>CATOSB010000001.1 GCA_951812305.1 uncultured Paracoccaceae bacterium
CCCGAAAGTTGGTGATGGCCTGAAGCGGGCGGCATATCATGGCGGTGCAATCGCGCCGTCAATCTCAATGAGAAAGGATATGCCACCATGGCCAAATCTACTATTGTACCATTCGAACTTCCATCGGAATTTTCACCTGATCCGCTGACCGAAGTGATCCAGTCGGGTGCGAAGGAGCTTCTGCGCACGGCGGTTCAAGCTGAAGTTTCCGCATTCATCGCCGAGTACGCGCATCTTTTGGACGAAGAAGGCCGCCAACGCCTTGTCCGTCACGGTTTCTTGCCGGAGCGCGAGATGATGACGGGGATCGGCACGGTTCCTGTACAGGTGCCGCGCGTTCGGGACCGCGGCAGCAATGAAGATGGAAGCAAGATCAAGTTCCGCTCGGCGCTGGTGCCGCCCTATTTGCGCAAGTCGAAGTCAGTGGAAGAGTTGCTCCCCTGGCTGTACCTGAAAGGTATCTCGACAGGCGACTTCAGCGAAGCACTGGCAGCACTTCTTGGGCCGGATGCCGAGGGGCTGTCGTCTTCGACCATCACGCGTCTGAAGGCTGCGTGGTGGGAGGAATATGAGACCTGGCGCAAGCGCGATCTCACTGGCAAGCGCTATGTCTACATCTGGGCGGACGGGGTTTACTTCACGCCGCGTCTGGACGGGGATCGTCAATGTATGTTGGTCATTATAGGCGCAGATGAGTATGGTCAGAAGGATGTTTTGGCGATTATGGACGGGTTCCGAGAGAATGCCGACAGTTGGCGCGACCTGTTGAAGGGGCTAAAGAAACGTGGTCTGGCGGTGCCCCCGGAACTGGCCATCGGCGACGGCGCACTTGGGTTTTGGACCGCTCTGCGCGATGTCTTCCCCGAGACGCGCGAACAGCGATGCTGGGTCCACAAAACAGCCAACGTGTTGGGCGCGATGCCAAAATCTCTACACGAAAAGGCCAAGTCCGATCTTCAGGACATCTGCCCTCTCGGTGAATGCATGCATTCACCTGTCAGGTAACAGATGGCCGAGACCAGGAAGGAGGCGAACGCGGCTTTCGATCTTTTCGTGGAAACCTACGGCGTGAAATACGAGAAGGCCGTCGCCAAGTTGGTGAAAGACCGCAGTGAATTGTTGGCTTTCTATGACTTCCCTGCCGAACACTGGAAGCACATCCGAACCACGAACCCAATTGAAAGCGTTTTTGCCACTGTCAGGAACCGCACCCGGAAAACCAAGGGCTGCCTGAACCGCAAAACCGCCCTCGCTATGGTGTACAGGCTGATGATCCTTCTCGGGACATTGCTGCGCAATACCCTGTCAGACAATGGTCAGCCAAGAAAAAGTGGCGGAAGATCTCCGGACCAAACCGTCTACCCGAAGTCATTCAGGGGGTTGAATTCAAGGACGGCATCAAGCAAGTTCAAATCGCCGCCTGATGAAGGCCGTCACCAACTTTTGGGCATATCTCTCATCGCCGACTTCGCGGTAGTCACGCAGGCGGAGGAGCAGGTTGTGGCCTGGCCGCCTGGCTTTTCGGCCGCGGGTGCCGGGGCTTTTGGCCAGCGGGGGCTGGCGTTCGTGGAAGGCGAGCCCCTTGGCGAGGATCGCCATGTATCTGGTGACTATACCCTGGCGAACCAGTTCCGGGAGTTCGGTCTCGCCTTGATCCTGAGCCGCGCATCTGAGCTGATTGGCGCTATGAAGCACTGCGCTCATCTCCGTCGCCCAAGGCTCTTTTTCGATCTCTTCGATGGCCTTGAGTTCGCGCAAGTGATGCGCCCCGCAGAGGGCGTGGGCGTCCACTCCGCTCATATGGGCGTAGTAGGGTTTCCAGTGATCATGAATGATCGTCCCGCCGGTCAGGAAGGTTGGAACAGCACCGCGTTTGGCGCTGATGCGGTAATGGGTGAAGGCGGTATCGCAGATCGTGTGCAGCCAGTGCAGCTTGCCGGCAACACGAAGTCCGGTCTCGTCCAGATGCCGAACGCCGCCTTCGGCAAGCCGGGCGAGAATGTGTTCAACCACGACACCCATCTTATTTGCCGCGCCGCGCGTCCAGTTGGTCACGCTGGCCGCGCACAAGCTGGTGGCCCCAAACAGGTCGCGCATAAGCTGGCAGACCCGATCCTCGGGTATCAGCTGCTGAACATTGCAATAGACCGCCACTGCCCGCATGCGCGTGCCATATTGCACATGCGCGGCCACGCCATCGGGAAAGCCAGCCGTCGTCGTGGCTCGACAATGGTCGCAACAATAAACCGCCGCCTGATGCTCGGTGACCTCCAGGCGTGGCGCAGGCAAGTCGAACACCTGACGCTTCTCGATCCCTTTCACCATCTCCGCCGTCAGGGCGCTCTGACAGGCGCTGCAATGCGTCGCCTCATGCCGTTCGACAAAGTCGGGTGTTGACGTCTGGCGCAGGGTGTCGCCCCGGTGGCCAACTTGGCCGCCACTTTTCTTTCCGGATTTGCCACGCAGGCTGCGCGGGGCTGGCTTCTTCAGGCCATCACTTGAAGGGGGCTTGCTGCTATTGCTGCTGTTCTTGGCCAACTGTCGGCGCAGGTCCGTGATCTCTTCCGCCATGCTCGCCAACGCAGCTTCAAGCTCAGCGATCCGACGCAGAGCCGTGGCGAGAAGTTGTTCAAGGGCGGCAACCTGATCCATCCCACCACTGATTCAGAGAAATCAACCCGGCGCCACAGAATTCAGACAAGAAAGAAAAAAACACGCGCAAAATGGCAAATTCGACTCACCATAAAACTGACAATAACACTCAAACGTGGGGGGTGCTTGGGAGTTACGAAAACCGTTCTTATGTTATGATGACTATCGGTCTATTATTGTTCCTTTATCTATATGTCGGAGTTTTTCGCACCCTAATAATTGGCGTCCTGCTTGTAATTGTATATGGAGCTTTGGTTTTTTACCAAAATTCAGCAACTTCGTTTAGATTTTCCTTGCACAAGCGGTTTTGGCAAAACGAAGAAAATGAAGGAGAATCAATATTCAATTTCTTTGGTCTTGTGAACATTATATCCTTATTTGCTGTAGCGTCGTGTCTCTCAGGCGTATCAAGGGTTGCTTACCTTAAGAATAGTGAACCAATACAAAATTCTTTGTCGAAAGAGACAATTGGTGCCGTGATTGCATCTACACGCCAAGGATGAGTTATTGTCAAATCTGGTGTTTGCGGGATCTTTCATGCGGCGGCGGTTTCGGTCTGGGTTTGCTTGATGCCGTCTTTGAAATTGACGCCTTGGATGACGTCGGCGAGATGATTGAAGCCGCGAAGTTTGCGCCAGTTTTGTTCGGCGCACTGCCCCAGTTTGAAGATCATGTGGAGCATGCCGTCGCGGGCCAGACAGCCCTTTGAGCGCTTGGTGCGATGACGGATCGTGGCAAAGGCGGATTCAATTGGATTGGTCGTTCGGATGCTTTGCCAATGCATTGCGGGAAAATCGTAGAATGCCAGCAGTTCGGTTCGATCTTTCTGAAGCGAGGCGGTGGCTTTGGGGTACTTGTCTTCAAACGTTTTCACGAAGAGATCGAACGCTTGTTCAGCTGACTTGCGCGTTTCAGCGCGCCAGATATCGTGCAGCATCGTTTTGGCTTTTGGCTGGGTGGACTTGGGAAAACAGTTGAGGACGTTGCCCGTCTTATGCACCCAGCAGCGTTGTTGAGGTGTGCCCGGATAGGTTTCTTCAAGAGCGGCCCAGAATCCCAGAGCACCGTCTCCGATGGCCAATTTTGGAGTGTTGAGACCGCGTTCTCTGAGGCCGATTAGAACCTCCCTCCAGCTCTGTGTGCTTTCACGAGTGCCGTCCTCGATTGCCAGAAATTGTTTCTGACCACGGGTATTTACGCCGATCACGACCAGCGCGCGCAACTTGTGATCCTCGCCGCGTAAGCCACTGTGAATACCGTCGGCCCAGATGTAGACCCACTCGTCTTGGGACAGGTCTGCGGTGCGCCACGCCCTGTATTCAGCGGCCCATTCGGCCTTCAATCTGGCAACTGTTTTGGCCGAAAATCCGGTGGCATTAGCCCCGAGCAAACCCTTCAGCGCCGTTCCCATTTCGCCAGTGGAAATGCCTTTGAGGTAGAGCCAGGGGATCGCAGCCTGCAGCGTCTTGGTCTTGCGCACGTAGGGCGGTACGAGCGCGGAGCGGAAACTCACTGGCTTGCCGGTTTTCGAGCGTATCTTTGGAATCTCTACGGTCACAGGTCCAACACCCGTTTGGATTTCACGGGCGGGATGACTGCCATTACGTACCACCCCGGCGCGCCCGTCTGGTGTTTTGAGGTGAGCAAAGCGATCCATCAATTCCGCAAGCTCAGTTTGAACGGCGGCTTGGATCAGAGCCTGCGCGCCCGTGCGCAAAAGCTCAGTCAACGGATCAAGGCTGACCTCTCGACCGGCAAATTCAACGATGTTAGTCTCGTCCATGGTGGTGCGTCCTTCTTGGGTCGGATTGGGTTTTTGCAAAAACAATCCAAACAGATGCACCGCCAACACTCAAACCACGCGAACACCAGATTCAGCCATAACTCGCCAAGGATTGGTGATTTACAGATCGTCGGAAAGGAGATTTGAGTTTTGGACGTGGGCTACACTGCCGGTATTGTCGCCAGGATAGCGGATCAAATTGCGATCAAAAAGCACCCGACTCCGCCCGCCATCAAGACAACTCATTTCACCCCCCCCTCGACAACCCCACCCAGACCCTCTACTTAACACATCAGTTAAACAAGAGGGACAACACAATGACCACCGAACTCACATATCTCCTTCTCACCGCCCTGCTGACCGGCGTGCTCTGGATCCCTGCCGTGATCGGCCAAGTCAAAAGCCGGGGCGTGTTGACGCCGGACAATTACGTCACGCTGCCCGACAGCCCGCTGCTCGACTGGGCGAAACGCGCCGACCGGGCGCATCAGAACGCGTTGGAAAATTTCGGCATCTTCGCCGCCGTGGTTCTGGTCGCCCACGTCACCGACGCCAACACCGCCCTGACCGCGACCTGCGCGGCGATCTATTTCTTCGCGCGCGTCGCCCACGCCATCGTGTTCATCACCGGTTTCAAACATTTCATGGCCCGCACGTTCATCTTCACCATCGCCTGGGCCGCGTGGCTGGTCATGGCGCTGTCGCTGCTGCTGTAACTAATACCGACGTAATACCGACGCGATACAGCCCCCGGATTCGCATCGATTCCGGTTCGATTCGGGGGCTGATTCTCGCCCCGTGGCAAATCAAATGCGTAAATGAGGTGTGAAAATCACATTTAACTGCGTAAACAATGCTGCGCTTGCACCCCCGCCAAAACAAACACAAAAATCCACTTATCCACTGCTTGTTCACAAGCAATTTCAAAGGTTTATCCCCAAGAAATTTTCACCTTTGCTCACTTTTTTGTTGCCGCTCCGGGCAGGCATTGTAACGTCTTCATTAACGCAAGGGTCGCAAGACCGGAGCGGGACGCAAAAGGCGGCCTGGACGCCAAGGCGGAACGGGGTGGCAACACCAAGGGAAGCTGAGGAAAAAGGGATAGGCGACTGGGAACAAAGGTTTCTTACGAAGCTGGCGGGAAAGGAAGCTGAAGGCAAGATGCGGGTCAGGTCAGGTGACTGGCAGGGCAGCGGAGGTTTCGGGAAGAAATCAACGCTAAGGTGCGGGGGAGACCCCGTTCGGGAAAGCGTCAGGGGAGCATGGACCGCGTCTAAGCACCTGGCGCTTTTTCGATTCTGAGCACACCGTAAATTATTGACCCACAACGAAAACGAGGCTTGTCCGTTTCCGAACAAGCCCCGCCATCAGAGGATGCACCGCGTCTCTTCGCACCTGTGGGGCCACCGATACACAAGTCCGACTCAGGGATCAACTACATCTTGTGTCTGACCCAACATAATGTGTGACATTGCGGACTCACCGCCCGGCTTGCCCCATCCCATTAACTTTCGCGCCAATACCGGGTCACAGCCACCACCACCCCAGTCACAACAATTGTGCCGTTCCGCATTCTGCCGCTCGGCATCCGCCAACGCCATCAGCTCCGCGACTGAAAGCTTGGTTGCGTCGATCATTTTGATTTCCTGCGCATGGGCCGCGTAGGGCAGTGTAAACAGCAGAAATATGACGCTAATCCGCAAAGGGATCTTCCGACTTTCTGCCTTTGCTTTCCGGTTTTGAACCGGACGCAAAAGGATCATCGCTTGGTATGCCCTGCGCTGTGACATGTTCCTGACAGGCGAGCACTTCTTCGAAGGCGCGTTTCGATCCGCTCAAGCTGAGCGTTTCAATCTTATTGCCCTGGTAAGAGATCGTCATTGACGCCTGCAGCATGAATTCATCGATGAAGTCGAAGTCGGTCGATTGTGCGTGCAGGTACACGGTCTCTCCAGCGGTGAACTGTAGCCCGCGCATCGACACATCCCAAGGCGCCTTGTCATCAAACCGTAACTGGATGTCATAGCTTTCCTCAGCCTTCAGCGACCCCCATTTATCGTTGCCGATCAGCACATAGTAATTGTCGAGTTCCGGGTTCAGTCCAAGGCGAAATACTGTGCCGCCTGTCCAGCTGGCCAGCGTGTAACATCCGTTGCCGATGGTGGCGTCGATGGAGATATCCCAGTTGCCAATACGCTTCCAAAGCGTACTGTCTTGCGCGACGGACGGCCACGCAGCCACGAGACCAACAGCAAGTACCGATGCAAAACGGACCATGTCCGCTTTCCTCCCCTTTCGGGAAAGTTAATCAATTCTGCAACAATCCGGCAAGTTTTGGTACTGTTCAGGCGTTCAAGAAGACGCGAAGTGTTGCTTCGAATTCCCGCGGCTTGTCGGCGTGAAGCCAGTGGCCAGCGCCCGGGATCTTCGCAAACCTGGCCTTCGGGAACAGTTTTTTTGCGCGGTTCCGGCCAGCGTTTGTAACATAGTCGCTTTCCGCGCCGGACAGAAAAAGCACGGGCAGTTCCACCTGCCCAATCGGGTCCGGCCAGCCAGTGGTTTGGGCCATCCAAGTTTCCAGCGCATTCAGATTCAGCCGCCAGCGGCCCGCCTTGAGGTCAAGTGACTGCAACAGGAAGGCGCGTACGGACTCTTCGGGCACCCAATCGGCCAGTTGCTTGTTTGCGACGGACCGCAATGTCAGGCCACGCAGATCCAGTTTGCGCATCGCCTCAATCAGGTGGTTCTGGCTGTGGGAATAGGCAACCGGCGCAATGTCGGCGACCACCAAACGGCGGATGAGCTCGGGCTGTTTCACGGCAAGCATCATCGCCGCTTTGCCACCCATCGAGTGGCCCAACAGGTCGACCGGACCAAACGGTTGCGCGACTTCTGCCAGATCACTGGCCATAGCATCATAACTGTGATTGTCCGACCACGGGCTCTCACCGTGATTTCGAATGTCGACGGCGACGACCTGACGTTCATCGGACATGCGTTTCGCAATCACACCCCAGTTTCGCGCGGACCCGAACAGACCGTGCGCAATCAACAAGGGTGGCTTCTCTGTCGGTTCGCCATATGTGATGGAATGCAGCATGAGGCTTGCATAGACGGCAATCCAATGACTGGCCAGAGCCAGAATGTTGGCTTAGAAGTGCCGCTTGGGAGAGCCCGGGATGATCGATACCGATGCGTTAACAGAACAGTCAAACGAGATTGCCCAGCTTTTGGAGGAACGGCTGGGCGTGCGCGGTACTGGTCTGGAAGCGAAGCTAAACAAGGCCGGGCGCTTGTTACCAAAATGGGTACGGCGAGAGGCCGAAAAGCTGATCGAAGCGGAAAACATCGCGAGCCACCCCAAACTGATGATGAAGGCGGACCCGGCACGATATTCGCGCGCGCATAAACGGGTAAGAAAATGGCTGAAATCCATAGACCCCAAAAAACGGCGCGTTGACCGGGCATTGGGATGGATCGGATCGATTTCTCTCAGCCTGATTGTGTTCGCCGGTTTGCTGATCGCGGTTCTGGTGATGGTTGGTTTTATTTGAACGCGCCTAAGGCTGTGAAGCATTGGACCGATGAAATTATCACTAGGTTGATGTGGGATTACGCGCCGACAAACGCGGTGCTATAGCGGATTGATGTTTCGAACCGTCGAACTTCCGCTTTGGCTTCTTGTCCTTGTCGTCTTGTTTGCGGCGGTCACGTTTGCATCCCATTTTCTGTTTCCGTCGGTGCGATGGTTTTTTCGCCGCCGGATGGAGCGGGTTGTCGTGAAACTGAATGAGCGGCTGGACCGGCCCATCGAACCATTCAAGCTTGCGCGTCGCTATGACATGATCCAGCGGTTGATATACGACCCCAAAGTGTCGGAGGCGATTGCCGAACATGCGGCGGAAGAAGACGTCCCGGAGGCTGTCGCATTTGAACGCGCGCAGCGGTATGCGCGGGAAATCGTACCGGCGTTTTCGGCCAGCATGTATTTTGGGTTCGCGATCAAGCTGGCCCGCTGGCTTAGCCGGGCACTTTATGTCGTGCATCTGGATGACAGTAACGATGCGGCGCTGAAGGCCATCGATGGGGACGCGACCGTTGTGTTCATCATGAACCACCGGTCCAATATGGACTACGTGCTGATCACCTATCTTGTCGCGGATCGATCGGCGCTGAGCTATGCGGTCGGTGAATGGGCGCGGGTTTGGCCCTTATCGAGGTTGATCCGCGCGATGGGCGCGTTTTTTATCCGTCGGCGTTCACGCAACACGTTATATCGGCGCGTATTGGCACGGTATGTGCAATTGGCGACGCGGGGTGGCGTGACACAGGCCATCTTCCCCGAGGGGGGGTTAAGCCTGGACGGCAGGGTGGGCGCACCAAAGCTTGGGCTGTTAAGTTACATCATTTCCGACTTCGACCCGGACGCTGGGCGCGATGTGGTTTTTGTGCCGGTGGCGCTGAACTATGACCGGGTGTTGGAAGATCGGGTCCTGACACAGGCGCAATCAAGCGGTGAGCGGCGATTTCGTGCATCCGTCGGCACCGGTATCTGGTTTGCCCTGCGATATGTCTGGCGACGAATGCGTGGTACGGCGGTGCGTTTTGGTCACGCCGGCGTCAGTTTCGGGCAACCAAGATCGCTTTCCGAACTGGTACGTGAAAGCAAGGGCGACGTTGCCAAACATGTCGGTCGGGCTTTGCGTGGCGAAGTTATGAAAGTCATCCCGCCGTTACCGGTTTCGGTTTGTGCCTATGTTATAAACACGTTGGGGCAGTCCTTCAAAAAACAGAAATTGATTGACGAAGTTGCCACCCATGTCGAAGCGGTTGAGCATAGTTCTCTCGCAAGTGCAGAAAACCTGGTGGAAGAAGCGTTGATGACGCTTACGACGCGCCGAATGGTAAGCGTCGACGGTGAGAATATCACGGTGAGCCCCGACAATTCAGGACTTTTGGCCTATTATGCGAATTCGGTTGAACATCTGATGTAGACACCGGGGTTATTTTGTTTCGACATAAAATTTCAATCTACGGTAAAAATTGGTTGCATAATTACGCGGTGAATTCTAATTTCGCCCGCGACGCGCCGCGATTCTGCGACGCAGCAAAACGAAAGTGATACTTTTGATGGCACTTGACCAGAATCCGGCTATCGCAGCCTACGACGCACCGCAAAAGGACCTGTATGAAATCGGTGAAGTTCCACCGATGGGATATGTGCCGAAATCGATGTATGCGTGGGCGATACGTCGTGAACGCCACGGAGAGCCGGATCAGGCGATGCAGGTCGAAGTCGTTGATGTTCCCCGCCCTGACAGCCACGAGGTTTTGGTGTTGGTGATGGCCGCAGGTGTCAACTACAACGGTGTCTGGGCGGGCCTTGGCATTCCGATATCGCCCTTTGATGTGCACGGCGCGGATTTCCATATCGCAGGGTCGGACGCATCGGGCATCGTCTGGGCTGTCGGGTCGAAGGTGAAGAACTGGAAGGTCGGCGACGAGGTTGTCATCCACTGCAACCAGGATGATGGCGATGACGAGCACTGCAATGGTGGCGATCCTATGTTTTCGACAAGCCAGCGGATTTGGGGTTACGAAACGCCGGACGGTTCATTTGCCCAGTTCACGTGCGTTCAGGCGCAGCAGTTGATGCCGCGCCCGCGTCACCTGACTTGGGAAGAAAGCGCCTGTTACACGCTGACGCTGGCGACGGCGTACCGCATGTTGTTCGGTCACCATCCCCATGAATTAAAGCCGGGGCAGAATGTGCTGGTCTGGGGCGCGTCGGGCGGTCTTGGGTCTTATGCAATCCAATTGGCAAACACGGCAGGCGCGAATGCGATTGGCGTGATTTCCGAAGAAGATAAACGTGAATTTGTGATGGGACTTGGCGCAAAAGGCGTCATCAACCGCAAGGATTTCAATTGTTGGGGCCAACTGCCAACGGTGAACACACCGGAATACAAGGAATGGTTCACGGAAGTGCGGAAATTCGGCAAGGCGATCTGGGACATTACCGGCAAAGGTGTAAACGTCGACATGGTGTTCGAGCACCCCGGCGAGGCGACAATGCCGGTGTCGAGTTTTGTGGTGAAGAAGGGCGGCATGGTTGTCATCTGCGCCGGGACAACGGGGTATAACCTGACAATGGACGCCCGCTATGTCTGGATGCACCAGAAGCGTATTCAGGGCAGCCATTTCGCGCATCTGCAGCAGGCGGCATCGGCCAACCAACTGATGGTGGAGCGGCGACTCGACCCTTGTATGTCGGAAGTGTTCCCTTGGGCCGATATCCCGGCGGCACATGTAAAGATGCGCAAAAACGAACATAAGCCCGGCAATATGGCGGTGTTGGTGCAGGCGCCTAAGACCGGATTGCGTACTTTGGAAGATGCGTTGGACGCAGGGAACTGAAGCCCACTGGCTACGTTAGTTACTTATACTCGCAGCCCGAAACCGACCTAGCAATTTGGCTAAAATTGGATTTAACGGTGCGTTCTCAACGCGCCGTTAACCATTTCCTCCCCAAAACTGGCGAATAACATTCCACCACCGGATGTGGAATGATTGACGATATGTCGGGGTGTTAAACCCCTGTTAACGAATCCTGTGGAGAGTCTTAATGGCACATGACTGGATACTTGACGTACTCACGGACCTGAAAGCCTATGCCACAAAGAACGGGCTTTCGGCGTTGGCTGACGAGTTGGACGAAGTGACGCTTGTCGCCGCCACCGAGATTGCGTCGGTCGAGGGGAGATCACCTGTTGCCGCCGCGCAAAACGCCCGCTCTTCTGGAGTCGTATTTTGATGAGTTGCAGTCTGCGGATTCGTTAGAGGATCTGCAAAATCTGGTTTCCAATCTTCGTGACATCTTTGATGTCGAACATGTGGTTTACCATTCGGTCAATTCGACAGGACAACAATACGCCGCACTGACATATGCGCCTGATTGGGTGGATCGGTATCTAGATCAGGATTACGCGCGCATTGATCCTGTGGTGCAGGGATGCCTGCGGCGGTTTCACCCTGTCGACTGGCGCAACCTTGACTGGAGCGGGAAAGCGGTGCGCGAGTTTCTGGGAGAAGCCATCGATATTGGCGTCGGACACCAGGGGTTTTCGGTTCCGATTCGCGGACCAAGCGGGCAATTTGCCATGTTTACCGTCAGCGACAATCGCGACGATCAGAAGTGGAAGAAATATACCGCAGCGCATGTCCGAGACCTGATTCTCACGGCGCATTTCATGAACCAACGGGCGTTAGAAATCGAACGCGGATCAGATGAGGCCGATGTCGGCAAACTCAGCCCGCGCGAAAACGATGCTTTGACAATGCTGGCAATGGGTTACAACCGCGCACAGGCCGCTGATAGCCTGTCGATTTCAGAGCATACATTGCGGGTTTATATCGAAAGCGCACGGTTCAAACTTGGCGCTCAGAACACAACCCACGCAGTTGCAAAAGGCCTGACCCTGGGGCTTTTGACCGTCTGAACGGAATCGATTTCGTTAACTGAGCGCACGCATCGTTTGCGTCTTGTTCACCATCGCTGCGCACTCTCTTCGCCAATTTTCGGCTAAGGAGGATTACGATGCTGCGCTATCTTTATGGTGATGAACTGAACGAATACCCCAAGTTGCGGAACACGATGTTTCGGGATCGGGCGAGACAATTCAAAGAACGATTGGGGTGGGAGGTCGCCGTTGACGCCGACGGGTTTGAGCGCGACGCATATGACGCGATGAACCCGCTTTACGTGATCTGGTCCCAATCAGATGGCAGTCACGGTGGGTCGATGCGGTTTTTACCAACGACCGCGGAAACGATGGTCAACGATCATTTCACGCATCTGACGGACGGGGTGGAAATCCGCAGCCCGCTGATCTGGGAGTGTACAAGGTTTTGCCTGTGCGAAGGTGCCAGTGCGCGGGTGTCGGCGATTTTGATGCTAGGCGGATTGGAGCTTGGGCTCGGCTTTCATTTAACAGATGCGGTTGGTGTTTTCGATGCCCGAATGGAGCGGGTTTATCGCCGCTTAGGCTGGCCGCCGACTGTCCTGGGGACTTCGCAACGGGGTCGGGTCAAAACCTCGGTCGGGTTGTGGGAATTTGATGAGACAATCAGACCGACATTGCTTCGACAGGCCGGTATTTCTGACGAGCTTTCCCGATATTGGTTCGGACGGGCATTCGGCAATCACTCATCATGTGATGCGATAGCGGTCTGAGCCTTTGCAATGATCCTAGACGGCCGCGCGCAAAGCGAGTGCGCGGCTTCAGGTTCGGGATCAGTAAATGTAGCGGATCTGATCGCTCCAATAGCGCTCAACACGGCGCAGCGAAGTATTGATCTCTTCAATACCGTTCCGGTCAAGAACAGAGCGCGCCTCCAGACCTTCGGCGTGACGCTGAAACAAGTCTTCAACAACCGACTGAACATTCCGGCCCTTTTCCGTCAAGCGGACACGGACCGAGCGGCGATCAATCTCGCAGCGCTGGTGATGCATGTAACCGGTTTCGACAAGCTTTTTCAGGTTATAGCTGACGTTTGAGCCCTGATAATATCCGCGCGATTTCAATTCGCCCGCCGTAACCTCATTGTCACCGACATTGAACAGCAGCAGCGCCTGAACGGCATTGATTTCCAGAATACCGAGGCGTTCGAATTCATCCTTGATCACATCCAGAAGAAGCCGGTGTAACCGTTCGACGAGAGACAGCGCCTCGAGGTATTGAGACATGAAACCTTTGTCAGCCACGACGCCGATTTGGGATTGCAAGCTCATATCAATTCTCCGCCAAGTCCATGTTCCGATCTGTGATACAGCGGCAAAACCAAACATTCGGTTAAGCAAAAATCGAAACAATCGAGTTGGCGAAAAATTCTTCGCAAATCGGCATTTGTAACAGTCGACCCGCGTTGATGGGCTGGAGCTCAGGCAGATATTCGCTTGGATATTAGAGCTATTATATCGCGAAATTGTGCGGGCGAGTCTTGCTGACCCGTCACCCAAAGCAGCAAATCCTGATCGTTCTGCTCCAGCAACTTCTCATACCGGTCTAGTTCCACCGTGCTGAGATTATCAAGTTCCGCGCGGGCAAATCCCTCAAGAACCACATCCATTTCCTTGGTCCCGCGACGAAAGGACCGCATGAACAACCGTTTCAGCCTGACTTCGCGTGTTTCGGGGCTCACAGTTGCTCCGTCAGCTTGTGGCGCAAGCGCTTTTCAAGGCTGGCGAGACGTTCGGCGGATTGATTGAGCGATGCTTTCAACTGGCGCATTTCAGCGAACAGTTCCGTGACGTCTGCATCAAGAGTCTGGACGCTTCCGGGGCCGGCCAGACCGTCACCCTCTCCGTTCAACAGCCAGGTCAGCGACACATTCATCACACCTGACAGCATCTGAAGTTTATTGGCCTGCGGCTCGCCGAGATCATTTTCCCAAGATCGCAAGGTTTTCAGTTTCACACCTAGCCGTTTCGCCAGTTGTTCCTGGCTAAGTCCCGCCGCTTCGCGAGCTCCGGCGACGCGGTCACCAAACGTTGCGGCCTCGTTCGAATACCAGCCGGCGTCTATGGTGTCTGCTTCGAGCAATTCATTCATTCCGTGCCAATCCAATCGGGCTTGTTTGTTGCTAGACGCCATCCTAGAAGCGATTGGCCCAACCTTCCATCCGGAGACGACAATGTCCTTCCTGTCCGCGACACTCGACCGCGTCAAACCATCGCCCACCATCGCCGTAACAACCCGTGCTGGTGAAATGAAGGCTGCGGGCGAGGATGTGATCGGCCTGGGCGCAGGTGAGCCCGACTTCGATACGCCCGAAAACATCAAGGCGGCGGCTGTTCGTGCAATAGATGCGGGCAAAACCAAATACACTGCGCCTGACGGCATTCCGGAACTGAAGTCTGCAATTTGCGAAAAATTCCGACGCGATAACGGCTTGTTGTATGAGGCCAACCAAATCAGCATTTCAACCGGCGGCAAACAGGTGCTGTACAATGCGCTGATGGCCACGCTCAACCCCGGAGACGAGGTCGTGATCCCGGCGCCCTATTGGGTCAGCTATCCCGACATGGTGCTGTTGGCAGGCGGAACGCCCGTGATTGCAGAAGCGTCGGTTCAGACTGGATACAAACTGACCGCCGATCAGCTTGAGGCGGCGATTACACCCAAAACTAAGTGGTTCATCTTCAACTCGCCCTCCAATCCGACCGGCGCGGGGTACACTTGGGAAGAATTAAAAGAACTGACCGATGTCCTGCTGCGTCACCCGCATGTCTGGGTGATGACCGACGACATGTATGAACATCTGGTCTTCGACGACTTCGAATTCTGTACCCCGGCGCAAGTGGAACCGGCGCTTTACCCGCGAACCTTGACTGTCAATGGCGTATCCAAGGCCTATGCCATGACCGGCTGGCGCATCGGATATGCCGGCGGGCCAGTCGAACTGATCTCAGCCATGCGCAAGATACAATCGCAATCGACATCCAATCCGTGTTCGATCAGTCAGTGGGCCGCGGTGGAGGCGTTGAACGGTACGCAGGATTTTATCCCTGAGAACAACGAAATCTTCGTGCGTCGTCGCAACATGGTCGTTGAAATGCTGAACGCGGCCGAAGGGATCAACTGCCCCAATCCGGAAGGCGCGTTTTATGTTTACCCATCGATTTCCGGTTGCATTGGCAAGACCTCTGAGGGCGGCGCGGAAATCACTGATGACGAGGCGTTTTCGAAGGCGCTGCTGGAGGAAACCGGTGTTGCAGTGGTTTTTGGGGCGGCATTCGGTCTGAGCCCGAATTTCCGGGTGAGCTATGCGACTTCGGATGAGGCATTACGTGAGGCTTGCACCAGAATTCAAAAGTTCTGTTCCGAACTTTCTTAAGCCCATTTCGTGACCGAAGACACGAACAGACTTGATTTTGCTACCTAAAATCCGAATGAATTCCCGTGCAATCTCGGGAATAGGGTGAGGGAGCACGATATGACCACCGATTGGATGGGTCCGGACATACTGGTTTATACAGCTGGCGGTTTGTTCATTCGTAACTCCCAAGCACCCTGTCCGATAGGGTTGCGGGGTTTTGTTCCGTCAGAGCCGTGCGATGATCTGAGGTGGTGACAGGGTCAGGATTTCCAGGATGTTGAACCGGTGTTTTCTGGCCGTCGAGATGACGGACCTGATGTCGGCGAAGACCCGCGCGCCCTCGAGGGTGCGGAAGGTGCCCGAGATTTTCATGCGCAGCTTCATCATGCGCAGGTCCTGTTCGGCCTGATTGTTTGTGAATGGGACCGCGAAGTCGGCGATGAATCGCAAAACGTCATCGCGGTAGTCACGCAGGCGGAGGAGCAGGTTGTGGCCTGGCCGCCTGGCTTTTCGGCCGCGGGTGCCGGGGCTTTTGGCCAGCGGGGGCCGGCGTTCGTGGAAGGCGAGCCCCTTGGCGAGGATCGCCATGTATCTGGTGACTATACCCTGGCGAACCAGTTCCGGGAGTTCGGTCTCGCCTTGATCCTGAGCCGCGCATCTGAGTTGATTGGCGCTATGAAGCACTGCGCTCATCTCCGTCGCCCAAGGCTCTTTTTCGATCTCTTCGATGGCCTTGAGTTCGCGCAAGTGATGCGCCCCGCAGAGGGCGTGGGCGTCCACTCCGCTCATATGGGCGTAGTAGGGTTTCCAGTGATCATGAATGATCGTCCCGCCGGTCAGGAAGGTTGGAACAGCACCGCGTTTGGCGCTGATGCGGTAATGGGTGAAGGCGGTATCGCAGATCGTGTGCAGCCAGTGCAGCTTGCCGGCAACACGAAGTCCGGTCTCGTCCAGATGCCGAACGCCGCCTTCGGCAAGCCGGGCGAGAATGTGTTCAACCACGACACCCATCTTATTTGCCGCGCCGCGCGTCCAGTTGGTCACGCTGGCCGCGCACAAGCTGGTGGCCCCAAACAGGTCGCGCATAAGCTGGCAGACCCGATCCTCGGGTATCAGCTGCTGAACATTGCAATAGACCGCCACTGCCCGCATGCGCGTGCCATATTGCACATGCGCGGCCACGCCATCGGGAAAGCCAGCCGTCGTCGTGGCTCGACAATGGTCGCAACAATAAACCGCCGCCTGATGCTCGGTGACCTCCAGGCGTGGCGCAGGCAAGTCGAACACCTGACGCTTCTCGATCCCTTTCACCATCTCCGCCGTCAGGGCGCTCTGACAGGCGCTGCAATGCGTCGCCTCATGCCGTTCGACAAAGTCGGGTGTTGACGTCTGGCGCAGGGTGTCGCCCCGGTGGCCAACTTGGCCGCCACTTTTCTTTCCGGATTTGCCACGCAGGCTGCGCGGGGCTGGCTTCTTCAGGCCATCACTTGAAGGGGGCTTGCTGCTATTGCTGCTGTTCTTGGCCAACTGTCGGCGCAGGTCCGTGATCTCTTCCGCCATGCTCGCCAACGCAGCTTCAAGCTCAGCGATCCGACGCAGAGCCGTGGCGAGAAGTTGTTCAAGGGCGGCAACCTGATCCATCCCACCACTGATTCAGAGAAATCAACCCGGCGCCACAGAATTCAGACAAGAAAGAAAAAAAACACGCGCAAAATGGCAAATTCGACTCACCATAAAACTGACAATAACACTCAAACGTGGGGGGTGCTTGGGAGTTACGTTCATTCTTGGATACCTGATGATCAATCAGGTCCGGTTGCGCCTGCTGATAATCACAGGGACGTTTTTCTATATAGCATATTATGCGACGGCCGCAGACCAGCCGCTTTGGAGCGCGATCTACCTTTCCAGCGCGCAAGGAACGGCAAATGTCATCGGCCTTTGTCTATTGCTAGCCGGAAACTCCCGATTGGTGATTCCACGCGATTTCAGTGACATATACCCAAGGTTTAAGCACCTTCCGCCGGGCGATTTTCGAAAGATGATGCGTCTTGGGAAACGATACATCGCTGGCGCGGACGAAACGCTAGGAGAGGAAGGCGCGCCAGTCGACCGGCTGGTCTATATCGTCAATGGCTCAGCACATGTGCGCAAGCGCGGCGAAGATTTCAAAATTCCTTCCGGGATCTTCATTGGGGAGGTCGCCTATCTTTTGGGTCAGGGATCAGCCGCGACAACGACACTAGATAAAGGTTCTGAAATCATTTCATGGTCAAAGGCGGATCTCGACGCCGCTTCTGTGCGCAGTCCGCGCTTCAAGCTGGCGCTCGAGGCGGCGATTTCGCGGGACATGGCGCGCAAGGTTGCGTTGGCAGTGGCACCCGGGGATATGCGCGCAAGATAAGGGACGGCCTTTGACAGTACAGCGTTGTCTCAATAGTTTGGCGCCACGTTGACGAACGGGAATGTTTGAGTGAGCGATCTGCCTGAATACTATTTTCGCGTCCGTGAAAACGGGGCCTTTGTATTTCGAGTTGATACCGAAAACCGTCAGCGCCGGATCGAGATGGATCAAATCGCCGTCGTCAACATAAAAAGCGGTGTCGTGAAACCTCACGGCGACCGGACCCTCAGTGACGCAGACAAAAAAGCGATTGCCGACTGGATGGCGGATCGCAAGGTGCTTTTGGCAAAGCACACTGTGAGCTACCCCCCGAAATTCGGACACTGACGTAAGCTGCGATTTGTTGTCTGCTGATCTTCAACGCGAAGGAGATCAGAAATGTCGAAACGGAAGCAACATCATCCAGAATTCAAAGCCAAGGTGGCGTTAGAGGCGCTGAAAGGTGAAGAAACGGTCAGCGAGCTGGCTAGCCGGTTTGGCGTGCATCCCACGATGATCCATCAATGGAAGCGTGCCCTGCTTGAAGGCGCGTCTGGCGTTTTTGAGCGCGGTGGCCGGAAGGCACCGGAAGTCGATGAAGAGCAAGTGAAAGACTTGCATGCCAAAATCGGGGAGTTGGCCGTCGCCAATGATTTTTTGGCCAGAAAGCTCAAACCCTGGAACGGCAAGTGAGGCGCAAGATGATTGAGCCAAACCTGCCAGGTCTTTCGGTTGGCAAGCAATGCGCGTTGCTGTCGATCTCGCGGTCGTCGTTTTACTATGAGCCGAAGGGCGAGAGTGAGATGAACCTCGACCTGATGCGCATGATTGATAAGCAGTTCCTTGAGACCCCGTTTTACGGGGTGCGCCAGATGACGTGGCATCTGCGCAATGATGGCCACGTGGTCAATGAGAAGCGGATCAGACGCCTGATGCGGTTGATGGGCCTTATGCCGATTTACCAGAAACCCAACACCAGCAAGGCCGCTAAAGGCCACAAGATTTATCCATACCTGCTGCGTGGCCTGCGTGTGGATCGGCCCAATCAGGTTTGGTGTGCTGACATCACATATCTGCCCATGCGGCGTGGCTTTCTGTATCTGGTCGCCATCATGGACTGGCACACGCGCAAAGTTCTGGCGTGGCGCATCTCGAACACGCTGGAGGCTGAGTTCTGTGTCGATGCGCTGAACGAGGCGATCCACAAGTTCGGCACGCCAGGCATTATGAACACCGACCAAGGCAGCCAGTTCACGTCGTTTGTTTGGACGGACAGATTGCGGCGCTCAAACGTGCGCATCTCGATGGATGGCAAAGGCCGATTCCTCGATAACATCTTTGTTGAACGGCTGTGGCGGTCGCTGAAGTATGAATGCGTCTACCTGCACGCCTGGGAAACTGGATCAGAGGCCAAAGCTGGCGTCAGAAAGTGGATCGCGTTCTACAACAGAACGCCAGAACACCCACGTTACCGACCTGCGCGAGGTTCATTATCGATGGCACCCCTGGTTTGGCCGGTCGGTTTATGTCCATGAGGTGATCGATAAATCCGGCGAAGCCGTGTTTCGGTGCAATCTCACCGGCCGCCGGTCGGACCGGCTTCTGGAAGTCCCTATATGGATGTTTGACCGGGCCTCATGTGCGGCCTGTCGTCGGGTCGATACGGCGCATGTGGACCTGGGCGCTCTGAAGGCTCTTGCGGGGCTTGTTTGCGATATCGACTGTGAGTCGTTCAATAAACCCGACTCCCCATCCCGCGTTGACGCAGCATTGGACTCTGAACACGAGAATCGGAGGTTGGCCAATGCCGCGCAAAATGACGACGACGCAACTCGAACTGTTCCCGGACGCTCGGTCCGCGACCGCGACGCAGACTCCGCTTTGGCAGAGCCTCCCCGACGACACGCGGCAAACGCTGACACGGTTGATGGCACGCCTGATGGCGGAATATGCAGGCGCGGCAGACGGGGAGAATGATCATGAAGCATGAGAAGATTGGCCCGCAGCATCTGGAGCGCAAGGCGATCCTTTACGTCCGTCAGTCATCGGCCCACCAGGTCCTGCACAACCGGGAAAGCAGCACCCTGCAATATGCCATGCGGGAGCGGCTGTCGGATTTGGGTTGGAGCCGGATCGAGACCGTGGATGACGATCTCGGCCGTTCTGCGGCGGGTGGTGTTGCGCGAGAAGGCTTTGACCGGATGATCGCGGATGTTTGTTTGGGCAAGGCCGGCGCCGTCGCGGCGCGCGAGGTGTCCCGCTTTGCGCGCAACAGCAGGGATTGGCAGCACCTCGTAGAGATGTGTCGCGTCGTCGACACAGTACTGATCGACCAGGAAACGGTTTATGCACCGCGCGATGGCAATGACCGGCTGCTTTTGGGCCTGAAGGGCAGCTTGAACGAATACGAACTCGATCTTCTCAGACAACGATCTCTCGCCGCGCGCCACGAGAAAGCACGGCGCGGCGAACTTGTCGTCGCTGCCCCAGTCGGATTCGTAAAAGCTGGGGACCGGCTTGAGAAGGACCCGGACCGCCGCGTGCAAGAGGCCATATCCCTGGTTTTCGACAAGGTCGCCGAGCTGGGGAGCGCGCGGCAGGCCCTCATGTGGTTTCTCGAACATGACCTTGAATTGCCCAGTTTGCGCAAACAGGGTGAAGTGCTCTGGCGGCGGCCGACATATGCCACCATCCATCGCATGATCGTCAATCCGGCCTATGGCGGGGCCTATGCCTATGGCAAGACCCGGGCAGCGGCGGGGTTCGGGGCAACCGCCATTCGCAGGAAAGACCGCAACGACTGGCTGGCATTGAAGCCGGGCGCGCATGAAGGCTATGTGAGTTGGGAACGGGCAGAGGCGATCCGCAAGATGGTAAGCAATAACGTCCCTCAGAGCAGGCATCATGGCGCGGCCAAACATGGTTCCGCGCTCCTGGCCGGGCTGCTGCGTTGTCGGCGCTGCGGCCGCAAGCTTACGGTTCGCTATACCGGCAAGAAGCATGACATCCCGCGTTACTCCTGCTGGCGCGGCCTTTTGGACAACGGCGAAGCGCGCTGCATCGCTTTCGGCGGATTGCGGGTCGACGATGCCATTGAACAGGCGCTTTTGAAGGTAGTCGGACCCGGCGCCCTTGCCGCCGCAGAGGTGGCCGCCAGGCAAGCAGTGCGCCAGCGGGATCAGGTTCGCGATGCGCTCTGCCGTGATCTGGAAGCGGCTCAATACGCGACTGATCGGGCATTCCGGCAGTATGATGCATCCGATCCCGAGAACCGCCTCGTGACCGCCGAACTGGAAGCCCGGTGGAACCGGGCACTTCAGCAGGTTCAGGAGATCGAGAACAAGATCGTTCACCATGACGCGGTCAGCCCGAACGGGACCACGCCGCCGGTGGAAGACCTGGCGGCCCTGGGGGCCGATCTCGAACGCGTCTGGTTCGCGCCGGCCACCGATGCCAGGTTGAAGAAGCGCATCGTTCGCACGGTGATCCGGGAAGTGGTGGCAGATCTTGACGATGATGCCTCCGAGATCGTTTTGATGGTTCATTGGGTGGGTGGCGCACATACGGAAATCCGCCTGCCAAAGCGCCGCAGAGGACAGCGCAACGCGACGCCGCCGGATATTGTCGAAGCCGTGCGCCAGCTTGCGCGGATCGCCAGCGACGATGTCATCGCCGGCGTTCTGAACCGGAACGGTCTCGTCACCGGAAACGGCAACCGATGGACCAGGGAGCGAGTCACAGCACTGCGGTCCTACCGCAAGATTCCCGTATTCAAGCCCGAACCCAATGGTCTTGACCCGTGGCTCAATCTCTCTGGCGCAGCAAAACTGATCGGCGTAGCGCCAAAAACATTGCGGTTGGCAGCAGAAGCAGGTGATATCAAAGCAGACCACCCGCTTGCCGACGGACCATGGGTATTTGAGCGCAAGGAACTGTCAAAAACGAAGGCACAACAACTCAAGAAACGGGCCCGACAGAACCCAAAATACCCCGCGGTATCGCACCCGGATCAGCAAAACCTATTCTCTTCAACAACATAGAAAGATGGGCGCAATGAAGCGGAGTTGTAGAACCACAAGCGCCCTCATTCCGCCCTTGGCGGCAAACCACCCGCTGTGATCTACTGGCAGCGAAATGACACAACCCAACCCGATCAGCAGGTACAAAGAGTAGCTTAATTTACGCCAGATCTTGTCCAAGAAATGGGGAGTAGCTCAAATATCGACGATATCCACCGCGCGGTCGACTATTTGAACCAGACCGCGCATTGGGTGAATTCATCTGCTGAAGATGATGAACTGGAAGACGTTACAGACGCGCTTTTGCTGGCTATGCATGATCTGCGCTCTGTGCTGGTGCGCAAAAAGGCGGACCGGATGATGAAGAAAGCTAAGGCGAAAGTGCCGGGTGAATAGTTAGTGTTCCTGACTTAAAGTCGCTTGACCCGAGAACAGTAGTTTTGGCCTGAAGCCGCCATTCGAAAATAAAGCGACAAGCCGCACGATTGCCTGCCCGTGGCATGGCGATCAAACTTTGCAGTTTGCCCGTTTATCCCAGCCAAGTCCGCAGAAGTTCTATGGATGCGCCCAGCATCACAAAATCGCCAGCCCGTCGGGACGGGCTGGCGATCGCGCGGCGCCTTCGGCTTGATTCCGCGCGAGGGGTGTAGGCGCGCAATGCCCGCTTCAGGCCAACTCGAGAAGTTAGAACCGTTTGAAAACGCTTCTAACCCAACACGCGACGCCAGAACCTGTGCATCAGGAACACCGCCGCAAACAACAGTCCTACGACAAGCCCCAGCCATATCCCAACGCCGCCCCAGCCGACGACAAACCCCAGCACATAGCTGGTGGGAATGCCAATAATCCAATAGCTGATGGCCGCGTAGATCATCGGCACGCGTGTATCTTCCAGCCCGCGCAACAGGCCAAGGGCAATCACCTGCGCGCCATCAACCAACTGAAACAATGCCGCGACCGCCAAGAGCACCGCGCCAATAGCAAGAATGGTAGGTTTGTCGGGATCCGAAGGATCAAGGAAGATACTGATCAGGAATTCAGGCACCGAAAGGAACAGTGCGATTGTCAGGAATGCGAACATAACCGACAGTGCGGTCGCCACTATGGCTCCGTTGACCAATGCCGCATCATCCCCTCGGCCTTGCGCATTTCCCACGCGAACGGTGGCTGCCTGCGACAGCCCCAGATGCACAACAAACGTCAGCGAAGCGAGCTGCAGCGCGATCCCATGCGCCGCCAACGGCAATGCACCTATCCAGCCCATCAGAATGGCAGAGGCGGAAAACAATCCACTTTCGGCGAGATTGGTCAGACCGATCGGCCAGCCCAGCCTGAACACTCTTGCGAAGGCCTCTGGATCAGGACGCCATAGCCGCGCGAACATGGCTTGGCCCGGAAACCTACGATTGATATAGGCGACGGTCATCAAAAGCGAGGCAAGTTGCATGGTGACAGAGGCAATTGCCGCACCATTCACGCCGAGTTCTGGTGCACCGAATTTCCCGAAGATCAGGATGTAGTTCAAAACAACGTTCAACACCGCGGCGGCAATGGTAATCCAAAGGACGGCGCGCGTGTGCTCCAGCCCTGCGAGGTGGTTCTTCAGTGTCATGACCAACAACGAGGGGATCATGCCAATCGACAGAATACGCATGTAACCGCCAGCAAGCGCCGCAATTTCCGGGTCCTGCCCAAGCGCACGCAGCCACGGTTCCGACCAAATCAATATCGGCATGATAGCTGCGCCATAAATTGCCGATATCCACATGCCCATGCGGGTGACGCGGCGCAGTTGCGTGCCATTACCTTTGGCTGCTGCGGTCGCAACCATCGGCAGAACCGCGAAGGCAAATCCGGAACCGACGATAAAAAATACAAATGTCGCAGAATGGCCAAGCGTCACTGCAGCCAATCCCTCGACGGAATACCAGCCGATCATCACGTTGTCGGCGACACCGATGGCCAGCTGCGCGAGGTGGCTGCCCACCAAAGGCAGCCCCAACGTCAACAGTGCCTGTGCATGGCGGCGATATGGTAATGCCTCGGCCATCCGCCGCCCTTATGCCGATTGAACGCGCCCCACAAGAGACAGGCCGTAAACGCCCCTTTCCCTTCATTCGTCCTTCTGACAGTTTGGCGCGAAAAGGAACGTGATATGCTGATCAAGGCCTGCATTTTCGACGCATATGGAACGCTTTTTGACGTGGCGGCTGCTGCGCGGGAGGCTGCGGCGGAGCCGGGTCGTGATGCCTTCGCCGGTGTTTGGCAGAAAGTGGCGAATGACTGGCGGTTAAAGCAGTTGCAGTACACCTGGCTGCGCGCGGTTGCCGATGCCCATACTAATTTTTGGGAGGTCACGCAGAACGGGCTTGATTGGGCATTGGAGGCATCCGGTTTGCAGGCGGATGCAGAATTGCGAGAGCGTTTGCTGGCGCTCTATTTTGAACTGTCAGCTTACCCAGAAGTGCCAAAGATGCTGGAGGCGTTGAAAGCAGACGGGTTTGCAACCGGAATCCTATCAAACGGGGAACCACGGATGTTGGCAGGTGCGGTCGAAAGTGCCGGAGTCGCGGGTGTACTTGATGACGTGCTGAGCGTTCAGGATGTGGGTGTCTTCAAACCCCATGCGAAGGTTTATGAATTGGTCGGCGAGCGATTTGGCATTACACCAGAGGAGGTATTGTTCGTCTCTTCAAATGGTTGGGACGCCTGCCACGGGGCCGGTTTTGGGTTTCATAGCGTCTGGGTCAATCGCGCTGGCGAACCGATGGATCGCTTGCCGTGGACACCGGCGCATGTACTAGGTGATCTGACCACAATCCCTGAATTGGCCAAATCGTTGTGATGAAGTCATTCACGGCATCTGACGGAATCAGGATCGCCTATCGCGACGAAGGCGACGGGCTGCCCGTTCTCTGCCTTTCTGGATTGACGCGCAACGGGACTGACTTCGACTATGTCGCGCCGTTCCTTGGCGACGTTCGGCTGATCCGCATGGACTATCGCGGGCGTGGCGCGAGCGACTGGGCGGATCCGACGAGTTATACAATTCTGCAAGAGGGGTCGGACGCCCTGGAATTGCTGGACCATCTTGGAATGTCGAGCGCCGCCATTATCGGCACGTCTCGTGGCGGATTGATCGCGTTGCATCTGGCCGAAACAGCACGGGCTCGCCTGAACGGTGCGTGCCTTGTCGATATCGGGCCGGAACTTGCAACTGAAGGGTTGTCGGTCATCGCCGGTTACATCGGCAAAAACCCGGTCTCAAACTCTATCGCCGAGGTGGCGCGCGCCCGCGTGCGGCTGATTCAAGGGTTTGACAACGTCCCGGAGTCTCGGTGGTTGGAAGAAGCAAAAAAGCACTTCGTAGAAACGCCAGAAGGATTGAAGATCAACTACGATCCCGATCTGGCGCGGATATTTGATCCGCCAGAGGGCGCGCCAACAGAACCTGTCGACTTGTGGGCGCAATTTGATGCGCTTTCCGATATGCCTGTTGCGCTGATCCGTGGCGCGAACTCTGACCTATTGGCGCGGGAAACCGCAGCGGAAATGCGTCGGCGCAGTCCGGCAGTGATCTTTGCAGAGGTCCCTGATCGTGGGCATATTCCGTTTCTCGACGAACCGGAATCGGTGCGCGTAATACGAGACTGGGTGGAGGCGCTGAAGTGAACATCGAGATGATCGAGGCCGCAGCCGGTCGCATCGCGGGCGTTGTTCGACGTACACCGATGCTGACATCCCCGTTTCTGGATGAAATCGCAGGCCGCCGGGTTCTGATGAAGCCAGAATGCCTGCAACATACAGGGTCCTTCAAGTTTCGTGGTGGCTACAGCGCGGTGTCTGCGCTTGATGACGAAACGCGCGAAAGGGGTGTCCTCGCCTTTTCATCGGGCAATCATGCTCAGGGCGTGGCTTGGGCGTCGAAGTTGCTCGGCGCACCGGCAGTGATCGTGATGCCGCTGGATGCGCCAGCAATCAAACTGGCAAACACCAAGGCGATGGGGGCAGAGGTCATCACCTATGACCGGATCGGCGGGGAAAGCCGCGAGGATCTCGGGACACGGTTGGCAAAAGAACGCGGCCTGACTCTGATCCGCCCTTACGATGAACCGCACGTCATCGCTGGACAGGGCACAACGGGGTTAGAAATCGCCGAACAATCTGCAGACCTTGGCGTGACCCAAGCGGACGTATTGGTTTGTTGTGGCGGCGGTGGGCTGACCGGCGGGATCGCGCTTGCGCTGGAGGCAGAAGCTCCTGACTTGCGTGTCCGCCCGGTTGAACCAGTTGGATTTGATGATGTTGCCCGCTCCTTGATCAGCGGTCAGATCGAAAACAACAACGCGCCGAGCGGCTCAATTTGTGATGCAATTCTGACGCCGGCACCGGGAAAAAAGACATTTCCGATTTTGAGACGCCTCTGTGGTCCCGGCATCGTAGTGCCGGATGAAGATTGCCTGCGCGCGATGGCCGAGGCGTTCAACCGGCTGAAGGTCGTGGCCGAGCCGGGTGGCGCTATCGCCTTGGCGGCGGCACTTTATCACGGCGACAAGATCGAAAGCGATGCTGTGGTGGTTGTGATATCGGGCGGCAATGTCGATCCCGCGCAGTTTCGGGATGCCATTTCCAGATTCTAGGTTTCCCAGCGGAACACTTCTGTAACGCGACGGCTTTCACGGTGCGAGTGACGCTACAGCCCTCCCCTACACATTCGCAACCCAATGAGGCAGATTGCGAGGAACCCAATTCAATGGACCTGCCCAATGACCGATTTCACCATCGCTTCCTATAACGTCAAAACCTGATCGGCCCGGATCAGGAATATTACACATTCGAGAAATACACGCCCGAAGAACATGCCTGGAAAGAGGACTGGCTAGCCGATCAGTTGATGTCGCTGGCGGCTGATATCGTATGTTTTCAGGAAATATTCGAGGAAGACGCACTGCGCGCGGTGATTGATGAAACCAACCGTCGCGGGCAGGAGTTGAATGACGCCGCGATTCCGGATCGATCCAAGGGCTATCGAAAGAAAGCGATCTTTCGGAATCTGAAATTTGAGGGCTATGAGAACGCAGAGTTGGCGTTTGCGCCCAACGCCAATGACAGCGAACCGGGGCATCGCCGCCCCGGGGTCGCAACGCTGTCGCGGTTCGGGTTTGAAGGAAAACCTGAGATTATACCAACGGCGGGATGATTTGACTCGCTTTTTGGATTCCCAAATTGTTCGGTATGTGACTCACTGTTTCTGTCCAGAGAGGGAGGGAGATATGGGTGCCGCGGTTCCGGTTTTGCGCGATGATTTCACGGTGCACGAGTTGCGCGCTTTAGCCGGTCGCGCGTCGAACGGCAAAGTAGCACGTCGGCTTTTGGCGATTGCTCTGGTGCTTGAAGGGTCGTCGCGCAAGGTTGCTGCCCAGAGTTGCGGGATGGATCGCCAAACCCTTCGAGACTGGGTCCATCGATACAATGTCGAAGGTCCTGACGGGCTGTCAGATCGTGGGGGTGGCGGCGCGAAACCTCGATTGTCGCCGGAGCAGATAGCGCAGCTTGCGGTCTGGGTGGAGGCTGGCCCTGATCCGGCCCGCGATGGTGTGGTTCGCTGGCGTCGCGCCGATCTTGCCCGGCGCATTGAGGCGGAGTTCGAGATCAAGCTCCACGAACGCACAGTAGGTAGTTATTTGGTTCAACTGGGCTTTCGCAGGCTGTCGGTCCGCCCCGAACATCCCAACGCCGACCCAGTGGCACAGACTGCATTTAAAAAAAACTTTGCCAGCATCGTAGCCGACATTTTGACTGAACGGGCGAAAGGAAAGCCACTGGAAATATGGTTCCAGGACGAAGCACGGGTGGGCCAGCAGGGAACACTCACCCGTGTCTGGGCGAAGCGGGGAACCCGCCCACGTGCGCCCCGGGATACCCGCTACAAATGGAGCTACGTATTTGGCGCTGCCTGTCCGGCACGTGGTGCCGCAGCTGGGCTGATCCTGCCTTATGTTAACACAGAGGCGATGGGCCTGCATCTCGACGAGGTCTCAAAAACAATCGCACCCGGTTCTCATGCGCTCCTGGTCACAGATGGCGCGGGGTGGCACGGAGCCAAGGGGCTCTTGGTGCCAGACAACATAACGCTCCTGAAGCTGCCCCCCTATGCGCCCGAACTCAACCCGATGGAAAATGTCTGGGCCTATCTGCGCTCCAACAAGCTGGCCATCACCGTGTTCGATACCTACGAGCAGATCCTCGACAAATGCGCAGACGCCTGGAACTTCTTCGAAAATGACCCGCAGCGCATAACCTCAATAACGACCAGAGAATGGGCAACGGTCAATTGATCAAGCCGTTGGTATTACTCAGCAACTTTCAACGCCGATTGAGATTCCGTTTCAGGATATGGGTGGCGGGGATGGCGGGCATTACCGGATCAGCCGTCTGTCACGTCCCATTCTGAAGGTGCGAGTGCCGGTGGGCGATCAGGTGATTTCTGTCTTTAATTGCCACCTGAAATCAAAGCTCGGTGAATTCGTCAAACCCAACGGGGCACCGTTCGCACCGGAGGCTGACCTGACCAGCTATGACGCCCACGGGCGGATGCTTGGCAGTTTGCGCAGCGGGTTGCGCCGCATGGCGG
Organism: uncultured Paracoccaceae bacterium; assembly: GCA_951812305.1. Classification (GTDB taxonomy): domain Bacteria; phylum Pseudomonadota; class Alphaproteobacteria; order Rhodobacterales; family Rhodobacteraceae; genus Rhodobacter_B. The sequence goes on from CATOSB010000001.1 coordinate 28,350, forward strand.
AGGCGCATGTGTTGCGCGGGTTGATTCTGGAAGAGTTGAACCGCGGTCGCCCGGTGATGGTTCTGGGCGACATGAATGACGGCGAACATGCGGTCTCAACCGAAATCATCACCGGCGAGACACCGTTCAAGAACTACGCCTGGATGCGCAGGCACGACGCAGAGGCCGCCAATGACCGCTACAGCCGTGAAGAGAATGAGCAGATCACCGAAAATGTCGAACGGGTACGCCTGCATTCCGCGGAAAAGCTTTTCGTGCGCAAAAGCTTGCGGGACATGGTCTATACGGCGGCCTTCGGCGGCAATTTCGAATCCATCGACCAGATATTCATGTCCCGCCACTTCCATCCCGAATACGAGAACCGGATCGGCGACATGGAATATTTCAGTGTGCTGAACGATCATCTGACTGATGGCAGCCATCCCGAAGCGCCCTATAACAAGCTGGCGAGCGATCACGGACAGATCATGGCCCATATGACTCTGGTCGATAAGAGCGCCGAGAAATAGGACAGACAAATGCAGATGGCAGAAGTTAACGGCGTCGGGCTTCATTTTCACGACGAAGGCGACCCGGATGGCGCGCCGGTCGTCTTTTCCAATTCGCTCGGCACCGATTTCAGGCTGTGGGACAAGGTCGTTGCGCTTCTTCCTCCGGGCCTGCGTATCATCAGATACGACAAGCGCGGGCATGGGCTGTCTGAATGCCCGGATGGGCCCTATGCGATGGGCGCGCTGGTCACTGATGCCGAGAAGCTGCTGGAACATTTAAACGTGCGCGACTGCGTTTTCGTCGGCCTGTCCATCGGCGGCATGATCGCGCAAGGGCTGGCCGTGAAGCGGCTGGATCAGGTGCGCGCGATGGTGATTTCCAACACGGGCGCCAAGATCGGCACCAAGGATATGTGGCAGGAACGCATGGACGCCGTGCGCGCCGGCGGGATCGAGGCGCTGGCGGATGCCACGATGGAGCGGTGGTTTTCCGCGGCGTTTCGTGAAACGGCAGAATTTTATGCCTGGCGCAACATGCTGGTACGCACGCCGGCAGAAGGCTATCTCGGTTGTTCTGCGGCGATACAGGGCACGGATTTTTCACAACAACCGCCGGACTGACCCTGCCGACATTTGCGATTGCAGGGTCTGAGGATGGTTCAACTCCGCCCGATCTGGTGCGCGAAACGGCCAACCTGATCAAAGGATCGCGGTTTCACCTGATCCGCGGCGCGGGACATCTGCCATGTGTTGAAAAGCCAGAGGAATATGCCGAGGTTCTGGCCGGCTTCCTGCGCGAGATCGGACATATCTGAGGCATTTCGAACTTGCTTTCGCAAATCCGACCAATTGGGGAGGGCGCTGCCCTCCCCAAACCCCTCCCGAGGTATTTTTTAGCCAGATGAAGGATTAGCGGCGCAGGCCGTTTCCAAGAGGCGTGTCCGGCGTTTTGCCCGGAACGCGACCGTATTCGTGAGGAAGCGAGCAGGTCTTCAATTGCGGCAGGACGCGGGTTCCGAAATGCTTAGCCTCTTCAAGATGGGGGTAACCAGACAGGATGAAGGCGCGGATGCCTATTTTCTGATAGGCTTCCAGCTTTGACAGCACCTGGTCGGTGGATCCCACCAGCGCGGCACCGCAGCCAGAGCGCGCACGGCCGACACCAGTCCATAGTTGGGGTTCGATATAGCCGGAATCATCAGCCCTTTCGCGGTTCTTCGCCTGATGGCTGACACCAAGTGAGCTTGAATCAAGCGCACGTTCTCGAATGGCGCGGCCCTGTTCGTCGTCGAGTTTGGAGACGATGTAATCAGCATAGTCGCGCGCCTCTGCCTCGGTGTCGCGAACAATGACATGGACGCGAAGCCCGTAGTCGAGTGTACGGTCATAGCGTTCGGCCACCTCGTTCACCGCCTTCATCCGACCTTCAAGCATCTCCACCGGTTCCGGCCACATCAGATAGACGTCGCAATGCTGGCCGCAAAGTTCCAGCGCGGGCGGGGAATAACCACCGAAATAAAGGAGCGGCCCGCCGTTTTGCTGATAAGGTCTGGCGGGGTCGGTCGTGAGGCCCGTGAATTTGTAAACCTCGCCTTGGTGGTTGATCTCGTCCCGAGTCCAGGCCTGTTTAAGGATTTCGACGACCTCGCGCGAGCGCTGATAGCGATAGGTGCTGTCATCCTTTTCGCCGGGGAAATCCGACGAAATGATATTCACCGTCAGGCGGCCTTCCAGCATGTGATCGAGCGTGGCAATCGTGCGGGCCAGCATAATCGGTTGCATCTCGCCACAGCGCACGGCGGCCAAAAGATTGATCTTCGACGTGATCGGCGCGCAGCCTGCGACAAAGCTCAGCGTATCTTGCCCGACCTGATAAGAAGACGGGCAAAGAATGTTTCGAAAGCCCTGATCTTCCGCGGTTTTCACAATCTCGGAACAATGCGCCCACGAAGACCGCAGATCGCCATCGGGCACGCCAAGAAACTGATAATCGTCCGAGCAAAGCGCGGAAAACCACGAGACCTCTGCCGCATCCAGATCGGGCGATGTTATAGGGACGACAGTCATGATGTGGCTTTCGGCGGCGGGAAACTGACACTTGCGTAACAGCCGCCTGACTGTCAATCAATGGTGTATCAATTTCGCTTTGGAGGCACCAAATTGAACCCAAACGCGCGCCATGCCGCCCTGCCGCTTTATATGCAGATCAGCGAAACTCTGATCCGGGATATCGCAAGCGGGCGGTATGTGGATGGCGAGCGACTGCCGCCTGAACGCGAACTTGCCAAAGCCTATGGAACGACCGTTCGCACATTGCGCAAGGCCCTGAAACGGCTGGTGGCGGAGGGGTTGCTGGAGCGGATTCAAGGGTCCGGCAATTACGTTCGACAAAATCGCGACGCACAAAGTGTCTATTCGATGTTTCGCCTGGAATTGCCGGGCGGAGGGGGATTGCCCACCGCCGATGTACTTTCCCTGACTTACACGCGAAAGCCTGCGGATTTGCCCGAGATCGGAACGTCGGACGCCGCCAGCGTGGTGCGCCGGTTGCGCAGGCTTGACGGTATTGCCATCGCGGTTGAGGAGATCTGGCTTGATGGCGATTGCGGGCGAATGGTCGAGGAAGACCTCTCGGAGTCGCTTTATCTTTATTACCAGCGCAAATTAGGGTTCTGGATCAGCCACGCCGAAGATGTTGTCTGGAGTGCGCCCCTGCCCGATTGGACACCGGATGCTTTTGGACTGCGCGCTGGTGAAACCGCAGGGTATATCGAGCGGCGCAGTTGGGCGCAGGGGGATGTGCCGGTAGAGTTTTCACGGACGTGGTTTGATCCTGACCGGGCGCGATATGTGCAGCGATTGGGGTGACCATGTAAAGGTAGGCTGGCATGGCGCGTGGAAGTTACGGAATTTGACTTTCAGGCATCGGTTCAGAAAGCTGTGCCAATCCCCTGCGCGCCGGTTCAAAGCGTGGCTTTGCCCCCTGAGCGAAGGTCCGTTGGGTTTTCACGCAGATATCCGTTTCCGACCGGCGGTTCGGATGCGGCCAGCAGATCACCAATATCAAACGTGACCCGTCTTTCATCCCAGCGACAGGACAGATGTGCAACGACGACACTGTCGGCCCGCTTTTCATAGACAATGGCGATAACGACCCGGCCAAGGCGCAGGTCGAGGTGTCGCAAATCGCGCGCGCCCTCATGTTTGATCTTTGTGCCCACCGGGTTTTCGGCACGCACCCAATCCAACCCACGTTCCAACGCGGAAAGCGCATCATAATGTGCAATCGGCAACCTTGTGCGGATCATTTCGACGACGTTCATGGCATCTGAAAGCGCCTCGGGCGTCAGGATCGTGGCCCGGCCTTCTAAATGCCCATCAAGTTTCTTCGAGGGTTTCGCGTCGTGCAGCATGTTTCGCGCATCTATGGATTGCCCGCCGCCGCAAAGATCGAATTTGACAAGTCGATGCTCGATGGACGCCAAGTCTATATTGTCGGCTTGACTGGATGAAAGGCGCTTGCTCATCCCCACAAGTTAACACGCAAGCCGTAAAGCATCCGTTTCGAAATTCCCGGCACTTTGCGGCAATTGCGACGGAGTCGATGCTGCTCAATGTGCCTGGGCCCAGTTCGCCCCCTGCCCCGCATCGACGATCAGCGGCACGTCCAGATGTACTGCCGGATGAGCAGCGCCTTGCATGACATAACGCACCGTCGAAATGGTGTCGTCGACCGCAGCCTCAGCAACTTCGAAGATCAACTCGTCATGCACCTGCAACAGCATCTTAGCGGGCAGTTCGGCAATCGCGTCGTCCATTCGGATCATCGCGCGGCGGATGACGTCGGCGGCGGTGCCTTGAATCGGGGCATTGATCGCGGCGCGCTTGGCGAAACCGGCGTGCGGCCCGCGCGCGTTAATTTCCGGCGTGTGGATCTTGCGGCCAAAGAGGGTTTGGACATGCCCATGCTCTTTTGCGAAGGCCACGGTGTCATCCATATAGGTGCGGATGCCCGGGAAGCGTTCGAAATAGCGGTCAATGAAGCCCTGCGCCTCGCCGCGCGGGATGCGCAGGTTGCGCGCCAGCCCCCAACCGGAAATGCCATAGATCACGCCGAAATTGATCGCCTTTGCCTGACGGCGGATGTCAGGCGTCATCTCCTCCAGCGGCACGTTGAACATTTCTGACGCGGTGGCGGCGTGGATGTCCTGCCCCTCCGCAAACGCCTGTTTCAGGCTGGAGATGTCCGCGATATGGGCGAGGATGCGCAGTTCGATCTGGGAATAATCCAAGGATACCAACACATTACCCGGTTCAGCCACAAATGCCTCGCGAATGCGCCGGCCTTCCTCAGTGCGCACCGGAATATTCTGCAGGTTCGGGTCGGTCGAGGCGAGGCGTCCGGTGGAAGCACCTGCAATGGCATAAGACGTGTGGACGCGACCCGTATCGGGGTTGATATGTTCCTGAAGGCTGTCGGTATATGTCGATTTCAGTTTCGACAATTGCCGCCAGTCGATCACGCGCCCGGGCATGTCATGTTCGGTGGCAAGATCTTCCAAAACGTCCGCAGGTGTTGAGTATTTCCCGGTTTTGCCCTTCTTGCCGCCCGGCAGGCCCATCTTTTCAAACAAAATGTCGCCAAGCTGGGCCGGTGAGCCGACGTTGAAGGTTTCGCCTGCAAGCTCGTGAATTTCCGCCTCAAGCCCCGCCATTTTTTGCGCAAAGGCATTGGACATACGCGAAAGTGTGTCGCGGTCGACTTTCACGCCGTGCATTTCCATCCGCTTCAGCACAGGCACCAGCGGTCGTTCCAGCGTTTCGTATACTGTGGTGACTTGATTGCGGTGGAGTTGCGGTTTGAATTGCCGCCATAGTCGCAGGGTGATGTCGGCATCTTCGGCGGCGTATTTCACCGCGTCGTCCATATCGACGCGATCAAAGGTGATCGCCGATTTACCGGAGCCGAGCAGCGGTTTGATCGGGATCGGCTGGTGGCCCAGATAGCGTTCCGACAGCAGATCCATACCGTGATTGTGAAATCCGCCATTCATCGCATAGGACATTAGCATGGTGTCATCGATTGGGCCGATCTCGATGCCATAACGGGCGAAAATCTTGGCGTCGTATTTCATGTTCTGCCCGATTTTCATCACCGCCGGGTCTTCCAGAACCGGCTTCAGTGCCGCGATCGTCGCCTCCAAATCCAACTGGCCATCGACCAGATCATCCGAGCCGAACAGATCATCCGTCGCGCTGACCTTGTGGGTCAGCGGAATATAGCAAGCCTCACCCGGCTCTACCGACAGCGAGATTCCCACCAGATCGGCGCGCATCTCGTTCAGCCCGGTGGTTTCGGTATCAATCGCCACCCAACCGCGTCCGCGGATGCGGTCAATCCAGGTTTGCAACGCGGCCTCGGTCGTGACCTTTTCATATTTCTCCGCGTCGAACGGCACCGCCTCTTCCTCGGCTTCCTCGGCCACTGCGGCAGGTTTTTCCTCGATCACCGGCGCCTCGACGCCCAGCGCTTCGGCCACACGGCGGCTGACAGTGCGGAATTCCATTTCGGTCAGGAAGCCGAGCAAAGGCTCCGCCTCCGGCTCCTTCACTTCCAGATCATCCAGTGAGAAATCGAGGTCCATGTTCTGATCGAGCGTCACCAGTTCTCGGCTGGTGCGGATCTGGTCGGCGAAGTTGATCAGCGTTTCGCGGCGCTTGGGCTGCTTGATCTCTTCGGCCCGCGCCAGAAGTTCTTCCAGATCGCCATATTCGTTGATCAACAAAGCAGCGGTCTTCACCCCGATCCCCGGCGCGCCCGGGACGTTGTCGACGCTGTCGCCGGCCAGCGCCTGCACATCGATCACGCGGTCTGGGCCCACCCCGAATTTCTCTTCGACGCCTTCATTGTCGATCCGCTTATTCTTCATAACATCCAGCATTTCTACGCCGCCGCCGACGAGCTGCATCATGTCTTTGTCGGACGAGATGATCGTGACCCGCCCTCCGGCATCGCGCCCTTGACGGGCCAGCGTCGCGATGATGTCGTCCGCCTCGTAATTCTCGATCTCGATGCAGGCGATGTTGAAAGCACGCGTCGCGGTGCGGGTCAGGGGGAACTGCGGCACCAAATCTTCTGGCGCTGGCGGGCGGTTGGCTTTGTAGTCGGGATAGATATCATTGCGGAACGATTTGCCCGAGTGATCGAAAATCACAGCCACGTGGGTCGGCGCATCGGGGCCCTTGTTGTCCTCGACCTGTTTGAACAGCATGTTGACGAAGCCGCTGACGGCGCCCACAGGCAACCCGTCGGATTTCCGCGTAAGAGGTGGCAGCGCGTGATAGGCGCGAAAGATGAAAGCTGATCCGTCGATCAGATGCAGGTGACAGCCTTTGCCAAAATTACCGCTCATGAAACCCCCGGGAAATTTGCGCAAGGTGACTTTGCCACGAACCGGGGCCCTGTTCCATCACCCTGTTTCAAATACTCTCGGGGGAGCGCGAGGGGGCAGACGGCCCCCTCGCATCGGTCAGATTGCGCGCAAGCGAAATTCGAAACCAATTCAAGACGTTTTGATAAACGTTCCGTTCTGTAGATCGCGCATTGCCTGACGCAACTCATCCCTCGTGTTCATCACGATCGGTCCGTGCCACGCCACAGGTTCCTTGATCGGCTGACCTGAAACCAGCAGGAACCGAATGCCGTCATTCCCGCCTGTCACCACAATCTCGTCCCCCGTTCCGAACCGCACCAGCGTGCGGTTGCCGGTCATGTCGCGGATGTTCAGTTCCTCTCCGGCAAACTCCTTTTCCACCTTCACACCGACAGGTTCAGACGCATCACGGAATGTGCCTGCGCCGACAAAGACATAGGCGAATGTGTTGGCATAGGTGTCGATTGGCAGCACTTTGCGCGTGTTCGGTGGCACGGAAACGTCGAGATAAAGTGGATCGGCGGCGATACCGTCGACGGGGCCGGACTTACCCCAGTAATCGCCTGTTATGACGCGGATCGATGTTCCGTCATCATCAACTTCTACCGGAATATCCGCGCCGGATATGTCCTGATAACGCGGGTCGGTCATCTTCAACGATGCTGGCAGATTGGCCCAAAGCTGGAAGCCATGCATCTGGCCACGTGCGTTTCCAAGCGGCATTTCCTGGTGCAGAATCCCCGACCCAGCGGTCATCCATTGCACCGATCCCGGCCCGAGCCGACCGGTATTTCCCAGCGAATCCGAATGCTCGACCGTGCCTTCCAGCACATAGGTGATGGTTTCGATCCCGCGATGTGGATGCCAGGGGAAACCATTCGCATAAAGGCTCGGATCATCGTTGCGGAAGTCATCGAGAAGCAGGAAAGGATCGGATTCAGACGTATCCCCAAAGCCGAACACGCGGTGTAAATGTACACCGGCCCCTTCCAGAGTTGGTTGGGCTTGCGTCGTGTTTGTCACAGGTCGAAAGGTCATTTTGGCCCCTTCTGGTTGTCTGCACCTTATATCGGCGCACAACAATCAGTTAAAAAGGCCGGGTTCTGCGCGGAGCCGCACAGCGAAAGTTGAGCAATGCACAGCAATGCCGTCAGGAACTCTCGGCGAAATCCTTGTGAACAAATTTCTTGTCGCAATATCCGCATTCGACCCAACCTTTTTCCGGGTCAATTGAAAGCCAAACGCGTGGGTGACCCAATGCGCCCTCGCCCCCGTCACAGGAAATGCGCATCTGGTCCACAACTTCTGTTTCCGGGGCCTCTGTGGTCATTTTTTGGACTTTCTGATTATACGCTCCAGCGGCGCGTATCATAACGTGTGAGTGCCGCGCGGCAAGAGGCGCGGCTGCGCTATCGTTGGACCACCTGCCTCAATCAACAAATAGATGCTGATCATCAACAATTGAGCGTGCATCTTCTGTCGAGATATCCAAAAATTCCGCCAATTGCGCCGCATTTGCGTCAACACTGACGCCCTCACGAATACGAAACAATCCCTCAAACCCGGCGTCACGAATCTGATCGCTTTCGAACGCCATGTCAGCACGGATCGTTGGTAACAGCACGTTGATGGTTTCATTACTCGTCCGCTCACCAGCAAGCCCAACGCGCTTGGCATGACCCACAAGATATTCGTCGGTAAATATGCTTTGTACTTCAAGCAGTTTTGTCGTTGAGCGATCCGAAAAGAAATCCCGCATTAGGTCCAGATTATTCGGATCAAGGCAAATCGCCAGTTGATCCGATTGATAATAGTCAAACAGCATCCGCATCAGCGACCGCCTGTGGCGCGTTCGCTTTTCAATCGTCGACTGGATGCCACCAAGGTCGGGCAATGCGGTCCCTTCTTCATCAAACAAGTAGTCGATGCAAGGCAGGTCTGTCTTAGCCTTGATTTTGGCCATAAGGCGTTTGGCAACATGCCATTTTTTGCACGCGATGATGAACAGCTTCCGTTCGCGGCCTAACGTCGATTCTGTTTCCCAAAAGCGTGGTGCAAACCGTCGTCCGATGCGTCCACGCCCGGCAAGGAACCTAAAAAGCGAGGCGCCTTCGTTGGAAATCTTAAACTCCGCGTCGTCGTCCGCGTATAAATCGCCGAGCCGACGTTTTAGTTCCAAAGCACCAGCCGAAATCTTTCGCGCGAACAGGTAATCCTGACTTAGAAGAAGATCGTAGTGATCGTTATAAAATGTCACCGGAATCCCATAATCGGTGAACATCAGGAAGGTCAGGGTTCGGGTGCTGATCTCATTTTCGGGTACCAGATGCGGCACCAATGTCTGAAAAAAAGTCTCGTCCGGGATCCACGTTGTCCGAAAAAACCGCATTACATCGGGCCGGTTTCGGCAGAAATCGAGAATCCATTCAATCGTGCGCCTTCGCAGGCACCACCATTGCGAACCGATCATGATTTGCAAATCTGCAGGGATCTTTCGCGACAAACCCAGCCGGCGCTGAATGTTTACCGACGCGTAGAAAATGAATTTCCATTTTCGTTCGTTGAACCAGTGGCGATAAAACAGCCGGTCGCCTTTCATCCCGGTCTTGATCCAGTCGGATTTGAAAAAGTCGAAACTTTCGATGTAGTCCACATCTTCGCGGTCGAGGAATTCATGCGCGTAGTGCGCGGACTTGATCGACATGCAATCACCAGACAGCATGTAGAAATGCGTGGCGCGCGGAAAAGCATCAACCGCCGCCTCTACAGCCAATAATGATGCCTCAACCAGCGACCATTCTCCCCAGCCGCATTTAATGCGTCGGCGCGCAAAGGTGACATTGCGGTTGTGTTCCAGCCGGTCCCGAATGCGCTGGAAATGCTCGTTCTTTGCGTTTGCGTCGAAGTGAATGGCAATATAATCGCCCTTAGCGGTCAGCCGATTGGCTTGCGCGATAATGGCATCCGGGTCCTTGTGGCAGAGCAGGATGAAGGCGATTTTTGCCATTTTGGAAACAGTTCACACTTTTTATTGGGCTTTGTATGCACTGTTAGCCTAACGAGCCATTGAAAAAACAGAGTTTCTTTGTTCTTTTCTGCGCAAATATGCTGGTCGCGTGTGTTTGACCGGCCAAGGAGGTCGAGAGCTATGGGGTTTCCCGGAACCTGGATGACGGAAAGCGAAAGCATGGTCTATCGCGTCGTCCCCAAATGCGCCTGCTCGAGTATCGGGCAGATAATGTACTATTCCGATCACGGCGAATTTTTTGAAGGCGACATCCACGATGCGCAGGGTGGCTTGCACAAATGGGCGCTGGACGACAGCCAGGACAAGATCAAAAAGAACGTCCAGAAGCACAAAAGCTATGCTTTCACCTGTGTTCGGAACCCCTATACGCGCATTTTGAGTTCGTTCTTTGACAAGATCTGCGGAGTTCAGCGGAACGGCAAACGCTATCGCGGCAATCTTGTCCCGCTATTGGTTCAGAAATACGGGATCGAAGTCGGTGGCAACGACGGCAAGGAAGAGTTTGACCAAATCAAATCTTTCCGCCGTTTCCTGCTTTTCGCCCGCGATACCATCCGTTGGCGTCGCCCGATGGACCCGGATATTCATTGGTCGGCGATGTCGGGCCACATCTCGACCTTCATTGTGAATGGCGGCCGATACGACAACATCTTTTTCACTGAGACGTTCAATGATGGAATGCAAAGCGTTCTGGACGCCGTAGAGATGAAACACACCGTCAAGTTGGAATCGATTCCGCGGTTCAATGAATCTGAAGGGCACGGCCCGAAACGTGCGCATCCGGTCGAGGATTACTTCGACGATCTGTCAATGCACCTAGTCTATGAAATCTACAAACGCGATTTCCAAGTTTTCAAGTATGACTTCGAAAACCCCGGAAACAAGATGCCGATTGGCGAGGTTGATCTGGAAGAAGTTCACGCCAAGCTGGGCGAATAGCCACAACATCTGAACCCGCGGTTATCGAAGCTTTGGCGGGCGATTCGGGTCTGTTCCGGGCGCGCTTGGTTGTGATGGTTGAACGTCTGGCAGGTCGAACCGCAGGCCAACTTTGGCTAACCTTGCTGCGAACTCATCGCTGGCGTCGAAGAAAGCGACATCCAGCGTCGCAGAATCAAGACCGGAAAACGCGAGCGTTTGGGAAATTGACGTTGCAATGGCTGTCTCGGCCTCTGGCGCTGCATTAATGATTGCCAAGAGATGGCCGCGGCGCTGGCCGAAGCCCGCAGAAACCAAATACGCGAGCCGTGCGAGGCCGCCAAAAGACGCCAGTTTCTCGTCCAGAGCCATTAAAAGCGTCTCTGGCAGCTCGCCGGGCGGTCCAATTTCTGACGGCTTGTCGCCAACAGGCTTAGGGGTTTCAACGAGGTTGGCGGCCAACCAGTCCACGATACCGCCGGTGATCAATTGCGACGACGGCGCAACCGCAGGGTTCAGCGCGATCCCGTAGCCTTGCCCCGCCATCATCTCTACAATGCTACGCCCCGACATGGCCACATAAGGCGCGGTGCTGCCGACAAACTCGGCCAACCGGGCCTCTTGATCAAAAACCAGCAGAAAGTCACCGTCTTCCGTATTGAATATCCGGGGAGAGATTTGGTCACCCTCAGCTTCGGAATCCAACAATAAGAACATTTCTGCGCTGACAAGCGTGTCGTAAAAGCGTTGGCGCGCTGCTTCATCGCCCGCATCAGCTGTGCGGTGGTGGCGGTCAAGTGGCGTATCAGTCATTGAGTGCGGATTGAACGGATTTGCGCAGCACCGGCAAAAGTTCCGCTTCGAACCAGGGATTGCGTTTGATCCAGCCCGTATTTCGCCAGCTTGGATGGGGCAACGGGAACGAACTCGGCGCATGGTCGCCCCAGGCCGCGACTGTATCAGTTACGTTTGTATTTGTTCCCAAATGCCAACGATGTGCATATCCGCCGACGAACAGCGTTAATTGTGCCTGAGGCATCGCGCCCATGACATCGCGATGCCACGTGTTGGCGCAAATCTTGGGTGGTGGAAGGTCAGAGCCTTTCGCATCATAACCGGGAAAGCAAAATGCCATTGGAACGATGGCAATGCGTGTTTTGTCATAAAATAAATCGCGATCCACGCCCAACCAGTCGCGCAAGCGATCACCGGACGGATCATCAAAGGGCACCCCCGATTTGTGAACACGCATTCCGGGCGCCTGACCGCAAATCAAGATGCGCGGGTTGCCTTCAAACCAAGCGACTGGACGTGGCTCATGTGCGGTAACCGTTTCGCTAAAGCGGTCGGCACAAATTCGACACGCTTTGACTTGGTCGCGCAGGTCTTCCAGTGATCTGTTCATGGATTTCGTTAGTTTCGTGGGTCGATCAGATTGTCCAGCCAAGTTTTCGGAACTTTTTGGCTTGACTTTATTTCGATAGTTCTAGAAATATCGAATCATGATGATCGCGAATGATACCGCCTTGTCCGTGGAAGAGGTCGCATCGACTTTTGCCGCGCTTGGATCTGAACAGCGTTTGGGCGTATTGAATACGCTTGTGCGCGCGGGGCCGGACGGGCTGTCGATTGGCGAACTGGGCACGCGATCCGGTGTGACGGGTTCCACTCTGACACATCATATGAAAATTCTCTCTGCCGCCGGTTTGGTGCGGCAGGAAAAGCAGGGCCGCTCGATCATTTGCGTTGGCGCAGCCTATGAGGTGATGGAAGCCCTGTCAGCTTTCTTACTGTCAGAATGTTGCGCTGACACGGCCGAAAAACACGAAAGCCACACACATGACTGATCTGACCGGGAAACTGCCCTCACTACCGGATACCTGGCGCCGTATCGATAAGGCGTGGTTGGCCGTTTTGGTCATTCCGCTAGTGGTATTGCTCTTGGATCCGCCAAAATTCTGGCCAGTGCTATCAATTGCGTCGGGCGCAATCGGGCACACCGGGATTTTCATTGTCGTTGCGATCACGCTGGTAGCTTACGTCAAGGCGACTGGCGCAGAAAATCTGTTGGCGAAAGCCTTCGAGGGCAATCAGGTGCGGATGGTCATGATGGCCGCTTTGCTCGGAGGGCTGTCGCCATTTTGTTCTTGTGAGGTCATTTCATTCATCGCCGCCTTGCTGGCCGTTGGAGCGCCACTGAGCGCGGTAATGGCATTTTGGTTGTCGTCCCCTCTGATGGATCCTGCCATGTTCACAATCACCTGGGGCGAAATCGGGTTGGATTTCGCACTCGGCAAGACCGTGGCCGCAGTTGGCCTTGGCCTGTTGGGCGGCTATATCACTATGTTCTTTGCGCGCAGCCCGATTTTCGCTGACCCTTTGCGCGAAAAACCGCAATTCGGTGGATGCTGCAGCGTCAAGGCGCCGTTCAAGGGCACACCAGAGTGGAAGTTCTGGAGCGACACAGATCGCCGGGCAATCTTTCGCGACACATGGCTTGAAAACGCCCTGTTCCTCGTGAAATGGCTGATGATTGCCTATCTTTTTGAGGCGATCATGGTTGTCTATGACACGACGGAATACGTAGCCGCATTTCTTGGCGGTGAGGGCCTTGGCACCATCATCATCGCGGCGCTGATCGGTATGCCGGCATACTTGAACGGTTACGCAGCCGTAGGACTTCTTGGCGGTCTTCTGGACCAAGGCATGGCTCCTGGTGCGGCAATGTCCTTCGTGCTGGCTGGCGGCGTCAGCTGCATCCCGGCTGCCATCGCAGTTTGGGCTCTGGTGAAACCCAGGGTGTTCGCCGCATATTTAAGCATCGCCTTCGTCGGATCGATCGCTGCGGGTCTTGTTTGGAACATGATCGCCTGAATTTGGTCGTGCCTGGTTAGCGCTATCTTGCCCCTTTAAGCCACATACTCTATCTCGTTTCCTGAAAATTAAATGCGGGGAGTGGGATGTATCGCGTCTGGAATTTTGTTACTAACTACTCGATCCTACTCATCATCGGCGCGCTTATTGCGTTAGTCTGGGCGAATATTGACGCGCACAGCTATCATCTGCTGGTCGAATATCCGATCTGGTACAATGATTGGGTCGGTGTTGATGCCGCCAAGTGGCTGAAATCCTATGGTAAATATTATGGTGTTTCCGAGGTTGGCGATGTCGCCAAGGTACTGAGCGCGCATTACTTGGTGAACGACGTGCTTATGGCTTTCTTTTTCGCCATCGCGGCGAAGGAAGTCTGGGAAGCCGTGATCTTGAAAAACGGCAGCTTACGAGGCCGCAAGGCGGCGACGCCTTTGGTGGCGACAGCTGGCGGAATGTTTGGCCCGATTGCTGTCTATCTTGGGTTGGCGGCGTTTCTCGGATCAGATGTGTACGACGCCGTGCAACGAGGTTGGGCCATTCCAACGGCCACGGATATCGCCTTCAGCTATCTCGTCGGCCGCCTCGTCTTTGGCGCGGGGCACCCAGCGGTGCGGTTCCTGTTGCTCTTGGCGATTGCCGACGATGCGGCCGGGCTGATCATCCTTGCGGTGTTCTATCCAACCGGTGATCTTGCGCCCGAATGGCTTTTGCTGTCTCTTTTCTCCGCGATCGCGGTCTTTGTCGTTTTCAACTGGTTTCCGCGCTGGCTCGACCGGGGAAATCAAGTACGCCCCAATTCGACCTGGGTGCGCAACAAACTGTCGTTTTGGCCCTATCTCGTTGCCGGTGCGCTAAGTTGGTACGGCTTTCAGGAAAGCGGCCTGCATCCCGCGCTTGGCCTGTTGCCAATTGTGCCGACACTGCCACATGCCGACCGGGCATTTGGTATCTTCTCGGAGGCGGAAAAATACCTGACCGACCTGCTGAACCATGTTGAACACATGTTGAAGCATCCGGTGGAAATTGTGTTGTTCTTGTTTGGCCTTATGAATGCGGGCGTCGAATTCTCTTCGATTGGACCAGCGACATGGCTGGTTCTCGCCGGATTGCTTATCGGTAAACCTTTCGGCGTTCTGCTCTTTGGCTGGGTTGCAGCAGGCCCAATGAAACTTGGGCTCCCAGCGGGAATGCGAACGTCGGACTTGTTCGTCATAGGATGTGTCGCAGCCATCGGATTCACGGTCTCGCTATTCATCGCCTCTGTGGCATTTGAAAGTGGCCCTGTTCAGGATGCAGCCAAGATGGGCGCGCTGCTTAGTTTCTTTGCTGCGGTGATCTCTTTGGTCGCCGGAAAACTGTTCAAAATAGAGAAACAAAACAACTGACCCTTAACAAAACCTCGCCGATTGTGCGCATTTTTGCACCAATCGGTGGGGATTTTGGTCTCAGTCTCAACACAATTCGGGCCAAGCCATTGAAAAATAACGCCCGACCACGACATAATAGCGCCTAAATGGCCGTTTACTGATTTTGCCAAAGAAGGTGTGTATAAACACCACGCGAAGCAGTGGCCTTGAGGCAAAAAACCGAATGCTCGAATTTGAGAATGTCAGCAAGTCCTTCTGGACGGGCCAGCAGCGCAAGGTAATCCTTGACCGTGCGACATTTCGTGTTGAATTGGGCAAATCGCTTGGCATTTTGGCACCAAATGGCACCGGCAAAACAACGTTGGTGAACATGATGGCCGGGTTGGAAAAACCGGACGAGGGGGTCATCCGCCGCAATTGCCGGGTTTCTTTCCCGCTGGGATTCATGGGCGGAGTTGTGTCGCGCCACACGGCGCGAGAGAACTGCCGTTATGTCGCGAGACTCTATGGGCTGGACCCGGACTATATCGAGGCGTTCTGCCGATGGCTTTGCGGGCTGGAGGAATATTTCGAAATGCCGGTTGGCACCTATTCCGCAGGCATGAAGGCGCGGTTGAATTTCGCACTTTTGCTGGCGCTTGAATTTGACATCTACCTCATTGACGAGGGGATGCCATCGACTACGGACGTCGAATTCAATCGCAAAGCAGGATCGATCCTGCGCGATCGCTTGCAAAATGCCACCGTAATCGTGGTATCACATCAGGCGAAAACGCTGGAAAAATTCTGTCGCACGGCGGCGGTGCTGCGCGATGGTCAGTTTATGATGTTTGACAGCCTCGAAGAGGCAAAGGCGCTCTATGACTACGAAACCTAAAGCCAAAAAGTTCCGCATCCGTCGCAGCGCCAGCCGCGCCGATGACATTGCCCGCCGTGTTGAGGCGGCTGCCGGTGGTGCGCCTAAAGCCGGCGATCCAGCCACGCCACGTGACACTGACGATCAGGCCATGCCATTTCAACCCGCCGAAGACGGATTCGGCGATGCGCCCTTTCCAACGGCCGCTGCGGAAGCAATTCAAAATCATGCCGACGCGGAAACGGAAATTGCTGCGATCCGAAAAGAGAGCCTGACGGGTCGCCAACTGCGCATGGCGCGCCGTGTTGCGCAAAAGCACGGGCTTGCGCCAACGTCTGATTTCGACGCAGTGCGCCAATTGCGCCGAAAAGGCATAGATCCGTTTCAACGCGCGAACGCGCTTGAGTTGGTAGTTTCACAATCCGCCGACGGCGCGCAGGCGGAAGCCGGTTCCGTTCCGCAGACCATTCCAAAGCACAATCTTCCATCGACCGAAGTATTAACTGAAGACGCCCGCGCACGCGAAATTGTCAAGATGCAGCGTGACATCGTCCGGCGACGTCGGCGCAAACTGATCCAACTGGCAACCCGACTTGCCGCATTTGTGATGCTGCCGACATTTATCACTGGGTATTACTTCTTCGTCATCGCGACGCCGATGTTTTCGACCAAGTCCGAATTCGTCATCCAGCAGGCGCAACCGGCAATGGGTGGCGGCGCCGCTGGTCTATCAAGCCTGTTTTCAGGCACCAGTTTTGCCACCAGTCAGGATTCGATTGCCGTTCAAGGCTATCTGGGGTCATTGGAGGCGATGCTGAGGCTGGAAAAGGACGTTGGTTTTATCAGCCATTTCAGCCGGTCCGACATCGATCCGCTGCAACGTCTCGAAACCGACGCCACCAAAGAGGACGCGCACAAAGTTTATAAAAAGAAAGTCAAGATCAGCTATGATCCGACGGAAGGCATCATCAAGATGGAGGTGATTGCCGCCGATCCTATTGTTAGCGAACAGTTTTCAAAAAAGCTGATCGAGTATGCCGAGGAACAGGTCGACAACTTGACCCAGCGTCTGCGTGAAGACCAGATGCAGGGCGCGCGGCGGAGTTTTGAAGAGGCGGAGGCCAAGATGTTCACTGCCCAGCAGAAAGTGCTGGAGTTACAGCAACGCGTGGGCGTGGTTAACGCCGAAGGTGAAGTTCAGTCACTGATGGCGCAGGTTTCAACGTTTGAAACACAGTTGCAGGAAAAACGGCTTCAATTGCAGGCGCTGTTGGACAACCCCCGCCCCAACCGCGCGCGGGTGGATGGCGCGAGAGGTGATGTTCGCCGTCTTGAGGGATTGATTGCCGAGCTGCGCGCTCAATTGACAGAAGACACGTCCAGCTCTGCTTCTTTCGCGCAGATCCGGGGTCAATTGCTGTTGGCGGAGACCGAGTTACAGACGCGTCAGTTACTGATGACCCAAGCCTTGCAACAATTGGAAACGGCGCGGATCGAGGCCAACCGGCAGACACGTTATCTGGAAAACTCGGTAAAGCCGATTTCACCTGACACGCCAAGCTATCCGCGCGCTTTTGAAAACACTATTCTCGCTTTTCTGATCTTTGGCGGCATCTACCTGATGATTTCACTGACCGCCGCGATCTTGCGCGAACAAGTATCGTCCTGACGCCATGAAGTCGGTTGAAATCGGCGCGCTGAGGGTTGGAAATGACCGGCCTTTGACGGTAATAGCCGGTCCCTGCCAGTTGGAAAGCGCAGACCACGCCCAGATGATCGCCGGGCATATGGCCGAAATTTGCGAAGACGTCGGCGCCGGGTTTATCTTCAAGGCATCGTTCGACAAGGCAAACCGCACGTCGTTGTCCGGTAAGCGCGGTATTGGAATGGATGCCGGTCTGAAAACTCACTCCGATATCCGAACGCAAATGGGCATTCCGACCCTGACGGATATTCACTTGCCCGATCAATGCACTGAGGCGGCCGGTGCTGTCGACGTACTCCAGATCCCAGCCTTTCTGTGCCGGCAGACAGATTTACTTCTGGCGGCGGGCGTGTCGGGCGCCGCAGTAAATATCAAAAAGGGCCAGTTTCTGGCCCCTTGGGATATGGAAAACGTGGCCGCCAAGGTGGCCTCAACCGGGAACGAGCGCATTCTATTAACCGAACGCGGCACCAGCTTTGGTTACAACACATTGGTGACAGACATGCGTGCGCTGCCGCAAATGGCGCGACTGGGATACCCAGTTGTAATGGACGCCACGCATTCGGTGCAGCAACCTGGGGGCTTGGGTGGCGCATCTGGCGGGCAGCGTGAATATGCCCCTGTCATGGCGCGCGCCGCCGTGTCATTAGGGATCGCAGCGGTCTTCATTGAAACCCACGAGGACCCGGATAATGCGCCGTCTGACGGGCCGAACATGATCCCATTGGACCAGATGAGGGATGTTGTCGAAAGCCTGATGGCGTTCGACAAACTCGCCAAAGCTGCCCCGTTGACCTGAAAGTCCGCAGGCCCGAAAAAGCGTATATAATCTGCAATTGAGGTCTTGAAGCGCGGCTTCATGCGACGTAATTAGCCCATCACGTTGGGAAGTAGCTCAATTGGTAGAGCACCAGTTTTTGGTACTGTAGGTTGCAGGTTCGAGTCCTGCCTTCCCAGCCACAAACATCCATATTCGCTTACAGATAGCAGCTGCTATTCGCGCGGAAATGAAGCTCAGCGCGCGACTTGATCATCCTTCGCAAGCAACGAGTTATGTAAGCGGCCAGGGCAAATCGATGAACGACTGGAGCAGCCCCGGTGGAAAGTCGCGGTTCAAGAGCCCCGCCATTAGGCACATGAAGCATATGCCGGCAGCCGTATAGGCCGCCGCGAACAGAAGGTTTTTGCCCGCACGGAGCCTGATGAACGCGAACAGGAATATGCCCAATGCCAGTATGAAACCTATCAGTGATGTCAAAACCAAAAGTCCGGCAAACCACGCCAGCGTCGACCAAAGGCCATGCGTGTTCTGGCCTGCCTCGCTGGATTCCCGGTCAGCGAAAAGTGGATGCGTTTCAGGCCGCATCATCATTTGGACAAGCAGGATCAGGCAGGCGACGATAGCGACACTTGCGACGAAACGCGGAAACACGCGGTCTGCGGCAGCATAATCTGGGATCAATGCGGCGTTGGTGTAAGCGATCCCGAGATACCCCAGCACGACCAGCAGGAAGATCAGCGGCGCGCGCTTTGCACCGCTTTCAACGGCACCCTCCGCCATGATCGTTTTGGCCTGCCGCAATCCGACGATAACTGAAATGAGCGTAATGATGATCAAGACGATGACGATTGGTGAAAGGATATAGTCGATACCCTCTTCGAACCCCTTGCGGAAGCGGGATCGCGCAATCTGAACCGCCTGGTTGGCATAGGTTTCCGCCGGATTCGACAACACAAAGCCGATCAGAAAAGCGGGCCGCGACCAGTCGAACCGCCGCATCATGATGCCCAGAAACCCAATCGCGAAAAGCGCGACCAGATCCATGATATCCTGCCCCGATTGGAACGCCGCGAAGCTTATGATCATGAACAGAAACGGTGCAAGCAGCGCGAAGGGAATTGTCGTCAGCCGCGCAATCCCACCGGATGCTGCAATACAGATCAGAGTTCCCACCACATTCGCCAACGCCAGCAGCCAGACGATGGCGTAAGTGATGTCGAGGTTGTTTTTCAGCATCGAGGGCCCGACTTCGATATTCCCCGATCCCAAAAGCGCGATGGCGCCGATGAAGATCGCCATTGAGCCTGACCCGGGGATGCCAAACAGCAAGGTGGGCACCAGCCCGCCGCCCTCTTTGGCATTGTTCGAGCTTTCCGGCCCGATCACCCCGCGAATTTCGCCAGAACCGAATTTCGATTTGTCCTTTGTCGTCTGTACCGAATGGCCATAGGCGATCCAGTCCACCACGGACCCGCCAAGGCCCGGAATAACGCCAACTACCACCCCAATGATCGAACAGCGCACAGACAACCAGATATTTGCAAACCAATCCCGCACACCGACCATCCAACCGCCGCCCAGCGGTTTGCGGTCTGCTATGGAGCGGTCCTGCCGCAGCAGAGAAACGATCTCGGGGATCGCGAAGATTCCGAGGCCAACGATAACCAGCTTCAGCCCATCGACCAGATAAGGCAGGTCGTAAGTCGCCATGCGAAGTTCGCCGGAACTGTCGCCTTCGCCTATGGTGCCGATCATCATGCCCAGACCCGCCGCTGCAATACCTTTCAGCGCGACACGCCCTGCGAGAATACCGACCATCGACAGGCCGAATATCGTGATCATCAAGAGCTCAGGCGTGCGGAATTCCAACACAATGGGCCGCGCCACGAGGATAAATACGGTCAGGAATGCCGCGCCGACGAGGCCGCCGAATAGTGACGAAGCGAAGGCCGCTGACAGTGCACGTGCGGCCTCGCCGCGTTTTGCCATAGGAAACCCGTCCAGCACGGTCGCCTGTGACGCCGACGATCCCGGTATCCCCATCAGAACGCTTGCAAATGTGTCGGATGTCGGCACCACCGCGACCATTCCGATCATCAGTGCGAGGCCAAGGATCGGGTCCATGCCGAACATGAATGGCAATAAAAGCGACAGACCTGCGATTCCGCCAAGGCCCGGGAACACGCCGATGCAGAGGCCCATCACCACGCCAAGAACCAGATATCCCAGAACGACGGGCTGCAGAATGAGGCTGGCCGCATCCCCTAATGCAGGGAGCGCAGTGGCGAGGATTTCCATTTTAGTTCTCCGGCGGAATCAAAAAACCCCTGCCAAATACTCGGCAGGGGTTTGCTTTGTTTAGTTCAGCGTGACGCCGTAGCGTTCGCTCAGCCAATTCACCACAAAGGCCTTAGCAGCATCTGGAACCTGCGTTGCGCTGCCAAGTGCACCAGTGGCCTCGGCACCCGTCATCTGTGGATAAACACCCAGACGTCCAGCAGAGATTTCCGCAAAATCGGCGCGCGCCTTCACGGCGTCAAACGCTTTGGTATATGTAACCATCGCGTCATCGGACGCGCCTGCAGGCAGGAACACCATCTTCTGCGCCGGGAAGCCAGCGACGAAGAACGCTTTCCAGGCATCCCACTGCTCACCGCTGGTTTCACATCCTGCGGTCGCTTCGCAAATCTCCTTGAAGGTCGGCATGTCCGGGAAAGTCGGATCGCGGACAATGCTGCCATCGGCGTCCAGCGCACCCCAGGACATCATCGCGACAGCCGTGCCAGCCTCAACCAGAGGCGTTACGCCTTTCAGATAGGAAGACGACGTCTGGTAGTCGATGTTGGCTTCGCCACGTTCGAACATCAGGCGGCCATCACCACGGCCCTTGATGCCAAAGACAGGCTCTACGTTCAGCCCCAGCATTTCCCATGCCAACAGCGGCACAAGGTCAAGACGCGTCGCACCCTGCGAGCCATAGATAAAATCGGTACCCTGCAATGGACTTGCGTCCAAACCATTCATCTGCCCGGCAAGATCGGGCGGCAGGTATGCAACGCCGCCAGTGCCGGAGGCCAAAACGACATTCCAATCGTTGTATTCATAACGGACCCGCGGATCGCCCAACAGATATGGGAATTGCGTGGAACCCGAAGACCCGAAGATCAGCGTGCCATCATCATAGGACTGTTCCTGAAACCAGTTGGCGCCTTTAGTGGAACCGGCACCCGGCATGAATTTGACCACGACCGTTGGGTTGCCCGGCAGTGCCTCGCTCAACAGCGGCGCATAAAAGTTGGCCCATTTCGCAGACCCACCTGTTTCAGAGAATGGAATGACCCACTCTACGGTCTTGCCTTCCAGATCGATGCCGTGACCACCGGCGGTGGCGTCGGTGGCAAATGTGGCAGCGGCGGCAGCCACCAAACCCATCGCGACCCGGCGTGTTGCGTTAAATATCGTCATGTTTTCCTCCCGTGTTCAGCGCGACCGTCGCACCGAATTCAATAAGATAACGGGTGATTCCCCGTCTCAACGCGCCGATTTTGCACGACGAAGCTTGCATGAACCCTTCACAGAGATGAAAATCAGGCCATGCGCATTGTTCTCGTCGAAGACAATCAAAGCCTCAGAAAAGGCATTTCGTATCGCCTGAGCGATGATGGCCACGCAGTGGATTCGCTTGAAGACGGCGAAGAGGCCGACCAATATCTTCAGCAGGAAGACTGTGATCTCGTCATTCTCGACATCAACCTGCCGGGCCGGGACGGCTTGGAAATATTGACCAATATGCGCCGCCGCAAAGATCCGCGTCCGGTCATCCTTCTTACGGCACGGACCACGACCCAAGACCGCGTTGATGGGTTGGATGCGGGGGCCGATGACTATCTGGTCAAGCCATTTGAGATGGACGAGCTGGCCGCGCGTGTCCGTGCATTGGCGCGGCGCCGTGACGTGGCCCCGCGTCGTTCGATAGATTTGGGACCGCTGACTTTGGATGTCGAGACACCGCAACTTTTACACAGCGATGAAGCGCTAGACGTTCCACGCCGGGAGCTTTCTGTACTCGTAGCTCTGGCAGAGGCAAATGGAGCGCCGGTATCCAAAGAGACGCTTTTGAACAAAGTTTATGGCGTAGGCAGCGGAACGGACGACAAGGTCGTCGAAGTCTATGTCTCTCGCCTTAGAAAGCGTTTGTCGAAATTTGAAATCTCGATCCGCGTACATCGCGGCATCGGATATTCGCTTGTTGCAGCGGCTTGATGCGCGGGGTTCTTTCGTTGCGCGGGCGATTGACTGCGATAATTCTGGTTCCCCTGCTGTTCGTTGCTGCAATCGCGGGATTCTGGCAGCTAAACAACGCCCGTCAGACGGCGAGCGACGTCTTCGATAAGAGCCTTCTTTCGGCTGCGCTGGCAGTGGCGAATGATGTGGCGATATCGGGCGGCGACGCGCTTTCGCCCCGTACCAGCGAGATCCTTGCCGACTCTTCCGGCGGGCCTGTCTTTTACCATGTATACGCTCCCGATGGCGTGATCGTTGCAGGTTACGCAACGCCCCCCGTGGGTATCCCGCAGCCAAGCGAGGAAGCGGCTGGACCGAACTATTTCAATGCCCGTTATCTGGGTCGGACGGTACGCGGTGTGCGGTTGCAAAACCGAACGCAGATCGATGGCTTTGCCGGGATTTTCACCACGACCGTTTGGCAAGACGTCGCGGTGCGATCTAGTTTTGTGCGCGATCTTCTGCTGCGCTTTTTGTTTGCGATAACTGGCCTGATCACGGCGGTGGCATTCATTGTCTGGTTCGGCGTTCGGATTGGTCTGCGCCCCTTGACAGACCTCGAAGCCGCAATAGCCAGCCGCAACAGCGATGAACTTTCGCCAATCCAGCGGGCCGTACCGGTAGAAGTTGGCGGCATCGTCGCGACGCTGAACAGGCTGTTCAGTCAAGTCACAAACAGCATGGCGGCGCAGTCTGAGTTCATTTCGAACGCAGCACACCAGCTTCGCAATCCGATTGCCGGGGTATTGTCCCTGGCGCAGGCCGTCGAAACCGCACCCACATTTGACGATTCCAAGAAACGTTCGCGGGATCTTTTGGAAGCGGCGCGGGAAACCGCGGATCTCAGCCAGAAACTGCTGTTGCTTGAGCGGGCCAAATCGGTCAGTCCGCTGTCAGCGATGGAAAGGTTCGACCTTGATCGTGCGTTTCAGGGGTGGTCACAAGAATGGCCGGAACTCGTGCCACTGGGTGTCTCGGTTGAATTCATGCGCGAGGGTAAACTCGGATTCGTGACCGGCGATGAAACCATGATCCGCGAGGCCGTTCGGAACCTCGTGGACAATGCTTTGCGCCACGGCGGCGAGGGCCTGACAACTGTCAAAGTACACGCCAAGCGAACCGAAACCGAAATCACGATAACGGTTTCCGACGATGGTGTCGGCCTCTCTCGTGACGGACTTGCCGCAGCACGCGAGCGTTTCAGAACCGTGGCGGCGAGTTCCGGGAGCGGGCTGGGCGTGTCAATTGTTGAGGCAATATTAAGGGGGCATAACGGCACACTTGAATTGTTGCCGAGAGAGCGTGGATTGAAAGTCGTGATGCACATGCCAGTGGTTTAGGTTGGATCGTGGTCCATCGATCAATTTTTGGGCAAAACCGAATTGCCCGATAGTACTGTGTTGAGTTGCGCCAAGAACTACGAATGCTCAACAGCAGGATTATTCACTGTTCAAAACCGTCCCGATTGCTTTGCCCAACTTTCCAACCAACTCGTCGATCTGACCCTCATCAACGATGAACGGCGGCGCGAGCAGCACATGGTCGCCATCAACCCCATCTACGGTTCCGCCCATTGGATAACAGATCAACCCCGCCTCAAATGCAGCGGATTTCAACTTTGAATGAACCTTCTGTCCCGCAGCGAACGGCTGTTTCGTTTCCCGATCTGCGACGAACTCAATACCTTGAAATAGCCCGCGCCCGCGAATGTCGCCGATATTGGGATGCTGGCCAAACGCCGAATCCAACTCTCGGCGAAGCGTTTCGCCAAGAGTTGGAACTCGAGCCATTACTCCGTCGTCTGTCAGCCGTTCCAAAACTGCCAGCCCGGCGGCGCAGGCAACCGGGTGACCGACATAGGTGTGCCCGTGTTGAAAGTAGCCCGATCCATCCCGGATCACTGAATAGATCTGTGCGCTGCACAACATCGCGCCAATTGGCTGATACCCTGCGCCCAAGCCCTTTGCGACAACACAGATATCCGGGCATATATTCTCTTGTTCAAAGGCGAACATGGTGTCGGTGCGTCCCATGCCGCACATGACTTCGTCAAGGATCAATAATATCCCGTGACGGTCACAAACTTCGCGAACTCTTGCGAAATAACCTTCAACCGCTGGCACCGCGCCCAGCGTCGCACCAACGACGGGCTCTGCGACGAACGCCATGACGTTTTCCGGTCCAAGCCTCTCAATCTCCGCCTCGATCTCGGCGATCAGTCCCGCTAGAAAATCCGCTTCGGACTCGGCTGCTTTCTTGCCACGATAGGCATAACAGGGAGCGACATGTGACACGTCGATCAAAAGCGGCGCAAAGCGTTCACGCCGCCATACGTTGCCCCCGGTGGCGAGCGCGCCAAGTGTGTTGCCGTGGTAACTTTGCTTTCGCGCTATGATGTGTCGCCTGTCCGGCTGATCAATTTCCACAAAATACTGTCGCGCGAGTTTTAACGCAGCCTCCATCGCCTCAGACCCGCCCGATACGAAGTAAACGCGATCCAAACCTTGGGGCGCGAGCGTCACCAGTTTCTCTGCGAGTTTCTCTGCCGGATCCGACGTGAAAAACCCGGTATGCGCGAAAGCCATCTGATCCATTTGTTTTTTGACCGCATTGGTGACGTGCTCATCGCTGTGCCCAAGGCAAGAAACCGCCGCATCGCCACAATTCAGGTATGCCTTTCCGCTTTCGTCAAACAGGTAAACGCCCTGGCCACGCCCCGCTTTGATCGGAGGCGCCTTCGAATTGCGCGGAAATACGTGGCCCATTTTGCCCCCACAGCATAAGCTCAAATGCTTCGCGACGTTCCCCAACCTTGAAACCCTAGCAGACGACCTACATCAATTGTAATTCTGTACCATCTGAAACATAAGTTCCATTTGTTGACAACCTTTGAAACAAATGAAACAAGATTCGCGGGAGAACTGCGCATTGAATCACATAACGTCCATCGAAGCCCGGGTCGCCGAACACTATTCTGCCCTTTCGGGACAATTGCGGCGCGCCGCGGACTATGTGGTTTCCAACCCTGTTGATGTGGCCACTCGCAGCTTGCGTTCCATTTCGGCAACCAGCGAGATTTCTCCGGCGACCTATTCCCGGCTTTCCCGCGCACTCGGTTTTGACAGTTATGAAGAGATGCGGGAAAGGTCGCGGCTTCGGATTGGAAAGAAAGAACCGAGTTTCTCTGACAAAGCCGAACGGTTGAGAGCCGAAAGCAATCCACAATCTTCGATCCTGCAACGACAAGGTCACGCATGTATCGACAACATTTCCGCACTTGTCAGCGGGATGGACAACGCGAAATTGGAGGCAGCAGCAGATCGATTGCGCGATGCTCGGCGCGTCGTGCTGTTCGGCGCGCTGGGGTCCACCGGAATTGTGGAATACATGGCCTATCTGGCACGATATTTCGCCCCTAACTGGTCGCTGGCCGGAAGAATGGGAGCTTCGTTAGGATCGTCGATGGCCGGATTGAAGGCTGATGATGTGGTTTTGGTCGTGACAAAAACCCCATATGTGCGACGCGCGGTGATTGCGGCGGAATTGGCTAGAGACGCGGGTGCCGATGTCATCCTGTTGACCGATATGCACCGGTGTCCAGCCATTCCCCATGCAACCCATGCGTTTATCGTGCCTTCAGAAAGCCCGCAATTTTTTTCGTCCTATGTGGCGACCCTGACGCTGATCGAAACGATGATCGCCATGATCGTCGCGTCATCAACAGAGGATGCAACCGCATCCATCCGTGCGGTCGAAGAGAAGAACCAAAAGCTCGGTGAATACTGGGCTGAATGATAAAATCAAAAAAGGGAGACTAATCAAATGTTTAATAAGTTCAAAATTGGTGGGGCCGTTCTTCTTGGCGCCATGACAGCGGCTTCAATGACGGTTGCGCAGCAATTCATCTCGATCGGCACCGGCGGTGTCACGGGTGTTTATTATCCAACCGGCGGCGCGATCTGCCGTCTGGTAAACAAATCGCGAAAAGAGCACGGCATTCGCTGTGCGGTCGAGTCGACCGGTGGCTCTGTTTACAACATCAACACGATCAAGGCCGGCGAGCTTGAATTCGGCGTTGCGCAGTCCGACTGGCAGCACCATGCCTATAACGGCACGTCGAAGTTCGAGGGCGACGCAGCCTTCCCGAACATTCGGGCCGTGATGTCGGTTCACCCCGAGCCCTTCACGTTAATCGTTCGCGGCGACAGCGGCATCGACGGATTTGACGGCCTCAAAGGCAAGCGTGTGAACGTCGGCAATCCAGGTTCTGGCCAGCGTGCTACAATGGAGGTCGTCATGGACGCCTTCGGTATTACGATGGACGATCTGGCACTTGCGACCGAATATAAAGGGTCCGAGATGGCCAAGCAGCTTTGCGACGGTAATATCGACGCAATGATCTACACCATCGGCCACCCGGCCGCGGCGATCAAAGAGGCGACCACGACCTGTGATGCGAAACTGGTTAGTGTCACTGGCGCACCAATTGACAAGTTGGTCGGGGACAACCCGTTCTACCGCGTCGCGACCATTCCGGGCGGCATGTACAAGGGTACCGACAGCGACACCACGACCTTTGGTGTTGGCGCAACGTTCGTAACATCCGCGGACGTGCCAGAAGAGGTTGTCTATATCGTTGCCAAGTCGGTGATGGAGAACATTGACGACTTCCGTGGTCTGCACCCGGCTTTCGCCAATCTTGACCCGGCTCAGATGGTCAAGGACGGACTCAGCGCACCGCTGCATGATGGCGCGATGAAAGCCTACAAAGAACTCGGCCTGATGGAATAATCTTCGCCGAACCAAAGAGCGCCCGAGCCATCTCGGGCGCTCTTTTTTCCTGCATATAAATAATAATTTGGGAGCGGGACGGATGAGCGAACAGGTGGAACCGGCGAGATCTGCCGACGACATGGTTGCAGAAGCCGATACAGGCGCGCGAAATCCAGCACTCGCCTGGCAAGCCAATCTGATCATCGGAACTTGCATCGTTTGGTCGCTGTTCCAGCTTTATATTGCGTCCAAAATCCCCGGCATCGTGGCACAGGCCACGGGGATGAGCATATTCGCCAATATCGTCGCGCAGGCCCGGTTCGTTCACTTGGCGTTCGCCATTATGCTGGCAACGCTCGCTTTTCCACTGTTCAAATCATCGCCACGCGACAGGATCCCGCTTTATGACTGGGCGCTGATCGGCCTTGGCGTTGCCTCGTGCCTTTATCTGGTGGTCTTCCGCTTCGAAATCGCGGATCGCCCCGGATTGTGGAGCACATCTGACATCGTGATGTCCGCCATAGGAATGGTGGTTCTTCTAATCGCCGTTTACCGCTCACTTGGCCTGCCGCTCGTCATCATCGCCAGCTGTTTTGTCCTTTTTGCCTTTTTCGGCGGTTATTCCGAATGGGCGCGAAATATCACCAATTACGGCGGCGCGTCGCTTTCCAAGGCGCTCGGGCATTACTGGATGCAGACCGAAGGCGTCTTCGGTGTCGCACTGGGTGTTTCAACAACGATGATCTTCCTCTTTGTGCTGTTCGGTGCGTTGCTGGACCGCGCGGGCGGCGGCAACTGGTTCATCAAGGTCGCCATCGCCCTTCTCGGTGCGCTGCGCGGCGGACCTGCCAAGGCCTCGGTTCTGTCCTCGATGATGACCGGCATGATTTCTGGCTCCTCCATCGCCAATACCGTGACGACAGGTACATTCACCATCCCGCTGATGAAACGCATTGGCTTCCCGGCAGAGAAAGCCGGCGCGGTCGAGGTTGCCTCGTCCACCAACGGCCAGTTGACCCCGCCGGTCATGGGGGCAGCCGCCTTCCTGATGGTCGAATATGTCAACATTCCCTATATTGACGTGGTCAAACACGCCTTTTTGCCGGCGGTGATCAGTTACATCGCGCTCCTTTATATTGTGCATCTCGAAGCGCTGAAGATGAACATGCAGGGGTTGAAGAAACCGGGCCGCCATATTGGGCCAATGTTAATCCTGATCCTGTTCCTCTCTGGGTTCATATTCTTGGGGATTTGCACCTTCCTCATGATCGGATTCCGGTCACTGATCGACCCGTTCGTTGGCGAAAGCGTTTACGCCGCGGTGTCGCTGGTTGGTGTCATTTACCTCGCGCTCCTCTGGGTCTCTTCCGGATATCCTGATCTTGAAATGGACGACCCGGACGGCGAACTGGCCGCGCCTCGCCTGACGCCGACGCTTTTGGGGGGGGCATATTTCGCCCTGCCGATCTTCATTCTTGTTTGGAACCTGATGGTGCGCACAGAATCTCTGGATCGTTTGTCGCCGGCCTTGTCGGCGTTCTGGGCGACCGTGTTTATGATCGTCATCGCGCTGACCCATCGACCACTGAAAGCCATCATGCGGGGTGAGGGCCTGACGAACGAAACAGTTCAAGGTTGGAGGGACTTCATTGAGGGCCTGATCCTGGGCGCGCGCAACATGATCGGGATCGGCGTGGCCACTGGTGCTGCTGGCGTTATCGTTGGCACGATTTCCCTTACGGGTGCCCATCAAGTCATCGGACAGGTGATCGAGGTCATATCTGGCGGCAACCTGATTATCCTTTTGGTATTGGTCGCGGTCCTATCGCTGATCCTTGGCATGGGCCTGCCGACCACGGCGAATTACATCGTTGTGTCGTCGCTGATGGCCCCGGTGATCGTCAGTGTGGGCGCGCAGTCAGGCTTGATCGTGCCATTGATCGCCGTGCATATGTTTGTCTTCTATTTCGGCATCCTCGCCGATGACACGCCTCCGGTGGGGCTAGCGGCCTATGCTGCCGCCGCGATCAGCCGCGGCGACCCGATCAAGACCGGCATTCAAGGGTTTGCCTATGACATCCGTACGGCGCTTTTGCCGTTCATGTTCATCTTCAACACCGACCTGTTGCTGATCGATGTGGGATTATGGAAAGCAATCCTAGTCTTCTGCGTCTCGCTGGTTGCGATGTTGATTTTCGCGGCTGCGACCCAAGGCTATTTCATCGCCAAGTCGCGCAAATGGGAAAGCGTTGCGCTTCTGGTTATCGCCTTCATGCTGTTCCGCCCAGATTTCTTGCTGGACCAGTTCAGCGAAAAATATACCATTGCCGAAGGTCCAGCAGCGATGGAGCTTCTGCAGTCAACCGAAACAGTGAAAGACGCGCGGCTGGTTGTTTCTGGGCCGGATTTCGACACTGGAGATATCCGATCCACAACCATCACGTTTCCAACAGTGCCCGGGGATGCCATCGGCGCATTGGATGCCCAAGGCCTTAGCCTGATCGATGAAGAGATCCTGCAACTGGACGAACCGTTCCCGGGGACAACCTTCTTTGAAACGCTGGGGAACGAATACGATTATTACGGCGACGCGCCGGTGCAAATCACCGAAGTTCAGATCGAAAACGAACGAATGCCCAAGGAAATATTCTTCATACCGGCATTGCTTCTGCTGCTCGGTTTGGTCGCAATTCAGCGTCCACGCGCGACACAACCAGCATTCTAGGGGCGGATCAGATGTTCAAGAACTTACTCCTCGCAATCGATCTCAACGATACGCAAGGCGCAGCCCGACCAGCACAAGTGGCCGTCGAAATGGCGAAAGCGCAAGGCGGTGTGTTGCATGTTTTGAATGTAATACCAGACACGGGCATGGCCATTGTCGCAGCCATGCTGCCACCGGGTCAGCCCAAGGCAATGTTGGAACAGGCACAGCGCGAAATGACGAAATGGCGTGATGACACGGTTCCAAATGACCTAGAAACACATGTCCATATCGCCCGTGGAACAATTTATGACGAGATCATCAAAACTGCTAATTCGGTCGGCGCGGATGCCATTGTCGTCGGGGCGAACAGACCGGAATTGCAGGACTATCTGATTGGTCCGAACGCCGCGCGAGTGGCGCGACACGCCACTCAATCGGTATTTGTCATCCGCTGATCGCGTTTATTACCCGACCATACGTTCTGCAATGAGAGCAACCAGTTTCTGGTGATCCTTGTCGAAATTGCGAATGCCTTCCGCGAGCTTTTCCGTCGCCATTGGATCCGCGTTCATTTGCCAGCGGAACGTCTCTTCATCCATCCTGATCGGTTCGACGCCACTGGCGCTGTCTGGCGACAAGACACGTGGCAAATCAGACATGTCGTTGTCCAACTCATCCAGCAGGCTCGGCGCGATTGTGAGGTTATCGCAGCCCGCCAGTGCTTTGATCTGGCCCGAGTTGCGGAAAGAAGCTCCCATCACGACCGTCTTGATGCCGTTGGATTTGTAATAGTCGTAAATGCTCCGAACCGATTTCACGCCCGGGTCATCTTCGGATTCATACCCATCAACCCCTTCGGCCTTCTTGTACCAATCCGTGATCCGCCCCACGAAAGGCGAGATCAGGAACGACCCGGCGTCCGCGCAGGCTACCGCCTGGGCCATCGAGAACAGCAATGTCAGGTTGCAATCGATCCCCTCATCCTGAAGAATATCCGCCGCGCGAATGCCCTCCCAGGTCGAGGCCAGTTTGATCAATACCTGCTCTCGTCCGACCCCGCGTTCTGCATAATCTGCGATAATCCCGCGCGCCCGTTCCGTGGACGCCGCGGTATTGAATGACAGGTTTGCGTCTACTTCCGTTGACACGCGCCCGGGGATCAGTTCGGCAAGCCGCGCGCCGGCGGCCACAGTTAGCAATTCACAAACTCTTTGAGGGCTGGCATCAGCCTTCTTCCCGACTTCGATTTCACGAGCGATCAGTTCTTCCGAACTCGGATCTTCCAAGGCTTTTAACACCAACGACGGGTTTGTTGTGCAATCGACGGGTTTGTATTTCTTCACCGCCTCCACGTCGCCTGTATCGGCCACGACGACTGTCATTTCTCTCAGCTGTGCAAGTGCGCTCGCCACGTTTCTCGTCCTTCCAGTACTCCCGAGCCTTGACGATTCAAAGGCGCGGGCTTCGATCCGGTCTGCTTCGCTGGCAACATAGCGGCTTCCACCAGATTTCCCAGCTTGTTCTTACGATTTCTGGGCCATCCATGATGTGTGGCGACACTGCCGGTGCCGGACGTTCATGCGCCTCGCCTTATTGCCGCAAACCCATCCGACAACGCTTCACGGAACAACCAGACATCACCTGAATAACAGATCAAATCAGCGCCTTCGGCTATGCAGCAGTGCGCATCTGCGACATTCGGCACCAAGCGACCAACGCTTTTGCCGTGATCTCGCCCTGCTTTCATCACCCGGGCTGTCGCTTCTTTGAACATCTTAGTCTCAAATTGCCCAGGGATCCCGAGTGAGTTTGACAGGTCAACGTGACCGATCCACAAGCAATCGCACCCTTCCAACGCAGCAATCTCATCGACATTCTCGATCCCTTCTGCAGTTTCGATCAACGCGACAAAGCTCGTCTTCGCATTCGCCAACGCAATCGCGTCTTCAACCGAACGGGAATGATAATCGTCATGCGCAATTCCAAAAGCTGCGCCACGGATGCCAACAGGCGGGAAATTGATGGCGTCAATCGCCGCCCGTGCCTGCACGACCGTGCCCGTCATCGGCGGACACACGCCTTGCGCACCCATATCGCAGGCGCGCGAAATGTGGTGCGCCGCATGGCTCGGCGGGCGAAGTATTGTCGCGACCCCGGCGTCATGAAGATGGCGCAGAACCACGTTCACCGTTTCGAATGAAAACCCGCTATGTTCCATATCGACAAAGGCAAAATCACACCCTGCATTCTTCAGGATGCGGCCAAGACCGGGGCTGGAGAATTCTCCGATATAGGTTCCAAGCTTCAGCTCTCTCGATTTGGTCAAGGCCTTGAACATGCGTTCCCCCGTCAGCAATTTGATTGCCGTTATTGGTACCCGCGGCCGGCCCACAAATAAGCCAGAATTTTTCATAAAAAAAAGGCGATGTGGACCACGCAAATGGTCCAAACCGCCCTAAACAAATCAATACCTTATCAGAATTGTGGACCACGCTTTCATCCGATCGTGCAAGCGCCACCCTTTCTTCCATGTCACCACATCAAACAAGAACTGCGGTGACAGGCGCTGCGGATTGGGAAGTCCCAATGCGGCTGCGCAAATCTCCGAACAGAACCATTTGTCAGGATCGTGGCGACCGAACGCCAGCACCTGCGAAAGCACCAGACCTGCATAGTCATAGCGCGCACCCAAGTGGTCCTTGATGAATTGACATGGCGCTTCAGATGCCAGCGGCATTGACTATCCATGCCTTGGTTTAAAGCCCCCGTCTTCAGACGGGCTCGCTTTAGCGTGAACGAATCGTGTTATGTTCAGTCCTTCCCGAAAATGAGCCGCCCGGCGAGGGCACAGGCTCATTTTCGGGAAGGACTGAACATGCAATATGACACGGGCAAACACTGCGTCTACTACCACCGCTACCACCTGCCTGGATGCCACCGGCGCAAGCCGGTGGTTCTTCACACCAAGTCCCAACTTTCAGGCTTTAGCAGAATGCGCTTTTCGCGCACCCCGCCATCGCGGCCAGACGCAGAAAGACAGACGGCAAACTGACCATGCAGCGCATCACCTGAAATCAGTTCAACATGCGAGTAAATGCCCCGCGTCATGCTGCGAATGATGCCATCCTGAAATCGCTGGAAAACAGAATTGCCGCGCCCCTTATAGAACGCCAAGGTGACAGTCATTGCGCAGCTTCCGCTGGCGATGACTGCAAACCCGCGCGCAGATGGTCATACCATTCAGCACAGCGCGTGGTGCGCATGTTCTGCCGCGTCAACGCCCGGTCGATCTTCAGCAGCGCAACATCCAGCCGGTCACCTTCCTGAACACCGGCGCGCGATAGGGCACGACAGTCTTCAGGCAAAGCTGGCAAAGTGCGTTCAGCAGCACGCGCGCCACGGTCTGCACCCACGGCATCCAGCCGCGCTTCAGTTTGATCGCAGGCGGCGCAGAAGGTCATCACTGACAACGCCAGCAGGGTTGATTTCCGTTTCACTTTCGTAAGCCTCCAATTCAGCAGCAAATCGAAGGGCTTCCCCCTCAGATACCTGCACCTTTTCCTGAAGCACGCGGTTCGCTTCATCAGCCACAGCTGCGCGCCGTCGCATTTCCGCCAATTCCGCCTGCGCTGCAGCCAATTCGACCTGCAGCACATAGCCATCACGCGCAGCCGTGATGGCCTGCGCCTTGTCATAGACATGCCAAGCCCACAGGGCCGCACACAGGATCGCGGCAAGCCCGATGCGGCTGGTCAGCAACCGCCAACCAAATTTCAAACCAATCGACATCATTCTGCACCACCATCCGCACCACCCAATGTGGTCTGCGTGCTGAACCATTCCATCCCATGGGCTGCAGCCAAGTTCACGATGACAGGCCACAGCGCCACAGACAGAATGGCTTGCGTGCCATCCATCGGCACGCTGGAC
The DNA here is from genome assembly GCA_951812305.1 of uncultured Paracoccaceae bacterium. Taxonomy (GTDB): domain Bacteria; phylum Pseudomonadota; class Alphaproteobacteria; order Rhodobacterales; family Rhodobacteraceae; genus Rhodobacter_B. The sequence goes on from CATOSB010000001.1 coordinate 62,498, forward strand.
GCTTCTTTGAAAGCAGACCAACCAAATGCGATGCACCAAAGCATGAACACCGCCCACGCCTGTTCACGCTTTCCCGAACGCCCCCCGATGACGAACTTGCCAAACAGCTTCAGCATGTCACGCCTCGTTTGTCAGCTTGGCACCACCGGACGTGATGACAGGCAAAGACCGCAGGCCAGTCACTGAAGGTGGTGGCGTGCCTTCCGGCCAATGGAATTGCGCTTTGCGCTTGGTTGGGCTGTAGGGGTTGATGGACACCATGTTGCCCTGATTTCCACCAAGGCCCATGATGTTGCCGTTCTTGTCACAACCAGCAACAAACGTCATGTGACCACTGCCGGGCTTGCCCGGTCGCTCCATCGACATGATTGCCCCAAGCGCAGGACCATCCAACCGGATGCCATAGCCATTCCAGCGCCAGCCCAAAGCAGCAGCACGGTTCTTGCCCACAATCGGAAGGCCAGCTGCCTGCACCATGGCGTTGACGAACCCTGCGCACCATGGCGTTTCATCATCCTTGAATGGCAATGACAGACGTTCCCACCACCCCAAGATTTCAGCGTTATGGTGCCGCCCAACGATTTCGCGCAGTCCAAGGTGGCTATAGGCCAACCGCAGCCATGTTGGCATTGGGAAACGCTCCCCATCAGATGCGATGTTGGCCGCTGCTGGCTGAATTCCCTTGCGCAAAGCCAAGGCAGTGACAGGGCCAACATAGTCACGGGCACGCAACCCCCTGGACTCCTTAAATGCGATGGTTGCCGCTTTGGTCTTGGGTCCGTTGATTCCGTCGATGCGGCCAAGGTAAAACCCGTGCCGCTTCAGGTGGCGCTGGCGTTCTTTAGTGGTCATGTGCATGTCGTTTCTCCATAGAAAAAGCCCGCTAAAAGCGGGCCGGTTGCTAGGTATGAAATTGTTTGTGAAAGCGGTCAGCGCCGTTCGGAAACGGTAAACACCACAGGCGGATATTCTTCTTGGATGGTATGGCCAAACCACGCCTGAATGCGGTTGCAATGGCTAACCTGCGTCACATGATAACTTGCCAAGCCCGGCACCAGCCTACCTTCAAAATCACTAAGGCTGACGGCCACCAAGAAACTTTGTTCTGACTTTCCGTCCCATCGGTCTTGTGGAATCCATGTGAAAGTCCGGTCAGCCAAATAGAAGACTTCATCACCTTGGCGAACCTCACGCCGCAGGGCACCGGTGCAGTTTCGTGTAACCGTTGCACTCCAACGATAGACAAGCGCGCCACCATCTGAATATGGCTCTGCCACAACATTGGTCTGCAGCCCTTCATATGTTGGTCGGTCATCAAAATTCGCAACAACACCCACCACCAAGACCAAGGCAACAATCGCAACTTCCCAAAAAAATGAACGGTTCATTTCCCCACTCCCTTGCGAATATCAGCAACCGTTCCAGACTTCGAAAACTGCACCACCCTGCGAACAATGTGTTCCCCCGTCAGCGCCAGAACTGCCACAATCGCATATTCAAAGTGGTCACCTTCTAGCTTCAAGAAGTCCAAAATTGGCTTTGCAAAGAAGACCGCGCAGAACACACCAGAACAAACGGTCATTATGACCTGCCGTGTTGTCAGCTTTTCGCTAAACATCAATTTCACCAGAACCCCGCCGCCAATTGCAAGCCAGAACAGCCCATCAATTGCTGCCCATAAATCGTCAAATTGCTGCATCTTGCACCCCATAGTTCTTAACCGCTATTGCAGCTGCTTATTGTTCGAAATTCGCAGATTTATTCTGCCTTCAACTTGCCTTCAAACGATGTCCGCAAACCGCCTGACTTCGCATATGAGTGCTTCACCATTTCAGTGATGAATTCGCGACCATCGACGCCCGGCCGCACGCCAAGATATGTGACCGGCTGACCGGCCATCAGCGCTGGACGCCCGACAACCGCACAGGATGTCTTCACCAAACCGCGCATCATTTCGCGCGCGAACGCTTCAGCTGCTGCCTGCGCTTCAGCCTTGGAACCAAATGGGTCGCGAATGACGTGTTCGCCATCTGCTTCAGGGTCACCGTCAACGATGACTTCCTGCCGCTTTGCATTGCCACGGTCTTGGTAAAACGCCTTTACCTTGCCAAACCGGTCAACATCGTTTTCAGACACGCGACAGCTGCCTTCAACAATTGAAGTGGGAATGACCACCGCTGCCGGAACTGACGTGCCATCAGCCGTTTTGCCTGCGCCGCGCTCCAACCACAGCAACGCACCATTCTTGATGGTGAACAGCGCGCCATGGCGTTTGGCCACACGTTCCAGAAAGTTCAGGTCCGATTCATCCTGCTGCCCAATCCACGGATAAACATGGCCAGAAACTGCATCGGAAATCTTGGGTTCCAAGCCGTATTCACCGGCAATTTCCGCCACAATATCTTTGACTGACGTGTCATCCCAATGACGGGATTTGCTCGTTTTCATTTCCGACCGCAGGTCAGCTGAATGTCCGCTGACCGTGATGGTGTAGGGCAAACACTTATGGTCAACACGGTCGATGACATAGACGCCAGCAAACCCACCCCCTGCGCCTGACAGGATGGTGACACTTGCGATGGCCCCACGCCGCGGGCTTGCGAAGTGTGGCGCGGCATCATTGAATGTCATTTCTAAAGTGTCAGACCGGATGCCTTCGCGGTCGGTGATGTTAAGACTGACCAGACGTTCAAAGAACAACCCGGACACAGGGATACTTACCACCCTTCAAAATTTCCGGATCTGATTTGACGTTTGTCTGATCTGTGTGATTCAAGGAGTCTCCACTGCTGATATTGGAGGCTGGTTTGTTGGGAAATGTTTGTTTTTCAGAGCTTTATTCGAAGGTTGAGGCGGATTTTCAGGACCGCTTGCTCGGGTATCACAAGTCGCGCCGGGAGGGATTGTGCATCATAGCAAGCGTGATTTTGAACACGCGCAGCGTCAATCTGATGGAAAATGCGGCTGCTCTGCCCCGCGATATCGGCTCTGTGGACCACCGCTATCAATACATTTCGCGGGTTCTGGGCAATCCTCACATCGATACTGATGAGATCATGCAGGCCTATGTTGGTGAAATTTTCCGCCGCCAGTGTGAGGCCGGAGAAACGATTGTGGTGGCCCTTGATCAAAGCAAGCTCAACGAAGGGCATGAGGTTTTGATGTTATCGGTGCGGATGCGGGATCGGGCCCTCCCGGTCGCCTGGCGTGTACGCCAGACCAAAGGGCCGATTGGATGGCGCGTGCAACATGAGCTTTTGGAAGCAGTCCGCCCATGGCTCCCGGCGGATGCGCGTGTGTTGCTGGCGGGAGATCGGTTTTATGGAACCGCCCGATTGGTCGCATGGTGCCAGGAGGCTGGATGGGACTACCGGCTGCGCATGAAGGGAAATATCACACTGCAACATCAGGGTGGCGAGATGATGACGCGCGAAATTGCCCAACTGATGCCCGAAGGGCTTGTAAACGCTGAGCTTTACGGAACGGGCGTCTTTAGCAACATTGGAGTGCTTCACGAAGAGGGGCACAAAGAGCCTTGGATTATTGCCATGAATGCAGCACCGTCCGAGTACAAGGTGCTCGATTATGGAATGCGTTGGGGAATTGAAGCCATGTTCTCCGACTTCAAAACCCGGGGCTTTGAAATTACTCAAAGCCAGATCAAAAAGCCGGATCGATTGGCCCGCCTCATTTTGGTGCTGGCAATCGCCATGTACTGGGCTGTTTCAACCGGAGCAAACGAAGAGCACCACGTCGCAATACGCGGCGAAAAAAGGGGATTCGAAAAGCCCGAAGGTCCTTATGCTCTCTCTTCAAGACAGGCCTTCGTGCTATCCGACGATGCCTCGCAGGTTATGCCAAAATCCCCAAGCTCTGGGATGTCTGGCTAAATTGAAGGGTGGTAAGCACAGGGATACAGGGGAATCGCGCTTGAAGTTTGACTGTGGATTAGAATTGGATTCTTGAGGATTCATCACTTGATGGAGTTTTGAGATGCCTACATTGACCAGCTATTTCAACGACATGGACGATCCTCGGGGTGGCAATGCCCCGCGTCACAATTTCTGCGATCTCATGACGATCAGCCTTTTGTGCGCGCTGTGCGGCGGTGAGACGGCGGTCGACATGGAGCTTTTCGGGCATATGAAGGAGGATTTCCTGCGAGAGTTTCTCGAATTGCCCCACGGCATTCCCTGCCATGACGCGTATTCGCGGCTCTTCCGCCTTATGAAGCCGTCGAGCTTTCAGGCCTTTTTCGACAAGTTTCGCACTGACTTTGCGGTCAAGGCTGGAGATGAGCCGGCAATCGCTATCGATGGCAAAGAGATGCGGCGCAGCTTTGACAAGGCCGCCGGGCAGTCGAACATGAACATCGTGACCGCCTTTGCCCATGGCGCGCGCCTGAGCCTGGGCATCGCAGAAAGCGCCAGGGGCGGCGGCGAGATACTGGCGCTGCGCGACCTGATCGGGATGCTTGATATCCGTGGCATCACCATCACCGCTGATGCGCTGCACTGCCAGAGAGAGACCTGCGAATTGATCGTGCAGGCGGGCGGCGAATATTGCTTGCAGCTCAAGGGCAACCAGGGCGACATGCTGGCTGATGTACGGGCCTTTGTTGACGATCAGGGTACTGATTACATTGATAAATATGACACGGTCGACGCTGACCACGGCCGCATCGAGGAGCGGTCATATCGCGTCTATAATGTGCCGCAGTATCTCACGGACATCCATAACTGGCCGCATCTACAAGCCTTCGTCCACGTCGTTTCTGAGCGAGCAGCAGATGACAAAACAAACCGGTCAGAGCGGATTTACCTCCTCTCCAAATGTCCCTCGGCTCAAGTTGCCGCTTCTCTGATCCGTGGTCACTGGCAGATCGAGAACAGTTTGCATTGGTCTCTCGACGTGGTGATGAACGATGATCAGCACCGCGCACGAAAAGATCACGCGCCAGCCAACTTCGCCGCCTTGAGGCGCATCGCTTTGAACATCATCAAGGCAAATCCCGCAAAAGGCTCAAACCGTGGGAAGTTCAAAAAGGCAGGCTGGAGCAATGACTTCCTCAAAACCCTCATCCAGGGCTTCTGAAGCGCGATTGCCCTGACAGGGATCTTACCACCCTTCAATTTAGCCAGACATCCCAGAGCTTGGGGATTTTGGCATAACCTGCGAGGCATCGTCGGATAGCACGAAGGCCTGTCTTGAAGAGAGAGCATAAGGACCTTCGGGCTTTTCGAATCCCCTTTTTTCGCCGCGTATTGCGACGTGGTGCTCTTCGTTTGCTCCGGTTGAAACAGCCCAGTACATGGCGATTGCCAGCACCAAAATGAGGCGGGCCAATCGATCCGGCTTTTTGATCTGGCTTTGAGTAATTTCAAAGCCCCGGGTTTTGAAGTCGGAGAACATGGCTTCAATTCCCCAACGCATTCCATAATCGAGCACCTTGTACTCGGACGGTGCTGCATTCATGGCAATAATCCAAGGCTCTTTGTGCCCCTCTTCGTGAAGCACTCCAATGTTGCTAAAGACGCCCGTTCCGTAAAGCTCAGCGTTTACAAGCCCTTCGGGCATCAGTTGGGCAATTTCGCGCGTCATCATCTCGCCACCCTGATGTTGCAGTGTGATATTTCCCTTCATGCGCAGCCGGTAGTCCCATCCAGCCTCCTGGCACCATGCGACCAATCGGGCGGTTCCATAAAACCGATCTCCCGCCAGCAACACACGCGCATCCGCCGGGAGCCATGGGCGGACTGCTTCCAAAAGCTCATGTTGCACGCGCCATCCAATCGGCCCTTTGGTCTGGCGTACACGCCAGGCGACCGGGAGGGCCCGATCCCGCATCCGCACCGATAACATCAAAACCTCATGCCCTTCGTTGAGCTTGCTTTGATCAAGGGCCACCACAATCGTTTCTCCGGCCTCACACTGGCGGCGGAAAATTTCACCAACATAGGCCTGCATGATCTCATCAGTATCGATGTGAGGATTGCCCAGAACCCGCGAAATGTATTGATAGCGGTGGTCCACAGAGCCGATATCGCGGGGCAGAGCAGCCGCATTTTCCATCAGATTGACGCTGCGCGTGTTCAAAATCACGCTTGCTATGATGCACAATCCCTCCCGGCGCGACTTGTGATACCCGAGCAAGCGGTCCTGAAAATCCGCCCCAACCTTCGAATAAAGCTCTGAAAAACAAACATTTCCCAACAAACCAGCCTCCAATATCAGCAGTGGAGACTCCTTGAATCACACAGATCAGACAAACGTCAAATCAGATCCGGAAATTTTGAAGGGTGGTAAGGACAGGGATACCATCAATATCGACAAGAAGTTTTGGATGTGTCATGCTCGCCTACAATTCTAACCACGAAAGATTTCGGATGATTATTTATTATGTGGCAATGGGTCTTGCCGTTCTGTTTTTGATTTCTGCGGCAATCGAAGTGTTTTCCGTCGCAACCAAAGGCCCGTCATGGAAAGCCCTTTGGACCACCACCGGGTCACTTTTGTTGGCACTGATTTGCTTTATGATCGGAATCTGGTTTCACTAATCAGTCCCACAACCTCACTGTTTGCTGCCCCTGCTGGCTTGCAGCGATGTCAGGCAGCACAATCGACAAACCAACCGGCAAACGTTGCGCAACCGCAGCGATGTCCGGGTTGGCATCCAGAACCTGTTCAACCGCCCCCGCCTGACGGCCATAGTGGCGCGCGCAAATCAGGTCCAATGCGTCATTGGTGGAAGTGACATGAATGGCCGGCATTAGATAATCCCCAACAACGAAAGCAGTGAAAAGCCCGACCCGATGCGCCGAACTTCAATGGAATAGGCATTGCGCCCCGGTGCCGCCCCATTCAGCCGGGAACAAGACACCATTGATGGTCACCACTTCAGAACGCGGGCCAGTCCACTGCAGGGCATTCAAGCGCCCTGCAGTTTCAATTTCGGCCCATGTTGTGTCCAATTTTCGGCTGACATCGGTGTAACCAAAGCCATGCGAACGGAACATAAATGGCCCCAAGGCCATGGTCACGGGTCCAGACATCAAGTGCCCCCTTTAGTCAGAAAAGCTGGCATCGAACGTGGCAGCAATACGGTCACCCAACCGGGTTTCAATAAGATCCACCAACCCTTCAGGGTCAGACACACCAGATGGCGCAACGATATGAATGCCGCCGTTGATTTCGACACGTGCTGACATCGACTTGCCAGACACACCACCACCGGCAGCAGCTGCAGTCGCAGAACCAACCAAAGCGGACGCAGCCAACGCTGCCATGCTGGCTGAACGGACGCGCTGCGCACCGCGCGACACCCCCGAACCCTGACCAGCACCAGAACCGAAATGCGACATGAACGCAGCCTGCGCCTGACCAACATTCAAGATGCCACCAGACGCAGACGGCACGAACCATTCTGATTTTGGCGTGTGTTCGTTCACCCGATAAGGCAAACCAGCACGCACCGAACCACCAAATGCCCGCACACCGGCTGGCCTTGCGGGTGGCGCAGCGCTGGCATTTGCCCCCGGCATCGACCGCAGCTGTGCAGACAGCCGCGCAACCTTTTCCAATGCACGGTCAATCGACGCGGCATTGATTTCCGGTGTTGCTTCTGTTCCATCCAAGACCTGCAGTGCAGCTGTCAGCGTGACAGACCGCGCTTCAGCATCGACCAGTTCAGCTTCGACTTCCTGCAGTTCGCGTTTGCGCACTGCCATGGTCTGCTGATGCGGCATAGCCATCGACGCAGCCATTGGACCTTGCCCAAGGTTATCAATGTCACCCTGAATTCCGGCAATTTCCTCACGCAAGGAAGCCGCATGGTCACGCAACTCCTGAAGGCGGGCCGCAGTGGGCAGCCCAGCCGACTGCGATGAAATGACCGTGCGCGCCGCAGCCTGCTGTTCAGGCGGCAACTGCTCGAATCCGGGCGTTGATGTGACGGACGGCTGCAGGGGCTGGCGTGGAAGCGTTGCCGCTTCTTCTTGCCCCATCAACCACTTCAGCCAATCAGGCGCTTCAGGCCAAGTGATTAGCCCAGCCATGTCGAATTCAGTGATGAAGTCCCAAGACCAGCTTGGCAACTTATACCAAGGGTGCTTCAAAATGACTCAGCTATGGATTTTGGGTACCGCCTGAGGTGCTGAGGTGATTCAAGATTGGCAAAGGAGACCACCGATGCCAGCCAGGATACCGATGCGAGCCGATTTTACCGCCAATGATCTGCGCAAGCTTGCCGCAGAGAGTTCTGATGCCCGGCAGAGCCGACGGCTTTTGTCGCTTGCCGCTATCGCCGATGGCATGTCGCGTGGGGCTGCGGCCCGCATTGGCGGGATGGACCGGCAAACGCTCAGGGACTGGGTGCTCCGTTTCAACGCTGATGGTCCAGCGGGGCTGCTGGATCGGCAGCGAGGAGGCTCGCGATCCCGCCTTGACAATGCGCAACTGGATGAACTGGCGGCTCTTGTCGAGACCGGTCCTGATCCTGAAAAGGACGGTGTCGTCCGCTGGCGGCGGGTCGATTTGAAGAATGTGATCAAGGCGCGTTTTGGCGTCGACTATCACGAGCGCCATGTGGGGCAGATTCTGCACAATCTGGGCTTTTCCCACATCAGCGCACGCCCTCAGCACCCGGGGCAGGACGTGCAGGTCATTGAGGATTTCAAAAAAACTTCGGCGACAATCTGAAGGAGACGCTTCAGGGGGTGCCGCCGGACAAACCCGTCGAAATCTGGTTCCAGGACGAGATGCGTCTCGGTCAGAAGAACACCCGCGTCCGCCAGTGGGCACGCAAGGGCACACGGCCCCGCCAGCCCGCCGATCAGCGTTACCAAAATGCGTATCTTTTTGGCGCCATCTGCCCCGAACGCGGCACCGGCGCGGCGATCATGATGCCAGCAGCCGACACCTATGCGATGCAGCGCCACCTGGAAGAAATCAGCAAAATTGTCTCCGATGGCGCCCACGCCGTCATCCTCATGGACCAAGCCGGCTGGCACACGACATCCGCTCTGGAAATCCCGCAAAACCTGTCGCTCATGTTTCTGCCGCCCAAATCACCAGAGCTGAATCCAACCGAAAACATTTGGCAATATCTCCGCCAGACATGGCTCGCAAACCGGACGTTCGACACATATGACGCGATTCTCGACGCGGGGTGCGAGGCCTGGAACAACCTCATCGCAAGACCGCAAACCATCACATCCATCGCAAGCCGCAACTGGGCGAAAGTCGGTCAGATTGAATAACCCTTGGTATTATCAGCCCAGTCGAAACCAAAGAGCAAATTCAACACTGAATCCAACGGTGCAAAAGGAAGGTAGACTGCCCAATCAATGACGTTCGTCAAATTATCCCAAGTGAACCATGATTTCACGGTATACCCGTGCGCCTGAATTGGCCTGATGTTTTCCGGGTTAGAGTCCCCGATAGGGGATCTGTAAACCCCACGGCTTTAGCCGGACGGGATCGCGGCATTTGCGTTAAGATGCCTGATTATGGATTCGTACAAGCGTGGCAGCCATACGGTTTGGGACTGCAAATACCACTTGGTGTGGGTGACGAAGTACCGCTACCAGGTGTTGGGCGGCGATGTCGGCAACCGCTGCCGTGAGTTGCTGCGCGAGACGGCGCGGGCGCATGGGATGGTTGTGCATGCCGGATCAATCAACCGTGACCACGAGCATATGCCGGTGTCGACCCCGCCGAACCTGTCGGTCAGCCGTGCGGAGCAATATCTGAAAGGGCGCAGTTCGCACAAGCTGCTGAGCGGGTTCGGGATATTGCGCAAAAGATATTGGGGGCAACACCTGTGGGCCCGCGGTTACCGGGTTGCCAGCAGCGGCAACGTGACAGACGAGGTGTGGTTGGAATACATCAAGAACCAGACGCCACCCGAGCCCGATGATGATTTTAATCCAGCGGGAACTCCCCGCGTGTAAGCGCGGGGATGATAGCCCTTCCATTGTCTTCGGGCTATCGTCTGCAGAATGCGGCTGCGAAAATCGTCCCACAGCGTTTACAAAGGATTTTTTGTGTCCACCGTTGGGGTCGACGAGCAAACGATACGGAATTACGTCCGATGGCAGGGCCGAGAAGATAATGGACAAGCGGAGCTTGACCTTTGAAAGAACCACGGGTGTAAGCCCGTGGGTATCTATATCACTTTGTATTCCTTGAGCGATACAACGCGGAAGTTGTCGGTGACGGTGTCGCGGAACTCAGGCCATTTTTCTGGCAGTGTCGTACGGAAGAAGTTGAAAATAGCCTCTGTGAACTGGTTGAACGTTGCATAGTGGCGATTGTGTGTGACCCAATCGTGCATGACGCCCCAAAGGCGCTCGATTGGGTTGAGATGCGGGGCATATGCTGGCAGGAAATGCAACTTCACCCGGCGTTCCGGGCTGTTGAGCCATGGCTGAAGTATCCTGGCATGATGATAGCGGGCATTGTCGACAAAGACATGGATGGTCGTCATGGTTGGGTTGTTGCGCTCCAACTTTTCCAGCATTTGTTGGGTTGTCCGGGCATTGATCTTTTCGCCTTCTACAAAGGTGAACTGGAAGGTCTCAAGGTCAAGCGCTCCCTGAATATTGAGCCGTTTGCGCCCGGATGTCGCCTTCAGGGCCGTCTTTTGTCCCTTTGGGAACCAGCCATGGGCGGGGCGGCTCTGATGCTCGGGGTGAACAGCGTCCGAAAAGACAACCATCTCATCTGCGGCCAACCCGTTCATCATGGCCTCATATTGGGCAATAAACGCAGCCTGTTTGGCTTCATCGGCCTGTGCAGGCAGCAATTGTGGTTTCCTATACACAAACCCCAGGCGGCGCATCAGCCTGGCGGCTCCCGAGGGGCTGTAGCTCTGGTCGCACTCGGCCAGAACATAGGCACAGACCTCATCTACGTTCTGTGCCGGATGTTCGGTGAAATGCGCTTTCAAAGCCCGTTCCTTCTCCACCGATAGATGCCCCTGTCGCTGGCTGTAGCCCTTCAAGCCAAAAAATGACAACCCCGCTCCGGCAAACGCGAACTGCCATTCCGTCAGAACCGTTGGACCGATATCCAAAATCCGGCAAACCGTTCCGGCGTCTTCTCCTGTGTCCAGAAGAAGAAACGCACGCGCACGTTTCCAAACAAGGGCCTCAACTTTGCGGCGGCGGCAAAGCGCTTCAAGCGCTATGCGCTGCTCGTCGGATAAGGTGACTGTTTTGTCTCGCTTGCTCATACCCTCAAAATAGAAACCTCCGTGCCTGTGACCATGCGGCAAAGTGATTCACAGGCATCAAAATCATCAGGCCAATTCAGGCGCAGGAGTGTAATCGCCGGGGCGCACTGGCGAGGCCTTCATGAAATATTGCCCGGTGTCGCGTGTGAATCCGGTGCACATGAAGACGTTAAGTACGTCGTGAACATATAATTCTGCCTCTTTCCCGGTCATGCCGGTTTCCGTGGCTAGTGCGCGAGTGAGGTTGGAGTGGCAGCAATGGTGGTATTCATCGCCGCCCGACAGCGCCGCATGGGTGTAAGGATCACATCGCGTTCCAATCACATCGTGGACCGAGCCGCCGAATGCGTCGATGCCATACCATTCCAGTGTGTCTTCGGTGATGGTTGCCATCGGGCGCAGGAACGGGATCGAAGACCAAAGCTGGTCGCCGGTCGTGACATGGGTGCCGTGCAGCGCGCGGGTTTTGCCGGAAAAGAATCGCTCGTTCAGGTCGTCCGCCGCCCAGAGATTCAGATCGCCGACCTGTGGGCCTTCGATGGATGTGATGCGAAAGAACTGGCCGGCACTTGCATGAAATGTGGCGGCCTCTCGTGGCGCGGCAACCGTTTCACTGATCTTTGTCGCCGTTGCCCGGGCAGAACGATACAACTCAAGGTCCGGAGAGTTCAACGTCTCGGTCGGATAGCACACAACCGGCGCAATGGCGCGGCGAGAGTCGGCATCAGGCGGGGTCGTCATGGGATAGCTCCGAGTCGAGTCCGCCAAGTATTTCAACCGACAGGACGGTGGGCAAGTGGCGCGCGGCTTCAGACCAGCTTTCGCCCTCGTCGGTGCTGGCGAAGATCGAACCGGAATTGGTGCCGAAATAGATGCCGGCCGGGTCTGATCGGTCGACGGCCATGGCCTGACGCAGCACCGTAAAAAAGCAATTCTCTGTGGGCAGGCCATTGGTTTTCGCGGTCCAGCTTGCGCCACCATCAGTGGATTTCCATACCGCGGCGGAGGCGTCAGGCGGGAAGCGGCCCTGACTGTCGCCATTGAGCGGCAGAGTCCAGATTGTGTTCGGGTCGCGGGGGTGGACGCCGATGGGGAAACCGAAAGTCGATGGCAGGCCCTCGGTGATGTCATCCCAGCTTCGTCCACCATCGGCGGATCGCCAGACGCCGTGGTGGTTTTGTTGATAAAGCAGATCGCTATCACCGGGTGCGCGGTGCATATTGTGGACGCAGTGACCGGTTTCGCCATTGGAAGGGGCCGCTGGATGCGCGTGGCCCTCGCACGCCTCGGCATTGGACAGGCGATTGCGTCGTTCCCAGGATTCGCCGCCGTCTTCGGTGGCGAAGACGCCAGCGGCCGAGATGCCAAGCCAGAGTTTGTCGCTGTCGCGCGGGTCGGGGACAATCGTGTGCAGGATCAGGCCAGCCGCGCCGGGGTTCCAGTCGTTCCGGCCCTCGAATTCGGCCATACCGTTATTCATCGACCAATTGTCACCACCATCCTCGCTGATCAGCAATTGCGCGGGTTTGGTTCCGGCGTACAGGCGGCCATTCGCATAGTGCAGCGACCAGATGTCGGAGAATTGCTTGCCAAATGGGTGATCAATCGGCTCCCACCCGAAAAATTCGGCAGTATCAGGATCGCTGGCGGCCCACTCGTCGCGTTGGCCCGCAGTCAGTCGTGCGGTGGTCCATGTCCCGCCGCCATCTTTCGATTTCCAAACGGTGGCCCCAAACCAATCACCGCCGCCGGCCGCCCAGATGGTGCCGGTCTCGGGGTCACCGACCACATGATTGATACCGCAGCCATCGCAATGCGGGCCGGTAAGCGACCAGTTTTGCCGGTCATCTGACGTAAGCAGGAACGCACCCTTGGTCGTGCCGATCAGAAGTGTCTGGGTCATGGGTAGCCTCCGTCAGCAGAAGCGTAACACGAGCCATTCGAAATCCAAAAGCCGCTTGGATGCTACCCTATCTGTAGTGGATGGGGTTTGTCAGAAATCGCAATTTGACCTGAAGCAGACATTGGGGTCTTGCGCCCTTCGCGCGGAATCAAGCCGCAGGCGCCGCGCGATCGCCTGCCCGTCCCCACGGGCTGGCGATTTGGTGAGGCTGGGTACAAGCTATTGAGCTTCTACGGACTCGGCTGGGATCAACCGGCAAATTGCGAGGTTACATCGCCACCCCACGGGCAGGCAATCGCGCGTCATGTCTCTTGATTTTCGAGTGTCCGCTTCAAGCCAAGAAAGGCGCTCGGTTCAACGGGCATATCAGTGATGTCAGGCTGCTTTCCTTTGGCGCGTAGGCCGCCGACGTTTGCGGCTATGACGCTTGGGTTTGGAATTGTTGAAGTCACCGCCGCGCTGCTGTTTACGCTCGCCACCAGCAGAACTATTCCGGCCCTTTGAGCGGTGGCCTGCAGGTTCGACACCCTCCCACGCAGTTCCGCTGGCAACCGGAATTGTCAGTTTCATGGTCTTTTGAATGTCGCGCAGTGCTTCCGCCTCGCCAGGCGCGCAGAAGGCAACGGCGCGTCCTGCGGCACCGGCACGCGCGGTTCGGCCGATTCTGTGAACGAAATTCTCGGCCACGTTGGGTAGGTCGAAATTGTAGACATAGCGCACGTCGGGGATGTCGATCCCGCGCGCAGCGACGTCTGTGGCAACTAGCACCGTCAATTCGCGGTTACGGAACGCTTTCAGCGCGCGATCACGCTGACCTTGCGATTTGTTGCCGTGAATGGACCCTGCGGCGTACCCAGCGGCGACGAGCGCATTCTTAAGCTTCTCCGCGCCATGTTTGGTACGGGCAAAAACCAGCGCCAGCTCCGCGCGGTGTTGATCGAGCAATTCGATCAGAAGGTTCTTTTTCTCGGACTGCGCAATGAAATGGACCGACTGTGTGATCTTGTCGGCGATCTTACCGGGGGGCGAGACTTCGACCCGGATAGGTTTGGTCAGGAATGAGTTTGCGACTTCATTCATCAGTTTTGGCATCGTGGCCGAGAACAACAGGGTCTGGCGGTCTTCGCGCACCAGTTTAGCAATCTTTCGCAGCGAGTGAATGAAACCAAGGTCCAGCATCTGGTCGGCTTCGTCGAGCACGAGGAATTCAGTGTGGTCGAGCGTCAGCGCACGCCGGTCAATCAGGTCGATCAGACGCCCGGGTGTTGCGACAAGGATGTGTACGCCTTTTTCCATCTTCCGCATCTGGACGTTGATGGATTGGCCGCCGACGACAAGGCCAACACGCAGATGGGCACCGCCAACAAACGTTATCAGATTGTCTTGGATTTGTTTGGCCAGCTCGCGGGTCGGGGCAAGGATTAACGCCGTTGCTCCGCGCGGTTCGGCACGTTTGGTGTCGTGCAACATGCGTTGAGCCAAAGGCAGACCAAAGGCGGCCGTTTTACCGGTGCCTGTCTGGGCAAGGCCCATGATGTCACGCCCATTCAGCACATGTGGGATGGCACGGGATTGGATCGGGGTGGGTTCGGTAATACCGGCCTCGGTCAGCCGTGCGACCAGACGGTCGTTCAGGCCGAGGGTTGTAAATTCGTTCACTTCATTTCTTTCCGGGTGCTTGGATGCGCCCTAATTTCCCGGCCGCAGAATGCGACAGGGCGAGTGTGCAAAGGCCATGCGCATACGCCTTATTGCGCACATGCTTTGTCCTTTGTCGGACCCCTCGCGTGATGTGGGAACCAGATTGGATCGGTCGGGTCTGGGCGGGATTTCAACCTCGCCACCCCGCTCACGCGGCGGGGGACACCGGACCTAAGGGCGCATGTGGGCTCTTTTTGGTTAAACGTCAAGGATTTAGTCAGGAAACTCTTACCACCCTTCAAAATTTCCGGATCTGATTTGACGTTTGTCTGATCTGTGTGATTCAAGGAGTCTCCACTGCTGACATTGGAGGCTGGTTTGTTGGGAAATGTTTGTTTTTCAGAGCTTTATTCGAAGGTTGAGGCGGATTTTCAGGACCGCTTGCTCGGGTATCACAAGTCGCGCCGGGAGGGATTGTGCATCATAGCAAGCGTGATTTTGAACACGCGCAGCGTCAATCTGATGGAAAATGCGGCTGCTTTGCCCCGCGATATCGGCTCTGTGGACCACCGCTATCAATACATTTCGCGGGTTCTGGGCAATCCTCACATCGATACTGATGAGATCATGCAGGCCTATGTTGGTGAAATTTTCCGCCGCCAGTGTGAGGCCGGAGAAACGATTGTGGTGGCCCTTGATCAAAGCAAGCTCAACGAAGGGCATGAGGTTTTGATGTTATCGGTGCGGATGCGGGATCGGGCCCTCCCGGTCGCCTGGCGTGTACGCCAGACCAAAGGGCCGATTGGATGGCGCGTGCAACATGAGCTTTTGGAAGCAGTCCGCCCATGGCTCCCGGCGGATGCGCGTGTGTTGCTGGCGGGAGATCGGTTTTATGGAACCGCCCGATTGGTCGCATGGTGCCAGGAGGCTGGATGGGACTACCGGCTGCGCATGAAGGGAAATATCACACTGCAACATCAGGGTGGCGAGATGATGACGCGCGAAATTGCCCAACTGATGCCCGAAGGGCTTGTAAACGCTGAGCTTTACGGAACGGGCGTCTTTAGCAACATTGGAGTGCTTCACGAAGAGGGGCACAAAGAGCCTTGGATTATTGCCATGAATGCAGCACCGTCCGAGTACAAGGTGCTCGATTATGGAATGCGTTGGGGAATTGAAGCCATGTTCTCCGACTTCAAAACCCGGGGCTTTGAAATTACTCAAAGCCAGATCAAAAAGCCGGATCGATTGGCCCGCCTCATTTTGGTGCTGGCAATCGCCATGTACTGGGCTGTTTCAACCGGAGCAAACGAAGAGCACCACGTCGCAATACGCGGCGAAAAAAGGGGATTCGAAAAGCCCGAAGGTCCTTATGCTCTCTCTTCAAGACAGGCCTTCGTGCTATCCGACGATGCCTCGCAGGTTATGCCAAAATCCCCAAGCTCTGGGATGTCTGGCTAAATTGAAGGGTGGTAAGCAGGAAACTTCAAACCATGCCCCAAGGTTTGCCGCAAGAGGCAAACGTCGTGTCATTTTTGCATGTTGGGATCAGGCCGGCAGCTTGGCGATGTGGTCGTAGTCTTTGTGACCGCTGAACACCAACCAATCGCGCAATGTCCGGGCCAGCCTTTGATCACCGCTCAGGAACAGGGTGCCATTGTCCAGTTCGCGCTCATAGGACATGCGCCCGAGGTAGACGCCGGTGAACACACGTACGGAGGTTTCGACGAATAGATCGACGTCGAAGCCGGGATCGCTGGCGCAAAGTTCAACATCCTCGCCTGGTTTGGTGATCACCCAATAGGTCGATGCTGGTGACGTGGCATCGGAGAAATTGAAGCGAACCACGTTGCGCCTTGCAGGAAGCTTGCTGACATCAATCTGGCGGCGAATGTTCCACATCAGAAGGTCGGCATCACGGTCTTCCAGTGCGATTTCGGCCTGCACATGTTTCTGCGCCCATTTGGCAAGCTCGATCAGAATATGATCCAGTTCCGCAGCTTTTTCGGTGCGGAAATAGTCGATTGATCCAGTAGCCTTGTCCTCCACCCGTTCGAGCAGCCCCTGATTTTGCATTTCTTTCAGGCGCTTGGTCAGCAGTGTGGGTGATATCCCTGGCAGGCCGCGTTTGATTTCATTGAAGCGCGAAGATCCGCCCCAAAGTTCACCCAAGATCTGGATCGTCCAGCGCGGCATCAACACCTCGCACGCTTTCGAGGTCGGGCAATACAGGCCATAGGGTTTCGCGGTCATCGGGCCGGACTCTCCATTCAAAGAACCTTTGGCCGATCTTAGCAATGCCGACCATCTGGTGCCTAGAGCGTCGTCCTTGAAATCTGAATCGATGGGATTCCCACGTGGCAGGTTTTGTGATTCACCATATGTGGAGGTGGATCATGGGCAAATCGCTATCACTGGATATTCGGGAACGTGTCGTCGCTTTGGTTGATGACGGCCTTTCCTGCCATGAGGCTGCGCGGCGTTTACGGATATCAGCTGCCAGCGCGGTGCGGATCATGCAACGTAAGAGGCGAACGGGTGGGGTGAGAGCTGCGCCTCAAGGCCGCCCTCGGCGCAGCAAGCTGGATGTGGTCTCAAACTGGCTTAAGACACGCGTGGAAGCCGAGCCGGATATCACTATGCCGGAACTGGCCGAGGTGCTGAAACAGGAACATGCCCTCACCGCGACACCGGCGATGCTCTCGCGTTATCTGATCCATCGTCTTGGGTTCACATATAAAAAAATCCCTGATCGCGACGGAGCGGCTGCGCAAACGGGTGCGCGCTGCCAGGTACGAGTGGCAGCACCGCCGGATGCCGAGGATGCGCCTTGAGCCGCACCGGCTGGTTTTTATCGACGAAACAGCTGTCACGACCAAGATGACACGGCTTCGTGGTCGATCCCCACGCGGCACCCGGCTGGAAGCCGACGCGCCCTTCGGCCACTGGCGCACCCAGACCTTCATCGCGGGCCTGCGGATCGACGAACTCAGCGCCCCCTGGGTGCTGGACGGCCCCATGAACCGCGCCGCGTTCGACCTCTACATCGAGACCCAGCTGGCTCCAACGTTGCAGCCGGGCGATGTGGTGATCGCCGACAACCTGTCATCGCACAAATCGGCCAATGCGCAGGAACTGCTGAAGTCGCAAGGCAGCTGGCTGCTCTTCCTGCCGCCGTATTCGCCCGATCTCAACCCGATCGAAATGGCGTACTCGAAACTCAAGGCACACCTGCGTCGGCTCAAGGCCCGCACCTTCGACGCCCTTTTCCAATCCGTCGCCCAAACCTGCGACCTCTTCCCGCCAACCGAGTGCCGAAACCTCTTCAAAGCTGCCGGATATGTTGCAGATTAGATGGACGACGCTCTAGTACAGATTGTGTACCGGGGTTGGTCCAGTTTCTACACTAAGCGGAGCACGTTGCGGCATGGCACTGATGGAGCAGTTCAAAGCGCACCAAATACTGGAGATCAAAAATGGCTTACATCACGGTAAACGTACCCGCAGATCGGATCGGCTTTCCTGAACGCACATGGGCCTTTATGCGCAAACTGCACGAGACATTGCGTGAATTGGCTTACTCGCAGAAGACGCATTCGCAATTGACCGAACTTTCCGACCGCTACCTGCGCGATGTCGGTCTGACACGCCGGGATGCAGAATGCATCGCCCATTCTGTTGGTGGCTCTGAAGGTGCAGCAACGGCTATCTACTTGCGTTCATGCAACTGGTAAAACAACGTTGGGCACCCGAAGACCGGGCGCCTGCGTTCACGAATGATCTATTAAGGAGATATGGGATGCCCACAGGTCCGAAACTGAACGGGACATTCAAGTCCTTCATCGAAAAGCAGCCAATGTTCTTTGTTGCCACAGCAGATATCAGCGGGCGAGTTAATGTCTCTCCAAAGGGGCTCGATACGCTGCGCATATTGGGTGACAACCGCATCATCTGGTTGAGTCTGAGCGGCAGCGGGAACGAAACATCGGCACATGTTCAGGCGACGGGGCGAATGACACTGATGTTTTGCGCTTTCGAGGGCGATGCCCGAATATTGCGTGTCTATGGGCAGGCGCGTGTCATTCATCCCTGGGACGGTGATTGGAATGATCTTGCGTCCCATTTTCCCAAACTGGCCGGAAGTCGGCAGATTTTCGATGTGAACATCGATCTGGTTCAGACTTCATGCGGCTCTGGCGTTCCGTTCATGGACTTCCGACGCGGTCGGGGAGAGGAAGAGCTGGAGCCCTTCTATGCCGACATGGGCGAGGACGGCGTGCAAGCGTATTGGCGCCGCAAGAACGTTGAAACGATTGACGGGAAGCCGACCGGGATTTTCGGCGACTGAAATTCCCGGATTGCGCGGCTGCGGCTGGTCATTCGCCGAATATGCGCCGCCACCTATAGCCAAGATTTACCACGAAGCGCGGGGTTGGTTTGGCCTGGTGCTTTTGTTCGATGAACACGTCGTTGAACTGCTGCATCACGGCCTTTGGGGCATAGGGCGCGACCAGACCGGCCCAGTCAAACGCGCGCGCCTTACGCATATTGCGTGCCTTGGACAGGAAATCATTTCCATCGTCATATAGCGCACTGGGCGCATCGCGCAGCATGATGCGGTGATTGCCATCCTTGCCGCCGCGCCATGCCAGAACAGGACGGCCGTGAAAAAGAAATTCTGCAATCGCGAGCCCGAAACTTTCGCCGCGATTGCGGGCGTGGATCATGGCGTCGCAGGTGACGATGAAATCGGATTTTTCATGCGGCTGCGTGACAGGGTCGAGGAACAGTGCGCGTGGATGGACAATGAAGGGCGCGGTGTTGACGAACACGCACCAAATGCCGGGGTCGCCAAGCAGATCCGCGATGGCCTTCTGTACAAACGGCAGGTCAAAGGTTTCATACCCGCCATAACGACCAAAGACGAAGGCGTCATCGGGGATACCAAGTTCAGCCCGACGTGATTTGCCCGACGGGAGGTGAACCATGTGCGGCACAAAGGGATAGCGCCCGCCAGTGCGGTATTGCGATAGCCATTCAGACACATAGGCGTAAACATGGCCATGTGGTTCAAAACGCTGGAAAACCTCGTGGACCACCGTCGGCGTGCCGGGCACGGTTTTTAGGTTGCGGTTTACTTTGATGACGTAGGCGAGGTCGGCTTCTACCCTGTTCAGTTCCGCTATGTCCTTGTAGGGCACGAGCGGAAAGCGGGCGCCGAATTTCCTGATCACAGCGGGGTCGTTTTCGGGATGCGCCGCGTTGTAACAAACTACGCAGTCATGCCTCAGAAGCGTTTCTGCGTAATGCGCATAGTCAAAGACCGCCTGCGTGGTGCCACGAAGGGCAAGCGTGTTTTCGTGAAACAGAAGCCTCACAAAAGCACCTTTGCGCCTAAACCACGCGATCCACCATCATCTTCTTGATATGCGCAATCGCTTTGGCGGGGTTCAGACCTTTGGGGCAGGTCTTGGTGCAGTTCATGATGGTGTGGCATCGATAAAGCTTGAATGGGTCCTCAAGGTCATCCAGCCGCTCACCAGTCGCCTCGTCGCGGCTGTCAATGATCCAGCGGTAGGCGTGCAGCAGAGCCGCGGGCCCCAGGTATTTGTCGCCGTTCCACCAATAGCTGGGACAGGATGTCGAGCAGGCCGCGCACATGACGCATTCATAGAGCCCGTCGAGTTTCTTGCGGTCTTCGATTGACTGACGCCATTCGCGCTGCGGACGGTTCGTTTTGGTTTCCAGCCACGGCATGATCGACGCGTGCTGGGCATAGAAATGGGTCAGGTCGGGAATCAGATCCTTGACCACGGGCATGTGTGGCAGGGGATAGATCTTCACGTCGCCTTTGATCTCATCCATGCCGTAGGTACAGGCCAACGTGTTGATCCCGTCGATATTCATCGCGCACGACCCGCAGATGCCCTCGCGGCAGGACCGACGGAAGGTGAGCGTCGTGTCAATCTCGTTCTTGATCTTGATCAGCGCATCCAGAACCATTGGACCGCATGTGTCCATGTCGACAAAATAGGTGTCGACGCGCGGGTTGTCGTCATCATCGGGCGACCAGCGATAAATGCTGAATTTGCGCAGATTCGTGGCGCCTTCTGGCTTGGGCCACGTCTTGCCGACGGTGACTTTGGAATTCTTTGGAAGTGTGAACTGGACCATGTCTCTATCTCCAGTAAATTGTTGGGATTGTCGAGGTTAGGAGGCGGATCCCTGTCGAGGATGGGTATCGGCGCAGTTGGATAAGCGGATGCTTGTTGCAAGTTGATTGTTGCGTTAGGGCGGAAGGCGCTGCTTTTTTTGGTGCCGTGCGATGGATGATCTGGCTATCTTTGTAGTCTCGTTG
This sequence comes from uncultured Paracoccaceae bacterium, assembly GCA_951812305.1. Taxonomy (GTDB): domain Bacteria; phylum Pseudomonadota; class Alphaproteobacteria; order Rhodobacterales; family Rhodobacteraceae; genus Rhodobacter_B. Next base: position 83,633 of record CATOSB010000001.1, read on the forward strand.
CGTGAACGAAATCCGCGTCGCGCCGAGTTTCAGGCGCGGTTGACCGAACTTGGGCTTCAGGCTGCTTTCTTTGATGCCGTCGATGGCCGCGAAGGGCTGAGCCCACTGTATGCGCCGGAAATTGACCGGGATGGCGCGCTGCATTTGGCCCAACGGAGCTTGTCCGATGCGGAATTCGCCGCCGCCCTGTCGCATCGACGGGTTCAGGAAATGTTTCTCGCCGACCGTTGCCATTGGGCGCTGATTTTCGAGGATGACGCGCTGATCGACCAGCGATTGGTCAGATTTCTTGAAGCGGGCGCGTATCGAACCGCCCCGATGATGTTGTTGCACCACCTGAATGCACGTGTGATCGGACGCGGTCGGGCCGTAGCAGGTAGCGACAGTGCTGCTTGCGAACTCGCGGTTTCGCCGTTTCGCGCGGCGGCTTACACGTTGAATCGTGACAGTGCGAAGCAGCTGGTTGCCGCCCAAACACCAGTTCGGAATATTGCGGACTGGCCGCTGGACATCTCGCATTTCGGCGCAATGGCACTTGTCCCCGAAATCGTCGGTCATCCGGTTGTTTCCACGGAAAATTCTGCCATTGAAGTGGGCCGCATCAAGCATCGAAAGCGGTCTGTTGGCAACTTCTTCAACGCTGCTTACATGCGTCGGAAGTGGCGCAAGATGTTGGCGCGCAAAGTCAGTTAGAGCGGGTGAAAAGCGCATTTTCTTCGCCCTCCCAAGTGATTTCGTAACCACAATCCGTGAGTTTCTTCAACAGGTCGTTCTGCCAGTGTTCGCTGCCGACGATTTCCATCAGAATTGCGTCCGGCCACTGGCCGGGTTGCGTGGTTTCGAAAAACGGGATTAGAACCTCATCCTCGAACCTTACCACCCTTCAAAATTTCCGGATCTGATTTGACGTTTGTCTGATCTGTGTGATTCAAGGAGTCTCCACTGCTGATATTGGAGGCTGGTTTGTTGGGAAATGTTTGTTTTTCAGAGCTTTATTCGAAGGTTGAGGCGGATTTTCAGGACCGCTTGCTCGGGTATCACAAGTCGCGCCGGGAGGGATTGTGCATCATAGCAAGCGTGATTTTGAACACGCGCAGCGTCAATCTGATGGAAAATGCGGCTGCTCTGCCCCGCGATATCGGCTCTGTGGACCACCGCTATCAATACATTTCGCGGGTTCTGGGCAATCCTCACATCGATACTGATGAGATCATGCAGGCCTATGTTGGTGAAATTTTCCGCCGCCAGTGTGAGGCCGGAGAAACGATTGTGGTGGCCCTTGATCAAAGCAAGCTCAACGAAGGGCATGAGGTTTTGATGTTATCGGTGCGGATGCGGGATCGGGCCCTCCCGGTCGCCTGGCGTGTACGCCAGACCAAAGGGCCGATTGGATGGCGCGTGCAACATGAGCTTTTGGAAGCAGTCCGCCCATGGCTCCCGGCGGATGCGCGTGTGTTGCTGGCGGGAGATCGGTTTTATGGAACCGCCCGATTGGTCGCATGGTGCCAGGAGGCTGGATGGGACTACCGGCTGCGCATGAAGGGAAATATCACACTGCAACATCAGGGTGGCGAGATGATGACGCGCGAAATTGCCCAACTGATGCCCGAAGGGCTTGTAAACGCTGAGCTTTACGGAACGGGCGTCTTTAGCAACATTGGAGTGCTTCACGAGGAGGGGCACAAAGAGCCTTGGATTATTGCCATGAATGCAGCACCGTCCGAGTACAAGGTGCTCGATTATGGAATGCGTTGGGGAATTGAAGCCATGTTCTCCGACTTCAAAACCCGGGGCTTTGAAATTACTCAAAGCCAGATCAAAAAGCCGGATCGATTGGCCCGCCTCATTTTGGTGCTGGCAATCGCCATGTACTGGGCTGTTTCAACCGGAGCAAACGAAGAGCACCACGTCGCAATACGCGGCGAAAAAAGGGGATTCGAAAAGCCCGAAGGTCCTTATGCTCTCTCTTCAAGACAGGCCTTCGTGCTATCCGACGATGCCTCGCAGGTTATGCCAAAATCCCCAAGCTCTGGGATGTCTGGCTAAATTGAAGGGTGGTAAGATCCTCGAACCCTTCGACGTCGATCTTGATGACGAACGGTCGTTTTGTTACGGCTTCCGGCAAGAACCCAGCCAATGGCAGGATATCCCCGTCGAAAGAACGACGTTTGATCTCAATATCACGGAATGATCCTTGGCCCATATTACCGGAGGGCATGTTGAGCGTACCTGCGCCTTTCTTCCGGCCGAGGGCGACCTCAGCCAACTTAACGCGGTGCGACAATTTATTGACGGCGAGATTTCGCCGCAATTGATCAGCCATGATCGGGTTGGGTTCGAAGGCAATGATATCGGATCCTTTCGCCATGCCCAGTGCCAGCGGCGCGGTAAAAGTGCCAGAATTTCCGCCGATGTCGTAATAGGTGGCAGGTGATGAAGTATGCAGCAGGGATCGGATTTGATCGAGGGAAGCCGGTTCGGCGTGCCGTCCGTTCAGCCAAATCTCCATATCGGACTGGTTAATCCCGGGAAACAGTTCGAATTTGCAGCCGTCAAGCTCGGCCATTTGACGCCCCAGCAATCGGCGAACGATCGACTTCAAGCCGATCGTTCGGTTTGTCTTGCGGTAAAGGTTTCGTGCGAAGTCGCCAGAGATCATCCCCACAATCATGCACCTCCCGCACCAGAGTTATGGCTGAATCTGGTGTTCGCGTGGTTTGAGTGTTGGCGGTGCATCTGTTTGGATTGTTTTTGCAAAAACCCAATCCGACCCAAGAAGGACGCACCACCATGGACGAGACTAACATCGTTGAATTTGCCGGTCGAGAGGTCAGCCTTGATCCGTTGACTGAGCTTTTGCGCACGGGCGCGCAGGCTCTGATCCAAGCCGCCGTTCAAACTGAGCTTGCGGAATTGATGGATCGCTTTGCTCACCTCAAAACACCAGACGGGCGCGCCGGGGTGGTACGTAATGGCAGTCATCCCGCCCGTGAAATCCAAACGGGTGTTGGACCTGTGACCGTAGAGATTCCAAAGATACGCTCGAAAACCGGCAAGCCAGTGAGTTTCCGCTCCGCGCTCGTACCGCCCTACGTGCGCAAGACCAAGACGCTGCAGGCTGCGATCCCCTGGCTCTACCTCAAAGGCATTTCCACTGGCGAAATGGGAACGGCGCTGAAGGGTTTGCTCGGGGCTAATGCCACCGGATTTTCGGCCAAAACAGTTGCCAGATTGAAGGCCGAATGGGCCGCTGAATACAGGGCGTGGCGCACCGCAGACCTGTCCCAAGACGAGTGGGTCTACATCTGGGCCGACGGTATTCACAGTGGCTTACGCGGCGAGGATCACAAGTTGTGCGCGCTGGTCGTGATCGGCGTAAATACCCGTGGTCAGAAACAATTTCTGGCAATCGAGGACGGCACTCGTGAAAGCACACAGAGCTGGAGGGAGGTTCTAATCGGCCTCAGAGAACGCGGTCTCAACACTCCAAAATTGGCCATCGGAGACGGTGCTCTGGGATTCTGGGCCGCTCTTGAAGAAACCTATCCGGGCACACCTCAACAACGCTGCTGGGTGCATAAGACGGGCAACGTCCTCAACTGTTTTCCCAAGTCCACCCAGCCAAAAGCCAAAACGATGCTGCACGATATCTGGCGCGCTGAAACGCGCAAGTCAGCTGAACAAGCGTTCGATCTCTTCGTGAAAACGTTTGAAGACAAGTACCCCAAAGCCACCGCCTCGCTTCAGAAAGATCGAACCGAACTGCTGGCATTCTACGATTTTCCCGCAATGCATTGGCAAAGCATCCGAACGACCAATCCAATTGAATCCGCCTTTGCCACGATCCGTCATCGCACCAAGCGCTCAAAGGGCTGTCTGGCCCGCGACGGCATGCTCCACATGATCTTCAAACTGGGGCAGTGCGCCGAACAAAACTGGCGCAAACTTCGCGGCTTCAATCATCTCGCCGACGTCATCCAAGGCGTCAATTTCAAAGACGGCATCAAGCAAACCCAGACCGAAACCGCCGCCGCATGAAAGATCCCGCAAACACCAGATTTGACAATAACTCCCCGCACCAGGCTTCGTGGCGATGAAGATCTTTTCACCACGCCAAAGCCCGTGCCGGTGAACGTCGGGTTCCTCGGCTGTGAATTCACGCAAATCGAACCCGGCAGCAAGAATGCGTTGCCGCAAATCTGCGCCATACATTCTGACGTGGTCATGTTGTCCGAAATGCAATGTTCGTTGAGGTTTTCCGTCGATACCCGGGTTTTCGTAGGTTTGGCGCCAGCCTTCGATCACGGGCGTTGTAAGATATGCCCGCCCGCCGGGTTGCACAATGCGGTGGATCTCTGACAGTGCTTTCTCATCGTCGACATGTTCCAGCACGTGGTTGCAAATAACTGCCGTGAAGCTTTGGTTGGGCAGATCAATCGCTTCGATGTTGAGGACTAGAGCGTCGTCCATCTAATCTGCAACATATCCGGCAGCTTTGAAGAGGTTTCGGCACTCGGTTGGCGGGAAGAGGTCGCAGGTTTGGGCGACGGATTGGAAAAGGGCGTCGAAGGTGCGGGCCTTGAGCCGACGCAGGTGTGCCTTGAGTTTCGAGTACGCCATTTCGATCGGGTTGAGATCGGGCGAATACGGCGGCAGGAAGAGCAGCCAGCTGCCTTGCGACTTCAGCAGTTCCTGCGCATTGGCCGATTTGTGCGATGACAGGTTGTCGGCGATCACCACATCGCCCGGCTGCAACGTTGGAGCCAGCTGGGTCTCGATGTAGAGGTCGAACGCGGCGCGGTTCATGGGGCCGTCCAGCACCCAGGGGGCGCTGAGTTCGTCGATCCGCAGGCCCGCGATGAAGGTCTGGGTGCGCCAGTGGCCGAAGGGCGCGTCGGCTTCCAGCCGGGTGCCGCGTGGGGATCGACCACGAAGCCGTGTCATCTTGGTCGTGACAGCTGTTTCGTCGATAAAAACCAGCCGGTGCGGCTCAAGGCGCATCCTCGGCATCCGGCGGTGCTGCCACTCGTACCTGGCAGCGCGCACCCGTTTGCGCAGCCGCTCCGTCGCGATCAGGGATTTTTTTATATGTGAACCCAAGACGATGGATCAGATAACGCGAGAGCATCGCCGGTGTCGCGGTGAGGGCATGTTCCTGTTTCAGCACCTCGGCCAGTTCCGGCATAGTGATATCCGGCTCGGCTTCCACGCGTGTCTTAATACCAAGGGTGCTTCAAAATGACTCAGCTATGGATTTTGGGTACCGCCTGAGGTGCTGAGGTGATTCAAGATTGGCAAAGGAGACCACCGATGCCAGCCAGGATACCGATGCGAGCCGATTTTACCGCCAATGATCTGCGCAAGCTTGCCGCAGAGAGTTCTGATGCCCGGCAGAGCCGACGGCTTTTGTCGCTTGCCGCTATCGCCGATGGCATGTCGCGTGGGGCTGCGGCCCGCATTGGCGGGATGGACCGGCAAACGCTCAGGGACTGGGTGCTCCGTTTCAACGCTGATGGTCCAGCGGGGCTGCTGGATCGGCAGCGAGGAGGCTCGCGATCCCGCCTTGACAATGCGCAACTGGATGAACTGGCGGCTCTTGTCGAGACCGGTCCTGATCCTGAAAAGGACGGTGTCGTCCGCTGGCGGCGGGTCGATTTGAAGAATGTGATCAAGGCGCGTTTTGGCGTCGACTATCACGAGCGCCATGTGGGGCAGATTCTGCACAATCTGGGCTTTTCCCACATCAGCGCACGCCCTCAGCACCCGGGGCAGGACGTGCAGGTCATTGAGGATTTCAAAAAAACTTCGGCGACAATCTGAAGGAGACGCTTCAGGGGGTGCCGCCGGACAAACCCGTCGAAATCTGGTTCCAGGACGAGATGCGTCTCGGTCAGAAGAACACCCGCGTCCGCCAGTGGGCACGCAAGGGCACACGGCCCCGCCAGCCCGCCGATCAGCGTTACCAAAATGCGTATCTTTTTGGCGCCATCTGCCCCGAACGCGGCACCGGCGCGGCGATCATGATGCCAGCAGCCGACACCTATGCGATGCAGCGCCACCTGGAAGAAATCAGCAAAATTGTCTCCGATGGCGCCCACGCCGTCATCCTCATGGACCAAGCCGGCTGGCACACGACATCCGCTCTGGAAATCCCGCAAAACCTGTCGCTCATGTTTCTGCCGCCCAAATCACCAGAGCTGAATCCAACCGAAAACATTTGGCAATATCTCCGCCAGACATGGCTCGCAAACCGGACGTTCGACACATATGACGCGATTCTCGACGCGGGGTGCGAGGCCTGGAACAACCTCATCGCAAGACCGCAAACCATCACATCCATCGCAAGCCGCAACTGGGCGAAAGTCGGTCAGATTGAATAACCCTTGGTATAAGCCAGTTTGAGACCACATCCAGCTTGCTGCGCCGAGGGCGGCCTTGAGGCGCAGCTCTCACCCCACCCGTTCGCCTCTTACGTTGCATGATCCGCACCGCGCTGGCAGCTGATATCCGTAAACGCCGCGCAGCCTCATGGCAGGAAAGGCCGTCATCAACCAAAGCGACGACACGTTCCCGAATATCCAGTGATAGCGATTTGCCCATGATCCACCTCCACATATGGTGAATCACAAAACCTGCCACGTGGGAATCCCATCGATTCAGATTTCAAGGACGACGCTCTAGAGCGGGTTTTGAAGATTCCCTGATTTCGGCCGTCTGATAGCTCGCCACCTTTGGGCGAACCATTCGCCGAATGTGGTGTTCAGCTGCAAAGTGCAGCACTTTGTCCTGTCCGCTAAAGGATGACTCGCTCTGGATCATTAGCGCATAGAGTCGATGGCGTTCCAGCGAGCCGCATTTGGCGCAATGGGCATCAATCCGGGGCGGGCTGCCGTAGGGGGTGAACATGCCATGATAGTTGCAGATCGGGCAGTGGCGGGGTGCCATGCCACGGGTCACGGCTTCGAAACGCCTCAACTGCCGCTCTGCGCGGGTGCGGATCGTCTCCTCGATCTTCGCGGTTTCTTCAGTCGAGAGCGTCCTGGGCATCGATATCACCGAGTGTGATTTGCGCAGTATGAAATCAATATACCCGCGCCTTTGGTGCGATCTTTTTGGGGTCAATCCCGCCTTCGTCCAGCGTGGTCAGCCCCTTGGTATGGACCGGACGGAAGGCCAGTTTTGATTTTGCGCCATCAGCCCAGGCCAGCGTGTGCTTGCGCCATTTCTTGTCGTCGCGATCCGGGAAATCTTCGTGCGCGTGCGCGCCGCGGCTTTCCTTGCGGGCCTCTGCGCCGACAACGGTAGTCAGTGCATTGGGCAAAAGGTTAGCAAGTTCCAACGTTTCCATCAGGTCGCTGTTCCAAACCAGTGACCGGTCGGTGACGCCGACATTGGCGAAGTCAGAGCAAACCTGCTCGACTCGCTTGACGCCGTTCTTGAGCGTTTCGGATGAGCGGAAGACGGCGGCGTCTTCCTGCATCGCGCGCTGTAGTGTCAGGCGCAATTCAGCCGTGGGCGCGCCGCCAGAGGCGTTGCGCAGTCCGTCAAATCGGTCGAGCGCGGCGTCGATGGAGGCCTGATTCAATTCCGGGTTTGAGGTGTTCGGATCAACGACTTCGCCTGCCTTGATCGCGGCAGCGCGGCCAAAGACCACGAGGTCGATGAGCGAGTTGGAACCAAGCCGGTTCGCACCGTGGACAGAGGCACAGCCTGCCTCGCCTACAGCCATAAGGCCCGGTGCGATGGCGTCTGGATCGGACTTGGTCGGGTTCAGGACTTCGCCCCAGTAATTCGTCGGCACACCGCCCATGTTATAATGCACCGTCGGCAGAACGGGGATCGCTTCCTTGGTCAGGTCGACGCCGGCGAAGATGCGGGCGGATTCAGAAATGCCGGGGAGGCGTTCAGCGAGCGTTTCAGGTGGCAGGTGGTTCAGGTTCAGGTGAATGTGATCACCTTGCGCGCCAACGCCGCGACCTTCACGGATTTCAAGCGTCATGCAGCGGCTGACAACGTCGCGGCTGGCTAAGTCTTTGTATGTCGGTGCATAGCGTTCCATGAAACGCTCGCCCTCGCTATTCGTGAGATACCCACCCTCGCCGCGCGCGCCCTCGGTGATCAGGCAACCCGAGCCATAGATGCCGGTTGGGTGGAACTGCACAAATTCCATGTCTTGCAGTGGCAAGCCCGCGCGGGCCACCATCCCACCGCCATCGCCGGTGCAGGTATGGGCAGACGTCGCGCTGAAATAGGCGCGGCCGTAACCGCCGGTAGCCAGCACCGTCATCTTGGCGTTAAAGACGTGCAGCGTGCCGTCATCCAGTTTCCAACACAAAACGCCCTGACATTGACCGTCATCGGTCATGATCAGGTCGATGGCGAAGTATTCGATGTAGAATTCGGCGTTGTTCTTTAACGACTGACCATAAAGCGTGTGCAGGATGGCGTGCCCAGTCCGGTCGGCGGCGGCGCAGGTGCGCTGCACAGGCGGGCCCTCACCATATTCGGTGGTGTGGCCGCCAAACGGACGTTGATAGATCTTACCCTCTTCTGTGCGGCTGAATGGGACGCCGTAGTGGTCGAGTTCATAGACGGCTTTGGGTGCCTCACGCGCAAGGTATTCCATTGCATCCGTGTCACCAAGCCAGTCAGAGCCTTTGACGGTGTCGTACATGTGCCATTGCCAGCTGTCGGGCCCCATATTGCCGAGGCTGGCAGCGATGCCTCCTTGGGCGGCGACGGTATGGGACCGTGTCGGGAAGACCTTAGAGATGCAGGCGGTCTTCAAGCCTTGTTCGGCCATGCCAAGCGTCGCGCGCAAACCTGCGCCACCAGCGCCAACAACCACCACGTCAAAATCGTGGGTCTCAATTTCATATGCCGTCATGATTGGGCCCCTAAAGTGCGATCTTCGCCAGCGCGAATAAACCGCAGGCCATGAGGAAGTAGGAAAATGTAATCACAAAGATCAGCAGGAACTTACGGTTCATTCCGCGCACGTAATCTTCGATGAATGTCTGTGCGCCGCGGCGGAAATGGTTAAGGCCAACCACAATGATCATAGCCGTCAGGATCGCCGTCAACGGTCGGGCGAAGATTTCCAGGACTGCGTCGTGGCCTTGTCCAAGGGCGCGGCCAAAGATGATCAGGAAAACCGGCATCATCACGGCCAGACCAACCGCGCTGACGGTCATGTACCAGTGGTGTTCTGTTCCAGTGCCGGATGCGCCCTTGCCGGTGGCGCGCTTATTTGCCGTGAGGTATCTCATTGCGCCTCTCCTACACCAATACCAATGTGATCACGGTCAACACGACTGATCCGATAATGCAAATCCATCCGAGCATTTCCGCAGTTTCGATTTCGAGGCCGTTGCCCGCGTCGAAATAAAGGTGCCGCAGTCCAGCGAGATAGTGATACCAAACCGCCAGCAATGAAGCTGTGAAGACTAGATCGCCGAACCACGATGTTGCTACTGCATTGGCTGTGGCGAAGTATTCCGGCCCTGATGCCGCTGCTACCAGCCACCAGATCATCAGAAAAGCGCCGACAATCAGCGCGTTCCCCGTGATCCGCGTCAGGATCGAACTGATCGAGGTCATTTGTGGGCGATAAATTTGGATATGTGGAGAGAGTGGCCGTTCAACGGGCTTTTGTGTTGCCATGTCTCAATCCTTTCGGCGAAGCAGTCCAGATAGCGCTTTTAATGGACTCTTTTTGCGCGAGTGTCACGCAGTTGGACGCGAATATGCTTCGAAAAGTGCAAAGAAGTCATGAATGAAAATATATGTGATCACATAAAATATTGACGTGATCACGAAAATCCACACTGTTGCGATTCCTGACCGCCGCCTTCTGATTATTCGGCCAGTTTCCGATCGCCAATATCGGCCATGTAATCGGCGAATTCTGTGCACATGATGATTTCGCGCGTTTTCGGGACGTAATAGGCATTGATCGCGTCACATGGTTCTACGCGCACAAGCAGTTCGCCAGGAAGGTTCATGTCCCTGTTCAGGGCGCGAACCTCACGTTCCAGAACGTCGACGGTCAGTTTACCTGCGGCATTCACGCGATAATCGGCCAGAAATCGAATGTCGCGGCCATCGCCGATGCCTTTGAGTTTGTCGACAACCGGTCGCCACGCAAAGCTGGCCTGCTGAAACTCTTCTTCGCAGGTGTCCCTGCGCGCCTCGGGCAGTTCCAACTTCTGCGCGAATCCGTGCCGCTTAATGGGATTGCCGCCATAAAACAGACAAATGAACGTGTAATAGCGTTGCAGATCGGGGCCGTGGACATCCCAATAGGCGACATCGGAACGTTCGGCCTCGGTGATCGATTGCTCGCCCAGGAATCCGTTGGCAGTGGCGAAAGCAATCCGTTGCGCCGTTTTCTCATTGAAGAAATCGTGGATCAGGACCGCAGAAAGAACATCTGCGGCGTCCTCCTCTTGCCCATAGATCGGCAGTTTCAGCATGTCGATCAGGGCGTGGCCGAATTCGTGATAAAGCACCGCGATCATATTTGCCGCGACGAAATCCTCCGTTTTCTTGGAAAGTGTTCCGGCGTGCAGCGGCGCGGCCAACAAGATTAAAACAAAAGCCAAGCGTGTCATGGGGATATATTCGCGGGCTCGCGGTTCAGGTCAACCCTGATCAGGCAGACCGCGGCAGGTCGGTAACGCACAAGAGATTTGCGCGGTGGTCTCTCGGATCAGTTTTTGCCTGATGCGATCGGGGTAATCTTCGAAAGAATTAGCCGTGACAACAAACGCGCCCTCACCCCCCCAGATCACGTTCGTCCAGAAATATCCTGTCAGGTCTTCTTCGCTTTCTTCTATGGCAAGTGCATTGACCGTGATCCCGGCCCGCGTGAGGACCGGATGCAGCGAGCTTGGCTGAACACCTTCGTTGGACACGCCATCACCGGACACATCGATGATATTGCGTTTGCAGACCGGGGCGTTGGACCATTCTGCCAATGTGAATTGGAGCGCCTCGCCGATGGCGGTCGAGAAATTCCGCCAGTGCCGCGGAGCGGATTCGATTTCCGCCGATATCGCCTCAACATCAGAGAATGTATGGATGCGGCGCCAGGGGATGGTCAGATGTTGGCGAGAGGTTCCAGTCCACTGCACCAACATGACCGCGGCTTCTGCCTTGACCAGCGCCTCGCTGACCACGCCATCGCGCAGCGCATCGGCGAGGCCCTGCATCTGGGTGTGGTATTCCGTCGGGTCGACGGAGCCGGAAACATCGACCGCCAAGGCGAGCGCGAGGTCGCAAGCCAGTGCCGACAGTGGCAGAGTCGCGATAGCGGAGGCTAAGAATAGACAGCGCATGGGGGGACGTTAAAACATTCCCGCCCGTTTCGACATCACATTGGTATCAGCGCCCAATAATCGAGATCGAGCAGGACATCAGGCAGAAACCTTCCGTCGTCGCCTTTCAGATCAAACGCCGCGCCCTTTGTGGCCACCAGACGTAGACGTAGCGCGCCCGTACCAGGCACGATCCCCTCGGCTTTGTCCAGCACTTCAGACCATGCGCGGACCGTATCGCCGGCAAAACAGGGGTTGGCATGTGCGCCAGCATTCAGCCCGACGATCATCTGGGCATTGGCAAGCCCGTTGAAGGACAGCGTGCGGGCCAGCGATATGATGTGGCCGCCATAGATCAGGCGTTTGCCGTCCTCGCGGTTTGTGGCGTCGAAATGGACTTTGGCGGTGTTCTGCCAAAGCCGCGTGGCCAGCATATGCTCGGCCTCTTCGATTGTGACGCCGTCGACGTGGTCGATCTTTTCGCCGATCGTATAGTCGCTAAAGCGGTGCTGTTCGCCAGCGAGGGCGAAATCGTAATTGGTGAAATCGAGACCGGCAGGCACGATCAGTTCGTCCGCCGCCACAGCCGGCGCAAGATCGGGTATAATGGTTGCGGCGGCAGGGGCATCGCGGTCACCTTTGCGCACCATAACCCAGCGGACGTAGTCCAAAACGGTTTCGGCACGCCGATTTAGGCCGCGCGTACGGACCCAGACCACGCCAGAATTTCCGTTGGAGTTTTGCTTAATGCCAATCACTTCGCTTACGGCGCGCAGCGTATCTCCGGGATACACGGGTCTGTGCCAGCGGCCTTCTGCATATCCGAGGTTTGCGACGGCATTCAGCGAAATGTCGGGAACGGTCTTGCCGAACACCACATGGAAGGCGGCCAGATCGTCAATCGGGGCGGCTGGCAGACCGCAGGCGCGCGCAAATTCATCCGAGGAATAGAGCGCGTGACGGGCCGGGTAGAGCGCGTGGTAGAGCGCGCGTTCGCCGCCAGAGATGGTGCGGGGCACGGCATGGATGATGGTCTGACCGACCGCGTAGTCCTCGAAAAAGCGGCCCGCATTGGTTTTGGTCATGGCTAAAGCTGTCCGAGTTTGATGTCCGGTGAATAATCGCCTGCGACCTCTTTGGTAACAGCCTGAGCGCACCGCAATTTTCCGGACGCTTCATCAAAGGCGTAGGCCGGGTCGCCATACAAAATCCACCCCTGTGACAGCGCTTCTGTCACCTTATGGCAAAAGGCGGCCGTGTCCTCTTCAGTCAGCAGGCGATAAGCGATCATGCGGTGAACGGATTTTTGCCAAGCCAGATGTGGATGCCAGCGATGATGGCGTAGATCACGACTGTGATCACGGCGAGGCGGATGTCGCCCTGAAGTGAACCGGGCTTGCGGTTAGGCGTGAAGTTGCCCTCTCCGCGATTGATCAGCCACATTTCCACAACAGCCCAGATGCCTAATCCGCCAAACAGGATAATCGAATCGCGATCACCATTAACCAGAAGATGCACGAATACCCACAAGAAGAACCCGGTCAGCATCGGATGCCGCATTGTCGGCCAAAGGCGGCTTTGCGATGCGCCAAGGCCCATCAGGGCGATGGCGGGCAGCATCAGCAGGTTGTTGATATAACGCGCTGGTGCGTCGAGTTGGTAAACTGGCACGAATTCTGCGCCGCGATATCCGATGACCATCAGCACGACAGAGACCAAGAGCAACAGGGCCACCGGGCCTTTGGCCTTGTCGCCCATCGAGGCACGGGCATCAGGGGCCAAACGCTTGAAAAAATGGGCAGCGATCCAGATCGCCATGCCCAGGATCATCAAGAATAGCATCAACTTGCCTCCAGTTCCGCAATCGCGGCGGCCTTGGCAAGCAATGCCTCTGCCGTCGCGACGTGAAGATTCTCTACTATCTTCCCGTCTAGCACGGCAACGCCCTGACCGGCAGCCATTGCTTCTTCAAAGGCCGCGATCTGGTGGCGGGCGAGCTCGATATCGGCGTCGGAGGGCGCAAAAACCTCGTTGGTTATGGCGACCTGGGCGGGGTGGATCAGGCTTTTGCCGTCCATGCCCATGTCGCGGCCCTGATGGCATTCGGCCCGCAGGCCGTCCTCATCCTTGAAGGCGTTGTAAACACCATCGACGCAGATCACGCCATGCGCCCGTGCGGCCAGAAGGGTCATCTGCAGGCTGGTCATCAGCGGCAACCGGTCGGCGCGGAACTGCGCGCCAAGATCCTTCGCCAGATCGTTGGTGCCCAGCACGAATCCCTTGAGCTTCGGATGCGCCGCGATTTCTTCGGCGTGGAGGATCCCTGCCGGAGATTCGATCATCGCCCAAAGATCTTTACTTGGCGCAAGCGCGGCGACGGCGTCCAGATCGGCGGCGGAACCAACCTTGGGGATCAGCAGGGCATCTGTACTGCTTTGTGCGAAAGCCGCTATGTCGTCGGCGCCCCAATCAGTGTCCAGCCCGTTGACTCGCACAAGTTTGATGCGCTGACCGTAACCACTCTGCGCCAATGTTTCGGCCAGCAGGATTCGCGCATTTGCTTTTTCATCCGGCGCAACAGCGTCTTCCAGATCGAAAATGATGGCATCTACTGGCAGTGATTTTGCTTTCTCAAGCGCGCGGTCTTTGGAACCAGGGATATAAAGCACAGATCGGTACGGTCGACTGTCGGACATGTAACATTCTTCCCGTTGAGTCTTGTTCGGCGCAACATTATGCCTCAATCGCTGCGCTGCAAGTGCGAATTGCTGCATCGCAGAAATTGTTTGTTTTCAAATACGTACCCGTTGCCCCGCCCCACCGGGGTGTATCCCCTTCAGGTACGTAACATGATGCTGCGGTGCAGAAATAGGGGAATCGGTGGACTCCGGCGCTTTGGGCGTGAGATTAGTTGGGTATGGGATCAATTTACGAGTCTGCATGGCAGAACTGCTGGAAAACCACAAAAATGGCTTGGGGCCATTGGTTGTTTTGGGCGTGCGAAGTCTTTGGTGCCGGTGTGATTGCTTTTTGGAGCGCCGAGTACGCATTGATTTTTGTTGCCGCTTTGGCATCTGCGATTTGGGTTGTCGCGACGGTAACTGCTCCAATTCGACAACGCGATGAGTTGCGCGCTCTGTCGAGTGAGTTGCAAGACAAAATAGAGGAAGAATCTGCAAAGGCGCGATCTCTGGAGCTAGGTGGAGTCAAAATAAGGGGAAAATACAATGCCTCGCTATTTGGAGGGAGTTATTGTCAAATCTGGTGTTTGCGGGATCTTTCATGCGGCGGCGGTTTCGGTCTGGGTTTGCTTGATGCCGTCTTTGAAATTGACGCCTTGGATGACGTCGGCGAGATGATTGAAGCCGCGAAGTTTGCGCCAGTTTTGTTCGGCGCACTGCCCCAGTTTGAAGATCATGTGGAGCATGCCGTCGCGGGCCAGACAGCCCTTTGAGCGCTTGGTGCGATGACGGATCGTGGCAAAGGCGGATTCAATTGGATTGGTCGTTCGGATGCTTTGCCAATGCATTGCGGGAAAATCGTAGAATGCCAGCAGTTCGGTTCGATCTTTCTGAAGCGAGGCGGTGGCTTTGGGGTACTTGTCTTCAAACGTTTTCACGAAGAGATCGAACGCTTGTTCAGCTGACTTGCGCGTTTCAGCGCGCCAGATATCGTGCAGCATCGTTTTGGCTTTTGGCTGGGTGGACTTGGGAAAACAGTTGAGGACGTTGCCCGTCTTATGCACCCAGCAGCGTTGTTGAGGTGTGCCCGGATAGGTTTCTTCAAGAGCGGCCCAGAATCCCAGAGCACCGTCTCCGATGGCCAATTTTGGAGTGTTGAGACCGCGTTCTCTGAGGCCGATTAGAACCTCCCTCCAGCTCTGTGTGCTTTCACGAGTGCCGTCCTCGATTGCCAGAAATTGTTTCTGACCACGGGTATTTACGCCGATCACGACCAGCGCGCACAACTTGTGATCCTCGCCGCGTAAGCCACTGTGAATACCGTCGGCCCAGATGTAGACCCACTCGTCTTGGGACAGGTCTGCGGTGCGCCACGCCCTGTATTCAGCGGCCCATTCGGCCTTCAATCTGGCAACTGTTTTGGCCGAAAATCCGGTGGCATTAGCCCCGAGCAAACCCTTCAGCGCCGTTCCCATTTCGCCAGTGGAAATGCCTTTGAGGTAGAGCCAGGGGATCGCAGCCTGCAGCGTCTTGGTCTTGCGCACGTAGGGCGGTACGAGCGCGGAGCGGAAACTCACTGGCTTGCCGGTTTTCGAGCGTATCTTTGGAATCTCTACGGTCACAGGTCCAACACCCGTTTGGATTTCACGGGCGGGATGACTGCCATTACGTACCACCCCGGCGCGCCCGTCTGGTGTTTTGAGGTGAGCAAAGCGATCCATCAATTCCGCAAGCTCAGTTTGAACGGCGGCTTGGATCAGAGCCTGCGCGCCCGTGCGCAAAAGCTCAGTCAACGGATCAAGGCTGACCTCTCGACCGGCAAATTCAACGATGTTAGTCTCGTCCATGGTGGTGCGTCCTTCTTGGGTCGGATTGGGTTTTTGCAAAAACAATCCAAACAGATGCACCGCCAACACTCAAACCACGCGAACACCAGATTCAGCCATAACTCCAGATCCAGTGAATGCCACCATACAAGAAGAGTTGGACGCAATTATTCCGGGCTCAAAGATTGTGGACTATAAAAAGCATTTCGAGCGGTTGGTGGTCATCGACGGTGAGTTGGACTCGTTGGATTATCGCGATTACGCTAGAGCGTCGTCCATCTAATCTGCAACATATCCGGCAGCTTTGAAGAGGTTTCGGCACTCGGTTGGCGGGAAGAGGTCGCAGGTTTGGGCGACGGATTGGAAAAGGGCGTCGAAGGTGCGGGCCTTGAGCCGACGCAGGTGTGCCTTGAGTTTCGAGTACGCCATTTCGATCGGGTTGAGATCGGGCGAATACGGCGGCAGGAAGAGCAGCCAGCTGCCTTGCGACTTCAGCAGTTCCTGCGCATTGGCCGATTTGTGCGATGACAGGTTGTCGGCGATCACCACATCGCCCGGCTGCAACGTTGGAGCCAGCTGGGTCTCGATGTAGAGGTCGAACGCGGCGCGGTTCATGGGGCCGTCCAGCACCCAGGGGGCGCTGAGTTCGTCGATCCGCAGGCCCGCGATGAAGGTCTGGGTGCGCCAGTGGCCGAAGGGCGCGTCGGCTTCCAGCCGGGTGCCGCGTGGGGATCGACCACGAAGCCGTGTCATCTTGGTCGTGACAGCTGTTTCGTCGATAAAAACCAGCCGGTGCGGCTCAAGGCGCATCCTCGGCATCCGGCGGTGCTGCCACTCGTACCTGGCAGCGCGCACCCGTTTGCGCAGCCGCTCCGTCGCGATCAGGGATTTTTTTATATGTGAACCCAAGACGATGGATCAGATAACGCGAGAGCATCGCCGGTGTCGCGGTGAGGGCATGTTCCTGTTTCAGCACCTCGGCCAGTTCCGGCATAGTGATATCCGGCTCGGCTTCCACGCGTGTCTTAAGCCAGTTTGAGACCACATCCAGCTTGCTGCGCCGAGGGCGGCCTTGAGGCGCAGCTCTCACCCCACCCGTTCGCCTCTTACGTTGCATGATCCGCACCGCGCTGGCAGCTGATATCCGTAAACGCCGCGCAGCCTCATGGCAGGAAAGGCCGTCATCAACCAAAGCGACGACACGTTCCCGAATATCCAGTGATAGCGATTTGCCCATGATCCACCTCCACATATGGTGAATCACAAAACCTGCCACGTGGGAATCCCATCGATTCAGATTTCAAGGACGACGCTCTAATGATGAGAAACGTTTGCTCAACTATGCGACATTCATCTAGTTGATACGCCATTTGGATAAAGCGTGACGTAGCCATCCCACGGGAAGGCGCTGGCCCGGCTCACACCTCGTGGATTACCCCACCATGCCCACAATATCATAGGTCCGCTTCAGGATCGGCGCGGTGATCTCGCGGGCGCGTTCTGCCCCCCGCGCCAGTATCCGGTCGATCTCTGGCTGGTCGTCCATCAGGCGGGACATTTCTGATCCGATGGGGCCGAGGCGGGCAACGGCGAGGTCGGCGAGGGCGGGTTTGAAATCTCCAAAGCCTTTGCCGCCGTGGTCGGACAGGACGGCGTCGGGGGTGATCTCTGCCAGAGCGGCGTAGATGTTGACGAGGTTGCGGGCCTCGGGGCGGTCCGTCAGGCCATCCATGTCGGAGGGCAGGGGTTCCGGGTCGGTGCGGGCCTTGCGGATTTTCGCAGCAATAGCGTCGGCGTCGTCGGTCATGTTGATCCGGCTCATATCCGAGGGGTCGGATTTCGACATCTTTTTCGACCCGTCACGCAGCGACATCACCCGGGTGGCGGCGCCTTCGATGACGGGTTCGGTTTCGGGGAAGAAATCAACGCCGAAATCGTGGTTGAACTTGATCGCGATGTCGCGGGTCAGCTCTAGGTGCTGTTTCTGATCCTCGCCCACGGGCACGTGGGTCGCGTGATAGATCAGGATGTCAGCGGCCATCAGCGCGGGGTAGGCGAAGAGGCCGAGCGAGGCGTTCTGGGCGTGTTTGCCTGCCTTGTCCTTGAATTGGGTCATGCGCTGCATCCAGCCCATGCGGGCGACGCAGTTGAAAATCCACGCCAGCTGCGCGTGTTCGGGGACCTGGGACTGGTTGATCAGGATGGATTTCTCGGGGTCGATGCCAGAGGCGATGAAGCCGGCGCAGAGTTCGCGGGTATTGTGGGCGAGTTTCTCGGGCTGGGCGAGTTCGGCGGTGATCGCGTGCAGGTCGACCATGCAATAGACGGTTTCATGCGTTCCGGCGTCCTGCATTTCGACGAAACGTTTGATCGCGCCGAGGTAATTGCCGAGCGTCAGGCCGCCGCTGGGCTGAATGCCGGAGAAGACGCGGGGGGTGAATTTGGGCATGGCAACCTCGGTTTCATGTGCCGGGGTCGGGTAGCGGATGGGGGCAGGGGGGTCAAGGATTTGGCGACTGTTGGACGCGGGGCAGGGTCGGTTTCGCGGGCTTGAGTCTGTTTGGATCGGCCGGGCGGTGACCTGGCACGCGCGGCACGCGAAACATTGATTATGGAGACCCGGATGGCTTTCTTGCCGCGGCAAAAATTGCCGCGACCCCACCTAATAACACAGCCGACGCACAGACGCCGTAAGTGGCGACGCCAAGCCAGAAGGAAAACGGTTCCTCGGTCCGCTCGACAATGCCGGCCCGTTCATACGACTGGCCATCTGAGATCGCCAGGAACACTTTTTCGAACAGGATATAGGCACCGAATAAAGAAAGTATTACCCCTAACACCAATCCAATCCACCGGGTTGCAGACACTCTGGCCAATTCGGCCTCCTAAATCAGATTGTCACCGGGCACACACCCTTCGGTGCATCATACTGACAGGCAAGGCGTCGTCCAGAAAACCATTTTGGATGATGTTCTTGAACTGGCTCTGCGATCTGGACTTGCAAGATTGGATTCCCGGTGGGCAAACCGTTAGCATTCACGGACCCGACCACAATTTGGACAAAACGCAATGCCCGATGTCCTTAGCGACGACACGATCAAGGAATTCCACGATAAAGGCGCGACGGTGTTGCGCGGGGTGTTCAACGATTGGGTCGATGTGCTGCGCGCAGGTGTGGATGCCAATATGGCGGACCCGGACCCGAATGCGCGGATCTACAAGGGTGAGGATGGCGGCGGGCGGTTCTTTGTCGACTATTGCAACTGGGCACGGTTCCCGGATTACCGGAACTTCATCTTCAATTCTCCGGCGGCGGTGATCGGGGCGGAGTTGATGGGCAGCAAAACGGTGCAATTGTTCCATGAACATGTGCTGGTGAAAGAGGCCGCGACCGGCATTCCGACGCCCTGGCATCAGGATGCGCCGTATTACAGCGTGGATTGCGCGCAGACAGTCAGCATCTGGATCCCGCTGGACGAAGTGCCGCGCGAAACGACGCTGGAATTCATCGCCGGGTCACATAAATGGGGCAAGTTCTATCGTCCACAGCGGTTTGACGGATCGGCGCTGAACGAAAATGACGGGTTGGAGGAGATCCCGGACGTCGACGGTAATCGCGGCAATTATGATGTGATTGGCTGGGCGGTGTCTCCCGGCGACGCGATAGCGTTTGACTATCGTACAATCCACGGCGCGCCTGCGAACACGGCCAAGACCCGACAGCGGCGCGCGTTCTCATTGCGTCTGTTGGGGGAAAACGCGCGGTATGTGCGGCGGGACGGGATTGTAACGTCGCCACCGTTTCCTGGGGTTACGTTGCAGCATGGTGATGTACTGGCGGGCGAGGAGTTTCCCGTTTTGTTGGGCGGGTGAAGCAAATCTTCGACCATCGCCGAGTGCGAACCAGATTGAGCAAGGAGTGTCATTGTGAACCGAAATATGATCGCCGTGATCCTACTGGCCGCCATCGCGCCGGTATCGGTGGCATTGGCCCAGACTGAACATGAAGCCCTGCTGTGCGAAGCCGCAGAGTCCGGCAGGGTTGTCGAGCTTGTTTATGACAAGGACGCCAGCAAGGACTGTCTGCCGCGCATCGTTGATGTTCATCAGGTCGCTATTGGCAACAACGGTCAGCTTTACATGCATGGCTGGCAGAGCCGTGGTTGCACCAAGGGCCGAGACTTTGAATCCAAACGAATTTTCAGATTTGACAAGATCAAGTCGGTTGAAATCATTGACGGCGAATTCGGCGATAAATCGCAGTCAGCCAAAGCCGAGGGCTGGGACGGATGCCTTGGTTCCAATTGCTTCATCAAAGAGAATATCTGCGAGTAAGGCTTGGCGTCCTGTATCTCACTTTGTGAAGTGGTCACCTGACCGCAGGCGAACGACAGGGCAGCAACCGGCCTGGAGGGCGCTATGAATGGCTGGATTCTGTGGTGCGATTGCGACAATATCTATCGTTCGAGCTTTTGATAACGTTGCAAAAGCGCCCTCCGGTGGGAGGTCGGTGGCTGCCCGAGGCAAGCTCGGGCGGGCAAGACAGTAAGCGGTCGGGAGAACTGGCGTTCGAGGCGATAGGCGCCAGGGCGGGTTTTGCAGAGGCCCATTCTACGAAGGGGTAACCTGATCGCAGACGAACGGGTTTGAGTGTGCTTATTGCGTTCCGGCCATCTCTGCGATGGGTGGCACGGCATCATCGGGAAGCGGGCATACATACCCTTCCGGTCCGACCCTTTCGATCAAGTCCGCCTTGGCGCGCGCGCAGGTCGGGGTCAAGAATAGCGTCGACACCGGTGGCGGCCATGACCTGTGCGGCGTGCAGCATTCCCTTGATCGCGGGTCCGCCCTTGCCCTGAGACACCATTTGCCATGAATGGAACGGGGTGCCGATGGCATAGTTCGCACCCCACAACTGGACCGTGGGGACGACCCAGCTGACATCGCCGACATCGGTAGAACCGGGCAGATCGACGACCGGGGCCGTATCGGGGACGATGAAATCCGCAAGCGATTTGCGCGTTTCCTCGGGCATCCCGGCAAGTTTGTAACTGGCGGCAATGTCTTCCTCGCCAAGCGTGGCCTGAATGCGCGCGGCGTATTCGCGGTCGCTTTCGTCAAATGGGGGCGGGCCGAGTATTTCAAGATTGCGTTGCATTGCTTCGCACAACGGACCGTTGGGAAGAAGCTCGGACGGAGTTATTGTCAAATCTGGTGTTTGCGGGATCTTTCATGCGGCGGCGGTTTCGGTCTGGGTTTGCTTGATGCCGTCTTTGAAATTGACGCCTTGGATGACGTCGGCGAGATGATTGAAGCCGCGAAGTTTGCGCCAGTTTTGTTCGGCGCACTGCCCCAGTTTGAAGATCATGTGGAGCATGCCGTCGCGGGCCAGACAGCCCTTTGAGCGCTTGGTGCGATGACGGATCGTGGCAAAGGCGGATTCAATTGGATTGGTCGTTCGGATGCTTTGCCAATGCATTGCGGGAAAATCGTAGAATGCCAGCAGTTCGGTTCGATCTTTCTGAAGCGAGGCGGTGGCTTTGGGGTACTTGTCTTCAAACGTTTTCACGAAGAGATCGAACGCTTGTTCAGCTGACTTGCGCGTTTCAGCGCGCCAGATATCGTGCAGCATCGTTTTGGCTTTTGGCTGGGTGGACTTGGGAAAACAGTTGAGGACGTTGCCCGTCTTATGCACCCAGCAGCGTTGTTGAGGTGTGCCCGGATAGGTTTCTTCAAGAGCGGCCCAGAATCCCAGAGCACCGTCTCCGATGGCCAATTTTGGAGTGTTGAGACCGCGTTCTCTGAGGCCGATTAGAACCTCCCTCCAGCTCTGTGTGCTTTCACGAGTGCCGTCCTCGATTGCCAGAAATTGTTTCTGACCACGGGTATTTACGCCGATCACGACCAGCGCGCACAACTTGTGATCCTCGCCGCGTAAGCCACTGTGAATACCGTCGGCCCAGATGTAGACCCACTCGTCTTGGGACAGGTCTGCGGTGCGCCACGCCCTGTATTCAGCGGCCCATTCGGCCTTCAATCTGGCAACTGTTTTGGCCGAAAATCCGGTGGCATTAGCCCCGAGCAAACCCTTCAGCGCCGTTCCCATTTCGCCAGTGGAAATGCCTTTGAGGTAGAGCCAGGGGATCGCAGCCTGCAGCGTCTTGGTCTTGCGCACGTAGGGCGGTACGAGCGCGGAGCGGAAACTCACTGGCTTGCCGGTTTTCGAGCGTATCTTTGGAATCTCTACGGTCACAGGTCCAACACCCGTTTGGATTTCACGGGCGGGATGACTGCCATTACGTACCACCCCGGCGCGCCCGTCTGGTGTTTTGAGGTGAGCAAAGCGATCCATCAATTCCGCAAGCTCAGTTTGAACGGCGGCTTGGATCAGAGCCTGCGCGCCCGTGCGCAAAAGCTCAGTCAACGGATCAAGGCTGACCTCTCGACCGGCAAATTCAACGATGTTAGTCTCGTCCATGGTGGTGCGTCCTTCTTGGGTCGGATTGGGTTTTTGCAAAAACAATCCAAACAGATGCACCGCCAACACTCAAACCACGCGAACACCAGATTCAGCCATAACTCGCTCGGACGCCACGGTCACCAATTGGCAATCCATTTCGGTTTCGCTCATCATAGCTGCGCCTTCGGCGACTTTTTTGACGCGTTCGATCAGCGCCATCATCGCCCGCGTGCGCGGCTCTCGCACCACATAGCGAACCTTGGCCGCGGCTTGTACGACATTCGGGCTGATCCCGCCAGCGTCGATATAGGCATAGTGAATGCGGGCCTGATCCGACATGTGTTCGCGCATGTAATTGACGCCAACATTCATCAATTCCACCGCGTCCAGCGCGGAGCGGCCAAGATGCGGGGATGCGGCGGCGTGGCTGGCGCGACCGGTGAAGGTGAAATCAAGCCGAGCGGCGGCCAGAGAGCTTGAGCGCATCACATTGGCAAACGCCGCCGGGTGCCACGTGATCGCGATATCCACGTCATCAAAGACGCCTTCCTTCACCATGAACGTCTTGGCGCTGCCGCCTTCTTCCGCCGGGCAACCGACGTAACGCACTCGCGCCTTGGTGTCGGTTTCGGCCAGCCAGTCGCGAACGGCCGTTGCCGCCAACATGGCGGCGGAGCCAAGCATGTTGTGGCCACAGCCGTGGCCGTTGGCGCCGGCTTCCAGCGGTTTGGGTTCGGCCATGTCGGCTTCCTGGCTTAGCCCGGCCAGTGCATCGTATTCGCCAAGAAAGGCAATGACCGGTCCCTCATCCCCCCATTCCCCGGAAACCGCCGTGGGAATGCCGGCCACATTTCTAGTAATGCGAAAGCCCTGATGTTCCAGTTCGGCGATGTGGAGCGCGACAGAGGCATGTTCACCGTAGCAGGTTTCCGGCACTGCCCAGACCGCATCGGAAAGTGCATGAAATCGCGGTGAATGTTCATCGACAAATGGCCACACGGGGTGCTGGTTCATTGCGCGCTCGCTTTTTGTGGTTGGTTATCCGGCAGCGTACTGGCGTACTCTCAGTCTGTCGATAGTCGGGAAATCAGACCTTGCACTCGCCGCATGATGCGATGATCCGGTCTGTCGTCCATCGGGGATTTATCCGCACGAGCGTTTGTGCAACTCTTCGAATTGAAACTTCGGACCGTGGAGGGTCGGCGGTGAAAGACGAGACAAAATCGATTTCAAAATGGGGCATTAATAACGACTATGCCAAGCTGCATGATGTGCTGCTTGGTAAGCCCGAATACTATCGCTGGGTTGAAGCCGGGCCGCTGATCGGGCGGACGTTGGCGAATGCGGACAAGACGGGGCACATGTTTGATCTGCAATTGGCGATGAAGCAGCATTCGGAAATGGTCTCGATCTATGAAGAAAACGGGGTTCGATGCCACTATCTGGATTCCGATGAGGCGTTGCACCGGAACTTTTTCGCCCGGGATTCATCGGCGATGTCGCCGTGGGGTGCCTTGATCTGCCACATGCAGCTGAAGGTGCGTCGCGCGGACTATGTCACGGCGATCAAGTTTTACCAGGACCACGACATTCCGATCTGGAAGTTTGCCACAGCGGGGCATTTCGAGGGCGGTGATTTCAACATTATTGAGCCGGGGCGTGTGCTGAGAGTTATGCCCGAAAGTTGGTGATGGCCTGAAGCGGGCGGCATATCATGGCGGTGCAATCGCGCCGTCAATCTCAATGAGAAAGGATATGCCACCATGGCCAAATCTACTATTGTACCATTCGAACTTCCATCGGAATTTTCACCTGATCCGCTGACCGAAGTGATCCAGTCGGGTGCGAAGGAGCTTCTGCGCACGGCGGTTCAAGCTGAAGTTTCCGCATTCATCGCCGAGTACGCGCATCTTTTGGACGAAGAAGGCCGCCAACGCCTTGTCCGTCACGGTTTCTTGCCGGAGCGCGAGATGATGACGGGGATCGGCACGGTTCCTGTACAGGTGCCGCGCGTTCGGGACCGCGGCAGCAATGAAGATGGAAGCAAGATCAAGTTCCGCTCGGCGCTGGTGCCGCCCTATTTGCGCAAGTCGAAGTCAGTGGAAGAGTTGCTCCCCTGGCTGTACCTGAAAGGTATCTCGACAGGCGACTTCAGCGAAGCACTGGCAGCACTTCTTGGGCCGGATGCCGAGGGGCTGTCGTCTTCGACCATCACGCGTCTGAAGGCTGCGTGGTGGGAGGAATATGAGACCTGGCGCAAGCGCGATCTCACTGGCAAGCGCTATGTCTACATCTGGGCGGACGGGGTTTACTTCACGCCGCGTCTGGACGGGGATCGTCAATGTATGTTGGTCATTATACCAAGGGTGCTTCAAAATGACTCAGCTATGGATTTTGGGTACCGCCTGAGGTGCTGAGGTGATTCAAGATTGGCAAAGGAGACCACCGATGCCAGCCAGGATACCGATGCGAGCCGATTTTACCGCCAATGATCTGCGCAAGCTTGCCGCAGAGAGTTCTGATGCCCGGCAGAGCCGACGGCTTTTGTCGCTTGCCGCTATCGCCGATGGCATGTCGCGTGGGGCTGCGGCCCGCATTGGCGGGATGGACCGGCAAACGCTCAGGGACTGGGTGCTCCGTTTCAACGCTGATGGTCCAGCGGGGCTGCTGGATCGGCAGCGAGGAGGCTCGCGATCCCGCCTTGACAATGCGCAACTGGATGAACTGGCGGCTCTTGTCGAGACCGGTCCTGATCCTGAAAAGGACGGTGTCGTCCGCTGGCGGCGGGTCGATTTGAAGAATGTGATCAAGGCGCGTTTTGGCGTCGACTATCACGAGCGCCATGTGGGGCAGATTCTGCACAATCTGGGCTTTTCCCACATCAGCGCACGCCCTCAGCACCCGGGGCAGGACGTGCAGGTCATTGAGGATTTCAAAAAAACTTCGGCGACAATCTGAAGGAGACGCTTCAGGGGGTGCCGCCGGACAAACCCGTCGAAATCTGGTTCCAGGACGAGATGCGTCTCGGTCAGAAGAACACCCGCGTCCGCCAGTGGGCACGCAAGGGCACACGGCCCCGCCAGCCCGCCGATCAGCGTTACCAAAATGCGTATCTTTTTGGCGCCATCTGCCCCGAACGCGGCACCGGCGCGGCGATCATGATGCCAGCAGCCGACACCTATGCGATGCAGCGCCACCTGGAAGAAATCAGCAAAATTGTCTCCGATGGCGCCCACGCCGTCATCCTCATGGACCAAGCCGGCTGGCACACGACATCCGCTCTGGAAATCCCGCAAAACCTGTCGCTCATGTTTCTGCCGCCCAAATCACCAGAGCTGAATCCAACCGAAAACATTTGGCAATATCTCCGCCAGACATGGCTCGCAAACCGGACGTTCGACACATATGACGCGATTCTCGACGCGGGGTGCGAGGCCTGGAACAACCTCATCGCAAGACCGCAAACCATCACATCCATCGCAAGCCGCAACTGGGCGAAAGTCGGTCAGATTGAATAACCCTTGGTATTATAGGCGCAGATGAGTATGGTCAGAAGGATGTTTTGGCGATTATGGACGGGTTCCGAGAGAATGCCGACAGTTGGCGCGACCTGTTGAAGGGGCTAAAGAAACGTGGTCTGGCGGTGCCCCCGGAACTGGCCATCGGCGACGGCGCACTTGGGTTTTGGACCGCTCTGCGCGATGTCTTCCCCGAGACGCGCGAACAGCGATGCTGGGTCCACAAAACAGCCAACGTGTTGGGCGCGATGCCAAAATCTCTACACGAAAAGGCCAAGTCCGATCTTCAGGACATCTGCCCTCTCGGTGAATGCATGCATTCACCTGTCAGGTAACAGATGGCCGAGACCAGGAAGGAGGCGAACGCGGCTTTCGATCTTTTCGTGGAAACCTACGGCGTGAAATACGAGAAGGCCGTCGCCAAGTTGGTGAAAGACCGCAGTGAATTGTTGGCTTTCTATGACTTCCCTGCCGAACACTGGAAGCACATCCGAACCACGAACCCAATTGAAAGCGTTTTTGCCACTGTCAGGAACCGCACCCGGAAAACCAAGGGCTGCCTGAACCGCAAAACCGCCCTCGCTATGGTGTACAGGCTGATGATCCTTCTCGGGACATTGCTGCGCAATACCCTGTCAGACAATGGTCAGCCAAGAAAAAGTGGCGGAAGATCTCCGGACCAAACCGTCTACCCGAAGTCATTCAGGGGGTTGAATTCAAGGACGGCATCAAGCAAGTTCAAATCGCCGCCTGATGAAGGCCGTCACCAACTTTTGGGCATATCTCTGTGCTGATCGGGTATTGCGGTGAGCGGTCAGAGAAGGAAGGCAGTGAGCAGGTGGCGGATTTCGTGCGTGCCGAAGGGTGGGAGGCCGTGGTTGCGCCGATCAGCCGGGAATTCGTGCACATGGACGGGTTGATCGTGCCGTTGGCGGAAAAGCTGGCGGTGGCTTGCGTCGATGCGATGGAGCCGTGGCTGATCGACGTTGTGCGCGGATGGGGGATTGAGATTGTCGAGGTGGAGTATCGCGAGGCGAAGAATCTCGGAGTCAATCTGGTGGCGCTGGGCGATGGCAAAGTGTTGTCGATGGCGGGCGCAGACGATTTGAACGCCAAGATGCGCAGTCTGGGGTTCGAGGTGTACGATCCGGACATGTCGATGTTCACGCTGGGCGGTGGCGGGGTGCATTGCCTGTCACAAGCGCTTTGTCGGGACGAGGCCTGAAGGAATAGGATGGCGTTGCAATCCCTTCGCGCTTGCGAGCATTGACAGGCAGTGCACTGCCGGACGCTATTCATACAGAAGGCGGCGGTATCACGCACAGGTCTTAACGGTTGCCTGAAAGCTCCGCCAAAACCCGATCCATCATTTCATCGCAGGCTTGAAGCTGTGAAATTGTGATGAATTCATCCAGTTTGTGCCCCTGAGATTCCATCGATCCCGGACCGCAAACGATTGACGGGATCCCCAGTTTGTCGAAAAAACCGGCCTCTGTACCAAAGGAGACTTTGGTTAACTGGTTTGTCCCGGCGAGCTTGCATCCCAGATGCACGACCGGCGCATCGCTGGGTGTATCCAATCCGGGGTATGCGATGTTGCGTTCGAGACTAATATCGGATCCGGCGAAGGATTTGATCTTGCGCAAAACCGCCTCGACATCGCCTTCCACCAGATATCGGAATTCAAAGTAGAGCTCGGCGTGATCCGGCACGATGTTAAGGGCGGTGCCGCCCGACAACCTGCCAACGTGAAACGTTGTGTAGGGGATGTCATAGGCCGGGTCTTGCGCGCCGCTCCTGGCGTACCAATCCTGCAAGCCCCGCAGTTCAGCGATGAAGTCAGCGGCAACATAAAGCGCGTTCTTGTGGAGCGGTGCCAAAGATGAATGCCCAGCCGAGCCGCTGGCGGCCGCGCGAAACCCCATTTTACCTTTGTGTCCGATCGCCACGACCATCTCGGTTGGTTCGCCGATGATGGCCGCACGGGGTTGACCCAATGCAGTAGTCAGCGCGCCGCACATCCGGGCGATGCCAAGGCAACCGACCTCTTCGTCATAGGATATTGACAGTTTCAGGGGCTCACGCAAATCGGCGCTTGCGGCCCGATCTGCCAGTGCCAGCATTGAGGCCAAAAACCCTTTCATGTCTGTGGTTCCGCGCCCGTATAACCGGTCATCCCGGCGGGTCAGCCGAAAGGGATCACGCGACCAATCCTGTCCGTCCACGGGTACGACATCCGTATGGGCGGACAAAACAATGCCTGCCCCCGCCGGTCCGATGCTGGCAAACAATCCCGCTTTCGCACCGGTTTCATCGGGAATTCGGGTCAGCTCAAACCCGCGGGACTTCAGGAAATCCTGCACAAAATCAATGAGCTGGAGGTTCGAATTGGAACTGACAGTATTGAACGCAACCAAACGGTCCAAAAGTTCGAGCGTGGAGGTCATGTTTGCGGCCAGTTCAACATTCTGCTGGTGGGAATTGGCGAAAAGAGAAACGGACGGGTCATATTAGTCCAGCGCCAGTTCCGTGATTTCTCGGCGAAACGGCAACGCGTCGCCGATGTCGACCTCGTCGAGTTCACGGGCATAACGGTGCCCGGCATAGGTCGCCCAGGCGATGGGTCCGGGCGCCTGTGCATCGCCGATGATTTTCACCGATTTGAGTCCGGCGTCGGCCCATTCGCCTTCGCGTGTTTTGAGCGCCAGATAGATCTCATCGTTTTCCCTGCGGGATGTGACCATCAGGACGGCATCACATGCGTGTTGCCGTTTGTTGCCGGTGAATGTGCAATTCGAAATAACGTGGTTTGACCCCACAGATTGAACGCCTCTGTTCAGGACAATATCGACGTCCATTTCCGCCAACCGACGATGTATTTCGTACTGCTCAAGTGTATTCTGCGTCCAGTCCGAAAGGATTGCCGAAGGCGTTATGATTGTCACTTCGCATCCCTGATTGCGCAGCAGTTCGGCAAGAACGCCGCCCATGTAGTAATGATCGTCATCAAAGATCACGACATGACCCTTCGGCGTTTTCCCGTCCATCAGATCATCCGGCGTAAAGATCGGCATCGCCGGATCCATTGGGAAGGGCACAACATGCTGGCGCGCGACGCCGTCACGACGCCAATGAGAACCGGTGGCGATGCAGACATGTTCAAACCCGAACTCGAGAATCTGATCCGCGGTCAGCTTGCTGTCGAAGTAGATTTCGACATTCGGCTTCTGGCCGATCTGATATTCGCGAAAGTCAGCGACACGACCCCAGGTGGAAAGGCCGGGCAAAATCCTTTCCTTGGCAACCCGACCACCAAGCGTCGTTGTCGCCTCTGCCAGCGCGACGTCATAGCCACGTTCGGCAAGCGCGCGGGTCGCCTCCAGCCCTGCCGGTCCCGCGCCGACGACCAGAACATTCGAGCTTGCACCTTTAGGATTCATGATTTCCGGGTGCCAGCCTTTGCGCCATTCTTCCATAAAAGTCGGGTTTTGGGTGCAGCGGCTGATCGCCATTGTCATGTCGCCGGTGATGCAGATGTTACACCCAATGCATTCGCGAATGTCCTCGACCCGTCCTTCGTCGATCTTACGCGGGATGAACGGGTCAGCGATGGATGGCCGGGCGCAACCGATGAAATCGAGCGTGCCGGATTTTATCATCCGCGCCATGACATCGGGCGAAGTGAATCGGCCGACGCCCACAATCGGCTTGTCGGTCAGGTCATGGATGCCACGCACCAGTTCTTCCTGCGCCGCCTCTTCCTTGAACCGGCTGGGGCCAGAGCAGTCATCCCACGTTCCGTGCGCCAAATCCCAAAGGTCGGGCAGGTCGCGGTTCATTTCGATGAAATCACGCAGTTCGGCGTTGGAGAAACCCAGATCGCCAATGGTCTCGTCCAGCGAGACCCTGAGCGTGATGCCCATGCTGTCACCCACCGCATCGCGGATGTCGGCCACAACTTCGTTCACGAACCGGGACCGGTTTTCGAGGCTGCCGCCATATTCGTCAGTTCTGTGGTTGGTGGCACGGCTTAGGAAATGTTGAAAAATGCCGAAACCGTGCGCGCCATAGAGACAGATCAGGTCAAATCCGGCGGTCTTGGACCGTTTGGCAGCATTCACAAACCAACGGCGCAAATCCTTGATATCAGCCTTGTCCAGCGCGCGCGCCTGAACCGGATCATTGGTAAAAGTGCGGATCGGCTGGGCAGAAACCGCGAGCGGGACTTCGCGGGTATAGAAGTTCGGGCCATTGACGCCGGAATACGCCAGTTGAATGCCCGCCAGCGCGCCGTGGGATTTCATCTTCTCCGCCATTTTGGCGATCATCGGGATGTCTTTGTCTTCCCAAAGGCGCAGCTCGATGTACGGTGTGATTTCGGACGTGTGGTGAATTTCGCACTGTTCGGTAAAGATGACGCCCCAGCCGCCTTCGGCCTTTATCCCGCGCATCGCAGCTGCCGCAGACGGATCGCGATACCCGCCGCCATTGCAATGTGGCACCTGAAAGAACCTGTTCTTGGCGGTGACGGGGCCGATCTTCATCGGCTCAAACAGTATATCGTAACGCGGATCGCGCATGGTTACTCGTCTCCGGGAACGCCGAAGGACGGCGCCTGTCGCGGGTCGAGCGCGCGTTGAACGTATGCATCAAGTTGCGGTTTGTAGACGTCCCAGGCACGCGCGACCGCCTCAATCGGGCAGTCCTCGGTCCAGTCGCAACGCAAATCTGCCACTGGCCAAGGCACCTTGTCGCACAGTTGAAGGCCTGCGGAATGGACAGGCCCGGCCTCGCCACCTGCCGCCAGACCTGCGCGCATGGCGGCGATCAATCTGTCGCCAAGATGGCCGGTTGCGCCCTCAAACCCCGCGACGATTGCGGCGGGTACGCCTTCATTGGCCAGAAGATTGCCCGCTGACACCACGTCTTTGCCTGCGGCATCCGTCCAGATACCCAGTGAATTCGGGCCGGAGTGAATCGCGGTTTGCCCGTTGGGATCGATGGCCAGCACCTGTCGGTATTCGATGAATTGCCCCTGATCGCGGACACCGTCGATCGCCTGCGCCGCGCTCATTCCACCTTGCATCAAATCCAGAGCAAAAGGGCCAAGGCGCGGGTCGGTGATGTTCTGGCTGGCCACGGCACCAACGCCGGCGCGGGTGTAGGAACACCGTGCCGCAACGGCGGGGGATGAAGAGGATATTGCAACACCGAACATGCCGGTTTCCGCGCATCTGGCAACAAGGGAAAATGTCATTGCATCAATCCGGAATGACGGCGGTTGCGTCGATTTCGACCAGCCACTCGGGTCGCGCCAACGCCTGCACGACCAGCCCGGTGGATACAGGATGCACGCCTTTGATGTATTCGCCCATCGTACGGTAAACCACCTCTCGGTGGCGAACATCGGTTATGTAGACGACGACTTTTACCAGATGCTGCATGGTGCCACCGGCCTCTTCGATCAACTGGCGAATGTTCTGCATGACCTTGTGGGTCTGCTCAGCCGGGTCGTGGCTGTCGATATTCTTTGCGTCATCAAGGTTTTGCGGGCATTGGCCGCGCATCCAGACGGTGCGCCCGCTTTGGGTGACAACGGCCTGACACAGATCGTTATCGAGGTTCTGTTCCGGATAGGTATCGCCGGTGTTGAATTTGCGAATGCGGGTATGAGCCATTCGGTGCGTCCCTCAGTTTGCGCCTGAAAAGTAGGCTGCGCGTGTTTTCACCTCAGGTCAAACCTCGTTTTTCACGATCTCGGCCGAACCTTTGTACACGGAATATTTCTGTTGAATGAAAATATGGTCCGCGATGTGTTTGGCGTCGTGCCAAACGCCGTAAATAAACGACGATCCACGGCTCATAAGCCACGGCAGCCCCAGGAAATAGATGCCCGGAATGGCACCAACGCCACGCACATGGTTTGGATTGCCCACCTTGTCGAAGATATCGACATCCAGCCAGCTGAAGTCGGGCCTGTAGCCCGTTGCCCAAAGGATGTTGGATATGCCCGACTGCGCCAGATCAACCCGCGTAACTGGATTGGAGATATTGTCCGGTACCGGCCCCAGTTCGCGCGCGTCTGGTTCTTGGGGCAGGTCAAGCCCGTTGGCCCGAACATAAGTGTCGCATCGATCGAGAAATTCCAGATATACCCGTGCGCCTGAATTGGCCTGATGTTTTCCGGGTTAGAGTCCCCGATAGGGGATCTGTAAACCCCACGGCTTTAGCCGGACGGGATCGCGGCATTTGCGTTAAGATGCCTGATTATGGATTCGTACAAGCGTGGCAGCCATACGGTTTGGGACTGCAAATACCACTTGGTGTGGGTGACGAAGTACCGCTACCAGGTGTTGGGCGGCGATGTCGGCAACCGCTGCCGTGAGTTGCTGCGCGAGACGGCGCGGGCGCATGGGATGGTTGTGCATGCCGGATCAATCAACCGTGACCACGAGCATATGCCGGTGTCGACCCCGCCGAACCTGTCGGTCAGCCGTGCGGAGCAATATCTGAAAGGGCGCAGTTCGCACAAGCTGCTGAGCGAGTTCGGGATATTGCGCAAAAGATATTGGGGGCAACACCTGTGGGCCCGCGGTTACCGGGTTGCCAGCAGCGGCAACGTGACAGACGAGGTGTGGTTGGAATACATCAAGAACCAGACGCCACCCGAGCCCGATGATGATTTTAATCCAGCGGGAACTCCCCGCGTGTAAGCGCGGGGATGATAGCCCTTCCATTGTCTTCGGGCTATCGTCTGCAGAATGCGGCTGCGAAAATCGTCCCACAGCGTTTACAAAGGATTTTTTGTGTCCACCGTTGGGGTCGACGAGCAAACGATACGGAATTACGTCCGATGGCAGGGCCGAGAAGATAATGGACAAGCGGAGCTTGACCTTTGAAAGAACCACGGGTGTAAGCCCGTGGGTATCTATATCACTTTGTATTCCCTGATCGAAACCTGTAAGCTTAACGACGTCGAGCCCTATGCCTATCTCAAGGCAACCCTCGAAGCCATCGCTGCCGGCCATCCAGCAGCCCGCATCGACGAACTCATGCCATGGAACTTTGACAGGGCGCGGTGACACCGCTTACATTTTTTTGGCAGTGTCGTACGGAAGAAGTTGAAAATAGCCTCTGTGAACTGGTTGAACGTTGCATAGTGGCGATTGTGTGTGACCCAATCGTGCATGACGCCCCAAAGGCGCTCGATTGGGTTGAGATGCGGGGCATATGCTGGCAGGAAATGCAACTTCACCCGGCGTTCCGGGCTGTTGAGCCATGGCTGAAGTATCCTGGCATGATGATAGCGGGCATTGTCGACAAAGACATGGATGGTCGTCATGGTTGGGTTGTTGCGCTCCAACTTTTCCAGCATTTGTTGGGTTGTCCGGGCATTGATCTTTTCGCCTTCTACAAAGGTGAACTGGAAGGTCTCAAGGTCAAGCGCTCCCTGAATATTGAGCCGTTTGCGCCCGGATGTCGCCTTCAGGGCCGTCTTTTGTCCCTTTGGGAACCAGCCATGGGCGGGGCGGCTCTGATGCTCGGGGTGAACAGCGTCCGAAAAGACAACCATCTCATCTGCGGCCAACCCGTTCATCATGGCCTCATATTGGGCAATAAACGCAGCCTGTTTGGCTTCATCGGCCTGTGCAGGCAGCAATTGTGGTTTCCTATACACAAACCCCAGGCGGCGCATCAGCCTGGCGGCTCCCGAGGGGCTGTAGCTCTGGTCGCACTCGGCCAGAACATAGGCACAGACCTCATCTACGTTCTGTGCCGGATGTTCGGTGAAATGCGCTTTCAAAGCCCGTTCCTGCTCCACCGATAGATGCCCCTGTCGCTGGCTGTAGCCCTTCAAGCCAAAAAATGACAACCCCGCTCCGGCAAACGCGAACTGCCATTCCGTCAGAACCGTTGGACCGATATCCAAAATCCGGCAAACCGTTCCGGCGTCTTCTCCTGTGTCCAGAAGAAGAAACGCACGCGCACGTTTCCAAACAAGGGCCTCAACTTTGCGGCGGCGGCAAAGCGCTTCAAGCGCTATGCGCTGCTCGTCGGATAAGGTGACTGTTTTGTCTCGCTTGCTCATACCCTCAAAATAGAAACCTCCGTGCCTGTGACCATGCGGCAAAGTGATTCACAGGCATCAAAATCATCAGGCCAATTCAGGCGCAGGAGTGTAATACGCGTCGCCCGCGCGAAAACTTTCTGGAAGGTCTTCGGCAAAAGTCATGATGCCTTCCTCGTAACCCGCCGTCAGCCCGACAATTGTCATACCGCGTGATGCGAGTTCGCGAAAATCGATGGTACGCCCGCCATAGGCCCCGCTGACAGAGATGGTGATGTGTTCCTTGCCCGGTGGAATGCGCTCGTCATCCCACATACCCAGAACACCCATCCACCAGACATAATCGCGCCCGCGATAGCGACGGGGCAACCTGTCATGTGGACCGACAGATAGGGCGACGTGACGACCGGATCGTTGCAGTTCATCGGCAATTGTAGCGCGACAAAAGTCTTTGGAATCGGCGGAGTTTTTGGCTGGAAACCGGTTGGATTTTCGGGAGCGGTTGAATTAGGCCTGACGCGGATGTTCACAAATCCGGAGACAAGCCACGCGATTGCCTGCCCGTGGGGTGGCGATCAAGCCTTGCAGTTGGCCCGTTTATCCCAGCCGAGCCCGTACGAAATCAAAGGATAGCACCCAGCTTCACCAAATCGCCAGCCCGTGGGGACGGGCAGGCGATCGCGCGGCGGCCCGAGGGGCCTTGATTCCGCGCGCGGGTGCAGGCCACCAATGCCCGCTTCAGGCCAAAACCCGACAATTGCGCCCTTATGCTTTCTATCCGGAAGCGTCGAAACCATTCGCACGAACCTCATCGCCATGCTCATCCAAATTCGGCGAGGGACGGGTGAGCGACAAATCGGCCTCTGAAAACTGAAACGGTGGGCGCACTGAAGCCACGCCGTCCAGCTCCAACTGCACACCGCGGTGTTGCAGCTGCGGGTCGGCGAACACTTCGGCCATGTCGTTGATGGGGCCGGCTGGCACGCCCTCGTCCTCGCAAGCGGCCAGCAGTTCGGCCTTGTTCATCTTCCGGGTCGCACCGGTCAGCAGTTCTGCCAGGATTTCGCGATGCGCGATGCGGTCCGCATTTCCGCGATACCTTTCGTCGCCCGCCAGTTCCGGCAAGCCAAGCAATCCGCAAAGCCGCTGATACTGCGCGCCATTCCCGGTTGCGATGATGATCCAGCCATCGGCACAGTCAAACACCTGATAAGGTGTCAGGTTGGGGTGCGCATTGCCCATTCTGGTCGGCGCTGTGCCGGTGGCTAGATAATTCATCGCCTGATTGGCGGTAATCGCCGTCGCCGCATCCAACAGCGCCATGTCGATATGTTGTCCTTTGCCGGTGGTCCCGCGCTGAACCAGCGCCGCCAGAATGGCGTTCACCGAATAAAGCCCGGTGAAGATATCCGTCACTGCCACGCCGACTTTCTGCGGCTGTCCGTCGGGTTCGCCGGTGATCGACATCAACCCAGACATACCTTGGATGATGAAGTCATATCCGGCGCGGTGGGCATAAGGGCCGGTCTGGCCAAACCCGGTGATCGAGCAATAGATCAGGCCGGGGTTTGCAGCCTTCAGGCTTGGGTAATCCAGACCGTATTTCGCCAGCCCGCCGACTTTGAAATTCTCGATCAGGATGTCGGCCTCGCTGGCCAGCCGCCGCACAAGCGTTTGTCCTTCCTCAGTGCGGAAGTCCGCCGCGACAGAGCGCTTGCCGCGATTGCAACTGTGGAAATAGGCGGCCGTTTTCTGGCCGTTCCGGGTGATGAATGGTGGCCCCCAATGGCGGGTGTCATCGCCTTTTGGTGCCTCGACCTTGATCACATCCGCGCCCAGATCGGCCAGCGTCTGACCTGCCCAGGGGCCAGCCAGAATGCGCGCAAGTTCAAGGACTTTCAGTCCGGCAAGCGGCGCGGACATGTGGGACTCAGAGCTTTTCGTCGAGTAAGGCCGAGAATGACTCGTAAGACTGATCACCGGTTACCAGCTCGCCGTCGATCAGGAAGCTTGGCGTGGAGCGAATACCGTCGCGGTCCGCATGTTCCTGAAACACGGCGACCATCGCCGGGGCCATATCGCCATCGGTGGTGCAAGCATCCAGTTCCGCCGCCGTCAGCCCGGCCTTTTTGCCAATGGTCTTCAGGTTTTCGGCGATCTCCGCGGGCCCGTCGCCGTTGGTCCAGCTGGCTTGTTCGGTGTAAATCAGATCAGAGATTGCGAAATAGCGATTCATGTTTTCATCGGTCACGCCACAACGGGCAACCATGCCAGCCCACAAACCGAAGCGATCAAAGTAAACCTCGCGATAGATGAAATGCACCTTTCCGGTGTCGATATAGTTCTCTTTGAACTGTTTGAACGTGTTCAGATGAAAGTTCTTGCAATGCGGACAGGTGTGAGAGGCGTATTCAACAACCGTCAACGGCGCGTCCGGATCGCCCAGCGTCAATTCCAGAACACCGGACGTGTCGATTTCGCCGTCGCTTTCCTGCGCTTCGGCGGCACCGAACCCGGCAAGCTCAGTCGCGTTGTCTGATGACGGCCACAGGTAATATGCACTGCTCGCAGCAAGGGCGACAACGAATGCGATGATCGGAAGACGGTTCATTTCGGATAGCCTCAATTGGTTTTCTCGCGGGATAGGACGTTTTCGCCCAATGTTTCAAGCGCTTGGCGCAGGTCTGTGTCGGCGACGCCGGTTGCGGTTTTCGCGGCCTTCGCCTTGGTCGCCGGGTCGGGGGGTGGTTTTTCCTTTGGCGCGGGCTGAAATTGTACCTGTCCTTCGGCGAATCCGGTCGGCGCAGTCTGGGTAACCCGAATGTGCTGGATCGCGGCATATCCATAAGCCGCATTTACCCGTTCGCGCACCTTTTCGATCTGCATCTGAAGGATCGGCGCCTGCGCGCCGGTGGTCAACAGCGTCAGCGTTGCTCCGAATGCCCCGCGCCCGTAGGTCACGTTCACGGGCCGGGCAATGGCGGCAATGTCCGCGCCAACAAACTCTGCCCAATGGGTCAACAGCCGCGATTCCGCGAATCCGCGCGACTCACTGGCCTTGCGCACACGCGATTTCAAAAGGCCCGAAGCCCTTTCAAATCCGCGCATTCGCCGGTCATGTTTTGCTGCATCCGCCACTGGCGCATCCTTTCCTCACCGCTATTCTAAACCGTGGGGGTCGATGCGCCAGAGGAAAGCCGTTTTAGGAGACATAAAGATTGCGTGACGACATGTGTTCAACGCTTCTGGCCTGGTATGATGCCCATGCCCGCGTGATGCCGTGGCGGGTTGGTCCGTCAGACCGGGCGCGCGGCATCCGCCCCGATCCCTATCATGTCTGGCTGTCAGAGGTGATGCTGCAGCAAACGACCGTCGCGGCAGTGGACAAGTATTTCCGCAGATTTCTGGCGCGTTGGCCGAGCGTCAACGCGTTGGCGGCTGCGGATGACGGCGATGTTATGGCCGAATGGGCGGGGCTTGGATATTACGCCCGTGCGCGCAACCTGTTGAAATGCGCGCGGGTCATCACCTCAGATTTTGGCGGGACGTTTCCGGAATCCCGCGATTCATTGCTGAACCTGCCCGGAATTGGCCCCTACACCGCCAGCGCCATTGCAGCCATCGCATTCGACGAACCTGCGACGGTCGTCGATGGCAATGTCGAGCGGGTCATGGCGCGGCTTCATGCGGTGGAAGCGCCATTACCGGCGGCCAAAGGCAAACTGGCGAAATTGGCTGCGGATCTGCCTCCTGCAGAACGCCCCGGCGATTATGCGCAGGCGGTCATGGATCTGGGCGCGACGATCTGTACACCGCGATCGCCCAAATGTGGGATTTGCCCGTGGATGTCCAATTGTCTGGCCCGCGCCAATGGAATGCAGTCGGAATTGCCAAGGCGCGCGCCGAAAGAGAAGAAACCGATCCGCTTCGGTATCGCCTATATCGCGCGGCGCGCGGATGGCGCCTGGCTGTTGGAAAGACGGCCAAACAACGGGCTGTTGGGCGGGATGCTCGGCTGGCCTGGTGCCGACTGGGGCGAGAGCGCCATCGAGGCGCCGCCGATCAGTGTAAGCTGGGAAGATGCGGGCGTCGAAGTCCGCCACACATTCACGCACTTTCACTTGCGGCTAGGATTGCGCATCGCACGGGTCGGTGACACCGCAAAACCAACAACCGGCATGTTCATCGAAAGCGATGCATTTGATCCCGCCAGCCTGCCGACGGTGATGCGCAAGGCGTATGACCTCGCGGCACCGATCATAGCCGGGAATTGATCGGTCGCGGCATTCAGCATATGTAAACACTGGGGGAAACGACGGAGCAGTGTGATGATCCCCACGTCTCAAGTCGCAAACATATCCCGCGCGCTGCCGTTCTGGATGTCGCTGGTCATGATACCGCTGGCCTGGATGGCGACAATTCATGGCGGTTGGTGGCTTGTGGGCGTGCCGGTCTTCGGGCTGATCGTGCTGCCCATTCTCGACGGCATTCTGGGGTTGAACGCGGAAAATGCCGACCCTGACACGCCCGATCAGGATCTTGGCTGGTACCGCTTGATCACGTTGATCTGGGTGCCCTTGCAGCTGATCACGATCTTTGGCGCGCTTTGGTACGTCACCGCGAACGACCACATGAGCGGGCTGCAGCAATGGCTGTTATTCGCCCTTAGCATCGGGGTGATGACCGGTGCGATCGGGATCAACTATTCCCATGAATTGATGCACCAATCGCCGCGCCTTGAACGCGATGCCGGTGATCTTTTGCTGGCGTCGGTTCTTTATTCGCATTTCCGTACCGAGCATCTGCTGATCCACCACCGTCATGTCGGCACCCCCAAGGATGCAGTGACCGCGCGCTACAATGAAGGGTTTCACAGGTTCTTTCCGCGTGTGTTGCGGCAATGTTTTGTGTCGGCCTTTGAGGCGGAAAAAGAGCGCCTGAGCCGCAAGGACCTGCCGTGGTATCACCACACCAACCCGTTCTGGCGCTACTGGGTGTTGCAGGGCGTGATGCTGGTTCTGGCCATTCTGATCGGCGGCTGGTTCGGTCTGTGGCTGTTCATTGTTCAGGCCTTCACCGCGATCCTTTATCTGGAACTGGTGAATTACATGGAACATTACGGCCTGACGCGGAAGCATCTGGGCGAGGGCAAATATGAACACGTCCTGCCGCGTCACAGTTGGAATTCCTCACACACCGCGTCGAACTGGATGCTGATCAATCTGCAGAGGCATTCAGATCACCATTATAAGCCGAGCCGCCGATTTCCGCTGTTGCAGACTTATTCCCCGGATGAAGTCCCGACGCTGCCACTGGGGTATCCCACGATGGGATTTGTCGCGCTGATCCCGCCTTTGTGGCGACGACTGATGAACCCGAAGGTGCGCGCGTGGCGGGCGCGGTATTATCCGGAAATTGAGGACTGGCAGCCCTATTCGAAGGGAACAAACCCGTTGCCGGTGCGATGAGAGCGCTTGTGGGCCGGAGCGAACATTGAGAGTTGACAATGAGACTCGCGATTGCCTGCCCGTGGGGTGGCGATGCAACCCTGCAGTTTGCCCGTTTATCCCAGCCAAGTCCGTGAAAGTTCAACGGCCTGCGCCAGCCCCACCAAATCGCCAGCCCCCTCTCGTGCATTGCATCACTATGCAATGCACTGCCGGCAACACATTGCTTTGGCAATGCGTGAGAGGCGGGACGGGCAGGCGATCACGCGGCGGCCCAAGGGCCTTGATCCCGCGTGGATCAAATTGAAAACGCTCTTTAGATAACCGCCTTCTCCACCAGAGGTTCCCCGCGCAGAACCCGGTCGAAATGATAAGGCGACAGGTCAAGCGACCGGTACGCACCATAGGTCAACCACTCCGCCGTTGCCCGACCCATCGCCGGGGATTGCTGCAAGCCATGCCCCGAAAACCCGTTCAGGAACAGGAAGTTCCCGATCTCAGGATGTGGCCCGATTACAGCGTTCTGATCGAGCGTGTTATAGGCGTAATGACCGGCCCATTCGGACACCACACGGATCGCCTCGAACTGCGGGATGCGTGTGGCGATCACCGGCCAGACGTGATCCATCCAGCGGTTGTGATCCATCGCAAAGTCGGTCGGGTCAACCGCCGGGTCGGGATCAGCCGGACACCCGGCCAGATAGCTTTTCGGCCCGTCCTGACGCATATGAACACCCGATGGATCGATGGTCAGTGGTAATTCCTGATCAAGCGGCTGTTCGGCGGTGAAGATCCAGGTGAAGCGCTTGCGCGGTTCGACCGGCAGTTCGATCCCCGCCATTGCCGCTGTCAGCGCGCCGCGCGGGCCAGAGGCATTCACCATCTGGCCACAAGCAATCACGTCGCCCGAGGCCAGCGTAACGCTGGTGATTTTGTTGCCTTCGCGATTGATACCGACAACCTCGCCGTCGATATATTCGATCCCACGTTCACGGGCCGACCGGCGGAACCATTCGAAAACTGTGCCGCCGTCCCAGTACCCTTCGTCTTTCTTGTTGATGCTGCCCAGTACGATGTCGTCGAGTGCATAAAACGGGTATTCTGCGGCAATTTCATCGGGTGTCATCAGCCGGGTTTCGGCCCCGGCGGCAATCTGCACCGCTTGGTTCTCGCGCAGAACACCAGCAAAGCCATCATTGTCGGCCAGATACATATACCCGTAACTCTGGATGCCCATCTCGGGCACCCGCACGTCCCCGCCCATATAGCTGCGCAGGTTCTTGATGAAATCGGCCGCAAACTGGGAAATGCGCACGTTTAGCTCGTTGGAAAACTGCTGCCGGATGCAGGAATTGGTGTGTGCCGTGGAACACCACTCATAGGACGGGTCGCGTTCGATCACCAAAACCGAGCCATCAAAATCCGGGTTCGCCGTCAGGAACCATGCCGTCGACGATCCCATCATCGCGCCGCCGATGATCACAACGTCATAGGAGGATTTCGTGGGTGTTTTTGGGAAGGCACCTGTGGACATGTCAGAACACCTCTCCCTTGGTGGCACGGGCCTGAATGTCGGCGATCTGCTGCGCGCTGAACCCGTGGAATTCCGACGCATATTCCGCAGAAATGTAGCCGCCCGCAAGATCACGGGCGATATCCGCACGATCGCGATCCGCAGGGTCGCCATACCCAGCGCCACCGGGAAAGGACATTTCAACATGGCACCCGTGCGGCACAAACTGTTTGCCCTTGCCCTGCATCGCCACGCCATCGCTGCGCCCGATTTTGGTCGCCCCTCCGTTCTGTCCGCCGCGACGGCCACGCGCGGGGTGATCGACCCTGTCGAACATGGCAGAGATGTCAAACTCGTGCCCCTCGCGCGCGCCGACATCCATGTATTGACCGAGCCCGCCGCGTGTTTTGCCGGCACCGCCGCTGTCGGGCCTGAGCTCCTTGCGCCAGATGATCACCGGGCCAACTTGTTCGGTGGCTTCGACCGGCATGGTCATCACACCC
This sequence comes from uncultured Paracoccaceae bacterium, assembly GCA_951812305.1. Taxonomy (GTDB): domain Bacteria; phylum Pseudomonadota; class Alphaproteobacteria; order Rhodobacterales; family Rhodobacteraceae; genus Rhodobacter_B. The sequence goes on from CATOSB010000001.1 coordinate 124,967, forward strand.
GATGGAAACGCGGTCGCGTTCATGCCGTCGAGCATGGGCCGTGCGCCGGAACCGCCGGAATTGAAGGTCAGAACCTCCGAACGTCGCGCATCTTCCGGGGCGGGGGCGTCGGTGCGCGGCCTGAGTGAAACCTGAAAGTTGCACAGGCACCCAGCCCCTTCCGCAGGGACCAGATCGGGCAACAATTTGTCGAGCGCATCGTAAACCGTGTCCGGCACCATATGCCCGATCACATGGCGCAGCGCGACCGGTGCGGGGTGGACGGCATTGACGATGCTGTCCTTGGGCGCGGTGATCTCGAACGGGGCAAGGCTCGCCGCGTTGTTCGGAATTTCCGGCGCGATGGCACATTTCAGCGCGTAACAGGCATAGGCCTTGGTATAGACCAGCGGTACATTGATGCCCTTTTTGTCCAATCCGCTGGTGCCCTTCCAGTCGCTTAGGATGCGGTCCTTTTCGATGGTCAGCTTCACGCGCAGATCCACCGGGTTGGAAAACCCATCGATCCGCATTTGCCCGTCCGCCGTGCCGGGCGTCAGCGCGTTGATCCGCTCCAACGTGGCTTTGCGGGAATTGGTCAGGACGAAGTCCGACACGCCGGACAGATCGGTGAGATCGAATTCATCCATCATGTCGATCAGGCGGCGGTGGCCTATTTCGTTGCAGGTGGCGAGCGCGTAGATGTCACCGACCAGTTGGTCCGGCTCCCGCACGTTGCCGCGAATGATGCGGATCAGAGTGTCATCCACCGCGCCGCGGTCAAACAGCCGCATGATCGGGATATAAAGCCCTTCTTCATAGACCGAATTCGCATCCGCCCCGAACCCACGCCCGCCAATATCGACAATATGGGCAGTGCAGGCGAAGAAACCGATCAGCACGCCATTCCGGAAGGACGGCGTGACGATTGTGATGTCGTGCAGATGCCCGGTGCCTTCCCACGGGTCGTTGGTGATATAGACGTCGCCTTCGGCCATCGTTTCGCGCCCGATGCGGCGGATGAAATGACCCACGGCATCGGCCATCGCGTTGACGTGACCGGGTGTGCCGGTAACGGCTTGGGCCAGCATCTGACCAGCCTCGTTATAGACCCCTGCAGAAAGATCACCGGCCTCCCGGACGGATGTCGAAAAGGCGGTGCGTACCAACGCCTGTGCCTGTTCCTCGACCACCGATATCAGGCGGTTCCACATGACCTGATAGGCGACTTGGCTGATCCCGGTCATTGGCTGATCTCCAGTGGATAAAGCTCGATTGTTCCGTCGCCATGCGCCGTAAGGGCACGGCTTGAAGGCACAACGATTGTGGTCTCGCGTTCCGTGACCAACGCAGGGCCATGCGCCACTGCACCAGCAGTCATGCCATCGCGCGGGTAGACGGCGGCGTTTACGGATTTTCCGGCGGCGGGGTCGAAAAGCGTGCGCTCCTCCGCTCTGACAAGCGGCGTCGCGGCAGTGACCGCTTCGATGGGCGGCGCGGCCTCTTGCGTTGTGAAGGCATTGACCGACCAGACGGCGATTTCGACGGCCATTCCGGTGACCGTACGGGCGAAGAGATTGGTGTATTCCTCCTCGAACCGGGCGAGGAAGGTCTTGGCGTTGGGGTTGGCCACCTCTTCGGCGCTTAACGGCACAGGGATTTCCCAGCCCTGCCCGGCATAGCGCATATAGACTTTGTGCTCCTGTGAAATCGCGGCAGTCGCATCGCAGGATCGCACGAATGCGCCCGCCTCTTCTTCCATCTCGGCGAACAGGGATTTGACCGTGTCGGCGTCGAAATTATCAAGCCGCATGAAGACCGAGCGGTTCGCTTCGAAACTGAACGGTGCGCGCAAAAACCCGATGGCAGAGCCGACGCCCGCGCCCGAGGGGACGAGACAATTGTCGATGCCCAGCTTTTCACACAACCGGGCGGCGTGAAGGGGTGCCGCGCCACCGAAAGCGATCATTGTGTAGTCGGACAGGTCCTCGCCGTTTTCCACCGCGTGTACACGCGCGGCGTTGGCCATGTTCTCGTCGACCACTTCGGCCAACCCCCAGGCGGCCTCGGTCGCGTCCATGTTCAGTTTTTGTCCGATAGCCGCGTCCAGCGCAGTGGCAGACTGGTCGGGATAAAGCGGGATGGTACCACCAGCGAAATTGTTCGGATCCAGCTTGCCCAGCACCAAATCGGCATCTGTGACCGCCGCGCCTTCACCGCCACGGCCATAACAGGCCGGGCCGGGTTCGGAGCCCGCGCTTTCCGGCCCGACACGGATCTGGTTCAGCGCATCGACATGTGCCAGCGACCCGCCGCCCGCGCCGATTTCGACCATGTCGATCACGGGGATGGAAATCGGCATCCCGGACCCTTTTTTGAAGCGATAGGAACGGGCGACTTCGAACACACGGGCTGTCTTCGGCGTCTGGTCCTTGATCAGACAAATCTTGGCTGTGGTCCCGCCCATGTCGAAACTCAGAACCTTGTCCAGTCCATGTCGCGCAGCGATGTCGGCGGCGAAGATGGCGCCACCGGCCGGGCCACTTTCCACCAGCCGCACGGGAAACTCCGCTGCACTTTCCAGCGATATGATCCCTCCACCGGAATGCATCAGGAAGACCGGGCAATCGGCGCCTTCGCTTGCCAGCCGTTCCTTCAGCCGTCCGAGATAGGATTTCATCAGCGGCTTGATATAGGCGTTGGCGATTGTCGTGTTGAAGCGTTCGTATTCGCGCATTTGCGGGCTGACTTCGGACGACAACGACACCATCGCACCCGGCATCTTTTTCGCCAGCACTTCCGCCACCAGCCGCTCATGGGCGTCGTTGGCGTAAGCGTGCAGAAACCCGACCGCGACGCTTTCATATTCTGCGGATGCCAACTCATCGACCAGCGCCTCGACCTCGGCCCGGTCAATGGGAATAAACACGTTGCCATCGGCGTCCAAACGCTCGGCAATCGTGTAACGCCGGTTTCTAGTTAACAGGGGGTCGGGCAGGCGCAGGTTCAGGTCGTACTGCTCGAAGCGCGACTCGGTGCGCATCTCGATCACATCGCGGAACCCTTGCGTGGTGATCAGAGCCGTCTTCGCCCCGCGCCGTTCGATCAGCGCGTTGGTGGCCAGCGTGGTGCCGTGGATGATCTGGCCGATGACATCCGGCGCAACACCAGCATCGGTGCAGACCCGGCCCATCCCCTCGACAATTGCATCCTCCGGCGCGCCGTAAGTTGTCAGCACCTTGGTGGTAAACAACCGACCGCCCAGATCCAGCACCACATCGGTAAACGTGCCGCCGATATCGACGCCAAGCCGCGCGTCCTTGCTCATTGGGAATCCCCTGATGTTTCAGGCGCAAGGATAGCGGCATCAATTGATGCTTTCCAATTATTCTATTGGATCGAAAGGATCACGATTTGTTATCACCTTCCGTCTCGCAAACTTCGGCGGCCAATTGCGCCGCCTCTGCGACGAAACCCGGCGCGACCTCTCCTTCAAACCGGGCGACAAACCGCAGCGGATCGGGAACCCATGCATAACTGAGTTGTTCTAACGCGCGCGTATTCAATGCGGCTCGAACCATCGCGCGCGGCAGGCAGGCAATGCCGATCCCGTCAAGCGCCATTTGCAGGCACGCAGCAAGATGGGTCGAGGGCACCAATCGCACAGGGCCGGTTGCCTGTTCATCCAGATGCGCGCGCAACTGTTCATAAGGCAACGTGCGATTGGCGTGGGTCAGGATCGGGCGACGGGTCAGATCCTCAATCGTCACCTCGCCATCGCCGTATTCAAGCGCCGGGGCGGCCACCCAGATTAAAGGAAAATCGCCCAACGCGACATTGCCCGAGCAAGGCCGATCGAATGGGCCGCTTTGCAGGGCAAGGTCGATAGTACGATCAAATAGCGCGGCAGAGATACTGTTCGAAATATCGACCGTCAGTTTTAGGTCGACATTGGGAAACCTGTCGCTCAAGGCGGCGAGAAACCGGCCAAGCCAGGAATGCGCGACCATTTCGGTCACGCCAAGGCGGAGTGTGCCATCGAATATCTGATCATCGCCGACAGCAGATAAAAACCGGTCTTGCGCCGCAAGAACTTCACGCGCCTTCACCAATAACCGCCGCCCCGGCCCCGTCAGGCGAACGGAACCAGCATCACGTGTAAACAGCCGTTGGCCGATCTGCTCTTCCAGTGAACGAATGCGTGCCGACACATTTGGCTGCGTTGTGTTCAGCCGTTCTGCCGCGCGGCGAAAGCTGGAAAGGTCCGCAACGCTTACGAACGCTTCGATCTGTTTGAGGTTGATGTTTGCCACGATTCCCCGCCCGCTCATGCATGGATACCGCCCCGTCATAGGCAAAGCCACCAGCACTTTTCCGTCACAGCCAACACATACCATAGCGGGAAATTTTCTTTCGTCGAAAACTCTTGCGGGAATCAATGAAGCCGGATTAACCTCGCGTTAAGCATTGGTTCGAGTGCCCGTTTGGGCGCGATTGTTCAAAAACCCATACCCACCCTCTGTTTCGAGGAGACCAAAATTGTTGGATCAAGGAACGTCCGCAACAGCGGGCAGCAGCCATACACATGCAGACAACGCCGCGCTGATCTTTCAGCCGCTGGAAATGCGGAACCTGACGATCAAGAACCGCCTGTTCCGGTCAAACATCTCGGGCATGTTTGACGACTATAACGGGCATGGCGGCAACGCGCGGGTAAATTGGGAGACCAAGTTTGCCAAGGGCGGTGTCGGCTGTGTGATCTCGTCCTACACGCCGGTCATGGTGCGGGGCCGCATTCTGACCCGCTATGCGATGATCGACAATGACGACAAAATCCCGTTCTGGCGGGCTGTTGGCAACTCGGTGCATGAGCATGACAGCAAGTTCTTCATGCAATTGTCCCATTCCGGCCGGCAGCAGGATCTTGGCGGGGTCGAAAACGTCTATAAAACCGCGCCGTCCTCGACCGACAAAAAGGATTATTTCCACGGCATCCTGTGCCACGCGATGAAGAAGGACGAGATCAAGGAGATCGTCGAAGCCTTCGGTCAGGGCGCGCGGCGTGCGCGCGAGGCGGGGCTGGATGGCGTCGAACTGCACGGCGCAAACGGGTACCTTATCACGCAATTCCTGAGCAGCGGCATCAACGACCGAGACGACGAATACGGCGGTAATCTGGAAAACCGCGCGCGGTTCTGTCTGGAAATCATCCGCGAGATCCGCAAACAGGTCGGCTACGACTTCCACCTGCAAATGAAGATGAATGCGGAGGATCACAATTCGTGGCTCTATCCGTGGCAGAAACCTGGGAATACCCAGGACGAATACCTCAAGATCGCTCGCATCCTGATGGATAACGGCAAGGGCGTGGACGCGTTCCACGTTTCTGCCGGGTCGACCTTTCCGCATCCGATGAACCCGCCCGGCACTCTGCCGATGCGCGACCTTGTGCGCTGGTATGACGGGATGCTGAGCCAAGGCGTTCGCGCGCGGCTGAACTATCGCATCTTCGCCAACCCCATCGGCGCGTGGTTCTTCAAGAACTACTGGAACTGGCGGCGCGGCAAGAAGATCGAGGGGATTTCCGAGGATTATTCGGCCGCCTTCAAGAAAACGGTGCAGGAAATTGACCCAAGCGTCAAAATCCTCGTAACCGGCGGATGGCAACATGCCGACAGGATCGCCGACGCAATTCGCAATGACCGCACCGATGCGGTGTCGATTGCCCGCTCTCTGATCGCCAATAACGACCTGCCAAAGATCCTGAAAAAGCAGAACGGGCCGGATCCGGGCAAGGAATGCACCTATTGCAACAAGTGCCTGATCAACGATCTGGAAAACCCGCTGGGCTGTTTTGAACTCAGCCGCTTTGACGGCAATGACTGGGACGAGAAATACGAAAACATGATCGCCGAAACGATGTCGGTCTTTGATCCGCCCACTTTCCGCTAAACACACGACCCCGCATGTCCAACACGGGAGATTTTGAATGGCTATTGACTATGACCGATTAACCCCGGTCGAAGCATACGAGAAAAAGCGCAAGAATATTTTCCGCGTGATCTGGCTGATCGTCATCGCGCTGATCATTGTCTGGTTCCTGCGCACCGACTGGGTCATCGCCCATGACGATCCGGTCGAGCACTTCAAGTATGGCTCTATCGGGTCAGAGGGAAATACCGGCCTGCCCACGCCGATCCTGCAGGCGCTTCCGGTACTTTATAAGGATCGGCTGGGACCGAACGGCTTTGGCGCGTTCGGCATGATTACCGAACCGGGCAAAGACCTGCCCATCGGGTTTTCGAAACGGTTCACCGGCGGCGTCGAACGTGCCTGGCTGAACTGTTCTGTTTGCCACTATGGCACCTATACGCTCCCGGGATCGGACGAGGTTCACGTCATCCCCGGTGGAGCGTCCAATGATCTTGAGCTTTACAAGCTCATGCGGTTTTTCATCGATGTGGGGAACGACCCCGGCTTTACCGCCGACGCTGTGATTAAGGCGATCAACAGCGACGAGGTCCCCGGACGTCTGAATTTATTTGAACGCATTTTGTACCGCGTGGCAGTGATGCCGCTGGTCAAAAACGCGCTGCATGAACTATCCGGCCAGTTGGAATTCGTGGCACGGCAGGAAGATTACGGGCCCGGGCGGGTCGATACGTTCAACAGCTATAAAGTCTTGCAGTTCAACTTCCCGATGGGGCCGGACAACATTTCGGACTCGGCGTTGAACGGGTCATCCGACTACCCGTCGATCTGGATGCAGGGGCCGCGCGCGGGCATGAATCTGCATTGGGACGGCAACAACTCCTCGGTCACCGAGCGTAATTTCTCTGCCGCTCTGGGCGCCGGTGTGTCGCCAGTGACAGTGGATGTCGAGGCGCTTTATCGCGTGCGTGACTGGATCGAAACGTTGGAGGCCCCGTCGTTCCCGGGTGTGGTAGATCCGGAGTTGGCCGCGATTGGCGAGCCGCTTTATTACGAATACTGCGCCGATTGCCACGGCATGGGTGGCGACGATGGTTTTGATTATGACACCGGACGTTATCCGTATCTGGGCGAAGTGGTTGAACTGAGTGAGATCGGCACAGATCGCGGACGCTGGGAAAGCTATGATCAGGACTTCTCCGCCGCACAGATGAACCTTTATGCGGGCTATCCCTGGCAATTCAAAAACTTCAAGAAAACAAATGGCTACGCCAATCATCCATTGGACGGCATCTGGGCGCGCTCGCCCTACCTGCACAACGGTTCCGTTCCGACATTGCGCGACCTGATGAACCCGGTGAGCGAGCGCCCTGCCGTCTGGTGGCGCGGCGCACGTGAGCTGGATCTGGTGAATGTCGGCTATCGCAGTGACGAGGCGGCTGGCGGCACGTTCAGATACGACACATCCGTCCTGGGCAACAAGAACACCGGTCACGAAGGCACAGAGTATGGCACCGATCTGAGCGACGCCGAAAAGGACGCCATCGTGGAATACATGAAGACGCTATGAACAACGCCTCCAAAATACTCGTGCGATGGAAGGTCCGCCACGCGGTCGTGACATGGATCGGCATCGTGCTGAACGCCCTGATCGCGGTGCCGTTCCTGATCTGCCCGACATGGATGCTGAACCAACTGGGTATCCTGCCGGTGGCGCCAATCTGGCCGATGGCGGCGGCAGGGGCCTATCTGATCATCACCTGTTTCTACTTTCCGATGATCATCGATATCGACCGGTTCCGTGTCTTCGCGTGGCTCTCGATCCTGCCCGCACGCACCTTCCCGGCGCTGTTCTTCTTTGCCGCCGTGCTTTTGTGCGGCGCATCCTCCGGTTTTCTGGTCATCGCGGTTGTCGATGCGGCCATCGCAATCGCGTGGCTCCACTGCATGATCAAAATCGTCGGCCTTGAACAGGCCATCGCAACAGGGCGGGTCGACCCATGAAGTTCTGGAAATTCCTTCGCAACGCCCTGATTGTCATCCTAGTGCTTGCCGTTGGCACATGGGCGCTGCTTTTCCGCCCCGTCGATCAACCCGCCAGCAATGACCCCGCGCACGTCTTCAATTACGGCAACATCGGCAATGCCGCGACGCAAGGCCTGCCCTATTGGATCTGGCGCGTCATGCCGCAGGTCTTTCCGGAGTACCTGCCCGGGGATCAGCGTGGCTGGGCCTCGCTTGGCGTGTATTGGAAATCGGGCGAGCCGCTGCCGGTCGGCTTCAGCCAGAAAACGCTGGGCGTAATTCCCCGCGTCGCGATCAACTGCGCGTTTTGCCACCAGAACACGTACCGGCTAAGTGCGACCGACCCGGCAAAACTCGCCCCCGCTGGCACCGGCGCGCGGGTTCAACCGCAGGCCTTCGTCTGGTTCATCACCCGCGCCGGTCAGGATGACCGGTTCCGCGCCAACACGATCATGCCCGCGATCAAGTTGATCTATGACATGCCGATGTGGGAACGCGCGCTTTATCGGTTTGTCCTGATCCCGGCGACCCGCGCCGTCCTGAAAATTCAAGCGCAGAACTTCGCCTTCATGGACAGCCGCCCCGATTGGGGGCCGGGCCGTACAGACCCGCTCAACCCGTTGAAATACATCCAGATGAACGTGATGGATGACGGCACCATCGGTACAACGGATATGATGGCCGCCTGGAATCTGGCCGAAGCCGCGCCAACCCAGCAATTCCGCCCCGGCATCCGCTGGGACGGGTCACAGACTGACCTGTTCGAGGCGGTCAAATCCAGTTCCATCGGCAATGGCCTGATCTACAAATCCTTCCCCCACGCTTTCGATGACCTGAAAATAATGCAGGATTTCATCACCACGGTGCAGCCGCCCGCATCTCCGTTCTCGTCCAGCCGGGAACCGACGGACCCCTATTTTGTTGACGCGGCCCAAGTGGCCCGCGGCAAGGAAATCTTCGCCGCCGACTGCGCGAAATGCCACGAACCGGGTGGAGAATACTTCCGCCGCCCGGTGCCGATGGTGATGCTTGGAACAGACCGAAACCGTCTGGACGCCTGGACGCTGGAGGCGGTGGACGGGTTCCTGAACTATCAGGAAGACTATGATTGGCAGCTTGAACATACGTGGAAGACGCCGGGCTATATCCCGACCGGCCTGTCCGGGCTTTGGCTGCTTGGGCCTTACCTGCACAACGGGTCCGTCCCGACCTTGCGCGACTTGCTCGAAAAACCTGCGGATCGCCCAAGCGAATTCTACCGTGGCTCTGACCTGATTGACGCTGAAAACGGCGGTTACGTCAGCACGATTGAAGGCGATCCCTATCGGGATGGCTGGAAGTACGACACCACGCTGCCGGGCAACAACAATGGCGGCCACCTTTGGGGCACTGACCTGCCCAAGGCCGACAAATACGCCCTTCTCGCATATCTGAAAACACATTGACCGGAGACGACCGATGATCCTGAACTATTTCCTGCGCATTCTGGGCAAGGTCATCAAATGGGTGATCTATATCGGCGTCGGGCTGACCATCGTTGTCGCCGTCATCGGGTTCTTTGTGGTGCGCGGGCTGATCTCTCCGCCCTCGGACCAATTCGGCAATGTGGTGGACGAAGCCAAAGAGGCCGGTTTGACAGTCGAGGATCTGCCGGGTGCGGGAGAGCCCTATTTCGCGGAAATGGACCACGGGCTGTTGGTGGAGCCCGCCGGCGGCAATTACCCCGAGGAAATCACCGAGGTTGCCGACATCCTGAAAATGGAGCCGGAGGCGGTTCGCCAAGCAGCCATTCGCGGCCAGAACATGTGGCTGGTTTGGACCGGTGGCAATGACCGGTTCTGGGAGTTTGCCGCGCTCAACACAATCGGCGCATTTGACCTGTTGAAACTGATTTCAAACGACCCCAACAAGGGCTTCGGGCGCCACAACCGCTTTCGCTATAACGGCATGATCAACGAGCCGTGTTTCGAGAAAAGCGAAGAGCCCGATCCGGAACGTTACGGCCTGCGGCTGGATCGCCGGATCGATGGTTGCGGCCCTGACCCGTTCGCAGATGCCGAGAAATACCCCGGCGCCCAAGTCGGTGCGCGTGGCGACAATGTTGAGGTTGGTAGCTATTACGGCGAGCCCACCGGCGTCCTCGGCTTACGCCTGTTCCCGAACCCGGATTTCGACGCCGAAGCTGAGGCGAACTGGGACCCGGATCGGTTCTACAACGACGAGGAATACTACAACAACTCCGACCTCGTGCGCCCCTATCGCGTCGGCATGTCCTGCGCCTTTTGCCATGTTGGGCCGAACCCGTTGAACCCGCCGAAGAACGTTGAGGAACCCACATACGCCGAACTTAGTTCAAACCCCGGCGCGCAGTATTACTGGGTCGACCGCATCTTTGTCTGGGATACGGAACCCAGACCCGACCCCGCAACGCCCGCAACGCAGGAACACCGTGTGCTTTACCAGTTGTTCCACACCAACCCGATGGGCGTGCTGGATACGTCGTTGGTCTCCACCGACTACATGAACAACCCGCGCACCATGAACGCGGTTTACGAAACGCTCGCGCGGTTCAAGCAATCGGCCGTTACGGGTTGGGAAACGCTGGATGGCGGCGAATTGGACAACGTCCAGTTTCAGGATTTCGAGGAAGGCAAGGAACTCGCCTTCGCGTTCAAACCCGATTCCGGTCGGGTCGCCTCGATGCGCGTCCTGAAGGACGGCGCCGACAGCGTCGGCGCGCTTGGCGCGCTGAACCGCGTCTATCTCAACATCGGCCTCTTTTCTGAAGAATGGCTGTTGCACTTCCGCCCCTTCATTGGCGGGCAATTGATTTCGCCCATCGAGATCGAAAACGCGCAGAATAATTCTGTCTATTGGCGCGCCACGGAAGAGCAATCCATCGACCTTGCCATCTTCTTCCTCGTCACCACCCGCGCGGACCGTCTGGAAGATGCCAGCGGTGGTGCCGAACTTCTGACTGCCGACGAACCGCTGGTGGATCGCGGCATGGAGGTCTTTGCCGAAAACTGCGCCGCCTGCCATTCTGACCGCGCGCATCAGCCTGATCCCGACCCAAGTTTCGGTGTGGATGAGGGCATCTGCGAAGGCGGCGGGGCTGGCCCGGATTATCTGGAATGCTGGGATCGGTATTGGAAATGGGCCAATTCAGACGGCTTCAAGAACCAGATGGTCAATCTGGTGAAACAGCCCGACTTCCTGACCGGAAATTACCTGTCAACCGAACGCCGCGTGCCAATGGATCTGCTGAAAGTGAACGCCTGTTCGCCGATAGCAACCAATGCTGTCCGGGGCGACATCTGGGACAATTTCTCATCCGACACCTACAAGAACCTGCCAGCGGTGGGCGAAGTGACAGTTGAGCATCCCGTCTCCGGCGGCACCTCCAGCTTCCAGGCGTTGGGCAACGGGCGCGGCTATCTGCGGCCCGCCGCTCTGGTCTCTCTCTGGACCTCCGCGCCTTATCTCCTGAACAACTCGGTTGGGTTTGAACGCCACTACTATTCTCCGGACTATTACGCGGCGGCGGAGCCTACGCCGATGGAGGCGATGGCGACCGAGGAGCCCGCGACGGAGGACACGAGCACCGAGACGGCCACGTCAGAGGCCGACGAGGGGGCGGCGCCGGAACCAACCGGTTACGTCTATAATCCGGCTGAAGACACATACAGCCAGGGCTACGAATATCCCGCCCACGTGTCCTGCCCGTCGGCGCATCCCGACGACCCTTACATGCCCTGCACCGAAAACCGGGTCCGCAACTTTGAACGTTCCATCCGCAAGATGCTGAACCCCGAAACGCGCAACATGGATGCGATGACCGAAAGCCCGGTGCCGGGGCAAATCTATCGCCTGTCCGCCCCGGCTTGCCTGATGGTCCCGAAAGGTTTCGCGCCCGATATCGTCAAGAACTGGAAAGGCCTGTTGAACAGGCTGGCACCATGGGCGATCACCAAGGACGGCGCGGTCGCGGTCGGTCCGTTCCCGGCGGATTTCCCGATCAATGCGCTGGTGAACACAGAGCTTCTGCCGGACAATGACGACCCGGACACCACGTTGTTGAAGCATGGCTGGAAACTGGCCAAGGCTGGCCCGACGCTGATCAAAACGGTCAAGCAATTGGGCGGACAGTGTTCGCCCGAACAACTGGCTGATCCGGCCATTCAGGTCCACGCCGAAGACGTGATCAAGGACACCGGCATGATCGACACACTGGTCGGCCTGTCGAAATGCCCCGATTACGTTGTCAACAAGGGCCACTATTTTGGTGCCGACCTTTCTGCAGAGGACAAGGACGCCCTGATCGCTTTCCTGAAACGGATGTAAACGCCGGGCATGAATTCCACTCCGGAATATGACGTGATTGTCGTTGGGGGCGGTGCCGCAGGTGCCGTCCTTGCCGCGCGTCTGGGGGATGAAGGAAAGAAAGTGCTGGTTCTGGAGGCGGGGCCGGATCCGCTGGACCCATCTGCACAGATCAGTGGTGAACGCGACCTGCAGGCCGACCTGCAGGTTCCGGCCTTCCACCCCTTCGCCTCTGAAAACCCCGGCATGGCCGAAGACATCTGGTGTCGCCACTACGCCGACGACACGCGCCAGAAACGTGACACGAAATACGACGCGGACCACAACGCCATCCTTTATCCCCGAAACCGGGGTCTGGGCGGCTGTTCGGCGCATCACGCGATGATCATCGTCAAGCCCAACGATGTTGACTGGAACCACATGGCGCATGTCACCGGCGATGCGTCGTGGAAGGCGCCGAAGATGCAGAAATACTGGGAGCGGATCGAGCGCTGCCGCCACCGCATCTTCCTGTGGCGCTGGCTGGAGCGATTGACGGGATGGAACCCCACCGGTCACGGCTGGTGGGGGTGGCTGCAGACCGAAATTGCGATGCCGCTGAAGATTCTGAAAGACCGCCTTTTGCGCCGCGACATCGTCAAATCCGTCGGCGCCGCCGCGGCGGCCTATCCCTATAACGCCGCCGATTTTGACACATCCTATCCCGACCCCAACGAGCGACGGCTTTGGCATATGCACGGATCCGGCGTGCGCATCGCACCTATGTCGACGCGAAATCACACCCGCCACGGCGCGCGCGAACGTCTGATCGAGGCGATGAATCGCCCCTGCCACCGGATACGGCTGAAACTTGAGGCAGAGGTTCAGCGCGTCGTTATCAAAAACGGTCGGGCAACCGGCGTTATATACACCCATGACGGCAGTGAACACGCGGCCACCGCCAAAGAGATCGTGATCGCCGGTGGCTCTTTCCACACCCCCAAGATCCTGATGCTGTCCGGTATCGGCGACCCAAATGAACTGCGCCGCCACGCCATCACACCGGAAATCGACCTGCCCGGCGTCGGCAAGAACATGCAGGACCGCTATGAAATCGGTGTCGTCCACGAGATGAAGGAACCGTGGGAGGCGCTGAAGGGCGCGACGTTCACGACCAATGACCGCAACTTCCGCCGGTGGAAACGCCGCCGCAAGGGCATCTACATGTCCAATGGCACGATCTTTGCGGTTGAGCTGAAATCCAATCCAACGCTGGCGGTGCCGGATTTGTTTTGCTTCTCCGTGCTTGTGGATTTTCACGGCTATTTCAAAGGCTATTCGGAGCTGATCAAAAAGCCGAACTATCTGACCTGGGCGATCCTCAAGGCCTATACCCACAACACCGCCGGTACCGTCAGCCTGCGGTCCGGCAACCCCGCCGACCCGCCCGACGTGCAGTTCAACTATTTCGATACCGGCAACGGCGACTGGCAGGCGGATCTAGACGCAATGGTCACTGGTGTGAAATTCGTGCGCAAAGTGTCCGAGGCGCTTGGCGATAACGTCAAGCAAGAGACGACGCCGGGGCGCGGCGTGTCATCGGATGCCGATATTGCGCAACATGTGAAGGACAATGCCTGGGGACACCATGCCTGCGGAACCTGCGCGATGATGCCCAAAAGTATGGGTGGCGTCGTTGACAGCAGGTTTCGCGTGCACGGGGTTGAAGGATTGCGGGTCGTCGATGCCTCGGTCTTCCCGAAGATACCGGGATATTTCATCTGCAGTTCGGTCTACATGATCGCGGAAAAGGCGGCGGATGTGTTGCTGGAGGATTTGGTGGATTGATATAGCTGTGCAGGGGCATCAACCCATTTCAGTTTCCATTTTTGACCCGAGCTGCGCGATCGACGACGCGCGTGGTGGCGATCCAACAACAGCGCGGTCCAGTTAATCTCGACAAGTCCGTAGAACCTTCGACGTTGCCACCAACCTCAGCCAAATCGCCGCCGCGTTGGGGCGCGTCGTCGATTGCGCGGCGGACCAAAGGACTTGATTCCGCGCGGGGTGGTTCAATTGTTCGAATTATCACTGCGCAAAGAGGAAACGATCAAAATTGGGATTTGCCTCACGCGGCTTCTTTGTAAGCCCTAGAAGCAACCGCCGCCGCGATGATCCCAATGATCGCAACAATCAACACCCAAACCAATGCGCCAGTAAGAAACACGCCGAACACGGCTTGCAAGCTGCCCGCCGTCAGGTTTTCGGGCAGAGCTGACAGTATCAACGGCGCCATCGATCCCTCCAGCACCAACGCCCCGAATGTCCCCGCGAACAGCAAAGCCACCCCGATCAGAGCAACGACCACCAGCGAGGTGACGAACCGCCCCGACCAGCGGAACCGCAGGGCGCGGCGCAAGGCGGCAAACATCCGCGCCACATCCATCTGCATTGCCAGCACCGAGGGCACGATCAACAGCACCAGGAACATCCCAAAGCCCAACCCATAGACCAGCGTGATCACCGTCGGTTTCAGGAACTGCGCCTGCTGGGATTGCTCAAAGAGCAGTGGCATAAGCCCAAGAACCGTCGTCGCAGTGGTCAGGATCACCGCCCGCAAACGGTCGCACACGCCATCGATGATCGCCGGGGCCAGCCCGCGTTCATCGGCATATTCATCAACCGTCGTCACCAGAACGATGCTGTCGTTAATGATAATACCCGTCATGCCGATCAGGCCAACGACCGAGAACATCGACAAGGGTACCTCCCACTGAACATGGCCGTAAAATGCACCGACAAGCCCGAAGGGGATCACCGCCATCACGACAATGGGCCGTGTCCAGCTTGAAAAAATCCACGCCAGACACAGGAAAATTCCAAGCAGACACAGTATGAACCCGGTGCGCGCGTCATTCAGGAAGTCGGCTTCCTGCTCCGCGAGCCCGCTCAATTCGGAGACGACACCAAATCGCTCCTCGATCTCGGGCAGGATCGTCGCCTCCAACGCCTCCAAAACGGCTGTCGCCCGCGCCGGATCATCTTCTGAAATGTCGCCATTGACAGACACCAGCCGCAGACCGTTCTCCCGCCGCACGGTCGAGAACCCGGCGATGGTGTCAACACTCACCAGATCGGCCAGTGCCACATATTGCCCCGCATTGGTCCGCATCCGGGTGCGTTCAAGGAAGTCGGCAGTCAACTCGCCAGCGGGCAACTCAACCCGAATGGTCGCCGAACGCGGGCCATCGGGGTAACTTGCCGCCTCGATCCCGTTCAACCGGTTGCGCAACACGCGGCCCAGCGTGTCAATGTTGAAGCCCAGCGCCTGACCTTGCGGGGTAAGGTCAAGAACCAACTCCTCCTTGTCATAGGCAAGGCTGTCTTCCAACGCCGAAACCTCGGCGAACTGCGTAAGTTGTGTTTTCAACTCTTCCGCGGCAGCCTTCAGCGTCTCGGAATCCGCGCCATAAAGTTCCACATCCAGCGCATCACCGCCCGGGCCAGACCGCCAGCCACGGAAACTGACAGTTTCGACCAGCGGATGTTTCCTGACTTCGTCCTGCAGATCAGCCACAAACGCAAAACTTGAGTACCCAACCCGCAAATCGGCATCGATCAGTTCAATCGCGATGGACCCAAGCTGGAACGTCTCTTTCGTTTCGACGCCAGACAACCCGCGACCAGTATTTCCGCCCACCTCGGCAACGACATAGTCGATGATGTCGACACCATCATTTTCGTCGGCGTATTTCTTTGCCGTCGCCTCGACCGCGCGCTGCATCTCGCGCATCATGTCCATCGTATCTTCGCGGGTCGCCCCTGGCGCCATCGCGAAATTGCCGCTGACAGAGCCACGTTCAGGCGCGTTGAAGAACCGCCATTGCAGGTCGCCGGTAATGAATGGCGCGACTTGCAGCGACAGGATCAGCACCGCACCGGCAAAAACCGGATAACGCGCCCAGATCACGACTTTGATGAACCGGCGGAACAGCGTTTCGCGGAACCAGACGAAGCCACGGTTCACGACGCGTGATGGCCAGTCATACCAATGCTCTTTCGCTGAATGTTTCAGTGAATGCGCCATGTGATTGGGCAGGATCAGAAAGCATTCCACCAGCGACGCCGCCAATACGGCGATCACCGTGAACGGGATGGCGATGATCAAATCCCCGAAACGTCCGCCAATGGCGACAAGGCCGAAGAACGCGATAATCGTGGTCAGCGTGGCCGAAAACACCGGCGGAAACATCCGCCGCGCGGCGTTTTCTGCCGCCTCGACCGGGCCTTCGCCAAATTTGCGCGCCCGGGCATCGGCGTGTTCTCCCACGACGATGGCGTCATCTACCACAATCCCCAGCGTGATGATCAGCGCGAAGAGAGAGATCATGTTGATCGTCAGCCCGCCCAGATACATCAGCGCGATGGTCGCGGTCATGGCCACCGGAATGCCCGCCGCCACCCAAAAGGCCGTGCGCGCATTCAGAAACAGGAACAACAGCGCGACGACAAGACCAAGCCCCATCATGCCGTTGTCGAACAGGATATCGAGGCGGGTGGTGATCGCCTCGGCGCGCGTGCGGATAAGTTCAACAGTGACACCGGCGGGCAGGGTGGATTGCAGTTCTTCCGCAACCTCCTGAACCTGACGCTGAATGTCGATGGCATCGCCCTTGTTCGACCGATCCACGCGTACCGAAATTGCCGGGTTCTCGCCCACGAAATAGGCGCGTTCGCGGTCCACACCGCCGACATTGATCCGCGCGATGTCGGAAATAAGCAGCTTTGATCCATCCGCGTTTGACCGCAGGACGATTGCGCCAATCTGGTCGGCATCGCGTTTCGCAATGCCGGTGCGCACGCGGGCATTGGCGCTGTCAACATCTCCCGCCGGGTCGGCCTCCGCTTCCGCTGCGATGGCTTCGGCGATTTCCGCCATCGTAATGTCGTGGCGCACCAGCGCCATCGAGGGGATTTCCACCACAGTTTCTGTTGCGGCTACGCCTCTTATCGTGGACCGCGTCACACCCGCAGCGAACAACCGCGTGACGAATTCGTCGGCAAACCGCCCCAGCTGATCCACGCCAACCGGCCCGGTAATCACCACATCCGTCACCCGATCGCGCCAAGCGCCGCGGCGCACAACCGGGTCTTCGGCGTCGACCGGCAGGTCGCTTACCGTATCGACCGCCGCCTGAACGTCCTCCGCCGCGCGGGCCATATCCCAGTTGGGCTCGAAGTCCAGCACGATCCGTGCTGACCCCTCGCGACTGGTTGCCGCCGTGCTTTCCACGCCTTCCACGGCCAGAAGGGCCGGTTCCAATAGCTGAACAATCGCGCGATCAACGTCTTCTGCACCGGCACCGTCCCAGGCGACGTTCACGCGTACATTGTCGATGATGACATCTGGAAAAAACTGCGCCCGCATACGCGGGAAGGCGGTCAGACCAGCGGCAATCAGGATGACCAGCAACAGGTTCGCCGCGGTGCGATGGCGGGTGAAATAGCTGAGGATACCGCCAACGCGGCTAAACCTTTCTGCCACCGGTCAGCCCCCCATCCGCGCTTCGATACGCTGCACCATCTGTGCTGGGACTTTCGGTTCCTGCAGCGCCGCGAGAACACGTTTCTTTGCGTCCGCCGGCATTCTTTTATTGCCCTCTACGAAGGCAACCAGCTTGGCGCGGCGTTCTTCACTCAACTCAACCATTTCCGGCGCTTCCGGTTCTGTGCTGTCACCCTGGCGGATCGGGCGCACCTTGATACCTGCCCCCAACAAAGGCGACCGCGCCGCCACGATTTCACGCCCGCGCAGATCACGGCTGCGCACGATGACATTGTCACCCTGTCGGCGCTGAATATTGACCTGTGCCACCTCCAGCCTGTCTTCCTCGCCCAGAACCAGAACTTCTCCTGCTGCATCCACCGCCGCCGCGGGCAATTCAAACGCGAACCGCAAAGTCGGCTCTGCCACCAGAACCGTCACAAAGTCTCCGGGGCGAAATCCTTTGGCACCTTCCAGCCGCGCGAAGATCAAGCGCCCGGTCTGACCCTCGCCCACGCTTGCACTTTCCCGGCTGATCTTTCCCTTTGCGGTCAGATCAGTACCCAGAACATCCAGAACCACATCGACATCTGCCGGGATCAGTGCGCCGCCGTCATCCAAAAGCCGCGCATATTGAGCGGTTGAGACGCGAAACGACACCTCCAGCGCTGCCGGATCGACCAGTTCCGCCAGGCGTTCGTTGTTCTGGATCAGCCCACCCTTGACGGCGGACACGCCCGACAAAGTTCCAGAAAACTCTGCGTAAAGCTCTGTTTCCTCCAGCCGCCGTTTGGAATCGGCCAGTGCGATTTCACGCCGAGCGACCGCGTTTTCAGTCTGCGCAATGCGCGCTTCGGCCTGCGCCACGGCCTGTTTGCGCGAAATCACCGATTGCTTGGCCGAGGCTTCAGCCAATATCGCGGATTCCAGCGCGGCCTCTGTTCCGATGCGGCGTTCGAACAGTTCCTCCGCCCGAACCCGTGCAAATTCACGCAACGCAACCTGTTCTTCCGCCGCCGACAAATCCTCCCGCGCCAGCGCCAGCGCGGCCACGGCATCAACCGCATCCGCCTGCGCCTCTGCAAGATCTGTTTCGGCAATTTCATAGGTCGATTTGGCGTCCGTGGCATCCACGGCCAGCAAAAGCTGCCCCTCTTCGACCTGCCCGCCTTCTTCAAACGCATCCGCCAGCGTCACCACCGTGCCACCCGCCGTGGCACGCAGTTCAAGCGTGCGGCGGCTGCGCACCTCGCCGAATGTGGCCATGACGGGCGTGATGTCACCGGGTTCAAATGGGATCACATTGACCGCAAACACCCGTTCCCGCGCCGGTCTGACCCGGTCTTCCTGCGCCATCCGTTCCTGAACGGCACCGCGGATTGTCAGCCCCGCATAGGCCAAAACCCCCAGCGTCACGGCCAGAAGGAACACGCCTGACATCGAGCGTATCAGAAACCGCATGGATACCGGACCTTTCGATGATCAATCCACAACGCATGAAATAGCGCGAAACGGCCCTTATTACCAACCGCACGCACTGTCACGTTTTGTTAAACGGGCTGATCGCTTATTTCCGTCGCTGTTTTTCGTCCAATCGCGGAAAAATCTCGACAAAGTTGCACGGACGGTGACGATAGTCGAGCTGACGGGCCAATATCTCGTCCCATGCATCTTTGCAGGCGCCCGGCGAACCGGGCAGGGCGAACAGATAGGTACCATTCGCCACGCCGCCGGTGGCGCGGCTTTGCACCGCGCTGGTGCCGATCTTTTGCATCGAAACCAATGTGAACACAGGTCCAAAAGCCTCGATTTCCTTTTCATAGACATCGCGATGCGCTTCGACAGTGACATCGCGGCCCGTCAACCCCGTACCGCCGGTAGAAATGACCACATCAATGTCGGGATCCGCGCACCAATCGCGCAACTGGCCGGCGATCTCCGCGCGCTCATCGGGCAGAATCGTGCGCGCGGCCACCGAATGACCCGCGCCCGTTATCCGGTCGACCAGCACCTGTCCGCTTTTGTCATCCGCCAACGTGCGTGTATCCGACACGGTCAGAACCGCGATGCGCACGGGGATAAAGTCTTTGCCGTCGTCGATACCGCTCATATCTCAAACCAGTTCGGTGTGGGTCCAAGGTTGCAGATGCGCGATGGCCCGATCCGCCCCTCCTGCCCCCAGCTTTCATGGATATGACCACAAAGAACAAGGGAGGGCTGCAGCCGTTCTATCGCGTCGAAAATCGCTTGCGAGCCAAGCGACATACCGGCCGAATTCTTGTCTGCCACACCTTTTGGCGGCGAGTGCGTGATCAAGATGTCCGCGCTTTTGAAGGGGGACAGCATTTTCTCTGCATCATCGTCGGTCAGATCAAAGGACCAGTCCCACGGCGTCACGGGCACGCCCGCGCCGATGCCCACGATCCTGATCCCGCCCTGAACAACTTCTTGTCCATGCAACATCGTGGTCCCGGCATGGGCAGCGTCGCGCAACTCTACATCGCTTTCATTGTTGCCGGGGACGACAACAAAGGGCATGGCGATACCCGCCATCAGGTTCATCGCTTCGGGCACATGCTGCCGATGATTGGCAAAATCGCCGGCCCCGATCACCAGATCCGCCTCTTCGCTCGCGGCCACGAGCGCCTCGGCGCGAGCGCGGGAGTGGTGCAGATCAGAGAACGCCAGAACCCGCATCACAGCGCCCGCAACCGCGCCTGCAGCGCCAGCAGGTCGGCCCATGCCTCGCGCTTCGCATGGGGGTTACGCAGCAGATAGGCCGGGTGAAACATTGGCAGCGCCGGACGCCCCAGAACCTCACCCCAATTCCCGCGCAACCGCGTGATCCCGCGTTTCCCCAGCAACGCCTGGCAGGCAATATTGCCCATAAGAACAATCATCTGTGGTTCGGCCAATTCAATATGGCGATGCACAAAAGGCAGCATCATGCCCATCTCTTCGGGGCGCGGATCACGGTTCTGGGGCGGACGCCAAGGCAGGATGTTGGTGATATAAACAGACCTGTCCGCGTCCGGCTCGTTCCGGCCCATATCTATCGCCGCCAGCATCCGGTCCAGCAACTGCCCGGCGCGGCCAACAAACGGCTTGCCCTGAATATCCTCATCCCGCCCCGGTGCTTCGCCAATCACCATGACCCGCGCCGCCGGGTTGCCATCGGCAAACACCGTGTTGCGCGCGCCGCGCTTCAATTCACAAAGTTCAAACGCTTCCAGCGCGCTCTGCAAAGCGGCCAGATCACCGGCTGCACTGGCCACATCCCTTGCAACCATCGCGCCGTCAATCTCGGCGGGCTTCGCGCCCGGTGCCGATTCTGCCTTGGCGACAGGCTTGGCCGCCGGTTTCGGCTGTACCACCACCTCATACCGGTTGACCGTCGTATCCTGAATGGCCTCGTCCGCCCCCAGTTCTACCTGCCAGTCCAGCGCCGCAAGGGCCGCGTGATATGAAAGTTCATCCGCCACGGCGCAAAACTACCCCTCAATCCACCCCGCCTCCACCCCATTCTTCTTGGTCACAAATACGGCAGGGGGAGCGCGAGGGGGACAGCGTCCCCCTCGCATCAGTCGGATTGGCAACATGCCAATTCGAAAGCTTGCCCAACCCCGCGCCGGTGCCTATAAGCGCGCGAGTTTGAACAAAGGGCGCACATGACGTTCCCGCACCAGCATCTTCTGGGCATTGAACCGCTGCAGCCTGCAGATATCACCACCATTCTCGATCTCGCTGATCAATATGCCGAGAAAAACCGGCAGGGCGCGAAACATTCAGACGCGCTTCAGGGCCTGACCCAGATCAACATGTTTTTCGAAAACTCGACCCGCACACAGGCGAGTTTTGAAATTGCGGGCAAGCGCCTTGGCGCGGATGTCATGAACATGGCGATGCAAACATCCAGCGTCAAAAAGGGCGAAACCCTGATCGACACCGCGCTGACGCTGAATGCGATGCACCCCGATCTTCTGATCGTGCGGCACCCGCATTCGGGCGCGGTCAACCTGCTGGCCGAAAAGGTAAACTGCGCGGTCCTGAATGCAGGCGACGGGCGGCATGAACACCCCACGCAAGCCCTGCTCGACGCGCTCACGATCCGCCGTGCCAAGGGCCGTCTGCACCGCCTGAGTGTGGCAATCTGCGGCGACATTGCCCATTCCCGCGTCGCGCGTTCCAACATCCACCTGCTCGGCAAGATGGAAAGCCGCATCCGCCTGATCGGCCCGCCGACGCTGATGCCATCGGGTGCAGCCGACTGGGGTGTCGAGGTCTTTGACGACATGGCCGAGGGGCTGGCGGATGCCGACGTCGTGATGATGCTGCGCCTGCAACGCGAGCGCATGGACGGCGGCTTTATCCCGTCCGAACGCGAGTACTTCCACCGCTACGGGCTCGATGCCGGAAAACTCAGCCACGCCAAACCCGACGCCATCGTCATGCATCCCGGCCCGATGAATCGGGGCGTTGAAATCGACGGCACCATTGCCGACGACATCCACCGCTCGGTCATTCAGGAACAGGTCGAAATGGGCGTCGCCGTGCGCATGGCGGCGATGGATTTGCTTGTGCAGAACCGGAGAGCCGCATGAACGCCGCGGCGGGCTGGGAAGGCATCCTCGATGAGGGAGAGGAAATCCTGTGGCAAGGGCGCCCTGACGGTCGCTTCGTCTTCAAAGTCACCCACGCTTTCACCTTCCTCTTCGGTCTCGCTTTCGCTGGTTTCGCGCTGTTCTGGATGATTATGGCGTCACAGGCGGGCGGGTTTTTCTGGGCTTTCGGTCTGATCCACTTCTTCGTCGGCCTCAGCCTCGCCATCGGGCCGCCAATCTGGTCGGCATGGTCACGGCGGCACACCTGGTACACGCTGACCAATGAACATGCCTTCATCGCGACCGACATTCCGATGATGGGCCGGAAACTGAAAAGCTATCAGATCGACCGCAAGACGCGCATCACATTCGAGCCCGGCAACCCTGCCAGCCTCTATTTCGCTGAAGAATACCGTCGCACCAAGAACGGCTCCCGTCTTGTGCGGATCGGATTTGAGAGGGTCGAGGGTGGCGAAGAGGTCTATCGCCTCGTCCGGCAAATCCAGAAAGACGACGCATGAACTGGGCAGGTGAATTGCGCGCGGGCGAGGATGTCCTCTGGCATGGCAGACCCGACCCGGCAGTCCAGCCCGGTCAGCGCGCCGATCTGGAACCGTGGCGGCGCGTCGGGCTTACGGTGTTGATCGTCGGCATCTGTCTGCTCCTCGTTGTCACTATCGGCCCGACCCTATGGGGCCACCCTTTCTACGTGGCGGTGATGCTTCTTTTTGTTGCCACGCTTCTGGGCGCGCTCGGCTATTTCCTCTGGTGGAAGCCCCGGATCGACGCGTTCTGGCGCGCCCGCACCTGGTATGCGCTGACAAATCTGAGGGCACTGACCGCCATTCGCGCGCTCGGGCGCTTCTGGGTCCGGCGGTATCGGTTGCGCCCCGGGCGCGCCGTCATATGGAACGGGCGAACACCGGGTGATGTGGTTTTCCACCGCTTCTCTTCACGTGGTCGGTATGGGACCAATCACTACCGGCTGGGGTTCTTCTGCATTTACGACGGGCAGCACGTGAAAGAGCTGATCGAAACCGCGCTGGTGATGTTAGAGGAGAAACCCACATGAGCCTCCTGATCACCAACGCACGCCTGATCGACCCCGAATCCGGGACGGAAGATGTCAGCTCGGTCCTGATCGAAAACGGGCGCATTGCCGCTGTGAACGAAGAGGGCGGAAAGGAAGTTCTGGACGCAGGCGGTAGGTGCCTAGCCCCCGGCATCGTCGATATTGGGGTAAAGGTTTGCGAACCGGGAGAGCGGCATAAGGAAAGCTTTCGCACCGCGGGCCTTGCGGCGGCGGCTGGCGGTGTGACCACGATGATCACCCGGCCCGACACGATGCCGGTAATCGACAGCCCCGAACAGCTGGAATTCGTCACCCGCCGCGCGAGCGAGGCCGCGCCTGTTAACGTGTTGCCCATGGCGGCGCTGACCAAAGGGTTCGGCGGGCGCGAGATGGTTGAAATCGGGTTTCTGAAAGACGCCGGCGCCGTGGCGTTCAGCGATTGCGATCATGTCACCGCCGACACCAAAGTCTTCTCGCGCTGTCTGACCTATGCAAGGTCACTTGACGCGCTGGTGATCGCGCATCCGCAGGAACCGGTCTTGTCCGCCGGGTCCGCAGCAACATCGGGCAAATTCGCCGCCCTTCGCGGCCTGCCGTCCGTCTCCCCAATGGCAGAGCGTCTGGGGCTGGAGCGCGACCTTGCACTGGTGGAAATGACGGGGGCGAAATACCACGCTGACAATATTTCCACCGCCGCCGCTCTGCCCGCACTGGAACGCGCCAGGAAGGCGGGGATGGATGTCAGCGCCGGGGTGAACATCCACCACCTGACGCTGAATGAATTCGACGTCGGCGATTACCGCACCTTCTTCAAGATCAAGCCGCCCTTACGCACTGAAGACGACCGGCAAGCGATGATCGAGGCCGTCGCCAGCGGCGTGATCGACGTGATTTCCTCAATGCACACGCCGCAGGACGAGGAATCAAAACGCCGCCCGTTTGAAGAGGCGGCATCGGGTGCGGTGGCCTTGGAGACATTGCTGCCCGCCGCTTTGCGCCTTCACCATTCCGGGCAGCTTACGCTTGCGCAATTGTTCCGGGCCATGTCTCTGAACCCGGCGGAAAGGCTTGGACTGGATTCAGGGCGCATATCCGTTGGCGCGCCCGCCGATCTGGTACTATTCGACCCGGATGCGCCTTTTGTTCTGGATCGTTTCGCACTTCGGTCAAAGTCGAAGAATACACCCTTTGATGGCGCCCGTATGCAGGGCAGGGTTCTTGCGACCTGGGTCGGCGGGCGTCAGGTCTACGGCGGGGGGGCGCCTTGACAGAGGTGATCCTAACAGCGGTATTCGCCTATCTCCTCGGCTCGATCCCCTTTGGCATCGTCGCGGCGCATCTGTTCGGATTGGGCGATTTGCGCCAGATCGGTTCGGGCAATATCGGCGCCACAAACGTCTTGCGCACCGGCAACAGGTTTGCCGCGCTGTTCACGCTGATCGGCGATGCGGGCAAAGGCGCGCTGGCGGTTCTGATTGCCCGCTGGCTTGCCGGAGAAGATGCGGCAGGAGTGGCCGCGCTGTTCGCGATGATTGGCCATCTTTACCCGGTTTTTCTGAAATTCCGCGGCGGCAAGGGCGTCGCAACGATGCTCGGCACGCTGCTGGCTTTGAGCTTTCCCGTCGGCGCGCTGGCCTGTGCGACATGGCTGCTGGTCGCCGTGCTGTTTCGCTACTCTTCTCTGTCTGCTCTCGTCGCGGCCTCTCTCGCGCCGGTTTATGCGTTGATCTTCTATCACTGGCACGGCGCAGTTTTGATCGCGCTGATCGGCGCTTTGGTGATCTTCAAGCACCGGGAAAACATCGCCCGCCTGAGGGCCGGATCAGAACCTAAGATCAACTAAGTCGAAGAGTGCTGACGTTCAGATTTGGGCTAATGCTGCCCTTCAGGCATACCACCCCAGCCGGGTTAACAGCACCGCAGGTGCCCCGGCCATCGCCTGCCCGTCCCGGCGGGCTGGCGATTTGATGAGGGCAGTGCAATCCTTTGAGTTCGTTCGGACTTTGCTGGCATAAAGCGCATCATTGAGATGTTGCATCGCCATCCCACGGGCAGGCGTTGGCCGCCAATGAGGTTGCTCATCAAAGGAGCGCTGGAAAGGCAGCTTCAGGCCAATCCCAACGCTACGCCATCCCCACCGGCACACGCTCCGGTCCGATATCGTCAGGCCGTCGATGAATAAATTCCGTAAGCTCCGCCTGCATCCCGGCGGCTTCAGGCAGATCAAACAAGTTCTGCATCTCGTTCGGGTCTTCGGCCAGATTATACATCTCGCCCGCTCCAGAGATCAGATCGACCGTAAGCTTTGCATCCTTCGTCCGCACCGTTCTGAGCGACAGCCGAACACCCGTCCGCCCAGACAGCAAATCCCATTCATTCATCGCGAAATCCCGGGTGGCTTCGCCCTCGATCAATGGCCGCAAACTTTCGCCATGCTGGTCAAGCTGCGCCTCCGCGCCGCCGTAGTCAAAAAACGTTGGGCCCAGATCAATCGTCGAGACAGGCTCCTCCACCACCTTGCCGACCGGCACACCGGGGCCGCGCACGATCATCGGCACCCTGAGCAGACCCTCATAGTGCATCGGGCCTTTCAGGATCAGCCCGTGATCGCCGAGCCAATCGCCATGATCGCTGATGTAGATCACAATCGTATTCTCATCCAATCCCGCCTCCTCCAACGCAATCAGGATGCGACCTACATTGTGGTCAATCAGTGCGATTTGCCCATAGGTGTTGGCGATGATCTCGCGCAATTTCTCATCCGTTTGCTCCGGGATCCGGCTGTAGGCCTTCCGGATCTCCGCGCCTTCCTTTGGCCCTGATGGTTCATTGGTCAGCACGGGTTTATGCCACCACGGCCGCCCTTCGAACGACCGCTTGCGATCCTCCGGCAGATCCACCTCCTCGGGCGGATGCAAGCGCGACCATGGTTCTGGCGCGTCAAACGGGTGATGCGGGTCGGGGAAGGACACCCAGGCACAGAACGGATCGTCGTGATCGGAATGCTTGAGCCACTCAATTGTGCGATCTGCCGTCCATGTCGAATTGTGCCACGCCACCGGCAGCTTCGAATGCCATGTCTGCGCCGCGCCCTTGGTGTCGCCGCCATTCTCCCACATGGCTTTGATTTTCTCATCGCCGCGCCCATCAGCGTGAAACCAGCGCTCATAATGTTGCCCAAAGGGCGGCTTTTCCGGCGCCCACCAGTTATGACCGATCAACATCATCTCGACGTGGTTGAACCCCATGTAAGGCCCGAACCAATCCGCGCCATATTGATCCGACGACTTCACGCATTCCGGCGTTCCGGTGGGTTCAAACGTGTGATAAGTTGAAAAATGCGCCTTGCCGAAATAGGCGGTGTCATAATCGGCAGATGCCATCGCCCCGGCAAACCCCTTTTCGCCAATCTCCGGGTCCAGATCGATGCCGTTGTCATGCACGCCATGCGTTCGGCACAACTGCCCGGTCAGTATCGAGGCGCGCGCGGGCTGGCACACCACCGTGGGCGTGATGCAGTTGGAAAACCGCGTACCGTCTGCCGCCAGTTGGTCCAGATGCGGTGTTTTGATCTTGCGCCCCTCGAACCCAAAGCAGTCGGCGCGATGCTGGTCAGCGGAAATCAGAAGGATATTCGGTCGGCTCATTTGGTCTTCCACAAGTTATAGGTGACGATCGCGATCGCCAGCAAAATGAATGTCAGCGCGATGGGCGAGTTGATCAGGAAAAACGGGTCGGCGCCGGTTGCGGCAAAGGCCTGCCGCGCGGTGGCTTCCAGATTGCCGCCAAGGATGAAGGCGATGACAAACGGCAAGGGCGACATGCCCACACGGCGCATGAAATAGCCCAGAAACCCGAAGGCGATGGTGATCCAGACAGCGACCAGCGCGGTCTCCTGCACGTAAATCGCCGTCAGCGTCAGCAGCAGAACGATGGGCAGCAGCCGTTCTTTCGGCACCCGCGCCATGATGCCGACCGTGCGCATGAACACGCCGCCGATGGTCCAGTTCAGGGCATTTGCGACGAACATCGACACGAAAAGGCCGAATGCCAGAACCAGTTCAAGGTTGACGCCCTCGCCCTCTACCCCGCCTTCCAACCGAAACACTGCCGGCCCCGGATTGAACCCGCCGATGGAATCCATCGCAAGGATCAGGAACACCGCTGCGGCATTGCCCGGAATGCCCAGGCTCAAGACCGGGATCAGGTTCGCGCCCGACACGGACGAGTTCGCCGCCTCCGTCGCCGCGATGCCTTCGGGTACGCCTGAGCCAAGCGGCGCCTCCCCGCGTCGCTGCGCCCGCGCCTTGGCGGACGTGTAGCCAATGGTCGCCGCAAGCGTGCTGCCCACCCCCGGCAACGCTCCGATGGCCGTCCCGATCATGGCAGAACGTGCAATGATTGGCGACAGGCCTTTGATCAGCGGCCAACCGAGACGCCCACTGCCTTCACTCGCGGAATGTGTGGCCGATGCGCCTGAACCCCTGTTGCGGCGGAGGTCCTCCAGCGACCGGAACACTTCTCCAAGGATCAAAACCCCCAGCACGGCGGCAGCAATCGGAATACCTTCTGCCAGCGCCTGATTGCCCATCGTCAGGCGCGGATAGAAATCCTCCCCCGTCGCGATCATCGCCGCCAAAAGCCCCAGCCCCATCGAGATGATCCCCTTGCCCACCGATCCGCCGATCACGCTTGCGATGAAAGCCAGCGACAGAATCAACAGCCCGGTCTTTTCCGGCAAGTCCAGATACGCCTCGACGAGGATCGCCAGAAACGGCGCACACACCACCAGCACAATGTCTGAAAACGTATCACCCGACGCAGAGGAGAAATGCGCCACGCGCAGTGCCTTGCGCGCCTCGCCCCGTTCCGCCATCGGGAATCCATCCAACGCTGTCATATACGCATCCGGAGTCCCCGGCGTGTTGAACAAAATCGCGGGCACCGCCCCGCCCACGGTCGCGCCCTTCATGATGCCGATCAGGCAGCCCAGAACCGGTAGAAACGCATCATCGTTGAACCCGAAGATCGAGATCAGGATCGGCAGCGAGATCGCCATCGCCATCGGCCCCGCCAGCCCCGGTGTGGCTCCGACGACGATCCCCAACAAGAACCCGAACAGGATCATCAGGATCGTAATCGGGATGCCCACGCCCAGAACTGTAAACGCCGGATCGGCGAGAAACACCGCCTGCACACCCAACCAGAGATGATCAAGCATCCCCATCAGACGTCCCCATTGGGCGGCAGCAACAAATCGTCAAATGGCAGGTCATAGATTAACGCGATGAACAGCGTCGCCAACAACGCCACCACCCAGTCGCTTGCCCTGAACTGCCCCCGCACAAGCGAGGTCAAACCGCCCACCATCAGCGTGCCGCCGATAAGATACCCCAGATACTTCCACGGGATCGTCGCGCGTAACGGGCGGTAACCCTCTTCTGTAACCGATGCCGCTAGCGGTCCCGCCCAACGCATCACGGCAATCGACACCGCGAACAAAGCGATCAGCCCGACAACCCAGATCACGTTCTTCTGGCTTAATCGCGGCGCATCTTTGCCGGGCTTCCACCCCGCCAGAACCGCCCCGATCAGCAACACCACCCCGGCCACCGTCGGCCCCAGCGCATCGCCTATCGACCAGCGCCGCCGCACCTTCTCGGCAATCCCGCTGCCGGTATCCAGCGGCGCCCAGATGAAAATGATCACCAGTGCCAGAGCCAAAAAGAAGAGGCCGAGCCAACGGTCGCTTGTCATAAAACGCCCCATCGGCCCGGCCCCTGTCGTCATCGTTTCAGTTTACTGCGCGGCTTCCATCAACGCACCTGCGTCGTCAAAGCCCATCTGCACCAGCATATCCAGCGATTCACCCTGGATGACGGTTGCCCCGCCAAAGGCCTTTATCAACAGGCCGGATGGCTTGCCGCTCAACGCCGATTCGCCAATCGCATCCGCCAGTGCCGCGCGCGCATCGTCGGGCAGGCTCGCCGGGGCGACCAGCACGAAATACCCGTCGGAATTGAATTCGACACCCAGATCGGCCAGCGTCGGCGCGTCCGGGGTCTGGTTCAGCGGCACAGACAGGGCTGATGCCAGATTGACCAGATCACCTGCCTCGACACCTTTGGCCTGAATACCGGCCATAAAACCAACATCCATGTCACCCGCCGTCACGCCGTTCATCACGGCCTTGCCGCCGCGAACCTGAACGATGTTGAATTCCACACCCTGAGCTTCGCCTAACAGAAACGCCAGATCGGACAGCTTCGGGCTCATCGTGCCGAACCGGATGTCTTCACCCGCCTTGGCGGCCGCAATCACGTCTTCCATCGTGTTCCAGCCTTTATCGGCTTTGGCGACAATACCCATTTGGAATCCGGCGGTGGTGGTCAGTGGCGTGAAATCAGCAGGCGACAGCCCGGCGTCTTTCGCCGCGGCAGAATTATAGCCCAGTGTTTCCGTCACAACCATTGCAATCGCCGTGCCGTCCGCTGGCATGTCCTTCAATGCCATCAGCGCGTTGACACCGCCCTTGCCCGTCACCTGCTCTGGAATCACTTCCCAGCCGTTGTTGGCCTGCAGATCCTCCGCAATCATCCGCGCCTGCGTGTCGGCACCGCCACCGGCGGCAAAAGCGATGATCAATTTGATTGGCCCCGAAGGTTTCCAGTCCATCGCACCGGCAACACTTGCCGACAACGCTATACCATGCGCCGCAACCGCGCCGGTCAGAATCTTTTTCATAACATCCTCCCTGGATCAAAGATCCGCACCAATGAGCCACATTTTAGTTGACGGGTCAAGCGTTTTGGGAAAAGCTGCCTTTCATGTCTGATCCATTGGAAAACACAACCACACCAGAGGCATTGCAGCTTGCAAACTTCCTGACCTATCGAATGGCGCGCGTGCAGGCGAAGCTGAACGCCCAAGGCGCGCGGTTGCTGCGGGAAGTCGCGGGCCTGACTCTGACCCAATGGCGCATCATCTTTCTGGTCGCGCGGGCGGATGACACGCGCTCTTCGGAAATCACCCGTGCGTTTGAAATCGACAAGGGCCTGCTCAGCCGCAACCTGAAGACCCTGATTGCAGACGGACTCATCAAATCCCGCACAGACGAAACCGACCACCGCGCCCATAATCTGACGCTGACCGATGAGGGCCGCCGCCTGTTCGAAGAAACGTTGCCCCACATGCAAAAGCGGCAGGCCGGCTTGCGCACGGCGCTGACAGAACAGGAGCTGACGACTTTCCAAACCGCGCTCAACAAACTGGAATCCGCCCTGGATACGGAGCCCGGCACATGACCCACCCTAATCTTCTGGTTATCATGTCCGATGAGCACCAATCGCGTGCAATGGGCTGCGCCGGGCATCCGTTTGTGCAGACCCCGAACCTCGACGCGCTGGCGGCACGCGGCACCCGTTTCACCAACGCCTATACGCCAAGCCCGATTTGCGTCCCCGCCCGCGCTGCCTTTGCCACCGGCAAATACCCACACCAGATCGGCAACTGGGACAATGCCATGCCCTATACCGGCGAAACGCCCGGCTGGGGCCACGCGCTGCAGGATGCGGGTGTCTGCGTCGAATCTATCGGCAAGCTACATTACAGGCGCGATGACGATCCTTCGGGGTTTGACCGCCAACACCTCCCGATGCATGTGGTTGACGGCATTGGCATGGTCTGGGGCTCGATCCGGCGCGAAGATGAGCGCATGTCCCGTGACGGTCGGATGCTGGGCGGCCATGTCGGTCCCGGCACAAGTAAATACACCGACTATGACGCAGCGGTGACAGAGCGCTGTGCCGCTTGGCTGAAGGATCACGCCAAACATGAAAAGCCCTGGTGCCTGTTTGTCGGCCTCGTCGCCCCACATTTCCCACTTGTCGTGCCGCAGGAATTCTTTGACCTGTACCCGCCCGGCTCGTTGCTCGAGCCTAAATTGACGCTTGCCAGTGGATATGAGCGCCACCCCTGGCTCGAAAAGCAAAATGCGTTGATGGATTCCGAAGGCAATTTTGAAAGTCCCGAAGAACGGCTGGCTGCCCTATCCGCCTATTACGGCTTGTGCAGCTGGATGGATCAAAATGTCGGGCAGATCCTCGCGGCTCTCGACGCCAACGGGCTGACCGACACCACCACAATCGTCTACACATCCGATCACGGTGACAATGTCGGCGCTCGTGGTCTTTGGGGAAAATCCAACTTTTACGAGGAAAGCGTCGCGGTTCCAATGATCATGGCCGGGCCCGGGGTCGACACGGGAACGGTCGACACACCCGTCGACCTCCTCGACCTGTCCGCCACCATCGTGGACCATTTCGGCACCGAAATCGACACCCAGGGTAAGCCTTTAACCGAGATCGCCGCCGCGCCGGAAGATGCCGAACGCCCGATATTCTCCGAATACCACGCCGTTGGCGCTGTCTCCGGCGGTTTCATGCTGCGCAAGGGGCGCTGGAAACTGATCGAATATGTCGGCTTTGAACCCGAACTTTTCGACCTGCAATCCGACCCCGAGGAAACCAACGACCTTTCCGCCGACCCGGCCCATGCCGCCACACTCTCCGACATGAAATCCGCCATGCGTGAAATCTGCGATCCGGAAGAAGTTAACGCCCGCGCCTTCGCCGATCAGGATGCGTTGATCGAAAGCTTCGGCGGGCGCGAGGCTGCATTCAAACTTGGCACGCCGGGCGCCACGCCGCCACCATCGGTATCCCCATGAAACTCACCATTCTGGGCAGCGGCTCTCCCGAAGCACATGTGCGCCGCGCGTCCTCCGGCTATCTCCTCGAAATCGGCAACCAGCGCGTCCTGTTTGATTGCGGCGGCGGCGTGTTCGACCGGCTGGTGCAGGCGGGCTACAAGCTATCGGACATCGATCTGATCTTCTTCAGCCACCTGCATTCCGACCATTTTGCCGATTACGGGCGCCTCGTGCACGCGGCATGGGACGAGGCCGTTCATGACTTCGCTGTCTTTGGCCCCGATCCCATCGAGCATATCACCAACCGGCTGTTCGGCGACGACGGCGTCTTCGCCCACGACCTTCGTGCGCGCACGGAATTCCCGCCAAGCCAGCAGATCTGGGTCGACCGCGGCGGCACACTGCCCCGACCGTGGCCGAACCCGAATGTAACCAACATCGCGCCGGGGTTCACCTATGCCGGCGACGGTTGGACACTGGAAGCGTTCGAAGTGCCGCATATGCAACCTGCGCTGATGTGCATGGGGTTCAAGATTACCGCGGGCGGCAAGACCTTCGTCTATTCCGGTGATGCTGGCATCTGCGACGCGCTGACTGAGGCACAGCAGGGCGCAGACCTGCTTTTGCATTGGTGCTATCGCCTTGATGGCGAACAGGTGCACCCCGCCGTCGATGAGTTGTCACCCACCCCCGGAGACATCGCGCGGGTCGCAGCAAATTCCGGTGTCAAACGTCTGCTGATCACCCATTTCCGCGCCCATATGGACACCGACGACGCGCATTCCGGCGCGCTGGCGGCGATGGCCCGCCATTTCCGTGGCGATGCCCGGATCGTCGAGGATCTCGACGTTTACGACATCTGAAAGGACGCGAGGTCGGCATTGTGAAAATCACTTTTGGTCTTAAGCGCTCGCCAGCCCGTGGGGCCTCTCACACATTGCCAAAGCAATGTTTTGCCAGCAGTGCATTGCATGGTGATGCATTGCACGAGAAGCGGGCAGGCGATCGCGCGGCGCCTGCGGCTTGAGTCCGCGCGAAGGGCGCAGGTCTGTGGCGTTCGCCTCAGGCCAAACTCCCATTCAATTCGCCCAATCTCTCGATTCTGTCACTCCGGGGTGAATCACGATCCTGTATTCCATTGATCCGAATGAAAGTCCGTGCGCGGTTTTGTTGCTGTCCTCGCGATGCACCGGAAGCGACCACTCCATCGCCCAATCCAGTCCTTTCATCAACTCATTGTAATTTCATGCTAATTCAGGACATTCCTACACAACCACAACATCTGGTAGACTTATCCACAGCGTCCACTTCATATTGACCATCGTGCTACAATTTGTTTACACTTCGCGCATCGGGGAAGTCTGTTGATTATGTGCGCTGCCAAGCACCTGACAACAGAAGTGGTTGGGTCAGATGCACAGGCCATCGGATCAGGACAAGTCTAGCACGTCCGCGCCTGACGCGGCCGATAACGTTGTGCGCATCAATCGGATCGAGGCACCTTCAAAAATCCGCATCGTTCCGCTCGGGCGGGAAACCATCACAATAACACCCGCCGCGCAGCCGACAGAACTTCCGGCCCACGAAGATGATGCGCTTAGCAAGTACCAGAAAATTGCCCGACCAGCGCCTGCCAACCGGCGCGTATCACGACTGGCCAAGCTCGGGCTTATGGCTGCCGGATTGGGCGGCGTTCTCGCCTTTCTTCTTTACCCGTCGGCCCCCGACGTGGATCGCAGCAAATCGGCAGCCGCGGAGGACAAACCAACCAAGCGCCCCATCGTCCGCTCTCCGGAGTTCATATTTGAGCCCACCGACGTGGTCCCGACCCGCGCCACAACGACCCCCGAAACCGTCCCGGTCACAGATCCCAAACCGACAATCGTAGAAGCGCCGCAACCAGTCGCACCGCCAGTGATCCACCCCGATCCCGCGAATGAACCGCCGGTTGTCGCAACTCCTGCCCCGAACACTGCACCTGTGGATACGGCGCCAGAGGAACCTGAAGCCGCTGTCGTTTCCCCCGTGCCGGTGCCCGAAAATACCGGGTTGGAAATGGATATCGACGTCGCAGACGCACCCGATCCCGTGGCCACTCCAGCTTCACCAAAGCCCGCGGAAGATTTCGTCGCACTGCCCCTCGAAGAACCCGCGGAATCCGAGCCGGTTGTCACGCCAACAGCCGACACCGCCGCTGTGCAAGCGCCGGAAGACACAGAAATTGAAACGGTTCAGTCCACCGCACTTAACGCACCACCCGACACAACAGATTGGGAATCCGGCCTCGTCACCGACATCGTTTCCGGCACGCTGGCAGCGTTGCGCGCCCCGGATCCAGAGTTCGCCGCCATCGCAACGATTGTGCGCGACGCCCAAAGCAAGGGCGCAGGCACAGCCGAAATCACTGACCTTCTGAATGCGGCCCGAAAGAATGGCGAAATCGACATTCCCGCCGCATATCTCACCGACGGCGGTACCATCGACCTGCCCGCCATTCTGTCGGCCATGAATGAGGCCGGATGATGCGTAAATTCGAAACTCATAGCAGTTCAAAAACAACCCGCACGATATCAGAGAATGCGGTGCAACTTTTTCTATCCAGGGGGAACCAATGAAAAAACTGATCACGGCAGCCGCCTTTGCGCTCGCCAGCCTTGGCGCCGGCGCGGCGGTAGCGGAAACCTGCGGCGGGACCTATGTTGTCGGGCGCGGTGACACACTGTCTGGCATCGCTGACCGGCTTTACAAGAACGCCGGTATGTGGACGGCAATCCACAACAACAACATTGCGCGCATCGGTAGCAAACCCGACCGCATCGCGGTGGGCATGACGCTCAACCTCGCCTGTCTCGAAGGGCTCCCCGTTGGCCTTGAAGGCGGGTCTGCCGTTACCGACGTTCAACTCACATCCGCCCCGGTTCAGGTGCAGCTTGGCAATGCCGCGACGCGCAAGAAGATTAATCTTCTGACAGGGTCCGACTATGCCCCGTTCACGCATAAGGAAAGCCACAATGGCGGTCTTCTGACCGAGGTGGTGAATTCCGCGATGGACCGGGCCCAACCCGGTCAGGGCTTCGCTATTCACTGGGTTGATGACTGGGGCAGCCATTTTGAGCCGCTTCTGTCCAACGCCCTTCTCGATCTCGGCTTCCCGTGGTTCAAGCCCGACTGTGATGCGATGCCTGACAATTACCGCTGCCAGAACCTCGCCTTCTCTGATCCGATGTTCGAACTTCTGGTCCTGCTGTTCGCCGACAAATCGCGCCCGATGGCGTTCAACCAGGAGCCGACATCGTCGGTAAAACGCTCTGTCGCCCAGCCGGTTACTTCACCTTCGATCTGGATCAGAATGGCCGCCGTTGGCTGGTCGACAACAAGATCACGCTGAAGCAACCGCGCGCGGTCAAGGATTGCTTCGACATGGTACTCGCTGGCGAGGCCGACGTGGTCGCGATCAACGAATTCACCGGACGCGCCGCGCTGAAAGAGCACGACCTCGGCGACAAGATCCACATCCTGCCGCAGCCACTCTCGGTCGCTGGCTTGCACGTCGTCGTTCACAAGTCGCACCCACAAGCGGGTGAGATGCTGGCGATGATCAACGACGGCCTGCGGGGCATCCGCACCGATGGTGAATATCAGGAGTTATTGTCAAATCTGGTGTTTGCGGGATCTTTCATGCGGCGGCGGTTTCGGTCTGGGTTTGCTTGATGCCGTCTTTGAAATTGACGCCTTGGATGACGTCGGCGAGATGATTGAAGCCGCGAAGTTTGTGCCAGTTTTGTTCGGCGCACTGCCCCAGTTTGAAGATCATGTGGAGCATGCCGTCGCGGGCCAGACAGCCCTTTGAGCGCTTGGTGCGATGACGGATCGTGGCAAAGGCGGATTCAATTGGATTGGTCGTTCGGATGCTTTGCCAATGCATTGCGGGAAAATCGTAGAATGCCAGCAGTTCGGTTCGATCTTTCTGAAGCGAGGCGGTGGCTTTGGGGTACTTGTCTTCAAACGTTTTCACGAAGAGATCGAACGCTTGTTCAGCTGACTTGCGCGTTTCAGCGCGCCAGATATCGTGCAGCATCGTTTTGGCTTTTGGCTGGGTGGACTTGGGAAAACAGTTGAGGACGTTGCCCGTCTTATGCACCCAGCAGCGTTGTTGAGGTGTGCCCGGATAGGTTTCTTCAAGAGCGGCCCAGAATCCCAGAGCACCGTCTCCGATGGCCAATTTTGGAGTGTTGAGACCGCGTTCTCTGAGGCCGATTAGAACCTCCCTCCAGCTCTGTGTGCTTTCACGAGTGCCGTCCTCGATTGCCAGAAATTGTTTCTGACCACGGGTATTTACGCCGATCACGACCAGCGCGCACAACTTGTGATCCTCGCCGCGTAAGCCACTGTGAATACCGTCGGCCCAGATGTAGACCCACTCGTCTTGGGACAGGTCTGCGGTGCGCCACGCCCTGTATTCAGCGGCCCATTCGGCCTTCAATCTGGCAACTGTTTTGGCCGAAAATCCGGTGGCATTAGCCCCGAGCAAACCCTTCAGCGCCGTTCCCATTTCGCCAGTGGAAATGCCTTTGAGGTAGAGCCAGGGGATCGCAGCCTGCAGCGTCTTGGTCTTGCGCACGTAGGGCGGTACGAGCGCGGAGCGGAAACTCACTGGCTTGCCGGTTTTCGAGCGTATCTTTGGAATCTCTACGGTCACAGGTCCAACACCCGTTTGGATTTCACGGGCGGGATGACTGCCATTACGTACCACCCCGGCGCGCCCGTCTGGTGTTTTGAGGTGAGCAAAGCGATCCATCAATTCCGCAAGCTGAACCGCCCCGGGTTTACCGGAGGGTAAAACACTCCAAAGGTGAGCCCTATGACAAAGAGACCACATACCCCCGCCTATCCTGCGGAGCAAACGCGGTGCTGTTCCAACCTTCCTGACCGGCGGGACGATCATTCATGATCACTGGAAACCCTACTACGCCCATATGAGCGGAGTGGACGCCCACGCCCTCTGCGGGGCGCATCACTTGCGCGAACTCAAGGCCATCGAAGAGATCGAAAAAGAGCCTTGGGCGACGGAGATGAGCGCAGTGCTTCATAGCGCCAATCAGCTCAGATGCGCGGCTCAGGATCAAGGCGAGACCGAACTCCCGGAACTGGTTCGCCAGGGTATAGTCACCAGATACATGGCGATCCTCGCCAAGGGGCTCGCCTTCCACGAACGCCGGCCCCCGCTGGCCAAAAGCCCCGGCACCCGCGGCCGAAAAGCCAGGCGGCCAGGCCACAACCTGCTCCTCCGCCTGCGTGACTACCGCGATGACGTTTTGCGATTCATCGCCGACTTCGCGGTCCCATTCACAAACAATCAGGCCGAACAGGACCTGCGCATGATGAAGCTGCGCATGAAAATCTCGGGCACCTTCCGCACCCTCGAGGGCGCGCGGGTCTTCGCCGACATCAGGTCCGTCATCTCGACGGCCAGAAAACACCGGTTCAACATCCTGGAAATCCTGACCCTGTCACCACCTCAGATCATCGCACGGCTCTGACGGAACAAAACCCCGCAACCCTATCGGACAGGGTGCTTGGGAGTTACGTTTTTTCTTAGCCATACCTATCATATAGGCATGATCTTACGTACTTCAAGGGGATACACCCCGCCCCACAGGGCAATCGCGCTTCAGAAGCCTTGGATGAGGGTTTTGAGGAAGTCATTGCTCCAGCCTGCCTTTTTGAACTTCCCACGGTTTGAGCCTTTTGCGGGATTTGCCTTGATGATGTTCAAAGCGATGCGCCTCAAGGCGGCGAAGTTGGCTGGCGCGTGATCTTTTCGTGCGCGGTGCTGATCATCGTTCATCACCACGTCGAGAGACCAATGCAAACTGTTCTCGATCTGCCAGTGACCACGGATCAGAGAAGCGGCAACTTGAGCCGAGGGACATTTGGAGAGGAGGTAAATCCGCTCTGACCGGTTTGTTTTGTCATCTGCTGCTCGCTCAGAAACGACGTGGACGAAGGCTTGTAGATGCGGCCAGTTATGGATGTCCGTGAGATACTGCGGCACATTATAGACGCGATATGACCGCTCCTCGATGCGGCCGTGGTCAGCGTCGACCGTGTCATATTTATCAATGTAATCAGTACCCTGATCGTCAACAAAGGCCCGTACATCAGCCAGCATGTCGCCCTGGTTGCCCTTGAGCTGCAAGCAATATTCGCCGCCCGCCTGCACGATCAATTCGCAGGTCTCTCTCTGGCAGTGCAGCGCATCAGCGGTGATGGTGATGCCACGGATATCAAGCATCCCGATCAGGTCGCGCAGCGCCAGTATCTCGCCGCCGCCCCTGGCGCTTTCTGCGATGCCCAGGCTCAGGCGCGCGCCATGGGCAAAGGCGGTCACGATGTTCATGTTCGACTGCCCGGCGGCCTTGTCAAAGCTGCGCCGCATCTCTTTGCCATCGATAGCGATTGCCGGCTCATCTCCAGCCTTGACCGCAAAGTCAGTGCGAAACTTGTCGAAAAAGGCCTGAAAGCTCGACGGCTTCATAAGGCGGAAGAGCCGCGAATACGCGTCATGGCAGGGAATGCCGTGGGGCAATTCGAGAAACTCTCGCAGGAAATCCTCCTTCATATGCCCGAAAAGCTCCATGTCGACCGCCGTCTCACCGCCGCACAGCGCGCACAAAAGGCTGATCGTCATGAGATCGCAGAAATTGTGACGCGGGGCATTGCCACCCCGAGGATCGTCCATGTCGTTGAAATAGCTGGTCAATGTAGGCATCTCAAAACTCCATCAAGTGATGAATCCTCAAGAATCCAATTCTAATCCACAGTCAAACGTAACTCCCAAGCACCCCCCACGTTTGAGTGTTATTGTCAGTTTTATGGTGAGTCGAATTTGCCATTTTGCGCGTGTTTTTTTCTTTCTTGTCTGAATTCTGTGGCGCCGGGTTGATTTCTCTGAATCAGTGGTGGGATGGATCAGGTTGCCGCCCTTGAACAACTTCTCGCCACGGCTCTGCGTCGGATCGCTGAGCTTGAAGCTGCGTTGGCGAGCATGGCGGAAGAGATCACGGACCTGCGCCGACAGTTGGCCAAGAACAGCAGCAATAGCAGCAAGCCCCCTTCAAGTGATGGCCTGAAGAAGCCAGCCCCGCGCAGCCTGCGTGGCAAATCCGGAAAGAAAAGTGGCGGCCAAGTTGGCCACCGGGGCGACACCCTGCGCCAGACGTCAACACCCGACTTTGTCGAACGGCATGAGGCGACGCATTGCAGCGCCTGTCAGAGCGCCCTGACGGCGGAGATGGTGAAAGGGATCGAGAAGCGTCAGGTGTTCGACTTGCCTGCGCCACGCCTGGAGGTCACCGAGCATCAGGCGGCGGTTTATTGTTGCGACCATTGTCGAGCCACGACGACGGCTGGCTTTCCCGATGGCGTGGCCGCGCATGTGCAATATGGCACGCGCATGCGGGCAGTGGCGGTCTATTGCAATGTTCAGCAGCTGATACCCGAGGATCGGGTCTGCCAGCTTATGCGCGACCTGTTTGGGGCCACCAGCTTGTGCGCGGCCAGCGTGACCAACTGGACGCGCGGCGCGGCAAATAAGATGGGTGTCGTGGTTGAACACATTCTCGCCCGGCTTGCCGAAGGCGGCGTTCGGCATCTGGACGAGACCGGACTTCGTGTTGCCGGCAAGCTGCACTGGCTGCACACGATCTGCGATACCGCCTTCACCCATTACCGCATCAGCGCCAAACGCGGTGCTGTTCCAACCTTCCTGACCGGCGGGACGATCATTCATGATCACTGGAAACCCTACTACGCCCATATGAGCGGAGTGGACGCCCACGCCCTCTGCGGGGCGCATCACTTGCGCGAACTCAAGGCCATCGAAGAGATCGAAAAAGAGCCTTGGGCGACGGAGATGAGCGCAGTGCTTCATAGCGCCAATCAGCTCAGATGCGCGGCTCAGGATCAAGGCGAGACCGAACTCCCGGAACTGGTTCGCCAGGGTATAGTCACCAGATACATGGCGATCCTCGCCAAGGGGCTCGCCTTCCACGAACGCCAGCCCCCGCTGGCCAAAAGCCCCGGCACCCGCGGCCGAAAAGCCAGGCGG
The DNA here is from genome assembly GCA_951812305.1 of uncultured Paracoccaceae bacterium. Taxonomy (GTDB): domain Bacteria; phylum Pseudomonadota; class Alphaproteobacteria; order Rhodobacterales; family Rhodobacteraceae; genus Rhodobacter_B. Next base: position 165,242 of record CATOSB010000001.1, read on the forward strand.
CCAGGCCACAACCTGCTCCTCCGCCTGCGTGACTACCGCGATGACGTTTTGCGATTCATCGCCGACTTCGCGGTCCCATTCACAAACAATCAGGCCGAACAGGACCTGCGCATGATGAAGCTGCGCATGAAAATCTCGGGCACCTTCCGCACCCTCGAGGGCGCGCGGGTCTTCGCCGACATCAGGTCCGTCATCTCGACGGCCAGAAAACACCGGTTCAACATCCTGGAAATCCTGACCCTGTCACCACCTCAGATCATCGCACGGCTCTGACGGAACAAAACCCCGCAACCCTATCGGACAGGGTGCTTGGGAGTTACTGTCAAACTTCAAGCGCGATTCCCCTGCCCCGCCCCACCGAACGGTCGATTAACGGAATTTTGGCACCGATTCGGGCAATCTGTTCAAACCGTCGGACGAGGGAGAACCACTTCGGAAGGCCGCCGCGGAACCACGGTGCGAAAGGTCCGACAGCAGAGAAATGGGGCAAGATCCGCCTGCCGGAGAACCGGAAGGCCCACGCGGGCAGCCTGAAAACATATGGGACGAAACGATGAAACAGAGGTTTCTAGCACTCTCCCTGGGTGTCGGCGCGATGATTCTTGCAACGCAGCACGCCTTTGCCCAGCAGGCCAACCGCAACTGTGCGGATCGCGAAAAGGTGGTCGAACGACTGTCGGCGACCTATGGCGAAAGCCGACAGTCAATCGGGTTGGCGCCGAACAATTCTGTAATTGAGGTTTACGCCTCGCTTGAAACCGGGACCTGGACAATTACGGTGACCATGCCAAGCGGCGTGACTTGCCTTGTGGCATCGGGGCAGAATTTCGAAAACACGACGGGCGAGGTAACCCCGGCAATGGGCACAGCGCTTTAGCTGCTTAACCCCGATTCTGGATAAGACGTTGGCGTCACCAGTGCACTACTCGACAGAATTTTTTCGTAGTTTTTTGGTAACTCCCAAGCACCCCCCACGTTTGAGTGTTATTGTCAGTTTTATGGTGAGTCGAATTTGCCATTTTGCGCGTGTTTTTTTTCTTTCTTGTCTGAATTCTGTGGCGCCGGGTTGATTTCTCTGAATCAGTGGTGGGATGGATCAGGTTGCCGCCCTTGAACAACTTCTCGCCACGGCTCTGCGTCGGATCGCTGAGCTTGAAGCTGCGTTGGCGAGCATGGCGGAAGAGATCACGGACCTGCGCCGACAGTTGGCCAAGAACAGCAGCAATAGCAGCAAGCCCCCTTCAAGTGATGGCCTGAAGAAGCCAGCCCCGCGCAGCCTGCGTGGCAAATCCGGAAAGAAAAGTGGCGGCCAAGTTGGCCACCGGGGCGACACCCTGCGCCAGACGTCAACACCCGACTTTGTCGAACGGCATGAGGCGACGCATTGCAGCGCCTGTCAGAGCGCCCTGACGGCGGAGATGGTGAAAGGGATCGAGAAGCGTCAGGTGTTCGACTTGCCTGCGCCACGCCTGGAGGTCACCGAGCATCAGGCGGCGGTTTATTGTTGCGACCATTGTCGAGCCACGACGACGGCTGGCTTTCCCGATGGCGTGGCCGCGCATGTGCAATATGGCACGCGCATGCGGGCAGTGGCGGTCTATTGCAATGTTCAGCAGCTGATACCCGAGGATCGGGTCTGCCAGCTTATGCGCGACCTGTTTGGGGCCACCAGCTTGTGCGCGGCCAGCGTGACCAACTGGACGCGCGGCGCGGCAAATAAGATGGGTGTCGTGGTTGAACACATTCTCGCCCGGCTTGCCGAAGGCGGCGTTCGGCATCTGGACGAGACCGGACTTCGTGTTGCCGGCAAGCTGCACTGGCTGCACACGATCTGCGATACCGCCTTCACCCATTACCGCATCAGCGCCAAACGCGGTGCTGTTCCAACCTTCCTGACCGGCGGGACGATCATTCATGATCACTGGAAACCCTACTACGCCCATATGAGCGGAGTGGACGCCCACGCCCTCTGCGGGGCGCATCACTTGCGCGAACTCAAGGCCATCGAAGAGATCGAAAAAGAGCCTTGGGCGACGGAGATGAGCGCAGTGCTTCATAGCGCCAATCAGCTCAGATGCGCGGCTCAGGATCAAGGCGAGACCGAACTCCCGGAACTGGTTCGCCAGGGTATAGTCACCAGATACATGGCGATCCTCGCCAAGGGGCTCGCCTTCCACGAACGCCGGCCCCCGCTGGCCAAAAGCCCCGGCACCCGCGGCCGAAAAGCCAGGCGGCCAGGCCACAACCTGCTCCTCCGCCTGCGTGACTACCGCGATGACGTTTTGCGATTCATCGCCGACTTCGCGGTCCCATTCACAAACAATCAGGCCGAACAGGACCTGCGCATGATGAAGCTGCGCATGAAAATCTCGGGCACCTTCCGCACCCTCGAGGGCGCGCGGGTCTTCGCCGACATCAGGTCCGTCATCTCGACGGCCAGAAAACACCGGTTCAACATCCTGGAAATCCTGACCCTGTCACCACCTCAGATCATCGCACGGCTCTGACGGAACAAAACCCCGCAACCCTATCGGACAGGGTGCTTGGGAGTTACCTTTTTTGATTCGTTTTTTACGATACTCGTTGACCCTTTTTCGCAGAGGGTTGCGATGAGGGATTTCCACCATTGTTATGGAAATGATCCTCGGTTCTCTCAAAGCCTCATTTGGCTCCAGTTCAACGGCAATTCCGCCAAACTCTCCAAGAAATAGAACATTTGAAACGGTTTCGTGATCTGCTTTGAATGTATCAGGGTCATTTTTCCGTACGTGTTTCGGGATGATCACCTGAAAGGGAGTGGCAGCCATCAGATCGAGCACAAGTGTCATGGTTCTTTTAGGGAGCGCAGCCAGTTCATTGAGCTTATCCGTGAGGGCGTAGAAACGGTTGGGGTCCTCTTCCATCATGTCGAACATGAGGTCCCGGATCTTCTCATAAGCGAGATCTTCGTTGATTGGGAAGTTGTTCTCCATGGCGCGCACCTTTTGCCCCGTGTTGACCAGCCTGAATGCCCCCGTGATTAGTATGGGGTGAGAGGGGTTTCCAGGTACGTTGCCCCATGATTCAAGGTTCAAAAGCGACACAATATGGACCGCCACTCATGTCGATCACTAACACCGCACTTTTTGTCTGTCTCGATGATTTTGCAAAAACCTACGAGGACTGGGAGCGCCACCGGTTGATCCCCTCGGGTCGTCAGAGGCTTCGCTCCGGCAAGCTGACCCTGGGGGAGAGCCTGTTCATCATGGTCTTGTTTCACTTGTCGCCGTTCAAGGACTTCAAACATTATTGGATTTATGGCGTTGAGCAGAAATACCGTGACTGCTTTGGCACCCTCCCGAGCTATGGTCGGTTTGTCAGCCTCATGCCAAGATTAATGGTGCCGTTTTGCATACTGCTGCACTGCTTCAGCGGTGAAAAAACCGGCGTCTATTTTGCCGACAGCACTAAGCTCGCGGTCTGCCACAATGCCCGCATTAATCGAAACAAGGTCTTCAAGGGGCTGGCAAAGCGCGGTCGCAGCACAATGGGCTGGTTCTTTGGCTTCAAACTGCATCTAATCATCAACAACAAGGGGGAGATCATGGCCGTCAAAATCACGGCAGGTAATGTCGATGATCGAAAGCCGTTTGAAGCCATGATCGCGGGCCTCGAAGGCAAAATATTTGCTGATAAGGGCTATATCTCCAAATCCCTCTTCCAACGGCTCTGGCAGCGTGGGCTCCACCTCGTCACCGGCATTCGCCGCAACATGAAAAACTATCTCCTGCCAATCCTGAACAAAATCCTGTTGCGAAGGCGGTTCATCATCGAAACTCTGTTCGATAAGTTGAAAACCAGCATGGGACTGGAACACACTCGACACAGATCGCCTGCCAACGCATTCGTACACCTCATCTCGTGTGTCGCAGCCTATATGCTCGGGAAAACCAAAGTTAAAATGGGACCCATAACCGTGCCGGAAACAATCAGGCAGGTCGAATACCAGATATAGCGCTTATCCAGAACTCAGGTTGCTTAAGGCGTCGAGTATGAGTTTCGTGCCCGCGATGGTCAGAAACACGTAGATCAGCGTGAAATAGACCTTCTCGGGCACGACTCGGTTCACATAGACGCCAAGAAGCGTGCCGATAATCGCGAATGGCAGTAGGTAGAGGCTGGCGAGGGACGATTGCCAGCTGAACAGGCCAAGCGCGGCGTAGAGAACAACTTTGAACAGGTTGCTGATCCAGAATGTGATGATGGTTGTGGCCTGATAAGCCTCTTTCGTCAGGTTTTGGGACAATAGGTAGATTGTTGCCACCGGCCCGCCCGCATGGGCGACAAAGCTGGTGATGCCGGCGCCAGTTCCGAACAGGTAACCAAGCGTATCGGAGAACGGTTTTTGTGTGGGCAGGAGTCCGGCGCGTCGAATGATCTGAAAGGCCACAAATCCCAGTGCGATCAGTCCGATGATCAGGCGGAACACGCCATCGCTTATCACAAAAATCAGTCCGGCCCCCAAAAGGCCACCCATAAGTGCGCCTATTACCAGAATGCGCGAAATGCGGGCGTCCCATCTGCGCCAGTTGGGTTTTAGCGCGACGAAATCCATCACCAAAAGCAGAGGCAGCATGATCGCAATTGCGTCCGCCGGATCCAGGATCAGCGTCAGAAACGCCGTTGCCGCGACTGATGCCGATGATCCGAATCCCGCCTTGTCGATGCCAGCATAAATCACCGTCGGGATCGCGATTGCGAAGAAAAAGAAGTCGAGCTCCACGAGTACCCTCAACAGTGATCCTTCGCGCAAACATATGGTTTTCGCGGGGTTTGGCCAGCGGATTGCAAGCAATGCGCCCCTTTGCGACCCTATGCTGCACTTGCACATGGCACGCAATGCGACTAGGCACCCGGCGCATATGAAACCGACCGGGGAACATTTCGATGGCCAGACCTAAGATAGCATTGATCGGCGCAGGGCAGATCGGCGGCACGCTCGCCCATCTTGCGGCAATGAAGGAACTCGGGGACGTTGTGCTGTTCGACATTGCCGACGGTATTCCGCAGGGCAAGGCGCTGGACATCGCTGAATCCGGCCCGGCAGAGAAATTCGATGCCGCGCTCTCCGGCACCACGGATTATGCCGATATTGCCGGGGCCGATGTCTGTATCGTGACCGCCGGTGTCGCGCGCAAGCCGGGGATGAGCCGCGACGATCTTCTGGGCATCAACCTCAAGGTCATGAAATCGGTGGGCGAGGGGATCCGCGATCACGCGCCCGACGCCTTTGTCATCTGCATCACCAACCCGCTTGATGCGATGGTCTGGGCCTTGCGCGAATATTCCGGCCTACCGGTCGAAAAGGTCTGCGGCATGGCGGGCGTTCTGGACAGCGCGCGGTTCCGCCACTTTCTAAGCTTGGAATTCGGTGTGTCGATGAAAGATGTCACAGCGTTCGTTCTCGGCGGACACGGCGACACAATGGTGCCGCTGGCACGCTATTCCACAGTTGCCGGCATCCCGCTGCCCGATCTTGTCTCGATGGGATGGACCACACAGGAAAAACTGGACGCTATCGTACAACGTACCCGTGACGGCGGGGCAGAGATCGTCGGGCTGCTGAAGACCGGCAGCGCGTTTTATGCGCCTGCCACCAGCGCAATTGAGATGGCGGAAAGCTATCTGAAAGATCAGAAACGTGTTCTTCCCTGTGCGGCACATGTTGACGGAGCCTACGGGCTCAAAGGCCTTTATGTCGGCGTGCCGACGGTCATTGGTGCGGGCGGGATCGAAAAGGTCATCGACATCGACCTGAACAAGGACGAACAGGTCATGTTCGACAATTCGGTTGATGCGGTGAAGGGTCTCGTTGACGTCTGTAGAGGGATCGACGGCAACCTCGGCTAATCAGCCGGATCGAATGTGTTAGAACGCCCAGGCAGTGCTTGGGCGTTTTTCTTTAGGTGAACGTCCCGGTTACGCGCCCCAGCAACATGAAGGCCCGCGCGGTGCGTGTGTCGGTCAACGCGACAATGTCCTGGTCGGTGGCTGCGTCCTCAAAGTTCGTGAAGGTCTTGTCGAAAAGGCGCAGGAAATGGTGCACGGCGTCGCGGAACACAGCATCCTGCCGCATCCGACCAGACGCCAGCGCCAAAGATGACCGGTCGCGCACCCCGCCCAGACCGGCAATGGTCCGCCCGCGTTCGCCTTTTGCAAACCTGCGCCAGATTTCTGGTCGCGCACGTTCTGGTCGCAGATCATCCATGTATATGCCGTCATGGCTGAGCATGGTCAAAACGTCCTGACTGGCCTGGATCAATTGCGCAATGCGGCGATCTTCCAGCGCACGGCGTAGCGCTTTGAAGCCCTCCTTATCCTCGGCGTTTTCCGGGAAATGCATGGCGCGGATGAAATCGGGCATGTTGATCGGCGTCGCGAGTTCTTCTGCGGAGGTGCCAAGTGCCAGCTTGCCCTGATCCTCGCCATCTGTGCGGTCTTCCGTAACCGCGGGAACGATCGCGGGGGCGTCCACGATGGGCGTGCGCGTTGTCGTGAATGTTGCAATTGCGCTTTCGGTTTTTCGCTGAGCAATGGCAATTTCGTTGAGTTTTCGCTCGACAGAAGGTTTCATTCCGCCAGCGACTTGCGCGTTCTGGACGTAGCTTTGACGCATCGCGTCAATCGCCGCCTGAAGGCGCGAGGATTCCTCACGCATGATGCGGCTTGAACGCGCCGCCATTGCAGCAACCCAGATCATTGCGACCGGCAGGAAAATTGCGAGCATCGTCATGAGGAAGCGCAGATTGTCGAGCGGCTCTTCAGTGCGGTCGACGAACAAGAAAAACGCGCCAACCGCGACAAGCCAAACGGCAGACAAGCTGATCGCGATCACTTCGGTGACAGTGACCTTTGACGGCTTTTCAAACCGCTGATAAATGCCAAGATCCATTGGCGTTTGTTCGTTTTCGTCCTGCATTTTTTCGGCTCACCTTTTCCGGTTTCGCCCGCAATCAGACAAATTCAATCGCCAGCACTTCATAGCTTTTTTCGCCACCCGGTGTACGGACTTCGACGCTGTCGCCGACATCCTTGCCGATCAGCGCGCGGGCCAGCGGTGATTTGATGTTCAGCTTGGCCGCTTCGATATCGGCCTCTGGCTCGCCAACGATCTGATAGGTCTTTTCCTCATCGGTGTCTTCATCGACGATCTGCACCGTTGCACCGAATTTTACAGTACCCGACAGCGATGCCGGGTCATAAACATCCGCCAGACCAATGATCGCTTCCAGCTCTTTCACGCGGCCCTCAATAAAGCCCTGCTTTTCACGCGCCGCGTGGTATTCGGCATTCTCACTCAGATCGCCATGCTCGCGCGCCTCTGCAATCGCCTTGATCACGGCGGGGCGTTCCACCGATTTAAGGTTTTTCAATTCGGCGCTCAGCGCATCATAGCCAACGCGGGTCAGCGGTATCTTGTCCATTACAAGCATCTTTCCAACAACAAATACGCCCGGCGAACACGCCGCCGGGCGGTTGATCATTCCTGACCTAACTAACCCCGATACTGGATAAGACGTTGGCGTCACCAGTGCACTACTCGACAGAATTTTTTCGTAGTTTTTTGATTCGTTTTTTACGATACTCGTTGACCCTTTTTCGCAGAGGGTTGCGATGAGGGATTTCCACCATTGTTATGGAAATGATCCTCGGTTCTCTCAAAGCCTCATTTGGCTCCAGTTCAACGGCAATTCCGCCAAACTCTCCAAGAAATAGAACATTTGAAACGGTTTCGTGATCTGCTTTGAATGTATCAGGGTCATTTTTCCGTACGTGTTTCGGGATGATCACCTGAAAGGGAGTGGCAGCCATCAGATCGAGCACAAGTGTCATGGTTCTTTTAGGGAGCGCAGCCAGTTCATTGAGCTTATCCGTGAGGGCGTAGAAACGGTTGGGGTCCTCTTCCATCATGTCGAACATGAGGTCCCGGATCTTCTCATAAGCGAGATCTTCGTTGATTGGGAAGTTGTTCTCCATGGCGCGCACCTTTTGCCCCGTGTTGACCAGCCTGAATGCCCCCGTGATTAGTATGGGGTGAGAGGGGTTTCCAAGTACGTTGCCCCATGATTCAAGGTTCAAAAGCGACACAATATGGACCGCCACTCATGTCGATCACTAACACCGCACTTTTTGTCTGTCTCGATGACTTTGCAAAAACCTACGAGGACTGGGAGCGCCACCGGTTGATCCCCTCGGGTCGTCAGAGGCTTCGCGCCGGCAAGCTGACCCTGGGGGAGAGCCTGTTCATCATGGTCTTGTTTCACTTGTCGCCGTTCAAGGACTTCAAACATTATTGGATTTATGGCGTTGAGCAGAAATACCGTGACTGCTTTGGCACCCTCCCGAGCTATGGTCGGTTTGTCAGCCTCATGCCAAGATTAATGGTGCCGTTTTGCATACTGCTGCACTGCTTCAGCGGTGAAAAAACCGGCGTCTATTTTGCCGACAGCACTAAGCTCGCGGTCTGCCACAATGCCCGCATTAATCGAAACAAGGTCTTCAAGGGGCTGGCAAAGCGCGGTCGCAGCACAATGGGCTGGTTCTTTGGCTTCAAACTGCATCTAATCATCAACAACAAGGGGGAGATCATGGCCGTCAAAATCACGGCAGGTAATGTCGATGATCGAAAGCCGTTTGAAGCCATGATCGCGGGCCCCGAAGGCAAAATATTTGCTGATAAGGGCTATATCTCCAAATCCCTCTTCCAACGGCTCTGGCAGCGTGGGCTCCACCTCGTCACCGGCATTCGCCGCAACATGAAAAACTATCTCCTGCCAATCCTGAACAAAATCCTGTTGCGAAGGCGGTTCATCATCGAAACTCTGTTCGATAAGTTGAAAACCAGCATGGGACTGGAACACACTCGACACAGATCGCCTGCCAACGCATTCGTACACCTCATCTCGTGTGTCGCAGCCTATATGCTCGGGAAAACCAAAGTTAAAATGGGACCCATAACCGTGCCGGAAACAATCAGGCAGGTCGAATACCAGATATAGCGCTTATCCAGAACTCAGGTTAACTAGGGGGGAAAATGCAAGCCTGATTGGGCGAACAGGCGGAAAGCGCCTAGTCGTACTGCACCACTTCAAACTCGATCCCGTCATCGGCATCGAAATAGAAACGGCGCCCTGGTTCATAGTCGGCATGGCTTTTTGGCGTGAACCCCTCTGCCGCAACCAGTGACTCGATCGCGTCCAGATCGTCAACAACCACGGCAATGTGGTTCAGACCGCCCGCGCGTGTGTATGTGTTGTCAGCATCCTTAAGCGCATCGGGCGGGCGATAAATCGCAACATACTGGTCAACGGTTCCCACATGATAGGTCGCGCCGCCGCTTATTGCATCTCCATGCCAGCGGATGTTCCAGCCGAAAACGCGGTTCATCCATGCCGCGGTGGCGTCCAGATCGCTGACGGTGACATTGACATGTTCCAATTGTGCTTGTGCCATATCGGCCTCCTCAAGTTCTGATGGTTCCTTTGTAATTTCGTAACTCCCAAGCACCCTGTCCGATAGGGTTGCGGGGTTTTGTTCCGTCAGAGCCGTGCGATGATCTGAGGTGGTGACAGGGTCAGGATTTCCAGGATGTTGAACCGGTGTTTTCTGGCCGTCGAGATGACGGACCTGATGTCGGCGAAGACCCGCGCGCCCTCGAGGGTGCGGAAGGTGCCCGAGATTTTCATGCGCAGCTTCATCATGCGCAGGTCCTGTTCGGCCTGATTGTTTGTGAATGGGACCGCGAAGTCGGCGATGAATCGCAAAACGTCATCGCGGTAGTCACGCAGGCGGAGGAGCAGGTTGTGGCCTGGCCGCCTGGCTTTTCGGCCGCGGGTGCCGGGGCTTTTGGCCAGCGGGGGCTGGCGTTCGTGGAAGGCGAGCCCCTTGGCGAGGATCGCCATGTATCTGGTGACTATACCCTGGCGAACCAGTTCCGGGAGTTCGGTCTCGCCTTGATCCTGAGCCGCGCATCTGAGCTGATTGGCGCTATGAAGCACTGCGCTCATCTCCGTCGCCCAAGGCTCTTTTTCGATCTCTTCGATGGCCTTGAGTTCGCGCAAGTGATGCGCCCCGCAGAGGGCGTGGGCGTCCACTCCGCTCATATGGGCGTAGTAGGGTTTCCAGTGATCATGAATGATCGTCCCGCCGGTCAGGAAGGTTGGAACAGCACCGCGTTTGGCGCTGATGCGGTAATGGGTGAAGGCGGTATCGCAGATCGTGTGCAGCCAGTGCAGCTTGCCGGCAACACGAAGTCCGGTCTCGTCCAGATGCCGAACGCCGCCTTCGGCAAGCCGGGCGAGAATGTGTTCAACCACGACACCCATCTTATTTGCCGCGCCGCGCGTCCAGTTGGTCACGCTGGCCGCGCACAAGCTGGTGGCCCCAAACAGGTCGCGCATAAGCTGGCAGACCCGATCCTCGGGTATCAGCTGCTGAACATTGCAATAGACCGCCACTGCCCGCATGCGCGTGCCATATTGCACATGCGCGGCCACGCCATCGGGAAAGCCAGCCGTCGTCGTGGCTCGACAATGGTCGCAACAATAAACCGCCGCCTGATGCTCGGTGACCTCCAGGCGTGGCGCAGGCAAGTCGAACACCTGACGCTTCTCGATCCCTTTCACCATCTCCGCCGTCAGGGCGCTCTGACAGGCGCTGCAATGCGTCGCCTCATGCCGTTCGACAAAGTCGGGTGTTGACGTCTGGCGCAGGGTGTCGCCCCGGTGGCCAACTTGGCCGCCACTTTTCTTTCCGGATTTGCCACGCAGGCTGCGCGGGGCTGGCTTCTTCAGGCCATCACTTGAAGGGGGCTTGCTGCTATTGCTGCTGTTCTTGGCCAACTGTCGGCGCAGGTCCGTGATCTCTTCCGCCATGCTCGCCAACGCAGCTTCAAGCTCAGCGATCCGACGCAGAGCCGTGGCGAGAAGTTGTTCAAGGGCGGCAACCTGATCCATCCCACCACTGATTCAGAGAAATCAACCCGGCGCCACAGAATTCAGACAAGAAAGAAAAAAAACACGCGCAAAATGGCAAATTCGACTCACCATAAAACTGACAATAACACTCAAACGTGGGGGGTGCTTGGGAGTTACGTAAACTTTAGATCAAGGTGAAAAAATTGTGGATTTACAGATGGTTGAAAATTCCATTGGAAAACTGGCGGAGCGAACCGGGCTGGCGGTGTCTGCAATTCGCTTTTACGAATCCGAAGGCTTGCTGGTCGCCGCGCGCAATCGCGGCGGGCATCGGCGGTTTCCGAAATCGGAAATCAGGCGCGCTTCGTTCATTCTGATTGCGCAGCAATTGGGGTTTTCGTTGGCAGATATTCGGGCCGCTCTTGATACTTTGCCCAAAGGCCGCGTCCCTTCGCCAGCAGATTGGCAGCGGCTGGGCGGTGAATTTCGGGCAAGTCTGGATGCGCGGATCGGGACTTTGACGCGGCTTCGGGACAATCTGGATGGATGTATCGGCTGTGGTTGTCTTATACCAAGGGTGCTTCAAAATGACTCAGCTATGGATTTTGGGTACCGCCTGAGGTGCTGAGGTGATTCAAGATTGGCAAAGGAGACCACCGATGCCAGCCAGGATACCGATGCGAGCCGATTTTACCGCCAATGATCTGCGCAAGCTTGCCGCAGAGAGTTCTGATGCCCGGCAGAGCCGACGGCTTTTGTCGCTTGCCGCTATCGCCGATGGCATGTCGCGTGGGGCTGCGGCCCGCATTGGCGGGATGGACCGGCAAACGCTCAGGGACTGGGTGCTCCGTTTCAACGCTGATGGTCCAGCGGGGCTGCTGGATCGGCAGCGAGGAGGCTCGCGATCCCGCCTTGACAATGCGCAACTGGATGAACTGGCGGCTCTTGTCGAGACCGGTCCTGATCCTGAAAAGGACGGTGTCGTCCGCTGGCGGCGGGTCGATTTGAAGAATGTGATCAAGGCGCGTTTTGGCGTCGACTATCACGAGCGCCATGTGGGGCAGATTCTGCACAATCTGGGCTTTTCCCACATCAGCGCACGCCCTCAGCACCCGGGGCAGGACGTGCAGGTCATTGAGGATTTCAAAAAAACTTCGGCGACAATCTGAAGGAGACGCTTCAGGGGGTGCCGCCGGACAAACCCGTCGAAATCTGGTTCCAGGACGAGATGCGTCTCGGTCAGAAGAACACCCGCGTCCGCCAGTGGGCACGCAAGGGCACACGGCCCCGCCAGCCCGCCGATCAGCGTTACCAAAATGCGTATCTTTTTGGCGCCATCTGCCCCGAACGCGGCACCGGCGCGGCGATCATGATGCCAGCAGCCGACACCTATGCGATGCAGCGCCACCTGGAAGAAATCAGCAAAATTGTCTCCGATGGCGCCCACGCCGTCATCTTCATGGACCAAGCCGGCTGGCACACGACATCCGCTCTGGAAATCCCGCAAAACCTGTCGCTCATGTTTCTGCCGCCCAAATCACCAGAGCTGAATCCAACCGAAAACATTTGGCAATATCTCCGCCAGACATGGCTCGCAAACCGGACGTTCGACACATATGACGCGATTCTCGACGCGGGGTGCGAGGCCTGGAACAACCTCATCGCAAGACCGCAAACCATCACATCCATCGCAAGCCGCAACTGGGCGAAAGTCGGTCAGATTGAATAACCCTTGGTATAACACGACGCGCATTCCAGACCTTGTCCAGCAACTGTACCGGGCTCAAACCGCTAAGCGCAGATGCACGCACGCGAATATCCAGATTATCAGCCGCCTGACGTCCAAGCCGGAACAAGGCACGCTGATTCTCGAATGCGACGGATTCAAACGTGAACGCGGTGTTCGTGGTTTTCGTGAAATTGCAGTTCGCCTTGGAGTTTACATCCTGAGCGTCTGCCAGTCCACTAAACCGTGCCTCAAAATCGCATCTGTCATTTTTGTTTAGCTCAGCGAGTTTCAATAGGTTCGAATAAAACCCGTTAATCGTCCGCGCGGTGTTGGCGGCGTCTGTGCCATTGCGGCTGGTCGCTTCGGCCAATGGCGCAAGCAAGGCCAGAGCGATAAAGAACCGATCAACTCTCTTTTCATGTGAATCCGCCACATAAAAACTGCGATCCGCGACCCTGCCGGAATTGCCGCCCGGATAACCAGCTTCGTTTTTGATGACCGTGCAACCGGAAATGGCCAATGTTGCAGACAAAAATACTGTCAAAAAATTGATTTTCATAATCGCTCCCCAGTATCGTAAATCCCCGATCCTTCAGGCAAGTTAGCGAGTTTTCCACAGGTTGTAAAAGAGCGGTTGAGAATATTTTTGGGAGAGTTGCATAAACAATCGTTCGGCGACTACTCCGAAACTTTCGGATTGGATGTGCAGATCATTCTAATAAAAGGGCCACCCCAATTAAGGCGCAGCCCCCATCGTTTTTGCGGCGAACGTGTCACATCCGGCTGGCAACGTTCTCCCAGTTCACAAGATTGTCGAGGAAGTTCGACAGATAGGCTGGGCGTTTGTTGCGGAAGTCGATGTAATAGCTGTGCTCCCACACATCGCAGCCAAGAAGAGCTGTCTGGCCAAAGCAAAGCGGATTGACACCGTTTTCAGTTTTCGTCACGGCCAGCGATCCATCCGCGTTCTTGACCAGCCAGCACCAGCCAGACCCAAACTGACCCGCACCAGCAGCGCTGAATGCCGCCTTGAATTCATCAACGGACCCGAAATTGTCGTTCAGTGCAGCTTCCAACTCACCTGGCATGGCGCTGTCACCCGGCCCCATCATCTCCCAAAACTGGTTGTGGTTCCAAAGCTGGCTGATGTTGTTGAAGATGCCATTTTGAGCGACTGCCGAGCTGTCATAAGTGCCGGTAATGATGTCTTCGAGAGACTTACCGTCCCACTCGGTCCCTGCAATCGCGGCGTTGCCGTTGGTGACATAAGCGTTGTGGTGCAGGTCGTGGTGGTATTCCAGCGTTTCAGCGCTCATGCCGTTATTTGCAAGTGCGTCATGAGCGTATGGAAGATCAGGAAGTTCGAATGCCATGGGTCAGCCCCCTTTTTGGTGGTGATTGAATGCTGATTGTTGATGTGCCCTACAAGGCCGCAAGGTCAAGCAGAAAGCGAAATCGCTTAGGCGACTTCGCTTCCATAAGCCGCGGCCTCTTTCAGAATATCAAACACATAACGCGCTACCGAACGAAAGCAGACAATCTCCACCGTATCGCTTTCGGTCATCCAGAACGCGGCAGGCACCTGAGCAAGTCTCGAACGCCGGATATCGCCTTGCGTGAAAGAACGCGGCGCGACATCAACGGGTGTCAGTTTGGCAAGCACGTCACGCATCGCCGACCCGGTGACCCGGAAATGTGCGCGCGCGTCAGAGACATTGGCGACAAGGGAATGCGCCTTGCCAAGTGATTTCGCCGCTTTTGCAACACTCGCTTCCGCAGTCGCATAATCGCAAAAAAGCAGTAACTCATCCGGCGACATCCACGCCGCGTTGCCGTCGATTCTGAGTTTCGCCGGAATGTTTGCACCAACGGCAGCTTTGACCGCCCGTTTCACGGCGGCAGAGCCAAGATCGCCGCGAAGCGTAATCATGCCGGTTGGGCCGATTTCCTCGACCCGACAGAATCCATCAAATACCGCGCCACCCAAAGCGCTGACCGCCTCAGACATTCTGCTTCTCCCCGTCAGGATCGTAAAACACAGGGCTGACAATGCGGGCCTGATACTCTTTGCCGTCGGTTCCGGGGAAGGTTAGAATGTCACCCATGCGGTCTGGGCCATGTTTCACCAGCCCCATCGCGATTCCCTTGTCCAGTGTGGGGGAGTGGTAAGTCGAGGTCACCCGCCCTTGTACGTTTCGCTGCCCGTTCACATTCTCTCCCGCCGCCACCGCATAGGCACCATCGGGCAAAACCGAACCATCGACAGTTTCCAAACCCACCAATTGCCACCGATCCGGGTCGGTCATATGCACTCTTTCCTGCGCGCGCTTGCCAAGAAAATCATCCTTCTTCTTGGATATCGCCCAGTTCAGTCCCAGATCCTGCGGGATCACCGTGCCGTCGGTTTCATCGCCGATCATGATGAACCCCTTTTCGGCGCGCATGATGTGCAGCGCCTCGGTGCCATAGGGCATCGCGCCAAATTCTTCGCCCGCGTCCATCACCGCATCCCAGAATGCCTGTCCCTGATGGGCCGGCACCGCGATTTCATAGGACAATTCGCCAGAAAAGCTGATCCGATAGGCCCGAACATCAAACCCGCCCAGATTTCCATCAATAAAGGTCATAAACGGCAATGCATCGCCGGACACATCCATGCCGCCCAGCGATTCCAGCACCTTGCGTGCATTCGGGCCAACCACGCCAACCTGCGCAAATTGCTCGGTCAGGTTCACGACCCAGACCTTCCAATCCCACCACTCGGTCTGCAGCCATTCCTCCATATGCGCATGAATACGGTCCGCACCGCCTGACGTCGTGTGGCACAGGACGGTCTGATCATCGACCCGCGCAACCACGCCGTCATCTGACAGGAACCCGTTTTCCGAACACATCAGCCCGTAACGACAACGCCCCGGTTTAAGCGTCGACATCATGTTGGTGTACATCATGTCCAGAAACTTGCCCGCATCCGGTCCTTTAACCAGCAGCTTTCCGAGCGTGGATGCATCAAGGATTCCAACGGCTTCCCGAGTGTTCTTCACTTCCCGATACACGGCTTCTTCCACGGATTCACCTGCACGCTGATAGGTATAAGGCCGTCGCCAATGCCCGACCGGTTCCCAGAACGCACCATTGGTGTCGTGCCACTCATGCATCGGCGTCCGGCGCAAAGGCTGGAACGTTTCGCCGCGCGCTTCACCTGCAATCGCGCCCATTGAAATCGGGGTATAGGGCGGGCGGAAGGTTGTGGTTCCAGTATCGGGAATCGGATTGCCAAGCGCGTCGGACAGAACGGCCAGCCCATTGATGTTGCTGAGTTTCCCCTGATCCGTCGCCATGCCGAGCGTGGTGTAGCGCTTGGCATGTTCAACGCTTTCAAACCCTTCCTGCGCGGCCAGTTGCACGTCAGAAACCTTCACGTCGTTCTGATAATCCAACCACATCTTTTGGCGCAGTTTGACGCCAGCCTGCGCTGGCATCACCCAAACCGGCAGGATCGGTGTGGCATCTTCCTTTGTGGCCTTCGGTGCCGCCTTGGCGCGTTTCTTTTCACCCACTGTCTTGGCCGCCGCGCGCCCGACCGCATCCGCATCCGCAATGACTTCGGCGGTTCCCAAATGCCCAGATGCAGTTCCGGCGGGTCGGACGAATGGCATGCCATCTGCGTCGGTTGGGGCTCGTTCAGGATCAGGGCGGAAATGCGCTGCCGCCTCGTCCCAGATCAGTTTGCCGCCGCAATGTGACCACAGATGCACGATCGGCGACCAGCCACCGGACATTGCCACAGCATCGCAATCGATTTCAGACAGAACCGCGCCGTCACCGGTTTGCGAACAGATCGCCACGCCTTCGACATGCGCCCGGCCCTTGACCTTGGCGATGGCCTTACCGCGTTCAATCCGCAGGCCCAGCGCCTCGGCCTCGCGCACCAGCAGGCTCTCAGCATTGTCGCGCGGATCAATGATCGCTGGAACGTCTAACCCGGCCTCGACAAGCGCCAGCGCTGTTCGATATCCGTCATCGTTGTTGGTCACAACCACGGTCCGGTCTCCCGGCGCAATGCCCCAATTCACGACATAATCCCGTACCGCAGAGGCCAGCATGACACCCGGCACGTCATTTCCAGCAAAGCTGAGGGGTCGTTCAACTGCGCCGGTCGCGGTAACAATCTGGCGCGCACGTATGCGCCACAGACGGTGACGCGGACCCGACTTTTCTGCCAGATGATCCGTCAGCCGCTCATAGGCCAGCGCATAGCCGTGGTCATAAACTCCGGCCCCCATGCAGCGCGCCCTCAGCCGAACATTTGGCATCTTTTCAAGTTCTTGCAGAGTTTTATTCACCCAAACTTCGGCGGGTATCTCGTCAATCTCGGCCCCATCTACGACCGCGCGGCCACCCCAATGTGCGGATTGCTCAACCAGCAACACTTCCGCTCCCGCAGCGCCGGCCTGGCGTGCCGCCGCAAGGCCGGCAATACCGCCACCTACAATCAGCACATCGACATGGGTGTAGTAATGTTCATACGTATCCGCATCGCGATCTTTCGGGGCTTTGCCAAGCCCGGCGGATTTGCGGATGAATGGTTCGAATACATGCTTCCACGCGGGCCGTGGGTGAATGAAAGTTTTGTAATAAAATCCAGCGGGTAGCAGTTTCGCGGCGTAATTATTCAGCACCCCGACATCGAATTCGAGGCTGGGCCAGTGGTTCTGGCTTTCGGCTGTAAGACCGTCGAACAATTCCTGCGTCGTGGCGCGTTGGTTGGGTTCGAAATAACCGCCTTTTCCGAGATTCATCAAGGCGTTAGGCTCTTCCGGACCGCTGGCGACGACGCTGCGTGGGCGGTGGTATTTGAAACTCCGCCCCATGAGTTTCTGGCCATTTGCCAGAAGAGCCGATGCAAGCGTATCGCCGGGAAGACCTTTTAAGGTCTTGCCGTTAAACGAAAATTCGATCTTTTTTGAGCGATCGATCAGGCGTCCGCCGACAGGCAATCTGCGGCTCATGATGTGTACTCCCGCCAAGTCCAGCCGGGGCGCTTGGCAGAGATGGCCGCGCGGATTTCTTTTGGCGGTTCAGTAACTTGGGCCGAATATGTGCCAAAAACTTCCAACGTCACGGTACAACGCGCGGCGTGAAACCACTTGCCGCATCCATTGGCGTGGCGCCAGCGTTCGAAATGCACGCCCTTTGGATTCTCACGCTGGAACAAATAGTCTTCGAAATCAGCGTCTTGCGAGCCGGGACCAAAGCGTTTCAGATGCGCCTCGCCGCCGGGGTGAAGTTCCGTCTCATCGGCATCGACGCCGCAATAGGGGCAGTTCAGGATCAGCATGTTTGGCCTGTCTGTAAAACGTCGGTATTGCGTCGGTCTTGCGTCGGTGCGATGGGCGATTGGCCAAGGAAAGCCAGAAGATCGGTCATCGCCACCGGGCAACGTTCGGGGTCGAGTGCGAAGAGATCATCGCGGAAGCGGAAGGTGGTCAACCCGGCCTCTGACAGCCGCGCGGCCACTTGCCCTTCATTCGCCTTGTCGCTGCCGTTGCATTCGATCAGCGCGGCGCGCAGGTCCAGCGAATTCAGGTCGACACTGTCAAGCACATTCAGTTCGAAACCTTCAACGTCGACGACCAGCAGGTCGAGTGTCATTATGCGCGCGTCCTTCAGAATGGCACCGAGGGTTCGAACTGGCACCATCACCTCGGCCACATCGTGGTGCGGGTCGGTGGCATTGCCGTCGATGCGATGGCCACCGAGCACCTCGACCAAACGATTGGCTTTCAGCGAGGCGCAGCCGCGCGCCCATGCGGGGTAAGCATCGCGCTGGTCTTCGGCGAGGTAGTAGAGCGTCATTTCGCCGGGAGTTTCAGCGACGGCGCAGTTGATTAACTGCACGCCCGGACGATTGGCGTGAAGCGCGGTGAGTTCGGCGAAATAAGCCGGGTGGGGTTCCGACCATCACACCCTGCCAGCCACCCTGTTCGATAAACGGGTGGATCGGGTCGGCAAGCTGGCCGTCATTGGCGCCGATTTGCGCGAAGCGCAGTGGGGCGTCGGCGGCTTTGGCGACGGCGGCCAGACAAAATTCCTTCAGCACCTTTTTGGCGTGGAACGGGCGGTCGAGTTTGACGGTCTGATTTGTCAGGGCGTTCATGCGGATGCCCCTGGCCCGGAAACAAGGCCCTCGGGCCGCCGTGCCAGCGCCTGCCCGTCCCGTCTCTCGGTGTTTGCAAAGCAAACACCTGCCGACAGTGCATTGCGTAGCAACGCAATGCGCGAGAGGCGGGCTGGCGCTTTCGCGAGGCTGCCACGCCGTTTCGATGGAAGATGTACGCCGCGGGATAAAACTGCCAGCCAAAGGCGTTGCAGCGCCACCCCACGGGCAGGCACTGGCCCGACTTGTATTTGAGGCAAAAGAGTCAATGCGCCACCCCCGCCGCCACACTCTCGTCAATGAACCGTCCCTCACGGAACCGGTCCAGCGAGAACTCGTCGGCCAATGGCGACGATCCGTTCGCCATCAGCTCTGCCATCGCCCAGCCTGATCCGGGAATAGACTTGAACCCGCCGGTGCCCCAGCCGCAGTTGATGTACACGCCATCGACCGGCGTCTTGGACAGGATCGGAGAACGATCCCCGGTCATGTCCACGATGCCGCCCCATTGGCGCAGCATTTTTAGGCGCGAGATCATCGGGAAGGTCTCGACCAGCGCGCGCACAGTTTCCTCGATATGGTGGAAGCTGCCGCGCTGGGTGTAGTTGTTGAAGCCGTCCGCGCCGCCCCCGATGACCATTTCACCCTTATCCGACTGGCTCATATAGCCATGCACCGTGTTGGCCATCACGACCACGTCCATGCAGGGCTTGATCGGCTCGGAAACCAGCGCCTGCAGGGCGACGGATTCGATGGGCAACCGGAACCCGGCCATATCGGCAAGTTGCCCGGAATGGCCCGCCACGACCATCCCGAGCTTGGAACAGCCAATGGTGCCGCGATTGGTGTTGACGGCGGTGACCGCGCCGTCGGTGGTTTCCACCCCGGTCACCTCACATTTCTGGATGATGTGCATCCCCATCGCCGAGCAGGCCCGTGCATAGCCCCAGGCGACAGCATCGTGGCGCGCCGTGCCACCTCGCGCCTGCCAGAGCGCGCCGAGCACGGGATAGCGGGGGCCGTCAAGGCAGATGATCGGGCAAAGCTCTTTCACGCGCGAAGGCGTGATATATTCGGTCGTCACGCCCTGCAGCGCATTGGCATGGGCGGTGCGCTTGTAACCGCGAACCTCGTGTTCTGTCTGCGCCAGCATCATCACACCGCGGGGGCTGAACATGACGTTGTAATTCAGGTCCTGCGAGAGCGTTTCATAAAGCGAACGCGCCTTTTCATAGATCGCGGCGGAAGCGTCCTGAAGATAGTTCGAGCGGATAATTGTGGTGTTGCGGCCCGTGTTGCCGCCACCCAGCCAGCCTTTTTCAAGCACCGCCACATTGGTAATGCCGAAATTCTTGCCGAGGTAATATGCGGTGGCCAGCCCATGCCCACCCGCACCGACGATGATCACGTCGTATTTCGGCCGCGGCTCTGGATTACCCCATGCGCGTTCCCAGCCCATGTGGTCGCGAATGGCCTCTCGGGCGATGGCAAAGGCAGAGTAACGCTTCATGACTGGCAGCTCCCTCGCGCGCAGGCGCGGCTGGCCGTGGTATGGAATCAACGCAAGCAATTGCCAAGACTGTCCGCGCCGCTTGGAGGGAATATTGCGACATGGCGTGCATTTGATCGCAGATGGGCTTTTGTCAGGCGCATTGGGTCGCTAGATGGGGTCCATGATCTGGGATCTGATATTATTTTGGGCGGTCGCGGTGCTTTTGACCTTGGCGGTTGTGGGCTTGCTTGCGCTGGCCGTTCTGCGGGCGCGGTCGGACGCGCCCGCAGAGGCGCATGACGTTTCGGTCTATCGCGACCAGCTGAAAGAGGTGGAGCGTGATCTGGCACGTGGCGTGATCGGCGCGGAGGAAGCGGACCGCGTGCGCCTGGAGGTGTCGCGGCGGCTTTTGGAGGCTGACAAGGCGGCGCAAACGACGGGCGATCTTTTTGCAACCCCTGCCCCGGCGTCGCGGGCCTTGGTCTTGGTGATTGCGGTTTCGGTTCTTTTGGGTGCGGGCGGGGTATATTCCATGCTTGGCGCGCCTGCGATGCCGGACCAGCCACTGAAGACGCGATTGGCGGATGCCGATGCGATGCGCGACAGTCGCCCGTCACAGGAAACGTTTGAATTACGCACTGCGCGAACGTTTGAGCCACCGGAAAACGCTGATCCCGCCTTTTTGGAGTTGATGGAGAAGCTGCGCACGGCAGTTGAGGAAAACCCCGACGATTTGCAGGGGCAGCATTTGCTGGCCCGCAACGAGGCGGTACTTGGCAATTTCCGTGCGGCGCATCCGGCAATGGCACGACTGATCGCGCTAAAGGATGAGGAGGCGACATCGGCCGACTGGGCGACCTATGCCGATTTGCTGGTGTTGTCGGTTGACGGATATGTCTCGCCTGAGGCGGAGGCAGCAGCATTGAAGGCGCTGGAACTGGAGCCCCGAAACGGCACCGCGCGGTATTATCTGGGGCTTTTGGAGGCGCAGAACGCGCGGCCCGACAAGGCGCTGGCTATCTGGGACCAGTTGTTGCGCGAAAGCACGGGCGAGGCGCCGTGGGTGCCCCCGATTCTGGCACAAATCGAGGGCGCGGCGCAGGCAGCGGGCGTGCGGTATTCGCCACCCTCCTTCACCAGACCGGATATGCCCGGACCAAGCCAGGAGGACATCGAAGCTGTGGGAGAAATGGAGGCCGAAGATCGGCAGGCCATGATCCGGGGGATGGTGGATGGTCTGGCAGAACGGCTGGCCGAAGAAGGTGGCAGCGCGGACGAATGGGCGCGGCTGGTGAACGCGTTGGGCGTTTTGGGTGATCAGGAGCGCGCGGCCAATATCTGGGCGGAAGCGCAGGACGTGTTCGCAGCCGAACCGCAAGGATTGGCGATGATCCGCGAGGCGGCAATCGCGGCGTGTGTGGCAGAGTGATCTGCGAGGCGATCGAGGATTTTGCCGAGACCCTGAAACCCGGTTGCGCCATTGCCGGGCTTGATCTTGGCACGGTAACGATTGGAGTGGCGGTTTCGGATGGGCTTCTGACAGTTGCGACGCCGCTCGAAACGATCAAGCGCAAGAAGTTCAAAGCAGATGCTGCGCGGCTGCTGGAGATTTCTGATGACAGGTCGCTCAGTGGGTTCGTTCTGGGGCTGCCGTTCAACATGGACGGCTCCGAGGGGCCAAGATGCCAGTCGACGCGGGCATTTGCCCGCAATCTGGCCGGGATGACAGACCTGCCGATCACCTTCTGGGACGAACGATTATCGACCGTTGCCGTCGAACGGGCGCTGTTGGAGGCGGATACGTCACGAAAACGTCGCGGCGAGGTCATAGATCATGTCGCCGCCGGGTTTATCCTGCAAGGCGCGCTGGACAGGCTGCGCCATTTAAGGACGAGCGGGTGAAAGACGACGACATCTGGAACCGGGCCGAGATCGAAAGCCCTTGTGTGCGCGTCTGTGTGGTTCATCCCGAGGCACGCATCTGTACCGGCTGTATGCGCACGATGGAAGAAATCGCGCAGTGGTCGCGGATGCCGCCGGAAAAACGCCGAGCGGTGATGGATGAACTGCCCTCACGAGAGCCACTTTTGCGGAGGCGACGGGGCGGACGCGCCGCGCGGCTGGAAAAGTCGCGGCGTGGTTCGGCAGGTTAAGTTCGGTTGCTGCTGGTTTATCCCGGTTCTGTGATTGATCTGAAAATGGTTGGCGGCCCGCGAAACCTTCTGGCAATCCGACGTGAGAGATTATTCTTTGCGTGGTGACTCGAAGATTGGGTATTATGCGAGACTGACACCGCTGGCCAGAAACCCGGCAGGCACGCAATCGCAAAACGTTACCCGGAATTCGGAGAACAACAAGTTTGAATTTCCTTGATCCTCAGGATTGGAGCTTTCCGGTTCCAATCGCCTACGGCCCCGGTCGGTTGAAGGACATCTGCGCCTTCTGTGGGCCTGCTGGGATGGAACGCCCAATGATCGTAACCGATCGCGGCAGTGTCGGATTACCGTTTCTGGACGACCTGCGGCGGGCGCTGGATGCTGGCGGGATTACCTCATCACTTTTTGCCGGTATTTCCCCTAATCCGCGAGATGATGAAATCGCCGCCGGCAAGGCGCAGTTCGAGAGTAATGGTCATGACGGTGTCATTGCCATTGGTGGTGGCAGCGGCATGGACGGCGGAAAGGCGATTGCGCTTATTGCAAAAAATGACATCGATCTTTGGGCGTTTGAGTATGAACGAACGCCACCAGACATGGCCGGGCGCCCTGCCTTTCCGCCGCTGATCACCATCCCGACGACGGCGGGTACAGGTGCCGAGACGGCAAGTACCGCGATGGTCACCGACACGGTGCGCAGCATGAAGTGGTGCATCTGGCATGGCGATCTGAAACCTGCAGTCGCCCTTCTTGATCCGGAAATCACTGTGGGCCTGCCTGCCCACCTGACCGCTTGGACCGGTATCGATGCGCTGGTTCACGCGATCGAGGCCTATTGCGTCCCGACATTCAACCCGCTGTGCGATGGCATGGCGCTGGAAGGCTTGCGTCTTGTCGCGCGCTGGCTGCCAGTGGCTGTGCGAAAACCTGAGAATCTTGGCGCGCGCGGCGCAATGTTGACCGGTTCCTGCCTTGCCGGAATAGCCTTCACCAAAGGATTGGGATTGGTGCACGCCATCTCTCACGTGGTTGGTGCGGAATATGACACGCAGCACGGTCTGACAAACGCAGTGGTCTTACCGGCGGTCCTGCGTTTTAACGCGTCGGCAACTAACGACAGGATCTTGCCAATGGCACAGGCAGCGGGATTGGCGGACACGTCGTTTGAGGGGTTTTATGGCTGGGTTTGCGGCCTGCTTGACGAGTTTGAGATCCCGCGCACGCTTTCAGAGATCGGCGTGCCTGATGACTGTGCCGCGCGCATTGCAGCCAAGGCGATTCAGGACAGTGCCGCAGGAACAAACCCGCGAGTATTATCGACTGATGACATTGAAACGGTTGTTAACGAGGCGCTGAGTACTGGCCGCTAGCACGCCGATCATGGATCCCCGGTTTGTCCGGTCAATACCATCCCCAAATAGGCCACACCCAAACTATGGCGCATAAAGCCAATCTTGCATCGGCCCTTGAATGTGAGGGCGAAAATAGGCGATGTTTCGATGTGGCGCAGAGGCCCCGGCGTCCCATGGCAGTACGCCGTGCAACGCAAGGCGGTGGATAACATAGACTTCGCCCGGATCGCGACCATCGGGCAGTTTTGAAACACCTTGCGACGCGCGGCGGTGTAGACATCCGTGAGGTCCACATCGCCCCACTTTCCCGGTGCGAGGTTATCAAGCGCCGCCGAAAACGTGCGACGCATGATTTCGTGGCTGCCCTCCCAAACCACAACCGGGCTGAAATCTGCGACGTTCAAAGGGATGCCGAGGATGAAAGCGTGGTATTCTCGCAATTGCCTGCGGTTATTTGGCCCAACGCGGTGCAACCCATCGACATGGGCCGCTGCCCGGTCGCGGCGAAAACGAAAAGCAGCGTCCGTTTCACCGGCATCCTGTTTTGGATAGCCCGGATAGATGACGGATATCTGGGCTTGGTCCCATTGGGCGAATCCCGGCATTTCTGACGTTACAAAGTCAATTGCTGGGCCAGATAGCGGGAGTCCGTCGAGCGCACCGCGTGAATTGTTTTCGAGCGCATTTACTCCCACGAACCAAGTGCTTCCGGCACGGAACCATTGCGCGTTCGCGGGATCTGCGATTGCCGCGTCCGAACGTGTTGATGCGGCGGATGCCCATTTCAGGATGCCGGGATCACATTCGAACTTGCACCATCCTGTGTCGAGGAAACGGGCGGTGCGCGTCACGAGGCGCGCAACTCCTGTGGCGCACGCAATACCGAGAGCGCACGGTCGATGACGTCGAATCCGGCGTCAGGCCCGGTTCCCTGTTCGCTCAATACCCGGCGCCAGTGACGCGCACCCGGCAGTCCCGTAAAAAGCCCGAGCATATGGCGGGTGATCTGGTGCAGCCGTCCGCCCGATTGCAGGTGATTTGCGATATAGGGCCGCATGGCATCGACAATCTGGAAACGGTCTGGCGGAGTTGCGGTCGCATCAAAAAACCGCCTGTCAGCGTCAAGAAGAACGGCAGCCGGATTGTGATATGCCGCGCGCCCGATCATCACACCGTCCATGCCCTTGGCAATGTGCGCCTCGGCCTCGTCGAGCGAATCGACGCCACCGTTGACCGACAGGTGCATGTCCGGGAATGCGGCCTTCATCGCATAGACGAGCGGATAGTTCAGCGGCGGAATTTCGCGGTTTTCCTTGGGTGACAGCCCTTTGAGCCAGGCCTTGCGCGCATGGACCGCCATGCGGCGCACGCCGACCTCGCGCATTTTGGTGATGAATTCGGGAAGCGCTTGACCCGGATCCTGATCATCCACGCCAATGCGGCATTTCACGGTTACCTCGACCGGCTGGGCCGCAATCATGTCGGTGACGCATTCGGCAACAAGGTCCGGGTTTTCCATAAGAACTGCGCCGAAACAACCCGACTGCACCCTGTCCGACGGGCAGCCGATATTAAGGTTGATTTCGTCAAACCCCTCATCGGCCGCTATCCGAGCGGCTTCCGCCAGTTCCCGGGGATCGGATCCGCCAAGTTGCACCGCGACCGGATGCTCTGCGGTATCGAAGGCCAACAGATGCCGTGCCCCGCCCCGCACCAGCGCAGGCGCGGTGACCATTTCGGTATAAAGCAGCGTGTGTTTGGTCATCAAGCGATGCAGGTAACGACAGTGCCGGTCGGTCCAATCCATCATCGGCGCGACGGACAGTTTTTTCTCTCGGTTTTCCAGCATATTAGTTATTTTTCAGTGACATAAAGGGAAAACGCGCTGTCCCGGATTGGCAACAACTTGCCCCGATTTGCCCCGAGTGTTCTCATTATGTGTCCCGATTTTGCACCGATCTAAAGGCGTGCCCCAATACGACGGCTAACATATCTCAGACCTGCGATGGAAGCAGAAGAGCACAGGTTTGCCCTCTGGGCTGATCCAAATCTCAAAATTTTCGCCCAAGGGGACAAGCGCTGGCCTGGACCAGAGAAATTGGGCACTTAAGTATAAATGCAGCGAGTTCAATTCGTTGACCGAGCACCGATGGCGCCCTGAACAAACCCCGCCCTTCCGGCGGGTGATGCCAGACGACTTTGTTCGGCGAACCTACCTTACCCAGAACCCTGATCAGTTCCCCAAAATCCCGGGCAATTTCAACCCATGCTCCCGCGCGCAATCCAATGCGTCATCATAACCGGCATCGGCATGGCGCCAGACACCCGAGGCCGGGTCATTCCAAAGCACCCGCTCAAGGCGCCGCGCCGCGTCTTCTGTGCCATCCGCGCAGATCACCATACCTGCGTGTTGCGAGAACCCCATGCCCACGCCACCGCCATGATGCAGGCTGACCCAAGTTGCGCCAGAGGCAGTGTTGATCAGCGCGTTCAAAAGCGGCCAATCGGACACCGCGTCAGAGCCGTCGCGCATCGATTCCGTTTCTCGGTTGGGGGAAGCGACAGAGCCACTGTCCAGATGGTCACGCCCGATAACCACCGGCGCGCTCAGCTCTCCGCTCGCCACCATCTCGTTGAACGCCAGCCCGGCGCGGTGCCGGTCGCCCAGCCCGATCCAGCAGATGCGCGCGGGCAGGCCCTGAAAGGCGATGCGTTCCCGCGCCATGTCCAGCCATTGGTGAAGGTGGGTGTTTTCCGGGAACAACTCCTTCATCTTGGCGTCAGTCTTGTAGATATCCTCCGGGTCGCCCGACAGCGCACACCAGCGGAACGGGCCGATGCCACGACAGAAAAGCGGGCGAATATATGCGGGAACAAATCCCGGAAAGGCGAAGGCATCCTCCAGCCCTTCTTCCAGCGCCATCTGACGGATGTTGTTGCCGTAATCGAGCACGGGCAGGCCTTGCTTGTGCCAGTCCACCATCGCGGACACGTGGATTTTCATCGACGCGCGCGCGGCCCTTTCCACCGCCTTGGGGTCGCTTTCGCGCTTGGCGCGCCATTCCGCCAACCCCCAGCCTTGTGGCAAATAGCCATTGGTTGGGTCATGGGCCGATGTCTGGTCGGTCACGATATCCGGGTGGATGCCGCGTTCGACCATCTCCGGGAAGACCTCGGCTGCATTGCCCAATAGGCCGACAGATTTCGCCTCTCCCGCCGTGGTCCAGCGGTCGATCATCGCCAGCGCCTCGTCCAGCGTGTCGGCCTTTTCGTCGAGGTATTTTGTGCGCAGGCGAAAATCGATGCTGTCGGGGTTGCATTCCACGGCCAGACAGCAGGCCCCGGCGAAGACGGCAGCCAACGGCTGTGCGCCGCCCATACCGCCAAGACCTGCGGTCAGTATCCACTTGCCAGTCAGATCACCGCCGTAATGCTGACGCCCGGCCTCGGCAAAGGTTTCATACGTGCCCTGCACAATCCCCTGAGTGCCGATATAGATCCACGACCCCGCCGTCATCTGGCCGTACATCGCCAGACCCTTTTTATCGAGTTCGTTGAAGTGATCCCAACTGGCCCAGTTCGGAACAAGGTTCGAATTCGCAATCAGCACGCGCGGCGCTTCGCTGTGGGTTTTGATGATTGCGACCGGCTTGCCCGACTGCACGATCAGCGTCTCGTCGCCTTCCAGATTTTTCAGGCTGTCGACGATCATGTCAAAATCCAGCCAGGTCCGGGCGGCGCGGCCAATGCCGCCATAAACCACCAGCTCATGCGGGTTTTCGGCCACGTCGGGATGCAGGTTGTTCATCAGCATCCGCATCGGCGCCTCGGTTTGCCAGCTTTTAGCATTCAATTCAGGCCCGGTCGGGGGATAGACGTCGCGGGTGTTCTTGCGTGGATCGCTCATTGGTGGCTCCGTGGTTCAACTGTGCCTGAAAGGGCAATTTCGTTCAGTTTTTCAAGCATCTGGGCCAGATGTGGTCTCACCCTGTCAGCGCGGTCGGGGGCGTAGTCCCAGGGCGGCGCCTCGTGCATATAGGCGCGTTGTGAGATTTCCATCTGGATTGCGTGAATGCCGGTTGCCGGCCGGCCATAATGCCGGGTGGTCCACCCACCCTTGAAGCGCTGGTTCAGCACCGCGTTGAAGCCCGACGCCTGTGCGATGTCGTCCACAGCCGCCTCAACCGCTTTGGCGCAGGACGCGCCAGAATTGGTCCCGGTGTTGAAGATCGGCAATTCGCCTTCGAAAAGGAACGGGATGTTGGATCGGATCGAGTGACAGTCAAACAGGATTGCGATGCCATATTTGGCTTCCACACGTTCCAACTCCGCCTTTAACGCATTATGATAAGGCGCGTGAAAAGCGGTGCGGCGTGTCTCGATCTCATCATCAGTCGCGGCCTGGTCATCCCTCCAAATCTCCTGCCCATCGAAATCCGTCAGCGGCACAAGGGTTGTCGTGTTTTGCCCGGGATAAAGAGAGGCACCGGCGGGATCCCGGTTTGCGTCAATCACGTAACGATGGATGTTGGATTTCACCACCGTTACCCCCGACAACAGCCCGTCATAAAGCCGAGTGATATGCCAGTCGGTATCCGCCAAACCCTGACCCGTTTCATTCAGCCGCGCGAGGATATCGTCGGGCACGTATGTGCCGCCATGTGGCTGGCCCAATACAATCGGGCCGTCGCCGGGTATCACGTCGAAAACCTGCATCATACCAACTCGGGCAATGTCGCATCCAGCACATCAAGAATTGCGCCTGTCGCAACCAGTTCTTTGGCGGCCTTCAGGTCCGGTGCCAGATACCGGTCTTCCTGCAAGGTCGGGACATCTTTGCGCAGCCGGGCAATTGCTTTTTGCAACAAGGGGCTTGTCCGTAACGGCGCGCGGAACTCGACACCTCGCGCGGCACAAAGCAGTTCGACACCTAAAATCGTGTTCAGGTTCTCTATCATCGGGCCAAGACGACGCGCGCCATGGGCCGCCATCGACACATGATCCTCCTGATTGGCCGAGGTTGGCGTACTGTCGGTCACAGTCGGATTTGCGAGATGCTTGTTCTCGCTCATCAGCGCAGCTGTCGTGACTTCGGCGATCATCAACCCAGAATTCAGCCCCGGTTCCGGCGTCAAAAATGGCGGCAAATCAAAGCTAAGCGTCGGGTCCACCATCAGGGCAACGCGGCGCTGGGCTATGGCCCCAATCTCAGAAAGCGCCAACGCAATCATATCCGCCGCAAAGCCGACCGGCTCTGCATGAAAATTGCCGCCAGAGACGATCTGCCCGGCCTCCGCCAAAACCAGCGGGTTGTCAGTGGCGGCGTTAGCTTCGATCAAAAGAGTATTGGCGGCCTGACGCAGGACATCCATCGCGGCGCCCGTCACCTGTGGCTGACAGCGGATACAGTATGGATCTTGAACGCGGCTGTCATCTTCACGGTGGCTTTCACGAATCTCGGAGTTCTCAAGGATGCCGCGCATGGCGTTTGCCGCATCGATCTGGCCCCGATGGCCGCGCAATTCGTGGATTTCAGGTTTAAGCGGAGCAGTGGACCCCATGATTGCATCGGTCGACAGCGCCGATATCACCAACGCATTGCGGGCCGAACGCCAGCCTTCAAACAAACCTGCAAGAGCATAGGCCGTCGAAAACTGCGTTCCATTGATAAAGGCAAGCCCTTCCTTGGGGCCCAGTTCAATCGGGGTCAGGCCCGCCCTGGCCAATGCCACACCGCCGGGCAGGATTTCACCCTCAACTTCTGCCTCGCCTTCGCCGATGATCACCGCTGTCATGTGCGCTAACGGGGCAAGATCACCAGACGCGCCGACCGAGCCCTGCGCCGGGACCACCGGCGTAACCCCTTTGGCCAGCATGTCCTGCAGCAGCGTGACGAGTTCCCACCGTACACCCGATGCCCCACGTCCAAAACTCAGCAGTTTGAGCGACATCATCAGCCGCACGATCCGACGGGGTGTGGGATCGCCGACGCCACAGCAATGGCTGAGGATCAGGTTGCGCTGCAGGGCGGCCGTGTCGTTTGGTTCGATCTTCAGGCTGGCAAGTTTTCCGAACCCGGTATTCACGCCATAAACGGGATCTACACCTGCGGCGGATCTGGTAACTTCGTTTGCCGCCGCGTCAACCGCCGCACGGCAACCGGTATCCAATTCCGCGTTGGCGTCGTCAGAATATAGCGTTTCAAGCTGCTCCAGTGTCGCCCGCCCGGGGACCAGCGTCTGCCGCGTCATGACTGACCGCCGATGATCCGCTTGTGCAGTGGGTTGAACCCAATGCGATAGGACAGTTCGGCAGGGCGTGCGACATCCCAAATGGCGAGTTCGGCGCGCATGTTGGGCGCAACAACGCCGCGGTCCGTCAGGCCAAGCGCACGGGCTGCACTGCGTGTCACGCCAGCCAGCGCCTCTTCCGGTGTCATCCGGAACAGCGTGCAGCCCATGTTCATCGTCAAAAGTAGCGATGTCAGCGGCGATGATCCCGGGTTGCAATCCGTGGCAAGCGCCATTGGCACATCATGTTTTCGCAACAGTTCAAGTGGCGGCTGTTGGGTTTCGCGCAGTGTGTAAAAGGCCCCGGGCAGGATCACGACGGTGGTGCCCGCCTCTGCCATCGCGATCACGCCCTCTTCGTCCAGATATTCAATGTGATCTGCGGACAATGCGCCATAGGACGCGGCCAGTTTGGCTCCGCCAAGGTTTGAAAGCTGCTCGGCATGAAGCTTCACCGGAAGGCCCAGCGATTTCGCGACGTCAAAGACGCGCGCGATTTGGTCGGGTTGAAAAGCGATGCCTTCGCAGAACCCGTCCACCGCATCTACCAAGCCTTCCGCGTGGGCCGCTTTCAGTGCCGGAATTGCAACTTCGTCGATATAGGCATCGTCCCGCCCCCTATATTCCGGTGGCGTTGCGTGGGCACCCAGATAGGATGTCAGCACATTGACGCCCCGGCGGCCGCCCAAATCGCGCGCGGCGCGCAGCATGTTCAGCTCGGTGTCCACCTCCAGACCATAACCGGATTTGACCTCAATCGTGGTTACCCCTTCGGCGATCAGTGCGTCCAACCGGGGGAGCGCACCATCCACAAGCCCCTCAACACTGGCCTTTCTGGTCGCCGTCACGGTCGAGTTTATTCCACCTCCGGCACGGGCGACTTCCTCGTAGCTGGCGCCATTCAGACGCAATTCGAACTCATGGGCGCGATCACCTCCAAAAACCAGATGGGTGTGGCAATCGATCAATCCCGGGGTGACAAGGCGACCTTCAACATCTTCACTGGGGAGGTCTGCAAATTGCTCCGGAAGATCGCTTTCCGCTCCGACCCATTCGATCACACCACCAGACAAGACAACGGCGCCATCTTCGACCAGACCATATGGCTTTTCGGTCTCCGTAAGTGTTGCGATGTTTGCGCCTCGAATTATCGATTTGTCGGTCATGAATTGGAATTCCGAATTTGCATCTCGCCATTCTTCTGGTATGCGCATTATCGTAAAATGTCTACACAATAGAAGCTGTGATGAGAATCCACGCAAACCACATCCTCGTTGGGAAGAATTGGGTGCAGGACGCTTCGGTCACATGCGTCGACGGCTTGATTGAGTGCGTAGAGACAGGTGCGTCTGCACAAGTCGCCGACTGCCGCGTCGACGTCTTGCTGCCGTCGATCAGCAATCTTCACAGCCACACGTTTCAGCGCGCGATGGCAGGAATGACAGAATTTCGCGCCGCTGGGAAAGAAAGTTTCTGGACCTGGCGCGAGCTGATGTATCGCCTTCTGGATCACCTGATGCCCGATCAGTTCGAGGCCATCGCCGCGATGGTGTTCATGGAAATGCAGGAAGCGGGTTATGCGTCAGTGGGTGAGTTCCATTACGTCCACCACCAGCCGGGCGGAGCGCCATACGCGACGCTTAACGAACTCAGCGACCGCGTGTTTGCGGCAGCAGCACAGACCGGAATCGGCCTGACACATTTGCCGGTTCTTTATACGTATGGCGGCGTCAATCAGGAACCTCTGTCCGGTGGCCAGATGCGGTTTGCAAACAGCGTTGACCGGTTCCTGGACCTTGTTGACGCGTGCCGTGGAAACCTTTCCAATTTGCCACATGACGCCCGCGTTGGCATCGCGCCGCATTCGTTGCGCGCAACCTCACCAGCCGATCTCACGCACGTGCTTGGCACGGTGCAGAATGGCCCGGTTCACATCCACATATCCGAGCAACTCAAGGAAGTCGCTGACGTAGAGGCAAAGCTTGGTCAGCGTCCTGTCGCATGGTTGTTGGACAATGTTGATGTCGATGAACGCTGGTGCCTCATCCACGCCACCCACATGACCGAGACGGAAACGATCAATCTGGCCGAAAGCCTTGCGGTTGCCGGCCTGTGCCCGATTACCGAGGCGAATTTGGGCGACGGGCCTTTCAATGGACCGACCTATCTGGAACACGGCGGTGCATTTGGGGTGGGGTCGGACTCAAACGTGCGGATCTCGCTGACAGAGGAGCTTCGAACGCTGGAATATTCCCAGCGCCTGCGGGATATGTCGCGCAATGTCATGGTTGCCTCGCAAGGGTCCGTGGGTCACTCACTTTATACCGGTGCGGCACTGGGTGGCGCGCAAGCCGTCGGGCGAAAGGCTGGTGTGATCGAGGTCGGCCAGCTTGCTGATCTTGTTGCCATTGACCGAAGTCACCCGTCGCTTTGTTCTTTGAAAGATGATCAATTGCTGGATGGTCTGTGTTTTGTCGCGCCAGACAGCGTTGTAACCGACACATGGTCCGCCGGGCGGCATATGGTCAAGTCCGGGCGTCATGTTGAATACGACACAATCGTGGCGCGCTATGCGAGTGCTGTCTCTGCACTGCTGCAAACGGTCTAGGTTGTTCTGGTGGTAAAGCTCCACTCAAGCGAAAGGTCTCGTGAGACACGTGCATAGATTTAACGACAAGATTGCCTCAAACGGGTGGGACGCGAAATGACCCAGACGCATCGCAACAAAAGTTACCGCGATATTAAACAGGTGGTTATGGAGCGTATGCAAAACGGCGTGTGGAGCCCAAACTCCATTCTTCCCAGCGAAACGGATCTGGCCGCCGAATTCTCCAGCACCCGCACCACAGTCAATCGGGCTTTGCGCGAGCTTGCAGACGAAGGCTATCTCGAACGGAAACGAAAAGCCGGCACACGGGTTCTGAATTCACCGATAAGAAAGGCCAAATTCATCATTCCAACGGTTGAGGACGAGGTCAAAGCCACCGGCGCGAGCTATCGCTACTCGCTTGTGGAACGCCGGGTGCAGGACGCCCCAAAGTGGCTTGCTTCCCGGCTGGAATTAACACCTGCACAAGAGGTGCTGTTCGTGCGCTGTATGCATTATGCGGACAATGCGCCTTTTCAATTGGAGGTCAGATGGATTGTCGCCGAGGTCGTCCCCGAAGTTCTGACCGAAAACTTTGAGAGTTCCGGGCCAAATAGCTGGCTGGTCAATAAGATCCCTTTTACCAATCTGGAATACAGTCTTACAGCAACAAAATCCGACGCTGAGATTTCCGAATTCCTGGATGCGCCGATTGGCGAACCTGTTTTGACCGCGGAACGCATTACCTGGCTTCGTGGCGCGCCGGTGACTCATGCCAAGCTCTACTTCGCGCCCGGCTATCGATTGACGACCCATATTTAATCTATTGCTCACCGGTCGCGGGCCACATGCGCTACAAATCTCGTGTCGCGCACGAATTCCCACTGAGAAAAACTCGACCCATTGTTGACCGTGACTCGGTAACTCTTGATTGCGCGGCGAACAGTTGAGTGTCCTTGGGATCGAATATTGGGAATTATGTGGCCGGTGAGAGCTGTGTTTTGAAAATCTTCGAGCGGTCGTAATAGCCTTGCGCGGTTTTGGCGATATTGGCGATTTCGGAGTCGGACAATTGGCGCCTCACCTTTCCGGGCATTCCCAGCACCATGCTGCCGTCTGGGATCTCCGCGCCCTCGGTTACCAGCGCCCCTGCCCCGATCAGGCAGTTCTTGCCGATCTTCGCACCGTTCAACACGGTGGCACCCATACCGATCAAGCTGCCCTCGCCGATGGAACAGCCGTGCAGCATCGCTTTGTGACCGACGGTGCAATTCGCGCCGATCAACAGCGGAAATCCTGGGTCAGTGTGGCAGACGACGTTTTCCTGAAGGTTGGACATGGCGCCCACGGTGATACGCTCGTTATCCCCACGCAAGGTCGAACCCCACCAGATCGAGGCGCCGACCTCCACGACGATGTTGCCGATGACATTCGCACTGGGCGCGATCCAGAAATCGCCGGATGCGGGCAATTGCGGGGTTTTGTCGCCGAGGCGCCAGATATTCGTGGTTTCAGTCATGACTCATTCTTTCGGCGGAATCGAATAGGTGACGGACGCTCTGGCAACTATAGCGTCACTGCCCTCGGAGCGGATGAGCACATCGCCCACCGCCAATGCACGGCCAAGCTTCAGGAGCCGTCCGGTGGCGACAAGGTCCTTGCCGGATTGGGGTTTGCGCATGAAATCAATGGAACAGTTTGTGGTGACGGTTAGCGCCTTTGGCCCGATCTGGCTGAGAACCGCGAAGTAAATCGTAACATCTGCAAGTGAAAACATCGTTGGCCCGGATACGGTTCCACCGGGGCGCAAATGCTGAGGCCCAATATTCATACGAATGCGAACTTCGTCCTCGCTTACGGATTCAACTGTGAAATCACCACCAACCTGCGGAAATTCAGTAGCGCAGAACGCGTTAAGCGCATCGGCATCCATTAAAAGAGGCATGGCTTCCCCCCAAAAAACTTTCGGCGTAGGAATGAGCCAAGCCGGACGGGAGGGCAAGATGGCATTACTGGAACGCGAAATGCGTGGTGCGGTGGCGCATCTGACGCTGAACAGCCCGGACAATCTGAACGCCCTGTCGGATGCGATGATTGCGGCGCTGCAGGCAGAATTCGACGCGCTGGCAGAGGATAAGAGCGCTCGGGTCGTGGTTCTGAAAGGTGCTGGCAAGGCGTTCTGCGCCGGGCATGACCTGAAGGAGATGACGCGCGGGCGCGCGGCAGAAGACGGCGGTGCGGCCTATTTCGCGGACCTGTTCGCGCGCTGTGCGGCGATGATGCAGATGATTCCGCGTCTGCCACAGCCGGTGGTTGCCCAAGTGCATGGCATCGCGACGGCGGCGGGCTGCCAGCTGGTGGCGAGTTGTGACATGGCGGTGGCGGCGAAAGGGACGAAGTTCGGGGTGAATGGCGTGAATATCGGGCTATTCTGTTCGACGCCAATGGTGGCGCTGTCCCGAAACATCCCACGCAAACAGGCGTTTGAGATGCTGACGACCGGGCAATTCATAGAGGCCGAACGCGCGCGGGACCTTGGGTTGATCAACAAAGCGGTCGCAGACGATCAGTTGGAGGCCGAGACCGATGCCCTGGCACGATTGGTGGCGTCAAAGCTTGGGTCCGCCGTCAAGATCGGCAAGCAGGCGTTTTATGAGCAAGTCCAAATGCCGCTGGAGGCGGCGTATGCGTACACTGGCGAGGTCATGGTGGAAAACATGCTGAACCGGGATACCGAAGAAGGCATCGCGGCGTTTCTGGAAAAACGCGACCCGCAGTGGACGCAATAGTCCTAGCCCTTCCTTAGGGAAAGTGGACGCATATCGGTCCAGACCTCTTCGATCTTGCGCAGGCAATCGGTCTTCGTCCCGGAAAACCCGGCGTCTTTCCAGCCTTTGGGAAGCGCGCGCTCTTTAGGCCAGATCGAATACATCTCCTCGTGGTTGATGACGATTGAAAACAGGTCTTTCTTGTGGGTCAGGTCCATATCTTTGGCTTTCAAATTGATCCTACTATGGGCCGCAGTTTAGCGCGCCAGCCGCCATTCGCGAAGATAAATGAATGTGCGATTGGGAATGGTGCGGAATTAGAGGCCGTAAAGGTCGCTGAACTTGCGCTCCAGATAGGACAGAAGCGGTTCGACATCCGGCGTTTGACCGGTCGCATGAATAATCGTCTCACGCGGCATTCGAAGCGCACCGTGTTGTTGAAGGTTGTCGCGTAACCAATTGAGGGGTTTTGATAAATCTCCATTGGATAGCTCGGCGTCCAAATCCGGGACCGCGCTGGTAATCTGCTGGTGCAGGCAGCCCGCATAGACATTGCCGAGCGAATAGGTCGGGAAGTACCCGAACAGGCCGACGGACCAGTGAACATCCTGAAGGACACCGTTGGAGGGCTTGTCGACCATCTGTCCGAAATCGGCGGCGAAACGGTCATTCCACGCGGCAGGAAGGTCGGCAACCGAAAGCCCCCGCCGATCAGTGCGCGTTCCAGATCAAATCGCAGCATGATGTGCAAATTATAGTGTACTTCGTCCGCCTCGGTGCGGATGAACCCGGGCGCGACGCGGTTAACGGCAGCATAGAATGCCTCGGCGCTCGACACGCCGATATCTCCAAAACGGTCACGCATTTTCCCAAAAAGGAATTCGCAAAACGCCCGACTACGGCCGAGCTGGTTTTCATAGATCCGGCTTTGGCTTTCGTGAACGCCCATCGAGGCGCCATTGCCGATGGTCGTCAAACGATAGGCCGGGTCGACATTCTGTTCGTAAGTTGCGTGGCCGACCTCGTGGATGGTGGAGTAGATACAACCGAAGGGTTCGGTTGGGTCGGTGCGCGTGGTGATGCGCACGTCAAGGCCACTGCCGGAACTGAACGGATGCACCGCTTTGTCGATACGGCCCTTGTCGAAATCATAGCCGAATATCGTCGCGATTTCGTGGCTGAGGGCCATCTGGACGGACTCATCGAAATGTCCTGTAAGCTCGGGGGTATCGCCACCCTTATCGGCAATCGCCTTGGTCAGGGCGACGAGACGCGGTCGCATGGCGTCGAACATCGCCGCGAGCTCTGCGCCTGTGGTTCCCGGTTCATAGTCTTGCAGCAAGGCGTCATACGCGTCTGCGCCTTGCGCCAAAGCGGCGGCTTCTTCGCGGCGCAGGTTAAGAACCTGATCAAGGACCGGCGAGAAATCGTCGAAGCTTTCAGCCGCGCGCGCCTGAGCCCAGATCCCTTGGGCGCGGCTGGTGATGCGGGCAATTTCGGTGGCCAGCCGTTCGGGCACTTTTGTGTTGCGTTCAAAACTTCGGCGGATTTCGCGTAGCTGCGCCCTGCCCGGTTCGTTGAGCGTTGAGCCGTCGATGGCCGCCAGCCAGTCGCCAATGTGCGGGTCGGTTCGGCGGCGATGCAACAGCGCCTCCATTGCCGCACTTTCTTCGGCCCGCAATGGGGCGGAGCCCGGTGGCATAACGGTTTCCTGATCCCATCCCAATCGCCCCGCGATCCCTGCCAGAACTTGCGTTTCACGCGCGTGCGCGATGAGGTTTTCAAATGAATTGGTCATGATTGGCGAACCGATTGGGACAGCGGGAAAGCCGCACGATGGCGTAATCGCAGGATCACCACCCATAAAACAATGGCAGCCAGTTGGTGTGTCAGCGCAAGGGTTAACGGCGCGGAGTTCATTACAGTGACAACGCCGATTAGGATTTGCGCAAGAAACATGACCAGCATCAGGTCTGCCGCGCCACGGTTGGCGCGATATGCGCTGCGCCGGGATACAAACCAGACCCGCAATGCGAGGAATGCTGTCAGGTATCCCCAAATGCGGTGCATGAACTGTACTGTGCCGTCATTTTCGAACAGGTTTCGCCAGACCGGTGTGATGGACCACATATCGGGCGGAAAGACGCCGCCAGCCATCAGCGGCCAGTCGGTGTAATTGCGCCCCGCGTCGATCCCGGCAACCAGCGCGCCCAGCAGGATTTGCAGGAACGCGAAACCCAACAGCATGTTTGTATGCGATACCAGCCGGGGTTCTCGCGCGCGCCGCGCCTGCATCAGATCACGTTCCGGGCGCGACAGATGAAGCATGAACCATGCAATCAGGCCGAGGATAACGAAGGCAAGGCCAAGATGAATGGCCAGTCGATAACTTGCCACGTCGAGCATCGTGCCACTTAAGCCGGAGGATACCATCCACCAGCCAATCGCGCCCTGCAGCCCGCCAAGGATACCGAGCGTTAACAGCCGCGCGGTCCATCCAGTGGGGATACGTCGGGTTGCGAGGAAGAAGAGAAAACCTACGGCCCAAACCAAGCCAACAATGCGCCCAAGCTGTCGGTGCCCCCATTCCCACCAATAGATGGTTTTGAATTCCGACAGGGTCATATCCTTGTTTTGCAACTGGAATTCGGGGATCTCCTTGTACTTTTCAAACTCGGCATCCCAAGCCCCAGCATTCATCGGCGGGACGGCACCGGACACGACATTCCATTCGGTGATGGACAGCCCACTGTCGGTAAGACGGGTCAGGCCGCCGACCGCGATCATCAGGGCAACAAGCGCAAACAAGACGGCGAGCCAGATGCGGATCAGCCCGCGCGACTTATCGGCACCCCGATCGATAAGCCCGGTTTCCCGTGGCGTCGTTTCCACCGGCGCATCGGCACCAACCTCTTCAAAGATCGATCGCTTCTGGCTCATCGCGCCATAACCTTTGTTATTCTGGGGTTAGTTATCCCGACGACTGCCCGCCTTCAACACCAGCTGCCCGAAGTTCAGATCGATTTTGTCGATTTGTTCAAATGACCCGACGCCATGTCGAAACATTCTGTTTACCATTATGAATCCATCTTCAGATTTACGGCCCGTTAACCATTTCCTGTCAAACCGTTAACCAATTGGCGAAATCGCTTTGTTGTCAGTGCGATATGCCGCTTTGCAGGTGGGATTGAGTTCGGTTTCGGATGATAAATCTGAGAAATATGATCGGCGTCTTTGACGGCTCGCGTGCCCGGCAAAGCCTCGCTGCATTGCTCTTAACTGTTGGGCTTTCAGCCTGCGGTGTGACGTATACCAGCCCGGCGGTCAGCGACAAAAACACGGAAGCACCTGTAACCGTTGTCGCGATGACATCCGCCGCGGTCGCAGACGCAAACAGGTCCGCATATACGCCGCGCCAATTGCCAACGGCGTTTTTCCAGATCGCTAACGCCGGGGGATTGCGCAACGCCGGCGCACTGCCGCAACCGCCGGACATCAGCGAGGAAATCGCAGAGCCGTTGGTATTAAAACCGCCGCCGCCAGTCACAGCGGAACGCTATCGCATCGGCGTGGGCGATGTGGTGATTCTGGCAACCCGCGACACCGCGACGACGATCGAACAGCTCTCCGGTCTTCTAGCGGCTCAAAACCGGCGACAGGGATATACCGTGCGCGACGATGGCACGATTACAATACCTGAAATCGGGACCGTCAAGCTCGCCGAAATGACCCTTTCCGAGGCGGAAGATGAGCTGTTCAAAGTCTTGGTTGAAAAGGGGATTGATCCGTCATTCAGCATAGAGGTTTCCGAATTCAACGCGCGCAAAGTCATTGTGGGTGGCGATGTCGCGAAGGAAATGGTCGTACCCGTGACGTTGTCACCCTTGTTGTTGTCAGAGGCCTTGGCGGCAGCCGGTGGTGCCAGTCATATGGCCTCGGAATTCGCGGCAATCCGCATTTATCGCGATGGCGAGCTGTACCAAATTCCAATGCATCGTTTTCGGAACGATCCGGACCTACAGGAAACACGCATGGTCGACGGTGATGCCGTTTATGTGGATCAGACATTCGATCCCGAACGCGCCATCGCGTTTTATGAACGCGAGTTGAAAGCCGTCGCCTTGCGTGGAAGCGCGCGCGAAAGGGCATTGGCCGCATTGAAGACAGAATACGACGTAACGCGCGCGCGCCTAGAAGAGCAACGCAGGAACTACGAAACCCGCGCAGCGTTGGACGCGGTAGAGCGCGATTTCGTCTATCTCGCCGGGGAGGTTCGCGAACAGGCACGAGTGGCGTTGCCGTTTGGGCGACAGGCAACTCTGGCGGACGTATTGTTCGACAAGGGCGGGTTCGAGACGACCACGGGCGACGCGTCGGAAATCTATGTGTTGCGCGCCGGGTCTGGTGGGTTGGACGCGCCGGTGACGGCCTTTCATCTGAATGCCAAGAACATCACGAACATGGTCATCGCCACGCGGTTTCAGATGCGCCCAAACGACATTATTTTTGTCGAAGAACAGCCGATCACCAAATGGGGTCGCGCTTTGCAGCAGCTGTTCCCGGTTTTGACCGGGGCTGCGGCGAACGCGCTTTGAGCTGAATTGGGCGGTCTTACCGATTTGAATTGGCGGCTTCGCACGAAGCCTCACGCCAATTGTAGCCACATCGCACCGGATGAGAATTTCATCGCAATTGGAGACGTTCACGGTCGGGCTGACTTGCTGGAACTGGCACTGGATCGGGCGTTGGACACCGATGCCGACATAAAAATCGTGCTTGTCGGGGACTATGTTGACCGTGGTGAACAGTCGAAACAGGTGTTGGAAGTCCTGATCGGGCTGGAACGTGAATTACCGGGCCGGATTATGTCTTTGAAGGGCAATCACGAGGCCATGCTTCTGAACTTTCTTGATACACCCGACGATTCTGCCCAGATCTGGTGGCGCAATGGCGGGTTGCAGACATTGGCGAGTTTCGATTTGGCCCGGCACTCGCTAAATGCGCGGGTCGACTTACGCGATGCGTTCGCAGATGCACTTGGCGCGGAAATGATCGCCTGGTTGCGCGCGTTGCAGTTGTTTTGGCAAACCGGGAATGTATTCGTCAGCCACGCGGGTGGAGATCCACTGATGGCACCAGAACATCAATCCGAACACGATCTATTGTGGGGCCATCGGGATTACCTGAGGTCCGACAGGAACGACGACCTAATTTCGGTTCACGGGCATTGGATTGTCGAAAGGCCAGAAATTGCCGGCAGTCGCGTTTCAATTGACACCGGCGCCTATGCAACTGGATGTCTAACGATCGCCCATATCAGGCACGGCGACGTATCATTTCAGAACATTGTCGATAATCAAAACTCGGTTCCGGCCGCAGGTTAACCGCGTCCGAGCAGTACCTGAATGGTGCGCCAGACTATCCAGATTTCGAGCGTGAATCCTGCGTTATTGATATAGTAAAGGTCAGCGCGCACCTTTCTTAACGTTTCTCCGGTGCCCTCTGCATAGCCAAGCTTACCACCCTTCAAAAAATCCACACTTTCCACAGTTTGGGGATATTCTCGTAACCTATGAAACCTGAGTTCTGGATAAGCGCTATATCTGGTATTCGACCTGCCTGATTGTTTCCGGCACGGTTATGGGTCCCATTTTAACTTTGGTTTTCCCGAGCATATAGGCTGCGACACACGAGATGAGGTGTACGAATGCGTTGGCAGGCGATCTGTGTCGAGTGTGTTCCAGTCCCATGCTGGTTTTCAACTTATCGAACAGAGTTTCGATGATGAACCGCCTTCGCAACAGGATTTTGTTCAGGATTGGCAGGAGATAGTTTTTCATGTTGCGGCGAATGCCGGTGACGAGGTGGAGCCCACGCTGCCAGAGCCGTTGGAAGAGGGATTTGGAGATATAGCCCTTATCAGCAAATATTTTGCCTTCGAGGCCCGCGATCATGGCTTCAAACGGCTTTCGATCATCGACATTACCTGCCGTGATTTTGACGGCCATGATCTCCCCCTTGTTGTTGATGATTAGATGCAGTTTGAAGCCAAAGAACCAGCCCATTGTGCTGCGACCGCGCTTTGCCAGCCCCTTGAAGACCTTGTTTCGATTAATGCGGGCATTGTGGCAGACCGCGAGCTTAGTGCTGTCGGCAAAATAGACGCCGGTTTTTTCACCGCTGAAGCAGTGCAGCAGTATGCAAAACGGCACCATTAATCTTGGCATGAGGCTGACAAACCGACCATAGCTCGGGAGGTTGCCAAAGCAGTCACGGTATTTCTGCTCAACGCCATAAATCCAATAATGTTTGAAGTCCTTGAACGGCGACAAGTGAAACAAGACCATGATGAACAGGCTCTCCCCCAGGGTCAGCTTGCCGGAGCGAAGCCTCTGACGACCCGAGGGGATCAACCGGTGGCGCTCCCAGTCCTCGTAGGTTTTTGCAAAATCATCGAGACAGACAAAAAGTGCGGTGTTAGTGATCGACATGAGTGGCGGTCCATATTGTGTCGCTTTTGAACCTTGAATCATGGGGCAACGTACCTGGAAACCCCTCTCACCCCATACTAATCACGGGGGCATTCAGGCTGGTCAACACGGGGCAAAAGGTGCGCGCCATGGAGAACAACTTCCCAATCAACGAAGATCTCGCTTATGAGAAGATCCGGGACCTCATGTTCGACATGATGGAAGAGGACCCCAACCGTTTCTACGCCCTCACGGATAAGCTCAATGAACTGGCTGCGCTCCCTAAAAGAACCATGACACTTGTGCTCGATCTGATGGCTGCCACTCCCTTTCAGGTGATCATCCCGAAACACGTACGGAAAAATGACCCTGATACATTCAAAGCAGATCACGAAACCGTTTCAAATGTTCTATTTCTTGGAGAGTTTGGCGGAATTGCCGTTGAACTGGAGCCAAATGAGGCTTTGAGAGAACCGAGGATCATTTCCATAACAATGGTGGAAATCCCTCATCGCAACCCTCTGCGAAAAAGGGTCAACGAGTATCGTAAAAAACGAATCAAAAAACTACGAAAAAATTCTGTCGAGTAGTGCACTGGTGACGCCAACGTCTTATCCAGAATCGGGGTTATGAAGCATCTTCGCAGGAAGCGAAGGCCTTGTTTGAAGAGGGAGCAGAGTGATCTTCGGGTTTTTCGAACCCCCTTTTTTCTCCGCTTTGGGCGACCATTTGTTCATCCGCTGCACCTGCTGAAACGGCCCAATACATGGCTATTGCCATGACAAGAATAAGCCTTTCCAGTCGATCCGGCTTTTTGATCTGACTTTGCGCGATGCCAAACCCACGGGTCTTGAAGTCCGAGAACATAGATTCAATCCCCCACCGTAACCCGTAGTCAAGAACAGTGTATTGCGAAGGCTTTGCATCCATCGCGATAATCCATGGTTCAGGGTGGCCTTCATCATGCAGTACGCCGATATTCGTAAACACACCCGACCCATAAAGCTCTGCGTTTATAAGGCCCTGGGGCATCAGGTCCTTGATCTCACCACAAGACAACTCTCCACCTAGGTGCTGTAAGGTCAGGTTGCCTTTCAAGCGAATTCGATATCCCCATCCCGCTTTTTGGCAATAGTGTATTAACTTTTCTGGTAACTCCCAAGCACCCTGTCCGATAGGGTTGCGGGGTTTTGTTCCGTCAGAGCCGTGCGATGATCTGAGGTGGTGACAGGGTCAGGATTTCCAGGATGTTGAACCGGTGTTTTCTGGCCGTCGAGATGACGGACCTGATGTCGGCGAAGACCCGCGCGCCCTCGAGGGTGCGGAAGGTGCCCGAGATTTTCATGCGCAGCTTCATCATGCGCAGGTCCTGTTCGGCCTGATTGTTTGTGAATGGGACCGCGAAGTCGGCGATGAATCGCAAAACGTCATCGCGGTAGTCACGCAGGCGGAGGAGCAGGTTGTGGCCTGGCCGCCTGGCTTTTCGGCCGCGGGTGCCGGGGCTTTTGGCCAGCGGGGGCTGGCGTTCGTGGAAGGCGAGCCCCTTGGCGAGGATCGCCATGTATCTGGTGACTATACCCTGGCGAACCAGTTCCGGGAGTTCGGTCTCGCCTTGATCCTGAGCCGCGCATCTGAGCTGATTGGCGCTATGAAGCACTGCGCTCATCTCCGTCGCCCAAGGCTCTTTTTCGATCTCTTCGATGGCCTTGAGTTCGCGCAAGTGATGCGCCCCGCAGAGGGCGTGGGCGTCCACTCCGCTCATATGGGCGTAGTAGGGTTTCCAGTGATCATGAATGATCGTCCCGCCGGTCAGGAAGGTTGGAACAGCACCGCGTTTGGCGCTGATGCGGTAATGGGTGAAGGCGGTATCGCAGATCGTGTGCAGCCAGTGCAGCTTGCCGGCAACACGAAGTCCGGTCTCGTCCAGATGCCGAACGCCGCCTTCGGCAAGCCGGGCGAGAATGTGTTCAACCACGACACCCATCTTATTTGCCGCGCCGCGCGTCCAGTTGGTCACGCTGGCCGCGCACAAGCTGGTGGCCCCAAACAGGTCGCGCATAAGCTGGCAGACCCGATCCTCGGGTATCAGCTGCTGAACATTGCAATAGACCGCCACTGCCCGCATGCGCGTGCCATATTGCACATGCGCGGCCACGCCATCGGGAAAGCCAGCCGTCGTCGTGGCTCGACAATGGTCGCAACAATAAACCGCCGCCTGATGCTCGGTGACCTCCAGGCGTGGCGCAGGCAAGTCGAACACCTGACGCTTCTCGATCCCTTTCACCATCTCCGCCGTCAGGGCGCTCTGACAGGCGCTGCAATGCGTCGCCTCATGCCGTTCGACAAAGTCGGGTGTTGACGTCTGGCGCAGGGTGTCGCCCCGGTGGCCAACTTGGCCGCCACTTTTCTTTCCGGATTTGCCACGCAGGCTGCGCGGGGCTGGCTTCTTCAGGCCATCACTTGAAGGGGGCTTGCTGCTATTGCTGCTGTTCTTGGCCAACTGTCGGCGCAGGTCCGTGA
This sequence comes from uncultured Paracoccaceae bacterium, assembly GCA_951812305.1. GTDB lineage: Bacteria > Pseudomonadota > Alphaproteobacteria > Rhodobacterales > Rhodobacteraceae > Rhodobacter_B. Next base: position 209,721 of record CATOSB010000001.1, read on the forward strand.
TCTCTTCCGCCATGCTCGCCAACGCAGCTTCAAGCTCAGCGATCCGACGCAGAGCCGTGGCGAGAAGTTGTTCAAGGGCGGCAACCTGATCCATCCCACCACTGATTCAGAGAAATCAACCCGGCGCCACAGAATTCAGACAAGAAAGAAAAAAAAACACGCGCAAAATGGCAAATTCGACTCACCATAAAACTGACAATAACACTCAAACGTGGGGGGTGCTTGGGAGTTACTGAAAAACAAACATTTCCCAACAAACCAGCCTCCAATATCAGCAGTGGAGACTCCTTGAATCACACAGATCAGACAAACGTCAAATCAGATCCGGAAATTTTGAAGGGTGGTAAGAGTGAGTAGCCAGGGCAATCGCGCTTCAAAAGCCCTTGATGAGTGTTCGCAGGAAGTCATTGCTCCAGCCTGCTTTTTTGAACTTCCCACGGTTTGACCCTTTTGCAGGGTTGGCCTTGATGATGTTCAATGCGATCCGTCTCAAGGCAGCAAAGTTCGCTGGCGCGTGGTCTTTTCGCGCGCGGTGTTGGTCATCGTTCATCACCACGTCGAGAGACCAATGCAAACTGTTCTCGATCTGCCAGTGGCCACGGATCAGTGAGGCGGCGGTCTGAGCTGTGTGACATTTGGAGAGCAGATAGAGCCGCTCGGAATGGCTGGTTTTGTCACCCACCGTTCGCCTGGAAACGACGTGGACAAAGGCCTGAAGATGCGGCCAGTTGTGGGTGCTCGCCAGATATTCCGGCACATCGTAAACGCAATATGACCGTTCCTCGATGCGACCATGGTCAGCATCAACAATGTCATATTCATCAATGCAATCAGTGCCCTGATCTTCCACAAAGGCCCGCACATCGGCCAGCATGTCGCCCTGATTACCCTTGAGCTGCAGGCTGTAGTCGCCACCCTCTTTTACGATCAATTCGCAGGTCGCGCGCTGGCAGTGTAACGCATCGGCGGTGAGGGTGATGCCGCGGATAAGATCGCAGAACTTGTGACGTGGTGCATTGCCCCCACGAGGGTCAGATATATCATTGAAATAGCTGTCTAATTGTAGGCGCTTGCAAACATCCGGGTTTCGACCTGCAAACATCGTGTAATTTCTGCCGGGATTATCTGCGACTATCGGGGTGCTCAAACCGGGATTATCTGCGAACGAGCCGGGATTAGTTGCAACCAGCCTGCAAACATCGGGGTTTGCCGGGATTAGTTGCGACTATCGGCTGTCTTGGAAACGCTCGTTTGCCGGGCACCAGCATGGTGTCATTGCCTGACATTGGCTCCGCTCGATAATATCGCCTGTTTACCCTGTCCAGGTATCACGGTATGAGTTTTTAGCTTACTGACGGAATTCTGGACTATCCTCCATGCTTATTGGCTATTGCCGCGTCTCTACAGACGATCAGACGCTGGATCTTCAGCGTGATGCGTTGCAGGTGGCGGGGTGCGAGCGGATTTATGAGGACAAGGCGGGTGGGGCGAAGGCTGACCGGCCTGGATTGAAGGAGGCGCTCGGCCAACTTCGCGATGGCGATACTCTTGTCGTCTGGCGGCTGGATCGGCTGGGCCGATCGCTGAGAGATTTGATTTTGCGGGCCGAGGCGCTGAACGAACAGGGCATCGGGCTGCGCAGCCTGCAGGAGAGCATCGATACGGACAGTGCCAGCGGCCAGTTGATCTTCCACACCCTCGCATGACCCGCGCCCCTGTGGCGGTTCGGTTCGAGGCAAAACATACCAACGAATGCTGGCAGTTTGACATGAGCCCATCCGATCTGAAGCATGTCGATCAGCCGGAATGGATCGATCCGGCGCGCGGCAAGCCAACCCTGATGTTGTTCAGCGTTGTCGATGACCGATCCGGGATCGCGTATCAGGAGTATCGTTGCGTCTATGGCGAAGACGCGGAGTCTGCGCTGCGCTTCCTGTTCAACGCGATGGCACCCAAGGACGACAATCCCCTGCAGGGAATTCCCGGTATGCTGTATCTGGACAACGGCCCGGTCGCCCGCAGCCTGGTGTTCCAGACGATGATGGAAAGGCTCGGTGTGGACTGGCGGACGCACATGCCAGCGGGAAAGGACGGCAAACTGTGGGGTGACAAAAGTCTTTGGGAAGCGGGACTATCCGGGCCTATTCGGGATGAAGTGGGATGAGAATTGAAATTTCCCGCCAGATCAGGGCTTTGAGCGCCTGGTGCGGCACGGACCTGATGGCCACGTCAAATTCGGCCCGCGCCATAAGTTTTTCAGAATCGGCGCGTTTCGGGGTGTGCGAACCCGCTGGAAACGGTGTTTTTCGGGGGGTCGTTTTTCACCGGATTTTCCGGGCGTTTCGGGGGCGGCTTTTTTCGCGCTTCCCGGTGCTTCCGCAGCCACGATAATCCTGCCCTTGCAAGGGGCCTGCACACTCCCTGCAAGGGGCCTGCACACTCCCTGCAAGGCGCTTGCGACGGACGTGCGGGTGTCAGCTGCAGGGCATGTCGTAGCCGAGGAACGAGCCGTCCTCGTATCGGTCGGTAATGTTGCCTTCCGCATCGCGTCTGGCGCGCGGGGCGGGTTCCATGGGGCTGAGGTCGACGCCGTCGAAGACGGGCGGCAGGGTCGAACGCAGCGGCTCGTAGAGTATCCCGCTGAAGGCGAACCCGAGCAGCCAGAGGAAGTCGGCCGGATCGTGCGCGGGATTGTGGAGGTAGAGCACACGTCCCTCGGAGGAGCAATCCACCGGCGTGGGCCGGGCGAGGTCCCGTTGCATGTCCGGTATATCTGAATGTGTACCGGTAACGGTGCCCGCCACGTCGTCCCAGATCACGGTGCGCATCTCGCGCCCGTAGAGCATGTCGGGAAGGTTGATGGTGTGCACGGTCATGGGGTGCTCTCGCTATCGTCGCTATGCGGGATCGTAATGGAAGAGGAGGCCCAGCACCAGATCGAGCATCTCCGGATCGTCGCGCACGAGCTTGTCCAGATCAGCGCCACGTCGACCGGGCAGCCTGTGGAAGAGGATCTGGAAGGCGCGGGTCATGACCTCGGCGGCATTGCCGCCTGCGTATTCGCGCCCGAAATACTCATCGACATACTGGTCGCGCCGCCCGGTGGCCCGGTAGGGGTCGAGCAGGATGAGAGGCTCACGGTCGCCGCCGGGCCGGGTGGTGCGGCGGATATGGAGGTCCTGGAAGAGACGGTCGATCCCTGGCATCACCGCTTGCAGGTGATGGGCATATTCATGGGTGGCGTTGGAGGGGTCGCGGGAGGTGATGGCCCAGGCCCTGTTGTCGGCCTTGGTCAGCCGGTCGCGCCCGATGGGTACCGGCCCTCGTGTGGCGGCGGGGGCATAGCTGCCGCCGAGCGGCACGGTATTGGCGCGCGCCACCCAACTGGCCGGGAATCGCTGCGCGGCGGCATGGACGGCGTCGGCGGCGCCCCGGTCCTGTCCGCCCGTGCGCAGGGGCGTGACGGATGCCGCCACGGTTCCGGCCCCGCGGCTGGCTGTGAGGCCCCGGGCGACAAGGCGGCGCAGGCGATCGGCAAAGCCCGCCTGGTCCGGGGCCAGTCCGGTGGCATCGACAAGCTGCTTGCGGGTCTCGCGTCCGCGCACGATCCATTCGGTGACATCCGTTGTGGCCGCGCGCGCAAGCGCGGGCGGGGTGTCTGCGAGTCGGTCTTTCAGGATCGCGCTGGCATCGGCCACGGGGTCGACGGCACCGGGATTGTGGGCAAAGCCCGGATCGATACCCATGGGTACGTCCTGAACCTCTCCGGTTCGGCGGTTGATCCAGGGCCTTGTGCGGTTCCATCCCTCGGGCGGTCCGGGCGAGGGTGTGAAGCCGAAGCGCTCCAGATCGGCATCCGAGAGCGTCTGCACGGTGCAGCGGCAGTGCCAGCCGCAGGGCGGGAAGTGGGTCTGCCAGAACGGGTGGTCCCAGCGCAGGACGGTGCCGTGCCAGTCCCGGTGCAGGGGCCTTGTGCGGTCATCGAGCGTGGCGATATATCGGACCCATGGGCGGCGGTCGGCCAGGCGGGTGATCTGCGCCCATTTGCCGGCGGCGGTGGCCATGCGCAGATTGGTGTCGAAGATGGTTCTGAGCCGACGGGGTGAGCCGAACTGGACCACGCGGGTCTCGCCGGTCTTCGGGTCCGTCATGGTCTTGCGGCCCCACCAGCCCCTGGCGCGCAGGACCGGTTCCAGTTCGGCCTGGAAGCTCTCGAGCGTGGTGCCTTCGGTAAACGCCCGCTCCATGGCCTCGCGGATATCGGTCAGGATGTCGATCCGCGCGACCTTGGCCACCGTGAAGGAGCGGGCATGCTGCGCTGCGGATGTGTCGCGCCAGTCATAGCCGATATGCATGCCCTTGGCGCGGAAGAATTCAATCGCCTCCTCGGGGGGCACGTCCATGATCACAGGCGCGGGATCAGCCATTGTCAGTCGAGGCCGGGCTTTTGGCGGATGGCAGCCTTTGCCGGATCGCCTGCGATCCGGGCCAACTCATACCAACGGCTTGATCAATTGACCGTTGCCCATTCTCTGGTCGTTATTGAGGTTATGCGCTGCGGGTCATTTTCGAAGAAGTTCCAGGCGTCTGCGCATTTGTCGAGGATCTGCTCGTAGGTATCGAACACGGTGATGGCCAGCTTGTTGGAGCGCAGATAGGCCCAGACATTTTCCATCGGGTTGAGTTCGGGCGCATAGGGGGGCAGCTTCAGGAGCGTTATGTTGTCTGGCACCAAGAGCCCCTTGGCTCCGTGCCACCCCGCGCCATCTGTGACCAGGAGCGCATGAGAACCGGGTGCGATTGTTTTTGAGACCTCGTCGAGATGCAGGCCCATCGCCTCTGTGTTAACATAAGGCAGGATCAGCCCAGCTGCGGCACCACGTGCCGGACAGGCAGCGCCAAATACGTAGCTCCATTTGTAGCGGGTATCCCGGGGCGCACGTGGGCGGGTTCCCCGCTTCGCCCAGACACGGGTGAGTGTTCCCTGCTGGCCCACCCGTGCTTCGTCCTGGAACCATATTTCCAGTGGCTTTCCTTTCGCCCGTTCAGTCAAAATGTCGGCTACGATGCTGGCAAAGTTTTTTTTAAATGCAGTCTGTGCCACTGGGTCGGCGTTGGGATGTTCGGGGCGGACCGACAGCCTGCGAAAGCCCAGTTGAACCAAATAACTACCTACTGTGCGTTCGTGGAGCTTGATCTCGAACTCCGCCTCAATGCGCCGGGCAAGATCGGCGCGACGCCAGCGAACCACACCATCGCGGGCCGGATCAGGGCCAGCCTCCACCCAGACCGCAAGCTGCGCTATCTGCTCCGGCGACAATCGAGGTTTCGCGCCGCCACCCCCACGATCTGACAGCCCGTCAGGACCTTCGACATTGTATCGATGGACCCAGTCTCGAAGGGTTTGGCGATCCATCCCGCAACTCTGGGCAGCAACCTTGCGCGACGACCCTTCAAGCACCAGAGCAATCGCCAAAAGCCGACGTGCTACTTTGCCGTTCGACGCGCGACCGGCTAAAGCGCGCAACTCGTGCACCGTGAAATCATCGCGCAAAACCGGAACCGCGGCACCCATATCTCCCTCCCTCTCTGGACAGAAACAGTGAGTCACATACCGAACAATTTGGGAATCCAAAAAGCGAGTCAAATCATCCCGCCGTTGGTATCACACATGGTCATGCTGCCGATCTCCGCGGGGCTGAGCGCGGTGGTGAGTCTGGTCCAGACATCCCCGGATTCCAGATGCGCCGGAAAGGCGTGACCGGCGGTACCCAGATCGGTTGCTGCAATGATATCGGGACGGGCCGTCATCCTGATTTTCATACCGTCAATGTAACCGTCATCGTAAAGCCGCCCGGCATGGCGCGCGACCAAAAGGGGATCATGGCCCGGCATTTCGACCGCACGTTCCAGGCAGTCTTCGCGGTCCCTGATGGAGGCAAGGATTGCGCGGGTCAAATGGATGTCATTTCGCATGCGGTCATTCATCGTGGATGGCGTCTCCAATCAAGGTTGCGGGCTGCTCTCCTCAACTATTGCCCTCAGCCCACCAAAGTAGCCGAGGCCCTCGAGACGGATGACGCGTAAGGATCGAACGCACGCCCATTGGGCCACGGCATGGGTCGGCGCCGAGGCTGAAGACTGCGCCGATCTGGTCGCTCGGGTGCGCCGCGCCGTGTTCGGGCACACCCTCGACCTGCCGCCCAGCCCCGGCAGCCTGCGTGCGCGGGACGGGGCCATCGCGGCGCTCGGCGGCGACTTTGCCCGACCGCTCGGCACAGGCGAGGCACCACAGGAGGGCGATGCGGTGCTGATGCGCGCCGCCGCGCGCACCCGCGCCCTTGGTCACCATATCGGGCTCTGGACCGGCAGTCCCGGCACCCCGCATATCCTGCATCACATGAGAGGCCTCGGCACCTGCCTGCATCCGCTGGCGCGGCTCGAAGACCGTGGGCTCGTCCTCGCAGGCATTTACCGATGGATGTGATCCCGGACGCAACCCTGCACCGCCGTCGCACAGCCCTTGCAGACCCCCTGCTTCCCCCCTGCACCGCCGGGATCTGGCCGCACCCGCTGACGGCAGAGGGACGGATCACCATCATGCTGCCGCCCGGCGCGAGCCTCGACAGCCTCGCCGCCGCCGCGCTCCCCGGCCTCGGTCCCGGTCTCATCCTTGTCAGCGTCGATGGCCAGGCCGTGCCACCGTCCGCCCGCGCCCGCACCCGGCTCCGCGCCGGCCAGCATGTGGTGCTGCGCCCCGCGCTCGCTGGCGGGGGCGACAGCAATCCGCTCCAGATCATCGGCACCATCGCGCTCCTCGCCCTCGGGGCCTGGCTGCCCGGTGCGCAATTCCTGGCGGGCCTCACCCCGTTCCAGGCCTCGCTCGCCTCCGCCGGCATACTGGTCGCCGGCGGTCTCGTCCTCAACGCCCTCGTCCCGCCCCCCGGTCCCACCGGTGCCGCCGCCGGGCCGGAGCCCGTCTATTCGCTCACCGGTGGCGCCAACCGGGCACGGCCCTATGCGCCCGTCCCGCTCATCCTCGGTGCGCACCGCATCTTCCCCGATCTTGCCGCAGTACCGTGGGGCCGCTTTGACAACGACAGCAAACAGGAGCTCATCCAGACCTTCGGTCTCGGAGCAGGGGCTCCGGAGATATCCAATATCCGCATCGGCGACACCCCGCTGGACGAATTCGAAGGCGTGTCGCGCCACATCCTGCGCGGCCGCGCAGGACCCGAACGCGCCGACATCCACACCGCAGTCGGCCCCGCCCTCGACAACACCGACTGGCAGACCCGGCGGACGGCGGAGAAGAGCACCCATGTCGCCATCGATCTCGCTGCCCGCCAAACCGCCTATAACGACAGGGGCGAGGGATCGGGCCGCACCGTGACCCTGGAAATCGAGGCGCGCCCGGCCGATACCGATACCCCATGGGCCAGCCTCGGACCCGGCACCCTCAGCCTGACCGGCGATGATCGCGCCAGTCTGGCCCGGCGCTCGACCGTCATCCCCCTGCCGTCCCCCGGCACGTGGGACATCCGCATCCGCGCTTCGGGCCAGTTCTCCGGCTCCCTCGACCGGCTCTCCTGCATGGCGCGCCAGCCCGTACCCGTCCCCGGCCGCAGCGGTCGCTGGCAGACAGGGCCCACATCCAACCCGGCCTGGATCTTCCTGTGGCTTGCAAAAGGCCTCCGTGTGGACGGACGCCTGGTCGCGGGTGCCGGACTTCCACGGGCCCGCATCGACCTCGACGCGATCCGCGCCTGGGCCGCCTTCTGCAGACTCCACGAACTGCGCTGCGATGCCGTCATCTCCAGCGCCATGGAGGCCCGCGATCTGCTGACCATGATCGCCCGCTGCGGCCGCGCCAGCCCGACATGGGCCAGTGGCAGGCTCGGCGTCATATACGACGATCCCGACACCCCCGTCTCCGCCATCGTCACACCCGGAAACATCATCCCCGGCAGCCTGCGTATCGCCTGGGCCAGCGGCGCCGCGGCGGAGGAAATCGCGCTCCGCTATATCGACAAGGATCGCGACTGGACATGGCAGACCGTCCGCCGCCTCATGCCCGGCCTCACCGGACCCCCCGCCACAACCGTAACCGTGACATTCCCCGGCATCATTCATACCGCCCGCGCCGAAGAAGAATGCGCTCTGCAGGCCGCACGCCAGATATATCACCGCCGCCGCATCTCATGGGAGATGGGACCCGAAGGCCTCGCCATCGCCCGCGGCGACGTCGTCGCCCTCACCCACGGTCTGCTCGACGGCGGCACCGCCGGGCGCGCCGCAGCAAGCCCGCGCCGCACTGTGTTGAACCTCGACCGCGCGGTCGGGATCGAAGACGGAGACCGCATCCTGATCCGCACCCCGAAAGGAACAATCCATGACTGCGCCGTCGACCGGCACCCCGATGACACGGCAACCGGCCCCGTCGACCGCATCCGGCTCACACCGCCGCTTCCTGAAGGGCAAACTTGACACTGATCGTACCACCGAACCCGGCGTCATCATGCGCCAGGCAGGTCTTCCGATCTGATGAAAGGCGGACAGGGTTCATCAACAAAAAACTCCAGGAAGATCACGCGGATGCGGATGTTCGTCCAGACCAACCAGCAAACGAGCGTTTCCAAGACAGCCGATAGTCGCAACTAATCCCGGCTCGTTCGCAGATAATCCCGGCAGAAATTACACGATGTTTGCAGGTCGAAACCCGGATGTTTGCAAGCGCCTACAGATAGGGGTCGGGCGCAAAAAAGCCCGTGGATTCGAATTGGACCTGATCAGCGAACGAACCATACCGGCCCGCGGCGTGTGAATAGCCGCAAACATGAGGCCTGACACACGACCGCATTCAATCTTGTTCCATTCAGTTCAGAAAAGCCTTGCAAAACCGGGGGTACCCACACACGACCCCAACAGCAAGCAGGGCAATCGATTGAATGGAAAAAATGCTGCAAAAGAGCCATATGACGTTCGCGCATCCTGCACTCGGGGCATCAAAAGGCGTATTCAGGGCAATTCCGGGAGGAAACGTGCAACTTTGTAGGGTTGTTACGAGTCGCGTTGAACGCTTGAGTTGTTCAGTCGATTGCCCTGCAACAGCAAGCGCCCGGCCTTGACCTGACGCGCGTTTTCCCCGAAAGCCATGGCAACCACACCATCAGACCAGGAGAGCTGCTTATGCCCAAACCCACACCCGTTCCCGCCGCAACGCTTCACGCCGCCATCGCCGAAGAGCTGGGCTGTTCGCGCGACGAAGCCAAACGTCTCTCCGGCGGCGTCCAGTCGGCAGTGCAGAAACTGGTGGCGGACGGCCACCCGGTCCGCCTGCCCGGCCTTGCCACCTTCTCGGTGGTGGACGTGCCCGAGCGGCAGGTTCGCAATCCGGCCACCGGAGAAATGCAGACCGCCGCGCCCACACGGCAGGTGCGGGTCTCCGCCACAGGGCCACTCAAGGCCGCCGTAAAGGGGAAGACATGATGTGCGATCAGCGCATGGACACCGCGCCGGAAACGATCGACGCAGACGGGTGACCGTTCCGCTCAGCCCTGCATCCCTGTTCGAACGAAACACCCCGGTCCTGCCACCTGTCACCGCAGGCAATGATGATCGCGGCTGTGGAACCGGTCGGAGCAAACCGCTACATGTGGCCACAACCCCTGCCCGGCGGACGCCGCGGCTCAACGCACAAACCATGATCCCGGACGCCATATGAGCCTGCCCTCCGCGAAACACGATGCGCTCTTTCGACTGCTGATCTCCGATCCCCGGCGCGCCGAAGCGATCCTGCGCGATCACCTGCCCGCCGGGATCGTCAACCGCCTCGATCCCGATCACCCGCCGGAGCATCTCGAAGGTACCGCCATCGATGGCGAGGGACAATCCAGCCAGGCCGATGCCATCTTCCGTGTCCGCCTCGCCGGTGGCGGTGACGCCCGGGTCTACATCCTGCTTGAGCACAAGTCCGGTATTGATGCCCGCACACCGCTCCAGCTGATGCGCTATATGCTGCGGCTCTGGCAGGCCGATCTCGATGACAGCGCGTCCGGGGACGGCAAACTGACCCCGATCCTGCCGGTCGTCTTCTATCACGGGCGCGGACCCTGGACCCCGCCGCTCTCGATCCAGGAGATGATCCGCGCGCCGGAGGGGCTTGAGCATCCGGCGCGGGACTTCGGACGCTACAGCCTTGTCGATCTCGGGGAAATATCGCCGCACCTGATGTCGCGCAATGCCGACGCGCGCGCAGCACTTCTGGCCATGGCCCGCGCCTTTGCCGATACGCTCACCGAGGAGGACGAGGACATCCTGGTTGCCGGTATTGCCGATACCGAGTTCGGGCGCTATCTTCTGAGATACGTCATGGGACAGCTCAACCTGTCGCTCGACCAGTTGACTGCGGCGCTCGCACGTACCGCGCCGGGCATGCAGGAGAAACAGGAAAAGGAGGCGCTCGTGGGCACCATCGCAGAAACCCTGCTTGCCGAAGGCAAGGCCGTTGGAATCGCCGAGGGCAAGGCCGAGGGCAAGGCCGAGGGCAAGGCCGAAACCCTCGAACGCCAGTTGGCGCGCCGTTTCGGCCCCCTGCCCCGGGACATCGAAACGCGGATCGCCGCGGCCGAACCCGATCGGGTCGAGGCCTGGCTGGATGCCGTTCTGGACGCGCCCGACCTCGCGACCGTCTTCGCACAGGACCGCCCGCACTGACCGAAAAGCACGTCTTTGAAACGGCTTAGGGTATTTCCCGGAGACCTGGACAGCACCGACGCACCATATGAAAAACGCGCGGATAGACCCCTGGTCCCGCAGGTCAAGCTGCCGAAGCGGCTCGATCTGGACGGAGATGCCGGGCGGGCGCTCGACAGCGTGCCGGGGCCGGGGTCGATTACCGCCGAGTGCCAAATCCTGCGGTTATCCATGTTGCCGGTGTATAGGGCGGTGCGCATTTTGCGCATCATGACGCGGATGGCTTCGGCCTCAACCAAAATGGCCTAGCTGGCCCGAAGCTGCATATTTGGGCTTTTGAAAGAACGTACAGGGAACGAAAGGCTGATTGACGGCCAGAGCTGATGTTGGATGATGCTTGCGTCTGGAGGGGTCATGATAGAGCAAGCATTTGCCTCAACGTGGGGGCTTTCATATTCGGATTTTGAGTTTCTAAACCGGTTTGGGGCGAAGTCGCGGGTCGCGATTGCATGCCAACTCCTCTTTTTTCGCCAGCATGGCCGGTTTCCTGCCACGCGCGGTGATCTTGACCCTGATGTGATCGTGTACGTTGCTGACCAGATTGGGGCGACAGACGATCTTTCCTACTCTTTTTCCAGTGACACCGCGCGGCGGCAACGTGCGAGTATTCTGGATTTTCTCGGGTTTCGCCGGGCTTCTGATCGTGATCGGGCCAGACTCCAGGCATGGATGATTGAACAGCTCGGTGGGCGTGACCTGAACTTGGCGGATTGGGTTGAGCGGGGCTATGCACAGGCCCGTCAAATGAACGTGTTTGTTCCTTCAGTGAAGATCATGGAGCGGCTTGCGCGCGCGGCCCGTCGGGATTTCCGCGAGGGGTATTTGACGAAGGTGGCATCGCGGTTATCGACCGAGAGGGTTACGCAGTTAGAATGGACGCTGTCTGAGCCCTTGGCGACAACGGGGTTTCAGCGTCTGAAGGATGATGTCGGTGCTGCAACGCTAGACAGCGTACTGCTGACGGCGCAAAAGGTGTCCTTTGTCGCGGCGCTCAATCTTCCATTGGATATTCTTGGTGATGTCGAACGCGGTTGGGTGATGCGTATTGCATGTCAGGTAGAAGGCGAAACCGCCTCGGAAATGCGTCGCCATGCGCCCGAGAAGCGCTTCGGGCTTCTTGCGGTCTACCTGATGCATCGCCGCTCTCAGCTGATTGACGGCCTCATTGACCTGCTTTTGGAGGTGGTTCATCGCCTGGGAACACGGTCACGCCGAAAGGTCATTCAGGGCATCGCGGCAGATATAGGCGCGGTTCATGGCAAGGAGCGTTTGCTTGTCGAGATTGCCATGGCCGCGCTGGATCATCCCGAGGGTCGGATTGAAGACGTTATCTTCCCTATCGCTGGGGCGGCTAAACTCCGGGCAGTCATTGACGAACATCGCGCCAAGGGTACCTTGGACACGCGCATCCAACAGACCATGCGCAACTCATATGCCAGCCACTACCGCCGCATGCTGCCACCGTTGCTCCGGGCTTTGCGATTTCGCTCGAACAATGCAATGTGGCATCCGATATTGACCGCCTTGGTTCTGATTGTCCGGTTTGCGGAAGCCGGTCGCCGGGTTGTTTCTGAAAATGATATTCCAGCAGGGATCATTCCCGGAAAATGGCGCAGCGCAGTCATTGATGAGAATGGTCGGGTCAATGTTGTGTCCTTCGAGCTCTGTGTGCTGACACAGCTTCGCGAACGCATCCGCGCCAAAGAGATATGGATCGAAGGTGCGGACCGCTACCGCAACCCGGATGATGACCTGCCGGGAGATTTCGACACGCGTCGAGATTCCTACTACGCTGATCTGGGGCTATCGCAGGATGCAAGAGGCTTTGTCGCGGGCGTGAAAGCCGAGCTGGAGAAGGAACTGCGGCTGTTGAACGCCACCTTGCCTGACAATGATAAGGTGCGCTTGCGGCGGGGTGGGGAGAACCGGATTTCCATTACGCCCTTTGCGCCAGCCCCAGAGCCGCCTGGTTTGGCCACGCTGAAAAGCGAGGTTGCCCGGGCGTGGCCGATGACCGGGCTTTTGGATGTTCTCAAAGAAACAGCACTCGATACTGGGTTTTTGAGCGGCTTTCAGACCTCGGCCAGTCGGGAGGCTCTGCCGCCTGCCGTGCGAGATCAACGCCTGTTGCTCTGCCTTTACGGCTTGGGAACCAACGCGGGCCTGAAACGCGTGGCCGCTGGTTCACCCGATGTCAGTTATGACGAACTTCTGCACATTCGCAGACGGTATATTGACCCGGCTTCCTTAAAGGCGGCTTGCGCGCAGGTTGCCAATGCAACGCTTGCAATTCGCGAACCGGAAATCTGGGGCACGCCGGGCACAACATGTGCTGGGGATTCCACCAAGTTCGGGGCCTGGGATCGCAATCTGATGACGGAGTGGCATGCGCGCTATGGCGGGCGCGGCGTCATGATTTATTGGCATGTAGAGCGTCAGGCGACCTGCATTTATTCTCAGCTGAAGCGTTGTTCGTCCTCTGAGGTAGCCGCAATGATTGAGGGTGTCTTACGGCATTGCACGGACATGGAAATCCAACGGCAGTATGTGGACAGCCACGGCCAAAGCGCAGTTGGCTTTGCTTTCTGCCATCTTCTGGGCTTTGAGCTTGCGCCGCGCCTCAAGGCAATTGCGCGGCAGAAACTCGCCCTCCCTAGTGCGGGTATGCGAGGGCAACTGCCCAATCTCCTTCCGATCCTGTCGGGCGTGGTCGATTGGGGCGAGATCGAACGCCAGTATGACGAGATGGTCAAATACGCAGCGGCCATGCAGCACGGGACGGCTGATCCCGAGGCCATCCTTCGCCGGTTCGCCCGATCCGATGTGATGCACCCCACCTACAAGGCGCTGGCGGAGCTTGGTCGCGCCATAAAGACGATTTTTCTGTGCCGCTATCTGCGCTCAGAGGCCTTCCGTCGGGAAATTCATGAGGGATTGAACGTCGTCGAGAACTGGAACAGCGCCAACAGCTTCGTGTTCTTTGGCAAGGGCGGTGAAATTGCCACCAATCGTGTGCGGGATCAGGAGACCGCTGCTCACGCGTTGCACTTGCTACAATCGTCACTGGTCTACGTGAACACGCGGATGGTGCAGTCCGTCCTGCGCAACCCCGATGTGGCCGCCCGCTTGTCCCCTGAGGATTATCGCGGCCTGTCCCCGCTCATCTACCTACACATCAACCCTTATGGCCGCTTCGAGGTCGATCTGGATAAGCGGATCGATTTCGGGCTCTTGGCCGCGTAATTGGAGTCCGTATGTCCTCTCAACTACTCGCAGAATGTATGGAGCAATTCGGTCTCCATGGTTTTGAACCGGAATTCCAATCGTATTTTTTGCGGCTAAAATCCCGCTTGCTCTCCAGCGGCGATGTCGCCTGTGGTTTGGTGGTGCTCACCGCACAAGAGGATGACCACTCGGGGGGGCACATCAAATACTGAGCCTACTTCTGGATGAAGCTCGGATGGGCCTGTAAAATGATAATGAGTACGCGGAAGATTTCCTGGAAGCGGTAGAAATGGCCGTTCAAGCCGGTGTTGCTGCGGGCGCGGTAAAGCAGGAAAACATGATGGAATTTGCGGGCCTCTATCGAAGGGTTGGCTTGCCGGTGCCACAATCATTTATGATCGATCCTGATAATATGGCGCCTCCGTCGGACATGGAGGGCTTCGATCTTTCCGAGAATCTGGAAAATGTTGCGCGCGATATCATGGACGAGGGAGGCTCGGCCTATGATCTATTCAATGCAATTGACACCATGATGGCAGCGGCACCGGAGGAAATTCAGGCGGGTCTGGCCAATCACATTGCCACGATGGATGGACCTTTTTTCGAACGTTGCGCTTTGTTCATGCTGTTGTCCGGCCCGCAGCTTGTCCAGGAGGCCACCATTGCCGGTCTGTTTGAACGCCTTGATGGCTTTGCCTTGAATGCAGAAACATTGACGCTTTTTCCAGTGGACCAGCACAGGCGGCATTGGATGATCTGATCAAGAAAGCACGCGGCAAACCCATTCCAAGCCAGAGCCAGTCAACCGGAGCAGAAATTCAAGAGATCGGCGCGAGTATAACGGACGGCGTTGGCGCTCAGAGCATTGCAGTCAGGGTGAAACAGAGTTCAAAGACCGTATTGGCAATGATCCTGATCAAGGCAGGGCATGGGATCAGGGACAGCTTCCTTGTTCCCCTTGAAAGCAGTGGCGATGCGGAACAAATGATCGGACAACTCCGCGCAGAAACTGGCGCCGACGATATTTCCGCTGACACTTTGCGTGTCTTGCTGGAGGGTGCATTGGCTGATGGCTTGGCAAACGAATGCCTGCCCGCTCCGGGTTTTCTGGACGTTGTCGAATCCTGTAACCTGTTCGACCTGCGCCCTCAGGAATTGGGGCTTCAGGCACTACTCGACTTGGCAGATCCCAACCGAAAGATTCAAGATGCCTCAGCGCAGGCGCTCGGGCGCTGGATTAATGATGATATGGCGTTGGACTTCCTGGAGCCTCTTACAGACAGCTGGTTCGAGGACAGCCAGGAGACCCGTGAGATTGTCGCCACCGGAAAAACAGCGCGCAGTATCGAAACCAAGCTCTGGAAATTCCTCGAGACGCGGCGCGATATTTGGGCGCGACGGTTTTTGCAAACAGCGGTGATGTTGAGAGATGGAGACCGGCTCCGGGAGTGGAAAACCCTGACCGCATCCGCATATGGCTTGATGAATGGACGGGCTTTGAAGCGTATCCCCCTGATGGAAGACATCATGCATACGACAATCGAAGCGGATGATGCAAAACTTTGGGGATAGCGCGTCACTATGAGTATACCCATGATGACGATGCGCATGAACACTGAAACCCGCCATTTTTATGTTCACTTTGGGTCTGTTTCGAGATAATGAACAGATCATGTCAGAGGCACACCCAAAATGAACACTTATCAGGCCAAAATCGGATATGCCCGCATCTCGACCGTGGATCAGAACCTCGATGCTCAAATCGAGGCACTGACAGCGGCGGGATGTGGGATGGTCCGTCAGGAACAGCGTAGCGGGACGACGCTTGAGGGTCGCCCCGAGCTGAACAACATTCTCGACTTCATTCACAAGGGCGAAACTTTGGTTGTCACGCGGATCGACCGTCTGGCACGCTCAATGCACGATCTTCAGACCATCGTCACCCGACTGAAGGACAAGGGCGCGCATCTCGCGGCCACGGAGCAACCCGTGGATACGTCCACCGCAGCGGGTAAAGCGTTCTTCGATATGCTGGGCGTCTTTGCTGAATTCGAGACCAATCTTCGCCGGGAGCGCCAGTCAGAGGGTATCGCCACAGCGAAGCGACGCGGCGTATATCGCGGGCGCAAACCGAAGATCGATATGGTCGCCATTGGTGAACGATTGGCTGGCGGTGCCACGCCCACCGAGATCGCCCGCGAGATGGGCGTCTCGCGCGGCACCGTCTATAAAGCAAAGGCTTTGATGCCCTCGGATGGCCAAACGACAGGGCAGAGCCCATAATGAAAAAGAACAAGCGGAAAGCGCGCGTGCAGACGGCCAAGCCACCTGCGAAGGTCGGCCAGGCCAATTCCAGGGTGCCCCCGCCGCGCAACCTGACACCCGAGCTATGCAAACGCTTGCGCCGGGACATGACGAAGGCCTGCCTCGCCGTGGTGGAAACGCATGGGCTGACGGTTGAAGGTGGCGAACTGAGTGACATCGATCTGCGTCATGGCTTCGACATCAGTTTCCGCGTCGGCATTCCGATGGCAGACGGCGCAATCTATTCGCCAGACAAAGCCATGTTCGAGGTCCTTGCGCCGCATTTTGGCCTGGAACCCTCTGACTATGGGCGGACCTTCAGATCGAAAGATGAGGTCTTCCGCATTGTCGCCATCAATCCAAATAGACCAAAATACCCCATCAGCGCTGAACGCGTCTCAGACGGTCGGGGCTTCAAGTTCCACCCAGACAATGTCGTCATGTACTTGCAGAGTTCAGGCGCATGAAACGTACACCATTTGTTCTTTCAAAAGCCCAAATATGCAGCTTCGGGCCAGCCAGGCCAAGAAACAGGTAGCCGAACGGCGCGCAGGCAGGGGGGATCAAAAGTCCACAGCCTGAGCGCAGGGGACCGGCGGCGGCAATCAGATTTTTGCGCGTGAAAGTTTAAGGGGGGGTCTCATTGAACCGAACCGGGTTTATCGGAGAGCATAAAGCTGGGTTCATCCCAACAAAGGTACCAAACCCACCACAGAAAAGTTAGCCGCGCTTTTGTTCTAAAAAGGGTCTCCCTGCGAAAATGGCATCATTATTTTCCGAATGAAGTTTAGGAATGGAATTTATCTTATGAAATCAGAGCTTTCATCGCGAGAGAAAGAGAACACGGAAATCGGTCGTTTTGGGAACAAGTTTTTAATGCCGACTGTTTCCAGAAGCTCTGCCAAAATCACCCCCCGAAATCGGGGCTATGACATTCACCTTACCACCCTTCAAAATTTCCGGATCTGATTTGACGTTTGTCTGATCTGTGTGATTCAAGGAGTCTCCACTGCTGATATTGGAGGCTGGTTTGTTGGGAAATGTTTGTTTTTCAGAGCTTTATTCGAAGGTTGAGGCGGATTTTCAGGACCGCTTGCTCGGGTATCACAAGTCGCGCCGGGAGGGATTGTGCATCATAGCAAGCGTGATTTTGAACACGCGCAGCGTCAATCTGATGGAAAATGCGGCTGCTTTGCCCCGCGATATCGGCTCTGTGGACCACCGCTATCAATACATTTCGCGGGTTCTGGGCAATCCTCACATCGATACTGATGAGATCATGCAGGCCTATGTTGGTGAAATTTTCCGCCGCCAGTGTGAGGCCGGAGAAACGATTGTGGTGGCCCTTGATCAAAGCAAGCTCAACGAAGGGCATGAGGTTTTGATGTTATCGGTGCGGATGCGGGATCGGGCCCTCCCGGTCGCCTGGCGTGTACGCCAGACCAAAGGGCCGATTGGATGGCGCGTGCAACATGAGCTTTTGGAAGCAGTCCGCCCATGGCTCCCGGCGGATGCGCGTGTGTTGCTGGCGGGAGATCGGTTTTATGGAACCGCCCGATTGGTCGCATGGTGCCAGGAGGCTGGATGGGACTACCGGCTGCGCATGAAGGGAAATATCACACTGCAACATCAGGGTGGCGAGATGATGACGCGCGAAATTGCCCAACTGATGCCCGAAGGGCTTGTAAACGCTGAGCTTTACGGAACGGGCGTCTTTAGCAACATTGGAGTGCTTCACGAGGAGGGGCACAAAGAGCCTTGGATTATTGCCATGAATGCAGCACCGTCCGAGTACAAGGTGCTCGATTATGGAATGCGTTGGGGAATTGAAGCCATGTTCTCCGACTTCAAAACCCGGGGCTTTGAAATTACTCAAAGCCAGATCAAAAAGCCGGATCGATTGGCCCGCCTCATTTTGGTGCTGGCAATCGCCATGTACTGGGCTGTTTCAACCGGAGCAAACGAAGAGCACCACGTCGCAATACGCGGCGAAAAAAGGGGATTCGAAAAGCCCGAAGGTCCTTATGCTCTCTCTTCAAGACAGGCCTTCGTGCTATCCGACGATGCCTCGCAGGTTATGCCAAAATCCCCAAGCTCTGGGATGTCTGGCTAAATTGAAGGGTGGTAAGGACATTCACACATCTTGGTTGCCGTCAGTCAGCTTTTCTGATTCTCTTGTTGAAAAGGGAGGCAATGATGCAGCAAACGCTTGGGAGGTTGTGTCTCGAAAGTGGTGGAAATTGTTCCATGGCGTCTCCGAGTGGTATGATGTTTGGCGCGGTTACGCGGTGAGGTCAAGGACTTCGTCGAGCGGTTGATCGAGTGTTTCCCACCCATCGACCTTGCGCATCTGGATCTGCCCCGAGGCCATCAAAGCCCAGAACAGCATCGGCACGGTCTCTGGGGACGGCAGCACGGTTTGCGTCTTGATGCGTCGTTTGAATTCCTCGTTGAGCCGTTCGATGGCGTTCGTCGTCCGCGCTGATTTCCACTGGCTTTGCGGCAGCCTGGTGAAGGTGAAGAGCTTGTCCCCGGCTTCCTCCAGGCTGTCAGCCACGGCACGGCACTTCAGGTGCCATTTGCGCAGAAAGGCCTTGCGACATTGATGCAGGCCTGTCCTGAATTTGCTGAAATGGCGCGATCGCTTTGTGGCTATCTGAAAGACTGGAACGATGTGCATCGCGCTGCAGGTCAGCTCAGGAGTGTTGCGGGGATCTCCAAAGGGTAACCTGTTTCTGGGCGCAGACACTTATGAAACAAAAGGATTCCATTCAACATGCCATCACTGAAACAAAGTTCACTTGCCGCGATATTCGTCCTGCCCGGGGTCACCACATCTGCACATTCCGCCGATATGGCCATGGATGAAGACATCGCGATGCAGCGCGACGCGTTGGCCGAGGTCACGATGGGGACAGATTTCGGTCCGCAATCACCACGCGATCTAGACACGCCGGAGGGTAACAACTTCGGCATGTTTGACACTGCCCCTGCCTACACGGAGATGAACCTTTGCGATATCCATTTTCATGAAAGTGCCGAGCATAAAGGTGGCGAATTCACGACATTCGCGGGCAATGGTGACGGCAAAGGCAAAGGGACCGGATTTGTCTATGATGGCGAATTGACCAAGGCGGAAGTGGCACCATACGGAAAGATTGTCGGCGAGGGAAAATATGGCTCTCTTGAGCCGGGCGATACGATTGAATTGCATTACGTGCATTCCACTTTTGTGTCTGAACCCGCACCTGGCCTGGGATCCTGCCTGCCTGCTCCGGTGGATGTGATGCCGCAACTGCGTGTGGAGACCCAGGTCTACGTTTTGGTGAATGATAAATCCGCGCTTGATTTCATGGAGTTGACCAGAATAGAACATGTGGATGGACGCCATCAGGCAGTTAACATTCCGTCCAATACAGGCAACCCGATCCAATATGCCGGCTCAACCACAGGGCCTGGTTTCAACCGGAAAGCTTCTCCTCTGAATGTCTCATGGAGCGTCAGACCCATGATCGCAAAGGTTCACATCGGTAGTGTTGACATATGGCTGCAACACAATCCATTCAACGAGAATGCCGCCCATGGTGTGCGCAATCTGGTCATCAATCCGGATCTGCTTTCGCCGATCTGAGGTGTCACAGGATGGTTCTGTCGCAAATTTTTTGGCACGACAGAATGCCTCTTGTCGCTGGAACATCGAAAGCGTGTTTTCTTCCTTCTGCGCAAAGGTGGGTCAGGTGTAATTCCCCAAACCTATCTCAGGAAAGGAACCATTGAGTGGCTGAAAATGTGACAAACAAGCTTCCGCTTGAACCCGAGGTGGCCACACCCGTGACAACCGCTGAAACCTTTGGCCGCACGATTCAGCTTTTCCTTGTAGACGGTACGCCGAACGGCCTGCGCAAGGCGACAATCCATGGCTGGACCGGCCTGATCTTTGTCGCGACAACATCCACATTTGGCGCCCTGACATCCCGCAAGGAATTGGATCGCACTGGCATCTACCTGCTGGCCGGACCTGACCCGGATCAGGAAGGCGGCACCCGTGCCTATATTGGGTCGGCGAACAGTGTTCAGGAGCGAATCAAGCAAAGCGCTGTTCAGCGTGACTTCTGGGAGGTCGCCATTGCCGTCACGACCAGTGATGATGACCTGTCGAAAGGCCATGTTGAATACCTTGAGGCCCGGCTGATCGAACTGGCGACACAGGCCAAGCGCGCCGCTTTGGACAATGGTAACAGCCCTGTCAGCCAGCGTCGTCGATTGCCCGAGGCCGATCAGGCCAACATGGAACAGTTCCTCGCCAATCTCAAAATCATGTTGCCGGTGATCGGGCTGGATTTTCTGAAGCCGCAGCCCCGCGCCGCAACTTTGGTCAGCACATCGGTGGAACAGCGCACCTCGGGTGAAGTGAAATTCGAAATGCGCCATAAAACCTTGGTTCAGGCTCAGGCCGTTGAGGAGGAAGGCGAGTTTATCGTGCTTGAGGGATCTCAGGCTCTAAACAACACCGGCCATGTCCAGCAAAGCTATGGCAGGCTGAAGAAAAAGCTTATCGATCAGGGCGTATTGGTGTCATCGACTGACAATTTGTTGGTGTTCGCCAAGCCCCATGCATTCAGCAGCCCCTCTGCCGCGGCGGCCGTCGTGCTGGACCGTAACAGCAATGGTCGAACCGAATGGAAGGTACAGGGATCAAAGCAGAGCTATCATGACTGGCAGCAGACTCGGATTGCTGCCGATGGAGTTGGTGCATGAGTGAGCTTCCTAAAGGCTGCGTTTCCCCTTTTCTCAGCAATTTTCCTTTCCCTTCGGGGGAACCTGAACACGGGGTCAGAATCCCTTCATCCTGACCCCGGAATCCCTACTTATACACAAGGCAGGGCAAACGTATGAAATGGTAAAGCCTGCCGACTTTCCCAACAAAACAAGCGTTTCTCCGTGTCGGAGTCTTCCAGCCATAACGCGGAAATAATTGTCAATGGTTTCAGCATCTTGCCGGAAGCGTACAGGTCACATCAAACTGAACCACCACCAGCTAAAGCTGGTGGGATCAACAGGAACAGTTGAAACTGTTCTTTTTTAAAGGAGCGCCTCCGGTGCGCTTTTGATTTTTTTGCCCGTCTGGAAGGCCCTGTACGCATATATGGATATCCGGTCGCCCGTAAGCCCCTTCAATTCCTTTGGGACGGCGCGCGAGTCAAAGACATGCAGTCTCCTGGACGCGAGGTCACGAATGCGCGGGTGGAACAGATATCCCAGCAGGGACGTGGCTGCAAAGACGATATCTATAAAGCCACATTTGCGCGGCCCTCTTCGGCAGCGGGAGTAATCTTTACCTTCACATTGCCCTGCTCGTACTGAAACGCGGACATGTCTTTCTTCACAGATAGCGAAAAAAGTGGATGCTCCATTGAGGCACGGTCACTCTTCGGTGTCGCATCGAGGATGTCGCACACAAAAAGATCAGGCTCAGTATGCCTTTCTGGAAGAAGAGCAGTGCGTTTTCTTGGTCTTGCCATTATTCGATAGTCTACACACCTTTCTTCGATAGTCTACACACCAAGATGTAAAAAAGGGCGGTTTTTACATCTTATAACAATGACTTACGAACTCAGCGATTCTCGTAACACATATATTAACACATATATAACACACAGCACGACACGACCGCCTCAGATACCACCGATCTTGCCCTCCATACCTGCCAGGCGAGCGATAAGGGTCCGAACGCGCCTCCACGAGGCCCGGAAGTCAGTGTTCTTCGAGGTGTCCAGCTGGTCATGGCTTGTGGTGCCATCCCCAAACGGTAGAAAACGCCGCAGAAGATCAAGCTTCCTTTGACCATATAAAGCTATTGAAACCCAATCCTGCGCACCTGATATTACGGCACATACCACGAGAAGGAATATCTCGTTCAGTGGGCAGGTAATTTTTGCCGTCTGGCGAGGGTCGTCTATACCCCCGAAGTGGGATAAAAAGTCAGGGGAAGCTCCTGAAACAGTGACATCAGCCATGAAAAACTCCAAAATGGGTGCAATTCACAACACTGATTCAGAAATCATCAACAATGTCAGCTATTTATTCAATCGATTGCCCTGCATCCTGTCGCTAACATGGTTGCTTTTTGTAAGGAATCTTTTATATGACTTTCGCCAGGTCCGCTGGCGACGCTGATGAGTATGACCTGTGACTTTCACCACTGACATACGGGCGCATATTGCGCTGCCATGCTGTAGGGCGTGGCGACCGGGGTGACCGCCCGGGCGGCATATTGTCAGCGCGCCGCCGCCCGCACCCCTACATCCACATTCTTCGAAAATCGGGGCAGCTTTCCGACTTCTGCCCCGTATCGGGGCAGAACTTCCGAAATCGTCTGTTGAGAAAAGAGGATTGGTTTCAGAGACTTGTGACTGTGTCGGGGCAGATGGGGCAGAAAAATACGGGTTACACGTGTGCGCGTAGTCAGGGGGGTTCGGGGGGAGATGTCTTGCGCGTAAGTGACATATTTCTGCCCTATGCGCCCCAAGCGCCCCGTCATCCAAATTGCGTCCATGTTTTCAGTAGGTTGTAAGTTCAGCGTTTCCTCTGAAGTTCTGCCCCGTGCTTTGGAGTTCTGCCCTGTCTGCCCCGTCATTCTTCATTGGGAATCAACATCTTGTTTTCATTTTCCACCTAATGGTTTGAAACCTCCGTCTTCCAGACGGACAAAAAAATCAAAAGCGCGCCGGAGGCGCTCCTTTAAAAAGAACAGTTTCAACTGTTCCTGTTGATCCCACCAGCTTTAGCTGGTGGTGGTTCAGTTCAATCGAAACAACAACATCTGGTAAATTGAGGTTAGATATGAAGTTAAAAAGGGTCGAAAAGACGTGCTGTATGGATGAAACGGGGGTCAGGGTGGCCTTTCATCTGTGCTGCCGGGACTGCCGCAAGGAAATGTCACAAAAGGAACGCGCGCGGCGGTGATGTCCCTTTCACTGCGGCACAGGTTGGTGCGGCCCGCGACTATCGCGCCCTGCATGAGCGGGTGCAGTCTGCGGGCGTGAAGTGTTCCAAGGCCTTCGAAATTCAGGTTGGTGGTCAGCCGATGGGAACGGCACCGGGGAGAAGGCATACCACGACGGGGTCAAGCAAGGCATCGGGAAGCGCGGGCGGCACTGACCGCCCGTTCACCAGCAACCATCAATCAAGGGGGGGCGGTCAAAAGGCCGAGCGCTCCGACCGGCCAGACCCGCCTCCCCCAAACTCGGAGGTTTTTTTCCCGTGAAACCTGAAAATTCCACCGCAGACCCGGAAACAGACCTCTTTGGAAATCCCTTGCTGCCGATGAAAGACCCGCGCGGTCGGAAGGCATACGCAAAAAGCAAGGCAAATCAGAAGCTTGTCGTGGATCTGCGCGGCGGAGGCATGACACATGGCAAAATCGCCATCGTTCCGGGATGCGATGAAAAGACCTTGCGGAAGTATTATTCCCGTGAACCGCGTGAGGGTGCTATTTTGGTTCAGGCCGAAGCCATCCGCGTCATGATGCGCACCGCCCTATACACCGGCAACATGGATAACCGCAGGATTTGGCACTCGGCGGTAATCGACCCCGGCCCTGGCACGCTGTCGAGCGCCCGCTCGGCATCTCCGTCCAGATCGAGCCGCTTCGGCAGTTTGACCTGCGGGACCAGGGGTCTATCCGCGCGTTTTTCATATGGTGCGTCGGTGCTGTCCAGGTCTCCGGGAAATACCCTAAGCCGTTTCAAAGACGTGCTTTTCGGTCAGTGCGGGCGGTCCTGTGCGAAGACGGTCGCGAGGTCGGGCGCGTCCAGAACGGCATCCAGCCAGGCCTCGATCCGATCGGGTTCGGCGGCGGCGATCCGCGCGGCGATATCCCGGGGCAGGGGGCCGAAACGGCGCGCCAACTGGCGTTCGAGGGTTTCGGCCTTGCCCTCGGCCTTGCCCTCGGCGATTCCAACGGCCTTGCCTTCGGCAAGCAGGGTTTCTGCGATGGTGCCCACGAGCGCCTCCTTTTCCTGTTTCTCCTGCATGCCCGGCGCGGTACGTGCGAGCGCCGCAGTCAACTGGTCGAGCGACAGGTTGAGCTGTCCCATGACGTATCTCAGAAGATAGCGCCCGAACTCGGTATCGGCAATACCGGCAACCAGGATGTCCTCGTCCTCCTCGGTGAGCGTATCGGCAAAGGCGCGGGCCATGGCCAGAAGTGCTGCGCGCGCGTCGGCATTGCGCGACATCAGGTGCGGCGATATTTCCCCGAGATCGACAAGGCTGTAGCGTCCGAAGTCCCGCGCCGGATGCTCAAGCCCCTCCGGCGCGCGGATCATCTCCTGGATCGAGAGCGGCGGGGTCCAGGGTCCGCGCCCGTGATAGAAGACGACCGGCAGGATCGGGGTCAGTTTGCCGTCCCCGGACGCGCTGTCATCGAGATCGGCCTGCCAGAGCCGCAGCATATAGCGCATCAGCTGGAGCGGTGTGCGGGCATCAATACCGGACTTGTGCTCAAGCAGGATGTAGACCCGGGCGTCACCGCCACCGGCGAGGCGGACACGGAAGATGGCATCGGCCTGGCTGGATTGTCCCTCGCCATCGATGGCGGTACCTTCGAGATGCTCCGGCGGGTGATCGGGATCGAGGCGGTTGACGATCCCGGCGGGCAGGTGATCGCGCAGGATCGCTTCGGCGCGCCGGGGATCGGAGATCAGCAGTCGAAAGAGCGCATCGTGTTTCGCGGAGGGCAGGCTCATATGGCGTCCGGGATCATGGTTTGTGCGTTGAGCCGCGGCGTCCGCCGGGCAGGGGTTGTGGCCACATGTAGCGGTTTGCTCCGACCGGTTCCACAGCCGCGATCATCATTGCCTGCGGTGACAGGTGGCAGGACCGGGGTGTTTCGTTCGAACAGGGATGCAGGGCTGAGCGGAACGGTCACCCGTCTGCGTCGATCGTTTCCGGCGCGGTGTCCATGCGCTGATCGCACATCATGTCTTCCCCTTTACGGCGGCCTTGAGTGGCCCTGTGGCGGAGACCCGCACCTGCCGTGTGGGCGCGGCGGTCTGCATTTCTCCGGTGGCCGGATTGCGAACCTGCCGCTCGGGCACGTCCACCACCGAGAAGGTGGCAAGGCCGGGCAGGCGGACCGGGTGGCCGTCCGCCACCAGTTTCTGCACTGCCGACTGGACGCCGCCGGAGAGACGTTTGGCTTCGTCGCGCGAACAGCCCAGCTCTTCGGCGATGGCGGCGTGAAGCGTTGCGGCGGGAACGGGTGTGGGTTTGGGCATAAGCAGCTCTCCTGGTCTGATGGTGTGGTTGCCATGGCTTTCGGGGAAAACGCGCGTCAGGTCAAGGCCGGGCGCTTGCTGTTGCAGGGCAATCGACTGAACAACTCAAGCGTTCAACGCGACTCGTAACAACCCTACAAAGTTGCACGTTTCCTCCCGGAATTGCCCTGAATACGCCTTTTGATGCCCCGAGTGCAGGATGCGCGAACGTCATATGGCTCTTTTGCAGCATTTTTTCCATTCAATCGATTGCCCTGCTTGCTGTTGGGGTCGTGTGTGGGTACCCCCGGTTTTGCAAGGCTTTTCTGAACTGAATGGAACAAGATTGAATGCGGTCGTGTGTCAGGCCTCATGTTTGCGGCTATTCACACGCCGCGGGCCGGTATGGTTCGTTCGCTGATCAGGTCCAATTCGAATCCACGGGCTTTTTTGCGCCCGACCCCTATCTGTAGGCGCTTGCAAACATCCGGGTTTCGACCTGCAAACATCGTGTAATTTCTGCCGGGATTATCTGCGAACGAGCCGGGATTAGTTGCGACTATCGGCTGTCTTGGAAACGCTCGTTTGCTGGTTGGTCTGGACGAACATCCGCATCCGCGTGATCTTCCTGGAGTTTTTTGTTGATGAACCCTGTCCGCCTTTTATCAGATCGGAAGACCTGCCTGGCGCATGATGTCGCCGGGTTCGGTGGTACGATCAGTGTCAAGTTTGCCCTTCAGGAAGCGGCGAGCCTCAGCCTGCGTGAGGTCGAACTGCCCGGCCAGTGATTTCGGCGAGTATCCGATGCGGGCGAGGCGGGCGTCGAGATCGTCAAACCCGGCAGAGATGGTTTCGCGAACAATATCGACGGTAACCTGATCACCGCCCATGCGGAACGTGTCGGTGAAGGCGCGGTTCAGGTGCTCGGCGATTTGCAGTGGCGTGTTCAGTTTCTCGGCTGGGAAGTCGCGCGCTTCCGAGGTGATCACGTCATCGACTTTGGTGCCGTCGGTCAGGCATTGCTTCAGCAACGCGGCAATAGCCAATAAGCATGGAGGATAGTCCAGAATTCCGTCAGTAAGCTAAAAACTCATACCGTGATACCTGGACAGGGTAAACAGGCAATATTATCGAGCGGAGCCAATGTCAGGCAATGACACCATGCTGGTGCCCGGCAAACGAGCGTTTCCAAGACAGCCGATAGTCGCAACTAATCCCGGCAAACACCGATGTTTGCAGGCTGGTTGCAACTAATCCCGGCTCGTTCGCAGATAATCCCGGTTTGAGCACCCCGATAGTCGCAGATAATCCCGGCAGAAATTACACGATGTTTGCAGGTCGAAACCCGGATGTTTGCAAGCGCCTACAGATAGCCCGCTTCACCTCAGCCCGCGACAAGCCCGAATAATCCATGACTGACCGCACGCCGCCACTTGAAACTACATTGCTCTGATCGGTGCTTTTCAGAAGTGAAAGATAGGTGGCGGCTTCCTCGACCCCTAAACCGTTTTGGCGGATACGCTCAAATTGATGAACGTCCAGCGCAAAGAAGCCTTTGCTCTTGGCTTTCTTGGCCATATGTTCCTACTCAATCAATCTTGCCCCTGCCATGCGTTTGACGGTGGGGGTTTTTCTTAGTCAGACGTGCAGCGGTTCAGCACCTTCGGCGGCATTATGTGCTGCGTCTGCGGTTCCCCGCGCCTCATTCTCAGAAAGCCATGCCTCAGTCGCTTCCTTTCGGATGCGCTGAATACCACCGACATTCACGATAGCAGGTGCTTTGCCCTGACGTTTCAGTTTGTACCATGTGCTGCGGCTAATCCCAACTGCATCACAGAACTGAGAAACTGTCAGCACATCTAATATTTGCGGTGTCATGCTCTTGCCCTTTGGCTGTTTCATACGTGTGCAAGTATATGCGTATTTACGTAATTCCGCAATGTTTACGTGTGTTTTAGACTGCTTGGATCTTATTCTTTTTCTTCTAGAATCGTAACTCCCAAGCACCCTGTCCGATAGGGTTGCGGGGTTTTGTTCCGTCAGAGCCGTGCGATGATCTGAGGTGGTGACAGGGTCAGGATTTCCAGGATGTTGAACCGGTGTTTTCTGGCCGTCGAGATGACGGACCTGATGTCGGCGAAGACCCGCGCGCCCTCGAGGGTGCGGAAGGTGCCCGAGATTTTCATGCGCAGCTTCATCATGCGCAGGTCCTGTTCGGCCTGATTGTTTGTGAATGGGACCGCGAAGTCGGCGATGAATCGCAAAACGTCATCGCGGTAGTCACGCAGGCGGAGGAGCAGGTTGTGGCCTGGCCGCCTGGCTTTTCGGCCGCGGGTGCCGGGGCTTTTGGCCAGCGGGGGCCGGCGTTCGTGGAAGGCGAGCCCCTTGGCGAGGATCGCCATGTATCTGGTGACTATACCCTGGCGAACCAGTTCCGGGAGTTCGGTCTCGCCTTGATCCTGAGCCGCGCATCTGAGCTGATTGGCGCTATGAAGCACTGCGCTCATCTCCGTCGCCCAAGGCTCTTTTTCGATCTCTTCGATGGCCTTGAGTTCGCGCAAGTGATGCGCCCCGCAGAGGGCGTGGGCGTCCACTCCGCTCATATGGGCGTAGTAGGGTTTCCAGTGATCATGAATGATCGTCCCGCCGGTCAGGAAGGTTGGAACAGCACCGCGTTTGGCGCTGATGCGGTAATGGGTGAAGGCGGTATCGCAGATCGTGTGCAGCCAGTGCAGCTTGCCGGCAACACGAAGTCCGGTCTCGTCCAGATGCCGAACGCCGCCTTCGGCAAGCCGGGCGAGAATGTGTTCAACCACGACACCCATCTTATTTGCCGCGCCGCGCGTCCAGTTGGTCACGCTGGCCGCGCACAAGCTGGTGGCCCCAAACAGGTCGCGCATAAGCTGGCAGACCCGATCCTCGGGTATCAGCTGCTGAACATTGCAATAGACCGCCACTGCCCGCATGCGCGTGCCATATTGCACATGCGCGGCCACGCCATCGGGAAAGCCAGCCGTCGTCGTGGCTCGACAATGGTCGCAACAATAAACCGCCGCCTGATGCTCGGTGACCTCCAGGCGTGGCGCAGGCAAGTCGAACACCTGACGCTTCTCGATCCCTTTCACCATCTCCGCCGTCAGGGCGCTCTGACAGGCGCTGCAATGCGTCGCCTCATGCCGTTCGACAAAGTCGGGTGTTGACGTCTGGCGCAGGGTGTCGCCCCGGTGGCCAACTTGGCCGCCACTTTTCTTTCCGGATTTGCCACGCAGGCTGCGCGGGGCTGGCTTCTTCAGGCCATCACTTGAAGGGGGCTTGCTGCTATTGCTGCTGTTCTTGGCCAACTGTCGGCGCAGGTCCGTGATCTCTTCCGCCATGCTCGCCAACGCAGCTTCAAGCTCAGCGATCCGACGCAGAGCCGTGGCGAGAAGTTGTTCAAGGGCGGCAACCTGATCCATCCCACCACTGATTCAGAGAAATCAACCCGGCGCCACAGAATTCAGACAAGAAAGAAAAAAAACACGCGCAAAATGGCAAATTCGACTCACCATAAAACTGACAATAACACTCAAACGTGGGGGGTGCTTGGGAGTTACCTAGAATCTTCTTACTTCGGGGGCCGCAAGTTGTTGATATAAAAATATGAATCCGCTGAACTATTAGGAATCGGGCGAGGACGGATTAGTTTTGGGGCGGTTATCCCTTAGTTTTGGGGCGGTTTACGCTTAGGAATCGGGCGGTTTGTGCATAGCCCAGATTGAACCACCAAACCTTGCGCCCTGATACGCTTTTCTCTTAGCTTTGACAGAATCACCAAGCTAAGGGTTAAGAGTAGTCGGACGCGAATCGCCCCAAACCTAATAATACGCGCACGCTCGATGTTGCCCCGAACATGGGCGAGATGGTGAAGCCTGCCGAACTGATTGAGGTGAAGGGTTCGGCCAAGCTGACCTTGGCAGACCGGCGGTTGTTCAATGTCCTGCTACGCCATGCGTTCGGGCCTGACCTGGCCTCAGAGAACCGACGCTTTGAAATCCCTCTGGCGGACCTGCGGGAAACCCACGATAGCAACGACCGGCTTGTGCGCTCGATTGAAGCGCTCATGACAACGGTGGTGACGGTCCAGCGCCCGGATGGGTCAACAGCCCGCGTGCAGCTATTGGGATGGAATTACCTGTCAGACCCGAAACGGAAACGCGGCAATCTGAAATACTCGATCCCGCCAGAACTGGCATTGCTGCTCAAGGATTCCACTGTCTTTGCAAAGCTGGAACTGGAAGTCCTGCGCTCATTCACCTCAAAGTATGCCCTGGCCCTCTATGAAGCCGTGGCGCGGCGTGTGCGGCTCAAGCATGTGTTCACTGAACGGTTCGCCCTGGATGACTTCCGGGAACTCTTAGGCGTGGAGGCGGATAAGCTGACCACCTATGGCAATCTGAACCAATACGCGATCAAGCCCGCGCTTGTGGAAGTGAATGCCCTGTCTGACTTCACTGTGACGGTGGTGCCTGAGAAAACCGGGCGGCGCGTCACTGGCGTCCTGATCGGCTGGGGCGCGAAGGACATTGAAGGCCGGAAAGCCGCTTACGCTGAATTGCAGCGCCCCCGCGTGGGCCGAAAGGCGCGGATCACTGGGACTGTTGAAGAAATGTTGCCGCCGGAAGTGATTGAGTAAAAAGGATTATTGCTTTGAACCTGTATTACCTTGGGGGCCTGACCATCGGTGGCCTTGCCGGAGTTTATCTATTCAGCCTTTTGTTTCGCTACGCCATCCTAGTCCCCTGTTTCGCATGATTTGACACGGATTGATTTCTCTGAATCTCTGTCCTGGCAAAATCCGGGAGGTGAGAGAGATGGGCAAACGTGGTCCTGATGCGAAGTTTGTGGTTCGACTATCGAGCGAAGAGCGCGCAGAGTTGGAGAAAATGATCTGCAAGGGTACCCAACCTTCACTGCCAGTTCCTTACTTTTTGCGTCCCGCAGCACCAGCATATGGCGCGTCATGGCGCGCCGGTGAGGCTCAGGCGAATGGCGGGCACGACGGTGCTCCAGACCGCCGCAAGCGCCAGCGCGATGCCAAGGTAAATCGCCAGGGTGCGCACCATCCTGTTCGTACTGTCGGAAATCTCGGTTTTGACCT
This sequence comes from uncultured Paracoccaceae bacterium, assembly GCA_951812305.1. Lineage (GTDB taxonomy): Bacteria > Pseudomonadota > Alphaproteobacteria > Rhodobacterales > Rhodobacteraceae > Rhodobacter_B. The sequence goes on from CATOSB010000001.1 coordinate 240,402, forward strand.
CGGCGATCTTTACGTCTTGAGCCGCAAAGCGATCGGCAATCTCCGTGCGTATCTCCGCCAGCTTGACGTCCTGCTTGTCAATTCTTTTCTCAAGCGCGGCACCCTGCGCATCAACCTTCTTTTCCAGCGCGTTGGTCTTTTCAACGATCGCAGCTTTCAATCGGCTCTCGGTCTCGCGCAGATCGCCCGCGGTGGCGGCGGTGGAGGTGACGGATTCGTTGATCACCGAGACCACGGCACGGGCCGACTTGTTATCAAGCCCGGCAGCCTCGAGCTCGTCGATGGCCCTGGCGGTGTCGATGGCAACGGGTTGCGGCATGGTCGGGATCCTCTCTTCCCCCGATATAGCCGGGATCGGGCGGCTTCGCCAGTGGCTGCAATACTGTTTGCCGACGGCCCTGTCTCAGCTTTCGGGCTCCCCGGTGAGAAGCGACGTCGCCACCGGGATCACCGCCTCGCGCAGGTCGGGAATGGCCAGCACCACCAGCGCGATCACAAGACAGGTCAGGAGCATGGTTGTCAGAGCGATCCAAATCGGCCCACCGTCTCCAGCGCCTGCACAGGCTACAGATATTTTGACCATCCCGCACCAGCGGGGTAGATTAAGCGTGTCGAGAAAACCAAAAACGCTCATGAGAGCGCCCGATTCCGCCCCCTCCGGTAGTCGACCCCAAGATGTTGGCCTATTCGGAGCCGCCGGGGTATCGGCGGACGGCGCCGCTTACTGCACTGCAACGCTGGACTTCATGGATGCTATCGCGGAACTGCCCGGAGCGGCAGGTGTGGCTGTTAGGTTTGAGGTCACTCAAGGGCTTCTGACGGCCCAATAATCCTAGGCTGCAACCGCCTCTGCACCGTTTTTCGCCGTTATTATATTCCGCACGGTGGTCGCGTACCATTTGCCGCCCCGCGCAGTTTTGATCCCCCGCGCGTTCAATTCTGCCGCGATCTGGCGAAGGGATGCGCCCCCTGCCCTGATCTGCTCGACCACTGGCAACACGTTCTCAGCATGGGCCAGCGCCCGCGCCTTGTTTGCCGCCGCCCCCTTGCGTGCCGCCTGACGCTGTTCAGAAGCCCTCTCAGGGATAGACCAGCCCAGTTTGACTCCTCGCGCCTTTGCCGCTGCCAGCGCCGCCTTGGTGCGCTCTGAGATTGCGCGGCCCTCTTGTTCTGCGACTGCGGCCATGATGTGCAGCACAAAGCGGTTTGCCTCAGGCATATCCGCCGCCGTGACCTCAACTCCGCTTTCCAGAAGGTTTGCGATAAAAGCCACATTGCGGGCGAGACGGTCCAGCTTGGCAATGAGTAACACGGCCCCTGCCCGCTTCGCCTCTGTCAGCGCCCGCGCCAACTCAGGACGATCTGCACGCTTGCCGCTTTCCACCTCGACAAACTCTGCCACAACCTCGCCCCGGCCTAGGACATGCGCCGCAACCGCCGCACGTTGCGCTTCCAGCCCCAAACCGCTCTGGCCCTGACGTTCAGTGGATACGCGAAGGTAGGTGACAAATTTCATAGCGTGGGCCTCTCGATCCTAGGGGTAATCTTAGGGCGTATAAAAACCCTACGTCCGTTGTGTCTCTATACAAATGTATGCAATTACGTATTTATGCAAACCCGCATGTGTGAAATTATGCGTTTGCGCTTTCGCACAAGTCTGTTATTTTCCCAAATTATGGAAACGATACTCATAGCCGCTCAAAAAGGCGGGGCTGGCAAAACAACGCTGGCCCGCAATTTTTCCGTTGCCGCTGCACAAGATGGCCTCAGGGTGCTTTGCCTCGATCTGGACCCACAAGGCTCACTCAGGGCGTGGTGGGAAGGTCGGGAAGCTCACACCCCGGCTATGCTGGAGCACGACCCTGCGCCCCATGCGCTCAAGGCCACGCTGGACGCCGCTAGGGCGCAATTCGACCTTTGCATAATCGACACGCCACCAGCGGCCCCAGAATGGCTATCTGAGGCGCTTGGCGCGGCTGACCTGGTGTTGATCCCGGTTCGCCCTTCCCCTGACGATCTGCGAGCGGTAGGCGCGACCATAGCCGCCGTGAACGCCGCAAAGGTGCCTTTCGCCTTTGCCCTATCTCAAACGCCGCGTGCGCGGATCACAGAAGAAGCGGCCCGCGTCCTGGCGCAACATGGCAGAGTTGCCCCGGTGAATATCGCTCAACGTGTCGCCTATGCTGAAACCGGTGCGACCGGGCAGGGGGTGTCTGAGACAACCGACGACAAGGCGGGGGCAGAGATTGCCGCCGTATGGGATTACGTGAAAGGGATTCTGGATGGCTAAGAAACCCGTGGCCCTCGATGGCCTGCTAAACACCGAAAGCCGACCGACCGATACCGGCATACCGCAACGCGGGGCAGGGCAGGGCGCGGCCCGGGACAAGAAACCCGCGAAGCGCCCAGGTGAGAAGCGGCTTACGCTTGCCCTCGATGGTGAGACCTACAAGCGCCTGAGGCTTCATGCCGTTGAAACTGACCAGACGCACCAGGCGATACTAGAAGCCGCCCTTGTGGAATACCTTGATCGCGTAAAGTCATAATTATGACTTTACGTAAATAAGGAATTATGTGTGCGCCTTAGCTTTAATGAAATCCGCGCCCGTGCTGCCAGTTTTGCGCAAACCTATGCAGATGCCACCTATGAAAAAGGTGAAACACAAACCTTCTATAACGACTTCTTTGCAAGTGCTCCGCCGTTTACACTTTGATGCCCTCGGATGGCCAAACGACAGGGCAGAGCCCATAATGAAAAAGAACAAGCGGAAAGCGCGCGTGCAGACGGCCAAGCCACCTGCGAAGGTCGGCCAGGCCAATTCCAGGGTGCCCCCGCCGCGCAACCTGACACCCGAGCTATGCAAACGCTTGCGCCGGGACATGACGAAGGCCTGCCTCGCCGTGGTGGAAACGCATGGGCTGACGGTTGAAGGTGGCGAACTGAGTGACATCGATCTGCGTCATGGCTTCGACATCAGTTTCCGCGTCGGCATTCCGATGGCAGACGGCGCAATCTATTCGCCAGACAAAGCCATGTTCGAGGTCCTTGCGCCGCATTTTGGCCTGGAACCCTCTGACTATGGGCGGACCTTCAGATCGAAAGATGAGGTCTTCCGCATTGTCGCCATCAATCCAAATAGACCAAAATACCCCATCAGCGCTGAACGCGTCTCAGACGGTCGGGGCTTCAAGTTCCACCCAGACAATGTCGTCATGTACTTGCAGAGTTCAGGCGCATGAAACGTACACCATTTGTTCTTTCAAAAGCCCAAATATGATGGAGTGGACGCCTCTTCCCCCAAGGGCATCGCATTGTGCCAAGGTGGCGGTGTCAAAACAGCTACAAGAGGAGACGTCCAAGATGGAAGTTAGCATAATCGGGATCGATATTGCCAAGAATGTGTTTCAGTTTCATGGAGCTACCGCAGATGGGTCTACCGTATTCCGCCGCAAAATCCGGCGCGGGTGTGTTCTGGATTTTCTGTCGGCGCAAACATGTTGCCTTGTTGCGATGGAGGCTTGCGCCAGTTCCCATCACTGGGGCCGCGAGATCGAACGGCTCGGACATGAGGTTCGATTGATCCCTCCGCAATATGTCAAGCCATTCAGGAAGCGACAGAAGAACGATATGGCTGATGCCGAAGCAATTGCGGAGGCCGCAGCGCGCGCCGGGATGAGATTTGTCGCCGTGAAATCGGCGGAACAGCAATCCCGATCCATGCTATTGAAAACGCGAGAATTGTTTGTCGGTCAACGCACGCAGGTCATCAATACACTACGCGGTCATCTAGGCGAGTATGGGATTGTGGCAGCTCAGGGCCCGTCCCACATCAGAAAACTCGAAGCTATGGTTATCGACGACGAAACCACCGAACTCCCGTTGATAATGCGCAATATGTGCATCCGGCTCTTCGATCACTTGAGCATTCTGGATTGGCAGATTGATGACCTGACATCCCGGATCGAAGCCGCGGCCCGAATGGATGAGAATGCGCAGCGGTTGATGACCATACCTGGAATCGGGCCCATGTGCGCCATGGCAATATCATCTCTCGCACCCCCACGTGAGAGTTTTCGCAAGGGGCGGGATTTTGCCGCCTGGGCAGGCCTGACGCCAAAACAGAATTCAACAGGCGGGAAAACCCGGCTGGGGCGAACGTCGAAGATGGGCCAGAAAGATATCAGAAGATTACTCATCCCTGGAGCAATGTCCGTCATCCAATCCAATGAACGAAAAGGTGGTGCACCCGATGGTTCGTGGCTCGACCGGATGCTGAAACGCAAACCCAAACTGCTGGTGGCCATCGCGCTGGCAAACAAGATGGCCCGGATGGCTTGGGCTGTGATGAAAAACGAGGATGTATATCGAGTTCAGTTGGCGGCCTGAGGAAAGCCAGCTGTCAGCCGGAATGCGGTAGATCTTATACCAAGGGTTATTCAATCTGACCGACTTTCGCCCAGTTGCGGCTTGCGATGGATGTGATGGTTTGCGGTCTTGCGATGAGGTTGTTCCAGGCCTCGCACCCCGCGTCGAGAATCGCGTCATATGTGTCGAACGTCCGGTTTGCGAGCCATGTCTGGCGGAGATATTGCCAAATGTTTTCGGTTGGATTCAGCTCTGGTGATTTGGGCGGCAGAAACATGAGCGACAGGTTTTGCGGGATTTCCAGAGCGGATGTCGTGTGCCAGCCGGCTTGGTCCATGAGGATGACGGCGTGGGCGCCATCGGAGACAATTTTGCTGATTTCTTCCAGGTGGCGCTGCATCGCATAGGTGTCGGCTGCTGGCATCATGATCGCCGCGCCGGTGCCGCGTTCGGGGCAGATGGCGCCAAAAAGATACGCATTTTGGTAACGCTGATCGGCGGGCTGGCGGGGCCGTGTGCCCTTGCGTGCCCACTGGCGGACGCGGGTGTTCTTCTGACCGAGACGCATCTCGTCCTGGAACCAGATTTCGACGGGTTTGTCCGGCGGCACCCCCTGAAGCGTCTCCTTCAGATTGTCGCCGAAGTTTTTTTGAAATCCTCAATGACCTGCACGTCCTGCCCCGGGTGCTGAGGGCGTGCGCTGATGTGGGAAAAGCCCAGATTGTGCAGAATCTGCCCCACATGGCGCTCGTGATAGTCGACGCCAAAACGCGCCTTGATCACATTCTTCAAATCGACCCGCCGCCAGCGGACGACACCGTCCTTTTCAGGATCAGGACCGGTCTCGACAAGAGCCGCCAGTTCATCCAGTTGCGCATTGTCAAGGCGGGATCGCGAGCCTCCTCGCTGCCGATCCAGCAGCCCCGCTGGACCATCAGCGTTGAAACGGAGCACCCAGTCCCTGAGCGTTTGCCGGTCCATCCCGCCAATGCGGGCCGCAGCCCCACGCGACATGCCATCGGCGATAGCGGCAAGCGACAAAAGCCGTCGGCTCTGCCGGGCATCAGAACTCTCTGCGGCAAGCTTGCGCAGATCATTGGCGGTAAAATCGGCTCGCATCGGTATCCTGGCTGGCATCGGTGGTCTCCTTTGCCAATCTTGAATCACCTCAGCACCTCAGGCGGTACCCAAAATCCATAGCTGAGTCATTTTGAAGCACCCTTGGTATTAGCGGAGGATTATGGGCGAACAGTCGAGAATGACGGGATTGGGAAAACCAGGGAAGCTGTGTGGAGTTGAAACCCCGCAAATATGATTTGGACCCGATCTTCGAACTATCCATAAGGGCCCGCGAACAAGAGCGTCGCAATCAGAGGCCGGACACACGTAGGAACTCGACCGCATTTCCCAAAATCACTTAAAGATTCTGCTTGCGTTCCAGGAGGCGTCCACACATGCAGCTTCGGGCCAGCCAGGCCTGTTTGGTGTGAGTCTAATTTACCATTGGGTGAATGAAACTTCCGTTCTGCTCAGGGTTCCATTGCGCTCGGGTTGATTTTCTGAATCACTGCTGGAATGGATAAGGTTGCCTCCCTTGAACAAAGCCTCGCTATGGCTCTGCGCCGGAACTCGGAGTTGGAAGAATTTGTAGCATTCCAGGCGCAAGAGATTGATGAACTGCGCAGGCAGCTTGGCAAAAACAGCCGTAACAGCAGCAAGCCTCCCTCGAGTGATGGGCTGAAGAAGCCGACACCACGCAGCCTGCGTGGAAAGTCCGGCAAGAAAAGCGGCGGCCAGACTGGCCACCGGGGCGACACCCTGCGCCAGACGCCAACGCCAGACTTTGTGCAACGCCATGAAGCAGCGCAGTGTCGTACCTGTCAGCAGCGCCTGACGCCAGAGATGATCGAGGGGGTGAAGACCCGTCAGGTGTTCGACGTGCCCCCGCCGCAGCTGGAAGTCACCGAGCATCAGGCAATGATTTATACCAAGGGTGCTTCAAAATGACTCAGCTATGGATTTTGGGTACCGCCTGAGGTGCTGAGGTGATTCAAGATTGGCAAAGGAGACCACCGATGCCAGCCAGGATACCGATGCGAGCCGATTTTACCGCCAATGATCTGCGCAAGCTTGCCGCAGAGAGTTCTGATGCCCGGCAGAGCCGACGGCTTTTGTCGCTTGCCGCTATCGCCGATGGCATGTCGCGTGGGGCTGCGGCCCGCATTGGCGGGATGGACCGGCAAACGCTCAGGGACTGGGTGCTCCGTTTCAACGCTGATGGTCCAGCGGGGCTGCTGGATCGGCAGCGAGGAGGCTCGCGATCCCGCCTTGACAATGCGCAACTGGATGAACTGGCGGCTCTTGTCGAGACCGGTCCTGATCCTGAAAAGGACGGTGTCGTCCGCTGGCGGCGGGTCGATTTGAAGAATGTGATCAAGGCGCGTTTTGGCGTCGACTATCACGAGCGCCATGTGGGGCAGATTCTGCACAATCTGGGCTTTTCCCACATCAGCGCACGCCCTCAGCACCCGGGGCAGGACGTGCAGGTCATTGAGGATTTCAAAAAAACTTCGGCGACAATCTGAAGGAGACGCTTCAGGGGGTGCCGCCGGACAAACCCGTCGAAATCTGGTTCCAGGACGAGATGCGTCTCGGTCAGAAGAACACCCGCGTCCGCCAGTGGGCACGCAAGGGCACACGGCCCCGCCAGCCCGCCGATCAGCGTTACCAAAATGCGTATCTTTTTGGCGCCATCTGCCCCGAACGCGGCACCGGCGCGGCGATCATGATGCCAGCAGCCGACACCTATGCGATGCAGCGCCACCTGGAAGAAATCAGCAAAATTGTCTCCGATGGCGCCCACGCCGTCATCCTCATGGACCAAGCCGGCTGGCACACGACATCCGCTCTGGAAATCCCGCAAAACCTGTCGCTCATGTTTCTGCCGCCCAAATCACCAGAGCTGAATCCAACCGAAAACATTTGGCAATATCTCCGCCAGACATGGCTCGCAAACCGGACGTTCGACACATATGACGCGATTCTCGACGCGGGGTGCGAGGCCTGGAACAACCTCATCGCAAGACCGCAAACCATCACATCCATCGCAAGCCGCAACTGGGCGAAAGTCGGTCAGATTGAATAACCCTTGGTATTACGGCTGCGCGCATTGCCGAGCCACGACAACGGCCGCGTTTCCCGAGGGCGTGAGCGCGCATGTGCAATATGGTCCGCGCATACGGGCCGCGGCGGTCTACTGCAATGTCCAGCAGCTGATCCCCGAAGATCGGGTCTGCCAACTCCTGCGGGATCTGTTCGGAGCCACCAGCCTGTGCGCGGCCAGCGTGACCAACCGGGTCAGTGGCACAGCGCAGCGTCTGAGTGGCGTGGTCGAGCACATTCGTGATACCCTCACGGGAGGCGGTGTTCGGCATCTGGACGAGACCGGGCTGCGTGTCGCCGGCAAGCTGCACTGGTTGCATACGATCTGTGATGGCGCATTCACCCACTACCGGATCGATCCCGGGCGCGGTGCTGTTCCAACCTTCCTGAACGGTGGGACGATCGTCCATGATCACTGGAAATCGTATTACGCCCATATGGAGGGGGTGGACGCACACGCCCTCTGTGGGGCACATCACCTGCGCGAACCGAGGGCCGTCGCCGAGATCGAAAAAGAGCCATGGGCGACAGAGTTGAGCGCGCTGCTCACCAACGCCAATCAGCTGAAGTGTGCCGCGCAGGGGAGAGGCGACACCGAACTCCCGGCATCCGTTCATGAGGATATACTCGCCGAGTACATGGCAATCCTTGCCAAGGGCACAGACTTCCATGAAGGGCTGCCACCATTGGTGCCAAAAACCGGTTCTCGAGGGAGAAAGCCGCGAAGGCCGGGGCATAATCTCCTCATTCGCTTGCGAGACTTCCGCGGCGACGTCTTGCGGTTCCTTACGGATTTTGACGTCCCCTTCACCAACAATCAGGCCGAACAGGACCTGCGCATGATGAAAGTGCGTATGAAGATCCCGGGGAGTTTCCGCACGATCGAGGGAGCCCGGGTCTTCGCCGACATCCGGTCCGTGATCTCCACAGCCGGAAAGCATGGGCTGAATATCCTTGAGATCATCACGGTCCCACCAGCTCAGATCATCGCGCGCCTATAACCGGACAGCACCCACCAAAGCCCCGCTCATCTTGCTCATCTTGCAGGGGGTGCTTGGGAGTTACAGTTCTATAAGTTCAGGGGTAAATTACCTTTTAGTTTCAACATGTTGTGCTGTTATAGGCAACTAATTGGGCCGGAATTGCTCTATTGTAACCTGAGTTCTGGATAAGCGCTATATCTGGTATTCGACCTGCCTGATTGTTTCCGGCACGGTTATGGGTCCCATTTTAACTTTGGTTTTCCCGAGCATATAGGCTGCGACACACGAGATGAGGTGTACGAATGCGTTGGCAGGCGATCTGTGTCGAGTGTGTTCCAGTCCCATGCTGGTTTTCAACTTATCGAACAGAGTTTCGATGATGAACCGCCTTCGCAACAGGATTTTGTTCAGGATTGGCAGGAGATAGTTTTTCATGTTGCGGCGAATGCCGGTGACGAGGTGGAGGCCACGCTGCCAGAGCCGTTGGAAGAGGGATTTGGAGATATAGCCCTTATCAGCAAATATTTTGCCTTCGAGGCCCGCGATCATGGCTTCAAACGGCTTTCGATCATCGACATTACCTGCCGTGATTTTGACGGCCATGATCTCCCCCTTGTTGTTGATGATTAGATGCAGTTTGAAGCCAAAGAACCAGCCCATTGTGCTGCGACCGCGCTTTGCCAGCCCCTTGAAGACCTTGTTTCGATTAATGCGGGCATTGTGGCAGACCGCGAGCTTAGTGCTGTCGGCAAAATAGACGCCGGTTTTTTCACCGCTGAAGCAGTGCAGCAGTATGCAAAACGGCACCATTAATCTTGGCATGAGGCTGACAAACCGACCATAGCTCGGGAGGTTGCCAAAGCAGTCACGGTATTTCTGCTCAACGCCATAAATCCAATAATGTTTGAAGTCCTTGAACGGCGACAAGTGAAACAAGACCATGATGAACAGGCTCTCCCCCAGGGTCAGCTTGCCGGAGCGAAGCCTCTGACGACCCGAGGGGATCAACCGGTGGCGCTCCCAGTCCTCGTAGGTTTTTGCAAAATCATCGAGACAGACAAAAAGTGCGGTGTTAGTGATCGACATGAGTGGCGGTCCATATTGTGTCGCTTTTGAACCTTGAATCATGGGGCAACGTACTTGGAAACCCCTCTCACCCCATACTAATCACGGGGGCATTCAGGCTGGTCAACACGGGGCAAAAGGTGCGCGCCATGGAGAACAACTTCCCAATCAACGAAGATCTCGCTTATGAGAAGATCCGGGACCTCATGTTCGACATGATGGAAGAGGACCCCAACCGTTTCTACGCCCTCACGGATAAGCTCAATGAACTGGCTGCGCTCCCTAAAAGAACCATGACACTTGTGCTCGATCTGATGGCTGCCACTCCCTTTCAGGTGATCATCCCGAAACACGTACGGAAAAATGACCCTGATACATTCAAAGCAGATCACGAAACCGTTTCAAATGTTCTATTTCTTGGAGAGTTTGGCGGAATTGCCGTTGAACTGGAGCCAAATGAGGCTTTGAGAGAACCGAGGATCATTTCCATAACAATGGTGGAAATCCCTCATCGCAACCCTCTGCGAAAAAGGGTCAACGAGTATCGTAAAAAACGAATCAAAAAACTACGAAAAAATTCTGTCGAGTAGTGCACTGGTGACGCCAACGTCTTATCCAGAATCGGGGTTATTGTAAGCAACCGTTAGGGGTTGTTAAAAAGTGCTTATGGTGAAGACAACCAAAGTGGGGTCCATTAGGGCTCAGTGCAAAATACCCCTCTAAGAAAAGTAACCCGTTGTAATCAAATGATTTTTATAGCTGTGCTTTCTGCGAATTTTGTGCGCATTTGCAAGCCTCTTAATTCATTGTTTTCAAATGATTTTAAATTTCTTAACGTGGTTTTCTGCACTCAGCCTCACTCGACCCCTATATGGCACCGGCCAGCCATGTCCGGTGCGGCGGACATATGTGGTTGTTTTTCCACGTTTTCCACAGGCGGCTGATTCCGGGGCGGTTTTTTTTCCGCGGTCTCTTGCGCCAGTGTGGCGGTGGGATCCTGCTTTGAGGGCGACGGGGCGGGGCGGGAGCGCATGGCATGTCCTTCCTCGGCAGGGGTGGGAGTGTCGGTGGGCGGGGCGTCCTGTGCGTCCGGGCCGGTGACGGCGAGGGCGCGGCGCAGGCGGGCCTCGAGGTCCAGAAGACCCCGGTGCCAGCGCAACAGCACATCCGCCTCCGCCACGCGCGGGGAGGCGGGTCGCAGGCGCGCCTCAAGATCGGCCAGGGCCGCCTCGGCCCGGTGACGGGCCTCCCGGTCCGGAATGGCCGCGATGGTCTGGCGCAGGCGGCGGCGCGTCAGGCGCGTGTTCATCACCAGTTCAAGCCGCGCGGCCTCGGCCACGTCCGCCGCCGCCAGCCTCTCCACGAAGGCGGGGTAGTTCGCCAGCGCCGGTTCCAGTGACAGACCGCAGGACACCGGGCCGCGCCAGGGCTCGCCCGAGCGCCGGCCCCGGTAGCCGTTCTCCGCCGTGGCCCGCGCCAGAACCCCGGCGCGCTCCAGCGCAACCTCGCCGCGGCGCCACTGGCGCTCGCTCAGCCCCAGTTCGCGCGCCATGTCGCATTGCCGCCGCCAGTTGACCGGCGACCGGTCGTGCGCGTGCCAGGCGGCGCGCTCGGTCACATCCGCGATGCAGCGCCACTGCGCGATCGTGCCCTCGCCGAGGCCGCAGAGCCGCAGCCCCTTTGCGATCATCGCGATGGCGCCCGCCTTGGTCACGTCCCCCGGCAGGGCCGAATGGCGGTCCGGCTCGGGGATGAACGCCTGTATCTCATGGGAGCGGGCAGGGTCGTAGACCCCCGCCGCGGGGGTGTGGATCCGGTCTGTGTTCAGTGTCATGCGCATGGTCCTTTTTGCTCATGCGCAGGCCTGCCGGGAGGCATCCCGGCAAAAAAATACCCTCCCGCCCCAAAAAAATGCCGTTTCGGGGTGGACAATCCGCCAGGGCCGGAGTACGAAAATCCCGACATAAGAATTACGTACTTCCAGTGTTCTGGAGGATTGGCCGCGTTGGGTATGACCTGCGCGGTCGTTTCCTTTATGGGCCCTTGTTCGGGCGGCTGCGGTGGTTGCGGGACAGATTCCTTTTCTGTATCTTGTGGCCGATGCCCTCCCTGCTACCCCAGATAGGGGCATTGGGCAAGATTCGGATGGTGACCCGTCAGAAACGGTCAGGTCTTGTGGGGTGTCGGGGTTTTCCGGCGGGCTTGCGCGTCCTGCAACCAGTCGGTAGTCTTCAGCCCATGTGGGATATTTTTGACACCATACCAACGCGCGCGCGGCGCGCACGCATAGTGCGATGCTGCGATGCTGCGATGCTGCGCACGCGCGGGTCCGCGCGTAGTGTCAAGAGCCGGTTTCGCGAAATCTGCATGCGCGCAGGGGGCTGACTGCCGCCTGACGCCCCGGATCCGGTCCCGCAAAGCGGCCGATATTTCATCTTCGCATCTGGCATCATGGCTCCGGTATTGCGCCGAATCCCTTCCCCGTAAAGGATTTTTTTCGCGCGACCCCTTGGGGACTGCCACGGGGAACGTTCCCGTGCGGCTCCTCTGCCGCGCCCTTGTGCTGCTCCTTTGGCCCGCCATATCCGCCGCCGCAGCCGACGATCTCATCCGCTGTCCCGACTGGCAGCGCTACGCGCCCCCGGTGCACCGCGCCATCGCCGGGGACGGACAGACCCAGTCCCGGTTCGAGACCGCCGCAAAACCCGCAGAGGCAGGCGCGGAGGCCGATGCAAAGCCCGGAGCCCCGCAATCCGGCACCGGGTTTCCGGCGCGTCTCTTCAGCGCCAGGGCCACCGCTGCCACTGCCACCACACCCTCTGCACCGCCCGCTCCCCGGAGTTGTCCCACCCACACGATCCAGCCCGGCGACACGCTCGGCGCGCTGGCCGCCCGGCATCTCGGCACCCCCGCGCGCTGGACTGAAATCGCCGCCGCCAATCCCGGCCTCGATCCGAAGCGGCTGAGGCTCGGCGCCCGAATCACCCTGCCCTGCGCAGCAGGACCGGGGCAGGGCAGGGCCTCCGTTCCCCAACCCGCCCAAACCGGGCCAGCACAGATCGGCGCGGCCCCGACCGCCATCGTGCGCACCGCTCCCGCCCCGGAGGCGGCAGCGCCACCCCCACCTCCCCTGCCGGTCTGGACCGCACGGGCCGGCGAATATCTCGCCGATGTGCTCAAACGCTGGGGCGGGACCGCAGGCTGGACGGTGATTGTGGACAGTTCGGATGCCTGGCGCCTGCGCGTGCCCCTCCGCGTACAGGCCTCCTTCGACGACGCCGTGGGCGAGATCGTGCGCGGCCTTGCCCATGACGGGGTGCCGCCCCGCATCCGGCTCTATCCCAACAACGTTCTGCGTCTGGGAGGCCCTCTGTGATGCGCGGCGGTCTCATATGCGTCCTTCTCTGCGCCCTCATCATGGGGCTGGCCGCCTGTGATACCGGCATCCGCAACGATGCCGCCGAAGGGCTTGAACAGGGCCGCCGGTTGAGCGCCGCCGAGCGCGCGCGGCTCGCCGCCCAGATGCGCGGCGAGGTTCTGCGCGAGGACCGGCCCTTTTACGGTGCCGCCGTGGAGGTCGAGCGCGGACAGGTCTCCGGCGAGCCATTGCCCAAAGCTGTCGAGGGCGCACGGGGCATTTCTCTTGCTCTCAGGGGGCAGGCCGATGTCGAGACCATCGCCGCCGCGATCACCGCCGCCACGGAAATCCCGGTCAATATCCGCACCCGATACATCCTCGGGAGCGGCGAAGTGGTCTCTGTTCCCATCGGCACGACCATGGCGGCAAGTTACGAAGGGCCGCTCTCGGCGTTCCTTGACCGGCTTGGCGCGCGTATGGATATCGCCTGGTCCTATGACGGGCCGGGCGGCGGCGTCATCACCATCGACCGCATGACGCGCAAGACCTGGCGGCTGGCGCTGCCCACCGGCACGACAGAAATGACCGACGCCACCGACAGCGGTGTGACCGTCTCCACCACCCGCACGCTCGACCCCTGGGCCGAGCTTGAGCAGCACCTCACTCCACTGGCGCCATCCCCGGCCCGGCTGACGCTCTCCCCGCAATCGGGCCGGGTCGAGGTCTTCGGCCCGCCCTCGGTTCTCAAGGCCGTCGGCGAAGTGCTGGACGACGTGGCCGCAACAGCAGCGATGCGCATCGGGCTCGAGGTGGCGGTGTATTTCGTGGACACGGATCGCGCCGACACGTTCGGGATCGGGGTCGACTTCTCGACCGGGATCGGTGCAGGCATTGCAACGCTCACCGCCGCCGCCGGTGGTGATGCCCCGCGCGGGCTGGTGATTCGGCGTGGGGTAAACGAGATCAATTTCCGCGCACTGGCGCGCGACAGATCTGTCGTTGATTACCGGCTCGCCTCCACCGTGGCGCAATCGGGCGCGGTCTCCCCCATCGCGCTCACCGAAGAGCGCAGCTATCTCCGCAGCACCACCACCGAAACGGACAAGGACACCGGGGACGTAACGAAAAGCCACGAGATCGACGTGTTGGAAACCGGGCTCAGCCTGACCGTGCTGCCGCGGCTTGCCGGCCCGCGCCGGATTCAACTGGCCCTCACGCTGAGCCAACGGGCCTTTCGCGGCTTTGACCCGGAGGTCAAAGCTGACACCGGCGGTATCCAGGCCCCCACCGTCGACAGCCGCGCCATCCGCAACCAGACGGTGCTGGCCCCCGGCGAGACACTGGTGCTCTCGGGCTATGAGCAGGATGTCTCCGAAGCGGGCGACAGCGGCCTCGGGATCTTCCGCACCATCGGTCTCGGCGGGTCGAGCGAGGCCAACCGCCGCAAGATCCGCATGGTGATCCTCGTGCGCCCGACGCTCATTCCATCGGGAGGCCGTGGATGATGGCGGTCTTCACATATTCCAGGTCAGGCCGCAGCCCGCAGCGGTTCTTCGCTATAGAGCCAGAGAAGGTTGTCCTCGTCGATCTGACGGGCCATATGCGGCAAAAACCCATATATCGTTTCCTGGTTCGACTGAGACTGCGTCCGCTGCCTCTCCCTTCCGGTCGAACGCGGATGCAGTCACGTCGGGCCTCAATGATTCCAGGAAACGCTGTAATGCGTGCAGGCATAATGCCTCAGCGCATCTATGCCACCATAACAGCAATAACCCTCGTCAAAAGACAGGCGATAGCCCCGAAGCGTCAACCAGTGATGCGGCATGCGGAAGTTGGCGCAAAAGAGCGCCATCTCGACCATTTCCCGGTCGCAAACCTTCTCCGCTTTTTCGACCGCGCTTTCCCAGGCACGCGACGGAAACCACGCTTCATCCGCCGTCTTGCAGGCCTGCCGGAAATATTGCGTCTCGGAACAAATCCGCCGCAACCAGTGGGTTCGCACTGGGCCATTTACATAGCCAAAAAGCGCCATGACAGAATCCTTCGTGTTGTTTCTTGTAAACTCAGTATGAAGGACGGTGCGGCATTGCGCGACCACGCGATGCCGCACCACAAGCTCACCATCCCGTGCCCGACACTCATCCCATCGGGAGGGTGCGGATGATGGCCCCCCGGATCATAACGCTTGAAGACGGCACCCGGCTGGCTGCCGGGCTCGACTGGCAACCCGCGCGCTCCGGCGTTCTGACAGGCCTGTCGCTGCGCGGCAGCGCCGCCCTACTCCACCACGGCGACCGGGTGGCGGACGGTCCGGCCTCCGCTGTCGGGGCCGGTGCATTGCTCATTGCCCTCGGCGCGGGACTGGAAAAAGTCGATCCCGGGACCTGGCTGTTCGTCGCACACCTCCCCGACAGCGATCTCTGGTGGCTTGGGCAGGCCGAAATTTCAACAGGGGACAGCGCACCCGAACCCGCAGCCGACCAGGTCCGTCCGGTTCCGGCCTCCGAAGAGATCCACGACACCCCCGCCGCACTCATGGCCGCCATCCGCGAGATTGATGCCACCACACCCCTTACGGGCATCGCGGTCCATGACGGGCCTCTCGCAAAAGACATATCCCGCATCGGGACCACCGCGCCGGTTCTGACGGTTACGCCCGCAAGCACACCGGCCTTTGTTGCCCGCACCGGCGTGTCGCGCCGGACCATGGTCTTCGGGGGCACTGCCCTGGCCGGCGCGCTTGCGCTTGTGTTTGTCCTGCCGCCGGTTCTGGACCGTCTCGCCCGGTCCCCTCTGGCCCCGCCGCCCGCCATGATCCGCGCGGCCCCGGAACAGGGATCCTTTGCTGCCGCCTGCGTAAAAACACTTGCCGACTGGTGGCCCCGCATCGCGGGCTGGCAGGCCGGGGCGCGGGGCTGTGCGCTGGCCGGGCATCTGCCAGAAACGGTTGACCTCGATCTCCCGGTTCCCGATGGCCCCCCGGCGGTGACGATGGTGCTCTGGCACCGTCTGACACCGGTCGGCGGGTCCAACCCGGTTCTGAGCGACCTCGCCTCCGACCGGGTTCTGGCCTCCTGGCCCCACGGTCAACGCCGATCCGATCAGGCGCTCCTGCTCTGGCGAACACGCACCCTGCCGCTGCGGCCGGGCGCTTCTGATCTCTCTCCCGACGCAGTTCCCGATGTTGGCCCTGTGCTGGCCGCCCTCTGGGCCGGGCAGCCCGGCGCTGTCACAGAGGAGGGGAGCGGCTTTGCCATCACCGCCTCCGGCGATCCGGCCGCGCTTTTTGGCAAGGCCGCGCGCATCGCGGCGCTTGAACCGGTCCGGCTCGACCTCTTCGCAGGGGGCAGCGCGCGGCTGCTGCTCCGGCCCCGGTCAGGACGGGACATTCCGGCGACCCTCTTCGAGGCCGGGCGCAATCCGGACGCCCCGCTCACCCTGTCGTCGAAAGGATCTCCGCCATGATCTGCCCCCGCTCCGCCCTGGCCGGTCTGCTGCTCTCCACCGCGCTTGCCACTGGCGCGGCCAGCGCCGATCAGGCCCGCAACCCCCTGCTCGGCATCGACTGCCATCTGCCGCGCCGCGCAGATGATGGCCGGATCATTCCCGATTTCAGCGGCACAGCGCGGACCCTGTGCGAAGCCTACCGGGCGACGGCGCTGCATTATGACATGCTGCTGGTCACAACCCGGGACCGGGTGGCGCTGGCGCTCCGCACCCTGCCGCCGCCGCTGCTTGAAAGCCTTGTGAACGATCTGGACAATTACCAGGATCCTGCGCGCTGGAAACCCGGCCCAGGGGCCAGGCGTGATCTTGGCCGCTTTGCGGACGCCGTTCAAGCGCTTCACGACGCGGGCAGGGTCACCGACGACCAGCTCCGCCGGGCGAAGACGCTTGAGGGCACGGCAGACTACTGGAAGGACGGACTTTTCACAGGCACTGGGATCACCCCGGAGGACTGGGATATCCGGGCCTGGGCCTGTGGCGGCCGGGACTATGACGCCTCGGGACGCCGCAAGGTGCTGGTTTGGTTCGGACCGGGAACCTCCAGGCGGGCGGGTATACGCGACAGCTGGACCCCGGAGATGGTGCAGACCGCCATCACCGCCTGGCACCGGCTGCGGGACGATTTAGGGGTGGCCATCGAAAAAGCCCCGCGCGTGACCGGCGGGACAAATGGCGCGCCTGTCCTGTACAATGCGTTCGGTGAGAAAAAGAGGATCGATGCCTGTTTCGGATCCCGGTACGGGCCGTGGGATGCGTTGGATCCCGCACCCGCCCTGGCGTTTTTCGTCAATGTGGGCTGGTATCCGAAGCGCGAGACCCGGCTTTTGCCCTGCGCCGACAAGGGCGCGAAGGGCTATCGTACCAGCAAGCGGTATATGCTCAATGGCGTCTTCGTCGATGAGGAAGGTGCCCCGCTCCTGCCCGACCTGCATGGCCGGATCGACAATAACGGCTGGATTGATAGCGAGCACTGCTCCACGCCCTCCGTCGCGACTGTAGATGACACGGAGGTATCGGCCAAAACCTGCCGGGAGACCCACGGTTTCTGGTTCCCGCAGGGCGCCCGGACCGGATGGCAGCGCACGTTCACCTTCCCCGACGACTGGAAGCGCGACCCGATCATAGTCACCTGGGTGATCGATGACTGCCTCAGGGTCATGACAACCAGGGTTTCCGAAACGCGCACGCTGGCCTGCCCTGCCGGTCAGGAGGGCGAGATCATTGATCAGCGTGTCGAGACACGGACACGCCGGGTCTATTCCGACGCCTCGACCACCCCCGACACGCCCTGGACCGTGGCCGATCCCGGATACTGGCGCGCGATCAAAAACACCTGCCGCAGGCCGCCGTCCGGCGGTGGCCGCGAAGACAGTGAACATTCCTTTGACGTGGATGGCGACGGGCAGGGCGATGTCAAATCCTGGCGCGAGGCGCGGGAATATGTGGCCAAAAACCCCGGCAGCCACGCGGTCCAGGTCTCCAACGATTGCGGCGCCTGCAACGGGCCGGAAGACAGAGATCTCGCCTCAGAGAGAGGCGGCACCGACAGCGGACGGAGTGATGGCGGCGGTTTCGGCAACGCAGTGAGTGACCTCATCGAGAGTATCTTTGGCGGGGGGGACAGCGATAGCGGCGGCGGCAATTCCGGTGGCGGCGGTTGTTTCCTGACCACGGCGATTGTCGAGCGCCGGGGCGAGGCCGATGACGGGCCGACGCTCACAGCGCTCCGCGCCTTTCGCGACGGCTGGATGGCCGGGCATCCCGATGGCGCGCGCCTCATCGCCGAATACTACGCCCAGGCCCCGCGCATCGTGGCCGCAATCCCCGAGACCCATCCCGACTGGGACTGGATCGGCGGAGAGATAGACCGGGCGGTGAACGCGATCTACACCAACCGGCCCGAGGCCGCCTTCGAGATTTACGGCGCCATGGTGCGCCGCCTGATGGCCCGCTGGCTGGACGCCCCCGAGGGGCGTTCCGGTGCCGCGCGATCAACCCCCAGTCACCCGGAGCGCCGGCCCTTGCCGGGGCCCCATCCCATCGGCCCGCGGGCCGCAACGCTCTTTGGAGGATCCACAACATGAAGAGCCTTTTCCCCGCCGCGCTTATCGCGGCCCTCACCCTCACCGCATCGCCACCCGCCGCTGCGGAGCGCTGGCCCGTCCCCAGCACCGTGGCCGAGGCCAAAGCACAGATGGCCTCGGGCGTGCGCGGAACCGCCAATTGGCCAAGTTACAGGCCCGCAACACCGCCAGGCAATGTCCGCGCCGAGGATATGGCAGAGTTGTTCGGCAACCGCGTGATGATTGCCGGAGTGCCTGATACACGCGACCCCGCTTACGACGAGATCAAGCTGATCTTCATCTCCCGCGACGGGCGCTACATCTGGTGCAACGACCAGGAGGATATCGGGCGCGGCTGGGTCGAGGATCCCTGGGCGGCCGAGATACGCCGGATCCGGGGTAAGGTTCTTCCGATCTTCAACACGAATACTCTGAACCCAAGCAAGCCTGCGTTTTCTCCGCTCTATGACGGCGCCACCGGTGAAATCATCTGGTACACGCCCTATAACGGCCGCTGGTACGACTGGAACCGGGGGCATTTGCAGACCCGTCTGCCGGCGGGGACCTGGGATCTTTGCCCGGGCTTTCCCTCGGCCAAAGAGCTTGGCGTCGGTATCAACCCGCACCAGACCGCCAGTTCCTATCGCGAGTTGATCGCCCAGCATCCCGGCACCCGCGTGCTGCGGCCCGATCTGGTGACGCCCGATGTGCGCAACCACTATACGGAGAGCCTGGACTATTATCGCCAGCAATTTGGCAAATGATCTGCCTGCGCGGCATATCCATGGCCGGGGCCGTGCGATCTGTCCGGAGCCGGGCCTCCATCGCCGTGACGCTGGCTGTCGCCGTGATGGGGGCCGGTGCCGCGCTGTCCGAAGCGGCCCCTGAGGGCGCGGCGCTTGATGCGCTGGAAGCAAGGCTGGTGGCGCGGAGCGGCACGGCACTCGACCTGATGGAAGAGGGGGCCTCCGATCTTCCACCCTTCGTTTTCTACGCGCCCCTGGCCGCGCTGTGGTTTCTGGGCACGGACAGCCTTGAGACGGCGGACATTGCCCCGGTGACCGGCAGCGCCAGGCTGCTGCGCGTGGCGGGCGAAGACGGCGATCTTATCCGCCTGCTCTGGCCCGACGGAGGCATCACCGATCTGGCCGCGCCAAAATCACCACCGGAACTGGCCGGGGCCGGAACCCCGCATCCGCTGGCCCTGAAACATGACCGCCTGCTCAAGGAAGCCCTGGCCCGCTCCGTCGCCGGTCTCCCGCCGGGCAGCCGGTTCGGGGCCGACGGGCTGGTGCGCCCGCCCGGCGCACCGGAGCGCGTCTCCCTCTGGTCGAGCCATGGCGACAGCGTGGTGATCGAACATCCCGACGGATCGCTGGTCGGCGTGGCGCTTGAGGATCTGGTGACAGCGCTCGGGCCACAGGGGGAGAGGAGACCGTGATGCAGAGACAGGCCCCCCAGAACACGCGGGCGCGAAATCCCCGCTTAAAGCATTTCCATGGATTATTGAGATCAAACTGTGATCGACTGCGCGTTCAACCGAAGGGAGAGGCAGCGCTGTTGATCACATTCGATCCTGGAAATGCTCTAGCCGGCGAACACGCGGTCGAGGAGCGTGAGCAGCACGAGACCGCCCACCATGAGACCCCCCAGGCGGATCGTCATGTCCTTGCCCAGAGCCTTCATGTCTTTCTCCAGCCCTTTCATGTCTTTCTGAAGGCTCTCCGCCACCGCGTCGATCTTCGTGTCCAGCGCCTTGATGTCTTTCTGAAGGGCCTCGGCCACCGCGTCGATCTTGATATCCAGCGCCTTCATGTCTTTCGTGAGGGCCTCCGCCACCGCGTCGATCTTCGTGTCCAGCGCCTTGATGTCGGCCTTGGTGGCAAGATTTTCGGTGATGCCGTCGGCAAAGGTGGTGACCAGCGCCCCGGCCTGATCCTCGGTAAACCCGGCCTGGCCCAGGCGTTGGGCGGCTTTCAGCGTATCAAAGGCAACGGTGGGCATGGGCGGCGGTCTTTCCTCGGGCGCGGTGCAGGGCACCTGCGACACTCTTCGGGGTCCAGTAACCCGGACAGGGTCAAAATCATGTCTTCCTATATAACCCCGATTCTGGATAAGACGTTGGCGTCACCAGTGCACTACTCGACAGAATTTTTTCGTAGTTTTTTGATTCGTTTTTTACGATACTCGTTGACCCTTTTTCGCAGAGGGTTGCGATGAGGGATTTCCACCATTGTTATGGAAATGATCCTCGGTTCTCTCAAAGCCTCATTTGGCTCCAGTTCAACGGCAATTCCGCCAAACTCTCCAAGAAATAGAACATTTGAAACGGTTTCGTGATCCGCTTTGAATGTATCAGGGTCATTTTTCCGTACGTGTTTCGGGATGATCACCTGAAAGGGAGTGGCAGCCATCAGATCGAGCACAAGTGTCATGGTTCTTTTAGGGAGCGCAGCCAGTTCATTGAGCTTATCCGTGAGGGCGTAGAAACGGTTGGGGTCCTCTTCCATCATGTCGAACATGAGGTCCCGGATCTTCTCATAAGCGAGATCTTCGTTGATTGGGAAGTTGTTCTCCATGGCGCGCACCTTTTGCCCCGTGTTGACCAGCCTGAATGCCCCCGTGATTAGTATGGGGTGAGAGGGGTTTCCAAGTACGTTGCCCCATGATTCAAGGTTCAAAAGCGACACAATATGGACCGCCACTCATGTCGATCACTAACACCGCACTTTTTGTCTGTCTCGATGATTTTGCAAAAACCTACGAGGACTGGGAGCGCCACCGGTTGATCCCCTCGGGTCGTCAGAGGCTTCGCTCCGGCAAGCTGACCCTGGGGGAGAGCCTGTTCATCATGGTCTTGTTTCACTTGTCGCCGTTCAAGGACTTCAAACATTATTGGATTTATGGCGTTGAGCAGAAATACCGTGACTGCTTTGGCAACCTCCCGAGCTATGGTCGGTTTGTCAGCCTCATGCCAAGATTAATGGTGCCGTTTTGCATACTGCTGCACTGCTTCAGCGGTGAAAAAACCGGCGTCTATTTTGCCGACAGCACTAAGCTCGCGGTCTGCCACAATGCCCGCATTAATCGAAACAAGGTCTTCAAGGGGCTGGCAAAGCGCGGTCGCAGCACAATGGGCTGGTTCTTTGGCTTCAAACTGCATCTAATCATCAACAACAAGGGGGAGATCATGGCCGTCAAAATCACGGCAGGTAATGTCGATGATCGAAAGCCGTTTGAAGCCATGATCGCGGGCCCCGAAGGCAAAATATTTGCTGATAAGGGCTATATCTCCAAATCCCTCTTCCAACGGCTCTGGCAGCGTGGGCTCCACCTCGTCACCGGCATTCGCCGCAACATGAAAAACTATCTCCTGCCAATCCTGAACAAAATCCTGTTGCGAAGGCGGTTCATCATCGAAACTCTGTTCGATAAGTTGAAAACCAGCATGGGACTGGAACACACTCGACACAGATCGCCTGCCAACGCATTCGTACACCTCATCTCGTGTGTCGCAGCCTATATGCTCGGGAAAACCAAAGTTAAAATGGGACCCATAACCGTGCCGGAAACAATCAGGCAGGTCGAATACCAGATATAGCGCTTATCCAGAACTCAGGTTATATAGGTCTGTTCCTCCGCAAACGCCAGAGCGCACCGGCCCACATCCGATCGATCCCGCCGTCCGTCACTGCGCCGGTCTTCCGGCGCGCCGCGTCCTGCGTCGCCGCCCTGAGCCTTGCGCTGACAGCGCCATTGGCAACCGCCGAGGACAGCCGCCCCTTCGGGGTCACGCCCGAGGTCTCTGTCCGCCTCGGCGACTGCCCGGTCGAGGCGCTGCGGCGCGCCTGGGACGGTCTGGACACGCTGGAGGCGGTGGCGGTTGAGGAGGAGGTGCTGCGGCTCTGCACGGACCGTGCCGAGCGCATCGCCGCCTTCCTGGAGGCGCAGGGCGCCATCGATACGGCCATGACCGGTCTTCTGCCCCCGCCGCCCGATGGCGGACCCGGTCCCGACATGAGCTTCGATGCAGAACCGGTTGACCCCGTCCTGCGCCCGGCGCCGGACTCCGACCCTGCCGCACCAACCGATATCCGGACGGACCGGGAACCGGGCGCACCCGACCGCGAGACGATTGACAGCCCGGCCCCGACACAGACCGTCTGGCAGGTTCTTTATACCGTCCGCGCGGGCGAGGGGGCCTGGACAGCATCGATCACCGGCACCCGCGAGGTGCCTGTGCCGCTTTTCCCCACCGCGCCGCCCGACGGCGCTCTGGACACGGCCTCCGGGATGCCCGCACCCGTCTTCGACTGGATCACAAAGACCGACGGTCCGCTGCTGCGCAAAGCGGGCGATACGCTGCCGGACGGGCGGCGCATCGCCCGGATCGATGCTGCGGGGGTGGCTGTGGGCGACCCCGGTCCCCTTGAGACGCTGCCCTGGGTCGGGAACACAGCCGACAGCAACAGGCCGGGCGCGGCCCATTGG
The DNA here is from genome assembly GCA_951812305.1 of uncultured Paracoccaceae bacterium. Taxonomy (GTDB): domain Bacteria; phylum Pseudomonadota; class Alphaproteobacteria; order Rhodobacterales; family Rhodobacteraceae; genus Rhodobacter_B. Next base: position 263,397 of record CATOSB010000001.1, read on the forward strand.
GTGGTCTCGCCCGTAGGGGAGGACGATTGATGCGCGCGCTCGGGGAGATCACGACAGAATGGCGCAGTGGCCTTTCCGCCCGGATCGGCGCTCTGACGGGATCCGGGCCAAAGCCCCGCCCGCCGGTGGCGGCGAACGGCATACTGGAGGTGGGCAGCGCCCGCTTCCGCGCGGCCTGCGCCATCTCCCGGGACGGAACCTACTGGTTCGTGCCGGACCGCAACACCGTGGTGATCGCCGAAGAGGTGCAGGCGCTTGGGGAGCGCTATGACATGCCCCCCGTCAAATCCCGCCGCGTGGCCACACTTTCGGAGGTCGCCCATCTCAACGGCCGCGGCGCATCGGGGGAAGGGGGTGTGCCAACCATGCCCGGTGCCCGGCGCATGGCGGAGACCATCGCCCGGGCAGCAGCGCTGCGCGCCAGCGACCTCAAGCTTGTCATTCGCACCGACCACGCGGTCCTGCGCCTGCGCCTCGGGGCCGAGGAATACACCGACGGACCCTCCTGGCCGCCCGATGAGGCCGCCGAGGCCATCGCCTGGCTCTATGACCGGCGCGACTATGGCGACAAGACAGCCTCACAGCAGGCCGGTCAGCACCAGGCCTTCTCCATCGGGCAGGAACGCCGCATCCCCCTGCCGCCGGAGCTCGCCGCGCTGCGGGCGCAGAAAGCGCCGCACGGCGACGGGAAGGACTTCATGGTGCTCAGACTGATCTACACGGCTGACGACACGACAGCCGGAAAGATCGAGGATCTCGGGCTGGAAGCCGATGTGCTTGATGCGCTGGCCGTCGAGCGCGCCTCGGGCAGCGGGCTGGTGATCATCGGCGGCTCCACCGGGGACGGCAAGTCCACCACGCTGGTGCGCCAATTGGAGCGGCTTTACCGGGAGCGGCAGGGCCGCGTCTCCATCATGACGGTGGAAGACCCCATCGAATATCCGATCACCGGGGACGGGATCATCCAGATGCCGGTGGCGGGCGGCGCGGAAGGGGCGGCGCGCGGGGCCGCCTTCACCCGGGCGCTGAAAACCTTCGTGCGCTCCAACCCCGATATCGGCATGATCTCGGAAATCCGCACCGCCGACGATTGCCGCGAGATCATGCAGTTTGTGATCTCCGGTCACAAGGTCTTCACCACCATCCATTCCGACAGCGCCGCCGGCGTCCTCTTCCGGCTGATCTCGCTCGGGGTCGATCCGAAGGAACTGGCCCAGCCCGGGGTGGTCAGCCTGGTGATGCGCCAGACCCTGGTGCCCATCCTCTGCCCGGACTGCGCCCGGGGGGCCACAAAAGACGAGGCCGCGGTGATCGCCGACTGGACAGGGGATCCGGAGGGCCAACCCCGGGTCCGCAACCGGGAGGGCTGTCCGACCTGTCTTGCAGGGCGCGAGGATGCCACCGCGCGTCTGGCCTGGGGCGGGCTGGCCCGCAAGCGCGCCACGGCGGAGATCATCGTCGTGGACGACAGATTCCGCAAATTCCTTGAGGCCCGCGACGCCCATGGTGCCCGCGCCTACTGGCTGACACCCCGCGACAAGGGCGGGCTCGGCGGCATCGATGTCGCAACCCGCCTCCGCCGCCTCGTGGCCGCGGGCGAGGCCGATTACACCGATGTGACCCACCTGAAGCTGCCCGGGGCAGAGCAGCCTGCGGGGGAGGCGGACTGATGGCGGGAGAGCACACCCCGGCCACCGGGCTGACGCGGGTCTGGCGGCAGCTCATGTTCACCGCCCGGACCCGGGCCGAGGTCTGGCAGCTCATCGCTGACGTGCTGGAGGGCAGCGGCGAGGATCTGGGGCGCATGATGGAGGCGGTGGCCGAGGGCTACGCGCTCCAGGGACGCGGGACCATAGCCGCCGTGCTGATGGAAATCCGCGCCGGACTGGCCGAGGGGCGCATGGCCGGGCGTCTCGCTCCCTATTGCGGCACCGGGGAGCGCATTCTCTTCGATGGGCTGGGACGGCAGGCCCCCGGTGCGATATTCGGGGCCGCCGCACGGCTGCTGAGATGCCAGCTTGCCATGCGCCGCGCCATCGGCAACGCCATTGCACTCCCCATTGTGCTGCTCTTCGGCTTTCTGGGCCTTCTTCTCTTTTTCGGCCTCTCGCTTCTGCCCGCGCTCGCGGACGTGATCGTCTTCGACGACCTGCCGCCCTTCCAGGGCTGGATCGTGCGGGTCGCGCAGGGATTTGCCGCCAACCCTGCCGCGCTGGCCCTCTGGCTCGGCGGCGCCCTTGCCGGTCTCATCCTCCTGATGCGCTACTGGACCGGATTTGGACGCACATGGGCGGACCGTATACCGCCGTTCTCGATCATGCGGCTCTCCGCCGGTGCGGGGTTTCTCTTTGCCGTGGTGGAATACGGACGTTCGGGCCAGGCGGTGACCACCGACCTTCTCGAGCGTATGGGCCGCGCAGCACCGCCTTATGCACGCTCGCGCATCCGGGCGCTGGCCCGCAATTACATCCCGGCGCGCGGCAATCTCGGCGCGGCCGGGCTTCTGGCCGGGCAGGGCTTTCCGTCGCTGGAACTGTCGGCTGTGCTCAGAACACTCTGGAACAAGCCCGGCGGCATCGGGTGCATCGGCGAGGTGCTCGAACGCTGGCTGGCCCGCATCGAGGAGACCATGCGCGCGCGCATGGCCGTCCTGAACGGCGTTTTGCTGACGCTGATCGCCGCCGCGCTCGTGGCGCTCATGTCCATCGCCCTGCCCATCGTCGAGCAGATCAACCAGGGGGCCGGCCTGTGAGAGATACCTCCATAATACCGGGCCCCTCGCAGGGCAGAGCGCGGGCATTCCGCGCGCGCCGACGCTTCCCGGGTGTTTCCTCCCCCCAATCCAGAAAGGACCTCCTCCCATGACCGATATTATACCAAGGGTTATTCAATCTGACCGACTTTCGCCCAGTTGCGGCTTGCGATGGATGTGATGGTTTGCGGTCTTGCGATGAGGTTGTTCCAGGCCTCGCACCCCGCGTCGAGAATCGCGTCATATGTGTCGAACGTCCGGTTTGCGAGCCATGTCTGGCGGAGATATTGCCAAATGTTTTCGGTTGGATTCAGCTCTGGTGATTTGGGCGGCAGAAACATGAGCGACAGGTTTTGCGGGATTTCCAGAGCGGATGTCGTGTGCCAGCCGGCTTGGTCCATGAGGATGACGGCGTGGGCGCCATCGGAGACAATTTTGCTGATTTCTTCCAGGTGGCGCTGCATCGCATAGGTGTCGGCTGCTGGCATCATGATCGCCGCGCCGGTGCCGCGTTCGGGGCAGATGGCGCCAAAAAGATACGCATTTTGGTAACGCTGATCGGCGGGCTGGCGGGGCCGTGTGCCCTTGCGTGCCCACTGGCGGACGCGGGTGTTCTTCTGACCGAGACGCATCTCGTCCTGGAACCAGATTTCGACGGGTTTGTCCGGCGGCACCCCCTGAAGCGTCTCCTTCAGATTGTCGCCGAAGTTTTTTTGAAATCCTCAATGACCTGCACGTCCTGCCCCGGGTGCTGAGGGCGTGCGCTGATGTGGGAAAAGCCCAGATTGTGCAGAATCTGCCCCACATGGCGCTCGTGATAGTCGACGCCAAAACGCGCCTTGATCACATTCTTCAAATCGACCCGCCGCCAGCGGACGACACCGTCCTTTTCAGGATCAGGACCGGTCTCGACAAGAGCCGCCAGTTCATCCAGTTGCGCATTGTCAAGGCGGGATCGCGAGCCTCCTCGCTGCCGATCCAGCAGCCCCGCTGGACCATCAGCGTTGAAACGGAGCACCCAGTCCCTGAGCGTTTGCCGGTCCATCCCGCCAATGCGGGCCGCAGCCCCACGCGACATGCCATCGGCGATAGCGGCAAGCGACAAAAGCCGTCGGCTCTGCCGGGCATCAGAACTCTCTGCGGCAAGCTTGCGCAGATCATTGGCGGTAAAATCGGCTCGCATCGGTATCCTGGCTGGCATCGGTGGTCTCCTTTGCCAATCTTGAATCACCTCAGCACCTCAGGCGGTACCCAAAATCCATAGCTGAGTCATTTTGAAGCACCCTTGGTATTACCTCTCCCCGGCCTCCTGAAGCCACCCTGTCCCGACGATCGCCAGGGCAGCGCGCGATCCCCCGCCGGACCCGGCGCGGGCTTGTCAACGTGGTTCTGACCCTGGCGATCACCGCCGTGGTGATCGTCGCCATCCTGGCGATGTACGGCGGGCTCGCCGCCTCGTTGCGCACCCAGATCGTGCAAACCCATCTGGCCACGGCGGAGGGCCGGATCCGGCAAATCTATACAAACCTGCCACAGTACGAGGACAAGCTGACATCTCTGCTCTTCAGCGCCATGCCCAGCAACGCCATCCAGGGGACCGGCGGGAGCCGCAAGATCGTCACCCCCTGGGGTGGGCAGATCTTTGCCGGCGGCGGAGACGTGCCTGATGAAGACGGCACCGGGAAAGTCTCGAACAACCTGTTCTACATCACCGTTCTGGATCTGCCCGAGGCGGCCTGCGAGAATCTGGCCCAGTCCTATCTGAACCGCTCCGATGTGGCTGCGGTCTATGTCAAGGGAGCGGGCGCTTTTGGTTCGAACCCCAGAGCAAGCGCGACGCCCGCCGCCATTCAGACCCGATGTGACGGGGGTGACAACGACAAGATCGCCATCGTGTTCCGTGGCTGAGCGGACACCTCATATCCCGCGCCGGTCCCGCCGGGGGCTGCGCCGCTCTCGCTGGCACTTGCGGTGAGCGCACTGGTGAGCGTGCTCCTGCTCTTCTGGCAGATCGGCGCAGCGCGGGCGATGCGGGACGGCGAAGCCCGGCTGGTGGTCGCCGCCGCCGAGGCGCGGGCCTACGCGCTGCATCACTGGCTGCACGACGCGCGCGATGGTCCCGGCTTTGTGCCACCTGCCTCCGGCAAGGCCCGGCGTCTCACGGACGAGGAAGCGCGCCGCCTCGCCAACCACCCCGCCAGCCCGCCGGTGCTGACTGCGCCGCGCGGCTGGGAGGTCACGGAGATGATCGCGCTCCCGGAGGGCCCGGAGGGGCAGGGGGGTGACCCGCTGCCGCACGGGATCGTGGTTATCAAGGCCGAGATCGACGGGGAAATACAGCACCGGCAGATCAAGCTGATCCGAAACGCGCTGGCTGCCGGAAGGCCGGGAGAAACAGCAAAGCTCGCGGAGGCGGCATCGGATTTCGAACCCGCCGATGATATCGCGATCTTCGCCTGGCCCTACGGGCGCATCGACCCGCGCTTTGTGCTGCGGTCGCGCCGCGCCGGGCATCCGGCGCCGCATATGCTCTTTGATCTCAAGATGGGCGGCAACAATGTGACCGGTGTGGGCGCTCTCGAAGCCGCAGGCTCGGCGGCGCTGTCCGGCGAGACCCGTGCAGACGGGTCGCTCACGGTTGCCGGAACCGTCAACACGGGCCCCGGCACCGAAGCGGGTGCCGGATTGAGTGTCACCGGGCTCGCCCGGGCCGGGGATGTGGATGTGACCGGCGCATTGACTGTCGGGACCACCGCAGGACTGGAAAGGCTCACCGCAAAAGACCTCGAGGTCGAGGACAGCTTTAGATGTGGAGCCTGCCCATGAAGGGGCATCAATCATATCCGCGCCGCGCCCGCTGCGGGCTGGGGCTGTTCGAGGCCCTGCTGGCCGTGGCGGTGCTCACGGTGACGGCCAGCCTGCTGGCGCAGACATTCACCGCCTGGACGGAGCGCAGGACACTGACGGCGGAAGCCCGTGCGCTGGCCGGTCTCGCGGATACCGGACGGCAATGGCTTGAGCGGAATACGGGAGGGGCGCCGGCAATCGGTCCTCCAAAAGAGGTGGCATACGCCGACCTCGAGAGCGGGCGGGCAGGAGCGACGTACTTGCTGCCCAAACACACCGCGCGCCGACGCGAGATGACACTGTGGCTCTGGCAGACCGTTTCCGGCCCCACCCTCGTGCTCGCCCGCGCCCGGGGCCCCGAGAGCACCGAACAGGTGCCGGGACCCGGGATCGGGGTGTCCGGGGTCGGCACCATAGTGCAGGACGGCCGAGGCGGCATCAGAATGGCCGGCCCGGATATCAGCCTGGATATGAACGTCATCAACAGCGCGGCACCCCCGGACCCGCCCTTTGCCCGGAAAGGCGATCTCTTCGTGGCTCGGAGTTTCTGGACCGGGCAGGGGTGTACGCCCTATCTCTTCCGCGTGCCCAATCCCGACTGCACCGACGGCAACATTATGAAGAGCGATCTCGATCTCGGCGGGCACAATCTGACGGGGGTGCGAAATCTGGGGTCCATTAGGGCTCAGTGCAAAATACCCCTTTAAGCCCTCTGGTCCCTTTGCAGTGTGCGATAGACGGTCGCTCTTGAAACGGAGAATATCTCGGCAAGATCACTGATCGAATGGTCGCCGGTTTCGTGCATCTTCAAAAGCTCTTTCTGTTGTTTTTCAGTAAGTTTTGGCTTCTTTCCTCGCATTTTGCCCTTTGCCTTGGCGATGGCCATGCCTTCCCTGGTGCGCATTTTGAGCAGATCTGCTTCGAACTCCGCGAAGGTGGCGACGATGTTGAAGAACATCTTTCCCATCGGATCACTGGGATCGTAGACCGCTGTCCCCAAGGCAAGCCTCACGCCTTTGGTTTCGAGTTGGTCGCTGATGACCCGAACGTCTGGAACCGATCGTGCAAGGCGATCAAGCTTCGTTACGACCAGGATGTCGCCTTTGCGCACGGCGGCCAGCGCCTGTTCAAGTCCGGGCCGCTCCCGGTTGGTGCCAGTCAATCCGTGATCCGTATAAATGCGGTCGTCCTGAACCCCGAGATCACTCAACGCTTGCCGCTGCGCAGTCAAGTCCTGACTGTAGGTTGAGCAGCGTGCATATCCGATCTTTTCCATTGGCTCACTGTACGTTTGACCCACCTTCACTGCAACTTTTATCGGACCAGCTATTTGCGACGATCTGAGGCCTTGGTTTTATGGGAGGGGAAACTGGGATCTGACCTGTGCGCTGAAGGTACGTCTATCGGACGGGCGAAAACATGAACGAAGGCCTCGGATCTGCCCCTCAACGCTTCTCTGAAAAGGTAACGTATGGCCCACAGAACTGTTCTGACGAAACGTCAGCGTGATGCTCTCTTCACCCTGCCCACCGACAGGGCATCGCTGGAATACCACTACACGCTTGCGGATGATGACATCGCGTACATCAAAACGCGCAGGCGACCACAAAACCAGATCGGCTTTGCCCTTCAGCTTTGTGCCTTTCGCTATCCAGGACGGTTTCTGAAGTCAGGTGAGGTGATCCCGGAGGCCGTATCCGCTTACATTGCGGCCCAACTCGGGCTGAAGGCCAAGGATCTTTTGCCATACGCAAATCGCGCCAACACCAGACATGAACACCTCGGCGCGTTGCGTAAGATCTATGGCTACAAGACCTTCACCGGCAAACGTGTGAAGCAAATGACGGCATGGTTAGACCAGCAAGCCGAGGCAGCCGGATCTGGTGAAGGGCTGGTGCGGGATTTTGTTGAAGAATGCCGGGCGCGGCAGATCATCCTGCCGGGTGTCACGATGATTGAGAGGCTCTGTGCCGATGCTCTTGTGGCAGCCGAGCGGCGGATCGAGAACCGGATTGCCGCGCGTCTGGAGAGCCCATTGCGCCGTCGCCTCGACGACCTGCTCGGCGCGGCTGCAAACGGTTGGCAGAGCGTGTTTTTGTGGCTGCGCGGTTTTGAGGCCGGCAAGAACACGGCCGATATAAACCGCCTGCTTGACCGGGTGGAAACCCTCAAGGAAATTGAGCTGTCGCCAGACATACTCGATGACATCCCACCCCACCGGGTCAAGATGCTGCGCCGTCAGGGCGAGCGCTACTTCACGGGCGATTTGCAGGACATCAGCAGTAATCGCCGCCTTGCCATTCTGGCCACCTGTGTCGTCGAATGGGCCGCGTCCATTGCCGATACCGTTGTCGAAACCCACGATCGGATCGTGGGCAAGACCTGGCGGGAGGCGAAGAAAATCAGCGCGATGCACTTCGAACAGGCACAGGCTGATATTGCCAGCACACTGGTCGGGTTCCAATCTCTGGGCACGACATTGTTGATGGCCCGGGGCGATGAGGCCGCCCTGGGCGGTGCCGTCGATGCATCCAGCGGGTGGGATGGTTTGGAAACTCTTGTGGCGATGGCGACCCAGTTGATCAAACCTGCCATGGCCGAGCCGATGGATCACATCGAGAAGGCGTTTCACAGCTTCAAGCTCTATGGCAAACGCATGTTAAGGGCTCTGGATATCCGAGGTGCCACCGTGGCCCAACCGCTGCTCGACGCCGCGGCGGTCATCCGGGAGGGCGCAGACATCACAACCAAATCGCGGGCCTTTCTGCCCGCCCGATCAAAGTGGGACAAGCAACTGCGCAAGCCCGACACCAATGAGGAGCGGCTTTGGATCGTGGCGGTGATGTTCCGCCTTCAGGAGGCCTTTCGGTCCAATGATATCTGGCTGGATCACGCCCGCCGATATGCCGATGACAGGAAACTTCTGGTGCCGCTGGAAGCCGCAAAGACGATGCCGGGGCTTGATCTACCGCTGGATCCAGAGGTTTGGATTGAGGATCGAAAGCGCCGGTTGCAGGATGGCTTCGAGCGGCTTGCGGCAGCTGTCAGGACCGGCACTCTTCCCAATGGCATTATCGAAGACGGCCAGTTGCGTATCGAGCGTCTGAAAGCTGATGTCCCGGAGGAAGCGGGCCCACTGGTTCTCGATCTGTACCAGCGGATGCCACATGCGAAAGTCACTGAAATCCTGCAGGACGTGGCAGAAGCCACCGGCTTCACGGACGCGTTCATCCATTTACGCTCCGGCGCGCCTTGCAGGGATATCATCGGGCTGCTGACCGTGCTTCTCGCGGAAGGGCTGAACGTGGGTTTGAGCAAGATGGCCGAAGCCACCACCGGCTATAAGTATTCCCAGTTGGCCCGCCTGTCGCGCTGGCATGTCGAAAGCGATGCGATCAACGAGGCGCTGGCGATCGTGTTGGACGCGCAGTCCAAACTTCCCATGGCGCAATACTGGGGGTCGGGTCAAACCTCCTCCAGCGACGGGCAGTTCTTCCCGACCACGCGCCAGGGGGAGGCCATGAACCTCATCAACGCCAAGTACAACAACCAGGTGCCGGGGCTGAAAGCCTACGTACACGTTTCTGACCAATTTGGCCCATACTGGGTCAATTCGATCCCCGCCACGGTGAACGAGGCGCCGTACACTCTGGACGGATTGTGCCTGAGCGAGGTTGGCAAACGGATCAAAGAACACTACGCCGACACGGGTGGGTTCACCGATCTCGTATTCGCCGCCTTCGCGCTCCTGGGCTATCGCTTCATTCCCCGTATTCGCGACCTGAAATCCAAGCGGTTCTACGTCTTTGATCTCAAAAGCGTTCCGAAAGAGCTCAAGTCCCTGATCGGCGGCAAGGTCCGGGAACAGACCTTCATCGACAACTGGGGCGATGTGCTGAGATGCACGGCCACGATGCGGTCAGGCAAGGTGCCGCCAAGCCAGATCCTCAGGCGATTGTCAGCCCGCCCACGCAAAAACGATCTGGCCATCGTGATGCGGGAAATCGGACAGATCGAACGGACACTGTTCATCATCGAATGGGCGCTCGATATGGACATGCAGCGCCGCTCAACTGTCGGGCTGAACAAAGGCGAAGCACACCATGCGCTGAAGGATGCCTTGTGGATCGGTCGCCATGGTGAAATCCGGGATCGGACCACAGAAAGCCAGCACTTCCGCATGGCCGGCCTGAACCTGCTCACGGCAATTATCATCTACTGGAACACGGTCCATCTCGGCAAAGCCGTCATGCAGCGCAAGCGGGAGGGACTGGAAACGCCAGAACATCTGCTCCGGCATATCTCACCGCTCGGCTGGGAACACATTCTGCTCATTGGCCAATACATCTGGCGTAAAATGACGCCTGAAATCGCTTAAAGGGGTATTTTGCACTGAGCCCTAATGGACCCCATATAGCGCTTATCCAGAACTCAGGTTTTGAAGAGTGAACACAGGGATCGTCGGGCTTTTTGAATCCCCTTTTTTCGCCGCGTTGCGCGACGTGGTATTCTTCGTTTGCTCCGGTAGAAACAGCCCAGTACATGGCGATTGCCAGAACCAGGATGAGGCGCGCCAGTCGATCTGGTCTTCTGATCTGACTTTGGGTGATGCCGAAGCCTCGGGTTTTGAAGTCGGAGAACATGGCCTCAATACTCCATCGCATGCCGTAATCGAGTATCTTGTACTCGGATGGGGTCACGCTCATTGCGATGATCCACGGCTCTTTGTGTCCGTCTTCGTGGAGCACACCGATGTTGGTGAGGACGCCTGTTTCATTCAGCTCTGCCTTTGCAATGCCTTCGGGCATCAATTCTGCGATCTCACGGGTTGCCACCTCACCTCCCTGATGCTGCAGGGTAAGGTTGCTTTTCAAGCGGAGCCGATAGTCCCAGCCCGCCTTCTGGCACCATTTGATCAAGCGGGCGGTCCCATAGAACCGGTCTCGGGCCAGCAATACGCGCGCGTTTTCTGGAAGCCAGGGCCGCACAGCTTCCAGAAGCTCGTGTTGCACGTGCCATCCAATCGGCCCCTTGGTCTGGCGCACACGCCAGGCGACCGGAAGGGCTCGATCCCTCATCCGCACCGACAGCATCAAGACCTCGTGACCCTCGTTGAGCTTGCTTTGATCAAGGGCCAGTACAGTCGTTTCTCCGGCCTCAATCTGGCGGCGGAAAATCTCCCCTACATAGGCCTGCATGACCTCGTCAGTATCGATATGGGAATTGCCCAAAAGGCGCGAAATGTACTGATATCGGTGGTCCACCGACCCAATCTCACGCGGCAAAGCTGCTGCATTTTCCATCAGATTGACACTCCGCGTGTTCAAAACCACGCTTGCCAGCACCGACAGGCCCTCCCGCCGAGACTTGTGATACCCGGGAAGACGATCCCGAAAATCAGCCTCTATCGTAACTCCCAAGCACCCCCCACGTTTGAGTGTTATTGTCAGTTTTATGGTGAGTCGAATTTGCCATTTTGCGCGTGTTTTTTTCTTTCTTGTCTGAATTCTGTGGCGCCGGGTTGATTTCTCTGAATCAGTGGTGGGATGGATCAGGTTGCCGCCCTTGAACAACTTCTCGCCACGGCTCTGCGTCGGATCGCTGAGCTTGAAGCTGCGTTGGCGAGCATGGCGGAAGAGATCACGGACCTGCGCCGACAGTTGGCCAAGAACAGCAGCAATAGCAGCAAGCCCCCTTCAAGTGATGGCCTGAAGAAGCCAGCCCCGCGCAGCCTGCGTGGCAAATCCGGAAAGAAAAGTGGCGGCCAAGTTGGCCACCGGGGCGACACCCTGCGCCAGACGTCAACACCCGACTTTGTCGAACGGCATGAGGCGACGCATTGCAGCGCCTGTCAGAGCGCCCTGACGGCGGAGATGGTGAAAGGGATCGAGAAGCGTCAGGTGTTCGACTTGCCTGCGCCACGCCTGGAGGTCACCGAGCATCAGGCGGCGGTTTATTGTTGCGACCATTGTCGAGCCACGACGACGGCTGGCTTTCCCGATGGCGTGGCCGCGCATGTGCAATATGGCACGCGCATGCGGGCAGTGGCGGTCTATTGCAATGTTCAGCAGCTGATACCCGAGGATCGGGTCTGCCAGCTTATGCGCGACCTGTTTGGGGCCACCAGCTTGTGCGCGGCCAGCGTGACCAACTGGACGCGCGGCGCGGCAAATAAGATGGGTGTCGTGGTTGAACACATTCTCGCCCGGCTTGCCGAAGGCGGCGTTCGGCATCTGGACGAGACCGGACTTCGTGTTGCCGGCAAGCTGCACTGGCTGCACACGATCTGCGATACCGCCTTCACCCATTACCGCATCAGCGCCAAACGCGGTGCTGTTCCAACCTTCCTGACCGGCGGGACGATCATTCATGATCACTGGAAACCCTACTACGCCCATATGAGCGGAGTGGACGCCCACGCCCTCTGCGGGGCGCATCACTTGCGCGAACTCAAGGCCATCGAAGAGATCGAAAAAGAGCCTTGGGCGACGGAGATGAGCGCAGTGCTTCATAGCGCCAATCAGCTCAGATGCGCGGCTCAGGATCAAGGCGAGACCGAACTCCCGGAACTGGTTCGCCAGGGTATCGTCACCAGATACATGGCGATCCTCGCCAAGGGGCTCGCCTTCCACGAACGCCGGCCCCCGCTGGCCAAAAGCCCCGGCACCCGCGGCCGAAAAGCCAGGCGGCCAGGCCACAACCTGCTCCTCCGCCTGCGTGACTACCGCGATGACGTTTTGCGATTCATCGCCGACTTCGCGGTCCCATTCACAAACAATCAGGCCGAACAGGACCTGCGCATGATGAAGCTGCGCATGAAAATCTCGGGCACCTTCCGCACCCTCGAGGGCGCGCGGGTCTTCGCCGACATCAGGTCCGTCATCTCGACGGCCAGAAAACACCGGTTCAACATCCTGGAAATCCTGACCCTGTCACCACCTCAGATCATCGCACGGCTCTGACGGAACAAAACCCCGCAACCCTATCGGACAGGGTGCTTGGGAGTTACCCTCTATCCTCGAATAAAGCTCTGAAAAACAATCGCTTCCCGCCAAAACAACCTCCAATATCAATAGTGGAGACTCCTTGAATCACACCAGGGCAATCGCGCTTAAAGTTTGACAGCTGTCTAATGTAGGCATCTCGAAACTCCATCCGTTGATGAAACCTCAAGAATCCAATCAAAGCCAGCTGTCAAACTTTAAGCGCGATTGCCCTGCCATCAACCTGCCATCAACCTTACCCGCGCTTGAAATCTGTGGTAAACAGGGCAGGAGGTAATTACGCAAGACGACACCGCCGGACTTTCAAGAAGACGGTATAGCACAGTGGAGACTCTCAATGGTAAGTTTCGAAAACACTCAGCTTCCAGATAATGCATCCGCACAGAGCGGGATTATCGGGCTGGCGACAATCGGAAATTTGATCATCGCACATTGGGCGGTGTATTGGGTGATGAACGGACTAGACAAGTTTCTGAACCGCACGGACCTGGGCCTGTTCACTTGGCACGGCAAGGACCGCACCGAACAATTCACGGGTTACCTAGAGAACACCGGCATGCCTTTGGGCGGGCTGGATGGATTGCTCTATGTGACGGGCGTCATCGAGGTCTTGGTCGCAATTCCCTTGGTTATGACGCTCTATGCGGTTGCCAAGGGGGCCAAAGTAAAGCGCCAAACCTTCGAGCTGGGCTTCTTTTTCGGCTTAGCAATATTCGTCGGGTTCTCGTTCTTTGATGTGATCTTCGGGGATCGGGCCGAGCTATGGGAGCATGGAACGTTCATGATCGGTCTGCTCTTGTGCTACAAGCTGGCAAAGGATGAGTTCGAATTGAACAAGCGCTTCGATTGATCATGCAACATTGTGGCGGCGGGGGCCTTACCACCCTTCAAAATACAGATCTGATTTGACGGATCATCTTGCTCGGCTTTCTGCGACGGGGGATCCGCTTGAGGCTTTGGAGCGACACGTTGATTTCGAAGTGTTTCGCCCGGTTCTGATTGAAGCGCTGAGATACGGAGAGCGACCCAAGGGTGGTCGCCCCCCTTACGATCCTGTGGTGATGTTCAAGGTGCTTGTGCTGGCCTCGATGCACAATCTGAGCGACGAGCGCATGGAGTTTCTGATCCGCGATCGCTTCAGCTGGCTGCGATTTCTGGGGTTTCAAATCGGGGAACCTACCCCGGACCAAAAGACGATCTGGCTTTTCAGAGAGAAGCTGACACAGGCGGGCGCGTTCAAGGCGCTTTTAGGTGCGTTTGAAGATCAGCTTCGCGAGCGGGGATATAAGCCGACTGGCGGCCAGATTGTGGATGCGACCCTGGTCTCAGCACCGCGCCAACGAATGACGAAAGAAGAAAAGGAGCGCGCTAAAGCGGGCGAGGCTGCGTCCGACATCTGGCCCGATGATCCGGCCAAGGCAGCGCAGAAAGACACGGATGCACGTTGGACGGTCAAGTATTCAAAGGTCAAAACCACCAAGGAGGGCGAGAAGGACGCGGGCCTTGTCGATATCTCGGTCCCACATTTTGGCTATAAGAACCACGTGTCCATCGACCGCAAATGGCGCTTCATCCGGGGCGAAACTGGCACGAATGCCGCACGCTAAGACGGGCATGAACTGTCCTGTGTTTTGGATGAGACAAACAGCTCAAAGTCCGTTTGGGCCGATACTGGATATCGGTCGTCCAGGAACGAAGACTGGCTCAAAGCACAGGGGTACCGTTCACACATTCACCGCAAAGAAACCGCGCGGAAAACCCATGGCCAAACACATCCGCCGAGGTGCCTCAAATGCCCCAACTCATGACCTCCATGCCCGCAATGCGGGTGAGACCGAGCGAAACTCGCTTCATTTAGAAGAGCCTTGCAAAACCGGGGGTACCCACACAGAACCCCAAAAGGGTGATCTGATGACTGACGATCAAACATGGCCCGGAGTTCTGATACGGGCGAGCCGTGGCGACACGGGCCGGTAGATGAGCAATGACAAGATGTCTGATGCACCTTTTTATACTGGTTTTGGTAGGCCTTGTGCCTTCGCAGGCTTTTGCTGGGCTTGAGATTTGTAACAAAGCGCGCGTGAATAAAGTGTGGACCGCCATCGGCTACAACACGCCCGAAGGATGGATTTCCGAAGGATGGTGGAGTATTCTATACGGTGAGTGCGTACGCATTATAAGCATAGACTTAGATAAGTCACACTATTATTACCGGGCGGTATTATTACCGGATGATTACTGGGCATTTCCCGACGGGCTGGTTTGGGAAGACGAGCGTTACATGTTCTGCACCAGCGACCTCGAAGACCACGCTCCATTTACCATTGTGGGTAAGGAGAACTGCGAGGCCCGGCACTACAACCGGCGGGCCTTCAACAGAATCTCGTTGGACGACGGCACCACAGAGTTGAAGATCACACTCACCCGCGAGACCGCCACCATCCGCGATGACGACGATGCGCCGGCCGGCATCGCGCTGAGCGTTGCACCGACAACCCTGGCCGAGGGGGTCGGGGAGACCGACATCACGGTGACGGCGACGGTTTCAGGCGGCACCCGCTTCGCCACCGATCAGACCGTGACCGTCAGCGTTGCCGGCGACAGCGCTACGGAGACAGCGGATTTCGCCGCCGTGGCGGATTTCGACATCGCCATCCCGGCCGGCGCGGCCAGCGCCAGCCGCACCTTCGCGCTGACCCCGGTCGACGACACGCTCAACGAGGCCGACGAGACGGTCTCGGTCTCCGGCAGCGCCGCCAGCGGCGCGGCCGTCACCAGTACCAGTCTCACCATCCGCGATGACGACGATGCGCCGGCCGGCATCGCGCTGAGCGTTGCACCGACAACCCTGGCCGAGGGGGTCGGGGAGACCGACATCACGGTGACGGCGACGGTTTCAGGCGGCACCCGCTTCGCCACCGATCAGACCGTGACCGTCAGCGTTGCCGGCGACAGCGCTACGGAGACAGCGGATTTCGCCGCCGTGGCGGATTTCGACATCGCCATCCCGGCCGGCGCGGCCAGCGCCAGCCGCACCTTCGCGCTGACCCCGGTCGACGACACGCTCAACGAGGCCGACGAGACGGTCTCGGTCTCCGGCAGCGCCGCCAGCGGCGCGGCCGTCACCAGTACCAGTCTCACCATCCGCGATGACGACGATGCGCCGGCCGGCATCGCGCTGAGCGTTGCACCGACAACCCTGGCCGAGGGGGTCGGGGAGACCGACATCACGGTGACGGCGACGGTTTCAGGCGGCACCCGCTTCGCCACCGATCAGACCGTGACCGTCAGCGTTGCCGGCGACAGCGCTACGGAGACAGCGGATTTCGCCGCCGTGGCGGATTTCGACATCGCCATCCCGGCCGGCGCGGCCAGCGCCAGCCGCACCTTCGCGCTGACCCCGGTCGACGACACGCTCAACGAGGCCGACGAGACGGTCTCGGTCTCCGGCAGCGCCGCCAGCGGCGCGGCCGTCACCAGTACCAGTCTCACCATCCGCGATGACGACGATGCGCCGGCCGGCATCGCGCTGAGCGTTGCACCGACAACCCTGGCCGAGGGGGTCGGGGAGACCGACATCACGGTGACGGCGACGGTTTCAGGCGGCACCCGCTTCGCCACCGATCAGACCGTGACCGTCAGCGTTGCCGGCGACAGCGCTACGGAGACAGCGGATTTCGCCGCCGTGGCGGATTTCGACATCGCCATCCCGGCCGGCGCGGCCAGCGCCAGCCGCACCTTCGCGCTGACCCCGGTCGACGACACGCTCAACGAGGCCGACGAGACGGTCTCGGTCTCCGGCAGCGCCGCCAGCGGCGCGGCCGTCACCAGTACCAGTCTCACCATCCGCGATGACGACGATGCGCCGGCCGGCATCGCGCTGAGCGTTGCACCGACAACCCTGGCCGAGGGGGTCGGGGAGACCGACATCACGGTGACGGCGACGGTTTCAGGCGGCACCCGCTTCGCCACCGATCAGACCGTGACCGTCAGCGTTGCCGGCGACAGCGCTACGGAGACAGCGGATTTCGCCGCCGTGGCGGATTTCGACATCGCCATCCCGGCCGGCGCGGCCAGCGCCAGCCGCACCTTCGCGCTGACCCCGGTCGACGACACGCTCAACGAGGCCGACGAGACGGTCTCGGTCTCCGGCAGCGCCGCCAGCGGCGCGGCCGTCACCAGTACCAGTCTCACCATCCGCGATGACGACGATGCGCCGGCCGGCATCGCGCTGAGCGTTGCACCGACAACCCTGGCCGAGGGGGTCGGGGAGACCGACATCACGGTGACGGCGACGGTTTCAGGCGGCACCCGCTTCGCCACCGATCAGACCGTGACCGTCAGCGTTGCCGGCGACAGCGCTACGGAGACAGCGGATTTCGCCGCCGTGGCGGATTTCGACATCGCCATCCCGGCCGGCGCGGCCAGCGCCAGCCGCACCTTCGCGCTGACCCCGGTCGACGACACGCTCAACGAGGCCGACGAGACGGTCTCGGTCTCCGGCAGCGCCGCCAGCGGCGCGGCCGTCACCAGTACCAGTCTCACCATCCGCGATGACGACGATGCGCCGGCCGGCATCGCGCTGAGCGTTGCACCGACAACCCTGGCCGAGGGGGTCGGGGAGACCGACATCACGGTGACGGCGACGGTTTCAGGCGGCACCCGCTTCGCCACCGATCAGACCGTGACCGTCAGCGTTGCCGGCGACAGCGCTACGGAGACAGCGGATTTCGCCGCCGTGGCGGATTTCGACATCGCCATCCCGGCCGGCGCGGCCAGCGCCAGCCGCACCTTCGCGCTGACCCCGGTCGACGACACGCTCAACGAGGCCGACGAGACGGTCTCGGTCTCCGGCAGCGCCGCCAGCGGCGCGGCCGTCACCAGTACCAGTCTCACCATCCGCGATGACGACGATGCGCCGGCCGGCATCGCGCTGAGCGTTGCACCGACAACCCTGGCCGAGGGGGTCGGGGAGACCGACATCACGGTGACGGCGACGGTTTCAGGCGGCACCCGCTTCGCCACCGATCAGACCGTGACCGTCAGCGTTGCCGGCGACAGCGCTACGGAGACAGCGGATTTCGCCGCCGTGGCGGATTTCGACATCGCCATCCCGGCCGGCGCGGCCAGCGCCAGCCGCACCTTCGCGCTGACCCCGGTCGACGACACGCTCAACGAGGCCGACGAGACGGTCTCGGTCTCCGGCAGCGCCGCCAGCGGCGCGGCCGTCACCAGTACCAGTCTCACCATCCGCGATGACGACGATGCGCCGGCCGGCATCGCGCTGAGCGTTGCACCGACAACCCTGGCCGAGGGGGTCGGGGAGACCGACATCACGGTGACGGCGACGGTTTCAGGCGGCACCCGCTTCGCCACCGATCAGACCGTGACCGTCAGCGTTGCCGGCGACAGCGCTACGGAGACAGCGGATTTCGCCGCCGTGGCGGATTTCGACATCGCCATCCCGGCCGGCGCGGCCAGCGCCAGCCGCACCTTCGCGCTGACCCCGGTCGACGACACGCTCAACGAGGCCGACGAGACGGTCTCGGTCTCCGGCAGCGCCGCCAGCGGCGCGGCCGTCACCAGTACCAGTCTCACCATCCGCGATGACGACGATGCGCCGGCCGGCATCGCGCTGAGCGTTGCACCGACAACCCTGGCCGAGGGGGTCGGGGAGACCGACATCACGGTGACGGCGACGGTTTCAGGCGGCACCCGCTTCGCCACCGATCAGACCGTGACCGTCAGCGTTGCCGGCGACAGCGCTACGGAGACAGCGGATTTCGCCGCCGTGGCGGATTTCGACATCGCCATCCCGGCCGGCGCGGCCAGCGCCAGCCGCACCTTCGCGCTGACCCCGGTCGACGACACGCTCAACGAGGCCGACGAGACGGTCTCGGTCTCCGGCAGCGCCGCCAGCGGCGCGGCCGTCACCAGTACCAGTCTCACCATCCGCGATGACGACGATGCGCCGGCCGGCATCGCGCTGAGCGTTGCACCGACAACCCTGGCCGAGGGGGTCGGGGAGACCGACATCACGGTGACGGCGACGGTTTCAGGCGGCACCCGCTTCGCCACCGATCAGACCGTGACCGTCAGCGTTGCCGGCGACAGCGCTACGGAGACAGCGGATTTCGCCGCCGTGGCGGATTTCGACATCGCCATCCCGGCCGGCGCGGCCAGCGCCAGCCGCACCTTCGCGCTGACCCCGGTCGACGACACGCTCAACGAGGCCGACGAGACGGTCTCGGTCTCCGGCAGCGCCGCCAGCGGCGCGGCCGTCACCAGTACCAGTCTCACCATCCGCGATGACGACGATGCGCCGGCCGGCATCGCGCTGAGCGTTGCACCGACAACCCTGGCCGAGGGGGTCGGGGAGACCGACATCACGGTGACGGCGACGGTTTCAGGCGGCACCCGCTTCGCCACCGATCAGACCGTGACCGTCAGCGTTGCCGGCGACAGCGCTACGGAGACAGCGGATTTCGCCGCCGTGGCGGATTTCGACATCGCCATCCCGGCCGGCGCGGCCAGCGCCAGCCGCACCTTCGCGCTGACCCCGGTCGACGACACGCTCAACGAGGCCGACGAGACGGTCTCGGTCTCCGGCAGCGCCGCCAGCGGCGCGGCCGTCACCAGTACCAGTCTCACCATCCGCGATGACGACGATGCGCCGGCCGGCATCGCGCTGAGCGTTGCACCGACAACCCTGGCCGAGGGGGTCGGGGAGACCGACATCACGGTGACGGCGACGGTTTCAGGCGGCACCCGCTTCGCCACCGATCAGACCGTGACCGTCAGCGTTGCCGGCGACAGCGCTACGGAGACAGCGGATTTCGCCGCCGTGGCGGATTTCGACATCGCCATCCCGGCCGGCGCGGCCAGCGCCAGCCGCACCTTCGCGCTGACCCCGGTCGACGACACGCTCAACGAGGCCGACGAGACGGTCTCGGTCTCCGGCAGCGCCGCCAGCGGCGCGGCCGTCACCAGTACCAGTCTCACCATCCGCGATGACGACGATGCGCCGGCCGGCATCGCGCTGAGCGTTGCACCGACAACCCTGGCCGAGGGGGTCGGGGAGACCGACATCACGGTGACGGCGACGGTTTCAGGCGGCACCCGCTTCGCCACCGATCAGACCGTGACCGTCAGCGTTGCCGGCGACAGCGCTACGGAGACAGCGGATTTCGCCGCCGTGGCGGATTTCGACATCGCCATCCCGGCCGGCGCGGCCAGCGCCAGCCGCACCTTCGCGCTGACCCCGGTCGACGACACGCTCAACGAGGCCGACGAGACGGTCTCGGTCTCCGGCAGCGCCGCCAGCGGCGCGGCCGTCACCAGTACCAGTCTCACCATCCGCGATGACGACGATGCGCCGGCCGGCATCGCGCTGAGCGTTGCACCGACAACCCTGGCCGAGGGGGTCGGGGAGACCGACATCACGGTGACGGCGACGGTTTCAGGCGGCACCCGCTTCGCCACCGATCAGACCGTGACCGTCAGCGTTGCCGGCGACAGCGCTACGGAGACAGCGGATTTCGCCGCCGTGGCGGATTTCGACATCGCCATCCCGGCCGGCGCGGCCAGCGCCAGCCGCACCTTCGCGCTGACCCCGGTCGACGACACGCTCAACGAGGCCGACGAGACGGTCTCGGTCTCCGGCAGCGCCGCCAGCGGCGCGGCCGTCACCAGTACCAGTCTCACCATCCGCGATGACGACGATGCGCCGGCCGGCATCGCGCTGAGCGTTGCACCGACAACCCTGGCCGAGGGGGTCGGGGAGACCGACATCACGGTGACGGCGACGGTTTCAGGCGGCACCCGCTTCGCCACCGATCAGACCGTGACCGTCAGCGTTGCCGGCGACAGCGCTACGGAGACAGCGGATTTCGCCGCCGTGGCGGATTTCGACATCGCCATCCCGGCCGGCGCGGCCAGCGCCAGCCGCACCTTCGCGCTGACCCCGGTCGACGACACGCTCAACGAGGCCGACGAGACGGTCTCGGTCTCCGGCAGCGCCGCCAGCGGCGCGGCCGTCACCAGTACCAGTCTCACCATCCGCGATGACGACGATGCGCCGGCCGGCATCGCGCTGAGCGTTGCACCGACAACCCTGGCCGAGGGGGTCGGGGAGACCGACATCACGGTGACGGCGACGGTTTCAGGCGGCACCCGCTTCGCCACCGATCAGACCGTGACCGTCAGCGTTGCCGGCGACAGCGCTACGGAGACAGCGGATTTCGCCGCCGTGGCGGATTTCGACATCGCCATCCCGGCCGGCGCGGCCAGCGCCAGCCGCACCTTCGCGCTGACCCCGGTCGACGACACGCTCAACGAGGCCGACGAGACGGTCTCGGTCTCCGGCAGCGCCGCCAGCGGCGCGGCCGTCACCAGTACCAGTCTCACCATCCGCGATGACGACGATGCGCCGGCCGGCATCGCGCTGAGCGTTGCACCGACAACCCTGGCCGAGGGGGTCGGGGAGACCGACATCACGGTGACGGCGACGGTTTCAGGCGGCACCCGCTTCGCCACCGATCAGACCGTGACCGTCAGCGTTGCCGGCGACAGCGCTACGGAGACAGCGGATTTCGCCGCCGTGGCGGATTTCGACATCGCCATCCCGGCCGGCGCGGCCAGCGCCAGCCGCACCTTCGCGCTGACCCCGGTCGACGACACGCTCAACGAGGCCGACGAGACGGTCTCGGTCTCCGGCAGCGCCGCCAGCGGCGCGGCCGTCACCAGTACCAGTCTCACCATCCGCGATGACGACGATGCGCCGGCCGGCATCGCGCTGAGCGTTGCACCGACAACCCTGGCCGAGGGGGTCGGGGAGACCGACATCACGGTGACGGCGACGGTTTCAGGCGGCACCCGCTTCGCCACCGATCAGACCGTGACCGTCAGCGTTGCCGGCGACAGCGCTACGGAGACAGCGGATTTCGCCGCCGTGGCGGATTTCGACATCGCCATCCCGGCCGGCGCGGCCAGCGCCAGCCGCACCTTCGCGCTGACCCCGGTCGACGACACGCTCAACGAGGCCGACGAGACGGTCTCGGTCTCCGGCAGCGCCGCCAGCGGCGCGGCCGTCACCAGTACCAGTCTCACCATCCGCGATGACGACGATGCGCCGGCCGGCATCGCGCTGAGCGTTGCACCGACAACCCTGGCCGAGGGGGTCGGGGAGACCGACATCACGGTGACGGCGACGGTTTCAGGCGGCACCCGCTTCGCCACCGATCAGACCGTGACCGTCAGCGTTGCCGGCGACAGCGCTACGGAGACAGCGGATTTCGCCGCCGTGGCGGATTTCGACATCGCCATCCCGGCCGGCGCGGCCAGCGCCAGCCGCACCTTCGCGCTGACCCCGGTCGACGACACGCTCAACGAGGCCGACGAGACGGTCTCGGTCTCCGGCAGCGCCGCCAGCGGCGCGGCCGTCACCAGTACCAGTCTCACCATCCGCGATGACGACGATGCGCCGGCCGGCATCGCGCTGAGCGTTGCACCGACAACCCTGGCCGAGGGGGTCGGGGAGACCGACATCACGGTGACGGCGACGGTTTCAGGCGGCACCCGCTTCGCCACCGATCAGACCGTGACCGTCAGCGTTGCCGGCGACAGCGCTACGGAGACAGCGGATTTCGCCGCCGTGGCGGATTTCGACATCGCCATCCCGGCCGGCGCGGCCAGCGCCAGCCGCACCTTCGCGCTGACCCCGGTCGACGACACGCTCAACGAGGCCGACGAGACGGTCTCGGTCTCCGGCAGCGCCGCCAGCGGCGCGGCCGTCACCAGTACCAGTCTCACCATCCGCGATGACGACGATGCGCCGGCCGGCATCGCGCTGAGCGTTGCACCGACAACCCTGGCCGAGGGGGTCGGGGAGACCGACATCACGGTGACGGCGACGGTTTCAGGCGGCACCCGCTTCGCCACCGATCAGACCGTGACCGTCAGCGTTGCCGGCGACAGCGCTACGGAGACAGCGGATTTCGCCGCCGTGGCGGATTTCGACATCGCCATCCCGGCCGGCGCGGCCAGCGCCAGCCGCACCTTCGCGCTGACCCCGGTCGACGACACGCTCAACGAGGCCGACGAGACGGTCTCGGTCTCCGGCAGCGCCGCCAGCGGCGCGGCCGTCACCAGTACCAGTCTCACCATCCGCGATGACGACGATGCGCCGGCCGGCATCGCGCTGAGCGTTGCACCGACAACCCTGGCCGAGGGGGTCGGGGAGACCGACATCACGGTGACGGCGACGGTTTCAGGCGGCACCCGCTTCGCCACCGATCAGACCGTGACCGTCAGCGTTGCCGGCGACAGCGCTACGGAGACAGCGGATTTCGCCGCCGTGGCGGATTTCGACATCGCCATCCCGGCCGGCGCGGCCAGCGCCAGCCGCACCTTCGCGCTGACCCCGGTCGACGACACGCTCAACGAGGCCGACGAGACGGTCTCGGTCTCCGGCAGCGCCGCCAGCGGCGCGGCCGTCACCAGTACCAGTCTCACCATCCGCGATGACGACGATGCGCCGGCCGGCATCGCGCTGAGCGTTGCACCGACAACCCTGGCCGAGGGGGTCGGGGAGACCGACATCACGGTGACGGCGACGGTTTCAGGCGGCACCCGCTTCGCCACCGATCAGACCGTGACCGTCAGCGTTGCCGGCGACAGCGCTACGGAGACAGCGGATTTCGCCGCCGTGGCGGATTTCGACATCGCCATCCCGGCCGGCGCGGCCAGCGCCAGCCGCACCTTCGCGCTGACCCCGGTCGACGACACGCTCAACGAGGCCGACGAGACGGTCTCGGTCTCCGGCAGCGCCGCCAGCGGCGCGGCCGTCACCAGTACCAGTCTCACCATCCGCGATGACGACGATGCGCCGGCCGGCATCGCGCTGAGCGTTGCACCGACAACCCTGGCCGAGGGGGTCGGGGAGACCGACATCACGGTGACGGCGACGGTTTCAGGCGGCACCCGCTTCGCCACCGATCAGACCGTGACCGTCAGCGTTGCCGGCGACAGCGCTACGGAGACAGCGGATTTCGCCGCCGTGGCGGATTTCGACATCGCCATCCCGGCCGGCGCGGCCAGCGCCAGCCGCACCTTCGCGCTGACCCCGGTCGACGACACGCTCAACGAGGCCGACGAGACGGTCTCGGTCTCCGGCAGCGCCGCCAGCGGCGCGGCCGTCACCAGTACCAGTCTCACCATCCGCGATGACGACGATGCGCCGGCCGGCATCGCGCTGAGCGTTGCACCGACAACCCTGGCCGAGGGGGTCGGGGAGACCGACATCACGGTGACGGCGACGGTTTCAGGCGGCACCCGCTTCGCCACCGATCAGACCGTGACCGTCAGCGTTGCCGGCGACAGCGCTACGGAGACAGCGGATTTCGCCGCCGTGGCGGATTTCGACATCGCCATCCCGGCCGGCGCGGCCAGCGCCAGCCGCACCTTCGCGCTGACCCCGGTCGACGACACGCTCAACGAGGCCGACGAGACGGTCTCGGTCTCCGGCAGCGCCGCCAGCGGCGCGGCCGTCACCAGTACCAGTCTCACCATCCGCGATGACGACGATGCGCCGGCCGGCATCGCGCTGAGCGTTGCACCGACAACCCTGGCCGAGGGGGTCGGGGAGACCGACATCACGGTGACGGCGACGGTTTCAGGCGGCACCCGCTTCGCCACCGATCAGACCGTGACCGTCAGCGTTGCCGGCGACAGCGCTACGGAGACAGCGGATTTCGCCGCCGTGGCGGATTTCGACATCGCCATCCCGGCCGGCGCGGCCAGCGCCAGCCGCACCTTCGCGCTGACCCCGGTCGACGACACGCTCAACGAGGCCGACGAGACGGTCTCGGTCTCCGGCAGCGCCGCCAGCGGCGCGGCCGTCACCAGTACCAGTCTCACCATCCGCGATGACGACGATGCGCCGGCCGGCATCGCGCTGAGCGTTGCACCGACAACCCTGGCCGAGGGGGTCGGGGAGACCGACATCACGGTGACGGCGACGGTTTCAGGCGGCACCCGCTTCGCCACCGATCAGACCGTGACCGTCAGCGTTGCCGGCGACAGCGCTACGGAGACAGCGGATTTCGCCGCCGTGGCGGATTTCGACATCGCCATCCCGGCCGGCGCGGCCAGCGCCAGCCGCACCTTCGCGCTGACCCCGGTCGACGACACGCTCAACGAGGCCGACGAGACGGTCTCGGTCTCCGGCAGCGCCGCCAGCGGCGCGGCCGTCACCAGTACCAGTCTCACCATCCGCGATGACGACGATGCGCCGGCCGGCATCGCGCTGAGCGTTGCACCGACAACCCTGGCCGAGGGGGTCGGGGAGACCGACATCACGGTGACGGCGACGGTTTCAGGCGGCACCCGCTTCGCCACCGATCAGACCGTGACCGTCAGCGTTGCCGGCGACAGCGCTACGGAGACAGCGGATTTCGCCGCCGTGGCGGATTTCGACATCGCCATCCCGGCCGGCGCGGCCAGCGCCAGCCGCACCTTCGCGCTGACCCCGGTCGACGACACGCTCAACGAGGCCGACGAGACGGTCTCGGTCTCCGGCAGCGCCGCCAGCGGCGCGGCCGTCACCAGTACCAGTCTCACCATCCGCGATGACGACGATGCGCCGGCCGGCATCGCGCTGAGCGTTGCACCGACAACCCTGGCCGAGGGGGTCGGGGAGACCGACATCACGGTGACGGCGACGGTTTCAGGCGGCACCCGCTTCGCCACCGATCAGACCGTGACCGTCAGCGTTGCCGGCGACAGCGCTACGGAGACAGCGGATTTCGCCGCCGTGGCGGATTTCGACATCGCCATCCCGGCCGGCGCGGCCAGCGCCAGCCGCACCTTCGCGCTGACCCCGGTCGACGACACGCTCAACGAGGCCGACGAGACGGTCTCGGTCTCCGGCAGCGCCGCCAGCGGCGCGGCCGTCACCAGTACCAGTCTCACCATCCGCGATGACGACGATGCGCCGGCCGGCATCGCGCTGAGCGTTGCACCGACAACCCTGGCCGAGGGGGTCGGGGAGACCGACATCACGGTGACGGCGACGGTTTCAGGCGGCACCCGCTTCGCCACCGATCAGACCGTGACCGTCAGCGTTGCCGGCGACAGCGCTACGGAGACAGCGGATTTCGCCGCCGTGGCGGATTTCGACATCGCCATCCCGGCCGGCGCGGCCAGCGCCAGCCGCACCTTCGCGCTGACCCCGGTCGACGACACGCTCAACGAGGCCGACGAGACGGTCTCGGTCTCCGGCAGCGCCGCCAGCGGCGCGGCCGTCACCAGTACCAGTCTCACCATCCGCGATGACGACGATGCGCCGGCCGGCATCGCGCTGAGCGTTGCACCGACAACCCTGGCCGAGGGGGTCGGGGAGACCGACATCACGGTGACGGCGACGGTTTCAGGCGGCACCCGCTTCGCCACCGATCAGACCGTGACCGTCAGCGTTGCCGGCGACAGCGCTACGGAGACAGCGGATTTCGCCGCCGTGGCGGATTTCGACATCGCCATCCCGGCCGGCGCGGCCAGCGCCAGCCGCACCTTCGCGCTGACCCCGGTCGACGACACGCTCAACGAGGCCGACGAGACGGTCTCGGTCTCCGGCAGCGCCGCCAGCGGCGCGGCCGTCACCAGTACCAGTCTCACCATCCGCGATGACGACGATGCGCCGGCCGGCATCGCGCTGAGCGTTGCACCGACAACCCTGGCCGAGGGGGTCGGGGAGACCGACATCACGGTGACGGCGACGGTTTCAGGCGGCACCCGCTTCGCCACCGATCAGACCGTGACCGTCAGCGTTGCCGGCGACAGCGCTACGGAGACAGCGGATTTCGCCGCCGTGGCGGATTTCGACATCGCCATCCCGGCCGGCGCGGCCAGCGCCAGCCGCACCTTCGCGCTGACCCCGGTCGACGACACGCTCAACGAGGCCGACGAGACGGTCTCGGTCTCCGGCAGCGCCGCCAGCGGCGCGGCCGTCACCAGTACCAGTCTCACCATCCGCGATGACGACGATGCGCCGGCCGGCATCGCGCTGAGCGTTGCACCGACAACCCTGGCCGAGGGGGTCGGGGAGACCGACATCACGGTGACGGCGACGGTTTCAGGCGGCACCCGCTTCGCCACCGATCAGACCGTGACCGTCAGCGTTGCCGGCGACAGCGCTACGGAGACAGCGGATTTCGCCGCCGTGGCGGATTTCGACATCGCCATCCCGGCCGGCGCGGCCAGCGCCAGCCGCACCTTCGCGCTGACCCCGGTCGACGACACGCTCAACGAGGCCGACGAGACGGTCTCGGTCTCCGGCAGCGCCGCCAGCGGCGCGGCCGTCACCAGTACCAGTCTCACCATCCGCGATGACGACGATGCGCCGGCCGGCATCGCGCTGAGCGTTGCACCGACAACCCTGGCCGAGGGGGTCGGGGAGACCGACATCACGGTGACGGCGACGGTTTCAGGCGGCACCCGCTTCGCCACCGATCAGACCGTGACCGTCAGCGTTGCCGGCGACAGCGCTACGGAGACAGCGGATTTCGCCGCCGTGGCGGATTTCGACATCGCCATCCCGGCCGGCGCGGCCAGCGCCAGCCGCACCTTCGCGCTGACCCCGGTCGACGACACGCTCAACGAGGCCGACGAGACGGTCTCGGTCTCCGGCAGCGCCGCCAGCGGCGCGGCCGTCACCAGTACCAGTCTCACCATCCGCGATGACGACGATGCGCCGGCCGGCATCGCGCTGAGCGTTGCACCGACAACCCTGGCCGAGGGGGTCGGGGAGACCGACATCACGGTGACGGCGACGGTTTCAGGCGGCACCCGCTTCGCCACCGATCAGACCGTGACCGTCAGCGTTGCCGGCGACAGCGCTACGGAGACAGCGGATTTCGCCGCCGTGGCGGATTTCGACATCGCCATCCCGGCCGGCGCGGCCAGCGCCAGCCGCACCTTCGCGCTGACCCCGGTCGACGACACGCTCAACGAGGCCGACGAGACGGTCTCGGTCTCCGGCAGCGCCGCCAGCGGCGCGGCCGTCACCAGTACCAGTCTCACCATCCGCGATGACGACGATGCGCCGGCCGGCATCGCGCTGAGCGTTGCACCGACAACCCTGGCCGAGGGGGTCGGGGAGACCGACATCACGGTGACGGCGACGGTTTCAGGCGGCACCCGCTTCGCCACCGATCAGACCGTGACCGTCAGCGTTGCCGGCGACAGCGCTACGGAGACAGCGGATTTCGCCGCCGTGGCGGATTTCGACATCGCCATCCCGGCCGGCGCGGCCAGCGCCAGCCGCACCTTCGCGCTGACCCCGGTCGACGACACGCTCAACGAGGCCGACGAGACGGTCTCGGTCTCCGGCAGCGCCGCCAGCGGCGCGGCCGTCACCAGTACCAGTCTCACCATCCGCGATGACGACGATGCGCCGGCCGGCATCGCGCTGAGCGTTGCACCGACAACCCTGGCCGAGGGGGTCGGGGAGACCGACATCACGGTGACGGCGACGGTTTCAGGCGGCACCCGCTTCGCCACCGATCAGACCGTGACCGTCAGCGTTGCCGGCGACAGCGCTACGGAGACAGCGGATTTCGCCGCCGTGGCGGATTTCGACATCGCCATCCCGGCCGGCGCGGCCAGCGCCAGCCGCACCTTCGCGCTGACCCCGGTCGACGACACGCTCAACGAGGCCGACGAGACGGTCTCGGTCTCCGGCAGCGCCGCCAGCGGCGCGGCCGTCACCAGTACCAGTCTCACCATCCGCGATGACGACGATGCGCCGGCCGGCATCGCGCTGAGCGTTGCACCGACAACCCTGGCCGAGGGGGTCGGGGAGACCGACATCACGGTGACGGCGACGGTTTCAGGCGGCACCCGCTTCGCCACCGATCAGACCGTGACCGTCAGCGTTGCCGGCGACAGCGCTACGGAGACAGCGGATTTCGCCGCCGTGGCGGATTTCGACATCGCCATCCCGGCCGGCGCGGCCAGCGCCAGCCGCACCTTCGCGCTGACCCCGGTCGACGACACGCTCAACGAGGCCGACGAGACGGTCTCGGTCTCCGGCAGCGCCGCCAGCGGCGCGGCCGTCACCAGTACCAGTCTCACCATCCGCGATGACGACGATGCGCCGGCCGGCATCGCGCTGAGCGTTGCACCGACAACCCTGGCCGAGGGGGTCGGGGAGACCGACATCACGGTGACGGCGACGGTTTCAGGCGGCACCCGCTTCGCCACCGATCAGACCGTGACCGTCAGCGTTGCCGGCGACAGCGCTACGGAGACAGCGGATTTCGCCGCCGTGGCGGATTTCGACATCGCCATCCCGGCCGGCGCGGCCAGCGCCAGCCGCACCTTCGCGCTGACCCCGGTCGACGACACGCTCAACGAGGCCGACGAGACGGTCTCGGTCTCCGGCAGCGCCGCCAGCGGCGCGGCCGTCACCAGTACCAGTCTCACCATCCGCGATGACGACGATGCGCCGGCCGGCATCGCGCTGAGCGTTGCACCGACAACCCTGGCCGAGGGGGTCGGGGAGACCGACATCACGGTGACGGCGACGGTTTCAGGCGGCACCCGCTTCGCCACCGATCAGACCGTGACCGTCAGCGTTGCCGGCGACAGCGCTACGGAGACAGCGGATTTCGCCGCCGTGGCGGATTTCGACATCGCCATCCCGGCCGGCGCGGCCAGCGCCAGCCGCACCTTCGCGCTGACCCCGGTCGACGACACGCTCAACGAGGCCGACGAGACGGTCTCGGTCTCCGGCAGCGCCGCCAGCGGCGCGGCCGTCACCAGTACCAGTCTCACCATCCGCGATGACGACGATGCGCCGGCCGGCATCGCGCTGAGCGTTGCACCGACAACCCTGGCCGAGGGGGTCGGGGAGACCGACATCACGGTGACGGCGACGGTTTCAGGCGGCACCCGCTTCGCCACCGATCAGACCGTGACCGTCAGCGTTGCCGGCGACAGCGCTACGGAGACAGCGGATTTCGCCGCCGTGGCGGATTTCGACATCGCCATCCCGGCCGGCGCGGCCAGCGCCAGCCGCACCTTCGCGCTGACCCCGGTCGACGACACGCTCAACGAGGCCGACGAGACGGTCTCGGTCTCCGGCAGCGCCGCCAGCGGCGCGGCCGTCACCAGTACCAGTCTCACCATCCGCGATGACGACGATGCGCCGGCCGGCATCGCGCTGAGCGTTGCACCGACAACCCTGGCCGAGGGGGTCGGGGAGACCGACATCACGGTGACGGCGACGGTTTCAGGCGGCACCCGCTTCGCCACCGATCAGACCGTGACCGTCAGCGTTGCCGGCGACAGCGCTACGGAGACAGCGGATTTCGCCGCCGTGGCGGATTTCGACATCGCCATCCCGGCCGGCGCGGCCAGCGCCAGCCGCACCTTCGCGCTGACCCCGGTCGACGACACGCTCAACGAGGCCGACGAGACGGTCTCGGTCTCCGGCAGCGCCGCCAGCGGCGCGGCCGTCACCAGTACCAGTCTCACCATCCGCGATGACGACGATGCGCCGGCCGGCATCGCGCTGAGCGTTGCACCGACAACCCTGGCCGAGGGGGTCGGGGAGACCGACATCACGGTGACGGCGACGGTTTCAGGCGGCACCCGCTTCGCCACCGATCAGACCGTGACCGTCAGCGTTGCCGGCGACAGCGCTACGGAGACAGCGGATTTCGCCGCCGTGGCGGATTTCGACATCGCCATCCCGGCCGGCGCGGCCAGCGCCAGCCGCACCTTCGCGCTGACCCCGGTCGACGACACGCTCAACGAGGCCGACGAGACGGTCTCGGTCTCCGGCAGCGCCGCCAGCGGCGCGGCCGTCACCAGTACCAGTCTCACCATCCGCGATGACGACGATGCGCCGGCCGGCATCGCGCTGAGCGTTGCACCGACAACCCTGGCCGAGGGGGTCGGGGAGACCGACATCACGGTGACGGCGACGGTTTCAGGCGGCACCCGCTTCGCCACCGATCAGACCGTGACCGTCAGCGTTGCCGGCGACAGCGCTACGGAGACAGCGGATTTCGCCGCCGTGGCGGATTTCGACATCGCCATCCCGGCCGGCGCGGCCAGCGCCAGCCGCACCTTCGCGCTGACCCCGGTCGACGACACGCTCAACGAGGCCGACGAGACGGTCTCGGTCTCCGGCAGCGCCGCCAGCGGCGCGGCCGTCACCAGTACCAGTCTCACCATCCGCGATGACGACGATGCGCCGGCCGGCATCGCGCTGAGCGTTGCACCGACAACCCTGGCCGAGGGGGTCGGGGAGACCGACATCACGGTGACGGCGACGGTTTCAGGCGGCACCCGCTTCGCCACCGATCAGACCGTGACCGTCAGCGTTGCCGGCGACAGCGCTACGGAGACAGCGGATTTCGCCGCCGTGGCGGATTTCGACATCGCCATCCCGGCCGGCGCGGCCAGCGCCAGCCGCACCTTCGCGCTGACCCCGGTCGACGACACGCTCAACGAGGCCGACGAGACGGTCTCGGTCTCCGGCAGCGCCGCCAGCGGCGCGGCCGTCACCAGTACCAGTCTCACCATCCGCGATGACGACGATGCGCCGGCCGGCATCGCGCTGAGCGTTGCACCGACAACCCTGGCCGAGGGGGTCGGGGAGACCGACATCACGGTGACGGCGACGGTTTCAGGCGGCACCCGCTTCGCCACCGATCAGACCGTGACCGTCAGCGTTGCCGGCGACAGCGCTACGGAGACAGCGGATTTCGCCGCCGTGGCGGATTTCGACATCGCCATCCCGGCCGGCGCGGCCAGCGCCAGCCGCACCTTCGCGCTGACCCCGGTCGACGACACGCTCAACGAGGCCGACGAGACGGTCTCGGTCTCCGGCAGCGCCGCCAGCGGCGCGGCCGTCACCAGTACCAGTCTCACCATCCGCGATGACGACGATGCGCCGGCCGGCATCGCGCTGAGCGTTGCACCGACAACCCTGGCCGAGGGGGTCGGGGAGACCGACATCACGGTGACGGCGACGGTTTCAGGCGGCACCCGCTTCGCCACCGATCAGACCGTGACCGTCAGCGTTGCCGGCGACAGCGCTACGGAGACAGCGGATTTCGCCGCCGTGGCGGATTTCGACATCGCCATCCCGGCCGGCGCGGCCAGCGCCAGCCGCACCTTCGCGCTGACCCCGGTCGACGACACGCTCAACGAGGCCGACGAGACGGTCTCGGTCTCCGGCAGCGCCGCCAGCGGCGCGGCCGTCACCAGTACCAGTCTCACCATCCGCGATGACGACGATGCGCCGGCCGGCATCGCGCTGAGCGTTGCACCGACAACCCTGGCCGAGGGGGTCGGGGAGACCGACATCACGGTGACGGCGACGGTTTCAGGCGGCACCCGCTTCGCCACCGATCAGACCGTGACCGTCAGCGTTGCCGGCGACAGCGCTACGGAGACAGCGGATTTCGCCGCCGTGGCGGATTTCGACATCGCCATCCCGGCCGGCGCGGCCAGCGCCAGCCGCACCTTCGCGCTGACCCCGGTCGACGACACGCTCAACGAGGCCGACGAGACGGTCTCGGTCTCCGGCAGCGCCGCCAGCGGCGCGGCCGTCACCAGTACCAGTCTCACCATCCGCGATGACGACGATGCGCCGGCCGGCATCGCGCTGAGCGTTGCACCGACAACCCTGGCCGAGGGGGTCGGGGAGACCGACATCACGGTGACGGCGACGGTTTCAGGCGGCACCCGCTTCGCCACCGATCAGACCGTGACCGTCAGCGTTGCCGGCGACAGCGCTACGGAGACAGCGGATTTCGCCGCCGTGGCGGATTTCGACATCGCCATCCCGGCCGGCGCGGCCAGCGCCAGCCGCACCTTCGCGCTGACCCCGGTCGACGACACGCTCAACGAGGCCGACGAGACGGTCTCGGTCTCCGGCAGCGCCGCCAGCGGCGCGGCCGTCACCAGTACCAGTCTCACCATCCGCGATGACGACGATGCGCCGGCCGGCATCGCGCTGAGCGTTGCACCGACAACCCTGGCCGAGGGGGTCGGGGAGACCGACATCACGGTGACGGCGACGGTTTCAGGCGGCACCCGCTTCGCCACCGATCAGACCGTGACCGTCAGCGTTGCCGGCGACAGCGCTACGGAGACAGCGGATTTCGCCGCCGTGGCGGATTTCGACATCGCCATCCCGGCCGGCGCGGCCAGCGCCAGCCGCACCTTCGCGCTGACCCCGGTCGACGACACGCTCAACGAGGCCGACGAGACGGTCTCGGTCTCCGGCAGCGCCGCCAGCGGCGCGGCCGTCACCAGTACCAGTCTCACCATCCGCGATGACGACGATGCGCCGGCCGGCATCGCGCTGAGCGTTGCACCGACAACCCTGGCCGAGGGGGTCGGGGAGACCGACATCACGGTGACGGCGACGGTTTCAGGCGGCACCCGCTTCGCCACCGATCAGACCGTGACCGTCAGCGTTGCCGGCGACAGCGCTACGGAGACAGCGGATTTCGCCGCCGTGGCGGATTTCGACATCGCCATCCCGGCCGGCGCGGCCAGCGCCAGCCGCACCTTCGCGCTGACCCCGGTCGACGACACGCTCAACGAGGCCGACGAGACGGTCTCGGTCTCCGGCAGCGCCGCCAGCGGCGCGGCCGTCACCAGTACCAGTCTCACCATCCGCGATGACGACGATGCGCCGGCCGGCATCGCGCTGAGCCGTGTCAACGATGCGATCCTACCAGAGTTGTCACGTGCGTTGACCTCGAATGCGGCCGGGGCCGTGGCCGACCGTGTCGAGGCTGCGGCCTCCGGCATGCGAGGGGAGGCAACCCTGTCCATATCGGGAGAACCGACTATCCTGCGATTTCTCCAGGCAAACGAGGAGGCGCTGAATCAGGGCAGCCTGGATGTAGAGGAGATGCTTGGCAGCAGCTCCTTTGCCTTGCCTCTGGCGACCGGTGACCTGATGTTCTGGGGGGCGGGCCAATATCGCAACCTCTCCGGAAGGACCGACGCGGTGACCTGGGCGGGTGATGTCTTCGGGGCCCATGTCGGTGTCGATGGATGGATAGCACCCGAAGTCCTGGGCGGCCTGATGCTTTCGTGGTCAAAAAGCACATTCAGCTACACGGACCAGCTTCCGGGAGAACCGGCGGTAAAGGGCACCCATAAAACCCGGATGACCGGAATACATCCTTATGTCGGCTGGGTCTTGCCTAATGAGCTGAACATATGGGCCACCGCAGGTTACGGCTGGGGAGACCTGGTAATTGACGATGAACAGGCAGGCCTTGCGCACAGTGACATGCGGATGCTCATGCTGGCGTTTGGAGGCAGTGGTCAACTGGCGGCGACCGCCGCGCTGATCCCGGGCGGGGAGAGCAGGCTGCGGCTGAAGGGCGACGCCATGTTTGGGCGTCTGGACGTTTCGGGGGATGGCACACTGATTGACCCCCGAACGACGAACACCCACCGCCTGCGGTTTGTGCTGGAAGGGTCACATGACCAGACACTGTCCTCGACTGCGTCGCTGGTGTCGTCTCTGGAACTGGGCGTGCGCCACGACGGTGGTGACGGTTTGACGGGTTTCGGGCTGGAACTGGGGGGCGGGATCAAATATGTGGACCGGTCCCGGGGCCTGACCGTAGCGGCCAATGCGCGTCGTCTTGTGGCGCATCAGGCGGACCTTGGCGAATGGGGCGGGGATTTCTCCATCCTGCTTGATCCGCGGGTGGATGGAAGGGGACCTTTCTTCAGCATGGCTGCGGCTTATGGCGCAACATCCAGCGGCGTTCCGCAATTGTGGTCTCAGGGGATGACTGGCGCCATCGCTAACGATGGCGCACAGGGCGCGCGGATAGAGGCCGAGGTTGGCTATGGGACAGGGCTGCGGGGCGGTCTCCTGACGACCTATGGCGGGGTTTCATTTATGGACGGAGGCGGACAGGATTATCGCCTGGGCAGCCGATTTACGATCGCTCCGGCGCTGGATGCCAGCCTCGAAGTCACACGGCGGGAACCTGCGGGCGGCAAAGCCGAGCATGGCGTCGGGCTGCAACTGCAACTGCGTTGGTAGCGGCGGCAAACGTTCCGCTGCCGGGCGTATTCGGCCCAGTACGCATATATGGATACCCCTAGTGTCAAGCGGTGTTCGAACGGCGTGTGAGCATGTGATCGGGGGCGGTCATATATCAGATGGGCGAAGAGCATCTCGACCTTCTTTCGTCGTCTCTGGGCGGTTGGGTTGAATTCGGAAGCCACGCATTGCCGCGCAAAATCTCGAACGATTTCGTATTTCTCGCGGCGGATCCGGCGAGTGTCTGTGTTGGGACAACATTTGGCTTTTGACGGGCAGTCTCGGCAATCGGATTTGAGCGCGCCGTAGTTCTTCGCTTTCAAACCGGGCGCATTTCGGGCGGGATCGGAGTAATTGCGCCGAGTGTGCCGCAACTCTTTGCCTTCCGGGCAGATGTATCGGTCGTTTTCCTCATCCCAGGTAAAGTCAGATCGTGACCAGGTTCCATCGTTACGTTTTGAGTGATCAAAGGCCGGGATGAACGGGAGGATCTTTCGCTTGAGCGCAAGCCAAACCTGATTGTCTGCTGATCCATATGCGGTGTCCGCGGCGACCCAATCTGGTTTCAGACCAAATCGCTCTTCAGTCCGGTCGATCATCTTGCGCATCGCGCCAACCTCTGCCTGCCGGATCGAGCGACTGGCATCCACATCCATGATGATCCCATGATCCGTGTCGATCAGGTAATTGTCGGAATAATACCAAGGGTGCTTCAAAATGACTCAGCTATGGATTTTGGGTACCGCCTGAGGTGCTGAGGTGATTCAAGATTGGCAAAGGAGACCACCGATGCCAGCCAGGATACCGATGCGAGCCGATTTTACCGCCAATGATCTGCGCAAGCTTGCCGCAGAGAGTTCTGATGCCCGGCAGAGCCGACGGCTTTTGTCGCTTGCCGCTATCGCCGATGGCATGTCGCGTGGGGCTGCGGCCCGCATTGGCGGGATGGACCGGCAAACGCTCAGGGACTGGGTGCTCCGTTTCAACGCTGATGGTCCAGCGGGGCTGCTGGATCGGCAGCGAGGAGGCTCGCGATCCCGCCTTGACAATGCGCAACTGGATGAACTGGCGGCTCTTGTCGAGACCGGTCCTGATCCTGAAAAGGACGGTGTCGTCCGCTGGCGGCGGGTCGATTTGAAGAATGTGATCAAGGCGCGTTTTGGCGTCGACTATCACGAGCGCCATGTGGGGCAGATTCTGCACAATCTGGGCTTTTCCCACATCAGCGCACGCCCTCAGCACCCGGGGCAGGACGTGCAGGTCATTGAGGATTTCAAAAAAACTTCGGCGACAATCTGAAGGAGACGCTTCAGGGGGTGCCGCCGGACAAACCCGTCGAAATCTGGTTCCAGGACGAGATGCGTCTCGGTCAGAAGAACACCCGCGTCCGCCAGTGGGCACGCAAGGGCACACGGCCCCGCCAGCCCGCCGATCAGCGTTACCAAAATGCGTATCTTTTTGGCGCCATCTGCCCCGAACGCGGCACCGGCGCGGCGATCATGATGCCAGCAGCCGACACCTATGCGATGCAGCGCCACCTGGAAGAAATCAGCAAAATTGTCTCCGATGGCGCCCACGCCGTCATCCTCATGGACCAAGCCGGCTGGCACACGACATCCGCTCTGGAAATCCCGCAAAACCTGTCGCTCATGTTTCTGCCGCCCAAATCACCAGAGCTGAATCCAACCGAAAACATTTGGCAATATCTCCGCCAGACATGGCTCGCAAACCGGACGTTCGACACATATGACGCGATTCTCGACGCGGGGTGCGAGGCCTGGAACAACCTCATCGCAAGACCGCAAACCATCACATCCATCGCAAGCCGCAACTGGGCGAAAGTCGGTCAGATTGAATAACCCTTGGTATAAGGGGTCCCTACACACTTTTGCGATTTTTGCCCCACAAGCGGACAAAATGTGAACATTTGAGGGGTGTCGGAAAACAAGTGTTTTTCGACACCCTGCCAGACCATGTGATTTTGGTCTCAATTCCGGCAAAAATATTGTGCGGAAACACATGTCGGAATGGGTTAGTATGCGGAAACTCAAATGGAAGGGTTTTTCGACATGCTCATTGGCTACGTACGGATCTCCACAGATGGCCCTGATCAAACCACCGACCTGCAACGTGATGCTTTGATTGAGGCGGGAGTTGATCCGCGACATTTGTTTGAAGACTGTGTGTCCGGATCACGAGATGACCGAGCGGCCCTCAAAGCGGCCCTCGACTATCTGAAATCCGGGGATGTGCTGGTCGTATGGAAATTGGACCGCCTTGGTCGCTCTCTTCCACACCTGCTTGAGATTGTCGCTGATCTTGAACAACGTGGCGTGGGTTTTCGATCACTCACGCAAAGCAATCTGGATACCACCACCGTTGAAGGGCGTCTCTTCTTTTCCATCTTTGGCGCTTTGGCGGAATATGAGCGTGCATTGATACAGGAACGGGTTCGGGCTGGCATTGCGGCTGCGGAGCGCCGTGGTCGGCGGGGTGGCCGTCCAAGAGCTATCGATGACGAAAAACTCAACGCGATCATCAAGGCCCTCGACACAGGTGCAAGCAAGGCGGCCGTGTGTCGGAATTTCGGTGTCAAGCGCAGCACGTTGCTCGATACTTTGGCAAGGATCGGATGGAAAAAGTCGGAGTAACAATTATCAGGCATGGAGGTTTCAGTGCCCGGAAGATCATCTGAAAATGTTGTTGGAGCCTTTGAACTCCCGGCAACGCCAACGGCGGTGGTTCGCCATTGCACTCTTGACGAGAAAGACCGCGCATTAATCTTCAGGCACCGTGGGGCACATAATCGTCTGGGTTTTGCAGCACAGATGTGTGCCATGCGCTATCCTGGTCGGTTATTGGAGGATCAGGAAGCTCCGCCGGATGAAATGCTGCGTTTTCTGGCCGAGCAGGTTGATGCCCTGCCACAGGATTTTAAGGCTTACCTCAACCAAAAGCGGCGCAACTCCAGGCAACGCCACATTGCTGAACTTCTTGATTACCTGTCTCTTCGGCGCCCAGGTCTTTCTGAACGCCGTGTCATAATGAAAAGCCTTGAAGCCGTCGCGCTGGAAAATGATGACCCCGTAGACTTGACCACCAAGATGCTATCCGCATTCAAAAAGAAGAAGTGCATTATTCCAGGTTGGGCTACCATCGAGCGCGATTGCCGGACCATTCTGACGCGGGCGCGACACACGGCATGGGACCGGCTCACCGAAGGTCTGGACGACAAACAGGCCGAAGCTCTTGATGCGTTGCTCACCACCCGAGGACCAGATGGTCGGGTCAGTCTGCTGGCTTGGTTGCGTCACCCACCACAAGCTGCCCGTCCGGGCTGTATTGGCAGGGTATTTGACCGCCTGATGCATATCAGATCCGTTGGCGTGGATCAGTCTCGGCGCGACAGAATCCCACAGCAACGCTTTGATACTCTGGTGGAAGAGGCCCGACGCGTACCGGTCCAGCACCTTGCAGGCAAATTTGGAGCCCGACGAAAACGAGCACTCCTTATCGCGGCCGCCATTGATATCGAAGAGGCGCTGAGTGATCTTGGGATTGAACTCATGGGGCGCTATCTGCGCAATCTTTTCAACCGAAGCGAACACGAGCATGCCGCCAAGATCCAGGCCAGCGGTGGTGTCATCGCAAAACAGCTTGATGACCATGCCACGCTGGTCAATGCGCTCGTGACCGCCAAAACCGAAGGCCTTGACCCGTTGGAAAATATCGAGGCCTTGATCGGTTGGGGAGAAATGATTGAAAGTGGGAAAAAATCACAAGAGTTGATGGAGGGGCACGCGTTCAATTCTCTGTCGGAACTCCAAAACCGCTACAAAGCTTTTCGCCCGCTTGCGGCCAGATTCCTTCAAATCTACCAATTTGTTGGTGTGGAAGCTACGGCTGATGGTCTTCGGGCCATTGACAGTTTGCGCATGGCCTGGGCCAGGAATCAAAAGTTGGAACCCACCCCGCCGATTGCATTTGTGAGCCCGCGGTGGCGGAAGTTCGTGTTCAAGGACGGTGATGCGGTTGATCACCGGTATTATACGTTTTGCGCCTTCGAAACCCTGTTTGGCCGGTTGCGTGCTGGCGACGTTTGGACCACCACCCGATCACAGGTTTATGCGGCCTTTGACTCCGGTATGATATCGAAATCGAATTGGGATCAGCTTGTCTCTGATGGAACCCATGGGCTTGCGGTCGAGACAAATTTCGAAACGTTCCGCAACCGCATTACTGATATGCTGCATTGTCGTCTTTCTGCTACGGACAAACGCGCGGCAGCAGGGGGGTTGCCTGATGTCCGCATCGACCCTGGCGGTTTGCACATATCACGTGTTGAAGGGCTGGAATCCGCGAAAGAAGCTGAACCTTTCGCCCGGCGACTTTACGATTGCCTCCCACATATCAGAATCACCGACTTGATGGTGGAAGTTGATCGCTGGAGTTCTTTCTCAAAAGCGTTCACGCATTTGCGCACGGGTCGGGAACAGGGCAAACGCATGAATGGAGTGAGTCACGCTGCCTCATCTGAAACTGCTTTAGGCTGGTGTAAATATGCTTTGAAAGTGAGGCAGATACATGTTCCAGGAATTATTGACGTGCTTTGGCGCGATAGAAGAACCGCGACAGGCTAGCAAGGTTGAGCACCAACTGATTGATATATTGTCTATCACGGTTTGCGCAGTGTTGGCACATGCGGAAACGTTTGAAGACATTGAGCTTTATGGCAAACACAAGGAGAACTGGTTGCGCCAGTTTCTCGGTCTCCCGAACGGCATACCTTCGCATGACACGTTCCGGCGAGTGTTCATGTTGATTGACGCCGAGCGGTTTGAGGCCAGCTTTTTAGCATGGACACGCGCGGTCTTTTCGCCACCGAGGGAGGAGGCGCTTCGCCAGATCGCGGTTGATGGCAAGACCATGCGACGCTCATTTGACCGGCGTAAAGGAATGTCTCCGCTGCATGTGGTCAGCGCGTTTGCAACGCAGTCGGGCTTGACGCTTGCGCAGCGTGTGGTTGCTGAGAAGAGCGGAGAGGCAGAGGTCCTCTTGCCTCTGCTTGAGGGGCTTGATCTGACTAATGCGTTGATCTCGCTCGATGCGCTTTATGCGCGAAAAGCTCTTGCCGGTAGCATTGTAGATCAAGGGGCGGATTATCTTATGGCTCTGAAGAAAAACAACAAAACGGATCACGCTTGCGTTGTGGCGCATTTTTCGGAGACAACCTTTGGCAAGATCCCGGACAGGCCTGCAGTCTTTGACGCCTTTGACGAGACACATGGCCGCCTCACCCGCCGTCGCGCCTTTGTCAGCGACGACCCAGAGCTACTTGCCGCACTGAATGGATGGCGTGATCTATGTCAGGTCATTGCAGTGGAAACAATAACGAGCGTCTCCAACGCCCATGGCGGCGGTCGTGGCAAAACCAAAAGCGACATCAGATACTTTCTGACATCCAGCGCTGCTGATGGCCCGGCTCTTGCGTCTGCCGTGCGCAATCATTGGGCCATTGAAAACTGCCTGCACTGGGTTCTCGATGTCGGCTTCCGAGAGGATGAAAGCCGCCTGCGCGATCGCAACGCAGCAGCTAATCTTGCTGTGGTTCGGAAAATCGCTGTGAACCTCGTCAAGACCGAAAAATCAAAGGGTTCCATCAAGGGAAGGCGCAAGGCAGCCGGATGGGACAACGACTACATGCAGAAAATCGTCGGCTTCTGACGTTCATGCGTTTGCCCTGGGGTCGGGAAGCGGCATCAAGGCTGGCTTTGTTTTCAGCCCTCCTCGCCGACGGCACCAATATGAGTTACGCGCGCATGGCTGAAACCGCGCAGGGTCTTACCGCCAGAAAGTTGGCTTGGACCGCCGATTGGCACATTCGCTCTGAAACGTATGCCAATGCCCTCGCCAAAGTTGTCAACCTTTTGCAACACCATCCGCTTGCCGAACAATTCGGTAAAAGCGATGTTGGCAGTTCGGATGGCCAGTTTTTCCCGGCCGGTTCGCATGGTGAGGGGCGTAATCTTGTGAATGCTAAACATGATCGGGAACCTGGCGGCATTATCTACACCCATATCACAAGCCGATACGCGCCGGTCCGGTCGGAACTTATACCAAGGGTTATTCAATCTGACCGACTTTCGCCCAGTTGCGGCTTGCGATGGATGTGATGGTTTGCGGTCTTGCGATGAGGTTGTTCCAGGCCTCGCACCCCGCGTCGAGAATCGCGTCATATGTGTCGAACGTCCGGTTTGCGAGCCATGTCTGGCGGAGATATTGCCAAATGTTTTCGGTTGGATTCAGCTCTGGTGATTTGGGCGGCAGAAACATGAGCGACAGGTTTTGCGGGATTTCCAGAGCGGATGTCGTGTGCCAGCCGGCTTGGTCCATGAGGATGACGGCGTGGGCGCCATCGGAGACAATTTTGCTGATTTCTTCCAGGTGGCGCTGCATCGCATAGGTGTCGGCTGCTGGCATCATGATCGCCGCGCCGGTGCCGCGTTCGGGGCAGATGGCGCCAAAAAGATACGCATTTTGGTAACGCTGATCGGCGGGCTGGCGGGGCCGTGTGCCCTTGCGTGCCCACTGGCGGACGCGGGTGTTCTTCTGACCGAGACGCATCTCGTCCTGGAACCAGATTTCGACGGGTTTGTCCGGCGGCACCCCCTGAAGCGTCTCCTTCAGATTGTCGCCGAAGTTTTTTTGAAATCCTCAATGACCTGCACGTCCTGCCCCGGGTGCTGAGGGCGTGCGCTGATGTGGGAAAAGCCCAGATTGTGCAGAATCTGCCCCACATGGCGCTCGTGATAGTCGACGCCAAAACGCGCCTTGATCACATTCTTCAAATCGACCCGCCGCCAGCGGACGACACCGTCCTTTTCAGGATCAGGACCGGTCTCGACAAGAGCCGCCAGTTCATCCAGTTGCGCATTGTCAAGGCGGGATCGCGAGCCTCCTCGCTGCCGATCCAGCAGCCCCGCTGGACCATCAGCGTTGAAACGGAGCACCCAGTCCCTGAGCGTTTGCCGGTCCATCCCGCCAATGCGGGCCGCAGCCCCACGCGACATGCCATCGGCGATAGCGGCAAGCGACAAAAGCCGTCGGCTCTGCCGGGCATCAGAACTCTCTGCGGCAAGCTTGCGCAGATCATTGGCGGTAAAATCGGCTCGCATCGGTATCCTGGCTGGCATCGGTGGTCTCCTTTGCCAATCTTGAATCACCTCAGCACCTCAGGCGGTACCCAAAATCCATAGCTGAGTCATTTTGAAGCACCCTTGGTATTATTCGTGAAGGTGGCGAGGTGCCGCATGTCTTGCCCGGATTGCTCAATCATCGCTGCGGTCTGAACATCAAAACCCAGCATGTCGATACGGGCGGAACATCTGATCATCTCATGGCTGTTGGCGACATGCTTGGCATATGTATCGCGGCGCGTATTCGCAATCTCAGTGACCGTCGGCTCTATTCCATCGCACCGAAATCATCCTATCCCACTCTCGAACCTCTTATCGAAAAGCAGGTCAATATGAGAACTTTGGAAAACGCATGGTCGGATATGCAGCGCTTCGCCACATCCGTAAAAACTGGAGCGATCCCCCCAGAACTGTCCATGAGACGACTTGCAGCCTGGCCGAAGCAGAACCTCATTGCGGCGGGTATGCGCGAATACGGGCGCATAGTTCGAACCCTGTTCATTCTGGATTGGATTGAAAACCCAGAACTTCGGCGTCAAGCGACGCAAGAGCTCAACAAAGGAGAGGCGCGCAACACGCTCGCGCGAGCTGTATTCTTTCATCGCCTCGGTGAGCTTCGTGAAAGAACCGCACTTGCGCAGGCAAATCGCGCCAGCGGGCTGAACTTGCTCGTCACCACGATCATCCTGTGGAACACGGTTTATCTCGATCTGGCAATCAAAGCACTTCAGAAAAAGGGAGAGAAAATTCCCTTTCACCTGATCCCGCATCTGGCACCGCTCGGTTGGGAACACATCATTCTGACAGGTGACATAAACTGGCATCTCAATATGTCGAAAACTACTGACGGATACCTGCCACTCAGAATTCCAGCCGAAGAATTGCTCGCCGCATAGAATAGTAAAAACGAACCTGACAACTAAAACAAGAAAATCGGTCAAAAAGACAACATGTTCCTATTTTGTCCGCTTATGGGGTAAAAATCGCAAAAGTGTGTCGTGACCCCTTTGAAGGTCGTGGGGCAGGGCGGGAGCGCATGGCATGTCCTTCCTCGGGAGGGGTGGGGGTGTCGGTGGGCGGGGTGTCCTGTGCGTCCGGGCCGGTGACGGCGAGGGCGCGGCGCAGGCGGGCCTCGAGGTCCAGAAGACCCCGGTGCCAGCGCAACAGCACATCCGCCTCCGCCACGCGCGGGGAGGCGGGTCGCAGGCGCGCCTCAAGATCGGCCAGGGCCGCCTCGGCCCGGTGACGGGCCTCCCGGTCCGGAATGGCCGCGATGGTCTGGCGCAGGCGGCGGCGCGTCAGGCGCGTGTTCATCACCAGTTCAAGCCGCGCGGCCTCGGCCACGTCCGCCGCCGCCAGCCTCTCCACGAAGGCGGGGTAGTTCGCCAGCGCCGGTTCCAGTGACAGACCGCAGGACACCGGGCCGCGCCAGGGCTCGCCCGAGCGCCGGCCCCGGTAGCCGTTCTCCGCCGTGGCCCGCGCCAGAACCCCGGCGCGCTCCAGCGCAACCTCGCCGCGGCGCCACTGGCGCTCGCTCAGCCCCAGTTCGCGCGCCATGTCGCATTGCCGCCGCCAGTTGACCGGCGACCGGTCGTGCGCGTGCCAGGCGGCGCGCTCGGTCACATCCGCGATGCAGCGCCACTGCGCGATCGTGCCCTCGCCGAGACCGCAGAGCCGCAGCCCCTTTGCGATCATCGCGATGGCGCCCGCCTTGGTCACGTCCCCCGGCAGGGCTGAATGGCGGTCCGGCTCGGGGATGAACGCCTGTATCTCATGGGCGCGGGCAGGGTCGTAGACCCCCGCCGCGGGGGTGTGGATCCGGTCTGTGTTCAGTGTCATGCGCATGGTCCTTTTGCTCATGCGCAGGCCTGCCGGGATGCCTCCCGCCCCGAAAAAATACCCTCCCGCCCCAAAAAAATGCCGTTTCGGGGTGGACAATCCGCCAGGGCCGGAGTACGAAAATCCCGACATAAGAATTACGTACTTCCAGTGTTCTGGAGGATTGGCCGCGTTGGGTATGACCTGCGCGGTCGTTTCCTTTATGGGCCCTTGTTCGGGCGGCTGCGGTGGTTGCGGGACAGATTCCTTTTCTGTATCTTGTGGCCGATGCCCTCCCTGCTACCCCAGATAGGGGCATTGGGCAAGATTCGGATGGTGACCCGTCAGAAACGGTCAGGTCTTGTGGGGTGTCGGGGTTTTCCGGCGGGCTTGCGCGTCCTGCAACCAGTCGGTAGTCTTCAGCCCATGTGGGATATTTTTGACACCATACCAACGCGCGCGCGGCGCGCACGCATAGTGCGATGCTGCGATGCTGCGATGCTGCGCACGCGCGGGTCCGCGCGTAGTGTCAAGAGCCGGTTTCGCGAAATCTGCATGCGCGCAGG
The DNA here is from genome assembly GCA_951812305.1 of uncultured Paracoccaceae bacterium. Lineage (GTDB taxonomy): Bacteria > Pseudomonadota > Alphaproteobacteria > Rhodobacterales > Rhodobacteraceae > Rhodobacter_B. The sequence continues at coordinate 307,673 of CATOSB010000001.1, forward strand.
GGGCTGACTGCCGCCTGACGCCCCGGATCCGGTCCCGCAAAGCGGCCGATATTTCATCTTCGCATCTGGCATCATGGCTCCGGTATTGCGCCGAATCCCTTCCCCGTAAAGGATTTTTTTCGCGCGACCCCTTGGGGACTGCCACGGGGAACGTTCCCGTGCGGCTCCTCTGCCGCGCCCTTGTGCTGCTCCTTTGGCCCGCCATATCCGCCGCCGCAGCCGACGATCTCATCCGCTGTCCCGACTGGCAGCGCTACGCGCCCCCGGTGCACCGCGCCATCGCCGGGGACGGACAGACCCAGTCCCGGTTCGAGACCGCCGCAAAACCCGCAGAGGCAGGCGCGGAGGCCGATGCAAAGCCCGGAGCCCCGCAATCCGGCACCGGGTTTCCGGCGCGTCTCTTCAGCGCCAGGGCCACCGCTGCCACTGCCACCACACCCTCTGCACCGCCCGCTCCCCGGAGTTGTCCCACCCACACGATCCAGCCCGGCGACACGCTCGGCGCGCTGGCCGCCCGGCATCTCGGCACCCCCGCGCGCTGGACTGAAATCGCCGCCGCCAATCCCGGCCTCGATCCGAAGCGGCTGAGGCTCGGCGCCCGAATCACCCTGCCCTGCGCAGCAGGACCGGGGCAGGGCAGGGCCTCCGTTCCCCAACCCGCCCAAACCGGGCCAGCACAGATCGGCGCGGCCCCGACCGCCATCGTGCGCACCGCTCCCGCCCCGGAGGCGGCAGCGCCACCCCCACCTCCCCTGCCGGTCTGGACCGCACGGGCCGGCGAATATCTCGCCGATGTGCTCAAACGCTGGGGCGGGACCGCAGGCTGGACGGTGATTGTGGACAGTTCGGATGCCTGGCGCCTGCGCGTGCCCCTCCGCGTACAGGCCTCCTTCGACGACGCCGTGGGCGAGATCGTGCGCGGCCTTGCCCATGACGGGGTGCCGCCCCGCATCCGGCTCTATCCCAACAACGTTCTGCGTCTGGGAGGCCCTCTGTGATGCGCGGCGGTCTCATATGCGTCCTTCTCTGCGCCCTCATCATGGGGCTGGCCGCCTGTGATACCGGCATCCGCAACGATGCCGCCGAAGGGCTTGAACAGGGCCGCCGGTTGAGCGCCGCCGAGCGCGCGCGGCTCGCCGCCCAGATGCGCGGCGAGGTTCTGCGCGAGGACCGGCCCTTTTACGGTGCCGCCGTGGAGGTCGAGCGCGGACAGGTCTCCGGCGAGCCATTGCCCAAAGCTGTCGAGGGCGCACGGGGCATTTCTCTTGCTCTCAGGGGGCAGGCCGATGTCGAGACCATCGCCGCCGCGATCACCGCCGCCACGGAAATCCCGGTCAATATCCGCACCCGATACATCCTCGGGAGCGGCGAAGTGGTCTCTGTTCCCATCGGCACGACCATGGCGGCAAGTTACGAAGGGCCGCTCTCGGCGTTCCTTGACCGGCTTGGCGCGCGTATGGATATCGCCTGGTCCTATGACGGGCCGGGCGGCGGCGTCATCACCATCGACCGCATGACGCGCAAGACCTGGCGGCTGGCGCTGCCCACCGGCACGACAGAAATGACCGACGCCACCGACAGCGGTGTGACCGTCTCCACCACCCGCACGCTCGACCCCTGGGCCGAGCTTGAGCAGCACCTCACTCCACTGGCGCCATCCCCGGCCCGGCTGACGCTCTCCCCGCAATCGGGCCGGGTCGAGGTCTTCGGCCCGCCCTCGGTTCTCAAGGCCGTCGGCGAAGTGCTGGACGACGTGGCCGCAACAGCAGCGATGCGCATCGGGCTCGAGGTGGCGGTGTATTTCGTGGACACGGATCGCGCCGACACGTTCGGGATTGGGGTCGACTTCTCGACCGGGATCGGTGCAGGCATTGCAACGCTCACCGCCGCCGCCGGTGGTGATGCCCCGCGCGGGCTGGTGATTCGGCGTGGGGTAAACGAGATCAATTTCCGCGCACTGGCGCGCGACAGATCTGTCGTTGATTACCGGCTCGCCTCCACCGTGGCGCAATCGGGCGCGGTCTCCCCCATCGCGCTCACCGAAGAGCGCAGCTATCTCCGCAGCACCACCACCGAAACGGACAAGGACACCGGGGACGTAACGAAAAGCCACGAGATCGACGTGTTGGAAACCGGGCTCAGCCTGACCGTGCTGCCGCGGCTTGTCGGCCCGCGCCGGATTCAACTGGCCCTCACGCTGAGCCAACGGGCCTTTCGCGGCTTTGACCCGGAGGTCAAAGCTGACACCGGCGGTATCCAGGCCCCCACCGTCGACAGCCGCGCCATCCGCAACCAGACGGTGCTGGCCCCCGGCGAGACACTGGTGCTCTCGGGCTATGAGCAGGATGTCTCCGAAGCGGGCGACAGCGGCCTCGGGATCTTCCGCACCATCGGTCTCGGCGGGTCGAGCGAGGCCAACCGCCGCAAGATCCGCATGGTGATCCTCGTGCGCCCGACACTCATCCCATCGGGAGGGTGCGGATGATGGCCCCCCGGATCATAACGCTTGAAGACGGCACCCGGCTGGCTGCCGGGCTCGACTGGCAACCCGCGCGCTCCGGCGTTCTGACAGGCCTGTCGCTGCGCGGCAGCGCCGCCCTACTCCACCACGGCGACCGGGTGGCGGACGGTCCGGCCTCCGCTGTCGGGGCCGGTGCATTGCTCATTGCCCTCGGCGCGGGACTGGAAAAAGTCGATCCCGGGACCTGGCTGTTCGTCGCACACCTCCCCGACAGCGATCTCTGGTGGCTTGGGCAGGCCGAAATTTCAACAGGGGACAGCGCACCCGAACCCGCAGCCGACCAGGTCCGTCCGGTTCCGGCCTCCGAAGAGATCCACGACACCCCCGCCGCACTCATGGCCGCCATCCGCGAGATTGATGCCACCACACCCCTTACGGGCATCGCGGTCCATGACGGGCCTCTCGCAAAAGACATATCCCGCATCGGGACCACCGCGCCGGTTCTGACGGTTACGCCCGCAAGCACACCGGCCTTTGTTGCCCGCACCGGCGTGTCGCGCCGGACCATGGTCTTCGGGGGCACTGCCCTGGCCGGCGCGCTTGCGCTTGTGTTTGTCCTGCCGCCGGTTCTGGACCGTCTCGCCCGGTCCCCTCTGGCCCCGCCGCCCGCCATGATCCGCGCGGCCCCGGAACAGGGATCCTTTGCTGCCGCCTGCGTAAAAACACTTGCCGACTGGTGGCCCCGCATCGCGGGCTGGCAGGCCGGGGCGCGGGGCTGTGCGCTGGCCGGACATCTGCCCGAAACCGTTGACTTTGATCTCCCGGTTCCCGATGGCCCCCCGGCGGTGACGATGGTGCTCTGGCACCGGCTGACACCGGTCGGCGGGTCCAACCCGGTCCTGAGCGACCTCGCCTCCGACCGGATTCTGGCCGCATGGCCCCACGGGTTACGCCGATCCGAACAGGAACTCCTGCTCTGGCGAACCCGCACGCTGCCGCTGCGGCCGGGCGCTTCTGATCTCTCTCCCGACGCAGTTCCCGATGTTGGCCCTGTGCTGGCCGCCCTCTGGGCCGGGCAACCCGGCGCGGTCGAAGAGGAGGGGGACGGCTTTCTCATCACCGCCTCCGGCGATCTGGCCGCGCTCTTTGGCAAGGCCGCGCATATCGCGGGGCTTGAACCGGTTCGGCTCGACCTCGCCGCAGGGGAAAATGCGCGGCTGCTGCTCCGGCCCCGGTCAGGACGGGACATTCCGGCCACCCTCTTTGAGGCTGCGCGTCCGGCTGCGCACAATCCGGACGCCCCGCTCACCCTGTCCTTCGAGGCTTCGAAAGGATCTCCGCCATGATCTGCCCCCGCTCCGCCCTGGCCGGTCTGCTGCTCTCCACCGCGCTTGCCACTGGCGCGGCCAGCGCCGATCAGGCCCGCAACCCCCTGCTCGGCATCGACTGCCATCTGCCGCGCCGCGCAGATGATGGCCGGATCATTCCCGATTTCAGCGGCACAGCGCGGACCCTGTGCGAAGCCTACCGGGCGACGGCGCTGCATTATGACATGCTGCTGGTCACAACCCGGGACCGGGTGGCGCTGGCGCTCCGCACCCTGCCGCCGCCGCTGCTTGAAAGCCTTGTGAACGATCTGGACAATTACCAGGATCCTGCGCGCTGGAAACCCGGCCCAGGGGCCAGGCGTGATCTTGGCCGCTTTGCGGACGCCGTTCAAGCGCTTCACGACGCGGGCAGGGTCACCGACGACCAGCTCCGCCGGGCGAAGACGCTTGAGGGCACGGCAGACTACTGGAAGGACGGACTTTTCACAGGCACTGGGATCACCCCGGAGGACTGGGATATCCGGGCCTGGGCCTGTGGCGGCCGGGACTATGACGCCTCGGGACGCCGCAAGGTGCTGGTTTGGTTCGGACCGGGAACCTCCAGGCGGGCGGGTATACGCGACAGCTGGACCCCGGAGATGGTGCAGACCGCCATCACCGCCTGGCACCGGCTGCGGGACGATTTAGGGGTGGCCATCGAAAAAGCCCCGCGCGTGACCGGCGGGACAAATGGCGCGCCTGTCCTGTACAATGCGTTCGGTGAGAAAAAGAGGATCGATGCCTGTTTCGGATCCCGGTACGGGCCGTGGGATGCGTTGGATCCCGCACCCGCCCTGGCGTTTTTCGTCAATGTGGGCTGGTATCCGAAGCGCGAGACCCGGCTTTTGCCCTGCGCCGACAAGGGCGCGAAGGGCTATCGTACCAGCAAGCGGTATATGCTCAATGGCGTCTTCGTCGATGAGGAAGGTGCCCCGCTCCTGCCCGACCTGCATGGCCGGATCGACAATAACGGCTGGATTGATAGCGAGCACTGCTCCACGCCCTCCGTCGCGACTGTAGATGACACGGAGGTATCGGCCAAAACCTGCCGGGAGACCCACGGTTTCTGGTTCCCGCAGGGCGCCCGGACCGGATGGCAGCGCACGTTCACCTTCCCCGACGACTGGAAGCGCGACCCGATCATAGTCACCTGGGTGATCGATGACTGCCTCAGGGTCATGACAACCAGGGTTTCCGAAACGCGCACGCTGGCCTGCCCTGCCGGTCAGGAGGGCGAGATCATTGATCAGCGTGTCGAGACACGGACACGCCGGGTCTATTCCGACGCCTCGACCACCCCCGACACGCCCTGGACCGTGGCCGATCCCGGATACTGGCGCGCGATCAAAAACACCTGCCGCAGGCCGCCGTCCGGCGGTGGCCGCGAAGACAGTGAACATTCCTTTGACGTGGATGGCGACGGGCAGGGCGATGTCAAATCCTGGCGCGAGGCGCGGGAATATGTGGCCAAAAACCCCGGCAGCCACGCGGTCCAGGTCTCCAACGATTGCGGCGCCTGCAACGGGCCGGAAGACAGAGATCTCGCCTCAGAGAGAGGCGGCACCGACAGCGGACGGAGTGATGGCGGCGGTTTCGGCAACGCAGTGAGTGACCTCATCGAGAGTATCTTTGGCGGGGGGGACAGCGATAGCGGCGGCGGCAATTCCGGTGGCGGCGGTTGTTTCCTGACCACGGCGATTGTCGAGCGCCGGGGCGAGGCCGATGACGGGCCGACGCTCACAGCGCTCCGCGCCTTTCGCGACGGCTGGATGGCCGGGCATCCCGATGGCGCGCGCCTCATCGCCGAATACTACGCCCAGGCCCCGCGCATCGTGGCCGCAATCCCCGAGACCCATCCCGACTGGGACTGGATCGGCGGAGAGATAGACCGGGCGGTGAACGCGATCTACACCAACCGGCCCGAGGCCGCCTTCGAGATTTACGGCGCCATGGTGCGCCGCCTGATGGCCCGCTGGCTGGACGCCCCCGAGGGGCGTTCCGGTGCCGCGCGATCAACCCCCAGTCACCCGGAGCGCCGGCCCTTGCCGGGGCCCCATCCCATCGGCCCGCGGGCCGCAACGCTCTTTGGAGGATCCACAACATGAAGAGCCTTTTCCCCGCCGCGCTTATCGCGGCCCTCACCCTCACCGCATCGCCACCCGCCGCTGCGGAGCGCTGGCCCGTCCCCAGCACCGTGGCCGAGGCCAAAGCACAGATGGCCTCGGGCGTGCGCGGAACCGCCAATTGGCCAAGTTACAGGCCCGCAACACCGCCAGGCAATGTCCGCGCCGAGGATATGGCAGAGTTGTTCGGCAACCGCGTGATGATTGCCGGAGTGCCTGATACACGCGACCCCGCTTACGACGAGATCAAGCTGATCTTCATCTCCCGCGACGGGCGCTACATCTGGTGCAACGACCAGGAGGATATCGGGCGCGGCTGGGTCGAGGATCCCTGGGCGGCCGAGATACGCCGGATCCGGGGTAAGGTTCTTCCGATCTTCAACACGAATACTCTGAACCCAAGCAAGCCTGCGTTTTCTCCGCTCTATGACGGCGCCACCGGTGAAATCATCTGGTACACGCCCTATAACGGCCGCTGGTACGACTGGAACCGGGGGCATTTGCAGACCCGTCTGCCGGCGGGGACCTGGGATCTTTGCCCGGGCTTTCCCTCGGCCAAAGAGCTTGGCGTCGGCATCAACCCGCACCAGACCGCCAGTTCCTATCGCGAGTTGATCGCCCAGCATCCCGGCACCCGCGTGCTGCGCCCCGACCTGGTGACGCCCGATGTGCGCAACCACTACACGGAGAGCCTGGACTATTACCGCCAGCAGTTCAGCGAATGATCTGCCTGCGCGGCATACCCATGGCCGAGGCCGTGCGATCTGTCCGGAGCCGGATCTCCATCGCCGTGACGCTGGCTGTCGTCGTGATGGGGGCCGGTGCCGCGCTGGCCGAAGCGGCCCCAGAGGGCGCAGCGCTTGATGCGCTGGAAGCAAGGCTGGTGGCGCGGAGCGGCACGGCGCTCGATCTGATCGAAGATGGTGCCTCCGATCTTCCACCCTTCGTCTTCTACGCGCCCCTGGCCGCGCTGTGGTTTCTGGGCACGGACAGCCTTGAGACGGCGGACATTGCCCCGGTGACCGGCAGCGCCACGCTGCTGCGTGCGGCGGGCGAAGACGGCGATCTTATCCGCCTGCTCTGGCCCGACGGAGGCATCACCGATCTGGCCCCGCCAAAATCACCACCGGAACTGGCCGGGGCCGGAACCCCGCATCCACTGGCCCTGAAACATGACCGCCTGCTCGGGGAAGCCCTGGCCATCTCCGTAGCCGGTCTCCCGCCGGGCAGCCGGTTCGGGGCCGACGGGCTGGTGCGCGCGCCCGGCGCACCGGAGCGCGTCTCCCTCTGGTCGAGCCATGGCGACAGCGTGGTGATCGAACATCCCGACGGATCGCTGGTCGGCGTGGCGCTTGAGGATCTGATGGCCGCGCTCGGGCCACAGGGGGAGGGGAGACCGTGATGCAGAGACTGGCCCCCCAGAACACGCGGGCGCGAAATCGCTGCTTAAAGCGTTTCCATGGATTGTTGAGATCAAACTGTGATCGACTGCGCGTTCGACCGAAGGGAGAGGCAGCGCTGTTGATCACATTCGATCCTGGAAATGCTCTAGTCCCTTGATTCATCCGATTTGCGGGTAAAGGTGAGCAAGTTTGATGCGTGCGTCTTTAGTTGAGAATCGCCATGTCACCTTTGCGGATGCGGTGTTTCGCTCGGTTTCCCATGCCTTTGCTTCATTGGCCAAGGTGTTGCGATCAGGAATGCGGCGGTCGAGACATTGACGCGCAAGTGTGCTGAGTTCACATTCTGCGATGTTGAGCCAGGAGCCGTGTTTGGGCGTGAAGTGCCACTCAAACCGTTCGACAATGCGACGGGCTTCATCAGGTGGAAAGGCCTTGTATAACGACGCCGGGTTGTGGGTGTTGAGATTGTCCTGAACCAGTGTAATCCGGTCAGCCTTGGGGAAGTGGGTGTCGGCGAGGTCCTTGAGAATGTGGGCAAAATCGATGGCGGTTCGGCGGTCTCGAACGGCAACATGGCGCCAGCCTTCAAGCGGGGCAAACAACATGAACAGGCTGGCCACACCCGCGCGCTCGTATTCATAGTCGAAACGGGCTTCGCGCCCCGGCCGGATTGGGATCGGCGTACGGGTCTCAAAGGTCAGCTGCTTGCTGGTCTCGTCAAGGCAAACCAGCGGGCGGGCCGGATCATAGGGGCGCGTGTAGACTTCCAGCACATCTTCCATCGCAGCAACAAAACCTGCATTGGCTTTCGGAGGGATCACCCAATAGCGGCTCTTGTGCGGTTTGAGCGCGTTTTTTTGAGCACCCGATGGATCGTGCTGTCGCTGGCTGCTTCAACGATGCCCAATTCGACCACGCGCGTTTCCAGAAGACGCAAAGACCAGCGCGCGTGACCCTCCGGTGGTTCCGAACAGGCCAACGCAATGAGCTTCGCCTCAGCGGTTCCATCAAAGATTGCTGGCGTGGACGGGGTCTTCTGCTTTTTGCGACCCAGAGCCGCCTCAAGGCCTTCTTCCACAACCTGGCGGCGGGTACGGAATACTGTGGAAACACTGGTCTCCAAAGCTTCTGCAATCCGCTCGTCATCCCAGCCGCCACTGTCTGAAGATACATCTGCCTTGAGCAATATCCGCGCCTTGAGCAGTCGATACGCCGCCTGCCGACCCGTGCGGATCATATCCTCAAGCTGCAACCGCTCACCAGCATTCAGTCGAACAACATACTTCACAGCACGACCACATTTTGACATCTCAATACCCTCCCAAAATCTATAGCAGAGTGATTCAGAAAAATATCACAACGTCAAATCATGCGAAGCGAGGGACTAGCTGGCGAACACGCGGTCGAGGAGCGTGAGCAGCACGAGACCGCCCACCATGAGACCCCCCAGGCGGATCGTCATGTCCTTGCCCAGAGCCTTCATGTCTTTCTGAAGGCTCTCGGCCACCGCGTCGATCTTGATATCCAGCGCCGTCATGTCCTTCTGAAGGGCCTCCGCCACCGCATCGATCTTCGTGTCCAGCGCCTTCATGTCTTTCGTGAGGGCCTCCGCCACCGCGTCGATCTTCGTGTCCAGCGCCTTGATGTCTTTCGTGAGGGCCTCCGCCACCGCGTCGATCTTCGTGTCCAGCGCCTTGATGTCGGCCTTGGTGGCAAGATTTTCGGTGATGCCGTCGGCAAAGGTGGTGACCAGCGCCCCGGCCTGATCCTCGGTAAACCCGGCCTGGCCCAGGCGTTGGGCGGCTTTCAGCGTATCAAAGGCAACGGTGGGCATGGGCGGCGGTCTTTCCTCGGGCGCGGTGCAGGGCACCTGCGACACTCTTCGGGGTCCAGTAACCCGGACAGGGTCAAAATCATGTCTTCCTATATAGGTCTGTTCCTCCGCAAACGCCAGAGCGCACCGGCCCACATCCGATCGATCCCGCCGTCCGTCACTGTGCCGGTCTTCCGGCGCGCCGCGTCCTGCGTCGCCGCCCTGAGCCTTGCGCTGACAGCGCCATTGGCAACCGCCGAGGACAGCCGCCCCTTCGGGGTCACGCCCGAGGTCTCTGTCCGCCTCGGCGATTGCCCGGTGGCGGCGCTGCGGCGCGCCTGGGACGGTCTGGACACGCTGGAGGCGCTGGCGGTTGAGGAGGAGGTGCTGCGGCTCTGCACGGACCGTGCCGAGCGCATCGCCGCCTTCCTGGAGGCGCAGGGCGCCATCGATACGGCCATGACCGGTCTTCTGCCCCCGCCGCCCGATGGCGGACCCGGTCCCGACATGAGCTTCGATGCAGAACCGGTTGACCCCGTCCTGCGCCCGGCGCCGGACTCCGACCCTGCCGCACCAACCGATATCCGGACGGACCGGGAACCGGGCGCACCCGACCGCGAGACGATTGACAGCCCGACCCCGACACAGACCGTCTGGCAGGTTCTTTATACCGTCCGCGCGGGCGAGGGGGCCTGGACAGCATCGATCACCGGCACCCGCGAGGTGCCTGTGCCGCTTTTCCCCACCGCGCCGCCCGACGGCGCTCTGGACACGGCCTCCGGGATGCCCGCACCCGTCTTCGACTGGATCACAAAGACCGACGGTCCGCTGCTGCGCAAAGCGGGCGATACGCTGCCGGACGGGCGGCGCATCGCCCGGATCGATGCTGCGGGGGTGGCTGTGGGCGACCCCGGTCCCCTTGAGACGCTGCCCTGGGTCGGGAACACAGCCGACAGCAACAGGCCGGGCGCGGCCCATTGGGTGGTCTCGCCCGTAGGGGAGGACGATTGATGCGCGCGCTCGGGGAGATCACGACAGAATGGCGCAGTGGCCTTTCCGCCCGGATCGGCGCTCTGACGGGATCCGGGCCAAAGCCCCGCCCGCCGGTGGCGGCGAACGGCATACTGGAGGTGGGCAGCGCCCGCTTCCGCGCGGCCTGCGCCATCTCCCGGGACGGAACCTACTGGTTCGTGCCGGACCGCAACACCGTGGTGATCGCCGAAGAGGTGCAGGCGCTTGGGGAGCGCTATGACATGCCCCCCGTCAAATCCCGCCGCGTGGCCACACTTTCGGAGGTCGCCCATCTCAACGGCCGCGGCGCATCGGGGGAAGGGGGTGTGCCAACCATGCCCGGTGCCCGGCGCATGGCGGAGACCATCGCCCGGGCAGCAGCGCTGCGCGCCAGCGACCTCAAGCTTGTCATTCGCACCGACCACGCGGTCCTGCGCCTGCGCCTCGGGGCCGAGGAATACACCGACGGACCCTCCTGGCCGCCCGATGAGGCCGCCGAGGCCATCGCCTGGCTCTATGACCGGCGCGACTATGGCGACAAGACAGCCTCACAGCAGGCCGGTCAGCACCAGGCCTTCTCCATCGGGCAGGAACGCCGCATCCCCCTGCCGCCGGAGCTCGCCGCGCTGCGGGCGCAGAAAGCGCCGCACGGCGACGGGAAGGACTTCATGGTGCTCAGACTGATCTACACGGCTGACGACACGACAGCCGGAAAGATCGAGGATCTCGGGCTGGAAGCCGATGTGCTTGATGCGCTGGCCGTCGAGCGCGCCTCGGGCAGCGGGCTGGTGATCATCGGCGGCTCCACCGGGGACGGCAAGTCCACCACGCTGGTGCGCCAATTGGAGCGGCTTTACCGGGAGCGGCAGGGCCGCGTCTCCATCATGACGGTGGAAGACCCCATCGAATATCCGATCACCGGGGACGGGATCATCCAGATGCCGGTGGCGGGCGGCGCGGAAGGGGCGGCGCGCGGGGCCGCCTTCACCCGGGCGCTGAAAACCTTCGTGCGCTCCAACCCCGATATCGGCATGATCTCGGAAATCCGCACCGCCGACGATTGCCGCGAGATCATGCAGTTCGTGATCTCCGGCCACAAGGTCTTCACCACCATCCATTCCGACAGCGCCGCCGGCGTTCTCTTCCGGCTCATTTCTCTCGGGGTCGATCCGAAGGAACTGGCCCAGCCCGGTGTGGTCAGCCTGGTGATGCGCCAGCAGCTTGTCCCCATCCTCTGCCCCGACTGCGCCCGGAGGGCCACGGACGAAGAAGCGTCCCATATCGCCAACTGGACAGGGGATCCGGAGGGCCAACCCCGGGTCCGCAACCGGGAGGGCTGTCCGACCTGTCTTGCAGGGCGCGAGGATGCCACCGCGCGTCTGGCCTGGGGCGGGCTGGCCCGCAAGCGCGCCACGGCGGAGATCATCGTCGTGGACGACAGATTCCGCAAATTCCTTGAGGCCCGCGACGCCCATGGTGCCCGCGCCTACTGGCTGACACCCCGCGACAAGGGCGGGCTCGGCGGCATCGATGTCGCAACCCGCCTCCGCCGCCTCGTGGCCGCGGGCGAGGCCGATTACACCGATGTGACCCACCTGAAGCTGCCCGGGGCAGAGCAGCCTGCGGGGGAGGCGGACTGATGGCGGGAGAGCACACCCCGGCCACCGGGCTGACGCGGGTCTGGCGGCAGCTCATGTTCACCGCCCGGACCCGGGCCGAGGTCTGGCAGCTCATCGCTGACGTGCTGGAGGGCAGCGGCGAGGATCTGGGGCGCATGATGGAGGCGGTGGCCGAGGGCTACGCGCTCCAGGGACGCGGGACCATAGCCGCCGTGCTGATGGAAATCCGCGCCGGACTGGCCGAGGGGCGCATGGCCGGGCGTCTCGCTCCCTATTGCGGCACCGGGGAGCGCATTCTCTTCGATGGGCTGGGACGGCAGGCCCCCGGTGCGATATTCGGGGCCGCCGCACGGCTGCTGAGATGCCAGCTTGCCATGCGCCGCGCCATCGGCAACGCCATTGCACTCCCCATTGTGCTGCTCTTCGGCTTTCTGGGCCTTCTTCTCTTTTTCGGCCTCTCGCTTCTGCCCGCGCTCGCGGACGTGATCGTCTTCGACGACCTGCCGCCCTTCCAGGGCTGGATCGTGCGGGTCGCGCAGGGATTTGCCGCCAACCCTGCCGCGCTGGCCCTCTGGCTCGGCGGCGCCCTTGCCGGTCTCATCCTCCTGATGCGCTACTGGACCGGATTTGGACGCACATGGGCGGACCGTATACCGCCGTTCTCGATCATGCGGCTCTCCGCCGGTGCGGGGTTTCTCTTTGCCGTGGTGGAATACGGACGTTCGGGCCAGGCGGTGACCACCGACCTTCTCGAGCGTATGGGCCGCGCAGCACCGCCTTATGCACGCTCGCGCATCCGGGCGCTGGCCCGCAATTACATCCCGGCGCGCGGCAATCTCGGCGCGGCCGGGCTTCTGGCCGGGCAGGGCTTTCCGTCGCTGGAACTGTCGGCTGTGCTCAGAACACTCTGGAACAAGCCCGGCGGCATCGGGTGCATCGGCGAGGTGCTCGAACGCTGGCTGGCCCGCATCGAGGAGACCATGCGCGCGCGCATGGCCGTCCTGAACGGCGTTTTGCTGACGCTGATCGCCGCCGCGCTCGTGGCGCTCATGTCCATCGCCCTGCCCATCGTCGAGCAGATCAACCAGGGGGCCGGCCTGTGAGAGATACCTCCATAATACCGGGCCCCTCGCAGGGCAGAGCGCGGGCATTCCGCGCGCGCCGACGCTTCCCGGGTGTTTCCTCCCCCCAATCCAGAAAGGACCTCCTCCCATGACCGATATTACCTCTCCCCGGCCTCCTGAAGCCACCCTGTCCCGACGATCGCCAGGGCAGCGCGCGATCCCCCGCCGGACCCGGCGCGGGCTTGTCAACGTGGTTCTGACCCTGGCGATCACCGCCGTGGTGATCGTCGCCATCCTGGCGATGTACGGCGGGCTCGCCGCCTCGTTGCGCACCCAGATCGTGCAAACCCATCTGGCCACGGCGGAGGGCCGGATCCGGCAAATCTATACAAACCTGCCACAGTACGAGGACAAGCTGACATCTCTGCTCTTCAGCGCCATGCCCAGCAACGCCATCCAGGGGACCGGCGGGAGCCGCAAGATCGTCACCCCCTGGGGTGGGCAGATCTTTGCCGGCGGCGGAGACGTGCCTGATGAAGACGGCACCGGGAAAGTCTCGAACAACCTGTTCTACATCACCGTTCTGGATCTGCCCGAGGCGGCCTGCGAGAATCTGGCCCAGTCCTATCTGAACCGCTCCGATGTGGCTGCGGTCTATGTCAAGGGAGCGGGCGCTTTTGGTTCGAACCCCAGAGCAAGCACGACCGCCTCCGACATTCGGAGCGGCTGCGACGGGGGTGACAACGACAAGATCGCCATCGTGTTCCGTGGCTGAGCGGATATCTCATATCCCGCGCCGGTCCCGCCGGGGGCTGGCGACGCTCTCGCTGGCACTTGCGGTGAGCGCAGTTTCGGGCACGCTCCTGCTCTTCTGGCAGATAAGCGAGGCGCGCGCGATGCGGGACGGTGAAGCCCGGCTGGTGGCCACTGCCGCAGAGGCGCTCGCCTACGCGCTGCATCATTGGCTGCATGAAGAAGGCGATGCTTCCGGCATTGTGCCACCTGCCTCCGGCAAGGCCCGGCCTCTCACGGACGAGGAAGCGGACGGCCTCGCCAACCACCCCGCCAGCGCGCGGGAGCTGACTGCGCCGCGCGGCTGGGAGATCACGGAGATGATTACGCTCCCGGAGGGGCAGGAAGGTGACCCGCTGCCGCACGGGATCGTGGTTATCAAGGCCCCGAAAGATGCGGCACTGCAGAATATCCGAGACCGGCAGATCGACCTGATCCGGATCGCGCTGGCCGCCGGAAGGCCGGACGAGGCTGCAAACCTCGTGAAGACGACACCGGAGATAAGCTTCGATCCCGACCATAACATCGCGATCTTCGCCTGGCTCTACGGGCGGATAGATCCGCGCTTTGTGCTGCGGTCGCGCCGCGCCGGGCATCCCCCGCCGCATATGCTCTTTGATCTCAAGATGGGCGGCAAGAATGTGACCGGTGTGGGCGCTCTCGAAGCCGCAGGCTCGGCGGCGCTGTCCGGCGAGACCCGTGCAGACGGGTCGCTCACGGTTGCCGGAACCGTCAACACGGGCCCCGGCACCGAAGCGGGTGCCGGATTGAGTGTCACCGGGCTCGCCCGGGCCGGGGATGTGGATGTGACCGGCGCATTGACTGTCAGGACCACCGCAGAACTGGAAAGGCTCACCGCAAAAGACCTCGAGGTCGAGGACAGCTTTAGATGTGGAGCCTGCCCATGAAGGGGCATCAATCATATCCGCGCCGCGCCCGCCGGGGGCTGGGGCTGTTCGAGGCCCTGGTGGCCGTGGCGGTGTTCACGGTGACGGCCAGCCTGCTGGCGCAGACATTCACCGCCTGGACGGAGCGCAGGGCACTGACGGCGGAAGCCCGTGCGCTGGCCGATCTCGCAGATACCGGACGGCAATGGCTTGAGCGGAATACGGGAGGGGCGCCGGCAATCGGTCCTCCAAAAGAGGTGGCATACGCCGACCTCGAGAGCGGGCGGGCAGGAACGACGTACTTGCTGCCCAAACGCACCGCGCGCCGCCGCGAGATGACACTGTGGCTCTGGCGGGCCGGAAGCGGGCGCACCCTCGTACTGGCCCGCGCGCGGGATCCGGATGGCAGCGCACGGACACTGGTGCCGGGATCCGGGACCGGGGTGTCCGGGATTGGCACCATAGTGCCGGACGACCGAGGCGGCATCAGAATGGCCGGCCCGGATATCAGCGCGGATATAAACGCCATCAACCGCGATTACGCGCGGGCACATCCGCGCCTGCCTCTCTTTGCCCGGGAAGGCGATCTCTTCGTGGTTCGGAGTTTCTGGACCGGGCCGGGGTGTCAGGTCTACCTCGCCCGCGATGCCGATCTCTGCCGCGGTGACAACAAAATGGAGACCGATCTCAATCTCGGCGGGCACAATCTGACGGGGGTGCGAAATCTCAGGGTCACCGGCGCGGCCACTTTCGAAGGCAATGCCACTGTAGAGGGTGACCTGACAGTGAAAGGCGAGGTGACAACCCCTGACCTGACCGTCACGGGCGATCTCACCATCGAAGGCTCCATGGAGGTTGAGAAGACGCTGGCCGCAGAGGAGGGGTCCATCGCAGGGGATCTCGTTGTCAGGGTTCTCAGGGCCCAGACCTGCACGGGATGTACCCCGTGATCCGCCGCGCGCCATATCCTCTCGTGCTCTGGGCCGTCCTGGCCGGATCCGGTCTGGCCCAGGATGCACCACCCGACCCCGGTGTCCCGACGGAGACATCCCGGACGACAGAGGATGCGACGGATAAGGGCAACGATCTGCGCGCCGCGCTCGCCGCTGAAATCGCCCGGCTCGAACGCGATATTGCCACACTGGACGAGCTGATCGCCTGGCAGGCCCGCATGTCTGCGGCCGCCGCGCGCGATCCCGGCGCCACGCTGCGCCAGCGCAGGCCGATGTCGCAATGCCTGGCCTCGCCGCTCGCCCCCGTCTGCCATCACCTCACCGCGCTCTTTGCGCCGGACACTGAACCGGCCCGGACAGACGCGCCCGCTGAACCGGAAGGGGGGATGGAATGACAGATCATCCCGCAACCTTCCCCGGCCTCGTTGACCATATCGGTTCCTCTGTATTGTGTTTGCAACTTCAATATGGGGAAAAGTGGGGCGTTCCGCAAACGCGGGGCGTCCTGCCACATAGTCACGCGGGGGCCGGCCATGGCTGATGATTTTCCCCGCAAAAAGGCGTCCACCCGCATCCCCCTGCCACCGCGCCGCCCGAGTGAGACGCGCAAGCTCGACTGGGCGGGCCAGAGCGTCTTTATCACCATCGGCTACGGGGCGGATCACCTGACGCCCTGCGAGATCTTTTATAACAGCGGCTATCGCTCGGGCTCGGATATGGCAGCGCTGGTCTCCGACCTCTGCATCGCGCTGTCGGTCATGCTCCAGCACGAGGGTGTGACCTCTGGCAGCCTGCGCAAGTCCATGAGCCAGGCCTTCGACCTCAGAACCGGGAGGGTAATGCCCGCCTCCATTCTCGGCCTCTTGCTCGACGAGATTTCAAAACCACCGGATTGGGCCGAGACCCTCGAGCAGCGGATGCGGGACGGCGCGCCGCAACTCGACATCTTCGCAGAGCAGCCGGACGGCAGGGAGGACAAATCATGACAGGGCATCTATCTCCCCGCCCCGCCGCAAGAGGCAGACGCGGACCAGGTGTGATTCCCGGTGCGGTTTCCGGCGCGACTTACAGGCGACACTCCGGGGGCGGAGATGTGGATCCCTCGCCCCCCGGAGCGGCGGGCCGTCCAGCCCATCCTCCCTGGTATCTCCGGGCGGCCCGCCATCTGAGTGTAGCACAGCCCGCACCCGGGGGGAGGGTGTGCGCATGACGACCCGGGTCACACCGTCCCCTTCACGCCCGCATATCGACCCGCTGGGCTGCCGCGATCTCTGGCGCTCGGTCCTGCTGACGGCGGTGCGCGATCTCTGTTCCGGCCCGGCCCAGTGGCGGGAACGGCAGGCGGCCGAGCTTTGGGTCGGTGCATATCCGCGGCGGGCGTTCCGCGAGGTCTGCGATCTGGCCGAGATCGATCCGTTCCGGGTTCACAGGGTTCTCAGGGCGCTGCGGGCGCTGGCCCCGGAGGACCAGAACGCCCTCTTCAGCCTCGAGGCGCGCGCAGGTCCGCAGATATGGACCGGCCGGCGGCGGGACAGGGCAGAAGTCCGGGCAAGCGTACAGGGGGACAGCTATGGCGCTTTTTGACATCCCATGGTTCGCCGTACCGCCTGCCGTCGCCGCGCTCTGCGCTATGGCGATGGTCGCCCGCATCGACTGCCAGCGTTTCGAGATCGACCCCCTGTGGCTCGGGATACTGACGCTCTCCGGGACGGGCGCGATCCTGCTTGCGGAGGGCGCGCGCGCATTCCCTGGCAGTCTGGCCGCCGCCGCGCTGGCGGGCGGCGTGACCGTCTTTGTCCGGTATCTCCGGCCCGGACGCATCGGGCAGGGCGATATTGGGCTCCTGGCCGTGATGGGCCTGCTTGCGGGGCCGCACTTCCTGCCGCTCGTGCTGGGGCTGTTTCTCATCTTCGCGCTCCTGACCTCCGCCGCCTGGTCCCGCGCCCGCGGCAAGCGGCTCTTCCGCTCGATGATCCCTGCGGCACTCCCGGCCATGGCCGCGCTGGCACCGGTGTTTCTCTGGCGCATCGCCACCGGGGTCTGGCCGGCGCTTTCGGCGCAGGGCCGGGCACCAGACCTGCTTTCCGCCGAAACCCTCGTGCTCGTGGTCTCTCTCGCCCTTGGCCTCTTTACGGCAGGGGTCTGGACCGGTTGGACAGCCTGCCAACGGAGGGCCACGCAATGACAGGGTTTCTCGAACGCGAACACGGCAACCTCGTGGGCCGCGATCCCCGCGAGATCACCACCGGAGAATGGCTTGCCTCGGACCTGCCGCTCGATGTCGGCCTTCGGGCCATCCGGGCCAAATGTCTCGACTGCGCCGTGACGGCCAGGGCGGTGCGGCCCTGCGTGCTCACCACCTGCCCGCTCTGGCCGCTGCGCATGGGAACGAAGCCAAAGGGTTTCCGTGAAGCGCGCGCGCAGCGGGATGCAGCCCGCGAACGGCAGCCGCAACCGCCCCATCTGCGCAAGGCGCAGGCCGGGCAAGAGAAGGAAACAGACCGATGACCCACTACACCGTGACCGTGCCGATCAAGGGCAAGGACGAGCGCACCCATTACCGCCGGGTGGGGGCGATGTTTGAGAACCACAACCGCAACACCGGCGAGGTCTACTACAGCATCAAACTCGACTTCCCCGTGGGGGCCACCGAGATGCTGGCGTTTCCGCCACGGGCCGAAGGCGGCGAAGCGCCGGAGCCCGAGGCGGGCGGGGAACAGGGGGCCGAGGACGCGCCGACCGGCGGAGGGGAGGACGGATGATGTCCCAAAATACCAGATCGAGAAAGGATCGGGACCATGTCATCGGAAATACAGAACAAGCGCCTGACGCCGCTGTGGCCTCTGGTCATGGTTTTCTTCTTGCTCTTTCTCGCAACATCGGTCCTTGGGGTGTCATTATTCAGACTGACGCTCAATTCCATCGTCTGCGGCGACGCCCTCACCTTTCCCGGAACCGAAGCCTGTCCCCGAAAGAACAGGGCCGAACCATGAACCCGGGGAGGGCGGCTCCTATGAAACGGCCCGCGGCCCGCCGGTCCGGCTTTCGGGCCATCTCCGGCCGCCGGACAGGGGTCGCGTGAACCATGAGACTGTCATCGCAACATACTGATATTGTGATGTTTCTTAACATAATCTACCTTATGGGGCAAAACTATTGACCTATAAACAGCCCCCGAAGGACACCGCCCATGCACAACCCTGATCTACCCCCACGTCCCCGCAGACTGGCTTCTGCGATGACCCGGCTGCCCGCAAAACGCCGCGATCTGGCGCTGATCGGCATGGTCCTGGTGTGCTGGTCATTCCCAACCGGCGCGGTCGCCCATACCGGGGGAGTGAACGCACAGGGCTGTCACGCAGGGTCACAGCCCTACCATTGCCACAGAGCGCAAGGGGATTCCCGGACGTCCGCTCCGCCCGAAACCTCTGGCCTCACCGGCACGGCTTCGGTGATCGATGGTGACACGCTGGCGATCCATGGGCACCGCATCCGGCTGCACGGGATCGATGCGCCGGAAAGCGGCCAGATCTGCGAGGATGCGGGAGGCCGGTCTTATACCAAGGGTTATTCAATCTGACCGACTTTCGCCCAGTTGCGGCTTGCGATGGATGTGATGGTTTGCGGTCTTGCGATGAGGTTGTTCCAGGCCTCGCACCCCGCGTCGAGAATCGCGTCATATGTGTCGAACGTCCGGTTTGCGAGCCATGTCTGGCGGAGATATTGCCAAATGTTTTCGGTTGGATTCAGCTCTGGTGATTTGGGCGGCAGAAACATGAGCGACAGGTTTTGCGGGATTTCCAGAGCGGATGTCGTGTGCCAGCCGGCTTGGTCCATGAGGATGACGGCGTGGGCGCCATCGGAGACAATTTTGCTGATTTCTTCCAGGTGGCGCTGCATCGCATAGGTGTCGGCTGCTGGCATCATGATCGCCGCGCCGGTGCCGCGTTCGGGGCAGATGGCGCCAAAAAGATACGCATTTTGGTAACGCTGATCGGCGGGCTGGCGGGGCCGTGTGCCCTTGCGTGCCCACTGGCGGACGCGGGTGTTCTTCTGACCGAGACGCATCTCGTCCTGGAACCAGATTTCGACGGGTTTGTCCGGCGGCACCCCCTGAAGCGTCTCCTTCAGATTGTCGCCGAAGTTTTTTTGAAATCCTCAATGACCTGCACGTCCTGCCCCGGGTGCTGAGGGCGTGCGCTGATGTGGGAAAAGCCCAGATTGTGCAGAATCTGCCCCACATGGCGCTCGTGATAGTCGACGCCAAAACGCGCCTTGATCACATTCTTCAAATCGACCCGCCGCCAGCGGACGACACCGTCCTTTTCAGGATCAGGACCGGTCTCGACAAGAGCCGCCAGTTCATCCAGTTGCGCATTGTCAAGGCGGGATCGCGAGCCTCCTCGCTGCCGATCCAGCAGCCCCGCTGGACCATCAGCGTTGAAACGGAGCACCCAGTCCCTGAGCGTTTGCCGGTCCATCCCGCCAATGCGGGCCGCAGCCCCACGCGACATGCCATCGGCGATAGCGGCAAGCGACAAAAGCCGTCGGCTCTGCCGGGCATCAGAACTCTCTGCGGCAAGCTTGCGCAGATCATTGGCGGTAAAATCGGCTCGCATCGGTATCCTGGCTGGCATCGGTGGTCTCCTTTGCCAATCTTGAATCACCTCAGCACCTCAGGCGGTACCCAAAATCCATAGCTGAGTCATTTTGAAGCACCCTTGGTATTATCGCTGTGGCCAGGTGGCCGCGCTGGCGCTTGCCGACCGGATCGGGCGGAGACCTGTGACCTGCATCGCGCAGGACACGGATCGCTACGGGCGGCGGATCGCGGTCTGCGAACAAGGCGACGTTGATCTGAATGCCTGGATGGTGGCCGGGGGCCATGCCCTGGCCTATCGCCGCTACAGTCGGGATTACGTTGGCGAAGAAGCCGCCGCGCGCGACGCCGGACGCGGGCTCTGGCAGGGCCGGTTCGTGGCCCCCTGGGACTGGCGGAGGGGCGCAAGATGACGGCCCCCGCAACACCCCCGCCCAAAACCGCGCGCATCCGGCTGGCGCTGACCGGCCGGATCGTGGGCGGCATCGTTGCCGAACGTCACGCCGGTGGCGAGGTGACAATCCTCTGGGGCGGTCTCCGCAGGCGGGGAAAGGCGATTTCGTTGGAAAAGATGCTGGTGATCGAGGCCGGGGAGGAGAGCCAATGAGCGCGGCCCTCACATATGGCGCGTCATGGCGCCCCGGTAAGGCTCATGCGAATGGCGGGCACGAAGGTGCTCCAGACCGCCGCAAGCGCCAGCGCGACGCCAAGATAAATCGCCAGGGTGCGCACCATCCTGTTCGCACTGTCGGCAATCTCGGTTTTGACCTCGGCAATCTTTACGTCTTGAGCCGCAAAGCGCTCCACCATTTCGGCGCGCTGCTCTGCGATCTCGGTGCGAATCTCGGCGAATTTGACATCCTGCCTGTCAATTCTCTTCTCAAGCGCGGCACCCTGCGTATCAAACTTCTTTTCCAGCGCGTTGGTCTTTTCGACGATCACAGCTTTCAGCCGGCTCTCGGTCTCGCGCAGGTCGCCCGCGGTGGCGGCGGTGGAAGTGACAGATTCATTGATCACCGCGACCACGGCGCGGGCCGACTTGTTGTCGAGCCCGGCGGCCACGAGCTCGTCGGTGGCCTTGGCGGTGTCGATGGCAACGGGTTGCGGCATGGTCGGGTTCCTCTCTTCCTCCGATATAGCCGGGATCGGGCACCTTTGCCAGTGGCCACGACACCGCCAGGTCTTCCGGCGGAACTATTCCCGGCTCTCGCCCTCCTGCCGCCATGGATCGTCGGCGGGGTCTTTCGGCATGGTGAATACCCGGAGACAGACAAGCGCCACCAGAACGGCGTGAGCGATCGCGCCCGCCATGAGCCCGAAGAGCGCCCAGACGAGACCGGCGGGAACCAGCATCGCGCCGATGACCCCGGCCCAGGCCAGAATGACGCTCTCGCGGGCGGGCGGATCATTGTAGCCCACGAAGGGCAAATGCCTGGGCAGGCTCGGGTCGGGCAGCACATCGGGCATGTGGCGGGGGTATTTCATCGCCTCCCAACGCACGGCGAACCAGAGCGGGTCCTGGGCGGCGGCACGGCGCAGCGCGATAAAGCCGGCGACAAACAGCCCCACCCCACCGATCAGGCCGAAGATGTCCAGCCCGAATATGACCACCGTGATGAAGCCGACCGCGCCGATGAGGATCAGAAACGGCAAGCGTTCGCAGCCGAAGAGTTGCGGCGGGCGCATCAGGTCCATATCGATCCGGCCGTAGGGTTTAGTGTCGTCTGTCATAGGTCTCTCCATGTCAGCAGGCTCCGGATGGAGAGCCTCGGTGCCATATTGGGCTCCGCCCGTTCACACCTCAATCGCTCCCCCGGAGCGATTGCCGCCGTCGGCGGTCCGGTGCTCACTGCGCAGCACTTTGTGCATCTCTCAATCTCCCGTGAGTGTTTGGTGATTCTCACAATGGGAGAGGCGGGGGTCCGGGTCAACGATCCGGCCCCCCGCCGCCTTTCGCCCCACCCGGCGCATCCCGTCCCGGAGGCCCGCCCATGAGCAGCGCCCCCCTGCCTGGCCCCATCGGACGGCTTCTTGAGGCCCCCGATGTGGTCGAGATCAGCTGCAATCCCGACGGGCGGGTCTTCGTGGAGCGTTTCGGGGCCGATCCCTGCCCCCACGGGCATATGGACGCGCGGGACGCGGACCGCTTCATCCGCTGGTGCGCCACCCTCTCGAAGACGCGGGTGGCAGCGGACACCCCGATTTTCTCGGGGCGCATTCCCGGCACCGCCCACCGGATCGAGGCGCTGGTGCCGCCCGTGGTCGACGCTCCCGCCTTCTCGATCCGGCGCCACAGCACCCGGCCGATCACCCTTGCCGGTTTCGTTCCCGACGAGACCCCGAGACGCCTCATCGAGACTGCCATCGCCACACGCCAGAACATCCTCATCGCGGGGGCCACGGGCTCCGGCAAGACCACGCTTCTCAATGCCTGCCTCCACCATCTGAACGATCTCGCCCCCGAGACCCGGCTGGTGGTGATCGAGGACACGCCCGAGATCCGCGCACCATTCGCCAATTCCATGGCGATCCGGACCGCGGACCGCGTCACGATGGACCGCCTGCTGGTCTCGGCACTCCGGCTGGCACCGCAGCGCATTATCGTCGGCGAGGTCCGCGAGGGCGCGGTCCTGATGACCCTGCTCAAGGCCTGGAACACCGGCCATCCCGGCGGCCTCGTGACGCTGCATGCCAACGGCGCCGATGAGGTGATGGCGCGGCTGGCCATGCTGGCCACCGAGGTCACACCCACCGACCAGACCCCCTTCATCAGGAACACGACAGACATGATCGTCTTTGTCCGGCGCGGGCGGGGCCGCCCCGAAGTGGCCACGATCACCTGCCGGACAGGATCAGAACTGGAGACGACCTATGCGATATAACCTCCTTTTCGGGGCCGGGCTCACGAGCCTCCCGGGCGCAGCATTTGCCACCGACCAGATATTCACCGGGCGCAGCCCGATCATGGCCTTTACCGATTTCATCCTGGGGCCGTTCGCCTACATGCTGATCATTCTCGGCCTCGTGGCCACGCTCGGCGGGTTGATCCTGGGCAGCGATATGGGCGGCTTTGCCCGCCGCGCGCCGCTCGCGGTGCTGGCCGGCGCGGTGCTGGCCGGGGCCAATATCATGGCCTCGACGCTCTTCGGTGAGAGCCGCGCCTATACCATCCCGGAGGTCTGGCGCACCGAATACACCCAGGACCTGCCCGTCTCCGCCCCCGAGCCTCCCGACCCGTCCACCGTCAGGGAGGTTTTGAAGTGATCCGCGCCGTCAGCCTTGCCCTGCTGGTTCTCGCCGCCAGCCCCGGCGCGTTCGCGCAGGAAACCCCCGATGTGCCGCTCCCCCCGGGCATCGGCAGCAATCTTCTGGATGGGGCCGGGCATCCGCCTGCCCCGGACGGGACCACCATCACGCCGGAGGCCGCAGAGCCCCCCGGGCCAGAGACGCCGGCACCCGTCGACGAGAGACCCGCGCCGGTCCCGGCATCCGATATCGATCCCGCTCCGCCGGAACGCGACGCGGACAAGGCCTTCACACCGGGACCCTTACCACCGGCCCCCGCACCCGCCTCCTCCGACCCGGGCAGCGCACATTCCGTGCGCGCGCTGCTTCGGGGTCTCTGGCGGGCGGACGTGGCGGAGGGGTTGACCGATCTCGGCTTCGACGTCTGGCTGGCCGGCGAGATCGGATCAGAAGCCCCTGCCCCTGCAACGCCTGACACCCAGCCGGACCGCATCCGCGCGGTTTCCGAACGCTGGGAGAGCCGCACCGGCCCGGTGGCGCTCGGGCAGGCAGGCCGTGTGGTCACCACCTTCGGTGCGGCAATCCCCACGGCCTTCTGCGCCCCGCTCACCGTCTGTTACATCGAACTGGAACCGGGCGAGGTTCTGACCGACACCCCCTCCTGGGGCGATACCGCCCGCTGGCAGGTGGTGGCCAAGGTCCAGGGCCGTGACCCGGAAACGGTCGTGCTCGAGATCAAGCCGGCGGGGGATGCAGAGACCACCAACCTGGTCATTCCCACCGACCGACGCCTCTATTCGATCACGCTTGTCAACGACGCGGAGGTCCACACCCCGATCCTGGCCTTTCGCTATCCGGGCAGCGAGGCCCGCGCCATCGCCGCCGGGATCGCCGCGCGGAAAGAGGCGGAAGCAGCAGCGGAGCGCCGCCGCGCGCAAGCCACAGCCGCCACCGCAGCGGCACGCGCCGCCACCCTGGAACGCAGCGGGGTCGAGACATCCACCGGCGCGCGCGCCGCCGGGGATCTCGACTTTGCCTTCCGGATCACCGGCGAGGCCCGCTTCCGCCCGGTCCGCGTCTTCGCCGATGGCACGCGCACCTATATCGATCTGCACCCCCGCTACCGGGGTATGCTGCCCGCGATCCTGCCCGGGCCGGGCGAGGCGAACAAGGCGCTCAACACCCGCGTGAGCGAAGGCGGCACCCGGCTGGTGGCCGACCGCGTGATCACCGACATCTGGTTGCAGGCGGGCCGTGAGCGGGTGCGCATCCGAAAGGCCGGGCCATGACCTGGGGGCCGCTTGATCCCATACCAATGGCGGTGCTTTTTGTTCTCGGCCTCGGTCTCTTCGTCGTGGCTGTCGGGCTGCTCCGGGCCGTGCGGGACCGGCCCGATGAACCGGCGTTTCGCCCCAAGGCGCTTCTCAACCGCCCGGAAGCGAAGCTTTACCGGATGATCGCCCACCGGCTGCCAAAGGGTTATCACCTGATGGCGCAGGCTTCCTATGGCGAGATGGTACGCTGTGCGAGCACCGCCAAATTCCTCACCGTCAATACCCGCCGCGCCGATATCGCAATAACCGACCGCGCCTTCAACGTGATCGCCGTCTTCGAATACCAGGGTCCCGGCCATTACGGACGCAGCGTGCAGAGTGCCCTGCGCGCGCGGCGCGGCGACACCGCAAAACGCCGCGCTCTCGAAGAGGCCGGTATCCCGCTCATCGACATCCCGAAAGACTTCGATGCACCCACGGTGGACGCGGCCCTCGCCGTGATCTTTCCCGCAGAAACCCCCGAGCGCCCGCCCGGCGCAATCCGGAGGACCACCCCATGAGGATGCCCCTTCTCGCCGCCCTCACCTGCCTTCTTCTCGCCGGCTGCGGCGCGGGGTTTGGCCCGGGTCTGACCCCGCTCGGCCTGACCCTGCCCGGCGGCGGCGCGGACACCGCCCGGGTCAGCGCGGCGCAGGCCTGCGCCATCGGCTATGATCTGGCGCGCAGCATCCATGACCGGGTGTCGCTCAGACGCACCGTCATCGTGGCCCCGAAGCGGGAAACCGCCTGCGAGCGCCATGCCCTTGAATACCTCCGCCGCGCGGGCTTCCGCATCGACCGCACCGGCCAGGGCGGGGTCGCGCTCGACATCCGCCTTGATCGCCTCGACCCCGATACCGTTTCGGCCGTGGCGGAAATCGGCGGAACGCTCAGGATCGCGCGGCTCTACCGCCCGGTGCGCACCGGCGTTCTTCCCGCCGGGCCGGTGAGCGTGCAGCACCTCGACCCCGATACCTACAGCGCGCGGGAGGGTGCCCGATGAAAGGCCCGCGGCGCTTCATGGATCTCCTGAACTGGGGCGCCCTCATCGCCCCGGGCGTGATCCTCGGAAAGGACGGCTCCTGTCTCGCGGGCTGGCGGATGCGCGGGCTCGATACCGAAAGCATGGAACCCGACGTGTTTGAGAGCTGGATGGCCACGCTGGCGCTCAGGCTGTCGGAGTTCGGCGATGACCATGTGCTCTGGGTGGTTTTTCACCGCCGGGCGCTGCAACCCGTCCCCGACCTCGAACCGACCGGCCAACAGGCGCTGGACGTGCTCGCCATCGAGATGAACGAACTCCTTGCCGCGCCGGGCACGCTCTGGGCCGACGAACTGACGCTGTTTTTCTCCTGGACGCCCGAAGTGGAGATGGCACCGGAGGAGAAACCCGCCGCCTTCGCCGATGAATGCGCCCTCCTGGAAACCCGGCTCGATCACATCCTCGGGCTGACCCGGCTGGACCGGACAGAGGAGGACGGGGGTCTGCGCTCCGAACTTTGCGCCCATCTGTCCGCACTGGCCGGCACACCCCGCCCCGCGCCCCGGATCGATCCCGACACGCTGCCGGTGGGGCTTGACGCACTCTTCCCCGATTGCGTGCAGGAGCGTCTCTCCGGCCCGCTCCGGGTCTCGGGCCGCCCGCTGGCCTGCCTCACCATCGAAGGCTTGCGGGAGACCTATCCGCTCGCGCCGCTCGCAGCACTTCAGGACGTGCCGATGCCCTTCGCCTGGGTGACCCGCTTCGCGGCGATGTCGCCCCAGACCGCGCGGGCGAGCGCGCTCTGGAACCGCAAGCTCTGGCACCAGTCCGGTGCGGACATGATCGGCAACATCACCGGCCATGCCGGCGGCAGGCCCAAGCTCTATGAGGCCTCCATGGCCGCGAGCGCCGATCAGACGGTCGCGGTTGCCACACGCGGCGACGAGGGCTTCGGGACCTTCGTGCCGGTCCTGCTGGTCTATGGCGACCCCGGGCAGCCCCATGACGCGCTCGCCCCGCGCCTGCGCATCCTGCGCGAGGCCCTCGGTGCCGGCACGCTCAGCCTGCGCGAGGAGCGCGCCAACGCGGTCCCGGCCTTCCTTTCCGCCCTCCCCGGCCATGTCGCCCCGAACCCAAGGGCGCGGATGACGCGCGCCCGCGTTATGGCCGATTTCATGCCGGTCAGGGGCATCGACCGGGGCCGATCCGCCTGCCCCTCCGCATTGATGCCCAAACACAGCCCCGCGCTTCTGCCCGCGCGTGCGCGCACCGGCGAGATGTTTCATTTCAACCTGCATGTGGGCGATGTCGGCCATACGCTCATGTTCGGTCCCACCGGCGGCGGCAAGTCGGTGCTCCTCGGCCTCATCGCCTCGGCCTGGCTCCGGTATCCGGACGCCCGGGTGATCTTCTTTGACCGGCATCGTTCGGTCCGCCACGCCTGCAACGCGCTCGGCGGCACCTTTCTCGAACCCGGCACCGGCGAGGAGCAGGGCCTCGCGCCCATGGCCCATGTGCATGATCTCGGGGCACCCTGGGCGGTGGACTGGCTCTGTGAACTGGTCCGCCAGGGCACCGGCACCCGGCCAAACCCCGAACAGGCCGAAGAACTCGGACGCGCCGCCCTGGCGTTGATGCGCACGCCGGAACCGGGGCTCCGGCAGGTCCAGGAATATGTCCAGGACGCCACGCTGCGCCAGTGCCTGGAAGAATGGCTCACGGGACCGCTGGCGGGAACCTTCGACCGCGACGGGATCGATCTGGATGCCGGCCTTGACGGCGCACGCCTGACCGTCTTCGAGACCGCCGCGCTTCTCGATGCCCGCGAGGCCGTCACAGTGCTCTCGCTTGACTATATATTCGCGCAGGTCGCGCGGCGTTTCGAACGGACGCCCCACCCTCGTCATCCTCGACGAGGCCTGGAGCTTTCTCGGCCACGACATCTTCGCCGCGCGAATCCGCTCCTGGCTGAAAGAGGGCCGCAAGATGAATGTGGCGGTCCTGATGGCAACCCAGTCGATCTCGGATGCGGTGAACTCCGCCATGATCACCGATCTGCTCGACGGCTGTCCAACCCGGATCTTCCTGCCCAACCCGCAGGCGCAGACCTCCGTGCAGGCGCCGCACTATCGCGCCCTGCAACTCGATCCCGCGCAGATCGCCCTCATCGCGGCGGCCCGGCCAAAAAACGAACTCTACCTCATGCAGGCGGGCACAAGACGGCTCATCAGCTTCGCGCTCGGTCCCGCCGCCCTCTCGATCCTCGGCCAGACCAGCCAGACCGCAAGCCGGCGCGCCGGGGCGGAGGGCAAAACCCATCCCGACTACTGGAAGGAGGACCTTATCCGTGACACAGAAATCACTTGAAACCGCGCTGCTTCTCATCGCGCTTGCCATGACCCCCCTGCCCGCCGCTGGCGGTGGCGTCACCGGTCATGCCACCGAATGGACGCAGCTTCTCAACAACAGCCAGCTCGCGAAGATCGTCACCACCGAGGGGGCCATTCTCTCGACCGAAACCCAAAGTCTCGCGGCGCAGGCGGAACAGCTCGCAACCGAGCTTGCCGCCTATGAGGTCATGCTGCGTGATATCAAAAGCCTGCCGGAGCGACACCTGCGCGAGGCCATGACCGCAGTGACCCGGCTGCGCGGGATCGGCCAGGCGGCCGGCGCCCTGGCGCAGTCGGGCCGCGCGCTCGACAGCTTCCTGCGCTCCGATCTGATCACCGATCCCCTCTTCGAGCGCCGCGACCTCGACCGGGCGCGCCTCGGCGAGGATTATGACACCTGGCAGGACCGCTGGCAGGCCGCGCTGGAAACCGGGCTCAGGGGTGCCGGCGCGACGCTCGGGGATGTCGGGAGCGAGGCCCGGCTGATCGATCTTGTCACCGCGCGGTTTGGCTCCGAGGCGGGTCAGATGCAGGTGCTTCAGGGCGCCAGCCAGATCGCGGCCTCCATGGCGCGGCAAATGAATGATCTGCGTGCCCTGACCGCAACCCAGGGCGAGACCGTCGCCGTGGCCTGGGGCCGGGTACTGGCGGATATGGACCGCCGGGAGGTCGCCGAACGCCGCTTCGAGACCGAGGTCCACGAAACCCTTGAACGTCTCGACACCCGGTCGCGCGGCCGCAGCATGCAGGACATGTTCGGCCTGGGCAGACCGTGATGCGCCTGTTCTGCTCATACCTGATCGGTTCATACCGGGCCAGTTCATACGGTGCGGCGGCGCTCGCCCTGACCGCAGGTCTGCTCTTCGCTGTAGCGCGACAAAAGTCTTTCAGAATCCGCGACAAAAGTCTTCGAAATTGGGGCTGTTTTGGGCTGGAAATCGGTTGAATTTTCGGGGCTGTTTTGGGCTGGAAAAGGGCGCTCGAAGTGTTGAAGATCCAGCTTTACCCTCGCGTTGGGCGCGGGGTTGGTCTGGGTGATGTAACCGGGGCGGCACTCTGCCGTTCTTCCTCCCGCCTCTGGTCGGCGTCGGAGTTGTCGCGTTCTGCTTGCCGCTGCCGTTCTTCCTCCCGCCGTTGGTCGCTGTCGGAGGTGTCTCGCTCCGGGACTGCTGGTGACTCTTCCGGATTTTTGCTGTCATCGGGTGGAGGAGGTGGCTCCGGCGCATCGCCGACCCCGGTCAGATCGAGGGTTCGTGACACGGTTCGGTCGGGCGTTTCGATACCGGCGCCTTGGTAATAGGCGTCGACCTCGTCGATGGCGGTGAGGCGGATGCGGTCTTCGCCGCGCGGCTCGGTTCCGATGATGCGCAGATGGGCGTATGGCTCGGTGGCGGAGTGCAGCCGCCAGAGAGTGTCTGCGGGGTCGGCCCCGTCGGCGTCGAGGGGTTGGGGGAGTGGCTTTGCGAGCTTGAGGCGGTCGACGGGGCCGGTTGCTGCATCACCCGGATGCCGGCCCACGGCGCTGTCATGTATGCTGCCATCGGAGCTGCGGATCAGGATGCGGTCGCCGTCGTCGATCTCCACGGCACGGTCGATGCTCAGGACAGTGCGTTGCGGGTTTGCGGTGGCGCGCCCGGCGATACCGCCGTCAAGCAGGCCGTGACTGAGGGCGACGACGTCGCCGCGGGCGATGGCGAGACCTTCGAGTCCCATGTCCCATGAGATGCGGCGGCGGTGATAGATCTGGCGGGCGGCCTGCAGCGCGCATTCTTCTTCGGCGCGGGCGGTATCGGTGATACCGGGGAATGTCACGGTTGTGGTTGATGCGGGGGGTCCGGTGAGGCCGGGCATGAGACGGCGCACGGTCTGCCATGTCCAGTCGCGATCCTTGTCGATATAGCGGAGCGCGATTTCCTCCGCCGCGGCGCCGCTGGCCCAGGCGATACGCAGGCTGCCGGGGATGATATTTCCCGGCGTGATCAGGGAGGAGACGGGGGTGTCGGGATCGTCGTATATGACGCCGAGCCTGCCGCTGGCCCATGTCGGGGTGGCGCGGCCACAGCGGGCGACCATGGTCAGCAGGTCGCGGGCGACCATGGCGCTGGAGATGACGGCATCGCAGCGGAGCCCGTGGCGGGTGCAGAAGGCGGCCCATGCACGGATGGCATCAAGGTTGATGCGGGCGTCGGGAAGCCCTGCACCTGCGATCAGGCGGCCATCCACGCGGAGGCCCTTTGCGAGCCAGAGGAATATCCATGCCGGGTTGGAGTTGGGCTTCGTCTGCCAGCCGCCCTGGCCGTCGGGGACGGGCACGGGCTGGCGCGCCATGCAGGAGAGCCGGGGGGTGGAGCCTGAGAATTGGCCCGAGGCACGGATGCGCAGCCAGAGTCTTGTCTGTCCTCGGTAGTCGCCGGTGTCGGGACGGATCGAGCGGAGCGCGGTCCACTGCAGTATGTCGACGTCGCGGTTTCCGTCGGCGGGTGCGGCGGTGCGGCGAATGCGGACATCCCATGTACCGGGGGACGGCAGGCGGATCACGGTCGAGCGCCGGACCTCGCTGGCGCGCTCGTCGCCGGCCAGGCTAAGCGTACCGGGTCCGAGGCGGGTCCATGGGTCGCTGGTGTCGGCCGGGCGCGCCTCAAGATCGAGGGTCACGGTGCGGCCCGATCCCTCGCCCTTGTCGTTATAGGCGGTTTGGCGGGCGGCGAGATCGATGGCGACATGGGTGCTCTTCTCCGCTGTCCGCCGGGTCTGCCAGTCGGTGTTGTCGAGCGCGGGTCCGGCTTCGGTGTGGATATCGGCGCGTTCGGGTCCTGCGCGGCCGCGCAGGATGTGGCGCGACACGTTCTCGAAACTGTCCAGCGGGGTATTTTCGATGCGGGTATCGGAGATCTCCGGGGCCCCTACACCGAGGCCGAAGACCTGGACGAGGTCCTGGTTATTGTCGTTGTCGAAGCGCGCCCAGGGCGCGGCGGCGAGATCGGGGAAGATGCGGTGCGCACCGAGGATGAGCGGGACGGGCGCATAGGGCCGTGCCCGGTTGGCGCCACCGGTGAGCGAATAGACGGGCTCCGGCCCGGCGGCGGCACCGGCGGGATCGGGGGGCGGAATGAGGGCGTTGAGGACGAGGCCGCCGGCGACCATTATGCCGGCGGAGACGAGCGAGGCCTGAAAGGAGGTTAGGCCCGCAAGGAAAGACGCGCCGGGCAGCCAGGCCCCGAGGGCGAGGAGCGCGATGGTGCCGATGATCTGGAGCGGATTGCTGTCGCCCCCGCCGGCGAGCGCGGGGCGCAGCGCCACATGCTGGCCGGCGCGGAGCCGGGTGCGGGCGCGGGCGGACGGTGGCACGGCGCGGCCATCGACGCTGACAAGGATGAGACCGGGACCGAGGCCGGGGAGCGCGGCGGCGGCGAGTGTATCGAGGGGGGTGCCGGGCGGCAGCATGATGGTGGTCCGCCCCTCTGCCGTCAGGGGGTGCGGCCAGATCTCGACGCTGCAGGGGGCATGCAGGGGCTCTGCAAGGGCTGTGCGGCGGCGGTGGAGGGCCGCATCCGGGGTTCCGGTCGCCGCCTGGGGGAGGATCACAGCCATCGGTAGAGCCCGGCCAGGATCAGGCCCCGGTCTTCGAGCCGCGCCAGCGGATGCAGGCAGGTGCCGAGCCTGGCCATGTGATGCAGGACATGCGGGGTGCCGGGGGCGCCGGTCCAGAGCCCGATATGGTGGCCAAGGGCGCGGGTGCGGGCGGCGGCGCGCATCAGCACCGCATCGCCCTCTTGTGGCGCCTCACCGGTGTCGAGCGGTCGGGCAAAGTCGCCACCGAGCGCCGCGATGGCCCCGTCCCGCGCGCGCAGGCTGCCGGGGCTGGGTGGCAGGTCAAGGGCATGCCCGAACACGGCGTGGCGCACCCGAGCGACCAGATCGGCGCAATCCTCCGCCGGCGCGCCGACCCAGGCGTCGGCCCAGTCGGGAGTGTGGGGGCGATCCTTACGCGTCATCCGCCTCGAAGGCCTCGGCGACGCTCGTGATCCGGGTGCCGATCTCGATAAGCGCGGCGGCCTGCCCGCCGGTCTTGACCTTGTAGGGCAATTTGATGGTGCCGTCGGCGACGCCTGCCACAAGCGGGTCGAGCGCGTCGGCCAGCGGAGTGGCGGCGGTTTTCATGGCGGCGATATTGGCCGCAACCTTAAGCGCGGCGGTGAGCTTGCCGATTTCCACCAGCAGGAAGGTCACGCCGTCGCCATAGGTGCCGATCAGGGTCTCCGTATCGCCGACCGTGCTGTGTATTGTGCGCCGGGTCGCTGCCCTGATATCTGCGGCGTTTGCCTCCACGGTGACATCCTCCTTGCTGAGACCCTCTTCCGTGAGCCACTGGTCCACGTCCCCGAGCGCCATGGCGGCGATTGTTTCCGGGCCTTTTTTGATAAGTGCCATTGTCTTGTCCTCCTGTTGTGGATCAGTACGCGACCCCGGCGGGCAGCCGGTCATCGCCGTGGGTGTAGCGCCCGAGCGACTGGGCGTAGATGAACGCGCCGCCATGATCGCCGGTGCCGATATAGGGCAGCGCCAGCGCCACGGTCATGCTGCCTGTGCCCTCGAAGAGCGGCTGGTGGCATCCGCCCCAGCCGGGCCGGGTGTTGTGCAGATATGTCCAGCCATCGCCCTCGAGATCGCCCCCCGCCGTGAGGGTGGCCGACATGTTGTCGGAGGGATAGAAGGTGGTGGCCCCGTCATGCGTGACGACGTTGACAAAACAGGCGGCCTGGGTTTTGAACTCGCCCTTCCTCCAGCCGGTAAAGCGCGGGCAGCCCTGGCGCAGCACATAAAATCGCGCCGGCTTGCCGTCGCTCTGATCCGCTGTGATGTTGACATCCAACAGCAGGACGCGGAAATCCGATCCGTGCCAGGGAGTATCGCCGTCCGGCCCGTTGGTCGCCTTGTCGAGATCGCCGCCGAAGGCGATGCCTTTGTCGGAAAGCTTCTCCAGCGTGACCACATCGATTTTGCCCGTGGCCTTCGTTCCGTTGTAGAGATGGGTGGACCAGGCGGACCCGTTATGAGCCTCGAATATGTCGAATTCTGTGTTTACGCTTCCGCCGCAAAGGGTTGCGAATTTCCTGGTGTCGGCCAGCAGGTTGGGGGCGAGCGGGAACGATGCCTTTGCGCCGGCGACGAACGTATCGGCCCTACTCGCCGCGCTGATCGCGCGGCGGGCCGCGGCGGTCGCGGAGGCGCCCTGAGAGCGAATTTCACTGCTGACGGGTGCGGCATCGTTGATCGAGACGCTGCCCTGGCTCGTGGAGATGATGGTGCTCATGTTGTGATGTCCTCCAAGACCTGGATGATGAATGTGTCGGTGCTCTTTACTGTATCCATGTCCGTAAATTGAATGTCCGCGTGCCAGCATCCGGTAGGCCATTTGCTCGTCTCGTCCGCCCGCGCGGAAATGACGAAGCGGCCGCTCATCAGCGGATCGCCAACTATCACAGTCATTTTTACTTTCATTCCGGTTTGCGCGTGGCGCATCTGGCATTCCGGGGCCCAGACGCTCAGATCGCGAGATACCCCAGCATCTGCCCCCTTTGGTGGGGTCAGCCAGGCGGTGCAGTCGAGTGCGAGGCTGTCGCCGCGCTTGATGTATATTCTGTCCGGCATGTCGTTTCTCCTCCTCAGATCAGAACAGCCCCGGCGCGGTTGCGGGCTCGTAGCGCAGCGCCACCGCGGCGCGGTCGAGGCCGGGGTCGTACCCGAGCGTGGCGACGATCTCGACGGCGGTAACCTCGATGCCGAGCACGTCGAGCGTACGTTCCCAGTCGGGGGGATGGGCCCGGGAATCACCGTCGGCCAGGCAGAGCATGATCCGCACGCTGGCCCCGGCACCGCCGCCGGACCGCGCGATCCACGCCATCGCCTCGCGCCCGACATTGTCCATGCGCAGCTCCGCGCGCGGTGCCCGCCCGGCCCGGTCGTCGGCCATCTTTAGCCGCAGCGCGATGGCGGTATATGTCTGCCCCGCGATGTCGCGGTCCCCCGGCGACACCGCCAGGCGCAGGGGATCGTCAAGTGCCGGGTGACAGATTTCCAGCGCCGGGACGATGTCCTCGGGCGCGAGT
Source organism: uncultured Paracoccaceae bacterium (assembly GCA_951812305.1). GTDB lineage: Bacteria > Pseudomonadota > Alphaproteobacteria > Rhodobacterales > Rhodobacteraceae > Rhodobacter_B. The sequence continues at coordinate 341,807 of CATOSB010000001.1, forward strand.
GCGCGCAGGGCGATATCGAAGCCGGGGGCGGGCATCAGGCGGGCCCCTCCAGCGTCAGGCGCAACTCCCAGCGGCGTTGACCTCCGGCGACACGGGCCCGGGCGGTGATGCCGCCGGCCCCGCCCCGGACACGGACGCGCAGGGATCCCGGCCCCAGCGGATCGGGAAAGGCGAACCAGCGATGGGCATGGGCGTCGGCCCAGCCTGAAAACCGCTCCAGCGCGGCATCGCTGTCGAGATGTGCGAGGATGTCCCATGTGCGCAGGCCCCGCCCCCGGCGGGCCTGGCGCACCGTGCCGTCCTCAAACGGCGTGCGCAGCACATCCTCCGCCCGGCCGATCTCGAACGCCTCGGCGTCGATCCGGGCCTCGAAGGGCCAGAGAGGCAGCGGCGCGCTCACCAGAAATCCCCCCGGCGTTTGCCGATCGCGCGGGACATGGTCTGGCTGATCGGCCCGCCGGTCGCGTCGTCCTCGGTGATGATCCGGACGACCGCCCCCTCGATGTCGGGTTCAATAGCCGCCTCGCGTGGCCGCAGCGGCGGCCCGGAGCCCTGGTTGTCGATATGGACGCGGAGTTGGCGAGGGCCGTCCGCCGCGCTGGCCAGCCGTTCCATGAGGGGCGTCAGGGAGGCCGCAAGCCGGTCGGCGATGTCCTGGCCGGTCGCCGCCGCCGACACACCGACGGTCGGGGCGGCGGGCTCGTATATTTTCGGGATCGTGGCGGGGTCGATGGCAACACCGCCCGCATGAAACCGCGGCCGGTCCAGCGAGGCCAGCGCCGCCTCGATCGCGGCCGCCTGGGGCGCGGTCAGCACCGCCTCGCCGGCGGTGAGAAGGGCCGGCACCTCGCGGGACGAGGGACCATGGCGGGAAGACGCAGTCACGATCTCGCGGGCGCGGGTGAGCGCTGTCGCCCCGGCCACACCGCCGGAATGATAGAGTGCAGGCGTATCGGTGACGACGCCGCCCACATGCCACGGCCGCGCGGTCGGTCGCGGAGATGTTGCCGGGGCGGCTCCGCCGCCGAATATCCCGCCAAGGACCTCGCTGAGCGCATCCGCCAGCGGCCCGGTGATGCCCTGGCGGATGACAATGCGGGCGAGATCGGCCAGGATCGCATCGACCAGCCCGGAAAACTCAATCTTGCCGGTGGTGACAAAGCCCACCAGCGCGTCCTCCATGCCCTTCAGGGCGCGCGTGGTGGCCTCGGCGATCTCGTCGCCGGCGTGGATCGCGTCCTCGGCATAGTCCCGCAACGCCCCGGCCATGGCGGCGGCGCCCTGCGGGCCGAGGCGCAGCTCGCGATTGAGTTCCGCGGCCTCGGTTGCCGCCGCGATCAGCGCGGTCTCAAGCGCGCGGATCCCGGCGACCTGCGCGGCGGCGCCGGGTGCGTCGCCCACTTTGGCGATGGCCGCCTCGGCGAGATGTGCGGCCTCGGCCGCCGCAATGGCGCGGGCCTCCTCGACCTCGCCCAGGCCCTGCAGCGACACCCGGGCGCGCTCGGCGGTGCGGACATAACCCTCGAGCCGGCGCTCCAGCGTCGCGGTGGGATCGGCGCCGCGCCCGCCACCGCCGCGCCCGCCACCGCCGCGCCCGCCACCGCCGCGCCGGGCCTTGCGCAGTGCGGCCTCCGCGGCGGCGGTTTGCTGATTGAGGCGGGCCTCCTCGGCGGCTTCGTCGGCAGTGGTTTGCGCTGCAAGCCGCCGGTCCCGCAATATCTGTTGAATTATGCCGCTGTCCACGCCCTGGCCCCGGAGGCTGGCCTCCGCGGCGGCGATATTGCCCTCGGCGTCATGCAGCGCCTCCGCGCGGGCCCTCTGCACCGGCTGGCCTACGGTCGCGGCACGGATGCGCGCGATCGCGAGGCCATGGCTTGCCCCGGCGGCGAGCCCATCGAGCGCGGCCAGGGCGCGTTCGAATTCTTCGGCCAGCGTGCGCGCCTGCTCGGACATCGTGTCGAGGCCCGGGTTGCGGCCATCGGTTGCGAGCAATTCACGCAGATGGCCCTCGAGATCCACCACGTCACCCAGCAGCTGATCGTTCTGGGCTTGCTGATCATCCGTAAGGTCTGGGGCCGCATTGGCGGCGGCGCGGAGCGCATGGCGCAGCCTTGTGGCGGCCTCCTGCTGGGCCTTGATCCCGTCCGCGTCGCGGAGCGCCTCAAGCGCCGCGCCGACCTCTCTGACGGCGTCGACGCTCAGACCCGTCTTCGCGGCCAGCTTCTCAAAGCCCGCCTCCGCCAGATTCAGGCGCTCTGCGATCTTATCCCCGACAAAGTCGGAATTCGTTTGCAGGTCAAAGACGGCCAGCGCCAGCGCCTCTACGGAGACACCGGCGGCTTTCGCCTCGTCGGCAATATCCGCAAATCCGAACTGGTAGAGAACATCGCGCGGGTTGACCCGTGACCATGGCTGGATCGCAGCATTATACTTCCGGCCAAAAGCCTCCGCATCGCCGGCGTGGGCAACATGCTGCCGGAACGCTTCTGCAAACTCCAGCGCGGCTTTCTCCCCGGCGGCACGGGCGGAATATGCGGTCCTGTCGAGCGTCTTGGCGGCGAGATCGCCGGACAGAATGTCCTCGACCGCCTGCCGGGCGGCACGGGCGCTGGCGCGGCGTTCAATCTCCCGCTCGGCGGCGATGAGCGCGTAGACCCCGGCCGTCACTTCGCCGTATTTTTCGCGAATGGCGTCGAGATCGCCGCGCAGATCTTGCAGGCCGCGCAGCCGGTCGGTGCTGTCGGCCAGCCGGTCGGTGGCGTTGCCAGCCTCTTCGGCCGCCTCGCCGGCGCCGAAGAGATGCCCGGCCAGGGGGATGAGCACGGCCGAGGCGGTGCCGAGGACGACACCAAGAAGCCCGAACCCCGACAGCAACTGCGGCAACTGCTGGCTGAGCGCGCGGGAGGCCGCGGTGCCGGAGGCCATCTGCACCGCCACGTCCTGCACCTGGTAGCCGACATTGATCAGGGAGGCCCGGCTGGCCCCCATAGCCTGGCGATGGGCCAGGCCCGCCGCAGCCCCGGCCCGGGTGGCCCGGGTGAGCCGCTCCTGCGCGGTGGCGGCCTGCAATGCGGTCCGCGCGGCGCGCTGGGTGGCCATAACCGCGGAGGTCTCCGCCCGCGCCACACGCAGCGCCTCCCGTGCCGCGCGATCACGGTACACGGCCAGCTTCAGCGCCGCTCGGGCGGCCTTGGTATCCGCCGCACTTACGCGCTCCCGCACTGCGCTCAACTCCCGCGCGGCGCGCGCCGCATGCTGCGCGGCTGTCGCCTGTCCGGCAGTGGCCGCCGCCCCGGCCCGGGTGGCCCGGGTGAGCCGCTCCTGTGCGGTGGCGGCGCCGCGGGCGGCGGTGGTGCTGCGGGCGATGCCCGAGGCAGCCTGCTCATAGCCCCGCCCCGCGGTTCGCGCGGTGGTGCCGGCCTGCCCGGTCTCCGCGCGCAAGCGGCGCAATTCGGCGCGTGCCTGATCCAGATCGGCGCGGATCCGCAGGGCGAGGTCCAGATCGCCACTCATGCCGGCGTCACCGTGTCAGCAGGCCTGCCGCCAGCGCCGTGGCAAGGGTCTGCGCCTCGCGGGCGCGCCGGGTCTCGCCGGCCTGCCACAGGAGCATGATCTGCCGCCATGTCAATGTGTCCGGGAGGGATCGGATGTCTCCGTGCCCCTCGGCGGCAAGGGTTGCGAGGATGTCTGCGAGGCCGACAGGCGTGCCATCCATCCCGGCCCGGCCTCGGCCACGATGTGGCGCACGAAAAAACCCATGTTCGCCTGCCAGAGCGCGCCCGAAACCTTTGCCGCATCCGCGTCCCGGAGCCGGGCCAGCCAGTCCACCTCGCGCCCGCAAGCGCGGGCCGCAATCTCCAGCCAGAGATCGCCATGAGCGGCAAGCGCCGCCTCTACCACGCCGCCCGAAGGCTCGGCCTCGTCGCCCACTTGTGCCGCCAGGTCGGCAATCAGCGGCCCGGCCAGCGCGCGGATCTCGAGCCCCTCGCGGAACCGGAACTCGCGCACCGTGATCTGCACCGGTTTCCCGGTGTCCGGATCGGCCACCTCGAGCGCGATATCGGGATCGAGGATCTCGAGCGCCTTGGCATCGGATGCCGGGGCGGGCTTTGGTGTGATGTTTCGTGCTTTTCGGGGTTTTCGGGGTTTTGCGGGTTTACGTGCCAAGGGGCTCTCCATCGACGATGAGGGCGGCGCCGCAATCCGCCGGCTGGAGGATGAGCGCGGCGATCTGCAGTCCCTGGATATCCTGACCGATGAGCGACAGATCGCCGGCGGGGCGCAGCGAGACGAGCGGCGCGTAGTAATGCCGCCCATGGCTGTCAGGGACGATATCGGGCGAGAGCTCGATATAGCGCAGCGCGCCGCGCACCGGTTGCGGGTGGTCGATCGCCAGGCGCTCGCCTTTGGTCACGGTGTAGCTGGCATAGAGCGTATCGCCGTTTGCGGCACCGCCGTCGGATTGCAGGAGCCGGAGGCGGCCGTGACTCTCCTCGGCGCGGTAATGGGTGCCGACCGCCAGCTTGGTGCCGGCCTTGTTTTTCGCCTTGTAGACCACCAGATCCTTGACCTTGCGTCCGCGCGCGCCTGGCAGGCCGTAGCAGGGCCCGGTCTCGATCGCGGCCACGGCGATCTCGTCATCCTTGACCGCCTCCTCCGGGCGCGGCAGGGCGGCGTCCGAGCCGAGAAAGGCGGCAAGGTTGGCGAGCGACATGTCGTTCAAGGTCATCGTGATGGTGCGGGTGACCGAGCGGACGGCATCGACCAGCGTGCGCGGCGGGCCCGAGGAGGATTGCACCGTGACGCGCTCCTCCTGAATGGCGAGCGTGGCCTGGCTGACATGGCCGAGATGGCGCTCCGCGCCCAGGGCCCCGCCGGGTTCAAGGGGCGCGAAATATAAATCTCCCGCCCCGACGATGATGTTGTCTCGATGATTGCTGATCATAATGTATCCTCTGGTGGCTGGGCATGTATCCAGTATTTGGCCGCCCATTCGTCCTGCCAGACCACGCGTCCGGCCTCGATCTCCAGCAAACGCCCGGAGACCAGCGCCAGCGGGGCCGGGCGGCCCGGAACACCGGCGCAGGGGTCGGGGCACCAGCCGAGAAGCCGCCTGCGCACCGGGCCCAGAAGCTCCGCCAGGCGGCCCCGGGATCGGGTCTTCCTGCCGCGCGGATCGTCCGGGGCGGCGATCAGGATCGTGGTGGCGATGGTCAGCGTGACCTCTTGCAGCGCGCCGGCCCGGCCGGTGCGGTTGGGTCCGGCGGAAAACGCCGCCGGCACCACCGCCAGGACGGGTGGTTTGAGCGTGGTCTCGGCCGCCGCATCCAGCAAGCCGATCACGCGGCGAAACGGACGGCCGGGACCGGCGAGCGGTGCCAGATGCTCGGTCAGCGCATCGCAGATCAGCAGGCCCGGATCGGGTGCGGTGTGGGGTGTCTCCAGCCGGGTCATGACGTGGCTCCTGCGGCCCGGCTGATCGCACGCGCCGCAATCTCCAGCACCGCATCGCGATCAGACGCATCAAGCCCCAGGAAGGGCCGGGCCGGCATGGCGATCTCGCGGGCGCCGATTTCGGCGAATGCCACACGTACCGTGCCCGCCTTGCGCGCCCGGGTACTCTTGCGCGAGGCAAAGCGCATCACATAGGCACCCGAGGCGGTCTTCACGCGGCGGAAGGCCAGCGTCTGGCGGCGGGCCTTCTGTTTGATGGTGCCGCCGAACTGGTGGATCGCGGCATAGATGACATTGGTGCCGACATCGACGCCGGTCGCGTCGACGCGGTGGGTGACCGACGATCCCAGACGCCCGGATTTGACAAGTGTCTGCCCGCCGTCCCGACCGGCGCGTTTCGAGGGTGGCCATTTTTTGCCATCCGGGCCGGTCCCGGTCTCAAAGCGCCGCGCGACCGTCGCCACGAGCATGGCGCCGATCTCGTCAAAGACCGCGCGCGGGTCCTCCGCGACGCGCTCCATCCGCGTGAGCGCCCCCCGGACCTCCGCATCGTCCCACTCCAGATCGATCCTGACGCCGGCACCGGCCATGTCAGCACTCCCCCGGTGCGCCACGGCCCAGGGCGACGGCGATCACCGCAGACGGCCCCCGCACAGAGATCAGCGTCTCCTCGCGGCGCGCCACGATGGAACTGGCGGCGTCAAGCAGCGCGCTCTTGCCATCGACCAACCCGCGCAGCGCCGAGCGCGCCGCGCGGGCGCGGGCGATCACGCCTTCGGGCGGTGCCTCGTCATAGAGCCTGAGCCGCGCCAGATCGCAGGCCGCCGCGGTCAGCGCCGGCCAGGGGCCGGGGCCTTCCAGCGGCAGATCCCAGGCCCGCGCCAGGGCCGCGTCGATCTCGGCGGAGACATCCGCCAGGACCGCGTCAATGCGGCCCGGATCGTCGCGCCCGTCCATGTCCTCGTCAGCCAGATCGCCGATCTCGCAAGACCCGAAGCGCGCCACCAGATCGGCGCGGGTCGCGTAACGGGTCGGCCTCATACCTCATCCTCTGCCTCGGCGGGAACCGCCGCGCCGTCGGCGATCAGGCCGTCGGCGATGCCCGGCACCATGTCCAGAATGGCTCCGGTCTCATGGCGGACCCGGTCGATCTGCACCGGCGTGGTCAGCCGGACGCGGACCGTTTTGTCAGTCCCGGCACCCGGAGGATCCTTCGCGGGGGTCGTCGTCTGTTTGGCCGGTTTCCGCTGCGTCATCTCTCACCCCACCCGTTACGCCACGGCGTCTTTGATAAGATAGCCGGCCGCAGGGGCCAGAATCCGCTCCTCGCAGCTGTCGACCACGCGGATGCGGTGCAGCCCGCGTGCGCCGCGCGCACCCTCGAATCGGGAATAGACCTCAAGACCACGATAGCCCGCGGTCACACCCAGTTGCGGTGCGCCCATGGGATCAGGCGCGGGCGACCGGCGATAGAGCAGCGCCGACTTGCCCCAGATGCGGGCGAGCGTTGGCGGCTGGCCTTGCGCGGCGGTGTTGATCCGGCTCTGTCCGACGACGATGTCCTCAAGTTCGAAGAGATCGGCAATGGCGCGCCGCGCGGCGATGGCGACATCGCCCGAGGTCGCGTTGACCGCCTTGGCGATCTTCTTGTGCGATCTGAGCTTCAGCCAGACCGAAGAACCCATGGCAAGATGCGTGGGCGCCACGATCATCGCGTCGATCGCCTTGAGAATATCATCGACCGGATCGGAATGGGCGTGGTCAGCCGACCACTGGTCGTTGACCCCCAGCGTCACCTTGTTGGTGTCGGCATATGTGGCGGCGTTCAGGACGAGATCGGCCACGCGCTTCTCGCGCCCGATGGCCAGAAGGTCGGTCAGTGTCATCACCGAGCGGTCGCGCGGGTCGGAGACGCCGGGGGGTATGTTGCGGATGTCATCGTCCGGAATGAGGTCCTGCAGACCGTAATCGGTGACCATGCCGGCCATCTCGGTCGCACTCAGGTGTACGGTCGTGGGGTCCGAGCGCCGCCCGATCCGCGTGTCGGGAAGCGTGTAGCTTTCGGCCAGCGGATAAGCGGTGTAGCGGTAGGTCCGCAAGGGCACCGTGACACGCGGCAGCACCAGATCGGCGATGTAGGCCGGGTTGCGGTACCCTATCGCAATGCCGGTGCGCGTCTCGTCGACCGGATAGGCCGAGCCGGGATGGGGGATTGGGTCGGGCATCTGCTGTCTCCTCAGATCCGTTGCGGTGCGACCAGCACCTGGATGATGGCACCGTCCGCGCCCGCGGTGAGGGCGATGCCGACAACGAAGTCTTTCGCGGTTGTGGTTGCGACCGCCTTGCCGTCGGCATCGGCCTTTAGGCTGGCACCGCGCGCGACCGCACCGCCCGCCTCGCAGAGGGCGGTCCCGGCGAGGTGGACATCCACCGTCGCGCCGGACGCTGTGTTGACCTCGGAGGAGATGCCGATCGGGCGCTCGGCGATCGTGGTATCGCTGCTGGCGTCGGCCTGGATCACCGCACCATCGGCGGTGCCGATCTGCACGATGCGTCGCGCCGCGATGGGCCCGCCGGCCGTAAACGCGCGCGCCATCATGTAGATGCGCTGCGGTGCGATCAGCACCGGGATGATGTCGCCGTCCGCCGCGGCGGAGGTCAGGGCAATGCCGACCACAAAATCGTTCCCGGTTTCGGTTGCGACCGCCTTGCCGCTGGCATCGGCCTTGACCGACGCGCCGCGCGTGACCGCACCGCCCGCCACGCAGAGGGCAATGCCGGCGAGGTGGACATCCACCGTCGCGCCGGACGCTGTGTTGACCTCGGAGGAGATGCCGATCGGGCGCTCGGCGATCGTGGTATCGCTGTCGGCGTCGGCCTGGATCACAGCGCCGTCGGCGGTACCGATCTGCACGATGCGTCGTGCCTTGATGGTGCCGCCCGCCAGAAAGGCGCGGGTAAGTGTTGGGTTATGCATGCGCCGCCTCCCCTGCGAGAACCTGGCGCACCGCCAGATCCAGCGTCAGCGTGCCGGTGGTGTCCGCGGCCAGAAGCGCATTGGCGCGGCGCGCCAGCACATTCCGGTCAACCCCGGCGGGATCGGCTGCCTGGGTGTAAATATCCACGCCTGGCGCCTCGCCCGAGAGTTCGCGCAGCTCCGGCCCGCGCCGGGGCAGACCCTTGAGGAACGCCTCCAGCACATCCGCCGGGCTGGCGCGCGTCGCGGTGCCGTCCTCAGCGCTCAGCGCGATGGTGTCGCCCTCACCGGTTCCCGCCAGACTTGCGCAAAGCGCCGTCAGTGGTTCCGCCTCGGCGGGCAGCACACGGCCGGCCTGGACATGGGCGGCGATCCGGGTGCGCGCCGCGGCCTGCTGTTCGGCGGCCAGGCGGGCCACGCGCTCGCCTGTCAGCGCCGCGGTAAGTTCGGCGACCTGCACCGCCAGTTCCCCGCCCGCGGCGGGCGGCTCTGCGGCTGGCGCGGTTGCGCCGGGGATGGGAATGTCGTCGGGCATCGGGGGTTCCTTTTCAGTGACCGCCGGCGCGCGGCGGGAGGTGAAGTGAGGGGCGGGTGCGCCGCCGGGGTCTGTGCCGGGGTCTGTGCCGGTGGCGAGGGTCGCGCCGAGCCTGCCGACCAGCGCCACCATATCCTCGGGCTCTGCCAGCTCGCGCAGCGTATCGAGCGACCATGCCGGCATCACCCGGTCGGCCGTCGTGATCGTCGAGCGCTCGATCACCCATTCGCGCAGCGAGCGCAGCATGCTCTCGACCGCATACCAGCCCAGACGCTCCTCGGCCCCTCCGAGCGGGGCGGCCAGCGCGGTATCGATCGGCGCGGACAGCGCGATCGTCATGCCCTTCGGGTGGCGCGAGAAATGTGATGGTGCCAGCCCGTCAACGGCGGGCGATGCCGCGCCCAGAAACGCCAGGTGGTCAAGCACCCAGCCTGCGTGGTCATTGACTGCACCGATCGAGCGGGGGGCATACCGGCCCGCCTGACAGGCCGCCCGGAAGCCCTCGTCGAGCCGCGTGAGCCGCGCCTGAAGGCGGTCGCCGACACGGCGCAGCCGATCCACCCAGCCCTGCGCGGGAACATCGTCGCTCGTCGGATGGCCGAGCACGACAGGGGCCGGGTCGGCGCGCTCGAAATTGGCCACCATCTCGTCGAGATCGGCCTCGTCAAGCGTCACAGGCCCGGTCGAGGCTGTAAAGCTTCCCGTGCGGCAGATGTCGATCCAGCCGTCAAGGGCGGAGAGCGTAGCGGGTCCGCCCGGCGTAGAGGGCGAAGGGGCGGGATTGTGGAGCATGGGATCGGGCATATCACCGCCCGGTATAGCCGATCCCGGCGCGCGGGTGCAGCGGACCATGGTCCGCTAACAACGACCCGGCGTGCGCGCTAGGATGGGCCTGATCCCACCGCAACCTCTATGGAAGCCCCATGTCCCGCCGGATCGACGAGATCATCATCCACTGCACCGCCACTCGGGCCGATTGGTGGAAAAGCCGAAACGCCAACCAGAAAGTCGCCGAGGTCCGCCGATGGCACGTCGAGGATCGCGGCTGGTCCGATATCGGCTACCACTTTCTGATTGATCGGGACGGCGCGGTGAGCGAGGGGCGTCCGCTTGAGCGCGCTGGCGCACACGCCAAGGGACACAATAAGCGCAGCATCGGCATTGCGCTGTTCGGCGGTCATGGCGGCTCGGAGAACGACTTGTTCAGCGATCATTTCACGCCCGAGCAGGAGAGGGCTCTGCGGGGGCTGATCGAGCGGCTAGGGTCGCGGTTCGGCGACCTCAAGGTCTCCGGCCACAACCAGTATGCCGCGAAGGCCTGTCCCTGTTTCAGTGTGCCGGAGTGGCGCGCGGGCAAGCCCGTGCGCACGAGCCCCGTGCAATCCACTACGCTGCAGGCCTCAGCGACCCAGATCGCCGCCGCCACAGGCACCGGTGCAACAGCACTCGCCGCACTCGACGGCACCGCGCAGGCAATTGCCCTGACCCTCGCCGGAACAATCGCCCTCGCCGCCCTCTGGATCATGCGCGAGCGGCTCAGGAAGTGGGCCGGGGGAGACCGCTGATATGCGAACTGCCGTCGTCGCACTCGCCCTGACCGCAACACTGCAGGCTACCTCCGCCACCGCCAACGGGTCCGCCTGCTTTGATACCGATACCCTCAGAGCCCGGCTGGAGGCGCGCTATGGCGAGACCTCCCAGAGCCTTGGCCTGACCGCGAAAGGGGCGCTTATGGTGCTCGTGGCCAACCCGGAGACCGGCACATGGACCGCGATCATCATCCGCCCCGACGGGGTGGCCTGCGTCGCCGCCAGCGGAACGAACTGGCAGGCCGCCGCGACAAAGATCGGCGAACCTACCTGATACACCAGTCCCTGAAAGGACCTCAAAATGCACGTCACGACCCACTCCGCCCTGAACAATGGAACGCAAACAGCGGTCTCGGAGAGCGCCCGCGATCTCGTGCGCCAGGGGTTCAATCCATCCGAAAGCGTCCAGGTGGACCGGATCAAGATGCTCGCCGCAGCGCTGATCAGCGAATGCGAAGCGACCCGGCAGGACAATCCCGCCGCCGCGCGCCACGCCTCGCTGGCGATCACCGCCGTCGAGGAAGCCGCCATGTGGGCCGTCAAGGCCGCCACCACAGGCACCTGATGTTCGCCGTCCTCGCCCGCCTGATCCCCTCCAAAGCCGCGCTCTATGCGGGCCTCGCCGCCCTTGGTGCCGTGGTCATGGCCATGATCCGCAGGGACGCCCGCCGGGACGAGAGACGCGACGCACAACTGAAGGACCACGAACATGCGGAAGACATCGAAGATGACGTTGCTCGCAGCCGCGCTGATCCTGAGCGGCTGCGCAAATACGAGGGCGCCGGGTGGCGCGACTGAGGCCACCCTCTGCCGCGTCTGGGGGACAAGCCTGCCGACGCGGTCCCGGAGCGATACCAGTGAGACGCAGCGCGAGATCGCCGAAGCCTATGCCGACTTCGCCGCCGCCTGTCCCGGGCATGGGCATCTGGTGCCGTGATCGCGGAGGCGCGCAGCGGACCATGGTCCGCTACAAACCAGGGTCCGAATGTGGTGGGATCGCTGCCACCCACAACCCCGACACCCCATGGAGACCGACATGTGCAAAAAACGCCAACACGCCAAGGGAAAGATCGACACTCTGATCCAGGCCATCGACAGGCTCTCGGAGCGGCTGGAAGTCCTGGTCGCCACGCCGGATGATCGACGCAAAATCGTGAATTAGGAAGACGGCTCAACAGAACCTGAAAAGGCGTAGGCGACCGCCACCGATCATTTGCATAACGAGGGCGGCGTCAAGTATACTCCAGGAGCGTGCTCGATAATCAGGGGAATGCAAAATGCAGGCAGACATGCACTACTACGGAACCTATGTCATGGCCCGGGCCGCGGGTATTCCGGCCCGAGACGCCCAAATCGTCGCCTATGCGGCCCAATTTGTCGATGACTCAACACAAACAGATACGGAAGTGCATGGCGATGGTGGTCGGCTGGTTGGAACGGCGACCGTGCACACGCTTGGGCAAGCGGTTGCAAACTCGAAAATTGATCCAGATGAGCAGCGGCGCGTTTGGGTGCCGTTTCACTTTTTGCCGGGCGGAAAGGGAACCGCGCTGGAAGAAAGACTTCTGTGCGTCAAGGACAGCGACACCGCAAACGAAATGATGGACCATCACGTCGCCAAGGCCGTCGATTCCCGTTTTGGGCTGGAACTTCTCGGGCTGTCAGCGCACGTGTACATGGATACTTTTGCGCATTACGGATTTTCCGGAATTGGTTCGGAATTCAATCTCGTCAAGGGCGATACCTGTGTGCCAATTGATGTAGAGAACGCCGAAATGGAACGCTATATCATTGGTAAAAAGCAATCTTTCATGACAAGATACGCACCGTTCAAGGTTGCCAGCTGGTTCTCTGAAACGGTGAGTGCGGCGCTCGGCCATGGGGGCGTTGCGACATTCCCTGATCGGCCATTTCTCCATTGGGGGGTTGAATTCGAGAAGCCGAGGCCAGAAAACGGGCGCTTTGCAGACAGAGACAACCCCAAGGACTACATGGATGCCTGCGAGCGTACACATGGGTACTTTATGTCATTCGCAAAAAAGCGATACGCATCGACAAATCCAGTCACATTCAACTCCATCAAAGACGAGGTCATGGCGGTTGTTTGCTTCGAGGGCGCGAAGGAAGATCGAAGCTCAATGTGGCTCAAAATGATCAAAGAAAACAAAAATGTCGGGTTCAAGCCGGATGAGGCAAAAATTCAGTATAACGAAGCGGATTGGGCCGATCAAATAACGCGATTTCCGTCCCTTGAGTCCTCTGAAAAAGCGATTGATAGCAATGCTTACCGATTCCAACAGGCTGCGAGCTGGCATCGGCACTTCGTACTCAAAGAACTCCTGCCCGCACATAAAATCGCGGTTTATTGAAGCGGGCCAGGCGCGAAGCAGGTCATCCGTTCATTCCTCCCATTCCGGTACACCGGCGGACCATGGTCCGCTGCCCGAACCCCTTGCGGCATGTTATGCCGCCGCAACGCCGCCACCGCGCCAATGATGGCCAGGACGGGGGCCGGGGTGGTTAGAACACCCCGAACCGGGAGATGATCCTCCCACGACCAGAACCGGCCAGCCCTGGCCGTCCCGCCACCGCAGCTGCGGCAGGATCATGATCGTGGGAGGCAGCCCCCTTGTCCATGCCCGATGACATCCCGGCAGAGCCCGGCGCGCTCACGCCGGCCCCGCCCGCCGAGCCGCTCGCGCCCTGGTTCGGCGGCAAGAAATATCTCGCAAAGACCATCGCCGCGCGCATCGAGGCGATCCCGCATACCTGCTACGCCGAGCCGTTTGCCGGCATGGGCGGGGTGTTCCTGCGGCGCGCCTCTCGCCCGAAGTCCGAAATCCTCAACGATATCAATGGCGAGATCGTCGATCTCTTCCGCGTCCTGCGCCATCACGCGGACGCGCTGGCCGCCGAGTTCGACCTCTGTCTGGCCGCGCGCGCCGAGTTCGCCCGACTGCTCGCAACCCCGCCGGAGACGCTCACAGATATCCGCCGTGCCGCCCGCTGGGCTTCACTCCAGCGCATGAGTTTCGGCGGAAAACCCGCCCATCTCGCCACGCCGGGCCAGATGGGGTCATCGGTCCATCATCCTGCGCGCCTCTCCGCCGGCCGTATGGGCGCACTGATTCGCAGCGCCCATGACCGCTTGCAGGGCGTCCATATCGAATGCCTCGACTGGGCCACCTTCATCCCGCGCTATGACCGGGCCTTCACGCTCTTCTATATCGACCCGCCCTATATGGGCCACGAGGCCGACTACGGACAGGACGTGTTCGACCGGGGCGACTTCGCCCGGCTGGCGGAGATGCTCAAGGGGCTGAAGGGCCGGTTCATCCTGTCGATCAACGACCGACCCGAAATCCGCGAGATGTTCGCATGGGCGACCATCGAAGAGGTCCAGACGCGCTATTCGGTCAATGCGAAAACAACCCGCCGGGTCGGCGAGTTGCTGATCTCAGGGGCTGGTTTCCGCTAGCTTTCGAAGTTCGGTTAAATCGTTTCCAGTGTAGTGAAAATTCTCAATATTGACGCTTGGGTCGTTTCTTGTTCCCGGCTCGTCATCCGACTTTTTTATGGCCATTTTGATCTACAATCGATTCAGCCGCGTTCCTGCCCTTTGGGCTGGGCTTTTTGGAGCATGCACCACTCCGCGTAAGCAAGTTATGCGCAATCTTACGCAGCGGACGAAGAGTTAGCGTATCGTCAACACCGCGATTGAAGGCACCTGGGTTCAGCTTTACTGTCTCGCTCATTTGGAAGTCCCCATCTCTTGCTATGTTCCAAATATGGGATACTTGGTGTTTTTTGACAACCAGATTCACCCCCCAACCACAATCGCACCCTCCGGTCCGAACCAGACGACCCGACCGACAATGCGGTCGCCCTCCGCGACCGGGCGCGGGTCCCGGTCGCCAGCGTCGCTGACCATGGTCCAGGCGTCGCCATCCTGTTGCAGCCGTTTTACGACAAGGCCCGTGTCGGTCCTGACCACGAAAATCGCGCCCTCCCGTGGCTCGGTTTCGTCGAGGTTAAGGACCAGTATATCGTCGGTGCGGATGGTCGGCTCCATCGAATACCCCGTGGCGCGGATCGCGACGACCCGTTCCACATCCAGATTCCGGGGCAGATCATCGGCAGCGATCATGACCCTGTCCGTCGCCTCTTGAAGTATTTCCTCGCCAGTTCCGCCCTCCGCATGCACGTCACGCGCAATCCGCATGAAGAGCCTATGGATGCCTGCCGCCTCGGTCGCGGCCTCCGCCGGGGACTGCAGGCGATCGGCAAGCGCGTCCAGCTTTTTTGCCAGCTTGGCTTCCAGCGCACGGGTCTCTGACTTGAGCTTGCTGTCGAGCAACTGCCCCATGCTGCGCTTGTCCAGCGCAGCGACGGGACTGGCATGGGCTGTGCCCCGGCCCGTTAGCCGCGTCTGGATCGCCGCCACAACCGCGTCGGCGCTCGCCCCCTCGGGCAGGCCCAGAAGATCGGTGACAGGTTTCGGGATGCGCTCCAGCGGCGCGATATTGGAGGGATCTGCATGGGCCGGGGGCTTGGGGTCGGGGATGTATTCGCAATTCTCCGAGCCGGGTTTGCCCCTGAACACCGCCACCACCGGGTAAACTTCGCGGATGCCGGCGGCAAAGCGCTCTTCCTCGAAACTCTTCTGCTGCCCGTCCCGCTTCGGCATCCAGCCGCGCAGGAAGAGCCGCCCGTCCTCGCCGCGCTTTATGAGCCGCTTGATTGCGGCCAGGCCCTGGTGGTCGAGCACCCAGACCCGGTCGCCATCCCTTACCTCCGTGCCCGGCGAGACCAGACAGATCGCGCCGCCATCAATCCCCTCGGGGATCATCGACTGGCCCGAGGCCGACACATAGAAGGCATCTTCGTCCATAACAGTCTCCGGTTTGGGCAAGGGATCGCGCAGCGGCTGGTTCTTCCCCCAGCCCTGCACGCTGCAACTGGCCAGGCCCTTGTGCGGCAGTGTGGCCTCGGTGAAGGACTGCCAGGCGGGCGGTGGCTCCCCGGGCGATTCGGCGGCAGCACCCCCGCGCGGCGGGCCGATGTAGAATTCCAAGCCGAGTTCTCTGCACAGTGCCTCAAGAGTAGAAGCGCGGGCATCTAAACCGCGCTTTAGGCTTCGAATGGCACTTTCATGGCCAACGGCCGCTATGGATATGTCTCGCTCAGATCTCCCACTGTGCGCTGCGGCTTTTAGTATCGTATTTGGGTAGGGCATTACTTCCCTATAACGAAGTTTACGCTTTACACTAGGGAATATATGCCTTATCAAGTGAGGCATGAATTCCCTAGATGCCAATCTCGTGACGCTTGCCCGAGCATTTGCCGACGCCCGAAACATCAGTCTCTGGCGAGTTGGTCACCTTGCCGCTGGCCGCGGATCGTTCTTTGTAGATCTGGGTTCGGGAAAGCGGACCTGTACGACCGATCTGCATATCCGCGTGACGCAATGGTTCTCCGACCACTGGCCCGCCAACACCCCCTGGCCCGCCGACATCCCGCGCCCTGCGCCTACACCGAAATCACCTGCGGCACTGGCATTGACCGAGGCACCGCCGGAGGATGCTGCATGAAGACCGTGTGCCCCCGGAGCCCGGCTGACCTGCCGCTCGCGCAGCGGGACTGCGATGCGGACGGGGCCACGTATTTCAGCGTCGATCCGGTCTGCCGCGACCTGGGCCACCCGCAGGGCGGCTGGGTGCTCTGCGGCGAGGCGGACGCGGAGCGGTTCGGGCTTTACCGGGTTCAGGCCGACGGGAGGTCCGAGTGGGTTTCGGATCATCCCACACGCGCCGGGGCGGAGGCCGCAGCGCATCTCGCTGAGCGGGAGGATGCGGTGTGAGCGCGCGCTGCGACAGATGCGGGCGGCGTTCCGCCGGGATTTACGAACTGGCGCTGATCCGGGTCGATGACGGGGCCATGGAGACCGACGCGGTGGCCTGCGCGCGGATGATTGAGCTGTGCCCGGTCTGCCGGGACCGCCTCGCCGACCGGGTGGCCGCGCTGGTGCCGGTCCGGGAGGGCGACGGCAGAGGTCACGACGCGGGCGCGGAGGGGGTGACATGAGATTCAACACCCCGCAGCGGATCGACCAGTTCATCAGTTTTGCCGACGGCAGCACGGCTCGCTTTTTCCCGGGCGTCGGCTGGACCGCCATGCCGCCCGAATGGGATCCCGATCCGGGTGCGTGCATCGCGACCGAGTGGTGTGCCGTCATGAAAGAGCGCTTTCCAGGCATGCTCGGACTGACAGTCGAGTTCAGGGAGGGGGTATAGTACCTTGCGAAATCGCCTTTTCGACATTCGCCGTGACATCCATGAGTACGACTTCCAGATCGCAGGTCTCGGTTTGCACGTCGCCGGCCTTGGTCATGGTTTGGCTGCAGACGGATGGCGGCGGGCCAATCCGGGCATAGGCAGGTGTTCCGGTCTCCGGCCAGATCATCACAAAAAAGCATCGAGCGTGATTCAGGAAAAAGTCCTGAAGCCGGTCGCGCTGTTGGGCCGTAACCGAAACCCGTCCCCGAAACATCGGCTGCGCCGGCTGGCGTGTGTGGCGCACATGGCCATCCTCAAAGGGCGTCTCTTTTATGATCTGGTGCTCCGTTTTGCACAGGCTTGGCAGAAGATAGTCAAATTCGGCGGGCCATTGGATGATTTCGAGGCTCGGGCCTGTCATGGTTCTTTCTCCATCGGGTGTGTTGCAACGCCGATGGTAGCGGCGGACGGATCGGGTGTCACGATGCCCGCCCCGGCCGCCGCGTCTGACCCGGCCCCCACGCCGTCTGATCCGCCGTCTGAGGCGGACGGGTTCATCACCGTCCATCCCGACGTGCATGCGCCCCGGCGTGACGAGGCCCCGTCGCACCCGGCCTGCAGCCTCTGCGACGGCCCCGGCGCGCATCCGCGCACGGTGTCGCTTATGGACATCCCCGATCTGGCGGCGGGTGACCTGCCGGGCGGGGCGGCGCATATGTGGACCCTCACGCTTTGCCCGGCCTGCGAGGGGTATCTCGCCCATCTGATTTCCGACCTGCTGGGCACGCGCGCCCGGGTGGTCGCATGAGCCCGCACGTGTCCCGATCTCCCTGTCCACCGCCTGCGCTGACTGCTCGCGCGGCGGCACCTGCCCCGGCCCTGCGCACAAGTTCCCGCTGGCGGGAAGTTCTGTCCCCCATCGCGCGCAGGGCCGGGGCCTTTTTCCGGTGGCTGGGCCAGGTTCTTGCGGCGCTGGAGGATCACTGGATCGGCGATCTGATCGGGGTGGCGGCGATATTCGGGATGCTCTGGCTGGGCTTGCTGTTTGCCCACGCGGCGGGGGTGAGCCCATGAGCAGCCGAGGCACCCTTGTGGCCCGGATCGGAACCCTGCGCCGGGCGCTGGCGGAAGCGGGACGCCTGATGGCTCCTGCGGGGGATGCGTCCACGGCTCGCGCGGCGCTGCTGCAGATGTGCATCGCGGTCGCCGCCGCGCGGCAGCTTGAGGCCACGGGCGCCTGGGACCGCCTCATCCTGTCCCCGGAGCGGGCCGGGTGTGCGGCACCCGCCGGGGCACCCTGGCGCGGCGCGCTCGAAGGTCTCGGACCTCTGGATGGCCTGCCGGGCGGTGAGACCCGTGCCCTGGCGCGGATCGTGTGCATGACGGCGCATGTCGCCGGGCTGGACGCGGAGACCTTGCGCGGCCCTGGCCGGACGCAGGATGTGGTACGCGCGCGCCAGTTGGCGATGCTCATCGCAGCGGCGCTGACCGGGGCGGGGCTGGCGCGCATCGGCGCCGCACTCGGGGGGCACGATCACACGACGGTTCTCCACGGGCTGCGCCGGGCGCGGGAGCGGCTGGAGACATCCGACACGGCGGCGCTGATGGCGGCCGAGGTGCTGGACCGGCTGGACAGCGGCCGGGCCGGGGGGGCGGCGTGATGCATGCGGCCCGGCTCTCCCGGTCGCCCCGGCTCAAGCGGGTGCATGAGATGCTCCGGGATGGCACCGAGCGCTCGACGCTTGAGATCATCACGGGCGCGCGGGTCTGCGCGGTCAATGCCTGTATCGCCGAGTTGCGCGCCAACGGGGCGGAGATCGCCTGCCGCCAGGTCCGCGACCCGGCCACGGGCGGACGGCTCTGGCTTTACCGGATGGTGAGGTCTGTTCCGCCATCGGTTCAAGGGGAGGGGATGTCATGACGGATCGGGCCGACCTGAGGCTTGTTGATACTGCGGGTGCTCCCGGGCTTGTGTTCGCCGGCGAACTTTCGCACGCCGACTGGCGAGATATCGGTCTTGGGCTGGCGCGGGAGCGGTGTGACAGTGCGTTCGAATGGCGCATCGGTGACTGGGCGGTCGCCGCCTCAGGGGTCATCTCGACCCTGGCGGAGGCGGCGGGGATCGTTGGCGAGAGCGAGGGCAATATCCGCAAGTTCGTCTCGGTCGCCAGGGTTTTCCAGCCTGTTCGCCGGCGAACAAATGTTTCATTCCACCTGCATCTTGAAGTGGTGGCTTTGCCCGAGGTCGAGCAGGAGCGCCTGCTTGATCTGGCCAGCGCCGAACACTGGACGCGTGCGCTTATGCGGGAAGAGGCACGGGATGTTCGCCGGCGAACAAACGTCAGTGATCTGGCGGGTGAGAACGCGCGGCTCAAGCGCGATCTGGCCGCAGCGCGCGCGGACCGGGACACTGCGCGCGCGGCGCTCAGGGCGACGGAGGCGCGCACGAAGGACGCGATCGGCGAGATCGGGCGGGTCTGGCACGAGATTGACCAGGTGACGGCGGCCTTCTTTGATCCGGACAACCCCGCCGGGGCAGCCGCCCTGCACGGCAACGCGCGGGCGAAAGCCGCGACGCGGCTCAAAAAACGGCTCGAAGCCCGTGTGGCGGAGATCAACACCATTGCGGCGCGCATCGAGGCCCGGCTGGTGGCCTCTGGCGCAGCGGACACCGGCGCGGACACCCGGGGGGATCGGTAATGGGCGCTCTGGCACTCAGATCGCTGCGCGGGCAGGTCCCCGATTTGCAAGCCCCCTGCGCAGCGGCTGCACCCTGCGTACAAGCCCCCTGCACCCCCGGTGTACCGCCGTCCCCGCCACATCCATCCCTGCCGCCCGAGGGTGCGGCGCTCGACCGCGCCCGGGTGCGGCTGGCGGCGGTGGCAGAGGCCGGGCGGCTGGCGTCCGACGGGATGGCGCAGGCCGAGGCTGACAGGATTGCAGCTGAGGGGGCAGGTGTTTCACCGGCCTCGGTGGCGTCCTGGCGGGCCCGGGTGCGCGGCCTCGGCCCCGAGGCGCGTCTGGCGGCCCTGATGGACGCGCCCCGCCGGGGCCGGCCCAAAGGCGGCGGGGGTGGCCCCGGCGCGCCGGAGGAGGTACTTGACGATCTTCTGGCGGCCCTGGCCTTCGAGCACGGCGCGCATCTCACCGCCTCCCATGTGGCCCGTGTGGCAAGCGTGCGCCTGCGTGTGGACCTGTCGCTCAGATCCATCCAGCGCCGCCTGGCGGCGTTTCGTGAAGAGCACGCCCGCGATCTCTCCGCGGTCTCGGACCCCGACAGGCACCGCTCCCGCCGTGCCCCGGCTTTCGGGCGGCGCTCGGAGGATATCTCAGGCGTAATCACGGAGCCGAACGCGCTCTGGGAACTCGACAGCACGCCTGCGGACGTGATGTGCAGCGACGGGCGGCAGACCATCGTGGGCGCCATCGACGTGGGTACGCGGCGGGGCCGGCTGCTGGTGGTGCCGGTCAGCCGGGCCACGGCGATCTGCGCGCTTCTGAGGCGCTGCCTGATCGACTGGGGTGTGCCGGAGCTGGTGCGCACCGATGGGGGTGCGGACTATACCTCGGCACATCTCGTGCGCGTCCTGGCCGACCTGGCCATCGGCCATGACATCTGTCCGCCCTACACGCCCGAGGCCAAGCCCTTCATCGAGCGGTTCTTCGGCACCGTGACGCGGGATCTCTTCGCCTATCTGCCGGGTTTTGTCGGCCACAGCGTGGCGGACCGAAAGAAAATCGAGGCCAGAACGTCGATGGCGGCACGGCGCGGCAAGGATGACCGCGAGACCTTCGCCGTGGCGCTGAGCGCGGGTGAGCTGCAGGCCCGCTGCGACGCCTGGACCGAGACCGTCTATCACACAAGGCCCCATGCGGGGCTGGGCGGCGAGACCCCGGCGGCACGGGCGCGGGCCTCGGCGGAGCCGCTGGCGCGAATTACCGACCCGCGCGCGCTCGATCCGCTTCTGGCCGAACCGGTCAGGGGCGGCGGCACAAGAGTGGTCCACAAGGAGGGCCTCGAGATCGGCGGGCACTGGTATATCGCGCCGGAGCTGGGCGAGCATGTGAAGACGCGGGTCCAGGTCCGGCTCGATCCGGCCGATCCGGGTCGGGTCTTTGTCTTCACGGGTGACGGGCGGTTTCTCTGCCTGGCCGGGGAGACCACCGGCCTTGCGCGGGCGGCGATTGCCAGGGAGGCGAAGGCCCGGGCGAAACGGGCTGACAGCGCGGCGCGGGCCCGGGCGAAGAAGCTCAGGCGCAGCCAGAAGCCGGAGACCGCAATGGACGATGTGCTCAAGGTGGCGGGGTCCGCCACCGCGAAGGTGATCGACATCCCGCGCCCCGCCGATCCCCATGAGACCCCGGCGCTCGCGCAGGCCGGAAAGGCCGCCCGCGCCGCGGCCGCCATGGCGGCCGGGAACCACCCCGCTGCGGCCCGGGCCAATGGTGGTCCGGGCGGCGATCCGTTCAAGGCCGCGCTCAGACAGCTTTATCTCAAGGAGGAACAGACATGACCCGGAATAACCACGAGACGCCGAACAGGGGGCCTGAGGGCGGGCTTCCCGATCTTTGCGACATATCAGGGCCGGAGGATATCCTGCGGCTGGCCCCGGTTCTGAGAGGTAATGGGCCTCTGGGGCTGGACGGCCTGTGTTGGGTTCTGCGCCAGATCGAAGTCGCCGGCGCCAGCCGTGGGCAGGTGGCGGCTCTCTGCGGTGTTGCAGAGCCGGTGGTTCAGCGGTTCGCCGAGGGCGGGTACGGCCGCCGGTCGGAGGTGCCGCTCGGCCTGATCGACGGGCTGTCGCGGATCTGGACAGAGACGATCCTGCATTCGTTTGATATTGGAAGTGACCGTGTTACGTCCCTTGATATGGCGCTTCGTTTTGGCGTCCGGTTGCTGGATGTGACAGGTCTGTTCACCGCGCACCGCGTTCCCGCACATATCGCCGGGAATATCCGGCAAAGCTGCGAGATCGGCGATCATGCGGTCGCCTCGAAACCTTGCGGGGATGAACCGCAATGACCGATCCCGTCACCCGGCTGCATCCCGATCTTCCCGACCCCGCGCCTGCCGGCGCCCCTGAAACGCCCCCGGGTCCCGACCCCGATACGGCGGCCACGATGCGCGCGGTGTCCGCCGAGATGGCGGCCTGCGGGCTAAGCCAGGCCGTGACGGCGCGCGGTTTGGGGGTGAGTTCCACCACGCTCCATCGCTGGCTCAAGGGCGACTATGAGGGCGATGTGGCCCGCGTGAGCGCGAAAGCGCGCGCCTGGCTGGAGACCCGGTCCGAGGCGCGCGCGCTGACGCTGACGCCCGCCGGTCTCGACACCCATGCAGGGTTAAGCCTGACCGAAGAGGTGATGGCCGCGCTCGCCCATGCCCAGGCCACCGGTGATGTGGTGTTGATCCATGGCCGCTCGGGCGCGGGCAAGTCCTGGGCCCTGAAGAGCTACGCGGCGGCGCGCGCCCAGGTCACCGTGCTGACCGTGACCTGCGGCATCACCTCGCTGCATGGTCTTTACGGGCGCATCGCGCGCGGCCTCGGGGCGGGCGGGCGCTTCGTTTCCGCGCTGGAGGCCGAGGATGCGATTCTCGCGCGGCTTGAGGGCCGCCACGCGCTTCTGGCCATCGACGAGGCGCAGCATCTCTCCGCCCGGCTCATCGACGCGCTGCGTGGCCTGCGTGATCTCTCCGGCTGCGGGCTGGCGCTTCTGGGCGACGAGACCTTGCGCATGACGCTCGGGCGCTGCCCGCAGGTCACGGGCCGGATCGGTGTGCGCGTCGGCCTCGGCGTGCCGGGTGAGGCCGATGTGACGACGCTGCTGGAAACCGTGCTGGGGCGGACGCCTTCGGGGGCCGAGCGCAGGTGCGCGCAAGCCGCTGTCGCCGCGCCCGGGGGGATGCACGCGCTGCGCCGGCTCATGGCGCGCGCCTTCATGATCGCCCGCGCCGATGAGCGGACGGCGATCACACCCGACGATATCGCCGCCGCTGCGGCCGGCATGGAGGCCTGAGCTCCCCGTCCCGCCCGCGAAATCAACCGACCCACCAACCCGGAGGACATGATATGACCCGACCACAGACCGGCCCCGCACCCCGTGACGCGGGCGGAAACCAGATTATCCCGGATGCGCCCGCGGGCTGGATCCACGAGGCAACCGTCCTGATCGACGGGCAGCGCTACATGCGGGATGCACAAGGTCGCCTCACGCCGGTCGATCTGGTGCGGCCCCAGGACCAGCTGCAGGACGAGATGGTCAGGACGGTGATCGGCCATGCTGAGGATCTCTCGGCGCAGATTGCCCGGTTTCGCGGCCACAGCTTCGACGACATCGCCGCCTTTGATGCGCTGTTGCAGGACGAATATGGCGGCCATGCCCGCCGCTCGGTGAAGGGCAACCGCACCTATATGAGCTATGACGGCTGCCGCAAGGTGCAGGTGCAGATCGCCGAGCGTGTGGCCTTCGGGCCGGAACTGCAGGTGGCGCGCGATCTGGTTGAGGAATGCCTCGCCGAATGGGCCGAGGGCAGCCGCGACGAGATCCGCGCGATCGTGGCCCATGCGTTTCAGGTGGACCGGGAGGGCGAGATCAGCCGGGGGGCGATCTACAGTCTCCTGCGGCTCGATATCGACGATGCGCGCTGGCAAAAGGCCATGGCGGCGATCCGCGACGCGATGCGGGTGGTGGGCTCGAAAACCTATATCCGCTGCTACCGCCGCGAGAGCCCCGAAGGTGCCTGGGAGCCCATCACCATCGATCTGGCAAAGGCGGGCTGAGCGATGTCAGACTTCGTGAACCGGCGCCTCGGACGCGTGGGCCTGGACGAGGCCGATGGAATGCAGACATGCATCCTTGCGGACATATCCCTCTCCCGCAACCGCGACAATCTTGTTGTTTGTGCCACGAAACCGCCAGCGCCATTGCCCCGATACGTCCTGAAATATCTGAAAGTACATGATTATGTCTGAGCCTTCCTATCATGATTACCTGTTCGATTATCACTTCGAGGGCTGTACCTGGTCAATCACCATCCGCGCAACCTCGCCGAAAGAAGCACGGCAGCGCATTGAGGCAATGGCCCGGGGAGTTGTTTATGTCGGCGAGCTTTACGCGGAAATCCCCGTTCCGCTCGGCGGACCTCTTCGCCGCCTCTGGCGGGGCGTGCGAGGACGAGGCTGAGATGCCCCGCCGCTCCACATCCCCCGGACCCTCGGACCGCCGCGCCACGCTGATGCGCGC
Source organism: uncultured Paracoccaceae bacterium (assembly GCA_951812305.1). Classification (GTDB taxonomy): domain Bacteria; phylum Pseudomonadota; class Alphaproteobacteria; order Rhodobacterales; family Rhodobacteraceae; genus Rhodobacter_B. Next base: position 365,879 of record CATOSB010000001.1, read on the forward strand.
GGCCCATGCCGCCTGCCGCCGGCTGGGGCTGGACAACGATGCCCGCCACGATGTGCAGCTTGCCGTCACCGGCAAGGCGTCGATGCGGGATATGGGCTCGACCGATCTGGCGCGGCTTCTGGACCACCTGAACGCCCGTGGCGGCGGACGCAGGGGCCGCAGGAACGGCGCGCGTGGACGATACCATCCCAAAGCGCCGCGCGCCGATCTCAGGCTCATTCACGCGCTCTGGGGCGAGTTGGCCCGCCGCGGGCTGCTGACCCGCCCCGGACGCCACGGGCTCAACACGTTCATCCGCGCCCGCTTCGGGCCACATTGGTCCTTCGTGCCGATGGATGTGGATGCGCTCACCGAGACCGCGCATATCACCGCCGTGATCCAGGCGCTGAAAGCCTGGCTGGCGCGCGACGGCGGCGGCGATGACAGGTCGGGCGGCGGGGCGGCATGACCGTGCGGGTCCATATCACCGACCATGCGGTGTTGCGCTATCTTGAGCGCGGGCTCGGTGTCGATGTTGCCGGGCTCCGGCGGCGCATCGCCCGCTCCCCGTCGCCCGCCCTGGCGCTTGCGGACCGCCCGGGCGACGGGGCCGCGCTGATCTGTAACGGGCTGCGCTACTGCCTGCGGCGCGGCGCGGATGGCACGCTGACGGTCGTCACCATCACCTCGGCGCAGGCGGGCGCGCTCTCAAACCGGGCCCGGCGGCTCAGGCGGCGGAGGACGGTGCTATGAAACGGATTGAGGTCACGCCCGCTGACCGGTCGCTCCATCAGGAGCTCATCGACATCATCGAGCGCCATGCCGGAGACCTGCCCCCGGCGCAGATACTGGCGATCGGGGCGCAACCGGTTGGGCAAATCCTGACGTTGCAGGATCCGCGCGAGATCAATACAACTGACGCCATACGCCTGATCAAGGCGAATGTAGAAGAAGGCAACCGGTCGGCCCTCTTGACCGTGACGCGGGGGCCTGTGCAGTGAGCGTGCCCGCCGGTCCGCCGCTTGATCTGCACTGCGGCGATTGTCTCGATCTCCTGCCCCGGCTGGTGGCGGACCGGGGCGGACCCTTCGATCACATAATTGCCGATCCGCCCTACGAGAATATCCACCATGCCCATCACGCGCGCCGCGCGATCACACGGACAGACGGGCGGCCATCGCCGCGCGGCGTGGCCTATTCGGGTATCGACGATATCCGGTGCCCGGCGGCCGCCGCGATGGTGTCGGCGAGCCGGGGCTGGGTGGCGGTGTTCTGTCTGGCCGAGGGAGTGCGGCCCTGGCACGACGCGCTCGTTGCCGCGGGGGGCAGATGGCATGGCACCATGGCCTGGGTCAAGCCGGACGCAGCCCCGATGTTTGCCGGGACCGGCCCTGCAAGGGGCTTTGAGTGTATCGCGCTGGCCTGGGCCGGGGCGGGGCGGCGGCGGTGGAACGGCGGCGGTGGGCGCGGTGTGTTGACCTGCCTGACCGCGAAGGGCGGCGCGGTGCCGGGCACCAAGCCCCTGCCACTGATGCAGGCGCTGGTGGACCTGTTCACGCGCCGGGGTGAGGCGATCTGCGATCCGTTCATGGGCTCGGGCACTACCGGTGTGGCGGCGATGGAGGCCGGGCGCGGCTTTACAGGCATCGAGATCGACGCGCAGACATTCCTCGGTGCCGATGCGCGCCTTGCCCGTGCGCGCCGGGCTCCGGCCCTGCCGCTTCGGCCGCGGCCCGTGCAGGCAGCGATGGATCTGTCGTGACCCGTTCCCCCGCCGATATCCCGGCCCTGCCGGCCGGCCTGCGCGAGATCGCCGATCACGCCGGTCGCGAGGCCGCGCTGGCGGTCGCCGCCACGTATGGCGGCCGGGACTGGCGTGTGCCCGCGCGCCAGGACAGTCCGGCGGCCCGCGCGCTTGCGGAGGCGGTGGGGCCGTCGGCGGCAGCAGCGCTGGTCACGGCTCTCGGCGGTCATGTACTGGATATCCCGCTGGCGCGCCGCGCGGTGACGCGCTGGCTGGCCGGTCAGGGGCTCGGATCAAGGCAGATCGCGGCCCGACTGCGTATCTCGGAGCGCACCGCGCGGCGCTATATCAAGGGGCGGAGGGATGGCGATGGATGATCACATGGCGGTGACGCGCGCGGAACTGCTGGACCGGCTTGCGACCATGACCGACCCGGAAGACATCGCCGAAGCCGTCACCACGGAGCTTCTGGAGGCCGGCGGGGCTATGGATGTGCCGCAGGCCGCCTGCGGCGTGGTGGAGATACAGCTTCACGGGATTGTGGCCCATGGCACCGACCTGGAAGCCGCCTGTCTCGCCTGGGCAATGGCGGCGCGCAGCGCTCGTGATGGCTGAACGCCGCCAGCCCCTCCTGCCGGGCCTTGCGCCCCGTGTAGGGTGATCATGCATGCCGTCGATGTCGGACAGGCCCCCGGTATGATGCCGGGCTGGCGGAGTGCAAAGGGTGGAGAATTTGCCTGCGCGCGGTGCGGTCATAACGCGGGCTGGCTCTTTGACATGACCATGAGCGAGATCAACCGGGGCCTGCCATGTCCCGTCTGCAATGAAGGGGTGGATGATGCCGGATATTGCTTGCGCGAATTGCGATGGGCCCGGCGGGGAAGTGACCTACGCGAACCAGGTTCTCATGCCGTTGAACGGTAGGGTCCGGTGCATCGATCATTGCATCCACCACATCGTCGCGGCGCTGAATGCCGGACATGTCCTGACCACCGATTGCTGCTGTGGGCATGGCGAAATGCCCGGCTACATCGGTCTTGAGGATGGCCGCGTCCTTGTGATCTTCCCATCGCGCGAAGAGGCCAGGATGTATGACACTCCCGAGAGCAATGGCAGCACCCGCTCGAGCGCGGAAATATCCGCCTGGCGACCGCCACGGCTTGATGGCACGTATTATACCAAGGGTGCTTCAAAATGACTCAGCTATGGATTTTGGGTACCGCCTGAGGTGCTGAGGTGATTCAAGATTGGCAAAGGAGACCACCGATGCCAGCCAGGATACCGATGCGAGCCGATTTTACCGCCAATGATCTGCGCAAGCTTGCCGCAGAGAGTTCTGATGCCCGGCAGAGCCGACGGCTTTTGTCGCTTGCCGCTATCGCCGATGGCATGTCGCGTGGGGCTGCGGCCCGCATTGGCGGGATGGACCGGCAAACGCTCAGGGACTGGGTGCTCCGTTTCAACGCTGATGGTCCAGCGGGGCTGCTGGATCGGCAGCGAGGAGGCTCGCGATCCCGCCTTGACAATGCGCAACTGGATGAACTGGCGGCTCTTGTCGAGACCGGTCCTGATCCTGAAAAGGACGGTGTCGTCCGCTGGCGGCGGGTCGATTTGAAGAATGTGATCAAGGCGCGTTTTGGCGTCGACTATCACGAGCGCCATGTGGGGCAGATTCTGCACAATCTGGGCTTTTCCCACATCAGCGCACGCCCTCAGCACCCGGGGCAGGACGTGCAGGTCATTGAGGATTTCAAAAAAACTTCGGCGACAATCTGAAGGAGACGCTTCAGGGGGTGCCGCCGGACAAACCCGTCGAAATCTGGTTCCAGGACGAGATGCGTCTCGGTCAGAAGAACACCCGCGTCCGCCAGTGGGCACGCAAGGGCACACGGCCCCGCCAGCCCGCCGATCAGCGTTACCAAAATGCGTATCTTTTTGGCGCCATCTGCCCCGAACGCGGCACCGGCGCGGCGATCATGATGCCAGCAGCCGACACCTATGCGATGCAGCGCCACCTGGAAGAAATCAGCAAAATTGTCTCCGATGGCGCCCACGCCGTCATCCTCATGGACCAAGCCGGCTGGCACACGACATCCGCTCTGGAAATCCCGCAAAACCTGTCGCTCATGTTTCTGCCGCCCAAATCACCAGAGCTGAATCCAACCGAAAACATTTGGCAATATCTCCGCCAGACATGGCTCGCAAACCGGACGTTCGACACATATGACGCGATTCTCGACGCGGGGTGCGAGGCCTGGAACAACCTCATCGCAAGACCGCAAACCATCACATCCATCGCAAGCCGCAACTGGGCGAAAGTCGGTCAGATTGAATAACCCTTGGTATTATACCAAGGGTGCTTCAAAATGACTCAGCTATGGATTTTGGGTACCGCCTGAGGTGCTGAGGTGATTCAAGATTGGCAAAGGAGACCACCGATGCCAGCCAGGATACCGATGCGAGCCGATTTTACCGCCAATGATCTGCGCAAGCTTGCCGCAGAGAGTTCTGATGCCCGGCAGAGCCGACGGCTTTTGTCGCTTGCCGCTATCGCCGATGGCATGTCGCGTGGGGCTGCGGCCCGCATTGGCGGGATGGACCGGCAAACGCTCAGGGACTGGGTGCTCCGTTTCAACGCTGATGGTCCAGCGGGGCTGCTGGATCGGCAGCGAGGAGGCTCGCGATCCCGCCTTGACAATGCGCAACTGGATGAACTGGCGGCTCTTGTCGAGACCGGTCCTGATCCTGAAAAGGACGGTGTCGTCCGCTGGCGGCGGGTCGATTTGAAGAATGTGATCAAGGCGCGTTTTGGCGTCGACTATCACGAGCGCCATGTGGGGCAGATTCTGCACAATCTGGGCTTTTCCCACATCAGCGCACGCCCTCAGCACCCGGGGCAGGACGTGCAGGTCATTGAGGATTTCAAAAAAACTTCGGCGACAATCTGAAGGAGACGCTTCAGGGGGTGCCGCCGGACAAACCCGTCGAAATCTGGTTCCAGGACGAGATGCGTCTCGGTCAGAAGAACACCCGCGTCCGCCAGTGGGCACGCAAGGGCACACGGCCCCGCCAGCCCGCCGATCAGCGTTACCAAAATGCGTATCTTTTTGGCGCCATCTGCCCCGAACGCGGCACCGGCGCGGCGATCATGATGCCAGCAGCCGACACCTATGCGATGCAGCGCCACCTGGAAGAAATCAGCAAAATTGTCTCCGATGGCGCCCACGCCGTCATCCTCATGGACCAAGCCGGCTGGCACACGACATCCGCTCTGGAAATCCCGCAAAACCTGTCGCTCATGTTTCTGCCGCCCAAATCACCAGAGCTGAATCCAACCGAAAACATTTGGCAATATCTCCGCCAGACATGGCTCGCAAACCGGACGTTCGACACATATGACGCGATTCTCGACGCGGGGTGCGAGGCCTGGAACAACCTCATCGCAAGACCGCAAACCATCACATCCATCGCAAGCCGCAACTGGGCGAAAGTCGGTCAGATTGAATAACCCTTGGTATTAAACCATCCGGGCGGGGTTGTGCTGCCGGTCCCGGATAGCGGCCCTCTTGCGGACCATGGTCCGCTGCCCTCGTGCGGCAAGGCCGGGTAGTGTGGGGCCGAACCGATCCCGACGCTCGGAGCCCGCGCACGCCATGACCATCACGCCCGAACACTGGCAGACCTTTGCCGCCATGGTTGCCATTCTGGCGCTTTTGAGCGGGGCCGTGGTCTCGCTCCGGCGTCTGGGCTTTCTGCGTCCGCCCGCCCGGCCCCCCGATGCGCAAGGCGCGGTCTCCGAGCGCCTGGACCGGCATGCCGAGCGTCTGGCGCGACTTGAGGGTGCGGTGGCGGGGCTGGCGAGCCGCGAGGATATTCATCACCTGCAGATGGCGATCGAGCAGCAGGCCGGGGCCGTGCGCGAGATCCGCGCCTTCATGGCGCGCGACGCGGAGGCCGTCGGGCGGCTTGATGCCGCGATCACCCGGATCGAGGATCACCTGATGGGAGAGGGCCGCTGATGAGCTATGCCTCCACGCTTGAGGAACACCGCCGCCTGGCCCTGCTCACCCATCTGGCGGCCTGCCTGGATTATGCCTCCAACTCGGAGATCCTGCTGGATGTTCTGAACGGGCTGAGGATCGCGACCGGGCGCGACCGGCTGGTGGGCACGCTGGCCTGGCTGCGCGAGCAGGATCTGGTCTCGATCGAGGACCACGAGGGCTTCCTGCTGGTCGAGGCAACGGCGCGGGGCGTGGATGTGGCCGAAGGCCGCGCCCGGGTGCCGGGCGTGCGCCGCACCGCGCCGAAGGCCCGGTAATGCCGTCGCGCAGCAAGATCGATCGGCTGCCCGACGCGCTGAAGACGTGGCTGCGTGCCGAACTCAACGCCCGGGGCTACAGCGATTACGATGGTGTGACCGCCGCGCTGAACGAGCGGATGGCCGAGGCGGGTCTCGATCTTGTAATCAGCCGGACCGGCCTTGGGCGCTGGAGCCAGGCGCAGAAGAAATACGCCGATATCCAGCGCGAGGCTGACGGATGGGCGCAGAGCTTCCTGAGTGAAGAGGGCGTGGATGCCGAGGCGCATCGGCACCGGGTGCTGTTTTCGATGTTATCCCACCATGCCTTCCTCACCATGGCCAACGGCCTGACCGAGGGGGACGAGAAAGAGGAGCTCGACTTCGACGCCCGTGACCTGCACTTCCTGGGCCGGATGCTGAAAGACCTGATGACCTCCTCCGGCATCCGTGAGGCGATCGGCGAGAAGGAGCGTCGGCGCCTGGCGGAGGCCGAGCGCAAGGCCGGCGCAGACCGGGCGGTGTCCGCCGCGCGCGGGGCCGGGCTCTCCCCGGAGGTCGCCGCCGCGATCCGCGCTGCCGTCGAGGGCGGCGCACAGGCGGAGGGTGCCACATGAGCAACCGCGATCTACTGCCTTACCAGATTGCCTGGGTGACCGACCCGAACCCGGTGGCGGTGATCGAGAAGTCCCGCCGCATCGGCATCTCCTGGGCCGAGGCCTATCACGCGGTCATGCATGCCGCCGAGGGCCGCGGCGATATCTATTACCTGTCCTATAGCCGCGATATGACCCGCGGCTTCATCGACGATTGCGCGGGCTGGGCGAGCGACCTCGGCATCGCCGCCTCGGCCGCCGGTGAGGTGCTGATCAGCGACGAGGGGCGCGATATCCAGGCCTTCCGCATCGTGACGGCAAAGGGCAAACAGATCCTCGCCATGACCTCCAGCCCGCGGGGGTTTCGCGGCAAGGGCCGTCCGGGCGACGTCGCGGTCATTGACGAGGCCGCCTTCGTCGACGATCTCGAGGAGGTTCTGAAAGCCGCGCGCGCCTTCACCACCTGGGGCGGGCGTGTGCGCATCATCTCCACCCATAACGGTGAGGCCTCGCCATTCAACACGCTGGTTCGCGACATCCGCGAGAGGCGTCAGCCCGGAAGCCTGCACCGGGTGACGCTCAGCGACGCGCTCGATCAGGGGCTCTATTCCCGTATCGCCGCTGTGACCGGGCAGCCCGACACGGGCGCCGCGCAGGCGGCCTGGGAGGCGGCGATCCGCGCGCAATACGGACGCCACGCGGGCGAAGAGCTCGACTGTATCCCGTCCGCGGGGGGCGGGGCCTGGATCACATGGGATCTGATCCGCACAGCCGGGCGCGACGCGGCGGGCGATCCCGGCCTGCGCGGCTCCGGTCCGGTCTATATCGGCGTCGACGTGGCGCGGCGGCGCGATCTCTGGGTGGCGGCGGTGATCGAGGATGCCGGCGACGCGCTCTGGCTGCGCGAGCTGGTGACGCTGCGCGACGTCTCTTTCTCCGAACAGCGCGCCGAGGTGGCACGCCTGGTGCGTGCCCATCGCCCGCTCAGGATCGCCATCGACCAGACCGGCATGGGCGAGGCGGTGGTCGAGCAGCTGGCCGAGGATCACGGGGCCTTCACCGTCGAAGGCGTGCTGATGACTGCGCCGCGCCGGCTTGATGTGGCCACGCGGCTCAGAGAGTCCTTCGAGGACAAACGCATCCGTATCCCCGCCGATGATGCCCTGGCGGCCGACCTGCACAGCGTCCGTGCCGAGCCCGGCACCACCGGCGCGCCGCGGCTGGTGGCGGATCGCGCGGAGAGCGACGGCCATGCCGACCGGTTCTGGGCGCTGGCGCTCGCGGTCTCGGCCGCCCGCACTGCCATCGGACCCTTCGAGGCCTGGACCGACGCGCGCCGCCATGCGGCCTGGTCGGCGCCGGGCAATCCGTTCGGCATACCGGAGTATCATGCCGACAGCGATCTCGGCGTCCTGCACTCGCCGCTGGCCGCCCTGAGGGGCTGGTAGATGGCGAAGACCGACATCCCCGCCCGCGCCCCGACCGGCGAGATCGCCGCGCCGGAAGTCACCTTGGGCGGCGGCGGGGCCTGGGACCTCACCGAACGCTATCGCGATTTCGGGATCGGCTCCGATCCGCGCCATTGGCAGGCCGATCCCACCGGTGTCGTCGCCGCCACGGCAGCACTGGCCGACCCCCATGCCCGCGCCGTCCTCGACCAGCGCCTCGATGCGGTGGTGGCGGCCCCGCTTGAGATCACACCGGGCGGGGCGATGCGCCGGGACCGGATGGCGGCCGGGGATCTCGAAGAGCAGCTGGGCGCGCTGGAGATCGACCGGATCAGCCGCGAGCTTCTGCACGCCGCCTGGTATGGCTATGCCATCGCCGAATGCCTCTGGAAGATCGAGGGCACCGCCGTGCGACTCGCCGATCTCCGCGTGCGCAACCCCGCAAGATTCCGCTGGCACCGTGACGGCACACCGCGTCTGATTACGCGCAACCGCCCGAGCGGTGTCGTCCTGCCCCCGGCCAAGTTCTGCGTCCTGGTCCAGCCGCGCCAGCATGGCGGGCAGGCGCATGGTCCCGGTGCCGCCGAATGGTGTGTCTGGCCGGTCTGGCTCAAGCGCCACGTGGTCTCGATGTGGGCGGTCGCGCTCGAACGTTTTGGCACGCCAACGACCTATATGACGCTTGGCGGCGATCCCAGCGCTTCCGCAATCGAGAAGGCTCTGGCCCAGCAGGCGGCGCTGGTCGGCGGCGCGGGCCTGGTCCTGAAAGAGGGCCACAAGATCGAGCTGCTGGAAAGCGGTCGCCGGGCCGGTGGCGATTACGCAGAGTTCGTCAGGGCGATGGACGCGATGATCGCCGATGCGGTGCTGGGCGAGCGCGCCACCTCCGAGATCGGCCAGTGGCAGGCCACCGCCGAGGCCCATGCCGACGTGCTGCAACGGCTGGTGGCGGCGGATGCGCGCCGCCTCTCGGCCATGCTGCGCCACTCGGTCGCGACATGGCTGACCGCCTGGAACTTCCCCGGTGCCGCCGTCCCGCATCTGACCCGCAACACCGCCCCGCCCGAAGACCTCACCGCGCGCGCCGCGCGCGACGTGCAGATCGGCGCCGCCTCCGGCCTCAGGCCGACACACGCCTCTGTCGAGGAGATCTATGGTGGCGAATGGGAACCCGATCCCCGTCAGGCCACCCCCGCATCGCCCCGCCCGCCAATCGCCGGACCGGGTGCCGGGCCGGGCGCGACCGCCGCACTGGCCGCAGCACTGGCCGCCGCCCGCGAGCCTCCGGCGCGCGATGCCATCGATGCCGCCGTCGACCGCCTTGTCGGCGAGAGCGGCTGGGAGGCGCTGATGGAACCGGTGATCAAACCGCTCGGTGCCGCCGTGACGGAAGCCGACACCCCGGACGCGCTCGCCGCGGCACTGGACGCCCCCGATCTCTACGCGGCCATGGACACGAACCCCATGGCCGCACGGCTCGCCCGGGCCACCACCTCGGCGCGTCTCTCGGCAGAGGGGGATGACGGGGCCGACAGAAACGATGACGATGGCTGATCCCGCGCCTGTGATCATGGACGTGCCCCCCGAGGAAGCGATTGAATTCTTCCGCGCCAAGGGCATCCATGTCGGCTACGACTGGCGCGACACCTCCGCAGCCCAGCATGCACGCTCCTTCACGGTGGCCAAGGTCGCCCGTCTCGACATCCTGACCGATATCCGCGCGGCCATGGACCGGGTGCTGGCGGAAGGCGCCACCTTTGAGAGTTTCCAGGACGAGCTGGAGCCGATCCTGCGCGCCAAGGGCTGGTGGGGCCGCAAGACCATGACCGACCCCGCAACCGGCAAGACCCGCGTGGTCCGGATGGGCAGCCCGCGCCGGCTCAGAACCATCTTCGACACCAATCTGCGCATGGCCACCGCCGCCGGCAAGTGGGCGCAGATCACGCGCCTGGCCGACCGCCGCCCATGGATCCGATACATCGCCACGCTCGATGACCGCACCCGGCCCCTGCACCGGGTCTGGCACGGCACCATCCTGCGCTGGGACCACCCGTTCTGGCAGACGCATTTCCCGCCCTGCGGCTGGCATTGCCGCTGCACCGTGCAGACGCTCTCGGATGCCGATCTGGAGCGCTTCGGCCTCACACCCTCGCCCGGCCCGCCTGAAGGGTGGAACCGCACACGGCCATGGCTCAATCGCCGCACCGGGGAGACTGAGGAGGTGCCTGTCGGTATCGATCCCGGCTTTGCCCACAATCCCGGCACCGTCGATCCCGTGGCCGGCGCCCGCGATATCCTGAAGGACCGGCTCGCCAAAGCCCCGCCCGCGCTTGCGCGCGCGGCCACCTCCGATGTCACCGAATGGATTGCGCGTGGGCGCGAGAGGCGCAAGCAGCTTGTCGACGCCACCGGACTGGCGCCGGACCAGACAGGCTTTACCGATCGCCTGCGTGGCCTCGCCGCCCGGGGCCTCACAACCGGCCGCGGCGCCGGAACCGTGGCGGCATCCGTCACGCCCCTGCGCGCAGGCGGACAGGACCGGGCCGCCGCCGACGCCATCCATGCCGCCGCGCAGCGATTCCCGGCCAGTTGGGTGGCGCGCGCCAATACCGTGCCGCTCGGCGGCAGCTATGCCCCCGCCGCCACACGAGGGCCGGTACCCATCGGGCGCGACCGGCTGACCAAGGCCGACAACAGGGCCTGGGCCATCACCTCCCGCGACCCCTCCAACGCCACCCATGAATATGCCCATCACCTGCAAGCGGTGATGCCAGGGATCGACCGTCTCTTCCAGGACCTCCATATCCGCCGCACCACCCGGCCCGGCGGCGACCGTGAGCCTCTCATCCTGCTCGACCCCTACCGGGCCACCGGGCGGCGCGACCAGTATGTCGATGAGTATTTCGGGCGGGAATACCCAGGCGGCCACGCCGCCGAGGTCATGACCCGTGCCTTCCAGATACTCTTCCACAGGCTGCCCGGTCGACGTGGCGCTGATCTGGACAAGCTCGTGCGCGACGACCCGGAAATGCTCGATCTGGTGCTGGGCCTTCTCTTCCATTACGATCCCGCATAGCGACGATAGCGAGAGCACCCCATGACCAGGAAGTGGGTCAGTTTGAATTGCAGCCCTTACAAGGAGCGAGGCTATGATCCAGCCGGGGGTTCCCACACGCGGTGCTGCGTGTTACCTTTCACTCAAGGCAAGAACCGGTGCAGGCATGGCAATCCTCGGGCGAAAAGAAATTAGCGACAAGGTCGCGGAGGGCAAGATTACGATTGAGCCCTTTGATGAGAATAAAATCGAACCGGCTAGCTATGATTGCCGAATAGGTGATGTCCTTGCGGCTGGTATTGGGCGTCACAAATGGGAAGAAGGCGACGAATTCGTCCTTGAAAGCAATTCCTGGGCATCCGCCTCCTCCGAAGAGGTTTTCGATCTACCCAATGACATTTGTGCTTCCTATGGCATTCGCTCTGGCCTGGCCAGGAGAGGTGTAATCGCATTCGGCGGCCCTCAAATAGATCCCGGCTATAAGGGAAAGATTTTCGTTTCTCTGTATAATCCGACGTTGGAACCTATTGTCCTAAAACATGGCCAGGTGATAATGTCGGTGATTTTCTATCAACTTATGTCCGCCGACGAACACGGATACTCCGGTCCACATCAAGGACAGAAGGACTTTCCATCCCAAGACGTCGAATTTATGATGCGAATGCGCAGCTTACCACCCTTCAAAATTTCCGGATCTGATTTGACGTTTGTCTGATCTGTGTGATTCAAGGAGTCTCCACTGCTGATATTGGAGGCTGGTTTGTTGGGAAATGTTTGTTTTTCAGAGCTTTATTCGAAGGTTGAGGCGGATTTTCAGGACCGCTTGCTCGGGTATCACAAGTCGCGCCGGGAGGGATTGTGCATCATAGCAAGCGTGATTTTGAACACGCGCAGCGTCAATCTGATGGAAAATGCGGCTGCTCTGCCCCGCGATATCGGCTCTGTGGACCACCGCTATCAATACATTTCGCGGGTTCTGGGCAATCCTCACATCGATACTGATGAGATCATGCAGGCCTATGTTGGTGAAATTTTCCGCCGCCAGTGTGAGGCCGGAGAAACGATTGTGGTGGCCCTTGATCAAAGCAAGCTCAACGAAGGGCATGAGGTTTTGATGTTATCGGTGCGGATGCGGGATCGGGCCCTCCCGGTCGCCTGGCGTGTACGCCAGACCAAAGGGCCGATTGGATGGCGCGTGCAACATGAGCTTTTGGAAGCAGTCCGCCCATGGCTCCCGGCGGATGCGCGTGTGTTGCTGGCGGGAGATCGGTTTTATGGAACCGCCCGATTGGTCGCATGGTGCCAGGAGGCTGGATGGGACTACCGGCTGCGCATGAAGGGAAATATCACACTGCAACATCAGGGTGGCGAGATGATGACGCGCGAAATTGCCCAACTGATGCCCGAAGGGCTTGTAAACGCTGAGCTTTACGGAACGGGCGTCTTTAGCAACATTGGAGTGCTTCACGAAGAGGGGCACAAAGAGCCTTGGATTATTGCCATGAATGCAGCACCGTCCGAGTACAAGGTGCTCGATTATGGAATGCGTTGGGGAATTGAAGCCATGTTCTCCGACTTCAAAACCCGGGGCTTTGAAATTACTCAAAGCCAGATCAAAAAGCCGGATCGATTGGCCCGCCTCATTTTGGTGCTGGCAATCGCCATGTACTGGGCTGTTTCAACCGGAGCAAACGAAGAGCACCACGTCGCAATACGCGGCGAAAAAAGGGGATTCGAAAAGCCCGAAGGTCCTTATGCTCTCTCTTCAAGACAGGCCTTCGTGCTATCCGACGATGCCTCGCAGGTTATGCCAAAATCCCCAAGCTCTGGGATGTCTGGCTAAATTGAAGGGTGGTAAGGAATGCGCAGTCGAAACCTTGCAGAAGTAATCGACAATGTTGAAACTCTCGACCACTCCGTCAAAAGCCTTGCTGAAAACCTGAAAACCCTCACCTCAGATGTGCATGAAATACGCCGCATTGTTGATGATGCGAAGCCGTGGCTAAAGGTAATCGTGTGGATACTGGGTACCGCCGGTGTCGCGGCCGTTGGGTGGATTGTTGTTGAGCTTATGCAAAGCTTCTTTGGCTCTGGTTCGAAGCCATAATTTCAAACTGACCCACTACCCATGGCCGTGCACACCATCAACCTTCCCGACATGCTCTACGGGCGCGAGATGCGCACCGTGATCTGGGACGACGTGGCGGGCACCGTTACCGGTACACATTCAGATATACCGGACATGCAACGGGACCTCGCCCTGCCCACGCCGGTGGATTGCTCATCCGAGGGACGTGTGCTCTACCTCCACAATCCCGCGCACGATCCGGCCGACTTCCTCTGGCTGCTCGGGTTCGCCTTCAGCGGGATACTCTACGAGCCGCTGCGTTCGACCCTGCCGCCCGTCTTCGACGGCGTCGACCTCAGCCCCATGGAACCCGCCCCGCGCGCCAGACGCGATGCGGAAGGCAACATTACCGACCGATACGAGGACGGCTCGTTCCTCGGCTACGACATGCCCTACAGCTGACACCCGCACATCCGTCGCAAGCGCCTTGCAGGGAGTGTGCAGGCCCCTTGCAAGGGCAGGATTATCGTGGCTGCGGAAGCACCGGGAAGCGCGAAAAAAGCCGCCCCCGAAACGCCCGGAAAATCCGGTGAAAAACGACCCCCCGAAAAACACCGTTTCCAGCGGGTTCGCACACCCCGAAACGCGCCGATTCTGAAAAACTTATGGCGCGGGCCGAATTTGACGTGGCCATCAGGTCCGCGCCGCACCAGGCGCTCAAAGCCCTGATCTGGCGGGAAATTTCAATTCTCATCCCACTTCATCCCGAATAGGCCCGGATAGTCCCGCTTCCCAAAGACTTTTGTCACCCCACATTTGCCGGTGCGCGTTGTCCAGAAGGGTGCATCGAAGGGCAGCGAAATCCTGACCGACCATGCGGCGCACTATTTGGTTCATGTCGATCCGCATCCGTTGTTTTCGGCGGAAGTGTTCTTTGAAGGTTTGTTCGCCCTGGCCTTTCTGGAAGGCAACGCCTATGCGGAAATCATCCGCAATGGCCGGGGTGACGCTATCGGCCTGCGCCCGCTGTTCGATGCCATGGTAAAGCCGTGGTTGCGTGGCGGGCGGGCAGCTTATCAGATCACGGAAGACGGCAAGACCTATGGCCGTGATCAGGATGACATCCTGCATTTGCGGGCATCGGCCACGATGAAGGGGCTGGAAGCCCTGTCGCCGCTGAAGTGCTTTGGACGGTCCATTGGGATCGGGCTGGACGCGGATGAATATGCCCGCCTGTTCTACAAGCAGGGCGGCACCCCAAGCGGCTACATTACCTATGAAGGTAAGGTCGATGAAAAGGTTGCAGATGAAGTTCGCCAATACTGGATGCGCAAAATGGCGGGGGTGCAGAATTCGCACTTGCCTGCTGTTCTGGCAGAGGGTGGCAAATTCGTCAGCCTGATGACCGACCCGGAAACGGCGCAGCTGTTCCAGTCGCGCGCCTTTCAGGTGCTGGATGTTGCGCGGGCTTATGGTGTTCCGCCGCATCTGATCGGTGAGACGGAAAAATCGACCAGCTGGGGCACGGGTATCAATGCCCAGACAGCCCAGTTCTACATTCTGGGCCTGCGCAAGCATGTGAAGCGGTTTGAGGCCGAATTGGCCCGCAAGCTGCTGACCCGCGAAGAGCGTCTGGCGGGCGTGGGTATCAAGTTCAATCTGGACTCGCTGCTGCGGGCCGACATCGGCGCGCGCTATGAGATGAACAAAATCGCCCTGGGCGGCACCCAGCATCCCGGCTGGAAGTCGCAAAACGAAATCCGGGAACAGGAAGGCGATGCGCCGCTTGATGACCCGGAAGCCGATAAGGTATTTCGCCCGGTTCCCAGGAGCGGGTCGGACAAAGGGGAAGAGGCGGATGACGGCGGCGCGCAACCGCCCGCGCCATATTTCCAAACCAGCCGAGAGGAAGCGCAATGAAGTTCAAAGAGATTCTGGCCCGCGCGCTGCGCCCGAAGGATGGCAAGCCAGTTGCCCTTCAGGTGCGCGCGATGGAAAGCGAAGGTGAAGTCGAGGTGCTGGTTTATGACCAGATCGGCTATTGGGGCATCACCGCCGAAGAGTTTGTCCGCGAGGTCAAGCAGATCGACGCGGAAACCATTCACCTGCGCATCGACAGCCCCGGCGGCGACGTGTTTATGGCCCGTGCCATGAAAACCGCACTGGAACAGCATTCGGCGCGGGTGATTGCCCATGTCGACGGGTTGGCAGCGTCGGCGGCGTCCTATCTGATGCTGGCTGGTGACGAAATCGAGATTGCCAAGGGTGCGTTCGTGATGATCCACAATGCATGGATGATCACGCTTGGCGATACCCGCGATCACACGCAATCTGCGGGCATGCTGGAAAAAATCGACGGATCGATCGGGGCCGACTATGCGTCAAAGTCCGGCAAAGAGGCCGAAGAATTCCGTCAGTTGATGGATGATGAAACGTGGCTGGAAGCCGAAGAGGCGCTGGCCATGGGGCTGGTAGACCGTGTCTATGACAAGGATGGCGGTGCTGAAAATCGCTTCGATCTGGCCATTTTCGAGAACACCCCGGATGCGCTCAAAGCACCGACCGGGGAAAAGACTGCGGCGGCGCATCGCGCGGCCCAGATGCGCAAGCTGGAATACTTCGAACGGGTTGCGCCCTAGTTGCGGTGCGTCCGCATTTATTGAAACCGACCCGCCGCTGGCGGGTTTTTTATGGAGGATTGGGGATGCCCAGGACCATCAAGCAGCTGCGTGAGCAGCGTGACGCGCTGGCGAAAGAGGCGCGCACCATTCTGGACGAAAACACCGGCGAGTTCGACCAGAAACGGATTGACGAAATCTATGCTGATATTGATCGCATCGACGGGCAGATCAAGGCAGAACAGCAGCAACTGGATCTGGAGGCCCGCCTGCAGTCCGAAGCGTCTGACCCGGACACGCCAACGGGTGGTCAGAATTCCGGTGGCCAACAACCTCCGCGCCCCGGCGACGAGGTGCGGGCCGTTGTGTTCGACGCCTATCTGCGTGGTGGCGATGCAGCAGTGAACCGCCTGCCCGAAAATGTCCTGAGTGATTACAACCGTCAGGTTCAGGCGGCGCAATCGACCGGTGTTGAGAGCGAAGGCGGCGCGCTGGTGCCAACGACCTTCAGCGGCGTCCTTCTGGAAGCCATGGCTGAATATGGCGGTGTGCGTTCCGTTGCGAACGTGCAGTCCACGGCCAGCGGCGAAAACATCCAGTGGCCGACCGTCGATGAAACCGCCGTGATGGGTGAATGGCTTGCCGAAAACGCGGGGGCTGCGGAAGGCGATGTTTCCTTTGGCACCATTTCCATCGGCGCGCATTTGGCCAGTTCCAAGGTTGTGGCCATTCCGTTTGCGCTGCTGCAGGATGCCGGGATCGGCAATCTGGAAGGTATGCTGAATGGCCTGCTGGCTGCGCGGCTGTCGCGTCTGACCAATCGCGGCTACACGGTTGGTGACGGCAACGGCAAGCCTACGGGCATTGTGAACGGTGCCGGTCCGGGTCACACCACGGCAGCGGGTCTTGTTGACAGCTTCACCTATGATGACTTTGTCGAACTGGAACACTCTGTCGATCCGATCTACCGCCGGGACGGGTCGTGGATGTTCCATGACACTGCGCTGAAGGTGGCCAAGAAGATGAAGGATGGCGAGGGCCGTCCGATCTGGGTGCCGGGCATTTCCAGCGAAGCTCCTGCCGAAATCCTGAATTACGGTTACACCGTCAATCAGGACATGGCGGAACCTGCTGCTGGTGCAGCCGCCATGCTTTTCGGTGACATGTCGAAATACATGATCCGGGATGTCATGAACGTCACGTTGTTCCGTTTCACGGACTCGGCCTACACCCGCAAGGGTCAGGTCGGCTTCCTTGCGATGCTTCGCACTGATGGCAAGACCATCGCGGCGAACAACGCGGCCATCAAAAAGATGCGCCACGCCGCCGCCTAAAGCGTTTCGCGATTAAGCTGAGGCACAGCTTGATTGTGAAACGCATGCAAAATCAGTATGTTGCGGGCGTTTTAACATAATATTGTGATTCAACATCATGTCAAAACGCTTTAATTGGTGAAGAGCTGAAATGCCGTCGCTCGTTTGATCGGGCGGCGATTTCTTTTGACAGAAAGGGTGCTGACAATGGCAGCTAAGAAAAAGGCGGCATCCGCCAGGGATGCAGGCAAGATGATTGTGGCGTTCGCGCTGCGGGATTTTGCCGACGGTGAAGGTGATGAAGCTGTCAACTTGACCGAAGGGCAGCGGCTGGAATTGCCGCAGGATGAATTCGACGCGATGTCCAGGGAAGGCATTGTCGCTGAAGGCATCTTTGTGAAGATGAAAACGGCGGTCGAGGGCGGGCGCTATAGCCTGAAGCCGCATGATACAACGTGGCTTCCCCCGCATGTGTATGAGGCTTGGAAATCGGAAGGTTATTGCGAACCATCTGATGACGATCCGAAGATCATGGACCGCATGAAGGAGCAGGGAGAAACCGCACGGGCGGCTTTGGCGCGATGTGTGGAACTGGAAACGGGTTTGCAGGAAGCGAGTTTGCAGATGCAGGCGGCGCGCGCGCAAGCGGAAAAGCTGCGTGACATGATCCAGCCCGAGCCGGACAGCGAAGATGTTCTGGATGATGAAGCGGTCGCGCTTCCGGGTGAGGTTCTGGCGCTGATCGACATGTTCCCGGAACACATTGATGTTGCGGGCGACGGTTCGGCAGAGCCGCAGTTGAATCTGGACTGAGGCGCAAACCATGTGGCTTGAGCGGATTTCCGGCGGCGGTGCTGACCTGATCGAACTTCAGGATGCGAAGGACTATCTTCGCATCCTGGTTCCTGATTTTGACGATGATCTATCTGCGGCGGTTGCTTCTGCAAGTGCTGCATTGGACGTTGATGAAGACGGTTTTGGCGGGCTGGGTTTTCCCCTTGTGGCGCAGCAATGGGCGCAGAAGGGGGCTGGTTTCAGCGCCCAGATGTTGCGCTTGCCGTTTTCGCGTATCACATCGGTCGATGAAATCCGCTTCACGTCACCGGACGGCCAATCCGGGATTGTTGGGGCTACCGACTACCGGCTGACCAAGAGCGGTCGGGAGTGGCGGGTATCCTTGCGTTCTGGCGCGCGCTGGCCCGAATTGGCTGACCGGCCTGACGCAGTCGATCTGCGCTTTTCGGTTGGATGGCCAGACGCTGCATCGGTTCCTGCCGACATCAAGGCTGCTGCCCGCTTGCTGACCAGGTTCTTTTTCGAGAGCGGTGCGGATTCGGATGAGCGTGACTTGCCCGATGAAATCGCCCGTGGTGTTGACCGTCTCACGGCCCGATACCGGCGGTTTGCGATATGAAGCGTCCGAGAGCCAAAGGCCAAATGATTCGCGGTGCTTTTCAGGAGAAGGGCGAGGATCGGTGGGAAGAGCGTTTCGAGGACTCGTTGCGGGTTACATATCTGCGCGGTGGCGAAGATGTGATTGCTGGTCGATTGGCTGGTCGCAACGTGGTTGTTTTGAGGGTTCGCAGTGGCCCTTCAGCTATTGCTGTCACCGAGGCATGGCGGATTAAGGACAAGAATACAGGCCGGGCCTTCAATATCCGCTCGATCATCCCGTCCGGGGATGGCGCATGGATTGATTTCACCTGCGAAACCGACGGTCCGACCCGATGCGCGTGACGGGCATTCAAAGGGCGCGGCGGAAGTCGGCTTCGCGGGTCAAGGCGCTGGATGCCAATGTGGCGAAGGCAATTTCCGAAACGGTTGATGAGGTCCATCAGGCTGGCCGTGAGAATATCGACGCCATGACGGCAAAGCGATCCGGTCGTTTGAAGCGGTGGTATCGCAAGTCGATCCGCTCAAAAGGTGCGCGGGGTCTGGTTGGATATCTGACCCGCAAGGCGCGCGGCAAGGACGGGGCGTTCTACGCCCGCTTTGTGCATGACGGCACATCGAAAATGAAGGCGCGGCCTTTCCACGACCATGCGGTCCTGGAGGTCGAAGGCAAACATGCCGGTCGGATGCGGGCGGCTTTAGCGCGTGCGCTGTCAGGCAAAGCCGCGCCCGGTGCGCTGGCAAGAACAGGCGGCGGAAAGGAGGGGAATGTAAAATGACGGTCCAGAAAAGATGGGAATTGCAGGAAGCGTTGGTTGCGCGTCTTGTGGCGGAACTGGCGGGCCATGGGGTTTCTTCCGAAACTCACGAAGAGTTAACGGACGATGTGCCTGTGGTGACGGACGTGACCGAGTGTGATTATCAGCTTTTTGTCCGGTTGGACGGTTTTGGCGTCCTTCATGGCGGCGGCGGTGCGGGCCACATCGACCGTCACACATTCATGGCGCATGTCTTTTGCGTCGACACGGCATCAGACAGCGACATCATTGTTGATGGAGCCAAAAAGGTCGCGCGCATTCAGGCCCTTGTGGTCTCTGCGCTCGATTGCTGGGAACCGCTGTGTGGCGCAAGCGGTATCGAACACATCACCAGCAACGATGCGCCGGATGAAGACCCCGCGATACATCACGGGGTCAGTCGTTTTAAAGTCATGATCCACGGAGGTTAGAGATGACTGGAGTAACTGGAGTAAGAGGAAAAGACGTGCTGATTTCCGTCGATGACGGGTCTGGCACGATGGTGCAAGTCGAATATCAGGGTGATGCAACATACAATTCGGGCAAGTCGCAGAACGTGGTGCGCGCGAAAAACGGGTCGCTGCCCTATCAGTCGGAAGAGGGCGCGACGATCACGTTCACCTTCAACAAGGTGCGCCCGCTTTCGGCAGGCCAGAATCTGCTCTATGCGCTGTCTGACAGCAATGAGGCGGTGATGGTCGCATACGACAATAATGCCAAGGGGGGGCACAAAATTGCTGGCTGTGCCCAAATTACGATCTCGGAAGAAACCGCGGGCACCGATGGCATCATCGCGGTCAACGTGTCCATGGCCTTCGCTGGCGATGATCCTGAGCGGACTGTGAACCCCTGATGCAGGCGGGAATGGTCACCGTAACCCTTGGGGGCGCATCCTACGGAATGCGCCCCACCTACGGGGCTATGCGGGATATTGAGGCGCGCACGGGTCTGACCGTGCAGGAGCTTCTGGAACTGCTGCCCGAAAAGCGTCTTCGGATCGAAGAGGCGGTGTTGATCATCTGGTATGGATGCCAGGCTGCGGGTGAAGCGTTTGACAGCATTGATGCCCTTGGCAATGTGATCTTTGCCGAGCGCATTACCTCTGCGGGAATTCGGACGGCCCTGTCACAATTCCTGCTGAATTGCCTCTACGCGCCGAAAGAGGCGCAGGGAAAGTGGGAGGCCGGGGTGGCCCCGACGATCATGTCGGACGGGACTGGGTAGAAGAAACCTACGCCTTTGCAACGGTCCATCTCGGCTGGTCCCCAACCGAATTCCGGGCGGCATCCCCGCAGGAATTCTGGCCTTCACTGAAGGCGTTTGAAAAGAAAGTGAAAGCGGTCAATGCTAAATCGTGACGTGATTTTGACGGAATATCGTGCCGATCCGCGCAATTTCCAAAGAGGTGCGCGGATATATGATCAGACGCTGGAGAAACAGCATCGTCTGACCCGTGACCGGCTTGGCCGTGTTGATGCCCGATGGGAGCGCTCGACCCGGAATATCCTTGCCTCGCGCACCGCGTTGTCCGGTCTGGCAGGCGTTGCAGGCGGCGCTGCTGTTATTCAGTTGCGCAGGTATGCAGAACAGTGGCGCGACGTTGAGCGCAGGCTTCAGTCCATTGGGGTCACTGGCGCGGCTGCGCAGCAAAGTCTGGTGGATCTGGCCATTCGGACCCGCAGTTCCGTTGGGGGAACGGCGGCGGCTGTTCAGCGACTGGCGAAGTCCACAGGTGACGGGATCGAAATTACGACGCGCCGTGTGGAAACCCTTCAGAAGTTGTTGGCATCTGGTGGGGCCAGCGGTTCTGAGCGCGCATCGGTGTCCCTGCAGTTGGGGCAAGCGCTTCAATCCGGCGTTCTGTCCGGTGACGAATTCCGCTCGATCCGGGAAAACGCGCCTGTTGAGTTCCTTGATGCTTTGGCAAAGGCCGCTGGTGTTACCCGCGCCGAACTAAAGAAGTTCGCGGAAGATCAGAAGCTGACCAGTGCGATTGTGCTGGAAGCCCTGGATAACCTTGCATCGACCGCTGATGCAAAATTCGGTGCGTTGGCGGTGTCTGGCGAAGAGGCCTTCACCGTTCTGACCGCTGGTCTGGTGGCCTATGCGGGCAAGGTTGACGAAACCCTTGGCGCGACTGCCGCCGTCAACGGGGCTATCGCCTCCCTTGGCGAATACATGGCCGGGGTTGGCGAGGGCGCAGAAACGATGGCGCGGGCCATAAAGGTTATCGGGGTTGTTTCTCTGGCGACAGCGGGCAGTCGTCGCTTGGGTGCGCTTGGCAGTGCCATACAGAAAACAACCGTTGCGCTCAGGGCAGATGTTGCTGCCACAAGGCAACAGCTTGCTGCATCCCGTGAACTCCTGGCGCAACGACGTTTGGAAAAGGTTGCCGCAGATGAGCGTTTGCGCGTCGCTCAAGCGGACATTCGCCAGCGTGCGTTACAGGGCAATGTCACCAAAGCATCGCGCCTGGAACTGGAGCGCGCAACCCGCGCTCACACAAAGGCAGTTAACGCCCTGACCGGCGCACAAACCCGCGCACTTGCATCGACGCGCGCGCTGACGGCAGCACAAAAGGCTGCGGCAGTTACAACACGCGCCTGGACTGCGACAATGCGCGTCGCGAGCGGGGTGATGGCGTTCTTTGGCGGACCAGTAGGTCTGGCCATCACTGGGCTTACTTTGTTTGTGTCTCTGGTTGCGACAGCGAAGTCGCCTGTTGAGCGTTTGGATAGTGCCTTGTCATCGCTGCAGGGGGTGTCTGATCAGGCGATGCAATCCATGGACCGCTATGCAGAAGCGTCAAAGCGGGCCGGTGAAGAACAGGAACGCCTGGGTGGCAAAATCGGGGACGCCAGCCAAGCCATGTTGGCGCAGTCTCGCATCGAGATGCAGGACGCCTTGCGCAAATTGGAAGAGGAACAGCGGACCCTTCTGAACGATGTCCGCGGCGTTGGCATTCTGAACAACTCTGAAATCACAGGCCCGCTCGGTATGTTGGAGGGCGAACTATACCGACTCTACACCCAGTATGGCGGCGACAACGTGTTCCTGTCTAGTGCTATCCAAGGGCTGAAGGATCTGCAGGCAGGAACCGCTGATCTGCAGCAATTGTCTGTCGCACTAAATGATGTCCGGGCTGTCGGTGAAGAGGCTTTCGCAGCTCATTCAGCTTACACCAGCGCCGTGGCGGACAATTCAGGTGTCGAGGCTGCGCGGCGGTCGCTTTTGTCCTATGCGCAGGCGGCAGGAGTTTTCAAAACTTATGTCGAAGCAATCAATCAGGCGGAAGGCCCATTTCAACTTCGGCAGGCCTATAAAAACTTGGCCATCGCTGTGTTCGATTCCGCTTCGGCATCCCGCCTGTTGGGCAACGAATTTGTTGTTGCGATTGCGGACATCGTAAAAAGCGGTGCGCTGGCGGAATTGCAGATGCAGTATTTTCGAGCAGTCTTGGCCGGGAATAGCGAAGAGGCCGCGATCTTGCGGGAACAGATTCTTGCTGCGACCGGCGCGGCGGTCAAACTGGCGTTGACACCGACCCCAGACTATTCGGGTGCGGGGAAAAGTGCGGCGGCGCTGGCGGAACAGCTTGGAATTAGCCTTAATCTTGCGCAGAGGCTTGCAAACGCGCTGCCCAAGGGTGTGGGGGACAACATAGTCTTCGATCCGCGTGACCCGCGATACAATCCCGAAGCGGCCCGCCTTGGACGTATCGCTGCAGGTATGGAAGAGGTCAGCCGGAATGCTGGTCGGGTTTCGGTGTTCGATCCATCCCGCGTCGGGTCCGCAAGAACACCGCGCAGAACGGGTGGGGGCGGTGGTTCAGCTTCCAGCGCGGATCGAGACGCCGAACGCAACCTGGCTGCGGCGCGCGAATTGCTGGTCGAGAACGGCCAAAAGGCGCTCTACATCGAACAGGAATTGAATGCCGAACGCGAACGCCTGCGCGAGTTGCTGCCTGCGCTTATCGAAATGGGCCTCGCCCGCGCCGATGCTGAAGCTGTGTTGAACGCCGAACTGGAGCGCACCGAAGATCGACTGAACCGTGTCCAGACGGCCAGCGAACGGGCGGCTGAGGCCTTCGCAAAGGGCGTTTTGCAGGACATCCGTGCCGCAGAAGACCTGAATGATGCGCTGGACAAAATTTCAAAACGCTTGCTGGATCTGGCCTTCGATCGGGCGTTTGATTTGCTGGCGGAGCAATTCGCGCGTATCGGCGAGGGCACTGGGCAGGGCGGCGGGTTTCTTGGGAATATCTTTTCCGGACTGTTTGGCGGCGGTGTCGAGGCTGCGACCGGGGGGCTTGTTCATGGCCCGGGCACATCCACATCCGACAGCATTCCCGCGTGGTTGTCCGATGGTGAATTCGTCATTCGGGCCGCGTCCGTCACGCCTGAAACCCTGCCTATGCTCGACGCAATCAACCGTGGCGCGGTTGTGCCCAGGTTTGCTGGCGGCGGACAGGTTGGTCGCGGCGCATCCTCGGCAACCGCCGGTGCTTTGGTGAACGTCACCATCCACAATCATGTGAGCAATGCACGGATCGAGACAAAGCCATCGCAAGATGGGCGGGGCCTCGATGTCATGGTGCATGATGTTGTCAATGACGGTATTCTGGGCGGAAAATACAGCAAGTCACTTGGTCAAAAATTTGGGAATTATATACCAAAGTCACAAAATCGTTTCCTTGGTAAGCCGATGTTATATTTTAAAAACCATCGAATAGGAATGATTTAGCCCTCGTTTGAAGTCGTTTAGTCTTTGTCGTGATTTGGAAACATCTCTGGCTCGGGCGGTAAAGGAGGGGCGCATATCTTCAGTTTGATCCGATCACGTCTTGGCAGAACACCATTGAACGTCAAAAGATCACTTCCATCGAAGGTGTGGAGTTCATCTAGATTTTCCAATAGACAGCTGGCGACGTGAATTGCATCTTGCGGTTTGCCAAGGCCAGAGTGGCATCGAAGTAGTCGTCTGGCTAGATTGCCAACGTCCACGTTGACTTCGATCTTCTTGATGAACTCCGCTTCAATGAAATCCTCAAACTCCCTGTCCTTTTCCTCCTCAATTCCGGACGACTCTCCGTCACACTTCTTTTTCCAGACCTCTGCTAAGGTAAATGCAGACGTCCAAAGCTCCGCCTTACCACGTTTAGCGAGGTCTATAACGTGCCGACAGCGCTCCACACGGTCAGCATCTGCTTGCGTGATCATCTCTATCCACAAACATGCGTCCCAATAGTATTTCGGCACATCAGCCAAGTTCGTTTTCTCGCAACTTATCTAAATATTCGTAGGCAGGAAGTCCGCCGGTGAAATCCGGATCATGAAGGTCATTGACTTTGGAGTCTTTGGTTCCAATGAAGGAAATTCTGCCATCGTATACACGAAGCATCTTCCCGTTTGCATCGTAATTTATGACGCCTCGAACGCGAGCACGGCGGTGCGCCCAAACATCGCCAGCTGTGAGGCTTCGTTCAATTTCATCTCGGGCATCATCGGAAATTCGGCATTGAATTTCACGTCCACTTCGATGCTCGCGTAGTTTAATTGCGGGTTCATCATAAGAAGTGCTTAGATCAAGTATCCGGCCTTCTATGGAGCCATACTCCTTCCGCGCAAAAGTGCTGAATAGATACTCATATTCTTCGTCGTCTTCACCGTTGATTGCGGCCAAAGAGCGCTCTGCCTGTTGCGGCTCAATCCTGTAGACAGCATCTTCTCCCAATTCGATTGTCGTACAACCAATTCCATTGAAGTTCCGCTGCAAAATGCGTTTTACAACTTTGCGCTTTTCGGCAGGAAAATCCGCGTCTAGTGGCTTACCTTCCTGGAGGCGAGAAAGGCCGCGCTCAATTACCGCCACATAATCACGTACTTGACCAAAGGCGGGTGCGTTGGTTCTGAGGTCAACTGGTGTTGCTTCTGCTGTAAATGGAGAGTTGGTACTGGCGGACACAAGATTCCAGACAATGTCAGACTGCCCTTGATCCGTGATCAGATCAAAGTAGTCCATGACTTGTTGCATGGCGTCTTTTACGTCGAGAACTTCCGGATGGTCCAGGGAAGCTTCAATGGTGATTTTCTTTTGCTTAATCACGTTACTCACCTCCTGTGCAGATTCTACACGCCCAATGAAACCCGGTAAAGGGTTCTACTCCCTCCGTCCGCTCCACTGGAAACGCAGATGCCTAAGCGGGACAGATCATCGCTTCCTTGGTAGAGATTAGCGCGGGTAAGCCCGTAATGCACGTCAATTCGGTTTTCTTGCGTTATCCCGAATCAGCTTGACAGGCTTGAGCACGGCTTCTGCAAGTTCATCAGGCGTTGCATCGATCCTCACATCCTCAAGCATTTCCTTCTTACCGGGCTGATAAGTATTTGGTTGCAACCGGACTTCCGATTTATCGCTCATTGCGCCGCTCTCCATTCAGCCATGGTGCGTCCGCCCTTGCTTCGGTTGCAGCCTGAGCAGAGCAGTTGCAGGTTATCGGGATGGTCCGCGCTGCTGGCGAAGTTCACGGTCATGCCGCTGGATTGGCACCACTTGCCAATCCTGTGTGTGCAATAAGGTCATTATACCGAAGGCGCTTGCCAACCATACCCGCAGCCATTTGGCCCATCTGGTCAGCAGTATCCCTGGACCGAACATTGTGACGGCCCGAGAACTCATCAACATAGCGGTTCAGGTGCTTGGGTGACATTTTGTGGAACGTCCCCTTGTGTGCCCGCTTGAGCGGTGCCCAGAAGCTTTCCAGCCCGTTTGTGTGCGCCTGATCGCGAACATACTCCCCGACAGAGTGCCTGACCGCTTCGTGCGGCCTGTCGATGCCCTTATAGGCGCTGGCGTCGTCTGTGTAGACGGTCGCGCCTTCAACCGTGTGATCGGTCACAAATCCTTGCAGCGTCATGGCATCGGTTTTTTCCACGACTTTAGCCACAACCCGACCCGTAGCCCGATCCCGGATGCCAGCAACGGCGGCCTTACCTACCGCGCCGCGTCCGGCTTTCAGCTTCTTGTGAGAGTGCTTGTTTGTCTCCTTGCCGCCAACGTAGGTTTCATCGGCCTCAACAGGGCCGTTGAACAAAGGTTTTCCGGCCTTGTGTGCTTCTCTGAGACGATGGGCCAAGTGCCAAGCGCTTTTCTGGGTGATTTCAAGGTCACGATGCAGCTTCATGCTGGACACGCCCTTGAGATTGGTTGTCACAAGGTAGATGGCGATTGCCCACGTCTGATAACCAAGTTTCGTCCCTTGCATTACGTTGCCGGTTTTCAAGCTGAACATCGGGCGGTCCGGGCAATCACGGCAGCGATGGGTCATTGACTTGTGCTTGATGTTTGATTGCACTTCAAAAGACCCGCAATGGGGACAATAGGGGCCGTCCGGCCATATTTTGTCTGCAAACCACTTTTCGGCAGCTGCGTCATCCGGGAACATGCGAAGAAGTTGGATCAGGCTTATGCCTTCACGATCTGACTTGCCGGGTGCCTTATGCGCCATATCTTGCCCTCCGTTGTGACTTTAATATAAACCACCTTCGCAGTCAGGGCAAGCTTGAAATGTGACTTTGGTATATAATTCCCAAAAATTTGGCCTGCGACCAAACGCGAAAGGCACATGATGATCCATTGGCCGGAATTCATGCCACCGCCCGTGTATGACCAGATCAGCGTTGGCGCGCCCGTGGGGGCCGTGCTGCGGACGGATATGGAAGCGGGGCCAGCGAAACAGCGTCGCCGGTTTACCGCCGCGCCGCGCCCGGTGTTGCTGGTTTTCGAGCCTGTGAGCGAAAAAGGCATCTCGGATTTCGACCGCTTCTTTGTCGAGGACATCCAGTCGGGCGCATTGGGATTTCAGATGAAACACCCCATTACGGATGATCTGCGTATGTTTCGTTTTGTTGGCGGCGATGAACCCTGGCATGTCGCGCCGATTGGCAAAGATGCCTTTCGGATCAGCGTATCATTGGAGTTGTTGCCATGAGATCGACCTTAAGCACCCAGATGCTGTCGGCCATGCATGCCGAAAGTTCCGGTGAAGTTGTTTTGCCCCTGGTGAAACTGACGCAGGACGGCTGGGATCAGAGCATCTGCATCGTGCCGAACTGGGAGCCGGTTGCGCATCTGGGTGAAACATACCTGCCTTTGGCCTTCCAGATCGGTTTGCCGGATGAAGAGGCCGAAGGCGTTCCTGTGCTGAGCTGGGTGGCTGATAACGTAGACCGTCGCCTGGTCGAGGCGCTGCGCACGGTGACCGGTGCGGTGTCGGCGCGTATCGTCTGGGTGCTGGCGTCCAGCCCGGATCACATCGAGGTCGGGCCGCTGGAAATGGAAATGCGGGCTGTGCAATACAACGCGCAACAGATCAGCGGCACACTGGGCGTCGAGCCAATCCTGGAAGCGCAGTTCGGGCATCTGGTTATGAACCCAAAGAACACCCCGGCGCTGTTCTGAGGATGTCAGCCGTGTCGCAGCTTATGCAGCGCCCCTTCGGCAAGGAAGGCGGAGCGATTAGGGGCAATCGCGTCAATGCGCTTCAAAAGCCCTTCCGGCAACATGATGTTCACGCGGATATTCCGGCCCGGAAGAATGGCCTGAATATAGGCAACCAATCCGTTGTCTTTCGCGCCTTCTGTACATGCAGCCTCATAGGAAAAGGGTTCCGGCGGGGTTTCTCCGGCGGCGCTCAGATCGTCCAGCACTTCCTGAAGGATTGCGGCGGCGTCCTGAATAGCGGCTTCGACGGTTTCGCCAGAGGTGTTGATGTTGATGCCGGGAATGGTCACGCCAACATGTCCGGCTTCAGGATCGGGCGGAAACACAACAGCGGGATAAATTACATGGTTCATCTCAGTTCCTCATTTCAGCTTTGTGCCGGTTTGGCGTTCGATGGCGCGGACAACGGTTTCGGCAATTTCGGTTTGGCGGGATACCGCAGAAACATAAACGCCATCCTTGTAGACCTTTGTGTGGTTGCCGCCCTCGCGCAGATCAAAGCCCGCTTTCCTGAGTTTCCGAAGGATGTCGCGGCGTTTCATGCTTATCTCCATTTGATAAGTAATAAATACACACAATTGCTATTGGCGTCAAGTAATAATGCACAACAGTTACACACTGGTAGCTAAGAATGTGGACCGATGACTGGGTTGGCCTTCCCTACCGGGAACTTGGCAGGGGGCCGGAAAGCTATGATTGTCTGGGGCTGTTTGTTGCCCTGCAGCGCGCGCGCCACGGGCGGACTGTCTTTGACCCGATGTGCACCGTGCAGACCGCGATGCGCAAAGGTTTTGCGGCACATGAGAAGCCCAATTGGCGACGTGTAAACGTGGGCCATCCGGGCTGCGCTATCCTGTTCAAAGTGCGCGGCCTGGAACTGCACATTGCCTATGGACTGGATGATCAGCGGATGCTGCATACCGGGCAGGACACGGGCGAAAGCCTGATCGAGACCTATCGCACCGCCGGGTGGGGCGACCGAATGGAAGGGATTTATGCGTATGCGGGCTGAGTGCTTTGATCTTGCTGCCTATCAGCACCCTTTCCGGGGGCGACCCGTTGCGGGGCAGATGCAAGAGGGTGCCACGGTTGCGGAAATCGTGCGCAATGTTGGTATCGATCCGCGTTTCCTGATGGACGTGCAGGTCACGATCAGCAACGGCCTGAACGCGTCTGTTGTGCCGATGGATGCCTGGGGGCGTGTTCGCCCGAAGGCTGGCAGCCATGTATTGGTTGGCCCAAAGATACATGACCCCATTACTGCGGCAATCCTGGCCGCTGTCCTGCCGAGTGCAGCCAGCTATGTGGCGGGCACGCTCTTTGCCCTGGAACTGGGCACTCTGGTATACGCGGTGGCCTATGCCGGGGTGACCATTGTCGGGTCGCTCTTGATCAACGCGCTCATTCCGCCCCCGGTCAAGCCGAATTCAGCTTCGCAGGATGATCCGAACTTCTCGATTACGGGATCGGCCAACGCTACAAATCGCTATGGAATTTTTCCGACCGTTTTGGGGCGGCATCTGATGTATCCGCCCAAAACGGCGACGGGCTACACAGAGGGCGAAGCTGATAACATCCACTTCAGGGGGCGTTATACATTTGGATACGGACCTGTCGCATTGGAATCCCTGAAAATCGGTACGACGCCGATCTCCGAATTCGAGGGCGTCGAAATTGAGTTTCTGAACGTCGATAAGGATTTGACTTTGGCCCATATGCCGGAACTGGCAGACAAGGAGCCTGTGGTGGTGCCGAAGGGTGAATCAGTGCTCGTTGCAGCCGCGAGGGCACTGGCAGAGAGGGCCGCAGACAGGGAGGCAGGCAGGGAGCCTGAGTCGACGGTGAAGGTGAATGCGTGGCGGACGGGCGATGCGGCGCTGTCACTTTATCCCGATGATATTTCGGAAGACACCTATTCGGTTCGCCTGACCAAGGATGAGGCGGTTGTCCGTGCGACCCGTGATCGCGCGGTCTCTGTCTCTATCGATGTGACCTATCAGGGGCTGGTGCAGTTCGATGACAGCAGCAACAAGCAGAACCGCTCTGTGAGTGTGCGCTATCGGTATCGTCGCGTTGGCACCGGTGTTTGGGTGGATGCGGGCACGGAAACCCACACTGGCCGCTCAACCGCTTCGCTGCGTTACACAAAGACCATCGCCCTGCCGGAAGCCGGGGAATATGACATTGAGGTCATGCGCACCAGTGATGACAGCGACGATACCAAAATCCGCGACGATTGTTATCTGACGGCTGTTCGTTCCGTTCAAAGCGGCGCGTTGCCAAGCCATCGCAACATTGCTGAAATTGCCATTCGCGTGAAAGCCAGCGACCAGCTGAACGGGCAAATCCAGACGCTGAACGCGGTGGTACATCAGCTTGCGCCTGTCTGGGACGGTGAAGCGTGGTCGGATCTACAGCCTGTCCGGCATCCGGCATGGGTCTATGCCCGCGCGCTGATGGGGCCAGGCCTGGGCAATCCGGTTGCGGCAGATCGGCTGCAACTGGACGATTTGCGGGCATGGGCTGCAGAAGAACCGCACTGGACCTGTGACGGGGTGATTGACCAATCCACCCCGCTGGCGGAGGTGCTGGACATGATCTGCGCATCCGGGCGGGCGCGCCGCGCCTTGCGGGATCTGAAATATTCGGTGATCCGCGACGGCGGGGCCGGACCCATCGTGCAGCAATTCAGCCCGCGAAATTCCTGGGGCTTTGCCGGTGCAATCCGCTTCCCCAGGGACATTCACGGCTTCCGGGTGCGTTGCCTGTCCGAGCGGCTGGAATGGCAGCAGGATGAAATCACAGTCTATGCGGACGGTTATGACGAAACCAATGCCACCGAATTCGAGACGCTGGAACTGCGCGGTGTTGTCCTGTCGAAAGATGATGCGACGGGTGGCAATGCGTGGCGGCTGGGTCGGTATCATCTGGCACAGGCGATCCTTCGGCCTGAAGAATTCACCTGGCAATGCGATCTGGAGCATCTCAGGGTCAATATGGGGGATAAGGTGCGGCTGGTGCATGATGTCCCGCTGATCGGTGTGGGTGCGGCCCGTGTGACTGGCCTGAAGGCACATTTCGACGGCTCGCTTGCCGGTTTCACGATGGATGAAGACTTGCCCGCAGATGCGAATGGCTATCGGGTCTGCTGGCGGTGTCAGGACTGCACCGAGGTGGTGTTTCAGGCGGATGTTCAGGACGGCCTGTGGCGGGTAAGTGCCAGTGAAGGTGTGACTTTCGATCAGCTGGCCCCGGGTGATCTGGTGAGCATCGAGCAAACGACCGTGGAAAGCATGGAAGTGCTGGTCAGTTCGATCACGCATCAGGGGGATATGAAGGCGACCTTGACCGGTGTGTCGGCAGCGCCCGCCGTTCTGAAGGCAGACAGCGGGGACATTCCGCCCTATGTGCCCAGCATCACGCGTGTGGTGTCACCGTCTGACGATCAACTGGCGCAGCCCTGGGTGCCGGGTGACGCATCCAATCCGGAAGAAGCCCGGGACGCGGCTATTACGATTGTCAAAGACCGCCATGCCGAAATGCTGCGCTATCTGACAGGTGACTATTCGGCGGAAGAGCGGGACACATTCACCCTGCAGCTTGGGTGGGCGCGTGATTATCAGAGCACGGGCGATGCCGAAGCCGGGGCGTTTCTGTCCGGTCTGTTTGCCGAAGATGAGCGACTGGCACTGGAAGCCTCTGGCGATGATCCTGCTGCCGTCATGGCGGGCCGCATCATTCAGAAGAACAGCCGCATGGCCAGCCTGACCGTTGCAGCAGGACGGGCCAGGAATGAAGCCGAAGCGGCCATCCGGGCAACCGAAACAGTCGCGCAACTCAGGCAAGACCTGCCCGGCATCCTGCGGGCCATGACCGATGCAGAGCAGGCGGCGCTGGCCAGCATCCAATAAACAGCGGCTTTTTGGGGGCCGCAGACAAGACAATCTAAAACTGAGGTGAGCAATGGACGGTGACCTGGGCATTTTGCAGGAACGATTGAACGCGCATGGGCGTCGGTTGGAAATTCTGGAAGCCAATCAGAAAAGTCTGGAAGACGGGCTGGCGGCAATTCAGCGGTCGCTTTCCCAGATCAAATGGATTGCAACAGGGATGGTACTGATGTTTCTTGCGCAAGAGCTTGGCATTGCCGCCATGCTTCAAAAGCTGCTGTAGGCAGCCCGATGCGTGTCATTCCGATCATCCTGGGCAGCGCTTTGACAGCCTGCCTTGCCTATGTCGCGATTGGCGCGTTGATGGACGTAGCAGACACAGTGCGCCTGCCTTTATCGGCCCTCCTGGGCTACCTCTGCTTTGCCTTCCTGCGTTGGTTGGCCAAGCGCTGACATGATTCACAATCCGAGTATTGCGCGGCCCCGACCCGGATCGGGGCTGACAAGAAGAATTTGGCGGGGTGACCTGCCGAAGTCCCTGCCGGGCGACCGGCATATCTGAAAAGGAGGAAGCAATGGCGCTTCAAACGACAAAACTGCAGGGCATCCTGCGGGGGCCGGACGGTGTTGCCCTGGCGGGTGCGACTGTCCGTTTCGTGCTGTCGCATACGGCAGTGGATGTGGGGTCGAACACCGCTCTGGTGCGCACCCCGGTGGACGTGGAGACCGACGATGACGGGTCTGTGTCGGTGGATCTGTGGCCGAATGCCAATGGGTTTGACAACACCCATTATGACGTGCGGGCCTACACCACCGACGAACACGACAAGCCTGTGATCTATGAATTCGGTCAACTACAGGTGCCTACAGTGGGGCCGGTGGATCTGGCTGATTTGCTGGGGGCCGGTGTGCTTCGGGCCAAGGGGGTCGAAGGTCAGGTGCTGGACGCCGCCATTCGCGCGGCAGAGGCGGCGGATCGATCCGAAAAGAGCGCGGAGAAGTATAACGAACCCGCTGTGGAGCTCCGGTTGAATGGGCGGTTTGACAAATTTCTGGCAGACTCTGCGCGGAGCTTCCCGCTCGCGCCCAACCTTTTGGCCGACACCAGGAAGTTCGCAACCCTCTGCGGCGGAAGCGTAAACACAGAATTCGACATATTCGAGGGTCATAATGGCTCCGCGTGGTCCGCCCATCTCTTCAACGGAACGAAGGGCACGGGCAAAATCGAAGTGGTAGCGCTGGACAGGCTTTCCGACAAAGGCATCGCCTTCGGCGGCGCTCTCGACAAGGCAACCAACGGGCCGGACGGCGACCCTGCCTGGCACGGCTCGGATTTCCGCGTCCTGCTGTTGGATGTCAACATCACAGCGGATCAGAGCGACGGCAAGCCGGCGCGATTTCTTGTTCTGAAACAGGGCTGCCCGCGCTTCACGGGGTGGAAAAAAGGCGAGTTCAAAACCCAGGCTGCCTGTTTCGTCAATGTGGTTGCACACACGGACGGCATCATCTTCCAGCCCTCCGACAACATGTCGGCCACCCTCACGGCGGGGGGGCGATCTCAGGGGCAAGGGCTGGACATATCTGCACAACACCCGGCCCGGCTGGGGCGGATGCCACCAGCCGCGCTTTAAGGGCAAAGGCAGCATGAAGGTGGCGCTGGCGCTGCCCTATGTCGGCACCGGCGATCATGGCGGTGCGTTCATCTACGCCCAGTCGCTGGGGCGCTACACCCACGGCGATGACCGGCTGCCCGCCGGGGTCGCTTACTGATCCACAACAGGAGGACAAGACAATGGCACTTATCAAAAAAGGCCCGGAAACAATCGCCGCCGTGGCGCTGCGGGATGTGGATGGCTGGCTGGCGGACGAGGGTATCAAAAAGAGCGATGTCACCGTGGAGGCAAACGCCGCGGAGATCAGCGCTGCCGCGCGGGCCGCAATAAACCGCACGGCCGGCGATACGGAGACTCTGGTCGGCACCTATGGCGACGGCGTCGCCTTCCTGCTGGTGGAAATCGGCAAGCTTGCTGCCGCGCTCAAGGGCGCGGCCAATATGGCCGCCATGAAAACCGCCGCCGCCCCGCTGGCCGACGCGCTCGACCCGCTTGTGGCAGGCGTCGGTGACGGCACCATCAAACTGCCCTACAAGGTCAAGGACGGCGGGCAGGCGGCTGCGCTTACCGAGATCGGCACCCGGATCACCAAAGTGGCAAAGGCTCTGGACAGTCAATAAAGACAGATCAGCCATCACAAGGCCCGCCACCGCGCGGGCCTTTTTTTGCAGGAGATTGACATGCACATCGACTGGATTGCCGTGCAGACACGGCTGAAGAACCTGGGCCTTGACCCCGGCCCGATTGACGGGGTGCGCGGCCCGAAAACAGATGCGGCCATTGTGGCCTTCAAGCGCAGCGTTGGCCTGAAGCCGCGCCCCTATCTGGGGCCGTTGACCCACAAGGCCCTGATGGGCCGCAAACAGGACGGCGTGGCTGATAAGCCCGCGCTGCCATGGATGGCCCATGCAGCGGATGTGCGCGGTCTGCATGAGGCGCGCAACTACAGCCGCCTGCGCAGCTGGTTCGACAGGTCGGTCAGCTGGATCGATCCGCGCGACGTACCGTGGTGCGGGGCCTTTGTCGCCACCTGCCTGCGTCACTGGGAGTCCGGCATTGCAATTCCTGAAAACCCGCTTGGGGCGCGCAACTGGGGCAAGTTCGGCCAACCCTGCAAACCGCAGTTCGGGGCTATTCTGACATTCTGGCGGGGCAGCAAGTCCGGCTGGAAAGGGCATGTGGGTTTCTATCACGGCGAAGACGCCACCCATTTCCATGTGCTGGGCGGCAATCAGTCAAACGCGGTCACCGTTTCGCGGATCGCCAGGTCGCGTCTGCTGACGGCGCGCTGGCCCAATGACGTCCCGATGTCCGGCAAGCGGCTGCAGGTGAGTGCGGCAGGCGTCCGGACCACCACAAACGAGGCATGACATGCTGAAACTATTCGGGCGCTTCGTGATCGGCGGCAGATCAGGCAAGCGGGAACAGGCATGGGCCGTGTTCCTTCTGTGGTGTGCAGCATTCGTGTGGATGTCGATCAAAGAGGCGGCAAGCGCGCCGGTGGATGGCACTCAAGCCATCCTGTCCGCTGCGCTCTGGCCTGTGCTGATCAATCTGGCCGCTGCCCATGGCATGGAATGGTTCAGTGCCCAGACCCGCTTTGGTGGTGATGCCAGCGGTCCCGATTGGTCGAGCGGTCGCATGAATCCGCCTGCAGATCATCGCGGAGCGCTGGAATGATGGCGCGTAGGCTGCGTTTCGGCTGGCAGCTGTTGTCCAGCCGACTGGGCCTTGCTGCGGTGCTGTGCGCCCTGCTGTGGGGGTGGCACGTCTATGACAAACGGCAGGCCATCCGCGCCGCGCGTGAGGGCTTTGTCCAGCAATTCGAACTGACGGCGGCGCAGGTCGAACTGGATGCCCTGCTCCGTCGCATGGCGGCTGCGGCAGAAGCCAACCGGGCGCTGCAGGAAAAGGTTCAAGTGGCACAAGGCGAGGCCCTGCGCTTCGCCGCCGAATTGGAGACTTTCGAGAATGAAACCCAGGTCAATCCTGATGGCGTTGTCGATACCGGTCTTCTGCGCCGCCTGCGGTCAAACTGACACCGCCCGCGTTCAGGCGGCAGGTCAGGCCGTGGGAGAAGCCCGCGCCGCAGCCGTCTGGCCGGAATAATCCCGACGATTGCCGCCGCACGTCCCGTGGCGGGATCACAGAAGGCGTCCGCCTCGACGTGGCCGTCCTCAAGCTGGATGAGGCCTTGTCCCGCCAAAACGCCAGAACGCGCCGATGTGCGGGCTGGTATGACCGGCAACGCGGCGATGCGACAGCTGGGGCGGTCCAATGATCACGCTGGCGTTTTATAAGGGGCGCGGCAAGACGCGCGCCCAGCAGATTCTGGACTGGGCCATCCGCTTCAGCACCCGTGGGCAATACAGCCATGTCGAATTGATAGCGGGCACAGTCTTGCATGGTGACATCGCGCAGTGCTTGTCTTCATCTGGTCTGGACGGTGGCGTCCGCGCCAGGCGCATCCTGCTGAAGCCGGAGAGCTGGGACTTGGTTGAACTGCGGATCGATCCTGAGCCGCAGAAGGTTTCACCAAACCAGCTTTATCACTGGGTCACATGGGGGCGTTCAAATGTATGAGTATGAAGCACGGGTTTTGGGATCGAGCTTTCTCATAAGCTCAATCTAATTTCAAAATGACCATTGGCCAAGCACTTTGGTCAGTTTGAAAAGCTAAACGTTCCAATTCTTTCAATTAGTGGAATGCTGAAATCTTGCTTTTTCGGAGCCACTCCAGCCTCTTCCATCCGCTTGCGAAACTTCTCGTAAGCCTCTAGTTGATCTTTGAAATTTTCCCCACGGCTCCGCTCTTCTTGACTGAGAACGGTTGCCACATCCTCTGCGATAGACATGTTCTTCTCCTACTGAACGTGACGATTGAAGATATAGAACGGTGAGCCTTGACGTTCAAGATACCCCGTCAATGTGTCACAATATCGGCGGATGGCTTCTCGTTGCTCTGGAACGGCCCCGTAGTCCTCAATCTCAAGTCTGAGTTCGTTCCTTAGCTTCTGCATCCCAATCATTCGACCGTGAGAATGCCATAGCTGATTGTTGGATAGCTTGGCTGCTATTTCCTCTGCCCGTTCCTGTTTTTCTTCATGGGTGACAGGCGTGCCTGGATTCGTCGTGCGGTGCGTGTCCCAGTCCTTAAACTTGTAGTCTGTCAGCCAATTTTTCAGCAGGGACTCCGATAGGTTCTTCGACTGCTCATAGAACGCCAGCATCGCCAAATCTTGGTTCTGCAGTATCTGAAATTCCGCTGGCGTTATCGTACCATCGTCGCTTTTCTTAACATTTCGTTGACTTTGTCTAAATACCCTAGGGCAGGGACAAGAAATTTGTCCTCTCGGTCAGGCACTTGTGGGTCAATCGGCCCCAAGGACGACGCATAGTCCATGAATATCTTGTCTGCAGCCATGGATAGAACGGTGCCAGCCGACATCGCCGCTTTCGGGACAATTGTGTAAAAGTAATCGTAGTGGTGTCGAATAATTTCAACCATCTTTTCGACGGCTTCCGCTTGCCCGCCAGGAGTTGTCAGGCACAACCCGAGCGTGTTCCGCTTGCCTTGGCGACCACACAGTATCTCCACATTGTCCCTAAAATAGGGGACAGCGCCGGTCCTTAACTCCCCGTAGTAGTATAAAATGTCGCACTCAAGAGCGGCTTCGACCCGCTCTTCTGCTTCTTCGACTGTTGAAAAAATGACCTTATCCAGAAGAGGAAGTGTCGTCGCCATCGCCCCGCCGCGCCTTTGCTGCTGCCTGTGCTATTTCTAGCTTTTCTTCGGACGATAGCTTGGCTGCTCGCGCTTGGCCACCTTTTTTTTGCCCGCTTCGCGTTGGGCGGAAGTATCAATCTCGGACGGCGAATCCTGCGTCGCCGTGTCCACAATGAACTTGGCAAGCTGGTTGGCGTCACGGGGTCTCTTGGGTTTGTCTGTCATGCAGCTAAGATAGTTACGCGCGCGCGAGTGTGCAAACTATCTAATTTCAAACTGACCCACTACCCATTTTCGTCCATTTCCGGCGCAAGTTTTGGCTGAGATTGCCGCCAATTGAGACCGATTGCGCGGCGCTGTCGTAAAACAGGCGGTGACGATTTATCTGCCAGACGGTACTTGCTTGAATGATGTGATGGTGGCCACCGGCCATGCAATCGCCAAGAGCTATTGAGGTCTTTTTCAGAGTGGATACGAATATATTACGAACGTATCCTCTAATTATTTGATTTTATTACAATTTTGGTGCCCGGGGGCGGAATCGAACCACCGACACGAGGATTTTCAGTCCACTGCTCTACCCCTGAGCTACCCGGGCACGGGTGAGCGTTTCCGCTCTGGGTCGGGGCGTTTTAGTGGGATGTGAGAGGCGTGTCCAGTTGGAATTGTTGGTAAATCTTACGCTTAGGACTCGTCCTTCCAGCCTTGGCCGCGGTGGGATCCGTCGCAGTATGGCTTGTTGCCAGAGTGACCACAGCGGCAGAGGACCTTTTTGTCAGCGATGGCACCCTCCCCGGCGATTGGTGCATCGATTTCGACGCCAAGAGCCCAATACGGCCCGTCTTTTTCTATTGCGATTTCAGCGCGTTGGGGCATCAAATGGCCCTCGTCGGCAAGGCTGAGCGCGCCGGAGGGGCAAGCGCGGACGATGGCACGAATTTCATCAGCGCTTGCGCCGTTTGGATTGCACCAGGGTTTTGAATTGGGATCAAAGACTTGCGGCAATTCAGTGGCGCAGAATGCTGCGTGACTGCAGACACGGGGATTATAAAGCACGGTAACTTCATCCCCCTGATAAGACAGCACAATATCCTTGCCAGAAGGCTCACCGCCGCTGGACTTAAACCCGATGTCGTTATGAGTTCCGTCACAGAAAGGCTTGTTATTGGATTGCCCACAGCGACACAACGCCATCACGGGTTTGACTTCGACGGCATTGCCGTCAGAATCCGTCATGGATTCCAACCCTTTAATGACGAGGGGGCCGTCTTCACGTTCTTCGATCACGGGTTTGGACATGGTCAATCTCCTGACAACGAATGTGTAATCCTACCGCGCTGTGGGATCGAATTCATTCAAAAAACTGTGCGAAAATGCAGGGATTATGTTCGGTATGATTTGGCTGTCGGTATTGCGTCAGTATTCTTAGCGCCGGTTCGCTTTGCGCCTTAGTTCGAAAGCGCGCCGATAAAGTCCGAAATGTGATGGGCAACCTCTTCTCCTGCCTCCAACAGAATTGAGTGTTTGAGATCTGGGAGTATCACAAGACGCGAATTTGGCATGGCATCGTGGATTTTCCGGTTCAGGCGCGGGCTGCAACCGCCGTCCGTTTCGCCCGTCAGGATCAATGACGGCACAGATACTTCATGCAGCCAGGGCGACATTTCCGTACCGGCATAGATGCGAAAGACGTTCAGAAAAACTTCAGCATCTGTTCCGACAACCTGCTTCAGGCGACGCTCTACAATTTCTGGATGTTTAGAAATGAAATTGTCGGTGTACCAGCGGTCGATCAGCGTTTGCAGAACATTCTCGACGCCCTTTTCCTCCATTGCTTTGACAACGCCCCAGACCTTTTGACTGTCGTCCCCCGTTCGGAAGGCCGCTGTTGAGAGAAGCCCGAGGGACAAGGTGCGTTCGGGATAGGCCCGCGCGTAAGCCGGGCCGATCATTCCGCCAAGCGAATGGCCTGCAATGTGGATCTTTTCAAAACCCGACCGGACCCGAACCTGTTCAAGATCCGCTACCAATTCATCCAAACCAAATTCCGGCCCAGTGTCGGGCGATGTGCCGTGTCCGCGCAGGTCATAACTGACCACCGTGAATTTTGAGGTCAGATGTGGCATCAGAAATCGCCAAGTATCGCGTGCCGCGCCGATCCCATGCACAAGGAAAAGCGGCGGGCCATCACCTAATATCGAAAATTCACAGTCGACAGCCTTGGCCATAATCAGACTCTCCTCCACACGCGGTGCATTCTTTTAACCCGCCGCACTTGCAACCAGGGAACCGGTTTCGAAATGCGGCATCACTTCTTCGGCAAAGCATTGTATGCAATCCAACGTTTCTGCCTGAGCGACACCAAAGTTCACACTAAGCATGACTCTGTCTATGCCAAGTTCAGCATAAGGTGAGAGCTTGTCGATCATCTCTGTTGGAGTGCAGATCAGCAGGTTTTCGGCAAGTTCGTCGCGCGACTGTTTGCGTGGTAAGGGGCGGATCATGCCACTGTCGACAATTCCGGGACCAGTGAACACGTTGTCGAACTTGCTGTAATAGTGTTCTGCCAGATCAAGTTTTTCCGCGCGATCGGAATCTGAACGAGCGATAAAGCCAACCCGTGAAAGTGAGATTGTCAGGTCTTTGCCCGCGTCCTGCATTTCATCCTTGGCATGGTTGAATGCACCCACTTGATCGAGCAACAGTTGTCGGTTTCCAGCCAGCGGCGTTGTTTGAATGTGAAACCCGCGCTTTGTGCAGTGATAAATACCTTCGGGGTTCATCACAGCCATCATCAATTTCGGACCACCCGGTCGGATGGGGCGTGGCATGATGGTGATTGGATCGAATTTATAGTACTTGCCGTCCCATGACACTTCTTCATCTTGCAAAAGCGCCTGCAGAACTTCCAAAGACTCGTCGAACCGTTCGCGCGTTTCGTCAATCGGAACGCCCAACCGGCCCATCTCATACGCAAACGCGCCGCGCCCAACACCAAGCATTAAGCGCCCGTCAGTCAGAATATCGGCCACCACGACCTCTCCCGCGTAGGTCCGCATGTCGTGCAGTGGCAAAACGACAACCGACGTCATGATCTTAACACGCTTGGTGTGCGCCGCGATTTTCACCGCAAATTGCAATGGCGCGGGCATCATCAGGATGTTGATCAGGTGATGTTCTGTTAACGAAACGCAATCGAATCCAAGTTGGTCGGCAAGGACCGCCTGTTCCAGCATGTCAGCATAAACACTGTCACCACCGTAGGATTTTTCGGGGTAATCGGCAGAAAGTTGAACGCTGAACTTCATAGCAGATAACTCAACATCCTAGTCGTTTGTCCAATTCCTAGTCGAAGGCGGGTTGGCCGAAAAGGAAATTCAGGCGCGAACCGCTTCACATATGGCCACCAATTGACCGCACCTGAAAGCAAAACGCCCCGGACAAACCGGGGCGCTTCGAAGGTTGTTAATTTGGGGTTCGCTTAGCTGAACCACCAACGCTCTGCGATCCGCGAGCCGTCCATCTGCCAGAGGTTGCCGATGGTGCCCGAGTTGGCCAACTTGGTCGAGTGCGCGTCGACATAGTTTGCGTACATCGGAATGATCGTGCCGCCTTCTTCGGACATGATCATCTGCATCTCGGTGTAGATCTCTTTCCGCTTGGCGGAATCGAGTTCTGCACGGCCTTCAAGAAGCAGTGACTGAAAACGCTCGTTTTCCCAATGGCTGTCGTTCCACGGCACGCCGGATTCATAAGCGGTTGAGAACATCCAGTCTTCGGTCGCGCGACCGGACCAGTAGCAAGCGCACCAAGGCTTCTTCAGCCAAACGTTGGACCAGTAACCGTCATCGGGTTCCTGTACCACGTTGATGTTGATGCCGGCAGCCGCAGCCGATGCCTGGAAGAGCTGTGCTGCATCAACGGCGCCCGGGAAGGCGGCGTTGGCAGCGGACAGATCGAGATCAATCGAATCCACTCCGGCGGCTTTCAGAAATGACTTTGCCTTATCGGGATCATATTCCAGCTGCGGCAGTTCAGAGGCATAGAACTGGTTCGCTGGACCGATTGGGTGGTCGTTGCCGATGGCACCGTGCCCAAGCAGGATTTTGTCGACCAATTCCTGACGATTGACGGCGTATTTCAACGCTTTGCGAACATTGACGTCATCATAAGGCGACGTGTTGGTTAGCATCGGGAACGTGAAGTGCTGGTTGCCCGTCACTTCAAAGATCTCGACATTCGGGTTGGCTTTCAAAAGTGCCTCAGTTTTGAAATCAACGCGGTTCACGGCGTCAACCTGACCGGTCATCAGTGCGTTCATACGGGCTGAAGAGTCGTTGATCGCAATCTGTTCGATCGAGTCGAACCAACCGCCATTGCCGTCCTTGTAGTGGCCGTCAACACGGCTGACCACGGCGCGCACGCCCGGATCGAAGTTTTCGACCTTATAAAGGCCGGTGCCGTTACCGCTTGCGATGGCTTCTTCAATCTCACCAGCCGGGAACATAAGGATGTGATAGTCAGACAAGAGGTACGGGAAGTCCGCGTTGCCGGCGGCAAGCGTGAACTGCACTTGGTGCTCGTCCATCTTTTTCATCTCGGTGATCGAGGCGACGATGGGTTTCGCGGCGGACTTGGCGCCTTCGGCGACGTGCATCTGAAGCGATGCGATTACGTCATCGGCACCGAAGGATTTGCCGCTGTGGAACGTTACGCCCTTGCGCAAATTGAACGTCCAGGTCACGGCGTCGGGGCTGGCTTCCCAGCTTTCGGCCAGTTCACCGACCAATTCGCCAGAAGCGTTAACTTCGGTCAGACAGTCAAAAACCGTGCCGTGGCCAAGCATGATCATGAAACTGTCAGAATGTGTGCGGCCATCCCAGCTATCGGATGTGTTCGCACCTGCGATGCCAAGGCGCAGCGTGCCGCCGCGTTTGGCCATTGCGGTGGCCGGAACACCGGTCGCGGCCAGAACACCCGCCGCTGCACCGGTCTTCAGAAGACCGCGTCGTGTAAATCGAGACATATGTTTCCTCCCATTATCTCTTTGCTGTAGCGGCATTTGCCGCCGTTTCATATGGTTCGTTATACAGTGATTCGGCTACATTCTATCAACAGCCGCGTCTCCGATGTTATCAACTCCGCGTTCCGTCAGCAGATTTGTCAGCCAATCGGGGTCCATTTCCGGTACGGAGCTGAGCAACAGATCGGTGTATGCATGATGTGGCGGGCGGAACATTTCGTCCTTAGCGCCGGATTCGACGACTTTGCCATCCTTCATAACCACAACCTCATCGGCGATGGCTTTGACCGTGGCAAGGTCGTGAGTGATGAACATATATGAAAGGTTCAGTTCGTCCTGCAATTTTGCGAGAAGCTTTAAAATGCCTTCGGCGACGAGCTGGTCGAGGGCCGATGTCACCTCGTCACAGATGATAAACTTTGGCTCTGCGGCCAGCGCGCGGGCGATGCCGATACGTTGTTTTTGACCGCCGGAGAGTTCAGATGGCAAACGATCGATATATTGATCCGGTTCCATCTCGATTTCGTTCAGCAACTCGCGCACACGCTCGCGCTTTTGCTTGCCGGTCAGGCCCATGTAAAATTCAACCGGGCGACCAATGATTTCGCCGATTTTTTTACGTGGGTTCAGCGCGGTGTCGGCCATCTGATAGATCATCTGGGCCTGACGAAGTTGCATCTTGTCGCGTTTACGATAGTCCAGCGGCAGGGGATCGCCATCAAATTCGATGTGACCCGACAACGGTGGCAGCAAGCCAGTAATACAGCGCGCGGCGGTGGACTT
Organism: uncultured Paracoccaceae bacterium; assembly: GCA_951812305.1. Classification (GTDB taxonomy): domain Bacteria; phylum Pseudomonadota; class Alphaproteobacteria; order Rhodobacterales; family Rhodobacteraceae; genus Rhodobacter_B. The sequence continues at coordinate 408,724 of CATOSB010000001.1, forward strand.
ACCGGACCCGGATTCGCCGACCACCGCAACCGTGCGGCCAGCATGGATGTCGAAAGAAATGTCGTGCAAGACAGGCACTTTGCCGTAAGCGGCGGTTACGTTTTTGACGCTGATGACCGGGGTTGCGCCCTCCTTGGCCAGTGGCTTTTGCTTTCGCTCGAAACTACGCACGGCCCAAAGGCTTTTGGTGTATTCTTCCTGGGGGTTGGAAAGCATCGAGCGCGTGTCGCTCTCTTCGACCTCATCGCCTTTCAACAGAACCTTGATCCGGTCAGCCATCTGCGCCACGACGGCGAGGTCGTGCGTGATGTAGATCGCAGCAGTGTCGAACTGTTCGACGATATCGCGGATCGACGCCAGCACCTCAATCTGAGTGGTCACATCCAACGCCGTGGTCGGCTCGTCAAAGATAATCAGATCGGGGCGACACGCCATCGCCATCGCCGTCATCGCACGCTGTAATTGTCCGCCGGAAACCTGATGCGGATAGCGGAAGCCGATTTCATCAGGGTTGGGAAGGCGAAGGCGGCGATAAAGTTCGATGCCGTCGGACTGGCTTTCGCCTTTCGAGCTGACGCTGTGCTGAACCGGCGCTTCAGTGTGCTGGTCAATCAGTTTATGCGCGGGGTTGAAGCTGGCCGCAGCAGATTGCGCAACATATGCGATGCGCTTGCCAAGCAGGCCGCGCTTAACTGCGGCAGAGGCATTTACAAGGTCGATGCCGTCAAATTTGACGCCGCCGGATTTGATGCGCACGCCATCGCGGGTGAAGCCCATCGCGGCAAGTCCAAGGGTCGATTTGCCAGCACCGGATTCGCCGATGAGGCCCAGCACTTCGCCTTTTTTCAGCGCCAGCGATGCGCCGTTGATGATCGGGTTCCAGGTTTCGTCGGACCGGCCCTCAATCCAGAGGTCCTCGATCTCGACAAGGAACTCGTCACTTGTGGCGACAGGTTCGCTGGCGACGGCTTTACGAGCTGCAGCTTGGGCCATGCGTCTACTCCTTCAGCCCGGAAGACTTGTGCAGCATCCAGTCGACCACGAAGTTCACGGCGACAGTCAAAAGGGCAATGGCACCAGCTGCCAGAAGTGGCGCAGTCGCGACCAGTGGTGCGAAGGATGCGAAGTTGATGAACTGTGCGAGGTCGCGCACCATCGTACCCCAGTCGGCCAGTGGCGGCTGGATGCCGACGCCGAGGAATGAAAGCGACGCAATCGTCAGGAAGACGAAGCAGAAACGCAGACCAAACTCGGCCAAAAGCGGCGCGGTGGCGTTGGGCAGAATCTCGCGGAAGATCAGATAGCCAAGACCTTCGCCGCGCAGTTTTGCAGCCTCAATGTAATCCATCACCACTATGTTCATCGCCACTGCACGGGCGAGGCGGAACACACGGGTTGAATCGATTACCGCGATAATAACGACCATGAATAGGGTCAGTGGCAAGCCGACCTTGTTGGCCCAGACGGATGCAATCGTCATCAACAGAAGCGCAAAAATCAGCGCCGGGATCGCCATCAGAACGTCAACTGTTCGGCTGACGACCTGGTCAAGCCAGCCGCCGAGCGTGGCCGCGAGGAACCCAAACGTGCCGCCAATAAAGAACGCCAGACAGGTGGTTGCAAAGGCAATGCCAACCGTGTTCTGAGCGCCGAATATCAGTCGGCTTAGGATGTCTCGCCCAATTTGATCGGTGCCCAGCGGATATTCTGGGTCACCGCCCATTGCTTCGTTGCCGCCCGGCACGACATTGGCGTTTCCGAGAATCTCTTCCTGCCCATAGGGCGCCAGCGGACCGACGATGAACATCACGACAAACAGCGCAAGAACCAGAAGGAAGATAGCGCCAGTTGCGGCAAGCACGCTGGGAGAAGCGTTGCGGCTCATCAGGGTGATGATCACGATGCCTGCGATACCTACGCCGATGATTGCGTTGACGGAAACCTGACCGGCAAAAATCGCAAGGAAGGCGTAAAAGATGATGACCAGAATGCCGAAGGCGGCCGTGAACGGCATGGATCGGAACGCTTTGCGCGAAACTTCCGGCCCAACCACGGTGCCAAGGAACCGGAACCAATAAGCCGCCACCGAAAACGCAATGAAGCCTTGAACCGCCCAACGGAAGAAGATCACGCTGGCGCGCGGTGCACCGTTCAGCTCAATCGGCTGGAAGTAGAACCAAATGCAGAAAGCAAGAGCGAAGAAGCCAAAGACGTAACCGAAGGCAACACCGAAGGGCATGTCGCGGAAGCGCGGCGCGTTTTGTGTGATCTGCTGACCGACAAAACGGAACGCCCAAGCCAAAAGTCCGAGGACAATTACGCCTGCTATGATCCAGAGCCACCAAGTCATTTCGGATGCCTCAAGCGTGGGTTCGATAGGATCGACAGAATGTCGGCGGCGAGATTCAAAAGAACGTAAGCCGAAGCGAAGATCAGGCAGCAGGCCTGAACTACCGGGATGTCGCGAATTTTCACACTGTCGACAAAAAGCTGTCCGATGCCGGGGTAGACGAAGACCACCTCTACCACCACGACGCCGGTGATCAGATAGGCGAGGTTAAGCGCGATGACATTGATGATCGGGGCCAATGCGTTCGGCAGGGCGTGAATGACGATGACACGCATGGGCGAGATGCCCTTCAGGCGTGCCATTTCGATGTAGGGGCTGGCCAGCAAGTTGATGATCGCAGCACGGGTCATGCGCATCATATGCGCAGTCACAACCAGCGTCAGCGTCAGTGCGGGTAACATCGTCTTCTGAAGCCGTTCTCCAAAACCCATGCCTTCAAAGATGTTCGACAGTGACGGGAAGATCGGGTTCAGAACGGCGAGGAAGAGGATGAGGATGTAGGCGAGAAAGAATTCCGGTGACGAGATAGACGTCAGTGTCGCGATGTTGGTCGCGCGATCAAATACCGAGTTGCGATAGAGAGCAGCCATGATGCCCAGCGTGACCGAAATCGGAACGGCGATGCAGGCCGTGACGCCAGCAAGGAACATAGTATTGGCAAATCTTGGCGCGATTTGTTCGAGAACGCCCTTCAACTGTGTGCCGCCCATGTTGGACGCAAAATTCATCTGCGCAAAGCTGATTCCAAGATCGCCGCGCAGCATTCCGGCAAGCCAGGTAAAGTATCGCTGAAAGTAGGGTTGGTCGAGGCCAAGATCCTCTCGGATCGCCTTGATCGCCTCTGGCGTCGCGCCTTGTCCAAGAATGGCTTGCGCAAAATCCCCTGGCAGTGCGTTAACGGCAATGAAAATTACAAGTGATACGACCAGCAATGTCAAAAGGCCCAAAAGCAGCCTTTGCCCGATGATCTTAAGTACAGAATTCAAACCGCGTCGTCCCCCCGTCGCTCTTCAGGTTAGCAACTGGATTGGACTTGTAAAGCATTCTGCTGGTTCTGGCGCTATTTAATTTCGAAGACTGGCCAAACTGCGCAACAAACCGTCGCGGGCAAGCCGGTCGGTGGTGCGGACAAGTTCGGTTGTTATTCCACGCTCCGAGAGCGCGTGGCCGGATTTTGCGATCAGTTTCAATTCTGACCTGGGCCACAATTTGTGCAGCGCATAGGCCGATGTGGGCGGGCAGATCATATCGTAGCGGCCCTGAACAATTGTCCCACCGATATGGGCGATTTTGTTCATGTTTGCATTAATTTGTGTCTGTTCGTCGAGAAACACCGCATTGGTGAAGTAGTGGTTTTCGAGCCGGGCAAAGGCGCGGGCGTATTCTGCCGGGCTTTCGCCGCCGGGGCCGGTGTTTTCGATGCTGGCAAGTGTGTTTTCCCAGCTCGCCCATGCGCGCGCAAAGCGGGTTTCCAGCATCAGGTCGCCGGAAAACAGCCGCTTGTTATAGGCAGCGATCAGGTCGTGGCGTTCATCTTCAGGCACCATTCCCGCGAAACGTTCCCACAAGTCTGGCCAGAACTGTCCTGCGCCGCCCCCGTAAAACCAATTCAACTCGGCCTCGGTTCCAGTAAAAACACCACGCAGAATCAAATGCGCAGCAGTCTCAGGGTGGGCTTGCGCATAGATCAGCGCCAAGGTGGCGCCCCAGGAGCCGCCGAATATGATCCATTGGTCGATGCCAAGCGTTTCGCGGATGCGTTCGATATCTGCCACGAGATGCCAGGTGGTATTTGCCTCCACCGAGGCATGTGGGCGAGAACGGCCGCATCCGCGTTGATCAAACAGCACAACGCGATAGACGTGCGGATCGAAATAGCGTCGCATCGCAGGGCTGCACCCGCCGCCGGGGCCGCCGTGCAAAACCACCACGGGAACACCGCCGGGATTGCCGCACTGCTCGACATAAATCTTATGGCCATCGCCCACATCAAGCACGCGCTGATCAAACGGGGTGATCGGCGGGTAAAGCAGGGGTGCGCTGTTTCGCCTGTCTGCGGCTTTGTCCATAACTGTCCTATATAGTGAGTTATGGTTGCCTGCCACGGGTCGGGCGCGAAAACTTAGGTGATGCAGCGATGACCACAACAATTGACGCACAAGAAGTCGCGAAATTCGAGGCGATGGCAGCGGAGTGGTGGGATCCAAACGGCAAGTTCAAGCCGCTGCATATGCTGAATCCGTGTCGGCTGGATTATATCACCAGCCAGATTGCAACGGAATTTGATCGGGATTTGACGTCGCGCACGCCATTCAGGGGATTGCGAATACTAGACATTGGGTGCGGTGGCGGGTTGTTGAGTGAACCGATGGCGCGATTGGGGGCTGAAGTTGTGGGCGCGGATGCGGCAGAAGGCAACATTCCTATTGCGCGTGTCCACGCGAAGCAGATGGGGCTTGTGGTAGACTATCGACACACGACGGCTGAAGCTCTCGCGGCGGCCGGCGAACAGTTTGACGCGGTGTTGAATATGGAGGTCGTTGAACATGTCGCCGACCCACTGGCATTTCTGACCGCCTGCCGCGAATTGTTACGACCGGGCGGAATCATGGTGTGTTCGACACTCAACAGGAACCCAAAAAGCTATCTTATGGCGATTGTCGGGGCCGAACATATAATGCGCTGGCTGCCGAAAGGAACGCATGACTGGTCGAAATTCATCACGCCTGACGAACTTTATGACCTGTTGCGCAATGCCGGATTGGTGCCTGTGGATCGGAAAGGTTTCGTATTCAATCCCTTGGCGTGGTCCTGGTCGATCTCTGATCGCGATATGAGCGTAAATTACGTCACCGCGAGCACCAAACCAGTGTAGCGGGTGCTATTGGCCGTCCTCGGAGAGGTTTTCACGTAAGGAGCGCAGAACAGGAAGTGCTGCTCGAACCTTCTCTGACCCAACCGACTCAACGATTTTGCTAACCACCGGCGCGACCTCGACAAAAGCCTGCGCGCACGCGCGTTTGCCTGCTGGGCTGATCGACACAAATTTTCGCCGTGCGTCGTCCCAATCGGGGCGAACATGCACGTGACCTGCGCGTTCGAGCTTGGCCAAAGTGTTCGTGATGGCGCCGCGTGTGACATGAAAGGTCCGGGCCAGTTGCGCGGGTGTTTTTTCGCCGTTTGAATGCGCAAGGTGATTCAGCACAGAAAAGTGGCTAAGCTCCATCCCCTTCGGCAGAGCCTTGGCCATCAAACTTCGCGCCAGTTGATCGGCCATGAACAACTCGCTGAATAGCGCGACGCTTAGATCATCAAGTTTTTCCGCCATTCACGGGCCTTCAAAATTTCGGTCATGCATCAATGCAGGGATTTTGCGACGCGCATCATCGACGGCATTGAGGTCAATATCAACATATGTAACGCCGGTTTCTGTTCTCCCATCGGCAATGACTTCTCCCCAAGGGGCGACGGCGAGGGAGTGGCCGTATGTTCGGCGAGGCTTTCCGCTCGATGAAGGGTGAGTTCCGGTCTGTGCGGGTGCAAGGATGTAAGCGCCGGTTTCGTTTGCACGTGCGCGCAGAAGCGTTTCCCAATGCGCCGCACCGCTGACGGGTGAAAAGGCCGCTGGAACAGTGATGATCTGGGCGCCATTCTTTGCAAGCGCGCGGTAGAGATGCGGGAAGCGCACATCATAACAGATGGTCATCCCTATCCTCGCGATTGGTGTGTCGACCGCCACCGCGCTTGCGCCGGGGCGATAGCCCGCTGATTCCTTATAGGATTCTGTGTCATCGATCTCGACATCGAACACTTACCACCCTTCAAAATTTCCGGATCTGATTTGACGTTTGTCTGATCTGTGTGATTCAAGGAGTCTCCACTGCTGATATTGGAGGCTGGTTTGTTGGGAAATGTTTGTTTTTCAGAGCTTTATTCGAAGGTTGAGGCGGATTTTCAGGACCGCTTGCTCGGGTATCACAAGTCGCGCCGGGAGGGATTGTGCATCATAGCAAGCGTGATTTTGAACACGCGCAGCGTCAATCTGATGGAAAATGCGGCTGCTCTGCCCCGCGATATCGGCTCTGTGGACCACCGCTATCAATACATTTCGCGGGTTCTGGGCAATCCTCACATCGATACTGATGAGATCATGCAGGCCTATGTTGGTGAAATTTTCCGCCGCCAGTGTGAGGCCGGAGAAACGATTGTGGTGGCCCTTGATCAAAGCAAGCTCAACGAAGGGCATGAGGTTTTGATGTTATCGGTGCGGATGCGGGATCGGGCCCTCCCGGTCGCCTGGCGTGTACGCCAGACCAAAGGGCCGATTGGATGGCGCGTGCAACATGAGCTTTTGGAAGCAGTCCGCCCATGGCTCCCGGCGGATGCGCGTGTGTTGCTGGCGGGAGATCGGTTTTATGGAACCGCCCGATTGGTCGCATGGTGCCAGGAGGCTGGATGGGACTACCGGCTGCGCATGAAGGGAAATATCACACTGCAACATCAGGGTGGCGAGATGATGACGCGCGAAATTGCCCAACTGATGCCCGAAGGGCTTGTAAACGCTGAGCTTTACGGAACGGGCGTCTTTAGCAACATTGGAGTGCTTCACGAAGAGGGGCACAAAGAGCCTTGGATTATTGCCATGAATGCAGCACCGTCCGAGTACAAGGTGCTCGATTATGGAATGCGTTGGGGAATTGAAGCCATGTTCTCCGACTTCAAAACCCGGGGCTTTGAAATTACTCAAAGCCAGATCAAAAAGCCGGATCGATTGGCCCGCCTCATTTTGGTGCTGGCAATCGCCATGTACTGGGCTGTTTCAACCGGAGCAAACGAAGAGCACCACGTCGCAATACGCGGCGAAAAAAGGGGATTCGAAAAGCCCGAAGGTCCTTATGCTCTCTCTTCAAGACAGGCCTTCGTGCTATCCGACGATGCCTCGCAGGTTATGCCAAAATCCCCAAGCTCTGGGATGTCTGGCTAAATTGAAGGGTGGTAAGCATCGAACATATGGATCTTGTCGTACCGCGCGACGATTTCTCCCGTGGGGTTGATCAGGAACGATCGGTTTGCGAATCGACCATCCGCATCTTTCGACTTGAGCGCCAAGGAACCGATCAAAAGCCACTTATACCAACGGCTTGATCAATTGACCGTTGCCCATTCTCTGGTCGTTATTGAGGTTATGCGCTGCGGGTCATTTTCGAAGAAGTTCCAGGCGTCTGCGCATTTGTCGAGGATCTGCTCGTAGGTATCGAACACGGTGATGGCCAGCTTGTTGGAGCGCAGATAGGCCCAGACATTTTCCATCGGGTTGAGTTCGGGCGCATAGGGGGGCAGCTTCAGGAGCGTTATGTTGTCTGGCACCAAGAGCCCCTTGGCTCCGTGCCACCCCGCGCCATCTGTGACCAGGAGCGCATGAGAACCGGGTGCGATTGTTTTTGAGACCTCGTCGAGATGCAGGCCCATCGCCTCTGTGTTAACATAAGGCAGGATCAGCCCAGCTGCGGCACCACGTGCCGGACAGGCAGCGCCAAATACGTAGCTCCATTTGTAGCGGGTATCCCGGGGCGCACGTGGGCGGGTTCCCCGCTTCGCCCAGACACGGGTGAGTGTTCCCTGCTGGCCCACCCGTGCTTCGTCCTGGAACCATATTTCCAGTGGCTTTCCTTTCGCCCGTTCAGTCAAAATGTCGGCTACGATGCTGGCAAAGTTTTTTTTAAATGCAGTCTGTGCCACTGGGTCGGCGTTGGGATGTTCGGGGCGGACCGACAGCCTGCGAAAGCCCAGTTGAACCAAATAACTACCTACTGTGCGTTCGTGGAGCTTGATCTCGAACTCCGCCTCAATGCGCCGGGCAAGATCGGCGCGACGCCAGCGAACCACACCATCGCGGGCCGGATCAGGGCCAGCCTCCACCCAGACCGCAAGCTGCGCTATCTGCTCCGGCGACAATCGAGGTTTCGCGCCGCCACCCCCACGATCTGACAGCCCGTCAGGACCTTCGACATTGTATCGATGGACCCAGTCTCGAAGGGTTTGGCGATCCATCCCGCAACTCTGGGCAGCAACCTTGCGCGACGACCCTTCAAGCACCAGAGCAATCGCCAAAAGCCGACGTGCTACTTTGCCGTTCGACGCGCGACCGGCTAAAGCGCGCAACTCGTGCACCGTGAAATCATCGCGCAAAACCGGAACCGCGGCACCCATATCTCCCTCCCTCTCTGGACAGAAACAGTGAGTCACATACCGAACAATTTGGGAATCCAAAAAGCGAGTCAAATCATCCCGCCGTTGGTATTACCTAGTTTCGCTGCATCATCGCGTAATGCGGCAAGGGTAAAGTCCTGATCCTCGTGTTGCAGCACATCGACCTGCCGGGACCGCGAGGTTGAGACGCAATTCGTAACTTCCGGCGTCAGGATAAACTTGGCATTATCTGCCGCGCCAGAGACCAACCGGCGGGTTTCAGTGAGGTTAAGCGCTGGATCGTCTGATGCGCAGATCTGAATCAACGCGGCGCGCATTTAACTGGCAAGCATCGCGTCAAGCTTGCCGTCGTAATCCAATTTCGACAGGTCATCGAAGCCGCCGACATGGGTGCCGCCGATGAATACCTGCGGAACGGTCCGACGTCCGTTAGCGCGCTGGATCATTTCCTGTTTGCGCGTCGAGCTCATCATCACATTGATCTCGGTGAATGCGACGTTCTTGGAAGACAGCAGCCGCTTGGCAGCGTGGCAGAAACCACAGATCGGGGTGGTGTAGATTTCGACGTTTTGCATTTGAGCGCATCCTAGGGGTTTCCCAAGATTTAGGCATCCTTACCCACACGCGCCAGTGATAAAATGTCGACCCGCCTTGCGCCCAGCGCATGACATGCCTCTGCCGCCGCCGCCATCGTGGCGCCAGAAGTAACCACATCATCGACCAACAAGACCGGACGACCAGCGAGTTTCAATGCGCCATATTTCGACGGTTTGATCGCGTCGGCCATGTTCTGAAAGCGCTGTTCCAAAGTCATGTCATCCTGCGAAGCGGTCTGACGTACACGTTGCAGAAGGTCGGGGATTGTCGGGCGCCCGACGAGAGATGACAGCGCGTTCGAAAGGACCGCGGCCTGATTATAACGCCGCTTTATCAGGCGCAGCGGATGGGCGGGGATTGGTACAAGAACCGTATCCTCGCGCAGCAACGGTTCTGCCACGCCGGACATCCAACCTGCCAGCGGCTTCGCCAGATCAAGCCGGTCGCCGTGTTTTAGTGCCAGAACAAGGCTGCGCCCCTGATCCTTGTACTGCACTGCGGCGCGGCCGGATTGCCAGGGTCGCGCAATGGACATGCATGTGTCGCAATGCACCAGATCGTCAACAACGTCGCCGGGCAAGGGCACGCCGCAACAATCGCATACGAGGCCCGTAATGAAAGGCGTGTCGCGCCAACACGTACCGCAAAGGCCAAAATCACGTTCGACCATCGCGCCGCAGGCGATGCATTGCGGCGGAAAGACAATGCGCAGCAGGCTTTGCAATTCCCGATTTCCCCCCTTATCTGGCGCCAAGGAACAGGACCCGATGCCAGATCGTACACAGCTTTTTGACCCGCGCGCAGTCGCACATCGCCACGCCCGTGCGCGGCAAATGGGTCCGGCAATGTTTCTGCAGAATGAAGCATTCGCCGAGATTGAAGAGAGGCTACAACTAGTTAACAAATCCTTTACGGCGCCGGCGATTGTTACGTTTTGGCCAGAGATTTGGGGCAAACTCTCGACGGGTGGTGATATGGTCGAGGGGTTGGAAACGCTCTCGCTCGAACCCGGCGCGCATGATCTGGTGGTTCATGCGATGGCGCTGCACGCCGCCAACGATCCGGTCGCGCAACTGATTCAGTGCCGCCGCGCGTTAAAGCCCGATGGGTTGTTTCAGGCGGTTCTGTTTGGCGGTCAGACCTTGACAGAACTGCGCGCGGTGCTGGCAGAGGCAGAGGCAGGAATAACCGGTGGGTTGTCGCCCCGCATTGCCCCAATGTCAGAAATCCGTGACTTGGGAGCTTTGATGCAACGAGCGGGGTTTGCATTGCCAGTGGCAGATTCGGTGAATTTGAAAGTCACGTATGCCAATGCTTACGCCTTGATGCGGGATTTGCGCGCAATGGGAGAAGGAAATGCGCTGATCGGGCGCGCACGGCACTTCACAAGACGTGCGGTATTTGAACTGGCGGCAGAGAAATACGCCGCTGCGTTCCCCGCAGACGATGGGCGAGTGGTGGCGACCTTTGAGCTGATTTTTCTTTCCGGCTGGGCGCCTGACGCCAGCCAGCCACAACCATTGCGGCCCGGTTCCGCCACATCACGATTGGCGGATGCGCTGGGCGCAGATGAGACGAAAATTTTGGGCGACGATTGACGTCAAGCTCTAAGGCTTTATCTGCAAACGACGCGTCAGGGAGAATTAGGCATGTCCGAAGATAACCTTCCCAAGGATCATCCGTCGAATATACCGGAAAAGGTCGGCGTTTTGTTGGCCAATTTGGGGACGCCGGACAATTACGATTATTGGTCGATGCGGCGATATCTGAACGAGTTTCTAAGTGACCGGCGCGTCATCGACTATGCGCCTTGGAAGTGGCAGCCGTTGTTGCAAACGGTAATATTGACGAAGCGTCCTTTTACATCCGGTGCGGCCTACAAATCCATTTGGAATGAGGACGCGGGGGAAAGCCCGCTGATGACGATCACCAAGGCGCAGACCGAAGCGATCCGCGCGCGAATGGCGGAACGCTTCGGCGACAACGTCGTGGTTGATTTCTGTATGCGCTATGGCAACCCGTCGACCAAATCCAAGGTGCGCAAGCTCGTCGAACAGGGATGCCGAAAGATCCTGTTTTTTCCACTTTACCCGCAATACGCCGGTGCAACTTCCGCCACCGCGAACGATCAGTTTTTTCGTTCGCTGATGGAGGAAAAGTGGCAGCCAGTTGCGCGGGTGGTGCCGCCGTATTTCGGTGATCCGTCTTACATTGAAGCACTGGCGCAATCTGTACGCGATGCTTACGCGAAGCTAAGTAATGAACCGGATATTCTGGTCGTATCCTATCACGGGATGCCAGTGCGGTACCTGACCGAGAACGGCGACCCGTATCATTGCCAGTGTCAGAAAACGACGCGGCTTCTGAAAGAGGCGCTGGGTTGGGACGATGGCAAAATCAAAACGACGTTTCAGTCTGTTTTCGGTCCAGAAGAATGGCTGAAACCCTATTCCGTGGAAGAGGTTGCACGGCTTGCCGAGGCAGGTAAACGAAACATCGCCGTTATCGCGCCGGCATTCAGCGCCGACTGCATTGAGACGTTGGAAGAGATAAACGAGGAGATTCGCGAAAGCTTCGAAGATGCAGGCGGCGAGGAGTTTTCTTATATCCCGTGCCTAAACGACGAACCGGCACATATCGGCGCGTTGGCCGGATTGATTGAGCGCAATCTTATGGGATGGCTCAAATAGAAAACGGCAGCGCCAATTGGCACTGCCGCTTCTAATCGGTTAGTCGGTTCTTAGCTGGAAACAGCTGCGATGATTGCAACCATCAGCAAAAGAACAACGAGACCTGCCGACGATGAAGACGCTGCTTCTTCAACGATCACTGCGGGCTCGATTACAACTGGGTCGATGTTGCCAGCCATGGCAGCAGTCGACGCGGCGGCTGCGATGATAGCAGCAAGAGCGACTTTTTTCATAGTATCCTCCAGGTTTCCCGGTTCGGTAGTTTGTGCACAAACAGGGCACACAATGCGCCCCGTATACGCCGAATAAGCAGCTTTATTTGTTAAACGCAAACCCAAGTTTGCCTTTTTGGGGTGCAAGAGCCTGATTCTTCGTCAAATAAGCAACACTTGTGTCCCGACCTTGGTCAGCGCGAAAAGCTGCGAAATGTGCTCATTATATAGCCCGATACATCCGTTCGAGGACCGGCGTCCGATTTTGCGGGTGTCATGCGTGCCGTGGATGCGGTAATACGTCCAGGAAAGGTAAAGTGCGTGAGTTCCCAACGGGTTATCTGGCCCGGGGCCGATATATTCCGGCCATTCCGGGTTGCGTTTTAGCATTGAAGGCGTCGGGCGCCAGGATGGACCGTCAACTTTCTGTACAACTTTGGTGCGTCCGCGACGGGTCAACTCCTCGGTCAACGGCACGCTGGTTGGATACAATTTGTAGACCGACAGATCTTCGGACCAATAATGCAGCGCCCGGCTGTTCACATCGACCAGAATCGCCCCATTGCGGGTATTGTTGAAGTATGGCTCCCAGTTGAGAGAGCGGAAGCTCGATGCGTTTCGGCGCACGACTTCCGAAATTTCTTCTTCTATCTCAACCGTTTCGCCCGTGTCCTGCGCCAAAGACGGCGTTGCAACACCTGCGGCGGCGGTCGCCGCAATGAATTTGCGGCGGTTCATCCGAAAGCCGTTTTCACCAGTCATTTACAATCTCCAACCGAGAGTTTCCTGCTTGAGGCGCACAATATTGCGAGAAAGCCGCAATCGCAAATCAAACAGGCGTCATCACGCTTGTCTTACCGGCGCGTGTTTGATCCTTTAGCTGCGGACAAGTATGTGACGCCGAATATGTGGGCAAGGAATTGAAATGAGACGATCAATCGGTCTAACTTTTGCTGCGGCATTTGCGCTTGGGGCTTGTACGACTACGGCAACCAACACGGCGCCACAGCTGGCACCTGACGGGAAACCCCTGCCCCGGGTTTATCGGATCTCAGTTGGCGAAAAGAACCGTATTCAGTTCAGAATGTTGGATTCTGTGAATGCGCTGCGCAACGCGGCCGGAGCGGGCAATGTAATATTGAACGCCGCCCTTAATGCGGCCGCAGCGACCCATTCACGCGATATGTCAGTTCAAAACCGGCCTTGGCACTTTGGGTCTGATGGATCGTCACCAATCGACCGCGTGGCACGGGCGGGATATCCACAGACAATGCTCGGCGAAAACATATCGGAGACCTTTGAAACCGAACTTGAAACGCTGGCTGCATGGATGGAGGATCCGGCAACACGCACTGTGATCCTCGAAAAGCGCGCGGTCGACATGGGATTTTCATGGCATCAGGAGCCGGGCGGTAAAATCTGGTGGACGTTGATCATGGGCGGAGGCGGTGCGCCGCAATATCGCCCGGATACCAACCCAGTGGCGAACACTGCCAATCCAATTCCGGAAATCACGCAACCCGCTCAGGGGTAGATATCAATCACCGTGCCGTTGCGGACCATCGCGTAGATCCACTCCATCTCACGATTGGTGACAGCGATGCAGCCCCATGTCCAATCTTTAGGGCCAAATAGTTTGCTTTCGCCGTGGATAAAGATGTCGCCTCCGGGTGATTTTCCTGCCGCTCTGGCGGCAGCGATGTCATCGGCATTTGGATAAGAGATCCCAATTGACAGGTGAAAGCTGCTTTTCGGATTGCGTCGGTCAATAAGGTACCGGCCCTCGGGTGTTTTTCCATCGCCCTCGAACTGCTTGTGACCAGAGGGCGCAAAGCCAAGGTCGATTTCGTATTCCTCCAGCACTTTGTCGTGGTGATAAAGCTTCATCACGCGGGCATCCTTCCAGACGGCAACACGTGTGACCTCCGGCCCATTATAGGTTTTGAACTTGCTGGAACACCCCGCAAGGCCAGTTATAAGCACCAGCAATAGTATGAACCTGATTGATCGCATTACCCTGCCCCTGTTGGCGGCAATTTAACCGAACTTTGCCAAAAAAAGAATAAAGCTTGTGTTGCTTTTTTCGGCTTTCCAATTTTGCCTCAATCGAGGCGCGTCGCAGCAACACTTCGCCTCGATAGCTGCCGGTGGCGGCATTTGATCACTCCGCATGTGCATCTTGCGTCCAATCGACGATCAACCCGTCAAGAAGGTTCATCACAGCAAAAGTCGCGACCACAATAATGGGTACGAAAATGCCCAAGTATAGGGGTAAGTTTCTATCACCGACGTACGATTCCCATCGACCTGCCTTCAAGCGTCATGATCTGAACGCAGGGAGCAGGCCGATAGGCCAAGCGCTCCGAACCAGTCCGGGAATGCGTCACTGGCATGTCGCAGCGCGTAACCACCGCAGGATTTGAAATGGCGACAAGGCGTCGATACGCGATCAGGCGATGGCGCAGGAGTTTTGGGCGGCCGAAATCGGCTGCCGTCCACTTCGCCAGTAGGGATTACTCCGGGCAATTTTGTGGCTGCATAGATCGCCTTCGGCAATCCTGTCATCGTGATAGCCGAGTCGATCAAATCTGTAACTGTTCACTCGTTGTGGGCAACAGCTGGGGAAAACGCATAACCTTCCGGGCTTAGAATTGTGCACTCTCGCAATCCGTGGGGTTTGTTTGCCGTCTCTTCCAGAACCACAAAGCCGGCGTTGTTCGCGGCCTTTTCGGCCTTATCAGGGTCTGAATTGAATAGATAAAACTGAGCACCCACACCACGTGGTGGGTTTTCTGGCACCAATCCAAGGAGTGGATGTGCGCCATACGTACCGTCTGCGTGGAGTTGGAAGACGGCACCGTCATTTTCGGCAATTGCGAAATCCTCTGACAGCTGATGGACCGCTATATTGAAAACCTTGCTCAGAAAGTTCGCCAATGCGCGGACATCGGGCGACACCAGATTCACACCAATGCCGCGCAGACTGCGCCCGAATTCCGGAGCGTTTACGGTTTCAAAGTCCATATCGTTACTCCGCAGCTTCTTTCAATCCGATAAACCCGCCAGATTGCCGGTTCCAGTATTGGGCGTACAATCCGTTTTGCGCCATAAGATCAGCATGACTTCCTTCTTCCACGATACGGCCCTGATCCAGCACGATTATGCGATCCATGCGGGCGATCGTCGAAAGTCGATGGGCAATGGCAATAACTGTCTTGCCTTCCAT
The DNA here is from genome assembly GCA_951812305.1 of uncultured Paracoccaceae bacterium. Classification (GTDB taxonomy): domain Bacteria; phylum Pseudomonadota; class Alphaproteobacteria; order Rhodobacterales; family Rhodobacteraceae; genus Rhodobacter_B. The sequence continues at coordinate 424,009 of CATOSB010000001.1, forward strand.
GACATCTACCAACGCGTCTTGAATTTCGGCTTCAACCTCTGAATCCAGCGCGCTCGTCGCCTCGTCCAGAACCAAAATCGGCGCGTCTTTTAGGATGGCCCGGGCGAGAGCAATGCGTTGGCGCTGCCCACCGGAAAGTTTTACACCACGCTCTCCCAGATAGGCATCCAAGCCCTCCCGACCGCGAAAGTCGCGAAGATCGGCAATGAATTCGTCCGCGCGCGCCTGACTCGCCGCGCTGAGCAATTCCCCTTCTGTAGCGTCGGGGCGCCCATATAAAATATTGTCGCGGGCAGAGCGGTTAAACATCGCGGTTTCCTGCGTGACCATGCCGATATTCTGACGCAGGCTTTCCTGGGTAACCTGGCTTATGTCGGTGTTGCCAATGCGAATTGCGCCATTTTCTGGATCATATAACCGCAGCAACAGAGCGACGAGCGTCGATTTTCCCGCGCCTGAGGCGCCAACAATTCCCAATTTTTCCCCAGCCATTACATGCAAAGATACACTGTCCACGCCACCGAATTCGCGGCCATAGGCAAAACTAACATCATCGAATTGTACGCTGGGATCATCATTTAGCGATGTGGCACCGTCAACGTCGATTAATCCATGCGGCGGCGCAAGTGTCTTCATGCCATCCTCGACCTCGCCGATATTGCCGTAAATGCCCATTAGCGTCCAAGAGATCCAGCGCGTCATTTGGGCGAGACGGATAGAGATTGCGCCGGTCGTCGTAAGCTCGCCGACAGTAGCTGTTCCCTGAGTTACGAAATAGAACGAAATTGAAACTAACAAGGCCGGAAGTATACCGGCGATGAACGTAAGACCAAATCGGAACATCGCGGCCATGCTGCCCCATTTGATCGCCTTGATACGGAACTCGCCCATCGCACCGATGGCTTCCTGATCCTCATGATCGGAAGAGGCGAACAGCTTTACCGTTTTGATATTCGTCACCGTATCGACGATCTGACCGGTCACCATTGCACGTGCAGCGGCGCGCGCGGCTGACAGGTGACGGATGCGGGGAAGGAATACCCGCAGAAACAGGATGTAAAAGCCAACCCAAACGATCATTACAGCGGCAAGAATGGGATTGATCGCACCGACAATCAGGACGGTACCGATGACGGACGCAAGCGCGACCGACAACGCGTTCATCGTCTCGATCACGACATCGACCAGCGCGCGCGTCGTTTGCATCTGTTTCTGCGCGATGCGACCGGCGAAGTCGTTGTCGAAAAAAGTGACATCCTGGCCAAGCGTGTGGCGATGTATTCGGGACAATACCAGCTTGAATAGGCTTGGGCCGACGACGACAGATTGAAATACTGATGCAAGGCCAAAACTAACAGGCCGGACAATCAACAATAACGCGAACCAGGCCAAGACCAAGGGCCAATGAGCTGACCAGAATGCCACGCCGATGCCGCCCGCGCCGATCGCGGCGTCGGCGAGCCAGCCCAACAGAAGCATAACCGCAACCTCGGACAAACCGACAGCGGCATAGGCCAGCGAACCACTTGTGATCACAAGGCCGGTTCCCGCAAGACACCAGCGCATGAATGCGACTAGACTGCGGGGTGGTGGTCCCTCTGCCGCGGCGTCATGACCAATCAGATCGGCGAACCAGTTCAACATCACTCTGCTGCCTCTTCTATACCGATAAATCCACCAGACTGCCGGTTCCAGAAGCTTGCGTATAACCCGTCATATGCAAGCAACTCCTGATGCGTGCCATCTTCGACCACGCGGCCATTATCAAGCACGACGATACGGTCAAGACGTGCGATTGTCGAAAGCCTGTGCGCGATTGCGATCACAGTCTTTCCGGCCATCATGCCGTAAAGCGTATCTTGAATGGCGGCCTCAACTTCGGAATCGAGTGCGCTCGTGGCCTCATCAAGGACCAGGATTGGCGCATCCTTCAAGATCACGCGGGCAAGGGCGACCCGCTGACGCTGGCCCCCAGACAATTTCACCCCACGTTCGCCAACTTGGGCATCATAGCCACTGCGTCCACCCGGATCTTCCAGATCAAGGATGAATTCATGTGCTTCTGCCTTTTGGGCGGCGGTCGCAACTTCATTTTCGGTCGCGTCGGGGCGGCCGTAAAGGATGTTGTCGCGAACGGATCGATGAAGAAGCGATGAATCCTGTTGAACCATCGCGATGGCTGAACGCAAGCTATCCTGAGTAACCGACGTAATGTCTTGCCCGTCGATTTCGATGGCACCGTTTTCCGGGTCGTAAAATCGCAACAGCAACTTGACGAGCGTTGATTTGCCTGCGCCGGACCTGCCAACGAGACCAATCTTTTCACCGGGTTTGATGGACAGAGATACAGTGTCTAATCCGCCCGATCTGCGCCCGTAGTGGTGGGAGAGGTTTCTTAACTCAATTCCGCCCCGATCCACAGACAGCGGTTTTGCATTCGGCGCATCCACCAGTGCAATTGGTTGTGCAATCGTTTCCATACCTTCCGCAACGATGCCCAGTGCGCGGAACAAATCAGAAATCGCCCACATGATCCATCCGGTCATGGCATTCAGACGAAGGGTCAATGCCGCAGCCGCAGCAACGGCGCCGACGCTGGCCGTGCCGCCAGCCCACAAGGCAACAGCCCATCCGATGACGCCAACGATCAGCAGGCCGTTCAACGTGACCAGAAAGATATCCATCGTCGTATAGATTCGCATTTCTGCGCCAAACGTTTTGCGCGTTTCTTCGACCGCCTCCAACGCATATTCCATCTCGCGATCATGGTGCGCGAACATCTTGACGGAATGGATGTTGGTATAGCTGTCAACGATGCGGCCGGTGACCTTGCTGCGTGCGTCAGCAGACGCCTTGGAAGCGGGCCCAACGCGCCGCATCGTCCAACGCAGGAGAAGTAGGTAAAGACCAAGCCATCCGATCAGAGGCACGACGAGCCTTGGATCAGCTTCTGAGAGCATGATGGCCGCGCCAATGACATAGGCAATCGCATAGGTCACGGCATCGAAGATCTGAAACGTCGCGTCGCCGGCAGACCCCGGCGTTTGCACGATCCTGTTGGCGATGCGGCCAGCGAAGTCATTTTCGAACCAGCCGACCGATTGCCTGAGAACCTGCCGATGCGCCAGCCAGCGGATACGCGCGCCTAGATTCGGCAAAATCGCGTTGTTTAGTAATCCGACGTCGAGTACTTGCAGAAGTGGTCGAATGATCAGAATGAACAGGCCGACCAGGATGATCTCCGTACCGTATTGCGACCAGAATTCAGCTGGTTCGATTGTTCCAAGCAGGTCGACGACGCGGCCCATATACCAGATCAAGCCAATCTCGACCGCCGCCACAATAATCGACATCAGTACCGTGAATACGAATATTCGTTTGAACGGTCGCGCATAGGCCCAAAGGAACGGAAGGATGCGCGACGGCGGCGCATCGGTGTCTGGATGCGGCGAATAGGGGTCAACGAGGTTTTCAAAAAGGCGGTACATGACGAAGCTCTTACAAAGATTGGCAAATGCGGTCGTGGGCGGCGAAATGGTCGACCCCACGCAGACGGGACCAGACCTTAGATCAGGCTGAGTAGGTTCCCGTACTTCATTTGCGCCTCCGTCATTTGACGATGTCTTTTTACGACGCCGATTTGGAATTGTCACGAGGGTGGCGCGAATTATCCGGCCAGAAGCTGCGCCTTGGTCAAAGTAAAGTCGGACGAAACCCAGCGCGCCTCGAGTTCGCGAAGCCTGATGCCGAGTTCGGGCCCCGACAATTCGGGCAATTCCGCCGCTTTGATGGGGAAAACCGAATTCGCGCCGCGATGGATTTCGTCGTGCAAGTTTTGTGGCAATTCCTGACCCAACATTGCGAAGCGGATCGTCGCTGCGTCGGTCGCCACCGAAGTACCAAATTTATAGGCAAGCGCGGCTTTAGGCACGTCTTCCTCCAACGCCTTTCGGATTTGCGAAAGTTGCTTCGCCTGCGCCTTTGACAAGCGCAGTCTTTCCGAAACGTCTACACCGCCCAGCGCGGCAAGACGGCGAATTGGGTTTGGTTTACCGGTTTCCAAATGTACAACTGGCGCGAGTGGCGCGGTGTCGGCGCCGGGTAGAACCGCCGAAAGCACTCCGGATTGGGACATGGCGCCGACGGCGGGTGCTGGGTCCGGCGCGGACAGGAGTTTCAAAATCTCCGCACCAATCCTCTCGGCTGATATAGACTCTAATCCAGCAATATTTGTGGTACATGCAGCCAACCCGTCCTGATCTGGGCCACGAGTGGGATCGCCATACCAAGCATAGAAACGAAAGAAGCGAAGGATTCGGAGATAGTCTTCTTGGATCCGCGCATTTGCGTCGCCGATGAATCTGACCCGGCGGGATTCCAAGTCCTCAATGCCGTTCAGTGGATCATAAATCTGGCCCTTCCGGTCGGCGTAAAGCGCGTTCATGGTGAAATCGCGCCGTGCAGCATCTTGAGCTATGTCAGTGCCATATTCTACAACGGCGCGACGGCCATCTGTTGTAACATCGCGCCGAAATGTCGTCACTTCGTGCGCGATGCCGTCACTGACAACGGTGATTGTCCCGTGATCATACCCGGTCGGGATTGCGCGCAGCCCTTCGGCCACGGCGGCGGAGATCACCGCGTCGGGCGTCACGCCAGTTGCAATGTCGATGTCACCAACCGGCTGACCAAGCAAAGCATTGCGAACACAGCCACCGACGAAGAAGCTTTCCAGTCCTGTTTGGTCCAGCGCATCGAACACACGCTGCGTCGCGGGATTTGAAATCCAATCGCCTTCCACTTTCATGTCGTTTCCACAACGTCGGCCAACCGCCGCAAGATTCGCGCCGTGGCGCCCCAGATGTAATAGGGTCCATAAGGGATGGTATAATAGTACCGAGGGCGCCCCTGCCAAATTCGCGATTCGATCGCGTAGTTTTCCGACCGCATGACGTGATGGAAAGGAGCGGTGAAGACCTCATCCACTTCTCCGGGTTCCGGTCGCGCCGCAAACGACTCCTTGACCACCGCAAGAACCGGAGTAACCCGAAAGGATGTGACCGTTTCGTGGTAGGGCAACTGCCCGATGACATCTACATTCGATGGTTCAAGCCCGATTTCCTCACGGGCTTCGCGCAGCGCGGCGGCTTCGGCCGTATCGTCGCCTTCATCGACTTTCCCGCCGGGAAAGGCCACCTGCCCTGGGTGATGCTTCAGAACCGACGAGCGTTTTGTAAGCACAATGTGCAATCCGCCCCTGATTGCCTGCACGGGTACCAGCACCGCCGCCGGTCGCAATTTGCGGTTTGCGGGAAGTTCAACATCGGGGTTGAGGTCGAAATCCGAAGATGGCGCAAGATCGGACGCCATCGCAATTCGCAACATTGTAGTTGGGTCAGGCACCGGCGGGCTGCCCAAGATCGGCGGGATCAAGTTCGTAATGCGCGCCACAGAACTGGCAGTCAGCGGTGATAATCCCGGCCTCGGTCGTCATCTCGGTAATATCATCTTCGGACACGGCGGAAAGAGAGCGTTCAACTCGATCCAAGGAACAGGTACACCCAAATTTTGCCGGCATAGGGTCGAAAACGCGCGGGCGTTCTTCGTGATACAACCGGTAAAGCAGGTTGGTCATACCGACGTAGGGGCCGACAAGTTCCAGCTCTTCAACAGAATCCAGCAGGATATTTGCGCGCGTCCAGTTTTCTTCATCGTCATCCGCCAGCAAATCACCGGCGCTCAACAGACCATCATCGCTGAGCACCTCGATAAACTCGGGCGATGCTTTTGGCATGTGCTGCAACATGATCCCTCCGGCACGCCAGCTTTTCGCACCACCCGGCTGTTGGGACTGGCCGAAGGCAAGGGAAAATCGCGTCGGCAGTTGCTCGGATTGAGCAAAATAGGTTTCGGCGCAATCTGAAAGGGATATTCCCGCCAATGGGGTAATGCCCTGGTAGGGCGTCATCCCTTTGCCCTGATCAATGAGAATGCCGAAAATGCCCCCGCCAAACTGGGCGAACGCCGGGGACGCACCCTCAAGCAAGTCCGCGTCATAGTGGGCATATGCTCGGATGCGCGCAGGTTTGCCTTCCTTGGTTGGGCCATAGAAGTCAGTGGCGATCATACGCACCGGTCCGCCGTCGCCGCGAATTTGCAGTGACAGTTTCCAGCGCAATTTGATAGTTTGCCCTATTAGCGCGGTCAGCAGCACTGCCTCTGCCACCAAAGCTTCGATCGCCGGCGGATAGTCATGTTGCGCGAGAATCCGGTCGAGCACCCCATCCAGCCGGGCCACGCGCCCGCGAATGTCGGAGCGATCAAGCTGAAACGGCAGGATGGTATCGTCCCATTTGCTATCGGTCGAGTTGATCATGTCGGCAACCTTCGGGGTTTTCGTTGGCATACTCGGTCCATATAGGTGGAGCAAGCATGGTGGAGAAGGTGTGTGATCCGAAGATATGGAGAGCCGGTAAAGTCCGGCATCAGGTTTCAGCGAAGGCCGGGTGTCTATGCCATGATCCGGCGCAAGGGCGATTTGCTTTTGACCTATCAGGATGATCCGCATTTTGAGTTTCAGTTGCCTGGCGGCGGGATAGATCCAGGCGAGTCACCGCTGGTGGCGTTGCACCGAGAGGTCATGGAGGAAACCGGCTGGCGGATCAAAATCGAACGACGGCTTGGGGCGTTTCGGCGGTTCACCTTTATGCCGGAATATGACCTCTGGGCTGAAAAAGTGTGCCAGATTTTTCTGGCGAGCCCGGTGCGCCCACACGGCCCCCCAGTTGAAGCTGATCACACAGCCGTATGGGCAACGACACAAGAGGCGGAGAAGTTGGTTGAGAATGAAGGCGACGCCGCGTTCATTCGTCGCTTTGCCCATCTTGCCGGTTGAATTCCAAAAGCACTGCAGACACGTCATCATCAAAATCGGAATCGCCGGAAAACGTGGTCAAATCCCACATCATTGCCTCCAGATGCGCCTCCCCTGATAGGTTGCTGTTCTTCTTCAGAATCGTCTCTAATCCGCGGGAATCGAGCATATTGCCATCTGGATCGGCGCATTCCGTAATACCGTCCGATCCAAGAAACAGTCGGTCTCCCGGGTTAAGCTGAAACCCAAATTGGGAATAGCCTGCATCGGGGATCAGTCCCACCGGCATTCCACCATCGCCCAGGAACTCGATATGTCCATCGGACCTTTGGACCACAGGGTGCGGATGACCGGCGTGGGTCATTTGAAACGACCCGGTTTTCAGATCGCATTTGCAAAGAAGAAGAGTCAAATAGTGTTCGGTCTCCATTTCGTTCATGACAAGGTTGTTCAACCGGCGAACCACGTCAGATGGGTCGCGCATTCGCAGAGAACCGTCACTATTTCGACCCAACGCAATATTTCCCCTAGGTGAATTTCCGGAAAAGAACCCCGCCAATCGGGCCGTCATTAGGGCTGAAGCAATACCGTGACCGGAAACGTCAATGGCATAGACGCCAATTTCGGTTTCATTAACTGCAAAAAACCCGACCAGATCGCCGCCGACGTGACCCGCGGGATGTAGCATCAGCGATACGTCAGCGCCAAGAAACTTGCGGTGCCTTTCGCGGACCAAGGACTGTTGTAGTTGCCGCGCTTCGATCAGATCCCGGTCGATGGCGTCGTGCAGCACCTGCATTTCCGCCAATGTAGCGCTGACCAAACGATTCTTTTCTTTCAGTTCCTGTTCCATCCGAACCACGCGCATTCCGGCGCGCAACCGCGCACGCAATTCCACTGAATTTACCGGTTTGGTGAGAAAGTCGTCGGCGCCAATTTCCAACCCCTGAGCGATGTCGCCCTTGTCGCTCTTGGATGTCAGAAGAATGAAGTAGCCATAACTGTCTTTCTGAAGCGCACGGTATTCACGGCAAAAATCTATGCCGTCCATGCCGGGCATCATCCAGTCGCTTAAAACAAGATCCGGGTCTTCGGTCCGGCAAATGTCCATTGCGGCGATACCGCCGTCCGCCTCCAACACACGATATCCCCAACGTTTCAAGTACGTGGACATAAGCCGACGCTGCGCGCGGCTGTCATCAACCACCAGTACGGTGTCTTTCTGGCGCGTCGCCACACCGCCGTCAGGCATTGTTCTGGCTATACTGCTCACCCGATCCCCCGAAGCGAATCCCCCACTTCGTTTGACTCTGGTCAAAAAGTTTTAACGTCGCTCTAAGGTTAAACCTTTATATATCCGGCCTTGATAACCAGTGCTTAAACCGAACGCGTTAAACATAACCAAACGGTCGGGAGCCTGTTTAGAATGATCGACTGGAACCGTGTATCAGAGCTTCGCGATGAAATTGGCGACGAGGATTTCGCAGAAGTCGCCGAGATATTTCTTGAGGAAATTGGCGAAGCGGTCGACGCGTTGGAAATTACGGATTCGCTTGCCGACAATCTGCATTTTCTTAAGGGCAGCGCGCTGAACCTGGGGTTCGCGGAGTTTGCAACATTATGCAGCGACAGCGAAACCCGCGCGCGGAATGAAGTGATACACCCTGAAGAGATCGCAAATCTCGCCCAGTGCTATCAGGATTCACGAAAAGCGTTCGTCACGCAGGATGAAGGCGTCGCGGCAACCTGATTTTCTATTTGATATCGCGCCCCTGAACGAAGTGCCCATAAAAGGTCGTGAGTACGCTGATGCCGATCAGTGTTGTGAACCAACCAACCACCGCGGAATAGACCAATGACAGAACAGAAGTCGCGTTACCTAACAAGGATGGTAACTGAAGAATCAGCACTGCAATGGCACCGATGATGGCCAGTAACACGATTGTTCCGGACTGCCCCCTGGTTGCGGCCATCGCGTCGCCAATGCCCAGCGGCTCACCAACGGCAGCCGCGGGCAGAATGGGACTCATACGATAGAAAAGAACGAGGGCCACGATCATTGCCACAAAGCCCGCAAGCGCGCCGCCAACCGCACCGCCAACCGCACCGCCAATCGTGCCAAGAATGACGCCAAGAATAAGACCGACAACCATTGCGACGACAACACAGATGATCCCGATCAACAACCCACGACCAAAATAGGATATGACGTTTGAGCTGTGAAATTCGGGCATGTAACCGGCGGGCAATTCTTCCAGAAGAATGTATCGGTGCCACGCCACCGCCATCCAAAGCCCCAGAATGGCCATCACAATGACTGCCAGAATCAACGTCAACCAAAATCCGGCACCGGGCAATGCTGTTGGTAGTGTTGTGGGATCGTTGTAAGGTGCCAACTTAATTTGAAAGTAGATATTGACGACGGCAATCACCACATACAGCACCAATGACACACGCAAGGCGGCATCGATATTGCTGAACAGCAGTTTTACTGAATGCAAAAGAATTGAAATAGCTTTCATAACGGTCCCTCTCACGTATTACGCCATTGGTACGGTGCCACCGTCCATCGGGTCAACGCTTGACTTGCCCTTGTCCGCAAGGTCCGATATCGCCCTGCCGAATTGAACCGAGGGAAAGTGCATGTCTTCTCCTAATAAAGTCGTTCTGGCCTATTCCGGCGGTCTAGATACGTCGATCATTCTGAAATGGCTGCAGTCAGAATACGGTTGTGAAGTTGTCACATTCACCGCTGACCTCGGGCAGGGCGAAGAGCTGGAACCTGCGAGGGCCAAGGCCGAAATGATGGGTGTTAGCGAGATCTATATCGAGGATCTGCGTGAAGAATTCGTGCGTGACTTCGTATTCCCGATGTTCAGGGCGAATGCAGTTTATGAGGGGCTTTATTTGCTGGGCACATCCATTGCGCGGCCACTGATTTCGAAACGGTTGGTTGAGATTGCCGAGGAAACGGGGGCTGATGCAGTTTCGCATGGCGCGACTGGAAAAGGTAATGACCAGGTGAGATTCGAGCTGTCGGCATATGCCCTGAATCCGGACATCAAAGTGATTGCGCCCTGGCGGCTTTGGGATCTGACCAGCCGCACGAAGTTGATCGACTTTGCGGAGAAGAACCAAATTCCGATCGCAAAGGATAAGCGTGGCGAGGCACCGTTTAGTGTCGATGCGAACCTATTGCATACCTCGTCTGAGGGGAAAATTCTCGAAGATCCGGCAAAGGCCGCGCCTGATTATGTTTATCAACGTACTGTCGCACCGGAAGTTGCACCGAACGAGCCGGAATACGTTGAAATTGGCTTTGAAAAGGGTGATGCGGTCTCAGTCAACGGCGAAGATTTGTCCCCGGCCACAATCCTGACGAAGCTAAACGAATTGGGCGGCAATCATGGCATCGGACGGCTCGATTTTGTCGAAAATCGTTTCGTGGGGATGAAATCGCGCGGCATCTATGAAACGCCCGGTGGCACGGTTCTGCTGGAGGCGCATCGCGGGATCGAGCAGATCACGTTGGACAGCGGCGCAGGGCATCTGAAAGACAGCCTTATGTCGCGCTATGCGGAATTGATATACAACGGATTCTGGTTCTCGCCTGAGCGCGAGATGCTGCAGGCGGCGATCGACAAGAGTCAGGAACATGTATCGGGCACTGTAAGGTTGAAACTTTACAAGGGTTCGGTCGATTGTGTCGGTCGCTGGTCTGATCAATCGCTTTATTCCGAGGCACATGTGACGTTTGAAGAAGACGCAGGAGCATATGACCAGAAAGATGCCGCCGGGTTCATTCAGTTGAATGCATTACGATTGAAGTTACTGGCAGCGCGTAACCGGCGAAAGGGTTAGGGCGATCTTTTGCGATGCGCTCAGTATCCAATTTTTACCCGGGCGCGCTCATCGAGAAGATGCGCAGCAAATCGAAAGAGGTGCAGCGAGCGCCAAAACCTCCGGTATTCGTCTGATGGCCAACATTGGGCATTCTTTGTTTTTGATCACCCGGCCGAAATGTTCGTTTCCGTGACGTTTATGGCTGCAATTGGGTTCTGTTCGCTTAATCAAATCGCAGGCGGAAGCTCCACAATTTCAGATAATGTTGCAGGGATTCTGCCAGAATCGAGCTAAATTTCGGTGCCAACTCAGGTAGCTTCGGTTCTGCCCCTGCAAATCCGGTAGAGGCACGTACGCTGCCGTACCAATGGGACGCCCAAACGCCGTCAGCTTTATTGCCGCCCACTGGCCAGCATAACATGTTTGCGTCAAAACTGATCCCAAGTGCTGCGCAAAGGCTGGTTAGTGCCTGTTTTGGATTCGCGCGGATTGCAGTGCTGTCGATAACGATCGGCCTATGGCCAAGCGCGCGGACGCGTTCGTAAATCTCAATCTGTTGTCGAAATCCGAGGTCGTCTGCGACTAAGTTCTCCCGTTTAGCGGCATAGCTGGCGATCACTCGCGCAGGATGCCGGATGAGGAAGACGCTTTTGACATCCGCAAGCCAGTCAAGGCCCCAACCGCCAAGCATGTGATGTGTCATATGCTTTTGGTATTGAATGGGCGTTCGAGTTGGCGCGGCAAGCTGTCCTGCGACCTTGGCGGGATCCTGGGGCTGGGAAGCCAGTATTTCGTCACGCATCGGATGGACCAAGCCCGTTTCGGCCAAATACGCCGCATAATACGGCTCATCCACCACCGAACAATCGCTGCGCTGGGCGAATGAATACATCAGCGCGGTCGACAAGTTACGTGGGCCGGACCACATCGCGATTTTCACGGCTGTCTCCACCGCAGTTTTCTGCAAGCTACATTCCGCGCGACCGCTTGCAAGCCCTCACCTGTGCGTGAGGTCACGCGGGGGTGACTTGATGTGATATCCACAGAAACAATAACAGTGGCGCAAAGGAGAACCTCCAATGATGCGCGTAGCAGATCAAGTGAAATCCGTCAGTTTGTCCATCGCAATTGCGTTGACAATTATCCTGCAATGCCAATCCGCGCTCGCAGCAGAACAGGCAAAGGCAATCTTTGCCGGCGGCTGTTTTTGGTGCGTCGAAAAGGATTTCGAATCTGTGCCAGGGGTAATTGAAGTGGTATCTGGCTTTACGGGGGGCGACGTTGCGAACCCGGCCTATAAGCAAGTTGTCAAGGGCGGCACGGGTCATGTCGAGGCGGTTGAGATCACGTATGACCCCACCAAAGTTTCCTATGGACAATTGTTGCACATGTTTTTTCGCTCGGTCGACCCAACAGACGCGGGCGGACAATTCTGTGATCGCGGACACAGCTACACAACAGCAATTTTCGTCTCTGATTCGGCTGAAAAGACCGCAGCTTTAATTGCCAAGTCAAATGCAGAAGCCGCTCTCGGCAAGTCCGTTGTAACCCCAATACATGACGCCGGGCCATTCTTTGCAGCCAACGACTATCATCAGGATTTCTACAAACAGACTAAAAAGATCATTACGCGGTTTGGTCCTTCATCCAAAGCGAAGGCCTATAAACGTTATCGCAAGGCCTGTGGACGTGACGCGCGCGTCAGAGAGCTTTGGGGCAATGAAGCGCCCTTCGCCGGGACCTAAATTCCCGCTTTAACCCCGGAATCGCCGCCGTTAGTCTCGCGGCGGAATATCCGGGGGATTATCGTGGCAGGTTCGTCCACCACACCGATGATGGCGCAATATCTTCGCATCAAGGAACAGTATCCTGATGCCCTTTTGTTCTATCGCATGGGCGATTTCTACGAAATGTTCTTCGATGACGCCGTGGCCGCGTCTGCAGCACTAGATATCGCATTGACAAAGCGCGGTACCCACAACGGTGCGGATATCCCAATGTGCGGCGTGCCTGTTCACTCTGCTGAGGGATACTTGCTCTCACTGATCCGCAAGGGCTTTCGCGTAGCTGTGTGTGAACAGATGGAAGACCCGGCTGAGGCGAAGAAGCGTGGTTCAAAATCTGTTGTAAAGCGAGATGTCGTTCGCCTGGTCACGCCAGGCACATTGACCGAGGATACGTTGCTGGAAGCCCGGCAGAACAATTACCTTGCCGCATTCGCTAATATCAGAGGCGAAGGCGCGCTCGCTTGGGTCGATATTTCTACCGGAGGCTTGCAAGTCAGCCGTAGCGCACTTGATCGACTTTCACCTGATTTGGCTGCGGTTGCGCCAGCTGAGCTGTTGGTGACAGAAGACAACGAAGAACCGGTTTCTGCTATTGCTGACGATCTGGGGATCGGCTTGACGACGTTGTCCGCGCCAAGCTTTGATTCTACCGGCGCGCATGACCGGCTTTGTCGGCTGTTCGGAGTCAACAGTCTTGACGCATTCGGCAGCTATACCCGGGCAGAAGTTTCGGCGCTGGGTGCCATCGCGGAATACCTGGAAATCACGCAAAAGAGTAAACTGCCGACGTTACAACGGCCCATACACGTCGAGCGTTCATCAGTCATGCAAATCGATGCCGCGACACGACGTAATTTGGAATTGACTCGGTCGCTATCGGGTGGGCGCGATGGATCTCTGTTATGGGCAGTCGACCGGACGGTCACTGCAGGTGGAGCCCGGTTGTTGGAGCGTCGCCTTTCCTCCCCTTCTCGCGATCTGAACCGGATCAGTTTGCGGTTGGATGGTGTGGTGTACTTCGTAGATTCCGGCCGGGTTAGAGACGATATTCGTGCCATATTGCGCTCCGCACCAGATGTCGAGCGAGCGGTTTCCCGATTGGCACTCGAACGCGGCGGTCCGAGAGACCTGGCCGCAATTCGCGACGCATTGTCGGCATCGGCTGAACTTTTGCCGATGTTGTCGGTCGATCCTCCGCAAGTGATCCGTTCGGCGGTCGCCGCGACCGGGGGCAACGAGGATATTGCGGCTCTTCTTGAGGCAGCGCTGGTGGCAGAGCCCCCGATTTTGGCGAGAGATGGCGGGTTTGTTTCCAGTGGCTACAGCGCGGAACTGGATGAATCGCGGGCGCTGCGCGATGAGGGCCGCGGCGTCATTGCCACGATGCAATCCGAATATGCGGACGAAACCAAAATCCCCTCTCTAAAGGTCAAACACAACAATGTGCTTGGTTACTTCATCGAGACCACAGCGACCCATGCCGAGAAGATGCTGTCACCACCGCTGAGTGAACGGTTCATTCATCGCCAGACTACTGCCAACGCCGTTCGTTTTACGACCATTGAGTTGAGCGAGATGGAGACAAAGATCCTCAACTCTACCGGACGCGCGCTTGAACTGGAGAAGGCGATTTTCGATACGCTGCGCTCAGCTGTCGTGGATGCCGCACCTGAGCTACTTGGCCTTGCAAATGGCTTAAGTGAAATCGATCTTCTCTCGGCACTTGCCGATCTTGCGGTGACCGACAATTGGTGTCGCCCATTCGTTCAGGACAGCCGTATGTTCGAGATCGACAGCGGGCGGCATCCAGTCGTCGAACGGGCTTTGCGCGCCCAATCCGGAGCCTCGTTTGTGGCAAATAACTGTACGTTGTCGCCCATCAATGACGGCGCCAGCATCCGTCTGCTGACCGGCCCGAACATGGCGGGTAAATCAACTTACCTGCGCCAGAATGCTCTGATCGCGATTCTCGCTCAGATGGGCAGCTTCGTTCCTGCATCGCGCGCCGAAATAGGTTTGGTCAGTCAGGTGTTCAGCCGGGTTGGGGCGTCGGACGACTTGGCGCGCGGACGGTCAACTTTCATGGTCGAAATGATTGAAACGGCTGCAATCTTGAATCAAGCGGACGATCATGCGCTGGTTATTCTCGATGAAATCGGGCGGGGAACGGCCACCTATGACGGATTATCGATTGCATGGGCCACGCTTGAACACCTGCACGACGTCAACAAATGCCGCGCCCTGTTTGCGACCCATTACCATGAATTGACGCAGCTTGCCGATCGGTTGGATGGCGTTGGCAATGCAACGGTGGCGGTAAAAGAGTGGGAGGGCGACGTAATTTTCCTGCATGAAGTGCGCGATGGCGCAGCGGACCGCTCCTATGGTGTACAGGTCGCGCGGCTTGCCGGTTTGCCGGGATCGGTGGTTGAGCGCGCACGCGAAGTACTGGCAATGCTGGAAGAAGGCGCGCGTGAAGGCGGTCAGGGCACAAAAGTCATCATAGATGATCTACCGTTGTTCTCAGCGGCGCCTGCGACTGCGCCTATGCCAGCCGCAAAAGAAAACGCGCTGGAAAAGAAATTTGAAAGCGTAAATCCCGATAGCCTGACACCACGCGAGGCGCTTGACCTGCTCTACGAATTGAAATCGCTATCTTCGAATGATGAGCGCTGACCGGCCGGGGCCCTTACGGCGATAGCTTAGTCATCGGTGAGGTAAACCTAACCGGGGTTCGAGCTGACCCCAACCTGCGCCGGGCGCAAAAGCCGGTCATGCAGCATAAAACCCGTCAGGCTAACCTGAATGATGTCGCCCGCTTTCGTCTCTGGAAGAGGTGCTTCAAACATTGCCTGATGCAGTTGTGGATCGAAATTGTCGCCGATTTCCGGCTGAATAGGCTCGATTCCATGTTTTCCAAACACGTTCAGAAGTTCGCGCATGGTCAGCTCGACACCCTCCAGCAACGCACCGGACACTTCACGCTGTTCGTCGGTCGCTGCCTCTAAGGCGCGGGACAGGTTGTCGTAAACAGGGAGAAGATCACGGGCGAGTTTCGATCCACCATATTGCTCGGCCTCGCGGCGATCACGCTCGCTGCGCTTGCGCATGTTTTCAGCGTCGGCAAGCGCGCGCATGAATCGAACCTTGAACTCATCGCGTTCTGCCACAACCTGTTCAATCGCTGCTTCGATCTCTGATTCCAGCGCAGCCTGATCGGCGGCTTCTTCAATCTCTTGCGTGATGTCGATCTGTTCTTCGTCTTCGGTCAAAGCCGACAGGTCGACATCCGGCATACTGGGTTTCTTCTGCTCTTCCACCGCTTCCATTCCTTCACCCACGATTCGCGATCAGCCGTCCTACCAGCTGCGCGGTATAGTCAACGATTGGCACAATGCGCCCGTAATTCAGCCGCGTGGGTCCTATGACCCCAACAGCACCGATAATCTTTCGATCAGAGTTCATATATGGAGACACCACCAAAGAGGAACCCGAAAGTGAAAAAAGCTTGTTTTCGGAGCCAATAAATATGCGTACGCCTTCGCCTTCATCCGCCAGTTCAAGAAATTCGGCGATGTCGCGCTTGCGCTCAAGATCATCAAACAGGTTTCGCACGCGATCCAACTCGTCAGCCTGAGGCTCCTCGCCCAACAGATTCGCGCGTCCGCGAACAATCAACCGTTCGTAGGTTTCGCCTTCGCTCTCCCAAATTGCCGAACCGCTTTCGACAAGTTCGGCTGCTAGCTTGTCGAGTTCCTGACGGCGTGCCGCAACTTCCGTCGCCAATGTGGCGCGTAGTTCTGAGATCGTGCGGCCGTCGGCGAGAGAATTGAGAAAATTTGCAGCTTCGCGCATCGAGGACGGTGTTTGCCCGATTGGGGGAACAAAGACACGGTTATCGACATGGCCATCTGCAAACACCACCACTGCTAGCGCCCTGTCGGGGGCAAGCGAAACAAACTCCACATGTCGGATCGGTGCCTCGTGTTTGGGTGTCAGGACAAGGCTGGCGCCGGAGGTGATGCCGGATAGCGCAGAGCCGATCTGATCCAGCACGGCGCCGACATCGCCTTCATTGGTTCCGGTGGTTGCATCGATCTTCTCACGGTCTGTTTGATCTAGGTCCTCGACCTCCATCAGCCCATCGACAAACATCCGCAATCCCTGCTGGGTAGGAATTCTCCCCGCCGAGATATGGGGCGAATCCAGAAGACCGAGATACTCCAAATCCTGCATCACATTGCGTATCGTCGCAGCTGAAACCTTTTCTGACATTGACCTTGTCAGTGTGCGTGAACCGACAGGTTCACCATTTCCCAGGTAACCTTCAACCACGCGACGAAATACTTCCCGGCTGCGGTCATTAAGTTCCGAAAGGCTATGCTGGTTTTCTGACATTGGAGGCACTTTGTTCGGCAAGACAAAATAGGGTTTCCGAACGGGGGGGTCAATCGGGGTTGCGCCATACGCTCGGGCAGGGGTAAGTCGGAACAAGTTCAACGAAAGGAAGACAATGCGACCCTCTGGCAGAGAGTTGGACGCCATGCGTCCAGTCGAGATAGAAACCGGACTCTCGCGCCATGCGGAAGGGAGCTGCATGATCAAATGTGGTGCAACACATGTCTTGTGCACCGCGTCACTGGAAGAGCGGGTTCCGCCCTTTCTAAAAAATACTGGTTTGGGATGGGTCACAGCCGAATACGGGATGCTGCCGAGAGCCACGAATACGCGGATGCGGCGCGAGGCAAAGTCGGGGCAGTCTGGTAGAACACAGGAAATACAACGGCTTATCGGTCGCTCTCTGCGAGCCGGAGTGGATCGGGTTGCCCTGGGCGAACGACAGATCACGATTGATTGTGACGTCATACAGGCCGATGGCGGAACCCGCTGTGCCTCGATCACAGGCGGATGGGTGGCTCTTCGTCTGGCGGTAAATGCGCTTATGAAAGCGGGTGATGTCGTGAGTGATCCGCTGGTAGATCCGATTGCTGCGGTTAGTTGTGGGATTTACGCAGGGCAGCCAGTGTTGGATCTCGATTACCCCGAAGACAGTGAAGCCGGCGTTGATGGAAATTTTGTGATGACCGGGTCCGGGAAGTTAGTAGAGGTGCAAATGTCGGCGGAGGGCGCAACGTTTTCCAAAGACGAGATGCAAACGTTAATGCAGCTGGCGGATAAAGGTGTCGCGGAATTGGTTTCGGCACAGTTGGTGGCGGTTGGTTGAGATGCGCCGTTTTGCCAGCGACACGCTTGTTATCGCCTCGCACAATTCGGGAAAGATCCGGGAGACCGGAATGTTGCTGGAGCCGTTTGGCCTGACAGTCAAATCTGCAGGTGAATACGGTCTCACAGAGCCGAAAGAAACCGAAGACACTTTCACTGGAAATGCCCGGATCAAAGCGCATTTTACTTCGCGGGCAACGGGGCTCCCGGCGCTTTCCGACGACAGCGGCATTGAGGTTGACGCGCTGGGCGGTGCGCCCGGTGTCCATACTGCGGACTGGGCGGAAACGGGCTCTGGACGCGATTTCCCAATGGCGATGGAAAAGGTCTGGCGTCTATTGGAAGAATTGGGCGCGCCTGAACCCCGGGTTGCCCGTTTTCGATGTACGCTGTGCCTTGCCTGGCCAGACGGGCATGATGAGATATTTGAGGGCAAAGTCGAAGGTCAGGTTGTGTGGCCGATGCGTGGCGATCTTGGGTTTGGCTTTGACCCGGTATTCCTGCCCGATGGTGAGTGCGAAACTTTCGGAGAGATGGATCAGACCAAGAAACACGGGATGAGTCATCGTGCAGATGCTTTTGCGAAACTCGTCGCGGCCTGTTTTGACTGAGAATTGGGAGACAAATGGCTTTGGGGTCTATATTCATTGGCCGTATTGTCAGGCAAAATGCCCCTATTGTGATTTCAACAGCCACGTTGTGCGCGAGATTGATCAAGACGCGTGGGCAGGCGCTTATGTTCAGGAAATCGAGCGATACGGGCGGCTGACCGAAGGGCGCAATGTTCGGTCAGTTTATTTTGGCGGCGGGACTCCGAGCCTGATGAGCGGTCATGTTGTAGAGGCCGTATTGGAAACCATCTCGCGGGTCTGGACTGTCGACTCCGATATTGAGATCACATTGGAAGCAAACCCGACATCTGTCGAAGCTGCCCGGTTTCGCGATTATCGAAGTGCTGGCGTTAACAGGGTATCGGTGGGCGTTCAGGCGTTGAACAATGCCGATCTGCGTGCGCTAGGCCGGTTGCACGATGTTGACGAAGCCATGTCAGCAATTGCGACCGCGCGAGACACATTCGATCGTATGAGTTTTGACCTGATTTATGCGCGGCAGGATCAAACGCTTGACGCCTGGCGTAAGGAGTTGGAGGCGGCGCTGGGGATGGGGCCGGACCATTTATCGTTGTATCAGCTGACAATTGAAGACGGCACCGCATTTGGCGATCGGTTTCGGGTCGGGAAACTCGGTGGATTGCCGGATGTAGACCTTGGCGCGGATATGTATGAGTTGACACAGGACATGACAGTGACGGCTGGTCTTCCGGCATATGAGGTCTCTAACCATGCCGAAAACGGCCATGAAGGCCGCCACAACTTAATCTACTGGTCGGGCGGTGATTATGTCGGTATTGGACCTGGCGCGCACGGCCGTTTAACGGTCAACGGTGAACGATGGGCAACCGACGCGCTATCGTCGCCCGCGTTATGGATTGACGGCGTAAGGCGCGGGCGAAGAACCGAGAGCAAAGAAGCATTGACGCCGAAGGAGCGAGCGAGCGAATATCTTATGATGTCATTGCGAACAAGTATTGGTTGTGATAAGTCAATGATATCAGAGACTTATGTGAACACGGACGCAGTTGATAGTCTTGTCCGCGAGGGATTCCTAGAGCACGAGGCGTCCCGCTTGCGCACTACTGCGAAGGGTAGACTCGTGCTGAACTCCGTACTTAACGCATTATTGTCCACCGCCGACTAGCGCATCCCTGCCAGCGCATTGCAGAGCAGATCCAGATCTTCGAGGCTCTGATACGTGATAATGATCTTGCCGGCATTTCCGCCTGGTTCATGATCGATCCGGACCGTCATCTTCGTTGCTGCGGAAAGATCGCCTTCCAACGCCTTGGTGTCTGCGTCTTTTTCCGGTTTTTTCGAAACGCCCCTCGGCCGCCGACCTTTGCCTTCCTTACGCACAAGTGACTCTGCCTCTCGAACGGAAAGCCCTTTTCCAACAATCGATTTTGCCAAGGCCTCCGGGTCGAGCGCTGTGACGAGCGCCCTTGCATGACCGGCAGACAGCTTTCCATTGCGAACCATAGATTGAACAGAATCCGGAAGGTTCAGAAGGCGCAGAAGGTTCGCAATATGGCTGCGGCTTTTCCCAAGTGCTTCGGCGATTTTTTCCTGAGTGTGTCCAAATTTATCCATCAATTGACGGTAACCTGCGGCTTCTTCGATTGAATTGAGTTCCGCGCGCTGAATGTTCTCGATTATCGCGACTTCCAGCATTTCAATGTCGTCATAATCACGTATGAGCGCAGGAACTTCGTGCAGTTTCGCAAGCTGCGCGGCCCGCCATCGACGTTCACCTGCGACAATCTCGTAAGTATCGGCCCCACCAGGATGAGGGCGAAGAATGAGCGGCTGGATCACGCCCTTTTCACGAATTGAATTTGCGAGCTCGGCCAGATCGGATTCCGAAAAGCTTTTTCGAGGTTGTTCCGCGTTGGCGCGAATGCTTTCAACGGGAATAATTGCCTCTGAAACCGGGCCTGGCCTCTGTGACCCTTCCCGATGCTCCACCGGCGCAACATCAGCCATGAGCGCGGAAAGCCCTCGCCCCAGACCCCTTCTCTCTCCACGCTTGTCTCTCACATTTTATCCCTTATTTCCAGTGAGTTGTGTCGATTTCGTGACTTCTTTTGCAAGCGCACGATAGGCCAGTGCGCCCTTGGATTCCGGATCGTAGTCGATAACGGGTTGCGCATAAGAGGGAGCTTCGCTGATCCTGACGTTGCGGGGTATCACAGTATTGAAAACCAGATCTCCAAGATTTTCCCTGGCGTCACGTTCGACTTGGAGTGACAGGTTATTTCGTTTGTCAAACATTGTCAGGACGATGCCTTCTATTCTGAGGGCAGGGTTTGCGGATTGCCTGATCTCGCGCACTGTCAACAAGAGCTGTGAGAGGCCCTCAAGCGCGTAAAATTCCGATTGCAGCGGCACCAGAATAGAATCGGCTGCGACAAGCGCGTTAACGGTCAATAGACTTAAGGACGGTGGGCAGTCGAGCAGGACAAAGTCGAGTTCATAGGCGTCAATGGCCGGCTGGCGCAGCGCATCGCGCAACAAATACGAACGCTTTTCGTTGGACACGAGCTCAATGTCGGCTGAGCTAAGGTCTGTTGTGGCTGGCGCGATAAGCAATCCGTCGATGTGGGTTGGGTGTACAACATCTTCGATTTTTGCATCTTCGATCAGTAAGTCGTAAGTGGTTGTTTGCCTGTCCTTTGCTTGAAGGCCGAGCCCGGTAGATGCGTTTCCCTGAGGGTCAAGATCAACAATCAGGACATTGTAGCCGTCCTCGACCAGCGAGGCACCCAAATTCACAGTGGTGGTGGTTTTACCGACGCCGCCCTTTTGATTTGCGACGGCAATTATCCGAGGATTGGCGGGTCTGATTGGATCAAGCACGGATGATATTCCTAACCTCAAGAATTGCGGCTTTTTTATTTGTCCAGCTGGGGTGCACGGTCAATTCAAACTGCCAGTTTGACTCTGCGCGCTCAACCTCCTCTTCCCATGTCTCTCCCTTCATAAAAACACCCAATCCATCCCTGCTTAGATGTCTAAATGCGTATGCGAGCAATCCGTCAAGATCAGACAACGCGCGCGCGGTTACGACATCTGCCCCTTGTGGCGCGAGTTTTTCAATTCTTTCTTTGCGCACTGTTAGGTCGGCATTTGTCAGTTGAGCTGAGGCACGAATGAATTCTGCCTTTCGTGAGTCGGATTCAACACAGGTGATGTTGATCTGGGGAAATTCGTCTTGAGCAAGTAGGCTCAAAACAACGCCTGGCATTCCAGCGCCCGACCCCAGGTCCACCCATCGATCTCCACCTTTAGTGCAAACCTCAAAGCACGCGGCACAATCAATGATGTGCCGGTGCCATATTTCGTATTCGGATTCGAATGAAATCAGGTTTATTGCTTTATTCCAGCGTACTAGATTGCTCTGAAACAGCTTGAGTCTGCCAAATGTTTCACGTGAAACATTCAGCGTTCCCAGCTTCGCAACGGCTGTCACGCAATTTTCTTTTCTGCAGATTGCCGAATCTTTGCCAAGATCAGGGTAAGCGCGGCCGGAGTCATGCCCTCTATTCTGCCAGCCTGACCAATTGTTTCTGGTTGCACCATTTGGAGTTTTTCACGCAACTCGTTTGAAAGCCCCGAAAGTGACTCGTAAGAAAAGCTGGCAGGAATTCTGTGGCTTTCATCGCGCCTCAACGCCTCTGCATCGCGATTCTGGCGCTTTATATAGTGGGCATAAAGCGCATCATTTCGAACTTGCGCCAGAACGTCGGATGCAAATTGGGTGAATTCTATCGCCAGCGGTCTCATGTCTTCCGGCCTTGATCCCCAAGTCGAAAGAACGTCCAAGCCGCTACGCCGTCTTCCATCTTCTTTGGCCTTAAGCCCAAGGGAAGTTAGTTCGGTCGGTGTGAATGACAAGGCTGCCAAGCTTGACTTTGCCTGATCGACTTGCTGCATCTTTTTCTTAAACCTGTTCTCTCGAACACCGTCAACAATCCCCAGCTCAATGCCAAGTGGTGTTAGGCGCTGATCTGCATTGTCGGCACGCAACGTCAAACGATGTTCCGCCCTTGAAGTAAACATTCGATACGGCTCTGTCACACCCTGGGTGACAAGGTCGTCAATGAGTACGCCGATATATCCATCAGATCTGGAAATAATGACTGGATCCATGGCTTTCGCGAAACGGCCTGCGTTTAAGCCAGCCACCAACCCCTGAGCAGCGGCCTCTTCGTAGCCGGTCGTTCCATTTATTTGACCGGCAAAATACAGCCCTTGTACGGCGCGCGTCATAAGCGATCGAGTCAACGCGCGCGGATCGAAATAGTCGTACTCGATCGCATATCCCGGTTGCAGAATCTGCGCTCTTTCAAGGCCCCTAATTGACCTCACATATTCTTGCTGAACTTTTTTGGGAAGTGATGTGGAAATGCCATTCGGGTAAATCGTGTCATCATCAAGCCCTTCTGGTTCCAGGAATATCTGGTGCGAGATTTTATCTGAAAACCGAACGATTTTGTCTTCAATTGATGGACAATATCGGGGTCCAGTACCATCAATATGGCCACCATACATTGCTGAGTTGGCCAGATTTTTATTAATAATTTCATGAGTGTGCTCATTCGTATGCGTAATTCCGCATGAAACTTGCCGGGCACACGGTTTTGTGCTCAAAAACGAAAACATTGTCGGGGCCTCATCGCCCGGTTGCATTTCAAGCACATTCCAATCGATAGACTTGCCAGACAACCTTGGTGGGGTGCCGGTCTTTAGCCGCCCCACGGGCAAATTTAGATCATCAAGCCGCTCCGCAAGCCTACGTGAAGGAGCATCGCCCCACCGGCCGCCGGGCGTCTTGACATTCCCAATATGAATAGCCCCGCGCAAGAATGTACCAGTCGTCAGGATGACAGACTTGGCCGCGATTTCACTATCATCAGCAAGCCTGACGCCACTGATGACATGGCCTTCGACGAGTAAGTCGACAACCTCACCTACAACAAGGGAAATATTCTCTGCCCCGCGAACAAATCGCCGGACCGCTTGCCGGTAAAGCTTGCGATCGGTTTGGGCGCGCGGCCCCTGAACCGCCGGGCCTTTTCGGCGGTTCAATAGCCTAAACTGGATTCCCGCTGCGTCTGCCGCAACCGCCATGATACCGCCAAGCGCGTCAATTTCACGAACCAAGTGGCCTTTTCCAAGGCCACCAATTGCCGGATTGCACGACATCGCACCAATTCCTGCCTCGTTCAATGTGATCAACGCCGTCCGTGCGCCTAAACGATGCGACGCATGGGCGGCCTCCACACCGGCGTGGCCAGCGCCGATTACAACGACGTCGAAATCAAAATGTTTCACGTGAAACAGCCCCTATTTTCCCAGGCAAAACCGCCCAAAAATCTCGTCAAGTACGTTCTCGACGCCCACACGGCCGACCAATGCGTCAAGAGCCGACACTGCGGCTCGAACTTCGTTCGCAACCAACTCATCGCCGCCCTGATCACTTATCAACTTTTTCGCGCTATCCAAACAACTAATCCCGTTGCCAATCGAAACCCTATGCCTCTCCTTGACGGCAAGGCCGACACCCGCGATCCGTTGCTCAAAAACGGAGCCAATCGATTCCAAAAGCTCGGGAACCCCCTCTCCGCTGACACCTGATATACCACGCCAGGGCCCGGCACCCAAATCAGATTTGCTTGAAACGATTATGTCATCATCGGTTAAGGATACCTTTGGCTGTTCATCGCCGTTGATCAAAACAATTCTCATGTCGGCCGCAGCGATTCGCGCGCGTGATTTGGAAATCCCAATTTTTTCAACGACATCCCGGCTCTCTCGCATTCCCGCCGTATCGAGAAAGGTCACCGGAAAGCCATCGATATCCATCCTCACCTCGATGATATCTCTCGTTGTGCCGGCGACTTCCGAGGTAATTGCGGCTTCACGTCCAGCCAAAAAGTTCAGAAGCGTCGACTTTCCCACGTTTGGCGCCCCAACAAGTGCAACCTCAAATCCATCCCGAAGTCGCTCTGCCACACCAATGCCTGCCAGTTCGCCCGTCAGCTCAGTCAAGACCTCATCAAGAAGTGCGGTGGCTTCAGGCATCACGTCAACAGGGACTTCCTCATCGGCAAAATCGATCGTTACCTCAATCAACGCCAAGGCCTTCATGAGCTTGTTGCGCAGCCGGTCTCCTGTTCGTGCCAGTTCGCCACTGTAAAGCCGCATTGCCTGGCGACGCTGCGCTTCAGTTTCTGCCACAAGAAGGTCGCTAAGGCCTTCAACCTCTGTTAGATTCAATTGCCCGTTTTCAAGGGCCCGCCTTGTGAATTCGCCCGCCTCTGCCATTCGTAACCCGTCGATATCGCCAAGTTCACGCAGAATAGAGCCAATAATGGCAACACTTCCGTGAACCTGAAATTCAACGACATCTTCACCCGTAAAACTCCTCCCGCGCTGAAACCTTAAAACAAGAGCCCTGTCGATCAAGTCGCCATTGCGGGACCTAATCGATCTCAGCGCTGCTTTACCCGGGAATGGGAGCTCCCCCGCCAACATTTCCCCAGCGGCAACGGCCTTGTCGCCAGAAACACGAACCACGGATACACCTGCCTGACCACGCGCGCTGGCCAAGGCAAAGATGGTATCCATCCCCATAACCCCTTGATTTAAAACACTAAGTGTTCATCGAGTCGAAGAATTCAGAATTTGACTTCGTCTGTTTCAGCTTCGAGAGAAGGAACTCGATTGCGTCAGTTGTCCCCATCGGGTTCAAAATCCGGCGCAACACGAATGTCTTTTGCAAATCTTTCGCCTCAACCAACAAATCTTCTTTCCTCGTCCCAGACTTCAGAATGTCCATCGCCGGGTAAACCCGCTTGTCCGCAACTTTGCGATCCAGAACAATCTCAGAGTTACCGGTTCCTTTGAACTCTTCAAAAATAACTTCGTCCATCCGGCTTCCGGTATCGATCAACGCCGTGCCAATAATCGTTAATGACCCGCCTTCCTCGATATTCCGTGCCGCACCAAAAAACCGCTTTGGCCGTTGAAGCGCGTTGGCGTCCACACCGCCGGTCAGAACCTTGCCCGAAGAAGGAACAACCGTGTTAAACGCCCGTCCCAAACGCGTGATGGAATCCAACAAGATAACAACATCCCGCTTGTGCTCGACGAGTCGCTTGGCCTTTTCAATCACCATGTCGGAAACCGCAACGTGCCGGGTTGCCGGCTCATCAAAGGTCGAACTGATAACTTCCCCCTTCACGGACCGCTGCATATCAGTCACTTCCTCTGGACGTTCATCAATCAACAGAACGATAAGATAGCATTCCGGGTGGTTGGCTTCGATTGAATGCGCGATGTTCTGCAAGAGAACGGATTTCCCCGTCCGCGGTGGTGCAACAATCAAACAACGCTGGCCTTTCCCAATCGGCGCAACCAAATCAATAATCCTGGCAGAGCGATCCTTGATTGTGGGATCCTCAATCTCCATGTTCATCCGCTCATCAGGGTAAAGCGGCGTCAGATTATCAAAGGCAACTTTATGGCGCGCCTTCTCGGGTTCCTGAAAATTGATTTCTTCGGCCTTTGTCAAACCGAAGTAACGCTCATTTTCTCGCGGCGCCCGAATGACCCCCGACACGGTGTCGCCGGTTCGTAACGAATGTTGCCGGATCATCTCTGGAGAAACGTAAATGTCATCCGGTCCCGGCAGGTAGTTCGCCTCCGGCGAACGCAAGAAGCCAAACCCGTCCTGCAATACCTCCAAGACGCCATCGCCACCAATTTCCCAGCCTTCCTCTGCCTGCTCCTTCAGAATCTGGAACATCATGTCGCCCTTGCGCATGGTCGACGCGTTCTCGATCTCCAATTCCTCGGCCATCGCCAAAAGGTCCTTGGGGCTTTTCGCCTTAAGATCGGACAGATTCAGACGTTCTTCGCTCATGAAAATCACGCTCTCATTTGGTGCTGTTGCGCACGGCATTATTTTGGAGTCACCGCAGCCGGACGGCCACGTGTCGCGTTACCTAAGACCCAAACCATCACGAGTCAATAATATACCCCGATACTGGCTTACCACCCTTCAAAATTTCCGGATCTGATTTGACGTTTGTCTGATCTGTGTGATTCAAGGAGTCTCCACTGCTGATATTGGAGGCTGGTTTGTTGGGAAATGTTTGTTTTTCAGAGCTTTATTCGAAGGTTGAGGCGGATTTTCAGGACCGCTTGCTCGGGTATCACAAGTCGCGCCGGGAGGGATTGTGCATCATAGCAAGCGTGATTTTGAACACGCGCAGCGTCAATCTGATGGAAAATGCGGCTGCTCTGCCCCGCGATATCGGCTCTGTGGACCACCGCTATCAATACATTTCGCGGGTTCTGGGCAATCCTCACATCGATACTGATGAGATCATGCAGGCCTATGTTGGTGAAATTTTCCGCCGCCAGTGTGAGGCCGGAGAAACGATTGTGGTGGCCCTTGATCAAAGCAAGCTCAACGAAGGGCATGAGGTTTTGATGTTATCGGTGCGGATGCGGGATCGGGCCCTCCCGGTCGCCTGGCGTGTACGCCAGACCAAAGGGCCGATTGGATGGCGCGTGCAACATGAGCTTTTGGAAGCAGTCCGCCCATGGCTCCCGGCGGATGCGCGTGTGTTGCTGGCGGGAGATCGGTTTTTGGAACCGCCCGATTGGTCGCATGGTGCCAGGAGGCTGGATGGGACTACCGGCTGCGCATGAAGGGAAATATCACACTGCAACATCAGGGTGGCGAGATGATGACGCGCGAAATTGCCCAACTGATGCCCGAAGGGCTTGTAAACGCTGAGCTTTACGGAACGGGCGTCTTTAGCAACATTGGAGTGCTTCACGAAGAGGGGCACAAAGAGCCTTGGATTATTGCCATGAATGCAGCACCGTCCGAGTACAAGGTGCTCGATTATGGAATGCGTTGGGGAATTGAAGCCATGTTCTCCGACTTCAAAACCCGGGGCTTTGAAATTACTCAAAGCCAGATCAAAAAGCCGGATCGATTGGCCCGCCTCATTTTGGTGCTGGCAATCGCCATGTACTGGGCTGTTTCAACCGGAGCAAACGAAGAGCACCACGTCGCAATACGCGGCGAAAAAAGGGGATTCGAAAAGCCCGAAGGTCCTTATGCTCTCTCTTCAAGACAGGCCTTCGTGCTATCCGACGATGCCTCGCAGGTTATGCCAAAATCCCCAAGCTCTGGGATGTCTGGCTAAATTGAAGGGTGGTAAGCCGATACTGGATAAGACGTTGGCGTCACCAGTGCACTACTCGACAGAATTTTTTCGTAGTTTTTTGATTCGTTTTTTACGATACTCGTTGACCCTTTTTCGCAGAGGGTTGCGATGAGGGATTTCCACCATTGTTATGGAAATGATCCTCGGTTCTCTCAAAGCCTCATTTGGCTCCAGTTCAACGGCAATTCCGCCAAACTCTCCAAGAAATAGAACATTTGAAACGGTTTCGTGATCTGCTTTGAATGTATCAGGGTCATTTTTCCGTACGTGTTTCGGGATGATCACCTGAAAGGGAGTGGCGGCCATCAGATCGAGCACAAGTGTCATGGTTCTTTTAGGGAGCGCAGCCAGTTCATTGAGCTTATCCGTGAGGGCGTAGAAACGGTTGGGGTCCTCTTCCATCATGTCGAACATGAGGTCCCGGATCTTCTCATAAGCGAGATCTTCGTTGATTGGGAAGTTGTTCTCCATGGCGCGCACCTTTTGCCCCGTGTTGACCAGCCTGAATGCCCCCGTGATTAGTATGGGGTGAGAGGGGTTTCCAGGTACGTTGCCCCATGATTCAAGGTTCAAAAGCGACACAATATGGACCGCCACTCATGTCGATCACTAACACCGCACTTTTTGTCTGTCTCGATGATTTTGCAAAAACCTACGAGGACTGGGAGCGCCACCGGTTGATCCCCTCGGGTCGTCAGAGGCTTCGCTCCGGCAAGCTGACCCTGGGGGAGAGCCTGTTCATCATGGTCTTGTTTCACTTGTCGCCGTTCAAGGACTTCAAACATTATTGGATTTATGGCGTTGAGCAGAAATACCGTGACTGCTTTGGCAACCTCCCGAGCTATGGTCGGTTTGTCAGCCTCATGCCAAGATTAATGGTGCCGTTTTGCATACTGCTGCACTGCTTCAGCGGTGAAAAAACCGGCGTCTATTTTGCCGACAGCACTAAGCTCGCGGTCTGCCACAATGCCCGCATTAATCGAAACAAGGTCTTCAAGGGGCTGGCAAAGCGCGGTCGCAGCACAATGGGCTGGTTCTTTGGCTTCAAACTGCATCTAATCATCAACAACAAGGGGGAGATCATGGCCGTCAAAATCACGGCAGGTAATGTCGATGATCGAAAGCCGTTTGAAGCCATGATCGCGGGCCTCGAAGGCAAAATATTTGCTGATAAGGGCTATATCTCCAAATCCCTCTTCCAACGGCTCTGGCAGCGTGGGCTCCACCTCGTCACCGGCATTCGCCGCAACATGAAAAACTATCTCCTGCCAATCCTGAACAAAATCCTGTTGCGAAGGCGGTTCATCATCGAAACTCTGTTCGATAAGTTGAAAACCAGCATGGGACTGGAACACACTCGACACAGATCGCCTGCCAACGCATTCGTACACCTCATCTCGTGTGTCGCAGCCTATATGCTCGGGAAAACCAAAGTTAAAATGGGACCCATAACCGTGCCGGAAACAATCAGGCAGGTCGAATACCAGATATAGCGCTTATCCAGAACTCAGGTTAATACCAAGGGTGCTTCAAAATGACTCAGCTATGGATTTTGGGTACCGCCTGAGGTGCTGAGGTGATTCAAGATTGGCAAAGGAGACCACCGATGCCAGCCAGGATACCGATGCGAGCCGATTTTACCGCCAATGATCTGCGCAAGCTTGCCGCAGAGAGTTCTGATGCCCGGCAGAGCCGACGGCTTTTGTCGCTTGCCGCTATCGCCGATGGCATGTCGCGTGGGGCTGCGGCCCGCATTGGCGGGATGGACCGGCAAACGCTCAGGGACTGGGTGCTCCGTTTCAACGCTGATGGTCCAGCGGGGCTGCTGGATCGGCAGCGAGGAGGCTCGCGATCCCGCCTTGACAATGCGCAACTGGATGAACTGGCGGCTCTTGTCGAGACC
Source organism: uncultured Paracoccaceae bacterium (assembly GCA_951812305.1). Lineage (GTDB taxonomy): Bacteria > Pseudomonadota > Alphaproteobacteria > Rhodobacterales > Rhodobacteraceae > Rhodobacter_B. The sequence continues at coordinate 453,504 of CATOSB010000001.1, forward strand.
GGTCCTGATCCTGAAAAGGACGGTGTCGTCCGCTGGCGGCGGGTCGATTTGAAGAATGTGATCAAGGCGCGTTTTGGCGTCGACTATCACGAGCGCCATGTGGGGCAGATTCTGCACAATCTGGGCTTTTCCCACATCAGCGCACGCCCTCAGCACCCGGGGCAGGACGTGCAGGTCATTGAGGATTTCAAAAAAACTTCGGCGACAATCTGAAGGAGACGCTTCAGGGGGTGCCGCCGGACAAACCCGTCGAAATCTGGTTCCAGGACGAGATGCGTCTCGGTCAGAAGAACACCCGCGTCCGCCAGTGGGCACGCAAGGGCACACGGCCCCGCCAGCCCGCCGATCAGCGTTACCAAAATGCGTATCTTTTTGGCGCCATCTGCCCCGAACGCGGCACCGGCGCGGCGATCATGATGCCAGCAGCCGACACCTATGCGATGCAGCGCCACCTGGAAGAAATCAGCAAAATTGTCTCCGATGGCGCCCACGCCGTCATCCTCATGGACCAAGCCGGCTGGCACACGACATCCGCTCTGGAAATCCCGCAAAACCTGTCGCTCATGTTTCTGCCGCCCAAATCACCAGAGCTGAATCCAACCGAAAACATTTGGCAATATCTCCGCCAGACATGGCTCGCAAACCGGACGTTCGACACATATGACGCGATTCTCGACGCGGGGTGCGAGGCCTGGAACAACCTCATCGCAAGACCGCAAACCATCACATCCATCGCAAGCCGCAACTGGGCGAAAGTCGGTCAGATTGAATAACCCTTGGTATAATATCAAAAGGGTTTTACGATCACCGACACCACAATCACGATCAAAAAAACCGTGGGAACCTCATTCATGATCCGATACTGTCGCCCGGAAATTTTGTTCTCTCCAGCGAAAAAATCTTTCCGCCGTTTTGCCAGCCAATGGTGAAACCATGTCAATACCAAAACAGACCCGGTCTTTGTCCAGGGCCAGATGAATCCCCAATCAACCGCTCCCGGTGTCAGAACTAGACAAAAACCAAACACCCAGGTTGCAATCATCGCTGGGTTCATTATCACCCGCAAAAGTTTGTATTCCATGGTCTGAAAAAGCCGGTCTATACTTGACCCATCGCCATTCTCCGCGTGATAAACAAAAAGCCTCGGTAAGTAAAAAATACCCGCCATCCATGCAATTACTGAAATCACATGACCAGCCTTCACCCAAGGGTAAATGTTCACCAGCAGATCACCCATATCGGTTCTTACCCCTCCTGACCTGAATCATAAAATATATATATAGAAAAAGATGAAGTGGTATTTGGCCCTGTGGACAGCGGGGATTAATCACTTTTCCCTTTCTTAGTAACATATCAACAGCGCAGGAAGCTATCGTTTACAACTGTGCATGATCTGATTATAATTATTATTTATCAACAGGATACGTTTATACAGACCAAGCTTAAAACGTATGTTCTCTGTATAGGCTCACCTGACCAAGACCTGTTCGGAGTGACCCGTGGAAAATCATCACACATCGGAAAAACAAACCGGAAATATCGCCAGACATACGAATTGTCCATGACTGGAATCCCGGGGCTTGTTATCCCGCAAGTCATCCAGCTATTTCCCGTACAAAAACACACAGAGTCGTCCACATGGCGAACCGCCTGATCCTCGCAACGTCCTCACAGATCCGCATCCGGCTATTTCAGAATGCCGGAATCCCGGTGGTCGCGTTACCAGCTCGAATTGACGAAGGGGCGATCAAATCCGCACTGGTGAATGACGGCGCACGGCCCCGCGACATCGCCGATGCACTTGCGCAGCAAAAGGCACAAAAGATTGGGCTGAAACACCCTGAAGACACCACCATTGGTTGTGACCAGATTCTTGAACTCGACGGAACTTTGATGGGAAAACCGGGATCTCCGGACGATGCAGCCGAGCAACTCAGTGAGCTTTCCGGGACGACGCACAGCCTTTTTTCCTCGGCGGTTATTTTTTCTGGTGGCGCACCCATTTGGAGGCATGTCGGGAGCGTAAAACTACAAATGCGGCCGCTGTCAAATTCCTACATTTCAGATTACGTTGAACGGAATTGGGAAAGCATTCGCCACTCCGTCGGCGGATATAAACTTGAAGAAGAAGGCATTCGCCTGTTTCATCGCGTTGATGGTGACTATTTTCATGTCCTCGGCTTGCCGTTTCTGGAAATTGTGAACTATCTCATTGAAAGAGGACAAATTCCTGGATGACCGACCCTAACCGCATCCCGCTTGCTGGTGTAATCGGTTCCCCGATATCGCACAGCCTTTCACCGCGATTGCACGGTCATTGGCTGCGTCACTACGGAATTCCCGGATATTATGTTCCCATTGATATCTCGCAAAACGATTTGAACCAGACGCTTGCAACAATGCCAAAGCTTGGGTTTGTTGGCGTCAACGTCACCATCCCGCATAAAGAATCGGTATTGGCCGCCGCCGATCTGGTAACCGACCGCGCCGCGCTGATCGGTGCCGCGAATACGGTCATCTTCCGCAAGGACGGGAAAGTACACGCCGACAATACCGATGGCTATGGGTTTATAGAAAACCTCCGCCAAGGCGCCCCGAATTGGGATCCGACTTCCGGCCCGGCCGCAGTACTCGGCGGCGGCGGCGCGGCGCGGGCAATTGTCGCCTCTCTTATTGAGGTTGGCGTTCCCGAAGTGCGCCTCAGCAACCGAACCCGGACCCGCGCCGACGTCTTGAAGGCGGAGTTTGGCGCAAAAGTAACCGTTTACGAATGGGTCCAGGCGGGCAATATGCTCGATGGCGCCCGCACGGTTGTTAACACCACTTCGCTCGGCATGATCGGAAAGCCCGAATTCCGGGTACCGCTGGATGCCCTATCGTCTCGCGCAGTGGTGAATGACCTCGTCTATACACCCTTGGAAACGTCATTCCTTCGGCGCGCCAAGGAAATCGGATGCACGACCGTTGATGGTCTTGGAATGCTCCTTCACCAGGCGGTGCCGGGCTTCGAAAGGTGGTTCGGATTACGTCCCGACGTCGATGCCGCCCTGCGTCAGGTCATGCTCCGGTGACAGCCAAGCCTGCCCCATTCCTCGTTGGCTTGACCGGCTCCATCGGCATGGGCAAATCCACGACCGCCCAGATGTTTGCAGATCTCGGCATCCCTGTCTGGGACGCCGATGCGGCTGTGCACCGTCTCTACGCCAAAGGTGGCGCGGCGGTCGCGGCGGTTTCAACTCTCTGCCACTCAGCTCTGATTGACGGGGCAATTGATCGCGGTGTCTTGAAAGAGTGGATAAAGCACAACCCGAAAGCGTTAAAAAAACTGGAAACAGTTGTACATCCACTGGTCGCGCAAGACCGTCAGGACTTTATTGAAAGTTCCCAAGCGCCAATCGTGTTGCTCGACATCCCGCTGTTATTTGAAACTGGCGGCGACAGCAAGATGGACTACGTCGTTGTTGTCTCCGCGCCGCCGGCTCAACAACGCGCCCGCGTGTTGGAACGCCCCGGCATGGCGCCGGAACAGTTTGAAACGATCCTCGCGAAACAGCTGCCCGACGTAGAAAAACGCGCTCGCGCCGATTTCGTGATCGAAACGACAACGCTTGAAGCCGCGCGCGCCGCCGTGCAAATTTGTTTTCAGAATATTCAGGACCGTGCCGCACATGCGTGAAATAGTACTCGACACCGAAACCACGGGATTTGACCCGCAATCCGGCGACCGTATCGTCGAAATCGGTGCAGTGGAATTAATGAACCACGTCCCCACTGGCCGCACCTACCATCAATACATCAACCCCGAACGCGCCATGCCGAAGGATGCCTTCGACGTTCACGGCCTCGGCGACGATTTCCTTTCTGACAAACCGAAATTCGCTCAAGTCGGTGACGCCTTTCTGGACTTTATCGGCGTGGCAAAGCTTGTCATCCACAACGCCAGTTTTGACATGAAGTTTCTGAATGCCGAGTTGCAGTGGATGAGCCGAAAGCCTTTGCCGCTCGATCAGGCTATCGACACGCTCGAGATTGCTCGCAAGAAATTTCCCGGATCGCCGGCCTCGCTTGACGCCCTTTGCCGCCGCTTCAACATCGACAACTCTGCCCGCACTTTGCACGGCGCGTTGTTGGACAGCGAGATTTTGGCGGAAGTCTACCTCGAACTCATCGGTGGACGTCAGCCCGATTTCGCCCTGTCGGGCGCAACGGGCTCACGCGTCGCCGGCATTTCCGAGGAATGGCGGCCAGAACAACGCCCAAACCCGTTGCCAACGCGCATCACAGATGAAGAGGCTGCGACCCACGCAAATTTCATAGAAAAGCTCGGAGACGCTGCAGTCTGGAATAAATCCGGCTAGGAAACCGGCGCTTCACTGGCTTCCTGCTGACGTTGCGCAATCATGTTGCGGTACAGCGCAACAAAATCCACTGTCTCCAGATTCAGCGGCGGAAAGCCGCCCTCCCGCGAAATATCGGCAACAACGCGGCGCACAAACGGAAACAGCATCCTTGGGCACTCGATCAGAAGGAACGGGTGCAGCTGTTCGTCTGGAATGTTCTCGATAAGGAAAATGCCACCGTATTCCAGTTCCAGCACAAAAAGGGTTTCCCCGCCCGATTTGTTTTTCGATGAAATCGAGTATTTCGTGATCACTTCGTACTGGTTGTCAGTTGACCGCTTTTTTGCGTCGAGGCCGACCTGTACGCTGACTTCCGGCGCGACATCGCCACCGGCGATACCTTTCTGGACCATGATATTTTCGAATGAAAAATCACGGATGAACTGCCCCAGTACTTGCATCTTGGGTGGTTGTGGCGCCTCTGCGCCAGCGGCGGGTTCTGTGGCACCGTTGTTGTCGGCCATCGAAAATCTCCGTGAATACTGTTTGGTCGAAGGCCCTCTAACAGGTCAAGGCAGGGGCCTCAATGGCGTGTCCAACCCGAATTTCCCGGTCGGTTCTTGCCTTCTGGTGTCACGTCTTCGTAATCGGCATCAATAACAGTGCCGCCTTGCTGCTGACGTGGCTTTGGTTCCTGGCCCATTGAAAACGATTGTACGTGAACCCGTGACCTCAGATAGCCGAATACCGCCGACCGAACTCCGGGAATCAACAAGGCAAAGCCAATCGCATCAGTGAAAAACCCTGGCGTCAAAAGCAACGCGCCGGAAAACAGGATCATCGCGCCATGCGCCAGCGGCTCAGTCGGGTCGCGCAATTCTCCAAATGAGCTGCGCAAATTTGCCATCGCCTGAATGCCCTGGCTGCGCACCAGCCACGTTCCCAATATTGCAGTTAAAACCACAACCAAAAGCGTGGGCCAAAGTCCAATCGCGCCTCCCACCTGAATGAAAAGTGCGATCTCGATCAGCGGCACCGCAATAAAAAGGGCAAAAAGCCACATAACATCCTCGTTTGCCGGGGTCCGGTCGCAGTGGACTTGCGCCACCGCAATGCTTACATAAGTGCCGATAGTGGCGAGTGCCACCTTTGTAACAACGAGGAAACGATGGGCGGCTCAGCCTTAATTCAGCTTTTGGTGCTTGCGGGCATCGCGATTTTTCTGATTCTTCGCCTGCGAAGCGTTCTTGGAACACGCGATGGTTTTGAAAAACCGCCTGTTCGGGCCGACGCCCGCGACGATCAGACGCGTCCCGATCTCGAAGTGATTGAAGGTGGGCCTGACCCCGACATCATCGACCACGTTGATGCAGACAGCGATGCGGCCAAAGCGCTGGGCGCAATGAAAGCAATTGAGCCGGGATTCTCCGTCGGCGATTTTCTTGGTGGTGCACGCGGCGCCTATGAAATGATCCTGATGTCATTTGAGCGTGGCGAAATCGACGACATTGCACCGTTTCTCGGTGAAGAAGTTCACCAGACTTTTGTTGATGTCGTGGGAGACCGGGAAGGCCAAGGCCTTACAATCGAAGCTAACTTTGTCGGCGTGCGTGAACTTGCGTTGGTGGATGCAGAATTTGACGATGATACACAGGAAGCCGAACTGAAAGTTAAGTTCGTTGCCGAATTGACCTCGGCGGTGCGCGACAATTCCGATGAAATCATCGAAGGCAACCCCAACGATATTAAGCGCCAGAAAGACATCTGGACCTTTGCCCGCGCAATGGGCAGCGACGATCCTAACTGGAAACTGGTCGCGACCGGGGAATGAAGGCTCTTGTTCTGGCAGGCGCGGTATTGTCTGGACTGGCGTTTATGAACGCCACACCAGTAAATGCCGTCAGCCATGAGGTCTTGGAATACACCGACTTGAAGGGCTGGAAAAACGACGATCACGATGCTGCGCTAAGTGTTTTCCTTGAAACCTGCCGCGACATGAAGGATCCCGAATGGCGGTCGCTTTGCAAGGTTGCCGCTGACCAGACAAACGCGCGCACATTTTTCGAACTTTTTTTTAAGCCTGTTCTGATAACTGACGGTGAACCGATGCTGTTTACCGGATATTTTGAACCAGAACTCGACGGTTCAAGATCCCGCTCTGGTCCCTACCGCTACCCGCTCTATAAAAAGCCACCGGAGGTGCAAAACGGGTCCCAATGGCTCAGTCGGGCAGAGATCGAAAATTCTGGCGCGCTTTCCGGACGCGGATTGGAAATCGCCTGGATCGACGACCCTGTGGATGTGTTTTTCCTGCAAATCCAAGGATCGGGCAGGGTCAAACTACCCAACGGTGAATACCTACGTGTCGGGTACGGCGGTAAAAATGGACACAACTACAAATCCGTGGGGCAAGAACTTGTCCGCCGCGGCCTATATCAACCCCATCAGGTTTCCGCGCAGGTCATCCGCAGTTGGGTGAAACGGAACCCAACAGAGGGCCGCGCGCTTTTGCAACACAACCCTTCTTACGTTTTCTTCCGCGAAGTCTCTCGCGTCCCTGCGGATAAGGGCCCTCTCGGCGCGATGAACCGGTCAATCACCGAAATGCGTTCGATCGCTGTTGATCCAAAATACACGCCGCTTGGCGCACCGGTCTGGATCGAAAAGGGCGGCGAAACACCAATGCGCCGCCTGATGATCGCACAAGATACGGGATCGGCCATAAAAGGTGCCCAGCGCGCAGACATCTTTTACGGCACCGGCGACTACGCCGGACGCCGCGCCGGCGAAACCCGCGACCCGGGCCGTATGGTCGTGCTGATGCCGATCCAAAAGGCCTATGCCCTGTTGCACGAGGTTGAGGGGTGAGTCGCAAAGGCCCGCGCGGCCTGACCCCGGAAGATCGCGAATTGTGGGACAAGGTCAGCTCTCGAACGACGCCGTTGCCGAAGGCTTCAAAAGGTATCTTGCCTGAGAACAAAGATCTGCCGCGTCCTGTTTCACCTGCCGCATTGCCAAAATCGACTGAATTCAGAATTGGCGACAAGGCCAAACCAGCAACGGCTATGCTGCCCGGCTCTATGCCCACCGTTCAAATGGATAAGAAGTCCTACGGCCGACTTAAGCGTGGAAAACTGAAACCGGAGGGAAAGATTGACCTGCACGGGATGACGCTGGCTCAGGCGCACCCCAGGCTGATCGGTTTCATTACCGACGCACACGCCAACGGAAAACGCCTCATGCTTGTCATCACCGGTAAAGGCAAAGATCGCGACGATGGCGGGCCGATCCCCACTCCACGCGGTATTCTGAAACACCATGTGCCCGGCTGGTTGAACGCACCGCCATTGAAATCAATGGTTCTGGAAGTGACGGATGCCCACATTCGCCACGGCGGCGGCGGGGCATTTTACGTCTATTTACGAAGGCGCCGATAGAGCAGGCCGCGCTGATCGCACGCCGAACCATACAAGGATCATGGTGGCAACAAACAGACCCGCAATGCCGAATACCTGATCTTCAAACGGGATCCCGAAATCGATTAGCGCGCCGGTTATCCAGGGCCCGAATGCCGACCCGAATACCATGACGGCGGTGGCCAGTGACTTGATGCCGCCAATGTTGCGTGTGCCGTAAAACTCAGCCCAGAAGACGTTTGGAAACGTTGCGTTCAACCCGTGGCCCGTGGCAACAAATGACAGCCCGACGGCCGCAGAACACAGATTTTCGCTCAACCCGATCACGACAAATCCGATTGCCATCGGCACATGCACAAAGGGAATTGATCGCGCCGATCCGAATCGATCCACGATAAAGCCCGAGGCGATGGTCGCACCAATCGCAACCGATGTATAAAGCGGGAACAATGCCACCAATGAGGCATGGCTCCACCCTTTCGTACCGGCCAGATGCACCTGCTGAAAAAACAGCGCCGTGATCCAAGCGCTGGGCCCAAAAACCGCTGGCACCATCACCCAGAACAGCCAGTGCCGCATTGCCTCGCCCCGGCCCCAATGGCGCAGGAACATGCCGACAGATTGGCTTTCCGCCGCCGCCGCCTGCGGTGTCCGCTCCATCCGCAAAAGCAGTGAAAGAACCGGGACCATCAAAACCAGAAACACGGCGAATCCGACCCAAAGCACCCGCCAGTCAACGATGTCGAACATGAAAACGATGAACAACGGCATCAATGCCTCGCCCACGGCGAAGCCGAGCGCGGCGATTGACAATGCGCGACCGCGTGATGCCACGAACCAGCGCGCCATAGCCACAACCGCGATGTGACTGGTCATGCCCTGCCCGGCAAACCTTAGGGCGAAAATGACGAAAGGCAGCGTCCAGGCACCCGGTGCGGCAGCCATCGCCAGACAAGCGCCTGCGAGCAACACCAAGACAACGGCACCCAAATACCGGGCTCGGAAATGATCTGTCAGCACGCCCGCCCAGATCATCACCAGCCCGCTTGCCAGCGTTCCAATTCCGTAAATACGCCCCCAGTCACCATCACTCAGACTGAATTCCGCCCGGATGACACCCGCGAAGACCGATATCAAATATGTCTGCCCGAAACTGGAGCAGAAGGTCAGCAGCGCGCCTGCAGCAAGGAATGGTGCGTTATCTCGGAGGAAGTCGGCAGTGCGCATTGCGCATCAGTGACCGAAGGGCGTGCGAATGGGAAGCGGGTTATCGGATCGGCTTTGCCGATCCGACCAGTTGAGGGGGACCAGTCCCCCTCAAACACGCCCCAGCATTTTTAGAACGAGAAGAAGTTAAAGAACGTAGCGACTGACATCCACCGATTTGGTCAACTCGCCGAGGTTCTCCTCGACGAATCCCGCATCGACGGTTATCTTTTCCCCACCCCGATCCGGCGCGTTGAAGGACAATTCCTCGAACACGCGCTCCATCACGGTGTAGAGTCGTCGTGCACCAATGTTTTCGACGCTTTGATTCACATCCGCTGCGATCTTCGCCAGCGCCGCGATGCCGTCATCGGTGAATGTCACCGCCACGTCTTCTGTGCCCATCAATGCAGTGTACTGTAACGTCAACGCATTGTCCGTCTCGGTCAGAATGCGCACGAAATCCTCTTCCGTCAGCGCGCGCAATTCCACCCTTATGGGCAAACGACCCTGGAGTTCCGGAAGTAAGTCCGACGGTTTTGCGATGTGAAACGCACCGGACGCAATGAACAAAACGTGGTCGGTCTTAATGGGCCCATGTTTGGTCGAAACCGTTGTGCCTTCGATCAACGGCAGCAAGTCGCGCTGCACACCTTCCCGGCTGACATCACCGCCGCGTACGTCCTGTCGCGCGCAAACCTTGTCGATCTCGTCAAGAAAGACGATTCCGTTTTGTTCGACTGCATCGATCGCGGCTTTCGTGACGATATCATCGTCCAGAAGCTTATCCGCCTCTTCACCGATCAAGATTTCATAACTCTCAGCCACGGACAGTTTTCGCGTCACGGTTCTTCCACCGAAGGCCTTGCCGAACATGTCGCCCAAATTCATCATGCCGACATTGCTGCCGGGCTGACCTGGGATTTCGAATGTGCTCATCGGGTTGGAATTGTCGCTCAGCTCCAGCTCTATTTCGTGATCATCCAGCTCGCCGCGCTTCAGCTTGCCGCGAAACATCTCGCGGGTCTGCTCCCGCGCGTCTTCGCCTGCAATCGCCTCGATCACGCGATCCTCGGCCGCCTGATGCGCCGCGGCCTTTACCTCCTCGCGCATGTTCTCTCGTGTCATGATGATCGCTGCATCCACCAAATCACGTACGATCTGTTCGACATCGCGCCCGACATAGCCAACTTCAGTGAATTTGGTCGCTTCGACCTTCAGAAACGGCGCCTTCGCCAGCCGTGCCAGCCGTCGGCTGATTTCGGTTTTCCCGACGCCGGTCGGTCCAATCATCAGGATGTTCTTGGGATAAACCTCGTCGCGAATATCATCCGCCAACTGCTTGCGCCGCCAGCGATTGCGCAATGCGACCGCCACCGCACGCTTGGCGTCTTTCTGACCGATGATAAATCGGTCGAGCTCTGATACGATTTCGCGGGGAGTCAGGTCAGTCATTCTGCAATCGTCTCCACCGTCAGATTCCCATTCGTGTAAACGCAAATATCCGCCGCAATTGCCATCGACTTTCGGGCGATGTCCTCGGCTGAATCCTTGCCGCCCATCATCGCCCGTGCCGCCGCCAGGGCGTAGTTTCCGCCCGATCCGATTGCCGTCACGTCGTGCTCTGGCTCCAGCACGTCGCCCGCACCTGTGATTACGTAAATCGCTTTGCCGTCACTGACGATCAACATCGCCTCCAGCTTTTGCAGATACTTGTCGGTTCGCCAATCCTTTGCCAACTCCACAGCCGCCCGCTGCAACTGTCCCGGCGTTGCCTCTAGCTTGGCCTCCAGCCGCTCCAAAAGCGTAAACGCGTCCGCCGTGGATCCGGCAAAACCACAGACCACATCGAACCCGCCGGGCGACAGTCGCCGAACCTTGCGCGCCGTACCTTTGATCACTGTCTGGCCGAGGCTCACTTGCCCGTCACCGGCAATCACCACTTCGCCGCCCTTTTTCACGCCGATGATCGTCGTGCCGTGCCAGCCGGGAAACTCTTCCGCCATCGCGTCCTCCGCTTGCTTGCGCCCTATATGGCCTCGCACCAGCCCCTCCACAAGCCGCTTTGACACTACGGCAACCACGTCATAGCGTTTGTGCCAATGGCCCAGCCCAAAGTTCTTAGAATTTACCTTGATGACGAAAACCTCACCCGCGCAGAGAGTGGTGATTTCAACATCATGAACAAGATTAAGGGGGCATTTGAGGCGCATGATTTTCGGGTCGAATTCAACCGGAATTCCCGTGCCGAGCGGCTAAAGTCGGCAGCGCGAAATGGGTATTCGCTGTTTTATATGGACGAGCCGTTTCACGACCGCGCCCTGACAATTCGCAAAGCTTATTATTATCCGTTCTGGCGGATCGAAAATTCGGCCAAAAGGTGGGAATGGGACATTGCTAAATCCGCATTTGATCCAGACAAAGTCGACCCTAACCTTGCCGAACGCTTCTTTGCCCCGTGGAAAAGGCGCGTGTTGCCAAACTTACCGGATAATCCTGAACTTACAGGCCACGTCTTCATTCCGTTACAGGGGCGCATACAGGAACGGCGTGGGTTTCAGTCGATGAGTCCCTTGGACATGATCCAATCGGTTCACACTCATGAGCGAACTCGCGATATCATCGTAACCCTTCACCCCAGTGAAACCTATCTGCCCGAAGATTTGGATGCGCTGAAGTTACTGGTCGATCGGCATCCGCGCGTGCAACTATCGTCGGCCAGGATGGAAGATCTTCTTGCTGGCTGCGATTACGTTGCCACGCAAAACAGCACTGTTGCGCTATCGGGCTTTTTCGCAGAAAAGCCCGCCGTTTTGTTTGGCAAGATCGATTTTCACCACATCGCTGCAAATGTGCACGATCTTGGCGCCGAACGGGCAATAGCCAACGTAATGAATCTTGCGCCTGACTATCGAAAATACCTGTGCTGGCTTCTTCGACTGACGGCCATTAACGGCGGCAGCGATGATGCGGAGCGGCAGATTTTAGATGCCGTTCGCCGCCACGGGTGGACAGTTTAATACCCCACGTAAATGAAAAGCCCGCGCCATTGGGCGCGGACCAATAATGCGAATTGGCTGGGATTTACGCTTATATGCCGCTTTCAATCCAGCTTTGCAGCGCCGATTTTGGCGCGGCGCCAGTCTTATTGGAAACAACCTGACCGCCTTTGAACAGAAACAGCGCCGGGATACCACGAACACCCATTTGCGCCGGCGAATTGGGGTTCTCATCGACATTGATCTTGGCGATTTTCACCTTGCCCGCCATTTCTTCTGACAATTCTTCCAGCGCGGGGCCAATTTGCTTACATGGCCCGCACCATTCCGCCCAAAAATCGACCACTACGGGGATGTCCGAGTTTGTCACCTCGGCTTCGAATGTATCGTCTGTCACGGCAACGGTGGCCATTATGCTCTCCTTGGTCCTCGGTTCGGAGTCGATAACTAGGGAGCGCACCTGTCCCCGTCAAGATGTAGTTGTTCGCGAAAGTGCTGCACTCACGATCTCGTGCGGGAGGGGCATTAGAGCCGCGGTCTTGGTCCATAAAATCGCAACATCAACTGTCCGACCCGGATACACCTGCATCAGCACATCAAGATATGCGCCCATCTGGCGCAAAATACCTTCTGGGACGTCCTTCGGTGACGATGGTACAACCGCATTCGTCTTGTAATCGACGGCTAATACGCGTTTTGGCGAAACGATCAACCGGTCGATTGCGCCGACCACCCGATTCCCACCCAATGCCTGAATTTTAGCTGTTACTTCCACTTCACTCAGCCCGTCCGCACCAAACACCTCCGACAGTTTCGGATCGTCAAGAATTTTTGCCGCCTCCTTAAAAGCCAGATCGAAATCATTGCCCTCTGCCTCTGGCAACACATGCTTAGCTACGGCTATGCGCGCATCTCGAGGCAATCCGACAAGGCGTTCAAGCAATGTGTGAACCGCAGTTCCGTGCGCGGTGCCGTCTTCTTTGCCTTCTTCGCCGCGCCAAATCGCCTTGGCTCCACCAAGAGCCGAAGGTGCTCGCGTCTGAGTTGGCCGCGCTTCAATCTCCGCGACCTCATGCAGCCAATTCGGCCCATTGGTCACAACCCGCTCTTTGCCAGAATCGCCCTCAGACTGGTGCACGCCCGCCCAAACCCCGTGCGAATACCGCATCCCCTCGCCTGTGGGTGTATCAATGGGATCCGCATCGAGTTCTTTCAATGCTTTTTCCGCTCGTTGATGCCAGCTTTCACCCGCCGCCCCGACATCCCCCGCCGCCGCGATGATCAGCCATGTCTCCGCCCGTGTCGCGGCGACATAAAACAGGCGACTGTCTTCCTCGCGCTGGGCAACCTTCAGCTTCTCCACCGCACTCTTGATCAACTCGGGTTGTTCATCCGCGGGTACTTTCAGCACAACGGATTTTGGAGCGATTTCTAAAAGCTCTTCGCGGACCTGAATTGTGCGTTTGGCGGTATCCGGCAACACGACAATCGGCGATTCCAGGCCTTTTGCGCCATGCACGGTCATCACGCGGATCTCGTCGCCCGCGCCATCCATCTGGCGTTTGATTTCAACATCATCCGATGCAAGCCAGGCCAGAAATCCGGTCAAACTTGGCGAATCGCCACGCTCATAGACAAGCGCCTGGGCCAGCAATGCATCCAGCCCGTCCTGCGCTTCGCTGCCAAACCGAGCCAACAGCCGGCGCCGTCCGTCGTGACGTATCAGAATCCGTTCAATCAGGTCATATGGCCTAAGAAAATCTGCCGAATTCCGCAAATCGCTTAGAATTTCAAAGGCGCTGTGAAATTTGTCGGGATCCCCGCGAATGATCTGCCAAAGATACGGCTGCGCGCGCCCAGCGGCGAGTTCATAAAGTTCGCCTTCTGACCATCCAAATAGATGAGAGCGCAGCGCCTCGGCCAACGCCAGATTGTCTTCCGGCGTTGCCAGAAAAGTCAGCAAGGAAACAACATCCTGAACTGGCAGCTCATTGCCAAGCTTCAACCTGTCCGCGCCGGCAATCGGCAAACCAATCGCTTTGCAGGCGCGAATAATTTCCTGGAACAGGTCTTTCCGGCGCCGCACAAGTATCATGATGTCGCCGGGTTTTACGGGTCGGGTTTCGCCGCTTTCTGCTGGAATCGTCTCTGTATCAATAATCCATTTTAGCCGCTCGGCGATCTTTCGGGCCAGAACGACTGAATGGTGCGTGTCCTTGGGAAGATCGACCGGATCATACCAATTCGCAGGCTCTTCGTCTTTGCTTTGCCCTACAACAGGCCATAGGTCCACGCGCCCGGGCAAAGACTCATGATACGCGCGGTGCTGCTGCTCTGAAATATCGATTGCCGTATCGACAAATTTCAAAATTGCGGCCGACGACCGAAAGGAATAGGCCAGTTCCTGTTTGCGCAGTCCGACGGTCGTTTGCGACAGGCGTGTTCTGAAAAACTTGCGCATCGTATCAAAGGCACGCGGATCCGCGCCCTGAAATGAATAGATCGATTGTTTCTTGTCTCCAACAACGAAGATCGTTCTTTGCTTGCCACCCCTTGTTCCAGCCCCGGCCGTCATTTCTTGTGCCAGCCGCTCGATAACCTGCCATTGCTCGGGGCTGGTATCCTGCGCTTCATCGACGAGGATGTGATCCAACCCGCCGTCAAGCTTGTAAAGAACCCACAGCGCAACCTTGTCATCGGAAAGAAGGCCGCGGGTCTTTAGAATCTGATCATCAAAATCCAGCCACCCCCGTGTTTCTTTTTGTTGGGTAATAAGCGGTAGAAATACTCTCGCGAACCTATGTATGCGGGTCGCCGCAAGAGCAGCAGCAATTCGCAATTCCGCGTCCCGGGCCGAAGCAATGCGATCCATGAAGGCATGGAGTTCCGGCAGGACGGGCGCAAACGCCGCAACTGCTTTTTTGTGATTTGATTGCGGGAAATTTACAGACTTCGACGAGTTCCTCTTTTCCCCGGAAGCATATAGAAACAATCGGTAAAGCGTATCTAACACATCTTGATTTTGCAGATTTAGCTGCAGCGCCGCCAAGGCCTCGCCGAAATTTCGATAGGTGTCTGATTGAGTGTTTGAAATAGGCAGCAGACGCTTGATCATCGCGGGCTCTGACCCGTCAAATGCAATCGACCACACATGATCAAGGCCCGCGCCTGGTGGCAAACCGAACCAAGTGAACACATCACTTTCAGAAACCGCGCTGGCCATCTTGTCACGCTTGCGCACAAGATTGTCTGCCAACGCCAAAAGCCCGTCACCTGAGACGTGGTGCAGGATATCCGCCAGAACTTCTTTGTTCTGACCTTCGGCAATCTCATCCAGCACCGCATCACGCAACAAGACCGCGTTACGGTCATCCATCTCAACAAAAGCCGGTGAGACCCCGGCCTCGAGCGGGAATTTTCGCAAGAGCGACGCGCAAAACGAATGGATCGTCTGAATGCGCAGCCCGCCGGGCGTTTCTATCGCGCGGGCAAACAATCGCCGCGCCCGCGCCAGGACCATCTTGTCACCGATTTTCGAAACGCCGAGTCCCTGAAGTTCTTCAGCCAGCGCACCATCGGACCGCATCGACCATTCGCCCAGACGCTTGAACAAGCGATTCTGCATCTCCGATGCGGCCGCTTTGGTGTATGTCAGGCAAAGAATACTTTGAGGATCAACCCCGTCGAGCAACAGACGTGCGACCCGGTCCGTCAGTACCCGCGTCTTTCCTGACCCGGCATTGGCCGACAGCCATGTCGAATGCGTTGGTTCGGCTGCACGGTTCTGCGCCCTGGTCGCTTCGTTCATTGCCCGACATCCTCGGGATTTGGTGTATCAGCCTCATCCCATTCGCCGAAACGTGCGAGATGATCGTAATCGCCAACTTGCTCCCGCCGCTCAATCGCGCGCCTTGATACATAGCCGCCCGCTGGATCCTGATATGCCTTCAGCAGGGTGACCAGCTCCGCCAAAACGCGGTCAATTTCTCCGCTTTCAAGCGGACTCGTCTCGAAAACCGGCTTTTTCGTCAATGCGATGTAACCAACTTCAGTCACGTCACCCGCGCGAATTCCTGCAAGCGCTCCTCTTTCAACCAGTGCCGCCGTCAAGGGCAATTGCTTGTCAAAATTTTCGCGTTGCTTGGTGGAGGATGGCTTGCCCGTCTTGTAGTCGTAGACAGCATATTCACCCGTCGCCAATCGATCCACGCGATCCGGCCGCCCCACCAGGGAAACGCCTGGCTCATCCAAGAACAATGCGCCTCGGCTTTCCGTCGCAACCGGCGCACCGATTGCCCCGCGCTGTAACTCCCCCTCCAGAAACCAATCTGCCACACTTTCAAGATGGCTTCGCCAAACCGCCCGCGTCGCTGGCCAAGGCACATCGCGTTCAAAGATTTCGTCTGCGAATGACAACAGCCGGCGTTTCCCCTCGTCCAGCGACGCGAATGGCCCAGTGTCAGTGAATCGTTCCAGGACGCGATGCACCAAAGTTCCGCGCAGAGGCGCGTCCGGAGCAATTCGCATCGGGGCCAGTGGTTCCAGACCCAACACCCGACGTGCGTAGACAGCATATGGGTCGCGAATCAGCTTTTGAACTTCTGTCACCGAAATCTCTTTCGGCCGCGCGGAAATTGGCGGTCGTGGCGCGGGCCTCGCCGCCGCCGGCTCCACCGTCACTACCTCGAGCGTTTCAGCCAGCCGAAGATAACGGGTTCCCCGCATTTGCATCGCCTTTAGCGAAGCCTGACTTTCCCCCGACAGCCCTTTCAGCAAGTTCGACAACCGGTTCACCCATCGAGACGGCACAGTTTCGGCTTCGTCATCGCGCACAGCGCGTGTCAAAATGACTTGATCCGCCGCGACAGCCTGCTGGAAATCATGCGCCGACAGGCCGATCTGCCGATCCGGCTGCAGCAATCCAACCTCTGCGCGCATTCGCCGGTTCAGCCACGGGTCGGGCTGCGGTGTTCCGGGCCAGACACCCTCGTTCAGTCCACCGAGAATTAAGAGATCTGCACCCTGTACGCGGGCCTCAAGCGTTCCCCAAATCATCACTCGGGGGTGGGCTACCTGTGCCTCTCGGACTTCCGCGCTGTTCAGAATGCCAGCAAACAGTGCATTGTATTCTCCCATCGACATCGTACCACCGGCTTCCGCCTCGTCGCGAAGTTCCGATACCGTTTTCAGCGCCTCTTCACCGGCGGCCATCTCCCAAAGTGCGCCGGATCCCTGTTCCCCCGACCCGCGCGCAAGCCTCTCAGCCAACTCGATATGCCGTGCGACGTGATCCGAAAGCGGCAATATTCCGGCAACATCAAACATCGCGATGCAGCTTTTCAGCCAATTGCTCCACACAATCCGGCGCACTTCGCCATCTGCGGCCCACGCATTTATATCGTCACACTTGGGATATGCGCGGCCCTTTCGGCGCAAGAACAATTCCAATTCCCGCGTTTCAAGCAAATGTTCGCCGCGATCTTCGCCCGCGCTGTGTGTCAGCGGATGTTTCAGCAACGCCAGTAATGTCTCGATTGTCAGTTTTTGCTGAAATAGAGACGAAACTTGCCTTAAAAATCGCCCCGGCGCAGATTGCGCCAGCGGGCGTCCGGCGCTGTCATCTGGGACAATTCCCCAGCGGTCGAGCGACGCTGTTACCCGCCGCGTCAGGTTTCTGTCCGGCGTTATCAACGCCGTGACTTTGCCATCGGCAACCGCTTCGCGAAGGGCGATGGATATTGCGACAGCTTCGGCCCGTGGCGACGGTGCTTCGATCAGAGTCAATCCTCGCGTTGCATCGGCAAGATTCGTCAGCCGCTGCCCCTCTTCCATCCACTGGTCGGTCACCGGCGCTGGTCGCAGCGCCAATGACATCAGCTTGTTCCGACCGTTTTCCACTGACGGATCAGCCCATTGCGAAATCCTGCTCGGATGCAATTCAAGCGCCCGGGTGAAATTGGAAAAACGGTATTGCGGATGATCTTGCGATGTCATTGGGTCATCCAGCCGGTCCCAGATCTCCGCGGGCATATCAAAGTCGACGCCGGGCAAAATTACAGCGCCCATTGGCAGCGACGCGACCGCTTTCATCAGGCGGAACGTCGCGCCGCGTGATCCGGTCGACCCTGCGATCAGGATGGGGTGCTCTGGCGGCTTTTTTGTCCAATTGTCAGCCAGCCTGTCCACGACGCGACGCAACCGAGACTCTGAGCTTAACCCGTTACGCTCGAAAACATAGCTTTGCACAAGATCGACGAACTTCAGGCTTCGCTGCCAATGACCTGACTGATCGGAAACATCGATTGCACTAATCGCGTCAGCCGCGACGCCCTCGCCCTCCATTTCCTCCATAAGGCTGGCGAGGCTATCGGACAGATCGAAAAGTGCGGCGCGCGGCGCCAGATCGGGCTCGCGATCCAAAAGTGCAGTGACAAGTTGCGACACTTCCAGCCGACGCCGCAAACTTGAAACCACCGGCGGAATATCCGGAAACCGGTGATCCTGCGCCAGGTCTGTGATTAGCCGCACTTTGGGCAATAGCATTGCGCGCTCTTCGCCCATAAGGTCCAATAACCGGCGCTGCATCCGGCGAGTGTTGACGTAAATTTCAATCCGCGCCCAATCTTCCGGCGCGCGCTCGGCCATTCTGTCCCACAGCCCCGTAATCAAAGTTCGTGAAAAATCCTGACCCGGCGCAACGCCAAACACATTCGGGCCAATTTGCGGCTCAAACATTCAGAGCAGCCTCAGCCAACGCGATACTTTCCGGATGGCCCACATCACACCAGAGGCCTTGGTGGCGAACGCCATAAAGAGACTGGTCCGCCAGCATCAGGTCCCATAATCGGTTCAAGGAAAACACTTGCGCATCAATCTCGGCCAATCGCTTTGTCCACGTAATATGTGCGCCATTGTAAATGAGCCCCGGACCGCGAGAAAGCTGTGCATCAGCGTTCGCCAGAAAGTCTCCTTTCCGACGGTATCCGATGGCGTCATTTGGGTCAGTCAAAGACAACAGCGCGCCCATATCGCTACGCCATGATTCCAGCAGACCTCTCAAAGGGCTTGATCCGGGCCAGATTGCATCCGAGTTCAGTATCAAAACGGGCCCATCTCCGACGAGAGGCACGACATTCTTCAAACCGCCGCCGGTTTCCAGCAACACATCTTCCCGTACCGGCACAACGCCCCGGGATCTAAGATGATCCTCTAGCGCTTCCGGTCGATGGTGCGTGTTTGCAAATACACGCGTCAACCCGGCATCCCTGACCAAATCAATGGCATAGTCGACCAAAGGCTGCCCGGCGATCGTAATCATTGGCTTGGGCAAGTTATCCGTAAGCGGCGCCATTCTTGTCCCTCGGCCCGCAGCGAAGATCATGACAGGAATATCGAACGCCGCATTCATGCAAAATCGGAGACTATTTTTGCCCAACGGGCATTCAATGACGACAAAGATAGAAACCGCTCTCCCTCGGTCCCGCCAAATTCAAACCGACAGCGAAGTGTGGCAGCCGGCGCTAGATTTCCAAGCCTGTCCGGCCACTCGATTAAACAAATCGCATTGTCAAATGCGTCAAATAACCCCAATTCGTCGATCTCCGCGGTTTCTGATAGCCGGTACAAATCTGCGTGCCATATTTCCGCAATCCCATCGCTATATGTCTGCACAAGTGTATATGTCGGCGAAGGAACATCCTCTGACAGACCGACCGCTGCGAGCCGCGCCTGTATGATGGCGCGCGCGAAATGGGTTTTGCCCGCGCCCAGCCCGCCCTCCAGCAACAAGACGTCACCCGTTTGCAAAACAGGCGCAATGGCCCTCGCCAACTCTTCAGTTTTTTCTGGAGATTTCAGCCGCAGCGTTTGCAAAACCTCAGACAACGCCGCGAGCCTTGTTTCGTGTCAGCCCTGACACCGCTTTTCCGCATCTTCGACTGCCGCAGTGAAGCCAAATAGCGAAAACGTGTCCTCGGTCTTCGTTCCGCGCGATGAGACGCCTGACAATGTCGCATCCGCACCACGCTTCATTGCAGTAACAATCTTGGCGTCATCGGCATCAGATGCGGACCACGCCATTTCGCCATCGGTGAACAGTTCGAATTTCGTGCCACCGACGTCCAACGTCACAGTTGATCCGTTGCGGAACGGGTAGCCGCCGGTGAACGACACCTGCCCTTTTACGTTTGACGACGGAATGTAGGAAACGAAAAATAAAATATCGCTTCGCTTCACCGCCACAACCCGCCCGTCGCGTGTGTTCACACTTTCTTTCGGCGCACTGACACTCCAACATTGCTTGGGGCTTGCTGCCTCGAAAACCGACCAGTCGGTATGCGCTGCTACGCGGTTATTGGATTCCTGCGCCTGCGCCATTGTTGCGCCAAAAACCGCGCCAACCACCCAGGCCATATTCAATCTGACCGTTTTCTTCACAGCCTCCAGCCGTCTCTGCCTCTTTCCGCTTATGCTGCGGCCTTCTCGTTGGACCATTCAGCGCCTAGCGGCTTTCATCAATCTCATTTACGCAGTTTAACGGAATTGCGCTGGTTTTTTAAAGCCCTTTGGCAGAAAATCGCGCAACAAAACGGAGAATTGAATGACCAACGCGGTTCCTCTGGTCGAAGTGTGGCGCGGCGACTTCCTTGAATCGATGCATCGAGGCCACGCAGTTATCTGTTCAGCCTCCGGTGAAATCGTTGAAGCGTGGGGTGATCCGGGGACAATCATACTTCCGCGGTCATCCGCAAAAATGATCCAGGCCCTGCCCCTGATCGAAAGTGGAGCAGCAAAATCATACCACCTCACGTCTGAACAGCTGGCATTGTCTTGCGCTTCGCATAACGGGGCGCCCATCCACACAAAGCGCGTTTCAAGTTGGCTTTCCGATCTGGAGATGTCCGATGATCACTTGCGCTGCGGTACTCAACAACCACACAGCGATAAAGACCGCGATGCACTGGTCCTTGCCCACGAAAAACCCTGTCAATGGCACAACAACTGCTCAGGTAAACATACCGGGTTTTTGACCCTAACTCGCCATCTCGGGGCTGGATCGGAATATATTGATCCTGACCATCCTGTTCAGACTTCCGTGAAACAAGTTTTTGAAGAAATAACGTAACTCCCAAGCACCCTGTCCGATAGGGTTGCGGGGTTTTGTTCCGTCAGAGCCGTGCGATGATCTGAGGTGGTGACAGGGTCAGGATTTCCAGGATGTTGAACCGGTGTTTTCTGGCCGTCGAGATGACGGACCTGATGTCGGCGAAGACCCGCGCGCCCTCGAGGGTGCGGAAGGTGCCCGAGATTTTCATGCGCAGCTTCATCATGCGCAGGTCCTGTTCGGCCTGATTGTTTGTGAATGGGACCGCGAAGTCGGCGATGAATCGCAAAACGTCATCGCGGTAGTCACGCAGGCGGAGGAGCAGGTTGTGGCCTGGCCGCCTGGCTTTTCGGCCGCGGGTGCCGGGGCTTTTGGCCAGCGGGGGCTGGCGTTCGTGGAAGGCGAGCCCCTTGGCGAGGATCGCCATGTATCTGGTGACTATACCCTGGCGAACCAGTTCCGGGAGTTCGGTCTCGCCTTGATCCTGAGCCGCGCATCTGAGCTGATTGGCGCTATGAAGCACTGCGCTCATCTCCGTCGCCCAAGGCTCTTTTTCGATCTCTTCGATGGCCTTGAGTTCGCGCAAGTGATGCGCCCCGCAGAGGGCGTGGGCGTCCACTCCGCTCATATGGGCGTAGTAGGGTTTCCAGTGATCATGAATGATCGTCCCGCCGGTCAGGAAGGTTGGAACAGCACCGCGTTTGGCGCTGATGCGGTAATGGGTGAAGGCGGTATCGCAGATCGTGTGCAGCCAGTGCAGCTTGCCGGCAACACGAAGTCCGGTCTCGTCCAGATGCCGAACGCCGCCTTCGGCAAGCCGGGCGAGAATGTGTTCAACCACGACACCCATCTTATTTGCCGCGCCGCGCGTCCAGTTGGTCACGCTGGCCGCGCACAAGCTGGTGGCCCCAAACAGGTCGCGCATAAGCTGGCAGACCCGATCCTCGGGTATCAGCTGCTGAACATTGCAATAGACCGCCACTGCCCGCATGCGCGTGCCATATTGCACATGCGCGGCCACGCCATCGGGAAAGCCAGCCGTCGTCGTGGCTCGACAATGGTCGCAACAATAAACCGCCGCCTGATGCTCGGTGACCTCCAGGCGTGGCGCAGGCAAGTCGAACACCTGACGCTTCTCGATCCCTTTCACCATCTCCGCCGTCAGGGCGCTCTGACAGGCGCTGCAATGCGTCGCCTCATGCCGTTCGACAAAGTCGGGTGTTGACGTCTGGCGCAGGGTGTCGCCCCGGTGGCCAACTTGGCCGCCACTTTTCTTTCCGGATTTGCCACGCAGGCTGCGCGGGGCTGGCTTCTTCAGGCCATCACTTGAAGGGGGCTTGCTGCTATTGCTGCTGTTCTTGGCCAACTGTCGGCGCAGGTCCGTGATCTCTTCCGCCATGCTCGCCAACGCAGCTTCAAGCTCAGCGATCCGACGCAGAGCCGTGGCGAGAAGTTGTTCAAGGGCGGCAACCTGATCCATCCCACCACTGATTCAGAGAAATCAACCCGGCGCCACAGAATTCAGACAAGAAAGAAAAAAAACACGCGCAAAATGGCAAATTCGACTCACCATAAAACTGACAATAACACTCAAACGTGGGGGGTGCTTGGGAGTTACGAAATAACAGGGGAAGATTCGGCCGGCTATGGGATCGACGGCTGCTCCGCGCCCAATTTTGCAACATCGATATTTGGCTTTGCACGCGCTCTTGCGCAATTCGCTGGCGCGGAAGGGGTCAGAACAAGGCCTGCTGCGATGCGCAGGCTATTTGACGCGATGACATCACATCCGGAACTCGTCGCCGGAGAGGGCAGGGCGTGTACCGAATTGATGCATGCAATGAATGGCAAGGTCGCGATCAAAACCGGGGCGGAGGGTGTTTTTGCTGCTATCCTGCCAGAGCAGAAGGTTGGCGTAGCGCTGAAAATCGAAGATGGCGCCACCCGGGCCAGCGAATGCGCGATGGCTTCGATTCTAGTGCGTTTGGGCGTGTTAGAGCCTGATCATCCCGCCACGTTAAAGCGACGAAATGCGCCGGTTAAGAACCGCCGGGATATCACGACCGGGTTTATTCAACCCGCCGCGTCGCTGCTCTAGCCACCGACGAATTCATCGCGTGTATATCCTTGCAGGAACAAAAGTGATGTCAAATCGCCGACATTGATCCGTAAATCACATTGTGCTGCGACCGCTGGTTTTGCGTGCAGCGCAACGCCCATTCCGGCAAGGCCAAGCATGCCCAAATCGTTTGCACCATCGCCAACGGCAATTGTGTCATCCAGAGACCAACCGCGTTTAGTCGCTATCTCCCGCAAAGCCTCAACCTTAGCCTCTCGACCGAGAATCGGGCGTTGCGCAACCCCCGTCAGCCGACCGTCTTCGCGCAGTAGCGTATTGGAGCGGTGTTCATCGAAACCCAGATGATCTGCGACAGGGCCGGTAAAATCGGCGAACCCGCCGGATACCAATGCTGCATACGCGTCATTTGCCTTCATGGTTGCCACGAGGGTTTTTCCGCCCGGCATATAAGTGATGCGTTCTGTCAAAACTTTTTTGATCACGGAAATTGGTAAACCTGCCAGCAAACTAACACGTTCGTCAATCGCTTCCTCGAAATCCAGCTCGCCATTCATTGCGCGCGCGGTAATCGCTGCAACATGATCGCCAACCCCGGCTTCCGCGGCAAGCTCATCGATACATTCCTGCTGAATTAGGGTAGAATCCATGTCGGCAAGCAGCATCTTCTTTCGCCTGTTTTCTGCGCGTACCGGAACAAGGTCCACGCCAAGTTCACGGCAGTCTTCCCAAGCTGTCCAAAAGTTACCTGGCATCTCGCCAACCGCAAATTCTGCCGCTTCGTCGGGCGACAGCCAGCGCACGTCATCGCCGCCCCAGGCATTGCGCAGCGACTCGGCAAGATGCGGGTCCAGATTTCGGCGGATTGGATCCGCAATGAGTGTGATCACAAGTATCATCGTCCGCCCATTCGGTCGCAATTGACAAAACAAGCGCCGCTATAGCGACAATTTCCCGGTTGTCAAAGATCGCGAATCTGTTAAACGCCGCCGTGGGACACCCTTCCCCAACGAAGGGCGCATATCTGTAAGGATACCACTGATGGTTATCACCGCTCCGGCAACGCGGCCGGCAAATCCGCGTTTCTCATCTGGCCCCTGTGCCAAACCCCCCACGTTCACACTAGATTCGCTTTCCACCGCCGCTCTTGGTCGATCACACCGCGCGGCAATTGGCAAAGAGAAGCTCAAAGAGGCAATCGAATTCACCCGTGAAATCCTCGGTGTGCCAACGGATTACAAGATCGGTATTGTACCCGCTTCCGACACAGGCGCTTTCGAAATGGCAATGTGGAACCTGCTTGGCGCCCGCCCGGTTGAAATGCTCGCTTGGGAAAGCTTTGGATCGGGCTGGGTCACGGATGTCGTCAAGCAGCTCAGGCTGGAAGCAACCGTCAAGACCGCCGAATACGGGAAAATCATTGATTTAGCCGACGTAGACTATGAACACGACGTGTGTTTCACATGGAATGGCACAACATCTGGAGTCCGCGTACCAAATGGCGACGCCATCCCAAAGAACCGCGCAGGTCTAACACTGTGCGATGCGACATCCGCAGCTTTCGCAATGGACTTGCCGTGGGACAAACTGGATGTCACAACATTCAGCTGGCAAAAAGTTCTGGGTGGAGAGGCCGCGCACGGGATATTAATCTTGTCACCACGCGCGGTCGAACGTTTGGAAAGCTACACGCCTCCGTGGCCTTTGCCCAAGATCTTTCGCCTGACAAAAGGCGGCAAGTTGATTGACGGCATTTTCACTGGCACAACGATCAACACGCCGTCGATGCTCGCCGTGGAAGACTACCTGCAATGTCTTGAATGGGCGAAATCAGTTGGCGGCCTCAAGGGTTTGATCGACCGCGCGAACGCCAACGCCAGAATCGTCCACGACTTTTGCGACACCCGTGACTGGATCGGGAATCTTGCGGAAGATCCCGCCACTGCATCCACCACCAGCGTTTGCCTGAAATTCACTGATAATCGGATTACTGATGGCGCGGCTTTCGCCAAGGCAATTGCCAAACGATTGGAGGTCGAAAGTGTTGCGCTCGACATTGGCGCGTATCGCGATGCCCCTCCCGGATTGCGCATATGGTGTGGCGGTACGGTCGAAACTGCCGATCTGGAAGCCCTGATGCCTTGGCTTGAATGGGCGTTTGAGGCCGAAATCGCCGATCAAGCTCGCGCAGCCTGACGCCGACGCTATACCGACAAAATACCGACGTAATACAGACACCCGAATGGAGACCAAAATGGCCCCCAAAGTACTCGTATCCGACAAGCTGTCCGAAACTGCCGTTGACATCTTCCGCGACCGCGGAATCGACGTCGATTTCCGCCCCGAACTCGGCAAAGATAAGGTCGAATTGCTGAAAGTCATCGGCGACTATGATGGTCTCGCGATCCGATCCGCCACTAAGGCGACCGAGAAGATAATCGCCAATGCCCCTAAGCTTAAGGTCATCGGTCGGGCTGGAATAGGCACTGATAACATCGATAAAGACGCCGCGTCCAAGGCCGGAATTATCGTCATGAACACGCCCTTCGGCAACATGACCACTACCGCCGAACACGCGATCGCTATGATGTTCGCCGTCGCTCGCCAGATCCCAGAAGCCAACGCGTCAACTCACGCTGGGAAATGGGAAAAGTCCAAATTCATGGGCGTGGAACTGACCGGTAAAACCCTCGGCGTGATCGGCGCTGGTAATATCGGCGGCATTGTCTGCGATCGCGCAAAAGGATTGAAAATGAAAGTGATTTCATATGATCCCTTTTTGTCGGATGAAAGAGCGGCGCGCATGGAGGTGGAGAAAGTCGAACTCGAAGACCTCCTCAAACGAGCTGATTTCATCACGCTCCACGTCCCAAAAACCGAACAGACAGCCAACATGATCACAGCTGAACGAATTGCATTGATGAAACCCGGCGCGCGCCTGATCAACTGTGCGCGCGGCGGTTTGGTGGACGAGGCCGCGCTGGCTGAGGCGCTGAAATCTGGGCACGTCGCCGGCGCTGCATTCGATGTTTTTGCCGTCGAACCAGCGACAGACTCACCCTTGTTCAATTTACCCAATGTGGTGGTCACCCCACATCTGGGTGCGGCGACAACAGAGGCACAAGAAAACGTG
Source organism: uncultured Paracoccaceae bacterium (assembly GCA_951812305.1). Taxonomy (GTDB): domain Bacteria; phylum Pseudomonadota; class Alphaproteobacteria; order Rhodobacterales; family Rhodobacteraceae; genus Rhodobacter_B. The sequence continues at coordinate 479,778 of CATOSB010000001.1, forward strand.
GCGCTTCAAGTCGCAGACCAGATGGCAAATTATCTGCTAAACGGTGCAGTGGAAAACGCGCTCAATATGCCATCCATGACATCCGAAGAGGCAAAAGTCATGGGGCCTTGGGTAAAGCTCGCCAGTCACCTTGGTAACTTCGTCGGCCAAATGACGGATGAGCCAATAAAAGCAATCAACATCCTTTATGACGGGTCGGTTGCAGACATGAACCTACCGGCCCTGAACTGCGCGGTGATCGCAGGAATAATGAAGCGCGTAAATCCGGATGTGAATATGGTTTCCGCTCCTGTGATCGCGGCAGAGCGGGGGATCAACATCTCAACCACAAACCAATCAAAATCCGGTGTGTTCGAAGCGTATATTAAGGTGACGGTTGTTACAGAAAAACGCGAAAGATCTGTTGCGGGAACTGTCTTTAGCGACGGAAAACCACGCTTCATTCAGATCAAGGGCATCAATATCGACGCCGAAATTGGCCGCCACATGGTTTATACGACCAACGAGGACGTACCGGGCATCATCGGTGCTCTGGGCCAAACGATGGGAGAAAATGATGTGAATATCGCGAATTTTACCCTTGGCCGAGCCGACGTGGGCGGGGAGGCCATCGCGCTTCTTTACGTCGACAATGCAATTCCAGACACTGTATTAGCCAAACTTGATGCGACCGGGTTGTTTCATCAAGTAAAAGCGCTGGAATTCGACGTGGTCTGAATGCGGATATACGCGGTCGGAGATATACATGGGCAACTCGACATGTTGCGGGCCGCTCATGCGATGATTGCGGCGGATCGCCAGATTACCGGTGACGATCAGGCACCCGTTATCCATCTTGGGGATTACACAGATCGCGGACCGGACAGCGCTGGAGTTTTGGATTACTTAATCGGTGGAAAAGCAGAGGAACAGCCCTGGCGATTTTTGTTAGGTAACCATGATCGCATGATGCGATTGTACCTCTCGGACATTCCACGCCGCGACCCACAACTAAAAGCAGAATTTACTTGGCTCCACCCGCGACTTGGTGGGATGGAGACTCTCCGATCATATGATGTAAAAGTCGGCCTAACCGGAATTCCACTCCACCTTGCGGCGCGCGCTGCAATTCCTGACGCCCATAAAGAATTCTTGTTTGGCCTCGAAGTCATGGTTGAAACTGACGATCTGGTATTCGTTCATGCTGGAATTCGACCAGGAGTGGCATTGCGCAAGCAATCGGTAGAAGACTTAATCTGGATTCGCGACGAATTTCGGAACGACCAACAGGACCACGGCAAACTAATTGTACATGGCCATTCACCGGTAGACAGCCCCGAGCACTGCGGAAACCGTATTAATCTTGACACCGGAGCTGGCTATGGAAAACCACTCACAACTGCCGTATTTGAAGGCCGTGATTGTTGGATTCTGACGGGCACCGGCAGAAAAATTTTATTGCCGCCAGATAGCGTTGATTGCGGTTGAGACTTCATCCGGGTCCGGATCTACCCACCGTGCGGCAATCACCTGATCAGGACGGATGAGATAAACAGCGCGCTCCGAATTTCCTAGGTATCGTGTGCGCAAAAATTCGTTGGATTCTGCCAAAATAGTATCAATTCCGACATCCGGGGCAGTGCAGCCGACACCCATCAAAACTAACCGCCCACCGAGCAAATTCAACAACCAACCCTCGCCCTGAGGCGCATCGGCGCAAACCGAACCGGGGCGTGAAATCTCTGGGAGATGCGTGTTATCTAGCCCGGCAGAAGGATAGACGCAAGGCACCGATAGTCGGCCAGAGTTGATCTTGGCCCTTTCCACCGGGTCGGTTGCCGCGGCAGCTAAGATGCGATCCCGCTCTTCGCGTTCCGGTCCATCAGCTGGAGACATAAACTTCGTCGCGCCGGCAGAATGCAATATGTTTTCATCCGCGCCATGAACGCGTTCCGAGTTGTAGTCTTCGAGCACACTGGTGTATGCGTGACCCGTTAAGATCGCCGCCAGTCGCCACGACAATGCATCAACATCCTGCAATCCGCCGTTTCCGCCGCGGGCGCCAAACGGTGAAACCACATGCGCGCTGTCACCGGCAAAGATCACGCGATCATGGACGAACCGCTCCAACCGTCTGCATTGAAACGAATAGACGCTGACCCAATCCAACTTGAAATCGCTGTGGCCTACGACCTTTTCAATACGTGGAATGACATTCTTCGGTTTCTTTTCTTCGTCGGGGTCGGCGTCCCAACCAAGTTGAAGGTCAATACGATAGATATTGTCTGGCTGTTTATGCATTAACGCGGACTGGCCGGGATGGAACGTCGGCTCAAACCAAAACCAACGTTCTGAAGGTGTTTCCGCTGTCATCTCGATGTCGGCGATCAAAAACCTCTCTTCAAAAAACTCACCAAGGAAATCCAATCCCATCTGGTTGCGAATTGGCGATTTCGCACCGTCACACGCAACCAGGTATTTGGATTTAAGCGCATACTGGCCGTCTGGGGTATCTATCGAAACGGTGACAAAATCGCCGTTTTGCGATGTGTTAGTGACGTTATTCTTGAACCTGACGTCAATAAGATCGTGGGCTATTGCAGCTTCGGCGAGGTATTGTTCAACATAATACTGCTGCAGATTCACAAAGGCCGGCATCTTATGGCCTTCCTCCGGCAACAGATCGAAGTTGAACAACTCCGTGTCGCGATGATAGGTGCGCCCAATTTTCCAGGTCACACCTTTTTCGGCACATGTTTCACCGATGCCCAGCCTGTCCAAAATCTCCAGCGAACGCTTTGACCAACAGATCGCGCGACTGCCGACGCTGACGACATCGTTGTCATCCAGCACGACACATTCCACGCCGTAACTTGCCAAGTCGAGCGCGAGAGCAAGGCCGATCGGACCAGCGCCCACGATGATGACATCGTGACGTGGCTCGGCTTCGGTCAATCCCGGCGGCGTACGATAGGCGAAAGGCTTGTAATCATACGGCATTACGTCACCAGATAGCTGACCAACATTAGCGGGGTCGGCACCACTGCCCAGATGGCGTACCAAATTGCAGTTAGCCGCAGCGCCCTCATGACTGCAGTGCTTCCCACATTTCTGCGTCGCGTTCCGCTGTCCAGATTCGCGGCGTGTCAATGTCGCGGGCCTCATCATAGGCGCGCGCCACATTGAACGGCAAGCAATGCTCGTAAATCGCGTAATCTGCAAACTTAGGGTCACATTTCGCGCGCACCGCATCCCAGGCGTCTTTCAATGTTCCCCCCTTTAAGGCGACTTTGGCAGCTGGCGCGTAAGTGGATTTGACAAAGTCGGCCGTGCTATCGAGTGCGGCATTCACCATCTTACTTCCGACCAGCGCGTCACCGCGCCCCGGTGCAACGGCATCCAAATCCCAGGCGCGGATATTGTTCAGCGTTCCGGGCCAATCGTGGAAATGTCCGTCGCCGCAATAACAGGCTGATTTGTATTCAACGATATCGCCCGTAAACATCACGTTTTGATCCGGAACGTAGATCACCGCGTCACCCGCCGTATGCGCACGCCCTAATTGCATTATGTCGATCCGACGTTGGCCCAAATAGACAGACATCCGTCCGTTAAATGTTGTTGTTGGCCATGTCAGGCCTGGAATTTCTTCATGCCCCTGAAACAGACGTGGAAAGCGAGCAAATTCGCTGTCCCAGTCTTCCTGTCCGCGCTCCACCACCATCGAGCGGGCTTTTTCTGACATAATGACCTGCGGCGCATCGAACGCACTGGCGCCTAGGACCCGGACTGCGTGGTAGTGAGTAAGAACCAGATGTGTAATAGGTTTATCCGTTACGGATCGAACACACTCTATCACCTTTCGCGCCAGTCGGGGCGTCGCCTGGCCTTCGACGATCATGACGGAGTCATTGCCAATGATCACGCCAGAGTTCGGGTCGCCCTCTGCGGTGAACGCGTAAAGCCCGTCGCCGACCTCGGTGAAGCTGATCGTCTTCTCTTCCAGATCGCCTTGAGATGCGAATGCTTTAGCCATGTTACCGTTCCGTCTTATAGGGCAGGTCAGCGGCATCGAGAGCGGGTACGACCTTGCCCACACAATCGCCAAACCCGATTTTGTATCCATCGCCGACAGCCGCACCCTTAAGTGTCAGCGTGTCGCCATCTTCGATAAAGTTGCGCGTGCCGCCTTCGATTTCGATGGGTTCTTTCCCACCCCAACTAAGTTCTAAAAGTGAGCCGCGTTCGGTCTTTTTGGGCCCTGAAATCGTTCCGCTACCCAATAGGTCGCCAACATTCATCGGCGAGCCAGCTGTTGTGTGATGTGCCAGTTGCTGGGCACTGGAATAATACATTTCTTTGTAATTCGTCCTTGCCAAAGTTGATTCCATCCCGCCCTCTGGTTGAATCGTGACGTCAAGCGAAATGTCATAGAGACCTGGTTTAGTTTCTTCCAAATAAGGCAGCAGGTCATGTTCTCTATTTGGGGTCGGCACCCGGAATGGTTCCAAGGCGGCCTTGGAAACAATCCATGGGCTGAGTGTGGTCGCCGTGGCCTTCGCCTGAAACGGCCCGAGAGGCTGGTATTCCCACGCCTGAATGTCGCGCGCAGACCAGTCGTTCAACAGTACGTATCCGAAGATCATATCTTCTGCGAAATCGACACTAACCGGGCCAAAAGATGATTGGCCGACAATTGCGCCCACTTCCAGCTCAATGTCAAATCTACGGCTGGGCATAAACGCCGGCATATCGTGATCAGGCGATTTCTGTTGCCCCCAGGGGCGGCGAATTTCTGTACCGCTAACGAATACCGAAGATGCACGCCCGTTATAGCCGATTGGGATATGGAGCCAATTTGGGGGTAGCGCATTTTCCGGCCCGCGAAACATAGTTCCAACATTAGTTGCATGGTGCCGTCCGGCATAAAAATCGGTGTATTCAGACACGCGAAATGGCATGTGGAGCGTCGCCTCCACCATCTGCACTGAATACGTTGTGATCACATCCCTCAAGTCCTCAATCGCGTCATCTGAGAGCATCGCCGTCAGTGCGGAGCGGAACTTGGCCCACGAACCAGGTCCGAGCTCCATGAAGTCATTCCAATACGGGGCGTCCAGAACGTCTGCTTCAGGGTCGGCGCGAAGCGCGCCGTTGGCCTCAAGCCCAGTGGCGTCGACGATCCGGTCACCGATCGCGACACCACAGCGCAAGTCGCCGTCGTCTACAGAAAACACACCATAGGGCAGATTATTGAGTGGAAATTCCGTGTCCGCCGAATTGGCGCTTTCAATCCAGGATCGCATTAAGGGCATCAGTTGGTCGCATCCGGTTGGTTTTCGGGCATTGCAGCCGCAATTTCAGGAATGGCGCGTGAACGTTCGTCAATCGCAACAAGCCGCGCAAAAGGGGTGAGGTCAAGGCCCCAACGCCGCGCATTCACCATTTGCCCGACAAGGCAAATGTCGGCGTAAGAGATATTTCCACCAAAACAGAATTCGCCGTCTTCGATCAGTTTCTCAAACGCCGCAAACCCGTCCGCCATCCAATGACGCATCCATTCGACGGCTTGCTCTTGTGAATGTCCAAGTTCGCTCTTTAGGTAAGCGAGGATCCGCAGGTTGTTCACCGGATGGATCTCCATCCCAATGGTCAGTGCCGCCGCCTGCACCTTGGCCCGTATTAGCGGGTTGGATGGAAATAGCGGTGGCTCAGGCGAAATAGTGTCTAAATACTCTGCGATTGCGTGGCTTTGAGTTAATGTTGTTCCGTCATCCAATTCAAGCACCGGAACGCCATGTGTGGGACTGATCCTTACAAAACTTGGTACGTTTTGCTCGCCCTCCAAAAGGTTCACCGTCATCGTTTCATATTCGATGCCTTTCAGATTCAGTGCCGCGCGAATACGCAATGACGTTGTGGAACGCCAATAGGAATAAAGCTTCATTTCCGCCCCGGCGTCCCGTCGAATTTTTTCTCAAGTGACGTCCAGCAATCGATGTAATCGTCCTGCAGCGGCGCCTCTGTTGCGGCAAAGGGAGTCAAGTGTTGGGGGAAACGGGTTTCGAACATGAAGGACATCGTGTTTTCCAGCTTGTTTGGCCCAAGGTTGGAATAACTTGCGCCCTCGAATGCATCTCTGTCCGGCCCATGTGGCAGCATCATGTTGTGGAGCGACATGCCACCTGGAGCAAAGCCTTCAGGCTTGGCGTCATAAATCCCGTAAATGTTGCCCATCAGTTCGGACATTACATTTTTGTGGTACCAGGGCGGGCGGAATGTATCCTCGGCCACCATCCAACGCTCTCGGAACAAGACGAAGTCGATATTGGCTGTACCCGGCGTACCGCTGGGCGCGGTCAACACAGTAAAGATCGACGGGTCAGGGTGGTCGAACAGAATCGCGCCCACCGGGCAGAATGTCTTAAGGTCGTATTTACAGGGTGCGTAATTTCCATGCCACGCAACGATATCCAGCGGTGAGTGCCCAATTTTGGTCTCATGGAATGATCCGCACCATTTCACGGTCACAGTTGATGGCACTTCACGGTCCTCAAATGCCGCAACTGGTGTTTTGAAATCGCGTGGATTTGCAAGACAATTGGCGCCGATTGGGCCGCGATCGGGTACGTCAAACTTCTGGCCGTAATTCTCGCAAACAAACCCGCGGCAGGGACCCTCTATCACTTCAACTCGGTAAACCAGCCCACGAGGTAAAATCGCAACTTCCTGCGGCTCAAGATCGATGATGCCTAGCTCAGTATAAAAACGAAGTCGCCCTTCTTGCGGAACGACCAGCAATTCGCTGTCGGCAGAATAGAAATACTCATCCTCCATCGACTGGGTAACAAGATAGATATGCGCCGCCATTCCGACCTGCGTGTTCACGTCGCCTGCGGTTGTCATCGTGCGCATTCCGGTTAACCAAGTCAGTCTATCTTTCGTCCCAACCGGGTTCCACCGGTACTGGCCAAGCGAGATTATCTCGTCGTCCACGCAGGGCGCGCTTTTCCAGTATGGAAGATCGATCTTCTTGAATCTGTGAGTGTGCTGAACCGAAGCACGAATGCGATAACACCAAGTGCGTTCCGGTCCGGGTTGTGTGAATGCCGTGCCGGATAACTGTTCAGCATAGAGGCCATATTCACAACGTTGCGGCGAATTCATTCCCTGTGGTAGCGCGCCGGGCAATGCTTCAGTTTCGAAATCGTTGCCAAGACCGGGCATATAGCCCTCATGCGTACCCACAGTCGTCGCGGCGCGCACCATCTCCCTTGGCGCAGTTTGCTTGTTCATGAAGTCCTCCCAGGCTGGCAGCATTATCGTTGCATTTGCAACGAAGTCAACTATGCTATCGATATGAACAGTGAAGAATTTGATCTGAGAAAATTCTTGCCATACCAATTAGCGGTTGCAGCCGCGAGAGTCAGTCGCGAGTTTTCGACCCTGTATAACCAGAAATTCGGCCTATCCGTTCCAGAGTGGAGGGTCGTGGCGCACCTTCGGCAATCAGGCATTGTCAGCGTTCGAGAAATTCACCAACGAGTTGATATGGACAAGTCGAAAGTCAGCAGAGCGGCATCCCGGTTGGAAAAGAATGGCTATGTACGCAAGGATACAGACCCACAGGATGGCCGACTGGTTGCCCTGTCATTGACCAACAAGGGTCGGGCGATGGTCGACGAAATCATCCCGTTGGCACAACAATTTGAAGCAGACCTGGTCCACAGAATTCCGCAAGCTAGTGATCTGACGCATACACTGTCCGCCTTTTTGGAGGATGACGCCGATCACCGAACAAGTTGAATACGCGCACGTGAAGATCGACCACCAGCATCTATGACGGAAAGTGTTACGAACCCCTTGCCCGGTAGCGGAATGAAGGCAGCGCGGTCGTGAGTCTCAATCAATACCGGAGTTCCATCGGACAACCACGTAAAAGGCGGAAGGCCTGATTGAACACGCGCAAACACGCCTCCACCCACGGCCTCCACGCGTGCACCATCCGGTGGAAATGTCACCGTCGGCGCATCGGTTGGCGCAATTATTGCCGACCCTCTGGCTTCAAACCGGCGCAACGGTTGCGGCAATTGCGCATGGCTGACAATCAACGTTCCCGGCGGCGGTGGCGGTAGCCGATCAATCTTAGTTTTCAGCACTGCAAATGCTTGAAACAGAACAGGCGCAGCGAGATCCCCACCAAACGCACCGGGAACTGAACTTCCATCTGCCCGACCCAGCCAAACCCCGATTACGTGGCGGCCATCGAAACCGATTGCCCAGGCATCGCGATGCCCATAGGAAGTGCCGGTTTTGTACGCAAGATCGCGGCTGACGGCACCTTGCGGCGGCGGGACATCGGCGAGGATATTCGCGACCAGCCATGCAGATTCCTGGGACAGGATTCGCCGACTTTTCGCCAATACTGTCCCGCGTTCGTAGTGCAGTTCGACAGATTTGCCTTCATTCGCCAGTCCGGCATAAAGAGAAACAAGATCCTCTAGTGTCAGCCCCAGGCCTCCCAGTGAAATTGCCAATCCCGGTCTGCCACCAGGTAATCTCGGATTTGCCCCGGCGCGTCGCAAATGAACCAGCAGCCGGCTCGGTCCCAGAGCTTCCGTCAATGCAACCACTGGAAGGTTCAGTGATTGCCGGAGGGCGTCGCGAACCCGAACGACCCCACGAAACTGTCCATCGAAATTTTGCGGTGCGTAGGTGCCGAAATGCCGTGGACGATCTTCGATCAATGTCTCGGGATGTGCGAGACCCTGATCAAATGCGAGTCCGTAAACCAAAGGCTTGAGCGTCGACCCGGGTGACCGGACTGCGCGCGTCATATCGACATAACCCTGGCGGGCGTCCCCTTGATAAAGAGCTGACCCGACGGATGCCAGGACTTCCCCAGATTTGTAGTCAGCGACCATCAACGCGACGGAGAGGCGATTTCCGGCATTACCTACTGCACGCGCAGCAAGGTTTTCCAGCTTCCGCTGCAGTTCATAGTCAAGCGTCAGATGGCGCGTACCAGAACCTTTGCGTGACCGCTCTGTCAGGTGCGGCGCGTGCAGTGGAAATCCGGAATTCAACTTAAAAACAGACTCTAACGACGCCGATTTATACTGATCTGTGTCGATGATGCCATTTTTGTGCGCGCGTGATAGAACCCGTGCTCGGGCGTCAAGGGCATTCCCAATATATCGGTCTGGGCGGCGCGATTCCGGCGATTGCGGTAGTGCGACCAAAAGAGCAGACTCAGCAGGCGTCAACCGACGCGGCTCTTTACCGAAATAGGCGAAAGTCGCTGCTCGGACGCCTTCTAGGTTACCGCCCATCGGGGTTCGATTTATGTAAAGTGTCAGAATTTCAGCCTTCGTCAGTTCGCGCTCCAATGCAAGCGCGACCCGAACTTGCCGGAGCTTGCCCTGCCATGTCCCCGTCGGGCCGTCTTCCAAAAGACGCGCGACCTGCATCGTCAGGGTCGAACCGCCGCTGATGATCCGTCCGTTCAATACTGCCTGCCAGGAGGCTCGCATGGCCGCCAGCACATCAACACCGTGGTGTCCAAAAAACCGCTTGTCCTCATGGCTGACCAGCATTTCAACATAAAGTGGATCAATTGCGTCGAGCGATGCAAACAATCGCCAGCGCCCATCGGATACGGTAAACGCCCGTAACAACCTGCCGTCACGCGCGAGCATCTCTTCGGATGTTTCCAAAGAAAGTGGCGGCAATGCCGTCGCACCAACCCAATCGTCGAACGAATCCCGCCCCAACGCCGCCGCCCAAAGCAAAAGCGGTAGCACGATTACGCCAAAACGGCTCATTCGACGACGTTAACCGCGCCGGTATCCGTTATTGCGCGGAATTCGGGCCGATACATGTCTTCGACACTCGCCGCAGGGTGACGAAAGTTACCGGGACTGACCGCGCGGACGATGTAGCCCAGGCGGAATGACTTTTCCGATCGCCAATTGATTGCCGCAAGGAATCGCTCTTGCCGGAACTCGGTGTTCTCTGCACCGGTTTCCAGATTGAGCCAGTCCAGGGCACCAATGTCGCCGCCGCGCAAAAGGTTCGGGTTGTCGATTTCAAACCCGGCGGGCAGAGGATCGTTCACCATTAGCCGCGCCGAGACCTTGCTGAATGGCTTGATCGTCAGAACCGCTACCAACCGCGTACCTTGCTTGACGTCGCCAAGTTCAACCGGATCGCCACCCATTGTGAAATATTGCCGTTCGATGGCATATCCGTTGCCCTTCGCGCCCTCGGGAACATCCGGTACGCCAAACGTCGTCAGCGTAATTGTTGCTTCTGAGTCGCCGTCATTGCGGATGCGCAAGGCGTCGAATGCAACGTCGTCCTCGACTACTTTCACAAGCGGGCTGTCAATCGTTGCGCCGTCAATTGACAGGTTTCCAAAGTCGCCGGATCCGAGCATAGCGTGTGCCGCCATCAGCGACCAAACTTGTTCTTGAGTGGATCGGCTTTGCGTACCCTCGACCGGCGCGATGCTGGCCAAGAGCGTTTCGCGATCAATGGCGTTTGAACCGGCTTCAACGGCCAGAGTTAAAACGGCGGCACGATCACGTAACTTTGTACCGTAATCGACGCGCCAGATATGGGCCTCTTTGCCTGCCGCAAGCTCGCCACCGATCTGTCGAGCAGCATTGGCGAACATTCGGTCGGCCCGTGTCGGGTCTCCATATGCGGCAAGCGCCGCCCCGATTTGCGCGGTGGCAAGCGGCGTTGCAAATGCAGTGCCCTTGACGTCCGCGTAATAACGCAGGTCGGCAATCGATGCCGCACCTTCCCGAGCTAAGACGTACAGCGCATAAGCGATCTCTTCGCCGCCGATGTCAAAATCTGGCTCGTAGTTGACCCGATTGCGAAGGTTGTCGAGCGCGGTTCGAAACGCGATGGTCGGCAATTCATACCCTTGCGCTCGCGCGCGCGACAAGAAGTCGGTGACATAGGCATCAAGCCACAAATCACCTGACGCTGGGCGCCAAAGCCCGAATGCGCCGTTTGATGATTGGTTCGTCAGCACACGCTCAACCGACCGTTCGATCCGCGTCGAGATGTTGTCGCGTTCCTCTAGACCCAGCGCGCGCGCAACCTCATCGAGATACAAAAGCGGCATCGCTCGCGACGTCACCTGTTCGGTGCAGCCATATGGATAGCGATCAAGGGATTGCAGAAGTCCCGGCGCATCAAGACGCGCAATTGGGCCCGCGGCCAACGTTGCGGATGCCGTTCCAGCCGCAAAGCCCTCAAACACGTTTTCATCCAACGAAAACGTGCTGCCGGATGCCAATGCAAAACGACTGGTTCGGGTCGTGACTGGATCATTCATTTGAACCGGAAGGTTTAGCGATTTTGTCAGGACTTTTCCGCCCGGCGTCGTGAGCACGACGTCAAATCCTTGCAAGCCCACCGCGCCCGCCGTGATTGGCAGGGAGAGAACCGTCTTTTCCTGATCGCCAAGCGTGATGCCCGAAGGCACGGCACGGTTCAACCGAACGCCATGCGCCTGAACATCCAATCCCATGCGGCCTGAAGGGCCGGAAGCATGGACGATTTCCAGCAATAGTCTGGACGTGTCGCCCGGCGCCATGAATCTTGGTAGGCTGGCTGTGACAACGACGGGATCTCGTACCAGAACGTCTGTTTCCGCCTGTCCAACACCGGTTTTGGACCACGCAACGGCCAACAGGCGCACTGTGCCGTTAAAACTTGGCAACTCAAACTCAGTGCGGGCGTATCCGTCAGGTCCAACTTCAATTGGCCCACTGAAATAGGCGACAAGTTCTTCAGTTGGCGGAGGCGATTCAACGCTTTGGTTGACCGTAGCGTCACCGCCGGAGCGGACCTGACCCATTGCGCCATTCAATCCGTCGATCAGCCGGCCATAGACGTCGCGAATACCAATTCCGAGACGCCTTTGGCCGAAATAGTGATTGTATGGATCAGGGCTTTCGAAACTGGTGAGGTTCAAAATGCCAACATCGACTGCGGCTATGGTCGCGTATGCGGTGTCACCTGCTGTCAGCCCGTCAACTTTCAACGCCACCGGCATTGGACCGCGCGGGTCGATTTCCGGTGAAACTTCAAACGTTGCGGACAAAGCCTTGGAACCCGGGTCGACAGCTGCGTAGCTCAATCCAAGCGACCGGGCGGGGTTGCGGCCCGCGGCCACATCCATCGGGCGGATTAGCGTCGCTGTGACATAGGCACCAGCGCCCCAATCATCTGTGACTGGGAGGTCAACAATGGTTTCGCCCTCAGCCACATTCACTGCTTTCATGTCGATCAAACGGTTCGACATAACGGTAATAAGCGCCTTGCCGGCATAGCGCGGTGCAAGGCGCAATTTCGCAGTGTCGCCTGGCAGGTAGGACTCCCTGTCGAGTGAGACATCGAGGAAATCGGGTGTCTTTGACGCGTCCGCGCCGCCATACCAACCGGCGTAGAAATTTGTCGATGCAGCGACGTAGTTCTCGCCAATTGCCTCAACTTTAATCTCGTATTCACCCCACTCAACGGGAGCAGAAACTGATACAGGCAGTGTGCCCAATGTGGCCTCGCCTTCGGCAATTCGGCTGCGCGTAGAAACAGGTTCCCAATTCCAGCTGCCAGAATAGCGGTACCATTGGTATTCGGTACGCACGCGGCTGATCGTCCAACGTACCGGCATATCCATTGGTTCCAAAGCGGCATTGAGAGCTATCAGATCAAACGCCGCGTCAGAGAACTCGTTCAATGTGCCATCGAACTTCGGTTTGATGCCGATAACCGGACCCTCTGGCGCAATCGGGTGCGTAAGCTTGCGTTCCACCGGTCGACCGGACCCTTCAGAAACGCGTGCAGCGATGATGGCTTCCAGCGGCTTGAAACTTGGTGCGAGTTCCGGAAACTCCAGACGCAAGCTCGCCAGCCCATCGGAGTCTGTTCTGGCGTCGCCGGGGAAGTAATATACTTCCCCCTGTACGGAATTGTCGTGTCGACCAAAGCGATAACCGGGGAAGTCGTCGAGAGACGTCGCCGTGCGCAAAAACATTTCGCCCTCGACCGTCAAATCGGAACCGGGTGCACCGAAGAGATAACGAACGTCGATATCAACAAAAGCGCGTGACTCTGTGGATATCAGCCCATCGGGCATTTTGAGGTCAAAGTCGATCCGCTCCGGCAGAAAGTCCTCAACCAGCACGCGGGTTGAGGCAACGGATTTGTCATCCGGATCAACATGGATATCCAACCGCCATGAACCGCGTGGCGAAGACCCAGCGGTTCGGAAACTGAAAACGTGCCCACCTGCCCTTGAGTTGCTGCTTAGATGTCTGGCGTATTCAACACCATCCGGGCGATAAAGGATCGCGGTCAGAGGCAGACCTTCAATCGCCTCGGCCTTCGCGTCGCGGGTCAGCACCGTCGCGTTGATTATTTCACCTGCACGGTAAGCGCCCCGATCTGTCGTTAGGAATGTGTCTATCGGACCAGCCGGATTGCGCCCTTCGACGCCACGGTCAGACAGGTCGAATTCGGGATCCTTCAACGACAAGAACGTGATGTCATCGTCAGTCTTGGCAACGACCATTGCCGGTGCCGCCCCACCAGTACCACGTGTCAGACCGGCATCGAAACGGGCATATCCCATCATGTCGGTGGTAGCAGAATCCAATTCTGCATTTGATCGCGAAAGCAGCATGGCGATCCTCGCCAAGGGGCTCGCCTTCCACGAACGCCAGCCCCCGCTGGCCAAAAGCCCCGGCACCCGCGGCCGAAAAGCCAGGCGGCCAGGCCACAACCTGCTCCTCCGCCTGCGTGACTACCGCGATGACGTTTTGCGATTCATCGCCGACTTCGCGGTCCCATTCACAAACAATCAGGCCGAACAGGACCTGCGCATGATGAAGCTGCGCATGAAAATCTCGGGCACCTTCCGCACCCTCGAGGGCGCGCGGGTCTTCGCCGACATCAGGTCCGTCATCTCGACGGCCAGAAAACACCGGTTCAACATCCTGGAAATCCTGACCCTGTCACCACCTCAGATCATCGCACGGCTCTGACGGAACAAAACCCCGCAACCCTATCGGACAGGGTGCTTGGGAGTTACAAATGAAAAAAGAATGCCAAGGCCAAAGCGCATAAGAGCCTCCGTTGTGTGAATAATGCAATCGTCGCACAGCGCCGTCGTTTCGGCAACGGATTCGCCAATGCAATGCGTCGAATTAAGCCAATGTTCAGTGTCTCGCGTCATGAGTGTGCCACTGCAATCTCTGGGGATGCCATGAACGCGCCCGACCTGCTGGCACAAGAGCGCCGCGCGCGGATGGCGGCGGAGCGTTTGCTTGAATTAAAGCAGGCGGAGCTATTTGACGCCAACCGCAAACTGTCGGAACATGCGCGCCACCTCAGCGACGAGATCGTCGAAAAGCGGGTCGAAACCGAACAGGTAAAATCCGAGCTGGAAACGGCCAACAGCGCGATTTTGATCGCAGAACGCCGCCTTTGGGATTCAATTGAGGCTATCGAAGATGGTTTTGCCGTGTTCGATCCCGATGGAATCATGGTTGCCTCCAATTCGGCCTTCATTGCCCCATTTGACGGGCTGGAAGCGGTTGATCTTGGCGCGAGTTACATAGAGTTGCTGAGAATTTGCGTTGAAGAAGGCGTCGTTGATCTGGATGGTGAGGCGCCCGATGACTGGATTGAAGCGATGATGTTTCGCTGGGCGTCTGAACGTCGCGCACCGCGCGTCATTCGCCTTTGGAACGGGATGTCGATCAAACTGATCGATCAGAAAACACGCGATGGCGACACCGTTTCGCTTGCGCTGAACATTACAGATGCGATTCGGCGCGAGGACAAATTGCGCGAGGCGCGACATCGGGCAGAGGCTGCGGCACGCGCCAAATCCGCATTTTTGGCGAACATGAGCCATGAAATCAGAACACCGATGAACGGTATCGTCGGTATGGCCGAAGTCCTAAAGGATACAGATATTGATGAGGAACAAGAGAGCTTCATCGATACGATTGTGTCATCGGGCAACGCGCTTCTGTCGATTATCAACGACGTGCTTGATTACTCAAAAATCGAAGCAGAGAAGCTCTCGTTCCACCCGCAGCCATTCGATCTGGAACGGGTGATCCACGAAATTGTCATGCTCCTGCAACCAAATGCGCAGGCTAAGGCTATCGACCTTTTGATCGATTTCGACATGTTCCTGCCGACTAACTTCATCGCAGATCCTGGTCGCATTAGGCAGGTACTGACCAACCTGATTGGAAACGCCCTGAAGTTTACTGAAGATGGGCATGTCCTGATCCGCGTTGTCGGCCTGCCGAAAGAAGAAGGCGGCCCTTCCCACCAGATTCATATCACGGTCGAAGACACCGGAATTGGCATAGCGCCCGATATGGTCGGGCACGTGTTTGGCGAATTCAATCAGGTGGAGGATGAGCGAAACCGCAAATTTGAGGGCACAGGCCTGGGACTCGCAATAACCAAGCGCATCGTCGAAATGATGGATGGTAAGATCTGGGTTGATAGCGAACTTGGCGTCGGGTCAAGCTTCGGGTTCCAACTTGAACTGGATGCCAGCGAACCGGCCAACCCGGAACTTTCCCAAATGCCCGGCTGGATCAGCCGGGTGATCGTGGTCCATCCGAATGCATTGAATCGGCGGATCATGCGCAAGCAGGTTACAAGTTGCGGTATTCCCGTGGTGGAATGCTCGCCCGAAGAAGACCTGAGCGCCGTCAAACCGCTGGCCACAGACGTCGTGGTATTGAACCTCGAAGATGAACAGCGCGATGTGAGCAAGGATATCGGAGACGCACATCTGATAATTATGACCAACGGATCCATTGCAATCGATCAGGTTATGGACCGAGCGTCGAAGTCGCTGCAAAAACCGATACGCCGCCGCGAGTTTCTGGCCGCGCTTGCAAATCTCAAACCTCAAGAAACACTTGCTGAAGTTGCCGCCAATGATCCTTCGGCGGTCGGTGAAACGCCAACCGAGTTGCGCAAGATGCGCATCCTGGCGGCGGATGACAACAAAACGAACCGGCTGGTTCTTGGAAAGCTGCTGAAATCTCTCAATACCGAATTACAATTTGCCACCAATGGCCGGGAAGCCGTTGAAGCCTATCAATCGTTTCGCCCAGACCTTGTGTTCATGGATATCTCGATGCCTGAGGTCGATGGGAAAGAGGCGACCAGGCAAATCCGCGATCTCGAGAAAAATGGCGGATTGCCGCACACAACAATTGTGGCCGTTACAGCCCACGCGATGGCCGGCGATGACGAGGTGATTTTAGCCGCAGGGCTAGACCACTATTTGACCAAACCGTTGAAGAAAGCAGCGATGTTTGACCGCATACGCCAAGAAATCCCGGATGGGGCCGAAGCTGTATTTCCCGATGACGCAGAACCCCGGGTTACTACTAAATCACAAACATCGGTGGCATAGTCTGGTCATGGATACGAAACGAGGGTTCAAACCACGGGCGCTAGGCGAGATTGCAATTCGCTGTGCCGACATGCCTGCAATGGTAGGTTTCTACGAGAACGTAATCGGTCTGGAACGCCTAACCGGCGACCACAACAGCGGGATCGTATTTTTCAAAATCGCAGAGGGATTTGGTGGGCATACGTCCATTCTGGCCCTGTTTCGGTATGACGATGGCCGCCCCGATCTGCATCCTCGCGGAGAATCTGCACCTGAAACCGGCGCGCGTTCTTCATTGCATCATATTGCATTGTCGCTGCCCACAGACGAACAAGACGCTGTGATGGAGTGGTATGACAGCCTCGGCTTGGAGTACCGCGTTCAGGTATTTGACTGGATCGGCTGGCGGGGGATTTTCACCACCGATCCCGAAGGAAATACGGTCGAGCTCGTTGCCTACGATCCGCAATTCCTTGCAAACGGCGAACAAATTTAACTGTCTTCCAGCACCGAAAGAAACGCGGCACCGAATCGTTCGGCATGACGTTCACCCAAAAGTTTGGACAGTTGCTCTTCGCTGGGTCTATGCAACCGTGCAACCTTTGCAAGCTGGCTGGCTGTACAGCGCATTGGCTTGCCCGAACCGTCACCTCGGGAAAGATCGTTTTGCGCGGCGAGCAATCGGTCATAGACAGAACCGGCGGATCGCCCGGACAATTGCTGTCGCGCCGGGTGCTGCTGCGCAACTGGTTCACCCACAATCACCGCTAAGAAATCCTGACCGAACTGAGAAAGCTTTTTAGCTCCAACGCCACTGATTCCAGCCATCTGATCCATCGTTACCGGTCGCGTTTCCGCCATCTCAATAAGTGTGCGGTCGTTGAAAATGATGTAAGCCGGAACGCGCGCTGCCTCTGCAAATTCGCGTCGCTTTGCCTTCAGCGCAGCCAGAAGCGGCGCGTTTTCCTCGCTGACAAGAGCCTTTGCCGCCGGTTTCGATGTCGCCTTTGCAATTGTATCGCGGCGCAATTCGATCTTTGCCTCTCCTCGCAACAAGGGACGCGCCGCCTCCGTCATGCGCAGCGCGCCGTGTCGAGTTGGATCGGGACGGGCAAGGTCACGACCCATCATTTGGCGAAACACCGCTTGCCATTCGCCGCGAGACAGGTTCTTTCCGACGCCATAGGTCGGCAGCAAGTCGTGCCGCCAGTTTTTGATCTTTTCGTTCGCAGATCCGCGCAGAATGTCGATCAAATGTCCTGCACCAAACCGCTCCTCGGTGCGCAGCATTGCTGACAATGCCTTTCTTACCGCTTCGGTTCCGTCAAAGACATCGACTGGGTTGTCGCAGAGGTCGCAATTCCCGCACGGATCTGCATCCTCCCCAAAATACTCCAGCAATGCCATTCGGCGACAGCGAAGTGCTTCTGCCAATCCCATCAACGCGTTTAATCTGCCATGGTCTGCGCCTCGCCGATCATCCGGTGCAAGGCTTTCGTCAATCTGACTGCGCCTTAGGCGAATGTCTTCGGCACCATACAACGTCAGCGTCTCTGCGGGCGCGCCATCGCGCCCCGCGCGCCCGATTTCCTGATAATATGCTTCGATTGATTTCGGCAGATCGGCATGTGCGACCCAGCGGATATCCGGTTTGTCGATGCCCATACCGAAAGCAACCGTGGCGACAACAATCAAACCATCCTCACGCTGAAACCGGGATTCAACGATGCGGCGACCCTCGGCCTCCATGCCACCGTGGTAGTGGCAGGCCGCGAAACCAGCTTCGCGCAGTGCCGTGGCCAGTGTTTCAGTCTTGGCACGCGTCGCGCAATAAACGATGCCCGACTGACCAGGCCGCGCAGCGACAAAGTTCAGGATCTGACGACGCGGTTGATCCTTGGTGGCAAAGGCAAGATGGATATTTGGTCGGTCAAATCCGTGCAGAAATATTTCCGGCGTTGTGCCTTCAAACAACCGCGCGACAATCTCATCCCGGGTTTCTGCATCCGCTGTGGCCGTGAATGCAGCGAGTGGTACGCCGAGCGCGCGCCGCAAGTCACCAATTCGCAAATAGTCGGGCCGAAAATCATGGCCCCATTGGCTGACGCAATGGGCCTCATCCACGGCAATTAGCCCGACACCAATGCGTCGCAAAAGGTTAAGGGTTCCACCAGACGCCAAACGCTCGGGCGCCATATAAAGCAACTTGAGGCGCCCGGCCTCAAGCGCCTCAAAAACCTCATCCGTTTCTTCCTGCGTATTGCCCGATGTCAATGCGCCCGCCTCTACGCCAGCGGCACGCAACGCACGAACTTGGTCCCGCATCAACGCAATGAGCGGGGAGATAACAACAGTCACGCCTTCGAGGCAAAGCGCCGGTAATTGAAAACAAAGCGACTTTCCGCCGCCGGTCGGCATTATCGCCAGGACGTTGTTTCCATCGACAACGGCGTCCACAATTTCGGCCTGACCTGGCCGAAATGAGTCGAAACCAAAAACAGAGTCCAGAAGTTCCTGCGCGCGGTTCATTTGCACCGAATTTTATTCAAACTGCTCGTTTAGGATGGACCTTGGCAGATGAAGATTCAGTGAACAAGCCCCGTCAGATCAAAGCGCGAACCAGATCGGGGATTAATATGTCACGGCAGATGATGATCAGGATAAACACGACCAGTGGCGCCAGATCCAATGGTCTTGTGTCCGGCAGAAAACGGCGGACTGGTTGATAGATCGGCTCCAGCAATCGATTCAGCCCCATCCAGATTTGCGCGACCAGCGGTTGACGCAGGTTCAACACCTGAAAGTTGATCAGCCAGGACATGATAATGTGGACGATCATGATGAAGAACGCCACGTCCAGTAGTAAGCTGATAATTTTCAAAAGCGTGATCATGCGTGCCTCGTCAGATTTTGGTTTGATCACACCTAAGCGCAGATAACGCGCCTGACAAGTTGGACTGAAAGTCTCGAAATCGCTTTCCAGCACGGGCAATTGCCGGTTGTAGTTCGTGGCCGCGTCATGCGGCCATGCAAATTGGTGCTCTGCCGCAAGTCGCAGTTGCGCATTACTCAGCAACTCTGTCATATCCGGGACCAGACAAGGGATGAGGAATATGGCCGAGATCAGCGCAAGAAAGCGCGTCTGGGGCTGGATGATGTTCGACTGGGCAACCCAGCCGTTCTATACCCTGCTGCTGACGTTCATATTTGCCCCCTATTTCGGCGCGGTTGTTGCCGAGATGTACATGAACCGGGGCGTCGCGGAAGAACTGGCCGAGGCGCAGGCGCAATCGATGTGGGGGCTTGGCCTTACGGTCATCGGCCTTTTCATCGCCTTTACGGCGCCGGTTCTGGGCGCAATCGCGGATACGCGTGACCGTCGTATTCCGTGGATGATCTTGTTTTCGATTTTTTACGTGGTTGGAACTTACGCTCTCTGGTGGATGGTTCCGGACGCATCGAACATGGTCACGATGCTGTTTGCTTTCGGTATCGCAATGGTCGGTGCCGAATACATGCTTGTTTTCATAAATGCGCTTTTGCCATCGCTTGCGAGCCATGACGAAATGGGTGATCTTTCAGGGTCCGGATTTGCGCTGGGCTATGCAGGTGGGGTCCTGGCGCTAATTATCATGCTGTTGTTGTTCGCAGACAACGATAACGGCAAAACATTGATTGGGCTCGATCCGTTGCTGGACCTAAACGGCGCAGAGCGGGAAGGCACCAGGTCGGTCGGGCCGTTTGTAGCGATCTGGTTTTTGATCTTCATGGTCCCGTTTTTTGCCTGGGTGAAGGACAACAAGCCGCCGAACATCAAAGGAAACACCGCCGATGCGCTCTCCGGGCTGATGCGGTCAATCAGAAATGTCGTAAAACAACCCAGCCTGTTTGCCTATCTTGGCTCGTCTATGTTCTACCGCGACGCGCTAAACGCAATATACGGTTTTGGCGGGATATATGCCGCGACCGTGCTGGATTGGGAAATCACCCAGATCGGCGTATTCGGCATCGTCGCCGCAATCAGCGCAACAATCTTTACCTGGGTTGGCGGCAAGGCGGACAAACGATTTGGGCCAAAACCCGTAATCATTGGCAACGTCTGGCTGATGATCCTCGTGTGCACGATTATCGTGGGCATGACGCGAGAAAGCTTTTACGGCATTGCCCTGTCCGATGGGTCGAATCTGCCCGACATTACCATGTATGTTATCGGCTGTGTTATTGGTGGTGGTGGCGGCGCAATGCAGGGCGCCAGCCGCACGATGATGGCACGACATGCTGACCCCGACCGACCGACAGAGGCATTCGGCCTTTATGCTTTTTCGGGCAAAGCAACTGCATTTCTGGCACCTGCGTTAATCACCATTTTCACGACGCTCACGCAAAGTACGCGCTTAGGCCTCACGCCTGTGATCGGGCTCTTCATTATTGCGCTCATTCTGCTACGTTGGGTGCATCCGAAAGGCCAGTGAGGCACAGTATGCTCCGTATCCTGACAGCCAGTGCGCTTGTGCTGACAATCGCCGCCTGTGGCGGAAAGCGAGAGCACGTTCGCACCCAGACAAGCAAGGACGTGGTGCCGGCGTCGACCGCTGATGTCCGTGCATCGGGAATTGACCCAACCACCTGGGCCAAAAAGCTTTTTGGCGCGATGAAGCTAGCCTCCGCCCAATCACCTGCGCCTTACGGCGGCTACGCGAAGGGTTGTATTGGTGGGGCAGAACAGCTTTCTGAAACCGGGCCAACCTGGCAAGCGATGCGGTTGTCCCGGAACCGCAATTGGGGTCACCCGGAAACAATTGCCTATATCAAGCGACTTTCGGCCACGGCCGCGGCTCAACCGGGTTGGAACGGGCTTTACATCGGCGATATTTCGCAACCCCGCGGTGGCCCGATGCTGACCGGGCATCGAAGCCATCAGATCGGGCTGGACATCGATATCTGGATGCGTCCCGCCGACAACCTGGGTCTCAGCGCGACACAGCGCGAGAATATTTCCTCGATATCCATGCGTCGCGAACGTGGGGCGTTCACTAATTCGTCCTGGACCCGCGCGCATCACAACATCCTGAAAGCCGCCGCGAGCGATCCAGCCGTGGCGCGAATATTTGTATTTCCTGGTGCCAAGGTGCAGATGTGCAAGGACGCAAAAGGCGACAGGTCATGGTTGCGCAAAATCCGTCCGTGGTGGGGACATCACTATCATTTCCACGTTCGCCTCAATTGTCCGAAGGGTGCGACGGGGTGCGTGAATCAAGCCGCGATCCCCGCCGGTGATGGCTGTGATGCGGCACAGAAATGGGTGAATGACATATTAAATCCACCGCCGCCGGACCCAAACGCGCCGCCGCCTAAACCGCGCCGTGAATACGTCATGTCTGATTTGCCACGGCAATGCGTAAACGTACTTTCGTCGCGCTGATTGCTGCAGGCCTTGCCCTGCACAGTTTTTCCGGCGGTGCGACGCCAAGCAGCGATGCGGAATATATCGGGACATTTGTGTGGGAATTGCCGGACGTAAATTTCGGCGGATTCTCGGGACTCGAGGTCACCGATGATGGACGACAATTCATAGCCATCACGGACAAAGGTCACATTGTTTCCGGTGGGTTTGTGCGCAGCGATGGAGTGATTGAAAAGGTCGAGGTCGGCGATTTGACCGAGCTTCTAGACACCGACGGCACAGCGCTGGACCGATTTGAGGGCGACAGTGAAGGTCTGGCGCTGCGTGCCGACGGGCGCCTTTTTGTCTCGTTTGAAGGTATCCACCGGCTTTGGACCTATCGTGATCCCGGTTCGGAAGGCGCGTGGCTTGAAAGGCATCCCGACTTTCAGGAAATGCAGAGCAATTCGTCGCTTGAAGCTCTGGCGATCGACGATGCCGGTGCGCTTTATACTTTGCCGGAGAGATCCGGGAAACTCACCCGGCCATTCCCGGTTTACCGTTACGCCAAGGGAAAATGGAGTGTTCCATTTAAGATTCCGCGGCGAGGCGAATTTCTTCCCGTCGGGGCAGATTTCGGGCCGGACGGACAGCTGTATTTGCTTGAACGCGAATTCAATGGCATTTTTGGTTTTTCGAACCGGGTACGCAGTTTCTCAATAGTCGGCGGAAAGCTGAATTCTGAGCAAATCGTGATCGAAACTGGCTCTGGAAAACACGATAATCTGGAAGGGATTGCTGTCTGGCGCGATAACTCAGACAACATCCGGATAACCATGATTTCAGATGACAACTTTCGGACATTTCAGCGTACTGAAATAGTGGAATACCGCCTAAAGCAATAGCTTGCACCGGGCTGCGTATGGCGGTATTGCGCTGCGTCCGCCGTCGGGACCAAGTCTCCGCAACCTTGTAAAAACGGATCAAAAACATGTCCCGCCTTCTTCCCGGCGTCATCGCGATGGCTGCAATTGTCGTCCTTTCAAACATCCTCGTACAATTCTTTGTCGGCGACTGGCTGACATGGGGGGCATTTACTTATCCATTCGCATTTCTTGTGACCGATCTGATGAACCGTGCTTATGGCGCTAACGCCGCGCGTCGCGTGGTGTTAGCGGGTTTCATTGTGGGGATCATTTGTTCGCTGATTGGCACGCAAGTGATGGTTGAACTGGCCCCGGATTTCTCTGCGCCAGCCGTCACTTTGCGTATCGCGCTCGGCTCGGCGACGGCGTTTCTGATCGCGCAACTTATTGATGTCGCTGTCTTTGACCGCCTTCGCGACGGGCGCTGGTGGCGGGCGCCGCTGGTGTCGACATTGGTGGGGTCGACGATTGATACGGCGCTGTTTTTCTTCATTGCGTTTTCCACAACCGCTGGTTCGATACTTGGGTTTGACCACAATTCTGATTTCTTCAACGAAGTCGTGTCAACGCCGTTTGGCACCGATTTGACCCGCTGGATCGGGACTGCGGGCGTGGATTGGTGCGTGAAAATCGGGATCGCGCTGATCGCGCTTGTTCCATTTCGGATCATCGCGACAAAAATGATGGCACGGGTAGTATAAAAAGTTTTGACGTAACTCCCAAGCACCCTGTCCGATAGGGTTGCGGGGTTTTGTTCCGTCAGAGCCGTGCGATGATCTGAGGTGGTGACAGGGTCAGGATTTCCAGGATGTTGAACCGGTGTTTTCTGGCCGTCGAGATGACGGACCTGATGTCGGCGAAGACCCGCGCGCCCTCGAGGGTGCGGAAGGTGCCCGAGATTTTCATGCGCAGCTTCATCATGCGCAGGTCCTGTTCGGCCTGATTGTTTGTGAATGGGACCGCGAAGTCGGCGATGAATCGCAAAACGTCATCGCGGTAGTCACGCAGGCGGAGGAGCAGGTTGTGGCCTGGCCGCCTGGCTTTTCGGCCGCGGGTGCCGGGGCTTTTGGCCAGCGGGGGCCGGCGTTCGTGGAAGGCGAGCCCCTTGGCGAGGATCGCCATGTATCTGGTGACGATACCCTGGCGAACCAGTTCCGGGAGTTCGGTCTCGCCTTGATCCTGAGCCGCGCATCTGAGCTGATTGGCGCTATGAAGCACTGCGCTCATCTCCGTCGCCCAAGGCTCTTTTTCGATCTCTTCGATGGCCTTGAGTTCGCGCAAGTGATGCGCCCCGCAGAGGGCGTGGGCGTCCACTCCGCTCATATGGGCGTAGTAGGGTTTCCAGTGATCATGAATGATCGTCCCGCCGGTCAGGAAGGTTGGAACAGCACCGCGTTTGGCGCTGATGCGGTAATGGGTGAAGGCGGTATCGCAGATCGTGTGCAGCCAGTGCAGCTTGCCGGCAACACGAAGTCCGGTCTCGTCCAGATGCCGAACGCCGCCTTCGGCAAGCCGGGCGAGAATGTGTTCAACCACGACACCCATCTTATTTGCCGCGCCGCGCGTCCAGTTGGTCACGCTGGCCGCGCACAAGCTGGTGGCCCCAAACAGGTCGCGCATAAGCTGGCAGACCCGATCCTCGGGTATCAGCTGCTGAACATTGCAATAGACCGCCACTGCCCGCATGCGCGTGCCATATTGCACATGCGCGGCCACGCCATCGGGAAAGCCAGCCGTCGTCGTGGCTCGACAATGGTCGCAACAATAAACCGCCGCCTGATGCTCGGTGACCTCCAGGCGTGGCGCAGGCAAGTCGAACACCTGACGCTTCTCGATCCCTTTCACCATCTCCGCCGTCAGGGCGCTCTGACAGGCGCTGCAATGCGTCGCCTCATGCCGTTCGACAAAGTCGGGTGTTGACGTCTGGCGCAGGGTGTCGCCCCGGTGGCCAACTTGGCCGCCACTTTTCTTTCCGGATTTGCCACGCAGGCTGCGCGGGGCTGGCTTCTTCAGGCCATCACTTGAAGGGGGCTTGCTGCTATTGCTGCTGTTCTTGGCCAACTGTCGGCGCAGGTCCGTGATCTCTTCCGCCATGCTCGCCAACGCAGCTTCAAGCTCAGCGATCCGACGCAGAGCCGTGGCGAGAAGTTGTTCAAGGGCGGCAACCTGATCCATCCCACCACTGATTCAGAGAAATCAACCCGGCGCCACAGAATTCAGACAAGAAAGAAAAAACACGCGCAAAATGGCAAATTCGACTCACCATAAAACTGACAATAACACTCAAACGTGGGGGGTGCTTGGGAGTTACGTTTTGACAAACGCAAAATCTGTGTCAGGCTGTGGATAACAGCAACCATTGAAAGGAGGTGATCCAGTGTCGAGAGTGATGTTGGAGAAAGGTGTCGGAACAGTCGGAGGTTTGACCGCCTAAGGGCAGACCCAAGGGTAAATTACCACCCGATTGGACAAGGTTCCTAACCGAACCATCTCCGGGAAACTCGAAAGGGCCGCACCGAATGGAGCGGCCCTTTTCGTTTGACTGTATCACGTCAGTATTGCGTCGGTATAACGTCGGTATCATGTTGCAGATTACAGATGATATAAGCATCGAAGATTGGGAGCTGACGGAGAATTTTGTTCGCGCCAGCGGCCCGGGCGGCCAAAACGTCAACAAAGTTGCCACAGCAGTCGAATTGCGGTTCGAGGCCGCGCGGTCGCCCAACCTGTCCGGCCCGGTCAAGGCACGACTGAAACGGTTGGCTGGCCGCCGCTGGACGTCCGAGGGCGCGCTGATCCTGCAAGTGGATGAGACGCGCAGCCAGGCCCGTAATCGGGATATTGCCCGCCAAAGGCTCGCGGATTTGATTCGAAAGGCTCTGATTGAACCCAAACGGCGAATAAAGACCAAACCAACGCTGGGATCCAAGAATCGTCGCATCAAGGCCAAAAAAGTGCGCGGCGAGGTCAAGGCGATGCGAGGACGGGTGGAAAGGGATGACTAGCGAAGTCGCAGTCGTGCCAGCGCGTAGACCAACATTATGAATGTGCCAAATGCCGCGACCCAGAATACCATGCGCAGCGCAACATCGCGGCCGAATTCCGGTTCTGCAAGTGCCACGATAATTCCACCGATTAACGCGCCGATCGGCATCAACCCCCAGCCGAAGAATCGATAGATCGAATTTACTCTGCCAAGCAGGTGGCCGGGGATAATCCTCTGTCTGTAACTGACGGTCACGACATTCCACAACAGCGCCGCAAACATCTCAACGAACAACGCCGCAGCGGTGACAACTGGATTTGCTGTCAAAGCGATGACGACAAAGGGCAGTGCCATAAGCAGAAGCGCCAACCACAAACTTGTCTTGCCGCCAACTCGTTCAGAAATTCGCGGACACAGTAGCCCGCCTACGACGCCACCGGCGGCCCCGGCGGTCAGCAAAATGCCGTGTCCGGCGGCAGACAGGCCGAGGATTTCCTGACTGAACAGTACAAGAACCGTCAACGTCGCCATATGGAGCGCATTCAGTATCCCAAGCATGATGGCAAGCTGCAGGATTACAGGCTGGTGCCACATCCACTTGATGCCTTCAGCAGCCTCAACGAGCACCGGGCTTCGTGCGGAGCCAGTCTTTTTTGGCAGAGGTATTTTCCATACAATCCAAGCTGCGGCGAGAAAAGTGATCGCATCCAAAACAAATGGAAGCGGGACGGCCCAGGCAATCAAAAACCCGGCGAGCGGCGGACCAACGAATTGACCCATCACCTGCTCAACACTCCAAAGCTGCCCGTTGGCGTGCTCGAGCTCCGATTTGTCGACAATTGAGGGAAGAATAGTTTGTGCCGCGTTGTCACGAACGACCTCTGCCGAACCCAACAGGAAGGCAAGAACGGACAGCACAGCGATGAACAAATTTTCTGAGATATTTGGCGAGTTAGTGTCGAAAAGCAATATCGAAGTCACGACGAGCGCGGTCAGGCACGCCCTTAAAACATCAGAGGAAACCATAAGGGATCGCTTGTTGAAGCGATCTGTGATCACACCGGCCGGAATTGTGAACAACAGCCAAGGCAAACGCGTTGAAAAGGCGACCCAGGCGATTAGAACCGGGTCGCGTGTGATCAGGGTCGCGAGCCAGGGAAACGCCAATGCGGACACGCCATCGCCGAGATTTGTGATCGCAGATGCGGAGAAAAGAAGACGGAAATTCCGGTTTCGCGAGATAAGCGACATGCAAGCGATCACGAGGCACGGATGCGTGTTTGTCAATGGCCTGTGGGTTTGCACGCACCGAGTATCCGGCAGTATGGTTCCGGCAACGCGAGGGGAAAATGAAGTTCGCTGAAAGATATCCGATTGAAGAAGGCTTCGCGCCGATCTTTCAGGCCGAGGTGCGGCCCAATTTGATGGCGCTGGAGGCACAAAGGGTTGACCGGCTGGGCAAGGCGAAACGCTATGTCTCCATCGCGTTGGCAACAATGGTCGTTATTTGGGCGGCGATTTACATGATCTGGGGCTTTTCTGACGGGGCGTTGTTTGGATTTTTCTTCGTTGGAATTATCGGTGCCATTGGCGCGCTCGGGTCCTGGGCGGTGCAATCAACAGGATGGAACACTTCTGTCGCCGATGCCGTGATGCCTGCCATTTGTGCGCATGTTGGCGAGGTGACGTTCGATGCTGATGGCGGCAATGCATTTCCGGTTGGCGATATGCTCTCTCTGGGGCTTCTGCCAAGTTACAATTCGTCTGATCGCTCAAACCGGCTGGACGGGCTTCATCGCGGCACGGCGTATGAAATGATGGAATTGCAGCTGAAACGAAAATCGCGCGATTCCAAGGGGCGGACGAAGACATCGACGGTGTTCAGGGGGCTGGTGTTTCACATTACGGTGCCAATCGAGGCACCGTGCGACATTGTCATATTGCGCGACATGGGCGGGGTCGGGAACTGGTTTGGTGAGAAGCTGTCTTTTGGCGGGGTCAGATCAAGACCCCAGGTACAGTTCGCCAATCCGGAGTTCGAAGAGGTGTTCGAGGTTTATGCCGAAAATCCCGAGAGGGCCGCGGCGTTCATGCCTCCGGCGTTTCTGGACAATCTGCTGGCGATTGGAGAGGAAGAGGGCGGGCGCAAAGGGGCAAAGGCGATGGTGGCCGGATTTCGGGGCAGTACTTTCTATCTTGCGCTGCGCCGGGGCGGGGCGTTTATGCAAATGGGCAAGCTGACCACGCCGGTGGCGGATATGGAGGAAAATCTTCACGAAATCTTTCACGACATCGAATTGAGTCACCGGATCATCGACCGGTTGCACGGGGTCTGAATGAACCGCGACCGCGCCTATTTCCTTTTGCTGAATATCGGTCATTTCCTTGATCACTTGTTCACACTGATCTTTGCGACAGTTGCGGCGCTGACACTGCATCGGGAATGGGGCGTCAGCTATAGCGAGTTGTTGCTGTATGCCAGCCCTGGGTTTTTTGCCTTTGGGCTGTTCGCGCTGCCTGCCGGGTGGCTGGCGGACCGGTGGAGCCGGGATGGCATGATGGTTGTGTTTTTTGTCGGTATCGGGATTTGCGCGATTGCCACATCACAGGCGCAGTCGCCAATACAGATCGGCGTCGGGTTGTTTGTATTGGGCATGTTTGCGGCGATTTACCACCCGGTCGGTCTGGCCATCGTCTCAATGAAATGGAAAAACACAGGGTTGCGCATCGCGGCCAATGGCGTTTGGGGCAACCTTGGCGTGGCCGGCGCGGCATTGATCACGGGGTATTTCATCGACCATGGCGGATGGCGTATGGCGTTCATTGTGCCCGGTTTAGTGTCGATTTTAGTGGGTGTTGCATACGCTTGGCTGCGCTGGGATGGGATTTGGGAGGAGCACCGCGCGCCCAGGCCTGCGAAGGCGGAACCTATGGCGCCGGCCTTCCGGTCGGTGTTCGTTCGCGTGTCGGCGATTGTGTTTGTGACGGCGGCGGTGTCGTCGGTGATCTATCAATCCACAGCCTTTGCCTTGCCAAAAGTCTTCGATGAGCGGCTGACCGGCTTCGCTGCACGGCTGTCAGATGGAGACGTAGCAACAGTAATCGGTTCTTTGGCGTTCACAGTCTTTGCGGTGGCCTCGTTGGCGCAGCTGGTGGTTGGTCTGTCGCTCGACCGGTTCGGCGCGCGACGGGTGTTCATGGTAGCGGCGGTGATCCAGATCGTGTTTTTCGCCTCGATGCCGGGGTTGCGGGATGGCTGGGCGCTGGCGGTGGCGTTGGGCTTCATGCTCGGAGCATTCGGGCAGATTCCAATCACGGATTACATGATTGGCAATATGGCCAGCGGTGCCGCGCGGGCCAGGGTGTACGCCGTGCGGTACGTGGTCAGTTTCACAGTGCTGGCGGCGACCCTACCGTTGATATCGGTCGTGCATGCACGCTGGGGGTTTGACACGTTGTTTGTCATTCTGGCGGCGGCGGCGGCGGTGATCTTTTGTGCGGTTGCACTGTTGCCGCGTCACCTGCCGACGCCGGAGTCGCAGCCCGCCGAATAGACACTCTTGCCAGCTTGCGCGCAAAACCGTAAGGCCAGCCCGATCACTTTTGGATGGGGCGCATGAAAGACACTGAGACACCAAAAACTATCGTCAACTCGTGGAACGAATGGGACCCGCTGCGCCATGTGATCGTGGGCCGTGCCGATGATGGGCACATCCCGCCGGAAGAACCTGCGCTTGATGCCAAGGTGCCCGAAGACAGCGACATGCGCGGGCACTGGGGCAGGCGACCGCAGGAAACGATCGATCGCGCCAATGAGTTGCTCGACAATTTCGCTGCGCAGTTACAGGCCCGGGGAATCCGCGTGGATCGCCCGACGCCGATTGATCACGCACTGCCCGCCACCACGCCCGATTTTCATACCGAAAGTCAGTTCGGTTGTATGCCGCCACGCGACGTGTTGTTGACGGTTGGATCAGAGATTCTGGAGGCAACGATGTCTTACCGCTGCCGATGGTTTGAATACTTGAACTACCGGCCACTGATGCAGAAATATTGGGAAGAGGACCCCAATTTCAGACACGAATCCGCCCCGAAACCACGTTTGACTGATGCAGATTATCACCCGGATTACCTGTCAGAGAAGATCGGGGTCGAGAAGCGCCTGCAATGGGCAGCAGAGAAGTTTTTTGTCACGACCGAGGAGGAGCCGCTGTTTGATGCCGCCGATGTGCTGCGGTTTGGTCGCGATCTCGTGGTGCAGCATGGGTTTACCACGAACCTGAAAGGCATCGAGTGGTTGCGCCGTCATTTCCCCGACCACCGGGTTCACGCCGTGAATTTCCCCGGCGACCCATACCCAATCCATATCGACGCGACGTTCACGCCGTTGTGTCCGGGCCTGATCCTGAACAACCCCCAGCGTCGCCTGCCAGAGGACCAGCGGGGCATGTTCGAAAAGAATGGTTGGGAAATAGTTGACGCGGCGACACCCGCGCATAATCAGCCACCGCCGCTATGTTATTCTTCCGTCTGGTTGTCGATGAACGTGCTGGTACTTGATCCGAAAACAGTATGTGTCGAAAAATCAGAGGTCTATCAGGCCGAACAAATGGACAAACTGGGGATGGAAGTCGTCGAAGTCGAGCTGCGCGATGCGTATGCCTTTGGCGGCGGGCTGCATTGCTGTACGGCGGATGTGTATCGTGAAGGTAAATGCGAGGACTATTTTCCGGTTGAATAATACCAAGGGTTATTCAATCTGACCGACTTTCGCCCAGTTGCGGCTTGCGATGGATGTGATGGTTTGCGGTCTTGCGATGAGGTTGTTCCAGGCCTCGCACCCCGCGTCGAGAATCGCGTCATATGTGTCGAACGTCCGGTTTGCGAGCCATGTCTGGCGGAGATATTGCCAAATGTTTTCGGTTGGATTCAGCTCTGGTGATTTGGGCGGCAGAAACATGAGCGACAGGTTTTGCGGGATTTCCAGAGCGGATGTCGTGTGCCAGCCGGCTTGGTCCATGAGGATGACGGCGTGGGCGCCATCGGAGACAATTTTGCTGATTTCTTCCAGGTGGCGCTGCATCGCATAGGTGTCGGCTGCTGGCATCATGATCGCCGCGCCGGTGCCGCGTTCGGGGCAGATGGCGCCAAAAAGATACGCATTTTGGTAACGCTGATCGGCGGGCTGGCGGGGCCGTGTGCCCTTGCGTGCCCACTGGCGGACGCGGGTGTTCTTCTGACCGAGACGCATCTCGTCCTGGAACCAGATTTCGACGGGTTTGTCCGGCGGCACCCCCTGAAGCGTCTCCTTCAGATTGTCGCCGAAGTTTTTTTGAAATCCTCAATGACCTGCACGTCCTGCCCCGGGTGCTGAGGGCGTGCGCTGATGTGGGAAAAGCCCAGATTGTGCAGAATCTGCCCCACATGGCGCTCGTGATAGTCGACGCCAAAACGCGCCTTGATCACATTCTTCAAATCGACCCGCCGCCAGCGGACGACACCGTCCTTTTCAGGATCAGGACCGGTCTCGACAAGAGCCGCCAGTTCATCCAGTTGCGCATTGTCAAGGCGGGATCGCGAGCCTCCTCGCTGCCGATCCAGCAGCCCCGCTGGACCATCAGCGTTGAAACGGAGCACCCAGTCCCTGAGCGTTTGCCGGTCCATCCCGCCAATGCGGGCCGCAGCCCCACGCGACATGCCATCGGCGATAGCGGCAAGCGACAAAAGCCGTCGGCTCTGCCGGGCATCAGAACTCTCTGCGGCAAGCTTGCGCAGATCATTGGCGGTAAAATCGGCTCGCATCGGTATCCTGGCTGGCATCGGTGGTCTCCTTTGCCAATCTTGAATCACCTCAGCACCTCAGGCGGTACCCAAAATCCATAGCTGAGTCATTTTGAAGCACCCTTGGTATAAGGATGCATGGCTGCAGCACGTAAGTGTCGGCACAGCCAAAAGTCAGCAAACGCACTTGGCGGAATTGATGGTGTTCTTGTCCTCGATCATGACATCAAAGCTTGATGCGATCAGGTGGCGACAGTGCGCCCCGACATTTCAGTTTCGGCAGGTCGGAATTCAGGAAAGCCGCATCTGACGACGCCCAAGCTCTGTTAGGTCGGCCTCTGTCGCGCGGCCCTCGAAATCCACCTCGAAATCTTCCGCAGAAAAATCGGGCGCGCTGCGACCCGCGAGAAATGCTTCTGCCTGTTTGCGCGCGTAGGCCTCGTTCTTGGCGCAGACGGGTGAGGCGCCGATATAGATGACATTGGCGTAATCGCTGCCATTGTGCTCATTCGCGACCGAGTGCACGACATCCGGATGCCACCAGACGGTGTCGCCCGGATGCACAGTCGGAATCGTGATCAGGCCGTGGAGAAGATCCCGATGCCATTCAGGATTTAGACCAAGCGCCCGCCCGGGCCACGCACCGCAAAGGTCATCCGGTGCCACATCGTCCTGAAGCGCGCGCAAGAGCGTATAGGCAATGGAGTTGGCAATCGGGATCAGGCTAAGTGTTCCGTCGCCGGGACCTTGAGCGGTCAGCGCGGTCCAGCCTTGAAATGTGCGGAACATGGAGCAAACGGCGGGCGAAGCAAATTCTCGCGTTTGCGTCCGAAAGGCGGCTTTCCACGGATCATAGTCCTCAAACGCGCCTGCAAAGATTGGCGCATAAATGGCGTGATAGGCCGGGTCGCACCAGCGTTCATAGGACCCGCTGTCCATATGTGGCGACAGCCCCAGCGTCGTGTCGCCGGGCTGGCGGCGGCGCGTGCGGTCGGCATAGGCGTAATCATTGTCGGGGTCGAATTCCGGCCCCGCGGGCGCGTCGACATCATAAAGTCGGTTCAGGAACCGTTTGGTGTTGGCCATGCTTTCGGCTTGGCGCGCCATGACTTGTGGGCGCGACCAGTAAAGGCCAAAAATCTGCGGCGTTGCATCGTCGAGTTGGCTGAAATACTTGTCGATTCCGGCCTTTTCCTTGGCCCGCGCAAAATAGTCGTTACGTTCAACGTAGGTGCCGATCTCGTTATTCCAATCCTGCGCCTGCGCGCGGTCAAACACTTCGCGCACAATGACACAACCACGATGCCGTACCTCGGCGCGGGCATTGTCGGAAACGGTGCCGGCGGCAATGTCGTGATAGGAAATCTCCGGGATCACCGGGCGACCGGCGTCGTGGGCGGCGCGAACCGTCTCAACTTCTCTTAACATTGCGTCGCGACAGCGATTGAAGGCGGCTTTGACATCCGTTCTTGCATTCAGGTGCGCTTTGATCGCCTTGATATGGGGGGTGGGGTCGAGTTCCATGACCTGTCCAAATCGCTGTTTCGCTAAAGTCTCAGTTCGTATTCCACGTCAAAGATCGACGCTTGCGCCAGATCAAAGCCAATGCGGATTTCATCATCGTGCTGGATGTTGGTCAGCCCGTCGACGCGGATGCGAAAGCTTTCCCCGGCGACGGAGGCCCAGATCAGCGTGTCCGACCCCATCGGTTCGACAATGTCGACAACGCTCGTGACCACGTTGGGCATGGATTCTGCCGCCTCTCCGGTCGCGATGTGTTCAGGACGAATGCCGACCCAGGCCCTGCCGGAAGCCGGGTTCTGGAATGGGTAGCCGTCGGTTTTGAATGTGTGATCGCCACAGCGGAAATCGGTGCCGTCCAACGTGCCTTGCAGGAAATTCATCGCCGGCGAACCAATGAAATCCGCGACGTATTTGTTGACCGGCTTGTTGTAGATTTCCGCCGGTGTCGCCAGTTGCTGGATCTTGCCGTCGCGCATAATTGCGATGCGGTCAGCCAGCGTCATCGCCTCGACCTGATCATGGGTGACATAGATCATGGTGTTTTCAAGCTGCTGGTGCAGGCGTTTGATTTCAACGCGCAGGTCGGTACGCAACTTGGCGTCGAGGTTCGACAAAGGCTCATCAAACAGGAAGACATCGACGTCGCGCACCAATGCGCGCCCGATTGCAACGCGCTGGCGCTGGCCACCGGACAGGGCAGCGGGCTTGCGTTTCAATAATGGCTCAATGCGCAGGATTTCCGCCGCACGGGCAACGCGTTTCTTGATCTCATCCTTCGGCAGCCGCGCGTTTTTCAGACCGAAGCTCAGGTTTCCCTCAACCGTCATCTGCGGGTAAAGCGCATAGGACTGAAACACCATGCCGATGCCGCGCTTGGACGGCTGTTCCCAGGTCACGTTCTTGTCGTGGATGAATATCTGGCCGCCCGATACATCCAACAGCCCCGCGATACAGTTCAGCAAAGTGGACTTGCCGCAGCCCGACGACCCCAACAGCACCAGAAACTCTCCATGCGCGATGGACAGATTCAGATCCTTCAACACATTGACCGAACCAAAGTTCAGCTCCAGCCCCTTGATTTCAACAGAGAGTTCTTCAGCTTGCATTAGGATCAGCCTTTGACAGCGCCAGCGGCGATGCCGCGCACGAAGAGTTTGCCCGAAACGAAATAGATCGTCAGCGGCACCAGCCCGGTTAGGATCGTGGCGGCCATGTTGACGTTGTATTCCTTCTCGCCATAGGTCGAATTTACGATGTTGTTCAGTTGCACCGTCATCGGATAGCTGTCGGGGCGCGTATAGACGATGCCGAACAGGAAATCGTTCCAGATACCTGTGACCTGCAGGATCACCGCAACCACAAGGATCGGGATCGACATCGGCAGCATCACCCGGAAGAAAATGCCCCAGAACCCAGCCCCGTCGATACGCGCAGCTTTGAACAGTTCCCCAGGAAGAGAACTGAAATAGTTCCGAAACAGCAGCGTCAGGATCGGCATGCCAAAGATCGAATGCACGATGACCAGACCTGCCAGATCACCGAAGACCCCCAATTCGCGCAGCAGGATCACGATGGGATACAACATCAGCTGATAGGGGATGAATGCTCCAAAAATCAGGATGGTGAAAAAGACATTCGCGCCGCGATAGGGCCAGTTTGCCAGCGCGTAGCCGTTGACGCTGGCCACCGCGATGGAAATCACCACGGATGGCACGGTGATCTTGACGGAATTCCAGAACCCCGGTGCCAGCCCGTTGCAGTTCAAACCGGTGCAGGCCGACACCCAGGCCTTGATCCACGGCTCGAACGTGACCTCGGACGGCAAGGCAAAGACATTGCCCAGCCGGATTTCCGGCATACCTTTCAGCGAGGTCACGACCATCACGTAAAGAGGCGCGAGGTAATAGATCGCAAGGATTGTGATCGTGCCATAGACGAAGATATTGCCGAACGTGAATGGCGAAGCGGGCTTGGGGCCGTGTGGGCCGGTCAACTCAGCGCTCATTCCGGCGACCTCCGAATTCATAGATCGACCACGGGATGATGATGATCAGAACGACGACCAGCATTGTAGTTGAGGCGGCGAAACCCTGACCGAGATTTTGAGAGCTGAACATCATGTCATAGACGTATTTGGCGGGCACTTCGGTTGCCAAGCCCGGGCCCCCATCGGTTTGCGCGACGATCAGGTCGAAAACCTTGATTATACCCGTGGCGACCAGCACGATGGCGGTCACAAATATTGGCCGGATCATCGGGATAACGATGAAGATATAGGTCTTCCATGTGGGGATGCCGTCCACTCGAGCGGCCTTCCAGACATCCTCATCAACGCCCCTGACACCCGCCAGCATGATCACCATGACCAGCCCGGTGCCCTGCCAAAGCCCCGCCATCAAGACGCCGTAGATGGCCCAGTCGGGATTGGATAAGGGCGCAAATTGAAAGCTTTCCCAACCCCAGTCTCGTACCATTTTCTGGACACCGAAATCCGGGTTCAACAACCACTGCCAAGTCAGGCCTGTGACAACGAAGCTGAGTGCATAGGGGTAAAGGAAGATGGTGCGAAAGACATTCTCGCCGCGGATTTTCTGATCCAGCAGAGCGGCAAGCAGAAACCCCAGCGCCAGTGACAGGATCATCATCAGTGACCCGTAGATTGCGAGATTGCCGATCGAGATGATCCAGCGATCCGTCTCCCAAAGACGGTCATACTGATCCAGACCCACCCAGCGCCAGCGTGGCAACAGCTTTGATCCGGTGAAGGAATAGGCCACGGTCCACAGCGTACAACCGACAAAGATCACCACCGCCGTCAGGACCATCGGGATCGAGGCAATTTTTCCGGCAAGATTTCTGAAAAGCGAATTTGGCCGCTTTGCGCCAGCCATGGCGGTCCCCATCCCCGTAAGTGTTTGGTGGGGCAGCGCCAGAAAGGCGCCGCCCCGGTTTTTCAGTCTGGCCGGATTATTCAGCGCGTCCGATCAGGGTTGCGTATTTTTCCTGCACTTCTGCGGCGGACATATCGCTGTTCCAGAACTGGACCATCAGGTCGTTGATCTGTTCTACCGTGTCGCGAGTCAGCGCCATGTCAGCGCCCGGCAGGATGTTGCCATCGGCAAGGATTTTCAGGCCCTTGTTCATGCAGTCATTGGCGGCTGACAAATCAACATCACCTCGGATCGGCAGCGAGCCTTTCTTGAGGTTGAAGCTGACCTGAACCTCTTTCGAGATCATCAGCGAGGCCATTTTCAACTGCGCCGCCTCGACATCCGCGTCATCCTGCTTTGGGAAATAGAACGCGTCACCGCCAAGTTGCAGCACCTCGTTCAGACCAAGTCCCGGCAGACAGGTATAGTCTTCACCTGCGACCGCTTCGGCCACGGCGAATTCACCCTGTGCCCAGTCACCCATGATCTGCGCAGCGGCCTGACCGGTGATGACCGCAGCAGTCGCAAGGTTCCAGTCGGTGACTTCGATGTCTTGCGACAGATCACGCGCGGTTTCCGCGGCTTGGAACACTGGAGCATAGTCCGCGCTTGCGGCGAACTCGGCATCCTTGTCCACGTTCACACGACGCCACGCCTCCGTGCCAACAACGTTCACTGCCAAAACTTGCGTGATCAACCCGCTCGATTGCCAAGCTTGTGATCCTGTGGCCAGCGGCGCAACCCCCGCCCCGCGAAGCGCGTCGGCAGCAGCCACAAGACCATTCCAGTCGGCTGGCACATCGACGCCAGCTTTGGCGAAGGCTTCATTGTTCAGCCAGATCCACTGCCATGAATGGATGTTGACCGGCACGCAATAGAGCTTGCCATCCAGTGTACAGGCATCCAAGAGCGACGACGGGAACACAAAGTCGTGCCAGCCCTCTTCCTCAGCCAAAGCGGTCAAGTCGAGGAACAGACCCTCGGCCACGAGCTCTTCCGCCTGACGGCCATGGTTGAACTGTGTCGCACCGGGAGGATCGCCGCCCAGCATCCGCGACACAACCGCCGGGATCGCATTGGTGCCGCCACCGCCCGCAATCGCGCCATCGACCCATGTGTGATCGCCCGTGGCGTCCAGCGCCTTGGCGAATTCGGCCACAGCCGCAGCTTCGCCACCGGATGTCCACCAGTGGACAACTTCCAGCTCGGCAGCCTTGAGGCTGCTTGCGCTAACAATCGCGGTGGCAGCCAGAAACTTTGTCAGTCGTTTCATATCATTCCTCCCAAGAATTGATTTTTATCCGTTGAACCATAACGTTTAAGCTATTGCTGGCAAGAACCATTGACGACCACAATCCTTACCGTTCGACATTCTGCTTGCCGGGGCGGGTTGAGGCGGTGCGTTAGTGTCAGCCAAAACTGCCGCCTCAAACATCTGCCAGCCGAAGTTGCAGTTAGGAGCTGCTAATTAGGCGAACTGATCACGGCTTCAACATGAAAAGGCGACAGCGAGCGGTGTTCTCAAACCTCTACGGCCAATTCCTTCTGCACACCGACCCCGAATACCCGCTTGTAACGTTCGATTTCCAACACCGGGCCCATCGCCTTGTTGGGGTTGTCCGACAGTTTCACCGTCGGGCGGCCATTGGCGGCGACAGCCTTACAGACGAGGCTGAATGGGGCAAGTGCGTCGTTCTGTGTTAGTCCGCGGAAGTCATTGGTGAGTTTGGTGCCCCAACCGAAACTCACCCGCGTACGGTCGCCGAACTGGGCGTGAAGCGAAGATATTTCATCCACGTCCAGCCCGTCGGAGAAGATCGCCAGTTTTTCGCGCGGATCCTCGCCGCGGTCGTTCCACCACTTGATTGCAATCTCGGCGCCGGTCGCCGGATCGCCGGAATCGATACGGATGCCAGTCCAGCCAGCCAGCCAGTCGGGCGCATTCGCGAGGAAGCCTTCTGTGCCATAGGTGTCGGGAAGGATGATGCGCAGATTGCCGTCATGTTCTTCCTGCCAGTCGGCCAGCACGTCATATGGCGCTTGCGCCAGTTCAGTGTCTGTTTCAGCCAAAGCAGAGTATACCATCGGCAGTTCATGGGCGTTGGTGCCAATGGCTTCCACGTCGCGGTTCTTGGCGACCAGGCAATTGGACGTGCCGATGAATTTGCCGCCCAAGCCCTCAATCATCGCCTGCACGCACCAGTCCTGCCACAAAAAGGAATGCCGACGCCTTGTGCCAAAATCGGCGATCAAAAGGCCGTCAAGCCCCCGCAATGTTTCGATCTTTTGCCAGAGCTTTGTCATTGCACGCGCGTAAAGAACTTGTAACTCGAACCTGCGCATCTGGCCGAGAACCGCGCGGCCGCGAAGTTCCATTAAAACGGCCAGCGCTGGTATTTCCCAAAGCATGACTTCCGGCCATGATCCTTCAAATGTCAGTTCATACTGATCGCCGCGCTTTTCGAGATGATAAGGCGGAAGACGCAGCGCCTCGAACCATTCCATAAATTCGGGCGTGAACATGCTGCGCTTGCCATAAAACGTGTTACCGCGCAGCCAGGTGCTTTCACCGCGAGAAAGTGACAGGGATTGAATATGGTCCAGTTGTTCGCGCAGCTCGCCCTCGTCGATCAGATTGGCGAGCGGGATGTGCTTGGATCGGTTAATCAGGCTGAACGTGACCTTGGTGTCGGGTTTGTTGCGAAAGACCGACTGACACATCAGGAGTTTGTAAAAATCCGTATCGATCAGCGACCGCACAATCGGGTCGATCTTCCATTTGTGGTTCCAGACTCGGGTGGCGATGTCGACCATGTGCTTCTCCTGAAAGTCACCCGGGCTTTCTAGCCAATTGCAACCGCGCGGGGCAAGTGCGGGTTATACCTGGCATAAGTTGCATCTTGCGAGAGCTGCGGTGACCTATTAAACGCGCCGTGAGTGCCGGTGTAGCTCAGCTGGTAGAGCACGTCATTCGTAATGATGGGGTCGTAGGTTCGAGTCCTATCACCGGCACCACTTCTTCAGTGTTATCAGATAGTTATGCGGGCGCTATCGGCCCCTTTGCGACCTTCACCCTGCGTCCTGAATGCTGCGGTGGCAGCCCGCTTAGCTGCCGTTCGCAGCGAGTGCATCAATTCACGCTGTTTGATGGTAAAAGAGGTGGATGGATGAAAGAGCTATTGAAGAAGCGGTGCTGCGTTTTCGCAAGGCCATGGAGCGGTGTCACTCTCGACTTGGAACGCCTTTTGAGAATTTTCCTCGCGGATGCTGCGGTGATGTCGCAGAGCTATTGGCGGCGTACCTGAAGGACGAGGGCCTGGGTGTGTTCCAGTACGTTTCTGGTTGGTGCGTCAAGACAAACTCTTCGCACGCCTGGTTGGAAAAGGACCGCATTATCATTGATGCAACAGCTGATCAGTTCAAATGCGAGAACAACCCAGAAATGGTAACATGCGAACGGACCTTCCACTCCCAATTTAGAGACCGCACTTAACGACGTGCCGACGGCGATTTTCGCCTTTTTGATGGCACGGGTCACCTTGCCTTGGCATACGCAAGCTTGCAGAAATTTATCCACTAAAATCGTATTGGACGGCCCAAATGTATGTACCGGCTGCTGTTCGCAAATGATTTCTAGCATGTTCTCGGAAGTCGCTCATATGTATCCGGCCTGTTGATCGACACGCCGGTCGTGGCCTTGTTGGGGTTACGCACGCGCCGTGGTCTCATTAGCCGCAAGGTCTTGGTTGACCGTTTGGGCCGTCAGACTCTGGGGGCGTAATTATTCCGTTCCATGCTTTCGATCTGTCGCGAACTCCTTTGAGCCGCTTCAGCTTAGATGCCGATGGCGACCTCGTCTCTTGGTGCGTCAAACACCGTCTTGTGCCTCAATATGCTCCAGGCCATGCGCGCCAACTTATTAGCCAGCTCGATGGCAAGTTTGTTTCTATTCATTCGTTCGGCAGCGCGTGTCAGCCATTCACCAAAACTGAAGTCCGGCCACCTGTTGGTTCGCATCAGGATGACCTTTGCAGCTTGAACGAAGAGCATGCGCAGGTATCGGCTGCCACGCTTCGTGATCCGCCCCAGAACCGTGCGGCCACCCGTGCTGTATTGTCGTGGTACCAAGCCGACCCAGGCAGCAAAATCACGACCGCGTTGGAATGCCTCGCCTGTCCCAATCGCTGCGACCATGGCCGTTGAGATCATCGGGCCAATACCAGGGATCGTCATGACGTTGAAGCAGTTCTCTTCAGTGCGACTTATTTGTTCGATCTCTTTCGAAACGGTATCGATCCGATCATCCGGCCACAGCCAATCGCCGTAAAGACCAATCAGGATCGTTCGCATTCGCGGCGATATCTCGTCCTTGCGCTCCTCTAGGATCGTCTCAAATGAGTTCCTCAGCGCACGCAGTCCTTTGCGTACCGTGATCCCCTGTTCAATCAGAAAGGCGCGGATCTGGTTGATCGTAGCTGTCCGGCGCGACACCAGCCGTGACCGAACGCGATGCAGCGCCTGCAAGTCGAGCTGTTCCTGGCTCTTCTCGGGGACAACCGGCAGATTGGGTCGTAGTGCCGCTTCGGCTATCGCTTCTGCGTCGTTGTAGTCATTCTTCTGGCCTTTGATGAACGGTTTAACATAGATCGCCGGGATGATGCGCGGCTTGAAGCCCAGCTTGCGCAGCGTCCGGCTGACGAAATGCGCGCTCAGGCACGCCTCCATTCCGACCACGCAACTGGGCAGCTTCTCAAACGTCGCAACCAAACCCAGCCGTTTGATCTGCTTGCGCATCACCAACTGACCGTCGGGGTCGAATGCCACGATATGGAATGTGTCTTTGCCAATATCGATGCCAATCGACATCAACTCATCAAAATCGTTCCTCGCCATGCTACTTCTCCTACTTGCAGAAATTGGCCAAGCCTAACCTGCTGGGTGAAGCAGCCGGTACATCCCATTAGCCGACATCCGGCAACTGATCACGATGCTGCAGATGCAGCTCGCATTACGGATGGGGTGGATGGCTCCTGCTTCACCGGCGTCGCAATGCGCCATAGTGCAGTTGTCTATCACTGCTAGGAAAGGAGCCACCCAATGCAGGTTACAACAGTTGGCGTAGATCTGGCCAAGAACATCTTTCAGGTGCACGGGGTCACAACGGATGGATGCGTTGTTTTCAATCGAGCAATCAAGCGGGCGCAGCTTTTACAGTTTTTCGAGAACCTTGAGCCGTGTCTCATCGGCATGGAGGCATGCGGATCTAGCCACCATTGGGCGCGGCAGTTTCGCAAGCTAGGCCATGAGGTCCGGCTGATGCCCGCGATGTATGTGAAGGCCTACGTGAAACGTGGCAAGTCGGACGCCATCGACGCAGAAGCGATCTGCGAATCTGTCACGCGCCCTACGATGCGCTTTGTCGCCATCAAGACCGAGGAGCAGCAGGGTGTCCTTTTCCTCCACCGTGCCCGTGACATGGTCGTGCGGCAGCGGACCCAGCTCAGCAACATGTTGCGCGGGCTGTTGGGCGAGTTCGGGATCGTGATCCCACAGGGGATCGGCAGTGCTGTGAAGTTTGCAAAAGCAGTGTTAGACGGAAACCGCCCAAGCATTCCCGAAGTTGCCATCGATGTTTTGACCAACCTGTGCAATCAGATGGTTGCCCTGCACCTGCGCATTCTCTGGTACGACAAACGCATCTTGCTTGAAGGCAGAAGAGACCCCCAAGTTATGCTGTTGCGAACCATTCCCGGGGTTGGCTCAGTCACAGCCTCGGCCATCGTCGCGACAGCAGGCGACGGGCATCAGTTCCGCAATGGACGAGAGTTTGCTGCCTGGCTGGGGCTGACGCCTATCAACCGATCAAGCGGCGGCAAAGAACGCCTGGGGCGCATCTCAAAAATGGGAGACAAGTACGTCAGACGGCTATTGGTGGCGGGTATGACGGCCCGACTGAGGCACATGAAGGATAGTCCAGACCGCGTAGATCCATGGGCAATCGCCCTGTTGGAACGAAAGCCTCCAAGACTAGCAACCGTGGCCATGGCCAATAAAACCGCTCGGATCGTCTGGGCCGTCCTGACACGAAACGAACGCTACCAGCCCCAGGCGGCATAGAAACGGAAAAGGAACAAAAGAGACGCAAGACCATTGAAATGATGGAGCAATGTCAGCCCGCCAACCAAGACACCCCGTCGAATGTCGGGGACACTACGTTGTCCGTATTGCGGTTTGGGACTTGGTCAGCGGAAACCATCAGGGCCAGCGGCCACGTGCGCTGCGCTAACAGGCCCCTTTCGGCAGATTTGCAATGCAAATCGCCTGCCGGGCAATGGGAACACACGACTGCATCTGACAGACGCTCATATCAGCTCAAAAAATGTCTTGCCATGCAGGAGCCAATGGTATGGACCCCGCCACCCTCGGGCGGCGACGATTGGGCATTTGCAAAGCAAGGAGACATATCATGGAAATTGTGCGAATTGGTTTGGACTTGGCAAAGAACGTCTTTGAGGTCCACGGCGTGGATGCTCAGGACAAAGCGGTTCTGAAAAAGACACTGCGACGTGATGCCGTCACCCAGTTCTTCGCTGACATCCCGCCCTGCATAGTTGGGATGGAGGCTTGTAGCGGTTCGCATTATTGGGCCAAGGTCTTTGCAGATCTTGGCCACGAAGTTCGTCTGATCTCACCGCAGTTTGTGACGCCCTATGTCAAATCCAACAAGAACGACCGGAATGATGCCGAAGCGATTTGCGAGGCCATCAGCAGACCTTCGATGCGCTTCGTACCAGTCAAGTCCGCGGAACAGCTTGAGATCCAGGCCGTTCATCGAATCCGCCAGAGGCTGGTGTCAGATCGGACCAGGTTGGTGAACCAGATCCGGGGGCTGTTGGCTGAGCACGGCCTGGTCGTCGCCCGAGACATCTCAAGGATCCGGCTTGCTTTGTCGCAGATTGCCGACGGCGATCACATGCTGGGCGCGATGCTCATCGAATTGGTCTGCGACGTGCGCGAAGAACTCAATGAATTGGATCAACGCATTGCAGCTTACACAAAGCGCATCCGAGACCTCTTTCGGTCCAACAAGATGTGCCAGCGTATTGGTAAGATCGAGGGGATCGGGCCGATAACGGCGACGGCGCTGGTTGCCGCTGTTGGTGACCGGACGTGCTTCAAGAACGGACGGCAATTTGCTGCGTGGCTTGGGCTTGTTCCCAAACAACGATCCAGTGGCGGCAAATCCCGCCTGTTTGGGATCAGCAAACGCGGAGACCGATACTTGCGTACCTTAATGATCCATGGCGCTCGTGCAGTTCTTCGGAAGGCAGGTGGCAAAACAGACGCGAGAAGTCTGTGGATCGAACGGATGCGCGACAGGCGACACCCAAATGTGGTTGCTGTCGCGCTCGCCAACAAGAACGCCAGGATCGTTTGGTCAGTCCTGTCAGATGGTGCAGAATATCAACCCGCCGTCCCGACCTAAGACAATAACGAAAAGCTAAGACGGAAGGACGCCCCAGAATATTGCAGCAAATTGGCATGGGATGGTGATAACGACACGACCCGTTGCTTCTTGAACCTGGTGTGTGGATCGGCACAGCAAAGCTGATGCCTTGGAGCCAATGAGGGGGAAGCAAGCGGAAATCCATCGGGGCTCGCGGTGACGATGCATCGGGCCGCTCACAGAAGCCGGATATACGTCAGCAATCGTGATCCTGAACCAGACCAAACAGACCGTTGCAATTAGGCGGGGTCCATATACATCCACACAGGGCGTTCATGCAAACTGCAGCACGTTGGACGGGGCCAATTAACACGGCAAACAATCCCATCACTGGCGCGATACAGGCGGGAAGCGAAATTTTGGAAAATCTCGCAACGTAGTCGCCTCAATGCATTTTTTGATCGGCAGTCAATCCATCGAATTCAAAGTAGCCAGTTTACAAATCATGTCTACGTGCGTGTCCAGCCATTCGTGGTCAAGCTGCAGGCCTGCGACAAGCTTGCGAAAATAAGGAACGGCGATGGACAATTCGATCAGCTGCGCAATTGGTGCGTCTTGGGCGATCTCTCCACGTGCGACTGCCGCATCGAAGACGGATTGGACATCCTGGCTGCGGTCCGCGATCCAGTTGCGCAGAAGGTTGCGGGTTTGATCATCGGTTGCGGCGACGGAAATGACTTGTGGTGCGATCTTGCCCCAGGGCGTGTCGTTCAGGGCGGTCATCAAATACCCCAGCATCCAGATCAGGTCGGTCTTTAGCGGGCCATTTGTGCGCGGCGGGCTGTTTGGCCCGGTTGCGGCGCGTGCGATGGCCGCGTTGCGCAGATCTTCCAGCTTGGGCCAGTGCCGGTACAGCGTGCTGCGGGAAATGCCGGTCGCGCTGCTGATCGCACCATGTGTCACCGCGCGCACGCCTTCATTTTGAAACAAGTCCAATGCGGCCTGTAGCGCATGGGCCTGCGTTGCTTCCAATCGGGGGTCAGATGATTTGTCCATGGCCGATCTTTAGGACAGAATAACAGTTTTGTGAACACCATGTTTTATAGCAGTACAAAATGTTGCATAATGAAACGAGTTGTACTAAACCCCATAAATCGGCTTCACGATACCGAACCCGACATAATGAATTGGAGGATGACCATGAAACGAACGATTATTCGAACAATTGCGGCGTCCATGCTGGCGTTGGGCCTAACTGGACCGCTGCAGGCGGAAGAACCGCTTTCCTACACCAATGAAATCGCGCCCGGCGTTTACAGCTTCGGCGGCGGCAACGGATACCATTCGATGTTTCTGGTAACCGATGACGGTGTAGCTGTCTTTGAAACCGTCAGTTCGGCGCACGGCGAAAAACTGATCGCAGCCATTGGTGAAGTGACCGATCAGCCGATCAAATACGCATTGCACAGCCACAATCACTGGGATCATTCCAGCGGTGGCAAGGTCTTTCAGGATGCCGGTGCCGAAACCGTCATGCATGCCCAGGCCGCCG
Source organism: uncultured Paracoccaceae bacterium (assembly GCA_951812305.1). GTDB lineage: Bacteria > Pseudomonadota > Alphaproteobacteria > Rhodobacterales > Rhodobacteraceae > Rhodobacter_B. Next base: position 524,742 of record CATOSB010000001.1, read on the forward strand.
CCTGGCTGGCCGCCAACCCGGGAATGGATACCTCGCCACCTGATATTGTCTGGGACGGAAACCAAGACGACATTACCCTTGGTGGCGTCACGATCGAACAGCACTATCTGGGCCTGAACCACGGCCTTGGCATGATCGTCTATGTCATCCCGGAAAAGCGTGTTGGTTATATCGCCGATCTGGTTACCCCGAACCGGGTGATGTTCTCAATCGTACCGGATTTTAATATCGGCGAGTGGGAGCGGACGCTGGGCGAGATTCTGGAACTTGATTTCGATGTGGCCGTTTGTTCGCATAACGAGCTGCCCGCCGACCAGGTTCCGAATGGCTGCACGAAGACGCATGTCGAGGAAGAAAAGCAATTCATCGTCGATGTCCGCAACGCGATCTTTGCGGAATTCCAAAAGGGAACGCCGGCCTTCGAAATTCCGGGCGTGATTAACCTTCCGCAATACGCACATTGGGCGCATTATGATGACTGGCTGGAAATCAACGCCCTGCGCGTCATGCTTGATCTGTGGATGGGGCCGTATCCTTGGACACCTGAGGGTTGATCCACCGCATCCATTTCGTCGCTTCCGGTCAATTTGGCCGGGAGCGAACGACATGGCCATTGGACATCCTCTTTGAAAGGAAACGAGAATGCCGGATAATCGACTGAGTTTGTTTTCGTGGTTGCTCGCCTTGACGTTTGCATCGCTTGGGGCCGCTTCAGCAGATACTCTGCCGCTGCGCGAGACCCCAATCCCACAAACCACAAATGGAGTGCCGCACGTTCAAATCGGCGTCCAGCCGGTGCCAGAATTGTCGCAGGCACTTTTGAATCGTGTTGGGCGCTTTCCCGGTGTGAACCTCGGGGCGACGCGCGTCTCACTGCCGGGCGCTGTTGGTTTCCAGTTGGAAGGCGACATGACACTCGCGCATCCAGAGGTCATCGTCGGTGGACGGGAATTCGCCCACTTACACCCCGATGGCAGCCTGCACGCGTCGCTGGAACCGGACCTTGCCCGCGCCGCAATTGCGGCTGGCTGGGCGATCGCGCATCCCTGGGCCAGTGAACGCGACGGATGGGAGGGTTTTGTAATGATCTACACGCCGACCACAGAAGACGAACTTGGCGTGGTAATTCATCTCGTCGAGCAGTCCTACAGCTTTGTGACCGGAACTTCGTTGGCAAATTGAGCATTTGCAGCGAGTCGATTTATCAACCGCTTGCGTCGGCACCGAGAAGTGGCACGAATGGAATTCGGCGTAAGACAACCTCCCTACGCGGCTTCAGACGCCAATCACTACGTTGCGGTTGGCAAAGTGGAATTTAGCCCAGCGTAATACTGTGAACTAGGGGCCAATGCTATTTGCGGCGTGAGAATGGCCGCTTTCTCGCGAAACCGGTCCAACCTGTCGTTATTCAACTGCGCGAAGGACTTGCGCAGGGCGCGCGGCCAGCGGTCCCCATGTGAAAGCAAGTCCGGCGATCAGCGTCGCGGTCGCGCCACCCAGAACGACGGCGACCGCAGTAAGCGGTTCAAACGCAAAGTCGGACTCCATGACGAACGTCATAACCGCCCAACCAGCAGTGCCGCCGGCAACGACTGCAACGATACCTGCCGCAAGGCCAAAGATCGCGGATCGCAAGGCAAAACTGGCAACAACGGTTCGCCGGGATGCGCCGAGCGTTTTCAGAATCGCAGCCTCGTAAGTACGGGCGCTCTGGCCTGCGGCTGCCGCACCGATCAGAACGATGAACCCGGTCAACAGCGTCGCGAAGGCGCCATAGGTGACAGCAGAGGCGATCCCGCCAAGTATGTCACTGACACGTTCAATAGCATCCCGAACCCCGATCATTGTCATGTTGGGCCAGTTGTTTCCGACCTCTCGCAGCAGACGTGGTTCAGCGGCTTCATCGCTGTAAATGGTTGCGATATGGCTGTGGGGCGCACCGGCCAGCGCAGATGGATTCATCGACATGACAAACCCGATACCCGCGGTCGAAAAATCAACGTCGCGAAAACTCGTGATGGTCGCATCGAAATCTCGCCCGAGAATGTTGATCGTCAATTCATCGCCAAGCGAAAGGCCAATTTCGGCGGCCTCTTCCGCCGCGAAACTGATTTGGGGTGTGCCGCTATAATCACCCGGCCACCATTCGCCGGCGGTCAATTCGGTGCCCTCCGGTGGTGCGTTTGAATAGGTGAGGCCACGGTCTCCCTGAATGACCCAATGGTCACCGGCAACATCCGCCGCCGGTTGCCCGTTAATGCGCGTGATCACACCGCGCAGCATTGGTGCTGTGTCGACCTTTGTGACACCATGATCGGCCCGAACATTGGAAAGAAAGTCGTTCAGTTGCGCCGTCTGAATATCGACAACGAAATAGCTTGGTGCAATTTCGGGCAAGTTGGTGGCAATCGCTCTGCGCAGGTTGGAATCGATCTGACCGATTGCGGCCAACACCGCGAGACCCAGTCCGAGCGATGGTATCACTGACAGGGCTTCCGATCCCGGCCCTGCAACTGAACCAAGCGCCATGCGAAGCGCGCTGCGCCCGCGCGTTAAGCGACGTCGGGATAGCCAAGCGGCAATCTTGCGCACAAGTTGTGCCATCAGCCAAAGCGCAAAAAGAGCGACCGTCAATCCGAATGCGGACCAGAGAGTAAGGCGCACCAGCCCGGAGAACCAGGCTGCGGAGAATACCAACACCGCGATCAGAACGATAATAAGCAGAATGTACCGAGCACGCGGCCTTGGCAACGCGGCGTCCAATCCGATCCGATACAACGCCGATCCCCGGACCATTTCTGTCCGCGCCAACGGCCAGATCGAAAAAATCGCGGCAGCCAAAGCGCCGTATATTGATGCCTCGCCGAGTACCGAGGGATGAAATTCAAAAACCGCAGGCACGGGCAGTCGCGCCTCGATGACCGGCGCTAATGCCATCGGAGCCAGCGAGCCAACGGCCAATCCTGCAGCAATTCCAATTGCCGCCACAAGTCCGATTTGCACCGCGTAGGTCATAAAGATTGTGCTGCTGCTCGCGCCGAGGGTTTTCAGCGTGGCGATTGTGCTGGTTTTTTCTTCCAGAAAACTTCGAACCGCAGCCGAAATTCCAACGCCGCCAACCGCGAGCCCGGCCAGTCCCACCAGCACCAGAAATGCGCTTAGTCGCTCGACGAATTCGGCCACACCCGGCGCGCCATTTCGAGAGTCGCGCCAGCGAATACCGGCGCCTTCAAGCGACAGCCGCGCGCTTTCTTCTATCTCATCAAGGTTGGCTCCCGGCAATTCCAAGCGATAGGCGCTTTCAAACAATGTCCCCGGCGCGAGCAATCCCGAATTTTCCAGATGGTCCAGTCGAACCAGCGTGCGTGGACCCAGACCAAATCCGCCGCCAGCATTGTCAGGTTCATGCTCCAAAGAGGCCATGAGGATGAAGTTTTGATTTCCAAGTGAAAACCCGTCGCCGGTTTTCAACCCAAGGCGACCGATCAAAACGGCATCCATCACAGCACCGGGTGTTCCACCGGTCCCGGCGAATGCGTCCTCTAGCGATATTGGCGGCGACAGCCGCACGTCACCATAGATTGGGTAGGTGTCATCGACAGCCTTGACCTGCGTCAGCCCGCGCTCTTTTTCGCCACCCCGGTCCACGACCGCCATTGATCGGAAATCGACGATTTCTGAAACACGCAACGCGGCTACATCCATCCACATTCGCTCCGATTCAGTGGCGAACCGGTATGTCAGAGTGATTTCCGCGTCGCCGCCAAGCAGTGCAGCGCCTTCAACGGCCAACCCGGTTTCGATGCTTTGCCGCACTGTGCCCACGGCTGCGATAGCGGCGACGCTCAATGCGAGACAGGCAAGCAGTACGCGAAATCCACGAATTCCGCCGCGCATCTCCCGGCGCGCGAATTTCAGCGCGTTATTCGCGATCACACGCCGTCTCCGGCAACGCGCCCGTCCGCCAGCCGCAGCGTCCTGTCGCATCGCGCCGCCAAATCCGCCGCGTGTGTGACCATGACCAGCGTGCTGGCATGTCGGTCACGCAGATCGAACAATGCATCCACAATCATCTGGCCGTTGGTTGCATCCAGATTCCCTGTCGGCTCATCTGCCAAAAAGATGTCCGGGCGAGGCGCGGCAGCCCGCGCAAGGGCAACCCGCTGTTGCTCACCGCCGGACAATTGAGCGGGGTAGTGATGCATGCGATCCGAAAGGCCCACCGCGTCCAATTCGGATTTCGCGCGGTCAAAGGCGTCACTTTGGCCTGCCAGTTCAAGGGGCGTCGCCACGTTTTCCAGTGCCGTCATAGTGGGAATAATACCAAGGGTGCTTCAAAATGACTCAGCTATGGATTTTGGGTACCGCCTGAGGTGCTGAGGTGATTCAAGATTGGCAAAGGAGACCACCGATGCCAGCCAGGATACCGATGCGAGCCGATTTTACCGCCAATGATCTGCGCAAGCTTGCCGCAGAGAGTTCTGATGCCCGGCAGAGCCGACGGCTTTTGTCGCTTGCCGCTATCGCCGATGGCATGTCGCGTGGGGCTGCGGCCCGCATTGGCGGGATGGACCGGCAAACGCTCAGGGACTGGGTGCTCCGTTTCAACGCTGATGGTCCAGCGGGGCTGCTGGATCGGCAGCGAGGAGGCTCGCGATCCCGCCTTGACAATGCGCAACTGGATGAACTGGCGGCTCTTGTCGAGACCGGTCCTGATCCTGAAAAGGACGGTGTCGTCCGCTGGCGGCGGGTCGATTTGAAGAATGTGATCAAGGCGCGTTTTGGCGTCGACTATCACGAGCGCCATGTGGGGCAGATTCTGCACAATCTGGGCTTTTCCCACATCAGCGCACGCCCTCAGCACCCGGGGCAGGACGTGCAGGTCATTGAGGATTTCAAAAAAACTTCGGCGACAATCTGAAGGAGACGCTTCAGGGGGTGCCGCCGGACAAACCCGTCGAAATCTGGTTCCAGGACGAGATGCGTCTCGGTCAGAAGAACACCCGCGTCCGCCAGTGGGCACGCAAGGGCACACGGCCCCGCCAGCCCGCCGATCAGCGTTACCAAAATGCGTATCTTTTTGGCGCCATCTGCCCCGAACGCGGCACCGGCGCGGCGATCATGATGCCAGCAGCCGACACCTATGCGATGCAGCGCCACCTGGAAGAAATCAGCAAAATTGTCTCCGATGGCGCCCACGCCGTCATCCTCATGGACCAAGCCGGCTGGCACACGACATCCGCTCTGGAAATCCCGCAAAACCTGTCGCTCATGTTTCTGCCGCCCAAATCACCAGAGCTGAATCCAACCGAAAACATTTGGCAATATCTCCGCCAGACATGGCTCGCAAACCGGACGTTCGACACATATGACGCGATTCTCGACGCGGGGTGCGAGGCCTGGAACAACCTCATCGCAAGACCGCAAACCATCACATCCATCGCAAGCCGCAACTGGGCGAAAGTCGGTCAGATTGAATAACCCTTGGTATAAGGTGGAATGATTGAAACACAATTCCCATATGCTTGCTGCGGAACCTGGCCAGCGCGTCTTCATTCATCGTCGTGACTTCATGGCCCAAAACCTCAACCCGTCCGCCGGTGGCCTGTTCCAGGCCGGCGATCAGCATTAGGAGCGATGATTTGCCCGAGCCCGACGGTCCGACGAGCCCCAATGTCTCTTGCTTTTCGATTGTAAGGCTTATGCCCCGCAGGATCTCGACGCGTCCGGCATTTCCCTCCAAGACAAGCTGCGCATTTTCGAGAGTGATAAGGGACATCAGAAAACTCCGGCTGCGCAGGTCGTCACTGGCATATGGGATTGGCGGAGGAATACTCAAGCTCGCGCTGATGATTGGTATTTCCGTAGGCGCCGCGCAAGCAGAAACACGGGTCATTGCGGTTCTTGGCGACTCGCTGACGCAAGGTTACGGGCTGCATGTCGATCAGGGACTCGTTCCGAAGCTGGAGCGATGGCTGGCTGATCGCGGTGCAGATGTGCGGCTGATCAATGCCGGCGTAAGCGGCGACACCACCGCTGGCGGGGCGGCACGGATAGAGTGGACTTTGACGCCTGCTGTCGATGGTTTGATCGTTTCGTTGGGCGCAAATGACATGTTGCGCGGCATTGCCCCGGAAATCGCCCGCCAGAACCTAGCGGCGGTTCTCTCCGCTGCGAAAGGCCACGGGGTCGAAACGATGTTGATTGGCTTTCCGGCGCCCGGAAACTACGGGGCGGAATATAAATCGGCATTTGACAAGGCATACGAAACGCTGGCGGAAGAGTTTGACGCCGTGTTTCTGAAAGACCTTCTGGCGCCGCTTCGGTCTGCGGATGGCCCGATATCGGATTACCTGCAAGACGACCGGTTGCACCCCAACCCGGACGGCGTGGATCTGATTGTTGCAGGGCTGGGCCCTGTCGTCCTTGAGCTGTTGGCGCAAATTCGATACTGACACGGAACCCGGCAGCGCCGCGGTAAGACAGACGTCAGAATGCGCCTGCTTCAATCAGTGCGGCGTGCTTTTCTTGGTCGAGCCACCAGAACTCAACACCCCTATTGAAGTCGTATGGTGCGGGCGTGTCTGGCATGCCGAATATATCCCAAACCGCAACGCGATGAGCGCCAAGGTGCCAATTGCCGATCCAAATATGCTTCGATCGTAGCACGCGGTCCAGCGCCCTTGCGGCAACGACAAGCTCTTCGCGGGTTTCCGCTTCGACAGCATGTTCGATCAACGCATCCACGACCGGATCAGACAAGCCGCTAAGATTGTTGCTGCCGTCCGCGGTGGCCGCGTCTGATCCATAGAACGCCCGCAGCTCGGCACCGGGTGTTACAGCCACCTGCCAAGCCGCAGTGGCGAGATCGAAATCGAATTGCCGACGCCGTTCGGCCCAGCCGCTGGGATCCACCAGTTCGAACTCGATAGTAACCGGTGCGGGCGCCCCATGGTATCGGCTTGCGGTTTGATATGAGATGCTGGTCTCCAATGATCTGGAGGTAATTTGATGTTGGATGATGGGGCGGAGGTTTCGCGTCGCAGGCCTGTACTACGGACGGCGGCGGAGCGTGCGGCGATTGTGGCGGAGACGTATGCGCCAGGCGCGACGGTTGCGGGTGTGGCTCGCAAACACGGTATGTCGGCGACGCGGTTATCGACATGGCGCACGACGGCCCGGCGCAAGGTCGCGCGTGACGAGGGTCAGACGTCTGGTTTTGCAGAGATCGCAGTGCTTGCGACACCACCGCCTTCGCCCTTTGACGGTATTGAGATCATCGCGGGATCTGTCACTGTCCGGTTGCCCAAAAGCACGGCCACAAAACGGATCGCGAATGTTGCGCGGCACCTGGCGCGACAGGGATGATTGTTCCGTCTCAATCGGTGCGGGTTGTGATTGCGACCAGGCCGGTGGATTTCAGGAAGGGCCATGACGGGCTGGCGGCGGTTGCTGAACGCGATCCGGGCCTTGATCCGCACTCGGGCGTAATCATCGTGTTCCGCGCCAAACGTGGAGACCGCATCAAGGTTCTGCTTTGGGATGGGTCCGGTCTGGTGATGACGTACAAGCGGCTGGAACAGGGCAAGTTCGCCTGGCCCAGGGTCCATGATGGCGTGATGCGGCTGTCCAAGGCGCAATTTGAGACTCTGTTTGAGGGTCTGGACTGGCGACGGGTGACGGCGCGGCGGACACGTCGACCGGGTGCGGCAGAGTGACTCTCAGCCTTATGTACAGGGTGTAAATCGTGGCCTGATCTGCTAAGAACACGCCATGCCTGACGCCCTTGAATCCCTTGATCTGGATGCCCTTCCCGCGGAGGTGCGGGCGGTTGTTTTGGCGGCACGGAAAGAGGCGTTTGGCGTGAGCCTGTTGAACAGCAACCTGACGTCGCGCAATTGTGCACTCGAAGAAAGCAACGCCGCTCTCGCCACGCAGAACGTGGAACTTGAGGCGATCAACGCGCGTCTGGAGCATTTTGTCAAAGAACTGCACCAGCTGGTCTATGGCAAACGCTCCGAGAAGCTCAGCCCGGATGAACGGCAACTGGCTTTTGAAGATCTGGAGGTCGCGACAGCGGAGGCCGAGGCGCAGTCAGAAACAATCGAGATGACCAAACCGCGCAAGAAGCGCAAACCTGCGCAGCGCAACCTTGGGAACCTGCCGGATCATCTGGAACGTATCGAACAGGTGATCGAGCCTGACAGCATTACATGCCCCTGCGGCTGTGGTGAGATGGTCAGGATCGGCGAAGATCGCACCGAACGACTGGATATTGTTCCGGCCCAGGCGCGGGTGATCGTGACCATCCGGCCCAAATACGCCTGCCCGAACAAGGACGCTGGCGTGGCCCAGGCACCTGCACCGGTTCATCTGATCGAGGGTGGCCTGCCTACCGAGGGGACATTGGCGCAGGTGGCGGTCTCCAAGTACGCCGACCACTGCCCCTTGTTCCGGCAGGCGCAGATTTATGCCCGATCCGGCCTTGATCTGCACCGCTCCACCCTTGCGGGCTGGATGGGCCGGATATCCTTCCATCTTGCTCCCGTGGTGGATCATCTGTTCAAAGATATCAAATCTTCCAGCAAGCTCTTTGCCGATGAGACGCGCTGTCCGGTGCTCGATCCGGGGCGCGGCAGAACCAAGACCGGGTATCTCTGGGCCATTGCCCGCGATGAGCGGCCCTTCGGGGGCACCGCCCCACCGGGTGTTGTGTTCTGTTACGCCGATGGGCGTGGCGGCAAACACGCAACGGAGTTCCTGACCGGCTTCAGCGGTACGCTGCAGGTGGATGGCTATACGGGTTATAATGCCCTGACCAAACCGGGCCGTAACTCAGGATCCGTCAAACTGGCCTATTGCTGGGCTCATGCGCGGCGCAAGCTCAAGGAAGTGCATGACCGCGATGGCTCGCCCATTGCAGGGGATGGGCTCAGGCGGATTGCCGAGTTCTACAAGATCGAGGCTGAGATTAGAGGAAAACCCGCCGCCGAGCGCAAAGCTGTTCGCCAGGAAAAGACCAAGCCGCTGATCGAGGCATTCGAGATCTGGCTCAAAACCGTCCGCTCCCGCATCTCGACCAAATCACGCCTCGGCGATAAGCTCTCCTACATCGCCAAACACATGGACGGACTGAAGCTCTTTCTCGATGACGGCGCTATCGAGATGGACAGCAACGTGGTCGAGCGAACCATCCGCCCTATTGCCCTCAATCGTAAGAACGCGCTCTTTGCGGGCCATGACGAAGGTGGCAGAAACTGGGGGCGTATCGCCTCCCTGATCGAAACCTGCAAGCTCAATGACGTCGAGCCCTATGCCTATCTCAAGGCAACCCTCGAAGCCATCGCAGCAGGTCACCCGGCTGCCCGCATCGACGAACTGATGCCCTGGAGCTTTAACAGGGCGCGGTGACACCGCTTACACTCGATATCGATCCCCAGACTGCGCAGGTTTTCTGTGAAGGGCACCATCACACGCTCCAGGCTCCGGCTGTCATCCGGGAAGCTCAGCGCCAGCGTTTCGCCAGCCGAATTGCGTCGGACGCCGTCATCACCAACGACCCAGCCTGCTTCGGTTAGCAGCCTTGACGCCTCGCGCAATGCCTGACGGTCCCGCGGCGTGGATACTCCCTGATAGGGAACATGGGGCACCTCAGTGAAGATTTCGGGCGGAAGTCGGTCGCGGTGCGCCTCAAGAATTTCAAGCTCTTTTGCCGTCGGCAAACCGGTTGCCTGCATATCAGTGTTTTCAAAGAAACTGTCCGTGCGATTGTACGCACCATAAAACAACGTCTCGTTGGTCCATTCGAAATTGAACCCGTATTCCAGCGCGCGGCGCACACGAATGTCCTGCAACACCGGGCGCCGCATGTTGAACCATATTCCTTGCGCGTTGGCGGGGCGTGCATCGGGCAACAGCATTTTCTTCACCCAGCCACGTTCCGCCGCCGGAAAGTCATAGCCCGTGGCCCAAGACGACGAACGATACTCAGTTCGCATCATATACTCTCCTGCTGAAAACGCCTCCAGCCCAACAATGTCATCGGTGAAGTATTCGTAAGTGAAACAGTCGAAATTGTTTTTGCCCGCGTTCACTGGCAAGTCCCTGGCCCAGTAATCGGGATCTTTGCAAAAACGGATCGAGCGCGGTGCGTCCACTTTATCCAGCACGTATGGGCCAGACCCAAGCGGTGGCGTTATCCAAGTTTCGTCAAATGGGTTTTCCGCGTAGAAATGTTCCGGCAGCACGGGCAATTCGGCGATGTCTCCGGGAAATGTGCTCCCTGCGCCTTCTGCAAGGTCGAATCTGACGCGCTGTGCGCCCTCGGCTTCGACGGCAAGCACATCCGCCAGCAAATTTCGATAGTAAGGATGCCCATCCTCCCGGAGCGCGTTGATTGTGAAGACCACATCGCTGGCGGTGACCGGTTCGCCGTCGTGAAACCGCGCCTCAGGGCGTAGATTGAAAGCCGCATAAGAGAGGTCTTCGGGATACTCGATTGTCTCAGCGATCAAGCCATAGAGCGCGTCCGGTTCGTCATAAGCGCGGACCATAAGGCTGTCATACATGTGTTGGCCGACCTCCGGTGCACTGTCGCCTTTGATGATGAAAACGTTCAAGCTGTCGAATGTGGGCGTTCCATAAAGCTGGCGCTGACTCATCGTGCCGCCTTTGGGGGCATCAGGATTTGCATAGTCAAAATGTGTGAATTCAGGGCCATACTTCAGGTCGCCGAAGGCCGAATAACCGTGGCTTGTTACAACCTCGGCGTTGGCGGAGCATGAAAACAGAATTGCCAAAAAGGAAGCTGACAGTATTCGGTTCAAAATATCCTCCTGATCAGATGCGCTTAATGACACATCCGATGGTAGGTCCGAGTCAACAGAATGATTTGTGTGCAGATTTTCACAAGACCCTGATCTATTTTTTCTAACCGCGCTTTCCGGTTGGGCAACGACCGCTTCGCGAGCCTCGGAGGCAAGTTTGCTTCTGCGGCGAACGACAGCTTCCTGCCCGAAGTCCCAATCGACAGACTCACTGTTGCCGTTTTGGGGCCTCAAGCAGACTTGAGGGCTCCACGCCCAATGCCTTTGCCACGCGCTCAATGATCTTCAATGTTGGATTGCGACGACCACCCTCGACGCCTCTGAGGTATGTGACGTGCATATCCGCTAGGTGTGCGAAGTCCTCCTGCGACAGGCCACGCTCCTGCCGCAGATGTCTAATATTTCGGCCAAGTGTCTTCGCCAGCGCCATTGCGTGATGTCTGACGTCAGCACTCGTTGGAGAGAATTGGTGATTTGAGCAACGGAGGATTTCTGGTTCATCGGAACTGATATGGAGTGAAGATGAGACAGAAATCCGGACAGTCGAAAGCCGCCGCTGACAAGGTGGTGAAAGGCATTCGCCGCAAAACCCGCAAGCATTACTCTGCCGAGGAGAAGATTCGTGTCGTTCTGGCCGGGCTGCGCGGTGAGGAAAGCATCGCCTCGCTGTGCCGCCAGGAGGGTATTTCCGAGAGCCTGTATTACAGCTGGTCGAAGGAGTTCCTTGAAGCTGGGAAACGTCGTTTAGCGGGAGACACGGCCCGTCAAGCCACATCACCCGAGGTGAAGGATTTGCGGTCTGAGTCTGCCGCACTCAAAGAGGTCGTGGCTGAACTCACCCTGGAGAACCGTCTGCTCAAAAAAAGCATGATCGCGGATGGGGAGGACGAGGAATGAGATACCCAGCCTCTGAAAAACTGGAGATCATTCGCACGGTTGAGGCATCGCATCTGCCGGCCAAGCAGACGTTGGCGATGCTGGGCATCCCCAGCTCGACCTTCTACCGCTGGTACGACCTTTTCCAGGAAGGTGGTGTCGAGGCTCTGCAGGACAGATCGCCCAACCCAAAATCGGTGTGGAACCGCGTTCCCGACGACAAACGGGATCAAATCATCGACTTTGCGCTGGAGAATGAGGACCTGACGCCACGAGAGTTGGCGGTGAAGTTCACGGACACCAAGCGTTACTTCGTGTCGGAATCGACGGTGTACAGGCTTTTGAAGGCGCAAGACCTGATTGCCAGCCCCGCTTTCGTGGTGATCAAGGCTGCCGAAGAGTTCAAAGACAAAACGACGGCCATCAACCAGCTCTGGCAGACCGACTTCACCTATCTGAAAGTTATCGGCTGGGGCTGGTTCTATCTCAGCACGATCCTGGACGATTACAGCCGCTACATCATCTCCTGGAAGCTCTGCTCAACGATGAAGGCCGGGGATGTCACCGATACGCTGGACCTGGCTTTGGCTGCGTCAGGCTGTGATCAGGCGACCGTCCTGCACAAACCACGCCTGCTCAGCGACAACGGTTCATCCTACGTTGCCGGTGATCTGGCCGCCTGGCTCGAAGACAAAGGCATGGATCACGTTCGAGGTGCTCCGTTCCATCCGCAAACCCAGGGCAAGATCGAACGTTGGCATCAGACGATGAAAAAACGGGTCTTGCTGGAGCACTACTATCTGCCCGGTGATCTGGAAAGGCAGATCGAAGCCTTCGTCGAACACTACAACAATCGTCGTTACCACGAGAGCCTGAACAACGTCACGCCAGCCGATGTCTACTTCGGCCGGGCGGAAACCATCCTCAGAGAAAGGGAGAAGATCAAGAAACTGACAATCCAGAAACGCCGCTTGCAGCACCAGAAAGCTGCCGCCTAATATGAAACCCTAGATGGACCAGAGCCTCGGTTAGCCAAAAACCATCAGCTCTCCTGAAAACCCTGACGACGGACAGAGCCCACCAAAGATATGACGGGTAAGGATTTGGCGGACGTCATCGCTAAGGACACACCGGTTCGCGATGCTGCTATCTTCGGCATGCACGGCGCGCATGTGAACATCACCGACGGGCGCTATGTCTATATGCGGGCACCCTTACCACCCTTCAATTTAGCCAGACATCCCAGAGCTTGGGGATTTTGGCATAACCTGCGAGGCATCGTCGGATAGCACGAAGGCCTGTCTTGAAGAGAGAGCATAAGGACCTTCGGGCTTTTCGAATCCCCTTTTTTCGCCGCGTATTGCGACGTGGTGCTCTTCGTTTGCTCCGGTTGAAACAGCCCAGTACATGGCGATTGCCAGCACCAAAATGAGGCGGGCCAATCGATCCGGCTTTTTGATCTGGCTTTGAGTAATTTCAAAGCCCCGGGTTTTGAAGTCGGAGAACATGGCTTCAATTCCCCAACGCATTCCATAATCGAGCACCTTGTACTCGGACGGTGCTGCATTCATGGCAATAATCCAAGGCTCTTTGTGCCCCTCTTCGTGAAGCACTCCAATGTTGCTAAAGACGCCCGTTCCGTAAAGCTCAGCGTTTACAAGCCCTTCGGGCATCAGTTGGGCAATTTCGCGCGTCATCATCTCGCCACCCTGATGTTGCAGTGTGATATTTCCCTTCATGCGCAGCCGGTAGTCCCATCCAGCCTCCTGGCACCATGCGACCAATCGGGCGGTTCCATAAAACCGATCTCCCGCCAGCAACACACGCGCATCCGCCGGGAGCCATGGGCGGACTGCTTCCAAAAGCTCATGTTGCACGCGCCATCCAATCGGCCCTTTGGTCTGGCGTACACGCCAGGCGACCGGGAGGGCCCGATCCCGCATCCGCACCGATAACATCAAAACCTCATGCCCTTCGTTGAGCTTGCTTTGATCAAGGGCCACCACAATCGTTTCTCCGGCCTCACACTGGCGGCGGAAAATTTCACCAACATAGGCCTGCATGATCTCATCAGTATCGATGTGAGGATTGCCCAGAACCCGCGAAATGTATTGATAGCGGTGGTCCACAGAGCCGATATCGCGGGGCAGAGCAGCCGCATTTTCCATCAGATTGACGCTGCGCGTGTTCAAAATCACGCTTGCTATGATGCACAATCCCTCCCGGCGCGACTTGTGATACCCGAGCAAGCGGTCCTGAAAATCCGCCTCAACCTTCGAATAAAGCTCTGAAAAACAAACATTTCCCAACAAACCAGCCTCCAATATCAGCAGTGGAGACTCCTTGAATCACACAGATCAGACAAACGTCAAATCAGATCCGGAAATTTTGAAGGGTGGTAAGGCGGGCACCACAGAACCCTGACAACAAGCCGCTTTTTCAGTACACTCTGATGCCCACACATATGCGCGCATCATTTGCTGTTGAGGATTTTGCCAATCTTCAATTGGCGGAATCGTTTTCGTTCCAGAAGGGGGCAAAAACGATGAAGATCGAAAACGTCACTTGGGTCGCGCGGGACAAACAGTTCGACACGATGTTATGGGATACCGTTTCCGACAGGGCGCAAACCAATGACCTGACAGACCCAGACATTGAAGGCCGCCTTAAGACCCAAATGGTTGAATTGATGAAAGAGGCCGATACGCCGATCGAGCAGTTCGAGAGGCTGCAACTTGATCCAAATTGAAAGTGTTGCACCCAGTAATGTCATGTTGACTGAAGTGTACACATCGGACGTTCGAGCAAAGTGCAGCATTGGTGGAATTGGGATCAAAATGGACAACCGTCCCTAATTGTAGATGGCAGCAGAGCGGGCAGTGCTGCCACTTACCGCTGTTGTGGCAATTTCAGGTTTCCGCGCTTCGCCTTCACGCGAGACCTACCGAAGTGGCAAGCCGTCGAGGTTTCTTTTTGGTTCTGCAAGATTTCTCATTGCGGGACGGCGCGGACCGTCGAGGTCGCCTAATACCAAGGGTTATTCAATCTGACCGACTTTCGCCCAGTTGCGGCTTGCGATGGATGTGATGGTTTGCGGTCTTGCGATGAGGTTGTTCCAGGCCTCGCACCCCGCGTCGAGAATCGCGTCATATGTGTCGAACGTCCGGTTTGCGAGCCATGTCTGGCGGAGATATTGCCAAATGTTTTCGGTTGGATTCAGCTCTGGTGATTTGGGCGGCAGAAACATGAGCGACAGGTTTTGCGGGATTTCCAGAGCGGATGTCGTGTGCCAGCCGGCTTGGTCCATGAGGATGACGGCGTGGGCGCCATCGGAGACAATTTTGCTGATTTCTTCCAGGTGGCGCTGCATCGCATAGGTGTCGGCTGCTGGCATCATGATCGCCGCGCCGGTGCCGCGTTCGGGGCAGATGGCGCCAAAAAGATACGCATTTTGGTAACGCTGATCGGCGGGCTGGCGGGGCCGTGTGCCCTTGCGTGCCCACTGGCGGACGCGGGTGTTCTTCTGACCGAGACGCATCTCGTCCTGGAACCAGATTTCGACGGGTTTGTCCGGCGGCACCCCCTGAAGCGTCTCCTTCAGATTGTCGCCGAAGTTTTTTTGAAATCCTCAATGACCTGCACGTCCTGCCCCGGGTGCTGAGGGCGTGCGCTGATGTGGGAAAAGCCCAGATTGTGCAGAATCTGCCCCACATGGCGCTCGTGATAGTCGACGCCAAAACGCGCCTTGATCACATTCTTCAAATCGACCCGCCGCCAGCGGACGACACCGTCCTTTTCAGGATCAGGACCGGTCTCGACAAGAGCCGCCAGTTCATCCAGTTGCGCATTGTCAAGGCGGGATCGCGAGCCTCCTCGCTGCCGATCCAGCAGCCCCGCTGGACCATCAGCGTTGAAACGGAGCACCCAGTCCCTGAGCGTTTGCCGGTCCATCCCGCCAATGCGGGCCGCAGCCCCACGCGACATGCCATCGGCGATAGCGGCAAGCGACAAAAGCCGTCGGCTCTGCCGGGCATCAGAACTCTCTGCGGCAAGCTTGCGCAGATCATTGGCGGTAAAATCGGCTCGCATCGGTATCCTGGCTGGCATCGGTGGTCTCCTTTGCCAATCTTGAATCACCTCAGCACCTCAGGCGGTACCCAAAATCCATAGCTGAGTCATTTTGAAGCACCCTTGGTATAATCGCACCAACCCGCATTTACCAGGTCGTCGGAAGTTTCACCGCGCGCAACGAAGCCGACCGTGTTTTCGGCACAGCACATGGACATTCTTAATGTGCTTTCCGGCGTAACGCCGGCTATGTGGGGAGAAAGGATAATACGGTCGCTTGTTGTAGCGTTGGTCGCGTTGCCGGGTGGTTCCACTGAAAACGTATCCAGTCCAGCACCGATTAAATGGCCGGCGTCGATCGCATTTACAAGTGCGGCCTCATCCACAACCCCGCCCCGTGCAGCATTGATCAGGATGCTTCCCGGCCGCATTTGTGCGAGTGCCGTATCGTCGATCATATTTCGGGTGCTCTCGGTTAGCGGTACGTGCAGGCTGACTGCATCGCTGTCAGCCAGAGTTTGTTCCAAAGTCGCGCATGCGGTCACGTCCGCGGGGAATGGCTTTGTGCGTACTGGATCGTAGGCAACTACGTTCATGCCGAAAGCCTGGGCCAGACTGGCGACACGTTCGCCGATTGCGCCGAAACCTATTACGCCAAGAGTTAGGCCGTGGAGTTCGCCGACATCCGGTGTCCCGGGGCGCCACCCTCCGGAGCGAACCAGTGAATCATGGTGAATAATGCGTTTTCGCACGGCTAGGAGCATTGCAAAGACATGCTCGGCGACAGAAATTGCGTTTCGCCCCGGTGCCGCGAACACCGGGATGCCGCGACGCGTCGCCTCGGCAACGTCGATGTCGTCATATCCGGCGCCATGATTGGCGATGCATTTCAGGTTTGGGTTTGCGTCAAGGCAAGGCGGGTCGATAACGCCAGATCTTACGATCAGGGCATCCGGTCTGTGGGCCGCCATGAGTTCGATCAGTTCCGCCTGATCGGGATCCGGGCTGCTTTGAATGATCGCGAATCCGTTGGCCCGCAACAAGCCCACCGCCGGACGTAACAACGGCCATCCGGTGACCAACACTTTCAATTCAGCATCGCTCAACTTACCGCGCCGGGGATTTCGCGTTCGCGCCGCTCGACAAAATCGCGCAAGGCCTCGCGTTGCGCTTCGTCAATTACCGGCCGTTCCTCTTCGTATCTTTCCAACATGTTTCGGCACCACGCGCGGCCCCGTTCGCTGACCGACATCGATCCGCCGGCATTCCACGTTTCAAACCGTTCATTGTCCTGAACGTCGTCGAGAAACGGCATATGCGCGCGGGTGTAGTCTTCGTCAAAGAAATGGCCGCCGGGGCCGACTTTGGCGAGATCGCCGAGCGCGACATCAATGTCGTCAAACGAGACACCGCCGAGCATGGTCTGGAAGCTGAGGATCTGTTGCGCGTCTGCGGCCAGTTTGCCCATCGAAATGCAAAGCGAGCCTTCGATGGTGCCGCCGCAATGGGTCAGCAGATTACAGCCGCCGAGAATGGCTGGATAGACTTTCAGGATCGAGTCGTAACCGGCGTAAAGGTCGTCTTGTTTCGAACCGGACTTGGCACCGTTCGTCCGCCACGGCACGCCGTAAAACCGCGCCATCTGGCCGAAAATATACATGATCAAAGAAACTTCGGGCGACCCGAATGTGGGTGATCCGCTTTTCATGTAAACGCCCATCGGTGCGACGCCCATGACGGCGCGGCAGCCCGGGCGAATGATCTGGGTGAGGGCAAGACCGGCGAGCACCTCGGCGATGATCTGGGCGGTTGCGGCCAGCGAATGCACCGGGGTTGAAGCGCCAAACAAGACAAAGGGCGACATCAGCAACGCCTGGTTTTCGGCGGCATAGACCCGGATGGCGTCGAGCTGTGTTTTGTCCCAGACCAGTGGTGAATTGCAGTTGAAGATTGCCTTCATCACCACGTCGCTGTCCATGCGATCCGCGCCAAAGACCAATCGTGCCATCTCGACACTGTCGCGCGCCTGATAGTCGGACTGCGGCGAACCCATGATTGGCTTATCGGTCGTCAGAAAGCTGGATTCGACCATGTGGAGATGCCGATGCGGCACGGCCACGTCCATCGGCTCCAGCGTATAACCGCCGTTATAGTGGATCGCCGGATTGACATGGTGCAGCTTCATCAACATGCGCATGTCTTCGGCAGTCGCCTGACGGCGCACACCGTCGAGATCAATCAGATTTGGCGTGCCATAGGCGGGGCCGAAGATCATGTTGCGCCCGCCGATACGGACAGACCGGTCTGGATTGCGGGCGTGATAGTCGAATTCTTCGGGGATCGAGGCAATCAGCTTACGGATCAATTCGCGAGGAATGCGGATGCGGTGGCCGTCGACTTCTGCGCCGGCGTCTTTCCAAATGGCGGCGGATGCGTCGTCGCGGAATTCCACACCTGTGGTTTCCAATATTCCCATCGCGTAATCGTCGATAGCTTCCAACCCGTCTGTGGACAGCACCTCATATGACGGGATGTTTCGCATCGTGGTCGGTGGATAGACGATCGGAGCCTTTAGTCGTGCTTGCCTGCGTCCGGCGGCACCGCCGGATCGCGCGCGGCGACCACGGCTTGTGCGGGGTTCGGCTGTCGTGTCGACCATTTGTATTCGCCCTCCAAGGTGCCGAAGTATCCCGCCGCGACGTCATTCCGACAATCTCAGAAATTATTGCGCTGGTGAGAAACACCTGATTACGCAATATCGCCGCTTTCTGGCATTCCAGCGCTTGCACCTGGACTGCGCAATTCCCTTTGAATCCAATCGCTGAAGTCAGCAACCAAACGCGATGGTGTCGCGACATCGGGCTGGCACAGGTAATACCCGTGCTGCGGCAATTCCTCGGTCTCAATCGCGGGAACCAGAACGCCACTTTCCAGAAATTGTTGCATCAACGGGGCGCCGAGCAAACCGATCCCCTGCCCATCCAGAACGGCCTGAACGAAATTGATGTATGAATCATAAGAACTCATGCGGATCCGGCTGCCCAGCACGGCGCCTTTGTCGCGGAAATAATTCGTCCAGATCGAAGACGGATCGAACGCGCTTTCAAATTCCAAAAGTGGGACGTTGGCCAGGTCGGAAAGGGTCTGAAACGGCCCATAGTTGTTGTAGAATGCTTGACTGCAAAGCGGAGCAATTCTTTGCCTTTGCAATAAAACACTTTTGGAGCCCGGCCAGTTCCCTGTGCCGTAACGGATCGCAATATCTACGTCATATTGGACCAGATTGATGACATCGTGGGAAACCAGCAGGCGAAAATCGGCGCTGGGATGAATGCGGCGATAGCGGCCGATATTGGGCATCAGCCAATAGGTCGACACGCCGGACGTCGTGGAGATCGTGATGAGGCTGTCTTCCTTGGTGTTCTCAATCGCCTCGATCTCATCCATGATCGACTGAAACCCAGAGTGAACGGTGCGCGACAGCTTTCGACCGGCGCGGGTCAATTCAATGCTGCTTTGACCACGGGCGAACAGCTCGTGAGTTATGGCTGAATCTGGTGTTCGCGTGGTTTGAGTGTTGGCGGTGCATCTGTTGGATTGTTTTTGCAAAAACCCAATCCGACCCAAGAAGGACGCACCACCATGGACGAGACTAACATCGTTGAATTTGCCGGTCGAGAGGTCAGCCTTGATCCGTTGACTGAGCTTTTGCGCACGGGCGCGCAGGCTCTGATCCAAGCCGCCGTTCAAACTGAGCTTGCGGAATTGATGGATCGCTTTGCTCACCTCAAAACACCAGACGGGCGCGCCGGGGTGGTACGTAATGGCAGTCATCCCGCCCGTGAAATCCAAACGGGTGTTGGACCTGTGACCGTAGAGATTCCAAAGATACGCTCGAAAACCGGCAAGCCAGTGAGTTTCCGCTCCGCGCTCGTACCGCCCTACGTGCGCAAGACCAAGACGCTGCAGGCTGCGATCCCCTGGCTCTACCTCAAAGGCATTTCCACTGGCGAAATGGGAACGGCGCTGAAGGGTTTGCTCGGGGCTAATGCCACCGGATTTTCGGCCAAAACAGTTGCCAGATTGAAGGCCGAATGGGCCGCTGAATACAGGGCGTGGCGCACCGCAGACCTGTCCCAAGACGAGTGGGTCTACATCTGGGCCGACGGTATTCACAGTGGCTTACGCGGCGAGGATCACAAGTTGCGCGCGCTGGTCGTGATCGGCGTAAATACCCGTGGTCAGAAACAATTTCTGGCAATCGAGGACGGCACTCGTGAAAGCACACAGAGCTGGAGGGAGGTTCTAATCGGCCTCAGAGAACGCGGTCTCAACACTCCAAAATTGGCCATCGGAGACGGTGCTCTGGGATTCTGGGCCGCTCTTGAAGAAACCTATCCGGGCACACCTCAACAACGCTGCTGGGTGCATAAGACGGGCAACGTCCTCAACTGTTTTCCCAAGTCCACCCAGCCAAAAGCCAAAACGATGCTGCACGATATCTGGCGCGCTGAAACGCGCAAGTCAGCTGAACAAGCGTTCAATCTCTTCGTGAAAACGTTTGAAGACAAGTACCCCAAAGCCACCGCCTCGCTTCAGAAAGATCGAACCGAACTGCTGGCATTCTACGATTTTCCCGCAATGCATTGGCAAAGCATCCGAACGACCAATCCAATTGAATCCGCCTTTGCCACGATCCGTCATCGCACCAAGCGCTCAAAGGGCTGTCTGGCCCGCGACGGCATGCTCCACATGATCTTCAAACTGGGGCAGTGCGCCGAACAAAACTGGCGCAAACTTCGCGGCTTCAATCATCTCGCCGACGTCATCCAAGGCGTCAATTTCAAAGACGGCATCAAGCAAACCCAGACCGAAACCGCCGCCGCATGAAAGATCCCGCAAACACCAGATTTGACAATAACTCGACGGCCCATCCGCTCCTCCAAAGAAATGTCATTCAGCGCGCCGATACATATTATCCGGATGGCAATGCGGAACCACATGTTCACATGCACAACGGTGGCGACACTTTTACCGCCATCGGTCACGGCCATAAGACGTTGCGTGACAATAGCGGCGTGCGCCGTGGCGCCATTTTAGAAGCCTATCAGACGTTACAAGGGTATAATACGCAACGGGCGAGGAATATCATCACCTGGATGGTCGCCCGATACGGTGTTCCCGTACCAACCGACGACAGCGACGATTCAGATTCCGGCGAGAACCTCGACAAGGACTGGCTCGATAAAGAACAGGACAACACGCCTTCGGGCAGCGCCCCAAGCGGTTTCAGTTATGGAAGCAACAGCGTAACTCCCAAGCACCCTGTCCGATAGGGTTGCGGGGTTTTGTTCCGTCAGAGCCGTGCGATGATCTGAGGTGGTGACAGGGTCAGGATTTCCAGGATGTTGAACCGGTGTTTTCTGGCCGTCGAGATGACGGACCTGATGTCGGCGAAGACCCGCGCGCCCTCGAGGGTGCGGAAGGTGCCCGAGATTTTCATGCGCAGCTTCATCATGCGCAGGTCCTGTTCGGCCTGATTGTTTGTGAATGGGACCGCGAAGTCGGCGATGAATCGCAAAACGTCATCGCGGTAGTCACGCAGGCGGAGGAGCAGGTTGTGGCCTGGCCGCCTGGCTTTTCGGCCGCGGGTGCCGGGGCTTTTGGCCAGCGGGGGCTGGCGTTCGTGGAAGGCGAGCCCCTTGGCGAGGATCGCCATGTATCTGGTGACGATACCCTGGCGAACCAGTTCCGGGAGTTCGGTCTCGCCTTGATCCTGAGCCGCGCATCTGAGCTGATTGGCGCTATGAAGCACTGCGCTCATCTCCGTCGCCCAAGGCTCTTTTTCGATCTCTTCGATGGCCTTGAGTTCGCGCAAGTGATGCGCCCCGCAGAGGGCGTGGGCGTCCACTCCGCTCATATGGGCGTAGTAGGGTTTCCAGTGATCATGAATGATCGTCCCGCCGGTCAGGAAGGTTGGAACAGCACCGCGTTTGGCGCTGATGCGGTAATGGGTGAAGGCGGTATCGCAGATCGTGTGCAGCCAGTGCAGCTTGCCGGCAACACGAAGTCCGGTCTCGTCCAGATGCCGAACGCCGCCTTCGGCAAGCCGGGCGAGAATGTGTTCAACCACGACACCCATCTTATTTGCCGCGCCGCGCGTCCAGTTGGTCACGCTGGCCGCGCACAAGCTGGTGGCCCCAAACAGGTCGCGCATAAGCTGGCAGACCCGATCCTCGGGTATCAGCTGCTGAACATTGCAATAGACCGCCACTGCCCGCATGCGCGTGCCATATTGCACATGCGCGGCCACGCCATCGGGAAAGCCAGCCGTCGTCGTGGCTCGACAATGGTCGCAACAATAAACCGCCGCCTGATGCTCGGTGACCTCCAGGCGTGGCGCAGGCAAGTCGAACACCTGACGCTTCTCGATCCCTTTCACCATCTCCGCCGTCAGGGCGCTCTGACAGGCGCTGCAATGCGTCGCCTCATGCCGTTCGACAAAGTCGGGTGTTGACGTCTGGCGCAGGGTGTCGCCCCGGTGGCCAACTTGGCCGCCACTTTTCTTTCCGGATTTGCCACGCAGGCTGCGCGGGGCTGGCTTCTTCAGGCCATCACTTGAAGGGGGCTTGCTGCTATTGCTGCTGTTCTTGGCCAACTGTCGGCGCAGGTCCGTGATCTCTTCCGCCATGCTCGCCAACGCAGCTTCAAGCTCAGCGATCCGACGCAGAGCCGTGGCGAGAAGTTGTTCAAGGGCGGCAACCTGATCCATCCCACCACTGATTCAGAGAAATCAACCCGGCGCCACAGAATTCAGACAAGAAAGAAAAAAAACACGCGCAAAATGGCAAATTCGACTCACCATAAAACTGACAATAACACTCAAACGTGGGGGGTGCTTGGGAGTTACGCAACAGCAACAAATTGAAGTGAGGCGTTCAAAGCGGACGCTGCGCCGACCGATTGGCGAAGATGTGGCATCGCCAAAGCTTTGAGGCGGCTTCAGAAAGCGTGCTAGCCATCCGAAAATTCGTTCGCCAGATAGGCAATGATCTGGCCCAAATCGTCCTCTGTGATGCCGTGTTTCTTTGCCGTGCTTCTGGTTGTTTCCCAAAGTTCGTTGAGCCAATCTTCTTCTGACTTGCCTTCGGTGAATTGTGCGTCCGTGCCAAGGCGTTTTGAAAGGGCGCTGAAAATTTCGAATTCGGTTTTCACATGTTCTGGCGGTGGTACAATTTGCGGTGTCGGCAGCAGGTAATTGTCGCGCCTTCCCGATACGAAATCCCGCCGTTCCTCTGGTGCCGCGACAGGCAAAACGATATCGGCATGGCGTGCGGTTTGGGTCCAGTTGATTTCGTTCACGACGTTCGTCTCGGGGCATTGGAACGCGCGGTGAAGACGGTTCAAATCCTGATGGTGGTGAAACGGGTTTCCGCCTGCCCACCACATCAACCGGATATCCGGGAAAGTCAGATCCGCTCCATTGTATTGATACGTTTCGCCGGGATGGAGAAGCATGTCGGCGCTCATCGCGACGGGAATATAGTCGCTGATCGGGTTTTTTCCCTGTGGCAAGACTCCGGGCCGGAACAGCCGTTCAGTTATCCCCGTTGATCCATTGGCGGCATAGCCGATTGTGTAACCGCCACCGGGCAGCCCGATTTGCCCGATCATTGCGGCGAGCGCGACACACATCCACAGAGGCTGTTCGCCCCAATCGGCCCTTTGCAATCCCGCGGCGCAAGTGATCATGGTGCGCGTTCCGGCCATTTCGCGGGCGAGAGATTTAATTCGATCCGCCGATACACCGGATTGTTCAGCCGCCCAAATCGCGTCCTTTGCCACGCCGTCGGTTTGGCCCAGAATGTAGGCTTCAAGCGCCTCAAAGCCGACAGTGTAGCGATCCAAAAACGCGGTGTCGTGCAAGCCTTCAATCAACAGGGTGTGCGCCAGGCCCATCATGACCGCCACATCCGTGCCGGGACGGGGTGGCAACCATTCGGCATCAAGAGGCGCATCTATGTCCGAGCGGAGCGGGCTGATATTCACGAACTTCACCCCGGCGTCGCGACAGGCCTTCAATTCGTCCGTTGCGCGGTGCTGGGTGATCCCGCCATCGGTGACTTGAAATGCCCGACGGGCCAAGCCGCCAAAAGACACGACAAGCTGACCGTGCCTGGCGATCATGGAAAACCGCGTTGCACGGTTCACGTGGTCACGGAAGTCCCCCACGATATGGGGCATCAGAACCAACGCGGCATTGTAACTGTAATTGCCTTTCGAGCTTACAAATCCGCCGATCGTATTCAGGAAGCGCTTTAGTTGGCTTTGCGGGTGATGGAATCTTCCGGCGCTTCCCCACCCATATGATCCGCCAAATATTGAACCGTTTCCGTACACTTCGCACACGCGATTTAGATCCCCGGCCAGTAAATCAAGCGCTCGATCCCAGGAAACTTCGACAAACGGCTCACGTCCGCGTGAATCTCCCGATGGCCCCGGCCCGTTTTCAAGCCAGCCTTTGCGGATAGCAGGCTTGAGCACGCGGGCCTTACCCGAAAGACCTGCAGCAATATTGTCGTTGATCAGCGAAGGGTCAGGATCCTCCGAGTGGGCGCCAACATTCTCAATCCGACCGTCGCGCACGGTCGCAATGCCGATCCCCCAATGGTTGGCAGTTAGGCCAGATTTCGCGGGTAATTTGGGCATCCATTGTTCCGCTATTTGTAACGCTTATTTAGCATATTGACACGCAAATGGCGGCGCATCATCAACTCTCAAAACCTCAGAAAAAGCGTTTTGGCAACCAGAAAAGCGGAATATGCGGCGTTCTCCTGTTCGGATGGAACAGGTGGTGCTTTCGCATTTTGAACCAGAGATGCTCCAGGTAACGCCAAGGCTTCTTGAACTGGATCACCTCTTTTCGGTCAATACAGGCGCGGCTGGGCATAGCTTTGTATTGGACACTCTCTATTGTCGCTTGGTGGTTGATTAGACCCGTTCGGGCCTTGTTGACTCATTTCGGAATTGCTGACAGTATCGTTATTTAGGCCGCTCGTGCCAATATATAGAACAATTGGGAGATTGGAAATGAAAGTACTTGGCAAGTTAACGGCCGTTGCAGCAGCCTTGGGCATGACTTTCGTGCCGGGCCTTGCATCGGCAAAAAGCCCGACACTGCAAGGGGTTGAGGATCGGGGCACACTACTTTGCTCTGGCCACAACGGCAGCTACTTTGGATTTGTCGAGGTCAACGACAAAAACGAATGGAAGGGTCTGGACATTGACCTTTGCCGTGCATTGACGGTCGCCATTCTGGGCGATGCGGACAAAAATCAGATTGTACCACTTAGCTGGGCGCAACGTTTTCCGGCGCTTCAGTCTGGTGACGTTGATGTCGTCATCAAAGCCACCGGGTGGACGATGGGGCGTGACACGGAACTTGGGCTGCAATTCTCGCTGCCGTATTTCTTTGGCGGTGCGCAAATCGTGGTTCGCAAGGAATTGGGCATCGACTCTGTTCACGGACTTGATGGCGGTTCTGTGTGCGTTGCTGCCGGAACGACCATTGAACGGATCGTGGCCGACCATCTGAAGAGCGAAAACATCGAGCACGAGATGATCAGCTTCGAAAAAACAGCTGAAACCATTGCCGGTTACCAGTCCGGACGCTGTGATGCCTATGCTGCTTGGGGGCCATCGATTGCAGTTCTTCTTGCGACACAGTTCGAAGACGCCGAGACCCATGTCATCCTTGGTGACAAGCTTTCCGCAGAACCAATCGCCGCAGCGATGCGCCAGGGTGATGAAGAATGGGTTGATATTGTAAACTGGATGCTGGCCGCGCTGATGAAGGCTGAAGAGCTTGGCGTGACATCAGCCAATGCCGACGAGATGGCTGCCAACCCACCCAACCCGACTGTTGCGCGCCTTCTTGGCTCTAACCCCGGCATCGGTGAACGTTTGGGTATGCGTGACACATGGGCGCTGGATATGATCAAGGCCATGGGCAACATGGAAGAGATCTATCACCGCAACCTTGGTGACAACTCACCCTACAAGCTTGAGCGCGGTCTCAACAACTTGTGGAGCAACGGTGGGGTTCTTTACACACCGATCCTCGACTAACGTCCATTGATCCGGACCGGGCCGCCCTTTGCATGGGGCGGCCCGTATTTTCGGGAAGGGCAAACATGCTGGGATGGCGAGATTTCGGTCGGATGACCAAGCGCGAACTGGCCTTACAGTTTGGGTTAGTGGCGCTTGTCCTGATCGTTGTGATCGGCGCGGTGCGAAGTGCGCAGATCAATTTGGCCGAGCTTGGCATTACGTCTGGCTTTTCGTTTCTCAATCGCGACACGGGCTGGGGTTATTCTTTTTCGCTGCTCGAAAGAACGATTGACGACACCTATCGCAAGACATTGCTGATCGGTTTTCTCAACACGCTTTTCGTTGGATTCATCTCGATATTTTTCGCCACGATCCTTGGCTTCATAATCGGAACGATGCGGGACAGCCGAAATCTTGGGTTACAAGTCGCATCTGCCGCTTACATTCAGGTTTTTCGGAATATCCCTTTGATTCTGCAGGTGGTTTTCCTTTACTCGATCCTGATCCATTTCCCGAGCCCCAAGCAGGCATACAGCATCGGGGATGTGATGTTCCTGACGAACCGCGGGATAATTGTACCCGTTTTGACGATACCACTCGGTGTGGTTGCGGGCGTGGTGGTGATGTCCATCGCGCTTGCGATAGGGCTTGCACGGTTTACCAAGAACAAACTTCAGGGCGTGCTGGGCTGGTTAGCAGGAACGATCGTTCTGTTGGTCGTTGCGATACTGATTTTCACTCCGGAAGGCAGTTCAGTCGTTTCGGTTCCCTACCTCAAGGGCCTAAAGTTCCGCGACGGTTTGACGATAACGCCGGAGCTGGTCGGCATGATCGTCGGCATCGTGCTTTACGGCGCGGCGTATATCGGTGAGGTCGTGCGTGGCGGCCTCGCCGAAGTAAAACGCGGGCTGGTGGAAGCCGGATCAAGCCTTGGGCTTGGCAACTTTGGCATCTGGTGGACGATCAAGGTGCCTATGGCGCTGCGATCCATCGTGCCACCGCTGGGCAACCAGTGGATCTTCATCATGAAGGCGACCACGGTTGGTGTGGCAATCGGGTTTTCGGATCTGTTCTACATTGTCTCTACATCGATCACGCAATCCGGCCAAACACTTGAACTGATCTCGATTCTGATGGGTGGATTCCTGTTGGTGAATTTCTGTCTTGCGCAGGCAATCAACTGGCTGAACCGGCGTTTGGCGCTGAAAGGGTATGGATGATGCAAGCGCCTGCAGCCATCCCTTGGGCCGAACGTTTGCGTCGAAGGGCATTCGCAACTCCATTGGACTCGTTGATTTCTGTTGTGGTCGCGCTGATCCTCGCTTGGTTAGCCTGGAACGCATTTGAATGGGCATATCTAACCGCAGTGTTCCAGGCCGAAGACGTCGCACAATGTCGGGAAAAATCCGCGGGTGCCTGTTGGTCGATCATAGATGCGCGCCACAGGCTCATCCTGTTTGGCCTTTATCCATTTGACGAACACTGGCGTTCCACGCTGGCGGCGCTGGCCATCATTGGCACGGTCATTCTGTCATGCGTCCCGTGGTTCTGGCCGGGGCGAAGGATTGCCACGCTTTGGGTCGCAGGATTTGCGACGTATTATCTTTTGATGGAGGGCAGCCTTCTTGGCCTAAATCAGGTCACAACAGACAAATGGGGCGGTTTGAGCCTGGTTCTGTTCCTGTTTTCTTCAGTCGTTATTTTGGGGATGCCGATGGGGCTTGGGCTGGCACTGATGCGGCGTTCGCGCCTGCCATTACTCAGGTTGGTGTCGTCTTTGATGATTGATTTCATCCGGTCTTTGCCCTTGCTGACCACACTTTTTACCGCCGCTGTTGTGGTGCCGATTCTGCTGCCGGACTGGCTGCAGGGTGACAAAATCTGGCGGATCATCATCGCCTTTTCGCTGTTTTTCGCCTGTTATCAGGCGGAAGTTTTCCGCGGCGGGTTCCAGGCAATTCACAGCGGGCAATTCGAGGCGGGACAGGCGCTGGGTCTCGGCAAATGGCAGGTGCTTTGGCTTGTGGTGCTGCCTCAGGTGTTTCGCCACGCCTTGCCGGCAACGATCAACATGGTCGTGGTGACATTCAAAGAAACCGCCGTTGTTATCATCATCGGGTTGTTCGATCTGCTGGCATCGGGCCAGGCAGCGTTCGGAACCGGAGAATGGGTCGCCTACTACATGGAAACCTATGTGTTCATCGCATTCATCTATTGGGCATTCATTTCATCGCTTGCACGTTATGGCGAATACCTCAAAGAGCGGCTGAGACAGGAAGAGCACTGATAGTGGATGGGCAACCGATGGTGTCAATTGCGCTTGATTGAGACGGATGGTAGCGCCTTTGTAAGCCCGAAACGGATTTGACTGAATGACTGAAGAGACGAATGCAGACAAACCTCCAAAGCTTGACAGCACGCTGTCAAAGGGTCTGCAAATTCTTGAGACCTTGACGGCGGCGCGCGGTGCCCGCGGTGTTTCAGAACTGGCCCGGGAACTTGAGCTGACCAAATCAAACGTTTTTCGCCTGCTGCAAACGTTGTCGGCGCTTGGCTATGTTCGCTCGACCGACGACAAGCAATACGCGGCGACTCTGAAGACCTGGCAGGTGGGCCGCGCAGTCGTTGAGAATTTCAACCTGCGCGAATTGGCCTGGAAAGAGATGCAGGCGTTGTCATCCGAGACCGGTGAAGCGATCTATCTGGCGGTGCCAGAGGGGTTAAACGTTACTTATATCGACAAGATCGACAGTACCCAGCCGATCCGGTCATGGAATCCGGTGGGCGGCAGCGCGCCGATTTACGCGGTCGGCACAGGCAAGGCGATCCTTTCTGCGGATTATCCGCGATTTCGCGAACAACTGATTGGAAACCTTCGCAAACACACGGATCTGACAATTACTTCGATTTCAGATCTCGACCGGGAAGTGGAAGAGATCCGCGCGCGCGGCTATGCCATCGACCGGGGCGAATTCCGGAATCGGATCAGGAGCTATGGCGGCGCGATTGCATTGCCGGGCGGAGAGGTAATTGCTGCCCTTGGGGTGTCCGTTCCGGAGGTCAACCTGAGTGACGGTGACGAAGAGCGGATCGGCGATCTTGTGAGATTTGCCGCCGAAAACGTCAGTCGGAAAATTGCGCGCAGCTAATTCGGGCGTTCTATCCGGGTGCGATCATTTATTGTTCTGTCCACTGACTATTTCTGCGTCCAAACAAATTTCGGACAAGTACTGCGTCGCTATTTGTTCTGATATGCGGCACAAGTCGTTCATATATTGACACAATCAAGAAATTACTTCAACCTGATCAGGCGCTGCTGGGCGCACATATCCATAAACCGGAAGGGACCTGAACTTGGGTCGGGAAAGTCCAGTTTCATTGTGGGATCTGTCGGCGACAGAAGCGTCTGTAGGTAGCCCGTTGAATGGCGATCAAACCTGCGATGTCGCGATCGTTGGCGGCGGGTTTACCGGGTTGTCGACTGCCCTGCACGGAGCCGAAATGGGGCTTGATTGCCACGTGCTGGAAGCCGAACAGGTCGGTTTTGGCGGATCCGGGCGCAACTGTGGGCTAGTGAACGCAGCACTTTGGTTGCCGCCCCAGGAAGTGCGCAAAAAGCTGGGGCCGATTTACGGTACCCGATTCATAGAGGCGTTCGGGAACGGCCCTTCCTATGTATTCAACTTGATCGAAAAACATCAGATCAAGTGTGAGGTTACCCGATCGGGAACTGTACATGCGGCACATTCGCCAAAAGGGTTCGAAGAGCTTCGTGGCCGGCACGAAGAATGGGTTCGACTGAAACAACCCGTCGACCTGCTCGATAAGGATCAGATCAGCGAAATGATCGGCACGGATCGGTTTTTTGGCGGATTGGTGGATCTCCGGGCGGGCACCATAAACCCGATGGGTTATGTTCGTGGTCTGGCGCGTGCGGCACGCAGCGCCGGTGCAAAAATCTCCACCCAGACACGCGTGAACGGACTGACAAAGGACGGCGCGGTCTGGAAACTGGATACGGACCGTGGCACGGTCACCGCGAAGGCTGTGGTGCTGGGAACCAACGCCTATACAGACGCGCTTTGGCCCGGGCTAAACCGTGTTTTCACGATGATCCACTATTTTCAACTGGCAACCAAACCGCTTGATGAATCCGCCGCGCATATTCTGCCGGGTCGGCAGGGCCTGTGGGATACCGGGCCGATCATGTTCAACTATCGCCGTGACAGGTTTGACAGATTGCTGATCGGAAGCATGGGGTCTGTGATCGGCGGCAAGGACAAGGGTTTATCTCATCGGTTTGCCCGCAGACAGATTAAGCGCTTGTTCCCTTCACTTGGCGATGTCGAATTTGAAGAAGCGTGGCATGGACAGATCGCCATGACACCGGACCATCTTCCACGCGTTTATGAGCTGGACGACAACCTATTTACGCCCATCGGCTATAACGGCCGCGGCATAACCACCGGAACGATATTCGGCAAAGCAATGGCCGAATTGCTTACCGGTATGGACCCGGCTGACCTGCCACTGCCGATAACAGAGGTTACGCCTGCGCGCGCGCCGCGTATGATGGCCGGAATATTCCGCGCGGCTTTCGCCGCCAACCAGATCTGGAAAAGCCTTTAGGGCATGTTTCCACGGGCGATGCGTATGGCCCGATTTCAATGCGGTTAATAGGGAATGGCGAAACCCTCGGTCGAACGGTTTGCGCTGATCACAATTGTTCGTCAATTGTTCATTCACTACGGCTGGATTTCATCCATTCACAAAGCCGTCCCCCGGAAATTCGACGTCTATCGGCCTTTTCTCCAAAACCCCAATTGCCACGGCTATGACGTGCAACCGATCATCCGTCCTACGATGCACAGCCGGTCCGATGCGGGCAATCTCCCGCTCTGATGAGTGCGGCATTCATCCTGTCAGCGAACGGCAAGGCTTTCAAACAATAACGCGACAGCTTCTGCGCCGGGGTCGTTGTGACCGGCGAGATTTTCGGCGGACACATAGCTTGCCCGCCCCGCCTTTGCGCGGGTGATCTTCGCCGTTGCGTCGGCCCCGCCCCGGGCGGCCACCGCTGACGCATCCAACCCGTCCGGCAACGCGGCAAGCGCGGGCGCCAGCGCGTCGATCATCGTTCGATCGCCCGGATTTGCGCCGCCGACTTCCCGGATTCGGTCAAGCCCCGCCTTCAAAGCCGAAACAAGATCGCCACCTTCGGCAGCATCGCCCGCGGCGGCGAAGAAGATCGCCAACAGCACGCCCGAGGATCCGCCCATTGTCTGCCCGATCTCGGTGCCGATGGCGCGACAAAGCAGAGCCGGATCACTTAAAGGAAGCCGGTCGAGTGCGGCAATCAAGGCTCTCGCCGCCGTCGCGACGGTAGATCCGGTATCGCCATCCCCCGATTTTGCGTCGAGCGCATTTAGCTCCGCCTCTGAGCCCACCAATGCCTGACACCCTGCATCGACCAACGCGCGTATTTCCCGGTCTTCCGACGCGGTGTATTTTGGCGGTTCCAGACCGCTGGGCATCGGGTGAACAACAACTTCCGCAACGTCCAGACAGCCCGGCCAAGCCACCGGGGCAACCACGGATTGCAACGCCTTAATTTGCGCGGCATCCGTTGGCAAAAGCGACAAAGAGAATCCGTGCATGTCCAGCGAGGTCATCAGCGGCGCAGGGCCGATCAGATGCGCAATGCGCTCGCCAATCCGGGACCGGCAAAGCTCTTCCGCCAACACTGCCATTTCCAAGGGTGTCGCACTGCCGAGATTGTTAAGCAGCGCGACGTGGTTGCCCTGCCCCAATCCGGCAGCCAGCTTGTCGACCACGATGGCCATCGCCTCGCGCGCGCCTTCGAACTCGACCTGTTCCACCCCCGGTTCGCCGTGGATACCAAGTCCCAGTTCGGCCATGCCGCGGGTGATCCGGTCTTCCTTTTCCGCCCCCGGCACGGTGCATGTATCCAGCGACATGCCGATTGACACAACGTCACCGATCACGCGCTTTGCCGCGGCTGTCACGGTTTCCAGATCCTCCCCCGCCTCTGCAAGCGCTCCGGCGATCTTGTGCACAAACAATGTTCCCGCGACGCCGCGCGCCTGCGGGTTTTCCGGCAATGACACATCATCATCGACAACCACCATCGACACCTTGTGCCCCATTTCGCGCGCCCGCTCTGCCGCAAGGCCGAAATTCAGACGGTCGCCTGTATAATTCTTCACGATCAGCAGACACCCGGCGTCCCCGGTAACAGCCAGTATGCCCGCCAGCACGGCGTCCGCCGGGGGCGAGGCGAAAACATCGCCACAGACGGCAGCTGTAAGCATGCCCTGGCCGACAAATCCGGCATGCGACGGCTCGTGCCCTGACCCGCCGCCGGAAACCAGCGCGACCTTGGATTTGTCCCAGTCGGCCCGTACGACCACCTTGATATGCGGATAGCCATCCAGTCTCGCCAGCTTGCCGTTGCTGGCCCGCAATGTACCGTCGATTGATTCTGTCACAAGCGCGTCGCGGGCGTTGATGAATTGTGCCATGGTCGATCTCCAAAGGAGCTGTATCTATGAAGAACCATGTTCGGTAATCTCGCATTCGAAAGCAAGCGGCGGTAAATTCAGAGAAACTGGTGCGCGAATTGGTGGTATAAGGTGTCGATGGTGATTGTAGATGGTGCAGCGAGCTGCGCCGACGTTATCAAACAACCGATAGTGGACGGGTTGATCATTTCGCGCGCGGGTGATCGCGCCGGAACTTGCCAGAGCCGTCGAAACATGGTTGCCGCTGGAATGTGGCCCCAATGGTCGGCCCGCCGGGAGTGTCGCGGCGATTGACGCGCTGATCGCGGCTATGTTTTAATCTGGATGTAACGGCGACAGTGCGGCGGGTTTGGGCCTGAAGGGTCAATCAAGCCCCATCCGATTTGCAACTTTGAGAGAGGCTAACGCCGGCCTTGGATTACGATCAGACGTGCTGCACGGAATGCCTATCGTCCGCGACTGATTTTCATCGATCCGCCAAGGCATTCGCCATCGCCTGCAACATCAATGCAGCCGATGTTGCGCCGGGGTCTTTGTGGCCGATGGACCGGGCACCCAACCGGGCGGCGCGACCCAACTTTGCTTCCATATCCGCTGTGGCTTCCGCGCCTGCATCGGCAGCTTGCGCTGCGGCTTCAAACACCTTGGCCGCGGTTTGACCCTGAGCGGCCATCGCCGCGTTTGCCGCCGGTTGCCACGCGTCTAGCATTGTCTTGTCGCCGGGGCTGGCCTTGCCGCGATGCGCGATGCCTTCCGTCATGGCGGCGATCAATGTGGGCGCGTCATTGTCAGTCAATACATCGCGCCCTTTTACGGACATGCCCGCACGCATGAATGCGGTCGCGTATAGCGGCCCCGAAGATGCGCCGACCGCGTTCAGGAACGCCTTGGCCGATGTGTTGTAGACCTCCGTCGGGCTGCCGCCTTCCATCGACGAAAATGCTTTCCGAACCGCATTAAATCCACCGGACATGGCAACCCCGTGATCCGCGTCGCCGATTTCACCATCCAACGCGCACAACTCATCACGTGCGGCGTCCATCGCGTCCGCGACCGCCAGCATCATCGCCTTGATATCACTTCCGTCCATCGCTCAGACCACGCGGAACATGGCGCAGTGACATGGCCGGTCGATAAGGCGCGTCAACTCTTCGTCCAGATGCATACATGTCACCGACGCACCCGCCATTTCCAGCGATGTACAATAGTTGCCGACCCAGGTTGCGTGGGTTTCCAACCCCGCCTCTGCCAGCCGCGCCTGCACGCGACGGTTCATGATATAAAGCTCCATCAAAGGTGTCGCGCCCAGCCCGTTAACCAGAACCGCGACCCGGTCGCCGCTTGCTGCGCCCATCTCCTCGAAAATCCGGTCCATCATCTGATCGACAATTTCATCCGCCGGTTGGATCGGCCCACGCTCGATCCCCGGTTCGCCATGGATACCCATGCCGATTTCCATCTCGCCGACCGGCAAATCAAAGTTAAAACGCCTTGTCTGCGGCAAAGAGCAAGGCGACAGCGCGACACCCATCGTAAAGGTGCGCGCATTGGCATGGCGGGCCACACGTTCCACGTCGTCGAGGATCATCATTTCGTCGGCGGCGGCCCCGGCAGCCTTGAAGATAAAGAAATTTCCGGCAACACCACGCCGTGTTTCGATCTGGTCACGCGGTGCCGAGGCCACGTCGTCGGTAGTCAGAACAGTGCGGACCTCGATATCATCCATTGCCGCCATTTCGGCGGCCATGTCGAAATTCATTACGTCGCCGGCATAATTGCCATACATGAACAGAACCCCGGCACAGCCGTTGACCTCTTGCACACAAGCCAATGCCGGATCGGGCGGCGGCGAAGCAAAAACGTTGCCGATGGCAGCAGCGTCTGCCAATCCCTCGCCGACGAAACCAACGAATGTGGGCTCGTGGCCTGACCCGCCGCCAATCACAAGACCTACTTTGCCCGGTCGCGGCCCGTTTCGCGCTATGATCGCGCGGTGTGACGCCTCTGACACCCGCAGCGTATCGCCATGTGCCAGCAAAATACCATCAAGCATCTCGTCGACGGCATTGTCGCCATTATTGATTATCTTTTTCGTTTGCACCGGCAGGCTCTCCCGTTTTGTCGGCATCCAACCCTAAAGCCGGTGGAATGGTCAATCCGGCGCGACGACTCCCTTGGACAGAATGATATTGCCGTAAAGCCGTGTCTCTGCCGTTTGCACAACGCAATAGGCCTGTTGCGCCTCTTTATAAAATGCATGTCGTTCAACGCCGCGAATCCGTGCCGGTTTGTCCGCCGTTTCGTCAATGATCTTCTGAAATTCTGCAACGATCTCGGGCACAGAATCCGGTTCGCCCACCACCTGCATCGTCCGGGCTGGCGCATCGACATACGAATCAAGCGGCATCAGCGTCAGAATCGCCTTTAGCGCCGCTGTTGCGTCGATCCCGGCAAGGCGTTCGATTCGCGCGCCGCAGGACTCTGCCGGGAAATTTGCATCGGCGATGACGATTTCGTCGCCATGCCCCATCGCCCTGAGATGACGCAACAAATCAGGTGTCAGGGCATTTGGAAGTCCGATCAGCATGATTTTCTCCTTCTGGCCGTTGCGGCATGACCACAAGCAAAAATGATTGACGTACATCATAATATACCTCAATCTTTTCAACAATGGGAGGATGAATGACCCGCATCACTGCGCAGGACGTGGCCGTGGCGGCAGGCGTAAGCCTTGCCACAGTTGATCGCGTACTGAACAATCGCAAAGGCGTTCGCGAAACGACGATTCAGCGCGTGACCGATGCGATGGATCGTCTGAATTTTGTCCGCGACCAAACCGCGGCCAACCTCGCGCGGCGGCGATCCTACAAGTTTACATTCATCGTATCAGCCGGTGAGACCGCCTTTTTCAGCGATGTCAGGGGCGAAATCGAGGCGGCAAAACCCTATGCCGCGAAGGAACGGATCGACATCAACATGGTGGCCGTTCCGCCGCTGGATCCGCAGGCAATTGTCGATGCAATAGACCGCCTGGGCGACGAAATTGGTGACGGTCTTGCGCTGGTGGCGGTAGAAAGCCAGATAGTGCGCGATGCGATTGCGCGACTGCGCAAAAACGGCGTAAGTGTTGTCACTTTTGTATCTGACATCCCGAATTCGGGCCGCGAGCGCTTTGTTGGAATTGACAATGTCGCGGCGGGTCGTGTGGCGGGCAGCCTTCTGAATCGCTTCATCTCTCCAAGGTCGGGTGACGTGGCCATCGTTGCTGGATCCGGCACACTGCGGGACCATGTCGAACGCCGGATGGGTTTCGAACAGGTGATGCGCGCGGAATGTCCGCATCTCAATGTGCTGCCATGGATCGAGGGTGAAGAACTTGCCGGCATCGTCGAAGAAAAGCTGTCCAAGCTTTTGGCCGAGAACCCCGACATCGTCGGACTCTACAGCCTTGGCGGTGGCACACGCGGCGTCATCGACGCCATTGAGGCCGCCGAGCAGG
Organism: uncultured Paracoccaceae bacterium; assembly: GCA_951812305.1. Lineage (GTDB taxonomy): Bacteria > Pseudomonadota > Alphaproteobacteria > Rhodobacterales > Rhodobacteraceae > Rhodobacter_B. The sequence goes on from CATOSB010000001.1 coordinate 560,663, forward strand.
ATATGAGTGTTGTCACCACAGAGGTGTCCGAACACACCCGTGCCGCCCTGATGTCGGGCACGATTGACGCCGTTCTTGTGCAGGACCCAAGCCATGAGGTACGCAGCGCAATTCGGGTGCTCAAAGCGCTTACAGATGACGGGTCTATCAACGAAAAACAGGAACGCATCCGTATCGAAATCTTTGTACGCGACAACTTGCCGTAAGCGAACGCTATCCGGACCAACCGGGGGAGTAATGAGATGAAGACGATCAAAGGACCAGCCTTGTTTCTGGCGCAGTTCGCCGGCGACGACGCCCCGTTCAATTCCTGGGACGCGATCACCAAATGGGCCGCTGACTGCGGCTACAATGGTGTACAGGTTCCCAGTTGGGACGGGCGGTTGATCGATCTGGCCAAAGCGGCGGAGTCCAAGGATTACTGCGACGAATTCAAGGGCGTCGCGGCGGCGAATGGCGTCGAAGTCACTGAACTGTCGACCCACCTGCAGGGCCAATTGGTCGCCGTGCACCCCGCCTATGACCAGGCCTTTGATGGTTTCGCGGCGCCCGAAGTGCGTGGCAACCCAAAGGCGCGCCAGGAATGGGCTGTCGATCAGGTCCGCAAAGCGCTTAGCGCGTCCAAGAACATGGGCATCGGCGCACATGCGACGTTTTCTGGGGCGTTGGCTTGGCCCTACGTTTATCCGTGGCCACAACGCCCTGCGGGTTTGGTGGAAACCGCCTTTGACGAGTTGGCCGCGCGATGGAAGCCGATCCTTGATCACGCCGAAGATTGCGGCGTCGATGTTTGCTATGAAATCCACCCCGGCGAAGACCTGCATGATGGCATCACCTACGAGATGTTCCTTGAGCGCACGGGCAATCACACCCGCGCCTGTATGCTGTATGATCCCAGCCACTATGTCCTGCAATGCCTTGATTATCTTGATAATATCGACATCTACGCCGACCGGATCCGGATGTTCCATGTCAAGGATGCGGAGTTCAACCCTACGGGTCGGCAGGGTGTTTATTCCGGCTATCAAAGCTGGGTCGACCGCGCGGGACGCTTCCGCAGCTTGGGCGACGGACAGGTGGATTTTGCAGCGATCTTTTCTAAGCTGACCGCCATCGGGTTTGACGGATGGGCCGTTGTGGAATGGGAATGTGCGATCAAGCACCCCGAGGACGGGGCACGTGAAGGCGCGCGGTTTGTGGCTGACCACATTATTCGGCCAACCGAAGTGGCGTTCGACGATTTCGCCGGGGCCGGAACAGACGAAGCCGCGAACCGAAAAATGCTGGGGATCACCTGATGAGCAATCGCATCAGACTGGGCATGGTGGGCGGCGGCAATGATGCTTTCATTGGCGGCGTCCACCGTATCGCTTCGCGTATCGACGACGCATATGAACTGGTCGCCGGGGCGTTGTCGTCAACCCCGGAAAAGTCCCGCGTCAGTGGCGAAGCGCTCGGCCTGCCACGCGTCTATGACGATTACAAACAGATGGCGATCCGCGAAGCTCGGCGTAAAGACGGGATAGAGGCGGTATCGATCGTGACGCCGAACCACGTGCATTACCCTGCCGCACGCGAATTTCTGAAACGCGGTATCCACGTGATCTGCGACAAGCCGCTGACCAGCACGCTGGCGGATGCCAAGAAACTGGTGAAGGCGTCCGACGCGTCGGACGCACTGTTTGTCCTGACCCACAATTACACCGGCTATCCGATGGCGCGGCAGGCGCGCGATATGGTGGTTAACGGCGAGATCGGTGATGTCCGCGTGGTGCAGGTGGAATACGCGCAAGACTGGCTGTCGACGCCGCTGGAACACGAGGGGCTGAAACAGGCCGAATGGAGGACGGACCCCGCCCGCACGGGCGCAGGCGGGGCCACTGGCGACATCGGCACACACGCCTATAACATCGCCTGCTTCGTCACGGGGCTGAAACTGGAAAGCCTAGCCGCCGATCTGGATGCCTTTGTCGATGGTCGACAGGTCGATGACAATGGCCACGTGATGCTGCGGTTTGAAGGCGGGGCGAAGGGTATGCTTTGGTGCAGCCAGGTTGCGCCGGGCAATGAAAACGCTTTGCGCCTGCGCATCTATGGCTCCAAAGGCGGACTGGAATGGGCGCAGGAAGACCCAAATTATTTGTGGCATACGCCACTTGGCGAACCCAAGCGCCTGATCACGCGAAACGGCGCAGGCACGGGCGACGCAGCGGGTCGCGTCAGCCGCATCCCACCCGGCCATCCAGAGGGGTATCTGGAGGGCTTTGCAAATATCTATACGGAAGCCGCCGCCGCTATCCGCGCCCATCAATCAGGGCAACCACGCCCGGAAGGCGTGGTGTTCCCAACGGTGCAGGACGGTCTGGCGGGCGTAACATTCGTTGATGCCTGCGTCCGGTCATCAAAGCGCAACGGAGCGTGGGTCAATGTCTGACCTGAAGGTCGAAAACCTGCGCCGTGTCTTTGGCAATGTCCTGGCGCTGGACGGAATGTCATTCGACATTCCGGAGGGTGAATTCTTCTGCCTGCTTGGGCCGTCATCCTCGGGCAAGACGACCACATTGCGCGCCATTGCCGGGCTTGAGGAACTGGAGGACGGCGCGGTGCAATTTGCCGGGCAGGACGTCACCCTAGCGCCGGTTCAGGACCGCGGAATGTCAATGATCTTTCAGACCTTCGCGCTTTATCCGCATCTGACAGTTGAGGCCAATTTTGCCCACCCGCTGCGCCGCGCAGGTGCCAGCGCGGCTGATGCGAAAAAACGGGTCGGCGAGGTCGCCGAACTGCTGCGCGTCACCCACACGTTGAAACGTAAGCCAACGACACTTTCGGGCGGCGAACAACAACGCGTTGCCATAGGCCGGGCCATTGTCGGACGCCCCAAACTTCTGTTGCTGGACGAACCGCTGACCAATCTCGACGCCAAGCTGCGCCACGAGATGCGGGCTGAATTCAAACGGCTGCACCGCGAACTGGGCATGACGATGCTTTATGCCACGCCCGATCAGCTGGAGGCGCTGACCATGGGTGAGCGTGTTGGCGTGATAAAAGACGGTCGGGTCGTTGCCATCGGCACACCGCGCGATCTGTATCAGCACCCGCCTGATACCTATGTGGCGCAAATGGTCGGCTCGCCGCCGATCAATTTCCTGAACGCAACCGGCAGTGCGGACAACCAGATCACCCTGCCGTTTCTCGATGCAGCAGTGCCTGCACAAGGCGTTGCCAGCGGCCAGCCGGTAACGCTGGGACTGCGCCCGCATGACATCGCGCTCGCCGGGGAACAGGCGGGTCAGGCGACGAGGTTCCCCGCCAGAATACACCTGACCGAACCCCTGGGTGATGTGACCGTCATCGACGTCACCGCAAGAGAGACCGAAATGAAGATGGTCCTGCGCGAAGAGGTCGCCGCCAGATTAAGCGTTGGCGACGATATCGAAATCGCCTTCAAAGCAGAGGATCTGCATGTATTCAACCCGTCCACCGGCGCCCGTATGGGCAATGGCGCGGCCCCGTAATTTCAGGTGAGCAGTGATAATAAAAACAATGACAGAGATAGACAAAAGTGGAGGAAGACAATGAAAACGCGTAATCTTATCAGCGGCTTGATGGGGGCGACCGTGCTCTCTGCCGCGCTGGGTATGTCCCCGGCATTTTCAGCCGACATCACCATCACCATGGCCGCACCCGACTGGCCACCGACCCGGTTTATGAAGGAGCATTTCGACCAGACCTATACCTCGCCAGGTGGTCACACCACGACGCTGGACATGGATTTCATTCCCTGGCCGAGCTTCTATGAGCGTGTTGCCGCATCGCTGACATCGGGCGAACAGAAATACCAGATGATCGTGACCGACAGCCAGTGGCTGGGCGCATTTGTCGAGGGCGGGTACTATCTTGACCTCACAGACAAGATCAACGCCGATCCCGAACTGACCGCGATCATGCAGGACCTGCACCCGGCCCTTGTGTCGGCCTATTCCACCTATCCACACCGCACCCGTGCGCAGTTGGAAGAGGCGGGCGAAGTTCCGGCACCGGGGGTCGCTTATTACGGCTTCCCGCAATTCCCGGACACCTATGTCACCTTCTATCGCAATGACATCTTCTGTCATGAGGGCGAGATGGCGGCGTTCCAGGACAAATACGGCACCAACTTGCCGTGTTCGTACGAGGGTTGGCAGGACACCGACTGGACCAAATGGGGCCAGATTGGCGAGTTCTTCCAACGCTCTGCCGGTGAAATGCTGGCGGGTGAGGAACTGTCCGATGACTTCTATGGCATCGCCTATCAGGCCGGTAAGGGCTATGACTTCTCGTCCATGCAGATTAACGCCTTTGTCTGGCAGCAGGGTGGTGACATCTGGGACGAATCCAAGATGCCGGAGGCGCAAGCTGAAGGCGTCGTGAACTCTGACGTGGCGGTCGCCGCGTTCGACGAATACCTCAGCTATCTTCAGTACATGCCGCCCGTCGCGCAAACCGGTCAGATGGACATCTTCGTGATCCAAGACCTCTATATGCAGGGCAAAGTTGGGGCGATCATAGACTGGGTTGGTCTGGGTGAACCGGTTCTTGATCCATCTGCATCGACCGTATCCGACAAGTCGGCCTTTGGTCCCGCGCCGGGCACCCGCAAGGATGATGGTTCCATCGACCGCACCGGCAATATCGGTGGCCAGCCCTTTGTTCTGACCACATGGAATAGTGATGAGGTCGTGGATGAGGCGTTGAACGTCGTGAAGTGGTGGCTGAATGCTGAGACGCAGCTGGAGGCGGTTAAAAACGGTGGCCAGTCCGGTCTGAAAAGCGTCATGGCTGACCCCGGCTATAACGATCTGCGGCCATGGAACCGCGCCCATGTCGAAATGATCGACTGGCAGAAAGACGTGTGGCACATTCCGGAATTCTTCGAGTTGCTGACGCAGCAGCAAGAGGAATTCGACAAGGCGATTACTGGCCAGCAGGGCGCAAAAGAAGCACTCGATGCCGTCGCAGAGTTCCAGCAGGAGCTTCTCGAAGACATCGGCTTCATCAAATAACAGGTCCCTCCCTGTTGGGGGTCCGGCTGCTGTCGGGCCCTCGCTTCCCAAGACGTCCATCATCGACGGGATATCCGCAACATGAACACACAAGCGGCATCAAGGAGTGGCTTTGGCGCCTGGCTTCTGGACCCGAAACGCCGCGGCGCGTTGCTGGTCACACCTGCCATCCTGATCCTGTTCGTCATGAACATTTTCCCGCTCTTGTGGTCCTTCGGCCTGAGTTTTTTCAACTACAAGGCCTCCAGCCCGCGAGTGCCGACTTTCCGGGGGCTTTCGAATTACGAACGTATGCTGACGGACGAAAAGACGTGGGAGCGGTTTCAAACCACCGCGCTGATCGTCAGTTCCTCGGTGCTCTTACAACTGATCATCGGTTTCCTTCTGGCGCTGATGTTCGCCAAGGCTTTCCCCATGCGCCGCATCGTGCTGATGCTGGTGCTGACGCCGATGATGCTGTCATTCGTGTCGGTCGGTGTCTTTTTCAAACTATTCTACGAACCGACCTTCGGCATCGTGTCATACGTGATGAACTTCTTTTTCGAAGACCGGTTTGTCATGCTGGGATCCCCTGCCGGGGCCATTGCCGGGATCGTCATTGCCGATGCCTGGATGTGGTCGCCATTTGTGATGCTTCTGGTCCTCGCAGGGCTCGTAAGCGTCCCAAAATACCTTTATGAAGCGGCAGAAATCGACCGCGCATCATCGTGGCGCACCTTCTGGACGATCACGTTCCCCTACATCAAATCGTTGCTTCTTCTTGCGATTTTGTTTCGCACAATCGAGACGTTCAAAATATTTGACGTCATCCTGATCATCACAGAGGGCGGGCCGGGGTCGTCGACGGAAACAATTGCCTATTTCCTTTATCGGAACGCATTCCAGTTCTTCCAGACCAGCCGCTCCGCTGCGCTGGCCTATATCGTTCTGTTCATCGTGATCGTGCTGACGAACCTATATCTTTATGCCGTCAACAGGCGGGAAGAGGAGGTCAGCTGATGGCCCGCAAATACCGCGAGATAGGCAAAGCCGGCTGGGGTTACACCGTGATCACTGGCATCGTCGGCCTAATATATTTCTTCCCAGTCCTTTGGATCATTCTGACAGCCTTCAAGACTCGCACGGACGCGCTTGCCGTGCCGCCGAAACTTTTTTTTACGCCGACTTTGGAAAACTTTCAATCGGTATTCTTCCGCGCCTCGATCACCACGGGCACTTCACAGGCCACCGATATGGGCCTGTATTTCTTCAACTCGATCTTCATCGCGTTCACTTCGGTCGGTCTGGCGCTGATCGTCGGCACGCTCGCGGCTTATGCGTTCAGCCGCTATCCGCTGAAGGGCAACGACACCTATCTGTTCATCATCCTGACCACGCGCATGATGCCGCCCATCGTCGTGATCATCCCGATCTTCCTGATGTTCCGCCTTTCCGGCCTTGCCGGGTCCTATTGGGGCATCATTCTGTTATACACCGCCTTCAACATCCCGTTTTCCGTCTGGCTGGTGAAAAGTTTCTTCGACGAATTAAACCCCGAAATTGAGGATGCCGCTCGGATGGATGGCGCATCCGAGCGGCGGGTCTTCTTCGGCTTCTGCATCCCGCAAATCCTGGCCGGGCTCAGCGCAACATTCGTCTTTGGCCTGATCCTGACGTGGAATGAATTCCTGTTTGCCCTGCTGCTCACTGGCGTCGAAACGCGAACTGTGCCTGTGGCCATGGCCCGGACACTCGGCGGCGAGGTCGGGGTCGACTACGGCCTGTTGGCCGCCATTGTGACCCTGTTCCTAATCCCGATCTTCTTCGTGACCTTCCTGTTGCAAAACCAGCTGTTGCGCGGCGTGACCTTTGGCACGGTGAAGAAATGACGATCCAGCTCACCAATTTGACCAAGCGCTTCGGTGACCTCACCGCTGTCGATGCCATTGATCTGGACGTCGACAATGGCGAGGTTCTGTGCCTGCTCGGCCCTTCGGGCTGCGGCAAGACCACAACCTTGCGCATGATCGCCGGGCTGGAATTCGCCACTGAAGGCGAAGTCATCCTTGGCGGCAATCGCGTCAATGAGCTCGCCCCGCGTGACCGCAATGTCGCGATGTCGTTTCAGTTTTACGCGCTTTACCCTTCCCTTAGCGTTGCCGACAACCTCGCCTATCCTCTGCACGCCGAGGGCATTACCAAAGCCGAAATCGACAAACGCGTGGCGCAGGTATCGCAAACACTGCAACTGGACGGCATTCTGAACCGCACACCCGGTCAGTTGGCGGAGGGTGAAAAACAGCGCGTTGCCGTGGGCCGCTCGATCATCCGCGACCCGAACTGCTTTCTATTCGATGAACCGCTATCCCGCCTTGACGTGCAACTGCGCGAGGAGATGCGCGGCGAAATCAAGGAGGTGCTGCAGGACCTCTCTCGCCCCACCGTCATCGTGACCCATGACCAACTTGAGGCGCTGACAATGGCCGATCGGATTGCCGTAATGCGCGACGGCCGGATCGAACAGGTCGATACGCCTCACAACGTCTTTCAACGCCCCGCCAACCTGTTCGTCGCGGGCTTCATTGGCACGCCGCAGATGAACCTGCTGCCCGCGACCTTGACCAGCGCACAACCTGACGGCACCGCCGATTTCGCCATTCAGGGGGACCAGAAATTGGCCATACAAGTCGACCCGCGGATCACCGAGCTGGCGCCTGGCACACAAGTGACGCTTGGCATCCGGCCACGCAATCTGGAGATCAGCAAGGATCCCATCGACGGCGGCATTTCGACCAAGATCGACATTGTCGAACCTATGGGCGCCGAGACTCTGGCTCATCTGCACACCGGCCATCACGATCTGCGCCTTGTCACCGACTGGCGCGTGCCATTGGCCGAGGGCGATCAGGTGCACACAAGGTTCCCGCCCGGCGCCACGCATATCTTCACCGAGGATGGGGAGGCCCTGAGATCATGACTGCCCTACAAGCCAAAATTCTGGAACGTGCCATCATTGGTTTGTGCCTTCTGTCGGTGATTTTCATCTTTCAGCCCTTCTCGATCACGCTGTTCTCCATCGGCTGTGTCACGGTCGTGATCGGCGCGCTGGCCTTCAACCTCGTGCCATTTTGCCGGGAAGGCACCGAATGGCGCGCGGTCTGGAAAGTGACAATCATTATCCTGATCATCCTCGCCGTTGCCGCCGCCTTAGGTGTTGGTACAGCTTTCCTTTACGTCGAGTATCTGGAGTCACTCAGGTGAGCCGTTTCGACGTTTCCGTCGTCGGCCTCTACATCCTGGATATCCTCGGTCGACCAGTCACCGCGATCCCTGACGGCGGGAATGTTGACTTCATCGATGAAATCCGGCTGACCGTCGCTGGCACGGCTGGCGGCACGGTGATCGACCTCGCCAAGCTGGGCTTGAACTGTCAGGCGGTAGGTGCGGTTGGGTCGGACGAGAAAGCGGACTTCGTGATAAACCGGATGGAACAGTTCGATATCGATTGCCGCCACATGGCGCGGCTGGAGGGCATTGAGACCTCCGCCACCATCCTGAACGTGCGCCCAAATGGCGAACGCCCCGCGCTGCATTGCCGGGGGGCATCCGATCATTTCGAGGTCACCGACGACATGCTTGCCGATGTGCTGGATTGCCGGTTCCTCCATCTCGGCGGCACCGGGCTGTTGGCGAAAATCGACGGCCAGCCTTCAGCAAAACTTCTGCAAGCGGCGCAGGAAGCAGGGTGCGTCACCACCTGGGACCTCGTTGGCGCGGGTGCGGACACATGGCAGTTTGTCGAGCCTCTTTTGCCGCACATCGACTATTTCATTCCGTCCATCGAAGAGGCCGAAATCCTGTCCGGCATCAAGGGTGTCGAAGAAAACATCCAGTTCTTCCAGTCCCGCGGCGTCACATGCCCGGTGCTGACCCTAGGGGCGGATGGGTCGATGATCGCGATGGGGGATGACCGCATTCACGTCGGCGTCTATGACATCGACGTGGTCGACACGACGGGTTGCGGCGACGCCTTCACCGCTGGCTTCATCGCCGGGCTGGCCGACGACCGCTCGCTTGAGGAATGCGCACATCTGGGGACAGCATCTGCGTCTTTGGCCGCCAGCGGCCTCGGGTCCGATGCGGGCATTATCGACCGGGCGCAGGTGGAGGCGGCGATGGCTGCCTGGCGGCGGTCGTGAACCGCGCCGCACCACCCGCCCCGGGCCTGACCCGGGGCCTCATGGCGAGGATGCGAAGGGGTCCCGGATCAAGTCCGGGACTGCGTTACAAATGACCGTCGCTGTCGCCGGAACCTTCGATACCAAGGGCGCAGAGCTCTCCTATATCGCTGACCTGATCCGCGCCGCTGGCGTGCCGACCCGCACCGTCGACCTCGGCACCACCGGCACAGGCACGGCGGACGTGCCCGCGTCTGAGGTCGCCGCCTGCCATCCCGACGGCCCTGACGCCGCACTGGGCCAGACCGACCGGGGCAAGGCCGTCACCGCCATGTCGCTGGCCTTCGAAACCTACGTCCAGCGCACCGACAACATCACCGGCATGATCGGCGCTGGTGGCTCTGGCGGCACCGCTTTAATCGCCCCTGCCATGCGCGCCCTGCCAGTGGGCGTGCCAAAGGTGCTGGTCTCAACCGTTGCCAGCGGTAATGTGGCACCCTATATCGGCCCCTCTGACATCGCGATGATCTATTCCGTAACCGATGTGCAGGGTCTCAACCGCATCTCGCGCCAAGTGCTGGGAAACGCGGCCCACGCCTTGGTTGGCATGTTGCAAAACACGGTTCCTGTCGCTGCCTCCAAGCCAGCCATCGGCATGACCATGTTCGGCGTCACAACAACCTGCGTCAGCCATATCACTGATGCGTTGTCTTCTGACTTCGACCCGCTTGTCTTCCACGCCACCGGCACCGGCGGACAGTCGATGGAGAAACTCGTCGACAGTGGCATGATCGGCGCGGTGATCGACCTGACCACGACAGAGATCGCCGATATGCTTGTCGGCGGTGTCTTCCCGGCAACCGAGGATCGTCTGGGCGCGGTCATCCGAACTGGTGTGCCCTATGTCGGATCCCTCGGCGCGCTTGATATGGTCAATTTCGGTGCCCGCGACACCGTGCCGATACGTCTCGCCGACCGCCAATTCCACGTCCACAACCCGCAGGTCACACTGATGCGGACAACGCCCGAGGAAAACGACCGCTTCGCCGCGTGGATCGCGGCGAAACTGAACCGGATGACCGGCCCGGTCCGCTTTCTGATTCCCGAAGGTGGCGTATCCGCGCTGGATGACGAAGGACAGCCATTTCATGACCCCGAAGCGCTTGCTGCATTGCAATACCGACTAAATACCGACGTAATACCGACGCAATACCGACAGCTGATTTCAGTTCCCGCTAACCTGAACTCCGTCGACTTCGCAAACGCAGCATTAGCCGCATTCAAAGAGATCACGAGATGAGAATTCCCCGCTCAGAAATCCTGAACCGTTTACGGAAAAAGATCGACGCAGGCCAACCGATCATCGGCGGCGGCTCTGGCACGGGCCTGTCCGCGCGCTGTGAAGAAGCCGGCGGCGTTGATCTGATTGTGATATATAATTCAGGACGTTACCGAATGGCCGGGCGAGGCTCGCTTGCTGGACTGTTGGCCTATGGCAATGCCAATGAGATTGTCGTCGACATGGCCAAAGAGGTTTTGCCCGTTGTCCGGGACACCCCGGTTCTTGCCGGTGTAAACGGCACCGACCCCTTCATGTTACCTGACAAATTCCTCAACGATCTCATCGACTTGGGGTTTTCGGGCGTCCAGAACTTTCCCACGGTCGGCCTGATTGACGGCACCTTCCGCGCCAACCTGGAAGAAACCGGCATGGGTTACGGGTTAGAGGTCGATTTAATCCGCGCGGCGTCCGAAAAAGACCTGTTAACAACACCTTACGTCTTCAACACTGACGAAGCTGCCGCGATGGCCAAAGCAGGCGCCGACATTATCGTCGCTCATCTTGGGTTGACCACGGGCGGCGATATCGGCGCGGAAACAGCGCTAAAACTCGGTGACTGTCCTGTCTTGATCGACGAAATTGCGAAAGCCGCCCGTGCGGTGAAACCCGACGTGATCGTATTGTGCCATGGCGGGCCGATCTCGATGCCCGATGACGCCGCCTATGTCTTGGATAAGTGTCGGGATTGTCAGGGGTTTTACGGCGCCAGCTCGATGGAGCGTCTGCCATCGGAAAAGGCGCTCGTCGCGCAGATGCAAGCCTTCACACAGATCGGGGGAAAGACATGACCGGGAAATTCATGATGTCCGCAGACACACCAGCCGAGGCGCTCGACTGGGGCAACCTGCGCTGGATGAGCCACCCACCCTCAACCGGCGCTGGCCAGTTGACAGTGATCGAGGTGAACATCGCGCCCGGTCAGGGCCATGACTTTCACAAACACCCCGATCAGGAAGAGGTGATCTACTGCATATCCGGCACGGTCGAACAATGGCTTGACCGTGAAAAACGCATCTTCGGCCCAGGCGATTCCGTCTTCATCGGCGCGGATGTCGTGCACGCGTCATTCAATACTGGCGACTCCGATGCGCAACTGCTGGCGATTCTCGGGCCCTGCGTTGGTAATCAGGGTTATGAACTGGTCGATGTAGCGGGTGACGCCCCTTGGAATGCGCTGCGGTAAGCCGCAGGAACCGCAAAAACACCACTATTTCTTCTTGGTCCAAAATACGGCGGGGGGTCTGGGGGGCTGGCCCCCCAGTCGGTCGGATTGTGCGAATGCACAATTCGAAAACAAACAGCGCGCCCAGTTCACGGCCAGGGAGGCCACCGAATACGGGCGCGCTGCACTTGATGGATCAGCTTGCGCCTTCCCATTGTCCCGTCTTGCCGGATTTCAGCACGGCGTCGGTCACCAGATCGGTCCGGTGTGCGTCGGCAAATGTCGGTGCCGCCTCCACGCCGTCCAGCCCGTTGATGAAATCCGCCGCCTGATGCACAAAGCTTTCGGCGTAACCGATGTGCAGCCCCGGCACCCACCAATTGCCCATATAGGGGTGTTCGCCATCGGTGACATGGATCGAGCGCCAGCCGCGTTCCGGCCCGTCATCGCGGTGGTCAAACATCGACAACCGCGTCAGATCGTGCAGGTCCCAGGCCAGCGAGGCATGTTCGCCGTTGATTTCGAACGTATAAAGCGCCTTGTGCCCGCGCGCGTATCGAGTCGCTTCAAACAACCCCAGCGAGCCATTTCCAAACCGCGCCATAAACGCGCTGGCGTCGTCGATGCCAACAGGTTCGACCTTGCCAGTCAGGTTGTGCGGGCGCTCCTTGATAAAGGTCTCGGTCATCGCCGTCACCGTATCGATGCCGCCGTTCAGCCACATCGCCGTGTCGATGCAATGCGCCAGCAGGTCGCCGGTCACGCCCGACCCGGCAACGTCCACGTCCAGCCGCCACAGCGCCTCGCCACCCTGCGGCAGGTCTTCGGCGATGGTCCAGTCCTGCAGGAACTGCGCGCGGTAGTGGAAGATGCGGCCCAGCTTGCCAGCGTCGATCAGGTGTTTGGCATGCGTCACCGCCGGAATGCGCCGGTAGTTGTACCAGACCATGTTGGGCACACCGGCACTTTCGACCGCCGCGACCATTTCTGAGGATTCCGCCGCCGTCCGGCCCAACGGTTTTTCACACATCACCATCTTACCGGCCTCTGCCGCTGCGATGGCGATGTCGTGGTGCACGTTATTGGGCGCAGCGATGTCGATCAGGTCGATGTCGTCACGATCAATCAGGGCGCGCCAGTCGCTTTCGACCGAGCCATAGCCCCAGTTGGCGGCAAATTCCTCTGCCCGGTCTTTGTTGCGGGCCGCGACCGCCACCAGTTCGGGCTCTCTCGCCAAGTCAAAGAACTTTGGCGCCTGCGTGAACGCGTTTGAATGGGTCCGGCCCATGAAGCCATAGCCGACCATGCCGATGCGGAGTTTGTCTTTTGCCATCCTACTCACTCCACCCATGCGCATCCCGCACCTTGATCATGGCGGCTAGGATGTCGTTCCAGGTTTGCTGATCCTCCAACACCGCGTTCGGGAACATGCAGCCATCCCAGCAGATATGCCGCATCCCGCGCGTGAACGGGCCATCATCGCCGGTCAGCCACATGCCGGAATGTTTGACAACGTCCAGTTTGCCGTTGGGATCGGTGGCCATACAGTGGCGCCCAGTTTTGTCGTGGCTGCCCTGCCAATGCACGGTGCCGTCATTCTGTGCGACGTGAAAATCAATCGTCCATGGGCGCAGTGCATCGGCCACCTTTTGATAGGCCGCGTCCAGAACCGCCGAATCGTCCAGCTGATCGGGTGACATCAGCGCATGTTCTGGCGCGTTGTACCCCAACGTGTACAGCATCGAATGCGCCATGTCGGCCTGATAGCCAAGTGTATCCGGGCGGCCCACGGCCTCGAACAAGTCCAGCATGTCACGCCAGGAATGCATGCCGCCCCAGCAGATTTCGCCCTCTGCGGCCAGTCTTTCGCCATGACCCTCAGCAATGTCACAAGCCTGACGGAAAGTTTCTGCCATCTTCGCGGTGTTGCCTGCCGGGTCCTCGGCCCATTCACCCACACCCGTTGCGGTGTCGATGCGCACCACGCCACTTTGTCGGACACCCAAGTCGCTCAACCTGCTCATGATCGCGCAAGCCTTTCGAACGGCTTCAAGAAATGCGGTGCGCCCCTCACCTTCGTCCATCGCGGACCCGCCACCGACGGGTGGCCACACTGGCGCGACAGCGGACCCAACAGCAAGACCGCGCCCACCGATATCGTCGGCCAGCGCTTTGATCCCGTCATCATCCACGTCTATCGAGGTGTGCGGATCTGCCAGAAACAGGTCTACGCCGTCAAACTTGACGCCATCGACCTCTGCCGCTTGCGTCATGTCCAGCATCTTGTCCAACGCAATCGGCGGCTCATCCTCGCCCTTGCCGACGAGTCCGGGCCACATTGCATTGTGCAGTTTGGGATATGAATTTTCCCCCATCACGTCCTCCCGAATGAAATGATCTGGGGCCAGCCTGTCATACCCTGACGACAATGCAATCACTTTTTTGACGTACGCCCCTCAAATCTGTCTTTGAGCGACGCGGGATCGGGTGTAGGCTGGGGAAAATGACTTGGGGGACGTTGCGATGAAAATCGGTTTCTGCATGTTGCTTTGGACGACATCTGTTGGCGAAGAGCACAAAGGCTTGCTGAATGACATAAAGGCGACGGGTTACGACGGGATCGAGGTGCCGGTATTCGACGGCACACCCGATGACTATGCCGCGGTCGGTAAAATGCTGGACGGGCTGGGGCTCGACCGCACAGCCATTTCGGTCATCCCGACGCCAGAGCAACATATCCTCAGCGAGGAACCCGCCGACAGGCAGCGCGGAACAGAATATCTCAAGTGGTTGATCGACTGCGCCACCGCGCTGGGAGCCGAAGGTATCGGTGGGCCACTGCATCAGGCGCTCGGGCATTTTTCGGGCACCGGCACAACAGAGGCGGAGTTCGAGCGCGCGCGCGAGGTACATCGCGAGGTTGGCGATCATGCGCAAGCCAACGGGCAAGTCATCGCGCTCGAAGCCATCAACCGGTTTGAAAGCTATTTCGCGAACACCCAGGACGATCTGTGCGCCTACACGCGTTCCCTTGGGCATCCGGCGATCCAGACGATGTACGATACGTTCCACGCCAATCTGGAAGAACAGGACCCTGTCGCCGCCTTCACCCGCAACGCCGCCGATATCGTGCATGTCCATATCAGCGAAAATGATCGTGGCGTGCCGGGGCGTGGCCATGTGCCATGGGCAGAGACGTTCAAGGCGATCAAGGCGTCGGGCTATGACCGCTGGCTGACTATTGAGGCGTTTGGCCGGGGCTTGCCCGAACTCGTCGCCGCCACGCGAGTCTGGCGCGATTTCGCAGAATCCCCAGAGGCGTATTACAAAGACGGATATCGCTGCATCCGCGACGGTTGGGACGCCGCATGAGCGAATTCGAAGGTCAGGTCGCCGTTGTCACCGGTGGCGCACAAGGGATCGGCGGCGCGGTCGCAGACAGGTTACATGCAGGCGGAGCTTCCGTCGCGGTGTGGGATATGGATTTGGCACTGGCAGAGGAAAAGGCCGTCGCGCTTGGCGGGTCCATCGCTTTGCAAGTCGATGTATCTGACTGGGCCAGTGTCGCGGCAGCGGCCAAAACTACGCAAGACAAATTCGGGCGGATCGACATCGTGGTAAATTCCGCCGGGGTGGCCGGGTCAAACGCGACTGTGGCGGATTACGACCCCGATGAATTCGCGCAGATCGTCGCGATCAATCTCAATGGGACATTCCATGTAAACAAGGCCGTGATTCCAACGATGCGTGCGCAAGGCTATGGTCGCATCGTCAACATCGCCTCTGTTGCCGGAAAGGACGGAAATCCGAATGCCTGCGCCTATTCTGCGTCCAAGGCGGGCGTGATCGGTTTCACCAAGTCGCTGGGCAAAGAGCTGGCCGACATGGACATCGCGGTCAATTGCGTCACGCCCGCGGCCGCGCGCACCCGGATATTTGACCAGATGAGCCAAGAGCACATCGACTATATGCTGTCAAAGATTCCGCGTGGGCGATTTCTGGAATTGGGTGAAGCGGCGGCAATGATCGCCTGGCTGTGCAGCTGCGAAAACTCTTTCACGACCGCTGGGGTTTTTGACCTTTCCGGAGGCCGCGCCACATATTGATGGAGGCTTTTATGCCCGAATTCGACGAAGTCATCACGACCGGCGAACGTATGCGCGAAATCATTCCGCCCTGCACTGGTCTGGCCGAACACAAGGATATTGATCACATCGATGACATGTGCCGCCGGTTCATCGAAATGGCGCCCTTTCTGTTGATTGCATCGCAGGGTGCTGATGGCAGGCTGGATGTTTCACCCAAAGGTGATCCGGCAGGGTTTGTCGAAGTGTTGGATCAAAACACTCTCGCCATTCCGGATCGACCGGGCAACAACAGGCTTGACACATTGGAAAATGTTCTCGCCAACCCTGAGTTGTCGCTTATTTTCTTCATTCCGGGCAAGAGCGACACCTTGCGGATCAGCGGCAAAGGCAAGGTAGTGCGGGACGCCGCGCTCGGTAAGCGTTTGTCAATCAATGGACGCGCGCCAGAGTTGATCCTGATCGTGACGGTAACCCAGGCTTTCACGCATTGTACCAAGTGTATGGTCCGATCAGGCCTTTGGCGTCCAGACACGTGGCCCGACCTTGCGGCGGCACCGACACATGCAGAGATTGTCATGGCCCATGCAAAGCCCGCAATGACAAGCAGTGAGATCGAGCAAATCATTGAAGATGACCGCCAGAACAACCTGTATTGAAGGGGCACATCGATGACATTGCGCATGCGAAATTGGGACAGGCACGGCAATGGCGGGCTGACCTTTACCGAACTGGGCTTTGGCACGGCCCCACTGGGCAATCTCTATCGCGCCATCGGCGACGGTGATGCGGCGGAAATTCTCGACCTCGCCTGGGAAAGCGGCATTCGATACTTCGACACTGCCCCGCTTTATGGCTACGGCCTGTCTGAGACGCGCCTGAACCGGTTCCTGCGCGGAAAAGACCGCGACAGTTCTGTGCTGTCGACCAAGGTCGGGCGGCTGTTATCGGCCACTGCACCCGACGACCGCGACGGTTTGGGCAAATGGTTCGAAGTCCCTGCCAGACGCGAAATTTATGACTATGGCTATGATGGCGTGATGCGGTCATTGGAGTTCTCATTGGAGCGGCTGGGTGTGGACCGCGTCGATATATTGTTCGCGCATGATCTCGACATCTTCAACCATGGCTCGCAGGCGGTTTTAGACGCCAAGCTCAATGAGTTCCTGGACGGTGGTCACAAGGCGCTTGTCGAACTCAGAGAGCAAAAGGTGATCGGGGCGTTCGGAATGGGTGTCAACGAATGGCAACCTGCCGAATGGCTGGTTGACAACGGTGATCCCGACATCATCCTGCTCGCTGGCCGCTATACGCTGCTGGAACAGGAGGCACTGGATAGTTTCCTGCCAAAATGCGTTGATCGCGGGGTCGGGATTGTGATCGGGGGCCCTTACAATTCTGGCATTCTGGCAACCGGGCCAAAGGAAGGTGCATATTATAACTATGATCCGGCGCCGCCCGAAATTCTCGAACGTGTTGGCCAGATCGAAACGCTGTGCCGAGATCATGATGTGCGGTTGGTCGACGCCGCATTCCAGTTTCCACTACTTCACCCAGCGATAGTTTCCGTCGTTCCCGGCGGTCAATCGGCAAAGGAGATGTCCTCTAACTGCAATGCTGCATCAGCTGTGATCCCCCCCGCCCTGTGGGTTGATTTGAAAGATCGTGGTCTGATGCGCACAGATACCCCGACAGAGTGAGAGGCAACATGAAAATTGTCGATGCTCATCAGCATTACTGGAACCCCTCGCGCGGCGATTACCACTGGATGGAACCGGACAATACCACGCTGGCCCGACCCTATGGGCCAACAGACCTTGAACCAGACCTGCAGGCTTGCGGCGTGTCGAAAACAGTGCTCGTTCAGGCTGCGGCAACCGTGGCCGAGACCGAGTACCTTTTGGGAATTGCCGATGCGACCCCAAGTGTTGGCGGCGTGGTTGGCTGGATCGATTTCGAGGACCCCGCCGACAGATCGACGCTAGAGCAATTTGCGAAGCATCCGAAATTCAAGGGGGTCCGTCCGATGATTCAGGACATTCCAGATGATGACTGGATGCTGCGGGATGATGTTCAATGGGGGTTTCAGGCCGTCCAGGAACTGGATTTGAGCTTTGACGCGCTGGGATTTCCGCGGCATCTGGCGAACTTTCTGGAAATCATGAAGCGCTATCCCAAGATGCGTTGTGTTATTGATCATTGCATGAAACCGAAAATCCGGAATCAAAATGCCGACGCATTTAAGTATTGGGCCGACGGCATGACGCGGATCACCGATGAAACCAGCGCCTGTTGCAAGCTCTCTGGTCTTGTGACCGAGGCAAACGAGGATTGGACGATCAACGAGCTTCGCCCGTATTTCGACCACGTCCTGAATGCTTTCGGTCCGGAACGGGTAATGTGGGGATCAGATTGGCCGGTGTGTCGTATGAGAGCGGAGTACAGCGAATGGTTTGGTGCAACAAAGGAGCTTTTGGAAGTTTTGCCAGGCTCTGCCGCCGACCAAGTATTTTCCAGAACGGCGACGGAATTTTATCGATTGTGATATTGACCGGACCAATTTCTGAATGAGTCCAGCAATATATCATCTGCGATTTCTGGATGGCCTTTTGCCAAGCTGACGGAATAGTTGTTGACTATAATGAGCCCGTTCTGGCTCAATCCATGAATAAATACGCGTTTTATTTTCAGTTTCACCCTGTGATGTTCGCGCAAGCCCATATCGAACCCGAAAAGTCGGCAGCGTAAAATTGACCTAACCCGACAACATTCCTAACGTCGAAAATTCGTTGAAAATCCTTTACCGGTGCAGTTTGGCCAAGCTGTTGTTCAGACACGGCCATCCGTTCCAATCCTGTGTGAAAAAAGTTGGAATATGCAGAAATTCACCTGCACGACTCTAAAAGTGGCAATTAAGAACCCAACCTACCAGCACTTCGCGTTGACTGGTCCAAAGCAGTCATGATGTACGTTGGGATTGTATTTCAGGGGTCGGGACACTTATGGCGAGCACCACCATACACGAGACGGATAGACTTTCCTTGCAGACGTGGGAATTGCAGGATTTCGACGCGTTTGCGCCGATCGCGCGCGACCCGATGGTGATGCGGTTTATAGCTGACGGAAAGCCATGGCCTGACCGTCGGATCGGTTGGTTCATGGGGTTATACCAAGGGTTATTCAATCTGACCGACTTTCGCCCAGTTGCGGCTTGCGATGGATGTGATGGTTTGCGGTCTTGCGATGAGGTTGTTCCAGGCCTCGCACCCCGCGTCGAGAATCGCGTCATATGTGTCGAACGTCCGGTTTGCGAGCCATGTCTGGCGGAGATATTGCCAAATGTTTTCGGTTGGATTCAGCTCTGGTGATTTGGGCGGCAGAAACATGAGCGACAGGTTTTGCGGGATTTCCAGAGCGGATGTCGTGTGCCAGCCGGCTTGGTCCATGAGGATGACGGCGTGGGCGCCATCGGAGACAATTTTGCTGATTTCTTCCAGGTGGCGCTGCATCGCATAGGTGTCGGCTGCTGGCATCATGATCGCCGCGCCGGTGCCGCGTTCGGGGCAGATGGCGCCAAAAAGATACGCATTTTGGTAACGCTGATCGGCGGGCTGGCGGGGCCGTGTGCCCTTGCGTGCCCACTGGCGGACGCGGGTGTTCTTCTGACCGAGACGCATCTCGTCCTGGAACCAGATTTCGACGGGTTTGTCCGGCGGCACCCCCTGAAGCGTCTCCTTCAGATTGTCGCCGAAGTTTTTTTGAAATCCTCAATGACCTGCACGTCCTGCCCCGGGTGCTGAGGGCGTGCGCTGATGTGGGAAAAGCCCAGATTGTGCAGAATCTGCCCCACATGGCGCTCGTGATAGTCGACGCCAAAACGCGCCTTGATCACATTCTTCAAATCGACCCGCCGCCAGCGGACGACACCGTCCTTTTCAGGATCAGGACCGGTCTCGACAAGAGCCGCCAGTTCATCCAGTTGCGCATTGTCAAGGCGGGATCGCGAGCCTCCTCGCTGCCGATCCAGCAGCCCCGCTGGACCATCAGCGTTGAAACGGAGCACCCAGTCCCTGAGCGTTTGCCGGTCCATCCCGCCAATGCGGGCCGCAGCCCCACGCGACATGCCATCGGCGATAGCGGCAAGCGACAAAAGCCGTCGGCTCTGCCGGGCATCAGAACTCTCTGCGGCAAGCTTGCGCAGATCATTGGCGGTAAAATCGGCTCGCATCGGTATCCTGGCTGGCATCGGTGGTCTCCTTTGCCAATCTTGAATCACCTCAGCACCTCAGGCGGTACCCAAAATCCATAGCTGAGTCATTTTGAAGCACCCTTGGTATTACAGCGTGCCCATCAGCATAGTCTTGGATATTGCTGTTGGAAATTGGTCGAGAAGCATTCCTCTAAGCTCATCGGGTTTTGCGGCATTGCCCCTGTCTTCAGCCTGGGCGAAACGGAGATAGGTTGGTGGTTGAAACCATCGCATTGGCACCGGGGATTGGCTTTTGAGGCTGCCAGCTACGTTGAACGCGCGGCATTCGAAAAGCACGGAATCGAGCGGCTGGTCGCAAGAGCCTATGAGCAAAACAGCGCTTCTGTGCGTCTTATACAAACTTTGGGCATGAATTATGTGCGCGAACTTGAGAGTAACGCCATTGGCAAAATCCTGCTCTTCGAAAAAGAAAAACCGTCAACCGAGCAATGATCGGTCCTTTTGCGGGAACGCCTGCTCGCGGTCTCAGCCCGGCGGCTCGCAACCGGGTGCGGGGCCGGTTGTTTTGCGCACCACCAGTTCGGCGGGCACCAATGTAACCGTGGTCGGCATGGATGGATCGTTCATCCGGTCAAGCACCACGCGCGCGAGTTTGCGCCCCATCTGGTAGGGGGACACCGCCAGCGTTGTCAGTGAAGGTGTGGCGATCGCGGCATCCTGAACATCGTCGAATCCGACAACAGAGATGTCTGCCCCGGGCGTAAGCCCCATTCGGATCATACCAGAGCACGCACCGATGGCCACCATATCGCCGTTGCATATGATCCCTGTCACGTCCGGATGCGCCGCGTGCAATTCCGAGATTTCAGCCAGCCCGGCCACCTTGTCGTCCGGGCAATTCCAGATCACCGGGTCGGGAAGACCCAGATCGGAAAGCGCCTTGCGGCAACCCTCGATCCTTTCGACGCGAACGCCGGTACCGGCGGTACCACCAAGATAAGCCATGTGGCGGTGGCCGAGCTCCGCAAGGTATCTCGTAGCGGTCTCCGCTGCAGCGGCGTTTTCAATTCCAACGTGATCAAAGCGGCCTTTGCCCGAGCGTCGAAGGAACGACACGGTCGGAATGCCATGTGCTTTCAACAGGTCAAAGGTCTTGTCGTCGGTGTTTTCCGCCGGAACCCACAACAGCCCGCCACGAGATGATCGAATGAAGGCTTCCAGATTGCGGCGCTGTCTTTCCTTGTCGTCGCGGCTGTCGAGCACGGACACTAGGTAGCCCTCGGCCTCCAGCAAATCAGATACGCCGCTGATGACTTCGGCGTTGAATGGGTTGGCGATCTGGTGGACGGCAAATCCAATTTCGCGGTTTTCGCCTGACCGCATTGATGCCGCGCGGCCATCCCGGACATAGTTCATTTTTTTGGCCGCAGCTAATACGGTTTTCCGGGTGGATTCGGATATTCGACCGGTCCCGCGCAATACTTGGCTGGCGGTGGCCACAGACACACCGGCGGCCTCTGCCACATCTGCAAGCTTTGGTTTTTGCTCCATCGTCTTTGCGGACCCTTTGCGCTTCTCAATCCAATATTGGCTGAATGGTCAAAAAAATCAAACGTTTTGGCATTTGTTCAACATCGGGGCGATTGACCCCTGCCAATAAGGGTTGACAGAAGGTTAAACGTTATATCAATATTGCCTGTATAGCACGGTGAGTCGGGTCTGCTTGCAGTCTCGTAAAAGTGTGACGGGCGGGAGACGCCTTTCAAAGAGAGAGCGGCTGGAACACCAGCCAAAGATTTCAAACTGGAGGAAACAATGACATTCAAATTCAAGCTGGCTGGTGCTGTGTCCAGCGTTGCCATCCTGGCGTCGGCAATTGCCGCGCAAGCACAGGATGTGCTGTTCTGGTCGACCCAGGCCAAACCTGTCGAAGAAGCACAAGCGATGCGCGAACAGGTGCTCGCCGGTGCCGGCGACGTTGACTATCAGCCAAACGACGGCGGCCCATGGCTGACCCGTCTGAACGCGGAACTTCAGGCCGGTTCGGGAACGATTGGCGTACTTGGTGCACTGCACGGCGATTTCTCGGCCATGAGCGCCGATGATCTCGTCGATCTTGACGGCGTTGGCATGTCGGCATCCGACACGTTCAACACACTCGCCAAGCTTGGCGGCGACAGCATGCAGTATGTGCCGTGGATGCAGGCATCGTATATCATGGCGGCCTCTAAGGAAGCACTGCCGCATCTGCCCGAAGGCGCCGACATTGACGCCCTGACCTACGATCAGCTGATCGAATGGTCCGCGAACGTCATGGAAGCAACTGGTGAAGCCAAGTTTGGCTTTCCTGCCGGTCCCAAGGGTCTGAAGCATCGCTTCTTCCAAGGTTACCTTTACCCATCCTACACCAACGGCGTTGTGCGTACTTTCGCATCCGCCGAGGCCGTCACCGCCTGGGAGAAGATGCGTGAGCTTTGGGCCGTTACCAACCCTGCTTCAACGAACTTCAGCTTCCTTCAGGAACAGCTGTTGAATGGCGATGCATGGATTGCGTTTGACCACACCTCGCGTCTCGCCGGTGCGTTCAACGAGCGTCCTGATGACTTCGTTGCGTTCCCCGCGCCTGCTGGCCCGACCGGCCGTGGCTTCATGCCTGTTCTTGCAGGTGTCGGTATTCCACGCACCGCACCTGACATGGACGCTGCAAAAGCGGTCATCGCGCACCTGCTGAAGCCGGAAACTCAAATCGCGACGCTACGCGCAACCAACTTTTTCCCGGTTGTCGACGTTGCTCTGCCGGACGATCTGCCGCCTGCGGTTCAAGCTGCTGGCGATGCTGTTGCGAAGATGTCTGGTTCGGCTGACGCCAACCCCGGCCTTCTGCCTGCTGGTCTTGGTGACAAGAGCGGCGAATTCAGCAGCCTCTACACCGAAGCGTTTGAGCGTATCGTTCTGGCTGGTCAGGACATCCAATCGGTTCTGGACGACATCAAGCCGCGCCTGCAGGCCGTCATGGACGAAAGCGGCGCACCTTGCTGGGCACCTGACGCGGCATCCGACGGGCCTTGCCCCGTCGAATAAGGCGATTGCCTGAAAAACCCGTCCGGGCCAATCTGGCCCGGACACACCGACCTCAACTTCAATTCTGGTGATATTACGGGAGCGGTCTGATGGACGCACGTTACCTGCCCTATATCCTGATTTTACCGGTTACGCTCTTCCTGTGCTTCTTCTTCCTTTACCCTTTCGTATTGGTGGCACAGCAGGCGTTCACGACCGGTTCAGGTTTCACGATGGACAATTTCCGCGAGGTCACCAGCCACTGGAAGTTCCCGATATCCCTGAAAAACACGCTTTATCTGGCCGCAGCCGTGGTGCCGGTTCAAGTGGTGCTGGCGCTTTTGATGGCCACGTTGGTCAGCAAGATGGAAAAGGGCCGGGATCTGGTCCTGTATATCTGGACCATTCCGCTTGGGATCTCTGACCTTGCCGCCGGGATCATCTGGCTGGCGATCTTTGAACAAAGCGGTTTCCTGAATTCCATGATGCAGGGCATCGGTCTGATTGACCGCCCGACAAACTTCCTGACCTTTAACAGTCCGCTGATGGTCTTTGTCGCCATCGCCCTGGCTGAAATCTGGCGTGCCACAGCGATCATGCTGGTGATCCTTGTCGCGGGCATCGGGTTGATCCCGAAAGAATACTACGAGGCCGCTGAAGTCTTTGGGGCAAGCCCGTGGAAACGCTTCCTGAAGATCACGCTGCCCCTGTTGCGCCCGTCACTGTCGACGGCGCTGGTCATCCGGGTGATCCTTGCCTTTGAGGTCTTTGCCGTCGTGCAGGCCATCGGCGGCACGCTGTTCCCGGTATTGATGAGCGAGACATTCAACTATCAGTTTGAACTGCTGAACGGCGGCGCGGCTGCGGCGATTGCCCTGATCATCCTCGTCATCTCAATCGGCTTCACAGTCCTGATCCTGCGCCTGCTGCGCGTCCCGAAAGGAGCAACGATATGACCGCTGTTGCAACAGACGCTCCCGCCGCCGCTGATCCGCGCAAAGCCGGGCGTTATGTCTACGGCGCCGCAGTCTTCCTGCTGTGCGCCTGGGTTATCGTCCCGCTTTACTTCCTGCTGATCAACACGCTGAGTTCGCCGGAAGCGGTGAATGCCTTTCCAAAGTCGTTCATCCCTGAATTCGATCTTGGCTCGCTGGCCTTCTTTGCATCCTTCGCAGGCATGCTGTCGGCGCTGAAGAATTCGATCCTTGTGGCTTTGCTGACCATGGTCTTGTCGATTGTTGTGGGCGCGCCCGCCGGATACGCGCTGTCGCGGTTCGATTTCCGGGGCAAGGAAATGTTCAGGATGCTGATCCTGCTGACCCGCGCCTTCCCTCTGCCACTGCTTGCACTCCCGCTGGCGGTAATGTTCATTCGCACCGGTCTGGACGACACCATTCTGGGCCTCGCGTTAGTGCACACTACGCTTGCCATCCCGTTTGCGGTTCTGATCACTTTCTCTTTGTTCTCCGGCATCCCGCTGGAACTGGAAGAGGCCGCATGGACACTTGGCTGCACCCGGCTGACCGCCTTTAACAAGGTTGTCTTCCCGCTGATCCTTCCGGGAATAACGGCCTCGGCGATTTTCGCCTTCGTGATCTCATGGAACGAGGTCTTCGCCGCTGCCGTGCTGACCATCGAGAACCGGACACTGACCGCGTTTTTGCTGACCAACCTTGAGACGTCGCCATTGCACCTGAAATTTGCAGGCGGCTTCATTCTGGTTGTCCCAGCGCTCATCTTCATCTTCGCCGTTCGCAAATACCTGTTTGCGATGTGGGGCATCGCGAACCGTTAGGAGACATCAAATGGCTGATATCAAAATCAAAAACGTGGCAAAGCGGTTTGGCGAATACCAGGCGCTTTATGACATCAACCTCGATATATCGGATCAGGAGTTCATGGTCCTGTTGGGCGCATCGGGATGTGGCAAGACCACGCTGCTTCGCATCATCGCCGGGCTCGAAACCCAGACTGAAGGCGAAGTCTGGATCGGCGATCGCCGCGTTGACGGGCTGGCGCCCAAGGATCGCGGCATCGCAATGGTGTTTCAGAACTATGCCGTCTTCCCGCATTTGACGGTGTTTGAAAACATCGCCTTTGGCTTGCGAATGCAGAAGATGCCGAACGATCAGGTCACCGCCCGTGTCGAGCGTAACGCGGAACTGATGCATATCGAACAGCTGCTAAAGCGCTACTCTGGAGAGCTTTCCGGTGGTCAGCGCCAGCGCGTTGCCGTGGCCCGTGCATTGGCCATGGAACCCGACGTGATCCTGATGGACGAGCCGCTGTCCAACCTGGATGCTCTTTTGCGCATGGAAATGCGCGCTGAATTGAAGGGCGTTTTGGCCGAAAGCAACACCACTGCCGTCTATGTCACGCACGATCAGGTCGAGGCGATGAGCCTCGCCGACAGGATTAGCGTTATGCACGAGGGCCGCATTGTTCAGGCCGCTACCCCGGTCGAGGTCTACCGCAACCCGGCAGAACATTTCGTGGCCAGCTTCATCGGAAACCCGCCCATGAACTTTATCCACGCGACCCCCGCCGGCGGAGGAAAATGGAATGTCGCTGGCCAAACTTATGACGGACCGAACATCGACAAGGGCGCGCTGGAATTTGCCATTCGGCCCGAAGATATTGGCCTTGCCGAAACCGGCCTGAATGCGACGGCGAAAGTGGTAGAACCACTTGGCGCGCACTTGCTTGTCACCTGCGATGTCGAAGGCGCGATTTTCCGCGCGGTGCTGGACAGTGATTTTCAGGTCAAGGCAGGCGAGACGATAACACTCGCCCCAACTCCAGACCGGATACGCTGGTTTGACCCCGAAACCACCAAGGCTGTGGCCTGATTTCCAGCAAGAGTGTTCATATGTCCGAAACCCTGATCGGCCAGGCCGCCGAAATCCTTCGCAAGAACGATCTTGGCGATTACACCGTTCCGACCCACGGTCTTTATCCGTTCCAATGGAATTGGGACAGTTGCCTTACTGCGCTTGGACAGGCGCATTTCGACGAAGCCCGCGCCTGGACTGAAATTGAAACACTGTTCGCCCATCAGTGGGAGGACGGCATGGTCCCCCACATCGTCTTTCACAAAGAGGACGAGGGTTATTTTCCCGGACCGGATGTCTGGGGAACCGGGCGCCCTGTTCCGACCACCGGAATTACCCAGCCTCCCGTCGCGGGTTTTGCCGTTCTACGCCTTTTTCAGCGCGCGAAAGACCGTGAACTGGCGGAAAGAAAGGCGCGTGCGCTTCTACCCAAAATCAATGCCTGGCACGAATGGTTCTATCGCTGCCGCGACCCGCAGGACACCGGACTTGTCGCCGTCATCCATCCCTGGGAAACCGGGCGTGACAACTCTATCGACTGGGACGAGGCCTTTGAGCGAGTGCCAACCGACGGTGTCCCGCCCTTTACCCGCCGCGATACGCAGCACGCCAACCCCGATCACCGCCCAACGCAGGCCCAGTATGAGCGCTACATCTGGCTGGTTCAGAAGTTTCGGTCGCTTGAATGGGACAACACCAAGCTGCATAATGCCTCTCCCTTCCGGATCGTGGATCCCGGGTTTAACGGCATTCTGCAGCGGTCCTGTAATGATCTTGCCATACTTGCCGAGTCTCTTGGTGACGCAGCGATTGCCGCCGCCTCGAAGAAACGCACCGCGCGCGGTATCGCCGCGATGGAGGCGCTTTGGGACGCAAGGCTCGGACAATACAAATGCTATGACCGCGTTGCCGACACGCTGATTGACAGCCCGTCCGTTGCCGGGATCCTCGCGTCAATTGCGCCCATCCCGATTGAGCGTAAAGCAGCGATCGCCAAGCGGATCGAGACGCTGACGGAAAGTGCACCGTATCTTGTGCCAAGCCACGATCCGACCGATCCGCGATTTGATGGGTTGCGGTATTGGCGCGGGCCAGTGTGGCTGATCGTCAACTACATGATCTCCGACGGGCTGCGGCTTGGCGGGCAGCCGCACATTGCCGACCGTATCGACCAGAGCAGCCTGGAACTGATCGAAAAAAGTGGATTTGCCGAATACTATGACCCGGCAACCGCAGAACCCTGTGGCGGTACAACCTTCACATGGACGGCGGCGATGGTTATCGAGATCCTGGCCGGATCAGACAGAGCAGCAGCATGAAACGCTCGCGCATCAATGAAATAATGGGGGCAGCGGACGACATGATCCGCAGCCACGGATTCACATTGCCGCCCTTCGCGTATTGGTCGGTAGACGAGTTTCGCCAGCGCAAGGAAGAAGCCCGCGCCGTTATCGACGCGCGCTGCGGCTGGGACATCACCGATTACGGTGCCGGTGATTTTGACCAGATGGGGTTGTTCCTTTTCACGTTGCGCAACGGACGTCTTGCGGACCTGCAACGTGGTGGCGGCATGTGTTATGCCGAGAAGTTGCTGATTTCGCGCCAGGAACAGCTTTCGCCAATGCACACGCATGTCATCAAAGCCGAAGACATCATCAACCGCGGTGGTGCGACGCTGGTCGTCGAACTTTTTGGGTCCGACAATCAGGGGAAGTTTTCCGGTGACCGCGGCGGTGCGGTCTGGTGCGACGGCATTCGCCGTGAATTTTCACCGGGTGAGAAACTGAAGTTTGCCCCCGGCGAAAGCGTGACTTTGATGCCGGGCGACTGGCACGCGTTCTGGGGCGAAGGTGGCGACGTGTTGATCGGCGAGGTTTCGACCGTCAATGACGATGAAACCGACAACATCTTCCGCGAACCGATTGGTCGATTTGCCAAGATTGAAGAAGATGAACAACCAACGCATTTATTGGTCAGCGACTATCGAAGCCAGTTGGCCTAGGCCATGACTCTGTCCGATCCGAGAAGATTTCTGACCGACCTTTTCCTATTGGCCGTGGAAGAGGCCGACCCGATGAAGATCGTTCGTCGATATCTTCCGCTGCTCCCAAAGCGGCGAACCGTAGCTATTGGCGCAAGTGCGCAGCCCCATTTTCTACGGGCTACTTTTGAGAAAAGTTTCTGGCACTTGTGCGCGCAACGGTGACGACAATCGGGTTGGAAAAGCCCTGTCTGGTGATCCGGCCTTGAGTAGCCCAATTTTTTGAGGGTTTTGCCACCAAAAAAAGTGGAACCCGATGGTGACCACGGACGCTTGTCAAAATGGAACCAAGCGCTCAAGAGGTGACCGGTTACCGCGTAACCGCCTCTAAAGTATACCAAAATCCAATTGGAGATTTGGTGGAGCCTAGGGGAGTCGAACCCCTGACCTCTTGAATGCCATTCAAGCGCTCTCCCAACTGAGCTAAGGCCCCGTAAAAAGTCGCGGTCAACGACCGCGCGTCGGTCATATGGCGGTCAGACTCCCATTTCAAGGGAAATCCGATTGGGTGTCAGGAATCGTCGTCGTTGGCAGGGACGTCGGCAATTTCGTCCAATGACACATTGTCATCGTCATCGTCGTCTTCCAGGATGTCATCATCCAGGTCGACATCTGCATCGTCAGCCTCTTCCAGAACATCCTCTGCTTCGTCGACCAGTTCGACCACTTCCTCAGCCTCTTTTTCAGGCTTTTCGGCAATGGCGACCCGCGAAACGGTACCGGTCGCAAGATTGACGACTTCGCCGGTATATGGGCTGACGACAGGGTCTTTGTTCAAATCGTAAAAGCGTTTTCCGGTTGTCGGGCAAAGGCGTTTTGTTCCCCATTCTTCCTTGGGCATGGCGCTCTCTTTCAGGGATCGGTTCGGGTTTTCTAAGATGCGATCCACTGCCATAACAGGAAACCCTTGTCAAAGGCTTTTCCGCTGGAAACTCGTTCACCCGCGGCGTTAATCTGAGGCGAGGCACAAAGGCAAAACGCGGTGGCAAAATCCATATCCATTGGTGACCCCCCGGTCGAGATGACATTGCGGCGGTCCGCGCGGGCACGGCGGATCAGTTTGCGGGTGTCGTCGCTTGACGGGCGGGTGACATTGACCTTGCCTCGCGCTGCGAGTGAGGCAGAGGCGAGGTCTTTTGCGCGAAGCAAGGAGCGTTGGATCCGGCGACATCTGGACAAGCAGGCAGAGCCGGTGGATGTGGCTATCGGAAACCCGGTATTGTTTCGCGGGCAGGAGGCGGAAATTCGTCCGGCAAAGGTTCGCCGCGCTGTTTTGACTGACGGCGATATCTTGGTTCCAGATCGACCAGAGATGGTTGGCGCGCGGATCAAGGCCTTGATGAAACTGGAGGCAGGGGCCGCTTTGAAAGAGGCCTCAAACCATTATGCCCGCCGACTTGGACGCGAAATCGGGCGCGTGACACTTCGCGATACGCGGTCGAGATGGGGATCATGCACAAGCGCGGGCAACCTGATGTTTTCCTGGCGGTTGATCATGGCACCACCTGATGTGCTCGACTACGTTGCCGCGCACGAGGTCGCGCATTTGATCGAGATGAACCACTCGCCCGAATATTGGCGGGTCGTGGAACAGATTTACCCAGTTTACCAAGAACAGCGTCAGTGGCTGCGCCGCAACGGGTCTTTGCTGCATCGCTTTCGTTTCGGCGATTGACCGTCGCGGGCGAAGCGGCGAAGCTGCTGATATGACAAACCACCCACGCACAACCGAAGGCAGCGCCCCGGCTCACGATCGCGTTTATCGCAGCCTGCGATCCGCGATCATTCACGGAGAACTCGCGCCCGGCACCGCTCTTACAATCCGGGGTATCGGGGAAGAATTCGGTGTTTCGATGACGCCCGCACGAGAGGCGGCGCGCCGTTTGGCGGCAGAGGGTGCCCTGACCCTTTCGGCGTCTGGACGAATTTCAACACCCGCTCTGTCAAACGACCGGATCGAAGAACTGGCGGCGATCCGGGCACTATTGGAACCCGAAATGGCGAGCCGGGCGATGCCTCGGGCACATGTCGCGCTGATTGAGCGGTTGCAAACAATCAATATGGCGGTTTCCGAATCCATCGTGAAAAAGGACTCGGTCGGATACATCCGCACAAATCTTGAATTTCACCGTACGCTATACCTTCGCGCGCAGGCGCCCGCGATGCTGGCGATGGTCGAAAATGTCTGGCTGCAGCTTGGGCCAACCATGCGACAGTTGTATGGACGGTTGCACAGAACAGAAGTGCCGCCAAACCACAGGATGATCGTCGCGGCGTTGCGTGCGGGCGACGAACCGGGACTTAGGCTTGCCGTCAGGGCCGATGTGACCCAAGGGCTTCGGATGTTGACCCAGTAGATGCGAATGCCATTTGTCGGGCTGGTGTGGGCATTTTCGTTTGTCTTTCTTGAATCTCTTCAGTTCGTATTCTTTGGCGGCCTGTTTCAACGGATGAATTCTTATCTGTTCGGCGCCTGTGTGTTCGCACTTTCAACGGTGCTATTTATTTGCTGGAGCTGGCTTTGGCGGCGCGAAGAACTGTCGCTTGCGCTTTCCAATGTTCCCCTGATCATCAAAATCAACATCACCGCGACGCTTGCATGGATCGCGTTCCTCGGCTCGGTACAATTCATCGAACCGGCGGTCGCCTATACCATCGGGTCGGGAGCGATGCCGCTGACGGTTCTGGTGCTCTATTGGATGCGGTTGCCCGGTGGCACACCCCTAAGCAATCAAGTGGAGGCTGCAGGTTTATGGACGGTGGCGGCGGCGTTGCTCGTCCTGTCGGCCGTAACGGTTAGCGGAAATTCCGGGTTTGCCGTGAACGCGCCGCTTGGCGTGTTTTTGGCAATTGCGGATGGCATTTTTTTCACGCTGCTGTTGGTATATTGCGGTCAGCTTTCGCAATTGGGCGTCGGAGCGGGCACGGTCTTTGGATTGCGTTTTCCGCTTTATGTGTTGGTCGCGGCGATGCTTTTTGCATTGGATTTCGGACCACCCAACAGCACGGATTGGAATGAATCGATCTGGTTTGTAATTGTTGGCTTCGCGTTGATTGTCCCTCCGCTTTATGCGCTTCAGCGCGCGGTGGATCTGGTGTCGACTTTGACGCTAAGCCTGATGATCGCAACTGGTCCTTTGATCATCTTCGTTCTGCAGATTTTCGAGGGCCGGGTTCTGCAATCCGGCCTGACATTGGCTGGATTGATGATCTACTTTCTTGGCGCGCTTTTGTCAGCGTTCGGAAATTTCCGTTCGAATTCAAATACTCATGCGTGAATGGCCCCATCGCCACAGGCCAATGCAGCCTCGCGCACAGCTTCGGAATAGGTCGGATGCGCGTGGCATGTGCGGGCAAGATCCTCGGTGCAGGCACCAAATTCCATCGCGACACAAACCTCGTGAATCAAATCGCCCGCTGCCGGGCCGATGATATGGGCACCGAGAATGCGGTCGGTATCCGCATCGGCGAGAATCTTGACGAACCCGTCGCCTGCAAAAACCGCCTTGGCGCGGCCGTTGCCCATGAAGGAAAACTTGCCAACCTTATAGTTACGGCCCTGTTCTTTCAACGTTTCTTCGGTTTCGCCGACAGTGGCGACCTCTGGGTGCGTATAAATAACGCCGGGGATCACCCCGTAATTCACATGACCCGCCTGCCCGGCAAGGATTTCGGCGACGGCCATGCCCTCGTCTTCGGCTTTATGGGCCAACATGGGGCCGGTGATGCAGTCACCGATGGCATATATGCCTTTGATATTGGTGGCGTAGTGCGCATCTGTCTCGATCATGCCGGGGCCGGTGGTCTTAATACCCAAAGTGTCCAGGCCAAGCCCATCGGTGAACGGTCTGCGACCTGTGGCGACAAGAACGGTGTCGGCATCAAGCGTCGCCTCGGCGTCGTTCTTGCGCAGTTTGTAGGTGACTTTGGCCTTGGTTTTCGTCGCCTCGACTTTTTGCACCGCCGCACCAAGAATGAACTTAAGCCCCTGTTTCTTCAGGGTTCTTTGGAAGACCTTGGCCGTGTCCTTATCCATGCCGGGGGTAATGTGATCGAGAAATTCAACAACCGTTACCTCTGCACCGAGACGGCTGTAAACGCTGCCCATTTCCAGCCCGATCACGCCGGCGCCGATCACTACCATTGAACGCGGAACTTTGCCCAATTCCAGCGCGCCCGTGGATGTTACGACGACCTTTTCGTCGACCTCAACACCGGGAAGCGAACTGGCCTCTGAACCGCTCGCGATGACGATAGCCTTGGCGTCATGTGTTTCGTCGCCGACCTTAACTTTTCCCGGTTCCGGGATCGATCCCCAACCCTTCAGCCAGTCTACCTTGTTCTTTTTGAAGAGAAATTCGATGCCCTTGGTGTTCTGGCCGATGACGTCGTCCTTGTAGGCCAGCATCTGTTTCCAATCGACCGAGGGGCTTTTGCCCTTAAGACCCATCTTGACAAAATTATGCTCTGCCTCGTGCAATTGGTGGCTGGCGTGCAAAAGCGCCTTGGACGGGATGCAGCCCACATTCAGGCAGGTCCCGCCAAGCGTCTCGCGGCCTTCGACAACGGCCGTTTTCAGGCCGAGCTGGGCGCAGCGTATGGCGCAGACATAGCCGCCGGGGCCGGCTCCGATGATGATGACGTCATAACTAGCCATGTGGTTTCATCCTTTGATATTCGACGTCTGTATCACGTCGGTTTCGCGTCGGTGCGAAGGTCATGCGGCACCCGAATTTCTGGATCGGTAAATCCAATAGGCAAAGAGCGGGCCAAGCACGACTTCTGCAATGAGTGACGGAAGTATTTCCGGGTCGGCCAACGGCGAGTATCCGTTTTGCAAAAATCGCAGCAACCCACCGAACGCAATAGCAATCAGGAACGCAGTTATGACCGGCCACAAGACATCCAGCCAAATTGCGCCGAGCGCCATGAAGATGCCAAAACACATGAAAGTCGCGGCAAAGAAGCGAGCGTTGCTGTCGTGGCGGGCAAAAGTTGTTTGATCAGTAATGTCCATGAAGTCCGACGGAAATTGCCAACCCAGCGTCGCCATCCCGTCAATCGCGGTGTTGAGCGCGATCAGGCTCAATGCGGTGCCAACGACACCGCAAAGCACACGTAAGGCAATGTCTGAGCGCCACATCACAAATCCATCAACAACCGCCGTGGATCCTCCAGTGCCTCTTTGACACGAACGAGGAAGGTCACGGCACCCTTGCCGTCCACGATTCGGTGGTCATAGCTCAAAGCCAAATACATCATCGGCCGCGCAACGATCTGGCCGTCGACGACCATCGGGCGCTGCTGGATCTTGTGCATGCCCAGGATACCTGATTGCGGCGGGTTGAGGATCGGCGAGGACATCAGCGAGCCATAGACGCCGCCATTGGAAATCGTGAACGTGCCGCCCTGCATTTCGGCCATCGACAGTTTGCCATCGCGTGCACGCAGGCCGAGTTCGGCAATCTTCTTTTCGATGGCGGCAAAAGACATCTGATCGGCGTCGCGCACGACCGGGACAACCAGACCATTCGGCGTGCCCACAGCAACGCCCATATGGACGAAATTTTTATAGACCACGTCCGTACCGTCGATTTCGGCATTGACTTCGGGCACCTCTTTCAGCGCATGTACACAGGCTTTCGTGAAAAACGACATAAAGCCCAGCTTTGTGCCGTGTTTCTTCTCGAACAGGTCCTTGTATTCTTTGCGCAGATCCATAACCGCGCCCATGTCGACCTCGTTGTACGTGGTCAGCATGGCGGCGGTGTTCTGGGCGTCTTTCAGGCGGCGCGCGATGGTCTGCCTGAGCCTTGTCATTTTCACCCGTTCCTCGCGACCGGCATCTTCGGCGGCGACCGGGGCACGCGGGGCGGGCGTGGTCGGCGCTTGCGCCGCCGGGGCCGGCGCCGCGGGCTGGGCGATGGCCTTTTGCACGTCTTCCTTCATGATCCGGCCATCCTTGCCGGTGCCTTGCACGTCCTCAGCCTTGATTCCGTGTTCAGCCATCATCTTCTTTGCCGATGGGGCGTCTTCAACATCTTTTCCGGTGGATGCGCCTCCGCCCGCTTGGGCAGCGGCGCTTGGAGCCGCGCTCGGGGCGGTCGCACCAGAAGCCGACGAAAGCATGGCAAGTTTGCCGCCCGCTGCGACTGTGGCGCCCTCGGCGGCCAGAATTTCCGAGATCACGCCGGCGGCTGGCGCAGGCACTTCAACTGAAACCTTGTCGGTTTCCAATTCGCAAAGCATTTCGTCCGCCGCAACAGAATCGCCGACCTTCTTGAACCAGCTGGCGACGGTCGCCTCTGTTACACTTTCGCCCAGCGCGGGAACCATGACGTCGATGGCCGCACCTTCGCCTGATGGGGCGGCGGCACTGGGTTTGGGATCTGCTTTTGCAGGGGCAGGTTCTTCTTTCGCTGGCGCTGCAGCGACAGAACCGCCTTCGGCGATGGTGGCCAGCAAGGCGTCAACGCCGACCGTGGCCCCCTCAGCGGCCACAATTTCACCCATCGTGCCGGCGGCGGGCGACGGCACCTCGACGGTGACCTTGTCAGTCTCCAACTCACACAACATCTCATCAACGGCCACCGCATCGCCCGGCTTCTTGAACCATGTGGCGACGGTAGCTTCGGTAACGCTTTCCCCAAGTGTCGGGACGCGGACTTCGGTACTCATGCTCGTTATCCTTCAATGCCAAGCGCGGTGTTCACCAGCGCTTCCTGTTGAGCTTTGTGTTGACTGGCCAGACCCGTAGCTGGCGAAGCGGATGCCGTGCGTCCAGCGTATACGGGACGTGTATGTTTGGCCTTGATGCGGGTCAGAACCCATTCGATGTTGGGTTCGATAAATGACCACGCGCCCTGGTTTTTCGGCTCTTCCTGACACCACACCATTTCGGCGTTCTTGAAACGGCCCAACTCGTCGACCATCGACTTGGCGGGGAACGGATAAAACTGTTCGATCCGCATCAGATAGGTGTCGTCCAAGCCCTCGGCATCGCGCTTGTCCAGCAGGTCGAAATAGACTTTGCCGGAACACATCACGACGCGTTTAATCTTGTCGTCCGCCTTCAGCGTCAGGTCGGAATTTCCGTATTGCGCATCGTCCCAAAGGACACGGTGGAAGCTGGAACCATCCGTGAATTCATGCGCCTTCGAAACGCAAAGCTTGTGCCGCAAGAGCGACTTCGGCGTCATCATGATCAGCGGTTTGCGATAGCTGCGGTGCATCTGGCGGCGCAGGATGTGGAAATAGTTCGCCGGTGTCGTGCAATTCGCCACGATCCAGTTGTCGCCGCCGCACATCTGCAGGAAGCGTTCGAGACGGGCGGACGAGTGTTCAGGCCCCTGCCCCTCAAAGCCATGTGGCAACAGGCAGACAAGACCCGACATACGCAGCCATTTTGACTCGCCCGACGAAATGAACTGGTCGAACATGATCTGCGCGCCGTTGGCGAAATCGCCAAACTGCGCCTCCCACAAGGTCAGCGCGTTGGGCTCGGCCAGCGAATAGCCGTATTCGAAGCCGAGCACCGCGTATTCCGACAGCATCGAGTCGATGACTTCGTACTGCGCCTGACCCTCGCGGATGTTGTTCAGCGGGTAATAGCGCCCTTCTTCCTTCTGATCGACGATGCCGGAATGGCGGTGGCTGAACGTGCCGCGCGTAGAATCCTGACCGGCCAGTCGAACGGGGAAGCCCTCGGTCATCAGCGACCCGAAGGCCAGTGCCTCGCCCGTGGCCCAATCGAACCCCTCGCCGGTTTCGAACATCTTCGCCTTGGCGTCGAGGATTCGGGCAACGGTTTTGTGGACCGGATAGCCATCGGGCAGTGTGGTCAGCGCTTTGCCGATCTCTGCAAGCGTGGATTTCTCGATCGCGGTTTTGCCACGCTGATAATCCTCGCCTGCGCGGTCCAGATCGGACCAGCGGCCATCCAGCCAATCGGCCTTGTTGGGGCGGAACACCCGGCCCGCCTCGAACTCCTCATTCAGATGGGCCTGAAAACCTGCCTTCATATCCTCTATCTCGCCTTCGGGGATAAGCCCGTCGCGTACGAGCCGTTCGGTATAAAGGCTGAGCGTTGTCTTATGTTTCTTGATCTTGTTGTACATGTTCGGGTTGGTGAACATGGGCTCGTCGCCCTCATTATGTCCGAACCGGCGGTAACAGAAGATGTCGATTACCACGTCCTTGCCGAACTTCTGGCGGTATTCGGTGGCGACCTTGGCGGCGTGAACCACGGCCTCGGGGTCGTCGCCATTGACGTGGAAGATCGGCGCCTCGACCATTAGGGCGATGTCGGTGGGGTACGGGCTGGAGCGGCTGAAATGCGGGGCGGTGGTAAAGCCGATCTGGTTGTTCACGATGATATGCATCGTGCCGCCTGTTTTGTGGCCGCGCAGACCGGAAAGCCCGAAACACTCCGCCACAACACCTTGCCCGGCGAACGCCGCGTCGCCGTGTAACAGGATGGGCATGACGGTAGAGCGGGTCTCGTCGTTTTTCTGATCCTGCTTGGCGCGCACCTTGCCGATGACGACGGGGTTCACCGCCTCCAGATGGCTGGGATTTGCCGTCAGGCTAAGGTGGACAGTGTTGCCATCGAATTCCCGATCATGGCTGGCGCCAAGGTGGTATTTCACGTCCCCTGAACCGTCGACTTCATCGGGTTTGAACGACCCGCCCTGAAACTCGTTGAAGATCGCGCGATAGGGTTTCTGCATGACGTTGGCGAGAACCGACAGACGCCCGCGATGCGGCATCCCGATAACGATGTCTGTGACGCCCAGCTGGCCACCACGCTTGATGATCTGCTCCATCGCGGGAACAAGGCTTTCGCCGCCATCCAGACCGAACCGTTTGGTGCCCATGTATTTGACATGCAGGAATTTTTCGAAGCCCTCGGCCTCGACCAGCTTGTTCAGGATCGCTTTCCGACCTTCCTTGGTGAAGGCGATTTCCTTGCCATAGCCTTCGATCCGCTCCTTCAGCCAACCGGCCTGTTCAGGGTCGGAAATATGCATGTATTGCAGCGCGAATGTGCCGCAATAGGTGCGTTTCACGATGTCGAGGATCTGACGGAGATTGGCGAATTCAAGGCCCAGCACATTGTCGAGGAAGATCGGGCGGTCGAAATCAATATCCGTGAAGCCATAAGCGTGCGGGTCAAGTTCCGGATGTGGGGTTTCATCACGCATTCCCAAGGGATCAAGATCGGCGACCAGATGGCCCCGGATCCGATAGGCGCGGATCAGCATCAGCGCGCGCATGGAATCAAGCACGGCCTGACGCACCTGTTCATCCGTAACTTCGACACCCTTTTCTTCGGCCTTCGCCTTGATCTTCTTTTCTGCCGCCTGCGGCTCCGCCCATTGCCCATCCAGCGCGGATGTCAATTCATCATTCGGCGCAGGCGGCCAGTCCGCGCGCGCCCAGCTCGGCCCCTCGGCCTCCTGGCGAACTTCGATATGGTCGTCGCCCATGCCCGCGAAGAACTTCGCCCAAGCCTCATCCACCGCATTGGGATCAGCGGCATAGCGGGCATAAAGCTGCTCCAGATATTCCGCATTGTGCCCCTGCATGAATGAGGAGGCATGGAATTGGTCGTTTTGGGGATGGTCGGTCATTTCAGGCTCTTTTCTATAGGCGTCAGACCAAGGGTTTCGTTCAGGAACACTTCACGACGTAGGACCGATGCGTGCTAAATTTCATGCGGTTGGTAAAGACAAGCGAGACGTGCGCCATGCGCCCACACCAATGGAACGCCGCGTGGCGAACGGGGCCGGAGCTAGCGGGGAAGTTTGTCATCGACGACACGATCACAACGGCCGT
The DNA here is from genome assembly GCA_951812305.1 of uncultured Paracoccaceae bacterium. Lineage (GTDB taxonomy): Bacteria > Pseudomonadota > Alphaproteobacteria > Rhodobacterales > Rhodobacteraceae > Rhodobacter_B. The sequence goes on from CATOSB010000001.1 coordinate 598,433, forward strand.
GTTCTTGCCCGACTGAGACACGACACGTGCATTGCGCAAAACGAAGTTCTCCGGCGGCAAGGTTCCCGCGCCCTCAGAGATGCGCACTGTGTTCACGTCATGGGCCGCGACAGACGATGCGAAAGCCAGCGCGAATGTCATTCCCGTCAACACAAAACGTCTCATCATGATCCCTCCCGAAGTCTGATCCGGTCGTTTATCCAATCGCCTCCAGCACAGCCTCGCCCAGCCCCGCAGGGCTTTCGGCGACAACGATGCCGGCGGCACGCATGGCTTCGATCTTGTCCTCGGCACCACCTTTGCCGCCCGCAACGATGGCGCCGGCATGGCCCATGCGGCGACCCGGAGGCGCCGTGCGGCCAGCGATGAAACCGGCGGTGGGTTTGGAGCGGCCCTTTTTGGCCTCATCGATCAGGAATTGGGCGGCCTCTTCCTCGGCAGAGCCGCCGATTTCGCCGATCATGATGATCGATTTCGTTTCGTCATCGGCCAAAAACCATTCCAGCACGTCGATGTGTTCGGTGCCCTTGATCGGGTCGCCGCCGATGCCGACGCAGGTGGATTGGCCAAGGCCCACATCCGTCGTCTGCTTCACCGCCTCATAGGTCAGCGTGCCGGAACGCGACACAACGCCGACCGACCCGCGTTTGTGGATGTGGCCCGGCATGATGCCGATCTTGCAGGCGTCCGGCGTGATGATGCCCGGGCAGTTTGGGCCGATTAGGCGCGTGGCGGATCCGTCCAGCGCGCGCTTGACCTTCATCATGTCCAAGACCGGAATGCCCTCGGTAATGCAGACGACGAGCGGCATTTCGGCGTCGATGGCTTCGAGGATCGAATCCGCGGCAAACGGCGGCGGAACGTAGATGACTGACGCGTTCGCACCTGTCACGTCCTTCGCCTCATGCACCGAATTGAAAACCGGCAGGTCCAGATGCTCCTGCCCGCCCTTGCCCGGCGTCACGCCGCCGACCATTTTGGTGCCATAGGCGATGGCCTGTTCGGAATGGAACGTGCCCTGGCTTCCGGTGAAGCCCTGACAGATAACTTTGGTATTTTCGTCGACGAGTACGGCCATATTAGGTTCCCATAGTTGAATTACGGATGCGCCGGGCGGTCAGAGATGCGGCGACAACGCCGCCGTCGGCGGCAAGACTGAAGTAGACGGTAAAGAGGAAAACAAAGCCGCGATCAGGGCCGACGGGTTCACTTGCAAACGAGATCAAGCCCCAAAGAGCGGTCACCGCAAGGGCAAGGCACAACGCCGACATGCCGGCAATGCCGCCGCGCGGGAACCCTGTGCGCGCCGCCAGCCAGCCAATCAGGCTCACCACAACCACCGGCAGCGCAACATAGAGGAGAAGTTCTGCCGTCATCCGCCAGACTCAGTTGATGTCGGCAAGGCGGGAACCGTTTCCGGCGCAAGCAGCTGCCAGAGCAGGTAAAGTCCGATCAGTGTGATTGCTGCGCGCGCAAGATATCCAAAGATAACGAACAGACCGTTGAAAAACGAAAACCCCTGCGCGCCGTTATCAGCGATCAGAAAAATCGATGTCCCTGCCCCGATCAGCAACAGCGTGGGGATAAGCTGTGCGTCGCTTATTAGGGCCGGAAGGCGGGCGATGATGTCGTTCAAAAATTCCATGTTCTGTCCTGTCGGTCTGTCGTGTTTTTTGTTCGTTCTACTCTTTATGACTGATTTCGATAATTGCGGGTTACGTTTCGGCCTTGGCCTGACGGATCGCGAAGATCACGCGCGGCGGTGCAACTTTTGGGCCGTGGCGTTCCAGCCAGATCACATCGCCTTTGGGAGTGATCCAGGCGCTTTCGGCGCGCGGGCCAATTGTTTTTGGGTTGAAGGCGCGGGCCATCGGAAAGGTTTCGGCCACATAATCGGTGTATCGGTTTGACTGCCCGGTGCGGGCTTCTGCCGCGACCCCGCACGCAGAATTGCCGAACAGCATGACGGCTGGGTTAGAGTTATCGACCACATAGGTGCTGACACCCCGGCCAAGGTCACGTTTCTCGATATATTCGGCTTTGCGCAATCTGGTCTGTTTCTCGGCCAGCGATCCGGCAAGACAGATGTTTTTGAAAGTCGCGATGATGTTCGATGGGGAAGATTTCGGGACGATGTTGGTTTCCGCCATACTCGCGAATTCAGGATCACGCGTCGTGGACTCGCACCCAGCCAACGCCGCACAAGCTAGCCCGATGGCCATCCTGTTTCCGAATTTCGGCGTATTTCCCGATGCAGGTACCACCGGTTCAGCCCTTCACCGCCTTCACGATCTTTTCGGCACCGTCCTTCAAATCATCCGCCGCGATCACGTCGACGTCGGAGTTGTTGATAATGGCTTTGCCCTCATCGACCATCGTACCTTCCAGCCGGACGACCAGCGGCACTTGCAGACCCACTTCTTTAACCGCAGCCACGACACCTTCTGCGATCACATCACAGCGCATGATGCCGCCGAAGATGTTGACGAGAATACCTTTGACGTTCTTGTCCGAGGTGATGATCTTGAAAGCCTCGGTCACTTTCTCTTTCGTCGCGCCACCGCCTACGTCCAGAAAGTTGGCAGGTTCCGCGCCGTAAAGTTTGATAATGTCCATCGTCGCCATCGCCAGCCCCGCGCCGTTGACCATACAGCCGATTTCGCCATCGAGCGCGATGTAGTTCAGGTCATACTTGGAGGCTTCGAGTTCCTTGGGGTCTTCTTCGCTTTCGTCGCGCAGCTCGGCAATGTCTGGGTGGCGATATGTGGCGTTTGAATCGAAACCCATCTTGGCGTCGAGGCATTTCAACTCGCCACTTTCCGTCAGGATCAGCGGGTTGATTTCCAGCATCTCGGCGTCTTTTTCGATGAATATCTTATAAAGCGTTCCCATCAGCTGAACGCATTGCTTCACCTGTTTGCCTTCCAGCCCAAGCGCAAAGGCAATTCGCCGACCGTGAAACGCCTGATATCCGTTGGCTGGGTCGATGTTGAATGACAGGATCTTTTCCGGGGTGCTGGCGGCGACCTCTTCAATGTCCATCCCGCCCTCGGTCGAGGCGACAAAGCTGATACGACTGGAACCACGGTCCACGAGTAAGGCCAGATAGAATTCCTTGGCAATCGCGGCCCCGTCCTCGATGTAGACGCGGTTAACCTGCTTGCCCACGGGACCGGTTTGATGGGTGACAAGCGTGCGGCCAAGCATGGCCTTCGCCTCTGACTCAGCCTCAGCAACTGAACGCGTGATGCGCACACCGCCCTTGTCGCCGGCATCGGCCTCTTTGAATGTACCTTTGCCGCGTCCGCCCGCGTGGATTTGCGCCTTCACCACCCAGACCGGGCCGTCAAGCTCCCCTGCGGCGGCTTTCGCCTCTTCTGCCCGCAGAACTGCGCGCCCGTCGCTGACTGGCGCGCCATATGAACGCAAAAGCGCTTTTGCCTGGTATTCATGGATATTCATCGAGGACCTCTTTATCTATTTTCCACGCCAGACACCGTGATACCACGCTTCCGGCAACGTTAGGTCAGTCTTGCCTAAAGACTCATGGTTAATAAATGCCAATTGCGCGAAATTCTGCGTTAGGACACATATTTCTCACTTTTGTGATCACGTGATTTTTTTTCGTGATCACATATCAAGGCGATCATGCCCTGACAAGAGAATCAATCGAAAAATGGCAGTAGATTACGCTTGAATCAAAAAGCCGCTGTGTCATTTTCCAAATCAGCAATCCAGAGGGGACGATGAACAGCACGGTTCGTTGGGGTGTTGTCGGTACAATGGACGAACCTGCGCCGTTGATCGTGGCGTGGGTTGCGCATCATTTGTCGCTTGGTGCGTCAGAGGTACATGTTTTCCTCGACCGCGCTAATCCCGAGGCTCAAGCGACGCTGGCGGATATTCCCAATTGCTTCACTACCTTGTGCGACGGGCGCTATTGGCAGGAAAGCAGTCGCAGCGAACGTCCGATCCGCCACACGGCGCGGCAGAAATACAATGCCACACATGTGTATCAGAACCGGCCGCTGGATTGGGTGATCCAATGCGACGCCGATGAATTTCTCGATTTGTCGCGTGGGTTTTCTGAGGAGCTTTTGGAATCCAACGCCCGCACAATGAGACTGCGCAATGTCGAGCGTGTTCGCCGTGGTCCGGCAAATGACATCTTTCACGGCACGTTCCGTGGGTTGCAGGAAAATCAGGAACTCACCGATCGCATCTATGGTCGCTGGTCGGAATTTCTGAATGCAGGAATGGCGGGGTATCACGATGGCAAGGACATCACCCGAACGGGTGAGGATTTCACGATGGGGGTACATTTCCCGATTGATGCCACGACGTCACAGCGCCACCACGATCCCTATGTCGAAATGCGCTCTGCTCGGATCCTGCATTTCGACGGGCTGACACCATTGCATGTGGTTTTGAAGCTACTGAAGCGCGCCAACGAGCCCAAGTATCAGGTTCCGCGCAAGCATGGCTCACAACGCGAACGCCAGTTCCGTTATGCTCGCAATCACACCGAAAAGCCCAGGCAGATGGCGAAGATGCTGGAAGCGGTCTTTGCGCTCGACAAAGATCAGGCGGATGGGCTTGGCGGCAGCCATCTGGAAATCGTGTTTCACCCCGGGAAGGCGATGGAGCAGTACGGCCTTTCCGCCAATCTGAGCATCGAAAATTTCGACTCAGAACTGCGGCGGCGCGAGGCAGACCTGATTGAATTGACAGGGCTGCAATGGCCCGGGTGAACCGCGCTTTCTGGCAGGGTCTGACCAATGGACTGCCGTTTCTTCTGATCGTGGCCCCCTTCGCGGCGGTTTTTGGCGTGGCAGGTGCCGAGGCAGGCCTACCGCTTGCCCAAATCCTCGGGTTTTCGGCTGTGGTTGTCGCTGGCGCATCACAATTTGCGGCCCTGCAACTGATGACGGAAAACGCAGGCGTCCCGTTGGTGATCACGGCGGCTTTGGTCGTCAATCTGCGCATGGCCATGTATTCCGCCGCATTGGCGCCCCATGTCGGCGCCGCGCCGCTCTGGCAGCGTGTGTTCATTGGATATCTGAATTTCGATCACAGCTTTGCGGTGGCGATGCTGGATTATGAGCAGCGTCCGGAGCGAACGGTTTCAGGCAAGGTCGCCTATTTTCTCGGTGTAGCAATCCCTGCCGGGTCTGTCTGGGTTGGGTTCACGCTGGTCGGTGCCGTGGTCGGAACAGCCATACCAGACAGCTTTGCGCTGGACTTCGCAGTGCCGATTGCATTTTTGGCAATTGTCGCCCCCGCATTGAAAACGCTTGCGCATATTGCCGCCGCTGCCACGTCAATCGTCCTGGCGCTTTTGTTGTCGTGGATGCCGTCGGGCACCGGGCTGATCCTGGCCGCAATGGTGGCCATGATCATCGGCGCCGAGGTTGAGAGGCGGATGGGACGATGACTTATTCCGTGGCGACAATATGGGGCATCATCGCCGTTTTGGGCGTTGCGACTTTCCTGATCCGCTTCAGCTTTCTGGGGCTGCTCGGTTCTCGTGAACTGCCAGATTGGGTGCTTCGGCACCTGCGCTATACCCCGGTCGCCGTGCTGCCCGGGTTGGTTGCGCCGCTGGTGATCTGGCCGGACGCCACAGGCGGCGTGCCGGACCCCGCACGTGCTGCGGCGGCAATTGCGACACTGGCGATTGGCTATTGGATGCGCAGCACGATTTGGGCGATCGCAGCCGGGACAGCGGTTTTGTTTCTGGGGTTGCGGCTGGTTGGATGAGCGTGCCCCAAGCTGGTTTCGTTTGCATGTTGCAGGGTCCCGAGACCTAGGATCGTGCAATTGTGGCCTGAAGCGGACCTAAATTCACTTCACCATCACCCCACCTAGTTGGCGGCCATTGCCTGCCCGTGGGATGGCGAAACAAAACCTCAACGAGGCGCTTAATACCAGCCAAGTCCGTACGAGTTCAAAGGATAGCGCTGCCCTCACCAAATCGCCAGCCTACCGTGGCGGGCAGGCGATGGCCGGGGCGCTGCGCGCTGTTAACCCGGCTGAAGTGGCGCGTCTGAATGGCAGTAAAAGGCCATTCCGAGCCCCAGTCCACCGGACACTTGCACAGATCTAAATCGACCCCGCTTCAACCATATAATTGTTCGCCGTACACATGGCCGCATCATCGGAAGCCAGAAACACCACCATCCGCGCTACATAGACCGGTTCGATCAGGTCGGGCAGGCATTGCCTGTCGCGGTGCTTTTCAAGCGCTTCGGGCGATGCCCAAAGTTCCTTCTGCCGTTCGGTCATGATCCACCCCGGAACGACTGTGTTCACCCGGATTCGGTGATCTCCCAGATCCCGCGCCATCGTGCGGGTCAGGCCATGAACGGCGGATTTGGCCGTGGCATAGGCCGGAAAACCGCCTCCGGTCTCCCACCAGCTGTTGGACCCGATATTGACAATCGATCCCGACCCGGCGGCGATCATATCGGGCGCAACTGCCTGGATGGCAAAGAACATATGGCGCAGGTTGGTCGCCATGCGCTCGTCCCAATATTCGGGCGTCACATCCTTCCAGTCATGGCGATCATCGCGCGCGGCGTTGTTGACCAGAATATCGGCTGGACCGATCCGCGATTTCAAGCTCGCGAACGCAATTCGCAACGCGTCGATGTCGCGCAAATCGCAGGTTTCAAAACTAACATCGCCCTCCGTTTTCGCGGCCAAAGCTGCGCTTCCCTCTGCGTCGAGATCAACGAACCCCACTCGCGCGCCCTGCGCCGCGAACGCTGCCACAATCTCTGCGCCAATCCCCGACGCACCGCCAGTCATATTGACGGTCTTTTCTTTTAAGCTTGGGTAGCTGGCGAATGTCATGAGGAATCCTTTGGTTCAGAAGTTCTGTGTTGTCAGATAATTGGCCGAATACGGCGTCAGTGTCATCATCGTGTTGGAAAATCAAAACGCCCGGGCAACAATCGCTGCCCGGGCGTTTTGATTTGGTTGCGGGGGTAGGATTTGAACCTACGACCTTCAGGTTATGAGCCTGACGAGCTACCGGGCTGCTCCACCCCGCGCCAACCTGACGGTAGTTATTGCGAGTCTCTTTGGACCGCAAGGGGGCGGCGCGGAAATTTGCAAAGAATTTGCCTACGCCTCCGCGTTAATAACGAGGCTGGATATCTCGCGCGTCTTCGGAGAAAGTGCGCGCAACGAATGAAGGGCAGTGCGATGTTTTTCGATGAAGGCTGGGTGCCGATTTCCGAGGTGACAGCAGAGGTGTTTCGCCGAATTCAGGGCTATTCCGGCGACGGAATCGTCCATGAGACCAACAAGGACCTGAAAACCTTCTTGGCCATATCAGTGTGGGACATCTGCGATGCATCGACAAAGGTTGGCGTGACCTCTGCCGATGGCCGCGTGATCCCTGCGTCCAATGATCTGGTCGCATGGGCCGACCCGACGGAACTGAGCAATGAACATATGAATGTCATGGTCGGCACAATCGGATCGTCGACCATGCCCGGTGAAGACGGCAAGATTGCCGACCGGCAACAATTGATCGACCGCTATGGTCCGTTTCTCAGCTTGCCAATTGTCGTTCCGGTCAACAACTACCAATCCTCGCTGACGTTTCTTGAGGAAGAGATCAAGAAAAACTCCCGCGATGAGGAGGTTGTGGACGCCGCCAAGACAATTCTTGGTTTGGTCAAGGGCGGAAAGGTCGTGACCCGTTCAATCGCGCAAGGAAAACTGGGCGCGACATTGACACGGCGTAAGTTCAAACTCGCCTGGGCGCTTGCATCATAGCACCATCCTGAATTGGCCGAACCCAACAGGTGGCTTGGGCTTTAGGTGCATTATTCTGGAATCTTTTAGTTGCGCCCAATCGATTTTCGTTTGCAAAGGCGACAACCCCATCCAATCCTTGACGCTGTTTCCATTCTGAAAACTTGGGCAGATCGCCCGGACAGAATTCACTGCTTTGCCGCAATTCCGACGCATTTTAACTCAGTCCGGCCACTTTCACGCGCGATATGAAGTGCAGCGAAACGGCGCGATGCCAGTGGGAAAGCAATTTCGATGCCATATACGACCCAAGCACATATTTTGGACAAGATGAGCCATGCATCCGGCACCATGATTGACGTCATGGATGGCCAGAAATCCGTAGAAGAGCTGCAGGTCGGCGATCTGGTTCGCACCAAGGACAATGGTTACCAGCCCGTTCGCTGGATCGCGTCCCGACAGTTGCGCGCTGTTGATATTGAAGCCGATCCCGCCTTACGCCCGATCCGCATCAGGTCTGGCGCGCTGGGTGATGCGAAGCCGTCTCGTGATTTGGTCGTCAGCCAACAGCACTGCGTCGTGCTGGACGATTGGCGCTGTGAATTGCTGTTTGGCGAAGACGAGGTTTTGGCCCCGGCGAAAGCGTTGTTGAACGACACAGACGTTTTGATTGACCGGACAAGCGATGATGTGACCTATTACCACTTCTTGTTCGATGCGCATCAGATCGTTTATTCAAACGGCGTCGAAACCGAAAGCTTCCACCCGGCATTCGCGAGCGTTGAAGCCTTGGACGAAGCCAAGCGCGCTGAACTGTTCAAGCTCTACCCTGAGCTTGAATGGAACGCTGAAAGCTATGGTCCAAGTGCGCGGACCACTTTGAAGGACTATGAACTCGACGTCTTGATGGCCTGCTAGGGCGGCCAAAAGACGACAAACCGATATTACCGACCCTGGTTTCCCTCCAGGTTAATCCCTCTGAAAGCGTTCTGTTTCCCCGCAGGGCGCTTTCGGCATTTTGTATCCTTGGCCTCTGGCAATTTCCGAATTCGCGGCCCACATTGGCAAAACCGCATCCGGGGGTTGCCCATGTCAGCGAAAATAACTGTACGCGATCTGCACAAGACCTTTGAAGGTGGGTTTGAGGCGCTGAAAGGCGTTAATCTCGACATTGAAGATGGCGAAATACTTGCGCTGCTGGGCCCGAATGGTGCCGGCAAAACAACCCTGATTTCAATCATATGCGGTATTTCCACGTTGACATCCGGCAAAGTCACGGTGGGGGGCCATGACGTCATCGACGATTATCGCGCCGCCCGTCGCCTGATCGGCGTGGTGCCGCAGGAAATCAACCTGGAACCGTTTGAAAAAGTCCTGAACACGGTTCGTCTGTCGCGTGGCCTTTTTGGACTGCCGCGCAATGAAGACTATCTTGAAAGCATCCTGCGCAAACTGTCGCTTTGGGACAAGAAAGACGATCAGATAAATGCGTTGTCGGGCGGCATGAAGCGCCGCGTGCTGATCGCAAAGGCGCTGTCCCATGAACCAAACGTGCTGTTCCTCGATGAGCCGACGGCCGGAGTTGACGTCGAGCTGCGCAAGGACATGTGGGACATCGTGGCCGATATGAAAGCGCAGGGCACCACGATCATCCTGACTACACATTACATAGAAGAGGCCGAGGCCATTGCCGACCGTGTGGGTGTGATCAGCAAAGGTGAAATCCTGTTGGTTGAAGAAACCGAAGGTCTGATGAAGCGTATGGGCCGCAAGGAAATGACGATTGAACTGCAATCGCCCGTCGATGCCATCCCGAAATCCCTTTCGAACTACAATCTCGGGCGCACCGACAACCCCTGCGAATTGGTCTATGCCTATGATACCCGGGCCGAGCGCACCGGCATCACCAAGCTGCTGGCCGATCTGGCGACGGCAGGTCTGACCTTGCGCGATGTGCAAACGAGCCAGTCGAGCCTGGAAGACATATTTGTCAGTCTCGTGACGGAGGATGCGACATGAACTGGCAAGCAATCCTCGCCATCTATCGGTTTGAAATGGCGCGCACGTGGCGCACGATTGCGCAGTCGATCATCTCGCCGGTCCTGTCGACTTCGCTTTATTTTGTCGTTTTCGGCACCGCCATCGGCAGCCGCATATCTCAGGTCGAAGGCGTCAGCTATGGCGCCTTTATCGTGCCGGGTCTGATCATGCTGTCGGTCATCACCCAGTCAATCAGCAATGCGAGCTTCGGCATCTATTTCCCCAAATTCATCGGCACGATCTATGAACTCCTTTCCGCGCCGATCAACGCGCTGGAAATCGTTATCGGTTACGTCGGCGCAGCAGCCACCAAGTCGTTCATGATCGGACTGATCATCCTTGCCACGGCCTATCTGTTCGTGCCTATGCAGATACAGTCGCCGCTTTGGATGCTGGTCTTTCTGGTCCTCACATGCCTGTCGTTCAGCCTGTTTGGCTTTATCATCGGCATCTGGGCAAATAATTTCGAACAGCTGCAATTAATCCCGTTACTGATCATAACACCGCTGGTCTTCCTTGGCGGCGCTTTCTATTCAATCTCGATGCTGCCGCCGGCATGGCAGACGATCACCCTGTTCAACCCGGTGGTTTACCTGATCTCAGGCTTTCGCTGGTCGTTCTTCGGCATCGCCGATGTTTCGCTCGGCTGGTCACTGCTTGCGATCTTCGGTTTCACCGGCATCTGCCTTGCCATCACATGGCGGATCTTCAAGACCGGCTGGCGGATCAAAACTTAACCTCGATGGTCTCAAGTTTCGTCACCCCGTCTCAAACGCTCTAGGCGGAGCGCGAGGGGGACAGCGTCTCCCTCGCCCCTGTCGACGCGTTGCGGAGCATTTCCGGGTAGGAAATGCCCGCGTCGCGGCGAAACACAGTGCCGCACCTTGCCGCCGCCAACCTAAAGCCCTACATCGCACCCCATGCGCCTGCCCATACCATTCGTGAAAAAACCGCCCCTCGTCGCCGTCATCCGCCTTTCTGGTGCGATTGCCGCAAGCGCGCGGGGCAACACATTATCCGACCACGGCCTTGGCCCCCAGATCGAGCGCGCGTTCGCCAAAGGCAAACCAGCTGCCATCGCGTTGGTCATAAATTCCCCCGGCGGGTCGCCGGTACAATCCTCACTCATCGCGTCGCGCATCCGTCGGCTGGCGGCAGAGAAAGAGGTCAAGGTCTATGCCTTTGTCGAGGATGTGGCGGCGTCCGGTGGGTATTGGCTCGCCTGCGCTGCTGACGAAATCTGGGTTGATCCCACGTCTATCGCCGGTTCCATCGGCGTGGTTTATGCCAGTTTCGGCTTTCCGGAGTTGCTCGCCAAACACGGCGTTGAGCGCCGGGTCCACACGGCGGGCAAATCAAAATCGATGCTCGACCCGTTCCGCCCAGAAAAGGCGGAAGACATCAAGAAACTGAAGCGCTGGCAGGGCCAGATGCACGAAGTCTTCATCGACCATGTAAAGACCGCACGCGGGACGCGCCTGACGGAAGCACCCGATCTGTTCACCGGCGACATCTGGATTGGGCAGAAATCTGTCGATCTCGGGCTGGCCGACGGCATCGGCCACGTCGTGCCGAAGATGAAGGAAATCTTCGGCGACAAAGTCCGTTTCGCCAATTACGGCCCCAAGCGCGGGTTGTTCCAACGCATCGGCGCCCAGATTACCGGCGACGCACTGGCAATGGCAGAGGAACGCGCGATGTTCGCGCAATACGGGTTGTGATCGTCAAGATCGTCATCCTGTTTCTGGCCTTCATGGCCGTTCTTGCCATGATCGGGCGCTATCGATTTCCGGGTCAGGACAAGCTGACATCGATGAAGTGCAAGGGATGCGGTCGCTATCGCATTGGCAAAGGCCCCTGTTCCTGCGGCAAGGGCTGAACGTTTGGAATATTTTTACGGCATCCTTGGCCTTGTGATCCTTTTGCTCGCAGGCGACGTGCTGGTGCGTGGCGCCGTCAACCTTGCCCTGCGCCTTGGCATCCCCGCCCTGATTGTCAGCCTGACCATTGTCAGTTTCGGCACGTCGGCGCCGGAATTGTTCATTTCCGTCGGCTCGGTGCTGGAGGGCGCGCCGGGTATCGCGATTGGCAACGTGGTCGGGTCAAACACCGCAAATGTCCTTCTGGTCCTTGGCCTTCCTGCCCTATTGGCAACCATCCATTGCAGTGAAAGCGAAACGCGCCAGTCATTCCTGATCATGCTGGCCGCAATCGCCTGGTTCATCCTGCTTTGCTTCCTTGGGCCGCTGACATGGATTCACGGCCTTCTGCTTCTTGCGGGGCTGTCTGCGATCCTGACAAGCCAGTTTATCGAGGCGCGCGCCCATGCGAAGGGCGAACCGCCGGAAGAGGCGGATCCGGGGATGCCACCGTGGCGCATCGCGCTCTATCTGATCCTGGGCCTCGTCGGGCTGCCGCTTGGTGCGAATTTACTCGTCGACAGTGCAGTCACGATTGCAACCCGCATGGGCGTCAGCGAGACCGTCATCGGACTGACCCTGATTGCAATCGGCACATCCCTTCCCGAACTGGCAACGACCATAATGGCCGCGCTCAGACGCCACGCCGAAGTCGCGCTTGGCAACGTCATCGGGTCGAACATCTTCAACGTGCTCGCCATCACAGGGGTCGCGGCTATGTTCGGTCAAATCCCGGTCGAACCCGCGATCCTGCGGTTTGACATCTGGGTCATGGCGGGGGCCTCATTGCTTTTGATCCCCTTTGTGATCTTTCATCAGAACATCACCCGTATTGCAGGTCTCGGCCTCACAGGGTTCTATGTGGCTTATATTCTGGTCGTACTTGTCTGACGGCCCTGTCAGGAGGCGCGCGCGTTATGAAAATCCGCAAAGCACTCGTCACCGGCGCAAGCGCGCGTCTGGGCCGCGCGATGGCGCTGGCGCTGGCCGAAGATGGCTTTGACGTCGCCATCCACTATCACGGCTCCGCCGAGGCGGCCGAGCAGGCGGCACAAGAAGCGCGCGCATTCGGCACAATCGTAACAACGCACGCCGCCGACCTGCTGAACCACGACGAAACCGTCGCCCTTCTGCCCATCGCGGCAGATGCCCTTGGCGGCCCGATCACCATGCTGGTGAACAACGCCTCGATCTTCGAATACGACACCGTGGAAACCGCGACACTGAACAGCTGGGACAGGCACATGGGATCGAACCTGCGCGCGCCCCTGTTCCTGACACAGGCGCTGGCGGCACAAGCACCGGAGCCATCAACCGATGATATGGGCGAGCCCGTGGCCGAGGCGATGGTGCTGAACATGATCGACATGCGCGTGCGAAAGCTGACGCCGGAATTCTCCACCTATACACTCGCCAAGATGGGTCTTTGGGCACTGACGCGCACGGCGGCGCAAGGCCTTGCGCCTCGTGTCCGTGTCAACGGAATCGGCCCCGGCCCCACCCTGCAAGGCGCCCGCCAAAGCGACGAACATTTCGCCCGTCAACGCGCAAGTACCATCATGAAACGCGGCGCAAACCCGGACGACATCGTCGGCGCAATGCGCTATTTCCTGAACGCTCCGGCGGTAACGGGGCAGCTTTTATGCGTCGATGGCGGGCAACATCTGGCATGGGAAACGCCGGATGTACTGGGCGTCGAATAGGCCGAAAAATTGCGATTTGCGGCAAGCAGGCGCTTGACTTTTGCACCGGGCCGCCAAATCCGGCTTCAAAAAATAGATTCTGCCTTTAAAACCAAATGTTTACAAATTTGTAATATTTATATCTTTTGTTTTCAATGCCTTACAAAACTGCCTAATAATTAGGCAAATTAATGAACTCCCCCAAAATGCAAAGTTTTTCGCGTGTGAAGAAAACTTCTCGTAACTCCCAAGCACCCCCCACGTTTGAGTGTTATTGTCAGTTTTATGGTGAGTCGAATTTGCCATTTTGCGCGTGTTTTTTTCTTTCTTGTCTGAATTCTGTGGCGCCGGGTTGATTTCTCTGAATCAGTGGTGGGATGGATCAGGTTGCCGCCCTTGAACAACTTCTCGCCACGGCTCTGCGTCGGATCGCTGAGCTTGAAGCTGCGTTGGCGAGCATGGCGGAAGAGATCACGGACCTGCGCCGACAGTTGGCCAAGAACAGCAGCAATAGCAGCAAGCCCCCTTCAAGTGATGGCCTGAAGAAGCCAGCCCCGCGCAGCCTGCGTGGCAAATCCGGAAAGAAAAGTGGCGGCCAAGTTGGCCACCGGGGCGACACCCTGCGCCAGACGTCAACACCCGACTTTGTCGAACGGCATGAGGCGACGCATTGCAGCGCCTGTCAGAGCGCCCTGACGGCGGAGATGGTGAAAGGGATCGAGAAGCGTCAGGTGTTCGACTTGCCTGCGCCACGCCTGGAGGTCACCGAGCATCAGGCGGCGGTTTATTGTTGCGACCATTGTCGAGCCACGACGACGGCTGGCTTTCCCGATGGCGTGGCCGCGCATGTGCAATATGGCACGCGCATGCGGGCAGTGGCGGTCTATTGCAATGTTCAGCAGCTGATACCCGAGGATCGGGTCTGCCAGCTTATGCGCGACCTGTTTGGGGCCACCAGCTTGTGCGCGGCCAGCGTGACCAACTGGACGCGCGGCGCGGCAAATAAGATGGGTGTCGTGGTTGAACACATTCTCGCCCGGCTTGCCGAAGGCGGCGTTCGGCATCTGGACGAGACCGGACTTCGTGTTGCCGGCAAGCTGCACTGGCTGCACACGATCTGCGATACCGCCTTCACCCATTACCGCATCAGCGCCAAACGCGGTGCTGTTCCAACCTTCCTGACCGGCGGGACGATCATTCATGATCACTGGAAACCCTACTACGCCCATATGAGCGGAGTGGACGCCCACGCCCTCTGCGGGGCGCATCACTTGCGCGAACTCAAGGCCATCGAAGAGATCGAAAAAGAGCCTTGGGCGACGGAGATGAGCGCAGTGCTTCATAGCGCCAATCAGCTCAGATGCGCGGCTCAGGATCAAGGCGAGACCGAACTCCCGGAACTGGTTCGCCAGGGTATAGTCACCAGATACATGGCGATCCTCGCCAAGGGGCTCGCCTTCCACGAACGCCAGCCCCCGCTGGCCAAAAGCCCCGGCACCCGCGGCCGAAAAGCCAGGCGGCCAGGCCACAACCTGCTCCTCCGCCTGCGTGACTACCGCGATGACGTTTTGCGATTCATCGCCGACTTCGCGGTCCCATTCACAAACAATCAGGCCGAACAGGACCTGCGCATGATGAAGCTGCGCATGAAAATCTCGGGCACCTTCCGCACCCTCGAGGGCGCGCGGGTCTTCGCCGACATCAGGTCCGTCATCTCGACGGCCAGAAAACACCGGTTCAACATCCTGGAAATCCTGACCCTGTCACCACCTCAGATCATCGCACGGCTCTGACGGAACAAAACCCCGCAACCCTATCGGACAGGGTGCTTGGGAGTTACAACTTCTCTCCAGGTTTATCCACAGAAATAGTGGATTTGTTTTTACTTGCCTCAAGGCATAAATCAGTGCAGCCGCAACCGAGAATCATTGTTAACCCGTGAATGAACAAACCACCACACCGCCGCCAACCGGCCATAAGGTCATTCGCGGCTATTTAAAGACACTCGACAACAGTCCGGGGGTCTATCGGATGCTGGATGCGCAGGCGCGTGTTTTGTATGTCGGCAAGGCGGCAAATCTTTCTGCGCGCGTCTCAAGCTATTCCCGTCCGACCGGCCACAGCCCGCGCATCGCGCGAATGATCGCCGCCACCGCCTCGATGATGTTTCTGACAACCCGGACCGAGACAGAGGCGTTGTTGCTGGAGCAGAACCTGATCAAGCAACTGAAGCCGCGCTATAACGTCCTTCTCCGCGACGACAAAAGCTTTCCGAATATCCTCGTCTCGCAAGCACATGATTTCCCGCAGATCAAAAAGCATCGCGGCGCGAAGAAAGAAAAGGGTGCCTATTACGGCCCATTTGCCAGTGCGGGCGCTGTGAACCGGACGCTCAATCAGCTGCAAAAGGTGTTCCTCCTGCGCAACTGTTCCGACAGCACATTTGAAACCCGAACGCGGCCCTGTCTGCTCTATCAGATCAAGCGCTGCTCGGCTCCGTGCGTGGGGTATATCGACGAATCCGATTACGCCACGTTGGTCCGCGATGCGGAACGGTTTCTGCAGGGCAAGACGACCAATGTTCAGGCCAAACTGGCCGAGGACATGCAGGCCGCATCGGATGCGACGGAATTCGAGCGCGCCGCTGCCATTCGCGACCGCATCCGAGCCTTAACGCAGGTGCAATCGGCACAAGGCATCAACCCGCGCGGCGTGACAGAGGCCGATATCATAGCGCTGCACATCGAAAATGGGCAGGCTTGTGTGCAGGTCTTTTTCATCCGTGCCAACCAGAACTGGGGCAATCGCGATTACTATCCGCGCCTCGGTGGCACGGAAAGCGAAACCGAAGTGCTTCAGGCCTTCGTCGGCCAGTTCTACGACAACAAGGAACCGCCCCGACAGCTGATCCTGTCTCACCAGATCGAAGATCCCGGCCTGATGACCGAAGCATTGAGTGAAAAGGCAGGCCGGAAAGTTGAACTGCTTGTCCCCCGACGAGGCGAGAAATTCGAACTTGTCACCGGTGCCCTCAGAAACGCCCGCGAAAGTCTGGGTCGCAAGATGGCCGAAACCGCCACACAGACGAAGCTGTTGGCGGGTATTGCGGAAGCATTCGATCTCGAAGGTCCGCCCGCGCGGATCGAGGTTTACGACAACTCCCACATTCAGGGCGCCCACGCGGTCGGCGCAATGATCGTCGCCGGCCCGGACGGGTTGATGAAGAACCAGTACCGCAAATTCAATATCAAGGATGAGGCCCTGACCCCCGGCGATGATTTCGGGATGATGAAAGAGGTTCTGACGCGCCGTTTCAAACGCCTGTTGAAGGAAGATCCCGACCGCGCAGAGGGCCACTGGCCCGACCTGCTCTTGATCGACGGTGGGCAGGGTCAGGTCAGCGCGGTGAACGAGATCATGGCGGAACTCGGCGTCGAGGATGTGCCGATGGTCGGCGTGGCCAAGGGCATAGACCGCGATCAGGGCAAGGAAGAGTTCCACCGCATGGGCACCCGCCCCTTCGCGCTGCGCCGCAACGATCCCGTCCTCTATTTCATCCAACGCCTGCGCGACGAGGCCCACCGTTTCGCCATCGGCACCCACCGCGCCAAGCGCACCAAGGCGATCAGCGCAACGCCCTTGGACGACGTCCCCGGCGTCGGCGCAACCCGGAAACGCGCGCTGTTGCAGCATTTCGGTAGTGCAAAAGCCGTGTCGCGCGCCAATCTTTCGGATTTAAAGGCCGTGGAAGGCGTTTCTGACGCACTTGCGGAAATCATTTACGATTTCTTTCATGAACGCGGTTGAAACAGCGGTGTGCGCGTAGCGCACGCTTTCTTGAGCCGAACTTACGCATTCGCGCAAGCCCGGCAGATGCGAGGGGCCAGCCCCTCGCGCTCCCCGCCGTATTTGGGACCGCAAAGAAAACGAACCCCGGACGTCAACTCGCCGTGCGCGCCCCTTTTCTAGGACGCAGACCTCGGATAGGAAGCGGGCATGACATGGACGATCCCCAACATCCTGACCACGCTACGCCTGTTGGCGGCGCCCGGCGTTGTCGTCATGTTCCTCTATTTCGCCCGGCCCTGGGCCGACTGGTTCGCGATGTTGTTGTTCATTGGCGCGGCGATTACCGATTACTTTGACGGCTATCTCGCGCGGCTTTGGAAACAGGAAAGCCGGTTTGGCGCGATGCTGGACCCGATTGCCGACAAGGCGATGGTAGTGATCGCTTTGCTGGTGATCACCGGGTTTTCGGGCATGGATCCATGGATCCTGCTACCTGCGACGGTGATCATCTTTCGCGAGGTGTTCATCTCTGGCCTGCGCGAGTTTCTGGGCGACAAGGGCAGCGTCCTGAAGGTCACTGTGCTTGCGAAATACAAGACCTTTCTGCAGATGATCACCATGACATTCCTCTTTGCCAAAGGTGTTTTCCAGCACGAGGTGTTCGACCGCACCTATGGCATGGGCTACGAACTGGCCGATAAGGTCCTGACCGGGCAAGTGCCCGACGAGGTGGGCGTGTTGTTTTATGCCCGCGCAGCAGAAGTCACCTGGTGGATCGGCACGGTTCTGTTGTGGATCGCCGCGGCACTGACACTTTGGACCGGCCTGCAGTATTTCGCCAAGTCGCTGCCGTTCTTCAAGGATGGCGGGCAATGATCGACATTCTCTATTTCGCCTGGGTGCGCGAGAGGATCGGTTTGCCTAAAGAGCAGGTCGAAACGAATGCCGTGACTGTGGCCGATCTTGTCGCCGAACTGAAAGCACGTGAAGACAGATATGCCGCCGCGTTTGCCGACACCACTGCCCTGCGTGTCGCGCTGGATCAGAAGCTGTCGGATTTCGATGCGCCGATTGCCGGGGTTCGAGAGGTGGCGTTCTTCCCGCCAATGACCGGCGGATAACGTGACGGTCCGAATCCAACCCGAACCGTTCGATGTGGGTGTGGAGCTCGCGGCGTTCTCGCAAGGGCGTGCCGACATTGGGGCCGAAGTAACGTTCACCGGCATTGTGCGAGATGACGGCGGGCTGAGGCATATGGAAATCGAGCATTACCCGGCGATGACCAAGTCTGCGATTGAAGAGATCGTATCAATGGCCTCGAAGCGCTGGGAACTGAGAGCAAGCCTCGTGATCCACCGATTTGGGCGGCTCAAACCCGGCGAAAAAATCATGATGGTGGCGACCGCCTCATCGCACCGCGCTGACGCATTTGCAGCGGCCGAATTCCTTATGGATTACCTGAAATCCCGTGCACCGTTCTGGAAGAAAGAAGTTGGTGCAGATGGTGAGGTATGGGTGGATGCAAAAGCTGACGACGAAGATGCGTTAAAGCGTTGGTAACCGCACCGTACGGTTGGTTAACGCCCTCTAAGCCTCGCAGCTTTAGAACACGCCGCGAAGCTTCCGTGGCGGGGCCAAATACCCCAAAGCGATCAGATGACATGCGCCTCAATGGAACTGCGATACCGGCGAGGCAGGACGTAAACGGCCAAAACCATTGGGGTCAACGCCCCGGTGGGTCCGACTGAAATATGTCACACTGGCGGCCGCCATCTGAAATTCCCATCCCGAGAGCTGGCAGCAATCCGATGGCACTGGGCGGTAACGGAGTTCATGCGCTTGGCATCACCCTGGTTCTGCCGCTCGATATAGCCGCGCAATTCTTCCGCCTCGCGCCGCGCATCGCGCAAACCATCCATTGCCGCGCGCAATTCCGCCTCGGTCTGTTGCATCTGGTTGGTGATTTCTGCCTCGCGCTGATGGAAATAGGCCTCCGCCTGATCGCGCGTCTCTTCCGCGTCGTGAAGGCTTTGCGCCATACTGTCCAACTCGTTCATCTCTGATCCCGTGACGCGCGTAAAACGGGCCACCAGCCAATGCGCGAACCAGCCCATCACAAAGGCCACAAAAAGAATAATCGCTGTGACGGCAATGAATTCAGTTCGACCCATCTGTTCCCTCGTCTGTCTCTGTGGCGGCCTCTTCAGCGCCGTGGTCATGGCCGTCGCCTTCGGCCTGTGCGTCTTCGCCTTCCGGCTCCGGCTCTCCGGTGATGATCAGCGTGAATTCGATCCGCCGGTTCGCTTCGCGACCCTCTTCGGTGCCGTTATCCGCAATCGGCACAGCCTCACCAAATCCTGTTGGAGTCAGGTTGCCGGTCAGAACCCGGCGCGCCTGCAAAGCGTTCAGAACGGCTTCGGCGCGTTGCTGTGACAGCGCCTGGTTCATCACCTCGCGCCCCTGACTGTCCGTATGCCCACCGATTTCCATCGGCACGTCAGAGCAATCCTTCATCATCTCGGCAATCCGATCGATTGTCTTCAAGCCTACGGGGTCGATATCGGCCGAGCCGGGTTCAAATGAAACTTTCTGCGCCGCCAGAATTGCATTGATGCGGTCAACGCATTCTTCCGGCGTCGGCAGATTTATCTCGGGGTCGAGCGCCTCGACATACGTGACCTTGATCGAGAAGTGTTCTGCCTCGCCCAGTTGGTCGGACAGAATGCGCGATACATCTGCCTGCGCATTGCGGTCACCGGCATTGCCGCGAATATCCAGAAATTCCGGCTGCACGACCAATATCCCATTGTTCAATACGGCCAGCGCCGCCAGCCCCGCAAAGACACGACCCGCCCAGCCGTCGGGCAAAGCATCATCGGCGCGCATGGCCGCCTGAACATCTGCGCCGACAAACCGGGCGTGGGCGAACCCTTCGACCGCGTTGCGCTGGCGTTCGTCACTGACTTTGCCGCGCAATTGCAAAAGGCCTTCCGGGCTTTTGGTGGCCACGAATTCCGGCGGCCCGTCCTCGCTGTCCTCGCCTGTTCCGTCAATCATCACCGGTTCGGGCCGGACCGCAGACAGCGAGAAGACCTCGGGTAATTCCGCCTCCAGTTTGCCGACCGCGGTGTCGAACTGCACTTCATCAACGCTGTCGAGCGCTACGAGCGAAACATCAGCATCCGAAAAGGTCAGCGATCCGCCGCCCAGTTCGGCCAGTGCGCCGATCCCCGAGGTCACCGCATCCGGCCAGCTTGGGCTGGGTACGCCAAGACCCAGAACGCAAGTTGCCTTGCCTTGCAGTCCTGCCTCTGCCGCGGCAGCAAGGATCGCGGCACGCCCTTCTTCTGTATGCGCAGAACAGGCGTCAAACCGTGCACCATTCTCATCAATCAGGAACCGTAAGGTGAAGGGTGTGATCACCAGGCGAGGCGCCGATATATCCAACTCCAGCGCTATGTCCGCAGGCGCCTCGCGTTTGAGAGACGCCTCAAGCAACCGCTTTTCCGGGCCGCTATCTGCGATGGCGTTGATCTCAACACTGTCGGCGGCGACGGATATCTTGGACCTCGGCAACTGCGCAAGCGCATTGAGGCCAAAACTTATCGCTTCCACCCAGCCCGCCGGTATCGGGTGATCCGCCGTTTCCAAAAGGTCCGCGACATCGGCGCCGCCGGCGAGTTCGCCAATGGTTTGCGCCATTGCTTCGCGATCCATGGCGACGGGAACCAATCCAATCAGGGATATCCCCGCATCATTGCGCAAAATCTCGATTGAAAACCTCGGTGGCTCGATTTCCGCCGCTGCGGCCACATCGATTTCGTCAATAACGCGCGTGGCGTCGACGACTCGGCCTGCCAGACGCAATGCCTTGAATCGCGTCGCCTCGTCTTCTGCCGTGCCAGACAGGTGAACTTTCAACCTATCGACGCGAACGCTCGCCCAGTCTTGTGCATCGGTCATCAACAAGCTGTTAACGCGCCGCTCTGCGTTGTCCTCGATCCGATCAACCGCCAGCACCGCGACCGTCACCGACATTACCGCCGCCACCAAAAGCGCCAGCACCGCAGGGATGTAGGAAGACAATCGCATTATGTTGGTGGAATTCCGCGTTATCCGTATCGCGCGCATTCTTATGTGCTGCGCGCGCGCGGGGCAATCAAAGGATCAGCGCGACGGCAAGAAAAAGCACAACGATCAGGCCCGCGTCCCGGTTCGAACGAAAAAGCATCATACAAACGCCCGGGTCATCGATGTCCAGCCGTCGCATTTGCCAACTCAGGTGCCAGCCAAAGGCCCACGGTCCACCCAGTGCAACGGTAAGAACCAGAACATTCGCGGTGCCGATCAGTGCCGCAATAATCGCAGCCATTAGCAGCGTGACCGCCAATACCATGAAGATCAGCAAAAATCGCGGCGTCTCTGCACCAAACAACCGCGCCGTTGATTTTACGCCGATCAGCACGTCGTCTTCCTTGTCCTGATGCGCATAAATCGTGTCGTAGAACAGGGTCCAGGCAATGCCCGAAGCGTACAAAATGACCGGCGCCAATGTCAGCCCGCCCGTGACCGCAGCCCAGGCCAAAAGCGCGCCCCAATTGAATGCCAACCCCAGAAAGACTTGCGGCCACCATGTGAAGCGCTTGGCGAACGGGTAGATGCAGACCAGCGCGAGCGATCCGATTCCCAACCAGATCGCAAATCGCCCAAACGTAAGAAGAATGGCGAAGGCGAGCAAAGCCTGCAACGCCGTCCAGACATAGGCCCCCGTCACACTAACCTGACCGCTTGGCAATGGGCGCGAAGCGGTGCGCGTGACTTTGGCGTCGAAATCCCTGTCGGTAATGTCGTTCCAGGTGCAGCCTGCCCCGCGCATCAGCCACGCTCCTATTGCACAGCCGAACATGATCCAAGCCTCTCGCCAGCCGAATCCGTCCTGATGCGCCGCGGCCAAAAGCGCACCCCACCAACAGGGCAACAGCAGCAGCCAGGTGCCGATAGGCCTGTCCGCTCTGCTGAGCCGAAGAAATCCCCGCGACCATTCCGGCGCCCGGGTATCCACCCAGTTGCCGCGCACCGCGTCAGAAACCT
This sequence comes from uncultured Paracoccaceae bacterium, assembly GCA_951812305.1. Taxonomy (GTDB): domain Bacteria; phylum Pseudomonadota; class Alphaproteobacteria; order Rhodobacterales; family Rhodobacteraceae; genus Rhodobacter_B. The sequence goes on from CATOSB010000001.1 coordinate 620,721, forward strand.
GCCCGTCGCTGTCTGGCGTCTTTTGTTGATCGTTCATATGGTCTGCCCATGCCTCGTATTCGTCTCTATCTAGATCACCCGTTGTCGGCAGGGCAATCCGTCGTCCTGTCGCGTGACCACGCGCATTACCTTTTTGGTGTGATGCGGCGAAAATCGGGTGACGAGGTGCTTGTCTTCAATGGCAGCGACGGGGAATGGCGTGCGCTCGTGGAACGCGCGGGCAAGCGAGACGGCCGGCTCAGGGCCGAAGAGCAGACCCGCGCGCAAGTAAATTCACCTGATCTGTGGTTGATTTTCGCGCCGATCAAAAAGGCGCGCACCGATTTTATCGTCGAGAAGGCCGTAGAACTGGGCGCATCCCGCATTGTGCCGGTTCAAACGGAATTCACCAATGCCGAACGAATCCGGCGCGACCGGTTGCAGGCGCACGCGGTTGAGGCCGCCGAACAATGCGGCTGCACCTTTGTTCCCGACGTTGCCGAACTGGCGCCAATGTCGCGTTTGCTCGACACATGGGACAACGCGCGCAATCTGATCTTTTGCGACGAATGTCTGGCCGGAGAAGGAGACGCGACACTGCCACCCGCGCCGGCGGCGATCCTTGTCGGCCCCGAAGGCGGCTTTTCGGATGCCGAACGCACACGGCTGGCGGCCATGTCGGCAACCACAAAAATTGGCCTCGGACCGCGCATTTTGCGCGCTGATACGGCCGCAGTCGCAGCGTTAACGCTTTGGCAATCAAACTGTGGCGATTGGCGTGGATAGCGGCGGATTCCCGCACAGTACCAACATAAATCAAAGTTTGTTTCCACTTTCGATGATTATGGCAAGAAAGTGGCCTTGAAAAACCGCAATCCCGCCTCATTTGAATTTTAGCCAAATTCTGTAACGGGTTTTGGTAACAGTTAAGGGTAATGATCGATGTCGTCTTTCATTAGACCGGAAATTCTCAATGGAATTTGGCGCTGGCGCGAGGCGCTGTTTGGCGCATTCATGGCCGCCTGCGGCATGGTCTGGGCAGTCACTCAACAAGGCGTGCTTGCGGCCATCGGCACCTCTATCGCCATCGTTGGTGCCCTGATCATCTTCGCCGGAATTCAACGCACCCGTTTCTGCGTCGGCTCTGGCGGTCCGGGCGTGGTGCAGGTGCATGAGCGTCTCGTCACTTATTACGGGCCGCATGACGGCGGCTCGGTCAGCATCGACGCCTTGCAAAGTGTGGAACTGAACCCGACAACCAAACCTGCCACCTGGGTTCTGACCGAAGTCGGCGGTCAGCCACTGTCAATCCCGACAAATGCAGAGAACGCCGAGTTGCTTTTTGATGTCTTTGCCGCGCTTGACGGGATCCGCACCGAGAACATGCTGGCTAAACTGCGCGCGAACCCGGTCGAACCGGTGACGATCTGGAACCACGGACAGCGCCGCCTGCATTGACTTCCTGATTTGAAACGCCCAACTCTGCCGTGGCGAAACGGCAGAGCAGTGAGGCGCGCCAAATGTCCATCCCCCAATCCGGCGGCGGGCCGATTGAACGGTTCGAACAGCTTGCCGAATATCTGGCCGACGGCTGCAAACCGCGTGACGACTGGCGCATTGGCACAGAACACGAGAAATTCGGCTATTGCGAGGACACACATCTGCCGCTGCCCTATGAGGGGCCACGCTCTATCAGGGCGATGCTCGAAGGGTTGCGAGAACGCTTTGGATGGGACCCGCTGGAAGAGGCCGGCAACATCATTGGCCTGACCAAGGACGGCGCCAATATCTCGCTGGAACCGGGTGGGCAACTGGAACTTTCAGGTGCCCCGCTGGAGACGATCCACCAAACCTGTGACGAGGTGAACCAGCACCTGCGCGAGGTGCAGGAGATTGCCGAAAAGATCGGCGCACGGTTCATCGGGCTTGGCGCCGCGCCGGATTGGACGCATGAGCAGATGCCGATGATGCCCAAAGGGCGTTACAAGCTGATGACCGATTACATGGGTCGGGTCGGCACGCATGGCACCCAAATGATGTACCGCACCTGCACTGTGCAGGTGAACCTCGACTTTTCGTCAGAGGCGGACATGGTGCAGAAACTGCGCGTTGCACTGGCGCTGCAACCTGTTGCCACGGCGCTGTTTTCCAATTCACCGTTTTTCGAGGGCAAGCTGAACGGCCACAAAAGCTGGCGCAGCCGCATCTGGCGCGATCTGGACGCGGACCGAACCGGGATGCTTCCTTTCGTGTTCGAGGATGGCATGGGGTTCGATCGCTGGGTCGACTATGCACTCAATGTGCCGATGTATTTCGTCTATCGCGACGGTGAATATATCGACGCGTTGGGCCAGTCTTTCCGCGATTTTCTGAAGGGCGAACTGCCCGCTCTGCCCGGCGAAACGCCAACACTCTCGGACTGGGCCGACCACCTGACGACCTTGTTCCCCGAAGCGCGGGTCAAGAAATTCATCGAAATGCGCGGCGCGGATGGCGGGCCGTGGCGTCGGCTTTGCGCACTGCCCGCGCTTTGGGTCGGGCTGACTTATGATCAGACCGCGCTTGATGCTGCGTGGGATCTGGTCAAGGGTTGGACCACCGAATTCCGCGATGACCTGCGCGTTGCGGCATCGGTTGACGGATTGGCGGCGCAGGTGGGCGGCATCAACATGCTCGACCTTGCCAAAGAGGTTGTCGCGATCTCCAAAGAAGGTCTGCGCAACCGCGCCCGCCCGGGTCTTGGCGGCATGGTCCCGGATGAACGCCATTTCCTTCACGCGTTGGAGGAAAGCCTTGAAACAGGGCAGTCGCCCGCCGATGAATTGCTGGATCGATATCACAACGCATGGGGTGGCGAGATTTCGAAGGTTTACGCAGAGTACAGCTATTGACGCGTGACCTTGCGGAAACGCAGCATCTAGAGCGTCGTCCTTGAAATCTGAATCGATGGGATTCCCACGTGGCAGGTTTTGTGATTCACCATATGTGGAGGTGGATCATGGGCAAATCGCTATCACTGGATATTCGGGAACGTGTCGTCGCTTTGGTTGATGACGGCCTTTCCTGCCATGAGGCTGCGCGGCGTTTACGGATATCAGCTGCCAGCGCGGTGCGGATCATGCAACGTAAGAGGCGAACGGGTGGGGTGAGAGCTGCGCCTCAAGGCCGCCCTCGGCGCAGCAAGCTGGATGTGGTCTCAAACTGGCTTAAGACACGCGTGGAAGCCGAGCCGGATATCACTATGCCGGAACTGGCCGAGGTGCTGAAACAGGAACATGCCCTCACCGCGACACCGGCGATGCTCTCGCGTTATCTGATCCATCGTCTTGGGTTCACATATAAAAAAATCCCTGATCGCGACGGAGCGGCTGCGCAAACGGGTGCGCGCTGCCAGGTACGAGTGGCAGCACCGCCGGATGCCGAGGATGCGCCTTGAGCCGCACCGGCTGGTTTTTATCGACGAAACAGCTGTCACGACCAAGATGACACGGCTTCGTGGTCGATCCCCACGCGGCACCCGGCTGGAAGCCGACGCGCCCTTCGGCCACTGGCGCACCCAGACCTTCATCGCGGGCCTGCGGATCGACGAACTCAGCGCCCCCTGGGTGCTGGACGGCCCCATGAACCGCGCCGCGTTCGACCTCTACATCGAGACCCAGCTGGCTCCAACGTTGCAGCCGGGCGATGTGGTGATCGCCGACAACCTGTCATCGCACAAATCGGCCAATGCGCAGGAACTGCTGAAGTCGCAAGGCAGCTGGCTGCTCTTCCTGCCGCCGTATTCGCCCGATCTCAACCCGATCGAAATGGCGTACTCGAAACTCAAGGCACACCTGCGTCGGCTCAAGGCCCGCACCTTCGACGCCCTTTTCCAATCCGTCGCCCAAACCTGCGACCTCTTCCCGCCAACCGAGTGCCGAAACCTCTTCAAAGCTGCCGGATATGTTGCAGATTAGATGGACGACGCTCTAGCGCATTCTGCCCACATCGTCACAATATAGAGGATATGGGACAATGCGGGACTTCTTTATCAATGCACTGGAAAAGCTGATTGCCGTCGTAATCATTATTATGCTGATCGGTGTCGTTATTGGATCGTTGGCGGCTATGTTCGGTGGTGGCATCGAAGGAATGCCTGGCGGCGGCTTCCTGGGCGGTCTGGTCTTCCTGGTCGTCGGTCTGATCTATGTCGTGTTTTTGGGCGGGTTTATGTATCTCGGCCTGGGTATTTACCAAAACACCAAAGCCACGGCTGAAAGCATGGCGCGCATGGAATCACGCGGCTGAACCGCATATTCTTTGCCGGGGCGCAGACCCCTAAAGTTTAGAGAAATGTGAGAGCGCGGGGGCTATCGAAGCCCCGGCGCGGTAATGTAGTCGTTATTTGCCGGTGAATCGTCGCGATAGATGCTGCGCTTCAGGTTCGGGAAATTTGCGTCGAGATAATTCATCAACTGAACCGGGTAGAATGTGCTCGGTACGCCCTCGAATCCCGGCAATTGCTGCAGAATATCCGTATTCGCGCGCGTGCAATAGGCTTTCGGTACCGCGCCGTAACCCTGAACCAGCGCCAGCGCGCGTTCTGCAACTTCCGCCGAAACAGGGATTTCCTGCGTTACCACATGCCAGGTCACACGTGCGTGGTAGGCGTTGTAAAACTCAACTGCGCGCGGCTCCATTCCATAGTGCACGTCATTGCGTTCAGGAATGTGGGGATGCTGCCAGGTTCCGGCCGGGTCGAAAACCAAACGTTGAGACCCGTTGATCAACAGCGCGGAATGCCCGCCTTTGCCGTTGCGGTTCGAGACGACGGTGATGACAGAGATCGAAGGCGGCGCGTCATGGCGATAAATCGCGCGCTGCACTTCCTCCTCGGGCGCCCAGATGCTTTCGCCCGCACAAGCCGCCAGAATTAATGGTGCCAGCAATACAAGAATCAGTCGCCGCATAGCTCCCCCCGGATTTGCGGCGAACTTATCAGCCGTTGATCATCGCCAAAAGGACAAGAAAGATCAAAATATAGATCGTTGCGCGGGTGACCCAGCGCACGAAACCGGAAAAGGTATCTTCCTGAGCCGATATGTTCATTTCGCCATGCTTGTGATCGGCCATCTGCCATTCCTCGCAATTCGTGTCTTGCGCCGTCATTATTCGATTCCGGTTAAAGTGTCACGACCATCAAGCCGCGCGAAATGACCGCAGTCAGTCGTTGTTCAAATCCGCCGCCAAACGAAAGCCGATGCGCTTGGGTTCCGCGTTCGCCAATTGTTTGGGAAGCGTGCGCAGCATGACGTTCAACTGCGTGACGTGTTGGATCAATTGGGTTTTTGAACCGGTCGGATCAGTGCCGTAAAATGTCACAATATCAGGGTCGAAATACCCAATCCCCTCGATCCGCATCACACCGACCTCGCCGCCGGCAAAGCCCATCGCCACCTCGTGCTCGTTGTCCAGCTGCTCCTCGAAGTTCTGGATATACAGGATCAATCGTTCATAGGCCCATTCTGCGGGGCTCTTTTGCTGCAACGGCTTTTTCTGCAGCGCGGGCGGCATTGGGATGCCTTCGGATTCCACGTCCGCCAGAGTCACCCTGACACGCGGGCTTTCGTCGTTTTCCGCTTCTTTTCCAGGCGGTTTCTTTTTGGTCATGCCTGTGTCCTTTCAAGGGATGGCTGGCAATGGAAGCGCCGTGGTTTCCTTGATCTCTTCCATAACGAAGCTGGCGGAGATATCCAAAACCGGCACGCGAGCGATCAATTCTTTGTAAAACCGGTCATAGGCGGCGACATCCGCGACGCGGATTTTCAGAACATAATCCAGATCACCCGTCATCCGATAGGCTCCGACGATTTCCGGCATCACGCGCACCACACGGCTGAACTTCTTCAACCAATCATCCGCGTGTGTGCTTGCCCGGATCAAAACCATCGCGGTCAGCGGGCAACCAAGCCGCTCCGGGTCCAGCAAAATGGCGCGGCCACGGATGATACCGGCCGCCTCCATCTGCTTCATCCGCCGCCAGCACGCATTACGAGAAAGATGCGCCTTTTCGGCCAACGCATCCATCGACAAGTCGGCATCCTGTTGCAAGGCATCCAGTATTCGCAGGTCAATTGTATCAGTTTCAGCAGTCATTCTGGGACTGTATCCCAAAACAACTTGATTTGGCTACCATGTTTGAGACGAAATTGAGCGTATGGCGGTGTAGAAATGTCATCAACAACCCGAAAAGGATTACAAATGTCCCGTTCCGCCTTGCAAACCCTGTTCCTCGACCACCCGTCTTCAGTCGACGAAACCTATTTCGAACATATGCGATTTGCCGGAAGTTTCGCGTTCTGGCTGCTTGTCGCTGGTACGGCCGCGCTCGTCCACGCGCTGATTCCTGCAGCGTGCGAAAAAACCGCCAGCAACATTGTCAGGCGCCTGTCCGCCCGGATTGCGGGTCGTTAGTCTCATTTGAACGACGTTGTGGTCGCTACCGAATGTAATGCGCGACGACCCGGATGAACGCTTCCGGAATTTCCCTTAACGGGTAGCCGCCGGGTTTCTGGCTGTATGCCAGCAAGATCAGCGTCCCGCCGATCAGAACTGCAATCGAGGCAACCCTTGGCGGTCGCTTTTCCGCCAGCGCACCGAAGATCGACGGCACGGAAAATCCCAAGACGACGATCCCGATGACAAGTAACAGATCCTGCGACAGCAAATACTCACTCCGGTTCGGCCCGGTAAATCAGTTTTTCATCACAAGGGGCCACGCGAAGGATATTCGTAGTTCCGGGCACATTAAAGGGAACACCGGCGGTAACGACAATTTGCTGTTCTTTTGTTGCAAATCCCTCATCTACTGCTGCGTTCACCGCGCTGACCACGGCATGTTTGAATCGGCCAATCTGCTCGATCACCACACAATGCGCCCCCCAGGTCAGGCACAAACGGCGCGAAGTTCCGACCTCGGACGTCAGGGCCAGGATCGGCACGCGCGGGCGTTCGCGCGCCACCAGTGACACAGTCGTCCCAGACTGACTGAAGCAGGCGATGGCCTCGATATCCGTTGTTTCCGCGATCTCACGGGCGGCGGATACGATGGCGTCCGCCACGCTTTCCTTTTCGCCCCTTCGCGACGCCTCAATCACGTCGCGATAGGTCGGATCGCTTTCGACCTCCATCGCGACGTTGTCCATCGTAGTCACCGCCTCGATCGGGTATTGCCCGGCGGCAGATTCCGCTGACAGCATCACCGCATCGGTGCCTTCATAAATCGCGGCCGCCACGTCAGACACCTCTGCCCGCGTCGGCATCGGGCTTTCGATCATGCTTTCCAGCATCTGGGTTGCCACGATCACTGGCTTGGCCGCCGCGCGGCATTTACGGATCAGGCGTTTCTGAATCGGCGGCACCGCATGAACGGGCAGTTCCACGCCCAGATCGCCGCGCGCCACCATAACGCTGTCGGCGGCATCAAGAATGCTGTCAAACGCATCTACCGCCGCTGGCTTTTCAATCTTGACCATGATCGCCGCACGCCCCTTCGCCAGCGCACGGGCCTCCTTCACATCCGCTGCACGCTGAACAAACGACAAGGCCAGCCAATCCACACCAGCCTCGCAGGCCACCTCGAGATCGGCCCGGTCTTTTTCGGTCAAAGCGGCCAACGGTAACACCACATCAGGCACATTCACGCCCTTGCGGTCAGAAATCTCGCCGCCCGCAATCACCTCGCAATCGGCGAAATCAGCACCGCAATCGCCCACCTTCAGCCGGATCTTGCCATCATTCACCAACAATGATGCTCCCGGCTTCATTGCATCGAAAATTTCACGATGGGGCAGATAGGCGCGGGTCAAATCCCCCGGCGTTTCATCCAAGTCGAGCCGATATTTCTGCCCGTCCTGCAATTCTTCCTTGCCATTGGCAAACGTCCCAAGCCGCAGCTTCGGCCCCTGTAAATCCGCCAGAATGGCGATGGGCCGTCCTGTGTCTTTTTCGATCCGGCGGATGATCTTGTGACGCGCGCGAAAGTCGTCGTGCGTTCCGTGGCTCATGTTCAGGCGGAACACGTCGGCGCCCGCCTCAAACAGCGCGCGGATGGTCTCATAGTCCTCCGACGCGGGGCCCAAAGTGGCGACGATTTTCACATTGCGGTGGCGTCTCATGCGGTGTTCCGGCCTTCGATCTGTTTGCGCTAACAACGATTTGCCGCCTCTATGGCCGAATTCCATGCCTACGACAACTGGCGTATCCCAAAAATCATCCCTATTGAGTGAAATCGATGAAGGATGACAGCAGCATAACAAACGAGGCGTTCGAAGTCGAAGGGGCCGACCGCACCGCTGCGTGGATCGTCACCTGCGATCATGCCACGAACATCGTACCCGGTTGGGTGAATGGCGGCGAGCTTGGTTTGCCGCCAAAGGATATGGCCCGCCACATCGCGCTCGACGTCGGCGCGGCGGGCGTCACGCGCCACCTGGCAAAACTTCTAAACGCCCCGGCGGTCCTGTCGTGTTTCTCTCGCCTTGTGATCGACCCCAACCGCGGTGCCGACGACCCGACGCTGATCACCCAGCTCTACGACGGCACAATCGTGCCGGGGAACCGGAATATTGACGGCGCCGAGCGCGACTCGCGAAAGACAAGACTATATGACGGCTATCACAACGCAATCGAAGAGGTCATTCGTACCCGCCAGCCCGACGCAATATATCTCGCGATCCATTCTTTCACGCCCAGGCTCAATGGAAAGCATCCCCGCCCGTGGCATGTAACCGTGCTCCATGCCGATGACGACCGGTTTGCCGCCCCGCTTCTGTCGCATCTTGCGGCAGAGGATGATCTGATCACTGCGGGAAACGAGCCGTATACCGGTGCGCTAAAAGGCGACAGCGTGGATCAACACGCGTTGCGGTCAGGCCGTCCTAACGCTTTGATCGAAATCCGGCAGGACCTGATCGAAACGCCCGAGGATCAGACGAAATGGGCCGAACGCCTTGCTCCGATCCTTGAAGCGGCGCGTGAAGATATGCAGATGTAGGGTAAAGGGAGAATCCGACATGGACGACCAGACCCGCCTTGAAATCGAAGCCGCCGCCTTCCGCCGCTTGCGCACGCATCTGATGGAGGATCGCCGCGATGTGCAGAATATCGACATGATGAACCTTACCGGGTTCTGCCGAAACTGCCTGTCACGCTGGTATCAGGAAGCCGCCAATGAACGCGGCATTGAGATGGACAAGGACGCGGGCCGCGAGGCATTTTATGGGATGCCGATGTCGGAGTGGAAGGCGAAGTATCAGACTGATGCCAGCGATGCGAAACAGGCCGCATTTGAGGTGGCATTTAAGGAAAATGTGACCGACAAGTCGTGAAAACACGATAGCTGGGAAGGCGGCGTGCTTTAAGAAAAAGCCAGTGACGACTTTTGCCTGAAGTGGGCATTCGCAAATCACGAGAAAAGACGCGCGATTGCCTGTCCGTGGGGTGGCGATCCAACCCTGCAGTTTGCCCGTTTATCCCAGCCAAGTCCGCAGAAGTTCTAAGGATAGCACCCAGCCTCACCAAATCGCCAGCCCGTGGGGACGGGCAGGCGATCGCGCGGCGCCTGCGGCTTTATTCCGCGCGAGGGGCAAGCCACCGATATCGGCTTCAGGCCAAATCTCAACACTGTCAGTCAATTCAGCAAGCTGTGAAAACGCAACTCCTTCGCGCCGCACGGCGCCTGTTGGGGTCGCGGAGTGCGCACTACCCGTCGTTCACATCATGCTCAAACGTCTTGGTCTCGCCTTTGCGAGTCCCCAAAACCATGCGCAGTAATAACGTCACCACCAACGACACCGCCGCAAACACGACCACCATCCAAGCCAGTGACCCGCCAAATGTCGCGCCGATCGCAAGCAGGATACCAATTGCCGCCGCGCCAGCCGAGAAACCCAGAAAGATGAACACCGGCGCCAAAGTCTCTAGGATCGCGAAGACAACCGCGCCCGCGATCCAGAACCACCACGACATGACCATCACGCTTTTCCTTTCAGCAGATTGAACGCTTCACCGAATGCATCGATCGCGCTGGACGGCAATATAACTGTCTGCTTCCCGTCGCCCTTAGCAACTTCAGACAATGCCTCGACCTGTTTCAACGCCACCTGATATTGCGCCGCCGCCAGGCCGTTCTCCTGTATCGCCCGCGCCACGACGCCGGTGGCATAGGCTTCCGCATCCGCCTCGATCCGGCGCGCCTTGGCCGATTGTTCGGCGGCATAAAGCTCTGCGTCCGCCTGCAATTCAACCGCCCGTTTGTCGCCTTCTGCCGTTGTCACTGCTGCGCGGCGTTCGCGCTCGGCGTTCAGCTGTTGCAACATCGCTTCGCGCGTGGCCTGATCGAGATTTACGTCCAGAATTTCCGCGCGGGTCACCTCGATCCCCCAACTGTCGACCGCGTCCTCGACGCTGGCAGCGATGGTAGAGATCAGCTCTGCGCGGTTCGACTGAACTTCGTCCAACTCCATTTTACCGATCTGCGCCCGCACGATGCCCGCGACTGTCGTGATGATGGCCCCGTCCACATCGCGGATCCGATACACCGTCTTTTCCGGCTGCAGGATGCGATAGAAAACGGAGGTATCCACCTTTACCAGCACGTTGTCGGACGTGATCGCGTCCTGACTTTGTGTCGGCAACTGGCGTTCAAGGATCGACACTTTGTGGCGCACACGGTCCAGAAACGGCACGATAAAGTTGATGCCCGGCCCAAGGACTGACCGCAGCCGCCCGAACCGTTCCACCACATGCTGTTCTGACTGCGGCACGATCCGAACGCCCAGCAGAATACAAAGCAGAATGAACAAGGCGATCAGCACCAGAACCAGTGTACTGCCTGTCATGCCGCCGATTATCCCACCCAGAATTTCTTCAATTGTCATACTGGCCCTCCTTAAAACGCGTTCATTATGTCTGTAACTCTGACCTATATATAGGTAAGCGTATGTGACCTTTCAATCGTCAAACCCGATTCAGCTTGCACCGCAAACCCATTAAGCCATTAAAATCAAAGAAAAACCTTTTCCTTGATCCGCGCCCAGGCGCGCTTTTCGAACTCTTCCTTGGCTGGTTCCAGACAGTTCCGGTCCAGAAACCAGTAGAAGTATTTCTCAAACGGAAAATCCGCCATTGCCTCGGCCCCGAATTCCAGCGCCTCGCGCAGATCGCTTTCCTTCTTCGGCGTCAGCGTGGCGTGCCAGAAATCCGACTTGCCACAGGTGATCACGCACCGCTTTTGCATCAGCGCCTCAAACCCGGCGGCGGAATTCTGCGTCACCACCACACGCGCCGCGTCGGTCAGATCATGCACCGAGGCATCGCTGACAATCACGTTCTGATAGTCCGCGCAGATATCCAGAATGGCGCCGTCGGGAAAGTCTTCCGAGGGGCCACTGGCGCTGTTTCAGCCTTCTGGATTTCAGGTTTTGCCTTTTGGGTTGGAATTTTGTCCTTGTTTTGGCCGAAAATCCGGTTTTTGGGCGGACTCGCCCCGGGGATCACGCTGTTACGATCGGGATTTTATCCACGCCAAGCACAACCAGCCGCTTCAGGTTATGTCCAATAGCGGTGCAAGCGACCTGGAACTGTACCTTGGCCTGACCACGATAGCGCACCTGTTTCGAGCGCTTTGAAAACACGCGCTCATATGGCGCACGCATCTTGCTGAGCCAGCGATCCTTATCGCGGTTTTTTGCCGCCATATTGTTCTTCTTGATGACCGCGCTGTGACATCCTTTGCGTTTGAGTTCCCTCTGTGCAGGTGCAGTGCAATAGCCTTTGTCTGCATAAACAGCACCCTGATCCGGGCACACATGGCGCAGACCTTTGGCATCATCGACATTGGCCGGTGTGGCCGCCACTTTGTTGACCAGACCTGATTGCATGTCCACGCTGGCATGTTCCTTGTAGCCATACCAATATTTGTTTTTGTTCTTTGCGCCAAAACGCGCTTGCTTGTCGGCAGCAACCCTGGGAGCGGTTTCGTTGTTGAACTTCTCCAGACCCTTGGCGATGGCTTTGTCCCGATCACTCCAGTTCGAGAATTTCGAAACCAGCTGGCTGGCATCCACAAAGGTGAACACTTCCCGGATCAAACCTGCAGCCTTCAAGCTGACGCGCAGACGATTGAAAATGTCCATGAGCCCCTTTGTACCCAACCGCTTGCGGAAATCGCCGAAAAACGAGTGATCAGGTGTCTTCTCACTGAGCCCAAAGCCGCAAAACCATTTGGCTGCAAGGTTCTCACGCATGAACCGTTCCATCTCCCGATCGGAAATGTCCTCAAGGAATTGAAGCACCAGCATGCGAAACGCACGCCCGGCACCCAATTCAGGGCGCCCGCGATCAGAATAAAGCGCTGCCGGAGGCTTTGCCAAAGCACACAGGTCAACAACCGCTTCAAACTTGCGGTACGGATGATCAGCCAACACAAGCCCATCCAACGTTGCAAACATTTCAATCTGATCACGCTTCATAGCCAGCCACCCCAAAAAATACTCACGCAGACTGAATCAATTCATCACAGTCCTGTCCAGAGACTTTTCCGACAGGGCCAGAATATGCTTACGCACCGCTTTTGACTGCTGGGGATGCGGTTTTACATAGATGACCTCGTCTTTGCATGTCTTGGCGGTTATCTGGATCATCTGATCGGTCGTCAGAAAATGGCTGCGATCAGGATAAACCTCGATCTCCTGACAATAGATGACCGCCGCCGCCTCCTGCATCGGATTTTTCATCCGCACTTCCTGCGGCACCTTCGAGACGTTTTCCCGCAGCATGTAACCTGAAACGCCATTGAAGAAATACTCAGCCTTCTCGGCGTCAATCTCTTCCTCGTTGAAGCGGGCAAAGCGCAACGAAGAGTTCCAGTGCACGCCCACCTCGTCCAGATACCAGAATCCCCAGATATAGCTCGGCATCGCATGCAGGCGGTTCTTGCCATAATCCGATTGCCCGCCAACCACGATGTTGATGTGATCCTGATCCAGCAAAAGACGTGATGTCTGCCCTTCGGCGGCCACGATCCGCGTGGTCACGCCTTGCAGGGTCGCATAACGTACCAGTTTGTTGAAGAAATCGAACTTCTCTTCCTGAATGGATCTCATCCAGGTCCCATACGCATGAATGACCAGCCCCCTTGGGTCGGTGGCCGGGCGTCTACCCGAAAAGGCGTTTCGCAGCATGTTCATCACGGGCTACCTATTCGCGAGGTCCACTCCCCAAAGCGCGGATCTCGGGACCCATCCTTTGTATCGATCCGCGCGAATTCTGCACCATTCCCTGACGCATTCATCAAGGCGGGCAATGACTCCAAGTTCGACTTTTGCGTTGATCACCGCTTTGCGGTCCGGCTTCATCAACAAAGGCAGCATGTCTTCTTCTACGATGACCGTGCGCGTCCCCGACAGCAGGCTGTAATGCACCCAACCGCCCATGCCGTCGCGGTCCTTCACGCGCCGCCAGTGGCCGTATTCGCCGGTGATTTCCAGCGGCATACCGCGATGCTTGAAGACCCAGTCGATGCGATGGTTCAGGGACGGGCCGCGCCGCACATTGCCCTCTGCCGCTTTCAGAGAAACATAACGCGGCATCGGCAGGTTCGTGACCGGCCCCCGCTCTTCCGCCGCCTGCGCCCCACTCGCCAACACCAACAAGGCCGCCAAAGCAGCCATCATAACTTGCGCAAGCCCGGATATGCCCTTGCTCATTGCCCGTATCGCCCCGAAAGGTCTTAACTGACCTCTATATTGCCCGAATGCGTGTCTTACCACCCTTCAAAATTTCCGGATCTGATTTGACGTTTGTCTGATCTGTGTGATTCAAGGAGTCTCCACTGCTGATATTGGAGGCTGGTTTGTTGGGAAATGTTTGTTTTTCAGAGCTTTATTCGAAGGTTGAGGCGGATTTTCAGGACCGCTTGCTCGGGTATCACAAGTCGCGCCGGGAGGGATTGTGCATCATAGCAAGCGTGATTTTGAACACGCGCAGCGTCAATCTGATGGAAAATGCGGCTGCTCTGCCCCGCGATATCGGCTCTGTGGACCACCGCTATCAATACATTTCGCGGGTTCTGGGCAATCCTCACATCGATACTGATGAGATCATGCAGGCCTATGTTGGTGAAATTTTCCGCCGCCAGTGTGAGGCCGGAGAAACGATTGTGGTGGCCCTTGATCAAAGCAAGCTCAACGAAGGGCATGAGGTTTTGATGTTATCGGTGCGGATGCGGGATCGGGCCCTCCCGGTCGCCTGGCGTGTACGCCAGACCAAAGGGCCGATTGGATGGCGCGTGCAACATGAGCTTTTGGAAGCAGTCCGCCCATGGCTCCCGGCGGATGCGCGTGTGTTGCTGGCGGGAGATCGGTTTTATGGAACCGCCCGATTGGTCGCATGGTGCCAGGAGGCTGGATGGGACTACCGGCTGCGCATGAAGGGAAATATCACACTGCAACATCAGGGTGGCGAGATGATGACGCGCGAAATTGCCCAACTGATGCCCGAAGGGCTTGTAAACGCTGAGCTTTACGGAACGGGCGTCTTTAGCAACATTGGAGTGCTTCACGAGGAGGGGCACAAAGAGCCTTGGATTATTGCCATGAATGCAGCACCGTCCGAGTACAAGGTGCTCGATTATGGAATGCGTTGGGGAATTGAAGCCATGTTCTCCGACTTCAAAACCCGGGGCTTTGAAATTACTCAAAGCCAGATCAAAAAGCCGGATCGATTGGCCCGCCTCATTTTGGTGCTGGCAATCGCCATGTACTGGGCTGTTTCAACCGGAGCAAACGAAGAGCACCACGTCGCAATACGCGGCGAAAAAAGGGGATTCGAAAAGCCCGAAGGTCCTTATGCTCTCTCTTCAAGACAGGCCTTCGTGCTATCCGACGATGCCTCGCAGGTTATGCCAAAATCCCCAAGCTCTGGGATGTCTGGCTAAATTGAAGGGTGGTAAGGAATGCGTGTAGATTTGGTTGTGCCACGCCTTTGTTGTCCGTAATCCTGACACTGAAAGCCTGATTTGGGAAGAAAGGCGGTGTTCGACGTGGCTTCTGAACGGCTGAGTGTTGTTGTTACGCGACGGTTACCCGCTGTGGTTGAAACCCGAATGCGAGACCTGTTTGACGTAACACTACGCGAAGACGATGCACCGATGTCCCGCGCCAAACTTGTTGCGGCCATGAAATCTGCCGACGTGCTGGTGCCGACGATCACCGATCAGATCGACGCGCCGCTTCTGGCGCAGGCCGGAGAGCAACTGAAACTGATCGCCAATTACGGCGCGGGGTTCGACAATATCGATGTCTCCACCGCCCGGCAGCGCGGCATTCTGGTGGCTAACACACCCGGCGTTCTGACCGAAGACACCGCCGACATGACGATGGCCCTGATCCTCGCCGTCACCCGCCGCATCCCCGAAGGTCTCGGCATCATGCAAACCGGCGATTGGCAGGGTTGGGCGCCGACCGCTCTCTTGGGCGGTCGGATCGCAGGCCGCCGCCTCGGCATCCTCGGCATGGGCAGGATCGGGCAAGCCGTCGCGCGCCGCGCCACCGCCTTTGGCATGGAAATCCACTATCACAACCGCCACCAGTTGCGCCCCGAAATCGAAGAGGAACTTGGCGCCACCTATTGGGAAAGCCTCGACCAGATGGTGCGCCGCATGGACGTGATTTCCATCAACTGCCCGCACACCCCCTCGACCTTCCATCTGATGAACGCCCGCCGTCTGAAACTGCTGAAACCGAGCGCCGTGATCGTGAACACATCCCGCGGCGAGGTGATCGACGAAAACGCCCTGACCCGGATGCTGCGCGCGGGCGAAATTGCGGGCGCGGGGCTGGACGTTTACGAACATGGCGTCAACATAAACCCTCGCCTGCGCGAACTATCCAACGTTGTCCTATTGCCCCACATGGGGTCCGCCACCGAAGAGGCAAGGGTCGAAATGGGCGAGAAAGTGATCATCAATATCAAGACCTTCGCCGATGGCCACCGCCCGCCCGATCTGGTCGTGCCTGCGATGCTTTAGCTTATGCGCCTGTTTGCCATTGTTCTTTCTCTCGTGGTCCTGGCCGCCTGCACCGGTCGCCCGATGTCCACCGGCGAACGCACGTTGGCCGCCGACATCTTCGGCCCTTCGCTCGACACCAATCAGGTCCGCGTCAAACGGGGGTTCCAAGGCGCGCCACCCGAAGGCGACGGCAAGCCCCTGCCCGAACGCAAAAAGATCGAAATTCGCCCCGGCGTCTGCGACCGTGTCAGCCCGACGCCGCCCGAAGGGCCGCCCCCTGCATGGGCACTTTACAACACCGTCCATTTCTCGCGCGAGTGGTATCGCGACGACACCGCGCCCGGCTGGCCGGAACAGATCCTGCTGCCGCAGACGCTGATCATGGCGCATGAACTGGTGCATGTCTGGCAATGGCAGAATCGCCGTCTGACCGGCTATCGCCCCGCCAAGGCCGGTTTGGAATCCGTCTTCAACAAAGACCCATATTTCTATGTCCCGGCAGAGGGCGAGGGTTTCCTCAAATACGGTTTTGAACAACAGG
Source organism: uncultured Paracoccaceae bacterium (assembly GCA_951812305.1). GTDB lineage: Bacteria > Pseudomonadota > Alphaproteobacteria > Rhodobacterales > Rhodobacteraceae > Rhodobacter_B. Next base: position 637,292 of record CATOSB010000001.1, read on the forward strand.
CCACGTTGCTTGAAGACTACCTCTGCTATGCAATCTTTGACCCTGCCAACGCGCGGCGCAGCAAAATCCGCGCGATACTGGCGCCGCACTACCGGGTGGACCGGATAGACGCCGCTCTCGCCCGTCCAAAATCCTGAGATGCCGGGCAGGCTCGAAATCGTCGAATTCTCAGCTCTGAGCAATAAACAACGAAAGGAACTCGCTGCTCTTAGGGTATCAGAACAGCAGGAAATCTTCGGCGGTTCGTTTTCGGACTCCATCAATGCCTGTGAGGCCGAGGGCGCTGCCCTTCGCGGCTGGGTATTCGCCTTTCAGGACGCGTTGGTCGGGATGGTCGTCTTCAAACGCCCACCGTTGTCTCCGGACTGGGTTGCTCCCACGGACATGTCGATCCATGGATTGAAGATCGATCTGCGTTGGCAGGGTAACGCGCTCGGAAAAGAGGCGTTTGTACTCGCTGTGGATGCGGCAGCGCAAACCTGGCCGGATGTGAAGAACCTCGTCCTCACCGTGGATGCAGACAACGCCGCCGCACTGTCCATTTACGAGGATTCGGAATGGCCGACAGCGGACCAGTCTTTAACGGGCGGGTTGGCAAAGAGCACCGAATGCGAAAGCGGATCTCGCGCTAGTGCGCGATGGAATTCGGCGGAACCTGATTGTCTGGGCTGAGCCTGAACCGGGCATTCGCGGTTCAAGAAACAAGACGCGCGATTGCCTGCCCGTGGGGTGGCGATGCGACATCTCAATGACGCGTTTTATGCCTGCAAAGTCCGTGCGAATTCGATGGCGTGCGCGACCTCACAAAATCGCCAGCCCGTGGGGACGGGCAGGCGATCGCGCGGCGCCTGCGGCTTGATTCCGCGCGAGGGGTGCTGGCCCGCAACATCCGCTTTGAGGCCAATATGGACGTGTTTCACTAAACCTACCCCGATACTGGATAAGACGTTGGCGTCACCAGTGCACTACTCGACAGAATTTTTTCGTAGTTTTTTGGTAACTCCCAAGCACCCCCCACGTTTGAGTGTTATTGTCAGTTTTATGGTGAGTCGAATTTGCCATTTTGCGCGTGTTTTTTTTCTTTCTTGTCTGAATTCTGTGGCGCCGGGTTGATTTCTCTGAATCAGTGGTGGGATGGATCAGGTTGCCGCCCTTGAACAACTTCTCGCCACGGCTCTGCGTCGGATCGCTGAGCTTGAAGCTGCGTTGGCGAGCATGGCGGAAGAGATCACGGACCTGCGCCGACAGTTGGCCAAGAACAGCAGCAATAGCAGCAAGCCCCCTTCAAGTGATGGCCTGAAGAAGCCAGCCCCGCGCAGCCTGCGTGGCAAATCCGGAAAGAAAAGTGGCGGCCAAGTTGGCCACCGGGGCGACACCCTGCGCCAGACGTCAACACCCGACTTTGTCGAACGGCATGAGGCGACGCATTGCAGCGCCTGTCAGAGCGCCCTGACGGCGGAGATGGTGAAAGGGATCGAGAAGCGTCAGGTGTTCGACTTGCCTGCGCCACGCCTGGAGGTCACCGAGCATCAGGCGGCGGTTTATTGTTGCGACCATTGTCGAGCCACGACGACGGCTGGCTTTCCCGATGGCGTGGCCGCGCATGTGCAATATGGCACGCGCATGCGGGCAGTGGCGGTCTATTGCAATGTTCAGCAGCTGATACCCGAGGATCGGGTCTGCCAGCTTATGCGCGACCTGTTTGGGGCCACCAGCTTGTGCGCGGCCAGCGTGACCAACTGGACGCGCGGCGCGGCAAATAAGATGGGTGTCGTGGTTGAACACATTCTCGCCCGGCTTGCCGAAGGCGGCGTTCGGCATCTGGACGAGACCGGACTTCGTGTTGCCGGCAAGCTGCACTGGCTGCACACGATCTGCGATACCGCCTTCACCCATTACCGCATCAGCGCCAAACGCGGTGCTGTTCCAACCTTCCTGACCGGCGGGACGATCATTCATGATCACTGGAAAACCCTACTACGCCCATATGAGCGGAGTGGACGCCCACGCCCTCTGCGGGGCGCATCACTTGCGCGAACTCAAGGCCATCGAAGAGATCGAAAAAGAGCCTTGGGCGACGGAGATGAGCGCAGTGCTTCATAGCGCCAATCAGCTCAGATGCGCGGCTCAGGATCAAGGCGAGACCGAACTCCCGGAACTGGTTCGCCAGGGTATAGTCACCAGATACATGGCGATCCTCGCCAAGGGGCTCGCCTTCCACGAACGCCAGCCCCCGCTGGCCAAAAGCCCCGGCACCCGCGGCCGAAAAGCCAGGCGGCCAGGCCACAACCTGCTCCTCCGCCTGCGTGACTACCGCGATGACGTTTTGCGATTCATCGCCGACTTCGCGGTCCCATTCACAAACAATCAGGCCGAACAGGACCTGCGCATGATGAAGCTGCGCATGAAAATCTCGGGCACCTTCCGCACCCTCGAGGGCGCGCGGGTCTTCGCCGACATCAGGTCCGTCATCTCGACGGCCAGAAAACACCGGTTCAACATCCTGGAAATCCTGACCCTGTCACCACCTCAGATCATCGCACGGCTCTGACGGAACAAAACCCCGCAACCCTATCGGACAGGGTGCTTGGGAGTTACGTTTTTTGATTCGTTTTTTACGATACTCGTTGACCCTTTTTCGCAGAGGGTTGCGATGAGGGATTTCCACCATTGTTATGGAAATGATCCTCGGTTCTCTCAAAGCCTCATTTGGCTCCAGTTCAACGGCAATTCCGCCAAACTCTCCAAGAAATAGAACATTTGAAACGGTTTCGTGATCTGCTTTGAATGTATCAGGGTCATTTTTCCGTACGTGTTTCGGGATGATCACCTGAAAGGGAGTGGCAGCCATCAGATCGAGCACAAGTGTCATGGTTCTTTTAGGGAGCGCAGCCAGTTCATTGAGCTTATCCGTGAGGGCGTAGAAACGGTTGGGGTCCTCTTCCATCATGTCGAACATGAGGTCCCGGATCTTCTCATAAGCGAGATCTTCGTTGATTGGGAAGTTGTTCTCCATGGCGCGCACCTTTTGCCCCGTGTTGACCAGCCTGAATGCCCCCGTGATTAGTATGGGGTGAGAGGGGTTTCCAAGTACGTTGCCCCATGATTCAAGGTTCAAAAGCGACACAATATGGACCGCCACTCATGTCGATCACTAACACCGCACTTTTTGTCTGTCTCGATGATTTTGCAAAAACCTACGAGGACTGGGAGCGCCACCGGTTGATCCCCTCGGGTCGTCAGAGGCTTCGCTCCGGCAAGCTGACCCTGGGGGAGAGCCTGTTCATCATGGTCTTGTTTCACTTGTCGCCGTTCAAGGACTTCAAACATTATTGGATTTATGGCGTTGAGCAGAAATACCGTGACTGCTTTGGCACCCTCCCGAGCTATGGTCGGTTTGTCAGCCTCATGCCAAGATTAATGGTGCCGTTTTGCATACTGCTGCACTGCTTCAGCGGTGAAAAAACCGGCGTCTATTTTGCCGACAGCACTAAGCTCGCGGTCTGCCACAATGCCCGCATTAATCGAAACAAGGTCTTCAAGGGGCTGGCAAAGCGCGGTCGCAGCACAATGGGCTGGTTCTTTGGCTTCAAACTGCATCTAATCATCAACAACAAGGGGGAGATCATGGCCGTCAAAATCACGGCAGGTAATGTCGATGATCGAAAGCCGTTTGAAGCCATGATCGCGGGCCTCGAAGGCAAAATATTTGCTGATAAGGGCTATATCTCCAAATCCCTCTTCCAACGGCTCTGGCAGCGTGGGCTCCACCTCGTCACCGGCATTCGCCGCAACATGAAAAACTATCTCCTGCCAATCCTGAACAAAATCCTGTTGCGAAGGCGGTTCATCATCGAAACTCTGTTCGATAAGTTGAAAACCAGCATGGGACTGGAA
>CATOSB010000002.1 GCA_951812305.1 uncultured Paracoccaceae bacterium
CACCCCCTGCAAGATGAGCAAGATGAGCGGGGCTTTGGTGGGTGCTGTCCGGTTATAGGCGCGCGATGATCTGAGCTGGTGGGACCGTGATGATCTCAAGGATATTCAGCCCATGCTTTCTGGCTGTGGAGATCACGGACCGGATGTCGGCGAAGACCCGGGCTCCCTCGATCGTGCGGAAACTCCCCGGGATCTTCATGCGCACTTTCATCATGCGCAGGTCCTGTTCGGCCTGATTGTTGGTGAAGGGGACGTCAAAATCCGTAAGGAACCGCAAGACGTCGTCGCGGAAGTCTCGCAAGCGAATGAGGAGATTATGCCCCGGCCTTCGCGGCTTTCTCCCTCGAGAACCGGTTTTTGGCACCAATGGTGGCAGCCCTTCATGGAAGTCTGTGCCCTTGGCAAGGATTGCCATGTACTCGGCGAGTATATCCTCATGAACGGATGCCGGGAGTTCGGTGTCGCCTCTCCCCTGCGCGGCACACTTCAGCTGATTGGCGTTGGTGAGCAGCGCGCTCAACTCTGTCGCCCATGGCTCTTTTTCGATCTCGGCGACGGCCCTCGGTTCGCGCAGGTGATGTGCTCCTCAGAGGGCGTGTGCGTCCACCCCCTCCATATGGGCGTAATACGATTTCCAGTGATCATGGACGATCGTCCCACCGTTCAGGAAGGTTGGAACAGCACCGCGCCCGGGATCGATCCGGTAGTGGGTGAATGCGCCATCACAGATCGTATGCAACCAGTGCAGCTTGCCGGCGACACGCAGCCCGGTCTCGTCCAGATGCCGAACACCGCCTCCCGTGAGGGTATCACGAATGTGCTCGACCACGCCACTCAGACGCTGCGCTGTGCCATTGACCCGGTTGGTCACGCTGGCCGCGCACAGGCTGGTGGCTCCGAACAGATCCCGCAGGAGTTGGCAGACCCGATCTTCGGGGATCAGCTGCTGGACATTGCAGTAGACCGCCGCGGCCCGTATGCGCGGACCATATTGCACATGCGCGCTCACGCCCTCGGGAAACGCGGCCGTTGTCGTGGCTCGGCAATGCGCGCAGCCGTAAATCATTGCCTGATGCTCGGTGACTTCCAGCTGCGGCGGGGGCACGTCGAACACCTGACGGTTCTTCACCCCCTCGATCATCTCTGGCGTCAGGCGCTGCTGACAGGTACGACACTGCGCTGCTTCATGGCGTTGCACAAAGTCTGGCGTTGGCGTCTGGCGCAGGGTGTCGCCCCGGTGGCCAGTCTGGCCGCCGCTTTTCTTGCCGGACTTTCCACGCAGGCTGCGTGGTGCCGGCTTCTTCAGCCCATCACTCGAGGGAGGCTTGCTGCTGTTACGGCTGTTTTTGCCAAGCTGCCTGCGCAGTTCATCAATCTCTTGCGCCTGGAATGCTACAAATTCTTCCAACTCCGAGATCCGGCGCAGAGCCATAGCGGGGCTTTGTTCAAGGGAGGCAACCTTATCCATTCCAGCAGTGATTCAGAAAATCAACCCGAGCGCAATGGAACCCTGAGCAGAACGGAAGTTTCATTCACCCTATGGTAAATTAGACTCACACCAAACACTACAAAACCAGACAAGTCAGCAGGGGGCTTGGGAGTTACTCAGCAAGAAGAATTTGAAGGTCGTGGCGCGTAGTTTTTCCACCAGCACATGATTTTGGCAGATCAATCGTGGCATGCGAGGATAGGACTGTCAGGGACCCCAAAGATAGCCCCGCCTCCTCTGCAACAAAGGACATGAGTTGTCCAAGACCAATTAGATTGCCTAGCAGTTTTTCAACATAGTAGTGGTTCCGATAGAAGGCTGTCAGCGTGAGAGTTTCGGGCGAACCCGCAAGCAATTTAAAGCTCAAGAAACTCAGGCACTGGCCACCATACGGTGACCTATCTACGTCGCGTGCTGGGTCAAATAGGGCTAACTCGAATTTATTGCGCGCGCGGACAGAAGGGTCACGCATTCGGGTCACGATGTCCCACAATGGATTGCCAGAAGGAGCATCAGGCCAGTCTGTCATGCGTTCAAAATAATAGCCTGACCACCGCTCATTTCTACGAACTGTCGGCAGGATATTTTTGTGAAATCGATCGTAACTCCCAAGCACCCCCCACGTTTGAGTGTTATTGTCAGTTTTATGGTGAGTCGAATTTGCCATTTTGCGCGTGTTTTTTTTCTTTCTTGTCTGAATTCTGTGGCGCCGGGTTGATTTCTCTGAATCAGTGGTGGGATGGATCAGGTTGCCGCCCTTGAACAACTTCTCGCCACGGCTCTGCGTCGGATCGCTGAGCTTGAAGCTGCGTTGGCGAGCATGGCGGAAGAGATCACGGACCTGCGCCGACAGTTGGCCAAGAACAGCAGCAATAGCAGCAAGCCCCCTTCAAGTGATGGCCTGAAGAAGCCAGCCCCGCGCAGCCTGCGTGGCAAATCCGGAAAGAAAAGTGGCGGCCAAGTTGGCCACCGGGGCGACACCCTGCGCCAGACGTCAACACCCGACTTTGTCGAACGGCATGAGGCGACGCATTGCAGCGCCTGTCAGAGCGCCCTGACGGCGGAGATGGTGAAAGGGATCGAGAAGCGTCAGGTGTTCGACTTGCCTGCGCCACGCCTGGAGGTCACCGAGCATCAGGCGGCGGTTTATTGTTGCGACCATTGTCGAGCCACGACGACGGCTGGCTTTCCCGATGGCGTGGCCGCGCATGTGCAATATGGCACGCGCATGCGGGCAGTGGCGGTCTATTGCAATGTTCAGCAGCTGATACCCGAGGATCGGGTCTGCCAGCTTATGCGCGACCTGTTTGGGGCCACCAGCTTGTGCGCGGCCAGCGTGACCAACTGGACGCGCGGCGCGGCAAATAAGATGGGTGTCGTGGTTGAACACATTCTCGCCCGGCTTGCCGAAGGCGGCGTTCGGCATCTGGACGAGACCGGACTTCGTGTTGCCGGCAAGCTGCACTGGCTGCACACGATCTGCGATACCGCCTTCACCCATTACCGCATCAGCGCCAAACGCGGTGCTGTTCCAACCTTCCTGACCGGCGGGACGATCATTCATGATCACTGGAAACCCTACTACGCCCATATGAGCGGAGTGGACGCCCACGCCCTCTGCGGGGCGCATCACTTGCGCGAACTCAAGGCCATCGAAGAGATCGAAAAAGAGCCTTGGGCGACGGAGATGAGCGCAGTGCTTCATAGCGCCAATCAGCTCAGATGCGCGGCTCAGGATCAAGGCGAGACCGAACTCCCGGAACTGGTTCGCCAGGGTATCGTCACCAGATACATGGCGATCCTCGCCAAGGGGCTCGCCTTCCACGAACGCCGGCCCCCGCTGGCCAAAAGCCCCGGCACCCGCGGCCGAAAAGCCAGGCGGCCAGGCCACAACCTGCTCCTCCGCCTGCGTGACTACCGCGATGACGTTTTGCGATTCATCGCCGACTTCGCGGTCCCATTCACAAACAATCAGGCCGAACAGGACCTGCGCATGATGAAGCTGCGCATGAAAATCTCGGGCACCTTCCGCACCCTCGAGGGCGCGCGGGTCTTCGCCGACATCAGGTCCGTCATCTCGACGGCCAGAAAACACGGGTTCAACATCCTGGAAATCCTGACCCTGTCACCACCTCAGATCATCGCACGGCTCTGACGGAACAAAACCCCGCAACCCTATCGGACAGGGTGCTTGGGAGTTACCAAAAAACTACGAAAAAATTCTGTCGAGTAGTGCACTGGTGACGCCAACGTCTTATCCAGAATCGGGGTTATATCTGCCTATCCAACGGATCGGTTGCGGTCCCTCGTCTCGTGTCACGACCAGGTCACCTGGGGCCAGCCACTTTACAGGAACCTCGCCTACATCTGTCAATATTCGCGTATCCGGGCCAAAACACGGTACATCCGTAAAAGATGAGTAAGCCGGCGCGGTAGGCGGCCCATCGACATCTTCATTTGCGGTTTGTGAATAGGCCGTTCCCGGGGTCAATGGAGCACTGACGATATACCCAACAAGCACGCCGCCGATTTCCACGGCTTCAAGAAAGACGTGCGGATTGACCCCGTCATAGATCGCGAAAAACTCTTCATCGTAAACCTGACCCGAGGCGACTGGATTGCCCAGCATGTCTGTGACGACAGCTGTCTGGTTGCTGTCGGAGCCGACTTCATCAGCGCCAACATCGCCGTGAAGATAGTCGTCATCGTCCGTGATCGCGATGTTTACGCGATGGAGTTCAGGGTCATAATCCGTCCGCAAGGACCAGGAATTCGACCCGGAATCATAGACCAGTGCATCGGCAGAATAGGCAATCGGCATCGATTTGGGCCTTGTGTTCAAGCTGTGCAAAACAATGATTGTAATGCGGCGACCCATCAGTGGTAGCTGTCGATTGTGGCGATTTCCCTTCGATCTCTTGTTAATATTTGGCGCGAAATTATGGTTATGAGGCGAAAGTATTCCGCATCTTTCCCGGTCTGTTTCGCAAACGGGAAATTTGGCTGAGCGAAATCTTCCCAATGAACAAATCTCGGATGACTGGCTCCTTTCGCACTGAAGGTTCGTTTTAAGGATCTGAACAACCACGACGCATCTCTCCGATGAGTCAGAATTATTCATGACAGATTCATCACCCGAAATATCCGCTTCGGGGAAGCTGCGCTGCGGCGATTATGTAGGCAGTGGACGGCAGGATTGGGCCATTTTCAGAGTGCAAGAATCCGAGCAACAAACTTTGGGAGAATTGACGACAAGCAATGTTTTCCAACAAAGATCACTGGCTGGCACGCACTGTTCCGTCAATGGTCCCCCAAGGGTTGAATGTTTTAAGTGCCCCTCATAGGTCATCGGTTCGGTACCCGGCTCAGCCGGGGTCAATTTCAATGCAACATCAAGAAGGGCGAGATATCCCACGAAAGAACATCATGGCACATGTTGACCTTCCCAAGTTCCCGACGCGGCCCGGGTATATGACCGAAAAAATCCAGAGGGATTACATTGAGGCCGCAAAGGCCAAGGATCTATTGCCGGCGGAGGCCCATCGTATGGCTGATATATTGTCGCTGACGGCCCCAAGTGATGTGTCTAAGCCAATCCAATTTTGGCAATTGTACTCGGTGCTTGGTCAGGACCCTATCGTGGAGATCGTCCAGAGTTTCTATCAACGCGTGTTTGAACAAGACGACTGGTTCAGGTCTGTTTTCCAGCGTGTTGGTGGCATCAACCATCACATCGGCACGCAAGCATCGATGTGGATCGACGTGATGGGTGGCGGGCCCTACTACCATGGCGCCGAGTTCCGGCTGAACTTTCATCACACACACAACGCAATGCAGCTGATGAACGAGAAAGGGGCAGACCTTTGGTCGAAGCTCATGCTGGAAACTCTGGATGCATCATCGCACCTAATGGCGGATGACCTGCGCATTCGAACCAGCGTCAATACGTTTCTGTCGTTCTTCATGGACAAATACGCCGACGATTTTGCGTTTGAGAACCACAGCTTTTTTGGTGAAACGAACCCGCCCTATAAGCGAAAGCTCAACTTCATGAAGATGACAGAACAGGCGATCGAAGCGCTGAACGTGCTGTTAACCAATGCCTCTTTGAAATCTGAATTTATTTCACGCAATACCGCCGAAACGCATGGTCTAAAACCAAATGCGCCAACGGGTCCGGGCAACCGTTTCCGGGACAAGTCCGAGCGACCGCGCGAACGGATCGTGGTTTGGCCGCCGTCCAATTGCCAACGCTCCAAAAAGTCGCCTGATCAATTGCATCGCTTTCATCCGTTTGGTCACGTCATCTGAATATCAAAACATCCTTAACAAAGCCTTTCTTTCACTTCCGTGCACCTTACTCTAAAAGCCCCCAAAACCGGGGGACAGGCATGGCAGAACCAGAGATTACGGACGACCTGATCGCGTCACACGGCTTTACGTCGGAAGAATATCAGGAAGTCGTGAAAATCCTGAACCGTGCGCCCAATTTCACCGAACTCGGCATTTTTTCGGCGATGTGGAATGAACATTGTTCCTATAAATCCTCCAAGAAATGGTTGCGCACCCTGCCCACGACTGGTCCGCAAGTCATTTGCGGCCCCGGTGAAAATGCTGGTGTTGTCGACATCGGCGACAATCAGGCCGTGGTCTTCAAAATGGAAAGCCACAACCACCCGTCCTATATCGAGCCCTATCAGGGCGCCGCGACTGGTGTAGGTGGTATTCTGCGCGACGTGTTCACGATGGGCGCACGCCCAATCGCGGCAATGAATTCACTGTCCTTTGGGTCGCCCGATCACCCCAAAACCCGCCAACTCGTGCATGGCGTGGTCGAGGGCGTAGGCGGCTACGGAAATGCCTTTGGCGTGCCAACAGTTGGCGGCGAGGTGCGGTTCCACCCCGCCTACAATGGCAATTGTCTGGTCAATGCCTTCGCAGCGGGCCTCGCAGATGCTGACAAAATCTTCTACTCCGCCGCGTCGGGCATCGGAATGCCGGTCGTCTATCTCGGCGCCAAAACCGGACGCGATGGCGTCGGCGGCGCGACGATGGCATCCGCCGAATTCGACAACACCATCGAAGAAAAACGCCCCACCGTGCAGGTCGGAGATCCCTTCACCGAAAAGCGCCTGCTCGAAGCCTGTTTGGAGTTGATGAAAACCGGCGCCGTCATTTCCATTCAGGATATGGGTGCCGCCGGTCTTACCTGTTCGGCGGTCGAGATGGGCGACAAAGGGGGCTTGGGCGTCAAACTTCAACTCGATGACGTACCCCAACGCGAAGACAACATGACCGCCTATGAGATGATGCTGTCGGAATCTCAGGAACGGATGTTGATGGTTCTGAACCCGGAACTTGAAGCCGAAGCCAAGGCCATCTTCGAGAAATGGGATCTCGATTTCGCCATCGTAGGTGAGACTATAGAAGAAGACCGGTTTCTTATCCTGCACGGGAATGAAGTGAAAGCCGACCTGCCTTTGTCGAAATTGTCCTCCACCGCACCGGAATACGACCGTCCGTACGAGGAAAAAATACCGACGCAATACCGACGTGATACCGACGTGATACAGATCGACCCAATCGACGGGCTGAAGGCTCTGATTTCGTCACCAAACTACGCATCGAAGGAATGGGTGTACGATCAGTATGACAGTCAGGTCATGGCCGATACTGTCCGCCAGCCTGGCCTTGGCGCGGGCATCGTGCGCGTCCATGATACCGGTAAGATGCTTGCCTTCACATCGGACGTAACCCCCCGTTATGTCTTCGAAAATCCACATGAAGGCGGCAAACAGGCGGTGGCCGAGGCCTACCGAAATTTAACCGCCTGTGGCGCAAAACCACTTGCGACAACCGACAACATGAACTTTGGCAATCCGGAAAAACCGGAAATCATGGGCCAGTTCGTCGGTGCCATCAAAGGTATTGGCGAAGCTTGCCAAGCTCTTGATATGCCAATCGTTTCTGGCAATGTTTCACTTTACAATGAAACCGACGGCACCGGAATTCTACCGACCCCAACTATCGCATCTGTAGGTCTGATCCCCTCAGAGGACCAGCTGATTAATGGCACCGTTCGGGAAGGCCATGTCGCTCTTTTGATCGGGGAATCTTCAGGCCATCTCGGTCAGTCGGCGCTGATGGCCGAGGTCTTCAACAGCGAAGACGGCCCTGCCCCGCCCGTCGATCTGAATGCCGAAATGCGCAATGGCGATTTCATCCGCGAAAACAAAGACTTCATCACAGTTTGCAGCGACCTGTCTGACGGCGGATTGGCGCTCGCAGCGTTCGAAATGGCAGAAGCCGCCGGTGTTGGCGTCGTTTTGGATTCCAGCGATACCGGCGAACTTTTCGGAGAGGATCAGGCCCGCTATTTGATCGCCTGCAACTTCGACATGGCCGAGGCCCTGATGTCTGCCGCTTACAAAGCCAACCTTACGATTGCCAGTGTGGGAAAGTTCGGTGGTAGTTCAGTGCGCTACGGCAGTTCAGAAGCGCCCATGGACGAGTTGTCCGCACTTTATCGCGGCGCATTTGGAGAGACTTTTGGCTGACGAAACCGGCACAATTCTTGATCAATCCACTTGGTCTGGCGCGGATCAATTCCGCTTCTTTCGCACCTATGAACGCCCGCATTACGCAACAACTGCACGGGTCGATGTTACCAAGTTAATGAACCGTAAGTCCGAGCTGCCGGTGTTCCGGTCCTGCATTTGGGCGATTGGTGCGGGGCTCCACGCTGTTCCTGAACTTCGCCTTCGTTTTCAAGGCGATACGGCGCGCAGCTATGAACGGTTGGACCTGTCTCCCACTATCGCAACAGAAGATGGGAACTTCAGATAGACCTATCTGTCGTGGGACCCGGACCGCGCAACTTTTGACGCCCACGCCACCGAGGAAATCGCGAAGGTCCGCTCAGGGCAGCCGCTTAACGCCAATACCGGCGAACGGCAGGCGGTTGCCTACCTTTCTTGCCTGCCTTGGTTGGACTACACGTCACTCGACAACGCGTTGCCCCATTCCGACGATTGCATTCCACGGGTCAGTTGGGGAAAAATCGTTCCGAAAAACAACGGCTTCGACATGGCCGTCAGTCTTCAGGTTCACCACGCCCTGGTTCAGGGCCTGCATGTCGGTCAGTTTTTCCAGGCCACCCAGCAGGCTTTTTACGACCTTGCCGAGTAGCCTGCGCATTGTCTGCATTCAGATAATATAATCGCCGAGATCGATGTTGTTGTAATGGAAATCTTCCAGAATAACCTCGATCACTAGGTTGCCGCTGGTGTTGTCATGAAATTGCAGGATCGTGTTGCCGTCTTCGGTCGCCAACCAGCCCCAGTGATCGCCGTTTGCGGGGTTGTTGATGTCGATGTTCAGGGCGGAAACATCAATTAAATCAATGCCATCTTCGAAGTCAGTGATCACCAGTCGCTGGGTATCCGGTGTAACTACAAAGACGTCATTACCACTGCCGCCTGTGACGGTGTCATCACCGCTGCCACCGTCAATTGTGTCGTTGCCGCTGCCGCCAAATACGCGGTCATTGCCTTCTCTGCCGTTGACGTAGTCATCGTCGCGCCCGGCGCGGATGGTGTCATCACCCAGGCCGCCTTCGATGGAGTCGTTTCCCCGTCCGCCGCGGATGTCGTCATTGCCACCACCACCGTCGATCGTGTCGTCGCCACGACGGCCATAGATGAATTCGTCGGCGTTGGTTCCAGTCAGAATGTTGTCCTGGCCATTGCCGCGAATGATGTTTGAATTGCTGGGCATATTGTCCCTCCTTGTTGAACTTCAGGGATAGGACGCGGGCGATGCCGAAAACCTTGGCAATGGCGAACAATTATTGCGATGCTTGCGGAAGGGCTGGATTTCGCCCCGCCGCTCGCCTACATCGAATGAAGCAAGACCTCCAAGGGATGCCGCACATGCCAATGCACGCCGATGAGTTGACCACGCTATTGCGGGAAAGCTTTCCCGATGCTGACATCACGGTTTCCGGCGCTGATGGAGTTCACATGGCGGCGATGGTGGTCGATGAAAGTTTCCGCGGCAAAAACCGCGTTCAGCAGCAGCGCGCTGTTTACGCTGCGCTAAAAGGTAAAATGGACGGACCAGACGGCGAGCTTCATGCACTCGCCCTGACAACGAAAGCACCGGAGTAAACGATGTCTGACGCACAAACACAGATCAAAGAAACCGTTGAAGCCAGCGATGTCGTGCTGTTCATGAAGGGCAACAAGACCATGCCGCAATGCGGGTTCTCATCGCGCGTGGCTGGAGTTCTGAACTACATGGGCGTCGATTTCAGCGACGTGAATGTGCTGGAGGACGATGGCATCCGTCAGGGGATCAAGGATTTCTCTGATTGGCCAACCATCCCGCAGCTATATATCAAGGGCGAGTTTGTTGGCGGCTGTGACATCATCACCGAAATGACGTTGTCAGGCGAACTGGATCAGATGTTCGACGACAAAGGCATCGCCTATGACAAGGACGCAGCAGAGAAAATCCGCGAAGCCAACGCCTAGGCAGTAATGCCCGATCTGGTGGAAGCGTGCCCTAGCCGGTTGCTTTTTCCTTGATCGCTGACGCCAGTGCTTCGGTGCGCGTTGCGATATCGGCCAGCGCGTCGGTCACGGTTTCGGGGATAACCGCGACTTCGATTTTCTCCGGCTGACCAGCGGGTGCCGCCCTCAGCTGCGAGACCTCGGACTCCAAGGCATTGACGCGGCTTGTCGTGGCCTTCAGCTGTTCCTCGACCCCTGCCGTCTTGTCGGCCAACATCAGCCCCGCCATCAGCAGCATCCGCGCCTCGGGCAAGCGCCCCTGTGCGGCAATCACACTCGCCTCAGTGTCCAGGGCCTGTGCAGCAGTTTGCAAATAGTGCTCTTCGCCTTCCTGACAAGCGACGGCAAAATCCCGGCCTCCGATGGTGATCGTAACCTCAGGCATCTTTATGCCTCCTTCAGCATTGGCTGTAATTTACCGAGTATGGCATCCAACTCGGCGCGGTCGGCATCGCGAAGCGTGCGCAAGCCATCCAGTTCCGACATCATCGCCTGATTGATCAAGTGTGGCTCCACACCCGTGGTCGCCGCTTCACGCAGGCTTTGCAGGGATGCACTTAAATGCTGGTTCGTGCGCATGACTTGTTGCACCTGATTGCGTGCTTCGTGACTGGAAGCCTTGAGTGTTTCGACGTGTTCTTCAAGCGCGCGAACCTTTTCGTCATGCTGGGTGTGCAGATTTTTGACGCGTTCCTCAAGCTGAGAAGTGGCGACCTTTTCAGCTTCAAGGGCCTCGGTTAACGCAACGAACTCCGGGTTTTCGCCGACGTCGATCGGTTCGGGTGCAGACGCAATCTTTCCGACCCCACTTTCGATGCGCTCAAGCGCATCCTTGATCCGGCGTTCCAGCTCTGAAATTTCTGCCATCACCCTCTCCTCAGCAACCCACACTGGTTGGCCGATCATTGTATCGAATCGTTGCGCCTGTCCAGCACCCCCAAAGTTTAAACAAGACAACTGCGAATTGCGCCCCCCTTTTGTGACCAATGGCTTACGTGACCAGCTTGAACTTCTGCATCAGCTTGGTATCAGCGTTCCAAATCCAAACTCCTTAAAAAAGGATCATCCCCCGTGGACATCGCTGCACTGAAAGAAAATCACCCGGAACATTGGATGAAAGCTGCGGCAATCCGCACATTGGCGATGGATGCGGTGGCGGCGGCGAATTCCGGCCATACTGGGATGCCGATGGGCATGGCCGATGTCGCAACGGTTCTGTTTGAAAAGCACCTAAAGTTCGACGCCTCTGCCCCAGATTGGCCGGATCGTGACCGGTTCATCCTGTCCGCAGGACACGGATCGATGCTGATCTACTCGTTGCTGCATCTTACCGGTTACGAAGACATGACGCTCGATCAGGTGAAGAATTTCCGTCAATGGGGTTCGATCACCGCAGGTCACCCCGAATTCGGGCACGCAAAGGGCGTGGAAACCACAACTGGCCCATTGGGTCAGGGTCTGGCGAATGCGGTTGGTTTTGCACTGGCTGAAGAGATCCTGCGCGGGCGGTATGGCAAAAAAGTTGTCGATCATTACACCTATGTGATTGCCGGTGACGGCTGCCTTATGGAGGGTGTCAGCCAAGAGGCGATCTCGCTCGCCGGGCGACAGAAGCTCGGGAATCTCATCGTTTTTTGGGACAACAACAACATCACAATCGACGGTACGGTCGATATGGCGGACCGCACCAATCAGGTGAAACGCTTCGAGGCGTCGGGTTGGCATGTGCAGGAAATCGACGGCCATGACCCCGATGCCATCGACGACGCCATCGAAGCCGCAAAAAACGCTGGCAAACCGTCGATGGTCGCCTGCAAAACCCACATCGCACTTGGCCACGCCGCGCAGGATACATCGAAAGGCCACGGCGCACTGACGGACGCCAGCCAGATCGAGGACACAAAACGCCTTTACGGCTGGACTGGAGATGCGTTTGAAATCCCTGCAGAGATCAAGGGCCAGTGGGAAGTGATCGGCAGTCGTGGCGCCGCAGCTCGAGCAGAGTGGGACGAACGATTTGCCAAGCTGTCAGCATCGCGCCGCGCACAATTCGACCGGGAACTGACCGGCGAACCAACCAAGCGCCTTTCTGCCACGATCAAGCGTTTCAAGGCCGAGATGTCGGAAACCGCTCCGAAAATGGCCACCCGCTCCGCATCAGAAAAGGTGCTGCAGGTCGTCAACCCGATCATGCCGGAAACCGTCGGCGGATCCGCCGACCTGACCGGGTCGAACAACACCAAGACGCCCGATCTGGGTGTGCACGACCCGGGAAACCGCAAAGGGCGTTATATCCACTACGGAATTCGTGAACACGGCATGGCGGCGGCGATGAACGGCATGGCGCTGCATGGTGGGGTCAAGCCCTATGGCGGCACATTCATGGTGTTCACTGATTATGCCCGACCCTCGATGCGTCTGTCGGCCCTGATGGGGATCGCGCCTGTTTTTGTCTACACGCATGACTCAATCGGATTGGGTGAAGACGGGCCGACGCACCAGCCTGTCGAGCATTTGGCGATGCTGCGCGCGACGCCGAATATGAACGTTATCCGACCCGCCGATGCGGTGGAAACCGCCGAGGCTTGGGAAGTCGCCTTTTCGTCGACCAAAACACCCACGGTCCTGTCGTTGACTCGTCAGGGGCTGCCGACGCTGAGGACTGAGCACAAGACGAAGAACCTGACCGCGCGGGGTGCCTATGTGATGGCGGAAGCCGACGGCAAGCGGCAAGCCATCTTGATGGCGACAGGTTCTGAAGTGTCCTTGGCAATGGCTGCCCGTGATATTCTGCAGTCCGAAGGCATTGGTACCCGTGTTGTGTCAATGCCGTCATGGGAGCTCTTTGAAGCGCAGGAAGATACCTATCGCCGTCGCGTTCTGCCCGGTGGTCCCGTTCGCGTGGCTATCGAGGCCGGTGTGCGCCACGGCTGGGATCGCTGGTTGATGGGCGAGCGTGGGCGTGAGGCAAAAGCCGGGTTTGTTGGCATGTCGTCGTTCGGGGCATCCGCACCGCAGGAAGAATTGTTCCAGCAATTCGGCATCACCGCCGATAACGCCGCCGCCAAAGTCCGGGAACTGCTGGCCTAAATTCGGGTGAAATGTTTGGCGCGATCAGTGTGAATTCGCGCCAAACATCGGCCCGATCACCTTGGTGCCGATCGGGATCAGCGCAATGCCGATAAACAGCCCGACAATACCGTCCAGCAAAGCCTGAACCGCCCAGGCGATCAGGCCTTTGGCCTGGCCTACAACCTCTGCCGCATATTTGGCGACGTCGTGGATCAATTCATATGGCTGAGGCCACCATTGCGTGACTTCCAGCCCGTGCAGGATGATCGCGCCGCCAACCCACAACATAGCCAGCGTGCCGACTGTTCCAAGAACCATCAAAAACCCCGGCATCCCACGCACCAGCCCGCGCCCGACAGACCGCGTCACCTGCAACCTGCCGTAGCGGGACAGCGACAAGCCAACATCATCCATCTTCACGATCAGCGCCACGGAGCCATAAACAACCGCAGTGATCACCAACCCCGCCAAGCCCAGAGCGACGCCCTGAAACCAAACAGAGCCGCCCGTTGGTATCTCATTCAATATGATGGTCATGATTTCCGCTGACAGTATGAAATCGGTTTTGATCGCTCCGCGTACGCGGGTTTCCTCCAAATGGGCGGGATCCCTGATCGACAGGTCTTCTTCCACGGCATGGCTTGCGCCCGGCGCCACCCAATGAACCACCTTCTCTGCGCCCTCAAAGCACAGATATGCGCCGCCAAGCATCAACAGTGGCGTAATGACCCAAGGCGCAATTGCAGACAGCAACAGTGCGGCGGGCAGTAGGATCACGATCTTGTTGAAGATCGAGCCCCGCGTGATTTTCCAGATGATCGGCAACTCGCGGGCCGGATCCAAACCAGTTACGTATTTCGGCGTGACCGCTGCATCGTCGATCACAACACCCGCTGCCTTTGTGGAGGCCTTGACTGCCTGCGCGGTTACATCATCCACGGATGCCGCCGCCACTTTCGCGATACCGGCCACATCGTCCAGTAATGCCAACAATCCACTCATTTACGCCGTCCGATTCGATTGTTCTGCCAAATATGGCGCAGCTGCTCAGGTTTGCGGCGCCAATCCCATGCTCGATGTTAGCGCTAGCCCTGCGACATGACGACATGTTTTCGCTAACATACCGATTTTGCACGATATATTCCTTGGGGCCGCCACAATCGCCTGCTATGCGGGCGGTGAGGCAATTGAAGGCGGCGAGATGGTAACCATTGGCATCAACGGTTTTGGACGCATCGGACGATGCACATTGGCTCACATTCACGAAGCCGCCCGAAACGATGTTCAGGTCGTGAAAATCAACGCCACCGGCCCGATTGAAACTAACGCCCATCTTTTGCGCTATGACAGCGTTCATGGGCGTTTCTCCGGCGATGTTCGGGTCGAAGGCGAGACACTCGATCTCGGGCGCGGACCGATCCACACGTTTTCGACCTATGAACCCGAGGAACTCGACTGGGACGGTTGCGACGTCGTGATGGAATGCACCGGAAAGTTCAATGACGGCTACAAATCCAAGGTACATATTGAACGTGGTGCAAAAAAGGTTCTGATCTCTGCCCCGGCAAAAAACGTCGAACGCACCGTAGTTTATGGCGTCAATCACCGCGATATGCAGGCCGAGGAAACCATGATATCCAATGGCTCTTGCACAACAAACTGCCTGGCGCCATTGGCAAAAGTTCTCCACGAGGCCATTGGCATTGAGCGCGGGATCATGACGACGATCCATTCTTATACCGGCGATCAACCCGCGCTGGACCGGCGCCACGATGACCTTTATCGCGCCCGCGCCGCCGCAATGGCGATAATCCCGACCTCAACTGGCGCGGCCAAAGCGTTAGGTGAAGTATTGCCCGAACTCAGCGGCAAACTGGACGGAACCGCGATGCGCGTTCCGACCCCGAATGTTTCTGCGGTGGATTTGACATTCGAGGCCGCAAAAGACGTCACCAAAGATGATGTGAACGCAATCGTCGCCGAAGCTGCGGCGGGTCATATGGGCGCAGTTTTGGCCTATGACGCCGAGCCGAAAGTGTCGATCGACTTTAACCACACGCCCCATTCCTCGATCTTTGCACCCGACCAGACAAAGGTTGTCGGCGGTCGCACGGTTCGTGTACTTGCGTGGTATGACAATGAATGGGGTTTCTCCTGCCGTATGGCCGATGTCGCAGCCACAATGGGGCAGCTGCTTCACTAGAGGTGGCTTTTGACCAATACTCTGGCGGCGATCTTTGGCGGCATTGTCATAGGGTTAATAACGCTCGACTACCTGTTAGTGGACAGCGCAAACCTTGTTTTTCTGGGTAAAAAGTTTCTTGAACTGCTAACGTATATTGCATTCTGGCGCTGAAGCGCGCGCAATTGCCCCAAAAGCCCGGAATTCCTGGCCAAGCGGTTGACTTTTGTCTATTTCCAATGATGTTAGCGCCAACATCTGAAAATCGAGGATCTCATCATGGCTGTGAAAGTCGCAATCAACGGTTTCGGTCGCATCGGGCGCAATGTGTTGCGGGCAATCATTGAATCTGGCCGCACTGATATCGAGGTTGTTGCCATCAATGATCTTGGACCTGTTGAAACCAACGCGCATCTGTTGCGCTATGATTCCGTACACGGGCGCTTTCCCGTCGAAGTGTCAACAACTGAAGATTCGATTGATGTGGGTCGCGGTCCCATTCGTGTGACTGCAATTCGCAACCCCGCTGACTTGCCGTGGTCCGACGTAGACGTTGTTTTGGAATGCACAGGTATTTTCACAAGCAAAGAAGCATGTCAGCCGCATCTGGAAAACGGATCATCCCGCGTATTGATTTCTGCGCCCGGAAAAGACGCCGATAAAACAATTGTTTACGGCGTGAACCACGACACGCTGACTACTGATGACATTGTGGTTTCCAACGCGTCTTGCACAACGAATTGCTTGAGCCCGGTTGCGAAAGTCCTAAATGACACGGTCGGCATTGCCAAGGGTTTCATGACCACGATTCACAGCTATACGGGCGATCAGCCGACGCTGGATACGATGCACAAGGATCTTTATCGCGCCCGCGCAGCGGCTATGTCGATGATCCCGACATCTACGGGCGCCGCGAAAGCGGTTGGCCTTGTATTGCCCGAGCTGAACGGAAAGCTCGACGGTGTTGCGATCCGCGTACCAACACCCAATGTCTCGGTGGTCGATTTAACATTTGAAGCGACGCGCGACACAAGTATTGAAGAGATCAACGCGGCGGTGAAATCTGCCGCAACCGGTCCGCTGAACGGCATTCTTGGCTATACCGAGGAAAAACTGGTCAGTCAGGATTTTAACCACGATCCGCATTCATCGGTGTTCGCCGCTGATCAAACGAAAGTCATGGAAGGCACCATGTGCCGGGTTCTAAGCTGGTATGACAATGAATGGGGATTCTCATGCAGGATGAGCGACACAGCGGTCGCAATGGGCAAGCTGATCTAACCATACTTCCTTGAAAGCGCTGAATTGACGCCGGGCGTGACGAATTTCGTTACGTCGCCGTCAAGGCGTGCGATCTCTTTTACCAGTTTTGACGCGATGGCCTGGTATTTGGCTTCCGCCATAAGAAACACCGTCTCGATTGTATCGTCCATTGCGCGGTTCATTCCAACCATCTGATATTCATACTCAAAATCTGCAACAGCGCGAAGCCCGCGAATTATTACGGTGGCGCCGACATCATGCGCGCAATCGATCAGCAGGTTTTCAAACGCGTGAACTACGATCTCGGCCTCGACATCCAATGCGGCACATTCCGCGGTGACCATCTCAACGCGTTCGTCCAGATCAAACAGCGGCCCCTTGTCGCGATTGATCGCAACGCCGATAACCAACCGGTCAACCAATTGGCAGCCGCGGCGAATGATATCCAGATGGCCCAACGTGATCGGGTCAAATGTTCCGGCATAAAGCCCAGTACGCATCACCATCCCCTAACCGGACAAATATTCGTCCTTATTCTTCTCGGTCGGAATTATGGATGTCACATCATCACGGCCACCGCAAACATTCAGAATGTCGCGCTACGCCGCACCGGGTACGATTTATTGTGCTTCAACGCACCCTCGATGTTGGAATTTCACTTTGGAAATTTCATCAATGCAGGAAATTGGTCGGCGAAATCTTTTCCGTCACACACTTCGCCGCTAGGGTCGCGACGATTCGGATATTCCGCTTGGAGAGATCAGATGCACGAACTCACTCACTTTATTGACGGCAAGATGACACCCGGAACATCAGGACGGTTCAGCGATGTCTTCAATCCTGCCACCGGCGAGGTGCAGTCAAAATTGCCAATGGCGTCCGCAGATGAAACCACCAACGTCATCAATCGCGCGGCCGAGGCACAAGGCAATTGGGGCGCCACTAACCCGCAGAAACGTGGGCGGGTCATGATGGCGATGGTCGGTCTGATGAACCGCGATATGGACAAGCTGGCAGAAGCGTTATCGCGCGAACACGGTAAAACGCTGCCTGACGCCAAGGGCGACCTTCAACGCGGCCTGGAAGTGATCGAATACTGCATCGGCGCACCCCAGATGCTGAAAGGGGAATTCACCGACAGTGCCGGACCCGGCATCGACATGTATTCCATGCGGCAACCGCTTGGCGTTGTTGCCGCAATCATGCCGTTCAACTTCCCCGCAATGATGCCGCTGTGGCATGTCGGCCCCGCCCTCGCCTGTGGCAACGCTGTCATACTGAAACCATCAGAACGCGATCCATCCGTCCCGCTGATGCTGGCCGAGCTTTTTGTCGAGGCTGGTCTGCCGGAGGGCGTGTTTCAAGTCGTCAATGGTGACAAGGAAGCGGTTGATACGCTGCTGGACAGCGAGATCATTCAAGGCGTCAGCTTTGTCGGCTCCACCCCGATTGCGCAGTACATCTATTCTCGCGCCTGCGCGAACGGCAAACGAGCACAGTGTTTTGGTGGCGCCAAAAACCACCTGATCGTAATGCCTGATGCTGATATGGATCAGGCAGCGGATGCACTCGTCGGCGCTGGATTTGGCGCAGCGGGTGAACGATGCATGGCCGTGTCCGTTGCCGTTCCGGTGGGCGAAGAAACCGCCGACCGGTTGATTGATGCCCTTGTGCCCCGAATCGAAAAACTGAAAGTCGGCCCCTACACCGATGGCGACGATGTCGATTTCGGACCGGTTGTGACCCGCGAAGCGAAAGAGCGTATTCTCGGCCTGATCAACAAAGGCGTCGAGCAAGGTGCAGAACTGGTTGTCGACAACCGGGACTTCAGCCTTCAGGGATATGAGAACGGATTCTTCGTTGGCCCGCATCTATTCGACAGGGTCACACCAGATATGGATATCTATCGGACCGAGATCTTCGGCCCAGTCTTGTCCACTGTCCGCGCCGGTTCCTATGAAGAGGCGCTTGGTCTTGCCATGAACCACGAATACGGTAACGGCACCGCGATCTTCACCCGCGATGGCGACGCGGCGCGGGACTTTGCCAGCCGGATTAATATCGGAATGGTCGGCATCAACGTCCCGATCCCGGTGCCTCTAGCCTATCACACATTCGGTGGCTGGAAGAAATCCATGTTTGGCGACTTGAACCAACATGGCCCGGACAGCTTCAAATTCTACAGTCGCACCAAAACTGTTACCTCTCGCTGGCCGAGCGGTATTAAGGAAGGTGGCGAGTTTAACTTTAAAGCAATGGACTGATCTAAGGCATCGCGCGGGATCGGATATCCGTGCCGGAGTTCGCGATTGAGCGGTCGGATGCCGGACCATTCTTGGCACGGGAATGCAATCTGACGCGTTTCGGCGCGCAACTGCTGGCGTGTTGAATGATTTCGGAGATATCGCGGTGCAATGCCTCCAACTCTTCCGTTGAGCCGGTCAAACAAATCAATGGCGCAGGACGCCCTTTGACGCGCATACAAAGCGCGGCATTTCTGGTGTCGCGGTTACGCTGGACCACCAGGCTTTCAATATCCTGAAATCTGAATTTGCGACGCGTGATTGTGCGGTTTTTCCGGTTCAAACGCCCAACCGCAACGCGCCGTTCCGCGAGATCAAGGCTAACCCAACGCTGAAACCCTCTTGTCGCGAAAAGGAAAAGCCCGAGTCCTGATCCGACAAACGCAACCGTCAGCATCGTGCGGATCGTTACAGTCTGTCCAATTCCCCCAAAATGCTCTGGCAGAAACCATTGCAAATACCCGGCAATTATCGCGATCACACCAACAACGCGCAACGCATCTTCGGCCAGACGTTCTGCTTTGAATCTGGCCGTGGCTTCGCGCGCGACGAAATCCTGCGGCGTTTGCGAAACCTCCAGGGTCAATAGTTCCGTGGTGGCAATCAAGTTGGATTGGGCGAATTTCATTAGAGTTTGGCTCGGTTCATTTGAGTTCCACACAGAGTCAATCACGATTGTGGCAAGCTTTCGCCGAATCCATGCAAGTCAGCGTCGAATTTACCCGAACGCCGGGAAATTTATTTAGAATTTTCGTAACTCCCAAGCACCCTGTCCGATAGGGTTGCGGGGTTTTGTTCCGTCAGAGCCGTGCGATGATCTGAGGTGGTGACAGGGTCAGGATTTCCAGGATGTTGAACCGGTGTTTTCTGGCCGTCGAGATGACGGACCTGATGTCGGCGAAGACCCGCGCGCCCTCGAGGGTGCGGAAGGTGCCCGAGATTTTCATGCGCAGCTTCATCATGCGCAGGTCCTGTTCGGCCTGATTGTTTGTGAATGGGACCGCGAAGTCGGCGATGAATCGCAAAACGTCATCGCGGTAGTCACGCAGGCGGAGGAGCAGGTTGTGGCCTGGCCGCCTGGCTTTTCGGCCGCGGGTGCCGGGGCTTTTGGCCAGCGGGGGCCGGCGTTCGTGGAAGGCGAGCCCCTTGGCGAGGATCGCCATGTATCTGGTGACTATACCCTGGCGAACCAGTTCCGGGAGTTCGGTCTCGCCTTGATCCTGAGCCGCGCATCTGAGCTGATTGGCGCTATGAAGCACTGCGCTCATCTCCGTCGCCCAAGGCTCTTTTTCGATCTCTTCGATGGCCTTGAGTTCGCGCAAGTGATGCGCCCCGCAGAGGGCGTGGGCGTCCACTCCGCTCATATGGGCGTAGTAGGGTTTCCAGTGATCATGAATGATCGTCCCGCCGGTCAGGAAGGTTGGAACAGCACCGCGTTTGGCGCTGATGCGGTAATGGGTGAAGGCGGTATCGCAGATCGTGTGCAGCCAGTGCAGCTTGCCGGCAACACGAAGTCCGGTCTCGTCCAGATGCCGAACGCCGCCTTCGGCAAGCCGGGCGAGAATGTGTTCAACCACGACACCCATCTTATTTGCCGCGCCGCGCGTCCAGTTGGTCACGCTGGCCGCGCACAAGCTGGTGGCCCCAAACAGGTCGCGCATAAGCTGGCAGACCCGATCCTCGGGTATCAGCTGCTGAACATTGCAATAGACCGCCACTGCCCGCATGCGCGTGCCATATTGCACATGCGCGGCCACGCCATCGGGAAAGCCAGCCGTCGTCGTGGCTCGACAATGGTCGCAACAATAAACCGCCGCCTGATGCTCGGTGACCTCCAGGCGTGGCGCAGGCAAGTCGAACACCTGACGCTTCTCGATCCCTTTCACCATCTCCGCCGTCAGGGCGCTCTGACAGGCGCTGCAATGCGTCGCCTCATGCCGTTCGACAAAGTCGGGTGTTGACGTCTGGCGCAGGGTGTCGCCCCGGTGGCCAACTTGGCCGCCACTTTTCTTTCCGGATTTGCCACGCAGGCTGCGCGGGGCTGGCTTCTTCAGGCCATCACTTGAAGGGGGCTTGCTGCTATTGCTGCTGTTCTTGGCCAACTGTCGGCGCAGGTCCGTGATCTCTTCCGCCATGCTCGCCAACGCAGCTTCAAGCTCAGCGATCCGACGCAGAGCCGTGGCGAGAAGTTGTTCAAGGGCGGCAACCTGATCCATCCCACCACTGATTCAGAGAAATCAACCCGGCGCCACAGAATTCAGACAAGAAAGAAAAAAAACACGCGCAAAATGGCAAATTCGACTCACCATAAAACTGACAATAACACTCAAACGTGGGGGGTGCTTGGGAGTTACGAATTTTCTGTGTCTTCAGGACGTGGATCACCTTGATTAATTAGGGTATTCTCAAGTTGCGGATATCGAGTAATGTTGCCCGATTGATAGGAAAGGAACACCAATGTCACTTATCATGCGTCGCGGTTTTCTGGCCTCAGTTATTGCCGGAATGGTCGTATTTTCACCCTTTGTCGCCAACGCGGAAACGCACCAGGTTTCGATAGAGGGATTTTCATTCATGCCCGCCAGTTTGGAAGTTTCAGCAGGCGACACGATCGTTTTCACTAACCTAGACAGCGCTCCTCACACGGCCACGGCTCTTGATGGCAGCTTCGACACGGGGCGGTTGTCGAAGGGGCAATCCGGAGAAATCACGATCAGTTCTGCAGGATCATATGATTTCAAATGCAATTTCCACGGAAGTATGACGGGGCAGATTGTGGCAAACTGACCCGCCCGATAACGGCGTACGAGGCTTGCGTGCGACCAGCGGATTAAATTAACATCTGTTCAATTATTGCCGGGGGAATTGCGATGGACTTCGCGCTTTCAGACGAACAGGTGGCCATTTTTGACATGGCACGCACATTTGCTGACGAACAGATCGCACCGAATGCCCGGAATTGGGAGGCCGATGGAACGATCCCGAAAGCCCTTTGGCCCGAACTTGGTTCGCTGGGGCTTGGCGCGATTTACGTGTCAGATGAATATGGCGGATCCGGCCTGTCACGTCTAGACGGCACGCTGATCTTCGAAGCATTGAGCCACGCCTGCCCGTCGGTTGCCGCGTTCTTGTCGATCCACAATATGTGCGCGAAGATGATCGAGAGTTTTGGTTCTGAAGAGCTGAAACAAACATACCTCCCCAAAATGGCGACGGGAGAAACTTTCTTTTCCTATTGCCTGACAGAACCCGGCTCAGGATCAGACGCTGCCGCGTTGAAAACCCGGGCTGAGCGGACGAACGAAGGCTATCGGTTGACCGGAACCAAGGCATTTATCTCCGGCGGTGGGTATTCAGATGCATATTTGGCGATGGTGCGAACGGGGGAAAATGGCCCAAAAGGTATCTCGGCCATGATCATCGAGGATGGTGCTGCGGGTCTTTCTTTTGGGGCGCCAGAGGACAAGATGGGCTGGCGCTCGCAACCCACCGCCCAAGTACAGTTTGATGATTGCCCTGTGCCGTCAGGCAATCTGGTGGGCGAGGAGGGTAAAGGGTTCTCCTATGCGATGGCGGGCCTCGACGGCGGCAGGCTGAACATTTCGGCCTGCGCATTGGGAGCCGCCCAGTCCGCGGTCGATAAAACGTTGAACTATATGGGCGAACGCAAAGCCTTTGGAAAATCAATTGATCAGTTTCAGGCGCTGCAATTCCGGCTAGCGGAAATGGAAATTGAGTTGAACGCCGCGCGTGTGTTTTTGCGTCAGGCGGCCTGGAAGCTTGATCAGAAGGCGCCAGACGCAACCAAACATTGCGCAATGGCCAAGGCGTTCGTGACAGAACGCTGCCTGTCGGTTGCTGACCGCTGTTTGCAGCTGCATGGCGGCTACGGGTATCTTGCCGACTACGGGATTGAAAAGATCGTGCGCGACCTGCGGGTTCACACGATTTTGGAAGGCACCTCAGAGATCATGCGTATGATCATTTCGCGCCAATTGCTGGCCGACCGCTAGGCATGGCCGACATCTGGGTCCGAAATGAGGGTCGTGCGGGTAGGATAACACTGCAACGACCCGAGGCCTTGAACGCCGCAACGTATGATATGTTGCGCGCTATTGAGGTGGCGATTGATGATTGGCGCGACGATCCCGATGTTGCGCTGGTAATTGTCGACGCGGATGGGGAACGTGCGTTTTGTTCTGGTGGCGATATCGCAGATCTATATGCAGCGGGGCGCAGAGGTGACTTCGATTTCGGCCGCCAATTCTGGCGTGATGAATACCGGTTGAACGCCAAGCTTGCGGGTTATCCAAAGCCAATTGTCACCTTTCTCCAAGGGTTTACGATGGGCGGCGGCGTTGGAATCGGGTGCCATGCAAGCCATCGAATTGTCGGCGACACATCACAAATTGCGATGCCCGAATGCAGCATTGGTCTGATCCCGGATGTCGGCGGGTCACTGATGCTCGCAAAGGCAGCGGGGCGGTTGGGGGAATTTGTTGGCCTCACCGGCGCAAGAATGGGGCCGGGTGACGCGATCTTTGCCGGCTTTGCCGATCGCTATGTGCCGGAAAGCGAATGGAATTCGGTCAAATCGACTCTGATTCAATCTGGCGACGCGTCGACAATCCCGGAATACAAGGCACCAGCCTCAATGCTGAGTGATGACGTGGAAGAAATTAGTCGGTTGTTTGCTGGTGAACTTGCAGAAATCGCCGCCAGACTCGATGCGGCAAGCAGTCCAAGAGCGGACTCCGCCGGAAAGGCGATGTTACGGAACTCTCCGTTGTCGATGGCCTCGGCGCTTATTCTGATCGACCGTGTGCGGCAGAACCCGACAATCCAGACTGCTTTGCTCGAGGAGTACCGATTTACCTGGCGCGCCTCTGAAGAGGGCGATTTTCTGGAAGGCATTCGCGCGGCGATCATCGACAAGGACCGTGCACCCAAATGGCAACACGGCATTTTGTCCGTGACGCGCGCGGATGCAGAGGCGATGATGGCGCCGCTGGGCAAAAATGACCTTTTCTGGGGGGACGAGACATGAAGATCGGGTTTATCGGGCTGGGAAATATGGGTGCGCCAATGGCTGCCAACCTTGCCACGGCGGGCCACGAGGTCGTGGGGTTTGACGTCATTGCCCCGTGCCCCGGCGGCGTCACGTCTGCGTCGAACGCCGTCGATGTCTGCGAGGGCGCGGAAGTAGTCATCACTATGTTGCCCAATGGGCAGATCCTGCGCGATGTCGCTCGTGAAATCATTCCTGCCATGTCGCCGGGGACAGGTTTTGTCGATTGTTCAACGGTGGACGTGGAGAGCGCGCGCGCCGTAGCCGAACAGGCCGAACAAGCCAGATTGCTGCCCGTCGATGCGCCTGTGTCCGGCGGCGTGGGCGGCGCGGCGGCGGGAACATTGACCTTTATGGCTGGCGGATCGGCAGAGGCGTTCGCCAAGGCGCAGCCATCGTTCGAAATAATGGGCCAAAAGGCCGTTCATTGTGGCGGGTCCGGCAATGGGCAAGCCGCCAAAATCTGCAATAACATGATCCTGGGCATCACGATGATTGGCACTTGCGAGGCCTTTGCACTGGCCGACAAACTGGGCCTCGACCGACAAGCAATGTTCGATGTCGTCTCTACCTCGTCGGGCTATAGCTGGACGATGAATGCTTATTGCCCCGCCCCCGGCATCGGCCCACAATCACCTGCTGACAACGGCTATCAGCCTGGATTCGCCGCCGATTTGATGCTGAAAGACCTGCGCCTATCACAGCAAGCTGCCGAGGCCGTGGACGCAGACACGCCGATGGGAAATGCCGCAGCAAAGCTTTACGCGCAATTTGTGGAACACGAAGATGGCGCGGGCCGCGACTTTTCAGCCATGCTACCACGGTTCGAGGCGCGCGGGCGCGGCGGCTGACCCCTCATGCTGCCCAGCGTTTCGCAAGCCCCCACCGACCCGGAATTCGTTCAGAACCCCTATCCCTTTTACGACCGCATCCGCAAACTCGGACCGTTCGTTTTTTGGGAAGACTACGGGGTCCCCTGCACGACGACCTTCGAGGCCGCCAATACAATTTTGCGAGACCGCCGGTTTGGACGGGAACCTTTGAAGGAAGCGGTACGGCCGGTCGAACCTCGCTTGGCTTCATTTCATGAGGTTGAACAACATTCACTTCTGCAACTTGAGCCGCCCGGTCACACCAGAATTCGAAGGCTGGTCCTGCGCGCATTCACCTCGCGCCGGATCATTGAGTTGGCACCGGAAATCAAGAACCTTTGTCTTTCGCTGATTAATGACTTCCCCGACGGTGAATTTGATCTGTTAGACGCATATGCCACACCTGTTCCGGTGCGCGTAATTGCGCGGCTTCTGGGCGTGCCGGAAGAATTGGCACCCGATCTACTACTTTGGTCAAACACGATGGTGGCCATGTATCAAGCGCGCCGAACGCGCGAGATTGAAGACGCGGCTGCCACCGCAGCCAGCGAATTTTCCGGGTTTTTAAGAAGGTATACCCGTGCGCCTGAATTGGCCTGATGTTTTCCGGGTTAGAGTCCCCGATAGGGGATCTGTAAACCCCACGGCTTTAGCCGGACGGGATCGCGGCATTTGCGTTAAGATGCCTGATTATGGATTCGTACAAGCGTGGCAGCCATACGGTTTGGGACTGCAAATACCACTTGGTGTGGGTGACGAAGTACCGCTACCAGGTGTTGGGCGGCGATGTCGGCAACCGCTGCCGTGAGTTGCTGCGCGAGACGGCGCGGGCGCATGGGATGGTTGTGCATGCCGGATCAATCAACCGTGACCACGAGCATATGCCGGTGTCGACCCCGCCGAACCTGTCGGTCAGCCGTGCGGAGCAATATCTGAAAGGGCGCAGTTCGCACAAGCTGCTGAGCGAGTTCGGGATATTGCGCAAAAGATATTGGGGGCAACACCTGTGGGCCCGCGGTTACCGGGTTGCCAGCAGCGGCAACGTGACAGACGAGGTGTGGTTGGAATACATCAAGAACCAGACGCCACCCGAGCCCGATGATGATTTTAATCCAGCGGGAACTCCCCGCGTGTAAGCGCGGGGATGATAGCCCTTCCATTGTCTTCGGGCTATCGTCTGCAGAATGCGGCTGCGAAAATCGTCCCACAGCGTTTACAAAGGATTTTTTGTGTCCACCGTTGGGGTCGACGAGCAAACGATACGGAATTACGTCCGATGGCAGGGCCGAGAAGATAATGGACAAGCGGAGCTTGACCTTTGAAAGAACCACGGGTGTAAGCCCGTGGGTATCTATATCACTTTGTATTCCTTGAGCGATACAACGCGGAAGTTGTCGGTGACGGTGTCGCGGAACTCAGGCCATTTTTCTGGCAGTGTCGTACGGAAGAAGTTGAAAATAGCCTCTGTGAACTGGTTGAACGTTGCATAGTGGCGATTGTGTGTGACCCAATCGTGCATGACGCCCCAAAGGCGCTCGATTGGGTTGAGATGCGGGGCATATGCTGGCAGGAAATGCAACTTCACCCGGCGTTCCGGGCTGTTGAGCCATGGCTGAAGTATCCTGGCATGATGATAGCGGGCATTGTCGACAAAGACATGGATGGTCGTCATGGTTGGGTTGTTGCGCTCCAACTTTTCCAGCATTTGTTGGGTTGTCCGGGCATTGATCTTTTCGCCTTCTACAAAGGTGAACTGGAAGGTCTCAAGGTCAAGCGCTCCCTGAATATTGAGCCGTTTGCGCCCGGATGTCGCCTTCAGGGCCGTCTTTTGTCCCTTTGGGAACCAGCCATGGGCGGGGCGGCTCTGATGCTCGGGGTGAACAGCGTCCGAAAAGACAACCATCTCATCTGCGGCCAACCCGTTCATCATGGCCTCATATTGGGCAATAAACGCAGCCTGTTTGGCTTCATCGGCCTGTGCAGGCAGCAATTGTGGTTTCCTATACACAAACCCCAGGCGGCGCATCAGCCTGGCGGCTCCCGAGGGGCTGTAGCTCTGGTCGCACTCGGCCAGAACATAGGCACAGACCTCATCTACGTTCTGTGCCGGATGTTCGGTGAAATGCGCTTTCAAAGCCCGTTCCTGCTCCACCGATAGATGCCCCTGTCGCTGGCTGTAGCCCTTCAAGCCAAAAAATGACAACCCCGCTCCGGCAAACGCGAACTGCCATTCCGTCAGAACCGTTGGACCGATATCCAAAATCCGGCAAACCGTTCCGGCGTCTTCTCCTGTGTCCAGAAGAAGAAACGCACGCGCACGTTTCCAAACAAGGGCCTCAACTTTGCGGCGGCGGCAAAGCGCTTCAAGCGCTATGCGCTGCTCGTCGGATAAGGTGACTGTTTTGTCTCGCTTGCTCATACCCTCGAAATAGAAACCCCCGTACCTGTGACCATGCGGCAAAGTGATTCACAGGCATCAAAATCATCAGGCCAATTCAGGCGCAGGAGTGTACATCGAAGAACGGCGATCCAAACCAGCGGATGATTTGATTACTCATCTGATTGCCGCGGAGGAGGACGGCCAGAAACTGACATCGGATGAGCTGATTTCAACCTGCATTCTGCTATTGAACGCCGGTCACGAGGCGACGGTTCACACGATTGGCAACGGCGCGAAGATTATGCTGGAACACGGGTTCAAACCCAGTTGGATGGTCGAACAGCGTGCGGAAGCGACGATTGAGGAGGTCATGCGTTACGATCCACCGCTCCACCTATTCACACGCTACGTTTACGAGGATGTCACGCTCATGGGTTACAACTTTCGACGCGGTGATGAGGTTGGATGTTTGCTGGCGTCTGCGGCGCACGATCCGACCCAATACGATAATCCGGGCGTATTCGATCCCGCGCGCGACCTACAACCCCACCTGTCACTAGGTGCTGGATTGCATTTTTGCGTTGGCGCACCGCTTGCGCGGTTGGAAATGCGGATCGCCTTCCAAACGCTTTTTGGCCGACTTCCGAATTTACGCATAGTGGCACAGCCGAAATACGCAAATCTTTATCATTTTCATGGGCTTGAACGGCTGATGGTGGCAGATGGTTAATATTCAGACCGGCAACTCGGTCGTGAACTTGATTTCTTCCATCGAGAGAAGCGCAGTGACGTTATATATCTTCACCTCAGAAATCAGCGCCTGGTAAAATTCATCATAGGCGCGCGCGTTTTCGACGCGGACTTTCAGAATATAATCGATATCGCCGGCCAGACGATGCGCTTCCATCACTTCCGGGCGGGCGCGCAGCGCGCGAAGAAATGCATTTTGCCAATCTGCCTCATGCTCAGACGTACGGATCAAAACAAAGAAGCAGGCTTCCAGACCAAGCGCATCGGGATCCAGGATAACCGTCTGTTTTCCAATAATTCCACGCTGGCGCATTTTGCGAATGCGATTCCATACCGGGGTCTTTGAGGATCCGACTTCCTTGGCTATTTCATCCAGAGATCGGGAGGCGTCGCTTTGCAAAGTCGCAAGGATTTTCCGATCCAGTTCATCTATGCGAACAGCCATTCCACCATTTTCCTAATTTAGTATATCAAGTCCCGCTTGCACCCAAATTTGGAACAAATGTTCTTATTTGTCCACAGGTATGGCTCAGCTATAGAATTATTTCCTATATTGAGCGGGAAACTTCGTCGAGGAGCCCGCAATGTCAAAACCGTTCAGCCCAAAGGTCGTCACAGGCAACGCGCTGTTAGAGGGCGACGTTGTCTATCTGACAAGTGAAGATACATGGACCCGGCAATTGCGCGATGCCGAACTTCTGGAAACACCCGATCGCGCCGAACAACGGCTATTGGATGCTGAAATGCGGCCACTGGAAGTTGTCGGAGTATATCTGGCGGATGCTTCGCGGTCTGGGGGCGGCCCAACGCCCACTCATTTCCGGGAAACTTTCCGCGCAACCGGGCCCTCAAACTATCACCACGGCAAGCAGGAAGCGTTTGATCATGTATAAATACAATGAGTTCGACGAGGCTTTCGTCCGTGAACGCGTCGCCCAATTCCGCGGTCAAGTGGAACGCCGGGTTAACGGCTCTCTGACCGAGGATGAGTTCAAGCCGCTGCGCCTTATGAATGGTCTGTACTTACAGTTACATGCTTACATGCTGCGCGTGGCAATCCCTTATGGAACTCTGAACCCAAATCAGATGCGTCAATTGGCAATGATCGCCGATCGCTGGGATCGTGGTTACGGGCATTTCACTACGCGCCAAAACATCCAGTATAACTGGCCAAAGCTGAACGACGTGCCCGACATTCTGGATGCACTGGCTGACGTCGAAATGCACGCCATTCAGACTTCTGGCAATACGATCCGCAACGTCACCAGCGATCATTTCGCCGGAGCCGCCGCAGATGAAATCGAGGATCCAAGGCCCTATGCGGAACTCTTGCGCCAATGGTCCACCGATCACCCTGAATTCCAGTTTCTCCCACGCAAGTTTAAAATCGCGATAACCGGCAGCCCAAACGACCGCGCCGTGACCAAGGCCCATGACATTGGTCTGAGAATGGTTTCCAGTGACGGTGAGGCCGGGTTTGAAGTTATCGTTGGCGGTGGGCTTGGCCGGACTCCAATGATCGGCAAGGTGATCCGTGAATTTCTGCCCGTTGCTGATCTGTTGCCGTATGTCGAAGCCATCGTCAGCGTCTACAACCTGCTTGGGCGGCGCGACAATAAATACAAAGCCCGCATCAAGATCACCGTTCACGAAAACGGGTTAGAAAAGGTGCGCGATCTGGTCGAGTCGCGCTTTGAGGAATTGCGCGCGAAGTTTGACGGTGTTGATCAGGAATTGCTGGCGGAAATACGATCGCAATTTGCGCCGTCGCAATTGCCTGCGACCTCAAGTGGCGGTTTTGAGACAACCCAAATAACCGATCCGGTTTTTCGCGCGTGGGTCGATAGTAATGTGGCTGCCCACCGGAATTCCAATTACGGGATCGTCACCGTCTCTTTGAAAGCGCATGGGCAAACGCCGGGCGACGCGACGTCCGATCAGATGCGCGTTATGGCCGATCTGGCCGAAGAATTCGGTGCCAGCGAGTTGCGTATCAGCCATGAGCAAAATGTCATCCTGCCCCATGTTGCAAAAGCCGATCTGGCCGCCGTCCATGCGCGCCTTCGCGACGCGGGACTTGCAACCGCAAATGTTGGCCTGATCTCTGACATCATCGCCTGCCCGGGCATGGATTATTGCTCACTCGCGACCGCGCGTTCGATTCCGGTTGCACAGGAAATCGCCACCCATTTTGATGCTTTGAAGCTGGAGCACGACATCGGCCCGCTCAAGATCAAGATCTCCGGTTGCATCAATGCCTGCGGACATCACCATGTCGGACATATCGGAATTCTTGGCCTTGATCGTGCAGGTGTCGAAAACTATCAGATCACGCTTGGCGGCGATGGGACCGAAGACGCGGTAATCGGCACCCGGACGGGCCCTGGATTCGCATACGACCAGATCGTACCCGCAATTGAGCGGATCATACTGGCGTATCTGGAAATGCGCGAAACGCCCGACGAAACGTTCCTGGAAACCTATAGGCGCCTTGGAATATCACCCTTCAAATACGCGCTTTATGGCGAGGAGAAAGCCCGTGCCGCTTGATTTGCAAAACTCTCCACTTGCAGGCAAAGTCACCGACTGGAACGCCCAAGCCGAGGGCCTGCATCCCGTGGAAATCGTACGTCTCATACTCACGGAACCGTCTTTGGGTCGGATGGCCGCTGTCAGTTCGTTTGGTGCGGAATCCGTCGTATTGCTGCATATGATCGCGCAAGTTGCGCCGGGATTGCCGATCTTGTTTTTGGACACTGGGAAACTTTTCCCCGAGACACTCGACTACAAGCAAAGCGTTACAGACACACTTGGCCTGATGGACGTTCGCACCATCCGGCCGGACCGCGAAGAGCTTTTCGCAAGAGATCCTGATGGCATTTTGCACATCATGAACCCCGATGCCTGCTGTGCATTGCGCAAGGTCGAGCCATTGCAAAATGCGCTGTCGGAATTTGGCGGTTGGCTGACCGGTCGCAAACGGTATCAAGGCGGATCACGCAGCAATCTCGCAGTGTTCGAAATTGAAAACGCGAGCGGGCGATTGAAGGTGAACCCGCTTGCGGCTTGGGATCGCGATCAAATTGAACATTACATCGCCAAGCACCACTTGCCCCGGCACCCGCTGGCGGGCCGCAACATGCCGTCGCTGGGGTGCTTGCCCTGCACCAGTCAAATCGCGGAAGGCGAGGACATTCGCGCAGGTCGATGGCGTGGGGAACTCAAGGTTGAATGCGGCATCCACTTTGAAAACGGCCAGGCAGTTCGGGCCAGCTGACCCATGATATCCGAGGATCACAATATGACAGACGCCAAGCAAGTCATCGTTCGCGACAGCGGGTTTTCCGATGACAATTGGAGCGGTGAAACCATCGACCTTCCCGCGGATAGCGACCCGGACACGCTCGTTCAATTCGTGGACAGCTCTGCAATGATCAGGATCGCTTTCGACAGCTTTGCGGACGGGCGCGGGTTCACGCTGGCACGTCGCCTTCGATTGGCCGGGTTTCAGGGTCGCTTGCGCGCCCAGGGCCACGTTATTGCCGACCAATACACGATGGCACGGCGGTCTGGCTTTGATGAGGTCGAGATCAGCGGTGAACTTGCAAAACGTCAACCCGAAGACCAGTGGCTTCGTCGCGCTGGCTGGCAATCGCATGATTATCAGTTTCGGCTGCGACATCGCGCCTGACTGTCATTTGCATACAAACGAGATAGAGAGGCGGTGCATTCACGCGCCGGACGAGTTATGACGCTGGAAATGAATATCCAAGAGCAAAATGCCAAACCCGTGCCGGTTCTGCCCGATGCGCAGACGGTTACCGAGGTGCAGCACTATACTGACCGGCTGTTTCGATTTCGCGTGACCCGCCCGGCTTCATTGCGCTTTCGCTCTGGGGAATTCGTGATGATCGGGCTTATGGGTGACCCTGACCCGAAGACAGGCAGACAAAAACCGCTGCTGCGAGCCTATTCCATCGCGTCCCCGGCTTGGGATGACGAATTGGAATTCTATTCGATCAAGGTCCAGGATGGTCCGCTGACGTCCAAACTTCAGCACATCAAACCCGGCGATCAGATCATACTGCGTCCGAAACCCGTTGGCACGCTTGTGCATGACGCCTTGTTGCCAGGAAAAAGGCTTTGGCTGTTCTCCACAGGAACGGGGTTTGCCCCATTCGCATCCCTGCTGCGCGAACCGCAGACGTTCGAGGATTACGATCAGGTGATCGTCACTCATACATGCCGTGATGTCGCTGAACTGACCTATAGCCGCGAGTTGATCGATAGCATTCAGCAGGATGAACTGTTGGCGGAGTTGATGGGCGAGGGCTTTGCAGACAAACTGACCTATTATCCAACGACGACCCGGGAAGAGAGCCCAAAGATGGGTCGCATCACCGAGTTGCTGAGAAACGGTTCTTTGTTCAGTGAACTTGGGATTGAGGGGATCAGCCCCGATACCGACCGCGCGATGGTTTGCGGGTCAATGGGCCTCAATACGGATATGAAAGAAATCCTTGAAGGTTTCGGCCTGCGCGAAGGCGCAAATTCCGACCCCGCCGAATATGTTGTGGAAAAAGCATTCGTCGGCTGACAATGAAAGCCTCGAAATTACCAACGATTGCGGCGGCGCGCTTACAACGCGCCGCCGCATTTGGATTGCAGGACCAAACATTCTGTTCGGTCGGCTAGACTACAGCCCCAAGGCTTCCCTGGCGCTTTCGAGCGCCGTTTTAAGCAGTTCCGGATCGTCCTTTGCCTCCTCGATAGCCGCTTTGACGGCGGTCTTCTGAACAGGGCCAAGTTCGGAATTGTCGATGAATTCCATCGCTTTATCCAGATCGAACCCGGCGACAGAGAACAGCTCTGCAGGATCGGATTCTGCCATCTCTTCTTCCGCTGCCGTGCCAGAGGTTGCTTCACCTTCGGATGAATTCGAAGCGCTGGTTTCTTCGGCGCCACCGGATGAGTTTGTGGTGCCGGTCTCGGCGGTGGCGGCATTTCCACCCGTCTCTCCGGCGGTATTCGCAACGTTTTCGGCTGCTGTGTTGGCTGTGCCGCTGACAGTTTCGGCGGCTCCTTCAGCGGCGTTGCCGGCAACTTCGGAAACACCTTCTGCGACGGCGCCGACGTTTTCTGCCACGCCTTCAACAGCTCCTGTGACGGCGCTCGTCGCTTCCTCCACCACGCCTTCGGCGGTTTCAGTCACAGCCTCGGTTGCGCCTTCAACTACGTCTGTCGCTTCTTCCGTGACGTCTTCAACCGCTTCGTTGACCGCTTCGGTAACGTCTTCAACCGCTTCCTCTACCGCATCGCCTGTATCTTCGGCGATTTCTTCGACAGCTTCAGTTGTTTCCTCCGCAGTTTCCTCTGCTTCATTCACTTCGGGAGTGGTTTCTGTTGCTTCGGCTTCCTCTGTCGGAGCCGTCGCGTCGTTCTGATTCTGGAACCAGGCATATCCGCCGACCCCCAGCACCACCACGATCACACCCAATATCAAGCCTCGGTTCATCTGACTTCTCCAATCTGAATTTCAGGGTCCATTTTGCGCTTGCAGCACGTCGCCCTTTGCAATTGCAGCATCATCATGGAACATTGTGGACTGCAAGGTGCAATCAAGGGGACCGTTCCCCGTTGATCTGCCAAAAAGACGGTTGAATCGCCCTGCCCGCACCCCTATCCTAAGGGCCTGAATTTCCAGTCACCATCAAAGGACAACCGCCATAGCCCGCAGACCGCACAACGCCCCGCCTCAACGCGACACAGGACCACGCGTAAATGATAGAATAAGGGCGCCAGAGATACGACTGATCGGGGCCGAGGGTGAGAATGTCGGCGTTGTTTCGCCAGCACGTGGGATGGTTCTTGCCGAAGAGGCAGGATTGGACCTTGTTGAAATCTCACCAAATGCGTCACCTCCGGTCTGCAAGATCATGGATTTCGGCAAGTACAAGTACGAAACCCAGAAACGCGAATCCGAAGCCCGCAAAAAGCAGAAGATCATAGAGGTCAAAGAGGTCAAGTTCCGCCCCAACACCGATGTACATGACTATGACGTCAAGATGCGCAATGTGTTCCGGTTTCTTGAAAACGGCGACAAGGTGAAGATCACGATGCGTTTCCGTGGGCGCGAAATGGCCCACCAGGACCTTGGCCGTCAACTTCTGGAACGAGTGGCCGACGATGTCGAGGAACTTGGCAAGGTCGAGAACATGCCCAAGATGGAAGGCCGCCAAATGGTCATGATGATCGGCCCGGCAAAGTAAGTGGCACGGCCGACCACAGGCCATACCGCCAAGTTCACCCCGGGAAATGTCGAAAGCGCGCCTGACGGGCGCCTTTTCAGCAATGTTTTCGACCGAAACGCACCGCCTATTGTTGAGGCGCTGACTCCATGGATCGGAGATTGCACCGGCAACGTTCTGGAAATCGGCTGTGGAACCGGGCAGCACGCGGCGGCCATGCAACTGGCATTTTCAAAACTGACCTGGATTGCGAGCGACCCATTTGAGTTGCACCGGGCATCAACGAATGCCTGGCGCGAATTTCACGGTCTGTCTGAGCGGCCGGCGCTGAACCTGGATGCTGCCGGCGACTGGGCAAGTCACGTACATAATCTGACGCCCCTGGACGCCATCATTTCAGTTAACGTCATCCATATCGCCCCTTGGGCCGTTACCGAGGGCATTTTTTGCGGTGCCGCACGCACCCTGTCAAACGACGGTCTGGCGATCTTTTACGGCCCATTCATGCGGGACGGCGAGCACATTGGCGACGGAAACGCCGCATTTGATCGTGGATTGCGGGCCGAAAATTCGCAATGGGGCCTTCGCGACATTCGAGATTTGGAGAACCTGGGAAATCAATCTGGGTTGAGGTTAGAGAAAGTTCAGACAATGCCGGCGAATAACCGGATGATATTCCTTAGAAAAACGAATCCCGAATAAACTTCTTTTCATTTAACCAACATGTTATATAACCTGAATACGAGGCAAGAATCAGGAGAAAGCAATGATTCCCGAAACGCTCAATTGGTTGGCCGTGATTGTCGGTACGATTGTCGCCTTTTTGGCCGGATGGATTTGGTATGGAAAGTTGTTCCGTGAAGCGTGGATGGTTGGCAGCCGCCTGACAGAAGCGGACGGTCAGGAAATGCCAAAGCTTGCTATGATCGCGCAGGTCGTGGGTCTGTTCTTGTTGTCGCTGGTTGTTGGAATTACGGCGACGACGGATGCCCTGTTCACCGCAATATTCGCAATCCTCGCGACGGCTGTTCTCGTAGCATCTGGCCACCTGTTTTCCAAGAAATCCACGACCGCCGTCATGATAGACGCCGGTTATATCGTCGTAGCTGGAATTATCATGATTATTTGTCAGGGAATCTTCTGATGCACGCCATTGCCACCGATCGCGCTGAATGGGTCAAGGCAAGGTTGGCACATCTGGACAAGGAAAAAGAGTTCACAAGGGCACGCGATGAACTCGCCGCCGCACGCCGTAAATTGCCAAAATTGCTGGTGAACAAAGAATACAAGTAACTCCCAAGCACCCCCCACGTTTGAGTGTTATTGTCAGTTTTATGGTGAGTCGAATTTGCCATTTTGCGCGTGTTTTTTTTCTTTCTTGTCTGAATTCTGTGGCGCCGGGTTGATTTCTCTGAATCAGTGGTGGGATGGATCAGGTTGCCGCCCTTGAACAACTTCTCGCCACGGCTCTGCGTCGGATCGCTGAGCTTGAAGCTGCGTTGGCGAGCATGGCGGAAGAGATCACGGACCTGCGCCGACAGTTGGCCAAGAACAGCAGCAATAGCAGCAAGCCCCCTTCAAGTGATGGCCTGAAGAAGCCAGCCCCGCGCAGCCTGCGTGGCAAATCCGGAAAGAAAAGTGGCGGCCAAGTTGGCCACCGGGGCGACACCCTGCGCCAGACGTCAACACCCGACTTTGTCGAACGGCATGAGGCGACGCATTGCAGCGCCTGTCAGAGCGCCCTGACGGCGGAGATGGTGAAAGGGATCGAGAAGCGTCAGGTGTTCGACTTGCCTGCGCCACGCCTGGAGGTCACCGAGCATCAGGCGGCGGTTTATTGTTGCGACCATTGTCGAGCCACGACGACGGCTGGCTTTCCCGATGGCGTGGCCGCGCATGTGCAATATGGCACGCGCATGCGGGCAGTGGCGGTCTATTGCAATGTTCAGCAGCTGATACCCGAGGATCGGGTCTGCCAGCTTATGCGCGACCTGTTTGGGGCCACCAGCTTGTGCGCGGCCAGCGTGACCAACTGGACGCGCGGCGCGGCAAATAAGATGGGTGTCGTGGTTGAACACATTCTCGCCCGGCTTGCCGAAGGCGGCGTTCGGCATCTGGACGAGACCGGACTTCGTGTTGCCGGCAAGCTGCACTGGCTGCACACGATCTGCGATACCGCCTTCACCCATTACCGCATCAGCGCCAAACGCGGTGCTGTTCCAACCTTCCTGACCGGCGGGACGATCATTCATGATCACTGGAAACCCTACTACGCCCATATGAGCGGAGTGGACGCCCACGCCCTCTGCGGGGCGCATCACTTGCGCGAACTCAAGGCCATCGAAGAGATCGAAAAAGAGCCTTGGGCGACGGAGATGAGCGCAGTGCTTCATAGCGCCAATCAGCTCAGATGCGCGGCTCAGGATCAAGGCGAGACCGAACTCCCGGAACTGGTTCGCCAGGGTATAGTCACCAGATACATGGCGATCCTCGCCAAGGGGCTCGCCTTCCACGAACGCCAGCCCCCGCTGGCCAAAAGCCCCGGCACCCGCGGCCGAAAAGCCAGGCGGCCAGGCCACAACCTGCTCCTCCGCCTGCGTGACTACCGCGATGACGTTTTGCGATTCATCGCCGACTTCGCGGTCCCATTCACAAACAATCAGGCCGAACAGGACCTGCGCATGATGAAGCTGCGCATGAAAATCTCGGGCACCTTCCGCACCCTCGAGGGCGCGCGGGTCTTCGCCGACATCAGGTCCGTCATCTCGACGGCCAGAAAACACCGGTTCAACATCCTGGAAATCCTGACCCTGTCACCACCTCAGATCATCGCACGGCTCTGACGGAACAAAACCCCGCAACCCTATCGGACAGGGTGCTTGGGAGTTACGTGTTTTTTTTTCTTTCTTGTCTGAATTCTGTGGCGCCGGGTTGATTTCTCTGAATCAGTGGTGGGATGGATCAGGTTGCCGCCCTTGAACAACTTCTCGCCACGGCTCTGCGTCGGATCGCTGAGCTTGAAGCTGCGTTGGCGAGCATGGCGGAAGAGATCACGGACCTGCGCCGACAGTTGGCCAAGAACAGCAGCAATAGCAGCAAGCCCCCTTCAAGTGATGGCCTGAAGAAGCCAGCCCCGCGCAGCCTGCGTGGCAAATCCGGAAAGAAAAGTGGCGGCCAAGTTGGCCACCGGGGCGACACCCTGCGCCAGACGTCAACACCCGACTTTGTCGAACGGCATGAGGCGACGCATTGCAGCGCCTGTCAGAGCGCCCTGACGGCGGAGATGGTGAAAGGGATCGAGAAGCGTCAGGTGTTCGACTTGCCTGCGCCACGCCTGGAGGTCACCGAGCATCAGGCGGCGGTTTATTGTTGCGACCATTGTCGAGCCACGACGACGGCTGGCTTTCCCGATGGCGTGGCCGCGCATGTGCAATATGGCACGCGCATGCGGGCAGTGGCGGTCTATTGCAATGTTCAGCAGCTGATACCCGAGGATCGGGTCTGCCAGCTTATGCGCGACCTGTTTGGGGCCACCAGCTTGTGCGCGGCCAGCGTGACCAACTGGACGCGCGGCGCGGCAAATAAGATGGGTGTCGTGGTTGAACACATTCTCGCCCGGCTTGCCGAAGGCGGCGTTCGGCATCTGGACGAGACCGGACTTCGTGTTGCCGGCAAGCTGCACTGGCTGCACACGATCTGCGATACCGCCTTCACCCATTACCGCATCAGCGCCAAACGCGGTGCTGTTCCAACCTTCCTGACCGGCGGGACGATCATTCATGATCACTGGAAACCCTACTACGCCCATATGAGCGGAGTGGACGCCCACGCCCTCTGCGGGGCGCATCACTTGCGCGAACTCAAGGCCATCGAAGAGATCGAAAAAGAGCCTTGGGCGACGGAGATGAGCGCAGTGCTTCATAGCGCCAATCAGCTCAGATGCGCGGCTCAGGATCAAGGCGAGACCGAACTCCCGGAACTGGTTCGCCAGGGTATAGTCACCAGATACATGGCGATCCTCGCCAAGGGGCTCGCCTTCCACGAACGCCAGCCCCCGCTGGCCAAAAGCCCCGGCACCCGCGGCCGAAAAGCCAGGCGGCCAGGCCACAACCTGCTCCTCCGCCTGCGTGACTACCGCGATGACGTTTTGCGATTCATCGCCGACTTCGCGGTCCCATTCACAAACAATCAGGCCGAACAGGACCTGCGCATGATGAAGCTGCGCATGAAAATCTCGGGCACCTTCCGCACCCTCGAGGGCGCGCGGGTCTTCGCCGACATCAGGTCCGTCATCTCGACGGCCAGAAAACACCGGTTCAACATCCTGAAATCCTGACCCTGTCACCACCTCAGATCATCGCACGGCTCTGACGGAACAAAACCCCGCAACCCTATCGGACAGGGTGCTTGGGAGTTACATTTTGGCAGCATCTACTTGTTTTACGACCTTGCCGGTGATCCACTCGACAACGCCGTGCTCCTGGCCTCCCATACGATCACCCGATGATGGTGCGCTTGAGTTTTGTCCTTGATCCACAATGAGGTTAAGGGTGTTTTTGGAGTCGTTCATCATCTAATCCTTTAGATCGATTTCAAAATATTCACAGACTTGCTTCATTGATTGAATGAGGCCTTCTGAGGCTATGCCTGAACTTCCAATGTATAAGCCGATAGCATCTGATGTAGAGCTAAGGGTTGTTAAGCCTCCACTATCACCGCTCGCCCCGGAATCGTCTATTGTAACGCGATGCGCCATCATATTACCAAAGTACTTTGGGTCATCGTTGACGCGAAGAATATCTGCGTTGAAATTCTTGGACTGGCCGCGCACGGTCACCTGTTTACCAATTGGCGCAACGGAGCTGAGCCGTAATTTTTTCGCCCCAGTGGGAATACCGCTTGGACCGGCATCCAAGATTGCCGCATCGATAGTTGTAGCGGCGTCTATGTCTACGATGGTCGAAGTGCTACCGAGTTATTGTCAAATCTGGTGTTTGCGGGATCTTTCATGCGGCGGCGGTTTCGGTCTGGGTTTGCTTGATGCCGTCTTTGAAATTGACGCCTTGGATGACGTCGGCGAGATGATTGA
Organism: uncultured Paracoccaceae bacterium; assembly: GCA_951812305.1. GTDB lineage: Bacteria > Pseudomonadota > Alphaproteobacteria > Rhodobacterales > Rhodobacteraceae > Rhodobacter_B. The sequence goes on from CATOSB010000002.1 coordinate 39,290, forward strand.
AGCCGCGAAGTTTGCGCCAGTTTTGTTCGGCGCACTGCCCCAGTTTGAAGATCATGTGGAGCATGCCGTCGCGGGCCAGACAGCCCTTTGAGCGCTTGGTGCGATGACGGATCGTGGCAAAGGCGGATTCAATTGGATTGGTCGTTCGGATGCTTTGCCAATGCATTGCGGGAAAATCGTAGAATGCCAGCAGTTCGGTTCGATCTTTCTGAAGCGAGGCGGTGGCTTTGGGGTACTTGTCTTCAAACGTTTTCACGAAAAGATCGAACGCTTGTTCAGCTGACTTGCGCGTTTCAGCGCGCCAGATATCGTGCAGCATCGTTTTGGCTTTTGGCTGGGTGGACTTGGGAAAACAGTTGAGGACGTTGCCCGTCTTATGCACCCAGCAGCGTTGTTGAGGTGTGCCCGGATAGGTTTCTTCAAGAGCGGCCCAGAATCCCAGAGCACCGTCTCCGATGGCCAATTTTGGAGTGTTGAGACCGCGTTCTCTGAGGCCGATTAGAACCTCCCTCCAGCTCTGTGTGCTTTCACGAGTGCCGTCCTCGATTGCCAGAAATTGTTTCTGACCACGGGTATTTACGCCGATCACGACCAGCGCGCGCAACTTGTGATCCTCGCCGCGTAAGCCACTGTGAATACCGTCGGCCCAGATGTAGACCCACTCGTCTTGGGACAGGTCTGCGGTGCGCCACGCCCTGTATTCAGCGGCCCATTCGGCCTTCAATCTGGCAACTGTTTTGGCCGAAAATCCGGTGGCATTAGCCCCGAGCAAACCCTTCAGCGCCGTTCCCATTTCGCCAGTGGAAATGCCTTTGAGGTAGAGCCAGGGGATCGCAGCCTGCAGCGTCTTGGTCTTGCGCACGTAGGGCGGTACGAGCGCGGAGCGGAAACTCACTGGCTTGCCGGTTTTCGAGCGTATCTTTGGAATCTCTACGGTCACAGGTCCAACACCCGTTTGGATTTCACGGGCGGGATGACTGCCATTACGTACCACCCCGGCGCGCCCGTCTGGTGTTTTGAGGTGAGCAAAGCGATCCATCAATTCCGCAAGCTCAGTTTGAACGGCGGCTTGGATCAGAGCCTGCGCGCCCGTGCGCAAAAGCTCAGTCAACGGATCAAGGCTGACCTCTCGACCGGCAAATTCAACGATGTTAGTCTCGTCCATGGTGGTGCGTCCTTCTTGGGTCGGATTGGGTTTTTGCAAAAACAATCCAAACAGATGCACCGCCAACACTCAAACCACGCGAACACCAGATTCAGCCATAACTCGCGCACGCATTGTTAGGTAACCTGAGTTCTGGATAAGCGCTATATCTGGTATTCGACCTGCCTGATTGTTTCCGGCACGGTTATGGGTCCCATTTTAACTTTGGTTTTCCCGAGCATATAGGCTGCGACACACGAGATGAGGTGTACGAATGCGTTGGCAGGCGATCTGTGTCGAGTGTGTTCCAGTCCCATGCTGGTTTTCAACTTATCGAACAGAGTTTCGATGATGAACCGCCTTCGCAACAGGATTTTGTTCAGGATTGGCAGGAGATAGTTTTTCATGTTGCGGCGAATGCCGGTGACGAGGTGGAGCCCACGCTGCCAGAGCCGTTGGAAGAGGGATTTGGAGATATAGCCCTTATCAGCAAATATTTTGCCTTCGGGGCCCGCGATCATGGCTTCAAACGGCTTTCGATCATCGACATTACCTGCCGTGATTTTGACGGCCATGATCTCCCCCTTGTTGTTGATGATTAGATGCAGTTTGAAGCCAAAGAACCAGCCCATTGTGCTGCGACCGCGCTTTGCCAGCCCCTTGAAGACCTTGTTTCGATTAATGCGGGCATTGTGGCAGACCGCGAGCTTAGTGCTGTCGGCAAAATAGACGCCGGTTTTTTCACCGCTGAAGCAGTGCAGCAGTATGCAAAACGGCACCATTAATCTTGGCATGAGGCTGACAAACCGACCATAGCTCGGGAGGTTGCCAAAGCAGTCACGGTATTTCTGCTCAACGCCATAAATCCAATAATGTTTGAAGTCCTTGAACGGCGACAAGTGAAACAAGACCATGATGAACAGGCTCTCCCCCAGGGTCAGCTTGCCGGCGCGAAGCCTCTGACGACCCGAGGGGATCAACCGGTGGCGCTCCCAGTCCTCGTAGGTTTTTGCAAAGTCATCGAGACAGACAAAAAGTGCGGTGTTAGTGATCGACATGAGTGGCGGTCCATATTGTGTCGCTTTTGAACCTTGAATCATGGGGCAACGTACCTGGAAACCCCTCTCACCCCATACTAATCACGGGGGCATTCAGGCTGGTCAACACGGGGCAAAAGGTGCGCGCCATGGAGAACAACTTCCCAATCAACGAAGATCTCGCTTATGAGAAGATCCGGGACCTCATGTTCGACATGATGGAAGAGGACCCCAACCGTTTCTACGCCCTCACGGATAAGCTCAATGAACTGGCTGCGCTCCCTAAAAGAACCATGACACTTGTGCTCGATCTGATGGCTGCCACTCCCTTTCAGGTGATCATCCCGAAACACGTACGGAAAAATGACCCTGATACATTCAAAGCAGATCACGAAACCGTTTCAAATGTTCTATTTCTTGGAGAGTTTGGCGGAATTGCCGTTGAACTGGAGCCAAATGAGGCTTTGAGAGAACCGAGGATCATTTCCATAACAATGGTGGAAATCCCTCATCGCAACCCTCTGCGAAAAAGGGTCAACGAGTATCGTAAAAAACGAATCAAAAAACTACGAAAAAATTCTGTCGAGTAGTGCACTGGTGACGCCAACGTCTTATCCAGTATCGGGGTTAGGTAATAAGCGGAATTAAGCTGAATTCGCGGGCAATATGTCGCGGTTATTCGCCTTTAAGGGTAACTCCCAAGCACCCTGTCCGATAGGGTTGCGGGGTTTTGTTCCGTCAGAGCCGTGCGATGATCTGAGGTGGTGACAGGGTCAGGATTTCCAGGATGTTGAACCGGTGTTTTCTGGCCGTCGAGATGACGGACCTGATGTCGGCGAAGACCCGCGCGCCCTCGAGGGTGCGGAAGGTGCCCGAGATTTTCATGCGCAGCTTCATCATGCGCAGGTCCTGTTCGGCCTGATTGTTTGTGAATGGGACCGCGAAGTCGGCGATGAATCGCAAAACGTCATCGCGGTAGTCACGCAGGCGGAGGAGCAGGTTGTGGCCTGGCCGCCTGGCTTTTCGGCCGCGGGTGCCGGGGCTTTTGGCCAGCGGGGGCTGGCGTTCGTGGAAGGCGAGCCCCTTGGCGAGGATCGCCATGTATCTGGTGACGATACCCTGGCGAACCAGTTCCGGGAGTTCGGTCTCGCCTTGATCCTGAGCCGCGCATCTGAGTTGATTGGCGCTATGAAGCACTGCGCTCATCTCCGTCGCCCAAGGCTCTTTTTCGATCTCTTCGATGGCCTTGAGTTCGCGCAAGTGATGCGCCCCGCAGAGGGCGTGGGCGTCCACTCCGCTCATATGGGCGTAGTAGGGTTTCCAGTGATCATGAATGATCGTCCCGCCGGTCAGGAAGGTTGGAACAGCACCGCGTTTGGCGCTGATGCGGTAATGGGTGAAGGCGGTATCGCAGATCGTGTGCAGCCAGTGCAGCTTGCCGGCAACACGAAGTCCGGTCTCGTCCAGATGCCGAACGCCGCCTTCGGCAAGCCGGGCGAGAATGTGTTCAACCACGACACCCATCTTATTTGCCGCGCCGCGCGTCCAGTTGGTCACGCTGGCCGCGCACAAGCTGGTGGCCCCAAACAGGTCGCGCATAAGCTGGCAGACCCGATCCTCGGGTATCAGCTGCTGAACATTGCAATAGACCGCCACTGCCCGCATGCGCGTGCCATATTGCACATGCGCGGCCACGCCATCGGGAAAGCCAGCCGTCGTCGTGGCTCGACAATGGTCGCAACAATAAACCGCCGCCTGATGCTCGGTGACCTCCAGGCGTGGCGCAGGCAAGTCGAACACCTGACGCTTCTCGATCCCTTTCACCATCTCCGCCGTCAGGGCGCTCTGACAGGCGCTGCAATGCGTCGCCTCATGCCGTTCGACAAAGTCGGGTGTTGACGTCTGGCGCAGGGTGTCGCCCCGGTGGCCAACTTGGCCGCCACTTTTCTTTCCGGATTTGCCACGCAGGCTGCGCGGGGCTGGCTTCTTCAGGCCATCACTTGAAGGGGGCTTGCTGCTATTGCTGCTGTTCTTGGCCAACTGTCGGCGCAGGTCCGTGATCTCTTCCGCCATGCTCGCCAACGCAGCTTCAAGCTCAGCGATCCGACGCAGAGCCGTGGCGAGAAGTTGTTCAAGGGCGGCAACCTGATCCATCCCACCACTGATTCAGAGAAATCAACCCGGCGCCACAGAATTCAGACAAGAAAGGTAACTCCCAAGCACCCTGTCCGATAGGGTTGCGGGGTTTTGTTCCGTCAGAGCCGTGCGATGATCTGAGGTGGTGACAGGGTCAGGATTTCCAGGATGTTGAACCGGTGTTTTCTGGCCGTCGAGATGACGGACCTGATGTCGGCGAAGACCCGCGCGCCCTCGAGGGTGCGGAAGGTGCCCGAGATTTTCATGCGCAGCTTCATCATGCGCAGGTCCTGTTCGGCCTGATTGTTTGTGAATGGGACCGCGAAGTCGGCGATGAATCGCAAAACGTCATCGCGGTAGTCACGCAGGCGGAGGAGCAGGTTGTGGCCTGGCCGCCTGGCTTTTCGGCCGCGGGTGCCGGGGCTTTTGGCCAGCGGGGGCTGGCGTTCGTGGAAGGCGAGCCCCTTGGCGAGGATCGCCATGTATCTGGTGACTATACCCTGGCGAACCAGTTCCGGGAGTTCGGTCTCGCCTTGATCCTGAGCCGCGCATCTGAGCTGATTGGCGCTATGAAGCACTGCGCTCATCTCCGTCGCCCAAGGCTCTTTTTCGATCTCTTCGATGGCCTTGAGTTCGCGCAAGTGATGCGCCCCGCAGAGGGCGTGGGCGTCCACTCCGCTCATATGGGCGTAGTAGGGTTTCCAGTGATCATGAATGATCGTCCCGCCGGTCAGGAAGGTTGGAACAGCACCGCGTTTGGCGCTGATGCGGTAATGGGTGAAGGCGGTATCGCAGATCGTGTGCAGCCAGTGCAGCTTGCCGGCAACACGAAGTCCGGTCTCGTCCAGATGCCGAACGCCGCCTTCGGCAAGCCGGGCGAGAATGTGTTCAACCACGACACCCATCTTATTTGCCGCGCCGCGCGTCCAGTTGGTCACGCTGGCCGCGCACAAGCTGGTGGCCCCAAACAGGTCGCGCATAAGCTGGCAGACCCGATCCTCGGGTATCAGCTGCTGAACATTGCAATAGACCGCCACTGCCCGCATGCGCGTGCCATATTGCACATGCGCGGCCACGCCATCGGGAAAGCCAGCCGTCGTCGTGGCTCGACAATGGTCGCAACAATAAACCGCCGCCTGATGCTCGGTGACCTCCAGGCGTGGCGCAGGCAAGTCGAACACCTGACGCTTCTCGATCCCTTTCACCATCTCCGCCGTCAGGGCGCTCTGACAGGCGCTGCAATGCGTCGCCTCATGCCGTTCGACAAAGTCGGGTGTTGACGTCTGGCGCAGGGTGTCGCCCCGGTGGCCAACTTGGCCGCCACTTTTCTTTCCGGATTTGCCACGCAGGCTGCGCGGGGCTGGCTTCTTCAGGCCATCACTTGAAGGGGGCTTGCTGCTATTGCTGCTGTTCTTGGCCAACTGTCGGCGCAGGTCCGTGATCTCTTCCGCCATGCTCGCCAACGCAGCTTCAAGCTCAGCGATCCGACGCAGAGCCGTGGCGAGAAGTTGTTCAAGGGCGGCAACCTGATCCATCCCACCACTGATTCAGAGAAATCAACCCGGCGCCACAGAATTCAGACAAGAAAGAAAAAAAAACACGCGCAAAATGGCAAATTCGACTCACCATAAAACTGACAATAACACTCAAACGTGGGGGGTGCTTGGGAGTTACCAAGAAAGAAAAAAAACACGCGCAAAATGGCAAATTCGACTCACCATAAAACTGACAATAACACTCAAACGTGGGGGGTGCTTGGGAGTTACGAATACAACTTTGAAACTGCGTCCGGTCCGAAGTCGTTGAAAGAGCTTTTCGACGGCAGAAGCCAATTGATCCTCTATCACTTCATGTACGGACCGGATTGGAAAGAAGGTTGCCCAAGCTGTTCCTACTGGGGCGATAATTTTGATGGCATAGATGCCCATCTGGCGCATCGCGACATTACGCTTGCTTTCGTTTCCAGCGCGCCGCTGGACATCATTCAGGCCTATCGCGACCGAATGGGTTGGCAGTTTGAATGGGTCAGCGCGGCTGGCAGCGATTTCAACCGCGATATGCAGGTCAGTTTCACGCAGGCAGAAGTTGACGCAGGCAATGCCGAGTACAATTACGCGCCGCGCGGATTTCCATCGACGGAGGCCCCGGGGATCACCGTTTGGCAGCGTGAAGGTGACAAGATTTACCACACTTACGGAACATTTGGGCGCGGTCTCGATATGCTAAACGGGGCATACCACCTGATGGACATTGCGCCAAAAGGTCGGGACGAAGGCAACCTGCCCTGGCCAATGGCTTGGCTGCGGCGACGGGATCAATACGACGACAAGGCGTGTAGGTAAATTAGCGGCGTTCTCTTGGCTCTGGCCGGGACGGAATTTCCTTCAGTAACCCGCCGACACCCATCGCCATGATGTCGCCAGGTTGGACTGCCACGCCGCAAATGACGCGCTCCAAAATCCAATCCGCACCGTTCAGCGCTGGAGAACGCGCGCATCCGGGCAGGCCAATTACCGGGCGGTCCCCAATTTTGGCGAGGAAAAGTAAATTTCCGGGGTCCACCGGCATTCCGTAGTGTTCCACCTCTCCACCGCCCATTCGTACTGCCTGTGGTGCAACATCGCGAGAATCCGAGGTTGCCGATCCTGTGAGGATCAAAAGCAACGCGCCCGGCGCATCCTGCAAGGCACGCGCAATCGCATTGCTCTCATGGGCCACAATGACACGCTCCGACAACGCAACCCCAAGGCGTTCCAGACGCGCCTCAATCGCATTGCGTCCTTTGGTGGTGGGTGTCTTGCCCCCGATTGCTGTTTCGATCAGGGTTGCTGTCGCGATATGAGGCACACGAAGTGTCATTGACGCGCGCGCATGGTCGCAGGCCGCGTGTAACGCCACCTTTGGAACCGCATAGGGAATGATCTTGATCGTCGCGATCAACCCGCGCTTGGCCATGCGCTGCCATTTCGGGACAGTTGCAATTGTGATGCCGGGGTCCACCCTGTTGGCGGCAATTATCGCGTCGGCGTTAAGCTCCACGACACCGGCGGTACGCGCGCGAATATTTACGCGACCTCGCGCTGCCGTTGCCAGGTCCAACTCTGCGCCGTGTTCGGCAAGCGCCCCGGCAAGTTGCGTTGCTGCGGCGTCTTCAGACACGTCCCCCGCTTCTAAGCGCGCGACGACAACCTCACTCAACCCATTCGCCGCCAAATCACGCAGATGCTGTTCTGTCAGCGTCGTGCCTTTTGCAACTTTGTAGGTCCCGCTTTCAGTGGCCTTAGAATCTGCTGCGATCTCGGAATGCGCAAGGATTGTACCCAATGCGGTCGCTACTGGTACCGGCCCGAATATCATACCGGGTTACGAAGCGTTTCAGTGATCTCCGCCAAGATTGAAACGGCGATTTCCGCGGGTGATTTCGCGCCGATGTTCAACCCAATAGGCGCATGAATGCGTTCAATGTCTGACGAGCTGAACCCCATCTCTTCCAAACGAGCCACCCGCTTTGCATGGGTCCGTGTGCTTCCCAACGCTCCAATGTAGAATGCATCGGATCTGAGCGCCGTTTTGAGCGCGGGATCGTCGAGTTTCGGATCATGGGACAGCGTGATGACGCCGGTTCTGGCGTCCAGCCCATGTGCCTCCAATGCCTCATCCGGCCAGTCGTGGATTATGCTTTCGCCCTCAAACCGTGTTGCCGCGCCGAAAGCTTCTCTCGGGTCGATCAGCACCGCGTCAAAACCGGCCAACCGGGCCATGACCATCAATGGCTGCGCGATGTGCACCGCACCGACAACGGCGAGCCTCAATGGCGGGTTGTGTATGGCAATGAATTCGGCGCCATCAATTCCGGATTTGTCAGCGATAAAGCGGTGCTCCAGCGCCTCCTGCCCTCGTGGTTCCAGTCGCCGCGACCAAGTGTCGATGTTGACAACATAGGCGATGGCCGCTCTGTCTCGCCTCGCATCGCAAAGTTGGGAAAGCAATTCCTCATTGATCGCGGCCCCCAACGGTTCAACCAAAACCCGGATTGTACCACCGCACGCCAACCCAACGGCGAAAGCCTCGTCGTCGCTAACACCATATTCAAGGATACGCGGCTTACCGTCCTCCAATGCGTCCATTGCCTCAACAACGACCGCGCCCTCGACACATCCGCCAGACACGCTGCCCATGATTTCGCCGGAACCGGATATTGCCAACTGACTACCAACCGGGCGCGGCGCAGATCCCCAGGTTTCCATAACCGTCGCCAACGCCGCGCCCATGCCAGCCCTATGCCATTCAAGGGCGATTTCGGGTGTGTTATCAAAGTTTTGCGCCATGATCTTAAGTTCAATCCTTCAATCGGATTTGGCGCCCGATTCCGCCTTCATCTCCCATTTGCCGGATTCCTGGCTCCAATATTGGGCGTCACATCCTGCTTCGGTCAATGTCTTCCACTGACCCCGCGCGTGCAGAAGGCTGTCGCCGTCATTTCCGTCAAACAGTATGCAGACCCTTTCAAGATCGACTACCTCCTTGGCCGACACATCCGCACCGTCAACCGACATCAGGCAGTCTGCTTCGTTCGCAGCTTTTATATCAGATCCCAACAGGATTGGTTGATCCGCGTCATGTTCGCCACCCGACATCCCATGCGGCAAGAACCCTTCTTCAGGACCGAGCCAAAGTTTCTCATCCAGCCAAGCCAGCCGTTCAGTTGACGTTCCACGAATGTAGACCCGCCAGCCTGCGTCGGTTGAGCGTGCCAGAAGTGCCGGCAAAACCGCTTCAAGCGGTTGGCGGGTCAGGTGATAAAACATTGCCGCGCCCATAGCGCTTTATCCCTCGTAGCGGTTGGCAATCAGCCGGTTCAACGCCAAAACACCCCAGCCGGAGGCACCTTTTGGCGCCATTGCCGTATCTTTCGGGGTTGAGGCGACCCCGGCAATGTCCAGATGAATCCACGGCGTATCGTCTTTGACGAACCGCTTTAGAAACTGTGCAGCAGTTACCGATCCAGCGGCCCGCCCGCCAATATTTTTCATATCCGCCACATCGGATTTCAAAAGCTTGTCATAGCTGTCACCCAGCGGCATCCGCCAGGCACCTTCGCCCTCCGCCTTTGCCGCCTTAAGGAAGGCATTGCACAACTCATCATTGTTCGAAAATGCCCCGGCATTGTCGTGGCCAAGCCCGATGATGATCGCGCCGGTAAGGGTGGCCAGATCGACCATACCCGATGGCTTGAACCGATCCTGCGCGTACCACATCACATCGCACAAGACCAAACGCCCCTCGGCGTCGGTGTTGATCACCTCGACGGTGTCGCCCTTCATTGAAGCCACGACATCGCCTGGCCTTTGCGCATTGCCGTCAGGCATGTTTTCCACCAACCCGACCAACGCCACGACATTGGCGTTCGCTTTACGCAGCGCCAGAGCTTTCATCACACCGGCAACGACACCTGCGCCGCCCATGTCCATCGTCATGTCTTCCATACCGGCGGCGGGTTTGAGGCTGATTCCCCCGGTATCGAAAACCACACCCTTTCCGACCAATGCAAACGGTGATTCTTCCCCGCCGCCATTCCATTGCATTACCACAACTTTCGAAGGGCTGCGGCTGCCTTGGCCGACACCAAGAAGCGTGCGCATTCCCAGCTTTTCAAGTTCGGGCTCGTCAAGCACCTCAACTTTCACACCCAATTTGCCCAACGCTTCCAACTGCGCAGCGAACTCTGTCGTTGTCAGCACATTCGACGGCTGAGACACCAGATCGCGTGTAAAAAACACACCCTGTGCCAGCGACTCCGCGCGTGTTAGTGCTTCCTTCACTTCGTCGGGTTGGGTGACATGCAAGGTGATATCACCATCGCGCACGGCATCGCCGGTCTTGTGTTCGTGAAAGGCGTAATCTCGCAACAATGCGCCTAAAATGAAATCTTCTGATCGTTTAATATTGCCTAAGAAGGCATTGAGGTCGTTTAGTTTTTTTGATTGACCGATGGCTGCACCGGCCTTACGCGCTGTAAGTGCATCAGCCTGTTTGCCGAGTTTCACGACCTGCACTGCGCTTGCTGCCATGCCCGCCGGAAATGCCAGGTCAGCCGCTTCACCCTCTTTCAGCTTCTCAAAATTCTCAGCATCGACAAAGCGCTGCAATGCGCCGCGTGTCAGCCGGTTGATGCGCCGTCCCGTTCGATCCAATTTCCCGTCTGGACCGGCAATTGTCACAACTCGTCCTGTGGCTTCCGCAATAGCATCAAGCGAAAGTTCGGTCACGCTCACGGGGCTAATATCAGTCATATGGCATCTCAATCTTCAGGGCTTTGAATGATACCTAGGACCTCGTGCCTGAATTGACCAGTTAACAGTTTTCCAATCGGCAAATCTTCTGTAGGGTGGCGAAAAACGAGCAGGGCAGAAAAGACAGGGCGGCGGGTGACCAAGTTCGACCGATATTTCTTGTCGCAGCTGATGATGCTGTTTGGCCTGTTTTCGCTGATTCTGGTCATGGTCTATTGGGTCAATCGCGCGGTCGTTCTGTTCGACCGTTTGATTGCCGATGGCCAATCCGCAGGAGTGTTTCTGGAATTCACCGCACTGACCCTGCCAAACGTCATCAGGTTGGTCATCCCAATCGCGGCATTCGCGGCGTCGCTTTATGTCACAAACCGGCTGACGTCAGAATCCGAACTTCTCGTTGCGCAGGCCGCCGGGCACAGCCCGTGGCGCATGGCCGTGCCCGTCTTATGGTTCGGTGTTATCGTCGCCGTTCTCGTTTCAATACTCACCCATTTCCTCGTCCCGCTAAGCATTTCACGCCTAAGCGACCGGCAAGCAGAAATATCGGAAAATGTCACTGCCAGATTGCTGACGGAGGGGCAATTCCTTCACCCATCTGAAGGCGTCACTTTCTATATCCGCGAAATTACCGCTGACGGCCAGTTGAAGGATGTCTTTCTGAACGATGTCGGCGAAAACGGCGGGGCAGTCACTTATTCCGCCCGCCTCGCACTTTTGATCAGGCATGAGGATGGTCCAAGGCTGGTGATGTTTGACGGCATTGCGCAAGAGCTGGGCACAGACGGGCGCCTTTCTACGACCCGTTTTGAAGACTTTGCCTATAATATCGCGTCACTTGTCGATGGAATTGCGCCTAGCGCGCGATCCGCCAAAGAACTTTCGACAAACCAATTGCTCAATCCCTCTTCGCAAATCCAGAAGGAAACCGGGCAATCGCGCGCCATTCTTCTCTATGAAGGTCATGGTCGCTTCAGCCAGGCGCTGCTAAGCATCGTCGCTGCAACAGTCGGATTTGCCGCAATGCTGCTTGGATCATTCAGCCGCTTTGGCCTTTGGCGCCAGATCATCGCAGCAATAGTCGCGCTAATTATTTTAAAAAGCATGGACAATGCATTTGCAGATATTGCGCGATCCGACGCGCAATTGTGGTTCATGGCTTATGGTGCCACTGTCCTTGGCCTTGTAATGGCGGCTGTACTGCTTTGGATCTCAGACCAACCCGCGTTATTGCGAAAATTCACGCGGAGGCAGTCGGCATGATCCTGCACCGCTATTTCGCATGGCGTTTCCTGATGGTGTTTTCCGCCGTTTTCGCGATCTTTTTCTGTATCTTCGTGCTGCTCGACATGGTCGAGCAGATCAGAAAGTTCGAAAGTGATACGATTGGTTTCGTCGAGATCGTCAAACTAACTTTGTTAAACGTCCCACAGGGCGTGTATCGAATTCTCCCCCTGATCATGATCCTTTCGACGCTGGTATTGTTTCTGGCGCTTTCCCGATCCTCTGAACTAGTGGTGACGCGGGCGTCCGGGCGTTCTGCCGCACGCGCGTTGTTTGCGCCAGTGATTGTCGCCTTGTCGCTTGGCGGCGTCGCCGTTGCGGTATTCAACCCAATCGTGGCGGCAACTTCCAAGCAATACGAAATCGTCTCAAACGGCCATGTTCAAGGCGCGTCCAGCGTGTTGTCGATCAGCCGCGAGGGCCTTTGGCTTCGTCAAGGCGGGCCGGAGGGCCAAACCGTCATTCGCGCCCGTCAGTCAAATCTCGACGGCACACGGCTGTTTGGCGTGACGTTCCTCGGTTTCGGCCCTGATGGTGCCCCGAGTTACCGTGTCGAGGCCAGAACAGCAGAATTGATGGAAGGCGCCTGGTTGCTGCAGTCGGCGAAGCGTTGGGACCTCGGCGCATCCGACAATCCAGAACGTGATGCAGTACGACATGAAACGCTTCGTATCCCGTCTGACCTGACACTCGAACAAATTCAGGACAGTTTTGGCACGCCATCCACAATCCCGATCTGGGAATTACCGGCATTCATCGAACAGCTGGAGCGTGCCGGATTTTCGGCGCGCAGCCACAGGGTCTGGCTGCAAATGGAATTCGCTCTGCCCTTCATGCTGGCAGCAATGGTGCTGATCGGTGCGAGCCTGACAATGCGACACACGCGGTTCGGGCGCACGGGGGTCATGGTTCTCACTGCGCTCGGCATTGGATTTGCGATGTATTTCATTCGAAATTTCGCACAGATTCTCGGTGAGAACGGACAAATTCCTGCGCTTTTGGCCGCATGGAGCCCACCCCTGGCCGCAATTCTCCTATCTTTCGGGATCATACTGGGGCTCGAGGACGGCTGATGCGGTGGATCGTGGCAATTCTGGTTTTGCTACTGCCGATGAATGCGCTGGCGCAGGACGCGGCCACATTGATCGCGGATAGGATTAGTATCTCAGATGGCGGAAATGTCGTTACGGCGTCCGGCAACGTCGAAATCCTGCATCAGGGTCAACGTTTGCTGGCACAGCAGCTGGTTTACACGCGCTCAACGGACGAAATTCAGATCAATGGGGATTTTACCGTTGTCGAAACCGATGGCGGCGTTCTGACCGGCCAAAGCGCGGTTCTGTCGCGCGATTTCCGGCGAGGGATCATTCAGGGTGCCAGGTTTGTTCTGGAAGGTCAGTTGCAGGTTGCCGCAACAGAAATGAACCGCGTCGATGGCAGGTACAACCAGCTTTACAAGGCCGTCGCCTCTTCCTGTCGCGTCTGTGAACACAATCCCACACCGCTTTGGCGCATCCGCGCGCGCCGTGTGGTCCATGATCAGGAAGAGCGCCAGCTCTATTTCGACGACGCGTGGTTTGAGGTCGCCGGTCTGCCGGTTCTCTACTTCCCGAAGCTGCGCTTTCCCGACCCGACGCTTAAACGTGCAACCGGCTTCCTAATCCCTGAAATCCGCACATCGTCCAACCTAGGCGTCGGTTTAAAATTCCCGTATTTCGTAACCCTGGGAAAACACGCAGACATCCTTCTTACTCCCTATGTCTCCGCCAAAACGCGAACCATAGAGGCCCGATTTCGTCGCGAATTCACATTTGGTTCAGTCGAGGCAACGGGTGCAATTTCAGTTGACGGCCTGCTTGGCCAGGACCGGCTCCGCTCTTACCTATTTGCCGATGGGCGGTTTGATCTGCCCAAAGGGTTCGACCTCAACGTTGATCTGCGTTTGGTGTCCGACCCGTCCTATTTGTTGACCTACGGCTATTCCGATGCAGACCGCTTGAATAACAAAGTCGAAGTTACGCGCACCCGCCGGAACGAGCATATCTCGGCTTCCGTCCAGCAACTGCGCAGCCTTCGGGCGGCGGAAATCGACGCCGAGGATGCCTTGGCCACGGTTCTTGGTCGGGCAACTTATGAACGGCACGTGTCTCCGAATTTCATCGGCGGAAAGGCAAAATTTGTCTTTGACATCGAAGGACACAGACGCAATTCCGAGACAGTTTCCGCCGCGCTTCTGGCAGATTGCGCAACAGCGGGGCTTTTGCCAACGGATTGTGTTGCAAGGGATTTGGTCCGTGCCGGTGTGCTGGCGAATTGGCGAGGGCAGCACATATTTCGCAACGGCATGGTCGGTGCCCTTGAAGGACAGGTTGCCGCGGATTTCTATTGGATTGATCAGGATCCGAGTTTTGCGACCTCTTTGAACCATATCACACCAACGGTCGCGGCGGAACTTCGCTGGCCGATGGCCCGCACAACTGAAAACGGTGCGCGCGATATCATAGAGCCAATGGTGCAACTGGCCTGGACCGACACGATAGGCGCCAACGTGCCAAACGAAGACAGCAAGATTGTCGACTTTGACGAAGGCAACTTACTTGCTCTCAGCCGTTTGCCGGGTTCGGACAGATATGAACGCGGCTGGCGTGCGACCGCTGGTTTCAACTGGACGCGTCTTGCCGACAACGGAAACGAATACGCGGCCACAATCGGCAAAGTATTCCGGCTACAGGATCACGGCCAATTCACGGCGGCATCCGGCCTTGATGGGGCATCATCTGACTGGCTATTGGCGGGGCAGGTCAAAGTGGACCGAATGACGCTGACAAACAGGTCATTGTTTGACGATCAATTCAGCTTTTCAAAGTCCGAGACCCAGCTAGCCTGGGCAAGCGAAAAAGTCAGCGCATCCGCCAGCTATATCTGGGTTGTGAACGACCCGGACGAGGGACGCACAGACAATATCAACGAGTTCAACTTTGACGCATCCTATCGGTTCACAGATCACTGGACCGCTTCTTTCAACGGACGCTATGACGGCAACACGAACCAAGCCACCCGCGCCGGGCTTGGCCTGCAATACCAAAATGAGTGTCTGAACCTTAACCTTTCGGTCTCGCGTCGCTTCACATCCTCAACTAATGTGGCCGCATCGACCGAATTCGGGCTTGGTGTGTCATTGAACGGATTTGGTCGGGACGGTAGAGAATACGCACGCACATGCAGACACAGTGGCTGAGCAGAACGGAAATGATAACAATGAAGCGCCTGATAATCCTCGCCTGCACCCTTTTGGTCGCCGCTCCGCTTTGGGCCCAGGAAAACCTGTTTGCGCCGGTTGCAAAAGTCAATGACCGGGTCATTACGCGCTATGAGGTCAACCAGCGCATTGCGTTTTTTGAGTTGCTGAATGCACCTGGTAACGGCGAAGAACTGGCGATGGACCGCCTGATCGAAGAGCGGTTGCAACTGGAAGCCGCAGCCGCAAACGGCGTGGAAGTGACGCCAGATCAGGTTGTTGCGGGTATGGAGGAATTCGCCAGCCGCGGAAGCCTTTCGATGGAAGATTTCGTCAAAGCCATCGAAGCCCGAGGCGTGGCGCGCGAAACATTTCAGGATTTCGTTCGTGCCGGGGTCGCGTGGCGTGGCGTAGTACGTCAACGGTTTGGACCGCGCGCGCAGGTCAGCGAGGCAGAAATTGATCGTGCACTCGCCGCGGCTTCCACGAATTCAGCTGTCGGCGGTGTGCGGGTTCTGATTTCCGAGATATTTCTTCCCGCCAATACACCGGAACGCAAAGCAGCAGCCGAACGCCGCGCGCAAGAGATTAGTCAGATCACAACACTCCCCGCCTTTGCCGCCGCAGCGAGACGGTTTTCCGCGGCGCCATCGCGTGGCCGCGGGGGGCGCCAGGACTGGATCCCTATTGGCAACCTGCCGCCACAGGTAAGGGCGCAGGTTCTGACTCTTTCGCCCGGGCAGGTCACTGATCCGATCCCGGTTCCTAATGCCATTGCGTTGTTTCAGTTGCGTGACATCGAGGAAATCGAGGGCGGCAGCGCGAATGCAGTTGCTGTCGAATTTGCCCGCTACTTCATCCCGGGCGGACGAACCGCATCTACGCTGGCCGAGGCTGAAAAGATCAAAGCACGCATCGACACCTGCGATGATCTCTACGGTGTTGCAAAGGGCAAGCCCGAGGACCAACTTCTGCGCGACACGCTTCCGGTCGAGGAAATTGCCGGCGACGTCGCCATCGAACTTGCCAAACTGGACGACAACGAGGTTTCCACCGCGCTGACCACAGGTGACGGCCAGGCGCTGGTCTTTCTGATGTTGTGTGGCAGGACACTAGCGATTGCCGAAGACGCCGATCGTGAAACCGTGCGCCAGAACCTGATCACCCAGCGCTTGCAATCTTATGCGTCCGGTTACCTTTCGGAGTTGCGCGCGGATGCGGTGATTACGCGGCAATGACAAAAGCGCCAATTGCGCTGACGGTTGGGGAACCTGCGGGGATCGGTCCGGAAATCGCTGCGATGGCATGGAAGGAATTGCGGCACGAGCTGGTCCTATTCTGGATTGGAGACCCGCGACACCTGCCGGACGGCGCGATCTGGTGGGAAATCGACAAACCTTGCGCGGCGGCTGAGACGATGCCGGACGCTCTTCCTGTGCTGCCGCTTGGTTTCGATGGCAAACGTACGCCGGGAACACCGTCAAAGGCGCAAGCACAAGGCGTCGTGGACTCGATAAGCCGCGCGGCCAATCTGGCGATGTCCGGCGAAGCCGCAGCAATTTGCACCTGCCCGATCAACAAGAAAGCTTTGATCGACGGCGCCGGGTTTTCCTATCCCGGCCACACTGAATATCTGGCGTCTTTAGCCGGTGTCGACCGCGTAGTGATGATGCTGGCGTCTGACCAACTTCGCGTCGTTCCTGCCACAATCCACGTTCCTTTGTCAGCGGTGCCAGACGCGCTAACGCCGCAACTGCTTGAGGAAACCATTCGCATCACCCGCGACGGACTGCGGCGAGATTTCGGCTTGGAAAATCCGAAAATTGCCGTCGCTGGGCTGAACCCACACGCGGGCGAAGGCGGCGCGATGGGGCATGAGGATGCTACGATCATCGCGCCAACCGTCGCGAAGCTCGCCGCCGATGGTTTAAACATCACCGGCCCCCTGCCCGCCGACACGATGTTTCACGCCAAAGCCCGCCAAAAATACGACGTTGCGATCTGCGCCTATCACGATCAGGCTCTGATCCCGATCAAAACGCTGGACTTCGACCGGGGCGTCAACGTCACGCTTGGGTTGCCGTTCATCCGGACCTCGCCAGATCACGGCACCGCGTTTGATATTGCCGGAAAAGGCATCGCCAATCCAAGCAGCCTGATCGAAGCCTTGCGCCTCGCTGACAGGATGGCTGTGGCGCGCGGCGCATCATGAGCCAGATCGACGGCCTGCCACCGCTCAGAGAAGTCATCGCAACGCACGATTTGCGGGCAAAAAAATCTTTGGGCCAAAATTTTCTGCTAGATCTGAATCTAACCGCCAAAATCGCCCGTTCCGCAGGAGACATCGCAAACGCCGATGTGTTGGAGGTCGGTCCAGGCCCCGGTGGATTGACACGCGGGCTGCTGGCGGAAGGGGCACGTAAGGTTCTGGCCGTCGAGAAAGACGAACGCTGCCTGCCCGCCCTTCAGGATATCGCCGGTACATATCCCGGAAGACTGGATATCATGCAGGCAGACGCACTGACCGTGAACCCGCTGGATCATCTGACGCCCCCCATCAAGGTTGTCGCCAACCTGCCCTATAACATCGGAACCGAACTTTTGATCCGATGGCTGACGCCCGACAAATGGCCACCGGTCTGGGAAAGCCTGACGCTGATGTTCCAGCGTGAAGTGGCCGAACGTATCACCGCGCAACCGGGAACCAAATCCTATGGGCGCCTCGCGGTGTTGGCACAATGGAGAGCGGACACACGTATCGTCATGGATCTGCCGCCCGAAGCATTCACGCCAGCGCCGAAAGTCCGCTCGGCGGTGGTGCATATGACCGCCCTGCCCGCGCCGCGGTTTGAGGCCGACGCCGATGCGCTGTCGCGCGTGACTGCGGCTGCATTCGGACAAAGACGTAAAATGCTGCGTGCGTCCTTAAAAAAACTAACACCGAACATTGAAGACATACTCAAGTCGGTCGGGATTGATCCCACAACCCGGGCGGAGCGCCTGACCATCGAAGAATTCTGCGCTTTGGCGAGAATACTGTAACCGCCTAAGGCTATCACTGGCTTCCAGTCACACAGTAATATAGGAAAAGCGTCCAAGGCCAAACGAGGGGAACGATGGTCGACACTATTCTGGAACGCTGCGAAGCTAAGAACCTGCGTATGACCGAACAGCGCCGGGTAATCGCTCAGGTTTTGGAGAGCTCGGATGACCACCCCGATGTTGAGGAGCTTTACGCGCGCGCCAGCGCTGCCGACCCCCGTATTTCGCTGGCGACAGTCTATCGCACCGTCAAACTGTTCGAAGAGGCCGGCATCCTCGACAAGCTGGAGTTCGGCGATGGCCGCGCCCGTTATGAAGACGCCGAGCGCGAACATCACGACCATCTGATTGATGTGCAATCCGGTGAAGTCATAGAATTCGTCGATGAAGAGATTGAGGTGCTGCAGGAAAAGATCGCCAGAAAACTGGGGTATGAGTTAAGGGGCCACAGGATGGAACTTTTCGGCGTGCGACTGAAGGACAAGAGCTGAACGATGCCCATCCCGACAACATGCATCGGCGCCTATCCAAAGCCTGATTACGTTCCGATCCGGGATTGGTTTCAGGTCGGCCACGACGCCGAGGATTATAACGACGTGGTATTGGGCCAATGGAGTGAAGCGCCCGAGATTCAGGCGGCGCTTGATCGCGCGACCGCCGAAGTTGTCGCTGATCAGATTTCGTGCGGCATTGACGTACCGACTGACGGCGAAGTTCGCCGTGAAAACTATGTGCACTATCAGTGTCGCCACTTTGAAGGGTTCGACTTTCAAAATCTGACAAAGCGCGTGCTTCGAAATGGGGCCTATGTCGCAGAACTGCCAACGATCCGTGGACCGGTGCGCGCGACGGGTGAAAGTGTCTTGGTTCGGGATTGGCAAGTGGCGCAAGCGACCAGTGACCGGGCCGTCAAGATAACTCTGCCCGGGCCAATGACGATTTCCGACACGACGGCCAACGAACACTATACTGATCCGCGCACCCAAGCATTCGACCTTGCAACAGCATTGAATTCAGAGGCGCGCGCTTGCCGCAGCGGGGTGCAAATACATCCAGATCGACGAGCCGATCTTTGCGCGCAAACCGGACGAGGCATTGGACTACGGTGTCGAGGCGTTGCGCCGGTGCTTTGATGGATTGCCGGGCGACGTAACGCGCGTCATGCACATGTGCTGTGGGTACCCAAACCGGTTGGATGATACCGACTACCCCAAGGCTGACCCGCAAAGCTATGTTCAGATTGCCAAGGCAGTCGACGGCGTTGCAGATCAGATTTCCATCGAAGATGCCCACAGGCATAACCCGGACGAGCTGTTTGGCCTGTTTGATAGATCTGCCCTGATTGTCGGCTTTGTCACCGTTGCATCCAGCCGTGTTGAACCGGTTGAGGAAATTGCAGAGCGGATGGCGGAGATTTCAAAAATCATTCCACAAGATCGGCTGATCGCGGCACCAGATTGCGGATTGGGATTTCTGGGCCGTGATCTTGCAATGAAAAAGCTGCGGAACCTGACGGAAGCAGCCGCCATCGTGTAAGTAACCTGCGTCAACGTTACCGCTAACAAATCATTCCACTACCCCGTCGACCTTGCTATAGAACCGGCGAAATCGCACCGGAGACAAGACGAAATGAGCACCATCATCGACATTCATGCCCGTGAAATCCTCGACAGCCGGGGAAACCCCACGGTAGAGGTCGATGTCACGCTGGATGATGGCACGATGGGTCGATCAGCTGTGCCGTCGGGGGCATCCACGGGTGCACATGAGGCGGTCGAAAAACGCGATGGCGACAAGGCGCGCTATAAAGGCAAGGGCGTGCTGGAGGCCGTGATGGCGGTCAATGGCGAGATTGCAGAGACGCTTTTGGGCGAAGATGCAACTGAGCAGGAATCCATTGATGCCGCAATGTGCGAACTGGACGGCACCCCAAACAAGGGTCGCCTCGGCGCAAATGCCATTCTCGGCGTGTCGCTGGCCGCGGCAAAGGCGGCAGCTGATTACACCGCGCAACCGCTTTATCGCTATGTTGGTGGCACCTCGGCCCGCGTCCTTCCCGTACCGATGATGAACATCATCAACGGGGGCGAGCATGCCGACAACCCGATCGACATTCAGGAATTCATGATCATGCCGGTGTCGGCCACGAATATTCGTGACGCGGTACGCATGGGCTCGGAAGTATTTCACACTTTGAAAGGCGAATTGTCGGCGGCGGGTCTATCTACGGGCATCGGGGATGAGGGCGGGTTTGCGCCCGATATCGGATCCACGCGGGACGCGTTGGATTTCATTCTGAAAAGCATCGAAAAGGCCGGTTACAAACCCGGCGACGACATTTACCTTGCGCTCGACTGCGCCTCTACGGAATACTTTAAGAACGGCGCGTATGTTCTTTCTGGAGAAGGTAAAACGCTGACCTCATCCGAAAATGTGGCTTACCTGGAAGCGTTGGTAAACGACTATCCGATCATCTCGGTCGAGGACGGCATGGACGAGGATGATTGGGATGGCTGGAAGGCGTTGACCGATGCAATTGGCGATAAATGCCAGCTGGTCGGCGACGATCTGTTTGTCACCAACCCGGTGCGATTGGCTGACGGTATCGCAAAGGGCTGCGCCAACTCGATGCTGGTAAAGGTCAACCAGATCGGCACCCTGTCCGAGACGCTGAAAGCCGTCGATATGGCCCACCGCGCCCGGTACACGAATGTGATGAGCCACCGCTCCGGCGAGACGGAAGACGCGACCATCGCCGATCTCGCAGTCGCCACCAACTGTGGGCAGATCAAGACCGGCTCACTGGCGCGCTCTGACCGGTTGGCGAAATACAACCAACTTATCCGCATTGAAGAATCCCTTGGTGACAGCGCCGAATATGCCGGACGCTCAATACTTCGGTGAGCGATCTGCAAATCCGGCAAGCAGAACCACGGGATATGGGCGCGGTACGCAACCTTTGCCGAGCGTACCGCGAATTGCTGATTGTTCGGAACGCGGGCAAGTCCAACATCGTCGAAGACTATTATAAATCAGAAGATTACGAACCGCTTTTAAAGCGACTACCAGAACTTCACGCGCGCCCCGACGGGTTCATTCTCGTTGGCGAGTTTGGCGGCGATGTAGTGGCCTGCGGCATGACGCATCGGATCGGCCCAAATACGTGCGAGATAAAGCGCGTCTTCGTTTCCGACGCCGCGCGGGGTCACGGGGTGGCGGTTGCGCTCTGTCGGGCGGCGATGGAACAAGCGGCGAAAGACGGCTACGCACGCATGGTTCTGGACACTATGCGGGAGCTTCCCGAGGCCATCGCGCTATACAGGAAACTCGGTTTTACCGAATGCGCGCCATTCTATGATCCCGACCCGAAATACACCCATCAGATCCATTTTTTCGGTCGCGACATCTGAGCGGGCCTTAAAGGCTCAACCAGCATCTGGATAAGCGATGCGACCACCGCCAACAGCCGCCGAAACGCCGGTTGTGCCGGGCGCGGAGGTTGGCAGGCCACGCGCAACCCGAACCGCCAGAAATGCGAAAGCCTGCGCCTCCAGCATGTCGCCATCCAGTCCCGCCTCCTCCAACGGCATCACGGGGAAGGGCAAATCGCGCGCCAGCCAGGCCATCATCGCCGCATTTTTGCGCCCGCCACCGGCGACCCAGAGAATCGTTGGCGGTTTCGGACAATGCTCCATCGCGCGCACAACCGCTGCCACGGAACAGGCCGTTAATGTGGCCACCGCATCGGAATCTCCAAGCTGCGCCACATCCTCAATCAATCCGCTAAAATCGTTTCGGTCCAAAGACTTCGGCGGCATCTTTAAGAAAAAGGGATGGGCGAGAAACGCCTCCACAACGGCGGGATTTACCGCGCCGGAACAGGCAATAGCCCCGTCACGATCAAACGGTGCGCCGAACCGTGCACGCACCAGGTCATCAACGGGCGCATTGGCCGGTCCGGTGTCAAAGGCGAGGCAGGCACCAGGCGTTTCAGGCGCAGATGCCGTCGGATCGACCCAAGTGAGATTCGCAACGCCGCCAAGGTTCAGAAATGCAACCGGCTCCGCGGCATCCATCAGGCGCGCCAAAGCGAAATGATAGAACGGCGCCAGTGGGGCGCCCTGCCCGCCAAGCGCCACATCGGCAGTTCGGAAATCCCACACTACGGGCTTGCCAAGTGCAGCTGCCAGCACCCCGCCATCACCTGCCTGATGCGTTCCGCGCCCACCGGGGTCATGCGCCAGAGTCTGGCCATGAAATCCGACGATATCGGCCTCGAATTCTGACAGCAATTCTGCGTGCTCGGTCTCTACCACTTCTGCCGCATAGGCCACGTCAGGATCCCCAGGCCATTGCCCAACAGCAGCCCTTATCGCTGTCTGTACCTTGTCGGTAAACGCGCGGTATTGCGTCGGTCCAAATTCAAAAATCTCGACACCATTGGTCAGGATCACGGCCGCATCGACCCCATCCATCGACGTTCCCGACATCGCGCCCAGCGCCCAGATCGGCCCCTCATCAAGTCCGGCGATCTTCATGGCTTTTCCTTCGTCCCCGCCATAGTTATACCGCGACAAAACGATGGACCGAAACGCGATGACCTACCACCCGAAATCGGAATTCCTGACCGAAATCCAGTCACGCGGTTTCGTTGCGGATTGCACCGACATGCAAGCTTTGGATGAGCGGCTGCATAAAGAGGTGGTGACGGGGTATATCGGTTACGACCTGACGGCCTCATCGCTCCATATCGGCAATCTGGTGCAGATCATGCTTCTGCGCTGGCTTCAAAAGACCGGGCACCGCCCTATCACGCTGATGGGTGGCGGCACGACCAAGGTTGGGGACCCATCCGGCAAGGATGAAATGCGCAAGATGCTGTCGGTTGAACAGATCAACGCCAATGCCAACAGCATCCGGCAGGTTTTTGCGCGCTATATATCCTATGGCGACGGACCAACGGACAGCCCGCTGGTCAACAATGCCGACTGGCTGGACGAGTTGAAATACGTCGAATTCCTGCGTGACATTGGGAAACATTTTACCATCAACCGGATGCTGGCCTTTGAAAGTGTGAAGTCACGACTTGACCGCGAACAGGCGCTTTCCTTCATCGAATTCAACTACATGCTCCTGCAAAGCTATGATTATCTTGAGCTTTACCGCCGCTTTGGCTGCACCTTGCAGATGGGCGGTTCGGATCAATGGGGCAATATCGTCTCTGGCGCGGATCTGATACGGCGCGTCGACGCGGCAGAAGCCTTTGGCCTGACAACGCCGCTCGTCACCCGGTCCGATGGCAAGAAAATGGGCAAGTCCGTTGATGGTGCGGTGTGGCTCAACGAAGATATGATGACGCCCTACCAGTTCTGGCAGTGGTGGCGGAATGTTGATGATGCTGACGTTGGCAAGTTCCTGAAAATGTTCACGGAACTGCCGGTTGATGAATGTGATCGCCTCGGCGCGCTTGGCGGTTCGGAAATCAACGGCGCCAAGGTGCGGCTTGCCAATGAAGTGACAACACTGAACCACGGGACCGAGGCGGCAGCGAACGCCGAAGCGACCGCGCGCGAGGTGTTTGAAAAGGGCGGCGTTGGGGATGACCTGCCGACATTGGCCCTTTCACAAGACGAAATCGGTGACGGTATTTCTGTGGTTCAGCTTATCGTGCGCTCAGGCCTTGCAAAGTCAGGCAAGGAAGCCAAGCGGCTGATCGCGGACAATGGCGCGCGTCTTGATGATGCGCCGTTGACCGATGCAGGATTGATGCTGGACAAAGGTGCGCTCACGAACCCAATAAAACTGTCAGCGGGTAAGAAACGCCACGCCTTGGTGACCTTGTCGCAATAGCGCGCATCGCCCTGCTTCTTCTCGTTTCAAATATGCATTTCCAACGCATTGGAACAGCGACGCAATGCAAAATATGCGTCGCCTTAAACCTTGCTTGAGCAAAAGCGTGCGGAAGCACTCATCGTAGCTTGTGGCTCAGTTCAGCATCCATTTCCCATTGGGAAAAAACGCATGAAACGCGAAAGCAAACATCACGTCATGGGGCACATCATTGCCCGACCCGTCGCGCACGCGGATGGTGCCAACCTCTTTACCGCTGCCAATACGTGCTGAATCAAGGGTCGAGGCCTGACCTTCCGACCAGCTGAATTCATACCCGGATTCAGACAGTTCGCCCTCTTCGGCCAGTCGGGTCAGCGGCCAGGCCCGATCCCCGATGCGCACAACCCGCACCAATGGCGGCACGTCATGAGGCGGCATTTCACCGTTATAAAGGAACGGACGGCTTGAGCTGTCATAACTGACATAGGGGTTGCGGCCATATGTGCGCCGAAAAGCCGGTTCCGCCATGACGATACCATCCGGGTTACGTTCCTTGAACTCGGCCCAGCTTTCCATCCATGTCGGCAACTGCTTCAGCTTGTCGCCTGTATGAACGCCCACGATTCCTTCGCCGATGGCCTGCTGCCACCAGCTTTCAGTTTCGCGGTCATACATCACCATGTCTGAATTTCTGAGCTTGCCGGAAACCCCAAACGTGCGGATCTCGCCATTCACACGCCGGTCAAATGTGATCCCGGAATTGCACAGGGGGCAAAAAGTAACGGCGACCGGAACACCGCCCACCGTATCATTCACGATTTCATGCCATGTCAGATACCGCACCGGATAGGCGCGCGGTTTCGCGTTGCCGATTTCCACCGCGATAACGGGCTCGCGGTCCTCGATTTTGCGTTCATCAGCAACCTTGATGAATTGCGGGTCCGACAATGCCGGGATGCCGTCTTTGGGTGGGCCGCCAGAGAGAATTTCCTTCCAGTTGCTGACGGATGTGGTTTCGAAATCCGTATCCGGCCACTCGAAGGCCCAGAATTCCGGATTGGCATTTGCCGAACCGGCCAATGCCATTGATACGGCGGCGGCGGCAATCAGATCGCGGGCACGCATGGTAATCCTCCTTCTCTTGGATACAAACTGGCAGGTTGCAGGCCAAGCGCCTAGCCCTCATCACGCGGGTTTGACAGCCCGACACCGGTGGAATTTTTGAATTTACCTCGACGCATTTGGGCGTCAGAACTGTTGAAACATCGCGAAAGACAGGGGTTTCCCATGGGACTTGCGAAAAGAGATTGGGTGCCGCAGGGCTGCGAGGCGCGCGTTGGCGAGATAGCTGAGGCCATCAACAGGATGGCGCCGCAGGATATTCTATCCCGCCTTGAAGACCTTGCTGAAGAAAACCGCCGCATCCACGAAAGCGATTGTTTCAATCTAAACCCTGCAACGAACGTAATGAACCCACGGGCTGAGGCGCTTTTGTCCTCTGGCATCGGCTCGCGCCCGTCGCTGGGATATCCGGGCGACAAATACGAAATGGGGCTGGAAGCCATTGAAGAGATCGAGGTGATTGCAGCGGCGCTGGCGGCGGAAGTGTTTGATGCACAATATGCCGAAATTCGCGTGCCCTCGGGTGCAATTGCAAACCTTTACGGGTTTATGGCGACCTGCAAACCAGGTGATGCGATCATCGTCCCGCCTGCGTCCATCGGTGGTCACGTGACCCATCACCTGGATGGGTGTGCGGGGTTATTTGGATTGAATATTCACCACGCACCGGTTGAAGCTGATGGGTACACCGTTGATCTGGACGGCCTGCGCGCGTTGGCAAAAAAGCAGAACCCGAAGCTGATCACCATCGGTGGCAGCCTGAATTTGTTTGAGCATCCGGTTGCTGCGATTCGTGGGATTGCGGATGAGGTCGGCGCAAAGGTCATGTTCGACGCCGCGCATCAATGCGGGATCATCGCCGGGAAAGCGTGGTCTGATCCGCTGAAAGAAGGTGCGCATTTCATGAATATGAGCACGTATAATACCAAGGGTTATTCAATCTGACCGACTTTCGCCCAGTTGCGGCTTGCGATGGATGTGATGGTTTGCGGTCTTGCGATGAGGTTGTTCCAGGCCTCGCACCCCGCGTCGAGAATCGCGTCATATGTGTCGAACGTCCGGTTTGCGAGCCATGTCTGGCGGAGATATTGCCAAATGTTTTCGGTTGGATTCAGCTCTGGTGATTTGGGCGGCAGAAACATGAGCGACAGGTTTTGCGGGATTTCCAGAGCGGATGTCGTGTGCCAGCCGGCTTGGTCCATGAGGATGACGGCGTGGGCGCCATCGGAGACAATTTTGCTGATTTCTTCCAGGTGGCGCTGCATCGCATAGGTGTCGGCTGCTGGCATCATGATCGCCGCGCCGGTGCCGCGTTCGGGGCAGATGGCGCCAAAAAGATACGCATTTTGGTAACGCTGATCGGCGGGCTGGCGGGGCCGTGTGCCCTTGCGTGCCCACTGGCGGACGCGGGTGTTCTTCTGACCGAGACGCATCTCGTCCTGGAACCAGATTTCGACGGGTTTGTCCGGCGGCACCCCCTGAAGCGTCTCCTTCAGATTGTCGCCGAAGTTTTTTTGAAATCCTCAATGACCTGCACGTCCTGCCCCGGGTGCTGAGGGCGTGCGCTGATGTGGGAAAAGCCCAGATTGTGCAGAATCTGCCCCACATGGCGCTCGTGATAGTCGACGCCAAAACGCGCCTTGATCACATTCTTCAAATCGACCCGCCGCCAGCGGACGACACCGTCCTTTTCAGGATCAGGACCGGTCTCGACAAGAGCCGCCAGTTCATCCAGTTGCGCATTGTCAAGGCGGGATCGCGAGCCTCCTCGCTGCCGATCCAGCAGCCCCGCTGGACCATCAGCGTTGAAACGGAGCACCCAGTCCCTGAGCGTTTGCCGGTCCATCCCGCCAATGCGGGCCGCAGCCCCACGCGACATGCCATCGGCGATAGCGGCAAGCGACAAAAGCCGTCGGCTCTGCCGGGCATCAGAACTCTCTGCGGCAAGCTTGCGCAGATCATTGGCGGTAAAATCGGCTCGCATCGGTATCCTGGCTGGCATCGGTGGTCTCCTTTGCCAATCTTGAATCACCTCAGCACCTCAGGCGGTACCCAAAATCCATAGCTGAGTCATTTTGAAGCACCCTTGGTATAAAAGCCTTGGCGGGCCGGCGGGCGGGCTGATCGTGTCAAATGATGCGGAAATCGCCGAACGGCTGGATGCCATCGCCTTTCCCGGTATGACCGCCAATTTTGACGCGGCGAAATCGGCCGCTTTGGCCGTGACGATGCTGGACTGGCGCGATTATGGCCGGGATTACGCAAATGCAATGATCGAATTGTCTGTGGCGCTTGCCGATGCGCTTGCGTCCGAGGGTGTTCCAATTTTCTCCGGCGCGGGCGGGTTCACGCAATCCCACCAGTTTGCCGTTGTCGCCGCGCGTTATGGCGGCGGGCAAACCGCCAGCAAGAAACTGCGCCGCGCCGGGTTTCTGGCCTGCGGCATCGGGTTGCCGATTGACGAGGTGGCCGGTGACATGAACGGGCTGCGGATTGGAACACCGGAATTGACGCGCTGGGGAATGACGACGGCGGATGCGCCCCGGTTGGCCGCGTTGATCGACAAGGCGCTGAACAGCAATGACCCGGAAGGGATGACGGCGGAAGTGGCGGACTGGCGACAAAGCTTTGATCGAATGCGTTTCATCAATGGTTAGAGCGCGACTGATATAGTGGGATATCGTCCAACACATATTTCAAAAACGTTGCCGCAAGACGCGTGATCGCTTGCCCGTAGGATGGCGATGCAACATCTCAATGACGTGCATTATGCTAGCCAAAACCGATCGAACTCATTGGATTGGGCTTGCCTCCAATAATCGCCAGCCCGTGGGGACGGGCAGGCGACTGCGCGGCGGCCCAAGGGCCTTGATTCCGCGCATGTTTGGTCATTTCCCGAACCACAGGCTGCGGATATCTCAGCCTGTAAAAGTTGAATTTACTCGGTGACCACAACTGTTTCCATGTGATCCGGCGTTCCCGTCACCTGATAGGTGCTGGGATCACCGCGTTTGATATTGTCGAGCACATCAAACCCGTCCGTAACCTGCCCCACCACGGTGTATTTACCGTTAAGGAACGGGCCTTCATCGAACATGATGAAGAATTGGCTGTTGGCTGAGTTGACCGACTGGCTGCGCGCCATGCCGACAACGCCGCGTTCAAAGTGCGTCTCGGAAAATTCAGCGTCGATATTTGGCAATTCGGATCCGCCAGTGCCCGGGCGCGACAGATCACTGCCGATCTTGGCAAACTGTCCATCGCCTGTTTGCGCCATGAAGCCGTCGATTACGCGATGGAAATAGACTCCGTTATAGAAGCCCTGCTCCGCCAACGCGGTGATTTGCGCCACATGATTGGGCGCGACATCTTCCAACAGGTCGATCGTGATGACGCCTTCGGTATGGGCGCCCTTGACGGTGATTTCCAACCCGGCAGACAATGCCGGTGTGGCCATGCAGGCCAGCGCAAGTAGAGAATTACGAAGCATCAGCAGCCACTTTCATTGAAATAATACGGTCCGGATTCATCGGCGGTTCACCACGGGCAATCGCGTCCACATGATCCATGCCGTCCACTACGCGCCCATAGACAGTGTACTGTCTATTCAAGAAATGGTTATCGGTGAAATTGATGAAAAACTGGCTGTTGGCTGAGTTCGGACTGGATGAGCGCGCCGCGCCAATCGTACCCCGATCATGCGGGATGCCGGAAAACTCTGCCGGCAAATCTTTCTTGGCTGACCCGCCAGTGCCCGCACGTCGAATACTGAAATCCTTTTCCATATTGCCGTGTTCGACATCACCCGTCTGGGCCATGAACCCGTCAATCACCCGATGAAAGCAGACATTGTCATACGCGCCGTCGCGGGCAAGCTCCTTGATCCGGTCGCAATGCATCGGCGCGATATCGGGCAACAGTTCGATGGTGACCGTGCCGTCTTTCAGCTCCAACATTATTGTATTTTCGGGGTCTTTGATCTCTGCCACGCCGGCCTCCAATTCTAGAATTCGCAGCAACTTATGCGGCCAATTGCCAAAGGGAAAGCCCTGGCTGTTGACGCGGGCTAGGAAATCGCGTGGATGCAGGACAAATCTGAAGTGGAGCACGCGATGAGCTGGAAAACCCTCGACGATATGGACCTGAACGGTAAAGTGGTTCTGACGCGGGTCGACATCAATGTTCCGGTGGAAGATGGCCGGGTTACTGATGCGACGCGTATCGAGCGGATCGTGCCGACCATTCGCGACATCCTGTTGGCAGGTGGCAAGCCCGTCCTTTTGGCCCATTTTGGTCGACCAAAAGGGAAAAGAGTGCCGGAGATGTCTCTGAAAGTCGTCCGTCGCGCGCTGGAGGATGCTGTTGCGGGCCCAGTGGAGTTCTCGGAGGATTGCGTGGGGGCCGTGACGGCCGCGGATATCGCGGGATTGGCAAGTGGCGTGGTTCTTCTTTTGGAGAACACACGGTTTCACCCGGAGGAAACCACCAACGATCCGGAATTCGCCGCCAAACTGGCGGCACTTGGCGACATTTACTGTAACGATGCCTTTTCCGCGGCGCACAGGGCTCACGCGTCCACGGAAGGCATTGCCAAGCTATTGCCTGCCTGCGCGGGCCGTTTGATGCAAGCGGAATTGTCCGCGTTGGAAAATGCGCTTGGCGCGCCAAAACGGCCAGTCATGGCGGTTGTGGGCGGGGCCAAAGTTTCCACCAAACTTGAGCTGCTCGGCAATCTGGTCGGCAAGGTCGATCATTTGGTGATTGGCGGCGGCATGGCGAACACGTTCATGGCGGCCAAGGGCATAGAGATTGGCAAATCCCTGGCTGAACATGAAATGGCCGATATGGCGCAGGACATTCTCGCCAAAGCCGACAAGGAAGGCTGCGAGGTGATCTTACCGCGCGACATCGTGGTCGCCGGGGAGTTCAAGGAAAACGCGGCACATCAGACGGTTGCAGCCGAATCCTGCCCTAAGGATCAGATGATTTTGGATGTCGGGGAAGAGTCGGTGGCCTATATCCGATCTGTTCTGGGCAAGTGCAAAACGCTGGTGATGAACGGCCCACTTGGCGTGTTTGAAATGCACCCGTTCCAAAGGGGCACATTCGCCCTTCTGGATGAGATCGCGCGCCAGACAAGTGCAGGTGAACTGGTCTCAATCGCCGGTGGCGGCGACACGGTTGCGGCAATCAACATCTCTGGTCATGGCGACGATTTCAGCTACATTTCCACCGCCGGCGGCGCATTTCTGGAATGGATGGAGGGAAAGACACTTCCCGGAGTCGCGGCATTGGAGTCTTGATTTACGCCCATTAACGCGTTCTGATTGTGGGGAAATTGCCAAAAGGATTTTCCCAGATGCGTAAACTGCCTGCCACAACCGCCATTATTGCCGCCCTGCCCGGGCTTTCCGAAGCGCAGGAACGCCCAACGCTGCTGGATTTCCTGTCACTCGACATGATCACACAGCGGATCATGCAATCGGGCATCATGATGCTGCGCACGCAGGTAGACCTGAAGTATTCCGACATGTCGGTCGATTTCCTGACCGGTGCGATTGCAATCACCGATGTAAAGGCCTGGCCGCTGCCTGAATGGGATGAAGCCGGGACTTGCGAAGTCGGTGCTGACCGGCTGACCCTGCGGGGCGGTGCGTTGGATGAACCAGACCGGGTTCGCATGAAAGCGCAAATGATCAATGTCGCGTTTGAATCAAGCTGCCTGCCGCCAGAGCCGCGTCAGGCGCTTGCAATGGCGGGTTTGGACCGCGTGGAATTGCCCCGCGTTACGATAGACATTGATTACGGAATGCCGGGATCAGACGCCACGATGCGCATGTTTGCTGATATCTCCGATGCCGCAACCGCCGACCTGAACATGGAATTCGCCTATATCTGGATGGACGGGCGCGAGGATATGGAAGAGCCGACACCAATCGTTTTTCTCGAAAGCGCCTCACTAACCATTGAAAACCAAGGGCTTTGGCAGGCGGTCAGTGGCCAATTGCCCCCGCCGATGACCGGGGATGGCGCTGGGTTGTTCGTTGAAGGTGCGCTTGGGCAGGCAATGCTGGAAATGAACCCTGAGGGCGCGGGGATGACCGAGGCGCAGACAGCATTCGTGAATTCCGCGAAAACGGCATGGCCCGCGTTTCTGCAATCGCCGGACGCGCTGGTCGTGGAATCACAGATCGATGGCGATGTGTTCATCGATTTTGAATTGATCGAGGATGAACCGGGCGAATTGTTCGAACTTCTTCAACCGCGTGTCGCGCTGGCGCCCGCGTCAAGACAGGAGGCCATACCGGTTGCCCTGTTGCAGCAGGCGACTGGCGACGGTGCTGACGGTCTTTCGGATGAGGGGACCGTAAACGCGTCGGCATTGCGCTGGTCACCGGCGTGGGCGCACCACGATTTGTAGAGGCCGGGTTCGGATTACTGAACCCGATGGCGCGCGCGGGCGATGGCGAGGCGGCGCTGGTGATGGCCGAGGCGCTGATCACGCCTGCGCCAGAGGACGCCTATCGCTGGGCGATCCTTGCCGGGGCATCAGGCGAAAGCGGCGCGACGGCCATTCTGGACCGGCTGGAGAAAAAGCTGCCCTTCGCGCGCGTGCTTGAGTTGCAGGCTGACGTATCAGGCAACGATCAGCATGATCGGAAGATACTTGGAAGCGTCAGCTCGGTGCGTTCCGAAGCCGCTGCACGGTTCTCGGGGCGTGGCCGCGCGCGGTCTTACGGCACGGCGGCAATGTGGGCAATGATCGGCTCTGCCGCGGGCGATGCCGAAGCGCGGGATATTTTGGCCGATATCACCGAACGGGTCCGCTTATCCGGGGATGGTGCGGCGGATGCCTGGCAGAGCGTCGAGCAGGATGCCAGCAAGCTGGCGATGGACGCCTGGATCGGAATGGATTTGCCTGCAGCTTACGCAAAGTAAAAGGTGGCACTGCCCCGGTTTGGTCGGTTTTTCTGTTGCTATGTACTTTCTGCCAAGGCGTTAGCGCCAGCAGTCTTTGCACGCGTGCGAAAAGGCCGTAAGTCAATATGCAAGTATGGCAAAGGAGCGAAGACATGGTGAACACGGCGCAGGCAAATCAGATGCAAAATGGACAAGGCTTTGTCGCTGCGCTGGACCAAAGCGGCGGGTCAACGCCAAAGGCACTGCGCCTATATGGGGTCGGCGAGGATGCTTATGGCTCCGACGCAGAAATGTTTGACCTGATCCACCAAATGCGTTCCCGCATCGCAACCTCACCTGCATTCACCGGCGACAAGGTCATCGCCGCGATCCTGTTCGAAATGACAATGGATCGCGACATCGAAGGAAGGCCCGCCGCGACGTATTTGTGGGAGGATCGCGGTGTTGTTCCGTTATTGAAGGTCGATAAGGGATTACAGGACGAGGTTGACGGAACCCGCCTGATGAAACCCATCGATGGGCTTGATGCGACGCTGGAGCGTGCGGCCGGCAAGGGGATATTCGGCACCAAGATGCGATCCGTCATAGACGGTGCGAATGGAAAAGGCATTGCGGCGAATGTCGGGCAACAATTCCAGATCGGTAAACAAATCATTGGGCATGGTTTGGTGCCGATATTGGAACCTGAAGTTACGATATCTATTGCGGACAAGGCGGAAGCCGAGGCGATCCTGAAAACTGAAATTCTGGCGGGTCTGGATGATCTAAATGACGATCAGAACGTAATGCTGAAGCTGACGCTTCCATCAGACGCTGGTCTCTATGAAGAAGTTATTGCGCATCCGCGCGCCATGCGAGTTGTTGCGCTTTCCGGCGGATACTCGCGCGCAGAAGCCAACGACCTTTTGGCGCAGAACGCGGGCATGATTGCCAGTTTCAGTCGCGGCCTGACAGAAGGATTGTCGGTCGAAATGTCGGATGATGCCTTCAACCAGGCCATCGCACAGGCAATCGACAGCATCTATCAGGCATCGCTCACCTGACGGCGCCGAATTCAGGCAACACTTGTAGCGCGCGACAGGATCAGATCCGTCTGAATATCCTTGGAACCACCTGCAATGGCGCTTGCGCCCTCACCCAGCCGCGCGGCGCAATAGTCCGCAGCCACGGGGTTTTCTGACCCAAGCAATGTCGCCGCAGTCAACAACGTTGCGGATTGTACCGCGAACCGGCGCGCTTGTGCCTCTGACGGCAGTGATTTCCATTCGTCGAGATATTTGGACAGTGCCGTATCATAGGCAGGATCGCGCCCTTTGGGTGCCACTAAGGCTGCCTCCAGCGCTTCCGCCGCATCCTTTTCCTTATGAAGCGTGCGCAGAATATCAAGGCAAATGACGTTGCCGGAGCCTTCCCAGATCGAGTTCAGCGGTGCTTCCCGATACAAAAGAGGCAGGGCTGTATCTTCGACATATCCCATGCCGCCAAGCGCCTCCAGCGCCTCATAAATTACATTGGGCGCACGCTTGTTGGACAGAAACTTCGCCAGCGCCACAGCGATGCGGGCAAACGGTCGCTGGTTCGGTTCATCATAGGCGGCGGCAACTCGCAAACCAAGCGCCAAAGCCCCTTCTACATCCAGCGAAAGGTCGGCCAGTACAACCCGCATCAGCGGTTGATCGATCAGTCGCTTTTGAAATGCCGTGCGGTTCTGACACCAGTGAAGCGCCTGCACCAGCGCGGCGCGCATCAAACCGGCAGGCGCCATTGCCGTATCAAGGCGCGTGTGATGCACCATCTCGATGATCGTGCGTACGCCCTGGCCTTCCTCGCCAATGCAATAAGCCAGGGTGTCGTGATACTCGATCTCTGCGGAGGCATTGGCGCGGTTGCCAAGCTTATCCTTCAATCGCATCAGTTGGATCGAATTGCGTCCGTCTTCCAGCCAGCGCGGCACGAGGAAGCATGTCAGGCCGTTTTCGGTGTTGGCAAGCGTTAGAAACCCGTCCGACATCGGCGCCGAACAGAACCATTTGTGACCCGTTATCCGATAGGCATCGCCATCGCGCACAGCTGTGGTAGTGTTGCTGCGCACATCCGACCCACCCTGCTTTTCCGTCATCGCCATGCCCAAAGTTGCACCGCGCTTGTTCGAGATATGCGAAATGGCCGGGTCGTACTGGCGCGACAGCAATTTGGGCAACCATTGCGTGGCAATGTCAGGACTGGCGCGGATCACCGGGATGGCGGCATAGGTCATCGTCATCGGGCAGCAGACGCCCGGTTCCACCTGGCTCATCAGATAGACCATCGCAGCATGGGCCACGTGGCCACCCGGCGCATCCTCCCACGCGAGGGCGGAGTAACCCTCGCTCAATCCCAGATGCATCAGATCGTGATAGCTGGGGTGAAATCCGACCTCGTCCAGCCGCCGCCCACCGCTGTCAAACAGGCGCAATTCGGGCGGATTGCGGTTGGCCGCGCGGCCTGCTTCCTGAACACCGGGATCGGACAGGGCGCGCGCAAATGACGCCACCGGCCCAACCGGCGCATTCAGGCTGTCCAATGCATTCTGCAACGGGCGATCCGCCCATAGATTTGGCCAAAAGCGGGCGGGCTGATTTTCAACCAGATGGGTGGAAAGGTCTGTGCGCGGAGCGGTCATAATGACGATCGAGTCCTTGCTGCAACGATATTCATTCTGCGCACAAAATAAAGGATTCACAAAGGTGAATCGATGTGACATGATCCGCGAAAGTCGCGAACAGAATGCGGCAGCAGAGGCAAAGCATGAACCCGAACAAGCGGACACCGGCAATTAGTGTCGTGAATTTCTTTACCGTGATGCTGTGCCTTGGTGCTTATTTCACCTTTGCCTCGGTTCAGGGTGATTTCGGGTTGTTCCGACGCATTCAGCTTGAGGCGGAAGCCCGCAAACTGGAGGCCGAGAAATCCGTACTTCTGGCAGAAGTCGCTGCACTGGAAAACAAGACGCGGCGTCTCAGCGATGAGTATCTCGACCTCGACCTGCTGGATCAGCAAGCGCGCGATATTCTGGGTCTGGCGCGTGGCGATGAAGTCATCATTCGCTAAAGCCTGAAAAATCAATAAGTTATCGTGAAATGGCGCAGCTATTCGCAATGCGCATGGCAGCTCGTCATCGCAATCTGGAATTTTGTATCGCAAATCCCGACTGAGTGCGCTAATAGATAGTTTAACGCTAAACTAGTTTTGATTCACCTTGGGAGGAGAATTTCGCATGGCGGCGAAGAAAGCGGCGAAACAACCCAATGTCTCGAAAGAGGAATTGCTGAAATATTACCGCGAGATGCTGTTGATCCGGCGTTTCGAAGAGAAGGCCGGACAGCTTTACGGAATGGGCCTGATCGGCGGCTTCTGTCACCTTTATATTGGGCAGGAAGCGGTGGTTGTCGGCCTCGAGGCAACAGCCAAGGACGGTGATCAGCGGCTGACCAGCTATCGTGACCACGGCCACATGCTGGCCTGTGGCATGGATGCCAACGGTGTGATGGCAGAGTTGACCGGGCGCGAGGGCGGTTATTCAAAGGGCAAGGGCGGTTCTATGCACATGTTCTCCAAGGAAAAGGAGTTCTATGGCGGGCATGGGATCGTGGGCGCGCAAGTACCGCTTGGCGCTGGTCTGGCTTTCGCCAACAAATATCGCGGCAACGACAATGTCAGCTTCACCTATTTCGGTGACGGGTCGGCCAACCAGGGCCAGGTCTATGAAACATTCAACATGGCCGCACTTTGGAAGCTGCCGGTCGTGTTCGTGATCGAGAACAACCAATACGCGATGGGCACATCTCAAAAACGCTCAACCTCAACCCCCGCCCTATACACGCGCGGCGAGGCGTTCGGCATCCCCGGTGAGGAAGTCGACGGCATGGACGTGCTGGCGGTCAAAGCGGCGGGCGAGAAAGCCACCGCGCATTGCCGGTCGGGCAAAGGACCCTACATTCTGGAAGTAAAAACATACCGTTATCGCGGCCATTCCATGTCGGACCCGGCGAAATACCGGACCCGCGAGGAAGTGCAGAAAATGCGCGAGGAACGCGACCCGATCGAGAATGTCCGCCAGATCCTGCTGACCGGCAACCACGCCAGCGAGGACGAATTGAAAGGCATCGACAAGGACATCAAGGATGTCGTGAATGCCAGCGCAGAATTCGCCAAAGACAGCCCGGAACCGGCGCTGTCTGAGTTGTGGACGGACATCTATGCGGAGGCGTCGTAATGTCCCGCCCCGCGCATTTCGACATCCATGCCTCCGATCCACAGGCAGTGATGGATTTTTACGGAAATGTTTTTGGCTGGACCTTTCAGCAATTTGGCGAGGACGAATATTGGTTGGTCACCACGGGTGATGCAGAAGAACCCGGTATTGACGGTGGGATTTTCAAACGCGTGGGTCCCGCTCCTTCGCCTGACGCGCCGGCCATGGGCGCAACACTTTATATGCTGACGGACAACCTTGACGAAACTTCTGGCGCGATTGTGGATGCAGGCGGTCAACAGGTCGTTGAAAAATTCGCTGTTCCCGGCGTCGGATGGTCAGCGCATTTCAAAGACCCTGATGGAAATGCGTTCGGACTGTTCCAAAATGATGCGGAGGCGGCCTGATGCCACATTTTGAAATTCACGTGAACGATGTCGATGCGGCGAAAACCTTTTATTCCGGTCTTTTCGGCTGGGAATTCGCCGCTGCACCGATGGGTGAAGACATGCAATATCATATGATTATGGGGTCCGGTTTCACGGCGCCCGATCAGGCCGACG
Source organism: uncultured Paracoccaceae bacterium (assembly GCA_951812305.1). Taxonomy (GTDB): domain Bacteria; phylum Pseudomonadota; class Alphaproteobacteria; order Rhodobacterales; family Rhodobacteraceae; genus Rhodobacter_B. The sequence goes on from CATOSB010000002.1 coordinate 76,133, forward strand.
GCCAGTCGTTGACCGGCGGCATGTTCAAAAGGATGGACGCCTCGCCCAGCCCCGGCGGCCCCATTCGCGGTGGCACGATGACATTTGAGGTCGCCGATTGTGACGAACGCTACGCCTGGGCGCTGGCCAATGGCGGGGCCGAAGCGTTGCCGCCAACAGACATGCCCGGCATCGGACGGTTCGCCTATGTTGAGGATGGGCAGGGAAATGTTGTGGGCATGATCGCGCCCGCGCTAGGAGAATAAGAATGGCGACTGAACTACTTATGCCCGCGCTGTCCCCGACGATGGAGGAAGGCACGCTGGCGAAATGGCTGGTGAAAGAGGGCGACACGGTCACCTCTGGCGACGTGATCGCCGAGATTGAGACCGACAAAGCCACGATGGAATTTGAGGCTGTAGATGAGGGCGTCTTGCTGAAGGTCCTCGTTTCCGAGGGGTCCGAGGGCGTGAAGGTTAACACGCCGATTGCTGTGATTGGTGAGGAAGGCGAGGATGCCGGCGACGTTGCGGCCACGACCGCGACAGTTGCTGCAGGCGGCGACAATGATTTTGACGCGCCCGTCGCGGTCGCGGCACCTCAACCGACTATCGCACCTGCACCCGACCTGTCGCCGGACTGGCCGGAAGGTACTGAATTACAAGCCCAGACGGTGCGCGAAGCGCTGCGCGACGCGATGGCCGAAGAAATGCGCGCGGACGTTGACGTTTTCCTGATGGGCGAGGAAGTCGCCGAGTATCAGGGTGCCTACAAGATTTCCCAGGGGTTGTTGGAAGAATTCGGCGGCGAGCGGGTCATCGACACGCCGATCACTGAACACGGATTTGCCGGCATCGGCGTCGGCGCAGCCTTCGCGGGCCTCAAGCCCATCGTCGAGTTCATGACCTTCAACTTTGCCATGCAAGCGGTTGACCAGATCATCAACTCTGCCGCCAAAACGCTTTACATGTCCGGCGGCCAGATGGGCGCGCCGATCGTGTTTCGCGGCCCCAACGGTGCGGCAGCTCGTGTCGGCGCCCAGCATAGCCAGGATTACTCTGCATGGTACGCACATATCCCGGGCCTGAAGGTTGCGATCCCCTATTCTGCGTCGGACGCCAAAGGATTGCTGAAATCTGCGATCCGCGATCCAAACCCGGTGATCTTCCTTGAAAACGAAATCCTCTATGGCCGGTCCTTCGACGTGCCAATGCTGGACGACTTCACAGTTCCGTTCGGCAAGGCGCGCATTTGGCGTGAAGGATCGGATGTCACCATCGTCAGCTTTGGGATCGGGATGCAATACGCGCTGGAAGCCGCCGATGAACTGGCGAAAGAAGGAATCAATGCCGAGGTGATTGACCTGCGCACACTGCGTCCCATCGATTACGGCACCGTCATCGCCAGTGTGCAGAAGACAAACCGCTGTGTGACAGTCGAAGAGGGCTTCCCGGTCGGGGCTATCGGCAACCATCTGTCGTCCTACATCATGCAGAACGCGTTTGATTACCTCGACGCCCCGGTGATCAACTGCACCGGCAAGGACGTCCCGATGCCCTATGCCGCCAACCTCGAAAAACTGGCACTTGTTACAACGGCAGAAGTGATCGACGCCGTGAAACAAGTGACCTATCGATAGGCGAAAGATGGAAGTGAAGGGCCGCGATCCAGCAACCGAATGCTACCGCGTCACCCATAAGGTGGACGGGCAATGCTTTTCGGCCCTCGTGCCAGAGCGGTTGGCCGCCGATCTGCACATGATCGGCGCGCGTCCTTCCCACCAGGAAGCCTATGTCTGGATCGCTGGACACAGGAAGAAAATCGAAGCCGCGATTGAGCAACTTGCCCGCGGCACGCGGCGCCCAAAGGCGCCGTTTGACCAAATAACGCTGATCAAGGACCGCTAATATGCCCACCGAAATCCTGATGCCCGCCCTGAGCCCGACGATGGAAGAGGGCACGCTTGCCAAATGGCTGGTGAAGGAAGGCGATACAGTGTCGTCCGGCGACCTTCTGGCCGAGATCGAAACCGACAAGGCGACGATGGAATTCGAGGCCGTTGATGAGGGTGTCGTCGGGAAGATTCTGGTGACCGAGGGCACAGAGGCGGTGAAGGTCAACAGCCCCATCGCGGTGCTTTTGGGTGATGGAGAAAACGCGGATGATATCGGCGATACCTCAAGCGACGTGCCCGCGCCCCAGCCCGCAGCGGAAGCTGCTCCGGCCCCAGCAGAAGCGCCTAAGGCAGTTTCGGCCCCTGCCCCGGCTGCGCCACAAGCCAGTGACGGACAACGTATTTTCGCCACCCCCCTCGCCCGTCGCATCGCCGCCGACAAAGGCCTGGATTTGAACGCGCTCAACGGTTCCGGCCCGCATGGTCGCATCATCAAGGCGGATGTCGAAAGCGCGTCAGCAACTGGCGGGTTGGCCGTTTCCGCGCAGGCCGCAACCAACCAGGGCGTCATGCAGACAGCGGCCCCCACAGGACCGGCGACAGATACAGTCCTCAAGATGTACGCCGATCGCGACTTCACCGAAGTTTCGCTCGACGGAATGCGCAAGACCATCGCCGCACGTCTGACTGAAGCCAAACAAACGATCCCGCATTTCTATCTGCGCCGCGACATTCACCTGGACGAGCTTTTGAAAATGCGCAGCCAACTGAACAAGGGGCTGGAATCGCGTGGCGTGAAACTGTCGGTCAACGACTTCATCATCAAAGCCTGTGCCGTCGCGCTGCAAATGGTGCCGGCGGCAAACGCCGTCTGGGCCGGCGACCGGATATTGGAACTCACACCGTCGGATGTTGCCGTCGCCGTCGCCATCGAAGGAGGATTGTTCACGCCGGTCTTGCGCGACGCGCATCTGAAACCGTTATCGGTTCTGTCTGGGGAAATGAAAGACCTCGCCGCCCGCGCCCGTGACCGCAAGCTTGCGCCACATGAATATCAGGGCGGTTCTTTCGCGATTTCCAACCTCGGCATGTTCGGCATCGACAACTTCGACGCCGTCATCAATCCGCCGCAAGGGTCAATCCTAGCCGTTGGGGCGGGTGCGAAAAAGCCGGTTGTCGGTGCGGATGGAGAGCTGACAGTCGCGACTGTGATGAGCGTGACGCTCAGCGTAGATCACCGGGTCATCGACGGTGCACTCGGCGCCGAATTCCTTGGTGCCATCAAGGAAAATCTGGAAAGCCCACTGGCTATGCTGGCGTAAGTCGTACGCAGCCGTATTAATCGAAAGAATTTACTGGGTTGGCCGTTCAGGCGTCCCCGCCCGAAGCGTGCAACAGCTGGTCCATCGTAATCGACGGCTGCGAACAACCCGCTTCTCCGACTATCCTCGCCGGAACACCGGCGACGGTCTTCTTCGGCGGAACCTCTTCCAACACAACCGAGCCAGCCGCAATGCGAGAGCAATTCCCTATAGTAATGTTGCCAAGAACTTTCGCGCCTGCACCGATCAGAACTCCGTCGCCAATCTTGGGGTGACGATCTTCCTCTTCCTTACCGGTGCCGCCCAGCGTCACAGAATGAAGCATGGATACGTTATCGCCAACCACTGCCGTTTCACCAATCACGATAGAATGTGCATGGTCGATCATGATGCCCTTGCCGATTTTGGCAGCCGGGTGGATGTCGATGCCAAACATCTCGCTGCACCGCATCTGCAGGAAATAAGCTAGGTCGCTGCGACCTTCTCGCCAATACCAATTGGCAACGCGATAGGCCTGAACTGCCTGAAATCCTTTGAAAAACAACAACGGTTGCAGGAATCGGTGGCATGCCGGATCACGATCAAATGTCGCGACTATGTCGGCGCGTGCCGATGCGCCAAGATCGGGATCCGATGAAAAGGCGGCATCTGCCATTTCGCGCAGTATCTGCTCTGACAATTCCGCCGAGGCCAACTTTTGCGACATACGAAACGCCAATGCATCTTCTAGCGTAGTATGATGTAATACGGTCGTGTGAAGCGCACCGCCAAGCAACGGCTCGGATGTCACCGCCGCCTGGGCTTCCTCGCAAATCCGATGCCAGACTGGATCGATTTCGGTGATTTTGGCGCGGGTTCTTGCCATTGTGCATTCCTCTGCGGCGAGCCTTGACTTGACAAGATAAGCCAAAGACCGGGAAAAAAACAGAGGAAGGAAATGATTTTTCGTGATGACATCAATCGAACTGAATGATTTGCGCAACAAACTCATTGCCATGCGCAACGCTCTGGATGAAGATGACATACTTGGCGAAGAGGCACAAAAAACCGTCAATCTCGACCAGCAATCCGTCGGTCGGTTGAGCCGGATGGACGCCCTTCAACAACAGGCAATGGCTCGCGCGACCCATGCAAGACGCGATCAGATACGTCAGCGCATTTCAAACGCGCTCGCTAGATTAGAAGAGGATGAGTTTGGCTATTGCACGGAATGCGGGGAGGACATCCCGATCAAGCGGCTGGAGCTTGATCCGACAGTGCCGACTTGCGTGAATTGTGCGCAAGGTTGACCAGCATTTCGAACACCTGTGCCAAACAGGCACAATAATCCCCATCATCAAGAGCAGGTTCGCGCGGCAGAGAATGTTCCATTGCCGCAGACATTAATGACCCATCGCCCCAATTGGGATGCACCCCACCCGTCTGTTTTCGGTAAGCATCTGCGATCTCCGCCTGCCTAATCAACCGCTCCAACGCCACTTGCCGAACAGGCACCGCAAACCGTCTGAGAAAGCGGGCCGCGGCGACCACATCACCGTGCAGAATTGGTCGCACTGATCTAAATGCTCGGCACGGTCGGCAAATAGTAATGGATCGCCAACCTGATCTCCCCAGCGGCAAAATCCCCGCCATTTGCGGTAATCTCCAAGGGAGTATCCGCCCAATACGTCACCGATTGACCGGTAACACCAACAAACCAAGTGCCCTGCGCCAAACCGATGTCGTTGGCATAACGGTCCGCAGCACCGGAAACCCCGATATCGAAGCTTGTAACCGCGCCGGTAATTGCAGTTTTCACGCGCCCGGTCACCGCAAAGACCACAGCATATTGCGGGATTTCTTCGGTCGTGGTTGAAACACTTTCCGCGCCCAATACGTGATCAAACTCCATCACGTCAAAAACCGAGGCCGCCCCATTAGGCGATACGGCCAACGCTGATGCCACCCAATCGGAGCCATCGTAAGTTACCGCCTTACCGGTATCCGCGACAAACCCGCGCCAGCCCGTTTTTGGTGTCACAAACACCCAGCCCCCGTTTGACCAGATCGCAACGTCACCATTATTGCCGGACCAGGCATTCACGGCACCCGTTGGCACGGCATAGGTTTCCCCGTCAATTGCCGCCACGGGCGGTGTCTGGGTGTCAGCCGACTGAAATCCAAGCTGCGTCAAACCGTCCAGCCTGACCATAGCCTCATTCACAGTGACATGTTTTTGCGCCTGCGCGGCCTGCAGCAAAGGCAGCCCCAATTGCGATGTCTCACTCATTGATGGTTATCCTCTTGAATGGCCCGGGCCCAAACCGAACAGAGATCTGGGCCACTTCGATATCGGCGCCGTCGGGAAAGTCTTCCGAGGGGCCACTGGCGCTGTTTCAGCCTTCTGGATTTCAGGTTTTGCCTTTTGGGTTGGAATTTTGTCCTTGTTTTGGCCGAAAATCCGGTTTTTGGGCGGACTCGCCCCGGGGATCACGCTGTTACGATCGGGATTTTATCCACGCCAAGCACAACCAGCCGCTTCAGGTTATGTCCAATAGCGGTGCAAGCGACCTGGAACTGTACCTTGGCCTGACCACGATAGCGCACCTGTTTCGAGCGCTTTGAAAACACGCGCTCATATGGCGCACGCATCTTGCTGAGCCAGCGATCCTTATCGCGGTTTTTTGCCGCCATATTGTTCTTCTTGATGACCGCGCTGTGACATCCTTTGCGTTTGAGTTCCCTCTGTGCAGGTGCAGTGCAATAGCCTTTGTCTGCATAAACAGCACCCTGATCCGGGCACACATGGCGCAGACCTTTGGCATCATCGACATTGGCCGGTGTGGCCGCCACTTTGTTGACCAGACCTGATTGCATGTCCACGCTGGCATGTTCCTTGTAGCCATACCAATATTTGTTTTTGTTCTTTGCGCCAAAACGCGCTTGCTTGTCGGCAGCAACCCTGGGAGCGGTTTCGTTGTTGAACTTCTCCAGACCCTTGGCGATGGCTTTGTCCCGATCACTCCAGTTCGAGAATTTCGAAACCAGCTGGCTGGCATCCACAAAGGTGAACACTTCCCGGATCAAACCTGCAGCCTTCAAGCTGACGCGCAGACGATTGAAAATGTCCATGAGCCCCTTTGTACCCAACCGCTTGCGGAAATCGCCGAAAAACGAGTGATCAGGTGTCTTCTCACTGAGCCCAAAGCCGCAAAACCATTTGGCTGCAAGGTTCTCACGCATGAACCGTTCCATCTCCCGATCGGAAATGTCCTCAAGGAATTGAAGCACCAGCATGCGAAACGCACGCCCGGCACCCAATTCAGGGCGCCCGCGATCAGAATAAAGCGCTGCCGGAGGCTTTGCCAAAGCACACAGGTCAACAACCGCTTCAAACTTGCGGTACGGATGATCAGCCAACACAAGCCCATCCAACGTTGCAAACATTTCAATCTGATCACGCTTCATAGCCAGCCACCCCAAAAAATACTCACGCAGACTGAATCAATTCATCACAGTCCTGTCCAGAGACTTTTCCGACAGGGCCATATCAAACGGCACAACGATGGCGTCATTCGCCACATCTTCGGCGGAATAGAAGAAATCGGTGCCGCCGGTCGTTTCCTCGCGCACCAAACTGCCATCCTTGATCACCCGCAAAAGATAGCTCTCGTTATCCTCGCCAAGCGGCACTTCAACAGACTGCCAACTGTCCCCGTCTATCCGGGTGCGGCGAATCCATGTGATGTTGTAGTTGTCGCCAATGTCCTTTTCCGCCCGCAGGTGCGCCGGCGAGTACGGACGTAATCCGATGCCGTCAAATGCTTCGATCAGGTGCGTGTAGGATGGATCGTCAAAGCTGCGCTGTGCAGGTCCAATTCGATAATGGCGGGTGAGTCCACGCGCTGAAGCATCAAGGTCGATCTGCCGCATCGATCCGTCCAAAATGACAACCGTCGAGCCAACCGGCCAGTCATCCGGCATGATCCCGTCCGTCCCAAGCTGCCCACGCAACCGACCGATAATGTCGTATGTTCGCTCCGCGATGAGGTTTGCATCCGCGAATTGAAAGATTTCCCAATTTCCCGGGGTACCGTCACCAATGGCGGCCACATTTGCGCCGTTTAGCACCGCATCAAGCGAGGCGGATGATAATTGTCCGTTCGCAAATTCGACCCGTAAGTCCCCGCCACGGTCCACTACACCGGGCATTGCGCGGAACAGCGTTGTTCGCGTCAAACCAACAGTGGCCGGAGCCGTCAGAAGCTTATTCAGTTCATATCCATCGTCCGAAGACGAGGAAAACACCGCTACCGAACCGGGCCAAGGTCGCGCGGTTGCGGCAACAAATGGTGCGTGTGGCACTTCATCGCCTGTCAGCAGCGGTAGATCCAGAAAGTATGGCGCGACCGGAACCGGCGCCACAAACGGGCGTTGCGTCACAGTTTCTTCAACGGCATCGCTGGGTTCATAAATCTCCGATTCAACTCTGACAGCTTCGATAACCTGCATGCCCGATTGTTCAACGCGATCAATGCGATATGACCCGTCGACTCCGTCACCGGGAATGGTCACGACATCTCCGGCGCCCAACCGCAGGTCACTCAGCGGCAATGCGAATTGGGCAACATCCCTTGCAACACGCGCCTCGCTCAGCCACCGCTCGACAATGCCCTTGGCCTCTGCGTGGGTCAGCACCAGTGGCAATTCCGATTGGGAAACCGTATTCGTCGCTTCGTCCGGAAAAATCGCCTCTTCAGCCAAAACAGCATAGTCACCTTCGGCTTCAATGAAATTCAGGCGCACCCGACCAGCCATTTCCGCTTCAGGCGCGCGTGTCAGCTGCAAATCTCCGTCTTCGGCATCGATCACTGCCAAGCGCTCGGCATCAATTTCGCCAGAGGTCCGTCCATCGCGGGACCGAAAGATAAGTTTCCCGTTACGCTCAATGACATCAAATCCGAAGGCCAGCATCAGCGGCTGAAGCGTGGCTCTTCCGGTATCGTCTCCGGTCGCGGCAAACCCACGAACCACACCCCAAAGTTCCGAAACATCGTAGTCTGAAATGCCCGCCAATTCACAGATCTCGGCCACAACTCCAGCAAGGCTTCGATTGCCGCCACGACCATTCAGCCAATGCCCGCGCAGATAGTTTTCACCGTCGCTCCAAAGCTCAGAATTCCCGGGAAAATTCGGAAACGGTCGCGCATCCCAAGCCCAGGCATGAGCTTTCTCCAAATCGATCATCGGCCCGCCATATATGTCGGACACCGGGTTCTTTTCACCATCCTCCCAAAAGCTCATCATCGCGCGCAAATACTGCGATTGGATGAAGTCATCCCTGCGACCGCTTGAAAAATATGGCAAATCCGACTCCGACGATTTCGGATCGAGAAATTTGTTGGGCTGATTGGTTCCCTTATCAATCGCCGCGCAACCAAATTCCGTGAACCAAATCGGCTTGGACTGCGGTTCCCAATCTGTTGGCGTCTCGTCTCGAATCCCACCCACACGATTGTGGTGGTCGTTCAGCCACCAATTCCGCAAATCTTTGTATCGATAAACCCAAGGTTCGCCATACGCCCCATCCGAGATCGGTTCGCGCAATTGCAGCTCACGCGACGAAGCGTTTACGTAATACCAGTCGTACCCTTCGCCGCCCTCGATATTGGCCTGAAGGTATTCGGAATTATAGATTGACCCCCAATCGGCATCCGCATGATCATCACCGTCACGCCAATCCGAAATCGGCATGTAATTGTCGACACCGACAAAATCTACATTCGCATCGCCCCACAGCGGATCTAAGTGAAAGAAAACATCGCCGGACCCGTCCTGCGGATGATAACCGAAATATTCCGACCAGTCCGCAGCATAACCGATCTTGGTTTGCGGCCCCAGTATTGAACGGACATCCTGCGCTAAAGTCCGCAGTGCATCCACTGCCGGAAAACTGTTATTTGCCCCGCGAATTTGCGTTAGGCTGCGCATCTCCGAACCGATGCAAAACGCGTCGATCCCGCCGGCCAGCGCACATAAATGCGCATAATGCAGGACCATCCGCCTGTAAGACCATTCCGCTGGGCCCGAGTAACCAACGCTGTCAACGCCGGGTACAAAGTCGCTTACACCGGCACTGCCAAAGAAAGCCGATACTTCTGTATCCGCCGCCGCCGTCTGGTCCGGGCTGCCCGCCTGCCCCGGCGCTTTTGATAAAGTTATCCGCCCTCGCCACGGCAGTTCCGGCTGGTCATCGGCCCCCGTCCACGGGTCCTCCTGCCCGTTGCCGGCCAGCTGCTCCATCAGGATGAAGGGATAAAACGACACCGCCTGCCCCGCCACTTTCAGCGCGACAATTGCCTCGATGACCGATTGATCCGTCGGCGTCCCACCATAAATCGGACGATCATCGACCTGCGCAATCTCGTCTGCCTGGCTTCGGGTAAGCCCCGAAACCGTCCAAGGCATCCCGACCCCATCGCCGAGTTTGTGCTCCACCTTCGGCTTCAAATCACACAAGCCGCACCGCAGATCATTGCCGAACCAACTGACCACGACCATCGTCGACTTGCTGTTCGGCAGTTCTGCCGCAAGACCGTCCAGCGAGGTCAGAAGATCGGTTTTTCCCCCCGGCGCACTTACATTCGCAGCCGTATTCTGCCCCAGCCCACCGTTGTAGTGGACCGGAGTCGTGGCCAGCGCGTACTCACCGGTTCCCGGAATCAACGCAACTCCTTTTACGAGTTTCGCAACATCCTCTTGTGGCAACGCCAATCCATCCGGCGCAGGCCGAACAACCTCGAAAGTCAATTGCGGAATTCGGTTCCCGGACGGCCCAAGTTCGAAATCCTCGAACACCACATAGGCAAGGCAGCGATAAGCCGGAACTTCCCCGATTCCCTCAACCGCCTCGATTTTTGGATCAGGCAACTGGTCACCGGTGCCGCGATAAACGCGCATATTCACCAGGTTCAGATCAAGCGGTTGTCCATCCGCCCAGACGCGCAGGACGCCGCTGATTTCGCCCTCACACAGCGCGACGGCAAAACTTACACAATAGGAAAACTCTCGTGTCTTGGGCCGCGGCGGCGCGCCTTTGCCACCACCACTTTCGGAAACCTTTTCAAGGTACCTAGTCGCCCAAATCACCTGTCCGGGAACGCGCATCCGACCGAATACACTGCCAATATCGGCACCTTCGCTCGCACCTGTCAGCCGAAAGCGATCCAGTATTCCGGTCTCAATCGGTTCCGCGCCCTGTCCAAGGATTCGATTGTCAATAACCCGACCGATCGTCGCTCCAATTGCACGGCCCAATACCCCGGTGGACAACCCCAGAACGGAACCACCAATTGCATTGCCAGCCGTCAATCCGACGGCGGAAAGAACAATCGTTGCCATCAGCTTTCCTTTTCTGGAAATTCAAACCGCCCCACGACCCGACGCCGCCAGGGGTCGGACAAAGCGCTTTCGATCACACCATGACGCGTATACGCGTGGACGAATCGCGCCTCAGATCCTGCAACCGAAATCAGGCCCAGATGCTTCGCAACCCCTGCATCCCGCATCCTGAACAACACAACATCACCGGGCAATTCCTCGCGGTCATCGACCGGCGCCAAGTGCCGCCTCGCAGCCCGCCAAAGCCGCTCGTTTTTAGATGCCTCGCTCCAGTCTGGCGTGTAGGCCGGAACCGCCTCTGGCTCTTGTCCATAAAGCGCACGCCAAATGCCGCGCAGCAGGCCCAGACAATCGCAGCCGGAATTCTTCGCAGACGCCTGATGCACATATGGCGTCCCCAGCCAACTACGCGCTTCGGCAACCGCTGCTTCTGCGATCCCGCTCATTCAAACAGGCTCCCGCCATCCATGACCTGCGATGCATTGGGATAATTCATCTGCCAATCTTCGCCGGGAATATGGGGAAAACCCTGAAAGTTCAGAACATTGTCAAATTTCAATCGGCAGGTGCCGATGCGCTTGTCACACCCCGCGTCAATACGGATGAGATCACCTGCGACGACGCCTATCTTGATCGATTGCCACAGCTCAACACGGCGTCCATCAGCCGACAATCGGTCATTCTTAACAAGCGCCGTCAGACCAGCCGCATCACCCGACTCCACTTGAAACCGACCACCTTCGAACCAGCGGTCGTCGAAATTGTCGAGACCGGCAAAGTGAAAAACTTTGTTGTTCTCAACGCTCTCGACAGGTCCTGCGTAGAAATAACCCGGCGCAGAAAGATCGACTGTACACTTCGCGTCACCCAATACTGCGGAACACGGTGCCTGATATACCCGCCCCCGTGGCTGGTTTAATACCAAGGGTGCTTCAAAATGACTCAGCTATGGATTTTGGGTACCGCCTGAGGTGCTGAGGTGATTCAAGATTGGCAAAGGAGACCACCGATGCCAGCCAGGATACCGATGCGAGCCGATTTTACCGCCAATGATCTGCGCAAGCTTGCCGCAGAGAGTTCTGATGCCCGGCAGAGCCGACGGCTTTTGTCGCTTGCCGCTATCGCCGATGGCATGTCGCGTGGGGCTGCGGCCCGCATTGGCGGGATGGACCGGCAAACGCTCAGGGACTGGGTGCTCCGTTTCAACGCTGATGGTCCAGCGGGGCTGCTGGATCGGCAGCGAGGAGGCTCGCGATCCCGCCTTGACAATGCGCAACTGGATGAACTGGCGGCTCTTGTCGAGACCGGTCCTGATCCTGAAAAGGACGGTGTCGTCCGCTGGCGGCGGGTCGATTTGAAGAATGTGATCAAGGCGCGTTTTGGCGTCGACTATCACGAGCGCCATGTGGGGCAGATTCTGCACAATCTGGGCTTTTCCCACATCAGCGCACGCCCTCAGCACCCGGGGCAGGACGTGCAGGTCATTGAGGATTTCAAAAAAACTTCGGCGACAATCTGAAGGAGACGCTTCAGGGGGTGCCGCCGGACAAACCCGTCGAAATCTGGTTCCAGGACGAGATGCGTCTCGGTCAGAAGAACACCCGCGTCCGCCAGTGGGCACGCAAGGGCACACGGCCCCGCCAGCCCGCCGATCAGCGTTACCAAAATGCGTATCTTTTTGGCGCCATCTGCCCCGAACGCGGCACCGGCGCGGCGATCATGATGCCAGCAGCCGACACCTATGCGATGCAGCGCCACCTGGAAGAAATCAGCAAAATTGTCTCCGATGGCGCCCACGCCGTCATCCTCATGGACCAAGCCGGCTGGCACACGACATCCGCTCTGGAAATCCCGCAAAACCTGTCGCTCATGTTTCTGCCGCCCAAATCACCAGAGCTGAATCCAACCGAAAACATTTGGCAATATCTCCGCCAGACATGGCTCGCAAACCGGACGTTCGACACATATGACGCGATTCTCGACGCGGGGTGCGAGGCCTGGAACAACCTCATCGCAAGACCGCAAACCATCACATCCATCGCAAGCCGCAACTGGGCGAAAGTCGGTCAGATTGAATAACCCTTGGTATAACGCCTCCGCAAGCCCGCGCAGCTCGGCACGAAACGCACCCCCAGACCGTGTGATTTCGCCAAGATGGCCGCGAAACAAAAGCGCGCGGTGTGCCGGCATTTCCCAATTCACAAGATAGGCCAGCACTTCAGCCCCATCAAACTTCCCGGCGTGAATATCCACTTCATTGATGGCCGCGTCTGTCAGCATCCCCAAGGCTTCACTGTTATCAACCGAAAGCCCCGTGCCTTGCTGGATCGCTTGCGCCGACAATCCGGTATCTGCGCGCAGCGGAACGCCGTTCAAATCAAAGTCCCGGTCATGATCCGTAAACCCCAACACAAGGCCATCATTACGTGTCACGACCCAGGCGCGGCATACATTCGTTGTGCCAGATTTCAGATGCGCCTCCAGTTCCGCCGACACCGCCATCAGACCCGCACCTCGACAATGGGTACGCTGGGAACATCCCCGGCTTTGAAAGACGCTACAGACGTCTGGATCCGGTCCGTGTCAAAACGCACGGGTACGTCGAATTCATACCCCGCCGTGACCTCTGCATCGATGTCGGGGATCTCGGAAAACGAAATAATTCCAGTGGCGTAGTTGACCGTGTAATGGATCGTCTCGGTCAGCGGATCGCCCTGCACCCCAACCAAAAGCGTCCCGAGAACCGGCTTGGTGATGGGCCGCGAATAGTTTTGCTCGCCAGATACATAGCATTTGCAGATCTGGAAATCCGCCGTCTCGCCATCCCCAACGCCGATCACTTGATCTGTATACGCCGGCTCCTGATTGACCAGACAGGATTTGTAATCCGACCAGTCCTTCCAGCGAAATCCATAAAGCTGTCCCTGCCTTGCCTCAAAAAACGCAATCAGCTCTTCAACATCGTCCAGCGAACGCATCGACACGCCCGCATCGTATCGTCTTCGCGCATGTTTCCAAGGCGTGTTGCGTTCTTCAAACCCGTTTGCCAGCGTCACGATTTCCGTGCGCCGCTCCGGCCCGCCGACAGAGCCGAAACTCAGGTTGGCCGGAAACCGTACTTCATGAAATCCCATTGCTCCCTCCTCAGCGATTGCGCTGGCCACGCGCCAACGCGCGGCTCATCTGCGCCGCGATCTGGCTTTGACTGCGGCGAAACCCTTCGGCATCCGGTGTCTGGATGTTCATGACGACGTTTACCGGGCGGCCACCGGCCTCATTGCGCACGCCCAGCTTGCCATCCGCGCCGCGCGCCAGCGGCAATATCGCCTCTGGCCCAGCCTCTCCCATCAACCCGACACCGCCGCGCATCGGAAATGTCACCGGCCCCGACACAACACCCCCCCGCGCGAACGGCATCACCCGCCCCTGACTAAATGCACCACCCTGTTCGAAGGCCCCAACACCCTGAATGAAACTCTCGACCCCACGCGCAAGCATCCCGCCAAAATGGCTGTAAACCGGCTTCACTGCAGCGTTGTACGCCGCATCCACCATCGACTGCGCCAGACCGCGCATCGCGTCGGTCAGGGAGTTATACCAACGGCTTGATCAATTGACCGTTGCCCATTCTCTGGTCGTTATTGAGGTTATGCGCTGCGGGTCATTTTCGAAGAAGTTCCAGGCGTCTGCGCATTTGTCGAGGATCTGCTCGTAGGTATCGAACACGGTGATGGCCAGCTTGTTGGAGCGCAGATAGGCCCAGACATTTTCCATCGGGTTGAGTTCGGGCGCATAGGGGGGCAGCTTCAGGAGCGTTATGTTGTCTGGCACCAAGAGCCCCTTGGCTCCGTGCCACCCCGCGCCATCTGTGACCAGGAGCGCATGAGAACCGGGTGCGATTGTTTTTGAGACCTCGTCGAGATGCAGGCCCATCGCCTCTGTGTTAACATAAGGCAGGATCAGCCCAGCTGCGGCACCACGTGCCGGACAGGCAGCGCCAAATACGTAGCTCCATTTGTAGCGGGTATCCCGGGGCGCACGTGGGCGGGTTCCCCGCTTCGCCCAGACACGGGTGAGTGTTCCCTGCTGGCCCACCCGTGCTTCGTCCTGGAACCATATTTCCAGTGGCTTTCCTTTCGCCCGTTCAGTCAAAATGTCGGCTACGATGCTGGCAAAGTTTTTTTTAAATGCAGTCTGTGCCACTGGGTCGGCGTTGGGATGTTCGGGGCGGACCGACAGCCTGCGAAAGCCCAGTTGAACCAAATAACTACCTACTGTGCGTTCGTGGAGCTTGATCTCGAACTCCGCCTCAATGCGCCGGGCAAGATCGGCGCGACGCCAGCGAACCACACCATCGCGGGCCGGATCAGGGCCAGCCTCCACCCAGACCGCAAGCTGCGCTATCTGCTCCGGCGACAATCGAGGTTTCGCGCCGCCACCCCCACGATCTGACAGCCCGTCAGGACCTTCGACATTGTATCGATGGACCCAGTCTCGAAGGGTTTGGCGATCCATCCCGCAACTCTGGGCAGCAACCTTGCGCGACGACCCTTCAAGCACCAGAGCAATCGCCAAAAGCCGACGTGCTACTTTGCCGTTCGACGCGCGACCGGCTAAAGCGCGCAACTCGTGCACCGTGAAATCATCGCGCAAAACCGGAACCGCGGCACCCATATCTCCCTCCCTCTCTGGACAGAAACAGTGAGTCACATACCGAACAATTTGGGAATCCAAAAAGCGAGTCAAATCATCCCGCCGTTGGTATTACCGTCAAAGATCAGCCCCTCGAATGATTTTCGCAACCCGCGGCTGATACCGCTCGACAAGACCCGAACCTCCCGGTTCGTGTCGCTGACCGTTTCACGCATCCGCGACATTTCACCAGCAAAGGCGCGCGCCATATCCCCGGCAGACCCAAGGCTCTGGCGCACATCTTCGACGCCATCGCCGAAATCATCCAGCTCATCCATCCGATCTCTCTCCATCACTGTCCGGGTATGCCGCCGCCAGCTCTTCCAACCTTGCCCGATTCAATGGCCCCTGCCCGCTTTCGCGTCCAAGCATCACCATCAGTTCCAAAGGGGTCAGCCGCCAGAACTCTTCCGGCCGCAAATTCGCCCCCCGCAACCCGGCGCGGATCAGCCCCGGCCAATCCACCTCAGTCCCTTTCTGGAAACGCGAACGCGCGCGCCAAAAGCTGGCCGGCGGCTTTCGCCGCCGCCACCGGACCGCCTTCGATAACTGCTGACAAAAGGCTCGCGCGATCCCCGCGCCAGCCGCCGCCGCGCAATCCGGCAATGATCAGCGCCAGAACATCCCGTGTCGACACCTCTTCACGCTCAAACCGCTCGATCAGCGAAACCAACGTGTCCGCCTCAAGCTCTGCTTCCAGTTCAGCCAACGCCCCACGCGTCAGCTTCATCACATGGGGCTCCCCATCGATGACCAGCGTCACCTCGCCCGCCCACGGATTGCTCATCCTAAAGCGCCGTAAAGGTCAGTTCGCCCGCGGACGCCATGCTCAACTCATAAGTCGCCTCGCCATTGAAATTCCCCGCATACTCGACCGACGTAATCTGAAACGGTCCCTCCACAGTCCCGAAGTCCGGAATGATCACCTGAAACAGTGGCGTCTGGCTTTCAAAGAAAATGTCCCGCGCGCGCTCATCCGTCGCCTCATCGCGGAAAATGCCGGAGCCGGTGATCGACGCCGATTTCACACCGGCACCGCCGAGCAGCTCGCGCCAACCACCCTGGCTCTCCAGGCTGGTGACATCCACGCTTTCCGCGTTGAATGAAATCCGCGACGCCCTCAGCCCCGCAATCGTTTCGAACTGAGAGGCTCCGGTCATGTCGAGCTTTATCAGCAGGTCCTTGCCGTTCTGGGCACCCATATCGTCACTCCAATTTCAGTGATTTTCAGTCGTCTTCGACAAGCGCCCGAAAGCGCAAATCGATTTGTCTCAATGTACTCTTTGCAACCCGGCGCGCGTTTGCGCGCAAAAAGCTCAATCCGATCAGCCGCCCGCGTTCCAGAACCAGCGGCGCATCGACCAACGCGTCCGATACAGCAGCCGCAGCGTCCTTCGCCGCCAGAAACCCGTCCGCATCAGTAACCACGCTGACAGTGAAGTCATGCCAGGCACCACCTTGCAGGCCGTCGGAACGGTTTCGAACCGCTTCCTCGCCCAAAGTCACATAAAGGCCGGGCACACTGCCCGACGGCGCAACATCATAGATGTCACTGCCCACCAACGCGATCAGCGCTGCATCTGTTTCCAACCGCGCGAAAACCGCCTTCTGCAACGCCGGAGAAACCCCATAACTCATGTGGCCACCTCCTCAATGACGTAGCAGACGAGATACCGCATCTCGGCATCCAGATCGGCCACCGCCAGAATCTCGAACTCACGGTTTCCTTCGCGAAACCGCTGCCCAGCGCGCGGACGGCTCGGCGCGCCATCCGGCGCAGACCGAACGGTAATCCGATAATTGGCCTTGGATATGTTCAACTCGCCGATTTCAGAGTCGTTCCCTGTCCTGGGCTTCACCTCAGCCCACAGAACCCCCTCGACCTGCCAGTTCGTGACATGCCCGCCCGCATCGTCCCTCGTCCGGTATGGTGCCAGCAATTGCAACCGCCGGTTCAGCTTTGGCGCGTTCATTTCGCGCCCTCGCCGAACAGCCGTACCGTGCGGTAACGATCTATCAGCAGGCTGACACCAAACGGCATCGCCACCTCCCCCGCCGCCATCGCGCTGCGGTTCTCATAGTAATGCGCCGCCAGCAGAAACACCGCCTGCCCCAGATCCGGTGGCAGGTCGCCCCACAGCGCCCCATAGCCCGCATCAAAATGCACCTCGACCTGGCCATGCGGCGGTATCACTGGCAATTGCGAAGACACCGACACGATCCTTGGCCGATGCGCATCCGGCTCCAGCCGATAGACATCCGGCGACACGACTGTTTCGTTGCCGTCCTTGTCGATAATCCGAACCTCGGTGATCGCCGCAACCGGTGCCACCGGCAAAGACTGACGCGCCAGGTCGCGCCAACTCGTCAGCGTCCAACTGAAACTACGCGCCAAAAGCACCTTGCCGGTCCGCGCCTCAATCGCCGCAAGCGACGCCCTAAGGTAACTCTCCAGAACAGCATCCTGCACCCCGTCGTCGGCAAACCCGGTTCCCAGCCGCAGGTGATCCTTGAATTCCGTAACCGGCAGTGATTCAGTCGCCACTGTGGTTTGCTCAACTAACATCATCGGTCAAACTCCGAAAAAAGCCGGGCCCCTCGCCCGTGTGAAGAGATGGACGCGCACCGCCCGCGTTGCTCGGACGGAGGGGAGCAGCTAGACAACGCATGCATTCCTGGCGCGCGCCCATCGGCCGGGGCGGTTAGGCCCCGGCCATTCTCGAGCCCAAAGATCAGACCGAGAACTTCAGCACTTTGATCGCGTTGAAGTCGCTGACATCGCCGCCCACGCGCTTGGACGCGTAAAACATCACATGCGGCTTTGCGCTGAATGGATCACGCAGAATGCGCAGGTCCGGGCGTTCCGCAATGGTGTAACCTGCAGCGAAATCACCGAAAGCAACCGACAGGCTGCCGGTCGCAACGTCCGGCATGTCCTCGGCAACCAGCACCGGATAACCCATCAGACGGCTCGGCTCACCAGCCGCAAGGCTGTCGGTCCAAATAAACCGGCCATCAGCATCCTTGATCTTGCGCACCTGACCAACGGTCTTGGAGTTCATCACGAAACTCGCATTGGCGCGATATTCCGAACCCAGTGCAAAAACCAGATCGACCAGCGCATCAGCGGGATCGACCGCCGCAAACGCCCCGTCAACACCGGTCGTCACATGACCCAGCTCGCCCCAAATCTCTGTGCCTGCAGCAACGGTTGTGTGGGTCAAGAACCCAACCGGCTTGTCAACGCCATCACCGTTGATGAAGGCCCCTGCCTCGGCGCCTGCGAACTTCTCCGCAATGCGCCCAGCCAGCCAGCTTTCGACATCAAACGCACTATCATCGAGCAAGCGCTGCGAAATCTTCGGCATCGCCGACAATTCATGCAGCGGGATCGAGATGCGCTCGATATTCGGCGTTGCGGTTTCCGCCGCCGTCGCCGTCTCGGTCGCCCAGCCTGCGCCGGTCTCCGTGGTGTCAATCAGAACGTCGTAAGCTGCCGCCTCAACATTCACGACATTGGCCACCTGTCGCAACGACGCGGTCGACACCAGCGCCGATTGAATCGTCGCCGAAGTCTCGGGATCAACCAGATATCCGCCATCACCGGCAACGGCCGTATTCATCGCCTTGCCTTCCAGATCCAGCCCGCGCAGCGCGTCGTCATCGCCTGAGCGCACATAGGCCTCAAACGCTTTCTGATGCGGGGCCTCTGCCTCTGCAGCCGCCGCAAGTGCCGGGCGCGCCCGGGTCAAAGATTTCCGATCAAGCATCATAAGTCGCTCTTCCTGCCTTACCACCCTTCAAAATTTCCGGATCTGATTTGACGTTTGTCTGATCTGTGTGATTCAAGGAGTCTCCACTGCTGATATTGGAGGCTGGTTTGTTGGGAAATGTTTGTTTTTCAGAGCTTTATTCGAAGGTTGAGGCGGATTTTCAGGACCGCTTGCTCGGGTATCACAAGTCGCGCCGGGAGGGATTGTGCATCATAGCAAGCGTGATTTTGAACACGCGCAGCGTCAATCTGATGGAAAATGCGGCTGCTCTGCCCCGCGATATCGGCTCTGTGGACCACCGCTATCAATACATTTCGCGGGTTCTGGGCAATCCTCACATCGATACTGATGAGATCATGCAGGCCTATGTTGGTGAAATTTTCCGCCGCCAGTGTGAGGCCGGAGAAACGATTGTGGTGGCCCTTGATCAAAGCAAGCTCAACGAAGGGCATGAGGTTTTGATGTTATCGGTGCGGATGCGGGATCGGGCCCTCCCGGTCGCCTGGCGTGTACGCCAGACCAAAGGGCCGATTGGATGGCGCGTGCAACATGAGCTTTTGGAAGCAGTCCGCCCATGGCTCCCGGCGGATGCGCGTGTGTTGCTGGCGGGAGATCGGTTTTATGGAACCGCCCGATTGGTCGCATGGTGCCAGGAGGCTGGATGGGACTACCGGCTGCGCATGAAGGGAAATATCACACTGCAACATCAGGGTGGCGAGATGATGACGCGCGAAATTGCCCAACTGATGCCCGAAGGGCTTGTAAACGCTGAGCTTTACGGAACGGGCGTCTTTAGCAACATTGGAGTGCTTCACGAGGAGGGGCACAAAGAGCCTTGGATTATTGCCATGAATGCAGCACCGTCCGAGTACAAGGTGCTCGATTATGGAATGCGTTGGGGAATTGAAGCCATGTTCTCCGACTTCAAAACCCGGGGCTTTGAAATTACTCAAAGCCAGATCAAAAAGCCGGATCGATTGGCCCGCCTCATTTTGGTGCTGGCAATCGCCATGTACTGGGCTGTTTCAACCGGAGCAAACGAAGAGCACCACGTCGCAATACGCGGCGAAAAAAGGGGATTCGAAAAGCCCGAAGGTCCTTATGCTCTCTCTTCAAGACAGGCCTTCGTGCTATCCGACGATGCCTCGCAGGTTATGCCAAAATCCCCAAGCTCTGGGATGTCTGGCTAAATTGAAGGGTGGTAAGCTCTTCCTGCTGTTGAAATTTCGTCGTCATCTCGTCCTGGAAATCTCCCAGGTCCGTCAAAAGCCCGGCCAGCGCGGTTTTCACCTCTTCCGCCGGGCTTGCAGCTTCAGGCACAGTTGTACCGGCCCGAGCCTTGGTCTCGGTTTCACTCATCCAATTCTCCTTAGATGGTTTGCCTTTGCTGGCTCAGGCTTTGGCCAGCGACCGGCGGGCATCCTCAATGGTTGCCGCCAGTTCTCTGAGCAGGTCGTCCTCCGCCACGGGGCTTTCGCCCTTGGCCCCGACCCGCGCATCCGGAAGCATCGGGAATGTCACCAGCGACACTTCCCAAAGCTCCAGCTCCGACAAAAGCCGCTGGCCCCTGTCATTCTTCCGGGCTTTCACTGTGCGATACCCGATCGACAATCCGTCAATCGCGCCCGCCTCGATCAAGGCCATCGCCTCGCGCCCCTTTTCCACGTCGCCAAGGATGCGGCCTTTCACGTAAAGCCCCTTTTCATCCTCGCGCACCTCGTCCCAAACCCCAATCGGCTGGCCCGGATCATGCTGCCACAGCATTTTGACCGACCGCTTCGCGGCGCCTAGCGCCTTCAGCGAGCGTCCGTAAGCGCCCGCCTCGACCACATCGCCGCCCTGATCGCTTTTGCCAAAGAGCGACGCATAACCGGAAATCTCCGCCCCGTCGGTCACCGAAATCTCATCGCCCAACCGACAAAACTTTCTCTCCAGCCCGCTCACCAAATCTTCATACATTCGCAATACCTCTCCAAGTAAGCGAGACTCGCACGTAAGAGCGAGACGAGCTTATTCCCCTTCATCCGCAATTTTCGGCAAACCCAGCAACGCCCGCTTCTCCGCATCCGTCAAAAACGCCGCCTCGGCCACGCGCTTCCATTGCTGATCCCGCTCAACCGCCAGCGCCGGCACCTGATCCAGATCCGGCCTCAGCTCCACCGCATCCCCGGCCAGTTCACTCAACCAATGCGCAACCGATGCCGTCACTCTTGTGGCCAGCGGCAACACTGTCAGACGATAAAACGCCCGGTTTGCTTCGGCGTAATTGGCGTACGTCGCGTCTCCCGGTATTCCCAGCAACATCGGCGGCACCCCAAAAGCCTGCGCGATCTCCCGCGCCGCCGCCTCCTTGGTTTTCTGAAATTCCATGTCAGAGGGCGAAAAGCCCATCTGTTTCCAGTCCAACCCGCCTTCCAACAACATCGGGCGCCCGGCATTTGCCGCCCCCGTATGATGGCTCTCCATCTCGCTCAACAACCGGTCCTACTGATCCGCCGCCAGCGTCCCCTGCCCGTCGGACCCCTTGTAAACAATCGCTCCCGAGGGGCGCGCGGCGTTGTCCAACAAGGCCTTCGACCAACGCGACGCCGAATTATGCACGTCCAGCGCCGCCGCCGCCGCCTGCATCGGTGAAAAGCCATAATGATCGTCTTGCGGGTGGAACGATTTGATATGGCAGATCGGCGAGAAATCCTCGCTCACCCTGAACCGGTGCTTCTTGCCGCCCACCGCATATTCAAACGCCACAGGCCAGCCATCCGACCCCGGCACAACGCTCATCCGATCCGACCGCAACACATGCAACTCCACCGGCAACCCGGTCTCAGCGCCCACCGCCTCCAGATACCCGTTCCCGCTCAACAACAACTGCGCGAAAAGCGCCTCGAACAACTCCGCCCGCCCCTGAACGCCATTCGGGCGCGCGATCAGCGACAGCACCGGATGCACCTCATAGCGCCGCTCGGCATCCTGACACACCAGCGGCAACGCCGCCGCGGCTTCCGCAATCAGTTTGACCGACCGAAATCCCACGGGATTGCACGAAAACCCCTGCCGCGTCAGCGAAACCGTGTCCCGCGGCGTCCAGGCCACACGCCCACCTGTCTGCCACGCCACGACGCGACCTGTGGCAGAGGCCTTTGCCTCCGGCATTTCCGCAGCCGCTCCGCCACGCTTCAGAAAATCAAACATTTGGCAAAGCTCCTATCCTGCGCTCATCCCGTCGAATTGACCCCTGCGCCGTGCACGTCGCACCGACGCAGGGGTCAAAAAGCAGACCCCGCCGCCAAGCAGATCCGCCGCCGAAATGGGAAGCCGCGACGCCAATCGCCCCGCTGGCAACCGACCCCGCACCATCACGGCTCCAAAACTTTCGTGTAATTTGCCGCCTAGCCTAGCGACCGTATCTGCGGCCGCCGGAAACTCGCGGCCGGGGCAATCATCAAATCAAACATCGCCCAGACCAGCGCATCCACACGGTCCGGCGACCCTTTGCCTTCGAACCCCCGCACGGTCATAAGGCACATCTGTTCTTCCAACTCGGACAATCCACGAACATGGCGCACCCGCCCCTGTTCATAGAGTGCTGCAACCGGTTCCGCCCTTGCCGCTTTACCACGCGACGCCCTGACCGCGCGATAGGCGACCAACGGATCGACTTGACGCAATACCTCTTCGACCAGCTCGCCGCCCTGATTGACCTCAGCCACGAGCCGATCCGCGCTCCAACGATCCCGCGCCGAAATCGCTGCCTCTGCCCAGACCATCGGCGACCCGGCAACGCTCACGTCTTCCAGAACGACAGCGCGCCAATCCTGCGGCGGACCCTGCGTCACCGCACCAACCACCACGATTCCGCATGCGTCCGATTTCGGGCCACTCGTCACCGGCGGGTCAACCGCCACAACGACCCGGTCAAACTGCGGCACGTCTTCAGTTCGCGCTGCTTCCAGAATGCGGGTCGACCAAAGCGCCCCTTCGGCATCCTCCATCAGAACGCCGTCGAGTTCCTGCCGACCGAGCCGCGTTCCCGCATACCGCGCCCGCACCTCTTCAAGAAACGACTGTGCCAGATAGGCCCGGTTCGCTTCCGTCGGCGCCTGTGTTGTCACCGTCGAAGGCGATTTCAAAATCGTCTTCAGAACACCGACATTCTTCGGCGTCGTCGTCACCACCTGCCGCGGCTCCTCGCCCAGCCGCAACGCGAATTGCAACATGTCCCAGGCCTCCTCGGCCTTCTTCCATTTTGCGACTTCATCCAGCCATGCGGCGTCAAATTGCGGCCCGCGCAACCCTTCCGGTTCATGTGCCGAAAAACATTGCGCCACTGCGCCGTTCGGCCAAACCAGCCGCCGCCGCGTCGCTTCCCATCTCGGCACGCGGTCGGGTGGCGAACAAGCCATGATCCCGCTTTCACCGAACACCATTACATCGCGAACCTGATCAAAGGTCTCGCCAACAAGCGCCACGCGCTTGGACCGCCCCGGCGTCAACGGCAGATTGCCTTCAACTTCGGACCTGACCCATTCCGCGCCAGCGCGTGTCTTCCCGGCTCCGCGCCCGCCCATAATCACCCAGGTCCGCCAACCGTCCGCTTTCGGCGGCAACTGGTGCGGCAGCGCCCAGAACTCGAACATATAGGGCAGCGCCATAAGCGCACCCGGACTCAAATCATCCAGAAACGCTTTAGACACCTCCAGCCCGGCGGAGACAATCCAGTCGACGTCCAATCTCGTCCCGTGCCCGTTCGAAGTCGATGGCATAGGTTCCGACGATTCCTTGATCTTTTCGGAGTGCTTCAACAACGCGCAACCTTTCCCTCGATGCCATCTGCCAGGCTGCAGTCATATCTGCGACCGCCGCTTTTAGCCCCTTGGCTTCGAAATCATCCTGCTTAACTTGCAGCAGTTTCTGACCGAGCACCGACCCGGCCTGCTCAAACAACTGCTCTGCAATGGCGAGGTTTTCGTCATCGCCCAAACCGTCCCCGGTCAGCGTAATCAATGCCATATAGGTGCCTGCTTCTCGTGAAACCTCCGCCACGAGAGAAACAAAAAAGCGGCCCATCGGAGGATTACCTCCAGGCCGCTTACCCATTTCTTCCAGCTTGCCTAAGTTCTACTTTGGACCGTGCGCAAAGTCAAGAAATTTATTGTTAACAACAACTTAACGGAGCGAACGTTAACAAACCGTAAACGCGAAGATCCCTAATTCTCCGCCCGTTCCGCCTCGATCGCGCGCCACTTGGCGACATTTTCATTATGTTCTGCAAGGGTTTCGGCAAATGCGTGCCCGCCAGTCCCGTCCGCCACAAAGAAAATGAAGTTGGTACTGTCCGGATTCAAAGCCGCTTCGATCGCCGCCAGCCCCGGATTGGCAATCGGCGTTGGCGGCAGCCCTTCGATGACATAAGTGTTGAAGGGCGTTTCGCGCCGCAGTTCGCTCTGCCGCAACCCTCGTCCCAACACACCTTTGCCGTTGGTGACGCCATAAATCACCGTTGGGTCCGTCTGCAACTTCATGCCTTGGTTCAGCCGGTTGACAAAAACGCTCGCCACTTGCTGGCGTTCTTCCGCCAGTCCGGTCTCTTTTTCGACAATTGACGCCATAATCAGCGCCTCCGCCGGTGTGTCATAGGGCAAATCTGCCGCACGCTCGGACCAAGCGGCTTCCAGCCGTTCAGTCTGCCGCGCCTCCATAAGTGCCAGCAAATCACCGCGATCGTCGCCCGATACGATCTCGTAACTGTCTGGCGCCAACCGGCCCTCGGGCGGCACCGCGATCACATCTCCAGTCATCACTTCAACCGATTTTAGTCCCTCGACTATCTGCCACGACGTGACACCTTCCGCCAATGCGACCCGAAATCGCGTATCCGGTTCCGCTGACCGTCTGGTATACACTTCAGGCGTCGCAACCTCGGAATCGGTGGGATCGAACTCCGCAACCTCAACAAAGCGGTTGGTGCTCGGATCCAACTCCCGCACCTGAATCCCCGTACGCGTTACGCCAATCCGATACACGATCTCGGTGCCGCAGGTAGACTGACCGCCACGTGTGACAATATCCGTGATATCTGCCATCGACGCCCCGGCGGGCACCAGAAAACTTCCTGCTTTCAACTGGCTGGCCTTGCCCGTGTAATCGGCAGCTATCCTAAATACACGCCCGTCTGACACGGCGCTTCGCGACACCAGATCCGCGGAAACCGCACTCATCGTCGATCCGCTCGGTACCCGCAAACAAATCGGGTCAGTCAGTGGACCCTCGGCCTTGTACTGGCTCTGCCCCCAGCCAACCAGACCAGCCGCCGCAATGAACAAAATGATAAAAAGCGTCAGCGCATTCGACGCAATCGCGCGCCACATCAGCCGCTCACCCGCCCCAGTACGAGCGAGGCATTGGTGCCGCCAAATCCGAATGAATTGGACAAGGCCACGTCGATCTTGCGCTCCTGTTTCGTAAGTGGCGCAAGGTTCAGCTTCGTCTCGACCGCCGGAGACTCAAGATTGATCGTCGGCGGTGCCACCTGGTCGCGCAGCGCGAGGATCGAGAATATGCCTTCAATCGCCCCGGCCGCACCCAAAAGGTGGCCAGTACAGGATTTCGTCGAACTCATTGTCGCGTCCGCAGCCTTGTCGCCCAACAAGGCTTCAACCGCACCCAACTCAATTGAATCCGCCATCGTCGAAGTGCCATGCGCATTGATGTAATCCACGGCGTCAGAAGAAATGCCCGCACTTTTCAGCGCTGCTTGCATCGAGCGTCGCGCACCGTCGCCATCCTCGGCGGGCGCTGTGATGTGATAGGCGTCCCCGGACAGACCGTAACCCAACACTTCGGCATAGATATTGGCGCCCCTCGCAACCGCGTGCTCAAATTCCTCCAATACGACCATCCCTGCGCCTTCACCCATCACGAACCCGTCGCGATCAGCATCATAAGGGCGGCTGGCGCGATGTGGTTCATCGGCCCAATTCGTCGACAAGGCCTTGCACGCGTTAAACCCGGCCACACCTGAGGTGCAAATCGGGCTTTCCGTGCCGCCCGCGATCATCACATCTGCGTCGCCCCACATGATCAATCGCGCCGCGTCACCGATGGCATGGGCACCGGTCGAACAAGCGGTAACCACCGCATGGTTGGGGCCTTTGAAGCCGTATTTGATCGAAACCTGACCGGACACCAGATTGATCAATGACCCCGGAATAAAGAATGGCGACACTCGCCGCGGGCCGCGCTCCGCGATCATCTGCGATGTCTTTTCGATCCAAGTCAGGCCACCAATACCAGACCCGATCAATACACCCGAACGGGCCTGATCTTCCGGGTCTTCCGGCTTCCAGCCACTGTCCTCAACAGCCTGCGTTGCCGCCGCAATGCCGTACAGAATGAAGGCATCGACCTTGCGCTGGTCCTTTGGTTCCATCCAGTCGTCAGGATTAAACGAACCGTCACTGCCATCGCCACGCTTCACCTCGCAGGCATAAGATGTGCCAAAACCCTCAGTGTCAAAATGCGTGATTGGGCCGGCACCGGATTGCCCGGCCAAGAGCCGCGACCATGTTTCTTCAACGCCCGTCGCAAGCGGTGTGACCATCCCCAGCCCGGTGACAACTACTCGACGCATATTCGCCTCTTATTGTTGGGTCTTCCGTCTGGCATTCTGATACACGGGCTTTTGCGGGTGGGGCAAGTCCCAGTGGGATATGTCCGTTCCACAAAGCAAAACGGCGCCCGTCAGAGCGCCGCCTCACAAGCCATGAGCCGTATCTTGGCTTTGGTTGTCGGTGATGAACGAAACCGCGTCACCAAAAGTCTGGATCGTCTCTGCCGCATCATCGGGAATTTCAATTCCGAATTCTTCCTCGAACGCCATCACCAGTTCAACGGTGTCGAGGCTGTCAGCACCCAAATCGTCGATGAAAGAAGCGGCCGGAACGACTTTTGTTTCCTCCACACCAAGGTGCTCGACCACAATCTTTTGTACGCGACTGCTAATATCGCTCATGGTTTGTCCTCACATTCTTTTGGGTCACTGCCCGGTCTATGGTTGCGACCCCTGTTGGGCCTGCTCATCGGCCGCATTGCACGACCTCCGCCGGGTTGCACATTGCCCCGGCTGAAACTGCGCCGCCTATAGCACATCGTTTCCACAACGCAAACGCTTTGTGCCACACGACGCAGGGTCGTCAGTACATGGCCATACCGCCATTCACATGCAAGGTTGCACCCGTGACATAGGACGCCGCCGGGCTAGCCAGATAAAGAACGGCGGCAGCAATATCATCGGATTCGCCCATGCGACCGGCAGGTATCTGGCCCATGATCGCCTCTTTCTGGTCATCGGTCAGTTTATCGGTCATCGCGGTGGCGATGAACCCCGGTGAAACTACATTCACGGTGATCCCGCGGCTGGCCGTTTCATAGGCAATGGATTTAGATAATCCTATCAGCCCCGCCTTTGCCGCAGCATAGTTCGCTTGTCCCGGGTTGCCCGAGGAGCCAACGACCGAACCGATGTTGATGATCCGGCCCCAGCGCGCCTTCATCATGCCCCGCATCACGCCCCGGCACAGCCGCATAGACGACGTCAGGTTCACCTCCAGAACGTCGGACCATTCGTCATCCTTCATCCGCATGAATATCTGGTCGCGGGTTATCCCGGCATTGTTGACGAGAATATCGACCGATCCCATTGCCTCGGCCGCTGTCTTGGGCAGGGCATCGACGGCCTCGCTATCCGACAGATTGCACGGCACTACATGCGCCTTCTCGCCCAGATCCGCCGCCAGCGCCTCCAGCGGCTCTATCCGGGTTCCCGACAGCGCCACCGACGCGCCCGCCCCGTGCAATGCCTTCGCGATTGCACCACCGATGCCCCCTGACGCGCCGGTGACCAGCGCGTTTTTCCCTGTTAAGTCAAACATTTCTTATCCTTCGTTCAGGCTTTGTACAGCCGCTTTCACGTCATCAGGCGTCTGGACATTACGCACCGCAATGTCCCGGTTGATGCGGCGCACCATGCCGCTCAACGCTTTCCCGGCACCAATCTCCCAGGTCTCCGTCACGCCCTGCTCGGCCATCCAGACCACAGATTCGCGCCAGCGCACCGAATGCGTCACCTGCTCGACCAGCAACGAACGGATCGTTGCGGAGTCAGAGACATCATGCGCAAGGACATTGGCCACCAACGGTACCTTTGGCCGCTCAATATCGACCTTCGCCAAAGCTTCCGCCATGCGTCCTGCTGCCGGTTCCATCAATGTGCAATGGAACGGGGCGCTGACGGGCAGCATAACTGCCCGCTTGGCACCTTTTTCTTTGGCAATATCGACCGCGCGCTCAACGGCAGCCTTCGCGCCGGATATCACGACTTGGCCGGGATCGTTGTCGTTGGCAGCTTGGCAAACCTCGGACCCGGACGCAGCGGCGGATGCCACCTCGCTCGCGGCGTCGAAATCCAGCCCCAAAAGTGCCGCCATGGCACCCTCGCCGACCGGAACGGCTTCCTGCATTGCCAGCCCACGCAACCGCAAAAGTCGCGCTGTATCCGCGATGCTTATCGAACCCGCTGCCGCAAGCGCGGAATATTCTCCCAGCGAATGCCCGGCCACAAAGCTCGCCGCGTCAATTCCAACGCCTTCGGCGTTCAACGCAGCCATTGCCGCAAGCGACGTCGCCATGAGGGCCGGCTGTGCATTTTGCGTCAAAGTCAGCTGATCCTGCTCACCCTCCCAAACAAGCGCGGACAATTTCTCGCCCAGTGCCTCGTCAACTTCGTCAAAAACGGCCTTCGATGCCGGATACGCCTCTGCCAGCGCCTTGCCCATACCGATGGTCTGCGCGCCCTGTCCGGGAAAAATGAATGCTCGCGACATATGCCCCCCAATCTCTGCCTTTGCCGGGAATACCCTTAGCAGAGCCTAGGTGCAATTGTCGCGAAATGGGCCGCAACGTATCCCGTCAGTAAGGAACTTCGCTTGGGCCAAGTGAGGGAAAGACACGCCGCTTGCCGTCAGTGCCCGCATCGGAGTGCCGGTGATAAGACGCCAACCGCTGCTCCAACGGGCGCATGTCGCTCATCAGCCGATCATGAACCGCCAGCAGCACCGATTCTTTGCCAACCGCAACGGGTAATGGGTCGGGTTCCCCGGCGATCCGCAGGACCAGGCTTTGCGCTTTGCTTTCGCCGGGCGCTTTCATGATGGTGGCATTCGTTACTTCGCCAAACCGGGCGCTGGATCGAATCCAGCTTTCCCCTTTGGCGGTGCGCGATGCAGCACGTATCTCGCGCCTGCCCAGATCCACATGCAATTCGATGCCGCCTACACTGGACCCGGTCATTAAAAAGTAAGCGGCAGCTGATCCCACAGCGACCAGCGTCAATATCGACTTGATCAGATATTCGGGCCCGCCCATCGGCGTCAGCCACAGACCGGCCACGAACAGCAACCCACCAATCGCAGCCAGTTTCAATATGCGCGCACGCATCGAATCCGCCGCGCCGCCCTTCTTGGACCAGATGATATATCCGAAATTTGTCTCGGTAACT
The DNA here is from genome assembly GCA_951812305.1 of uncultured Paracoccaceae bacterium. Taxonomy (GTDB): domain Bacteria; phylum Pseudomonadota; class Alphaproteobacteria; order Rhodobacterales; family Rhodobacteraceae; genus Rhodobacter_B. Next base: position 105,728 of record CATOSB010000002.1, read on the forward strand.
GTTACAATGTTTGGTGCGCCCACAAGCGCGACCAATTTTTGCAAGACTTCCCTGTGGTCCAGCATGATATTCCATTCGACTCCGGCCCCACAATGTTCGAAATGACAGAGAAACTTGGCCGGAATTGGGCCGCAAGCGTTCATTTTAGGGAAGCTCTTGCGTCGAATGCGGCCTCATGTATAAGGCCACCTTCCTTCGCGACGTTTATGAACCGCGCAGTCTCTCGTGGCCCGGCAGCGAAGGAATAACGCCGGTCCTTTGAAATGCGCCTTGATAGAAGTGGAGCGAACATGCCGCTATACGAGCATGTCTTTATCTCGCGTCAGGACTTGTCCAACGCGCAGGCCGAAGGCCTTATCGAACACTTTGGCACCGTGCTGGCCGACAACGGCGGCAAACTCGTTGAAAACGAGTATTGGGGCGTCAAGACGATGGCCTACAAGATCAACAAGAATCGCAAAGGGCATTATGCCTTTATGCGCTCAGACGCACCTGCGCCGGCCGTGCAGGAAATGGAACGCCTGATGCGTCTGCATGAAGACGTTATGCGGGTTCTGACGATCAAGGTTGACGAGCATCAGGAAGGCCCGTCCATCCAAATGCAGAAACGCGAAGAACGTGACCGCGGCGACCGCCGCGAGCGCCGCTAAGGAGGGCTAAGCACATGGCAAGTAAACCATTTTTCCGCCGCCGCAAGGTCTGCCCGTTCTCCGGCGACAATGCACCAAAGATCGACTATAAGGACACGCGTCTTTTGCAGCGCTATATCTCAGAGCGTGGCCAGATCGTGCCCAGCCGCATCACCGCCGTATCGGCCAAGAAGCAGCGTGAACTGGCCCGTGCAATCAAGCGCGCCCGTTTCCTCGCCCTTCTGCCTTACGCTGTGAAATAAGGAGGATACGTCATGGAAGTCATTCTTCTCGAACGTGTCGCCAAGCTGGGCCAGATGGGCGATGTCGTCTCTGTGAAAGAGGGTTATGCGCGCAACTTCCTGTTGCCGCAGAAAAAGGCCCTGCGGGCGTCGAAAACCAACATCGACGCATTCGAGGCGCAAAAGTCGCAGCTTGAAGCACGTAACCTCGAATCCAAAAAAGAAGCAGAATCACTGGCCGCAAAGCTGGACGGTCAACAGTTCATCGTGATTCGCTCTGCCTCTGACGCCGGTTCGCTTTATGGCTCTGTCACCCCGCGTGATGCGGCGGACGTGGCCACCGAGGCAGGCTTCAGCGTTGATCGCAAACAGATCATCCTGACCGCGCCGATCAAAGAACTGGGCCTTCACGACATCATGGTGCGCCTGCACCCCGAAGTCGAAGCCAACGTTCAGATCAATGTGGCCCGGTCCCAGGAAGAGGCCGAATTGCAGGCCTCTGGCAAGTCCATTCAGGAACTTGCAGCCGAGGAAGAAGCCGCAGCCGACTTTGAGATTGCCGAGCTTTTTGACGACATCGGTGCCGCACAGGCCAGCGATGATGAATTGCTGCCAACAGACGACGAAGAGGGTTCTGAGGAACCTGCGGAAGGCGCAGCCGAAGAAACCGTTGCAGAAAGCGACGAAAGCTAATCGTTTCTCCAAACAAGATTGAAATGCCGCCCAATCCGGGCGGCATTTTTCTTTGTCACCCGCCGGTGAACCGGGAAACCAGACGCGGCGCGAACACGCCAATCACAGCGCCAAGTGTCAGTGCAATCACACCGCCATTGGTGAAAATCGCCGAAATAACCGCCGCGACCAGCAAACAGACAGCCAGCGACAGCCCGCGCATTTCCCCGGGCTCCAGCGGTGTTTCCGCCATAAGGATTCCATCCAGCGCGCGTTTGATTGGTCCTTCAACCAATGGCGCGGCGAACCCGGCCACCAGACCCAGTATGAACGTCAGCATGACTTAGCCCCCATTAATTCAACGTCTCATCCGTGTTATTACATAATGGTCGCGCAGACATGCGGAAATCCATTTGATCTTTCTCCGCGCGACGCCAAATTGAATGTGGCACGCCGGTTTGCTTTTCGCTATGGCCTGTCCGATGTCTAAAAGTCTGACAATTCGCCGCCCCGACGATTGGCACCTGCACCTGCGCGATGGTGCGATGTTGCGTGCGGTTCTGCCCGAAAGCGCCCGCCACTTCGCCCGCGCGATCATCATGCCAAATCTTGTACCGCCGGTTGTTACCGCCGATGACGCCACAGCGTACCGCGACCGGATCATGTCTACCCTTCCCGACGGCATGGACTTCGAACCCTTGATGACACTCTACCTGACCGAGGCCACCGACCCTGCGGATGTCGCCGCAGCGCACGCCAGCGGCCTGATCACGGCTGTTAAACTCTACCCCGCTGGGGCAACAACCAACTCTGCGTCCGGCGTCAAGAATTTCGATAACGTGCGGGGAACGTTGGAAAAAATGGCCGAAATTGGCCTACCCCTTTGCGTTCACGGCGAAGTCACCGACGCCGAGGTCGACATTTTCGACCGCGAAGCTGTGTTCATCGAGCGTGTTCTTGACCCGATCCGCCGCGCCACGCCGGGTCTTCGCGTTGTGATGGAACATATCACCACCAAAAACGGCATCGACTATGTCAAAAGCCAATCCGATATGGGCGGAACGATCACCACGCATCATCTGGTGATAAACCGCAACGACATCCTCGTTGGCGGGATAAAACCGCATTACTATTGCCTGCCGGTTGCCAAGCGGGAAGAGCACCGCCTCGCCCTTCGCGCCGCCGCGACCTCGGGCGATGCGCATTTCTTCCTCGGCACCGACAGCGCCCCGCATCTTGACGAGCTGAAAGAACACCCCTGCGGTTGCGCCGGTTGTTTCACAGCAACCAACACGATGAGCATCCTCGCCGAAGTTTTCGAACAGGAACAGGCGCTTGACCGGCTGGAGGCTTTCGCGTCGCTTAACGGCCCCGCCTTTTATGGGCTACCCGCCAATGACGACAAGATCACGCTCACCAGGGGCGACCCTGTTAACTACCCAACCAAGATCGACACCGCCGACGGCCCCGTCACCGTCTTTGACCCGGGCTACCCGCTGCACTGGCACGTCGCCTAGAAAGGACATCCAATGATCCCAACGTCCTTCCCGACCAAAGAAGAAATCGCGCGCCTGTCAGCGCAGATGCTTCTGGAAATCGGCGCCGTGGACTTCAACGCGCGTGAACCCTTCATCTATTCCTCCGGCCTGCCCGGCCCATCTTATGTCGATTGCCGCAAAATCATTTCCTTCCCGCGCGTCCGGTCCACATTGATGGATTTTCTGACCGTCACCGTCATGCGCGACGCCGGGTTCGAGGCATTCGAAAACATCGCAGGCGGCGAAACTGCTGGCATCCCATTCGCCGCCCTTGTTGCCGAACGCATGGCCTTGCCCATGACCTATGTGCGCAAGAAACCAAAAGGTTATGGTCGCAACGCGCGTATCGAAGGCGCGATGAGCGAGGGCGAACGCGTTCTGCTCGTCGAAGACCTAACCACCGATGGGGGTTCGAAGATCTCATTCGTCGACGCCATCCGTGAAACCGGGGCAACTTGCGCCCATACGGCGGTGATATTCTACTATGGGATCTTCCCGGAAACGGAAAAGACGCTCGGCGATCATGGCGTCACCCTGCATCACCTTTGCACGTGGTGGGATGTACTGGCCGTTGCCAGAGAAACACGGGCGTTCGATGACGACACCCTGAACGAAGTCGAAGCTTTTCTGAATGATCCCCGCGCATGGCAGGAAGCGCACAAATCGGGCTAACCTGCCTTCAAATGTATCTCGTTTTCCAGCCGACTGACCAACGCGCAGCCAAGTAACTGCGTCAGCGCTTCGGCCAGGTCCTCGACCGAGTCAGCCGTTCTGTAAAGCCCTCCGGTCAGATCAGCGAGACATTGAGCAGAGTTGTAACGTCGTGATGTCTCGTCAGCGGCGCTCTGACTAAGCGCGTCCGTATCAAGACGAAATCCAATCACGTGTACTTTCAGCCTTGGGAATTCGCTGGCCAACCTTTGAGCCAACGCGCAGGGCGAGCGACCACAATTCTCCAGCCCATCGGTCACCAGAACCACGACGCCGGAGGCGGACGAATGTCTCAGCACCTCTACGGCTTGTTCAACTGCGAAAGTCAGCGGTGTACCACCCGTTGGCTCCAGCCGGTCGATGGTCGCGACGATGGCGTCGCCGGCATTCTCCTTCGGCCGGAATTCCAGTCGCACATTCGTGCATTCTGTCCGGCTAGGCCCGTAGATCGACAACCCGATCCGGCGCAGTTTTGCGGCTTCCGGAATTGCCAGTCTGACAGCACGGCGCGCATCGACAATTCGTCCCTCACCGGCCTTTCCATAGTGCCGTCCGGACATGGAACCGGACCCGTCGAACACTAACATCGCGTCACTGGTGCATCCGCCACGCGAAGCCACCGGTTCGGGCATCAACGTGATGGCGGACATGGCCGCCCATGCCACTACGCGCCGGATATGCAGCCCACTTTTCATTGCCCCGAAGACTGGCACCTCAAAACAACGCTGTCCACGAAAACGCCAAGACGAACACCACTTTCTTGAAAAATACTTGTCCCCAAACGCCTCATACGACCGATTCTCGAATCGGCATTGGCAACAACATGTGGTGGCGATCGGTTCGAATATTCTATATAGTGTTGAAAGAAGCCGTGCGAATTGTCGGAATATTGCAATTCTCAGGGCGTTCACGGCGGCTTGTCCACACTTTGACAGGCGCCCACCGGCACCGCAAAATCGGTCTCCACGAGGGGGACAGTATTGATGAACGAATTGACGGCAATCAAGCCCGAAGCTTCGACTTCGGAAGATGATACCATGCCGCATAACATTGAGGCCGAGCAGCAGCTTCTTGGTGCGATTCTGACGAATAACGACACCTTTGATCGGGTGTCCTCGATCATTCAGCCGCAGCACTTTTTCGATCCCGTCCACCGCGAGATCTATGAAATCGCGTCTGCGCGGATCGCCAAAAACGCACTGGCCTCGCCGGTGACGTTGAAGGCGTTCATGGAAGATCATTCCGGCCTCAAAGAACTCGGCGGCCCGGCTTATCTGGCACGCCTCGCTGGCGCGGCGATTTCCAGCTTTGCAGCGCGTGATTACGCGCAGATGATCTATGACCTCGCCATTCGGCGTGAATTGATCGGGCTGGGTCAGGACATCTCCGCCAAAGCGCAAAAGGTCGAAGTTTCAAGCGAACCGAAAGAACAGATTATCGAGGCGGAACAGGCGCTGTATAAGCTGGGCGAAGAAGGTCAGGCCGACAGCGGATTCCAGTCTTTTCTGCGCGCGGTAACCGATGCGGTCAACGTTGCAAACGCCGCCTATCAGCGGGATGGGGGGCTGGCGGGCCTGCCGACAGAGCTCACCGATCTCGATAAGAAACTCGGCGGGCTGCATCGCTCTGACCTACTAATCCTCGCCGGTCGCCCATCGATGGGTAAAACATCGCTGGCCACCAACATCGCCTTCAACATCGCCAAGAAATACAAGCGCGGGCAACTGCCAGACGGCAGCGAAGGTGCGGTTGATGGCGGTGTGGTTGGTTTCTTCAGCCTTGAGATGAGCGCCGAGCAGCTGGCCGCCCGTGTTCTGTCCGAAGCTTCCGAGGTCCCAAGCGAGCAAATCCGCCGCGGCGACATGACGGAGGTGGAATTCCGCCGCTTTGTCGAAGCTGCCAAAACACTGGAGGCTTGTCCGCTTTACATCGACGATACACCCGCCCTGCCGATCAGCCAGCTTGCCGCCCGCGCGCGGCGCTTGAAACGTACACATGGGCTGGATGCGCTTTTTGTCGACTATCTTCAGCTCGTCAGACCGGCCACCGCCAAGGACAGCCGAGTCAACGAAGTCTCTGAAATCACACAAGGTTTGAAAGCGATTGCGAAGGAACTCGACATCCCCGTCGTCGCCCTTTCACAGCTTTCCCGACAGGTCGAAAACCGGGACGACAAACGCCCGCAGCTTTCCGACTTAAGAGAATCAGGCTCCATCGAGCAGGACGCCGACGTCGTGATGTTCGTCTTCCGCGAAGAATATTACAAAGAACGCGAAAAACCGGGCGATCACGACCTTGAAGGCATGGCCAAATGGCAGGATGAGATGGAAAACGTGCACGGCAAATCCGAAGTCATCATCGGAAAGCAAAGACACGGACCCATCGGCACGGTTGAATTGGCGTTTGAGGGCCGGTTCACCCGCTTCTCCAATCTGGTCAAACCCTGGCAGCAATCCGCACCTCCCACGGAGTTTTAGCCAGGACGCCGTTCGCGCGGGTCATGACGCCAATGATCCGCGCGCGCGGTGTAATCGCAAAATTGATTGGACTTGCAGTGCACCGCTGGGCACGGTTCACCTATGCGCATACTTAGCTTCATCCTGGCATTGATTTGCCCGCCGCTTGCGGCGATGGCGACTGAGATAGAGGTCGACCTCGAACTGATACTGATGGTCGATGTCTCCCGCTCGATGACCGAAAATGAATTGGAAATTCAACGCCGTGGCTATGCCGAGGCGTTGCAGTCGGCTGATGTTTACGCAGCCGTTCAATCCGGCCTCTTGCAACGGGTCGCGATGTCATATGTCGAATGGGCCGGAACGCAGCGGGTTGTTGTCGACTGGCGCGTTCTGGAAACACCTGACGATCTTGCCGCTTTTGCCAGAACGCTGACCGCCAAATTCGACCCCACGCTGCGGCGCACCTCCATCGCTTCCGCTATTGAGTTTGGCGTGCGCTCAATCGAAGACAACGAATTCGCCGGGTTGCGCCGCGTGATCGACATCTCTGGCGATGGTCCCAACAATCAGGGCATCCCCGTAACAGACGCCCGCGATCACGCCATTTCGCAAGGGTTCATCATCAATGGCCTGCCGCTTATGACGCAGGAAAGCTATAACGGGCGCAGTTGGTGGAACCTTGACGATCTTGACGAATATTATCGCCACTGCGTGATCGGCGGCCCCGGCGCTTTCGTCATTCCGGTGCTCGACTGGAATGACTTCGCCGCCGCTGTACGTAAGAAACTGGTTTTGGAAATTGCGGGGCTGCGCCGCGCGCCGCTAATCCGGGCACAGCACAAGTTCATGCCCAAAATGGATTGCCTGATCGGCGAGAAGTTGCGTCGCCAGCGAGAGGATATGTGGTCCGACGATCTCTGACCTTTCAGCTTGCGCCGATGCACACCACCAGCCTAAACCCAACCCATGAGTACAGGCATTCTTACCATCGATCTGGAAGCGATCGTATCCAACTGGCGTTCGCTGGATTCATTGTCGCCATCCACCACTCAAACAGGGGCGACTGTTAAGGCGGACGGCTATAGCCAGGGGGCGGCTGCGGTATCGCGGGCCTTGGTTCGTGCCGGATGCCGCGACTTCTTTGTTGCCGCTGCCGAGGAGGGCGCGGAAGTGCGCGAAGTCGTGGGCGATGGTCCCCGCATCTATGTCTATTCCGGCCATATGCCGGGGGATACGGACATGATTGGCGATCTGGGGCTGATCCCGCTTTTGAATAGCATCGAACAGATGACACGCCATATAGAGGCGCTGCCGATCCACCCATTCGGCGTGCAACTCGACAGCGGTATGAACCGGCTTGGCATGGAACCCGAGGAATGGTTCGCAGCCCGCGATCTGATCATGCGCCAGCGCCCCGCGATGATCATGAGCCATCTGGCCTGCGCCGACGAACCCGACCATCCGATGAACGCACAACAGCTCGAACAGTTCCGCCAAATGGTCGCGGGAACGGATGTGCCATTGTCGCTTGCTGCCACGGCGGGCATTCTGCTGGGCGAGGATTACCAATTCGACGTCACGCGCCCCGGCATCGGGCTTTATGGCGGCTGGCCGTTTGAGGATGGCAAAGCGACTGCGCAAATCTCTGTACCGGTGATCCAGACGCGAGACCTGGAGGAAGGCGAACCGGTTGGCTATGGCAATTCCTGGATCGCTGGCAAACCGACCAAAATTGCAACGATTGCCGCTGGTTACGCCGATGGGGTTATCCGCGCGGCTTCTAACCATGGTGTCGTTTTCGCAGAAGAAACACCTTGCCCCATTGTTGGCCGCATATCAATGGATCTGATCACGGTTGATGTGACTCATTTGGCTAACGTTCCCCGCTCACTGGATCTGCTGTCTCCCGGCCAGACCATCGACGATCTCGCCCGGTCAGCGGGCACCATTGGCCACGAAATCCTGACAGCAATGGGCGCAAGATATTCCCGCCGTTACATAGGCAACCCGTGACATTCGTTCTGTCGCCCGTCGCGGCTATCGGCCGCTCTGCGTTGGCCTTTTTGGCAATCATCGGACGTGTCGCGATCTACGCGGTTCAGGCGGTGTCGCACGTTGTGCGTCCGCCATTCTACTTTCGCGAATTTCTGTCCGCCACAATGACCATCGGCTATTTCAGCCTGCCCGTCGTCGGTCTGACCGCGCTATTCACCGGCGGCGCACTGGCCCTTCAGATCTTTGCAGGCGGCGCGCGGTTCAACGCAGAGGCCGTGGTGCCACAGATCGTTGCCATTGGGATCGTGCGCGAACTTGGTCCGGTCCTGACCGGCCTGATGGTCGCAGGCCGTGTATCCGCGGCCATCGCCGCCGAAATTGGCACGATGAAGGTCACCGAACAGATCGATGCGCTAACCACGCTTTCCACCAACCCGATGAAGTACTTGACGGTGCCCCGCGTTCTGGCCGCCACGCTGGTCGTGCCGGTTCTCGCCGCCGTGGGCGATACGATCGGCATTATGGGTGGCTATCTGGTCAGCGTCAGTCGGCTCGATTTCAACGCCGCCGTTTACCTGCAAAACACCGTCGATTTTCTGGAGGCAACCGATGTCGTCAGCGGGTTGGTCAAAGCAGCCGTCTTCGGGTTCATTGTCGCCCTGATGGGCTGCTTCCACGGAATGCATTCTGGCCGTGGCGCGCAGGGCGTAGGGCGTGCCACAACATCCGCTGTGGTGTCATCATCTATCTTAATACTGGCGTCTAACTACCTGTTAACGGAACTTTTCTTTTGATCGCGCTGACCGGCGTGCATAAGGCGTTTGGCGCCAACCGCGTGCTTCAAGGCATCGATCTTGAGATCGCCAGTGGCTCCAGCATGGTCATCATTGGCGGCTCTGGCACAGGCAAATCCGTGCTTCTGAAATGCATCCTCGGGCTGATTTCCCATGACACGGGGTCGATCACGCTGGACGGGCAGGATGTGACCACAGCCGAACGCGACACGTTCCTCGCCCGCTTCGGAATGCTGTTTCAGGGTGGCGCGCTTTTTGACTCTCTGTCCGTGTGGCAGAACGTGTCTTTCCGTCTGCTACGTGGGTCACTGAAACGCCCAAAGGACGAAGCGCGCGAAATTGCCATTGAAAAGCTGCGCCGCGTAGGCCTGAAACCGGACGTGGCCGATCTGTTTCCTTCCGAATTGTCTGGCGGAATGCAAAAGCGCGTGGGGCTTGCGCGCGCCATCGCGGCGGAACCCGAGATCATTTTCTTTGATGAGCCCACTGCGGGTCTCGATCCCATTATGTCGGGCGTTATCAATGAGTTGGTGCGCGAGATTGTGACGGAAATCGGTGCCACGGCGATGACGATCACCCATGACATGACAAGCGTGCGTGCCATCGCCGACAATGTCGCGATGCTGCATGACGGCGTGATCCAATGGACCGGGCCAGTGGCCGATCTTGACAGTTCCGGCGACGCGCATCTCGATCAGTTCATCCACGGTCGTGCCGAGGGTCCGATTGAGGCGGTGAGATAGCCGTGCAGAATCTTGGCCTTATGGTTATGATGATCGTGTCATTTTATGCGCTGAGCACCGTCGCTTGCTGGCTTATCATGATGAGGAGGACCCACGGCATCGTCTATGCACCTGTTCGGCTTTTCCGTCAATACAAACCCATCATCAGGGCCTTCGCATTTGGATTTTTTCCTGCCGCACTGATTATTGCATTTATTGCGCCCGACTCACCGGAAAAGCTTTCTTCTGCATTCCTGATTTTTTCTGCGGGATTATTGATAAGCGGTCTTCTCGTTCATAAAGATCTGCGCAGGAAAGCACCACGAACGCGCGCCTATGAAATTGTAATAATCGCGGCCACCGGTGTCGGTCTGGCGCTTTCTTTGTTGTACTTCTTTGTCCTGAGGACCTGACATGCCAACGACATTCCTGCGCTTTGCCAACCTCGCACTTCTCGTCCTGTTTCCTGTCGCCTGGTTTGCCCCGCTGATGCGCGCCGGGCTACTTCCTCTTTTCGGACTGTCAGAGATTTCCGTCATCTCGGGCTTGCAATCCCTGTGGGGCAGTGACGTATTCCTCGCCCTTCTGGTCACGGCCTTTGCACTTTTCGCGCCCTATCTCAAAACCATTGGTCTGGCATTGGTTCACTTTCATCTCGCGTCGACACGTTTGATGCCCACGCTGTCGATTCTCGGTAAGCTTGCGATGGCAGACGTGTTTCTGATCGCGCTTTACATCGTCGTTGTGAAAGGCGTCGGGCTGGCAACGGTCGAAACCGCATGGGGCCTTTATCTCTTTACTGGATGCATTCTGGCCTCAATCGCAATATCGTTTCTTACCTCGAAACAAACGGGTGGATTTGTCCCGGAAATAGATGCCTCCGAGACCCAAAGGTGAATATTTTCCTAATTTTTCCCGTAACTCCCAAGCACCCTGTCCGATAGGGTTGCGGGGTTTTGTTCCGTCAGAGCCGTGCGATGATCTGAGGTGGTGACAGGGTCAGGATTTCCAGGATGTTGAACCGGTGTTTTCTGGCCGTCGAGATGACGGACCTGATGTCGGCGAAGACCCGCGCGCCCTCGAGGGTGCGGAAGGTGCCCGAGATTTTCATGCGCAGCTTCATCATGCGCAGGTCCTGTTCGGCCTGATTGTTTGTGAATGGGACCGCGAAGTCGGCGATGAATCGCAAAACGTCATCGCGGTAGTCACGCAGGCGGAGGAGCAGGTTGTGGCCTGGCCGCCTGGCTTTTCGGCCGCGGGTGCCGGGGCTTTTGGCCAGCGGGGGCTGGCGTTCGTGGAAGGCGAGCCCCTTGGCGAGGATCGCCATGTATCTGGTGACTATACCCTGGCGAACCAGTTCCGGGAGTTCGGTCTCGCCTTGATCCTGAGCCGCGCATCTGAGCTGATTGGCGCTATGAAGCACTGCGCTCATCTCCGTCGCCCAAGGCTCTTTTTCGATCTCTTCGATGGCCTTGAGTTCGCGCAAGTGATGCGCCCCGCAGAGGGCGTGGGCGTCCACTCCGCTCATATGGGCGTAGTAGGGTTTCCAGTGATCATGAATGATCGTCCCGCCGGTCAGGAAGGTTGGAACAGCACCGCGTTTGGCGCTGATGCGGTAATGGGTGAAGGCGGTACCGCAGATCGTGTGCAGCCAGTGCAGCTTGCCGGCAACACGAAGTCCGGTCTCGTCCAGATGCCGAACGCCGCCTTCGGCAAGCCGGGCGAGAATGTGTTCAACCACGACACCCATCTTATTTGCCGCGCCGCGCGTCCAGTTGGTCACGCTGGCCGCGCACAAGCTGGTGGCCCCAAACAGGTCGCGCATAAGCTGGCAGACCCGATCCTCGGGTATCAGCTGCTGAACATTGCAATAGACCGCCACTGCCCGCATGCGCGTGCCATATTGCACATGCGCGGCCACGCCATCGGGAAAGCCAGCCGTCGTCGTGGCTCGACAATGGTCGCAACAATAAACCGCCGCCTGATGCTCGGTGACCTCCAGGCGTGGCGCAGGCAAGTCGAACACCTGACGCTTCTCGATCCCTTTCACCATCTCCGCCGTCAGGGCGCTCTGACAGGCGCTGCAATGCGTCGCCTCATGCCGTTCGACAAAGTCGGGTGTTGACGTCTGGCGCAGGGTGTCGCCCCGGTGGCCAACTTGGCCGCCACTTTTCTTTCCGGATTTGCCACGCAGGCTGCGCGGGGCTGGCTTCTTCAGGCCATCACTTGAAGGGGGCTTGCTGCTATTGCTGCTGTTCTTGGCCAACTGTCGGCGCAGGTCCGTGATCTCTTCCGCCATGCTCGCCAACGCAGCTTCAAGCTCAGCGATCCGACGCAGAGCCGTGGCGAGAAGTTGTTCAAGGGCGGCAACCTGATCCATCCCACCACTGATTCAGAGAAATCAACCCGGCGCCACAGAATTCAGACAAGAAAGAAAAAAAACACGCGCAAAATGGCAAATTCGACTCACCATAAAACTGACAATAACACTCAAACGTGGGGGGTGCTTGGGAGTTACTTTTTCCCTTTATATTTATGAGAACCAGCATAGACTAAGCGCTTAGTCATTATGGGTTTTCGGGGGGAAGGCCTTGTCAGGGGAATTTAAAGCCGGGGTGGCGGTGCTGCAGCAGGCGGCACAATTGATTTCGATGGTAGCGCTGGTTTTGCTGGCTGCGTTTTCAGTAGGATACACCGCCGCCTGTTACTTTGGCTATGCGGAATGGTTGAACTTTCCGATGGCAATTGGCGACACCATTTACCTTGAATCGGGGTATTATGTGCAGCTGGGCCTGACCGGTTTCCTGATCGCCTTGTGTTTATTTTTGCCGACCAACCGCAGAATTCTTTCACTGGAAAACTCACATCGCCGGTTTCACATCGGGATGCGCGATGTTGCACAGGCCTATGCAATGGCGCATACCGCCGACCGGTCCGGCAATTTCAATCTGAAAAGCGAATTCGACTCTGTGCGGGCACGGATCAAGTTTCTGCGCGACCATCCAGACCTTGGCGGGTTGGAACCCGACGTTCTGGAAGTTGCCGCCCAGATGAGCCATGTTTCGGAGGATCTGGCGACGATCTATTCTGACGACAGTGTCGGGCGCGCGAAAGACTTCCTGACCGCCCGACAGGCCGAACTTGATTTGTTTAACGAGCGTCTGGAAGAGGCCAAGCGTTACGTCACCGAAATGCGCCGCTGGGTGGATCAGGTCGAACTGGATGAAAGCATTGCGGAATCTGAGTTGCGGCGGTTGGGCGATCAACTTGACGAAATTTTGCCTGATCTCGTTTTGAAAACGCGCGATGCCGGATTTGCCGCCCACGTACCGGAAGCCGAACCTGTGACAAGAGATGTAGAAATCGAGGCCCGCGATGACGGAATCCTCGAATATCTGGAAGAGCGGCGCAAACTGGTCGAGAAATCTGACCGAAAGACTCTCCCCCCTTTGAAAGTGCACTCGGCAGAGTAGCCATCGGGCGCCATCACATCGACGACTTGCACGCGCACGCATTCGGCGGCAAGAAGCGGCATGGCCAAACCCCAAATCCAGTTTGCCTGCAATACCTGCGGAAACGTCACGACCAAATGGTCTGGCCGCTGCGAAGCGTGCGGTGAATGGAACACGATTGTCGAGGAGGTTCCGCTGTCAGAAGGCCCCAAGGGAAAATCGCTTGGGAAATCCAGGGGCCGCAATCTCGCACTGACGGATCTGGCCAGCAACGAAGCACCGCCACCCAGAACCGGATCGGGGCTGGCGGAGCTGGACAGGGTTCTGGGGGGCGGATTGGTCCCGGCTTCTGCGGTATTGGTCGGCGGTGATCCCGGCATCGGGAAATCCACGTTGCTTTTGCAGGCTTCCGCGGCGTTTGCCCGCAAGGGGTTGAAAACAATCTATATCTCCGGCGAGGAAGCCAGCGCGCAGGTGCGTATGCGCGCCCAGAGGCTGGACCTTGCGGATGCCGCGGTGGCGCTCGCCACCGAAACAAATCTGCGCAATATTCTGACCACACTGGAGGCCGAAGCTCCCGATCTGGCGATCATCGATTCCATCCAGACCATGTGGGCCGATAATGTCGAAAGCGCGCCGGGCAGCGTCTCTCAGGTCCGCGCTGCCGCACATGAACTGACAACATTCGCCAAACGCAAAGGCGCGGCAGTGATCCTTGTCGGCCACGTCACCAAGGAAGGCCAAATCGCCGGCCCGCGCGTGGTCGAGCATATGGTCGATACGGTTTTGTATTTCGAAGGAGAGCGCGGGCACCAGTTCCGAATCCTGCGGGCCGTGAAGAACCGCTTTGGCCCCGCCGACGAAATTGGCGTATTCGAAATGACCGGCGCAGGACTGGAGGAAGTTTCAAACCCATCTGCTCTATTCCTAAGCGAACGCGATGAACCGGCAACCGGTTCCGTGGTATTCGCCGGTATCGAAGGCACAAGGCCCGTGTTGGTCGAGTTTCAGGCGCTTGTCGCGCCCTCGCCCCATTCACAGCCGCGCCGCACCGTTGTGGGGTGGGACGGCAGCCGCCTGGCGATGATCCTCGCCGTGCTGGAGGCGCGCTGTGGAATCCCGTTTGCTGGTCTTGATGTTTATCTGAATGTCGCGGGCGGCATGAAGGTCACCGAGCCTGCGGCAGACCTCGCCGTCGCCGCCGCCTTGTTGTCGGCCCGCGAAGATGTCGCCCTTCCCCATGACACCGTGGTTTTCGGGGAACTATCGCTTTCCGGCGCGCTCCGACCGGTCAGCCAGACCGAAAACAGGTTGAAAGAAGCACAAAAACTTGGTTTCACCACCGCAATAGTTCCAAAACGGAGCAAATCCGGCGCCGCATCGGGTATGAACTTGAAACCGATGGGTGATCTGGCCCAAATGGTCGGCGAAATATTCGGAGCGGGCTGAAACCGCAAAGGACGAGGGCAAATGGAAGGCTTTACGATTGTTGATGCCGTAGTTGCGGCTGTCATTCTGATTTCCGCGATTCTCGCCTATTCGCGCGGCTTCGTGCGCGAGGCAATGGCGATTGTCGGCTGGATCGCCGCCGCCGTTCTGGCCTTTATTTTTGCACCGTCCGCAGAACCGTTGGTGAAGGAAATCCCCTTCGTCGGGGACTATCTGCGCGACAGTTGTGAACTGGCAATCATCGCCGCCTTCGCGGCCGTTTTCGCTGTCGCGCTGGTTGTTGTCTCGATCTTCACTCCGCTTTTCGCATCCATCGTTCAGCGATCCGCTCTGGGCGGTCTGGATCAGGGTCTGGGTTTTTTCTTCGGCGTTTTGCGCGGACTTTTGCTCGTCGCTGTGGCGCTTGTCGTCTATGACCGTGTGGTCGTGAACGAGGGCATCGCCCAGATCGATGACAGCCGAACGATGAAGATATTCGACCGCACCAAAGACAACCTGAACGATCAAATTCCCGATGACGCACCGGGCTGGATTGTCGAGCGTTACGAACAACTCGTCGGCAATTGCGGCGCATGATCTTTATCTTGTGGAAAACCCCACGAGATTGGTGATCCTTTCGTGACAATTAACCCGTTCCGGCCTATGTGAGTTGCATCTGCTCATGCAAGGATTCGGACGCGGTTCATGTCAGTGATGCCACCGGCCCACCCTTTTGACGACGATAAGCTGAAAGAAGAATGCGGGGTATTCGGAGTCGTCGGCGTGGCCGATGCTGCGAACTTCGTGGCCCTTGGTCTTCACGCGCTGCAGCACCGCGGTCAGGAAGCAGGCGGCATCGTCGCACATGACGCTGAACAAGGGTTCAATTCCGCCCGTCGCTTTGGATATGTCCGCGATAATTTCACCAAGCAATCCTTGATGGAAACTTTGCCCGGGCCGCTGGCCATTGGGCATGTGCGCTATTCAACCGCCGGAACAAAGGGCAACACCGCGATCCGCGATGTGCAGCCGTTCTTTGGCGAGTTTTCAATGGGCGGCGCTGCGATTGCGCATAACGGCAACATCACCAACGCCGATGCGCTGAAGCGCGAGTTGATCGATCGCGGATCGATCTTTCAGTCGTCCTCTGACAGCGAATGCATCATCCACCTGATGGCACGGTCTTTACAGCGAAAAGTGCCAGAACGGATGATGGACGCGCTGCGCCGGGTTGAGGGCGCGTTTTCCATCGTCGCCATGACGCGCACCAAGTTGATCGGCGTGCGCGACCCGTTAGGGGTCCGTCCGCTGGTACTGGGTAAGCTGGGCGATGGCTGGGTGCTTAGCTCGGAAACCTGCGCGCTTGACATCATCGGCGCGGACTTCATCCGCGAGGTGGAACCCGGCGAAATGGTCGTTGTCGAAAAAGGCGAACTTCACAGCCTGCGACCTTTCCAGCCAGCCAAATCACGGTTCTGCATCTTCGAACATGTCTATTTCAGTCGCCCGGATTCAATCCTTGGCGGGCAGTCGGTTTACACAACAAGGCGCGAGATTGGCGTCGAATTGGCGCGTGAGGCACCGGTCGAGGCCGATCTGGTCTGCCCAGTGCCCGACAGCGGCACGCCTGCGGCCATTGGGTACAGCCAGGAGGCCGGAATTCCCTACGCTATGGGGATTATCCGCAACCAGTATATGGGCCGGACCTTCATCGAGCCGACAGAGCAGATCCGCAATATGGGCGTCCGCCTGAAACTCAATGTCAATCGCGCGCTGATCAAAGGCAAGCGGGTGGTTCTGGTCGATGACAGCGTCGTGCGCGGCACCACCAGCCGGAAGATCAAGGAGATGATCCTCGATGCCGGCGCGAAGGAGGTGCATTTCCGTATCGCCAGCCCGCCCACCGCATGGCCCTGTTTTTACGGTGTCGACACGCCGCAGCGTGAAAAGCTGCTGGCAGCCACGATGTCCGAGGACGAAATGCGCGACCACCTGCAGGTCGACAGCCTGAAATTTATCTCTCTGGATGGGCTTTACCGCGCGGTTGGAGAGGCCAAGGGCCGCGACCCGGCCCGCCCGCAATATTGTGATGCCTGTTTTTCCGGCGATTACCCGGTCGAGCCCGCGGATCAGATCGACAAAGGATTTGAGTTGAAAGCCGCCGAATAACCACTGCTCAATCCTGCGGGGCCAATGCTCAATCCTGCGGGGCCAATGCTCAATTCGCCGTAACGGCGACGCCACGCCATATTCTCATGCGTCAATCGGCCATTTCTCGCGCACGCAGCATTATTTTCTGCGCTGCAGCATATCGCTGGTTTACACATCATCCGGTACCGAATAACAGCGCCGCGTCGCCCAGCCACGCGCCCGGGCGGCTGACGCTCTGACCAGATTGCCTTTCTGGCCACCACCCCAACAACCGGATTACAGACAATGGCTATTCAAGCGGATGCGCGCGACATTGCGCCTGCACAGACGGACGTTCCCCCGACGCCTGCCAGCGCGGTGGCAACGATCAAGGATGTCCTGCCCCTAAACGAACTGGCGCTGATCGGATTATTCGGCACACCCGATAACCGAAGCGCCCTGTTGCGCCGCGCCAATGGAGAGATCCTGCGAGTCACGTCCGGCGATTCTACCCCCAAGGGTCAGGTCGTCGGGATCGACGACAGCGCGATTCACCTTGCGTATTTCAACAAGGTCAGGGTTTTGGCCATACCGGGTGGCTGACCGGCACTTTTGCCAAAAAGAAACGCCGCCCCAGATGGAACGGCGTTTGCATAGAGTTGTTTACCTGTCAGGGCGAATTGCGTTCAACTTTTGCGACGTGCAATCGCATCCCAGGCACCGGTCACGATCATTGCCGCCAGAACTGCCTTCAACGTATCGCCCAGCAAGAACGGCTGCATCCAACCGGCCCAAAGCTTGGCAATCGATGTGCCCGCCCAGCCAGCCTCGACACCAAACGCCGACGCGATGGCATAAGGCCATGCAAGCCCCGGGATATAAAGCGCAATCGCGGCCAGAAAGCTGAAGAACGCGACCGGCAAAATGCGGCGATATCCGAAATCAGCGGACAAGCCGGCGATCCAAGCCATCAGGATGAACCCGATGATGAACCCGCCCGTCGGCCCGGCCATATAGGCCAACCCGGCCCCGCCATTTGCGAAGACCGGTAGTCCGGCAGCACCTTCCAGCGCATAGAGCGTGAGCGCCGCAGCGCCCAAACGGGACCCCAAGGAGAGGCCGACCAGCAATACTGCGAGTGTTTGCAGCGTCAGCGGCACGGGCGTCCACGGAATGGCGATCTGCGCCGCGATGGCGACGAATACGGAACCCGCCACGACCATAAGCGCCTTGTTGAGCGTGCTGTTCGACGGCAATAGAGCCTGACTAAGCGTCATTTGTCCTGTCCTTCTTTCACTATCTTCGCCGGGGTATCCCGGAGCGTGCGAAAAGTGTCAAGCGACCCTTGCACTGTTAGCGACCAAATGAGACAGGGTGGCGCATGGCAAACGACAAGATTGCATTGGTGACAGGGGCCTCTCGCGGGCTTGGCGCCGCGCTGGCTGAGGTTTTGGCATCGGATCATCACGTTGTCGCTGTGGCGCGCACCACCGGCGCGCTGGAAGAGCTGGACGACCGCATCAAGGCTGCTGGCGGACAGGCGACGCTCGCGCCAATGGACATAACGGATTCTGGCGCAATGGCCCATCTGTACCGCTCGGTTTTCGACCGTTGGGGCGGCTTGTCAATCTGGGCGCATACCGCAATCCATGCACCGCCGCTCACACCCGCGGATCACATCGACGCCAAGGACTGGCAAAAGACCGTGGACGTGAATGTGACCGCCACGGCGACTTTGATCCCAATGGTTTCGCCCTTGTTGCAGGGCGAAGGCGCGCAAGCCGTGTTTTTTGACGATGCGAACTTGGGCGAAAAGTTTTCCGGCGCCTATCTTGCCAGCAAGGCCGCGCAGATTGGCCTGGCGAAAGCGTGGCAGGCGGAAACTGCAAAAACCGGGCCGCGCATTCACATCGCGACCCCGCCTCCCATGCCGACGGCGACGCGCGCCCGGTTCTTTCCGGGCGAAGAACGCGAAAAGCTGACCGCGCCGTCGTTGGCGGCGCGCGAAATCCTGGCTCAACTACCCCAGTAAAGCCGCATCGGGTTTTCGACCAGCAGTTTTCTCTGCTTTTCCGCCGTATCGGCAATCAACGGGATCAATTCCACCAGCTGCCCGTCATCGGGCACATGGCTTTTCATGTTCGGATGCGGCCAGTCGGTGCCCCAGAGCACGCGGTGAGGATAGAGATCGACAAGCTGTTTCATGAAGGGGACAACGTCGGAGTAGTCTTCGTGGCTGCCGCCCTGTTGCGTCAGACGCTCCGGGCAGGAGACTTTGCACCAGAACTTGTCGCTTTTCATCAGATCGGTGAAGGCGGTGAAATCGGGGTGGTCGACACCTTTGGCCACGTCAGGCCGCGCCATATGGTCGAAAACAACGGTGACAGGTAGACTTTCCAGAAACGGTATTTGCTCTGCAAAATCAGCGGTTTCTATGTAGACGATGATGTGCCAACCAAGCGAGGCGATCTTGTCGACAATACGTTCATAGTGATCGCGAGGCTTGGGGTCGACGAGGCGGCGGACGAAGTTGAACCGCACCCCACGGATGCCGGCGGCGTTCATTTCAGCAAGTTCATCCGCGCCGATCTGATCGTCCACCACTGCTATCCCGCGCGCCATGTCATTGGATGCCTTCAGCGCATCGATCAAAGCGGAATTGTCCCGACCGTGACAACTGGCCTGCACGATCACATTGCGGGCAAATCCGAGGTGGTCGCGCAACGCGAAAAGTTGTTCCTTTGATCCGGTGCACGGCGTGTATTTCCGTTCTGGCGCATAAGGAAAAACCTCTTCGGGTCCAAAGACATGGCAATGGGCATCCACCGCGCCAGCGGGCGGCTGATATTGCGGCTTGCGCGGGTTCTGGTGCCAGACTTTCCAGTCGGGATCCATCGGCATGTCAGGCTCCTTCATGCGGGAAGACGATCCCGTCCATCAGTTTGCGCGCGGTGCGCAGGATCGCGGCAGAGGCGACAGTATCGCCCTCCATCTTGGCCACAATTGTTGTTGCGCCAATCGGATGTTCAATTGGCATGGTTTTTTCATCGCCTTCGGGGATGTCTGCCACGTCACGCGCGGGACCCTCGGGCAACAATGCGGCGGTGGCAACGGTGACCGCCGCAAGGACGCCAATAGAGGCGTGGCAGCGGTGCGGGATGAAACTGCGCGTGGAAATCACGCCGCCGGCCGTCGGTGGACTGACCAACGTCATCTTCGGCACAGTCTTGTTCGTCACATCGCCGAGATTCATCAGCGGCCCACAGGCGAGGCGCAATTTCTCAAGCCGCGCTTTCAGACCACTGTCGGCCTCCAGCTCTTCCCGGGTTTCCGTGCCGGATATGCCCATGTCGGCTGCCGACAGGATGACACAGGGCATCCCGTTGTCGATCATCGTCACTTTGATATCGTTGATCTCATCGACCGCGTTTCCGGTTGGCAAAAGCGCACCGCACATTGACCCCGCCGTGTCCTGAAACTCGAGCGGTATCGGTGCGGCTGGCCTTGGGACACCGTCAATCAACGCTTCGCCACCGTAACGGACCTTCCCTCCCGGCGTTTGAATTGTTGCGCGGGCGGTCTGGCCCGTGTTTTCCATATAAATCGTGACGGGAGTTTCGCCGCCGGCTGGCGTAACGAGGCCGCGTTCGATTGCGAAGGGGCCGATGCCTGCGAGGATATTGCCGCAGTTCTGGGCGTCAGAAACGATTGCTTCGTCGACCACAACCTGCAGAAAAAGATAGTCCACGTCCACACCCGGGCGATCGGATTTCGACACGATGCCAATCTTCGATGTCAGAGGATCGGCACCGCCAACCCCATCGATCTGGCGTGGGTCGGGCGAGCCCATGACAGAAAGGAGAAAGGCGTCGCGGACGGCAATGTCCGAAGAAAGGTCATCGGCAAGGAAATAGAGGCCTTTTGACGTGCCCCCGCGCATGAGCATGGCCGCAACGCCAGACATTCAGCGCTCCCAGGGCGCTTCAAAGCGCCTGGCACCGTCAGACATATTTCAGCCCCTTCTCGGCAAGCTTTTCACGGAAGGAATACATGTCGAGACCTAACACACCAGAGGCCAGTTGATCGCGCTTGTCGCCTTCATTGGCGGTCCGTGCTTCAGCCTTCGCCAACACATCCGCCGCCTCTTCGCGGCGCACGACCACCACTCCATCATCGTCCGCCACAATGACGTCGCCGGGGTTGATCAATTGTTCGGCGCAGACCAAAGGGACATTCACCGACCCAAGCGTCGCTTTGATCGTGCCTGTGGCGCAGATCGCCTTGGACCAGACCGGAAACCCCATCTCGGTCAGATCCGCCACGTCGCGCACGCCCGCGTCGATCACCAGCCCGACCGCGCCTTGGGCGATGAACGAGGTGGCCAAGAGGTCGCCGAAATACCCTGCATCCGAGGGCGACGTCACACCCGCGAGCACGATGTCGCCCGGCTCGACCTGTTCGGCCACCACATGCAGCATCCAGTTGTCACAGGGCGGCATCAGCACAGTTGCGGCAGACCCCGCCACACGTGCGCCGGAATAGATCGGGCGTATGTAACTGGCGAGCAAACCCTTACGCCCCTGCGCCTCATGCACCGTCGCGACCCCTTGGGCCGCCAGCCCGTCAATCACCGCCTGTTCGGCGCGCTCAATGTTCTGGACGACGACGCCCGTATCTCCTGCCTGATAGCTCATAGCTCATCCTTGCAAACGGGATAGACGGTCTGGAACCCTTCGGCATAGTCGCATTTGCGACCACCCGCCATGCCACCGGAATTACGGCGGAAGTGGTTGCCGCGGTTTTCGGCCACATTTGTGTAGTATTTCCACAAATGCTCCTGCCCCTGCATACATTCAATCGCGGCACGCTTTTTGTCCCAGACCTGCGTGATGTCGAGGAAGACGTCCGGTTTCCACCCCATCTGTTCGGTCTGATGTGGCTCGAAAAGGTACAATTGAGGTGCGCCAAGGACCTTTTCACCGGGATTATGGCCCCAGGCCTGCGCGATCATACGTGTCTCGATGGCGATCTCGGTCATGAACATATGATCTGTGTTGTACTGATCATATTTCGAATGGCTCATCATGAAATTCGGCTGAACCTTGCGGATCAGATCGACGATCTTGTATTTCGCGTCACGGTCGATTTCCAAGGGATAGTCGCCGAGATCGAAGAACTCGATATTGGTGACATCCAGCGCCTTGGCGGCAGCTTCGGCTTCTTTGCGGCGGTTCTTTTTGACCTCTTCCAGTGTCATGCCTTCCTGCTTCCACAGTTTGGCGCTTTCGCCGCGTTCACCAAAGGACATGCAAGCGACAGTGACGTCATAGCCAAGCTCTTCATGTAATGCGATGGCACCGCCACAGCGCCAAACGAAATCGGCGGCGTGGGCAGACAATATCAATGCGGTTTTTTCGGACATTCATTTCCTCCCGGAGGTGTGGCGTCTCAGAAATCGAGACCCACGTAGTTTTCTGCGATGGTTTTCTGGGCAGCCTCGGACGAGACGATATAGTCAAAGTCCGCGCGCTGCATTCGTTTCTCAAATCCCGAATGTTCGGGGAATTGGTGCAGCAGTGTGGTCAGATACCAGCTGAACCGCTCGGCCTTCCAGATCCGATCCAACGCCTCGCCGCTATAAGCCTGAAGCCGGGATTCATCGCCCTTTTTCCACGCGATGAAAGCACGCGTCAGACGGCGCACATCAGCGAAGGCAAGGTTCAAGCCCTTCGCCCCGGTGGGCGGCACGATATGCGCAGCATCACCAGCCAGGAACATGCGGCCATGTACCATCGGCTCTGCCACAAACGAACGCAATGGTGCGACGCTCATCTCGATCGGGTCGCCCGTTGTCAGGTTGGCGGCCAGCGGTCCCATGCGTTTGCGAAACGCTTCCCAGAACCGCTCTATCGGCCAATCGTCCACGGTTTCCCCGGGTGTCGTCTGTACATAATAGCGCGACCTCGTCGTGGAGCGCATGGACGCAAGCGAGAAACCGTCAGGATGGCTTTTATAGATCACATTGTGGGAAATCGGCGGCTCGTCGACCAGAACGCCGAGCCAGCCGAAGGGATAAGTACGCTCAAACTCGCGCAGTTTGTCGGCGGGGATGTGTTTACGGCAGATGCCGTGGAATCCATCGCAACCAGCGACGAATTTGGCCTCGATTGTGATCGTATCGCCTTCCCGTGTTTTGAATTGTACACTTGGCGCATCCGATGTCAGCCCGGCCAGCGCCGAGTCTGGGCAGTTCCAGAATATCTCCTGTCCGCGTGCTTCAGCCGCTTCCACCAGATCAAGCGTGATTTCCGTCTGCCCGTAAACCGTCACATAGTGGCCAGTGATGTCGAGAACCGGGATTTCATAGCTGTCACTGTCAAAACCAATGATCAGACCATCATGATCGATACGCTCTTCATTCATCCGCGCATCGACGCCCGCCTCTTCCATCGCCTCGACCGTTCCGCGCTCCAGAACGCCCGCGCGAATGCGGCCCAACACGCGTTCGCGGGTCGTCCGTTCAACGATGACCGAAGAAATCCCCTCCAGATGAAGGAGTTGCGACAGGAGAAGGCCGGAAGGCCCGGCACCAATAATCGCCACGTCGGTTTCAATTGAACGCCCGGTCATTCTGCCACCATTGCCAGTTGCGGAAGCGCGGGCCGCGTCGCCAGCGCCTCGGTCACATTGTGATGCGCCAGCCTTGCATGTTCGCACATCAGTGCAAAGGCCCGCGCGCCCTGGCGTTGTTCAATCGCGTTGACAATATTATGGTGCTGCGCCTGCCCTGTCTGGATCGAGGCCAGAAAGCGCGGGCTTTCCGATGCGCGCGTCGGAAATGCGCTTGGACCTGCGAAGGGAAACCGATAGGAGCGCGCGACCTCTTCCTGCAACAGTTTGCTGCCGCTGGCCGCAATCAGACGCCTGTGAAACTCGTCATTCAACGCGTCATAGTCCGCGAAGTCACAACGCGTGATCACGATATCCATACGCTGCAGCAACCTGCGCAGGTTACGCGATGTTTCCAATTCGATGCCACGCTCCGCTGCCTTTTGAACGGCTGCGCCTTCAAGCATTCCGCGCAAGTCAATGGCGTCGAATACCTCTTCGATTCGAAACTGGCGCACTGTAAAGCCGGACTTGTCGCGCACCACTAGCCCTTCGGCCTCCAACTTGTTGAGCGCCTCACTTATCGGCGTGCGCGAGGCAGACATTTGCTGCGCCAGATGGCTGGCACGCAATTTATCGCCACCGCGAAGATCGCCAGAGGCGATTCTGGAGCGCAGGTCGTAAAGGACTGCTTGCGACTGAAGGTCACTCATTCCTTCGCTTTGCATACAAACACGATCTGGATCAAGTCATTTTCGACCATTTGGGCAGTTTTGCATACAAACTTGACGTGGAGCCGATTCTAGGGCAAGCGGAGCGCCAAGGGAGGAACCTTATGCCGAAAGATAAGGAATATGACGATATTCCCGGTACGGTCGTCTTTGACAGCGATCAGGCCGCGCGCGGATATCACCTGAACCAATTTTGCATTTCGCTGCGTACCCAAGAGGGGCGCGACGCCTATAAGGCGGATCGTGAGGCCTATATTGACCGTTTTCCGATGACACCGGAACAGCGTGAGGCGGCGCTAAATCAAGAATGGAACCTGCTATTGGAACTGGGCGGGAATATTTACTACACCTCCAAGCTGGCCGCTTTCCACGGCATCAATTTCCAGAACCTCGCCGGCCTGATGACCGGCATGGGCGTCGACAATTATCGCAAGATGATGGTCGGGGGTGGACGCGGTATTGATGGCAACCGGTATACATCAGAATGGGACGAAAACGATGGCTAGAATAACCTCCGGCGTCACATGTTCTCACGTTCCGGCATTGGGCGTGGCCGTCGACAAGGGCATCACCGGCGACGACTATTATGGCCCTATTTTCAAAGGGTTCGAGTTTTCCAAAGAGTGGATGGAGAAAGAGAACCCTGACCTGATCTTCCTTGTCTATAACGACCATTGCACCGCATTTGACGCGTCCGTCATCCCGACATTCGCGCTTGGATGCGCCACGGAATATCACCCTGCGGATGAGGGCTGGGGGCCGCGCCCGGTGCCAGTGGTCAAAGGGCACCGTGAATTGTCTGCCCATATCGCGCAATCGCTGGTGCTGGATGAATTCGACATCACCATCATGAACGAGATGGAGGTTGATCACGGCCTGACCGTGCCGCTCTCGATGATGTATGGCCAGCCGGATGAATGGCCCTGCCCCGTCGTGCCACTGGCGGTGAATGTGGTGCAATACCCGGCCCCGCGCGGACGACGGTGTTATGCACTGGGCAAGGCGATCCGCAAAGCGATCGAAAGTTATCCCGAAGACCTGAAAGTCTGTGTTTTCGGCACCGGCGGCATGAGCCACCAGTTACAGCACAAGCGCGCAGGGCTGATCAACCCGGAATGGGATGCGCGGTTCATGGATCTGCTGGTGAACGATCCCGAACAGGGGAGCGAGATCACCCATGTGGAATATCTGCGCGAGGGTGGATCCGAGGGAATCGAACTGGTCATGTGGTACGTGATGCGTGGAGCGCTTAATGAAAAAGTTGAAGAGGTCCACCGTTTCTATCACGTACCGGCATCGAACACCGCCGTCGGGCATTTGATTCTGGAGAACCGTTGAGATGGTGAAAGTCGGAGTGGCGGGCGCCTATGGTGCTTTTGGAATCAAGCACCTGGACGCGCTGGCGAATATTCCTGATGCCGAGGTCACTGCTGTTTTCGGGCCGAGCAAGGACAAGATCGAAGCGCTGGCGGCAGAGCGCGGGGTTCCTGCGGCCTGCAACACGTTCGAGGCGTTTCTGGACGCGGATGTAGACGCGGTGATCCTGTCAACGCCGACCCAGTTACATGCTGAGCAATCGATTGCCGCAATGAAGGCTGGCCAGCACACGTTTGCGGAAATCCCGATGTCGGACAGTCTGGAAAGCGCCGAAGCAATGGTCGCCGCGCAGAAGGAGACCGGTGTTATCGGCATGGTCGGTCACGTGCGCCGCTTCAACCCGAGCCACCAATGGATCAAGAACAAGATCGACGCAGGCGAATTCAACATCCAGCAGATGGATGCACAGACGTATTTCTTCCGCCGAACCAATACCAATGCAAAGGGCGAGGCGCGCAGTTGGACGGATCATTTGCTGTGGCACCATGCCTGCCATACGATTGATCTTTTTCTCTATCAGACTGGTGAAATTCCAAGCGAAGTCCTTGGGTTGCAAGGCCCGGCTCATCCGGAACTCGGCATAGCGATGGACATGACCATCGGGATGAAGACGCCGTCGGGCAAGCTCTGCACGCTGTCCTTGTCATTCAACAATGACGGGCCGTTCGGGTCGTTCTTCCGCTATATCGGCGATACCGGCACTTATGTCGCGCGCTACGACGATCTTTATGATGGTTATGACAAGCCGATCGATCTGAGCGGCGTCGCAGTGTCGAATAACGGGATCGAACTGATCGACCGGGAATTCATTGCTGCGATTCAGGAAGGTCGCGAGCCGAATTCGTCGTTCCAGCAAGGGCTCGCCGCGATGCAGGTCATGCAGTTGTTGGAAGATCAGATGGGTGTTCTGAAGGTCTGACGCGAAAAGCGTTGATTCAGGGCAGTTGGGTTGTGAAAACCGACGCCGGTATCACGTCGGTATTACGTTGGTATTGCGCATAGCACTCAAGTCCTTAACCTCTGTCATGTTGCGCGGCGGTGCGACGGTTATACCAAGGGTGCTTCAAAATGACTCAGCTATGGATTTTGGGTACCGCCTGAGGTGCTGAGGTGATTCAAGATTGGCAAAGGAGACCACCGATGCCAGCCAGGATACCGATGCGAGCCGATTTTACCGCCAATGATCTGCGCAAGCTTGCCGCAGAGAGTTCTGATGCCCGGCAGAGCCGACGGCTTTTGTCGCTTGCCGCTATCGCCGATGGCATGTCGCGTGGGGCTGCGGCCCGCATTGGCGGGATGGACCGGCAAACGCTCAGGGACTGGGTGCTCCGTTTCAACGCTGATGGTCCAGCGGGGCTGCTGGATCGGCAGCGAGGAGGCTCGCGATCCCGCCTTGACAATGCGCAACTGGATGAACTGGCGGCTCTTGTCGAGACCGGTCCTGATCCTGAAAAGGACGGTGTCGTCCGCTGGCGGCGGGTCGATTTGAAGAATGTGATCAAGGCGCGTTTTGGCGTCGACTATCACGAGCGCCATGTGGGGCAGATTCTGCACAATCTGGGCTTTTCCCACATCAGCGCACGCCCTCAGCACCCGGGGCAGGACGTGCAGGTCATTGAGGATTTCAAAAAAACTTCGGCGACAATCTGAAGGAGACGCTTCAGGGGGTGCCGCCGGACAAACCCGTCGAAATCTGGTTCCAGGACGAGATGCGTCTCGGTCAGAAGAACACCCGCGTCCGCCAGTGGGCACGCAAGGGCACACGGCCCCGCCAGCCCGCCGATCAGCGTTACCAAAATGCGTATCTTTTTGGCGCCATCTGCCCCGAACGCGGCACCGGCGCGGCGATCATGATGCCAGCAGCCGACACCTATGCGATGCAGCGCCACCTGGAAGAAATCAGCAAAATTGTCTCCGATGGCGCCCACGCCGTCATCCTCATGGACCAAGCCGGCTGGCACACGACATCCGCTCTGGAAATCCCGCAAAACCTGTCGCTCATGTTTCTGCCGCCCAAATCACCAGAGCTGAATCCAACCGAAAACATTTGGCAATATCTCCGCCAGACATGGCTCGCAAACCGGACGTTCGACACATATGACGCGATTCTCGACGCGGGGTGCGAGGCCTGGAACAACCTCATCGCAAGACCGCAAACCATCACATCCATCGCAAGCCGCAACTGGGCGAAAGTCGGTCAGATTGAATAACCCTTGGTATTATTGGTCGGTTTTCAGTTTTCAAATTCGGCGAATGGCCAGGGACGGAAGTGGCGTATTCCGGAGACAAGCCGCGCGATTGCCTGCCCGTGGGGTGGCGATGCAACGTCGTGACGAAGAACTTTATCCCTGCCAAGTCCGAACGAACTCGAAGAGTTGCGCTGATTTCACAGAATCGCCAGCCCGTGGGGCCTCTCACACATTGCCAATGCAATGTGTTGCCGGCAGTGCATTGCATAGTGATTCAATGCACGAGAGGCGGACAGGCGACCGCGCGGCGGCCCGAGGGCCTTGATTCCGCGCGAGGGAGGTAAACTTAAAGTCCGCCGAAACCCAGTACCGAACCATTATCCGTTCGACCACTCCGCCCTAACCCACCTGAACCCCGCTCGACCAAACGCCACGGACAATTGGCGTGCTGCCCAACTTGCTGACCCGCACCAGATCGGCCCGCAAGCCTTCTTCGATACGACCACGGTCAATCAACTTGGCAACCTTCGCAGGTGCGGATGTGACCGTCGAGATTGCACGCGGCAGATCATTCCAGATGTCGGCCAGCAGGAAGGCGCCGTTGATCAGTGCGGCGGGAACATAATCCGAACTGAGGATGTCGATCAGCCCTTCCCGCGCCAGATCACCGGCAGAGACGTTGCCGGAATGCGACCCACCCCGGATCAGGTTCGGCGCCCCAATGACAACGGATATCCCACATTCACGACAAGCCTCGGCGGCTTCTTCCGTTGTGGGGAACTCAGCAAAGGCAACGTTACGCGCGGCGCTGGTGTTGACATGATCCGTCGTTGTGTCGTCGTGGCTGGCCAGAACGGCGCCGAGCCGATCTGCCGCCGCCAGCGCGGTGGCTTTGTTCTGATCACCGCTTTCTTCGCGCAATGCCTGCAAATTCGCCACATGCCTCTCAAACTCGGCATCATTCAGACCGCGATTGCCCTGAACGAATATCGTAACTCCCAAGCACCCTGTCCGATAGGGTTGCGGGGTTTTGTTCCGTCAGAGCCGTGCGATGATCTGAGGTGGTGACAGGGTCAGGATTTCCAGGATGTTGAACCGGTGCTTTCTGGCCGTCGAGATGACGGACCTGATGTCGGCGAAGACCCGCGCGCCCTCGAGGGTGCGGAAGGTGCCCGAGATTTTCATGCGCAGCTTCATCATGCGCAGGTCCTGTTCGGCCTGATTGTTTGTGAATGGGACCGCGAAGTCGGCGATGAATCGCAAAACGTCATCGCGGTAGTCACGCAGGCGGAGGAGCAGGTTGTGGCCTGGCCGCCTGGCTTTTCGGCCGCGGGTGCCGGGGCTTTTGGCCAGCGGGGGCTGGCGTTCGTGGAAGGCGAGCCCCTTGGCGAGGATCGCCATGTATCTGGTGACTATACCCTGGCGAACCAGTTCCGGGAGTTCGGTCTCGCCTTGATCCTGAGCCGCGCATCTGAGCTGATTGGCGCTATGAAGCACTGCGCTCATCTCCGTCGCCCAAGGCTCTTTTTCGATCTCTTCGATGGCCTTGAGTTCGCGCAAGTGATGCGCCCCGCAGAGGGCGTGGGCGTCCACTCCGCTCATATGGGCGTAGTAGGGTTTCCAGTGATCATGAATGATCGTCCCGCCGGTCAGGAAGGTTGGAACAGCACCGCGTTTGGCGCTGATGCGGTAATGGGTGAAGGCGGTATCGCAGATCGTGTGCAGCCAGTGCAGCTTGCCGGCAACACGAAGTCCGGTCTCGTCCAGATGCCGAACGCCGCCTTCGGCAAGCCGGGCGAGAATGTGTTCAACCACGACACCCATCTTATTTGCCGCGCCGCGCGTCCAGTTGGTCACGCTGGCCGCGCACAAGCTGGTGGCCCCAAACAGGTCGCGCATAAGCTGGCAGACCCGATCCTCGGGTATCAGCTGCTGAACATTGCAATAGACCGCCACTGCCCGCATGCGCGTGCCATATTGCACATGCGCGGCCACGCCATCGGGAAAGCCAGCCGTCGTCGTGGCTCGACAATGGTCGCAACAATAAACCGCCGCCTGATGCTCGGTGACCTCCAGGCGTGGCGCAGGCAAGTCGAACACCTGACGCTTCTCGATCCCTTTCACCATCTCCGCCGTCAGGGCGCTCTGACAGGCGCTGCAATGCGTCGCCTCATGCCGTTCGACAAAGTCGGGTGTTGACGTCTGGCGCAGGGTGTCGCCCCGGTGGCCAACTTGGCCGCCACTTTTCTTTCCGGATTTGCCACGCAGGCTGCGCGGGGCTGGCTTCTTCAGGCCATCACTTGAAGGGGGCTTGCTGCTATTGCTGCTGTTCTTGGCCAACTGTCGGCGCAGGTCCGTGATCTCTTCCGCCATGCTCGCCAACGCAGCTTCAAGCTCAGCGATCCGACGCAGAGCCGTGGCGAGAAGTTGTTCAAGGGCGGCAACCTGATCCATCCCACCACTGATTCAGAGAAATCAACCCGGCGCCACAGAATTCAGACAAGAAAGAAAAAAAACACGCGCAAAATGGCAAATTCGACTCACCATAAAACTGACAATAACACTCAAACGTGGGGGGTGCTTGGGAGTTACCGAATATCTTCAGTTTCTCCATGTCGCGAAACTGGCGCTGACCGGGTGTGTGATCCATCAGGCTGACAATGCCGACCCGGTCATTGGGGCCGAATTCGGCGATCTCCGTGGCCAGAGATTTCGAACAGATTTCGGCGCGCAGATGCAGAAAATGCGAGATACGCAATGCTTTGGCATCACGCAGGCTCCACAATTCGCGGGATAGCTTGCGGGCATAGAAATCTTCGGAATCGCGGGCATGTCTCGGGACAACGCCGACGCGCATGGCATCAAAGACAGTGGTCACTCCGACGCTGGCGAATTCGCCGTCATGGGCAAGGATTGCTGCACCGTGGGGCCATTCGACCTTTGGGCGTGGCTGAATATGGCGTTCAAGGTTGTCGGTGTGCAACTCGATCAGGCCGGGGATCAAATAATCGCCGCCACAGTCGATTGCGCCGGCTGGTGTTTTGCCACCTTCCTGAATACCGGTTATCCGGCCGTCTTCGAATTCGACGGAACCGCGCAGAACACGGTCATCAAGGACAATTTCGGCGTTGGCCAGGCATGTGGTCGTCATGATATTCCTCATGATCTGAGGCGCATACTTGCATTGCCCGCGTAACATAGATTTGACAAGACCATGCGCAAGGTGAAGCCATGACGCAATACAATCGGTTCGCAATCTACTTTGCACCACGGACGGGCGCGTTTGCCGATTTCATGTCGTCCTGGTTGGGCTGGGATTGCGTTGCCGGGTGCGTTGTGGCGCATCCGCCGGTCAGTGGATTGCCCCGGTCGATTGAGGAGATCACCACCGCGCCACGAAAATACGGGTTTCACGGTACACTGAAGCCACCTTTCCGGCTGGCAGAGGGGAGCACCCGGCATCAGCTTGAGGAAGATGTCGCCACATTGGCCGCGACACTGCGACCAGTGAACGGGGGCACATTGAACCTGTTGCGGATTGGTCAATTCCTCGCGCTGGTATCGGAGCGGGATGTCGGCGCCCTGGCAAGAAATGTGGTTGTGTCACTGGACCACCATCGCGCGCCATTGACGGCGGCGGAGCTGGAACGGCGGCGAGCTGTGGGGTTGACGGACCATCAAGACGCTTTGCTGGAGCGCTGGGGCTATCCTTTTGTTATGGATGAGTTCCGTTTTCATCTGACTTTGTCCGGGATGTTGCCGGAAGATGAAATTATTTTGATTTCCAATGCGTTGCGAGGCGAAGTTGAAGCTAGTTTTCCGCATCCATTTATGATCGAGGATCTCTGTCTTTTCGGCGAAGCTGCGGATGGGTATTTTCATCTGATCCATCGTTATGCGCTTTCCGGTTGAAGCACAGTTGCGAAGCTGTTCGCCGGAAGTGTCGATCTCGATCAAGTTGCGAACCTCCAAGCACGCCGGATTGACGTACCCCGTTGTGAACTGGCCGTGACAGGCAATGTCTCCGCAGTGTTCGACTTAAATCGGCCCGCATTCCTCTAATCTCAGCATCCCGCCGGTTTCGGTTTCGTGGGGTCGAGCTGGCAGAGCGGTTCCCGAGTCGGCACCTGGTAGCCGGGGACTTCAACCCCCACCGGAATCGCGCACCGAATGGTGCTCTTGGTCTGTTCGTCAATATAGGCAAATTTGTAATCCGTCATTCTTTCGCCGCTATCCTGCGCTTTATTTGAAACTTCAACACAGGAGAGAACCGGTGTTTCAAGTTCAGGATGCTTGTCGCGAGACAGTAAACCTTTGGTACGCGCTGATATTCGGCGCCGATGGTGCCTGCGTAGAGCTTTCGGTTTGGACGATTATGCAGGTTATTCTGCCATTCGCTGTGTTGGTGACCGTGCTGCAGGTCTTGGCCAATAAATTGATATTCAGCCACCGCGCCAACGACCTTGAAAGCACCGAAAAAAACAGTGCAAATAGTGGACGGTCAGACGAATTTCCGGGGCCAATTCGCCGTACAAATTGGTGAGATTGGCCGCGCCGTTGGCAAGCGGCAGCCGATATCGTTAACCGTTGCCGAAGCCCCTCCACCGCCTTGCTCAATTCGCTCAGCACTTCGGTGCGCAGCTTGCTGGTAAACTCCAATTCTGTTTAGGAATCAACGTGATGGGGCAGACAGATATTCTCCAAGAACCCAGGTGCCTGAATGATATCGCTGTGGCCGATGACGAATTCAGCGTCCTGCGCTGGCGTCGCGACCCTGTAGGCCTGTTACTGCCGGTCGGCGCAACACATCAGGCTCTTTCATCTGGCCATAAATATTTTCGGGGTAGGCCAAATGCGGTATATCCAACTAAGGCGGCAATTCTTCACCCTCGGTCTGTGAAATACCCCGTCGTCTGATTCAGAAAATCCAACCCCTGTTGCCGCCAGAAATGCAGCAGGTCGATGAATACCCAGTTCTCCGCGAGCAAATTCCCCTTGCGGCGGTAAATGTCGATAACCCGCATTTCGCCGACCTCGCCGGTTGGGGGCATTCCCATGAAATCACCGGTCAGGCGCGCGGTGAAGTTTGGCCAGCCAAAGAAGCCGCCGAATTGCCCCTCTGCCATGCGGCAGATATGGCCAGTTTTCGAACGGTCCCTGAACGCCGCGCGAAACGGGCCAGAATGCTGTTTTGCATAGCGTTCAATCGTGTAGGTCGCCCCGATCCCGGCAGGTCCCCACCAGATCATGTCGTCGTGCCATGTTCGGGCCAGTTCCTCCTCCAGTGGCGGTCCAAGTTGCCAGGTGCCGAGATCGGCAATCATGGCGTTGATCGCGTCAAGTGTCGCCCTGCCCTCTTGCGCGAGTTGCGGATCGAACAGCAAACCGTCATGTGTCATCGGTCCGGGTTGCACCAGATGTGCAGCGGTTTGAGGTGGGAACGGGTTCAGGCCGGTTTGCATCATCAGATGCGGGATATCGAAGAACATCGCCTCTTCAACGATTTTGCCGTCCTCGACCCTGTGGAATGCACAATAACGCAGGAACGCCATTTTGTTGGTTGGTTGGATGCCAAGCCAAGGGGCGTCAAACAGCCCCATCAAATGGCCCATGGAAACCACCCAGGTTGACTTTTCACCATCCAGAGAATTCGCACCGGCCATGAAGACATCCAGCCGCCGTTGCATCTTGCGCAATGCGCGCCGCAACGGGATCCAGAAT
Source organism: uncultured Paracoccaceae bacterium (assembly GCA_951812305.1). Lineage (GTDB taxonomy): Bacteria > Pseudomonadota > Alphaproteobacteria > Rhodobacterales > Rhodobacteraceae > Rhodobacter_B. The sequence continues at coordinate 139,127 of CATOSB010000002.1, forward strand.
TCATTGGCAACCTCAATTGGCCCTGCGATTTCATCAAATGGATAGAATCCGTGCCATATCAGGTTGTCAGAGCAGTTCGCTTCCATCGCCGCGACGATCGCCTCTTCCGACGCGCCATCCAATTCACGATAGTATTCCAGAACCGTTTGTTTTTCTTTCTGAAAATCCAATATCCGGTTCCTTTTTGAATGCGTATGCAATTCTTGCTTGCCAAATTGGGCAGCTCAAGTCTAGCATTTTGCATACGTTTGCAAAAACGATTCCGTCGGGGGGATGATCGGAAATGGCTGAAATCCAGCTGCGCAATCTGTCCAAGCGCTGGGGCAGCTTTGTAGGTGTCGACAATTTTGACCTGACAATCGAAGACAAGGAATTTCTGGTTCTGCTTGGCCCATCGGGCTGCGGAAAGACCACAACGATGCGGATGATTGCCGGTCTTGAAGACGCAACCGAAGGCGAAATTCTGATCGATGGGAACGTCGTCAACGATCTGGAACCGAAGGATCGCGATGTCGCGATGGTATTTCAAAGCTATGCGCTTTATCCGAATATGAACGTCTATGACAACATCCGCTTTCCCTTGAAAGTGCGCGGTATTGATCCCTCAACCCATGATGAAAAGGTCAAACGCGCCAGCGCGATGGTCGAACTGGACGATTTCATGCATCGCCGTCCGGCGGAACTGTCAGGCGGACAGCGCCAGAGGGTTGCCTTGGCGCGTGCAATTGTGCGCGAACCCAATGTCTTTCTGATGGACGAACCGCTTTCGAATCTAGACGCGAAGCTTCGGGTTTCGACCCGAGCGCAGATCAAGAATCTGAGCCACGAGCTGTCCGTCACCACGATTTATGTGACACATGACCAGATTGAGGCGATGACATTGGCCGACCGGGTGGTCGTCATGGAAAAGGGTATTGTCCAGCAGGTCGGAACGCCGACAGAAATCTATGACAACCCGGCCAACACTTTCGTCGCCGGTTTTATCGGAAACCCGGCAATGAACCTGATCGACGGCCACGTCGCGAATAACGATTTTGATGCAGAGCATGTCAGCGTAAAAGGTGTAACCGCGCCGGATGGCCCTGCAACACTTGGTTTCCGGGCGGAAGACGCAACCGCGACGCTTGGCAAAGGCGGCAACATCACCGCGCCAATCTACACATTGGAATTGCTGGGTGACGCCACGATGATTTCTGTCCGTATTGGCGGAACACTGGTCAGTGTTCGCGCGGACAAGGCGTTCCGCGCCGAAATCGGCGATACGGTTTCGATTACGGTTCCAAATGACATTTGCCACCTGTTTGACGGTCAGACAGGTGCGCGAATTGGGGCTTAGGCCCTCAATCATCGTCCCGGTGATATCCGGGGCATCAACGGGTGCGTGATTGCAAGGCGCATCCAATAGAAACAGGGAGATGAATATGTTTCTGAAGAAAATCGCTTTGGCAGGGGCCGTGACGGCGCTGGCAAGCACATCGGCGCTGGCAATGGGCTGCAAGATCGAAGCCCGCGTCAGCATCGTAGGCAACGAATTCCCGGCGATCCAGACTGTGGGCGCCGAGGCGTCAGCCTGTGAGGGTGGCGAAGTATCGACCAACCTGACCGCCGATCACCAGAAAATCAACCTGCCCGGTATGCAGGGCAACCCGGCAGAATACACTTCGGCCATCGTCGCAAACTCTTCCATCGTTGCGCTGATGAACGAAGACGTGATCCGCCCCTTGGATGATCTTGTTGCCAAGCATGGCGGTGCTTTGCAGAAGAGCCAGTTGATCACCATCGGTGGCCAGGTCATGGCAGTCGCCTTCATGGCGAACGCGCAGCACCTGATGTATCGCAAGGACATCCTTGCCGATCTGGGCATTGAGCCTCCGAAAACCTATGAAGAGATGTTGGATGCGGCCAAGATGATCCGCGACAAGGGCATCATGGAGAACCCGATTGGCGGCGCCTACGCGGCCGGTTGGAACCTGGCACAGGAATTCAACAACATGTTCCTGGGCTTTGGTGGTTCGCACTTCATGGACGGGTCGGCCGAGCCAAACATCAACAACGAAGCCGGCGTTAATACGCTGAACATGATGAAGGCGTTGTCGGAATATATGAACCCCGACTTCCTGACGCATGATTCAAATGCAACCAACGCTGAATATCGTGCGGGAAACATTGCTCTTTTGAACATGTGGGGATCGCGCGCGGCGTCGCAAACAACCGCCGATGGCGTCACTGACGAAGTGAAGAATGGCCATGCCATTGCTGGTCCGATGACAGTGGGCGGCGGTTCCACCCCGGCATCGACCCTTTGGTGGGATGGCTGGACTGTCGCCAAGAACATCAGCGACGAGGAAGCGGAAGCAACGTTCATCGCGATGATGAACGGCATCCGTCCCGATCTGATGGGCGATGAGGCGGTCCGTACTCAGGCGGTCTGGCTGATCGACGGGTATGCGCCCACCGATGCCGCCGTTGGCGTTTTCGAAGCCGCGAAGGCCAGCACAACTCCGTATCCGATGCTGCCTTACATGGGCCTGATGCACACAGCGCTTGGCAATGAACTTCCCGATTTCATGAACGGGTCGGAAAGCGCAGAGCAAACCTTGGCCGATGTTGAAGCCGCCTATGTTGCGGCTGCAAAAGAAAAGGGCTTCCTTCAATAAGCCCTGATTGGCGCGGGCGGTTGTTCGCCCGTGCCTCAACCCACCCCGGATAACTTCAATGCGGCACAGCACATTCTTCTGGTTTTTCCTGCCCACAGGGGCGGCGATGCTGTTTTTCATCGCCTTTCCGATCGTGTCAGTATTAACCCAGTCGATCTTTGCGCCTCATGAGGCGGTTCTGAAAGTTGTTGAAAACTGCACGCCGCTTGTCGGGTGCACGACCGAAACTGCCATCGATCAGGACGCCACGCGTGAATTGCGAGCATCTGAACCGCTTGGGCGGTTTGTCGGGTTGGATATCTATTTTGACCGCGGGCATCTCGCGATCAATGAGGTAAAAGAAATCTGGGCGATTTCAGGAGGTTGGAGTGAGTTCTGGGGCAAGGTTTATAACCTGCCGTTCTATCGTGCGATGGCCTTTACGCTGTTGTTCACATTCCTGGTCACGCCGCTGGTTATCATTCTGGGCCTTATCATCGCGTTGGCGGTGAACGCGTTGCACGCCCGGCTAAAGGGACTGGTAATTTTCTTTTCGCTCTTGCCCTTCGTGGTCACACCGCTGATTGGCGGTCTGGTTCTGTTCTGGATGATCGACAGTCGCGGCATCCTGGGCAGTGCGCTGCAATATCTTGCGGGCGACCCTGACCTGTCGCTAAAGGCCTCGACGGGGCTGATGTGGATCTCAATCATTGTCTGGGGCGTCTGGCACGCCGCGCCTTTTGCTTTTGTGATCTTTTACGCTGGGCTGCAAACGCTTCCGCAGGATCAGATCGAGGCCGCGCGGATTGACGGCGCGACCCGCTGGCAGCAGGTCCGATACGTCACAATCCCGCATTTGATGCCGCTGGTGACATTCGTGGCGCTGATCCAGCTGATGGATAACTTCCGGATACTAGAGCCGATTGTGGCCTTTAACGCCTCGGCTCATGCACAAACGCTTTCCTGGTTTATCTTCAACGACCTCAGCGGCGAGACGCGGCAATTATCATCCGCATCCGCAACCTCGGTCATGACCATCATTGGTGTCGCGATCCTACTGTCGCCGGTACTGGTGCGCACATGGCGCAACTACAGAGGGGCGGTCTAGCTCATGTCCAGCGCTGCACAAAGACGCCCCCTTGGCCTGCGCATTGCCATCTATGGATTTGCCGCTGCATGGCTGGTTGCCGCCGCATTCCCGTTTATCTGGACCGCGTGGGGCAGCTTCAAGGTCGAGCTTGATTTCTTCTCGATTTCCGACTGGACCTATGCCCTGACCGGCGAACGCACCAAGGCCGAATATGACAGCGCCTTTACCGACGCAGGTTATCGCGGGGCATGGATACAAGAGGAATTCTGGCGGCACGTCATCAACACCTTCATCGTCTGTTTCTTTGTTGTCCTGACCTCTTTGACCTTTGGTACATTGGGCGGATACGCATTGTCGCGGTCGGGACGCAACTATGTGTTCTGGCTGTTGGTTGTCGCTCTGATCTTCCGCGCCATGCCGCCCGTGACGCTGGTCGCGGGCTATATGCTGCCGTTCTTTGAGTGGAATGTGTGGGGCATTCTGCCGACGACAATCATCGTGCTGGTGGCAATCAACCAGCCGTTTACGCTTTGGATGCTGCACAGCTTCTTTCAGAATATCCCGAAAGAGCTGGACGAGAGCGCCAAAGTCGACGGCTGCACCCAGTTTCAGGCGTTTCGCTTTGTGATCATTCCGGTCATGTGGCCCGGCGTGATCACCACCGGACTGTTCAGTTTCTTGCTGGCCTATAACGACTTTATCGTGACCTCAATGCTGCTCAGCGAGTCCAACCGCACCATGATCCCCGAAATCGCGGCCTATCTGGGCACGACGTACACCGAAGGCAATGTGATGTTCGCCGTGGCGGCGGTGGTTTCCGCCACCGTGCCCCTTTTCATCCTTGTCATGTTCTTTCAGCGCCAGATCGTCAGCGGCCTGACCGCAGGCGCGGTAAAGGGGTAAGCGCGTTGGATGCATTGACCACGCATAAGGCGATTTATCGGGAATACCTCGACGGGGTACGGCGCGCGCGTTCCATTGCACATGATCGCTCTCTCAATGCGTTCTTTGCACCTGATGCAAAAATAAACGTCGTGCATCCCTTCAATGAATGCGCTGGCACGGCGGATTATTCACAACGTGTCTTGTCTGCGATCGGATCAGCATTCACTGACGTTACACGGTCCGACTACATCGCCTTTGGCGGCGCGTTTGAAGGGCATGACTGGGTGACTTCCACCGGCTATTACACGGGTGAATTTCAGGCGCCGTTCCTCGGCATCGCACCGACCGGCGAAATGGCGCATTTGCGGTTTGGCGAATTTCATCGGATGAATGATGGTCGCGCAGTCGAAAGCTATATTTACCTGGACATTCCGGAGTTGATGATCGCGGCCAACGCCTGGCCGATAAACGACAGCCCTGGCGCGACGCGCGGCTTTACCGGATATCTCAACGGCCCGACAACGTGCGACGGATTGCAATGGGGCGAAAATGACCCTATCCACAGCGCGTCTTCCTGCGATCTTGTCACCACGATGTTGCACGGGCTTGCAACAGAGGACGAGGCGTGGCGGCCGTTTTGGAACGACGACATGGTCTGGTATGGCCCGGGCGCATTTGGCAGTTTCTATGGGATCGAAGGGTTCGCGCGCTTTCAGGTGCCGTTTGAGCAAACATTCAGCGAATGGATCGGCGGCGCGGTACCGGGCAGTCAGACCAAGCATTTCACCCGTTTTGCGGACGGCGATTACGTTTGTTCCGGCGGCTGGCCGTCGTTGAACGCGGTGCAGGTCAATCCTTTCCTCGGCCAGCCCGCCACCGGCAAACGCCTGTTCATGCGTGTCTGTGACTGGTGGCGGCGCGAAGGCGACAAGCTGGCCGAGAACTGGGTCTTCGTCGATGTGCCCCATGTGCTGTTGCAGATGGGCTTCGATGTGTTTGCCGATCTTGAGATGGAGGCCGCATGAGCGCGGGTGATCATGCCAGGAAAAGTGCGGAAACACTGTCCGCGATCAAGCGAATGGAAGCTGCGCTCGCCGCGAATTCCAACACGATGGAAGACCACTTTCACGAGGATTTCGTGTGGCGCGGCAATCAGGGCTGCGGGACAAAGAGCTCTCTGGCAGAGTTTCGCGCCAATTGGCAACTGCCGCTACGCGCGGCTTTTACCGAGCGTGATTACGTCACTGAGAAATTTCTGGCCGATGGCGAATGGGCCGCTTGTTTCGGCCATATCGAGGCGACACATTCCGGCGCATTTATGGGCATTCCGGCGACCGGCAAGCGGGTGAAGATCCCGTACATGGATTTCTGGCACGTTAAGGACGGGCGGATTGCCGATAACCCGGTTTCAGTCGATTTCGCGTCTGTCATGGCGCAGTTGGGCGTTGACGTGTTCGGCGGTGAGGGCTGGGAAAAATACGACCGTGGCGAGGTAACCCCGCCGCGGCCCGAGACGTGAGGAATTGTAATGGCGGTTGAGTTTCTGAAACGCTCCAAACCCGAGGCGGAGAAGGCCGAAGACGACGCGAAAGTGCGCGCGGTCGTTGAGGGCACGCTGGCGGATATCGCTGCGCTGGGCGATGCGGCCGTGCGCGAATTGTCTTTGAAGTTTGACCGTTACGACCCTGCCGCCTTTCGCCTGTCGCAAAGCGCGATCGACGCAGCGATGCAGAAAGTCTCGACCCGCGACATGGAGGACATCAGGTTCGCTCAAAAACAGATCCGGACCTTTGCCGAGGCGCAGCGCGCGTCGATGACGGATATCGAGGTGGAAACCTTGCCCGGCGTTGTGCTGGGACACAAGAATATCCCGGTGCAGTCGGTTGGTTGCTATGTGCCGGGTGGCAAGTTTCCGATGGTGGCCAGCGCGCACATGTCCGTCCTGACGGCCTCGGTCGCAGGTGTTCCGCGCATTATTTCATCCGCCCCGCCTGTCGATGGCGCCCCGCACCCCGCCATTGTCGCCGCGATGCATATGGGCGGCGCGCATGAGATTTATTGCCTTGGCGGCATTCAGGCGGTCGGGGCGATGGCATTGGGCACGGAAAGCATTGAACCCGTGCATATGCTGGTGGGTCCGGGCAATGCGTTCGTCGCAGAAGCCAAGCGGCAGCTTTATGGCCGGGTGGGGATCGACCTGTTCGCGGGACCGACCGAGACGATGGTGATCGCGGATGAAACCGTGGATGCCGAGCTGTGCGCGACCGACCTGCTGGGTCAGGCAGAGCACGGTTACAATTCGCCCGCCTGTTTGATCACCAATTCGCGCAAGTTGGCCAAAGACACGATGGCCGAGATTGAGCGCATCCTCGACATTTTGCCGACGCGTGAGACAGCCGAGGCAAGTTGGCGGGATTATGGCGATGTGGTGTTGTGCGACAGCTATGACGAGATGCTGAGTGTGGCCAATGAAATGGCTTACGAACATGTGCAGGTGATGACCAACCGGGACGACTGGTTTCTGGAAAACATGGCAAGTTATGGCGCGCTGTTCCTCGGGCCGCGCACCAATGTGGCGAATGGCGACAAGGTGATCGGCACCAACCATACCCTGCCGACTAAGAAGGCAGGGCGTTACACTGGCGGGTTGTGGGTCGGCAAGTTCTTGAAAACACACAGCTATCAGAAAGTGACGACCGATGAAGCCGCGGCGATGATCGGCGAATACGGGTCCCGTCTGTGCATGTTGGAGGGCTTCGTCGGCCACGCGGAGCAATGCAACATCCGCGTGCGCCGTTATGGCGGAAGGAACGTGGCTTACGGGACGGCTGCGGAGTGAGTGTTAAAGATAAAGTCACATCCCTTGAGGTCGCGGCGCGGGCTGGCGTCAGCCAGTCGGCGGTCAGCCGGGTGTTTACGCCCGGTGCGTCTGCCTCGCCCAAGACGGCGGAAAAGGTGCGCCGCGCAGCAACCGAACTGGGGTATCGCCCCAACACCCTGGCCCGCGCCATGGTCAGCGGCAAAAGCCGGATCATCGGGCTGGTTGTCGCCTATCTGGAAAACCAGTTCTACCCGGATGCGCTGGAGCGGCTTTCCAAGGCTTTGCAGGAACGTGGTTACCATGTGCTGATCTTCATGGCCGGCAACGCGCGTGACAGCATTGATACCGTGATGGAAGAAATCCTCGACTATCAGGTCGACGGGATCATTGCAGCGTCGGTGTCGCTTTCCTCTGAATTGCTCGCGCGGTGCCGGTCGGCCGGTGTGCCGGTGGTTTTGTTCAACAGAAGCCAGGATGACGAAACCCTGTCAGCGGTGACATCCGATAACGTGGCGGGTGGGCGCAAGGTTGCAGAGTTCCTGCTGGCCGGAGGGCATGAGCGCATTGGATACATCGCCGGGTGGGAAGGCGCCTCGACCCAACGCGACCGGGAATTGGGATTTACACAGGTTTTGGCCGAGGCCGGGCGCAGTATCCACGCCCGTGAAGTCGGCAATTTCCATATGGACAGCGCCACCGAAGCTGCGCGCACCATGTTTTCGCGCGAAGAAACCCCGGACGCGGTTTTCGTGGCCAATGATCACATGGCTTTTGCGGTGATGGATACGCTGCGCTTTGAACTGGGCCTGCGCGTTCCCGAGGATGTGTCGGTTGTGGGGTACGATGATGTTCCAACCTCCGCCTGGCCCGCTTACAACCTGACAACTGTTCGCCAACCCGCGAACCGGATGGTCGCGGGGACGGTCGAGACCCTGCTGGAGCAGATTGAGAACAGCCAGACCGCGCCGTGCCGCATATTCATCGATGGCGACCTGATCGTGCGTGGATCGGCGCGTATTCCTGAAGGGTGGGCGTTATGAAGGGATTTGACCCGAAATTTACAGACTTCTCCGACTACATTATCGGGATTACCAAGGAAATCTGGGAAGATCGCGGGATCGCGACGCTGCACAATTATTACGCGCCCGATATTCCCGTCCGCTCACCCGGTTCTGTGGTTATAGGCAATGAGGGCGTCATAGCGGCAACGATGGCGACCCTGTCAGAGTTTCCCGATCGCAAACTCTATGGCGAAGATGTTATCTGGTCTGGTACGCCGGAAAAGGGAATGCTCAGCTCTCACCGCCTGCATTCCACGGCCACCCATACCGGCGACGGTATTTATGGCAAGGCGACGGGCAAGCGGCTGGACTATCGCATCATTGCCGATTGTCACGCGATCAACAACCAGATCAACGACGAATGGCTGATCCGGGATCAGGGCGCGATTGTGCGGCAACTTGGCTGGGAGCCCGAGGAGTATGCGGGGAATTTGATTGAACGCGAGGGCGGGCCGGAGAATTGCGTGCGCCCCTTCACGCCCGAAATCGACGTCCCGGGGCCCTATAAGGGACGCGGCAATGACAATGAATGGGGGCAGCGCCTTGGCGATATTCTGACCCGGGTCATGAGCGCGGATATGGCCGCGATTCCAGAGGCTTATGACCGTGCTTGCAACCTTGAATATCCCGGCGGCGTCAGCGGGTTATCTACCGGTGACGCAGATGAATTCTGGATGGGGCTGCGCGCGTCTTTCCCGAATGCAACCTTCACAATCGAACACCAGATCGGACGAGAAGACCCAATGATGCCGCCGCGCGCGGCGATCCGCTGGGGACTGCATGGAAGGCACGACGGTTGGGGCAGCTTTGGCACACCGACAGGAGCGGACGTGTACGTCATGGGTGCGACCCATGCCGAATTCGGCCCCTGGGGACTGCGCCGGGAATACACGCTGTTTGATGAAACCGCCGTATGGAAGCAAATCCTGCTGCAAAAAGGTGATCAATGACCCCCACTGACATGGAAGCCCGCATCGTCCGCTACGGCGAACTGATCCCATGTAAAACGGCGTTCATCGACGCCCACACGCCGGGCAGCGATCAGAAGGAGAACTTCACGATCATCGGCGGCGGTGTTTCCGAAAGCCCAGACCAGCATGTGCACATCGCGATCCCGCACGGCTTCAATATCGGCGCAGCGGGTCAGCCGCCGAAATGCCGGAACTCCTTGCATGACCACAAAACTGCGGAAGTGTTTTTCGTGCTGTCCGGCCGCTGGCGGTTCTTCTGGGGGCGCTGGGGCGATGCAGGCGAGGTGACGCTGGAAGTCGGTGACATCTTCAACATCCCGACAGGTATCTTCCGGGGGTTTGAGAATATCGGCACCGATTACGGGATGATCATGGCAATCCTCGGCGGGGATGATGCGGGCGGTGGCGTGCACTGGGCACCGCAGGTGATCAAGGATGCCGCCGATCATGGGCTCGTTCTTGCCGAAACCGGCAAGCTTTACGACACCAAGAAGGGTGAGACCCTGCCCGACGGTGTAAAGCCGATGCCAGTGATGTCGGATGCGGAGTTGGCCAAGCGGGCCGAGTTAACGACGGCAGATGTGCTGCCGAACCACGTAGCGCGCTATTGGGATCTTGTGGCGCTGGCCGACAGGGAACCCGCCAAAGTAATCGGTGAAAATGGCAGGCTGCGTGACCGGCCCGGATTTGAGGTCGATTTCATCACGCGCAAATCCGCAGGCGAAAAGAAGCATACCCACGATCATCCGTCGGTTCTGATGCCCGTCAAGGGGCATTGGCGCGTGGATTGGGACGGCGGAGACATCACGCTGGCACCGGGCGACACGATGAGCATACCGGCCAATCTGGCGCATTCCGCCTTGCCCTCGATGACTGGTGAAGCCGCGCTCTATCGCGTTGTCGGAACGAATGATCCAGCCGGACTGACCAACGCACGCTAAAATTACGAACACATCATTTGGCAGAAAGGCCGCACAAATGACCCGAATACTGACCAGCCATGTTGGCAGCCTTCCCCGCACGCAGGAAGTCGTGGATTTCATCTTTGCGCGCGAGCGCGAGGAAGCGTTTGATCAAGGTGAATTCGACGCCTGCATGACCGGAGCCGTGTCTGAAACCGTGAAACGGCAGAAAGACGCCGGAATCGACATCGTTTCAGATGGTGAAACATCGAAGATTTCTTACGCCACCTATGTCAAGGACCGCTACACGGGATTTGACGGCGACAGCCCGCGAAACGCGCCGGCTGATCTGAAGATGTTTCCGAGTTTCCTGAAACGGTTGGCGGATGATGGCGGCACCCCGCAATACGCGCGGCCCATGTGCGTGGGCGAGGTCAAATCCAAAGGTCAGGGAGAGCTGGAAAAGGATATCGCCAACCTGAAAGCGGCGATGGCAGAGCACGGAATTGAACGCGGGTTCATGAATGCGGCCAGCCCCGGTGTGATTTCCCTGTTCTTGCAAAATGAATTCTATCCTAATCGCGAGGCCTATCTGGCCGCGCTGGCCGATGCGATGAAGGATGAATACGAGACCATCACCGCCGCGGGGCTTGATCTGCAACTTGACTGTCCCGACCTCGCCCTGTCACGGCACATGCTGTTTGCCGATAGGAGCGACGACGAATTCGTCAAGATCGCCGATATGCATGTCGAGGCTTTGAACCATGCGCTGCATAACGTGCCGCAGGATCAGGTTCGGGTGCATATTTGCTGGGGCAATTACGAGGGCCCGCATTGTTGTGATATCGCGATGGACAAGGTGTTTACGACGCTGATGTCTACCAAATCTCGTTATGTGCTGTTTGAAACGTCCAATCCGCGCCACGCGCATGAATGGACAGTATTTCGGGATCGCAAATCGGAAATTCCCGATGATAAGGTGTTGGTCCCCGGTGTTGTCGATACAACCACCAACTTTGTTGAGCACCCCGAAGTTGTTTCGCAACGCGTTACGAAATTCACCGACATTGTCGGAGCAGATCGTGTGATTGCAGGGTCTGATTGCGGCTTTGGAACCTTTGCCGGGTTCGGCGCAGTTGATCCCGAGATCGCCTATGCCAAGCTTGGCGCGCTGTCGGAAGGTGCGAAACTGGCGTCCGCTTAAGTCCGGCCCGACAAAAGTTTCAGGAAAATCCGCAGCGCCATGATGTTGAAATCGCCGGCGCGCGGGTCAACAGACCCTATGCAAAAGGGTCTGATCGTCTTTTAACCTTCGACAATTTTCTACGGCAATTTTGTAACTCCGTTCAGCCGTTTCAGGTGTATTCCACGCAGCGTGCGGTGTCAGAACCACATTGTCCAAACCCAGCAACGCCGAATTCGCCGACACAGGCTCTGTGCCAAAAACATCCAAACCAGCCGCGGCCAACTTCCCGGATATCAACGCTTCGACCAGAGCCGCTTCGTCCACCAGCTCTCCACGTGCCGTGTTGATCAGAATCGCGCCGGGTTTCATTTGTTCGAAACGGGTTGAATCCATCAAGTCTTGTGTTTCGTTTGTCAGCGGGACGTGCAGCGAAACGATGTCGCTGAGGCCAAGCAATTCATTCAATTCGACCTGCCTTGCAACGGCATCGGGGAGTTTTCGTTGCGTGTGAAAGATCACATTTGCGCCCATCGCCTGAAGCATCGGCGCAAGCAATTGCGCAATGCTGCCATACCCAATCAGCCCTATTGTTTTTCCACGAATCTCACCGACGTGATCGAAGAAATCCGCTGGCAAATTCCAACCCTCAACCTGCCGGATCGCGGCGTCCATCTCGTGACCACGCCGCAGGGTCGCCAACATCAGCATCAATGCCATCTCGGCGACCGCAGGCGCGTTCGATCCCGGCATATTGGCAACGGCAACACCGGCGGACTTGGCCGCCTCAAGATCAATTGTGTTAACCCCGACGCCAATTTTCTGAATCAGCTTCAGATTCGGCGCCGCCGAAATATCTGCCGCTGTCAAAGGTTCAAGCACATGCCAAATAACATCAGTTCGCGGCAGCTTGTCTAAAAATCCGGATCGGTCATCGGGGGCAGCTACATCGAGTGTTATCCAATCCGCGACAGTGGCCTTCAATAAAGCCTCAAGCCCCGGTGACGGGCGGTGATGCAGAAGGACATTCAAACGAGGCTCATATCTTCTTGCGGCGCCACGCCTTGATATACGCGCGGCAATCAGGATCGTTTCCGGTTACAACATCGGTTGCAAGCTGGGTGGCCAGGCTGTCATCAGCGGGTGCAAAGGCTGTTTCGGGGTCGTTCATTACCGGATCGATAATCCCGCTGTCTGCCCCGGCCTCGACCGCCGCACGCAGGAACACATCGTTGATGTGTTTGCGCAGGGGAATGCCGAAAGACACGTTGGAAAAGCCGCCGGTGATGCGGATTTCCGGGCCGTAAATGGCGCGAATCTCGCGAATTGCGTCCAGACAATGGGCGGCAAAGTCGGAATTCACCGAAACCGGAAAGACCAGCGGGTCGACAAAGAGCTGGTCAAGCTTGAACCCTTTGGCAAGCGCCATATCGACGATTCTGCGCGCGTTTACGATCCGCTCGCCCGCGCCGTCGGGCATTGCCGTGCCGCCTGCAGAAGTCACGACCACCACGGCACCATTTGCTTTCGCGACGTCCAAAGCCTCCGGGCGTTCCAGAGAAGCAGAATTCAGCATTGGCGCACCGACGGGCCCGTTGGCGGCGGCAAGACCCGCCTCGATCACTTCTATCGCGGAACTGTCAACGCAAACCGGGACTGAAGCCATACCTTCGATCGTCCCAACGAGCCATTTCATTGCGTCAACCTGTTCAGTGCGCTTCAACGAGAATTCATCGACATTCAAATCAAGGTAATGCGCGCCGGTGCTTTCCTGTTTTTCGACCATGTCACGCAGGTAGGTCATGCCGAGTTCTGCATCAGCGCCCGTGCCGTTCATCGCGTGATCCACGGCGATTTTCACATGCTTGACCCGGCCCTCTTCAAAATCCTGCGTTTTGCGGAACTTATCCGGAATCGGCAGATGCAGCGGTTCGCTGCCTTTCGGCTGGAAGATGATCACCTCTTCGCCTGCATCATTCACCGTGACATGCTTGCCCTTGCGCAGCTTGATGCGGGTCGTGTGAATATTTTCGCCGATAACGACGAATTTTTCTCGGCTTCCTGCCATGGTCTTCCTTCCAATTGGGTGGCGCGTCAGATGATTGCGCCCATGTCTTCTGGCATCGGCTTGAACTGGCAGCCTTCGACGAACAGGTCGAAGAATTCCGGGGCCGTTTCCAATTCGATATGTTCGATGCGGGCGATGATGTCGGTCAATTCTGCGCGCCGGTCGGTGTTCAGCAACAATTCGCGTGCGCCCTGCAACGCGGCATTGCCAACCTTGACGACCTTGTCGCGCGGGACCGGGGCGATGAAACCGATTGCCTGCGCGCGTTCGATGTCGATGAAATTCGCGAAACCTCCGGCAAGGTACAGTTTCGAGATGTCCCTTGCCGTGATGCCGAAAGTTTTCAGCAACAACGCCTGCCCACAAAAGCTCGCCGCCTTAGCCTGGGCCAGATGGCTCGCGTCTTGCGCCGAAAAGGTGATGCCCTTGATCGGATCGATCACGGCGTCATAGGCGCGTCTGTCGCGTTTCAATACGCCTTTTGCGGTCATCATTTCCGAAGATCGCAATTCCGCCAGAAGGTCGATCAGCCCGGACCCGCAGATCCCGACCGCAGGCTTGTTGCCAATCGTGCGCGTCTCAAAGCTTTGATCCTCCAGAACCCGGACATATTCAATCGCGCCGTCCTGGCCGGGCATTCCGTATTTGACCAAGCCACCTTCAAAGGCGGGGCCTGCGGGGCAGCTGGCGGTTAGCATACGCCCCCTGCCCGACAACACGATTTCCGTGTTTGTGCCGATATCGACGATCAGCGAAATCTCTTCATCATCCGCCGAAACACCCATCGCCGAAACCAGTGCGGCGGTATCGGCGCCAACATGGCTGCCGATCAGGGGTGCCCCCGTTACAACGCCGCGATGATGGCCGCGCAGGCCGGTTTCGGCGATGGGGCGCCGCAACCAGGTATCCTTGCGTTCGCCGGCCCGGAAGGCGCGTTCGATTTCGCTCATGTAGGGTTTTTGGCCCAGCGGGTAGACATCGACGCCGAAGAACATGTCACGCATCGTCGAATTGCCAACGAGCACGACCTCGTAAATCCGTGCGGCGGGTGCCTCAGCCTCTCGTGTCAGTGCGCTGATCTCTCGATTGAGCCCTTTGATCACCGCTTTGCGCAACTCTCCCTTGTGGGAACCGCTGTCATAGGAAATCCGGGTCATGATATCGCTGCCGCCGAATTTTTGCGGGTTTTCCATCGCCCGTGATGCAAGAATTTCGCCGGTTTCGAGGTTCAGCAATTCTATCGCGATGGTCGTGGTGCCAAGGTCGATGGCCAGACCGTAAATGTCTCCCAACGCCTGACCCACATTGCGACCGTGAAGGATTACGTCATCGCCCTCGCGCGCAATCGCCGGTTTCAACGGGATGTTGCGATGATTTGAACTTGTCAGAATCTTTGCGCGTCGATGCAAAGGTACGAAGTCGACCTCGATATCCGGGTCGACGATGGCCGCCTGACAAGCCAACCTGAATGAACCGCTTAAAAAGCTTTCTTCCGGGCTTGGCGGACTTAATGCTTCGGATCCACCTTTGATGTCGATGATGCATTCGTGGCATTCACCAAGGTTGCGACAGGAACTGGCAAGCTTGATCCCTTGTGACGCCGCAAGTTCAAACATGGTCGTCGGCGCATCCGCTTCGGTTTCGCGGCCCGCGCGTCGTGCATTGGCCCGCTCCTTATTGCGGGCGATGTCCGCCTTGGCCTTGTCATAAAGGCGCGGGCTTGATTCCCACGCCACCTGATAGCCGAATTTGCCGTCGTGGCCGCAGGTGGCGACCCCGTCCCCGGCGTCGACCTGATTGCGGCAGGAAAACCTGGCTGTGCAGATATCGTTCCGGTCGCGATACGGGCACCGATCCTGTGCCTGCTTGTCGGCATGTTCGGCAATGCCGGAAAGAATATCCATCAAAGCCGCGCGGCTGGCCTTGACGTCGCGTGTGCTCATTGCGGATGCCTTGCTTTTACGCTGCGGCGTTGGTCTGGGCGGCGAATTTGGTGGCAAGCGCCACGCAGGACAGCGCGTCCTTGCCATAGGCGTCCGCGCCCATGTCGTCGGCAAACTCCTGTGTGACAGGCGCGCCGCCAACCATGATCATCACGTCGTCACGAATGTCGGCGTCGATGAAAGCCTCAATGGTGATCCCCATATTGGGCATCGTCGTGGTCAAAAGTGCTGACATACCCAAAATGCGTGCTTCATGTTCCTCCACCGCGTCGATGAATTCATCTTCGGATGTATCAACGCCAAGGTCGATCACCTCAAATCCCGCACCGCGCAGCATCATGATGCACAGGTTCTTACCGATATCGTGCAAATCACCCTTCACCGTCCCCATGATCACCTTGCCGGCACTTTCGCTGCCACTTTCCGCAAGGATCGGTTCGATATGGGCCATACCCGCCTTCATCGCCCGGGCGCAGGCCAGCACCTCTGGTACGAACATGAAGTTTTCGCGAAACTTTACCCCGACGATCCCCATCCCGCCGATCAGACCGTCATCCATGATCGCCTCGGCGGCATAGCCATCCTTAAGCGCCCTTTGCGTCAACTCATCAGCCAGCGTGTTGTCGCCGTCGATGACCGCCGCTGCGATATCCTGCAGGATCTCGTCGATGGAAGAAAACAAAGTGACGAAGCGTTCAATCTCGTCCTCGCGTTCAAGGCATTCCTCGATTTCGAACCGGATGTCTTCGTTCTTGATGTCGGCTATCGTTGCCATGTCAGTCACCTGTTATTCGGCCGGAACGGCCTGTTCGGCGTGCCAATCCTTTACGGCGCGCGAAATTTCCAAAAGATTTTCAAGCGGCGCCTGCAGCGGAATGGCGCATTCGGGGCCGATCATTTGCACACCCGCCTCCAAGTTCGCGTACACTTCCTCGCGAACCTCGGCGGG
Source organism: uncultured Paracoccaceae bacterium (assembly GCA_951812305.1). Lineage (GTDB taxonomy): Bacteria > Pseudomonadota > Alphaproteobacteria > Rhodobacterales > Rhodobacteraceae > Rhodobacter_B. Next base: position 155,636 of record CATOSB010000002.1, read on the forward strand.
GCCTTTTGCATAAAGTGTGGAAGGGTTGTTGATATTGCCCACCAGCGCGATCTTCCCGTCGACTTCTTTCATCGACTCTTCCGGCCCATTCTTTGAATCGAAATGGAAGGCCGCCATGCCGGTGTTGGCGATAAATCCCATCCGATCCACCGTGCGCCCGCAGATATGCAGGATCAGCGGGATCGGGATTTCCTCGACCATGCGGCTGTGCAGGTCTTCCAAGTACCGGTGATAGTATTCGCCACTGACCAGATCGCCGGTGGCGTGATCCGGCAGCGTCAGCGCATCCGCCCCGGCCTCGATCTGGGCATTCCCGAAAATCACCGTGGCTTCGGCCAGCTTGTCGAGAATACGGCGCGTTTCATCTTCATCATCCAGCGACGTCAGAAGGAATGGCTCGACACCAAAACAATGGTACGCAAGCGACCAGGGGCCCATTGTCTTGCCGATAATCGCGACCTCGTTGCCGAATTCTTCCCGCAGAATTCCAATGGCTTTCAGCACGCATTGCAGGTCGGGGTGATCCAGAAAATCGTCCGGGATCACGATATCGTCCGAGGTCTTCCAGATCGGCTCGCTCATCCGCACGGTGGGCCAGTTGCCCTTGCCCTCCCACTGCATCTTGCAGCCCAGGGCAGAGCTTTCCTGGATAACAGAATAGACTGGCATGATGGTGTCAAACCCCAGATCGACGTGGCTTGTCGCGGCCAGCCGCGCCATTTGTTCGGCGCGTCGGTTGGCATCTGGAAAGGGTGCGTCGACCAGATCCATCAGTTCGACCGTCGCAACGGATGTCGGGTTCGCAACAGGCGTCCGGTCAACTGGCTTGCCAGTCAGCGCCGCCATGACCCGTTCCCGGCTTGTCATTTCTTTCATGACCATCCTCCCTAATTCGCGTTGCTGGGTGCGGCCAGTACGCCGCCGCCGGACAATTCTTCCTGTTCGCGCGCTGCGGCCCGAACGTTGACCGCATCAGGCAACAGCATCCCAACCATTGCGTCATGCGCGGTCTTGCAGCCAAAGCGCGCAATCGGCTCGCCACCCTCATCCGCTTCGGTTCTTGTCAATTTACAGATACCGTTCATCACCGCTTTGGTGCGACGCTCGGCCATTGGCGTGAATTCTTCTGGATAGAACCGATAGACACCATCGCCCTGGGATTCCGCGGCGATATTGCATTCGCCCTTCTTGTCCCAGATTGAGAGAGAGTAGTTCTTTCCCGGTTCATCAGAGGCGACGCGACAGATGCGTGTGAAAATCCGCTTCATCGCATTCACATGGGCCGATCCGCAGGAGAAACGCAGGTAATCGCCGTTTCCGACCCGCTCCATTCCCGCCAAACGCTCCAGCTCACCCGAAATATGCGCGATTCTTTCGGAAGTTCCGTCGTATGGGGCATAGGAGTGCACGGTGTATTCCGGCCCGTTGTCGCCATCGCGCATGTAAAGTCCGATCGAGATATCATTGCAGGTCTTGTCGACCGGCATAAGCTCAACCCGCATTCCCAGATTTTTTATTCGATCCATGTCGGCTCACGTCGCAGCACCCGGATTGTAAACCACCGGCGCATATCTTGTTTCTTGGTCTGTTGGTCAGACCAAGAAATGCATATATTGAGCGACAAGTAAAGAGTATTGTTTGCGCGTATAGGCACTGCGAGAAGGAACTGATTGGCAGGTAAACGGAATCGGATTGGAAGTTTCGCCCTACCCCGATTCTGGATAAGACGTTGGCGTCACCAGTGCACTACTCGACAGAATTTTTTCGTAGTTTTTTGATTCGTTTTTTACGATACTCGTTGACCCTTTTTCGCAGAGGGTTGCGATGAGGGATTTCCACCATTGTTATGGAAATGATCCTCGGTTCTCTCAAAGCCTCATTTGGCTCCAGTTCAACGGCAATTCCGCCAAACTCTCCAAGAAATAGAACATTTGAAACGGTTTCGTGATCTGCTTTGAATGTATCAGGGTCATTTTTCCGTACGTGTTTCGGGATGATCACCTGAAAGGGAGTGGCAGCCATCAGATCGAGCACAAGTGTCATGGTTCTTTTAGGGAGCGCAGCCAGTTCATTGAGCTTATCCGTGAGGGCGTAGAAACGGTTGGGGTCCTCTTCCATCATGTCGAACATGAGGTCCCGGATCTTCTCATAAGCGAGATCTTCGTTGATTGGGAAGTTGTTCTCCATGGCGCGCACCTTTTGCCCCGTGTTGACCAGCCTGAATGCCCCCGTGATTAGTATGGGGTGAGAGGGGTTTCCAGGTACGTTGCCCCATGATTCAAGGTTCAAAAGCGACACAATATGGACCGCCACTCATGTCGATCACTAACACCGCACTTTTTGTCTGTCTCGATGATTTTGCAAAAACCTACGAGGACTGGGAGCGCCACCGGTTGATCCCCTCGGGTCGTCAGAGGCTTCGCTCCGGCAAGCTGACCCTGGGGGAGAGCCTGTTCATCATGGTCTTGTTTCACTTGTCGCCGTTCAAGGACTTCAAACATTATTGGATTTATGGCGTTGAGCAGAAATACCGTGACTGCTTTGGCACCCTCCCGAGCTATGGTCGGTTTGTCAGCCTCATGCCAAGATTAATGGTGCCGTTTTGCATACTGCTGCACTGCTTCAGCGGTGAAAAAACCGGCGTCTATTTTGCCGACAGCACTAAGCTCGCGGTCTGCCACAATGCCCGCATTAATCGAAACAAGGTCTTCAAGGGGCTGGCAAAGCGCGGTCGCAGCACAATGGGCTGGTTCTTTGGCTTCAAACTGCATCTAATCATCAACAACAAGGGGGAGATCATGGCCGTCAAAATCACGGCAGGTAATGTCGATGATCGAAAGCCGTTTGAAGCCATGATCGCGGGCCTCGAAGGCAAAATATTTGGTAACTCCCAAGCACCCCCCACGTTTGAGTGTTATTGTCAGTTTTATGGTGAGTCGAATTTGCCATTTTGCGCGTGTTTTTTTTCTTTCTTGTCTGAATTCTGTGGCGCCGGGTTGATTTCTCTGAATCAGTGGTGGGATGGATCAGGTTGCCGCCCTTGAACAACTTCTCGCCACGGCTCTGCGTCGGATCGCTGAGCTTGAAGCTGCGTTGGCGAGCATGGCGGAAGAGATCACGGACCTGCGCCGACAGTTGGCCAAGAACAGCAGCAATAGCAGCAAGCCCCCTTCAAGTGATGGCCTGAAGAAGCCAGCCCCGCGCAGCCTGCGTGGCAAATCCGGAAAGAAAAGTGGCGGCCAAGTTGGCCACCGGGGCGACACCCTGCGCCAGACGTCAACACCCGACTTTGTCGAACGGCATGAGGCGACGCATTGCAGCGCCTGTCAGAGCGCCCTGACGGCGGAGATGGTGAAAGGGATCGAGAAGCGTCAGGTGTTCGACTTGCCTGCGCCACGCCTGGAGGTCACCGAGCATCAGGCGGCGGTTTATTGTTGCGACCATTGTCGAGCCACGACGACGGCTGGCTTTCCCGATGGCGTGGCCGCGCATGTGCAATATGGCACGCGCATGCGGGCAGTGGCGGTCTATTGCAATGTTCAGCAGCTGATACCCGAGGATCGGGTCTGCCAGCTTATGCGCGACCTGTTTGGGGCCACCAGCTTGTGCGCGGCCAGCGTGACCAACTGGACGCGCGGCGCGGCAAATAAGATGGGTGTCGTGGTTGAACACATTCTCGCCCGGCTTGCCGAAGGCGGCGTTCGGCATCTGGACGAGACCGGACTTCGTGTTGCCGGCAAGCTGCACTGGCTGCACACGATCTGCGATACCGCCTTCACCCATTACCGCATCAGCGCCAAACGCGGTGCTGTTCCAACCTTCCTGACCGGCGGGACGATCATTCATGATCACTGGAAACCCTACTACGCCCATATGAGCGGAGTGGACGCCCACGCCCTCTGCGGGGCGCATCACTTGCGCGAACTCAAGGCCATCGAAGAGATCGAAAAAGAGCCTTGGGCGACGGAGATGAGCGCAGTGCTTCATAGCGCCAATCAGCTCAGATGCGCGGCTCAGGATCAAGGCGAGACCGAACTCCCGGAACTGGTTCGCCAGGGTATAGTCACCAGATACATGGCGATCCTCGCCAAGGGGCTCGCCTTCCACGAACGCCAGCCCCCGCTGGCCAAAAGCCCCGGCACCCGCGGCCGAAAAGCCAGGCGGCCAGGCCACAACCTGCTCCTCCGCCTGCGTGACTACCGCGATGACGTTTTGCGATTCATCGCCGACTTCGCGGTCCCATTCACAAACAATCAGGCCGAACAGGACCTGCGCATGATGAAGCTGCGCATGAAAATCTCGGGCACCTTCCGCACCCTCGAGGGCGCGCGGGTCTTCGCCGACATCAGGTCCGTCATCTCGACGGCCAGAAAACACCGGTTCAACATCCTGGAAATCCTGACCCTGTCACCACCTCAGATCATCGCACGGCTCTGACGGAACAAAACCCCGCAACCCTATCGGACAGGGTGCTTGGGAGTTACCTTTCTTGTCTGAATTCTGTGGCGCCGGGTTGATTTCTCTGAATCAGTGGTGGGATGGATCAGGTTGCCGCCCTTGAACAACTTCTCGCCACGGCTCTGCGTCGGATCGCTGAGCTTGAAGCTGCGTTGGCGAGCATGGCGGAAGAGATCACGGACCTGCGCCGACAGTTGGCCAAGAACAGCAGCAATAGCAGCAAGCCCCCTTCAAGTGATGGCCTGAAGAAGCCAGCCCCGCGCAGCCTGCGTGGCAAATCCGGAAAGAAAAGTGGCGGCCAAGTTGGCCACCGGGGCGACACCCTGCGCCAGACGTCAACACCCGACTTTGTCGAACGGCATGAGGCGACGCATTGCAGCGCCTGTCAGAGCGCCCTGACGGCGGAGATGGTGAAAGGGATCGAGAAGCGTCAGGTGTTCGACTTGCCTGCGCCACGCCTGGAGGTCACCGAGCATCAGGCGGCGGTTTATTGTTGCGACCATTGTCGAGCCACGACGACGGCTGGCTTTCCCGATGGCGTGGCCGCGCATGTGCAATATGGCACGCGCATGCGGGCAGTGGCGGTCTATTGCAATGTTCAGCAGCTGATACCCGAGGATCGGGTCTGCCAGCTTATGCGCGACCTGTTTGGGGCCACCAGCTTGTGCGCGGCCAGCGTGACCAACTGGACGCGCGGCGCGGCAAATAAGATGGGTGTCGTGGTTGAACACATTCTCGCCCGGCTTGCCGAAGGCGGCGTTCGGCATCTGGACGAGACCGGACTTCGTGTTGCCGGCAAGCTGCACTGGCTGCACACGATCTGCGATACCGCCTTCACCCATTACCGCATCAGCGCCAAACGCGGTGCTGTTCCAACCTTCCTGACCGGCGGGACGATCATTCATGATCACTGGAAACCCTACTACGCCCATATGAGCGGAGTGGACGCCCACGCCCTCTGCGGGGCGCATCACTTGCGCGAACTCAAGGCCATCGAAGAGATCGAAAAAGAGCCTTGGGCGACGGAGATGAGCGCAGTGCTTCATAGCGCCAATCAGCTCAGATGCGCGGCTCAGGATCAAGGCGAGACCGAACTCCCGGAACTGGTTCGCCAGGGTATAGTCACCAGATACATGGCGATCCTCGCCAAGGGGCTCGCCTTCCACGAACGCCAGCCCCCGCTGGCCAAAAGCCCCGGCACCCGCGGCCGAAAAGCCAGGCGGCCAGGCCACAACCTGCTCCTCCGCCTGCGTGACTACCGCGATGACGTTTTGCGATTCATCGCCGACTTCGCGGTCCCATTCACAAACAATCAGGCCGAACAGGACCTGCGCATGATGAAGCTGCGCATGAAAATCTCGGGCACCTTCCGCACCCTCGAGGGCGCGCGGGTCTTCGCCGACATCAGGTCCGTCATCTCGACGGCCAGAAAACACCGGTTCAACATCCTGGAAATCCTGACCCTGTCACCACCTCAGATCATCGCACGGCTCTGACGGAACAAAACCCCGCAACCCTATCGGACAGGGTGCTTGGGAGTTACAATATTTGCTGATAAGGGCTATATCTCCAAATCCCTCTTCCAACGGCTCTGGCAGCGTGGGCTCCACCTCGTCACCGGCATTCGCCGCAACATGAAAAACTATCTCCTGCCAATCCTGAACAAAATCCTGTTGCGAAGGCGGTTCATCATCGAAACTCTGTTCGATAAGTTGAAAACCAGCATGGGACTGGAACACACTCGACACAGATCGCCTGCCAACGCATTCGTACACCTCATCTCGTGTGTCGCAGCCTATATGCTCGGGAAAACCAAAGTTAAAATGGGACCCATAACCGTGCCGGAAACAATCAGGCAGGTCGAATACCAGATATAGCGCTTATCCAGAACTCAGGTTTCGCCCTGTCTATGTTGAGAGTGAGAACCAAGATGTGTCATGACACATTCGTGCTTTGACACCCTATGACCGGAAAGGAATCTCGGTGAAAAACAGCGGCACCAACGTTTCTGTAAGCCCGAAGTTCAAATCGGTCAGCCGTGAAACGCTAAGCGACGCGATTGCCCAGCAGATTGTCGGGCTGATCGCACGAAACGCCCTTAAACCCGGAGACCGGCTACCTGCGGAGCGTGCGCTTTGCACTGAATTGGGTGTTGGCCGGACATCTGTGCGCGAAGCTATAAAATCGCTTGTTGCGACCGGTGTTCTGATACGGGAAGGGACAGCAGGAACCTTCGTGGCCGATGAAAGCAGGGTTCTTGAGAACAAGCTCAATTGGGGCGTGAAACTCACCGGGCAGGAAATCGAGCACATTATCGAAACACGCGCCATGCTTGAAATGAATTCGGCACGTTGGGCCGCGCTGCGGGCGGGTGAGGACGATCTTAAGGCATTGACAGAATTGCACGAACAAATGCAGCTATCACTTGATGATGCCGAACGATTTCACGACCTTGATGTCGAATTCCACCTTGTGATCGCGCGCGCCACACAAAATGACATCCTGATTGGCATGGTGCAGGCGATGCGGTCACATTTGTCTGCCTGGATTGCGCAACGTCTGAGCGTTCGAAAAGGCGAACAGATCCGCCGCGCCAGAATATCGAACGACGGGCATATGAAGATTCTTGACCGGCTGACAGACCGGGACGACGACGCTGCAGCACGCGAAATGGAGCGGCATCTTGGAATTGCCAGCAACGACCTGCGTGAGCGTCTTCGGCTGTAGCACGTGATCGGCAAGCAGTTCTTATGACCAGGCGCAATTGCGTCGTCATGATCTATGCGCCGTCGGATTGGCTGGCCAACATGCTTTGAAACCTGATCACGGCAGACTAGTACGGTTGGATATCTCGATTGATCAATTGGTCAGTTGGCGGAGGAGGTCCGCAATTTTTTTATACATATCTGTGAAATAGTTAGGTAAATTTGCTTATAAATTCCAACTATACTCCTGCGCCTGCTTACCACCCTTCAATTTAGCCAGACATCCCAGAGCTTGGGGATTTTGGCATAACCTGCGAGGCATCGTCGGATAGCACGAAGGCCTGTCTTGAAGAGAGAGCATAAGGACCTTCGGGCTTTTCGAATCCCCTTTTTTCGCCGCGTATTGCGACGTGGTGCTCTTCGTTTGCTCCGGTTGAAACAGCCCAGTACATGGCGATTGCCAGCACCAAAATGAGGCGGGCCAATCGATCCGGCTTTTTGATCTGGCTTTGAGTAATTTCAAAGCCCCGGGTTTTGAAGTCGGAGAACATGGCTTCAATTCCCCAACGCATTCCATAATCGAGCACCTTGTACTCGGACGGTGCTGCATTCATGGCAATAATCCAAGGCTCTTTGTGCCCCTCTTCGTGAAGCACTCCAATGTTGCTAAAGACGCCCGTTCCGTAAAGCTCAGCGTTTACAAGCCCTTCGGGCATCAGTTGGGCAATTTCGCGCGTCATCATCTCGCCACCCTGATGTTGCAGTGTGATATTTCCCTTCATGCGCAGCCGGTAGTCCCATCCAGCCTCCTGGCACCATGCGACCAATCGGGCGGTTCCATAAAACCGATCTCCCGCCAGCAACACACGCGCATCCGCCGGGAGCCATGGGCGGACTGCTTCCAAAAGCTCATGTTGCACGCGCCATCCAATCGGCCCTTTGGTCTGGCGTACACGCCAGGCGACCGGGAGGGCCCGATCCCGCATCCGCACCGATAACATCAAAACCTCATGCCCTTCGTTGAGCTTGCTTTGATCAAGGGCCACCACAATCGTTTCTCCGGCCTCACACTGGCGGCGGAAAATTTCACCAACATAGGCCTGCATGATCTCATCAGTATCGATGTGAGGATTGCCCAGAACCCGCGAAATGTATTGATAGCGGTGGTCCACAGAGCCGATATCGCGGGGCAGAGCAGCCGCATTTTCCATCAGATTGACGCTGCGCGTGTTCAAAATCACGCTTGCTATGATGCACAATCCCTCCCGGCGCGACTTGTGATACCCGAGCAAGCGGTCCTGAAAATCCGCCTCAACCTTCGAATAAAGCTCTGAAAAACAAACATTTCCCAACAAACCAGCCTCCAATATCAGCAGTGGAGACTCCTTGAATCACACAGATCAGACAAACGTCAAATCAGATCCGGAAATTTTGAAGGGTGGTAAGCCTGCGCCTGAATTGGCCTGATGATTTTGATGCCTGTGAATCACTTTGCCGCATGGTCACAGGCACGGAGGTTTCTATTTTGAGGGTATGAGCAAGCGAGACAAAACAGTCACCTTATCCGACGAGCAGCGCATAGCGCTTGAAGCGCTTTGCCGCCGCCGCAAAGTTGAGGCCCTTGTTTGGAAACGTGCGCGTGCGTTTCTTCTTCTGGACACAGGAGAAGACGCCGGAACGGTTTGCCGGATTTTGGATATCGGTCCAACGGTTCTGACGGAATGGCAGTTCGCGTTTGCCGGAGCGGGGTTGTCATTTTTTGGCTTGAAGGGCTACAGCCAGCGACAGGGGCATCTATCGGTGGAGCAGGAACGGGCTTTGAAAGCGCATTTCACCGAACATCCGGCACAGAACGTAGATGAGGTCTGTGCCTATGTTCTGGCCGAGTGCGACCAGAGCTACAGCCCCTCGGGAGCCGCCAGGCTGATGCGCCGCCTGGGGTTTGTGTATAGGAAACCACAATTGCTGCCTGCACAGGCCGATGAAGCCAAACAGGCTGCGTTTATTGCCCAATATGAGGCCATGATGAACGGGTTGGCCGCAGATGAGATGGTTGTCTTTTCGGACGCTGTTCACCCCGAGCATCAGAGCCGCCCCGCCCATGGCTGGTTCCCAAAGGGACAAAAGACGGCCCTGAAGGCGACATCCGGGCGCAAACGGCTCAATATTCAGGGAGCGCTTGACCTTGAGACCTTCCAGTTCACCTTTGTAGAAGGCGAAAAGATCAATGCCCGGACAACCCAACAAATGCTGGAAAAGTTGGAGCGCAACAACCCAACCATGACGACCATCCATGTCTTTGTCGACAATGCCCGCTATCATCATGCCAGGATACTTCAGCCATGGCTCAACAGCCCGGAACGCCGGGTGAAGTTGCATTTCCTGCCAGCATATGCCCCGCATCTCAACCCAATCGAGCGCCTTTGGGGCGTCATGCACGATTGGGTCACACACAATCGCCACTATGCAACGTTCAACCAGTTCACAGAGGCTATTTTCAACTTCTTCCGTACGACACTGCCAGAAAAATGGCCTGAGTTCCGCGACACCGTCACCGACAACTTCCGCGTTGTATCGCTCAAGGAATACAAAGTGATATAGATACCCACGGGCTTACACCCGTGGTTCTTTCAAAGGTCAAGCTCCGCTTGTCCATTATCTTCTCGGCCCTGCCATCGGACGTAATTCCGTATCGTTTGCTCGTCGACCCCAACGGTGGACACAAAAAATCCTTTGTAAACGCTGTGGGACGATTTTCGCAGCCGCATTCTGCAGACGATAGCCCGAAGACAATGGAAGGGCTATCATCCCCGCGCTTACACGCGGGGAGTTCCCGCTGGATTAAAATCATCATCGGGCTCGGGTGGCGTCTGGTTCTTGATGTATTCCAACCACACCTCGTCTGTCACGTTGCCGCTGCTGGCAACCCGGTAACCGCGGGCCCACAGGTGTTGCCCCCAATATCTTTTGCGCAATATCCCGAACTCGCTCAGCAGCTTGTGCGAACTGCGCCCTTTCAGATATTGCTCCGCACGGCTGACCGACAGGTTCGGCGGGGTCGACACCGGCATATGCTCGTGGTCACGGTTGATTGATCCGGCATGCACAACCATCCCATGCGCCCGCGCCGTCTCGCGCAGCAACTCACGGCAGCGGTTGCCGACATCGCCGCCCAACACCTGGTAGCGGTACTTCGTCACCCACACCAAGTGGTATTTGCAGTCCCAAACCGTATGGCTGCCACGCTTGTACGAATCCATAATCAGGCATCTTAACGCAAATGCCGCGATCCCGTCCGGCTAAAGCCGTGGGGTTTACAGATCCCCTATCGGGGACTCTAACCCGGAAAACATCAGGCCAATTCAGGCGCACGGGTATACCACATTTATTTACCACGCCAAGAAGGCAATTGCGCATTCTGTGGATTCTTGAAACCTGCGCATCAGGACAGAAAACCGCGGATGTTTCCAATGGTCGATATAGAGCAAGTCGCTCGACGAATTTCACCGAGAATGCCAAATCGACACATTCCGTTGAGCGAGCCATTGGCCGACTGGGGCGGAAAGCGGGCTTTCGCTGCGGTTGCGATAGGAACTTGCGAGGAGCGCAACAGCGGACCTTAGGCTCGGGCATCTTCTGTGTTGCAAGGGCAGCGGTTCGACTAGATCAAGCCAACGTCGCGAAGAAGGTTCTCGAAATCGCTGTTTTGCGGGCGTTGAGCAGCTGCTCTTACTGTCCCGACGTTTAGCCGTTTCATTAGATCGCTCGCCGAGAGGCCCTTCCTATAGCCGTCCCAAACATTGCTTATTTGCTGCAGCGCGACCTGTGCGGTTGGTGGAGCAGCAGTCTGCGTCTGCTCAAAATGGCGCAGCAGGAAGGCTTCAAAACAGCAGTCTTGAAAAACCAAGTTGAGGCCGGCCGCGGCGGCTTCTTGTCGAAGCCGAACGTTGTCCGCCTCGTTCGGGCTGAGCCAATCCGTATCCAGAATGACATACTTCGTGGCGTAGTTATTGCCACGACCCCGTTGCCGCTTCTGCGCGATCGCGGAGGCCCTTTTTACGAGAACATGCGGGTTTCCGGATTTTCCTGGTACATGTACGTCGAGATGAACATGGAGCCCGGCATCATTTGCAAAGGCGAAGCATTGCAGCGTATCCTTGCTCGCTTTCCCCTTCGCAAGCCAAAAACAGAGATCTGCGCCGTTGCCTGATCAGACCTGCTCCTTCACCCGACCTGGGGTACAGCGCCGTATTCGCCGCTCAGGTATTTGCCGTAGAAGTTTTCTGATCGGCGGACACCTTCGATCTCAGCGAGCTTAAAAACAGAGGTCTGCCCTATCCGGTCCTTTTTACAGAACAAAACCTCCTCCTTGGTCAGCTCCGACAGCAAGCTGGCTGAATGACAGGTCATCCAAAGCTGCGCTCCATAAGGATTCCGAACCTCATCGCCAAACCAGCGTACAATCTCTGGGAGAAGCATAGGGTGTATTGTCGTATCCAACTCATCAATGATGGCAATCCCACCTGTTGAGAGCGCCTGCACGAGATAGGGAAAAACGGACACCAAGTTACGCGTCCCATCACTCTCACGCCGGAGCGGAATGATCTGGTCAAGCCCAGCGTGTTGAAAATGCAAGGTAATGTCATCCGCATAGCGATGGATTTGAACGTCCTCAATTCCCAAGTCGATCCGCCTCGCGAGATCCTTGAGCGCGTCAAAGAACGACGGGTGATCACGATAGAAATTGGACAGGTCGCGCTCGCCGATGATCTTCCGATCAATGAAAATGTCGGAAAAAACCAATGCTGTTGACTGCAAGAAGTGACCTGCAACCGGATTGTTCAATTGACCGAGTGTGGCGATGATACTGGCGCGCTCGCGGAGAACCGAATTCAAGGCGAGCCGGGTGCCTTTGTCGATCAGACCCGGGGCGGCCTTTACAATCTCCAAGCCACGTCGCTCCAAAATGGTGATTGGTTTCCCGCGTCTTTTGGGCTGATAAGTGATCTTCTCTGACAGCACGATATCCGGCAGCCCATCTCCTTGGGGTGCTCTTCGAGGTCCCAATATCAGTTCATAAGAATAGGGGCATTGTTCGCCTTCGATGCTGGGGTTCAGGAAATCCACAAACCCAGCAAAGCTGAACGCGAGTCGTGTTCTTTGCTCCAGTTTTTCCATAGAGCCGAATTTTTCGTAGGGCAGAGGTGACTCTGGGCTCCAATCAAAGCTTCGACTGACGAACCAGGTTGCGAAGGTGATCGCGCGCAAGACGTTCGTCTTGCCGGCCGCATTCGGACCGAACAAGGCAACGACGTTCGGTGATCGGTCGTCCGCATCTTTATAAATGGGCGACAATCGACCAAGCACATCGTCTGTGCCTTTCCGCGCGCGGAGATCGATAGTGATCGGATCGCCAATGGACAGAAAGTTCTCAATCTCAACCTTGAACAGCATATGTCTCTCCAAACACCACAGAGAATAATGCTTATAACGACAATTACAACAAAAATTTGCCGTTTACTGGCTTATAGCCTTTCAATGCATGAATTTGTGGGGTAGAACGACGCTGAGACGTGGGCGTTTACTCCAGTGTGTACGCGTAAATGCCAGTATGACCCCAGCAGATCTTTGCAATAGCGCGTAAGGGGCTTTGTTGGCTGTCGGATCCACTCCCAAATCGGCCATTCAACCTTTGTTTTCAAAGGTCCGTCCTTGAGACGTTGACCACAATCCAAAAACGCGCGGGCGCGGCGAACGACGGCTATGCAGGCTGCGACCGCAGCATCGACAGAACGCGGGCAAAGGCAGCACTGGGCCGTCCGTGAAGACGGCCCAACTCGCTAGATTTCGACGCTCTCTGAAATTGCGAGCGCGTCTTCTAATTCGACGCCGAGATATCGAACCGTGCTGTCCATTTTTGTATGCCCAAGGAGCAATTGGACGGCCCGTAGGTTTCCCGTCTTTTGGTAGATGTGGGCAACTTTGGTTCGCCGCATTGAATGGGTTCCATAGGACGTCGGCTCAAGACCGATCGAACTGACCCAATCCCGAACCAGCCGCGCATATTGACGGGTTGAAATGTGCAAACGCTCATGGAACCGTCCCGGCCAGAGATACTCGGACCCGACCATCAATGGCTCCTCCAACCAACGCTCGATCGACTTTCTGGTTCCTTCGGTGATCTCAAACCTAACCGCGCGTTGCGTTTTGCTTTGAATGATGGAAGCCCGTTCTTTGACCTGGTTGTTGGCGTAAACGTCCGCCACCTTCAGCTTGACGAGATCGCACCCGCGAAGCTTGCTGTCGACCGCGAGGTTGAAAATTGCCAGGTCGCGATGATTTTCTGCGATCTCAAGCCGAACGCGTATCGCCCAGACGTGCTTGGGCAGGAGTGGGCGTTTCTGGCCGACAACTCGCCCCTTGTTCCACGCAGGTTGAAGCGCACGAATGGCGGGTAGGTTGATAGTTGACATAGAAAGTCCTCCCATCCACCTCTCCCTGCCTCGGCACCAACCCAATATTGGTAGGCAATGATAACATGGAGTTGATCGCGCCCGGCGAAGGTTCGCCGAGAGCCCAAACCGTGAATTTGATTTTTTTTCGGCGCGCGCTCGCAGCATCAAATTCGGTTGCTGGCCAGATGCCCGCTCTCTCACAATTTGGTGCTCGGATTCGTGACAACGCGCCTTAACCAAAACTTAACCCAAGCCAAACCGCACTGAAATCTTGCGAAACTATGCAGGCTGCATCCGACGTTGTCTGTAACAGGCATCAGCGGGGAGGAAACACCAGTTCCAACCAGATAAAGGATGATTAGGATGAATAAGTTAGCAAGATTTACCGTAACTCCCAAGCACCCCCCACGTTTGAGTGTTATTGTCAGTTTTATGGTGAGTCGAATTTGCCATTTTGCGCGTGTTTTTTTTCTTTCTTGTCTGAATTCTGTGGCGCCGGGTTGATTTCTCTGAATCAGTGGTGGGATGGATCAGGTTGCCGCCCTTGAACAACTTCTCGCCACGGCTCTGCGTCGGATCGCTGAGCTTGAAGCTGCGTTGGCGAGCATGGCGGAAGAGATCACGGACCTGCGCCGACAGTTGGCCAAGAACAGCAGCAATAGCAGCAAGCCCCCTTCAAGTGATGGCCTGAAGAAGCCAGCCCCGCGCAGCCTGCGTGGCAAATCCGGAAAGAAAAGTGGCGGCCAAGTTGGCCACCGGGGCGACACCCTGCGCCAGACGTCAACACCCGACTTTGTCGAACGGCATGAGGCGACGCATTGCAGCGCCTGTCAGAGCGCCCTGACGGCGGAGATGGTGAAAGGGATCGAGAAGCGTCAGGTGTTCGACTTGCCTGCGCCACGCCTGGAGGTCACCGAGCATCAGGCGGCGGTTTATTGTTGCGACCATTGTCGAGCCACGACGACGGCTGGCTTTCCCGATGGCGTGGCCGCGCATGTGCAATATGGCACGCGCATGCGGGCAGTGGCGGTCTATTGCAATGTTCAGCAGCTGATACCCGAGGATCGGGTCTGCCAGCTTATGCGCGACCTGTTTGGGGCCACCAGCTTGTGCGCGGCCAGCGTGACCAACTGGACGCGCGGCGCGGCAAATAAGATGGGTGTCGTGGTTGAACACATTCTCGCCCGGCTTGCCGAAGGCGGCGTTCGGCATCTGGACGAAACCGGACTTCGTGTTGCCGGCAAGCTGCACTGGCTGCACACGATCTGCGATACCGCCTTCACCCATTACCGCATCAGCGCCAAACGCGGTGCTGTTCCAACCTTCCTGACCGGCGGGACGATCATTCATGATCACTGGAAACCCTACTACGCCCATATGAGCGGAGTGGACGCCCACGCCCTCTGCGGGGCGCATCACTTGCGCGAACTCAAGGCCATCGAAGAGATCGAAAAAGAGCCTTGGGCGACGGAGATGAGCGCAGTGCTTCATAGCGCCAATCAGCTCAGATGCGCGGCTCAGGATCAAGGCGAGACCGAACTCCCGGAACTGGTTCGCCAGGGTATCGTCACCAGATACATGGCGATCCTCGCCAAGGGGCTCGCCTTCCACGAACGCCGGCCCCCGCTGGCCAAAAGCCCCGGCACCCGCGGCCGAAAAGCCAGGCGGCCAGGCCACAACCTGCTCCTCCGCCTGCGTGACTACCGCGATGACGTTTTGCGATTCATCGCCGACTTCGCGGTCCCATTCACAAACAATCAGGCCGAACAGGACCTGCGCATGATGAAGCTGCGCATGAAAATCTCGGGCACCTTCCGCACCCTCGAGGGCGCGCGGGTCTTCGCCGACATCAGGTCCGTCATCTCGACGGCCAGAAAACACCGGTTCAACATCCTGGAAATCCTGACCCTGTCACCACCTCAGATCATCGCACGGCTCTGACGGAACAAAACCCCGCAACCCTATCGGACAGGGTGCTTGGGAGTTACCTTTCTTGTCTGAATTCTGTGGCGCCGGGTTGATTTCTCTGAATCAGTGGTGGGATGGATCAGGTTGCCGCCCTTGAACAACTTCTCGCCACGGCTCTGCGTCGGATCGCTGAGCTTGAAGCTGCGTTGGCGAGCATGGCGGAAGAGATCACGGACCTGCGCCGACAGTTGGCCAAGAACAGCAGCAATAGCAGCAAGCCCCCTTCAAGTGATGGCCTGAAGAAGCCAGCCCCGCGCAGCCTGCGTGGCAAATCCGGAAAGAAAAGTGGCGGCCAAGTTGGCCACCGGGGCGACACCCTGCGCCAGACGTCAACACCCGACTTTGTCGAACGGCATGAGGCGACGCATTGCAGCGCCTGTCAGAGCGCCCTGACGGCGGAGATGGTGAAAGGGATCGAGAAGCGTCAGGTGTTCGACTTGCCTGCGCCACGCCTGGAGGTCACCGAGCATCAGGCGGCGGTTTATTGTTGCGACCATTGTCGAGCCACGACGACGGCTGGCTTTCCCGATGGCGTGGCCGCGCATGTGCAATATGGCACGCGCATGCGGGCAGTGGCGGTCTATTGCAATGTTCAGCAGCTGATACCCGAGGATCGGGTCTGCCAGCTTATGCGCGACCTGTTTGGGGCCACCAGCTTGTGCGCGGCCAGCGTGACCAACTGGACGCGCGGCGCGGCAAATAAGATGGGTGTCGTGGTTGAACACATTCTCGCCCGGCTTGCCGAAGGCGGCGTTCGGCATCTGGACGAGACCGGACTTCGTGTTGCCGGCAAGCTGCACTGGCTGCACACGATCTGCGATACCGCCTTCACCCATTACCGCATCAGCGCCAAACGCGGTGCTGTTCCAACCTTCCTGACCGGCGGGACGATCATTCATGATCACTGGAAACCCTACTACGCCCATATGAGCGGAGTGGACGCCCACGCCCTCTGCGGGGCGCATCACTTGCGCGAACTCAAGGCCATCGAAGAGATCGAAAAAGAGCCTTGGGCGACGGAGATGAGCGCAGTGCTTCATAGCGCCAATCAGCTCAGATGCGCGGCTCAGGATCAAGGCGAGACCGAACTCCCGGAACTGGTTCGCCAGGGTATAGTCACCAGATACATGGCGATCCTCGCCAAGGGGCTCGCCTTCCACGAACGCCAGCCCCCGCTGGCCAAAAGCCCCGGCACCCGCGGCCGAAAAGCCAGGCGGCCAGGCCACAACCTGCTCCTCCGCCTGCGTGACTACCGCGATGACGTTTTGCGATTCATCGCCGACTTCGCGGTCCCATTCACAAACAATCAGGCCGAACAGGACCTGCGCATGATGAAGCTGCGCATGAAAATCTCGGGCACCTTCCGCACCCTCGAGGGCGCGCGGGTCTTCGCCGACATCAGGTCCGTCATCTCGACGGCCAGAAAACACCGGTTCAACATCCTGGAAATCCTGACCCTGTCACCACCTCAGATCATCGCACGGCTCTGACGGAACAAAACCCCGCAACCCTATCGGACAGGGTGCTTGGGAGTTACCATTAATCTCTCCCAAAACAATAAATCGTGGCCCACTCGCGGTGATCTCAAACGACCGTTGTAAAAAATGTTATGCGTCATGGCGTTAGGCCTGCATCCCTTTTGGATAACAGCCCGAAACTAACCTGTCAAAATGCCATCACCGACGCGCGATGACGTTGTTCGTATCAGGGCGGGATGAAGTGGCGCGGTTGACGGGGCTCGAACCCGCGACCTCCGGCGTGACAGGCCGGCACTCTAACCAACTGAGCTACAACCGCGCGTAAGCCGGGGGGATAGGCCAAGCGGCTTTTGTCGTCAAGCGCGAACAGAAACGAATTCGCTGATTTTCGCGGCAGTTTGACGCGTCGTTTGACTAGGGTTGTGGGTGGCCAAGGGCAGCAAGCGCCTGAAGATCATCCCAACGCATTGCGAAAGCCTCTGTTTGAATGCCGAACATGGTCTCGATGCGAATCTCGCCGCGTTTGGCCCCGATTGCTTCGTAAAACGAAACAGCACGTTTATTTGTGCAAACGACTGTAAGCCAGATCGAGGATTCGCCGCGCTCAACCAAACGCCGCGCCATATCTGCCATCATCGCACGTCCTGCGCCACGTCGATATGCTTTGGGGCTGACATGCAGGTTGTCGATGTAAGGTCCGCCGTCATGGGTCAAATCCAAAGCGGCGAACCCGAGCAGGTCATCTCCCTCCCACGCGCCTGTTACAATCCAATTGTCGCCTAGATCACGCGTCCAATGTACGCCGAGAACGTCCTCGATGTCGCCGTCCAGGAATGACGCGGGCAGCACGTCAGTATACGCGTGGCGCCAGCTGGCAATCTGTATGTCGCGAACCAATGGCCGTTTGCTGGGGTCAATCGGGCGGATATCCATGCAGGATGGCTAGCGCGTCGCGTTGTCTTGCGCCAGTCATTCAGAGAGCGTTCATACGGCAGTACTGTAAACAGTATCAGCGCGGAACCGGGCGATTGCCTGCAACTTCAACAGAGCGGCGCCCTTCCCGCAGAAACACGTAGATGCCTGCCGCCATGATAAGCAGGATGCCAAGGCCAGTGTTCAACCCGGGCAATGTGCCAAAGATCAACCACCCCCACATCACGGCCAATGGCAGGGCGATGTATTCATATGCTGCGATCGAGGCGGCGCGCCCAAGCCGATAGGCCTGGCTCAGGCAATATCCGATGATGGCAGACATCGCCCCCAACAACAGGAAAAGCCATATGTCGTCGGCGGCCGGCCAAATCCACGGGCGCAACAGGAACTTGATGCTTTCGTTGCTGACCTGATCGACATATCGCCCGTCGCCAACCGCAATGTAGAACAGCGCACTGACAGCAATGAAGGTCATCTGAATATACGCGGCCATAGCGGAAGCCTTTGACGACATGCCCAGCTTACGCGTCAGCACTTGCATCATGGCATAGCCAAACGCCGCGACGATTGGCAAGCAAAGTACCCAAACGGCAATATCTCCCTGCCCAAACCCGCTGGGCCGCATCATCACGATAACGCCAAAGAACCCGACAATGATGGCACCGATACGCCGCGCGCCCACCTGTTCGCCCAGAATGGGAATCGACAGTAAGGTGATGAACAAGGGCGCCACAAAAAACAGCGCGGTTGCGTCTGCCAACGGCATGACCGCCAGCGCCATAAAATAGGTCATATTGGCGAAAACGATCATCAAACCACGCAAAACATGCAGCCAGGGCCGGTTCGTGCGAAGGATCGCCCAGCCGCCTTCCAACTGCACCAGGACAAACGTGAACATGATCCCGATGGCGCTACGAACGAAGATCATCTCGTGCAGGGGATAATCCCCGGACAACCGCTTTATCAGCATGTCGTTGATGGAAATGCAGAACACCCCAAAAAGGATAAAGGCTATGACCACGGCAGGGCCGGAAGGGATACGCAAGTTCGGCATGGTCAATGCTGTGCCAGCGGCGAGGTTTTTTGACGCCCACGTTAGCGACATGATTGCCAGTTTGATGTCGGGAAAGCCGCGCACCATCATCGCGACGTGGGCGAGATGGATTTCCGGAATTGGCGAGGGAGTGGTGGGTGGTGAGGGGCTCGAACCCCCGACATCTTCGGTGTAAACGAAGCGCTCTACCAACTGAGCTAACCACCCGATGGCGGCCCGTATAACGCCGCCGCCCGACGGTATGCAAGAGGCTTGATGCAGTTGACAGCACCGATCCTGCAGGATTGGCTGCAGCAATGGAATTCGACCCGGAAAATCACGCGATGCTGCCGCCGCGCGCCTTTGGAGAATTTCGCCTGGGAGAAGTGTTTCGCGCGCCATCGCGTACCATGACCGAGGGCGTTTTTACGGCGTTTCAGGCGGCCAGCGGTGACAATCATCCGATACATTATGACCGCGCATATCTGAAGCGGATGGGGCACCGCAATCTGATGGCACACGGGTATCAGACGCTGATTCAGGCGGCCATCGGGGCCTCGCCGCTGGCGCATGAAATGGGTGAGGCGCTGATTGGGTTCGTCGATCAATCGAGCCGGTTCCTGGCGCCGGTTTATTTGGGCGATACGCTTTATCCCTCGTTTGAAATCAACGAGTTAACCCGGCAACGGACGACAGGAATTTTGGGTGTGGCTGTGACTATCCACAATCAGGATAGCGTTTTGGTTGTTGAAGGCAATCAACGCTATCTCATGCGGCTGTAGCCCACGAATTCGCGGGCTGCTTTACGCGCAACGTTTGAGAATGGCGTTTATTCTGCGGCTTCCGTGAACGGATCTGGATCGATGGCCGCAACTTCAGTGGCGGTGGCTTCCATCGCCTGACGCGACCGACGCAGCCGCAACTCGATCACCTCGGCGTTTTCGAGAGATTTCCGGTTCTTGACGATCCCTTTGCCAAATGGCTGCAGGTTCAGGGTCTCTCCACGCGACAGCGCATCACCAAGTTCGCGAAGCATTGCCTCGACCACGGGTTTGGCAGATTTCTTCTTGATGCCAGAGGATTCAACAACGCGATCAATCAACTCCCGCTTGCCAAGAATGGCTACCGGTTCTGTCGGCGCTTCGGCGATAACAGGTTCCGCGTCAGCGGGTTTGGTCGTGGATTTTTTCGACGTGGTTTTGCGGGCCATTATTCTGCTCTCGTTGTTTTTGGCTGCATCCAATTTACACGGAAAGGTTAATGAATACCACCAGACAATGTGGATATTTAGCGAATTATCACGTTTAGGCTACAGAATAGAGTGGTGCGCGCCACACAAATTGAAAAAGGCCCCGGGATTGCGGGGCCTTTTTCCAAATTTCAGCCTTACGTAAACGTCAGTGCGTGGTTGCCGGGGACCCGTCATCACCGGCCCGCATTGCCTTGGCTGCCGCGGCGGCTTCTTCGGCTTCCTCGTCCCACTCCACGGCTTCAGGCTTTTCAACCAGAGCGTGTTTCAGCACCTCTTTCACCGATTCAACCGGGATGATGGTCAGCCCATCTTTCACATTGTCCGGGATTTCGGTGAGGTCCTTTTCGTTTTCCTGTGGGATCAGAACTGTCTGAATGCCGCCACGCAGCGCCGCAAGCAGTTTCTCTTTCAGGCCACCGATCGGCAGAACCTGACCGCGCAGGGTAACCTCGCCCGTCATCGCGATGTCTTTCCTGACCGGGATGCCGGTTAAGACTGAAACGATAGACGTCACCATTGCAATACCCGCAGACGGACCGTCCTTGGGTGTTGCGCCTTCGGGCACGTGAACGTGAATGTCCATGCGGTCGAAACGAGGCGGCTTAACACCAATTTCGGGCGCAATGGAACGCACGTAAGAGGACGCGGCATCGATGGATTCCTTCATCACGTCGCCCAGTTTACCGGTCGTCTTCATCCGACCCTTGCCCGGAAGGCGCAGCGCCTCGATGGTCAGAAGATCACCGCCTACCTGCGTCCAGGCCAATCCGGTCACAGCGCCGACCTGATCCTCGCTTTCGGCCAGACCATAGCGGAACTTCTTAACACCCAGGAATTCCTCAAGATTTTCTGGTTCAATCGAGACGGTATCGGTTTCTTTCTTGATCAGTTTCGTGACCGCCTTGCGCGCCAGTTTCGCGATTGCGCGCTCCAGATTTCGCACGCCGGCCTCGCGGGTATAGGTGCGGATCATTTCCTGAAGCGCGCCATCGGAAATCTCGAATTCACCCTTGCGCAGCCCGTGGTTCTTGATCTGCTTTGGGATCAGGTGCTGCTTGGCGATTTCGGATTTTTCGTCCTCGGTGTAACCGGCCAGCGGAATGATCTCCATCCGGTCGAGAAGTGGCCCGGGCATGTTGTAGGAATTCGCCGTGGTCAGGAACATCACGTTGGAGAGGTCGTATTCGACTTCCAGGTAGTGGTCCGTAAACGTCGAGTTTTGCTCGGGGTCCAAAACCTCCAGCATCGCGGATGCCGGATCACCGCGGAAATCCTGCCCCATTTTGTCGATTTCATCGAGCAGGATCAGCGGGTTGGTGGTTTTCGCCTTCTTCAGCGCCTGAATGATCTTACCCGGCATCGAGCCGATATATGTGCGCCGATGGCCACGAATTTCGGATTCGTCGCGCACGCCACCCAGCGAGATGCGAATAAACTCGCGCCCCGTGGCTCGGGCCAGCGATTTGCCGAGTGATGTTTTGCCCACACCCGGCGGCCCGACAAGGCACATGATCGGGCCCTTCAGCTTTTTGGAACGCTGTTGAACGGCCAGATATTCGACGATCCGCTCTTTGACTTTCTCAAGGCTGTAGTGATCGTCATCCAGCACCTTCTGGGCGCGGGTCAGATCCTTTTTAACGCGGGATTTCTTGCCCCACGGGATCGACAGGATCCAGTCGAGGTAATTGCGCACGACGGTCGCCTCGGCGCTCATCGGCGACATGTTTTTCAGTTTCTTCAGCTCGCCCTCGGCCTTTTCACGGGCCTCTTTGGACAGCGCGGTTTCAGCGATCTTTTCTTCCAACTCGCTGATTTCGTTGGAGCCCTCTTCGCCATCGCCAAGCTCCTTCTGAATGGCCTTCATCTGCTCATTCAGATAATATTCACGCTGTGTACGCTCGATCTGGCTTTTCACACGCGTTTTGATCTTCTTTTCGACCTGCAGAACCGACATTTCGCCCTGCATCAGACCGAAGATCTTTTCCAGCCGTTCGCTGACGGTCAGCGTTTCCAGAAGCTCCTGCTTCTGGTCGACTTCCACGCCGAGATGACCGGCGACAAGGTCAGCCAGCTTGTCGGGTTCGTGCGTATCCGCAACGGCACCCAGCGCCTCTTCCGGGATATTCTTCTTGATCTTGGCGTAGCGTTCAAAATCGCCGCCTACGGATTTCACCAGCGCGTTGATCGTCGCCGCATCACCCATTTCTTCATGCAAATCAACGGAATGCGCCTCGAAGAACTGATCGTTGTCGAGGAAATCAGTGATTTTGACGCGCGATTTGCCTTCGACCAGCACCTTCACGGTGCCATCGGGCAGTTTCAAAAGCTGCAGCACGTTGGCAAGCACGCCGACGCGGTAAATACCGTCCGTGGTGGGTTCGTCAACGCCGGGGTCAATCTGGCTCGACAACAGAATCTGCTTGTCGTCTGCCATAACTTCTTCCAGCGCCTTCACAGATTTCTCGCGACCGACGAAAAGCGGCACGATCATATGCGGGAAAACGACGATGTCGCGTAGGGGTAGAACCGGGTAAGATTGGCTCAAATGCTCTTGCATTGGTGTTTGTCCTTGCTCTGGCAAAAGATCGCGACCCCGATGATCGGCGGCACCTGATCTCTCCTCTTGGCCTCTGAATGTGGGGTTTGTGCCCCACTGTTTCAAGTTGGCCTATCCTGCCCTTTTGTGTGCAAGGGAACAAGGGGGGAGAGGCGGCAATTCGAAGGCCGTTTTGTGTTTTTTCGCCAAAAAACGTGGTGGTGATATTGGCCTGAGGCGAACGTTCAGACCTTCCACCCCAGCCGGGTTAACAGCGCGCAGCGCCCCGGCCATCGCCTGCCCGTCCCCACGGGCTGGCGATTTATGGAAGCTGGGCGTTATCCTTCGATTTCGTTCGGACTTGGCTGGCATAAAGCGCTGCCTTTGAGACGTTGCTTCGCCACCCCACGCGCAGTCGATGGCCGCCCGCGAAGTTGGACGTTAAGGGAGTGCTGGAATGTCCGCCTCAGGCCGGAAAGCCGACTGACTTCGTCATACGTCGATTCAATCTACCGACAATTCAAAAAGGGCTCAAATGAACCGGGGCCCTCATAGCTGCCAATCACGCGAGATGTCAGAATTCCACCTGCAAGCGTCGTGGCGACGAGATTGCGCCAGCGCGCGTCCGCCGTGACAATCTCCGGCCCCGCGCCGCAATTACGGATACCGCCAGAAATGAACGCTTGTCCAATTTTATGGTTGGTCAGGCCGGTTTTCGACGCGACCTCGCGAAGTGAGCGGTCTTCAAACCGCCATACGCGCAGGGTTTTGGCCAGATGCGGCCTGTCGATATAGGCCAGCTCTGTCAAGCCGTCTCCGTCCAGATCAGCGGCGCCGAGCGGCGCGAGCCAACGGAAAGATGTGCCGATCCAGGGTGTCGCGGTGACAAACCCTGCGTCGTCATAGATCGCCAGTCGAGCGCCAAAATCGCGATGGCTTTCAATCACGATCACTTCCGGGATGCCGTCATGGTCCAGGTCAGCAATGCGCGGTGCCAGGTCCTCGAAGACCCGCTCGTCGGGCAACAGGATCAAATGTTCGCGAATGTCTTGGGTCGGACAATCAAGGCAATAGTCAACCGTCAGCTTCAACGCGCCCCATTCCGCATTCGGCCCAAGTACGGCGTGGTTATACCGCGTTGTGGGCTCTTCGTATTGCGCTGCAACGATCACATTGGGCGGTGTGGCATGGGCGGCTGCAACCGACACCAGCAACGTCGCCGGATAGAGCAACATCAGCCGTGCGCCGCGCACGGAGCATCCCCAAAGGCGCAGCGGCAGACGCGGCGCCCCCATCAAACTAGATTTGCTTTTCCGGCATCTGAACGACCAGTCCGTCCAGCGCATCGGTCACTTTCAACTGACAGGTCAGGCGGGACCGTGACGGGTCGGGCTCATAAGCGAAATCGAGCATATCCTCTTCCATCGCCTCTTTGCCGGGCAGTTTTTCCACCCAGGCCGGGTCCACATAGACGTGACAGGTCGAACAGGCACAGGCGCCGCCGCAGTCTGCCTCGATGCCCGGTATGTTGTTGTCGCGCGCACCTTCCATGACGGTCAATCCGTTCGCGACATCAACCTCATGGCGGGTGCCGCTGTGCTCGATATAGGTGATCTTTGCCATCTCAGCCTCTTCAGAGTCGTCCGGAAGGCAAATAAGGATTTCTGTTCGGATTCGCCAGTCTCATTCTGACTTCGCTGACGGACTTGTCATTCTGCCCAAATGTTCTATTTTTGTTCTCATGTCTGAATCCCGGCCCCGCCCCCCTGAATGGCCGCGCCCGCCCAGCGTTCTGCCCCATTCAATGCTTGAACTGCCGCCCAATGGTGCACGGGTCGCTGTGGCCGGGCTGGTTCTGGTGCGCCAACGCCCCGGAACGGCCAAGGGCGTGATCTTCCTCACGCTGGAGGATGAGTTCGGCATTTCCAACATCATCGTCTGGCGCAAGATGTATGAAAAATTCCGCCGCGCGGTGATTGCGGGACGGCTGTTGAAGGTGACAGGCCGCATTCAGCGCGAGGGCGGGGTTTGTCATGTCATTGCCGAAGAGGTCGAGGATCTGTCCCATCTTCTCGACAAGCTGCTGGAGGTTGATGACGTTAAGGTCGCCACCGCGCGCTGAAGCATTTCGGCGACGCATGGCGCAAATCGGCCCCCTGACCTTTCGCGGCGCGCTAAAACACGCTAGATTTCCGCCAAACGCCCGAAAGAGGCACCGAGCAGACATGAATTCAAAGTGGATCACACTTGGCGGCGCCTTGGCGCTGATGGTTGGTTGCAGCGCGACCAATCCGGTTGACGTCGCGCGTCTGGGCAAGACCGACCCGGGTTACACGCCTACCGCCACGCCGCCGCCGGGCACAAATGCCGATGCCTGCCATGCCCGCGAAGTGACACCGGCGGTCATTGAGACGGTGACGGAACAGATCATCCTGCAGCCCGCCTCGGTCGATGTCAGCGGCACAATTCTATATCCCGCGATCTACAAGACCGAAACACGCCAGAAGATCGTGAAAGAGCGCGAAGAGCTTTGGTTTGAAACCCCCTGCCCCGAGGAACTGACGCCCGAATTCATCGCGTCGCTGCAACGCGCGCTTTCCGCACGCGGGCATTATGTCGGGCCAATCACCGGGCGACTGGGGCCGCCAACGCGGTGGGCCATTCGCAAATATCAGAAAGAGCAGGGGTTGGATTCGGCCTCGATTTCAATCGCGGCAGCGCGGCAACTGGGCCTGATTGCCGTCGGCAAAAGCTGAATTCTGCATTGTATGCACCGAAAACCAGCCGATCTCCTGCCGCGTTAACCATTTGTTAACTTTTCGGACAGGATAAGCGAGTCCGGTGGCTTGGATTTGGAACAAGTGAAACGTTTAACAGTTTCCAAGCCGCCTCCTTCAGCATTCAGTTCCCAACCGTCGAATTATTGAATAACCGTCATACTCCGTCGTCCAATTCGCGAGGTCAGTTCGAGCTGCGCCAATTGTCGCGGGATTCCCAGTTTAAATCGTGCGATTGCCCAAATCCGGCGGCTGCCGTATCGTCGCCGGGTAAGGAGACTGCCAATGAACGTCGAAGCCAAGATTTCCGCCAAGGACGCCCCGGATCTGTCGAATTTTGACTGGGCCGACCCGTTTCTGCTGGAAGACCAGCTGAGCGAAGATGAGCGTATGCTGCGCGACGCCGCGGCCGCATTTGCCGGCGATGTTCTGGCACCACGCGCGACGGATGCATTTCGCGAAGAAACCGTTGCACCAGAGTTATTTCCACTGATGGGTCAAGCAGGGTTGTTGGGATCTACAATACCAGAAGCTTACGGCGGGCTGGGCGCGAGTTACGTGACTTATGGTCTGATCGCACGGGAAATCGACCGGATCGATTCCGGCTACAGATCAATGCTTTCGGTGCAATCGAGCCTCGTGATGTACCCGATTTATGCCTATGGCACCGAAGAACAGCGGCAGAAATATTTGCCCGGTCTCGCGGCGGGGGAATTGATCGGTTGTTTCGGCCTGACGGAACCCGATGCTGGCAGTGATCCCGGCGGCATGAAAACCACCGCAAAGAAAGTTCAGGGCGGATATGTGCTGAACGGCACAAAGATGTGGATATCAAATGCGCCAATCGCGGATGTCTTTGTCATTTGGGCCAAGTCGGAAGAACATGACGGAAAGATCAAAGGTTTCGTGCTGGAAAAGGGCGCCGAGGGCTTAAGCGCGCCAAAGATTGGTGGAAAGCTGTCGTTGCGGGCATCTGTGACCGGCGAAGTCGTTTTGAAAGATGTCGCCGTGGGTGAAGACGCTTTGCTGCCCAATGTAGAGGGGTTGAAGGGCCCGTTTGGATGCCTGAACCGGGCGCGGTATGGCATTGGCTGGGGCGTGATGGGTGTCGCCGAGAATTGTTGGTTTGCGGCGCGGCAATACGGGCTTGATCGCAAGCAATTCAACAAGCCGATTGCAGGCACCCAGCTGTTTCAGAAGAAACTCGCCGACATGCAGACCGAAATTGCGCTTGGGTTGCAGGCCTGTCTGCGGGTCGGGCGGCTTATGGATGAAGGACGCGCGGCGCCTGAAATGATCTCGATCATCAAGCGCAACAATTGCGGCAAGGCGCTGGATATTGCGCGTATGGCGCGGGATATGCATGGCGGAAACGGGATTCAGGAAGATTATCAGGTGATGCGGCACCTGATGAACCTTGAAACGGTGAATACCTATGAAGGTACGCATGATGTTCATGCGTTGATCCTTGGGCGGGCGCAGACGGGGCTTCAGGCCTTCGTTTAATCCGGCCTCCCCGATACCACTGTCGCAATCCTGACCACCATTGTGTCGGCAATGTGTTCAATTCCAACGGTTGAACACCATTTTTTCACGAATTGATCCCAGAATTGGCCCTGCCCTTTCGTCATTTCGTCCAACTTGGGCGCGATGACTTCGGCAACGAAACTGTCGAGCAGGACAAGTATAATGGTTAATGGTTTGAAAAACAGCGTTGTAGAGCGCATGAAATGGACCCTGATGGGGGACATTGACGGGTATCGCAACAATCGCGTTACGAGAAAAACATCGAACATGCGTTCGTTGGAAAAATGCGCCGGGGCACAGTTTGGCCGTGTCTATTCAAACCCCAGCGTTTTGGCAGATTTTGGCAATGAGCGGAGGTCGGCATTCGGTCCGTTTGCGATTTTCAATTCGATCCGCAAATCTATCGCCCGTTTGGGCGAGTACGACTTCGCGCACACGCGCTAGGAACGTCTGATTACCCGACTGCGATTGGTGACAGTTAGGTGGCGATGAAATTCACACCCGCCATACGCTCGATCTTATATAACCTGAGTTCTGGATAAGCGCTATATCTGGTATTCGACCTGCCTGATTGTTTCCGGCACGGTTATGGGTCCCATTTTAACTTTGGTTTTCCCGAGCCTATAGGCTGCGACACACGAGATGAGGTGTACGAATGCGTTGGCAGGCGATCTGTGTCGAGTGTGTTCCAGTCCCATGCTGGTTTTCAACTTATCGAACAGAGTTTCGATGATGAACCGCCTTCGCAACAGGATTTTGTTCAGGATTGGCAGGAGATAGTTTTTCATGTTGCGGCGAATGCCGGTGACGAGGTGGAGGCCACGCTGCCAGAGCCGTTGGAAGAGGGATTTGGAGATATAGCCCTTATCAGCAAATATTTTGCCTTCGAGGCCCGCGATCATGGCTTCAAACGGCTTTCGATCATCGACATTACCTGCCGTGATTTTGACGGCCATGATCTCCCCCTTGTTGTTGATGATTAGATGCAGTTTGAAGCCAAAGAACCAGCCCATTGTGCTGCGACCGCGCTTTGCCAGCCCCTTGAAGACCTTGTTTCGATTAATGCGGGCATTGTGGCAGACCGCGAGCTTAGTGCTGTCGGCAAAATAGACGCCGGTTTTTTCACCGCTGAAGCAGTGCAGCAGTATGCAAAACGGCACCATTAATCTTGGCATGAGGCTGACAAACCGACCATAGCTCGGGAGGTTGCCAAAGCAGTCACGGTATTTCTGCTCAACGCCATAAATCCAATAATGTTTGAAGTCCTTGAACGGCGACAAGTGAAACAAGACCATGATGAACAGGCTCTCCCCCAGGGTCAGCTTGCCGGAGCGAAGCCTCTGACGACCCGAGGGGATCAACCGGTGGCGCTCCCAGTCCTCGTAGGTTTTTGCAAAATCATCGAGACAGACAAAAAGTGCGGTGTTAGTGATCGACATGAGTGGCGGTCCATATTGTGTCGCTTTTGAACCTTGAATCATGGGGCAACGTACTTGGAACCCCTCTCACCCCATACTAATCACGGGGGCATTCAGGCTGGTCAACACGGGGCAAAAGGTGCGCGCCATGGAGAACAACTTCCCAATCAACGAAGATCTCGCTTATGAGAAGATCCGGGACCTCATGTTCGACATGATGGAAGAGGACCCCAACCGTTTCTACGCCCTCACGGATAAGCTCAATGAACTGGCTGCGCTCCCTAAAAGAACCATGACACTTGTGCTCGATCTGATGGCTGCCACTCCCTTTCAGGTGATCATCCCGAAACACGTACGGAAAAATGACCCTGATACATTCAAAGCGGATCACGAAACCGTTTCAAATGTTCTATTTCTTGGAGAGTTTGGCGGAATTGCCGTTGAACTGGAGCCAAATGAGGCTTTGAGAGAACCGAGGATCATTTCCATAACAATGGTGGAAATCCCTCATCGCAACCCTCTGCGAAAAAGGGTCAACGAGTATCGTAAAAAACGAATCAAAAAACGTAACTCCCAAGCACCCCCCACGTTTGAGTGTTATTGTCAGTTTTATGGTGAGTCGAATTTGCCATTTTGCGCGTGTTTTTTTCTTTCTTGTCTGAATTCTGTGGCGCCGGGTTGATTTCTCTGAATCAGTGGTGGGATGGATCAGGTTGCCGCCCTTGAACAACTTCTCGCCACGGCTCTGCGTCGGATCGCTGAGCTTGAAGCTGCGTTGGCGAGCATGGCGGAAGAGATCACGGACCTGCGCCGACAGTTGGCCAAGAACAGCAGCAATAGCAGCAAGCCCCCTTCAAGTGATGGCCTGAAGAAGCCAGCCCCGCGCAGCCTGCGTGGCAAATCCGGAAAGAAAAGTGGCGGCCAAGTTGGCCACCGGGGCGACACCCTGCGCCAGACGTCAACACCCGACTTTGTCGAACGGCATGAGGCGACGCATTGCAGCGCCTGTCAGAGCGCCCTGACGGCGGAGATGGTGAAAGGGATCGAGAAGCGTCAGGTGTTCGACTTGCCTGCGCCACGCCTGGAGGTCACCGAGCATCAGGCGGCGGTTTATTGTTGCGACCATTGTCGAGCCACGACGACGGCTGGCTTTCCCGATGGCGTGGCCGCGCATGTGCAATATGGCACGCGCATGCGGGCAGTGGCGGTCTATTGCAATGTTCAGCAGCTGATACCCGAGGATCGGGTCTGCCAGCTTATGCGCGACCTGTTTGGGGCCACCAGCTTGTGCGCGGCCAGCGTGACCAACTGGACGCGCGGCGCGGCAAATAAGATGGGTGTCGTGGTTGAACACATTCTCGCCCGGCTTGCCGAAGGCGGCGTTCGGCATCTGGACGAGACCGGACTTCGTGTTGCCGGCAAGCTGCACTGGCTGCACACGATCTGCGATACCGCCTTCACCCATTACCGCATCAGCGCCAAACGCGGTGCTGTTCCAACCTTCCTGACCGGCGGGACGATCATTCATGATCACTGGAAACCCTACTACGCCCATATGAGCGGAGTGGACGCCCACGCCCTCTGCGGGGCGCATCACTTGCGCGAACTCAAGGCCATCGAAGAGATCGAAAAAGAGCCTTGGGCGACGGAGATGAGCGCAGTGCTTCATAGCGCCAATCAGCTCAGATGCGCGGCTCAGGATCAAGGCGAGACCGAACTCCCGGAACTGGTTCGCCAGGGTATCGTCACCAGATACATGGCGATCCTCGCCAAGGGGCTCGCCTTCCACGAACGCCAGCCCCCGCTGGCCAAAAGCCCCGGCACCCGCGGCCGAAAAGCCAGGCGGCCAGGCCACAACCTGCTCCTCCGCCTGCGTGACTACCGCGATGACGTTTTGCGATTCATCGCCGACTTCGCGGTCCCATTCACAAACAATCAGGCCGAACAGGACCTGCGCATGATGAAGCTGCGCATGAAAATCTCGGGCACCTTCCGCACCCTCGAGGGCGCGCGGGTCTTCGCCGACATCAGGTCCGTCATCTCGACGGCCAGAAAACACCGGTTCAACATCCTGGAAATCCTGACCCTGTCACCACCTCAGATCATCGCACGGCTCTGACGGAACAAAACCCCGCAACCCTATCGGACAGGGTGCTTGGGAGTTACCAAAAAACTACGAAAAAATTCTGTCGAGTAGTGCACTGGTGACGCCAACGTCTTATCCAGTATCGGGGTTATATACATCGTCCTCGTAACAGGCTGTGACTTCTTCGACGAATTCAGGCGTCCAGCCTGGAAGATCGATGTCTTCTTCCAACTCATCTTCAAGCGCAAATTTGTCGAGAAACGCCGCGAATATCCGACGGCGTTGAATTTCGTTGGGCGGCTGATGGGTTGACAGATAGGTTTCCATTCGGCGGAACCCATTCTCTGTCATGATGGATTGCAAAACGTCCAATTCGCCATCCAGTTTGAAATCCGGGTCCGCGTCGGACAGTTCACGCAGAACGGTCGGCCACACCAACGGCGTATCTTCGTTGCACCAGACGGTGATCGGGCAATCAGGATTGTGCTCTTGCAGGCGCGCCACCATTTCGGACCAGTGCATTTGCCGCGGATCAAGCCCCTTGGTGAAACCGACATAGTCGCGGGTACCTACGAGGCGCATGGCAGCCGGAATGAATGTCGCCGGGTTACGGATCGCCAAAAAGAACTCACACGGATTTTCCGGGAAGATATAGCGCAGCCAGGTGGCGCTTACATGGCTTCGCCCATAAACGTCGTTATGTTCGAATATCTTCTGTGGTGGTCCCAGAAAATCCTCGAACCCAAAAATCACGCGCTCCGCCGGATACCCCATCAGCAGTTGTTCAAATAGCGCTTCCTGTTCCTGTTCCGGCATCGGATCGCCGCGATATTTCCGCATCGCGTCAATCAACACCGTGCGATAGCGCTTGGGCCTAGGCAGGATGATCTTGTGCTTGTTCAGATCGCCACCGTTTTTTCATCAGCGAGCGGATCAGAAAATTTTCATCTGTCGCATGAACACCAAGGTGATAGACGAATTTGATCGCGGGGCTTCCGAATTTCATGCCGTGGCGTTTCTCTTTTTTATTGTCCGTTCACGCGCGAAACGGTTCAGGGCGCCTGCCCTTCCATTACCGTCGCCGGAATTCATTCGCAAGTTTCGCGCCATTCAATCTGCCGCCTTTCCGTCTGGCGGGGCGGTGTTGAAAAACGTGTTTGGTGGCAGGTTCGGGTCCAGTAGGTTGTCTGGTACAACGGATGGCCCGTGAAGAAACACGTTCAACCCCAGATGGCGGTGAAGGCGGGAAAGGCGTTGCATTCGTTCCCCGCGAAGGCGTTCGTGTAGAGAATTGTATTCCGGCAGCTCTTTTAGCGTTTCTATCTTGGCGCGATGGGCGGCCACAGATTTTTCATGCAAAGCCCCGAGAACAGGGTCAGCCTTCAAGGATGCGATTTCGTTTTCCAGTTGTCTGGACTGCCGCTGAATCGAAAGATCCTGTTCGTCATTGTTGTTCATGCGAAACCAATAGGCCTCGCCCTGATCACGCGCGACATGGTTCACGCGGCCCCGTTCGCGTTTTACGAGAAAGCTGTCGACAGAGCGCACGGAATAATGGTTGAGCGTGGCCAGTTTGTAGCCCCAGGTATCCATGTCGCTGCGCCAGCCGGTACGCAGCAGGCGCGGTGGCATCGGTTGCCCAGACCCGTTGACCCAGTTCGCGCCGCCCAGATGACCGCGTGGACGGTGGACGCCCATGCCTTCCCACATACCCTGATTTTTGAACAGTGTCTTGAAACCCCAGGCCTGATGCGGGCGGCGGATGAGTTCCGGGGCGCAGCGCGTGAATTGTGCGGTGACAGGAATGTCTTGAAATTCAACGACGTCGGAATTGCCAAACAGCCGCCAGGTGAGCGAGATCATGTTGGCGCCGCCTATGGCAGCGTAGAGATCGCTGAGGCGGCCAGCGCCGACATGGATGTTGATGAATTCGTCGACGTCCATTGAGATGATCCAGCCGGCATTTGTGAGGGTTTTCTCGCGGCTGGCCGCATCGAGTGCGGATTGCTGCGGTTTGGCGCCGGTTTTGTGAAACGGGTTTTCGCGGCGTTGGAGGATGCCCATTTCTTGCAAGCGATTCAGGATTTCGACCGTGCCGTCATCGCAATCGTTTGTGTAAACGAGAAAATCGTCCACGCCGATCATCCGGTGATAGGCGATCCATTCCAAAATGAACGGGCCTTCATTTTTCATGCAAGTGACGATGACAGTGCGCCCGCTGGGTGCCGTGGCGGTGGGTTGCGTGGGCTGGACCTTTCGTTCCGGTGGCAGCACCGGCTTGGCGCCAAACTCTTCCGTGGCGCGCGACAAAAGTCTGGAATCCAGAACCAGCGCGTCTTTGTTCACCAAAGTCGGGATTTCTGCGGTCTGAAAGATCAATCCAAGCGCACGATCATAACTCGCAACCTCGTCGGTCAGACCGACCGCGCCCGTGACGTTGCCCGGCAGCCAGAAACTGTCGGCTCCGATGCGTTTTGGCGCGATCAGCCAGCGGTTTGGCGCGCTCATGGCCGGTTCATGGCGGCAAATATGGTCGCCAATCGTCGGTTCGCGCCCTTTCCGGATGCGCCACGGGAAAATCACCTGCCCCTGAACCGGCATGAATCCGGTATGCGATTTCCGGCAAGCCTCGAAATGTGAAATTCCGTCGGGTGAGGGTTGAAGGTAATCGCAAGGATCCAATGCAAGAACGGCACCGGCGCGGGCAAGGAACCGCATTTTCAGCGCGTCATAAAGGATCGGTTCGTTCAGCGGCGCGCGCCACGGGTCGGGCGTGAAGGCCTTATCCTTGGCCTTGCGCGCGCTGGCCGGATCGCCAAGCGCGGGGCGGTCGGCGCGTCCAAGTGGCACGTCGGCAGTGACCAGCACCAGACGCGCCAGTTCCGGGACGTCGCCGGCAATGTTTTGCAGACCGGCAGCAAAGGTTTCTTTGTCAGGTCCGGGTGCCGTGCGGTCGAACAGCAGGATACCTTGCGTTTCGTGGTGTTCGATGTGGAATTTCATCCATTCGGCCACCTGTTCCGGTGTTTCGGAGTGGCGCAGTGCAAGGATGACGTTCAGATCGTCGAACAGTTCTGTTTCCGGTGTACCGGTTTCCACCTCGAAATGGTCCAGCCGCAGATCAAGCGGAAGTGCGCCGTCGCCTGCCGGAGCCTCGCCATCAACAACGCCGTTTTTGGCGACACTGATGGTTTCGGACAGGCTGACCGTGGCGTCCTCCTTCAGACGCAGGGCATCGAACTCGGAATGCCGCCCGGGATAAAGGCGAAAGCCGCTGCCGAACGGTGTCGGCCAGCGTAGGGCATCCAAAACCCGCAGACCGCCGTAATCGCCTGCGGCAAGGCTTCGGCGCAGGAAAGTCTCAGCCATCTTGCTGGCTGGCCCGATAAGCGGAGACGAGTCGCCGTATCATTGCGGGCGGCAGGGGATGGCTGGTTTGCGCAAGCAAAAGGCGCCCGTAAAGCTTCACGGTCGCTTCGTCGCCCATAAGTGTCTGAAATTGCTTATGATGGTGAGTGTGGGCATTGGCGTGCAGGTCAGCCATGCCGGGGACGGCCTTGATCTTATCCAGCACGTCACGCGTCGCGGGGAGATGCCGATGAATGGATGTGTCTTCAACGGTGTTGAAGTTCCGTTCCACCCAATAAGTCAGATCGATTTGGCGGTTTTTGCGGTTGGGCAAGCCACGGGCGCGTTTCAGGATGAAGCTTTCGGCGGAGCGAATTGAATAGTGGTTCAATTCTACGAGATCACTTGCCTCCGGCAGGCTGTAGAGCGTGATCCGATGCTCTGCTGTGGCGAAAGCATCGGGCATCGCATTGCCGGACCCGTCGACCCATTTGGGCGCCGCGTCTTTCTTTGTGCGCGGGCGATGTACGCCGATCTGGCGGAATGGACCTTTGTTTCGAAACAGCGTTTTGAACTGTCGCGCGCCGATGGGATAGTCGCAGGCTGGCGGCGCGGCGCGGGTGAAGATTTCGGTCGTCAGGGTGTCAGTCAGCTGCGCCTGTTCTGCGTGCCCGAACAGGCGCCAGGGCAACGTGATTGCATCGGCGTCGCCGATTGCGCCGATCAGATCGGGAAGGGTTGTCAGGGGCGGACGCAGATTGATGAATTCATCGCTGTCGATGCACAGGATCCAGTCAGCCGATTTGCGCAAATCATGGCCCCACGCCTGTTTCAGCGCATTCCATTGCAGCGATTTTCCCTGTGGCGGAGTATTGGCGAGATGTGTGACGCCGAATGGGCCAAGCCCATCGAGCATTTTGTCAGTGCCATCCGCGCAATCGTTTGAAAAGATAAGAAAATCCGTGACACCAACAGCGCGGTGATGGGCGATCCATTCCAGCAGATGCGGGCCTTCATCCCGCATAGCTGATACCAGCAGGATCCTCACGCCACTTCTCCGAAACAAGCCTTTAACGCTTTTGCGCGCATTGTGTTCTTAACCGCTCGTGCCTTGGTTTGCTCGATTGTTTCCGTTATTGCATAAGTCTTTGTGGAAAACGAGGAGCCGTTTACCAAATATGGACTATCGCATCGGTGCGTTATGGATTGGTGAACGGTTGAGTTTCATTGAGCAACTCTGCCTGAAATCCTTTGTGGATGCAGGTCAGAATGTTTCGCTTTACACCTATGGTCCGGTCGAGAATGTGCCCGACGGTGTAAAGGTTGCCGACGCGAGTGATGTGTTGGCGATGGACAAGGTCATCCGCCACACCCGCACCGGCAGCCCCGCACCTCAGGCGGATCGGTTCCGCTATCATTTGTTGGCGCAGGAAGACCGGATGATCTGGGCGGACACGGATGCCTATTGCGTGCGGCCTTTTGCCAGCAAAAGCGGCCATTTCCACGGTTGGGAGTCGCCCCATCATGTGAATAACGGGATACTTGGATTACCACCCGACAGTGAGACCTTGCGCGAGTTGATTGAATTCACATCCGACGAATTCGCGATTCCCGAATGGCTATCGAGTGCAGAGCAGGATCGGCTGAAAGCCGCGCGCGATGCGGGGAGCCCGGTGAGCGTGGGGGATCAGCAATGGGGCGCGTGGGGGCCGAAGGCGCTGACGCATTTTCTGCATAAGAGTGGTGAGATCCGGCATTCCCTGCCACGCGAAGCGCTTTATCCGATTTCGTTCAAAAACCGCGCCGCGTTGGTGAAACCGGGGCGTGGGGCAGAGCGATTTATCACGCCCGAGACGTACTCGATCCATTTTTATGGCCGCCGGATGCGCAACCGGATTGCCGATGAAGGCGGGGTACCGGATGAAACCTCGCTGATCGGGCGGCTTTTGAAGAAACACGGGATTACGCCAAGCGATGCGCCGCTTCCGGCCGCGAAAGTTCAAGCCGGGCCCCTGCCCGTCGATGCGCGACGCGGGCGCGGTGTATTGAACCTGACCGACATTGCCGATGAACTCGGCTCTGATCGCGGCGCGTTGCGGCACCGGTTTACCGAGCTTTACCAGATGTTATTCCATCCCATTCGGGAGCGGAATCTTACCATTGCATTGGTTGGGCTGGACGGCGGCGCAGGCGTTGAGGCGCCGGACAATTGGCAGGACATTGCGCGTTCCACGATCAGGATGTGGCGGCAGTATTTTCCCAATGCGCATTTCGTGGCGATCGATCGGCCAGCTGCACCGCCGGAAAACTGTGAGAATGTCGACTATTCATCCGTCAGCTTATACCAAGGGTGCTTCAAAATGACTCAGCTATGGATTTTGGGTACCGCCTGAGGTGCTGAGGTGATTCAAGATTGGCAAAGGAGACCACCGATGCCAGCCAGGATACCGATGCGAGCCGATTTTACCGCCAATGATCTGCGCAAGCTTGCCGCAGAGAGTTCTGATGCCCGGCAGAGCCGACGGCTTTTGTCGCTTGCCGCTATCGCCGATGGCATGTCGCGTGGGGCTGCGGCCCGCATTGGCGGGATGGACCGGCAAACGCTCAGGGACTGGGTGCTCCGTTTCAACGCTGATGGTCCAGCGGGGCTGCTGGATCGGCAGCGAGGAGGCTCGCGATCCCGCCTTGACAATGCGCAACTGGATGAACTGGCGGCTCTTGTCGAGACCGGTCCTGATCCTGAAAAGGACGGTGTCGTCCGCTGGCGGCGGGTCGATTTGAAGAATGTGATCAAGGCGCGTTTTGGCGTCGACTATCACGAGCGCCATGTGGGGCAGATTCTGCACAATCTGGGCTTTTCCCACATCAGCGCACGCCCTCAGCACCCGGGGCAGGACGTGCAGGTCATTGAGGATTTCAAAAAAACTTCGGCGACAATCTGAAGGAGACGCTTCAGGGGGTGCCGCCGGACAAACCCGTCGAAATCTGGTTCCAGGACGAGATGCGTCTCGGTCAGAAGAACACCCGCGTCCGCCAGTGGGCACGCAAGGGCACACGGCCCCGCCAGCCCGCCGATCAGCGTTACCAAAATGCGTATCTTTTTGGCGCCATCTGCCCCGAACGCGGCACCGGCGCGGCGATCATGATGCCAGCAGCCGACACCTATGCGATGCAGCGCCACCTGGAAGAAATCAGCAAAATTGTCTCCGATGGCGCCCACGCCGTCATCCTCATGGACCAAGCCGGCTGGCACACGACATCCGCTCTGGAAATCCCGCAAAACCTGTCGCTCATGTTTCTGCCGCCCAAATCACCAGAGCTGAATCCAACCGAAAACATTTGGCAATATCTCCGCCAGACATGGCTCGCAAACCGGACGTTCGACACATATGACGCGATTCTCGACGCGGGGTGCGAGGCCTGGAACAACCTCATCGCAAGACCGCAAACCATCACATCCATCGCAAGCCGCAACTGGGCGAAAGTCGGTCAGATTGAATAACCCTTGGTATTAGATGACCCGGCACCCATCGCCGCGGCCTGTCCGAAAACGCCAGACATCGTGATCGATGATGCAACCCACGCCAGCCATCACCAGCAAAACACTTTGCGGGCCTTGTTCCCGAAACTCGCCGCAGGCGGGATCTACATCATCGAGGATTTGCGCAGCCAACCCGCGCCCTTGGAAAAACAAAATCTTGTCAAAACAGCAGCACTATTTCAGGGTTATCTGGAGTCCGGTGTCTTCGTTCATCCGGATGAGGCCACCGAGACGGAGTTGAATGAACTTCGCGCCGATATTTCAGGATGTTTCGTCTTTCAGGCGAAATTTCAGAAACACCGGCGCGATCAGGTTCTTGTTCTGCACAAACGCTAGTCCCCTGATTCACCCAATTTGCGGGTAAAGCTGTGAGAGTTTGTTTCTGGCATCCGTAGCCGTGAAGTGCCATTTAACCTTGGCTTTCTCGGCATTCCGCGTTGCTGTCCAAGCGTAGACTTCGGTTTCCAAGGATGCCTTGTCAGGAATACGCCGGTCGAGGCATTGCCGAGACAAAACGCTGAGTTCGCATTCAGCAATGTTCAGCCAAGACCCGTGTTTCGGCGTGTAGTGCCACTCGAAACGCTCCGCGATACGGCGGGCTTCGGTGGGAGGAAATGCCTCGTACAGTGAGGCCGGCTTGTGGGTGTTGAGGTTATCTTGCACAAGCGTGATCTTTTCGGCGCTCGGGAAGTACACATCAGCCAGATCACGAAGCACATGGGCGTAATCAATGGCGGTACGCTGGTCACGGACAGCGAGATGACGCCAACCGACAAGCGGTGCGAACAGCATAAACAAGCTGGCCACCCCATTGCGTTCGTATTCATAGTCAGACCGCGCTGATTGCCCCGGCCGCGCAGGGATCGGGGTGCGTGTTTCTTTGGTCAGTTGCCTGGATGTTTCGTCGAGACAGACCAGCGGTCGGTTCGGGTCCTGCGGGCGGGTGTAGACATCAAGCACGTCCTCCATCGCGGCGACAAAGGCTGCATTGGCCTTGGGCGGGATCACCCAATAGCGGCTTTGGTGCGGTTTGAGCGCGTTTTTTTGAGCACCCGCTGGATGGTCGTGTCGCTGGTGGTTTCGACAATCCCCAGTTCAACCACGCGCTTTTCCAACAAACGCAGCGACCAGCGGGCATAGCCTTGCGGAGGCTCAGAGCAGGCAAGGGCGATCAACCTTGCCTCCGCTTCCCCATCAAATATGCGCGAAGGTGCGGTGGACCTTTTCTTTCGCGACAGGGCCGCCTCTAACCCTTCCTCTACGAGTTGTCGGCGGGTCCGCAGAACTGTCGAGGAGCTTGTCTCCAGAGCCTCGGCGATCCGCGCATCAGCCCAACCAGGGCCTTCCGCCGACACATCCGCTTTAAGCAATATCCGCGCCTTCAAAAGCCGATACGCAACACCGATACCCTTGCAGATCATTTTCTCCAACTCTGCGCGCTCTTCGCTCGATAGTCGAACCACAAACTTCGCATCAGGACCACGTTTGCCCATCTCTCACACCTCCCAGCTTTTGCCAGGACAGAGATTCAGAGAAAACAAACCGTGTCAAATCATGCGAAACAGGGGACTAGGGCAAGTAGGGACAGATTTGATGATGGCCGAAGAACTGGCTGATATTGAGCGTGCAAACACGCCCGAGGAAGTGCTGGCTGCGCTTCGCGATGATATGGGCCGTGACGGTTACCAGCGCGACTTGGACGAGGCACATGTCGCGACCTTTATTTCGCGCGGCAAAAAGCTGTTGGTGGTTTTCGAAACGCTGGAAAACGCTTTGCAGGTATCGCCAACGGGGCTGCCAGTAACGCTCGATTTTGTCGATGACAAGGGCTGGTCGCTTTTGCACGTTACGTCCCGAGATGACAGTTGGTTCCGCGCTTCTTCGGTCTACGAATTTATCGACGAGCTGGTCGACGATTGCTTTTTCGAAGATTTCGATCAGGTGGCGTTTTATGGATCCGGCATGGGCGCCTACGGTGCCGCCGCGTTTTCGGTCGCCGCACCGGGGTCGAACGTTCTGGCCATCGCGCCACAGGCGACACTGGATTCAGATCGTGCCGGTTGGGATATGAGGTTTCCCGATGCCAAGCGGTTGGTTTTCAATGACCGGTACGGATATGCGCCGGACATGGTTGAAGGTGCGAATAGGGTGACCATCCTTTTTGACCCCTTCCGCCCCTTGGATCACGTCCATGCAAGCCTGTTTCAGGGCCCGAATGTGTGGCGGATTCGCTGTCGGAATCTGGAAGGCATGATCGAGCTGGCGCTTTTGGAGATGGGGCAATTGCACTCTGTTATCGAGGCGGCGAGCAACGGCACTTTGCGCGAAACCGACTTCTTTCAGATGCTGCGCAAACGGCGGGATCACGCGCGATACCTGCGGACGCTTTTCCACGCCTGTATGCGCCGCAACCGGCCTATTCTGGCCGCTTACCTTTGTAAAACCGTATTGGAGAAGCATGGCGGCGGACCGTTTTTTCGCAAGAACATGGTTGCCGTGAAGAAACTCATTTCACGTCGCGGACCCTTGCCGGACTGGCTGATGGATGAAAGCGAGTCGCCCGACGATCGCTAGGTCTGGACGCGTTTTTTTTGGAAATGCCGGCGCTTGACATGGCGCTGTGGTACGTGCCGAAATCTTTTAAAGATTTCGGTGGCTTTGCCACCCTATGCGCACGACTATTGCCTGTCCATTTCTGGTCAAAAAAGCAGCATTTACCGTCAATACCGTTCGGCACTAACCAAGAGATTTCAAAGTCTTGAGCAATTTAAAGATTTCATCCAGCTGCGCTTTGTCAAAGCGTTTGGTAATGCCTGCATCGTCGGGTTTGCTAAGGTCTGATTCATCAAAAAGCGTTTCATAGTCCGGAAAATAGGTCGCGCGGATGGCGTCATTGCCGGTTTTGAACTTATTCAGAAACGCCCGTCGCTCGTCACTCGTGAACACATTTCCGCGGGTTGCGGGATCCTGAGGATAGAGTGCCGCGAGCGTTCGCTGCAGCTTTCTGGGATTGGCGATTTCTGTTGCGGCGGCAACCTGCAAAAGCTGCACGCGCGCGATGCCGGGTGAGACGTTTACGTCATCACTGGCGCGTGGAGGCGGCGCGGGAAGGCCCATTTGGGTCAGCGCATCGGCGATGACATCTCCTCCGACCAGCCGGTCACGTTCCATCACGCGCGGGACCAATGTCGCATCGTCGGCCCGCCATTCCCGCAGCATGGCGTGATAGTCCGACCCGCTGCCATCAAACTTGGCGATATAGTCGTCAATCGTTCCCACAAACCGGCCATTTTTCGATTTCTGCAGGAACATGGATTCGATGTATTTGTCCTGCCGCCTGAGATAAACAAGAACTTTCAGGGGCTTATCTGGCAGTGCGGGCAAAAGCGCACTCAGTTTCGCGGGCGAAAATCCATACAACATTTCACTGGATATCAGCGCGATCTTTTCTGGCCGCACTTCAAGTTCGCGGTTCATATGGGCACAGATATCGGGCAGGTCGTCACGTTTGCGGTTGAAGGCGATGGCCAGATCGTTGGCAGCCTCTTTTCCGGGCGGCGTGATATAGGCCAGACCCTGGGCGGACAACGCATCTGTCTCGGCCACCAGATATTTCTGCAAAGAGGACGTGCCCGATTTCGGCGTGCCGATGTGAAGCCAGACCTCTTGAACCATCGACCTAACTTGCCATCAGGTCGGGAACACGCTGAATGCGATCAAAAATCTCTTCCGGGATCGTGCCCGGGCCTTCATCCATGATCTGGCGGCTCAACAGATTCAGATGGCGCGAAATCAGGCGCTGGCGCGCAGAGGTGATATCCTCGAAAAACGTCTTCGTATCTGGGCGCGACATCAGCCCGGCGATCTTTGCTTTGTGGCTGTTGATCGCGTCTTCCTGTTGGCGCGCAACACCTTCCAGCGCCATCAGGCGGTTATACTCATCGCGTGCGCGCACAAGGTTTCGCTGGATCGAGCGGTCTTCTTCCATGTTGAAGTTCATGCGCAGCCAATAGGCCAGCCCCTGATCACGGTCGACATGGTTTACCCGGCCACGGTCGCGTTTCACAACGAAGCTTTCGGCAGACCGACAGGCATAGTGGTTCAGCGTCACCAGATCGTAACCGTGGCTGTGCGTACCGAACCGCCATCCCGTATCGATGAACTTGTCCAGAACCGGACGACCACAGCCGTCGACC
This sequence comes from uncultured Paracoccaceae bacterium, assembly GCA_951812305.1. Classification (GTDB taxonomy): domain Bacteria; phylum Pseudomonadota; class Alphaproteobacteria; order Rhodobacterales; family Rhodobacteraceae; genus Rhodobacter_B. Next base: position 197,347 of record CATOSB010000002.1, read on the forward strand.
CAGCGGATATCTTCGTCGCCGCCGGGATTGAGCGGGCGATGTACGCCGATGCGGGTGAATTTGCCGATCTTGTGCGGGCCCTTGTTGCTCCAGATCGATTTGACCGCCCATGCTTGTGTTGGCGTCGGGCAGAATTTTGGCGCGCATAGTGGAAATTGTTCGGTCACAAATTCAGGGCTGTATTTGGTGACATCCGCATTGCCGAACAACCGCCATTGCATCGAGATCACGTCGACGTCGCCGACCGCCTCGATCAGTGCATCAAGCGTGCCGTCGCCTGCATGGACGTTCACAAACTCATCGACATCCGCGACCATGACCCAATCGGCATCTTGCACCTGATCGAGGTCTTCAGCGAACCGCAGCGCGCCTTTTTGCGGGTTATGATTGCCCTTCATTTCCAAATAGGGGTTGTTGCGGCGGGTCAGGATGCCGTGACGCTGCAACAGGTCGAGCATCTCGACCGTTCCGTCGTCGCAATCATTTGTAAAGACAAGGAAATCGGTAAACCCGATGGAACGGTGATAGGCAACCCATTCAAGGATAAAGGGCGCCTCGTTCTTCATGCATGTGACGATCAGGCGGTTTGGTCCCATTATTCGGCCGCCTCTTTTCGTTCCATTTCTTCCAGCCGCTCCTGCAATTTCGCCAAAGTCCGGCGGATGTTCACCGCCTTGCGTTTTTTCAGCGTGTATTCGCAGATACGGATTGCGGATTTGATCTTGCCGCGCTTTTCCGCCTCCATCAGCAGGTCATGCTGGAACCGGGGCAGATCGTTGCGCGCACGGAACAGGCGATAGAACAATTTCGGCGTCAGCGATCCGTCGGCGGCGGCGTAAAGCAGCTCTTTCATGATATCCATGACCACGAAGGCGTTGGGGATCTGATGGCCCATGAACGGCGTGTGCAGCCAGTTGACGTTGTCGCCCTCAATCCGGCTGATCTGGTCGTAGTCCGGCTTGTAGTAAGGGTCACCGAGAATGAAGATGTCGCTGGCGGTTTCGGTCAGGCCGACAACGTCGTTATAGCGCCCTTCCCAATCCAGTTTCTGGGTCCAGCCCCAGCGATCTTCGTTGGGCAGAATTCGACGGCTGAGGGTGGATTGCGGGGCAAGCGCCAGAACGCGCGACCCCGGTGCGCAACTCTGGTAAGCCAGAGCCGCGTAACCGCCCATCGACGCACCGTAAAACAACCCCGATTCTGGATAAGACGTTGGCGTCACCAGTGCACTACTCGACAGAATTTTTTCGTAGTTTTTTGATTCGTTTTTTACGATACTCGTTGACCCTTTTTCGCAGAGGGTTGCGATGAGGGATTTCCACCATTGTTATGGAAATGATCCTCGGTTCTCTCAAAGCCTCATTTGGCTCCAGTTCAACGGCAATTCCGCCAAACTCTCCAAGAAATAGAACATTTGAAACGGTTTCGTGATCTGCTTTGAATGTATCAGGGTCATTTTTCCGTACGTGTTTCGGGATGATCACCTGAAAGGGAGTGGCAGCCATCAGATCGAGCACAAGTGTCATGGTTCTTTTAGGGAGCGCAGCCAGTTCATTGAGCTTATCCGTGAGGGCGTAGAAACGGTTGGGGTCCTCTTCCATCATGTCGAACATGAGGTCCCGGATCTTCTCATAAGCGAGATCTTCGTTGATTGGGAAGTTGTTCTCCATGGCGCGCACCTTTTGCCCCGTGTTGACCAGCCTGAATGCCCCCGTGATTAGTATGGGGTGAGAGGGGTTTCCAAGTACGTTGCCCCATGATTCAAGGTTCAAAAGCGACACAATATGGACCGCCACTCATGTCGATCACTAACACCGCACTTTTTGTCTGTCTCGATGATTTTGCAAAAACCTACGAGGACTGGGAGCGCCACCGGTTGATCCCCTCGGGTCGTCAGAGGCTTCGCTCCGGCAAGCTGACCCTGGGGGAGAGCCTGTTCATCATGGTCTTGTTTCACTTGTCGCCGTTCAAGGACTTCAAACATTATTGGATTTATGGCGTTGAGCAGAAATACCGTGACTGCTTTGGCACCCTCCCGAGCTATGGTCGGTTTGTCAGCCTCATGCCAAGATTAATGGTGCCGTTTTGCATACTGCTGCACTGCTTCAGCGGTGAAAAAACCGGCGTCTATTTTGCCGACAGCACTAAGCTCGCGGTCTGCCACAATGCCCGCATTAATCGAAACAAGGTCTTCAAGGGGCTGGCAAAGCGCGGTCGCAGCACAATGGGCTGGTTCTTTGGCTTCAAACTGCATCTAATCATCAACAACAAGGGGGAGATCATGGCCGTCAAAATCACGGCAGGTAATGTCGATGATCGAAAGCCGTTTGAAGCCATGATCGCGGGCCTCGAAGGCAAAATATTTGCTGATAAGGGCTATATCTCCAAATCCCTCTTCCAACGGCTCTGGCAGCGTGGCCTCCACCTCGTCACCGGCATTCGCCGCAACATGAAAAACTATCTCCTGCCAATCCTGAACAAAATCCTGTTGCGAAGGCGGTTCATCATCGAAACTCTGTTCGATAAGTTGAAAACCAGCATGGGACTGGAACACACTCGACACAGATCGCCTGCCAACGCATTCGTACACCTCATCTCGTGTGTCGCAGCCTATATGCTCGGGAAAACCAAAGTTAAAATGGGACCCATAACCGTGCCGGAAACAATCAGGCAGGTCGAATACCAGATATAGCGCTTATCCAGAACTCAGGTTAAAACAGGATTTCATCGAATTGCTCGAAGAAGCCCTGATCGCGCAAAGCTTCAAAGGCGTCATGCACGAACTCCTGCCGGAACCAATTGCGCTGTACCGCCATGACGCCCAGAACGGAGCATTTCATGTCCTGCAACAGAACTTTGAATCCCCATGGCCAGCGCTGGCCTTCTGCCCGGGCGATCGAGATATTGTCGAACGCAACCACCAGCCGTTTGGATTGCGGCACGAACATCAATGCATTTTCCGGGCCCTCCCAAAGGAAACCCTTGGCGCTTTCGGCAAATCCGCGCGCATCGTTGAATCGTTCGTGCACTGGTTCAGTGGCCGCCGAGGGCGGCGGTGCAGCCATGCGCAAACTTGTAAGCGGCGCAGCATTGCTGATTTTCAGCGGTTCCTTGGCCGCCTGAACGGACGCGCGGCGTTCCTGTTCGTCGGTGTTGGCCTCGGCCTCTGCCTCCTTGGCGATGGCGAGCGCGTCAGGGCGTCCAGGCGTGACAAGTTCGTCCCACAGCGCCTTGTATTCAGGTTGTTTTTTCAGATGATCGACACGTACCTCGTGCCATTCGACCGCCTCGGTGTGCAGCTTGGCCAGTACCGGATCGGCCCCGAATTCATCGAGAACCGCGTTCATCCCGGGCAAGCGGGCGTGAATGCGGCTGTCGGTTTCGGACGTGTAGTTCCGGCGGGTCCAGTATTCGACGCCCTGATCCTGATCGGTGTGGTTGATGCGCCCACGTTCGCGTTTCACAAGGAAACTGTCGGCAGAACGCAGGATGTAGTGGTTCAGCGTCGCGAGGCGGTAGCCCAACGAGCGTTTGGTTGATCGCCAACCGTTATTGGTTAGCAGCATGTCAGGCATCGCGCGACCAGAGCCGTTGACCCAGCGCACCTCGTCCTCTTCCCCGTCGTCAATGCCCAAGGGGCGGTGAACGCCGATGCGGGTATAGGGCGAGGATTTGTGGAACATCGACTTGAAGCCCCAGCCAAGGCGCGGTTTCGGGATGAATTCCGGCGCGCAATTGTTGAATTGCTCGATGATCGGCTTGTCTTCGTATTCGTGGATGTCGCGATTGCCGAAGAACTTCCAGGTGAAGGATATCACGTTTGGATAGTTCGAGGCGCGAAACAGGTCGCTGAACGTGCCGTCGCCGACATGGATGTTGACGAATTCATCGCAATCGATGGTCAAAACCCAGTTCGCGTCCTGGTAACATTTCTGTTTCAGCGCGTCTTTCAGCGCAACATGCTGGGGCTTTTTATTGCCCCTCTTGTCCCAAGGATTGTCGACCCGTGTGACATGGCCCAGATCGGCCAAACGGTCGAGCATTGCGTTGGTGTTGTCGGTGCAATCATTGGTGTAGATCAGGAAGTGGTCGACGCCGATAGATTTGTGATAAGCGACCCATTCGAGGATAAAGGGTGCCTCGTTCTTCATCGAAGTAACGACGAGAATCTTTGAGTTATCAATCTCTTGCTCGGGATCTTTCAGGTAACCTGTGATCTCTCCGGTGCGCCCCTCCAGATTGTCGATGCTTTGCTGCGCCTCGGGTGACTGGTTTAGCCGCATCAGCGGCATTTCGTCCATCGCCTTGGGTCTCTGGATTACAACATCGGGATTGTTCGAGCTTTCGGGCTGTTCCAAATCGTCATTGTCATTGGCGCCGACCGCGGCCGGCGGTTGGGCCGCGGCAGGAACTTCACCGCGGGTTGATAGAAAAACCGGCGCGGGATCTTCTTTCGCCGCCCCTTCACCAATGTCGTAGTGCATCGGCGGTACTTCGTCGGGCGTCACGTTGCGCGGCGCCTCTTTGTAGACGGCGGCCTTTTCCTCGGCCTTGGCGCGAATCTTGGCGATACGCTCAGGTGGTTTTTGCGCAAGCAATTCCTCCTGTGTGGGCGATCCGGGGGGTGGCTGATCGGGGATCGGCGACAGCGTCGGGTCGATCCGGTGCCGCAACAAGCCACGGCCCAAAAGGCTGTCGGGGTGCGGAATGCCCTCGTGATGGGTGATGATCCGGCGGCGAATGCGGCGGTTCCAAAGGTGGACCCCGAAACAGCCGCGCCCGACGCGATCTGACAAATCAGTGCCGGGTTCTAGAAGGTCACGGCGATCTTTGAAGCTGACCGGATAAAACGCCTCTTGCGGCAGCGTGTATTCCTCTTCGCCGGTTTCTTTCAGGAAATGGGTCAGTGCCGCGGGCCCCCAGACCCCCCAGGGCAGTTCGGTGACGTGTTCCGGTGTGCCTTTATCATGTAAATCCTGCAGCCGCGCCCTTTCGTCGTCTTTGACCCAGGGCGGAATCGGGTATTCATTCTTGCAGAATTCCATCAACGCATTCAGCGTCTTACTGTCTTTAGGGAAACCAAGAACCGCACCGCAAACGAGCCTCGGCGGTTTTTCCCAGCCATAGACAAACGGCGTTTCGAACCGCCAAGGTTTGACGCACAGAACATCGGCGTCGATCCAGATCACGTCTTCGTCTTTCAGCATCCAGTAACGGAAAACATCGGAATGCAGCGCCGGGGAGCCGGAATTCTTGTGCTGAATATAGTTTTCCTGCGGAAAGACCTTGTTTGCATCGCGCACTTCGATGCCGTCCGGCACACGATCAACGCCTTTATAGGTGTAGAGCACAACCCGATGGCCGAAATCGCGAAAGGACAACAGGCAGACCTGTTCAAGGAAACTGAGTGTCCCACCAATCCAGAGAGCCGCGACCGTCGGCAATGTCGGGTCAATGGGGCGGCGTTCCATCGGTTCCTTACTGTCGGCAGGAGCCGCGCGCATGGCGGTGCGAATTTCGTCCATCGACGGCAATTTTGGTTCATCGGCGACGAGCGAGAGCGCCGGTTGTTCCTGAACAGCGGCTTCTTTGGCGGCCATTGCTTCCTGATGAGCTTTCAAGTCATCTTCTATCGGGGCTTCGGTTGGGTCGACCCCGTGACGCGCCAATGCGCGGCCCACGAAACTTTGCGGGTCCACAACGCCGCCATCGTCGGCAAATATCTTTCGCCGCAGTCGGCGATTCCAGAGGTGGACGCCATAGGCCTGATTAGTCAGACGGTCGTCGATCATGTGACCCGGTTTCAGCAGTTCGCGGCGCGAGGAATACGGGATCGGGAAGAACACCTGTTCATTTTGCGCGTGTTCGATCTCACCGGTGTCACGCAAGAACCAGGTCAGCGCGGCTGGCCCCCAGACGCCCCATTTCAGCTCTGATACATGCACCGGATCGCCAGCGGCCTTCGCCTCTTCCAGACGTTTCCTTTCGCCATCATCAGCCCAGGGCGGGATCGGATACTCATCGACACAGAACTCGTTGAGTTTCTTCAAAGTTTTCGAATTCTTCGGTAAGCCCAATACAGCGTTGCAGGTCTGGTCGTCCTGTGCTTCCCAGCCAAAGACCCAGGGCGTTTCGAAATCCCAGGGCTTGAGGCAGAGCATGTCGGCATCGACCCATATGACATCCTCGAGCTCCAGCATCTTGTAGCGAAAGGCGTCGGCGTGAATTGCCGGGCTGCCGGTGCGTTTGTGGCGGATGAAATTCTCGTTCGGAAAGACGGTGTTGGCATCGCGCAGCTCAATTCCCTCAGGTACACCGCGTATCGGGCCGTAAACATAAAGCACCACGCGATGTCCGTAATCGCGGAACGAATTAAGGCACATCTGCTCCAGAAAACTCAGGTTACCGATCCAAAGCGTCGCCACGACTGGCAGGTTCGGGTCAATCGGCTTGCGCTGCATTCGCACTTCGGCGGGCACGAACGCTGGCGTGGCGTGGTGCCCCCGCGAATGGGGTGGTGCCTTTGCGGGCGCGGCCGTCGCCGGTGCGGATGTGACGGATTCTGCGCCAAGTAAGGGCGCAGCTCGCTGATCCACATTGTGTTCGCGCAATTTGCGACCCAGGAAACTGTCTTCGGGCGCGAAACCATCGGAGGTTGCCAAAATCCACTTACTCAGCCGGCGCGCCCACAAATGCGCACCATACGAGTTTTGCAGCCGATCCTCGACGTTAACACCGGATTCCAGAACATCGCGGCGGTTCCGGAATGTGATCGGATAGAATGCCTCTTCCGCCATGGCAAAGTCGACTTCCGATGTCTGGCGCAGGAAATACGTCAGCGGCGAAAGCCCCCAGACATCCAGCGGTTGTTCGCTGACATGCAAAGGCGTGCCGGAATCATCCTCTTTCCACGGGTTTTTGGGGTAATCGCTGGCGCAGAAAGCGTTCAATTTCGCCAACGTCTTGGAAAAGCGCGGAAGGCCAAGCGCGCCGGTGCCCATCTGGCTGTCTTTCCGGTTCCAGCCGAAAACCCATTGGTCCGTGAAATCCCAAGGTTTCAGGCACAGCATATCGAGATCGACCCAAATGATGTTCTGAACTTCCAGAAGCGCATAGCGAAACGCATAGGAATGGGGCGCCGGCGAACCGGTGTCTTTGTTGATCACCCGATCGGTTCGGGGATAGATCAGGGCAGCGTCCAGCACCTCTACCCCGGGTGGGGCGTTTGGTACGTCATCATAGGAATAAAGAATTGTCCGGTGGCCATGATCGACGAAGCTTTTGAGACAAAGCTGTTCGATGTAACTCAGACGATCGCCAATCCAAAGCGACGCGACGATGGGGCGCTTCATCGGTTGCACTCTCTTTTCATTTTCGTGCCGATCTTACCTGCCGGCCCTGACTGCTCGTACGAATTATCGCCCAATTCACATCATTTGGTGAAAAAGGCCCTGCCATTAACCAAATCTACGCCCACAGACCCCCAAAAAACAACCCGAGTTTGTTGAAAATTCTTGTTTAATACCCGTTGAACACGCAGAAACGACCCAAAACGAGCTCATCCGGCGAAATGCCCCTGAAATTCACCCTTGTCGCGACGGCGAAGAACGAAGGCCCGTATTTACTGGAATGGGTCGCGCATCACCGCATGATCGGTTTTGAAAACATTCTACTTTTCCAGAACGATTCAGATGATCTGACGGCAGAGATCATGACCGAAATGGCCGCGCTGGGGTTGGTTCAGTATCGCAACAATGCATCTGAGAAAGGCAATTACCAGATCCGTGCCTATAAGCGTGCGGCGCGCCAGGAGGTGTTTCGTCAGTCTGACTGGGCGTTGCCGCTGGATCTCGACGAGTTCCTATTTGTCAAATGTGGTGATGGGCATTTGAACGGCCTGATGGATGCGTTGCCCGAAGCCGACGAAATCCTTTTGAACTGGCGGCGGTTTGGTAATGGCGGACAGGTTCACATCCCCGACGAATTGGTGACCGAGGCGTTTGTAAAGGCAGAGGCAACGGATCGAATTGTCGGTAATCTGACGCCTTACAAGGCGATGTTCCGCCCCAGCCATTTTCATCGCGCGGGCGTGCATCGCCCGCCTGCAGCTGTGCCAGAAGACTTTGTGCGCACCTGCAACGGTTCCGGTTTGACGCAGGAACAGTTTGAACGGTTTCGCTTTCGCTCCAAAGACCCCAAGGCGCGGTCGCTGGCGCAGGTGAACCATTACATCGTGCGCGATGCGGCAAGCTTTGTTTTGAAGTCAACCCGCGGCAGCGCGCATCAGGACTACCGTGAAATTGGCAACCGGTATTGGCGCAAACGGAATTTCAATGACGAAGAGGATCGCGGGTTAGCCGGGCGCGCACCGGCATTATTTGCGGCGGTGGCGGAAATGGATGCGATGTCAAATGGCCGATTGGGAGAGATGCGCGCAGAGGCATTGGCGCGACATCGGCACCGGTTTCGGGAACTGCTAACGCGAGATGGGTCGCGTGCGCTTTATGAATTTTGCGGTGGAGATCCTGAGGCTGTGGAGCCCGGATAGCCTTTTTAGGTCCGCGGTTGGCCTTAAGTGGACGTTCAACAACATTATCGCGAAGACGCGCATCGATGGGCCGTGGCGCGGCGAACCAACGTTTGTCGTTGCCACTTAATTCCGAGAAATCCGTGCTACACTCCTGCGCCTGAATTGGCCTGATGATTTTGATGCCTGTGAATCACTTTGCCGCATGGTCACAGGCACGGAGGTTTCTATTTTGAGGGTATGAGCAAGCGAGACAAAACAGTCACCTTATCTTATCCGACGAGCAGCGCATAGCGCTTGAAGCGCTTTGCCGCCGCCGCAAAGTTGAGGCCCTTGTTTGGAAACGTGCGCGTGCGTTTCTTCTTCTGGACACAGGAGAAGACGCCGGAACGGTTTGCCGGATTTTGGATATCGGTCCAACGGTTCTGACGGAATGGCAGTTCGCGTTTGCCGGAGCGGGGTTGTCATTTTTTGGCTTGAAGGGCTACAGCCAGCGACAGGGGCATCTATCGGTGGAGCAGGAACGGGCTTTGAAAGCGCATTTCACCGAACATCCGGCACAGAACGTAGATGAGGTCTGTGCCTATGTTCTGGCCGGGTGCGACCGGAGCTACAGCCCCTCGGGAGCCGCCAGGCTGATGCGCCGCCTGGGGTTTGTGTATAGGAAACCACAATTGCTGCCTGCACAGGCCGATGAAGCCAAACAGGCTGCGTTTATTGCCCAATATGAGGCCATGATGAACGGGTTGGCCGCAGATGAGATGGTTGTCTTTTCGGACGCTGTTCACCCCGAGCATCAGAGCCGCCCCGCCCATGGCTGGTTCCCAAAGGGACAAAAGACGGCCCTGAAGGCGACATCCGGGCGCAAACGGCTCAATATTCAGGGAGCGCTTGACCTTGAGACCTTCCAGTTCACCTTTGTAGAAGGCGAAAAGATCAATGCCCGGACAACCCAACAAATGCTGGAAAAGTTGGAGCGCAACAACCCAACCATGACGACCATCCATGTCTTTGTCGACAATGCCCGCTATCATCATGCCAGGATACTTCAGCCATGGCTCAACAGCCCGGAACGCCGGGTGAAGTTGCATTTCCTGCCAGCATATGCCCCGCATCTCAACCCAATCGAGCGCCTTTGGGGCGTCATGCACGATTGGGTCACACACAATCGCCACTATGCAACGTTCAACCAGTTCACAGAGGCTATTTTCAACTTCTTCCGTACGACACTGCCAGAAAAATGGCCTGAGTTCCGCGACACCGTCACCGACAACTTCCGCGTTGTATCGCTCAAGGAATACAAAGTGATATAGATACCCACGGGCTTACACCCGTGGTTCTTTCAAAGGTCAAGCTCCGCTTGTCCATTATCTTCTCGGCCCTGCCATCGGACGTAATTCCGTATCGTTTGCTCGTCGACCCCAACGGTGGACACAAAAAATCCTTTGTAAACGCTGTGGGACGATTTTCGCAGCCGCATTCTGCAGACGATAGCCCGAAGACAATGGAAGGGCTATCATCCCCGCGCTTACACGCGGGGAGTTCCCGCTGGATTAAAATCATCATCGGGCTCGGGTGGCGTCTGGTTCTTGATGTATTCCAACCACACCTCGTCTGTCACGTTGCCGCTGCTGGCAACCCGGTAACCGCGGGCCCACAGGTGTTGCCCCCAATATCTTTTGCGCAATATCCCGAACTCGCTCAGCAGCTTGTGCGAACTGCGCCCTTTCAGATATTGCTCCGCACGGCTGACCGACAGGTTCGGCGGGGTCGACACCGGCATATGCTCGTGGTCACGGTTGATTGATCCGGCATGCACAACCATCCCATGCGCCCGCGCCGTCTCGCGCAGCAACTCACGGCAGCGGTTGCCGACATCGCCGCCCAACACCTGGTAGCGGTACTTCGTCACCCACACCAAGTGGTATTTGCAGTCCCAAACCGTATGGCTGCCACGCTTGTACGAATCCATAATCAGGCATCTTAACGCAAATGCCGCGATCCCGTCCGGCTAAAGCCGTGGGGTTTACAGATCCCCTATCGGGGACTCTAACCCGGAAAACATCAGGCCTATTCAGGCGCACGGGTATAGATCAAAACGTGGCGAACCCCTTAACAAATCGCCGGGCCAGGGGACGGCCCGTCGATGCGCGGCGGCCCAAGAGGCCTTGATTCCGCGCGAAAGGCGCAAACCCGCAACATCTGCATCAGGCCAAATGGAACCGATCAATCATTCAGTTCGGGCGCCTCGCAATGTTTGGCATCGACGCGACTCAATCGATACCGCACAGGCTCGCCCAAAACTTCGACCATGTTCTCCGACCCGCCGCATTCCTCCGCCGGGCCGATGGTGAGATAGGATGTCTCGATCGTGATGCTGTCGGGCGTGATGCGGGTGAAACGGAACGATCCACCGTCACAGTCAACCGCGCATTGGTGACGCGCGCCCTTGGACCAGCAATTTAACACCTGATCGAGCGGTTTGCCGACATTATGGCTGCCCGTCATGCGGCCCTGATCGGCAAGAACGGCGACCATGTCGGCCCAGATATCGTCGGATTCCGGTGCGTCATAGACCGCGAGTGTCAGTTCGCGCACGATCTGCGCCGGGTGATTGGCGAGGTGTTTGTCGGTGTAGAGTCGGTGAAAACAGCCGCGCGGGATTTCTTCCGCCGCAACCGGCGTGGCGGCGATCAGGGCGGCGGCGAGGATCAGGCGCATCTCGGCTCTCCGTTCGTAAATCTAACGCTATAATGCATGTAAGGCGCCGCCCGCATCAAGCTGGGCGACGCCTTTGCTGCATTCTCATAGCTGGCCGGAGCGGTTCAGCCAGCAAGGCGGAAATAGGGCTTCTGCAGATTCTGTTCCATGCCGGTTTGGCAGAAAAGGAACGTCGAGTTCGACGTTCCGTCAATCTTGCCACCTGCAACGAAGGACGCCCCTTGCGCGCCCGCCTGAGCGGCAAATTGAATGTCGCCCTTGGCAATGACCTGTCCGCCGAAGATCAGGAATTTCGCGGGAACCCTGAAACCGCCATAAGTCAATACCTGTGCTCCACCACCTGCGGCGCAATTGTCATTCCGCCCCAAGGTGAACCCGGATGTCGCAGAGACCGAAGCCGCGGATGTGCTTTGCGTCATCAACAGCGAGTTTTCCACTGCAGAACCGTTTTTGAAATCGAGATTGCAGGTGGTGAGGATCACGACGTTTTCGATCAGCACATTATTGTCGATCGTGATGGCGCTCGCAGTGTCACAATCCACCAGATAAATGCGCCCCTGAAGCAGGTCAGCCTCTCCAAACGACACGATCAGACTGGTCGTGTTCGTTCCGATAATCTTGTCTGCGGTGACCGGGATAACCGCCGTGTTGGTGATATAGCTGGGCACGCTTGCACCGCCTGTCTGCAGCTCGGCCCAGATGTCATCCATGTGGTCAAGGATGCGCAGCTTGTAGGCGTGCGATTCAAGCGCTTCTTTCAGACCGTCATTGCCACCACCGGCCGAAACGCTTCTGGTGTCGGGCATCGAGACAATGACGCCGGGTTCGAAGTCGTTGTTCTGCTTCATGCTGACGAGGTTGTTGGAATGCACGCAAAAGCCGCTGTAAAAGATGTTGTTGCTTTGCATATCCACGCTGTCATGTGCGGCGAATCCCTGATTCAGACAGGTCGGGTAATGAGTGACGAAAACCGAACCCGACTGCACATCAAAGCTGTCCATCCCGACAAAGTTCAGCATGAAGGTTCTGAGTTCATTGCTTTTGGATTTGAACCGTTTGGTGGAGACCAAAACAGCCTCTGTCCCATTGGGGTCGGCAGCGAACGTCTGAGTGGTGAAATCCCATAACCCGAACGTGATGTCGCCCGCTTCCAGAACATTGCCATAACTGTTGGGTGGCAGCGTTCCTTTTGCGACTTCCACAGCCTTTGCCTTGGCATCCGTGGCGGTTTCGGACTGGCGCATGTAAAGTGCTGCGTGCGCCGCTGCATCGGCGGCAATCTGCAATTCGTTACGCGTTTTGTAGGCATAGGCGAGGTCGAGCGACAGACCGCCCAGAATAAACGCCCCCATGATCAGGCTGAGTGCCAGCGCCGAAGAGCCCCCGAAATCTTCGTGACGAAAATGCGCAAGGCGTTTTGCCAGAGAGTGTTGCCTGATCATGGGGTAACCTTAGATTTCCAAATAGTGTTGAGCGTGGATGGTCAGCGTCGCAGACGCGATGCTGGAAAACAGCCCGGTCATGTCCAGATCAGACACCGGCACCTTAACCTCGGTCACGATGACGCCATTGGTGACGCTGGTCTGAACGGTCATGCCAGAGCTGATATGTGCCGCATTATTCCGGATGCTCGTTTCGGTTTCCGCGCCGCTTTCAAAACGACCGACCGAAAACGCCCGGTTCGCATCATGTACGATACGCAGGACGTTTGAATGATTGTTAAAGATAATCGTCGCGTCCACGATCAAAGTGAAAAGGGCGACGAAGAAGGGCATCCACATGACAGCTTCAATCGTCGCGCTGCCCTCTTCCGAGCGCCGGCGGCGTGTCATTGCCGTCAAAAGGCTGAAAGCGCGGTTATGTTCACCGATAGCTTTATATGTAGCAGCGCGTTTTTTCACTTTTAGCTCCTGGGCGAGTTGTTCCCGGAGCCCCCACAAACACTTTTCTGCCACAGGAATGTGCCGGAACTTGGATGAAACTATGGCGGGATTGTGGCGTTAAGAGTTTGTTAGGAAAAAGTTTAACGGTTTTGGTTTGGGGCGTTTTCTGTCAATGAAAAATGATAATTGTCAGATAGTTACAATTCAGACGGTGAGAGGCTTCGACCGCAGGAACTCGGCGAAAACGTGGCATTTCACTGGCTGATTTATGGCTTTTGTTGATTTGGAGGCGCCCCTGTTTCGGCACATTCGCCCGATTCTGGCGCATTGCTGCCCGAATCTCGCCCGGTTGCCGGATTGCTGCCTTAATTGACCTTACGTCACTCGGCAAATGCTTGAACACGTTCCTTTTCGGTCAGCACATGCGGCAGTAAATTCAGATATCCCGCCCGCTCAGAATCTCGATCCGACCGGGCAGAAACTGAAGCACCTTTGTCGCGTCAAGTTCGTCATGTGTATTCACCGCACCAATATGGCACGCGAACGCCCGGCAGTCGGCGCACTAGCATCTGCACAATGTTCCATGCGCCGGGAACAAACGGCGCATCACCACGGTGACCGCCCCACATCAGCAAGAAAACTGCAGATCGCGGGGCGTCACGCCTTAGAGTCCCTTGGCGCGGTAACTCGTGGCGATCCGGTCGATGGCGACGAGATACGAGGCGGTGCGCAGATCGGCGACGTCATCGCGTTCGTTCCAAACCCTGGAACAGGCCTGATAGGCGGTGCGCATAGTATCATCGAGACCGGAGCGCACGAGTTCCAGCTCCCCCGCCCCGCGCAGGTACTTGTCCTTGAAGTTCGGATTCAGTTCCCAGTCGATGCCGGTATCGTTTGACAAACGCTCAAGCTCATCCACGATCAGCTGATGGCGGGATTCTTCCTGTCGGCGTCCCATGCGTCCGAAACGGATATGGCTGAGGTTTTTGACCCACTCGAAATAAGACACCGTCACACCGCCCGCATTGGCGTACATATCCGGAATGATGACGCATCCCTTGTCGCGCAGAATGTCATCGGCACCTGCGGTCACAGGGCCATTCGCGGCCTCTACGATCATAGGGGCCTTGACGTTTTTGGCGTTTGACAGGTTGATCACGCCTTCTAGCGCCGCCGGTATAAGAATGTCGCAATCCTTTTCCAGAACAGATGCGCCGTCTTCAACGAAGGTGCCATCGGCATAGCCGCGTACACCACCGTGTTTGGCGATCCAGCCGCGCACAGCCTCGACATCAAGTCCGCGATCATCGGTCAGCGCGCCGTCACGCTCAATAATGCCGGTGATCAATGCGCCGTCTTCTTCGGAAAGGAATTTGGCGGCGTGATAGCCAACGTTGCCAAGCCCCTGGACGACCACGCGCTTGCCCTCGATTCCGTCTGACATGCCTGTCTTGGCAAGATCATCAGGGTGGCGGAAAAATTCGCGGATGGCATATTGCACACCGCGACCCGTGGCCTCGACCCGGCCCTGAATGCCGCCCGCGTGGGCCGGTTTGCCGGTGACACATGCCTTGGCGTTGATATCAGTTGTGTTCATCCGCGCGTATTGATCGGCGATCCAGGCCATTTCCCTTTCGCCGGTTCCCATGTCGGGTGCCGGCACGTTTTGGCTGGGATCAATCAAGTCACGCTTTGCCAATTCATAGGCAAACCGGCGCGTGATCATTTCGAGTTCATATTCCTCATACTGGCGCGGGTCGATGCACAGCCCGCCTTTCGAGCCGCCATAGGGCACCTCTACCAGCGCACATTTATAGGTCATCAGCGCGGCCAGCGCTTCGACCTCGTCCTGATTGACGCCCATCGAATAGCGAATGCCGCCTTTCACCGGCTCCATATGTTCCGAATGGACCGAGCGATAACCGACAAAAGTCTGGATCTGCCCACGCAGGCGCACACCGAACCGTACCGTATAAGTCGCGTTGCAGACGCGAATCTTCTCTTCCAGCCCTGGCGGAAGGTCCATCAACGACACCGCACGGTTGAACATAAGGTCAACGGATTCACGGAAACTTGGCTCTGATTTCGGGGACTTAGTCATAAACGCCTCGCGGAGAATGTTGTGGCACGAATCGCCATCACAGTATTATCGCGAATTTTTTCCTTCGCGTCTCACCTCTTAGCCAGCAGGTGTTTCCGAATGTTTAAGTGGTTGAAGGCCGGAATTCCTGCGATTCACAGGGATTCACGCCTGACCAAGCTGAATTTCGGCAGATCGCGACAATGATCCCGATCCCCGTCAATCGTTTCCAACCGTTACACAAACGTTAATTATTTGGCCGAATTCCCTGCGATTTTCACTGCCTCGCCGCAATCCAGCCACAAAACCCGGCCACGCAGGTTGGGCCATTGTTGCGTCGGCGGAAATGTCCATCGGCCAAAAAGGAGCTAGTTGAGAAATGCGGTTGAATAACACTGAAGATAACACCGCGGCCCGAATTCGCCGTTACGGTTATGGCTTAATTGAACGCAGCGTTTCGCGTTTCGCGCGCGATGAAGACGGTGCGATGATCATCTTCGGCATCATGATCTTCGGATTGATGTTGGCGATTGGTGGTCTGTCTTTTGACCTTATGCGTTATGAGGCGCATCGCGAACGGCTTCAGTCCACGCTGGACCGCGCCGTGCTGGCGGCCGCTTCGCTCAACCAGGAACTTGAACCCAAGGATGTCGTGGTCGACTATTTCGCCAAGGCGGGTCTGAGCAACTATATCGACGAACAGGACATCATCGTCACTGAGGATGTGAACTTCCGTCGCGTTGAGGCCACCGCGCATATCAACGTTGTTCTGCACCACGGCCATTTCGCAAAAATGGGCCAGGAAACCGGTGAGAACATCCTCGTCGCCGAAGCCCACAGCATTGCGGAAGAATCCATCGGTAATGTCGAAATCTCGCTGGTTCTCGACGTATCGGGTTCGATGAACTCCTACAGCCGCCTGACCAACCTGAAGACGGCTGCGAAAGACTTCATCGACACCGTTTATGATTCCGCACAACCGGATGCGGTTTCGACGTCTATCATTCCCTATGCAACGCAGGTGAATGCCGGCGAAAACCTGATCCAGTATTTCACCCGGAACCTGGCGCACGTGAATTCAGGTTGCCTGAACTTCACGACCAGCGACTTCTCGACGGCAGCGATGTCATTGGTGACACCTTATGATCAGACAATCCACTTTGACCCGTGGACTGATGAAAACGACTCATTCGATCTGGGCGAAACGCCAGACGATCCGGTTTGCGGCGACGAAAAGGAATACGTCGCTGACGGAAGCCGTGAAATCCTGCCCTGGGCAACGAACAAAACAACGATCAAGAACTACATCGACGACTTTAGCGCCAACGGCAACACGTCGACCGATATCGGTGCAAAATGGGGCGCGGCCCTGCTTGATCCAAGCCTTCAGTCGGTTCTGACCAGCATGATCGGAACGAACGATGTCGATGCCACGATGGCCGGGCGCCCTTACGCATATGAAGACAATGACTCTTTGAAGATCATGGTGATCATGACGGATGGTGAGCACACCAGCCAATACTATATGCATGACGATTATCGCGACGGCATGAGCTTTGTCTGGCGTTACGAGGATGACGACGACAATATCCACTATTCGGTTTGGTGGGACGGCGAAAACGGCACGCCGATTACCGACCCTTCTGGCAACTACTCTTACTGTGATCGTTGGGATCATGGGTATTGCGAAGACTGGGATTACGACGATGATCCGGAATTCTGGTTCCATGCCGTCAGCTATAACGGCAGCTACAACACCTATGGTTGGCGCAAGTCACCCTATGATGCGGAAGCTGCAGGCGAAGGCACGGCCCAAGCCACCCAGATGACCTGGGAGGAGCTGTGGACCGAGATTCCGCCGGAATACTTCAGCGATGAGGTCTTGTGGGAAATGGAATCGATGTATTCCAGCGAGCGCAACCAGTACGAATACGCCATCGACTATGTCGGCAGCTCGACCAAGGATACGCGTCTGTCAAACATCTGTTCGGCGGCAAAAACCGAAGACGTGATCATCTTCACGATTGGTCTTCAGGTGTCTTCCAGCCATGACGATCTGTTGGAAAACTGCGCCACCGTTCCCGGCAACTACTATGACGTCAACAACCTGAACATCGCGTTTGCGTTTCAATCGATCGCGAGTTCCATCAACCATCTGCGTCTGATTCAATAATGAAAACACTGATAAAAAAAATATGGCAGCGAGCAGCCAGCGAGGATGGGAATTCATCCATTGAATTCGTCATCTGGTTTCCGTTCTTCATCTCGATCCTCGGATCGGCGTTTGAAGCAAGCTTCGTCAGTTTCCGGCAGGTCATGCTGGGAAGTGCCGTGGACCGAACAGTGCGGGATCTTCAACTTGGGCATCTCGGTGCGCCGTCACATGCCCAACTGAAGTCGATTATCTGCAATACGGCCGGATTCATTCCGAACTGTATGAATGCAGTGCATATCGAAATGGAGCGGATTTCCAAAGATGACTTCATATTCCGGACGGGTTCGGTCAACTGCGTGGATTTGGACAATGAAACAGAGCCGTCGCTGAACTTCACCAACGGTGTTGGAAACGAACTCATGCTGATCACGGTTTGTGCGGCAGTACACCCGATGGTTCCGATCACCGGTCTTGGCCTCAGCCTGCCCAAAATCAACGGTGGCGATCACTATGCTATCGTTGCGTTTTCAGCATATGTTGTGGAGCCGGCGTGATGATGGACCTGAAAAACCGAATTCGCCAGTTTGTCGAATGCGATGACGCGAGCATTACCGTAGAAGCGGTGATGATCCTTCCCCTGCTTTTGTGGGGGTATTTCGGAATGTTCGTTCTGTTTGATGGATATCGCGCAGCCAGTTCGAATATCCGGGCCAATTACACAATCGCCGACATGCTGTCCCGTGAAGACACAACGCAAGTTACGCAGTAACTCCCAAGCACCCTGTCCGATAGGGTTGCGGGGTTTTGTTCCGTCAGAGCCGTGCGATGATCTGAGGTGGTGACAGGGTCAGGATTTCCAGGATGTTGAACCGGTGTTTTCTGGCCGTCGAGATGACGGACCTGATGTCGGCGAAGACCCGCGCGCCCTCGAGGGTGCGGAAGGTGCCCGAGATTTTCATGCGCAGCTTCATCATGCGCAGGTCCTGTTCGGCCTGATTGTTTGTGAATGGGACCGCGAAGTCGGCGATGAATCGCAAAACGTCATCGCGGTAGTCACGCAGGCGGAGGAGCAGGTTGTGGCCTGGCCGCCTGGCTTTTCGGCCGCGGGTGCCGGGGCTTTTGGCCAGCGGGGGCTGGCGTTCGTGGAAGGCGAGCCCCTTGGCGAGGATCGCCATGTATCTGGTGACTATACCCTGGCGAACCAGTTCCGGGAGTTCGGTCTCGCCTTGATCCTGAGCCGCGCATCTGAGCTGATTGGCGCTATGAAGCACTGCGCTCATCTCCGTCGCCCAAGGCTCTTTTTCGATCTCTTCGATGGCCTTGAGTTCGCGCAAGTGATGCGCCCCGCAGAGGGCGTGGGCGTCCACTCCGCTCATATGGGCGTAGTAGGGTTTCCAGTGATCATGAATGATCGTCCCGCCGGTCAGGAAGGTTGGAACAGCACCGCGTTTGGCGCTGATGCGGTAATGGGTGAAGGCGGTATCGCAGATCGTGTGCAGCCAGTGCAGCTTGCCGGCAACACGAAGTCCGGTCTCGTCCAGATGCCGAACGCCGCCTTCGGCAAGCCGGGCGAGAATGTGTTCAACCACGACACCCATCTTATTTGCCGCGCCGCGCGTCCAGTTGGTCACGCTGGCCGCGCACAAGCTGGTGGCCCCAAACAGGTCGCGCATAAGCTGGCAGACCCGATCCTCGGGTATCAGCTGCTGAACATTGCAATAGACCGCCACTGCCCGCATGCGCGTGCCATATTGCACATGCGCGGCCACGCCATCGGGAAAGCCAGCCGTCGTCGTGGCTCGACAATGGTCGCAACAATAAACCGCCGCCTGATGCTCGGTGACCTCCAGGCGTGGCGCAGGCAAGTCGAACACCTGACGCTTCTCGATCCCTTTCACCATCTCCGCCGTCAGGGCGCTCTGACAGGCGCTGCAATGCGTCGCCTCATGCCGTTCGACAAAGTCGGGTGTTGACGTCTGGCGCAGGGTGTCGCCCCGGTGGCCAACTTGGCCGCCACTTTTCTTTCCGGATTTGCCACGCAGGCTGCGCGGGGCTGGCTTCTTCAGGCCATCACTTGAAGGGGGCTTGCTGCTATTGCTGCTGTTCTTGGCCAACTGTCGGCGCAGGTCCGTGATCTCTTCCGCCATGCTCGCCAACGCAGCTTCAAGCTCAGCGATCCGACGCAGAGCCGTGGCGAGAAGTTGTTCAAGGGCGGCAACCTGATCCATCCCACCACTGATTCAGAGAAATCAACCCGGCGCCACAGAATTCAGACAAGAAAGAAAAAAACACGCGCAAAATGGCAAATTCGACTCACCATAAAACTGACAATAACACTCAAACGTGGGGGGGTGCTTGGGAGTTACGTTACGCAAGCTTATATCGATGGTTTGAACGACATGCAGGATGTGCTTACGCAATCACCCCATCGTACCGTTTTGCGGGTAACCCAGGTTGCCAATTTTGAAGGCAATTATTCGATCTACAACGGTTGCGCGCTTTCAACCGCTGGGAAAACACCGATTACAGCGGCAACATTGAACGATTCGATATTGCCCTACCTGCCAAATATGGCGTCCGGTGATGTTTTGGTTGTGGTTGAAACCTGGATGGCCTTCGTGCCGTTCATGAACATCACGCTGGAAACGCTGTATAATCCTGACGCGAACCCCGACAAGGTGGTTTTTGGCCCGTTCTACTTTGAAAGCCTCGTGGCAACGCGACCCCGCAGCGGAACGCCCATCGATTGCGTATAACGATCAAGCTGCACACAATTGCACAGGACAAAAGGCGGCTCGGGCCGCCTTTTTTACGGCCACTGGTCGGCCCGGTCACCAAACCTATATTATTTATGTGGCATGTCTTTGAGTCCGGGGAACAGTTCCAGAGCGAGGGGATCGAACCCTCTTAGTAAATTCTCATGCGCCAGTTGTTGGGCATCAAATTCATCCCAATCGATCAATCTTTCAAAATCCTGCCCGCCGCCGCCCAGATCATCAAGGTCGACAAGCGGCTCCGCCATAATCTGTGCGATATCGTAGTCTGCAATATTTTTGTTCAAAGGATCCGTGTGGCGCAGGTGCTTTCGGTAAGCGTCATTTTCGACCAGCGTAGATGCGTCGTATTTGCCGCCGTTGCCCATGATATGTTTGCTGAGCTCGATGCGCTCGCCCTTGCCGAAGGCCACATCTGTATCCTCAGTAGCGACGGAATCCTTTTTCTTGCTTTTTTTGGGCCGCTGCAACATGCCCCAACCTTGTTGCGCGATCCTATTGTCTTGAAAGCCGGAATATTTAGAAGTCACTGCGAACCCGGTTCCGCCGGTATCCGACATGATTGTCGGTTGAGGCGACTTTGGTCTTTCCTTAACATCAAAGCGATAGATGTCCGCGACGGCAGTCGCACTCCCTTCGGGCAGGTTTTTGGCTCTGCTTTTTAGTTCTCCGATTTGCTTGGGGGTTTGGGGGTCGAACTGCACCGACATATGCAAGATTGGGGTAACAACTTCTTTGCCAAATCCCTCCAGCCTGTACTCCATCGAAAATTTGACAGGAATGCCGATTCCGACGGCGCGTTTAGCCGCGTCTTCATAAAGCGGATGCCCGCCGGTGTTCATCGAGGCCGTGAATGGCGCAAGGTTTTCATCGATATTCAGACCGCCGAGCTTTGCGTTCAACAGGTGCCCGCGGTGCCATCCCGATCCACCATTGGGATAAATCAGTCCAAGGTCGGTCATCAGGGTATTGATCTCGGTCGAATCCGTCTTTGGTCCCTTAATCGGATCCTCGGGGTCGAGATAGGCGTCCATCTTGCCGCCAATTCGCTGGCTTTTTTTCTCAACCGTTTTCCCGCGGTCTCTGGTTGTTGACCAGTTGATCGTTTGCGGGGTTAAGTTGACGCTCGATTTGCGTTGAACCACTGGGAGACCAGAGCCTGCGGCCGCGTTGGCCGATGCCTCTGCAAGTTGAACAGCTTCGACCGCCGGACCGGTGTTTAGTGCCGTTGACAGATCCGCCAGATTCTGTGTCGCGGGATTGTGAAGCGCCGGCGCGTTCTGCCCGGATTTCAAATCGGATTGTGGCCTGCTTGGTCGGATCGTCTGCTTCAACGGGACATTCCTTTGATGAAGTCCGCTTGCAAATAGATAGTTAGAGCCTAGCCTATCAGTTAGAATCCCAAAAGGCATTTGTGCACGACTGCTTACCACCCTTCAATTTAGCCAGACATCCCAGAGCTTGGGGATTTTGGCATAACCTGCGAGGCATCGTCGGATAGCACGAAGGCCTGTCTTGAAGAGAGAGCATAAGGACCTTCGGGCTTTTCGAATCCCCTTTTTTCGCCGCGTATTGCGACGTGGTGCTCTTCGTTTGCTCCGGTTGAAACAGCCCAGTACATGGCGATTGCCAGCACCAAAATGAGGCGGGCCAATCGATCCGGCTTTTTGATCTGGCTTTGAGTAATTTCAAAGCCCCGGGTTTTGAAGTCGGAGAACATGGCTTCAATTCCCCAACGCATTCCATAATCGAGCACCTTGTACTCGGACGGTGCTGCATTCATGGCAATAATCCAAGGCTCTTTGTGCCCCTCTTCGTGAAGCACTCCAATGTTGCTAAAGACGCCCGTTCCGTAAAGCTCAGCGTTTACAAGCCCTTCGGGCATCAGTTGGGCAATTTCGCGCGTCATCATCTCGCCACCCTGATGTTGCAGTGTGATATTTCCCTTCATGCGCAGCCGGTAGTCCCATCCAGCCTCCTGGCACCATGCGACCAATCGGGCGGTTCCATAAAACCGATCTCCCGCCAGCAACACACGCGCATCCGCCGGGAGCCATGGGCGGACTGCTTCCAAAAGCTCATGTTGCACGCGCCATCCAATCGGCCCTTTGGTCTGGCGTACACGCCAGGCGACCGGGAGGGCCCGATCCCGCATCCGCACCGATAACATCAAAACCTCATGCCCTTCGTTGAGCTTGCTTTGATCAAGGGCCACCACAATCGTTTCTCCGGCCTCACACTGGCGGCGGAAAATTTCACCAACATAGGCCTGCATGATCTCATCAGTATCGATGTGAGGATTGCCCAGAACCCGCGAAATGTATTGATAGCGGTGGTCCACAGAGCCGATATCGCGGGGCAGAGCAGCCGCATTTTCCATCAGATTGACGCTGCGCGTGTTCAAAATCACGCTTGCTATGATGCACAATCCCTCCCGGCGCGACTTGTGATACCCGAGCAAGCGGTCCTGAAAATCCGCCTCAACCTTCGAATAAAGCTCTGAAAAACAAACATTTCCCAACAAACCAGCCTCCAATATCAGCAGTGGAGACTCCTTGAATCACACAGATCAGACAAACGTCAAATCAGATCCGGAAATTTTGAAGGGTGGTAAGGCACGACTGACTTCTCCAAAAACGGGAATCTTTGATCAGACCGGTCAGACCCGCGTTCAAATTCAGCTTTGATTGCGGGCGGCATTCTCTTGCGATCTGTGCGCCGTTCTTGTGCGGTTTCTTGTGCGGAAGTCGCCCAAATACAGAGGGTTAATGTAACTCCCAAGCACCCTGTCCGATAGGGTTGCGGGGTTTTGTTCCGTCAGAGCCGTGCGATGATCTGAGGTGGTGACAGGGTCAGGATTTCCAGGATGTTGAACCGGTGTTTTCTGGCCGTCGAGATGACGGACCTGATGTCGGCGAAGACCCGCGCGCCCTCGAGGGTGCGGAAGGTGCCCGAGATTTTCATGCGCAGCTTCATCATGCGCAGGTCCTGTTCGGCCTGATTGTTTGTGAATGGGACCGCGAAGTCGGCGATGAATCGCAAAACGTCATCGCGGTAGTCACGCAGGCGGAGGAGCAGGTTGTGGCCTGGCCGCCTGGCTTTTCGGCCGCGGGTGCCGGGGCTTTTGGCCAGCGGGGGCTGGCGTTCGTGGAAGGCGAGCCCCTTGGCGAGGATCGCCATGTATCTGGTGACTATACCCTGGCGAACCAGTTCCGGGAGTTCGGTCTCGCCTTGATCCTGAGCCGCGCATCTGAGCTGATTGGCGCTATGAAGCACTGCGCTCATCTCCGTCGCCCAAGGCTCTTTTTCGATCTCTTCGATGGCCTTGAGTTCGCGCAAGTGATGCGCCCCGCAGAGGGCGTGGGCGTCCACTCCGCTCATATGGGCGTAGTAGGGTTTCCAGTGATCATGAATGATCGTCCCGCCGGTCAGGAAGGTTGGAACAGCACCGCGTTTGGCGCTGATGCGGTAATGGGTGAAGGCGGTATCGCAGATCGTGTGCAGCCAGTGCAGCTTGCCGGCAACACGAAGTCCGGTCTCGTCCAGATGCCGAACGCCGCCTTCGGCAAGCCGGGCGAGAATGTGTTCAACCACGACACCCATCTTATTTGCCGCGCCGCGCGTCCAGTTGGTCACGCTGGCCGCGCACAAGCTGGTGGCCCCAAACAGGTCGCGCATAAGCTGGCAGACCCGATCCTCGGGTATCAGCTGCTGAACATTGCAATAGACCGCCACTGCCCGCATGCGCGTGCCATATTGCACATGCGCGGCCACGCCATCGGGAAAGCCAGCCGTCGTCGTGGCTCGACAATGGTCGCAACAATAAACCGCCGCCTGATGCTCGGTGACCTCCAGGCGTGGCGCAGGCAAGTCGAACACCTGACGCTTCTCGATCCCTTTCACCATCTCCGCCGTCAGGGCGCTCTGACAGGCGCTGCAATGCGTCGCCTCATGCCGTTCGACAAAGTCGGGTGTTGACGTCTGGCGCAGGGTGTCGCCCCGGTGGCCAACTTGGCCGCCACTTTTCTTTCCGGATTTGCCACGCAGGCTGCGCGGGGCTGGCTTCTTCAGGCCATCACTTGAAGGGGGCTTGCTGCTATTGCTGCTGTTCTTGGCCAACTGTCGGCGCAGGTCCGTGATCTCTTCCGCCATGCTCGCCAACGCAGCTTCAAGCTCAGCGATCCGACGCAGAGCCGTGGCGAGAAGTTGTTCAAGGGCGGCAACCTGATCCATCCCACCACTGATTCAGAGAAATCAACCCGGCGCCACAGAATTCAGACAAGAAAGAAAAAAAACACGCGCAAAATGGCAAATTCGACTCACCATAAAACTGACAATAACACTCAAACGTGGGGGGTGCTTGGGAGTTACGGGTTAATCCATATTAACCCCGATTCTGGATAAGACGTTGGCGTCACCAGTGCACTACTCGACAGAATTTTTTCGTAGTTTTTTGATTCGTTTTTTACGATACTCGTTGACCCTTTTTCGCAGAGGGTTGCGATGAGGGATTTCCACCATTGTTATGGAAATGATCCTCGGTTCTCTCAAAGCCTCATTTGGCTCCAGTTCAACGGCAATTCCGCCAAACTCTCCAAGAAATAGAACATTTGAAACGGTTTCGTGATCTGCTTTGAATGTATCAGGGTCATTTTTCCGTACGTGTTTCGGGATGATCACCTGAAAGGGAGTGGCAGCCATCAGATCGAGCACAAGTGTCATGGTTCTTTTAGGGAGCGCAGCCAGTTCATTGAGCTTATCCGTGAGGGCGTAGAAACGGTTGGGGTCCTCTTCCATCATGTCGAACATGAGGTCCCGGATCTTCTCATAAGCGAGATCTTCGTTGATTGGGAAGTTGTTCTCCATGGCGCGCACCTTTTGCCCCGTGTTGACCAGCCTGAATGCCCCCGTGATTAGTATGGGGTGAGAGGGGTTTCCAGGTACGTTGCCCCATGATTCAAGGTTCAAAAGCGACACAATATGGACCGCCACTCATGTCGATCACTAACACCGCACTTTTTGTCTGTCTCGATGATTTTGCAAAAACCTACGAGGACTGGGAGCGCCACCGGTTGATCCCCTCGGGTCGTCAGAGGCTTCGCTCCGGCAAGCTGACCCTGGGGGAGAGCCTGTTCATCATGGTCTTGTTTCACTTGTCGCCGTTCAAGGACTTCAAACATTATTGGATTTATGGCGTTGAGCAGAAATACCGTGACTGCTTTGGCAACCTCCCGAGCTATGGTCGGTTTGTCAGCCTCATGCCAAGATTAATGGTGCCGTTTTGCATACTGCTGCACTGCTTCAGCGGTGAAAAAACCGGCGTCTATTTTGCCGACAGCACTAAGCTCGCGGTCTGCCACAATGCCCGCATTAATCGAAACAAGGTCTTCAAGGGGCTGGCAAAGCGCGGTCGCAGCACAATGGGCTGGTTCTTTGGCTTCAAACTGCATCTAATCATCAACAACAAGGGGGAGATCATGGCCGTCAAAATCACGGCAGGTAATGTCGATGATCGAAAGCCGTTTGAAGCCATGATCGCGGGCCCCGAAGGCAAAATATTTGCTGATAAGGGCTATATCTCCAAATCCCTCTTCCAACGGCTCTGGCAGCGTGGGCTCCACCTCGTCACCGGCATTCGCCGCAACATGAAAAACTATCTCCTGCCAATCCTGAACAAAATCCTGTTGCGAAGGCGGTTCATCATCGAAACTCTGTTCGATAAGTTGAAAACCAGCATGGGACTGGAACACACTCGACACAGATCGCCTGCCAACGCATTCGTACACCTCATCTCGTGTGTCGCAGCCTATATGCTCGGGAAAACCAAAGTTAAAATGGGACCCATAAC
Source organism: uncultured Paracoccaceae bacterium (assembly GCA_951812305.1). Classification (GTDB taxonomy): domain Bacteria; phylum Pseudomonadota; class Alphaproteobacteria; order Rhodobacterales; family Rhodobacteraceae; genus Rhodobacter_B. The sequence goes on from CATOSB010000002.1 coordinate 223,335, forward strand.
CGTGCCGGAAACAATCAGGCAGGTCGAATACCAGATATAGCGCTTATCCAGAACTCAGGTATATTAATCTTCATTGGCAGAATCTGTTTGAATCACCAGCACTTAGACCATAGAACGGTCGGCGGAGACGTGGCCGAGTGGTCGAAGGCGCTCCCCTGCTAAGGGAGTAGGCGAGGAATCGTCTCGAGGGTTCGAATCCCTTCGTCTCCGCCACCATCACTTTCGCCGACTACAACAGTATATCATATTGAAAATACTGAATGTTTTCAAGAAACGATGACGTGCAAATGTCGGCAAAAGACCACGATTTTTCCCATATTCAGCGATAGGGTTAACGAAACATAACGTGTGGCTCCAAGGAATGAAGCACGATCGCAAACTCTTGAGCTTTCACCATCGTCTCGATCAGAAAATCCTGGAAGCAGGATTATCTTATCGGGAGTTGTCGCAACGTATCGGCAGAGGTGAAACTTATATCGCAACGATGGTCCGGAATCGGAATGATCCGGGCCTGAGTACCGTTGTGGAGATTTGTGACGTTCTGAGCATTCCGGTTTCCGAGCTGACCGATGATGGTGCATCGCAAATGGCGGTGCCGGTTTCGGTTCCCGGCGAAGACATCGACGAGTTGACCTCTGCCCTAATTTCTGTAGTTGCGGACAGGGCGCGAAATGCGCTGACCAACGAGGGACAGAACCCTACGCTCGATGACGTCATCGAATGGTGGCATGAAAACGGGGGCCGGCTGGAAAACTTCGAACGGTTCCGCGAAAAGGTCGATCTTTTTGAAGTGCCCGGTGAAGAGGCGAAGATTCCGGTGCCGGTGCATCTTGGGCATGAGAGCCTTCTGGCGCAGAAATTTAATCTTCACGACGAAGACCATCTGCAGAAGATATTGCCACAGTTTGATACGGAACGCAGCCAAAGCATCCTTGATGCCCATAAAGACGCGGCATCCGGTAAGCCGGTATTGAGCATTGAGCAGATCGACGTGGACATTCCGGTGATCAAGTCACCGGTTCACGCCAAATACAAACGCTTGTTGCTACCCGTTAACGACTCTCGCGGGAACCGGCTGGTCCTCAACTACGCGAAGCACATCCGGTAGCTTCGCGACGTTGCGCATCAGATGCTCGCGATCACAACGGGTCAGATGTACCAACCATTCATTGCTTGCACGCCCATGCGGTGGATCGCTCCACTCGCGTGCAAAGGGTATGTGTTTGGTAAACCCATAGCGGTTGGCAAAGCCAAGCCGGACATCGCGGTCACGCATGAACGCATAGGTGAAATCCGGGTTCCAGCGGTTGGCCACGACCAGATGCGCCAGCGTCATGAACTTTTCCAGCCCGCCACGTGTGCCACGATTTTCCGGTCGCACGAACAAATCGCCGATATAAACCAGACGGCCGCCGATTTCCTTTGGGATATGCGGCGCAACTGATTTGATCGTCTCACCCCGTGGCGTGGGATAGTGCCGCCGCGCGGTGCGCACCCAGTATTGATCAATCGGTTCGTCGCGCAGATCTTCCAGCTTGGCCCCGATGATCATTGCGGGTTCATGATCGTCCCACGCAATCAGCCAGAAGGCGTTTTCGCGGCTGAAATCGTTGTTGTCGGGCGCCAGAACTGGCGTCAGATAGGGCTTGTTGATTTCTTCGATCAGCAATTCAACGCTGTCGAAATCGCTTGTCTGGCCGATTTCCAGACCAAGCGTTTCCAGATGGTCCATACAGACCCTGCTTGCCTTAAGGTAGTCTAGCGTGCTCATGTTTCAGCTTGTTTTTATTGCTTTTATGCTTGTTCGTTCGTGCCTGCCCCACGCACCGATTACGCAAACTACCGGACAATAATCAAAAAATCACCGTCAATTGCCAATGGAAAGATAGTGCCAGGTCAAGATTGACCTTTCCCTGTGGCCTTTTTGAATCAGACGGATTCATGGCAATTACCAGCGAATTCACGCCAATCTGCCGTCCGGTTCTGGGCAGGTATTCGAAATCATTCCCAAAACGCCGCAACCCCGGTAAAGGTTTCCCGGTGGCGGAACCGCGAATTTCTATTTTGAAAGATTTCCCCATGCGCACCGGGACCGCTGTGCCCGATGTCAGCCCCAATCAGCGGAAAAATCAGAGGGGAAACTTTGTCCGAAATCAGAATCTCAGGCGAGAGTCGGGGCATTTTTGTCCGGCCAGCTAGATTATCACGCCCTCACGCATCCATAATTTCACCAGCGGTTTCGCAACAATTCCCGGCAACAGGCGCGACTGTTGGCCAATCTCGGCACATTCAGCGTTCATTGCGAGGTTTTTACAATTCAAGACCGCGGCGCCGGACTCAATATCATTCAAACAAAATCCTGACACATTCCGGGTCGGAACACGTCACATTCCGAGCACGAATATACCATCACGAACGAAACACAGAGGCCTGGCCACAATGAAAACGCAAATGACAAACGCGCACTCTCTCTCCAAGCGCACGGCGTTGAAAGGTACGATGGGTATGAACAGCAACACGCAACAACGGCATAACCGGTTTCCGGAACTCACCGTGGGTTTTGTGAACCGCGTGTTTACCCAGGTCGTCGCCGCCCACGCTGACCAGTGTCCAGGCCTCTGTGATCTTCCAGACCCAAACAATCAGGACCTGGCACCGGCACTTCAATCTCTCTTGGCGTAAGTTTCCACTCTCTCTCATCGCCTTCAAACACTCGCCCCACGCCCCCGAAAGGAACAATAGAATGCAAATGAACCTGATCGAAAAAGCCCGCGCCAACCGTTTCGCAGCCGTGACCGCTTTGTCAGCAAAGCGCAGTATCGAACGGAAAAGACCTTTGTATGCCATTTCCGATACCGTGATCCGCCCTGATGTTTGGCAGAAAGAGATTCCGGTTTTCCGTAGCCTGTGGGGCTCTGCGCAAGGCTACGCGCAGGTCGCTTAAGGCGAGCTATGGACAATCCGGCACGGAGCGCGCGCCGGTTTCTCGCAAGGGCTGTACCCCTGTCCCCCAACCCTATGCTCTTGCGCTGAGACCGGCGCGCGTGACCGAAAAACCACGGCAACGCGCGCCACAAAGCAAAATTACAACCTGTATTAGAACGACCTTTGGTATCATGGTACGCACGGTCAAGAACATAAAAGACGAAGACGTGCGCAGGGGCAGGCTCACATGACATTGATATACTTGCTGTTGGCGGTGGCTATGGGCGCCGCTGTTTCCATTTACATCCCGATGGCGTCGCAAACCTCGACAATGATGGGTTCGCCAATCCTGGGCAATGTACCCTTCTTCGCCATTGCGTTCCTCAGTTCCATCGTCATCGCATTGGCAGCAGGGTTCCGCCCCGCTGATATCAGCAGAACGTCCAACGTGCCATTGTGGCTGTTTCTTTCAGGCGCCGTCAGCGCGGTGATGATCATCGGCACGTCCTTCCTTATCCCCAGAATTGGTGCGGGCGTCTTCTTTGTCCTGCTCGTCACCGGGCAAATCCTGTTGAGCGCTGTTATCAGTCAGTTCGGCTGGCTGAATGTCCCAACGCAGCACATCACATTTACCAAGGCGTCCGGCATGTTGATGGTGATCGTCGGCGCGATCATCGTCAGCGCCACGAATGCGGTGGAGTGACCGGTTATCGCACGGCAACAAAAACGCGAAGTTTCATGTGAATGCGCGATTTTTGGAACCGCATTAACCGTCAGCGCGTTCCGCACAGGTTTCCGCCATCGTCCCGAACCAGTCAAAATCGCACACGGTGATGACGCCGGATATGATGGTCCCCGCGATTATCACCCACAGAACAAAGGCAACTGCCGACACGATGGTAATTCGTTTCTTCAACTGCGGATTTACCGGCGACCCGGCCATCGTACCCGGTGTGACCTCTCCCCTGTCGCCTTGAGTCTCCAGCCGGATCGGCAAAGTGACGAACAGCACCATGAACCAGATCACCGCGTAAAGAACGAGTGCCGAGGTGATCGCCATCAGACCTGTTCCAGCTCAAGGAGACAGCCGTTGAAATCCTTAGGGTGCAGAAACAGGACCGGCTTGCCATGCGCACCGATCTTGGGCTCTCCGGTGCCAAGCACCCGCGCACCTTGCGCCTTCAGCTGGTCACGGGCGGCAAGGATGTCTTCCACCTCGTAACACATGTGGTGGATACCGCCCGAGGGGTTCTTTTCAAGAAATCCGGCGATGGGGCTGTTTTCGCCCAATGGATAAAGCAATTCGATCTTCGTGTTGGGCAATTCGATGAACACAACCGTCACGCCGTGATCAGGTTCATCCTGGGGCGAGCCGACTTTCGCGCCGAGCGTCTCGCGGTATTGCGCGGATGCCGCGTCGAGATCGGGAACGGCGATGGCAACGTGGTTCAGACGACCGATCATTTTGCGATATCTCCTGTGAGATTTTCGGATCTTCTATGTCGCGCCGTGCAAGTGCCTGCAAGCCCCGTACGCAGCCTTAACGACTAATTCACCATCTGGGTGCCTAAATTTGGAAAACAGCAGATGAGGATTCGACCCCATGCCCAGCAATCTTGACCCGCTTCCCCTTTCCCTTACGGCGACACCGACGCGCCCCTTGGCGGGTGTCACCGTACTTCTGGTCGAGGATAGCCGCACCACCAGCGAAGCGGTCAGATTGCTGAGTGTGCGCAGCGGTGCGCGCATCCGCCGCGCGGACACGATTCAAGCTGCGTGGCGGCATCTGGGCGTCTATCAGCCCACAGCCATTATCGTCGATCTCGGCCTGCCGGACGGGTCCGGCCTCGATCTGATCCACGAACTGGTGAACGCAAGCAATCGTATCCCCGCGATCCTTGGCACGTCTGGCGACGATGCAATGTCAGATCGGGTCAGCGACGTTGGCGCGGACGGGTTTCTGCTCAAGCCAATTGAAAGCCTCGGGGTTTTTCAAAGTGAGATGTTGCGTGTGCTTCCGGCGGATTTTCAGGCGCCACGTCTCCGGGTTGTGGCCGACGACGTGATTGCGCCCGATGACATCGCCAAACAGGACGATTTCACCCGCGTGGTTGACCTTTTGTCAGAAAAGACCGACGCGCCCACCGTCGAATACGTGTCACAATTCTTGTCCAGCGTTGCGTGCACCACGCGCGATGCTGACCTTGAAAAAGCAGCCGGAAAATTGCTGGCGCCCGGGGATAACCAATCGCTGCGGACGAGTATCGAGCGGTTGGTCGAAACCCTGCAGGACAGGCTGAAAACCCCCGCCACGATTTGATAGCAATCCGCGGGACGATCTGTGGGAACGCATAATTGTCTCGATTTTTCGGGGCGCATCCCGGTGATTAACCGTTCGCGCAACACCGCCATAATTGACCGATACTGGCCATAATCCCGCCTCAACGCTCACAAAAGCGACCGTTTTCGATCAAATTATCACCAATCTCCGCCGCCACATTCACGCTGACGAAACCAAAGTTGCCGAATAATGCTGCTGGAGACTGCCATGAATACCATTTTGAAAACCACGCAAAGTGAGAAATTTCGCGAGGCGATTGACTGGGCCGTATTCTCGCTGGGTGTATTGTCGCTTTCGTTTGCTGTCGGTGCGACGGTGATGACGAAAGTTACCCATTTGGGCTGATCAACTGGCCCGAAATACAATGAAAACGTCGCGCTTTTCGGCGCTTTTGTTGCGTCTTGGGTGCAGGCGCCACATGTCCTGACTGATGTTATTCCGCGTCTGGCCTGGAACTCACACCCCCTTAACTGTTGAAAAGACGCGCGATTGCCTGCCCGTGGGATGGCGATGCAACCCAGCAGTTTGCCCGTTTATCTCAGCCAAGTCCGAGGAAGTTCAAAGGACTGCGCTGCCTTCACCAAATCGCCAACCCCCTCTCGTGCATTGCATCATTATGCAATGCACTGCCGGCAACACATTGCTTTAGCAATGTGTGAGAGGCGGGACGGGCAGGCGATCGCACGGCGGCCCGAGGGGCCTTGATTCCGCGCTAGGGGCGCAAACCTGCAACGTCCACTTCTAGGCTTGGATTGCTGAATCCGGCAAGCCACGAATGTCCTTATGCGTTCAGCCCCACCAACCTGCGTTCTTGGTCTGGCGCTGATACAGGCTCTCGTCGAAATATTTCTGATAATATTCCATCTCGAGATGTGAAAATTGCAGCCACACGCCGGGCACATGAAACGCATTCGCCGCAGCCGGGAAACTGCCATAAGTGTCGTAGATGTAATTCACGATCACCTTGGTATATTCGATGGCCTTTGCGGTCGGGCGTTTGCCCGCCATACCGAGGTATTCCTTGCCGTATTTCGGATCCTTGTAGGCCTTGGTGATGATGTCGTCGTCGCCGTAAGGCCCGGTGGGTCCGTATTTCTCTTCAATGACGATATCGACCGACTCGTCCATGTTCTTCACAAATGGCGGATTTAGGGATTCCAACACGCCCTCGATCCCGATGGGGTTGTCCAGCAGCGTGGGCAAAGGCGGCTGGCGGCGGAATTTCTTGCGTTTCTGCATGGTGAAGCCGAAATTCTCAGCCTTGCCCTCGTTCTTGCCAAGCCCGAACTTGCCCGCTTTCTCGTCGCGCTCGAAGAGAACCGGGAAATCGACCGCCGCGTGCAGCCATGCGCCCAGCCCCATCGCTTGGCTCGTCAGCATCAGGTTCTGCAACAAAAGGAAGGTTTCGTATTCCGTGCGGAAGGCGCCGTAATAGCTGACCGCGGCCACGTCCTTATACCAAGGGTTATTCAATCTGACCGACTTTCGCCCAGTTGCGGCTTGCGATGGATGTGATGGTTTGCGGTCTTGCGATGAGGTTGTTCCAGGCCTCGCACCCCGCGTCGAGAATCGCGTCATATGTGTCGAACGTCCGGTTTGCGAGCCATGTCTGGCGGAGATATTGCCAAATGTTTTCGGTTGGATTCAGCTCTGGTGATTTGGGCGGCAGAAACATGAGCGACAGGTTTTGCGGGATTTCCAGAGCGGATGTCGTGTGCCAGCCGGCTTGGTCCATGAGGATGACGGCGTGGGCGCCATCGGAGACAATTTTGCTGATTTCTTCCAGGTGGCGCTGCATCGCATAGGTGTCGGCTGCTGGCATCATGATCGCCGCGCCGGTGCCGCGTTCGGGGCAGATGGCGCCAAAAAGATACGCATTTTGGTAACGCTGATCGGCGGGCTGGCGGGGCCGTGTGCCCTTGCGTGCCCACTGGCGGACGCGGGTGTTCTTCTGACCGAGACGCATCTCGTCCTGGAACCAGATTTCGACGGGTTTGTCCGGCGGCACCCCCTGAAGCGTCTCCTTCAGATTGTCGCCGAAGTTTTTTTGAAATCCTCAATGACCTGCACGTCCTGCCCCGGGTGCTGAGGGCGTGCGCTGATGTGGGAAAAGCCCAGATTGTGCAGAATCTGCCCCACATGGCGCTCGTGATAGTCGACGCCAAAACGCGCCTTGATCACATTCTTCAAATCGACCCGCCGCCAGCGGACGACACCGTCCTTTTCAGGATCAGGACCGGTCTCGACAAGAGCCGCCAGTTCATCCAGTTGCGCATTGTCAAGGCGGGATCGCGAGCCTCCTCGCTGCCGATCCAGCAGCCCCGCTGGACCATCAGCGTTGAAACGGAGCACCCAGTCCCTGAGCGTTTGCCGGTCCATCCCGCCAATGCGGGCCGCAGCCCCACGCGACATGCCATCGGCGATAGCGGCAAGCGACAAAAGCCGTCGGCTCTGCCGGGCATCAGAACTCTCTGCGGCAAGCTTGCGCAGATCATTGGCGGTAAAATCGGCTCGCATCGGTATCCTGGCTGGCATCGGTGGTCTCCTTTGCCAATCTTGAATCACCTCAGCACCTCAGGCGGTACCCAAAATCCATAGCTGAGTCATTTTGAAGCACCCTTGGTATTATTGTTCAGCCACTCATCCTGCGCCCATTTGGTGCCGCCGACCAAGTGATAGGGAATTTCGGGGACAAGTCCGATCTTGGAGCCGATCAACGCGAGCCAGTCCATCAACGATGCGGGCTTGAACTTGGACCAGTCGTCGATGAACAAGGGCCGCGAGCCGTCATCTTCGGACAGAAGCGACAGGAAGACGTTGATCAATTGCCGGGTAACATCGACGATGGGCAAGAGGATCGTGGTCCCCGGTGCGTTGGAAATCGAGCGGTTCCAGATGAAGTAATAGGGCCACTCTCGCGGGAAATCCAAACGGGTGTCGAATAGCTTGAACTTCACCGAATCCGCCGCATCGAGCCAATCCTGCTCTGACCAGTCCTCCCAGCGTGGTGGGCGCTTGGCCAATTCATTCAGCGCCGCCTGACCGCGCAGCTTTTTGATCAGCCATGTGCCCTCGTCGTTAATCATAATGAAATTGACCGAATGCACGTTGTCGATGCTGGATGTGGCCTGCGTGATGATATTCATCAGCGGCGCAGAAAAGCTTTCCTCGCCTTTTTCGTTTTTTGTCGGCACATCGTGCATCGTGGACGAACCCGTGAGACCGGTGGAGACCACCAGCACCGCCTCTTCCAACTTACTCAAAGGCGCGGGCTTATTGGAACTTTCGTGGCTCAAAGGTCCGGCATCAATCGACATGCCCTGTGCCACGCGGCGCGTGCGGCGGTCGATGATGGCATCCATCAGCGGGTATTTGAAAAGCTCGTCTAATCCTTTGTGGGCCATGAATGCCTCCGTTGAGAAATCAGTTGATCAGCGCACCGGAACGTTCTGCCAAAGCGCCGATTGTATGGGTCGGGTTATGTACGGTCGGCATCGGAACCATCGCGCCGTCGACCACGTAAAGGCCGGGATAGCCATAAACTTCGCCGACATGGTTCACGACGCCGGTTTCCGCCGTGTCGCCCATGTTGCAACCACCCAGCGGGTGCAGTGTGACCAGTGTTTTAAAGACGTCCCATTGCGGGTTGGGCAGAAGTTTGCCCTGCGTTGCTTCGGACAGGCGTTTATGCATTTCCTGAATGGCCTCGAACACGCCTTTGGACGTTTCCAGCGGATAGTCAATGTCGAGTTTCTTCTTCCAGAACAACAGCTTATGGCGTCGCAGATAAAGCGTCGCATCCGCCGCGTCCGCACCGGCACCAAGCCAGACCATCAATCGCGAAAGTTTCGAATCCTCGCGCATGTAATCTTCGAATTGCTTCAGAAGCCGCTTGCCAAATGGCGTGGACAGGCGGTTCTCGAGATATCCTTTTACGGCGGCGAGCAGCAGGTTGGGATAACCGTCATCCTCGACGAGAAAGCGCTGGTTCCTGAACGAGCCGTCCGAAAAGTCCATCACCCCGGCGATGGCCGGGCCGGTGGCCTGCCGCAGATCGGCTTCCTTGGGATAGCTGGCGAATGACAGGAAATTCGCGTTTCCGTTCCAGTTCTTGCCCAGCATCTTCGAGATATTTGGCAGGGTGCCAAAATTGTCGCGACAATGAAGCAGTAATTCGGGCGAGCCCACCGCTCCGGCGGCCACAATCACCCGGTCGCCCGACACGGTGCCGCCAACACGCCTGCCACTCTCGATATTGTCGAACGCCACCTCATAACCGCCGCCCGACTTCGGCGTGATGCAATTGACAACATGCAGCGGAACAACCTCTGCCCCGGCTTTCTCTGCCGCCGGGATATAGTTGAAATCCATTGAGTTCTTGGCCTTCACATCACATCCGATGTCACAATTGCCAAGGTGGACGCAGGTGCCCTGCTGTACCCCCTGCTTGTTGGTTAAAAGTTTCGAGTGCTTTTTGTTCACCGCATCCGGCAGATCGTAATTCCACTCTTTGTCGAAATTCATCACCAGCCCCGCTTTATTATAGCGGTCGCCGTAGCCGAGGTTCTCTGCCGCCTGCGCGGCGATCTTGTAGCGGCGGGGAAGCTGGTTATCGGGGATGGTCTGCAGGTTCATCTCGCTGCCATGCAGATCGTAATAGGGTTTCAGCTCGTCATAGGTGATCTCGCTCGGCCAGCCAGCGTCAAAAATCTTCGGGTCCGGCTCAATCGCCACGGCGGAATAACACAGCGATCCACCACCCACGCCCGCACCCAACGCCACCGTCATCCGGCCATAGAACCGCAGATCAAGCCAGCCGTTCAGTTTTTGCGGGTGGCGGTCGCTGAAAATCCAGTCGTCCTTGGGCGTGCGCGGATAAGTCGACGGGTCCCACCGCCGGCCACGTTCCAACACCAGCACCGACATGCCTTTTTCTGCCAACCGGCGGGCCGTGATTGCGCCGCCAAAACCACTTCCAATAACAACTGCGTCGTAATGACTTTTCATATGCTGCCCTTTCAGAGGGGTCAGCGGCGCACGCGCACCTCATTTTTGCGAATGTAGGTGTTCGGATCGTTGCGATCATCGCGCCACTTGGGGTGGTGAAAATGAATGACGTGGTCGCCGTTATAGGAACAGACGGCTTCCTTGAATGTCAGCTTACCGATGGTTTGCCAGTCCGGCACGGTCATCGTTGTGGCCCCGGGCAAACCGGTCTCGCGACCGTAATCTGAGACGGAAATGTCGAAGACCATTTCGCCCGTCGGTTTGTCTGAACGGTCGACATAGATGTGCTGATAAATCTCGTCGCGGAAATCGAGACCTTCGCCCTCAATGCGCTTCTGACCCGGTGCCATCTTGAACATCATGTGTTTGGGGCTGAACGGTTGTTCACCGGGCTTCAGCCCCAACTCGCCAACGTCGTGGTTCTGGCGGCTGCCCGGCACCTTGTCGAGTTTCGAGAAAATCGGCAAAGCACGCATCATGATCAGCACAAAAATGCCACGGCGATAGGCATGGACCGACGGCGCGTTTTGCAGGATCGCGTCGTTGACATAGGCGGTTTTTTCGCCACCGAGGTCTTCCTGAACGATCACGCTTCCCGGGATCAGCGGTTTCTTGTGGCCCTGTGACATGGTTGGATAAATCTTCATCCCCAGAGAGATCGACCGGCGCATCCCGCGCTTGGTCTCATTCCCGTCAGACGACACGCGCCCGATGATCAACCCTTTAGAGCCTTTTTTGAAGTATCCGGAATAGGGATTGTCCTGCGTGATCTCCCATGTGCCGGTGACGCAAATGCCGTTGGGCGCAATGATGCGGCGGTAACCTTTGCCATCCTCGCCCCAGCGCAGATCGGCGCGGCTGTCCAGAACCCGCGCGCTGGCCTGACGGAAGATGTTCTGACCAAAGAACAACCCCTGCCATGCGCGCCGGATCCGCGATTTGAAGATCGGCAGTTCGCGCGGCCCCTGCCCCACGGTGCCGCCGCGATATGGGTTGGCGAAGATCGCGTCGCGCACTTCGTTGTAGGTCGAACCCTCATAGGCGCGGTCTTCGGCATTCGTCGCCTGATCGCCGAACATGGTGTCTTCGACAATTTCCACTTCGTCGGTCATGTCACTTCCTTTTCCGCGCGCGCCTTGATGCGTTTCAGCGTGCCGCGCATGGATTTGTTCCAGAATACCTTCAGAACCGGCAAAAGGATTGGCCAGGTCAGGATTGACCGCGCTTCCGCCGAATAGGTCCATTTGGCATGGGTTCCGTTGCCATCATCGGTAAACCACCATTGCCCGCGCGCCTCGCGCACCAGAAGGCGCAGCATGGTCGAGGAGAATTCCGTCAGGCGATAATCGAAATAATCCGGCGCGTTTGCGGCCATGACAGTTTCCCGGCTGTAGGTGCCATCAAACTGATGCACGATGCGCGTCGAACCGGGCACGTCCCACGGGCCGGTGGTGCCAGTGGTGACGGTGATCCCGGCAAACCCGGCCTCGTCCTTCATCACGGTATCAAGCTGATCGAGAAACACGCCCGGAACGAGCCATTGATACAAAGGACCGCGCGGCGCATCGAAAGTTATCTCCGCCGTCGTGGAGACCATGACCATCCCAAATCCCCCCATGAAAAATCGATTCATCACGTAATTCGCGAGTCAGAGCCTAGGGGCATTCGTTAAGAGTTATGCCCGAAAGTTGGTGATGGCCTGAAGCGGGCGGCATATCATGGCGGTGCAATCGCGCCGTCAATCTCAATGAGAAAGGATATGCCACCATGGCCAAATCTACTATTGTACCATTCGAACTTCCATCGGAATTTTCACCTGATCCGCTGACCGAAGTGATCCAGTCGGGTGCGAAGGAGCTTCTGCGCACGGCGGTTCAAGCTGAAGTTTCCGCATTCATCGCCGAGTACGCGCATCTTTTGGACGAAGAAGGCCGCCAACGCCTTGTCCGTCACGGTTTCTTGCCGGAGCGCGAGATGATGACGGGGATCGGCACGGTTCCTGTACAGGTGCCGCGCGTTCGGGACCGCGGCAGCAATGAAGATGGAAGCAAGATCAAGTTCCGCTCGGCGCTGGTGCCGCCCTATTTGCGCAAGTCGAAGTCAGTGGAAGAGTTGCTCCCCTGGCTGTACCTGAAAGGTATCTCGACAGGCGACTTCAGCGAAGCACTGGCAGCACTTCTTGGGCCGGATGCCGAGGGGCTGTCGTCTTCGACCATCACGCGTCTGAAGGCTGCGTGGTGGGAGGAATATGAGACCTGGCGCAAGCGCGATCTCACTGGCAAGCGCTATGTCTACATCTGGGCGGACGGGGTTTACTTCACGCCGCGTCTGGACGGGGATCGTCAATGTATGTTGGTCATTATAGGCGCAGATGAGTATGGTCAGAAGGATGTTTTGGCGATTATGGACGGGTTCCGAGAGAATGCCGACAGTTGGCGCGACCTGTTGAAGGGGCTGAAGAAACGTGGTCTGGCGGTGCCCCCGGAACTGGCCATCGGCGACGGCGCACTTGGGTTTTGGACCGCTCTGCGCGATGTCTTCCCCGAGACGCGCGAACAGCGATGCTGGGTCCACAAAACAGCCAACGTGTTGGGCGCGATGCCAAAATCTTTACACGAAAAGGCCAAGTCCGATCTTCAGGACATCTGCCCTCTCGGTGAATGCATGCATTCACCTGTCAGGTAACAGATGGCCGAGACCAGGAAGGAGGCGAACGCGGCTTTCGATCTTTTCGTGGAAACCTACGGCGTGAAATACGAGAAGGCCGTCGCCAAGTTGGTGAAAGACCGCAGTGAATTGTTGGCTTTCTATGACTTCCCTGCCGAACACTGGAAGCACATCCGAACCACGAACCCAATTGAAAGCGTTTTTGCCACTGTCAGGAACCGCACCCGGAAAACCAAGGGCTGCCTGAACCGCAAAACCGCCCTCGCTATGGTGTACAGGCTGATGATCCTTCTCGGGACATTGCTGCGCAATACCCTGTCAGACAATGGTCAGCCAAGAAAAAGTGGCGGAAGATCTCCGGACCAAACCGTCTACCCGAAGTCATTCAGGGGGTTGAATTCAAGGACGGCATCAAGCAAGTTCAAATCGCCGCCTGATGAAGGCCGTCACCAACTTTTGGGCATATCTCTTCGTTAAACGGATCAATCGTTAACGGTGTATGGGGCGGGAATACTATACCTTAGGGGGAGCCGCGAGCGGCGCCCCGGCTAGTCTTTCTTGCAAAGATTTAGCGCGATGTAGGGCGGCATGTTGTTGTGTGCCGCATCGCCACCGTCCGCGCGAAGCGTTTCTTCGTGAAGGTTATCGCTGCCGCCAGCCCAGGGTTCCGGGTTCGGGTTGAATACCTCGTAGAGGCCGAAAGGCTCATTGCTACCGGCGAATCCATTATGAGGCGCGAATTCCGAAACGTGTTCCTGTGGGCCGGATGACAGGGCGTGACTGTGACTTGGCATGTGCTCAAGCTCCAGCTTGATTGCCTCAAACCCGCCGGTTTTGCCCAATTCCCTTTCCGTCAGCGCATTTCCCTCGGGGTCGAAATTTCCGGCACCTGTGCCAATGATCACACGCCCTGCGCCGGGTGTGTAATCAGACCAACCATCCGGACATTCCCCGCGCCGGTCAAAGGCCATCACCGCGCCACTGGGCACATTCCGCACATTGGAGAGCCGTTCCTGCAGGAATGCCATTTCTGAGAGCGCCTGATCCAGTTCCAAGGCAAGCGTACGGACACAGAAGATCAAATCCAGCGCGTTGGATTTTGCCCCAAGTTCACCAGCACAGCTTGCGGATTCACTTTGTGCCTGCGCTACGGTTGAAAACGCCGCTGAGCCCAGAAGCGCAGCCACAAATGTTAACCTGGATTTCATTGGTCTTCCTCCGCCGGAGTTTCCGGTTCCCCACCTGAAAACAAGCTTTCAAGGGTCTGCCCGCCACTGCCGGAATCATCGCCCTCTGACGAGGCCTGTTCAAGCGCTATTTCGCTGCGTTCGACTTTTAGCCGCAACTCATTCAGTTCGCGCTGCACCTTGGCGAAGCCGTCCATCACTGTCACGCTGCCTCGGATCGTGTTGACCTGAGACAGGATGTCGATGGCTTCCAGTTTCAGCTCCTGAATTTGCCGCTCTGCCTCGATTACCAGTTCATTGGTGTTGCCGATGGCGACCTTCAGGCGGTCAAATTCGGCGGCATTCGCGCTCATCGTCGCGAGCGCGGCGTCCAGTTCAACCTGCGTTGCGGTGACTTTTGCATTTGCTTCAGCGACGGCAGCCTCGGCGGCGACACGGGCGGCATCCTCTGCCTGCAGCGAAATGAAATTCCACGCCAGCGTCACAATCCCGATCAGAGAAAACCCACCGATTGCCGTCAGAAACTGAAACCGGTTGCGGCGGCGGTCTTCAATTTCCTGAAGCTTGCCCTCGATCCTGTCGCGGATCGCCAATTCCTGACGCGCCGCGAATCCGTCGTCACGCTCTTCAAAATGCTTTGCGATTTCGGCCTTGGTGGCTTCGTCTAACATGCGCTTGCTCACAATGCTGGGTTGGGTTTGTTAACTACAAATACCCCAACACGATAGCAGGCACGCCTGTAAGCGCCAAGAAAAACCCCGCCACGGCGGGGTTTGGAGTTGGCGTCCGGTACCAGCCCGGAACAGGGAGACTTCTGTGACTACCGGTTCATCCGGTTTTCGATCAGATCTTCAACCACTGACGGATCGGCCAGAGTCGAGGTATCGCCCAGCGCGCCAAAATCGTCTTCGGCGATCTTGCGCAGAATGCGGCGCATGATTTTACCGGAGCGTGTTTTCGGCAAACCGGGCGCCCATTGGATCAGGTCCGGCTTGGCGATGGGGCCGATTTCCTTGCGGACCCAGTTTGACAGTTCGGTGCGCAATTCGTCCGTATATTCCTCGCCCCCCATAAGGGTGACATAAGCATAGATGCCCTGCCCCTTGATGTCGTGAGGATAGCCGACCACGGCACTTTCGGCGACTTTGGGATGTGCGACCAAAGCAGATTCGACCTCTGCCGTGCCCATCCGGTGGCCGGAAACGTTGATCACATCATCGACGCGACCGGTGATCCAGTAATAGCCATCCGCGTCGCGGCGGCAGCCGTCGCCGGTGAAATAATAGCCTTTGTAATCGCTGAAATAGGTTTTCACGAACCGGTCATGGTCGCCGTAAACTGTGCGCATCTGACCGGGCCAGCTGGACTTCATGCACAGAACACCCTCGGCTTCCGTGTCGTGGATTTCAGCGCCCGAGGTGGGTTCAAGGATCACCGGCTCAATCCCGAAGAACGGGAAAGTGCAGGACCCGGGCTTGGTGGTCGTAGCGCCGGGCAGCGGGGTCATCAGGTGGCCGCCGGTTTCGGTTTGCCACCATGTGTCGACGATGGGCGCGTTGCCCTTGCCGACGATCTCGTTGTACCAATCCCAGGCCTCGGGGTTGATCGGTTCGCCAACGGTGCCGAGCACCTTGATGGACGACAGGTCGTATTTGGTGACCCAGTCATCCCCCTGCCCCATCAGCGCGCGGATGGCGGTCGGGGCGGTGTAGAACTGGTTCACTTTATGCTCTTCGCAGACCGACCAGAAACGCCCGGCATCGGGATAGGTTGGCACACCTTCGAACATCAACGTGGTCGCGCCGTTGGCCAGCGGCCCATAGACGATATAGCTGTGGCCGGTGACCCAGCCGACATCCGCGGTGCACCAGAAGATGTCGCCGTCATGGTAATCGAAGACATAGTGGTGCGTCATCGCGGCATAAAGCAGATAGCCGCCGGTGGTGTGCACGACACCCTTAGGCGCGCCGGTGGAACCGGACGTGTAAAGGATGAACAGCGGGTCTTCAGCGTTCATTTCTTCGGGCGGGCAGTCGGCGGAAGCCTCCGCCATCAGTGCCTCATATGAATGATCACGCCCCTCCTTCATGCCGGGGCCACCGCCGGTGCGGGCAACGACCAGCATCGGAACATCACCGCAGATTTCCAGCGCCTTGTCGGCATTGGCTTTCAGCGCGGTGTTGCGGCCACCGCGCGGGGCTTCGTCTGCGGTAACGATCAGCGAGGCCTTGCAGCCATCCACACGCGCCGCCAGCGCATCGGCAGAGAAGCCGCCAAACACGATGGAATGGATCGCGCCGATACGGTTGCAGGCCAGCATCGCATAAGCCGCTTCGGGGATCATTGGCATGTAAAGGACAACGCGGTCGCCTTTGCCGACACCGAGGCCTTTATAGACATTGGCGAGTTTGGAAACCTGTTCGTGCAGTTCGTTGTAAGTGATGTGCTTAGACGGCGCTTCCGGGTCATCCGGTTCCCAGATGATCGCCGTCTGGTCGCCGCGCGTGGCAAGGTGGCGGTCGATGCAGTTGGCGGAAACGTTCAGCGTGCCGTCTTCGAACCATTTGATCGAGACGTCCGGGTGCGCATAGGAAACGTTGCGAACCTTGGTATAGGGCTTGATCCAGTCCAGCCGCTTGCCCTGTTCGCCCCAGAATGCATCGGGGTCAGCGATGGAGGCGGCGTACATCTCGTCATATTTCGCCTTGTCGGCATGAGCATTGGCGGCGAATTCCGCAGATGGCGCGTAGAGGTCGGTCATGGCGATACCCTTGGTGTTAATGCTGTCCCGTCCCGGGCTTGACCCGGGATCTGATTGTTGGGTCGGAGGCCCCGGTTCAAGCCCGGGGCGTGTGGTTCCTAAATGGCCAGGTATTCGGCCCTGAGTTCGGCGTTATCCAGCACCTCTTTTGCGGTGCCGTCAAACACGACGGTCCCTGTGTCGAGAATGACAGAACGATCCGCAAGGTTCAGCGCGCGCACGGCGTTCTGTTCGACGATCACGGTCGTGATGCCCTGTTCCTTGATCACGTTCAGGGTCTTCTCGATCTCGTCCACGATCACCGGGGCCAGTCCCTCGTAGGGTTCGTCGAGCAACAGCAACTTAATGTCGCGCGTCAAGGCGCGGGCAATTGCCAGCATCTGCTGTTCGCCACCCGAAAGCGTGACGCCCTCTTGCTTGCGCCGTTCGCCAAGACGCGGGAACAAATCGAACACGCGGTCAATGGACCAGCCCTTCGGCTCCACGATCTGTGCCAGTTCCAGGTTCTCCTGCACGGTCAGACCCGGAATGATCCGCCGGTCTTCTGGCACCAGCTGAACGCCGGCAACGGCGGCCTGGTGGCTGTTCATCTCGTGCAGGTTCTGGTGATCCAGCCGGATTTCACCATGCGTCAATTGCGGGTCATCAAGCCGCGCGATCGTGCGCAGGGTCGATGTTTTACCTGCGCCGTTCCGGCCCAGAAGCGCAAGGATTTCACCCTCGTGCACCGTAAAGCTGACGCCTTGCACGATATAGCTTTCGCCGTAATAGGCGTGGATGTCATAGACATTGCAGAACGCCGGTGCGGTGGCCGCCTTGTTGGCATGGGCCGAGAAATCCTTCGGTTTTCGCGTCGAAAGTTGGTCTTCGGTCAGTACCATCAGGTGCTCTCCCCAAGATAGGCTTCGCGGACCTTCGGATGGCCCTTGATGTTATCAGGCGTGTCTTCGACCAGCGGCATGCCTTGCGCCAGAACGGTGATGCGCTGTGCAAGGCTGAAAACAACATGCATATCGTGTTCGATAATCGCGATGGTGATGTCGCGCCTTTCGTGGATCTCTTTCAACAGGTCGATCGTGTTATTAGTATCGGCCCGTGCCATCCCGGCGGTGGGTTCGTCCAACAGCAGAAGGCGCGGTTGCTGCGACAGGCACATTGCAATTTCCAGCCGCCGCTTGTCGCCGCGTGACAGGCTGCCCGCGTGGACATGCAGCTTGTCCTGCATGTTCAGTTCGGCCAGCATCTCTTCGGCGCGGTCGTTGACTTCGCCGTCTTTCGCCGTGCGTTCCCAGGCATGCATCCGGAAAGAGCCGTCGCGCGTCGCGAGACACGGGATCATGACGTTTTCCTTCACCGTCAGGTCGGCGAAGATTTCCGGCGTCTGGAACACACGCGAAATGCCCATCTGGTTGATCTCAAACGGCTTGCGGCCCAAGACCGACTGGCCGTCAAAGATGACGGATCCGGTATCGGGGATCAGCTTGCCGACGAGAACGTTCAGCAGGGTGGATTTGCCGGCGCCATTGGGGCCGATGATGGCGTGGACAGAGCGTTCTTCCACACTCAGGTTCACGTCACCCAGCGCTTGCAGACCGCCGAAGCGCTTGTTGACGCCTTTGACCTCGAGAATACCCATTAGCGTATCTCCTTACTCTGCCGCACTTGGCGTGGTTTCGGGGCGATGCGTACCATCTTCGGCCTTCTTGCCGCGTCCGGTCAGACGCTTGCCGATCTTCTGGCCGCCTTCGACCAAGCCACCGGGCAGGAAGATGACGACCAGCATGAACACGATGCCAAGCGTCAGGTGCCAGCCCTTGCCCACGAAGGGGTGGATCAGGAAGACAACGAAATCTTCCATCCCGTCGGGCATGAATGCGAACCAGCCATGCAGTACATTGTCGTTGATCTTCGAGAAGATAGCTTCGAAGTATTTGATAAGGCCTGCGCCGAGGACCGGACCGATGAGCGTTCCCGCACCGCCGAGGATCGTCATCAGAACAACCTCGCCGCTTGCGGTCCATTGCATCCGTTCAGCGCCTGCCAGCGGGTCAACCGCCGAGAGGAGGCCACCAGCCAGACCGGCATACATGCCGGAAATCACGAAAGCGGCGAGCGTATAAGGACGCGGGTTCAGGCCGGTATAGTTCATGCGTTGCTGGTTCGATTTCACCGCGCGCAGCATCATTCCGAAGGGAGAGCGGAAGATGCGGATCGCAAGGTAAAAGCAGATCAGCATGAACGCGGCACAAAGATAGTAACCCGCGTTAAACTGGAATTCCCATGCTCCAATCTGCCATTTCTCGGTTGCCCGCATGGACAGGCCGAAAAGATGCGGCAGATCCGGCATGCCTTCGATTTTGAACCACTGCGGGTCATCGGCATAGACTTGTAGGCCGGTTTCGCCATTGGTCAGATTGAACTTAGGGTTCGACAGGACCGAGTAGGCGAGCGCGAAGGACATCTGCGCAAAGGCCAGCGTCAGGATCGAAAAGTATATGCCAGTCCGGCGCAAGCTGAGAAGCCCCATTGCCAGGGCGAAAAGCCCCGAGACGATTATGCTGAGCGCGATACCCGGCAGCACGTTGTAGCCCAGAAGCTTGAACATCCAGACGCAGCTGTAGCTGCCGACACCGAGGAAAGCGGCGTGACCGAAGGAAAGGTACCCGGTCAGACCGAACAGGATGTTGAACCCGATGGCGAAAATGCCGAAGATCACGAACTTCTGCATCAGGTCCGGGTACCCGGCGTTGAACTGTGCCATCGCGCTGTCAGCCGGAAACGGGTTCAGCGCGAATGGAGCGAGGACGACGCAAAGCGCAACAATGATCAGAAGCGTGCCGTCTTTTCTGTTGAGACCCAGCATGGCTTATTCCTCCATCACGCCTTTACGTCCCATCAGGCCACGTGGAAGGGCCAGAAGAACGATGATGGCGACAAGGTAGATGATGACCTGGTTGATGCCAGGAAGTGTCGTGGTCGCCCAGGTGGTCGAGGCGAAGCTTTCAAGAATACCCAGAACGAACCCGGCCAGAACGGCACCCGGAAGCGATCCCATACCGCCGACAACCACGACAACGAAGCTGAGGACGAGAAAGTCCATGCCCATGTGATAGTTCGGAGGGTTGATCGGGCCGTACATCACGCCCGCAAGCCCCGCGACTGCCGCAGCGACACCGAACATGATGGTAAACCGGCGGTCGATATTGATGCCCAGCATCTGCACGGTCTCTCGATCCGCCATACCGGCGCGCACGACCATGCCGAAGGTGGTGAATTGCAGGAAGGCAAACACGCCGCCGATGATCAGTAATGAGAACAGGAAGTAGGTGATGCGCCAGATCGGGTAGGAAAGCTCTAGCCCGATGACCGCGCCCAGATTCCACACACCGGACATCGCGTCGGGCGCTGGGGTCTGGATCGGGTTGGCGCCGAAGTAATATTTGATGATTTCTTGCAAAACGATGGCCAGACCGAATGTCACAAGAATCTGGTCGGCGTGGGGGCGTTTGTAGAAATGCTTGATCAGACCGCGTTCCATGATGACGCCGATCAGGACCATAACCGGTATTGCCATCAGAATTGCCAGTGGCACAGCCCAGTCGATGATCGCAGCTCCGGTGGCATCTCCGAACCAGCCCTGCACGTAAGGCACATCCACCTTCAGCGGATTGCCAAGAAAATCTTTCTGGGTTTCGTCAACGACAACGTAGCTGGCCGACAGCAACTTTTGCAGCGTGACCGCGCAGAACGCGCCGATCATGAACAGCGCGCCATGCGCGAAGTTCACGACCCCGAGTGTGCCGAAGATCAGGGTCAGACCCAGCGCGATCAGCGCATAGGCAGAGCCCTTGTCCAGACCGTTCAGAATTTGCAGGAGAAAAGATTCCATGATCCCCACCTTGGATGGCCGAATTGTGTTTTCCCCGGATCATACCGGGGAAAACCATTTTGTGTTGCACAATCTCCCGTAGGGAGACCGCGCCGTTCGCGCTTAGGCGCCCGGGTTACACTCACCCAGCGTCGCGTCATCACCACCAAACAGCGGATTGTTTGGTTCGTAAGTCACCTGCTCGGTCGGAGTGATTTCGACGATTTCAAGCGTGTCAAACGCGTTGGTCGGGTTTTCAGCACCCTTCACAACAAGCACGTCCTTGAAGCACTGGTGGTCGTCAGCACGATAAAGTGTCGGACCGTTGCCCAGACCGTCGAACTCGAAGCCTTCCAGAGCCTCTGCAACACCGCAGGGGTTGAAGGTGCCGGCACGCTCACAAGCGTCTGCATAAAGCAGCGTCTGTGCGTAGCATGTCTGAGCAGAGTTCGAAGGCGGCTTACCGTACTTTTCGCCAAACGACTTAACAAACGCGGCAGAACCTTCGTTCTGAAGCTGCCAGTTATAGTTCATCGAGCCGAACACGCCTTTGATGTTCTCACCCGCACCAGCGGCCATCAGTTCCGAGTAAAGCGGTACGACGATCTTGAAGTCTTTGCCGTTCACCTGCTTGTTCAGCATGTCGAACTGGATCGCGTTGGTCAGCGAGTTCACCATGTTACCGCCGTAGTGGTTCAGAACCAGAACGTCAGCACCAGCGTTGATAACCGGAGCGATATAGGACGAAAAGTCGGTGGACGCCAACGGCGTCAGCACGTTGTTGACAGTATTCCAACCCATCGCCTCGGTCGCAGCAGCGATCGATTCCTGCTGGCTCCAGCCCCATGTGTAATCCGCGGTCAGGTGATAGGCATTACGATCAGCGCCCAGTTCCTTTTCGAGGATCGGTGCCAGTGCGGCCGCCGACATGTAAGCGTTGAAGAAGTGACGGAAACCGTTGGCCTTGCGGTCCTTACCGGTTGTGTCGTTGGAGTGCGTCAGACCAGCCATGAAGATGATGCCGGCTTCCTGGCACAGACCCTGAACAGCAATTGCCACGCCCGAGGACGAACCGCCGTTGACCATGATGGCGCCGTCTTTTTCGATCATCGACTTGGCCGATGCACGTGCAGCGTCAGATTTGGTCTGCGTGTCGCCTGTGACGAACTCGACCTTCTTGCCGAGAATGCCGTTGCCCTGAAGCGCCTTCGAGGTGAAGGTATTCAGACAGCCGCCGTCGCCTTCGCCGTTGATGTGCTCAACAGCCAGCTCTTGCGCCAGCAATTCGTCGTTACCCTCATCCGCATAAGGACCGGTCTGCGGCACGTTGAAGCCAAGAGTGACCGAACCGCCGGTGGGTTCATTGGTGTAAGCCGCAGCCGAGCTTGCGGTGAAAATCGTCGGCAGAGCCAGACCGGCACCTGCGGCGGCACCAGTCTTCAGCGCGCCACGACGAGTTAGGTTCATTTTGGACATGGAGTTCCTCCCGTTGAGTAAATGTCCCTCCGGCACTCATCCCTCGTGTTGATGCCGGACCCTTTGTAAAGGATACTTCCAGTTATCCGGCGCGCAGGAAAATTTCGCAATAAGGGCTTTTAACGTAACGGAAATTCTGTCAATAATTGAACAAGAACACCTGATCGGATAGTAAATTTCTTTACAGTTTCGGCGCAATCTGTTGCGAATCAAGGAAGAGTCGGAATGGCAATTCACGCGCTCACAGGGTCCCGCATACGCGAAAGGCGGGTGAACGCGGGGATGAAGCAATCGGCGTTAGCGCAAACTGTCGGCATCTCTCCTTCCTACCTCAACCTCATTGAACACAACCGCCGCAGAATCGGTGGCAAGCTTTTGGGCGATCTGGCGGAGGCGTTGCAAATTGACGTGGCCGGGTTGACCGATGGCGCGGGCGAGGCGGTTCTGGCCGCGCTGCAGGATGCGGCGGCGGAGTTTCCTGAGGTTGGTGCCGAGGTCGACCATGTCGAGGAATTCGCGGGTCGCTATCCCGGCTGGGCGGCCTTGCTGATGGCGATGCTGGGCAAGGTGCGCGATCAGGAACGTGCGCTCGAAACACTCGCCGGTCGCGCGGTGCATGACACCCACCTTGCCGCGTCGCTGCACGAACTCTTGTCAAACGTAACCGCCATCGGGTCAGCGGCCTCGATTCTGGTCGAAACCCGGGAGATCGAAGCCGAGTGGCGCGAGCGCTTTCACCGCAACATCCATGAAGACAGTCAGCGGCTGGCGGAATCCAGTCAGGCACTGGTGGCGTATCTGGAAGGCGTTGAGGGCAATGAAGGCGACCGGCGCGAACCACTGAACGAGTTGGAGGACTGGCTTGAGCCGCGCGATTTCCACATCCCCGAGCTCGAACGTGCCCTGCCGCCCTCGGACACGGAATTGTTCCAGGCCGCACCGGGGATTTCGACCGACGCCGCACGCCAAATGGCGGCAAAGCATTTTGAGCGCTACCGGCAGGACGCCGCGCAGATGCCGCTCCGTGAAATTGCCGCCGCCGCCGAAACGGCCCAATTCGATCCGGTCGCCCTTGCCCGCCAGTTTCACACCAACCCCGGCGCGGTCCTGCGCCGGCTGGGCTGCCTGCCCACGCCAGAAGCGCAAGGCAGGTTGGGCTTCGTCACCTGTGACAGTTCCGGCACGTTGACGTTTCGCAAACCGACTGAAGGCTTCGCCCTGCCCCGCTATGGCGCGACTTGCCCGCTTTGGCCGCTGTATCAGGCATTGGCGCGACCCATGACTCCGATCCGCGTGGTTGTGGAAACGACCGGTCGCGACGTAATGCGGTTTCTGACCTTCGCATATGCGCAACCCATTCATGACGGCGGCTTTGATACGCCGCCGGTTCATGAGGCGACTATGCTGATCATTCCGTCCGACCGGTGCGAACTCCCGGCGATGGCATCGCTGCCTCTTGGTGTGTCCTGCCGCATCTGCCCGCGCGAAACCTGCGATGTGCGCCGCGAAGCAACAGTGTTGCAACTTGCCAAACACTGACGCCGCTTTTTTGACAGCAGGCCATCAAAAGGCAATATTCTTGGCGAACACGCGATATGCGCGTGTCTGGGGAGGGGAGCCTGAGGATGAACAAAAGGGTTTTGCTGATCGAGGATGAGCCGAACATCATTCAGGCCATCAGTTTCATCCTGTCGCGCGATGGCTGGACGGTCGACACCCACGCCGATGGCGCAACGGCAATTGCCGAAGTGACCCGACGGGGCCCGGATGTGGTAATATTGGACGTCATGCTGCCGAACAAATCAGGGTTTGACGTATTGCAGGAATTGCGCGCCGACCCCTCCACCGCAGAACTTCCAGTCCTGATGTTGACGGCACGCGGGCAGAAGCGCGACCGCGAACTGGCGGAACGTTATGGCGCGAGCCAGTTCATGACCAAGCCCTTTTCAAACAGTGAAATGCTGGCCTCTGTTCGCGAGTTGACCGGGCAATGAACCAGCCCGCATCCTCCCCGTATCTGGAACGCCGAACCTATCGGCGGCGGCGGATGATTGATGCGGTGCGCCTTCTGCCGATCCTTGGCATTCTGCTGTTCTTGGTGCCGTTGCTCTGGTCCACTGACAATCAGGACCCGGCAGCCACCGCGCGCGGCTTCGTTTATATCTTTGCGATCTGGGCCGGGTTGATCGTATTGGCGGCGGGGTTGACCCGCCTGTTACGGTCCAGCGAACCCGACAACCCGGGACCAACCGAATGATCGGGTTCAACGTCCTTGCCTTTGTCTGCGTGGCCTATGTCGCACTGTTGTTCCTGGTGGCCTTTGCAGCGGAACGGCTGGCGGACCGCGGTCTTGCCGGATGGCTGCGTTCCCCCATCGTCTATACGCTTTCTCTTTCGATCTATTGCACGGCGTGGACGTTTTACGGCGCGGTTGGCTACGCTGTGCGCTCAGGACTTGAATTCGTCACGATCTATCTGGGGCCGACTATTGTGATGATCGGCTGGTGGTGGCTGGTGCGCAAGCTGGTACGCATCGGGCGCAGCCAGCGTATCACCTCCATCGCCGACCTGATCTCCAGCCGGTATGGCAAGTCGAATTTCCTCGGCGTCGTTGTCACCATTCTCGCGGTGATTGGCACCACGCCCTACATCGCGTTGCAACTGCAATCGGTGACATTGTCCTTCACGGTGTTTTCCAGCGAGGCGGGTGTGATCCCAAGTGTCGAGGAATTGGCCGACACGGCCCTGATCGTTGCTGCGGGTCTGGCGCTTTTCACCATCCTGTTCGGCACAAGGCGGCTCGACGCCAACGAACGTCACCACGGGGTCGTCACCGCCATCGCGTTGGAGGCGGTCGTAAAGCTCGTGGCATTGTTGGCCGTGGGTATTTTCGTCGTCTGGGGCGTCGCTGGCGGCGCGGGCGCGATCATGGACAAGGTCGCGGCCTCCAACATCGCCGAGTGGAATTTGGCTGGCGGGCGCTGGACCACGCTGATCTTCCTGTCCGCCGCCGCCTTCATCTGCCTGCCGCGCATGTTTCAGGTGATGGTCGTCGAGAACGTGGAAGAGCGCCACGTCGCCGTCGCCAGCTGGGCCTTCCCGCTTTACCTGTTCCTGATGAGCCTGTTCGTGATTCCGATCGCGGTTGTCGGCCTGTCGGTCCTGCCCAATGGGAATCCCGACCTTTACGTGCTGACCGTGCCGCTGGCGCTGGGTCAGGAAGGGCTGGCGATGCTGTCCTTCCTTGGTGGATTTTCTTCGGCAACTTCAATGGTGATCGTCGCTGCAATCGCGCTGTCAACGATGGTGTCCAACCACATCGTGATGCCGATCTGGCTGAACATCCAAAGCGGTGGCGCCTCTGTTTCCGGTGACGTGCGGTTCGTCGCCATCCTCGCACGGCGCATTTCCATCGGGGCGATCCTTTTCCTCGGCTATCTCTATTTCTACTTCTCCGGTGGCAGCGGCGCACTTGCCGCAATCGGTTTGATCGCCTTTATCGGCGTCGCACAAGTGCTGCCCGCGCTGTTGGGTGGCATCTTCTGGCGCGGTGCAACGCGCATCGGCGCAGCGTTGGGGCTGTGCATCGGCTTCACGATCTGGGCCTACACGATCTTCATCCCCAGCTTTGGCGACACGGTCCTGATGTCGGCAAGAGTGCTCGAAAACGGCCCCTTGGGCATCGGCTGGCTGCGCCCGCGCGCGCTGTTCGGGATTGACGGGCTGGATCCGGTTGTCCACGCCGTTTTGTGGTCGATCACGCTGAACACCTGTGGGTTCATCATCGGCTCGCTCGTGTCCTTCCCAAAACCGCTGGAACGCCTGCAAGGCGCGCAATTCGTCAATGTTTTTGAACATTCCGCCAACCGGCGCGGCTGGACCTCCAGCGCGGCAGAAGCCGAAGACCTGATGGTCATGGCACAGCGGATTTTGGGCCCAAGCGAGGCGCTGGAACTGTTTGAAAATACCGCAAAAGCACAGGGCAAGGTCGGCTACCTGCCCGAAACCACACCGCAATTTATCGAAAGCCTTGAACGCGAACTGTCCGGTTCCGTAGGCGCCGCAACGGCCCATGCGATGATCGGCCAGATCGTGGGCGGCGCGCAGGTCTCGGTTCAGGACTTGATGGCGGTGGCCGATGAAACCGCGCAGATCATGGAATATTCCAGCCAGCTAGAGGCGAAGTCAGAAGAGCTGGCCCAAACCGCCGGAAAGCTGCGTGACGCCAATGAAAAGCTGACCGCCTTGTCGATCCAGAAGGACGCGTTTCTCAGCCAGATCAGTCATGAATTGCGCACGCCGATGACGTCGATCCGGGCGTTTTCGGAAATCCTGATGTCTGGACCGATGCCCGAGGACGAGCAGAACAAGTTTTCAACCATCATCCACGACGAAACGATCCGGCTGACCCGGCTGTTGGACGATCTGCTTGACCTAAGTGTGCTTGAAAACGGACAGGTCAGCCTGAACCTGCAAAGCGGCAATCTGCATGATGTGCTTGAGCGCGCCGTGACAACTGTTGGCGAAGGCGAAAACGATCTGAAAATTGTGCGCAATCCAGATAAGGAAGGCGTCGTAATCACCACAGATTCCGACCGCTTGGCGCAGGTCTTTATAAACCTCATCGCGAATGCTCAGAAATACTGTGACGCCGATGCGCCAAAACTGACAATCCGTGTGGCCCAGCGTGGCGGCCAGGCGATCATCGATTTCATCGACAATGGCACTGGTATTCCACGGTCTGCGCAAGCCGTGATATTCGAGAAATTCTCGCGCCTTGGCGACAAGGCCCAAGCCGGGGGCGCAGGGCTGGGTCTCGCGATCTGTCGGGAAATCATGGAAAAGCTTGGTGGTTCAATCTCTTACCTGCCGGGCCAGAACGGTGCCGCATTCCGTGTGACAGTGCCAAACGCGCAGGCAAAAGCCGCAGAGTAATCCTTTCTCAACACCCCCGTGCCAAAAACCCATCGTAGGCGGCAGGCGGGTTCATGGCAGAAACGCAGGACATATCGGTGCTGCGCCGGATGGCGGGGGCACAGCGGGTCAAGGTCGGGCCAACGGCGATGACGCTTGATAAGGCGTTGCGCACCGCGTTGGTGCGCGCAGCCGACGAGGTATTGAAGATTGCCGTCGGCGTCCGGGAATTCGAACAGGAAACCCATCTGCCCGAGGATCTGACAGATCACCTGCCGGATTCCGGGCTGTTCCTCATGCTGCGCGCACCCGGCGGTGGCGTGGGTGTCGCGGTTTTGTGCCCGCAATGCCTTGGCGCCGTAATTGAGGCCGCAACGATGGGTCAGGTGTTAAAGCGCGAGGCGGCGGAGCGGCGGGCAACCGGCACCGATGCTGCCCTGACCCGCGCGTGGCTGGACCCGGCGCTGGCCAATCTGGGCGGTTTAGCGGCAGAGTGTTCGCCCCTCCCACCGGTTGATGGCTATACCTGCGATACGTTGCTGGGCGATGGCCGCGCCGCACAAATGGTTTTGGCCGATGCCGCACATCTTCGCCTGACGGTTGAGGTCGAATTCGGCTTCGGCGCGAAGATCGGGAAGATGTCGCTGATCGTGCCGATGGAGCGACCAACAGTAGTACCGGATCAGAACAATGACGGGCAGTGGGCGGCCACACTTAACAAATCCGTTCTGGCAACCCATGCCGCACTAGAGGCGGTACTGTGCGAACTGTCCCTGCCGCTTTCGGACATTACAAAATTCGAGGTCGGCCAGTTGCTGCCATTGTCAAATGCCAGTATCGACGATGTCGGCATGATCGGTCGGGACGGCAACACGGTGATCAGCGCGCGACTTGGGCGATCCGGCAATGCGCGGGCCGTCAGGCTTCGCAGCCCCGCCAATGGCGCAGCGCCGGTGCCACGGACAGACCCTGAATTTGAGCCCGGAAGTGAACTGCTCAGCGGCGCGCCGACATTGCCCGGGCCGATGGCCCTGCCCCAACAACCTTCCGACGACTTGCCGATGGACGCGATTGAACCATTGAATGGGTTGGTTGAAGACCGGGAACAAGCGGATGTTGTCGAAGCATTGGACGCCGGCGAAAGTGTTCCCCTACAAGCGTGACACCGGACTTGTGTTTGCCTTGGGCAAACATTCATGCCCAAAGCCCTGCGCGGACTCAAGGCCCTTGGGCCGTCGCACATCGATGGGCCTTCCCTTAGCCCGGCAATTTGGTGAGGTGCGCGCGGCGTTCTGCGCTTTTGCGGAATTCGCGGGGTTAAGCGGCAGGTGCAACCATTTGCTCGCCGCGCCACGGCCCGCCGCTACGCGTCTGTGCACATTTTTTCAGTAACCACTGCAACCCACGCCTTCGTCCGAATATCGCCTAGGCGCCACTCCCCCAGGGCCCATGAAACCCTTTTCCGGTGCGATCCACCCGCTCAAACCCATGCGCCCCAAAAAAGTCGCGCTGGCCCTGGATCAGATTTGCGGTGCCACGCGCATGGCGCATCGAGTCGTAATAGGAAAGCGCCGCCGCCAGTGCCGGCACCGGCGCCCCACTGGCCGCCGCCGCGACCACAACATCCCGCAAAGACCGGATATTTTCTGCCAGCATCGCCGCGAAACCATCATCCAAAATCAGGTTTGCCCCCGGCGGCGGCGATTGGAATGCCGTAGATATGTCATCCAGCAATGCCGAGCGAATGATGCACCCGGCGCGCCAGATTTCCGCCACCCGCGACAAATTCAATGACCACTCATATTCCTCGGAGGCGGCGGCCAGCAATGTGAACCCCTGCGCGTAGGCGATGATACGCGCCGCCAGCAACGCCTGCTCAAACTGCTGATCCGAAACCTCCGGCGCTGCCTCGGCTTTCGCCGCCAGCGCCTTTTCCCCGATCTCACGCAGATCCTTCATCGACGACCACGACCGTGCACCGACGGCTGCCTCTATGGTCGAGGCGGATTGACCAAGCTTCAATGCCTCGATCACCGTCCAGCGCCCGGTGCCTTTCTGACCGGCCTTGTCGAGGATCACATCGACCATCGGCGCGCCCGAATCCGGATCGGTCGCGGCCAATACTTTTCCAGTAATCTCAACCAGATAACTTTTAAGCGCGCCTTCATTCCAACCGGTAAAGACCGCGCCCATTTCAGCAGGCGCGCGTCCGGCGGCGCGCATCATGCCATAAACTTCGACGATCATCTGCATGTCGGCGTATTCGATGCCGTTATGAACCGTCTTGACGAAATGCCCCGCCCCGTCGGGGCCAAGATGATCCACACACGGATCGCCTTCAAACTTGGCCGCAATCGCCTGAACCACCGGCTTCAGCTGGGTCCAGCTGTGTTCTGTGCCGCCCACCATGATCGATGGCCCGTGGCGGGCGCCCTCTTCCCCGCCTGAAACGCCCATGCCGACGAAATGGATACCCTGCGCGGTCAGTTCAGCCGAACGGCGCCGCGTGAGATTGAAATCGGAATTGCCGCCGTCGATTATCGTGTCCCCCTGATCCAGCAGCGGCACGATCTTTTCGATCATACTGTCCAGCGGCGCGCCCGACGGGATCATGAACAGAATGACCCGCGGGGTCTGCATCCCGTGGATAAACTCTTTCAGCGTCACATACGGGTTCAGATTGCCGCGCAATTCATCCGCTTCACGCACGAAATCCACGATCCACGACGTTTCGCGGTTGGTCACGGCAACCTCAAAGCCTTCTTCCGCCATGTTCAACGCCAACGCGCTGCCCATTGTGCCAAGGCCGTAGATGCCAATTTGCGAAAGTTGCATTAGGAACCTCATTTTTTTTGGGTCGCCCACAGGTTACTGGTGCCGACCCGGCGCACAAGAGGAGACTGACAAACTGGACAGATCGTCAGAAATCTCGGATCGCCGGGCCATTGACCGGCGTCATCGTCCGCCCATTGACACGTCGCATACTTACCGAATTCGGCTTCATGATCCGCTCTACACCCCGCATGTTGTTCTTATGAGATTCGATCAGAAAGGGATCTGACCAATATTGCGTGTGCCCAAGCTCGGTAATTGTGTCTTTTGTGGCTGTCGGGCCGGTCTTGCGCGTGCCAACCGGGCGTTTCTTGCCGTGAATTCCCCAACGGCCTACCGCAGACAGAAGGGACCGTGGCGGCTTGGTTTTGGTAGTTGAAAACGCCTGTCCAAGCCTGAATACGGCGGCCAGCACGAAGTCCCAATAGGAACGATAGATTTGCGCGGTTTGCGCCTCGATGATGACTTCGCGCAAACTGTCATCGGGGTGAATATCCTTTTGCAAATGCACTCGCCGTACAGCTGCGGCCATCAAAGAAACATGCTCGATCTCCAGTCTTCTTCCCGGCGCTGAGGCTCCGGTTATTGGCAGAAGTTGTTTTAGCGTTTCCAAGGCGACCCGGCAGCCCATCGAATGCGCGAATATCCGAAGTTTGAAGGGTTCTTGGATCGAAGATTTTGCAAGACGGCCTGCAATAAACTCAGCTAGGGTTTCGGCAGTAGCCTGGGCGCGTTCGATGACGGGGTGGTATGATGCTTTCGAACGAAAATCCGGGTACATGTCGCCTGGCCAATAGACCCAATATGTGTCTTTCAATTGCGCATCATCCAGCATCCCGCAGAACGCCTGATAAGATTTTGTGGCGCCCTCTTCGTTCACTGCAAATCCGTGAATCAACAAGCTGGCTGACGAAGTGCTGCCAAACGGAATTGTGCCGTGGTCAGTTTCTTTCACGTTTTTCGCAAGCTGGCCGCCGCGCGGGGCGGTGCGAAGCGACAGTTTGCCTTTGGGTTTCAACAAGATTTCGCGTACGGAAACATCCCGTTCATGATCAATCCAAGGTATGAAACGCCTCAGTCCAAGCATTCAAACCCTGGATGTTCCGGACCCGGTCAACCGGTTCAACAGATCGTGCAGGATAGATGCAACCAAGCCCGATAGAACGCCAAGAAAGATCCAGGCAAAAAGCGCCCCAGAGAACCCCGATTGCGAAAAGCCAAGAACCAAGCCCACAAATGCACCTGACACCGCAGAGGCAATGCGCACGTAGTCGAGCCATGCTTGCGACATATGAAGCTGAAACGCGTCAAGATTGCGTTCCAGCGCGGCATAGACGGCGTCATCATTCGGTGGCGGCGTGACATCTTTTGGTCGCGATTGCGTTCCAGCGCCGCTCTCACTTTCATTTCCAACTTGTAAATTTCCAACGGCTCCGGTTTCGTTAGCCTGAGGTCGAAATAACTTTGGATCGGCTCTGTCGGTTAGTATTTCAAACAATTTTGGATACTTCGCGTGACGTTCAAGAATTTCGTGCGTTCTGTTTTCCACAAGTTTAAGGAATAATTTTCGTAACTCCCAAGCACCCTGTCCGATAGGGTTGCGGGGTTTTGTTCCGTCAGAGCCGTGCGATGATCTGAGGTGGTGACAGGGTCAGGATTTCCAGGATGTTGAACCGGTGTTTTCTGGCCGTCGAGATGACGGACCTGATGTCGGCGAAGACCCGCGCGCCCTCGAGGGTGCGGAAGGTGCCCGAGATTTTCATGCGCAGCTTCATCATGCGCAGGTCCTGTTCGGCCTGATTGTTTGTGAATGGGACCGCGAAGTCGGCGATGAATCGCAAAACGTCATCGCGGTAGTCACGCAGGCGGAGGAGCAGGTTGTGGCCTGGCCGCCTGGCTTTTCGGCCGCGGGTGCCGGGGCTTTTGGCCAGCGGGGGCTGGCGTTCGTGGAAGGCGAGCCCCTTGGCGAGGATCGCCATGTATCTGGTGACTATACCCTGGCGAACCAGTTCCGGGAGTTCGGTCTCGCCTTGATCCTGAGCCGCGCATCTGAGCTGATTGGCGCTATGAAGCACTGCGCTCATCTCCGTCGCCCAAGGCTCTTTTTCGATCTCTTCGATGGCCTTGAGTTCGCGCAAGTGATGCGCCCCGCAGAGGGCGTGGGCGTCCACTCCGCTCATATGGGCGTAGTAGGGTTTCCAGTGATCATGAATGATCGTCCCGCCGGTCAGGAAGGTTGGAACAGCACCGCGTTTGGCGCTGATGCGGTAATGGGTGAAGGCGGTATCGCAGATCGTGTGCAGCCAGTGCAGCTTGCCGGCAACACGAAGTCCGGTCTCGTCCAGATGCCGAACGCCGCCTTCGGCAAGCCGGGCGAGAATGTGTTCAACCACGACACCCATCTTATTTGCCGCGCCGCGCGTCCAGTTGGTCACGCTGGCCGCGCACAAGCTGGTGGCCCCAAACAGGTCGCGCATAAGCTGGCAGACCCGATCCTCGGGTATCAGCTGCTGAACATTGCAATAGACCGCCACTGCCCGCATGCGCGTGCCATATTGCACATGCGCGGCCACGCCATCGGGAAAGCCAGCCGTCGTCGTGGCTCGACAATGGTCGCAACAATAAACCGCCGCCTGATGCTCGGTGACCTCCAGGCGTGGCGCAGGCAAGTCGAACACCTGACGCTTCTCGATCCCTTTCACCATCTCCGCCGTCAGGGCGCTCTGACAGGCGCTGCAATGCGTCGCCTCATGCCGTTCGACAAAGTCGGGTGTTGACGTCTGGCGCAGGGTGTCGCCCCGGTGGCCAACTTGGCCGCCACTTTTCTTTCCGGATTTGCCACGCAGGCTGCGCGGGGCTGGCTTCTTCAGGCCATCACTTGAAGGGGGCTTGCTGCTATTGCTGCTGTTCTTGGCCAACTGTCGGCGCAGGTCCGTGATCTCTTCCGCCATGCTCGCCAACGCAGCTTCAAGCTCAGCGATCCGACGCAGAGCCGTGGCGAGAAGTTGTTCAAGGGCGGCAACCTGATCCATCCCACCACTGATTCAGAGAAATCAACCCGGCGCCACAGAATTCAGACAAGAAAGAAAAAAAACACGCGCAAAATGGCAAATTCGACTCACCATAAAACTGACAATAACACTCAAACGTGGGGGGTGCTTGGGAGTTACTAATTTTCGTGGCAGACGGAAATTCGGGTGATGTGAAATCGAAATTGCAGAGAGCAGTTTGAGTTTGATTACATTCTCATACACCCACTTAATCGTCGTGGATAAGAATAAGCGCGCTTGAGTCACGGCGGATTTCAATTTGTTGAGAACACCCCGGGGCTTTGGGGGTTCATTTTTGTCGGCATTGCGATCATGAATCTGGATTGTGCTTCCCTCAAAAAACCGCTTGATGAACGCGTTGTAGTATTCCAATTTATCCTGATTTTGTGAAATACCTGTATTCGTCGACGCACGGCTGTTGGCAGCGGTATCAACTTCCATGTTTTCGCCATCAGACGGCGATTTGTTTTCTTTGTTCAATCGTTTAAACCACGATTGCAATTGCAGCTTGTGAAACTGCGCACGAAATAGAAATTTCGCGGCTTCGACTATGGCCATGACGATGATGGCCATTAAAAGCACGCTCACCACAAAATCAGTTAACTGTTCGCGGAATGCCCTTACCACCCTTCAAAATTTCCGGATCTGATTTGACGTTTGTCTGATCTGTGTGATTCAAGGAGTCTCCACTGCTGATATTGGAGGCTGGTTTGTTGGGAAATGTTTGTTTTTCAGAGCTTTATTCGAAGGTTGAGGCGGATTTTCAGGACCGCTTGCTCGGGTATCACAAGTCGCGCCGGGAGGGATTGTGCATCATAGCAAGCGTGATTTTGAACACGCGCAGCGTCAATCTGATGGAAAATGCGGCTGCTCTGCCCCGCGATATCGGCTCTGTGGACCACCGCTATCAATACATTTCGCGGGTTCTGGGCAATCCTCACATCGATACTGATGAGATCATGCAGGCCTATGTTGGTGAAATTTTCCGCCGCCAGTGTGAGGCCGGAGAAACGATTGTGGTGGCCCTTGATCAAAGCAAGCTCAACGAAGGGCATGAGGTTTTGATGTTATCGGTGCGGATGCGGGATCGGGCCCTCCCGGTCGCCTGGCGTGTACGCCAGACCAAAGGGCCGATTGGATGGCGCGTGCAACATGAGCTTTTGGAAGCAGTCCGCCCATGGCTCCCGGCGGATGCGCGTGTGTTGCTGGCGGGAGATCGGTTTTATGGAACCGCCCGATTGGTCGCATGGTGCCAGGAGGCTGGATGGGACTACCGGCTGCGCATGAAGGGAAATATCACACTGCAACATCAGGGTGGCGAGATGATGACGCGCGAAATTGCCCAACTGATGCCCGAAGGGCTTGTAAACGCTGAGCTTTACGGAACGGGCGTCTTTAGCAACATTGGAGTGCTTCACGAGGAGGGGCACAAAGAGCCTTGGATTATTGCCATGAATGCAGCACCGTCCGAGTACAAGGTGCTCGATTATGGAATGCGTTGGGGAATTGAAGCCATGTTCTCCGACTTCAAAACCCGGGGCTTTGAAATTACTCAAAGCCAGATCAAAAAGCCGGATCGATTGGCCCGCCTCATTTTGGTGCTGGCAATCGCCATGTACTGGGCTGTTTCAACCGGAGCAAACGAAGAGCACCACGTCGCAATACGCGGCGAAAAAAGGGGATTCGAAAAGCCCGAAGGTCCTTATGCTCTCTCTTCAAGACAGGCCTTCGTGCTATCCGACGATGCCTCGCAGGTTATGCCAAAATCCCCAAGCTCTGGGATGTCTGGCTAAATTGAAGGGTGGTAATACCAAGGGTTATTCAATCTGACCGACTTTCGCCCAGTTGCGGCTTGCGATGGATGTGATGGTTTGCGGTCTTGCGATGAGGTTGTTCCAGGCCTCGCACCCCGCGTCGAGAATCGCGTCATATGTGTCGAACGTCCGGTTTGCGAGCCATGTCTGGCGGAGATATTGCCAAATGTTTTCGGTTGGATTCAGCTCTGGTGATTTGGGCGGCAGAAACATGAGCGACAGGTTTTGCGGGATTTCCAGAGCGGATGTCGTGTGCCAGCCGGCTTGGTCCATGAGGATGACGGCGTGGGCGCCATCGGAGACAATTTTGCTGATTTCTTCCAGGTGGCGCTGCATCGCATAGGTGTCGGCTGCTGGCATCATGATCGCCGCGCCGGTGCCGCGTTCGGGGCAGATGGCGCCAAAAAGATACGCATTTTGGTAACGCTGATCGGCGGGCTGGCGGGGCCGTGTGCCCTTGCGTGCCCACTGGCGGACGCGGGTGTTCTTCTGACCGAGACGCATCTCGTCCTGGAACCAGATTTCGACGGGTTTGTCCGGCGGCACCCCCTGAAGCGTCTCCTTCAGATTGTCGCCGAAGTTTTTTTGAAATCCTCAATGACCTGCACGTCCTGCCCCGGGTGCTGAGGGCGTGCGCTGATGTGGGAAAAGCCCAGATTGTGCAGAATCTGCCCCACATGGCGCTCGTGATAGTCGACGCCAAAACGCGCCTTGATCACATTCTTCAAATCGACCCGCCGCCAGCGGACGACACCGTCCTTTTCAGGATCAGGACCGGTCTCGACAAGAGCCGCCAGTTCATCCAGTTGCGCATTGTCAAGGCGGGATCGCGAGCCTCCTCGCTGCCGATCCAGCAGCCCCGCTGGACCATCAGCGTTGAAACGGAGCACCCAGTCCCTGAGCGTTTGCCGGTCCATCCCGCCAATGCGGGCCGCAGCCCCACGCGACATGCCATCGGCGATAGCGGCAAGCGACAAAAGCCGTCGGCTCTGCCGGGCATCAGAACTCTCTGCGGCAAGCTTGCGCAGATCATTGGCGGTAAAATCGGCTCGCATCGGTATCCTGGCTGGCATCGGTGGTCTCCTTTGCCAATCTTGAATCACCTCAGCACCTCAGGCGGTACCCAAAATCCATAGCTGAGTCATTTTGAAGCACCCTTGGTATAAGACCCGGAATTGAGGAAGTTGACATGATTATTTTGGGCGGATTATCGATATTTGAGAGAAGAACAGACGTCCGGAGGTTTCGTATTGCCTCGGCCCCGGCTGACGTAGGTTTGTCTTTGAGATAGTTAACCAGCGAATTGCGCCGACGGATGGGCATTTTCGGAATTTGCCCAATAATCGTTTGCCCAGTAAGCAGTTCCAGCTCTTCGGCCGTTCTGATTCCATCGTGCAAATATTGACGGAGCAAAACGATACCGATTCCTAACATGCCGCCGAGGACCAGTGAGAGCGCCAGGATCAGGCTCTTTCGCGGCTCGACGAGCTTGCTGGGGATGGCACGCGACAATATGCGGCTGTCGGCTTGCTGCAGGCCAATTTGCACCGAAGTTTCCTTTAACCTTGTCAAAAAAGTCTCATAAAGTACTCGCGTCGCGTCTGCCTCTCGCACCAACTGGTTTAGTTGAGATAGGTCCGCATTCTGGGCGTCAAGATTCTCCAAAAGCACAACATTTGACGCCTGCAATGCGTTGCGCTGCAAAACCATCCGGTTGGTATTTGATGCCTCACGCTCAACCAATTCATCGAATCGCGCAAAAAACCTGATATTCGCATTGAGGTCGCCAGCCTTTGTCTCGTTGGCAAGGCCGATGAGAACCGAATCCTCCACCTCAGCAAGAATGGCATCAACATCCCTGGTGGTTGCCAGGGCAGCCATGCGTTCTGCGCGCATTTGGGACGTTACAACGTTGGCTTGAGCAATTGCCAAACGCTCGCGGACATCCTTGGAGCGTAAATTCAGTGCCTCCAGCGCCTCCAAGCTAACAAGTTCAGTATCTGCCCGGAGATCCTTGATCGCGTCCTCTTCTTTCTTGAGGTCTACTTCCAGATCGGTGACCCGCTTGGACAACCAATTGATCGCATATTCGGTGGCTTCGAACTTGATGCGGATCTGATCGTCAAGATAAATCGCTGCAAGCTTGTTGGCGATCTCGGCGGACCTTGCCGGGCTTTCTGTTGTTGCGCGAATATCAAATAGATAAGTGTTGCGTTGCGAGCTGACACCAAGCGCTTCGCGTAGATTATCAACGACATTGTTCTGAATTTCTTCCCCACTCGGCGGCGGATCCTCTGGTAAAGTGATCGAGAGCCACGCAGCGAAGCGCTTGACGACCTCACCTAGCGAATACGGCGACGAAGTCCGTAAGGACGTATTAAACTCTGGATCCTCGACAAGGTTTAATTCAGTCGCCAGGCGCTCAAGCAAACCCCGCGATCGGATGACTTCAAGCTCTGTATTAATTGCCGCCTGCTCCGTGGACACACCGGACATCACGCTTTCGAGGTCGACCACCTGCTGGTCCCTGGCCTGCAATGCAAGCCGTGCCGTCGCGGAATACTTCGGCACCGCAACTTCAAATGCATAATACCCGCCCAACGTCATGGCCAGGAGTGAGCATAACATGATGATCCATTTACCGCGCCAGAGAACACCGAAAAGCTGTAAGAGATCGATCTCGTCGTCCGCCTCTCCCCGTGGCTCGCGGAACTGCTGATCGGTTGGTATGCTGCCCTGAAACGCCTGCCCTGTCCCACGTTTTACGTCAAGATCGGCAGGTAGTATCACCGGCGTGAACCGGGGTTTGTTGGGCTCGTTCATAGGTATCCCGCTCGCACACAAAATGACGTCAGTACAGTGTCAGATTACTGACATCCATTCAAGTTGTACGAAATCCTTACCACCCTTCAAAATTTCCGGATCTGATTTGACGTTTGTCTGATCTGTGTGATTCAAGGAGTCTCCACTGCTGATATTGGAGGCTGGTTTGTTGGGAAATGTTTGTTTTTCAGAGCTTTATACCAACGGCGGGATGATTTGACTCGCTTTTTGGATTCCCAAATTGTTCGGTATGTGACTCACTGTTTCTGTCCAGAGAGGGAGGGAGATATGGGTGCCGCGGTTCCGGTTTTGCGCGATGATTTCACGGTGCACGAGTTGCGCGCTTTAGCCGGTCGCGCGTCGA
The DNA here is from genome assembly GCA_951812305.1 of uncultured Paracoccaceae bacterium. Taxonomy (GTDB): domain Bacteria; phylum Pseudomonadota; class Alphaproteobacteria; order Rhodobacterales; family Rhodobacteraceae; genus Rhodobacter_B. Next base: position 261,364 of record CATOSB010000002.1, read on the forward strand.
ACGGCAAAGTAGCACGTCGGCTTTTGGCGATTGCTCTGGTGCTTGAAGGGTCGTCGCGCAAGGTTGCTGCCCAGAGTTGCGGGATGGATCGCCAAACCCTTCGAGACTGGGTCCATCGATACAATGTCGAAGGTCCTGACGGGCTGTCAGATCGTGGGGGTGGCGGCGCGAAACCTCGATTGTCGCCGGAGCAGATAGCGCAGCTTGCGGTCTGGGTGGAGGCTGGCCCTGATCCGGCCCGCGATGGTGTGGTTCGCTGGCGTCGCGCCGATCTTGCCCGGCGCATTGAGGCGGAGTTCGAGATCAAGCTCCACGAACGCACAGTAGGTAGTTATTTGGTTCAACTGGGCTTTCGCAGGCTGTCGGTCCGCCCCGAACATCCCAACGCCGACCCAGTGGCACAGACTGCATTTAAAAAAAACTTTGCCAGCATCGTAGCCGACATTTTGACTGAACGGGCGAAAGGAAAGCCACTGGAAATATGGTTCCAGGACGAAGCACGGGTGGGCCAGCAGGGAACACTCACCCGTGTCTGGGCGAAGCGGGGAACCCGCCCACGTGCGCCCCGGGATACCCGCTACAAATGGAGCTACGTATTTGGCGCTGCCTGTCCGGCACGTGGTGCCGCAGCTGGGCTGATCCTGCCTTATGTTAACACAGAGGCGATGGGCCTGCATCTCGACGAGGTCTCAAAAACAATCGCACCCGGTTCTCATGCGCTCCTGGTCACAGATGGCGCGGGGTGGCACGGAGCCAAGGGGCTCTTGGTGCCAGACAACATAACGCTCCTGAAGCTGCCCCCCTATGCGCCCGAACTCAACCCGATGGAAAATGTCTGGGCCTATCTGCGCTCCAACAAGCTGGCCATCACCGTGTTCGATACCTACGAGCAGATCCTCGACAAATGCGCAGACGCCTGGAACTTCTTCGAAAATGACCCGCAGCGCATAACCTCAATAACGACCAGAGAATGGGCAACGGTCAATTGATCAAGCCGTTGGTATTATTCGAAGGTTGAGGCGGATTTTCAGGACCGCTTGCTCGGGTATCACAAGTCGCGCCGGGAGGGATTGTGCATCATAGCAAGCGTGATTTTGAACACGCGCAGCGTCAATCTGATGGAAAATGCGGCTGCTCTGCCCCGCGATATCGGCTCTGTGGACCACCGCTATCAATACATTTCGCGGGTTCTGGGCAATCCTCACATCGATACTGATGAGATCATGCAGGCCTATGTTGGTGAAATTTTCCGCCGCCAGTGTGAGGCCGGAGAAACGATTGTGGTGGCCCTTGATCAAAGCAAGCTCAACGAAGGGCATGAGGTTTTGATGTTATCGGTGCGGATGCGGGATCGGGCCCTCCCGGTCGCCTGGCGTGTACGCCAGACCAAAGGGCCGATTGGATGGCGCGTGCAACATGAGCTTTTGGAAGCAGTCCGCCCATGGCTCCCGGCGGATGCGCGTGTGTTGCTGGCGGGAGATCGGTTTTATGGAACCGCCCGATTGGTCGCATGGTGCCAGGAGGCTGGATGGGACTACCGGCTGCGCATGAAGGGAAATATCACACTGCAACATCAGGGTGGCGAGATGATGACGCGCGAAATTGCCCAACTGATGCCCGAAGGGCTTGTAAACGCTGAGCTTTACGGAACGGGCGTCTTTAGCAACATTGGAGTGCTTCACGAAGAGGGGCACAAAGAGCCTTGGATTATTGCCATGAATGCAGCACCGTCCGAGTACAAGGTGCTCGATTATGGAATGCGTTGGGGAATTGAAGCCATGTTCTCCGACTTCAAAACCCGGGGCTTTGAAATTACTCAAAGCCAGATCAAAAAGCCGGATCGATTGGCCCGCCTCATTTTGGTGCTGGCAATCGCCATGTACTGGGCTGTTTCAACCGGAGCAAACGAAGAGCACCACGTCGCAATACGCGGCGAAAAAAGGGGATTCGAAAAGCCCGAAGGTCCTTATGCTCTCTCTTCAAGACAGGCCTTCGTGCTATCCGACGATGCCTCGCAGGTTATGCCAAAATCCCCAAGCTCTGGGATGTCTGGCTAAATTGAAGGGTGGTAAGGCGGAATGCCTGACTATCGCGGATCATTAAAGTAATCATAATGTAACTCCCAAGCACCCTGTCCGATAGGGTTGCGGGGTTTTGTTCCGTCAGAGCCGTGCGATGATCTGAGGTGGTGACAGGGTCAGGATTTCCAGGATGTTGAACCGGTGTTTTCTGGCCGTCGAGATGACGGACCTGATGTCGGCGAAGACCCGCGCGCCCTCGAGGGTGCGGAAGGTGCCCGAGATTTTCATGCGCAGCTTCATCATGCGCAGGTCCTGTTCGGCCTGATTGTTTGTGAATGGGACCGCGAAGTCGGCGATGAATCGCAAAACGTCATCGCGGTAGTCACGCAGGCGGAGGAGCAGGTTGTGGCCTGGCCGCCTGGCTTTTCGGCCGCGGGTGCCGGGGCTTTTGGCCAGCGGGGGCTGGCGTTCGTGGAAGGCGAGCCCCTTGGCGAGGATCGCCATGTATCTGGTGACGATACCCTGGCGAACCAGTTCCGGGAGTTCGGTCTCGCCTTGATCCTGAGCCGCGCATCTGAGCTGATTGGCGCTATGAAGCACTGCGCTCATCTCCGTCGCCCAAGGCTCTTTTTCGATCTCTTCGATGGCCTTGAGTTCGCGCAAGTGATGCGCCCCGCAGAGGGCGTGGGCGTCCACTCCGCTCATATGGGCGTAGTAGGGTTTCCAGTGATCATGAATGATCGTCCCGCCGGTCAGGAAGGTTGGAACAGCACCGCGTTTGGCGCTGATGCGGTAATGGGTGAAGGCGGTATCGCAGATCGTGTGCAGCCAGTGCAGCTTGCCGGCAACACGAAGTCCGGTCTCGTCCAGATGCCGAACGCCGCCTTCGGCAAGCCGGGCGAGAATGTGTTCAACCACGACACCCATCTTATTTGCCGCGCCGCGCGTCCAGTTGGTCACGCTGGCCGCGCACAAGCTGGTGGCCCCAAACAGGTCGCGCATAAGCTGGCAGACCCGATCCTCGGGTATCAGCTGCTGAACATTGCAATAGACCGCCACTGCCCGCATGCGCGTGCCATATTGCACATGCGCGGCCACGCCATCGGGAAAGCCAGCCGTCGTCGTGGCTCGACAATGGTCGCAACAATAAACCGCCGCCTGATGCTCGGTGACCTCCAGGCGTGGCGCAGGCAAGTCGAACACCTGACGCTTCTCGATCCCTTTCACCATCTCCGCCGTCAGGGCGCTCTGACAGGCGCTGCAATGCGTCGCCTCATGCCGTTCGACAAAGTCGGGTGTTGACGTCTGGCGCAGGGTGTCGCCCCGGTGGCCAACTTGGCCGCCACTTTTCTTTCCGGATTTGCCACGCAGGCTGCGCGGGGCTGGCTTCTTCAGGCCATCACTTGAAGGGGGCTTGCTGCTATTGCTGCTGTTCTTGGCCAACTGTCGGCGCAGGTCCGTGATCTCTTCCGCCATGCTCGCCAACGCAGCTTCAAGCTCAGCGATCCGACGCAGAGCCGTGGCGAGAAGTTGTTCAAGGGCGGCAACCTGATCCATCCCACCACTGATTCAGAGAAATCAACCCGGCGCCACAGAATTCAGACAAGAAAGAAAAAAACACGCGCAAAATGGCAAATTCGACTCACCATAAAACTGACAATAACACTCAAACGTGGGGGGTGCTTGGGAGTTACATCATAATTAAATCCACCCAGGATCAATTCCCGAAGGTTTGCACAGCACGAACAGGTTTTCAACTTTTGGCTGCTTTAGCCAGGGTGACGCGTACCACCAAGTATCAAGACTTGGGCTATTCCCCCAAACACCACCGCATGATCGCCTTTTGCGCGTGCAGGCGGTTTTCGGCTTCGTCGAAAATCACTGAATGCGGACCGTCCATAACCTCGGATGTCGCTTCTTCCTCGCGATGGGCAGGCAGGCAATGCATGAACAGGGCGTCACCCTTTGCATGAGACATTAGGTCGGCGTTGACCTGATAGGGGCGCAGCAGGTTGTGGCGGCGTTCACGGGCCGATTGCGCCTCATGCATGGATATCCAAGTGTCCGTGACGATCAGATCGGCGCCTTCGACGGCTTTTTCCGGGTTGCGTTCGATTGTGTAAAGCCCGTCAAGCACCTGCGCGGGGTCAAGCACCTCTGGCCCGGTGAAGGTCAGATCGAACTCAAACTGCTTTGCGGCATGAGCGAAGGAAGCGAAGACGTTGTTACCGTCACCCGACCAGACAACCTTCTTGCCTTTGATCGGCCCGCGATGCTCTTCAAATGTCATCACATCGGCCATGATCTGGCAGGGGTGGCTGTCATCGGTCAGGCCGTTGATGACGGGGACAGAAGCGAATTCGGCCAGTTCGTGCAGCACCGCCTCTTCAAAGGTGCGGATCATGATCAGATCGACATAGCGGCTGAGAACCCGCGCGGTGTCTGCAATGGTCTCGCCGTGACCAAGCTGCAATTCCGCGCCTGACAGCACCATCGACTGCCCGCCCATCTGGCGCACACCGACGTCGAAAGACACGCGCGTCCGGGTCGAAGGTTTTTCGAAGATCAGCGCAACCATATGTCCGGCAAGCGGCTGCTCGTCATCCGGCGTGCCTTTGGGGCGGCCAGCGCGGGCCGTTTTCATCGCGTTCGCATGATCGAGGATCGCGCGCAGATCGGCGGTGTCTGTGTTGTGGATGTCCAGGAAATGGGTCATTCGTTGTCTCTGCTGGTGTATAGCCGGGGACAAGTCCCCCGGACCTCCTGAAGTATTTATGGCCAGATGAAAGAGCCTGTCAGTTGACCGAAATGGCGGCGGTTTCGAGGCGACTCACCGCCTCGCCGATCTCATCGTCGCTGATCGTCAGCGGCGGCAGGATGCGCAGGGTGTTTTCTGCTGCCGGGACAACGAGCAATTCAGCGTCATAACAGGTTTTCAGAACGTCCGTATTGGGCGCCTTGCAAACAAGGCCAAGCATCAGGCCGGACCCGCGCACGCTTTCGAACACGTCCGGGTGGGCGGCGACGAGGCCTTCAAGCCTTTGCCGCAACAACCCGGCTTTGCGGTTTACATCCTCCAGAAAGGCCGGATCAGACACGGTTTTCAGAACCGCCAGCCCAACCGCACAGCCCAAAGGATTGCCTCCATAGGTCGAACCATGCGTGCCCGCGACCATGCCTGAGGCCGCCTCTTCAGTCGCCAGCAAGCATCCCAACGGGAAACCGCCGCCGATGCCCTTTGCGACCATCATGATGTCGGGCGTGATCCCGGCCCATTCATGGGCGAACAGCTTGCCGGAACGACCCACGCCGCACTGCACTTCGTCCAGGATCAGCAACAGCCCGTGCTCGTCACAGATTTCGCGCAGCTCTCTGATATGCACATCCGGCAGCGGGATGATGCCGCCCTCGCCAATCACAGGTTCCACGATGATCGCGGCAGTGTTTTCATTGATTGCCGCGCGCACAGCGTCGGTGTCGCCAAGCGGAACCTGCGTGAAACCAGGCAACAGCGGGCCGAAGCCAGCAGTCAGCTTTTCGGAGCCCGCGGCAGCAATTCCGGCGGCAGAACGACCGTGAAACGACCCCTCGAATGCGATGATTTCGACTCTTTCGGGCTGTCCCTTGTCGTGGAAATATTTGCGGGTCATCTTGACTGCCAGTTCGCAGGTCTCGGTGCCGGAATTGGCGAAAAAGACCGTGTCGGCAAATGTCAGATCGACCAGCATATCCGCCAGTGCCTGTTGGTTGGGAATGCCATAAAGGTTGGATGTGTGCCAAAGCTTGCCCGCCTGTTCGGTCAGTGCCTCGACCAGAATGGGGTTCGCGTGACCAAGCGAATTCACCGCAATCCCGCCGCCAAGGTCCAGGTATCGGGCCCCGTCATCCGCGATCAGCCAGGAGCCCTCGCCACTCTCAAACGAAACGGGCGTGCGGTTATAGGTCGGCAGGATGGACGGGATCATGGGTCTTGTCCTTGATGTCAGAAAGCCTGTTGGTGCCAAAGCGGCGTGGGGCTGTCAATGTTGGGTGAAGATGACGAAAGAGTCGCCGCCGCCTGGGCGCGCGGGTGGGCCGAGATTCATCGGCGTCGCAGGGTCATTTCCTTGGTCATGGCGCGTTGCATAGCGGCGTATGGCGCAAAAGGAAAGTTCAAATACAACTGCCGGCGGCCGTACCAGCAATCTTCACTTGCACCGGTGGCATTCGAAACGCATCGCGCGGGGCATGACCCCGATCCACCCCAATCCCGGCCTTGCCATCGCTTTTATGCTTTTGGCGACCGTATTCGTTGCCGCGACGATGATCCTGGCAAAGTCGCTCGGCACTGATGCACTGGGCACGCCTTTGCACGCCTTGCAGGTCAGACACGGGCGATTTCTGTTTGCTTTTCTGGGGATCATTGCGGCGACCTTGGTTCTGCGACCTCAGTTTTCGCAACCCAACATCCGCCTGCATGTCTTGCGGGCGTCTTTTGGCTGGGTCGGCGTGACGCTGATGTTTGCCTCGGTCGCCTTCATTCCCATCAGCGACGCGACCGCCATCACATTCCTGAACCCGATCTTCGCCATGGCATTGGCCATTCCGATACTGGGCGAGCGCGTGGGACCGATCCGCTGGGTCGCAGCCGCAATTGCACTGACAGGCGCGATGATCCTGTTGCGCCCCGGGCCAGGGACATTTCAGACGGCGGCGCTTTTGTCATTGACGGCAGCGTTTTGCTTTGGCGTCGAGATCACCTGTATCAAGCGTTTGTCAGCGCGCGAGGGACCGGTGCAGATCCTGCTGATCAATAACGCCCTCGGCCTTTCACTGGCCACAGTCGCGGTCCAGTTTGTCTGGCAGTCGCCGACGGGCGCGCAATGGGCCGGATTAATCGCACTGGGGCTGCTGATGGCGGCGGCGCAAACCTGTTACATCAATGCACTGGCCCGCGCAGAAACCGGTCTGGTCGTACCGTTCAGCTATGCCACATTGGTATTCGCGGTGATCTATGATTTCGCAATATTTCGCGTTCTGCCGGATACGGTTTCGATCATTGGTGCGTGCGTCATCATTGCAGGTGCTGCCCTTCTTGCGTGGCGCGAGGCGTTACATGGCCGCAGATCGTCACGTTTGGCGCGCAAGGGGCTGGACTAGGGCCGCCAATCACCCTAGATAAACGGGCCTCGCGCGAGAAGCGCGCGCCTTTGAGACAAGGAAAAGCGATGTCCTGGACCGATGAACGTGTAGAGCTTCTGAAAAAGATGTGGAGCGAAGGACAAAGCGCCAGCCAGATTGCCAAAGAACTGGGCGGTGTGACCCGCAACGCCGTGATCGGAAAGGTGCATCGCCTAGGGCTGTCCAATCGCGCCACCGCACCGGCAGGACAAAAAGCGGCGGCCAAGGAAAAACCCGCCGCGAAGGCGGCGCCGGAAAAGGCGGCAGCCAAGGACGCGGGCAACTCGGTCGCCCCCCCCGCCGCGGCCCCGACGCCAATCGCCCGCAAGGCGATCATTCCCGCAGGCCAACCCCTGCCGCCGCAACCCAGCGCAAATGAAATCAGCCCCGAAGCACTGGCATCTGTGCGTGAGGTGGAAAAGAAGGCCAAGAAGATCAGCCTGATGGAACTGACTGAACGGACCTGCAAATGGCCCATCGGCGATCCGGCGACGGAAGAATTCTGGTTCTGCGGCCTCGCCGTACAACCCGGCAAACCATATTGCGAGGCGCATGTTGGCGTGGCGTTTCAACCGATGTCCTCGCGGCGGGATCGTCGGCGCTAGATGCTAGGGTTTTTCGAAGTCAGCATTTGGCCTTGAGCTGCCATTCGCAATTCAAGAGATAAGACGCGCAATCGCCTGCCCGTGGGGTGGCGATGCAACGTCCCAACAACGCATTTTATGCCAGCCAAGTCCGTGCGAATTCAAAAGCTTGCACTGCCCCCACCAAATCGCCAGCCCGTGGGGACGGACAGTCGATCGCGCGGCGGCCCGAGGGCCTTGATTCCGCGCGTGGGTGGCTTTCTTCAACGTCCGCTTCGAGGCCAGAGGGCCAACATACTTCCCCTTACGATCCTGCTTAACGTGAATACCGCGAAGTCATTTCAAAGTGCTTGCGCGGGCCAGTAACCAGCCACCGGGAAGAGAAATGTGGCCAGGCGGCAAAATCATAGGTGACGCGATAGTCATCGGGCGGGCAATTGTGGTGAGCGCTGGTGCCATCGAGCGGCACGTTGTGGAAGAACCGGCCGTCGTCGAAATAGACATCCAGACCATCCCGCCAAAGGTATTTCCGCGTGGCCTGCATACCGGGTTGTCCGGGGATCTTCAGAACCCCGGTCTCCTCATAGACCAGCCCGGACGCATCCGGCGACCAAACCGCCGACCCCGAAAATTCTGCGATTGTCCCGTTGGCGTGGACAATCTGGCGGTTTAACCGCCATTGTCCCGCAAAATCCGAAAGAATCACTCGGCAAATCGCCCTTCGGTCGCAGAGCCATCAATGGCCACGAACCGCACCCGATCACCATCGCGTTCAACCTTGTAGCAGGCCCAAAGGTCGCCCGGCGGCCACTGGCTGCAATACTGGTCACCGCGCGCTTCCCAGTAACCCCAACTTGGTCGCCCGGCATCGTATAACGTGCGCCCGGAAGCGTAAAAATGCTGGGTTGCGCCATCATATAGAAGGGTTTTTTCGGCCAATATCGCGACGATTTCAGAACCGCTCATTGCTTCCCATTCGGCATCCGCCGGAAAGCCAAACACAATCAAAAACGCAGGTAACTCCCAAGCACCCTGTCCGATAGGGTTGCGGGGTTTTGTTCCGTCAGAGCCGTGCGATGATCTGAGGTGGTGACAGGGTCAGGATTTCCAGGATGTTGAACCGGTGTTTTCTGGCCGTCGAGATGACGGACCTGATGTCGGCGAAGACCCGCGCGCCCTCGAGGGTGCGGAAGGTGCCCGAGATTTTCATGCGCAGCTTCATCATGCGCAGGTCCTGTTCGGCCTGATTGTTTGTGAATGGGACCGCGAAGTCGGCGATGAATCGCAAAACGTCATCGCGGTAGTCACGCAGGCGGAGGAGCAGGTTGTGGCCTGGCCGCCTGGCTTTTCGGCCGCGGGTGCCGGGGCTTTTGGCCAGCGGGGGCTGGCGTTCGTGGAAGGCGAGCCCCTTGGCGAGGATCGCCATGTATCTGGTGACTATACCCTGGCGAACCAGTTCCGGGAGTTCGGTCTCGCCTTGATCCTGAGCCGCGCATCTGAGCTGATTGGCGCTATGAAGCACTGCGCTCATCTCCGTCGCCCAAGGCTCTTTTTCGATCTCTTCGATGGCCTTGAGTTCGCGCAAGTGATGCGCCCCGCAGAGGGCGTGGGCGTCCACTCCGCTCATATGGGCGTAGTAGGGTTTCCAGTGATCATGAATGATCGTCCCGCCGGTCAGGAAGGTTGGAACAGCACCGCGTTTGGCGCTGATGCGGTAATGGGTGAAGGCGGTATCGCAGATCGTGTGCAGCCAGTGCAGCTTGCCGGCAACACGAAGTCCGGTCTCGTCCAGATGCCGAACGCCGCCTTCGGCAAGCCGGGCGAGAATGTGTTCAACCACGACACCCATCTTATTTGCCGCGCCGCGCGTCCAGTTGGTCACGCTGGCCGCGCACAAGCTGGTGGCCCCAAACAGGTCGCGCATAAGCTGGCAGACCCGATCCTCGGGTATCAGCTGCTGAACATTGCAATAGACCGCCACTGCCCGCATGCGCGTGCCATATTGCACATGCGCGGCCACGCCATCGGGAAAGCCAGCCGTCGTCGTGGCTCGACAATGGTCGCAACAATAAACCGCCGCCTGATGCTCGGTGACCTCCAGGCGTGGCGCAGGCAAGTCGAACACCTGACGCTTCTCGATCCCTTTCACCATCTCCGCCGTCAGGGCGCTCTGACAGGCGCTGCAATGCGTCGCCTCATGCCGTTCGACAAAGTCGGGTGTTGACGTCTGGCGCAGGGTGTCGCCCCGGTGGCCAACTTGGCCGCCACTTTTCTTTCCGGATTTGCCACGCAGGCTGCGCGGGGCTGGCTTCTTCAGGCCATCACTTGAAGGGGGCTTGCTGCTATTGCTGCTGTTCTTGGCCAACTGTCGGCGCAGGTCCGTGATCTCTTCCGCCATGCTCGCCAACGCAGCTTCAAGCTCAGCGATCCGACGCAGAGCCGTGGCGAGAAGTTGTTCAAGGGCGGCAACCTGATCCATCCCACCACTGATTCAGAGAAATCAACCCGGCGCCACAGAATTCAGACAAGAAAGAAAAAAAACACGCGCAAAATGGCAAATTCGACTCACCATAAAACTGACAATAACACTCAAACGTGGGGGGTGCTTGGGAGTTACAAACGCAGCGAGTATGCGCATCGGGGCCCCCTCCCTTGTTCACATCGCGCGCGCAGTCTAAGACCACGCCGACCCCACGACAATGCAGGTTCGAGCAGAAATATGATCCCCCGCTATTCCCGCCCCGAAATGGTGGCCATCTGGTCGCCGGAAACCAAGTTCCGCATCTGGTACGAGATCGAGGCCCATGCCTGTGATGCGATGGCCGATCTGGGGGTGATCCCGCGCGAAAACGCCGAGGCCGTCTGGAAGGCAAAGGACGTCGAATTCGACGTTGCGCGGATCGACGAAATCGAGGCCGTCACCAAGCATGACGTGATCGCGTTTCTGACCCATCTGGCAGAACATGTGGGCAGCGAAGAGGCGCGGTTTGTACATCAGGGCATGACATCTTCGGATGTTCTGGACACCTGTTTCAACGTTCAGTTGACACGCGCCGCCGATATTCTGATCGCGGATATCGAAGGCTTGCTGGCGGCACTGAAAAAGCGGGCGCTGGAACATAAGGACACGGTGCGGATCGGGCGCAGTCACGGCATCCATGCCGAACCGACAACGATGGGCCTGACCTTCGCCCGTTTTTACGCAGAAATGGACCGCAACCTGTCGCGGATGCGCGATGCGCGTGCGGAAATTGCCACCGGCGCGATTTCCGGTGCGGTTGGGACATTCGCGAATATCGATCCGGCTGTGGAAGAACATGTTTGCGACAAGCTTGGTCTTGTGCCTGAGCCAATCAGTACGCAGGTGATCCCGCGCGACCGACACGCCGCTTTTTTTGCGACATTGGGCGTCGTGGCGTCGAGCATTGAAAACATCGCAATCGAAATCCGCCACATGCAGCGCACTGAGGTTCTTGAAGGTGCGGAGTTCTTCTCGATGGGGCAAAAAGGTTCGTCTGCAATGCCGCACAAGAAGAACCCGGTTCTGACCGAAAACCTGACAGGGCTGGCGCGCATGGTGCGCGCGGCCGTGGTGCCGGCGATGGAGAACGTGGCGTTGTGGCACGAACGCGATATCAGCCATTCGTCGGTTGAGCGGATGATCGGACCCGACGCGACGATCACGCTGGATTTCGCCTTGGCGCGGCTGACGGGTGTCGTCGCCAAGATGCTGATCTTCCCGGAAAACATGCTGGAAAACATGAACAAGTTCCCCGGCCTTGTAATGAGCCAGAGGGTTCTTCTGGCCCTGACACAGGCCGGTGTCAGCCGCGAAGACGCCTATACCTATGTGCAACGCAACGCGTTGAAAGTCTGGGAGCATCGGACGGATTTCAAGGAAGAATTACTGGGCGATCCGGATGTGATGGCGGCACTGGGCGCCGATGAGATCGAGGACAAATTCGATTTGGGCTATCACACCAAGCATGTCGACACGATCTTTGCGCGGGTATTTGGCGAGGATTAGACTTCGCCCGAAATGCTCGGCACGAGTGGGACAGGTATGGGCCAGAGCGTTCACCTGAACATGCCGCCAAAGCCGGGTTAACTGCGCGAAAAGGCCCACCAATCGGCGGGCCAATTCCTTCTCACGTTCGGGCACCCGTCAGGCGGCAACTTCCTGCTCTGGCAGACGCACCACCAGATCGCAGGACAAACACGCCTGCGCTCCGGTTTGCATGTACCACCGGCACGATGCGCGGATGGTGCAGGGAGGCACCTCGACCGCCTTCATCTCCGGCGCCTCCGCCTCGATATGGGCCATGACCTTGTCGATCAGTCCACAGGCATCACCGGTCCAGTGACCACACTTGCCTTCCTGACAGGGTGCAGCAAAGCGCATCTTCGCCTCCGGCACCCCCTTCGCCCGGGCTTTCGCGACGAAGTCTTTGTCAATTTCCAAAGGCGTGCGCAGGTGTTTGATGCGGCCGTCTTCACCGACCGCACCCAAAAGCTTGGCACCCGGTTCGCAGGTCGCGCTGGGGCAGGTGACGGATGTCACTGCAATCCCTTGAACGCAAATTAGGAGACACGCAACAATAAGTGAATCGCAAACCTTTGCCGCTGCGACGGTTTGACTCTGGTCCGCGCGATTCCCATGCCGTTCTCAATATGGTAATCGATAATCATGGTAGAGCGAGAACAAATTCAGGAGCGATGGGAAGTTTTTGGTTCGAAGCTTGGCGAACGAGGTCGGCGTTTGTTTGCTGCCGCAGAAGCCCGAGCGGCGGGGCGTGGCGGTCTTGCGGCAGTTGCGGAGATCACTGGCCTCGCACGTTCCACCATCGGGCGAGGCATCAATGATCTTGATACTCCAGGTCCAGGCAATGGCCGCGTGCGCCGCAAGGGTGGAGGGCGACGCGAGGTCGCCGACCTTGATACGACGCTGGTGTCCGACTTGCAGCGTCTCGCCGAGCCAGCGACGATGGGTGATCCTATACGTCCGCTTAAATGGGTGTCGAAGAGCCCGGCAAAGCTGGCAGCGGCACTGTGTGCTGCAGGCCATACTATATGTGCCAATACTGTCGCCAGGTTGCTGGAAACAAAGTTGGAATATTCGCGGCAGGTCAATCGCAAAACGCACGATGGCACCAACCACCCTGATCGCGACGCGCAGTTTGAGCATATTAACGCCAGGGTATTGGACGCGCAGGCGGCTGGGCAGCCTGTCATCTCGGTCGACACCAAAAAGAAGGAGTTGATCGGAAACTACCGCAACGATGGCAGCGACTACCGGCCAAAAGGCGACCCCCGCTGCGTTAACATACATGATTTCCCCGACAAGGAGCTCGGCAAGGTGGTGCCCTACGGTGTCTACGACGTTGGCACCAATACTGGCTGGGTTAGCGTGGGCGTCACCGCTGACACTGCTTCATTCGCCGTCAACTCTATCCGTACCTGGCAGAAGCGCATGGGCCAGCAGCGCCATCCTGGCATGCGCGAGCTGACAATAACTGCTGACTGCGGCGGATCGAACGGTGCGCGCGTCCGGTTATGGAAGGTAGAACTGCAGAGGTTTGCTGACGAAACCGACCTTGTCTTGCACGTCCATCACTATCCGCCCGGCACATCCAAGTGGAACCTCATCGAGCATCGGATGTTTTGCCACATCACACAGAACTGGCGCGGACGGCCGCTGTCCAGCCGTATGGCAGTCGTCGAGTTGATCGGGGCGACGACGACGAACGCTGGGCTGAAAGTAGAATGCGCACTTGACGAAAGTATTTACGAGAAGGGTGTTAAGGTCACCAAAGCTGAAATGGATAGCCTCGTCATCGAAGGGAATGCATTCCACCCAGAATGGAACTACACAATCACACCACGCCGCCGCCACCAAACGTAGCAATTATTCTTGCGTGTCTCCTAAGCCCTTGCTCGTTGCGCAGAACCTCATCGAAATCAGGCCCGATGATGATCCCCCAGGGGAACGGGCGTGGGAACTTGATCGCCAGCGGCTTGTCGAGCCGAAGCTCTGCCACATGGCTCAGCGCCACTTTCTGCAGTTCGGCATTCAGCGCTTCCTGATCGTCCTGGCTCATTTCGATGCCGCCAAGATCTATGACAAATCGTGCCATCTTATTTCTCCAATATGATTGTTGTCAGAAATTCACGCGAGATCGCGCATAGGTAAATTAGCATAGATTCTTGATTCGCTAAACGTGTGTGCGGTGGGGTATTCCTTACCCGTCAACAATAAAGGCCCGCCAATCGGCGGGCCTTTGCCTAATGTGATGAAGAAGGATCAGTTCGGAACGTCGCCGGTCAGACCCTCGACATAGAAGTTCATGCCAGCAAGTGTGCCGTCATCTGCAGTTTCGCCGTCGGCGAGCCACGCGCTTCCGTCCTGCTTGTTAATCGGGCCGGTAAAGGCGTGATACGATCCGTCTGCAAGCGACGCTTTCAGCGCGTTGGCTTCCGCCTGCACATCAGCCGGGATTGCATCCGAAAACTCACCGATTTCGACCATGCCGGGCGCAATGCCGTCCCATGTGTCGGTCGACGCCCACGTGCCGTCCATAACCGCACCAACACGTGCCACGTAATAGGGTGCCCAGTTGTCGATGATCGATGAAATCCTCGGGGCCGGTGCAAATGTGGCCATGTCAGATGCCTGACCGAAGGAGTAGACGCCAGCGCCTTGTGCAACTGTCTGTGGTGCGGTCGAATCCGTATGCTGCATCAAAATGTCGACGCCCTGATCAATCAGCGCCTGTGCCGCGTCACCTTCTTTCTGTGGGTCAAACCACGTGTAGACCCAGACCACCGAAAACTCGACATCCGGGTTCGCCTTTTTGGCGTGGATATAGGCAGAGTTGATGCCGCGGATTACTTCCGGGATCGGGAAGGACGCGATGTAGCCGATCTTGTTGGTCTCGGTCATCTTGCCCGCGATATGGCCGATCACGGCGCGACCTTCATAGAAGCGGGCGGAATAGGTCGATACGTTATCTGCACGCTTATACCCTGTGGCGTGCTCGAACTTCACATCCGGAAACTTCTCGGCAACATTGATCGTCGGATCCATATAGCCAAATGACGTGGTGAAAATTATGTCCGCCCCCTGCAGCGCCATCTGCGTGATTGCGCGTTCTGCGTCAGCACCTTCCGGCACGCTTTCCTGATACACCGTCTCGACCTTGTCGCCATAGGCTTCTTCAACGGCCAAAAGCCCCTGATGGTGTTCATAGGTCCAGCCCAGATCACCAATCGGTCCGACATAGATAAAGCCGACCTTTGTTTTCGCGTGGCTGTCGGCGAATGCCGCGCCCGCCAGCCCAAGCGCCACCGCGCCCGCCGTCAGAATGGTTTTCAGTTTCATGGTTGTTCTCCCCTGTGGTGGCGACCCATCCGGGGCCGCGATCTTTTAAGCCTCTAGCCCGAGGCGTGAAATGTCCGTCCAAGGTCCTTCGGCGCGTTCAAGGCAGCTTTCGCGCGGCCCGAGGACATGATGACCAGCACCAGAATTGTTATCAGATAAGGCGACATGGACAAGTACTCGACAGGCACCGCCAGCCCGGCGGCCTGAAGATTGAGCTGCAGGACCGTGACGCCGCCGAAAAGATAGGCACCGACAAGAATCCAAACCGGTTTCCAACTCGCAAAGACCACAATGGCCAGCGCGATCCAGCCCGCGCCAGCTGTCATGCCTTCTGTCCACTGAGGCACCCGGATAAGGCTCAGGTAGGCCCCGCCCAGCCCGGCACAGGCCCCGCCAAACGCAATCGCCATCAGGCGGACATGGATCACCTTGTAACCCAGCGCGTGGGCCGCCTCGTGCCCTTCGCCCACCGCGCGCAGGATCAACCCCGCACGGGTGTATTTCAGAAACGCCCAGACGCCGGCGACCAGCGCCAGCGAGACATAGACCATCAGGTCATGCTGAAAGAAGATCCGCCCCAGCCCCGGAATATCCGCCAACGGCCCAAAGTTGATGTCTGACACCTGCGGCGGGCGCAGCAGCAGGTATTCGGTGCCGATCAGGGCCGACAACCCCAGCCCGAACAGCGTCAGCGCAAGCCCCGTCGCCACCTGATTTGACATGAAATACTGGGTCAAAACCCCAAACACCATGCTCAGCGCGGCACCCCCCACCGCAGCACCAACGAACCCCCAAAACGGCGAACCAGTGTTGACCGCGACCGCATAGCCGCAAACCGCGCCGATGATCATCATTCCCTCGACGCCAAGGTTCAGCACGCCGGATTTCTCAACGACAAGCTCGCCGGTCGCCGCCAGCAGGATCGGCGTCGCCGCCACCATCAGGGACGCGATCAGAACGGCGGGATTGATGACGCTCAGGTCCATTTGTTGCGCCCTTCAAATCGTAAGCCGCCCGCCCCGGGCCTGACCCGGGGCCTCTTTGCGGCGATGAGGTCCCGGGTCAAGCCCGGGACGCGAAGATCAAGGATTGCACTCATCACGCCACAACCCCCTTGCCAATTCGAACCCGGTAATTCGACAGAATGTCCACCGCCAACAGGAAGAACAAGAGCATCCCCTGAAAGGCCTGAATGGCGCTCGCGGGCAGTTGCAGTGTCGTCTGCGCCGCCTCGCCCCCGATGAATGTCAGCGCCAAAAGCAGCCCCGCCAGTAAGATGCCAATCGGATTGAGCCGCCCAAGGAACGCCACGATGATCGCCGTAAACCCATAGCCGGAATTGAAGGTAACTCCCAAGCACCCTGTCCGATAGGGTTGCGGGGTTTTGTTCCGTCAGAGCCGTGCGATGATCTGAGGTGGTGACAGGGTCAGGATTTCCAGGATGTTGAACCGGTGTTTTCTGGCCGTCGAGATGACGGACCTGATGTCGGCGAAGACCCGCGCGCCCTCGAGGGTGCGGAAGGTGCCCGAGATTTTCATGCGCAGCTTCATCATGCGCAGGTCCTGTTCGGCCTGATTGTTTGTGAATGGGACCGCGAAGTCGGCGATGAATCGCAAAACGTCATCGCGGTAGTCACGCAGGCGGAGGAGCAGGTTGTGGCCTGGCCGCCTGGCTTTTCGGCCGCGGGTGCCGGGGCTTTTGGCCAGCGGGGGCTGGCGTTCGTGGAAGGCGAGCCCCTTGGCGAGGATCGCCATGTATCTGGTGACTATACCCTGGCGAACCAGTTCCGGGAGTTCGGTCTCGCCTTGATCCTGAGCCGCGCATCTGAGCTGATTGGCGCTATGAAGCACTGCGCTCATCTCCGTCGCCCAAGGCTCTTTTTCGATCTCTTCGATGGCCTTGAGTTCGCGCAAGTGATGCGCCCCGCAGAGGGCGTGGGCGTCCACTCCGCTCATATGGGCGTAGTAGGGTTTCCAGTGATCATGAATGATCGTCCCGCCGGTCAGGAAGGTTGGAACAGCACCGCGTTTGGCGCTGATGCGGTAATGGGTGAAGGCGGTATCGCAGATCGTGTGCAGCCAGTGCAGCTTGCCGGCAACACGAAGTCCGGTCTCGTCCAGATGCCGAACGCCGCCTTCGGCAAGCCGGGCGAGAATGTGTTCAACCACGACACCCATCTTATTTGCCGCGCCGCGCGTCCAGTTGGTCACGCTGGCCGCGCACAAGCTGGTGGCCCCAAACAGGTCGCGCATAAGCTGGCAGACCCGATCCTCGGGTATCAGCTGCTGAACATTGCAATAGACCGCCACTGCCCGCATGCGCGTGCCATATTGCACATGCGCGGCCACGCCATCGGGAAAGCCAGCCGTCGTCGTGGCTCGACAATGGTCGCAACAATAAACCGCCGCCTGATGCTCGGTGACCTCCAGGCGTGGCGCAGGCAAGTCGAACACCTGACGCTTCTCGATCCCTTTCACCATCTCCGCCGTCAGGGCGCTCTGACAGGCGCTGCAATGCGTCGCCTCATGCCGTTCGACAAAGTCGGGTGTTGACGTCTGGCGCAGGGTGTCGCCCCGGTGGCCAACTTGGCCGCCACTTTTCTTTCCGGATTTGCCACGCAGGCTGCGCGGGGCTGGCTTCTTCAGGCCATCACTTGAAGGGGGCTTGCTGCTATTGCTGCTGTTCTTGGCCAACTGTCGGCGCAGGTCCGTGATCTCTTCCGCCATGCTCGCCAACGCAGCTTCAAGCTCAGCGATCCGACGCAGAGCCGTGGCGAGAAGTTGTTCAAGGGCGGCAACCTGATCCATCCCACCACTGATTCAGAGAAATCAACCCGGCGCCACAGAATTCAGACAAGAAAGGTAACTCCCAAGCACCCTGTCCGATAGGGTTGCGGGGTTTTGTTCCGTCAGAGCCGTGCGATGATCTGAGGTGGTGACAGGGTCAGGATTTCCAGGATGTTGAACCGGTGTTTTCTGGCCGTCGAGATGACGGACCTGATGTCGGCGAAGACCCGCGCGCCCTCGAGGGTGCGGAAGGTGCCCGAGATTTTCATGCGCAGCTTCATCATGCGCAGGTCCTGTTCGGCCTGATTGTTTGTGAATGGGACCGCGAAGTCGGCGATGAATCGCAAAACGTCATCGCGGTAGTCACGCAGGCGGAGGAGCAGGTTGTGGCCTGGCCGCCTGGCTTTTCGGCCGCGGGTGCCGGGGCTTTTGGCCAGCGGGGGCTGGCGTTCGTGGAAGGCGAGCCCCTTGGCGAGGATCGCCATGTATCTGGTGACGATACCCTGGCGAACCAGTTCCGGGAGTTCGGTCTCGCCTTGATCCTGAGCCGCGCATCTGAGCTGATTGGCGCTATGAAGCACTGCGCTCATCTCCGTCGCCCAAGGCTCTTTTTCGATCTCTTCGATGGCCTTGAGTTCGCGCAAGTGATGCGCCCCGCAGAGGGCGTGGGCGTCCACTCCGCTCATATGGGCGTAGTAGGGTTTCCAGTGATCATGAATGATCGTCCCGCCGGTCAGGAAGGTTGGAACAGCACCGCGTTTGGCGCTGATGCGGTAATGGGTGAAGGCGGTATCGCAGATCGTGTGCAGCCAGTGCAGCTTGCCGGCAACACGAAGTCCGGTCTCGTCCAGATGCCGAACGCCGCCTTCGGCAAGCCGGGCGAGAATGTGTTCAACCACGACACCCATCTTATTTGCCGCGCCGCGCGTCCAGTTGGTCACGCTGGCCGCGCACAAGCTGGTGGCCCCAAACAGGTCGCGCATAAGCTGGCAGACCCGATCCTCGGGTATCAGCTGCTGAACATTGCAATAGACCGCCACTGCCCGCATGCGCGTGCCATATTGCACATGCGCGGCCACGCCATCGGGAAAGCCAGCCGTCGTCGTGGCTCGACAATGGTCGCAACAATAAACCGCCGCCTGATGCTCGGTGACCTCCAGGCGTGGCGCAGGCAAGTCGAACACCTGACGCTTCTCGATCCCTTTCACCATCTCCGCCGTCAGGGCGCTCTGACAGGCGCTGCAATGCGTCGCCTCATGCCGTTCGACAAAGTCGGGTGTTGACGTCTGGCGCAGGGTGTCGCCCCGGTGGCCAACTTGGCCGCCACTTTTCTTTCCGGATTTGCCACGCAGGCTGCGCGGGGCTGGCTTCTTCAGGCCATCACTTGAAGGGGGCTTGCTGCTATTGCTGCTGTTCTTGGCCAACTGTCGGCGCAGGTCCGTGATCTCTTCCGCCATGCTCGCCAACGCAGCTTCAAGCTCAGCGATCCGACGCAGAGCCGTGGCGAGAAGTTGTTCAAGGGCGGCAACCTGATCCATCCCACCACTGATTCAGAGAAATCAACCCGGCGCCACAGAATTCAGACAAGAAAGAAAAAAAACACGCGCAAAATGGCAAATTCGACTCACCATAAAACTGACAATAACACTCAAACGTGGGGGGTGCTTGGGAGTTACAATTGAAGTCGATATTGATCTGCCCCGCGGGGCCGGACACCTCGAACATCCCCGCCAATCCGGCCAGCCCGCCGGACGCCCCCAGACAGATTACCACCAGAAGCTTCGGCTTCACGCCCGCAAACCGCGCCGCTTTGGGGCTTTCCCCGGTCAGGCGGATCTGAAATCCCAGCATGTGGCGATTGAGCAGAACCGCCGCCACGATCACCGCCAGAAACGCCGCCACGACGCCCCAGTGCATCCCCGTCCCGGCAATCAATTCCTGATTGGACGCCGCCTCGTACTGCCGTAGATTGCGGCTGCCCGGAAACCCGGCGCCATCCGGATTCTTCAGCAATCCCAAAGACATCGACGCCAACAATTGCTCGGCCACATAGACCAACAACAATGACACCAAAATCTCGTTGGTATTGAACCGCGTCTTCAGGATTGCCGGAATCATCGCCCATAACGTCCCGCCCGCGGCTCCCGCAATCACCATCAGCGGGAAAATGAACCAGAAATCCGCCGGATAAAACGCAAGCCCGACGCCAGCCCCGCAAATCGCGCCAAGAATATACTGACCCTCGGCCCCGATATTCCAGATCCCGGCCCGAAACCCCAGCGACAATCCAATCGCGATCAAAATCAGCGGGCCCGCCTTCACCAAAAGCTGCCCGCGATAGTAAAACGCAAACTCGCCGAAAATCGGATCCCAGAAAATCGTGCGGATCGCCGCCACCGGGTTTTTGCCCAGCATCGCAAACATGATCCCGCCCGCGATCATGGTCAGCACCACCGCCAGAACCGGCGTCGCCATCACCCAGGCCCGGCTGACCTCTGGTCGTTTCTCCAGCCGGATCACGCCTCTGATCCTTCTTCTCTTTGGAAATACCTCGGGGGGCGCGAGGGGCTGGCCCCTCGCATCGGTCGGATTGCGCGCAGCGCAATTCGATCCCCCTCAGACATGCGCCACCTCCATGTCGTGTGCCCCGCCCATCATTAACCCGATCTCCTCAACCGTCAGCCCCTGCGCCGCACGCGGTTCGCTCAAACGGCCTTCGTTCAGTGCCGCGAACCGGTCAGAGATTTCCATCAACTCGTCTAGATCCTGGCTGATCACGATCACCGCCGCACCGCCTGCCGCCAGATCCAGCAAGGCTTGCCGGATCGCCGCCGCCGCAGAGGCGTCCACGCCCCAGGTCGGCTGGTTCACGACCAGACAGCGGGGACGCTGCAATATCTCCCGCCCGATCACGAATTTCTGCAAGTTGCCGCCCGACAGCGACCGCGCGGCGTTCCCGGCGCCTGGTGTCCGCACATCAAATTCCGCGATGATCTTCTCTGCGAAACTCTTAGTCTTGGCCCAACGCAAAAACCCGTGCCCGACCAGATCTTCGCGCACGGCCCCGGTCAAAAGCGCGTTTTCAATCAGCGACATATCCGGCGCCGCCGCGTGACCCAGCCGCTCTTCGGGCGCGGCCAAAAGGCCCAGCATCCGCCGCGCTTTCGGCCCCAACCGGCCCACCGGCTGGCCTTCAAATCTAACCGCATCCGGCGCGGAAAGCGCCTCTCCGGACAGGGCCGCCAACAATTCATCCTGCCCGTTCCCGGCCACGCCACCAATGCCCAGAACCTCGCCAGCCTGAACTTCAAAGGTCACATCCCGCAACGACGTCCCGAATGGATTGGCCGATGCGACCGACAATCCACTCAAACTCAGCACCACCTCTCCGGGCGCCTTCGCTGCCCGTTCCGGCACATGCAACGTCGCGCCCACCATCATCTCTGCCATCGATCGTGCACTTTCCTCGCGCGGGTCGCACGTATCGACCACCTTGCCCAATCGCAGGATCGTCGCGCTGTCACACAGCGCGCGGATTTCTTCCAGCTTGTGAGAAATATACAGGATCGCGGTCCCTTCCGACTGCAACTTGCGCAAAGTGGCGAACAGAATCTCCACCTCCTGCGGCGTCAACACAGACGTCGGCTCATCCATGATCAACAGCTTGGGGTCCTGCAACAGACAGCGAATGATCTCGACCCGTTGCCGCTCTCCGGCGCTCAATTCCCCGACCAGTCGGTCCGGGTCCAGCGGCAGACCGTATTCCTCGCTGACCGACCGTATGCGGCTCGCCAAATCCCGCATCTTGGGCGGGTTTTCCATGCCCAGCGCCACGTTCTCGGCCACGGACAGCGCCTCAAACAGCGAAAAATGCTGAAACACCATCGCCACGCCCGTGTTGCGCGCCGCGTGGGGTGTTGCGGGTTCATAAGTTGCGCTACCAAACCGCATCCAGCCGCTGTCGGGCCGCACCAGCCCATATATCATCTTGACCAGCGTCGATTTGCCCGCGCCGTTCTCACCCAAAAGAGCGTGAACTTCCCCCGGCGCAATGGAAAACGACACGGAATCGTTGGCCACCACGCCCGGATAGGCCTTGGTCAATCCATTGATCTCCAGAAGAGTCTCACTCATCCCGCAGCCCTTTCCCCTGCACAAGACACTAGCTGGCGCGCGACGCCGGTGGCAATCGCTTCCGGTGCCTTGCCCAAAGATTTATCGCCAATCGGGCAGTTAATCGGCGACGGGTCCAGACCCAACGCGCTGAGGCGCTTGAAAAACCGCGCCCGTTTTGTGTCGGATCCGATCAGACCGATCGACGCCGCACCGCGCCGCAAAAGCGCGGCGCAAAGGGCCAGATCGATGTCATGTGAATAGGTGAAAATCAGATGATGGGCATAGACCGGAGCGCGCGACGCCAAAAGCGGCATATCCGCCGCAGGGATCACCTTGACGCGACCCGGCACCTCTGGCGGAAAGCGACTTGGCGACGCGTCGACCCATGTGATCTTGAACGCTTGCGGCGGCACAGCGCCAACCACTGCACGACCCACATGTCCCGCGCCCCATAGCCAAAGAAACCCGGGATGATCCCAGTTAGACTGCAACGGATGAATGCGAAACTTCGGCATGTCGACGGCGCGCTCGGTCCGCGTGAACTTCAACGCCACCGCACCCCCACAGCACTGCCCAAGATCGGGACCAAGGGGAATTGTCTTTAAACATTCGGGCACTTTATTTGCCAACATTTCCCGCGCATGGGAAATGGCCTGGTACTCCAACGCGCCACCACCAATCGTGCCCTCAAAGGCATCGGCGGTCACCTTCATTGCCGCACCCGCATCTCGCGGTGTCGAGCCCTTTGTGGACGTG
The DNA here is from genome assembly GCA_951812305.1 of uncultured Paracoccaceae bacterium. Classification (GTDB taxonomy): domain Bacteria; phylum Pseudomonadota; class Alphaproteobacteria; order Rhodobacterales; family Rhodobacteraceae; genus Rhodobacter_B. The sequence goes on from CATOSB010000002.1 coordinate 284,166, forward strand.
ATTTCCACCCAAATGGCGCTCACTGCCCCAACCCCATCACGACGCCTGCACCCGCTGCACCGCTTTCAGCACGCATTCCGGCGTTGCAGGCGCATCAAGTGCGGGATACGCATCGCCGCAGGCCGCCACCGCATCGCTCAACGCGAGATACGCGGAAATCCCCAACATGAAAGGCGGCTCCCCAACGGCCTTGGACCGGTAAATCGTGTCCTCCCGGTTCTCCCCATCCCATAGCGCGACAGTGAATACATCGGGCCGGTCGCTACAGGCTGGGATCTTGTAGGTCGACGGCGCATGGGTTCTAAGCCCCCCGCTGTCGTCCCAGACCAACTCTTCCGTCGTCAGCCACCCCGCGCCCTGTACATACCCGCCCTCTATCTGGCCGATATCGAGCGCCGGGTTCAGCGACGCGCCGGCATCGTGCAGAATATCCGCGCGCAGAATGCGGTTCTCGCCGGTCAGCGTGTCGATCACCACTTCGGTCACCGCCGCACCATACGCAAAATAGAAAAACGGCCGCCCCTGCCCTTTCACCCGGTCCCATTCGACCTTTGGCGTCTTGTAAAACCCCGTGGACGACAGGCTCACGCGACCCTCGTGGCACTTCGTTGCAGCTTTTGAGAACGGGATCGCTTCTGCGCCCAACTCGACCAGCCCGCCTGCAAACCGCACATCACCGGCGCGCATCTGGTATAATTCGGCCAGATGTTCCGCCATCCGCTCGCGGATCGTTGCACAGGCCGCCTGTACCGCCATCCCATTCAGATCAGACCCCGATGACGCCGCCGTTGCCGAGGTATTGGGCACCTTCCCTGTGTCCGTCGCGGTGATTTTCACATCCTCCGGCAGCACGCCGAATTCCTCCGCCGCCACTTGCGCCACCTTCTGGAACAAGCCCTGTCCCATTTCGGTTCCGCCGTGGTTCAGATGCACCGAGCCATCCGAATAGACATGCACCAACGCGCCCGCCTGATTGAGGTGTGTCAGCGTAAAGGAAATCCCAAACTTGACCGGCGACAGAGCAATCCCCTTCTTCAAAATCGGATTGGCCGCATTCCACTCCGCCACCACTGCGCGGCGCGCCTGATATTCGCTGGTCGATTCCAGCTGCGCGACCATCTCATCGAGAATGAAATCCTCGACAACCTGACCATAGGGCGTGATCCCCTGCTTCTTCTTTTCGGAAATACCTTCGGGGGAGCTCGGGCTTCCCGAGCGGGGGGCAGGCAGCCCCCCTCCAGCGTAAAAATTCCGACACCGCACCTCTAGCGGATCAATCCCAAGATCATGCGCGATGTGGTCCATCACCCGCTCGATCCCGACCATCCCCTGCGGCCCACCGAAGCCGCGAAACGCCGTCGCCGATTGCGTATTGGTCTTCAGCCTGTGACTCTCGATCCTCGCATTGGGCAGGTCATAGGCGTTGTCTGCGTGCAGCATCGCGCGGTCGCACACCGGCAGCGACAGATCCTGCGCCCAGCCGCAACGCGCCAATTGCACGAACTCCACACCGCCAATCCGCCCGGTGCCATCAAACCCCGCGCGATACCGAATGCGGAAGTCATGCCGCTTGCCGGTGATCATCATATCGTCGTCGCGATCATAACGCATCTTGCAGGGCTTACCCGTGGCCCGCGCCGCCACGGCACACGCGACCGCCAGCGCATTGCCCTGACTTTCCTTGCCGCCAAAACCGCCGCCCATGCGACGCGTCTCCACCCGCACGGCGTTCATCGGCTTGCCCAGCGCCTCGGCTACCTTGTGCTGGATTTCGGTCGGATGCTGGGTCGAGGACTGCACAACCATATCGCCGTTATCCTGAGGCAAGGCCAGCGCCGCCTGACCCTCAAGATAGAAATGCTCCTGCCCGCCGATTTCCATCTCGCCGTCGACATTGCGTTCCGCCGCCCCAATCGCCGCCGCGGCGTCGCCCTTTTCCCAGATCACCGGCCCGCCTTCGAACCGGCTGTCGGCCTCCATCGCCTGATCGATCGTCAGGATCGCTGTCTTCTCCTCGACCACCAACGACCCGAGCCGCGCCGCTTTGCGGGCGGAGAGGTGACTGTCGGCGACGACCAGAAATACCGGTTGCCCAAGATAATGCACGGTCCCATCCGCCAAAAGCGGTTCGTCGTGAACCGAGGGCGAAACATCATTGGCGAATGGCAAATCCTCTGCCGTCAGAACCGCCACCACACCCGACGCGCCGCGAACGGCATTCAGCCCGAGCGAAGTAACCTTGCCATGCGCAACGGCACTGGTCCCAAAGGCGAGATGCAAAGTGCCAGCCGGCACCGGGATATCATCAACATATCGCGCGGCGCCGGTCACATGCAGTGGTGCAGCGTCGTGCGGTAGCGTCTTGCCGACACTCATGCCCCCACCTCCAGCACATTCACCTGCGCGCCGATATCTTCCAGGAAATAGCGGGTCAGCATGTTGCGCGCCGCATCCAGCCGATAATCCGCGCTCGCGCGCATATCCGTCATCGGCGTGAAGTCCCGCGCCCAGTCATCCCAGACATCGCCGATGGTGTTTTCGGTCCACGGATTGCCGATCAGGCCCTGTTCGACATTGGTCGCACGTTTCGGAATGCCCGCCATGCCGCCAAATGCGATGCGCGCGTTTTTCACCACGCCATCATTCACCAGAACGTTGAACGCCCCGCAGACCGCAGAAATATCCTGATCGAACCGTTTTGACAGCTTGTAGCATTTCAGACGGTCCGGCTGGGCCGGAACGGTGATTTCTTCGACAAATTCGCCCGGTTCGATGTCCTGCTTTCCGTATTCGACAAAAAACGACTCCATCGCCATGACCCGGCTGTCGCCGTATTTGCCAATGTGCAAAGAGGCGCCGAGTGCAATCAGAACCGGCGGAATATCCCCGATCGGCGATCCATTGGCGATATTGCCGCCGACGGTCGCGGCGCCTCTGATCTGCTCTGACGCGAACCGGCGCAATAGCTCGGCAAAACTTGGATAGGTGTCAGCCACCGCATCGCGCAATTCCGCCACAGTCGCCATCGCACCAACACGCATTCCCCGGCTGGTGACTTCGATATCCTTCATATCGTCGACGCCGTTCAGAAACGCGACCGGGCCCAGATCGCGCAAGCTTTTGGTGACCCACAATCCCACATCCGTCGCGCCGGCAATGAGCGTTGCATCGGGGTGATCTTTCAGCCAAAGCGCCAGCGCCTCTTTGCTTTGCGGGCGAAAGGCGTCTGCAATGTCGCTTCCAGCGTGGGCCGAAAGTTGCGGCAAGTTCTCTTCCATCCAATCCGGCACCGGATCGCCGCTTGCTGCCTCTGCAGCGCGAATGATCGGAGCATAACCGGTGCAGCGGCACAGGTTCCCCGCCAACCGGTCGTCGAAATCAGTGGCCCCCTCGGCATGGGCCGCCGCCATTGAGGTAACGAACCCTGGCGTGCAGAACCCGCATTGCGACCCGTGGTGTTCGATCATTGCCTGCTGCACAGGATGCATCTGCCCATCCGGCCCCGCCACGCCTTCAACTGTGCGTACCGCCTTGCCGTGCAGTTGCGGCACAAACAAAATGCAGGCGTTCACAGCGCGGCGCCCGCGATCATCCGTGACAATCACCGTACAGGCGCCACAGTCGCCCTCGTTACACCCCTCTTTTGTACCTTTCAGCCCGCGATCCTCGCGCAGCCAATCCAGCAATGTGAGTGTGGGATCGGAAACCGACAGTTCCACGGTCTCTCCGTTCAGAAGAAACGCGATGTCCATGTGCAGCCTCGCCGCCTTACCAATGCCCTTGCACATGGCCCCCTGTCGATGCGGCGTAGACAGGACGCGGGCTTGTTGAGGGCAATGCTAAGCGGGAAAAATCCGGTTTGGCAAGGGTCGTGTTCAGGCGGCTTTTGATTTGGCAAGGGTCTCAAGGTTGTTCAAACCTGCTTCCCAGCCCGCTTTGAACTCCGCCTCGGCTTCCGCGCCGACGAATGAAGAGATGGCCACCGTGATATGAAGGTCAGAGCCGGTTGCAACAGGCAAAAGCCGGTATGTCACAAGGCTCGTGGCAATCGGGCTGCCACCGATTTCGACCGTTTCCGTAAAAACCGCATCCGTCGGCGCATCGATCCTGTACCAGCGCGTCTCCACCTCGAATTCCGGCGCATCAGCCGAGCCGCAGCGGTGACGTTCCAACCCACCGGTTTTGAAATCAGACGAGACAACATCCATCACCATTCCCTCGCCGGGCGCGTTCCACAGTCCACGCGTCTCCGCATCGGTCAGCAAATGCCAAAGCTGATCGGGCGGCAGTGGCAATGCGCGGTTAAATGTCAGTTCGGCAGTGTCCGTCGTCATGAGCGTGTCCTGTTCATCTTGTCTGCAAGTTGTTCCAGCCGGTCGAGGCGCGTGGTCCACATCGCGCGGTGTTGTTCAAGCCAGCCGTCAAGTTCCTTCAGCGGCGCGGCGTTCATGCGAACGGTTCGCACCCGACCCTTCTTTTCGGATCGCACCAACCCCGATGCTTCGAGCACTTTCAAATGGCGCAGAAAGGTCGGCAGGGCCATGTCAAAAGGCTCGTACAGGTCGCTGACCGGGGCGGCGCCTTCGGTGAGTTGCTCAACAACGGCCCGTCGGGTCGGATCGGAAAGCGCGGCAAGGATGGCGTCCAGATTGTTAGCCATGTTGCTAACTATACGGCGCGGACCGGCAGAGTCAAGACAGTTAGCCACATCGCTAAGTGAACGAATGCTCCAGGATTTGATGGCACCGATTTCGTTGAAGATACTTTCATGAAAGCCCGCCGCTCCCGCCAATCGCCTCGACTTCCGGTTCTCGCGACCACAAACCGCCTTGCCCGCCCGAGCTTGTCTCAGGCAGCGACCGACCTCCCCCCGGAGGGCGCTTTTGCAACGCTATCAAATGCCTGAGCGCTAGCATTTTGTCGCATCCGCACCACAAATTCCAGCCGTCCAAGGCGCCCTCCAGGCCGGTCGCTGCCCTGTTGTTCCGCCAAGGTAGTCGTTTTGACGGGGAGTGTTGAAAGAAAGTAACTCCCAAGCACCCCCCACGTTTGAGTGTTATTGTCAGTTTTATGGTGAGTCGAATTTGCCATTTTGCGCGTGTTTTTTTCTTTCTTGGTAACTCCCAAGCACCCCCCACGTTTGAGTGTTATTGTCAGTTTTATGGTGAGTCGAATTTGCCATTTTGCGCGTGTTTTTTTTCTTTCTTGTCTGAATTCTGTGGCGCCGGGTTGATTTCTCTGAATCAGTGGTGGGATGGATCAGGTTGCCGCCCTTGAACAACTTCTCGCCACGGCTCTGCGTCGGATCGCTGAGCTTGAAGCTGCGTTGGCGAGCATGGCGGAAGAGATCACGGACCTGCGCCGACAGTTGGCCAAGAACAGCAGCAATAGCAGCAAGCCCCCTTCAAGTGATGGCCTGAAGAAGCCAGCCCCGCGCAGCCTGCGTGGCAAATCCGGAAAGAAAAGTGGCGGCCAAGTTGGCCACCGGGGCGACACCCTGCGCCAGACGTCAACACCCGACTTTGTCGAACGGCATGAGGCGACGCATTGCAGCGCCTGTCAGAGCGCCCTGACGGCGGAGATGGTGAAAGGGATCGAGAAGCGTCAGGTGTTCGACTTGCCTGCGCCACGCCTGGAGGTCACCGAGCATCAGGCGGCGGTTTATTGTTGCGACCATTGTCGAGCCACGACGACGGCTGGCTTTCCCGATGGCGTGGCCGCGCATGTGCAATATGGCACGCGCATGCGGGCAGTGGCGGTCTATTGCAATGTTCAGCAGCTGATACCCGAGGATCGGGTCTGCCAGCTTATGCGCGACCTGTTTGGGGCCACCAGCTTGTGCGCGGCCAGCGTGACCAACTGGACGCGCGGCGCGGCAAATAAGATGGGTGTCGTGGTTGAACACATTCTCGCCCGGCTTGCCGAAGGCGGCGTTCGGCATCTGGACGAGACCGGACTTCGTGTTGCCGGCAAGCTGCACTGGCTGCACACGATCTGCGATACCGCCTTCACCCATTACCGCATCAGCGCCAAACGCGGTGCTGTTCCAACCTTCCTGACCGGCGGGACGATCATTCATGATCACTGGAAACCCTACTACGCCCATATGAGCGGAGTGGACGCCCACGCCCTCTGCGGGGCGCATCACTTGCGCGAACTCAAGGCCATCGAAGAGATCGAAAAAGAGCCTTGGGCGACGGAGATGAGCGCAGTGCTTCATAGCGCCAATCAGCTCAGATGCGCGGCTCAGGATCAAGGCGAGACCGAACTCCCGGAACTGGTTCGCCAGGGTATAGTCACCAGATACATGGCGATCCTCGCCAAGGGGCTCGCCTTCCACGAACGCCAGCCCCCGCTGGCCAAAAGCCCCGGCACCCGCGGCCGAAAAGCCAGGCGGCCAGGCCACAACCTGCTCCTCCGCCTGCGTGACTACCGCGATGACGTTTTGCGATTCATCGCCGACTTCGCGGTCCCATTCACAAACAATCAGGCCGAACAGGACCTGCGCATGATGAAGCTGCGCATGAAAATCTCGGGCACCTTCCGCACCCTCGAGGGCGCGCGGGTCTTCGCCGACATCAGGTCCGTCATCTCGACGGCCAGAAAACACCGGTTCAACATCCTGGAAATCCTGACCCTGTCACCACCTCAGATCATCGCACGGCTCTGACGGAACAAAACCCCGCAACCCTATCGGACAGGGTGCTTGGGAGTTACGCAGAATCTTTAAGTGATTTTGGGAAATGCGGTCGAGTTCCTACGTGTGTTCGGCCTCTGATTGCGACGCTCTTGTTCGCGGGCCCTTATGGATAGTTCGAAGATCGGGTCCAAATCATATTTGCGGGGTTTCAACTCCACGCAGCTTCCCTGGTTTTCCCAATCCCGTCATTCTCGACTGTTCGCCCATAATCCTCCGCTAAGATCTACCGCATTCCGGCTGACAGCTGGCTTTTCTCAGGCCGCCAACTGAACTCGATATACATCCTCGTTTTTCATCACAGCCCAAGCCATCCGGGCCATCTTGTTTGCCAGCGCGATGGCCACCAGCAGTTTGGGTTTGCGTTTCAGCATCCGGTCGAGCCACGAACCATCGGGTGCACCACCTTTTCGTTCATTGGATTGGATGACGGACATTGCTCCAGGGATGAGTAATCTTCTGATATCTTTCTGGCCCATCTTCGACGTTCGCCCCAGCCGGGTTTTCCCGCCTGTTGAATTCTGTTTCGGCGTCAGGCCTGCCCAGGCGGCAAAATCCCGCCCCTTGCGAAAACTTTCACGTGGGGGTGCGAGAGATGATATTGCCATGGCGCACATGGGCCCGATTCCAGGTATGGTCATCAACCGCTGCGCATTCTCATCCATTCGGGCCGCGGCTTCGATCCGGGATGTCAGGTCATCAATCTGCCAATCCAGAATGCTCAAGTGATCGAAGAGCCGGATGCACATATTGCGCATTATCAACGGGAGTTCGGTGGTTTCGCCGTCGATAACCATAGCTTCGAGTTTTCTGATGTGGGACGGGCCCTGAGCTGCCACAATCCCATACTCGCCTAGATGACCGCGTAGTGTATTGATGACCTGCGTGCGTTGACCGACAAACAATTCTCGCGTTTTCAATAGCATGGATCGGGATTGCTGTTCCGCCGATTTCACGGCGACAAATCTCATCCCGGCGCGCGCTGCGGCCTCCGCAATTGCTTCGGCATCAGCCATATCGTTCTTCTGTCGCTTCCTGAATGGCTTGACATATTGCGGAGGGATCAATCGAACCTCATGTCCGAGCCGTTCGATCTCGCGGCCCCAGTGATGGGAACTGGCGCAAGCCTCCATCGCAACAAGGCAACATGTTTGCGCCGACAGAAAATCCAGAACACACCCGCGCCGGATTTTGCGGCGGAATACGGTAGACCCATCTGCGGTAGCTCCATGAAACTGAAACACATTCTTGGCAATATCGATCCCGATTATGCTAACTTCCATCTTGGACGTCTCCTCTTGTAGCTGTTTTGACACCGCCACCTTGGCACAATGCGATGCCCTTGGGGGAAGAGGCGTCCACTCCATCAAATCGGAAAAATTCTGGAACATTTGTGAACGTCACTGTCTGAGTTCAATGACCCCCAGCTCCAGCCACATCCAACTGAAGTCGTAGACCGGTGCGTTTGTGCCCGCTCTTGCTTTAGCTTCGTTCATCTCCAGGACCTTGAGCCATTTGGCGACGTTCAGTCGGCCTTTCGCCGTTCGTGCGCTCTCGCGCGGGGTTTTGTCGTCGAGCAGGCCGATTGGACGGTCCAGGATGCCCTGGTAATGCTGCCCCATCATCTCCGCCCGGATTGCTGCCTGCTCTTCTTCGGAAAGGTCGAGCGGCTCAGGGGCCGCGCCATTTTCGTGATGCGCTGCCATGGCTTGTTCCAGTGTCTGCCGGGCCACAAGCGGCTGTTTGACGAGATCGCCGAGCAAATTGGCAAGACGGGCTTTCAGTTCCTCCGCCCGCGGCTCGGAATTGATATCCGCTTCGAGCGTGCGGCCCTTGAGGGTGATCATGCCGAGCACCGGTGATCCGTCGTCGAGTTGGGAGCTATACATCTGGCCACTCTCCGGCAGGGCTTTTTGCGGCTTTGGTCTGGCGCGCGCGCCGCGATCCACCCAGTTCCAGATCTTGTCTGACGCGGCTTCCATGTCCGTCTCGCCGTCAAGGATCTTGCGCATCTGGGTCTGGGTCGTTCCCTTTTCAAAACGGTAGACAAGCTGAATAAACTCCACCTCGTCACCATCGAAGTTGAAGAGCTGGGGAAGCGTTTGCTCGTCCGGATGCAGGGGCGTTGCGGCCATCCAGGTTGTAGCGAAGAAGGAGCTTGCCGACTTCAGGGCGATGCCGAGAGCAATGTCCTGAAACCCTTCGGGTGGGGTCTCTTCGCCAAAGTCACCTTCTGCGCGTGCTTCGTCGATTATCTCTTCGAACCGGCTTTCGGACTCTGCGACCATTTCGTTGAATTCAGACAGCAGATCATCTGCGAGTTCCGGTTCGAGCGGTAAGAGCCCACCGGCAATGATATTCTGGCCGCGCACATTGACGATACGCATGGCGAATTGTTCCCAGGACACCATTGTCTTTGTTGCGCTTCGTTCCAACACCCGGAAGGGCTCACCGTCCAGGATCAAATCACGAGCAAGAAATGATTCTCCGGGGACGATATCGCTGACCTCGTAGAGGCTGACGGCGGAATCCCGGATGCCTTTTAGATAGGCGCGGGCGATCTTGGTTTCTTTCCAGCCTCGCCGCTTGAGGTATTGATCGACAACATTGCCATCCTCGGTTTCCCGACCGAGAAAATCATTCATTGCCATGTCATTTAGCACGATCACCCAGTGCCCACCGATCCGATCGGAAAGCTCCTCGAAGCTGTCGATGTCGTGGGCTTCGCAATAAAGTCCGGTGTGGTCGTGAATGGCCTGTTGGAAATGCTCGGGCCACGGCCCCCGAACCATCCACCTGACCAGGCCCGCGAAAATATTGTCAGGAATTTTGATGGCCACTCTTTCTGTCCTCTACCATAGCTCTTCAAACCGGCCTGCGGCCGTGCGTGTGTAATATGCGGTGTGGCGTGGATCCCGATGCCCGAGATAATCCTGGATCAGGCGCAAATCGTGTCCTTTGTTGGCAAGCGCAAATCCGCAGGAATGTCGCAGCATATGGGGATTGATGTGCCCCAGTTTCGCCTGCTTTCCGGCCCGCGCAACCCGTGCCGGAACATCAGAAGAAGCAAAATATAATCCCGAGACCCATGACGGCCGCGTTTGGCGGCCTTCAGTAAGCGGACCATTTCCGCCTCTCCCAGAAAGTCCCGGCTGCGCTCATGGCCATCCGCTGGTTGCTCAGACGTACACTCTTTACGTTTCGCCGGTTGGGCGGCATCTTTCGGAACCTCTCATCATCCTTGTTTTACTGGCGGGCTTGTCTGGAAACTTTTAACAGTTCACGCACTTTGTAAAGAGTTTCATGCGGCCATGGCTTACCACCCTTCAATTTAGCCAGACATCCCAGAGCTTGGGGATTTTGGCATAACCTGCGAGGCATCGTCGGATAGCACGAAGGCCTGTCTTGAAGAGAGAGCATAAGGACCTTCGGGCTTTTCGAATCCCCTTTTTTCGCCGCGTATTGCGACGTGGTGCTCTTCGTTTGCTCCGGTTGAAACAGCCCAGTACATGGCGATTGCCAGCACCAAAATGAGGCGGGCCAATCGATCCGGCTTTTTGATCTGGCTTTGAGTAATTTCAAAGCCCCGGGTTTTGAAGTCGGAGAACATGGCTTCAATTCCCCAACGCATTCCATAATCGAGCACCTTGTACTCGGACGGTGCTGCATTCATGGCAATAATCCAAGGCTCTTTGTGCCCCTCCTCGTGAAGCACTCCAATGTTGCTAAAGACGCCCGTTCCGTAAAGCTCAGCGTTTACAAGCCCTTCGGGCATCAGTTGGGCAATTTCGCGCGTCATCATCTCGCCACCCTGATGTTGCAGTGTGATATTTCCCTTCATGCGCAGCCGGTAGTCCCATCCAGCCTCCTGGCACCATGCGACCAATCGGGCGGTTCCATAAAACCGATCTCCCGCCAGCAACACACGCGCATCCGCCGGGAGCCATGGGCGGACTGCTTCCAAAAGCTCATGTTGCACGCGCCATCCAATCGGCCCTTTGGTCTGGCGTACACGCCAGGCGACCGGGAGGGCCCGATCCCGCATCCGCACCGATAACATCAAAACCTCATGCCCTTCGTTGAGCTTGCTTTGATCAAGGGCCACCACAATCGTTTCTCCGGCCTCACACTGGCGGCGGAAAATTTCACCAACATAGGCCTGCATGATCTCATCAGTATCGATGTGAGGATTGCCCAGAACCCGCGAAATGTATTGATAGCGGTGGTCCACAGAGCCGATATCGCGGGGCAGAGCAGCCGCATTTTCCATCAGATTGACGCTGCGCGTGTTCAAAATCACGCTTGCTATGATGCACAATCCCTCCCGGCGCGACTTGTGATACCCGAGCAAGCGGTCCTGAAAATCCGCCTCAACCTTCGAATAAAGCTCTGAAAAACAAACATTTCCCAACAAACCAGCCTCCAATATCAGCAGTGGAGACTCCTTGAATCACACAGATCAGACAAACGTCAAATCAGATCCGGAAATTTTGAAGGGTGGTAAGGCGGCCATGGCCTCGAAGTCGGTCCGTTTATCCAGATCAACATCGAAACGGCCATATGGATTGATGTGAAGATAAAAGAGTGGGGACAGCCCCTGCAGATCCCGATCTGACAATCTGCGGATCCACTCAGGTTCCGACAGCACCGATTGCACCATGCGCGTGTTGACATAGGCTAGCGACGCCTGAAGCAGGTGCAACGCATGCGCCGAGATCTCCTGATCGGCAATCCGGTTGCTGGAGATTTCACCGCCTTTGCCGAAGAACACAAACCCGTTGGCGCTGTTCCAATTCTCGACCACATTAAGCCCCTCATGGATTTCCCGGCGGAAACTCTCGGCCCTCAGATAGCGGCACAGGAAGATCGTTCTGATCCCGCGACCTAATTCCGCGAGTGCCTTGTAGGTTGGGTGCATCACATCAGCGCGCGCAAAGCGGCGCAGGATGGCTTCCGGATCTGCCGTGCCCTGCTGCATGGCAGCGGCATACTTGACCATCTCGTCGTATTGCCGTTCGATCTCCGCCCAGTCGATGGCCCCAGACAGAGTCGGCTGCAAATGAGGCAGTTGCCCTCGCATTCCGGTGCCAGGCAGGGCCAGTTTCTGGCGCGCGATGGCTTTCAGACGCGGAGCCAATTTAAAACCAAGGTAACTCCCAAGCACCCCCTGCAAGATGAGCGGGGCTTTGGTGGGTGCTGTCCGGTTATATGCATTCCTCTCATTCGACTCGATATGGGTGCATTAAAAAACCCCGATTCTGGATAAGACGTTGGCGTCACCAGTGCACTACTCGACAGAATTTTTTCGTAGTTTTTTGATTCGTTTTTTACGATACTCGTTGACCCTTTTTCGCAGAGGGTTGCGATGAGGGATTTCCACCATTGTTATGGAAATGATCCTCGGTTCTCTCAAAGCCTCATTTGGCTCCAGTTCAACGGCAATTCCGCCAAACTCTCCAAGAAATAGAACATTTGAAGTAACTCCCAAGCACCCCCCACGTTTGAGTGTTATTGTCAGTTTTATGGTGAGTCGAATTTGCCATTTTGCGCGTGTTTTTTTTCTTTCTTGTCTGAATTCTGTGGCGCCGGGTTGATTTCTCTGAATCAGTGGTGGGATGGATCAGGTTGCCGCCCTTGAACAACTTCTCGCCACGGCTCTGCGTCGGATCGCTGAGCTTGAAGCTGCGTTGGCGAGCATGGCGGAAGAGATCACGGACCTGCGCCGACAGTTGGCCAAGAACAGCAGCAATAGCAGCAAGCCCCCTTCAAGTGATGGCCTGAAGAAGCCAGCCCCGCGCAGCCTGCGTGGCAAATCCGGAAAGAAAAGTGGCGGCCAAGTTGGCCACCGGGGCGACACCCTGCGCCAGACGTCAACACCCGACTTTGTCGAACGGCATGAGGCGACGCATTGCAGCGCCTGTCAGAGCGCCCTGACGGCGGAGATGGTGAAAGGGATCGAGAAGCGTCAGGCGTTCGACTTGCCTGCGCCACGCCTGGAGGTCACCGAGCATCAGGCGGCGGTTTATTGTTGCGACCATTGTCGAGCCACGACGACGGCTGGCTTTCCCGATGGCGTGGCCGCGCATGTGCAATATGGCACGCGCATGCGGGCAGTGGCGGTCTATTGCAATGTTCAGCAGCTGATACCCGAGGATCGGGTCTGCCAGCTTATGCGCGACCTGTTTGGGGCCACCAGCTTGTGCGCGGCCAGCGTGACCAACTGGACGCGCGGCGCGGCAAATAAGATGGGTGTCGTGGTTGAACACATTCTCGCCCGGCTTGCCGAAGGCGGCGTTCGGCATCTGGACGAGACCGGACTTCGTGTTGCCGGCAAGCTGCACTGGCTGCACACGATCTGCGATACCGCCTTCACCCATTACCGCATCAGCGCCAAACGCGGTGCTGTTCCAACCTTCCTGACCGGCGGGACGATCATTCATGATCACTGGAAACCCTACTACGCCCATATGAGCGGAGTGGACGCCCACGCCCTCTGCGGGGCGCATCACTTGCGCGAACTCAAGGCCATCGAAGAGATCGAAAAAGAGCCTTGGGCGACGGAGATGAGCGCAGTGCTTCATAGCGCCAATCAGCTCAGATGCGCGGCTCAGGATCAAGGCGAGACCGAACTCCCGGAACTGGTTCGCCAGGGTATAGTCACCAGATACATGGCGATCCTCGCCAAGGGGCTCGCCTTCCACGAACGCCGGCCCCCGCTGGCCAAAAGCCCCGGCACCCGCGGCCGAAAAGCCAGGCGGCCAGGCCACAACCTGCTCCTCCGCCTGCGTGACTACCGCGATGACGTTTTGCGATTCATCGCCGACTTCGCGGTCCCATTCACAAACAATCAGGCCGAACAGGACCTGCGCATGATGAAGCTGCGCATGAAAATCTCGGGCACCTTCCGCACCCTCGAGGGCGCGCGGGTCTTCGCCGACATCAGGTCCGTCATCTCGACGGCCAGAAAACACCGGTTCAACATCCTGGAAATCCTGACCCTGTCACCACCTCAGATCATCGCACGGCTCTGACGGAACAAAACCCCGCAACCCTATCGGACAGGGTGCTTGGGAGTTACGAAAGAAATCGGATAGGAACCTGTGAAAGAATCCCGGCTTACGCGCTTGCCGCAACGCTAGCAATTAACCACCCTTCAAATCAGCACAATCCAAAGCCCACTTCCCCAAACATAGCCCTTCACGCCAACCCAACCACCGCATATCGTGCCGCATATGAGCGATCCCAGATTCGTACACCTGCGCCTGCACACCGAATATTCGTTGCTGGAAGGCGCGATGCGGCTGAAAAAATTGCCGGGTCTTTGCGCCGATATGGGAATGCCTGCGGTGGCGGTCACCGATACCAATAACCTTTTCGCAGCGCTGGAGTTTTCCGTTGCGGCGATGGAGGCCGGGGTCCAGCCCATCGTCGGGTGCCAGATCGACGTTGATTACGACCCGGCCAAGGTCGGCGAAAAACCTCGCCCGCCGGCGCCAATCGTTCTGCTCGCCCAGAACGAGGCGGGTTACGCCAATCTGATGAAGCTCAATTCCTGTCTTTACCTGCGCGGCGACGGGACTTTGCCACATGTGACGGTGACGGAACTGACGTCCCATTCTGATGGCCTGATCCTTCTAACCGGCGGCCCGGACGGCGCGCTCGGGCGGCTGACCGTGGACGGCCAGATCGCGAAGGCCGATGCGCTGCTCGATCGACTGACCCACGCCTTTGGCACCCGCCTTTACGTTGAACTGCAACGCCACCCGCGTGATGACGGCACACCGCCCGAGGCCGAAAAGCTGACCGAGCGTTGGTTCATCGAAACCGCCTATGCGCGCGAGCTTCCCCTTGTCGCAACCAACGACGTCTACTTCCCCAAGGCGGATATGTACGAGGCGCATGATGCGCTGATCTGCATCGCCGATGGTGCCTATGTCGACCAACAGGAACCCCGCCGCCGCCTGACACCGCAGCACTATTTCAAGACGCCCGCCGAAATGACGGCCCTGTTCGCGGACCTCCCCGAAGCGATTGAGAATACAATTGAAATTGCACGGCGCTGCGCTTTTGGCGCTCATCGTCGCGACCCGATCCTTCCCAAATTTGCCGATAACGAGATCGAAGAACTGCGCCGTGAGGCACGGGCCGGGCTGAAGGACCGGCTCGACACGATCGAGCCCGCCGCGCCCATCAAAGACTATGAGGACAGGCTGGAATTCGAACTCGGCATCATCGAGAAGATGGGGTTTCCGGGCTATTTCCTGATCGTTGCTGATTTCATCAAATGGGCCAAGGATCACGACATTCCGGTCGGCCCGGGCCGTGGGTCGGGCGCGGGCTCGCTCGTTGCCTACGCTCTGACCATCACCGATCTCGATCCATTGCGGTACTCACTCCTGTTTGAACGTTTCCTGAACCCCGAGCGGATTTCGATGCCGGATTTCGACATCGACTTTTGCATGGATCGCCGCGAAGAGGTGATCCACTACGTTCAGGAAAAATATGGCCGCGAGAAGGTCGCCCAGATCATCACCTTCGGTGCGCTTCTCTCTAAAGCTGCCGTGCGCGACGTGGGCCGCGTTCTGCAAATGCCCTATGGCCAGGTCGACCGGCTGTCGAAAATGATCCCGACCGAGGGTGTGAAACCGGTTTCAATCGAAAAGGCGCTCGCCGACGAACCGCGCCTTCGCGAAGAGGCCAAGGCAGAAGAGGTGGTTGACCGCTTGCTGACCTACGGTAAGCAGGTCGAGGGGCTGCTGCGCAACGCCTCGACACACGCAGCCGGTGTCGTGATCGGTGACCGCGCCTTGGACGAACTCGTCCCGCTTTATCAGGACCCGCGATCTGAAATGCCCGCCACCCAGTTCAACATGAAATGGGTCGAACAGGCAGGACTGGTAAAATACGATTTTCTGGGCCTGAAAACGCTGACCGTGATCCAGAACGCGCTCGACCTTCTTAAAGATTGCGGCGTGGAAATCGACATCAACGCGATCCCGCTGGACGATCAAAAATCCTATGACCTTTATGCCAGCGCCAAAACCGTCGCCGTGTTCCAGGTGGAAAGCTCGGGCATGATGGATGCGCTCCGGCGCATGAAACCGACCTGTATCGAGGATATCATTGCGCTCGTCGCACTCTACCGCCCCGGCCCGATGGAAAACATCCCGAAATATTGCGAGGTGAAGAACGGACTTTCTGAACGGGAGCACCTGCACCCTTCCATCGACCACATCCTCGACGAGACGCAGGGCATCATCGTCTATCAGGAACAGGTGATGCAGATCGCGCAAGAAATGGCCGGTTACACGCTCGGTGGCGCCGACATGCTGCGCCGGGCGATGGGTAAGAAGATTCAGGCCGAGATGGACGTTCAAAAACCCATCTTCCTGAAAGGTGCCAAGGATCACGGGGTCGATGCGGGCAAAGCCACCGAGGTCTGGAACCTGCTGGATAAATTCGCCAATTACGGCTTCAACAAATCCCACGCCGCCGCTTACGCCGTGGTCAGCTACCAAACCGCGTGGCTGAAGGCCAACCACCCGGTCGAATTCATGGCCGGTGTGATGAATTGCGACCTGCACCTGACGGACAAACTGGCGGTCTATGCAGAGGAAACCCGGCGCAACCTGAAGATCGAGATCGTGCCACCTTGCGTGAACCGCTCCCGCGCCACATTCAGCGTGGCGGACGGCAAAGTGGTTTACGCCCTTGGCGCACTGAAAAACGTCGGTGTCGAGGCGATGCGGCTGATCACCGAGGCACGCGAGGGCAAACCCTTCGTCAATCTCTTCGACTTTGCCCGCCGTGTAGACCTGAAGCGCATGGGCAAACGCCCGATGGAAATGCTGGCCCGCGCCGGGGCATTTGACCAGCTCGACCCGAACCGTCGCCGGGTGTTCAATTCCGTTGATGCGCTGGTTGCGTACTCGGCCGCCGTTCACGACCAGAAGAACTCCAATCAGGTCTCGCTTTTCGGCGAGGCGGGCGATGACCTGCCCGAACCCCGCATCGCGCCGGTAGATGACTGGCTGCCCAATGAACGCCTTGCCGAGGAACACATCGCCATCGGATTCTACCTCTCCGGCCATCCGCTTGACGATTACCTGGCGCCGCTCAAACGCACCGGTGTGATGACGCTGGCCGAAGTGACCGAACAGGCCGAACGCGCGCCCGCAGTCGCAAAAATCGCCGGTGCCGTCGCGGGGCGGCAGGAACGTAAATCCGCCCGCGGCAACCGTTTCGCATTTGTGCAACTCTCTGACCCTACCGGGCTTTATGAGGTCACAGTGTTCTCCGACACGCTGGAAACAGCCCGCGACCTTCTGGAGCCCGGCAACAACGTCGTTCTGACGGTCGAGGCCAACATGGAAGCTGATCAGTTGAAGCTGCTCGCCCGCGCCGTCAGCCCGATTGACAATGTCGCCGCGCAAGCTGGCGGCGCGGGGCTGAAAGTGTTCATCGATGAACCGCAGGTGGTGACGACCGTGGCCACCTTGCTGGAACGCGCCACCAAAGAGGCGAAATCCCACAGCCGGGGCGAAGTGCAATTCTGCCTGATGTCACCTGATCTGCCCGGAGAGGTCGAAATTTCCATCGGCGACGCCTTCCATGTCACGCCCCAGATAAAGGGCGCGATCAAATCCCTGCCCGGTGTTCTGACAGTCGAAGACGCCTGAGCCGGGTTCTGTGCCTCCTGCGTCGATGTTGGCCTTAAGATGACGCTCCCTTAACTGAAGGCAAGACGCGCGACTGCCTGCCCGTGGGATGGCGGTACAACATTTCAATGACGCGCTTTATGCCAGCAAAGTCCGTGCGAATTCGATGGCGTGCGTTGACCATACCAAATCGCCAGCCCGTGGGGACGGGCAGGCGATCGCGCGGCGGCCCGAGGGGCCTTGATTCCGCGCGCGGCTGCACTTTGGAATGACTGTTTCAGGCCTAGAAGAACAACCGGCACCCGACGATAAACATCCCAACGCTCGCCTCACCGTAGCAACCCGTCCACCCGCCGCAAATGTTTACGCAATGGCGATGCACGAAATCCTGCCGGTACTGACCGGCCGCGGCGCTTTAGCCAGCTTCCGCAAACGGCGCCGCAACCGAAACCGCATCAGAACACGATGCCTGCAACGCGCGAACCAATTTGCGTGTCTCTGCGACCGTCAACGCGGCGCGCGCCAAAGGGCCATATCGGGCGCGAGCATCCTGCAGGATGCCGGGACAGGATTTTTCCAACCGCGCACGGTCGCCTGCGCCCATCATCGCAAGTGCCATCGGGCCGGGGTAAAAGCTTTCGGTCTCTGCCGCTTCGGCGCGGATCACCGCGTGACGTTCCAATAGAAGGTGATGATATGTCACTTCGCGCCGCCCCTTCATCACCCGGACACCGGCCAACCCTGTCAACCCCCGCGCGGGTGCCAATACTTCCGGCACCCAACAGGTTTGCGTCACGACAGGGCCCGACAAAAGCACCCGATGCTGCGGCGAAACCACCAGCGGCGCAGATGGCAATCCCGGCCCCAGCGCACCGGCAGAAATTCGAATTGGCTTCCGGTCCTCTGTCAAAGTTGCGCCCGCCAATTCGGTCCTGGCCAACCAGCGAACCTTCATCGGCCCAAAATCAGTCGTCGATACCAGATCACCAACTTGAAATGTTTCGATCAACTTGTTTCCCCAAGGCGTCCCGATCTGCGTTCCGCTGGCAAAGCAAATGATGCCCGAATAAGGTGCTGTACTTGACGACGTGCCATTCGCGTTATCCGCCGGATCACCGTCAATGCCTTCGGCGCCGGTGAATGTCTGGCCCGACGTCGGATGTTCGCCGGAAGCATAGGCAAACCCGACATTGACCCCGTTGATTGCAACCACCCAAACCTGATTGCCCGAGCCGTCGATCATCGAAAATTCGTTCTGGATCGTCATTCCGGCGGTATAGGTCGTGCCATTGATCGTCACGTCGCTGGCCAGCGTCTGAATGCCGCCGGTTTCGACATACCCATCCTCAAAATTGGCGTCGTCGTCATCGACCTCAATCAGGGTTTGCGCGCCGCCGTTGAAAGTGAAGGTTTCCCCGATCCACGACGGGCTTCCAGAATCATAAATCGGCGCGGCGGGATCGTTGGGATGTGAATCACCTTCGATATTCGCCGTCGATAGGGCCGCAGGCGTGGTGTATAGCGACCAGTCATATATCGCGATGTAATAGGCCATTTGCCTGTATCGCTCGCTTTGCCTCTTCGTTTGTGGGTCCGATTTTTGGACTCCGTTTGACTAAACCTCTAATAAAATAAGGGTCTTTGCATGGAGCAGATGCGGCGAAGCCGGGGCAATGCTGTGCCGATGACAAGCGATTTTGACGTCTACCAAATCGAGAAATCCTTGGAACTCCATTTGGAACTTGGCGATCTCCGTGCTCCGGCAAAGAGACTGGCGTCTATTGCCAGATTGCCTCGCTCAAAACCCGGCCCTCGAACCCGCGCAAGGTTGGCAATGCGAAATCGCCGAACCAGTCTTTGCCAGTGGGCATATCTGGAAAAAGCTGCTCCATCTCGGCCTGTGTTTCATCAACCTGCCCTCGAATATTCCATGCCGTTGGATAGAAACTTTCGGCAAGACAACCTTCCGCCTCGACCAGTTGATGTTGATCGAACATGAAGTGGTAATAGGTGACGTCGCCGCGCGGCATTTGGCGAATGGTGGTGCCATTGACCAGCGAAATCGCGGGCACCAACACCTCGCGCTCTGCAAAATACAGCTCGGCCAGCGGGTGATCGACCAACATCCGGTGTTGGGGAGAAACATAAAGCGGGCGCGAATTGCCCAGAATGCCGGTCTCGAACCGAACCGGCGCATGCTTGCCCTGCCCTGCAACACTGCGCCCGCCGATCCAGCGGATCGGCTGCAAGCCCGCGTCGCGTGTCCAGACCTTGTCGCCGACATCCAACGCCTCTACCGGCACATCCCCACTCTCTGCCCGGATCCGCGTGCCGCGCGCAAAGCAAACAAGAATAAAGCTGCTCGCATCGTCGAAATTGCCGATATTGGTATTGTTGCGCGTTGCGAAATTGGTGCCCAGCGTCACCGATTGCAGATTGTCCGTGTCGATATCCGTCGCGTTGTTGTCGCGGATCATCAGGAAATAGCGTGACGTCCCTCCAACGCTGATTTCGATGATATGTGCGGCGGCCGTGATGGTCGATCCATCGCCCAGCAACCAATCCGTGCCGCCAATTCGGCGACGGCGTGGTCACCGCTGCGGGGGAGCGCGCCGCCGAAATCGCCAGGACCAACAAGGCCACCGCCGAAGCCGAGGCGGCGCTGCGCAAGGCGCAACGTGGTGGTGGCGGGGGGCGCGGCAGTGATCCCGTCGCCACGCTGGAGCGTCGGCTCGAGGGCTATATCCGCACCGCCGAGCGCGCCCGGGTGTCACTGCGGGGCCTGGGCGAGGTCGAGGAGGCCCGTGCGATCGCGGCGGCCGAGGCCGCGCGTCTGGCCGAAGAAGCCATCGCCAGAGTCGGCACCGGGTCCGGCACCGCCGCGCAGGTGGCGGAGATCCGCGCGCTCGAGACCGCGCTGGTCGCGGCCGCCATGGAGGCCGCAGAGCTCAACCGGGAACTGCGCCTCGGCCCGCAGGGCGCCGCTGCCATGGCCCGGGCGCTGGAGGACTATGCCGAGGACGCGATCAACGCCGGCGACGGGATCGCCGATGCGGCCGGGAAGGCATTCAAGGGGATGGAGGACGCCCTGGTCGCTTTCGTGACCACCGGCAAGATCTCGGTCAGTTCGCTCGTCGACAGCATTCTGGCCGATCTCGCCCGCATCGTGATCCGCCGGAACATCACCGGACCGCTGGCACAGGCGCTCGGCGGGGTGTTGGGGGGAGGGTCCCCTCTCGTCAATCCCGGCATCGCCGCCGCCAATCCGGGGTTCGCACCCATGCCGTCGCTTTACCACGGCGGTGGCGTGGCGGGCGCCGCCGGGCTGTCGGAGGCCCGCTCAATCATTGCACGCTCCGCCCGCCACGGACCCTCTTCCCGCGAGGTGCCCGCACTGCTCACCGCCGGCGAGGCGGTACTGACCGCACCGCAGGCCGCCGCGATCGAGGCGGCGCTGGCCTCGCTTGAGCGGCCACGGTATCACGCGGGCGGCGTGGCGATCGATCCGGGCACGATCCCGCCGCTCCCCCGCGCCGCGCCCTTGCCCGCGCCGACGGAAACGAATGGCCAGGACATCGCCGACCGGCTCGCAGCCTCTCTCACACCGCTGCTGGAGCGGCTGGCGGGCGCGACCGACGGTCCCCGCCAACTCCGCGTCCATATCGACAACACCGGCTCCGGGCCGCCCCAGCGCCCGCGCGAGGCCGCTCTCGAACTGGACGTCGAGGGGGCCGTGGTCCGGATCATTACCGAGGACGACGCGACCGGCGGGCCGATCAGCCAGACCCTGTCCCGCGCGATCGGCAAACGCCGGGGGGATTTCTGGTGAGTGCGCCGCTGCCTCTCTGGCCCTCCGAGGCCCGGATCGACGCCGAAGCGCTCGAGATCGGCCGGGCCGGGGATGTGCTGCGCACGCCGTTCGAGGACGGCACGGTGCGTCAGGCCCGCCGTGGGCGGGGTCTGCGCACATGGACGATCCTTGCCCATCTGGACAGCGATGCCGCGCATGGTCGGTTTCTCGTGTGGGCCGAGGCCCATGCCCATCGCTGGTTCGACTTTCCCGATCCGCTCGGGCCGGGGCACTTGCGCGTCCGCGTCCGGGGCGGGGCCGGCGGCATCACCGCCCGGGCCCGTGTCGCCGCAAACCTGCGCCGCTGGGAATTGCGCCTGACGCTGGAGGGGGCCGCCTGATGCCCGCGCCCGGCTTCGATATCGCCCTGCGCGCACTCGCGCCCGAGGACATCGTCCCTGCGCTGGAGATCCGTCATCCGGCGCTCGCTGATCCCCTGCGTCTGGCGGTCTCGGCGGGGAACCGCGACATCGCAGGGCAGACCTACACCGCCATCATGCTGCGGCTGAAGCTGGCCGACGACCGGGCCGGGCGGGCACCGCGCGCGGAATTGCGCATGGACAATGTCGGGCGCGAGGCGATGGAGTGGATCGCGCGCTCCGGCGGCGGCAGCGGGGCCGCCGTGCGGATCATGCTCTGCCTGGCCGACGGCGAAACCCGGGCCCATCCCCCCGACTGGGAGCGCACGCTCGATGTGCTCGGTATCGAGGTCACCGCCGCCGAGATCGTGGCCACGCTCGGCTACGACCCCGGCCTCGACCGTGCCGCCGTGGCGCTGCGCTACGAGCCCGCAACCGCCCCAGGCCTGTTCTGAAAAGGAGAAACGACATGTTGGACAGGATCACCATCAAGCGCGGCGACAGCCTCGCACTCGACTGCACCGCCTGGCTCACGCCACCAAAGGGGGCAGACGCGGGCATACCCCGCGATGTCAACGCCTGGACGCCGGGATGCCAGATGCGCCATGAGCGGACCGGACGGCGTATCAGCCTGAGCGCCAAACCTTCGGGCGCTCAGGCGGCCCAGGGCCGGTTCGTGCTGTCCGCCCAGGCGGCAGATACGCAGGCCTGGCCCACGGGATGCTGGCACGCGGATATCCAGTTCACCAGCGCTGGTGTCGTGACGAGCACCGACACATTCATCATCCATGTTCTGGAGGACATCACACCATGAGCACCATCATCTCCACGAGCCAGGGCAGCGTCTCGATCAACGATGCCGCGCCGGTCAGCAGCGATATTGTCGCCCAGGGCGCCGACGCCGCCGAAAAGGCGCAGGCCGCGACAGCCGCGGCCACCAGGGCCGATACCTTTGTCACCGGCGCAAAGGCATCCTTCCCGCTCGCGCCCAACCTTTTGGCCGATACCAGGAAGTTCGCAACCCTCTGCGGCGGAAGCGTAAACACACAGGTCGACATATTCGAAGGTCATAATGGCTCCGCGTGGTCCGCCCATCTCTTCAACGGAACGAAGGGCACGGGCAAAATCGAGGTGGTAGCGCTGGACAGGCTTTCCGACAAACGCATCGCCTTCGGCGGCGCTCTTGAGAGGGCCACCAGCGGGCCGGACAGCGACCCTGCCTGGCACGGCTCGGATTTCCGCGTCCTGCTGTTGGATGTCAACATCACAGCGGATCAGAGCGACGGCAAGCCGGCGCGATTTTATGTGCTGCGCCAGGGCTGCCCGCGCTTTACCGGCTGGAGGAAGGGCGAGTTCAAAACCCAGGCCGCCTGTTTTGTCAACGTCGTCACGCATGACGGGGCCACCACCTTCTATCCCTCCGACAACATGTCGGCCACCCTCACGGCGGGGGGCGATCTCGAGGGCGATGGCTGGACATATCTGCACAACACCCGGCCCGGCTGGGGCGGATGCCACCAGCCGCTCTTCGAGGGCACAGGCAGCATGACCGTGGCGCTGGCGCTGCCCTATATCGGCACCGGCGA
Source organism: uncultured Paracoccaceae bacterium (assembly GCA_951812305.1). Lineage (GTDB taxonomy): Bacteria > Pseudomonadota > Alphaproteobacteria > Rhodobacterales > Rhodobacteraceae > Rhodobacter_B. The sequence goes on from CATOSB010000002.1 coordinate 307,316, forward strand.
TCATGGCGGTGCGTTCATCTACGCCCAGTCGCTGGGGCGCTACACCCACGGCGATGACCGGCTGCCCGCCGGCATGACCTACTGAGAAGGAGACAGACAATGGCACTTATCAAAAAAGGCGCGGAGACAATCGCCGCCGTGGCGCTGCGGGATGTGGATGGCTGGCTGGCGGACGAGGGTCTCGAAAAGAGCGATGTCACCGTGGAGGCAAACGACGCGGAGATCAGGACCGCCGCGCGGGCCGCAATAAACCGCACGGCCGGCGATACGGAGACTCTGGTCGGCACCTATGGCGACGGCGTGACCTTCCTGCTGGTGGAAATCGGCAAGTTCGCTGCCGCGCTTAAGGTTGCAGGCAGTATGGCCGCCACGAAAACCGCCGCCGCCCCGCTGGCCGACGCGCTCGACCCGCTTGTGGCAGGCGTCGCCGACGGCACCATCAAACTGCCCTACAAGGTCAAGGACGGCGGGCAGGCCGACGCGCTCGCAGAGATAGGCACCCGGATCACCAAAGTAGCCGAGGCCCTCGAGACGGATGACGCGTAAGGATCGAACGCACGCCCATTGGGCCACGGCATGGGTCGGCGCCGAGGCTGAAGACTGCGCCGATCTGGTCGCTCGGGTGCGCCGCGCCGTGTTCGGGCACACCCTCGACCTGCCGCCCAGCCCCGGCAGCCTGCGTGCGCGGGACGGGGCCATCGCGGCGCTCGGCGGCGACTTTGCCCGACCGCTCGGCACAGGCGAGGCACCACAGGAGGGCGATGCGGTGCTGATGCGCGCCGCCGCGCGCACCCGCGCCCTTGGTCACCATATCGGGCTCTGGACCGGCAGTCCCGGCACCCCGCATATCCTGCATCACATGAGAGGCCTCGGCACCTGCCTGCATCCGCTGGCGCGGCTCGAAGACCGTGGGCTCGTCCTCGCAGGCATTTACCGATGGATGTGATCCCGGACGCAACCCTGCACCGCCGTCGCACAGCCCTTGCAGACCCCCTGCTTCCCCCCTGCACCGCCGGGATCTGGCCGCACCCGCTGACGGCAGAGGGACGGATCACCATCATGCTGCCGCCCGGCGCGAGCCTCGACAGCCTCGCCGCCGCCGCGCTCCCCGGCCTCGGTCCCGGTCTCATCCTTGTCAGCGTCGATGGCCAGGCCGTGCCACCGTCCGCCCGCGCCCGCACCCGGCTCCGCGCCGGCCAGCATGTGGTGCTGCGCCCCGCGCTCGCTGGCGGGGGCGACAGCAATCCGCTCCAGATCATCGGCACCATCGCGCTCCTCGCCCTCGGGGCCTGGCTGCCCGGTGCGCAATTCCTGGCGGGCCTCACCCCGTTCCAGGCCTCGCTCGCCTCCGCCGGCATACTGGTCGCCGGCGGTCTCGTCCTCAACGCCCTCGTCCCGCCCCCCGGTCCCACCGGTGCCGCCGCCGGGCCGGAGCCCGTCTATTCGCTCACCGGTGGCGCCAACCGGGCACGGCCCTATGCGCCCGTCCCGCTCATCCTCGGTGCGCACCGCATCTTCCCCGATCTTGCCGCAGTACCGTGGGGCCGCTTTGACAACGACAGCAAACAGGAGCTCATCCAGACCTTCGGTCTCGGAGCAGGGGCTCCGGAGATATCCAATATCCGCATCGGCGACACCCCGCTGGACGAATTCGAAGGCGTGTCGCGCCACATCCTGCGCGGCCGCGCAGGACCCGAACGCGCCGACATCCACACCGCAGTCGGCCCCGCCCTCGACAACACCGACTGGCAGACCCGGCGGACGGCGGAGAAGAGCACCCATGTCGCCATCGATCTCGCTGCCCGCCAAACCGCCTATAACGACAGGGGCGAGGGATCGGGCCGCACCGTGACCCTGGAAATCGAGGCGCGCCCGGCCGATACCGATACCCCATGGGCCAGCCTCGGACCCGGCACCCTCAGCCTGACCGGCGATGATCGCGCCAGTCTGGCCCGGCGCTCGACCGTCATCCCCCTGCCGTCCCCCGGCACGTGGGACATCCGCATCCGCCGCACCGCCGCACCCGCCGACGGAGACCGGGACATCGACGAACTGCAATGGGCCGCACTGCGCTCGATCCGCCCCGACCCCGGCGACTATCGCGGCCAGACACGGCTTTGGCTGCGCATCCGCGCTTCGGGCCAGTTCTCCGGCTCCCTCGACCGGCTCTCCTGCATGGCGCGCCAGCCCGTACCCGTCCCCGGCCGCAGCGGTCGCTGGCAGACAGGGCCCACATCCAACCCGGCCTGGATCTTCCTGTGGCTTGCAAAAGGCCTCCGTGTGGACGGACGCCTGGTCGCGGGTGCCGGACTTCCACGGGCCCGCATCGACCTCGACGCGATCCGCGCCTGGGCCGCCTTCTGCAGACTCCACGAACTGCGCTGCGATGCCGTCATCTCCAGCGCCATGGAGGCCCGCGATCTGCTGACCATGATCGCCCGCTGCGGCCGCGCCAGCCCGACATGGGCCAGTGGCAGGCTCGGCGTCATATACGACGATCCCGACACCCCCGTCTCCGCCATCGTCACACCCGGAAACATCATCCCCGGCAGCCTGCGCATCGCATGGGCCAGCGGCGAGATGGCAGAGGAAATCGCGCTGCGCTATATCGACAGCGATCGCGACTGGACATGGCAGACCGTCCGCCGCCTCATGCCCGGCCTCACCGGACCCCCCGCCACAACCGTAACCGTGACATTCCCCGGCATCATTCATACCGCCCGCGCCGAAGAAGAATGCGCTCTGCAGGCCGCACGCCAGATATATCACCGCCGCCGCATCTCATGGGAGATGGGACCCGAAGGCCTCGCCATCGCCCGCGGCGACGTCGTCGCCCTCACCCACGGTCTGCTCGACGGCGGCACCGCCGGGCGCGCCGCAGCAAGCCCGCGCCGCACTGTGTTGAACCTCGACCGCGCGGTCGGGATCGAAGACGGAGACCGCATCCTGATCCGCACCCCGAAAGGAACAATCCATGACTGCGCCGTCGACCGGCACCCCGATGACACGGCAACCGGCCCCGTCGACCGCATCCGCCTCACACCGCCGCTCCCCGAACCCCTCGACGCCGACGATGCCGACCCCACCGACACGCTCTGGCGACTGCACTCCGTCACCGCGCCCCGCGCCCGGTTGCGCATCATCGGCACCGAACCGCGCGGCGAGGACCGCATCCGCCTCACCGCCATCGACGAGGTCGACGCCTATTATCAGGGTGCCGGTATCAAAACGCCCGACCGAACCGTACCGCGAACCCTCGATCTCACCGGGGTCGGCGGCGGGGGTGTGACCGGCTCTGGCGGCGGATCGCCGACCCCGCGCCCAACGCAGTGACGCGGACGGTGGAGGTGGTCGGCAGTGCTTCCCGACAACCGTCGTCGAGCGCTACGACCAGGCCGATGACCAACCGACATTCACCGCAACGAGCAACTTCCGCGACAATTGGCAGCCTGGAAAAGTGCTCGATTTTCAACACTTTTACATACCCGTTTCCAGCCAAAAACAGCCCCGAAAATCCAACCGGTTTCCAGCCAAAAACTCCGCCGATTCCAAAGACTTTTGTCGCGGATTCTGAAAGACTTTTGTCGCGCTACAACTCGATAAGCCTTGCACCGAAGATCGGCATGACATTCGCGCACTTTATTGTTCTCGTTATGCGAACAATCGCGGCGAATTGGGGGGTATCTTTGACAACCCTGCGGCGAATTGCGTGAAAAATTGAGACAAATTTGTGCCGAATTGGGGATTGTTTCCACATTGGGAGGGAAGCGGTGAACGCCGGGGCGGAGAAACATTTCCGTCAAATTTCATCGGCGAGGTTTCGGCCAAACCTGACATCCGCAACTGCCATTTATGCCAGGTTAACAGCGCGAAACGCCCCGGCCATCGCCTGCCCGCCCCGGTGGGCTGGCGATTTGTCTAGGCAGGGCGGGAGCTAGAGATTTCGTGCGGATTTGGCTGATATAAAGTGATCCCCTTTGAGGTTGATCGCCATCCCGCGGGCAGGCGATGCCTCCATTGAGGTTGGAAACCCAACGCCTCTCAACGACCGCTCTGGCCCAATTCCAGCCCAAACAAAATCCCTCACTCTAACCACTTTCACCCAACCCCCAACGCTGCCATAATGCAGCAAAACAACAAGACAGAGCAGCCGATGTCCGCCGACGATCTTCTTTCCGGCCAACCCACTGACGGCGCCTATGACGCCTCCGCTATCGAGGTGCTCGAGGGCCTTGAACCCGTGCGCAAACGCCCCGGCATGTATATCGGCGGCACCGATGAGCGTGCCCTGCACCATCTGGTCGCCGAGGTGCTCGACAACTCGATGGATGAGGCCGTCGCAGGCCACGCCACCCGCATCGAGGTCGAACTCCACGCCGATCATTCCGTCACCATCCGCGACAACGGCCGTGGCATCCCCGTCGACCCGCACCCGAAATTCCCCGATAAATCCGCGCTGGAGGTGATCATGTGCACCCTCCACGCGGGCGGCAAATTCTCCGGCAAGGCCTACCAGACCTCCGGCGGCCTGCATGGCGTCGGCGTCAGCGTCGTCAACGCCCTGTCCGACACCCTGCGCGTTGAAGTCGCCCGCAACCGCGAACTCTTTGCACAGGAATTCTCGCGCGGTCTGCCGCAAGGCCCGGTTCAAACGCTCGGTGCCACCCCCAACCGGCGCGGCACCACCATCACCTTCCACGCCGACGCCGACATCTTCGGCAAGCACAAATTCAAACCCGCCCGCCTGATCAAAATGGCCCGCTCCAAGGCCTATCTCTTTTCCGGCGTCGAAATCCGCTGGAAATCCGAAATCGACGATGGCGAGACCCCCACCGAAGCCACCTTCCACTTCCCCGGCGGCCTCTCGGACTACCTCGGCGAACAACTGAATGGCGCAAGCACCTATTCCGAACGCCCGTTTGCAGGCAAAGTCGACTTTCAGGAACGCTTCAAAACCCCCGGCTCTGTTGAATGGGCGATCAACTGGACGCCCACGCGCGACGGCTTCATCCAGTCCTACTGCAACACCGTCCCCACACCCGAAGGCGGAACGCATGAGGGCGGCTTCTGGGCCGCCGTCCTGAAGGGCATCCGTGCTTACGGCGAACTTGCAAACAACCGCAAAGCCGCCCAGATCACGCGGGACGACCTGACATCGGGCGGCTGCGCGTTGGTCTCCTGCTTCATCCGTGAACCCGAATTCGTCGGCCAGACCAAGGACCGCCTCGCCACGACAGAGGCCGCGCGGCTGGTCGAAAACGCGGTGCGCGACCATTTCGACAACTGGCTGGCGGCAGACACGAAATCCGCTGGGGCCATCCTCGATTTCCTTGTGCTGCGGGCCGAAGAACGCCTGCGCCGCCGTCAGGAAAAAGAGACCGCCCGCAAATCCGCCACCAAGAAACTACGCCTGCCCGGCAAGCTGGTCGATTGCTCGCAACAGGCCCGCGACGGCACCGAACTGTTCATCGTCGAAGGGGATTCAGCGGGTGGCTCCGCCAAGATGGCGCGCGACCGCAAGACGCAAGCCCTCTTGCCCCTGCGCGGCAAGATCCTCAACGTCCTCGGCGCCGCGTCCTCAAAACTCGGGAGTAACGCCGAAATTTCCGATCTCTGCCAAGCACTTGGTGTTGGCATGGGCACCAAGTTCAACATCGACGATCTGCGCTATGACAAAATCATCATCATGACCGACGCCGATGTCGACGGCGCCCATATCGCGTCGCTGTTGATGACGTTTTTCTTCACCCAGATGCGCCCAATGATCGACGCCGGGCACCTCTACCTCGCCTGCCCGCCCCTGTTCCGCCTGACCCAGGGCGCGCACCGGCAATACTGTCTGGACGAACGCGAACGCGATATCTGGCTGGAACGCGGCGTCGGCGGCAAAGGCAAAATCGACGTCTCCCGCTTCAAAGGCCTTGGCGAAATGGACGCCAAGGATTTGAAAGAGACGACCATGAACGTCGCCACCCGCAAACTGATCCGCGTGACCGTGGACGAGGACATGCCCGGCCAAACCGGCGACCTCGTCGAGCGCCTGATGGGCAAGAAACCAGAATTACGGTTTCAGTACATTCAGGAGAACGCGCGGTTTGTTAAGGAGTTGGATGTTTGAGTGGATACACGGGCAAATTGCCCCGAAAAATTTCAGTAAGGGAACTAATTCGTAAATCAATAGAGTCCTCGGTACTTTCAGTCGAAGTCTACAACAAACCAACAGTCCAATTTAGAACCGGCGCTTACGCGTCCTTAATGATCATTGCATGGACCGCAGCTCTTCATGCGGTATTCGAACATGACAGTGTCACCGAGTTATGGCTGAATCTGGTGTTCGCGTGGTTTGAGTGTTGGCGGTGCATCTGTTTGGATTGTTTTTGCAAAAACCCAATCCGACCCAAGAAGGACGCACCACCATGGACGAGACTAACATCGTTGAATTTGCCGGTCGAGAGGTCAGCCTTGATCCGTTGACTGAGCTTTTGCGCACGGGCGCGCAGGCTCTGATCCAAGCCGCCGTTCAAACTGAGCTTGCGGAATTGATGGATCGCTTTGCTCACCTCAAAACACCAGACGGGCGCGCCGGGGTGGTACGTAATGGCAGTCATCCCGCCCGTGAAATCCAAACGGGTGTTGGACCTGTGACCGTAGAGATTCCAAAGATACGCTCGAAAACCGGCAAGCCAGTGAGTTTCCGCTCCGCGCTCGTACCGCCCTACGTGCGCAAGACCAAGACGCTGCAGGCTGCGATCCCCTGGCTCTACCTCAAAGGCATTTCCACTGGCGAAATGGGAACGGCGCTGAAGGGTTTGCTCGGGGCTAATGCCACCGGATTTTCGGCCAAAACAGTTGCCAGATTGAAGGCCGAATGGGCCGCTGAATACAGGGCGTGGCGCACCGCAGACCTGTCCCAAGACGAGTGGGTCTACATCTGGGCCGACGGTATTCACAGTGGCTTACGCGGCGAGGATCACAAGTTGCGCGCGCTGGTCGTGATCGGCGTAAATACCCGTGGTCAGAAACAATTTCTGGCAATCGAGGACGGCACTCGTGAAAGCACACAGAGCTGGAGGGAGGTTCTAATCGGCCTCAGAGAACGCGGTCTCAACACTCCAAAATTGGCCATCGGAGACGGTGCTCTGGGATTCTGGGCCGCTCTTGAAGAAACCTATCCGGGCACACCTCAACAACGCTGCTGGGTGCATAAGACGGGCAACGTCCTCAACTGTTTTCCCAAGTCCACCCAGCCAAAAGCCAAAACGATGCTGCACGATATCTGGCGCGCTGAAACGCGCAAGTCAGCTGAACAAGCGTTCGATCTCTTCGTGAAAACGTTTGAAGACAAGTACCCCAAAGCCACCGCCTCGCTTCAGAAAGATCGAACCGAACTGCTGGCATTCTACGATTTTCCCGCAATGCATTGGCAAAGCATCCGAACGACCAATCCAATTGAATCCGCCTTTGCCACGATCCGTCATCGCACCAAGCGCTCAAAGGGCTGTCTGGCCCGCGACGGCATGCTCCACATGATCTTCAAACTGGGGCAGTGCGCCGAACAAAACTGGCGCAAACTTCGCGGCTTCAATCATCTCGCCGACGTCATCCAAGGCGTCAATTTCAAAGACGGCATCAAGCAAACCCAGACCGAAACCGCCGCCGCATGAAAGATCCCGCAAACACCAGATTTGACAATAACTCAGTGTCACCTACTACTATAAGAAAAAGAACGGTCGGTTTGAACGGATAGATGGAGACAAACGCGCTTGGGAATTACTTGAGTGCATCAAACAATATGATGGCCCACATCTACCAGATGGTGTGGTTGCTAATTTGAAGTTGTTCGTGAAGCTTCGTAACAAGATTGAACACCGGCAAATGATGACTTTGGATGCGCATGTCGCCGCAGAATGCCAAGCGTTGCTGCTCAATTTGAAATCATTCTTGAAAAATGAGTTTGATCTAGAACTGCTAGGTGACATTGGGTTGTACGTTCCGATTTCTGTGTTCACAGCCGTTCGCGTTATTCCTCAATCTGCTGAGGAAAAGGCGGTTATTCAGTTCGTCGACAAATATCGGGACGCACTAGAATCTCACATTTGGGACAATTCTAATACCAAGGGTTATTCAATCTGACCGACTTTCGCCCAGTTGCGGCTTGCGATGGATGTGATGGTTTGCGGTCTTGCGATGAGGTTGTTCCAGGCCTCGCACCCCGCGTCGAGAATCGCGTCATATGTGTCGAACGTCCGGTTTGCGAGCCATGTCTGGCGGAGATATTGCCAAATGTTTTCGGTTGGATTCAGCTCTGGTGATTTGGGCGGCAGAAACATGAGCGACAGGTTTTGCGGGATTTCCAGAGCGGATGTCGTGTGCCAGCCGGCTTGGTCCATGAGGATGACGGCGTGGGCGCCATCGGAGACAATTTTGCTGATTTCTTCCAGGTGGCGCTGCATCGCATAGGTGTCGGCTGCTGGCATCATGATCGCCGCGCCGGTGCCGCGTTCGGGGCAGATGGCGCCAAAAAGATACGCATTTTGGTAACGCTGATCGGCGGGCTGGCGGGGCCGTGTGCCCTTGCGTGCCCACTGGCGGACGCGGGTGTTCTTCTGACCGAGACGCATCTCGTCCTGGAACCAGATTTCGACGGGTTTGTCCGGCGGCACCCCCTGAAGCGTCTCCTTCAGATTGTCGCCGAAGTTTTTTTGAAATCCTCAATGACCTGCACGTCCTGCCCCGGGTGCTGAGGGCGTGCGCTGATGTGGGAAAAGCCCAGATTGTGCAGAATCTGCCCCACATGGCGCTCGTGATAGTCGACGCCAAAACGCGCCTTGATCACATTCTTCAAATCGACCCGCCGCCAGCGGACGACACCGTCCTTTTCAGGATCAGGACCGGTCTCGACAAGAGCCGCCAGTTCATCCAGTTGCGCATTGTCAAGGCGGGATCGCGAGCCTCCTCGCTGCCGATCCAGCAGCCCCGCTGGACCATCAGCGTTGAAACGGAGCACCCAGTCCCTGAGCGTTTGCCGGTCCATCCCGCCAATGCGGGCCGCAGCCCCACGCGACATGCCATCGGCGATAGCGGCAAGCGACAAAAGCCGTCGGCTCTGCCGGGCATCAGAACTCTCTGCGGCAAGCTTGCGCAGATCATTGGCGGTAAAATCGGCTCGCATCGGTATCCTGGCTGGCATCGGTGGTCTCCTTTGCCAATCTTGAATCACCTCAGCACCTCAGGCGGTACCCAAAATCCATAGCTGAGTCATTTTGAAGCACCCTTGGTATAACTATGCGTTTCGCGCATTTCTAATGCCGCGAATCGGGAACCACAAAAACTCATCGGACGTAACGATTGAATTCTTAAAGCTTGACGGAATGACTGTTGGCCAAAAGGAACGCGCGACAAGATTGGCGACTATGATCAGAGACCGTCAAATCCCCATGCGAGGTGATCTATTGAAACCGAAGTCCGTCGTAGAAAAGGTGAAGGAACGTAACTCCCAAGCACCCTGTCCGATAGGGTTGCGGGGTTTTGTTCCGTCAGAGCCGTGCGATGATCTGAGGTGGTGACAGGGTCAGGATTTCCAGGATGTTGAACCGGTGTTTTCTGGCCGTCGAGATGACGGACCTGATGTCGGCGAAGACCCGCGCGCCCTCGAGGGTGCGGAAGGTGCCCGAGATTTTCATGCGCAGCTTCATCATGCGCAGGTCCTGTTCGGCCTGATTGTTTGTGAATGGGACCGCGAAGTCGGCGATGAATCGCAAAACGTCATCGCGGTAGTCACGCAGGCGGAGGAGCAGGTTGTGGCCTGGCCGCCTGGCTTTTCGGCCGCGGGTGCCGGGGCTTTTGGCCAGCGGGGGCTGGCGTTCGTGGAAGGCGAGCCCCTTGGCGAGGATCGCCATGTATCTGGTGACTATACCCTGGCGAACCAGTTCCGGGAGTTCGGTCTCGCCTTGATCCTGAGCCGCGCATCTGAGCTGATTGGCGCTATGAAGCACTGCGCTCATCTCCGTCGCCCAAGGCTCTTTTTCGATCTCTTCGATGGCCTTGAGTTCGCGCAAGTGATGCGCCCCGCAGAGGGCGTGGGCGTCCACTCCGCTCATATGGGCGTAGTAGGGTTTCCAGTGATCATGAATGATCGTCCCGCCGGTCAGGAAGGTTGGAACAGCACCGCGTTTGGCGCTGATGCGGTAATGGGTGAAGGCGGTATCGCAGATCGTGTGCAGCCAGTGCAGCTTGCCGGCAACACGAAGTCCGGTCTCGTCCAGATGCCGAACGCCGCCTTCGGCAAGCCGGGCGAGAATGTGTTCAACCACGACACCCATCTTATTTGCCGCGCCGCGCGTCCAGTTGGTCACGCTGGCCGCGCACAAGCTGGTGGCCCCAAACAGGTCGCGCATAAGCTGGCAGACCCGATCCTCGGGTATCAGCTGCTGAACATTGCAATAGACCGCCACTGCCCGCATGCGCGTGCCATATTGCACATGCGCGGCCACGCCATCGGGAAAGCCAGCCGTCGTCGTGGCTCGACAATGGTCGCAACAATAAACCGCCGCCTGATGCTCGGTGACCTCCAGGCGTGGCGCAGGCAAGTCGAACACCTGACGCTTCTCGATCCCTTTCACCATCTCCGCCGTCAGGGCGCTCTGACAGGCGCTGCAATGCGTCGCCTCATGCCGTTCGACAAAGTCGGGTGTTGACGTCTGGCGCAGGGTGTCGCCCCGGTGGCCAACTTGGCCGCCACTTTTCTTTCCGGATTTGCCACGCAGGCTGCGCGGGGCTGGCTTCTTCAGGCCATCACTTGAAGGGGGCTTGCTGCTATTGCTGCTGTTCTTGGCCAACTGTCGGCGCAGGTCCGTGATCTCTTCCGCCATGCTCGCCAACGCAGCTTCAAGCTCAGCGATCCGACGCAGAGCCGTGGCGAGAAGTTGTTCAAGGGCGGCAACCTGATCCATCCCACCACTGATTCAGAGAAATCAACCCGGCGCCACAGAATTCAGACAAGAAAGAAAAAAAACACGCGCAAAATGGCAAATTCGACTCACCATAAAACTGACAATAACACTCAAACGTGGGGGGTGCTTGGGAGTTACGAAGGAACATCACCCGCAATTCACAATGAACCGCTTTGCAAATGCTTGGAAAGCCCTCGAAATTCGACCGCACAACAAATGTGACGATCCGTCGGCGACGAACAACAAATTTTGCCATTATGATCTTGTCGACAAAGACTACAGATACGAGCCTGACTACGTCGAGGAGTTATGCAGGTATCTGGACAATGGTCACGAGTTCACATCTCCAGACGCATTAGATTAGCTAAGATAGGGAAGGCAATTTTGTCCATCACTTCGTCCTGAAAAATAGATCGCGCCCGGCACCGAGGGTGGGCGCATCGCGCCCGCCCTGGGGGGCGGGGTCGGGCGCGATCAACGATGCCCTTGGCATCGTTGGGTCACAGAAATCATCGGGATGCTCACCCCTCGGCGCACTGTATAAAATACCGACGCCATACCGACGTGTTACAGCCCGCCCGAAATCACTCCTGAATCGTCTCCAGATAGGCAATCAGGTCGGCGATTTCCTGGCCGATCAGCAACGGCTGCCCGCTCGGCGCCTTGGTCGCCACCAGCGGCTCCCCCAGAAACTCGCCATAGATCGGCATCGCCCCGCCATGCGCGATCACCGGGTCACGCCCGTCGATGCGATAGGCCACCAGTATGGTCGGAAAAACCCCATCGTTCCGGGCGCTTAGCCCGGTCAGATCGGCGGGCTTCACCTTCAGCACATCGGCGACCGTCCCGTCGCCCCGCGCCTCCATCCCGTGGCATCCGACGCAGTATTGAAAGTACAGATCCCCACCGTTATTCGCATCCTGCGCCGCCGACCACGCAGGCACAAACACCAGCACCGCAATCGCCAACGCTCTGATATACATCGAAAAAGACATGAGGCACTCCTTATCCCGGAACTGCCTCAATCAGATCAGAATCCGCAGCAACGCGCCTTGATCTGGGTCAACCGCCGGGGCGCTATTGCTGCACCACAACCTTCAAAGATTTCTTCCCCGCCTCGCGCACCATCTTGAACAGCACCTTCGCATTCTCCGGATGCAGTCGCACACATCCCGCACTCGCCGGTGTCCCCAGACGGTTGATCTGCTCTGTCCCGTGGATCGCATAATCGCCATCGTAGAAAATCGCCCAAGGCATTGGCGCATCATTATAAAGTGACGATTTGTGGTTGGCCGACAGCCACTGAACCCCGTACTCCCCCAACGGCGTTTCCTTGCCCGGCCGCGCGGTGGAAACATCCCAGAAATGGCTTTCCTGCCCGTTCACGACCACGACCATCCGCTGCTCTGAAATATCCACCATCGCGACGATGTCTGGTGACGCCGCCGCCGCGCCGCCTGTCAAGATCATTGCCAAACCAAGTGCTGCTCGTTTCATGAAAATCCCCCGATTCCTGTAATTGTGGCGAAACTGTGGCAGCCCACCTTATATGGCAAGCGAGTCCACATATTGGGGCTTACCACCCTTCAAAATTTCCGGATCTGATTTGACGTTTGTCTGATCTGTGTGATTCAAGGAGTCTCCACTGCTGATATTGGAGGCTGGTTTGTTGGGAAATGTTTGTTTTTCAGAGCTTTATTCGAAGGTTGAGGCGGATTTTCAGGACCGCTTGCTCGGGTATCACAAGTCGCGCCGGGAGGGATTGTGCATCATAGCAAGCGTGATTTTGAACACGCGCAGCGTCAATCTGATGGAAAATGCGGCTGCTCTGCCCCGCGATATCGGCTCTGTGGACCACCGCTATCAATACATTTCGCGGGTTCTGGGCAATCCTCACATCGATACTGATGAGATCATGCAGGCCTATGTTGGTGAAATTTTCCGCCGCCAGTGTGAGGCCGGAGAAACGATTGTGGTGGCCCTTGATCAAAGCAAGCTCAACGAAGGGCATGAGGTTTTGATGTTATCGGTGCGGATGCGGGATCGGGCCCTCCCGGTCGCCTGGCGTGTACGCCAGACCAAAGGGCCGATTGGATGGCGCGTGCAACATGAGCTTTTGGAAGCAGTCCGCCCATGGCTCCCGGCGGATGCGCGTGTGTTGCTGGCGGGAGATCGGTTTTATGGAACCGCCCGATTGGTCGCATGGTGCCAGGAGGCTGGATGGGACTACCGGCTGCGCATGAAGGGAAATATCACACTGCAACATCAGGGTGGCGAGATGATGACGCGCGAAATTGCCCAACTGATGCCCGAAGGGCTTGTAAACGCTGAGCTTTACGGAACGGGCGTCTTTAGCAACATTGGAGTGCTTCACGAAGAGGGGCACAAAGAGCCTTGGATTATTGCCATGAATGCAGCACCGTCCGAGTACAAGGTGCTCGATTATGGAATGCGTTGGGGAATTGAAGCCATGTTCTCCGACTTCAAAACCCGGGGCTTTGAAATTACTCAAAGCCAGATCAAAAAGCCGGATCGATTGGCCCGCCTCATTTTGGTGCTGGCAATCGCCATGTACTGGGCTGTTTCAACCGGAGCAAACGAAGAGCACCACGTCGCAATACGCGGCGAAAAAAGGGGATTCGAAAAGCCCGAAGGTCCTTATGCTCTCTCTTCAAGACAGGCCTTCGTGCTATCCGACGATGCCTCGCAGGTTATGCCAAAATCCCCAAGCTCTGGGATGTCTGGCTAAATTGAAGGGTGGTAAGCATATTGGGGTGTGGATAAGATTTTCACCGATACCAGAATGCATCACTCAATCCATGCTGGCAGTGGAGGCAAGGTGATTTACTCTGGCGGGAAGATGCTCGATTCGATCCGCATATCCGTGCTGGCGCTGGCGATTTCCCTGTTGGCGGTGCCCGGCCTCGCGCATGAGGATGACGAGCCATGGAGCGGGGACATCTCCACCCTCACCGTCCCGCAAAATATTGATGTCTTTACATTTCTCCGCTTCACCCGGCTCGACTACAAGATCGTCCTGACCAAGATGCGCGAAGGTGCTGTGCACCACATCGGCACCATGTCCGTGCCGCTTACCCGCGCCACGCTGATCGCCGGACAGGACGCGCCACGCGATGTAGCGCGGATTGTTTTCGACATGTCGCAACGGGACGACTGGCCGGCACGGCATGATTATCTCATGGCTGCCAAGGCGTTGCATGGCGCGGGCGGGGATGGCGCAAACCCAGACCTGATGCGGTGGCTAGAGATGTGGTTAGCAAACCCGATGGACGGCGCGGGGTCGTAAGGCGCGGTGAAATCGGCGGGGTTCAGGGGGCTGTATGACGTCGGTATTACGTCGGTATTTTGGTCGGGCGTTGCAGCGCGATCGAGGCGGCGGCAATGTGTCATGTCAACGGTGTGCAACCCCGCCTCGCAGGTTGAGGCGTATGTTGATGGGCAATATGCCCACCCCAAAATGACATGAATACGCGAATTGAGGTCCCGGGTCAGACCCAGGACAGGGTCAGGTCAGGCGTGACACCACCAACTCCGGCGCCAGTTCCTCGCTCTCGCCCGTCGCCCGGTCCGTCAGTTCGACCACGCCATTCTTCAACCCGCGCGGCCCAACGGTCACCCGCCAGGGACATCCGATCAGATCCATCGTGGCGAATTTGCCGCCAGCGCGTTCCTCGCGGTCATCGTAAAGCGTATCAATGCCGGCCGCTGAAAACGCCTTGTATAAATCCTCACACGCTTTGTCTGGTTCGGCGTCGCCCTGTTTGACGTTCACGATGCCGACCTTGAACGGCGCGACCTCGTAGGGCCAGATGATGCCGTTTTCGTCGTGGCTTGCCTCGATGATCGCACCCGCCAGCCGCGACACGCCAATCCCGTGCGAACCCATATGCAGCGCGACGCGCTCGCCCGCCTCGTTTTGCACATAGGCGCCTAGTTTCTCGGAATATTCGGTGCCGAAATAGAATATCTGGCCAACCTCGATCCCGCGGGCCGAACGCTGACGGGCCTCGGGTACGCGCGCGAATTCAGCCGCGTCATGGGTCTCATCCGTGCGGGCATAGCGCGAGGTGAATTCCTCCAGCACGGCCTGACATTGCGCGTGATCGTCATAGTCGATCGCGCGGTCGCCAAAGCGCAGATCGGTGATCTCACTGTCGTAAAACACCTCTGACTCGCCCGTGTCCGCAAGAACCAGAAACTCGTGCGTATAGTCGCCGCCAATCGGGCCTGAATCCGCCCGCATCGGGATCGCCTGCAGCCCCATGCGCTCGTATGTGCGCAGGTAACTGACCAAATGCCGGTTGTAGGCGTGCAGCGCATCCGCCTTCGTCAGATCGAAGTTATAGCCGTCCTTCATATAGAATTCGCGGCCCCGCATGACGCCGAAACGCGGGCGCACCTCATCGCGGAACTTCCACTGCACATGGTAAAGTGTCAGCGGCATCGCCTTATAGCTGGTGACATAGTTGGCGACGATATCGGTGATCATTTCCTCATTGGTCGGACCATACAGCATGTCGCGGTCATGTCGGTCGCGGATGCGCAGCATTTCCGGTCCATACGCGTCATAACGGCCGGACTTGCGCCACAGATCCGCCGATTGCAGCGTCGGCATCAGCATCGGATGATGCCCCGCGCGGATCTGTTCCTCGTGCACGATTTTCTCGATGTTCTTCAGCACCTTGAAGCCCAAAGGTAACCAGGAATAAATTCCAGCTGCCTGCTGCTTGATCATGCCCGCGCGCAGCATCAACCGGTGGGAAACGATTTGCGCCTCGGACGGGTTTTCTTTCAGGACGGGCAGGAAATAACGAGACAGGCGCATGGGCGTTCGCTTTGGCTAACAGGTGTTCGACCCGGTCTAGGGGATGCGCGCGCGCGGGGCAAGCAAGGGTGGCGCGGCGCGACAAGTTTGTGTCGCGTTCCTCCAAGAATCGTGTGCCAAAGCGGCGTTTCCTATTCCCATGAAATACTGGCGTCTGATCAATCTGGATCGCTATCCAATCGACGCGGCCGGTGTGTCGCGGGACGAAGCGGTAATCGCGGCGCGCAAGGAACTGGCCAAGGATGGCTGCGCGGTTCTGAAAGGGTTTCTGAGCGAAGAGGGTATCTCTGCAATGGTGGCAGAGGCGGAAACCGTCGCCGAACGCGCCCACCGATCATTCACCCGCACCAACCCCTATTTCACCGAAGACGACCCGTTACTGCCCAAAGACCACCCCAAACGGCAGTTCTTTGATCGCTCCAACGCCTTTGTCCCGGCGGACAACTTCACAGCCGACGGTCCGTTGCGCACGATCTACAACGCGCCGGGGTTTGACTGGTTCGTGCGCGACTGCCTGCAGGAAGAAAACTTCCACCGCTACGCCGACCCGCTGGCCGATGTGATCATCAACGCGGCAGAGGAAGGTCCCGGGTTCCCGTGGCATTTCGACACCAACAATTTCACAGTCACGATTGCCATTCAGAATGCCGAAGCGGGTGGTGCGTTCGAATATGCGCCAAATATCCGTGCCGGAGACGAAAACTTTGATGATGTTTCGAACGTATTGAATGGCACGTCCGATAAGGTCAAATCGATCAATCTTGAACCTGGCGATCTGCAACTGTTCCGCGGGCGTTACAGCCTGCACCGCGTTGCGCCTTTGAAAGGCAAGCGCCCGCGCTATGTGGCAATCGTTTCTTATGTCGAAGAACCCGGCATGGTCGCCACACCGGAACGCGCGCGCCAGCTTTATGGACGTGCTCTGCCGATCCACTATGAACGCGCCGGTCTGCGTGCGGATGCGCTGATCGACTGAGAGGCACGAATTTTCGGCGAAGATTCATGTGCGCCGATGTCCTGTTGACCCATATGCGCGGTTGCGGCAGGGTCGCGGCCACGGGTGCAAAGGGCGCGGAGCGGGCATTTGGACGGCAATCAGGAATCGCAGGCGGATGAATGGGGGCCATTCGGACGCCCGTTGTTCAATGATCCGAAATTTCGCTACCTGACCCGGGTCGGCGTCGTCGATGTCGGGTCAAACTCTGTCCGGCTGGTGGTATTCGACGGCGCCGCGCGCAGCCCGCATTACTTTTACAACGAAAAGATCATGGCCGGCCTTGGTGCCGGTCTGTCTGAAACCGGAAAGCTTAACCCCGAAGGTCGCGTGCGGGCGCTGAATGCGCTTCGGCGGTTTCAGACGCTGGCAAACATCATGGATATCGGGCCGCTGACGGCAGTTGCCACTGCTGCTGTGCGTGAGGCGACGGACGGTCCGGAATGTTGCGAGGAGGTCTTGCGCGAAACCGGCCTGACGCTGCATGTCATTGACGGCACCGAAGAAGCACGGCTTTCTGCGCAAGGCGTACTGCTCGGCTGGCCAGATGCCAGCGGGATCGTTTGCGACATCGGTGGTTCGTCGATGGAACTGGCCGATGTGTCGGAAGGGGAAATTGGCACCTGCCTGACATCGCGCCTTGGCCCTCTGAGGCTTGCCTCGTTCGATGATCCGAACACCCGCCAAAAAGTAATCCGCAAAACGCTGGGCAAACTGACCGCGAAGCTCAACCGTCAGGACAGGCTGTATCTGGTCGGCGGCTCTTGGCGGGCAATTGCCCGGCTCGACATGGAACGCAAGGATTACCCGATGCATGTCATGCATGAATACCGCATGACTGAAGACGATATCGCCGCCACGATTAGCTGGATCAACGAGACTGGCATTGAAGAACTGCGGCAACGCACCGGGCTGTCAGAGGCGCGGATTACGCTGGTGCCAATAGCTTGTGAAGTATTGCGCGAGCTGATCACCGCCCTGAGCCCGCGGGAAATTGCCGTGTCCAGCTATGGCCTGCGCGAGGGGTTGCTTTATGAGCAAATGCCCGAGGAACTGCGCCATCGCGACCCGCTGATCGAGGCCTGCCGTCATGCAGAAGCCAAAGATGCCCGCCGGCCTGGTTTTGGCCGCAAGCTCTACAAGTTCATTTCGCCGCTTTTTGAAAACATCGCGGTCAACCGCAAACGCGTCGTCAAGGCTGCCTGCCTTCTGCACGATGTCAGTTGGCGCGCGCATCCCGATTACCGCCACGAAGTATGTTTCGATAATGCCACGCGGGCCAGCCTCGGCGGGTTGACCCATCGCGGGCGCATCATTCTCGCGCTGGCACTGTTTCATCGGTACAAAAACAGCCGCGAAGGGTCACGGTTTGAACGTTACTTTGAGTTGCTGGCCCCCGGGGACACCGCTGGTGCGGAGGTTCTGGGCAAGGCAATGCGATTTGCCTCGATGCTGACGGGCGATGATGCCAATGCTATGGGGACCCTTGAATGGGATGAGCAAGCCCTCTTCCTGCGCCTGACTTTGCCTGAACGGTCAAGACCGCTGTTCGGTGAAGTTGCCAGCGGACGTTTTGCGGCTCTTGCAGCATCCCTCGGTGCGGAGCATGAAGTAATTTTCAGCTAGAGCGTCGTCCATCTAATCTGCAACATATCCGGCAGCTTTGAAGAGGTTTCGGCACTCGGTTGGCGGGAAGAGGTCGCAGGTTTGGGCGACGGATTGGAAAAGGGCGTCGAAGGTGCGGGCCTTGAGCCGACGCAGGTGTGCCTTGAGTTTCGAGTACGCCATTTCGATCGGGTTGAGATCGGGCGAATACGGCGGCAGGAAGAGCAGCCAGCTGCCTTGCGACTTCAGCAGTTCCTGCGCATTGGCCGATTTGTGCGATGACAGGTTGTCGGCGATCACCACATCGCCCGGCTGCAACGTTGGAGCCAGCTGGGTCTCGATGTAGAGGTCGAACGCGGCGCGGTTCATGGGGCCGTCCAGCACCCAGGGGGCGCTGAGTTCGTCGATCCGCAGGCCCGCGATGAAGGTCTGGGTGCGCCAGTGGCCGAAGGGCGCGTCGGCTTCCAGCCGGGTGCCGCGTGGGGATCGACCACGAAGCCGTGTCATCTTGGTCGTGACAGCTGTTTCGTCGATAAAAACCAGCCGGTGCGGCTCAAGGCGCATCCTCGGCATCCGGCGGTGCTGCCACTCGTACCTGGCAGCGCGCACCCGTTTGCGCAGCCGCTCCGTCGCGATCAGGGATTTTTTTATATGTGAACCCAAGACGATGGATCAGATAACGCGAGAGCATCGCCGGTGTCGCGGTGAGGGCATGTTCCTGTTTCAGCACCTCGGCCAGTTCCGGCATAGTGATATCCGGCTCGGCTTCCACGCGTGTCTTAAGCCAGTTTGAGACCACATCCAGCTTGCTGCGCCGAGGGCGGCCTTGAGGCGCAGCTCTCACCCCACCCGTTCGCCTCTTACGTTGCATGATCCGCACCGCGCTGGCAGCTGATATCCGTAAACGCCGCGCAGCCTCATGGCAGGAAAGGCCGTCATCAACCAAAGCGACGACACGTTCCCGAATATCCAGTGATAGCGATTTGCCCATGATCCACCTCCACATATGGTGAATCACAAAACCTGCCACGTGGGAATCCCATCGATTCAGATTTCAAGGACGACGCTCTAGCGTGATCGCAGATTTCCGGGAAGGCGGTGATTCCCTGTGTGAAACGGCCGTTTCGGGGATGCGCCCCTTGCGCGGAATCAAGCCGCAGGCGCCGCGCGATCGCCTGCCCGTTCCGCCTCTCACACATTGCCTCGGCAATGTGTTGCTGGCAGTGCATTGCATGGTGATGCAATGTACGAGAGGGGGCTGGCGATTTGGTGAGGCTGGGCGCAAGCTATTGGGCTTCTACGGGCTCGGCTGGCATAAGTGGATAAACTGCAAGATCGCCTCGCCACCCGACGGGCAGGCAATCGTGCGTCTTGGTACTTAATGTGCGAATGCCTGCTCCGGGCCAGATAACGAATTGAAGCAGTCACATTGATCCCGCAGCCAAAACCGGCCTAACCCGCGCGACCCAGCAACATCTGCAACGACTGATCAATGATCGTGCCAACCGAAACCGGCCGGTTCCCCATCGCCGCCTTCGATGAAATGACCGAGACCAATCGCGGACGCGAACCGCCTTCGACGGCGAAGACCGGCGCACCAGAGGCACCGAAATCGACTTCGCAATTCATCACCAGAATGTCTCCCTGTCGGGCCAGAACATCGCAAGGGTGCTGCCAGATCGGCGTTTCGCGACGGACGTGGTTATAGGAAATCACGCCCAGTTCGTCGCCTGTCTGCGGGCGGGCATCGGTTGTGAAGGGGCGGATCACGTTTTCGCTGATCGGTTCGGCAAGCCGCAGGATCGCCAGATCCACGCTGGCATCATTCGGCCCGCGACGATTGTGTTTGTACCCTGGATGCTCGAAAGTTTTTGCCACTTTGCGCACGGCTTTGGCACGGCCACCGGTCAATCCTGCCTCAAACTGGATTTTCTTGGCGCGCACGCGACGGCCCGAATAGGGGTCATAAAGACAATGCGCGGCGGTCAGCACAAGGTCAGGCGCAATCAGCGCGCCGGTGCACATGGCGCGGCCAGCCAGATCAAGGCGGCCCACGGCTTCCCATCCCGCGACATTTCCAACCTGGTATGTGGCCTGTTGGGCGTGTGTCGGTGTCGGCAGCATCAGCGCCGCACAGATTGTGGCTATTTTGAAAACTACCCGCATACTTCCTCCGCGTTCCTGAAGGTCGTTTTGCGTGAGGCTTTGGGCATCAATAGGTCTGAAACCCGGCCATCCAAGGTATTAAAGTGTTTTGAATGTGGCGCGTAATCGGCCCGGATCGGCCGGTTTGTCTTTCAATTCAGGGGTAATCACGCTGTGCCTGGTCATGATTGGGCCGCAATTCATCAACATATATCCGGTGGCGCGGCGATTGTTGCCTGTTAACGAACGATCTCCGCCCCCTCAGGTTCAGATCGCCGTCAACCCGCCGTCAATGCTGATCGCCTGCCCAGTCATGAACGTGTTTTCCGGGTCCACCGCCACAACATCGCCTGTACGACCTCATCAATCTCGGCCACACGCCGCATCGGCACGCGCGATGTAATCCGCACATAGGCACCATCCCTGTCAGTGCCAAGCCGTGCTGCCATGTCATCGGCGATCTCGTGGAACAATTCCGTTGGCGCGAAAGACGGGCAGATCGCGTTCACGCGAATGCCATACCGCGCGACCTCATCCGCGGCGCTGCGGGTCAGTCCGATGACGGCATGTTTGCTGGCCGCATAGGCCGCGATTTGCCCCGCGCCCACCAGACCGGCGGCAGAAGCGACATTCAGGATCACACCCGTTTTCCGCGGTACCATCCCGGCCAACTGATACTTCATGCCCAAAAACACCGACCTCGCGTTGACGGTCATGATCCTGTCGAACTCGCCGGTTGCCGTGTCTTGCAGGGGCGTCAAAACCTGACCGATACCCGCATTGTTGATCGCAATTGTCAGCGGGCCAAGCGTTTTGTCCCCACGTTCGATATGTGAAAACACGGCGTTTTCGTCTGTTACATCAATAGCTTCTGCGCAGACATTCACAGCGGCAGGCAATTGCTCCACAAGGTTATCCAGCGCGGATTTGTTGATATCCGACAACAACAGCGCCGCGCCCTCCGCTGCAAATCGCTTTGCTACTGCGGCACCGAACCCACCGCCCGCTCCGGTGATCATCGCCACCTCCCCGGCAAATCGCCCCTCAGCCATCGCGCAGCGCCTCCAGCCCCCGTGCGGCAAATTCCGGCACCAGTTCACCCATCTTCAAGCCTCGCTCCGGGTTTGACGCGTTGCCATCCAGCGCGCGTTTCTTCACGCCCTGCAGCACAGCGGCCATACGGAAGAAACAGAACCCCAGGAAAAACCCGAAATCCGATATCGGCGCGATCCCCCGCGCCGCGCAATATTCTGCAATGAAGTCCTCATCGCTCGGCAACCCAATCTCGCGCCGATCCACCCCGGCCAGCCCGCGCCCTTCAGTCCCCGGTGGCATCCGCCACTGCATGATGACAGAGGCGAGGTCTGCCAAAGGATGACCAATCGTCGACAATTCCCAATCCAGCACGGCGGCGACGCGCGGCTCATCCGGCGCAAAGATGAGATTGTCGATGCGGTAATCGCCATGCACCAGCGTGCTTGGGCCATCCCCCGCGCCGCCCTCACGCCGCTCCTCAAGTGCGGCAATCAGCCGGTCCATATCCGCAACCGCACCCGTTTCGCTAGCACGATACTGCTTTGACCAACGCGTAACCTGCCGGTCGATATAGTTCCCCGGTGGCCCGAAATCCGTCAACCCGACACCCGAAATATCAACCGAATGCAACGCCGCAAGTACGCGGTTCATATCCTTGAAAACCGGGCCTCTTTCCACCTTATCCACATCCGTCAACCGGGGATCGAAAAAGATCCGTCCCTTCACCCGCTCCATTACGTAAAACACCGAACCAATGATGCCTTCATCTTCGCACAAAACGAACATTTCGGCGACCGGCACGTCAGATCCGGCGAGCGCCTTTTGCACCTGAAATTCCCGATCCACCGCATGGGCTGATTTCAGCAAAACGCCGGGTGGCTTGCGGCGTAGCACATAGGCGCCCGACGCCGCTGACAGCAGAAAGGTCGGGTTTGATTGCCCATCCGCGAACTTGTTCGCCCGCAACGGCCCGGAATATCCCGGCAGATGATCCGCGAGGTATTGGTCCACGGCCGCGACATCCAGATGCTGCGCCTGATTATCCATCGCCCAAAACGCTATCGCCGTGCGAGACGACGGTCAAATATAGGTCCGCGCATGGGCACGCTCCCCGGCATCGAAATGCGGCGTGGCATTGAATTTCGACGGGCGCCAAATGCCGCCCTCACGCACGATCTCGTGCACACTGGCATTGTGGATCATCAGCAACAGATTCGCCGCCATGCGCGCGTCCAGCCCCATGACACGGCGCAGGATCGTACCAATAACGCCACCCGAGGTGACCACCAATGTCGTGCCGTTGCCGACGTCGTCCATCACCCCGTGAATGCGCGCTTCGAACGCTTCGAAACTCTCATGATCACCGCCATAGCGCCCCTCGGCCCAGCCCTCGAAGACCTGCGGAAACTTGTGCAGGAAATCCTCCCGACTATCTGCTGGCCCCTCCCCCGTCGCCGCGCGATAATCATGTTCCAGAACGTCATAGTCGAGCTCGTTCAGACGCGCATCCTCCATTGGGTCGCCACAGACGCCGAGATTCACCAACGCCTCTGCCGTCTCCCGATGCCGCCTGAGTGACCCGCGAACCACACGGTCAAACTGAAGATCATGGCTGCGGAAATACTCGGCCAGCCAATGCGACTGCTGATGCCCCAGCACGCTCAGGCGATCATAATCCTCTGTCCCAAAACTCGCCTGTGCATGGCGCACTAAGACCAGGCGGCTCATTGCGCATCACCCTGTTTCAAATACTCTCGGGGGAGCGCGAGGGGGCAGACAGCCCCCTCGCACACCGCGACGCGCATCGCGCGGCGCCAACAATCAAGCGTGCCGCAGGCACTCATTTCGATCACAGCTTCTCGTTTGAATACTTACGCAACTCCGCGCGCGCCACCTGCCGGCGGTGCACCGCATCCGGCCCGTCGGCAAACCGCAACGTGCGCACATGGGTCCACATCTGCGCCAGCGGCGCATCCTGTGATATCCCCATTGCGCCATGCAATTGCATCGCCTCGTCGATCACCTTTCCGGCCATCAGGGGCGCTACGACCTTGATCGCGGATATCCACGGTTGCGCTTCGCGAACGCCGCTCGTGTCCATCATCCACGCCGCTTTCAGGCATAACAGGCGCGCTTGCTCAATCTCCATCCGCGCATTTGCGATGATATCGTAATTCGCGCCAAGCTCCGTGATCCGCTTGCCAAACGCTTCGCGGCTCATCCCACGGCGCACCATCAGTTCCAGCGCTCGCTCCGCCTGTCCGATTGCGCGCATACAATGGTGTATCCGCCCCGGCCCCAAACGCCCCTGCGCCACCTCGAACCCGCGCCCTTCACCCAACACGATATTCTTCGCCGGAACCCGAACATCCGTGAACCGGATATGCATATGCCCATGTGGCGCGTCGTCATGCCCAAACACCTGCATGGGTCTGAGCACTTCGATGCCGTCCAGATCGGTATCCATCACGAACATTGTGTGACGGGAATGTTTCGGCGCATCAGGGTCCGTGCAGGCCATCAGTATGTACAGACCACAGCGTGGGTCACCCGCCCCGCTGATCCACCATTTCTCGCCGTTCAGGATATAGTCTTCGCCGTCGCTTTTTGCCTCGAACACCAGTTGGGCGGCGTCAGAAGAGGCCGTGTCCGGCTCTGTCATCACATAGGCCGACCGGATCTCGCCTGCAAGCAAGGGTTTCAGCCACCGGTCCTTCATCCACTGGTCGCCATAGCGTTCCAGCACCTCCATGTTGCCTGTATCCGGCGCGCTGCAATTGAACACTTCTGCGGCGATGCCAACTTTGCCCATCTCTTCTGCCAGATAGGCATATTCGACCGTCGACAGTCCGTAACCCTTCTCGCTTCCCGTCAGCCAGAAGTTCCAAAGCCCTCGCTCCCGCGCGCGGGCCTTTAGCTCGTCCAGTATCTCCAACTGCCGGTCCGTATGCTGAAACCGGTCACCGGTTGGATGCTTGCCGATCTCCGCTTGGTAATCCGCGTCGAGCGGCTCGATCTCATCCGTGACCATCGCCCGCACAGCCTCGATCAGGGGGCGAACGCGATCTGTGATGCCTAAATCCATATCTTCGTTCCTATTCGGACAGGTAATGCCGCTGCAGCCATTCGGCGACCAAAGCAGGCTTTGGGTTATCCCTGATCTCAACCTCAACGTCCCAGATCAGAGCCAGAATATTTGGCGGCAGTTCCTCCACCGATTTCAGAGTGAAATGCCCGCGTATCTCTGACCCGGCGCGCACCGGAGAGACAAAACGCAAACGGTTGAACCCGTAATTCACGCTCATCTCTGCGCCGTCGATCCGCGGCTGCGCCTCGTAGGACATGACCGACAGCATCGACAGTGTGAGAAACCCATGCGCCACGGTGCCGCCAAAGGGCGTTTCTGCCGCGCGCTTTGCGTCCAGATGGATATATTGCCAGTCCTGCGACGTGTCCGCGTGTGTTGCGATCAGGTCTTGCGATACCTGAAACCAGCGCGACGGTGGCAGGCGCTCGCCAACAAGGTTTTTCAATTCGGATTTCGGGACGGCAGTCATGTCGCTGCGAAGATTGCAACGCTGCGAAGGCTTGGCAAGGGTTCATCGTCGTGGCAGGGCAGAGAAAACCAAGAGGGGAGCCCAGAAATGACCGCGTTTGCGATGATGAGCCATGAAACGGGCGGCCCCGAAACGCTGCGCAAGACAGAAATCGACCTGCCCGAACCGGAGCCGGGCGAAGTGCGCATCGCGATTAAGGCCGCGGCGGCCAATTTCCCGGACACGATTATCATCCGCGACCTTTATCAGTTCAAACCGGAACGTCCCTTTGCGCCCGGTGGTGAGGTCGGCGGGGTGATCGAGGCGATTGGTGACGGCGTCACCGGGATCGCAACAGGCGATCGGGTCATCGGCCTGCCGATGGTCACGGGCGGCTTCGCAAGCCATATCTGTCTTGGCACAGAACGGGTTTATAAAATGCCTGACGCGATGAGTTTTGAAGAGGCGGCAAGCCTGATCTTTACCTATGGCACCTCGATCTACGGCCTTTACGATTGCGGGCGGCTCAAATCGGGCGAAACTCTTCTGGTTCTTGGCGCCGCCGGTGGCGTCGGCGCCAGCGCGGTGGAACTGGGCAAAGCGATGGGCGCGCGGGTGATCGCGGCGGTGTCATCCGAAGAAAAGGCCGCCTTCGCGCGTGAAATCGGCGCGGATGACGCGATCATATATCCCCGCGATATGGATCGGGATGCGCAAATGGTGTTCGGCGCGGCAATCAAGGCAGCGGCGCCTGATGGCATCGACGTCGTTTACGACCCCGTCGGAGGGGACTATGCCGAACCTGCCCTGAGGTCTTTGGCGTGGAACGGGCGTTTTCTGGTCGTCGGTTTCCCGGCAGGCATTCCGAAGATCCCGCTGAATCTGCCCTTGTTGAAGAACTGCCATATCTCCGGCGTCTTCTGGGGTGCGCATGTGGAGCGTGATCTCGATCTTCACGCAGGCGAAGTTGCCGAACTGATCCGCCTTTATGAAGCTGGTCAGATCAGGCCCCGCATATCAGAGCGCATGCCAATGGAAGACGCCGCCGGGGCTTTGCGCAGGATTGAGGCGCGGGAGGCGAAGGGGAAGATTGTGCTGGTGAATTGAGGGGTGAGAGCAGCGTTCGATGACCGTCGGGACAACACACCGATGAAGTCAGCTGACGCTCTATGGCATGATGATTTCAAGTTGAGGCGTGTCCGGCATTGGCCCGAAGGGGACCTTTGTGCATACTCCTCTTGTGCGGAACCAAGGCGAAGCCGCCGCGCCATCGACAACTCGTCTCGTGGCTTATTCGGGACTTCATGTCTAACATTTCGGACGGTCGGCGCCTGCCCCGGGGATGGCGATCCAACTTCTCTGGGGAACGCTTTATCCCAGCCAAGTCCGCACAAACTTAAAAGCTCCCACCCAGCCTCACCAAATCGCCAGCCCGCCGGACCGGGCAGGCCCCTCTCGGCAGGTTATGCAAGCAAAATCGCCTGCCGGGCAATGGATGGCCGGGGCGCTTCGCGCTGTTAACCCGGCTTGGGTGGCAGGTTTGAGCGGCTGGATTGGCCCAAATCCGGCCGATCCAATTCTACGCGAGTTTCCCATGCGCTGGGCCAGTTAAGCGAAGTCGCGCCATTGCAACCCTGTATCCTAACGCTTGTGCTTAAGCTGCACCCGCAGCGCATCCGTCAGCTCGACCATATCGCGGTCTGCCTCGACGGCGAGCCGTCGCAATCCGAAATGCACATGCGCCATCTCGCGGTAATACCCGGCATAAGCGTAATTGGTTGCTGCCCCCGCAACTGCTCCTAAGACCGGCACGGTTTGCGCGGCAAGCTTTTGGCCCAGAACCGCCGCCAGACGCGGGGCAACGCGAATCAATAATGCCTGCAGCGCCGGACCGGTAAACCAAGGCGCGGGTGGTCAGAAAGGCCAGATCGGCGTCGTCGTCATGCTCCAACGGCCCGGCAGCGGCGAAGACCTGCACACAATCGAACTGCACGCTTTCCTCGGTGGGATCAAAGCCGTTTTGCGCGGCAACTGTCTGAATGCCATGCAGAAAAATCGTTGTCGTGACCGGTAGTTCCGCAAGCGCTGTTGGCAAACCTCCGAATCCGCCAGCCGCGCCCATCGCCGTCGTCACCGCCTGCGTCAGCCATGTCGGCTGATCCCCAACCACGCCGCGCGAACCTTTGGCCGCTTTCATCGCAATCTTCAGCGCCTGTTCGGTTCCCGCGACAAGGTTTTCACGCAAACCTTCCGGCAGGCGATCAATCAACGCGTCTGACTGACCACCGGCCAGATTCAAAATCTGGATCACCGGATTTCCGGCACGGGCATATCGTGTGGCAAGGTCGTCGATCCGGGTTGTGACCAGATCGTCTGAAATCGGCTGGGCAAGAATTTCCATAGCCCTAAGATCGGGGCGGCAGCCCATCGTTTCAAGTCATTGGCATGACCGGACCGCTTATGTCGGCCCATGCATCAGGCCTAAGTGCCACGCCCAGAACACGTTCGGGGTTGGTGGGCGGCGGCATCTCCAGCCGCTTGAGTTTCGCAAACCCAAACCGCGCATAATAAGGCGCATCGCCCACCAGCATGGCCCGCGCCCAGCCCAGTTCGCGCGCACGCGCAAGGCTGTCTTCCATCAACACGGCGCCAAGTCCCTCGCCCTGCCGGGTCGGGTGCACCGCGACAGGCCCCAAAAGCAATGCATCTGAGGCCCCAACGCGGACCGGCCAGAACCGGATCGCGCCGGACAGGATACCGTCCGCATCGCGCGCAACAAGGCACAGGGGCGCAATCGGATCCACACCCTCTCGCAGGCGATAGGAGGACAGCGCTTCGCGCCCCGGCGCGAATGCCAGATCGAAGAGCGCTTCGACCTCCCACCAATCGCTCGCCTGTTCCTGTTCCAAGCGGTACACGCGCCCGCGCCCCCGTCGACTTTCCCTCTGGCCGCGCCCCTAGCACGGCGCTAGGAATGCGGCAACGAGAAGGAGCCGACCTTGTTCTATCGTCCCGAAGATGGCCACGGCCTGCCGCATAACCCGTTCAACGCGATCATTACCCCGCGGCCCATCGGCTGGATTTCCAGCCGGGATGCTAACGGCATCGACAACCTCGCACCCTACAGTTTCTTCAACGGCGTGGCCTACGTCCCGCCGCAGGTGATGTTCGCCTCTACCGACTGGAAGGACTCTGTGCGCAACATCACCGAGACAAAAGTGTTCTGCGTCAACGTGGTGGAACACGCGGCACGCGACGTGATGAACGTGTCCACAACGCATTTTGCACCGGAAGTCGACGAGTTCGAGGCCTCCGGCGCCACAAAATCGACCTGTGAGACCATCGACTGCCCCCGCGTCGCGGACGCGCCTGCCAGTCTGGAATGCCGGATGACACAGGTGATCGAACTGAAAGGCAAGGACAATTATCTGATTCTGGGCGAGGTCACGGGCATCCATTTGCGCGACGATTGCATTGTCGATGGAAAGTTCGATGTGCTGCGCTTCAACCCATTGGCGCGGCTGGGGTATCGGGACTACTCAGCGGTGACAGAGCTGTTTTCGTTGGCGCGGCCGGATGATTGAACGTTGATCCAAAGCTGAACTAGAGCGTCGTCCTTGAAATCTGAATCGATGGGATTCCCACGTGGCAGGTTTTGTGATTCACCATATGTGGAGGTGGATCATGGGCAAATCGCTATCACTGGATATTCGGGAACGTGTCGTCGCTTTGGTTGATGACGGCCTTTCCTGCCATGAGGCTGCGCGGCGTTTACGGATATCAGCTGCCAGCGCGGTGCGGATCATGCAACGTAAGAGGCGAACGGGTGGGGTGAGAGCTGCGCCTCAAGGCCGCCCTCGGCGCAGCAAGCTGGATGTGGTCTCAAACTGGCTTAATACCAAGGGTGCTTCAAAATGACTCAGCTATGGATTTTGGGTACCGCCTGAGGTGCTGAGGTGATTCAAGATTGGCAAAGGAGACCACCGATGCCAGCCAGGATACCGATGCGAGCCGATTTTACCGCCAATGATCTGCGCAAGCTTGCCGCAGAGAGTTCTGATGCCCGGCAGAGCCGACGGCTTTTGTCGCTTGCCGCTATCGCCGATGGCATGTCGCGTGGGGCTGCGGCCCGCATTGGCGGGATGGACCGGCAAACGCTCAGGGACTGGGTGCTCCGTTTCAACGCTGATGGTCCAGCGGGGCTGCTGGATCGGCAGCGAGGAGGCTCGCGATCCCGCCTTGACAATGCGCAACTGGATGAACTGGCGGCTCTTGTCGAGACCGGTCCTGATCCTGAAAAGGACGGTGTCGTCCGCTGGCGGCGGGTCGATTTGAAGAATGTGATCAAGGCGCGTTTTGGCGTCGACTATCACGAGCGCCATGTGGGGCAGATTCTGCACAATCTGGGCTTTTCCCACATCAGCGCACGCCCTCAGCACCCGGGGCAGGACGTGCAGGTCATTGAGGATTTCAAAAAAACTTCGGCGACAATCTGAAGGAGACGCTTCAGGGGGTGCCGCCGGACAAACCCGTCGAAATCTGGTTCCAGGACGAGATGCGTCTCGGTCAGAAGAACACCCGCGTCCGCCAGTGGGCACGCAAGGGCACACGGCCCCGCCAGCCCGCCGATCAGCGTTACCAAAATGCGTATCTTTTTGGCGCCATCTGCCCCGAACGCGGCACCGGCGCGGCGATCATGATGCCAGCAGCCGACACCTATGCGATGCAGCGCCACCTGGAAGAAATCAGCAAAATTGTCTCCGATGGCGCCCACGCCGTCATCCTCATGGACCAAGCCGGCTGGCACACGACATCCGCTCTGGAAATCCCGCAAAACCTGTCGCTCATGTTTCTGCCGCCCAAATCACCAGAGCTGAATCCAACCGAAAACATTTGGCAATATCTCCGCCAGACATGGCTCGCAAACCGGACGTTCGACACATATGACGCGATTCTCGACGCGGGGTGCGAGGCCTGGAACAACCTCATCGCAAGACCGCAAACCATCACATCCATCGCAAGCCGCAACTGGGCGAAAGTCGGTCAGATTGAATAACCCTTGGTATAAGACACGCGTGGAAGCCGAGCCGGATATCACTATGCCGGAACTGGCCGAGGTGCTGAAACAGGAACATGCCCTCACCGCGACACCGGCGATGCTCTCGCGTTATCTGATCCATCGTCTTGGGTTCACATATAAAAAAATCCCTGATCGCGACGGAGCGGCTGCGCAAACGGGTGCGCGCTGCCAGGTACGAGTGGCAGCACCGCCGGATGCCGAGGATGCGCCTTGAGCCGCACCGGCTGGTTTTTATCGACGAAACAGCTGTCACGACCAAGATGACACGGCTTCGTGGTCGATCCCCACGCGGCACCCGGCTGGAAGCCGACGCGCCCTTCGGCCACTGGCGCACCCAGACCTTCATCGCGGGCCTGCGGATCGACGAACTCAGCGCCCCCTGGGTGCTGGACGGCCCCATGAACCGCGCCGCGTTCGACCTCTACATCGAGACCCAGCTGGCTCCAACGTTGCAGCCGGGCGATGTGGTGATCGCCGACAACCTGTCATCGCACAAATCGGCCAATGCGCAGGAACTGCTGAAGTCGCAAGGCAGCTGGCTGCTCTTCCTGCCGCCGTATTCGCCCGATCTCAACCCGATCGAAATGGCGTACTCGAAACTCAAGGCACACCTGCGTCGGCTCAAGGCCCGCACCTTCGACGCCCTTTTCCAATCCGTCGCCCAAACCTGCGACCTCTTCCCGCCAACCGAGTGCCGAAACCTCTTCAAAGCTGCCGGATATGTTGCAGATTAGATGGACGACGCTCTAATTTGAGCGCAATTTGGTTGCGCATAGAATTCTTCAGCCTGAAGCAGAAACTGCCAGCAAGCACGCTTCGCGCGGAATCAAGCCACAGGCTAACACCCGCACACCAAACCCAACGCAGATGCACTATCCACGCGCCAACGCAAGTTCCGGGTGCAGATACGCCTCAGGATAGCTCTCTGGAAACAGCGGTCCCAAGGGCACAACGCCGTTCCACGTCCGCCCGAAATAGCCCTGCCGACAATGCACCAACGAATTGGCATCCGCCACACCGGGAAAGGCATAAACCCGGCACAGCCAGCGCCAGAGATTGGGGTAGTCCAATATCCGCGCGCCGTTCAGTTTCATCCGCACATAGTAAACCGGGTCGTGGCGATAAAGCGTTGGAAAGAGACGAAGATCGGCCTCGGTGAATGACTCTCCGGTCAGGTACGGACGGCCATCAGACAATCGCGCCTCCAGTTCATTGAGCGCCGCGAAATAGGCGCGGAAGGCAGCAGAATATACGGTTTGATCAGAAGAAAAACCCGCCTTATAGGCGCCGTTGTTGATGGCGGTGTAGATTTGCTCGTTCAGCGCGTCGATTTCGGCCCGCAGCGCAGGATCGTCAGGGTAGAGATCGGGGCCGTCACCCCCCAAATCGGACGCATGAGTGTTCAACATCCGAATGATCTCGGCGCTTTCGTTGTTCACGATCCTGCCCGCGACCTTGTCGTAAAGAACCGGCAACGATTGTTCGCCCGACCCTTCCAGGGCATATATCTCTTTGGCCAGACGCAGACCCCGCCCGGTCCCCGTTTCGACGGTGCATTCCGGCAGCGATTCACCGGTTAGTGTTGCGATACGGGTCGGCGTAAATTCCCACAGGTTCGGCCCCACGGGATCAGCCTTTCCCGTGCGGTTTGGGAACGCGACATCCAAAGTAATACTGCCTTGAAGACCAAGGATATTGCGCGCCAAAGTCGCGCGGTGGCACCACGGGCAATTGAAGGCGACAAACAGGTGGTATCGCCCAGGTTCAGCCGGGAAATCCGCGTCACCAATGGCATGGCGAAACCCGCTGACACCCCGCACGAACTCTCCACTGGCGCGGCGGGCAACGGCATCTGCCTGACTTTCTTCCACTGATTTGCCCGACATCCGACCCTCGCGCTGATCCTGCATTGCCCTATGGACCCTGCCCGCGATTGGTGTTTTCGTCCATGACAAAGAACGACACATTCGGGGCGCCCCATGAAACTCGCCGATCTCGACATTATCGTCACTGCACCGCC
The DNA here is from genome assembly GCA_951812305.1 of uncultured Paracoccaceae bacterium. Classification (GTDB taxonomy): domain Bacteria; phylum Pseudomonadota; class Alphaproteobacteria; order Rhodobacterales; family Rhodobacteraceae; genus Rhodobacter_B. The sequence goes on from CATOSB010000002.1 coordinate 339,529, forward strand.
GCCACCGGGCTGGGGCGGGCGGTACTGGATCCTCGTCAAGGTGACGACCGATACCGGGATCACCGGCTGGGGCGAATGCTATGCATCATCGGTTGGGCCGGAGGCGATGAAACTGGTCATTCGCGACGTGTTCGAGCGCCACATGGCGGGCGAGAACCCCGAAAACATCGAATTGATGTTCCGCCGTGCCTATTCCGCCGGGTTCACCCAACGCCCGGACCTGACCGTTATGGGCGCATTTTCGGGTCTGGAAATCGCCTGCTGGGATATTCTCGGCAAAGATCGCGACCGGCCAGTCTGGGCGTTGCTCGGCGGCTGTATGAACGAGCGTGTGCGAGCCTATTCCTATATCTACCCCCTGCCGCATCACGAATTGCCCGATTTCTGGGTTTCACCGGAAATGGCCGCCGAAAGTGCCGTGCATCTCGTCGAACAGGGCTATACCGGCGTCAAATTCGATCCCGCCGGCCCCTACACCATTCGCGGCGGCCACCATCCCGCGATGAGCGACATCGAGACCTCTATCGCCTTCTGCAAAGCGATCCGCGAAGCCGTCGGAACCCGCGCCGACCTGCTATTTGGCACGCATGGGCAATTCAACACTGCCGGGGCCATCCGGCTGGGCAAGGCCATCGAGCCGTATCATCCACTCTGGTACGAGGAACCGATCCCACCCGATAATCTGCTGGAATTTCAGAAAGTTGCCGAGGCTGTCCATATCCCCGTCGCCACTGGCGAGCGCATGACCACCCGCGCCGAATTCGCCGCGCTGTTGCGCACGGGCGGTGCGGCCATTTTGCAACCAGCGTTGGGGCGCGCGGGCGGTATCTGGGAAATGCGCAAGCTTGCGGCGATGGCTGAATGCTTCAACGCACAGATGGCGCCGCATCTCTATGCAGGTCCAATTGAATGGGCGGCCAACATCCATCTCGGCGTCTCCATCCCCAACCTGTTGATCGCAGAGACCATCGAGACCGACTATCATCGCGAACTGATCAAGGCGTCTATCACGGTCGATGACGGCTATATCCCCGCCCCCACTGCGCCGGGTCTTGGAATTGAGGTGGATGAAGCCCTCGCGCGGGCACATCCCTATGTTGGCGACGGTTTGCATCTGGAAATGCAAGAGGCTCCTTGCGATTACCAGAATGGCAACATCTTTGAGGGCGGCGCGCCGGTTTTGAAAGACTGACCCAAACACGCCAAAACTGTTGCCTATTTGCAAATCCGGTGCTGACCGGCCCGCTTGGGAAATTGAACCAGCCGCCAATTATCCAACAATCCGAAACAGTTGCGCCGATTGGAACGAATTTGAAACCAATGCCATGATCTCGCCTTAATTGATGGCTAAATTTGAATTCAACAAAAGGTTTTTAGCGAGTTTCCAGGCCAAACGGCCACGGTACATTTTCCTCCCTGACTGGACGGCCGCACTTCGGTGCGGCCATTTTTTTTAAGCCATTGGCTCTATCAACCCGGACCCGCGTGACCGGTTTGAATTGACTGCCGCATCCACGCGGTAAAACTGGTACAAATCGCCAGGCGGTTCCTTCATCAAGACCGCCGCGCCCTTTCCTGCTTCTCCAAGCCATAACGGCCCTGTCGGAAAAGTCTCTGGACAGGACTGTGATGAATTGATTCAGTCTGCGTGAGTATTTTTTGGGGTGGCTGGCTATGAAGCGTGATCAGATTGAAATGTTTGCAACGTTGGATGGGCTTGTGTTGGCTGATCATCCGTACCGCAAGTTTGAAGCGGTTGTTGACCTGTGTGCTTTGGCAAAGCCTCCGGCAGCGCTTTATTCTGATCGCGGGCGCCCTGAATTGGGTGCCGGGCGTGCGTTTCGCATGCTGGTGCTTCAATTCCTTGAGGACATTTCCGATCGGGAGATGGAACGGTTCATGCGTGAGAACCTTGCAGCCAAATGGTTTTGCGGCTTTGGGCTCAGTGAGAAGACACCTGATCACTCGTTTTTCGGCGATTTCCGCAAGCGGTTGGGTACAAAGGGGCTCATGGACATTTTCAATCGTCTGCGCGTCAGCTTGAAGGCTGCAGGTTTGATCCGGGAAGTGTTCACCTTTGTGGATGCCAGCCAGCTGGTTTCGAAATTCTCGAACTGGAGTGATCGGGACAAAGCCATCGCCAAGGGTCTGGAGAAGTTCAACAACGAAACCGCTCCCAGGGTTGCTGCCGACAAGCAAGCGCGTTTTGGCGCAAAGAACAAAAACAAATATTGGTATGGCTACAAGGAACATGCCAGCGTGGACATGCAATCAGGTCTGGTCAACAAAGTGGCGGCCACACCGGCCAATGTCGATGATGCCAAAGGTCTGCGCCATGTGTGCCCGGATCAGGGTGCTGTTTATGCAGACAAAGGCTATTGCACTGCACCTGCACAGAGGGAACTCAAACGCAAAGGATGTCACAGCGCGGTCATCAAGAAGAACAATATGGCGGCAAAAAACCGCGATAAGGATCGCTGGCTCAGCAAGATGCGTGCGCCATATGAGCGCGTGTTTTCAAAGCGCTCGAAACAGGTGCGCTATCGTGGTCAGGCCAAGGTACAGTTCCAGGTCGCTTGCACCGCTATTGGACATAACCTGAAGCGGCTGGTTGTGCTTGGCGTGGATAAAATCCCGATCGTAACAGCGTGATCCCCGGGGCGAGTCCGCCCAAAAACCGGATTTTCGGCCAAAACAAGGACAAAATTCCAACCCAAAAGGCCTTACCACCCTTCAAAATTTCCGGATCTGATTTGACGTTTGTCTGATCTGTGTGATTCAAGGAGTCTCCACTGCTGATATTGGAGGCTGGTTTGTTGGGAAATGTTTGTTTTTCAGAGCTTTATTCGAAGGTTGAGGCGGATTTTCAGGACCGCTTGCTCGGGTATCACAAGTCGCGCCGGGAGGGATTGTGCATCATAGCAAGCGTGATTTTGAACACGCGCAGCGTCAATCTGATGGAAAATGCGGCTGCTCTGCCCCGCGATATCGGCTCTGTGGACCACCGCTATCAATACATTTCGCGGGTTCTGGGCAATCCTCACATCGATACTGATGAGATCATGCAGGCCTATGTTGGTGAAATTTTCCGCCGCCAGTGTGAGGCCGGAGAAACGATTGTGGTGGCCCTTGATCAAAGCAAGCTCAACGAAGGGCATGAGGTTTTGATGTTATCGGTGCGGATGCGGGATCGGGCCCTCCCGGTCGCCTGGCGTGTACGCCAGACCAAAGGGCCGATTGGATGGCGCGTGCAACATGAGCTTTTGGAAGCAGTCCGCCCATGGCTCCCGGCGGATGCGCGTGTGTTGCTGGCGGGAGATCGGTTTTATGGAACCGCCCGATTGGTCGCATGGTGCCAGGAGGCTGGATGGGACTACCGGCTGCGCATGAAGGGAAATATCACACTGCAACATCAGGGTGGCGAGATGATGACGCGCGAAATTGCCCAACTGATGCCCGAAGGGCTTGTAAACGCTGAGCTTTACGGAACGGGCGTCTTTAGCAACATTGGAGTGCTTCACGAAGAGGGGCACAAAGAGCCTTGGATTATTGCCATGAATGCAGCACCGTCCGAGTACAAGGTGCTCGATTATGGAATGCGTTGGGGAATTGAAGCCATGTTCTCCGACTTCAAAACCCGGGGCTTTGAAATTACTCAAAGCCAGATCAAAAAGCCGGATCGATTGGCCCGCCTCATTTTGGTGCTGGCAATCGCCATGTACTGGGCTGTTTCAACCGGAGCAAACGAAGAGCACCACGTCGCAATACGCGGCGAAAAAAGGGGATTCGAAAAGCCCGAAGGTCCTTATGCTCTCTCTTCAAGACAGGCCTTCGTGCTATCCGACGATGCCTCGCAGGTTATGCCAAAATCCCCAAGCTCTGGGATGTCTGGCTAAATTGAAGGGTGGTAAGCCCAAAAGGCAAAACCTGAAATCCAGAAGGCTGAAACAGCGCCAGTGGCCCCTCGGAAGACTTTCCCGACGGCGCCAACATTGGTTTGGGGCAGCCCTTTGCCAATTTCCCCACCGGCATCCGGTGATGAATATCGCTGACCGGTCCGTTCGCCGACGTCGTCACAATCGCGCAGGTGGTCAGCGGTTCCTCGCCCTTGGTCCATTCCTGCCAGACCCCAGCCAGCGCAATTGGCGCACCGCCATCATAATGGATGTACCACGGCAGGCGGTTGCCCTCTTCATCCTTGGTCCATTCGTAAAACCCCGTCACCGGGATCAGGCATCGCCGTTCCCGGCAGGCCGCGCGGAACGCAGGCTTTTCGGCAATCTTTTCGGCGCGCGCATTGATCAGAAGCGGCCCGTCATTGGCGGCCTTGTACCAATGCGGCAGAAACCCCCAGCGCATCGATACCAGCCGCCGCCCGCCGTCGCCTGCGGTCACGACATGCACCTGATTGGTGGGGCAGACGTTGAAATTGGGGACATCGGGCAGATCGTTCGCCGGCGATGCCTCGAACAGTTGCGCCATCGCATCCGACGGCAGGGTTAACGCGAAACGCCCGCACATAGCTTTATCATACAGCGTTTCTAAACCGTGTGCGATGCATGGTCTCCATGCCATTTTGCAAAATCAGCACTGAACCCGAGAGCTGAGGATTGGATTGTGCTCTCCAAGGTATAGGAGATTGTGGAAATGGCTTGCTTTTGGCCTCGAAGCGGACGTTCCCTTAACTGGAGACAAGACGTGCGATTGCCTGCCCGTGGGTGGCGATGCAACATCTCAACGTCGCGCTTTATGCCAGCCAAGTACGTGCGAATTCGATGGACTGCGCGACCTCACCAAATCGCCAGCCCGTCGGGACGGGCAGGCGATCGCGCGGCGGCCCGTGGGCCTTGATTTCGCGCGGGGTGCAAAACGAAAGGTCTGCTTCAGGCCAGCAACGCGGGCGCGCCGTTTATCTTCCGCTCTAATTTCGCACGCACCCCGCTTTCCAATTCAGCTTCCTCGCAACCTCCTCTAAGGTCCGCGGCATGGGAATGCAGACTTATCAGTTCTCTGAAGATCAGGCCGAAGCCTATGACGCCGTCGCAGACGTTTTGAAGCGTGCGGGCGTCGATCTGACCGACGGCATCGCCCTGCCCGCACCGCCCGACAAATCAAGTGTCATGGCCATCGTTGGCCGTGCGGGTTCGGGCAAGACCATGCTGCTTTCACGCCTGCACAACGCGCTCGACGAAGCAGGGGTCGAGATCGTTTCGGCTGATTTCGAAAGCCGCAAAAAGAGGGAACGCCGCACGCTTGCGATCCTTGCCCCAACGAACAAGGCGGCCAGCGTGTTGCGCGGCAACGGCGTGCCCGCCACCACTATCCACCGCATCCTTTACACTCCGCTTTATGATCCGGAATATGAGAAAGTCGCCGAGTGGCTGGCGGGCAGTGGCGAGAGGCCCACGATTGAAGGGCTGACCGACGCCGCACTCGACCGGGCCGCAGAATTTTTCAAGACCAACCAATCCGTCCCCGGCGCGCTGGCCACCGCAGGGCTGCGCGGGTCCGATTTCATCATCGGCTGGAAACGGCGCGAGGATCCGCTGGATATCGGGTTCGTGGACGAGGCCTCGATGCTGGATGAAAAACAGTTCGAGGACTTGAAGGAAATCTTCCCGACACTGGTCCTGTTCGGTGACCCGGCACAGCTGGCACCTGTGGGCCAATCGGGCGAAATGGTATTCGACAACTTCAAAGAACCGCGCAAGCAAACACTGAGCCGCATTCACCGACAGGAAGCCGACAGCCCGATCCTCGATCTGGCGCATGATCTGTCCGATGACAGCCTGACATTCAGCGACTTTGAAGACCGGATTCAGGCTGCCGCGGCGCGCGATGACCGCGTGATCATCGCCGCGCGGGTTGATGCTGACAAAATGGCGCGCTCCCCGGTTCTGGTTTGGCGCAATGTCACGCGTATTCGTCTGATCCAGGCGTTTCGTGGCGCCTTTGGCGCGCCGCCCGATGCGTTGATCCCCGGTGAGCCGTTGATCTGCGACGGCATCGAACTGCCGCTCAAACATCGGAAACGACGTATCGATCTGGAGGCACGTGGGCTGATCAAGGGGCAGCAGGTCGTCTATCTCGGCGCAGGGCGAAAGCCCGGGTTTTCGCGCCTGCACGTGGTCGGTGCCGTTGACCCGCAGATTTCCGCCGCCTCCATCGTCAAGATCGAATTCCCCGATCAAGAGGAACCTTTCATCCCCTATGCCGCGCGGATGGGGGCCACCTTTCTTCATGGTGCGGCGGTCACAATCCACAAGGCGCAGGGGTCGCAATGGCCGGATGTGCAGGTCTTTGCACCCGACATCTGGGCGGCGGCCCAGTCTGGGCGGGTTGAGGCGGGCCTGCCCTTGTGGAAACGGTTGGCCTATGTTGCCATAACCCGTGCGCAGGAACGTCTGTTCTGGGTCACGCGATACGCATTGGCGCGGCCCACACAAGAATTGTCGATCGCGGATTTGTCCAAGCCAGCACCGCTGGAACTGGAAGCAAACAAGGAGGAAGAGGTATGAGCAGAACCATTCTGGTAACCGGCGCCAGCAGCGGCATTGGCCGCGCAACGGCAGAGCATTTTTTGAGCGAAGGCTGGACGGTTGGGTTGCTGGCACGCCGCGCCGATGCCTTGAAAGAGGTCGCCACCGGTCACGAAAACGCGGTCGTTCTGGCGGCGGACGTAACCCACCCGGATGCGGTGGAAGCTGCGTTTGATGCTTTCGTCGCCAAGGCCGGGCGGCTCGACGTTCTGTTCAACAACGCCGGCATGTTCGGCGTCGCCGCCCCGATTGACGAGGTGCCGGTGGATATCTGGCTTCAAGTCGTGAATGTGAACCTGACCGGAATGTTCCTGTGCGCGCGGCAGGCCTTCAAGCATATGCGCGCGGCCGACCCGCAAGGTGGGCGGATTATTAACAATGGCTCGATTTCGGCTCATGTGCCGCGCGATGGTTCGGTCTGTTACACCTCGACCAAACACGCGATTACCGGCATGACGCGGACATTGAGCCTAGATGGCCGCGCCTTCAACATCGCCTGCGGGCAGATCGACATCGGAAACGCCGAAACCGATATGGTGCGGGTCACGAATGAACGGCGCAAACGCGAGGGGCATAATCCCGACCCGGTAATGGATGTGCGAAACGTCGCTGAAGGCGTGATGTATATGGCGACGCGGCCGCTGGAGGCAAACGTGCAGTTCATGACGGTGATGGCGACAACGATGCCCTATATCGGGCGGGGGTGACACGCTGCGAAATGGCTCAGCGACGTTCATGGCCTGAAGCAGCCACTCGAAGACCGGGTCAATGTTCCAAATTGGACGCGACTTCGGCGGGCGAGATGCGGCAAACGCCCAAAATTTATTTCGTCTAATGTAAACCGATCCGGGTGCCCATGACATTCATGGCTAAATGATGGATCGAAAATGACGACGCATGACGACGACTTCAATGAGCTGACAGAGCTGTTGGGCCACACGAAAGCGGCCTATCACGATCTGCGCCATGATCATGCCTTGCGCGCGCCGCTGGAGCGACAGCGGGTATTAACCGGGCGCCGGGTCGCGGCAATTGCCGCCTGTCTGTTGTTGGGGCTGGTCTTGCTGAGTGTACTCTCGCAGGAACCGGGCAAGGGATCTCAATCCGGTTCGTCATCGCGAATGGCTCTGCCGGGTCCGGCCGCCATGCCGTCTGGTGAAAAGACGCCCGATTTTTCGAAACTTCGCGGCATGATGCCGGGGAACACAATGACGTTCGGCTTTACCACGCCGCGCCGTCCGGACCCTTTCGATGATTGAAACGGCACCAAACCCGCCCAATGACTGGGACTTGTTACAGGTCGCGTCGAGGGATGATTGTGCGCTTTCGCAACTGTTCGAAAGGCACCGGCACTTTGTCTATCGGCTGGCATGGGGGCTATTACAGGAGGATCACGCCGCCGATGATGTCGTGCAGGACGTGTTCGTGAAAATTCGGGCCGGTAAGCTAAGGGCCAAGCCGCGCGCGAAGTTCACAACCTGGCTTTATCAGGTGGCGATCAACACGGCACGCGAGCAATCCCGTAAACGCCGCCGGTTCTGGGGCGCCGCCCAGGCGGAAGATGTTTTGGCCGAGACCGCGGATGGCCGCACCGGGCCAAGTGAACTTGAGCTGCGCGACGATCTTCGCCGTTCATTGGCCGCGCTGCCGATCCGACAGCGAGAAGTCGTGTTACTGCGATTTTATGAAGGCTTCGATACCGCAGAGACCGCCGAAATCCTCGGCTGTCGAAAAGGTACCGTGAAGGCCCACCTGCACCGGGCCACCCTGAAACTCAGGGAAACATTGAAAACTTGACCAAACCAGGAGAAGACCAATGAAAAAGATGTTAATTGTGGCTGTGATGGCGGTGTCGGCGACGTTTGCCGCACCAGCGGTCGCACAGGACGAAGAAGCATTCATCGAGCTGTTCCAGGGCTATCTGGACGTCGCGGATAAGTGGGTCAGCGCTGCCAACCGTACAGACGCGGCGCTGTTTTTTGCCATCGAAGGTGTCGTTGAGATCTACGAGGATCAGGGCGACAAGGCGAAAGCCATCCCGGTCATCGCGGGTGTGCTGGACAAATACCCGGATAACCAGCCGGTGCGAAACATCGTGCGGTTCAAACTGCGCGAGCTGTACCGAGAAACCGGAAACGCCAGTATGGCCTTGGCCGAACTGGACGCGATCATCGAAGAAAACCGGTAGGCCGCCGATTTTCCGGCGTCACGCGGCGGCTGGTTTCGCCGCGTGACCATCGCATTTCAGAATCAATTGGAAACAGCGAAACGTGGCCTGAAGCTGACGTTCACAAATCGAGAACCTAGACGCGCGATTGCCTGCCCGTGGGGTGGCGATGAAACCTTGCAGTTTGCCCGTTTATCCCAGCCAAGTCCGTAAATGTTCAATAGCCGGCACTCAGCCTCACAAAATCGCCAGCCCGTGGGGACGGGCAGGCGATCGCGCGGCGCCTGCGGCTTGATTCCGCGCGAAGGGCGCAAGTCCGCAAAGTCCAGTTCAGGCCAAATCCGAACCGTTCACACAAAAACGGACTCACACCGGTTTGTATTCGCCTAAACACCCGAAAAACATGGTGGACGAGGCTTAAACCGCGCGTGAATGCGCCGCCGTCCCGGCCACGAAATCATCCAGTTGGTGGGCGACGATCCGCGCCAAAGACTGAAACTCCGGCGTCAGTTCAAATCCCATTTTGTCTGGAACTGCGATGTCGCGATACCGACGCCACAGCCGGAACAGCTTTTCCTTGATAATGCGGGCGTCATCGGGGAAGGCGGCCGTTAATGCCTCCGGATCGAGACGGAAGTAGCACATGATATCTTCGATCAGGCGTTCAATAAGGTGATCGCGCGCCGCCATTTCATAGCCGCGATGTCCCGCAAGCCCATCCGTTTCGACGCGTTCCGAATAGGCCGCCGTTGCCGCCGCGTTCTGGCAGTAACCGTCAGGAAAGCGCGAAATTGCCGACGCACCGAACCCAATCAAACATGTGGCCGGATCATCGGTGTAGCCCTGGAAATTGCGGCGCAGCCGGTATTCGCGCTTTGCAACGGCCAGCCCGTCATCGGGCAGCGCGAAATGGTCAATTCCGATCGGGTCATACCCCGCGCCCGTAAAAATTTCGCGCGATTGTTCCGCCAGCGCAAATCGCGCCTCTGCGCCGGGTAAGGCGCTTTCCGGGATCATCATCTGCCTCTTCGACACCCAGGGCACATGGGCGTAGCCATAAATCGCCAACCGGTTAGGGGCCAGCTTCAGCACCTGGTCCAATGTCTGGCGATAGCTATCCGGCGTCTGGAACGGCAAGCCATAAAGCAGATCGAAGTTCACACGTGGCACCCCGGCTGACCGCAGCCGGTCAAGAACCGATTTGGTTTGCTCAAAACTCTGCTCTCGTCCGATGGCGGCCTGCACCTTCGGGCTGAAATCCTGAATGCCAATGCTGGCTCTGCTCAATCCGCGATTGGCAAGCAGATCCAAGAGATCCGGATTTGCCTCTGTCGGGTCGATTTCAACCGAAAACTCAAAATCACTGGCGGTCCCGAACGCTGCAAAAATCCTATCGAGCAATGTGTTCATCGCATCCGGATGCAACAATGTCGGCGTTCCACCGCCCAAATGCAGGCGCGACATTTTGATGCTCTCTGGCAGAAGTGCCCGTACAGCATCAATTTCTGCGCACAATGTCTGAATATAGCGCGTGACCGGCCTTAACGTTTTTGTGCCCTGGGTCCGACAGGCACAGAACCAGCAAAGCCTTTTGCAGAAAGGAATATGGACGTAAATTGACACCTCGCTGCCATCTGGCAAAGCCTCCAACCAGCCACGTTGCACCTTTCGTCCGACATCGGCCTGAAAGTGGTTGGCCGGCGGATAGCTCGTGTAACGCGGCACAGATGCGTCAAATAGACCATGCCGCCGAAGCAGGTTCATCTTTTCCATGCAAACCACTATCTTTTGGATCAGAAAGGGTTTCGTTGATCCAAATCAAATCATGGCTGTCGTTCTTGATCATCATATCCAATGTTCGGAATGCCCGATACGACACCGGGCGGTTTGCTCGCGCTGTGACGACGACGAAATTGTTCATCTGAACGATCTGAAGACGTATCGCACCTACAAGGCAGGTGATCCGATTATGTGGCGTGGGGACGAGTTGGAATTTGTCGCCTCGGTGGTTGTTGGCGTGGCGAGTCTTTCGAAAACGCTGGAGGACGGGCGCACGCAGATGGTGGGGCTGTTGTTGCCATCTGATTTCATCGGTCGCCCGGGGCGTGAGGAAATCGAATTCGACGTCACCGCGACCACAGATGTCACGCTCTGCTGTTTTCGCCGCAAGCCGTTTGAAAAGATGGTCGAGAAAACGCCGCATCTGTCGCAAAGGCTGATGGAATTGGCGCTGGATGAACTGGATGCGGCGCGGGACTGGATGCTTCTTCTGGGGCGCAAGACTGCACGTGAAAAAATCGCGACGTTTCTGGAAATGCTTATGATCCGCTCGCGCACCGACAATATCGAGGGCAACCGCCCCGATCTGGCCCTGCCGCTGACGCGCGAGCAGATTGCCAATTACCTTGGATTGACGCTGGAAACCGTCAGCCGCCAATTGAACGCGTTAAAGAAAGACGGCGTTCTTGAATTTACTGACAGGCGCAATTTCACGGTGCGCGACATTGCAAAGTTGCAGGAGGCGACGGGCGATGATGCCGATGGGGGAATGATCGTCTAGCTCGCTGCGCGCCGGGTGTCGCCGGAAGCTGCAAGATCGACCTCGCGCCTGTCTTTAACAACAGTCACCCGGTTCATACAGCGATACTGCGGAAGGTAATCCGCAATCGCATAGTGCATCGTTACACGATTGTCCCACATCGCGATATCGCCTGCCCGCCAACGCCAACGAATCTGATCCTCTGGTTTGTTCATGTGGTTGGCGAGATAGGTTTTAAGCGCGTTTGACTCACTCGTGGTCATTCCGACGATATGTGCCACAAACGCCTCGTTGAAATTCAGGAATTTCCTTCCCGTCACCGGATGCACGCCGATCAAAGGGCGAATGCAATGCCCCATACTCCCCATGCCTTCGTTTAGCCGCGTTTCCCCAGTCTTTCCGTTCTTTTCATCCGCGAAATTGTTGCGGAAATCGCCCATGTCGTGGATCGCTTCGTGGCCTTCCAAATCCCGTTTCATACCGTCGGGCAGCCGGTCATAGGCGGCATAAAGACTGGACCACATCGTGTCGCCGCCGACTTTGGGAACGGTTCTGGCCACGAGAATTGATGCGAACGGCTGGCTTTGCTTGTAAGTCAGATCAGTGTGCCAGGAATTCGTATCGGGCGGCGCGCTGGAGTCGTTTTCCAGAAGCATTATGTTCGGGTAACCGTCCACATGAGGATATAGCGGATGCGGCTCGTCTATCTGCCCAAACAGGCGCGCGAATTCCAAATGCATTGCAGGTGAAATGGTAACTCCCAAGCACCCTGTCCGATAGGGTTGCGGGGTTTTGTTCCGTCAGAGCCGTGCGATGATCTGAGGTGGTGACAGGGTCAGGATTTCCAGGATGTTGAACCGGTGTTTTCTGGCCGTCGAGATGACGGACCTGATGTCGGCGAAGACCCGCGCGCCCTCGAGGGTGCGGAAGGTGCCCGAGATTTTCATGCGCAGCTTCATCATGCGCAGGTCCTGTTCGGCCTGATTGTTTGTGAATGGGACCGCGAAGTCGGCGATGAATCGCAAAACGTCATCGCGGTAGTCACGCAGGCGGAGGAGCAGGTTGTGGCCTGGCCGCCTGGCTTTTCGGCCGCGGGTGCCGGGGCTTTTGGCCAGCGGGGGCCGGCGTTCGTGGAAGGCGAGCCCCTTGGCGAGGATCGCCATGTATCTGGTGACTATACCCTGGCGAACCAGTTCCGGGAGTTCGGTCTCGCCTTGATCCTGAGCCGCGCATCTGAGCTGATTGGCGCTATGAAGCACTGCGCTCATCTCCGTCGCCCAAGGCTCTTTTTCGATCTCTTCGATGGCCTTGAGTTCGCGCAAGTGATGCGCCCCGCAGAGGGCGTGGGCGTCCACTCCGCTCATATGGGCGTAGTAGGGTTTCCAGTGATCATGAATGATCGTCCCGCCGGTCAGGAAGGTTGGAACAGCACCGCGTTTGGCGCTGATGCGGTAATGGGTGAAGGCGGTATCGCAGATCGTGTGCAGCCAGTGCAGCTTGCCGGCAACACGAAGTCCGGTCTCGTCCAGATGCCGAACGCCGCCTTCGGCAAGCCGGGCGAGAATGTGTTCAACCACGACACCCATCTTATTTGCCGCGCCGCGCGTCCAGTTGGTCACGCTGGCCGCGCACAAGCTGGTGGCCCCAAACAGGTCGCGCATAAGCTGGCAGACCCGATCCTCGGGTATCAGCTGCTGAACATTGCAATAGACCGCCACTGCCCGCATGCGCGTGCCATATTGCACATGCGCGGCCACGCCATCGGGAAAGCCAGCCGTCGTCGTGGCTCGACAATGGTCGCAACAATAAACCGCCGCCTGATGCTCGGTGACCTCCAGGCGTGGCGCAGGCAAGTCGAACACCTGACGCTTCTCGATCCCTTTCACCATCTCCGCCGTCAGGGCGCTCTGACAGGCGCTGCAATGCGTCGCCTCATGCCGTTCGACAAAGTCGGGTGTTGACGTCTGGCGCAGGGTGTCGCCCCGGTGGCCAACTTGGCCGCCACTTTTCTTTCCGGATTTGCCACGCAGGCTGCGCGGGGCTGGCTTCTTCAGGCCATCACTTGAAGGGGGCTTGCTGCTATTGCTGCTGTTCTTGGCCAACTGTCGGCGCAGGTCCGTGATCTCTTCCGCCATGCTCGCCAACGCAGCTTCAAGCTCAGCGATCCGACGCAGAGCCGTGGCGAGAAGTTGTTCAAGGGCGGCAACCTGATCCATCCCACCACTGATTCAGAGAAATCAACCCGGCGCCACAGAATTCAGACAAGAAAGAAAAAAACACGCGCAAAATGGCAAATTCGACTCACCATAAAACTGACAATAACACTCAAACGTGGGGGGTGCTTGGGAGTTACGTGAAATGTTCGTATCGCGGAAGAAAATGACAAGGTTGTCCAACAAAGCGTCATACACTTCTTCATAGACGTTTTGATCAAGAACACCCTGAAATTCCACGCCTTGAATTACGACGCCAAGTGCGGTGCTGATCTTTTCTGCTGTCGCCATCACAATGTTCCTTGTGGTTCATCGGCAAAAAATCAGCCTTCCGATCCCGTTTCCCGCCAATTTGCGACAACGCGAAGCTTTCACACCGGTTCCTTTGCCCGCAAAATCAAGTGTTGATCCAAATCAAGGCGCAGGCGTCCGCCATGTGATCATGTCTTCTCGTCCAAACGACAAGGAGCGCGAGATGTACAAGAACATCCTTATTCCAGTGACTTTCGGCGAAGCTTGTGACGTGACAACCGCAAAAGCGGTGGCAGCAAAGCTAAGTGCGGATGGTGCAAAGACCACGCTCCTTCATGCGGTAGAGCCGATGCCAAGTTATGTCGATGCGCAGATCCCGGCGGAAATTGTTCAGCGCCATCGCGAAGAGGCGGAAAAGCAGCTTGCAAGCATGGCCGCAGAGGTGCCGGGAGCCGAAACGGCGCTGGTCGACGGTGCGCCCGGGCGCAATATCACGCATTACGCTGAAGAAAACGATGTCGATCTGATCGTGATCTCATCCCACCGACCGGTTTTTTCGGACATTTTTCTGGGGTCCACTGCGGCCTGGGTTGTGCGCCATGCGCAATGCCCGGTGCATGTCATACGCTAACGCTGACGCCGCTTGATCCAGATCAAAGCTGAGGGCGCGAATCCTCGATAGCAGACCATTGCGCGCGATCCCTTTCGCGGGTCGCGCGACAAGAAACGAAGGACGGAATATGTGGGACACGTTTAAACTCATTTCACTTGCGCTGGTCGCTTTCATCGCCGCATTGGCGGCAGATTGGGGCAAGGACCTTGCCTATTCCTTTCATGCGCTGGTCATTATGGCCGTCGCCATCGGGGCCTTTATCTGGCAATTGCGCCTGATCGGCGAAACACGCGCGCCCGCGGATCAAAGCCAATATCTGGATGGTCCCATCCGCGCAGGCGTGATCGCCACAGCGTTCTGGGGCATTGCCGGGTTTCTGGTTGGGGTGGTCATCGCCTTTCAACTGGCCTTTCCGGTGCTCAATTTCGACTGGGCGCAGCCTTATGCCAACTTCGGGCGCCTGCGCCCGCTCCACACCAGTGCGGTGATCTTCGCCTTTGGCGGTAACGCACTGATTTCAAAGTCTTTCTACATCGTCCAACGCACGTCGGGCGCCCGCCTTTGGGGCGGCAACACAGCGTGGTTTGTGTTTTGGGGATATCAGCTGTTCATCGTTCTGGCGGCCACTGGCTATTTGCTGGGTGCGACGCAATCCAAGGAATATGCCGAGCCTGAATGGTATGTCGATATCTGGCTGACGATCGTTTGGCTTGCCTATCTGGCCGTCTTCCTTGGCACGATTTTCAGGCGCAAGGAACGCCACATCTATGTGGCAAACTGGTTCCTTCTAAGCTTCATCATAACCGTCGCGATGCTGCACCTGATCAACAACCTGTCGATCCCGGTCAGCCTTTTGGGCAGCAAATCTGTGCAGGTCTTCTCAGGCGTGCAGGACGCGATGACGCAATGGTGGTACGGCCACAACGCGGTCGGCTTCTTCCTGACTGCCGGGTTCCTGGGCATGATGTATTATTTCATCCCGAAACAGGCCGAACGCCCGGTTTACAGCTACAAGCTTTATATCGTGCATTTCTGGGCGCTGATCTTCCTATATATCTGGGCGGGTCCGCACCATTTGCACTACACGGCACTCCCTGACTGGGCATCCACGCTTGGTATGGTTTTTAGTGTGATTTTGTGGATGCCCAGCTGGGGTGGGATGATCAACGGTTTGATGACGCTGCAAGGCGCATGGGACAAGTTGAGAACCGACCCGATCATGCGCATGTTCGTCCTTTCGCTTGGCTTCTATGGCATGTCGACCTTTGAGGGCCCGATGATGTCGATCCGCGCGGTCAACTCTCTGTCACACTATACTGACTGGACAATCGGCCACGTACATTCCGGCGCGTTGGGCTGGAACGGCATGATTACGTTTGCCTGCATTTACTTCCTCGTACCCAAACTGTGGGGGCGTGCCCAGATGTTCTCGATGGCGGCGATCAACTGGCACTTCTGGCTCGCCACCCTCGGTATCGTTCTTTATGCGGCATCGATGTGGGTCACCGGCATTATGGAGGGCCTGATGTGGCGTGAGGTCGATGATCAGGGTTTCCTCGTGAACTCCTTCGCAGACACGGTCAGCGCCAAGTTTCCGATGTATGTGGTGCGCGGGCTCGGTGGGGTGCTCTACCTCGCGGGCGCACTGATCATGGTCTGGAACATGTGGAAAACGATCCGGGGTGCGCAACCTGCGCACGCCCCGGTTCCTAGCGCCGTTCCGGCAGAATAAGGAGCCAGAACAATGGGTATCATGGACAAACACGCCATCCTGGAAAAGAGCCCGACGCTGTTATTGGCCGGTTCGCTTCTGGTGGTGACAATCGGCGGGATCGTCGAAATCGCGCCCCTGTTCTGGCTGGAAAACACCATCGAGGATGTAGAGGGTGTGCGCCCCTACTCGCCCTTGGAACTGGCGGGACGCGACATCTACATCCGCGAAGGGTGTTATGTGTGCCACAGCCAGATGATCCGGCCCATGCGCGACGAAGTCGAACGTTACGGCCACTATTCGCTCGCGGCGGAAAGCAAGTATGACCACCCGCATCAGTGGGGGTCAAAACGCACCGGGCCCGATCTGGCCCGTGTTGGCGGGCGCTATTCCGATCAATGGCATCTGGAGCACTTGATCGACCCTCAGGCTGTCGTGCCCGAAAGCGTGATGCCCGGCTATGCCTTCTTGCTGGATGTGCGTCTTGATGGCGAAGACATCGGCGACCTGATGGCTGTACATAAGTTGGTCGGCGTTCCCTACACGGACGAGCAGATCACTGTCGCCCAAGCCGACTTTCAGGTTCAGGTCGACCCTGATGCCGACTTTGACGGGCTGCTTGAACGCTATCCCGGTGCGGCGGTGGCCAATTTCGACGGCCAACCAGAACTGACCGAAATGGACGCACTGATCGCCTACATGCAAATCCTCGGCACGATGGTCGATTTTTCGACCTTCACGCCGGATGCGAGCCGATAGGGGGCGAAAATGGATACTTACTCCCTCTTGCGCGAATTCGCCGACAGCTGGGTTCTGCTGGCAATGTTCGCCTTCTTTCTGGGTGTTTGCATCTGGGCCTTCTGGCCCAGCCGATCCGCCGCCAACCGCGACGCGAGCATGATCCCGTTTCGCAACGAGGATGCACCCGAACCGGATTGCGACGGAACTTGCGATAAATGCGCCTGCAAAAGCCTGAAACTGCCAAGTGAAGAGGTCACCAATGGCTGACAAGAAAAAGATTGATGACAGCACCGGAATGGAAACAACCGGGCATGTCTGGGATGGCATTGAAGAGCTGAACTCTCCGCTGCCGCGATGGTGGGTCTGGATATTCTACGTCACGATCATCTGGGGCATCGGATATACCATTGCCTATCCGGCGTGGCCGATGATTTCCAAGGCGACGGCAGGGATGATGGGTTATTCCACACGCGCGCAGGTGGCCGAGGCAATCAACGCGCATGAAGCCAAAAACGCCGCGCTGGTCGAGGATTTGAAGGCGGTGGATATGACCGCGATTACCGACAATGCCGATTTGCACCGCTATGCTGTGGCGCGCGGCAAGTCTGTTTTCGCCGCGCAGTGCAGCCAGTGCCATGGTGCCGGCGCCGCCGGTGCGTCGGGCTATCCCAACCTTTTGGATGACGACTGGCTATGGGGTGGCAGCCTCGAAGAGATCGCCTTTTCTGTCCGCCACGGCGTCCGTAACGCCACAGATGACGATGCGCGGTATTCGGAAATGCCGGTTTTCGGCGAGTTTCTTGAAGAGGAAGAGATCGAGCAACTGGCCGACATCGTGATGGCCCTGCCCAATGGTGCACCAACCGGTGAACACGCGGTTTTGTGGGAGGACAATTGTGCCTCGTGCCACGGCGATGCAGGTTTGGGGGATCGCGAATACGGTGCGCCCAATCTGGCGGATGCGATATCGCTCTTTGGTGGCGACCGCGACAGTGTGGTCGCGTCGATCACGAACGCGCCCTTCGGCGTAATGCCGGCCTGGGGCCAGCGTTTGAAAGAGGAGGATGTGCGTGCGGTATCGACATATGTTCACAGCCTTGGTGGAGGGGAGTAAGCGGGTATGACGCCGCGCGTTTTACTTGCGACAATTTCGCTGCTTTCGCCCGCCGCCTGTGCGCCGTTCGGTCCAGCAGCGGACCCCGACGATCCGGCCTATGGCCGCGCGCTTTACGAAGAGAACTGCGTTGTGTGTCATGGGTCTGGCGGGGCGGGTGACGGCGAGTTAGCGTCCTCGCTGAACCAAAAACCCGCCGACTTGCGGACCATCGCGGCCAGAAATGGCGGTGTCTTTGACAAAAACAAGGTGATGTCGGCGATCTTTGCCGCCGACAAGAATATTGCCCGCACGATGCCGGAATTCGGCGATCAGGACCTTGGCGATATTATTATTGTCGAGCATGGGGGCCTTGGCACGCCGGTTTATGTCGATCTACTGGCGCTGGCGAATTATCTGGAAGGAATACAGGAGTAGAACGAAGGCGCGCATCGGCGGGCCGTGCTGCGGCGAGCAAACGCTGGTGGCACGACACTTTATCCGGCGAACTTCGAAGAACCTGAGAACCGACCACTCAGCCTTACCAAACCGCCGTGCCGCCGGACGGTCCGGCAATGCGCGGCGGCACGGGGCCTTGATTCCGCGCAGAAGGAGAGTTTCAAACCCGCTCCCACCTTTGACTTGATCCACATCAAGGCACCCTGCCCCTGTTTCCGTCAGTTTCCGACCACCTGACAAAGGCGATTTACGATGAGTGACTCCTCCACCCCCCTTTATACCGCGCGAGAGCCGGTCTTTCCCCGCCGGGTGAAGGGCACATTTCGCACGCTGAAGTGGTGGGTGATGATCGTCACGCTCGGTATCTATTACCTGACCCCTTGGATTCGCTGGGATCGTGGGCCAGAACTGCCTGATCAGGCGGTGCTGGTCGATCTCGCCCAACGCCGGTTCTTTTTCTTCTGGATCGAAATCTGGCCGCATGAATTCTATTTCGTCGCCGGATTGCTGATCATGGCCGGTCTCGGACTGTTTCTGTTCACATCGGCCATGGGTCGGGTTTGGTGCGGCTATACCTGCCCACAGACGGTCTGGACCGACCTGTTCATCCTTGTCGAACGCTGGATCGAGGGTGACCGCAACGCGCGTGTCAAACTGCACAACGCGAAATGGGGCTTGCGCAAGGCTCGGCTTCGGTTAACGAAATGGACTGCGTGGCTGCTGATCGGCCTCGCAACCGGCGGGGCATGGGTGTTCTATTTCACCGACGCGCCGACGCTTCTTGTCGATCTGATTGCATTTCAGGCGCACCCGATTGCCTATTCCACCATTGCCATCCTGACGCTGACCACTTTCTTCTTTGGCGGCGTCGCGCGCGAGCAGGTCTGCATCTATGCCTGCCCGTGGCCACGCATTCAGGCCGCGATGATGGACCCCGAGACGTTGACCATCGGGTATCGCGACTGGCGCGGTGAACCGCGCGGCAAAAAACGTGATGCCAATGCGGGTGACTGCGTGGACTGTATGGCTTGCGTCAATGTCTGCCCGATGGGGATCGACATTCGCGATGGGCAACAGCTGGAATGCATCACCTGTGGCCTGTGCATCGACGCCTGCGACGAGATCATGGGCAAACTGGGTCGCGACCGTGGGCTGGTCGACTATCTGGCTTTGACGGACGAACCACAGGAGCGTGCCGGGGCGAAGCCGCGCCCACTTTGGCAGCATGTTCTGCGACTGCGCACAATGATCTACACCGGCATCTGGGCACTGATGGGCGTTGCGCTTCTTTATGCGCTATTCATCCGCTCGGACATCGAATTGACCGTCAGCCCGGTACGCAATCCGGTCTTCGTCGTGCAATCTGATGGATCGATCCGCAACATCTATGACTTGCGCATCCGCAACAAACAGGGCGAAGCCCGTGCCTTCCGCGTCAGCCTGACAACGGAAGATATCCTGCGCATTGATCTGGAAGGCACGGATGGTCAGCGTCAGGTGACCGTTGATGCCGACAGCACGCATTTGCAGCGGGTCTATGTCACTGCGCGGCCACAGGATGCAGGGGCCAGTGCCGACCGCACCGATCTGCGGCTTTGGATTGAAGACGTCGAAAGCGGCGACCGCGCCACCACATTCCATGGGAGAGACAAATGACACGCGAAATCAAGGGCTGGCATGTGGCTGCCGGGTTTGTGGCCGCTTTCGGGGTGATTATTGCGGTGAACCTGACACTGGCGGTGAACGCGGTGCAGACCTTTCCGGGGCTCGAGGTGAAGAATTCCTATGTTGCCAGCCAGTCCTTTGACGAAGACCGTAATGCGCAGACCGCGCTCGGTTGGGATGTCTCGGCGAAGCTGGAGGGCAGCAACTTGGTTTTGACCATTGTCCAAGACGGTCAACCCATCGCGCCGGACATCGAAAGCGCCACGTTCGGACGGGCGACAAATGTTTCACAAGATCAGACGCCCGTGTTCTTCTTTGACGGAGCCGCCTATCGCGCACCCGTCGATGTCGGCCCGGGCAACTGGAACCTGCGCATCAAGGCGCGCTCCGAGGACGGCACGTTGTTTCAGCAGCGCATTATAGTTGGCACTCTCTGATGACGGCGGCCTGCCCTGCCTGTTCGGCGATGCCGCCGCCAGAGGACATGGCGGCAACGCCGGATCTGCAGTTTTCACTGCCCACGATCCATTGCGCGGCCTGTATCGGCAAGATCGAACGCGGTCTCGCCAAGTTGCCCGGGATCGGTGACGCGCGGGTGAACCTGTCGATGAAACGGCTCAGCGTCTCGGGCGCGGCCAGTGCCGAAACCATTCAGAACGCATTGCAGGATCTTGGATTCGAAGCATACCCGCTGGATATGGCCGCACTCGACACCGCCACCGACCGCAGCGGGCGCGACCTGATGCTGCGCATGGCCGTTGCGGGTTTCGCAATGATGAATGTCATGCTCCTGTCGGTGGCCGTCTGGTCCGGGGCCGCCGGGGCGACACGCGATCTGTTCCACCTGATTTCCGCCGCGATCACCATCCCGGTCATTGCCTATTCCGGCCAACCGTTTTTCCGCTCTGCATTGAGTGCCCTGCGGGTGCGGGCGCTCAACATGGACGTACCGATTTCGCTCGCAATCATTCTTGCGACCGGCATGTCGACCTTCGAAAGCCTGAATGGCGGACGGCACGCCTATTTCGAAGCAGCGCTGTCGCTGACCTTCTTCCTGCTGATCGGGCGCTATCTCGATCACCGCACCCGACGCGCGGCGCGGTCGGCGGCCAAGGAGTTGAGCTCGCTGGAGGTCCACACCGCCCGGCGCCTGGCCGGCGAAGTGGCAGAACCTGTACCAACACGCGACTTGCGGGTCGGCGACCGGGTTCTGGTGGCAACAGGCGAGCGGGTGCCAGTGGATGGTGATTTACTGTCTGGCACCGCGATGCTCGACCGGTCGTTCCTGACAGGCGAAAGCGCGGCGGTCGATGTGGCGGGCGGGGCGACGCTGCAGGCCGGGGAAATCAATCTTGGCGCGCCGATCCAGGTGCGGGCGACAGCCGTGGGCGAGGACACAACCTTGCGCCAGGTCGCGGCTTTGGTCGAAACCGCAGAGCGTGGGCGTAATTCCTATACCGCGCTGGCTGACCGGGCGGCGCAGATTTACGCGCCTGCAGTTCATTTACTGGCACTTTTCGCGCTGCTCGGCTGGTGGGCATTTGACGGCGATTTCCGACACGCATTGAATGTCGCGATTGCTGTGCTGATAATCACATGCCCTTGCGCCTTGGGTTTGGCCGTGCCGGCCGTCACCACCGCTGCCGTTTCCCGGCTTTATTCAGCGAGTGTGCTGGTCAAACACGCGACCGCCCTGGAGCGCTTGGCCGAGGTTGACCACATCGTTTTTGACAAGACCGGCACACTGACCCTGCCCTCGGTGGCTGTACCTGATGCCCTGACCAAAACCAAACGTGGCGTCTGCCGGGCGCTCGCGCAGGCGTCGCATCATCCTTTGTCGCGCGCGCTGGCGCTGGAGCTTGACGGCGTCACACCCGCGTGGCTGACCGAGATCGAAGAAGAACCCGGCAAAGGTGTGCGCGCGATTTGGCGTGGCAAACGGGTGGCGCTTGGGCGTGCTGACTGGCTCGGCGCTGAATTCGCCGGTCTTGGTCTTCGCATTGGCGAGGGTGACCCCGTCGCGTTACCCACCACTGAGATCCTCCGTTCCGGCGTGAGCGAAGCTCTGGCGCATCTCAACCTGCCCGCCGAGATCGTCACAGGCGACAGTGAAGCCCCGGCTATGGCTTTAGCAGATCAACTGGGCCTGCCCGTCACCTTTGGTGCCGATCCAACGGCCAAGCGCGTGCGGCTGGAAACGTTGAAAGCAGAGGGGCACCGCGTTTTGATGGTCGGCGACGGGCTGAACGATACATTGGCGCTGGCTGAGGCCCATGCCTCCGTAGCGCCATCAAGTGCGCTTGACGCTTCTCGTAACGCGGCTGATGCGGTGCTGTTGGGGGACAGCCTTGCTGATCTGCCGCACATATTGTCTGTCGCGCGCGCCACGGTGAAGCTGTCAAAACAGAATTTCGCTATCGCGGCCTTATATAATGCCATCGCGGTGCCGATTGCTCTGGCCGGGTTTGCCACGCCTTTGGCCGCTGCCTTGGCGATGTCGGCGTCGATTACCGTTCTATTGAATTCCCATCGCATGAGGTTCGTCAAATGAACGTTCTTGTGGTTTTGATCCCTGTGTCGCTGATCCTTGGCGGGCTTGGGCTGGCGGCGTTTATCTGGACGGTGCGGTCGGACCAGTATGACGATGTCGACGGCGCGGCTGCGCGGATCCTGCTGGATGATGAGGATGCGCCTGAATAGGTGTGTGGGCTGAAGAAGTATTTGCGTCCCAACGCCCGCCGGCACCGTCAATGGAGGCCATCGCCTGCCCGTGGGATGGCGGCGCACCCTCTCACAGTCAGCACTTTTTCCCAGCCAAGTCCGTACGAATTCGAAGGATTGCGCCACGCTCACCAAATCGCCAGCCCGCCGCAACGGGCAGGCGATGGCCGGGGCGCTGCGCGCTGTTAACCCGGCCACAACCAGAGTTCAATTGATCTCCGGCTCCGGCACCGGCGCGCCAAACTCGGTACGCAGGAAGTCGAAATCGCACCCCTTGTCGGCCTGTTCAATATGCTTCAGGAACATCCAGCCGAACCCGCGCTCGAACTTCGGCTCCGGCGCGACCCAATCCGCGCGGCGCGCTTCCAGTTCCTCATCCGACACATCCACCCGCAGCGCCCGGTTCGGCACATCCAGCTCGATCACATCACCGGTTTTGATCAGCGCCAGCGGCCCGCCCACATGCGCCTCTGGCGCCACGTGCAGAATGCAGGCACCGTAGGATGTGCCCGACATGCGCGCATCTGACAGGCGCACCATGTCGCGATGGCCTTGCTTCAAAAGCGCCTTGGGCATCGGGATCATCCCCCATTCCGGCATCCCCGGCCCGCCCTGCGGCCCTGCATTGCGCAGAACCAGCACATGATCCGGCGTCATCGGGTAATCCTCGTCATTGATGATCTCTTTCAGCGCCACGTAATTGTCGGCGACAATCGCCGGGCCTTTGTGGGTCTGGAACTTCGGATCCATCGCCGCCGGTTTGATCACCGCCCCGTCAGGGGCAAGGTTGCCGCGCAAAACCGCCAGCGAGCCTTCGTGATAAAGCGGGTTCGACAGAGGCCGGATCACGTCGGCATTGTAATTGACCGCCCGTTCAATATTTTCGCCCAGCGTCCGCCCGTTCACCGTCATCACTGACAGGTGCAGCTTGTCTCCCAATTCCTTCATCAGCGCGGGCAACCCCCCGGCATAGAAGAAATCCTCCATCAGATATTCTTTCCCAGACGGCCTGATGTTCGCCAGCACCGGCGTCGTGCGCCCGATGGCATCCAGATCGTCCAGCCCCAGCGGGATCCCCGCCCGTCGCGCCATCGCGATCAAATGGATGATTGCGTTGGTCGAACAGCCCGTCGCCATCGCCACCGTCACCGCATTGCGCGTCGCGGCCTCGGTCACGATCCGGTCCGGCGTCATGTCTTCCCAGACCATGTCGACAATGCGCCGCCCGGCTTCGGACGACATCCGCTTATGTGCCGCATCGGGTGCGGGGATCGAGGACGCGCCAGGCAGCGTCAGGCCGAACCCTTCGGCAATCGACATCATGGTCGAGGCGGTGCCCATCGTCATGCAGGTGCCATAGCTGCGCGCAATGCCGCCCTGCACGCCCATCCATTCTTCTTTGCCGATTGTGCCGGCGCGGCGCTCATCCCAGTATTTCCAGACATCCGTGCCTGATCCGAGCTTTTCGCCCGCGTAATTCCCGCGCAGCATCGCGCCGGCGGGCACAAAGATAAAGGGAATGCCCATACTCAGCGCGCCCATGATCAGCGCGGGCGTGGATTTGTCACAGCCTCCCAACAGCACTGCACCGTCAATCGGGTGGCTGCGCAGCGTCTCTTCCACCTCCATCGCGCCGAAATTTCGGTAAAGCATCGAGGTTGGCTTCAGAAGTTGCTCGGCAAAATCGTGCACCGGCATTTCCGCCGGGAACCCTCCGGCCTGCAACACGCCGCGTTTCACATGCTCCGCCCGGTCGCGCAGGTGGTGGTGACAGGGCGACAGATCCGACCAGGTGTTGATGATCGCGATTACGGGTTTTCCCTGAAGGTCTGCGTCTCCAACCCCGATTTGCATCATACGAGAGCGATGCCCCATTGAGCGCAGGTCATCGGGCGCGAACCACCGCGCGCTGCGCAACTCTTCTGGTTTCTTGAGCATAGTTGGCACTCCGTTCCGGTCTCCACGCCAGTGAACCCAAGAAGTGCACGGAAATCCAGTTTATTGTCACGACCGGCACGTTGGGCCAAAGTCGGCACGCATACGGAGCATTAATTATGCGCTACATCGTTTATGGCGTCGGTGCGGTTGGCGGGGTCGTCGCCGCGACGCTTCTGACTTCGGGCCATGAGGTTATCGGCATAGCGCGCGGGGCGCGGCTGAACGCCCTCCAGAAATCCGGCCTGCGTCTGCGCAGCCCGCGTGGTGTTGAATCCTTTCAATTCGAATGCGTCGCCGCGCCGCGTGACATTCAATTTCAACCCGATGACGTCATTCTGTTGCTGGTCAAAGGTCAGCATACGGGCGCGGCACTGCGCGACCTGAAATCGGCGGGCGTCAGCGATCAGCCGATCTTCTGCTGCCAGAACGGTGTGGCGAATGAACGGACGGCCAGCGACGTCTTTGCGAATGTTCACGGGGTCGCGGTGATGCTGCCGGCGGAGTATGTCGTGCCCGAAATTACCGTTACGTTCTGCGCGCCGAAATTTGGATTCTTCGACATTGGGCGTTATCCGACCGGTGCCGATGAAGCCGATCAGGCTTTTGCAGACGCGCTGACCCCGGGAGGGATTGCCGGATTTGTCGACCCGAACGTCATGGCGGCCAAATACGGCAAGCTTCTGATGAACCTTGGCAACATCGCCATTGCCACAATGGGCCGCTGTGAAGGAATGAAAACTGTCACCGAAGCCATGCGTGCAGAAGGACGCGCCGCCTTGACCGCCGCCGGAATCCATTGGCACGATGTCGGCGAAACCGATCCGCGCCGAAACCTTATGAAACGCCAGAAGATCAAGGGTGCGGCGGATATCGGCGGGTCCACGGCGCAAAGTCTGTTGCGCGGCGCCGGGTCCGTCGAAACCGAGTATCTGAATGGTGAAATCGTGCGCCTCGGGCAATGCCACAGCCTCGAGACGCCGGTGAACAGCTATTTTCTGAATCTGAGCGCGCGGGCTGTTCGGGACGGTTTGAAGCCCGGCGGCATTGATTACAACAAGGTCGCGGCCGACCTGGGCTATGACGCCTGCCAGTTGGTGACAACGCCCACACCCGCCCGTTCCGCCCGTTCCAGCGCCATTGCCGCGACTGCGAAATCGCCCACGGCCATGCCGCGAAAGATGAAGGCGGCGCGCTGTTCGGGATCAAAAACCAGAGGCGCGTTCCCGGAAATCATCCCAGGTAGGTCGGCGCCGACCAAGTCAAGCGGCATCATCGGGTTGGCGGACCCGCGCTCCTGTTCCAGATCGTCGATACATATCGAGCCGAATGCCGACAAACCTTCGGGGAACCACGGCGCCGCCGCATCGGTGACGGCGGCGAAGGCGCCCGGCCTCAGCCAGCGGGCATCCAGAAACAGCTCCATATCAAAAGACAAAGTGACGGACGTCACGACGATATCGGCCTCTTTCAGGGCGTCCTGCGCCAAACTGGCCTGCATCACGCGCAGCCCCATACCTTCCGCCATCTCACTTAACCGCGCGATATTGGCCGCGCCCCGGCTGAAGATCCGCACCTCTTCCAGCGGGAACAGATCCGCCATCGCCGCCAGATGGCTACGCGCTTGCACCCCGGCCCCGACAAAACTGATCACCTTTGAGTCCGGGTTCGCCAGCCGCTTCGCCGCCACCGCCGATAATGCCGACGTGCGCACCGCCGTCACCCATCCAGCCTCCATCACCGCAAGCAGCCGACCGGTCTCGCTGTCCTGAACAATGATCACGCCTTCCGTGCTGGGCAGGCCGCGGTCGGGATTGCGCGGGCTGACCATGACCGACTTCACCACCGTGCGCTGTGGTTCGTCTGCGGTGGACAAGGTCGTCATCATATACCGGCCCGATCCGGGCAGGATCGCGGATTTCGGCGTGGTATGAACCCGTCCCTCTGCTGCGCCATGCACCGCCGCCTCAACAACGTCGCGGACATCACCGACAGCAATACCGAGTGATTCCAGCGCCTCGTCTGAAAGCGTTCGGTATCCGGTTTTCTGATCGATGGGCATTTGCACTCCCCCCCGTGCAGCTTTTGGCAAAACGGCTAGCACGTGTTTTACGCTAGGTCACCCCGATGTCTCACAGTCAAAGTTGACGTCTAGACAACTGGAGACGCGCACATTGCCACATTCGAAACACCGCGATCCTAATCGTGGCGCGAAATGGGCAGGACGTAATCTGATCTGTCGGGCAGCCGCCAATGAATCGTCAATATTGGTTAATGCGCACCCGGATTTCAGAGGATCTGATGTCTGTGTGGATGAATTGTATTTAATCCACCTTCTATAAGGCTGGCGTTGCCGTATTCGCTTGATTCAGACGGGCGGATGCATTGGTTGCCCATATAATCTTGAGGCATTCACCAGCAGAATATGGGGATTCTGTTGACTCGTCGCTTCGAACTGTATTTGCGCGGTTGTTCCGCATTCCGAACCAATCCGCCGCAAACACGATTAACGTTTCCAACAAATTAGCGCCAAATTGCGGATTTGGGCCGGAAACCCCAAAAAAGGCAGCTTTGCCACAATTGGGACACATTCGCATCCCAGTTTGGCCAAATCGCGGTGGGGGCTGCGATAAAAAGTGAAACTAGACAATGAGACTTCTGCCCCGAATTCACATTCAAGATGCAGACACGGTTTGCCCAGGCCTTCGCGATTCAGTCGCACGTTTTGCCTGTGCCAAAGTTTCCAAGTTTTCCCGTGATGAAGATGGCGCGCTGATAATCTTCGGCCTGTTCATGTTTGTTTTGATGATGCTCGCCTGCGGGATGGGCCTTGATATGATGCGGCTTGAGACCGCGCGCGTTCAGTTGCAAAGCACTGTTGACCGCGCTGCACTCGCCGCTGCCAACCTTAATCAGGAACTGCCGCCACAGGATGTGGTTGCCGATTACTTCGCCAAAGCTGGTCTGACCGGTTTTCTCGACGGTGTCGAAGTTGAAGAGAACCCTGGTTCGCGCCGGGTATCTATCGACACAGCACTGAACATGCCGATGCACTTTATGAACCTTGCAGGGGTCAACACGCTGCCCGCGCCCGCCGCCGGTGCAGCCGAGGAATCCATAGGGGATGTGGAAATCTCGATGGTGCTGGATGTGTCAGGTTCGATGGGCTGGTACAGTCGCCTGACGAACCTGAAGGGCGCGGCGGAAGATTTCGTTGACGTCGTTTACGGCACCTCCACGTCGGGCGTCGTTTCGACGTCAATCGTGCCTTACTCGACGCAGGTGAACGCCGGCGAAGATCTTCTGTCGAACTACACACGCGAAGACGAGCACGACATCTCGCATTGTGTGAACTTTGAATCGTCGAGCTTCGACACCACGTCGCTGTCGACCCAGACGGTTCTGGAGCAAACGCAGCATTTCGACCCCTGGTACAATTCTTCAAACGTATCCGCACCCGTCTGCCGTTCGGAATCGGGCGTGGATATCCTGGCCTGGTCGCGCGACCCGCAGGAAATCAAGGACCGCGTGAACGGATTTGCCGCCGGTGGAAACACATCGACCGACATTGGCATCAAGTGGGGCAACGCCCTGCTCGACCCCGGTTCGCAGGAAGTTCTGACCAGCATGGCGGCGGCGGGCGATGTCGACTCAACACTGGTTGGTCGCCCGGTGGAATTCGATGAGAATGACGCAATGAAGGTCATGGTTGTGATGTCTGACGGCGTCCACACCAACCAGTATTTCATGAAAGACGCCTATCGCGGTGACGAATTGACCGAAGTTTGGGCCAGCTTCAACGGCCAGGGCCAAATCATCAAGTATTCGATCTGGTCCGGCAACGGCCCTGAACCGCAGGAAAGCAATGGCTGGGACACCGATGGTCAGTTCTATTGGCCACACGCAGGACAGTGGAAAGACCGCCCGCACAACCACAATCACGCAGAGCGTCTGACGTATCAGGAACTTTGGGCCAATGTCAGCATTCTGTACCACGCCTATAACCACATGTTGCCGGTGCATGGCTGGGACGCTGTAACCGAAGTCCTGAATATGTTCGATCACGTTGATCCTTCGGTCAAAAACGCGAACATGCTGGACGCTTGCACCGTCGCCAAAGACAGCGGA
The DNA here is from genome assembly GCA_951812305.1 of uncultured Paracoccaceae bacterium. Taxonomy (GTDB): domain Bacteria; phylum Pseudomonadota; class Alphaproteobacteria; order Rhodobacterales; family Rhodobacteraceae; genus Rhodobacter_B. The sequence continues at coordinate 368,305 of CATOSB010000002.1, forward strand.
ATCCTGATCTTCAGCATCGGCCTGGAGGTAACGCAAGCATCTGGTCAGCTTTTGAAAGACTGCGCCACTTCGCCCAACCCTTACCACCCTTCAATTTAGCCAGACATCCCAGAGCTTGGGGATTTTGGCATAACCTGCGAGGCATCGTCGGATAGCACGAAGGCCTGTCTTGAAGAGAGAGCATAAGGACCTTCGGGCTTTTCGAATCCCCTTTTTTCGCCGCGTATTGCGACGTGGTGCTCTTCGTTTGCTCCGGTTGAAACAGCCCAGTACATGGCGATTGCCAGCACCAAAATGAGGCGGGCCAATCGATCCGGCTTTTTGATCTGGCTTTGAGTAATTTCAAAGCCCCGGGTTTTGAAGTCGGAGAACATGGCTTCAATTCCCCAACGCATTCCATAATCGAGCACCTTGTACTCGGACGGTGCTGCATTCATGGCAATAATCCAAGGCTCTTTGTGCCCCTCTTCGTGAAGCACTCCAATGTTGCTAAAGACGCCCGTTCCGTAAAGCTCAGCGTTTACAAGCCCTTCGGGCATCAGTTGGGCAATTTCGCGCGTCATCATCTCGCCACCCTGATGTTGCAGTGTGATATTTCCCTTCATGCGCAGCCGGTAGTCCCATCCAGCCTCCTGGCACCATGCGACCAATCGGGCGGTTCCATAAAACCGATCTCCCGCCAGCAACACACGCGCATCCGCCGGGAGCCATGGGCGGACTGCTTCCAAAAGCTCATGTTGCACGCGCCATCCAATCGGCCCTTTGGTCTGGCGTACACGCCAGGCGACCGGGAGGGCCCGATCCCGCATCCGCACCGATAACATCAAAACCTCATGCCCTTCGTTGAGCTTGCTTTGATCAAGGGCCACCACAATCGTTTCTCCGGCCTCACACTGGCGGCGGAAAATTTCACCAACATAGGCCTGCATGATCTCATCAGTATCGATGTGAGGATTGCCCAGAACCCGCGAAATGTATTGATAGCGGTGGTCCACAGAGCCGATATCGCGGGGCAGAGCAGCCGCATTTTCCATCAGATTGACGCTGCGCGTGTTCAAAATCACGCTTGCTATGATGCACAATCCCTCCCGGCGCGACTTGTGATACCCGAGCAAGCGGTCCTGAAAATCCGCCTCAACCTTCGAATAAAGCTCTGAAAAACAAACATTTCCCAACAAACCAGCCTCCAATATCAGCAGTGGAGACTCCTTGAATCACACAGATCAGACAAACGTCAAATCAGATCCGGAAATTTTGAAGGGTGGTAAGCGCCCAACCACTACTTCCTCGTGGACGGGCAGGACCTGAGCTATGCGTTCACATCAATTGCGGGGCAAATCAACAGATTGAGGCTCACGGAATGAGACAGAAACTTTCCAAGATACGCCGCTTGTTCCGTCGCGATGACGGCAGCGCAACCATCGAATTCGCAATCCTGTTTCCGGTCTTCATCACGATCTTCGGCTCTGCCTACGAGGCCGGTCTGATCTCGACCCGGATGACGATGCTGGAACGCGGCACCGATGTTGCCGTGCGCGATCTGCGGCTTGGCAACGACAACGTGGATACGTTCGACGAGCTGAAGGCGCGGATCTGCAACGTGTCCGGCGTGATCCCGGATTGCATGGGCGCGCTGCATGTCGAACTGACGCCGGTCAGCACCGAAGACTGGGATATGCGCCAGGGCGGGTCGGATTGCATTGATCGTGATGAAGACATCACGCCGGTCGTCAGCTTCACGCAAGGTGGGTCCAACGAGCTGATGCTGGTGCGGGTTTGCGCCGTCGTCGAGCCGATGAGCCCGATTTCCCTTCTGGGTCTGCGTCTGCCCCGGGTCAATCAAAGCGACTACGCGCTGATCGCCACCGCCGTATTCGTCAACGAACCATAAGGTCGAGCAACATGAAACTTCGCAATCAAATCAAGCGTTTTGCCAACAACACATATGGCAGTATATCGATCGAGGCCGTGCTGGTCATTCCGATCCTTCTGTGGGCGTTTCTGGGCCTGTTCATCCTGTTTGACGCCTTCCACGCCAAGGCGACGAACATCAAGGCGGCAGCGTCGATCAGTGACCTGCTGTCGCGGGAAACCAACGAAATCAACATCGCCTATATGGACGGACTGAACGATGTGCTCGATTTCCTGACACATTCGCCTCATGACACGATCATGCGCGTTTCTGTTGTGCGCTATGACGCGGCGGATGATGAACACACTTTGGTCTGGTCCCATTCAACGTCAGCGGGCAAACCTGCCATTGCTGGCGGCTCAATGGGTCTGATCGAGCCGCATATCCCGGCAATGGCGGATGCGTCCACGTCAATCGTGGTCGAAACCTGGATGGCTTACATCCCGTTTCTGAACATCGCGATCGAACCGATGTGGTTCCAAACGGTAACGGTTACTTCGCCGCGTTTCGCACCGCAATTGAACTGGGAAACTTAACAACGAACCTGTGTGGGGCAGGACGGGTCGTTGTGACCAAAACGGTCAGGTCTGGGGATCTGACCGACAATCGAGAGAAAATGGTGAGGGTAAGATGACTGATTGGGCATATGACGGCGAAGACACCGAACGTGGCAAGCATTGGAAATCGTGGAACGGGCACGCAAAAAGGCAATCACCGCGATTGAAAAACTTCATGTCAGCGGGTGTCTTTATGCTGGCAACATTTGTGGTTGTTATGAACGGCACCACCTGATCTGGCTTACCTTGATCAAGGGTTACCGAGAACAGACGCGCGTTTCCGGGGCCAGGGCACGGCGATAGATTGATCGTGGCTATCGCCAAAGTCAGCAATATTTGAGTAAGTTCAGAATGTGGTGCGCTGACCAGATCGCCGGGCCGGGCATGTCCGCGACACCTAAAGCCCGCGTGCGTTGGCTTCTGCCGAAATATCAAAAAGCCGCGCGCGCAAATTCACCCCAAACGCCATGTCGCCAAGGATCACGGTGGTTTTGCTGCCGTCTTCGCCGGTAATCACCCACTGCCGCAATTCAACAGGCGGGCCGGAAAACACCAGTTCTAACGTGCCAACCTCCGGGCGCTCCGGGTCACGCGCCACAACGCTGGTCGCTTTGCCGTCAAAGGAATGCCCGACCACCATATTCTCGCGCGCCAGATTCACGTTGCGCTTCAGGATCAGGTTCAGCGGTGTGCGTTTCAGCGGGTATTGTTCCGGCGGTTGGTTCGACTTCGGATCAAAAATCGCCAGTTGGCTGCCGCCTGCCATCACCAGTGTTTTGTCAGGCGGATCATATTCAAACCGCACCCGGCCCGGACGCCTGATATAAATGTCTCCGGTTCCAATCGAGCCATCGGCATTGATTTGCGTAAACTTGCCTTTGGCCGTTTTGATCCCGTTCAGATAGTTCGAAATCGCGTTGATCGACAGCTTCTCGGCTGCCTGAACCGGCAAGGCCGCGAATGCAAATGGAAGTGGCAGGAAATGCCTGCGTGTCAGTTTCATTTTTTGCTCATCACTGCTGCTCACCCGCAATTTAGTCGTCCGCGCTGCAATTTACACCAAACCCTTTATCACATTCGCGCGTTTCCGCCGAAATGTGAACTTATCCTGCATCTTCTCGTTGAAAAATATGCCGGAGAGCGCGAGCGGGGGGCTGGCCCCTCGCATCGGTCGGATTGGCTGCACGCCAATTCGAAGGCTAGTGCTGCTCCGGCACCAAAATCTCGCGTTTGCCGACGTGGTTCGAGGCGCTGACGAGGCCCTCGTCTTCCATCTGTTCCACAAGCCGCGCAGCCTTGTTATAGCCAATCGCCAGTTTCCGCTGGATATAGCTGGTCGAACATTTGCGGTCTTGCAGCACAATCGCCACCGCCTGATCGTAAAGCGCGTTCTCGCCATCGGTGTTGCCACCCAGGCCAAGGACGAGGTCGATATCGCTTTCCTTGCCGTCTTCGGGGCCTTCTAGAACACTGCCGACATATTCTGGCGGGCCAAAAGTTTTGAGGTAAGTCACGATCTCTTCGACTTCCTCGTCGCTCACAAACGGGCCGTGCACACGGGTGATCTTGGCGCCGCCGGCCATGTAAAGCATGTCACCCATACCCAAAAGCTGCTCGGCCCCCTGCTCGCCCAAAATGGTGCGGCTGTCGATTTTCGACGTGACCTGAAAGGAAATCCGCGTCGGGAAGTTGGCCTTGATCGTGCCTGTAATCACATCGACCGATGGCCGCTGTGTGGCCATGATCAGGTGGATACCGGAAGCACGCGCCATCTGCGCCAGACGCTGAATACAAGCCTCGATTTCCTTGCCCGAGACCATCATCAAATCCGCCATCTCATCGACGATCACGACGATATAAGGAATCTTTTCCGGCTCGAATTCTTCGGTTTCAAACACCGGTTCTCCGGTGGCATCGTCAAACCCGGTCTGCACTGTGCGGCTGAACAACTCGCCCTTGTCCAGCGCGTCCTGCACGCGCCCGTTAAAGCCTTCGATATTGCGCACGCCCATTTTGGACATCCGGCGATAGCGTTCTTCCATCTCGCCTACGACCCATTTCAGGGCCACCACGGCCTTCTTCGGGTCCGTCACAACCGGGGAAAGAAGGTGCGGGATGCCGTCATAGACCGACAATTCCAGCATTTTCGGGTCGATCATGATCAACCGACATTCTTCCGGCGTAAGCCGGTAAAGCAGCGACAGGATCATCGTGTTGATCGCCACCGATTTACCAGATCCGGTCGTGCCCGCGATCAGAAGGTGAGGCATTTTCGACAGGTTCGCCACGATAGGGTCACCGCCGATATCCTTGCCCAGGGCAAGTGGCAGGCGCATGTTCGTGTCACCGAAATCACGGGCCGATAGGATTTCACGCAAAACCACCTTTTCGCGGCTCGCATTTGGCAATTCGATCCCGATCACGCTGCGCCCCGGCACTGTCGAAACCCGTGCAGACAGGGCCGACATCGACCGCGCGATATCGTCGGCCAAGCCGATCACGCGGCTGGCTTTCAAGCCCGGTGCCGGTTCGAGTTCGTACATGGTGACGACGGGGCCGGGACGCACCGAAACGATCTCTCCCTTGACGCCATAGTCGTCCAGCACCGTTTCCAGCATCCGCGCATTCTGTTCCAACGCGTCGTCCGACAGATGATGGCGCTGAATTTCAACCGGATTGGTCAGCAACGACAATGGCGGGCACTCATAGGCGGGCAGCGACGGGTCGCCAAAATTCAATTGTGGCTCTGCCTCAGCTTTCGCCTTCTTCGACGTTGCCAGCTTGCGTACCGCGTGCTGTACGACCGACTTGGATTCTGGGCCTGACTGGCGCGACGTGAACACTGGCGCGTTGTCTTCGGTCTCATAGAGCGGTTCGGCCACCAGCGGTGTTGGCTCTGTTGCGCGATCTGTCGCCTGCGATGCGGTGTGTGTCTGCGCTGTCTCACCAAGATTGATCGTCGGCGATGCCAGCGGTGGTTCTTCCAATGCCAAGGGACCGCTTGGCTCCACATCCGCCAAAATCATTGGCTGCGGCCCGCGCGGATGACGTTGAAGCGGCGGTTCGCCGTGCCGCTGCACCGGCGGCTCCTGCCGGTTCGCCGTCAGAACCGGCTGTTGGCGAACACGGGATTTGATCGCGTCTGAAATACGCGCGCTAATCCGGTCGTCGCCTTCGAATTCTTCCTCCGTGGTCACCGCCGCTTCGGGCGTCTCAACCACTGGCGCGCGTTTGATCAGCGTCGGAATGCGCAGGCGCAGGCCCGGCTTGTCCTCGACTGGCGCAGGTATGGGTTCCGGTATGTCATATTGCGCGGTTTCTGCGTAAGCCAGCGCTTCTGCCTTCGCCGCTTCGGCGGCAACACGGGCCTCTTCACGCCGTTCCAGGCGACGCTCTTTTTGGCGAACGTAGGCGGTTTTCGCGCCTTTCACAGTCGTAACTGCGCCACGCCCCAGCAAATGCATCAACCCGGCATAGGCAAGGATAAATCCGACCCCAAGGAACCGCGCGGCACTGCGCACTTCGCTCATCGACACACCCAGAACAAACAGCCCCATGCCAACACCGGCAAAAGCAAACAACAGCGCCATGATTTTCAGACCCAGCGTCGTCGTCACCGGTGCAACGCTTAGAACGGCACCCAAAACCGTATCGCCAAATAGCCCGCCTAACCCAAAGGAATGCGTCCACTCGCTCGCTGGTACATGGGTTGAGGCATAAACCGACACCAAAGCAATCCAGATTGGCGCGAAAACGATCCGCGCGATCGCCTGATCGGTGCGTGAATGGAAAATGAACCGCGCGCCCCACGCCAGCAACAGCGCGGCAAAACCCCAAGCGCCCCAGCCGACGATGATGAATACGGGCGAGGCGATGGCCGCCCCGAAACGCCCCAGAATGTTCATCGCGGGCTCGTCTGTTTCAGACAGCCAGCTTGGATCATCTGGCACGTAAGATCCAAGGATCAACACCGCCAGAACGCCAAGGCCGAAAAGCAATAAGCCAAACAATTCCTGAGAGCGCTTTTCCAGCACCGCCTGGGTTTTGCTGTCCAGAAGCCTTCCGCGGCCTTTTACCTGATACGTCGCCATCGTTGCCTTACCTCACCTAAAACAGACAGTCGCGCAGCTTTGTCAGCCCGCTCTGCAATTCGTCACGGCCCGCCACCATCGCGGCCCGTATGTATTTTTGCCCCGGATTTACACCGTCGACCGCACGCGCCAGATAGGCGCCGGGCAGCACCCGAACCCCGGTCTCTCGCCATGCCCTCATTGTCGCCACCTCGCCGTCTTCCACCGGCAGCCACAGGAAAAACCCGGCCTCGGGGCTTTGGTAGCCCGCCAAATCTGCGAAAATCTCATCAGCCAACTGGTACTTGTCGCGATAAAGCGCACGGTTGTGGGCGACATGGTCTTCGTCCGACCAAAGCATCTCTGCCACACGCTGCAATGGCAGCGGCAAAGGCGCACCGGCATAGGCGCGCAATTTCTTGATTTCGCTCACCGCCGCGGGTCCGCCCGCAACAAACCCCGACCGCAACCCCGGCATGTTCGAGCGTTTCGACAGCGAATTGAACACCACCACCCGCTCTGGCGATGCGCCCATTTCCTGTGCCACCGTCAGCGCGCTGATCGGCGGGTCATTAGCATAGAGTTCAGAGTAGCACTCATCCGAAAAGGCATAGAAATCGTGATGTTCGGCCAATTCGATCAGTTCCGCCAGATATTCCCGCGACGCAACCGCGCCCTGCGGGTTCGACGGGCTGCAAAGATAGGCGATTTCTGTCCGGCGCAACGTTTCCTCTGGCAGCGAGGCATAATCCGGCAAGTACCCGCTTTCCGCCGTCGCGTTCAGATAGATTGGCTCTGCGTTCACGGTCAGCGCGGCCACTGCGTAAACCTGATAAAACGGGTTCGGGATCAGAACCGCAGGCTTTTCGCCGCTGGAAGATACTTCCGGGCAAAGCGCAATTGCGGCGTTGAACAACCCCTCTCGTGTACCGTTCAGCGCCATGATCTGCCGATCAAGCGCCACCTCAACCCCGTGACGGCGCGACAACCAGCCGGCAATGGCGTTCAAAAGTTCTGGCGAGCCTTCATTGGGCGGGTAACGGCCAAACTCTTGCGTGAAAGACGTCAAATGCGCGCCGACCCATTCGGGGAAGGCGTGCGTCGGCTCTCCGATAGACATGGAAATCACGTCACCCCCGGGTGGTGTATCACCCAAGAGCGCCCGCAAACGCGGAAACGCGTATTCTGGCAGGTTCGAAAACCGCTCGGGAAACGTCATTGAAACGCTGCTATCTGCCTCATTTGTCGGGATCGTAGTCGCCCCGTTTGAGGAAACGATAACCGGCAATAGCGTTTTGGTCCAGAAATTCCCTGCGTTTTTCGACCTTTGCGGCGACGGAATGTGTCTTTTAGGCCAAGGCCTCTTCCACCGCCGAGCCAAGCCGCAAAAGCCGTTCTTCGCAGTTTGGCGGTGCCATCAGCATGATACCGGTCGATGGCAACCCGGTTGGGATCGTCAGAGCAGTCAGCCCCATCAGATTGCCGATCCGTGTATTGCGTAGCGCGAGCAGGTTTTCAGAGACGTAATAGTCGCTGTCCTGACCCAGACGTTCGATATTTGGCGGCAAGCTTGGGGATGTGGGAATGACAACCGCGTCATAGCCTGCGGTCGCGGCCAGATATTCCTGCCGCAAGACCAGAAGCCGCTGCCACGCCGCCTCGTAATCCGCGGCCGCGACATCCTTTCCGGCGCGGAAACGAGCCAGAATTTCGGGATACATCTTTTCCGGTGCGGATTCGATTAGGCTTCCCCAGGTGGCGTAACATTCAGCGGTAAAAAGCGGCCCGGCATTGGCCATCGCCTCTGAAACACCTTCAATTTCAATGGTTTCAATCGTTGCTCCGGCGGCGCGAATGCGATCCAGCGCACTTTGGAACCCCGCGCGGGGTTGGTCGCGCACATCGTCCATCGCCACCGTGCTCAGACACGCAAAACGCCTGCCTTCAAGATTACCACCACGCAAATCCACAGGCTGGCGGCCCTCCAGGGCCGCGAGCATCAGGCTGGCGTCTTCAACGGTTCTGCAAAGCGGTCCGACTGTGTCGAATTTGACCGCCAAAGGCACGACCCCCTTCAAGGAAAGCCGTCCGCTGGTTGTTTTTAGCCCCACCAGATCGTTCCATACTGACGGGATACGCCCCGAACCGCCGGTGTCCGACCCAATCCCGCAGGCCGCGAGATCAAATGCAACCGACGCCGCAGCGCCGGAAGAGGACCCACCGGCAACGCCCTCGGGATCGTTCACCGACGGCGGCGTGGCAGTAATCGGGTTGTATCCCAGCCCTGAAAACGCCAGTTCCGACATATGCGTTTTGCCCAGACAGACCAGCCCGGCAAGCGTCGCGTTTTTAAGCACTTCGGCGTCCGCGTCTGGCACTCGCCCTTCCAGCAGAGCGGTCCCGGCTTCGGTCACCACATGCGCCGTGTCAAACAGGTCTTTCCAAGAAATCGGCACGCCATCAATCAGGCTGCGACGCAGGCCCAGCCTGGCCCTGTTACGTGCGGCCTCGGCCTCAGACAGCGCCCGCTCTATCGTCACGCGGGCGTAAATCCTGTCGCGCAGCTCATGCGCGCTGATCGCGTCAAGATAGGTCTGGGTCAATTCGACAGGGTCAACCTCTCCCGCGCCGATCCCACGGCCCAGATCACCCATGCTCATGCGTAACCAATTTTGCGACATTCCCGCCTCCCGCAAGCCCGTCGTGACGGTAGCGGCAGCGGGGCGCATGGACAATCCCGCGTGCGCGCCCATATTTGCGGACATGGATTACGACGTGATCATCGCTGGTGGTGGGCTCAATGGCTGCAGCATGGCGCTGGCGCTGGCGCAGGGCGGCTTTCTCGTGGCATTGGTCGACCCACAAGCGACAACGGCGCGGAAATCGGCGAATTACGATGGGCGCAGCTATGCGCTGGCGCAGTCCTCAAAAAAGCTGCTCGCAGCGCTGAAAATCTGGCCCGAATTGACCGGCGACGCGCAACCGATCCTTCAGATTAAAGTCAACGACGGACGCCCCGGCGAGGGGCCATCGCCATTTGTGATGGAATTCGACCATGCCGAGATCGAAGAGGGCCCGATGGGGTTCATGGTCGAAGACCGGCACTTGCGGCGTGCTTTGCTGGATGGATTGGTCGCCGCCGATGTCGGGGTGTTCGATGGCCGACAGGTTGATGAAGAGGTGGTTGAACCCGGATTTGTTGCGGCCAAACTGAATGACGGCCAAGTCTTGAAGTCCTCGCTTCTGATCGGCGCCGATGGGGTAAAATCCGGTATCGCCACCCGCGCGGGCATTAAACGACAAGGGTGGGGTTATGGCCAAACTGCATTGGTCGTCGCCATCGCACATGAACGCCCCCATGACGGTATCGCGCATCAGTTCTTCATGCCGTCGGGCCCACTGGCGATCCTGCCACTGAACGGGAACCGGTCGTCAATCGTCTGGACGGAAAGCGACGAAGAGGCCGCGCGCATTCAAGCGCTTGACGATGCGGGATATCTCAACGCGCTGCGGCCCCGTTTCGGCTCGTTCCTTGGCGACATCGTCCTGGAAGGCGATCACTTTACATATCCTCTCACCTTGTCGCTGGCCGAAATCTTGGTTGCCGACCGGGTTGCTTTGATTGGCGACGCCGCGCATCGCGTTCATCCGATTGCGGGCCAGGGTCTGAACGCGGGTCTGAAAGATGTTGCCGTTCTGGCGGAAGTTCTTGTCGATGCTTTGCGCCGGGGCGAAGACATTGGGGCCACTGATGTGTTGGAGAGATTCCAGTCGTGGCGGCGTTTTGACGTGGCGACGCTTGCCGCCGCGACAGATGGATTCAACCGATTGTTTTCAAACGACAATAACGCCATCAGACTTGGTCGCGATCTTGGTATGGGGTTGGTCAACGCCTTGCCCGGTCTGCGTCGCGGCCTGATACGCGAGGCCGCTGGCCTGACCGGCGATCTGCCGCGCCTGATGCGTGGTCGCGCCCTTTAAGATCGCCGGTTTGGACGGGATCTGCTTACGGCCTGAAGCGGACTCTCAGACATACCATCTCCGGCCGGGTTAACAGCGCGCAGCGCCCCGGCTATCGCCTGCCCGTCCTGGCGGGCTGGCGATTATTTGAGGCGAGTGCAATCCATCGAATTCGCACGGACTTTGCTGGCATAAAGCGCTGCCCTTGAGATGTTGCTTCGCCATCCCACGGGCAGGCAATGGCCGCCAAAAAGTTTGCGTGCTCGGGGCTAATGGAAAGTCCGCATCAAGGCCAAGTGCGGACCGCGTCGAAACCGAACCAAAGCCCTTTAACCCTCAGATAGGAACGCTTTCACCTGCGCCGCAATGTCAGATTCATGAGTAATTGGGGCCATATGCCCTGCCCCATTCACCATAACTTCCGTGGCATTGGGAAACCGATCCGCGAGTTCCGCATTTACAATTGCCGTAATCGGTGGCGATTTTTCCCCACGGAGTAGCAAAACCGGAATGTGGAAAGCTTCGATCCTACCGGGCTCAAGGATGCCCGCACCATCTTCAAACAGTGTCGCATTCTGTGCCGCGATCAGCGGCATTTGCGCCACCACCAGCGCCCGCTGTTTGGGACGCATCGCGCCCCCGCCCCAAAGCGGCAGGAAGATATCCGCAGCAGCATCCAGATCTCCGCGCGCAATTGCGTCATCAAACGGGGCGATCAGGCCAAGGTATTCATCGTAAGTCGTCGTCCCCTCGGCAGCCGCAAATAGTACCGGCTCAAACAGGATCAGGCTTCTGAACTTCTTAACCTGAGTTCTGGATAAGCGCTATATCTGGTATTCGACCTGCCTGATTGTTTCCGGCACGGTTATGGGTCCCATTTTAACTTTGGTTTTCCCGAGCATATAGGCTGCGACACACGAGATGAGGTGTACGAATGCGTTGGCAGGCGATCTGTGTCGAGTGTGTTCCAGTCCCATGCTGGTTTTCAACTTATCGAACAGAGTTTCGATGATGAACCGCCTTCGCAACAGGATTTTGTTCAGGATTGGCAGGAGATAGTTTTTCATGTTGCGGCGAATGCCGGTGACGAGGTGGAGCCCACGCTGCCAGAGCCGTTGGAAGAGGGATTTGGAGATATAGCCCTTATCAGCAAATATTTTGCCTTCGAGGCCCGCGATCATGGCTTCAAACGGCTTTCGATCATCGACATTACCTGCCGTGATTTTGACGGCCATGATCTCCCCCTTGTTGTTGATGATTAGATGCAGTTTGAAGCCAAAGAACCAGCCCATTGTGCTGCGACCGCGCTTTGCCAGCCCCTTGAAGACCTTGTTTCGATTAATGCGGGCATTGTGGCAGACCGCGAGCTTAGTGCTGTCGGCAAAATAGACGCCGGTTTTTTCACCGCTGAAGCAGTGCAGCAGTATGCAAAACGGCACCATTAATCTTGGCATGAGGCTGACAAACCGACCATAGCTCGGGAGGGTGCCAAAGCAGTCACGGTATTTCTGCTCAACGCCATAAATCCAATAATGTTTGAAGTCCTTGAACGGCGACAAGTGAAACAAGACCATGATGAACAGGCTCTCCCCCAGGGTCAGCTTGCCGGCGCGAAGCCTCTGACGACCCGAGGGGATCAACCGGTGGCGCTCCCAGTCCTCGTAGGTTTTTGCAAAATCATCGAGACAGACAAAAAGTGCGGTGTTAGTGATCGACATGAGTGGCGGTCCATATTGTGTCGCTTTTGAACCTTGAATCATGGGGCAACGTACTTGGAAACCCCTCTCACCCCATACTAATCACGGGGGCATTCAGGCTGGTCAACACGGGGCAAAAGGTGCGCGCCATGGAGAACAACTTCCCAATCAACGAAGATCTCGCTTATGAGAAGATCCGGGACCTCATGTTCGACATGATGGAAGAGGACCCCAACCGTTTCTACGCCCTCACGGATAAGCTCAATGAACTGGCTGCGCTCCCTAAAAGAACCATGACACTTGTGCTCGATCTGATGGCTGCCACTCCCTTTCAGGTGATCATCCCGAAACACGTACGGAAAAATGACCCTGATACATTCAAAGCAGATCACGAAACCGTTTCAAATGTTCTATTTCTTGGAGAGTTTGGCGGAATTGCCGTTGAACTGGAGCCAAATGAGGCTTTGAGAGAACCGAGGATCATTTCCATAACAATGGTGGAAATCCCTCATCGCAACCCTCTGCGAAAAAGGGTCAACGAGTATCGTAAAAAACGAATCAAAAAACTACGAAAAAATTCTGTCGAGTAGTGCACTGGTGACGCCAACGTCTTATCCAGAATCGGGGTTTCTTAGGGTAATCCAAGGCCAGCTTTATTGCAGCGACGGCACCAAACGAATGGCCGAATAAATGGACCGGATACGAAGGCAGGACCGCGTTCGCCATTTCCAAAGTCTGGTTCAAAAATCCTTTCTTTGCATCAAAGTCCGGTCCGTCTCCGTGCCCAGGAAGGTCAAAGGCCACTGACGGGCGACCAATCGCTTCCGCAAGACGTTTTAGCGCCCCGGAATGCGCCAGCGTGCAGTGGATCATCACAAGAGCCGGATCGTCGCCACCAAAGCGGCGAATACTGGCTTCGCTCAAAGCTTACCTGCCAGATGAGACTCCAAATCATCCAGCCTGTCATGGCCCCAGAACCGCTCATCCTGATCAGTGATGTAGAACGGCGAACCAAAGACACCCCGGTTCACGGCCTCTTCCGTGTTGGCGGCATATTCTTCGGCGCCGGAAAGCATCCCGGAATCCGCCAGCGTCGGGTCAAAACCTGCCGTTTCAAGGCAATCCTTGATAACGGCATCATCTGCTATGTCCTTCTCCTCTGCCCAGCAGGCCCGCAGGAACGAATGCACCAAACCGTTCAAATCGCCACCTCCGGACTTTTGCGCGGCAATAATTGCATATGACGAAGGCGCCATATTGGTCGGAAAATGGGCGGGCTGAAAGTTCATTGGCAATCCGGTTTTGACAGATGCGCGCCGCAACTCCTGTGCGCGTAAGGCTTGACGGTTTGGATGGCGATCTTTTGGCGGCACGCCGCCTGTACGCGCAAAGACCGCCATCAGATCCATCGGCTTATACATCACCGTCGCACCGTGCTTTTCGGCGATTTCATTCAACCGTGTGCCAGCAAGATAGGTGAAGGGTGAAATGGTGGACAAAAAATAGTCGATATGGGGCATCAGGTCGCTCCGCTGAATGGATTGGTTTGCAAGACCGTAACGGGATGCTAGGGGGTGATCAACGTCACGAATCTGTCATATGACGGCGCAAGAAGGGACACGCTGCCAATGCCTTCGCTTACCGAACCCAAACTCATTTCCGGCAACGCAAACCGTCCGCTCGCCAGCGCCGTTGCGCGACGAATGTCGATGCACCGCGGGATCAGCGTTGGCCTTGTCGATACCCGCGTCGAACGGTTCAATGACGGCGAGATTTTCGTTGAAGTGTTCGAAAATGTCCGCGGCGAAGATATGTTCATCATTCAGCCGACATCGAACCCTGCCAATGACAATCTGATGGAATTACTGATTATGGCCGATGCGTTGCGCAGGTCCTCCGCCAGCCGCATCACCGCCGTGATCCCCTATTTCGGCTACGCCCGTCAGGATCGCCGCACCAAGGCCCGCACGCCCATCAGCGCCAAGCTGGTGGCAAATATGCTGGTGGGTTGCGGGATCGAGCGGGTGCTGACGATGGATCTCCACGCCGCGCAGATTCAGGGCTTCTTCGACATTCCGGTGGACAACCTATACGCCTCTCCGATCTTTGCGCTGGACATCGAACATCAGTTCAAAGGACGTTTGAAGGATGTGACCGTCGTGTCACCCGATGTCGGCGGCGTGGCGCGCGCCCGCGAACTGGCCAAGCGCATCGGCTGCGCTTTGGCAATCGTCGACAAACGCCGCGAAAAGCCCGGTGAAATTGCCGAAATGACCGTGATCGGTGATGTCAGCGGCAAGACCTGTATCATCGTTGACGACATCATCGATACGGCTGGTACGCTGTGCAAGGCGGCCGATGTTCTGATCGAAAACGGCGCCAATGAGGTCCACAGCTACATTACCCACGGCGTTTTATCCGGCCCGGCAATTGAGCGTGTGACCAACTCGAACATGAAAAGCCTTGTGATTACGGACACGATCGAGGCGACCGAAGCCACCCGCAACGCCAAGAATATACGTATTGTCCCGACCGCGCCCGTCTTTGCGCAGGCAATTCTGAACATCTGGCACGGCACCAGCGTGTCATCCCTGTTTGAGACTGACACGCTGGGACCGATCTATGAGGGCACTTACAGCCCGATTTAAGCGGTTATAACCGCTGCTAGTTTACCTGCCCGGATTCGACCAGAAAACGGGCCATGCCGAGAATGTTCAACTCCCGCCACGCGTCATACTGGCCCCAATCAGCATAGTCAGCCAATGTCAGTTCTGACTGAAGATCACTCGACGATTTTCCGGCCTGAAGCCCTTCCATAACCTGCGCCTTCAGCACTTGCATATAGGTCAAAACGTCCGCCAGATCCTGCTTATTTCCGACGCTGCCGTGACCGGGTGCAAATACGTCAAAGTCGATTGCCATGGCCGTTTCGATCTGACCCCGCCAGTCATCTAGATTGGCACCGCCGAAATCGCGGAACATGAACCGCCTTGGCGCAGCGACATCGACGATGAAGGCCACGTTTTCAGGTCGCACGACTGTCACCAACATATGGTTGTCGTGCCCTGAACCCAGATTGACCAGTTCAATTGTCTTGCCACCGACCGTCATACTGTGCTGGTCACCCACGCGCATTGTCGGAGTGGTGCCATGAATGTTATCGGGTGCGTCCTCATGCGCGATGACCTCGGCATCGGGATGGGCAGACCCGCCAGACGCGTGATCGCCGTGGCTGTGCGAATAGATCAGGTGCGTCACCGGCTGGTCCGTGACCTGGTCCAAATTCTCATTTAACCAAAGCCCAGCCTCTTCATTTATTGGATCGACGCGAACGGTTCCTTCGTCGGTCGCAACGATCAGAGACATGTGGAAATTGTTCTGAAAAAGATAGACATCACCTGCAACCGGATGAATTGCGCGAGTCACCTCTTGCGAAGCGGCCGGTAATGCCAAAAAGACGGTTGCAGTTAGAAACGCCAATAAACGAGCCATTTCGAGTCCTCCCATTATACGATTGAAAACCAATGATCGCGCGCAAGGCGCGCGACCTTTAACGATATTGGCGGCATTATTTTGCAGTGAGAAGTGGGGAATTTTGCGGATCGCGTATTACGAATTTGCACAGCATGGTTGCAAGCGCGCCGATTCATTCATCAATATCTTCACCTGGCCCATGCACGGTGAACCTTAGTACAAATCCCATTCGTCATCGTGGCTGACCTCGCCAACAGCAATCCAATCAGCCCGAACGCGGGCAACACGCGTGTCGCCCCATGTCCGAAACACCAGATCGAACCCAAGTTCCGTCACTTTTTCGGCTGTAATGTCGGCGCGTTGGTTGCGATTCTGGTCCATGTCCCACATCGAAATCGACACCTGAACAGAAGGTGGTTTTTCGAACGCTGCGCCAAATTTTACCTTTTTACGGCGCATACGGGCCCCTTCGCCCGTCCACATCTTCCCGCCCTTTTCAAAGTCGGAAAACATAACAACCGACCCCTGGTCGATGCCAATGAGATGGTTTTGCAGCCGTTTCATACGTTCACTATTCGTCGATTCCCCACTCGGATAAAAACGCTTTGCGGCATTAATTGGGACATAAAATGCAAACAGCCGCCAGTGAATTTGGCGGCTGTTTCAATTTCGCGACTGTCAGCAGTTGTTCAGAGGCCAAGCTCTGAACGCAGCGTGGCAAGATCAGCGGCATTTTTCGCAACACTATCAAGCATTTCCGGGGTGGTCGCCTCGGCGTCCGGTGAAACCTGAAGCCCATCCATGAATTCTGCCGTCACATCCGCGCGCGCAACGGCTTGCTCGGCCAGAACGCTCAGCGTGGTTGCCGTTATTTCCGCAAATCCACCGGAAACCACAAACTCCTGCTCGCCATCGGCACCCTTAGCGCGCACGATTCCGGGGCGCAATGTGGTGATTATAGGCATGTGATCGGGCATTGCCGTCATGTCACCTTCCGCGCCGGGGATCAGAACCTCGCTGGCCTCGAACGAGGCCAGCTTGCGCTCTGGTGACACCAGGTCGAACTGCATTGTGTCAGCCATTTCAGCTCCTTAAGCGGCTTCAGCCGCCATTTTCTCTGCCTTGGCAACCACATCGTCGATGCCGCCAACCATGTAGAAGGCCGCTTCCGGCAAGTGGTCGAATTCGCCAGCAACCACGCGCTCAAAAGACGAGATCGTGTCTTCCAGCGACACCTGAATGCCGGGCGAACCGGTAAATACCTCGGCCACATCGAACGGCTGGGACAGAAAGCGTTGGATTTTCCGGGCGCGTGTCACGGTCAGTTTGTCTTCTTCTGACAGTTCGTCCATGCCGAGGATGGCGATGATGTCCTGCAACGATTTATAGCGCTGCAGGATCTGCTGAACTTCGGACGCAACGGCATAGTGACGCTCGCCCACAACAGCCGGGTCCATCAGGCGCGACGTTGAATCGAGCGGGTCCACGGCGGGGTAAATGCCCAATTCCGAAATCGCGCGTGACAGAACGGTCGTCGCATCAAGGTGCGCAAACGATGTCGCCGGTGCCGGGTCGGTCAGGTCGTCCGCAGGAACATAGACGGCCTGCACAGACGTGATCGAACCGGATTTGGTCGAGGTAATCCGTTCCTGCATTGCGCCCATGTCGGTCGCCAGCGTCGGCTGATAGCCCACAGCCGAGGGAATACGACCCAGCAGAGCCGAACATTCTGAACCAGCTTGCGTAAAACGGAAGATGTTGTCGACGAAGAACAGAACGTCTGTCCCGGACTGGTCGCGGAACTGTTCCGCCAGCGTTAGACCGGTCAGAGCAACGCGCATCCGTGCACCCGGAGGCTCATTCATCTGGCCGTAAACCAACGCAACCTGTGACTCTTCCAGATTGTCGGGCTTGATCACGTTGGATTCGATCATCTCGTGGTACAGGTCGTTGCCCTCACGGGTCCGCTCACCCACACCGGCGAAAACCGAGAAGCCAGAGTGCACCTTGGCGATGTTGTTGATCAGCTCCATGATCAGAACTGTCTTGCCAACGCCCGCGCCACCAAACAGGCCAATCTTGCCACCTTTGGCGTAGGGTGCCAGCAGGTCGACAACCTTGATGCCGGTTTCCAGCACTTCAGATGTGGTCGACTGTTCCTCAAACGTGGGCGCGTCCTGATGGATCGCGCGATGTTCTTTCGCCTCAACGGGGCCACCTTCGTCCACCGGTTCACCAACAACGTTGATAATCCGTCCCAGCGTCGCGTTGCCGACCGGCACCGTGATCGGGCCGTCAAGGTCGGTCACTTCCTGACCGCGAACCAACCCTTCGGACGAGTCCATCGCGATGGTGCGGACGGTGTTTTCGCCCAAATGCTGCGCCACTTCCAACACTAGCCGGTTGCCGTTGTTGTCTGTTTCCAGCGCGTTCAGAATTTCGGGCAGGTGGTCGTCGAATTGCACGTCGACAACGGCGCCGATGACCTGGGTCACTTTGCCTTTTGCGTTTGCCATGTCTTTCGTCTCCGGTTCCGTTAGAGCGCTTCTGCGCCCGAGATAATTTCAATCAGTTCGTTGGTGATGACGGCCTGACGCGAGCGGTTGAACTCGATGGTCAGCTTGTCGATCATTTCGCCAGCGTTGCGGGTTGCGTTGTCCATTGCGGACATCCGCGCGCCTTGTTCAGATGCGCCGTTTTCGAGCAACCCTGCGAAAATCGCCGTGGCCACACCTTTCGGCAGCAGGGTTGCAAGGATTTCGTCCTCATCCGGTTCGTAATCGTAAAAGGATGCCTCTGCGCCCTCTTCCATCTCGAAACTTGCCGGGATGATCTGCTGTTCGGTCGGGATCTGGCTGATCACCGACTGGAAGGTGTTGAAAAAGATCGTCGCGACATCGAACTCACCCGCATCGAAACGCGACAACACGTCATTGGCGATGCTCTGCGCGTTGGCATAACCAAGGCGCTTCACTTCGCTTAGATCGACATGACTGACAAAGATGTCTTCATAGTCACGCTTCAACTGTTCACGGCCCTTCTTGCCGACGGTCAGCATCTTTACCGTCTTGCCCGATTTGCGCAGCTCTTCCGCCCTCGCGCGCGCCAGTTTGGCGATGGAAGAGTTGAAGCCGCCGCAAAGCCCGCGCTCGGCGGTCATCACGATCAACAGATGCGTCTCGTCACTGCCGGTGCCGGTCAGCAATGTCGGCCCCTGCCCGCTTTCCGCTGCACTGGCGGTCAGACCCGCCAGCACCGAGTTGAAGCGTTCGGTATAGGGCCGCGCGGCCTCGGCAGATTCCTGTGCCCGCCGCAGTTTCGCGGCGGCCACCATCTGCATGGCCTTGGTGATCTTGCGGGTCGATTTGACCGACTCGATCCGGTTTTTAAGGTCCTTCAGGCTTGGCATTTGCCCAATCCTTTCGGGGTCTTATGAAAAGTCAGCAGCGTATTCGTCGATCGCAGCTTTGATCTTGTCCTCGGCGTCACCTTTGACCTTCGGATCTTCATCGGTGATGAAGTCCAGAACATCCTGATGCTTGGAACGCATATGGGCGACAAGACCCTGCTCAAAACGGCCAACTTCACGCACATCGATGCCGTCTAGGTAACCTTTCGTACCGGCGTAGATCACGCAGACGATTTCGGCGTTTGTCAGCGGCGAATACTGCGGCTGCTTCATCAGTTCGGTCAGACGTGCACCACGGTTCAGCAATTGCTGAGTCGCAGCGTCGAGGTCAGAGCCGAACTGCGCGAATGCGGCCATCTCGCGATACTGCGCAAGCTCCAGTTTCACCGGACCAGCGACGGATTTCATCGCGTTGGTTTGGGCCGACGAACCAACCCTGCTCACCGACAGACCGGTGTTCACCGCCGGGCGGATGCCCTGATAGAACAGTTCCGTTTCAAGGAAGATCTGACCATCGGTGATCGAAATCACGTTGGTCGGAATAAACGCCGAAACGTCACCACCCTGCGTTTCAATGATCGGCAGCGCCGTCAGCGACCCCGCGCCATTGTCCTCGTTCAGCTTCGCCGAACGTTCCAGCAAGCGAGAGTGCAGATAGAAAACGTCACCCGGATAGGCTTCACGCCCCGGCGGACGACGCAACAGCAGCGACATCTGACGGTAAGACACGGCCTGCTTGGACAAGTCATCATAGATGATCAGCGCATGGCGGCCATTGTCACGGAAGAATTCCGCCATGGCGGTCGCCGAATACGGCGCAAGGAACTGCATCGGTGCCGGGTCGGACGCGGTTGCCGCAACGACGATGGAGTATTCCATCGCGCCGGTTTCTTCCAGTTTCTTCACCAACTGCGCAACAGTCGACCGCTTTTGGCCAACCGCGACGTAAACGCAGTACAGCTTCTTGCCTTCATCGTCGCCCGCGGCCTCGTTGTAGGATTTCTGGTTCAGGATCGTGTCCAGCGCAACGGCAGTCTTACCTGTCTGGCGGTCACCAATGATCAGTTCCCGCTGGCCTCGGCCAATCGGGATCATCGCGTCCACCGATTTCAGGCCGGTCGCCATCGGCTCGTGCACCGATTTGCGCGGGATGATGCCCGGCGCCTTCACGTCGGCCACGCGACGCTCTGCCGCCTCAATCGGGCCCTTGCCATCCAGCGGGTTGCCAAGGCCGTCCACAACACGACCCAGCAGGCCGTCACCGGCGGGCACATCCACGATGGAATTGGTGCGCTTAACCGTGTCGCCCTCTTTAATGTCCCGGTCGGACCCGAAGATAACGACACCGACGTTGTCACTCTCCAGGTTCAGCGCCATTCCCATGATGCCGCCCGGAAACTCGACCATTTCACCGGCCTGTACGTTGTCGAGGCCATAGACACGGGCGATACCGTCCCCGACGGAAAGCACGCGGCCAACCTCATCGACTTCGGCTTCCTGGCCAAAGTTCTTGATCTGATCCTTCAGGATCGCAGAAATTTCTGCAGCTTGGATCGCCATTTATCCGACCTCTTTCATTGTGTTCTGGAGGTTTGCGAGCTTCGAAGCGATCGACGTGTCGATCATTTTCGAGCCCACTTTAACAATAAGGCCACCGATGAGGCTTTCATCGACGGCCACATTCACTTTTACATCCTTGCCGACTTGGCTTTTCAGCGTCTTGGCAAGTTTATCTTCCTGCGCCTTGGTCAGCGACCTGGCGGCGGTGACTTCGGCGGTCACTTCGCCCTTTTCATCGGCAATCAGCCCACGCAATGCGCCGATCAGCTGCGGCAGTACGAACAGGCGCCGTTTGCCCGCCATCAGCGCCAGCAGGTTGGTCAGGTTGCCGCTGAGTTTCATTTCTTTGGCAATTGCCGTGATCGCGGCTTGTTGATCATCGCGCGCGTAGATTGGCGAGGAGATCAGATTGCGGAAATCCTCGCTGTCCGCCAAGGCGGCGTCAAGCGCATCCACGTCACCTTCGATTGCTGGAAGAGCCTTTTCTTCCTTCGCCAACTCAAAAATCGCGGTGGCGTAACGTCCGGCGATACCGGCAGAGATCGAAGCGTTCTCGGACAAGGTCCGTCCTTCCGTTTCTTGGCCCGCATTGTGTACCGAAGTATACGAATTAGGCAGCCC
Source organism: uncultured Paracoccaceae bacterium (assembly GCA_951812305.1). GTDB lineage: Bacteria > Pseudomonadota > Alphaproteobacteria > Rhodobacterales > Rhodobacteraceae > Rhodobacter_B. The sequence goes on from CATOSB010000002.1 coordinate 389,565, forward strand.
AGACAGACCGTCACAGCGGACACCCCATCAAAATCGCGCTTCATCTAGCAGGTCAATTCGTGTGCCGCAACACTGTTAAGCCATATCCCTTACCACCCTTCAATTTAGCCAGACATCCCAGAGCTTGGGGATTTTGGCATAACCTGCGAGGCATCGTCGGATAGCACGAAGGCCTGTCTTGAAGAGAGAGCATAAGGACCTTCGGGCTTTTCGAATCCCCTTTTTTCGCCGCGTATTGCGACGTGGTGCTCTTCGTTTGCTCCGGTTGAAACAGCCCAGTACATGGCGATTGCCAGCACCAAAATGAGGCGGGCCAATCGATCCGGCTTTTTGATCTGGCTTTGAGTAATTTCAAAGCCCCGGGTTTTGAAGTCGGAGAACATGGCTTCAATTCCCCAACGCATTCCATAATCGAGCACCTTGTACTCGGACGGTGCTGCATTCATGGCAATAATCCAAGGCTCTTTGTGCCCCTCCTCGTGAAGCACTCCAATGTTGCTAAAGACGCCCGTTCCGTAAAGCTCAGCGTTTACAAGCCCTTCGGGCATCAGTTGGGCAATTTCGCGCGTCATCATCTCGCCACCCTGATGTTGCAGTGTGATATTTCCCTTCATGCGCAGCCGGTAGTCCCATCCAGCCTCCTGGCACCATGCGACCAATCGGGCGGTTCCATAAAACCGATCTCCCGCCAGCAACACACGCGCATCCGCCGGGAGCCATGGGCGGACTGCTTCCAAAAGCTCATGTTGCACGCGCCATCCAATCGGCCCTTTGGTCTGGCGTACACGCCAGGCGACCGGGAGGGCCCGATCCCGCATCCGCACCGATAACATCAAAACCTCATGCCCTTCGTTGAGCTTGCTTTGATCAAGGGCCACCACAATCGTTTCTCCGGCCTCACACTGGCGGCGGAAAATTTCACCAACATAGGCCTGCATGATCTCATCAGTATCGATGTGAGGATTGCCCAGAACCCGCGAAATGTATTGATAGCGGTGGTCCACAGAGCCGATATCGCGGGGCAGAGCAGCCGCATTTTCCATCAGATTGACGCTGCGCGTGTTCAAAATCACGCTTGCTATGATGCACAATCCCTCCCGGCGCGACTTGTGATACCCGAGCAAGCGGTCCTGAAAATCCGCCTCAACCTTCGAATAAAGCTCTGAAAAACAAACATTTCCCAACAAACCAGCCTCCAATATCAGCAGTGGAGACTCCTTGAATCACACAGATCAGACAAACGTCAAATCAGATCCGGAAATTTTGAAGGGTGGTAAGGCCATATCCACAGAAAGAAAAGATACATAATTTCAATAAGATAACATAGGTGCGACCGATTGCACCGCACCAAATACCGTTGCGAATCCTACATTTGCGGCAATTTCGCACAAAGAACGTCGGAATCTACGACGTATTGCGGGTCGCACGCGCCGGTTTCACCTCGCCTTGGGCGATTCCTTCCAGAATCCGCATCGGGCGTCGCTCCTTTACGGCAACGCCTGTCGGGCGCACAAACGGCTCCTTGGACGCCTCGACAAGCAGAACTCCACCGGCATACCCCGACGAAACATTCTGCCCCATCCGTTCGATGAAGTTCCCCATCTTCATCCAGAACCGCCGATCAGAAGGCGGCTGGAACAACGCACCCTTGTGGCGTTCCGGCACAAATCCGTGACTGCGCAGCTGTGATTCCAACTGGCCGAGCGAGTATGGCCGCCCGAAACCAAACGGCGTCTTGTCACGACGCGCCCACATGCCCGACCGGTTGGGGACGATGAACAGGATACGCCCTGTTGGTGACAACACTCGCGCTGCTTCGTCCAGAAGACGCGCGGGCGTATCGCTGGTTTCCAACCCGTGCAACATGATCAGGCGATCCACCTGCCCCGTTTGAATTGGCCAAAGCGTTTCTTCACATAGTACGCTGATATTGGGCAGACCCGTCGGCCACGGCATCACACCTTGCGGACCGGGCATCAGGGCGATGACCCGCTGCGCCTTGCCAAGATAGGGACGCAGGAGCGGGATGGTGAACCCATAACCCACCACGCTGTCACCCATCACATCCGGCCAGATTGCCGCCACCTGCTCTCGGATCACGCGCCGCGCCGCGCGACCAAGCCCGGTGCGATAGTAGAAATTGCGAAGATCGAGCACATCAAGGTGCATTGCGCACATGGCCTCTTTGGGTGACAGTCAAGACAATCTTATCGCAAGAGAGCTGCCTATGCCCATAGAGATCGTCACAGTCCCGTGTTTGTCCGACAATTACGCCTTCCTGATCCACGATGATGATACCGGCCAGACCGCGCTTGTCGATGCGCCGGAAGCACATCCAATTCAGGTCGCGCTTGATGCACGCGGCTGGACGCTCAGCCAAATCTGGATCACCCACCATCATGGCGATCACATCGACGGCGTGGCGGACTTGCGCGAATGCGCAATGGTTGTGGGAAATGAATACGACGCCAGAAGATTGCCGGCGTTGGATGCAAAGGTCACCGACGGTGAAACCTTCGATTTCGCGGGCAATGATGTGCTGGTGATGGATGTCTCTGGCCACACGATCGGGCACATCGCGTTTTATCTGCCTGGCGCCAATGCCGTTTTCACCGCCGACAGCCTGATGGCGCTGGGATGCGGGAGGTTATTTGAGGGTACGCCGGAATTGATGTGGAGTTCTTTGTCCAAACTCGCCGCTTTGCCGCGTCACACAATCGTCTGTTCGGGGCACGAATACACTGCCTCGAACGCCAAATTCGCGCTTACGGTCGAAACCGAAAACGAGGCGCTTCATGCGCGTGCGGCTGAAATCGCTGAAACCCGAGCCAAGGGGAAGCCGACAGTGCCCTCAACACTGGCGGAAGAACTTGCTACCAACCCCTTTCTGCGCGCAAATTTGCCCGAGGTGAAAGCGGCAATCGGCATGCCAAATGCCTCTGATGGCGCGGTTTTTGCAGAAATCAGGCAACGCAAAGACAGGTTCTGATACACTGCTGGCAGGGAATTCGTTGCCAAACTGCCTGAAATTCGACGGATTTCCGTAAATGTGATGAATTGAGTGCAGAAAATCCTTGAAGGTTGCGAAAGAAAACCGATCTTTAAGGCTATGAGGTCACGGTCGGCGTGGGTCCTCCACCCCCCGACCCAAGGTTAAGGAGCACGCACGTGCCGTCGTTTTCGTCAACTCTCGAGCAAGCCATTCATACAGCCCTGGCGCTGGCCAACGCCCGTCAGCACGAGCTGGCGACGCTGGAACATCTGTTACTGGCGCTGGTCGATGAACCCGACGCGGCCAAGGTGATGCAGGCCTGTGGCGTTGAACTGGCGTCGCTTCGCCGGACGCTGGAGAACTTTATCGATGACGATCTGACCTCGCTTGTGACGGATGTCGACGGAAACGAGGCTGTGCCGACCGCCGCCTTCCAGCGCGTCATTCAACGTGCCGCGATTCACGTACAGTCTTCGGGCCGGACCGAAGTGACCGGCGCCAATGTGCTTGTCGCGATTTTCGCTGAACGGGAATCCAACGCGACTTATTTCCTGCAGGAACAGGAAATGACACGCTATGACGCGGTGAATTTCATCACACATGGTGTGGCAAAGGATCCGAGTTTTGGCGAAACCCGCCCGGTGACCGGTGCCAGCGATATTGAAGAAGAACCACAGCCTATTGATGAGGATGAGAAATCCGAAAGCGCACTCGACAAATACTGCGTTGATCTGAACACCAAATCGAAAAAGGGCGATGTCGACCCACTGGTCGGCCGCGATCACGAGGTTGAACGCTGCATCCAAGTGCTGTGCCGCCGTCGCAAGAACAACCCGCTTTTGGTTGGTGATCCCGGCGTGGGTAAAACCGCCATCGCGGAAGGTCTGGCGCGCAAAATCGTCAACGGCGAAACGCCTGATGTGTTGAAGGATTCGACGATCTTTTCGCTCGACATGGGCGCGTTGCTTGCAGGCACCCGTTATCGTGGTGATTTCGAGGAACGCCTGAAGGCGGTCGTTACCGAATTGGAAGAACACCCTGACGCGATCCTGTTTATTGATGAAATCCACACCGTCATTGGTGCAGGCGCAACGTCTGGCGGCGCAATGGATGCCTCCAACCTGTTGAAACCCGCCCTGCAGGGCGGCAAGCTGCGCTGCATGGGGTCGACGACCTATAAGGAATTCCGTCAGCATTTCGAAAAAGACCGCGCGCTTTCCCGTAGGTTCCAGAAAATCGATGTGAATGAGCCGAATGTTGACGATTCCATCAAGATCCTGAAAGGGCTGAAGCCATATTTCGAGGATCACCATGCGATCAAGTACACATCGGACGCGATTAAAACGGCGGTGGAACTGTCCGCACGTTACATCCACGACCGCAAACTTCCCGACAAAGCCATCGACGTGATTGACGAGGCTGGCGCGGCACAGCATCTGGTCGCGGAATCCAAACGGCGCAAAACTATCGGTACCAAAGAGATCGAGGCTGTGGTCGCCAAGATTGCGCGCATTCCACCCAAGAACGTCTCCAAGGACGATGCCGAGGTGCTGAAAGACCTCGAAGTCACGCTGAAACGCGTGGTGTTCGGACAGGATCCGGCCATCGAGGCGCTGTCATCCGCCATCAAACTGGCCCGCGCGGGCTTGCGCGAACCGGAAAAACCGATTGGCAATTACTTGTTCGCCGGCCCCACGGGCGTCGGCAAAACGGAAGTCGCAAGGCAACTAGCGGATTCGCTGGGCGTTGAACTTCTGCGCTTCGACATGTCTGAATACATGGAAAAACACGCGGTCAGCCGCCTTATCGGCGCACCTCCGGGATATGTCGGGTTCGATCAGGGCGGTATGCTGACCGATGGCATCGACCAACACCCGCATTGTGTGTTGCTGCTTGATGAAATCGAAAAGGCGCACCCGGATGTCTATAACATCCTGTTGCAGGTGATGGATCACGGCAAACTGACCGACCATAACGGGCGGCAGGTCGATTTCCGCAATGTCATTGTGATCATGACCACCAATGCCGGGGCCACTGAACAGGCGAAAGAGGCGATTGGCTTTGGTCGCGACAGGCGCGAGGGCGAAGACCTCGCCGCGTTGGAAAAAATGTTCACGCCCGAATTCCGCAACAGGCTGGATGCGGTGATTTCATTCGCGCCGTTGGGCAAGGAAACCATTCTGCAGGTCGTCGAGAAATTCGTCGTGCAGCTTGAGGCACAACTGATGGACCGCAATGTGACCATCGAACTTACGCGCCCGGCGGCTGAATGGATTGCCAATAAGGGGTATGACGACAAGATGGGCGCCCGCCCGCTTGGCCGCGTAATTCAGGAACATATCAAGAAGCCGCTGGCGGAAGAGCTGTTGTTCGGGAAACTGGCGAAAGGTGGTAACATCAAGGTTGGTGTCAAGGACGGCAAACTGGACTTGCGCATCGAAGAGGCACAGGCGCCCCGCCTGCAAACCAAGAAACCGCCGCTTCTGACCGCCGATTAGGGCATTCGGGCTATTGCCAGGTTTGGTTACCCAACCTCGCTGGCGGCTATCGCATACCCGTGGGTGGCGATGCAACGTCCTGGGGCGGCACTTTATCCCGCCAGCCACATCCCAACTCTCCGGCCCGTACAATCTCACCAAATCGCCAGCCCGCCGAAACGGGCAGGCGATGGCAGGGGACACCTGCGATGCTGTTAACCCGGCTTGAGTTTTATTTTAGAGGTCGTTCATGACCGTAATCCTGCCTTTCCACCAACTGTCGAGCTGCACCAGAGCACTGGCTTTGACCATTTTCACCGCTCTGCTTGCCGGACAAACCCAACCAGCCACAGCCGAGGATTTCCGCCTGACATTCCCGGTGAAATGCACTTTGGGCGAGGATTGCTTCATCCAGAAATACGTCGACCGTGACGAAACTGAAGGCTATGCCGATTTCGGCTGTGGTCATTTGACCAGCGACGGCCATCGCGGTACCGATATTGCCTTGCACTCCTTGAACTCCATCGCGGCGGATGTCTCCGTTATGGCCGCCGCCAGTGGCACCGTGAAAGCAACACGCGACGGGATGCCCGACATCTCTGCCCGTGACCCGGACGCACCCGATGTCACCAACCGCAATTGCGGCAATGCTGTGATTATAACCCACGCGGACGGCTGGGAGACTTGGTATTGTCACCTCAAACGTGGCAGTATACGCGTCAGCACCGGCGATCAGCTTGCCGCCGGGGACCCGGTCGGCGCAGTTGGTCTGAGCGGTCTGACCGAGTTCCCCCATTTGCATATGACCGTGCGCAGAAACGGCGCAGTTGTTGACCCATTTCAACCCGGCGACTCCTCGACTTGCGGGACTACCGAAGGCGCGCTTTGGTCAACTGACATACCCTATACTGGCGGCGGTTTAATCGCGGCCGGATTTTCCAATGCCATCCCAGAGTATTCTGCGATCAAGGCCGGATCGGCGCATCTCGATGAACTCAAACCCAACGCCGGCGCCCTTGTTCTGTGGGGATACGTGTATGGCGGACGCACCGGCGACGTTCTGCAAATGGCGATTGATGGACCGCGCGGTACGTTTCTTGAACAGGATGTCACACTTGAGAAAAACCAGGCTCAACTATTCCGCGCGATTGGTCGCCGCAACAGAGGAAACAGTTGGGAGCCGGGAATCTATCGTGGCTACATTCAACATATCCGCGATGATCGGGTGATCGATCAGATCGAAACCGATGTAATTGTTGAACGCTAAAACAGGCGCAAACCCAGTCAGCAAGGCGGCAATCGCGTGGCCGTGCTCCGGTTAACGAATGCCCGTTTCAGACCAAAAAGTCTCAAAGCCAACCCATCAACATCGCGGCTCTGCGGCCAAATACCGCTTTTCGCTTCTGAGGTTATCCCTAAATTCGCACCATGCCTTATCGCTGGACAGAAACATCGGATGAACAGCGCCTTGATCTCTGGCCGCACCGCTCGCTCACGCCGCAGGGTTTTGCGATCTTCATTGGTATCACGGCCGCTTTCTTTCTGATCCCGCTTCTCGCGTTGGTCGGAACTGTTCTGCTTTGGGGGCTCTTGCCTTTTCTTGCCGGTACCCTGGCGCTGATCTGGTATTTTCTCCGCCGCAACGGCGCCGATCTTCAATTGAGCGAACAATTGGTCTTGCGCCATAACGAGATACACGTAACGCGCACCAACCCGCGCCAACCAAAGCAGATATGGCAATCCAACCCCTATTGGGTGCGTGTGATATTGGATGAAGATAACGGACCAGTGCCCGATTACCTGACCCTGAAGGGCAGCGACCGCGAGGTCGAACTCGGCGCCTTTCTGTCACCCGAGGAACGCGTGCGGCTTTATCACGACCTGCGCGCCCGGCTGAACCGCATGGATCGAAACGCCCATTGACAGGCAACCCCGTTTGCGGGACCGAGTGCGCCCATGTTGCTTTGGCTGATCCCGGTCGCGCTTGCCATTTGGCTGGCGCTCTATCTGCATCACCTTTTTGAGGGTGAATGGCTGCCCCACGACCTGTGGCGCGAGTGGCGCCTGTCGCGGACATCTCTCGCAAATCTTGATGCAGCTTGGGCAAATGCCCCGGCCCGCTCCGATGTCACCGTCACACTGACCACGACCCCCAGTCGCATAACCCTTTTGCACTACACACTAAAAAGCTTGCTCGATCAGTCGCGCCCACCGGCGCGGATCATCCTGAACGTTCCGGATTTCAGCATACGTGAACAGATTGCCTATGCCATTCCAGAAGAACTGGCGGCGTTGCAATCGCTCGAGATCCATCGCTGTGACGATCTTGGCCCCGGCACGAAACTTATTCCGACGCTGCAACGCGCCGCACCGGATACGCCGCTTTTGGTCGTTGATGATGACCGCATATATCCCCGCTGGCTTATCCAGCGTTACGAGGCCGCAGCGCGCGAACTGCCCGATGCGGCCCTGACAATGGGTGGCTGGGTGGTACCGGAAAGTCTGGAGGACGAATTCACCACGATCCGCACCAGTTTTTTCATGCAGCCACCCGCCCCGGTCCGCGCGCCGAGACTGCGCAATCCGCGCGAGATTGACGTGATGCTGGGCGTGTTTTCCTATCTGGTGAGGCCGCGGTTCTTTGATGCCGCCGAGATGGCCGATTTCTCAAGCGCACCGGAAGAATTGCGTTATGTCGACGATGTGCGCGCATCCGCGCTTTGCGGCGCCCGCAAATACGTGATCCCCGCACGAAGCCTCAGCTTCGTGCCTTGGCGTCTAAGACGCGCGTTTCAGTCAACCCGCCTTGGCCTTTTCAACCGGGGTGCCGGCACACGGCACAACACCATAGCAGTTCGCCACTTCGCCAATCGCTGGCGCGTCGGTGGACCGTCCAAATAGGGCCGCCAACGCGGTTAACTTCTGCTCCGCTTTTGGGCGCGGCTAGGGGCGATCCCTCAGGTTTGGATTGCCGGGCACCGGGTTGTTATTTGTCCCTGGTTGGTTGGGATCACGTCCCGGCGGTCGGCAATCGGGGTCAAATTGCTGCAATCGCAGATCGCAGTTATCATCCGGGATCGGACACTGATACTGCTGTGGCGCGCCAGCGATATAGATCCCTTCTTCGCAACCACCTTCCCCAAGTTTGTTGAACGTCATTTGACCGTAAATCTGTCCCACAGGTTCTGGTTGTGAACAGGCCGCCAAATAGGCAGGAAGTAACGCCACGCTGAAAAGTCTTGATAACTTCATGTCCCGCTCCATCGTCTGGTGCAGGAAATCTGAATTTTTTGAAGGCGCCTGCACATTCCGCCATACCGGGATCATAGCAGGGTTGTTGGCTCTGGCCAAATCCGCCAAAGGCAGCCATGCACCCGGTGACCGTTGAAGCCGCCTGCAGACATGCTAACGTCACGCCGAACCGAGCAGGACAAGACCAATGAACAACGCCGCGCCGCAACCAATCCACCTGTCCGATTACCAGCCCTTTGCGTATCTGATCGACAAGGTCGACCTGCATTTCACACTCCATCCCACGGCCACGCGCGTTACCAGCAAAATTGCCTTTCGCCGCAACCTTGAAGGTTCCGGCGGACCATTGGCGCTGGACGGTGAAAACCTAAAGCTGATCAGCGCCAGGATAAACGGCACTGCCGTGATGTCGCAGGTTTCTGAAACCGGGCTTATCGTCGATGTCGATCTTCCCGATACGTTCATTTGGGAATCCGAAGTTGAAATCGACCCACAGGCCAATACCGCGCTCGAGGGGCTGTACATGTCAAACGGCATGTATTGCACGCAATGTGAGGCGGAAGGCTTTCGCAAGATCACCTATTATCCGGACCGCCCCGATGTGATGGCGCCGTTTGACGTGACGATTGAGGGCGACAGCGCGGTCAAACTCTCCAACGGCAACCCAACCGGCCCCGGCAACTGGTCTGACCCGTGGCCCAAACCCGCTTATCTTTTCGCACTGGTCGCGGGCGATCTGGTCAGCCACGACGACAGCTTCACCACCAAGTCCGGCCGCAACGTCGATCTGAAAATCTGGGTCCGTGCGGGGGACCAGGGCAAATGCGCCTACGCCATGGACGCGCTCAAGCGCTCGATGAAATGGGACGAAGATGTTTACGGGCGCGAATACGATCTCGACATCTTCCAGATCGTTGCCGTCGACGATTTCAACATGGGCGCGATGGAAAACAAGGGGTTGAACATCTTCAACTCCAAATACGTGCTTGCCAGCCCGGAAACCGCCACCGACCGCGATTATGAACTGATCGAAGGCATCATCGCGCATGAATATTTCCACAACTGGACCGGCAACCGGATCACCTGCCGCGACTGGTTTCAGCTGTGCCTGAAAGAAGGACTCACCGTCTTCCGCGACCAGCAGTTTTCCGGCGACATGCGCAGCCATGCGGTTAAACGCATCGACGACGTTCTGGGCCTGCGCGGGCGGCAGTTTCGCGAGGATAACGGGCCGCTGGCGCACCCGGTTCGACCCGAAAGCTATGTCGAGATCAACAACTTCTACACCGCGACAGTCTATGAAAAGGGTGCCGAGGTGATTGGGATGCTGAAAACGTTGGTGGGTGATGAAGGGTATGCAAACGCTCTAAACCTCTATTTCGAGCGCCACGACGGCGATGCCGCAACCATTGAGGACTGGCTGAAAGTTTTCGAAGACGCCACGGGACGCGACCTGAAACGCTTCAAACGCTGGTATCAGGAGGCAGGAACACCACGTCTTTCGGCCAAAGAAAGCTTCAATGACGGGCGCTACAAGCTTACTTTCAAACAACAAACGCCCCCGACGCCCGGGCAGCCGCAAAAGAAACCGCGTGTGATCCCCATCGCTGTTGGCCTTCTGAACCCCAATGGCGACGAAATCCTGCCCACAACCGTGCTGGAAATGGACAAGAACCAGCAAAGCTTTACCTTTCGCGCCATGGCGGATGGCTGGCAACTCGACACCGGCGCGCCTCTCCCACCTCCCTCTGGGAGCGGGGTCGGAGGTGAGGCTCTGGGCGGCCAGAGCAAACCCATTCCCTCGATCCTGCGCGGGTTTTCCGCCCCTGTGATCCTTGAACGCGAGACCAGCGACGAAGAACGCGCCTTCCTGCTCGCCCATGACACTGACCCGTTCAACAAATGGGAGGCCGGTCGTGCGCTTGCCAAGGACGTGCTGGTGAACATGGTCCGCGATCATGCGGACCCTGCGCCCATATTCACTGATGCGCTGCGGAGGGTGGCAAATGACGAGGCGCTCGACCCAGCCTTTCGCGCGCTGGCCTTACGCTTGCCGTCAGAGGACGACGTCGCGCAAACCCTGCACGATTCTGGCCACACTCCTGACCCCGCCGCGATCCACAACGCGCGAGAGCGCTTGAGGCGCGCGATTGCTGAAACTTTGGCCCCTGACCTGCCAGCCCTTTATGACACGATGGCCGTCCCCGGCCCCTATACTCCTGACGCCAAGGCGGCAGGAAAGCGCAGCCTGCGCGGCGCGGCGCTATCACTGTTGTCACTTCTTGACGGCGGCGCAGCGGCGGCAAAGCAATACAGTCTGGCTGACAACATGACCGAGAAGGTTGGCGCGTTATCAACCCTTCTCGACATCGGTTCCGGCGTGCCGGAAACTGCCGCCTTCTACGCCGAATGGAGCCATGATCGGCTGGTCATGGACAAATGGTTCGCATTGCAGGTCGTCCATGCTGCCCCCGAAATTGCCGCCGATATCGCGAACGGGTTGGCCGCCCATGTGGATTTCGACTGGAAGAACCCCAACCGATTTCGTTCCGTCATCGGTGGGCTGACCATGAACACCGCCGGGTTTCACCACGCCTCTGGTGCAGGCTATCGCCTGCTCGCCGACTGGCTCATTCGCCTCGATCCCCTGAACCCGCAGACCACGGCGCGTATGACGACGGCCTTCGAGACCTGGCGCCGGTATGACGCCGACCGACAGGGTTTGATCCGCGCGGAACTGGAGCGCATCGCCGCAACGCCGAACCTCAGCCGCGACACGACAGAAATGGTAGGACGGATATTGGGGGACTAGGGCGTAACCTCGGAATTTCCGCACGCGAAAACCCCAACTCACCCCAACGTGAGGTGCGCGTGAATGAAGCGCTTGCTATCGAAAATCATGCGCATCCTTCTCTCAATATTCTTTCTCACCGTCGCAGCCGCCGCAACCGCACAGGACCGCGAAGGCAACAACACCCCCGGCGAATGGGTTGTCACGCATCATGCTGCCTTCGGGCTTTGGGATTCCATGTGCGATGAGCGGGTGACGGGAGATATAAAAGAAGAACGATGCTACATCCGCTATGTCGATGTATTTTCGCCCCGACCTAATTTCGCCGCGCAGTTCGTTTTCGTGACCCCGGAGCAAGACGGCTACAAGGTCGAATTCGGCGTCGAACGCGGCACGACATTCGTGACGGGCGGGTTTCAGATCAGAAACGGTAACGACGTTATCTGGCAAAATAACCGCAAACGCTGTTTGCTGAACGCGTGTTCATTTATTGGGACAGACGCAGATGAGTTGCTGGCCGCCATGCAGGCCGGTGATGAATTCGCCTTCGCCTTCAATGACCGCCATGGCGCTGACCAGACGCTGTCCTGGGACTTAAGCGCATTCGCAGATATTTTGGCGGACTTTCATACAGAAAGCCGTCGTCGTGGATTGCTGGGCTAGCTGCGCTAAAAGGCCCGCACGGTATGGACCAAAAATACCGGTGAACCGTACAGATTCAAGACCCACGAACCACTGCGCTTTGACAGGTCGAATTTATAGCCCCAGCTTCTGCGCCACCAACTGGTTCACGGCTTTGGGGTTGGCCTTGCCGCCCGTCGCTTTCATCACCTGACCCACGAACCAGCCAGCAAGCTTCGGGTTCACCTTGGCTTTTTCAACCTGTGCCGGGTTGGCAGCGATGATTTCGTCCAGCGCGGCCTCGATGGCGCCAGTATCGGTGACCTGTTTCATGCCTTCGGTATCGACAATCTCAATCGGGTCGCGACCCGACGTGTACGCGATCTCAAACACGTCCTTCGCGATCTTCCCGGAAATCGTATCCGCATTGATCAGATCGATGATCTGACCCAATTGCGCCGCCGAAATCGGGCTTTCGGCGATATCGTGATCTTCTTTCTTGAGGCGCCCGAAAAGTTCGTTGATCACCCAGTTGGCGGCCAGCTTGGCATCGCGCCCCTCGGCTACAACCTCGAAGAAATCGGCGTTTTCCTTTTCGGCGGTCAGAACCGAGGCGTCGTAATCCGTCAGCCCCATTTCCATCAGCCGCGCCTTCTTGGCATCCGGCAGTTCGGGCAGAGAATTGGCGATATCATCGACCCAGGCCTGCTCAATCTCAAGCGGCAACAGGTCGGGACAAGGGAAATAGCGATAATCATGCGCCTCTTCCTTTGACCTCATAGACCGCGTTTCGCCCTTGTCAGGGTCGTAAAGACGGGTTTCCTGATCAACGCTGCCGCCGCCTTCGACAATCTGAATCTGGCGGCGCGCTTCATGTTCAATGGCCGCCTGAATAAACCGCATCGAGTTCATGTTCTTGATCTCGCACCGCGTGCCCAGATGGTTGAAATCTTGCGTCTCCTGATAGCGTTCATATGCACCGGGCTCGCAAATCGAAACGTTAACATCGGCACGCAAATTCCCGTTCTGCATGTTGCCGTCACACGTGCCGAGATAGCGCAAAATCTGGCGCAGTTTGACGATATAGGCGGCAGCCTCCTCGGGGCCGCGAATGTCGGGGCGGCTGACAATTTCCATCAGCGCGACACCGGTGCGATTGAGGTCGACAAAACTCATCGCCGGATCCATGTCGTGGATCGATTTTCCTGCGTCCTGCTCCATATGGATACGCTCAATCCGCACTCGTCGTGCGACGCCTGGTCCCATCTCGACCAGCACCTCACCCTCGCCCACGATCGGGTGGTAAAGCTGGCTGATCTGATACCCCTGCGGCAGGTCGGGGTAGAAATAGTTCTTGCGGTCGAACGCGCTGACAAGGTTGATTTCGGCCTTCAAACCAAGCCCCGTGCGCACCGCCTGTTCGACGCAGAATTCGTTGATGACCGGCAGCATCCCCGGCATAGCCGCGTCAACGAAAGCGACGTTGGAATTGGGCTCGGCTCCAAACTTGGTTGAAGCGCCGGAGAAGAGTTTTGCGTTTGACGCGACTTGCGCATGAACCTCCAACCCGATCACCAGCTCCCAATCAGATTTCGCGCCCTGAATGACCTTGGGTTTCGGCGGCTCATAGGTGATGTCGAGCATGAGGTTTCGTCCAATCGCAGAATTTCAGCGCGTTCTAGGCCAGCACGAATGCGGGAGCAAGCGCTCCAAACCTTACGGGGCTATTGGATTGCTGTGAACGACTGATGCTGGCCTGATGCGAACTTTTCATCAACCCCGAGCACGCAACCTTTCCGGTGGCCAACGCCTGCCCGTGGGATGGCGAAGCAACGTCTCAAAGGCAGCGCTTTATGCCAGCAAAGTCCGTACGAAATCAAAGGATTGCGCTTGCCTCAAAAAAACGCCATCCCGTAGGGACGGTCAGACGATGGCCGGGGCGCTGCGCGCTGTTAACCCGGCTGGGGTGGAATGTCTGACCGCCCGCTTCAGGTCAAACCAATCAATCTACACTACTGTGCCTGCGCCCGCACCCAATTTGGATGTCAATTTCGTGCCTACGGAACGGCTTGTAAGTCACTCCCCGCCGCGCCATTCTTGGCCGGAAATCGCCCATAAAGGCCGCAATCATGACCACCAAATTCCTCCTCACCGGCGCAATGGGCTGTATCGGCGCTCATGTGATCCGACAATTGATCGATGATGGCGCGGATTTCATCGCGAGCGATCTTGCAACCGACCGCGCCCGCCCCGGCTTGATTATGTCGGACGACGAGCTGAACGCCACCCACTGGACCAGCCTCGATGTCACGGACACCAAAGCCGTCCATAACATCGTCGCAGACAATGGCGTCACCCACATAATCCACCTTGCCGGCCTGCAGATCCCATTCTGCCGAGCCAACCCGGCGCTGGGCGCCGCTGTCAACGTCACCGGCACGGTCAACATATTCGAGGCCGCGCGCCACAACGACGTGCGTGGCCTCGCCTACGCCTCTTCGCTGGCCGCTCTCGGTCCGCCCGACCTTTATGAGAATCCTGTCGCCGACGATGCGCTGCCCCAACCTGCCACGCTTTATGGCGTCTACAAAGTCGCCAATGAGGAGACCGCGCGCATCTTCTGGCAGGATTGGAATGTCGGCTCCATAGGCCTGCGCCCCAATCAGGTTTATGGCATTGGTCGCGATCAGGGCGTCACCGCCGACATCGCCAAATCCATCCTCGCCACTGCCGTCGGCGTCCCGTTCCACATCCGTTATGACGGCCCCATCACACTGCAACATGCGCCCGACGTCGCCCGCATCTTCATCGACTGCGCGCTGAAAGAGCATCAGGGCCACGCGATCTGTAACCTGCGCAACGACGTCACCACCGTCGCCGATTACCTCGCGCTTCTTCGCGCCGAGTTTCCCGACACGCAAATCACCAATGAGGAAGGCAAAACGATCCCCTTCCCCGCCGACCTTTCGGATGCAAACCTGCAAAGCATCCTCGGCACCGTCCCGCACACGCCGCTGGCCGACGCCATCCGCACCGACGTCGCCGCCTATCGGACGCTGCTGCAAAGCGGCAAGTTGGACCTCAAACAGCTGGGCGGCTGAGTCTGTGAAACCAGCGTCGGGCTCGCCCTGGGGCGCCAACGTATCACGCGTCCCGTCAGCGTTTTCAGACTGAAGCCCAAAAAATTACCGACGCGATACAGCCCACCCGATTGAGGGCCTGTGACCATGCGGCAAAGTGACTCACAGGCATCAAAATCATCAGGCCAATTCAGGCGCAGGAGTATAGTTAAATCGATAGTAACTCCCAAGCACCCTGTCCGATAGGGTTGCGGGGTTTTGTTCCGTCAGAGCCGTGCGATGATCTGAGGTGGTGACAGGGTCAGGATTTCCAGGATGTTGAACCGGTGTTTTCTGGCCGTCGAGATGACGGACCTGATGTCGGCGAAGACCCGCGCGCCCTCGAGGGTGCGGAAGGTGCCCGAGATTTTCATGCGCAGCTTCATCATGCGCAGGTCCTGTTCGGCCTGATTGTTTGTGAATGGGACCGCGAAGTCGGCGATGAATCGCAAAACGTCATCGCGGTAGTCACGCAGGCGGAGGAGCAGGTTGTGGCCTGGCCGCCTGGCTTTTCGGCCGCGGGTGCCGGGGCTTTTGGCCAGCGGGGGCTGGCGTTCGTGGAAGGCGAGCCCCTTGGCGAGGATCGCCATGTATCTGGTGACGATACCCTGGCGAACCAGTTCCGGGAGTTCGGTCTCGCCTTGATCCTGAGCCGCGCATCTGAGCTGATTGGCGCTATGAAGCACTGCGCTCATCTCCGTCGCCCAAGGCTCTTTTTCGATCTCTTCGATGGCCTTGAGTTCGCGCAAGTGATGCGCCCCGCAGAGGGCGTGGGCGTCCACTCCGCTCATATGGGCGTAGTAGGGTTTCCAGTGATCATGAATGATCGTCCCGCCGGTCAGGAAGGTTGGAACAGCACCGCGTTTGGCGCTGATGCGGTAATGGGTGAAGGCGGTATCGCAGATCGTGTGCAGCCAGTGCAGCTTGCCGGCAACACGAAGTCCGGTCTCGTCCAGATGCCGAACGCCGCCTTCGGCAAGCCGGGCGAGAATGTGTTCAACCACGACACCCATCTTATTTGCCGCGCCGCGCGTCCAGTTGGTCACGCTGGCCGCGCACAAGCTGGTGGCCCCAAACAGGTCGCGCATAAGCTGGCAGACCCGATCCTCGGGTATCAGCTGCTGAACATTGCAATAGACCGCCACTGCCCGCATGCGCGTGCCATATTGCACATGCGCGGCCACGCCATCGGGAAAGCCAGCCGTCGTCGTGGCTCGACAATGGTCGCAACAATAAACCGCCGCCTGATGCTCGGTGACCTCCAGGCGTGGCGCAGGCAAGTCGAACACCTGACGCTTCTCGATCCCTTTCACCATCTCCGCCGTCAGGGCGCTCTGACAGGCGCTGCAATGCGTCGCCTCATGCCGTTCGACAAAGTCGGGTGTTGACGTCTGGCGCAGGGTGTCGCCCCGGTGGCCAACTTGGCCGCCACTTTTCTTTCCGGATTTGCCACGCAGGCTGCGCGGGGCTGGCTTCTTCAGGCCATCACTTGAAGGGGGCTTGCTGCTATTGCTGCTGTTCTTGGCCAACTGTCGGCGCAGGTCCGTGATCTCTTCCGCCATGCTCGCCAACGCAGCTTCAAGCTCAGCGATCCGACGCAGAGCCGTGGCGAGAAGTTGTTCAAGGGCGGCAACCTGATCCATCCCACCACTGATTCAGAGAAATCAACCCGGCGCCACAGAATTCAGACAAGAAAGAAAAAAAACACGCGCAAAATGGCAAATTCGACTCACCATAAAACTGACAATAACACTCAAACGTGGGGGGTGCTTGGGAGTTACGAATTATGAATACAAGGTCGTTCCGGCCCCGAAAAAAGCCGGGAAAATCAGAGGTGTAAAGGGTACGGGCAATAAATTCGCAGTCGCGCTGACCAATCTGATGAATGAATACGGCGCCGATGGCTGGGAATATCAGCGCACCGATACACTGCCTTGTGAAGAACGTCAGGGCCTGACCGGCAAGGCGACGACCTTTCAGAATGTCCTCGTTTTCCGTCGTGAAATCATCAGCTTAGACGATATCGAACCGATCCCGACCTATGCCGAACCAACGCCGGAACCGGTCGCCGAAACGACAGTTGAGGCCCCCGAAGAAGCGAAAGACCGCCCCGCAATGGCCGTCCCGACTTTCCAATCTGCCACCGTCTCCACCGCCCCGAAGATTTCTGGACACGTGGAGCCATCCGAAGGCAACGCACCACCGGTGAAGCCTGCAGACACTCAGGACGTCGCGGCACAATAATCCCAACGAATCAAACGTTTATGTGCAGCGCCAGGGCATGAATGCGCCCCACCAACTCTTTGCCCAACACCTCATGTACCGCCCGATGCCGCGCGATTCGTGACATGTCGGCAAATACCTCTGCGGTGATATCGACGCGGAAGTGGCTCTGCCCGCCTTCCTGAAATCCCGCATGACCCCGGTGCTTTTCGCTTTCATCCACAACACTTAGTGTGGATGGATCAAATGCATCACGTAATCTGGCCTCAATTTCCTCTGAAACCTGCATTTTTCTGCTCCACCCCCTTTTCAGTCACAAAGAAATCCTTAGACTCGTGCGACCGAGTCGAAAAGGCAGTTTGATGAGCGACGCAGATCCTTTTGGTTTTGATATTCGCGTAACATCCGCGAAGAAGAAGCAGACCCGATCCAAACGCGGCATGTCCGGGGCGTTCGAGACCTCGACGCGGGTTTGCGAGCACCCCGGCTGTCAGGAGTCGGGCAAGTATCGCGCGCCAAAATCACCGGATCATCTGGATGAGTATCTGTGGTTCTGCAAGGATCACGTGCGGGAATACAATCTGAAATGGAATTTCTTCAATGGCGTAACCGAGGAAGAATTTCAGGAGCAGATCGACAAGGATCGCGTCTGGGAGCGTGAAACAAAACCGTTCCGCGACAGTGGCGAAGAAGCGCGCGCCTGGTCACGGTTGGGCATCGACGATCCGCATCAGGTTCTGGGTGGCAACGCCACGCGAAATCCGGGCAAGTCCATTACCGGCACCCGCAAACTGCCGCCCACAGAACGGCGCGCGTTGGACATTCTGGATTGCAAGGATCACTGGACCAAGGCCGAAATTCGCAAAGCGTACAAGGCTTTGATCAAGGTTCTTCATCCTGATATGAATGGCGGCGACAGGTCCGATGAAGACCGGCTGCAAGAGGTCGTTTGGGCCTGGGATCAGATCAAGGAAAGCCGGAATTTTCAGGGATAATCCGGTAATCGACTCCCATTCGATAAGCTACGGTCGGAAAACCATACGCAGTTGCGCACAGATTTCATTGATGCAGTCTACTACCGTTGCATGCCCAAATGTGGCAGGCCGAAATCCCATCAGGTAGAGCGCATAGAATACTGCTGTTGCGCGTTCAGGATCGGTGCTTTCTGATAATTCGCCATTTGCGATTCCGCCTCGCAAAATCTGCGTGATATAGGAAAGAGCCTCGCGCACTTGAGGCTGGTTGATCTTTTCCGTTTCGGGCGGCCACGTCCAGTAATAGGCCATCATTACACCCCATAGATCGGGCTCGCTGGCTTCATGGGCCGCGAACATGCGCACCATCGCTTCCAGGCGGTCATGCATCGTACCCGACATCGCGACGATCGTCTCCGATCTGCCGATCTGTGCCTCATTGCCTTCGTGAATGATGTGATAGAGCAAGCCGGCCTTGGAATTAAAATAGACGTTGATCATCGCATGAGAGACGCCGGCCGCACGGGCGATATCGGTAACGCTGACCTCGTTATATCCAAACTCTTCAAACAATTCGCGTGCGGCTTCCACGAGGCGGGCGCGAGTCGCTGCGCTTTTGATATCTTTTTGTGTCGGACCGCGCGGTCGCTTGGGTCGATTTGTGCTCATACCGGGTTTCTAGCGCAGAAACTTTCCGTGTCAATATAAAGGTTTATAACTTTTTCAAAAATATTCTTATTAACAATGTTGACAACATAGACGATAACCCCCAGATAACGTCTCGTGCCGCAGTTGCTCGGTTGGGTAACCAGAAGCCCGGTTCAATAATCTGGGCCTACGGGAAGCAGCGGCACAGGCGCGCAAGTGAAGCCACATTAACCCCAGCCAAGCTGTGGTGGAACTTGCGCGTCACCATGAAATTCCTCTGTCTGTCTTGCCTAGTGGGGGCGGCGGTAGGGGCGCAAAGAGGAGAGATGATATGCAACGTGTTTCACTTGTCGATGACGATCGATCGTTACTTACATCGTTATCAACATTGTTGGAGAATGAAGGAATGCAGGTCGACACTTATACCGATCCGGTGTCAGCGCTTGGGTCCATGCGGCGTAACCCGCCCGATCTGGCCGTCGTAGACATGCAGATGCCAAGAATGGACGGTCTGGAGTTTCTGAACAAATTTCAGAAAGATGCTGTGACCCCTGTGGTCATTCTTTCTGAGCAGGAAAGTGAGATCGAGGAAGTTATGGCGCTGCGCATGGGCGCAGAGGATTACCTTCGCAAACCGGTGACTCCGCAGATCCTGGTTGAGCGATTGCGTACTTGTGCCCGCCGCCGGGACGAAACCCGAAATGGTCGTCGCTATGACAAGATGCTGCCGGTGATTTCGCGGGGGCCTCTCGAGGTGAACCCGAACACCTATGTCGTTCGCTGGAAGGGTAAAACCGTCAATCTGACGTCAAAGGAGTTCAAACTGCTGCAAGCGCTTGCAGAAAAACCTGAACACGTGCGCAGCCGCGAACAATTGTTGGACATGATGTATAGTGACGGCATCTTCTTTGAGGACCGGATCATCGACAGTCATATCAAACGAATTCGCCGAAAGATCCGCGAAATCGACCCAACATTTGACGCGATCGAGACCATCTATGGCGTGGGTTACAAAATCCGTCTCTTTAACGACTAAGCCACGCCACTAGGAAATTCGAGCAGTCCGCCATACGGGCCGTTCGGAATTGAAAAACAATAATACGAACAATTCCGTTTGGTAGGTTGTGTTGTTAACGAGTGCCAATGGCTCCACTGCGTGTGGGGCCATTTTTCTTGGTATTTCCGGCGCCTGTACTGCCCTGTAGTAGTCTTTCCGCCCTTGCACAGACTATTGAAATGTTGCACCACGCGCGGGTGCCGAAAGGCACTTTTGCGCTGACGGGGTTTTGGATCATGGCAGACGGAACGGTAGACTTGGGAAATCCGACCGAGGAAATATCGGTTCGCGATGTCTTCGGCATCGACAGCGACATGCGCATCAAGGGCTTTGCCGACCGCACCGACCGTGTTCCTGAGATCGACAGCACATACAAGTTCGATCCTGACACGACGCTGGCGATCCTGGCGGCGTTCGGACGCAACCGACGTCTGATAATTCAGGGTTACCACGGCACAGGCAAATCAACCCATATTGAACAGGTCGCAGCGCGGCTGAACTGGCCCTGTGTACGGGTGAATCTTGACAGCCATATTTCCAGGATCGACCTGATCGGCAAAGACGCAATCAAGATCCGCGATGGGATGCAGGTTACCGAATTCCATGAAGGAATCCTGCCCTGGGCGTTGCGTAACCCCACCGCAATTGTGTTCGACGAATACGATGCAGGTCGTGCAGATGTGATGTTCGTCATCCAGCGGGTGCTGGAACATGACGGCAAGCTTACCCTATTGGATCAGAACGAGGTGATCACGCCGCATCCGTATTTCCGGTTGTTTGCGACCGCGAACACGGTTGGCTTGGGAGATACGACAGGGCTTTATCACGGCGTTCAACAAATCAACCAGGCGCAGATGGACCGCTGGTCGCTGGTGGCGACACTGAACTACCTCAGCCACGATGCGGAAACCCAAATTGTTCTGTCGAAAAACCCGCATTACAACACCGAAAAGGGCCGGAAGCAGATCGGCCAGATGGTAACCGTTGCCGACCTGACGCGCACCGCATTCATGGCAGGTGATCTGTCGACGGTTATGTCACCGCGCACCGTGATCAACTGGGCTCAGAACGCCGAAATCTTCCGTGATCTCGGCTATGCGTTCCGGGTGACCTTCCTCAACAAATGCGACGAACTGGAGCGTGAGACGGTGGCTGAGTTTTATCAGCGCTGTTTTGACGAGGAATTGCCGGAAAGCGCGGCAAGCGTTTCGCTTGGCTGACACCGCAACACGCGGATACGCCCGGACGATCACCTGTCCGGTTTTTAACAGACCGGAACGCTTTGACAGAATGCTGGCTTCATTGGCGGTGGGCAATCTTGATGGCTGGCACATGTTCGTCGCCGTCGAACCGGGCCCAAGGCAGGCCGAATTTACACCGATCTGCGCGCGTTATCTCGCCCCGGACTGTTACACAGTCACGATCAACCGCAAAAAGCTTGGGGTCCGCGGCAATCCTTACCAGTTGATTGATGGCGTATTCCGGCAGGGTTCGGAACTGAACCTTTGTCTGGAAGAGGATTTGATACTCGCGCCCGACGCTCCGGACCTTGTGGAATGGTATTTTACAAACCGCCAAACGCATTGGGCCTGCCTGAATCTGATCGCCGGATGCTGTGGCAATCCCGGATACATGTCGCATACCGCCTATCCCGATTTACTGTTTGAAACCAATTGCTTCACGCCCGTCGGTCTGGCGATGACGGCGGATATCTGGCCGCGCTTCCGCGAGTCGTGGGTCGGACCGGATCACCGGGTGATCGGCAAATACTCAAGAATGATCGAGGCGGCAAAAGGCAAGCGGTTTCTGGCGCTTGAAGGTTGGGACTGGGCGCTATGGGGAGAGGTTCTGGCGGATCCGAAATTGCGTGTTGTACAGCCGGTCGCCGCACGGGTTACACATGACGGTCCCGACGGGCATCATGTGAAGGAAGACTTTCAAGGCCTCGCTTTCGAACATATTTCCCTCGTCGAAGTGGCGCGAAACACAGCTGATTTCCGTATTGTCGACAGCAAGAGCCTGCCCGATCAGACCCGCGCGCATCAGGCGGCGTTGGAACATGCCAGCGTCCTCATGGCGGAATGTCGCAGCATAGATTATCCGCTGGTGCCGGAACCGGTGCGCACCGGTGCAAGGCTGCTGACACGGATCAAGGGGCATCCGGTCGATCCGACGCGGCGGTCATGAGCGACGCAACACAGACATAGCGAGACGGGGGCGAGAAATGCACATAGGATTGATCGGCGGTATCGGTGTGGCGGCAACTGTCGTTTATTATCAGCGTCTTACCGCCGCCGTTGAGCGCGCGGGTGGGAAACTCGACCTGACCATCGTACATGCAGATGTCCACACGCTCATACGCACCAACAATGCTGACCTGCGACAGGAGCAGGCGGAAGCCTACTTACCACTTTTGCAGCGACTGAAAGATGCGGGTTGCGATGTGGCGGCGATCACATCGCTGGGCGGGCATTTCTGCTTTGCCGAAACAGAAGCAATCTCACCCCTGCCGCTGATATCCGCTGTGGCCCCGTTGGACGCGCATTTTGTGACCTGCGGTTTTGGCACGGTCGGATTGCTGGGCACACGGGTAGTGATGCGCACCGGGCTTTACGGGCAGTTGGAAAACACAAACTCGATTGCGCCAGAAAATCTGGATGAGATTGGTCAAACCTATCAGGATATGGCGGTCGCCGGGCATTGCACTGGCGTTCAACGCAAATTATTCCTGAATGCTGCGCAAGGTTTGATGAATATGGGCGCCGATGCCGTGGTGTTGGCCGGAACGGACCTGAACCTCGCCTTCGACGGGCAGGCACCGGGTATCCTGTCATAGATGCGCTTGACGTTCATGTCGCCAAACTGGCCGAACTGGCGGTGCAGTAATGCGCTTTGGCTCTGGATTCTCTCCCTTCGGCGCTAGATAAGAGTCCGGTGAAAGGACCAAGTCGATGAAACCCAGCGACAACCCCGCTGACCCGTTCAAAAAGGCATTGTCGGAAGCCACAAAAGTGCTGGCGGATGAGCCAGAGTTGAATGTCAGCTTCACGGTTGACCCGCCGGGAATGACGCAGGACCAGATGCGCCTGCCGCAGGTCAGCCGCCGGATGACTCGGGCCGAGGTGCTGTTGGCGCGCGGGACGGCGGACGCTTACGCGATGCGTATGCGGTATCATGACGAGGGCACGGGCGCGCGCTATTCGCCGGACGGCCAGATGGCGCGAGAGATTTTCGAGGCGATGGAAACCGCCCGGTGCGAGGCTGTCGGCGCCCGCGCAATGCCGGGGACCGCATCTAACATCGACGCCAAGATCGAGAACGAAGCCAGCCGCAAGGGTTACGACACGATCGATAAGGCGTCAGAGGCGCCTTTGGCTGCCGCGGCCGGATACATGATACGTCACCTCGCAACCGGTCGTCCACTGCCCGATGGGGCGGACAATGTACTGGAGTTATGGCGCGATTTCATCGAGGGGTCTTGCGGCGACACGCTGGAAAACCTTGAAGACGTTCTGAGCGACCAATCGACATTTGCGAAATTCGCCCGCCAGATGATCGACGATCTGGGCTATGGCGACCAGCTTGGTGATGACCCGGACGAATTTGACGAGGATCAGGACGACGCGGCAGATGCCGAGGAAGAAGAGGAAGACCCCGATTCCACCGGTCAGGATGACAGCGACGATCAGGAAGACGCTGACGCCGAACCAGAGCAAAGCCAGGAAGACAGTCAGGACGCGACCGAGGCGCAGGTCACCATGGATGACATGGCGGATGCCGAGATGTCCGAAGAGGCAGAGATGCCTGAAGGCGACATGCCGCTGGAACCCCCGCCCCCTGCCCCGCATTCCGAAGCAGACCCGGATTACACGGTTTACCTCACTGACCATGATGAAGAGATCAAGGCAGAGGATCTGGCCGAGCCGCAGGAACTTGAACGCCTGCGCGCCTATCTTGATCAGCAGCTAGAGCCGCTGAAGGGCGCAGTATCTCGGCTGGCAAACAAGCTGCAGCGAAGGTTGCAGGCGCAACAGAACCGGTCATGGCTGTTTGATCTGGAAGAGGGTATTTTGGATGCCGGACGCTTGGCGCGCGTTGTTGCCAACCCGACAACGCCCCTGTCGTTCAAGATCGAACAGGACACGGAATTTCGCGATACGGTCGTCACGCTTTTGATCGACAATTCAGGGTCCATGCGGGGCCGCCCGATTTCCATTGCTGCGATTTGCGCTGATGTGTTGGCGCGTACGCTGGAGCGTTGTCAGGTCAAGGTCGAAATTCTTGGGTTCACCACCCGCGCCTGGAAGGGCGGGTTGAGCCGCGAGCATTGGTTGAATGAGGGACGCAGCCAGACACCGGGGCGGCTGAATGATTTGCGTCACATCATCTACAAAAGTGCCGATGCACCATGGCGTCGGTCGCGCGACAATTTGGGCCTGATGATGAAAGAAGGGCTTTTGAAAGAAAACATCGACGGTGAAGCGCTGGAATGGGCGCATCGCCGGATGTCCGTTCGCCCCGAAGCGCGCAAGATCCTGCTGGTGATTTCCGATGGCGCGCCGGTGGATGATTCCACCTTGTCAGTGAACCCGGCGAATTATCTGGAAAAACACCTGCGCGATGTGATCGCGATGGTGGAACGGCGAAAGCAGGTGGAACTGATCGCCATTGGCATCGGCCATGACGTCACCCGCTATTACGACCGGGCGGTCACGATCACCGATGTCGAACAATTGGCAGGCGCGATCACAGAGCAACTTGCCAGCCTGTTTGACAACGACCCACGCGCCCGCGCGCGCGTGATGGGGATTAAGCGGGCGAGCTGACGGTTTGCTCATTCTCTCACTTCTTATGGCGCTGCTGGCCGCCGCGCTGTTCGGTCTGGTGCCGCATTTGCAACGCGCCGCCCTGCCTTACACAGATGTGCGCACCGGGGCATTGATCTCTATCGCTACGGCGACACTCGCGCTGTGGCTGCTGGCACCGTTCCTGATTGAATGGACGTGGTGGTTCACCGCGCCAGCGCTGATCTTCGCCCTTTGTGGTTTGTTTTACCCCGCGGTCAGCCAAACGCTTGCATTGAAGGCTGTGGGGCCGAACCTAAGCTCTGCCATCGGATCCTCCGCGCCGCTATTCGCGGCCTTATTCGCTGTCGCATTCTTGGGAGAATCCCTTGGCATTCAAGGCGTTGGCGGTATGGCGCTGTTGATCGCAGGTCTATCGATTGCGGCAATGGGACCGGGCGGCGGCAAAGTGCGCACATGGGCTCTTTGGGCACTTCTTTTGCCCGTCGGCGCCGGTTTCTTTCGCGGGATCGCTCAAGGTGTCACAAAACTCGGTTACGCCGATTTACCAAGCCCGTTTTTCGCCACGCTCGTCATGGTGTCGGTATCTTCAGTGATCCTGTCCGTCGGCTTCGCGCGCCGGTCCGCGCGGGCAAGAGCGCTGCAGGAAAGGCGCGGCAACCTTTTGTTCGCGCTGAACGGGTTGGTGGCCGGCGGCGGGATTCTGGCGCTGAACGCTGCACTGTCTTTCGGCGCAGTGACAATCGCCGCACCGCTGGCATCAACCGCACCACTGTGGACGCTGGCCTATGGTCTTTTGGTTTTTAAGACCGAAGCGTTGAGTACTCGGATGTTGTGGATTGCGTTGATCGTGGTCGCGGGGGCTGCCTTGATCGTAACGCGTTAGGGGGCGGGAAGTTCACGTGGAACTGGTTTGGAGGGTGTCGGGCCGAAGGGGGCGGCGGCGAGCAGCCGGGCATTCTCTATTTTGATCCGCTGATCAACAGAAATTTCTAGAAATTTCTGACCTTACGAGATCTTCTAGAAGATCTCGCCACCGACCGCTCTGGCCAGTTCCAGACCCGTTTCCATCTGCGAAAGTCATGTCCTTGTTCGCGCGATTGGCTCTGGTAAGCTCTGGCATCTGCGGTCAGAATTGGTGGCATGTTTCAGAAATTCGATGCATCAACTACACCTGACCAAGGTCCCCCAAGACTGACCGCCCTGCGTGCAGAAATGGCAAGCGAGGGCCTCGACGCCTTCCTTGTCCCGCGCGCGGATGCGCATCAGGGCGAATATGTTGCGCCACGAGACGAACGGCTGGCGTGGTTGACGGGTTTTACCGGTTCCGCAGGTTTTTGCGCCGTTCTGAAGGACATTGCCGGTATATTTGTCGATGGTCGATATCGCGTGCAGGTTCGGGCGCAGACAGCGGATGACTTCACCCCGGTGAACTGGCCGGAAACCAAACTTGGCGATTGGCTGGTCGAGCACATGCCGAAGGGTGGAACGATTGGCTTTGATCCCTGGCTGCACACGGCAGAGGAAATCGAAAAGCTCCGCGAAAGACTCACCGAAAAAGACATTTCATGCCGCGAGGTGGACAACCTTGTCGACAGGATTTGGCCCGATCAGCCAGACCCACCGTCGGCACCTGTGGTCGAATATCCCAAAGAATTTGCCGGTGTCGGAGACGAAACCAAGCGGAAGGAGATTTCCGAATGTCTGGCTTCTGCCGGACAGAAAGCTGCTGTTCTGACTTTGCCTGACTCGATCTGCTGGCTCCTGAACATTCGCGGCGGCGATATCCCGCGTATTCCGATCACCCATGCTTTCGCAATTCTCCATGACGATGGGCTGCTAGATTTGTATTCCAATCCTGCGAAATTCGAAGGGCTCGGCACGGACCCGGCCATTACAGTTCACAATTGGGAGGCTTTCCCGGATGTATTGACCTCGTTGGAAGGGCCTGTGCGGGTAGACAAAGCTTCGGCGCCATACGCCGTTAGCCGCATACTGGAAGATGCCGGCGTCGAAATCGCCTATGCCGACGACCCGTGCATCCTTCCCAAAGCGCGCAAAAACCCAACTGAGCTGGCGGGAGCCCGCGCCGCTCACTTGCGCGATGCGGCCGCGATGTGCCGGTTTCTGGCGTGGCTGGATGACGCCGCACCAAAGGGTGGATTAACGGAAATCGACGTGGTGACAAAGCTGGAAGGGTTTCGCCGTGCCACGAATGCCCTGAAAGATGTGTCGTTTGAAACTATTGCAGGCAGCGGCCCCAACGGCGCCATCGTTCATTACCGCGTGAACCAGGAAACCAACCGACGAATTGAACCCGGCACGCTTTTGCTGGTCGACAGCGGCGGACAATATGAAGACGGCACAACGGATATCACGCGCACGATTGCGATTGGCGAACCGGGCGCAGAGGAACGCGCCTGTTTCACCCGAGTTCTGCAGGGAATGATTGCGATAAGCCTCGCGCGCTGGCCAAAAGGCCTGTCTGGCCGCGATCTCGACCCACTAGCCCGTGCCGCGCTTTGGCGGGCGGGACAGGATTATGATCACGGTACGGGGCACGGTGTTGGCGCCTATCTGTCAGTGCATGAAGGACCGGCGCGCATTTCTCGTGTGTCCAATGTTGCGCTGGAAGCTGGCATGATCCTGTCAAACGAACCCGGATATTACCGCGAAGGTGCGTTTGGGATCCGTATTGAAAATCTGGTTGTCGTGCAGGCCGCGGCGCAGCTTGACGGCGGCGATGCGCGCGAGATGCTGGATTTCGAAACCCTGACCTGGGTGCCAATAGATACACGCCTCGTGGTGGCCTCTATGCTGTCGGGCGAGGAACGGGACTGGCTGAACAGCTACCACGACGAAGTGCGCGCCCGCATAAGCCCGGATTTGAGCGGTAGTTCATTGGACTGGTTAAACCGGGTTACCCAACCTATCTGACATACAGCATTCGCAATTCAGGGAGGCACCAATGGCCGATCATATTACTGTCAAGCCCGCATCGGGCACATGGGTCATACGCGCCGCCGGCGCGGTTATTGGCGAAAGCAATTCCGCGCTGGAGTTGACGGAAGGGGACTATCCATCGGTGATCTATTTCCCGCGCGCCGATGTTGCGACGGCATTTCTGGATAAGACCGAAAAATCGACACACTGCCCGTGGAAAGGCGACGCAACCTACTATTCCATTGAAGGGAATTCCGGCACGCTCGATAACGCGGCATGGAGTTATGAAAGCCCGCTTGAAGGCATGGAAGAGATTCGTGATCACCTGGCGTTTTTCACGGATCGTGTAACGGTGGAGCAGCTTTAGCTATCGATTGGCATTGTGGCATAAGACGGCCAATCAACACTATTGGCGCGAAGACGCGCATCGATGGGCCGTGGCGCGGCGAACCAACGTTTGTCGTTGCCACTTAATCTCGCGAAATCCGTACTAGTTTGAAATGTAGCAAAGCCCTCAAGAAATCGCCGGGCCAGGGGACGGCCCGTCGATGCGCGGCGGCCCAAGGGGCCATGATTCCGCGCGGAGTGCCAAAACTCAACGCCGCTTCAGGCCAAATTCAGCCGCTCATGCACAACTTGCAGCCTATCTAGGAATGCTCCTCCGCCGCGGTCTCTGCCAGCGCCTTGTTGTACGCCTTCAAGGCATCAACCTGGTGCAAAACGCCCAACAATTCCGGTGTCTTATCCTCAAACAACGTGATCACGGGCAAGAACGTCCCGCCGCCTTTGTCAAACACCGGCATCGCGTTCTCTAACGTCGCCGCCCCATCCACATAGATGCCCTGCTCGATCAGTTGCCAACAGGCCTCTGCCGTTGCGGCCCCCTTGTCAGACGGCGGTTTGATCAGGCTGACAACCCGGACCGCGGCCAAAAGATAAGCTTGCGGTCCGGCGGCCAGATGTATGTTTCGGCGCTCCAATTGCGTCAGGAAGAATGACCGGTCCACCAGACGGGACGCCAAGGCGGTTGAAATGGACACCGAAACCATCACCGCAATCCCGGTTTGCCAGTCGCCAGTCAGCTCAAACACGATCAACGTGGTCGATATCGGCGCACCCAGAACGGCCGCCGCCAACGCGCCCATTCCAGCCAGCGCGTAAAGCGTTTCGGAACCGGAAACTTCCGGGAACATGCCCGTTGCGATCAGCCCGAATGCCAGACCCACCAGTGCCCCAAGCATGAGCGATGGCGAAAAGACACCGCCGCCCATGCGCCCGCCGATTGTTATGGCAACCGCAACAGCCTTTAGAACCGCAAACACAATGGCGTTGTGCAAGGCCAGTTGTCCGGTCAGCGCCAGTGACATGGTTTCATATCCGACACCGATGATATGCGGATAAAAGACCGCCAAGCCGCCCAGCAGCAAGCCCGCCGCGGCGGGACGCAGATACCGCGGAATACCAAATCTGTTCTGCACCTGGGTCGCCACGTCTTCCGCCCAGAAAATGGACCGCATCAAAACCGCCGCCACAAGGCCACAGATCAGACCAAGCAACAGAAACGCGGGAAGTTCGACGTAGTATTCAAGGACGTTCTCTTCTGACAACATGAACTCTGTCACACCGCCGAACTCGAGGCGGTTGATAACGGTCCCGGCAACGGACGCGATGACAATCGGAGCAAATGCGTGCACCGCGAAGTGGCGCAAAATGACCTCCATCGCGAATATCGCCCCGGCTATCGGAGCGTTGAAGCTCGCCGACACCGCCGCCGCAACCGCGCAGCCCAACAGGTCGCGCCCGGTGATCCCGTCAGCCTTGATAAGCCGGGACACCCAGGTCGAAATCACACCCGCGATGTGCACGACCGGCCCTTCGCGACCGGATGATCCGCCGGATGAAAGCGTGATAAATGACGCAATCGCTGACGCGACACCTGATCGTGTCGAGACCCGGCCATCGTTCAGCGCCGACCCCTCAATCACCTCCGCCACGCCATGCACGCGCGCCGCCTTTGTGAAATTGTGCAGGATCAGCCCAACAATCAGCCCGCCGGAAACCGGGATCAGAACAATCCAGTACCATTCCAGCGTTTCAGCGAAAGTGTGCAGCATATTGACGTCGTCGGTGCCGTAAAGTTTGGCCTGTAACGCCTCGATCCCCTTGCGGAAAAACAGCGCGGCACCTCCCGCGGCAACGCCGATCAGCAGCGCTATGAACCAGAACAGTACCTGCCCCGGCGCTTTCGTTTTCAAGTCCGCCCAGAATTCGCGCACTCCGGCCATCTGAGACTTTTCGGTATGCTCTTTCAATGTACGGTCGTCCGGTTGCACGTATTCAGACCTTGGGCGGGCAATGCCTCCGCTTCCCTATGCTGCCCACATCGCCTAGGGTCACGCCGGAAAAACCGACGGGGCCGGGATGACCATTGACGCCGCAATTTCCGAATTGTCACAAGTGTTAGGCAAACGTCTCAGCCGTTCCAAGAGCGATCTGGAAATTCATGGCCGGTCGGAGACACATTTCCCCCTGACCCCACCAGATGCCGTTGCCTATCCAGAGAACACTGACGAGGTGCGAAAAATCGTCTCGATCTGCGCGCGCCATGAATGTCCGGTGATCGGCTGGGGCGTCGGCACCTCGCTGGAAGCCCACGCGCTGGCGTTGCAAGGCGGAGTGACCGTCGATTTCACGCGCATGAACAAAGTTCTGTCGGTGAACGCAGATGATCTGGATGTCGTCGTGCAACCCGGTATTACGCGGGAAGAGCTGAACCACGAATTGCGCGCAACCGGGCTGTTCTTTCCGGTCGATCCCGGGGCAAATGCCACGATCGGGGGCATGGCGATGACGCGCGCCAGTGGAACATCGGCGGTGCGCTATGGCACGATGCGCGACAATGTACTGGCGCTGGAAGCAGTGCTTGCCGATGGGCGCGTTATCCGAACCGGCACGCGAGCGAAGAAATCATCCGCCGGCTATGACCTGACGGCGCTGTTGGTTGGCAGCGAAGGCACGCTTGGGCTGGTGACAGAAATCACGCTGAAACTCAGCGGACAACCGGAAGCGATATCTGCCGCGATCTGTGCGTTTGACGACATGGATACCGCAGTGAATTGCGTTATCGCCACGATTCAGACGGGCATCCCAATGGCCCGGATCGAATTTGTCGACCCCGCGATGGCGCGTGCTTTTAATCTGTATGCAAATGCAGAACTCCCTGAAAAACCGCATCTTTTTGTGGAATTCCACGGCTCTGAGGCGAGCGTCGCCGAGGATATCCTGCGGTTTCGTGAATTGGCAAACGACCACAACGCTACCGGCTTCGACCGGGCAACGCGGCCTGAGGACCAAACCGCACTTTGGAAGATGCGCCATAGCGCGCATTACGCATCTCAGGCGTTGCGCCCCGGTAAGCGCGTACTTGTCACTGACATTTGCGTACCGATCTCGCGCCTTGCAGAGGCCGTCGAAGAAACGCGCGCAGACATTGCCGCAGCGCCCTTTCCCGGGACCATTCTGGGCCATGTCGGGGACGGAAATTTCCATGCGGAACTGATGTTTGATGAAAATGATGCGGCCGAGGTGAAGGCGGTCAATGAATTTTCAGAAAGGATGATTGACCGCGCTCTGCGGCTGGACGGAACATCTACCGGCGAACACGGAATCGGTGCGGGGAAAATGAACTACATGGCCGCCGAACATGGCGACGGCTGGTTCGTAATGGCCGAAATCAAGCGCGCGCTGGATCCGCAGAATATTATGAATCCCGGAAAGATTGTTCGCGTGAATTGAACACCTGTTCGTTTTTAGAATGCCACCTGAATGCTGGAAATTGTCAGCTTCCGGCCTGATGCGGACCTTGGCGGCTTTTGCCTTTCGCGCGGAATCAAGGCCCCTCGGGCCGCCGCGCGATCGCCTGCCCGTCCCGGCGGGCTGGCGATTTGGTGAGGCTGGGTGCAGGCTATTGAGCTTCTACGGACTTGGCTGGGATAAACAGGCCAACTGCAAGGCTTGATCGCCATCCCACGGGCAGGCAATCGCGCGTCTTGGTTCTTGATTTGCGAATGGCTACCTCACAAAAGCATCCAATACCGATCACTGATATCGCCGAAACCTTCCGCCATGCGCTAACCAGTGAGAAGCGCACGCGCGGCCGCCCGGGCCTCATCGGTGATCCGGTCACCGGACAACATGCGCGCAATCTCGTCCACGCGTTCAATGTCGCCCAGTTCCGCGACTTTTGATAAAGTTGCACCGTTCCTGACCCCTTTCGCCACTTGCCAATGATGTGCTCCACGCGCCGCGACTTGCGGTGAATGCGTGACAACAAGAACCTGCCCCTCGTCGGCCAGCGCCGCCAAACGCCGCCCGACCGCATCGGCGGTTGCCCCGCCGACACCACGATCGATTTCGTCGAAGATCATCGTCAACCCGGTGGCCTCTGACGTCAGACAAACCTTCAAGGCCAGAAGAAACCGGCTTAATTCACCGCCCGAGGCGATCTTGTTCAACGGTCCGGCGGGTGCGCCGGGATTGGTCGCAACCTGAAACAACACAGCGTCTTTCCCGGCTGGACCGGCATCGGATTCAGATATCTCGGTGGCAAACTCGGCGCGCTCCATTTTCAGTGGCGCAAGCTCCTTGCTCATCGCCGCGTCCAGTTTTTTGGCCGCTTTTTTGCGCGCAGTTGTCAGTTTTTCTGCAGCTTGATCATACGCAGCAGACAAGGATTTCACATTGGATCTCAGCGCGGCGATATTGTCGGCGCCGCGATCCAACACATCCAGTTTTTGCCGGGCTGCATCCGCGAACATTGCCAGTTCATCCGGTGCAACCGCGTGTTTGCGTGACAATGCACGAATTGCAAACAGGCGTTCTTCCGCAAGCTCCAATTCCGAAGGGTTCACATTCATCGCATCAAGACAGGATGCAATCGCGGCCTCTGCCTCGCCAAGCTCTGTCAGAGTTCTGCTTAGCGCCGCGAGGGCCTCATCCAGCCGTCCCTCCGCCTGATCGGCGACTCCTTCGAGCCACCGAAACGCGTCACCAACCCGGCCTTCCGCCCCTTCATGACCAAGTGCGCCTTGCGCACGTGTAACGTCGTCGCGGATTCGACCAGCGGCCTGCATCAACCGACGTTTGGCGTCCAGCGATGCCTCCTCCCCCGGCTCCGGTGAAAGCTCGTCCAATTCGGCAACCGTGTGGCGCAGAAAATCTTCCTCCGCCCGGGCTTTTGTCAGATCCACCTCGGCTTTCGACAGTTCTGCCTGTGCCGCCGTCAGGTCACGCCAGCATTTTCGAACCACCGAAACTTCGTTCAACAACCCGCCAAAATCATCGAGCAACGCGCGATGGGCGCGCGGATTTAAAAGGCCGCGATCATCCTGTTGCCCGTGCAGTTCGACCAGAACATCGGATAGCGCGCGCAAAACTTCGCCCGAGACGCGGCGATCGTTGACCCACGCGGTTTTTCGACCCTCAGCCATGTTCACCCGCCGCAGGATCAATTCGTCTGATACCGGCAACCCTGCGTCTTCAAGTACCGTTTTCGCCGGGTGCGTGTCTGAAAGATCGAACACGGCTGTGACCTCGCCCTGTTTGGCGCCGGTGCGCACCAATTCGGCACGTCCACGCCAGCCCAGAACGAAACCCAACGCATCGAGCAAAATCGACTTTCCTGCCCCGGTCTCACCGGTCAGCACATTTAACCCGGGCTGAAAATTCAATTCCAGCCGGTCGATGATAAGCATGTCCCGGATGTCGAGCGATTGCAGCATGTGGGGCTTACCCTAGAGTTCTAGAGCCATTCACCCCGAACCATCTGGCGGTAAACCTGGCGCAGCCAGCTGTCGCCCGCCACTTCTGTCCGAAGGCCACGACCCGTCAACAGGGTATAGCCATCGTCATACCATTCCGTCGACTGGTAATTGTGGCCAAGGATTGCACCGGCGGTTTGCGCCTCGTCCGTCAGGCCCAGCGACAGATACGCCTCGATCAGACGATAAAGAGCTTCGGGCGTGTGGGTCGTGGTCTGGAATTGTTCCACCACAACACGGAATCGGTTGATCGATGCAGCGAAGTGGTTGCGTTTCAGGTAATAGCGCCCGATTTCCATCTCTTTCGCTGCCAGATGGTCAAACGCGAGGTCGAATTTCAGAATTGAAGAGCGGGCATATTCGCTGTCAGGATACCGCTCGATTACCGTACGCAATGCCTGCAATGCCTGAAACGTCAGGCCCTGATCGCGTCCAACTTCATCGATCTGGTCGTAATAGCTAAGCGCAAGAAGGTATTGGGCGTATGCCGCATCTTCATCTGCCGGGTAAAAATCGATGTAACGCTGCGCAGCGGCGCGACTGTTTTCGTAGTCGCTGTCCTCATGATAGGCAAAAGCCTGCATTATCAGCGCGCGCTTGGCGAGTTCCGAGTAGGGATAAAGTCGTTCAACCTCGCCAAAGAATTCCGCGGCATCGTCAGCCTTGCCAACTTCCAACTGGAATTCGCCCTGTCGAAAAATCTGTTCGGCGCTTTGATCTTCAAGCGGGACTTCCTGATTGCGGCTGCAACCCGCGCCGACCGCGACGATTGCCGTTGCAAAAAGGAAATGACGAACGCTCAACATCAAAACCCACCCTCTTGGCACGGGCGTTTATCACCCGGCTGCTTTGGCGTTGTTCTAGCACATAAAATTCTGGTGCAAAACGGCAATTGCAACCGTTTCAGGCAAAGCGTGGCAAGCCCGCGATATCGCGAATGCTTACGCCCGTTCCGGGCAGCTTTGCCGAGGCAACCGCGTCGCAATCAACCATACGGAACGCACCCGGCGTGTTGTAAATCGCGCGCACAAGCGCATTGGTCAAGGCATGGCCGGCGCGGTGGCCAGTGTAGCGTCCGATAATCGGGGCCGCAGCCAATGCCAAATCGCCCACGGCATCCAGCATCTTGTGGCGCACAGCCTCATCACGATGGCGCAATCCACCCGGCGTCAGTACTTCGGCACCATCAACAACAACCGCGTTTTTGAGCGAACCACCAAGCGCCATGCCGCTGTTCAACATGTAATCGACATCGGACTGGCGACAGAAAGTGCGGCTGTCGCAAAGTTCGTGCACAAAAGCGCCGTTTGCCATTCCCAACGATTTCGACTGCTTGCCTATCGCTTCGTCGATGAAATCAATGTGGAAATCAATTTCGAAATCATCTGCAGGTTCGACACGGGCAAAGGCCTCGCCGTCGCGAACCTCTACGACTTTCAGGATCTTGATTGCCCGAACCGCTGTGTCGAGCTGACGCACACCCTTCTTCACGAAGGCACGAACAAACCGCGCGGAACTTCCATCAAGTATTGGAACTTCCGGCCCGTCGATTTCGATCAGCGCATTGTGAATACCGCATCCGGCCAGCGCAGCCATCAGGTGCTCAACGGTTGAGACCGCGACACCGGCGTCATTTTCCAGTTTGGTACATAAGGTCGAAGACACCACCGCATCCCAACGGGCTGGAATAAACGGATCGGCGTCAACGACATCCACGCGGCGAAACCAGATTCCGTATTCGGCGGAAGCGGGCTGAACATCGATGCGCACCGGTTTCCCGGTGTGAAGCCCCACACCAGTGAAGCTTACAGTGGATTTGATTGTTGTCTGCACTATGGTCCCAACCCCACGCCGCGCCGCATTCGGGCAGCTAACCTGCGTTAACGGGTGGCTAACTATGTCTCAACTCACTCTTTGCAACGCTCTGAAATATCTTTGATGTGCTTACCACCCTTCAATTTAGCCAGACATCCCAGAGCTTGGGGATTTTGGCATAACCTGCGAGGCATCGTCGGATAGCACGAAGGCCTGTCTTGAAGAGAGAGCATAAGGACCTTCGGGCTTTTCGAATCCCCTTTTTTCGCCGCGTATTGCGACGTGGTGCTCTTCGTTTGCTCCGGTTGAAACAGCCCAGTACATGGCGATTGCCAGCACCAAAATGAGGCGGGCCAATCGATCCGGCTTTTTGATCTGGCTTTGAGTAATTTCAAAGCCCCGGGTTTTGAAGTCGGAGAACATGGCTTCAATTCCCCAACGCATTCCATAATCGAGCACCTTGTACTCGGACGGTGCTGCATTCATGGCAATAATCCAAGGCTCTTTGTGCCCCTCTTCGTGAAGCACTCCAATGTTGCTAAAGACGCCCGTTCCGTAAAGCTCAGCGTTTACAAGCCCTTCGGGCATCAGTTGGGCAATTTCGCGCGTCATCATCTCGCCACCCTGATGTTGCAGTGTGATATTTCCCTTCATGCGCAGCCGGTAGTCCCATCCAGCCTCCTGGCACCATGCGACCAATCGGGCGGTTCCATAAAACCGATCTCCCGCCAGCAACACACGCGCATCCGCCGGGAGCCATGGGCGGACTGCTTCCAAAAGCTCATGTTGCACGCGCCATCCAATCGGCCCTTTGGTCTGGCGTACACGCCAGGCGACCGGGAGGGCCCGATCCCGCATCCGCACCGATAACATCAAAACCTCATGCCCTTCGTTGAGCTTGCTTTGATCAAGGGCCACCACAATCGTTTCTCCGGCCTCACACTGGCGGCGGAAAATTTCACCAACATAGGCCTGCATGATCTCATCAGTATCGATGTGAGGATTGCCCAGAACCCGCGAAATGTATTGATAGCGGTGGTCCACAGAGCCGATATCGCGGGGCAGAGCAGCCGCATTTTCCATCAGATTGACGCTGCGCGTGTTCAAAATCACGCTTGCTATGATGCACAATCCCTCCCGGCGCGACTTGTGATACCCGAGCAAGCGGTCCTGAAAATCCGCCTCAACCTTCGAATAAAGCTCTGAAAAACAAACATTTCCCAACAAACCAGCCTCCAATATCAGCAGTGGAGACTCCTTGAATCACACAGATCAGACAAACGTCAAATCAGATCCGGAAATTTTGAAGGGTGGTAAGCTTTGATGTGCGGGAAAATAGTCGGCGAAATGTTGCCGATATCGCCGGAATCCCGTCCAATTCCCAAGAAAAAAGGGCCGGTTGCCCGGCCCTGAGAGGGAGAAACGTTTGCCTAGTTGGCTTGACGGCGCAGGAAAGCCGGGATTTCGATCCGGTCCTGATCGTCATCCGCCTCGGCTTCCATCGCAGGCGCCGGAGCTTGCATTTGCGGTGGCTCCGCGCGCTGCGGACGCGCCGGTTCTGCCCCTGCCCCGGTCATCCGCCCGATCAGCGAATTGATCCCAAAGCGCGGTTTGTCATCTTCCGCAGACGCCGGAGCGGGCGTTTGCACTGCTGCACGTTGCGGCAGCGGGTGCGGTGCCTTGTCAACGGCTGCCTGTAGACGCGCGAGCGCTTCGGGCGAAGGCGCTCCTGGCTTCGGGGCAACGAATGCCGCCGCTGCGGGCTGCTCTTCAATGGCGTCCTGCTGTGGCTCAAAAGCCGCCGGTTCCGGCTGATATGCCGGGGGTGGCAGATTGTCAGAAGTCTCTTCAACGATGCCTTCGGCCTGCTCTTCGGCGGCGGCGGTCTGCGCATCCAGTTCTTCAAACAACGTAGGCTCGTCGTCGGCAACCGCTGCTTCTGCCGCGATTGGGGCTGTATCCTCCTCAACCGCAACAGCAGCGCCAGACTCTACCGACACTGTCGGCGCCAGAGGTTCGGCCATTCGACGGCGCGGAACCGGCACCTCGGCATGGGCTTCGTTGGCGTCAATGCCGGTGGCAACAACGCTGACGCGCATCGAGCCGTCCAGACCCTCATCCAGCGTCGAGCCGACAATGATGTTTGCATCCGCATCCACCTCTTCGCGGATGCGGTTCGCTGCCTCGTCGAGTTCAAACAGCGTCAGATCATGCCCGCCGGTGATGTTGATCAACACGCCTTTGGCGCCGCGCAGGCTGATTTCGTCCAATAGCGGGTTGGCAATCGCCTTCTCTGCGGCCTGTGTGGCGCGGTCTTCGCCAGTTGCCTCGCCGGTTCCCATCATCGCCTTGCCCATTTCGTCCATCACAGCGCGGACATCGGCGAAATCGAGGTTTATCAGGCCCGGGCGTACCATGAGGTCGGTGACGCCCTTAACACCCTGATACAAAACATCATCTGCGAGTGAAAATGCCTCGGTAAACGTGGTTTTCTCATTTGCCAGACGGAACAGGTTTTGGTTCGGAATGATGATCAGCGTATCGACCATCTTTTGCAGTGAGTCGACGCCATCCTCGGCCTGGCGCATCCGTTTCTGCCCTTCGAACTGGAACGGCTTGGTGACAACCCCGACTGTCAGAACGCCAAGTTCGCGTGCTGCTTGTGCGATGATCGGTGCCGCGCCGGTGCCCGTGCCGCCGCCCATACCAGCGGTGATAAAGCACATATGCGCGCCGGCAAGATGATCGACGATTTCTTCGATGGTTTCTTCCGCAGCGGCGGCACCGACAGAAGGCCGCGCGCCAGCGCCGAGCCCTTCGGTGACCTTAACGCCCATCTGGATGCGACTGTTGGCCTGGCTTTGCTGAAGCGCTTGGGCATCGGTATTGGCGACGACGTAGTCAACACCTTCGAGCTCTTTCTCGATCATGTTGTTCACGGCATTTCCGCCCGCACCACCGACACCAAACACGGTGATCTTCGGCTTCAGGTCTGCCCGGTCCGGAATCGTCAAATTCAATGTCATTGTCTGTCCGCCTGCTGTATAAACTTTGGCCCTGTCCCGGCCGTGTTACTGCTCATTTTGTGGATAACTTAGCGCTATCCTGCACTCTCGTCACCTAAAAAGACACGAAATAGCCACAATTTCTAGGGGGCTTGTGGATCAATGCCGCGTTATTTTGCCGACTTCACTAGTTGTTGTGTTCACCAATTGTCTTTGAACCATCGCACCGCTCGCCGCAATGACCTGGCCGGATAGCGTTCGATTGGCACCTCAAAATCCCACCATTCATCTTGCGGATGTGCGGCAAACAAGCAGAGGCCAACGCAGCTTGCGAATGCCGCCCCAGTCGCTGCCTGCGGCAAGCCCTGAACACGTAAAGGTCGCCCGATACGCACCTGATTACCAAGGATTTTCGGCGCCAAGCCATCAAGGCCCGGGATCTGACTTGCACCGCCGGTCAGAACGATCTGCTGACTGCGCAAATGGTCGAACCCGGCGCGGTCAAGGCAGGACCGAACCTCTTCCAAAATCTCCTCGACGCGGGGGCGCATAATGCCGATCAATTCTGCCCGGCTGACGGTGCGCCGGTCGTGTTCCCAGTCACCGGTATCGCCGCCGATTTCGATCATTTCCCGGTCGTCCATACCGGTCGCGACGACCCCGCCATAGAAGGTTTTGATTCGCTCCGCAGTCGCCATCGGGATCTGCAGGCCCTTCGAGATGTCCTGAGTCACATGATCGCCACCCAGCCGGATAGAATCGGAATAGATCATGTGCTTTTTGATGAAGATCGAAATGCCGGTCGAACCACCGCCCATATCGATGCAGGCCGCGCCAAGTTCCTGTTCGTCTTCGACCAGCGAAGAGACCCCTGCAGCATAGGCCGACGACGCAATTCCGGCCAGTTCCATATCGCAACGGCGGATGCAGTAGAACAGGTTCTGGACAACCGCAGCGTCCACTGTCAGCAAATGCAGATCGCAGGCCAGTTTGTTGCCGATCTGGCCGCGTGGATCGCCAAGGCCAGAGCGGTGATCGAGTGCGAAATTTACCGGCTGCGCATGGATGATTTCACGCTCTTCGCCAATGTCCGGCATGTCGCAAGAGGCCAATACCCGGGCGACGTCTTGCTCTGCGACAACTGTGTTTTGCACTTCAATTTCGCCGGCAAGCCCATAACTGCGGGGATTGGCGCCGGAAAAACAGGCGATGACGTGATCCACCCGCACATTGGCCATTTTCTGCGCGGCCTGAAGCGCGGTGCGATTGGCGCGTTCGGTTTCCGCCATCGCGTCAATCTCGCCAAACCGTACGCCACGCGAACGAGTTGTGGATGCACCGATGACCCGGAACGAAGATTGACCCGCGAGAGAGCCGACGCCGTCATCGCCAAACTGATCTGCCCCGTCAAAACGCAGCACCAGACAGGCAATTTTCGAGGTGCCGATATCCAGAATCGCAATCACACCGCGTTGCATGGCCGCCTGCCGCATGGCACGCATCGCGCGTTGG
This sequence comes from uncultured Paracoccaceae bacterium, assembly GCA_951812305.1. Lineage (GTDB taxonomy): Bacteria > Pseudomonadota > Alphaproteobacteria > Rhodobacterales > Rhodobacteraceae > Rhodobacter_B. Next base: position 429,618 of record CATOSB010000002.1, read on the forward strand.
GATTGGTAGAGATCGCTCATCGTTACTGGCCTCCAACATTCAAAGCTTTGATTCGGTGGAATTCTTCAATGGCGGTGTCGCCCACCCGCAGAGTTGGTCTGCCGGATTTGCGCAGATCGAAATGGCTGACATCCCGTGCCAAAAGGTCCTGCGCCTGATCAAGCGCGATGGCGCTTTCAAGCGCCGCAAGCGCACCGTTTTCGGGAAGCATAATGCGCTGATCTCGCAACAACGCGACGTCCCACCGACGCTCTCCCATACGGATCAACCCACGCAGGCGCGCTTCAAGCGGACGGGAAACCGCGAACAGCTTCAGAGCCTCTGGAACGGCGGCATCGGCCCCCTCGCCCACGACCAGCGGCAGATCACGACGGTCCGTGCGGCGCACAATGGCTGCAACGCGGCGGCCCTCTGCATCCAACAGTTCCAGCGTCGCGCGGTTGCGCCAGATCACCGCGGGGATGCGTTCTGTCACTTCAAGCTGAAGGATACCGCCGGGACGCACATGCAATTCGGCGGTGGCGACGGCGTCGAGCTTTTCGACGGTGCCTTTCATTTCCTCCAGATCTAGATCAAACGAGCTGACCGGGAAATCGACCGGAAGAACCTCGCGGATATCATCACCAAGCTCAACCGATGCGCCATTGATGGTCATGACTTTGACCATGAACTCCGGACGTTCGGCGACGGATTGGCGGATTTCGGCGATCTTGTCGTTGATCACGTCGCGGTTTTCCTGATCGTTCCAGAACCACAAACCGAAGAAAACCATCGCAAACGCGGGCAGGCCCTGTCGGACGAGGCGGCGGAAGAACGGCGTCAGCCACCAGCGCTGAATGCGATAGGAAAGCCTAGATGGCGCCGGATCGCGACGTGGGGTTTCGTGTGTGTTCACCGGTTGCATGAGGCATCCTCGACCAAAAGGCGGCAAAGCTGTCCAAACGGAATGCCCATGTGCTCTGCCTGTTCGGGCGAAAGTGATGTGGGCGTCATGCCGGGTTGGGTATTGGTTTCCAGAAGGATCAGTCCGGCCATCCCCTTGGACTCGTCCCAACGGAAATCCGTGCGCGTCAACCCGCGACAGCCAAGCGCGTCATGGGCACGTTTGGCATAGTCGAGACAGGCCTCAAAAATCTCCTGCGGGACGTCGGCAGGAACTTGATGGCGAGACCCGCCTTCGGCGTATTTCGCGTGATAATCGTACCAGCCGTCGGTGATGATGTCAGTAACCGTCAACGCCAGATCCCCAATGACCGAGGCGGTCAATTCGCGGCCATCGACATAATCCTCGACCATCAGCCGATCCGGCATTTCCTCGTTCAGAAATGGCGGCTGATTTGCGTTTTCATTGACGATGTAGACGCCGACGGACGAACCTTCGTTATAGGGCTTCACCACATAGGGTGGGGCCATCACGTGGCGGGATTGAATGTCTTCCTTGTCGGCAAGCACCGAATGCGCGACCGGCAGCTTGTGTGCACGATAGATATCTTTGGTGCGTTCTTTGTCCATCGCCAGCGCCGACGACAGAACGCCTGAATGCGTGTAGGGGATTTGCAGCCACTCAAGAATACCCTGAACACAGCCATCCTCACCCCAGCGACCATGCAGGGCATTGAAACAGACGTCTGGCTGAAATTCTTGCAGGCGCGCAACAAGGTCTGGGCCGGCGTCGATTTCGACGACCTCAAACCCCTCACCCCGCAGCGCGTTCGCGCATTCATGACCTGATGACAGCGACACCTCTCGCTCTGCCGAGGGTCCACCCATCAAAACGGCCACTTTGGGGGATGTCCTGCTCGACATTCCCAACTTTGCCTGCCTTTTCCGCCCTGCCTTTTGTCAGGCATTTGGGCGTGTTGCTTTTATTGCCGAGGCTCTCCGACCCGGATCACTTCCCATTCTAGCTGAATCTGCGCGGTTTGAAACACCTTTTTTCGAACGAATTCACCGAGTTGCTCTAAATCCTCCGCCGTTGCGTTTTCGGCATTTGTCAGAAAATTAGGATGTTTTTCAGACATTTGCGCGCCGCCCAATCTTTGGCCGCGCAATCCGGCGTCGTCGATCAGCTTCCAGGCCTTCAGATCATGGCGATCATCCGCCTGCCCGGTGGAGGAATATCCAGCCGGGTTGCGGAAGGTAGAACCGGCGGTGCGGTCCTTGGTTGGCTGGGTGGTGTCGCGTTTGGCGAGTTGCTCTTCCATCTTTGTTTTCAAGGCGTTGGGGTCGCCTTTCGGGGCGCGAAATGTGGCTGAAGTGATGACGGTGCCTTCGGCCAGGTCGATCTGGCGGTAGCGGAAATTCAGGTCGTCAGCCGTGAGCGTGATCTGTTGCCCTTGGCGTGTAACGGCTTGGGCGGAAACGAATGCATCGGCGACGTAGGAACCGTAACATCCCGCGTTCATGCGCACAGCGCCACCTATGGCCCCGGGGATGGTGCGCAGGAAAGTAAGGTCGAGACCGGCATCCGCGGCCTTGCGCGCGACATGGGCGTCGAGGGCTGCGGCACCGGCGGTTACGCGGTCACCGTCGATTTCTATGCCATTGAAATTACGACCTAGCCTTATGACAATCGCACGGATACCGCCGTCGCGGACGATCAGGTTGGAGCCGACGCCCATCGGGAAGATCGAAATGGCCGGGTCGAGATCTTCCAAAAATGCTGCCAAATCAGCGGCATCGGCGGGTTGAAACAGGAAATCCGCGGGGCCGCCCACACGCAGCCACGTGAGATCGGCGAGCGATCGGTCTGGGGTTAGCGTGCCGCGGACGGGGGGAAGATCGGCCATTAATTCCACGTCGGTTCTACGTCGGTATTACGTCGGTATTACGTCGGTGTGGGCGATGCAATGTTGGCCTCGTCTGAAACGCCAGAGCAGCGCCCGAGACAAGCTCGGGCAGGTTTAGGCTGCGCACTTACCTACTACTTCTAACCCAACTTCACGACATCCAATGTCCGCCATCGACATTGATCGTCTGGCCGTTGATGTAGCTGGCCTCATCGGAAAGCAGAAAACGGATCACCGACGCCACCTCTTCCGGCTGGCCGAACCGGCCAAGCGGGTTCATCGCCTTCAACATGTTGCCACGATTCTCGATGATGTGCTTCGGCATCGGCGTTTCGATGATGCCCGGTGCAAGCGCATTGACGGTGGCACGCGGCGCAAAACGGCGAGCGAGCGAGCGGGTGAGGCCGACAATGCCGCCCTTGGCCACGGTATAGGCGGTGTGATCGCCAGACCCCTGCCGGAAGGCGAGCGATGAGACGAAGACAACGCGGGCGGGTGGCGCGTCATGTTCGGGCAAACGGCGTTCAAGAGCCGTTGAAAAATTATAGGCATTTTCGAGATTGGCGCGGATTGTGTCGCTCCAGATCGTAGGATCATCGCCAAGATCGGGATCAGGGACGAATATCCCCGCAAGATGGACAAAGCCATCGATGGGACCGTCGAGCTTCGCCATCGCTTCGTCGCATTCCTCGACAGAAAGCGGTGTGCCGGTATGAGCGATCGCGTTTAATTCAGCGGCGAATTGTTCAACCCCGCTTTCAGCGCGGTCAATCAACAACAGGTTGTCCTTATCCAAAAGCAAACACAGCGCGCGGCCAATGCCGCCCGCCGCCCCGGTGATGACAATATTTCTTGGCATATCGGCCCTCCCCGGTGCAGGTCAGCATGACCGGAGCGCGTGCGCAATTCCTAATTCACGCGATTGCGTAACCAACGGCCCAAATAGATCACGGGCCAGCGCAAAATCGACATGCCCGCGATCAGGCAGACGAGGCCGATCCACGGGCCGTTTTCAAAGGTCACGAATCCAAGAAGCGGGATGCCGAACGCGATCAAAATATAAGCCGCAGGCCAATGGTGGCGTTTAGACGGAAACATCGCGATGGCGCAGGCGGCCACAACCCAAAGGCAAACAAGGATCAGTGACATTGTCATATTCGCTTTAGGGCCTTTTTTGCGAGATAGGTCAATGGCCTGCGGAACATTGACAGGAACGCAAGAACGCCGATTACGGCGAAACCGATCCCATGTTCATATCCGATCCATGCAATCAGCGGTGGTGCAGCGATCAGCAAAGATAGGCCTGGAGGGTATTGATACCGCATCGGCAAGAGCGCCGTAACGGTAGCAAGCAACACCCAGATACATCCGGCAATCAGTGACGGGCTCACAACACGCTCCATATCGACAGGCCAAGAGCACCAAGCGCGGTCACAAGCCCAGCCCAGGGCACAAAAGACGGCACTTGAAACGGGGCGTCCGGCTCACGGCGTTTCAGCGCGATGAGGGCGGTGTTCACGACGGCGAAGACGATCAGCAAAATGATCGACGTGGTTTCGGCGAGTTCTGCGACCGGCAGCGCAAGTGCGGCGATGATGGTCAGTGTCCCCAATAGCAGAGTCGCAACCCAGGGCGTTCCGAATCTCGCGTGCGCATGATGAAATCCTGCCAGCCGCCGTTCGCGTCGGCCAAGACCGTAAAGGACGCGCGAGGCCATGACGATCTGGGCGAGAACGCCGTTCAGGGCCGCAACGGTTGCGATGGCGGAAAGGAAAGCTGATGATCTGCCTGTACCGCGCTCCCACACAACGGCCAACGGCCGCCCGGTCTCTGCCAAATCGCTGACCGGCACAGCGCGCAGGGCGGCGAAACTGACCAGAGCGTAAAGCGCGGTGGTGATAACCAGCGACCACAGTATCGCACGGGGTAGAACGCGCAACGGATCGCGGGTTTCCTCGGCCATGTTGACGATATCTTCAAAGCCGATGAAGGCAAAAAAGGCGAGCGTGATGGCAAGACCGATACCGCTCCAGACTGGTGCGGCGGGGGCGGCCAAGTCGGGCGATGGTGGCGCAGCGAAACCGGCCCAGATGACAAGCGCGAGGCCGATGACTTCGGCCACAGTGAAAAGCGCGGCCAGTGCGAGGCTTTCCATCACACCGAGAATGGCGACGAAGGTCAGCGCGGCGCCGAGCGCGATGATGGTCCATGTCGGGTCGAAGGCGATGATTGAGGTCAGGTAACCGGTGCCGCCACGCAGGACTGCGGCGGCGGAAACCGTGCCAGCCACAACGATGCCAAGGCCAACGAGAACCGAAAATAGATGCGAGTTCAGTCCCTTTTCGACAAACGCGGCCTCGCCAGCCGCTTCCGGGATCCGCGTTGCCAGTTCGGCGTAACTCAAGGCCGAAGGGGCGGCGACAAGACCCGCGCCGAGGAACGCCAGAGGCGCCCAAACCCCTGCATTTGCGGCGACGGCACCGACAAGAACATAGATGCCCGCGCCGACCATGACACCGACACCATAGGCCGTCAGCAGGCCAAGGCCAATCCGGCGTTTCAGATGCGGTTCGGGTTGTAATTCACTCATGTGAAAACTGTATCCGAGGCTACTGTCCACGTCCTTGATCCAAATCTAATTGGAAGCGGCTTCAGCCCGCTTCTTTCGCGACGGAGGCATCTTCGGCATCCCAGTCGGCGAGAATGCTGGCCATGAATGCGTGTTTCAGACCATGCAATTCGTCGTCGGCGTCAAATCGGAATTTGCTGAGATAACCCCGATTCTGGATAAGACGTTGGCGTCACCAGTGCACTACTCGACAGAATTTTTTCGTAGTTTTTTGGTAACTCCCAAGCACCCCCCACGTTTGAGTGTTATTGTCAGTTTTATGGTGAGTCGAATTTGCCATTTTGCGCGTGTTTTTTTTCTTTCTTGTCTGAATTCTGTGGCGCCGGGTTGATTTCTCTGAATCAGTGGTGGGATGGATCAGGTTGCCGCCCTTGAACAACTTCTCGCCACGGCTCTGCGTCGGATCGCTGAGCTTGAAGCTGCGTTGGCGAGCATGGCGGAAGAGATCACGGACCTGCGCCGACAGTTGGCCAAGAACAGCAGCAATAGCAGCAAGCCCCCTTCAAGTGATGGCCTGAAGAAGCCAGCCCCGCGCAGCCTGCGTGGCAAATCCGGAAAGAAAAGTGGCGGCCAAGTTGGCCACCGGGGCGACACCCTGCGCCAGACGTCAACACCCGACTTTGTCGAACGGCATGAGGCGACGCATTGCAGCGCCTGTCAGAGCGCCCTGACGGCGGAGATGGTGAAAGGGATCGAGAAGCGTCAGGTGTTCGACTTGCCTGCGCCACGCCTGGAGGTCACCGAGCATCAGGCGGCGGTTTATTGTTGCGACCATTGTCGAGCCACGACGACGGCTGGCTTTCCCGATGGCGTGGCCGCGCATGTGCAATATGGCACGCGCATGCGGGCAGTGGCGGTCTATTGCAATGTTCAGCAGCTGATACCCGAGGATCGGGTCTGCCAGCTTATGCGCGACCTGTTTGGGGCCACCAGCTTGTGCGCGGCCAGCGTGACCAACTGGACGCGCGGCGCGGCAAATAAGATGGGTGTCGTGGTTGAACACATTCTCGCCCGGCTTGCCGAAGGCGGCGTTCGGCATCTGGACGAGACCGGACTTCGTGTTGCCGGCAAGCTGCACTGGCTGCACACGATCTGCGATACCGCCTTCACCCATTACCGCATCAGCGCCAAACGCGGTGCTGTTCCAACCTTCCTGACCGGCGGGACGATCATTCATGATCACTGGAAACCCTACTACGCCCATATGAGCGGAGTGGACGCCCACGCCCTCTGCGGGGCGCATCACTTGCGCGAACTCAAGGCCATCGAAGAGATCGAAAAAGAGCCTTGGGCGACGGAGATGAGCGCAGTGCTTCATAGCGCCAATCAGCTCAGATGCGCGGCTCAGGATCAAGGCGAGACCGAACTCCCGGAACTGGTTCGCCAGGGTATCGTCACCAGATACATGGCGATCCTCGCCAAGGGGCTCGCCTTCCACGAACGCCAGCCCCCGCTGGCCAAAAGCCCCGGCACCCGCGGCCGAAAAGCCAGGCGGCCAGGCCACAACCTGCTCCTCCGCCTGCGTGACTACCGCGATGACGTTTTGCGATTCATCGCCGACTTCGCGGTCCCATTCACAAACAATCAGGCCGAACAGGACCTGCGCATGATGAAGCTGCGCATGAAAATCTCGGGCACCTTCCGCACCCTCGAGGGCGCGCGGGTCTTCGCCGACATCAGGTCCGTCATCTCGACGGCCAGAAAACACCGGTTCAACATCCTGGAAATCCTGACCCTGTCACCACCTCAGATCATCGCACGGCTCTGACGGAACAAAACCCCGCAACCCTATCGGACAGGGTGCTTGGGAGTTACGTTTTTTGATTCGTTTTTTACGATACTCGTTGACCCTTTTTCGCAGAGGGTTGCGATGAGGGATTTCCACCATTGTTATGGAAATGATCCTCGGTTCTCTCAAAGCCTCATTTGGCTCCAGTTCAACGGCAATTCCGCCAAACTCTCCAAGAAATAGAACATTTGAAACGGTTTCGTGATCTGCTTTGAATGTATCAGGGTCATTTTTCCGTACGTGTTTCGGGATGATCACCTGAAAGGGAGTGGCAGCCATCAGATCGAGCACAAGTGTCATGGTTCTTTTAGGGAGCGCAGCCAGTTCATTGAGCTTATCCGTGAGGGCGTAGAAACGGTTGGGGTCCTCTTCCATCATGTCGAACATGAGGTCCCGGATCTTCTCATAAGCGAGATCTTCGTTGATTGGGAAGTTGTTCTCCATGGCGCGCACCTTTTGCCCCGTGTTGACCAGCCTGAATGCCCCCGTGATTAGTATGGGGTGAGAGGGGTTTCCAGGTACGTTGCCCCATGATTCAAGGTTCAAAAGCGACACAATATGGACCGCCACTCATGTCGATCACTAACACCGCACTTTTTGTCTGTCTCGATGATTTTGCAAAAACCTACGAGGACTGGGAGCGCCACCGGTTGATCCCCTCGGGTCGTCAGAGGCTTCGCTCCGGCAAGCTGACCCTGGGGGAGAGCCTGTTCATCATGGTCTTGTTTCACTTGTCGCCGTTCAAGGACTTCAAACATTATTGGATTTATGGCGTTGAGCAGAAATACCGTGACTGCTTTGGCACCCTCCCGAGCTATGGTCGGTTTGTCAGCCTCATGCCAAGATTAATGGTGCCGTTTTGCATACTGCTGCACTGCTTCAGCGGTGAAAAAACCGGCGTCTATTTTGCCGACAGCACTAAGCTCGCGGTCTGCCACAATGCCCGCATTAATCGAAACAAGGTCTTCAAGGGGCTGGCAAAGCGCGGTCGCAGCACAATGGGCTGGTTCTTTGGCTTCAAACTGCATCTAATCATCAACAACAAGGGGGAGATCATGGCCGTCAAAATCACGGCAGGTAATGTCGATGATCGAAAGCCGTTTGAAGCCATGATCGCGGGCCTCGAAGGCAAAATATTTGCTGATAAGGGCTATATCTCCAAATCCCTCTTCCAACGGCTCTGGCAGCGTGGGCTCCACCTCGTCACCGGCATTCGCCGCAACATGAAAAACTATCTCCTGCCAATCCTGAACAAAATCCTGTTGCGAAGGCGGTTCATCATCGAAACTCTGTTCGATAAGTTGAAAACCAGCATGGGACTGGAACACACTCGACACAGATCGCCTGCCAACGCATTCGTACACCTCATCTCGTGTGTCGCAGCCTATATGCTCGGGAAAACCAAAGTTAAAATGGGACCCATAACCGTGCCGGAAACAATCAGGCAGGTCGAATACCAGATATAGCGCTTATCCAGAACTCAGGTTGTTCAGCGTCTTGCGCAGGCGGAATTTGCGGCGGCGATGGAGAATGTCTTCCAATTCGAACGGAAGCAAGCCGGAGACTGCGCAGGCCCGCGCCCAGGCCAAGCGCAAATCGGGCGCAGGGTTGTCAGCGGGGCTGTCGCACCAATGATGTTCAAACAGCGTCATGATGTAACGCAGCACGCGGGTCGGCGGGTGGCGCCGGTCGGGTTTCCACGGTGAATGGAAGACGTCCGTGACGATTTCGAAGCTCGGCCAATAGTACAGGTGGCCTTCGTTGGCGTGTTCTCGCACGACCTCATCAATCGCGACCCGCAGGACGGATTTGCTGACGGAATTGGACGTCAGACTGGAGTTGTCGCGGAACGTTGCGATCAGCGGGATTGGGGACAAGGTAAAGATGATCTTGGCGTCGGGGCGGTGTTTGCGGATCAGGTGGTAGATGGCGGCAATGTTATCGCGGTTTTCTTCGACGCTTGAGACACGGAACTTGTGGCGCGCGGGGTCATAGACCTCCTTCGGGATGGTGCGCCAGAAGACGTTGCCGGTGGGTTCGTCATACCAGACTTCGCTGAGACCGAATGTCAGGATGAAGACCTCAGTTTCATCGAAGATGCGCTTGGTCTCGGCCTGAATTTCAGGGTCATAGCCGAACTCTTCGGCCTTGTAGCCGTGCCACAAAGGCTGGTCGAAAACGCGCCCCTCCCACGCCCATTCGAACTGCTGGCGAATGACGAAAGAATTCACCATGCCTTCGCCCATTGTGACGACATAAGCACGGGTGGCGTCTTCGCCCTTGTTCAGAACGCGGAAGTTCCGTTTCGACAACCAGTCAGAGATGTTGGTGGCGAAGCACGAGCCGAAGGCAGTGATCTTGGTGTCAGGCTTGATGGGTTTGTCGGGAGGGAGCCATCCTTTCAGGACCTGTTCAGCGACAGCGTCTGTGTCGATCATCTGTTCGCAGGACGGGTTGAAATGCGTGTGTTCGCCGCGAAACCACGTGCCGTGCTTGCCCGCGCCGGTATCTTCGGCAGAAAGCCGGATGGCGGCGGTTTCGGTCGGGTTCTTCACCATTTCGGTTTTTGCTTTCGCTTAGTCCGCGATTGGTTGCGGCAATTCATTTATCGCTGGTGGATTATTCCTCGGATTTGTTACTTTCCGCTTTCTGACCGCGCCGCGCTTTGTCGCCGACCCACGCCGCAATAAGACCCGCGCCGGTCGCCGGAAGACCGACAAAGTAGACCAGCGATAACGGGGCAAGCCCCGCGAGGTCGCCGCCCTGTCGTGCGACGTACCAACCATAGATCACGGCGGCGACGGTCATGGCAGCAACCACAAGCACGGTTTTCAACCCTGCTGCAAAGCCGCGCAGGTAAGAGGACATGCCAGCGATCAAGGCGGTCAGCACGATGGCCATGAATGGGAAGCTGCCCCAATCCATTGCTTAACGCTCCAAAAGGTTGGGCAGCGCATTGGCCCAGGCGCTGATCGTGCCGGCGCCCAGACAGACAACCATATCACCGGGTTTAGCGTGGGATTTCACCAGCGCGACAAGATCATTCTCGTCCGCGATTTCAGAGGCATGGCGATGGCCGTGACGCACCAGACCCGCGACGAGATCGGCGCAGCTTGCGCCTTCGATCGGGTCTTCGCCAGCCGCAAACACTTCGGCAATCGCCACGACATCCGCGTCATGGAAACAACCGCAGAATTCCTCGAAATGATTGGACAGGCGGGTGTAGCGATGGGGTTGGTGGACGGCGATTACCCGGCCCTCGCTCGCCTGACGGGCCGCTTCCAGAACTGCGGCGATTTCGGTCGGATGGTGGCCGTAATCGTCTATGATGGTGACACCGTTCACCTCACCAACCTTGGTGAAGCGGCGATTGACGCCTTTGAATTCGGCCAGAGCGGTGCGAATACCGTCCCGCGACATGCCGAGATGACGGGCGACAGCGACAGCCGCCAGCGCATTCGAAACGTTATGGTTTCCGGGCATCGGCAGCGTGCAGCCCTCGATTGTCTTGTTTTCAGACTGAAGCGCGATGTCGAAGCACGCCATGCCTTTTTCATAGGTCAGATTAATGGCGCGCACATCGGCCTGCGCGTTGAAGCCGAATGTCAGAATGCGCCGGTCGGTGATCTTGCCCACCAGTGTTTGCACTGCTGCATCGTCGGTGCAGCACACCGCCAGCCCGTAAAACGGAATGTTGGAGACGAAATCCTCGAACCCCTTGTGCAAGTTCTCGACTGTGCCCCAATGTTCCATATGTTCGGGGTCGATATTGGTGACGATGGCGATTGTGGCGGGCAAACGGTTGAAGGTTCCGTCGGATTCGTCGGCTTCGACCACCATCCACTCGCCCTGCCCCATCCGCGCGTTTGAACCGTAGGCGTGAATGATGCCGCCGTTGATCACGGTCGGGTCCAGCCCGCCCGCGTCGAGCAGGGTGGCGACCATCGTTGTGGTCGTTGTTTTGCCATGCGTTCCCGCCACGGCGATGTTGGATTTGAGCCGCATGAGTTCGGCCAGCATCTCGGCACGGCGCACGACCGGCAGACCCTGCGCGCGAGCGGCGTCGAGTTCGGCATTTCCGGGTTTGATGGCTGATGAAATGACCACAACTTCGGCGTTATCCAGGTTTTCCGCCTTCTGGCCGATGAAAACCTTTGCCCCCATCTTGGCGAGGCGGTCGGTGATCTTGCTCTCTTTCAGGTCGGACCCTTGAACAAGGTAACCGTGATTGATCAGCACCTCGGCAATGCCGGACATGCCGATGCCGCCGATGCCAACGAAATGGATCGGTCCCATTTCCCCGGGAAGTTTAGTTGCCGCATTCATGCCGCATGTCCGAAATCGTTCCCAACGCTCATGTTTCATCTGCCCGGCTTTGCCCCTTTGCCAAATTTACCACCATTGCCGCCAGGTTTTCTGTTGCCTCTGGTCGGCCTACTGTTAATGCCGCCGCCGCCATCATTGTGGCCGCTTGCGGGTCGTTCAGGATGGCGCCGATATGCTCTGAAAGCGTTGCGGCGTCCAGTCTGGATTCGGGGATCAGCACAGCCGCGCCCGCGTCGACCAGTCCGCGCGCGTTGGCGGTCTGGTGGTCGCCTGTCGCTGCGGCGAACGGGATCAGGATTGACGGGCGGCCGAAGATCGAAATGTCGGCGACGCTTGACGCGCCGGAACGGGAGATCACCAATTGCGCCGCGCTCATCCGGCGCGGGACGTCGTTGAAGAAGGGTTGCACTTCGGCACGGATATCGGCGGCTGCGTAAAATTCACTCACGCGGGCCATGTCCTCATCGCGGGCCTGATGGCTGATGCGTAGGTTTGATTTGACGTTGACGGGAAGGCCAGCGACGGCCGCAGGCACAGTGTCTGACAGGATACGCGCGCCTTGACTTCCGCCGATGACAAGTATGTCCATCGGGTGATCGCCGGGCGCGATATAGGGGGCATTGGCCTTGGCGGCGATGGCGGCGCGCACGGGGTTTCCGACGTCAGAGCCGTTCGCGCCATCCGGCAAATCCGTTGGCCAAGTACCGCAGGCGATGGCGTTAACTTTCTTAGCGAAAACCTTGTTAACCCGCCCCAGAACGCCGTTTTGTTCGTGGATCATGCGGGGGATTTTCATCCACCACGCGGCGCCGAGCGCCGGGATCGACGGATAACCGCCGAAACCGATCACGACGTTTGGCGGATCTTTGCGGAACATGGCTTTCGCTGAAAGGATGCCGCCCAGAATCTTGAACGGGACGATGAGTTTCGCCAGCGGACCGCCACGCGCGAAGGTGGCGCTGGAAACCTCTACGATCTCAACTGAATGCGGAAAACCCTTGGTGTAACGCGCGCCGCGTGCGTCCGTTGTCAACTTTACCCGCCAGCCCGAGCGCAGCATATATTCGGCAAGCGCCTGCGCGGGAAACATATGCCCGCCGGTGCCGCCCGCGGCGATCACGAGGAGCGGTTTGTCACCCAAACCTAACGCCCCCTGCCCCGAAGCGCGTCCTGCAACTCGCCCTGTGGTCTTGAGCGGGTGAAGGCCAGAAGCATTCCGATTGCAATACCGCCCGCGATGAGCGACGAGCCGCCATAGCTGACGAATGGCAATGTCATGCCTTTGGCGGGTAAAAGCCGAACCGCGACGCCCATGTTGATGATGGCCTGAACGCCGAAGGTACAAGCAAGACCCGTACCGGCGAGCCGGATGAACGGATCGCGTTCCTTGACCAGTCTGAACAGGGATCTAAGCGTGACACCTGCAAACAGCATGATGATGAAGAGGACGAGAACCAGCCCGTATTCCTCTGCCGCTACTGCGATGATGAAATCTGTGTGTGCGTCCGGCAGGGACCACTTCACACTGCCCTCGCCCACGCCGACGCCGAAAAAGCCGCCTTCGCGGATCGCGCCGGTGGCATAGCCAAGCTGGGTGGTCGGGTCCACCTCTGGCGTCAGGAAACCGTCGATGCGCCGCGCGAAATGTTCAGAGTTGTTATAGGCCAGCGTGCCCGCTCCAACCACGCCGGCGGCCATCGAGACCAGCAGGAAGAAGGGCGCACCGGCGATAAAATACATGACACCCCAGCCGAACAGAACCAGCGCGGCCTGCCCGAAATCGGGTTGCATCGCAAGAAGGGTGACAACGACCATCGTGATGAAGAAGGAGTAAAGCCGCCCCGACGGTCCGTTAATTTCCTGGCTGGCCGCCATAAGCCATGCGGTGACGATAATCAGGCCGGGCTTCAGGAATTCCGATGGCTGGAAGGATCCAAAACCGAGCGAATACCATCGCACCGCGCCCTTGCCGAAATCGGTGCCGAAGATCGGCAACAGGGCGAGTGCGGCGAATGCACAAAGGAAGCCCAAAACGCCAAGGCGGCGCACCAGTTGCGGTGACATCATTGAGGTCAGGACCATTGCCGTCAGCGCCAGCGTACCGAAAAACGCCTGTTTCTGGACGTAATGGAAGGCCCCAAAACCGTTGCGACTCGCCAAAGGCGGTGAAGCTGCGAGACCAAGCAGGATGCCAACGCTGAAGAGAAGAAGGATCGCGGACAGCGTCCATTTGTCGATTGTCCGCCACCAACGCGGCAAAATCGGCTCGCCATCGCGAACCTGATGGGTGCCAAACACCATTTCGGTCATGAAATACCGCCTGAAACTGCCTCTACACACGCCCGTTTGCCGAGTCTGTGGATAACTTTAACGAAAGTTACCGATTCATACCAGCACTAAAGGGGTTTGGGGCCGTTAATTCAGGGCCCGTTGCACGTTTTCGGTGAAGTCCTCGCCGCGTATCTCGAAATTCGGGTATTGATCGAAACTGGCCGCGGCAGGAGCAAGAAGGACCGTGTCGCCTGACTGTGCATCATCCAACGCCATTTCAACCGCACGATCCATCGTTTCGCAGATTTCATGCGGTGTGTTTCCGAGTTGCAAAGCGAAATCGCGCGCAGAATGGCCGATGAGATAGGCTTTCACGACAGCCCCGAGATGGGGTGACAATTCGGCGATGCCGCCGTCCTTGGCGAGACCACCGGCGATCCATCTGATCGAATCGAATGTCTGTAAAGCCCGCGCGGCACTTTCCGCGTTAGTTGCTTTGCTGTCGTTAACGAAGGTTACGCCGTTTGCCTCAGCGACGATCTGGCTGCGATGCGCGAGGCCCTTGAAGGATATGAACGCCTGTTCAATAACTTTCGGTGCCAATCCCAAGCGCCGACAGGCGGCATAGGCGGCGCAGGCGTTCTGGTGGTTATGGGCGCCGGGCAGGCTTTTGATCCCGCGCAGATCGATGGACGCGATCTGGCGACCCTTACGCCATTCGGAAAGAAATCCTTTTTTGGCAAATACATGCCAGCCCGGGCCGGAAAGTTTTTGACCAGACGAGATGCGGATGATGCGATCATCCGTGGGACCAATGCTCAGTTGATTGGCCAGAAACCGCCCCTCAGCCTCGTCAACACCTACAACAGCGCAATCGGGCGCACCCTCGACAAAAAGCCGCCGTTTGGCCGCGAAATATCCGCCCATGCCGCCGTGCCGATCAAGATGATCGGCGGTAAGATTGGTGAATACGGCGATGTCCGGCGTCAAGGCGCGCGCCAGATCGGTTTGATAGGAGGAAAGTTCCAGAACGACGACGGACCCGTCCTCTGCCGGTTCAATATCCAGCACCCCGCGACCTATATTGCCGGCAAGTTGCGTGGGCTTCCCGGTGGCTTCAAGAATGTGGTGAGTAAGCGCGGCGGTGGTCGATTTGCCGTTGGATCCGGTGACAGCCACGACTTGTGGCATAACATCGAATTTGTCCCAGTCGCGCGTTGCGAAACTGCGGAAAAACAGGCCAATGTCGTTATCGACCGGCACGCCCGCGTCCCACGCGGCGGCGATGATCGGGTTCGGTTCGGGATAGAAATGCGGGATGCCGGGGGAGACGATGAGCGTGGCGACGCCCTCAAATGCATTTACTTTGGATAAGTCATGCAGGGTCAGGCCGGCATTTTCGGCACCCGCCCGTGCTTCCACACTGTCATCCCACGCAAGGACCTCTGCGCAGCCGGCTTCCAGCGCTTTCGCGGCAGCCATACCCGAGCGCCCAAGACCCAGAACGGCCACCTTTTGCCCCTCATATCCGCGCACCGGGATCAAGGTATTACCTCCCTATCAGGCGTTAACGAAGTTTAAGCGTTGCAAGACCGATCAGCGCAAGAACAAGCGAAATAATCCAGAACCGGATCACGATTTGCGGCTCTGCCCAGCCTCGTTTTTCGAAATGGTGATGGATTGGCGCCATCAGAAAGACCCGCTTACCAGTGCGTTTGAAATAGACGACCTGAATGATGACCGAAAGCGCCTCGACCACGAACAAACCACCCACGATGGCCAGCACGATTTCATGCTTTGAGGCCACAGCGATGGCGCCCAAAGCCCCGCCCAAAGCAAGCGATCCAGTGTCGCCCATGAAGACGGCGGCGGGCGGCGCGTTGTACCAGAGAAAACCCAAGCCACCGCCAATCAGGGCGCTGGCAAAAACAAGGATTTCGCCGGTTCCGGGGACATAATGCACATCGAGATATTCGGTAAAGTCGACCCGGCCGACCGCATAAGAAATGATGCCCAGCGTACCGGCGGCGATCATCACCGGCATGATCGCCAGCCCGTCCAGCCCGTCGGTGAGGTTAACGGAATTCGCCGCGCCTACGATTACGATCATCGAAAACGGCACGAACAGGTAACCAAGGTTAAGAAGCACATCCTTGAAAACCGGCATCGCAAGTCGGAACGCGAGGTCGTCGGGATGCACCATTGCTGCCCAATATCCGGCAATCGCGGCGATCAGCAGGCCTATCGAAAACCGCACCCTGCCGGAGACGCCCTTGTGGTTGTTCTTAGAGACTTTGGCGTAGTCGTCAGCGAAACCGACCAACCCGAATCCAACCGTCACGAAAAGGATGATCCATATATACGGGTTGTCGAGGCGCACCCAAAGAAGGCTGGAGACAACAAGCGCCGACAGGATCAGCAAACCGCCCATCGTTGGCGTGCCCTGCTTGTTCAGGATGTGGCTTTCCGGCCCGTCGTCGCGGATCGGCTGACCTTTGCCCTGCTTGCGTTTCAGCAAGTTAATCAGGGGCAGGCCGAAGATGAACCCGAACACCAAAGCAGTGAAGAAGGCACCACCAGAGCGAAACGTGATGTAGCGGAACAGATTGAAGAAATCGCCGCCATCAGACAGGTTTTGCAGCCAGTAAAGCATTCACTCATCCTTCGTTTTCGGTAGCCTGCGGATGGCTGAGTTTTCTTAAGGCGTCAACCAGAAGGCTGACCTTGGAGCCCTTGGAGCCTTTCACCAGGATCACATCGCCGGCGTCGACCAAGTTGTGTGCGCGGGCCGCCAATTCGTCGGCGGTCTCGGCTTGAACGCCCTGCTTGTCGACCGGAAGCGCCTGAAACAGCGCCAGCATCCGCGGCCCGACGGTGTGTACCAAATCAACAGCGTCCATGCTTGAAAGGTCAGCGATGTTTTTGTGCATTGCGGCCTCTTCGGGGCCAAGTTCCAACATGTCGCCGAGAATGGCGATCCGGCGACCTTTGGTGATACGGCCCACATTGTCCACTGGTGTCGCGGCGGCCAGAACTTCCAAAGAGGCGGCCATTGAGGTCGGGTTGGCGTTGAAGGCGTCGTCGTAAAGATCGAAAGCGGTGGACGTATCCATCTGGTCCAGAAGGCGTGTTTCCTGCAAGCCCCGCCCTTCCACCGGTTGCCAAAGCGCAAGGTCCTGCGCCGCCAGCGCGAGATCAAGATTTAGGCTGTCAACGACGGCCAGAATGGCCAGCGCGCCTTGAGCAAAGTGGCGCCCGGGCGCGGAAAGTTTGAATGTGACGTCTTCGTCGCCGATCTTTGCGCGCACGATCGTGGCCCCGCCGCCGAGGCGGATGTCAGTTATCTGGTAAGGATGGTTACTCTGGCCGAAGGTTTTGGCCGTTGGGTGGCTTGCCTGCATCACCGGTGTCTCATCCAGATCGCCGGGGATCAAAGCGGTGCCGCCCTTGCGCAGGCCTTCGAAGATCGACGCTTTTTCGCGCGCGATTCCTGCAAGGTCGTCGAACGCCTCCAGATGCGCGGCGGCGATGGTGGTGATCAGGGCGACATCAGGTGCGGCCTGTTTCGCCAGCGGGGCGATTTCGCCGGGGTGGTTCATACCGATTTCGAGGATGGCGAAATCGACATCTTCAGGCATCCGGGCCAGCGTCAGCGGTACACCCCAGTGGTTGTTGTAGGAGGCTTCGGCGGCGTGGACGCTGCCCTGACGGGACAGGACGGTGCGCATCATTTCCTTGGTGCTGGTCTTGCCGACCGACCCGGTGATCGCGATGACCTGTGCGCGGGTCCTTTCACGGGCGGTCTGGCCCAGCGCCTCCAGCCCTTGCAAAACATCTTTTACGATCAATAGTTTGTCTCGTGACACACTATCGGGCACGCGGCTGACCAGTGCCGCGGCAGCGCCTTTATCCAGCGCTTGGGCGACGAAATCGTGGCCATCGCGCGCATCCTTCAGGGCTACGAACAGATCGCCGCGTTGCAGGGTGCGGGTGTCGATGGAAACGCCGGTTGCGGACCAGTGGCTGGCCGTTTTGCCACCTGTTGCGGCGGTGGCCTCTTCAGCCGTCCAAAGGCTCACGCGGGGCCACCGTCAAGCGCGGCAACGGCGACGCTGGCCTGTTCGACATCGTCGAAAGGGAAGACATCATCGCCGACAACCTGCCCGGTTTCATGGCCTTTGCCCGCGACCAGAAGTGCATCACCGGGTTGCAGGGCATCAACGCCGCGCAGGATGGCCTCGGCGCGGTCGGGGACTTCTGTCGCCTCGGGGCATTCAGCCATAATCGCGGCGCGGATGATGTCCGGGTCCTCGGTTCGTGGGTTGTCGTCGGTGACGAAAATGACATCCGAATTGTCGCGCGCGGCGGCGCCCATCATCGGGCGTTTGTACGGGTCGCGGTCGCCGCCAGCGCCGAAGACGACGATCAGACGGCCCAGAACATGCGGGCGCAGGGCGCGCAGCGCGGTGCGCAAAGCCTCGGGCGTGTGGGAATAATCGACAAAGACAGAGGACCCGTTGTCGCGTGTCGCGGCCAGCTCCATACGCCCGCGCACGCCTTTCAGTTCCTGAAGCGTGTCAAACGTACTGGCCGGGTCACAGCCCGATGCGATGACCAGCCCTGCGGCGGTCAGCACGTTTTCGGCCTGAAACCCGCCGATCAGTTCCATCCGCACAAGTCGCGGCCTGCCGTTCCAGTCAAAGCGCAGTTCCTGACCCGTGGCATCGAACCGTTGCGCGCGGATTCGCAGAACGGCGTTTTCGGCCCGGCCAACGGTGATGAGTTCAAGACCCCGTGCGTCTGCAATTTCGGCCATCGCCTGTCCGCGCCGGTCGTCGATATTGACAACCGCAACGCCATCTTCGCTGACGATACGCCGGAACAATCCGGCCTTGGCATCGAAATACTCATCGAAATCAGCGTGATAGTCGAGGTGGTCTTGCGACAGATTGGTGAACGCCCCAGCGGCGACCTGAACGCCGTCAAGGCGACTCTGCGCGAGACCGTGCGAGGACGCCTCCATCGCGACATGCTGGATGTCACGCGCGGCCAATTCTGCGAGAATGCTGTGCAGCGTGATGGGTTCCGGCGTGGTGTGTGCCAAGGGTCTGTTCCAGGCGCCCTCGACCCCGGTCGTGCCGAGATTGACGGATGGCAGGCCAATATGCGTCCAAATCTGGCGTGCGAAGGTGGCAACGGATGTTTTTCCGTTTGTGCCGGTAACGGCGACGACGGTTTCCGGCTGCGCGCCGAACCACAACGCGGCGGCATAGGCCAACGTCTGGCGTGGGTCCTCGGCGATCACCAAAGGCACGTTGGCTTCGGAGAGTTCCTTTGATGCGATGTCCGCGCCGATGCGATCCGTCAGAATCGCACCTGCGTCCATACGCAGCGCATATTGAATGAATTCGCCACCGTGGATATTGGACCCGGGAAGTGCCGCAAATAAATGGCCCGGCTCAACTGTGCGGCTGTCCACTGACAACCCGGTAATCCTGGCATCACCGCCCGATTGCGCCGTTAACCCTAGTTCCGAGAGCGTTTTCGCCCGATCCGCCATATTGTCCCGCTCATATTAATTATCGGCTTCTTGTCATTGTTACCTGATCAAGGGCCAAAGGTTCAACGGATGGTCTGAGGCCAAGAAGCGGGGCGGTGCGGCGGATGATTTCGGCGGCCACAGGGACGGCCGTCCAACCCGCCGTGCGGCGTGGTTTTGGGCCGGATGTTTCGACCGGTTCGTCCAGCGTCACAACAAGAACGTATTTCGGGTCGTTGGCGGGGAAGATGCTGGCGAATGTGGCGATGACCTTGTCGTCATAATAACCGCCGCGCGGGCGCGGTTTGTCGGCGGTACCGGTTTTTCCGCCGACCTCGTATCCGGGCACCTCGCCGAAGGATGCAGTGCCTTCGGTGACAACCTTTCGCAACATTTCGCGTGAATATCGGGACACATCCACCGAGACGACTCTTTCGCCATTTTGTGGCGTAGTGCGGCGCAAAAGTGTGGGTTTGATCCTGGTACCGCCATTCAGAACGCTGGCGTAAGCGCTGGCCAGATGCAGCGGGCTGGCAGACATGCCATGACCATAAGACGTTGTGATCGTTACGATTTCCGACCAAACTTTTGGGATAAGCGGTTTGGCGCCGGGGGCCTCGACCAGTTCCACAGGAGTCGGATCGAAAAAACCGAGCTGCTTGAAAAAAGCCTTCTGCCGTTTGATGCCGATCATGCGTGCGACATTGGCCGTCGCAACGTTTGATGATTTGACGATGGCCTTTGTCACCGAAAGTCGGGGGCCATAGTTCTTGCGACCCCATTCGCGGATTTTGAACTTGCCCCAGACAAGTGGCGCGTTGGCGTCAACTTCGGTGTGCGGATTGACGAGGCCAATGTTCATTGCCTGTGCCATCGTCAGGATCTTGAAAGTTGACCCGAGTTCGTAAACGCCCTGAACGGCGCGGTTGAACAGCGGGTCATCCGCCTTATCGCCCTCGATCAGCGGCAGCGGGCGATCATTAGGGTCAAAGTCCGGCAGGCTAGCCATCGAGATTATTTCGCCGGTGTGAACATCCATCAAAACCGCCGTCGCGCCCTTGGCGTTCATCAGCCGCATTCCGCCGTAGAGAACACGTTCGACGGCCGCCTGAATTGTCAGATCGATAGACAATTGCAGCGGGCGACCTTCTTGTGCGGGGTCACGCAGAAATGCATCGAAAGCTTTTTCAACACCAGCGGTGCCAATCACCTCGGCGGCGTGTACACCTTCGCGCCCAAAGCCGTAGCCACCAAGGATATGCGCAGCCAGTCTGCCGTTGGGGTATAGGCGCATTTCGCGGGGGCCAAACAGCAAACCCGGTTCGCCGAGATCGTGCACAAGCTGTTGTTGTTCCGGGGAAATCTTTCGTTTGATCCAGAGAAACTTGCGTTCTCCAGTGAAATCCTTGATCAGACGCTTTTCGTCCAGATCAGGGAATATGCGCACCAGTTCGCGCGCAGCGCGTTCAGGTTCCACCATTTCCGGCGGCTGGGCGTAAAGAGAATGCGTTTGCAGATTTGTGGCCAGAAGCCGCCCGTTGCGGTCCACGATATCGGCGCGTTCGGCCACAATCCGACTGGTGGAAGCCAGACGACGTGGTTCGGCGGGTTCGGATGCCGCCATGACCGCCATGCGCCCGCCCACCATTGCGAAGGCCGCGAAGAAAAACAGCGACAACACCCACAGGCGGCTTTCCGCGCGCAGACGGGACTTGTCACGCATCTCTTCATGGCGAAGGCGCAGGTTTTCCTTTTCAATCACGTCAGGGTTTTCACCCTGCTGTCTTGCGGCAAGGATGCGGGCCAAGGGGCGAAGGGGCGTGCGTTTCATGGCACCATACTCTGATAGTAAATTTGTTGCAGTACCTCGGGCCGCAGGCCCATGACCTCGACCGGTTCCTCGATGACGAGTGGCGGGTATCCGATTTGCTCAATTCTGCCGAATTGCTCCGGGCGTAGCGGGATCAGGCCAAGCGTTTCGAAATTGATTTCCGCCAGTTCGCGCAGGCGGTCGGGCCGATTTAGATAAGCCCATTCGGCATTCAGGATGGCGCGGGTTTCAAGGAGCAGCCCGATATCGGAACGCAACTCGGCCACCTCATCAAGCGCATCCTGAGTCTTGTAGTTTTCCGTATACGCCCAGAAGGCCAACCCCATGACGGCAAGCGCGGACATAATATAAACAAGCGATCTCAACGGCTTCTCTCACTTCCCGGCAACATGGGCATCCCAAGTGCGGCGCGATCCACCGGTCCAGCCTCGGCACAAGATCGTGTGGCGACGCGCAGTTTGGCAGAGCGGGAGCGTGGGTTTTCTGCCAGCTCACGGTCATCGGGGCCAATCGCGCGGCGGGATTTCACGCGCCAGCGCGGGGCCATTTGTTCGGTGGCCGGGGCATGGCGACTGCCCTGCCCGCCCTGACCAGAACGGATCTGGATGAACCGCTTCACCATCCGGTCCTCGATTGAATGAAACGTCACAACCGCCAGCTTACCGCCGGGTTTCAGCGCGCGTTCGGCGGCTTCAAGGCCAGCGGCCAGTTGTTCGTATTCGCCATTCACATATATGCGCAATGCCTGGAAGGACCGGGTGGCAGAGTGCGACTGGCCGGGTTTTGGTTTCGGCAGGCAACGGGCGATGATTTCGGCCAGTTGCAATGTGGTGGTGATCGGAGCGTCCGTTCGCACCTTGACGATTTCGCGCGCTATGCGGCGTGACGCACGTTCTTCGCCGAAGTGAAACAGAATGTCGGCCAATGCGGCTTCTGAAAGCCCGTTCACCGCATCGGCGGCAGTCAGCCCGGTATTGCCCATGCGCATATTCAACGGGCCGTCGGCCATGAAGGAAAACCCACGATCCGGCTGGTCGAGCTGCATGGATGAGACACCGAGATCGAGAACGACACCGTCAAGTTTTTCGCTCGCGTACTGGTCGAGCTTGTCGAATGTACCTTCAACCAGCTTCAGGCGATCGCCATAGACCTCCGCCCATTCCGCGGCAATTTCAAAGACATATGGGTCACGATCCACCGCGATAACCTCATCGGCGCCTTCTTCCAATAACGCGCGACTGTAACCGCCGGCGCCGAATGTCCCATCAAGCCAGCGCCCGGATATAGGCGCTACTTCGGCCAGCAACGGGCGAAGAAGGACGGGGATATGTGGCTCTGGCGCGGACACTTCGGCGGTCGCTGCCATCGGCCTAGCCCTCTCGACCTTTGTCAAGAAGGGTCAAGGGATCGAAATCTTCCGGGAAATCTTCCAGCCAGGCTTCTGTCTTACTGAGCTCCTCGGCCTCATAGGTTTCCGGTTTCCAGATCTGGAAGGTGTCGCCGGTTGCGATGAAAAACGCCTCGGCATCCAACCCAATCTTGGCGCGCAACTTTGCCGGGAGCACGAGGCGCCCGGTTTCGTCAACATTTGTAGAGAGAGATTGTCCGGAAAACAGGCGTTCCAGCATACGCCGTTCAAGCGAACCACGCGGCATATCGGAAATCTTTTCGTCGACCTCACCGATCGCCTCAATCGTGTAACATTCAAGGTAGGAACGGCGGTGATCACCATAGACCACAACAAATTCGGGGTTACCGCCTTCGGTGCGACCGGGATCACCGGCTTCGAGCACACGGCGAAACTGGGCCGGGATCGACACCCTGCCCTTGCCATCCACTTTCTGGTGGAATTCGCCTCTGAACCTACGAACCACTGTCCCGCGGTCCTTCCTTGTTACGCCCCTTCAAATCCGTCCCCAGAAACGGAAACGGCGAATTGGGTGCTGCCATGTCCCAATTCGCCGCCCTCGTCCCGCTTTAGCGGGTAGTCCAGCTGCGCGCGCCACCTGGGGGGATGTCTGCTCGCCCGCGCGCCGGATCCTTAGTTAGATGAAAGCGGGTGCCTGTACGAAACCTGACTTTTATTTGGGAGGAGAGGTTCTTGCTGACCTCTTTGCCCGTTTCATCGTGGAACAAGGGATGACATGGGAATTTATGGAAATCAACAGGAATTTTGGCGCAGCGCCACATTATGTTGTTCAAACAACCCTCTGACCACAAGGTGTTGTAGTGATTATTTCCAATTCGAACGCATTTTCTGGTATATCCCTCCAATTCCAACACAATATATAGATCACTACGGGCATAAGTCAGATTTCCCACGAATTCCCGAAATATTTCCAATTCAGGGGCAAAGGACCACTCTCAACAGCAGATGAATGGCCCAAACTCGACCGAAAACCCTATTCTCCAATGAATGATTCGCGCCATTCCAACGAGAAAGCGGGTTCGTCCCATGAAATCCCGCACCTTTATCTCACGCGCCCGTATTTGCTGAGTAGAAATTGCATCCATGCAAATGCTGCATAGCGGCATTTCATTATCAATTGTTGTGCACCTGCAGCAATTCGCTATGTTTGCGATAACGAAACGCTAAACGATCAAGAGGCACTGACATGGCACTTGTTACAGAGTTACACAGGTTTGAAACCAACTTGGCCGCCCGCATCCGCACGGGTCTTGAGAATGCGCGTCGCGTAATTGTGCGTAGGCGTGCCTATTCGACCACGTTCAAAGAACTGTCCCGACTGGCGGATCATGAACTCGCCGATCTGGGCATCGGTCGCAGCGAAATACGCAACATCGCGCAACAAGCGGCAAACCAAATCTAACACCAACGAAATCGGATAGCCCCTCCTCCTCCCTAGGCTATCTGAGAACCAAGCGGCGGCGTCTTCCTCCTCCCTGACGCCGCCGCTTTTTGATTCTGAATTCAGCCAAACTCTCCGCCCGTTGCCAAAGCGCCCGGTCAGGTGCAGACTTTCCACCGTTGATTGAGTAACTTTGTTCATACTTTCGGGCCGCCGGCCGCAACTGGATTTGGAATGTCGAACGCTTCTTCGGATGACCGCAGAGTGAAGCTGATAACGGTGCATGGCACCGGTGGCGGACGCACGAAAGACGACGACCCGCTGGCCAACCCCGAACCGTTGGTAAAGAAATGGTGGGAACCGGGTAGCGATTTCCTTGAACAGCTTTTTGATCGTCTCGGGTTGGAAGAGGCGGATGTCGAAATTGAACCATTTGAATGGTTCATGGATGAAAACGGCCCCAACAGCGAAGCCAAGCGACGCGAAAGCGGCCGCCACCTTTACCATTTGCTGGCCGAAACCAACGATCAGGGCCGCGATTTCTATCTGATCGGGCACAGTCACGGTGGATCCGTGATTTATTCGGCCCTGTTGCGTGCGGTTCGGCGAAAGAAAATGCTTGATCACCTCAAGGGCTGGTGCACCGTGGGCACGCCCTATCTGGATTATCGCCCCAACCGGTTCCTTTTTCAGCGCCTCGGAAACTTTGCGCTTTCGGCCTATACGGCGGGCCGTATCGCTCTGATATTGCTCGTTTTCTTTATCGGTCTCATCGCCTTGATCGCAATCACAGACGGCATTTCCTCGGGCGATGGCGCCGAAATGATCCTCGTCCTTCTGTCACTGGGATTTTTTGCTATCCCCTGTATCGCGATCATCTTTTTTCTGGAAAGGCGGCGTGACAGCCGGTTTGTCGGGCACCACAAGCAGAAACTTTACGAGACATATGGCGGGCGATGGATCGGGCTGTGGCACCGCGATGACGAGGCGATCAGTGCGCTTTACAACATTCGCAACGTCACCGCCCCGATTGTGCCACCCACTTTTC
Source organism: uncultured Paracoccaceae bacterium (assembly GCA_951812305.1). Classification (GTDB taxonomy): domain Bacteria; phylum Pseudomonadota; class Alphaproteobacteria; order Rhodobacterales; family Rhodobacteraceae; genus Rhodobacter_B. Next base: position 454,650 of record CATOSB010000002.1, read on the forward strand.
TGGACCCGATCATCAGCACGGCGCAATTCACGCTGATGATCCTGCTGGTCATAGTGGCCTTTGGCGGCTTGTTCCTTGAGAACGAATTCGTCAGTGATCAGTGGGAACAACATTTGATGGCACCCATCGGCCAGGTCGCGGACCGGGAAATTCCTGACCAGGTCTTTGTTATCCTCAATATCTCGTTTAAATTCTGCGCCTTCTTTCTGGTTTTCTGGGCAGGTGCGTGGTTTTTGCGCAAATTCGCGCTTTTGATCGGGCGACCCGTATCGCGGATGCTGAACAAAATCATCTGGACCTCGGTACGCGAGGGCGCGTGGGGCGATGACATCATTCCTGAACGCGTGCGCAGCATCACGCCCCATCCGCCAGAATTCGACGAATGGTACGATCCCCTGCCCGAGCCGATTGATTCAGAACTGGCGATTTACAGCAACAAGGCAGCGTTTAAGACGCTGGAGAAGGTTCGTGCGGTTCTTGGCATGTCAGCCGCGGACGAGCAGACCAAGGCGGATATCAAGGCAGCACTTGCCGACACGCTGGAATGGGACGAGCTGATTCACACCGCATATTTCGAGGTGCCGGCCTTTATTGACACGATTGCAATGGGTTTCGCCAAGGTCGGCATGGTAGATGATGTTAAAACGGTTGCCCTTGGTCCGGATGACCGGGCCAGGCTTGATGCATGGTACGCGGTGCAGCCCAATCCAGAGCCGATCCCGGCGCGGCGGGTGAAAAACTGGATCGCGGCGGATAAAATGATGTCGGATGCCGGCACGAATTGAACGCTTGTTCAGTACGCATGTTCAAAACGGGATATCGTCGACCCGGTCGGCGGGAACGATGAACTTGGCGATCACTTTCTTGGATCCCGCCTTTTCGAATTCGATGTCCAGCTTGTCGCCTTCAATCCCCATCACATAGCCATAGCCGAATTTTTGGTGAAATACGCGGTCGCCTTGCGTGAACGCACTGATCGCGTCGAGGTCGATGACGGAATTCCGGCTTTCCTTTGGTTGCGCCATCGGGCGGCGGGACTGGTTTTCCTGCAATCGCCGCCAACCGGGGGAGTTGTAGACATTGGCGCGCGTGGCGGCTTCTTCCAGACCGCCGCCACCAAGCCCGGACCCCGCCATACCGCCGCCGTAAAGGCCGGGCGGCGTCAGAACGTCAACGTGATCCTCGGGGAGTTCATCGATGAAACGGGACGGCATAGAAGATTGCCACTGACCATAGACACGGCGGTTGGCGGCGAAGCTGATGGTGCAAAGCTCCTCGGCGCGGGTGATGCCGACATAGGCGAGGCGGCGTTCTTCCTCGAGACCTTTGAGACCGCTTTCGTCCATCGAGCGCTGAGACGGGAAAAGTCCATCTTCCCAGCCGGGAAGGAACACAGCGGGGAATTCCAGCCCCTTGGCCGCGTGAAGGGTCATAATTGACACTTTCGAACCTCCATCATCACTTTCATTGTCCATGATCAGCGAGACATGCTCGAGAAATCCTTGTAAATTCTCAAACTGTTCAAGGGCTTTGACCAATTCTTTCAGATTTTCCAAACGCCCCGGTGCTTCGGGTGTTTTGTCATTTTGCCACATTTCCGTGTAACCGGAATCGTCGAGGATCTGTTCTGCCAGTTCTATGTGACTGTTCGATTTGTCCTGCGTTGACTTATGCCAGATCACGAACTGCGCAATGAGTTTTTCGACCTCGCCCTTTGCTCTTCCGGTCAAATCGCCGGACGCCACCGCCAGTCGCGCACCTTCCAGAAGCGACACGCCGTTGCCGCGCGCGGCGCGCTGGATTTTTTGCATCGCTTTATCGCCCACGCCGCGTTTGGGGGTGTTGACGATGCGTTCAAAGGCCAGATCGTCATCGGGTGAGCAGGCGACGCGGAAATAGGCCATCGCATCGCGTATTTCCATGCGTTCGTAAAACCGCGGGCCGCCGATGACGCGATAGGGCAACCCGGTGGTCAGGAACCGATCTTCAAAGGCGCGCATCTGGTGCGAGGCACGAACGAGGATCGCCATGTGGTCGAGATCAAAGGGCCGCATCCCGCGCGTACCCTGCTGCATTGACTCAATTTCCTCGCCGATCCAGCGCGCCTCTTCCTCGCCATCCCAATGTCCGATCAGGCGGACTTTCTCGCCATCGTTGAGTTCGGTGAACAGAGTCTTGCCCAGCCGTCCGGCATTCTTGTCGATGACGCCGGAGGCGGCGGCGAGGATATGGGGTGTGGAGCGATAGTTCTGTTCCAGCCGGATCACCTTGGCACCCGGAAAATCCTTCTCAAACCGCAGGATGTTGCCCACCTCGGCCCCGCGCCAGCCATAGATCGACTGGTCGTCATCGCCCACGCAACAGACATTCTTATGCGCCTGCGCGAGCAACCGCAGCCAGAGATATTGCGCGACATTGGTGTCCTGATACTCGTCCACCAGAATATAGCGAAACCAGCGCTGATATTGGGCCAGCACATCCTCATGCGTCTGGAATATCGTCAGAACGTGCAACAGCAGGTCGCCGAAATCGACCGCGTTCAGTTCGCGTAACCGCACCTGATATTGCGTGTATAACTCGACGCCGCGCTGGTTGAACGCGCCACTTTCCGCGACCGGCACTTTGTCGGGCGTCCAGGCGCGGTTTTTCCAATTGTCGATGATCGAAGACAACATCCGGGGCGGCCAACGTTTTTCGTCGATATTGGCGGCAAGGATCAGCTGTTTCAGCAACCGAACTTGATCATCCGTGTCCAGAATCGTGAAATTCGATTTCAGATCAACCAGTTCTGCGTGACGACGCAGTAGTTTCACACAGATCGCGTGGAATGTACCGAGCCACGGCATCCCTTCCACCGTTTGACCCAACAACCTTTGCACCCGGTTTTTCATCTCGCGCGCGGCTTTGTTGGTAAAAGTCACGGCGAGAATTTCGTTCGGGCGCGCTGTTCCAGTGTTCAACAGATGCGCAATGCGGGTGGTCAGCGCCTTGGTTTTGCCGGTCCCGGCGCCCGCGAGCATCAGGACGGGTCCCTCCAATGCTTCCACGGCCTCGCGTTGGGCGGGGTTCAGGTCATCAAGATAGGCCGCTGGCCGTCCGGCCATCAGGGCGCGTTGCGACAAGGGGACCGCTGCGGCGGCCTCGAATGCGTCGCTGTCGTCAAAACTGCTCATGGGCCGCGACCATAATCTGATCGCGCGCCAAGATAAAGCGTTGTTCAGCTTTTGTTCACATGTTCCGACGCCGTTTAGGCGGCCCGTTCAAGCGCCTGTAAATCCTGTTCGCGCTGGCGTTGTTCCATCCGGCGTTGCAGGACGGCATCGCGCACCGACATCGACACTGCTGCGCTGTCGATTGAGCCACGACCGAAGCGAACGATCGTTTCCGGCGGCATGTCGTCGGCCAGAATGCAGTGAACCGACGGAATCAGCTCGAAAATCTCATCGACTTCGCGACCGGTCCTCTCTGTCAGGAGAATTGTCGAAACGTCGTTGTTGCGATGTTCGGCCCGCAAAGCAATGGAATGCGCCAACTGCCCGCCGACCCGCTCTGCCATCACCAGGAGGTCGACCAGCCCGCATTCTAGATAGGTTTGGGCGACATCAAGGTTGGCAGTCGACGTGATCTGAAACCCGCTTTTCAAAAACCGGATCATCAGATCATCCTGCCGGGCCGGGTTGTCGTCGACGAGAAGTACCTGCATGTTGCCTTGCCTTTCCTGAGAGATGTCCACTTTGGAAAGGTTAAGGCGATTACACGTAACTCCCAAGCACCCTGTCCGATAGGGTTGCGGGGTTTTGTTCCGTCAGAGCCGTGCGATGATCTGAGGTGGTGACAGGGTCAGGATTTCCAGGATGTTGAACCGGTGTTTTCTGGCCGTCGAGATGACGGACCTGATGTCGGCGAAGACCCGCGCGCCCTCGAGGGTGCGGAAGGTGCCCGAGATTTTCATGCGCAGCTTCATCATGCGCAGGTCCTGTTCGGCCTGATTGTTTGTGAATGGGACCGCGAAGTCGGCGATGAATCGCAAAACGTCATCGCGGTAGTCACGCAGGCGGAGGAGCAGGTTGTGGCCTGGCCGCCTGGCTTTTCGGCCGCGGGTGCCGGGGCTTTTGGCCAGCGGGGGCTGGCGTTCGTGGAAGGCGAGCCCCTTGGCGAGGATCGCCATGTATCTGGTGACTATACCCTGGCGAACCAGTTCCGGGAGTTCGGTCTCGCCTTGATCCTGAGCCGCGCATCTGAGCTGATTGGCGCTATGAAGCACTGCGCTCATCTCCGTCGCCCAAGGCTCTTTTTCGATCTCTTCGATGGCCTTGAGTTCGCGCAAGTGATGCGCCCCGCAGAGGGCGTGGGCGTCCACTCCGCTCATATGGGCGTAGTAGGGTTTCCAGTGATCATGAATGATCGTCCCGCCGGTCAGGAAGGTTGGAACAGCACCGCGTTTGGCGCTGATGCGGTAATGGGTGAAGGCGGTATCGCAGATCGTGTGCAGCCAGTGCAGCTTGCCGGCAACACGAAGTCCGGTCTCGTCCAGATGCCGAACGCCGCCTTCGGCAAGCCGGGCGAGAATGTGTTCAACCACGACACCCATCTTATTTGCCGCGCCGCGCGTCCAGTTGGTCACGCTGGCCGCGCACAAGCTGGTGGCCCCAAACAGGTCGCGCATAAGCTGGCAGACCCGATCCTCGGGTATCAGCTGCTGAACATTGCAATAGACCGCCACTGCCCGCATGCGCGTGCCATATTGCACATGCGCGGCCACGCCATCGGGAAAGCCAGCCGTCGTCGTGGCTCGACAATGGTCGCAACAATAAACCGCCGCCTGATGCTCGGTGACCTCCAGGCGTGGCGCAGGCAAGTCGAACACCTGACGCTTCTCGATCCCTTTCACCATCTCCGCCGTCAGGGCGCTCTGACAGGCGCTGCAATGCGTCGCCTCATGCCGTTCGACAAAGTCGGGTGTTGACGTCTGGCGCAGGGTGTCGCCCCGGTGGCCAACTTGGCCGCCACTTTTCTTTCCGGATTTGCCACGCAGGCTGCGCGGGGCTGGCTTCTTCAGGCCATCACTTGAAGGGGGCTTGCTGCTATTGCTGCTGTTCTTGGCCAACTGTCGGCGCAGGTCCGTGATCTCTTCCGCCATGCTCGCCAACGCAGCTTCAAGCTCAGCGATCCGACGCAGAGCCGTGGCGAGAAGTTGTTCAAGGGCGGCAACCTGATCCATCCCACCACTGATTCAGAGAAATCAACCCGGCGCCACAGAATTCAGACAAGAAAGAAAAAAACACGCGCAAAATGGCAAATTCGACTCACCATAAAACTGACAATAACACTCAAACGTGGGGGGTGCTTGGGAGTTACGATTACACTTAAAATTTGGCTAAAGAGGCCGAACAGATTTCGCCGGTCTCAAACACTGCCAATAGATCAGTCGACGTCGCGCAGTTTGTCCCAAAGCGCAGGCGGTTGCGCGCCAAGTTTCGCCGCAGCCTCGTCAATTGCGCGCTGTGTGTTCCGACCCATCAGCCCGTCGATGACGCCCGGGTCGAACCCCGCATGGGCCAATAGGCGCTGTTGTTCCGCCACCGAAATCGCACCAGACAGGGATGCCAGCGCTTTTTCGGTCAGGTTGATCCTGTCCTGAAGACCGTGGGTGCCGCCATTGATGCCTTTTGTCACCATCATCCAGTCTTCTTCGTCGGCCCAGGCCAAAAGCGTCTTACCGGACCGCTTCCGGGTCGCGCAGTAACGCGCGGCGATCTGCCAGGAAACGGCGGGCTGTGCGGCAAGCTCAGGATTGCCCACAAGGTCAATGCCCAGCGCATTTCCATAGCTGGTGTAATTCGCCTTTCCGGTCAGTTGCAGGTATCCGCGCCCGCGATAGCGCCAGCCATCGCCGGATGCCTCGGACCCGTTGCTCATGCGGTTTGCGTAAACGCGATTGGCAATCTTTTCCGGCTGGCGGGCATATTGCGCAGCCAGTGCATCGGTCTGGAAATATTTGCCGAAAACGCGTCTCAATGCCGATGCGGAATAGTTGAGGTTTTCGCGAACTGCCGTGAACCGCGCGCTTTCATGGCCCTGTCGGAAAAGTCTCTGGACAGGACTGTGATGAATTGATTCAGTCTGCGTGAGTATTTTTTGGGGTGGCTGGCTATGAAGCGTGATCAGATTGAAATGTTTGCAACGTTGGATGGGCTTGTGTTGGCTGATCATCCGTACCGCAAGTTTGAAGCGGTTGTTGACCTGTGTGCTTTGGCAAAGCCTCCGGCAGCGCTTTATTCTGATCGCGGGCGCCCTGAATTGGGTGCCGGGCGTGCGTTTCGCATGCTGGTGCTTCAATTCCTTGAGGACATTTCCGATCGGGAGATGGAACGGTTCATGCGTGAGAACCTTGCAGCCAAATGGTTTTGCGGCTTTGGGCTCAGTGAGAAGACACCTGATCACTCGTTTTTCGGCGATTTCCGCAAGCGGTTGGGTACAAAGGGGCTCATGGACATTTTCAATCGTCTGCGCGTCAGCTTGAAGGCTGCAGGTTTGATCCGGGAAGTGTTCACCTTTGTGGATGCCAGCCAGCTGGTTTCGAAATTCTCGAACTGGAGTGATCGGGACAAAGCCATCGCCAAGGGTCTGGAGAAGTTCAACAACGAAACCGCTCCCAGGGTTGCTGCCGACAAGCAAGCGCGTTTTGGCGCAAAGAACAAAAACAAATATTGGTATGGCTACAAGGAACATGCCAGCGTGGACATGCAATCAGGTCTGGTCAACAAAGTGGCGGCCACACCGGCCAATGTCGATGATGCCAAAGGTCTGCGCCATGTGTGCCCGGATCAGGGTGCTGTTTATGCAGACAAAGGCTATTGCACTGCACCTGCACAGAGGGAACTCAAACGCAAAGGATGTCACAGCGCGGTCATCAAGAAGAACAATATGGCGGCAAAAAACCGCGATAAGGATCGCTGGCTCAGCAAGATGCGTGCGCCATATGAGCGCGTGTTTTCAAAGCGCTCGAAACAGGTGCGCTATCGTGGTCAGGCCAAGGTACAGTTCCAGGTCGCTTGCACCGCTATTGGACATAACCTGAAGCGGCTGGTTGTGCTTGGCGTGGATAAAATCCCGATCGTAACAGCGTGATCCCCGGGGCGAGTCCGCCCAAAAACCGGATTTTCGGCCAAAACAAGGACAAAATTCCAACCCAAAAGGCAAAACCTGAAATCCAGAAGGCTGAAACAGCGCCAGTGGCCCCTCGGAAGACTTTCCCGACGGCGCCTTCATGTGCGCACTGACCAATCAGCATCGCCTTTCGCTGGTTGTTGTTGATGCCCTGGGCGGTCAATTTCGCCTCATCCTGCGCCCAGGCCTGAACAGCAACATCAGCGACGGCTTGGGTACTTGCGACGGCACGAATTGCGGCTTCGACAGTCATGGAAATCACTCCCTTATAATAGAATTGAGATCAGCCTAGCAGCTTTATGGTTGAATTGAAGGAATTTTCAGAGGCCCCACTGGTGTTTCCGGGGGAAAGTCCTAGAGATGTGCGCATGAGTCTGGATGGCAAATTTCCCGCGATTTCCGACCTTGCAGCCGCTGCAAGGCGGCGCATTCCGCATTTCGTGTGGGAATATCTCGACAGCGGTACGGGCACCGAGGCCACGGTACGGCGCAATCGGGCGAAACTGGACGAGATCTTGTTTGATCCCGCGATACTGTCGGGAGAGTTTGAATTCGATCTGTCGACCGAATTTCTTGGGCGCAAATATCCCCTGCCCTTTGGAATTGCGCCGGTGGGCATGTCGGGGCTGATGTGGCCGGATGCGGAACGTATATTGGCGCGGCTCGGGGCGAAAACGGGCATCCCGTACTCGCTGTCGACTGTGGCAGCGCAGACCCCGGAAACGGTCGGGCCACATTGCGGGCCCGACGCGTGGTTTCAGCTTTACCCGCCGCGCGATGCGGATATTCGCGTGGACCTTCTGAAGCGTTTCAAGGATTCCGGGTTCAAGACGCTGGTTCTGACAGCGGATGTGCCAATCGCCAGCCGCCGCGAACGTCAGCAAAGGGGCGGTATGTCGACACCGCCGAAGCTGACGCCGCGCATTCTGGCGCAGATCGCGATGCGTCCGGCATGGGCGTTCGGGACGTTAAAGTTTGGGCTGCCGAAATTGCGCACGATCGAGAAATACACAGGCAATCAGGGGGCGCTCTCTTCCACGAAACACATCGGATACTTGATCCGCACGTCTCCGGATTGGGACTATCTGAAGTGGCTGCGCGATCATTGGGACGGACCAATGATGGTCAAGGGCGTGCTGGTGCCCGAAGAAGCGGCGCGATTGAAGAAAGAAGGCGTCGACGCGGTCTGGATTTCGAACCATGCTGGTCGCCAGTTCGATGGCTCTCCGGCGTCGATAGAGGTTCTGCCCGGCGTTCGCGACGCTGTTGGCCCGGATTACCCGCTGGTCTTTGATGGCGGCATTGCCGGGGGCCTCGACATTCTTCGCGCGCTGGCGTTAGGTGCGAATTTCGTGATGCTGGGGCGGGCGTTTCACTATGCCGTTGCGGCGCTTGGTGAGGCCAATGTCGACCATGTTGTTCACATCCTTGAAGAAGATCTGAAGTCGAACCTTGGCCAGATGGGTTTGGCGAATTTCGATGGGTTGAGGGATCATCTGAGAACCTGAAAATTCCTGTTTTGGTGTTTCATCTTCAGATTTCTATTGAGAACAAAAAGAGAACACATATACTGCGCCAATGACCAGCGCTGCCTTTTCCCGCGCGCCCGCGCGCCCTGCCCTGCCGTTTCTGGGCGATCTTTCGCTGACCTTGGGGCGCGCGCATGAGCTTTGCGGGCCGGCGCGGCGCACGCTGGCCTGCCTGATCGCGGCGCGGATGCAGGGGCCGGTGTTCTGGATCGCGCCCGCGTGGCAGGCAGAGCGGCTGAATGCCGAAGGGGTCTGTCGTTTGTTTGATCCGGGGCGGATCAGTTTTCTGGATCCGGTGCGGGCGGAAGATTTGCTGTGGTCGATGGAAGAGGTGCTGCGTTCCGGCGCGGTGCCTTTGGTCGTGACCGACCTGCCCGGTGCGCCGGGGATCGTGGCCATCCGACGGCTGCATCTGGCGGCTGAAACCGGCAGGGAGATCAGCGGCAACTGGCCTCTGGGGTTGATCCTGACACCGGACCGGGGCGGCGCACCGGCGGTGGAAACCCGCTGGCACATGGCTGGCGCGCATGGGCTGACACCGCGCCGGGCCTGGGAATTACGCCGCTTGCGGGCCCGCACAGAGCCGGAAGCAGCGTGGCAGGTTCTGCCCAAAGCGGGGCAGTTTACGCCGGAGCCTTTACGCGTGGCGGCGTGACAGAAGGGCAGCGTAAAGAAAAGATAGAACTGGCCTGAAGCAGAAGTAACGCGCTTACTCCCCCCGCGCGGAATCAAGCCGCAGGCGCCGCGCGATCGCCTGCCCGTCCCCACGGGCTGGCGATTTGGTGAGGCTGGATGCAGGCTATTGAACCTCTACGGACTTGGCTTGGATAAACGGGCAAACTGCAAGGTTGTATCGCCATCCCACGGGCAGGCGAGCGCGCGCCTTGTCGCTCGAATTGCTAATGTTTGCTTCAGGCCATTACGAACAACATGCTCAAAACCAGCCCCCCCAGCATGACCGCAAAAGAAGAGAAAACCGTCACGCCTTTGTCGAAAACGGACGGGCATCGCGGTGCGAACCGGTCTCAATAGGCGAAAAGAGCAGGTTTCATGCGTCTTCTGATTTCTTTCGCTGCGTTGTTGTTGTCAGTCATTCTGTTGCAGCTCTCTTCCGGCGGCGTTGGGCCACTGGATGCCCTGTCAGGCTTGCAGATCGGATTCACCACGGCAGAAGTCGGCCTTCTCGGCTCCGCGCATTTCGTCGGGTTTTTCATCGGCTGCTGGTGGGCGCCGCGCCTGATGGGGTCCGTCGGGCATTCCCGTGCCTTCGCCGCCTGCACGGCGATGGGGGCCATCGGGCTTTTGGCGCATATGCTGGTGATCGACGTCTATGCCTGGGCCGTCATGCGGGTGGGCTCGGGCATCTGCGTGGCCGGCTGTTACACCGTGATCGAGGCGTGGTTGCAATCAAAGGTCACGAACGAAACACGGGGCCGCGCGATGGGGGCTTATCGATCCGTCGATATGGGCGCATCATTGGCGGCTCAGTTGCTGATCGGTGTCCTCGAACCGGCATCCTACATTTCATACAACATTCTGGCGCTGATGTGCTGTGCCTCGCTTCTGCCGCTCACACTGACCAAGCTAAAACAACCCGAAGTGCCAAGCGCACCGCGGTTGCGACCCGCCCTTGCGTGGCGGCTATCGCCGTTGGCGGTCGGCGCGGTTCTGGTGGCGGGGCTGTCATCCTCGGCTTTCCGCATGGTCGGCCCGATTTACGGACAGGAGGTCGGCTTGGCGGCGGGCCAGATCGCATGGTTCCTTGCCGCTTTCGTGTTAGGCGGCGCCGTGGCCCAATGGCCCACCGGCTGGTTAGCGGACAAGCTTGACCGGCGCTGGGTGTTGATCATCACCTCGGCCGCAGCCGTCGCGAGTTGCGCGGTGACGGTGATGATGGGTCAGGGCGGCACGGCCACCATATTGCTGACCGCCGGTTTCTTCGGCTTTACCACATTCCCAATCTTCTCGGTGGCCACAGCCCACGCGCATGACTTCGCCAAAAGCGAACAGCGGGTGGAATTATCTGCAGCACTGATGTTCTTCTATGCCCTTGGCGCCATTGCCGCGCCGCTGGTGTCGTCGCGTTTAATCGAAGCCTATGGGCCGAGCGCACTGTTCCTGTTCATCTCTGTCGGCCATGTCGCATTGATCGTGATGGGTCTGCTCAGGATGCTGGCGCGTCCAACGCAGGACGAGCGCACGCGTTACGTCTATGCCCCACGCACCAGTTTCCTGATTGGGCGGTTGATGAAGCGGTTGCGCGAAGACGACGGACCCTAGGCATCCAATTTCGCCGCACGTTGCCGTCTCCCCCGAGCATATTTTCGACGAGAAAAAGTTGGGCAGGGAAGAGGGTACTGGTTCCCGTTCGGGGCATGGGATAGAGACGCGGGCGAAGACTTCAAGGACCGGTAAATGGCGCGCATTCTCATCACCTCTGCAATTCCCTATATCAACGGGATCAAGCATCTGGGAAATCTGATCGGCAGCCAGCTTCCGGCTGATCTTTATGCCCGGTTCATGCGCGCGCGGATTGGCGAGGAAAACGTTCTGTTCATCTGTGCGACGGACGAACATGGCACACCCGCCGAACTGGCCGCTGCCAAGGCGGGCAAGCCGGTTGCGGATTACTGCGCCGAGATGTGGCAGGTTCAGAAGGATTTGTCCGATGGGTTTCGCTTATCATTCGACAAGTTCGGGCGCTCGTCTTCGCCACAGAACCACAAACTGACGCAGTATTTTGCGGGCAAGCTGGCAGAGAACGACCTGATCGAAGAGCAAAGCGAAAAGCAGGTCTATTCCAACGCCGACGACCGGTTTCTGCCTGATCGTTATATCGAAGGCATTTGTCCGAATTGCGGCTATGACCGCGCGCGGGGCGATCAATGTGAAAACTGCACAAAGCCGCTTGACCCGACAGACTTGATTGAGCCCCGTTCCGCCATCAGCGGATCGACCGATCTGGAGGTGCGAGAAACCAAACACCTTTATCTGCGCCAATCGCAGATGAGGGACAAACTGGACGCATGGATCGACGGCAAGAAGGACTGGCCGATCCTGACGACGTCAATCGCAAAGAAATGGCTGCACGACGGCGACGGATTGCAGGACCGCGGGATCACCCGCGACCTCGACTGGGGCGTGCCGGTTAAGAATGGCGAAGAACCGTGGCCGGGCATGGAGAGCAAGGTCTTCTATGTCTGGTTTGACGCGCCGATTGAATACATCGCAGCGACTAAGGAGTGGTCGGACGGCAAGGGGCTGGACGACAGTGCGTGGCGCCGGTGGTGGCGTAATGATGAGGGCGCGCAGGATGTGCGCTATGTCCAGTTTATGGGTAAGGACAACGTGCCGTTTCACACGCTGTCTTTCCCGGCAACGCTGATCGGCGCCAACAACGGCGAGGACAAGTGGCATCTCGTCGATTATATCAAGAGTTTCAATTACCTGAACTATGATGGCGGGCAATTCTCGACCAGCCAGGGCGGTGGCGTGTTCATGGATCAGGCGCTGTCGATCCTGCCGAGTGACTATTGGCGCTGGTGGCTGCTCAGCCATGTGCCGGAGAATTCGGACAGCGAGTTCACCTGGGAGAACTTTCAGGCATCCGTGAACAAGGACCTCGCCGACGTTCTGGGCAATTTTGTCAGTCGGGTGACCAAGTTCTGCCGCTCGAAATTCGGCGAGGTAGTACCCAAGGGCGGTGAACTAAACGAACAAGACAAGCAATTCACCACCACTCTTTCGGCAAGCGTGGACCTTTACATCGGATACATGGAAAACATTGAAATCCGAAAAGCCGCGTCAACGCTGCGTTACATTTGGGCATTGGGCAACGAATACCTGCAAAGCGCTGCGCCTTGGGCGGAGTATAAGGAAGACCCCGCACATGCAGCAGCAATAATTCGGCTCTCGCTTAACCTGATCCGGCTTTATGCGGTGTTGAGTGAGCCGTTCATCCCAGATGCCTCTGCGGCGCTTATGAACGCCATGAAGGCCGAAGGGGGGTGGCCCAATGACATGGGTGCCGCGTTGACAGCACTGCCCGGAGGTCATGCGTTCGATGTGCCGGAAAACCTGTTCCGCAAGATCACGGATGACGAACGCGAAGAGTGGCAGGCGCGGTTCGCTGGCAAGCGCGACTGACGACACGTCTTGATTTTCGGTTTCCATTCATGGGATTTTTTCCAAAACCGGTGTAACAGGGCGAAATGCGTTACGAGGACCTGAAAGATTTTCTGAAGAACGGGGCCGACCGGCTGAAAAAAGGGCCGGTTGCCCTGATCTTCGTGGAAGATCTGGTGGAGGTCGAATCCACGATCCGGCATCACCACAACCTGCGCTTCCCGGAAATCGTGGTTTTTGCGCCCGACGAACTTGCGCTGCCAATGGATCTTTCGGAAACGGTTCATCGGGTGCGTTATTCGATGCGATTCCCCAATGCGCTGGAAATGGCAGTGAATTCCATTATCGACGCGGTTCCAGGCATCTGGCTTTATTACTGCTACAACGCCGAATACCTGTTCTATCCGTTTTGCGAAACACGTGGCGTGGGTGAGATGGTGACGTTTCATTCAGAGGAACGGCGTGACGCGATGTTAAGCTATGTCATTGATCTTTATGCGCTTGATCTTGACGTGACACCAAATGCGGTCAGTCTTGAAGAGACCTATCTGGACCGCTCAGGCTACTACGCGCTGGCCCGTCCGGATTTCCACGGCCATCCGAAAGAGCGGCAACTTGATTTCTTCGGCGGTCTGCGCTGGCGCTATGAAGAGCATGTTCCGGCCACTCGGCGAAAAATCGACAGGATCGCGATTTTCAAGGCAACGCGCGGCGTGAAACTGCGCAGTGATCACACGTTTTCGGATGAGGAGTACAACACGTACTCCTGTCCTTGGCACCACAACATAACAGCCGCCATTTGCTCTTTCCGCACGGCCAAGGCGTTGAAATCAAACGCCGGTTCGATGTTCGAGATACCCAGTTTCCGTTGGCACAATTCAGTGCCGTTCAACTGGCAATCACAACAGTTGTTGGATCTGGGCCTGATGGAACCGGGACAGTGGTTCTGAATTTCAGGATTTGCGGCGCAGCCTGATCACAACGTCGACCTTGGCAATCTCTGCACCTTCCGGCGCGTCGGGCAGTTTGGCTATCATCAAATCATCTGCGGGCGCATCAACAATCTCTGCGGAGTCTTCCCAATAGAAATGCGGGTGATTTGACGTGTTGGTATCAAAATAGCTTTTTGACCCATCTACCGTGATTTCCCGCATCAACCCGGCGTCGCAGAACGCGCGTAACGTGTTATAGACGGTCGCCAACGACACTGGTTCTTCACCGTCACGCGCCGCAGCAAACAGGCTTTCCGCTGTGACGTGCCTGTCATGGCCATCGCCGACCAGCAATGCCGCCAGCGCGACACGCTGCCGAGTCGGGCGCAAACCTGCACGGCAAAGCCAGTCCGTACCGCGTTCGTGCATCAATGCCGGAGTCATGGCGCGTTGTCCTTTGGTTCTTACTGATATTATGCCCGCTGGGCGCATGTTTCAATTTATTTTGTACCGGGCGCGACGCTGTAGCGCTTCGCCAGACTTGTCAGTTGTCGACACGACCTGTTAGAGGGGGTCGGAACGACGCGCACCAGACCCCGGAGCCCCTCTATATGGCTGAATTCCCGACCTCCTTTGACAAAGAGGGATTGCTGAAATGCGCCCGTGGCGAGCTGTTCGGCCCCGGCAACCCGCAATTGCCGGAACCGCCCATGCTGATGATGGATCGGGTGACGGAAATCTCTGCCGATCAAGGGGCGCATGGCAAGGGCCATGTGGTGGCAGAGTTTGATGTCACGCCCGAGACTTGGTTCTTCGGCTGCCATTTTCCCGGCGATCCGGTAATGCCCGGTTGCCTTGGGCTGGACGCGCTTTGGCAACTGACCGGATTTAACCTGGGCTGGCGTGGTATGGTCGGGCGTGGCCGCGCGTTGGGTGTCGGAGAGGTCAAGTTTACCGGGATGGTGACACCGGAAACGAAGCTGGTAACCTATTACGTCAATTTCACACGGGTCATTGACCGAAGGCTGAAAATGGGGATCGCCGAAGGCACCGTATTGGCCGATGGCGAGGAAATATTTTCAGCACAGAACTTGAAAGTCGGGCTGTTTCAGGATTGATCCTTAGTCAACAGACTCTTTCTGGAGGAACACGATGCGCCGCGTCGCCGTAACCGGCCTGGGAATAATCTCATCCATCGGAAATAACGCTGCCGATGTGACCGCCTCGCTGCGCGCAGGCCGGTCTGGCATCGTGGCGGCGCAAGATTATGTAGAGCGCGGGTTCCGCAGTCAGGTAAAAGGCGCGATTGATCTCGATGTTGCGGAACATGTCGACAAACGCGTGCTGCGATTCATGGGGCCGGGATCGGCCTATGCCTATATTGCGATGCAACAGGCGATTGCCGATGCGGGTCTGGGCGAGGATGACGTTTCCAACCCGATGACCGGTCTGATTGCCGGATCTGGCGGCCCTTCGACAAGTGCGATGTTTACCGCGCATCAGACGGTGCTGGAAAAGGGCGCGCCCAAACGCATTGGTCCGTTCGCTGTGCCGAAATGCATGTCGTCGACAGTTTCAGCAAACCTATCCACGGCCTACAAGATAAAAGGCGTGAACTTTTCGATCACTTCGGCCTGTTCCACATCGCTCCATTGCATTGGCATGGCCGCGCAGCAGATCATGCTGGGTCAGCAGGATGTGATGTTTGCGGGCGGCGGCGAGGAACTGGACTGGACCTTGTCCTGCCTGTTTGACGCGATGGGCGCGATGTCGTCGAAATATAACGATACCCCTGCCCGTGCGAGCCGCGCCTTTGATGCCGACCGCGACGGGTTTGTTATATCCGGCGGCGGCGGCATGGTGGTGCTGGAGGATCTGGGCCGCGCCAAAGCGCGCGGGGCGAAGATCTACGCTGAAATCACCGGATTTGGCGCGACATCAGATGGGCACGACATGGTCGCACCCTCTGGCGAGGGCGGCGAACGCGCCATGCGACTGGCGCTCAACACGATCCCTGATGGGCGAAGCGTCAGCTATATCAACGCGCATGGCACATCGACCCCTGTCGGTGATGTCGGAGAGGTTGAAGCGGTGCGGCGCGTTTTCGGCGAGGGTACGACACCACCGATATCGTCCACCAAATCAATGACCGGCCACGCACAGGGCGCGGCTGGCGCATTGGAGGCGATCTTTTGCCTTTTGATGCTTGACGGTGATTTCATCACCCCGTCCATCAATGTCGATACGCTTGATCCGGCACTGAGCGATGGCGAAATCGCCACCACGCTCGTCAAAAACGCCGGGCTGGACACGTTAATGACCAATTCTTTTGGATTTGGCGGCACCAATGGTTCGATGTTGCTTTCCAGACATGACGGATAGAGTTTTATGGCTGATTTGATGAAGGGCAAACGCGGCCTGATTATGGGTGTCGCAAACGAACGGTCCATCGCCTGGGGAATTGCCAAAGCGATGGCCGATGAGGGCGCGGAACTGGCGTTTACCTATCAGGGCGACGCCTTTGGCAAACGCGTTGAACCACTGGTTGCATCTATCGGATCCGACTTGATGATCGATTGCGACGTCATGGATACGGCCAAGATGGACACCGCGTTTAAGCAACTCGGAAACCGCTGGGACCGGCTTGATTTCGTGGTTCACGCCATCGCGTTTTCCGACCGGGCGGAACTGACTGGGCGTTTCATTGACACGTCGCTCGACAACTTCACCAATTCGATGGCGATCTCGTGTTATTCGCTGATTGACGTGGCACGCCGCGCGCGCCCGATGATGACCGATGGCGGCACGGTACTGACCCTGACCTATCAGGGATCAAACCGCGTCACGCCCTATTACAACGTTATGGGTGTGGCCAAGGCGGCATTGGAATCGACCGTGCGGTATCTGGCGAATGATCTTGGGCCAGAGGGAATTCGCGTTAACGCGGTCAGCTCGGGGCCAATGAAAACGCTTGCCGGTGCCGCAATTGGTGGCGCGCGCAAGACGTTCAAGCATACGGAACAGAACACACCTTTGCGCAGCAATGCCACGTTGGATGCAGTCGGCGGCACGGCTGTCTATCTGGCATCGGACTATGGCGCCTGCACCACCGGCGAAATTGTACGGGTCGATGGCGGGTTTCACGTACTCGGGATGCCGCAGACTGAGCATCTTTAGGCAGTCGAATTTTCTTTTTGGAAAATCCGACTGATGCGAGGGGCCAGCCCCTCGCGCTCCCCGAAGTATTGTCGGCCAGATGAAGGAGGAGCCGTACGCTTCCCATGAGCGGAACGCCGCACAATTTTAATGGCGAGACGGTAGTGGTTTTCACCTTTGATTCATAGGGATAGAGATTGTTGGCAATGGTTGCAGGATTGAACAGGCGTGGATTTTTGTTGGCAGCGGCGGGATTGCCTACACTTGTCTATGCGGCACCATCAGAGCCATTTCAACAAAGCATCGACCGGGCGCGCAACCTGACCCAGCTGCGCGCCATTGTCATCAGCCAAGGCGGCGAGATCCAGCGTGCAATCGCATTTCGCGGACCTGCTTTGAACAAGCCCGTCAACGTGAAATCAGTCTCGAAATCGCTGATTTCCGCCCTGACAGGCATCGCGATTCAACGCGGCGAAATCGACAGCGTCGATGCATTGGTTGCTCCGCTTTTGCGCCGATCCGTTCCGCGTCGTGCCGACAAGCGCGTGCGCGACATCACCATTGCGCATATGCTGTCCATGCAA
The DNA here is from genome assembly GCA_951812305.1 of uncultured Paracoccaceae bacterium. Lineage (GTDB taxonomy): Bacteria > Pseudomonadota > Alphaproteobacteria > Rhodobacterales > Rhodobacteraceae > Rhodobacter_B. Next base: position 472,146 of record CATOSB010000002.1, read on the forward strand.
TCCGGTTTGCAGGAGGTCTCTGGCGCAGCATATGGCGAGTGGGTGACCACAAAGCATTGGATTTATGAGGCTTTGTCAAAGCCGATGTTGTCGGACCCCGGCGTGGGCGTGCATTACTCAACCGCCAGTTATCATGTCCTTGGCGCTGTACTTTCGCGGGTCAGTGGGCTTGATCTGCATCAGTTGGCAGGCAACCGGCTTGGCGCGCCGCTGAACATTCAATTCCCGCCCTGGACGCGGGATCCGCAAGGCCGGTATCTGGGGGGCAACGATATGCGGGTGTCACCGCTTGGCCTCGTGCGCATTGGCGAGATGTACCGCAACAACGGGCAGCATCAGGGCCGCCCGGTTCTGACGGACGATTGGGTGCGCAAAAGCTGGACGGTTTATGGCCATTCCAAGGAAACCGGTCACGGGTACGGATATGGCTGGTTCATCTGGAACGCGGGCGGTCACGAAGTGTTCTATGCCCGCGGTTATGGCGGGCAGATGGTATTCATTGTGCCGGCGCTGGAATTGACCTGCGCACTAACGTCCAACCCGGCGCAGCTGGCAACTTTGAACGGCCACCTCGGTGACCTTTTTGCCTTATTTGAGGACATCCTCCTCACCGAAGCCATAAGCGGCTGAAAAGCCACGGATTCACCATTCCCAAACTGGAAAATTGACTTGCGCCGCCCAACCTGTAGGTTTCGCCGCAACGCGCCGAAGAAAAAGAGCAGACATGGCCGAACCGCACCAATCCCATGTGCATTACGCGACCCACCCGTCTGCGGACGGGCCAATTGATCTGCAGGCGAAGATATTCCGGCCGGAAAATCTGATTGAGCCGATGCCTTTATTGGTATGGTTCCATTCCGGCGGATTTCACAGAGGAACGATTGAAAATCCTGCCCACAGACGTATGGCGATCCGACTTGTTGACCGGGGTCTGACGTGTGCTTTTGTGCAGTACCGCTTGCGCGCAAGGGCTGAAGACCTTTCAAAAAAGAGCCGTCAGATGTTGCCGTCTCTGATCGCCGATGCGACGGGGTATGTCCCTGAAATCAGACCAAATATGGTTGGCGAAAGAGCGATTGCAGCCATTGAGGACGGCGCAGCCTTTCTGAAATGGGCAACCGAAAACGCAGAGGATCAGAATTTCACAGGCCGAATTCTGCTCGGCGGTTCTTCTGCCGGTGGTTTGACGGTCCTGAACCTGCTGAATGTCGCGCCCCATCTGGGGTTGAACATTCCGGAAATCGCTTCTGCGTTTGTTATGTCGGGAGGCTTTGCCTATCCAAGCTTTGTGACCAAGACGAAGACCCCGGTTCTGTCGCTTCACGGCTCGCGTGAATGGCAGATACCCGTCACACCGATACGCGCCTATGCCGCGGACCCGGATAACAATTGTGTCCTGCTCGAAGACCTCTCCCACGGCCACGGAGATTTGCGTTTGAATGGCGATGAACCGCTTTGGCGCGCAGCGGATCGGATCGTTCATTTTGATCAGGGGCAGGCGCCTGCATCGGCACGAACGGCGTCAGAGGGGTAACCGGTCAAAGACCAGCACAGGATTTGCCTATATACGTGTGTCAAAAACGAGGGCCCGTTCCTGTTGGAATGGATCGCCCACAACCGAGCCATTGGCGTCACGGATTTCATCATCTTTTCAAACGATTGCACTGACGGGACGTTCGAGCTTCTGGAACATCTCGACGCGCTGGGCATTGTCAACCACATCCCCAACCCGTCAACCCGGCTGAAGACCCGCGAGCATTTGCGCCTGACCATCGCCTGCGCACCGTTTCACAAGGCCTTTTTCAAATCGGACTATGTGATTCTGTCGGATGTGGATGAATTCATTCAGATAAACGTCAAGGGCGGCACGCTGAACGATCTGATTGCGGCCTCGGGCTATCCCGACGTTTTGTCACTGTCGGAATTGCTCTTTGGATTTGGCGGCGTTGAAGCGTTCAAGGACGGGCTTGTGACGGAACAGTTCCGCATCGCTCAAACCGAAGACCCGCCTGAAGAGGGGGCGAGGCGCGGGATCAAATCGATCATGAAGATCACGCCGCTAATCGCGCAATATGCCAATCACAGGCCCATCGTTCTGCCCGGCGACGCCGACAAGTTGTTCTGGATGACCGGCGCTGGCGTGGTGCGCAAGCCGGCGGAGATTGCCAAGGGCGCGCGTGGGCATGACGTGCGCGGCACCTATCGCGTCGGGCGCGTCAACCATATCACGCTGCGCTCCGGCGAAAGCATGTTGGTCAAATTTCAGCGCGGCGATGCCGTGCGTCCGGGACGAATGCGGGAAGAGTATTTCTCGCGCCGCAATGCCTCGGATGTCATTGATACCAGCTTTGACCATCACTTGCCGGGGTTGAAGAAAGAGCTGACCGCGTTGCTGAAGGACAAGGAAACCAAGCGCCTGCATCACGACTGTGTGAAAAAGCACAAGGCCATGATCAGGGACCTGAAGGGCAAAAAGGACATGGGTGAGATTTGGAAAGCCATTCAGGAAGAAGTCATGCGCTCCGCTCAACCGCTGGAGGCCAAAGAAGCGGCGGAGTAGGGTGTGATAGCGATTGAACGGAGTGGGTCCGTTTCTGACCTTTGGCGAACTCTCAGACACGCCATCCCAGCCGGGTTAACAGCGCGAAGCGCCCCGGCCATCGCCTGCCCGTCCACACGGGCTGGCGATATTTCCAGGCTAGGCGCTGTCCTTCGATTTCGTGCGGACTTGGCTGGCATAAAGCGCAAAATTGAGAATGTTGCCTCGCCACCCCACGGGCAGGCAATGGCCGCCAACAAGGTGGTTTGGCGGGGACGTGAGTAAAAGTCGCCTTAAGGCCAACTCCGGGCTTTAACGCAGAGTTCGCTGGTAACCACCAATTTGCCCGTTCTGGATCAGGCAGTCGTGGCGGACTCTGCCCTGATCCAATCCGGCAAATGCCCGATATCCGGCAAAATGACCGTTGCATATGGCGTAAGCTCCGCCTGCCCCGCCATGCCGGTTAACACGCCAACCCGCCGCATTCCCGCTGCGCGACCGGCCAGCAGATCGTGGGTGCTGTCGCCCACCATCACCACATGGTCGGGATCAAGCCGCATCGCCTCTGCAAATCCCAGACACATCCCCGGCCCCGGTTTGCCACCAAAACCGCTGTCATATCCGGCAATGAAATCAAAGCTTTGCTCATGCCCGACGCTGGCCAGATGCGCTCTCGCTGGCGATTCCGCATCGTTGGTGGCGACGCCGATCTTCAAGTCCAGCGCCCTGAGTTGATCAATCAGTGGTCCAAGCGGCACGGCCTCTGCCTGCGGTGCGGTCGCCGCCTTGGTATTCACTTCAAATTCGATGTTATCCAGCGTGCGACCGGGTAGGCCCGGCAACAGCATACGTGCAATATCTTCCGGCGTTCCCGCAATGACTTCGCTTGTGGGATCAAATGCACAGGCCTCAAGATCAAACCCGATTAATGTGCCAAGCTCTGTTGCACGCGAACGATCCTCTTCGGCAAGCGACATCAATGTCACCTCTGCCCAGGCGTTCCATGTCTTTGCAAAATCAAAAAGCGTGCCGTCCTTGTCGAACAATACACCGTGAACCGGTTCAGCCATAGATGCCTCCTTTGGGATCAAATGGCATAAAGATCATCGCGTTGACAGTCCCCCTTTGCTGCCCAAAGGTGAGGAAATTGCCACCGCAACGGGAAACCCATGCTGAAACTGCGTTCATACCGCCATCGCCCGGTTCATTTCGGTTCCTTCCCTCTTGAAAAACTTACCCGACAGGCAGAGGCGAACGGTATTGAGCGGCTTGCACCGATGGAACCACTCAGTTTCCGCCGGCCAGACGATCCATTAAGCATCGTAAACGCGATGCAGGAATATCAGGCAATGCTGGATGCAACCCGCGACGGCATTCCCAAGGAACGCGCAGAGATACCGGAAGATCTGAACGAGCGTTCAAATCACCTGAAAGCGTTTGGTTACTACCTCGACACGGCGCAGGTCGGCATTTGCGAAATCCCACAGGGCGCGTGGCTGGACGAACCCCTGTCCAATCCGGATGTTGACCGATTGTCCGAGAAGATCCGCACGATGCAGCCCAAGACGCTGGCTGCAGGGGTCGATGTGATTATGGCAGGACTGCGCGAGGCGCTGGCCCGTCCGCCCGCCGATTGTCGCCATCACACCCACGCTCTGGTTTTGTTGTGCGACTACAACCGTGACCCGAGGCCGGATGAGCCCGGCACCGACTGGATCCAGAACGCCGAAGCGCATCGCGCCGCCTTGCGCACGATGGAAACTGCGGTGACGCTGGCCACCTATATCCGGCTTTTGGGGTATGAGGCGCGCGCGCATTCTGCGGCCACGTCAGATGTGCATCTGGAAAAGCTGGGTGTTGCCGCTGGTCTGAACTGGGTCGAGGGGGACCGCGCCATCAACCCGTTTACCGGCCCACGCTATGGGCTTGCCGTTATCACAACCACGATGGAGATGGCGCCCGACCAACCGCTTGTCCCCGGTCAATCTGTCCCCGGCACATGGCGCACCGGGCTGGGCACACATGCTAAAACCGCCAAAAACCGCGATCCATTTTCCAAGCGTCAGTTCAAGGACGGCCCGCACCCATTTGAGAAGATCAACCGGGTCGATGAACCGACAACCTATATCGACCGTGAAAACGTAGAACGTGTCCCGAAGCGCGCCAGCATGTTTGCCCGCGCCTTGTTTGGCGATCTTGGCCCCGCCGCGCAAGAAGGCGCGAAGAACGGCAATTACGTGCGCAAGGCGCCCACTGCGTTTGCCTTCCGACCTTCGCTTGGGGCGTTCATCCTGTTGCAGGACGGCGAAACCGGTGAGGTGCATCCGTCTACACAGGACGCGGCCCGAAATGCCGCCAATATCAAGGCAGCGCTTTACTGGCTGGGGCAAGATGCGGTGGGTCTGACCGAATGCCCTGACTGGGCCTATTACAGCCATGATGCTGCGGGGCAGGAAATCATCCCCTATCACGATCAGGCCATCGCGATGATCGTCGATCAGGGGCATGAAACGATGGAAGGTGCGTCTGGCGATGACTGGATCAGCTGCGCCCAGTCTATGCGCGCTTATTTGCGGTTTTCACTGGTCGGTGGCGTACTGGCACAGCATCTGCGCAATCTCGGCCACCCGGCACGCGCTCATACCGTCATGGATGACGAAGTACTGCACCCGCCAATCCTGTTGCTTGCGGGGTTGGGAGAGGTCAGCCGCATCGGCGAGGTTATCCTGCACCCCTATCTCGGCCCGCGCCTGAAATCGGGCGTCGTCACCACCAAGATGCCGATCACCCATGACAAACCCATCGATTTCGGCCTGCAGCGGTTTTGCGAATCCTGTAACAAATGTGCCCGCGAATGCCCGTCTGGCGCGATCACCGCCGGACCAAAGCTGATGTTCAATGGCTATGAGATCTGGAAATCCGACAGCCAGCGCTGCACCACTTACCGCGTGGCGCAAAAGAACGGCGCGATGTGTGGCAGGTGCATGAAGACCTGTCCGTGGAATCTGGAAGGGCTGTTTGCCGAGGCGCCGTTCCGTTGGGCGGCATCCAATATTCCGGCCCTCGCACCGGCACTCGCCAAACTTGACGATTGGGTAGGCAATGGCGAAATCAACGAGGAAAAACGCTGGTGGTGGCCGCTTGAGATGGTCGATGAAGGCCCTTACCTGCCGTCTGCCGAGCCAGAAAACAAACGACCCCTCTCCAAAGAACTTGATCTGAAATACGAGGATCAGACGCTGGCCGTTTATCCCGCGCCTCTTGCTCCCCCACCCTACGCGTGGCCGTTCCCGATGGATCGCGAGGCTGGGATCGAGGCCTACGAAAACATGATCTCTGCGGAAGAGCATCAGCGCCGCCGTGCTGCGGGAATACCAACGGAACACCGACGCAACACCGACACCGGTGAAAGCCCGGTCTTGCACCTGAATGTGGCAACGGCGGAACCAATGACTCCGGATGTCACAAAGTACGAATTCACTCTGCCCGATGGCGGCAAATTGCCTGAAGCCACCGCAGGGGCGCATATCGACGTGGTCGTCGCGCCGGAATTCTTTCGGCAGTACTCGCTTTCCGGCGACCCGGCCGACCCCTCGAAGTATCAGATTGCGGTGTTGCGCGAAGACGATGGCAAGGGCGGCTCAAAGCTGATGCACCGGATCTTCCAGAAAGGAAGAAAGGTCTTTGTTTCCAAGCCGATAAACCACTTTCCACTGGCCGAAGATGCCAGTTTCACCTTTCTTATGGGTGGCGGCATTGGTGTAACGCCAATGATCGCAATGGCACACCGGCTGCACGCAATCGGGGCCGATTTCGCCCTGCATTATTCCTGTTCTACCCGCGCCGGGGCGGGGTTTCTTGAAGACTTGCCGAACATGCCCTGGTCAAACCGGGTTCACTTACATTTTTCTGATGAAGGCACCCGCGCAGACTTACCCAAAGTGTTGAAATACAAAGAAAACGCCCATGTCTACACCTGTGGACCCGACGCCTATATGCAATCGGTGATGACCACGGCAGAGGAAAACGGCTTTCCCGAAGACAACCGCCATCTTGAATATTTCACCACGCCGGAACTGCCGGAATACGAAAACCACCCCTTCACCATTGAAATCAACGGAAAAACCATCGCCGTTGCGGAAGATGAGGCCGCCACTGACGCTTTGCTGGCCGCCGGTATCCACGTCGATGTAAAATGCTCTGACGGGCTTTGCGGCGTCTGCAAATGTAAGTTGCTGGAGGGCGAGGTCGAACATCGCGACTTTGTCCTGTCCAAGAAGGACCGCGCCGAACACATGATCCTTTGCCAGTCACGCGCCGCGGACCCGGACGGGCATTTGAAAATTGAGTTGTGAACGCCTAGTCCCTTGATTCATCCGATTTGCGGGTAAAGGTGAGCAAGTTTGATGCGTGCGTCTTTAGTTGAGAATCGCCATGTCACCTTTGCGGATGCGGTGTTTCGCTCGGTTTCCCATGCCTTTGCTTCATTGGCCAAGGTGTTGCGATCAGGAATGCGGCGGTCGAGACATTGACGCGCAAGTGTGCTGAGTTCACATTCTGCGATGTTGAGCCAGGAGCCGTGTTTGGGCGTGAAGTGCCACTCAAACCGTTCGACAATGCGACGGGCTTCATCAGGTGGAAAGGCCTTGTATAACGACGCCGGGTTGTGGGTGTTGAGATTGTCCTGAACCAGTGTAATCCGGTCAGCCTTGGGGAAGTGGGTGTCGGCGAGGTCCTTGAGAATGTGGGCAAAATCGATGGCGGTTCGGCGGTCTCGAACGGCAACATGGCGCCAGCCTTCAAGCGGGGCAAACAACATGAACAGGCTGGCCACACCCGCGCGCTCGTATTCATAGTCGAAACGGGCTTCGCGCCCCGGCCGGATTGGGATCGGCGTACGGGTCTCAAAGGTCAGCTGCTTGCTGGTCTCGTCAAGGCAAACCAGCGGGCGGGCCGGATCATAGGGGCGCGTGTAGACTTCCAGCACATCTTCCATCGCAGCAACAAAACCTGCATTGGCTTTCGGAGGGATCACCCAATAGCGGCTCTTGTGCGGTTTGAGCGCGTTTTTTTGAGCACCCGATGGATCGTGCTGTCGCTGGCTGCTTCAACGATGCCCAATTCGACCACGCGCGTTTCCAGAAGACGCAAAGACCAGCGCGCGTGACCCTCCGGTGGTTCCGAACAGGCCAACGCAATGAGCTTCGCCTCAGCGGTTCCATCAAAGATTGCTGGCGTGGACGGGGTCTTCTGCTTTTTGCGACCCAGAGCCGCCTCAAGGCCTTCTTCCACAACCTGGCGGCGGGTACGGAATACTGTGGAAACACTGGTCTCCAAAGCTTCTGCAATCCGCTCGTCATCCCAGCCGCCACTGTCTGAAGATACATCTGCCTTGAGCAATATCCGCGCCTTGAGCAGTCGATACGCCGCCTGCCGACCCGTGCGGATCATATCCTCAAGCTGCAACCGCTCACCAGCATTCAGTCGAACAACATACTTCACAGCACGACCACATTTTGACATCTCAATACCCTCCCAAAATCTATAGCAGAGTGATTCAGAAAAATATCACAACGTCAAATCATGCGAAGCGAGGGACTAGGCTGACCGCATTGCATTTTAGAGACCCGTGATGATCTACACCTGCGAAACGACGATCAGTCAGCCCCGAGCAAGGGTTATCGAGTTGCTGGAAGACCCTGAAAACCTTCAGAAATGGCAGCCTGGTCTGCTCGAATTCCGAAATCTGTCTGGTACTCATGGACAAACAGGTGCAAAATCACGGCTGCGCCAGCAGATGGGCAATCGCGTGATTGAAATGACCGAAACGGTGGCGTTGCGTGAAGGATTGGACCGTTACAACGCGATCTACGAAGCTAAAGGCGTCTGGAACCGCGTTGACAACACATTCACCGAAACCGTGGAAGGCCACACGCATTGGCACATTGAAACAGAGTTCCGCTGCACGGGAATCGTTTGGCTGATGTCCAAGCTCATGCCGGGGATGTTTCGGCGTGAGACCGAAAAATTTATGAAAAACTTCAAGAATTTCGCCGAAGCGGCTTAGGGTTCAGGTCCAGTGCACCTCGCCACCGCCCGGAAGAGCGTGGCGCGCCTGCATAGGGGTTTCGTAGGGCAAGTTTTCAGAATCGCAATATCCGACAACCCATTCATCATCCATCATGATGAAATCCAGGACCGAGACAAGAAACGCGGCGTCTATGGCACCTGACCTCAGATCTTCAGAAGTCGACCCTGTTGCCCCCAGAAAAACCGGTAACAGATCATCATTCCCTGCGAGCCAACCTAGCGCTTTGACCGCGATTAACTCAGCCATTTCCTGCTTCACCAAACCTACCCCGCTGTTGGGAAACCATTTTTTAACCAATCCAAGCCATATCTTAAAGAAGAGCAGACAATTTATTCGAAATTGTGAGGATCGATGTCCGGCAGAATTCTCATCGCGCATGATGGTGTGACCGCCCGTATTGTGCTGAAGGCGCGGCTGTCCTCGCTTGGCTATGATATTGTTCTGACGGCGAATCCCGATGAACTTGTGGCGCAGCTTTCTGCAAATGTGGATGCGGTAATGTTGTCCGGGCAGATCGGTGGTCATGACATATCCGGCACGGTTGAGCGGATCAGAAACCACCGCGCAGGTGATGGTTTGCCGGTGATTATTCTGGAACCCGGAATTTCGCGTGACGCGCGGATTCGCCTGCTGTCGGCAGGGGCGGATGCGATTATGGAATGCGATGCCTCGGATGCGGTTCTGCAATCGCGGCTGCGCAACTTGTTGCGCCGGTCTGTCGAAGAACGCAACCTTGCGCGCGACCTTGCCCAAAGCGAAGTGATGAGCTTTGCTGAATATCCTGCGCTTAACGCGCTCTCGCCCGGCCGAATTGCCTTGGTTGCGGCGACCGGCCCGCAAAGCGCCCAATGGCGTGAAACGCTGTCTGTTCTGATGCGCGACAATATTGAAATTATCGCGCCCGAAACGGCCCTGAGCGACATCAGGCGAAAGCCGCCGCCAGATGCCGTTCTGATCCTTCAGGATCCGGCCAATCCGGGCGCAGCGCGGCAATTGCTGGCCGATATTCGCTGTGACCGGGATACGATGCGCGCGGTGGCGATTGTCCTGCAACCAACGCCGGATACAGAACGCACGATCCGCCTGTATGATCTTGATGCAACGGATGTATTGTTTGGTGCGTTTGACGCTGAGGAGGCCGTTTTGATCATTCGCCGCGAATTGCGGCGCAAGGCAGTAAATGACCAAAAGCGCATGGCGCTGAGGAACGGGTTGAACATGGCGGTGCGGGACCCTTTGACCGGACTCTATAACCGTCGATACGCCCTGTCACAGCTTGGAAACATAATCAGCAGCGCCGAATCCAATGGCGAGGAATTTGCCGTCATGGTTCTGGACCTCGATCGGTTCAAATCCATTAACGACACGTTCGGTCACGCTGGCGGCGATGAAGTTTTGATCGAAATTGCGCGGCGGTTGACTGCCGGATTGCGTAACGAGGACTTTGTAGCGCGTATCGGCGGAGAGGAATTTGTGGCCGTCGTGCGTAATTGTGACCCGCTCGCCGCGCGGGCCGCGGCGGAAAGGCTTCGTCGCGCGGTGGCCAATGACGACATTGAATTTGCCGGAAAGTCCGTTCGCGTCACGGTCAGTATCGGGCTTGTCCTGAGCACCGCGCCGGGCGTCGAATTGGAACCGACAGCCATAATCGAGCAAGCGGACAGAAGCCTGTACGTCGCGAAATCTGCGGGCCGAAATCAGGTCACCACCTTTGAAAGCGCCGCCTGATTAATGGGGGTTATTCGAAGCTGCGCCCTTCTGGCCCCGACATGTCAAAGCCCAGATGACGCGCAACAGCGAAAACGTCCTTATCGCCCCGTCCGCACATGTTCATGACAATGATGTGGTCTTCCGGCAGGTCCGGCGCAATCTTCGCGACATGCGCCAAAGCGTGGCTCGGTTCCAGCGCGGGAATAATGCCTTCGGTTTCACAACTCAGCTGGAACGCCTCCAGCGCTTCCTTGTCCGTGATCGAGACGTATTTCGCGCGGCCCGTTTCATGCAGCCATGAATGTTCCGGCCCGATGCCCGGATAGTCCAACCCCGCCGAAATCGAGAACCCTTCCAATATCTGCCCATCGCCATCCTGCAGAAGATATGTCCGGTTGCCGTGCAGCACGCCCGGGCGACCGCCGGTCAGTGACGCGCAATGCTCCATCTCGTCATTCACACCCTTGCCGCCGGCCTCAACCCCAATGATGTTGACCGACTTGTCATCGAGAAACGGAAAAAACAGCCCCATTGCATTGGACCCACCGCCGATGGCCGCGATGACCGTATCGGGCAGGCGACCCTCGCCTTCCTGCTCTGCCAATTGCCAGCGAACTTCCTTGCCGATGATCGATTGGAAGTCCCGCACCATCGCCGGATAGGGGTGCGGACCCGCCACGGTGCCAATGCAATAGAACGTCTCTCGTACATTGGTGACCCAGTCGCGCAGCGCCTCGTTCATGGCGTCTTTCAGCGTGCCGCGCCCGGCGGTGACGGGAATGACCTCTGCCCCAAGCAGGCGCATCCGGAACACGTTCGGCGCCTGACGTTCAACGTCATGAACACCCATGAAGACAACGCATTTCAGGCCGAACTTGGCGCAAACCGTTGCGGTGGCCACCCCATGCTGACCTGCGCCGGTTTCGGCGATGATCCGGGTCTTGCCCATACGTCGCGCCAGAATGATCTGCCCCAGCACATTATTTATCTTATGCGCGCCTGTGTGATTGAGCTCGTCGCGCTTCATGTAAATCTTGGCGCCGCCAAGACGTTCGGTCAGGCGTTCCGCGAAATAGAGCGGGCTTGGGCGTCCGACATAATGCTTCCAGAGGTCATCCATCTCGGCCCAGAAGCTCGGGTCATCCTTGGCGCGCTCATATTCCGCCTCGAGATCAAGGATCAGCGGCATCAGCGTCTCAGACACAAACCGCCCGCCGAAATTGCCAAAACGGCCCCGTTCGTCGGGCCCGGTCATGAAGGAATTGATCAGGTCTTCGGCCATTGCTGGTTGCTCCACATCTCAGACCGTCAGGATTTAGCTCGCCATAGGCAATCGGTAAAGGCGATTTACAGACATGACCGACAATTGCGCTGTGTTAACGCGATTGCGCGGCGCGTACGAAATCGGACACCAGGTCGGCGTCTTTCACCCCGGGCGCGCTTTCAACGCCGCTGGCAACATCCACCTGCACAGCCCCGGTCAACGCAATGGCCTCGGCAACGTTGTCAGGCGTCAGCCCACCCGCAAGCATCCAGGGTTTGCGCCATTTTCGGTTCGCGATCAGCCGCCAATCGAATGAAATCCCGTTCCCACCGGGCAGCACGCTGTTTTTGGGTGATTTCGCGTCAACCAGAATCTGGTCGGCGACATCCTCATAAGTCTCAATCGCGGGCAAGTCTTCTGCATCCGCGATTCCCAGAACCTTCATGACCGGCAAGCCGTAACGCGAACGGATTTGCGAAACGCGTTCGGGCGATTCAGAGCCATGAAGCTGAACCATATCCAAGGGAACAGCATCAATGATCCGGTCCATCGCTGCATCATCAAAATTGACCGTAAGCGCGACCTTGCAAACGCCTGCAACGACATCGACTGCAATTTCGCGGGCCGCGTCCGGGGAAATATATCTGGGTGACGGCTCAAAAAAATTGAACCCGACATAAGCGGCCCCTGCCCTTGTCGCAGCGGCCACCGCCTCGGCATCTGTCAATCCGCAGATTTTTACCCTGATCGAACCCGTCATGAAAACGGCTCTAGCGCGCTTCCTCCAGAAGCGCCAGAACATCGTCTTTCTCTTCCTTATCAGTTCTGAGTGCTGAAACCTCACGGTTCAATCGCGACGCTTCGCGCCGTGCTTCCGCAGCGGCGGCCCTGTGTTTGTGTTCACGAAGCCATTCCCACACAAACCCAAGCAGGACACCCGCCAGAATTCCGACGAATATGACAACGAACAACGGAAGTTCCATCGTGTTCAATTCAGGCGATATCCCGAACAACCCGGCCAGATCATCCGGCATAAGAGAAAGTTGAACCGGCCCACGATTGGCCAGTGCGACCGTGATCATCGCAATCGCGATGATCGCCAGAACGGCGTAACGAAAATAGCGCATCATGAGGGGTATTTAAGACCCGTTCAGCCGGTCCCGCAAGAGCTTACCCGTCTTAAAAAACGGAACATGCTTTTCTTCGACCTGAACGCTTTCGCCGGTGCGAGGGTTTCGGCCAACGCGCGCATCGCGCTGTTTGACAGAAAAGGCACCAAATCCACGAAGTTCGACCCTGTCCCCTTTGGCCATCGCTTCGATTACCTGGTCAAAAATCGTATTTACAATGCGTTCGACGTCCCGCTGATACAGATGTGGATTTTCGTCTGCTATCTTTTGAATCAATTCCGAACGGATCATTCAATTGCCCCCTTACAATCGTACTTTTGTGCCTGCGAGCGAAGCAGGTCGTTAACTAAGCACTATAAGGGTAATTTTCGGACCAACAAACAAAAAGGCCAAAAAAACATGGGTTTTTCGTGCGGTAGCATGAAGATACCGCGTAAATCATGTCATCACACCAGTTGAACTTTCTCACGGTAAGCGAGAATGCGCCGTGCCACTCTCGCGTCCCGAACGCGATTCGCAAAAAAATTGAAAGTTACATGTGTAAAAATTGCACATACCGTTGCCGGATCATCAGAGATCCTGCCGGACGGGACATGATGAGAAAAAGGCGCCCCGCGAATCTACTGCGGGGCGCCTTTTTCGTAGTCAGAATGAAAGTATCTTTAGTCTTCGTCGCCTTTCAGCGCGGCGCCGAGGATATCACCCAGTGACGCACCGGAATCCGAGGAGCCATACTGTTCCACGGCTTCCTTTTCTTCGGCGATTTCGCGTGCCTTGATCGACAGGTTCAAACGGCGGGTCTTGGCGTCAATGTTGGTGACGCGCACATCGACCTTGTCGCCAACCTGAAACCGTTCGGGGCGCTGCTCGGCCCGGTCACGGGACAGGTCAGAGCGGCGGATAAAGGCCTTCATGCCCTCGTGCTCCACCTCGATGCCGCCATCTTCGATGCCGCCATCTTCGATGGCCGTGACGGCCACCGTGATGATTGCACCGCGTTTCACACCGTCAACAGCCTCGGCGAACTTGTCGCCGCCCAATGCCTTGACTGACAGGCTGATACGCTCTTTGTCGGTGTCGACCTCGGTGACAACGGCCTGAACCAGATCGCCCTTGCGATAGTTCTGGATCGCCTCCTCGCCACGTTCGTCCCAGGACAAATCGCTGAGGTGAACCATGCCGTCGATGTCGTTGTCCAGACCAATGAACAGACCAAACTCGGTGATGTTCTTGACCTCGCCCTCGACCTCTTTGCCGACCGGGTTGTCTTCGGCGAAAACCTCCCACGGGTTGCGCATGGTCTGCTTCAGACCCAGCGAAACGCGGCGCTTGGCCTCGTCGATTTCCAGAACCATGACCTCGACCTCCTGGGACGTGGACACGATCTTGCCCGGATGGACGTTCTTCTTGGTCCAGGACATTTCGGAAACGTGAACCAGACCTTCAACGCCAGCTTCCAGTTCCACAAACGCGCCGTAATCCGTGATGTTGGTCACACGACCTGTATGCACGGATTCAAGCGGATATTGCGCGGCAACCGCATCCCACGGATCATCCTGCAGCTGCTTCATGCCAAGGCTGATACGGTGGGTTTCCTTGTTGATCTTGATGACCTGCACCTTGATGGTCTCGCCAATCGACAGGATTTCGCTGGGATGGTTGACCCGGCGCCATGCCATGTCGGTGACGTGCAGCAGGCCGTCAACACCGCCCAGATCCACAAACGCACCGTATTCAGTGATGTTCTTGACCACGCCGTCCACGGCATCGCCTTCGGCCAGCTTGCCGATGACCTCGGCGCGCTGCTCGGCGCGGGATTCTTCCAGAATGGCGCGGCGGGAAACAACGATATTGCCCCGGCGGCGATCCATTTTCAGTATCTGGAACGGTTGTTTCATGCCCATCAGCGGGCCAGCGTCGCGCACTGGGCGCACATCGACCTGTGAGCCGGGCAGGAACGCCACGGCGCCGCCAAGATCGACAGTAAACCCGCCCTTGACCCGGCCAAAGATCGCGCCTTCGATGCGCTCTTCCGCGGCGTATGCCTTTTCCAGACGATCCCAGGCTTCCTCGCGCCGCGCTTTTTCGCGGCTGATCGAGGCTTCGCCGCGGACGTTCTCGACCCGGTCAAGATACACCTCGACCTCGTCACCCACGTCCACTTTCGGCGCTTCGCCCGGTTCTGCGAATTCTTTCAGCTCGACACGGCCTTCCATTTTATAGCCGACATCGATGATGGCTTGTCCTGCTTCAATCGCGATGACTTTGCCTTTGACAACGGACCCTTCGCTGGGCGTGTCAATCTCGAAGCTTTCGTTCAGGAGGGCTTCGAATTCCTCCATGGTTGCGTTAGCCAATCTAACTTTTCCTTTTCATGCTGGCGTTCACCAGCGGGGTTTGTCGGGCCGAGCGGTTAGGTCCGCCGGTCTTGGTTCAGGCCCCGGGATTGGGGCGGTTGCCATTTGGTCAATTGGGTAGAAACCCGAGAAAACAAAGAGGGCCGGTTGATCCGACCCTGCTCATCCGTCCCGGCGTTTTCCCGCCCTATCGACCCGCGCGCATATAAAGAGGTGGTAAGAACTATGCAAGCCGTAGCGTGCGTGGTTCACACTTGGACGCTCAGGCTCTGGAAAAGCGTCTAGGAATTCCTTCACCCCAGTCGGAACTCGCGAATTAATGCGTTGGGAGTGAATTGAATGAGCTCACCGTTTTTTTGGGGGTGCAAAGGAAATGAGATCGCAATAAAATTAAAAAAAGGTAACTCCCAAGCACCCCCCACGTTTGAGTGTTATTGTCAGTTTTATGGTGAGTCGAATTTGCCATTTTGCGCGTGTTTTTTTCTTTCTTGTCTGAATTCTGTGGCGCCGGGTTGATTTCTCTGAATCAGTGGTGGGATGGATCAGGTTGCCGCCCTTGAACAACTTCTCGCCACGGCTCTGCGTCGGATCGCTGAGCTTGAAGCTGCGTTGGCGAGCATGGCGGAAGAGATCACGGACCTGCGCCGACAGTTGGCCAAGAACAGCAGCAATAGCAGCAAGCCCCCTTCAAGTGATGGCCTGAAGAAGCCAGCCCCGCGCAGCCTGCGTGGCAAATCCGGAAAGAAAAGTGGCGGCCAAGTTGGCCACCGGGGCGACACCCTGCGCCAGACGTCAACACCCGACTTTGTCGAACGGCATGAGGCGACGCATTGCAGCGCCTGTCAGAGCGCCCTGACGGCGGAGATGGTGAAAGGGATCGAGAAGCGTCAGGTGTTCGACTTGCCTGCGCCACGCCTGGAGGTCACCGAGCATCAGGCGGCGGTTTATTGTTGCGACCATTGTCGAGCCACGACGACGGCTGGCTTTCCCGATGGCGTGGCCGCGCATGTGCAATATGGCACGCGCATGCGGGCAGTGGCGGTCTATTGCAATGTTCAGCAGCTGATACCCGAGGATCGGGTCTGCCAGCTTATGCGCGACCTGTTTGGGGCCACCAGCTTGTGCGCGGCCAGCGTGACCAACTGGACGCGCGGCGCGGCAAATAAGATGGGTGTCGTGGTTGAACACATTCTCGCCCGGCTTGCCGAAGGCGGCGTTCGGCATCTGGACGAGACCGGACTTCGTGTTGCCGGCAAGCTGCACTGGCTGCACACGATCTGCGATACCGCCTTCACCCATTACCGCATCAGCGCCAAACGCGGTGCTGTTCCAACCTTCCTGACCGGCGGGACGATCATTCATGATCACTGGAAACCCTACTACGCCCATATGAGCGGAGTGGACGCCCACGCCCTCTGCGGGGCGCATCACTTGCGCGAACTCAAGGCCATCGAAGAGATCGAAAAAGAGCCTTGGGCGACGGAGATGAGCGCAGTGCTTCATAGCGCCAATCAGCTCAGATGCGCGGCTCAGGATCAAGGCGAGACCGAACTCCCGGAACTGGTTCGCCAGGGTATCGTCACCAGATACATGGCGATCCTCGCCAAGGGGCTCGCCTTCCACGAACGCCAGCCCCCGCTGGCCAAAAGCCCCGGCACCCGCGGCCGAAAAGCCAGGCGGCCAGGCCACAACCTGCTCCTCCGCCTGCGTGACTACCGCGATGACGTTTTGCGATTCATCGCCGACTTCGCGGTCCCATTCACAAACAATCAGGCCGAACAGGACCTGCGCATGATGAAGCTGCGCATGAAAATCTCGGGCACCTTCCGCACCCTCGAGGGCGCGCGGGTCTTCGCCGACATCAGGTCCGTCATCTCGACGGCCAGAAAACACCGGTTCAACATCCTGGAAATCCTGACCCTGTCACCACCTCAGATCATCGCACGGCTCTGACGGAACAAAACCCCGCAACCCTATCGGACAGGGTGCTTGGGAGTTACAAAAAAAGTTCAATCAAAGGATTTTCTCGTGCCTGCCAACAATAGCATTGAAGCCAATTTGGCCAAACTTACAACTGCCGAGAAGGCATTCTTATTAATGAATCCCTCTAGTCCCTCGCTTCGCATGATTTGACGTTGTGATATTTTTCTGAATCACTCTGCTATAGATTTTGGGAGGGTATTGAGATGTCAAAATGTGGTCGTGCTGTGAAGTATGTTGTTCGACTGAATGCTGGTGAGCGGTTGCAGCTTGAGGATATGATCCGCACGGGTCGGCAGGCGGCGTATCGACTGCTCAAGGCGCGGATATTGCTCAAGGCAGATGTATCTTCAGACAGTGGCGGCTGGGATGACGAGCGGATTGCAGAAGCTTTGGAGACCAGTGTTTCCACAGTATTCCGTACCCGCCGCCAGGTTGTGGAAGAAGGCCTTGAGGCGGCTCTGGGTCGCAAAAAGCAGAAGACCCCGTCCACGCCAGCAATCTTTGATGGAACCGCTGAGGCGAAGCTCATTGCGTTGGCCTGTTCGGAACCACCGGAGGGTCACGCGCGCTGGTCTTTGCGTCTTCTGGAAACGCGCGTGGTCGAATTGGGCATCGTTGAAGCAGCCAGCGACAGCACGATCCATCGGGTGCTCAAAAAAACGCGCTCAAACCGCACAAGAGCCGCTATTGGGTGATCCCTCCGAAAGCCAATGCAGGTTTTGTTGCTGCGATGGAAGATGTGCTGGAAGTCTACACGCGCCCCTATGATCCGGCCCGCCCGCTGGTTTGCCTTGACGAGACCAGCAAGCAGCTGACCTTTGAGACCCGTACGCCGATCCCAATCCGGCCGGGGCGCGAAGCCCGTTTCGACTATGAATACGAGCGCGCGGGTGTGGCCAGCCTGTTCATGTTGTTTGCCCCGCTTGAAGGCTGGCGCCATGTTGCCGTTCGAGACCGCCGAACCGCCATCGATTTTGCCCACATTCTCAAGGACCTCGCCGACACCCACTTCCCCAAGGCTGACCGGATTACACTGGTTCAGGACAATCTCAACACCCACAACCCGGCGTCGTTATACAAGGCCTTTCCACCTGATGAAGCCCGTCGCATTGTCGAACGGTTTGAGTGGCACTTCACGCCCAAACACGGCTCCTGGCTCAACATCGCAGAATGTGAACTCAGCACACTTGCGCGTCAATGTCTCGACCGCCGCATTCCTGATCGCAACACCTTGGCCAATGAAGCAAAGGCATGGGAAACCGAGCGAAACACCGCATCCGCAAAGGTGACATGGCGATTCTCAACTAAAGACGCACGCATCAAACTTGCTCACCTTTACCCGCAAATCGGATGAATCAAGGGACTAGTGCACTGACAATAAAAAACATTCAGAACACGCGCTCGAAGAAACTAGAAGGCGTTACCCGAATTTGGAATTGCGAAATGACAAAGGCGACGCTTTTCGGCACTGTTATTGGACCGCGCTTCTAACTCGCGACATTGGCTTCTTAGGTGCAGTTCAGTTTACCACCGCCCACGAAACATTTGCTGGAAATCCATCGAATGATGCGAACATGGATCTGCGGAACAACTTGAGCGGCGCACTCTTGGCACTAGTTCATCCATTTTCTTCGAATGAGAAAATTGCTGACCTTTGCCAGGCGAAGGCCGAAAGCGGCGAGTTGATAACGCAACCCGAACCTTCGCGGGGTCGGCAGGTTTACTAAAGAACTCACCCGTTGCCGCCATCAGGCCGATGGTCTATCCCGCCGCTGTAACCCTGCGAGCGCATCATGGCCGAGCCCAAGAAACTCTACATCAAAACCTATGGCTGTCAGATGAATGTCTATGATAGCGAACGCATGGCCGAGGCGCTGGAAGGCTATGAGGAAACGGCAACGCCCGACGACGCCGATCTGATCCTGTTAAACACCTGCCACATACGGGAAAAGGCCGCCGAGAAGGTTTATTCCGAACTGGGCCGCTACAAGCATCTCAAGGCTGAAAATCCTGACCTGAAGATCGGCGTTGCGGGTTGTGTGGCGCAGGCCGAAGGCGCAGAGATCATGCGCCGCCAGCAGATGGTCGATCTGGTCGTCGGCCCGCAAAGCTATCACCGGCTGCCGGAGTTGGAGGCGAAGGCGCGCAGCGGCGCGAAGGCGCTGGACACCGATTTCCCCGAAGAACTGAAATTTGACCACCTCGCGAAACGCCCCAAGGCCAAGCGCGGACCAACTGCGTTTCTGACGGTGCAGGAAGGATGCGACAAGTTCTGCGCTTTTTGTGTTGTACCCTATACGCGCGGCGCAGAGGTCAGCCGCCCTGTCGACACCGTGCTGGACGAAGCGCGTGGATTGGTGGAACGCGGCGTGCGGGAGATCACGCTGCTCGGCCAGAACGTAAACGCCTATCACGGTGCGTCCGCTGACGGTGAACGCTCGCTGGCGCAACTAATCTGGGCGTTGAACGATATCGACGGGCTGGACCGGATCCGGTTCACCACATCACACCCAAACGACATGAGCGACGATCTGATCGCCGCCCAAGGTGAATGCGAAAAACTCATGCCGTATCTGCACTTACCAGTGCAGTCCGGCTCGAACGCAGTGCTGAAAAAGATGAACCGCAAGCACACGGCAGAACAGTATATTCGTCTTATCGAACGTATCCGCGCGGCGCGGCCTGACATCCTGATCTCCGGTGATTTCATTGTCGGATTCCCCGGCGAAACCGATCAGGATTTCGCCGATACGATGGCTCTGGTGGAAGAGGTCCGTTACGGCCAGTGCTATTCCTTTAAATACTCGTCCCGCCCCGGCACCCCGGCGGCCGAACGGGCACTGGTCGACGCGGATGTGGCGCGTGAACGTCTGACACGGCTTCAACGCCTTTTGACAACACAACAGCACGCCATTCAGGACGCGATGGTTGGTCGTGAGGTTTCTGTCCTGTTTGAACGTGCCGGGCGGCTTCCGGGGCAGATGGTTGGAAAATCAGAATACCTTCACGCCGTGCATGTCAGCGACGATTCCATTTCCACCGGCGATCTTCGCCGCGTGAGAATCGCTCAAAGCGCACCGAATTCACTGGCAGGTGAACTCGCCCACGGCTGATCGCGCGATTCCGTGCCTTTCGGCAACATATTCCGTTTGTGTGGATAAGTGCAGATCACCGCCTGTTATCAGAGATTTGGGCGCGCGTCCTCAACCAAGCATCATGCCAAACCAAAGAATTTCCCGCTAAATGTGGTGAAAAAACTTCACAAACCCACCAGACTTGCTAGAATTCGCCAGCTTATACCAAGGGTTATTCAATCTGACCGACTTTCGCCCAGTTGCGGCTTGCGATGGATGTGATGGTTTGCGGTCTTGCGATGAGGTTGTTCCAGGCCTCGCACCCCGCGTCGAGAATCGCGTCATATGTGTCGAACGTCCGGTTTGCGAGCCATGTCTGGCGGAGATATTGCCAAATGTTTTCGGTTGGATTCAGCTCTGGTGATTTGGGCGGCAGAAACATGAGCGACAGGTTTTGCGGGATTTCCAGAGCGGATGTCGTGTGCCAGCCGGCTTGGTCCATGAGGATGACGGCGTGGGCGCCATCGGAGACAATTTTGCTGATTTCTTCCAGGTGGCGCTGCATCGCATAGGTGTCGGCTGCTGGCATCATGATCGCCGCGCCGGTGCCGCGTTCGGGGCAGATGGCGCCAAAAAGATACGCATTTTGGTAACGCTGATCGGCGGGCTGGCGGGGCCGTGTGCCCTTGCGTGCCCACTGGCGGACGCGGGTGTTCTTCTGACCGAGACGCATCTCGTCCTGGAACCAGATTTCGACGGGTTTGTCCGGCGGCACCCCCTGAAGCGTCTCCTTCAGATTGTCGCCGAAGTTTTTTTGAAATCCTCAATGACCTGCACGTCCTGCCCCGGGTGCTGAGGGCGTGCGCTGATGTGGGAAAAGCCCAGATTGTGCAGAATCTGCCCCACATGGCGCTCGTGATAGTCGACGCCAAAACGCGCCTTGATCACATTCTTCAAATCGACCCGCCGCCAGCGGACGACACCGTCCTTTTCAGGATCAGGACCGGTCTCGACAAGAGCCGCCAGTTCATCCAGTTGCGCATTGTCAAGGCGGGATCGCGAGCCTCCTCGCTGCCGATCCAGCAGCCCCGCTGGACCATCAGCGTTGAAACGGAGCACCCAGTCCCTGAGCGTTTGCCGGTCCATCCCGCCAATGCGGGCCGCAGCCCCACGCGACATGCCATCGGCGATAGCGGCAAGCGACAAAAGCCGTCGGCTCTGCCGGGCATCAGAACTCTCTGCGGCAAGCTTGCGCAGATCATTGGCGGTAAAATCGGCTCGCATCGGTATCCTGGCTGGCATCGGTGGTCTCCTTTGCCAATCTTGAATCACCTCAGCACCTCAGGCGGTACCCAAAATCCATAGCTGAGTCATTTTGAAGCACCCTTGGGAGACACGCAACAATAAGTGAATCGCAAACCTTTGCCGCTGCGACGGTTTGACTCTGGTCCGCACGATTCTCATGCCGTTCTCAATATGGTAATCGATAATCATGGTAGAGCGAGAACAAATTCAGGAGCGATGGGAAGTTTTTGGTTCGAAGCTTGGCGAACGAGGTCGGCGTTTGTTTGCTGCCGCAGAAGCCCGAGCGGCGGGGCGTGGCGGTCTTGCGGCAGTTGCGGAGATCACTGGCCTCGCACGTTCCACCATCGGGCGAGGCATCAATGATCTTGATACTCCAGGTCCAGGCAATGGCCGCGTGCGCCGCAAGGGTGGAGGGCGACGCGAGGTCGCCGACCTTGATACGACGCTGGTGTCCGACTTGCAGCGTCTCGCCGAGCCAGCGACGATGGGTGATCCTATACGTCCGCTTAAATGGGTGTCGAAGAGCCCGGCAAAGCTGGCAGCGGCACTGTGTGCTGCAGGCCATACTATATGTGCCAATACTGTCGCCAGGTTGCTGGAAACAAAGTTGGAATATTCGCGGCAGGTCAATCGCAAAACGCACGATGGCACCAACCACCCTGATCGCGACGCGCAGTTTGAGCATATTAACGCCAGGGTATTGGACGCGCAGGCGGCTGGGCAGCCTGTCATCTCGGTCGACACCAAAAAGAAGGAGTTGATCGGAAACTACCGCAACGATGGCAGCGACTACCGGCCAAAAGGCGACCCCCGCTGCATTAACATACATGATTTCCCCGACAAGGAGCTCGGCAAGGTGGTGCCCTACGGTGTCTACGACGTTGGCACCAATACTGGCTGGGTTAGCGTGGGCGTCACCGCTGACACTGCTTCATTCGCCGTCAACTCTATCCGTACCTGGCAGAAGCGCATGGGCCAGCAGCGCCATCCTGGCATGCGCGAGCTGACAATAACTGCTGACTGCGGCGGATCGAACGGTGCGCGCGTCCGGTTATGGAAGGTAGAACTGCAGAGGTTTGCTGACGAAACCGACCTTGTCTTGCACGTCCATCACTATCCGCCCGGCACATCCAAGTGGAACCTCATCGAGCATCGGATGTTTTGCCACATCACACAGAACTGGCGCGGACGGCCGCTGTCCAGCCGTATGGCAGTCGTCGAGTTGATCGGGGCGACGACGACGAACGCTGGGCTGAAAGTAGAATGCGCACTTGACAAAAGTATTTACGAGAAGGGTGTTAAGGTCACCAAAGCTGAAATGGATAGCCTCGTCATCGAAGGGAATGCATTCCACCCAGAATGGAACTACACAATCACACCACGCCGCCGCCACCAAACGTAGTACTTATTCTTGCGTGTCTCCTTGGTATAAGGGGGATGTCGTTGCTATCTTGTCGATATGCGGCGCATTTCAGAAAATTTGAATGTATCGGCAGAGGACATCTAGCAGTGTTTACAGGGATGAAAAAAACGCTCTGCGCCGGTTTGGCCGCCGCCGCATTGACGGTGATCGGCAGTTCGGGCGCGGTTGAGGCGCGAAGTCGTGGGCGAGGCATATGTTCCGACAATCTGGGTAGACCCGGACGGGTGTGAACATTGGGTAATGGATGACGGCTGGGAAGGGTACATGACCCCGCATGTCAACCGACAAGGCATTCCGGTGTGCAACAGGGTAGAAGCTTGCGCAGTGATGAATTCGGATCAGCTTTTCAAAACCGACAGCCATCGCGTTTCGTCGCGCGGGAAAGCACGTCTGCAACAATTCTTCCAACAGGCCGGCGCGACAAGCTACATCATCGCCGGTCACACCGACAGCCGCGCCAGCGATGCCTATAACATGCGCCTTTCACTCAACCGCGCAAATGCAGTGGCCAAGGTTGCATCGGCAACCGGTGCACGCATCGCGGACGTCCGCGGGTTTGGCGAGCGGATGCCGATTGCATCGAACGGAACACGCGCCGGCATGGCTAAGAACCGCCGCGTCGAAATCATCTGCATCCGCTAGGGCGCAGGGCATATTTAGGGGGATAGACCATGAGAATAGTAAAAGGCGCTGCTCTGATTGTTCTGGCCACGGCCTTGGGCGCGTGCGTGGACAACAAGGGCGACAAAACCGTTGACCGCGGCATCGACAGCAAGCATCTGAGCCAGCTGAGGGCCGGGATCTGGATTGATCCGAATGGATGTGATCACTGGATCATTGACGACGGAATTGAAGGCTATCTGTCCGCGCGTCTGGATAAGTACGGCAAGCCTGTCTGCTCGGGCGCGGCACCGCCGACCACCGCGATTGGCCCATACAAATCAGGGTCTTCGGTTTCTGATCCGATCTGATCTGGTATTTGGTTGGGGATAATTAGGGCCGTCGGGAAACCGGCGGCCTTTTCGTTAGTAAATATGGTCAATCGAGCAAAGCCGCCAAAGCCACCGGGGCTTCGGAATGTACCGACAGTGTCGCCGCCTCGGCCATGGCTAACGCGGCGACGCCGTCGTCGATACCAACAGGCATCGGGCTGCCATTTGTTACCGCATCAACAAATGCCGCCCATTCCGCTCGATAGGCGGACATATACCTTTCAAGAAAGAAATAGACCGGCTTGGCCGATACGATGCCGTCCGCACCCATCCGCGTCACATTGCTTTCCAATTTGTTCGATGCTTGCAACAGACCCTTTTCGCCCAGTATTTCGAGACGCTGGTCATAGCCGTATGCGGCGCGGCGGGAGTTATGAATTGTTGCGATCCGTCCGTCGCCATAGCGCATGGTGACGACCGCTGTGTCAAAATCCCCCGCAGCCTTGATTTCCGGCGCTACAAGCGTAGATCCTGTTGCGGAAATCGTTTCCGGCAAATCACCCAGAATGAAATTTGCCATGTCAAAGTCATGGATCGTCATATCGCGGAAAATTCCGCCGGTGACTTCAATGTAGTCCAGCGGCGGCGGCGCAGGATCAAACGAGGTGATTATCAGCAGTTCAGGTTTTCCGATTTCTCCCGCCGCCAGCGAGGCACGTATTTCGGCAAAGCCGGGATCAAACCGCCGATTGAAGCCCAACATCACCGGCTGTCCGGTTGCATTAGCATTGTCCCGACATGTCTTGGCACGCTTCAGGTCCAGGTCCAGCGGTTTTTCGCATAGTACCGCCTTGCCCGCCGCCGTGGCGGCCTCGACCAAATCCGAATGCGTGTCGGTCGAGGTGGCGACCAAAACCGCGTCGATGTTCGGGTCATTTATGATTTCGTCCGACGTCCGGGCTTCGGCGCCGTACGATTGACCCAGGGCTTCTGCGGCCTCTGATACAACGTCGGACACAGCGACCAATCGGCTGTCATCGTGCGATGTGATGGCCGCGGCGTGAACCTTACCGATCCGCCCTGCCCCTAAAAGACCCACCTTCAGCATGGCCATTCCCTCCAAATTGGCGATAATCCCGCGTCGAAAAACCCATAGATGGCGGCCAGAGAAACGCAAACTCTTTCCATCATTTCTGAGATTTCACGCCGCACCGACGGCAGACCAAATGAATACCGCACGGGTAAATTATCGCCGCAACCACTTGGCAGCCTGCAACCTGTTACTTCGATGACAATTTGCGGATTGGCCTTGCCCCGACCACAATATCTTGGCAGGCTTTTGGATAAGGATCAAAAGGAGTTCAGATTGGCCATCAGCACTGTGTTGTCCGGGGAAACGGTTGAAGAGACACACGAAACCCGTCTGGAATTTGCTGACAATCTGGTTTTGATCGACCTCTGCGGCGAGCATGATCGCAACCTCGCGCGCATCGAACAGAAACTTGGTGTTCAGATCCTGCGCCGTGGCAATCAGTTGACAATCGTGGGCGATGTTGATGCGCGCGCGCACGCGGCAGATGTTTTGAACGAACTTTACGTCCGTCTGGAAGCCGGCAAACCAATTGAATCCGGTACGATCGACGGCGCGATCCGGCTCGGCCGGTCCGCCAGCGGAACCGGTGTACGGGAAGGCGACCAGATCGAGTTGTTTACGTCGGGCAATGTCGAAATCCGCACCCGGAAAAAAACGGTCGAACCAAGAACACAGGCGCAAAAAGCCTATGTTCAAAACCTGTTCCGGCACGAAATGGCCTTTGGAATTGGGCCGGCGGGCACCGGCAAAACATATCTGGCGGTGGCCGCCGGTGTTTCGATGTTTCTTGGTGGCCAGGTGGACAGGATCATTCTTTGCCGTCCCGCCGTCGAGGCGGGTGAACGGCTTGGTTTCCTTCCCGGCACGCAGGAAGAAAAAGTCGATCCCTATATGCAGCCGCTTTATGACGCGCTGAATGATTTCCTGCCCGCAAAACAGGTCGGAAAACTGCGTGAGGAAAAGAAGATCGAAATCGCGCCGCTTGCTTTCATGCGAGGCCGCACGCTGTCGAATTCCTTCGTGGTTCTGGACGAAGCGCAAAACGCCACGACCATGCAAATGAAAATGTTCCTGACCCGCCTTGGCGAAGGCAGCCGCATGGTGATCACCGGTGACCGCACACAGGTGGATCTGCCGCGCGGTGTCCATTCGGGGCTGTCGAATGCGGAACAGTTGTTGAAAGACATCAACGACATTTCTTTCAACTATTTTACGTCCAAGGACGTGGTGCGCCACCATCTGGTGGCAAAGATCATCGAAGCCTACGACGCTGGCGAGAATCCCTAAGCGAACCCGCTTGCGTTAACCAAATCGTAACCAATCTTTCGAATTCTTGAGGCGGTTGGAATTTCCCGACTTCTGCGACTGCGCATTCGCGCATCGAGACGGAATGCGAGTGATGATTGGCAAGACCCACAGCATTTTAGCCCGGCATCGTGCCAATCCGGCGCAGCCCTGTCTCCTTTCCGATTTCACGCTCAGCGACGGCCAACCGGTGAACAAATCTCCATTTGACGGTATGTGCGGCTGGGATGGGTATGGTTGGAGCCTTTATTGCCTCGATTTCGTACAGAATGTTGCGGTGTTTGTCCGCTCGGTCAACGGGCTGAACCTGCGGGCCACGCCGTTTGTGTATCAGGCGCAATTTGAGCAGGCCGATCAGGCACTTGTCATGCCAATGGCGATGTTTTTGCGGATCGGCAACGATCTGCCCGCACCAAGGCGGTTGACCTTTCTTTATTCCACCGGCCGATGTGGGTCGACGCTCGCCAGCCGCATATTCGCCGAATTGCCCGGGGTGGTTAGCCTTTCCGAGCCCGAAGGCGTGATCAGCGCGGCACACCAGTCGCGGCACGTCATAGGCGCACATCATCCGTATATTCGCGCAGCGGTACGTTTCCTGTGTCACACACCCGGCGGCAACACAGCACCACATGTGGTCATCAAGCCGCGCCCTGTTTCGATCCTTTATGATGGCGATTTCGCACGGGCCTGCCCTGATGCGCATTTCGCGTTCCTCTATCGTGATTGTCAGGCCTATGTGCGATCGATGTTCCGGTTCGGTCAGCGTCTGGGGTTGAATTGGGACAGCCCCGGACCTTTGGACAAATGGCTGCCGCATTGGCGGCAGATGTCCGGCGGTCAGCCAATTGATGTATTGCAACGTTACGTCGACACGAACCGGGCTGACATCACCTGGGCCGAAATTGGCACTGCGCTCTGGGCAGTCACAGTATCGGCGTTTCACGGAATGGACGAAAGCGGGCGGCGCACATCGGCCATTCACTACGACGATTTAAACCGCGAGAAACTGCGCGGCACAGAGCGGTTGCTGGCGGCATGCGGCCTTAACCCGGCAAAGGCAACTGCCGGAATTCACGCATTCTCCCGGGATTCCCACCGGGGTGGCAAAGGCGCCAACGCCATTCCATCACGAGAGATGAATGCCCGCGAAACACAGCGGATGAACGCGGTTATCGCGCGGATGGGTGTACCCGACTACGCCGAAGCACGGATCTGAGCCGCTATACCCCGACGCTATTTCCCTGACGTCCGCACTAGGCTAGATGCTGCCTCATGGGCGCTGACGCAATAATCGAGGACGACCGCTGGGATGCGTCCGTGGGGGACCTGTCTGTGCGGGTCACAACGGCGGTGCTGCGATCCATGCAACTGGATCCGAAAGCGTATAAAATTTGCGTTCTCTTTTGCAGCGACATTCGAATTGCCACATTGAACGCAGACTTTCGCGGCAAATCAGGCCCGACAAATGTTCTTAGTTGGCCGTCTGAAGAGCGCGCCACCCCAGATCACGCGCCTGAAAAGCCAAACCCCGGTGAACTTGGCGACATCGCTATTGCCTTTGAAACCTGCGCCCGTGAGGCAGCCGAACAGGGTAAGGCATTTGATGCCCACATCACGCATCTTCTTGTTCACGGAGTATTGCATCTTCTGGGCTTTGATCACGAAACTGATGCAGACGCGGCACTTATGGAAGCGCGCGAAGTCGAAATACTTGAAACATTGGGCCTGCCTGACCCATATTAGGCGCAAGGCACAAGCCTTCGATATTGTTGGAAAGGTCAGATGGGCGACGCGGACGGCGGGTCCTCTAGCGCAGCGCAACGCGCGCAGGATCAGATTGAAGAGAATGAGGGCGGTTTCCTGAACCGCCTTTTTGGCACGGTATTCAGCGCAAAATCAGACGAGATTGCACCGGAG
The DNA here is from genome assembly GCA_951812305.1 of uncultured Paracoccaceae bacterium. GTDB lineage: Bacteria > Pseudomonadota > Alphaproteobacteria > Rhodobacterales > Rhodobacteraceae > Rhodobacter_B. Next base: position 500,269 of record CATOSB010000002.1, read on the forward strand.
ATTGGCGGACCGCCAGTCAACGGCGCTGCAGCAAGTGCGGGCGCGGCCCTCGGCATGTTGAACCTGCGCCGGATGCAGCTTGAGGATGTGGCGATCCCAAAGGCGGAAATCGTGGCCGTCCCTGCCGACATCGTCAAGGACGAGCTTGTCCGCGTTTTTCGCGACAGCGGGCTGACCCGACTTCCTGTCTATCAGGGCACGCTTGACCACCCGCTCGGCATGGTGCACCTGAAAGACTTCGCGTTGATCCACGGCTTTAACGGCGGCGGCGGGCGGTTCAATTTACGCAAGATGCTGCGCCCCCTGCTTTTTGCACCGCCATCGATGCCTATCGGCATTTTGCTGCAGAAAATGCAAAGCCAGCGGATGCACTTGGCGTTGGTGATTGACGAATATGGCGGGGTTGACGGGCTTGTCACCATCGAAGACCTGATCGAACAGGTCATTGGCGAGATCGAAGATGAACACGATATCGAGGAAGATGAGCTTTGGGCCTTGGAAAAGCCCGGCTGTTACCTTGCACAAGCCCGCGCGCCGCTGGATGAATTTCAGGACGAGATCGGCATCAAACTGGTCTCTCCCGACGAAGAGGAAGAAATCGACACGCTTGGCGGTTTGGTTTTCATGCTATGTGGCCGTGTTCCCGCGCGCGGTGAAATGGTGCCCCACCCCGCCGGTCCGGAATTCGAAGTCATCGATGCCGACCCGCGCCGCATCAAGCGGCTGCGCGTTCGGGTTCCAACGGCCCCTGCAGGCTAACTGAAATTGGATGAGTATTTGACTCGGCGTCCAATGCTCATTGCATTTTTCGCCGGAGCGCTTGCTGCTTTCGGCCACGCCCCGGTCAGTTTTCCTTTTGCAACGTTGGTCGGACTCGCAATTGCACTTTTCCTGCATTTGCGCGCCGGGCGGGCCCACGTATTTTGGATATCAGGCGCATTTGGGTTCGGATATTTTGCACTTTCCCTGCATTGGATCGTGGAACCTTTCCTTGTCGATCCTTGGCGACACGGCTGGATGGCACCGTTTGCCATACTGTTCCTCGCCGCTGGAATGGCCCTGTTCTGGGCGCTTGCGGCTTGGCTGGCATCTCGTCTTGCCGCCACCGGTTGGGCCGCAATCACCGCCTGGGTCCTTTGCCTGTCAATCGCAGAAATGGCGCGAACCTATGTCCTGACCGGTTTCCCCTGGGCGTTGATCGGCCATATCTGGATCGGTTGGCCCGTGATGCATCTGGCGGCTTTGGTTGGTGCGCTTGGGCTCACGTTGTTCACCCTGATCATTCCGGCCTTGTTCGTCGGCTTCTGGGAAAGGAACAAAGCCGGCGTTGTGGTTCCCGCCGTAATCCTTGGGGCCGCGTTTTCACTCGGATCGGCGCAGACTGATACTCCGGTCCAAACAGGTCCACAGGTCACCGTGCGCCTGATCCAGCCCAATGCCCCACAGCACCTGAAATGGCACCCCGATCACGTTCTTGAATTCTTCGAACGCGCGCTCGAATTCACCGCCGCCGTGGCCGACCAGCGCCCAGACCTGATCATCTGGCCTGAAACTTCGGTTCCCAGCCTCCTGCACAATGCTGATGTCGCCTTTGAACGTATCACAAAGGCCGCGAATGGCGCGTCCGTCGTCTTGGGCATTCAACGCCGCGACGGCGCGCGGCAATTCAACAGCCTCGTGCATCTGTCCCCTTATGGTACCGTCAGCGGAATTTACGACAAGCACCACCTTGTTCCGTTTGGCGAATATGTTCCGGCGGGCGATTTCGCTGCCCGCTTCGGTGTACGCGCCTTTGCCGCGCAGCAGGGATATGGCTACTCACCCGGACCGGGTGCGCAGGTGATCGATCTGGGGATGGCGGGGAAGGCTCTTCCGCTGATCTGTTACGAGGCGGTGTTCCCACAAGACGTGAATGCCGCACCTGAACGCCCCGATTTCCTTTTGCAAATCACTAACGATGCCTGGTTTGGTGACTGGGCCGGACCCCGACAACATCTGGCGCAAGCCCGCCTGCGCGCCATTGAGCAAGGTCTGCCGATGGTGCGCGCGGCCAATACTGGCATCAGCGCCGTCATCACCGCGCAAGGAGAAGTTACGTCTTCCGTCGCCCTGAACACATCGGGTTTTGTCGATGTTCCGCTGCCGCGTCCGGCGAAGCCGACATTGTACTCTCGCACAGGTGACTGGCCGTTTCTTGTCCTCTTCGGTCTGGCATTTTTGGCGCTGCTTTTTCGGCGCAAACAATTCCCCATTGACGGCAAGCCTACAGAGGATTAACGCTCCCCCGACCAGCCCTCACAACGGCTTCCTGACGTGGCGGGCATTAATCCAATGGAGCATTCATGTCCCGACAGAATTACATATTTACCTCTGAATCCGTGTCAGAGGGACACCCCGATAAGGTGTGCGACCGGATTTCAGATGCGGTTCTCGATGCCTTTCTGACAGCCGAACCTGAGGCCCGCTGCGGCGTGGAAACTTTTGCCACGACCAACCTCGTCGTCGTCGGCGGCGAGGTGCGTGGCCCCGGCGATGTTCTTGGTCGGGTCGAAGAGATCGCGCGCGAATGCGTCAAAGATATCGGCTATGAACAGGATAAATTCCACTGGGCTAATCTTGAAGTGCGAAATGTTTTGCACGGGCAATCCGTGGACATCGCCCAAGGCGTTGATTCCGGTGAGGAAAAAGACGAAGGCGCGGGCGATCAGGGCCTGATGTTCGGCTATGCCGTTCGTGAAACACCTGAATTGATGCCCGCACCAGTCCTCTACTCACACGCAATCCTGCGTCGACTGGCGGAGGTGCGCAAAAATGGCACCGAGCCAGCGCTTGGCCCGGATGCGAAATCACAGCTGACCGTGCGCTACGAAAACGATATGCCGGTCGGCGTGTCGTCGATTGTGCTGTCGACCCAGCATCTGGACGAGGACCTGTCCAGCGACGATGTGCGCGGAATTGTCGAGCCTTATATTCGCGAAGTCCTTCCCGTTGGCTGGATCAGTGACGATACTGAATGGCACGTCAATCCAACCGGCAAATTCGTGATCGGCGGGCCGGACGGCGACGCAGGACTGACCGGTCGCAAGATCATCGTCGACACCTATGGCGGCGCTGCCCCTCACGGTGGCGGCGCGTTTTCCGGAAAGGATCCGACCAAGGTCGACCGCTCTGCCGCTTATGCCGCACGCTACTTGGCTAAAAACGTTGTCGCCGCGGGCCTGGCGCATCGCTGCACGTTGCAGCTCGCCTATGCGATTGGGGTTTCTGAGCCATTGTCGATCTATATCGACACTGCCGGTACCGGCGAAGTGCCCGACCGTGAAATCGAGGCGGCGATATCGGATGTTATGGATTTGACGCCACGCGGCATCCGCAAACACCTGGCGCTGAACAAGCCTGTGTATCAGCGCACCGCCGCTTATGGCCATTTCGGCCGTGCTCCGGACGCAGACGGTGGATTTTCCTGGGAACAAACCAATCTGGTGGATGCGCTGAAAAAGGCGCTATGACGTGTTTCGGGTTGGCTTTAAGCCAACCCGACCGATGCGAGGGGGCGCTGCCCCCTCGCGCTCCCCCGAAGTATTTATGGCCAGATGAAGGAGCCAGACGGCTTTGACTGACAGCGGCCCAAATCCAATCGGCAAGCATCGCAATTTCTATGGCCGCCGCCACGGCAAGACATTGAAACCCAATCAACAGGCGGCACTGGAAAACGATCTGGGTGCTTTGCGGCTGGCCGGCGTGGATCAAGGCGAAAACCCGGACCGCACGCCGCTTAATCTGTCATTTCTGCATGGCCGCCCCTTGTGGCTCGAAATCGGCTTTGGCGGCGGAGAGCATCTGGTGCATCAGGCCGCGCAACACCGCAATGTCACTTTCATCGGGTGCGAGCCATTCATCAACGGCGTCGCAATGCTGCTGCGGAAGATCAGGCTTGCAGGCGTCGACAATATTCGCCTGCATCCCGGTGATGTCCGCGACCTTTTCGATGTTCTGCCCGATGGCGTGGTTGAAAAATGCTTTCTTCTTTATCCCGACCCCTGGCCAAAGAAACGCCATCACCGGCGCCGCGCCGTCACCCCGGAATATCTGCAACCCCTGCACCGCGTTCTCGCACCGGGGGCCGAGTTGCGCATCGCCACTGACATTCCCGACTACGTGCGGCAAGCGCTGCAAGAAGTACCGAAAGCCGGGTTTGAGTGGTTGGCAGACAGCGCCGCGGAATGGCGGGACCCGTGGGATGACTGGCTGTCCACACGCTATGAACAAAAGGCGCTGCGTGAGGGTCGCGTGCCGCATTACCTGACTTTTCGTCGTTCAAAGGCATGAGAAGCCCGCATTTGTGACCGGGATAAGGCCGGAGGGCTTTTCCTTTTCCTGCCGGTTCCCTAAACCCTGTCACGACCAAGTTCAGGAGCCTGCCCATGTCCGGTCACGGACCCGCAATTCCCATGTCTTCCCGAAGGGCGACGCCCTTGAATGGTGAGGCACATGTGCCCGGTGACAAATCGGTATCGCACCGCTCCCTGATCCTCGGCGCCCTGTCAGTCGGAGAGACACGGATCACCGGCTTGCTCGAAGGTCAGGACGTACTGGACACCGCCAAGGCGATGCGGGCCTTTGGTGCAGAGGTGATTGAACACGGCAATGGCGAATATTCGGTTCATGGCGTCGGTGTCGGCGGGTTTGCTGAACCCGAGGATGTAATTGATTGCGGCAATGCGGGCACGGGCGTGCGTTTGATCATGGGCGCGATGGCGACAACACCGATCACGGCGACATTCACCGGCGACGGGTCTCTGCGCAAACGCCCGATGGGGCGGATCACTGATCCTTTGGCCTTATTTGGGGCGCAATCCTATGGCCGATCTGGCGGGCGGCTACCCATGACGATTGTCGGCGCGAAGGACCCTGTGCCTGTGCGCTACACGTTGCCCGTGGCCTCGGCGCAGGTGAAATCTGCTGTGCTGCTGGCGGGCCTGAACGCGATGGGCGAAACGGTCGTGATCGAACCGGAAGCAACGCGAGATCATACCGAGAGGATGTTGCGCGGGTTCGGGGCGGAGTTGGGTGTCGAGGAAACGGATGAAGGCCGCGTTATCACGCTGACCGGCCAGCCGGAACTGACCCCACAATCCATCGTTGTGCCGCGCGACCCGTCCTCCGCCGCCTTTCCGGTCTGCGCCGCGCTGATTACCGAAGGATCCGACATCACGGTGCCAAATATCGGCCTGAACCCAACGCGCGCCGGTCTGTTTACGACATTACAGGAAATGAGCGCCGATCTGACATTTGAAAACATGCGCGAAGAAGGCGGGGAACCCGTCGCAGATCTGCGCGCGCGCTTTTCACCGGATATGAAAGGGATCGAGGTCGATCCGGCCCGCGCCGCATCCATGATCGATGAATATCCGATCCTGTCGGTCGTCGCCTCTTTCGCCGAAGGCCGAACAATGATGGCCGGTGTGCATGAGTTGCGGGTCAAGGAATGTGACCGTATCGACGTGATGGCCAAAGGGTTGCGTGCCAATGGCGTCACCGTCGACGAAGGCGAGGATTGGTGGGCGGTCGAGGGTTTCGGTCCCGGAGGGATGCCCGGCGGTGGTCACGCCGCCACACATCTGGATCACCGCATCGCCATGTCCTTTCTGATTGCGGGTATGGCGGCGAAAAAGCCCGTTTCGGTAGATGACGCCTCTCCATTTTTGACGTCCTTCCCGATCTTCGAGGACCTAATGCGCGATCTTGGCGCGAATTTCTCGCGGGACAACACATGAAAACCGGAAGCTGCCTTTGCGGACAGGTTCGGTATTCGGTTTCCGGGCCGTTGCGGCCCGTGGTCAACTGCCACTGCCAGCAATGCCGCAAAACCTCTGGTCACTTCGTCGCTGCGACCTCTGCTCCGCGCGATACGGTTGAAATAACCGGCGATGTCACGTGGTTTCACGCTTCGAAAAACGCACGCCGGGGGTTTTGCGCGATTTGTGGGTCCAGCCTGTTCTGGGATGGGTCCGGCGAAAACCTATCCATCCACGCCGGAACGCTGGATGGGGATACCGGGCTTCAAACAATCGGCCACATCTTTTGCGCCGACAAGGGCGACTACTATGATTTGACCGATGACCTTCCAAAATCGGATGGCAGAGATCCCGACCTGACCACTGTGGTTGGCAAGGGCGGTAATCAGGGATGACATTCACGGTCGCTATTGACGGGCCTGCAGCGGCGGGCAAGGGGACGATTTCCAAGGCCGTTGCGGCGCATTTCAACCTACCGCATCTCGACACCGGGCTTTTGTATCGTGCCGTCGGCGCGCAGATGTTGGCGGGCGCTGACCCGGTCGAGGCGGCGAACAACTTCGATCTGGCCGATTTGGCGCAGGATCTGCGCAAGGACGATATTGCACAGGCCGCCAGCCGCGTTGCCGCCATTCCGGAGGTGCGCGCCGCATTGGTTTCGTTTCAACAACGCTTTGCCACACGCGGCGGTGGCGCCGTTCTCGATGGCCGCGACATTGGCACCGTAATTTGTCCCGATGCGCAGGTGAAACTGTTTGTCACCGCGTCGCCGGACGTGCGCGCCAAACGCCGGCTTGAAGAACTGACCGGCAAAGGCATCGACACCGATTATGCAACCGTGCTCGTCGACGTTATTGCGCGGGACAAACGCGACAGTGAACGGGATACGGCACCTCTGACACTAGCGGATGATGCGATCATCCTCGACACCAGCGACATGTCGATTGACGCCGCTGTTGCAGCCGCCATCGCAATCATCGAAAAGAAACTGAACTAAGACACCCGCCGTTCACCGGCGACGGATCGGAGCATCAGATGCAATATCGTACACTTGGAAAAAACGGCCCAAAAGTTCATCCCGTTGGCATCGGCGCCATGTCGTTTTCAGACTTTTACGGCGCAACGACCGAGGCCAACAGCTTTGCCATTCTCGATGCGGCACTAGAGGCTGGCGTCAATCACATCGACACGGCCAATGTTTACGGCATGGGAGGTTCCGAAGACACCATTGGCGCCTATTTCCGCGCCAACCCAACAGCCAAGGACAATTTCGTCATCGCCACAAAGGCGGCAATTTCGCGCAAACCGGATGGCACGCGGTTTTTTGACAATGACCCCGCCCATCTGGAAGCGGAGCTTGACAAAAGCCTGACGCGTATGGGGATCGAGGCGGTCGATCTGTTCTATGTTCACCGCCGCGAACAAGACCGGCCCGTCGAAGAGGTTGCCGAGGCGCTTGGCCGTCTGGTCGCCAAAGGTAAGACCAAATCCATCGGATTTTCTGAAATCGCGCCCGCCACTCTGCGTCGGGCTCATGCGGTTCATCCCGTGGCAGCCGTGCAGTCGGAATATTCGCTGCAAACCCGCTTGCCGGAACTGGGGCTTGTTCAGACTTGCGAAGAACTGGACGTCGCGCTTGTCGCATTTTCGCCAGTCGGTCGGTCATACCTGACCGACACACCCCTGACTTTCGAGGCGATTCAGGAATTGGGCTTCATGAAGGCCAATCCCCGCTTCACCGCAGACAATTACCCGCGCAACATCGTCGAAACGGATAAGCTACGCGCAATGGCGGGCGACATAGGTGTGTCGACTGCTGGCCTCGCGCTCGCATGGCTCTTTGCCAAAAGCGCCAACACCATCGCAATCCCCGGCACGCGTTCCGCCGCCCATTTCGCCGAATTTCTGGATGCAGAGCGCCTTTCACTTTCAAACGCAGACATGACGCGGATCGAGGATATCCTGCCCATCGGATGGTGCCACGGCGACCGATATAACGCAGGCCAATGGGTCGGACCGGAATGCTATTGCTGAAGTACACCGACGAAAGGTGCCAGCAGCGGCCTAAGCGCTTTCCCGGAATTTCTTACTTGGAGTCGTCCCAAGTTTGCCTGTGACCACTTTGGCCGCCCCAACAATTTAATCGACGCGCTAAAACCACTCCAACAGCCGCCTCAGATAGTCGCGCTCGACCTCTGGGCGTTCCTGTTCACTCGACCGGCGGCGGATTTCATCCAGAAGCTCCCGCGCACGGCGATAGACATCTTCACCCTGCAACAGCTCCTCGTCCGTTCCGATCTGACCGTTAGCCCCGGCTTCGCGCCCCAACGGATCAACCGGGCGGTTGGCCTGACGGTTACCGGGCGCGTCGCCCTGTTGGCCCGGTTGCTGCTGTTGCTGCTGCGCCATCGCCTCACCAAGATTGCGCATCCCTTCGCGCAGCGCTTCGATCGCTTCTGACTGATTATCCAGCGCACCAGCCAGATCGTTCTCGCGCAAATCCTCTTCCGCCTCGTCCATCGCACGGCCAGCGCGGCCCAACGCATCGCGCGCGGCGTCGCCTTCAGGCGTCCCTGAACCCGGCAAGTTCCCCATCTGGCGGTTCAACTCATCGCGCAGCGCGCGTTGCCTTTCCGCAAGGCCTTGCTGATCCAGCCCCGGACCATTTCCCTGCCCCGGTTGCCCGGGTTGCGGCATTCCGTTCTGACCTTGTCCATTGCCGGGCTGCTGGCCCGGACCTTGCTGTTGCCCCGGCTGCTGTCCGGGTTGCTGACCGGGCTGTTGTTGCCCCGGTTGCTGGCCGTTTTCGCCCTGTTCGCCGAACTGTTCCTGCAGATCGCCAAAAGTCTCGTCACTCAGGCCCTGCTGCTGGCGGAGCGTGTCGGCGAGGCCTTCCATCGCCTGCTGCCCCGGCTGGCCCTGTTGTCCGGCCTGTATCTGGGCGTTTTCCATGAACTCCATCAACTGGTCGAGAAGCGCCTGCGCTTCGTCCATCCGGCCTTCTTCCATTAGTTCCTGAATGCGATCCATCAGCTGTTGCAACTGGTCCTGATTCATCGAGAACTGGTTCTGGTCACCACTTTGCGGCTGGTCTGTGCCGTCATTGGGTTGCGTGCCCTGCTGTTCGGCAAGCATCTCCATATAGTCGCGCATCGCTTCGCGCAATTCCTGCATCAGCTCAGCGATTTCTTCATCCGTTGCGCCGTTGCGCATTGCCTCCTGCAACCGCTCGCGCGCTTCTTCCAGACGTCGGCGCGCATCGGCCAGTGTGCCATCCTCAATCATCAGCGCGATGTCCCACAGGACTTCGGCCATTTCGGCCTGCTGTTCATCGTTGATCGTGTTGTATCTTGCGAGCGTTTCCATCCGCCGAACCAGAACCCGCAGTTTCAGATACGCGGTTTCGGAATCAAATACGTCGGTTGGTCGGTGGCTCACAGCGCGCAAAACTTGCGCCGCGCGTCCCGCATTATCGCGGTTCCAAAGTATATCCCGGCGCATCTCGATGATCGCCCCGGCAAGCGGGTCAAAGAACCGCCGCCCCGGCAAAACACCAAGCTGTGGCTCGGAAACCCCTTGCTGACCCAGCGCATCCTCGGCCATAAATTCCAGCCGCACCGGCAGGGTCGCCCACGGGTGCTGGCCGAAATTGTCAATTACGGTTTCTTCGAATTCCGTCCGGTCTCCAGACAGCGTCAAAGGCAGGTCAAACGCAATATCTTCGCGTGGTTCGGGGTCGAGCGACAGGCCGAACCGGCGGTCAACCGACGCCAGATCAAGGGTGATCACCCCCCGACCGGCAATCACGCCATAATCATCACGCGCTGCAAATTTCTGGCGCATCTCACCTGATAATCCACGTTCCGGCGCGCCGAGGATTTCGATGCTTGGGCGTTGATCGTCAGTGACGGTGATCGTCCATTCCGCCCCGCCTGCGCCATCGATTGACAGTGTCCCCGACTGCGTGATGTCAAAGCTTTGGTTCGGTTCGCTCGCACTTGGCACTTCGCCAACGCGGCCCGATATGGTTTCCGCAACCGTCAGGTCGCCCACCTCGCCGTAAAGCCGGATCGTCAATCGGCTTTTCTCAGGCACTTCAAAGGCTTCGCCCACCAGATCGTTCAGGTAAAGTGATGGCTTGCCAGTATAGGATGGCGGTTCGATCCACCCCTCCCATGCCGGACCAGTCGCCAATGTGTCACCGCCCGCACCCGGCGTCATTTCGGCCACGGATGCCACGCGCAGAACCGACCCGAACAAAACCGCCATCGCCAGCGCCAGTACCGCCACGTAGCGCAAAGCAAACGGATCGCGATCCGAGATCTTCAGATCGGGTTCGACCGCGCGCGCGTCGCTGACCCGCGCCGCCATGCGCGCCACATGCGCCTTCCACACGGCCTTGGACGCGTCATCGCCCGCGCCAATGGCCTGTGTATCGCCAAGTGCGGTGATCGGCCTTCCGGGCAGAGTACGATCCAGCCTGTCCAGCGCCTCGGCAGGCTCAGGCAGTTGAAACCTCCAGATGCCCCACGCCACAGCGACCGTCGCACCAAGGATTGCCAGAACGGCCAGCGCCCACACCGCTTCAAGTGGCAACGCATCATGCAACCCGAACATCAGGGCCGCGACAGAAAGAAAAAGAACGCTCCAAAGCGGCCAGAAAGCGCGCGTCACCCGCTCGGCCAACATGCCCCACCGCGTCAGCCGCAAGGGCCAGCGCAGCTGGCGGAATGCATTCTCAAGTGGGCGTTCTGGTGACGTCATGAACCCGGCCTTTCGGCCCCTGCGCGAAAGCCGCGCGTCAGAGCCACGACGGCACAATATCGCGGTTGATCAACTCTTCATAGGTCGGTCTGGGGCGAATGACGGCAAATTGATGCCCATCGACCAGCACTTCGGGGATCAGGGGCCGAGAATTATATTCGCTTGCCATCACGGCGCCATATGCTCCGGCACTGCGAAACGCGACGAAATCACCGGCGGCAACCTCGTCCATGACCCTGCCCTTGGCAAAGGTATCCCCAGATTCACAAACCGGACCAACCACGTCATAACGCGCCTTTTCCGCACCGGCCGTTGGTTCGTTGACAGCAATAATCTCGTGAAAGGATTCATACATTGCCGGTCGAACAAGATCGTTCATCGCGCTGTCAAGAATAAGAAAATTCCGGTCCTCACCCTCTTTTACATAAATGACCTTGCTGATCAGAACACCCGCATTCCCGGCAATCAACCGCCCGGGCTCAATTTCAACCTCAACATCAAGATGCCCGACCTTCTCTTTGATCAGATTACAGAATTCCACGGGCAGCGGTGGTGCTTCGTTGGAGCGCTCATAAGGGATGCCAAGACCACCACCAAGGTCCAACCGGCGAATGTCGTGTCCGTCGGCGCGAAGCTGCCCGGTCAGTTCCACCACCAGATCGAATGCCTCGGCATAAGGCGCCAGATCGGTCAACTGGCTGCCAATGTGGCAATCGATTCCGATCACGTCTAACCCCGGCAGCTCGGCGGCCTCGGCGTACACCTCCCGCGCGCGAGCAATCGGAATGCCAAACTTGTTCTCTGCCTTACCGGTCGAAATCTTCTCATGCGTCTTGGCATCCACATCTGGGTTCACCCGGATCGTAACCGGAACGACCGCACCAAGGCCGACCGCGACCTCATTCAGAACCGTCATTTCCGGTTCGGACTCCAGGTTGAATTGCCGGATCCCGCCTTCAATCGCCTGAACCATCTCCGCGCGTGTCTTGCCAACACCGGAAAACACAATCCGTTCGCCGGGCACGCCCACGGCCCGCGCGCGCGCGTATTCACCGCCGGAAACCACATCCATGCCCGCGCCCATATCAGCCAGAACTTTCAGAACCGCCTGATTGGAATTCGCCTTCATCGCATAGCAGACGAGGTGTTCCAGCCCCTCCAGCCCCTCGTCAAACAGCCTGAAATGCCGCTCCAGCGTGGCGCGCGAATACAGATAGAACGGCGTCCCGACGGTGGCTGCGATCTCGGGCACCGGCACTTCCTCGGCGTGCAAAACGCCATCTCTGTACAGAAAATGGTCCATCCCCCGTCTCTTAGAGCGCAATCCCAATAGTGGGAACCGGTTTTCGAAGATAATTGCGCCGCAGGACAATCGGACCTTGCGTCTCAACCGATCAAGATCGGCCTCGCAATCACACCCCTGTTTCATCCGGCCAAAAAATACTTCGCGGAGCGCGAGGGGCTGGCCCCTCGCACTGGTCGGATTTCATCCTGCAAAGGCTTTTCGGCATTGCCGAAAATGTCTTGAAAGGCGAAATCCGAACCCCGGATCAGGATGAATTCGCGTGAATAAGGATTGACCGGTGATGGCTCGGAGCGGACCTTCGACCTAGCCATCAATGCCGGGTTAACAGCACCGCAGGTGCCCCGGCCATCGCCTGCCCGGTCCGGCGGGCTGGCGATTTGGCGGACCTGGGTGCAAGCCTTTGATCTTCTACGGACTTGACTGGGATTAATTTTGTCCCCTGCCAGGTTGCATCGCCATCCCCCGGGCAGGCAATGGCCGCCAGAGAGGTTGGAGAAAAAGCCCCGGGTCAAGCGCGAGGCGGTTTAAGTCAACGACAGCAAAGGCCCAATTCCAGACCCGCCAAATCCGCAATCATCTTGCTTTAGCGTGATGACGCCTTCACCGGCTTCTCCGGCGGGCCGTCCACGCCGCATCCAGCCATTGCCCCAAGCGCGGCGACAATGATAATAACCCTGATCATCCCAGCCGCTCCTTCCACAAAGCCACCTGTTCGCGCACCCGCTCTGGCGCGGTTCCGCCAAAACTCATCCGTGAGGCAACCGAGTTTTCAACCGACAATACGCTGAACACGTCCCCGGTAATCCCATCATGCACGGATTGCATGTCCGCCAGCGGCAACTCTGACAGATCACAGCGCTGCTCTTCGGCCATCGCGACCAGCGCACCGGTTACATGATGCGCCTCGCGAAACGGCACGCCAAGAACCCGCACCAGCCAATCGGCAAGATCAGTGGCGGTGGAAAACCCCGACCCGGCAGCAGCGGCCAGAGCCTCCCGGTTCGCGGACATATCCCGCACCATCCCATCCATCGCGGCGAGCGCCAGCATCAGGTTGTCGGCGGCGTCGAACAGTTGTTCCTTGTCTTCCTGCATGTCCTTGGAATAGGTCAGTGGCAGGCCCTTCATCACCGTCAACAGCCCAACCTGCGCGCCCAAAATCCGCCCGATCTTGGCGCGGATCAGCTCGGCGGCGTCCGGGTTCTTCTTTTGCGGCATGATCGAGGATCCGGTCGAAAACCGGTCACTCAGCGTCACAAACCGGAACTGCGCCGAGGACCAGATCACCAGCTCTTCGGCCAGCCGCGACAGATGCATCGCACAAATCGATGCGGCACCGAGAAACTCCAAAGCAAAATCGCGATCACTCACCGCATCCAGCGAATTGGCGCAAGGCCGGTCAAACCCTAGTGCTTTCGCCGTCATCTCCCGGTCAATCGGAAACGACGTCCCCGCCAGCGCAGCCGCGCCAAGCGGTGATTCATTCATCCGCACCCGGGCATCTGCAAACCGTGACCGGTCGCGGGCAAACATCTCGACATAGGCCAGCATGTGATGGCCCCATGTCACCGGCTGGGCCACCTGTAGATGCGTAAACCCCGGCATGACCCAATCCGCGCAATCTTCAGCCTGTTCCACCAGACCGGACATCAGTGACGCCAGTGCCCCATCCACCGCATCCATCTGATCGCGCACCCAAAGCCTGAAATCCGTCGCCACCTGATCGTTTCGCGACCGGCCCGTGTGCAGCCGCCCCGCCGGCTCTCCTATCAACTCTTTCAGCCGGGCCTCGACATTCATGTGAATGTCTTCCAGCGCGGTGGAAAACTGAAACGTGCCCGTCTCGATCTCTGACAAAACGGTGAGCAACCCTTCACGGATCGCTTCTGCATCGCTATCGGTAATGATGCCTGTCGCCGCCAGCATGGCGGCATGGGCACGAGAGCCCTGAATATCCTGGGCCGCAAGCCGCTGGTCGAACCCGATCGAGGCGTTGATCGCCTCCATGATCGCATCCGGCCCGTCGGCAAACCGGCCGCCCCACATCTGGTTGGATTGGGTGTCAGGTTTCTCGGTCATTTTGGTCGTCAACTCCGTGAGGGAAACATGCGCCTTATCAGCACGGCACTCCTCTACACCGCGCTCCTCTTCGGCGCAAACATGAGCGCCGCCGACCCGGCGCTGGAGGCATTGCGCGAAGGCAGCCTGAAAAAGCTGATCTTCCACAGCGAACCCAAAGCCGTGTCAGATGCTGTGTTCCTGCATGAAGACGGCACCGAAATGACACTCGCCGACCTGAACGGGCACTATTCGCTGGTAAATTTCTGGGCCACATGGTGCGCCCCATGTCGCGAGGAAATGCCAGCCCTGAACGCATTGCAGACAGAACTTGGCGGAGAAAATTTTCAGGTCGTCACCGTCGCGACCGGGCGCAATCAACCGGCTGCCATCGACCGTTTCTTTGCCGAGGAAAAGATCGACGCCCTGCCCAAACACACCGATGCCAAACAGGCGCTGGCCCGCTCGATGGCCGTGCTCGGGCTGCCAATCAGCGTTTTGCTTGACCCGAACGGTAATGAAATCGCCCGCCTACGCGGCGACGCGGAATGGTTTTCTGACAGCGCGCGCGCAATTGTGGCCGCATTGCTGGATGGTGGATCCTGACACGATTGTCTGATCAAAGACGCCGTTCCGCCTTGTCTGGCTCAAACTTGGATCGCACACCAATCCCGGCGATACTTCATTGCATTCAAAGCGAAAAGTAACGCCGTCGCAATTGTTCAGAATCGCGAAAGTTTGCATGGCTGGGTGATGTGATTGTTTCCAAATACCCGCGTCATTGCACCAAATTGCCCAACAAATGTAACTCCCAAGCACCCCCCACGTTTGAGTGTTATTGTCAGTTTTATGGTGAGTCGAATTTGCCATTTTGCGCGTGTTTTTTTCTTTCTTGTCTGAATTCTGTGGCGCCGGGTTGATTTCTCTGAATCAGTGGTGGGATGGATCAGGTTGCCGCCCTTGAACAACTTCTCGCCACGGCTCTGCGTCGGATCGCTGAGCTTGAAGCTGCGTTGGCGAGCATGGCGGAAGAGATCACGGACCTGCGCCGACAGTTGGCCAAGAACAGCAGCAATAGCAGCAAGCCCCCTTCAAGTGATGGCCTGAAGAAGCCAGCCCCGCGCAGCCTGCGTGGCAAATCCGGAAAGAAAAGTGGCGGCCAAGTTGGCCACCGGGGCGACACCCTGCGCCAGACGTCAACACCCGACTTTGTCGAACGGCATGAGGCGACGCATTGCAGCGCCTGTCAGAGCGCCCTGACGGCGGAGATGGTGAAAGGGATCGAGAAGCGTCAGGTGTTCGACTTGCCTGCGCCACGCCTGGAGGTCACCGAGCATCAGGCGGCGGTTTATTGTTGCGACCATTGTCGAGCCACGACGACGGCTGGCTTTCCCGATGGCGTGGCCGCGCATGTGCAATATGGCACGCGCATGCGGGCAGTGGCGGTCTATTGCAATGTTCAGCAGCTGATACCCGAGGATCGGGTCTGCCAGCTTATGCGCGACCTGTTTGGGGCCACCAGCTTGTGCGCGGCCAGCGTGACCAACTGGACGCGCGGCGCGGCAAATAAGATGGGTGTCGTGGTTGAACACATTCTCGCCCGGCTTGCCGAAGGCGGCGTTCGGCATCTGGACGAGACCGGACTTCGTGTTGCCGGCAAGCTGCACTGGCTGCACACGATCTGCGATACCGCCTTCACCCATTACCGCATCAGCGCCAAACGCGGTGCTGTTCCAACCTTCCTGACCGGCGGGACGATCATTCATGATCACTGGAAACCCTACTACGCCCATATGAGCGGAGTGGACGCCCACGCCCTCTGCGGGGCGCATCACTTGCGCGAACTCAAGGCCATCGAAGAGATCGAAAAAGAGCCTTGGGCGACGGAGATGAGCGCAGTGCTTCATAGCGCCAATCAGCTCAGATGCGCGGCTCAGGATCAAGGCGAGACCGAACTCCCGGAACTGGTTCGCCAGGGTATAGTCACCAGATACATGGCGATCCTCGCCAAGGGGCTCGCCTTCCACGAACGCCGGCCCCCGCTGGCCAAAAGCCCCGGCACCCGCGGCCGAAAAGCCAGGCGGCCAGGCCACAACCTGCTCCTCCGCCTGCGTGACTACCGCGATGACGTTTTGCGATTCATCGCCGACTTCGCGGTCCCATTCACAAACAATCAGGCCGAACAGGACCTGCGCATGATGAAGCTGCGCATGAAAATCTCGGGCACCTTCCGCACCCTCGAGGGCGCGCGGGTCTTCGCCGACATCAGGTCCGTCATCTCGACGGCCAGAAAACACCGGTTCAACATCCTGGAAATCCTGACCCTGTCACCACCTCAGATCATCGCACGGCTCTGACGGAACAAAACCCCGCAACCCTATCGGACAGGGTGCTTGGGAGTTACAAACAAATTTGATAAAATCGCGCAGATTAACCATGAAGGACGGGCAAGGGTCGCATTTCACGAAAATTGAACGATGCGCTGTGGGGCGGCAAACTAGGGGAACGACATGGGCGCCGTGTTTTCTTTACTGGGCCTTTTGGCTGTCAGCCTTGGGCTGGACGCATTTTCCGGGGACAAGGATCAGGGGTCGGAGGAATCGGAGAATTCCGACGAAGGGCTTGATCTTACCGGAACAGACGCTGCCGAAACGCTTGATGGGTCCGCTCTCAATGACATGATCTTTGGGGATTCCGGCGCCGACAGCATCGTTGGTGACGCTGGCGCCGACACGATTGATGGTGGCAGCGGAAATGATACAATCGAGGGCGGTGCCGGCGACGATGTCATTTATGGATATCTCGGCGTGCTGCCGGATGCGCCTGCTCTCGATGATTTCGGCAACCCAGTCAGTGTTGAACCGGCCATCGCCGAAGGTTTCGGCGCCGACAGCCTTGTCGGCGGCGAAGGCAACGACACCATCTACGGCACAACCGGCGCGATGTCAGCATCTGACCCTGACGACGCGCCTGACACCTTGGAAGGTGGCGACGGTGACGATGTGCTGTTCCTCGGCAACGGAGACATTGCAACCGGTGGTGCCGGTTCAGATGAATTCGCAGCCGGAACCTGGGTTGACCCGGGCACGCCTGCCGTCATTCAGGACTTCAATGCCGCCGAAGACGCGCTTGTCGTCTATCATGACGAAGCTGTGCCAAGCGATACTGCACCCGTGGATCCGGTTGTCACCGTCTCGGTTGTTGGCGGCGACGCGGTGGTTCTGCTGGACGGTATGGCGGTGATGCAGGTCACCGGTGGTGCGACCAGCGTGACGGCGGATATGGTCCGTCTGGTTGGGGCCAGTCTGACTTAACACTCACGCAGTTCCGCATGGCGCGGGCACCCGACGATGTGATCGTTCACGAGCCCGCAAGCCTCCATCCATGCGTAAACAATTGTCGGGCCGCAAAAGCGGAAGCCCGCCTTTTTCAACGCCTTTGACAGTGCCTTTGATTCGGCTGTCTCCGCAGGCACCTGTGACATGGAGTCAAAATCGTTTTGCCGGGGCGCACCGCCAACAAAGCTCCAGCAAAATTCGCTGAAACCCTGATCAGCCTCAATCACCTGCCACGCCTTCGCATTGCCAATCGTGGCCTCGATCTTGCCGCGGTGGCGTACGATTCCCGCATCTTGCAACAGCCGTTCAACCTCCGGCTCACCCCATTGGGCAATCACGTTCGGATCGAAACCTTCAAACGCCGCACGAAAGTTATCTCGCTTTCTAAGGATTGTGATCCAGGCCAACCCTGCCTGAAATCCATCAAGGATCAACTTTTCCCAAAGCGCGCGGCTGTCCCATTCCGGCACGCCCCATTCTTCATCATGATAAGCCACATAAAGCGGGTCATGCCCGCACCAATCGCACCGCTCGCTTCTCCCCATCTGGTACCCCGGATTTTTGCTATTGATTCAAATTAGAACAAAACCAGAATATTTACGAATTCTTCACCGATTGCGAGGCATTTTTTGCAGCGTCACCGCCAAGGGCCCAATATGCAGAAACAAGCCGCCTTCAGCAGGGCATCAAAGCCGCGCCGTTCCAACCCATTGGATGAGGCGGTCACGCAGCGCGACAAGAATGTGCTGGACATGGTGCGCCGGGCTATCCGCAAGAAGAACGTTCTTCTGGCCTTTCAACCTGTCATGCAGACATCGCAATTTGAACGGCCCGCATTTTATGAAGGTCTGGTTCGGGTTCTTGACGCCAATGGCCGCGTAATCCCGGCGCGGCAATTCATAGAAGAAATCGAGGATACAGAAATCGGACGCCAGATTGACTGTTTGGCGCTGCAGTTCGGGCTGGAACATCTGGCCAAGGTGCCGGGCCTGAGGCTTTCGATCAACATGTCTGCGCGGTCCATCGGCTATGGGCGCTGGATGGAAACACTGCAACGCGGACTTCTGCTCGGCCCGACAATTGCAGAGCGGTTGATTCTTGAAATCACCGAATCCTCGGCGATGTTGATGCCCGACGTCACATCCGCCTTCATGGATGAACTGCAGCACAAGGGGATTACATTCGCGCTGGACGACTTTGGGTCTGGATACACGTCTTTCCGGTATTTGCGCGATTTCTATTTCGACCTGATCAAGATTGACGGACATTTTATCCGCGACATCCACAAGTCGCCCGACAACCAGATACTGGTTCAGGCGCTGGTATCGATCGCGCGCCATTTCGATATGTTTTCTGTCGCTGAATATGTGGAAACCCGCGAAGACGCGGAATTTCTATGCAACGCAGGAATAGACTGTCTTCAGGGCTATTACTTTGGCGCACCGTCGATCAATCCCGGCTGGCTGAATGCCGCCGAACAACGGCACGCTGGCTGAGACCATCTGTCCATTGCAATGCTGCGACGCAGCATTTATCACAAGCCCAAGAGAATAGGCAAACCGCATCTGTGACGGATCAGCGGGACGATCTGGTTATGGGATCGGACCGCATTAGGAGAGGAATTCATCATGACCCAAGTTGTAATCGCATCGGCCGCACGAACGGCTGTCGGCAGTTTCAGTGGCTCGTTTGCCAACACGCCCGCCCATGATCTGGGCGCGACCGTTCTGGACGCCATCGTCGAACGCGCAGGTATCGAAAAATCCGACGTGTCCGAAACCATCCTCGGCCAGGTTCTTACCGGCGGTCAGGGACAGAACCCGGCCCGTCAGGCGCATGTCAACGCGGGCCTGCCGATTGAAAGCGCCGCCTGGGGCATCAATCAGGTTTGTGGCTCCGGCTTGCGGGCGGTGGCACTTGGTGCCCAGCACATTCAACTGGGCGACGCCGACATTGTTGCCGCCGGCGGTCAGGAAAACATGTCGATGAGCCCCCATGTCGCCAACCTGCGGCAGGGTCACAAGATGGGCGACATGAAATACATCGACTCGATGATCAAGGATGGCCTTTGGGACGCGTTCAACGGCTATCACATGGGTCAAACGGCGGAAAACGTTGCAGAGCAATGGCAGATCAGCCGCGATGCACAGGACGAATTCGCCGTCGCGTCGCAAAACAAGGCCGAGGCCGCGCAAAAGGCGGGCAAGTTCGCCGATGAGATCGTCGCCCATGTGGTGCCGAACCGCAAAGGCGACATCACCGTTGATGCCGATGAATACATTCGCCACGGCGCGACGATGGAAGCCATGCAGAAGTTGCGCCCAGCCTTCGTGCGCGACGGTGGCACGGTGACAGCGGCCAATGCTTCGGGCATCAATGATGGCGCGGCTGCGGTTCTGCTGATGAGCGCCGATAACGCCGAAAAGCGTGGACTGGAGCCGCTGGCTCGGATCGTTTCCTACGCCACCGCAGGTCTGGACCCGTCGATCATGGGCGTCGGCCCGATCCATGCCAGCCGCAAGGCGCTCGACAAGGCCGGTTGGTCGGTTGGCGATCTGGATCTGGTTGAAGCCAACGAAGCCTTTGCCGCGCAAGCCTGCGCCGTGAACAAGGACATGGGCTGGGACCCGGAAATCGTGAACGTCAATGGCGGCGCGATTGCCATCGGCCACCCGATCGGCGCATCCGGCTGCCGGGTTCTGAACACGCTGTTGTTCGAGATGAAGCGCCGCGACGCCAAGAAAGGCCTCGCCACGCTGTGCATCGGCGGTGGAATGGGCGTCGCGATGTGCGTCGAGCGCCCGTAACGAATTGAACCTCCCCCTGCCCCCCCTCCTCCCAGGCTATGACATTCACACATCTTGGTTGCCGTCAGTCAGCTTTTCTGATTCTCTTGTTGAAAAGGGAGGCAATGATGCAGCAAACGCTTGGGAACTTTGGGGATGCTCGCCTCGAAAAAGGGGGGCCTTGCTTCTGGATAGGCTGGTTGCAACAGGCGGTGACGGGGTTCGGGTCCGGCGGCTCGGGGGCACGCGGGCGGGCGAGATCCGGTTCACGCGGTTTCTACGCAATCCGGCTGTGACGCTAGAGGCAATGTGCGATGCGGCCTTTGTTCGGACCCGGGAGGCCTGCGAAGGGCGTGATATTCTGGCAGTGCAGGACACAACGGTAACGCGGTCGAGTGGCGGCGGTGGCGATTACCTGCATGCGATGATCGCGGTGGATGCGCGGGATGGCGCTGTCCCGGGGGCGCTGGATGCAACGTTTTGCGAGCGTGACACCGGCCAACGTGCGACCCGGCATGCGCGTGCCTTCGAAGACAAAGAAAGCCACCGCTGGCTGGCGGCCACCGAGCGTGCGGGCGAGATCGCCGGGGCTGGGCGGATCACGATGGTGGCGGATCGCGAGGCCGATATTTTCGACCTGTTTGCGCGCAGGCCCCAAAATGTGGAGTTGATCGTTAGGGCCAATCACAACCGCACGCTTGAGGGCGGTGATAAGATAGCCGAATGGATTGCCGCCATGCCGAGGCTGGGCACGACCCTGCTTACTCTTCCCAAGAGCCCGGGGCGGGCCGCCCGCGACGCCAGGCTGTCGATCCGGTTTGGCCAGGCAACCATGAAGCCGCCGAAAAGATTGGAAAAAACGACATCTGCACCGGTCACTCTCACCTATATCGACCTGCGCGAGGAAACACCGCCTGACGGCGTCAAACCCGTACACTGGCGTTTGCTGACGAGCTACGACATCATCAATGTCACCGACGCTTTGGACGTCGCCGAGCGCTATGCCAAACGCTGGAGGATCGAGGAACTGTTCCGCACGATGAAGCGCAAAGGGTTCGACATCGAGGCCCTGCGCATCAACGACACCGGTCCGCGCAATCGCCTGATCCTGGCCTGCATGATCGCCGCGACGGTTGTGATGCAGATGGTCGCCGAACGCGATGGCCGGTGCCTGCGTCCGCTGACCGATGCCTTCGATGCCGCCGATCAACCTCTGCTGGAGGCGCTCAGCGCAGACCTCGAGGGCAAGACAGACCGACAGAAAAACCCCCACCCCAAAGGCAGCCTCGCTTTCGCCTCGTGGGTCTGCGCAAGGTTGGGCGGCTGGGCCGGATACTATGGAAAACCAGGGCCTATTGTAATCCTGTCAGGTTGGACCGAGTTCCAATCCATCAAACACGGCGCGTATATCGCAGAGAGTATACATCACCGTGCATCGTGAGATGTGTGAATCTTATAGCCTACAAGGAGGGTGGGGCCCGGAGTGAGGAAAACCAGACTTCTAATGAAAGGACATCAATTATGGGACGTGTAGCCCTTGTAACCGGAGGCAGCCGCGGGATCGGCGAAGCCATTTCAAAAGAACTGAAGTCGCGCGGCTATGAGGTCGCCGCGACTTATGCCGGCAATGACGAGAAGGCCGCCGCCTTCACCGCCGAAACCGGCATCAAGACCTACAAGTGGAACGTCGCCGATTATGACGCCTCCAAGGCCGGTCTGGAACAGGTCGAGGCGGATCTTGGCCCGATCGAGGTCGTCGTCGCCAATGCTGGCATCACGCGGGACGCGCCGTTCCACCGCATGACGCCCGATCAGTGGAAAGAGGTCATCGACACCAACCTGACCGGCGTGTTCAACACCGTCCACCCGATCTGGCCAGGTATGCGCGAGCGCAAGTTTGGCCGAGTGATCGTGATTTCCTCGATCAACGGCCAGAAAGGCCAGTTCGCGCAAGTGAACTATGCCGCCACCAAGGCAGGCGATCTGGGCATCGTGAAATCGCTGGCTCAGGAAGGCGCGCGCGCAGGAATCACCGCCAACGCGGTCTGCCCGGGTTACATTGCGACCGAAATGGTCATGGCGGTGCCGGAAAAGGTGCGCGAGTCGATCATTGCGCAGATCCCGGCAGGCCGTCTGGGCGAGCCGGAAGAAATCGCACGCTGCGTGGCGTTTCTTGCATCCGACGATGCAGGCTTTGTCAACGGTTCGACGATCTCTGCCAATGGTGCGCAGTTCTTCGTCTGACTTCCCTAAATATGCCAAGAAACGCAGAAGCGCAGCTTTCAAAAAGCGGCGCTTCGTTTTGTTCAAAAGGCATGAGAGAGCGTGGCTCTGGTCCTCGCAAATGACGGACCAGATGGCCTGAAACGGTCATTTGCAAATCAAGAGGCATGGCGCGCGATTGCCTGCCCGTGGGGTGGCGATGCAACCTTTGTGTTTGCCGGTTTATCTCGCCTGATCCGTAGAACCTGACCGTCGCACGCGGCCTCTCAAAATCGCCAGCCCGTGGGGACGGGCAGGCGATCGCGCGGCGGCCTAAAGGCCTTGATTCCGCGCGAAGGGTACAAGCGCGCAACGTCCACTTTCGGCCAAAACCCGCAAATCTGATCCTAGCCCGCTTTTTCTTACCCCCGGCCGGCTGGCTCACCCCTCCGGATGCAACCCCGCCATCTGCAGATCAAACCCGCTCTGGATATGTTCCGTCACCGCCTCCAGCGCCTCTGTCCGATCACCGCCTTCGATTACATCGACCAGCGCCATATGCTCGCCCAACGACTGCGCCAGATCTACATTTTCGATTGCTGCGAACAGTTGAAACGCCATTGCCTTGCCCCAGATCATGTCAAACATTTCCAGCAGGAACCGGTTTCCTGCCCGCTCGACAAAGGCCCGGTGGATATTCCGGTTCGCCTCGAAATACCCGCGCGCCGATTGATCCTCCAGCGCTTCCTCGCGCTCAACGGTCTCGCGCAGGGCCGCGATGTCTTCGGGGTCATTACGAACTGCCAAAATTCGCGCCGCCTGCCCTTCGACCGCTGCACGGGATTGATACAGCTCTTTCACCTCGTCGTCGTTCATCTGGTAAAGCCGGAACGTGCCCCGGTTTGACACGGTCAGAACGCCCTCCTGCTCCAGACGCATCAGGGCTTCACGCACAGGCGTACGGCTGATCTGCATCTCGGCGGCCAGCTTTTCCTGGATCAGGTTGTCCTCCGGCCCGATCTCGCGCCGCATGATCGCGTCGATCAACTCGTCATAGACCTCGTCGGCAAGACGACGGCGCGCGGGCCGGATGGATTTGAGCGTCATATGCGGCTCCGATGAATCTCTGGATACTGTATACAGAAAAACAATGGCCGACCAGCAGGATTTGAGTTGCGCCTCTCGTCGACTGTATACAGTATACAGTAAACAGGGAGGTGGCCCATGTGTGGAATCGCCGGACGTATTCTGAATGCCCCCGGCAAGGTGGGCAACGATCTGGTCGAATTGATGGACGCGCAGGAACATCGCGGCGCGGACTCGACCGGTTTTGCGGTCTATGGGCCGCCGCGCGACGCGGGCTACGTCCTGCGCGGCATGGGCTATGACAAGGCGCAGGTCGACAGGGATCTGGACAATCTGGAGGCCATCTGCCGTGATCACGGGGCGGAATTCACCGCTGATCCAACCGTCCTGACGGACGACGCGAAATATTATTGCTTCCGGTTCGAGATTTCCGACCCGGTCAACCTCGCTGCCTGGGTCGCGGATGCCGACACGCTGACCAACCGGATCGAGGTGCAATCCTGCGGGCGCAGTTTGGAAATCATCAAGGATGTGGGCGGCGCTGAACAAGTCGCCGAAAAACACGGTGTCCGCGAAATGGAAGG
Source organism: uncultured Paracoccaceae bacterium (assembly GCA_951812305.1). Taxonomy (GTDB): domain Bacteria; phylum Pseudomonadota; class Alphaproteobacteria; order Rhodobacterales; family Rhodobacteraceae; genus Rhodobacter_B. Next base: position 524,191 of record CATOSB010000002.1, read on the forward strand.
ATCCCATGGCCTGGGTCATGCCCGGCTCGCTACCGAATCTGACGTGCGCCCCAACGCCTCTCATCCCTTCTGGGCAAGGCCCTTCAGCGACGTGGCCATCGTACATAATGGCCAGATTACCGACTATTACACCAAGCGCGACCAACTGCAGCGTCAGGGTTATCGTTTCCTGACAGAAAACGACAGCGAACTGATAGCCGTCTGGGTCAGCGACCAGATGCAGGCCGGGCTGACCATGCCGCAAGCGCTGAAGAAATCGATAAACGATATCGACGGCGTTTTCACCTATATGATCGCCACGCCCGACGGTATTGGTTTCGCCAAGGACCGTTTCGCAATGAAACCGTTGGTGGTGATCGATGAACACGGTGAACTGGCGATGGCGACAGAAGAACAGGCCGTGCGCCGCATCTACCCCGGCGAATGCGATGTGATCAATTACGATGGGCCGTCGCTGACCGGGCTGTGGGGCGTCGGCAACCGAAAGATGGCGGCATGAGCGTGCATGTGGTCGATGTGGGCCAACGCCACATCCGAGAAATAAACGAGGAAATTCAGGAAGCTGCGGCGCGCGGTGACAAGATTCGCGTGGTCAACACGCTTTCCCGCCACAACCTCGGCGTCGGGTTGCCGGACAATTGCGAGATCCATTTCGAAGGCTCAGTTGGGTATTATTGCGGCGGGTTGAACACCGGTGCGATCATTGAAATAGAGCGCAACTGCGGCTGGGCCGTGGGCGAAGGCATGTCCAAGGGCCATATCACGGTCGGCGGATATGCTGGCATGTCGGTGGGTGCGGCCATGACCGGCGGTACGATCCATGTCAAAGGCGACGCCGGCCCGAGGGTCGGTGTGGCGATGAAGGCCGGCAATATCGTTGTCGAGGGCAAGATCGGCTATCAATCCGGTTTCATGGCGCATTCGGGTCGGATTATCGCACTTGGCGGGGCGGGCGAAAGCTGTGCCGACGCGCTGTGGTCGGCAGAGGTTTGGGTCGCAGGCGACGTTGCGAGCTATGGCGTCGATGTGAACGTGGTCGAACCGACAGCCGAAGAGGTCGCCGAGGTGGATGCCATTCTCGACCCGCTGGGCCTTACAGATTCATCGCGCGACTGGCGTAAAATGGTCGCCGGAGAGCGGCTTTGGTATTTCGAATCGAGGGACGCGAGCGCATGGCTGATGATCTGAGAATAACCTCCCCCTCGATCCCCCTCCGAAGCGGAGGGGGAGGCGACACCCTTGCGGTATGCTCTTCCCCCCTCCTCCTAGGAGGGGGGCCGGGGGGGAGGCTATCCCGCCCGATCACAGCGGAGCCGAAAGTATGAACGACGACGCCAAACAGTATTCCTATCCATTCGATTTACCGCCCGAGGAAGAAATCCGCTTCCACGACGCCGGTTCAGTCGACGGTCGCCCTGCTGGCGTTCCGTCGTCCTATGACGAAGGCGGCTCCACCCGCTGGACGCCGGAAGCGATTTCCGAAGTTCACGCGCTGGCGCAACTGGGTCGCTATCAGGTACGTGGCTACAACACGTTCAATAAGCAACTGCCGACCTTTGACGACCTGACCTTCGTGCCCGCCACGATGACCCGCCTGCCGCTGGAAGGTTACCGCGAAAGCTGCACCACCGAGACTATTCTGGGTGGCGGCCGCGGCCCGGATGTGGTGTCCAACCCGCTGAAGCTCAACATCCCGATCTACATCGCGTCGATGTCCTTTGGCGCGCTTTCCGCCAACGCGAAAGCATCGCTTGGCTATGGCGCGTCGCGCGTCGGCACGATGACTTGTACCGGCGAGGGCGGGATGCTGGAGGAAGAGCGCAAAGCCTCCTCGCTTCTCGTCTACCAGATGTCCCCGGCGCGCTATCGCATCGACCTCGACCATCTGCGCCGCGCCGATGGTCTTGAAGTCGTTGTCGGTCAGGGCGCGAAACCGGGTACTGGCGGGCTTCTCCTCGGCATGAAGGTCTCGCCGCGCGTCTCGGAAATGCGCACACTCCCGGAGGGCGTTGATCAGAGGTCCACCATCCGCCACCCGGATTTCCTCGGTGCCGACGATCTGGCCGTGAAGATCGAGGAATTGCGGATCGCCACCAACTACAAGGTTCCGATCAGCATCAAGATGGGCGCCACCCGCCCGCGCTATGACGTGGCCATCGCCGCCAAGGCCGGGGCCGACATTGTCGTGGTTGATGGGGCCGAGGGTGGCACCGGGGCCTCGCCCGAACTGCTGTTGAACCACACCGGTATCCCGACGATGAGCGCGATCCGCGCCGCCCGGGAAAGCCTCGATGAATGCGGCATGACCGGCAAAGTCAGCCTTGTCGCGGCGGGCGGTATCCGATCCGGCGTCGATGCCGCGAAGTGCCTCGCCCTTGGCGCAGACGCCGTGATGATCGGAAATTCGGCAATGATCGCGATGGGCTGCAACTCGCCCCGCTATGTCGAGGATTACGCCAAGCTCGGAACCTCACCAGGGGCCTGCCACCATTGCCACACAGGGTTGTGCCCGGTGGGGGTGGCCACACAGGACCCGGAACTTGAAAAACGCATGGACCCGCACGCCGGGGCGGAACGTGTCGCGCGGTTCCTGACCGCGATGACGATGGAAATCACCGCGCTCGCCAAGGCCTGCGGGAAATCTTCGGTGCATAATCTGGAAGTCGAAGACCTGCGCGCGCTCAGCTTTGAAGCTTCCGCGTTCACCGGTGTCAAGATGGCCGGGATCGACCGGGCCTACGACTGGTAACCGCGCGCTCGGCGTCCCGGGCTTGACCCGGGACCTCAGGTGCGTCACTTCCTCCTGCGTTCCAGCAAAAGGGCAATAATGGTCAAACGCGCAATCATCGAAGGTAAACCGGCGCTGATCGTCATCGACATTCAGGCCTCGACCTTTCACGACCAATCGACAGACCGCGCCATTCCGAACATGCCCGGTTACCGCGACCGGATGGCGAAGGCGCGCGAAGCTAACGACGCGGCGCGAACGGCAGGCATCCCGGTCATCTTCATTCAGGAAATCCACCGCGCCGATAGGGTTGATTTCGGTCGCGAACTGGACGGATTGGAAGACGCACATTGCCTTGACAGCAACCCCATGACCGATCTTGCGGTCAAAGAGATGGGCATCCGCCCCGACGACTACATCATCCAGAAACGCCGCTACTCCGCCTTTTTCGGTACCGATCTGGAAATCCTGCTGAAAGGGTTAAAGGCCGAAACCCTGTTTCTCGTTGGTGGTCTGACCGATGTCTGTGTGCATTACACATTCGTCGACGCCCATCAGCACGATTATTTCACGCGCGTCATCGAGGATTGCGTTGGCGGATCATCCATCGAGGCGCATGAGGCGTCCCTGAAAGCAATGGAATATCTGCAAACAGGCGCGGTGCGCAGTTTGCCCGAGACCCTTGCCGCCATGACCGAGTACCAATCGTGAAGATCGCCATCCTCGATCTGACCGCGCAAAAAGGCGCATTGTTTGATGGCCTGCCCCGCGTGGCAGAACAGATCGAGGCATGGATCGCGCCCCATTTTTCGGGAGCCGAATTTACCCTCCACGATATTGCGCATGGCGCGGAAATGCCCGGTGCAGATGCCTTCGATGGCGTGATTGTCAGCGGCTCGGAATTTGGCGTTTATGATGAAACGCCGTGGATGCAGCCTTTGCGCGATCTACTTGCCGCCACCAAGGCGGCAGGCAAGCCGATCTATGGGATTTGCTTTGGTCATCAAATCATGGCGGATGTCTTTGGCGGCAGGGCCGAGAAATCAGAGGCCGGGTATCACGTCGGGATCAGACAGTTTGAGGATTCCGAAACCGAATTTCCCGCCATTGCCTGGCATCAGGATCAGGTGACAGAAATCCCACCGGGTGCAAAGGTCACCGGATCGGCGCCACATTGCCCCATCGGCGCGCTTGATTACGATTTTCCCGCAAAATCAATTCAATACCACCAGGAATACCGCGAAACCCATTTGCGCGAATTGTTTGCGCGCGGGCGCGATGTGTTCATAACAGGCGAAAAAGTGGATGAAGCGCTGGCAAGTTTCGAAAATGTGCAAGTTTCACAAGGTCTGGCAGCTCGGGAATGTGCTGCGTTTTTCCGCAATGCGCTTGCGACGAAATAATCGCGTATTCGACGGCGGCTCTTGAAGCTGCCCTTAAAAAACCCAACATCGGCGCAAACGGAGAACCCATGCCTGAACGCAACCAAGCCGCGCTCGACTTCTTGCTGAACCGGCGCTCACGACCCGCAAAAACACTAAGCGGCCCCGTGCCGGATCGCGAGACGTTGAATATGCTCCTGACCGCCGCCGCGCGCAGCCCGGATCACGGCAAACTGGAACCGTGGCGCTTTATCGTGTTGGAAGCCACCGCACTGGATCGCCTTGCCGACCTGTCGCAAACACGCGGCGCGGCGCTTGGGGTCGAGCAGGAAAAGATCGATAAGGGCGTCGCGCAATATGCCACGGCTGATCTGGCGGTTGCCGTCATCTCGGCACCTGTCGCCTCTGACAAAATCCCTGAGATCGAGCAAATTTATTCCGCCGGGGCGGTTTGCCTCGCGCTTTTGAACGCGGCGCTGGCCGCTGGATGGGGCGCAAACTGGCTGACCGGTTGGGCCAGCCATGATCGTGAGTTCCTGCGCGAAGGTCTCGGGCTGGCAGATCATGAAACTGTGGCAGGCCTGATTCACATCGGAACTGAATCCGCCGCCCCGCCAGAGCGCCCGCGCCCGGATCTGGCCGTTAAAACAGAATGGGTTTCGGCCTGATGTTCGTCCGCATTCTCGACGCGTTCCGGTTGGCCGTATTTCAGCTTGGCGACGGGCGTATTCTGGGCGTCCTGTTGCTGTCGCTGATCATCGCGATTGTCCTGACCGGGCCGCTTCTGCTGATCGTTCTGGCATTCGCGGCGGTCATCGACTGGCTGCCCCTGCCCGGCTGGATGGGCGGCGGCGGCGGGTGGGTCAGTTGGTCAAGCTGGCTGTTCTGGACCTATGTGATGTCGCCCCTCGCGCTCGCCATCGTTGGCGTTCTGCTGGATCGGATCGTTGATGCTGTCGAGGCCCGCCACTATCCCCATCTGCCCAAAATCCGGCAACGGGGCTTGGGGGAGATGGTGAGTTACGGTTTGCGATTCTTTGCCCTTATGATCGGGATCAGCGTGCTGGCGTGGATCGTGTCCAAGATAACCGGATTGCCCGCAGCACTAATACCAAGGGTTATTCAATCTGACCGACTTTCGCCCAGTTGCGGCTTGCGATGGATGTGATGGTTTGCGGTCTTGCGATGAGGTTGTTCCAGGCCTCGCACCCCGCGTCGAGAATCGCGTCATATGTGTCGAACGTCCGGTTTGCGAGCCATGTCTGGCGGAGATATTGCCAAATGTTTTCGGTTGGATTCAGCTCTGGTGATTTGGGCGGCAGAAACATGAGCGACAGGTTTTGCGGGATTTCCAGAGCGGATGTCGTGTGCCAGCCGGCTTGGTCCATGAGGATGACGGCGTGGGCGCCATCGGAGACAATTTTGCTGATTTCTTCCAGGTGGCGCTGCATCGCATAGGTGTCGGCTGCTGGCATCATGATCGCCGCGCCGGTGCCGCGTTCGGGGCAGATGGCGCCAAAAAGATACGCATTTTGGTAACGCTGATCGGCGGGCTGGCGGGGCCGTGTGCCCTTGCGTGCCCACTGGCGGACGCGGGTGTTCTTCTGACCGAGACGCATCTCGTCCTGGAACCAGATTTCGACGGGTTTGTCCGGCGGCACCCCCTGAAGCGTCTCCTTCAGATTGTCGCCGAAGTTTTTTTGAAATCCTCAATGACCTGCACGTCCTGCCCCGGGTGCTGAGGGCGTGCGCTGATGTGGGAAAAGCCCAGATTGTGCAGAATCTGCCCCACATGGCGCTCGTGATAGTCGACGCCAAAACGCGCCTTGATCACATTCTTCAAATCGACCCGCCGCCAGCGGACGACACCGTCCTTTTCAGGATCAGGACCGGTCTCGACAAGAGCCGCCAGTTCATCCAGTTGCGCATTGTCAAGGCGGGATCGCGAGCCTCCTCGCTGCCGATCCAGCAGCCCCGCTGGACCATCAGCGTTGAAACGGAGCACCCAGTCCCTGAGCGTTTGCCGGTCCATCCCGCCAATGCGGGCCGCAGCCCCACGCGACATGCCATCGGCGATAGCGGCAAGCGACAAAAGCCGTCGGCTCTGCCGGGCATCAGAACTCTCTGCGGCAAGCTTGCGCAGATCATTGGCGGTAAAATCGGCTCGCATCGGTATCCTGGCTGGCATCGGTGGTCTCCTTTGCCAATCTTGAATCACCTCAGCACCTCAGGCGGTACCCAAAATCCATAGCTGAGTCATTTTGAAGCACCCTTGGTATAATTTTCACAGTAGCCACCGGATACCTGATTGCACGGGAATATTTCGAAACCGTCGCATTGCGCCGGATGGACGAACCCGCCGCAAAGGCGGCCACCCGGGCCGATATCTTGGCCTTGTGGTTGACCGGCACCATAACTGCATTGGCGCTGAACGTGCCACTCCTGAACCTCGTCGCACCGCTCGTCGGTGTCGCGGCATTCACCCACATTTACCACCGCACCGGCTGACGCGAAGACCGTTCCCTCGAGACGCCTTTGGCTGCAATCTTTTGCACCGTGCCATGACCAAAGATCGGGCAGGCAACACCACACGCGGGTCACCCGATGTTTGGCGTCTCACTGGATGTCAGGCTCATCCTTGCCGCCGTCTGGTCGCGGTCCTGCCAATAAAGTTTGTTGTGCAGCGAGACGACATTGCCGATCAGAATTATCGCGGGGCTTTTTAACCCGGCCTGTTCCACCTGAACTGCTATTGTCCTTAGCGAGCCCGTTACGACCTTCTGATCCGGTCGCGTGCCGTTCTGAACAACGGCGACAAGCGTGTTCATATCTGCGCCCCTTTTACGGAACTCTTCGGTGAGCACACCTAATGTGGACAATCCCATGAACACGGCGACTGTCTGCCCGTCGCGGATCAGCACATCCCAGTCAAGATCGAGCACACCGTCCTTGCCGTGAGCGGTGACGAACACGCAAGACTGTGCATGGTCGCGATGGGTCAGCGGTATACCGGCATAAGTACTGCAGCCCGAGGCCGCGTTGATCCCGGGAACCACCTGAAAATTGACACCAGCCGCCGTCAGCCCCTCGATCTCTTCACCGCCCCTCCCAAAGACATAAGGGTCGCCGCCCTTCAGGCGCAAAACGCGATTGCCCTCTTTGGCAAGCTTGATCATCAACGCGACGATGTCTTCCTGGCTCATCACGTGGTTTTGCGGCTGCTTGCCGACAAAGATACGCTCAGCATCGCGGCGCACCAGATCCAACGCGCCTTTACTGACAAGCCGGTCATACAGAACGACATCGGCCCGCTGCATCAGACGCAGGGCGCGAAAGGTCAGAAGATCCGGGTCACCGGGGCCGGCGCCGACCATATAGACCTCCCCGATCGACGCGAAATCGCCGTTACGGGCTGCGTCAAGATCAGCGTCGATCTGTTTTTCCGCCGCACTTTGGTTGCCGGAAAGGAAGAAGTCGCCAGCGGGGCCGTCGATCATTCGTTCCCAGAAATGCCGCCGGTCGCGGCTATCGGAAAGCGCCTCGGCAATGCGGTTGCGAAACCCGCTGGCGAAAGTGGCAAGCCGGCCAAATGCAGCAGGAAGCGCGGTTTCGATCCGGGCGCGGAAGATTCGCGCGATAACTGGCGCCGCGCCGCTGGTGGAAATGGCGACAATCATCGGTGAGCGATCCACAATCGATGGCGTAATGAAGTCGCAATTGTCCGGGTCGTCGGCGATATTGCACAGCGCTTGATGTGCCTTTGACCACCTAAGCAGCGGCGCATCGCGGTCTGGGTCTTCGGTCGCGCCGTAGACCACCGCACAGCCTTCAACATCTGCCTCCTGCGGCAAACGATGATGCAGTACGAAATCGTCCCGGCTTTCCAGAAAGGCGATTTCCTCGCCGGGGTTGGGATCAAACGCGATCACCTCGGCACCGGCGTCCAGCGCGCGTTCAACGCGCCGCGCGGCCACGGTGCCACCGCCATCGACCAGCACTTTACGGCCCCGAATGTCCAAAAAGATAGGCAGATAGTCCATGCTGTGCGCTCCGCTCAGGCTGTCGACGTATCTGCCGCGGATTGCGGTGCATTTGCAAGCAGTCGCGCCGCCACTTATTCCAGATCGACCTGTATGGCCCATTTACCCTGCGATGCGGTTTGCGGTGCGCCTGTCACGCCACGGGATTTCGTCAGGCGCCGTCTCGGGCGCTGTTGCCATGGCTATTCAGTGAGCCGAAAACTGGATCACCCGCTCTTTGCCGTTGACGCAAACGCGACCGGTATCACATATTAAAATTCAACGTAACTCCCAAGCACCCCCCACGTTTGAGTGTTATTGTCAGTTTTATGGTGAGTCGAATTTGCCATTTTGCGCGTGTTTTTTTTCTTTCTTGTCTGAATTCTGTGGCGCCGGGTTGATTTCTCTGAATCAGTGGTGGGATGGATCAGGTTGCCGCCCTTGAACAACTTCTCGCCACGGCTCTGCGTCGGATCGCTGAGCTTGAAGCTGCGTTGGCGAGCATGGCGGAAGAGATCACGGACCTGCGCCGACAGTTGGCCAAGAACAGCAGCAATAGCAGCAAGCCCCCTTCAAGTGATGGCCTGAAGAAGCCAGCCCCGCGCAGCCTGCGTGGCAAATCCGGAAAGAAAAGTGGCGGCCAAGTTGGCCACCGGGGCGACACCCTGCGCCAGACGTCAACACCCGACTTTGTCGAACGGCATGAGGCGACGCATTGCAGCGCCTGTCAGAGCGCCCTGACGGCGGAGATGGTGAAAGGGATCGAGAAGCGTCAGGTGTTCGACTTGCCTGCGCCACGCCTGGAGGTCACCGAGCATCAGGCGGCGGTTTATTGTTGCGACCATTGTCGAGCCACGACGACGGCTGGCTTTCCCGATGGCGTGGCCGCGCATGTGCAATATGGCACGCGCATGCGGGCAGTGGCGGTCTATTGCAATGTTCAGCAGCTGATACCCGAGGATCGGGTCTGCCAGCTTATGCGCGACCTGTTTGGGGCCACCAGCTTGTGCGCGGCCAGCGTGACCAACTGGACGCGCGGCGCGGCAAATAAGATGGGTGTCGTGGTTGAACACATTCTCGCCCGGCTTGCCGAAGGCGGCGTTCGGCATCTGGACGAGACCGGACTTCGTGTTGCCGGCAAGCTGCACTGGCTGCACACGATCTGCGATACCGCCTTCACCCATTACCGCATCAGCGCCAAACGCGGTGCTGTTCCAACCTTCCTGACCGGCGGGACGATCATTCATGATCACTGGAAACCCTACTACGCCCATATGAGCGGAGTGGACGCCCACGCCCTCTGCGGGGCGCATCACTTGCGCGAACTCAAGGCCATCGAAGAGATCGAAAAAGAGCCTTGGGCGACGGAGATGAGCGCAGTGCTTCATAGCGCCAATCAGCTCAGATGCGCGGCTCAGGATCAAGGCGAGACCGAACTCCCGGAACTGGTTCGCCAGGGTATAGTCACCAGATACATGGCGATCCTCGCCAAGGGGCTCGCCTTCCACGAACGCCAGCCCCCGCTGGCCAAAAGCCCCGGCACCCGCGGCCGAAAAGCCAGGCGGCCAGGCCACAACCTGCTCCTCCGCCTGCGTGACTACCGCGATGACGTTTTGCGATTCATCGCCGACTTCGCGGTCCCATTCACAAACAATCAGGCCGAACAGGACCTGCGCATGATGAAGCTGCGCATGAAAATCTCGGGCACCTTCCGCACCCTCGAGGGCGCGCGGGTCTTCGCCGACATCAGGTCCGTCATCTCGACGGCCAGAAAACACCGGTTCAACATCCTGGAAATCCTGACCCTGTCACCACCTCAGATCATCGCACGGCTCTGACGGAACAAAACCCCGCAACCCTATCGGACAGGGTGCTTGGGAGTTACCATTTTTTAAACAATGGAGGGTCTGACGTGATTACCAAACTGACCACTTTCATCGCATCACTGGCGTTCGTTGCCGGCTCTGCATTTGCCAATGAATCCGTGGTGACACCGTTCGATGGCTCCTTTGACGATGCGACCTTCGCCGTGGAAAGCGCGATTGTCGGTCAGGGGCTGGTCATCGACTATGTCAGCCACGTGGGCGACATGCTGAACCGCACCGGTGCCGATGTGGGCAGCGACGTGACCATCTTCGATCACGCGCAGATTTTCGTGTTCTGCTCTGCCACGGTCAGCCGCGAAGTGATGGAGGCCGATCCCGCCAATCTCGTGCATTGCCCTTACGGTATCTTCGTTTCAGAGCGTGAAGGCGCCGTGACCATCGGCTACCGCACTTATCCCGAGGGCGAGATGCAAAAGGTGCAGGCTTTGCTGGAAGGGATCGTTGCGGAGGCGGCCGAATAGGCCGTTTGGCCCCATAGTTGCCGCAGGTTTCTCCGGCTCCCAATCGCGCCGGGGGCTGCATTGTCTTGGTGATTTCGGTCCGTATTGGTCCTTGAGCAGCCATTCGCAAACCAAGAGACAAGACGCGCGCTCGCCTGCCCGTGGGATGGCGATCCAGCACTGCAGTTTGCCCGTTTATCCCAGCCAAGTCCGTAGAAGCCCAATAGCTCGCACCCAGCCTCACCAAATCGCCAGCCCGCAGGGACGGGCAGGCGATCGCGCGGCGCCTGCGGCTTGATTCCGCGCGAAGGGCGCAAGAGAGCAATGCCCGCTTCAAGCCAGAAGCCGCCTCAGCTGAAATCGCCGATCTTCTCTCGATCACGGCCTGACCACTGTCCCCTCCGCCACCCAGGCATCGAACGCCTCCAGCGCCATATCTGCAAAAACCTGATCGTTAATATGCCCGTCAACCTCGACAAGTTGTTCCGCCGGAATGACCCGCCGCATCTCATCGACAAATGCTGAAAGCCCGTCCGGATCATGCGCCGGTTCGCCGGGTTTGTCCCATTCTTCGATACCGCTCGTCGGAAGCAGAACCTTCACCGGCGCGGTCGCGTCCGAAATCCGCTCGGCAATTTCGCGCGCCGTCTCGCGGCGTTCATCCTGGTTCAGGGCGGATGACTTGATCAACCGGTTATGCGCGTGAAACGGACGATCGGCATAGCGTTCGGGTATCTCTTGCCACCCGGCAAAATCGATCAAATCCAAACATCCCGGCGCAATCAATTGCGGGATGCCGGCCCGGCCCGCGTTTCGCAGGCGATCCGCGCCGGCATTGACGACAGAGCCAGCCAGTAAATTGCCAAGCTCGGGCAAAGCGAAATCCATCACACAGGCGAACCCGCCCTGCCCCGCAATCTTTTCAAACGCCATGCCTCCCATGCCGGTCGCATGGAAAATCGCGACTTCGAATCCGCGTTCCTCCAACGCAGGTTTCAGAAGTTTCATGTAGCTCAGGCAGGACGACCCAAGCGAGGTCATACCCAAGACCGGTCTGTCATTTGTTGGCGCTTCAACTGCCCGCGCCGCGCCCAGAACAGCCCCAGCAGCCTGACTGAGTGACGCTTTGCACACGCTGTTCACCCCGTAAAGCCCGCCTGCCCACAGGATCATCTGAATATCCGCCGAAAGCCTGTCCGCCGGGACGATCGGCGAGAACGAAACGGTCGAGACAACATATTTCGGCACACCCAGCGGCAACGCCGCGCAGACATCCAGCGCCAGATCGGTGCCCATGGTGCCGCCAAGGATGATGACGCCGTCAAATTCGCCAGCCGCATGAAGCTTTGCCGCCTTCGCCGCCGACCCGCGCGCCATAATCTGCATAGCGTGGTTTTCATCGCCGCTGTCGATGGCGGCCTTGATGGAACTTCCAGCGGCTTTGGCCACATCGTGTTTTGACACATCTGTCGGTACGGCCGGGTCGCCCAACACGCTGACATCCATCGTTTTCACGCCACCGCCAATCGCACGAATGCGCTCTGCCAGATAGGTCAGTTCATCGTCTTTTGTGTCGTAAGTTCCGACAACAAGAATCGTTTTTTCTGTCATGACCCCTCCGCCTTTTGCTTGCCGCGCAGCCTAGAGCGGGATCATGAAAGTAGGAACCGGTTTTCAGGTTCCGCCTGAATTGGTTGAGATTCAATGACGCAGATCGTCGGACCATAGCGCGGCTATTTTGCTGTCTTGGCCACCACTAAGCTTTTTGAATTCCGGACAAGTTCAGAGCGCAACCCGACCTTCAACATATTGCCGGGCCTGCAAACGACCCGACGACGCGCGACGGCGCGAAGAGCCCGATTGCGCGAAAGCGTGGCAATCTCAAGCGTTCAGGTCGTACCGCGGATTACCGGTTTCCACGCAGCCCGATATCCACCTAACCCGTTTCGCGCTGACCGCGCTCCGGATTATCCCGGTTCTTCGTCGGACGGGCACGCAGGTCGCAATACTTGTTTAGTGCCTGCGGCGCTCGTTTGGCGCGCTCCAGCCTGACAGTTATTTCAAAAACCGATCCCTGACCGGGGCGAGAACGCGCGGTAATCGTGCCGCTCATTTGCTGCGCCAACTTCCGTGATATCGATAATCCCAGACCGAGCCCCAATGGCCCTGATCCGCCCTCCATTTCACCGCGGGCGTATTTGTCAAAAATCCGCCCTAACTGGTCCGGCGCAATGCCGGGGCCAGAGTCAGACACGCTGAATGTCAGCGCCAGTCTGTCATCAGCATCACGACAGGCCGCAGTTATAGTCACATTTCCACGGTCCGTAAATTTTATCGCATTATCAATGACATTGGACAAAATCTGGCGCAACCGGGCCGCATCGCCCAGCGCGTATTCCGGCAGATCCTCGACCCCCAACAGATGCACATCCAACCGCTTGTTCACCGCTGACGGCAAAAGCATGTCCACACAGGATTTGACCGCTCTTTGCAACGAAAACGGCTTACGAACCAATTCCAGCCGACCACAGTCAATCTGAGAAGAATCGAGTATGGCCGTTATGATCGCCAAAAGCGCGGCGGCGTTTTCCTCGATCTGTCTGGAAGTTTGCCGATGCGCGTCCGTGCCTTCCGTTGCAAGCCCGGCCGCCAATCGCGAAATCGCATCAATTGGCGCGCAAACTTCGTTGCTCATGACAGAAAAGAATTCTGCCTGACTGCGCGTGGCTGCCTCGGTCGCAATTCGGGTCTGTTCCAGTTCTTCGGACTGCGCCCTCACTTTAGTGACGTCACGTTCGATCCCAACCACCATTTCGATGTCGCCGGCTTCATCCTTGATCGGCACAATGACCGTATCCATCCATATTTTGTGACCGGCCTTGTGGTAATTGCAGATTTCGACATGGGCGACGTTGCCGAGGCTTCGCACCTCTGCGATTTTCTGCAAAACTTCAGGGTCGGTATCCGGACCGTTCAGCACATCACCGGGCATCCGGCCAACCACTTCTTCCAATGTGTAACCCGTTGTCCGCGTGAACGCCTTGTTCACCCAGCGGATTTTTCCATCGGGTTCTGACATGATAATGCTGTCCATCGCATTCTCTGCCACTTTCGCCAGCGTTCGGCTTTCCCTTTGCGCCGCTTCCAATTCGATGATGGTGGTGGCCAGTTTTTGGCCGCTGTTGACCAATGCGGTCTCAAACCTTCGGATGCGTTTGTGATAGTCCCAAATGAACGCCACCAGCCCATAAATCATGGACGCCATGATGATCGTGCCGATCAGAAGAAACACGGCATCTGCAAAGTCCCGCGCGCCCATCAGGATCAACCATATGAGCGGCGGAAGCGTCAGCGTATAAATCCATAGTTTGACCAATGTTCCGCGCCGGTGAAACGGCAGATACAACCCTGCGTTCATCGCCGCCCCGGACAGAAACGCCGCCGCGAAGAACCCCAGATCATGGCGCCCGGAAAGGCAGACTGCGCCGGTTATGCTGGCGGATATCGCCAGGGCCTGACAGGCCCCGACAATGGTGACATGTCCGCTGACCCGGTCGAAATCCTCGCCCTTCTTCAACCAATCATCAACCTGCAGCAACACCACATGTTCGGCGATCTCACTGGCATTGAGGACAAGAAAGCAGAAAACGCCGACCCAGGGGTTCAGCAAAAGGCCGATGGTCCCGGCGATCACCATGTTCAGGACCCAGCGGGTCAGAAAATGCCGGGCGCGCCCGCGCGCGTACCGGCGCAGAAGGTTTTCTTCGGAATAGCTGTCCGAAAACTGCTGAATTTCTTCGGTGAAAGTGGTGTCGCCAGCCATGTCTGCCCGGAGTAGGAGCCTGTTGGCGCCATTCCTGACGGATCAAGCTTAATTTTCCATCTACGTGCGTGATTGCAGCGTTCAGCGGTGCGCCGCGTTGATGCTTTCCAACGCGTCGACGCCCGGACAAAGATCAGTATCGGGAACATCGTTCAACGGCGTTGCCGAGGTGTTGATCAACTCATGCAAATCAGCCTCCGACGGGTCGAGGTACAAAAGCCCGGTCGCCACCTCACCTGCGGACTTGATCGCTTCCAGCGCGGGCAAGGCGCTGGTCCGGTCGGTTGGATCATACCCCTCACCCAGCTTGTGCAGACGCATGTCAGTGCCGTCATGCAGGGTCACGTCATGGCTGCTGCCCGCGTCGTAATCCACCGTGATTTCGGCCTTTGACACGACAAGATCCAGCTTGCCCATCATCTGGTTATGCTCGCGCACATATTCATATGATTTCGTTGAATCAGGATGGTTGTTGAAGGTCACGCAGGGTGAGATCACATCGATGAAGGCGAACCCTCGATAATGAATCGCCGCTTTGATCAGCGGAACCAGCTGCGTCTTGTCGCCGGAAAAGGCCCGCGCTACGAAACCGGCACCCAGCTCTATCGCCATCGCGCACAGATCAATCGCATCAAAAGGCGTGTCTATCCCTCTGCGGTTCTTAGAGATTTTGTCGTTCGTCGCACTGAACTGGCCCTTGGTCAGGCCATAAGTGCCGTTGTTTTCGCAGATATACACCATGTTCAGCCGCCGCCGTACCGCGTGGCAAAACCCACCCAAACCTATCGAGGCCGTGTCGCCATCGCCCGAAATGCCCAGATAGATCAGGTCGCGATTGGCAAGGTTGGCACCTGTCGCCACAGAGGGCATCCGCCCATGCACCGAATTGATCCCGTGGCCCCGGTTCAGGAAATAATTGGTCGTCTTCGAAGAACACCCAATGCCCGACAGTTTCGCGACCCGATGCGCAGGCAGTTCCAGCTCGAAACACGCCTCGACAATCGCGGCGGTCACCGAGTCATGACCGCAACCCGCGCACAGCGTGGACACCACGCCCTCGTAGTCGCGCCGGGTCAGCCCGACCGAGTTCTTCGGCAGGTTCGGGTGATGAAACTTAGGCTTTGCGATATGGGTCATCTCATTCCCCCGCGTGCAGGTTCTGCACATTTGCCGACAGCGTGGCCTCAACCGCTTCGCGCACGAACGCCGCCGTCAATGGCTCGCCATCCCAGTTCGGCACAGCGATCAGCTTCTCAGGCGCGATCCCGGCCTCCATGATCAGCAATTGCCGCATCTGGCTGTCGCGGTTTTGCTCAACCACAAAAATCCGGTCATGTTCTGCGGCAAAATCCTTCACCGCCTGCGAAAATGGGAATGCGCGCAGGCGCATGTGGTTGAGGTGCGCGCCGTCCACAGCCATCTGGTCCAACGCTTCTCTGATCGCATAGGTGGTGGAGCCGAAGTTGATGACCGCATCCCTTGTTGGCTTCGCGGCACCAGTGATCATCGGTTGCGGCAGATGTTCTGCCGCACCCATAATCTTGCGATCGATCCGTTCCAGCATGTCCGCGTGGACACCGCCATCCTCGGTATAGCCGCCGGTATCAGTGTGCGATGTGCCACGGGTGAAATAGGCGCCAAGGCTCGGATGTGTCCCCGGTTTGGTGCGGTATCCGATCCCGTCGCCGTCCAGATCGCGATAGCGCGCGAACTCGAAACCCGCGTCCAGATCATCAGCCGTAACGACCTTGCCGCGGTTCGGGACGCGGTCTGCATCCCATTTCAGCGCATCGACGACCCAGTCATTCATGCCGATATCCAGATCGCTCATCACGAAGACAGGCGTCTGATAATGTTCAGCAACATCAAAGGCATCCGCTGACATGCTAAAGCATTCATTCGCGTCACCGGGCAACAGCATGATGTGGCGTGTATCCCCGTGGCTGGCATAGGCGCACATCAGCACGTCAGATTGCTGGGTGCGCGTCGGCATCCCTGTCGACGGCCCGCCCCGCTGTATATCAAACAGAACAAAGGGGATTTCCGCGTAATAGGCGAAACCGATAAATTCGCTCATCAGCGAGATGCCGGGGCCGGATGTGGCGGTAAAAGATCGCGCCCCGTTCCATGCAGCACCGATGGCCATGCCGGCAGCGGCCAATTCATCCTCGGCCTGCACCACCGCGACGTTCAGCCTGCCGTCTGCATCCACCCGATGCTTCATCGCGTGTTTCTCAAACCCCTCCACCATCGAGGTCGACGGCGTGATCGGATACCACGACGCCACCGTCGCCCCAGCGAACACGGCGCCGATCCCGGCGGCCTCATTGCCTTGAATCATGATCTGGCCGTCAGTCTTGTCGCTTGACCGCGCGGCCACACGCATTGGCGGCCGCTCCAGCTTGGCCGCATGGTCGCGGCCCAGATGCACGGCTTTTACATTCGGCTCGATCAGCTTTGGCTTGGCCTTGAACTGATCCGCAATCGCCTGTTCGATGACATCGCCATCAAGCCCCAAAAGTGTAATCAAAGCGCCCAGATAGACCATGTTCTTAAACAGCTGGCGCTGGCGCGGGTTGCTCCAATGCTCCGCACAAATGCGACTGATCGGGATGCCGACAACATCGATATCGCCGCGCCCGAATTCGCGCTCGCGGGTGTTGTCGTAAAGAAGCAGACCACCGGGCGAAACCGCCTGAACATCAGTGATGTAACTCGCTGGGTTCATCGCCACCATGACATCGACGCCCTCGCGCCGCGCCAAATACCCGTGTTCTGATGCCCGGATCTCGTACCACGTTGGCAGACCTTGGATGTTCGACGGGAAGATGTTCTTCGCCGCCACCGGAATGCCCATGCGGAACAGCGTTTTGGCACAAAGCAGGTTCGCACTGGCCGACCCTGACCCGTTCACATTGGCGAATTTCAGGACGAAGTCGTTAAAGACCGTCTCACTCTGCGGCATGGCGCAGCTCCTCCACCAGACCGCTATGGGTCTTGGCCTCGACATAGGTGAATTTCTGCATGTCCCACGTACCGGTCGGGCAGCGTTCGGCGCAGAGCCCGCAATGCAGGCACACATCCTCGTCCTTCACCATCACCCGGCCCGTAGGCAGATCACCGGAAACATAAAGATCCTGCGCCAGATTGACGGCGGGCACACGCAAAGCTTCACGCAGCGGTTCTTCCGGTGCGTTGTCGATGAAGTTGATGCAATCGACCGGGCAGATATCCATGCAGGCATCGCATTCGATACACAGGGGCGTCTCGAACACCGTCTGCACATCGCAATTGAGGCACCTCTGCGCCTCCTCCAGCGCCTGTTTCTCCTCGAACCCAAGTTCAACTTCCAGCGTCAGGTCCTTGAGCGCAATGGAATTATCCAGATGCGGCACCGCGCGGCGATCTTCCAGCGAGATGTCATTGTCATAGGACCATTCGTGAATGCCCATCTTTTGGCTGACGAGGTTGGTCATCGGTGCGGGGCGATCTTTCAGATCGCGATCCTGACAGTAATTGTCGATCGATATCGCCGCCTGATGGCCATGCGCGACGGCCCAGATGATGTTCTTCGGACCCAGCGCAGCGTCGCCGCCCACAAAGACGCCCGGCAGCGTCGAGGCAAATGTTTCTTCATCGACCACCGGGGTGTCCCAGTCGGTGAACTCCATGCCGATGTCGCGTTCGATCCACGGGAATGCGTTGTCCTGCCCCACGGCCATCAGCACATCATCGCATTCAATCACCACCGGATCCTCTCCGGTCGGGATCAGCTTGCGGAGACCATCTGTGTATTCGGCCCGCATTTTCTCGAACACGACGGCCTTCAGCTTGCCGTTTTCGGTGATGAACTCCTTTGGCGAATGGTTGTCGAGGATTGGAATTTCCTCGCGCTCGGCATCCTCGATTTCCCAGGGGGATGCCTTCATATCTTCGCGTGGGCTGCGCACCGTCACAGTCACGTTTTCCGCCCCGAGGCGCAGCGCTGTGCGACAGCAATCCATCGCCGTATTGCCGCCGCCAATCACCACCACACGCTTACCGATTTCGTCGATATGGCGGAATGCGACAGACGTAAGAAACTCGATCCCCAACTGAATGTTCTCGCTGGCTTCCTGACGCCCAGCAACGTTCAGATCCTTGCCCTTGGGCGCACCGGTCCCGATGAAGATCGCATCGTAACCCTCTGACAATAAATCACTCAGGCTATTCACTCGATGACCGAATTTTGCATTCACGCCCAGATCAATGACCCGGTTCACCTCTTCGTCCAGAACCGAAACCGGCAGGCGGAAAGACGGAATGTTGTAGCGCATCAGCCCGCCTGCGGCGACATCCTTTTCGATCAGGTCAATGTCATAGCCCAATGGCGCCAGATCGCGCGCCACGGTCAGTGACGCTGGCCCCGCCCCGATCAGCGCGATGCGCTTACCGTTCTTGGTGGCAGGGGCTTTCGGCAGATACTGGTCGACTTCGCCCTTTTTGTCGGCAGCCACGCGCTTCAAGCGACAGATCGCGACCGGCTTTTCCTCAACCCGCGTGCGTCGGCAGGCCGGTTCACAGGGGCGATCACAGGTGCGGCCGAGAATGCCGGGAAAGACGTTGGATTCCCAGTTGATCAGAAACGCCTCGGTATAGCGCCGCTCGCTGATCAAACGGATATATTCCGGAACAGGCGTATGCGCCGGGCACGCCCATTGGCAATCAACCACCTTGTGGAAATAAGATGGATCGTTCGTATTCGTTGGTTCCATTGTCCACCGCGCCCCTGGAATACCGTGGCATACTGTTAGGGTTTTTTCACAAGCATCAAGGTGTGATTGCGCTAAATGCGCTAAAAAAGCGCCAAGAACGCGGGAAGTTGATCAGCGCGCAACAATTTTCGCAACTGAAGGCGGTGAATCCATCGAACGCGCATCAATGAGCCTGTTTAATGCGTCAAGACACGGCGGATTGTGGAACGCGCCAGACCCGCTTGTGATGTTGTCGAACGGATCGCCAAAGCCGAACAGACACCCTGTCACGCAATCGGGGGCGCGATTGCCTTGTCAAAACCCCTCCATCTTCAAGGGAGCAATACGCGTGTGGCGGCGATTAATCCGCATTTTCTTCTAGCGCGCACCGATTTATCGTAAAAATGTCACGCGCCGACGGCGGGCGCGAAGAATTTGATTCTCAATTACATCAGCCTCTAGACAATGCCCCCCTTTTTCCCACATTATGTGGACAAATAACCCACATTTCGTGTGGATAAGTACCAAATAAGTTGGCAGAAAAATAAGATCGAATGATCAGATGCCGACCTTACAGAGGCTAAAAAAGAGAGCGGTGAAGTCATGGTAGCTGTAAATTACGTCGTCCGCGACGGCGCTGGTAATGCGCAACGCGGAGCATTCCCGGAAGGAAATCCTGCAACGATCTATGTGTCCTACACTCAGGATGTGTCGTTGAATGTCGGGCCCAGCGATATTTCGAATTACACCAGACAGGGCAATGATCTGGTCATCACATTGCAAAACGGCGAGATAATCGTGCTCAGCGGTTATTACGATACCGGAACCTCCGGCGAGAAGAACCTGTTCCTGAGCGAAGAGGGCCGCATTTACGCAGTGACACTTCAAGACGGCGCTGATGGCACCGTCTTTGGCGGCTATGAGGCGATCGACGTGGGCGGCAAATGGTCGGCCTATGATGAGCTTGTATTCCTCGATCTCGGCGACGTTGAGCAGGTGGTCGCGCCGCTTGCAGGCGGAGCAATTAACGGGCTTGGCGCTCTGTTGGGTGGTGGCGCGCTTGTCGGCGGCGCAATCATCGGCGGCGGTGGCGGCGACGATGGCGGCGGCGGACCAATCGTGCCGACAGTTGATGACGCCAATGACACCTACCTTCTTGGTGGCGACGACCCGACAAGCACGACCGTTACCGGAACCGGTACACCGGGTTCCACGGTCGTGGTCGATATCGGCGGCAACACCCAGACCGTGACCATTGACGCAAACGGGATATGGGCAGCGTCGTTTGATACAGCGGATCTTCCCGATGATGGCATCTATGAGGTTGTCGTCGACGTAACCGATCCGGCAGGCAACACCTGGACGCTCGATGGCCCAACCATCGACATCGACACAACCGGACCGGTGATCGACATGACCTCCGGCGTGGAATCCACCGGCGATCTGGTCAATGGCGACACCCACACCAATGGCACGGTCATCACCGGCACGGGCGAGGCTGGCGCCAGCCTTGAAGTCACAATCGATGGCGTCACCCACAGCACGACGGTGGATGGCAACGGCGACTGG
Source organism: uncultured Paracoccaceae bacterium (assembly GCA_951812305.1). Classification (GTDB taxonomy): domain Bacteria; phylum Pseudomonadota; class Alphaproteobacteria; order Rhodobacterales; family Rhodobacteraceae; genus Rhodobacter_B. Next base: position 544,771 of record CATOSB010000002.1, read on the forward strand.
TCGGTGACTTTCGCCTCTGGTGAAATCCAGACCGGGGAATATTCCACATCCGTTAGCATCACTTCGACCGACACGCGCGGCAACTCGACCACGACCACCGAAACGCTTGTGGTGGACACCGTGCCGCCGCAGATGACACTGATGAATGTCGAAGGCGACAACACGATCAGCTTTGCCGAGGCCTCCGATGGCGTGACGCTGCAGGGCACGGGCGAGGCCGGGGCGTCAATGTCCGTGACCTTCCAGGGCATCACGCGCACCACCACCGTTGCCGCCGATGGCAGCTGGTCTGTTGACTACGCGGCCGGGGAAATCACGCCCGGCACCTATGACGCCGACATCACGCTCAGTTCCACTGATGCCGCTGGCAATACGTCGACCAGTTCGCATTCTGTTCACGTCGACACGGAGAATGCGCTGACACTCAACACGCCGATTGCAGGCGATGATGTGATCAATGCCGCAGAGGCCGGGGCGGGCGTTTCGTTCGACGGAACGTCGGAACCGAACGCGACAGTGCAAGTGACCTTTCAGGGCATCACCCGCACGGTCACCGCAGATGCCAGCGGAAACTGGACGGCATCATACGCTAGCGGTGAAATCGCGCCTGGCCAATACGACGCGCCCATCGTTGTCACGTCGACCGATCAGGCGGGGAATACCGAGACAACCACCGGCGTTGTTCATGTCGACACTGAAACCGGCGTTGTCATTGCGCCCGGCCAGGCCGGTGGCGACAATATCGTTAACGACGCAGAAGCCAGCGCTGGCGTGACTTTCAACGGCACGGCGGAACCGGGTGCCAATGTGCAGGTCACGGTGGCGGGTGTCGCGATGCCCGCCGTTGTTGACACGGCAGGCAACTGGACAGCGACATATCCTTCCGGCACGCTTCCCGGCGGCCAATACGACACGACCATTGCAGTGACGTCCACGGACGCGGCCGGCAACACGGCCAGCACATCGGCGCCGGTGCAGATTGATACCGAGGTACAGAATTTCTCGGCCAACACCGCAACTGTTGAAACCGACGGCACGATCAACGCGGTTGAACATGCCGATGGCGTCACACTGACCGGTACGGTTGAACCGGGCTCAACGGTGACGGTACAGTTCGGCACAGCCAACCGTGCAGCAATCGTTGATGCTGCCGGCAACTGGACGGCAACGTTCATTCCCGGCGAAATCCCATCAGGCACCTATGATGCGCCTGTGATCGTCAACGCCACGGATGTCGCGGGCAACACCGCGGTGATCAATGACACGGTTCACATCGATACCGACATCACGCTGACATCTCAGCCTTTGCAGACCGCAGACGACACGATCAACGCGGCAGAACACGCCGCTGGCATCACGCTTGGCGGGTCGGCAGAGGCCGGATCAACGGTTCAGATCGACTTGCTGGGCGTGACCCGAACGGTTACCGCAGATGCGGGTGGCAACTGGAGTGTGGCCTTTACTGCCGCTGAAATCCCCGAAGGCACCTATGACGCGTCCGCGACGATCACGGCAACGGATGCAGCAGGGAACGCGACCACTCTGACAGAGACTTTCGCGGTCGACACAGAGATTACCAGCCCGACAGTGGACAGTGTGACATTCGCAGGCACCGACGTTTGGCGCATTGGTACGCAGGACGCTGATGGCGATTATACCGTTAACACGCTTGATGCGAACGGATCGGTCGGGACCCCGTCGTCCACGGTAACCCAACATCCGGCACTTGGAACTGAATTCACGTTCAATTCCGCCGTACCGGACGGTACCAACCTTGTCGTCAGCCGCACCGACGGTGCGGGCAACTCCTCTGCCACACTTCTGGTGCTGGAAGATGGCGCAACGGCGACCACGACAATCGGCCACACAGGCCTGTCCGGTTTCGACGTCCAGACGCTGAACCTCGAATACGGGGACGGGACAAACCTGTCGCTGACAGAGACCGACATTCGCGATCTGTCAAACTCCAGCGACACGCTGACGATCCACGGCGGGGCGGACGACACGGTCACGATCTCTGGCGCCACGAATACCGGCACACAGCAGGTGATCGATGGCCAGATCTACGAGGTCTATACGCTGGGCGGTGATGCCACGGTAATCATCGAACAGGACATCAACGTCGTCATCTAAGCGATTGGCGCGCCCTGGGCCAATCCCGGGCGCCGCCCAACAAAAAGAATAACGATTTTTTAGCCAGTGTGTTGAGGCAAGGGAAACGGGAATGACGTTCAAGGCGACGATGTTGGCCACGGCTTGTGTTTTTGCGCTGGCTGGGTGCATGTCCCCGCCCCCGTTTCTTGGCAAGCCCGGCGACGAGCCCGGGCTTTTCAAGAAGAAAGACAAAGGCGCGGAAGTGTCACGTGGCGAAACCGACGCCACCGACATCCCCGGCAAAGGCCATTCCGACATCATCGAAACGCTTCTAAGGCGTCGTTCGATGCTGAAACCCGGCTCTCCGTTCGACGACGTTGCCTCTGCTGCACTTGCTGCATCGGCGCGGTCGTCCGAGGCAGAACTGCGTCAGGCCAAATTGCGCGCAGTGGCGAAGTCGAAGAACTGGTTGCCGACGCTTGGCCCCTCGATCAGCCTGACATCGCTTGGCGATCTGGTTGCGGGCATACTTCTGGAGCAGGTGCTTTTCGATGGCGGGCGGCGCAAGGCGGAACGCGCATTTGCCGCCGCGGATGTAGAAGTTGCCGCCGTCAACCTCGCCCGATATGAACGCACGCGTGGAAACCGCGCTCAGCCTTTACCTTGCGGCGATGCGCGGGCAAGAGAAAGCCGCCATCTCGCGTCGCGCTTTGGGCCGGATGCATGAATTCGAACGCATCGTGATTGGCAGGGTTCGCGGCGGCGTATCTGACCGCGCTGATCAACGCGTTGCCGAGGCGCGGGTCAACGACCTCAACTCTGCCATCAGCACTGCCGAAGAGGCCCGTGCCGCAGCCATCGCCGAACTTCTTGCCATGACGGGCCAAGAATTCAACACCACGCCCCCCGCGCTCTCTATGTCGGAGCCGTCCCAACACCCCGCCGCCTTATCGGTCCTTCTCGCAGAGGCCGAAGGCAACCGCACATTGGCAGAGGCGCGGATGGAACGCGCCGGGTTCATGCCCCAGATCACTGCATCCGGGAATATCTCGACCGAGGGCAACAGCGGCGGCATCAACGCAGGCACCACACAGCCGCTTGGCTTTGGCACCGGCGCGGCGATAAAGGCGCTGAAAGGCACAGAAGAAATTGTTGAACGCCAGCTTGGCGAAGCAGATGAAGGTGCGAGGCGCAATTACGCGCGCCATGCGAGCCGTCTGGGGTCGTTTCAGCGGCAGGCGTTGGAAACAGAAAATCTTGCCATCGAGGCGCGTGAAACCTTCCGGTTGTTCCAGGCGCAGTTCAAGGCCGGACATCGGACTGTGATGGAAGTGATCACAGTCTACGAGCGCCTGATCCAGCGCGAACAGGCCGCAGTCGATGCGAAATACGAAATTGTTCTGATCCAGCTGGAAATGGCGCGGGATCTGGGTTTGTTGGCCGATGGAGAGTCGATTTGAGTATCGAGAAACGCCCTCCGGTCCTAACGCTGAATGTCGGCGGCGCGGCGCAACCGGCCAATCCGGCGGCGAAATCGGTCACTGTATCGCTCAACACCGGTGCGGAAACTCCGCCGGTCGCGAATGATGTACCGGTCGAGGCGTTGCCGATGGTTGCACCAGTTGATGACGGCATAAGCGATCTGGTCAATTCCACGGCGACCCGTATCCAGCATCGCGCAACGCTTATTTCGACCTTCGCCAAGTTGAACGGCACCGAAATCCCTGCCCGTGACATCGCGGAATATATGTGGACCATCGCGCCGGGCGACCTGACAGCGAAAGGCCTTGCCAAGGCGCTGGATACCACAGGCATCCGCCACAAGATCACCCACAAAGCGGAAATCGTGCCAGAAACCTGGCCCGCGCTGACCATGATGACCAATGGTCAATGCGTGCTGGTGCTGTCTCAGATCGACGACACGCTGCTGATCTACGACACGACCTGCGTCGACAATAAGGCCGAAGTGCTGGTATCCGAGTTCGCGCCGTTCTTTTCCGGCACCATCCTGACCGGGCGCACGCCATTGAAGGATGTCGTTGCCCGCACTGTGCCGCAGATCAACGATCACCACTGGTTCTGGGGCGAATTCCCGAAATACCGCCGTCAGGTGGCGGAAATCATGGTTGGCTCGCTGGTCGCAAACATGCTGGCCGTCGCCGTCGCGCTGTTTTCCCTGCAGGTCTATGACCGTGTGATCCCGCACCAAAGCCAGGCGACATTGTGGGTCCTGACCATTGGCGTTGGTCTCGCAATCGGGCTGGAAGCCGTCCTGAAACTCGCCCGCGCGCGGCTGACCGATGCTGCGGGGCGTCAAATCGAACTGAGCGTGCAGAAAAACCTGATGCAACGCGTGGTGGGGATGCGTTCCGACAAACGCCCCCTGCCCCCTTCAGGCCTGTTCGCAGCAATGCGGGAATTCTCCTCTGTGCGCGAGTTCTTCACCTCCTCCACCATCGCCACACTGGCTGACATCCCCTTCATCGCGATCTTCCTGTTGCTGGTGGCCTCCATCGCTGGCCCCGTCGTCTGGGCCATCGTCGCAGGCGCAGTTCTGATGCTTCTGCCCGCCTATTTCATGCAACGCCGCATGATCGAGCTGACCCGCCAGTCGCAAGGCGCAAACGCCAAGGCCGGGCGGTTGTTGCACGAAGTTCTGACCGAACTCGACACCGTCAAAACCCAGCGCGGCGAAGAGCGCACGCTGCAGCTGTGGGAAGAGTTACAGGAGATTTCCAGCCACACCACCGCAGAACAACGGCGTTTGTCCAACACCCTGACTTACTGGGCGCAAAGCGTTCAGCAGGGCACCTATATCGCTGCCGTGGTGCTGGGCACGTATCTCGTATTCGCGGGCGAATTCACCGTCGGCACGATCATCGCCACCGGCATCCTGACCAGCCGTACATTGGCCCCGCTCACACAGTTCGCCGCCACGATGGCGCGTTGGGGCAATGTGACGACAGCACTGGAGATGCTGGATGCCATCGCCGAGGCGCCACAGGAGAAGGAAGACGAACGAACCTATCTGCGCCGCGAAAAGATGGATGGCAAATATGAATTGAACGACATCCAGTTCCGCTATGACGACGATGGCGCCAGCAACCTCGAAATCGGCGGCATGATCATCGAGCCGGGTCAGCGCATTGCGGTTCTCGGCTCCAACGGGTCGGGCAAATCCACTTTGCTGAAAATCCTGTCAGGCCTTTACGCCCCGACGCAAGGCCGCGTGCTGGTGGACGGCACCGAAATGGGCCTGATCGATCCCCGCGATCTGCGCCGCAATATCGGCTATCTGGGGCAGGACGTGCGCCTTCTGGCCGGATCGTTGCGCGACAACCTGAACCTGACCATGCTGGAGCGCGATGATGAGCGGCTGCTGGCGGCTTTGGATTTCGCTGGGCTGGGGCCGTTCGTGCGAGGCCACCACAAAGGCCTGGATATGGAAATTCAGGACGGCGGACACGGGTTGTCGGTAGGCCAGCGCCAGTCGATCGGCTGGGCGCGGCTATGGCTGCAGAACCCGCCGATTGTCCTGTTGGACGAACCCACCGCGTCGCTTGACCAGACGCTGGAACAGACACTGGTCACCCAACTCGGTACATGGCTGCACGGTCGCACGGCGGTCATCGCCACGCACCGGTTGCCGATCCTTGAACTCACCGATCGCACGCTGATCCTGCAGCATGGCCGGATGATGGTTGATGGGCCGCGCGAACAGGTGCTTGCCCATCTCAATCAGGCGGCCGAGGCCGCCGCCGCATGACCACCGCCGAAGCCAACCTGCTGGATCAATCGCGCGGTGCAAGCCGATTGATCTATCTGGTCGGCTTTGCATTGTTAATGTTTCTCGGCTGGGCAAGTTTCGCGTGGATCAACGAAATTGTGCGGGCCGAGGGCGAGGTCGTCTCCTCCTCGCGCGCGCAGATTGTCCAGAACCTTGAAGGCGGCATTTTGGCGGAACTTCATGTCGGTCAGGGTGACGGTGTGGAACAGGGGCAAGTGCTGGCGAAACTCAGTGACACCAAGTTCCGCGCCAAGGTGGACGATCTGCAGGATCAGATCGACGCACTGGAAATCCGCCGTCACCGGCTGGAGGCGGAACTGGCGGGGGCTTTCGATTTTGCGGTGCCTGATGATCTGGCGAAACGCTCCCCCGGCATTCTGGCCTCTGAACGCGCGCTTCTGGCCGCACGGCAGAACGACTTCACGTCCCGCCGCGACGGCGCACGCGATATTCTCGATCAGTTGAAAGCCGAACACGCCAATTTCAACCGGCTCTATAATGAAGAGATCGTTTCACTTCTGGAGGTGAACAACGCCAAGAAAGCAATGACGGATGCGCGGATCAATTATACCAACGGCGGGATGATTTGACTCGCTTTTTGGATTCCCAAATTGTTCGGTATGTGACTCACTGTTTCTGTCCAGAGAGGGAGGGAGATATGGGTGCCGCGGTTCCGGTTTTGCGCGATGATTTCACGGTGCACGAGTTGCGCGCTTTAGCCGGTCGCGCGTCGAACGGCAAAGTAGCACGTCGGCTTTTGGCGATTGCTCTGGTGCTTGAAGGGTCGTCGCGCAAGGTTGCTGCCCAGAGTTGCGGGATGGATCGCCAAACCCTTCGAGACTGGGTCCATCGATACAATGTCGAAGGTCCTGACGGGCTGTCAGATCGTGGGGGTGGCGGCGCGAAACCTCGATTGTCGCCGGAGCAGATAGCGCAGCTTGCGGTCTGGGTGGAGGCTGGCCCTGATCCGGCCCGCGATGGTGTGGTTCGCTGGCGTCGCGCCGATCTTGCCCGGCGCATTGAGGCGGAGTTCGAGATCAAGCTCCACGAACGCACAGTAGGTAGTTATTTGGTTCAACTGGGCTTTCGCAGGCTGTCGGTCCGCCCCGAACATCCCAACGCCGACCCAGTGGCACAGACTGCATTTAAAAAAAACTTTGCCAGCATCGTAGCCGACATTTTGACTGAACGGGCGAAAGGAAAGCCACTGGAAATATGGTTCCAGGACGAAGCACGGGTGGGCCAGCAGGGAACACTCACCCGTGTCTGGGCGAAGCGGGGAACCCGCCCACGTGCGCCCCGGGATACCCGCTACAAATGGAGCTACGTATTTGGCGCTGCCTGTCCGGCACGTGGTGCCGCAGCTGGGCTGATCCTGCCTTATGTTAACACAGAGGCGATGGGCCTGCATCTCGACGAGGTCTCAAAAACAATCGCACCCGGTTCTCATGCGCTCCTGGTCACAGATGGCGCGGGGTGGCACGGAGCCAAGGGGCTCTTGGTGCCAGACAACATAACGCTCCTGAAGCTGCCCCCCTATGCGCCCGAACTCAACCCGATGGAAAATGTCTGGGCCTATCTGCGCTCCAACAAGCTGGCCATCACCGTGTTCGATACCTACGAGCAGATCCTCGACAAATGCGCAGACGCCTGGAACTTCTTCGAAAATGACCCGCAGCGCATAACCTCAATAACGACCAGAGAATGGGCAACGGTCAATTGATCAAGCCGTTGGTATTATGACGAGATTGGCACGCAGGCAGAGCTGCGCGTGGCCGAGGATTATTCCGAAACACTGCAGGATCTGACCAGTCGTCGGCAGGAGTTGCGGCTTGCCTCAGACCAGTTGGCACGTACAATCATCACCTCGCCTCTGAAAGGCATTGTTAACTCTCTGGCCGTCACCACCATTGGCGGTGTCGTGCGCCCCGGTGAGGAGATATTCGAGATCATTCCGATGGGCGAGGAGCTGTTCGTCGAGGCCCGCGTAAAGCCCGAGAACATCGCCAGCGTCGAACCGGGACAGGAGGCGACGATTAAGCTCAGCGCCTATGATTACACCATTCACGGCACGCTGAAGGGCAAGGTGGATTTCGTCTCGGCCGATACGTTCGAAGACGAAAAGAACCCGCGTGCGCCGCCCTATTACCGGGTGACGGTGCGTGTGGATGCCGACAGTTTCACCGAACGCCAAGCCGCGATCGAAATCCGCCCTGGAATGCGCGCGACGGTGGAACTGCAGACAGGTTCGAAGACCGTGCTGCAATACCTGCTGAAGCCGCTTTACAAATCGCGTGAGGCGTTTCGGGAACCTTGAGGAAGTTCGCCGAAATCTTCAAAAGATTTCGGATCGATTTCTTTTGAAGAAATCGTCGCCGCCACAGGCGGTGTAAGCCAGCGAACCGGCGCGCAATTGCAGAAGATGACAAGCTGGCCCGAATTCTCTGCAACCTGATATTCGCGCCGCCGGATTTCAGCCAGAAATCGCTCCCGCCCCGCAAACCGCTCCACATCCCGCGATTTGCGCCGGATCACGCCACCTTCCTGCACGGCTTTCGACTTGAACAGGTCGTGCAGCCAAACGTCCGGGTCAAGAGGCGAATTTCGGTTGTGCATACCCCCAAGCAGACGGATTCTTGGTTAAGGCCGCCTTAAGACCCCGACGCGCCGCTTGATTTCCCCAGCCAATTCCCGCACATCACCCGAGATATCGCACGGAGACGCCAATGACCCGGATCGACGCAAAGTTCGCGGCCCTGAAAGCGCAGGGCGGGAAAGCCTTTGTCGCCTATGTCATGGCCGGGGACCCCGATTACGACACAGCTCTGGAGATCGTGAAGGGCTTGCCCGGTGCCGGCGTCGATATCATTGAACTGGGCCTGCCCTTCACCGACCCGATGGCGGACGGGCCGACAATCCAGTTGGCCGGAAGCCGGGCGCTGGATGCGGGCATGACGTTGAAGAAGACGCTGGCAATGGCGTCGGAATTTCGGGAGACGGATGATACGACACCCATCGTGTTGATGGGGTATTACAACCCGATCTACAGCCACGGGGTGGATGCGTTTCTGAGCGATGCCAAGTCTGCCGGGATCGATGGATTGATCATTGTCGACCTCCCCCCTGAAGAGGACGAGGAACTGTGCATTCCGGCGCAGAATGCGGGGCTGAACTTCATCCGCCTTGCCACGCCGACAACAGATGACAAGCGTCTGCCCAAGGTGCTGACAAACACATCCGGTTTTGTCTATTACGTCTCGATCACCGGCATTACCGGCGCTGCAAATGCGGTGGCGGGCGATGTCGGGCCGGAAGTGGCGCGGATCAAGGCGGCAACGGATTTGCCTGTTGTCGTCGGTTTCGGGATCAAGACGCCCGACGCCTCGGAACATATCGCCAGCGTCGCCGATGGCTGCGTCGTCGGTTCCGCCATCGTGGACCGCATAGGTAAGGGCGACAGCCCGGCGGACGTTCTGGCCTTCGTCAAAAGCCTGGCCGATGGGGCGCATCGCGCCTGATCTTCGCTAGCTAGAGCGTCGTCCATCTAATCTGCAACATATCCGGCAGCTTTGAAGAGGTTTCGGCACTCGGTTGGCGGGAAGAGGTCGCAGGTTTGGGCGACGGATTGGAAAAGGGCGTCGAAGGTGCGGGCCTTGAGCCGACGCAGGTGTGCCTTGAGTTTCGAGTACGCCATTTCGATCGGGTTGAGATCGGGCGAATACGGCGGCAGGAAGAGCAGCCAGCTGCCTTGCGACTTCAGCAGTTCCTGCGCATTGGCCGATTTGTGCGATGACAGGTTGTCGGCGATCACCACATCGCCCGGCTGCAACGTTGGAGCCAGCTGGGTCTCGATGTAGAGGTCGAACGCGGCGCGGTTCATGGGGCCGTCCAGCACCCAGGGGGCGCTGAGTTCGTCGATCCGCAGGCCCGCGATGAAGGTCTGGGTGCGCCAGTGGCCGAAGGGCGCGTCGGCTTCCAGCCGGGTGCCGCGTGGGGATCGACCACGAAGCCGTGTCATCTTGGTCGTGACAGCTGTTTCGTCGATAAAAACCAGCCGGTGCGGCTCAAGGCGCATCCTCGGCATCCGGCGGTGCTGCCACTCGTACCTGGCAGCGCGCACCCGTTTGCGCAGCCGCTCCGTCGCGATCAGGGATTTTTTTATATGTGAACCCAAGACGATGGATCAGATAACGCGAGAGCATCGCCGGTGTCGCGGTGAGGGCATGTTCCTGTTTCAGCACCTCGGCCAGTTCCGGCATAGTGATATCCGGCTCGGCTTCCACGCGTGTCTTAAGCCAGTTTGAGACCACATCCAGCTTGCTGCGCCGAGGGCGGCCTTGAGGCGCAGCTCTCACCCCACCCGTTCGCCTCTTACGTTGCATGATCCGCACCGCGCTGGCAGCTGATATCCGTAAACGCCGCGCAGCCTCATGGCAGGAAAGGCCGTCATCAACCAAAGCGACGACACGTTCCCGAATATCCAGTGATAGCGATTTGCCCATGATCCACCTCCACATATGGTGAATCACAAAACCTGCCACGTGGGAATCCCATCGATTCAGATTTCAAGGACGACGCTCTAGATCGCAGCCAGAAGGAATACCTGGCCGTCGGAGGCACGGACAGTCCTTCGACGCGAAGCTGTAGCTTGGCGCCGGTGCCGGGATTGAACTTCGGTAACTTCCACGAAATCGGATATTCCTGCAGACCGATGTCCTCGCCGCTGCCATCCTGATCACCACCGATTGAGCTTTCAAAAACGATGTGACTGATCGGTTGCGGAGGGTTGCGCGGTGTCCTGGCTATCCCGAAAGCGGTCACCCGAAACAGCGCCGAGAAATTGATTGGCGTCAGGTCGACGTTCAACAACACACGCCCAACCGGCGCATCGTAAACTTCGGGGTCACGATAAGTCCGGGTCGGCCTTCGTGCGCCAATCCGGGTTCCCGATGGCATCAGGACATCATTTCTCGCTATCGCCAATAATCCATCCCCCGGCTGAAACCGACACCAGCTTGCAATTTGCCTTGGCTGTGGGGCAAGTGTTTTGTTGTCAGGTCAGGCAAGTCGGAGGACGCTGCCTTGGTAGATATGGTTAAAAAAGCGGCCAAAAATTTATTTTCAGCCTATGATGCGGGCACGCAAATGGCGCCACTGTCTGAAGCTGGGCCACTGAACTCAAACAACGCCTACGAGATTTCAGCGCATATTGCTGCTGCACGACGCGCACGCGGCGAACACCCGGTGGGGCGCAAGATCGGTTTCACCAATCGTTCGATCTGGGAGAAATACGGCGTCGACGCGCCGATGTGGTCGTGGATTTATGACACGACGTATCACGAGATTGGTGCGGACGGCGCCATCCGGTTGCCGCGCCAGTCAGAGCCGCGACTTGAACCGGAGATCGCATTTGGATTTGGTCAAACCCCGGAGATCGGGATGTCGGTGGAAGAGATTGCGGAATGCATCGACTGGGTCGCGCATTCGATTGAAATCGTCGCCTCGCCATACCCGGCTTGGCGATTCACCATTGCCGATTGCATCGCGGCACAGGCGCTGCACGCGGCGTTCTGGTGCGGAGAAAAAGTACCGGCGTCTGATGTATTCAAGGGAGGCGTGAAGGTGATGGAAGGTTTTTCCTGTCACCTGACGGGACCGGAAGAGACGCGTGAGGGTCATGCCACAGATGTTCTTGGCGGGCCGCTTCATGCAATGCAGTTCCTGTTGAAGGAGATTGCACGGATGCCCGGCGCAGACGATATTCAACCCGGCGAGGTTGTCACAACCGGCACGCTTACCGATGGCCACCCGATTGCAACGGGTGAAGAATGGCTCTCTGACCTAACCGGGATCAATTTGCCGCGCCTTTCGGTTCGACTGATCGATTGAAACAATCGGGTCGAATTGGTAACAAAAAATGACCAATTTTCGAGGGACAAGCCATGCCTGCCATCACCTGCATCGATGATCTGAAAGAAATGCACCGCCGCCGGGTGCCGAAGATGTTCTTCGATTACTGTGAATCGGGCAGTTATACCGAACGGACGTTTCGCGAAAACACCTCTGATTTCGATCTGATCCGCCTGCGCCAGCGCGTCGCGGTGAATATGGAGGGGCGCACGACCGCATCCCAGATGATCGGGCAGGATGTGGCGATGCCGGTGGCACTGGCGCCCGTTGGTGCCACGGGGATGCAACACGCAGACGGGGAAATTCTGGCGGCGAAGGCGGCGGAAGATTTCGGGGTTCAATTTACGCTGACGACGATGGCGGTGTGCTCGATTGAGACGGTGGCGGAAAACACGACGAAACCGTTCTGGTTCCAGCTTTACGTGATGCGGGACGAGGAATTCGTCGCCAACATGATTGAGCGCGCGAAGGACGCGAAATGTTCCGCGCTGGTGCTGACACTTGATCTCCAAATCCTCGGACAGCGGCATCAGGACATCAAGAACAACCTTTCTGTGCCGTTCCGGCCCAACATCGCCAATGTCCTTGATATTTCGACCAAGTGGCGCTGGCTGATGCAGATGGCGCAGACGAAGAACAAGACGTTTGGCAACGTCGTCGGCCATGCGCGTGGTGTCGAAAACACCAATTCGCTGTCCGCCTGGGCGGCGAATTCCTTTGATCCGCGGCTGGATTGGGAGAAGGTCAAGGAAATCAAGAAGCTGTGGGGCGGGCCGCTGATCCTGAAGGGGATACTGGACGCCGAGGACGCCAAAAAGGCGCTGAATGTCGGGGCAGATGCGATCATCGTGTCCAACCATGGCGGGCGGCAACTGGATGGGGCGCTATCGTCGATCCGGGCGCTGCCGGAGATCCTCGACGCGGTGGGCGACAAGATTGAGGTGCATATCGACAGCGGGATCCGGCAAGGACAGGATGTGCTGAAGGCGCTGGCGATGGGGGCCAAGGGGACCTATATCGGTCGATCCTATATTTATGGGCTCGGCGCGATGGGACAGGCGGGCGTGACCAAAGCGCTGGAGATCATTCACAAGGAGCTCGACACGTCGATGGCGCTGTGCGGGCGGCGCGATGTGAAGGATCTGGACCGCGATATTCTGCTGGTGCCCGAAGATTTCGAAGGGCGCTGGCAGTAACGGGGTTTCGAATTGCTAAGGCAATCCGACCGATTGAGGGGGACTGGTCCCCCTCAAACTCCCCCTGAAGTATTTTTGGCCAGATGAAGATTGAAAGAGCCGGCTTGTCGCGATTTCGGCCGAAGAAAACATACACGCTACGCAGCCCCGAACTTGATCAGGGGCTTCATCTGCAACTTACCGGGCGGCCACTGACTGCCCGTGGGGTGGCGATGCAACTTCTCAAAGGCAGCACTTTATGCCAGCCAAGTCCGTACATTATGAAAGGATAGCGCCCAACCTAGCAAAATCGCCAGCCCGTGGGGACGGGCAGTCGATGGCCGGGGCGCTGCGCGCTGTTAACCCGGCTGGGGTGGAAGGTCTGAACGTTCGCCTCAGGCCCATTCAGACTTTATTCAGTGAAACACTTATACCAACGGCGGGATGATTTGACTCGCTTTTTGGATTCCCAAATTGTTCGGTATGTGACTCACTGTTTCTGTCCAGAGAGGGAGGGAGATATGGGTGCCGCGGTTCCGGTTTTGCGCGATGATTTCACGGTGCACGAGTTGCGCGCTTTAGCCGGTCGCGCGTCGAACGGCAAAGTAGCACGTCGGCTTTTGGCGATTGCTCTGGTGCTTGAAGGGTCGTCGCGCAAGGTTGCTGCCCAGAGTTGCGGGATGGATCGCCAAACCCTTCGAGACTGGGTCCATCGATACAATGTCGAAGGTCCTGACGGGCTGTCAGATCGTGGGGGTGGCGGCGCGAAACCTCGATTGTCGCCGGAGCAGATAGCGCAGCTTGCGGTCTGGGTGGAGGCTGGCCCTGATCCGGCCCGCGATGGTGTGGTTCGCTGGCGTCGCGCCGATCTTGCCCGGCGCATTGAGGCGGAGTTCGAGATCAAGCTCCACGAACGCACAGTAGGTAGTTATTTGGTTCAACTGGGCTTTCGCAGGCTGTCGGTCCGCCCCGAACATCCCAACGCCGACCCAGTGGCACAGACTGCATTTAAAAAAAACTTTGCCAGCATCGTAGCCGACATTTTGACTGAACGGGCGAAAGGAAAGCCACTGGAAATATGGTTCCAGGACGAAGCACGGGTGGGCCAGCAGGGAACACTCACCCGTGTCTGGGCGAAGCGGGGAACCCGCCCACGTGCGCCCCGGGATACCCGCTACAAATGGAGCTACGTATTTGGCGCTGCCTGTCCGGCACGTGGTGCCGCAGCTGGGCTGATCCTGCCTTATGTTAACACAGAGGCGATGGGCCTGCATCTCGACGAGGTCTCAAAAACAATCGCACCCGGTTCTCATGCGCTCCTGGTCACAGATGGCGCGGGGTGGCACGGAGCCAAGGGGCTCTTGGTGCCAGACAACATAACGCTCCTGAAGCTGCCCCCCTATGCGCCCGAACTCAACCCGATGGAAAATGTCTGGGCCTATCTGCGCTCCAACAAGCTGGCCATCACCGTGTTCGATACCTACGAGCAGATCCTCGACAAATGCGCAGACGCCTGGAACTTCTTCGAAAATGACCCGCAGCGCATAACCTCAATAACGACCAGAGAATGGGCAACGGTCAATTGATCAAGCCGTTGGTATTATGGACCTGACCAGACGTAGCAGACACCGGCCAGGCGAATGTGCCCGCTGGCGCGTTTGGCCATCGGTTCCAGTTGTGCTCGCATGGGAAATTGCCAGAGATGGCGGCCGCCGATTGACATAAGTCCTGCGGTCATTTTCGGGGATGTCTCCCCCCAAAAAAGTGCCTGGCTGACCTGAACGGGGGGTGGCCCCGAACGGATGTCGTCTGGATGCAGAGGTTGTGAGCCCCCGCGTGAACGTTCGAGGCGGGGTTTTATGTGGCCGGTGTTGAGAATTCGTTAACCATGCGTACGGTGACGGGTGAGCGCGAATATCGCGGGCAGGATCAGGGCAATGATAAGGCTTATGGCGACAAATGCCATGCGCAGGCCGGCAAGCTCTGCGATCCCGCCCATCAGCGCGGGTCCAATGAAAAAGCCGACGATACCCAGCATCCACGCGCGGCTAAGGGCAAGCGTACGTTGTTCTCCGGTCACTTTCGCTCCGAGGATAGACATGACCGAGGGGACAACGACGGCCATGCCAAGCGCGGTGATTGAAACGCCGAGGATCGCAACCGCGGGTGTCGGGGCAAAGGCAATGATCAGGGCACCGGTCATGCCCAGACAGGCGGAAGTAAAAATCAGTCGTGCATGGCCAAGTCTTTCGGCCACCGCCTGCCCGGCAAGGCGGCCAAAGCCCATCACGAGACCCAGCATGGCGGGGCCAAGCCCGCCCTCGCCCGCCGGGGCGCCAAGCGTGCGCTCGATATGAAGCGCGGACCATGCTTCCGTGGAGTTCTCGCCAATAAAGGCGCAAGCGAGGATGAATCCTGTGAGCAGGACGGCGGCCCAGGGTGCATTGGCGGTGCCTGAGTCCTTTACCGCCACGTCATTTGCGCTTTCGCGAAGCCACGTCAACGCGGCGAGTCCCACACATACGAGTGAGAGCCAGGGCAGGATTTCCGAAAGGCCCAAACCGGCCTGCCGCCCAAGGCTTGCGGCATAGGCAGCACCGGCAAAGGCGAATGAAAACATCGCGTGGTTGAAGCCCATGAGATGCAGGCCGTATTTTGATTCACGCGCAGACACTTCCACATTGGTCAGAACGTCAAGCGCGGCCACGGACAAACCCAGAAAGAACCAGGCAACGGCAAGCGTGGGGACACTTGTTGCAAATAACGGGAAGAACAAGGCCAGGGCCACAAGGATTGTCAGCACCGGCATGGCAAACCGCCCAAGCGCGCGACCGATACGTGGCGCAAGTGCCATCGCCAGCATTCCGCCAATGGCTGACATCAACAACGCGCCACCCAGTTCCGCGTCTGTCGCCCCGACCTGCGCCTTGATATCAGGCATCGAAGCCGCAATGCCGCCCCAAAGGACGCCGACCGTTGCAAGCCCGGCAGCAGGCGCGCGCGAAAGCGATATGGCCCTGAGATAGCTCAATCGAAGCCCTTTAAAACGGCGGTTCCCAAACCGCCATACAGGCGATGACCGGACCCGCCAAGTCCGTGGCTTTTTTCTCTTTCAATCGTGACAGACATACCCTATACGCGCGGCTTCATCAGGGCATACACCCTTGGAGGATGCCCATAGCTCTAGGAGAAAGCCAATGGCTGGCGAGATACCAGATCTCGTTGCCGCGGCGCGGACGGGGACAGGCAAGGGGGCCGCTCGTCAGGCACGTCGTGACAACCAGGTACCAGGAATTATTTATGGCGGCGGGGTCGATCCGTTGCCGATCAACATCCCCTTCAATGTTTTGCTGAAGCGGCTGAAGGAAGGTCGTTTCCTTTCGACGCTGTTTAACATGCAGGTTGAGGGGCATGAAGACGTGCGCGTGATTTGCCGCAATGTGCAGCGGGACACCGTGAAAGATCTGCCAACCCATGTTGATTTTATGCGTCTGCGCCGGACGACCAAGGTCAACATGTTCATCCCGGTCGAGTTCGTCAATGAAGAGGACGCGCCGGGCATCAAGATGGGCGGCGTTCTGACTGTCGTGCGCCCGGAAATTGAGCTGCGCGTGACTGCAGGTGAGATTCCAGAAGCGATTGTCATCGATCTGGCAGAGGTTGAGATCGGCGATGTTATCACGATTTCGCAGGTCGAATTGCCCGCTGGATCGAAGGTGACGATTGACCGTGACTTCGTGGTCGCGAACATCTCGGCGCCGTCTGCGCTGGGCAGCACGGATGACGAGGAAGAGGTCGATCCGGATGCAGTCGAACTCGTCGATGGCGAAGCGCCAGAAGGCGAAGAGGGCGAAGAGGCCCCGGAAGAAGAATAGAATTTCCAAACCCGGAATTCACATGCGGGGCCTTCGGGCCCCGTTTTTTTGCTTTTAAAAGACGGCGTCTTGCCCAATTCAGCTTTTGCAGGAATCACCAGCCTGAGACCTCAAGTTTTCCACGTATGAAAAATGCTGCGCTACCCAAAATCCCAAAATTATGGTATGCTTACGGAGCTATTTGAACAGATCTGGCGCTGTAGAGGTGCCAAATTTCAAGACCAGACATTTTCAATGAGGGTGTGTTTCGATGATCCCTGATGACGATATGCGCAAGATAGAGGCCGAGGAAATCTATCGCGCCGAGGTACGCCGCAAGTTGGCGGGCGAGCGCGCAGGACCGCTCAAAAAACTCTGGGAGATTTGCAACAAGCCGATATTCCTGTGGATCCTGAGTGCCGTGGTTGCCACATGGTGGACAAGCTATCTGACCGAGCAGAACCTGTTCCAGAAAGCCGAATTGGAGAGACAGGAGCGGGTGGCAACAGTGCATGATGAATTGCTGCTGACGGGCGTTGAATCTGCCCGGGTAATTCTTTCCTATACCTGCCGTCTTGGATTTGACCTGCCGTATATTAAGACCACGCTGCCAACGATTGAAATGTGGGCAAAGTCAAATGCCGATCCAGAGAGGTTGAGAGAAAGGATTGGGGACGCCAAGGTCGCAACGAAACGGATTTTGCCAACGTTGAATGCGATGAAAACTGAATGGGAATCGAAGCGTTCGTTTGCCCAGCCACAGTTTGCCCAATTCACGACCATTGGTTTGGTTTTGGTACATGAGCGTCTGGCCGATAACAGACTTTTTCCCGACGAGGATGCAACCGAAATGTTCGCCAAGATCAACTCGCTGGGAACATTGATAAAGACACTGGAAAGATTGTTGGACAGCGAACTGGATCTCGACGCTGATGATCAAATTTCGCGCCAATGGGCAGCAATAGGCGAGGTCGACGAAATCGTGGACGCGGCCAATTCTTACGGAAACACGCTCATTGGGTTGGCCGGCGAGATTCCTATGCACGAACGCGTGACAACGGGCGTATGTGTATTTTGACCGTCAGCCAAGATTGGACGAGGAGCTGGCTTTGCGACCAGCAAATGGCGCCAACGATTGCGCGACACTTTGTGGTCAAGTAGACACCGCGAAACACAATCATACTGCGAGAACACACATTGAGACTCTTTGTGGGCCTTGGAAATCCCGGCTCGAATTATGCCGGTCACCGGCACAATGTCGGGTTCATGGCCGTGGACCGGATTGCGCAGGATCATGGCTTTGGCGCCTGGCGCGGCAAGTTTCAGGGCGCGATTTCCGAAGGGCGGCTTGGGTCGGAGAAGGTTCTGCTTTTGAAACCGGAAACGCATATGAACCGGTCCGGTCAATCGGTGGGTGCGGCGGTGCAGTTTTACAAGGTTCCCGTGGAAGACGTGTATGTTTTTCAGGATGAAATCGATCTTGCACCCGGGAAGTGCCGGGTCAAAGAGGGCGGTGGCCATGCCGGACATAATGGGTTGCGATCGATCCACGCGGCCATCGGGCCGGATTACAGGCGTGTGCGCATCGGCGTCGGACATCCCGGCCATAAGGACGCTGTACCGTCCTATGTGCTGAAGGATTTCGCAAAGGCCGATCAAAACTGGCTGGAAGATCTGTTGCGCGGCATCAGCGATGGCGCAGAAGCACTGGCCGCGGGCGACAGCGGCAGGTTCATGAACGCCGTGTCTTTGCGCACAAACCCGCCACGATCCTCGACGCGTGACACCAAAGCGTGGGCGACGGCCAATGCGGCGAAGGTCGTGGACAGCGCGCCGGAACCGGATACACGCTCTGGCCTTCAAAAGCTGATCGACAAGTTTCGCTAGACGCTCGACTATGGGGTATCTCGCGCTAGACTGGTGGTATGACCATGCAGATGGATGACTCCATAAATGTCCTGGGCGAGCGCCTGACGCCTTGTTCGCAGGACCCGGTGACAGGTTTTTTTCGCGATGGGTGCTGTAACACGTGTGACAGCGATCAGGGTTCCCACACCGTGTGTGCAGTGATGACGGCAGAGTTTCTGGCCTATTCAAAATATGTCGGCAACGATCTTTCGACCCCGATGCCGCAATACGGGTTTGCCGGGTTGAAACCGGGAGATCAGTGGTGCCTTTGCGCGGGGCGGTTCATGCAGGCTTTTGACGAAGGGTGCGCACCGAAAGTGTACCTGGCATCAACGCATAAGCGCGCGTTGGAGATCGTTCCGATGAATGCATTGCGTGAACAGGCGCTGGATTTGCAGTAGGTCCACTGGATTCCTAAGGGTTGAAAATGATGCTGCCGGGCAGTTTCAGACCAAACTGACCCTCACACCACCCCCCAGTGGATCGGATTGCATAAGCAATTCGATCACCCGCTTCGAGACCATCAGCTGCCAGAAACTTCCAGCGACAGCCCTTCATCCATCAGATCCTCGATGAAAAGGCTCAAAAGCTGGGTGCGTCCGCTGACACCTGCCTTGCGATAGATCGCGTTGCTTTGCGCTTTGACGGTACCTTCTGACGTCGAACGCAACGCCGCAATTTCCGACAGGCTCATGCCCTTGATCGCAAACAGCGCGACATCCCTTTCTGCCGCCGTCAGGCCCCAGTCGGTAAATTTCTCTTCCATCAATTCCGTGAAGGCACCGGACGCCGCGCGCAATTGGGATTCTATGTGCTTGTTTCGGCGATGCGCCCGAAAAAGTATGACCGCGCCCAGCGCGAAGCCGATGACGAGGCCGACCGCCGCGGCGATTTCCATGATCTCGCGCACCTGCCAGCTTATCGGCGCGTTGCGCAGGCCCAGGAGGCTGCTGAGAAGATCGAACAGGAACACTCCGGCGCATAACGCCTGAACCACCAGAAGGACGATCAGAACGGGAAGACGGATCATGATGCAGCTCGCCTAATCATCGTCGTCGTCAAAAAGTTCGACTTCAAAACCAAGTGGAAGTTGGTGGGACCCGTCTTCGTGACGGGAAAAGTCACGCAGAACCTCGCCGGTTCTTGGATTGAGAACGATCTCTCTTTCGATCTCGTCCTTTTCGGCGAATATGCGAATTCGTCCCAGCCAGGTGCGGTACACGCTGATGTCTTCATATCCGTCGATCTGCAGTTGCCTGACCCAGGCGCCGGAAAAATCCGCAGCCCAAAGCGGTGCCGCCATCAAGCAAAATGCACCTGCCAGGATCGCTTTCTTCATTTCTTGTTTCCTTCGTCAAATTGACCCTAGCCAACATTCAGGACGTGTTGAAGATCACGCAGTTGGCTACATGTCTCCGCCACCTACAGGCACCCTGCCCCGCTCGGGGAGTGCGGGACAGGGTCGGCACGCAGATTGATGCGCGCGCAGTGTGAAATGTTCGCAACCTAAACTAGTTTGCGTCGTCGTCGGCATCGTCCTCATCGTCGTCGTCTTCATCATCGTCGTCGTCATCAACAGGTTCTGTTTCGTCGCTCAGAACCTCGCCCGTCACTTCGTCCAATGTAATCTCGCGTTCCATGTCACCAAGAACCCCTTCGATTTCGATCTGACCGTCTTCGGTTTCGACCTCGATATTCTGGTAACCCTCGGCCTCGAGTTTTGCGATCAGGTCTTCCACCGGACCGGCGAGGACTGTGGACCCCAGGAGCAGCGCGGTTGCAGTAGTGACAATTGCGATTGTGGATTTTTTCATTTGACGTCTCCAATTTTTGGCCTCGCACCATGCGAATGCCGATGAGGCGACAAAGGCCATCATTGCGGCTGGAATCTATTTAGCCGGGGTTTATGCGAGAGAACACAAACCTTTGGTAGAAGGCCATAAACTCTGGTTTAGGTCGGAAGATTTGCCCGACCGGGGCAACGCATCTTTACGTAGGCAAATCGATAAAGGCAGAGTGCCACGGTTTTATCGCAGCGACACGTCAGAGAATACCAACAGGATGATGCCGAATGCCAAAACGCCGATCCCCAGATATTCGCGTGAAATGATGCGTTCCTTGAAGAACAGCGCTGATGCGAGGATGGAAAAAATCAACTCCACTTGCCCAACCGCAAATACATAGGCGACGTTCTGGATCGCGAAAGCGGAAAACCAGCAGAAGCTGCCGATCATGGAGGTGACGCCAACCGGTGCCGATATTCGACACGCGCCAAACACACGTCCGATTTCACCCTGTTCACGCCAAAGAAGCCATGCGCCGAGGATCATGGTTTGCAGTGCGGTGACCCAGGCCAGGGTGAATCCGGCCCGAAGGATCAGATCACCTGTTTCCAGCGACCGAGTCGCGCCGCCATATCCGACGGCGGAAATGGCAAAGAACACGCCCGACAATATGCCAAGCCCGGCGGCGGGGTTCATCAGGCGCGACAGGATCCGGCCCTGACCCTCTGGTGGGTCCGACAGGATCAAAACCCCGGCCAGTCCGATGCCAATGGCGATGCCGCCGATCCATGAAACTGTCTCTCCCAACACCAGAAATCCGGCAATGGCGGTCAATACCACCTCTGACTTCTTCAGCGTTATGCCAACCGCGAAGTTGCGATAGGAGAACACCGCAACCACACAGATCGTCGCCAGAATTTGGGCGATGCCACCGGTGACGGCAAAGGCCCAGAATCCCGACGACAGGTGCGGGAAGGATTGCCCGCTGAGGCTGGCGTAGATAACGATCATCACTGCCACCAGCGGCGCGGAATAGACGAACCGCGCAAACGTTGCGCCGCCATTGGAAAGCCCGACGGTCTTTAGTTGCTTTTGCAGCATGAACCGGATCGTTTGCGCGATCGCGGCACCGAAGGTGAAAAGCAGCCAGGGTTCCATGCCGGAACCTATGGCACGGCGGTCAGATCAGCGCCAGAAGGGATGCGGAACCGGGTCTTTGCGGTTGAAAAGAAACTGTTTGAAGACAGCGCCGTAGGAACGGAACGCATAGCCGTCGTTCTGGCGCAGGAACTTGTCGCGTCGTTTGGCATAGACCGCTGGCAGTTCGTACCACGCGATATTTGGATGCGCATGATGAACTGCGTGCAGGTTGTTGTTCAGGAACAGAAGCGAAAGGAGGCCGCGGTCTTCAATGATGGCGGTGCGGCCAGAGGCGCGTTCATGGGCCTGATGCTCCAGGAAGGTGCGGATTTTGATCAGGGACAGGCCGATATATGCGGCGATGATGTAGGCCCAGAACGGCATTGCGCTGACGCTTGTTAACCAGACGACCACAAGGGCGACGGCCGGGATATGCCAAAGCCAACCGTGCAGAACCGCGCGGTTGCGATTGCGCCAGTCGCTGGCCACAAACATCGCCTGAGACACTGTTGCGCCGATAATCAGGCGACCCAGCAGCGTGTTGTTGAAATTCAGGATCAGCCGCAGCCATCGTGGCAGCGCGTTCCAGACCGTTGGGTCAAGGTAATTGCTTTCCGGGTCGTCGTAAGGATCCGTTAGATCGGCATCCAGATGATGCGCCAGATGCGTATCGCGAAACCGCATAAACGGGATGAATAGCGACAGACCCGGAAAGACAAGGAACTCGTTCAATTTCCGTGAGCGGAAGGGATGGCCGTGGATAACTTCATGCGTCAGCGACGAATGCAGTGCGACGGCAATCCCGGTGATAACAATACCAAGGAACAGGCTGATTTCACTTAAGAATGTGGTTCCGGTGATCCATAAAAGATAGCATAAGACAAGCATGATCAGCGTCGGCCATTCAATGGCATTCGTAACTCCCAAGCACCCCCCACGTTTGAGTGTTATTGTCAGTTTTATGGTGAGTCGAATTTGCCATTTTGCGCGTGTTTTTTTCTTTCTTGTCTGAATTCTGTGGCGCCGGGTTGATTTCTCTGAATCAGTGGTGGGATGGATCAGGTTGCCGCCCTTGAACAACTTCTCGCCACGGCTCTGCGTCGGATCGCTGAGCTTGAAGCTGCGTTGGCGAGCATGGCGGAAGAGATCACGGACCTGCGCCGACAGTTGGCCAAGAACAGCAGCAATAGCAGCAAGCCCCCTTCAAGTGATGGCCTGAAGAAGCCAGCCCCGCGCAGCCTGCGTGGCAAATCCGGAAAGAAAAGTGGCGGCCAAGTTGGCCACCGGGGCGACACCCTGCGCCAGACGTCAACACCCGACTTTGTCGAACGGCATGAGGCGACGCATTGCAGCGCCTGTCAGAGCGCCCTGACGGCGGAGATGGTGAAAGGGATCGAGAAGCGTCAGGTGTTCGACTTGCCTGCGCCACGCCTGGAGGTCACCGAGCATCAGGCGGCGGTTTATTGTTGCGACCATTGTCGAGCCACGACGACGGCTGGCTTTCCCGATGGCGTGGCCGCGCATGTGCAATATGGCACGCGCATGCGGGCAGTGGCGGTCTATTGCAATGTTCAGCAGCTGATACCCGAGGATCGGGTCTGCCAGCTTATGCGCGACCTGTTTGGGGCCACCAGCTTGTGCGCGGCCAGCGTGACCAACTGGACGCGCGGCGCGGCAAATAAGATGGGTGTCGTGGTTGAACACATTCTCGCCCGGCTTGCCGAAGGCGGCGTTCGGCATCTGGACGAGACCGGACTTCGTGTTGCCGGCAAGCTGCACTGGCTGCACACGATCTGCGATACCGCCTTCACCCATTACCGCATCAGCGCCAAACGCGGTGCTGTTCCAACCTTCCTGACCGGCGGGACGATCATTCATGATCACTGGAAACCCTACTACGCCCATATGAGCGGAGTGGACGCCCACGCCCTCTGCGGGGCGCATCACTTGCGCGAACTCAAGGCCATCGAAGAGATCGAAAAAGAGCCTTGGGCGACGGAGATGAGCGCAGTGCTTCATAGCGCCAATCAGCTCAGATGCGCGGCTCAGGATCAAGGCGAGACCGAACTCCCGGAACTGGTTCGCCAGGGTATAGTCACCAGATACATGGCGATCCTCGCCAAGGGGCTCGCCTTCCACGAACGCCAGCCCCCGCTGGCCAAAAGCCCCGGCACCCGCGGCCGAAAAGCCAGGCGGCCAGGCCACAACCTGCTCCTCCGCCTGCGTGACTACCGCGATGACGTTTTGCGATTCATCGCCGACTTCGCGGTCCCATTCACAAACAATCAGGCCGAACAGGACCTGCGCATGATGAAGCTGCGCATGAAAATCTCGGGCACCTTCCGCACCCTCGAGGGCGCGCGGGTCTTCGCCGACATCAGGTCCGTCATCTCGACGGCCAGAAAACACCGGTTCAACATCCTGGAAATCCTGACCCTGTCACCACCTCAGATCATCGCACGGCTCTGACGGAACAAAACCCCGCAACCCTATCGGACAGGGTGCTTGGGAGTTACTGGCATTCCTGGGTCGTGCGGCGCTGGTCATTGAAGTCCTTTTGCCCGTGGTGTGAGTGTGGTCACGAAACCGTGAGAATGTAGGTCAAAAAGTTAAATGAAAGAATTATGTGAATGATTAACTTTCTTACCAGATTGTGATATTAGTCACCAACAATGATAAACATCGACAAAAGAGAACGCGCGGCCCAGTTCCGCAATCGCCTGAAGGAGGCGATGGCGACCAAGGACGCAACCCAGAGCGGACTGGCCCGCGCAGTGGGGGTCGACCGGTCGACAATTTCGCAGCTTCTGACCGGCACCGGCGCGCGGTTGCCCAATGCGCAGGTGGTGGCGGAATGCGCCGCAGCGTTAGGCGTATCGGCGGACTGGTTGTTGGGGTTGAGCGAGCGACCTGAAAGCGTGGCGGAATTGATGGCGATCAGCCTGTCGGTGACAGAAGCGCCGCGCGCATTGATCGACGAGCAGATCTTCGATTGGCACATGGAATCCATCGGCTACAAGATCCGCCATGTCCCTGCCGGCCTGCCCGACATGCTGAAAACCCGCGAGGTGCTGGAATGGGAATATACGCCGCATCTGGGGCGCACCACGGATCAGGCCATTGGGGCCAGTGAAGACAGATTGAAGTTCCTGCGGGATTCGTCTTCGGATTTCGAGATCGCGCTTCCGCGCCACGAAATCGAAAGCTTTGCACGGGGTGAGGGGTATTATGCGGGGTTGCCCTTCGAATTGCGAAAGCGTCAGATTGAACAGCTCAGTGTGCTTTACGACCAGCTTTTTCCGACCCTGCGCATTCAAGTCTATGATGTGCGGCGCATGTTTTCTTCGCCGATCACGGTGTTCGGGCCGATTCTGGCCGTGCTTTATGTCGGGCGCTACTACATCGCTTTTCGCGATACCGACCGGGTGCAGACTTTGAGTACCCATTTTGATGGGCTGGTGCGGGACGCGATGGTGTCGGACCGGGAATTTTCGGATTACGTGGCAGGGCTGGAAACCGGCATGGAATGATTGGCCAAGGCTTGTGCCAGATGGTCATAGACCAGCCGGATGCGGCGGCTGGTGTGAAGCTCTTTATGTGTGGTCAGCCAGACGGGAAAGACGATTTCCGTCTACTTGGGCAGGACGGCTTCAATACCTGGCGTGACGGAGGCGAGACGGGCTTCCATCGGGCCGATGCCTTGCCCAAGACGCACCAGTTCCCAGGCGACAAGGCCGTTTTCCGAATGCAGGCGAAACCGCGCGCGCGGAATGTGGATGCCCATTGCCGCCATGTATTCGATCATCCTGTCCGGGTCGCCAAAACTGATAAAATCGTGCGAGGTCAGATCTTCGACCGTTTCCGGGCGGCCCCGGCAGTCGAGATAGGATTTTGCGCCGTAGAAATACGCCGCGGGTTCTGCGACCAGCCGCGCGATGAGTTCGGGTTGCGCGGGGCGGACATGGCGGATGGCGATATCCGCCTCGCGGTGTTGCAGGTCGCGGATGTCGTTGGCGGCGACGATCTCGATTTCAAGCGCGGGGGCGATGCCGCGCAGTTGCGCGACGATAGGTGGCAAATGATAGGCGGACATGACGTCGGACGCGGTGATGCGCACGATGCCGGTGATGTCCTGTGACTGGCCGGAGGCGGCAAGCGAGACCCGTGCCGCGGCCTCGCCCATTGCCCGGACATGGTCGAGCAGTTCGACACCGGACGGGGTGAGGGTGAGCGCGCGCCCGACCCGTTCAAACAGCACGATGCCGAGTTTTTCTTCCAGCGCGGCGACCTGACGGCTGAGCGTTGGCTGGGTCTGGCCGAGCACACGCGCGGCGGCAGAGAGTGACCCTTCTTCGACCGTGGCGAGGAAGGCGCGTATCTGGTTCCAGTCGAAATTCACGGCGGCCCAATTCATACATTTACGTATGGATCAAATGCGTATTTTGGCAATTTCTATTTGAGAAGTGTATAGGTATCCCGACACCAGAAGGAGATTTAACGTAACTCCCAAGCACCCTGTCCGATAGGGTTGCGGGGTTTTGTTCCGTCAGAGCCGTGCGATGATCTGAGGTGGTGACAGGGTCAGGATTTCCAGGATGTTGAACCGGTGTTTTCTGGCCGTCGAGATGACGGACCTGATGTCGGCGAAGACCCGCGCGCCCTCGAGGGTGCGGAAGGTGCCCGAGATTTTCATGCGCAGCTTCATCATGCGCAGGTCCTGTTCGGCCTGATTGTTTGTGAATGGGACCGCGAAGTCGGCGATGAATCGCAAAACGTCATCGCGGTAGTCACGCAGGCGGAGGAGCAGGTTGTGGCCTGGCCGCCTGGCTTTTCGGCCGCGGGTGCCGGGGCTTTTGGCCAGCGGGGGCTGGCGTTCGTGGAAGGCGAGCCCCTTGGCGAGGATCGCCATGTATCTGGTGACTATACCCTGGCGAACCAGTTCCGGGAGTTCGGTCTCGCCTTGATCCTGAGCCGCGCATCTGAGCTGATTGGCGCTATGAAGCACTGCGCTCATCTCCGTCGCCCAAGGCTCTTTTTCGATCTCTTCGATGGCCTTGAGTTCGCGCAAGTGATGCGCCCCGCAGAGGGCGTGGGCGTCCACTCCGCTCATATGGGCGTAGTAGGGTTTCCAGTGATCATGAATGATCGTCCCGCCGGTCAGGAAGGTTGGAACAGCACCGCGTTTGGCGCTGATGCGGTAATGGGTGAAGGCGGTATCGCAGATCGTGTGCAGCCAGTGCAGCTTGCCGGCAACACGAAGTCCGGTCTCGTCCAGATGCCGAACGCCGCCTTCGGCAAGCCGGGCGAGAATGTGTTCAACCACGACACCCATCTTATTTGCCGCGCCGCGCGTCCAGTTGGTCACGCTGGCCGCGCACAAGCTGGTGGCCCCAAACAGGTCGCGCATAAGCTGGCAGACCCGATCCTCGGGTATCAGCTGCTGAACATTGCAATAGACCGCCACTGCCCGCATGCGCGTGCCATATTGCACATGCGCGGCCACGCCATCGGGAAAGCCAGCCGTCGTCGTGGCTCGACAATGGTCGCAACAATAAACCGCCGCCTGATGCTCGGTGACCTCCAGGCGTGGCGCAGGCAAGTCGAACACCTGACGCTTCTCGATCCCTTTCACCATCTCCGCCGTCAGGGCGCTCTGACAGGCGCTGCAATGCGTCGCCTCATGCCGTTCGACAAAGTCGGGTGTTGACGTCTGGCGCAGGGTGTCGCCCCGGTGGCCAACTTGGCCGCCACTTTTCTTTCCGGATTTGCCACGCAGGCTGCGCGGGGCTGGCTTCTTCAGGCCATCACTTGAAGGGGGCTTGCTGCTATTGCTGCTGTTCTTGGCCAACTGTCGGCGCAGGTCCGTGATCTCTTCCGCCATGCTCGCCAACGCAGCTTCAAGCTCAGCGATCCGACGCAGAGCCGTGGCGAGAAGTTGTTCAAGGGCGGCAACCTGATCCATCCCACCACTGATTCAGAGAAATCAACCCGGCGCCACAGAATTCAGACAAGAAAGAAAAAAAACACGCGCAAAATGGCAAATTCGACTCACCATAAAACTGACAATAACACTCAAACGTGGGGGGTGCTTGGGAGTTACGATTTAACATGCAAGCAGAAGCAAAATTCTGGGACGGGATTGCGCCCAAATACGCCAAGAGTCCGATCAGGAACATGACCGCCTATGAGGCGACATTGGCGCGGGTGGCGGCGCGGTTAAGGCCGGATGACACTGTGCTGGAAATGGGCTGCGGCACCGGGACGACTGCGTTGAAGCTGGCCGGATCAGTGGCGCGTTACACGGGCACCGATGTCAGCCCCAAAATGATCGAGATCGCGCGGGAAAAGAAGCGTCAGGGCGTGTTCGACAATCTGGACTTCACCACCGCACCGGCAAATGAGACGCGCTTTGAGAAGGGTACTTTCGATGCGCTTCTGGCGTTTAATCTGTTGCATCTGATTGAGGATCTGGACGACGCGTTGACGCGCGCGCATGATTTGCTGAAACACGGCGGGCTGTTCATTTCCAAGACGCCCTGTCTTGGCGTCATGGGCCTGCATATTCGGCTGGCCGTGCCGGTGATGCGGTTCTTCGGCAAGGCGCCGTTTGTGGAGTTCCTGCGCCCGGACGGGTTGGAAGACACGATCCGGGGCCACGGGTTCGAGTTGGTGGAGACGCGCAGTTTCGAGGGTTCGCCACACTCATGGTACGTGGTGGCGCGAAAAGTTTGAAGGATTTCGAATTGTGCTTCACGAGACATTTTTGGCTTTGCCAAAAAGTCGTTGCTCGCACAATCCGACCAATTGAGGGGGACTGGTCCCCCTCAAACTCCCCCTCCCTCAAACTCCCCCTGAAGTACTTCTGGCCAGATGAGGGAACCGGGTCAGGACATGCCCACATGCGGGTTGAATGTGTGGCCGTCGACCGAGATGACCTGTCCTGAGACCAGCCGCGCGGCATCGGACGCAAGGAAGACGGCCATATTGGCGATGTCTTCGCCGGTGACCCAGGACTGCATGGACGTGCCGGAAGCATAGCCTTGGTAAACATCGTCGCGGGTCAAGCCCTTGGCGGCGGCCTCTGCCTGCATCACACGTTCCATCCGGGGGCCTTCCACGGAACCGGGGCAAAGGGCATTTGCGCGGATGCCAAAGGGCCCAAGTTCCATGGCCAGGGTTTTCATCAGACCGATTTCGGCCCATTTCGCTGCCGAATAGGGCGCGCGGTTGGGATAGCCGTGCCAACCGGCGGTAGAGGATGTGATGAGGATGACGCCGTGCTTTGCGGCCTTCATCATCGGCGTGGCGTATTTTGCGGCGAGGAAAGCGCCATCGAGATTGACGGACAGGCAGGCGTGCCAGTCTTCAAGCGAAACATCTTCGACCGGTGCGGTCGGCCCGGAACTGCCTGCGTTGGCGCAAAGGACGTCAAGGCCGCCCCAGCGGTTTGAGATATCGTGGAACAGCCCGCCGACGGCCTCTTCATCGGCGGCGTTCACGAGGCTTGCCAACCGGTCGTCCGGAGCATTGACGATTGTGTCTTCGTCCACATCCGTGATCCAGATATCGTGCCCGTCTGCTGCAAACGCGTCGGCCATTGCACCGCCAATTCCGGAGCCGCCGCCGGTGATCAGGACCCGGCTCATCGCGGTGCACCGACGAAGCGACCCACTCCGTCAGGTGTGGGGAGCGCATGATGCGCGGCCTCGATCGTGCCGAGGCGGCGGGCGATCTTGTCAGAGGGGTCGGACGGGCGGCGGGTTTCGAGGCTGACATGGATCAAAATGTGCTCGCCCGTGGCGCAAAGGCGCTCGCCCGCCCAAAGCTGGTGGAAAACGTGCATTTTCTTGCCCTGCCCGTTCAGGCAGATCGTCTCGACGCGGATGCGGGTTCCGGCGTGGATTTCGTCCAAGTGTCGGATATGGGTTTCGGCGGTGAAATAGCTGCCGCCCGTTGCGATGTAATCGGCGTCGCAGCCGACGATCCACATGAACCGATCCGTGGCGTCGCCAAAGACCTGCAGGTATTTCGCCTCGTTCATATGGCCGTTGTAATCGGTCCAATCCAGCGGCACGGCGCGGTTCACGGTTTCAATCGGGGCACCGATATCTTCGATTTCGGCGTAGTCCATGACAGCATCTGAGGTATCGTTGCGCGCGGTGTCCCAATCATTCAACAGCGCGCCCGCGCCCCAGTTCTGCGCCTTAAGTGCGCGCATCATCGCGACGAGATTATTGTCGCGGATGCGTTCGAGTTGCCGGATGGATCGGGTGCCGGATTGCCGGTCGGACTGACTGGCAATGGTGTTGACCAGATCGTCGGTCAGGTCGGGGACGTCCATCAATTTCGTCCAGGGCCATTTCAGCGCGGGGCCGAATTGCTCGATGAAATGCGCCATGCCGGCCTCGCCACCGGCGATGCGATAGGTCTCAAACAGCCCCATCTGCGCCCAGCGCAGACCGAAGCCATAACGGATGGCGTCGTCGATTTCCTCTGTCGTGGCAATGCCATCTTTCACCAGCCACAGCGCTTCGCGCCACACGGCTTCGAGGAAGCGGTCCGCGACATGGGCGTCGATTTCCTTGCGAACGAGAAGGGGATGCATCCCGAGTGAGGTCAGGATTTCCTTGGCATCATCGACGAAGCCGGGTTCGGTACCGGGATGAGGGACCAGTTCGACCAAGGGCAGAAGGTAGACCGGGTTGAACGGGTGGGCGACAAGGATCGCCTCTGGGTGCTTTGCCCCGTCGGCGAGTTCGGTGGGTTTGAAGCCGGAGGTGGACGACCCGATGATGACGCTGCCGCCTTCGTGATCCTGTATCTGGCGATAGACTTTTTGCTTTAGCTCCAGCCGTTCGGGGACACTTTCCTGCACCCAGGTGGCGCTGATAACAGCGTCTTCCAGCGTTTCACAGAAGCGAAGGTTCCCCTCGGTTGGCAGGGCTGTATCGGACAGACCGGGCAGAGAACGGCGTGCATTGTCCAACACTTCGCCAATCTTGCGTTCCGCTTCCGGGTCGGGGTCGAACACGCGCACATCCCAGCCCATCAATAGGAACCGCGCGGCCCAGCCACCACCGATGACGCCACCGCCAATGATCGCTGCGATATTCTTCATGAGTCCTCTTCCCGCAACTTTCGGGTCGCCGTTGCGCCCGCATGTTTTCTAACAAACTCACCAAAGGAGAGCTGCGATGAACATCCAATATCATGGATTGCCAAGCAACGAGGTTGCCGAGATTCGCGCCAACGGCAAGGACTCTTATTGCAACCCGGTGGAGCGGCATGTGGCAGTGGAGCCGGTTTATCCCTGTCGCCATTGCCTTGGCGAAATACCGGCGGGAAAAGAATATCTGATCCTCGCCCATCGACCGTTTCGGTCGAATAACCCTTACGCGGAAACCGGGCCGATATTCCTGTGTGCCGACGCGTGTGAAGCGCATGAAAACAACGGTGCAACGCCGAAGATCCTTCGTGCGGCGCGGTTTCTGGTGCGCGGGTATTCTGAGGATGAGCGCATCGTCTATGGAAGTGGTACGGTGGTGCCGACGGGTAAGATTTCGGACTATGCCAGAGGTTTGTTGTCTGACCCTCAAATTGCATTTGTCGATGTCCGCTCTGCTGCGAACAACTGCTTTCAGTGCCGGGTGACGCTGGGATGATCATTCAAGGCACGTTGTGGCGCGTGCGCCGGAGCTGGTCAGGATTTCGTGACAGCCGATAAGTGGCATTAGGGGCGAGCAAGTGCCCGAACGCGCAAAACAGACGCCTTTGCAATCGCTTGCCGCCTTGCAGGATTTCTGCCCCTCGCCGGTGTTGCGGACGCAGACGAAAAACCCTTCCGGTGTTTTGGTGAACGTACCCTTTCTGCGGGTGCATTGAGCGCGGGTTTTGGCATTGGGGTCGGGTGCTGCGGCTTCCGGTTCGGGTTCCGATTCCGCAGCCGCGTCTTCAGCGTCTTGTTCATCTTCGTTGGTGGCGTCGGAGGAATCAATTTCATCCATGGGTTGGGGCTCCGGCGCACGGTTTTAACCGGGTCATCGGTATCGCCGTTGTTATCGGGTTCGCCGCTTTCGGTAAGTGTTTGTTCATCGTCAAAGACATAGCCGGACTCTGGATCCGGCGTTTGTTGTGGGGCACTGCCGAAAAGCGGCCCGGCGGTCTCGCCGCAACCGGCCAGAAGGAAAATTAACATAAGGGCGGCAAGCCGTCTCACTTGGCGACTGGCGCGCGTTTGGTGAGGCCAAGCTTGGCGCGCACCTCGTCCGGGCCGATGACGCGGGCACCGAGGTTGGTGACGATGTTGGCCGCTCGCTCGACCAGTTGCGCATTGGCCGCAAGCACGCCCCGGTCGAGCATCAGGTTATCCTCGAGCCCAACACGGACGTTGCCACCCGCAAGCACGGCGGCGGCGGCATAGGCCATCTGATTGCGGCCCAGCCCAAAGGCGCTGAAAGTCCAGTCGTCGGGGACGTTGTTCACCATCGCCATGAACGTGTTCAGATCATCCGGCGCACCCCAGGGTACGCCCATGCACAATTGCACAAGAGCCGGGCTTTCAAGGATACCGTCACTCACCAGTTGCTTGGCGTACCAGAGATGGCCGGTATCGAAAGCCTCGATTTCCGGCTTCACGCCCAGCGCGGTCATCTGCGCGCCCATCGCCTGCAACATGCCCGGCGTGTTGGTCATGACGTAATCGGCCTCGGCAAAATTCATCGTGCCGCAATCGAGCGTACAGATTTCGGGCAGGCATTCGGCGACATGCGCGACGCGCTCGGTCGGGCCGATCATGTCGGTGCCCTCGACTGTTGGCAGAGGATTTTCACCGCCGCCGAACACCATGTCCCCGCCCATCCCGGCGGTGAGGTTCAGAACAACGTCGACTTCTGCGTCACGTATGCGGTCGGTGACTTCGCGGTAATAATCCAACCTGCGCGAAGGCGTGCCGGTTTCCGGGTTGCGCACGTGGCAATGGACAATCGCTGCCCCGGCCTTGGCGGCATCAATCGCGCTGTCGGCGATATCCTTGGGGGAACGCGGGACATGCGGGCTGCGGTCCTGCGTTGAACCAGAGCCAGTGACGGCACAAGTGATGAACACCTCTCGGTTCATGTTGAGTGGCATGGCGCAACCTCCATTTTGTTGCAGATTATAGGCGGGGATTCGGGACCCCGCCGCAAGCCCGAAAACGACGCCAAGTGATCATATGCAGCATCTGGTATTTAGGATCTGCAACCCCCGCGTGGAATCAAGCCGCAGGCGCCGCGCGATCGCCTGCCCGTCCCCACGGGCTGGCGATTTGGCGCGGCTGGGCGCAAGCCGTTGAACTTTCACGGACTTGGCTGGGATAAACGGGCCAATTGCATTGTCGCATCGCCACCCCACGGGCAGGCAAACGCGCGTCTTTTGACATTCTCGAACCGAGCATTGATGCCGTCACCTCAATACGGCAACGGATGCAGTTTATTGGCAGCTTCGATCTCGGCGATCACCTCCTCAGAAAGCGTCAGATCCCCCGCCGCCAACGCGGCATCCAGTTGTGCATCATTGCTGGCTCCGAATATGGGCGATGACACAAAGGGCCGCGTCAGGGTCCAGGCGAGCGCCATTGTGTTCACATCCAGATTGTGCCGCTTTGCGATGTCGCAATAGGCTTCAATGGCAGGCCAGACACGATCATTGATCCGACCGTTCAGCGTGCCCTCGCGCGCGCGGCGCGTACCCTCTGGCGTGTGGTCGGGCGCGTATTTCCCGGAGACCAGGCCCATTGCCAGCGGCGAGTAGGGCAGATGCGCGACGTTCTCGACACAGCACAGCTCGGCCAGATCAAGATCGCCCAAACGGCACAAAAGCGAATACTCATTCTGGATCGACACCATGCGCGGCAGGCTGTTTTCTGCCGCGAGCCGCAACCACGCTGCGGTGCCCCAGGTCGTTTCGTTCGAAACGCCGATAGTCCGGACTTTGCCCGCCTTTACAGCCTTGTCGAGCGCTTCGAGAATATCGCCCATGTTCTCGACGATGTCTTCGCGATCGAGCTTCGACGGATCGTAGGTCCAGTTCCGGCGAAAGGCGTAGGAGCCGCGGTTCGGATTGTGCAGCTGATAAAGGTCGATGTAATCGGTCTGAAGCCGTTTCAGCGAGGCGTCTATCGCCTGCGGGATCGTTTTGCTGTTCTGACGCTCGCCACCGCGCAGGTGTTGGTTCGGCCCCGCGATTTTTGTCGCGAGAACCACGTCATCGCGCCGACCTGTTTTTGCGAACCAGTTGCCGATGATCCGCTCTGTATTACCCATCGTTTCGGCCAGCATCGGATAGGTTGGATAGATTTCCGCCGTATCGACGAAGTTGATGCCTGCATCGAGGCAACGGTCAATCTGGGAGTGCCCCTCATCTTCGGTGTTGCTGCTGCCCCAGTTCATCGAGCCGAGGCAGAGGTTCGACACTTTGATGTCGCTGGTCCCGAGGTTGACGTAATTCATGGGCTGCCTCCGAAATGCGTTGGCTTGGTCTGGCCTCTTGCCGTCCAAAGCGCAAGTACAGCCGCCAAATCTCTGCATTTGCACAGGAATTGTGCGAGATTGGACAGTTGCACTCATGAACTGAAGTTCACAGATACAGCGGCAACCGAGAAAATCATCTGGAGTAACATCGATGTCAAAGGCACCAAGCGAAACCGCAATCGGGCATGTACATTTGCGTGTTTCTGATCTGGAGCGGTCGATTGCGTTTTATCGCGACGTGATCGGTTTGGAAGTCATGCAAACCTATGGCACCCAAGCGGCATTTCTGTCTGCGGGCGGGTACCACCATCATATCGGGTTGAACACCTGGGAAAGCCTTGGGGCAACGCCGCCACCGCCGGGGCATACCGGGCTTTATCACACCGCGATTGTGTATCCTGATCGCGCCTCACTGGGCGCAGTAGTAAGGCGGGTGCTGGATGCCGGTATACCGCTGGCAGGTGCGGCGGATCATGGTGTGTCAGAGGCGGTTTATCTCGACGATCCGGATGGCAACGGCGTGGAACTTTATCGCGACCGGGCGCGCGCAGACTGGCCCAAGGACACAGGTGGCAAGCTGGCAATGGGAACCGCGCGGTTGGATTTGCAGGCGCTGCTCAACGAAGCTGTGGAGGCGGCGTAAGGTTCTGGCGTTACCTGTTCAACCAGCCGAGCAAGCGCCGCAATCCCAGCCCGGTGCAAATTTCAAAGGCTTCATAGTGAAACCTGCGGGCAGAGACGCCATGCACAGAGAGGCCGCTGGCGAGCGAGCGGCGCATGGGCGTGGGCCCGCAAAAGAGAACTTTGATTTTGTTGAGGTCCGCTTTTGCGATCCGGGCAAGGTCGTCAGCGGTGATGCGTCCTGATTCCGCGCTTTCCCAAATAATGACTGACAAATTCGCCGTGCCGTCGGCCAACGCCCGGATCTCATCCAAATGCGCGGCTTCGGCGGCGTTTCGCACGGCGTATATAAGCGTTACAGGTGCTGATTCCGGACCCAAAGCGCGCGCCAAAGAGAGGAAGGGCGTTACACCGATCCCGGCGGCAATCCAGATTTGCGGGCCGCGCGGGTTTTGACCGAACCGGCCATAGGCACCGTCAACGGAAACGCTTTGCCCGACTTCCAGAGAACGCGAAAGCTGCGAGGTCAGGTCGCCGAGCGGTGCGATTGTGACGCGCAGCGCACCGTCTTTCTGTGGCGCGCTGCTGATGGTGAAAGGATGGGGTTCGGATCGTTTGGATTGCGCAAACCGGAAGAACGCGAACTGGCCGGCGCGATGCGCCAATGGGCGGGCGAGTGGTTTCATCGTCACGGCCAGTGCCGATCCCTGACGCTCCAGATTTGATATCTGGTATTGGCGGCCCGGTCGCAAACCGCGCGGCGCGGATGTGTAGAAATAGGCCAGTACCCCAACGGCGCAGATGGCTGTCATGTAGATCCCGAGCGGGCCGCCGTTTTTGAAGGGTTTAAGAATGAACAGATAGTGAAACGCGCCAAGGACGAAAAATATCCCGATGAACCGGTGAGTCCATTTCCACAGGTGGTAAGGGATGAACGTGGCGATGGTGATGACGACGAATATCAGCAGGCCGTAAAGGCTGATCTCGCCCGCGGTTTCAGCCGTTTCGACCAGCGCCGTTTCAACACCGAGCCCACGCATATCGGCGTCGATTGTGTCGTGCAGCAGAATTGCAACCATCGCACCGATGCCAAGCCATTTATGAATGCGGTAAGACTGATCAAGTGGGCCGAATATGGCCTCAATCCCTGGCGCCCGTGTCGCGATAAGTTGCGAAATCGCCATTGCGATCAGAGCCATCATGCCAAGGTACTGGCTGAACAACGCGATCACGTCACGCCCCGGGGCGATGCCGGGAAGCCAGATCAATGGCGCGAGCAAAGCCACGCAAATCAGAAGGATACCGGTTGGTTTCACGCGCTTTCCTCAACTCAATCGATGCGGTCCATAGTGGCGCGCATATCGTCGCGCAACCGCCAATGCACTTGGAAAACACCCAACCGATGGCTATCTAAACCAAAGGAAGAGGATCGTAATCTTCTGTTCAAGGGACCGCCGCGATCATGTCATCGATCAGCACCAATCTGGCAATCAACTGGCGCTGCCGCCACACGTGGCAGCGCGCGGCCTATAATACGTCCTGGTGTCTGCTGGGTTGTTCGATCGGTGATTTTGGTACGATAGCCTTTTTTCAGTTCACCGGTATCCCCTGGCCGACGATGGCAATCATGGTTTTGGCCATCATCAATGGTTTGCTGACCTCCATCGCGTTGGAAACCGTGATCCTGTCGCGGCAGATGGTCTTGGGTCTTGCGTTTCGCACCGCCATTGGCATGTCAATGATTTCGATGGTGTCGATGGAAGTGGCAATGAATTTGGTGGATTACTGGATGACCGGCGGTGCCAAGCTGACATGGTGGGTGATCCCGTTCATGCTGACGGCTGGGTTCGTCACACCCCTGCCGTATAACTATTGGCGGCTGAAGGCGTTGGGGAAAGCCTGCCACTGACGCGGCGTTTCGATTTCTTTTGAGGAGACTGCTGCAAAACCTGCCCCTCACGGCAAATGCCTCGACATCCGGTGCTCACAACAGCATACCGTCTTGCCCGCCCGAGCTTGTTTCGGGCTGCGACCGACCTCCCCCCGGAGGGCGCTTATGCAACGTTGTCAAATGCTTGAACGCCAGCATTTCACCGCACAGCACCACAGATTCCAGCCGCTCAGGGCGCCCTCCAGACCCGTCGCTGCCCTGTCGTTCTGCCAAAGCGGTCGTTTCGCCGAGGACTCTTGAAAGAATTTGGACAGAAATCTTTTGAAGAAGCCGCCACATTCTGTCTGTCGCTTATCCGCCGAGTCGACCCGCCAATCGCTTCCGCCGCGCGGCCATTTGCGCGCGGCCTTCCTCTGTGCCGTCGTGAAACGAGCCGAACAATTTGTCCCACGGCATTTCCAGTGACCCATAGTTGCACTCGAAATACCGGTGGTGCATCTGGTGATGAAATGTTCCCATCGCCATACGCTTTTTGTCTTTGATCACAATGCCTTCAAAGCCTGAATGCGTGGTGACGGCGCTGAGGCAATAGTATTGCAGATGGAAGATCACATGCACGGGATGGCTGGCGATCAGCCAGTGGATCATGACGCCCCCCAGATAGAGGATGTGTTCAACCGGGTGCATGGACAGCCCAGACCAAGGGCCGATATTGGTGTTTCGGTGGTGGACGTGGTGGGCCAGTTTATAGAGCGGCCGCCAGTGCAGCCAGCGGTGAATCCAATAAAACCAGAAGCCTTCCCAAAGCGGGATCAGGAAGAAAAGGGCAATAAACCAGACAGGATTGAGCGTGAAAGACAGCGCCTCCAGCCAGCCGCGTGCGAAGGCGTGAAGCAGCAGGACCTCGTAGGCCGTCCAGACGGTGACACCACTGGCGAGTGTCCAGAACATATTGTCCAGCACTTGCCGCTTGAAGGTGTAGGCCCCGCCCTTGGTTATGTCGCGAGTATCATGGCGCAGGCGGTCACCCTGCCCTTTCGCGCGGTAGAACCAGACATGCAGACCGCCCGCGATGATCAGCATCAGCGCGGCGTTGCGCGCCCAGATGGCGGCGATCCAGCCGGGGGCGAAGGTTTGGGCGGTTTCCAGCGATGGTGTCAGGTAGACCCACGAAACCCACGCGATGCCCAGAATGATCAGTTTTTCTGAAATCCAGAACCAGCTGCCCCAGAACCAACGCAGAATGTTTCCCGGGTTAGGCGGCCACTGGAATAGCGGCGAGACTTCAATGGGTAGGGGCGGGCTGTGTGCCCAGCGATCTGCCTCGCTGCTCATGCCTTGGTTTCGCTGAATGCGATGTGCAGGCCGAGGCCGATCAGAATGGACCCGCCAACGCGTCTGGCCCAGTTCCCCGCCGTCTTGGACCTTCTCATCAAGGTTACAATCTTGTCGGCAAGAAACACACAAACAATGTCAGCACTGGAAAAGACAACGTTCACGATGGTTCCGAGAATCAGAAGCTGAAGCCAGATCGGGAATGCGGCTGTCGCGTCGGTGAATTGCGGAAGAAACGCCAGGTAAAACAGCGCCGTCTTCGGGTTCAGCATCTCGACTGTTGCGCTTTGAAAAAAGGCAGGGCTCGCTGAACTGACGGTCGTCGCATTTGCGTGCGTTTTGTCGTCAGAGCGCCAAAGCTTGATGCCGAGCCAAATCAGGTATGCCGCGCCGAGGAACTTGATGACGATGTAAAGCGACGGGATTGCCCGAAACAACAACGCCAAGCCAATGGCCGCCGCGATGACATGAAGATAGCCACCAACATGCAACCCAAGTGCGGCCTGAAAACCTGCGCGGCGGCCGCCGGAAATTGTGCGCGCCGCCGCGTATAACAAGGCTGGCCCCGGCATATAGCCAAAGATCAACGTGGCCGCGAAGAACGCGATAAGCAGGTCAGCGGATGGCATTTATGTCCCCGATGGTTTTGGCGATGCTAACTGGCGTAATTCGACCCTTCGTCGTCCAATATCGCCTTCAGCTCTTTCAGATGCCGCACGTCCTGACTGTCATAGACTTCGATTTCTGCCGCGGTCTTTTCGGCAATTTCGTCAGGGATGTAGCGCAACGGCTGACCGGTCTGCAGCGCACGGATATAGGTTTCTGCCGCGCGTTCGAAGAAGTACATCCGGTTGAAGGTCTCTGACACCGTGTCGCCGATGACCATGATGCCGTGATTGCCCATGATCATGACCTTTTGCTTGGGGTTAGTAAAAAGAGTTGCACAGCGTTCGCCTTCTTCTTCAAATGCCAGACCGCCGAAATTTTCATCGATCACGATGCGGTCGTGGAAGATCGCGGTGTTCTGGTCGATCGCAGGCAGGCGTGAATCGGCAAGCGAGGCCAGAACGGTCGCGTGGATCGAATGCACATGCATGGCGCATCGGGCGTGTGGCACGCGGCGGTGGATCGCGCCGTGCAGACCCCAGGCGGTGGCGTCAGGCGCATCAGGTTTGTCGAGCGTGTTCGGGTCATTGGCATCGAGGAACAGCAGGTCCGACGCCTTGATCCGGCTGAAATGCACCTGATTGGGGTTCATCAGGAACTGGGTGCCGTCTTCGTTCACCGCGAGGCTGAAATGGTTCGAAACGGCCTCGTGCATGTTCAGCCGTTCGGTCCAGCGGAACGCGGCGGCGAGGTCGACGCGTTCCTGCCAATGGTCAAGGTTCGGGCGGATTTGGTGAACGGACATGATGGCCTCCCTGCGAATGCGGACAGGTCAGCATGAACGGAGACAAAAAACAACGAAATTCGAAGGCAATGTGCGCTCTAGAACAGCGTCAGTTTTTCGTGCGGCGCGGGCTGTGGACTTAATAACGATTTCGCTTCTCGAAACGTCAGGATGGGGCGTGCGGATTTCATCGGTTCCGGGTCCTGAAATATCTCCGGAACGTCGGTGTCACCGATGAGGTCACCGCTGATCTTTCCCATCAAAAGGCTTTCAACCAGCGCGCCACCAGCCAGAATAACCTCGTGCCGGTCCAGAAGCAGATGTACGTATTCCACAAAGCTGCGCGCCCGGTAACGCACAGTTGTTCCGTTCACCGCGGCTTTTGCGGGCACCAGCACTTCCGGCGCGTCATAGAAAAGATGCGCCTCGGCGGATTGCAGCATGATGCGATGTTGTTGGGACAGACAAATGAGTGAGCGGTTGCCGATGGCGCCGGGCAGAAATTCAATCGGTGTGGCCCGCCCAACGCCCGGCAGGGCGATGCGACCGACCCAGCGAATGGGCACAGGGCCGGAATCAAGTGTTTCGACGAGGTCGCCGGTCGAAAGGCTGCCGGCCATAGTGGGCCCAGTTGGCGTATCGAGCCGGGTTTCTGCGGCAAAGCATGGAAGGCTGTGATCGTAGGCGCCATCGGTGTCCACGACCCAAAATCCCGGCGGCTGGCCGCCAGAGAAGTTATCCCAATACCACGATTCCAGATCGAAGTTCGGCGTCCAAGCCATATGTTCGATCTGGCCGAAATTGTTCATGCCTTCAAAGACGATCACGCCAGCATCGTCGCCAACCGCGTCGCTGCGAATGACAACAGCATCTTCCATCGAGACCGTAAAACCGGCAACGGTATAGGTGAGATCCACCGTATCACCGATGTCGAATACAAATGGGTCGTCGTCGTCCTCATCCGTAGTGATTGACATGTCGTACATCAGAAGCGGCGGGTAATCGAATTGCGACGTATTTCCGCCGCTATAAACGTTTGCCCCGGTGGCAGAGGCCCATTCGTTATCTTCAGGATAAAATGTGTGTGGCATCGCGCATCCCCGGCGCGTGGATACCGGGCGCGAATTAACCAAGCCCTTCGCGCCAAGGGGAAATTACCGTAACTCCCAAGCACCCTGTCCGATAGGGTTGCGGGGTTTTGTTCCGTCAGAGCCGTGCGATGATCTGAGGTGGTGACAGGGTCAGGATTTCCAGGATGTTGAACCGGTGTTTTCTGGCCGTCGAGATGACGGACCTGATGTCGGCGAAGACCCGCGCGCCCTCGAGGGTGCGGAAGGTGCCCGAGATTTTCATGCGCAGCTTCATCATGCGCAGGTCCTGTTCGGCCTGATTGTTTGTGAATGGGACCGCGAAGTCGGCGATGAATCGCAAAACGTCATCGCGGTAGTCACGCAGGCGGAGGAGCAGGTTGTGGCCTGGCCGCCTGGCTTTTCGGCCGCGGGTGCCGGGGCTTTTGGCCAGCGGGGGCTGGCGTTCGTGGAAGGCGAGCCCCTTGGCGAGGATCGCCATGTATCTGGTGACTATACCCTGGCGAACCAGTTCCGGGAGTTCGGTCTCGCCTTGATCCTGAGCCGCGCATCTGAGTTGATTGGCGCTATGAAGCACTGCGCTCATCTCCGTCGCCCAAGGCTCTTTTTCGATCTCTTCGATGGCCTTGAGTTCGCGCAAGTGATGCGCCCCGCAGAGGGCGTGGGCGTCCACTCCGCTCATATGGGCGTAGTAGGGTTTCCAGTGATCATGAATGATCGTCCCGCCGGTCAGGAAGGTTGGAACAGCACCGCGTTTGGCGCTGATGCGGTAATGGGTGAAGGCGGTATCGCAGATCGTGTGCAGCCAGTGCAGCTTGCCGGCAACACGAAGTCCGGTCTCGTCCAGA
This sequence comes from uncultured Paracoccaceae bacterium, assembly GCA_951812305.1. Classification (GTDB taxonomy): domain Bacteria; phylum Pseudomonadota; class Alphaproteobacteria; order Rhodobacterales; family Rhodobacteraceae; genus Rhodobacter_B. The sequence goes on from CATOSB010000002.1 coordinate 586,102, forward strand.
TGCCGAACGCCGCCTTCGGCAAGCCGGGCGAGAATGTGTTCAACCACGACACCCATCTTATTTGCCGCGCCGCGCGTCCAGTTGGTCACGCTGGCCGCGCACAAGCTGGTGGCCCCAAACAGGTCGCGCATAAGCTGGCAGACCCGATCCTCGGGTATCAGCTGCTGAACATTGCAATAGACCGCCACTGCCCGCATGCGCGTGCCATATTGCACATGCGCGGCCACGCCATCGGGAAAGCCAGCCGTCGTCGTGGCTCGACAATGGTCGCAACAATAAACCGCCGCCTGATGCTCGGTGACCTCCAGGCGTGGCGCAGGCAAGTCGAACACCTGACGCTTCTCGATCCCTTTCACCATCTCCGCCGTCAGGGCGCTCTGACAGGCGCTGCAATGCGTCGCCTCATGCCGTTCGACAAAGTCGGGTGTTGACGTCTGGCGCAGGGTGTCGCCCCGGTGGCCAACTTGGCCGCCACTTTTCTTTCCGGATTTGCCACGCAGGCTGCGCGGGGCTGGCTTCTTCAGGCCATCACTTGAAGGGGGCTTGCTGCTATTGCTGCTGTTCTTGGCCAACTGTCGGCGCAGGTCCGTGATCTCTTCCGCCATGCTCGCCAACGCAGCTTCAAGCTCAGCAATCCGACGCAGAGCCGTGGCGAGAAGTTGTTCAAGGGCGGCAACCTGATCCATCCCACCACTGATTCAGAGAAATCAACCCGGCGCCACAGAATTCAGACAAGAAAGAAAAAAAACACGCGCAAAATGGCAAATTCGACTCACCATAAAACTGACAATAACACTCAAACGTGGGGGGTGCTTGGGAGTTACAAATTACCTAAATTTTGCCGAGTTTTGGACGCAAGGGCGGGATGAAGTCTGGTTGCGGTGATTCTGGGTTTGGGCGGGCGTGGACATTCAATCATACCACCCCAGCCGGGTTAACAGCGCTGCAAGCGCCCCGGTGGGCTGGCGATTTGGAGAGGCTGGGTGGGAGCCATTGAATTAGTACGGACTTGGCTGGGATAAAGCATTCCCCTTAAATGTTGGATCGCCATCCCCCGGGCAGGCGCTGGCCGCCCGATAGGTTGCGAGAGAGACCCGGATCAGGTCCCGGGCTGTGGATCGTGAATGACCGCTCCGGCCCAATGCCTACAATTTGAACCGCGTGCGACCGCATCATGAATTAGGACGCGCCACCAAAAGCGACGCCGGACAGCGACGCCATATCCTGTTTCCAGGTCGTCAGGTCGTCGGCGTTGAATTTCGACAGATGGTCGTGGCCACAGGCACGAGCCATGACCTGCATCAAATCTGTCGATGCTTCGAAGAAGTTGGCCAGTTGCCGGGCCGACTTTTCGATGTGCAAACGGCTGACCAGATGCGGTTTCTGCGTGGCGATACCGACAGGGCAATTGTTGGTGTGGCAGGCGCGCATTCCGAGGCAGCCGATGGCCTGCATCGGCGCGTTGGAGAGCGCAACCGCATCTGCGCCAAGCGCCAGCGCCTTGATGAAATCCGCGGGTTTGCGCAAGCCCCCGGTGATGACAAGCGTGACGTCGGGGTTGGTCCGGTCCAGATGGCGCCGCGCGCGGGCCAATGCCGGTATCGTCGGAACGGAGATATTGTCGCGAAAAATAATTGGCGCGGCACCGGTTCCGCCGCCACGACCATCGAGGATGATATAGTCGACCCCGACCTCCAGCGCGGCGTCGATGTCCTTTTCGATGTGTTGGGCCGAAAGCTTGTAACCGATGGGGATGCCGCCGGTTCGGTCGCGCACTTCGTCGGCGAAATCCTTGATCTGGGCGGGCTCGGTCCAGTCGGGAAAGCGCGGCGGCGAAATTGCGTCCTGACCTGCGGGGATTTCGCGGACCTCTGATATCTTGCCCTTGTTCTTCTTGCCCGGAAGGTGCCCGCCGGTGCCGGTTTTAGCCCCCTGCCCACCTTTGAAATGAAAGGCTTGCACGCGGGCAAGCTTATCCCACGAAAACCCAAACCGCGCCGAGGCGAGTTCATAGAAATAGCGCGAATTGGCTTCCTGCTCTTCTGGCAGCATGCCACCCTCGCCCGAACAGATACCGGTGCCAGCCAGTTCGGCGCCGCGGGCAAGCGCCACTTTCGCGGGCTCGGACAGCGCACCAAAGGACATGTCGGAGACGAAAAGCGGGATCTTCAGCTTCAGCGGCTTTTGCGCATTCGGGCCGATGACCACTTCGGTGCCAACCGGGTCTTCGTCCAAAAGCGGGGCCTTGTGAAGCTGCGCCGTCAGAATCTGGATATCGTCCCAACTGGGCAATTCATCGCGCGGCACGCCCATCGATTCGACCTTGCCGTGGTGGCCTGTCCGTTTAAGGCCGTCGCGTGCATATTGCTGGATCAGCCCGTTATGGGGCTCTTCATCCGTGCCGTGCGAGGTGTCGGCGTAAAGACCGAGATAGGCGTCGCGATTAAAAGGTTGCGGGTTGTCGTGGGCCCAGGCGCTGATTTCATCCGCATCGACCCAGACCTGCCCGTCATCCGTCCAACTGTTGAATTTGTGCAGCGCTTCTTCATTGGCATATTCCGACACACCGCTGTCGAGCCGGTAATCCCAGTAATGAACCCCGCAAATCAGGTTGTTGCCGCTGACAAACCCATCGGCCATTAGCGCGCCACGATGCAGGCAGCGGCCGTAAAAGACCGAAATTTCCTCGTCAAAGCGGACGACGACGAGGTCAACCTCACCGACCAAGGCATATTGCGGTTTCCGGTCTGGAAGTTCGCTTAGTGTAGCAACGGCGCTTTTCTTCATTGGCCTCACCCTGATTGTATGTTGCGCCCATCTTGACCTGAAGTGAGCGGATTACAATCGGGGGATCATGACTTTTTCTTGTGGCTTCAGGCAGTCAGCCCCTGAGGCTCCTCCAGCCCGTTTGCACGGCAGCAGGCAGTGAGCGTATTGGCCAGAAGGCAGGCAATGGTCATCGGGCCAACGCCGCCGGGGACTGGGGTGATGGCCCCGGCAATCTCGGCGCAGCTTTCGAAATGGCAGTCGCCGACCAGCCGCGTCTTGCCCTCGCCCTTTTTCGGCGCGTCGATGCGGTTGATGCCCACGTCGATCACTGTTGCGCCGGGCTTGATCCAGTCACCGGGGATCATTTCCGCGCGGCCCACCGCGCCAACAACGATATCCGCACCGCGCACAACGTCGGGCAAATCCTTGGTCCGGCTATGCGCGATGGTTACCGTGCAGCTGTCTTTCAAAAGCAAGCTCGCCATCGGCTTGCCGACAATGTTGGAACGGCCCACGACAACTGCATTCAGCCCGGAAAGCGAGCCGTGATGGTCGCGCAGCATCATCAGGCAACCCAGCGGTGTGCAGGGCACCATAGACTTTTGCCCGGTGCCAAGAAGCCCAACGTTGGAGATGTGAAAGCCGTCGACATCCTTGGCCGGGTCGATGGAATTGATCACCAGATCGGAATTCAGGTGATCGGGCAGCGGTAACTGCACCAAAATGCCATGCACCGCAGGGTCATTGTTCAGCTTGTCGATCAGGGCGAGCAGATCTTTTTCGGCCGTGTCGACATCGAGCCTGTGCTCATAGGAATTCATGCCCACTTCAGAGGTCGTCTTGCCTTTGGAGCGGACATAGACCTGACTTGCCGGATCCTCGCCGACCAGTACCACGGCCAGTCCGGGCGTGATGTCGTGATCGGCCTTGAGTTTGGCGACATGTTTGGCCACGTCTGCGCGGACACGCGCCGCGAATTCCTTACCGTCGATGATTTTTGCAGACATCTGTCGCCTCGATGATTCCGGGTTGTTTTCGCGCAATAGCGCCGTGTTGGCCGAGAGTCATGACCAAATCGGAACTTCTCGGTCACAATTGCGACGTCCGGTGGCTCTGGTTTCTTTGTTCAAGCTGTCCTAAATAATTTGGGACCCTGATGGAGACACGCTGTTGGACAAAAATCGCGGCAGACTGACCAAGGATGGCATCCGCATCTATGAACCCGCCGATTTCGACGGGATGATGAAGGCGGGCGCTTTGGCTGCCGAAATTCTGGACGCGGTCGCGCCAATGGTGAAGGTCGGCCAAACGACTGGTGTGCTGGATGATGCAATCCGTGGCATGGTCGAGGATGCGGGGGCGAAATCGGCCACGATTGGTTATAAAGGCTACCAGCACGCCAGCTGCATTTCCGTGAACCATGTGGTCTGTCATGGCATTCCGGGGCCGAAGGTGCTGAAGGATGGCGACATTCTGAACATCGACGTCACGGTGATTGTCGATGGCTGGTATGGAGATACCAGCCGGATGTACGTAGCCGGGAAGCTGCCGCGCAAGGCAGAGCGGCTGATTGACGTGACCCATGATGCGTTGTGGAAGGGGATCGAGGCGGTGCGTCCGGGGAATACCTTTGGCGACATTGGCCAAGCGATTCAGGCGCATGTGGAATCCAACCGCATGTCGGTGGTGCGTGATTTTTGTGGCCACGGGCTGGGCCGCGTGTTTCATGCACCGCCCAATGTTTTGCACTATGGCCGCGCGGGCACGGGTGCGAAGCTGGAAGAAGGTATGTTCTTCACCATTGAACCGATGGTCAATCTCGGGCGGCCCGAGACCAAGGTTCTGGCCGATGACTGGACGGCGGTGACGCGCGACAAGTCGCTTTCGGCACAGTTTGAGCATTCAGTTGGTGTGACGGCAGACGGGTATCAGATATTCACACATTCGCCAGGCGGGCTGTTTCATCCGACCTATGGCTGAGCGTCCTTGCGCGCCTGTGCCTCTCGCCAGCGGATCAGGAATTCCGGTTCGCCAAGGCGGTTCGTGAGGAGATCGTCCATCAATACGGGCAGGTCCGGCGGCGGCGCAGGATCACCGCCCTGCTCCACATCGGGCACGGCCATCCAATCCCACCAGGAATAGATCGCAGCCAACATGGAGGCTATTATAGCGCAAATTGCGCCACGCGGAAATAAACCCTTCGAGATAGGGCGCGCGCCAACCCAATGCAGGCACGAATTGCTTAGGGAACGTTACCTCCTCCGCTTCGCCCGCAACGTTGGCTCTGCCTGCATTGGGTTCTCTGGCCAGGGATGTCTGGGATAGCGGCCCCGCATGTCTTTGCGGACATCGGTGTATGAACTTTCCCAAAACCCCGGCAAGTCCTGCGTGGTTTGCACCGGGCGGCCCGCCGGAGACAGAAGCGTGATCTGGATCGGGACGTGTTTGGGGCCGATGACCGGATGTTTGGTAACACCGAACAACTCCTGCAGGCGAACCTCAATGGTCGGATTGCCGCCGCCGTAATCTACCGGCACTTTTCGACCCAAAGGTGTCACGAAGTTCGCCGGTGCGTGTTCATCGACCAATCGTGCGCGTTCCCATCCAAGCCGCACGTTCAGTGCTTCGAGCAGTGGCAGTGACCGGATGTCATCTGCTGTTTTTCGCCCCGCGCAGTAAGGCAGAATCCAGCCCTCCAACTCATCCATCAGCGTGTCATCGCCGCAGTCGGGCAGGTCCATTCCGTCCCGGCGCAGCAATTCTATTCGCGCCTGCAAGCGCCGTGCGGGATCGCTCCAATGCAGCCCTATTTCGCGTATCCCATCGAGAAATGCCGCAGCGACAGCAGCCTCGGGCACGTTATCCCAACGGCGGTCGTCCAGAACAATCGCACCAAGCATTTCGCGTTTCCGGGCAGATACCCGGCGCTCGCGACCGGACCACGCGCATTGCTGCTGCCAGCCGATACCGTGGCCAAGAACCTCGCGCAGTTCCGCCTCGCCAATTACGATGGCCTGACGCACTTTTGGTTCACGGCCTTGTCCGTCGTGATCGGTCACGACCAACAATCGCGCACCTGCCAGCGCATCGCCATTGTCCATCCTGACGCCAGTACCACCGGACAGGATCCAACGCGGTTCGTCGCCTTTGCGGCGTAACCCGACGCGGTCGGGATAGGCCAGCGCGGTTTGCTGTGCGGCGGTCAGTGTCGTCTTTGCGGAGACCATTCGCCGCAACCGTTTTGCCTCGCCACTGATCCTGTCAAGTGCGCGGCGGGCCTGCGGATGGCTGCGCGGCTCTGCCATCGCCCGAAGCCGCAGTTCCAGATCGGCTCCCTGCCCGCGTAAGGGGTCACGATCCTGTAACATGGCTGCAAGCCGGGCCGCATCAGGTCCGGCGACTTCAAGCATGTGCGCCAGACGGGGATGCAATGGCAGCGCGGCGATTTTGCGGCCATGTGGGGTGATCCTGCCAGCGTCATCAATTGCATCCAGAGACATCAACAACTGCCCCGCCTCTTCCAAAATGCCCGCTGGCGGTGAGGTCAGGAAGGCCAAATCATTCGCCGCTGCGCCCCACAGTGCCAGCTCTAAAACCAACCCGGCAAGATCCGCCGAGGCAATCTCTGGCGGCGGGAAGGCTGCGAATCCGCCCTCTTCGCCCTTTGTCCACATCCGATAAGAGACACCCGGCGCAACCCGTCCTGCGCGACCGGTGCGTTGGGTCGCCTCGGCTTTCGACACCCGCTCTGTCACCAGTCGCGACAACCCGCGCGTTGGGTCATAACGTGCGCGGCGTGCGCGGCCCGCATCGACCACGACGCGCACGTCCTGAATCGTCAGCGCGGTTTCGGCAATGGACGTGGACAGCACCACCTTGCACCCCTGCCCAACCGGTTCAACCGCTTTGCGCTGTTCGGCAAACGGCAAGGCACCGTAGAGCGGGCGCACCACGACGCCTTTTGGCAAGTCCCCCAACGCGGCGTGAACACGCCGGATTTCGCCCTCGCCGGGAAGAAACACCAGCACGCCGCCGTCTGTTTCCGTTATTGCACGGAATACCATTCCAGCGACTTCGGATTCCAGCCGGGCATTTTTCGGCAATGGCCGTTCCAACCACTTGATCTCAACAGGAAAACTCTGCCCTTGTGAGGTGATCACCGGCGCGTCATCCAGCAATTGTGCGACCGGTTCGGCATCCAGCGTCGCCGACATGACCAGAAGAACAAGGTCTTCCCGCAGGGCACCGCGCGACTCCCACGCCAGTGCCAGCCCGAGATCAGCGTTCAGCGAACGTTCGTGGAATTCGTCGAAGATCAGCGCGCCGATGCCGGAAAGTTCGGGATCGGACTGGATCATGCGGGTCAGAATGCCCTCTGTGACAACCTCGATCCTTGTGGATTTCGACACTTTCGTGTCGCCGCGCATCCGATAGCCGACCGTATGACCCACGGGCTCCCCAAGCGTTTCCGCCATTCGTTCTGCCGCGGCCCGTGCCGCCAAACGGCGGGGTTCCAGCATGACAATACGGCCCTCAACCAACCCCGCATCCAGCATCGCCAATGGGACACGCGTGGTTTTGCCTGCACCCGGTGGCGCCTGAAGCACGGCGCGACCGCTGGCGCGAAGGGCGACCAGCAGATCGGGAAGTACGGCGTCAATCGGAAGGGTCGTCATGCGCCCGTTATCGGCGATCTATCGCAGCCTTGCCATAGATCGACGCGAAGGAAAGGTTTTCGACCTGTAAACGTCCGTTACCGGCGACAGAATAAGTGACGGTGAAATCAAACCGTTTGTGGCGCGCGACTTCCTCGGGCAGGAAACCAAGCATTCGTTCGTAAAAGCCGGTGCATTTGGGAACACCACTGGAACTCGCGGCAAGTTTCATGCGAATCCTGCTGCGCCGCGCGCCGTCGAAAATATCGAAATTGCCTTTGCAGGCGTCGGCAATCGGGACATCACGCAACATCCCGTAAATCGCGGTTAACGGATCGACCGTTCCGCCCTGGGTTTCCGGCGCAGGAGAATCCTCTCCCGCCTGACGCGGTGAGGTGTAGCGCGCGACTTTTGGTACGCCGTTTTGATAGTTCAGTAATACTTCTGACTGGCGCTTGCCGGTGTCGGCAACCTCTTCGTAGCGATCAGGCGAGAATTTCACGCCGGATACGCGGCCGCGCGCTTCGCCCTGATAGCTGAACCTGCGAATGACGCGCGTCAGACCAAGGTTTCGGGCTGCACCCAGAACGGAATAGCGCCCGTCGCCCTCGTTTACAGTCATTGTGACGGCACCGACGCGGATACCACGGATCGACAGATCAAATGTGACTGGGCCATTTGCCATGGCCGACCCGGACGTAGCCAACAACATTAAACCTGCAACCATGCTTCGCAGCATCAGAATCAATCCCGGAATTTCACCGCCACGGGCTGGACAATGGCGAAGCACGCGGGGCATGACAACGCAACAGTTGAACCGGCGGCGGAATGGCACCGAAAGTTGATCAGGCGGAATTGGCCAAGCGCGTTCTGAACGGCGAACGGCGCGCCCTGGCGCGGGCGATCACCTTGGTCGAAAGCGCCCGCGCAGATCACCGCGCGGAGGCAACCGAACTTCTTGCAATGCTCGCCAAGGCGCGGCGAGAAGCGTTGCGCATCGGTCTGTCCGGGACGCCCGGTGTGGGGAAATCGACTTTTATCGAGGCGTTTGGTACGATGCTGACGGCGAAAGGGCTGCGTGTCGCGGTTTTGGCGGTTGATCCGTCCTCGACGCGCACCGGCGGGTCGATTTTGGGTGACAAGACCCGGATGGAGCGCCTGTCGCGCGATCCGAACGCCTTCATCCGGCCCTCGCCAAGCCAGACAGAACTTGGCGGCGTAGCGCGGCGAACGCGCGATGCCGTGGCACTGTGCGAGGCGGCAGGGTTTGACGTGGTGTTGATTGAAACCGTGGGTGTCGGGCAGTCAGAGACACTGGTGGCCGAAATGTCGGACCTTTTCGTGTTGCTGATTGCGCCTGCCGGTGGCGACGAATTGCAGGGCGTCAAGCGCGGAATTATGGAAATTGCCGACCTGATCCTAGTGAACAAGGCCGATGGCGACTTGAAGCCGGCGGCGACGCGGACCTGTGCGGATTACACCCAAGCACTGCGTCTGATGCGGGCGCGTGATGATGACCCGGAAGGATTTCCCAAGGCGATGATGGTGTCCGCGTTGTCGGAAATGGGGTTGGCGGAAGCATGGGATGAGATGTTTGCATTGGGCGAATGGCGCAAGCAAAGCGGTCATTGGTCAAGGCGGCGGGCGGCTCAGGCGCGCGGTTGGTTCGAAGAAGAGGTGCGACAGGGGCTGATCGCGCGATTGACAGCGGATGCCGGTCTTCGCGTTGCGATGGCCGAGCTTGGCGGGGAAGTTGCAGCGGGCCGGGCCGCGCCGGGGGCGGCGGCGAAAGAGATACTGGCACGTTTGCAGGCTGGGAGCGGGCCCGAGCGGGAGTGATCCGCCGGTACGAAGTCGTGTCAGATTGAAACATTTCTGGATTAGGCCTGAAGCGGGCAGTGCTGGCCTGCGCCCTTCGCGCGGAATCAAGCCGCAGGCGCCGCGCGATCGCCTGCCCGTCCCCACGGGCTGGCGAATTGGTGAGGCTGGGTGCGAGCTTTTGAACGCGCACGGACTTGGCTTGGATAAACGGACAGATTGCGAGGTCACATCGCCACCCCACGGGCAGGCGATCGCGCGTCTGTTCTCGTACTTGCGAATGTCTGCTTCTGGCCATTTACAGTAATTCGGGTTTTGCACATCGCCGCCCGCATTCAGATGCCACGTTCGGTTTATCCCGCTTTGAACTCACTACGATATCTCGGGCAAGTCCTCGGGCGCCCGAGGCGATATCAACTCAGCCCCATCAGCGCGCAAAACGATATTTTCTTCGTGGACGAGAATGCGGCCCTGTTCGGTTGCCGCGACTGGTTCCAGTGTCAGAACCATGCCTTCGCGCAGTTCCGTTTCATCAAGTGGCGTGAATGACGGCCATTCGGTGAGGTTTATGCCAAGCCCGTGGCCCAGCCGACCGCCACCGGGCTTTGTGCCGCGTGCCTTCAGACCGTCACTTAACAAGCGATGCGCATCACGTGCACGCATACCCGGTTGCAGATTGTTCAACGTGTCCTCGGTCGCATGCCAAAGCGCATGATGTGTGCGTTTGACCAAATCGGACGCCGGGCCGATGGCAAAATTTCGGTCGAAGTCGCAGAAATAGCCGTCTTTGACCGCACCGGTGTCCAGCATCATAACGTCGCCGCTTTGCAAGGCGCGGGTCGACGCGGGCGAAATGACATCGGTGTAGCCGCCCTGCCCTGCGCCGCCGGCAAGGTAACTCACCCAATCCGCGCCCTCATCCAGAAGAATGGCCTGAAAGTCGCGGAATACCCGGTCAAGCGGTGCACCGGAAGTCGCGACTTCCGGCACTCGACCAAACGCGCGCGCGGCGATGTCGCAGGTCGCGCGGATCTTTTCGATTTCCGCTTCGCTTTTGATCTCGCGGGTGCGCTGAATCGGTTCTGAGCCATCAACGAACCGGCGCGGTGCGATGCGTTTTGCCACGCGATCTAGATCCGCCAACGGCATTCGCAAATGGGTTTCCAATCCCATCGGAACACCGATGCTGGCGCCCTCACCCAACAGGCTGCAAATTGTGTCACTTAGAAGCGTGACGCCGTCATCGTCGGGATGCGGCGCGTCCCACGTTCGGATTTGCGTGATCCACGTCCGTTCCATCAGGGCCTGCCCAACGGAGGGGATCACGGCAACAGGTTCACCTGTCACTGGGACGGCAAGGAACCACGGGCGCGCCGGGCTTTCCCAAAAGCGTGTGAGAAATCCCGTGACATAAAAGCTGTCACCCGGTGTCGTCAAAAGAAGAGCGTCCAATCCGCGCCCGGACATCTCGGTTTGCAGGCGCTTGAGGCGGGCTTGGAATTCTTCTGCAGGGAAGATCAGGGAGGTTTCAGCCACGTTCAGGCGCCTCGCTTAGTATCGCGAGAACCCGCGCGTTTGCCCCCAGATCAAGCCCTGCCAGCAACGTGGCCAGACCCGCGCCGCCAGATGGCGTGGTTTCGAGCCCATGTTCTGCCAATATCGCCGTACCGGCTTTTGCCTCATCCTCTGTGATCGTGACGAAAGCATCGGCGTCACGCGAAAGCCCGGCGAGCGCGATCAGGGACGGGGTTTTGCAGTCCAGTCGGCCCATCGAGGATACAGGTCCATCCGTTGTGACGACCGTGCCTTCCCGGATGCTGTTGATGAGTGCGGGGGCGACTTCGGGTTCAACGACGATGATCGTCGGCGCGTCGCCCCATGTGTGGCGGGCAAACGCGGCGACGGCCCCTGCCAGACCGCCAACGCCAGCCTGCAAAAGGATGTGGCTGGGTGGTTCGTCGATTTGATCGGCGATTTCGTGCGCAAGTTGCAAATAGCCTTCCATCACCAATTGAGGTAGTTCGTAATAGCCGCCCCACGAGCTGTCAGACAGCAGTGTCCAGCCTTGCGCGCGGGCGGCATCTTCTGCCGCAACCATACTGGCCTCGTAATCGTCACCTGCGCGGACGACCTCGGCACCGTATGACTTCAAGCGATTTGCAAATGCCTCTGGCACGGTGTTGGCAAGATAGATCACAGCGCGTGCGCCAAAGGCTTTCGCCCCGGCGGCGACGGAAAGGCCATGGTTCCCTGCGCTGGCGGCAACAAAGGTGTGCCCTGACAAGGAATGCTGGATATCGCCGTTCGCATTGTCGACTGCCGCGCGCGCCATCGCGTGGGCGGCGCCGAGCGCTTTGAAACTGCCAAGGCCCATGCGGGTGCGCTCATCCTTCACCCAGACCTGCGCGACACCTGCGCGATGGGCGAGTTCGGGAACATTGTGCAATGGGGTCGGGGCGTGCGCGGGGCATTGCGCCAACATTTCCCGGACATTTTTCGGATCGTCGGCGGGAAGCGGGGCATCAATTTCAATGCCTGCGCCGCGCCACGGATTTTTCAGAAGTTTCGGCAATTCAGCTACCCGCCTGTCTGGTGTTCCGGCATTAGGGGCAATTGTGAAACCGGGTGCAATGGTTTTGGTGCCTGGATGGGAGCCGTTAGATGGCCCAACTGAGTCACTGCGACAGCAGGTTTTCGATCAGCGGGCGCAGGTTTTGTTCGGTAAGCTCAATCGGGTTGCCCCCGCAGTTGGGATCTTTCAGCGCGGAATGGAGTATCTGATCGATATCCGGGTCGGCGACACCCAGATCAGAAAGCGACCGGGGAATGTTCAATTCTCGGTTCAATTGATCGACATACACTCCTGCGCCTGAATTGGCCTGATGATTTTGATGCCTGTGAATCACTTTGCCGCATGGTCACAGGCACGGAGGTTTCTATTTTGAGGGTATGAGCAAGCGAGACAAAACAGTCACCTTATCCGACGAGCAGCGCATAGCGCTTGAAGCGCTTTGCCGCCGCCGCAAAGTTGAGGCCCTTGTTTGGAAACGTGCGCGTGCGTTTCTTCTTCTGGACACAGGAGAAGACGCCGGAACGGTTTGCCGGATTTTGGATATCGGTCCAACGGTTCTGACGGAATGGCAGTTCGCGTTTGCCGGAGCGGGGTTGTCATTTTTTGGCTTGAAGGGCTACAGCCAGCGACAGGGGCATCTATCGGTGGAGCAGGAACGGGCTTTGAAAGCGCATTTCACCGAACATCCGGCACAGAACGTAGATGAGGTCTGTGCCTATGTTCTGGCCGGGTGCGACCAGAGCTACAGCCCCTCGGGAGCCGCCAGGCTGATGCGCCGCCTGGGGTTTGTGTATAGGAAACCACAATTGCTGCCTGCACAGGCCGATGAAGCCAAACAGGCTGCGTTTATTGCCCAATATGAGGCCATGATGAACGGGTTGGCCGCAGATGAGATGGTTGTCTTTTCGGACGCTGTTCACCCCGAGCATCAGAGCCGCCCCGCCCATGGCTGGTTCCCAAAGGGACAAAAGACGGCCCTGAAGGCGACATCCGGGCGCAAACGGCTCAATATTCAGGGAGCGCTTGACCTTGAGACCTTCCAGTTCACCTTTGTAGAAGGCGAAAAGATCAATGCCCGGACAACCCAACAAATGCTGGAAAAGTTGGAGCGCAACAACCCAACCATGACGACCATCCATGTCTTTGTCGACAATGCCCGCTATCATCATGCCAGGATACTTCAGCCATGGCTCAACAGCCCGGAACGCCGGGTGAAGTTGCATTTCCTGCCAGCATATGCCCCGCATCTCAACCCAATCGAGCGCCTTTGGGGCGTCATGCACGATTGGGTCACACACAATCGCCACTATGCAACGTTCAACCAGTTCACAGAGGCTATTTTCAACTTCTTCCGTACGACACTGCCAGAAAAATGGCCTGAGTTCCGCGACACCGTCACCGACAACTTCCGCGTTGTATCGCTCAAGGAATACAAAGTGATATAGATACCCACGGGCTTACACCCGTGGTTCTTTCAAAGGTCAAGCTCCGCTTGTCCATTATCTTCTCGGCCCTGCCATCGGACGTAATTCCGTATCGTTTGCTCGTCGACCCCAACGGTGGACACAAAAAATCCTTTGTAAACGCTGTGGGACGATTTTCGCAGCCGCATTCTGCAGACGATAGCCCGAAGACAATGGAAGGGCTATCATCCCCGCGCTTACACGCGGGGAGTTCCCGCTGGATTAAAATCATCATCGGGCTCGGGTGGCGTCTGGTTCTTGATGTATTCCAACCACACCTCGTCTGTCACGTTGCCGCTGCTGGCAACCCGGTAACCGCGGGCCCACAGGTGTTGCCCCCAATATCTTTTGCGCAATATCCCGAACTCGCTCAGCAGCTTGTGCGAACTGCGCCCTTTCAGATATTGCTCCGCACGGCTGACCGACAGGTTCGGCGGGGTCGACACCGGCATATGCTCGTGGTCACGGTTGATTGATCCGGCATGCACAACCATCCCATGCGCCCGCGCCGTCTCGCGCAGCAACTCACGGCAGCGGTTGCCGACATCGCCGCCCAACACCTGGTAGCGGTACTTCGTCACCCACACCAAGTGGTATTTGCAGTCCCAAACCGTATGGCTGCCACGCTTGTACGAATCCATAATCAGGCATCTTAACGCAAATGCCGCGATCCCGTCCGGCTAAAGCCGTGGGGTTTACAGATCCCCTATCGGGGACTCTAACCCGGAAAACATCAGGCCAATTCAGGCGCACGGGTATAGCCATAAAAACCACCGAATCCGCCCTCAATCCCGAGATAAGCGGCAGCCGACGCAAGCTTGCCTTCAATAGCGGGTCGATTGAATTCCAGAACGGCCTGCATCACCACCGCATTGGTCGTTCCGTGATGCGTGTTGTGATTTGCGCCGATCGGGTGGCTGATCGCGTGAATGGCGCCGAGGCCCTTCTGAAAGGCGGTGGCCCCCATCATGGCCGCAGACATCATGTTGGCGCGGGCAGCAAGGTCGTCGGGCGACTTATAGGCCGTCAAAAGGTTCTCTTTGACCAGCCGCATTCCTTCCAATGCGATGCCTTGGCTCATCGGGTGGTAATGCGGAGAGCAGAAAGCTTCCAGACAGTGGGCGAAGGCATCCATGCCGGTTCCCGCGGTGATCGTGGGCGGCATTCCCGTTGTCAGTTCCGGGTCACAGATGACAACCGATGGCAGAACCTTGGGGTGGAAGATGATCTTCTTTTCTTTGGTCGCCGTGTTCGTCAGTACGCTTGCACGCCCTACTTCTGACCCGGTGCCCGCGGTGGTCGGCACCGCCACGCTGGGATAGATCACGTCGCTGTCCGCGCGGGTCCACCAGTCGCCGATATCCTCAAAATCCCAAACAGGCCGGGTTTGTCCGGCCATGAAAGCGATCATTTTGGCGAGGTCCAGACCGGAACCGCCACCAAACGCGACGACGCCGTCGTGGCCGCCCGCTTTGAATGTTGCGATCCCGGCTGCAAGGTTGTTCTCATTCGGGTTCGGATCGACATCCGCAAATACCGCACGCCCAAGCCCCGCCGATTGCATGACATCAAGCGTTTGGCTTGTGACCTGCAGTTTGGCAAGACCTCGGTCGGTAACCAAAAGGGGCATCGAAATTCCGGCCTCTGCGCAAGCCTCAGCGAGCTCAGCAACCCTTCCAGCACCGAAACGAATTGCTGTGGGATAGGACCAGTTCGCTGAAATCGACAAAACGACGTCTCCTGTCAGGATGGTTGCGCCGCCACGGAAGGCGACCGGGGTCTGATCGACGTTAAGATCACGAATTGACAAGTTGCAAGATGCGCTTGACGCCGATCCGTGCTTTCCATGTGGGCGCAGGTTGTTAAGTTCTGTCGACCGGATGAAAAGATTGGAGTGAATAACGTGCGTATTGCGCTTACCGGAGCAGCAACCGGGATTGGAGCGGAAGTTGCCGCAAAGCTGACGGAGCGTGGGCATCACGTAACCGCATTCGACATCTCTGAGCCGTCCGGCGTGGACAAATGGATCGCGGTGGATCTGAGCGACCCGGCCTCAATAAAATCCGCCTTGAGCGAAGCCGATGGGCCATTTGATGCGCTGATCAACAACGCGGGATTGCCGCCGCGTGACGGGATGGCAGAGCTGGTATTGCAGGTGAATTGGTATGGATTGACGACTTTCTTGGACGGAATGCTAAGCAAACTTAACGAGGGCGCGGCGATTGTGAATACAGCTTCGCGGGCAGGCGCGTTTTGGCGCGACAATTTGGATGAAGTTAAGGCGCTGAGGGCGACAGCGCCCGCCGATCTTTCGAGCTTCATCGAGGAGAGAAATATAGACGCCACTCGCGCCTATAACCTGTCAAAGGAAGCCGTGATCGTGATGACAATGGCGCGGGCGGAAGAGATGATCGCCCGAAATCTGCGGATGAATTCCGTCAGCCCGGCGGCAGTGAGTACCGGCATTCTGGATGACTTCGTGAAGGCGTTTGGTGAAAAGGTTGCAAAGAACGTCGCGCGAGCAGGACGTCCGGGGATGCCGGGCGAGGTCGCCGATGCTGTTTGCTTTCTCGCGTTACCGGAAAGCAATTGGATCAAGGGTCAGGACATCGTGGTCGATGGCGGCATGGCCGCGATGGCGATGAGTGATTTGCTGGAACTTGGCTGAAAGGCTGATGCCGGCGTCCGCGAGGTTGTCAGGCGGCAAGCCCTTTTGAACCGATGGACAGAAACTTCTTCCGCCGATCCTTGACAAGCGCATCACGGGACTTCTTCGAAAGCTGGGTCAACAGTTTCGACAAGGATTTTCCAACAGCCTGAACGCTTTCGTCGCGGGCGCGCTGCGCGCCGCCGATGGGTTCTTTGACAATGTCGTCAATCACGCCCAGCGACTTCAGGTCCTGTGCCGTCAGGCGAAGGGCTTCGGCCGCCTCGCGCATTTTTTCGGCGTCTTTCCAAAGAATCGAGGCACAACCTTCCGGTGAAATGACCGAATAGATCGAATGTTCAAGCATCACGACCTTGTTGGCAGTTGCGAACGCCACCGCGCCACCGGAACCGCCTTCGCCAATGATTACGGATATCACCGGCACGCCGACCTGCAGGCATTTCTCGGTTGATCGCGCGATGGCTTCTGACTGGCCGCGTTCCTCTGCGCCTTTTCCGGGATACGCACCGGGCGTGTCGACCAGAGAGATGATGGGCAGGTTGAAGCGGTCGGCAAGGTCCATTAGCCGGATGGCCTTACGATAGCCCTCGGGACGCGCCATGCCGAAATTACGTTCAATCCGGGTCTTGGTGTCGTTGCCCTTTTCATGGCCGATTACCACGACCGGCACGTCATCGAGCCGCGCCAGCCCGCCCATAACCGCGTGGTCATCAGCGAAATTCCGGTCACCGGCCAGCGGGGTATAATCCGTGAAAAGCGCGTTGATATAGTCGCGGCAATGCGGACGGTCAGGGTGGCGCGCAACCTGACATTTTTGCCAGGGCGTCAGGGACCCATAGAGATCCTTCAACATGGCGCTGGCTTTCAGATCCAGCGCCTCTGCTTCCTTGGAAACGTCCATATCCTCGTTGGCGCGCGCCATCGCGCGCAATTCCTCGGCCTTGCCTTCGATTTCGGTCAGTGGTTTCTCGAATTCGAGGTAGTTCATTAAGTGCCTGGCTCCCGTGCGCCGCGTTTCGAAGGTATATGGCTGGTGCGCGCGACGGATGCAACTCGGCAAGATTTGTGAAATCGAGCCGTGCCAAAAGCGGATTGGAACAAACCGGATGGATGGCACAACTTGAGCTATGAACAACGCCTTTTGCGGGTGATCGAATATATGCACGCCAACCCGGGCGGTGATATGTCGCTCGATACCTTGGCTGATGTCGCCGCAATGTCGCGGTTTCACTGGCACCGGGTCTATCGCGCGGCAATGGGCGAAACCTGTGCTCAAACCGTAAAGCGGATCAGGCTTCACCAAGCCGCGGTCCGGCTGGTGCAGAGTGAAAAACAGGTCGCGGAAATTGCCGCTTCGGTCGGTTATCCGAACCTGCAAAGCTTTACCCGCGCCTTTTCGGACGCTTACGGCCTTCCACCGGCGAAGTTCCGCAAACTGAAAACCGTGCGCACCCGATTGGGGCCGCGATATAAAGGAGTAAACGTGATGTTTGACGTGGAGATTCGTGAAGAACCGGCCCGACGGCTTGCCGGGATACCGCATAAAGGCCCCTACCCCGAAATTTCGCAGACTTTCGAGAAGTTAAGCGCAATTGTATCGTCTCGCGGGCTTTGGCAGGACGTGCGCGGAATGGTCGGCGTTTATTATGACGATCCCGGAAGTGTGGCGGCGGACGAACTGCGCAGCTTCGCCGCTGTTGCGGTCACGGACAAAACAAAACTGGAGTCGCCGTTGGAAGAAATGCGGCTTCCGGCAGGGAAACACGCAGTCCTGCGCCTGAAAGGGCCGTATTCAGGGCTTGGCGAGGCCTATCAGCACCTCTACGGCACATGGTTGCCCTCTTCCGGCGAGACACCGGAAGACCGGCCAGCATTTGAGATGTACCTGAATTCGCCAATGGACACCGCGCCGGAAGAGTTGCTGACCGATATCACGGTGCCACTG
The DNA here is from genome assembly GCA_951812305.1 of uncultured Paracoccaceae bacterium. GTDB lineage: Bacteria > Pseudomonadota > Alphaproteobacteria > Rhodobacterales > Rhodobacteraceae > Rhodobacter_B. The sequence goes on from CATOSB010000002.1 coordinate 603,992, forward strand.
AAATAAGTTTCGAATTTGCATCGCAAATCCGATCAATGCGAGGGGTTGTCCTTGGTTGCGCCATTGGTTCCAGCAATCAATGGACGACGCCCCTCGCTCCCCCGGCATATTTTCCGACGAGAAGAAGACTCAGACAGAACGGGTTAGTGCGCCATCGACGCGAATGTTCTGGCCAGTGATGTAACCTGCGTCATCGCTGGCGAGATATGCGATTAGGGAGGACACCTCGTTTGCATGGCCATAGCGCCCCATCGGGATTCGGGCGCGGCGGTCGTCGGTTTCGGGCAAGCTGTCGATGAAACCGGGCAGGACGTTGTTCATGCGGATGTTGTCGGCTGCGTGTTTGTCGGCGAAGAGCTTGGCGAAGCTGGCGAGGCCCGCGCGGAAGATTCCCGAGGTAGGGAACAGCGGGTCGGGTTCGAAAGCAGCGAAAGTCGAGATGTTGATGATCGTGCCGCCGCCCTGTTCGGCCATAACAGGCGCTACAATGCGGGTCGGGCGGATGACGTTCATCAGGTAAACATCCATACCCTTGTGGTAATCCTCATCCGTCATCTCAAGAATGTCGCCCTTTGGACCATGGCCTGCGGAATTCACCAGCACATCAACGCGGCCCCATTTGGCCATTGCCTTGTCGACCAGCGCCTGATGATCGGCGACCTCAAGGTTCGATCCGGTGTGTCCGATGCCACCCAGTTCCTCAGCCAGAGCTTCGCCCTTGCCGGACGACGACAGGATCGCGACTTCGAAACCATCAGCATTAAGGCGGCGGGCGGCATCTGCGCCCATGCCGGACCCGCCGGCGGTGATCAGGGCAACTTTGGTCATTGTTTATTCCTCTCGCGGCAAAACTCGCAGGCCGAGTTCCATCAACTGTTCTGCGGTGGGTTCACTGGGCGCGTCCATCATCAGGTCTTCGGCGCGCTGGTTCATCGGGAACAGGATGACCTCGCGGATGTTGTCCTGATCCGCCAAAAGCATAACGATGCGGTCAATACCGGCGGCACAGCCGCCATGGGGCGGGGCGCCATAGGTGAAGGCGTTGACCATGCCACCGAAGCGTTTTTCGACCTCATCCTTGCCATATCCAGCGATCTCAAACGCCTTGAACATGATCTCGGGCTTGTGGTTCCGGATCGCGCCGCTGACCAGTTCATAACCGTTGCAGGCGAGGTCGTATTGATAGCCCAGCACGTCCAGAGGATCGCCGTTCAGCGCGTCCATGCCGCCCTGGGGCATCGAAAACGGGTTATGTTCGAAATCGACACGGCCGGTTTCTTCGTCCTTCTCGTAGATCGGGAAATCGACGATCCAGGCGAAGGCGAAACGGTCCTTGTCGGTCAGGTTCAGTTCCGTGCCGATTGCGTCGCGGGCCAAACCGGCGACACGTTCGAACGCGTCCGGTTTGCCACCCAAGAAGAACGCCGCGTCTCCGACGTCGAGGCCGAGTTGTTCGCGGATTGCCTCGGTGCGTTCGGGGCCGATGTTTTTGGCGAGCGGGCCAGCAGCTTCGTTGCCCAGAACGATCTCGCCCGCTTTGATTTTGGCGTTAACGTCTTTGACGGAAATCCCTTGCTCTTGCGCAATGGAATCCGCGGATTGTTTGCGCCAGAAGATGTATCCCATGCCCGGCAGGCCTTCTTTCTGAGCGAAGGCGTTCATGCGGTCGCAGAACTTGCGGCTGCCGCCCGTCGGCGCAGGGATGGCGCGGATTTCGGTGCCTTCGTGTTCCAACAGCTTGGCGAAGATTGCAAAGCCGGAGCCGCGGAAATGGTCGGAGCAATCCTGCATCTTGATCGGGTTGCGCAGGTCGGGCTTGTCGGTTCCATACCACAGCGCGGCGTCGCGATAGGAAATTTGTGGCCAGTCGGCGGCGGCGTCGACGCGGCGGCCTTGCCCGAATTCCTCAAACACCCCCGCGATGACGGGGGAGACGGTGTCGAACACATCCTGCTGGGTGACGAAGGACATTTCCATGTCGAGCTGATAGAAATCGGTCGGCGAACGGTCGGCACGGGGATCTTCATCGCGGAAACACGGCGCGATCTGGAAATACTTGTCAAAGCCTGACACCATCAGCAACTGTTTGAACTGCTGCGGGGCCTGCGGCAGGGCATAGAACTTGCCGGGATGCAGGCGGGAGGGCACAAGGAAGTCGCGCGCGCCCTCTGGCGACGATGCGGTGATGATCGGCGTCTGGTATTCGCGGAAATCCAAATCCCACATGCGCTTGCGAATGGATGCCACCACGTCAGAGCGCAGCTTCATGTTGTTTTGCATCGCTTCGCGTCGCAGATCGAGGAAGCGATAACGCAGGCGCGTTTCCTCGGGGTATTCCTGATCCCCAAACACAATCAGTGGCAGTTCCGGCGCGTCACCCAGAACTTCCATGTCGCGGATGAACACCTCGACCTCACCGGTCGGGATCTTGTCGTTCACAAGGCTTTCGTCGCGCGCCTTCACGTTACCGTCGATGCGGATGCACCACTCGCTGCGCACATTCTCGACCTCCGCAAAGACCGGGCTGTCGGGATCACACAACACCTGCGTCACGCCAAAATGGTCACGCAAATCGATGAACAGAACGCCGCCGTGATCGCGCACGCGATGCACCCAACCGGACAGACGGACGGTGTCGCCCACATTGCCTTTGCGCAAATCCGCGCAGGTGTGGCTGCGATAGGGATGCATCGGTAGTTCCTTTTTCTCGACGGTCCGGGCGGATACACCCTGCCCGCGTCGCGAAGTCAAGCGTGGGTGGTATCAGGCGAGTTTTCACTGACAATTCGCCTTTTGAGCGCAGAAACTGGACAAAACCGCGACATTTTGGCAAGTAATAGTCATTGTTTACATTGATTTGCCACTAACAAACGGGAAAAATACCGAACGGGCAAATTGGAAAAGGGATCTTACGGGGGGACCAATGTGGGAATCTTTGTTTGACCGGATGATGCGCACCGTCCTGAAGGACGGGAACTGGCGCCTCACCTTTCCGGACGGTCAGGAAAGGAACTATGGCGACGGCACGGGTGACTTGGTCGGTGTTACATTTCACGATCAAAAGACTCTGCGCCAGATCCTGATCAATCCAGAGCTATACGCCGGCGAAGCCTATATGAATGGCAAAATGACGGTCGATGATGACGATCTGCGCCGGTTTCTGGCTGCGTTGTTGCGCAACATCGGGTCAAACAACCTGACGGGATGGCAAAAAATGCTGTCCAAATACCGGTTGTTCAAGCGACGGTTAAGTCAGATGAATCGGGTCGGAATTGCCCAGCGCAACGTGGCACATCACTATGATTTGTCCGGTGAGATGTACGATCTGTTTCTTGACACCGACAAACAGTACAGCTGCGCGTACTTCAAAGCGCCGGACGACACGCTGGAACAGGCGCAGGAGCAAAAGAAGGAACATATTGCGCGCAAGCTGAATATCGAGCCGGGGACGCGGGTTCTGGATATCGGCTGTGGCTGGGGCGGTATGGCGCTGACATTGGCGCGGGATTTCGGGGCGCATGTGGTCGGCGTGACGCTGTCGGAGGAACAGCACAAAGTCGCGCAGGCGCGCGCCAAGGCGGAAGGGTTGCAAGACCGTGTGGAATTCCGTCTGCAGGATTACCGCGAGGTGCCGGAAACTTTCGACCGGATCGTCAGCGTGGGCATGTTCGAGCATGTGGGCGTGCCGCATTACGAAGAATATTTCGGCCATATCCGCGACAAACTGAATGAGGGCGGCGTTGCGCTGGTCCATACGATCGGCCGGGTAACGCCACCGGGTTTCACCAATCCTTGGGTTTTGAAGTACATATTTCCCGGCGGTTACATTCCGTCGATGTCAGAATGCCTGGTGCCAATAGAAAACCAAAGGCTGTATCCGACCGATATCGAAATCTGGCGCCTGCATTATGCGGAAACGCTTCGTCACTGGCACGAAAGGTTCATGGCGAACCGCGACCGGGTGAAAGCACTTTATGACGAGAAATTCTGCTTGATGTGGCGTTGGTATCTTGCGTCCTGTGAAATGACCTTTCGCTATAACCGGCAATGCGTGTTCCAGTTTCAACTCACGAAGAAACAGGAATCCGTGCCTCTGACGCGCGATTACCTGTATCGCGAACCTGCGGAGGCAAAAACGAGGCACAAAAAGGTTCACGCGGCAGAGTAAATCGCCATAAATCCGCCCAATTCCCCTGTTAGCCAGCGGGTCAAAACAGGGGCAGACAGGCATGGCGACAAGCGCAGATATCCAAGCGCCTTCCACGCGGTATGACCGAAATGCGGTTTTGGCCGTCATGGTGCTGGCCGCGTTTGGTGCGTTTCTGGTTGGTCACCTCTGGGATCGCTTCCCCACTGATTTCTCCGCACTTTTCATGGCGGCCCATTTCTATGGGCTTGGCGAGTTTGGCCTGATTTACGACGCACCAGTTGGGTTTTTCGGCAATTCACCGCCGTTGTGGAATCCATATCTGCCGGTGCTGGGGCTAGAGGGCCAGCCGGTTGTGCCGTATGTCTATCCGCCACTTTGGGCGGCACTATTGTCGCCATTCGTCGATGGGGTTGATGCGTGGACCGTGTTCCGCGTTGCCGCAATGATCAAGGTTGCCGCGCTGATGGGATCGGTTCTTGTCGCGTGGCGGATGTGCCAGAGCTTTGGCGTAGCGCTTTGGGTTTGGGTTGCGGTTTCGATTGCACTTCTGGCGTCGTCAACCGTGACGCTGACAGCGCTTTATTATTTGCAGCCTCAGATCATCGTGACGTTCATCACTCTGTTGGCATTTGAACGCTATGCGCATGGGGCGTCGCGAATGGCAGGCATTCTTTTGGCCATTGCGGCGGCGATGAAGATCGCACCGGCAGGTCTGGTTCTGATCTTCCTTCTGGACCGCGACTGGCGGGCGTTTGGCGCGTTCGTTGTCGCGGGTATTGGTCTGGCTGTTCTGAGCTTCGGCATTGCCGGTATCGACCTCAACCTCGCCTTCCTCGACGCGATGGCTGCCGCCTCGGCGGGCACGCTGATCACTTCGATCAATTTTTCCATCACGACGCTGATCTATGGCCTGACGCAGGATATCGACTGGTCCGCACGCAACATCATCATCGACCCGCCGTTGTGGATTGGCCTTGTGACGAAAGCCATTGGGGTGGCAGGTCTTTTGTGGGCTGTTGTCGCAACCCGAGGATTCGAGCGGTCACAACGCATCGCCTTGCGCGTCATACTATTCGGGTTGCTGATGAACATGTTCGGCCCGCTTGGCTGGGCGCATTACTTCCTGTTGCAATTGTTGCTGCTGCCCGCGCTTCTGACGTTGTTGCCGCGCGTGGCTGGCGGCGTGACAATCGCCTTTACCGGCTTGCTCACCAGTTGGGCTGCATTGATGGTCATGCGCACGTGGTTGCCGGGTGATTTCCCGGTCGCGATGGTCTTTACATCTGCCTTTATTGTGCTTTTTCTGGTGACCTTGCGAAAGGCGCGCCCTTAGCCCTTGCACATGGGTGACGCACACGTATAACCCCGACAATTTGCTTGCCCGGGGTTCGCTGCCATGCCGAAAAGAGATGACATCAAGTCAATCATGATCATCGGGGCCGGACCGATCATCATCGGACAGGCCTGCGAATTCGACTATTCCGGTGCACAGGCCTGCAAGGCCCTTAAGGAAGAGGGTTACCGGGTGATCCTCGTCAACTCCAACCCCGCGACGATCATGACAGATCCGGGCCTTGCAGATGCAACCTATATCGAGCCGATTACCACTGAAGTGGTGGCCCAGATCATCGAAAAAGAGAAACCTGACGCTCTTTTGCCGACAATGGGCGGACAGACGGGTCTGAACACCTCGCTGGCGCTGGAGGAAAGCGGCGTTTTGGCAAAACACGGCGTCGAGATGATCGGGGCCAAGCGCGATGCCATCGAAATGGCGGAAGACCGGAAGCTGTTTCGTGAGGCGATGGACCGCATCGGGCTGGAAAACCCCCGCGCGACGATTGCCGAGACGATGGATGAATGCATGGCGGCGCTGGAGGACATTGGCCTGCCTGCCATCATACGTCCGGCTTTCACCCTTGGCGGCACGGGTGGCGGCGTGGCCTATAACCGCGCGGACTATGAGCATTTCTGCAAGACCGGTCTCGATGCCTCACCCGTCAACCAGATCCTGATCGACGAAAGCCTGCTTGGCTGGAAAGAATTCGAGATGGAAGTGGTCCGCGACAAAGCGGACAACGCCATTATCGTCTGTTCCATCGAAAACGTAGACCCGATGGGTGTGCACACAGGCGATTCCGTCACTGTCGCCCCTGCCCTAACACTGACCGACAAGGAATATCAGATTATGCGCAACGGCTCGATTGCCGTTCTGCGCGAGATTGGCGTGGAAACCGGCGGGTCCAACGTGCAGTGGGCGATCAACCCCGAAGACGGACGCATGGTGGTGATCGAGATGAACCCACGCGTTAGCCGCTCTTCGGCGCTGGCATCCAAGGCAACTGGTTTCCCGATTGCCAAGATCGCCGCGAAGTTGGCGGTGGGATACACCTTGGATGAACTCGACAATGACATCACCAAGGTTACTCCGGCGTCGTTCGAGCCGACCATCGATTACGTCGTCACCAAGATCCCGAAATTCGCATTCGAGAAATTTCCCGGATCCGAGCCACATCTGACAACGGCGATGAAATCCGTGGGCGAGGTCATGTCGATTGGCCGGACGTTCCACGAGTCGGTACAAAAGGCGCTTGCCAGCATGGAGTCTGGATTGACCGGGTTTGATGAAGTTGAGGTGCCCGATCTCGACACCGACCCTGCCGCACTGACAAAACTTATCGCGGCCCAGCACCCCGACCGGTTGCGCCGGATTGCGCAAGCCATGCGCGAGGGCATGTCAAACGACGACATTCAGGCGACAACCGCGTTTGATCCCTGGTTCCTTAATCGTATCCGGGAAATTGTCGAAGCGGAGGAACGGACGAAGCGGGAAGGACTTCCAACCGACGAGTCCGGACTGCGCACGTTGAAAATGCTTGGCTTTACCGATGCGCGGCTGGCCAACCTTACAGGCCAGAATGAAGATCAGGTGCGCAGCGCACGCCGCAATCTGGGCATCAACGCGGTTTTCAAACGCATCGACACCTGCGCCGCCGAATTCGAGGCGCAAACGCCTTATATGTACTCGACTTATGAAGCTCCGGTTATGGGCGATGTCGAATGCGAGGCGCGGCCTTCGACGGCCAAAAAGGTCGTTATTCTCGGCGGTGGCCCGAACAGGATCGGTCAAGGGATCGAGTTTGACTATTGCTGCTGCCACGCCTGTTTCGCGCTGACCGAGCAGGGTTACGAGACCATCATGGTCAACTGTAACCCGGAAACCGTCAGCACCGATTATGACACCTCTGACCGTCTCTATTTTGAACCGCTGACATTTGAACACGTCATGGAAATCCTTCGCGTCGAGCAGGAAAACGGAACGCTGCACGGTGTGATTGTCCAGTTCGGCGGCCAGACGCCTTTGAAGCTGGCAAATGCGCTGCATGACGCGGGCATCCCGATCCTCGGCACCTCGCCCGACAGCATCGATTGGGCGGAAGATCGCGAGCGTTTTCAGGCGCTCGTCAACGATCTTGGCCTGAAACAGCCGCTGAACGCGATTGCATCGACAGATGTTGAAGCAATGGAGGCGGCGGGCAAGATCGGCTACCCGCTGGTGATCCGCCCGTCCTATGTGCTTGGTGGTCGTGCGATGGAAATCGTGCGGGATCGCGCGCAATTGGAACGCTATATCGCCGAGGCCGTGGTTGTTTCCGGCGACAGCCCCGTTCTCTTGGACAGCTATCTCTCGGGCGCCGTCGAGGTGGATGTCGACTGCCTGTCGGATGGCAAAGATGTCCATATCGCCGGTGTCATGCAGCATATCGAGGAAGCCGGCGTGCATTCCGGCGACAGCGCCTGTTCCCTGCCGCCCCATTCCCTGGCGCGCGACATCATCGCGGAACTGGAACGTCAGGCTGTCGATCTGGCAAAAGCGCTTTGCGTGGTCGGTCTGATGAACGTGCAATTCGCCGTGAAAGACGGCGAGGTTTACCTGATCGAGGTGAACCCACGGGCGTCCCGCACAGTGCCGTTTGTTGCGAAGGCCACGGATTCCGCCATCGCCTCCATCGCTGCACGGCTGATGGCGGGCGAGCCGTTGTCAAACTTCCCAAATCGGCCACCTTACGACGATGTAACACGCGACACACCTATGCCGCTGGCCGACCCGATGACGCTGGCGGACCCGAACATGCCCTGGTTTTCGGTCAAGGAAGCCGTGATGCCGTTCAACCGATTTCCCGGCGTTGACACGATCCTTGGGCCAGAGATGCGCTCTACTGGCGAGGTCATGGGCTGGGCGCGGTCTTTCCCGCGTGCCTTCCTGAAAAGCCAAATGGGCGCGGGTGTAGATCTGCCCAAGGATGGCATCGCCTTCCTGTCGATAAAGGACGCCGACAAAACCGACGAACTCGTCGAAGCCGCCCGGACAATATCTGATTTGGGTCTAAGCATATTGTCGACGCGGGGTACGGCGGCCTTTCTGACCGAACACGGAATTGCATCGGATGTGGTTAATAAGGCCTATGAAGGCGGCCGCACCATCGTCGATGTGATGAAGGACGGCGAAATCGCACTGGTGATGAACACGACCGAGGGCAAGCAGGCGATCGACGACAGCCGTTCGATGCGTGCCGTCGCCTTGGCTGACCGCATCCCTTACTACACCACGCTCGCCGCCAGCCACGCCGCTGCGCTGGCGATGAAGGCCCGCGAAGAGGGTGAGATCGAGGTGCGCAGTTTGCAGGCGTGAGTATCTAAAACCTGTTTGTAGCGGCGTTACTGCTTTAGAGTTTAATTTCCGCCGCAAATTGGTATGGTTCGCCAAAGCAAGTTTTTTAAGAGGCTCGCCGATGCCAAATCGTCGTATGTTCTTTGCAGGTGTTCTCAGCGCCGTCGCACTGCCCGCAATTGCACAAACCCGCAAACCGGCCAGCGACACAGGTGGCGCGCTTACACGGGCCCGCCGGATTGACGGTCAGTATGTATCCGCCGGCATCAATGCCGACGGGACCAGATACAACGGCGTCGCGCGCATAACCCAGGATGGGAACACGATGACGATCACCTGGATTGTGAACGGTGAGGAATCCCGCGGTTCCGGCGCGATTGACGGGCGGGTTGTGACGGTTGACTGGGGCCAGAAATACCCGGCAATTTATGTCATTATGGAAGATGGCACCTTGCACGGCACCTTTGCCAACGGCACCGCGCTTGAGAAATTGACGCCGAGGTAATTGATCGTCGGAAGTGCCGAATTTGCTTGAAATTTGACCGCGAAAGGAATTGCCAATGCTTACTCGACGCAGCGCGATTACAGGTCTTGCCCTTCTCACCGCCGCGCCGGTGTTTGGGCAAGGAAAGAAATCGGCAGGTGGTGGCGATGGCTCCGACCTTCGCGGAATAGATGGGACATACAGCGCGAACGGGATGAACGCTGATGGCACACGCTATGAGGGGCGGGTTGACATCGTCCAGCAGGGCGAAGCGGTGGAATTCACATGGAAGATCGGCGATGACACGTTCCGGGGCGCTGGCCAGATCAGCGGCGACGTTGTCACGGTGGATTGGGGCGATGCACATCCCGTGGCCTATATCGTGATGCAGGATGGCGAGTTGCACGGCACATGGGCGGACGGTACCGCACTGGAAAAACTGACGCCGCGCTAGGCCAAAACGCGGTTGGCGCCGTATTCAATGAGCAAATGATCGACAAATTCGCGTTCGGATGGCGTTAGCGACTGGTGTCGGGAGTAGCGCGGATCAGACCGATCATCCACGACATTGGCCTGCCACCCGTCTGTGGTTTCGAAAAACCGGCGCACCCCTGCATTGCCGAACTCGCGTAAGAACCCCTGAACCACCACGTCGATATAGCTTAACAGCAGCACGCGCGGCGAGGTTCCGTCCCGGTTCTGGTTTGCAACGGCATAAACCTGAATTTGCGGCGCCATGTCTTTGGCGACCTCAATTCGGTCGCTGACTTCATGGCGGTCATAGGCTCTTTCGCGGATGTCGAGCGCGGACCAATCCGCATTTGGAACGCGCGCAACCAACCCATCGATAATTGTTTTCTCGCAGGGCTTCACAGACAGGAACGCGACATCGCGCAATGTCGTTGCGCACCATTCGCGCCGCCAACCGGATAACTGTGCACGCGATGCATCGGGATAGTCGTGGGTTCCCCTGTGCACAAGCGAGCCATAGCCGAAGAAATACGGCTCCGGTGCGATCAGGTCATGGACGCATTCGCGGTTCATCGGCGCAAATTGCCGACATCAACCTAACAAGGCAAGAGATGGTTTTTCGTCCCGGCTATTCGCCCAGGACATAAGTGCCCGGCGCCCGGCCGTATTTTTCCTTCGGCATCCGTGCATCAATCATCTTGCCGGAGCTTTTCGCCAGCCATTCGCCCCAGCGTGGCCACCAGCTGCCTTCATGAAAGTCGGCCCCCTCGCGCCAATCGTCTGCGGATCCGCCGAATTCGGTGTTGGTGTAATGACCGTATTTCTTTTTTGACGGCGGATTGATGATGCCGGCGATATGACCGGATTCGCTCAGGATGAACGATTTATCCTTGGCACCCATTTGCGCCACGCCGTGCAGGCTGTCTTCCCAATTGGCGATATGGTCGGTTTCGCACGCAATCGCGCAAAGTGGAGTTTTGACGTCTGAAAGTTTCAGTGTCTCTCCAAGCAGTTCTATGCCGCCTTCGGCAAACTGGTTCTTCTGGCAAAGCTGTCGCAGGTATTCCACCACCATGCGACCCGGGAGATTGGTGCTGTCGCCGTTCCAGAACAAAAGGTCAAACGCCGGCGGCGTTTCACCCAGCATGTAAGAGCGGATGGCAGGCTGATAGATCAGGTCGTTGGAGCGAAGATAGGAAAACGTGCGCGACATGAAGAAGCTGTCGAGATAACCGGTTTCAGCGACCTCGCGTTCGATCCCGTCCACAAAATCATCCTGAAGAAACGGCGTGAACTCTCGCTGGTCCGAGAAATCGGTGACAGTGGTGAAGAAGGTGGCTGATTTGACCGATTTGTCCTTCTTCTTTTGCAGGTAAGCCAGCGTCATGGCCAAAGTCGTACCGCCGATACAATAGCCAACAGCGTTGACGGATTTTTCGCCCGTCGCCTTTTTGACCTGATTGATCGCTTCCAGATATCCCTCTTCGATGTAGGTATCGACACCAACATCGGCGTAGGACTCGTCTGGGTTTTTCCAGCTGGCGACAAAGACCGAGAATCCCTGCTCTGTCAGCCACTTGATAAGAGAGTTTTTCGGTTTCAGATCAAGGATATAGAACTTGTTGATCCAGGGCGGAAAGATGACGACAGGTGTGGCATGGACCTTATCCGTCTGCGGCGCGTATTGGATCAGTTCCATCATTCGATTGCGAAAGATGACGCCGCCTTCGCTGGTTGCGATGTTGGCACCGACCTTGAATGCCTCGTTATCCGCAAGAGTGACAAGCAGTTCGCCCTCGCTCGCCTCGATATCGCGCACGAGGTTTTCCAACCCGTCAATCAGCGACTGACCCTCGGTTTCCATCGCTTTTTCAAGAGCATCCGGGTTGGTCGCCAGAAAATTTGTCGGCGCGAAAGCGTCGATGATCTGGCGCGAGAAAAAGTTCAGGCGAGCCCTGTCGTTGGGCTCCAGCCCTTCCACCGCATCGACCGCCCTTTCGACGGCATCCGCGTTCAGTTCATACTGTTTGCGCACAAAGTTGAAATACGGGTTGCTTTGCCACATCGGATTGGAAAACCGCCGATCTGTGGGCGCATCCTCTTCGGGCTGCAGTTCCGCGGCCATCGCCTGTTGCGCGGCCGCGAAATGTTCCAGCGTCTTGCCCCAATACGCCGCCTGTTGTTCGATCATCTTAGCGGGGTTTGACATCGCTTCCGCCCAATATGCCCCGGCGGCTTTGATGAACACATCCTGACCCGGTCCGGCAAGCCCCTGATCATACTGGCGCTTGTTTGCAAGCGCAGAAACCAGACGTTTGGACAATTCCTCGATCTTAACAATATTTTCGTTAAGTTTCGCGACATTTGGTACTTCTGTGGATTTAGAGATTGTCATTTGTTAATTACCGGGTATCTTTGCAGGTGCAGCATAAACATTAAATCGCCAGTCGGAAACGCGACCTTTCGACCGGGCGGGAACAACAGGGCAGTCACTTATGCGATACATGGCCACGTATGACCTGATGGAAACTGCGCGCGTCACGAACCAGTGGCTTGGCGCCACGGCCCGCGCGATTGGATCATATCCGGCAACCGGCCTTGTACCAAACCCATTCTTTCAGATGCTGTCGGCCTGGGGCGAAGTGACGGAACGCACATTTTCGCGGATGGTCGCAAAACCCGACTGGGGCATCGCATCGTTGGCGACTGAAGACAGTCGGGACCACGTCGTTGAGATCGAGACGATTGTGGAACGCCCGTTTGGTGATTTGATCCGGTTTCGCGTATCTGGCCGAAAGGACAAGAAGCGTCGCGTTATGCTCGTGGCCCCCATGTCGGGCCATTACGCGACGCTGATGCGATCCACGGTGGCGTCATTGTTGCCCGATGCGGAAGTTTACATCACCGACTGGCACAATGCCCGCGACATTCCCGTCAGCCTGGGCAAATTCGACGTCGAAGATTACACGACATATTTGGCCGATTTCATGCGCGCCATGGGCCCCGACACGCACGTCATCGCTGTGTGTCAGCCGGTGCCTCTGGCATTGGCCGCAACAGCTTTGTTGGCGGAACAGGAACCCGCCGCGCAACCCAGATCACTGACTTTGATCGGTGGCCCGGTGGACCCTGATGCGGCCCCAACCGAGGTGACTGATTTCGGTCGCCGCGTGACGATGGGACAATTGGAAGAACTTGCGATTCAGCGGGTGGGTTTCAAATATGCCGGGTCGGGCCGCATGGTTTATCCGGGTCTGTTGCAACTGGCCGGATTCATGTCGATGAATTCAGACCGGCATGGCGAAAGCTTTGCCAACCAGATCATGAAAGTCGCAAAAGGCGAGGCGGCGGATCATGACAAGCATAACCGGTTTTATGATGAATATCTCGCCGTGATGGACATGACAGCAGAGTTTTACCTGTCAACCGTGGAGCGAATTTTCAAAGGTCGGGAAATTGCCAACAACACCTTTACCGTCGGCGGAGCGCCCGTCGATTTCGGCAAGATCACCAACGTTGCCGTCAAAGTTGTTGAGGGTGAAAAGGATGACATCAGCGCACCCGGACAGTGCCTTGCCGCGCTCGAACTTTTGACCGGCCTTCCCGACCACATGAAGGCGGCGCATCTGGAACAGGGTGCCGGACATTACGGGATTTTTGCCGGTAAATCCTGGCGGAACAACATTCGCCCGCTGGTTCTGGATTTCATCGACAGTAACAGCGCCAGGCAGAAGCCGAAGTTGAAGGCTGTTAATTAGGCGGTCATCGCGACCTTGTTGCAATTCCGGTTTGCTCCGGATTGGCCGATTTTGACCCTAAGGCGGGCGCTGAAAAGAACGCAAGCCGAGAAATCTACGGCGCGCGCGGCGGTTTCGCCTAGAATTCTCGCAAGGCGAATTATCTAAACCTCTGCCCCAGGTCAGATCTAGTTTTCGCCGTATCTATTGCGTACCAACAAATTGGCCATTCCAGCGTCCTAATTCGGCGGATTGCCCGCGACCCAGACTTGTCTGATGGCCCGGTCATCGCCCATTATGATTGTCGGAAACACCGCTTCCCAAATGTCGTTTGCACGCGAACTGCGCTGTGCGATGGCAGGCGTGGATGCGAGATCCAGCGCGATGATATCGGCCTCTCGCCCCGGTTCAAGATTGCCGATCTGCGGCTGGCGCAGCGCCTTTGCGGAACCTTCTGTGGCAAGCCAAAGAAGTTGCGAAGGGTGCAGGGACTGACCGCGCAATTGTGCGACCTCGTAAGCAGCGGCCATCGTGCGCAACATGGAAAAAGACGACCCACCGCCGGTGTCTGTCGCCAATCCGACGCGGTGGGTGGCGGCCAGCCCCATATCGAACAGCCCTGACCCGATAAATGTGTTCGACGTCGGGCAATGGACTAGTGCTGCGCCCACTTCGCGCATTCGATCCTGTTCCCTGTCTGTGAGATGAATGGCATGACCGAATACCGCGTTGGGACCAAGCAGCCCATGTACCTCGTATGTATCCAGATAGTCGCGCGCCGATGGGAACAAGTCGCGCACCCAAGCAATCTCGTCAGTCTGTTCCGAGATATGCGTTTGCATCAGGCAATCGGGGTGTTCGGCCCATAGCGAGCCGAGCGCCGCAAGCTGGTCCTCTGTCGACGTTGGCGAAAATCGCGGTGTAATGACGTAGGACAAGCGGTCTTGCCCGTGCCAGCGTTCCAACAATGACCTGCTATCGTCATAGGCCGTCTGCGGGGTGTCGCGCAGGCCGTCGGGCGCGTTGCGATCCATGCAGGTCTTGCCAGCCAACGCGCGCAAGCCACGCGACTTGGCTTCAGCGAAATAGGCATCAACGCTCTCTGGGTGGATCGTGGCATAGCTGCAAACCGTTGTTGTACCGTTTGCCAAGGTCAGATCGAAATAGCGCGCCGCGATTTCAGTGGCGTATTCGGCGTCGCAAAACCGCATCTCTTCTGGGAACGTATAAGTTTCCAGCCAGTCGATCAGGCGTTTCCCCCAGCTCGCGATCATCGCGGTTTGCGGGTAATGCGCATGTGCGTCCACGAACCCGGCGATCAGCAAGGCATCGCCCATATCCGTGACCGTCACGTCGGGATGCGCACGGCGAAGGTCATCGGCGGTGCCGGTTTCCGTGACGATGCCGCCTTCAACCAGAACGCCACCGCGGGCGTCATACAATACGGCATCCTCAATTGGCGCGTGAAAAGGATTCGCGCGAAAGCGCAGCGTCTGGCCGAGGATGAGGGTCTTCGATGTCATGCCGTCAACTTCTGCCAGTCCAACGCGATAGGCAAGTATCGGCGTTTGCGCTTTGGCGCGCTATCTGGTGAAAGAACGGCAAAGCAAAATTCCACGAGGTCCGGCATGGCGGAAGAGATTCAAACCGACGAGTTGAAAGAAGACGACCGCTACGAGTTGGACAAGGATGTCGTGCGGGAAATCGTCGAGGCTGCATCTGCCGGGGATTCCGACACTCTTGCCACCCTGATGGAACCGGTTCACGCCGCCGACATCGCCGACCTTCTCGAACAGGTGGAAACCGAGGAACGCGAAGCGATCCTGCGCATTTACGGCGCAGAGTTTGACGGTGAAATCTTGTCAGAGATCGATGAATCGATCCGCGAGGAAGTGATTGAGGCGCTGGAGCCGGAAGTTCTGGGCGAGGCGGTTCGTGAGCTGGAATCAGACGACGTGGTCGACCTGATCGAGGATCTGGGCAGCGATCAGCAGGAAGCGATCCTTGAGGTTCTGGAAGATGACGACCGGGCGGTTGTTGAACAAGCGCTTGCGTATCCGGAATTCTCTGCCGGTCGTCTGATGCAGCGCGAGTTGGTCGCGGGCCCCGATTTCTGGACTGTCGGCGACGCGATCGACTACATCCGAGCGCGCGAGGATCTGCCGGAGGATTTCTATCACCTCATTCTCGTTGACCCGGCGTTTCATCCCGTGGGTTACGTCACGCTCGGCAAGATTCTCGGGCACAAACGCGATGAAAAGCTGAGGGACATCACCGAGGAATCTTTTCGGACTATCGAGGTGACCGAAGACGAGGGCGAGGTTGCCTATGCCTTCAACCAATACCACCTGATTTCCGCGCCGGTCGTGGATGAGGACGGGCGGCTGGTCGGCGTGATCACCATCGACGACGCAATGGTGGTGCTGGAAGAAGAAGCCGAAGAAGACATTCTGCGCCTTGCTGGTGTGTCCGATGAATCCTCGCTGGCAGACCGGGTGATCGCCACGACGAAACGGCGGTTCCCCTGGCTGGCAGTCAATCTGGTGACGGCTGTTCTGGCATCGGTCGTAATTGCCTTCTTCGAAGACGCGATTGCGCAGCTTGTCGCGCTGGCCGTTCTGATGCCGATCATCGCGTCAATGGGCGGCAATGCGGGCACGCAGTCGCTGACCGTTGCGGTGCGGGCAATTGCCACCAAGGACCTTACGGGGTCAAACGTCTGGCGGGTTATACGACGCGAGGCACTCGTTGGATTGGTGAACGGCGTTCTGTTCGCGCTGGTGATTGGCGTTGTCGGGTTCGTCTGGTTCGGGTCAGCGATACTGGGCGCTGTGGCGGCGGTGGCGATGGTGATCAACCTGTTGGCCGCCGGGCTGGCGGGTGCGATGATCCCTGTCGCGCTGGATCGATTGCGGGTTGACCCGGCGCTGGCGTCGGGGGCTTTCGTAACGACCGTAACGGATGTGGTCGGGTTCTTCGCCTTCCTCGGTCTGGCCGCGTGGGTGCTGCTTTGATGGACAAGGCGGCAGCGCGCAAAGCAGCATTCGCACGTCGCAAGGGAGCGCACAAATCCGGGCTCGATGCAGCGGCACAGGCACATTTGCGAACAGCTTTGGAACCGCACAAGAATACGGCGTTGGCTGGGTATATGCCGATCCGAACCGAGATCGACCCGCTGCCGGTAATGGCTGACTGGTCGAGCGTCGTTTGCGTTCCGGTCATTCAAGGCGCGGGGCTGCCATTGCTGTTTTATCGCTGGACGCCTGAGTGTGACATGGTTGCCGGGCCATTCGGCGCGGCGGTCCCGGCTGTTGCAGAAACGGTTATTCCAGCCGTTTTGATTGTGCCCTTGGTGGCGTTTGACGGGAACTTCATGCGTTTGGGATACGGCGGCGGGTTCTATGACCGGACACTCGAAAAGCTTCGCGCACAGCAAGAGACGGTTGCCATCGGATTTGCCTACGGCGCACAGGAAGCGAATGCGTTGCCAATGGAGCCCACGGATCAGCCGCTGGATCTGATCGTGACAGAAAAGGGAATTCTTTGAAACTAAGCCGGTTCGGCCATTTTGGGATGCGTTGCGGATTAGCCAGAAATGGGATTTCCCAACAACACTGATGGCTATCGAAATGACGGCCAACGATGGCCAGAGCGACACGCGTGACCAGGGCGGCAAAACTGACCGGCAGCTGCGCGTCAAAAATCAAGGGGCCCGTTCATTTCTGAATCGCTTACGCTACGCGCTGAATCATCGGAGCGTCGTCGCGTCGGTCATAGGCCTGCTTGATCAGGTCCGCCAACGCGGACAAGGCGGGGCTGGTCGGTTCCTTGACGCGGTAAAGCCCTATCGCCTGATCTTTCAGCGGCGGAAGCGCATCGCCATGCGCAATGGGCCGCAAATGCGGGCCTTCGGTGCCGGCCAGCCGCGCGGTAATCGCCAGATCAGCGCTGATCCCGGCGTCCAGCGCCATGTCGGACGTGGTTTCCAGCGCCATGTCCCAATCGATGCCTGCCTCTTCCAGCGCCCGCAAACTTGGCCCCCGGAAGCGGCAATTTGGGCAAAACCCGACCTGAAGCGGGCGTTCCTTCCAGATCAAGGTGTCTGGCGCACCTGTCCATTGCAGCGGCACGCGCGCCAGCGTTTCGCCGCTTGGGTCTATCTCGTCTTCTGTCGTCAGGATGATGTCGCATTCACCAGAGGCAAATTGCGCTTTCAACCGGGTCGTGTAGCCGTCGATCAATTGCACTTTGACCAGCGGGAATGTCGCGTTGAACCGCTTCAGAACCTCGGGGATCAATGGGTACACGATATCATGGGGCACCCCCAGTTTGACCTCGCCCGTGTATTCCTCTGAGGTCAGGCGCCCCCAGACCTCATCGTTCAGTTCCAGCATCCGCTTTGCATAGCCCAGCAATTGCTCTCCGGCTGTGGTCAGCGCCATTGCACGCGACGACCTGTCCAGAAGCTGCAGGTCCAGCGCTTCCTCCAGTCGTTTCAACTGCATTGAGACGGCGGATTGTGTCAGGTTCAGAAACCCTGCGGCGCGGGTGACGCCACCTGTTTCTGCAACGGTCACAAAAGAGCGAAGGGCGGTCAGGTCGAGGTTCCGTGGCACATCACATTCCTTGATAGTTCATTTCAAAACCATTCATTTGCGTAATGATATACGATCCGCCATATACATCAAGGAAATTGATCGAAACACAACAACACATGACGAAACGGAAAGGAGCAAGACAATGACCGTTTTCACAATCGCCCGCAACAACAGCTTCGAAACCACTGGTATCAAAGCATTTTTCCGAACTGCTTCCAATGCACTTGCCGTTTCCAGGCAGCGCCGCGCGCTGGCCCGGCTCGATAATGATCGCCTCGTCGATCTCGGACTGACTCGCGCAGACGTGACCGCGGAACTGCAACGCCCGATCTGGAATGCGCCACACCACTGGACGCGTTGACTTGATGGCAACAAGACCGCGCGGAAACCTTGAAATCTCTTCCCAAATAGCCAATATTTATGCCATGGACGAAAAATTGCCGTCTTACGGCATAACTGGAGGCATTAATGGCTGAGAATCAAACCTTCCGCGCGGCAACCGCTGGTGTCCGCACGGCGGAAATCGACGAGGGCCTTCGCGCCCATATGAACAAGGTCTACAGCACGATGTTGATCGGGCTGTTGATGACCGCTTTGGCCAGTTGGGCCATTGCCGGATTGGCGACCACAACCGATCCGTCAGCCGCCGCGGCGCAAATGTCCAATGGCACGATGCTGACCGGGCTTGGCGTGACACTGTTCACCACCCCGTTGAAATGGGTCGTGATGTTCCTGCCATTGGTTATGGTCTTTGCCTTCGGCGCGATGATCAACCGTCTGTCAGCATCCGGAGCGCAACTGTTCTTCTATACGTTCGCGGCGATGATGGGAGTGTCGATCAGCTGGATTTTCCTGGTTTTCACCGGCGTCAGCATCGTTCAGACCTTCCTGATTACGGCAATCGCCTTCGCGGGCCTGTCTCTTTGGGGCTACACGACCAAGAAGGACATCTCCGGTTGGGGTTCGTTCCTGATCATGGGCGTGATCGGTCTGATCGTGGCGATGATCGTCAACATCTTCCTGCAGTCACCGGCCATCATGTTCGCGATTTCGGCACTCGGCGTGCTGATCTTTGCAGGCCTTACCGCCTATGACACGCAGAAGATCAAGAATGACTACCTTCAGCACGCACATGCGATGGACAGCGAGTGGCTGGGCAAAGCCGCCATCATGGGCGCGCTGAACCTTTATCTCGACTTCATCAACCTCTTCATGTTCCTGCTGCAATTCCTTGGCAGCCGCGAATAATTGAGCGTTTGAACCATTGCGAAAAGGGCCGGGATTTCCCGGCCTTTTTTATGGATCGGCAGAAAGACGCACCACTTCGCGACAGGTCACAATACCGAATTATTCCAACCAAACCAACGAACGCTATAGCGGAACGTGCAGCCAATCGCGAACCAGATCGGTCATTCTGTCTGGTTGTTCCAGTGTTGGAACGTGACCCGCGTCCTGAATGATCTCCAACGCGGCATTGGGCATCAGTTCTGCCATGAATTCATGGCGGCGGACCGGATAGATCGTGTCATATTCGCCGCAGACAACCAGCGTAGGTGTTTTTGAGCGTCGAAGCGTGGCCTGTTGATCGAACCGTCGCTGCATTGCCCGGGATTGCCGCACAAACTCTTCCGGGCCGAGATCCAGCGCCATTTCTTCCAAAACATTCAGAATATCAAAACGTTCCGTACCCGGCGCCAGTGCATCTGGCGGTATCATTTCGCGCATCACGTCTTTTAACCGACCGGACCTGGCACCGACAATCTGAGGCTCCCGCGCGGCCGCCTCATTTGGCAATTCCAACTGGCAGCTTGTGTTGATCAGCATCAGGCGTTCGACCCGGCGCGGCGCAAGAGCGAGCATTTCCATCGCAACAATCCCGCCCAAACCAGTCCCCGCCAAAGCGAAGCGTTCAGGCGCGCGTTCAATCGTGTATTTGGCAATGGCGGCAATCGTTTCGCCCCGCGCGGTCGGTGCAATCTGAATGGAATATTCAGGGCTTAACTGTCTGATCTGAGGAAGAAAAATCCGAAAATCGGCCATAAAACCTGGGATTAGAACCAAGGGGGCGACCATCGTCACACACCCATCGAAATGGTTGCGAATACTCTCTTCATCTGCCTCACCTGTATTCTTGTTGCACTGCTATTAGGATGAAAATCCATCCCGCTCAACTGGGTAGGCAGACAATTGCGAAGTCGCGAAGCGATGGCGGTTCAATCCGCCGTCCAGCCACCGTCTATCATCAGCGCGGTGCCTGTGATCATCGCGCTAGCGTCTGAGGCAAGGAACTGCACGGCGCCCATGATATCCTCGACCTCACCCACACGTGGCAATTTGATCATCGACAGAATCCAGTCACGTTTTTCCGGATCATTGAAACTTTTCTCGGTCAGCGCGGTGCGAATGAATGTTGGGCAGATCGTGTTTACGCGGATACCCTGTTTGCCCCATTCAATCGCCATACCCTTGGTGAAGCCTTCGACCCCGTGTTTGGTGCCACAGTAAACCGCGCGTTCAATTCCACCGACATGGCCCATCTGGCTGGAAATCTGGATGATCGAGCCACCGTTTTTCATGCCCTTCGCGGCTTCCTGCGCAAGGAAATAGGCGCCCTTGAAATTGATCGCCGTCACCGCGTCGAAATCATCGGGGTCGGTGTCAATGGATGGCCCGTGGCGCGCAAGACCGGCAGAGTTCACCACGACGTCGAACGGCCCGTGATCCGCGAAATAGGCCCGCATCGCTGGGATGTCGGAAATGTCCAGCGTATGGCCCTCGACCGAATGGCCTTCTGCACGCATTGCGTTGACGGCGGCGGCAATTTCATCGACTGACCGCGCCGCGATTACCACATGCGCCCCGACTTCGGCCAAGGCAACCGCGCAACCAAGCCCGATGCCACGCGACCCGCCGGTCACAAGCGCGCGTTTGCCTTCAAGACGAAAGGAAGGGGTGCGGGGCAGGTTCATTCGGGTGCTCCGGGCACTTCTGGATATTTGATCCCGCGAAACGGCGGAAAGTCGCTGTATCGCGTGGCGCGGTCCGGGTCGGGTGTCAAGCCCGGTTTGACAAGTGTTCCCATTGGGCGGGCATAGCTGAGGATGCGTTGCTGGCGATAGTCTTCGCGCCAAGTAATGTTAAAAACCGCGTGCTTGGGGAAGAAGTAGACCTCCTGAAAGTCGAGGTGATCGTACAGCCACCACGCCAGATCGCGCCAGTCGCGGCCTCGGTTGTACTGCAAAGCGAACCAAGGGATGCCGACGGTCACACAAGCGCCCATACGCCCCTTGGCGTCGCGGATATCCCAGATGTGGTGGGCATAGTTCGCTTCGTTCCGGGCGCATTTCTGCGGCGTTAGTTTGGAGCCAAAGTCGTTCATCTCGGGGTGACGGTACGCGGAACGTATGTCGATGGGTCCGAAGGTTTCGACCAGGGGATCAAGGCAATGTTCGGCCAGCATACGACCAGCGGCGAGGGCAAGGTCGGGATCGTCGGGGAAGTTCGGGATGCCGTGGATATTGGCAATTTCCGATGTCATGAAGTTGCGCATCTCGAAATGGCGCGACAGGCGTTGGCGCCCCAGTTCCTCCAGCGCGGTAAACGTGCGCGGGCGCCTCACGCGACCCCGTTCCACTGAAATTCGCCGTTCGGGCCCAACGGCGAAAACGGGTTGTGTGCGATTTCCCAGACATGCCCGTCCGGGTCGGCGAAATAAGCGATGTGGCCGCCCCAGAAGATGTCGTGTGGCGGTTTGATCGCCTGGGCTCCAGCGACGATCGCAGCGTCATAGATTTCGGCAACGTCGCCTTTGTTACTGACGTTGTGGGCAAGTGTGATGCCGGAGAAACCGGATATCTCTTCCACCTTCAATCCCATGTCTTCTGCAAGTTTCGTCTTTGGATAAAGACCAATGGTCTGCCCGATCAGGTCGAAGGCCGCAACGCCATCCGGGCTTTCGGTCTGGTGCCAGCCCAGCGATTCATAAAACGTTGTAGAGCGATTCATATCCGCAACGCCAAGCGTTATCAGGCTTACACGCTGTTCCATTGCTGACCCTCTCGTTCAGAACAGAACCAGAGTGAACGAAAAGTGAACAGAGGTCTAGGCCGAATTCTGGTAGTTTATCAAACTGGAATGCCAAAACCGATGGTCAGTTCCAGCAGCTCACCAATACCGTCAGATTGGTCGCCATCGCGGTCAGGTGTTCAGCCGCCATTGCATCCGTTCTGTCCGAAGCGGACGGCGATACTCCGTTGTCAGACATAAACTCGATAAGCGACACGGCGTCTGCTGCGAAACTCACATCGGAGGGAAGTTGACGCGACGCATCGCTTTGCCCGGGCAGGAGCATTCCCATGACCGAACCGGTGGTGTCAAAGACCGGCCCGCCGGCGTCGCCAATAGTCGCCGCGAGCGCCAAGCGGTTCACCTCTTGCTCGCCGCGCAAGCCCTTCATGTCCGCCAGAGTTCCAAATGTCATCGTCGGCGCGCCCAGTGCACCTTCGAACGAATAGCCCGCGACGGCCACTTCGGACTTGAGGCGCGGAATACCGGGCATAAATCGCGCGTAGTCGATTGGAGCCAATGCTTCTTGCGGTTTTAAGAGCGCGAGGCCCAGCGCGTCATCGGTTGCAACAAGCTCGGCCTCGTAAATCTCGTCGAGCGTGACGCGGTTACAGGATTGAACCGCGCTCGCCGTGGTCAGGACCAAACCGCCACCATCAACGTAGAAGCCGGAGCGCGAATAATCCGGACGGCGGATTTCAAGCCCGCTGACAAGATCAATGCTTTGTTCCAAAGCGCCCGCGCCAAGAGTGTCGGGCAGGACAACTCCCTTAACTGGCGCGAAACTGTCGCGCATCGCGTTCAGAACAAGATTGCGGCGCCGGTCTTCGCCCTGTGGCCAGATCAGGGTGAATCCCTTTAGCTCGCCATCGTCCAGAACCGCTTGGGTATAGCTTATGATCTTGTCGTCCTCACCCGTCAGGGTGAAGCGATTTGACCGACGCTCGCGTTCACCTTCCAGCGGAACGATCCGCAGCGTCTGCATGATGTCATAAAGACCCAGCAATGTGCTTTCATCGCCGGATTGACTGATCAGCAGTACCTTCACGCCACTGCCGTCCGTTGACTCGTAGTGCGCGAACGGAGAGCTGTATTCGGAAAACTTGACCATCGCCGTGGGCAAGTCGATATCAATGCCCGCCTCGATATCTTTCACTGTCTGGATACTAAGCGTCGCCAACATCTTTTCATACGCGCCGGTCAATGCCGCGCGTTGGCGGGTCGTCAGAACGCCGGTCGGTTCATACCCATTCGAAGTTTGCCAAGCTGCCATTGAATTTCGTGTGCCGGGGCCAAAAGCAGCGTCGATGCGGCCTTCATAGAAACCAAACCATTTCAAAGCGATCTGCAGGTTGAATTTTTCCTGCCGCGTAAGATTGCGTTCGATACGCAGGGCTTCACGGCGGGTTTCTTCTGGCGGTTCAATCGGTTGTGCGGGCGCCGCCGCAGTTTCCGTTTGCTGAGATTGCGGCTGGCTTTGCGGTTGAACGGCGACCGCGTTCAAAGCAGAGCCTCCAATGGGATAAAACTGCTGACGATAAACTGCAGGGTCGACGATATAGCTGTCCGGCGGGATCGCGCGTTGCGATTTCAACTGGTTGATGCGAGAAATCGCCGTGTCGGTGTCATATGGGCCAAGCGCGACCACATACCAGCCGGACCCTAGGCGAAAGCCGTTCACATCAGACAGGACACCCGCGTATCTTCGCGCCCGATCCTGTGCGGTATTCAGACTTGGGTGCGCCTCGATCTGCAAAAAGACGTTTTGCGCGAAAGTTGCCGGCGCTGAAACCAGCGCAATCAGAAACGTGAAAGCCGCAAAAAGCCGCCCTGTCATTGCATTACCTCGAAACTACCCATTCCCCACTCCGGCCCCTTTTGCTGTTGGACGCAGGACACGTCAATATGCTTGGCGGGATTGTTATCGCAGAGCGGCGAAGCTGTTGCCGTTTCAATACGAGAATTCTTAAGATCTTCTGTGCATTCGCTGTCCGGGGATTGGCTTGGCCTTCTAAAGCGGAATTTTGCCGCGACTGGGCATGAATTTGGTGCATTCTTTAGCCCGGAAGGATCAATGTTGCCTCTTAATTGCGTCGCGCGTATTGGAACCACGACAATTCAAGAAACAGGCGCCCAGGAATGCCCAAAGACGCACCCCGCTCCTTTCAGGAGATCATCCTTAGGCTTCAGAACTATTGGGCCGCCAAAGGATGCGCGATTTTGCAGCCTTATGACATGGAAGTCGGGGCCGGCACGTTTCACCCCGCCACCACATTGCGCGCACTTGGCACAAACCATTGGGCCGCGGCCTATGTGCAACCCTCGCGCCGTCCAACCGACGGGCGCTATGGCGAGAATCCGAACCGGTTGCAGCATTATTACCAATATCAGGTGCTGATCAAACCCAGCCCGCCGGATTTGCAGGAGCTTTATCTCGGGTCGCTGGAGGCGATCGGCATCGACATGGAAAGCCACGACATCCGGTTTGTCGAGGATGACTGGGAAAGCCCAACGCTTGGCGCATGGGGTCTTGGCTGGGAGGTTTGGTGCGACGGGATGGAAGTCAGCCAGTTCACCTATTTCCAGCAAGTCGGTGGGCATGATTGTCACCCGGTTTCGGGAGAGCTGACCTATGGCCTGGAGCGGCTGGCGATGTATGTGCTGGGCGTCGACCACGTCATGGACATGCCGTTCAATGACCCGCAGGCGCCTATTGCCCTGAAATATGGGGACATCTTCAGGCAGACTGAAGAGGAATACAGCCGCTGGAATTTCGATGTGGCGAACACCGACATCCTGCTGAAGCAATTCGAAGAAGCGGAAGCGGAATGCGCGCGGATTCTGGCTGAAGACCATATCGACCCCAAGACCGGCAGGCGCATCGTCATGGCGCATCCGGCTTACGACCAGTGCATCAAAGCCAGTCACTTGTTTAACTTGCTGGATGCGCGAGGCGTGATCTCTGTCACTGAGCGTCAGGCCTATATCGGGCGGGTCCGCGCCCTGGCAAAACAATGCGCCGATGCGTTTGTGTTGACTGAAGCCGGCGGACACGCCGCGTGACGCTGACGTCTTCAATTCCGGTGCTGAGATCTGGCGACTACGCCACCTCTCGCAGCTTTTATACTTTGACCTTGGGATTCAGCCTGTCTGAGGAAGGTGGCACGCCACCCCGGTTCGGTATTTTCAAACGCGGCGCTGCAACGTTGTTCATCGATGCCTGGCAAGGGGCCGATCCCGAACCGTCGCCCGCCTGGCGCGCCTATTTTCACACTGGCGATGTGGACGCGCTGGCGAAGGAATTCACCACCAAAGGCGTTGATTTGGAAGGCCCAAGAGACACAGTTTATGGGATGCGAGAGATTGCCATTCGCGATCCGGACGGCAACCTCTTATGTTTCGGTCAGGATTTGTGAGGCGCTGAAACCTTTCTAGAGCGTCGTCCATCTAATCTGCAACATATCCGGCAGCTTTGAAGAGGTTTCGGCACTCGGTTGGCGGGAAGAGGTCGCAGGTTTGGGCGACGGATTGGAAAAGGGCGTCGAAGGTGCGGGCCTTGAGCCGACGCAGGTGTGCCTTGAGTTTCGAGTACGCCATTTCGATCGGGTTGAGATCGGGCGAATACGGCGGCAGGAAGAGCAGCCAGCTGCCTTGCGACTTCAGCAGTTCCTGCGCATTGGCCGATTTGTGCGATGACAGGTTGTCGGCGATCACCACATCGCCCGGCTGCAACGTTGGAGCCAGCTGGGTCTCGATGTAGAGGTCGAACGCGGCGCGGTTCATGGGGCCGTCCAGCACCCAGGGGGCGCTGAGTTCGTCGATCCGCAGGCCCGCGATGAAGGTCTGGGTGCGCCAGTGGCCGAAGGGCGCGTCGGCTTCCAGCCGGGTGCCGCGTGGGGATCGACCACGAAGCCGTGTCATCTTGGTCGTGACAGCTGTTTCGTCGATAAAAACCAGCCGGTGCGGCTCAAGGCGCATCCTCGGCATCCGGCGGTGCTGCCACTCGTACCTGGCAGCGCGCACCCGTTTGCGCAGCCGCTCCGTCGCGATCAGGGATTTTTTTATATGTGAACCCAAGACGATGGATCAGATAACGCGAGAGCATCGCCGGTGTCGCGGTGAGGGCATGTTCCTGTTTCAGCACCTCGGCCAGTTCCGGCATAGTGATATCCGGCTCGGCTTCCACGCGTGTCTTAAGCCAGTTTGAGACCACATCCAGCTTGCTGCGCCGAGGGCGGCCTTGAGGCGCAGCTCTCACCCCACCCGTTCGCCTCTTACGTTGCATGATCCGCACCGCGCTGGCAGCTGATATCCGTAAACGCCGCGCAGCCTCATGGCAGGAAAGGCCGTCATCAACCAAAGCGACGACACGTTCCCGAATATCCAGTGATAGCGATTTGCCCATGATCCACCTCCACATATGGTGAATCACAAAACCTGCCACGTGGGAATCCCATCGATTCAGATTTCAAGGACGACGCTCTAGAGGCTCTCCCAAAACCCTTCCCTCCCGACAATCGTCTCAACCACCAGTTCTCGCGACCACGTTACGTCTTGCCTGCCCGAGCTTGTCTCGGGCAGCGACCGACCTCCCCCCTAGAGGGCTCTTTAAGAGCTTTCAAAAACGCGAAATTTAAAATTTCGCGCGCCCGCCCGCGTTAACGTATCCGCAGTTCAGTTTCCGGATCGAAAAAGTAGGCGTTTGCCGCGTCAAAGGTGATGCCGACCCGCGAACCCTTGGGAACCGGTTGATCCTCGCGGGCTTCGACAATCATCCGGTCGCCACTTTCCGCGTTCAGATAGACGTAAGACACGCCACCCAGCGATTCCGTCAATTCCACCGCATGGCTTTCACCATCTGGTGCGATGGTCAGATGGTTGGGCCGCATACCGACGGTTACCGGCTTACCCGCATCAATTTTGACGTTCGTTTTGACCAATGCGCCGCCCAGACCCGGCACCTCGACACCACCCTTGGCACCGACACCTTCATAGAAGTTCATGGCTGGCGAGCCGATGAAACCGGCGACGAATTTATTGTCGGGATCACGATAAAGATCCAGCGGGGCACCGACCTGTTCGATGATGCCCGCGCGCAAAACCACGATCTTGTCGGCCAGCGTCATCGCCTCGACCTGATCATGGGTGACGTAAATCATTGTCGCGCCGATTTCTGAGTGCAGGCGTGAGATTTCGACGCGCATTTCGACACGCAGTTCAGCATCGAGGTTGGAAAGCGGCTCGTCAAAGAGAAACACTTCCGGGCCGCGCACAATGGCCCGACCAATCGCCACGCGCTGGCGTTGCCCGCCCGACAGCGCCTTGGGTTTGCGATCAAGAAGCGGGTCGAGTTTGAGGATCCTGGAAGCCTCGCCCACCTTTTCGTTGATCTCGGCCTTTGGGTAGCCGTTCATTTTCAGGCCGAAACCCATATTCTCGGCCACCGACATATGCGGGTAGAGCGCGTATGTCTGAAACACCATCGCGACGCCGCGTTCAGAGGGGTCCATACGGGTCACATCGCGGGTTCCGATATTGATCGTGCCTTCGGTTGTTTCCTCCAGCCCTGCGATCATCCGCAACAATGTGGATTTGCCGCAACCTGATGGCCCGACGAATACGCAGAATTCACCGTCCTGAATGTCAAGATCGACACCGTGAATAACCTGCACGTCACCGTAGCGTTTGATCGTGTTTTTTAGTGTGACACCTGACATTTCGTACGTTCTCCAGAGTTTATTGCGCCAGCGGATAGGGCCAGACCGAAGCTTCGCTTCCGATTTGAGTGGCTGTCCGCAATAGCGCGGGGCGGAATTTCTCGATTTCGTTTAAGGACATTTTCAAGGTCGATGTCACAACGGAAATCGACCCGATTACGTAATCGCCGCCACCAAAAATAGGCGCGGCAATACTGATGATTCCCCGTTCATGTTCTTCGCGATCAAATGCGATCCCGTCTTTACGGATCGCTTCAAGTTCCGGCAGCAACGTCTCGCGCGTTTGATGTGTTGCTGGCGTAAACGGCTCGAATAGCTGACGCTCAATGGCGGCATCCCGTTTATCTGCGTCCATAAAGGCCAGCATTACCTTGCCAACGCCGGTGCAATGCGCAGGCGATCTGCGCCCGGGTTGCGCCATCGTGCGAAAACCATCGGGCGGCGAGTGCTTGTCGACAAACACGACGCGGGAATTTTCCATTTGGGCCAGATGAATGGTTTCACCAACATCAGCAGCAAGCGACGTAACGAATGGTTCTGCCAATGGTGCAAGCGAGGACTGGTTCCAGGCGTGATGCGCGATGCGCACCAGGCGCATTCCAGGCGAATAAGTATGCCTGTCAGGATCAAGTGACAGCATCCCCTGATTCGTCAGCGTTTGCAGAATCCGGTGCAGCGTCGCTTTCGGATACGGGCTGACCTCCAGCAATTCGGAAAACCGCACAGCCCGCGCGAATCCCACGACAATATCGAGGATATCCAGCGCCTTTCCGACCGTGCCGTCTGTTCCAACTTGCTTGTTCAAGGTTGGTAGCCCTAACATCTGGTGCGGGAATTGCCCCGCAACTCTTGACATCTATAGCGAGTTGAGACTAAAGGATCAATACTTGAGATAAATGTCCCACATAGTGGAACCACAGGGAGGACAATATGCGTTCCATTCTACTCGCGTCTGCCGCGGCCTTAACGGTTGCAGGCGGTGCCTTTGCCGGCAGCCACCAGCTTTCCGGTGATCTGAAAATCTTTCTCGACACATCAAACCCTGCGCCGCGGGCAACGATGGAGGCGATGATTGCCCGCTTTCAGGAGCAGCATCCTGATTTGAACATCGAAACCACGGTCATCGACCGAGAGGCTTACAAGACCCAGATCCGTAACTTCCTGACCGCGAATGCGCCGGATGTTGCCACCTGGTATGCCGCAAACCGGATGACACCATATGTCAACGCCGGACTTTTCGAAGACGTCTCTGACCTTTGGGCAGAACCCGAAATCGCCGAAAACCTCGCTTCGACCAAAGGCGCGATGACCATTGATGGTAAGCAGTGGGGCGTGCCCTATACCTACTATCAGTGGGGCGTATATTACCGCAAAGACATCTATGAAGAGCTGGGCATTGGTGAGCCCGCCGACTTTGACGAGATGGTCGCGAATTGCGAAAAGATGATCGAATCTGGCCGCAAATGCTATACCATCGGCACCAAGTGGCTGTGGACGGCATCGGGCTGGTTCGATTACCTCAACATGCGGACCCACGGATTCGACTTCCACATGTCGATGGCCCGCGGTGAAGTTGAGTGGACCGATGACCGGGTACGCGAAACCTTCGCGAACTGGCGTCGCCTGATCGACCTTGGCGCGTTCGTTGACGATCACCAGAACAAGGACTGGCAGCAGTCTCTGCCGTTCATTGTTGACGGGTCTGCCGGAGCGATCCTGAAGGGTAACTTTGCCGTGGCACCGCTGCGCGAAGCTGGCCTGACGGACGAACAGCTCGACTTCCACCAGTTTCCGCCGATCACGCCCGGCGTCGCACTGGCAGAAGACGCGCCGACGGATACGTTCCACATCCCTGCGAACGCATCCAACAAAGACAACGCGCGCGAATTCCTGCGCTTTGTCGCTTCGGCTTCCGAGCAGACCGAAATCAACAACGGCAAAAACCTTGGCCAACTTCCGGTCAATGCGATGTCCGGTGTCGATGACGACAAGTTCCTGAACGAAGGCTTCGCCATGCTGTCAACCAACAGCCCCGGCGGTGTTGCCCAGTTCTTCGACCGCGACTTCCCGGCCGAAATGGCCAAGGCCGCGATGGAAGGTATGCAGGAATTCATGGTGTTCCCGGACAATCTGGACGACATTCTTGAGCGTTTGGAATCCGTGCGCCAGGACGTCTATTAGGACACTTTCGTAAAATCGGGGTGGGCAGGCATGCCCACCCTCCTCCGGTCTTTAGCGATAAGTGCGGATCCGCATTTTTCCCTGAAGATTGTTCCCGGTCAGAAAAGAGGGGCAGATGGCAACAGCAGCCGATATTCCAAGCAAGAGTTGGTACGCACGAAATCAGATCGCGGTGACACCGTGGTTGTTTCTGATCCCGGCAACGGTCATGTTTGTTCTTTATGTAATCTGGCCGATTGGACAAAGTTTCAACATCTCGCTTTACAAGTGGGACGGGCTGGACGGGCCGGATGGTGAATTTCTCGGGGAATATGTCGGTCTGGCGCATTACGAGAAGCTCCTAACGGATGACCGGGCGTTCAACACGTCGCTATGGAACAACGCCAAGTGGCTGGTGTTCTACTTGCTGGCGATCCCTGCCGGTCTTTTCATTGCGCTTTTCCTGAACCAGACGGTACGGGGCATTCGGCTTTACAAGTCGTTGTTCTTCTTCCCCTTTGTCATCAGCCAGATTGTAGTGGGCCTTGTATTTACTTGGTTTTATGACCCTCAATACGGGCTGTTCAACGGTATCATTGGGCTGGTCGGGCTTGGCACGGTCAATGTGCTGGGCGACCCGACCTGGGCAACTTACGGCATCATTGCCGCTGGCCTATGGCCGCAGACGGCCTATTGCATGATCCTTTACCTGACGGGTCTGAACGCCGTTGATCCCGAACAGGTCGAGGCCGCCCGTCTGGACGGGGCCAAGGGTTGGAAAATGTTGTGGTACGTCATCATTCCACAGCTGCGTCCAGCCACCTTCATCGCTTTTGTGGTCACGATCATCGGTGCGCTCCGGTCCTTTGACCTGATCTCAATCATGACCAATGGCGGACCGTTTGGTTCGACACGTGTCCTGAGCTTTTACATGTTCGAAAAATCACTGTCGGAATATGGCTTCCGCATGGGCTATGGCGCGGCGATCTCTGTGATCCTGTTCCTGATCATGCTGGTCTTCATCGGCTATTTCCTGTGGCGGATGTGGCAGGATGAAAAGGAGGCGCGGCGATGACCTCTCCTTTCCGCGAACTTGTCAATGAAACATGCAAATCCCTGCCCGGATCAGAATGGTCGGACCCGTGGGGTGGCGGGCATGACGCGCGGAAGCTTTGTGACAAGATGTTTGCCTGTATCGGGTCGATGGCGGATGGCGTTTCGGTCAAGACCGACAGTGTCGAGACGGCATCCATGCTGATCGACGCCGGTGTCGGGATCAAAGCACCCTATTTCCATCGCAGTTGGATCCGGGTCGAACCGGGCACCGCGAAGGACGAAGTGACCCATCGCATTAATGTTTCCTATGACCTGATCCGCGCGGGTCTTCCCAAGAAAAAGACCGCCAACCTGCCACCACGGAAGGGGAGTGAATAGATGTTCCCGGCCCCAATCCAACGCCAAAGCCAGTCTGCACAAGTCACCTATCAGTCGATGCTGCCCATCGCGCTGATCCTGTGGCTGGCGCCACTGATCGCTGTGGCCCTGTTCTCGATCCGCCCCGATACCGATTTCACGACCGGTAACTACTGGGGCTGGCCGTCTTCGTTTGAGTTTTTCAGCAATTACGGCCAGGTCTTCAACTCCGCTATGCCGCGCTATATCCTGAATTCTTTCATTATCACGGTGCCAACGGTGATCGGTGCGGTGGCGCTGTCCTGCATGGCCGGATTTGCCCTTGGCATCTATCGCTTCCGCGCCAACCTTTTGATTTTCTTCATGTTCATCGCGGGCAATTTCGTACCGTTCCAGATCCTGATGGTTCCGGTGCGCGACCTGACGCTGGATATGGGCCTTTACAACACCAAAACCGGCCTGATCCTGTTCCATGTCGCGTTCCAGACCGGTTTCTGCACGTTGTTCATGCGAAATTTTATCCGCGCCCTGCCCTATGAACTGATCGAGGCCGCGCGCGTCGAAGGCGTCGCGGAATGGCGCATCTTCTGGTATGTCGTGCTGCCGCTGATGAAACCGGCCATCGCCGCGTTGAGTGTGCTGATATTCACCTTCATCTGGAACGATTACTTCTGGGCCGTTGTGCTGACGCAAGGCGAAAACGCCCAGCCCGTGACCGCAGGCATCACCAGCTTCAACGCCCAATACCGGGCAATGTATCACCTGATGAGCGCGGGTTCGATCATTGCGGCCCTACCACCGGTGGCCATGTTCTTCCTGATGCAACGCCACTTCATTGCCGGGCTGACACTTGGCGCGGTGAAGTAACGAAGACCTAAGGTTCAGCGACATGAAGATCACCTTCATCGGTGCCGGTTCGACGATTTTCATGAAGAACATCGTTGGCGACTGCCTGCACTTTCCGGCGATTGCGGACGCCACTTTCGCGCTGATGGATATCGATCCTGCGCGTTTGGAAGACTCTGGGATCGTCGCGCGCAAACTCGTAGAGGCGATGGGTACAGGCGCGAGTATTGAGACCCACACCGATCAACGCCGTGCGCTTGAGGGCGCGGATTTCGTTGTCGTGGCGTTTCAGATCGGCGGCTATAAACCCTGCACTGTTACGGATTTCGAAATTCCAAAGCAGTATGGCCTTCGACAGACAATTGCCGACACGTTGGGAATTGGCGGCATCATGCGGGGGCTGCGCACCGTACCGCATTTGTGGTCGCTGGCCGCGGATATGGCAGAGGTCTGCCCTGACGCTTTGATGCTGCAATACGTCAATCCAATGGCGATCAACACATGGGCGTTGGCCGAGCGGTATCCGAATGTCAAACAGGTCGGCCTGTGCCATTCGGTACAGAATACGGTGGCAGAGCTTTGCCATGACCTTGAACTGGATCCCGCCGGTCTTGATTACCGTGTTGCCGGGGTGAACCACGTCGCGTTTTTCCTGCATCTGGAACACGAAGGCCACGACATCTATCCCGCGCTGCTGGATGGTTACCGCGCCGGTCGCTTGCCCAAGCCGCCGCTTCTTATGCCGCGCTGCCCCAACAAAGTGCGTTACGAAGTGATGGCGCAGCTTGGATATTTCTGCACCGAAAGTTCCGAACATTTTGCTGAGTATGTCCCGTGGTTCATCAAGGAAGGTCGCGAGGATCTGATCGAAACATTTCAGATCCCGCTAGATGAATACCCCAAGCGCTGCGAAGAGCAGATCGGCGATTGGGCGAAACAGGCCAAGGCGTTGCGGGAAGCTGGGGCTGAAGATGCCTCTGCGATACTCGACACCACTGTTAGCCACGAATTCGCCGCCGATATGATGAACGCGGTCGCGACGAACGAGCCGTTCATATTTTACGGCAACCTCGCCAACACTGGCCAAATCCCGCAACTGCCAATGCGGGCCGCGGTGGAGACACCCTGCGTGATCGACGCAGACGGCATTCGCCCCGAAACCGTCTCCGACATCCCGCCACAACTGATCGCGCTGATGCGCACGCAGATCAACGTGCAGGAATTGACCGTGCGGGCGTTGGTCGAGGAAAACCGCGAATACATCTATCACGCGGCAATGATGGATCCGCACACTGCCGCCGAACTGGATCTGCGTCAGATCAGATCGATGGTGGATGACCTGTTGGCCGCGCATGGGGATTGGCTGCCCGAGTGGGCAAGGGTTAGGAAAGCGGCATGAGCGTTGGATTGGCAGGAACCTCCCCTCTAACCCCCTTCGTGGCAGGAGGGGGAAAGTGCCGTTCGGGAGAGCGCCGCCTCGCCCTCCCTATGGGCGCGGGATCGAAGGGGAAGTTGTCATGACACGTGCGACATATCCCGACCTTAGTGGCGCGTCCGTTTTCATCACCGGCGGCGGTTCCGGCATCGGCGCCGCGCTGACCGAGGGATTTCTTCAGCAGGGGGCGAGTGTCGCCTTTGTTCAGCGTTCGGATGCATCCGAATTCGTTGCGGCAATGACAGCAAAACACGACCGCGCGCCGCTTTTCCTGCCCTGCGACATCACGGATACCCACGCCTTGGAGCGCTGTATCAAACAGGCGAGCGAAGCCCACGGCGACATCACGATCCTCGTCAACAACGCCGCCAACGACAAACGCCACGCGACGCTGGAAACGGACGAAGAGTTCTGGGACTGGTCCACGGCGATCAATCTAAAGGCTTACTTTTTCACCGCAAAGGCCGTCATTCCCGGTATGCAGCGTGCCGGAGGTGGATCGATCATCAATTTCAGTTCCATCAGCTACATGATGGGCAATGCGGGCTATCCGGTTTACGCGACGTCCAACGCCGGGATCACCGGTATGACCCGCGCGTTGGCGCGCGAATTCGGACCCGACCGCATCCGCGTCAATGCCATCGCGCCGGGCTGGGTGCTGACCGACAAGCAGAAAGACATGTGGGTGACCGAAGAGGCACTGACCTCCCATATCGCCAAGCAATGCCTGAAAGACACGCTGGACGAACAGGATATCGTCGGCGCAACGCTTTTCCTGGCCTCTAACACCAGCCGAATGATGACCGGGCAACTTATGGCGGTCGATGGCGGCGTGGTAACAACGGGATGACGGGTTCAATCAACGCCGAATGGATTGCAGTTGACTGGGGTACGACCCGTCTGCGCGCGTTCGCGATGGGTGCTGGTGGCTCGGTTCTGGCAAGCGCCGCATCTGACGACGGTATGGGAGGGCTTTCACAAAAAGATTTCGAGCCGGCGCTATTGAAACTGATCCAGCCGTGGCTTCACAAGGAGCGCACTGAAGTCATCGCCTGTGGCATGGTCGGCGCGCGGCAAGGTTGGGTTGAGGCACCCTATCGTGCGGTCCCCTGCCCTGTGAACGTGGGAATACCTATTGTCGCGCCGAGCGAGAGCGCTTCGATCAGGGTTCACATCATCCCCGGCGTGATGCAGCAAGAGCCGCCTGACGTGATGCGCGGCGAGGAAACCCAGATTGCGGGATATCTGGCGGGGAACCCCGATTTTGATGGAATTCTCTGCCTGCCGGGGACACACACTAAGTGGGTCCACATCAGCGCTGGAGAAATTGTCAGCTTTCGGACCTTCATGTCTGGCGAATTGTTCGGGTTGTTGGCGGAATTTTCGGTGTTGCGGCATTCAGTTGCAGAAAACGGCTGGGATCAGGATGCCTTTGGCGTTGCCGTGTCGGACGCGCTGTCGCGCCCCGAACAGATGGCGGCAAAGCTGTTCTCGCTGCGTGCTGCGTCGCTTGTTTCTGATCAGTCCGGTGCGACCGGCAGGGCCATGCTTTCAGGGCTTCTGATTGGCGCAGAACTTGCCGCAGCCAGGCCCTATTGGCTCGGTCAGGATGTCGTTTTGATCGGCGCAGACCAGCTTGTCGCAAATTATCAAATCGCGCTTCGGTCGCAGGGCATGGACGCAAGTACGGCGGACGCCGCCAAGATGTCACTTGCGGGCTTGACCGCCGCCTATAACGAACTGACACTGACCATATGAGCCGACCACTGATTGCCATTCTTCGCGGTATCGAACCTGACGACGCAGTCGCGACCGCCGCTGCATTGATCGACGCCGGCATCGACCGGATTGAGGTGCCGCTGAACTCTCCACACCCCTATCGCTCGATTGAACGCATGGCGGAAGCGTTTGGAAACGACGCGCTGATCGGGGCCGGAACGGTGTTGACGACGGAAGAGGTCGCGCACGTTTGTCGCGTGAACGGCAAGCTAGTGGTTTCGCCCAATTGCAACCCGGCAGTCATCGCCGCGACGCGGGATCTGGGAATGCAAAGCTGGCCGGGTGTGTTTTCACCGACAGAGGCATTTGCGGCATTGGAGGCGGGCGCGACCGGTCTGAAGATTTTTCCGGCATCCCTGATGGGAACGGATGGCTTACAGGCTATACGAGCTGTGCTGCCCACGGAAACGCAAGTTTTTGCAGTCGGCGGTGTCGGGCCAAGCGACTTTGCCGATTGGCTGAATGCGGGCGCCAACGGGTTCGGGCTTGGGTCATCGTTATACAAACCCGGAATGGCAGTTGCGGACATAGCCGCAAAGGCGAAAGAGTCCGTCGTGTCATTCGATGCCTATAACGCGAGATAACAGAAGCGGCCGGCTGGCGCGCTGATCAGAGGTTGATCCATGAATGCTGAGCTGTTCGATAAACGGTCGTGCCACCTGGGCGAGGGGCTTCTTTGGCATCCCGAACGTCAACAGATGTTCTGGTTCGATATTCTTGAAAACCAATTGCTTGGTCGCGATGGGGACAAAGAACTTGCCTGGACATTCGCCAGCAATGTTTCCGCCGCAGGCTGGACAGGTCGCGACACGCTGCTGATTGCTGATGAAACGCGGCTTTTCGACTTTAATCTTGAAACGGGCTCCGAAACCTTCGTTGCGCATCTGGAGCCGCAAGACCCGGGCAGCCGACCCAATGATGGCCGCGCCGACCCGCAAGGCGGGTTCTGGATCGGCACGATGGCCAAGCGGGGGCAATCTAGGCCAGGAACGATTTATCGTTATTATCGCGGTGAATTGCGGATGTTGTTTTCAAATATCGCAATACCAAACGCTCAATGCTTTACGCCTGACGGTCGGCACGCATATTTCTCCGCCACCCGAGACGGCAAAGTCTGGCGCACGGCACTGGACGAGCATGGCTGGCCGTTAGGAGAACCAGAGCTGACTGTGCACGAAGACGGGTACTTCATGGATGGTATGGTCTGCGCAGAAGATGGCACGCTGTGGAACGCACAGTACAGAGCGGGCCGCGTCGCAGTCTACTCAAGCGACGGCAAATTCATCGAGGCCCATCCAATTCCTGCGAAATACACAACCTGCCCCGCTTTCGGCGGCAAAGATTTGACCTCACTCTATGTCACGACTGCCCGTCAGGACGTTTCAGCAGACGAGTTCGCCGCAAACCCGGCCCATGGGCAGACCTTCGTTTTGGAAACCGAAACCAAAGGGCAAGCCGAACACCGGGTGATCCTGTGACGCGCTGAAAGCCCGCACGACGATAACCCACTTAAATCACTGGCGAAACTGATGAAACCAACCCTCGGCGTCTGTTACTATCCGGAACACTGGCCCGAAGAGATGTGGGCGGACGATGCCGCGCGGATGGTTGAAACCGGCCTGACATGGGTGCGGATTGGCGAGTTTGCGTGGTCCCGGATGGAACCGGATCCGGGTGATTTGCAACTGGATTGGCTGGACCGGGCGATAGAAACCCTCGGGTCGGCAGGTTTAAAGGTTATCCTCGGGACGCCCACGGCAACGCCACCGCGCTGGATGTTGGATAAACACCCGGACATGTTGGCCGTCGACGCCGAGGGGCGACCACGGAAATTCGGATCGCGGCGGCATTATTGCTTTTCCCATCAAGGTTATCTGGAAGATTGCCGTCGGATCACCCGCATTCTTGCCAAGCGATATGGGCGAAACCCGCACATTCAGGCGTGGCAGACAGACAATGAATATGGCTGCCATGACACAACGATCAGCTATTCTGATGCCGCACGCGAAGCATTTCGCGACTGGCTGGCTCAACGTTATCAATCGCCGGATGTATTAAATCGCGCATGGGGCAATGTATTTTGGTCGATGGAATACCGCGATTTCAACGATATCGAATTGCCGAACCTGACAGTGACAGAACCCAACCCGGCACATGTCATGGCATTTCGCCGGTTTGCATCCGATCAGGTTGTACGATTCAATCGGGCGCAAGTAGACATCATTCGCCGGCACTCCGACGCGCCGATCCTCCACAATTACATGGGTCGCGTGACCGATTTTGATCATTTCGACGTCGGTGCCGATCTTGATATCGCGTCATGGGACAGCTATCCGATCGGGTTTCTGTCTGACCGACTGGGCGCAGACGAGGCGCAAAAAAAGAGGTTTCTGAAACAAGGAGATCCGGATTTTCAGGCCTTTCACCATGATCTTTACCGCGCCGTCGGGCGTGGCCGATGGTGGGTCATGGAACAACAGCCCGGACCCGTGAACTGGGCACCCTGGAACCCCGCACCTTTGCCGGGCATGGCGCGCCTTTGGGCGTGGGAAGCGTTCGCGCATGGGGCGGAAACCGTGTGTTACTTCCGCTGGCGCCAAGCGCCGTTTGCACAGGAACAGATGCATGCCGGGTTGCTGCGCCCCGACAGTCAGGCCGCCCCGGCGCTGGCCGAGGCCGCACAAGTGGCCAGAGAAATTGAACAACTGCCCGACACCGACCCGGCCCAAGCGGATGTGGCCATTGTCTTTGACTATGCTTCACAATGGGCTTGGGAAATTCAACCGCAAGGTGCAGATTTCGACTATTTCGCATTGGTTTTTGACACTTATCGCGCGCTGCGACGATTGGGCCTTAACGTCGATTTCCTGCCACCGGATTCGGGCGACTTGTCGCCATACCGTGCTGTGTTTATCCCCGGCGCGGTCACCCTAAAATCCGGGTTGTTGGAAGCATTGGCCACCTACGACGGCCTTGCCGTGCTTGGACCACGCACGAATTCGAAGACGGACGAAATGGCCATCCGCCTGCCCCTGCCACCCGACTTGCCCGGATTGGATGCAACGGTGTCACTGGTAGAAAGCCTGCCTCCGGGTGCGGAAATGCCGCTCGCCGAGGGCGGTGCGAATACGCGATGGTTTGAAGCCCTAGAGGGGGCCACAGACGTCGTCGAAACCACCGATGATGGCCGCCCGTATCTGGTCCGTGAGGGCAACTTGCTCTACCTCGCTGGCTGGCCGGATGACACGGCATTCGCCCGCATCACCGCGCGTGTTTGCAAAGAGGCCGGACTCAGCACCGTTGAAATGCCCGGCGGCCTGCGCCAAAGGCTGACAGCCGGGCACAGGTTTTTGTTCAACTACAACGCTGTTCCCGTCACCCACGACGGCATCACTATCCCCGCCGCCGGGGTGCATTGGCAGGCGCAATGATTGCCCCATTTGGCAATACGCAATCAGGCGAAACAGTTCACCGCATAACATTGCGCAGCGATGCGCTTGACGTCAGTGTCCTGACTCTTGGTGCTATCTTGCATGATGTCCGCCTCAATGGCGTCGATCACAGCCTGACGATTGGCTTTGATGAGCTGGCACCCTATGAGGGCGCGCATTTCCACGTCGGGTCCATTGTTGGGCCCGTGGCCAACCGTATTTCAAACGCCCGTGCGGCTATCGTCGGTGTGACCCACCAGTTCGAGGCGAACACACCGGGAGGCCACACGCTTCACAGCGGGTCCACGGGTCTACAGCATCTAGTTTGGAAGATCGAAGAGCACAATCCACATTCCACCACATTGTCTGCGCATTTGCCGGATGGCACAGGTGGGTTTCCCGGCAATCGCCACATAGCCGCGCGTTTTACGGTCGCAGATGCCACACTGAAACTGGAAATCGCTGCCGAGACTGACCGGTTGTCGCCGATCAGCCCAACCAATCACAGTTACTGGAATCTCGGACCTCATCCAACGACCGATGGGCATATATTGGCAGTGAGTGCCGAGTGCACCACGCCGCTTGACCCCGAAATATTGCTGCCCACAGGCGCGGTTTCTGATGTGGCGGGCACCCGGTTTGATTTTCGCACGTCGCGCACAATTGAGGCGGGGGCGGAAGGATTGCTCGACCTGAACCTTTGCCTGTCAAACACGCCCCGCGCGCTCACACCGGTTGCGCAACTGGACGGACCGACCGGCATCACCATGAAACTGGCCACAACCGCGCCGGGTTTGCAGGTGTTTGACGGTCACATTTTGGGCGATGCGCCTGCGACGCTGCTGGATGGGCGCCAACTTCAGGCTTACGGCGGGTTGGCGCTGGAAACACAGTACTGGCCTGACGCAATGGCCAATCCTGACTTTCCCACAATCCTTCTGGCGCCGGGGATGAAGTGGCAGCAGGAAACGCTGTGGAGTTTCACGCGCGCTTAGAATTTTGCGGTCTTATTGTGCCCGGGTGGTTTCAGCCCGAATGCGGCGCACACGGTAATCGGCCCGCTCCTTCATCTGGCCAAAAATACATCGGGGGGTCGTCCTAGTTTGCGCCATTGGTTCGAGCAACCAATGGACGACGGGGCTGGCCCCCCGGTTGGTCGGATTGCTTTAGCAATTCGAACGCCAGCCTCAGGTCCAGTCAAACGGGCGCGCGAAGGAACCAAGCAACTTGGTCACAGCTTCCTCGTCGACGTTACCCGTCTTGGAAACCTGCGCCACAAGACCGCGCTTTTTATCCTCGGTGACGGCAACGACATGCGCGGCCAAACCGGCCTCAGATAACGCGTCGTTATAGATCCGCGTGATTGCCCGCTTACGAAGATCAGGCTTGAATACCTTGCCGACCGCGGTCTTCGGCAATTCATCCAGAATTTCCAGATATTTTGGCACAGCGGCGCGTTCGACGTCGCCAACCTTTTCCTCGGCAAAGGCCAAAAGCTCATCGGAATTGATCGAAGCACCGCCCACGAGCTCTACATAGGCACAAGGCAATTCGCCCGAATGTGC
Organism: uncultured Paracoccaceae bacterium; assembly: GCA_951812305.1. Taxonomy (GTDB): domain Bacteria; phylum Pseudomonadota; class Alphaproteobacteria; order Rhodobacterales; family Rhodobacteraceae; genus Rhodobacter_B. Next base: position 644,512 of record CATOSB010000002.1, read on the forward strand.
ATCCGGCTGCCCGATCGCGCCAGCAAACGCCACGGCTTCGTGGCCCGCAAGCGTTTCCTCGATGATCGCGGGATCGATATTGTGGCCGCCGCGGATGATCAGGTCTTTCGCCCGACCGGTGATCCAAAGATACCCATCCTTATCGATGCGACCCAGATCGCCCGTGCGCAGATGGGTGCCATAGTGGTAGAGATCCTTGTTTTTTTCGGCTTCGGTATATGTTCCCGATGGCGTAACCCCCGGGCTTGAAACACAAATCTCACCTATCTCGCCTTTGGGCGCCTCCGCAGGGCCATCCATTGTGTCATTGACAATCAGGACGTCCGAGTATGGGAACGGATATCCAATCGATCCGATTTTCTTTTCGCCTTCGGGCGGGTTGATCGACACAAGGCAGGTCGCCTCTGTCAACCCATAACCCTCGCAAATCGTGACATTGGCCGCATCCTCAAAGCGCTTGTAAAGCTCGACAGGCAATGGAGCAGAGCCGCAAAATGCAAGACGAAGCGAAGAGATATCCGCATCAACCGGGCGCTGCATCAGGGCTGAAATCGCGGTTGGGACGGTCACCATAAACGTTGCCTGATAGCGTTCGATCAGTTTCCAGAAATTGTCGAACACGCCGTCGCCACGATACCCTTGCGGGGTTGGAAACACGATATGCGCGCCGGAGGCCAGAGACGCGCCCATATTCACGATTGTCGCGAATACATGGAACAGCGGCAGTGGCACAATCTGCACATCCTTTTCGGTGAACAGTAATTTACCACCCAGCCACGCGTTATAGATGATGCCGCGATAATAATGCTGTGCGACTTTCGGCATCCCGGTTGTGCCGCCGGTGTGGAAATAGGCGGCCACACGGTCTTCGGTCGAATCGTCAAACACAAGCGTCGCAGGTTGGGCCTCGACCTCCATTGCGAAATCCAGCACACGTGCCCTGTGGTTCACCGGGTTCTTGGGGCGGATCAACGGAACGATGATTTTTTTCAGACCAGTCAAGTAACGCAGCAGGTCGACTTCCAACACCGTTTCGACATTTGGGGCCAGTTCCACCGCCTGGGCGACCTTTTGCGCCACATCGGTTTTTGGAAAAGCTTTCAGCGTCACCACAAGTTTGGCGCCCGTTTCCCGCAATATCGCGCCGATCTGTTCGGGTTCCAGCAAAGGATTGACCGGATTAACAATGCCCGCGACCTGCCCGCCCAAAAACGTCAGGATGGTTTCGGTGGCGTTGGGAAGGATGTAAGCCACAACGTCCTTCTCGCCGATTCCAAGAGCGCGAAATGTGTTGGCGACCTGCGCTGTCCGATCCCGAAGTTCTGACCAAGTCAGGGTTTCCGCCGGATCGTTCGGCCCTGAAAACATTTGAAACGTGGTCGCAGGACGATCACCAAAGGTCTCTGCCGTTCGGCATATCTGACCCCATGTCGTGACCGGAACATCACGATCTTCCCACGGCATTTCATTCTGCAGCGAATTGCGGTCGGCCAGTGTGGCATAAACCATCTGCGATTTCCTCCCCTATAGATTCGGCCCGTTGCGCAGGCGCGTGCAACGCGCGTTAAGCAGGGACGCAAGTTATTTCAGGTATGACGCAGCGAAACTTTGACCGTTGCAAGGGGAAATTAAGGATGCCGGCAACAACGGCACTGATCGGACCCGGTTAACCGGCTTCCTCCAGTCCGCCATAATCACCGCCGTAAACGGGCTGTTTCATCGCCGCCTCAGCGGCGACTGCTGCGCGAACGTTTCTTTCCACTCGGCGCTGCATCTTCTGCGTCACCACCGGATGTTTTCTGGCCGCCCTTTGCCGCCGCAGGCTTGGGTGCCGGAATGACCTTTTCCTCTTCACCGGTCCGTCGGTTCGATTTGTAGGTCTTTGTTGTTTCATCCTGACATGTGGAACAGGTGTATGTCTCGGTGACGTCATAGACCTCTTCGATCCATGTCGTGACTTTAGTCGATCCGTCTTCCTGAGTTTCGCTTTCCTCTTCGCGCGAACTGGAATCCAGAACTTCTGTCCGATCTGTACGCGACCGGCTGAACGCCGCGCCGCAATTCGCACATTTCGCGGATTTCGCGCCGGAATTGAAACTTGCGCGATGCACAAGAAAACCAGCGACCAACGCCACAACGGCGGACCCGCCAATGCGGATTCCAGAGTTCTGGCTGCCCAGAATCCAATAGGCGACCAGCCCGACAATTAGCGCGACGATCACGCCAATGATCGACGCCGATTTCTGAATGGCCGCGCGCTTTTCAACCTGTTCCTGCGAAAAGTCCGACATCTGTTCCCCCGGTGTGCAAATACCTGAAGATGTTGGCATTTGAATGAGCACCGGTCAATGTATCGGGTTATTGGCTTATTCTGCGGCAAGCCCTTCGGTGAACTGCAACTTCGCCAGACGAGAATAAAGCCCCCCGGCTGCCACCAATTCCGTATGCGTGCCCTCGGCGACAATCCGGCCCTCATCGAACACCAGGATGCGATCTGCTTTCTTCACTGTCGCCAGCCTGTGCGCTACAATCAGGGTCGTGCGACTTTGCGACAATTCATCGACCGCTGATTGCACCAGTCGCTCGCTTTCAGCATCAAGGGCGCTTGTCGCCTCATCCAAAAGCAGAATTGGCGCATCCCGCAGAATTGCCCGCGCAATGGCGATGCGCTGTTTCTGCCCGCCCGACAGCATGACGCCGCGTTCGCCAACGTATGAATCATAGCCATCCGGCAAGGCCGTCAGGAAATCTGCACATCGCGACCTGACTGCACCGCCACGGCGAACTTTCAGGCGCTCGGGCTATGTCGATGTGTTCGAGGGCTATGCGGGAGTGTTAGTGAAGCCAAAGATGTTTGACGCCTCGTTTTACGACATCCCACCGGTGCTTTGGGGTGTAGACGATGTCTGGCTGTCAGGAATGTTGACGCTCAAGGGGTACCCAATCTGGCTGAACGGCGGCGTGCTCGACCCACGACAGGCAGAGGCAGAGCGCCATGCGCCGTTGGCAAAATCGGCAATCGATGGCGCAGATAGGCGAACAGCAAACCGCGCCGGTGTCGAGTATTTTCAGGAAAATCACCGCATCTGGCCGTGAATGGAGCGGGCGGCGGGAATCGAACCCGCGTCATTAGCTTGGAAGGCTAAGGTCTTACCACTACACAACGCCCGCGCAGTAGATTGAGGACATATTTCATGGGTGTTTTAGGGTCAAGCACATGTGGTATGGCGGGCGGCTTATCCACAGAACGTTTCAGGAAATTCGACGAAATCCGCCCAAAGCCGACGCCCAACGTGAACACGAAATGCTGCGGTCGCAGGCCACATTGCGGACACCGGCGATCATCTGCAGCATTTGGAAATTGTTAACAGCAGGGTCGCGGTTGCTTCTGCCCTTCATTGCGCAACGACCAGGGGTCCGTTTCCTTTGGTCATACCCATCTGATCCAAGCACCCGAAACTGCAAGCATTACTGTGAGGTGAGCCGGTTCAGCACCCGTTCGCTCCATTCCGCGACGCGATTGGCGGTTGCAACACAAATGTCTCGATCCTTGCCGGATCTCATCTGCTCGACCTGCTCTGCGACGCGACGCCGGGCAGCGATCCGGATCATCGCCGGCAGGGCGGGCGTGTCCACGAACGGTGCAATATCGGGTATGTCGGTGAACCAGCCCTGATCAACGAGAATGATTGCCTCCGCGAAGGCAGGCGGGCGCCAGTAAAGAGTTGGATCGATGATGCCAGGCGGCAGGTCGTCCGCCAGGACGACGTTGCCTGTCAGGTCCGCATGAACACGCTGCCGTTTGAGTGCGGGGGGCGTGACACGGAGACGGCCAAGCAGCGTATCGAACGGCTCCCCATATTCCGCCGACACTTCCGCCCATGCGACCCTGTCCGCCCGCGCCCAGGGATCGTCGCGTCCAACAAGAGCCGGATCGTATGGCAGACTGCCGAGCAGCCGGTGGTAGGCGCGTGCCGCGCGCAGCGTCTCGATCACGCGCGATGGATGGGCCTCGCCCTTGATCCATTGCCACGCCGTCCAGCCGTCCACCTCCCACGTCCCGGATTTGGACCGGACAGGTCTCTGAAAGCGACAGTTCGGATCCTCCGGAAGACAGGCATGTGTGGTCGCCAAACAACGTGCCACGGCGGGACCAGGACTCGGCTTCAGGACGACGTTCCCCGCACGCCACGACGTGCCCATGCCTGCAGGTAAACGTTCGGCGTCGGCCCTGGCGGAGAATGCTTCACAAATTCTGACCAACTTGCCGGCGGCGCCCTTCGAAGTTGCGGACTTCCTGTTCATCTTCGCTCCTAGATGTCTGCAATGAACCAGAAGTCCTCCGTTGCTCAAACCCTCAAATCTGTCCGGTAGGCCATGACGTCAGACAAACAGCGGATACGTCATCAAAACTCATGGTCGCCAAGGTATGCAGGTCAGAATTTTTGTTGAACCTCAATTGGCAATCGAAGTTTGGCCGAGCGCAACGGAACACGCATCAATACGTGGTCGCAACTGTCGCGATACCGATCGTTGGCCTGCTTTTAATCCATACACCAATGCGGCGAACAGGATTGATGACCAAAATTCAAGGCCGCATCAGGATGCATTGAAGCCAAAACAGCAGCGCGTTCAGCAAATTTTGTAGCGCGGGATCCAATGGCGCTTAAAGGTTTTTCGGATTACCCCATTCCGCGCCACGGGATCGTCTTCTGGATGATCCACCGCATGATAAGATCAAAGACCAGGCCCAGAATACCCATGATCAGGATCGTAACCCAGATGAGTTCATAGTCGGATACTGTTCGGGCGATGTTTTCGATGAAGCCCACGCCTGTGGTTCCAGCAAGCATCTCTGCCGCAACCAGCGTGCCCCAACACACGCCCACGGCGATGCGGATACCGGTCAGGATTTCGGGCAGAGCATTCGGGAAAATCACCGTCCACATGATCTGCCGGTCGGTCGCGCCCAAAGAGTGAGACGCGCGGATCTTCGACAGCTGCACACCTGACGCGCCTGTACGTGCCGAGATCACCATAATTGCAAAGGCCACCATAAACAGCAGGAAGATCTTGCCGTCATCCTGAATGCCGAAAATTGTCAGGATCAGCGGGGCCCAGGCCAGCGGCGGGACCGGACGGTAAAGTTCGATCAGCGGATCGAAGAACGATTTGAAAAACCGCGATACCCCCATGAAAAGCCCCAGCGGCACACCAAGGAATATACCCAAGGCCAAAGCGACAAGAACCCGGAAAAGCGAATCCCAGATGTGGCCGTCCAGCATCGGAATATGGCCCAAATTGACGTCGCCCTGCGCGAATGCGAGCAGTTTGTCCTTGAAATTAGGGGTGATCGTTCCGTCGGGACCGTGGCTTGCGTATTCGCCAGGCCAGACATCGGCGATCCAGTCGGGCACAAAGAATGCAACAACGTCGGCCAATGCCAACCAATCCCACCACAACAGCGGGAAGCCACGATAACCGCCGCCGTTTTCAACATCGGGATTCGCCAACCGTACGAAGTTTGCGACCACATCCGTGGGTTTGGGTAGCCAGCGCGCCGATCCCTGCTCGGTACATTGGGTTTTGGATTTGACAATTCCCGGACCCGGGAGGAACAACGCGTCCACTATTCGCAGGCTGCCCTGCGCAGATCTCGACGCCGTGTCCAGCTCTGCAATGGCTGTATTCACGTTGGCTAATGCGGCCGCAGGAAATATCAGACCGTCGTCCAGCCGCTTAAAGATGCGTTCGACGGCTTTGACGTAATCCTTGCGCTCGGCTGTTGACTGCTCGTCAAAGCCGCCCGAGTCATTGATGGTCTTGATGGCATCCAACCGCGACTTGATATCAGCGATCAGGACGTCGTTTTCGGGAACGCGATTTCGCACCTTGTTGAAGGCGTCGGCAATCTCGGCAGCCTCCACAGCTGCCACATCAAGCAACATTCCTCTGGCCGTGGTTGGCAGCATCGGAATCTCGGTGAACGTCGTGCCCCATTTGGGTTGTGCCAGGGCCTCTGCACTGGGCGTCATGTCACCGTGACCCGCCCTGAGACTTGAGCTGAGCTCAGCCAGCCTTTGGGAAATGCCGGCAAGTTCGTCTTTCGCTTCTTGACCGAGATTCCCCGGATTGGATGAATTGGCGATCAAGGCCCGAATGTCGACGATCAGGTCTCCAAGTTCTTCCTTTTCCGCGTCTGTAAAGACCGTGTCTGGCAATTGGACCAGCAAGCCATCTAATTGGGCCGAATTTCGTGATGTAAGCAATGTCGATTTGTAATAGCGCGACCCGATTGGCAGGGCAGCTTTGATAGGTGAAACTGCCGTCTCAAGCTTGGCGGCCTGGCACATTTCGTTGGCGGCATTGGGGAAATAGGCCCGCGCCGCACCCCACGAGAAATAAGCCCAGACCAACATCAGCGCTGATATGCCAGTGACCGCCCAATACCATCCGCCCTTGGTGCGCACGGGGTCGCCAAAGACCTCGTCATTTGCCTTCAGTACGGCCTGTTTGCGGCCTACCATGATGGACCAGATAAATGCCGCGAGCGTAACAATGATCATTACGGCGGAAATTAAGGCGCGGTTATCAGACAGCCATTCAAACACGACCCATGATCTCCTCTTCCATGTCCCAGATCATCGTCAGAATTTCTTCGCGTACCTCAATAAAATACGGGTCATGCTTTATGTCGCGCAGCGATTCCTTGAGGCCCCTTTCGGCGAAGGGCAGCCGATATTCCTTATGTACGCGACCAGGACGCGGCGCCATAACAAACAAACGTTCGCCAAGAAACAACGCTTCTTCTACCGAGTGAGTGATGATCATGATCGTTTTGCCGGTCTCTTTCCAGATCTCCAGCACAAGTGATTGCATCTTTTCCCGCGTAAGCGCGTCCAGCGCGCCCAGCGGTTCATCCATCAAGATGACGTCAGGTTCATTTATCAGGCACCGCGCCAAAGCCACGCGCTGTTGCATACCACCTGACAACTGATAGGTCGGGGTGTCGCCAAATCCCTGCAGGCCGACGATCTCCAGCCATTTTTCGACCTCTTTCGCGTTTTTCGCAGGATCATTCCCGCGCATTCGCAAGCCGTAATCTACATTCCGCGCTACAGACAACCATTCAAACAGTGCACCCTGTTGAAAGACCATTCCGCGTTCAACACCAGGGCCTTCGATGACATTGTCGCCCAGTTTTGCAGTTCCCCCGGTCGGCGGTACGAAACCAGCAATCGCATTCAGCAATGTTGTCTTGCCGCACCCCGATGGTCCCAACACCGACAACAACTCGCCCTTCTTCAGCGTGAAGTTGATATCTTTCAACGCCTCTACCGCCCCGCCTGTTTGCGGGTTGGTAAACGTCATGCTCAGATTGTCACAAACAAGGTCTGCCATGGTCAAAGCCGCTTCCGTGTTGGTGCATTTTCCGCTTGGAGAAAGCCGCAGACTGACCAGCAATTAAGGACATGAGCCCGCGACGATGACCCCAGGATCGTCAGCGTGGAAAGGGGAGCGTGATTCTGCCCCCTTCCCCAGTGCTTGAAAAGTCCGGATTACTCCAGGAACGAACCGTCGATGGTTTTAGCGATCATCATGCCATCGCTGTCACCCTGGAATACCAGACCTAGCGAAGCAGCAGCCGAAGCGGCGATGCCATCGGGGCCGAAGTACTTTTCCATTTGCTCTGCAGCCGACGGAAAGATGAAGCTGTCAACCTGAGCCTTGCTGTTTTCCGGGCTCATTCCGGAAGCTTCTGCAAGCATCGCGATTTCTTCGTTGGTCCCGCTATAGCCAGCGTTGGCTTCTTCGGTCGCCTCCATGAAAGCTTTGACCAGTTCTGCGTTCTCGGTTGCGAACTTTTCGGTCACCGAGATCACGTCGAACGAACCGATGCCGGCTTCGACTTTTTCAGCCGAGGTCATGATCGGTGTGCCAACTTCGGCGCCAGCCGCAGATGCGATGCCGCCGAACAGGCAAGCCATATCAACCGCGCCGTCAGCCAGCGACTTCGCGCCGTCGGGCGGAGCCTGGTCAACAATATTCATGGTCGAGATGTCGACGCCGTAGTGGGTCATGTAGCTGCGGAATGCAAAGTCAGCCATCGTGTTCAGCGGAACAGCAACAGTCTTGCCTTCCAGTTCCGAAGCGTTGGAACCGTCGATGCCCAACTCATTGCGCACGAAGCAGTCGTTGGCTTCATAAACAACAGCGATACCGACCATCTTCAGAGGCGCACCCTGCTGAATGGCAGTCACAAACGGGGCGAGGCCCTGGCTGTAAGAGATGTCGATATCGCCGGCCAGCATGGCCTCTGTCATCGCGGTGCCAGTGGTAAAGTCGACCCAATTCACGTCAACGCCCATTGAATCGGCATAGGAACCGTCAGTCTTGGCGATCAGGTTTGGTGTCGCCCATTCCAAAAAGAATGCCACGTTAACTTCGTCGGCCTGGCTGATTCCCGGGGCCAAGCAAAGCATTGCACCCGCGGTCGCGACAGCCGCCTTTTTTACCATTGATATCATTGATATCCTCCCATTGGTTGTTTTCTTGGGGCCTTCACTGGCGAGCGTATTACTTGTCGCCAGACCCTTTGTTAAGCAGTGAGACCCTTACAGAAAGGGAAACGCTTTGCAAAGAAAATCCTCATATATCGAAAGAGATGTTCCGTAATACAAAACTCTTAAAGTAACTCCCAAGCACCCTGTCCGATAGGGTTGCGGGGTTTTGTTCCGTCAGAGCCGTGCGATGATCTGAGGTGGTGACAGGGTCAGGATTTCCAGGATGTTGAACCGGTGTTTTCTGGCCGTCGAGATGACGGACCTGATGTCGGCGAAGACCCGCGCGCCCTCGAGGGTGCGGAAGGTGCCCGAGATTTTCATGCGCAGCTTCATCATGCGCAGGTCCTGTTCGGCCTGATTGTTTGTGAATGGGACCGCGAAGTCGGCGATGAATCGCAAAACGTCATCGCGGTAGTCACGCAGGCGGAGGAGCAGGTTGTGGCCTGGCCGCCTGGCTTTTCGGCCGCGGGTGCCGGGGCTTTTGGCCAGCGGGGGCTGGCGTTCGTGGAAGGCGAGCCCCTTGGCGAGGATCGCCATGTATCTGGTGACTATACCCTGGCGAACCAGTTCCGGGAGTTCGGTCTCGCCTTGATCCTGAGCCGCGCATCTGAGCTGATTGGCGCTATGAAGCACTGCGCTCATCTCCGTCGCCCAAGGCTCTTTTTCGATCTCTTCGATGGCCTTGAGTTCGCGCAAGTGATGCGCCCCGCAGAGGGCGTGGGCGTCCACTCCGCTCATATGGGCGTAGTAGGGTTTCCAGTGATCATGAATGATCGTCCCGCCGGTCAGGAAGGTTGGAACAGCACCGCGTTTGGCGCTGATGCGGTAATGGGTGAAGGCGGTATCGCAGATCGTGTGCAGCCAGTGCAGCTTGCCGGCAACACGAAGTCCGGTCTCGTCCAGATGCCGAACGCCGCCTTCGGCAAGCCGGGCGAGAATGTGTTCAACCACGACACCCATCTTATTTGCCGCGCCGCGCGTCCAGTTGGTCACGCTGGCCGCGCACAAGCTGGTGGCCCCAAACAGGTCGCGCATAAGCTGGCAGACCCGATCCTCGGGTATCAGCTGCTGAACATTGCAATAGACCGCCACTGCCCGCATGCGCGTGCCATATTGCACATGCGCGGCCACGCCATCGGGAAAGCCAGCCGTCGTCGTGGCTCGACAATGGTCGCAACAATAAACCGCCGCCTGATGCTCGGTGACCTCCAGGCGTGGCGCAGGCAAGTCGAACACCTGACGCTTCTCGATCCCTTTCACCATCTCCGCCGTCAGGGCGCTCTGACAGGCGCTGCAATGCGTCGCCTCATGCCGTTCGACAAAGTCGGGTGTTGACGTCTGGCGCAGGGTGTCGCCCCGGTGGCCAACTTGGCCGCCACTTTTCTTTCCGGATTTGCCACGCAGGCTGCGCGGGGCTGGCTTCTTCAGGCCATCACTTGAAGGGGGCTTGCTGCTATTGCTGCTGTTCTTGGCCAACTGTCGGCGCAGGTCCGTGATCTCTTCCGCCATGCTCGCCAACGCAGCTTCAAGCTCAGCGATCCGACGCAGAGCCGTGGCGAGAAGTTGTTCAAGGGCGGCAACCTGATCCATCCCACCACTGATTCAGAGAAATCAACCCGGCGCCACAGAATTCAGACAAGAAAGAAAAAAACACGCGCAAAATGGCAAATTCGACTCACCATAAAACTGACAATAACACTCAAACGTGGGGGGTGCTTGGGAGTTACCTCTTAAATTAGATATTCAATCGTAACTCCCAAGCACCCTGTCCGATAGGGTTGCGGGGTTTTGTTCCGTCAGAGCCGTGCGATGATCTGAGGTGGTGACAGGGTCAGGATTTCCAGGATGTTGAACCGGTGTTTTCTGGCCGTCGAGATGACGGACCTGATGTCGGCGAAGACCCGCGCGCCCTCGAGGGTGCGGAAGGTGCCCGAGATTTTCATGCGCAGCTTCATCATGCGCAGGTCCTGTTCGGCCTGATTGTTTGTGAATGGGACCGCGAAGTCGGCGATGAATCGCAAAACGTCATCGCGGTAGTCACGCAGGCGGAGGAGCAGGTTGTGGCCTGGCCGCCTGGCTTTTCGGCCGCGGGTGCCGGGGCTTTTGGCCAGCGGGGGCCGGCGTTCGTGGAAGGCGAGCCCCTTGGCGAGGATCGCCATGTATCTGGTGACGATACCCTGGCGAACCAGTTCCGGGAGTTCGGTCTCGCCTTGATCCTGAGCCGCGCATCTGAGCTGATTGGCGCTATGAAGCACTGCGCTCATCTCCGTCGCCCAAGGCTCTTTTTCGATCTCTTCGATGGCCTTGAGTTCGCGCAAGTGATGCGCCCCGCAGAGGGCGTGGGCGTCCACTCCGCTCATATGGGCGTAGTAGGGTTTCCAGTGATCATGAATGATCGTCCCGCCGGTCAGGAAGGTTGGAACAGCACCGCGTTTGGCGCTGATGCGGTAATGGGTGAAGGCGGTATCGCAGATCGTGTGCAGCCAGTGCAGCTTGCCGGCAACACGAAGTCCGGTCTCGTCCAGATGCCGAACGCCGCCTTCGGCAAGCCGGGCGAGAATGTGTTCAACCACGACACCCATCTTATTTGCCGCGCCGCGCGTCCAGTTGGTCACGCTGGCCGCGCACAAGCTGGTGGCCCCAAACAGGTCGCGCATAAGCTGGCAGACCCGATCCTCGGGTATCAGCTGCTGAACATTGCAATAGACCGCCACTGCCCGCATGCGCGTGCCATATTGCACATGCGCGGCCACGCCATCGGGAAAGCCAGCCGTCGTCGTGGCTCGACAATGGTCGCAACAATAAACCGCCGCCTGATGCTCGGTGACCTCCAGGCGTGGCGCAGGCAAGTCGAACACCTGACGCTTCTCGATCCCTTTCACCATCTCCGCCGTCAGGGCGCTCTGACAGGCGCTGCAATGCGTCGCCTCATGCCGTTCGACAAAGTCGGGTGTTGACGTCTGGCGCAGGGTGTCGCCCCGGTGGCCAACTTGGCCGCCACTTTTCTTTCCGGATTTGCCACGCAGGCTGCGCGGGGCTGGCTTCTTCAGGCCATCACTTGAAGGGGGCTTGCTGCTATTGCTGCTGTTCTTGGCCAACTGTCGGCGCAGGTCCGTGATCTCTTCCGCCATGCTCGCCAACGCAGCTTCAAGCTCAGCGATCCGACGCAGAGCCGTGGCGAGAAGTTGTTCAAGGGCGGCAACCTGATCCATCCCACCACTGATTCAGAGAAATCAACCCGGCGCCACAGAATTCAGACAAGAAAGAAAAAAAACACGCGCAAAATGGCAAATTCGACTCACCATAAAACTGACAATAACACTCAAACGTGGGGGGTGCTTGGGAGTTACATTCAATCTTACCTTCAACGAACCGACTAAGTGCTGGCCCCAACGGGCACGACGCCGCCAATCAGGTCGGTCACCCGACTGGCGGATAATTTGAGCTCATCGCTCCACTTCAACAGGTCATCCATGGTATGTTGCGGATAGAACGACCAAATGTTGAGAACCGCAATTGCTTCGCCCACGTAGTTGAAGACAGGGGCGGAAATGCCAAGAAACTGGTCAAATTCCTCGCGGTCGTTGGTGGCAAAACCCCTTTCCCGGACAAGTGCCAGTTCGGCGCGAAATTCCTTGGCCGAGGTTATGGTTCGCTGCGTAAAGGGCTTAAAATCGTAATCCCTCAGTTTGGAGTCGATAACCTTGTCAGGCAGGTTGGCAAGCAGCGCTTTGCCCGATGCCGAACAATGAACAGGTTCACGCATTCCCGGCTGCTGAACCCCGCCGAGCGAGTGGGGGGCTTCCAGTATTCGCAGGTAAACCACTTCGAGCCCGATTGGAATTCCTAGGGTGACATTGGCATCATAAAGCTCATACAACCGGACCATTTCATCCAGGGTGATCGCCTGTATGTCAAATCCGCCATACGCATTTTTGACGAGGTCAAACACGCGGGGCCCAAGCAGATATACCTTTAGTTGCGGATCGTAACGCACCATTTTTTCTTCTGTGCAAATTGCCAACAGTCGGTGGATCGTACTTTTGTTCAACCCGCTTTTTCTGACCACTTCGGAAAACGTCAGGGGCTTTGGGGCCTCGCTGATAACGGTTAAGAGGGCCAGCACCTTCTGAACAATGGAACTTTGCATGTAACTCCCAAGCACCCCCCCACGTTTGAGTGTTATTGTCAGTTTTATGGTGAGTCGAATTTGCCATTTTGCGCGTGTTTTTTTTCTTTCTTGTCTGAATTCTGTGGCGCCGGGTTGATTTCTCTGAATCAGTGGTGGGATGGATCAGGTTGCCGCCCTTGAACAACTTCTCGCCACGGCTCTGCGTCGGATCGCTGAGCTTGAAGCTGCGTTGGCGAGCATGGCGGAAGAGATCACGGACCTGCGCCGACAGTTGGCCAAGAACAGCAGCAATAGCAGCAAGCCCCCTTCAAGTGATGGCCTGAAGAAGCCAGCCCCGCGCAGCCTGCGTGGCAAATCCGGAAAGAAAAGTGGCGGCCAAGTTGGCCACCGGGGCGACACCCTGCGCCAGACGTCAACACCCGACTTTGTCGAACGGCATGAGGCGACGCATTGCAGCGCCTGTCAGAGCGCCCTGACGGCGGAGATGGTGAAAGGGATCGAGAAGCGTCAGGTGTTCGACTTGCCTGCGCCACGCCTGGAGGTCACCGAGCATCAGGCGGCGGTTTATTGTTGCGACCATTGTCGAGCCACGACGACGGCTGGCTTTCCCGATGGCGTGGCCGCGCATGTGCAATATGGCACGCGCATGCGGGCAGTGGCGGTCTATTGCAATGTTCAGCAGCTGATACCCGAGGATCGGGTCTGCCAGCTTATGCGCGACCTGTTTGGGGCCACCAGCTTGTGCGCGGCCAGCGTGACCAACTGGACGCGCGGCGCGGCAAATAAGATGGGTGTCGTGGTTGAACACATTCTCGCCCGGCTTGCCGAAGGCGGCGTTCGGCATCTGGACGAGACCGGACTTCGTGTTGCCGGCAAGCTGCACTGGCTGCACACGATCTGCGATACCGCCTTCACCCATTACCGCATCAGCGCCAAACGCGGTGCTGTTCCAACCTTCCTGACCGGCGGGACGATCATTCATGATCACTGGAAACCCTACTACGCCCATATGAGCGGAGTGGACGCCCACGCCCTCTGCGGGGCGCATCACTTGCGCGAACTCAAGGCCATCGAAGAGATCGAAAAAGAGCCTTGGGCGACGGAGATGAGCGCAGTGCTTCATAGCGCCAATCAGCTCAGATGCGCGGCTCAGGATCAAGGCGAGACCGAACTCCCGGAACTGGTTCGCCAGGGTATAGTCACCAGATACATGGCGATCCTCGCCAAGGGGCTCGCCTTCCACGAACGCCGGCCCCCGCTGGCCAAAAGCCCCGGCACCCGCGGCCGAAAAGCCAGGCGGCCAGGCCACAACCTGCTCCTCCGCCTGCGTGACTACCGCGATGACGTTTTGCGATTCATCGCCGACTTCGCGGTCCCATTCACAAACAATCAGGCCGAACAGGACCTGCGCATGATGAAGCTGCGCATGAAAATCTCGGGCACCTTCCGCACCCTCGAGGGCGCGCGGGTCTTCGCCGACATCAGGTCCGTCATCTCGACGGCCAGAAAACACGGGTTCAACATCCTGGAAATCCTGACCCTGTCACCACCTCAGATCATCGCACGGCTCTGACGGAACAAAACCCCGCAACCCTATCGGACAGGGTGCTTGGGAGTTACCTTTGCATAGGTATTACCTGAATGACTTCGGCATCTGCTGCAGAATATGGGTATCCTGCAGCATACGAATGTACCGCCAATTGAAACTATGTTTTCGTAACACAGAACTCGGATGCAAACCAGAGAGGCCGCCGCCACGCAGGCGCGACCAGAACTCCATCAAATCCAAAGCCGGTTGACGGAGCAATTTTTTAAGTTTAGTTTCTATAAGCGAAAAAAATGTTTTGCAATACAAAACAAAATATCTGAACCGCAATGACAACCAAAGAAGAAGTTCACTGGTACCACACCGCGGGCGCTGCGCCGGAGAGCCATGAGCTGGACGGATCTTTGGACGTGGATGTGCTGGTTGTTGGCGGTGGGCTAACGGGATGCCGAACAGCGCTGGGCTTAGCAGAAGCAGGTGCATCTGTTGCATTGGTGGACAGCCGTGAAATCGGTTGGGGCGCCTCAGGGCGCAGCGGCGGTCAGTGCAATCCGATTTGGAGACAGACACCTCAACAGTTGATCGATATGTTGGGATCTTCCTACGGAGAGCGGCTAATTCAAACGACTCTGACTGCCGCCGATGACCTGTTTTTGGATATCAAGCGATTTGGCGTGGACTGTGACGCAGTTCAGAATGGATGGATTCAGGCGGCACATACGAAAAAGGCTCGAAAGAACATGAGAGCTCTGGGAAGTTCCTGGTCCGCAGCTGGCTTGGATATAGCTGAACTTGAAGGGGTTTCCGTCCGCGATGCCAGCGGATCACCTGCCTATTCATTCGCGTTACGCCACGCAGCCGGCGGCCATGTGCAGCCTTTGTCACTGACACGCGGCTACGCGCGTGCGGCGATTGCCCATGGCGCCCTTGCGTTTGAAAATACACCAATCACCAAGCTGAAGCGGGCCGATGGCAAGTGGCGCGCACAATCCAGAACCGGCCAGATCACCGCCGAGAATGTTGTCCTGACGACCAATGCCTACACCGATGGATTGTGGCCGGGTCTTCAACAGACGTTTTATCGGTTCTTCAGCGCTGTGGTTGCGACGCAGCCTTTGGCCGACGAACAGCAGCGCGAAATCCTGCCCGGAAAGGTAACGATATCGGATACCCGACTGGCGATCTACTTTGCACGATATGATCGCGACGGTCGATTGATCTTTGGCTGCGTCGGAAGCAGCGTCAAAGTTGACGCATTCGGTGGATTCCGACGCATTATGCGCGGACTGAGGACCGTATTCCCTCAAATCGCGAACATTCCGTTAGAACGGAAATGGGCAGGCGGGATCGCGGTTACGCCCGAGATGATGCCGCATATGCATGAACCTGCACCCGGCTTGTTGGCCGGGATAGGCTTCAGTGGCCGCGGGATCGCAATGACATCCGTGATGGGGCGTGCTTTGTCGGCCAAGCTGCTGGGCATGGCGACAGACGAGCTTCCATTTCCGATCCTTCCGGTCACGCCCGTTCCTTTCCACGGCATCTCCAGCAGGCTAATGCCACTGGCCGCACCCGCCATGACGCTGAAAGACCGGTTCGATTCAATGACAGATGGCATTTAACGGCACGAGCCAAATCGAATCTGTAATATCTTCGACCGCGCGCCAGTCCATTCATTCCAAATCACACCTGGCATAAGGAATGCTCATGTATGGCAACCGAAAGTTACACCATCCGGATATTCTTTTTCGCAGTTATAAGTTATAGGCTTGTTTTATCACCCTAACGGAAGACTGGGTTGGGCCAGCCCACGCCCTACCGCACCGGGTGTATTAAACCGCTTTCCATCGAGAATCTCTGAAACTGTCAGCATCTGCATGCGTGCATAAGGAATGCCATTGACTTCAACGTCACCTGCCGAAGCCATTTCCTGCCTGAAATTCCTGATCTTACGTTCTCCCAAATCTTCCAGCACAATCAACCCGGCCATCAATCCGTCATCTCTCTCAAGAACGCCACGGAGGTCGCGCGCAACACTGATGCCAACATTCTTGCCACCTTTGACTTCCAGCACCAGGCTTTTCAATTCTTTGTAGTTTGGATGATTGAAATACAATCTACCATCAATTCCACCATCGCCAGTTTTACGGGACGTGACGAACCCGTCAACCTCCTCCACGGCCCATTTCTGGAAGTGATACTTGTCCCGCTCCCACATGTCACGGGCACCTTCCAGTGTGTGAGGGACCCCAGTAACGGTAAAATCCTCTCCTTCGACCAAGCCACTTTCCGCCGAGATAGGTTTCATCTGCTTCGACGATACCTTGAAGCAGAATTTCGCCTTGTTTGGTCGCCATTTGGGCGCGTATCCGCTGCTGCATATACCATGCAGTGGGCTGTGTCAGATCAAGGTCGCGAGCAAGCTGACAGCTTGATAGACTTTTCTTTGCATTCACAATCAGGCCGATGGCCATGAACCATTTTTGAAGTGGAACTCTTGTCTTTTCAAAAATGGTACCCGACAATACGTTAAAGCTGGACTTGCACCCATGACAATTCCAGCGACCGATCTTTTGCCTTTCGCTTTTGCGGGCAACGTGCGTACTTCCGCAGTGAGGGCAATGCGGGTCATCGCCCCAACGCACCCTTTCAAAATGCTCGATACAAGCTTCTTGATCTGGATAGCGTGTGAAGATATTTAAGAGGTTCATGCTTCATCTCCTTATGAACAAGACTAAAGAGATCAAGCCAGAGTGTCAAGCCTATAACTTATAACTGCGTAGGATTTTACCTTGACCAAACGACCCAATGAAAAGAACGAACGCCTGAAACGCCGCTTTCTGGAATACCGAAAATTCGCACGCCAGCTTTCGGAAAAAACGCTGGATCGTGAGATCGCAGCCCTTGAACGGTTTGACGTCTGGAACGGGCGCAAGGACTTTGCCCGTTTTCATATTGAGCAGGCTATGGGGTTCCGCACCCACTTGGAGCAAAGCAAAACGAGCGCTGGAAAGCCCTTGGGCAAATCAACAATGCGATCTGTCCTGGCAACCTTGCGCGAATTTGTTCTTTGGCTGTCTCAGCAAGACGGATTCCGCAGCCGTATCAAAGCAGCTGATGCGGATTACTTCAATCTGTCCCGACGCGATGAAGCAGAGGCCCGCGCGGCCCCGCCACGCCCCGCGCCCAGCATAAACCAAGCCAAACGCGCCCTTGCGCTCATGCCCGGCGCCACACCACAGCAAAAGCGCGACAAAGCGATCTTTGCCCTTCTTTGCCTGACAGGTGTCCGCGTCGCTGCATTGGTATCGCTCAAGATCAAACACGTTGACTTGCAGGAACAATCCGTCACCCAAAACCCGCGCGAGGTGGCGACCAAGTTTGGCAAGGTCATCGACACCTTCTTCGCCAAAGGGTTTGATGAAGCGGAAACCGCCCTTGCCGACTGGATGACCTATTGCGACGAAATGGCGCTTTATGGTCCTGATGACCCGCTGTTCCCAGCAACCGCAATCGCCGCCAGGTCAAATTCAGGCTTTGAAGCAAACGGCTTTACGCGCGGCCACTGGAAAAGTGCCGAACCTGTACGCAAGATCGTTCGCATAGCGTTTGAAGCTGCAGGCGTTCCAAACTATGGCCCCCACGCCTTTCGTCACATGCTGGCACGCCACGCGGCCAAAAATGCGGCGTCTATAGCTGAACTGGTGGCGGCATCGCAGAACCTTGGACACACTGATGTTTTGACGACTTTGCGCAGCTACGGCCAAATCAGTCGCGAGGATCAACGCAAGTTGATTACGGGAAACACGTCTGATCCAACCTGACTGCCAAAATCGACCAATTGCATGGTGTGGGAACACGTGTGGGAACGCAAATCAAAGAGTGGCTGATTTACAAATATTATCAGACACTTAGTGATTATGGATGGCGGAGGAGGAGGGATTCGAACCCCCGGAGGCTTGCACCTCAACGGTTTTCAAGACCGCCGCATTCGACCACTCTGCCACTCCTCCGGCGCGGGCTGGATAGCGCGAAGGATTGCGGGTGTTCAAGAGGCGATGGCTTTTGGATTGCGCGTCAAGTGAATCGAAATGTCACATATCGGGTGATTTTCGCCGAAGGCATTGAAGACTCTTCCCAAATCCAAGCCTGCAGGTTATGTTTCGCGCGTCGCAGGCAAAAAATTTGCGACGCTCGAGCAGAATTAGCGCGGCAAAGACCGCGAAAGGGGCATGGTTATGGCAAGGTCGCGGACAGGGCGTTTGGCCCTTCTTCTTTGCAGTGTAAGTTTCATCGCAGCCTGCGAAAAAGGTGGCGATTTCAATTTCTTGAAGAAGAAACCGGCGGCGGATGGCGCCGAGGTCACACTAACGGACGGCACGGCGAACACGTCGGTCAAACTGGTAGAGCGCGACGTCGAAGCACCGGAAGTTTTCGAAGCCCGCGACAAGGGCCTGTGGGACGGGCGGCCATCCCTGGGTGGCGTTTGGGTCGCGCATTCTGGCGCGACGGACCCTGAACGGGTGATCATCCGCAACGAGGACAACGGCAAATTTGTCATCGGTGCGTTGTTCAAGCGCGAACGCGAAAACCCCGGCCCGGCAATTCAGGTCAGTTCTGATGCCGCGTCTGCGCTTGGAATGGTAGCGGGCGCGCCGGATCAACTGAATGTCACGGCCCTGCGTCGACAAGAAGTTCCGATTGCTGACGAGGTCGTTGATTCAGCCTCGGCAACTTTGCCCTCGGCGGAAGAAATTCAGACGGCGTCGCTTGATCCGATTGCCAGCGCGGGCGCGGCATTGGATAAAATCGAGGCCGATGAACCGGTAGAGACCGCGTCGCTCGCGACCACGCCGGTCCCTGCCCCGAAACCGGCACCATCTGCCGCAACAGCGGCGAAGCCTGCACCAACGGCCACGACACCTTCGCCGCTGAAACTGTCAAAACAGTTTATCCAGATCGGGTATTTCAGCGTTGAGGAAAACGCCAATAATACCGGCACAGCCTTACGCAACGCCGGTGTGGTCCCGACCGTCAAAAAGCAAAACAGCAAGGGCAAGACCTATTACCGCGTCGTGGTGGGCCCTGCGACAAATATCGCCGACCGCGCATTGTTGCTCAAAAAAGTGAAGGGTCTGGGCTTTGCTGACGCCTATTTTGTGACAAACTAGGGCCGACTCACCCGGGAGGGCCCAATTCACATGCGACGTTTCCTGACCGCGGCTTTCGCGCTGGTCGTGATCTTTGCCACCAGTGTAACTCATGCGTTCGAAACACGCGCTCGCGCTGCATATGTTGTTGATCTGAATACCGGAATTGTCCTGATGGACAAAGCTGCGGATGATCCGTTGCCACCTGCATCGATGTCAAAGCTCATGACCCTGAACATGCTGTTTGAGGCCCTGCGCGACGGGCGTGTGACGTTGGACACGCGCTTCAGCGTGTCACAGCGGGCAATGGCGATGGGCGGCTCGACCATGTTTTTGAACACAAACGACCGGCCCACGGTTGAGGAATTGATCAAAGGCATCGTGGTGCTGTCGGGAAATGACGCCTGTGTCGCCGTGGCAGAGGGGCTGGCGGGGACAGAAGACGCGTTTGCCGGACAGATGAACGAACGCGGCAACGCAATCGGAATGACCAATTCGACATTTGCCAATTCCAGCGGCTGGCCGCACCCAAATCACCGCATGTCGATGCGCGACCTTGGGGTTCTGGCAACCCGGATCATTCAGGAATTCCCTGATTATTACACCTATTTCGCGATGACGGAGTTTGGCTGGGATGGCAGAGCGCCGCAGAACCGGTTCAACCGCAATCCATTGCTAACGCTTGGGATCGGGGCGGATGGGTTGAAGACCGGGCATACCAGCGAGGCCGGGTTTGGCCTTGTCGGGTCCGCAAAACAGGGCGACCGCCGGATCGTGTTTGTCATCACCGGTCTGGGGTCGGAAACCGAACGCGCGGAAGAGGCCGAGCGGATCGTCAACTGGGCGTTCCGGCAATTCGTCCAGAAAACGGTTGTTCAAAAGGAATTGCAGGTCGCAGCGGTTCCCGTCTGGCTGGGGGAAGACCACGAGGTGGGGCTGTTGACCGCAAGTGAAGTGTCGATGCTGGTTCCCGCGCTGGTACAGGGCGATATTCCGGCGACGGCGTCGTACACGACGCCGTTAGAGGCGCCAATCAGCAAGGGCCAAATTCTTGGCGAACTCGTGGTCGCGGTGCCCGGGATGCCCGAGGAGAGGGTCGACCTGATTGCGGACAGAAGCGTTGCGCCCGCTGGCTTTATGCCCAGGCTACGCACTGCCGCGCAGGTATTGATCGAAAGGTTCGCGGGCGGTGCCGAAGGCGCGCTTTGAGCGACGTTTCAGCATGACGCAGGACGCTGTTTCTGGATCTTAGTACCGAATAGAATTGCAGGCCACGTCGCCGACGAACGGTGATAAATCGCCCACCATGTCCAGATCGGCGGATCGCCGGCATTCAGCTTTCACATTGCGGCAAACAAGCCAGTCGCAGGATGGCCACGACAGTAAGTTGTCATACAGGGCCAAGATAGCGATGAAACACCCAGCCGCGCTTACCAGTTCGCTCATCTCTGATTGGAACCCAGCCTTGACGGGTGGGGCCGGTGACCTTTGCCACATCCCCGCGATTCAAGGACGCCAATGTCCCATAACTCTTGCCGGGACCGGCACGCAGCGCCAGGCCATTGCCGGTGACAATCCGGTGGTCTCGCGAAAATATGGGCCTTGCAGCGGTGAATGAGGCATCCTGGAGTGGCACATCCATCATGCTTTCGACAGCCGGAGGACTCTCCGGTTCGATTATCGGCAGCGTCACTGGCCAATCGGGCATCCGTACCGGCTCTTCCGCGCTGGGGCGGGCAAGGAAATCAAGGCTTGCTTCTGCACTTGTCAAAAGGCGCACAACCCGGATCGGCTCAACCGCAGCGCCCTTGCCGCGATCCATATTCTGGAGTCCAACGGCACCACCACCTGCCAGAAAGATGGCGGCAATCAAAAGCTTCAGTTGCATTCGGGCGCTCCAGCACAAGACTGCGGGCAGTCTAGGCCGGAACGCGAAACGCGGCGTTAACCGCGGACCCGAAACTGGCTCAAATTATACCTTCTTCGCGCAGCCAGCCATGGGTCTCGTCCAGCGCGCGCATGGCGCGATCAACGAGCATGTCGACTTCTTCTTCGCTTAACACAAGAGGGGGCGAGATGATCATCCGGTCACCCACATGCCGCATCACCAACCCGTTACGGAAACAGGCCTCTCTGCATCGCAAACCAACGGTTCCGGGCGGCGTGTCGAAGATGGCTTTGGATTGCTTATCCGGTGTCAGGGCAAGTCCTGCCATCAGACCAAACGCATGGGCCCCGCCAACGATTGGGTGATCGTTCAATCCTTCCCATTTCCTGGCCAGGTACGGGCCGATCACGTCGCGAACACGTTCGACGATCCCCTCTTCCTCGATGATGCGCAGGTTTTCCAGCGCGACCGCCGCCGCAACAGGATGCCCGGAATAGGTATAGCCGTGGTTGAATTCATCCTTGTTCAGACCTTCGGCAACACGGTCGCTGACAATGGAACCGCCAAGCGGCAGGTACCCCGATGTGACACCCTTCGCGATGGTCATGATGTCGGGGCGGATATTCAATGTCTGGCTGCCAAACCAGTCGCCCGTGCGCCCAAACCCACAGATGACCTCATCCGCAATCAAAAGAATCTCGTGTTCATCGCATATGCGCTGTATTTCCGGCCAGTAGCTGTCGGGCGGCACGATAACGCCCCCTGCCCCTTGTATTGGCTCTGCAATTAACGCAGCCACGTTTGCTTCGCCAAGTTCCGCGATCTTCTCTTTCAGTTCACGGGCACGCATAAGGCCGAATTCTTCGGGGTCACGGTCGCCGCCTTCCGCCCACCAATGCGGCTGTCCGATATGGTGGATATCCGGGATCGGCAGCCCGCCTTGGGCGTGCATGGCCGCCATTCCGCCAAGCGAGGCAGACCCCATCGATGATCCGTGATACGCGTTCACCCGTGCAATAATTGCGGTTTTGGTGGGCTTTCCCACATTTTGCCAATAGCTGCGCACAAGGCGGATATTGGTATCGTTCGCCTCCGAGCCGCCTGATGCGAAGAAAACATGGTTCAGATCACCGGGTGCAAGCGCGGCGATGCGCTGTGCCAGTTCCAGCGCGGGTATATGCGTCGTTTGAAAGAACGTGTTGTAATAGGGAAGCTGGCGCATCTGTTGCGCCGCGACCTCGGCCAGTTCGTCGCGCCCGTAGCCGATATTCACACACCAAAGCCCCGCCATCGCGTCCAGCAGTTCATTGCCGTCACTGTCGGTCAGCCACACGCCTTTGGCGCGGGTAATCACACGCGCGCCCTTCGCGTTAATCTCGTCTCCACTTGTGAACGGATGCAGATGATGCGCTGCATCAATAGCTTGCAATTCTTCGGTGGGCAGGTGGTTCTGGATCACGTTCATTGGGGCGTCCTTGGCATAGTGTCGCAACGCAAGACTATGCCAAGAATACGCGCCGTCAATGCAGGTGATTTGCCAGCGTCAAAGTATGTTCACTGCAATTAGCCGGGTTCCCTACGGCTCACCCACGATCACAAGATTTGCTCCTGGTATCGGCGCGCCGCCCGTATTCGGAAATCCCGGCACATGAGCCTTCATGTAATTGATCAGATAATCCATGCGCGCAAAGCTGGTGTTGCGCCCAATCATGTCGTTAGGTCCGGCGATTGATCCGGTGAAATTCAGGCAGCCAACCGAGGCCTTAAAACCGCTGCCCATATGAATCAGTATCGCGGTGCGCTTATTGGTGCGACGCACATACAGGCCGGGATATGGCCGCGATGATTTCCTGTAATTGAAGCTGCTGTACTTGGCACCGGCGAATCCATGCGAGCCCAAGGGATATTTGCCCGCCTTTATTCGTCTGGCGTAGGTTACGCCTGTCGAAGAGTTGTCCCCCGGTCCGCGCGGTTCCACAGACGCGCCCTGCAAATTGGGGTCGTTGATCAACGCGCCGTTCATGTAGCAGGAATAATCGCCAACGGTTCGATACCGTTTACCGCTGCCGGACCCTCTTTGTTCGACGCGAAGGCGATTGACGAGAATAGTGAAACCCGATGAAGGGATGGTCATAATAATCACTCCAAAAATAAATTTTATCAATGAGCTGAGTTAAGCAGACCAGACCCGGTTTCGTCAACTTTGGCGAACGGCAATTCGCGCTCAAGTGGCAATTCGCAGTATCCCGGACCTTTGAAACCGGGGTTTCTTGTTGCGGTATTCGAGATTCTTGGGTCAAATGCCGCGTGATGGGGCGCTGCCCCGGGGGAAAGAAGTCTGGGAGGACAAAATGAAGACATTAATGCTTACCGCTGCGCTTGCGGTCGCAGCAACCACTGCCAATGCCGATGAAGTCCGCGTTTACAACTGGTCAGACTATATTGACGAGGCGTTGCTGGAAAAGTTCGAGGCCGAGACCGGAATTGAACTGATCTACGACGTGTTTGATTCCAACGAAGTTCTGGAAACCAAGATGCTGGCCGGCGGGTCGGGTTATGATGTGGTCGTTCCGTCCGGAACTTTCCTGCAGCGCCAGATTACCGCAGGTGCGTTTCAACAGCTGGATATGTCCAAACTGCCAAACGCCGAAAACCTTTGGGATGTTATCGCCAGCCGCACAGTGGCCTATGATCCCGGCAACGCATACTCGATCAACTATATGTGGGGCACAACCGGTGTGGGCGTGAACACCGGCAAGGTTGCAGAGGCGCTTGGGGACGCTGCGCCGATTGACAGCCTGTCGCTGATCTTTGACCCCGCCAATATGGAAAAGCTGGCCGCCTGTGGTGTGCATTTCCTTGATGCACCTGCAGAGATGATTCCGGCGGCGCTGGCCTATCTTGGAGAAGACCCCAACAGCCACGACCCCGATGTAATAGCCAAGGCAGAGGCCGTATACGAAGCCATTCGGCCTCATATCCAGAAATTCCATTCGTCAGAATATATCAACGCATTGGCCAATGGCGATATCTGCGTGGCTGTCGGCTGGTCCGGTGACGTGTTGCAAGCACGCGATCGCGCGGCAGAGGCGGATGCAGGCGTCGACATTGCCTATAACGCCTTCAAGGAAGGTTCGCTGATGTGGTTTGACCAGATGGCCATTCCGGTCGACGCGCCGAACCCGGATGCGGCGCACACGTTCCTGAATTTCATCCTCGATGCACAGAATATGGCGGATGCATCGAACTATGTTTACTACGCCAACGGCAACCTGGCCTCGCAGCCTTTGCTGGAAGAGGACGTGATCGGCGATCCGGCGATCTATCCCACCGAAGCGGCGCTGGAAACGCTTTACACCACGACGCCCTATGACCCGAAAGTGCAGCGTGTGGTGACACGGCTTTGGACCAAGATCAAATCGGGCACCTGAGATTGGTTTCGAATTTGCCCTGCAAATCCGACCAACTGGGGAGGGGCCGGCCCCTCCCCAGACCCCTCGCCGAAGTATTTAAGGCCAGATGAAGGAGCCGGATAGTGGCTGACACCATCGCGCCGTGGGAAGATGAGAGCGCCGAGCCGCTGATCGAATTCCAGTCGGTCACCAAGAGGTTTGGCGCTTTTACGGCCATCGATTCAATTGATCTGAAAATCTACCCGCAGGAATTCTTTGCGCTTCTTGGGCCATCGGGCTGCGGCAAGACCACGCTGATGCGGATGCTCGCGGGGTTTGAGGACCCCAGCGAGGGTGTGATTTTACTCGACAGACAAGACATAGCCGGCGTGCCGCCGAACCGGCGGGCAACAAATATGATGTTCCAGTCATATGCGTTGTTTCCGCATCTGTCGGTCTGGGACAACATCGCGTTTGGCCTGCGCCGCGAGGGTAAGTCGAAAGACGAGGTGACTGCGCGTGTCGATGATATGTTGCGATTGGTGCAGCTCGACAAATTCGCCCGCCGAAAACCGCATCAGATTTCGGGCGGGCAAAAACAGCGGGTGGCATTGGCACGTGCCTTGGCGAAAGCACCAAAGTTGTTACTGCTGGATGAACCATTGGGGGCGCTCGACAAGAAACTGCGGCAGGAAACACAGTTTGAGCTGATGGATATTCAGGAAACCACCGGCACGACATTTGTGATCGTCACCCATGATCAGGAAGAAGCGATGACTGTGGCGAGCCGGGTTGCCGTGATGGACCATGGACAGATCGTGCAGGTGGCGACGCCGGCGGAGATTTACGAAGTACCTAACTCGACCTATGTAGCTGATTTCATTGGCGATGTGAACATCATCGAGGGCCGCGCGGCGGGTTCGGAGGGTTCCGTTCAGTTGGACTGGGCCGAAGGACAACCGCCGATTTCCGCCGCCACGGCGCTGGCGCTCAGCAAGGGGGCGACGGCGTTTCTGGCGATCAGGCCGGAAAAGATCTCGATATCCGCCAAAAAGCCGAAAGCGCCGAACGCGGTTCAGGGCAAAGTTCTGGATATCGCTTATCTCGGAAATATATCCACATACCATGTCGAATTGCCCGGTGGGCAGGTGTTGAAAGCGCAGACCGCAAATACCGACAGGACCAGACGGCAAGATTTCACCTGGGAGGAAGACGTTTGGCTTTCGTGGTCGGACAATGCGGGCGTGGTGCTTGATCGGTGAAACGCGCCGCGCTCATATTGGTGCCCTATCTCTGGCTTTTGGCGCTGTTTCTGGTGCCGTTCATCATTGTCTTCAAGATATCCCTAAGCGATCTGGCTCTGTCGATCCCACCCTACAATCCGCAACTTGACCTGTCAGGCGGTTGGGAAAGCATCAAGGCCTTCTTTGGCGCGCTGGATTTTGAGAACTTCATCTGGCTGACATCGGATGACCTTTATTGGAAGGCCTATATCTCCAGCCTGCGCATTGCAGTGGTATCCACTGTTCTGACGCTGCTTGTGGGCTATCCGATCGCCTACGCGATGGCGCGGGCAGAGCAAAGCTGGCGACCCACGTTGTTGATGCTGATCATCCTGCCGTTCTGGACCTCGTTTCTGATCCGCGTCTATTCGTGGATGGGGATCTTGAGCCAGGAAGGGTATCTGAACCAGTTCCTGCTGGGTATCGGCGTTATCAATGATCCGCTGACGATCCTGAACACACAAATCGCGGTTTATATCGGGATTGTATACACTTACCTGCCGTTTATGATCTTGCCGATCTATGCCTCTTTGGATCGGATGGATGTGTCACTTCTGGAGGCGGCAGAGGATTTGGGCTGCTCACGCATGTCCGCCTTCTGGCTTGTGACCATGCCTTTGTCGCGGCCCGGAATTATTGCGGGAAGTTTCCTTGTTTTCATCCCGGTGATGGGAGAGTTCGTAATCCCCTCACTCTTGGGCGGGTCCGGTACGTTGATGATCGGCAAGGTTTTGTGGGAAGAATTCTTCTCTAACCGGGATTGGCCAGTGGCCTCAGCGGTGGCGGTCATCCTGCTGCTCGTCCTGATCATCCCGATTATTCTTTTTCAGCGCAACGAACAGCGCCAGCGGGACGCGGAAGGATGACGCGGCGGTTTTCATGGTTCAACGCGACGTCGCTGACGCTGGGCTTCGCGTTTTTGTACCTGCCGATGGTCATCCTTGTGATCTATTCCTTCAATGGCGGACGATTGGTGACCGTTTGGGCTGGGTTTTCGACCAAATGGTATGGCGAGTTGTTCCGCAATGAGGCGTTTCTTGATGCCGCATGGGTGACGCTCAGGGTCGCCGTATTCTCGTCGACCATTGCGACGATCCTGGGCACTATGGCCGCCTATGTGCTGGTCCGGGCCGGTCGATTCTGGGGGCGGACGTTGTTTTCCGGTATGATCTATGCCCCATTGGTCATGCCAGAGGTGATTATCGGCCTGTCGCTTTTGCTGTTGTTCATCGGCATCGGGCTGGACCGGGGCGTTCTGACAATTGTTCTCGCCCACGCGACGTTTTCGATGTGCTTCGTGTCGGTCGTGGTGTCCTCGCGTCTGGTCAGCTTTGATCAATCGCTTGAAGAAGCGGCGCTGGATCTCGGTTGTTCGCCGTTTGAGGCGTTTCGATTGGTGACACTGCCAATCATCGCACCTGCGGTGATTTCCGGTTGGCTTTTGGCGTTCACGCTGTCGCTTGACGATCTGGTCATTGCCAGCTTCACCTCCGGACCTTCGGCGACGACTTTGCCGATCAAGATTTTTTCGGCAGTTCGCCTTGGAGTTAGCCCCGAAATTAACGCGCTCTCAACAATCCTGATTGCCATTGTGACAGTCGGAGTGGTGACCGCCAGTATTTCGACAAAGCGATCTGCCGTCCGGCGCGCGCGGGACGAAGCGGCGGCGGTATGAAAGTAGCAACGGTCTGAAGCGATTGGTCGCGCCGAAATCTTCTGAAGAAATCGACTGCCTGACCGAGTGCTGCTCCAAGCCAACACATGACCGCATCAGACCGATTTCTGCAGATCAAATGCGGGACGCATCTGCTCGTACCACCAATTATCTGTTTGTTTTCCGTTAGATACGGCTGCCAAAACGCGCAGGAAACAATTCTGTTCGTACAGAATTATTGTGGATCGAAATAAGACAATACTGCGGCCCTCCGCCCGTTTTTCGGCAAATTTGACGACAATTTACCCCAAAATGACCTGATTGACGCCCATCCGTGGCCAGTATGTCCGTCCAGTTTGCTTGCAAGGCAAGTAAGGGGGCCGGATATGAATGAGGCACGGATAATACCGCTAAGAGAGGTGCGAAAAGCACCCGTACGCCGCGCGCGTCTGACCCTTTGGTTCAATGTGGTCTCGATGACCACTCTGACCTGTGAGGTATGTTATGGCGACGTACACGGTTAATTTTTACGATCTCGACCCGCTGGGTGTCATTACGCAAACGATTGGCGGAACGACGACCTGGACAGGTCCCGGAACCGCCGATGGTGTCGCCACGATCACCGACACAGAAACCGGCGTTGAAGAATGGACGTTGGATGACGACAGCGCCGGCGGTGAAACCGCTACGGCAGATGTCACGCTTGGCGCAAGTTCTTCGACAGGGGTCAATGTTGACGCAGAAGAAAGCGGGACGGTACGCGACACAGTCACCGGGCAGATCTTTCAAATCGTTACATTTCAGGTCGAAGGCGGCGGTGCGTCCGGGTATTACACGCTTTCTGAAATTCCGCTGGTCGTCGGGCGCGACTATGAAACGCTTGCCTTCAGCAGCAATCCTGATGTAACCGCCGGCGACCCGGCCTTTGACTACAATGACTATGTTTCAGGCGACGGGGCGGTCACCGGCACATCGGGCGCCGATACAATCGATTCCGCCTATACCGGTGACCCGGAAGGCGACGAGATTGACGATGGCAATGGCAGCGGGCCAAGCGGGAATGGCAATATCGTCTATGCAGACGGCGGCAACGACCTTGTCGAATCCGGGCTTGGCGACGATTACGTCTATGGCGGCACTGGCAATGACACCGTCGAGGGCGGTGACGACGACGATACCATTCTCGGCGAAGCGGGCGATGATGTCCTCTACGGCGATAACGGCGATTTCGCCAGTGGCGGTGGTGACGATTCCATCGATGGCGGCGCGGGCGCTGACACGATTTATGGCGAGGATGGTGACGACACGCTCCTTGGCGGCGATGGCGATGACAGTATCGAAGGCGGTGACGGCGCCGATAGCATCACTGGTGGAGAGGGTGACGACACACTCGAAGGCGGCGACGGCAACGACATGATCGAGGGCGATGGCGGCATTCGCACCGAAGTTCTGGATTGGAGCGCCGAAGGCCCCGACAATACTGACCTGAGCGCCGGGTTCACGCAGACCACCGGATTGGTCGACGTTACAGTTGCCTTCACAGATGACGGCAACAACAACCCGCTGTTCCGGGTCGAGACCACCGATACGATCTATGTCGAAGGTGGCGAGGAATACGACACGAATTCATCGCTTTACCTTTACGGCGACGGCGATGGCGCGACATCGACGACGGATATCAGTTTCGCGGGCGCAACCGGTGCGTCGGTCGAGGACGAGGTCGAGAATGTCTCTTTCCGCATCAGCGATATCGATTGGGGTTCCGGCAATCACCAGGATGTATTGACCGTCAACGCTTTTGACGCTGACGGAAACGCGGTCACGGTCACGATCACACCGGCGGGCAATGATACCGTTTCCGGAAACACGATCACAGCCGGACTGACAGGCGAGGGCCCGGGCGACGCGGCGGGTTCTGTTTTGATCGAGATTGCTGGCCCGGTACAGGACATCGAAATTATCTATACGAATGCCCTGAACGGAACGCAGGCAGTTTGGGTAAGCGACGTCTATTTCGAATCCATCCCCACCGCAGCGGTGTCCAGCGACAGCATCGATGGCGGCGCAGGCAACGACGCGCTTATGGGGATGCACGGTGACGACACAATCACCGGCGGCACTGGTAACGACACCATGGTCGGTGGCAGCGGCGATGACGTCTTTGTCCTCGAGGATGGATCCGGCGCCGATGAGATCCGCGATTTCGACACTGGCGACACAGATGGCGATGGGTTCTTCAACGATCAGATCGATGTCACCAATCTTACCGATTCCGGCGGTAACCCGGTGGATGCATGGGATGTCGTGGTCAGCGACGATGGTTCTGGCAACGCCCTTCTGACCTTCCCGAATGGTGAAACGCTGTTGCTTCGCGGCGTGACGCCAGCAGAAATGACCGGCGCACAGAACCTGAATTCCGCCGGAATTCCCTGCGCCAATATCGGCACATTGGTCAGAACACCTGACGGTGAAGTTCCGATCGAGACCCTGAAGGTCGGCGATATGGTCGAAACGCTCGACAACGGACCTCAGGAAGTCCTTTGGATCGGAACGCGGCATCTGAGTGCGGGCGATCTTGAGGAAACACCGCAGCATCGTCCAATTTTCATCCCCGAAGGATTATTTGGGAACTTCGACGAGCTTTTCGTTTCGCCCCAACATGGCATGTTCATTGGCCGCGATCAGGTTGGGCGCGAAGTGTTCGCGCGCGCAAAACATCTGGCCGAAACACCCGGCCCGGTTCGCGTCGCCAAGGGCAAGAAGCGCGTCACCTATTTCCATCTTATGTTTGCGGAACATCAAGTGATCTTTGAAAATGGCGCAGCGACAGAAAGCTTTTATCCCGGACCGCAAACACTGAAGATGTTTGAACCAAAGGTTATCGCCGAATTGAAGGCAGTCATCCCGGAATTGGGCAATGACAGCGTCGAAACGGTCTATGGCCCGCCCGCGCGACCCTATCTGAAGCGACACGAAGTGTTGGCGAAGATTGCGCTGAAACGGGACGAGGAAGACGTCGCGAAAGCGGCGGCCTAGCAATCAGGCGACATATGTAACAGAACCATTATTCGGCCGGAAACACAAAGCACCGGTCGCGCCGCATCATCAGCCACAGCACCATGCCCGGTTTCGGCAAAAATACCGACGGCACCGTCGCTTTCAGGATCGACCCGTCATGGTCCATGCGGAATTCGACCAGGCTTTCGGAGCCCAGATAACGTGCGCGCTCCACAACACCCCGCGCAGGCGTGCCATCTTGAGGCGTTGGATTGGGGCCGCGGCCACTTCTGTCGAAGTCGATCTTCAGGTGCTGTGGGCGGATGACGATCTCAACCTCCGTGCCATCTGCGTATCCCGGGGCAAGGAACTGGCCAAAGATCGTATCCGTCAAAGCGCCTTGAACTTTGATTTGTAAAATATTGATATCGCTGAAAAATGCTGCCGCATCTCTGTCTATTGGCGTATTGTAGACGTTATAGGGCGCACCCTGCTGAACGATATGTCCATCGCGCATCAACGCGATTGTGTCCGCCATGCGCATCGCCTCTTCCGGTTCATGCGTGACCAGCAAGACCGCGGTTCCCTCTTCTTTCAACAGCGCCAAAGTCTCGTCGCGAATCCCGTCTCTCAGGCGGTTGTCGAGGCCTGAGAAAGGTTCATCCATAAGCATGATCTTGGGTCGGGGCGCAATCGCACGCGCCAAGGCAACGCGCTGTTGCTCTCCGCCCGAAAGCGCGTGCGGGTAACGATCCGCCAAATGCGACAGCGCAACACGATCCAGCAACTCAGCAACGCGTTTTGAATTCTCGTCCCGCCCGGCTTTGAGGCCAAAGCCGATATTGGCGGCCACGGTCATATGCGGAAACAGGGCGAAATCCTGAAACATCAACCCGACAGAGCGGTTTTCGGGCGCATCTCCGCGCCCACCGTCGCACACCATCACGCCGTCTATCAGTATCTGGCCGGAATCCGGGGTATCCACCCCTGAAATGCAGCGGAGAGTCGTGGATTTTCCGCAACCCGACGGCCCCAGAAGACAGGTCACATACCCGGCCTCGACCGAAAGCGAGACGTCATTCACCACGGCGCGGCCCTGATAACGGCGTATCAGATTCCTTGCCTCTAGCCGTGGGTTCGTGGCCATGCTGCCTCTAATTCCTGATCAATTCCGTCGGACTTATGGCAGATAGCAATCCGGAATGCGCAGGGCAAGCGTGCTTACATAGTGGAATTCACGCCACCACCGTCCAAAAGCAGGTTTTGACCTACGATAAACCCGGCATGTTGCGAACACAGGAACGCACAGGCCGAACCGAATTCGGCGGGCGTGCCGTATCGGCGGGCGGGTATGGTTGCGAAACGCTTTTCGCGCGCATCCTGTAGCGAAATGCCTTCAGCCTTTGCAACGCCTCCATCCAGCGAATCCGCCCGGTCCGTGGCATGGATGCCGGGAAGCAGGTTGTTGATCGTCACGCCCGCGGCGGCCACTTGACGCGACGTGCCAGCGACATAGCCGGTCAGACCGGCGCGGGCAGAATTCGACAGCCCGAGAACAGGGATCGGCGCCTTTACGGATTGCGACGTAATGTTCACCACCCTGCCCCAGCCGCGATCCATCATGCCCGGGACAAGCGCCTTGATATAAGCAATTGGCGTCAACATGTTGGCGTCGAGTGCCTTGATGAAATCATCGCGTTCCCAATCGGTCCACATGCCCGGCGGCGGCCCGCCTGCGTTGTTCACAAGGATGTCGACGTCGCCAGCGGCATCCAGTACCGCGGCGCGCCCGTCATCGGTCGTGACATCCACCGCAACCTCGGCAACTTCGACGCCAAATTCATCCCGAATGGCGCTGGCAGATGCTGAAAGTGCCTCTGCCCCGCGTGCGTTCATCACAAGGTTCACACCAGCCTCAGCCAGCGCGCGTGCGCAACCAAGCCCAAGTCCCTTTGATGATGCGCAGACCAGCGCGCGTTTGTCTTTTATTCCCAGGTCCATTTCGGTGCCTCCCGCCAAAAAATCCATGTCACCCCCGACTAACACCATCGGAACGCAACCAAAAGCCGCCGTATATCCGCGTGTTAACCGAATGTTGGTTCAAATATCGGAGTAATTACCCAAAGTCAGAGGTAATGTTCCGGTTAACGAAACAATAACTGTCGCCAATCGAGCAAAAAAACCAATATCGTTGACGCAATGCGATGCAATCCATAGAAACGAGAGTGTCTTGGCGGGTGGGGTACGTCAGTTTGATCCGATGGGGTGGATCTTGCTTTAGCGTAGCCGTCAATGAAACGTGTTGGGCTGCAAACGCATGAGTGATTTGGGTCATTATAACCGCGCGGCGTCGCAGGGCGTTCGGGTGTTCCCTGCCCGGTTTTTTTCTGTCTCCAACGGCGCCAACCTTGGCGACCCGGTCTCAGATGCCTCCGAAATGATGTTGGACGATATTTATCAACTGTCACCTGACGCTGCCCGTCTTCGTCTGGCACTGTCGGCAGTTGATGGCGTTTCGCATATGATCGTCGCCGAAGGATCGCAAATCGGTGATCAGGCGGCAGAGGTGCACATGGATTGCTGCGCAACATTCATGGCGCCTGATGGTAAGATTGTCGAAGCAATAGTTCTGGTCGAACTGGAAACCGGAACCAATCTGGTTGCCGCCACATATTTGATGCCGCTGGCGGACATGCGCCCGCGCCTCGACTACGCATTGGTCAATATCGACACATCCAACCCGCGTGCGAAATTCGCGTCGCTGGCATCGGTCAGTTTCAGCCGGGGCACACGGATCACCTTGGCAACCGGCGAACAGCGCCGGATCGAGGACCTGCGCGTCGGTGACAAGGTGCTGACCCGCGACAACGGCGTTCAACCGGTGCGTTGGATCGGACATCAGACTGTGCGGGCAACCGGTGCGATGGCACCCATCGTGATTTCAAAGGGAACATTCAACAACACCCGCGAGCTTCGTCTGAGCCCTAATCAGCGCCTGTTCGTTTACCAGCGCGAGGACAAGCTGAACGCCGGTCAGGCCGAGGTGACGGTGAAGGCCGAGCTGCTGGTCAATGGCGATAGCGTCACGCGGTCAGACGGTGGGTTTGTCGATTATTACCAGATCCTGTTCGACAATCATGAATTTATCTTTGCCGAGGGCATCGCCACGGAAAGCATGACCATTGACCATCGCACCAGCCCCGCGCTGCCGCGCGAGGTGCAGGAGCGGATCGGTTTCAACTCGATGACTCGCGGCGGCCCGCATCCCAAGGACATCACCGAAGGGATGCTCGACAGCGCCATTGCCGCCGATCTGATCCGAAAGGCAAGTTTGCTTTAGGCTGCGACCCCTGCACCAAGCATCTTCTGGATTTTTTGCGGCAACAGCCGCCGACTGGAGATGCGGGGCAACGGGTTTTCCGCGATCGCACGCTCGTCGCCGTAAAGGTCCAGGTATTCCTGATAATTGTCAAAGGCTTGCCGCCCCGGCACATCCAGATACGTCTCGCTTGCCGCACCATTGGCAAGGATAACGTCATGCGCTTCGGTTTCGACGTGGTAGATTGTGAACCTCTCCGGGAGTTCCGCAAACGGTACCCACGTTATCGAGTGCCCGTTCACCAGCGCCGAAGCGTTGATCACGCAGCCATCGACAATCATGCCGTGATCGCCAGTTACAATGAGGTCTGTGTGGGTCCCAAGTGTACCGGCAGATATGCGGACCATGGCGGCGCGTGGCCCTGAAAACACTTTAACCACGGTCTGGCGTCCGACCCATTTGACGAACGTTTCACGCCCATTTGCAGTGATCAGCGTGTCACCGATGTTCAGATCTTCAATGGGCAGCTCTCCGTTCCGGGTCGCTATCAAAGTGCCCTCGGCGAAACACACCATGAATTGGCTTTGGTTAAGATCACCGGGATAGGCAAGCGTGGCCCTGAAAACACTTTAACCACGGTCTGGCGTCCGACCCATTTGACGAACGTTTCACGCCCATTTGCAGTGATCAGCGTGTCACCGATGTTCAGATCTTCAATGGGCAGCTCTCCGTTCCGGGTCGCTATCAAAGTGCCCTCGGCGAAACACACCATGAATTGGCTTTGGTTAAGATCACCGGGATAGGCAAGCGTGGCTGGAAAATTGGCTGTGGCAACATCATTGACCGCAAACAACAAGACGACGTTGGACGGGGTGAGAACGGCGACAAACTCATCGAGCCCAATCGTAAGCGTGCCTTGAAACGTTCCGGTAACGCCGCCACCATTGTCGATTGCGATGTCTTCTCCAATATCGAAGAAGCCATCATCAGGTGCCGGTGGTGTCTCAACATCGATCAGATCGTCATCGTTGTCGAATGGCGCGCCAACAGCGATGTAGTTACCGCCACCGGTGTCGATATATTGTTGAAATGATCTGAATGCATAAACAGCCAATGTTGCCCCCATCTCATGGCTACGAACGCAAACACCATAGGGTTCGTCCCATATGAAACAAGAGACAAACTAATCTCGGCACCGATTAGTTCACGGTTAGTTAACCGACCTACAATCTTAGGCAGAGCACTTTCGAATATTCTGCACGCGAAACATGCCTTGTTGGCGGGAATTCAGGTTCTCACGACGATTGCCCTACCGTTCGCTCTGACCTATATCCGCCGACATGTTGGACCATTCCTCAAACGCGCCCACCCTACCGCCCGAGATTGCCCGGCGGCGGACATTCGCGATCATCTCGCATCCGGATGCGGGCAAGACGACGCTGACAGAAAAGTTCCTGCTTTACGGCGGTGCGATCCAGATGGCGGGACAGGTGCGGGCAAAGGGCGAAGCGCGGCGCACGCGGTCGGATTTCATGCAGATGGAAAAGGACCGTGGAATTTCGGTTTCAGCTTCGGCAATGTCGTTTGATTTCGAAAACTTCCGCTTCAATCTGGTCGACACACCCGGCCACTCGGATTTCTCCGAGGATACATACCGAACTTTAACCGCTGTAGACGCGGCGGTCATGGTAATCGACGGTGCGAAAGGCGTGGAAAGCCAGACACAGAAACTGTTCGAGGTCTGCCGCCTGCGCGATCTGCCGATCCTGACATTCTGCAACAAAATGGACCGCGAAAGCCGCGATACGTTTGAGATCATTGATGAAATTCAGGAAATGCTGGCAATCGATGTCACACCGGCAAGCTGGCCGATTGGCGTCGGCTCTGACTTTCTTGGTTGCTATGACATCCTGAATGATCGCCTTGAGCTGATGGATCGCGCAGACCGCAACAAGGTCGCGGAAAGCATCCAGATCGATGGCATCGAGGACCCGAAGATTGCCGATCATGTTCCGCCACATCTGCTGGAAACCCTGCGCGAAGAGCTGGAGATGGCGAAAGAGCTGTTGCCAACGCTCGACCCGCAGGCGCTGCTGGATGGTACGATGTCGCCGATCTGGTTTGGCTCGGCGATCAATTCCTTCGGGGTCAAAGAACTGATGGACGGCATCGGCACTTACGGGCCCGAACCGCAGCCACAATCCGCTGAACCGCGACAGGTGTCGCCCGAAGAATCAAAGGTCGCGGGC
Source organism: uncultured Paracoccaceae bacterium (assembly GCA_951812305.1). GTDB lineage: Bacteria > Pseudomonadota > Alphaproteobacteria > Rhodobacterales > Rhodobacteraceae > Rhodobacter_B. Next base: position 680,686 of record CATOSB010000002.1, read on the forward strand.
TTCGTGTTCAAGGTTCAGGCGAATATGGACCCAAAGCACCGTGACAGGGTTGCCTTTCTGCGTATGGCATCGGGCCATTTCAAACGCGGCATGAAACTGACCCATGTGCGTACGAAAAAGCCGATGGCGATATCCAATCCGGTTCTGTTTCTGGCGTCTGACAGGGAATTGGCCGAGGAGGCATGGGCCGGGGACATCATCGGCATCCCGAACCACGGGCAACTGCGCATCGGTGATACCTTGACTGAAGGCGAGGCGATCCGGGTATCCGGCATCCCCTCATTCGCGCCGGAACTTCTGCAAGGCGTGCGTGCGGGCGACCCAATGAAGGCAAAGCATCTCGATAAGGCGTTGATGCAGTTTGCCGAAGAAGGTGCGGCCAAGGTGTTCAAACCGATGATCGGCGCAGGCTTCATCATCGGTGTCGTCGGCGCGCTGCAATTCGAGGTGCTCGCAAGCCGGATTGAACTGGAATACGGCCTGCCGGTGCGGTTCGAGGCGTCGCAATTCACCTCAGCCCGTTGGGTCAACGGCCCCCGCGACGCCGTAGACAAGCTCGCGCAAGCCAACAAGCAACATATTTCATACGACCATGACGGCGATGTCGTGTACCTGACGCGCCTGCAATGGGACATCGACCGGGTCGAGCGTGACTATCCCGATCTGACGCTGACAGCGACGAAAGAAATGATGGTGTGAAAGAAAACCCGCCACGCGATGCGTGACGGGCTTTCAGAAAGCGCGTATTGCGACGGCCTAGAGCGTCGTCCTTGAAATCTGAATCGATGGGATTCCCACGTGGCAGGTTTTGTGATTCACCATATGTGGAGGTGGATCATGGGCAAATCGCTATCACTGGATATTCGGGAACGTGTCGTCGCTTTGGTTGATGACGGCCTTTCCTGCCATGAGGCTGCGCGGCGTTTACGGATATCAGCTGCCAGCGCGGTGCGGATCATGCAACGTAAGAGGCGAACGGGTGGGGTGAGAGCTGCGCCTCAAGGCCGCCCTCGGCGCAGCAAGCTGGATGTGGTCTCAAACTGGCTTAAGACACGCGTGGAAGCCGAGCCGGATATCACTATGCCGGAACTGGCCGAGGTGCTGAAACAGGAACATGCCCTCACCGCGACACCGGCGATGCTCTCGCGTTATCTGATCCATCGTCTTGGGTTCACATATAAAAAAATCCCTGATCGCGACGGAGCGGCTGCGCAAACGGGTGCGCGCTGCCAGGTACGAGTGGCAGCACCGCCGGATGCCGAGGATGCGCCTTGAGCCGCACCGGCTGGTTTTTATCGACGAAACAGCTGTCACGACCAAGATGACACGGCTTCGTGGTCGATCCCCACGCGGCACCCGGCTGGAAGCCGACGCGCCCTTCGGCCACTGGCGCACCCAGACCTTCATCGCGGGCCTGCGGATCGACGAACTCAGCGCCCCCTGGGTGCTGGACGGCCCCATGAACCGCGCCGCGTTCGACCTCTACATCGAGACCCAGCTGGCTCCAACGTTGCAGCCGGGCGATGTGGTGATCGCCGACAACCTGTCATCGCACAAATCGGCCAATGCGCAGGAACTGCTGAAGTCGCAAGGCAGCTGGCTGCTCTTCCTGCCGCCGTATTCGCCCGATCTCAACCCGATCGAAATGGCGTACTCGAAACTCAAGGCACACCTGCGTCGGCTCAAGGCCCGCACCTTCGACGCCCTTTTCCAATCCGTCGCCCAAACCTGCGACCTCTTCCCGCCAACCGAGTGCCGAAACCTCTTCAAAGCTGCCGGATATGTTGCAGATTAGATGGACGACGCTCTAGACTTCGCCAGCTTCACGCGTGGCGAGATCATCCCGACGACCAGGACGGCGTACCCAGAACACGAAGATCAGGTAAACCATTCCCAGAACCGCCATCGTCGCAGCACCTGGAACCAAATAAGGTGTAAGGTCCATGAGATTTCTCCTCAATTGCGCGACTTCCGTTAAAAAATTGATTTTGGACCCAGTTGTGACCAAACCATGTGAATCTTGCGACTTGGCGGATTTTTGCACCGCAAACGCGCATTGAATGGCGCGCACGGTGACCAATGCTCAATTTGTGAAAAGTTTATTCACAATTTGGCGACAATCGACGCTGCGCCTGCGTCGTCGCTTCCTGACCAACATATTGGAATATATCCGGTAATTCTTCGCCGATAACTGGCAAGAATGCGTTCACTTAGCCATCTCGTGCGCCTGTGCAACTTGACCGCAAGGCATTCGCCAACTAGACAGGCGCGCGACGAAGGATGGGCAATTCGGCTCATCGGGCCGCCTTATCGATGCGGTCAAACACCGCCGACTGAAAGGCAATAATGACGTCATTTTCCGACTTGGGCCTTGCGCCGAAAGTCCTGCGCGCTGTGAGCGATGCAGGCTATGAAACACCGACACCGATACAAACCGGGGCCATCCCGCCAGCGCTGGAAGGGCGCGATGTTCTGGGCATTGCGCAAACCGGAACCGGAAAGACCGCCGGGTTCGTGTTGCCGATGGTTACGATGCTGGCGCGCGGACGTGCACGGGCACGGATGCCACGCTCTCTTGTCTTGTGCCCCACGCGCGAACTCGCTGCGCAGGTAGCAGAAAACTTCGACACTTATTCGCAGCATGTGAAACTGACCAAAGCGTTGTTGATCGGCGGGGTTTCGTTCAAAGAGCAGGACATCCTGATCGACAAAGGCGTCGATGTTCTGATCGCAACACCAGGTCGCCTGCTTGATCACTTTGAACGCGGCAAGCTGTTGTTAACGGGCGTACAGATCATGGTCGTCGACGAGGCCGACCGGATGCTGGATATGGGCTTCATTCCCGATATCGAGCGTATTTTCGGGTTGACGCCCTTTACCCGCCAGACCCTGTTTTTCAGCGCCACGATGGCCCCGGAAATCGAGCGGATCACAAACACATTCCTGTCGAATCCCGAACGGATCGAAGTCGCGCGCCAGGCGACGGCGTCAGAGACAATTGAGCAGGCGGTCGTCATGTTCAAAGGCTCCCGCCGGGATCGGACGGCCAAGGAAAAACGTGCGGTATTGCGCGCGATAATCGAGGCCGAAGGCGACGCCTGCACCAACGCAATCATATTCTGCAACCGGAAAACCGACGTCGACATCCTTTCCAAGTCGCTGAAAAAACATGGGTTTAACGCCGCGCCAATTCACGGTGACCTTGAACAATCGCAACGTACGCGGACGCTTGATTCCTTCCGTGACAAAGAGCTGAAACTGCTTGTCGCCTCTGACGTTGCTGCGCGGGGTCTGGACATTCCCAGCGTCAGCCATGTGTTCAATTTCGACGTCCCCGGCCATGCAGAGGATTACGTTCACCGCATCGGGCGCACCGGGCGCGCCGGTCGTGAAGGCAAGGCCATCATGATCTGCGAACCACGGGACAAAAAGGCGCTGGCCGCGGTTGAAAACCTGATCGCGAAAGACATTCCGCGCGTGGACAACCCAATGAATGCGCCCGAACTTGCCCCAAAACGTGAACCACGGGAAACCGAGCCGCGCAAAGCCAAAAAACAAGAGCCGAAGCAGGAACCGAAACAGGCACCGAAGCCGCGTTCCAAAAAGCCGAGGGGCGAAAAAGAAGGCGTGGTCGGCATGGGCGATCACATGCCAAGTTTCATCGCGAAAAGCTTTGATGATCGGATGGCCAGCTAGGCGGCGCCAGTGGATTACCTATTGGTTAGGCTGTTGAACTTGCCCTGTTGGGCCGTCAGCTGAGTCCGGAACTTTCGGCGCGCGTTGAACAAACGCGCGCGCCGCAACGACCAATACAGCCGCAAAGATCACACCGCCCAGACCGGCAATGAAATCGACCGGCGATGCCTCGCGCCCGGGGATGACAATTTGTGCGTATTCGATCAGATTGGCAGCCGAAATCAGGGCCAAAACAACGGTCGCCACGCCCAGAAGGTCAATCAGCGATACCGTCAGAACCGCAAAGACCAGACCATAGATCAATGGCATCGAGTCTGTGGGAACCTGCAAATTCGCGGCGACCACACCGGCGGCCAACAATCCCCACACCCCGACCAAGACGATCGGGTACAGAGCAATGCTGATCAAAAGCGATTGGCCCAGCGATTTTAAGCGTGTTAACGTCATCCGCACCCGTGACAGTCTGCTTCTGTCTGATTTCTGCACGAAAAATACGGCGAATGTTTGGCAGTAACCGGAAATCTGTCCGCTCTACGCGCAATGCGGAACCTCAAGCCAACCGGCTGATAATAAAAGATACTTCCGGCTTCTTGCCAAGTTCTGACATCGCCGACTTCCTAATCGCTTTGCGTGCGATGTCTTCCAATGCGGCATCGTCTGTCAGTGTTTTGCGCCCGGCCCGCCCGATGGCTTGTCCAAGATCATGTTCCAGAATCTCGACAACAGGTGCGCCGGAACTGCCAATCTCTGCGAGACCTGTGGTTTCACACCAAGGCTCTCCCAACAATTCATCGTCTTCGTCCAATATAACACTCGCTGACACTAGGCCATTCAGAGCCATGCGAATTCTGTCCCGCACCACACCATCAAGCGCGCCAACTTTCACATCGCCGTCCAGGTAATCGCGCCCTGTTTCAATGTATTCTGCGATTTTCGGCGCGTTCCCGGTTAGGTCCACCATCGCGCCATTGGGCGCGACAACGCTGGTGAAACCGCCCGCATCGGCAAGTTTTGAATGTTCGCGCAAATGCCGGTGTTCGCCGTGCATCGGAATCACCATCGACGGTGATATCAGTTTGTGCACCGCTTCAAGATCGGGGCGGTTCGCATGGCCGGACACATGATAATGGCCGTCGCTGTCATCCACCACGTCAACGCCCAGCTCGCTGAAATTGTTCACAATTCGAATGACCGAGCGTTCATTCCCGGGGATGGTTTTCGATGAAAACAGGAACGTGTCGCCTTCCTTCATCTGAAATCCCAGAAACTTGCCGCGGCTGATCTGCGCCGTCGCTGCGCGCCGCTCTCCCTGACTCCCAGTGGTCAGCAACAGCAGGTTTTCTCTCGGGATGTCTTGCGCGTCTTCCGGACTGACGACTTTTGGAAAGTCGGTCAGCACCCCGGTCTCGATACCGGCGGTCACCATCCGCCGCATTGCACGGCCCAGCAAGACGACCGACCGCCCCGCCCGCTTACCGGCTTCAGCCAGTGTCTTAAGCCGCGCGATATTAGAGGCGAAAGTCGTCGTCGCGACCATGCCATTTGCCGAACTGATCAAGCGTTCAATTTCTGCACCAACACTTGATTCCGACCGTCCGGGGTTTGGTGAAAACACATTGGTGCTGTCACAAACCAAGGCACGGACGCCCGATTTCGCGACACTCGCCCATAAATCCCTGTCAAAGGGTTCGCCAACGATGGGTGTCTCATCCAATTTGAAATCGCCCGTGTGCACGATGCGACCAACCGGCGTATCGATGACCAAAGCCGAACTTTCCGGAATCGAATGCGAAACCGGCAGAAATCCTACTTTGAATGCCCCGGCTTCCACGGTTTCCGGCCACGGTTGCGCGGTGCTCACATCCGTTGGCTGATGGCCCCGATCCGCCATCTTCATACGCCCCAGATGCGCCGTGAAGGCGCGCGCATAAACCGGTGCGTTCAAACGCCCGTAAAGCAGCCCCAACGCGCCGATGTGGTCTTCGTGCCCGTGGGTGATGAAAATCCCGTCGATCCGGTCCGCGCGTTCGGCGAGCCAGGTGATATCCGGCACGATCAGATCCACACCCGGCGTTGTGTCCATATCCGGGAATGTCACGCCAAGATCGACGGCGATCAGCCTCTCCTGATCCGCCGGCCCATAGCCGTAGACATAGCAATTCATCCCCACTTCCGCGGCGCCGCCGAGGGGCAGGTAGATTAACCGATCACTGCCCATATATTATTGATTTTCCTTGTTATATTTATGGATTACGGTCAGTCCGTGCATCGTCAGATCGTCCTCAATCACTTCAAACAAGTCCTCGCCGGTGGCAAAAAGGGGCGCGAGACCGCCCGTCCCGATGATCCGCATCTTCGCGTCATATTCGCCCTGAATCCGCGCGCAGATCTCGCGCACCAACCCGATATAGCCCCAGAATATCCCGGCCTGCATGCAGACGACCGTGTTGGTGCCGATCACTTTCTGCGGCTTGGTCACATCCACATGCGGCAGCGCGGCGGCAGCCTGATGCAGGCTTTCCAGCGAGGTATTTACACCCGGCGCAATGACACCACCAACATAGGCCCCGTCACTGGCCACGACATCAAATGTCGTCGCCGTGCCAAAATCGACCACGATCAGATCGCCACCGTGGCGATCAAAGGCTCCGGCGGCATTTACCAGCCGGTCCGGTCCAACGATTGTGCCCTCATCGACCCGCGGCGCGGTCGGCAACAGGCATTCCGGCTTGCCAACCACATAGGGCCGCGTATTGAAATAGCGGTCGCAAAGGACGCGGAGGTTATAGACCACGCGCGGAACCGTCGATGAAATGATGACGTCGTCGACCTCAATCGGAACGCCTGCATGTTCCATCAACTGGGTAAACCAAACCCAATACTGATCCGCTGTCCTCTGATGCTCCGTCGAGGTGCGGAATGTGGCGCGGAATGTTGTTCCGTCCCAAACGCTGAATACCGTGTTCGTGTTGCCGGTATCAATGCAAAGAAGCATGTATCCGCCCCCTAGAAATAGACGTCTGCCGCCGGGATGGCCCGGCGTGAATTGCTGGTGGTTAAGACAAGATTGCCATCCATGTCCACCGTTTCGAATATTCCGGTGATCTCCTCGGCACGGGTCCGCGCGGTTATGACCTCACCCATTCGGGTTGCGCGGGCCAGCCATGACTCCCGAACCGGAGAAAATCCGAAATCTGTGTACCGGGTTTCCCAATCGGCATAGCTCGCCGCCAGTTCGGTGAGGCATTCATCTTGCGAAACCTCTGCTCCAGCTGACATGAGCGACACAGGCACCACCGCGCCAGCTTCTATCGTACCCGCCTCGGGTGCATCTGTCAGATTTACGCCAATGCCGATGGCAAGGTGATCGATTTCGCCGCCCCGCCCCTGACTTTCCAGCAAAATCCCCGCCACTTTGCCGCCGTTCAGCAACACGTCATTTGGCCATTTGAGCGAAAAAGCCTCTGGCCGCCCGGTTAGCGCTGTCAATGCATCCGCCAGGGCCAGTGCCGCGACGAAACTGCGAAGCGCCACCTGCTCTGATGGCTCTTTCGGGCGCAAAACCAGTGTCGCGGCGAAATTGCCTGTCGGATGCGCCCAGACCCGCCCGCGCCGCCCGCGGGCCGCAGTTTGGTTTTGCGCCATGATCCAGGTCGGGCCGGACAGTGTCGGCGCGCGGCGCGCCGCCTCTGCCATTGTGCTGTCGGTTTCGTCTAAAACGATCCGGTCGTAACCCGAAGGCCAGCCCTTACTGGACAAGGGCCGCTGCCGCCGCCGCAGCCGGGGCTTCGATGCCGAACAGGTTGATCACGCCAAAGACCATGATTGCGGCTGAAGCCATCAGGAACACCCATTGGGCGGGGTTGGTGGATTTGTCCAGCGCATCCGTCTCTTCGCCGAAATACATGAAATAGACGATGCGGATGTAATAAAACGCGCCGATCACCGACGCGACCACGCCCGCCACGGCCAGCCACGCCATATCCGCCTGCACCGCCGCCTGCAGCACATAGAATTTGCCGAAGAACCCGACGAGTGGCGGCACGCCCGCCAGCGAGAACATCAAAACCAGCAATGCCAGTGCCTTCAGCGGTTCTTGTTTGGAATACTGGTTGAGCGCGGTGATGTCCGTCACGACCTTTCCGTCGCGTTCCATCGACAGGATGAACGCAAAGGTGCCGACATTCATGGTTACATAAATCGCCATATAGACCAGCATCGCCTGCACGCCGAACGCCGTGCCCGCAGCCAATCCCATCAGGGCGAACCCCATATGGGCAATCGAGGAATAGGCCATCAGCCGTTTGATGTCGCGCTGGCCGATGGCGGCCACAGCGCCGAGGAACATTGACGCGACCGATAGGAAGGCGACGATCTGGCCCCAATCGGCGGTGACATTGCCAAACGCGTCATGCACCACGCGGGCAAACAGCCCCATCGCGGCCATTTTCGGCGCGGTGGCGAAGAAGGCGGTGACGGGTGTGGGCGAGCCCTCATAAACATCCGGCGTCCACATATGGAACGGCGCGGCGGAGACTTTAAAGGCCAGTCCGGCAAGGATGAAGACAAGCCCAAAGAGCAGGCCGATGGAGACGTGGCCGTCGGTTGCCGCCTCGATGATGCCCGCAAACATCGTCGTGCCGGCGAAGCCATAGGTCAACGAAGCGCCATAGAGCAGAAGGCCGGAAGACAGTGCGCCGAGGATGAAGTATTTCAACCCGGCTTCTGTCGATTTCACGCTATCCCGGCGCAGGGCGGCGATGACGTAGAGTGACAGCGACTGCAGCTCCAGCCCCATATAAAGCGCGATCAGATCGCCGGCGGAGACCATGACCATCATACCAACGGCGGCAAGGGTGATCAGCAGTGGGAATTCAAACCGCAGCAACCCACGCCGTTGCATATAGCTTTCCGACATCGCCAACACGGCGGCGGCACCCAACAGGATCACCACCTTGGCAAACCGTGCGAACCCGTCATCGACAAACATGCCGCCAAAGGCCGCGCCACCGGGTTCCCCGCGCGCAATCCAGATGGCCAGACCGGCAAAAACAGCCGCAGTCAACCATGTAAGCGGTGAAGCGACCTCATCCTTGCTGGTATAAACGCCGAACATCAGCGCGGCCATCGCGTAGACGGCCAGAATGATCTCGGGCAGCAGGATCTGGATATCAGCGGAAATCATGTCTCTCAGTGCCCCGTATTCTCGGCAACAAGCGTGTCAGCGCCCGGCCATGCGGCTAATGCGGTCTGGTGATCGGCCAATAGCGCGGCAACGCTCGGCCCGATGATGTCGGTTACCAAGCTCGGGTAGACGCCCAGCAGGATCGTCATCGCCACCAAAGGCGCGAAAATGAACCGCTCGCGCGGGTTCATGTCGGTGATCGATTTGAGCGATTCCTTGATCAGATCCCCCATGACCACACGGCGATAAAGCCACAACGCATAAGCCGCTGACAGGATCACGCCGGTCGTGGCCACCAAAGCGACCCATGTGTTGGCCTGGAACATGCCCATCAGCGTCAGGAATTCACCCACAAAGCCGGACGTCCCCGGCAGGCCCACATTGGCCATCGTGAACAACATGAAGATCAGCGCATAGGCCGGCATCCGGTTCACCAATCCGCCATAGGCGTCGATCTCCCGCGTATGCATTCGATCATAGATCACGCCAACACACAGGAAGAGTGCACCGGAAATGAACCCGTGGCTGATCATCTGGAAGATCGCGCCATCAACGCCCTGCTGGTTAGCGGCAAAGATGCCCGCGGTGACATATCCCATATGGGCCACCGAGGAATAAGCGATCAGCTTCTTCATATCCTCCTGCGCCAGCGCGACCAGCGAAGTGTAGACAATCGCAATCGCGGAAATCCACAACACGAAGTCCGCCAGCAACTCTGATGCCACCGGGAACATCGGCAGACTGAAGCGCAGGAACCCATAGCCGCCCATCTTCAACAGGATCGCGGCCAGTACCACCGACCCGGCCGTCGGCGCCTGAACGTGCGCGTCCGGCAACCATGTATGCACCGGCCACATCGGCATTTTCACGGCGAAGCTCGCGAAGAACGCTATCCAAAGCAGCGTTTGCATCCCGCCGATGATCTGGATGCCCAGAACGCTAAAGGTTTCGGTGCCAAATTCATGCACCAAAAGCTTGGCAATATCGGTGGTCCCTGCATCCACATACATCCCCACCATTGCCACCAGCATCAGGACAGAGCCGAGGAAGGTATAAAGGAAAAACTTGAACGCGGCATAGATCCGGTCCTTGCCGCCCCAGATGCCGATGATCAGGAACATCGGGATCAGCCCGCCTTCAAAGAACAGATAGAATAGGATCAGATCCAGCGCCACGAAAACGCCCAGCATCAGTGTTTCCAGCACCAGGAACGCGATCATGTAATCCTTGACCCGATGCGTCACGCCCCAGCAGGCCAGGATCGTGATCGGCATCAGGAACGTCGTCAGCATGACGAACAGGATCGAAATGCCGTCAACGCCGACCTTGTATGTCAGGCCGATCAGCCAAGGGCGCTCTTCGACAAACTGAAACCCGGTGTCGTTGGGGTCAAACTGCGCGATCAGAAAGATCGAGATCACGAAGGTCACACTCGTCGCGATCAGCGCCAGCCATTTGGCATTGCGCTGCGCCGCCTCGTCATCGCCGCGCAGGAACAAGGCCAGGATCATCGCCGCGACCAGCGGCAGGAAGGTGATGATGGAGAGAATGTTTTCCATGTCCCTAGCCCCCCGCCAGCGTCATCCAGGTCACGAGAAGAACGATCCCGATCACCATCATGAAGGCGTAAGTGAAGATATAGCCCGATTGCAGCCGCGCCGCCTGTCGGGTGAAGAATGGCACGATCCCCATCGCAATCCCGTTCAGCGCGCCGTCAATGACATTGCCATCACCGCGTTTCCACAGGAAGCCGCCGATGAGTTTCGCTGGCCGGGTAAAGATCGCGTCGAAGATTTCGTCAAAATACCACTTGTTCAGCAGGAACTGATAAATGTGGTGCTGGTTCTGCGCCAGACGCCCTGGAATGTCCGGGCGGCGAATGTAGAACAGCCAAGAGAAGAAGAACCCGATCAGCATTGCGATGAAGGGGCTGACCTTGACCCATTTCGGGGCGTGATGCGCCTCGTCAAGAACGTGATTATCCGGGTGCGTGTAAACCGCGCCCGATCCGGGCGTCCATCCGACGATCTCATCGCCATGCCCCTCGTCGCCCTCGGCCGAGTGCGTCTCGGTTTCGTCGTCGGCACCGAGCAAGAGCGTGTCCCCAGTCATCAGCACCGCGTGGTCTTCGCTCGCCTCGACGTGGTGGTCGGGAACACCGTAGAATTCATTCACCTCGGCATGGGTGCCGAAGAACGGCTTGAACCAGATCATGCCCGCGAACACTGCGCCCAACGCCAGCACGCCCAGCGGCACCAACATCGTGGCGGGGCTTTCATGGGCGTGGTCATGGGTGTGCTTGTCGCCCCGCGCCTCGCCAAAGAAGGTCATGAAGATCAGGCGCCATGAGTAAAAGCTGGTGAACATCGCCGCAATGACCAGAAGCCAGAAGGCATAATTGCCGACACCCGTATGCGCGCCCCACGCGCTTTCGATGATTGCGTCTTTGGAAAGGAACCCGGCGAAGCCGATATGGGTAAGCGGGATGCCGACGCCGGTGATGGCCAGCGTGCCGATCATCATCGCCCAAAATGTATAAGGGATCTTGGCGCGCAGCCCGCCATAGTTCCGCATGTCCTGTTCATGGAGCATCGCATGGATCACGGACCCCGCGCCAAGGAACAACATCGCTTTGAAGAAGGCGTGCGTAAACAGGTGGAACATCGCGGCGGAATACATGCCGACACCCGCGGCGACGAACATGTAGCCGAGTTGCGAGCAGGTAGAATATGCGATCACGCGTTTGATGTCATTCTGCACCAGACCCACGGTCGCCGCGAAGAACGCCGTCGATGCACCTATGAACACCACAAACGCCGTGGCCTCCGGTGCGAACTCCATCAGGGGCGACATGCGGCAGACAAGGAAAACCCCCGCCGTCACCATCGTTGCGGCGTGGATCAGGGCGGACACGGGCGTCGGGCCCTCCATCGCGTCCGGCAGCCATGTGTGCAGGAACAGTTGCGCCGATTTGCCCATCGCGCCGACGAACAACAGGAAAGCCGCCAGATTGGCAGCGTTCCAGTCGCGCCACAGGAATGTGACGTCCATGTTCGCCAGTTCCGGCGCCTTCTCGAACACAACATCCAGATCAATCGAATCCGTCAGGAAGAACAGCGCGAATATGCCAAGCGCAAAGCCCAGATCACCCACCCGGTTGACCACAAACGCCTTGATCGCCGCCGCATTGGCGCTTGGTTTGCGGAAATAAAACCCGATCAGCAGATAGGACGCGACGCCCACGCCCTCCCAGCCAAAGAACATCTGCACGAGGTTGTCGGACGTGACCAGCGCCAGCATGGCGAAGGTGAAGAAGCTGAGATACGCGAAAAAGCGCGGCTTATAGCTTTCGCCTTCCCGGAAGTTCTCGTCATGCGCCATATAGCCAAAGCTGTAGAGATGCACCAAAGCCGAAACGGTCGTGATCACGATCAGCATGATCGCCGTCAGCCGGTCCAGCCGGATCGCCCAATCGGTGGACAGAGACCCGGATTCGATGAACCGCATGATGGTGATCTTCTCGGTCACGCCATCATGGCCAAGAAACACCGCCCAACTGAGAATACAGGCGAGGAACAACAGCCCCGTCGAAACCCACTGCGCCGCCTGCTCGCCAATCATCCGCCAGCCGAATCCGCAGATCAGCGCGCCCACCAGCGGGGCAAAGAGAATGGTGGTTTCCATGTTCTCTTACCCCTTCATCACATTGACGTCTTCGACGTCGATGGTGCCGCGGTTGCGGAAGAAACAGACGAGGATGGCGAGCCCGATGGCGGCCTCTGCCGCCGCCACAGTCAGCACAAACAGCGTAAAGATCTGGCCGACGAGATCACCGAGGAAGGACGAGAACGCCACGAGGTTGATGTTCACCGCCAACAAGATCAACTCGATGCTCATCAGCAGGATGATGACGTTCTTCCGGTTCAGGAAGATGCCGAAGATCCCGATGACGAACAGCGCCGCCGCGACCGTCAGGTAATGCTCAAGTCCGACCATTCGTTCCCTCGAACCTCTTCTTTTTCTCTTTCCGCCGCCGCATGGCGGTGATCACCAACCCAACCAGTGCCAAAAGCGGCAAGAGCGGCGCGAGTATGCCCATACCCTGCCCCAAGTCAGAGCCCCTGCCCCGGCTTCACGTCCTTCACTTCCATCGCCTTGGCCGGATCGCGGTAGATCTGGGCGAGGATGTTCTGGCGTTTGATGCCTGTGCGGTGCCGCATTGTCAGGACGATGGCGCCGATCATGGCGACCAGCAGGATCAGGCCCGCCAGTTGGAACAGAAGGATGTAGTCGTCATAAAGCAATTCGCCCAGGGCTGCCGTGTTGTGCGTGTCTGTTGGCGTCACTGCCGCCCGTGCCGCATCGGCACCGTCGGAATAGACCCAATTGCCGAAAACGAGGCCAAGCTGCATCAACAGGATCACGCCGATCAACAGGCCGAGTGGCAAATAGCGCGCCATTTCGGCCTTCAGCGCGGCGAAATCGATATCCAGCATCATCACGACGAACAGGAACAACACCGCAACCGCGCCGACATAGACGATGATCAACAGCATCGCGACGAACTCCGCGCCGAGCAGCACGAAGAGCCCGGCAGAGGACAGGAATGCCAGGATCAGCCACAGGACCGAATGCACCGGATTACGGCTCATCACCGTGAGGAGCCCGGCCATCAGGACGATGATCGCGAAGACATAGAAGGTGAAATCGGCAAAACTCATGTCTTTTCCCCCTGCATCGCGGTGAACAACTGCAATGCCTTGGTCATCGCGGGTGCACCGGCAAACAGCCCCGCCAGCGCAATCGCTTCCGTGATTTCCTGATCTGACGCGTCGGCCTCCTTCAGATGCCGGAAGGTCAGGCGGATCTGGGACTCCAACAGGGCTCCCTGAAAAATCAATCCCTGCAAGGTCAGCAACAGCCGGGTCTTGGCGTCCAGCCCGTCAGGCGATGCGCCCTTGCCCATGAATGCCTCCATCGCCTCTTTCGGCATGGTCGGCACCATTTTCTCAAACGCCTCCATGACCGGGCCCAACTCCTTGGTCCAGCCCTCGCCCATTTTCATGAGCGCCTCAAAGGGGTTTTCCGGGGTCGTCATCGGTAAGGCGCGTCCATTTCCAGATTGCGGGCGATTTCGGCTTCCCAGCGTTCGCCGTTCGCCAGCAGCTTGTCCTTGTCATAGAACAGCTCTTCACGGGTCTCGGTGGCAAACTCGAAATTCGGGCCTTCGACGATGGCATCGACCGGGCAGGCCTCTTGGCAGAACCCGCAATAGATGCATTTCGTCATATCGATGTCGTAACGCGTGGTGCGGCGGCTGCCGTCTTCGCGCGGTTCGGCGTCGATGGTGATCGCCTGGGCCGGACAGATCGCCTCGCACAGTTTGCAAGCGATGCAGCGTTCTTCGCCATTCGGATACCGCCGCAGCGCATGTTCACCGCGAAAACGGGGGCTTAGCGGGCCTTTTTCGTGTGGATAGTTCAGTGTGGCCTTGGGTTTGAAGAAGTATTTCATCCCCAGCCCAAAGCCTTTCAGGAAATCCATCAGCAGGAAGTATTTCCCCGCGCGAGTCCAGTCGATCTGGGTCATTTTATTTCACCCTTTATCCGGCGGCACGAGAAGTCGAAGGCGTCCGAGAGTGCACGACTGTCGATGCCATCAATTCTTCCCAATCGGCCTGCATCGGAAGTGACACCCGAAAATTTCTCAAGATGCTCGCCTACATTGTCGAGGATCCAAGATTTATCGGCCTCGCTCAGTTGCTCCCAAGTCCGAACTAAGTCGTCTACCTTCATCATCACCCTCCCACAGCCCAGCGGGCATACGCTCCGCCGAACGCGCCGTATTGTGCGAAGAAGGCCACGATCACCACCCATGCCAGGGACAGGGGCAGGAAGACTTTCCAACCCAGCCGCATCAGCTGGTCATAGCGGTAGCGCGGCACGATGGCCTTCACCATCGCGAAGAGGAAGAAGAAGAACGCCATCTTCGCGATCAGCCACAGCGGGCTGTCGGGCAGGAACGGCACCGGCGACAGCCAGCCGCCGAAGAACAACAGCGAGGTCAGCGCGCACATCAGGAAGATCGCGATATATTCGCCCGCCATGAACAACAGGAACGGCGTGGATGAGTATTCCACCTGGTAACCCGCGACCAGTTCCGATTCCGCCTCGGGCAGATCAAACGGCGGGCGGTTGGTCTCGGCCAAGGCGCTGACGAAGAACAGCACCACCATCGGCAGATGCGGCAGCCAGTACCAGTTGAACAACCCATAGGCCCCATCCTGCGCCCGCACGATGTCACCGAAGTTCAGCGAACCGGTCGAGATGATGACGCCGATGATGATGAACCCGATGGACACCTCGTAGGAAATCATCTGCGCTGCAGAGCGCAACGACCCAAGAAACGGGTATTTCGAATTCGACGCCCAGCCGCCCATGATCACGCCGTAAACTTCCAAGCTTCCAATGGCGAAGACATACAGCACGGCGACATTAATATCGGCCAGTACCCATGTGTTATTAAACGGAATTACTGCCCAGGCGATCATCGCCAGCACGAAGGACAACAAAGGCGCTAGCATGAACACCGCACGGTCCGCGCCCGCCGGGATCACGATCTCTTTCACCACATATTTCAGCGCATCCGCCACGGATTGCAGCAGGCCGTAAACCCCAACCACGTTCGGCCCGCGCCTCATCTGGACCGCCGCCCAGATCTTGCGGTCGCCATAGACGAGGAACAACAAAGAAATCATCACGAAACCAATGACCAAAAGGCATTGCGCGGCGATGATTATCCCGATGCCAAGACCTGTCTGGAAGAATTCAGCCATGTCGCCTCATACCGTCGGTATCCCCGTCTCTCTGCAGTTGGACACGGTCACTTCCGCATCCAGAGTGGCCAGCCCACGCGGCAGCGCGGACGAGATGGTGTAAACCGCATCTGCCCGCCAAAGGCCAGCCTCTTCGACCACATTTGTGCGCACATGTCGCGCGAAACCATAGCCCCGGATCAACGCATATTGCGCCGCCGCACAATTGGCATAGTCCGACAAATCATTGTTGCCACGCGCGCCTTCCATTTGCACAAGAAAGCTGACCAGATCACCGGCAAGCAGGCGGGTTTCTATCCCTTTGTAAACTGGCGAGAAATCGCCGCGCTGAACCTGCGGCTCTTCCGTACAACCGGTTAGGGTTAACAGGCTCAGCGCGGCCAAACCGAAGGATATTATCCGCACATCCAAGGTTTATTCCGCCGCGATCGCCGTTTCCGCCCGCGCACGGGCATTGGCGGACAGTTCCGCCATCAGGCTGGAGGCGCGCGCAATCGGGTTGGTCAGATAGAAATCCGCAATTGCGTTTTTGAGCGCCCCGTTGCCAAGTTTGCCGGGGATTTCAGCGTTCCATTCGTTTTCCGGCACCTGATCGATCTTTGCCATCAGCGGGATATCCGACACGATTTGCTGGCGTAGCTGAGGCAGACTGTCCCAGGGTTGTGTCGCATCAATCTCGGCGCTCAATGCCCGCAGGATCGCCCAGTTTTCTTTGGCCTCGCCCGGCGGGATACTTGCCCGTAGCGCCAGTTGCGGGCGGCCTTCGGTGTTGACGAACAGACCCTGTTCCTCGGTATAGGCCGCGCCGGGCAGGATGATATCGGCGCGGTGTGCGCCCCGATCACCATGGCTGCCTTGATAGATCACAGTTGCGCCTTGCGCGATATCGATCTCATCGGCGCCAAGGTTATAAATCACATCTGCCTTCAAAGCCTCCGCCACACCTCCGTCCATCGTGCAACCTGCATCCATCGCGCCAACCCGGCCCGCTGCGCTGTGAAGCACCAACAACTTGGCATCACCTTTTTCACACATCGCCTGAACATAGGCCAAAACCGCAGCCCCATCGGTTCCCTGCAGCGCACCCTGCCCCAGCACGACAATTGGATTCTTGCCTTTAACGTGATCGGTCGTCGACATCGCCTGTTCCAATGCCGCGCGATCAGAGCCGATGTGGTGATAATCAAATGACAGGTCGACCGGCTCACCAATCAGCGACACAAACGCACCGTTGATCCAAGCCTGACGAATGCGCGCGTTCAGAACCGGCGCCTCATCGCGCGGGTTAGATCCGATGATCAAAACGGTGCCGGCGTCGTCGATATCTTCGATCTTCGCAGTGCCGACATATCCCGACCGGTTGCCTGCCGGCAGCGCCGCGCCATCGGTGCGGCATTCGACAGATCCGCCCTGCCCCTCAACAAGCTGCTTTAGTGCAAACGCAGCCTCGACCGGGGCCAGATCGCCAACAAGGCCAGCGAGTTTCGACGCGCCTTTGATCGCCTCAGCGGCTTTGCCCAGCGCTTCCGGCCATGTTGCCGCCCGCAGTTTGCCGTTCTCGCGCACATAGGGTTTGTCCAGCCGCTGTCGCCGCAGCCCGTCCCAGACAAACCGCGTCTTGTCGGAAATCCATTCCTCGTTCACGCCGTCATGATTGCGCGGCAGGAACCGCATGACTTCGCGGCCCTTACAGTCGACCCTTATGTTCGACCCCAACGCATCCATCACGTCGATCGATTCCGTTTTCGTCAACTCCCAAGGCCGCGCGGTGAAGGCGTAAGGCTTCGATGTCAGCGCGCCAACCGGGCACAGGTCGATGATATTGCCCTGCAGATTGGAATCGAGCGTCGCACCCAGATAGGACGTGATCTCGGCATCTTCGCCGCGGCCCGTCTGGCCCATCTGCGTGATGCCGGCAACCTCGGACGTAAACCGCACGCAGCGCGTGCAGGAAATGCAGCGCGTCATGTGGGTTTCGACAAGCGGCCCGAGATCCAGATCGTCAGTGGCGCGTTTCGGTTCACGATAACGGCTGAAATCGACACCATAGGCCATCGCCTGATCCTGCAGATCGCACTCACCGCCCTGATCGCAGATCGGGCAATCCAGCGGGTGGTTGATGAGCAGAAACTCCATCACCCCTTCGCGCGCCTTTTTCACCATCGGCGAGTTGGTCTTCACCACCGGGGGCTGGCCTTCTGGCCCCGGGCGCAGATCCTTCACTTGCATCGCACAAGACGCCGCAGGTTTCGGCGGCCCGCCCACAACCTCGACCAAACACATGCGGCAATTGCCGGCAATCGACAGCCGTTCGTGATAGCAGAAACGCGGCACCTCGATCCCGGCCTGTTCGCAAGCCTGGATCAGGGTCAGACGCCCATCAACCTCAACCTCGTTGTCATCGATGATGATCTTGCGCAAATCGCTCATGTCGGGCCTCTGATTTCGGCAGTAACAGCGTTTGCGGTGTATTCTCTTAATTTGCCCGTAAAAGCCAGCCCGTAAGGCTATTTTTCTCGATTTCTTCGTGTCCAAGGCGGCAATAACTTTCCACATCACCCTTGGTCACGCCGTTCTCGGCCAGATAGATATCCCGCATCCCCTTCAGCTTGGCCTTGGCGTCGGGGTTTTCGCGCATCTCATTGATCTGTGATTTTGTGTAACCGATGCGGACGGCGTAATCTTCCAGTTCATTCGCCTTGCGCAACACGCGGATAAACCGTGCAGAGATTGTCGGACAGTTTTTGCGAATTTCATCACCCACGGCGGCGGCCAGAAATTCTGATTTGACCCGCGCATTGTCTTCCAGCGGTGGCAGTGCGCGCAAGCTGGTCGCGGCCGTAGCGACAAAAACCGCCACAGTTAGCAGCATAATTGCCTTCATTACCTGATACCTTCGAATTGTTGGTCGCGAGCCAAGGTTGATAAAGCCACGCGAGGCGCCAAATACAAGGGTTTCAAACGCTTAAAGCTTCCCCCTCGGCCAATTTTCGCGCAAATCCCCAGCCAAAGGCGTATTCGCTCTCGCCATGTTTCAACATGTAATCGGCCCGCTCCACCGCTTCGGAGATGCTTGGCTGATGCCCAACCGGCACCCACCAGAATACGGCATAGGGTTTCTCGTGGTTCAAAAACCATTCGCCGCGTTTTTCATAGAACCGTTTGTGGATGGTCTTGAAGGCAAACCCCTCCAAAGCGGCCAGATTTTCCCAGACCGAAAGCGTCGTTGTAAACCGGTGCGCCCTTTTGAAGATACCCGGGTGCTTTAGCTTCGCCAGTTCTGAACGATCGTTCAGATGTCGCCAGACAAAACCCGGATAACGTTCAGCCAGCCGGTTGATCCGCGCGACATTGTTGATGAATTCCGCGACTCGCGGATCGTTGTGGTCGTATCGAAGGCTGGCCCAGTTGAACTGGGCCAGATAATGCCCCTCGGGCTGGATCAAAAGACCGCAACGACAGCGAATACTGCGATTGCCAGGATCAGCGCCCAGTGAAAGACGAAGATCATGGTGCGGATCCCTTGGGTCGCTTTACCCATCGCTTTGATATGGACCAGAACCATGACAATCCGAGCCAGCACCGCAATCGTCGCCAACCAGTTGACCCAGAACGGCGAGGCACCGGCCAGCATCGCAATCACAACCGCCGCAACAAGCACACTGAGGTTTGCGATCGAGTTCTCATAGGCCCGGTGCATCCGGTAAAGCTTGTTGTCGTAATCCTCCGGCGGGGTCGCGCCCGGTACCATCCCGGCATTGGCTTTTCCTGCGCCGACAACCGCGCTCAGCAACTGCACCACCAATATCCAGATCGCAATTGCCACAATTGCGTGGCCGTATTCCGCGAATTGTTCCATAGTCCCCTCCCCGATTTCTTGGTTTTATCGCTGCGAACAGCGACCGCTTAACGTCACGCTGTTACCGTCGACCGGCAATTGCTCTACCGGTGTGTCCGGTCCAATGGTCCACTCAATATCCGACCCGCCGAATGTCAGAATGCAATAGCGCGTCGCCTCGTATACCGCCGCTTCAACCGCAGCGTCGGGGTTAGAGGCGAATGGATTGGCCGTCACCATAATAAGGCGTTTGTCGCCGCGTTCCGTCCGCGCCCGCGCACGATACGTCACGCCATCAACCTCAATTCTCGCCTTTTTCTTCCCGCCCTGGCCGATTCCGATGGCACCGGTCGCGTTGCGAACGACCCCGCAGGAGGAAACGCCAAATGTGGCAATGAGCAGCAGAAGCACGATGCGTTTCATGTTCTACTCCGCCGCCACAGCTGTCATCCGGCCCGTTCGCTTCGAGGCAATTCTGTCTTCGATTTCATCACGGAAATGCCGGATCAGCCCCTGAATGGGCCAGGCCGCCGCGTCGCCCAGCGCACAGATTGTGTGGCCCTCGACCTGCTTAGTGACGTCCAGCAGCATGTCGATCTCTTCAACCTCCGCCTCGCCCTTCACCAGCCGGTCCATCACCCGCATCATCCAGCCGGTGCCTTCCCGACACGGCGTACACTGGCCACAGCTTTCATGCTTATAAAACGCCGCCAGCCGCCAGATCGCTTTGATGATGTCCGTACTCTGATCCATCACGATCACCGCCGCCGTGCCCAAACCTGACTTGTTCTGCTGCAACCAGTCGAAATCCATAATGCAGTCTTCTTTCATCACCTTGCCCGGCAGGCATGGCACCGAGGATCCACCCGGAATGACCGCTTTCAGGTTTTCCCAACCGCCGCGAATGCCGCCGCAGTGACGCTCGATCAGCTCCTCGAAGGAAATCGACATCGCCTCTTCGACGACGCAAGGGTTGTTGACATGGCCAGAGATCGCAAAAACCTTTGTACCGGAATTCCTCTCGCGTCCAAAGCCTTTGAACCATTCTCCGCCACGGCGCAGTATCGTCGGCACGACCGCGATGCTTTCAACGTTGTTCACTGTCGTCGGGCAGCCATAAAGCCCCGCGCCCGCCGGGAACGGCGGCTTCATGCGCGGCATTCCCTTTTTACCTTCAAGGCTTTCCAAAAGCGCGGTTTCCTCGCCACAGATGTAGGCGCCCGCGCCATGATGCAGGTAGATGTCGAAATCCCAGCCTGATTTCGCGGCGTTCTTGCCGACCAGACCTGTATCATACGCCTCGTCAATCGCCGCCTGCAGCGCCTCGCGCTCGCGGATATATTCACCACGGATATAGATGTAACAGGCGTGCGCCCCCATCGCGAATGACGCAATCAGGCACCCCTCGATCAGCGTATGCGGATCATGGCGCATGATCTCGCGGTCTTTGCAGGTGCCGGGTTCGGATTCATCGGCATTGACCACGAGGTAAGCCGGTCGCCCGTCGCTTTCCTTGGGCATAAACGACCACTTCAAACCAGTTGGAAAACCCGCTCCACCACGCCCGCGCAGGCCGGAATTTTTCACTTCGTCGACGATCCAGTCGCGCCCTTTTTTGATCAGACCCGCCGTACCATCCCAATGTCCACGCTGTTTAGCGCCAGCCAGCGTCCGGTCATGCATCCCGTAAAGGTTGGTGAATATACGGTCGCTGTCTTTGAGCATCGATGCTCTCCCAAAACTTACCGGCGCTTGCGCCAAATCTGCAAGCCGACGACAAGCGCCCAGAAAAGCGCCGCCAATGCTGCCATGTCAAACAGGAATGCGAAGCGGGGATCAAGCCCTATTGCGCGCCCGATGAAAAGCGACGCGATCCACAAAACCAGCGTCCCGGCAATAACAAGCGCGACAAGTCGACCTTGCCGCGCCAGTTGTTTTTCTTTCTCTGACGTCACCGTCATTTACATCCTCTTGGACACGCGGATCAGTATTTAGCCTTCTTCGAAAACTCTGTCTGACCGCCCTTGGCAAGCGTTTTGGCCTGACTGACCCAATCGTCGCGCTCGATCCGGCCCTTGAACTTCAAACGGTCATCGACCCAGGCGATTTCTTTCTTCTTCCAGGTCGATACCTGATCGAATTTATAGATGCCCATTTCGTTCAGCGTCTTTTCAAGCCCGGGCCCAACGCCTTTGATCATTTTCAGATCATCGGGGTCTTTTGGCGCCTTGGTGTAAAGTTTCGGTTTACCGTCAGAGGCACCGCTGCTTTTCGGCTTGGCTTTGGAACCTGATCCGCTGCCGCTGGCTTTTGCACCGCCTGTTGCACCCGCTGCTTTCGAGCTGCTTGCGGATCCGGCCTTCGCCTTTGCGCCACCGCCTGCGCCAGAAGACTTGGCCTTCGCGCTGCCACCGGATTTGGAGGATTTGGCTCCCGTGGATGCCCCCGCCGTTTTGGCACTTTTCGTGCCGCCAGATGCCTTGTCGTCGCCGGTTCCTCCGTCGGCCGCTCTCCCATTGCCAACAGACACGCCGCCTGCCTTGGCTTCCGCCGATGTCGTGGCAGAACCCGCACTACTCGCCGCTGCACTAGATGCACCAGAGCCGACATCCGTTGACGCCGAAGATGCTGACCCGCCTGCCGACGCGGCACCAGAACCCGCACCGTCATCTTCGCCGCCGAAATTAAGCCAAAGGATCAAAAACGTGATGACCCCGACGATGATGCCCCAAAGCAGCGCGCCGCCAAATCCAAAACTAAGCGCCAGCCAGAATAGCAAAAGCGCAATGACGCCGACAATGGCCGAGATCGTAAGGATCTTCTCCATCGACCAACCTGTACCCGAGGTGGACATGATACTTCTCCCTGTGTTCCGCCGTTGGCTTATCTCTAAATCTAGTATTTAGCACGCTTGGAAAACTCTGTCTCCTCACCAGCCGCCAACTGTGTTGCCTGCGCGACCCACTCGTCCCGTGTCGCGCGACCCTTGAATTTCGCAAGACCGTAATCAGCCCAATAAACCTGTTCAGTTGTCCATTTCGCGATCTGGTCGAAATGGAAGATACCGTTGTCGTTCAGTGATTTTTCCAGACCCGGACCAATCCCCCTGATCAACTTCAGATCATCCGCTTTGCCGTCGCGTGGGCCACTCAGACCTTCGGGCTTGAATTTCTGAACGTCTGCCGCGCTTGGGTCGGCAGGAAGATCGGTGGCCGGTTTTGCAGGCTTGGCGCTTGCCTTTGCCGCTTTCGCGGCGACAGGTTTTGCAGCTTTCTTCGTTGTTTTCGAACCGCTTGCCGCAGATTTCGCAGCCGTCGACTTGGACGCTTTTGCAAAATCTGCTGTCGGCTTTGCAGCTTTGGTCCCAGTTTTTGCTGATTTCGCAGATTTTGTGCCGGCCCGGGAATTCGCCTTACCGTCCAGCCAGGGTGTCAGGATCGGCACTTCGGTGCCATCAATGCGCTTCAGCGTATCGCCCAGATCATGCGCGAGTTGAACGCTGGCGTTCATCTTGGTGTGGCCGGTTTCCTCGTATTCTGACAATGACGTCAATCCACTAGCGGGTTCGCTGGCATAGCGACCATTCTGCGGACCCGGCAGCGGCACTTTGCCTGCGGCCATATCGTCGATGATCCCGGCGAAGCGTTCAGCCGTCAGATCCTCGTAATAATCCTTGCCGATCTGGGCCATTGGTGCATTGGCGCAGGCGCCGAGGCATTCGACCTCCTCCCAGCTGAATTTGCCATCCTCAGACAACATGTGGGGTTTCGGCGCGATTTTTTCGCGACAAACCGCAATCAAATCCTCTGCCCCGCAAATCATACAGGACGTCGTTCCGCAGATTTGAAAATTTGCAACAGACCCAACAGGTTTAAGCTGAAACATAAAGTAGAAAGTTGCCACCTCCAGCGCGCGAATATGGGCCATTCCTAGCATATCGGCCACATGTTCAATCGCCGCGCGGCTGAGCCAGCCTTCCTGCTCCTGCGCGCGCCACAAAAGCGGGATGACGGCAGACGCCTGCCGCCCTTCGGGGTATTTCGTCACCTGCGCCTCGGCCCATTTCTGGTTGTCCGGCAGGAAGGTGAAGCTTTCGGGTTGCTCGGGGTGAAGACGGCGTAGCATGGTTCAAATCGGCCCTATATTCGACGTCGATATCACGTCGGTATTACATCGGTATTGCGTCGGTATTTCCATCGCTCGGCAATACGGCATGTCAGGTGCGTCCCTCGGCAATCTGGCGGCACCCGGTGAATACCGAATATTGCGCGCCGATGAAATCGCTTAATTTGGCGAAAACTTCTGTGGCATGGCCGTCTTCTCCGCCGAGTTGTGTTGGGGCCAGATCAAGGATGTATTTCGAAAGCCCGTTCGATTGCTGCGCCAGATAGGCGCGGTGCTTGTCCAGCCCGCCCAGAACGGTCGCCTTGGTCAACCCGGCCTGCAAAGCATCCAGCTGCGGCACAACCTCTCGCTGCAGCGCGGTAAGTTGTGCTGGCGTCTGGATCGCGACCATCGGCGGCCAGCTATCCTGCGCCGCCATGCCGGGCACAACCAACCGCAGCGCCGCATCCAACCGCGCGGCGGCATCGAAATTCTCAAAACAGATGTCGAGCTTGCGCTCCAAAAACCGCGTCGCCTCTGCCTCGACATAAGACGAGCGCGCATAATACGCCTGCACAGCCACAAACGCCGCAGCGACGAGAGTGCCCCCGGCGAGGACGTAGTTGGAAAAGGTAGCTCCGTCAGGCATTACGGCCCCGTTGACAGGTCGAGCTTCAGATAGTCAAAGCGCTCCCCCCCTCCTTCTAGGCTATGACATTCACACATCTTGGTTGCCGTCAGTCAGCTTTTCTGATTCTCTTGTTGAAAAGGGAGGCAATGATGCAGCAAACGCTTGGGAACTTTGGGGATGCTCGCCTCGAAAAAGGGGGGCCTTGCTTCTGGATAGGCTGGTTGCAACAGGCGGTGACGGGGTTCGGGTCCGGCGGCTCGGGGGCACGCGGGCGGGCGAGATCCGGTTCACGCGGTTTCTACGCAATCCGGCTGTGACGCTAGAGGCAATGTGCGATGCGGCCTTTGTTCGGACCCGGGAGGCCTGCGAAGGGCGTGATATTCTGGCAGTGCAGGACACAACGGTAACGCGGTCGAGTGGCGGCGGTGGCGATTACCTGCATGCGATGATCGCGGTGGATGCGCGGGATGGCGCTGTCCCGGGGGCGCTGGATGCAACGTTTTGCGAGCGTGACACCGGCCAACGTGCGACCCGGCATGCGCGTGCCTTCGAAGACAAAGAAAGCCACCGCTGGCTGGCGGCCACCGAGCGTGCGGGCGAGATCGCCGGGGCTGGGCGGATCACGATGGTGGCGGATCGCGAGGCCGATATTTTCGACCTGTTTGCGCGCAGGCCCCAAAATGTGGAGTTGATCGTTAGGGCCAATCACAACCGCACGCTTGAGGGCGGTGATAAGATAGCCGAATGGATTGCCGCCATGCCGAGGCTGGGCACGACCCTGCTTACTCTTCCCAAGAGCCCGGGGCGGGCCGCCCGCGACGCCAGGCTGTCGATCCGGTTTGGCCAGGCAACCATGAAGCCGCCGAAAAGATTGGAAAAAACGACATCTGCACCGGTCACTCTCACCTATATCGACCTGCGCGAGGAAACACCGCCTGACGGCGTCAAACCCGTACACTGGCGTTTGCTGACGAGCTACGACATCATCAATGTCACCGACGCTTTGGACGTCGCCGAGCGCTATGCCAAACGCTGGAGGATCGAGGAACTGTTCCGCACGATGAAGCGCAAAGGGTTCGACATCGAGGCCCTGCGCATCAACGACACCGGTCCGCGCAATCGCCTGATCCTGGCCTGCATGATCGCCGCGACGGTTGTGATGCAGATGGTCGCCGAACGCGATGGCCGGTGCCTGCGTCCGCTGACCGATGCCTTCGATGCCGCCGATCAACCTCTGCTGGAGGCGCTCAGCGCAGACCTCGAGGGCAAGACAGACCGACAGAAAAACCCCCACCCCAAAGGCAGCCTCGCTTTCGCCTCGTGGGTCTGCGCAAGGTTGGGCGGCTGGACCGGATACTATGGAAAACCAGGGCCTATTGTAATCCTGTCAGGTTGGACCGAGTTCCAATCCATCAAACACGGCGCGTATATCGCAGAGAGTATACATCACCGTGCATCGTGAGATGTGTGAATCTTATAGCCTTCTAGGAGGGGGGATAGGGGGGAGGTTTCTTGCATCGCAACAACGAGATCGGCAATTGATTGACGAACGGCGTCAAACTCTACCAAAATCTCATTGTTCCAGAATCTCAGCACCGAAACACCGCGCTTCATCAAGTAAGAGGTGCGAATACGATCAGCTTCGCCATGCTCAACATGCTGCGAACCGTCGACTTCGATCGCCAGCCGGATTGAAGGCGCATAGAAATCCAGAATGTACTTCTGATCAAATACCAACTGGCGGCGAAATCGCACGCCAAGCTGATCGCGGCGAATGGCAGCCCATAGCCTGCGCTCGGCGTCAGTCATGTTGGTGCGTAAAGCGCGGGCGCGTTTGGTCATGTCAACGTCGCGCAGGAAAACCTCTCCCCCGGCCCCTCTCCTGACAGGAGGGGGGGGCGATCCCCTCGAAACCTGCGCATTCCCCCCTCCTCCTAGGAGGGGGGTCAGGGGGGAGGTTCTCTCCCTCACCGATCAATCTCGCCAAACACGATGTCCATCGTCCCGATAATCGCCGCAACATCCGCCAGCTGGTGCCCGCCGGCGACATAGTCCATCGCCTGCAAATGCGGGAAGCCCGGGGCGCGGAGTTTGGCGCGGTAGGGTTTGTTGGACCCGTCCGAAACCAGATAGACGCCAAATTCGCCCTTGGGCGCCTCAACGGCAGCATAGACCTCGCCTTCCGGCACATGGAAGCCCTCGGTGTAAAGCTTAAAGTGATGGATCAGTGCCTCCATCGAGGTCTTCATATCCGCCCGCGACGGCGGGGTGATCTTGCCGCGGGCCAGAATGTCGCCCTGCCCCTCGGGCGCTTTCAGCTTCTCAACAGCCTGATGGATGATTTTCAGCGACTCGCGCATTTCCTGCATGCGGCAGAGGTAACGGTCATAGCAGTCGCCATTTTTGCCGACCGGAATCCCGAATTCGAATTCATCATAACATTCATAAGGTTGTGACCGCCGCAAATCCCAGGCGAGGCCGGACCCGCGTACCATGACGCCAGAGAAGCCCCAGTCGAGTATGTCTTGTTCTGTCACCACGCCGATATCGGCGTTGCGCTGTTTGAATATGCGGTTTTCGGTCAGCAATCCGTCAAGATCGTCGATGACGCGCGGGAATTCTGTAGCCCACTGGTCGATGTCTTCCAACAGGCCATTGGGCAATTCCTGATGCACGCCGCCGGGGCGGAAGTATGCCGCGTGAAGGCGGGCACCGCAGGCCCGTTCATAGAATTCCATCAGCTTTTCGCGTTCCTCGAAACCCCACAAGGGAGGCGTCAGCGCGCCGACATCCATCGCCTGCGTGGTGACGTTCAGGATGTGGTTCAGGATGCGGCCGATTTCGGAATAAAGCACCCGGATCAGGGACGCGCGGCGCGGCACCTCGACGCCCGTCAGTTTTTCAATCGCCAGACACCAGGCATGTTCCTGATTCATCGGCGCGACGTAATCGAGCCGGTCAAAATAGGGCAGGTTCTGCAGGTAAGTGCGCGATTCCATCAGCTTTTCGGTGCCACGGTGCAGAAGGCCGATATGGGGGTCGCAGCGTTCAACAATCTCGCCGTCCAGTTCTAGAACCAGCCGAAGAACACCATGCGCCGCAGGGTGTTGCGGGCCGAAGTTGATGTTGAAATTGCGGATCTTCTGTTCGCCGGTCAGGGCGTCTTCGAAGTTGCCGTCCATCATCGCACCACCTTACGCATTTTCCTTGCCCCAAGCATCGGGCAATTCGCCTAGCATCTCTTGCAACGCTTCGTACTGAGGTGCAAGGAATTCCCGCATTTCTGCCCATTGTTCGGGCTCCATTTCCGCCTTCGGCCCCTCCATAAATCGCTTCTCAAAATCCGCCCAGCCGTGGCTGATGCCAAGGAACTTAGATATCCGCCCTATCGCGTCGCGGTTAAAGAGGTCTTCATAGAAACCGATGAAAACCTGATCGTCGGGGACGACATTGGCGAGGCGGCGCAAGGGGCTGGCATAATCAGAACGGCGCACGATTTCGGGTTCCTTGCCTTTGTGCACGCGCTTCATGATGTTGACCGAACGCCGCTGAATTTCCTCAGGCTTATTGGCGCGGCGCCGTGCCATCATGCGGCAATGGGACCAGATGCGCATCACGGGGTCACGCATCAGATAGACAAAGCGCACATTCGGCGCGATTTCGGCCATGTGTTTCAGCCGCGCCTCGGGCAAAAGGCCGTAGGCGGGCGTGAAGTCGGCGACGAGTTTCTCGCCCCCCATACCGTCGGTCAGATAAGCCAGATAGGCGGCATCGTCCTGTTGCCGTCCCTCCAGCACCTTGCCCCACGCCTCGGCGTCGCGCGCGGTCCGGAATTTGCGTTCGGCCTGATCTGGGTCCAACCCTTCGGCTTCCGCGCGAGAGCGGGCTGATCGGCCCTCACACATCTCGATCCACGGGTCCCAGTCGTTAAATTCCACAGCGTCGAAATAGTGCAACTCCTTGATGCCACGCATGTGACATTCTTCGTGGTTGGAGATGTAGCGATGCAGCCACGAGGTGCCGGATTTGGTGGCGCCGATGCAGTAAAGGAGGGTGGGTTCGGACATGGCCCTCTACCAGCGCCCAGCCCGCCCCAAAATACAAAGGATTGCGCCCGGCCCGAGGGTGGGTGCATCGCACCCGCGCTGGGGGGCGGGTCGGGTGCGATCCGGGGCTGAGGCCCCGGTGCAGAATTCGAAATTCGAGGATGAAACCATCAGTCGATGCCGGGAATTTTCACCCGTTCACGAAAGGCCATGACCCAAAGCAAAGGAATTACGGTGAACGGTGTCAGACAGAAAATGGCGAACCAGCTGGGCAGGCGGAATTTGGGCAGGAAGATCCAGAACGGGATGAAGGTTAGCACCGCGAGGATCGGGTAGAGCCAAGGAGGCATCACTTCGCTGCGTCCTTCTCATCCCCCGGTAGGATGTATTCCGCGCCTTCCCAAGGGCTTATGAAATCGAACTGGCGGTATTCCTGCACGAGGCTGACGGGTTCGTAGACCACGCGCTTTTGCGCCTCGTCATAGCGGACCTCGGTATATCCGGTGGTGGGAAAATCCTTGCGCAGCGGATAGCCACGGAAGCCGTAATCGGTGAGTATCCGGCGTAAATCAGGATGGCCGGTGAAAAGGATGCCGAACATGTCGTACACCTCGCGTTCAAACCAGTTGGCTGACGCGTGAACATCGACGATGGAAGCCAGCGTTTCCTCCTCGCGCACGGCGCATTTTACGCGGATGCGGTGGTTCTGGTACATCGACAGAAAGTGATAGACGACGTCGAACCGCGCAGGGCGCGACGGGTGGTCGACACCGGTGATGTCAACGAGTGTTGAGAACCTGCAGCGGCTGTTAGATTTCAGGAACTCGGTGAACGCGACCAGAGAGGACGGTGCGATTTCGACGGTTAACTCGCCGTGATCCACGCTCCATGACAATACGCAATCGGGGCGTTTGGCTTCGATATGGGTGCCGAGTTCGTTCAGTGTTTCAGTCATTTTTTCTGCACAATTAGCGCGGCCAAGGATATTGTGCCCCGGCGCGTATTATTACCGCCAATTTCCCACACGCAATCTCCATCGCCGCTTTGAGTCGAAACTAGCGTCATTTTCGGGCTGTGGTTCGTGGCAATTTTGACGACATCACCTGTAGTTGGCGGCCTATAGTGAAAATTTCCTACAATCGTTAGGGCTGCGAGCGAATAGACTTCGACATGTAAGTTCGTTCCTACAAACCAATAGCATTTAGCGCTACCTTGTTTGGTCGCACCGAGCGCCATATCTGGCCCTCCTGCCTTTAGTCTCACTGTATCACCCGGTCCCATTGCGTAATCCTTTAACGTGTAATCGTGCCGGTGCGGCGGATTTTACGTTGCAACTGCAGGATACCGTAAAGCAGCGCCTCAGCCGTCGGTGGGCAGCCGGGGACATAGATATCGACCGGCACGATCCGGTCACAGCCGCGCACGACGGAATAGCTGTAGTGATAATAGCCGCCGCCATTGGCGCACGATCCCATAGAGATCACGTAGCGGGGTTCCGGCATTTGGTCGTAGACCTTGCGGAGCGCTGGCGCCATCTTGTTGGTCAGCGTACCGGCGACGATCATCAAATCGGATTGACGTGGGGACGCACGTGGCGCGGTGCCGAAACGTTCCATGTCATAACGCGGCATGGCGGTGTGCATCATCTCAACCGCACAACAGGCGAGACCAAATGTCATCCAGTGCAGCGACCCGGTGCGCGCCCAGTTGATGATGTCTTCGGTCGAGGTCAGGATGAAACCTTTGTCCTGAAGCTCTTGGTTCACCTCGGTGACGGCAACTTCGCGGTCGGCTCCGGCGGTGTTCGGGTTAGTGGCGACGGTCATGACACCCAGCTTTTCTTGCGTTCGAATTGGACTTATGCCGATACGCCGAAATGGTCAACGCAGCCTGAACGTGGAATTGGAAGTCACTCATCGTCGTTTCAGCATGATTTCGGGTCGCAGACCGCCGGTATTGGCCTGAAGCGGACATTGAGTTTTGACACTCCGCGCGGAAACAAGGCCCCTGGGCCGCCGTGCATCGACGGGCCGTCCCCTGGCCCGGCGATTTGTTGAGGGCATTGCTATGTATTTAACTAGCACGGATTTCGCGAGATTAAGTGGCAACCACAAACGTTTGTTCGCCGCGCCACGGCCCATCGATGCGCGTCTTTGCGCTAATGTTGTTGAAAGTCCGTTTCAGGCCAAGAACCACCGCTTCCAGACGATGCATTCAACCGCTAAAACGCGTCACCGTCCGGCCGTTTCAGCCCGTCACCGCCAAGTCGCGGTAGAAGAGCGCCTGCGATGTCCATGATCAGTTGCCGGCTCGGGAATGCCCGGTTGGCGCGCGGCCGCCGTCCCTCTGCACGGTCGATCTCGTCCGTAAGATGATCGGCAACATAGTCGGTCAGCCACAGGGACATGCGCATCGCCAAGGGCAATTTGGCCCCGCTTTCCTGATAAATCACTCGGGTTCCGCCGGATTTCAGTGTCTGAAATTCATGTCGGGTGGCAATCACCTCTTCGGTGGTGCCGTCAATATGGAAAACCTCGTGCACATGCGCCGATGATTCATAAACCATCGCTTTTGTGTGCGAGCGGATGAAGCCCTCTGAAAGGTCGTGTTGCATGGCTCGTTCATGCTCGTCGAGGTCTTCATCATCCTCATCGTCCAGATCGCAGGCGCCGAAGTTCGGGGCCTCAAACAACACTCTGGTTTCGACATCGAAGATGCCATTTGCATCGGCCTTGCCACAGGTCACGCGCGCATCCTGACGTCCGGGGTAGTCGGTGATCGCCTTGCGCAAAGTTTCGGAATCAAGCTTTGACGTCGAGATTGCGCGCAATGTGGATTTCCGCTTTGGTCCGGCAGATTGCCATATCGGTGTCACGAAATTGAGCACCATGAACACAACGATGGCCATCACAAGAAGCCAGAATGTGCGGAACAAGAGGTCTGCAATCCCCATCTGCGACGGATTCATCGCCGCCAATGCCAGACAAATGGCCGCTGTCAGGGACACGTTCAGCGTCTCTATCACCATATTCGGATAGCGGATGGCGTGTAGCGCAGGGATCATAATCGCCAAAGTCAGCAGAACCGGATGGCTTTGGCCGGTAATCAGGCTAGCCAGATAGACCATCATGATCGGCGGCACGGCGCCAAAGATGATGACGCGCCGGTTCCGGAACAACCGGTATAAAATTACGTCACGGGACATGGCCGCGCACTCCTGAACAAAGCGTTCAGAAGGTGGTTAACAGACTAAATCGGCAGAATTATGGCGTCTGTGGGATCACTCCCACTCCAGCGCGCCCTTCTTCCATTCATAAGCAAAGCCCACGGTCAGAACCGCAAGGAAGATGATCATCGACCAGAATCCGACCAGCCCGACATCCTTGAAGGCCACCGCCCAGGGGAACAGGAACGCAACTTCAAGATCGAAGATGATGAACAGGATCGAAACCAGATAGAACCGCACGTCAAATTTCATCCGCGCGTCATCAAACGCGTTGAAACCGCATTCATAGGCAGAAACTTTTTCCGGATCCGGATTGCGCACGGCCAGCACCACAGCGGCGAGGATCAAAACGACGCCAAGCCCGACCGCAAGGGCCAGAAACACAAGGATCGGCAGATAATCGGAGGCTATGGCTTCCACGTTTGATGCTCCTCTTGCGCAAACACCGCGCAAATTCGCTGTTCCTGTCCTCCTAACGTCGCAACGGTTAAGGGTCAACCAACGGACACCCGCCCGGCGGCACCCTTCGGAGAAAAATCGCAACAACAACCCCCACAGCGCGTCTTGCACTGGGGCCGTCGGACATGCGACCACGGGCCTGATCAGTCAAAAACAGGTATGTCATGGAATTCGAATGGGTCGCCATCGCTTTGGGGGATGTCGCCTGGATTACGCTGGCATTCGCTTTTGGTCTTTGCGCCAGTTTTCTGCGCCTGCCGCCGCTCATTGGGTTTCTGGCGGCGGGTTTCGTGCTCGGCGCGCTGGGTATGGCGGGCGGAGAGGTTCTGAGCAAGTTGGCCGACCTTGGGATTACGATCCTGTTGTTTACTGTCGGGTTGAAACTCGACATGCGTGCGTTGATCCGGCCACAGGTCTGGGCGGTGACGGCGCTGCATTCCAGCATCATCACAGTGGTCTTTGGACTGCTGGTGTTCTGGCTGGCTGTTTTGGGTTTGCCGATCTTCACCGGGCTTGGACTTGGTCCGGCAATATTGATTGGCTTCGCGCTTAGTTTTTCCAGCACAGTTTTCGCGGTCAACACGCTGGAGAATTCCGGCGAGATTCAATCGCTTCATGGCAGCATCGCGGTCGGCATCCTGATCGTGCAGGACCTTGCCGCCGTTGCTTTCCTTGCCGCGACGACCGGCAAGCTGCCTGCGCTTTGGGCGCCCGCGCTGATCGGGCTGGTGTTTTTGCGCCCGCTTTTTGCTCGGCTTTTGCTCTTGGTCGGGCATGGCGAATTGCTGATCCTTTACGGGCTGGTTCTGGCGCTTGGCGGCGCGGAACTGTTCGAACTTGCCGGGATAAAGGGAGATCTCGGTGCGCTGGTGCTGGGCGTTCTGGTCGCCGGGCATCGACGCGCTGGCGATCTGGCCAAATCGATGTTCGGGATCAAGGATTTGTTTTTGCTTGGTTTCTTCCTGTCGATCGGGCTGGCGGGACAGCTGTCGTGGACGGCCCTGCTGATCGGTCTGGCGCTGGTGCCGCTGGCGCTCGTCAAAACCGGGTTGTTCATTGCGCTGTTTACGCGGTTTCGATTACGCGCGCGCACCTCGCTTCTGGCATCGCTGAACCTGAATAACTTCAGCGAATTTGGTCTGATCGTCGTGGCGATTGGTGTGTCGCAGGCCTGGATCGGCGTGGAATGGCTGGTGGTTTTGTCCGTGGCTTTGTCGGGCTCATTCCTGCTGGCTGCGCCGCTAGTGTCGATTGATGACTGGATTTACAGTCGGCATCGCGACCGCTGGACGCGCTTTCAGCGGCCAGATCGGTTGCCCGATGACGCCTATCTCGACACCCGCGCTGCGACAATTGCAGTCTTTGGCATGGGGCGCGTTGGCACCGGGGCCTATGACGCGATGCGGGCCGAATATGGCGACACGGTGATCGGCGTGGATTTCAACCATGACACGGTTGAAGCGCATTGTGCCGCGGGGCGCATCGTGTTGCACGGCGACCCCAGCGACGCCGATTTCTGGGAAAAGGTCGACAGCGATCACAAGATCAAACTGGTGATGCTGGCGCTGCCCAATCTGGTGGCCAATCTCGATGCTCTGGCGCAACTGGACGAGGTGGGCTTTGACCGGCGCGTGACGGCGACGGCACATTTCAGGGATGAGGAAGAGGCGTTGCTGGCTGCCGGGGCGGACGCGGTCTTCAATATCTATAACGAGGCCGGCGCCGGTTTTGCCGAACATACGATGGCAATCGCAGTTGATTGACCTGCGTCCTGCCAAGTCATGATGTGATCCGTCGAAAATTGGTTCGGGTTTGGGCCGGAGCGGGCGTTCTTCTTAAAAAAATACGAAGCCGCGCCATCGACGACGCGGGCGGTGGTGATCCAACGCGGGTGTTGTGCAGTTTATCCCCGAGAACCCCTGCGACATCAGACGTAGCCCATGCCCTCACCCAATCGCCGCCGCGCGGGACGCGTCGTCGATGGCGCGGCGGCCTGCGGCCTTGATTCCGCGCTGAGGTGGCATTGTCGGGCGTCCGCTTCGGCCCGCTTCGCGGTCATTCAGATCCAACCGCAAACATTCCGGCTATCCGGCCGGTGTCTTCCGCCGCAAAACCACCCGCAGGAACCGCTGCCAAAGCCCGATGCTGGGCGCATGACCGCCACCGACTGAGCTCAGCCGGTCGAACTCGTGATTGTCGATCACCCGCTCGGCGCAACCGCAGCCTTCGCCGAGGCCGACCTTCTTGAAATAGAATTTGGTGAAGTCTTCAGGTTTTTGCATGGGCAAAGAATATCACCGGATCAGCCTCATGGCAAAGGCCAGCGGGAATAAGCCTGTTCATCTTCGCTCAACGGGTGTTGCACCAGAACGCTTTGTGCCTCATCGCGCCCTTGCGCCGCGATTTTCGGGTCGATCACTTGCAAGATCTCAAGGGCCCGTGCCATCCAGTTCCACCGCGAATAGCCCAAATAAAAGCCATCGCGCCGTTTTTGCAGTTCTTCGGCCCGCGCCTGACCGTCTGCCAAGTCCAGCAGATACCAAGCTGCCGCGGCGTCGATACTGAGCCCATCATGGCGATAGATCTCCGCCCCGCGCTCTGTCCCGACGATATTGTATTGCGCGCCCTGCACTTCGACATGCGGGCCGCCGTCGTGTTGCGGATCGGTCTGCACCGTGATTGCCGCCCCCAGTTCGGCACGCGACCACAATGCCTCAATCCGGGATTGCAGCAGCCGCACCGCATCAAACGTCATTGCGTGTCTAACCTTGCGCCCAACCCGGTTTTCGCTTGTCAAAGAACGCCGCCACGCCTTCTGGCGCTTCCTCCCCTTCCCACTGTCGCACAAGCGCCGCGATGGTGTCGTCGATGACCTGATCGTCGATCCGTGGTCCCAGCGCGCGCGCCAGCGCCTTGGCCTTTGCGACGGCACCGGGTGCGCAACTGAGATAGGGCGCGACCTCTGCCTCAACCGCAGCATCAAGGTCTTGCTGTGCGACGACCCGCGCCAGAACGCCCAATTCGCGCGCCTCTTCCGCCTCAAAGATGCGTGCAGACATGAACACACGCCGGGACTTTGCCTCTCCCATCCGCGCAATCACGTAAGGCCCGATGGTCGCGGGGATCAGGCCCAGGCGCGTCTCGGTCAGACCGAATTTTGCGCCCGCAACGCCGATGGCGACATCGCAAACACATGCCATACCTAGCCCACCGCCAAACGCCTGCCCCTGAACCCGCCCGATCACCGGCTTGGAACACGTATTTATCGCAAAAAGCATCTCGGCCAGTTTTCGCGCTTCTGCTGCGCGCTGCGCCGCGTTGGCCTCCATCTGCTGGCGCATCCAGTCGAGATCGCCACCGGCGCAAAAGCTTTTGCCCGCCCCGGTCAGCACAACCACGCGCACGTCAGCGTCCGCACCCAGCGCCGCAATGGCGGCGTGGATTTCCTCGCACATCGCGCCCGACAAGGAGTTGTGCTTGTCCGCCCGATCCAGCGTCAGAGTGACGACGCCGCGATCATCCCGCGCGATTGATACCATCTCATAACTCATGCGCTTCCATCCCCGGAACGTCTCGCCCTTCTCGGCGCCAATCCTCGAATATCCAGACCATCCGGTCAACAAACCAGACCTTGGGCAACGCTGTGAGGATTGCGCCGAACACGGCGCCCTCCCACCAGAGCGCAATCAAACCCCAGACCATCACGACCGAACCCGGCACGCTCAACCATCCGAGCACATAGGCCGCGCGCCGGTGATGCGCCGCAACCTCCTCGCGATGTTCCAGAAACACCCGCTCTCCCAGCACGCCTTTTGACATCCAGTTGTCAAATCTCCTGGGCTCGGGAAAGGCGCGCGGGTTCCACCAGATCCAAAGCAGCGCAACCGCAACGACAAGGAGAGCCCACCAGCCGATCCAGACCCGGCTCCAGATCGCCAAAACCAAAAATGGCAAGGTCGTCAGCATCCGTGTCCAGCCAGACCACGGGTTTGCGTGGCGTCGCCAAACGCGATCATCCATACCCATCAACCGCTCTGCGCCCGCGAAAAAGTCCATCACAAAGCCTGCATATGCGCGCGCAACAGATTCAGCCGGTCATTGCCCCAAAAGACGGCGTCATCCACAACAAAGCTCGGCACACCGAAGACGCCAAGGTCAAGCGCTGCACGAATTGCAGCGTCATGGGCGTCGGCGTCACGTTTCCGCGGTGCGGTCGGCAGATGCCCTTGCACAAAGACACGGTCGTAGATCGCAAACACTTTCGCGCGCCGCGCCGCCGGTTCCATTGCCCAGCACGCCTCTGCCAGCGCCCGCATCTCCAGTGGCACATCGGGCGGGTTGTAGGGAACACCGTAATACGCCGCCCAGCGCTGTGCATCCTGAACGCGGTAGGCCAGATCGTATTGGCCCCTTAGTTGGTCTGCCTCAAACGGCGACGCGCCGCCATGCGCGCGACCAATCAGATCCGGTGAATGCATCGGCCAGATGTCGAACTCGAACCCAAATTCCTCTTCCAATGCCGGGATCTGCGTGGCGGCGAGATAGGAATACCGGCTGCCGAGCCCGAGGATTGCGATCGCCCGCCTCATCCGCGCATGGCCCGCGCCATATCGGCGGCCTGCGCAATGATATCGGCGTCCAATCCGGTCTCATACCCAAGTACAGTCAGCCGTTCCAGCACCGCCTCTGTCGCGACGTTGCCAGCCGCACCGGGCGCATAGGGGCAGCCCCCGAGGCCGCCGACCGCGGCATCGAACACCCGCAGACCTGCGTTCAAGGCGACTTTGATGTTCTCCAGCGCAAGACCGCTTGTGTCGTGGAAATGGCCGGCCAGTTTCGCCACCGGCACAAGTTTCGAGACTTCCCCAAACATCGCCGCCACGGCCTCTGGCGTGCCGCGCCCGATCGTGTCGCCCAGCGAGATTTCGTAACACCCCATCGCGGCCAATTCACCCGCAATGCGCGCCACGGCCTCTGGCGCGATCGGGCCATCATAAGGACATTCGACCACACAGGAGACATAGCCGCGCACGCGCAAGCCCGCCGTCTTCGCCGCATCAACCACCGGTTCAAACGCCGCGAGGCTTTCGGCGATGCTCTTGTTGATATTTGCACGGCTGAACCCTTCGGACGCCGAACCGAATATGGCCACCTCATCAGCGCGCGCCGCCATCGCGCGTTCAAACCCCTTCATGTTGGGCGTTAACGCGGCATAAGATACCCCCTCGGCCCGCCTGATCCCTGCCAGAACGTCTGCGCTGTCGGCCATTTGCGGTACCCATTTGGGCGACACAAAGGACGCGCATTCGATACGGCGAAAACCTGCGCTGCTCAGACAGTCCACCAATGAGATCTTCTCAGCGGTCGGAATAGCGCGCGCTTCGTTCTGCAGCCCATCGCGCGGGCCGACCTCGAAAATTTCGACAAACTCAGCCATGTCGCAAACTCCCCCTCGATCCCCCTCCCACGAGGCTATAAGATTCACACATCTCACGATGCACGGTGATGTATACTCTCTGCGATATACGCGCCGTGTTTGATGGATTGGAACTCGGTCCAACCTGACAGGATTACAATAGGCCCTGGTTTTCCATAGTATCCGGTCCAGCCGCCCAACCTTGCGCAGACCCACGAGGCGAAAGCGAGGCTGCCTTTGGGGTGGGGGTTTTTCTGTCGGTCTGTCTTGCCCTCGAGGTCTGCGCTGAGCGCCTCCAGCAGAGGTTGATCGGCGGCATCGAAGGCATCGGTCAGCGGACGCAGGCACCGGCCATCGCGTTCGGCGACCATCTGCATCACAACCGTCGCGGCGATCATGCAGGCCAGGATCAGGCGATTGCGCGGACCGGTGTCGTTGATGCGCAGGGCCTCGATGTCGAACCCTTTGCGCTTCATCGTGCGGAACAGTTCCTCGATCCTCCAGCGTTTGGCATAGCGCTCGGCGACGTCCAAAGCGTCGGTGACATTGATGATGTCGTAGCTCGTCAGCAAACGCCAGTGTACGGGTTTGACGCCGTCAGGCGGTGTTTCCTCGCGCAGGTCGATATAGGTGAGAGTGACCGGTGCAGATGTCGTTTTTTCCAATCTTTTCGGCGGCTTCATGGTTGCCTGGCCAAACCGGATCGACAGCCTGGCGTCGCGGGCGGCCCGCCCCGGGCTCTTGGGAAGAGTAAGCAGGGTCGTGCCCAGCCTCGGCATGGCGGCAATCCATTCGGCTATCTTATCACCGCCCTCAAGCGTGCGGTTGTGATTGGCCCTAACGATCAACTCCACATTTTGGGGCCTGCGCGCAAACAGGTCGAAAATATCGGCCTCGCGATCCGCCACCATCGTGATCCGCCCAGCCCCGGCGATCTCGCCCGCACGCTCGGTGGCCGCCAGCCAGCGGTGGCTTTCTTTGTCTTCGAAGGCACGCGCATGCCGGGTCGCACGTTGGCCGGTGTCACGCTCGCAAAACGTTGCATCCAGCGCCCCCGGGACAGCGCCATCCCGCGCATCCACCGCGATCATCGCATGCAGGTAATCGCCACCGCCGCCACTCGACCGCGTTACCGTTGTGTCCTGCACTGCCAGAATATCACGCCCTTCGCAGGCCTCCCGGGTCCGAACAAAGGCCGCATCGCACATTGCCTCTAGCGTCACAGCCGGATTGCGTAGAAACCGCGTGAACCGGATCTCGCCCGCCCGCGTGCCCCCGAGCCGCCGGACCCGAACCCCGTCACCGCCTGTTGCAACCAGCCTATCCAGAAGCAAGGCCCCCCTTTTTCGAGGCGAGCATCCCCAAAGTTCCCAAGCGTTTGCTGCATCATTGCCTCCCTTTTCAACAAGAGAATCAGAAAAGCTGACTGACGGCAACCAAGATGTGTGAATGTCATAGCCCACGAGGAGGGGGAGGCGACATTCGCGCGGCCAGCGGTTTCCCCCGTCTTTTTGGGGCGTTGTCAGCGGAGAGGTTAGGTCCTCACCCATCCCACGGCTCGTAAAACTCCTGCGAATACAAGCGCTTGCTGCCTTCCTTCGGCAATGCGGCCTTGAAAGCCGGACGGTCGGTAATTCGTGCGTACCACCCGGTCAGCCCACCAAACGGCTCAATCCTCGCAAAGTGCCGCGTCATGTAGATCGCCTGCCCGACCGAAATATCGGCGGCGGAAAACCCGCCATCCAGAAGGTGTTCCCGCCCCGTAAGCCGGGCCTCAACTGCACCGTAACATTTCTCGACCCGTTTCGCTTCCAGTTTCATCACAATCGCCGATCGCATGGCATCATCGTAAAGCGCGACGTGCTGTTGGGTCAAAGCCGCACCATGTTGGCTGAGTGTCTCGGCGAAATGCACCCAGATCAGCCAATCTGCGCGCTCTGCATCCCCCGGCGCACGCCCCAATCCGGGCTGCGAAAACCGCTCGCACAGATATTCCGTGATCGCGCCGGTTTCCCACATGACGCGCCCGTCAATTTCCAGCGCGGGCACTCGCCCCGCCGGGTTCAGCGCCAGATAATCTTTTGACCGCAACGTCTTGTCGAAGGGCCATTCCTGCACCTCGAATTCAACGCCCAACTCATGCAGCAACCAAAGCGTACGCATCGAGCGGGACTGTGGGACGTGATGAAGCCGGATCATGCCTCTTCCTCCAGCCGGATCAGCACCGCACCAGCCTCCACCTGCACACCCTCTGCCGTCAGAACCTCTTCAACGACTCCATCGCGGGCCGCGACAAGCGTGTGTTCCATCTTCATCGCCTCCAGAACGGCCAGCCGGTCGCCCTGTGCTACCCCCTGCCCTTTCGCGACGAAAACCCCTTTCACCAACCCCGGCATCGGCGCATCAACGGTGTTTCCGTCACCTGTCGCGCTTGCCGCACGGTCCAGCGGGTCAATGATTTCGAATGACTGCCCATAATCGGCGAGCACAGTCATATGCCCGCCCGCGCGGGTCACCGCAGCCCCCGGTGCGCCGTCAAATCGCCAGCGACCTTGGACCCACTGCGCCTCGACCACCGCGCCGCCGACATCGACCAGAAACGTTCCGGGCGCGCGCGCCTTTATACGTACAGCGATTTCGGCGTCATGATGCGCAAGAACCAGATCTTGCCACGGCGCGCCCCAAATCGAAAAACCCTGATCCCAACCCGGCGGACCATCCAGTTCCGCTGCGACAAGTGCCGCCTGTGCCGCGATTTCGGCGCGCGGTTTGGCGTCGGGCAAAAGCGCGTCGATATCCCGTTCGATCAGCCCGGTATCCACTTCACCCGCCACAAACCCATCATGTGCAGCCAAAGCGCCGAGAAAGGCGAGGTTCGTCACCGTGCCTGCAATCTCGGTCTTACGCAGCGCGCGCGACAATCCCCTAAGCGCGGCGTCCCGATCCGCCCCGTGACAGATCACCTTGGCAATCATCGGATCGTAGTAGGGTGAGATTACATCCCCTGCCCGCACGCCGGTATCGGCGCGGCAATCTTCGGGAAATTTCAGATGCGTCAGTGTTCCGGTTGCCGGCAGGAACCCCGCCGGCACATTCTCTGCATAAAGTCGCGCCTCAAAAGCGTGGCCCTTCAGCGGGATGTCGGCCTGCACCAACGGCAAGGATTCTCCAGCCGCAACACGCAACTGCCATTCGACCAGATCGATGCCCGTTACGGCCTCGGTCACCGGATGTTCGACCTGCAGGCGCGTGTTCATTTCCATGAACCAGAAGCCATCGGGTCTCAGCCCGTCCGAGGAATCGACGATGAACTCAACGGTCCCGGCGCCCTTGTACCTGATGGCCTCCGCCGCGCGCACTGCTGCCCGACCCATCGCGGCGCGCATGTCTTCGGTCATACCGGGTGCGGGGGCTTCCTCGATCACCTTCTGATGCCGTCGCTGCAGCGAACAGTCGCGTTCATAAAGGTGAATCGCACGTTCACCATCGCCAAACACCTGCACCTCGATATGGCGCGGGCTGGTCACGAATTTCTCGATCAGAACCGCGCCATTGCCAAAGGCACCCTTTGCCTCGCCACGCGCGGCTGCCAGCGCATCGTCAAACGCGCCCGCGTTCTCAACCAGCCGCATCCCCTTGCCGCCGCCGCCAGCGACCGCTTTGATCAATACCGGATAGCCAATTTTCCCGGCCTCGTTGGCCAGCAAAGCGTCGTCCTGATCTGCGCCGTGATACCCTGGCACCACCGGCACGTCGGCCTGTTCCATCAGCGCTTTGGCGGCGTCCTTCAACCCCATCGCCCTGATCGCCTCAGCCGAAGGTCCGATAAAGGTGATCCGTGCCGCCTCCAGTGCCACGACAAATTCGGGGTTCTCCGACAGGAAGCCATAGCCCGGATGCACCGCTTCGGCCCCGGTCGCCTTGCACGCCGCCACAATCGCATCGATGCGCAGATAACTCTCTGCCGCCGTTACACCGCCCAAGCTGACCGCCTCATCCGCCATTTCCACATGCAGCGCGTTTTCGTCCGGCTCGGAATATACCGCGACGGTCGCCACACCCATTTCCCGGGCAGTATGGATAACCCGACACGCGATCTCTCCGCGATTGGCAATGAGGATTTTTGTGAACATTATCATTCTGCGTCGCGTCGGGTTCGCGCCGCATTGACAGGCCTGGAAAATGAATCGTTGCTAATCTTGACCGTCGGGTCATATTTTTCATCAGACTTCTTTATCTGTTCGGATTGGCTTTCTCTTCCGCTCTTTTCCAAGTGCTTATTTGCACGCCTCGCTTTGCTGCGAACTCCAAGGCACCCAAAACCGGCCGACAAAATTCCCACGAAGACTACCGCCGGGAAATATTCTGCGTGCAGGAATAAGCTTAAGAACTCGACAGCGCTTAGCGCGATCAAGGCAATCCAGACTCCAGCGAGCATATAGGGCGTGGAAAAAGAAAACGACGCCCCCGGAATGCGCATTCCATCATCGCCGATTAACCGAAAAACCTGAATTGCCTCAGTTTTCAGATCAGCTTTGTTTACCATCAAGAAATCTTTGTATTTCCTGGAGATTGCCGCAATTGCCAAATGCGCGGCCTGAATAGACTTCGTGCCTGTCAGACAGTTAACAACACCAAGAATCGCCATCGCCAAACGGGCAAATACGACTACCGCAGCGGTGCGGCAATCGCCTTCAATCTCAGGAAAAAGCTCAGCGCACTTATCCGTGTTCAAATTT
This sequence comes from uncultured Paracoccaceae bacterium, assembly GCA_951812305.1. Taxonomy (GTDB): domain Bacteria; phylum Pseudomonadota; class Alphaproteobacteria; order Rhodobacterales; family Rhodobacteraceae; genus Rhodobacter_B. The sequence continues at coordinate 722,861 of CATOSB010000002.1, forward strand.
GAACTTGGCAGGAAGCTGGCGCCGTAGGCGACAAATAGGAACCCACTGATAGTAATCAGCCATTTCAGGCGGCGATCTACAAGATCATCTTCGTGTTCCACCAATTGTCGCGCTTGGGTAAAAACGCGTGCAGAACGCCTCTCCAGCCGGGATTCTGTCTCATTGTCGCTTGTATGACTTTTATCGTCGAGCATCGGTACGCTAGCCTCACTCTACATCCTGAACACGCCGAACCGCGTCTCTTCCACCGGCGCGTTCATCGCAGCCCGCAATGACAACGCCAGCACCTCCCGCGTCTTGCGCGGGTCGATGATCCCGTCATCCCAAAGGCGCGCGGAAGCGTAAAGCGGATGCGATTGTTCCTCGAACATCTCAAGGGTCGGAGCTTTGAACGCGGCTTCTTCCTCGGCAGACCACTCACCCCCGCCCCGCTCAATCGCGTCGCGCTTCACCGTCGCCAGAACCCCTGCTGCCTGCTCACCGCCCATCACAGAAATGCGCGAATTGGGCCAGGTCCACAGGAACCGCGGCTGATAGGCACGGCCCGCCATGCCATAGTTCCCCGCCCCAAACGACCCGCCAACGATTATCGTCACTTTGGGTACCGAGGTGCAGGCAACAGCGGTCACCATCTTGGCCCCGTGCCGCGCGATGCCCTCGTTCTCGTATTTCCGGCCGACCATGAATCCGGTGATATTCTGCAGGAAGATCAGCGGGATGCGCCGTTGCGAGCAGAGTTCGACAAAATGCGCACCCTTTTGCGCGCTTTCGGAAAACAGCACGCCATTATTGGCGACGATCCCCACATCCTGCCCGCATAGTTTCGCGAACCCACAGACCAGCGTCTCGCCGAACCGCGCCTTGAACTCGTCGAAATAGGACCCGTCCACCACCCGCGCGATGACCTCGCGGATATCATAGGGCGTGCGCAGATCGGCAGGCACCACATCGAGGATTTCCTCGGGATCAATTGCCGGCGCCTCGCCGTCCCACACCGTTCCAGTGTCGGATGGCCCCAACGACCCAACAGCCCGACGCGCCAGCGCCAAAGCATGCGCATCATCCTCGGCGAGATAATCCGCCACACCGGACAGCCGCGTATGCACATCGCCGCCGCCCAGATCCTCGGCGCTTACAACCTCGCCCGTCGCCGCCTTTACCAAAGGCGGCCCGGCCAGAAAGATCGTCCCCTGCTCTTTTACGATAATCGACACGTCCGACATCGCGGGCACATACGCCCCGCCCGCCGTGCAGGAGCCCATGACAACCGCAATCTGGGCGAAACCTTTCGCGCTCATCCGCGCCTGATTATAGAAAATCCGCCCAAAATGGTCGCGATCCGGGAACACCTCGTCCTGATTGGGCAGGTTCGCGCCGCCTGAATCCACCAGATAGACACACGGCAAATGGCATTCCTCGGCAATCTCCTGTGCGCGCAGATGTTTCTTGACGCTCATCGGATAGTAGGTGCCGCCTTTGACGGTCGCGTCATTGCACACCACCATCACGTCGCGCCCCATCACGCGCCCCACACCCGCGATCATCCCGGCGGCTGGCGCGGCGCCGTCATACATGCCATGCGCCGCCGTCGCGCCAATCTCAAGGAACGGCGATCCCGGATCCAGCAGGTTTGCCACCCTGTCGCGCGGCAACATCTTGCCTCGGCCAATATGCCGCTCCCGCGCCTTGTCGCTGCCGCCCTGCGCCGCACGCTCGGCAACCTCGCGCACCGCCGTAAGCGCCTCCAGATGCGCCGCTCGATTGGCGCGCGCCGCATCGCTGTTTGACGACAAAGTGGAACTGAGTTTCAAAACTTACTCCTGCAGCACACAGTAAGGCGCGATAGAGCGGCCCTCGCGACACGAAATCAATTCTCCAACGAGGGCGGCCATTTCGGTAATTTCACACCCGGCCTGCGCCACTTCTGCGCCCGTGCCAGTGAAATTTGCCCCGACGCTTGAGCATTTATTGGCGACATATCCGCGCCACTGGCTCATTAAATCGCCGAGCTCCGTTGCGCCCCGATCGGTGAGCCTGCCGCTCAGGTCCGTTTGTTGCACTTCAATCGTGTCGAGCCAGTCTCCTCGTTCCGACATCAGGCACCCAAGGTGGTCCTCCGATTGAATTTCATGACTTGCACAGGGTTCAAACAACGCCGCCATGCATTGCCCCCATTCCGCGCCCTGATCGAGGGCACCGATACAGGCCACGACCGCGGCCTGATCTTCCGGCAACTCCTCTGCCCACAACGGCACCGCACTCAGCACCCATATCACCAGCCATCGCATCAGAAGCCCTCCAGCATCTGGCGCAGAAAGATCGCCTGTTCGCCCGTCATCCGCATCAGGCAGCCAACGGTTGCCGGACCGCCCCCGGTGCCACCGCCCCATTGCGCGCGTTCATAATCGCAGGTTGCGTCGCGATACGCGATCCAGGTCCGTTGCATGTCGCGCAAAGCGTCCGCCAGGCTGACCGTCCCGTCCAACCCGCTGTCGCGGCCCCGTTCCCGCGTGCGCAATTCCTGATAGACCGCGTTCAGTTCCCCGTCCCAAAAGGCCAGTTCCTCGCTGATACAGAACCCCATGCCCACCGTCGTGCTGCCGTCGAACGTGGCAGTCATACAGGCATTGGCCGAGGCGCCGATGCAGCTTTCCATTTCGTCGTAAGTTCCTGATGTGTCGAGGCAATAACGCGTGTCCGACAGGTCGAAGGTCAGGTTTTGCGCCCCTACGGCAGCGGGTGGAAATGACATTAATACTGCGAACGCAATCTGCTTCATCCGAACTTCCCCATCAACTCGCGACCGATCAGCATCCGGCGGATTTCACTCGTCCCCGCCCCGATCTCCATCAGCTTGGCATCCCGGAATATCCGCGCCACCGGCGCATCGCCGAGATACCCGGCCCCGCCCATCGCCTGCACGGCCTGATGGGCAACTTTCATCGCCTCTTCGCTGGCATAAAGCACACAGGCCGCCGCATCCTGCCGCGTCACCTCGCCCCGGTCGCAGGCCTTGGCGACCTCATAGACATAGGCGCGGGCAGAATTCATCGCGGTGTACATATCCGCGACCTTTCCTTGCATTAACTGAAAGTTTCCAATGGGTTGGCCGAATTGCTTGCGCTCTGCCAGATAGGGCATCACCTCATCAAGGCAGGCCGCCATGATCCCGGTGCCGATGCCCGACAGCACCACACGCTCGTAGTCCAGCCCCGACATCAAAACGGCCGCCCCGCGCCCCTCTTCACCGAGCACATTCTCAAACGGCACCTCGACATCTTCAAATATCAGCTCGCCTGTGTTTGACCCCCGCATCCCCAGCTTGTCGAAATGGGGGCTGGTCGAGAACCCGGTCATGGATTTCTCGATGATAAACGCCGTCATGCCCTTCGACCCGGCTTCCGGATCGGTCTTGGCGTAAACCACCAGCGTGTCGGCGTCCGGCCCATTGGTGATCCAGTATTTATTGCCGTTCAGCCGGTAGTGATCGTTCCTTTTCTCGGCGCGCAGCTTCATCGACACTACGTCCGACCCCGCGCCCGCCTCTGACATCGCCAGCGCGCCGACATGTTCGCCTGAAATCAACCCCGGCAGGTATTGGCGTCGCTGCTCGTCTGTTCCATTCAGCCGGATCTGGTTCACACACAGATTCGAATGCGCGCCATAGGACAGCGAAACCGAGGCCGAGGCGCGCGCCACCTCCTCGACCGCTACGGTATGCGCCAGATAGCCCATACCGAGCCCGCCGAACTCCTCGTCCACAGTGATCCCGAGCATCCCCAGATCACCCATTTCGCGCCAAAGATCGGCGGGAAACAGGTTGTCAGCGTCAATTCCGGCTGCCATCGGCTTCAGCCGCTCCTGCGCCCAGCGATGCACCACCTCGCGCAGGGCTTCCACATCCTCGCCCAGATCGAATGTCATTGACGCCAGAAACATCCCGACCGCCTCTTATTGAACATTTGTTCATTTAATAGCGTCGATCCGGAACGGTGTCAAAACCTTCCGTCTTCTTCTTGGTCAAAAATACGGAACTCCGGCGCAGCGGTAAAAATGACCGGTTCGAATCCAGCGTCACGCAACGTCTTGCTGAAAAAAGAGCGTGCGGAAGCACTCAATTTGATTGCGCCGCGCGTCAGGTGCGCACTTCGTCGGCGATGATCCGCGCGATTTGGGCGCAATCCTCCACCGAAAATGTCAGCGGCACACGCATGTCCATCAGCCCCGCCAGAACCTTGTCGGTCTTGGGCAGTGGTTCCGGGCTGGCATAAGCCCAGCTTGTATATTTGGACGTGAACGCCACCGGCTCCTCATCGCCGAACCATTTCAGTTCGACGCCCCGGGCCGTGCATCTCTCCATCAGCGCGCGAATATCCGCACCCGACCGGCCAGGCAGCAGGAACTGAAAGCTGGATCCCACAAAATATTCGTCATTCGGCCGGTTGATGATCTGAACACCGGCAACGCCGCGCAAGCCATCCTCCAGCGCCCGGTAACGCATATTCCAGCGTTCGCATTGTTCCGCCAGTGCCCGCAGCTGAGGCCTCAGGATCGCGGCGCGTAAATTATCCATCCGCCCCGACATATTCGGGGTTTCCAGCCGGATACGCTCAAACACCTCGGGCCCGGGCGCCGCGCCATGGCGCTCGTAAAGCATGTAGCTTCCTGAGAGAACGACGGCGCGCGCCATCAGTTCTTCGTCATCGGTGATCAGGAACCCGCCTTCGCCCGAATTCATGTGCTTGTAGGTCTGCGTCGAATAACAACCCGCGATCCCGTGCCGCCCCGAGGGCACGCCGCGCCAGGATCCGCCCATTGTATGGGCGCAATCTTCGATCACACGCACATCTGCGCCGTCACATATCTCCATCAGGGCGTCCATATCGCAGATATGTCCGCGCATGTGGCTGAGAAGCAGAACATTTGCGCGATCCGCTTTCGCGGCGAGGTCATCCAGATCGATTGTCAGTTGCTCGGTGACATCAACAAACACCGGATCCGCCCCCACCCCGGCAATTGCGCCGGGCACGGGTGCCAGCGTGAAGGCGTTTGACAGAACTTTGTCGCCGGGCGTCACACCCACGGCGCGCAGGGCGGTGGCCATCGCATAACCGCCCGAGGTCACGGCAAGACAGTATTTGGACCCCATCGCGGCCGCGAATTCTTCTTCCAACAGCGCGGCCTCGCCTTTTTCACCATCCGCCAGGTTATATCGATGCAACCGCCCGTGGCGCAGAACGTCCATTGCGGCGGCGATCCCTTCTTCCGGGATCGGTTCCTGTTGGGTGAAATTGCCGGTGAATCGCTCGCTCATGGGCTGCACCCTGCAACCCGGCGCGGTCACGGTCAATGTCGCAGGCGAAAGCCTTACCTGTCGCAAATCGCCACGCCGCACGGCACAGAACCTGCCAGATTTGGCGCATGAAACCATCCGAATTCATCCACGCGCTGCGATTTGATGATCTGCCCGAACCGGTTGTCGCGCAGGCTAAACTGTGCCTCCTGGACCTCATCGGGATCGCCATTGGCGGGCGCACCACGCGGTTGTCGGACATGATCTGCGCCCATGCACACAGCCAGTTCGCGGGGCTACAACCGATGCTGTTTGATGGCCGCACGGCCAGCGCCACTGGCGTCGCGCTTGCCGGTGGCATGACCATCGACGCGCTGGATGGTCATGACGGCTACAACCCCGCCAAAGGCCATGTGGGATGCGGGCTGTTCCCCGCCGCGTTTGCGCTTGCAGTCGAGGCCGGGCAATCGGACGGTCGGGAATTTCTGACCACAATTGCAATGGGATACGAACTCGGCTCCCGCCTCGGGGTGATCCTGCATGACACCACGCCGGATTACCACACATCTGGCGCGTGGATTGCGGTTGCCGCCGCAGCGACCGGTGCGCGGGTGTTCAATATGGACGCAGACCAAACCGCCCACGCGCTTGGCATCGCCGAATATCACGGGCCGCGCAGCCAGATGATGCGATGTATCGACCATCCCACGATGCTGAAAGACGGCTCTGGCTGGGGCGCGATGGCGGGCGTGTCTGCCGCAATTCTGGCGCGCGACGGCTTCACCGGCGCACCGGCATTGACGATGGTCGATCCGCACTCGATGTGGTCCGATCTTAGCGATAACTGGCTGATTACGCAGCAATATTTCAAACCTTATCCGGTGTGCCGCTGGGCACAGGGGCCAGTCGAAGCTGCGCTACAATTGCGCTGTGAACATGACCTTACCGGTGACGACGTTGCCGCGATCAAAGTGGCGAGTTTCCATGAAGCCACAAGGCTGGCCACCGCTGAACCCAAAACCACCGAAGAGGCGCAATATTCCACCTCGTTCCCGGTCGCCGTCGCACTGGCACGCGGCGCTGTTGGACCGGCAGACATTGCAGATGATGCGCTTTCTGACCCCGAAATCCTGCGCCTCAGCCGTGCACTGACCATGGCGGAAGACGACTATGCCAATTCGCATTTTCCAGTGGACCGATTTGCCCGGGTCACGATCACGACCCGTGACGGCAAAGAGTTGGCCAGTGACTGGGTGCAGCCGAAATGGGATCATCGTGCGCCGCCCAGAGAAGCGGAACTGCGTGCCAAATTTCACGATCTCGCGGACCCGCTTATTGGCGCAGCGCGCGCCCATGCGATTGAAAACGCGATTGAATCTTTGGCCGATGACGGGCTTGAACCGCTTATGCCGCTGATCACTCAGCCGATTAGTTCGGCAACCACATCCGCCAGATCGGCGTAATCATGCAACAATCCCTCTGGCGACAGGTCACGCACGTCCTCGTCGCCGGGCCCGAATGTCACCAGAACCGACGGCACGCCCGCCGCGCGTGATGTGTCGCGATCGGTTTTCGTATCACCAATCAGCAAAGAACGTGAAACCACACCGCCTGCGCGCTCAACGGCGGCAACATAGGGCGTAGGGTCCGGCTTGCGCAGCGGCAACGAATCCGCACCGATCAGCGAGCCGAACAGATCACGCACGCCGAGGTTTGTCATAAGGGTTTCGGCGAGACCCTCTGGCTTGTTCGTGCAAATGCCGGTCGCGTAACCATTCGACCGCAGAACCTCCACCGCTTCGACGCTGCGGGGATACATTTTCGTATGCACATCAATGGCTTCTCGGTAGTGACCCAACAGCAACGGGTATTGCGCGTCAACCGGTTCCGGCCCCATTTCAAGCCGCTCAAATCCCAGCGTCAACATTGCCCGCCCACCGCGCAAGGCGGTTGCCTGATCCCGCGCAGGATCCAGCACGTCACCCAATCCAAGGCCGCAAAAGCACGCATTTGCCGCCGCGATCAGATCGCGACTTGTGTCCGCAAGTGTCCCGTCGAGATCAAAAATCACCGTGCGCATCGCCCACCCCTTGGCGCAATTTCGCCAAATGCTGTAACGTCCTGTCACCACAATTGATAGCCCCCCATCTTGCCTCAACCGCAAGGGACAGTAGAAGGGGCATTAAGGAATTGAGGGGCGGCGAAGTTCATGTCCACTGCATTGATCGTGCTGGCGGCAGGCCAGGGCACGCGGATGAATTCCGATTTGCCGAAGGTTTTGCACCAGCTGGGTGGCGCGCCGCTGTTTGCCCACGCGGTGTGGTCAGGCCGCGCGCTGGAACCGGAGCGGGTGGCGCTGGTCACCGGTCACGGGTCAGAGGATGTTGCCAAAGCGGCGGCGGCGCTGGACATCGAGGCTGACATTGTCGTTCAGGATGAGCGGCTTGGTACCGGCCATGCGGTCGCGCAAGCGCGCGAGGCTTTGGCGGGGTTCGAGGGCGATGCCGTCGTCCTTTATGGCGATACGCCGTTTATCAGTTCTGAAACCTTAACCGCCATGCAAGACGCTCGGGCGAGTTTTGATGTCGCGATCCTTGGGTTTCATGCGGCGCACCCCGGCCGTTATGGTCGACTGGTCGTCAATGACGGAACGCTTGAAAAGATCGTCGAATACAAGGACGCCACGGACGCAGAACGCGCCATAACGCTTTGTAATTCAGGCGTGGTTATGGCGTCTGGCTCAGTCCTCCTCGACCTTGTTACCGCCATCGGAAACGACAATGCTGCGGGCGAATATTACCTCACCGACATCGTGGAAATCGCCAATGCACGCGGGCTGAAATGCACGGCTGTCACCTGTGACGAGGCCGAAACTCTTGGCATCAACACCCGTGCAGAACTCGCCGCCGCTGAAGCGATCTTTCAGGAAAACGCCCGCACCGATGCACTCGCAAATGGCGTCACACTCACCGCCCCGGATACCGTCTTCTTCAGCCACGACACTCATATCGGCCGCGACACGATTGTCGAGGCCAATGTCATCTTCGCCCCCGGCGTCACGGTCGAATTTGGCGCAACGATCCGCGCCTTCAGCCATTTGGAGGGGTGCCACGTCGCCACTGGCGCCACTATCGGCCCCTATGCCCGCCTCCGCCCCGGTGCCGAAATCGGTGACGGCGCGCGTGTTGGTAATTTTGTCGAGGTCAAGAATGCAACGCTTGCCGAGGGCGCGAAGGCAAACCACCTGACCTATCTGGGCGATGCCACAGTGGGCAAAGGCGCCAATATCGGCGCGGGCACAATCACCTGCAATTACAACGGCGTAGACAAATTCCGGACCGAAATCGGCGAGCACGCGTTCATCGGTTCCGACACCATGCTGATCGCCCCGGTGCGCGTCGGTGACGAAGCAATGACGGCCAGCGGATCTGTGGTGACAAAGGATGTCCCCGATGGCGGCCTTGCGTTGGGGCGCGCCGATCAGGTTACCAAACCCGGCGCAGGGCGGCGGTTGATGGAAATGTACCGCAAAGCCAAGGCAAAGAGGCAAAAGGCAGCAGAATAATGTGTGGAATCATTGGTGTACTGGGAAATCACGGGGCTGCCCCGATCATGGTCGAGGCGCTGAAACGGCTGGAATACCGTGGTTATGACAGCGCCGGTATTGCGACAATTGACGCTGACCGCCGTCTTGCCCGCCGCCGCGCCGTCGGCAAGCTTGTTAATCTCTCCGACCTCCTCGTCCACGACCCGCTGGCCGGGAAATCCGGCATCGGCCATACCCGCTGGGCCACCCACGGCGCGCCCACAGTTTCCAACGCCCACCCGCACCAGACCGGTCGGGTGGCTGTCGTGCATAACGGCATTATCGAAAACTTCCGCGAGCTGCGTGCAGAGCTGGAAGCCCAAGGCGTTGAATTTCATACCGAAACCGACACCGAAACCGTCGTAGCCCTGACCGAAAGTTTTCTGAAGCAGGGTCTTTCGGCCCGTGATGCCGCCGAACAGACCATCGCCCGTCTGGAAGGCGCCTATGCGCTGTGTTTCCTGTTTGACGGTGATGACGATCTGCTGATCGCGGCGCGCAAGGGCTCTCCGCTGGTGATCGGGCACGGCGACGGCGAGGTTTTTGTCGGCTCGGATGCCATCGCACTCGGGCCTCTCACCGATCGTCTGACCTACCTGGAAGAAGGCGACTGGGCGGTTCTGACCCGCGACAGTGTTGAGATCATGGATACGAATGGCAGCCTCGCCAACCGTGCCGTCACCACAATCCAGATCGACGCCACCCGCATCGACAAGGCCGGCCACAAGCATTTCATGGCCAAGGAAATCGCCGAACAGCCGATGGTGATCGGTGATGCGATCAACGCTTATGTGCAGGACGGTGAAATCAACCTGCCACAGCTGGACTTCACGGGTATCGAGCGGATTTCCATCGTCGCCTGCGGAACCGCCTTTCTGGCCGGGTCGGTGGCAAAATACTGGTTCGAACAGATCGCGCGCATCCCCGCCGAGGTCGATATCGCCAGCGAATTCCGCTATCGCGAACCGCCCATTGCCCCCAATACATTGACCATCTTCCTCAGCCAGTCGGGCGAAACCGCTGACACGCTGGCCGCGTTGCGATACGCGCAAGGCAAGGCGCAGGTCGTGTCGATCACTAATGTCGCGACCTCCACCATCGCGCGCGAGGCCGATCTGAACCTGCCGATCCACGCCGGCGCGGAAATCGGGGTCGCCTCGACCAAGGCATTCACCTGCAAGCTCGTGGTGCTGGCCGCATTGGCCCTGAAAGCCGCCGCCGACAAGGGCGCGCTCAACGCTGAAACCATCGCCCAACACACAACCAACCTGCAACGCCTGCCGGGTCTGATCAATCAGGCGCTGGAACGTTCCGGCGACATCGACCGCGTCGCCCACAAAGTCGCCGAGGCGCAGGATGTGCTGTTTCTGGGGCGCGGCGCGATGTTCCCCCTGGCGCTGGAAGGTGCTCTTAAACTTAAGGAAATCAGCTACATACACGCCGAAGGTTATGCATCAGGTGAACTGAAACACGGCCCCATCGCTCTAATTGAACAATCCGTCCCCGTTGTTGTTCTCGCGCCCAGAGACAGCCTGTTCGACAAGACCGTCAGCAACATGCAAGAGGTCATGGCGCGCGATGGCAAGGTGTTGTTGATCACCGACGCGCAAGGCGCGAAGATCGCCTCTGACGGTGCCTGGAACACCATCATCATGCCCGACGTGCCGGAAATTTTCGCACCGATCCTCTACGCCATTCCGGCCCAGCTCCTCGCCTATCACACGGCGGTCGCCAAAGGCACGGATGTCGACCAACCCCGCAATCTCGCCAAATCCGTAACGGTGGAATAATGGCCGACCAATACCCATCCCTTGACGACCGCTTGACCAAGTTCATCGAAGAACAGCACATTTTCTTCGTTGGCACCGCTGCGACGGACTCCCGGGTCAACGTTTCCCCCAAGGGCATGGTGTCCTTACGCGTCCTCGGCCCCAACCGCATTATCTGGCGCAATCTGACGGGCAGCGGCAATGAAACCGCCGGGCATCTTGCGCAGGTCAATCGCATGACGCTGATGTGGTGTTCTTTCGCGCTGAAGCCGATGATCCTGCGCGCCTATGGTTCTGCGCGCACGATCAATGCGACCGAAGCGGAATTCGCCGATCTGAATGCCCATTTCCCCCACCATATCGGCGCGCGGCAAATCTATGACATGACCATCGACATGGTGCAGACCTCCTGCGGCTATGCGGTGCCGAAATTTGATCTGGTCGAGGAACGCGACACCCTGACCAAATGGACGGCAGACAAAGGCCCCGATGGCGTGCGCGCCTATTGGAAAGAGCGCAACCAGCAGACAATTGACGGCCTGCCGACCGGCACGCCCGAGGCATGATCGCCCAAGAGGCCCTCGCCCAACTGCGCGCCGCCGCGCGGCGCGGCAAGGCGGAAGAGATGGCCGCCTACCACAAGGTCGACCGCGAATATATTGGCATTGCCAACCCGGATATCGACGCCTTAACAAAAGCTTGGCGCAAGGAGCTCACCCTTGATGACCGGCTTGCCCTTGCCTCCGGCCTCTGGAACACAGACATTCACGAGGCCCGCATCGCCGCCGCCAAACTCCTTACACAGGCCCGGATCAAACCAGATGACAGAGGCGCCTGGGACCTCATCAAAAGCTGGGTGCCAGAATTTGACGCATGGGCGGTGGCTGACCATGCCTCAATCGCAGGCCAGAAACGCCTCGTGGCTGATCCCGCTCGTCTGGAAGACGTCGAGACCTGGACCAAATCAGACCACATGTGGACCAAACGCGCCGCTTTGGTGATGACGCTGCCCTGGGCCAAACAGAACAACCCCAAACCCCATGAAGATGTCGCCCGCGACCGCATCCTTGGCTGGGCCGCCTCTTATGTCCCGGATCAGCAATGGTTCATCCAGAAGGCCGTCGCATGGTGGTTGCGCGACCTGTCCAAACGCGACCCCGACCGGGTCAAGGATTTCCTCGCCAATCACGGTGAACAAATGAAACCCTTCGCCCGCCGCGAAGCCACCAAATACCTGTAATTTCGCGCCCGCGATTCGACAGCGCGGTCAAGGATCGCGGCACGCGACCGCGCCCTTGGCGCGGCTTGTCCTTGACGGCGCTGTCGACTCGCAAATGCTTGGCAGCGGTCCGACCTGTCGGACCTTCTCAGCAATCCGCAATATCCCTGCCGCAAACGATTGCCAAAGAACGACACGTCACCTCACCGCGCTCAGCTTTGATCGCGCCGCGGCGCGAACAAAGCTCAAACCAGCGTGCGCCAAAGGCGCACTCATTTTATTTAGGCGCGGTCAAGGATCGCGGCACGCGACCGCGCCCTTGGCGCGGCTTGTCCTTGACGGCGCTGTCGACTCGCAAATGCTTGGCAGCGGTCCGACCTGTCGGACCTTCTCAGCAATCCGCAATATCCCTGCCGCAAACGATTGCCAAAGAACGACACGTCACCTCACCGCGCTCAGCTTTGATCGCGCCGCGGCGCGAACAAAGCTCAAACCAGCGTGCGCCAAAGGCGCACTCATTTTATTTAGACGCCCAATGTGATCTCAAAAACCGGTCGGGGCGGATTGCTACTCACCCCTCCCGCAGAGCCCGCCGCATGATCTTGCCGGTCGCCGTCATTGGCAGGCTCTTGACCCTCTCCATCAATCGCGGTGCCAGATGCGGGCTGATGCGCTCTTTCACCCGCGCAACAAGCGCTGTTTCCAGAGACGCCCAATCCACCCCGTCCCGACAGACGACAAAGGCCTTCACCACCTCTGTGCGCACCGGGTCCGACACCCCAACCACGGCCGCCATCAGAACGTCTTCATGGCCAACCAGACAATGCTCGATCTCCACCGGTCCGATCCGGTACCCGGCGGACGTAATCACATCGTCATCGCGGCTCTCATACCAGAAATAGCCGTCTTCATCCCGGCGCCCCAGATCGCCCGTGCGCATCCAATCATCGGTGAATTTCGCCGCCGTCTGTTCCGGTTTCTTCCAATATTCCAGAAACATGACTGGTTCGGGCCGATGCACCGCGATTTCCCCCAACTCGCCATCAGGCAATTCGTTGCCGTCGCCGTCGATGATCGTCACCCGCTTGCCCGGGATCGGCAATCCGACAGAACCGGGCCGCACGTCCATCAACCCATGCCCCGAGCCCAGCACCAGATTACATTCCGTCTGCCCGTAGCCTTCGTTGATCGGCGCGCCCAGAACGTCATGTCCCCAATCGAGCAGGTCCGCGCCCAGACTCTCACCCCCGGAAAACACAGCGTTCAATGACAACGCCCCCGGCATACCCGCCTGGCGCATCATTTTCAGCGCCGTGGGCGGCAAAAAGGCCGCCGTCACACCGGACCTGCGCATCAGGTCAAATGCCGCCTCGGGATCGAACTTGCGCATCGGCGCGCTGATCAACGGGACACCGTAGTACAAACACGGCATCGCCAGATCCATCAGCCCGCCGATCCACGCCCAGTCTGCCGGCGTCCAACCTGCCGCGCCGCTGCTGACAAACCCGTCATACTGCGCTTCGATTGCTGGCAAATGCCCGATCAGAAAGCGGTGCGCGTGCAACACGCCCTTGGGGTCACCCGTCGTGCCGGAAGTATAGATCAGGCAGGCCGGGTCCTCTGCGCCGGTCTCCACAGCCTGAAATTCCGACACGGTTTCGATTTCCGCCCAGAAATCCCGCGCCGGTGCGCGCGCGTCGCTGGTTGCGTAAATCTCGGCCAGATCCGGCAGCCCGGGTTGCAGCGTCAGGGCTTTCTCCAGACTCTCGCCATCCGTCACGATCGCCCGCGCGCCACTGTCACCCAACCGGTATTGCAGGGCATCCGGACCGAACAGCGTGAATAGCGGCAAAACAATCGCACCGAGCTTCATCACCGCCATATGGGTGATCATCACCTCAGGGCACTGCGGCAACAACACCGCGACGCGGTCCCCTCGCGTGATGCCCCGCGCCCGCAAACTGGCCGCCAGCCCATCGCTCGCGCGTTTTAGCTGGCCATAGGTCCAGCGCTCGTCCCGCCCGTCATCATGATGGTGAACAATCGCCACCTGATCCGGGCGCGTCGCGGCCCAGCTGTCACAGCACCGCTCGGCAATGTTGTAGGTATCGGGTACTTGCCAGCGAAAGCTGGCCTGCAACTCCCGCCAGTTTTTGCCCTTGTCCAGAACCGAACGTATCACGGCGCTCTCCGACCCGTTTCGGTCAACCTAGAATGTTTTGGGGAAGGTCGGAACTGACAATTCTGGTGTGAAGCGGACATAGCGTTTTCGTACGACAAGACGCGCGATTGCCTGCCCGTGGGGTGGCGATCCAACATCGTGACGAAGAACTTTATCTTAGCCAAGTCCGCACGAATTCAAAGAGTTGCGCCCGTCCTGACCAAATCGCCAGCCCGTGGGGACGGGCAGGCGATCGCGCGGCGGCCCGATGGGCCTTGATTCCGCGCGAGGGGCAGAAACCCGCAACGTCCGCTCAAGACATAAACACGGAAAAGACTTGTTCTTTAGCCCGACCAAGCCAACCGAGCTGAACGCCAGTTCAATTCGAATAAACGGTGACCTCGACCAGATCCGCCAAAGGTGCCTCCAACAGACGCATCGCGGCCAGCGACAGCTGGCTGCCGCCGCCGGCGGGTCCGCCGCTTGGGATCAGTTCCAATCGCACGGAGCGGCCCGTGTCAGGGTAAACCACCCGCCCTTGCGTCACCGCGCTGACCAACGGGGTCTTCATCCAGAACCCTTCCGCCGCCGGGTCACCGAGCGAGGCGATGGTCGTCCCCAACGCGCCGCCATCAGATGTGGGTGGCGTCACGCTCACCGGGATCACGTCGTCGCCGCCATCCTCGATTGTCGGCGCGCCGGGATCGAAGATTGGCGTCGGTTCAACGCCATCGCCATCCGGCCGTGGTGGCGGGCGCATCGTGTCCGACGACCCCGAAGGCGCGGCGTCCGGTTTGTTGCCATCCAGAAATCCGGGCCGCATGTCAGCACAACCCGCCAAAGCCACAATCAGGGCACATGAAATCACAATACGCATGGGTGTGACCCTAGGGCGAAACTTTTGCCGGTTCAACGCCTTGTCGCGCCTTGCGGCGAGGCTTTGCCAAGCATACATTCGACCCTGATGACACCCCAGCTAGTCGATCCATTTCAGCGCGCCATCACCTACCTGCGCGTCAGCGTCACCGACCGCTGCGATTTCCGCTGCGTCTATTGCATGTCCGAGAACATGACCTTTCTGCCCAAGAAAGAGCTTCTGACGCTGGAAGAGCTGGATCGCATGTGTTCGACCTTTATTGGTCTGGGCGTCGAGAAGCTGCGCATCACGGGTGGAGAGCCGCTGGTCCGCAAGGGCATCATGACCTTCTTCCAGTCCATGACCCGGCATCTGGACAGCGGCGCGCTGAAGGAATTGACCGTCACCACCAATGGCAGCCAACTCTCCCGCTTCGCCACTGACCTCTACGCCGCTGGTGTGCGCCGCGTGAATGTCTCGCTCGACACGCTGGACGCCGACAAATTCGCCCGCGTCACCCGCTGGGGCCGCCTTGCCCAGGTCCTGAACGGCATCGACGCCGCCCGCACCGCAAGCCTGCGCGTCAAGATCAACGCCGTCGCGTTGAAGGGCTTCAACGAGGATGAACTCCTCGCGCTGACCGAATGGTGCGCGACAGAGGACATGGACCTGACCTGGATCGAGGTCATGCCCATGGGCGACCTCGGCAACGAGGACCGGATCGGCCAATACTGGCCCGTCTCCGACGTCCGCGTCCAACTGGCGCAACACTACACCATCACCGACATCGCCACCCGCACCGGCGGCCCCGCCCGCTACGTGCGCCTTGAAGAAACCGGCCAACAAATCGGCTTCATCACGCCGCTGACCCATAATTTCTGCGAATCCTGCAACCGCGTCCGCCTCACCTGCACCGGCCAGCTTTACATGTGCCTCGGTCAGGAAGACATGGCCGACCTCCGCGCACCCCTGCGCGCCTTCGAAAGCGACTTGCTGCTCACCGAGGCCATCCACAAAGCCATCGCCCTAAAACCCAAAGGCCACGATTTCGACTATTCGAGGCAGAGGGCAGACGGTCAGGTGTCTAGGCATATGTCGCATACGGGGGGGTGAGGCATAAGGACGATAAAGTAATGCTCCATAGTAGCCTTTTTTAGCGATTTTGCTTCGCCAGTTTTTTGTCGATACGGGCAATGTGCTTATCCCAATCATCGCTCCAGCCTTGGGCTTTGGCTTGTTCGCAAAGTTTTCGAGCCAATGTCAGATTGCCGCGTTTTTCTTCGATGATGCGGAGTTGGCGATAACCAGCATGCGCTGGAACAATTCCCCAGTTCTTGTCTTCTTGAAATTTCTTTAACGCGTTCGAGGCTAAACCGATTTGTCGCTGATAGCTCTTAATCGCTTCTTCCAGAGCATGGGCGTCAACATCTCGCCATCGATAGAAGAACTCTCCCCGGGCCTGAAAATAGAAATGCAAAGTGAGCACCGGCACATTTTCCGAGACCAGTGAATCGGCTCGCTCCAATAGCTTGTAGCCAAGATGGCGTAAGTGCTCCTTCTTCAAATGCCCAACCAAGTTGCCAATCGCGCCCGGATCATCCGAGCCAACTAGAGCTTCAGCCGATATATTCCCAAGTGGCTGAAACGCGTCCTCAATGGTCAAACGCTCATTGAGTGTGAAGACCTCGGTCCACCAATCGCCTAACTCTTTAGGCCTAATCTGAGAACGAAAAAATCGAAGCATTTCACGTCCAACAATACATAACTAAATGATCTTGCATAGCGGTCTCAAGCATTCAGGAATTGCAAGGCATCACTGGCCGACAAGCAAGCGTAGGGTGGGCATTTCTGCCCACCACTCGAGCAAGCCATTAGTCGCGCGATATCAAAACCCATGAAACACCATATCCAACGCCGCCGTTATCTCGTCGCGATATTCGGTCAGCGATCCCACCGGCGCGCCAAGCTCGCCGACCCGAACCGCCGCCGCAAATTGCGTCACCATCACGGTTTCCCCGCCCGCCAACGCGAACACCGGATTCAGCCGCCCCGCTGGCTTTGGCGCAGTCTCCAAACCCATCAGCGGCACGACAATCCTTGTGTTCAGTGGCTCCAGCAGGTCCGACTGCACATCCACAACCAACCCGCCGCCCGGCAACTCGAACACATCATATTGCGCCATCAGAACTGGCGATGCCGGTCCAGCGGCAGGCCGTTTTCGTCCACGTAAGCATTTGAGCTTTCCAGCGCCGCACGGTTTGCCCTAAGCCATGCCTCTCGCCGGACACGCGCCACTTCCCGGCGAATGCCATCTTCCGCTGCGCGCGACAGATTCACATCAAACGCGCGCGCCTCGGACAAAAGCTCCGGGTCAAGCGATATGTTCGTGGCTTTACGGGCAGAAGAAACAGACATTGCGGGTCTCCGGTTTCACATACTGTACCACCACAATCCATGCGCATCAACCATGCGCATAACCCACCGCACGCCCCGTTAACCCCGCCAAATACCGACACCCGCACCGACGTAATACCGACGCGATACCGACGTGCCAAAACCCCTTGTTTCACAGGCGTTAACCCCCGATTCGGCCACCCGGACCGCCTGACGGATTCACCACCCGTTAACCCGAGGCCCAACCGCCCCCCAAATCCACCCGCGCCTTCTCGACCCAATGCTCGCGCAGTCAGGCGTCGGGCGCCAACCCGGCCACTGGTTTGCGTAGGTTCATCACTGCTTTGTAAAGCGGCCAGATCAGGAAACCTGCAGAGATGATCAACGCGGTCATCGCGATTGGGCGCGTCAGGATTTCTGAGAAATCACCACCACTGCTCATCAGGGCAGAGCGCAGCCGCTCCTCGGCAAGCGGGCCGAGCACGAAGCCGATCACGAAGGGCGCGAGCGGGAACTTGGCCCAGCTCAGCACCAGACCGAGAAGTCCGAAGGCGAACATCACCCAGGCATCCTCAAGCCGGTTGTTGGTTGCGACCACGCCGACGACGCAGAAGACCAGGATCACTGGCGCAAGGATGTGCAACGGCACGGTGATGATCTTGGCCAACGCCCGGATCGACAGGATCATGATCACGATCATCGCGATGTTGGCGAAAAGATACGCAGATACGATGCCGTAAAAGACATCGGGGTGTTCAATGACCAGAAGTGGGCCGGGTTCAACTGCATGCAGGATAAGCGCCGCCATCAGCAGGACATCCTGCCCAGAGCCCGGAATGCCAAGCGCGATCATCGGGATCAGCGCGCCACCGACGGTCGCGTTGTTGCCGCTTTCTGCAGCCACGATAGCCTCTTCCGATCCGTGACCGAATTCTTCTTTCTTCTTCGAGAATGTCTGCGCCATTGAATAGGACAGCACCGCACCGATATTGGCGCCGATCCCGGGCAACAGCCCGATCCAGGTGCCCAGAATTGACGAGCGCAGCACATTGAAAGGATAGCGCGCGATACGGCCCACGTCCCTTAGAACCTCGCGCATCGCGGCGGTTCCTTGGGCGGTCATGGGATTTCCACTGCTGATATCGGCAAGCACCTGACGCACTGCGAAAGTACCGATCAGCACTGGCAGGATGTGAAATCCGTTTGCCAGCGCGGGAACATCGAAGGTGAACCGGTTGCTGGCCGAGATGGCGTCGAAACCGACTGTAGATACGAAGATGCCCAGAAATCCCGCCAAAAGTGCCTTGGCCGGCGCCTCGGACCCAACGACGGCGATCAGTACGAGGCCGAGGATCACGAACGCGAAGTAGTCGAAATTCTGAAACGAGGTGGCAACGGATGCGAGCGGGATGGCCAGCAAGACCAGCAACAGCCATGAGATTACACCGCCAGCGAAGGACGCCGAGATCCCCAGCGACAACGCGCGCCCCGCCAGTCCCTTTTTGCACATGGCGTGGCCGTCGATCGTGGTCATTACCGCCGAGGGCGCGCCGGGCACCCCTATGAGAACGCCCGAGACGAGCCCGCCGCTGACGCCACCGACATAAATACCGATGAGGAAGATCTGCGCCGCAAGATTGTCCATGGCGAAGGTCAGCGGCAGCATCAGCGCCATCAGCATACCGCCCCCCAGCCCGGGAATCGCGCCTACCAGCACGCCAAGCGCCACGCCAAAGACGCACCACATCAGGTTTGACGGTTCGAGAAGCAGAAGGATCGAGTCAAGGACGGGTGCGAACATCGGGGAATCCACCTATGGCAGGTTGACGAACAGGAAGCTCTTGAAGACGTAGGCGACGGCAGGCGGGATCACGATGGCGACGATCACCAGCGGGATCAGTGCCTGCCGTGTCCACGGCACCAGCGATAGACCAGTCACGATGATATAGACCGGCGTCAGATACTGGAACGGGATCAGGCCCGTGTTCAAAAGAAACACGTAGCCGGCCAGCAGGATCAAAAGAAGGATCGGTTTGCCGGGCGAAATCGGTTTCTCGTCAAATGCCGCGGGCGCCTCTGGGGCAATTGCTAGCGTGTGTCGACGCTCCAACATTCCTTTGACGATCAGCAGTACAGAAACGAGCGCGATTGGGACCAGTGCCAGACGCGGCATGAATGCCGGGCCGAGCGGGTCGAAGCCCGGATCGTAGATCCCGAAAGACGCCCAGAGGAAGAAGAGGAAGAAGATCAGAAACGCCGTTCCAGCCAGGATATCACGCATGTCTTTCTCCTCCCTCCGGCAGGTTTGCGTCAGTCACTTGCGGCTGATGCCGTGTTCTTCGATCAACCGAGCGCGGGTTTCGAACTGTTCCTGCACGGCGGCATCAAGATCTGCGCCACCAAGGAATTCGATGTCGACACCCAGCAGCCCTTCAAGTGTGGCTTCGTTTTCCGGGTCGGACAACGCCTCTTGCAGGGCAGCACGCCAGAACGCCTTGGCCTCTTCGGGGGCGCTGCGGCGGATCCATAGATAACCCCGATTCTGGATAAGACGTTGGCGTCACCAGTGCACTACTCGACAGAATTTTTTCGTAGTTTTTTGATTCGTTTTTTACGATACTCGTTGACCCTTTTTCGCAGAGGGTTGCGATGAGGGATTTCCACCATTGTTATGGAAATGATCCTCGGTTCTCTCAAAGCCTCATTTGGCTCCAGTTCAACGGCAATTCCGCCAAACTCTCCAAGAAATAGAACATTTGAAACGGTTTCGTGATCTGCTTTGAATGTATCAGGGTCATTTTTCCGTACGTGTTTCGGGATGATCACCTGAAAGGGAGTGGCAGCCATCAGATCGAGCACAAGTGTCATGGTTCTTTTAGGGAGCGCAGCCAGTTCATTGAGCTTATCCGTGAGGGCGTAGAAACGGTTGGGGTCCTCTTCCATCATGTCGAACATGAGGTCCCGGATCTTCTCATAAGCGAGATCTTCGTTGATTGGGAAGTTGTTCTCCATGGCGCGCACCTTTTGCCCCGTGTTGACCAGCCTGAATGCCCCCGTGATTAGTATGGGGTGAGAGGGGTTTCCAGGTACGTTGCCCCATGATTCAAGGTTCAAAAGCGACACAATATGGACCGCCACTCATGTCGATCACTAACACCGCACTTTTTGTCTGTCTCGATGATTTTGCAAAAACCTACGAGGACTGGGAGCGCCACCGGTTGATCCCCTCGGGTCGTCAGAGGCTTCGCTCCGGCAAGCTGACCCTGGGGGAGAGCCTGTTCATCATGGTCTTGTTTCACTTGTCGCCGTTCAAGGACTTCAAACATTATTGGATTTATGGCGTTGAGCAGAAATACCGTGACTGCTTTGGCAACCTCCCGAGCTATGGTCGGTTTGTCAGCCTCATGCCAAGATTAATGGTGCCGTTTTGCATACTGCTGCACTGCTTCAGCGGTGAAAAAACCGGCGTCTATTTTGCCGACAGCACTAAGCTCGCGGTCTGCCACAATGCCCGCATTAATCGAAACAAGGTCTTCAAGGGGCTGGCAAAGCGCGGTCGCAGCACAATGGGCTGGTTCTTTGGCTTCAAACTGCATCTAATCATCAACAACAAGGGGGAGATCATGGCCGTCAAAATCACGGCAGGTAATGTCGATGATCGAAAGCCGTTTGAAGCCATGATCGCGGGCCTCGAAGGCAAAATATTTGCTGATAAGGGCTATATCTCCAAATCCCTCTTCCAACGGCTCTGGCAGCGTGGGCTCCACCTCGTCACCGGCATTCGCCGCAACATGAAAAACTATCTCCTGCCAATCCTGAACAAAATCCTGTTGCGAAGGCGGTTCATCATCGAAACTCTGTTCGATAAGTTGAAAACCAGCATGGGACTGGAACACACTCGACACAGATCGCCTGCCAACGCATTCGTACACCTCATCTCGTGTGTCGCAGCCTATAGGCTCGGGAAAACCAAAGTTAAAATGGGACCCATAACCGTGCCGGAAACAATCAGGCAGGTCGAATACCAGATATAGCGCTTATCCAGAACTCAGGTTAGATAGCCATGCACACTGCTTGTCAACGGCAGCGCAAAACCCTGCTCTTCCGTTGTCGGTATGTCTGGCAGGAATTCGTGGCGGGACGTGCCGTAGTACGAAAGCGGCTTTACCATACCGTCCGTGACCATCGCTTTCATCGACACCGGATTGACTTTGATGATGTCCACATCGCCAGAAAGCAACGCCTGGCGAGAACCGCTGTCGCCTCCGCTGACATGGACCAGCCTAAGTTCAATCCCCAGTTCCTCACTGATATTCAGAATGTCGATATGTGACAGCGCGCCGGTATTGATCGACGCCCGCACTTCGCCGGGATGCTCCTTAGCGTAGGCCTGCAGTTCGGTGAGGTTGGAAAACGGCGCGTCTGGTCGCGCGTACTGTCCGCCCGCAGAGGTGTTGACCCGGGCCAGCGCCTCGAACTCTTCATTCATGTCAAAGCCAAGCATTCCGAGGATGCTGGCCTGGATCGTGGCCTCGTGAATGAACATCAGTGTGTAACCATCGGCGGCCCGGCTTTGTACAAAACGCGCACCCGCCGCGGTGCCTGCACCGGGCATGGCCTGAACGCCCACGGAAGTTGGGATTTTATCTTCAAGCACCGAGAGAATGCCGAGGATGATTTTGTGATAGCCGCTGCCAGCTTTGTTGGGGAACACGATTGTGATCGGTTGCTCGGGATAGTCCGCTTTTGCGGGCGCCACCGGCGCGGTGAACAAAGCCGCGGCGGTCAGGACTGTGGCGATCAGGCGTTTCATATCAGGTCTCCCCATCGATTGTGTTGTCATTTGTCGTTCAGGCAAGTTGCCGAGCCGCCCTCGATTGAGAATGCGGCAGGGCGTAAGCGGTGAAGATTTCCGGAGGAGCGTCGTGACGGCGCAGCTCTCGGACTATGATGGTCTCCATCCGGTGACGGATTTCGGGCGCGTCGAGCGGTGACAGCTGCCCGGGATCGGTTTTGAGGTCGTAAAGCTCGTTGCCCTTGAAATCGAGACCGACACCGTCCTGTCCCGGCGGGCGCGCGGCATCGCTGCGGGCCGTGATTTTCAACACATTGACACCCTTGGTGAAATCGAAGGGCGCGGCCAGTTCCATCCCCTCGAACTCATTCAGTGCAAAGGGTCCGGCCATATGCGACGGCATCAGCGTGTATTCATTGAGTCCGTCGCCGGAAAGATCCACCGGGTAATGGTAATAGGCGTAGCGCCCGTCGACGGCACAGATCGGCCCGCCGAACATGCCCAGGATTTGCGCGTCGCGGTTGGGTGCATCGTGCTCTATCATTGGCAAAAGCGAGGTTCCGGTGACCTCTTCGGGCACAGGCAGCCCCCAGAGGTCAAGGATCGTTGGCATCAGATCGGTGGTCTGAGTCAGGCTTTTCCGTTGTGCCCCGGCGCCGTCCATATCGGGATGCCAGATCGCCAGCGGGATGTGGCTGATCTCTTCGTAGTATGGCATCCGGTTCTTACCCCACCAGTCATGCTCTGACAGCAAGAACCCATGATCGGTGGTCAGGATCACGCAGGTGTCGTCCCACATCTCAAGCTCATCAAGGGTGTCGAGTAATGTCCCAAAATAATGGTCGCACATCGCCACCAGTGCGGCATAGTTGGCCCGGATCTCGGCGATTTCCTCCTCCGAATTCGTAACCGTTTCATACACAGGCCAATCAAGCACTTTGCCGTTGAATCCGGTTTGGAATGCCTCTTTGAAACGTGCCGGTGCGTGGAACGGCTCGTGCGGATCGAAGGCTTCGAGATGCAGAAGCCAATCGTCGGCACCGTGGTTCGAACGCAGAAAATCGTTCCCGGCGGCAAAGCATTTCGCGACCGGAAAATCCGCCTCATCCGGCATCGTGTCGCGATTGACAGCGTGCCGGAGCTTTTTCCATCCCTTGTTCGGCGAGGTGCCGCGCGTAACGTTGCGCTCGCCGCAGCCGAGTTTGGAAAACCCGTAGTGGCGGTCGTCATAAGCCTCGCGAAATCGCTCCAGTGGCGGCTGAACCACCGCTTTCCACGGGTCACCCTCCTGCCCGCGGATGAAGTCCCAGGTGTCGAAGGCATTTGTGTATCCGCAACCGCCATCCTCGAAATAGTGCCAGTGGTCACTGATGATATGTGTATAGATCCCGCCGCTGCTTAAATGCCGAGGCAGCGAATTGTCGAAGGGTTCCAGTGGCCCCCACGACCGGTGCATGAACGTCAATCGCCCGGTCTGCATGTCGCGGCGCGCGGGCATGCAAGGGAGAGATCCGACATAATGTTGTTCGAAACGCGCGCTGCGCGCGGCGAAACGATCGAAATTCGGGGTTGGAACCGATGTTCCACCACAGAAACCAAGTGTTGAGCGGTTGAGGCTGTCGAAGAGAACAAAAACTGCCCGCATTGCCCGTCACCCCCTTTTATGTGGCTGGACGTCTGTTGGCTTGACCGTATCCGCAATGAGGCATAGTGAAAAATACAATGAATCGAAAAATCCATAACTATTCCTGATATCATGCTGGATCGTAACCTGCGCTGTTTTCTCAAAGTGGCCGAGCTTGGCTCGTTCACCGCCGCGGCGCGGGCGCTTGGTGTCAGCCAGCCAGCGCTCACCCGCAGCATCCGAATTCTGGAATCTGAAACCCGCGCGAAACTGTTTGAACGCCTGCCCCGCGGCGTTGCCCTGACACCCTATGGCGAAATTTTGTTACGCCCCGGGCCCAGGCAATGGAGCTTGAGGCGCGCTATGCGCGCGAAGAGCTTGCCATGGCAGCGTCGGGGCGCGACATCACCCTGCGCATCGGCGCCGGCCCGATCTGGAGCCTCGTGCATTTGCCCGAAGCGATGAAAGCGACATTTGACCGCTTCCCTGATTTGCACTGCACGCTAGAGGTCAACACCGCCCAGGCCCTTCTTCCGAAACTCGAAACCGGTGATCTCGACATCGTACTCGGAGCAATCCGTGAGGATTTCAAGGCACCGCAAATCGTCAGCGAAACTTTGGCGACGATCAACGTGGCGGTCTGTTGTGCTGGTGGTCATCCTGTGCTGGCCAAATCCGATCCCGGCCTATCGGACCTGCAGCAATTTGGATGGGTGCTCAACCAGCAAAACGAGCAAATGGCCGACGCGTTGTCGGGGCTTTTTAAAGGGTGGAATTGCATTGAAGTTTGGCACCGAAATTTTCGGCCTGCTGATTTGCGATTCTTCGACTTCAGGTAAGACGCGCAAGGATGTGCCGCCGCCGACAAAACGAACGGTCAGGTGATCCGCCTCACAATACTCTTTCCAGGATTTGGGCGCCTCGCGAACATCCCCGTCATAAAAGCACATCATCTTGCCTGAAAAGAGCGGTTTTTGGAAAATGTCGGCCCCATCGGGCGGCAACGGCGTCAGGGCAAGATGACAATGGGCATCCCGCATCAGGCCAACGGTTGGCTGGCCCGAAGGCAGAAACTCAAACTCGATGTCGATACCCTCGTTCCAGGCATCCTTGGTCAGGTCCGGAAACACCAGATCGCGCTGCATGTCGTTTGCGGCCACGACGAATTTCATCGCTTCCTCTTTGGGATCAAACGGGCGCTGATCCGTCAGGCCATTGATGATGTCCAACGCTTTGCGAACCGGATCTCGCAACGCCAGCGCAGTCTCTGTTGGCATCAGACTGTGGCCGGAGCGCACGAAAAGCGGGTCCTTCAGGATCTTTCGTAACCGGGCCAGAGTGTGGCTTACGGCGGATTGCGTCACGTCAAGTTTGTCGGCGGCAATCGTGACGGAAGAGTTTTCAAGAATTGCCAGAAATGTCCTCAGGACGTGACCGTCCAGATCCAGCACATCGTTTTTCCTCATGTCAAATATGAATAGACATGAATGGATTGAATGTCGAGCGCGTCGTAGATTTTGCCCAATCATACCTGGGAGGACCTGATGAAACTGACCAACATTCTCACCGCCGCAGCTTTTGCTGCCGCAACGACAATTGCCTCCGCTTCACACAGCGAAGAGCTGTCTGTTGCGACATTCATTCCGCCTCAGCACCATATCAACGCCAATCTGTTCAAATGGTTTGGCGACGAGCTGGAAAGTCGCTCCGGCGGCACGCTGACCTTGCAACTTTTCCCCGCGGGCCAGCTGGGCGCAGGCCCGGTTCAGCAATACAAACGCGTGGTCGAAGGCGTGGCGGACATCACATTCGGGCTTCAGGCCTATACGCCAACGATCTTTCCGAAATCGATGCTGATCATCCCGCCGGGCAAGGCGACAACAGCGCTGGAGTCGACCGAGCGTTTGCTTTCGGTTTACGACGAGCATCTCGCTGACGAATACGAAGACGTGAAGCTTTTGGGCATCTTTACTGTTGCAGGCAATGCCTGGGCGGCCACATCGGATGTTTCAACAATTGACGGTCTGAAGGGGACAAAGATGGTGCCCTATGCGGCGATGACAACGCCGCTTGTCGAAGCATTGGGGGCGGTGCCGGTTCAAATGCCGGTGACCGAGATGTACACTGGCCTGTCAACGGGAACAATCGACTCTACGACGGCGACCTATAACAACATGACGCCGCCCTGGAACTTCTGGGACGTCTCGGATTTCTTCGTCGAAAACGTGCCGGTCCAGTTCGCCCTCTTTTTCGTTGCCATGAACAAAGATCGTTATCTTGGACTGTCGGATGAGCATCGCGCAATCGTCGATGAACTGGCGGGCGAGGTGTTTTCGATGAAAGGCGCGGAAAGCTTCCACAACACCGATATGGCCTCGCTGGAAAAGATGCGGTCCGCCGAGCAGATGCAGAATATCAACTGGGTCACGGTATCCGACGAAGAGCGCGCCAAAATGGACGCTGCCGTCGCCGCGGGGCTTGAGGTTGTGTTCGCCGACTACGAATCTCGTGGCATCGCGGACGTCCGCGCAATCTATGACGCCATCAACCAATAAGCTCGAAAATGGGCGGCCCCGCATTGGGGCCGCCATTTGGTTCGGAGGCGCGATTCATGAAACATCCAACCTGGCTCAAAGCGCTTGATAAGGTGCTGATCTGGGCCGCCCTTGGCGTCGGCGGAGCGATGCTGATTTTCATGGCCCTCTTCGGTACGTTCAATGTTCTGGTGATGCGCAAATTGATGAATGCGCCGGTCCGCGGGGCCGAGGATCTGATGATCCTGTCGCTGGTAATCCTGGTGGCCATCGCCATTCCCTTTGGCGGTCGTGTCGGGGCGCATATCGAGATCGAGATTCTGGAATCCCGCATGTCACCCGGTTTTGCCCGCTGGTCGCTATTTGTCGTTCGAGTAGTTGCTGGGGCTTTGATGCTATTGATGGCCTGGGAACTGGTCGCAGCCGGTCAGAAAGCCACCAAGTTCGGCGAGACGACCCAGCAATTGCTGATTTCGTACGAGCCGTTCTACTACCTGTTGGCGGGCTGCACGGCGCTTTACGTTCTGGTGCTGATTGCGGATGCGATTCAACTGGCAACCGTCGGGAAGATCACGCTAATCCCGCTTGGCGAGGAAATGGCATGATCAGCATGACGCTCCTCGGCGTGCTGGGATTGTTCGCCCTCTTCGCCCTTCTTGCACTTCGGTTTCCCGTTGCATTGGCAATGATCCTCGTCGGCGTTGTCGGGACCATTCTTGCCACCGCGAACCGGTTTCTTGCACTGGGCATGGCCTCTGATCAGGCTTGGGCGCGCGGGATCAAAACCGCGATGTCGAACCTGTCGGGAGAGGCGTTCGAGGCCGCGTCGAACTACAACCTTCTGGTCATTCCGATGTTCGTGCTTATGGGCAATCTGGCGGGCGTGTCGGGCATGTCGGCGGATCTCTTCAATGCGGCCTACCGCTGGATGGGCCATATGAAGGGAGGTTTGGCCTCTGCCACAATCGCCGCTTGTGCGGGATTTGCCGCGCTGTCAGGGTCGTCGCTGGCCGCCGCCATCACCATGGGTCGCGTGGCCCTGCCCGAGATGAAGAAGTTCAATTATTCAGACAGCCTGGCCACCGGATCGGTCGCCGCTGGTGGTACGCTCGGCTTTCTGATCCCGCCATCGGGCGGCATGATCATCTACGCAGTCCTGACCGAACAATCGATTGGGCGTCTGTTCATGGCCGGTGTCATCCCCGGTATCCTGCTGACGCTTCTCTTCATCGGCGCGATTTATCTGACCGTACTTCGCCGCCCAGAGGCCGGACCACCGGGCAACAAGGCCTCTTGGGCTGAACGCCGCGCGGCGCTTTTCTCTGCACTGCCCTTCGTTATCGTCGTCGGCATCACCATAGGCGGCATGTATTCGGGCTTTTTCACCCCGGTCGAGGCGTCTTCCGTCGGCGCCTTCCTGACGCTTCTCGTTGCGATTTATCGCCGGTCGCTGAACGGCCGCGCGATCCGAGAGGTGATCCTGCAAACGATCAAGGCTTCGGCCACGGTTTTCCTGATCCTCATCGGGGCGTTCATCTTCATCCCGTTCATGTCGCTGACAGAACTGCCCAGCCAGCTGGTGACTTTACTGACCTCGTTGTCGATCGGGGACTTCGGCATCCTGTTGATCATCATCCTGATTTACACTCCTGCGCCTGAATTGGCCTGATGATTTTGATGCCTGTGAATCACTTTGCCGCATGGTCACAGGCACGGAGGTTTCTATTTTGAGGGTATGAGCAAGCGAGACAAAACAGTCACCTTATCCGACGAGCAGCGCATAGCGCTTGAAGCGCTTTGCCGCCGCCGCAAAGTTGAGGCCCTTGTTTGGAAACGTGCGCGTGCGTTTCTTCTTCTGGACACAGGAGAAGACGCCGGAACGGTTTGCCGGATTTTGGATATCGGTCCAACGGTTCTGACGGAATGGCAGTTCGCGTTTGCCGGAGCGGGGTTGTCATTTTTTGGCTTGAAGGGCTACAGCCAGCGACAGGGGCATCTATCGGTGGAGCAGGAACGGGCTTTGAAAGCGCATTTCACCGAACATCCGGCACAGAACGTAGATGAGGTCTGTGCCTATGTTCTGGCCGAGTGCGACCAGAGCTACAGCCCCTCGGGAGCCGCCAGGCTGATGCGCCGCCTGGGGTTTGTGTATAGGAAACCACAATTGCTGCCTGCACAGGCCGATGAAGCCAAACAGGCTGCGTTTATTGCCCAATATGAGGCCATGATGAACGGGTTGGCCGCAGATGAGATGGTTGTCTTTTCGGACGCTGTTCACCCCGAGCATCAGAGCCGCCCCGCCCATGGCTGGTTCCCAAAGGGACAAAAGACGGCCCTGAAGGCGACATCCGGGCGCAAACGGCTCAATATTCAGGGAGCGCTTGACCTTGAGACCTTCCAGTTCACCTTTGTAGAAGGCGAAAAGATCAATGCCCGGACAACCCAACAAATGCTGGAAAAGTTGGAGCGCAACAACCCAACCATGACGACCATCCATGTCTTTGTCGACAATGCCCGCTATCATCATGCCAGGATACTTCAGCCATGGCTCAACAGCCCGGAACGCCGGGTGAAGTTGCATTTCCTGCCAGCATATGCCCCGCATCTCAACCCAATCGAGCGCCTTTGGGGCGTCATGCACGATTGGGTCACACACAATCGCCACTATGCAACGTTCAACCAGTTCACAGAGGCTATTTTCAACTTCTTCCGTACGACACTGCCAGAAAAATGGCCTGAGTTCCGCGACACCGTCACCGACAACTTCCGCGTTGTATCGCTCAAGGAATACAAAGTGATATAGATACCCACGGGCTTACACCCGTGGTTCTTTCAAAGGTCAAGCTCCGCTTGTCCATTATCTTCTCGGCCCTGCCATCGGACGTAATTCCGTATCGTTTGCTCGTCGACCCCAACGGTGGACACAAAAAATCCTTTGTAAACGCTGTGGGACGATTTTCGCAGCCGCATTCTGCAGACGATAGCCCGAAGACAATGGAAGGGCTATCATCCCCGCGCTTACACGCGGGGAGTTCCCGCTGGATTAAAATCATCATCGGGCTCGGGTGGCGTCTGGTTCTTGATGTATTCCAACCACACCTCGTCTGTCACGTTGCCGCTGCTGGCAACCCGGTAACCGCGGGCCCACAGGTGTTGCCCCCAATATCTTTTGCGCAATATCCCGAACTCGCTCAGCAGCTTGTGCGAACTGCGCCCTTTCAGATATTGCTCCGCACGGCTGACCGACAGGTTCGGCGGGGTCGACACCGGCATATGCTCGTGGTCACGGTTGATTGATCCGGCATGCACAACCATCCCATGCGCCCGCGCCGTCTCGCGCAGCAACTCACGGCAGCGGTTGCCGACATCGCCGCCCAACACCTGGTAGCGGTACTTCGTCACCCACACCAAGTGGTATTTGCAGTCCCAAACCGTATGGCTGCCACGCTTGTACGAATCCATAATCAGGCATCTTAACGCAAATGCCGCGATCCCGTCCGGCTAAAGCCGTGGGGTTTACAGATCCCCTATCGGGGACTCTAACCCGGAAAACATCAGGCCAATTCAGGCGCACGGGTATACATGTTCCTAGGCATGTTTCTCGAAGGCATCGCAATGCTTGTGCTGACGATCCCGGTCGTGCTGCCAATTATCGCCGCACTGGACTTCGGGTTCGACCCATCGATGGCGGATATGAAGATGATCTGGTTCGGCATCGTCGTTGTTGTCGTTCTTGAAATGGGCATGATATCTCCACCCGTCGGCCTGAACGTCTTCGTCGTCAAATCCATCGCGCCGGGCGTGCCAATGGGGCAAATCTTTCGCGGTATCTGGCCGTTCTGGTTTGCGATGGCGCTGATGCTCGTCCTGCTTGCCCTCTTCCCGCAAATCGCAATCTTCCTGCCGATGACGATGGTAGGCTAGTCCCTCGCTTCGCATGATTTGACGTTGTGATATTTTTCTGAATCACTCTGCTATAGATTTTGGGAGGGTATTGAGATGTCAAAATGTGGTCGTGCTGTGAAGTATGTTGTTCGACTGAATGCTGGTGAGCGGTTGCAGCTTGAGGATATGATCCGCACGGGTCGGCAGGCGGCGTATCGACTGCTCAAGGCGCGGATATTGCTCAAGGCAGATGTATCTTCAGACAGTGGCGGCTGGGATGACGAGCGGATTGCAGAAGCTTTGGAGACCAGTGTTTCCACAGTATTCCGTACCCGCCGCCAGGTTGTGGAAGAAGGCCTTGAGGCGGCTCTGGGTCGCAAAAAGCAGAAGACCCCGTCCACGCCAGCAATCTTTGATGGAACCGCTGAGGCGAAGCTCATTGCGTTGGCCTGTTCGGAACCACCGGAGGGTCACGCGCGCTGGTCTTTGCGTCTTCTGGAAACGCGCGTGGTCGAATTGGGCATCGTTGAAGCAGCCAGCGACAGCACGATCCATCGGGTGCTCAAAAAAACGCGCTCAAACCGCACAAGAGCCGCTATTGGGTGATCCCTCCGAAAGCCAATGCAGGTTTTGTTGCTGCGATGGAAGATGTGCTGGAAGTCTACACGCGCCCCTATGATCCGGCCCGCCCGCTGGTTTGCCTTGACGAGACCAGCAAGCAGCTGACCTTTGAGACCCGTACGCCGATCCCAATCCGGCCGGGGCGCGAAGCCCGTTTCGACTATGAATACGAGCGCGCGGGTGTGGCCAGCCTGTTCATGTTGTTTGCCCCGCTTGAAGGCTGGCGCCATGTTGCCGTTCGAGACCGCCGAACCGCCATCGATTTTGCCCACATTCTCAAGGACCTCGCCGACACCCACTTCCCCAAGGCTGACCGGATTACACTGGTTCAGGACAATCTCAACACCCACAACCCGGCGTCGTTATACAAGGCCTTTCCACCTGATGAAGCCCGTCGCATTGTCGAACGGTTTGAGTGGCACTTCACGCCCAAACACGGCTCCTGGCTCAACATCGCAGAATGTGAACTCAGCACACTTGCGCGTCAATGTCTCGACCGCCGCATTCCTGATCGCAACACCTTGGCCAATGAAGCAAAGGCATGGGAAACCGAGCGAAACACCGCATCCGCAAAGGTGACATGGCGATTCTCAACTAAAGACGCACGCATCAAACTTGCTCACCTTTACCCGCAAATCGGATGAATCAAGGGACTAGGATCAAATCAACCGCGCTTGTTGTACCGGGTTCATTCCGGGGCGCGATAACTCCAGATGATAGGAGCACGAAGAACATGAGCAACATGGACCAGGTCATCACGACCAGCATATTCATCAACGGAGAAGAACGCCCTTCGTCAGATGGCAGTGTCTACAAGATCCACAATCCCGCGCGCCCTGACGAATTGGTCGGCAACGCGGCATCGGCGACCGTGAATGATGTAGAAGACGCTGTTAATGCCGCCCATGCCGCCTTTCCGGCATGGTCCCGGTTGAGCATGGCAGAACGTGCGTCGATCCTTCGGGACGTGGCCCAGAAACTGGCCGCCGACGAGGAGGACGTGAAATACCGCTCGCGCCTTTTCACCCGCGAGCATGGCAAGATTGCGCGTGAAACCCTGCTTGAAATGTCCCGCCTCGGTGACAGGTTTATGCAGGCCGCCGCGTTCGGCGAGAGGATGGCGATTGACGAAGAAATCAAGGGCCCGCCATTTGATTCGTTGATCACCCGTCAGCCGCGCGGGGTTGCGGCCCTGATCGTGCCCTGGAACTGGCCCTTGTCGATCCTTGGCGCAAAGCTGCCCCAGGCGCTGGTGGCGGGAAACACGGTGGTGGTGAAACCATCGGCCAATTCGGCCTTGGCGCCAGCATTGACCCTGCAGATCATCGCCAAGCTGCTGCCGCCGGGCGTGATCAACATCCTTACCGGGTCGGCATCGACCATCGGTGACCCGCTGGTCGGGCATCCGCTGGTGCGCATGGTCAACTTCACCGGCTCGACCACCATCGGACGGCATGTCATGAAAACCGCCGCAAACAACATCACGCCCGTGACGCTTGAGCTTGGCGGCAACGACGCGGCGCTGGTGCTGGAAGATGCGGAACTGGATGACGACGCTTTCAACCGCATGTACTGGGGCACCTTCGGGTCGTCAGGACAGATCTGTATGGCGCTGAAGCGCCTTTATGTACATGAAAGCCGTTATGACGAAGTGATTGATGGGTTCACCGCAGCCTGTGAACGCGCTGTCGTCGGCGACGGTTTGCTGCCCGAGACGACGATGGGCCCGGTCAACAACGCCAAACAGTTGAAGGTCGTAACCGACATGATTGCCGAGGCGCGCGCAAAAGGTGCTGACGTCCGAGAATGCGGGCAAGTGCCGGATGAAGAGCTTTATAACGGAGGCGGCTATTTCCAAAAGCCCGCGCTGGTCTACGATGCCGATCAATCGCTATCCATCGTGCGCGAAGAGCAGTTCGGCCCAGCCTTGCCGATCATGAAGTTCAGGACAGACGACGAGGCCATCGTAAAAGCCAATGACAGCGATTTCGGCCTTTGTTCATCGGTTTGGACGCCAGACAAGGACCGCGCCATTGCAATCGCCCGCCAGATTGAGGCGGGTTATACCTATCTCAATGCCCACGGCCCGATGGCACAGGACGGACGCGGCCCGTTTGGCGGGTTCAAGCATTCAGGCATTGGGCGAAACCTGGGGTATGACGGCGTGCTTTCCTTTGCCGAACCGCACACAATTTCCGGGCCAGAGGGGTTCCTGCTATGACAGAATTGACATCAGTGGCCCGTGTTTCTCTCACGCCGGCGTCGAAATACCTGAAGCAGCTCACCAAACATTTCTCGCATAAGGTCGACGTGGAAGCGGGCGAGGATTGGGCCACGGTCCGGCTGAGCTATGGGTACTTCACGCTTTCGCTCGACGGAACGGAGGTGTTGATCATGCAAACCTTTGCCGACACGGATGAGCACCGAAAACGTCTGGAACACGTTGCCGCATCGCATCTTGAGCGGTTCGCATTCCGCGATCCGCCAGAGATCGTGTGGGCCAACGAGGATTGAGGACTAGCGCGTCGTTATCGGATCACCGATCGAGAGTTTGCCACCTGTAATGATGCGACAATACAGGCCCGCCCGATCCGTCAGTCGGGCGGAAATCTGTTTCTTTGACATCATGTTCAGGTAGCGGCAGGGGCGGCAGGGTCTCAGGCCCTCCAGCTGAACATCGCCGATTTGAAAGGTGATCCCGATTAGTTGTTCGAGCTCGACCCCTTCGGTCGTCAGGTTGCGCCGGTGTTCGTGTGGCAGCATGTCGATCCCGTGCTGATCTTTCAGATCCCGAATAACTTCGATCTCAAAAAGCGTAACCTCGCGAACTCCGGGAAAGCGTGAATACTTACCCTGCGTGTTGGCGTATCTGTCGCCTTCTATCCCCGCACCGGCCACGGCAACCGCGGCGTCATGGGCAGCCATCGGCCGCCCGGTTCTGGCGGCGGTGTGAATGTGCAGCAAGCGTCCCTGACTCACGGACCCGACCTCTTTTTGCGACGCCGTTCCTCGAACCGGTGCAACAGTGCCATCGATTTGGGGAGGAAGAAGTACGAGTTCAGCAGGATATTGAAGATCAGCAGTACGACTGTTCGTGGGTATCCGGTCGGGTAGTCGGGCGAGATCATATCGGCAATCCAGTTCAAAACCGCGCCGACGACCAGAACCCAGAACGTCAGGACCAGAACTGTTTTCCACTTCTTCGGATGCGGTGAAGCACCTTGTTGTCCAAGCAGCGACTCGATCCCCAAAAGCTGGTTCTTCATCACCTCGCCTTCGATGTACTGGGCAAGCTCGCGCACCAATTCGTCGCGCGTTTGCGACTGTTCCCAGGCGACCAGATCGTCTGTCGTCGCGAAAGCAATGATCGTGGAGAACGCCTCGCTCTCGGCGGAGGGTGCATTGTGCCGGACCTCGACAAATCCGGGTTGGCGCCGCAGCGCCTGTTCAAAACGGACCAGAACCTCGTTGACCGCATCCATGTCGGACGAGCGGAATTTCCGGATGATCAGGGACAGAACGGGAGCGGCTTCGGGCATGAATTTCCTCCGGTTCGCGGTGAAGGTTGCGCAGTTGTTGTGTTAAGAGCCAGAGTAAGTTCCACCGCGCCCTCCGGCAAGTGGGCCGCATTGGACTCGCATGGCCAAACCGGTGAATGGGGGCGTATCGGAGATTTGGTTCCACACCTGGTTACAGGTTTTGACGATACAGCTGCCGTTATCGCAACCAGCTGATTTTAATGACTTAAACACGCAGCCTGAAGTTCGATCACAATGCGCAGCGGCTTCCAGCGTGCATCCATGCGCAACCCTTAAATTCAAATTCCTCATATTAAGTATGACTTTGCATGAATGGTTCTCACGTCCGCACCGCGTTATTTGTCGATCAAGCACAAAAATCTAATTCCAAGAAAGGTGAACAAAATGCTCGACGGCAAACAGATTATCGTAACCGGCTGTTCTTCTGGAATCGGGGCCGAAACCGCGCGTCTGATCAAGGAACTCGGCGGCTCGGTCATCGGGATCGACCGCAATGAAGCGTCGGAAAACGTGGATCAATTCTTTCAGGCCGATCTGTCGAACAAAGCCTCGATTGACAAACTCGTGTCAGAGCTACCTAAGGGCGCAAACGGGCTGGCCAACATTGCCGGTGTTCCGCCAACCGCGCCGCCGGAACTGGTCATTCGCGTCAATCTGGTCGGGCTGAAATATTTCACCGGCAAGGTTATCGACGATCTGGCGGATGGCGCATCGATTGTGCACCTCGCCTCGCTTGCCGGTGCGGGTTGGCAGAATGCCGTCGATCAGATCAAGGAAGCTGCTGATCTGGATTTCGATCAGGTCGATGATTTCGTCGCGCGCCACAAGATCGGCGAGACCAAAGGTAGGTCGTATTTCTTTGCCAAAGAGGCACTGGTGGTCTGGACGATGCAAAATCGCTGGACCCAGCGGGAACGTGGCCTGCGCATAAATTCAGTTAGCCCCGGTGCCGTTGAAACGCCGATCCTGCCGGACTTTCTGGAAACGCTCGGCAAGAAGGCCGAGGAAAGCCGCAAGGTCATGGATCGCTTTGCGACGCCGAAAGACGTCGCGCCAGTCGTCGCCTTTCTGCTGTCAGACATGAACCAGTGGATTCGCGGCACCAATATTCCTGTGGATGGCGGGCAATTCTCGAACGTGCTTTGCAATATGAACGGGCTTTGACCCGATTGCCAGCCCCTTCCCTGTGGTGGGGGCCGCGCAGAATGACGATCCTTCATGCCAAACATGAGTGGCCATGAATGGATACGATGTACGCAGTCGTCTAGTATCAACCTAAGCCAGCGAAGGAGGAAAAGATGTTGATCGCCAGAAATGAAGCTGCAACCGCACTGGCCTTTTCTCCGGCTTGCATGACCTGCCCGAACCGTACGCCCGCTTGCGCGATGAACTTCGACGAAGTTGCTTTGATGTTCGGTGAAGAAAAAACAAGGGCGTCCTTAGGCAGTGATACCGTCCTGAACCATAGGGAAATCGTAACTCCCAAGCACCCCCCACGTTTGAGTGTTATTGTCAGTTTTATGGTGAGTCGAATTTGCCATTTTGCGCGTGTTTTTTTCTTTCTTGTCTGAATTCTGTGGCGCCGGGTTGATTTCTCTGAATCAGTGGTGGGATGGATCAGGTTGCCGCCCTTGAACAACTTCTCGCCACGGCTCTGCGTCGGATCGCTGAGCTTGAAGCTGCGTTGGCGAGCATGGCGGAAGAGATCACGGACCTGCGCCGACAGTTGGCCAAGAACAGCAGCAATAGCAGCAAGCCCCCTTCAAGTGATGGCCTGAAGAAGCCAGCCCCGCGCAGCCTGCGTGGCAAATCCGGAAAGAAAAGTGGCGGCCAAGTTGGCCACCGGGGCGACACCCTGCGCCAGACGTCAACACCCGACTTTGTCGAACGGCATGAGGCGACGCATTGCAGCGCCTGTCAGAGCGCCCTGACGGCGGAGATGGTGAAAGGGATCGAGAAGCGTCAGGTGTTCGACTTGCCTGCGCCACGCCTGGAGGTCACCGAGCATCAGGCGGCGGTTTATTGTTGCGACCATTGTCGAGCCACGACGACGGCTGGCTTTCCCGATGGCGTGGCCGCGCATGTGCAATATGGCACGCGCATGCGGGCAGTGGCGGTCTATTGCAATGTTCAGCAGCTGATACCCGAGGATCGGGTCTGCCAGCTTATGCGCGACCTGTTTGGGGCCACCAGCTTGTGCGCGGCCAGCGTGACCAACTGGACGCGCGGCGCGGCAAATAAGATGGGTGTCGTGGTTGAACACATTCTCGCCCGGCTTGCCGAAGGCGGCGTTCGGCATCTGGACGAGACCGGACTTCGTGTTGCCGGCAAGCTGCACTGGCTGCACACGATCTGCGATACCGCCTTCACCCATTACCGCATCAGCGCCAAACGCGGTGCTGTTCCAACCTTCCTGACCGGCGGGACGATCATTCATGATCACTGGAAACCCTACTACGCCCATATGAGCGGAGTGGACGCCCACGCCCTCTGCGGGGCGCATCACTTGCGCGAACTCAAGGCCATCGAAGAGATCGAAAAAGAGCCTTGGGCGACGGAGATGAGCGCAGTGCTTCATAGCGCCAATCAGCTCAGATGCGCGGCTCAGGATCAAGGCGAGACCGAACTCCCGGAACTGGTTCGCCAGGGTATAGTCACCAGATACATGGCGATCCTCGCCAAGGGGCTCGCCTTCCACGAACGCCAGCCCCCGCTGGTCAAAAGCCCCGGCACCCGCGGCCGAAAAGCCAGGCGGCCAGGCCACAACCTGCTCCTCCGCCTGCGTGACTACCGCGATGACGTTTTGCGATTCATCGCCGACTTCGCGGTCCCATTCACAAACAATCAGGCCGAACAGGACCTGCGCATGATGAAGCTGCGCATGAAAATCTCGGGCACCTTCCGCACCCTCGAGGGCGCGCGGGTCTTCGCCGACATCAGGTCCGTCATCTCGACGGCCAGAAAACACCGGTTCAACATCCTGGAAATCCTGACCCTGTCACCACCTCAGATCATCGCACGGCTCTGACGGAACAAAACCCCGCAACCCTATCGGACAGGGTGCTTGGGAGTTACGGGAAATCAACTGATGCATGTTCCAGTCGCAATCATCGGTGCGGGACCATCGGGGTCACTTCTGGCCTGGATTCTGCGCCAACGCGGAATCGAAAGCATCGTGTTCGAAAACCGCAGCCGCGAATATGTCGAAGGGCGCATTCGCGCGGGCGTCATGGAACAAAACGCCGTCGACCTGATGATCCGCGCCGGAATTGGCGAACGGTTGCAGAAGGAATCCATGTACCAGCGCGGCGTCGAAATCGGCATCAACAACAGCCACCATTTCCTCGATTTCGAGAAACTGATTGGTATCGGCGTCACCGTTTACGGTCAGTCAGAGGTGACGAAGGATCTGTTGGGCGGGTTGGCGAATGAAAGGCACAATGTCCTTTACGAAACGCCGGTCACCAAAATCGAAGATCACCATTCTGACAAAGTCAAAGTAACGTACGAGGAAAACGGCGTCGCGAAACAGCTCACCGCTGATTTCGTCCTCGGCGCCGACGGCTATCACGGCGCTTCGCGCAAATCGGTGCCGGACGGCGGCATCGTTATGCACGAAAAGACCTATCCGCTGGGTTGGTTGGGCATCATGGTCAAGGCACCGCAATCAAAGCCGGTCGCGTTCTTCACATTCCATGACCGCGGTTTCGCGCTTTTGAGTATGCGGACGCCGGAAATCCAGCGTCTCTATCTGCAGGTCGCAAATGACGAGAATCTGAACGAATGGTCGGATGATCGCATCTGGGACGAGCTGGACACCCGTATGGGAACGCCGGGATGGGAGCTTATTCGTGGCGAGATTTTCCAGAAGGACCTCGCGCCGCTCAGAAGTTTCTTCTGCGAAAGCCAACGCTATGGCAACATGTTCCTGGTTGGTGACGCGGCGCATGTTGTGCCCCCAACAGGCGCCAAAGGTCTGAACTCTGCTTTCGCGGATGTGAGCGTGTTGTCTGCGGGGCTGATCCAGCATTACACCGAAGATGACTCGACGATTCTGGATAATTTCTCCGACCTGGCGGTCGCGCGAAATGTGCAAACACAGCGGTTTTCCGGGGCCAATACGGCCAAATACCACATCTTCCCCGGCACGAATTCGTTCGACCGGAAGATGCAGCAGGCGGAACTGGAATACCTTGTGACAGACGAAACCGCTCAAATCTCTTACGCCAAACAACATACCGGGCTACCATTTGCGCATTGGCCTGAACTGTAATTGGCATTCGCTCTTTCAATTCCTGAGAAGAAAGGAACAGACAGATGAGTAAAGAAACCGGTCACTCAGATCACATCCCGGGTACCCGCGTATTCACCGGGCAACGGTCGTCCAAAGGCCTGAAGCTGAACAAGTTCGCGTTCTCACTGGCGAAGGCCGAAAACCGAGAGGCGTTCGGCAAAGATCCGGTCGCCTTCATGGATACTTTCGGCCTGTCAGAATGGGAAAAGCAGAAAGTTCTGGAAAAGGACGTCAAGGCGCTGGTCGAGGAGGGCGGTGGCAGCATCTACATGCTGATCAAGATTGGCTCCGTCACCGGTGATGGGCTGGCAAGCATGGGTGCCCAGCAGCGCGGTGAAACGCTCGAAGAATTCATGGCGACGCGCAATGTGCCGCTGAAGCAAAACACCTGACCGCAAACGGCAGACGAAAGGATACGACAATGGGAAAGATTGTTGCAGGGGTTGGATCGTCTCACGTTCCCTCGATAGGAACTGCGTTTGACGAAGAGGCCCAGGAATCGCCGGAATGGAAGCCGCTGTTTGACGGATACAAACCCGCCAAGAAGTGGTTGAAAGAAAAAGGCGTCACCCACGCAATCGTCATCTACAATGACCACGGCACCGATTTCTTCTTTGACAAGTGCCCGACATTCGCAATGGGTGCGGCCGAAGAATACCCAATTGGCGACGAAGGCTGGGGCATCCGCGATTTGCCGACTGTGAAGGGCGATCTTGATTTCTCCTGGCATCTGGCGAATTCGATCATCGGCGAAAGCGAATTCGACCTGACCATCTGTCAGGAAATGGTTATGGACCACGGGCTGTTGGTGCCGCTGCCGCTTTTGTTTGATTACGACCCCGACTGGAGCGTCAAAACAGTGCCGCTTCATGTCAATGTACTGCAGCACCCATTGCCGACGTCCAATCGGCTTTGGCAGCTTGGTGCCGCAATTCGCAAGGCCGTGGAATCCTACCCTGACGATGCGCGTGTCGCTGTTATCGGTACTGGTGGTCTGTCTCACCAGCTTCATGGTGACCGGTTCGGGCATATGAACGAAGACTGGGACAAAGAATTCCTGGACTTGATCGAGGATGATCCCAAGAAACTGATCGACATCCCGCACGACACGTGGATGGAACGCGGGGGCGCTGAATCGGTCGAAATGATCATGTGGCTGGGGATGCGCGGTGCGCTGACGCCTGAAGTCAACAAGGTGCACCGCAGCTACTATATGCCGATGCTGACGGGCATGGGGATCACCGTGCTCGAAGACAAGGTCGCCGCAGCGGCCTGATAATCAAAGCCGGCCCGCAAGCGTTTTGCGGGCCGCATCAATCACAATGAGTGACCGCCTGAGAGCAGGCTATCGGACGGACGCGCCGCGTCCGAGCGCGCGCCTGCTTTGCCCGGAGGTCACCGGATTCCGGAGGAAATGATGAGAACTCAGATCAGAAAACTGGCCGCGGTCTTAGGCCTTTGCGCCCCGCTATTGTCGGGTGCACCCGTCGTTGCGCAGAGCGAACTTAGCCTGGCCAATTTTATCCCGCCACGTCATCCGATGAACGCCAAAGTGTTCACGCCCTTTGCCGACGACGTTGCCAAAGTGACGAACGGCGAAGTCACCGTTCGCATTTTCCCGTCAGGTGAATTGGGCGCCGGACCACAGCGTCAATACAACCGCGTGCTTACGGCTGTTGCCGATATTGGTTTTGGTTTGCAGGGCTACACGTCCTCGCAATTCCCGCGCACGCTGGTGGCCGAGTTGCCGGGGCTGTTTCCATCACCCGAAGCCGCGGTCGACACGATCTGGGCCAATTTCGAGCTGATCGCAGACGACTATTCGGAAGCAAAAGTTCTGGCTGTCTGGGTGAATTCACCGGCGGTCTTGCTGACACGCGACCAAGCGGTGAATTCAGTCGAAGACCTTGCGGGTTTGACCATTCGCGCCCCGTCGGCGATTGGCGCCAAAGTGCTCGAGGCATGGGGCGCAAACGCGGTCACCATGCCCGCGCCAGAGATCTATAATGCGCTGCAGACCGGAGTTATCGATGGCGTGTTCATCGGCGCCGATGCAGTCAAGTCCTTTCGCCTCGACGAGGTGTCAAAGCACGCGGCATTCGGTCTGCCGAACGCTGTGACGACCTTCTTTCTGCTTATGAATCAAGGATCGTGGGACAAGCTTTCGTCTGAGCAGCAAGCGCAGATCGACGGCATCACCGGCGAGAGCCTCAGCAAACATGCAACCGAGGTTTACGCCGCCTCTGGCTCTGCCGCCCGCACCCACCTTGAGGGCTACGATGGATACGTGGTCACCGATCTGAGCGCCGAAGAAAGTGCGCGCATGGTCGATATGCTGGGCGATCTTTATGGCGAAGTCGCCGACGATCTGGCGGCGCAAGGGATTGATGGGCAGGCCATTTTGTCCGGTCTGCAGGCGAACTGATCCGATGCCGGACCGCCGCGACAATCATCCATCTGACGGCACCCCGATCTCAAAGATCGGGGTGGTCGCCAGCGTTGCCAGCCGGATGAACCGATGGCTGGCGATTTCGGCAGGCGCGGTGATTGCCGGTATTGCAATCCTGATCGTAACCAACGTCCTGCTGAGATACTTCACAGGCAAAGCGATCATCGGCGCCGAGGAAATCGTTCAGGTCGCGATGGTGCCGGTGATATTTCTGGCGATCGGATATTGCGGGCAAATCGGCGGCCATATCTCGGTCGACATTTTTGAATCGGTCTTTCCGTCTTGGTTTTGGCGTGTGGTTTCACCGATCGTGCGAATTGCCGGGGCCGTCGCGTTCGGCGCCATGTGTTTTCAGGCCATCAGGTCCGGCGCAATGGCTGGCGAATTGTAACTCCCAAGCACCCCCCACGTTTGAGTGTTATTGTCAGTTTTATGGTGAGTCGAATTTGCCATTTTGCGCGTGTTTTTTTTCTTTCTTGTCTGAATTCTGTGGCGCCGGGTTGATTTCTCTGAATCAGTGGTGGGATGGATCAGGTTGCCGCCCTTGAACAACTTCTCGCCACGGCTCTGCGTCGGATCGCTGAGCTTGAAGCTGCGTTGGCGAGCATGGCGGAAGAGATCACGGACCTGCGCCGACAGTTGGCCAAGAACAGCAGCAATAGCAGCAAGCCCCCTTCAAGTGATGGCCTGAAGAA
Source organism: uncultured Paracoccaceae bacterium (assembly GCA_951812305.1). GTDB lineage: Bacteria > Pseudomonadota > Alphaproteobacteria > Rhodobacterales > Rhodobacteraceae > Rhodobacter_B. The sequence goes on from CATOSB010000002.1 coordinate 764,575, forward strand.
GCCAGCCCCGCGCAGCCTGCGTGGCAAATCCGGAAAGAAAAGTGGCGGCCAAGTTGGCCACCGGGGCGACACCCTGCGCCAGACGTCAACACCCGACTTTGTCGAACGGCATGAGGCGACGCATTGCAGCGCCTGTCAGAGCGCCCTGACGGCGGAGATGGTGAAAGGGATCGAGAAGCGTCAGGTGTTCGACTTGCCTGCGCCACGCCTGGAGGTCACCGAGCATCAGGCGGCGGTTTATTGTTGCGACCATTGTCGAGCCACGACGACGGCTGGCTTTCCCGATGGCGTGGCCGCGCATGTGCAATATGGCACGCGCATGCGGGCAGTGGCGGTCTATTGCAATGTTCAGCAGCTGATACCCGAGGATCGGGTCTGCCAGCTTATGCGCGACCTGTTTGGGGCCACCAGCTTGTGCGCGGCCAGCGTGACCAACTGGACGCGCGGCGCGGCAAATAAGATGGGTGTCGTGGTTGAACACATTCTCGCCCGGCTTGCCGAAGGCGGCGTTCGGCATCTGGACGAGACCGGACTTCGTGTTGCCGGCAAGCTGCACTGGCTGCACACGATCTGCGATACCGCCTTCACCCATTACCGCATCAGCGCCAAACGCGGTGCTGTTCCAACCTTCCTGACCGGCGGGACGATCATTCATGATCACTGGAAACCCTACTACGCCCATATGAGCGGAGTGGACGCCCACGCCCTCTGCGGGGCGCATCACTTGCGCGAACTCAAGGCCATCGAAGAGATCGAAAAAGAGCCTTGGGCGACGGAGATGAGCGCAGTGCTTCATAGCGCCAATCAGCTCAGATGCGCGGCTCAGGATCAAGGCGAGACCGAACTCCCGGAACTGGTTCGCCAGGGTATAGTCACCAGATACATGGCGATCCTCGCCAAGGGGCTCGCCTTCCACGAACGCCAGCCCCCGCTGGCCAAAAGCCCCGGCACCCGCGGCCGAAAAGCCAGGCGGCCAGGCCACAACCTGCTCCTCCGCCTGCGTGACTACCGCGATGACGTTTTGCGATTCATCGCCGACTTCGCGGTCCCATTCACAAACAATCAGGCCGAACAGGACCTGCGCATGATGAAGCTGCGCATGAAAATCTCGGGCACCTTCCGCACCCTCGAGGGCGCGCGGGTCTTCGCCGACATCAGGTCCGTCATCTCGACGGCCAGAAAACACCGGTTCAACATCCTGGAAATCCTGACCCTGTCACCACCTCAGATCATCGCACGGCTCTGACGGAACAAAACCCCGCAACCCTATCGGACAGGGTGCTTGGGAGTTACGGCGAATTCAACGAGACAACCAATATCCGCCGCATTCCACATGAGCCAATGTGGTTCATGCTGGCGCTTGGTGCAGGGTTCGCGGGCTTCATCGAACTGACGAAATTGTGGGTCGATCCTCAAAGCCCGCTGATTCTGGGGGAGGATTCTGATGACCGGTGAAGCGATGGGACTTTACGGAATTCTGGGCCTTTTCGTCCTGCTTGCCTTAAGGATGCCGGTTGGGCTTGCCCTTATTGTTACCGGCACGTTGGGCATCTGGGCGATGACCAATCTGTCTGTTGCGCTTTCGACGCTGGGCGACGAAACCTGGGTGGTTGTGACCCAGTCAACGCTGGTGGTGATTCCGTTATTCATACTGATGGGCAACATCGCCAGCGTCTCGGGAATGAGCCGGAACCTTTATGACGCGGCCTTCGCATTCATCGGCCACCGGCGCGGTGGCCTTGCGGGCGCGACGATCATTGGTTGCGGCGGGTTTGCCGCCCTTTCAGGCTCTTCCGTCGCCTCTGCCCTGACAATGGGGCGGGTGGCCTTGCCTGAAATGGAGCGGTTCAACTACGATGACCGGCTTGCGACTGGCGCCGTTGCGGCGGGGGGCACGCTTGGCATTCTCATTCTGCCTTCAACCGGGTTCATCGTCTACGCAATTCTGACTGAAGAATCGATCGGGCAGCTTTTTATTGCCGGTATCCTGCCCGGTCTTCTGCTGATGATCCTTTTCGCTTTTACCGTCAGCCTGATTTGCTGGAAAAACCCCGAACTTGGCCCGGCAGGCCCAAAAAGCGCCGCGCGCGAGCGCGTAAAGGCACTGATGAACGCAACGCCGTTGATCGGAATTATCCTTTTGACCATTGGCGGTATTTATTCCGGCGTTTTTACCCCCGTCGAAGCTGCCGGTGTTGGTGCCTTTCTGGCCGCCGTCATCGCGCTTTTCCGGCGCAGTCTTACTCCTGCGACTGCGACGGACGTTCTGCTCAGAACCGTGAAGACCACCGCAATGACGTATCTGATACTCATCGGTGCGCATGTATTCACCCCTTTTCTGGCCCGAAGCGGTCTGCCCGACATGCTGGTGGAATTGCTCATCGGTTTCGGAATCGGCGCTTATGGAACACTGATCGTCATTCTGGTGGCCCTGATAATTCTGGGCACTTTTCTTGAAGGCCTGGCAATGCTCGTCCTGACCTTGCCGATCATTTTTCCCATCGTTCTCGCGCTGGGCTTCGACCCGATTTGGTTTGGCGTGCTTATGGTCATCGTACTTGAAATGGGGCTCATTACGCCGCCCGTCGGACTGAACGTGTTCCTGGTCAAAATGATCGCGCCCAGGGTGCCGTTGGCGACCATCTTCTCTGGCATTGCCCCGTTCTGGGTCGCAATGCTCGTAACGCTGGTGCTGCTGGTCCTGTTCCCGCAGATCGCCATGTTCATGCCGCAGCAGATGTTCTAGCAATCGGGATGAGCCGCTCCAAAAGGATACTTCGTTCGTCCATTGTGTTGCCCACCGCAAATAAACGGCGCGTTTGAACGGCTGCGTTTGTGAATCTCGCGGTGGCGAAAAACCTAAACACGGGATTTTCCGGACTTGTGCGGCTGCGCTGACGCTAACGCAGAAATCCCTCGCATCCGCGGTACGTGTTTTTGCCGCATTGCGGCCAGTATTTCTGATACGGTCGTCCAATCTTATTGTGGGACTCTGAATCCGAACCGAACCTTCGCTGCACGTCATCGGGAATGGGCCGATGCGGAACACGCGCAGGTTCAGCGTGCCGTTTCAAAAGTCCGGTTTCGGGCAATTTGTGGACGCAAACATGCATCTCTGTGAATATTCCAGAGGCAAGCCAAAGGGCCGAAACAGAGTTGGATCAACTGTGATCCAAACTTCTTGATCCGATCTCTCCAACAAACTCGGCAATCTGGCGCACGAGTTTCCGCTTGGACATTTCTGCCACCACCTTCGGTAGATTCTGAAGCTCTCCCTTGCGCGCAACTGCCGTCAATGTTCGCGAAAGGCCCACAACCGGCAATACCATCAGGCGCAACTTCATTTTCTCGACCATGCCATCGATCAGCAGTGTCGGCGTCAATAAACTGAACCCCTGCCCCGCCGACACACAGGACGTCACCATGCTTGACCGGTCGGCCTGGATGACTTTGTCAGGCTCGAACCGCAATCGCCGCAAATGCTGCGCGATCTGGCGGCCAGCGTTGGTCGTGTCGCCAAAGCGCACCAGTGGCAGTTCCCGCTGGATCGCCTCAAGACTTTCGGTGGGGCCTTCATATTCTCCGGGAAGAACCAACAGGTAATCTTCCTTCAACACATGATGTCGTTCCAGACCATCCATATCCAGGAACGGGTTAGAAGTTATGGCGAGGTCAGCCTGCTTGGTGCGCAGCAAATGTTCGTGATTGCCGCTTTGCCCGGCGTGAAGCGTAATGTCCTCTACCCCGAACTCATCTTGCGCCAATTTCACGAGCCATGGTGTCAGTGTCGTGGCGACAGAGGCCTGAACACCGATACGCAGCAGGCTGATTGAAGCTTGTCCGACATGGCGCAGTTCGCTTTCCATGTCCGACAGGGCGTGCAGGACCCTCTGCGCGCGGTTGTGCAGGCGTGTACCTGCATGGGTAAGCCTCAAGGGCCGAACACTCCGGTCTATCAACTGGGTGTCGAACGCCTTTTCCAGCGTGGCGATATGTTGCGAAGCCGCAGGTTGCGACAGGCCCAGCATCCGCGCGCCAGAGCGCATCTGACCGGTTTCGGCGACTGCCACCAGAACTTCGAGGGAACGGATGAGACCGGGTGTAAGCGAGGAGCGATCAAGCATGTTGTCATCATTAGTATAAGAATTTCTGATACTGTGAAATTGTTATAGGCGGCTGTCAATTGACCTGCGACGCTGACTGGATGAAGCGTCAACACAGAAACAGACGTCGCGACATCGTGGCCAAGGCCAAAACGGCAGAACCGCGCGCGCCTTTCATCCAGCGCAATCTGGCGACTTTCAATGTGCTGAGCGAGGCGGGGTTGGAGCAAATCGAAGCCAATGCCGACCACATTCTTGCCGAGACGGGCATGGATTTTCACGACGACCTCGAGATCCTGGATATTTTCGCAGAAGCGGGCTGTGATGTGGCCGGGACCCGGGTGCGTTTTGCACCGGGCTTCTGTCGCAGGACAATTACCGCCATGGCCCCGGTGCAATTCATGCAGCACGCGCGAAACCCGTCCAACAATGTGCGGCTGGGTGGGGATGCAACGGTGCTTTGCCCGTCTTGGGGGCCGCCTTTCGTGCATGATCTGAAACGCGGGCGCCGCTATGCCAGCTTTCAGGACTTCACCGATCTGGTGAAACTGCATCACAGCCTTCCCTGGCTGCACCATTCCGGCGGGGTGGTGTGCGAACCGGTGGACCTGCCCGCAAACAAGCGCCATCTGGACATGCTTTATGCCCATATTCGTTACTCGGATCGGCCGTTCATGGGGGCTTTCATCGGCGCAGAACGTGCGGGTCATGCGATTGACATGGCGCGCATTCTGTTTGGCGCGGACTTTATGGCCGACAATGCGGTGCTCTATTGTGTCTCCAACACCAATGCACCGCTGGTAATGGACAGTCACATGTCCGGCGCGCTCAAAACCTATGCACGTGCCGGTCAGCCCGTGGCCTGCACCCCTTGGGTCCTGACCGGGGCAATGTCGCCCACCACTGTCGCAGGGACACTGGCGCAGGTGCTGGCTGAAACAATGGCGGCGATGACGCTTGTGCAATTGATCGCCCCCGGCGCGCCCTGCCTGATGGGCAGTTTCGCCTCGACCATGTCGATGAAATCCGGCGCGCCAACTTTTGGTACGCCCGAAGCCGGGTTGATGGTGCTGGCCGCGGGCCAATTGGCGCGGCGGCTTGGCGTGCCATTTCACACGGTCGGGACACTCAGTTCATCCAAGTTGCCCGACGCACAAAGCCAGCAAGAGGCCGCATGGGGTCTGATGATGTCGATGTTTGCCGGTGCTAATCTGATCAACCATGCGACGGGGTGGCTCGAGGGTGGGTTGGTAACTTCGTTCGAGAAAACAGTCATCGACCACGACTTGTGCGGCAAGGTTGCGCGGTTTTTCGATGGCATCGACATGAGTGAGAACGCTCAGGCGATGGAGGCTATTGCCGCAACCGGGCCGGGGCAACACTTTCTTGGCTCCGCGCACACGCAAGCCAATTTCATGTCCGCATTGTTCCGCCCCTGGACGCCCGACGACAATTCCTTTGAGCAGTGGCACGCTGCCGGCGGTTTGGATGCTGCGACACGGGCCAGTGCGATCTGGAAAGAGCGGCTTGCCAACTATGAAGATCCCGGTCTCGATCCGGACATCGACGCGGAATTGCAGGATTACATCGCCTGCCGTAAAGCCGAACAACCCGACAGGGACTATTTCTGATGGGCCTGAGCCTCGGCAATATCCCGCATTTCCGCATAGAACGGGGCATGGTGCGCAGCATGTTCGGAATATGGCGCACCCAGCTTGGCGAGTTGAGCCGATGCATTCGTGCCTTTCGATTTCCTGATTTCGCCGCTCTGCAACACTTCGCTGTGCCAGCCCTGAACCGATTCCCATCCGTCGGGCACTTTGTCATCCCACGAAAAGGCATGATCTGCATATTCAAGCCCGATATGCGCCCAATAGCGGCGCAAAGTGCCCTCGGTGTCGTTGCGAAGCTGATCGGCGGTCAGGACAAGCGGCCTGTGCCCCAGTTTCACCAGCGCATGATACAACCAATGCTGCGCCTCATGCCCCAGTTCGGTGCGCGTAAACTCCGGATCGCGCCGGGCATAAGACAATGCCGCTTCGGCAGGATCGCGCAGCAGGAAAGCATGGGTGATTTCCCCGGCAAAACTTTCATCCCGTGGCAGCGCATCGACCACGTAATAGGCCATGTCCTTGAAAAACACCGGACCCGCTTTTGCAGTTTCCCGGATCATCGCGCGGATATCCGCATAGGTGGCCGGGTGATCCGGTTCTGGTGTGAAATCTGGAAACAACCTGTCGCTGGTGGTCAGATAGTGGTGATACATGAACGGTTCGTGCAGAACGGCAACATCGCCCCGTTCGCGCATGATGCGTTCAAAGGCTGTCGAAACAGAACGCGGATGACACCAGAGAGCATGCATGTTCATACGACCAAGCTAGCGTTGGGTCGCGATTCCGGTCAACGGAGGATCTTTTGAGCAGGGTTCTGATCATAGGCGGTGGGGCAATCGGGCTGAGCGTGGCCTATCATCTGGCCAATCGAGGGGCGGATGATGTGCTGCTGCTGGAGCGGAACCAACTCACATCCGGCACCTCGTGGCACGCCGCGGGGATTGTCGGCCCTCTGCGCGCAACCCCGAATATGACGCGTTTGGCAATGGCCGCGCTCGACGTGTTTCCCAGGCTCGAGGCAGAAACCGGCATGTCCACCGGATACAAACGCACCGGAGGTTATTGGCTGGCGCGAGAGTCGGCGCGGCTGGACGAATTGCGCCGGATTGCGGATCTGGGGGCAACACAGGGCTTGTCACCGCGCATGATCACAGCGGCAGAAGTGCCTCTGCCAATGTTGGATCTCACGGGCCACGCCGGTGCACTTCATGTACCGGAAGATGCCAATGTGAACCCGGTTGATCTGTGTATGGCATACGCACGCGCGGCGCGGGATCGCGGAGTTGTGATCCGCGAAGGCGTGCGAATGGAGCGCTTGTCGGTCGAACGCTGTAGGATCAGGGGCGTCCTGCTGTCCGATGGCACGGAAATCGACGCGGACCGCGTGGTCATCGCCACCGGTGCGTGGTCGCGCGAATTGGCGGCGACGGCAGGTGTGGCTCTGCCTTTGCAGGCGGTCGAACACATGTATGTAGTTACTGAACCGATGGCAGATTTACCTGATCCATTTCCGGTGATCCGCGATCTGGACCGGGGTATCTACTTAAAGGGCGACGCAGGCAAGTTGGTGATCGGAGGCTTTGAGCCGAATGCCAAATGTTGGGACGCATATGGGCCGGAAGGCGACCGTGCCTTTCTGGAAATGGCGGAAGACTGGGATCAGTTCTTGCCGTTTATGGAGACCGCGCTCGAGCTGTGCCCCGCATTGGAAACCGTGGGCGTTCAGCATTTCATGAACGGCCCCGAAAGTTTCACCGCCGACACACGGCCCCTCGTCGGGGAAACCTCAGTTGACGGGTTGTTCGTTGCCGCAGGGATGAACTCGGTCGGTATCATGTCTTCTGCCGGGATCGGCCGGGCGCTGGCAGATTGGATCGCCGACGGCCACCCACCGATGGACATGTGGGAGGTGGACATTGCGCGTGTTGACCCAAAGACCGCGACCCCTACCCATATGCAGGCTCGCATGGAAGAATCCGTCTCGGACCTCTTCGCGATGCACTGGCCATACAAGCAACCCAAGGCCGGGCGCGGCCTGCGCAAATCTGTGCTGCACGACAATTGGGCGGCCGCCGGGGCGAATTTCGGCGTGACGGCGGGATGGGAACGTGGGCTGTGGTATGGCGATGCACAGTCTTATTCAGTCAGCGCGCAACCCTGGTGGCCACTGGCGCGGGCAGAGGCGGCGGTCATGGCCGAAGGCGCGGCGCTGATCGATCTCAGCCCGTTCACCAAGCTCGACATCTCCGGACCCGATGTGCTGACGGCATTGAACCGTATCTGTACCGCGCAGATTGATGTGGCCGTCGGGCGTACGGTCTACACCCAGCTATTGAACCAGCGCGGCGGGATCGAGATGGACGTGACGATTACGCGGGTCGGGGAGGAAGCATTTCACCTGACGTCTGGCGCAGCAACCCGGTGGCGCGATTTGGCTTTTCTGCGCCGCAAGCTGAAGGGCGATCTTCGAATTGCGGATGTAACCGATGATTATTGCACCATCGGCGTCATGGGCGCAGGCAGCCGAGACTTATTGAAGAGCTTGGGCGAGTTGCCGGACATTGCCTTTGGCCACGCCAGCGGTTGCCAGATCGCAGGTGTTGCCTGTCGCGCCACGCGTGTGAGTTTTGTTGGAGAACTGGGCTGGGAACTGACTGTTCTGAATGCCGTCGCCCCGGCCTTGTTCGAGGCATTGCATCGCGCAGGCGCCGCGCCACTTGGCCACTTTGCGTTGGAAGGGTGCCGTATTGAGAAAGGCTTCAAGCATTGGGGTCATGAGTTGGGGCCCGAGGTGACACCGCTTGAGGCCGGATTGGGGTTCACGGCTGACTGGAGCAAGGATTTCGTTGGCAAATCTGCACTGAAGAAACAGAAGTTGGAAGGCGTCCTCCGACGGCTGATCCTAATGCAGATTGAGGGTGAGGCGCTTTTGCTGCATGACGAACCGGTTTTTGAAGCGGGGCGCCATGTTGGGCTGACAACTTCAGGCGCGCGAGGTCCTCGCACCGGGCTGAACCTGTGCTTTGCGATGGTCAGAACTGACCGGAGTGAGACCCTGCGCGAAACCTGCGCACGCGATTTCAGTGTTCGGGTTGCGGGAAAGGACTATCCGGTCAAGCCATTGCGCCTCCCGCCATTTGATCCCACTGGCGAAAGAATGCGTTCATGACCAGGGCGCAGGTACTGATCATTGGCGGCGGCGTGATGGGTGTGTCGTTGCTGTACCATCTGGTCAAGCAGGGATGGTCGGATGTTCTTTTGGTGGAAAAGAACGACCTGACGCACGGTTCAACCTGGCACGCGGCGGGGCTGTGCACCCATTTCGCGCATAACCCGACCATTCAGGAGTTGCGCGCCACTTCCGTGCGGCTCTATCGCGACATCCTGCCCGAAGAAACCGGGCGCGACTGTGGCTTTCATCGCTCGGGCGCGATGCGCATCACCCGCAACCCCGACCGGATGGATGAGTTCCGCCATGTAGCTGGGCTGTCGGATTTCACCGGCTACCCGCTGGAAATTCTGACGCCCGAGCGGATTGCGGAACTGCACCCCTTGGCCCGGACGGATGGCTTGCTGGGTGGGATCTATGAGCCGGATGACGGGCATGTCGACCCGACCCTTGCAACCCACGCCATGGCCGAGGTTGCCCGCTTGGGCGGGGCACAGATATGGCGAAACTGCCCGGTGACTGCGATTGAACGAGGGCCGGATCACTGGCGAGTGGAAACGCCAAAAGGTGTGGTTGAAGCCACTCATATCGTCAATGCCGCAGGGACCTGGGGCTGGGAAATCGGTCACATGATGGGGCTCAATATCCCCTCGGTTCCGGTCCTGCATCAGTACTTGGTGACCGACACCGTGTCTGCCGTAGGTGATCGGGTTGCTGCGGGTCTGCCGGAACTGCCAATCATCCGCGATCCGGAAGAAAGTTGGTATGTGCGCCAGGAACGCGATGGGCTGATCCAGGGGCCTTACGAAAAGCAAGCGCAGGTCTGGTCCGTTGACGGCGTTCCGCCCGAGTTCGGTGCGGACCTGATGCAACCGGATCTGGACAGGGTCGAGCATATTATAACCGCCGCGATTAGGCGGATCCCCGCGCTGGAAACAGGTGGTGTCAAGTCGGTGATCAACGGGCCGATCACCTTCACACCCGATGCCAACCCGCTGATCGGCCCAGCCCACGGTATACAGAATGCCTGGCTGCTGACCGGTTCGTCGATGGGTGTGATGGAAGGCGGTGGCGCGGGCTGGTTTCTGGCCCACTGGATGACCCACGGCGCGCCGCCGATGGATGCACTGGCGGTAGACAGTCGGCGGTTCGGCGCGTGGGCAGATCGCGACTATCGCGTGGCCAAGGCAGTTGAATGTTTCGGCCTGCAATTCGGGGTGCATTACCCATATGAAGAACGCCCCGCCGGGCGCGGATTGCGCCTGTCGCCGTTACACGATCTGATGGTTGAGCGTGGTGCGGTCATGGGTGCGGCGCATGGCTGGGAGCGACCAAACTGGTTCTCGGACACGCCGGGTTCAACGGCCGATGTGACCTTCCGTCGTGCCAATTGGTTTGACGCCGTGGCAGCGGAGGTTGAAGCCGTCACAAGGTGCGTGGCCATAGCCGACCTGTCGGTATTCTCCAAATTCGACGTCACAGGGCCGGGCGTGCCAGCCTTCCTCGAAGCGCTGGGCGCCAACCGTGTACCCAAACCAGGCCGGATTGGGCTCACCCACGCGCTTACCCCGGCGGGTGGGGTTCTTTCCGAGTTCACCGTGAACCGGCTGAAAAATGATCACGCCTACCTGACATCGGCAGCCGCTGCTGAGGAGATTGACTTCGATCTGCTACGCGGTCAGGCGGAAATATTTGATGTGCGGGTTGCGAATGTCACCGAAGATATCGCAGTGATCGGAGTCATGGGGCCGCGCGCACCCGACCTCCTGCCCGAACTGGCGAATATGGCCTGGCTGACCGTACGGGAAACCGAATTTGCGGGACTTCCGGTTCGGGCTCTTCGGGTATCCTATATCGGCGAATGTGGCTGGGAACTGCATGTCGGCATCGACAAGGCCGCACAGCTTTTTGCCGCACTCGAACAGGCCGCGAAGCCCTTTGGGCTTGGTTTTTTCGGCGCATATGCTGCGAACGCGATGCGGCTGGAAAAAGGATATCGCGCCTGGGGAAGCGATCTGACCACGGAACGCAGCCCGCTGGAGGCAGGTCTGAAACCTTTCGTCCGCCGCGAGTTGCGCGACGCACTTGCCCGCGAAGCCCCTTGGGACATGGTCCTGCTTGAAATCGATTCCGGCGATGTGGACCCATTCTATGCTCATGCGGTATGGCAGAACGACCACCCGATCGGCATTGTCACATCCGGCGCCTTTGGGCATCGCACCGGAAAGGTGCTGGCACTGGCCTATCTGCGCGACGCATCGGCCCGCGATGGGTTGACTGTCTCGATCCTCGGTCAGCTTCGCAGGGCAACCATTTTGCGCGAACCGCCCTTTGATCCAGAAAACATCCGCCTGAAATCCGGAGGCACATCATGACAGAACACGCCCTGCACACAGATTGGGATTTTGCCGCCACTGCGGCGCGGCGGGATCAATATTATGCTGCCTCGCTGACCCGTTTCACGCCGTTTCGTAAGCCAATCGTATTCAAAAAAGGTCAGGGGCAATACCTTTGGGACACGGACGGGCGACAATACACCGACATGTTGGGCATGAATGTCTGCATCTCTGTGGGTCACTCGCACCCGCGTGTGGTCGGGGCCGCAATGGAACAGGCGCAGGAACTGACGCATTGCACCACGATGTTCTACCACCCCACCCCTGCCCATCTGGCCGAGGAACTGGCGGACACAATGCCAAAAGGTCATGACTGGGTGGTGCACCTGACCAATTCCGGGGCTGAGGCGGTCGATCTGGCCCTGACGATGGCGCGGACCTTTTCCGGCAATCTCGACGTTCTGGCGCTGCGCACTGCCTATCACGGGCCCACAGCGGCGGCACAGTCGGTCACAGGCATCGCCGGCTGGCGTCATCCGGGAATGCCCGGCAACGTCGCGTTCGTGCCCGAACCGAACCAGTATCGCGGCATCTTCGGCCCCGGCACCCAGCCTTATCTGGATGAGGTCGACCGAACGATTGCCACGGCCACGTCCGGCAAGATTGCAGGCATAATCGTCGAAAGCGTCCAGGGTTATGGCGGGATCATCGAAATGCCGCCGGGTTACATGTCCGGTGCTGCCGAACGCGTGCGTGCTGCGGGTGGGCTTTATATCGCCGACGAGGTTCAGTCGGGATTTGGCCGCACCGGATCGCATTTCTGGGGGTTTGAATCCGACGGCGTTGTGCCCGACATCGTGGTTATGGCCAAGGGGCTGGGCAATGGCTTTCCTATCGGCGCGGTGGTGGCAAAAAAACACGTCGCGGCTCCGATGGCCGAGAAGTTCATGTTCCACACTTACGGTGCCAATCCAACATCAGCCGCCGCCGCCCGCGCTGTCCTTGCGGTGATGCGCGACGAAGGCCTGCAGGACAACGCCCGAACGGTCGGCGCGGCCCTGCTTGAAAGGCTGCAAGACCTGAAAGACAATCACGCAGCCATCGGAGACGTGCGCGGCAAGGGTTTGATGCTTGCCATTGAAATGGTTAGCGACCGCCACGCCCAAACGCCTGACGCGGAAACAACCACCGAAGTATTCGAAGCCTGCCGCGACCAGGGGATCATCCTGTCAAAATCCGGGCCCTTCCAATCCTGTTTACGCATGGTTCCGCCGCTGTGTCTTACACTTGAAGATGTCGACCATGTAGCGGACGGTCTGGATCAGGCATTTCACAAAGTGGCAAAAAGTGAGGATCGCTAAAGGGCGATTCACGCACCCTTATACCAAGGGTTATTCAATCTGACCGACTTTCGCCCAGTTGCGGCTTGCGATGGATGTGATGGTTTGCGGTCTTGCGATGAGGTTGTTCCAGGCCTCGCACCCCGCGTCGAGAATCGCGTCATATGTGTCGAACGTCCGGTTTGCGAGCCATGTCTGGCGGAGATATTGCCAAATGTTTTCGGTTGGATTCAGCTCTGGTGATTTGGGCGGCAGAAACATGAGCGACAGGTTTTGCGGGATTTCCAGAGCGGATGTCGTGTGCCAGCCGGCTTGGTCCATGAGGATGACGGCGTGGGCGCCATCGGAGACAATTTTGCTGATTTCTTCCAGGTGGCGCTGCATCGCATAGGTGTCGGCTGCTGGCATCATGATCGCCGCGCCGGTGCCGCGTTCGGGGCAGATGGCGCCAAAAAGATACGCATTTTGGTAACGCTGATCGGCGGGCTGGCGGGGCCGTGTGCCCTTGCGTGCCCACTGGCGGACGCGGGTGTTCTTCTGACCGAGACGCATCTCGTCCTGGAACCAGATTTCGACGGGTTTGTCCGGCGGCACCCCCTGAAGCGTCTCCTTCAGATTGTCGCCGAAGTTTTTTTGAAATCCTCAATGACCTGCACGTCCTGCCCCGGGTGCTGAGGGCGTGCGCTGATGTGGGAAAAGCCCAGATTGTGCAGAATCTGCCCCACATGGCGCTCGTGATAGTCGACGCCAAAACGCGCCTTGATCACATTCTTCAAATCGACCCGCCGCCAGCGGACGACACCGTCCTTTTCAGGATCAGGACCGGTCTCGACAAGAGCCGCCAGTTCATCCAGTTGCGCATTGTCAAGGCGGGATCGCGAGCCTCCTCGCTGCCGATCCAGCAGCCCCGCTGGACCATCAGCGTTGAAACGGAGCACCCAGTCCCTGAGCGTTTGCCGGTCCATCCCGCCAATGCGGGCCGCAGCCCCACGCGACATGCCATCGGCGATAGCGGCAAGCGACAAAAGCCGTCGGCTCTGCCGGGCATCAGAACTCTCTGCGGCAAGCTTGCGCAGATCATTGGCGGTAAAATCGGCTCGCATCGGTATCCTGGCTGGCATCGGTGGTCTCCTTTGCCAATCTTGAATCACCTCAGCACCTCAGGCGGTACCCAAAATCCATAGCTGAGTCATTTTGAAGCACCCTTGGTATTAGAGCGCTAAACGCAATTTCTCGGTATGGCCTCTGTCCATTTGCGATTGAAGACTTCTGCGCCGTCCTCTCTGGCAACCAAAGTGGCGTTCACCAGAAATTCCTCTCGGTTGGCGGTCATCTCATGATCGACACTGATTTCAACAACGGGCATCCCGTCGCGGCCAAACGAAATCTCGGAATTCGACGTGAATCTTGCCGACAGCGGATCTTGGTCGGTGATCTCGAACTCTCGCGTCGTGGTCGTGTCTGTTCGCCAGCCGCTGTTGTCATTCTGGATATGACCGTGATCCATCACCTTGGTGATATGGACCAGACCGGTGATGAAGTCGCGGTTGATCTGAAGGCTGAGAGGGTTGGCCTTTCGCAGAGTCGTTCTGGGCGCAATCGCGGCGCTTTCGGCGGGTGGCAATTCTGGCAGATTTTCGTCGGCTGACTGTGGCGGGCGCACCGGCAGAACCAGTTGGCCCCGCCCTGACGCAATGTTCAATTTGGTGACTTCCGCAGATGGCCAGATAATTGGCCAATAGGCAGTAGACAACGCCACGCGAAAACGGTTGCCGGCGGTAAAGCGATGCGCGATGTCGTTCAGCTTGATTGTGGCTTGATAGGTTTGCTCCGGCACGAGCGGCTTTGGGGCTTCATGGCCGTCCAGATGGGTCAGGTTCAGCAAACCGTAGCTCACCCTTTGCGAGGTGCCGTCAGGTAGAACTTCGCAGATTCGGGCACAGACAAAGGCGTTTTCGGTGGCGGACTGGAAGGATATCGACACCATCGGCGCGCCAAGGATTTCCAGATCTTCCGGCAGCGGTGCACTATCGAAACACAGCGAATTGGCATCGTCGGCGCGCTGATCGATGGGTTCGTCCGGCAACCCTTGGGCACCGCCGTGGATCCAGTTCTGCACAGTCAATCCGGTGGTCTGCGGCGAGGAGAGCAGCAAATCAGGGCCGACTTGAGGCACATCGGCAAGGCCGTCGGCGTTCAACGCATACGCCGTTTCAGTGATGCGGGGGCTGGGCCAGGCGGCCTCGGCCACCCAGCGGCCCGGGCGTTCGTGGATGTAAGAAGTTGGAGGCGCATAGTCCTGCATCCAGACGCGATAGGCGGGCTCATCCATCATGCCGGTGTCGATGTCTTTCAGCCAATGGTCCCACCAGCGCAGTGCGTCCTGCAAAAAACCGGCCTTGGGCAATGGATGGCCCTGGTGGGGGTATTGGTGGCCCCACGGCCCCACTAACCCCTTAGCCGGAACCGAAAGCCCGGCCAGCAGCCGTGGGATGGCGTTTGAATAGCTGTCGGCCCAGCCGCCGACCGCATAGACCGGCACTTGAATATCGTCGTAGTTCTCGCAGACAGAGCCGTGTTTCCAGAAATCGTCACGGGTCTGGTGTTTCAGCCATTCGATCAGCCAGGGTTCAGTCGCTTCCAGCCGCTGCATCCAGGTGTCACGCCATCTTTCGCCAACCAGCGCGGGATCGGGCGGGCGACCTTGCCGCGTGAACATCGAATATGCCCAGGTCGCGTTGGCGGTCAGCATGCAGCCGCCCATGTAATGCACGTCATCGGCGTATCGGTCATCCGTCGAGCAAACCGTCAGGATCGCGCCCAGCGCTGGCGGACGCAGTGCCGCGACCTGCAGGCAGTTGAACCCGCCCCAGCTTTTGCCCATCATGCCGACTTTGCCGGTGCACCACGGTTGCCGGGCAAGCCACGCGATGACCTCGACCGCGTCGTCATGTTCCTGCTGCAAATACTCGCCAAGCACGACGCCGTCGCTTTCACCGCTGCCGCGCATGTCCACGCGCACGGCGGCGTATCCGTGGCCTGCGAAATAGGGATGCATCGCCTCGTCCCGCGCGGCGGTCCCGTCGCGTTTGCAATAGGGGATGTATTCCAGGATCGCCGGAACAGGGTTCTCACCGGCATCCTCGGGTAGCCAATACCGTGCAGCCAGCCGGGTGCCGTCAGCCAGTTCGATCCATGCATGTTCCACTTCGCGGATCTTGTGGGGGAATTCGGTTCGCACGGTCATGGGTCAGGATCCTTCCAGCGGGTGATGGCACGAAACTTGGTGGCCGTTGTCTCTGAATGTCGGGACGGGCGCGACGCGGCGGCACAGGTCGGTGGCATGTGCACAGCGGGGATGAAACTCGCAGCCTTGAGGGCGGTTGGACAGACTGGGGATTTCACCGGCAATCGATAGCAACTTTCGCCGCGCACGCGGATCAGGTCGTGGAATTCCGTCAAGCAATGCACGTGAATAAGGGTGCGCAGGGCGGCTGAAGATCCGATCGGCGTCGCCCTGTTCGACCAGACGACCCAAATACATGATCCCGATGCGATCGCTAATGTGGCGCAGGACCGGCAGGTTGTGCGATATGACCAGATAAGTCAGCCCAAGCTGGCCCTGCAATTCGCCGAGCAGGTTCAAGATCTCCCCTTGCACCGACACGTCGAGACCAGCCGTCGGTTCATCCGCGATGATGAATTTTGGTCGCAATGCAAGCGCACGCGCGACGCCAACACGGCGCGCCTGTCCGCCCGACAATTCATGCGCATAACGGCCAAAGAAATCGCGGCTGAGGCCAACCATGTCAAATATCGCCTCGGCTTCTTTCTCAAGATCCGTGCCATTTGACCCATGAATCTCAAACGGCTCCATCACCAGTTTTCGCACTTTCTGGCGCGGGCTGAGCGAGGCGACCGGGTCCTGAAACATCATCGACATTTCGCGGCGGTGCGGCTTGAATTCATGCTCGCTCAAGCCCAGCATTTCCTGATCCAGGAAGCGAACGGAACCGCCGTGTGCAGGCGTCAGACCAAGGATCGCGCGGCCCAGGCTGCTTTTGCCCGACCCACTTTCGCCTGCCAGCCCATAGGTCTGCCCTTGACGGATATGCAGGCCCGCGTCGACCACGGCGTCAACGTACCGTGGTGCCTTAGGGTAGAGAATTCGGCGAAGCAACCCGCCGGTTGGATATCGGACATTCAGTCCGTCGACCTGCAATAGCGCCTCTGATGCGCCGTCCCGTCGTTCGGCGGCGGCGTGGGTCGCCGGAGGCAAGTTGACCAATTCGGCGTGGTTATGGCACGCCACGGTGTGGTTTTCGCCAACCTCCTCTGTTGGTGGTGCTGTATCGGAGCAATTATCCGTCGCATGCGCACATCGGTCTCGGAAAATACAGCCCTGAGGCACGTTCAAAAGGTCAGGAAGTCGCCCGGGGATCGTCGGCAGCGTCGCTGTCCGGTCCAGCACCTGCGCGGGGTCACAATCCATCAGACTGCGCGTATAGGGGTGGCGCGAATTGAAGAATATCTCCTCGATCGGCCCCTTCTCGACAACCTCGCCCGCGTACATCACAACCACGTCGTCGCACAGCTCTGCTATCAATCCGAGGTTGTGCGAGATGAACAGAACCGAACAGCCAATGTCCTTCTGCAGCTCTCGCAAAAGGTGGATGAACTGCGCCTCCATCGTCACATCCAGCGCCGTGGTCGGTTCATCGGCGATAAAGAGCGACGGGTTCATCATCAACGCCATGGCGATGGAAATCCGCTGGCGCATACCCCCCGAGAACTCATGCGGATACTGATCCATCCGCTCTTCAGGATCAGAAATGCCAACCTTGTGCAGCATGCCGGTCGCCAGATCCCGTTTCTGCCGTGCCGACAGATGGGTGTGGCGGTAAAGGATATCGGTCATCTGGCGCCCGACGCTGATCACCGGGTTCTGCGCGGTCATCGGGTCCTGAAAAACCATCGAAATTTTTTCGCCGCGCAAAGACTGTAATTCCGGCTCTGACAGCCGGACCAGATCGCGCCCGTCAAACATGACCTCGCCACCAATGATATCGGCATTGGCGGCCAGCAACCGGGTCACAGTGTTTATCAGCGTGGATTTCCCGCAACCACTTTCGCCCAACACGCCTACGATGCGGTTCTGTGGAACATCGAAACTGACATTGCGCAGGGCGTGAACGGCCCCCCGCATGGTGCGAAAATCGACGCTCAGGTCACGGATCGAAAGAACAGGCGCATCCACCTCAAAGCTCCTTTCGAAGCTTGGGGTCAAACACGTCGCGCAAGGCTTCGCCCAGGAAGGTAAACCCGAGAGTTGTTATGACCAACGGCAACCCACCCGCAATCACCGGCCAGGGCGTGTCGCGCATGATCCGGAAACCTTCGTTCAGCAGGCTGCCCCAGCTTGGCGTCGGTGGCAGCACGCCAAGACCCAAGAAACTGAGCCCCGCCTCCACCGTGATCACGACGGGCACGTCCATTGCGGCGAGAATCAAAAGCGGGCCAACGACGTTGGGCATGATGTGCCGTCGCAGGATCAGGACGGAAGATGCGCCCAGCGACCTTTCCGCCAGTATGAAATCGGTGTTCCGCAACGCCAGCGTCTGGGTGCGGGCGATCCGGCCAAATCCGGGGACGGCGTTAATGATGAAGATAATGATCACCATCTTCAGGCTGGGACCGGTCAGCGAAACCACTGCCATCGCCATCACAATTGTCGGAAACGACCGGATCGTGTCGAAGATCAGCAGCATCAGATTATCGAACCAGCGCGGACCGTAGCCCGCCATCATGCCCAACACCAACCCGATGACCAACGAGGCGCCAACGGCGATCCCGGCCAACTGCACCGCGATGCGCCCGCCATAGAGAATGCGGCTGAACGTGTCGCGGCCCAGTTGGTCGGTGCCCAACAGATGGTTCCAAGACGGGGCCTGAAACCGGTCGGGAATGTTCAATGCAAAGGGATCATAAGGTGCGATCCACGGCGCAAAAAGCGCGCTCAGAAAGAACAGCGTGACGATGATCACGCCAATTGCGCCCTGCGGCGTGCGCATCAACATCCGCAAGGTCGACACCTTGCGCTCTGCCTTTGCTGGCACCGTTGCGGTCTCGGCGATCTGGTTGGCGATTTCGCTCATGGCTCGCTCACAGCCCCTTTCTGATCCGGGGGTCCAGCGAGGCCGTCAGAAGATCGGCGAGCAACGTCGTCGAGACGTAAAGGATCGCCGTGACCAGCACGCCGCCCTGCACGACCGGGAAGTTGCGGGTGATCACCATGTCAAAGATCAGCTTGCCGATCCCGGGACGCGAAAAGATGATCTCGGCAAAGACCGCGCCGGACAACAGATTGCCAAAGCCGACGCCCAACAACGTAATCGTCGGCAAAATCGCGACCTTCAGCGCGTAGCGATAGATCACCACCCGGTGAGGCAACCCGAAGGACCGCGCCGCGCGGATGTGGTTTTCGCCGATGACTTCAAGCATCGAGGCGCGCACCATTCGGGCGACATAGCCGACCCAGCCCAACCCCACGGCAAACGCCGGCAAGATCAGATGTTGCACCTGATCCCAGAAATCCCCTGGCTCTCCGGCGCCGATAACCGGCAACCATTTGAGGAACACAGCGAAAATGATCAAGACATAGATCGACACCACGAAGGACGGCACAGTGATCGTCCCGATCGAGATCACGCCGGTGATCCGGTCGATCCATGAATTGGGGCGCGCAGCACTGAAGCACCCCAGGAATATGCCCAGCGCCGCCGCCCACGCCATCGAGACGGCGGCAAGGATCATGGTGTAGGGCAGCGCCTCGAACAGGATCGTTGTGACCGGGCGCTCCGAGAATATGTCGTTGCCCAGATCGCCACGAAATATACCGCTAAGAAAGGCGAAAAACTGCACATATAGCGGTTCGTCAAGCCGCATCTTGGCGATAAACCGGGCCTCGATTTCCGGGGTTGCCCGGGGACCCAGCGCGATTGCCACCGGGTCGCCGGGAATGAAGTGGATCATCACGAAAAGCGCAAAGATCACCAGCAGCACAATGACGAAAGCCAGCCCAATGCGCTGAATGGCATAGGTTAGCATCTGCGAGCTTTCGTTGACTGCGCTGAAAGGCCGATAAAATCGGTAACGCGCACGGCGGCGAATTCAATCAACGTCGGATGCCGACCGCCGCCGGCATCCGCAATTTCAGGCCAGATCAATTGGCCCATGTCGTGCGCTAGGCCGCGCCGAAGCGGCGGAAATCAAACTCGCCAGTCGGCACGATCACCGGCTCGATCGTATCGCGGTGAACAAATGCCTCCGGTTCGTGCTGCAACCAGACATAGGCCGCACTTTCGTCCATGATTTCCTGCAGCCGGGTGATCATGCCCAGACGCTTTTCATCATCGGATTCCTGCGCCAGCGCGGCATAGATTTCGTTGAACTCGTCCGTCGTCCAACGCTCCCAATTCCAGTTGCCGATCTGTTCGCGCGTGAACCATTGGAAGTAATCCGCCGGATCCAGCGCGCCACCGAACCGCATGATCCACAATTGCGCATCCTGCCAGTCGTCGCCCTTGCTTTCGCGGCCAAGGCTCCAGAACGGGCCGGAATCGAGCGGGATGATCTTCACGGTGATGCCGATTTCAGCTAGATTGGCCTGGATGATCTGCGCCGCGACGATCCGCGCCTGCTGGTTGAGCGTTTTCAACTCCAGTTCCAGCCCCGCCGCGCCGGCGTCGTCTACAAGCGCCTTGGCGGCCGCCACATCGCGTGAGAATCCTGCTGACGACCGGCTTCCGAAAACGCCGGGCGGAATGATCCCATTCGATTTCGGCGCATTGCCGAAATAGGCCGCCTCGACGATTGAATCGACATCCACCGCCTGTTGGATGGCCTGCCGAACACGGATGTCCTGCAGCTTGGGGTGCTCGGTATTCATACCGACCCATGCGTATTGCAGGTGCCCCGCAACGGTGACCTTCGTGCCTTCGGGCGGATTCTCGGTGTAGCGCGGCAGCGAGCTGACCGCGACGATGGTGATATCAACCTCGCCTGCCTCGTATGCCAATTCGGCGGCGGTGTCATCGTCGACCAAGATGTATTCGACCCGGTCGAATTCGGGTTCCGGCCCGATCCAGGCCGGGTCGCGCGCAAATGTAATTTTTTGCTTCGGCGTCCAGTTTTCGATCACGAACGGGCCGCAAGTGGCCGGAATTTCGGTCGTGTATTGCCCGCCAACCGATTCCGTTGCGGCCTTGCACACGAGACACCCCGCGCCAGCAGCGATGGTCACAAGCCAGATGGCCGGAGACGGATGTTTCAGTAGGATCTTGCCGGAATACTTGCCGGTCAGTTCCACACTGTCGAGCGCCAGCCACTTGTCCTTCCAGTCAGACACCAGCATCCGGTCGAGCGAATATTTGACGTCTTCCGCCGTGAATTCACCAAACCCGTTGGTCCACATGAACCCGGGTTTCAATTCAAACGAGATGGTGGTGGGGTCATCCTGCGTAAGGGACGCCATGTATTCGCTGGGTGCCCAGGTAAAGGTGTCGCCCTCTTTCACGACCACCGCCAGACGTGGCATCACGGTGTATTGAACCGCAATCTCAGACCCGCCAACCATGTATCCGGGGTCAAGAATTGTAATGTCGCGCTGCAACCGGGCCTTTAAAACCCGGCTACCTTGGGCGTTCACAACGGTCGCGCCGGACAGCATGGACAAAGCTGGTGTTGCCGCAATGGCACCTGCAACAAACCCTCTGCGACTCATTCCTTTCGTTTTGGAAAGCATTGAAATTCCCCCATTTTTGTCCCGGAATAGCCCCAGGACTGCGAGGAAAGCTTATATCAGACCGGTTTTTTTTCAAAGAATTCAATACAAAGCGAAAAATTCCCACGACGTTGGCAATTCGTGCCACTCTGATTGCGGGTCATTCATCACTCGGGTGCGACGGTGACGCGAGCAGGGGACAATTGTGAATACGGGCGGCATCGGCTTGCCGAATTCGGGCTGGACCCATCGCTGATCCACGCCAATCACGGCTCATACGGTGCCGTGCCTGACGCTGTTCGAGCGGCGCAAAGAAACATCGGAAATGTGCTTAGAGCTAACCCTTGTGGGTTCTTCCGTGCCGAATATCCCGGCCTCATACGTGGCGCCGCACAACGGGTTGCAGGCTTCTTGGGTGGGCAGGCGTCGGATTGGGTATTTGTCGAGAACGCGACCCAGGCGGCAAATATTGTGATTGGTAACATCCAGTATGAACCCGGTGACGAAGTTCTGACCACGGATCAGGTCTATGGCGCCGTGCGTAAGGCGCTGCAGCACAGGTGCGCTGCGGCCGGCGCACGGTTGGTGGAGGCTGAAATCGCACTGCCGGTTTCCGGCCCCGACGACGTCGTTTCTGCCGTTATGAACAACGTCACCGACAAAACGCGATTGGCGGTTCTGGACCACATCTCATCACCTTGCGGGATCGTCTTTCCGATTGCCGAACTCTGCGCGCATCTCCGCCATCGCAATGTGCCGGTGTTCATTGACGCAGCCCACGTACCGGGAAATATCGACGTGGACGTATCGACCCTCGATGCCGATTACTACGCCGGAAACGCGCATAAATGGCTTTGCGCGCCGCACGGTGCCGGCATGTTGTGGTGTCGACCCGACCTTCAGGAAACACTTCATCCGATGACGATTTCGCACGGGCACGGGTCAGGTTTCACCGCCGCCTTTGACTGGCCCGGCACCCGCGACCCTACGGCCTGGCTAAGCGTACCTGCGGCCATCGACTTTCACATGGGCGCAGGTGGTGCTGACTTGCGCGCGAGAAACCGCGATGCGGTATTCGCCGCCGCAGCATCCCTTGCAGATGAATTCGACACGGCTCTCGCGGCCCCCAAAGACATGCATTGCGCGATGGCATCCATTCGGCTGCCGGAATCCGCGATGCTGCGGCCGGATCGGCTGGATATGATTCAACAAAAGCTGCAAACCGACCAACACATCGTGGTGTCGATAACCTACGCCGATGATGCCTTCTGGCTGCGGCTGTCTGCGGCGATCTACAATGATCTGGACGACTTGATCGAGGCCGGACGCAGGGTTTGGCGTTTCCTGGAAGGGGATTGAGGCGATGCCTGAGAACCGGCCGAATATCCTGTTGCTGATGCCGGACCAGCTGCGCGCCGATTTTGTCGGTTGCTACGGGGCGGGTTTTGCGCGCACGCCGCATCTGGACAGGCTGGCGGAAACGGGAATCCGTTTTACGAATGCCGTTTCACCGCACCCGTTATGCGGTCCTGCCCGGGCGTCGCTTTTGACCGGGCATAATGCTGTTTCGACCGGGGTCATGACCAACGGTAGCTGGCTGCGTCCGGACCACGCAGCCTGCGGTATGCCAACCATTGCCGAGGTTCTGACCGATGCCGGGTATCTGACCGCGGCCATCGGCAAGATGCATTTCATGCCCTGGGATGCCGCCGAAGGGTTCCAGTTTCGCCGGATCGCCGAAGACAAACGCCATATCCATATCAAGGACGACTACGCCGATTTCCTGAGTGCGCGCGGATATTCAAAGCCCTACGGCCCCGATGAAGCGGGATATGCCGAAAATCTAATGGCCTCGATTAGCGCATTGCCGCCGGAACTGCAGGTCGACAATTGGGTCAAGGATGAAACGCTGGCATTTCTGCGCGAACGCGCAAGGCAAACTCAGCCGTTTTTTGCGATGATCGGATTTCCGGGACCGCACGATCCCTATAACCCGCCCGAGGAAATGCTAAAGGATTGGGATCCGGCAGACATGCCCGCCGCGTTTCCGGCGACTGATACGACAGAAGTCTTCCGCAAGGGACAGATCGCGCAGAACCGCAAAGGCTCCGCCGCGATTGACATGGAGGCGTTTCCGGATCGCGTCAAACAACGCGTCCGCATGCATTATTCGGCGCTGACACAGAATATCGACAGCTGTATCGGCGAGATCCTGCAAGAGCTGGATGGCGCTGGCTTGTCCGACAACACCGTCGTCATCGCCACATCGGATCACGGTGATTTGCTAGGCGATTTTGGCTTGTTGGGCAAAAACAACTTTCTGGAATCGTCGATCCGCATACCCCTGATCGTCCGCACCCCATCACAATCCGGCCCGGTGTCCGAAAACGGCCTGGTCACCCTGACAGACCTTTTCGCAACGATTGCAGGCCTTGCCCGTGCCGAAATCAGCGCGCGCGGCGACAGCTATCCTTTGCCCGGCCTGACCGCCAACGACCGGGTTCGGCGCGTGGCGATGGGGGTGATCGGAAGCGGTTTCATGATCACCGATGGACAGCACAAGCTTTCCCGATACAAAAACGGGCTTGCGACGCTGTACGACATTTCCAGCGACCCGATGGAGCAGCGCAACCTGACCGATGACCCCTCGGTCGGTCCTGTCCGAGATCGGCTTGACGCCGCGTTGGCGCAAGAACTTCTGGCCGCGTTGGCCGATGGCAACATCGAAAAAGGCTATGAATATGCCACGATGACCCCGGACCACCCGTCGCATGAACGCGGCTGGAAACGGCCCTATCCGGTGGCCGACCCTCAGAAGAAAGAGATTCAGCCGCTATGAGCGACGACCGCCATAGCGCGAAAGACCTGTCGGTTCTGATCACCGGTGCCGCTGGCGAGATCGGTTCGGTTTTGCGTCAACGTCTGAAAGGGCGGTACCGGCGGTTGATCTTGGCCGATATCGCACCGCCGGATAGCACAGAGGCGGATGATGCGTGGATCGCGGCGGATGTACTGGACCCAACCGGTCTTGCCTCACATTTCGCCAGTGTCGACGTGGTCGTCCATCTTGCCACCGCGCCACTGGATGCAAGTTGGGACGTGATGCAACGGGTGAACACCGAAGGCACATGGAACGTTTTTGCGGCAGCGGCGGCGTCTGGGGTAAGCCGTGTTGTCTACACGAGTTCCAACCACATCACCGGTTTCCACAGCCGTGCCGACCAATTGGATCCATCATCCCCCCTTCGGCCTGACAGCCACTATGCGGTGACCAAAGCCTATGGCGAGGCAGTCGCGCGTCTCTTCGCCGACAAAAAGGGGCTTTCGAGCGTGGTCATCCGGATCGGTTCGTTCCAGCCCGCACCGCAGAATATCCGCATGCTTAGCACCTGGCTGAGCCATGCGGACGCAGTGCAGCTTTTTACCAAGGCCATCGAAACCCCGGGAATTGATTATCAGACGGTCTATGGCGTCTCTGCCAATACCCGCAGCTTCTGGAAGCCCGACACCTCCAAACTAAACTATCGCCCGGTCGACAATGCCGAAGATCACGCAGCGCACGTGTTTGCCCGCATGAACGTAACGGATGAACCGGCGGTCGAGCGGTTGTTTCAGGGCGGGGACTTTTGTGCCGATGGATATAGCCGGCCCACCGGGTCAACTGATGATCCTTAACTCTTACAGATCTGACACCCAGCACGATTTTCGCAGTCGCCAATTCACAAGCACAAGGCGACACGTCGTTTGATTGACGTTAGTATCGCCACGAAAGCGCTGTTTTGCGACCCAGGGAGGCAACAGTGAACCAGACCGACCAAATTGATCCAAAGAGCGTTATCAACCTCCGTAAATACCCACTGCTCGATCCTGTCCTGCGGGAGAAGCTGGTTGCGAAGGCGCAAAGCGCGATGGCACTGGAAGGCTCGGTTGTGTTGCCGGAATTCGTTCTTCCGGCGGGAATTGATCTCATGCGGCGCGAGGCCCTTCGGTTGCAGCCGATGTCGCACAGACGCGAGCGAATGCTTGGGGCCTATTCCAAGGAAACCCCGGAATCTGACGACAAAACACACCCCGTTCAACGCAAAAGCCCGTATCGAATGTGGGTGACGGCGACCGACCAAATGGATCCCCGGGGCACAACTCTCCGGATTTATGAGTGGCAACCGCTCATCGACTTGGTCGCGGATATTCTTGATGTGCCAGCGCTTTACACGGTTTCGGACCCGATGATGCGCTGCAATTACACGTATCTCGGCGACGGCGACGAGCATGGTTGGCATTTTGACGGCAACGACTTTGTCGTCTCGTTGATGATACAGTCCGCCGACGAAGGCGGCGCATTCGAATTCGCACCCAATATCCGCGACGACGAGAACCCGAATTTCGCCGGCATTCGCGCCGTAATGGATGAAGCTCCCGGAACCACAAAGCTGATCCGCGCCCAGCCGGGAACGCTCGCCTTGTTCCGGGGGCGTCATGCCCTGCACCGCGTAACGCGGGTTTCGGGTTCGCAGATGCGCATTATCGCGCTGCTGAGTTACCACGAACAGCCCGGGCTGATGAACGGGCCAGAGGCGCAGTTCCGTGTTTTTGGTCGCAGCTACGACGAGCCGGTTACAGCATGAAACTGAGGCCCGGAGACTGAACTTCACAGCGCATTTCCACGAAAACGGTGAATTTTATGGCTGAGTATCTCGGTAAAGGTGACTACCAATATGAGCCCGTTGCGGATTGGGGGAACTTCCCACCGGAAATCGTTTTGGGCGATGTCGCCGGTATCGCCGTCGACGGCAAAGACCGGGTTTACCTTTTCAACCGCAGCAGCACACCAATGGTGGTTCTGGATCAGAATGGGGATGTGTTGGCCACCTGGGGGCACGGCATTTTTGCCAACCCGCACGGGGCCTCTATCGGGCCTGACAACTACATCTATCTCACCGATAATTTCGACCACACGGTCCGCAAATTCACACTTGAGGGCCAACTGGTTTTGCAGCTTGGAACCGCCGGGGTCAGCTCTGGCACGATGAGCGGAAAACCGTTTTGCAAATGCACCCATTCCGCCGTCTCGCCGTCTGGAAATATCTTCGTCTCCGATGGCTATCTCAACGCCTGTATCCATAAATTTGACCAAAACGGCAGGCTGCTGAAAAGCTGGGGTTCGCCCGGCACAGGCCCCGGAGAATTCAATCTTCCCCACAATATCTGCTGCGACGCCGACGGTTGGATCTATGTCGCGGACAGGGAGAATTCCCGCATTCAGATCTTCGATGAAGACGGTCGGTTTGAAACTCAGATCAATAACATGCACCGCCCCAGCGGATTGGCAATCACACCGGGAAGTTGTCCGGCGTGTATCGTGGGTGAATTGGCTTCTTACCTTGCGGTGAACCGCGACTTTCCAAATATCGGCCCTTTCGTCAGCGTCTTTGACCAGCAGAGCAATCTTCTGTCGCGAATTGACAAAAAGAAGGGCGCGGGATTGGGACCGGGCCAATTCCTATCACCCCACAGCATTACCTGCGACAGCAAGGGCGATCTGTATGTCGGTGACGTCGTGGACGCAGATTGGGCCAAGGTGTTTTCGAACCGCGAGATGCCACATCAGCCTAGTCCCCTGATTCACCCAATTTGCGGGTAAAGCTGTGAGAGTTTGTTTCTGGCATCCGTAGCCGTGAAGTGCCATTTAACCTTGGCTTTCTCGGCATTCCGCGTTGCTGTCCAAGCGTAGACTTCGGTTTCCAAGGATGCCTTGTCAGGAATACGCCGGTCGAGGCATTGCCGAGACAAAACGCTGAGTTCGCATTCAGCAATGTTCAGCCAAGACCCGTGTTTCGGCGTGTAGTGCCACTCGAAACGCTCCGCGATACGGCGGGCTTCGGTGGGAGGAAATGCCTCGTACAGTGAGGCCGGCTTGTGGGTGTTGAGGTTATCTTGCACAAGCGTGATCTTTTCGGCGCTCGGGAAGTACACATCAGCCAGATCACGAAGCACATGGGCGTAATCAATGGCGGTACGCTGGTCACGGACAGCGAGATGACGCCAACCGACAAGCGGTGCGAACAGCATAAACAAGCTGGCCACCCCATTGCGTTCGTATTCATAGTCAGACCGCGCTGATTGCCCCGGCCGCGCAGGGATCGGGGTGCGTGTTTCTTTGGTCAGTTGCCTGGATGTTTCGTCGAGACAGACCAGCGGTCGGTTCGGGTCCTGCGGGCGGGTGTAGACATCAAGCACGTCCTCCATCGCGGCGACAAAGGCTGCATTGGCCTTGGGCGGGATCACCCAATAGCGGCTTTGGTGCGGTTTGAGCGCGTTTTTTTGAGCACCCGCTGGATGGTCGTGTCGCTGGTGGTTTCGACAATCCCCAGTTCAACCACGCGCTTTTCCAACAAACGCAGCGACCAGCGGGCATAGCCTTGCGGAGGCTCAGAGCAGGCAAGGGCGATCAACCTTGCCTCCGCTTCCCCATCAAATATGCGCGAAGGTGCGGTGGACCTTTTCTTTCGCGACAGGGCCGCCTCTAACCCTTCCTCTACGAGTTGTCGGCGGGTCCGCAGAACTGTCGAGGAGCTTGTCTCCAGAGCCTCGGCGATCCGCGCATCAGCCCAACCAGGGCCTTCCGCCGACACATCCGCTTTAAGCAATATCCGCGCCTTCAAAAGCCGATACGCAACACCGATACCCTTGCAGATCATTTTCTCCAACTCTGCGCGCTCTTCGCTCGATAGTCGAACCACAAACTTCGCATCAGGACCACGTTTGCCCATCTCTCACACCTCCCAGCTTTTGCCAGGACAGAGATTCAGAGAAAACAAACCGTGTCAAATCATGCGAAACAGGGGACTAGAAGGTTTCAAAAAATGCGACGCATCAACCCCTTCGTGCCCTAAAAGCGCTTTGGCGATATTCCTGAGTGCACCACACGCAAGCAAAATTCTGCGGAAGAGAAGATCAGGGTCGTACTGGACGGCCGACACCTCTCGCTACACTTGGTTCAGATGTCTGTTCATTTAGCGATGCTATAAGCGTCATCTGGTTCAACACCCAAATACGGCACGGTGCTGTCCAATTTCGTGTTGCCCAGCAACCTTTTCATCGAAAACGTTACCCGCATTCCGATCGTCCGTCGTCAGGTTGAATTGGATTCGCGATTGATCGTAAGTTGCAATATGGCGCTGACACGGATCATCGCTGCAAGGATCGGCGGCGCGGTATTTGTGCTGCTTGCGATTTCGGTCATCCTGTTTGTCGCGGTCGAAACGCTTCCCGGTGATTTTGCAAGCGCAACGGCCCCCAGATTCACAACCGGCGATCAGATCGAATTCACACGCGAGGAATTGGGGCTGAACGCGCACGCGGTCACACGCTACGCAGACTGGATCAAACGCGCGGCAAAGGCAGACTTTGGCGTCTCCTGGTATTCCGGACAGCCAATTGCGCCCATGCTGGCAGAGCGTATTGGCAATACCGCGCTACTCGCCCTTTTTGCCGCCTTCATGGCTATTCCACTGGGGTTTTTTGCCGCAATTCTCTCTGTCATTCACCGCGGAACGATCTTTGATCGCGGGGCGACGATTGTGTCTCTCGCGGTGATCTCGATGCCGGAATTTCTGGTTGCGTATCTACTGATGACATTCTTCGTCGTCACTTTCCCGGTCTTTCCGGCACATACCGTGTTTTTTGACAGCATGAGTCTTGGCGACCGGCTTCATTCAATGGTTCTTCCGGCCGGAAGCCTGGCAATCGTCGCCATTGCTCCGGTTCTCAGACTGACCCGTGCAAGTCTGATCAATGTGCTCGCCTCGGAATACATTGAAACCGCGAGATTAAAGGGCCTTCCGGTCTGGCGCGTCGTTCTGGTTCATGCCTTGCCCAACGCCTTGCCGCCCATCATCAACATGACGGTTCTGGTGATTGCAAATTTTCTGGTGGGCGCATTCATTGTCGAACAGATATTTTCCTATCCCGGGATCGGTAATGCGATGATTGCGGCGGTCAAATTCCGCGATATCCCGCTCGTATTGGCAATAGGCTTGGTCTTCGCGGCATTTTTCGTCGCGCTCAATCTGCTTGCTGACATCGTTTCAATTCTGGTCACACCCCGGGCGCGATATCCGGTTAGGGTGGTTGCGGGTTTCTCATTGCGGCGCCCCCGGTTGGACATCCGCAAGCCCATTCCTCTGAAGGGGCTCGCGCTGTTGGGCGGGTTATCGGTGATCGCGTTTGTTGTTTGGTGGTCATTTCCGGAAATCGAAACTTACCCAAATTCTGAAGACACTGCTGCCCCTTCAGGGCAACGCGACAAGCTGCTTGTCGCCGATTTACTGCGGCCCAGAGGCGATCCACCAGCGCCAGTGCACTACGACTATTTCCTCCCCATCGGTGCGACAAAGGCGGCAGACGCGATTTCAGGGATGGTTACAATCCCGGCCTTTCGCGCAGAAAGGCGCTTTGCCTTCGATCCCTTGCGGGCGATCCCGAACTTCGCGTTTCCGGGTGTTCAGTTTGAAATATTCTCGCATGAAAACACAGTCGTTCCCGTGAAGCGAAATGAATACCTGCCCACGTCTGATGGTTCGTGGCAGGTCATACTGTCTGCCGGAATGAAGTGGTCTGAGCCAACAGATGGGAACTGGTCACGAGTGTCGTTGCCCTTTACGCTCGTGCGTACCGGGCGCAACGCGATGTTCAACGGCGTTTTGACATTTGCCTATCGCGCAGATGAGGTCACGCCAGCGTTCATCCAAATCGGGCAGGAAGGTATGCCTGACAGCCCGAAACACGACATTTGGGGTTTGGCCGATGTAAAGATTGACCCAAAGACCATTATAAACCGCGACGTTCTTGTAGAAAAAATCGAAACAGAACGCGCGAGCGATTTTCCGGTCGCATCTTGGAGGGAGCTTGAGGACAGGGCAGGCCAGGGCCGTTTGCGCCGCTTTGACAATGATTAACCCCGATTCTGGATAAGACGTTGGCGTCACCAGTGCACTACTCGACAGAATTTTTTCGTAGTTTTTTGATTCGTTTTTTACGATACTCGTTGACCCTTTTTCGCAGAGGGTTGCGATGAGGGATTTCCACCATTGTTATGGAAATGATCCTCGGTTCTCTCAAAGCCTCATTTGGCTCCAGTTCAACGGCAATTCCGCCAAACTCTCCAAGAAATAGAACATTTGAAACGGTTTCGTGATCTGCTTTGAATGTATCAGGGTCATTTTTCCGTACGTGTTTCGGGATGATCACCTGAAAGGGAGTGGCAGCCATCAGATCGAGCACAAGTGTCATGGTTCTTTTAGGGAGCGCAGCCAGTTCATTGAGCTTATCCGTGAGGGCGTAGAAACGGTTGGGGTCCTCTTCCATCATGTCGAACATGAGGTCCCGGATCTTCTCATAAGCGAGATCTTCGTTGATTGGGAAGTTGTTCTCCATGGCGCTCGTGATAGTCGACGCCAAAACGCGCCTTGATCACATTCTTCAAATCGACCCGCCGCCAGCGGACGACACCGTCCTTTTCAGGATCAGGACCGGTCTCGACAAGAGCCGCCAGTTCATCCAGTTGCGCATTGTCAAGGCGGGATCGCGAGCCTCCTCGCTGCCGATCCAGCAGCCCCGCTGGACCATCAGCGTTGAAACGGAGCACCCAGTCCCTGAGCGTTTGCCGGTCCATCCCGCCAATGCGGGCCGCAGCCCCACGCGACATGCCATCGGCGATAGCGGCAAGCGACAAAAGCCGTCGGCTCTGCCGGGCATCAGAACTCTCTGCGGCAAGCTTGCGCAGATCATTGGCGGTAAAATCGGCTCGCATCGGTATCCTGGCTGGCATCGGTGGTCTCCTTTGCCAATCTTGAATCACCTCAGCACCTCAGGCGGTACCCAAAATCCATAGCTGAGTCATTTTGAAGCACCCTTGGTATTAGATCCCCAAATCCAACCTCGGTTTCCAGAACGGGCGGAACAGTTCGATCTTCGGGCATCGGTTCATCACCACTTTCAGTCCGGCGGCTTCTGCCAACGCGGCGGCCTTGTCGTCGTAAACACCGATCTGGCCCCACAGAACCTTTGCCCCGATAGCAATCGCTTGTTCCGCGATCCCAAAAAGCTCCTTCTTGGGGCGAAAAACCTCAACCATGTCGACCGTTCGATCGATTTCCTCCAGCGAATGGTAAACTTTTATGCCGCGAATTTCGGTGACCTTCGGGTTTGGGTTCACCGGCAGCATTTCGTACCCGGTCTCATGCAGCACACGCAAAACACCATAGCTGAACTTGGTTTTGTCCGCGCTTGCACCAACCATTGCGATGGTTTTCACCGAGTTCAGAATGTCGGAAAGATAGGCCGGATCGTAGTCATAGATATGATCAACGTCTGCATCAGGCACGATCAACCCTCCCTTGGCGCGGCGATGTCAGCCTTTAACTCGTGCGGTTCAAGCGGGTCGAGGAACGGGTTACGGTAAAGCTTGTCGTGGCTTTCAACGCCAATTTCCAGCGTGATATCTGAAAGCGGGCGCGCAACACATAGAATGACATAGCCGTCGTTGATCTGGCGGTTATTGAGCGCCACTTGCCGACGCTGGTCCACCTCGCCGGATTTCAGTTTCGCTGCACAAGTGATGCAACCGCCATATTGGCACCCATAGGGCAGATCAACGCCCTGATCACGCAGCGAGTCGAGCAAGGGCCGTTTGGCATCAACCTGATACGTCGCCCCGCCCCGGTTCGAAATTTCCACCCTGAACGTGCTCACAACCAAATATCCGATGTACAATCGCCTCCGGGATAGCGGCTTTCGTGGCACCGAGACGGCCCGTTTGGCTCCCTCCCAAAATCGACGATGAAATCCGGGTTGATCTCCATACCGCCGTTTTCCGGATCACAGTCGATCTGAACCATCACGCCACCGCGTGTTCTGATTTCGGGGTAAAACTGGTTGTCCCACGTCGAAAACAATGACGTCGTCACATAAAGCCACCTGCCGTCAAGCGAGAGTTGAAACATCTGCGGGCCGCCCGCCATCGTCACGCCGTTGACGACCGGTGCCTTGCCCAGAAGGCCACCCATATAGACCTGCCCGGTCAGCACCGGATTATGTGGGTCGGTGATGTCATACTGGCGCATGTCTCCATGCAGCCAGTTGTTCAGATAGAGGTATTTGTCATCCATCGACACGAGGATCGCCGACATGACCCCCGGCACCGGGATCGGCCATTCGGGATGCGGTTCATTGTCAACGTCAATGATCTTCTCCCATTCCCATTTGCCGGTATCGGACTTCCAGAAGTGGATGACATTCGAACTCAGCGCGGCCCCGCAAAAGCCATGCGTGCTGTCGGGATCGTGGTGGAATTTGACTTCCAACGGAATCAGCCCGTCTTCGCCAAGATACATGGTCTCGACCGGTTTGCGTGCTTCGAAATCCCAAATGTGCAGGCGGCGACCATATTTCAGATGCCCGACTTCTTCCAGGTCGAACCCCGGCATGAACGTGTTCGGCGCCGCCCATTCGGACGATACCATCACGTTGTGGCGTGGCTGATACCAAAAGTCGTAGCCAAACGGGATGTCGCCCATGCTGGCCTCCCAGCGGCCAACAATCTCGAACTCCTTGTTCAGATGCAGATAACCGCCCGGTGCTTCCCCTTTGGCATCTCCCAGCATCGAGATGATGATCTCTGATCCAAGACAATGAACAGTATGCGGTCCAGACAGATCGGTCTTGGATTTGATCTCTGCCCCGTCGATGACCTTGTGCAGCCGTGGCGCGCGCGGGTCCGTTGCGGTGTCCACGATATGGATGTTGTTGGAACGCACGCCCGGCAAAAGCAGGAATTTCCGCGACATGCTGGAATCGTCAAAACACGACGAACAGGCATTCCACCCCATATGGTGCAGCTCATCACCGATCCCGGGCATCTCCAGACGGTGAATGACTTGGCTATAGGTCGGGCTGTCCGGGTCAACATCGACAGTTGCCAGATAATCCGGTTTCTGGATCCCCGTCCCGGTGTAAATCGCGATCGTGTAAAGCAGCTGTTCGCGCGGCGCCTGAATAGCCTCGGCGGGGGACGCGTATCCCGGTCCACAGCATTCCATTCGCTATTCCCCCATGCGGTCGGCGATGGCGACGATACGGTGCATATCGCGCAGAACCGGTTTCTCGATCAGTTTGCCATCAATGACAACCAACCCGGTATCCGCTTTCTCGAACTCGGCTATCACACGGCGCGCGCGGTCGATCTGCGCGCCTGTAGGTGTGAAAACCTCATTCAGTGCAGCGATCTGCTTTGGGTGAACCGAACCCTTGCCCGCAAATCCGAGGTCGCGAACTTTCTCTGCCTCAACACGCATCCCGTCGGGGTCATCCAGATCGAGAAACGGAACATCTATCACGTCCAACCCCGCAGCGGCCGAAGCATGAACCACCCGTGACCTCGCGTAGATCAGCGAGTCGAAAGTGTTCCGGCACCGCAGTTCTGCTGCCATATCGACGCCACCAAAAAACATCGCGTCAATCCGGTCAGAGCATTTCGCAATCTCAAATGCCGCTTCCAGCCCTTCGTTGGTCTCGATAATCACATGCAGTCGCGTTTCGTGCCCAGCCTCGGACAAAAGCTGATCCAGCATGACGACCTCGTCAGGCGTTCGAACTTTGGGCATCATCAATGCAGGCGGTGGCGTTTCGGTTGCAAGAATTGCGTTCACATCTTCGATCCCGAACCGCTCCCGCATCGAATTGATGCGCACAATGCGTTCGACCCCGTCGTTGGTCTGCGGCTTTTCGAATAGCGCAAGCGCGTTGGCCCGTGCCTCGGCCTTGTCCTTGGGCGCAATCCCGTCCTCAAGCTCGACACAAACAATATCCGCGCCTGATGCCAACGCCTTAGGGTACATGTCAGGTCGCAATCCCGGCGTGAAGATAAAGCTGCGCCTTGGGCGCGGATTGCTGTGCGTCATCGCGTTCCTCAATCCAATCCTCGGCGATACCGCCAGACAAACACCACTGCGGCCAGACTGACGGGCCACCACGTCTGCAAATTTTGAGAACCTATGCCAGCGACCGGCCTTCGGCGGCGAGCTTTTTGTTCAGAATCTGACGCACCTTTATACCTGCCCCGTCCGCACCAAGCGTGACCTCAAGATAGTCCAACCCTTTCGGATCAGCTTCGATCTGCGCCTGCATCAGTTGCAACAAATGCTTGTCCTCTTCAAACGCCGCAACGACGCTGTTTTTGGTCTTCTCTGCCACATCGTCCGAAATCTCGGGCACGTCAAACGCCGCAGCCCAGAAATAATGCGTGTGACCACGTGTTGACGGGGTCACGATGTGGCACCCACGCATGATGAAATCCGACCGACGCCCGTCTTCCGGTTCCGGGTCGTGCACATTCCAGTCAGAGAACGATATCGCCAGCGACGGCATCCGCCCCTTCTGTACCCGTTTGATCAGCTTGTCTTCTGGCAGCCCCATCCCCGCGCAGAACAAGGGCGACAACGGCGCAAGATCGAATTCCTGTTCATAACAAACCGTTTCGCCCTCCATGTAGGTATCCGGCGCCGTGATCCAGTCGTCTTGCTTGAAAGTATTCTTGTGCAGAAACGCAATGTGAGTCAGATCCAGCACGTTTTCCCGGATCAGCACCCAGTTGGCAGCAACCTCCATATAGCCGTGGATGAAGCTCCAGTTCGGATCAACCTGATACCCGACTTCCGGCGGGTCGCAATCTATCGCCTCCCTGTCACCCATCCAGATCCAGATAAAGGCACCGGCTTCGCGGACTTCGTAAGAAGGGATTTGCGCCGTCTTCGGCATCATGTTCTGGGTCGGTGCTTTGGTGCAATGCCCGCCGGTGTTGAATTCCATGCCGTGATAGGGGCAGACGATCTTATCGCCCGCGACATGGCCCTCCGACAAAGGCGCCCAGCGATGCGGACAGCGATCATACAGGGCCGCAGGTGTCCCGTCTTCCAGACGATAAAGAACCACCGGCGTTTCCAACAGCCAGCGCGCCAACGGCTTGGTTGTAACTTCATCGCGATGCGCCGCGACCCACCACATATTGCGCGGATAATTGTCCTCCAGCATCCCGTTTGGAATGCGCTGACCATTGCCTTTTGGCACGTCGTCTTTCATGGCGTTTCTCCCTCGCAAACTCAGGAAAGGGAAAGAAAACCCTAATTCCCGAACGCAACTCTGATCGCAAGTTAACCGGAATTGACGGTCCGTTAAACCCGCACGACCTTTAGTTTTGTCTTTAGATCCGTCCGGCAGAACGCGTGCAGAAAGCAGGTCTGCTCACTGATATCCAGCATTTCCTGCGCGGTTTCATTGCTTTCGCTGGTTTCCAGGTAAACATGCGTCTCGATCGGGTCTGCTTCCCCTGCCCTGCCCGTTCCGCCCGATGCGCCGCCCAGCGAAAAATGCGTGTCCTGGACGATCCGATAATCCGGCAGATCCAGTTTCAACATCGATACGAACCGCCCGAACTGGGTCATGAAACAGAACCCGATCCCGGCACTGATCAGCGTGTTGGCATCCGGCGCGCGCCCGTCCTCGGAACTCAGGAACCGGAACGATGTGCCATAGGGCGAATACTGCATCTGCTGCAAATCTTTCAGCCCATCCTCGCGCAACACCGCCACCGCGCCGATATTCAACCGCCGGTCCTGTTCGTCCGATAGTGACGACCCGCCCGAGGTGGTTCCCTTGGCCACTTCCTTCTTCGGTGTCGGCCCGACAGGCTGCATCAACATCAGGTCGGATGCCGCCGGTGATGCTTTGGCGAAATGATCGCCGGGGTCTGGAAACAGCGCGCCGTCTAGTTCTGCCACCTTGGCCGTCGGCAGTTCCGTGCCATCCTTGCCAAGCTTGAACAAGCTCTCCAACTGCCCGCGCATCAGGCCATTCAGCGGCGAGGCATAGGTCGCGTTCACCAAAAATTCGTTCAGCGCGGCGTCTTCAAGATCGCAGTCGATCTCGACCGTCAGTTCGATATTCTCCGCCCCGCCCACCATCGTGCGCTTCGGCATCGAGCCTTTCATGGTGTAATAATTGTCCTGAACAAGCTTCAGCTTTCGAATGTCGACGCCCTGAATTTCCGCCAGCGCCAGAATCTCATTCATGAAACTCGCAACCATACCCGTCGACAGAAACGCCAGCGGGCACGGCGCCGCGTCATGCCCGTTCAGATACGGCCCCTCGTCAGATACCAGCCGCCAAGTGTCCCCGGTTTTGGCGGACCGCACCAGCGCCTCTTTCTGAAAGCCGGAAAAACTGCGCACCCAGGTACGCAGCGCGTCGCCTTTGCGGATTTCGGGCGCGTCGATGCCCACCTCATCGGCGTTGGCCACTTTGAAAAAGGGCGGCAGGCCGCTGGTGCCAATGATGTCGTCGCCGATTGTCGCCATGTTCAGTTGTCCCAGTTGATCGTCAGTTCTTCACGGAAGGCGAAGCGTTCCAGATGCGAGGCCATCACCCGCCGGAGCCTGGCCAGATCCTCGTCGCTCCCGGCATTCGCCGTCATGGTCAAACCATCCGGCCCCGCTGCCAGATCCGCCTTGCCAAAATCGAACTCGATCCAGCCTGTTTCGGGTGTAAATTCTACTGGTCGCTTGTGGCTGAAATGCTTGCACAGCTGTTGCAGATACCGGCTCGCCTTCGCGGTCGCAATTGTGATGGTTGAGGACTGTGTCATACGCGCTCCGGGACTGGGCCAAGGTTAACAATGTCGTACTTGTCGTTCAGCGCCTGCATCTTCCCGGCATCCTCGAAATCCGCCTCGCTCATCTTCCCAAGCTCGGCAAGGAATTGATCAAAACCAGCGGGTTGAAAGATCATCAACATCCGCGCCGCCTCGCATCCGCCCGCCATGATGCAAGCATGTTCGACACCCGGTGGAATGTGCAGGCAGGTTCCCGGCTCGGCCGTCATCCAATCTCCATCGACATAGAAATCAACAACACCATCGAGGATATAGAACGTCTCCGCATGTTCGCGGTGCTTATGAAGGCCAAGTTTGAAATTGGCCTTCAGATTGTCTTCCATCAGGGTATACGCCCCGCCGGTATCGTCGGCGGACACCTTGACAAAGGTATGATCCGCCGACCAGTCGTAATTCGGGCCGCCGCCGGGTGGGACAAAGGAATAACGCTTGGACATTTTCACTCGCTTCTTTGTTTTCCGGCTGCTGGCCGGGCCTTAGTTTTCCACCGGAAGGCTGCCACTGGGCGGAAGCAACGAGGCATCGAGATCAAGCGGCATCGTGACGGACCAAAGCTGCCGCTCCAGAGCCTCGTCAGCGCAGGGCTCGACGGACAGAGCGCGCGCCCGGTAGCGTTGCGGGAACCGCTTGCCGCCCGGTGTCAGTTCGGATTTGCCGTCTGCGATGGTGACGCACAGCGATGTGTCCGAGGACAGCTTCAGACGGGAATTCTCCGCAACCAATTTCGCGTTGGCAGACCCGCAATCGGCCAGAACGAGCGCCGCACCGGCTGCCGCCTCTTTTGCGGCGAGGCATTTGCCGTATTGCGGCATTTCAAGCGCGCTGTCTCCGGCCGTCCAGACGAACCGTTGGTCAAGGTTCCACATGCCGTCCTTGCAGGTGTGCACCGTAAACTCGGCCTCAAGGTTCACACGGTCTCCGTGCCCCGGAATATCGATGCACAGATGCCGCGGTTCATCCAGCGGCAAAGCCGAACGAATGTAGGGCGCCGTGCCGGCGCCATTCTCTGCCGGAGGTTCCACTGGCTGGGCAGCAGCCAGTGCTGGCAGGGCAAGGGGCAGGAAAATCGCAAGTGCTTTGGTTACGTAGTCCATGGTGGGATCCTTATGAAATCGCCTGCCGGAGTTCGGCGGGCATCGCGGACAGGCCGACCGCCAGCTGCCGTTCAGAAATGCGAATTGGCAATCAAGTGGCGAGCGCCGCGCAACGATGAACGCGGCGCCCATGGCCTGAGTTCACAGGTTCACCTTGCCGCCGTCGACATTGATCGTCTGGCCGGTCAGAAAGTCGCTGTCCGGTGTGACAAGGAACATCAGTGTACCCAACAGATCCTCGGGCACCATATCTCGTTTGATCGAGCGTGAATCGACCGTCGGCGCGCGGGCACGGTCCCACTTGTCTTCTCCCTTGATTGAACTGCTTTCCGTCAGACCAACCGCAATTGCGTTGATCTGAATGTTCTTGTCGCCCAACTCCCGCGCGTGTCCACGGGTCAACCCGATGACCGCCGACTTTGAGGCTGTGTAATGCGACAGACCCGGCGGGCCATAGTAGACCGTGCCGGATGCAATGTTGCAGATCTTGCCCCCACCGGCGCGCAGCATAGCTGGAACCGCGGCCTTGGTTGCCTGATGGATCGAACGGGCATTGATCGTCATGACCTTGTCGAATTCGTCGTTGTCGATTTCAAAGAACGGTTTCGGTGTCAGGTTCGCAAATAACCCTGCGTTATTGACCAGAATGTTCAGTGCACCGAATTCGCTTTCAGCCTTTGCCACCATGGCGTTCAGATCATCGTCTGAGGTCACGTCAACGACCATGCCAACCGCATTGCCGCCTGCGGCCTTGATCGCGTCGACAGTTTCCGCGGGATCCAGAATATCAGTAACGACGACATTCGCCCCTTCGACCGCCATTTTTTTCGCGTACTCTGCGCCAATGCCGCGCGCGCCGCCGGTTATTGCCGCTGTTTTTCCGTCCAGTCGTCCCATGATTTTCTCCCTATCCGTGTGTTTCAATTCCAAGAATTTCCGCGACTTCGGGCCAGCTTTTAGTCCCGTTCTCGCGCAGGTCGTTGGTCAGGTCTTCCGGCACCCAATCCAGAAAGCACTTTTTGAAGTTTGGCCGCGCTTCGATGGCGGCGAACCAGCGCTCGACATTGGGCAACCGCCCATTTTGCCACATCCCCCGCATCGACATCATGGCAAGGCGATTGACGTATGGCGTCAGCGCGATGTCGGCGATGGAAAACTTGTTGCCGACCAGCCAGTCATTGCCTTCCAGCGCATCCTCCATCTTGTGCAGGTAGCTGTCGTACAACTTGACCTTCTCCAAGGCGCCGGGGGCTTCAAAACCATAGCGAACAATGGCGTCCTTGAAGCTTTTCCAATCCGATGTGACCGAGAATTCCGGTGTCGAGGCGAGAAATTTCTCTGCCCCCTCGGGCCCGAGATTTTTCAGAACGGTATGCCGGTGAGAGCACAGGAATGTCATCGCGCCACAGGCGGGGTGCAGATCTTCGTCGACCGCCTTGGTCCAGTACCGTGCCTGCGCGCGCTCCACCGGGTCGGTCGGGTGGACGCTGGTGCCCGGTTCGATCTGGTCGAGGTATTCGCAGATCACAGTCGAGTCGATGATCACCGTGCCATCATGCACCAGCGTCGGAACCACAGCCTTGGGGTTCAGCTTCATGTATTCGGGATCAAACTGTTCGCCCTTCAGGATGTCGATATAAACGCCGTCCCAGTCGAGCCCCTTTTCATCCATTGCGAACCGCACCTTGGCGGCACAGACGGAAGATCCGTGGTGATAAAGCGTGTAACTCATAGTTGCACCGTCACCCATTTCAGTTCCGTCATCGCTTCCATATCCGCGTCGGTGCCTTCGCGACCGACGCCGGATTCGCCGTTGCCGCCAAAGGGCACATGCGCCTCGTCATGAATCGTCGGGCCGTTGATATGGCACATGCCCGCGCCGATGTTGCGGGCGAAATGGAAGGCCTTGTCGATGTCATGCGTGAAGATCGCCGACGATAGGCCATATTCGGTGTCGTTGGCTTTTTCGAGACCCTCTTCATAGCTGTCGATCGGAT
The DNA here is from genome assembly GCA_951812305.1 of uncultured Paracoccaceae bacterium. Taxonomy (GTDB): domain Bacteria; phylum Pseudomonadota; class Alphaproteobacteria; order Rhodobacterales; family Rhodobacteraceae; genus Rhodobacter_B. Next base: position 804,733 of record CATOSB010000002.1, read on the forward strand.
AGATCGAGGTGACCGGACCGAAGGTTTCCGTCTTGCAGACGGTCATCTCTTCGGAAACATCGGTCAGCAATGTGGGCTTGCACCGGTTGCCCTCCCATTCGCCGCCAACGACTGTTGCGCCCTTTGCGCGGGCATCTTCGATATGGCTTTTGATCCGCTCGCGCTGACGCGGAGAAATTGCAGGCGCGATCACTGTATCGGGATCGCGCAGATCGCCCATACCGATCTTGGTAACGATCATCGAGAACCGCTTGACGAACTCATCATAAAGCGGCCGTTCGACGTAAAACCTGCTCGACGCAATACACGCTTGACCACCAAACATGAAAATCGACCGCGCGGCCAGCGGCATGACCTTGTCCAGATCAGCATCCGCTAGAATGACCGTGGGACTCTTACCACCCAGTTCCAGCGTGTTGGGCGTTTTGTTCTTGGCGCAGATTTCGTTGATGTGCTGGCCGACGACAGAAGACCCGGTGAAAGTGACAAAATCGATATCACCGTCGCTTGTCAGGTCGTCGCCGATTTCGGCTCCCATACCGGTTACGACGTTATAGGTGCCGGCAGGGAACCCGGCTTCGGCAATGATTTCGGCGAACAGCACCGTCAAATGCGGAGCCATTTCCGAGGGCAGATGTACGACGGTGTTCCCAACAGCCAACGCATTGGCGACGAGCCGGGTGGTCTTGATCAAAGGCACATTAAATGGCGTGATTACAGCGACAACACCCAAAGGCTCGCGGATCGACATTGAAACCGTGCCGGGACGGTCCGACGGGATCGTCTCACCCCGCACATTCCGGCACAATCCTGCCGCCGCGCGAACCATCGTCAGTCCCTTGGTGAATTCGAACATCGCCTTGCCGATGGGAGATCCGATTTCATCGATCAGGCAGTCGACAAGGTCCTTCTGCCGCTCTTCCATGATTTCGGCGACCCGCAGCAACCAGCGCTCACGCTCGGTCGGCGTGGTTTCCTTGTAAGCGGGAAATGCCGCCTTTGCGGCGCCGATGGCTTTGCGCATGTCATTGCCGGTGCCTCTAGCGGCGTTTGCATAAAGGCTGTCATCCAGCGGGTTCAGATCCTCAAATGTATTCCCACCTTCGGCATCGACCCACTCACCACCGATGAAGTGCTGCAGCGTTTTGATGTCTGTTTTTGCGTCCATGATGAAGCTCCTTGCCTAGCCGCCGACAATTGTCTGCGGCAAAAATAATGCGATTTGCGGGAACAGGACCAAAAGGCCCAGCATTGCGGCCATTGCGAACCAGAAAGGCCAGATACCGCGGAAGATCTGGCCCATCGGCACCTCTGGTGCGATGGATTTCACGATAAAGACGTTGATGCCCACCGGGGGCGAGATCATGCCCATTTCCAGCACGATCACAACGATGATGCCGAACCAGATCAGATCCCAGTTGAGCCCGATGGCGATGGGGATCACGACCGGAATTGTCAGCACCAGCATGGCCATGGATTCGAGGAACATGCCGAGGAACATGTAGGCGACGATGATGACGAGCAACACGCCAACATCGCCGATCGGCAGCGAGGTCAGGATCGTGACCAGTTGTGCCGGCAATTCCGTCAGCGACATGAACGGGATGAAGACAAACGCCCCGATGATGATCAGAAAGACGGTGGCGGTCGCATTCATCGTTTGAAGGATCACCTCGCGCGAGGCCTTCCACGTCAGCGACCGGCGCCACGCCGCGATGACGAATGTGAAGAAGGCCCCGACAGACGACGCCTCGACCGGCGTGAAAAACCCGGTATACATGCCGCCGATGGTCAGAAGCACTACGCCCAGGATCGGCGCCGCACGCCAAACGCTTTCCATCCGTTCCGCGCGCCCGGACCGGTCGCCGCGAGGGCCAGCCTCCGGCTTGCGGCGTACGACCAGATAAATTGCACCGATGAACAACAGCGTCAGGATGATGCCGGGGAACACGCCCGCCATGAACAGCCGCCCGATACTTTGTTCGGTCAGCACCGCATAGATGATCATCCCACCCGATGGCGGGATCAGAAACCCGAGCGTGCCGCCCGCGGCCACCGACCCGGTGGCAAGGCTGTCGGCATATTTGTACTTTTTCATCTCGGGCAGCGCGACCCGACCCATTGTGACGGCGCTTGCCAGCGACGACCCCGACAGAGCTGCGAACCCCGCGCACGCGGCGATGGTGGCAGAGGCCAGCCCACCGCGCAGATGCCCCATCCAACGGTATGCGGCGGTGAACAGATCGTTCGACATGCCCGACACACCTGCCAGATTGCCCATCAGCACGAACATCGGGATCACCAGCAGGTTGAAGTTCGATGCCGCTTCAAAGGTCTCACCCGCAAGGTTTGAATAGGCGATCTTCCAGCCCCGCGCCCAGGCCTGATCTTCGGCCATGCCAACCGCAAGGAACTTGTTGGCGTTCGCGATCACCGTACCGACAAAACCGACGCCCAGCATCGACAATGCCACCGGCATCCGCAACGCCAGAAGCACAAAGAGCGCCAGCAATCCCAACAGACCGAGTGTCGTCATCGAAATCACAGCGGGCCACCGCCGATCTTCAGCGTCACAACCCGGTCGGATCGCAGAAGCTGCCAGATATCCAGCAGCAGGACGACCGCATAGATCGCCATCGAAACCGACAGAAGGTAATAGAACGGCTCATAGGAAATCAGCAGTTGCTGCGTCGTTTCCCCGAACCGCACCGCACTTTGCCCCGCGTGCCACAGCCGCCAAGCCATGACGATCAAAAGCGCCACGCCCAATAGTTTCATCAAAATCATCGACCACTTCGCAAACCCCGCCGACATGCGGGATTCCAGCACCTCGATCTCGATATGCGCCCCAGCCCGCGCGCCCAGCGGCACCGACAGCGCAACGATCACCACCAACAACAGGATCAGGATGTCCTCCGCCCCGATGATCGGCGAGTTTAGCGCCTTGCGCATGATCAGCACGTTCCACACCGAAAACCCGGTCATGAACACAAGTGTCACTCCGCCGCAGATCAATGCGACCCAAGTCAGGACCTTGTCCAAATGGCCGATCAACCTTGGGAGTTTCGGCGTATCGTTCATCAGACCAACGCGAAATCCGGGCACCATTTCAGGATGCCTTGCTGATAGCTCTCCTTCGCCTCAAACGCTGCTGCCCAACGGCGGATGTTTGGGTATTTCTCAAACGAAAACCCGCAGCCCTTGATCACGAAATAAAGTGGGATCCAGGAGATATCGGCGAGCGTGAACCGGTCGCCCATAATCCATTCGCGGCCCTCCAATGTCACTTCCAGCTTTGTAAAACACGCGCCAAGGATTGCTTTGGCTTTGTCAAAATCGCTGGTACTGAACGCACTTTTCCCCGCATGTTTGGCATGGAAATTCTTCAGCTCTTCATTCTGTTGAAGCGCGTCGTATTTGGCCTGCTCTTCCGCCGTCTTTTTGAGCTTCGGCGCCATTTTGGTGGCATAGACATAGGGCTTGCACGCGGGCACATGGATTGCTGCGGCCAGATGCAGCCACTCCATCATTTCATCCTTGTCTTCCGCGCGCAGCGTAGGGGTGGGATAGGTGTCGTCGAGATAATCGATGATGTCGTTTGACTCAATGTGAACAACCCCGTTGTCCACCAGCGTCGGCACCAACCCGTTCGGGTTGATCCCGAAATACTCGTCGCTGATGTTCTCTTTCTTCTTCAGATCAATGTGATGGCTTTCCCAGTCCAACCCCTTTTCGATCAGCGTCATCCGCACGCGCATGGAGCAGTTCGAAATCGCCCCGTGATAAAGGTGCAGGCCTTGGAAGGCTTCGACGGATTTGTTGGTTGGGACGACAACGACCATTGGGACAGGCTCCGTTTTCGGAAGTGGACGGAAAGTGACGCGCGCCGCGATTTCACGCCGAAGCGCGCGCCGATCGGCTGAGTTCTACTGGTTCAGCGCCTCATAGATTTCGCGGGCGTTCGAGATTCCCTTGCTCTCGTAATCCGCGAAAATCGTGTCGAGGCCAGCGGCGACAGCCGCATCCATCTTGGCCCGCTCTTCATCCGACACAACGACCCACTCATAACCCTTGTCAGCATCCGCAATCATCTTTTTGGACCGCTCATCTGCGCCATCAAAAGACTTGGCGAGTTCCAGCGACATGGGCAAACCAGAAAGTTCATCAATGATCGCCCGATGCTCGTCCGACAGGCTCATATAGCGCTCTTTGTTCATGATTGCGTATGTCACCGCAAAGCTGACCGGCACATTCTCGACCACGTGGGTGGCCACATCCCAGAAATTCCACGGCGGAGTGATGTTGTTGTAGGACGCGGTCGTTGCATCAATCGTGCCTGTCGAAAGCCCGGTATACATCTCGGTCACCGGCATCTGCACCGGCACGGCGCCCAGCGCTTCGACAATCGGTGTGGTCATGGCGGCAAACGGCACCAGCTTGGCGCCTTTCAGGCCTTCCATCGTGGACACATCGCTTGTGGCAGCCAGCAAGCTGCCTGCAACCGTTCCCACGGCAAGCACTTTCACCTCTGAAAATTCATCGGCGAAATGCTCCTCGAAATTCGCCCAGATGCGCCGCGTGGAATCATCAGCCGTATCCGCCGCGCCGGGCAGGATGGCCAGCATGGTTTTTGGAAAAATTGCCGGCGTATAAGCGGCAACACCAAAGGTGATGTCTCCGACACCCTCAATAGTACGCTTGTACTGCTGCACAGGACCAGCGCCAAGCTGGCCCGCCGGGTACAGCTTCATCGTCAGCGACCCGCCAGACCGCTTTTCGATCTCTTCGGCAAACCACGCGAACATGCCGGTGTTGGTGTGGTGTTGCGGCGGCACGAATGTCGCAACGCTCAATTCCTCGGCGCTTGCGTTTTGTGCGGATCAGTTTCATGATGTCCTCTCTGATTTGATTTGGCTGTCGCGCGAATTTTGGGATCCCAAATAGAATCGCCGCCACGCTGCGCATCGTATTTGAACCGACAATTGCCATGAATGGGATCCCATTTCAAGTGGATATGGGCGTTTGGATCGAAAAACTGCTGCATTGCTTGACTTTGGGATCCCATTTACTGTCAATGGGCGCATGGAGTCCATCGATACCGAACTCGCCGCCCGGATACGGCAGGACATCATCCTTGGCGCATATGACGAAGGCGAACGCTTGTCCGAGGCGCAACTATGCGAGACCCACAGTGTGTCGCGCACCCCTGTCCGCCTGGCACTAAGGCTGTTGGAGCGCGAGGGCGTCATCCGCCGTGGCGAAGGGCGTGGCTATCTGGTGCAAAGCCCGACCGTGGAAGGCATTCTTCAGGCGGTTGAAGTCCGCGGCCATCTGGAAAGCCTCGCAGCACGGCTCATGGCACAGAACCCTGATCGCGCCAATCACCTGACCGATATGGACCGGGCAATCGACGTCGGTGCAGAAGCAATCGAGAAGCTGACGAAGGTTGGCAGTTTCGATGGCGCCGTGATCCGGGAAGCGCAATCTGCGAACAAGATTTTTCATTCCACGATTTTGGCGGGCTGTGGAAATGACTACGTCGGCTATACCTGCGAACAGATCAGCCACTTGCCGATGCTGGCAGTGGGATCGATGGTTTTTGACCGCTCGGTTGATGACACACCGGAACATTTTGAGCGTGGGTTGTTCCGTATGCACCTGGGGATTGCCCAGCACCGTGTTATCTATGAATCAATTGAACGCGGCGATCCTGTACGCGCAGAAGGCATGATGCGCGAACACTCTCACACGATGGTTGAATATATCCAGACTTTCGAGAAACGGGATGGAGAGCTCACCGTCGCCGATCTAATCGCCTATTCAGCGGCCTAAGCGGCGGAAACAGAACGTAACGAATCTAATACCATTCCCGACGCGTTACTTTCGTTCGTTATTGTGGTGATTTGCCATAACGGCGATGATTTCCGCTTGGCTTCCGGCGGCAGCCCAGAACCTCAATCTGCCGTTACGCCTGACTCCCCGCCCCGCGACAACAGACGGCGTCCCGCATATTCAATTGGATGCGCAAGTCTTCCCGGAACTCTCTGCCGAATTGTTGCGCCGCGCCGCGAAAATTCCGGGCGTCGAAATTCGCGATACGGTGATTTCGCTGCCCGGCGCAAAGGGATTTTGGTTGGCCGATCAGGTCGAACTGGCACATCCCGAGGCGATTGTCCGTGGTCGCGAGTTCGCACATGTCCACCCTGACGGCGGCCTTCACGCATCGCTTGAACCGGCCTTTGCAATTCTCGCGGTCAAGGCCGGCTGGGCGATTCATCACCCCTGGGCCGATGAGCGGCCAGGATGGGAGGGTTTCGTGATGATATACTCTCCTATCTCGGCGGACGAGTTGGACACGGTCGTCCGTTTGGTCGTGGATTCCTACAATTACGTCACCGCCGGGAATTGACTGCAACTGGTTTTCAAGGCGGCCCTATCCGATCGTTCCTCGGGGGTTCTTGACTGGCAGGATCTTAGGATCCAGACCTTTCGTGTCATCCTCGTCCCAATACCCGATCAGAACACCCAGTTTTTCCTCGATTCCCGACATATGCGCCGCGCGTTCTTCCGAACAGGCGACCCGCTGCCGGTATTGCAGCGACCACGCAGCCAGTTTGTTGAACATCGTTTGGCGAACGTCCTCGTGATCGGCGCTGGAGCCCAAATCGTTCAGTTCATCCGGGTCATTGGTGAGATCAAACAGAACCGGCGCAAACTCAGGCGCATAGATGTATTTCCATTCTTTCGTGGTGATCATGTAAGATCGGCAGTCGAGCGGCGTTCTGCCGTTCTTCAGGCCGAAAATCTGAAACGAAAAGTCACCTTCGCTGATCGCGTATTCGCGCCATTCCGGGTTCTCGCCGCGCAGCTTCGGCAAAAGCGATCGCCCCTCGAGGATATTCTTCGGAATATCACCGCCGTGGTAGTCCAGAAACGTCGGTAGCAGGTCGATACATTCGACAAGTGACTCGTCGGTCGACCCCCGGGTTGCATCCGCCTCACTGGTCGGATCCGCAATGATCAGCGGAACTTTCACCGACGGGTCATGGAAGTATTCTTTGTCGCCCATCCAATGATCACCGAGGTAATCGCCGTGATCCGAGGTGAAGACGATCATCGTCTCTTCAAGCAGCCCGCGCGTCTCCATGAAATCGAACAGAAGCCCCAGTTGATCGTCGATCTGTGTGATCAGCCCCATATAGGCCGGGATAATCTTCTCGCGCGCTTCGATGCGGCTGAACGTCTTTGCCGCCATGCGCGTGCGGAAACTGTCGATCAGGCCGTTGGGTGCGTCCAGTTCCGCGTCAACCTTGATTGCAGGCACCACGTCTTCGGCAGAATACATGTCGTGATAAGGCGCAGGCGCGACATAAGGCCAATGTGGCTTGATATAAGACAGGTGCAGAACCCACGGCGTTTCCCCGTCGTCCTCAGCCAGAAAATCCATCGCGCGGCGCGTCATGTAGGGCGTTTCGGAGTCCTCGTCGGCCACACGCGCCGGTAGGTCCACACAATCGTTGAAATAACCCGAGCGGACACCGTCATTTGCCTCAACCGCATTGGCGACCCAATGCCACGGGTTTTCGGCCTCTCCATAGCCCTTGGATTTCAGGTAACTATTGTAACGAAGGTCCGGATCGACCAGCGCGTCGGGATGAATGCCATCATCGCGCTCGTAGGGTTCCCAACCGGCCTGAGCGATATGCTTGCCTCGCGCGCTTTCAGGGTCGATCCCAAGGCGTTCCATCCCCTCTTTGTCCGGCACCATATGGGACTTTCCGACCAGAACCGTCCGCACGCCCAGCGGGTTTAAATGATCGCCTATGTTCATCTCGCCTACACGCAATGGCGCATGAAGCGCGGATGTGCCGTGCGAGGACACATATCGCCCGGTGTAGATGCTGTTGCGCGAGGGGCCGCAAGTCGGCGACTGGCAATAAGTGTTGGCAAACGTCACACCCCGAGCAGCTAACGCGTCAATATTTGGCGTCCTGATCGTTGGGTGACCTGTGCAGCCCAGATAATCAAATCGAAGCTGGTCGCACATGATGAAAAGGATGTTTTTGCGCGCCATTTCTTAACCACCGTCCTCTGCAAGCCGCCTTGCACACCGTATCTCACGATTGGGATCCCAAATCAACGCCAGCATGGCCATTCGTGATATTTTGCGCTAATTTCTTGTATTCAGGATCCCAAACGGCTAGCAAGTACATAACCCGATACCATCGCAAACAACAACGCGGCAAAGGAAAAGGCCATGCATCCCGAACTTAAGGCGCATCCAGAATACTTCCAGAAAGAAATCGTGCAACTCGCCGACAATGTCTATCAGGCCTTCGGATTTGCCGCGTCAAACGTCTACATGATCGTTGGCGATGATGGCGTTATCATTGTCGATACGACCGAGACGACAACCGCCGCCGCAAATGTGCTGGCCGAGTTCCGCAAGATCACCGATCTGCCGGTCAAGACGATCATCCTGACCCACTCGCATCGCGATCATGTCTCGGGCGCGGCCGTGTTCGCCGAGGGCGCCAGCCCTGACATTCTGGCCAGTGCGCGGCCATCCGGTGACAGCCTGATCGAAGAAGGCGCGCACCCACGTCCGACCAAGGCACAGCAGATGCGCACCAAGCGACAGTTCGGGATCGGTCTGTCTTACCCGGATGAAATCGTCGGCATCGGCGTAGGCCCCGGCGACCGTCCGCTCAAGGGCATGGGCGCCGGGATCATGGAACCGACCCGCAAAATCGGCGAAGAAGGCGAGAAGATCACCCTGTGTGGCATCGAACTTGAACTGGTCATGGCACCGGGCGAAACGCCGGACCACATGGTCGTCTGGTATCCAGAGAAAAAGGTGCTGATCAGCGGCGACAACTTCTATCGCTCTTTCCCGAACCTCTATGCCATTCGTGGCACCGAATACCGCGATTTCGACACCTGGGCCGACACGATGGATTTGTTGATGGGTTTCGGGCCGGAGGTTCTGGGCCCCGGTCATACCAAGGCGGTGTTTGGGGCAGACAGGATTAAGGAATTTCTAAGCGACTACCGTGACGGCATCCGCCACATCGTCAATGAAACCCGCAAGGGCATGGACGCCAGCCAGACTATCGACGAACTGGCGCATTCGGTAAAACTGCCGCCGGAGCTCGCAGAAAAGCCGCACCTGCGCGAATATTACGGCCGGGTGGAATATGCCGTGCGCGCCTATTTCGTCGGCACGATGGGGTGGTTTGACGGCAACCCAACCTCTCTGTCACCTTTGTCGCCCAAAGAAGAAGGCGAACGATTCATCAGGCTTGCCGGTGGCGCGGATGCCGTTAGGACCGAGGTTGCCAAGGCGCGCTCCGACGGCGATTTCCAATGGGCGCTGCAACTCAATGATCGTCTGATCCATGCCGGTGAAGATGCCCCGGCGGCCCGCAGTGCCAAGGCTGAAATCCTGCGCGAACACGCGGTTTCCCAAATCAACTGCCCTACCCGGCACTATTACATCCAATCCGCAAAAGAACTTGAACTGGACGCATGAGGACACCGCGATGACGCTTGAACTTTACTACCTCGAAGAGACGGACTCGATCTGTTCCAACCGTGTCATCGTCACCCTGACGGAAAAGGGCATCACCGACTGGGTGCCCCGCAAGATGAACCTCGTGAACAGGGATCAGTTCCAACCGGAATACCTGAAACTCAATCCTCAAGGCGTTGTGCCAACGCTGGTTCACGACGGCAGACCGGTTCGCGAATCCTCGCTGATCTGCAATTACATTGACGATCTGCGCACAGACCCGCCCCTGAAGCCCGCCGACCCGGTTGAGCGCACCTATCTGGCGGAATGGGTAAAACTGTTCGATGAACGCGGGTTCGAGGCCACGGCGGTCGTCAACTTCGTCACCAAGTTCCGTCTGACCGTGCCGATCGAAAAGATGGAGGAACGCTGGAAGCATGTTCCCAACATCGACCGGCTTTACCGTCAGCAATCAGTCATTCGCGAAGGCATTGACTCGCCTTACGTGATGCGGGCCATCGGCGCGCTGGAATCAATCTTCCGCCTGATGGAGAAGACCTTGGCCGATGGTCGCCCCCATCTCATGGGTGATCAATTCACATTGGCCGAAACCAATTTCGCGCCGTTTGTCAAAGTGCTGGAAATGGTCCGCTTTCTCGATTTCTGGCTGGAGGCGTATCCTTTGACCCGCGCGTGGTGGGACCGCATGGCAAAGCGACCCAGTATGGTGCAACTCGACACCTTCCCGTACAGCGCAGTTTCCGATGACTCCGCCCATGCGTGGACGGGGCGCGAGACCGCGCCCGCGTTTCAGGCCAAGCTGGCGGAGTACCGCGAACGCTTCGCCCACGCCTATTCGGATTGAGATCGGGGAGCGCCGAAATGGGAATTGTTGAACCGACCAACCCGGACGTGCACGGCCTGAAGGGTCTGCACCTATACCACTCGGGACGATCAAACTGTTCCGCGCGCGTGCGCCTGCTGCTGGAGGAAAAACAGCTCGACTGGACAAGCCACCATATCGATTTGTTGAAGAAAGGTAACTCCCAAGCACCCTGTCCGATAGGGTTGCGGGGTTTTGTTCCGTCAGAGCCGTGCGATGATCTGAGGTGGTGACAGGGTCAGGATTTCCAGGATGTTGAACCGGTGTTTTCTGGCCGTCGAGATGACGGACCTGATGTCGGCGAAGACCCGCGCGCCCTCGAGGGTGCGGAAGGTGCCCGAGATTTTCATGCGCAGCTTCATCATGCGCAGGTCCTGTTCGGCCTGATTGTTTGTGAATGGGACCGCGAAGTCGGCGATGAATCGCAAAACGTCATCGCGGTAGTCACGCAGGCGGAGGAGCAGGTTGTGGCCTGGCCGCCTGGCTTTTCGGCCGCGGGTGCCGGGGCTTTTGGCCAGCGGGGGCTGGCGTTCGTGGAAGGCGAGCCCCTTGGCGAGGATCGCCATGTATCTGGTGACGATACCCTGGCGAACCAGTTCCGGGAGTTCGGTCTCGCCTTGATCCTGAGCCGCGCATCTGAGCTGATTGGCGCTATGAAGCACTGCGCTCATCTCCGTCGCCCAAGGCTCTTTTTCGATCTCTTCGATGGCCTTGAGTTCGCGCAAGTGATGCGCCCCGCAGAGGGCGTGGGCGTCCACTCCGCTCATATGGGCGTAGTAGGGTTTCCAGTGATCATGAATGATCGTCCCGCCGGTCAGGAAGGTTGGAACAGCACCGCGTTTGGCGCTGATGCGGTAATGGGTGAAGGCGGTATCGCAGATCGTGTGCAGCCAGTGCAGCTTGCCGGCAACACGAAGTCCGGTTTCGTCCAGATGCCGAACGCCGCCTTCGGCAAGCCGGGCGAGAATGTGTTCAACCACGACACCCATCTTATTTGCCGCGCCGCGCGTCCAGTTGGTCACGCTGGCCGCGCACAAGCTGGTGGCCCCAAACAGGTCGCGCATAAGCTGGCAGACCCGATCCTCGGGTATCAGCTGCTGAACATTGCAATAGACCGCCACTGCCCGCATGCGCGTGCCATATTGCACATGCGCGGCCACGCCATCGGGAAAGCCAGCCGTCGTCGTGGCTCGACAATGGTCGCAACAATAAACCGCCGCCTGATGCTCGGTGACCTCCAGGCGTGGCGCAGGCAAGTCGAACACCTGACGCTTCTCGATCCCTTTCACCATCTCCGCCGTCAGGGCGCTCTGACAGGCGCTGCAATGCGTCGCCTCATGCCGTTCGACAAAGTCGGGTGTTGACGTCTGGCGCAGGGTGTCGCCCCGGTGGCCAACTTGGCCGCCACTTTTCTTTCCGGATTTGCCACGCAGGCTGCGCGGGGCTGGCTTCTTCAGGCCATCACTTGAAGGGGGCTTGCTGCTATTGCTGCTGTTCTTGGCCAACTGTCGGCGCAGGTCCGTGATCTCTTCCGCCATGCTCGCCAACGCAGCTTCAAGCTCAGCGATCCGACGCAGAGCCGTGGCGAGAAGTTGTTCAAGGGCGGCAACCTGATCCATCCCACCACTGATTCAGAGAAATCAACCCGGCGCCACAGAATTCAGACAAGAAAGGTAACTCCCAAGCACCCTGTCCGATAGGGTTGCGGGGTTTTGTTCCGTCAGAGCCGTGCGATGATCTGAGGTGGTGACAGGGTCAGGATTTCCAGGATGTTGAACCGGTGTTTTCTGGCCGTCGAGATGACGGACCTGATGTCGGCGAAGACCCGCGCGCCCTCGAGGGTGCGGAAGGTGCCCGAGATTTTCATGCGCAGCTTCATCATGCGCAGGTCCTGTTCGGCCTGATTGTTTGTGAATGGGACCGCGAAGTCGGCGATGAATCGCAAAACGTCATCGCGGTAGTCACGCAGGCGGAGGAGCAGGTTGTGGCCTGGCCGCCTGGCTTTTCGGCCGCGGGTGCCGGGGCTTTTGGCCAGCGGGGGCTGGCGTTCGTGGAAGGCGAGCCCCTTGGCGAGGATCGCCATGTATCTGGTGACGATACCCTGGCGAACCAGTTCCGGGAGTTCGGTCTCGCCTTGATCCTGAGCCGCGCATCTGAGCTGATTGGCGCTATGAAGCACTGCGCTCATCTCCGTCGCCCAAGGCTCTTTTTCGATCTCTTCGATGGCCTTGAGTTCGCGCAAGTGATGCGCCCCGCAGAGGGCGTGGGCGTCCACTCCGCTCATATGGGCGTAGTAGGGTTTCCAGTGATCATGAATGATCGTCCCGCCGGTCAGGAAGGTTGGAACAGCACCGCGTTTGGCGCTGATGCGGTAATGGGTGAAGGCGGTATCGCAGATCGTGTGCAGCCAGTGCAGCTTGCCGGCAACACGAAGTCCGGTCTCGTCCAGATGCCGAACGCCGCCTTCGGCAAGCCGGGCGAGAATGTGTTCAACCACGACACCCATCTTATTTGCCGCGCCGCGCGTCCAGTTGGTCACGCTGGCCGCGCACAAGCTGGTGGCCCCAAACAGGTCGCGCATAAGCTGGCAGACCCGATCCTCGGGTATCAGCTGCTGAACATTGCAATAGACCGCCACTGCCCGCATGCGCGTGCCATATTGCACATGCGCGGCCACGCCATCGGGAAAGCCAGCCGTCGTCGTGGCTCGACAATGGTCGCAACAATAAACCGCCGCCTGATGCTCGGTGACCTCCAGGCGTGGCGCAGGCAAGTCGAACACCTGACGCTTCTCGATCCCTTTCACCATCTCCGCCGTCAGGGCGCTCTGACAGGCGCTGCAATGCGTCGCCTCATGCCGTTCGACAAAGTCGGGTGTTGACGTCTGGCGCAGGGTGTCGCCCCGGTGGCCAACTTGGCCGCCACTTTTCTTTCCGGATTTGCCACGCAGGCTGCGCGGGGCTGGCTTCTTCAGGCCATCACTTGAAGGGGGCTTGCTGCTATTGCTGCTGTTCTTGGCCAACTGTCGGCGCAGGTCCGTGATCTCTTCCGCCATGCTCGCCAACGCAGCTTCAAGCTCAGCGATCCGACGCAGAGCCGTGGCGAGAAGTTGTTCAAGGGCGGCAACCTGATCCATCCCACCACTGATTCAGAGAAATCAACCCGGCGCCACAGAATTCAGACAAGAAAGAAAAAAAACACGCGCAAAATGGCAAATTCGACTCACCATAAAACTGACAATAACACTCAAACGTGGGGGGTGCTTGGGAGTTACCAAGAAAGAAAAAAAACACGCGCAAAATGGCAAATTCGACTCACCATAAAACTGACAATAACACTCAAACGTGGGGGGTGCTTGGGAGTTACGAAGAAAGAGAATATCTCCGAGGATTATTTCGGCATCAACCCCAAGGGCCTCGTTCCTGCGCTGGTTCACGACGGCAGGGTCATTATCGAATCCAACGACATTCTCGTCTATCTGGAACAGCAATTCCCGAACCCCGGCTTTCGCGACGTGACGGACGACAGCCAAGTAGAGATTGACGAATGGCTGCGCCAGTCCGGGGATCTCCATATCCCGGCCATCAAGACGTTTCAGTATTTCAAGATCAATGCCGCCGCGCTGGAAAAATCCAAAGAGGAAGAGGCCTTGTACTGGAAGCTGCAAAAGGATCCTGACTTGCGCGCATTCCACGGCAAACACAGCGGCGGCAAAAGCTTCACGCGGGAAGACGCCGATGGCGCGTCCGTTCTGCTAAACGATATCTTTGGAAAGATAGATGGCGCACTAAGCGACAGCGATTGGATCGTCGCCGATACCTATACGCTTGCCGATATTTCCTGGGGGCCGTCGGTGACGACCGTTCTGAGCGGCGGATTTGATTTCTCGCCCTATCCGAACGTCGAACGGTGGTATGCTGCGATCTGCGCGCGGCCTCAATTCGACAAGGCGGTGCTTGAATGGCGCAAGAACGCTCAGTGGGAAAAAGCCTGAAGCAGTCTTGGCTTGGGTGAACATGGCAGTTTCCGGCCTGAAGCGGACGTGGCCGGCCCGCACCCCACGCGCGGAATCAAGCCGCAGGCGCCGCGCGATCGCCTGCCCGTCCCCACGGGCTGGCGACTTGGTGAGGCTGGGCGCAATCTTTTGAACTACTGCGGACTTGGCTGGGATAAACGGGCCAACTGCAAGGCTTGATCGCCATCCCACGGGCAGGCAATCGCACGTCTTGTCTCTTGGTTTGCGAATGGAAGCTCAAGGCCAAATCCGAACCGAACGCGGTCCAAAATTAAGAAGCCTAGCCGCAACCCGGCCTGTTAAAACCTGTCCAAGTCTCCTGCAACCGTGACGTCCCCAGCGAATGTCGCGGAAATCCGCGCTTCGTAACGTTGGACCACTTCTTCGCCCACCGCCCCAAACGGCAGGTGAACGGCCACGACATGATCGACACCGGCACGCGTTGCCAATTCTCCCAATTGCTCGGGGTCGAGGTGATGTTCCAGCATATGCCTGCGCATCATCCCGATCCGCTCCTGCGACATATCCGGGTTTTTCTTGCGAATCTGCTCCATGATGTAATCGACATCGATCATCTCGCCGACCAGCAATTGCGCGCCCTTGGCAAAACTCTCCAGATTACGACACGGGCCGGTGTCGCCGGTAAACACAATCGAGCGATCCGGCGCATCGAACCGAAGTGAAAGCGACAGCGGCCCGTCCTGCCCGAACTGATCTTCGTCGCGGTAATGCGTGTTCTCGCAACAGCTGACGCGGATGCCGTCGATATCCAGCACATCGCCGGGAGTGATCTCACGGACGACAACGAAATCGCGCGGATGCGGCAGCGTCTGGCCCGGTGCGCCAAAGCCGATTTCGCAGGGCACGTCACAGGCAGCGATCAAACCATCGACGATCGGGCGGGTGCCCGGTGGACCGTAAATATTCAGCGGCACATGGCGTTGCAGCATCATGTTTCGCCCCAAAAGCGCAAACAGGCTGCCGATATGGTCAAAGTGGTGATGCGTCAGCACAATCTCGTGGACATGGCGCAAGTCGATGCCCGCCTGGATCAGTTGCTCCGAGACCCCTTCCCCGCAATCCACAAGGATTGTGCTCCCGTCGTGGGTGATTGCGTGGGCTGGTTGTGCACGCCCGGGTTTCGGGCTGGGCCCGCCCGCGGTGCCGAGCGTGATGAACGTGGTATTTTTGGTCACGGCGCTACTTCTTGGTCCAGCCCAGCGTCACGGGATGTCCCGGTCGCTGCTCTTTCATTTCGCCCACGTGCTTGCCGGCATCCCAACCGATGGGGGTCAGCACCTTGTTCGCCCAATCAATCGATTCCTGATCGGTGACCGTGGCAATCGTGTCGTTCCAGCGGTTCAGATACCCGCCTGCCGCGATCACCGCGAGGATTTCGATAATCTGAGTATTGCTGAAATGCTTGCGCATCTCGACAAAATGTTCGGGTTCGGTTGCATTCGGTGAGGCACCGGCAGCCAGCGCGAGTGACAGCGCTGCACGCTCCGCATCGGTGAACAGTTCCGAGGTTTCGAAGCTCCAGACCGCCTGAATTTTCTCATCCGACATGCCCAAAAGGTGAAGATGATACGCGCCGTGTGATTGGCAATGACGGCAGCCGCTGGCGAGGCTGGCGACCAGAAAGACCAATTGCTTCAGCTCGCCCGCAACCTCGCGGGTCGGGAATACGAGCTTTAGTAAACTGTTCCAGGCTTCGCGAAGTTCAGGCCAGTTGCCCATCTCGAATTCCTGGCGGTCTTCGTATTTCGCGTCGCTCATCTTCTTCCTCCAATAAATGGCTTTGATCTTCAGGCTTGCGCCGTTGGCAGCGGCACCCGGTCAGCCACGGAAATCTCCATCTCGGCGAGTTTCTCAATCAGGCTGGCTTTGATCTCTGAATGCTCCGCGCTGTCCCAAAGATTGCGCATCTCGCCGGGATCGCTTTTCAGGTCGAACAACTCGTTCTGGCATTTCCCCAGATACATCGAAAGCCGCCAGTCGCCGTGGACAATTGTATGAACGCGCGGCCGCGGCCCAAACGCCTCTTGCGTCCTTTGTGTCTCATACTGGATATGCGCTGCGTCGCGACCCTCTCCGCCTGCGACTGCCATCACCGCGCCTTGCATTCCGACGGAGCGCTCCAATTTCGCATGTTCCAGAATAGTCGAACCGATATCATGGGTCTGGGCGAGATCGGCGGAACGTTCACCGCTCACCCCCTTCGGATCCGCCCAGATAAACGGCACATGGGTCAGGCTGTCATATTGCTCTGCCCCTTTGAACAGCAACCGGTGTTCGCCCAGATGATCGCCGTGGTCGGATGTGAACATCTGCACCGTGTTCTCGGCGACGCCAGCATCCTTTGCTGCCTCTCGCACCCGGCCAACCGCATCGTCAACCATCGAGATCATGCCGCATGTCAGCGCCTGTGCCTCTAGCGCTTCCTGCTTCGAAACAGCCACGGAATACCCTGCCATCTGGCCTAAGGATGGATCAGCCGCGCGGTCCCGTTCTGCGATCTTCACGTATTCCGGTGGGTCCCAGTCATTGGCCGCGTAGGCTTCCGGCACCGGCATATCCTCGGGCGCGTACATGTCCCAATACTTGCCCGGCGGCGTGAATGGGTGATGCGGATCAGGGAAAGAGACCATCAGGAAAAACGGCTTTGCATTACCCTTCCGCGCCTCCAGCCACTCAGCAGCGCGGTCAGCGATATAAGCAGTGGAGTAATGCTCTTCCGGCACCTTGGTGCGGATCGCTTGCGGGCATTTGTAGTCGTGGTCGAACTGCTTGTCCCGGCCTCGCAGCGCCAGTGTTTCCGGCGCATGTGTCTTCACCCACTCCAGATGATCACCACCGGTGTTGAACCCGTGACGCAACACGGAATCGTAGTGGTCGAAGCCATAAAACGGCGTTGGAACCTTGGGATTGTCCTGATCCCAATACGCCTGTCTTTCATACTGGTACGTGTCGCCGTCCAGATCCTTGCGCACCGCCTGAGAAAGCTCTTTGGGCGGGGCCTCATAGCCTTCGCGATCCTCCGGCGGTTCAATCTGCGTCTCCCAGTCGGTGACATTCTGCAGATGGCTCTTGCCGATCAACGCCGTGTCGTACCCGGCAGCGCGCAACAGCTCGACAAACGTCACGTTGTCTTGGCCAAGAGGCACTCCTAGAGACCTGACACCGTGGCTCGACGGCATCCGGCAAGTCATCAGGCTGGACCGGTTGGGCATACAGACGGGGCTGGCCACGTAAAACCGGTCGTAACTTACACCTTCCGCCGCCATCGCGTCGATATTCAGCGTTTGCAGCACCGGGTGGCCGTTGCAACCCAAGTGATCATACCGCTGTTGGTCGGTGATGAAGAGGATGTAACTTGGTCGGTCGGTCATAGGGCGTCCAACTGGTTGCAGGGTCAGGCAGGCGCCTCACTGCGGTTTCGGAACACATGCAACCCGATGACGACGATCGCGGCGGCAATTGCGGGTGCGTAAACTTCCATCGGTTTGGCAAGGATCAGCACCGCGACGGCAAGCCGGACTGCGATCTCCACAAAACTCAAGGCTTTGCGATCAAAGCCCGCCAGCGAACTCGACACGAGATAAAGCGCCAGCGCCAACCGCGCGAGAAGGAAGATGACCCAGCCGGCATTTACGCTGCCGTCGTAGCCTTCAAGGAACAAACCGTTGGACGGGTCGATCACTGCCTTGTCGATCAGCAATAGCTCCGGGTAGACCGCGAAAACGAAGGGGATGGTGAACATCACGATGCCCGATTTCACCGCCGAAAACCCGGTGGCCATCGGGTCAGCCTTGGTGATGGTCGAGGCGGCAAAGGCCGCCAGCGCCACGGGTGGTGTGATGGCCGAGGCGACCGCGAAATAGAAGATGAACATATGCGCGGTGAATGTCGCCAGCCCCAATCCAACCAGCATCGGACCCATCAGAAGCGCCACGTTGATATAGGCCGGAACCGCCGGCATCCCCATGCCCAACAGCACCGCCAACAGCATCGTCAGGAACAGCGCGAAAAGCTGGAATGCGCCCGAGCCAGACGCAAAGTCGAAGGATTTCAGGAAGGCCAGAACATCCACGGCGACGAATTTCGCCAGCCCGGTGAAGTTCAGGCAAACGTCGATCACGGTGACCGCCATGAACATCAGATAAAGCGTCGAGACCGTAACACCCGCCTGCGACAGGCCGTCGAAGATCTTGCGCGGACGCGCACGGAACTCACGATCAAGGAACATCAACACCAGCAGCAAAGCCACCGCCCACCAACCGGCCGCACTGGCGTCACCAGCGGCATTCTGGAACAGCTCGACGATCCAGGGCAGTGAATTGATCCGGCAAATTCCGCCCGCGGTGTCGACATCCGCCCCCAGCATGATCGAGATCCAACTGCAGCCGACCGCATCCTTGGGCGTCAGAAGAAGAACAAGGACCAGAAACACCGGTCCAAATATCTGCACCAGATGCAGCCGGTCCTCTTTGTTCAGCCGCATCTCTTCGGGCAGCTCACCACCCACGGCCTGAATGTTCTGTTTGCGCGCCTGAAAGACAACCGACAGGAACAGGCAGAAGAAATAAAACAGCGCCGGGATCGCGGCGGCGATGATGATCTCGCGATAGGGCACGCCAGTCAGCGAAGCCATGACAAAGGCCGCGACACCCATGATCGGTGGCATGATCGACCCGCCAGAGGACGCCGCCGCCTCGACCCCGCCCGCGAAGACCTTGGAAAACCCGCGTTTCAACATCATCGGAATGGTCAGCACACCGGTGGACAGCACGTTCACCACCGGCCCGCCGGTGATCGTGCCGAACATGGCAGATGAGACGACCGCCGCATGGGCCGGGCCGCCGCGCAGATTTCGGGTTGCGGAGAATGCCAGCTTGATCAGCGCCTGACCGCCTGCGCATCTGCCAAACAGCCCGCCGAGAATGATGTAAGGAAAGACCAGCAACAGCACGACATTGATGAAACGGCCTAGTATCCCTGCTGTGTTGTTGATCAAAGCGTCCCGCACAAATTCACGGCCCGATGTCAGACTTCGCGGCTCCTCGCTCGACAGGATCGTCACGAGGTATTTGTTCTGATCTTCGGCACCGAAGAAGTACCAGTTCATCACGGTGCCGAAGGTGTAGGCCGCGATCAGGATCGAAACCAGCACCAGCGGCAGGCCCCAGACCTTGATGTTATAAGCCAGAAAGACGACCACCGCGCCGAACAGGATCACCGGCAACCAATCATGCGTCGTGTTCAGACACGCCGGGTCATCGGCGGAATCCGGGATCGGCAAGCCCAAAAGCTCGGCATATTCGACCTCGGACTGCAGGGCTTGGGCCATCAGCCGTTCCCGGTCACCGGAAATAACGTCCAGCAGGCAAACCGCCTCCAGTTCAACGAGATAGCTCAGCGAAATCGCAAATCCGGCAAGAACCAGCGCCACGTCCAGAAACAGGCCGAACCGCCGCTGCGTTGCGGATTTGTCAAACCAGCTGCGCCACATCGAGTGCTTCAGCGCGACAATCACCATCATCCAGAAAAAGACGATCGGATAAAGCCACTCGGTCGAAAAACGACGTATCTTGAAAAACTCATTCCCGGACAAGGTTTTCCAAAGGTCGTCCCACCCCGGGATGGCGGGCGTCACGTTCAACAACCCGACAAACACCAACCCCAGCGCAAGCAGGTAGACGAGCCGATCTACGCCTGAAGTTTTGGTTTCAGGTGGTTCCGAAGGTTGGGTCTGGTCGGACATGATGCCTCTGCCGGGCTAAACCGCACGCGGTTGGAAAAAAGTTGCGCGGGGCGACCAAGATGCCGCGCCGCGCATTCGTTAAGTCGAAATCAGGGTTTCGCGCAGTCAGGAACCGCGAAACCGGCTTCTTCCCATGCGCGCGCGGCACCTGGGTGGAACTTGACCGGATTCGGCCCGCACAGGCCCGCGACTTTCTGATCCAGCACTCCGAAGTTCAACGATGCCATAAATGGCGCGATCTTCTTGTGGTTATCAAGATTGTCGATGTGCGACTTGGCAAGCTGGTAAGCGATTTCTTCGTCAACACCACGGTTGATGAACATACCGCCAGTCACCGCCATGCCGCGGAATGTGTCGTCCTCTGACGCAACCGTCCAGCCATCACCAAGCCCGGCCTTCACATCGGCCACAGGAATCTGGAACGCAACAGAACCGGGCTTGTTCAGCAGCTTCTGCGCGGCCTCGGATTCATAGACTTCCTTTGGCATCGAATACATCGTCATCGCACCTGCCGCACCCGCACGTGAAACCCTCGGCCCTGGGAACACTGCTGGAATGACCGCGACATCAGCCGTTCCGTCGATCACGGCCGAAGCCGCCTGATTCCAGCTGACTGTGACGGATTCGTAATCCTCGTCCACTTTCAGGCCACCAAACATCTGGATCAGCGCACGAGAGTTTGTGACAGCCGCACCGCGTGGCGGGCCGTTCAGAACCTTGCGCCCTTTGAGGTCATCCCAGCCGGAAATGCCCTTGGCGTCATAGGCCCACATTGTGAAGATGCTGAGCGTGTAAGGGTAAAGAAGTTGTACATTCGGACCCAATTCTGCGCCGGTCTCTTTCCCGAGGCTGGCGTAGGGTCCTGCCGCGCGGTTCAGCAGGAACGGCAGGATGAACGGCCCGTTTGCAAGGTCGACCTTACCTTCTGCAAGCGCCTGAACGTAAAGCGTGCCGGTTTGGCCGTCTTTCAACTGGATATTCGCATAGCCACCGTCAGAGGCGTATTCGACCATCGCCGTTGCGGTCAGGCCGGATGCGGTTCCCGCCCCAGCGGTATTCGCAGTCAGATTGACCTGCGCCACTACCGACGAAGCCGTCAGCGCGGCAGTCACGGCAAGAGCCGCCGTCTTTAATGTTCTGAGCATGTGTTCCTCCCTGTGCTCATTTAGTTGAGCCTTTTCGCAGGCTTTAATTCTTAAACCGCTTAAATGCGTTTCGAATTCTACAGCGTGTTACGCGGCGATATTCGCCCGGCCCGAAGGCACGCGCGTTGCACCAATTAGACTCGTTGTACGCCTCAAACGCTACAGCGGCGGCTTAGTTGAGACTAGTGACGTTTCGGGATCCCAAAGTCAAGATATTTCCCCCAAACTTGAAAAATACGCCGAATAACTAATTGTTTGGGATCCTAGAAATTCAATTGTACCGCATTGCGAGTGAGTCAATCGACGCGCGAATTAGAAGGGCGACTCGGTTCAGTTTTCCGGGCTAAGCGTTGCGGCCTTCGTCCCGCCGAAAACCTCCCAGCCCATGATGCCCCTTTCGTCCTGCAACCGTGCCTCAAACACGATCTCGTGGCCGTCGCCTGCATATTCCCGTATCCGCGCCCAATAGGAAAAGTCCGACGGATGCCACGTCTCACGGACCTTTTCATTCCAAGTAAGGTCCGCCTTTCGAACCTGCCCCGCCGCATCGAGCGGGTCGTCTTCGGGCAAACAGAAACTGTCGATCACCAGCCGGTTGTCAGTCTGGGGCAGCCGATGCGCATCCCCCATCGCCCAGCTCGTCACCCAATCCGCCGGATCGTCGCCGCGCGAAGACCAAACCTCGCGCACTGTCATCGCGGCTTCGTCCACTTCATATTCGACCGCTCGAGAGAAACATTCCGCGGGCGGTTTTGGCGCGTTAAAGGGTCGTGCCTGCAATATGGCATTGTCATACATGATGATCGTGCCTGCGTCGGTTACACGCGGATTGTGCCCATGCCAATGCCACGTCACATCCCCAATGGGGGTCAGCAGCTTGTCCCTGAACGCGACGCCCCAACCGTCATGCGTGCCCAGAATCCAGCAGATTTCCCCGTCACGCCCGACCTTCAGAACCGCATCCTGATGACGAAGCGACATCAGGATCGTGTCGTCGCGATCATCGTGCCAGACGCCGTTACCGTGGGTCCAATCCGCGTGACCGGGAAACCCGCGCGTGTCCCAATACGGTTCCAGTACGTGATAGCCGATACGATGCACATCCAGATGGTCGAAACTGTCCCAGGACCAAATGACCTTTCCCTCTGGCGTGAATTCAATGATCCGGTCGCCCACAACGCCGATGTTCTGGCGCGGCGCATCCGCGTTGGTCTCCGAACTGACGTAACCTTCGACCTCGCGCGCATTGGCCGCCATGGCCAGGAAGTTGCCGTTCGACAAACGATGCGGCTGGTGGTGCAGCGATTGCACGTCAATCGGTATCGCACCCGGTGCGGGCCCCGCCGGGCGCCGCGCGGCAACCCATGACCGAACCGTGTTGCCCAGCATGTCGATCTCGAACGAGTGGTGATTGACCTGATGAAAGAACAGATTGCCGTTGGGCAACCGCGCGATCCCGGCGATGCGAAAATCGTGGTGGAAGGTCCAGACGATCTCTCCATCCGGATCCAGCGCCACCAGCATCGACCACCGTTGCGAGAACTTTTTTTGTCTCGGCGTCCACCAACCCGCGCGCGTCACCGTCCGGCGCCTGACTGACAGAATAAGAAAACCGGGCTCCATGGCTTCCGGATCACTGGCAACGATTTCAAACGGCGGCGTTTCAGCCAAATCCTGCGAAAGTTCTGGCGGCGTGAAGCTGAATTCGTATACAGGCAACGCCTCGCCCGTAGCCGTTTCCAGGCAAAGCCTGACGCGGTGTTTCACACCGGGGCGCATCCCAACCACCGGCAGGTCACGTTCCAATTCACCCGTCAGCGGCACGGACATGGCGTGAGACCGCGCTTCGTTCCCGATCACGATCTCGCCGCGCACCGGCTCGGCTATTTCGACCCGAAGAACCGCCGCCAACGGAACTTTATGGTTCGGGTTTGGCAGGATGACCGGTGCTGAGCGAAACTTGCTCATAAATCGCCCGCTCTGAACGATTGGGCGTAAGAGGGCCTCTTGTGGGCGACGTTTCGGCTACCCATTCTCAAGCCCGTTGAGAAAGGCCTCGAATTCATCGTCCGGCAACCCTGCGATCTCCCCGCTCGCTGGATAAGACCCGTCAATCGCTGCCACCTTGAACGCCGACAGCGCCGCGCGCCGTTCTGCTTTTATCTTCTCCTGCATGGCGTGGATGTTCCCAAAGGCGCGGGCATGACGGGGACTTTCGGGCTGTTCGCCGCAAATATCGTTCTGAAACAAATAGATGATGTCGCCCCCCGACCCGGATCCAAGCGAGGATGTCACCAACGTCGTGCGGCGGCTAATCTCCGCCATTACGCGATCACAGATCACCTCGGCCTCGACACTGAAGGCGCCAGCATTTTCCATATCCCGAAAACTCTGCCAAAGCTCCAGCGCCTCGACTCCGGTCTTGCCAATCGCCCGTAAGCCGCCCTTCCATGTCGACCGGCGCGGCACCAACCCAAGATGGCACATCACCGGAATTTCCTCGAGCGCCAGCATCTCGACGATATGCGGTCCCCGTGCTGTATAAACGCTGTCCGCCCCGTCCTTCATCGCTTTGAACGCGGCCTTCAACACATGCTTTTCGGTTGGATTGTCGGGCAACGGCACGGCGGCGGTGAAAAACATGGCCGGCGCCCCAGCGCGCGCGGCGGCGGTGTTCGCCGCGTTGCCCATGATCAGGTCAAGCCCTGCGTCCCAGGCAGCTGCTGCCTCTTCCTCCGAATTCGCGGTCGTTTGCGTCAGCTTGCGAACACCCTTCAGCGCGCGCAGGTCGGCGGCGGTGTAATTGCGCTCCTGAAACCGCGCGTCCCAATCGTAAATACGCTTCATCAGGCCTCCTCAATTCGTCACAATGCACGAATTGCAAAGGGGAACGGCCGCAATTTCAAGAGGAAAATGGTGGGCGACCCTGCACTACCATGACGCCCATTTCGGTCATATTTTATTGGCCAAAGTGTCCCGCAAATTTTGACTGCGGGACACTTTGTTTTTGTTATCGCCCCAGAATTTCATTCTGGCTGGCCTCTGCGACAAATCCTGACCTGGTCAATCCGCGCTGTGAAGCGGCTGCATCTATCGCGTCCAGAGTGCCTTTGTCGAGGCTCAGATTGACCCGCACCTGTCGGTTCTGTTTGGTGACCAGAGGCACAGCCAGAAGATAGGCACCATTGCGCAATGCTTCGGCAACGTCAGGGTCATGCGCTACAATGCCCACACCACGGGCGGAGGGGTGTTCTGCGCCTTCAAGGTGCAGATTTAGAGCCTCGACTGCGTTGCGCAGGATGGCGTTTTCATCGTCAGCTGCTGAAAAGCAACCGGGAACATCTGGGAACCATGCGCCGAATGCGCTGCCAGCGTCTTTATCAATTACAGCGATATAGGTTTTCATGTCTGTTTGTCCTTTTTGTTGGGTGGAATGGCAGGGGTTAAACCCAGCCCGCTGCTTTTGCGATTGCCCGCGCTGTTCCAGTTGGCAGGTCTTTTTTTGGGTGTGGCACAGTCAGGCGCTTGTCGTGATTTTCAAACTGATGGTGTGACCCTGTGACATTGCGCAGCGTCCAACCCTCTTTTTTGAGCCGCTTGATGATCTTTTTGCTATCTCGTTCCATGTGTATATAAATACACATTCTATGCGGTGAAGTCAATAACAAATGTGTAATTATTTGCGCAACTACCAATCCAAAGCGGCCAATGCCTGGATGCCATCAGCGGCCAAAAGGCGGCGCTGAACCCCCTTTGTATAGACCTCAGATGTGCGCGCTTCGGTGTGCGCCATGACCGCCATTATCTGGTGTTGGCTGCAGCCGGATTCGGCCATCAGTGCGGCCACGGCCTTGCGGACGCCGTGCGAAGAGCGCCCAGACAGACCAGCTGCGTTACACCAGCGCTGGACGCGAACGCGCAGCGCTTCGGTGGATGCGAACGGCTTGCCCTTTTCGTTCAGCACATAGGCTGGGCCAATGACCTTGGCCGCGCGTGTTGCCTCAAAAAGCGGGGGCAGCATCGGGATGGACACCGGCGCTGATCCTTTCTTGCGCGGTTGCCATTCCAGCCAAACCTGCCGCCCATGGGTCACTTCCTGTTCACGACCCAGCCAAATGGCATCACCAATGCGGCAAGCTGTGAACGCCTGAAGCGTCAGCCAAAGATAAGCCGTTGTTCCCTTCGGGTGCGCTTTCTTGAACGCCTTCAAATCCGCCGGTGTCCAAGGTGTCGCGCCGCCCTTCGGGTTGCGGTTGATGGGCGCAATGCCGGCCGCAGGGTTGTGGGTGATTTCGTCGCGCTCGATCGCCCAGGTATAGACTGCGCGTATGGATTTAATCAGGTTGTCAGCTGCGCCGGGCCGGTTCGCCCAGGCATCACGGACTTCCACAAATGCAGCTGTGGGCGCGTCCATGTCGCAATCTCCGTACCGGGTGCCGTCTTGGTCTTCGAAGTCGCATAGGCGCGACAGAACGCTGCGGCGCTGTTTGAGCGTGGCCGGTGACATCTGACCCGCCTCGACCATCTTTTCCAGAAATTCCATGTAGCGTCCGACCAGCCAGTCCAGCGACCGTTCGGCCACTTTGGACCTTGGTGGTGCCCTGACCTCGCCTGCGCGCGCAGCGTAGTAGTAATGCGGAAAATCGGAATGGTCAGGGCCGACAGGGATGGTGATGCGACGGCGCTTATCGCCTTCCACGCGGACGCGGTATCGCGGTGAACCATTGCGATTTCGCTCTATCAAAAGTCCCGGAAAGTCGACGCGCACCCCATTCACCGTGTTGCCCATTTCTTGGGTTGCAACACTTGCGCGGTGGCACGGTCCGTGTCTACCGTTTTTTCAGTGACGGTTTCCACGCGCACGGTGCCATCTTTGCTGACCGTGACGGCACTTGGCGTCAGCCCGGCGGCTTTTGTCGCCTCGATGGCGCGCTGAATTGCGGCTTTGGTGACGGCAGGTGCAGGCATGGTTAGCTGGTCACGGATAGGAATTGCAGTTCGCGGTCGGGATAGGCCTGAGAGATGCGCGCCCTGGTCTGGACTGGCCCCAACAGCCCGCGGCAAAGTGTTCGGAAAAATCCGGGGACCTGGGATGCCACGCCCCCGGCAGGTTGCCCGACCACGGAGGCGGAACTATTGAGGCAGTTCGACGAGGTCGGTTTTCGAATAGCTAACATCAGGCTGCATCCTCTTCAGGCAGGCGGCTCAGGATGTTGCGGGCCGCGCGTTGCCAGTTGTCAGGCAGGCGCTCGATGTCATCGGCAGTGGCGGGGATACCAAAGAGTGAAATTTCATACAGCACCGGGCTGTAGCGGCTGTGATCCTGTGGAATGGTCCAAACGCCATTGTTTTCGCAGAGGTTCTGCAGCGCCAAAAGCCGACCCTCCTGACTGCAGCCGCCAAGCAAAGCAAGTGCGCCCTTGATGCGCGGGATGTCCAGATGGTGCGTCATGCTGTGACCCCCGTGATTTCTTCCAGTGGCTTGCGGGACATCGAAAGGGTGTGGCCGTGGTACCGTTCGGCTTCGACATAACGCCGGTAGAGGTCTGGCTTCAGCTGCGCGGCGGTGCGCAGATCGGCAGCGGATGCCATAATGCAGAAACAACACGACAGCCGGGTCATGCCCGCAGCATATGCCCAGTGCGGTTCCTGTCCCGCGTCCCTGATCATCTGAAAGACATCGCATTCCGTCAGATCATGGATGGGCAGCCAGTCATACCATTCCCGCCCAGCCTTCGAATTTCGCGGCGAGAACTGGAACACGGTCTTTTTTGCCCGTGATGCGCTTTCCTGGGCGCGCATGCCCATGCAGTTCACCACCAGCCCGCCGAACTCCGGGTGCGCCTTCAGGTAGCGGCGCACTTCACGTTCAATCGGTCCACGCTTCAAATCAGACGTACACTGGCGGTTTGCGGGGCTGGGAAACATGCCGCGTCGTTCGACCATTTCAAAGAAGCTGGTCTTTGCCGTCGCAGTGATGATCGGCACGTCGCCCGCAGTCGCGCGGATGTGGTCAAGGTTTCCATCCCATTCCACGTCGCCAAGATCCGCGTGAACAATCAGCATCAGATGGTCTGGGATGCCTGTTTGCTTCAGGTGCAACAGCATGGCCTGGCTGTCTTTGCCTGCCGAGTGGTTCACAACAAACAGCGCCCCACGGGCGATGAGGGATTTGATCTGGTGGCTCATCATGCGGATGCGTCCTCGGCCAGAGTGTCACAGGGCATTGCACGGCGGGCCATACGCATCCAGTTGCACTGCGCCTCTTCCTCGCTCGCGCCTGAAGCGCTGAACCCATAGAGGTTGACTTCGGTCAGATGCGAGGCCCATCCATCGCCCTCACGCGGGGAGATGTAGCTGCCGCCTGTTTCCAGAGCCTCATTTATAAAACTATCCGTACGGGCGGCGAAGCCGAGCAATTCCAGGTGATCCAGAAACTGGCGCTTGCGGTCAAAATGATGATCCATCACGCGGCTCCGTCATAAAAGGATTGCGAGCGGCAGGAGTTGCACTGGCGGTTGTGCGGGCCATCGCTTAGGAAGCTGGCCGAGCAGATCATGCACTTGCGGGTTTTGCGCTGCGCCTCGCGCTTCAGGCGTTCCAGACGTTCGTGAGATCGGGTGTAGCAGGCGGGGCCATGAACCACCTCGCCATCCTTGTGGATGTAGTAGCCGTTCCTATCTCGCACGATTTCAAACTTGGGCATTGGCAATCTCTTCGGCGTGGTCGCGCGGGGCTGGAAACGGCAAGGTCGGATCGAGACGAAGGTTGGCGCTATAGTCGATGTGGTGAGCAGTCTGCATCATGTCACCTGCTTCAGTTGGGTGACTGGTTGCGCCTGAAGACGGCGCTGGCAAACGGTTTGGCCGCGTTCTGATTTCAGAGTGGCCCATGCAAGCAAGCGCAGGCTGGGGCGGTGGCTTGGGTGTGGGTTGCTGACCACTGACAGGGCGTCTGCCCGCCGTTGTGGTGTGCTGGGGATAGGAAATCGCATGTTGGCCTCCGACTAGGTGAGGCCGAAACTAGGTTGTGTAATTATCCAATGTCAATCGATAATTGTGTAATTATCCAATATGAGTCAATACGCGCAGCGCTCCATGGGTCTCTTGGATTCGGATTTTCAGTCTTTCTGGACTTGAACGGCAGTGCCTATGGCGGCTGTCATCACCATTTTGGCGCGGCGTTCGTGGCGCGTCATGGGCGGTGGTGCTTTCGACTTCGGCTCTTCTTTGGGCAGTCCGGCGGACAGGCGTTCTTTCAATCGTGTGCGCTCTTCCGCGCATGTCTTGCAATAACTATGTAACTCCCAAGCACCCTGTCCGATAGGGTTGCGGGGTTTTGTTCCGTCAGAGCCGTGCGATGATCTGAGGTGGTGACAGGGTCAGGATTTCCAGGATGTTGAACCGGTGTTTTCTGGCCGTCGAGATGACGGACCTGATGTCGGCGAAGACCCGCGCGCCCTCGAGGGTGCGGAAGGTGCCCGAGATTTTCATGCGCAGCTTCATCATGCGCAGGTCCTGTTCGGCCTGATTGTTTGTGAATGGGACCGCGAAGTCGGCGATGAATCGCAAAACGTCATCGCGGTAGTCACGCAGGCGGAGGAGCAGGTTGTGGCCTGGCCGCCTGGCTTTTCGGCCGCGGGCGCCGGGGCTTTTGGCCAGCGGGGGCCGGCGTTCGTGGAAGGCGAGCCCCTTGGCGAGGATCGCCATGTATCTGGTGACTATACCCTGGCGAACCAGTTCCGGGAGTTCGGTCTCGCCTTGATCCTGAGCCGCGCATCTGAGCTGATTGGCGCTATGAAGCACTGCGCTCATCTCCGTCGCCCAAGGCTCTTTTTCGATCTCTTCGATGGCCTTGAGTTCGCGCAAGTGATGCGCCCCGCAGAGGGCGTGGGCGTCCACTCCGCTCATATGGGCGTAGTAGGGTTTCCAGTGATCATGAATGATCGTCCCGCCGGTCAGGAAGGTTGGAACAGCACCGCGTTTGGCGCTGATGCGGTAATGGGTGAAGGCGGTATCGCAGATCGTGTGCAGCCAGTGCAGCTTGCCGGCAACACGAAGTCCGGTCTCGTCCAGATGCCGAACGCCGCCTTCGGCAAGCCGGGCGAGAATGTGTTCAACCACGACACCCATCTTATTTGCCGCGCCGCGCGTCCAGTTGGTCACGCTGGCCGCGCACAAGCTGGTGGCCCCAAACAGGTCGCGCATAAGCTGGCAGACCCGATCCTCGGGTATCAGCTGCTGAACATTGCAATAGACCGCCACTGCCCGCATGCGCGTGCCATATTGCACATGCGCGGCCACGCCATCGGGAAAGCCAGCCGTCGTCGTGGCTCGACAATGGTCGCAACAATAAACCGCCGCCTGATGCTCGGTGACCTCCAGGCGTGGCGCAGGCAAGTCGAACACCTGACGCTTCTCGATCCCTTTCACCATCTCCGCCGTCAGGGCGCTCTGACAGGCGCTGCAATGCGTCGCCTCATGCCGTTCGACAAAGTCGGGTGTTGACGTCTGGCGCAGGGTGTCGCCCCGGTGGCCAACTTGGCCGCCACTTTTCTTTCCGGATTTGCCACGCAGGCTGCGCGGGGCTGGCTTCTTCAGGCCATCACTTGAAGGGGGCTTGCTGCTATTGCTGCTGTTCTTGGCCAACTGTCGGCGCAGGTCCGTGATCTCTTCCGCCATGCTCGCCAACGCAGCTTCAAGCTCAGCGATCCGACGCAGAGCCGTGGCGAGAAGTTGTTCAAGGGCGGCAACCTGATCCATCCCACCACTGATTCAGAGAAATCAACCCGGCGCCACAGAATTCAGACAAGAAAGAAAAAAAACACGCGCAAAATGGCAAATTCGACTCACCATAAAACTGACAATAACACTCAAACGTGGGGGGTGCTTGGGAGTTACATAACTATTTGCATTTAAATCAGAAAAGTTAAATTGATTGTAGCATCCATGGCATGCAGACATCTGTTTGCCTCTTGTATTTGTTCTGGTAATGTTCTGGCTATGGTAGATTCTCGCAAAGGTTTCAGCAACAGCGCATTGATTAGTCGCCTTTCGGATCGGCAGGCGGTTTTGTTGTCGCTGCACCTTGCGGCGCTGCCTGATCGGCATCGGCGCGCTGAGAGAGAATTGCGGTTAGGGACACTTCCAGTATCGCTTGCTCTTGCGGTGTCAGCCGGGCAATCTGTTCCGCAAGCTGGTTGCGCACCTGCTCCGGGGAAAGCCTCATAAACTCTTCCACGGTTTCGCCAAAGGCGGCAGCAACCCGAATGGCGTCATCTACCCCCATGTTGCGGGTAGTGCCGCGCTTCAGCGCGTAGAGTGAATCTTTTTTGACACCGGACTTGTTGGCGATGTCGGTGACCCGCGCGCCGGTCTTTTCAAGGTGTTCGTTGAAGGCTTGGCTGAAGGTTTTCTGCATGTCCGCAACCTACTTGGGCAATAGTCCAGCGGCAAATGTGCATTTGCCCATTGACGAAATTGGATAATTGCACAATAAACTTGGCGCATGACCCATGAAACGATCCTTGAAGAACTCGAAGACTACTGCCGCGCGACGGGCCTGAAGCCGTCGACGGTCTGCGTCCGGGCGCTGAATGACAGCCGATATGTGGCGCGACACCAGCGCCGCTTGGATGCGCTGAACCGGGATGCGAACAAAATCCGCCAATACATGGTCGACAAACCTGCGCCGGACAGGGAGGGCTGACATGACTGTTACAGGCTGGATACGGACCACTGAGCGCCTGCCGGAACCGGGCACGTGGGTTCTGGGCTGGTTCGCGTATGGCGACATGTCCATGGAAATCGTCGAATTCACAGACCGGCACGATGACTGGCGCGCCTGCTGGTATCGGCTTTGGGAACACGACGACTGGGTCGACGCGCCGCCTGATTTCTGGATGTCGCTGCCCGCGCCGCCGGACAGGGAGGTCTCGCTATGAAAGACTTTGAGGCCAAAACCACACTGACGGACGGTCAATTCAACGCGATGCTCTTGGTGGTTGAGGCTAAGGGCATGACTCAGGCTGGCTATATTCGGCATTTGATCCTCCAGGATATTGCAAACTCGCAGGACTATGTTGCGCTAATCAAGGACATCACGGGTAGGGCTGAAACCAGCCAGTTATCGCCAGAAAATGGGGTGGTTTCAGTTAGAGGGGCAGTGGCGTGATGTTGCTAGTTCCCATCATTAGCCCATTCCGAAACCAATTTGCTTATCATTTGGTGGCATTGGGTGCGCGTGTTGAGGTCGGTCACCGAATTGCATTTGGACACCAAATTAAGAATACTTTTCGTAACTCCCAAGCACCCCCCACGTTTGAGTGTTATTGTCAGTTTTATGGTGAGTCGAATTTGCCATTTTGCGCGTGTTTTTTTTCTTTCTTGTCTGAATTCTGTGGCGCCGGGTTGATTTCTCTGAATCAGTGGTGGGATGGATCAGGTTGCCGCCCTTGAACAACTTCTCGCCACGGCTCTGCGTCGGATCGCTGAGCTTGAAGCTGCGTTGGCGAGCATGGCGGAAGAGATCACGGACCTGCGCCGACAGTTGGCCAAGAACAGCAGCAATAGCAGCAAGCCCCCTTCAAGTGATGGCCTGAAGAAGCCAGCCCCGCGCAGCCTGCGTGGCAAATCCGGAAAGAAAAGTGGCGGCCAAGTTGGCCACCGGGGCGACACCCTGCGCCAGACGTCAACACCCGACTTTGTCGAACGGCATGAGGCGACGCATTGCAGCGCCTGTCAGAGCGCCCTGACGGCGGAGATGGTGAAAGGGATCGAGAAGCGTCAGGTGTTCGACTTGCCTGCGCCACGCCTGGAGGTCACCGAGCATCAGGCGGCGGTTTATTGTTGCGACCATTGTCGAGCCACGACGACGGCTGGCTTTCCCGATGGCGTGGCCGCGCATGTGCAATATGGCACGCGCATGCGGGCAGTGGCGGTCTATTGCAATGTTCAGCAGCTGATACCCGAGGATCGGGTCTGCCAGCTTATGCGCGACCTGTTTGGGGCCACCAGCTTGTGCGCGGCCAGCGTGACCAACTGGACGCGCGGCGCGGCAAATAAGATGGGTGTCGTGGTTGAACACATTCTCGCCCGGCTTGCCGAAGGCGGCGTTCGGCATCTGGACGAGACCGGACTTCGTGTTGCCGGCAAGCTGCACTGGCTGCACACGATCTGCGATACCGCCTTCACCCATTACCGCATCAGCGCCAAACGCGGTGCTGTTCCAACCTTCCTGACCGGCGGGACGATCATTCATGATCACTGGAAACCCTACTACGCCCATATGAGCGGAGTGGACGCCCACGCCCTCTGCGGGGCGCATCACTTGCGCGAACTCAAGGCCATCGAAGAGATCGAAAAAGAGCCTTGGGCGACGGAGATGAGCGCAGTGCTTCATAGCGCCAATCAGCTCAGATGCGCGGCTCAGGATCAAGGCGAGACCGAACTCCCGGAACTGGTTCGCCAGGGTATAGTCACCAGATACATGGCGATCCTCGCCAAGGGGCTCGCCTTCCACGAACGCCGGCCCCCGCTGGCCAAAAGCCCCGGCACCCGCGGCCGAAAAGCCAGGCGGCCAGGCCACAACCTGCTCCTCCGCCTGCGTGACTACCGCGATGACGTTTTGCGATTCATCGCCGACTTCGCGGTCCCATTCACAAACAATCAGGCCGAACAGGACCTGCGCATGATGAAGCTGCGCATGAAAATCTCGGGCACCTTCCGCACCCTCGAGGGCGCGCGGGTCTTCGCCGACATCAGGTCCGTCATCTCGACGGCCAGAAAACACCGGTTCAACATCCTGGAAATCCTGACCCTGTCACCACCTCAGATCATCGCACGGCTCTGACGGAACAAAACCCCGCAACCCTATCGGACAGGGTGCTTGGGAGTTACTACTTTTCAGCAATTTGTTTTCTTCCCGCAGTGCGTATGCTGGCAGTGCTTCTTCTTTGATTGCAAGAATTTCAAGAACTGTAAGCACTCTGGACTCTGGTTTTTGCAAGCACAAGGCACCGACCCGCGCGCCAAGGTTTTCAAGGTCGATAGACGTGTCACTCGCGCGTGCGAAGCCCCAAATGAAGCCTTTCACCATACCGAAAATCATATACCGACCACTCATATCTTGCGCCCCAACGAAGCTATCGGGGTCGGTAATTTCATTGTACTCGCTGCAGAACATACGCAAGAGGTCTTGTACTGGGTTTATAGTCTGTGCGCTTGCATGGCTGGCCATCAGAAGCCCGGCAATCAGGGCAAGTTTCTTCACCTGCAATCCTCCGTTCTGCGAAATCCCCGCCACCGTAGTGTGATTATGCGGGGATGTCAGCATCCGAGACCTGCGGGTACCGGCGCGTTTCGTGCGGGGCTTGGCCATACCGCAAGGGGGCGTGGCCGTCCGCATCTGAGTGCCCCCTTTACCTCCCTGTTGGACCCAGCAGCAGCGTCAGCTGCGCGTTGGGTGACAGGCGCATTGCCCAGCAGTGCGCTGAGAACTTGCGGGCGGCATCATGCCGATGTAGCCCGCATTTTTCCGGCTGTCCGGGATGGGGCATCATGAGCGCAAACCGTTCCACCGCCGTGATGCAGCGCCGTCATGAACCCCATGACAGCCTTGATTATTTCCCGACACCGCCCTGGGCCACGCGCGCTTTGTGCGAACGGCTCATGGTGCTGTCGCCGCTGCACCTGCTGCATGTCTGGGAACCTGCCTGCGGCGAAGGCCACATGGCCCGACCATTGGGTGAGTATTTCGACCGGGTCTATGCAAGCGATGTGCATGACTATGCCGACGCTTTCCCGGCGCAGGATGACGTCTGCGACTTTCTTTGTTATTGGGATCACCCGCCCCGGTTCAAGCCCGCGCCGCCAGAATTCACCGGCGAGAAAGACGCGGTGGACTGGATCATCACCAATCCGCCGTTCCGCATGGGCGAAGAGTTCATCCGCACCGCGCTGGGGCGCGCCCAGGTCGGTGTCGCGGTCTTTGTGCGCACCACGTTTCTGGAAGGCAAGGAACGGCATCGATCCCTGTTCAGGCCCACGCCGCCTGCGCTGGTTCTGCAATTCGTGGAACGGGTACCATTGGTGAAGGGCCGTTTGGACAAGGAAGCATCGACCGCCACCAGCTATTGCTGGATTATCTGGCTGAAGGACGGGGTTGATGGCACTGCCTTTGACTGGATTGCGCCCTGCCGCCAACGTCTGGAACAGGCCCGCGATTATCCGATGGCGGAAACCGAACTGGCCCCCGCGCCACTCTTTGACCAAGCGTCCCCGGAAGGGGCGCGTAGCCTGACAGGCGCATCGCAAAGCGATGCTGCCGAGAAGGGGGACATGGCATGACCCGGAACTCGGTTGTCGCATTCGGGCTGAGCGCCACCGCCGCCGCCATGGGCGCGAAATGCGGTCAGACCTCTTTGCGGTCCCGCATGGATCTGGCCATCGCCACCCTTCGCATGGTGCCCGTGATGAAGCGGCTTGCACCGCCGTGGCCGACTTCCTTGTGCAGAGTGAGCGCGACCCGGTGACAGCGGGCCATGGACTGCAGGATTTCGTGTCGGCCTGGGTGGACGGAATACCGCGTCAGGACGCGCAAGAGGTCACAGACGGCGCGCCGCTTTTTGACTGGCAGAAACGGGCGGACCTGCAATGAGCACGGGCGCATTGAATAATGCGGCCACCCGGCAGGCGGGTTCGCAGAACCCAGCCGAGAGGCGGCGAACCGCCTCTGCCGAACGCTGTCTGGTCGCCGCCTGTGCGCATCTGAGCATGATGACCGTGCGCAACGAGAACTTCCCGATGTGGGTCAGCACTATTCGCGATGTGCTGCCGGATTGCGAGGGTTGTGCGTCGGCCATGGCGCAGATGAAGGTTGCAGCTGACCAGCTGGTCGATGCGCCACGCGGCAGGCCGCAGGACAACGCCATGACCCGGCTTCGCTGGGAAATGGAACGCTATTTCACTTTGGCCGCAGCACATCGGTTCGAGGAGTGGAAGCAACAGAAAGGACTTCAAAATGCCACGTCTTAAAGTCGAAGAATTTGAGGTACGCCCCGATCACCAGCTGACCTTCAAAGGCACACATAAACCCGAAATTCGCGGCTCTGACACAGGCATCTGGCGACGGGTGTTGCGGGTGCCTTTTGACACTAAAGCTGATCAAGCGGCGGTACGCGGCAAGGATCGTCCGTCAGGGGCGGGTCGGTCACTGCGTGACCTGTTGCGTCCATCCAGCCTCCTTCGTGCCCTGCTACGGCGAGGTACCTAAAAAGATGGACTGCCTGTGCCGCATTCAGCATCAGATCAAGCGATCCGCCGTTCATAGCGGCGATCCGTCGGCTCGATCCTTGCCCGAAATACTAAGAAATCCCAGAGATCTTCTTGTATTCGTACCCCTCAAAGTAGTTCACTTGTCCGGCAATTCGGTGCCAAAAAGGAATATGCAGTCGCTCCTGGGGTTCAAACACTCCAAGACCATCAATCGCATCATTGTAGGCTTTTGCATCAACTGCACGAAGTGTCGGGGGTTCCATCGCGGTAATCTTGACAAGTTCACTCTGCCAGGAAGCAAGCATTTCTTCATCCGGTTCTATTGTTTCCTCAATTCTGGAAAGCAGTTTGTAATAGTCACGCTGCAACATCTGGTGGGTATTGGCTCTATTGCCAAAATCAAAAACCAAATTTGCTGTGCCGATAAATGCCAAAACGGCAGCAATATACTGTGTCGTGAGGTAGCTCGACGTAAAAATATTGGCTGCGGCGGAGGTTCCGAGGGCGACAATCAAGAAATTGGAAAACCGAGTGTACGCGAGCAGCGTTTTGTTGCGAGCGGAGTGATAAAGTGCATTCCGCAAGGTATTGAATCTAATGTTATCGCGTTTCTCAGACATGTTCACTTCCCTTTTTTGCCCCCGCCTGCACCTGAGCCTTTCGTGGACGGTGATGGCTGTTTTGGACCCGCCGAATTTCCAATTGATTTTGTTTCTGCTCGACTCATAGATTTCGTGTCCTTCAAGTTTGTTTTGTTGGTCATGATCGGCAGGGAGCGTGTTGTGAACGCTCTCTGCCACCCGAGTATACGGCACATCGGCCTTGTTGCAACTATGGTGGGGGTGCCTGATGTCGTTTCCAGATGACCCATGGCTGGTTGATGCGAAGGGCAAGACCCGGTTCCTTTCGGGGCTCAAGGAACCGGGGGTAGAAGCCAATGGCTGATCCAGTGGGAAACGACGCCGTAATTTCTGTTTGCGGTACGACTGAAGGTAGAAACAGCTTATGGAGGATATCCAGTGAACGACCTGTTCAACTTGCCGCTCGAAATTCAAACAGCGCTGGCGTCAGGCTATATCGGAGCATGGATCGCAACAGTTGGCACCGAGCGCGTTCCAAGGGCAATAGATACAGCATTTCGCTCACTGGCATTTGGCCTCCCTGCAATTGTGGTATTCCGACTTCTTCCGGAAACACAACCGGTATCGGCAGTCTTTCTGGCACTTCTGGCATCGGTCATTTTGGGCAGTTTTTGGCGCATGATCGGCAGAACGCTGGCTTTCAAGACATTGTTCCGCTTAAAGGTACACCGCGACGACGGGCGTCCAAATGCTTGGATTTCGCTCATCCAGCAGAGGCCTTTGGTCGTCAACCAACTGTCTGTTCACACGAAGGACGGTCGCATTCTTTATCAAAACGAACACAAATATCCCGAAGCCCATCTTGGCGGTATGCACTTCGGGTTGGACGGCTCAATTGTAATGGTTGTGGAGGAAGAGGAACTTCCGGATGGGACGGATCAAAAACGTACAGCCATTGCAGATCCGGAATGGGGTACCCGCACAACGTACATCCCTGCGGATCAGATCGTGCGCGTGAATATGCGTTAGAATGTCACTTTTTTTCAGGCGGCGGTGATGCGGGCGCTTCTGGTTTTTCAGGAATTGTTCTGCCTGTAACTTTCGACCCGGAGCTTGGTGAGACGCCCTTTTGCTCTGATACTCCACTGTTGTCTGGCTTGTTTTCGCTCATAGACTTCGTGTCCTTCAAGTTTGTTTTGTTGGTCATGATCGGCAGGGAGCGTGTTGTGAACGCTCTCTGCCACCCGAAGCATACAGCACATCGGCCCTGCTACAACTATGGTGGGGGTGCCTGATGTCGTTTCCAGATGACCCACGGCTGATTGAAGCCAAGGCGATTTCAATATCGGAAGTTATTGACCGTCTTGGCATTGCGGGGCTGAAGCGGATGGCCAATGAACTGATTGGCCCGTGTCCCCTGTGTGGTGGGCGCGATAGGTTTGGCATCAACCTGCGCACCTGCGCTTTCCTGTGCCGCAAATGCGACCTGCGCGGTGGTGACCAGATCGCGCTGGCTATGGGCGTGTTGAACATGGATTTCAAAGGCGCACTGCGGTGGCTGTGCGGTGATAAACCGGCGCATCTGGACCAAGCGGAAATTGACCGCCGGCGCAAGCGCGCTGCAGAGGCTGACCGCAAACAGCAAGAGGCGCAGGACCGCTACCGTCGCAAGGCCATCGCTGACGCCCGCGTGATCTGGAAGAACGCCCGGCCCGGTCACCTGGGTATCGTGCCTGCCTATCTCGAAGCGCGCGGCATCGATCCGTCGCTGCTGTCCGGAATCCCAGACGCGCTGCGCTTCATCGTGGATCATCCCTACGTCAAGAAAATCGGCCGGGACTACGTCACGGCCCATCGCGGCCCCTGCATGATTGCGGGCATCCTGAACATGGCGGGCGAACTGACCGCTGTGCATCAGACCTGGGTGGATATCAACCCGCCCCACAGCAAGGCCCGGATCGCCCATGAAGGTGAACTCCTGCCCGCCAAGTTGGTGCGCGGGTCCAAGAAGGGCGCAGCCATCTGCCTGCATACCCCGGACAGGGCTGACACTTTGGTGATGGGCGAAGGGATTGAAACCACGCTGACGGCGCTGATCGCCGACCCGTTCCCGAATGCGGCCTATTGGGCCGGTGTGGATCTGGGGAACATGGCGGGCCGGATGCGACGCGTGAAGGGCAAGCGCTATTCAGGGTTTCCTGACATGAGCGATTCCGTCGCCTTTGTGCCGCCGTCCTGGGTGAAGCGACTGGTGTTCATCATGGACGGCGACAGTGACCCCGCTATGACCCGCGCCAAATTGGAATGCGGCCTGCAGCGGGCCATGGCACTGCGCCCCGGCTTAAAGGGACAGATTGTGCGGGCCGGAGAAGGTGTCGATTTGAATGACGTTTTGGTGGAGTCAGCATGATCGGCGCGACGTTCTGTTCCGGCATCGGTGCCCCTGAAGCTGCGGCCCCTTGGGTTGACTGGCGCTTTGCGTCAGAGATTGAGCCATTCCCGCGCGCGGTGCTGGCAGAGCGGTTTGGATACCGTGAGCCGGACGCTCAGAACCAGGGCGAACCGCTGCTGTGGGGCGACATGTCCGAGGTCACGCCAGACCTGTGGCGCGCCCACGGCCTGCCGTTGCCCGAACTGATTGTGGCCGGAACGCCCTGCCAGGATTTTTCCTTGGCTGGCAAGCGGTGTGGTCTGAGAGGCGCGCGCGGCAATCTCACCCTGAAATTTGTGGAGATCGTGCATGACATCGTCGCAGCTAGACATGATGGACAGCTTGTTGTCCTTTGGGAAAACGTCCCCGGAATCCTCAGCGACAAGTCCAACGCCTTTGGATGTTTCATGGGCGCGATTGTCGGAGCTGAACAGGCCATCACTATCGCTGGAAGCTGGCCAGGTGCAGGTTTGGTTGGCGGACCACGGGCAAGGGCCGCGTGGGTCGTTCGGGACGCTCAATATTTCGGAGTGGCCCAACGACGCCGCCGTGTGTTCGTTGTCGTCGATTTTGGAAACCGGGTCGATCCCGCGCAAATACTATTTGAGCGCCAGGGCCTGCAGGGGAATTCTGCGCCGCGCAGAGAAACGGGGGAAGAGCCTGCCCAAACTCTTGATGCAGGCATTGGTCGCCGGCGCGGCTCAGGAATGAACCCAAATTCCCTTGCGGTGCAGGGGCATCATGGCGATGTGGCTGGCACCGTGACGGCGAAATGGGCCAAGGGGCTGGGTGGACCGGCGGGCGATGAAACGCAGAATATGGTCGCCTTCGATTGCAAAGTCACAGAGGTCCAGCACGACACGATTGCGCCACCCCTGCGCGCCATGGGCCCTGCTGGATCGCACACAAATGGCGGTGGTCACGCGGCTGTGGCCATTCAGGAACGCGCCGTGTCGGAAAACCCCGATGCGGGTCCGGTTGTCCGCCGTCTGACGCCGGTGGAATGCGCTCGGCTGCAGGGCTTCGAAGACGACCATTGTCAAATCACATACCGGGGTCGCCCGGCTGCGGACGGCCCCCAATACAAAGCATACGGCAACTCGATGGCCGTGCCTGTCGTTGCGTGGATCCTGGACCGCGTCAGGAAGGCGGTTGAAGCATGAGCGACAGGATTGAAGAGGTACGCAACAAATTTGACCAGGCAGAGGATGTAGCCCCTGCCGATGGTCTTGCGCCGCCCGCTGACCCGGCAGGCGATTGCCAGGGGCAATCTGCCGAGAGGGGAGATGATGGCCGCTTCGATGGTCCGTCCTATGGCGATGATGGCCCGCCGCCCGGCACTCCGGATTTACCCATGCCCGAAATGGATGGGGCCAAAGAACCATGTAACGACACGGGCAACGGCCGGCGCTTGGTACTCTATTACGGAGATGATCTGCGCCATGTCCAGCGGCTTGGTTGGCTCGTTTGGAACGGTCGGTATTGGGAGCACGATGAGGATGACGTTCTCATGCGGGGAAAATGTCAACAGATCCAAGATAGGATTTTGAAAGAAATTCCGCACCTGCAGTTGAGCGCGTTTGAGCAACGCGCCGTAGATCGTTTGGAGACGATCCGCGATGCCTTGCGGAATTTCGACACAGAAAACGCTTTGAGCGCCGAAGATCGCGACAAGAAACGTTCGGAACTGCAAACCGAGAAAGATAAGCTGAATTCCGCGCTTTGGGGACGTGGATCAACTCGGCAACGTCATACCACCTTTGCCAGATCTTCTGGTAACTCCGGCGCAATCAAAAATATGGCGCTGGAATCGACTGTGGCATTGTCCCGGCCCATAGAATGTCTGGATAGTGACCCACTATTGATCAACACCGAAACCTGCCTTCTGAAGTTCCATGTGGAAGGTGGTGGCGATGCCGGGTTCTCAAAGATGGCGATCGTGACGCCCGTCGACCACGCGCGCGAACTGCCAAGCCCTATTACTAACGGCTTCCAGTTGGTCACCAAGATGATGCCTGTGGCTTATGACCCACAGGCAACCTGTCCGAAGTTTGATAAGTTTTTGCGGCGCATTCAGCCGAATGAAGAAATGCGCAGGTTTCTGCAGCGCTGGCTTGGTCTGTCGATGACAGGACTTCGGATTCAGCGCTTTGCGTTTTTCTATGGCGACGGTGCCAATGGCAAATCCGTGCTGACAGACCTTATTGCGCGCATGCTGGACGGCTATGCGCACTCCGCCAAAATCGAAAGCTTTACCGGCGATAACCGCCGCCGCGGTGGCGAGGCCACGCCGGACATCTTCCCGCTGGTCTGGGCGCGCATGGTGCGGGCCGCGGAACCGGAAGAAGGCCAACGCCTGCAGGAAGGTCTGATCAAGGAACTGACCGGCGGTGAGGCTATGCTTGTGCGCCTTCTGAACCAGAACTTCGTTGAAGCGCATCCGTTCTTCAAACTGACGATAAGCGGCAACCACAAGCCGCAAATTCGTGGCACGGATGATGGCATCTGGCGCCGGGTGCTTTTGGTCCTTTTCGGTGAAAAAATCCCGCTAGAAGAACGCGATGAAAAACTGATTGATAAGCTTTGGGAAGAGCGTTCCGGCATTCTGAATTGGTTGATCGAAGGGCTATTAGATTATCTCGAAGGTGGTTTGCAGGAACCAGCAGAGGTCAGCGACGCGACGGAAGAATACCGCCAGGACAATGACCCCGTCGGCCGGTTCCTGGCCACGAGTTGCCTGGTCACGGGTGACAGCAGTGACAGGATCGATACGGCCGAACTCGGAAGGTCGCTGAATCTCTGGCTTGCGCTCAATGGCATGTCGACGTGGACGGCAAACACCACCGGCCGGCGTCTGAACGACAAGGCCGGCAAGTATCGCAGTGCCGATGGCAAAACCTTCTGCCGGATCAAGAGCGGTGTCGCCAAAATTTCCGGCATCCGGTTCACGCCGGAATTCAAGAAGATCTTTGATGAGGCACCGCGCGACAAGAACGGCCAGCCCTATCCGCGCCAGGACAACGCGTCAGGCGACTCTGATGAGTATGACCTGTGACTTTCACCACTGACATACGGGCGCATATTGCGCTGCCATGCTGTAGGGCGTGGCGACCGAGGCAACCCGGGTGACCGCCCGGGCGGCATATCGTCAGCGCGCCGCCGCCCGCACCCCGCACCCCTACACTCTCAACTTCGAAATATATGGGCACATTGGACCCAATCGGCCCAAGCGTGGGTTGATTGGCGTCTTTTGGCGGTGTTCTAGAAGCCGTTGGAAAACATGGGTTAATCGGGTTTCGTGGGTTTCGTGGGTTGATTGGGTTCATTTTCCCAAACGTTCCGTGCGCGCGACATTTTGGGGTTCGGGGGGATTTGGTTCTCACGCGTAGCCCCCAGAATTGAACCCAATCAACCCAATCAACCCACCCACATTGATTTTACCCTTTCTGCCCAATCACTTAGCGGCATGGTGCCCATTCCATCAAATCAACCCACCCT
The DNA here is from genome assembly GCA_951812305.1 of uncultured Paracoccaceae bacterium. Classification (GTDB taxonomy): domain Bacteria; phylum Pseudomonadota; class Alphaproteobacteria; order Rhodobacterales; family Rhodobacteraceae; genus Rhodobacter_B. The sequence continues at coordinate 846,834 of CATOSB010000002.1, forward strand.
GAACCCAATCAACCCAAGCGAATTCAACATCTTGTTTTCAAGTAACTCCCAAGCACCCTGTCCGATAGGGTTGCGGGGTTTTGTTCCGTCAGAGCCGTGCGATGATCTGAGGTGGTGACAGGGTCAGGATTTCCAGGATGTTGAACCGGTGTTTTCTGGCCGTCGAGATGACGGACCTGATGTCGGCGAAGACCCGCGCGCCCTCGAGGGTGCGGAAGGTGCCCGAGATTTTCATGCGCAGCTTCATCATGCGCAGGTCCTGTTCGGCCTGATTGTTTGTGAATGGGACCGCGAAGTCGGCGATGAATCGCAAAACGTCATCGCGGTAGTCACGCAGGCGGAGGAGCAGGTTGTGGCCTGGCCGCCTGGCTTTTCGGCCGCGGGTGCCGGGGCTTTTGGCCAGCGGGGGCTGGCGTTCGTGGAAGGCGAGCCCCTTGGCGAGGATCGCCATGTATCTGGTGACTATACCCTGGCGAACCAGTTCCGGGAGTTCGGTCTCGCCTTGATCCTGAGCCGCGCATCTGAGCTGATTGGCGCTATGAAGCACTGCGCTCATCTCCGTCGCCCAAGGCTCTTTTTCGATCTCTTCGATGGCCTTGAGTTCGCGCAAGTGATGCGCCCCGCAGAGGGCGTGGGCGTCCACTCCGCTCATATGGGCGTAGTAGGGTTTCCAGTGATCATGAATGATCGTCCCGCCGGTCAGGAAGGTTGGAACAGCACCGCGTTTGGCGCTGATGCGGTAATGGGTGAAGGCGGTATCGCAGATCGTGTGCAGCCAGTGCAGCTTGCCGGCAACACGAAGTCCGGTCTCGTCCAGATGCCGAACGCCGCCTTCGGCAAGCCGGGCGAGAATGTGTTCAACCACGACACCCATCTTATTTGCCGCGCCGCGCGTCCAGTTGGTCACGCTGGCCGCGCACAAGCTGGTGGCCCCAAACAGGTCGCGCATAAGCTGGCAGACCCGATCCTCGGGTATCAGCTGCTGAACATTGCAATAGACCGCCACTGCCCGCATGCGCGTGCCATATTGCACATGCGCGGCCACGCCATCGGGAAAGCCAGCCGTCGTCGTGGCTCGACAATGGTCGCAACAATAAACCGCCGCCTGATGCTCGGTGACCTCCAGGCGTGGCGCAGGCAAGTCGAACACCTGACGCTTCTCGATCCCTTTCACCATCTCCGCCGTCAGGGCGCTCTGACAGGCGCTGCAATGCGTCGCCTCATGCCGTTCGACAAAGTCGGGTGTTGACGTCTGGCGCAGGGTGTCGCCCCGGTGGCCAACTTGGCCGCCACTTTTCTTTCCGGATTTGCCACGCAGGCTGCGCGGGGCTGGCTTCTTCAGGCCATCACTTGAAGGGGGCTTGCTGCTATTGCTGCTGTTCTTGGCCAACTGTCGGCGCAGGTCCGTGATCTCTTCCGCCATGCTCGCCAACGCAGCTTCAAGCTCAGCGATCCGACGCAGAGCCGTGGCGAGAAGTTGTTCAAGGGCGGCAACCTGATCCATCCCACCACTGATTCAGAGAAATCAACCCGGCGCCACAGAATTCAGACAAGAAAGAAAAAAAACACGCGCAAAATGGCAAATTCGACTCACCATAAAACTGACAATAACACTCAAACGTGGGGGGTGCTTGGGAGTTACGTTTTCAATTCAATCGAAACAACAACATCTGGTAAATTGAGGTTAGATATGAAGTTAAAAAGGGTCGAAAAGACGTGCTGTGTGGATGAAACAGGGGCCAGGGTGGCCTTTCATCTGTGTTGCGCGGACTGCCGCAGGGAAATGTCACAAGAGGAACGCGCGCGGCTGATGGACCTCGGGACGGCCCCCGATGGCTGCAGCGCCGGGATCATCACCGCGCCCGCACGTGGCCCGCTTGCCCCATTCCGCGAAGGCTATTGGCACGATACGGACAGCGGCGGCGAATGGCGGCATGTCCCTTATCGGTCGGGCTGTCCCGGTCAGGTCCGCGACATCTTCGACACCATGACCGACCAGGCCACGCGGCGCGGCGGTGATGTCCCTTTCACTGCGGCACAGGTTGGTGCGGGTCGTGACTATCGCGCCCTGCATGAGCGGGTCCAGTCTGCGGGCGTGAAGTGTTCCAGGGTCTTCGATGTTCAGACTGACGGTCAGGGTGATACCGATTTCATGGTGGCCTACATGCGCGACACCGAACGGCTGGACATGTTCCATGAGGCTATCGGGGACGGTGTGGCGAAAGATACCAAGCGGAAGGTGCCCGCCTTGGAAGGCAGCGTCAGGATTGGTGACGTTCAGCTTCGCCAGATTGGCCGCAGGCTGATTACCGTGCGCAGGTTGGTTGATGGTGTCTGCATTGGTGAACGCGCCCTGAGCGACGTGTTGGAGGCCCATAGCTGGCGCGCGACTGGAAAAAACCGAAAGGCTCTTCAAGAGGCCCTGTGCGCCGCTCTGGGGCGTATGCAGGGCATTTGAATGACGGACATACAAAATGTTGTTGACGTAAGGACCACCGGATGCAACAAAACCATTATCATCACGAAATGCGCCCGCAGGTATCCTTGGCGGGCGCTTTGCGTTGATGCCCATCAACATATGTTTGGAGATTATCATGAAAAAACTGGCTCTGGCTGGGCTGGCCTTTGTTGCGTCAACGCTTATGGCGGCAGCTTCTGTTGACACATTCGACATTCACGCACCGCCTGCGTTCGCGGCCAGCGCCGATGCTGACCTAACCATGCTGACACCAGATGAAGCTGGTGCAGTGGAACAATATGCGGCGGTCGAGGGGGATGCCATGCTGGTCGGACACATCGAAGGTGCAACGCGCGTCATCGGCAAATCGCAGGGCTACCTTGGCCTGCCCATCCGTGACGTGGCCATCAACTGTTCGGTCAATGGCGAAGAGACACCGGCCATGGTGACGGCATGGCATCCGACACCCGATGAGTTGGAAGCGCTGATGAACGGTGCTCCAATCCATGTCCAGCTGCTGGGTCAATCACATCCACCTATCATGGTGGGTGTTGGCCCGGTGCCTGACGAAGCCTGACTGTGGGGCGACTGTCCTCTGCCAGGCCGCGCCTTGGTTCCATGCCATCCAGATTGGGTGACGCACCGAAGACTGAAGCTGAGCGGTCCCGCCACCGTGACCGGACGCAAGGATGGCGCAGCTGGTACAAGACCGCGCGTTGGCAACGGTTGCGTCGGTCTGTGCTGAAGCGCGACGGCTATACCTGTCAGGCAACCGGCGTGATGCTGGTTGGCAAGTATCCGGCACCCAACAGTCCGGTGGTCGACCACGTCCGGCCACATCGTGGCGACCCGGACCTGTTCTGGAACGAAGACAACCTGCAGGCCGTGTCGAGGGAATATCACGACAGGGTCAAGCAAAGCATCGAGAAGCGCGGGCGGCACTGACCGCCCATTCACCGGCAACCATCAATCAAGGGGGGGGCGGTCAAAAGGCTGAGCGCCCCCAACGGCCAGACCCGCATGGCCCCAATTCGGAGTTTTTTTTTCTTGGATCGTGAAAATTCGACCTCGGTCGACCTCTTCGGGAATGTCATTTTTGACAAGCCTCGAACGCGCGGTCGACCGCCATTTGAGCGGACGGACGAAAATGCCCGTAAAATCAGCATGTTGCTGGCCATGGGGTGGTCGAATGCGCGCATTGCCGGTGTCATACGCGATCCACGAACGGGCAAGAGTATCTCTGTCCCGACGCTGAAACGGCATTTTAGATCCGAGTTAAGAGTTCGAGACATGGCGCGTGATCAGTTGGAAGTGAGGCGGTTCATGAGGGTTTGGGAGGCGGCGGAGGCTGGCAATATCAGTGCTGAACGAATTTTCCAGCAGCTTCTCGACCGGAATGACCTGATGCGGACTTTGGGTGATTTGGACAAGGAAATTGAAGGCACACGCCCGGAGGCTTTGGGTAAAAAGCAGATCAGCGCGAATGCTGCTTCTGATGCTGAGAGACAGCTTGAGGCGGAACTTTCAGAAGCTGCAGAAAGGGTTCGTGGTCGTGTCAACTGATCTGAAGCGGTTCGCTTGCCCAGATTGGTGGGAGCGCATTCAAGCTGGGCAGGTGCCAATGTGCAACGTCCCATTGAATGAAGGACGGGCTGCGCGGGCGTTGGTATTCTTTGAGCGTCTGCGATTGCCTGATGTCCCCGGGGCACCACGATTGGCCGATGCCTGTGGTGACTGGTTCAAGGAAATCATGCTGGCCTTCCTGGCCAGCGAAGATCCGGAAACCAAAAGGAAGCTGGTTTGGGAACTGCTGTGCATGGTGCCAAAGAAATCGTCGAAAACGACCTATTCAGCTGCTCTGGCGTTGACGGCGCTCTATTTGAACGATGTTCCGAACGGCCAAATGCTGTTGATTGGCCCATCTCAGAACATCTCGCAGCGTCTGTACAAGCAAGCGGGCGATATGATCCAGCTGGACCCAGCTTTGCGGGATTTGTTCAAGTGTACAGACAACACTAAGCTGATCGAACACCGGACAAATGGCACTGAATTGCAGGTAAAAACCTTCGACACAGGGATTGTCACCGGTGAAATCCCGCTTCTGACAATCATCGACGAACTTCACTTGCTGGGCCGTGCGGCCAAGGCACAGGCAGTCCTTCAACAGATTCGCGGCGGTGGAATCACCAGGAACCGCGCACAGGTGATGTTCATCACAACCCAATCGGACAAGCGTCCGGCGGGTGTCTGGAAGTTGGAACTTGGGAAGGCACGTGCTATTCGCGACGGCAAAGGCGGTAACAATCCAATCATGTTGCCGATCCTCTATGAGTTTCCAGAGGCCCGGCAGAAAGACGAACACTTCTGGCGCAATACTGGAAACTGGCGCTTGATATTGCCGAACCTTGGTTATTCGATTGATGAAGACGCCCTGCACGATGACTATGAAAACAATGGTTCCGCGTCGACGGATGCAGAACGCATCTGGGCCAGTCAGCATCTGAACATTGAAATCGGCATCGGCATGTTGGATGACCGCTGGATCGGTGCGGATTTCTGGGAGGAATGTGCAGATGAAACCCTGTCGCTGACCAGCTTGATTGAGCGTTCAGAGGTCATCACGGCAGGTATCGATCCCGGCGGGCAGGATGACCTTCTGGCCTTTTCAGTGATCGGTCGAGAAGAGGGCACCGGCAACTGGCTGCATTGGGCGCGGCTCTGGGCACATCCCATCATTTTCAAGAAGCGTCCAATCATTGCCAGTCAGCTGCGCGATTTTGAAAAGCAGGGTGATTTCTTCATCGTTAATGATCTGATTGCTGACGGTTACGGGCATGTGGCTGATTTGTGTATTCGTCTGCGGGACACTGGCAAACTGGCCGAAGGGTTCTGCATCGGCATCGATCCGGCCGGAAAGGGAGCAAACCTTGCCACCGACGCTTTCGAGCAAGCCGGTTTTGACCGGATGAAGGAACTCTACGGCGTCACTCAGGGTTTCCGGCTGAGCAACGTTGCCGCGTCCACCGCGATGCTTTTGCAAGCAGGCAGTTTTCGTCATGCAGATCAGGACATCATGGCGTGGTGCGTCGAAAACACCCGCATGGAAGAGCGCGCCAATGGCGAAATCCCGACAAAGGCTGAGAGCGGCAAGGGCAAGATTGATGGTCTGATGTCGCTCTTTGATGCCGCCGAATTGATGTCCTGGCACCCCGAGCCTTCCGGCCGTGGGGCTATGCTGCTGGACATGGAAGAGGTGCTTGTCTGATGTTCCGGTTTCTTCAGAGAAAATCGGCCATGGAAGCGCGCATCCTTGAGGCCATCGACAGCGGTATGCCCGGCGGCGGGGCGGCGATCAGGGTATCGGCAGAGCAAGCCCTGGGTGTCATGGCGGTCTTTGCGGCGGTTCGGGTGATTTCGGAAGATGTCGCCAAGCTGCCCGCCAAGCTGAAGCGCGCCACGGAAGACGGCAGTGAAACAGCGACTGCAGAGCCTGAACACATCGTTCTGAGCCGTATCGGGAAACCCGCCACCGATGAAGACGATGGCTTCACCGCGATGGAATGGATCGAAGCCGTTGTGGCGGCAGCGGCGCTTGGCGGGTGCGGCGTGGCCTATCTGAACCGCGTTGGCGGCAAGGTGCGCGAAGTTGTTCCAATCAAGCGGCGCTGCTTGAGCGAAAATCGTGGCAAGTGGCGCATCAAATGGCGCAGGGATCGTTGGGAAGAGGTCGACCGCGCCGATTTGATGGTGTTGCGAGGCCCCCAGTTGGGCATGGACGTGACCCAGACAGCCCGCCAGGCCATCGATCTGGCCCGGCGCCTGGACCTGATGATGACCGGTCTTGCGAAGAAAGCCGGGCGTCCAAATGGCATCATCAGTTCGGAAAGCCTGAACTCGCAGGACAAGGCCCAGACCTTTGTCAGTCGGATCAAAAGATATTTCGGCCCTTCCGGGGATGGCGGGCTTATGCCCGTGGACCTGGGCGCGCTGCACTACATTCGTCTGAGCATGACGCCGGAGGAATTGCAGCAGGACAAGACCTATTCCCGCGTTGTCACCCAGATTGCCAGTGCATATCGGGTGCAGCCTGCGCACTTGATGCATGCCTTGACGGAACACAACAACGCGAGCCTTTACAGTTCGAACCGCCAGCACGTCGAGGTTTGTATTCAGCCCTGGACCAAACGCTTCCGCCAGACCTTCGACAAGGATGTTCTGGGCGATGCAAGAGTGGCTGAGGGGTACTATTGCGACATTGCCCTTCAAGGACTTCTGCAGGGCGATCCGGAGTCGCGGGCCAAGCTTTACATGGCATTGCGGACTGTCGGTGCGATGTCACCCCTGACCGTTGCCAGGCTGGAAGACCTGCCGACCACAGGCGTCAGCGATGACCCGGCATTCCCGCTTTTGACCAACCCAAAACCGAAAGAAAAAAAGGATGGCGACGATGATGACGAATGATCGCCCGCACCCGATGGAGGCCAAGTCGGCCGTCGAGGTGGCAGAGGGGCTTGTGACCCCCGAATTCAAAGCGGCCAGGGATGGCACCGTGGAAGGCTACGGCGCGATCTACGGCAATATCGACAAAGGCTATGACATCGTCGAGGCGGGCGCATTTGCTGACAGCCTGAAGGGCGACACCAAGGTCAAGATGCTCTGGCAGCATGACTCCTGGAGCCCGATTGGCGTCTGGGATGAAGTCAAAGAGGATGACAAGGGCCTCTGGGTCAAGGGCCGCATTCTGGGTGATGTTGAAAAGGGCCGTGAAGCCACGGCACTGGTCAAGGCGGGTGCTATCGACGGTTTGTCCATCGGCTACCGCACATTGGAATTCCGTGAAGCCAAGGTCGATGACCGGTGGGTCCGCGTGATTGAAAAAGCAGACCTTTGGGAAGTGTCGCTTGTGACCTTCCCGATGAACCCCGAAGCAACCATCGACGCGGTGAAGGCCGCTGCGATGTCGGAACGGGACTTTGAGCGTCAACTTCTGAGGGATTCGAAGATGTCGCGCAGTGTCGTCAGCGCCTTGATGCGGGACGGCCATAAAGGTGTTCAGGCCCTGAGTGACTCGGGCGATGAGGACTATTCGGAACTGCTGGAAGCCGCAATGGCATCCAGCCTCATGAACTCGTTGTCATAGGAGGAAAGAATGGCAACTCTTGCAGAAGTAAAAACCGCAATCGAGGAACAGGCCAAAGGCACCCAGACGTTGCGTGATGAAGTGAAAAAGCTTCAGGGTGACGTGGTCGATCAAGACAGCTTCAAAAAGCTGGAAGCTATCGTGACCGATCTGGACGAAAAGCGCCAGAAGATGGAAACAGAATATCTGGCCGAACTGAAGGAAGCCAAAGAACTGGCCGAAGAGGCGTCGCTGAAGGCCGGTCGCCGGGGCACCGGTAGTGAGGATGCCCCGAACGAGGACCAGATTGCGCACAAGTCGGCGTTTGTCGACTTCATACGCGCACGCGGTGCGGAAAGCCAGAAAGAAGGTCTGCGCGACATGGAAGCCAAATCGCTTGGCCTCGATGTCAAGGCGCTTGGGTCCGCCACCGGTTCCGGCTCCGGCGTGGCCGTGCCGACGGTTATCGCCCGGGACATCCAGACCAAGACCAATGATGACAGCGTCATGGCCGGTCTGGTGAAGGTGGTTGGCGTTGGCACCAGCGACTACAAGGAGATCGTCGACAAGGGTGGTCTGGGCTTTGGCTGGCTCGGTGCGGGCGATGACCGTGCGGGAACCGCCAAGCCGGATGTCTATGAGGTCGAACCGGCCATGGGCACCGTCTATGCCTATCCCGAAGCGCAGGAAGAGCAGTTGGACGATGTGTTCTTCGACATCGAGAACTGGCTGGTGGATTCGGCCCGCACGTCCTTCGCCAATGCGCGCGACATGGCCGTGATTGCAGGTAACGGAGCCAAAAAGCCCCTGGGCCTGTTGGGCACCGCGCCGGTCGCGGATGCCGATGGTGACCGTGCGGACAGGGTGTTCCAGTTCCTGAAATCGGGCAAGGCAGCCACTATTGGTGACGCGGAGAAACTGATCGAACTGGTCTATCTGACCAAGTCCCGGTATCGCGCCAATGGCCGGTTCCTGATGAACTCGCTGACCACGTCGAAGGTACGCACGATGAAAGACGGTGAAGACCGCTTCCTGTGGGCCGATGGCCTGGCAGTGGGTCAGCCTGCCACGTTGCTGGGCTATGCGGTTTCGACTGCCGAGGCCATGCCGGGCATTGCGGCCAACGCCACGCCCATCGCCTTCGGTGACTTCCGCATGGCCTACACGCTGGTGGAACGTCATGACCTGCGCGTGACCCGCGACGACATCACCAAGCCCGGTTTCGTCAAGTGGCACATCCGTCAGCGACTGGGCGGCGCGCCCACCAATGACGATGCCGTCAAGTTCCTGAAGGTCGCCGCGTAAACCGCATCACCCTGAAGGATCGAAACGCAATCACCCCGCGAGGTTTACGCTTCGCGGGGCTTTTCATGAGGAAACAAGACCATGATCAAACCCATCCTGCCGTTCCGCGCTGTTGTGCCGGGGTCGGCCTATCCGACAGATTTCACCCCAGAGAGCGAATTCGAAGCGGATTCGGTCGAGGCAAAAGCAGCCTTTGAACTGGGTTGTTTGCGTGATGAGGATCGAGCGGCGGTAAGCGCGGCGCTCGGTTTGGACGAAGGCCAAACCGGCACCGCCGCTGAAAACACCGCTGCAAAAAAGGCCGCTTCCAAAAACACCGCTGCAAAAAAGGCCGCTGCTGAAAAGGCCGCTGCTGAAAAGAAAGCGCAGGGCGCAGCCCCTGAAAACAAGGCGGGCGGAGCAAACGACTGATGCGCCCGTTTCGAGTGGAAGCGCCGCAGGGCGCGTTGGTGCCGGTGGAAGAACTGCGACAGCAGGTCCGTGCGGATACCGATGAACAGGACAGCTTGATCGAGGCCTATGAACGGTCTGCGGTTGACTTCCTCGATGGCTACACCGGCCGGTTGGGCCGTTGCATCCTGCGCCAGAAATGGGCGCTTCCACTTATCGGCAATCCCGAAGCGGTGTTCCTGCCGTTTCCCGATTGCCGCGAATTCGCAATCGAACGGCTTGATGACCGGGGTGGATGGGCACCAGTGACCGGCGTCACCGTGACCCGGATGGAAGACTATGCGCTTTTGATGGACCTGCCGGGCGACCGGACCGGGCTGCATCTGACATGCCGGGCCGGCTGGGCAACCGCAGAGGATGTGCCCGACAATCTGAAGCAGGCCGTTCGGCTGCTGGTCGCGCATTGGTTTGACAACCGCGCCGCCGTCACCACCGGCCAGGCCGCCCATCAGGTGCCTATGGCGGTTGATGCCATGATCGCACCGCTGGTGCATGTGTTCGTCTGATGCAATCGGGTGATCTGAAATCGCGTATCACCTTTCAACGAAAAGGTGACACACGTTGGGAAAATGTCGCTCCCCGATGGGCAAGGATTGTCTATCTGCGGGGTGATGAAACGGTGATTGCCGGGCGACTGACCGGGCGCAACACAGCGGTGATTTCAGTTCGCGCGGATCGGGACACAAAGACTGTTCATACGGCATGGCGGATTAAAGACCGGAATGGTGTCACCTTCAATATCCGCTCGATCATCCCGTCCGGGGATGGCGCATGGATTGATTTCACCTGCGAAACCGACGGTCCGACCCGATGCGCGTGACGGGCATTCAAAGGGCGCGGCGGAAGTCGGCTTCGCGGGTCAAGGCGCTGGATGCCAATGTGGCGAAGGCAATTTCCGAAACGGTTGATGAGGTCCATCAGGCTGGCCGTGAGAATATCGACGCCATGACGGCAAAGCGATCCGGTCGTTTGAAGCGGTGGTATCGCAAGTCGATCCGCTCAAAAGGTGCGCGGGGTCTGGTTGGATATCTGACCCGCAAGGCGCGCGGCAAGGACGGGGCGTTCTACGCCCGCTTTGTGCATGACGGCACATCGAAAATGAAGGCGCGGCCTTTCCACGACCATGCGGTCCTGGAGGTCGAAGGCAAACATGCCGGTCGGATGCGGGCGGCTTTAGCGCGTGCGCTGTCAGGCAAAGCCGCGCCCGGTGCGCTGGCAAGAACAGGCGGCGGAAAGGAGGGGAATGTAAAATGACGGTCCAGAAAAGATGGGAATTGCAGGAAGCGTTGGTTGCGCGTCTTGTGGCGGAACTGGCGGGCCATGGGGTTTCTTCCGAAACTCACGAAGAGTTAACGGACGATGTGCCTGTGGTGACGGACGTGACCGAGTGTGATTATCAGCTTTTTGTCCGGTTGGACGGTTTTGGCGTCCTTCATGGCGGCGGCGGTGCGGGCCACATCGACCGTCACACATTCATGGCGCATGTCTTTTGCGTCGACACGGCATCAGACAGCGACATCATTGTTGATGGAGCCAAAAAGGTCGCGCGCATTCAGGCCCTTGTGGTCTCTGCGCTCGATTGCTGGGAACCGCTGTGTGGCGCAAGCGGTATCGAACACATCACCAGCAACGATGCGCCGGATGAAGACCCCGCGATACATCACGGGGTCAGTCGTTTTAAAGTCATGATCCACGGAGGTTAGAGATGACTGGAGTAACTGGAGTAAGAGGAAAAGACGTGCTGATTTCCGTCGATGACGGGTCTGGCACGATGGTGCAAGTCGAATATCAGGGTGATGCAACATACAATTCGGGCAAGTCGCAGAACGTGGTGCGCGCGAAAAACGGGTCGCTGCCCTATCAGTCGGAAGAGGGCGCGACGATCACGTTCACCTTCAACAAGGTGCGCCCGCTTTCGGCAGGCCAGAATCTGCTCTATGCGCTGTCTGACAGCAATGAGGCGGTGATGGTCGCATACGACAATAATGCCAAGGGGGGGCACAAAATTGCTGGCTGTGCCCAAATTACGATCTCGGAAGAAACCGCGGGCACCGATGGCATCATCGCGGTCAACGTGTCCATGGCCTTCGCTGGCGATGATCCTGAGCGGACTGTGAACCCCTGATGCAGGCGGGAATGGTCACCGTAACCCTTGGGGGCGCATCCTACGGAATGCGCCCCACCTACGGGGCTATGCGGGATATTGAGGCGCGCACGGGTCTGACCGTGCAGGAGCTTCTGGAACTGCTGCCCGAAAAGCGTCTTCGGATCGAAGAGGCGGTGTTGATCATCTGGTATGGATGCCAGGCTGCGGGTGAAGCGTTTGACAGCATTGATGCCCTTGGCAATGTGATCTTTGCCGAGCGCATTACCTCTGCGGGAATTCGGACGGCCCTGTCACAATTCCTGCTGAATTGCCTCTACGCGCCGAAAGAGGCGCAGGGAAAGTGGGAGGCCGGGGTGGCCCCGACGATCATGTCGGACGGGACTGGGTAGAAGAAACCTACGCCTTTGCAACGGTCCATCTCGGCTGGTCCCCAACCGAATTCCGGGCGGCATCCCCGCAGGAATTCTGGCCTTCACTGAAGGCGTTTGAAAAGAAAGTGAAAGCGGTCAATGCTAAATCGTGACGTGATTTTGACGGAATATCGTGCCGATCCGCGCAATTTCCAAAGAGGTGCGCGGATATATGATCAGACGCTGGAGAAACAGCATCGTCTGACCCGTGACCGGCTTGGCCGTGTTGATGCCCGATGGGAGCGCTCGACCCGGAATATCCTTGCCTCGCGCACCGCGTTGTCCGGTCTGGCAGGCGTTGCAGGCGGCGCTGCTGTTATTCAGTTGCGCAGGTATGCAGAACAGTGGCGCGACGTTGAGCGCAGGCTTCAGTCCATTGGGGTCACTGGCGCGGCTGCGCAGCAAAGTCTGGTGGATCTGGCCATTCGGACCCGCAGTTCCGTTGGGGGAACGGCGGCGGCTGTTCAGCGACTGGCGAAGTCCACAGGTGACGGGATCGAAATTACGACGCGCCGTGTGGAAACCCTTCAGAAGTTGTTGGCATCTGGTGGGGCCAGCGGTTCTGAGCGCGCATCGGTGTCCCTGCAGTTGGGGCAAGCGCTTCAATCCGGCGTTCTGTCCGGTGACGAATTCCGCTCGATCCGGGAAAACGCGCCTGTTGAGTTCCTTGATGCTTTGGCAAAGGCCGCTGGTGTTACCCGCGCCGAACTAAAGAAGTTCGCGGAAGATCAGAAGCTGACCAGTGCGATTGTGCTGGAAGCCCTGGATAACCTTGCATCGACCGCTGATGCAAAATTCGGTGCGTTGGCGGTGTCTGGCGAAGAGGCCTTCACCGTTCTGACCGCTGGTCTGGTGGCCTATGCGGGCAAGGTTGACGAAACCCTTGGCGCGACTGCCGCCGTCAACGGGGCTATCGCCTCCCTTGGCGAATACATGGCCGGGGTTGGCGAGGGCGCAGAAACGATGGCGCGGGCCATAAAGGTTATCGGGGTTGTTTCTCTGGCGACAGCGGGCAGTCGTCGCTTGGGTGCGCTTGGCAGTGCCATACAGAAAACAACCGTTGCGCTCAGGGCAGATGTTGCTGCCACAAGGCAACAGCTTGCTGCATCCCGTGAACTCCTGGCGCAACGACGTTTGGAAAAGGTTGCCGCAGATGAGCGTTTGCGCGTCGCTCAAGCGGACATTCGCCAGCGTGCGTTACAGGGCAATGTCACCAAAGCATCGCGCCTGGAACTGGAGCGCGCAACCCGCGCTCACACAAAGGCAGTTAACGCCCTGACCGGCGCACAAACCCGCGCACTTGCATCGACGCGCGCGCTGACGGCAGCACAAAAGGCTGCGGCAGTTACAACACGCGCCTGGACTGCGACAATGCGCGTCGCGAGCGGGGTGATGGCGTTCTTTGGCGGACCAGTAGGTCTGGCCATCACTGGGCTTACTTTGTTTGTTGGAATTATGAGCCAACTCAAAACACCTGTAGACCGCGCCAGAGACAGCTTTGAAAATCTGTCCGAAACAATTGGTCAACTGGAAAAAGTAAACTCGGACCTGTTGACCGATTATGACAAACTGGAGCAGGCGCAAAAACGATTGGCTGCTGCCACCCGCGCAGGTGGGGAGGCCGCCAGGACTGCTGCACAGGACGATGTAAACAGCATCCAAACCCGCATCGAAGCCAACGAAAAACTACGCGCGGCAAAGGCACTGCTTGCTCAATCTGAATTGGTCGACGCGCGAAATAATCTTGCCGCCTTGAGGCGCATCGAGCAGGGAGGCGCACTGCATCAATTGAGACTAGAAAACTTCCGGGAGCAAGCGACCTCCAGAGGGGCAGGTCGTGCATGGAATACACCCAGCTTTGACAGTATCAAAGTGCCGCAGGAGAGAGTGGAAGAACTTACCGATGCTAATTATGAACTTGCAGCAGCTGCGCGCGCGGCCGGAAAAGAGTTAACGGCGCAAGAGCAGGCAATTTTGGATAATCGTGACGCTGTATTGGAAGCCGAGGTCCAGGTCCTTAATTTTGAGGCTGCTGTAAGAATCCTAACACAGGCAGTTCCGGCGCTGTCTACGAATTTGGATGAAGCGGCTAAGTTGGCGGAGAAGTTGGCGAAGAGTGCTGCCGCTGCTCAGGCCGGAATTGCAGGACTTATCGCGGCCATCCCACATCTACGCGAGGCGGCAAGGGTACAGGAGGCCTTGACCCAGGCAGCGTCTGATCGCGACGCCGCATTGGCTCATGCAAACCTGTTGCCATCCGGTGAACGTGAGGAGGCGATAGCGCGGGCAAACGAACTCTACGCACTGGCCACTGATGAAATTGATGGCACGGCGGACGCAATGCGGGACGCTGACAAGGCCTTTGAAGCCTTCACCGACCGTGCACACCTCAACAGCCTGTCTGCCCAGGAACAAGCCGTTGCCCGCCAAACGCGGGAATATGATGCGCTGCGCGAACAGTTGGAGGCCACCGGGGCAAGCCAGGAGCGTCTGGCAGAAGCCGAAGCCGCGCACCGGCAGAGCCTTGCGAACATCGATGAGCGATTTGCCACTCATGGCGGGGGCGGTGGTTCAGCTTCCAGCGCGGATCGAGATGCCGAACGCAACCTGGCGGCGGCGCGTGAATTGCTGGTCGAGAATGGTCAAAAGGCGCTCTACATCGAACAGGAGTTGAATGCCGAACGGGAACGCCTGCGCGAGTTGCTGCCTGCGCTGATCGAAATGGGTCTGTCCCGCGCAGATGCTGAAGCTGTGTTGAACGCCGAACTGGAGCGCACCGAAGATCGACTGAACCGTGTCCAGACGGCCAGCGAACGGGCGGCTGAGGCCTTCGCAAAGGGCGTTTTGCAGGACATCCGTGCCGCAGAAGACCTGAATGATGCGCTGGACAAAATTTCAAAACGCTTGCTGGATCTGGCCTTCGATCGGGCGTTTGATTTGCTGGCGGAGCAATTCGCGCGTATCGGCGAGGGCACTGGGCAGGGCGGCGGGTTTCTTGGGAATATCTTTTCCGGACTGTTTGGCGGCGGTGTCGAGGCTGCGACCGGGGGGCTTGTTCATGGCCCGGGCACATCCACATCCGACAGCATTCCCGCGTGGTTGTCCGATGGTGAATTCGTCATTCGGGCCGCGTCCGTCACGCCTGAAACCCTGCCTATGCTCGACGCAATCAACCGTGGCGCGGTTGTGCCCAGGTTTGCTGGCGGCGGACAGGTTGGTCGCGGCGCATCCTCGGCAACCGCCGGTGCTTTGGTGAACGTCACCATCCACAATCATGTGAGCAATGCACGGATCGAGACAAAGCCATCGCAAGATGGGCGGGGCCTCGATGTCATGGTGCATGATGTTGTCAATGACGGTATTCTGGGCGGAAAATACAGCAAGTCACTTGGTCAAAAATTTGGCCTGCGACCAAACGCGAAAGGCACATGATGATCCATTGGCCGGAATTCATGCCACCGCCCGTGTATGACCAGATCAGCGTTGGCGCGCCCGTGGGGGCCGTGCTGCGGACGGATATGGAAGCGGGGCCAGCGAAACAGCGTCGCCGGTTTACCGCCGCGCCGCGCCCGGTGTTGCTGGTTTTCGAGCCTGTGAGCGAAAAAGGCATCTCGGATTTCGACCGCTTCTTTGTCGAGGACATCCAGTCGGGCGCATTGGGATTTCAGATGAAACACCCCATTACGGATGATCTGCGTATGTTTCGTTTTGTTGGCGGCGATGAACCCTGGCATGTCGCGCCGATTGGCAAAGATGCCTTTCGGATCAGCGTATCATTGGAGTTGTTGCCATGAGATCGACCTTAAGCACCCAGATGCTGTCGGCCATGCATGCCGAAAGTTCCGGTGAAGTTGTTTTGCCCCTGGTGAAACTGACGCAGGACGGCTGGGATCAGAGCATCTGCATCGTGCCGAACTGGGAGCCGGTTGCGCATCTGGGTGAAACTTACCTGCCTTTGGCCTTCCGGATCGGGTTGCCGGATGAAGAGGCCGAAGGCGTTCCTGTGCTGAACTGGGTGGCTGACAACGTCGACCGTCGCCTGGTCGAGGCGCTGCGCACGGTGACCGGTGCGGTGTCGGCGCGTATCGTCTGGGTGCTGGCGTCCAGCCCGGATCACATCGAGGTAGGGCCGCTGGAAATGGAAATGCGGGCTGTGCAATACAACGCGCAACAGATCAGCGGCACACTGGGCGTCGAGCCAATCCTGGAAGCACAGTTCGGGCATCTGGTTATGAACCCAAAGAACACCCCGGCGCTGTTCTAAATCGTATGGATATCGGAAGATGTGATTTGAACAGCTGCAAGCGGTGGGATCAACGACGCTTTGTGCGCAATTTTTGTCAAACGGTCGGAATTTGCCTTCTGCACGGTGAACACAAGGTCAACGTTGGTTTGTCCACCAGATATGACCACATAGCCGTGGCAGGCATGACCGGTATCGATGGTTGGCGGAAAAAACCTGTCAATTCCGATGGTTTTTTCGCGATTGGAAATGCAGCTCTCGACATAATCATCCAAACTTTCCGAACGGGCATTGGAAGGCCCATATCCCATGGTGGCCCGACGGTCTCTGAGTTGAATATCGTTAACGATAAGCTGCTGGTCTTTCAGGTTTTCTACGCGAAAAAAGACAACTGTGTCGCTTCGCACATTCAGGGATGCGAGGGTTGAAATCCTGACAGGTAGATTTGGGCTATCGCTCTTTTTGACGGTTCTGAACATATCAAGTCCTTGTCAGGGCGGCGGCAATTGCCGCGATGCATCTGGATATAATTTCCATTCGGCACTTCCCTGTCGCATGGATCGGCGTGACGGCAGCGGCACCTGTCGTCACGCCAAAAGCGTAACGTAGCGGGCAGTATTTCACAATGTGGACCGATGACTGGGTTGGCCTTCCCTACCGGGAACTTGGCAGGGGGCCGGAAAGCTATGATTGTCTGGGGCTGTTTGTTGCCCTGCAGCGCGCGCGCCACGGGCGGACTGTCTTTGACCCGATGTGCACCGTGCAGACCGCGATGCGCAAAGGTTTTGCGGCACATGAGAAGCCCAATTGGCGACGTGTAAACGTGGGCCATCCGGGCTGCGCTATCCTGTTCAAAGTGCGCGGCCTGGAACTGCACATTGCCTATGGACTGGATGATCAGCGGATGCTGCATACCGGGCAGGACACGGGCGAAAGCCTGATCGAGACCTATCGCACCGCCGGGTGGGGCGACCGAATGGAAGGGATTTATGCGTATGCGGGCTGAGTGCTTTGATCTTGCTGCCTATCAGCACCCTTTCCGGGGGCGACCCGTTGCGGGGCAGATGCAAGAGGGTGCCACGGTTGCGGAAATCGTGCGCAATGTTGGTATCGATCCGCGTTTCCTGATGGACGTGCAGGTCACGATCAGCAACGGCCTGAACGCGTCTGTTGTGCCGATGGATGCCTGGGGGCGTGTTCGCCCGAAGGCTGGCAGCCATGTATTGGTTGGCCCAAAGATACATGACCCCATTACTGCGGCAATCCTGGCCGCTGTCCTGCCGAGTGCAGCCAGCTATGTGGCGGGCACGCTCTTTGCCCTGGAACTGGGCACTCTGGTATACGCGGTGGCCTATGCCGGGGTGACCATTGTCGGGTCGCTCTTGATCAACGCGCTCATTCCGCCCCCGGTCAAGCCGAATTCAGCTTCGCAGGATGATCCGAACTTCTCGATTACGGGATCGGCCAACGCTACAAATCGCTATGGAATTTTTCCGACCGTTTTGGGGCGGCATCTGATGTATCCGCCCAAAACGGCGACGGGCTACACAGAGGGCGAAGCTGATAACATCCACTTCAGGGGGCGTTATACATTTGGATACGGACCTGTCGCATTGGAATCCCTGAAAATCGGTACGACGCCGATCTCCGAATTCGAGGGCGTCGAAATTGAGTTTCTGAACGTCGATAAGGATTTGACTTTGGCCCATATGCCGGAACTGGCAGACAAGGAGCCTGTGGTGGTGCCGAAGGGTGAATCAGTGCTCGTTGCAGCCGCGAGGGCACTGGCAGAGAGGGCCGCAGACAGGGAGGCAGGCAGGGAGCCTGAGTCGACGGTGAAGGTGAATGCGTGGCGGACGGGCGATGCGGCGCTGTCACTTTATCCCGATGATATTTCGGAAGACACCTATTCGGTTCGCCTGACCAAGGATGAGGCGGTTGTCCGTGCGACCCGTGATCGCGCGGTCTCTGTCTCTATCGATGTGACCTATCAGGGGCTGGTGCAGTTCGATGACAGCAGCAACAAGCAGAACCGCTCTGTGAGTGTGCGCTATCGGTATCGTCGCGTTGGCACCGGTGTTTGGGTGGATGCGGGCACGGAAACCCACACTGGCCGCTCAACCGCTTCGCTGCGTTACACAAAGACCATCGCCCTGCCGGAAGCCGGGGAATATGACATTGAGGTCATGCGCACCAGTGATGACAGCGACGATACCAAAATCCGCGACGATTGTTATCTGACGGCTGTTCGTTCCGTTCAAAGCGGCGCGTTGCCAAGCCATCGCAACATTGCTGAAATTGCCATTCGCGTGAAAGCCAGCGACCAGCTGAACGGGCAAATCCAGACGCTGAACGCGGTGGTACATCAGCTTGCGCCTGTCTGGGACGGTGAAGCGTGGTCGGATCTACAGCCTGTCCGGCATCCGGCATGGGTCTATGCCCGCGCGCTGATGGGGCCAGGCCTGGGCAATCCGGTTGCGGCAGATCGGCTGCAACTGGACGATTTGCGGGCATGGGCTGCAGAAGAACCGCACTGGACCTGTGACGGGGTGATTGACCAATCCACCCCGCTGGCGGAGGTGCTGGACATGATCTGCGCATCCGGGCGGGCGCGCCGCGCCTTGCGGGATCTGAAATATTCGGTGATCCGCGACGGCGGGGCCGGACCCATCGTGCAGCAATTCAGCCCGCGAAATTCCTGGGGCTTTGCCGGTGCAATCCGCTTCCCCAGGGACATTCACGGCTTCCGGGTGCGTTGCCTGTCCGAGCGGCTGGAATGGCAGCAGGATGAAATCACAGTCTATGCGGACGGTTATGACGAAACCAATGCCACCGAATTCGAGACGCTGGAACTGCGCGGTGTTGTCCTGTCGAAAGATGATGCGACGGGTGGCAATGCGTGGCGGCTGGGTCGGTATCATCTGGCACAGGCGATCCTTCGGCCTGAAGAATTCACCTGGCAATGCGATCTGGAGCATCTCAGGGTCAATATGGGGGATAAGGTGCGGCTGGTGCATGATGTCCCGCTGATCGGTGTGGGTGCGGCCCGTGTGACTGGCCTGAAGGCACATTTCGACGGCTCGCTTGCCGGTTTCACGATGGATGAAGACTTGCCCGCAGATGCGAATGGCTATCGGGTCTGCTGGCGGTGTCAGGACTGCACCGAGGTGGTGTTTCAGGCGGATGTTCAGGACGGCCTGTGGCGGGTAAGTGCCAGTGAAGGTGTGACTTTCGATCAGCTGGCCCCGGGTGATCTGGTGAGCATCGAGCAAACGACCGTGGAAAGCATGGAAGTGCTGGTCAGTTCGATCACGCATCAGGGGGATATGAAGGCGACCTTGACCGGTGTGTCGGCAGCGCCCGCCGTTCTGAAGGCAGACAGCGGGGACATTCCGCCCTATGTGCCCAGCATCACGCGTGTGGTGTCACCGTCTGACGATCAACTGGCGCAGCCCTGGGTGCCGGGTGACGCATCCAATCCGGAAGAAGCCCGGGACGCGGCTATTACGATTGTCAAAGACCGCCATGCCGAAATGCTGCGCTATCTGACAGGTGACTATTCGGCGGAAGAGCGGGACACATTCACCCTGCAGCTTGGGTGGGCGCGTGATTATCAGAGCACGGGCGATGCCGAAGCCGGGGCGTTTCTGTCCGGTCTGTTTGCCGAAGATGAGCGACTGGCACTGGAAGCCTCTGGCGATGATCCTGCTGCCGTCATGGCGGGCCGCATCATTCAGAAGAACAGCCGCATGGCCAGCCTGACCGTTGCAGCAGGACGGGCCAGGAATGAAGCCGAAGCGGCCATCCGGGCAACCGAAACAGTCGCGCAACTCAAGCAAGACCTGCCCGGCATCCTGCGGGCCATGACCGATGCAGAGCAGGCGGCGTTGGCCAGTATCCAATAGGGGCATTGGCAAATCAATTTAGAAAACAAAGGCGGGCAGATGTCTGATCAAAACAGCTTGGCCGAGCTATTCAACAACATGCGTGAACAACTGGCCTTATTGGCCTTTGCCGGTGTCGGGGGTGCGTTTTTTCGCGCGGTCCTTGCACCCGAAGAACAATGGAAGCGACGGGTCATTCAGGGGATCTGCGGCGCACTGTCTGCCGTGTTCCTTGGCGGGGTTCTGGCCCATGTCATCGACTCCATGACCGGCGCGGGTGCGCTGTCCTATCTGGCGGCGGGTTTCCTGATGGGGTCCGGCGGCGAATTGGCCGTGAAGGCCATGCAGGACCGGCTGATGGTGAAGAAATGACCGCCCTTGATCTGTTCGACATGGCCGTGTCCATCGCATTGGTCGCGGTCTGCTGGTGGCTGTCCCATCAGAACGCGACAGGGCGTGAGCCGTTTGGCAGGACCATATCCACGGGCTATGCGCTCGTGGCTATGTCTACATTGGGCAGTTTGCTGTTTGGCCATGTCGATGAACTGGCGATGGCGCTGCCAGCATCGCTGGTGTTCGGCAAGACGGTTCTGACATTCACTTTGGGCGTGGTCGCGGTGCGGCTGGCCGTTGTCTACGGCCCCGACCCGGATCGGGGCTGACAAGAAGAATTTGGCGGGGTGACCTGCTGAAGTCCCTGCCGGGCGACCGGCATATCTGAAAAGGAGGAAGCAATGGCGCTTCAAACGACAAAACTGCAGGGCATCCTGCGGGGGCCGGACGGTGTTGCCCTGGCGGGTGCGACTGTCCGTTTCGTGCTGTCGCATACGGCGGTGGATGTGGGGTCGAACACCGCTCTGGTGCGCACCCCGGTGGACGTGGAGACCGACGATGACGGGTCTGTGTCGGTGGATCTGTGGCCGAATGCCAATGGGTTTGACAACACCCATTATGACGTGCGGGCCTACACCACCGACGAACACGACAAGCCTGTGATCTATGAATTCGGTCAACTACAGGTGCCTACAGTGGGGCCGGTGGATCTGGCTGATTTGCTGGGGGCCGGTGTGCTTCGGGCCAAGGGGGTCGAAGGTCAGGTGCTGGACGCCGCCATTCGCGCGGCAGAGGCTGCGGATCGATCCGAAAAGAGCGCGGAGAAGTATAACGAACCCGCTGTGGAGCTCCGGTTGAATGGGCGGTTTGACAAATTTCTGGCAGACTCTGCGCGGAGCTTCCCGCTCGCGCCCAACCTTTTGGCCGACACCAGGAAGTTCGCAACCCTCTGCGGCGGAAGCGTAAACACAGAATTCGACATATTCGAGGGTCATAATGGCTCCGCGTGGTCCGCCCATCTCTTCAACGGAACGAAGGGCACGGGCAAAATCGAAGTGGTAGCGCTGGACAGGCTTTCCGACAAAGGCATCGCCTTCGGCGGCGCTCTCGACAAGGCAACCAACGGGCCGGACGGCGACCCTGCCTGGCACGGCTCGGATTTCCGCGTCCTGCTGTTGGATGTCAACATCACAGCGGACCAGAGCGACGGCCAACCAGCGCGATTTCTTGTTCTGAAACAGGGCTGCCCGCGCTTCACGGGGTGGAAAAAAGGCGAGTTCAAAACCCAGGCTGCCTGTTTCGTCAATGTGGTTGCACACACGGACGGCATCATCTTCCAGCCCTCCGACAACATGTCGGCCACCCTCACGGCGGGGGGGCGATCTCAGGGGCAAGGGCTGGACATATCTGCACAACACCCGGCCCGGCTGGGGCGGATGCCACCAGCCGCGCTTTAAGGGCAAAGGCAGCATGAAGGTGGCGCTGGCGCTGCCCTATGTCGGCACCGGCGATCATGGCGGTGCGTTCATCTACGCCCAGTCGCTGGGGCGCTACACCCACGGCGATGACCGGCTGCCCGCCGGGGTCGCTTACTGATCCACAACAGGAGGACAAGACAATGGCACTTATCAAAAAAGGCCCGGAAACAATCGCCGCCGTGGCGCTGCGGGATGTGGATGGCTGGCTGGCGGACGAGGGTATCAAAAAGAGCGATGTCACCGTGGAGGCAAACGCCGCGGAGATCAGCGCTGCCGCGCGGGCCGCAATAAACCGCACGGCCGGCGATACGGAGACTCTGGTCGGCACCTATGGCGACGGCGTCGCCTTCCTGCTGGTGGAAATCGGCAAGCTTGCTGCCGCGCTCAAGGGCGCGGCCAATATGGCCGCCATGAAAACCGCCGCCGCCCCGCTGGCCGACGCGCTCGACCCGCTTGTGGCAGGCGTCGGTGACGGCACCATCAAACTGCCCTACAAGGTCAAGGACGGCGGGCAGGCGGCTGCGCTTACCGAGATCGGCACCCGGATCACCAAAGTGGCAAAGGCTCTGGACAGTCAATAAAGACAGATCAGCCATCACAAGGCCCGCCACCGCGCGGGCCTTTTTTTGCAGGAGATTGACATGCACATCGACTGGATTGCCGTGCAGACACGGCTGAAGAACCTGGGCCTTGACCCCGGCCCGATTGACGGGGTGCGCGGCCCGAAAACAGATGCGGCCATTGTGGCCTTCAAGCGCAGCGTTGGCCTGAAGCCGCGCCCCTATCTGGGGCCGTTGACCCACAAGGCCCTGATGGGCCGCAAACAGGACGGCGTGGCTGATAAGCCCGCGCTGCCATGGATGGCCCATGCAGCGGATGTGCGCGGTCTGCATGAGGCGCGCAACTACAGCCGCCTGCGCAGCTGGTTCGACAGGTCGGTCAGCTGGATCGATCCGCGCGACGTACCGTGGTGCGGGGCCTTTGTCGCCACCTGCCTGCGTCACTGGGAGTCCGGCATTGCAATTCCTGAAAACCCGCTTGGGGCGCGCAACTGGGGCAAGTTCGGCCAACCCTGCAAACCGCAGTTCGGGGCTATTCTGACATTCTGGCGGGGCAGCAAGTCCGGCTGGAAAGGGCATGTGGGTTTCTATCACGGCGAAGACGCCACCCATTTCCATGTGCTGGGCGGCAATCAGTCAAACGCGGTCACCGTTTCGCGGATCGCCAGGTCGCGTCTGCTGACGGCGCGCTGGCCCAATGACGTCCCGATGTCCGGCAAGCGGCTGCAGGTGAGTGCGGCAGGCGTCCGGACCACCACAAACGAGGCATGACATGCTGAAACTATTCGGGCGCTTCGTGATCGGCGGCAGATCAGGCAAGCGGGAACAGGCATGGGCCGTGTTCCTTCTGTGGTGTGCAGCATTCGTGTGGATGTCGATCAAAGAGGCGGCAAGCGCGCCGGTGGATGGCACTCAAGCCATCCTGTCCGCTGCGCTCTGGCCTGTGCTGATCAATCTGGCCGCTGCCCATGGCATGGAATGGTTCAGTGCCCAGACCCGCTTTGGTGGTGATGCCAGCGGTCCCGATTGGTCGAGCGGTCGCATGAATCCGCCTGCAGATCATCGCGGAGCGCTGGAATGATGGCGCGTGGGCTGCGTTTCGGCTGGCAGCTGTTGTCCAGCCGACTGGGCCTTGCTGCGGTGCTGTGCGCCCTGCTGTGGGGGTGGCACGTCTATGACAAACGGCAGGCCATCCGCGCCGCGCGTGAGGGCTTTGTCCAGCAATTCGAACTGACGGCGGCGCAGGTCGAACTGGATGCCCTGCTCCGTCGCATGGCGGCTGCGGCAGAAGCCAACCGGGCGCTGCAGGAAAAGGTTCAAGTGGCACAAGGCGAGGCCCTGCGCTTCGCCGCCGAATTGGAGACTTTCGAGAATGAAACCCAGGTCAATCCTGATGGCGTTGTCGATACCGGTCTTCTGCGCCGCCTGCGGTCAAACTGACACCGCCCGCGTTCAGGCGGCAGGTCAGGCCGTGGGAGAAGCCCGCGCCGCAGCCGTCTGGCCGGAATAATCCCGACGATTGCCGCCGCACGTCCCGTGGCGGGATCACAGAAGGCGTCCGCCTCGACGTGGCCGTCCTCAAGCTGGATGAGGCCTTGTCCCGCCAAAACGCCAGAACGCGCCGATGTGCGGGCTGGTATGACCGGCAACGCGGCGATGCCGCGCAAGAGGGAGAGTAATGGGTAGTGGGTCACTTTGGAATAATGTGAAAGGATCGGGATCAGCACCCATTCACGAACGCTAATCCCGACTTGGTTAATGCTTAGTTAACCTAGGCCCCGTTAGCGCGGGGCCTTTTTTTGTGCCTGAATTGCATTGATAAATCTATAAGAGTGGAAGATCGAGTCCTTCCGCATATCGCGCCCAGACTATCGGATTATCTTTCGGCCAATCGACGCGCTGTTTGCCAATTCGATCGGCAAGCTCAGTTCGCAGCTGCGTCCTAAAGATATCGACGTCCTCATCACAGCCAAGCTTGTCCCCTCCGTAAGGACAGGTGGTCAACGCTGGCCGTGTTTCCGTCCAGTTGGCATCGTAGAGTCCGATGAAGATGGTCTCTTTCTGCTTCGGGTTAACGACGAAGGCCGCCCAGATCTTCCGACTGCGGAACTTTAGCGCCTTGGCCTTCTGGGTCTTTTGAAAGCACTCAAAGGTATTAAGGTCGTTACGCCACAGGTCGTACAGGGTGTCGAAATCCTTACCTTTATGCTTCGGCATATGATGGCGGATAGCACAGACTTCGGCCGGTTCGACTCTCACGGATATCAACAGTTCGTTGAAGGTTTTGTCAAATTTCATCCGATATTTCCCAAGTGACGTTTGGTTTCAGCGAAAATTGTATACGCAGGTTTCGTTGTCAAGGGTTGGTCCTTTGTGCCGCAGGGCACTAGACTTCGGGGATTGACAAGGTGTAAATCCGTAACTCCCAAGCACCCTGTCCGATAGGGTTGCGGGGTTTTGTTCCGTCAGAGCCGTGCGATGATCTGAGGTGGTGACAGGGTCAGGATTTCCAGGATGTTGAACCGGTGTTTTCTGGCCGTCGAGATGACGGACCTGATGTCGGCGAAGACCCGCGCGCCCTCGAGGGTGCGGAAGGTGCCCGAGATTTTCATGCGCAGCTTCATCATGCGCAGGTCCTGTTCGGCCTGATTGTTTGTGAATGGGACCGCGAAGTCGGCGATGAATCGCAAAACGTCATCGCGGTAGTCACGCAGGCGGAGGAGCAGGTTGTGGCCTGGCCGCCTGGCTTTTCGGCCGCGGGTGCCGGGGCTTTTGGCCAGCGGGGGCTGGCGTTCGTGGAAGGCGAGCCCCTTGGCGAGGATCGCCATGTATCTGGTGACGATACCCTGGCGAACCAGTTCCGGGAGTTCGGTCTCGCCTTGATCCTGAGCCGCGCATCTGAGTTGATTGGCGCTATGAAGCACTGCGCTCATCTCCGTCGCCCAAGGCTCTTTTTCGATCTCTTCGATGGCCTTGAGTTCGCGCAAGTGATGCGCCCCGCAGAGGGCGTGGGCGTCCACTCCGCTCATATGGGCGTAGTAGGGTTTCCAGTGATCATGAATGATCGTCCCGCCGGTCAGGAAGGTTGGAACAGCACCGCGTTTGGCGCTGATGCGGTAATGGGTGAAGGCGGTATCGCAGATCGTGTGCAGCCAGTGCAGCTTGCCGGCAACACGAAGTCCGGTCTCGTCCAGATGCCGAACGCCGCCTTCGGCAAGCCGGGCGAGAATGTGTTCAACCACGACACCCATCTTATTTGCCGCGCCGCGCGTCCAGTTGGTCACGCTGGCCGCGCACAAGCTGGTGGCCCCAAACAGGTCGCGCATAAGCTGGCAGACCCGATCCTCGGGTATCAGCTGCTGAACATTGCAATAGACCGCCACTGCCCGCATGCGCGTGCCATATTGCACATGCGCGGCCACGCCATCGGGAAAGCCAGCCGTCGTCGTGGCTCGACAATGGTCGCAACAATAAACCGCCGCCTGATGCTCGGTGACCTCCAGGCGTGGCGCAGGCAAGTCGAACACCTGACGCTTCTCGATCCCTTTCACCATCTCCGCCGTCAGGGCGCTCTGACAGGCGCTGCAATGCGTCGCCTCATGCCGTTCGACAAAGTCGGGTGTTGACGTCTGGCGCAGGGTGTCGCCCCGGTGGCCAACTTGGCCGCCACTTTTCTTTCCGGATTTGCCACGCAGGCTGCGCGGGGCTGGCTTCTTCAGGCCATCACTTGAAGGGGGCTTGCTGCTATTGCTGCTGTTCTTGGCCAACTGTCGGCGCAGGTCCGTGATCTCTTCCGCCATGCTCGCCAACGCAGCTTCAAGCTCAGCGATCCGACGCAGAGCCGTGGCGAGAAGTTGTTCAAGGGCGGCAACCTGATCCATCCCACCACTGATTCAGAGAAATCAACCCGGCGCCACAGAATTCAGACAAGAAAGAAAAAAACACGCGCAAAATGGCAAATTCGACTCACCATAAAACTGACAATAACACTCAAACGTGGGGGGTGCTTGGGAGTTACGTAAATCCTTGAAAAGGAATCAAACCAATGGGACAAATTCGGATGCGAGCGATTTGCTCCTTTGTTATCCTGGGCTTGGCTGCGTGCAGCTATTCCGTGCCGGTAACGGGCGAATTTGCAGGGAAGCCGGCACTGGGAACTGCGACCGCAGCCAGCGGTGGCGGAACGTTTTTCGTCACACAAACCAACGGATTTAGATGCGAAGGCACCTATGACGCGTTGACGTTTGACATTACAATTACCGCGCCTGTCACGTGTAATGATGGTCGAACCGGGCGCGCGATTATCTCTCGAAAACCTGACCTTGTGGGCGGCACAGTGATTGTTGAACTCAACGACGGCAACACGGGCCAATTCGTTTTTGGTGATCTGTCGTTTGCACAAGAGTTCCGCTAACGGCAACTGTAGCAGGTCAATCATGAAATCCCGGTTCAATGTGGCTATTTCATGAATTTGGCCGAATTTTGCGGGACACCTTCCTGCTAACCTATTGATATGCTTAGGGCCGGTCTGAGATTTTGCGGGACACCAGCTCATTGATTTTATTGGATTTTTTTGGAGTTTGGTGGGCGACCCTGGAATCGAACCAGGCATGGGTCTCCCCGGCGGAGTTACAGTCCGCTGCCGCACCTTGCAGCACGTCGCCCGACGCGTTGGCGTGATTATCCGCCCGCCCCTGTTGCGTCAACCGGAATTTCCTTGCGCTGCCCGTGCCTGCGGCGCATGGGTACATTCAGGAATTCACTGGGCAAATGCCATGCGAAAACCAAAATGGGTCATCGAAAAAGAGCGCAGTCGCAAGGCCGATGCGTCAGAACCATTCTGGCTGTTTGGTCTGCACGCGGTGCGCGACGCCCTGCAAAATCCATCACGTGAAAAGCTGCGTCTTGTGGTGACAAAAAACGCGCTGGACCGGCTTGGAGAAATCGCGAAAGAGTACACGCCCGAAATTGCCGATCCGCGCAAGTTTCCCGTGCCGCTTGACCCCGGCTCGGTTCATCAGGGCGCAGCGTTGGAGGTCCGGCCTTTGAACTGGGGATCAGCTTCGGACGTTTGCGCAGAAGGCGAAGGCCCGGCGCTGGCCATCCTTCTTGACCGCGTTACCGACCCGCATAACGTCGGCGCGATCCTGCGATCCGCCGAAGTGTTCGGTGCCCGGGCGGTTATTGCACCGCGTCGCCATTCCGCCCCGGAAACCGGGGCGCTGGCTAAAACCGCCTCTGGCGCGTTGGAACGCCAGCCCTATATCCGGGTCACCAACCTGTCCAATGCAATGGAAGAGCTGCGCAAACTGGGGTTTGTCCTGATCGGCCTCGACGGCAGTGCCACAAAAACGCTGGAAGACGCCGTCGCCGCGCACGCGGATCGCCCAATTGCCCTGGTTCTGGGTGCCGAAGGCCCAGGCTTGCGCGAAAAGACCCGCGACACCTGTGACGTGCTGGTAAAAATCGCATCCCAGGGCGCGTTTGCATCGCTCAATGTCTCAAACGCCGCGGCAGTGTCGCTTTATGCCGTGAAACAGGCGCTGAAATCCTGATCGAACCAGGCGCGAAATCTGCAACCGCTCGATTGAAATTAACGCTTTGTTCACAACCTTATTATACCCGTGCGCCTGAATTGGCCTGATGTTTTCCGGGTTAGAGTCCCCGATAGGGGATCTGTAAACCCCACGGCTTTAGCCGGACGGGATCGCGGCATTTGCGTTAAGATGCCTGATTATGGATTCGTACAAGCGTGGCAGCCATACGGTTTGGGACTGCAAATACCACTTGGTGTGGGTGACGAAGTACCGCTACCAGGTGTTGGGCGGCGATGTCGGCAACCGCTGCCGTGAGTTGCTGCGCGAGACGGCGCGGGCGCATGGGATGGTTGTGCATGCCGGATCAATCAACCGTGACCACGAGCATATGCCGGTGTCGACCCCGCCGAACCTGTCGGTCAGCCGTGCGGAGCAATATCTGAAAGGGCGCAGTTCGCACAAGCTGCTGAGCGAGTTCGGGATATTGCGCAAAAGATATTGGGGGCAACACCTGTGGGCCCGCGGTTACCGGGTTGCCAGCAGCGGCAACGTGACAGACGAGGTGTGGTTGGAATACATCAAGAACCAGACGCCACCCGAGCCCGATGATGATTTTAATCCAGCGGGAACTCCCCGCGTGTAAGCGCGGGGATGATAGCCCTTCCATTGTCTTCGGGCTATCGTCTGCAGAATGCGGCTGCGAAAATCGTCCCACAGCGTTTACAAAGGATTTTTTGTGTCCACCGTTGGGGTCGACGAGCAAACGATACGGAATTACGTCCGATGGCAGGGCCGAGAAGATAATGGACAAGCGGAGCTTGACCTTTGAAAGAACCACGGGTGTAAGCCCGTGGGTATCTATATCACTTTGTATTCCTTGAGCGATACAACGCGGAAGTTGTCGGTGACGGTGTCGCGGAACTCAGGCCATTTTTCTGGCAGTGTCGTACGGAAGAAGTTGAAAATAGCCTCTGTGAACTGGTTGAACGTTGCATAGTGGCGATTGTGTGTGACCCAATCGTGCATGACGCCCCAAAGGCGCTCGATTGGGTTGAGATGCGGGGCATATGCTGGCAGGAAATGCAACTTCACCCGGCGTTCCGGGCTGTTGAGCCATGGCTGAAGTATCCTGGCATGATGATAGCGGGCATTGTCGACAAAGACATGGATGGTCGTCATGGTTGGGTTGTTGCGCTCCAACTTTTCCAGCATTTGTTGGGTTGTCCGGGCATTGATCTTTTCGCCTTCTACAAAGGTGAACTGGAAGGTCTCAAGGTCAAGCGCTCCCTGAATATTGAGCCGTTTGCGCCCGGATGTCGCCTTCAGGGCCGTCTTTTGTCCCTTTGGGAACCAGCCATGGGCGGGGCGGCTCTGATGCTCGGGGTGAACAGCGTCCGAAAAGACAACCATCTCATCTGCGGCCAACCCGTTCATCATGGCCTCATATTGGGCAATAAACGCAGCCTGTTTGGCTTCATCGGCCTGTGCAGGCAGCAATTGTGGTTTCCTATACACAAACCCCAGGCGGCGCATCAGCCTGGCGGCTCCCGAGGGGCTGTAGCTCTGGTCGCACTCGGCCAGAACATAGGCACAGACCTCATCTACGTTCTGTGCCGGATGTTCGGTGAAATGCGCTTTCAAAGCCCGTTCCTGCTCCACCGATAGATGCCCCTGTCGCTGGCTGTAGCCCTTCAAGCCAAAAAATGACAACCCCGCTCCGGCAAACGCGAACTGCCATTCCGTCAGAACCGTTGGACCGATATCCAAAATCCGGCAAACCGTTCCGGCGTCTTCTCCTGTGTCCAGAAGAAGAAACGCACGCGCACGTTTCCAAACAAGGGCCTCAACTTTGCGGCGGCGGCAAAGCGCTTCAAGCGCTATGCGCTGCTCGTCGGATAAGGTGACTGTTTTGTCTCGCTTGCTCATACCCTCAAAATAGAAACCTCCGTGCCTGTGACCATGCGGCAAAGTGATTCACAGGCATCAAAATCATCAGGCCAATTCAGGCGCAGGAGTGTACATGACCTTTAATAAGAAGCGTGCCTTCATAGGTAGAGTTCATTGATGTGGGAATGGAACACCCACATCACACTTCACTGTCCCTCGTTCCGTACTAGCGCCCGGTACCCTCCAGGTCCGGGCGCTTTTTTGTCGACGGCGCTGTGGTATAGGGCACTCATGACGCCGTTCGATAAGCAAATGCAGCGTATCCTGCGCGACGCGAAATGCATCGCCTGTATTGGCGTGTCACCCAACCCTGTGCGTCCCAGCCATTTTGTCGGGCGTTATCTGGCATACCGCGGCTACCGCATCGTGCCGGTGCACCCCGGACATGCCGGAAAAACCTTGTTTGGTCATGAAACCTATGCGCGCATCGAGGATATCCCCGGCGACATACCGGTCGACATGATCGATATCTTTCGCCGGTCCGAATTTGTGCCGCCAATCGTCGATACCGCCATGGAACATTTACCGGCGCTGAAGACGGTCTGGATGCAGATTGGCGTGCAGAATCCCAAAGCCGCCGCGAAGGCGCGGGCCGCCGGGATAGAAGTCGTCGAAAACCAATGCCCGAAGATGGAATATCAACGCCTTTTCGGCGAACTGCGCTGTGCGGGCATCAACACGCGGATCATCTCTGCGCGGCTATAGGGCGGTTTGGGCAGGTCAGCCCGTCTTCAGCTTGGGAATACCAGCGTCACGCCGCATCCGGCGTCAACTCCCCGCTCGCGATCTGCTCAGCCTCAATGCTCTCAAACAGCGCCTTGAAGTTTCCTTCGCCAAACCCGTCATCGCCCTTGCGCTGAATGAACTCAAAGAAGATCGGTCCGACAACCGTCTTGGAAAAGATCTGCAACAGGATCCTCGTTTCGCCGCCATCCACGACGCCTTCGCCATCAATTAGGATGCCATGTTGCTTCATTCGGTCCAGCGGCTCTTCATGCCCGACAACCCGTTCCTTGGACATCCGGTAATAGCTCTCCGGCGGCCCCGGCATGAACCTGATACCGTTCTCCGCAATCGTATCGACCGAGCCATAAATGTCCTCAGTCCCCACCGCGATATGCTGGATCCCTTCGCCCTTGTACTTCTTCAGGTAAGCCACGATCTGCCCCTTCTCGCCCCGATCCTCGTTGATCGGAATGCGGATGCGACCGCAGGGTGAGGTCAGTGCGCGTGAAAACAGCCCCGAAAACTTGCCCTCAATGTCGAAGAACCGGATTTCCTTGAAATTGAACAACCGGCCATAGAACTCAAACCAGACATCCATGTTCCCCTTGTGAACATTGTGCGTCAGGTGATCGAGGTAGTAAAATCCGACACCCTTGGGATGCGCATTTTCGAGCCAGTCGAATTCGTCGTTATAGGGCGAGGTGTCATAGTAATCCTCGATGAAGTAAATCAGCGAGCCGCCAATCCCGACAATCGCCGGTACATCCATCACTTTGCCCGCGCCCTTATAAGGTTCCGCCCCTTTCGCAACCGCATGATCAAAAGCGTGCTGCGCGTCCACAACCCGCCACGCCATCGATGACGCACACGGCCCGTGTTCTTCCGCGAAATCCGCCGCATGACTGCCGGGTTCGGCATTAATCAGATAGGAAATATCGCCCTGCTGCCAAATCTCGACATTCTTTGACTTGTGCCGCGCGGTCAGGTGATAGCCCATCCTGGTAAACAGCTCGCGCAGCTCCGCCGGTTCGGGATGCGCGAATTCGACAAATTCGAACCCGTCCGTTCCGGCGGGGTTTTCTTCTGAAATCACTGATTTCGGGGCATCATGCGGGAAAGGGCCCATCTCGCGCACTCCTGTTATTGCGGATTTGCACGACTTTACCCCAGATCACGCGCGGATTTTGCGTGAACTTGGCTTCTGAATGTAATTTTGCGCGGGTATTTGACAAGTTTTGCACGATCAATGCATGATACACGCATGGTCCTCGACGAAACCGACAAGCTCCTCCTCGCCGCCTTGCAACGTGATGCCCACATGACGTCCGAAGCCTTGGGGGCCGCGCTGAATCTCTCGCCCAGCCAGGCCGGTCGTCGCCGTCAGC
The DNA here is from genome assembly GCA_951812305.1 of uncultured Paracoccaceae bacterium. GTDB lineage: Bacteria > Pseudomonadota > Alphaproteobacteria > Rhodobacterales > Rhodobacteraceae > Rhodobacter_B. The sequence goes on from CATOSB010000002.1 coordinate 878,776, forward strand.
GTCTGGAAGCCGAAGGCCTGATCGCCGGATACCGCGCCCGGCTCGACCCGAAAGCGCTTGGCCTGTCCGTTCAGGCCTTCGTGCAGGTGCAAATGGCCACCCATGAACCGGCTAAGGTTTCCACTTTTGCGCGCATCGTCGCTACCCGCGCTGAAATCGTCAGTGCATGGACCCTGACGGGAGAGGCCGATTACCTGCTGCGCGTCTACACCGAAGACCTTGCCGGTCTGAACGAGCTGATCCATCAGGTCCTGCTGCCTCACCCTGCGGTTGCCCGGGTGCAAAGCCAGATCGTGATGGATCAGTTGAAGCCAGATTCTCCGTTGCCGATATGACCTGGCTACGCGGACATTGGCAGCTTCTGGTGATCACCGCGCTTGTGTTGGCATTGTGGCAGACCCCTGCACTGATCCCGCTCAAAATCCTCGTTGTGCTGTTCCACGAGATCAGCCACGGACTCGCCGCCATTCTGACGGGTGGCGAGATCATCAGCCTGTCGGTTTCCACCGATCAGGGTGGGCTTGCCATCACGCGGGGCGGCAGCCGGTTCCTGATCCTGACCGCGGGTTACCTCGGCTCGCTGCTGATCGGCGTCGCTCTTCTTCTCGCAGGGCTGCACAGCCGTGCCGACAAGGCCATCGTGATCGGCCTCGGGCTGGGAATGCTCGCCATTGCAGCGATCTACATCCGCGAGGTCTTTCCGCTCGCTTTCACCGCGTTGGCTGGCGCTGCGTTTGCCGCCGCCGGCTGGTTCCTGCCCAACACGGTCAGCGACCTCATCCTGCGCGTCATCGGCCTGACCAGCATCATCTACGTCCCGCGCGACATCTTCTCGGACACCATCGCGCGTTCGCACCTGCGATCCGACGCTTTCATGCTGGGCGAGGCGTTTTTTGGCACGGCGACATTCTGGGGCGTTGTCTGGCTGGCCATCAGCGCGGTGGTCGTCCTCTGGTGCGTGCGCTACGGCCTTGGGCGCGAAAGCAACATCGAACTGGCCAAACGCTAAGGTGATCCGGCCAGATTGCCATTGTCAAATTCATGCAAACGGTGTTGCCTGATAGCGGGCAATCGCGGCTTGCCAGAGCAACGAACGAGATTATTGCCGCCGGACGATGGGATGAGTCTAGAGGAAGTCATTCGGATAATTCGCGACGAGGGTGCGCTTGGGATCATTCTGGTCGCGTTGTTCGGCCTGCCGATTCTGGCAGTCCAATGGATTTCCCTGTTCGAAGCCTTGGCTATTCCGCCGGCTGTCGGTCTTGGGCTGCTGATACTGATTGTTGTGCCGCTGATTTTATGGCTTTTGTCAAAGCGGAAGGTCAGCGCGCGAAATACTGTGGCCCGCGACAAGATACTGGCCTATCTCGATTCCCGCAGCTTTCGGATGATGTCTTTTGAACGGGTCCGTCAAAACCTCGACACAAGGTATTCGAATGAATTCCTGGAGGCACTGATTGACGAATTCCCAGAGACGTTTCGCAAGGCGAAATTGAAGGGGAACAAGATCGGCCTCGCCCGGTTAAATCAGGAAGAAGAAGCGGACCCGGCGCCATGACTGACCAAGCCAACAACGCGGCCATTTCCTTGGACCTCATCCAAGCGACTGCTGGCGAACTGATGGCCAAGGCAGCCATCGAGATACCTGAGGATTATCTGACCGGTCTGAAAGCCGCTGCCGACAGCGAAACGGGCGATCTGTCCAGCTTCGTTTTGCAGGCCATGCTGGAGAATTACGGGGCCGCGAAAGAGGACCGCCGCGCCATGTGCGGCGATACCGGCGTACCGCGTTGGTATGTCAAACTGGGCAATGAGGCGCGCGTCGAGGGTGGCATGGTCGCGCTGGAAACCGCGCTGCGCCGCGCCACCGCTGAGGCGACCGATGGTGTGCCCCTGCGCCCCAATCGCGTGCATCCGCTATGGCGCACCGATCACAACAACAATGTCGGCATGGGCGCGCCGGAAATCGAATATGGGTTTGAACCGGACGGCGACTGGATTGACCTGATCACGGTGCACAAGGGCGGGTTGTTTGGCACCGATTACCGGATGCTGTTCCCCAGCGACGGGATCGAGGGGATCAAGCGGTTCTACCTCGACAGCCTCGTCGCCTTCGGCAAACGCGGCCTCGCTTGCCAGCCTGCGATCATCGGAATAGGCCTTGGCGGGTCCAAGGACACCTGCATGGTGCTTGGCAAGCGCGCCTCCACCCTGCGCGTCGTCGGCTCCAGCAACCCCGATCCGAAAATCGCAGAACTGGAAGATGAATTCAAGGATCTCGGCAATTCCATCGGCATGGGCGCGATGGGGTTTGTCGGGTCCAACATGGTGATCGATTGCAATATCGAGGTCGGCTATTGCCACACCGGCGGGATGCAGATGTCGGTTCACGCCTTCTGCCTGTCCTCCCGCCGCGCCGTTGCCCGCCTGCACCCCGATGGCCGCGTCGAACACCGCACCGACCCGGACTGGTTTACCCCCTATCAGCGGCGGGAAACCGTCGACTGGCCTGCATTGCAGGAGGCAGCGGAGTGAGACCGCAGCGCAACAACCTCCCCCTTAATCCCCCTCCCACAGGAGGGGGAGATGCAAGCCCCGCGTTCAGCGCTTCCCCCCTCCGCCTCGGAGGGGGGAGAGGGGGGAGGTTGCCGACATGAAACCCCGCGAAATCCGCCTGTCCACCACGCCCACGCCCGAGGCGCTCGCCGAGCTTCGCCTCGGCGACATCGTCTATCTGGACGGGTTGATCTATACCGCGCGCGAGGGCGTTTATACCCGCGCGCTGGAGGACAAAGCGAACATCCCGATGGAATTGCCCCGCGACTCGGCGGCCAATTTTCACTGCTCACCTGCCGCCCGGATCAATGCGGATGGCTCGTTCGACATGGGCGCCGTGACCGCCACGGCTTCGTTCCGCTTCGCAAAGTGGCTGCCTGAATGGATGGCCAAATCCGGTGCCAAACTTATCATCGGCAAGGGCGGTATGTCATCGAAGGACTACAAGGAGTATTTCGTCCCCAACGGCGCGGTTTACCTGTCAACCGTCGGCTATGGCACCGGCGCGCTGCTGGGCCGGGGCGTGGAAAATGTCGAGGCCGTTCATTGGAATGAAGAACTGGGATTGGCACAGGCTATGTGGGTCATTCGCGCCAAAAAAATGGGTCCGTTCATTGTGGCAAGCGACCTTGATGGCAATTGCCTGTTTGAACGTGAAAACGCCAAGATCGCCGAGAACCTGCATAAAGTTTATGAAGGCACCAGACCCGCCGTTCTGAAACGCTATGGCGAAACGGATGATCGCAGCGACGAGGTGATCGGATGAGCATCCGTGATACATTCACAAACCCCAAAAAACGCCCGCATACCGAGGATGACCGATTTAGCCGCGAAGAGGTGCGTCTGGCCAACCGTAACCACGGCGCAATGCTGGAGTTGCTGAAATTCGACGTTACGCCAACGGGCGGGCATTATCTGCTGAACCATTTCGACGTGCCGGTGCTGGAAGCGGGCACGTATTCCCTTGAGCTTAAAGGCGCATTTGCCAATCCCACGTCGCTTTCGCTTGCTGAAATCATGGCCCGCCCGGATGTTACCATCCCGGTGACGATGGAATGTGCTGGAAATGGGCGCGCGGGCGTGCATCCGCGATCCTGTTCGATGCCGTGGATGTATGAGGCTGTGGGGACAAGCGCGTGGACCGGCACACCGCTAAAGCCCATCATCGAAGAGGCCGCGCCATTGGCGGAAGTCGTGGAGATTTCGTTCATCGGGGCGGATTTTGGATTTGACAAGGCAACGCCGCATTACTTTGGCCGCGCCCTGACGCTGAAGCAGATCGCGGAACTGGATGTTCTGCTTGTCTGGGCGATGAACGACCAACCGTTGCTGCCCCAGCACGGCGCGCCGTTGCGCATAATCGTCCCCGGTTGGTACGGCATGGCGAGCGTCAAGTGGCTGACCGAGATCGAGGCGCTTACCGAACCCTATCAGGGCTTTCAGCAGGTCGAGACCTATCGCTTGCGCAATGATGAGGATGATCCGGGCCGCCCTGTTGGCCCGATCCGTGTCAAATCTCTGATGGTGCCGCCCGGCGTGCCCGATTGGCTGACGCGGCGGCGGCATGTTGAAAGCGGGCCGGTAGAAATTACCGGCCGCGCATGGTCAGGGGACGGTGTGCCAGTTGCGAAGGTGGAATTCGGTGTGGGCGACAATTGGATCGAGGCGGATGTCACACCCGGTTCCGGCCCGTTTGCGTGGTCAGGCTGGCGTGTGATCTGGGATGCTGAGCCGGGAGAGCACATTCTGCGCTGCCGCGCAACGGACGCGGATGGGCAGGTGCAGCCGATAGACGCAGTCTGGGACCTATCTGGATTTGCCAATAACGCGGTGCAAGAGGTTGAAGTTTTCGTTTCCTGACGGGCTAAAACCAAAGCGTCGTCACAGTGGACATGCGAGAACGAGTTTCGTGTTGCGGGTCAGAGCGAATTAGAAACTGGCTTTGTCTTTGGCCTGAAGCGGACACTTCTGGCCAGCGCCCTTCGCGCGGAATCAAGCCGCAGGCGCCGCGCGATCGCCTGCCCGTCCCCACGGGCTGGCGAGCGCGCGTCTTTTCTCGTGATTTACGAACGTTCGCTTCAGGCCAAAACCCGCCACCCCGATTTTTTCCGAACCATATAAACCCGCCCGACGTCAACTCGCCTGATTTGGCACGATCTTGATATCAACGCGGCGGTTCTGCGCTTTGCCCTCTTCGGTCAGGTTAGAGGCGACCGGGTCATCCTCTCCCACGCCGAATGCGTTTATTCGCGCACTGCCGACACCAGAATCTATCAGAACGCCCGCCACCGCATCAGCACGGCGGTTGGACAGCGCGTAGTTATGTTCCGCCGAGCCATCGGAATCCGTGTGGCCGACCACCTCGATCGTCGAGCCGGGGTATTTCTGCAAACTTGCGGCCAGAACCCGCAGATCCGACTGCAAAGCCGCGTTCACGAAAGAACTGTCGACATCAAACAGGATGTCATTGGGCATCCGCACCAGAAGGTGATCGCCATTATTGATGATCTGAATGCGACCATCCGCGAAATCGCGCTGCAATTCGGCGGCCTGCTGATCAAGGCTATATCCGATCCCCGCACCGATCGCACCGCCGATCGCAGCACCCAACAATGCACCGCGGCGTCTTTCGCCACCATCATCGCCGGTGCGGGCCCCCAAGAGACCGCCCAACGCGGCGCCGATCAGGGCGCCCTCTTTGGTGCGTTGGTTCGGGTCGTTTGAGACCGTATCCGGGCTGGTGCAAGCGCCAAGACCAAGACTCGCCACGCAAACGAACGCAATTACCCTGGGGAAGTACATGTTATTATCGCCTCTGCTCTCTTTTTTGTTGTCGGCAGATTAACGCTAATTTCGGTTGAAACCAAGCGCACAGGCAAGGATCAGCCGATGTCGTGGCGTCACAATTTGTTCATCCAGTCCGCGCCTCGGATTTTGCAGCTTCATAGGCAAGCATTGCGCGTTTGACCGGCAGCCCCCAGTGATAACCACCAAGCCCGCCGGATTTGCGCAAAGCGCGGTGGCAGGGGATCAGCCAACTGACCGGGTTGCGACCGACAGCTGTACCCACGGCGCGGACGGCGCGCGGGTTGCCGACGGATTGCGCGATCTCGGAATAGGTCGTGACCTGACCGGATGGAACGCGCAACAACGCTTCCCAAACCTTGATCTGAAACGGCGCGCCAATCAGGTGCAGCGCGGTCTGCCCTTGCATCTGAAAGGCGGCATCGACCCATGTGGCAATCCGGTCAGGGGCTTGGGTGAAGCGCGCATTCGGCCAGCGTGACCTAAGGTCGGCCATTGCGTGTTCGGGGCCGGTTTCCTCGCTAAGTGCCAGCCCGCACAATCCACGTTCCGTACCCATAGCAAGCGCCGGGCCGAAGGGGCTGTCAAACCAGCCATAGAAGATTTCGAGCCCCTCGCCCTTGCGGGCGAATTCACCGGGGCTCATCGCCTCCCACGTCACAAACAGATCGTGCAGGCGGCTGGAACCTGACAGACCAAGCGCCAGACTGGCCTCAAGCGTCGTAAAACGGTCCCGCAGAAGAGATTTGGCGTGATCCAGCGTCAGGTACTGCTGATACCGCTTGGGCGACACACCAACCCAACGGCTGAACACGCGCTGAAAATGCGCCGGGCTCATCTGCATTTCCTCGGCTAATCCCTCCAGCGACAGTCCCGGGCCGCGGTCGTCGATCACATCCAGTGCCCGGCGAATAACGCCGAAATGATAGCCGGTTTCGTCTGTCAGATCTTTCATCGCACTCATCCTTCTTGTTGTCTCAGAGATAAGCGCGCGGGGCCAGCCAAAGCGACCCGGAAGTTGCGACTTTTTAAGCGGCCTTGTGCTGGCAGTGTCTTTCAAATCGTTTTGCTGCCGCGAACCGGCCAAGCCACAACTCTGCCTCCCACCTTTTCAGGCACGGTCGCGCAGTTTCCTGGTGCCGGATTTCAGCAGGTGGGCGGATGCCTTCTTGCTGGCAATCTGCAAAAAGGGATTCCGTCCAGAGGCCATTGGCGAGAATGATTTCATGGCGGTCAAACAGAAGATGGTAATAAGTCATTGGTCCGCCGGGGGCGTTGGACAAGCGCGGTTCTTCCAAATGCGCGGCGTTTGCCAGAACTTCGCGTTCGCCAAATAAATATTCAATCCGCGCGCCAGTTAACAGCACACGGTGCAGTGGAGAAACTATCAACGGCGTTGCGCCATTGCGGCCGCCAAGAAGTTCCGGCGTCAGCTTGACCGGCCAAAGCGCGGAATTCGTAGTGAGCCGACGCCAGGGAACCCGGGCTCGGCCAATCCAACGCAGGCTTTGTGCGCCATAATCCCGTGTGATGACCTGATCACCAATGGCCAGCCATTCGACCGGCAAATCGCCGTCGGTTGTGGAAATCAGCGTGCCCGCGGTAAAACATGCGACATTGGTGAAGTCGGAATATTCCAACGCCGTGGCCGCATCGACATCCTGCGTTGCAGTAATCGTGTAAACCACACCCGGCTGCAGCGGTGCATCTGTTATATACCCGACACCGATGCCACCGATTTCCAGCACATCAATCCAACCGTGAAAACCGCTGGCATCGCTGATTGCATGGAATTCCTCGTCATAGATCTGGCCCGAGGCAATGGTATTGCCAAGCATGTCCACGACGTCTGCGGTCTGGTTCGTGTCATACCCGATTTCGTCATTGGGTGTGTCACCATCAAACCACGTGTCGTCATCAGTAATCTGAAATTCGACGCGATGTTCGAAAGGGTTGTAGTCAGGGCGAAGCTGAATCGTTCCACCGCTGATAATCAACGCGTCAGCCGAATATCCGACGATCATGTATGTCTCCTGAGGCGACCGTTCGGTTTGATACAAATACTCTGCAAAAATACGGTTAATGTTCCCCTTGCCGTGCAGGTTAACGCGTTGCATACCGCGCGGGATGGCCAAACAGCTTAACTACAAAACGATCCACGAGATCTTTACGCGGTTTCGCGATGGAGAGGCGTTGCCGAAAGGCGAATTGAACCATGGCAACGCGTACACTTTGGTGGTCGCCGTGGCGCTTTCGGCGCAGGCAACGGATATAGGGGTGAACAAGGCAACCGAAGCGCTGTTCAAGGTGGCCGATACGCCCGAAAAGATGCTGGCGCTTGGGGAAGAGGCGCTGATTGAATACATCAAAACGATCGGGCTTTACCGCAACAAGGCAAAGAACGTCATCAAGCTGTCCCGCATTCTGGTCGAGGAATACGGCGGCGAAGTGCCGTCGTCTCGTGCGGCCTTGCAATCCCTTCCCGGTGTTGGCCGCAAGACGGCAAATGTGGTGTTGAACATGTGGTTCAAGCACCCCGCGCAGGCCGTCGATACCCACATTTTTCGCGTTGGCAACCGCACGGGTATCGCGCCGGGCAAAGATGTTGACGCTGTGGAACGCGCGATTGAGGATCATGTCCCGGCCGAATTTCAGCAACATGCGCATCACTGGCTGATCCTGCATGGCCGCTATATCTGCAAGGCACGCAAACCCAATTGTCAGGTGTGCCCGATCAACGACCTTTGTCCGTTTGAGGAGAAGACGACGTGACCACCCAGTCTCAGGTCATTGGCATTGGCAACGCCATTGTCGATGTGATTTCCCACGCCGAAGACACGTTTCTTGACCATATGGGGATCGAGAAAGGCATCATGCAGCTTGTGGATCGCGAGCGTGCCGAACTTTTATATGCAGCTATGAAAGACCGGACGGAAGCGCCGGGTGGTTCGGTTGGCAACACGATTGCCGGGATTGGCGCACTTGGATTGAAGGCGGCGTTCATTGGCAAAGTGAAAGACGACGCGCTGGGGCGGTTTTTTGCACAAAGTCTTGCGGATGCGGGCACCGGGTTTCCCAACCCACCCGCGGCAATGGCAGAGGCCCCGACGTCCCGGTCGATGATCTTTGTCTCTCCCGACGGCGAACGCTCGATGAACACTTATCTGGGCGCGGGTGCCGATCTGAATTCAAGCGACGTGCCGGAAGATGTGTTCAACGGCGGGGGGCTGCTGTTTCTGGAAGGCTATTTGTTTGACAAGGATGACGGCAAAACCGCGTTTCAGGAGGCCTCTCGCCTGATGCACGCCGCAAACGGGGTTGCCGCGATTACTCTTTCCGATCCATTCTGCTGCGACCGGCATCGCGACGATTTCAAGGCGCTGATTTCGCAGGATATGGATATTACTTTGGGCAATCAGGACGAGTGGCTGACGTTATATGAATCCGACGATCTGGAGGCGGCTCTGGCGCAGGCGGCGTCGGTTTGTGACACCGTTGTTTGCACCCGTTCGGGTGCATCGGTGATCATCATCCAAAACGGCGAGCGCACCGAGGTGCCGGTGACGCAGGTAACACCGGTTGACGCAACCGGCGCGGGCGATCAGTTCGCGGCCGGGTTTTTATATGGCTATGCAACAGGTCAGCCGATGTCGGTGGCGGGACAAATGGGCGTAGTGTGTGCGGCCGAAGTGATCGCGCATATCGGGCCGCGACCGGCGATTGATATGTCAGAGCGGTTTGCTGAGCTTGGTTTGATCTGACGGCGCAACGGACACCACAGCGCTGCGCCGCCGCTCGCTTGCTCCGCCGTTTTATCGCGTTCTCTTGCTGATCTGTCTGGCTGTTCGTCCGTCTTAAAAGTGGCGGCACCGCCAATCATCCCGGGGGTCACCCCCAAGGTCCGGACAGCACTTTGGCCGACCGTCGGTATTTCGACCGTCCCTGCACCCGATATGCCGATGTTTTGGCGGGGGTGATCTTTGGGACCAGATGAGTTTGGGGTTGGGATTTTTGGCCCCGCCCCAGTGCGGCCGCACAGATGGGGGTTTTAGGGGGCACGGGTTAAGGCGACGTAAGTCCAGCGTTCGATATGGTAACGGTCTGTAAAGTTTGTATCCGACGAGGCGGCACGCGTGAATTCTTCAAAAGAATTCGGACCGGAATCTTTCGAAGATTCCGGCTGGTTGCTTTCCAAATGACGCGACTGGTCATATATTCTTACCAATTCAACCATTTGGGTGCGTGATGCCGTTTGAAAAGGTTCAGCCAGAGAAAGTCAGTCAGGCCGTGGTGCGCCAGATTGAACTTTTGGTTTTGAAAGGGGTTCTGCGCCCCGGCGAACGGTTGCCTTCGGAACGAGAACTCGCTGATCGTATGGGCGTTTCGCGCCCCTCTTTGCGCGAGGCCGTCAGCGAATTGCAGGAAAGCGGGCTTTTGGAGACACGCGCCGGGTCCGGCGTGTTCGTTGCCGATTTCATGGGCTCTGCGTTTTCGCCCGGTTTGATCAAGCTTTTCGCCAGCCATGACGACGCGGTGTTCGACTATATCGCGTTTCGCCGCGATATGGAGGGACTGGCGGCAGAGCGCGCGGCCTATTTCGGGTCAGACACCGATTTGAGCGTGATCGACACCATCTTTCAGAAGATGGAAGCAGCACATTCAAAACGCTCAACCAGTGACGAGGCAACGCTGGATGCCGAATTTCATATGGCGATCATCGAGGCCAGCCATAACGTCGTAATGCTGCATATGATGCGTTCAATGTTTCAGCTTTTGCGCGAGGGCGTGTTTTATAACCGGCAGCAACTGTTCAAGCAACGCACGACACGAACGTCTCTTTTGGATCAGCACAGGGCGATCAATGCCGCCATTCAGTCACGCGATCCCAATGCCGCACGACAAGCGGTCGAGGCGCATATGAACTATGTCGAACGCACGATGGCTGATCTGAAGAAAGCGGAAATCAACGAGGTTGTGGCGCGCAAGAAATTTGAGCACGAAACGGCGCGGGGGTAGGCGCAGCTGACCGCCGGTCAGGCTCACTTTGTCCCGAACATCCTGTCGCCCGCGTCCCCCAACCCCGGCACGATATAGCCCAGGTCATTCAAGTGGCTGTCCAGCGCGGCGGTGATGATCGGGACATCGGGGTGAGCTTCTTTCATCCGTGCAACGCCTTCAGGCGCGGCGAGCAGACAGAGGAAACGGATGTTGGTCGCGCCAGCCTCTTTCAGCCTGGAAATCGCCGCTGCAGAAGAGTTGCCGGTCGCAAGCATCGGATCGACGGCGATGACCAGACGATCCACTAGCTCCGTGGGGACTTTAAAATAGTATTCAACGGGCTGCAGCGTTTCCTCGTCACGGTAGAGACCGACGAAACCAACGCGCGCCGACGGGATCAGCTCCAGCACCCCGTCCAGCAGGCCATTGCCCGCGCGCAGGATCGACACCAACGCCAATTTCTTACCGGCCAACACCGGCGCGTCCATTTCCTTTAACGGCGTGTCTATCTTCTTCGTCGTCATCGGCAGTTCGCGGGTGACTTCATAGGCCAGAAACTGACTGATTTCACGCAGGAGCTGGCGGAACACGGCGGTGGGCGTTTCCTTTTCGCGCATCAGCGAAAGCTTGTGCTGGACGAGCGGGTGATCGACGATTGTGAGGTGCTGTTGCATGGGCGAAGGCTCCGGCGTGTGATTGGTTTTGAAAGTGACACTGATCGCCCGGGAAACTCAACCGTGGCGTAAAGCTGACGCAGAACTCCGGCAGCGCTCGGTTTTGGCATGAAGTGGGCATTCGAGGATCAAAAAAGAAGACGCGCGATTGCCTGTCCATGGGGTGGCGATGCAACATCTCAATGACGCATTTTATACCAGCCAAGTCCGTAGACGTTCAAAAGCTCACGCCCAGCCTCACCAAATCGCTAGCCCGTGGGGACGGGCAGGCGATCGCGCGGCGGCCCAAGGGCCTTGATTCCGCGCGAGGGGCGCAAGCTTGCAACGTTCGCTTCAGGCCAACGGCCGACCTGCGATCCCCCGAAGATCGGCCCAGTTCACAAAAAACTTCGCCCCGGACCCCGAGCCTCCACGCCCAGATGATCGGCAACCGAAACGCCAATATCGGCAAAACCCACATGGCCGAGCGAACGTTCACCCAACCCATATCCGACCACCGGCACGCGCTCTCGTGTGTGATCCGTTCCGGGCCAGGTCGGATCATTCCCGTGATCGGCGGTGAAAATCGCCAGATCCCCGGATCCAAGGCGGTCAAAAAACCGCGGAAGTGCCGCGTCGAACCACTCCAGATGGCGCGCATATCCGGCGACATCACGGCGATGGCCGTAAAGGCTGTCGAACTCGACGAAATTTGCGAACGTCAGTGAACCGTCCACAGCGGTGGATGCAATTTCGCAAAGCCCATCAAATAAGGCCTCATCCGTCCCTTTTGTGACCTGATCAATGCCTCGCATCGAGAAGATATCCCCAATCTTCCCCACAGCGTTGACGCCGCGTCCACTTGCCTGAACCCAGTCACATAGCGTGGGTTCGGGCGGCAATATGGAAAAGTCCTTGCGATTGGTTGTGCGGGTGAAGCCGTGTTCAACCTCGCCAATGAAGGGCCGCGCGATGACGCGGCCAACTTTCATGGCGTGTAGCGTCGGTGCGAGATCACGGCAAAGGTCGAGAAGACGGTCGAGGCCGAAGAGATCTTCATGCGCGGCGATTTGAAAGACGCTGTCGGCGGATGTGTAGCAGATCGGTTTGCCGGTGCGGATGTGTTCCGCGCCCAGGTCGGCGATGATTTGTGTCCCGCTGGCGTGGCAGTTGCCGAGAATGCCGTCAGTTCCGGCCAGTTCGCAGACGCTCGCCACCAAATCGTTGGGGAAGGCCGGGATCGTTTCGGGGAAATAGTGCCAGTCCCACGGCACCGGCACGCCGGTGATTTCCCAGTGGCCCGATGGGGTATCCTTACCATTTGAGATTTCCGTGGCCGCGCCCCAAAGTCCGGCAGGTTTCGTACCCAGCCCCGGGGCTTTCGCGCCGGAGGCCAGTTCGACAGCGGCACCCAGACCCAGCATGTCGAGATTGGGCAGGCGCAAGGGCCCCGCCCTGCCCTCATCCGCACGTCCGGCGGCGCATTCGGCGGCGATATGACCAAGCGTGTTCGCGCCCTCGTCACCGAATTCGGCCGCATCAGGCGCGCCGCCACAGCCGACGGAATCCAGAACGATCAGAAAGGCGCGCGGCATTCAGGTGATGACCTTGTGGATCAGTTGCGGCGCCTCGACTTGTTGGTCGGTGATCGTGAAGAATGTCGCAAGTCGGGCAGCCATTTCCTCTGTCTCGTCAGCATCCGCCCCGTGGACAATGGCCAGCGGGTCGCCCTTTTCAACCGGGTCACCAATATAGGCCACATTCGACAGGCCGACGGATGCATCAACGTTGTCCGCGCTGCGCAATCTGCCCCCGCCGAGTTCAACCACGCCAAACCCAAGCGCCCGGCCATCCATGCCCTGGACAAAGCCAGTATGAGGCGCGATCACCTCGCGGACAACGGGCGCAGCAGGCAGGCGGTCGCGCCAGCGGTCGATAAAATCGCTCGGCCCGCCAAGTGCGGCAACCATCTGGCCAAAACGCTCTGCCGCGGCCCCGGAAGTCAGCGCCTCTTCCACCTGTGCAGCACCCTCTACGCGGGTTTCGGCCATCCCGGCCAGACGCAAAAGCTCTCCGCCCAGATGCGCGGTCAGGCGGCTTGCGCGGTTGTCCGTATTGGGTTCGGTCAACAGTTGTGCCACCTCCATGATTTCCAGCGCGTTGCCGATACTGGCAACGCAGGGCTGGTTCATGTCTGTGATCAGGGCCGCAGCAGGGCCAGCAGCGCCGTTTGCCGTGGTGACAAGGGCTTCAGCGAGGCTTGATGCCTCTGCAAGTGATTGCATGAACGCACCTGACCCGACCTTGACGTCCAGAACCAGCGGCCCCACCCCACCCGCAAGTTTCTTGGAAAGGATCGAGGCGGTGATCAGGTCGATGGATTGCACGGTCGAGGTGACATCGCGCACGGCATAAAGGCGCCGGTCGGCCGGGGCGATGTCGGGCGATGCGGCGGCAAGGGCGCAACCCGCCTGACGGACGGCGGCGCGGAAATCATCCTCTGACAGTTCAGTCGAAACACCGGGAATCGATTCCAGTTTATCCAGTGTTCCGCCGGTATGGCCAAGCCCACGGCCCGACAGCATCGGGACATAAATGCCAAGTGAGGCAAGCGCCGGGCCGAGCAAAAGCGAGATCGGGTCGCCGACCCCGCCTGTGGAATGCTTGTCCGCGACCGGGCCGGGCAAGTCCCATGTCAGGACCTTGCCGCTGTCGCGCATGGCTAGTGTCAGCGCGACACGGGCTTTCTCGGTCAAGCCATTGTGGCAAACGCCCATCGCGAACGCCCCGGCTTGTGCGTCATCGATCTCATCACTGGCAAGGTTGGCGGCGAACCATGCGACATCCTCGGGCGACAGTTCCGTGCCCTCGCGGAGTTTATCCAGTACAAACCGCGCGTTCACGGGTTAATCCAGAAAGCTTTGGTCAAAGGCCCCGGGCAGCAATTCGGCCATCGTCATGGTTTTCTGCTCCCCGTCCATCGTCGCCATCGTGACGGGAACATTTTCGTCGGCGAATTCCATAAGCTTTTGGCGGCAGCCACCACAGGGGGGCACCGGCTTGTCCGCGCCCGCAATCACCGCCACTTCGGCGATCACGCGTTGTCCGGCGGCGACCATCGCGGCGATGGCCCCGGCTTCGGCACAGGTGCCTTGCGGATAAGCGACGTTTTCGACATTGCAGCCGGTGAAAATCTGCCCCGATGCCGTCCGAATTGCCGCGCCAACCTGAAAATTGGAATAGGGTGCGTGGGCGTGTTCCCGCACCTTGGCGGCTTCTGCGATCAGGGTCAGGGCGTCTCTGTTAGCCATTAACTTACCCTGCGGCGGTATCGGTGGTTATGCAAGGGGCTTGCCGTATGGCCGGAAATCCCGCATGAGATAGAGTGAGAACTGTCGAAATGGAAAATAGTTTAATATTAAACTATTTTGAGATCGAAGGGATAAACCGGTGAGCGATAACCGCCCCGAGGGTCTGCGCAAAAGCGCGTTGACCTATCACGAAGAGCCGAAACCCGGCAAACTGGAAATCCGTGCGACGAAGCCATTGGCAAACGGTCGTGACCTTTCGCTGGCCTATTCGCCGGGCGTGGCAGAGGCCTGTCTTGAGATAAAGGAAGACCCGGCGAATGCCAGCCGATACACCAGCCGTGCCAATTTGGTGGCGGTTGTGTCCAACGGCACGGCGGTTCTGGGGCTGGGCAATATCGGCGCCGGTGCGTCCAAGCCGGTGATGGAGGGCAAGGCGGTTCTGTTCAAAAAATTCGCCGGAATCGACTGTTTTGACATCGAACTGGACGAAAACGACCCCGAAAAGCTGGCAGATATCGTTTGTGCGCTGGAGCCGACATTCGGCGCAGTAAACCTCGAAGATATCAAGGCGCCGGACTGCTTTATCGTCGAAAAGATCTGTCGCGAGCGGATGAACATCCCGGTTTTCCACGATGATCAGCACGGCACCGCGATTGTTGTGGGCGCAGCTGCGACGAATGCGCTGAAGGTCGCGGACAAGAAATTTGCCGACATCAAGGTCGTGTCCACGGGCGGCGGCGCTGCGGGAATTGCCTGTCTGAATATGCTGGTGAAGCTGGGCGTTCGTCGCGAGAATATCTTCCTCGCCGACCTGCATGGCCTCGTTTACGAGGGCCGCAAGGAAGACATGCCGCCGCAAAAGGCAAAATACGCGCAACCCAGCGGGCCGCGTGATCTGGAAGAGTTGATCGAGGGCGCGGATCTGTTTCTTGGCCTATCTGCGGCCGGTGTTCTGACCGGCGACATGCTGAAGAAAATGGCGGATCAGCCGATTGTTTTCGCGCTGGCCAACCCGACACCGGAAATCATGCCTGACGAGGCGAGGAAGGCCGTGCCGAACGCGATCATCGCGACGGGTCGGTCGGATTATCCCAATCAGGTCAACAACGTATTGTGTTTTCCGTTCATCTTTCGCGGCGCGCTGGATGTGGGTGCGACTGATATCAATGACGAGATGAAGCTCGCCTGTATCGACGCAATTGCCGCGCTGGCACGGGCGTCAACCAGTGCTGAGGCTGCGGCTGCCTATCGCGGCGAGAAGATGACATTCGGGCCTGATTACCTGATCCCGAAGGCGTTCGATCCGCGCCTGACGGGCATCATCGCAACCGCCGTGGCCAAGGCCGCGATGGAATCCGGTGTGGCCACGCGCCCGATTGCCGATTTCGATGCTTACCGCCAGAAACTGGACGGGTCGGTCTATCGCTCTGCCCTGATCATGCGGCCCGTGTTCGACGCCGCAGCCACGGCCTCTCGCCGGATCGTCTTCGCGGAAGGAGAGGACGAGCGAGTTCTGAGGGCCGCAAACGCGATGCTAGAGGACACAACGGACAAGCCGATCCTGATTGGCCGCCCCTCGGTGATTGCGCAACGGCTCGAAAGATTGGGCTTGCCGGTGAAGCCGGGCAAGGATGTCGAGATCGTGAACCCGGAACGCGACGCGCGCTATCACCATTACTGGACCACGTATCACCGGTTGATGCAGCGCAAAGGCGTGACGCCCGATCTGGCCCGCGCGATCATGCGCACCAACACCACGGCCATCGGCGCCGTGATGGTTTACCGCGAAGAAGCTGACAGTGTGATTTGCGGAACTTTCGGACAATTCCTGTGGCATCTCAACTACATAGAACAGATTCTCGGCACCAGGGATCTGACGCCCGTTGCGGCATTAAGCCTGATGATCCTTGAAGATGGGCCGTTGTTTGTCGCCGACACTCAGGTACATCCGGAGCCGAGTTCAGAACAGATCGCGGAAACGGTAATCGCCTGTGCCCGCCATATCCGTCGCTTCGGTGTGGAGCCGAAAATCGCGCTGTGTTCGCGTTCTCAATTCGGCAATCTCGATTGTGGAACTGGGCGAAAGATGCGCGGTGCAATGGCGATATTGGACAGCGAAGCGCGCGATTTCGAATATGAAGGCGAAATGCACGCCGACGCCGCGCTGGACCAAGCGCTGCGCGACCGGATATTCCCGAATGCACGATTTCGCGGGCAAGCCAATTGTCTGGTTTTCGCGGTGTCTGATGCGGCCTCGGGAATTCGCAACATTCTGAAGATGAAAGCCGGTGGGCTTGAGGTTGGGCCGATCTTGATGGGGATGGGAAACAGGGCGCATATCGTGACGCCGTCCATCACGGCGCGGGGGTTGTTGAACATGTCGGCGGTCGCTGGCACGCCGGTGGCGCATTACGGGTAGGGGTGATCTATTGATTTCAGCCCAGGCCAATTCAGAGAATGACCGCTGCCACCCCAGCCGGTTAACAGGCGCGTAGCGCCCCGGCCATCGCCTGCCCGTTCCGGCGGGCTGGCGATTTGGTGGGGCTGGGCGCAGGCCTTCGATCTAGCACAGACTTGGCTGGCATAAAGCGCGTCGTTGAGAAGTTGCATCGCCACCCCACGGGCAGGCGGTGGCCGCCAATTAAGTTTTGCACCCCGCCGTGTTACGCGAGTTGTCGGCAAGATGTTAGCTCCCGAGCCGTTGCAATTCAGCCCAAATTCCCTCTACCCGTGCCTTGATTGCCAGCGCTTCGTCCCACCGGTTGGACATCTCGCGCCCGTCCGGTCCGGTCATGGCATATTCCGGCGGACCGAGTTCGCAGAGGAATACCAGATCACCCTCGGTGTTTCGCGCGCGCCAGTCGGCCAGACCGTCGCGCCAGATGCGATCAAACAGGTCCACCCATTTTGCGTTTTGCGGGAAATCGAGCTGTAATTGCACTTGCTGGCGGCTGGCGACGCGACCCTGAAAACTGTCGCACCGCGCGATGCAGCGCCGGATCAGGCCGTATTCCCATGTCCCGAGCGGCAGCTTGAATTCGCGGTCGACCATGTAATGCGAGAAATCGCCAGCCAGCCGCATTTCCGGCACCGCATCAAGAAGGCAAAGTGTAAAGAACAGATCGTTGGTGATGCAATTTCGGTGGGTTTCGAACTGGATCGGCATGTCTTCTTCCCGCGACATCTCGATCCAGCGACGAATGACCGGAATCGCGCCTTCGACCGTCAGCGGAAAGACCTGACCAATGACGTTTACGTAAGGCGATCCGAAATCCTTCGCCATCCGCAATGTGCCGCGCAACTCGTCCACAGATTTCGGGAACGCAACGATCAGGGGCGTCAGACCCGCGCGCTCGATATGCGGGCGGACCTCGTGGGCGACGGAAACGTCTGCGGCACCAAGATCGATGGCGAGTCCTGCATAACCGGCATCAGCAACCATGCCGCAGATACGGTCATGTGGCAGGATATCTCCTGTCTGATCATGTGGTTGCATGGACCAGAGCGATTGGAAGACCCGAAGCGACCTGGTCAAGCCGCCTCCACGCGCTGCGCGCCTGTCGGCGTTGACACGATCCACACGTCATCAAACGGATACTGGCTTTCGTCCTTTTGCCAAAGCGCACGCAAAACCGCGATCTGGAACTCAAACCAACCCATCGCGTACGGTTCCGCGCCATTGCCTTTCAGTTCCGCGTCCAGCTCCTTCAATTGCCAGAACGGCACGGATGGAAAGGCGTGATGCGCCGTGTGATAGGGCATTTGCCAGCAAAGCCAGCGCATCAGGGCGTTGGTGCGGGTCGAACGCGTGTTGCGCAGGATGTCGTCGCCATGCGCAAGGCCGAGATGTTCGATGGTGTTCTGCAGCTGATGGGCAAATTTCATCGCAACCATCGGCGCAATCCATAAGGATATGGCGGCCCAACTGCCTGTAATCACGGATAAAACGGCGATCACGGCATATCCGGCAATGTGCCAGCGCGCCTCTGCCACCACCAGTGCGTGCTGATCCGGGCGCACATAAGGTTCCAGCACCTCGCCACGCGCAAACCGCAGGAAGCGTTGGACGCGGGTGATCCAATAACTGATGCCGCTGAACCAAAGCAGGTAGCTTCTGAGCGTATATGGCACCCGCTGTAATTCGCCGTCCTTCTCCCAATCCGACGTCCATTGGTGATGGGCGGAATGCTGGATCCAGTCAAAATCGCGCGGGTAAAGCAGGATGAACCCGATCAGGCGACCGAAGACCATGTTCGGCCACTTGGTCTTGAAGACGGTGGAGTGGGATAGTTCATGCTGGGCCGCGTAAAGGAAATTGATCAGGACGCCGAGGGTGGCGAACAGGGGCACTGCCCACCAGGTCGCCCAGAATTGCCACAGCAACGTGCCGGTGATCAGTATCGCCCCAAGGTGAGAGCCGGTTTGCACCCATCCGGCCAAATCTGAACGCTGCATCAATTCACGCAGACGCGCGCGCCCGATCAGATCCTTGCGGGTAAAACTCGCTTGCATGGCTCAGGTCCCCTTCGCGCAAAGGAAAGCACGAAATTCCCGCTGGCGCCATAGATTCTGCTTACGGCCAGATGCCATATTCTTCCCGCATGTAATCAACTGCTTGCTGGTTCGCGACGTGGCGGTCGGCGCCGTCGATCACCTGTTCGGCCAGACCTTCGATTCCTTCGGCTTGGGCGGCAGACGGGTCGCGCTGATTGGCGAAAAGCCAGATTTTGTGGCCCAAGCGCGTTGCCATGCCAGACAGCCAGACATCATCAACCGCCCAAAGCACGGGCGGAATATCAAAGGCCGCGTCGTCAAAATGGTCCGGTTTCACGGCAACTCCGCCGCGCCCCTCGAACACATCGACGAAGCCAGAGCGCATGAACACGCGCCGCACTGGACCGCCGAGATCGTGGCCCAGCAGGCGGGATTTCCAGCGCAGGAATGCCCCATGCGCGTGATACCGGATGTCGGTCTTGCGCCAGCGGCGCAGTGCGCGGGGTTTGTCCGACCGTTTGCCTGTGCCGCTGAATTCCGGATGCGTTTGGAACCCAAGCGTTGCCAAAACGTCATCGGGCCGCAGCTTGCGCATTTCGGCAATACGGGCCAGCCATTCGGGCGGATAGATCTGATCGTCATCGGCGAAAACCAGTTCCGTGGATGAGCCACGATAGTGCCGGGCCGCGGGCAGGATTTTCGTGGCAGGGCCGAAATCCTCGTCACACCGGCAAACCGTCACGCCTTTCGGCAAATCGGGCAACGCCCCGTCCCAGTCGGGAAACCGGCGGTATACAGACGGTATCCAAAGTTGGATTTCATCTGCCCGGTGCGTTTGTTCCAAAAAGCTTTGTAATGTCGGGCCAAGGTGGTCAAACCGGGGCGGGATTGATGTGAGTGTTATGATCACCTGCCTGCCCCTTTCTTTTGGCGCCGGAACCCGATCCAAAGCGCGCTTTCGCAATTGGTTTGCACCCTATTTCGTATGACGTTAAACCTTCAACAAGAAGAAAAAGCCCATGAAAACCGGGCGGGACAAGGCTGAGGACTGCATGACGAATAAAAGTGGCGGCGGATCGAAGCCGGACAATACCTCTGACATCGAATTTGTGAAGGCGCTGGCGGAGGTTCTGCGCGAAAACGATCTGGGCGAATTGGAAGTCGAGCGCGCCGCAAAGAACGATGTGAAACTATCCGTTCGCATCAGCAAATCCGCGCCGGCCATTGCACCTGTTGCAACTGCTGTACCGGCAGCCGTTCACAACCCTGCGCCAGCACCCACGCTTGCCGCAGCACCGGCAACGGCTGCTCCTGCGGCTGACAACGATGACCCATCCAGCTTGCCCGGCGTGGTGAATTCGCCGATGGTCGGTACCGCCTATCTGTCGCCCGAACCCGGCACGGCAGCCTTTGTTTCGGTTGGCGACAAGGTGAACGAAGGCCAGACCCTGCTGATCGTTGAGGCGATGAAGACGATGAACCACATCCCTGCCCCACACGGCGGCACGGTCAAACGCATTCTGATCGAGGATGGCGCACCCGTTGAGTTCGGCGCGCCGCTGATGGTCATCGAATAATGTTCGACAAGATCCTGATTGCCAACCGGGGCGAGATCGCTCTGCGCGTGATCCGTGCCTGCCGCGAGATGGGCATCGGATCGGTTGCGGTGCATTCAACGGCGGATGCGGATGCGATGCATGTGCGCATGGCGGACGAGGCAATCTGCATCGGGCCGCCCAGCGCGACAGACAGCTATCTGAGCGTTCCGGCGATTATCGCAGCCTGTGAGATCACCGGCGCGCAGGCCATTCATCCCGGCTATGGGTTTTTGTCCGAAAACGCCAAGTTCGTCTCGATCCTTGAAGATCACGGCATCACATTTATCGGCCCCACGGCCGAACATATCCGCATCATGGGCGACAAGATCACCGCCAAGGACACGATGAAGAACCTTGGCGTGCCGTGTGTTCCGGGGTCTGATGGTGGCGTCGATACGGTGGCGGACGCGTTGGCGGTTGGCATCGATTTTGGCTACCCGGTGATCGTGAAAGCGACCGCTGGCGGTGGCGGGCGCGGCATGAAGCTGGCGACCAGCGCCGAGGACATGGAAACGGCGTTTCGAACCGCGCGGGCCGAGGCCAAGGCGGCCTTTGGCAATGACGAGGTCTATATCGAGAAGTATCTTGGGCGACCGCGCCATATCGAGATACAGGTCTTCGGTGACGGAAAGGGCCGCGCCGTGCATCTGGGAGAGCGCGATTGTTCGCTGCAACGCCGCCACCAGAAGGTGTTCGAGGAAGCGCCCGGGCCGGCGATTGACGCCACAACGCGCGCCGAAATCGGCCGTATCTGCGCTGATGCAGTCGCCAGGATCAACTATATCGGCGCGGGGACGATTGAGTTTCTCTATGAGGATGGAGAATTCTATTTCATCGAGATGAACACCCGTTTGCAGGTGGAGCACCCGGTGACGGAAGCGATCTTTGGCGTCGATCTGGTGCGTGAACAGATCCGTGTGGCCGCGGGTCTGCCGATGGAATTCAATCAGGACGAATTGAACATCAACGGCCATGCCATCGAAGTGCGGCTGAATGCCGAAAAACTGCCTAATTTTGCGCCATCTCCGGGGACGATCACGCAGTATCACGCACCGGGCGGGCTGGGCGTGCGGATGGATTCGGCGCTTTACGACGGTTATTCGATCCCGCCTTATTACGATTCATTGATCGGCAAGCTGATCGTGCATGGCCGCGACCGGGAAGAGGCGATTGCGCGCCTGAACCGTGCCTTGGGCGAGTTGATCGTGGATGGGATTGAAACCACCGCGCCGCTGTTTGATGCGCTTTTGCTGGAAGACGACATTCATTCGGGCGATTACACGATCCACTGGCTGGAAAAGTGGCTGGAGACCAACCTGCAGGATGGTTGACGCATCGGATTGCGCGTGCGCGCAACCCGACCAATTGGGGGGCCAGCCCCCCAAACCCCCCGAGGTATTTACGGCCAGATGAAGGAGCTGGTGCGAAAAAACGCATGGGTCAGCTTGGATTGAACAGCGTACAAAAGGCGCGTTGTTTTTCTTTTCTGCGGAAGTAGTCGCCGACGCCCACGGTTCCCGGCCTGAACGCCTGATCGGCCTCAGACCAGACGATATCAAATCCTAAAGCCTGCGCCATTTTTGATGTCGCTTTTCGCGTCGGGATGCCGATTATCGCGCGGGATTGCCCGCTTTCCTGTGGCGCGGCGTTGATCTGAAGACTCGTATCTTCGAAATAAAGGTCGATGCGAGGCCGGGTCGCGAGAGAAAATTCGCTGTCGATCAGGACCACCGTGGCGCCGATTTCCTTGATCAGCTTCAGCAGTCGGAAATGTTCGATGATGTGATAGAAAATGCCGAAAACCGCGACAACATCAAACTCTTCGCCGTCTTCCACAAACCCTTGCAGAACATCGAAGATGTCGCCCTGCATCAGGCGGACCCTGGATTTGTATGGTGTGTCAGGGAAAAGCCTGAACCGGTCGATCAGTTCCTGACGCGCCTCAACGCCGACAACTTCCGCCGCGCCCGCCTCTGCCAGTGCATAAGACCAGCGCCCGTCATGCGCGCCAAGATCCAGCACGCGAACGCCGTCCAATTCTCCACGAAAGGGCGCCACCAGCAACCGATGCCGCAAATTCATCCGGTCTACGGATTTTTCGCTTTCCGAGTAGGGATGAATATCGGCCAGGAAGTCAAAAAAGCCTGTCATGTTCAATCTTTTTGCCAGCGCGTATAACGGGCCTATCCCGTGTTAGGTTAACATTCAACTATCGCCAGGAGAGGGCGTGAAAGACGAAATCGAGATCACTGCTGATCTGTTGCTGCGTGCTTATGCAAGCGGCATCTTTCCAATGGCGGAATCGGCGGACAATCCCGAAATCTATTGGGTTGATCCCGAAATGCGGGGGGTGATGCCCTTGAATGGGTTCCACATCTCGCGTTCGCTGGCACGACGAGTGCGGCGTGAGGATTACAGTGTTTCGGTCAATCAGGATTTTGACGGCGTTGTTGCCGCATGTGCGGATCGCGATGAAACGTGGATCAACGACAAGATTTTCCTGCTTTACAGCCAGTTGCACCGTCGCGGATATGCGCATTCGCTCGAAATCCGGCGCGAAGATGAGCTGGTGGGCGGCGTTTATGGGGTCGCGTTGGGCGGTGCGTTCTTCGGCGAAAGCATGTTCAGCCGTGTGACAGATGCGTCGAAGACCGCGCTGGCCTATCTGGTGGACCGGTTGCGGGAAAATGGATTTACGCTGTTTGACAGCCAGTTCCTGACGCCGCATCTGGCATCACTGGGCGGCGTCGAAATCGAGCGCGAAGAATATCGGCGACAGTTGGCGGAATCACTTCAAGTGGATGCCGACTTTCTGACTCCGGTGCCGCGCCAAGGCGCTCAGGACGTGATACAGCGCAACACCCAGATGTCGAAGCGCGGGTGATCCAGCGCGTTCAGCGCCGGGCTTGAGGCGATCATCCAGCCCTCAAACGCGGGGCGTTCCTGCCCCTCGTCGCGCACGACAAGAAAGGCCCAGGCATCGCCAGATGGGTTGCCCGCGGGAAAGCGGCATTCGCCCAGCGTAATCGCCAAACGTTCAAAGCGACGGGTCTGGCCATTGCCCATTTCGATATCAACCAACTCGCCGGAAACCCGATCCAACCCGCGTAGAATCGCGCCCTCGGCGGTGGCGGCCTTGGATTGTTCAACTTCTTCGATATTGCCCAGACCGTCGGGATCTTCGGCGTCGAGGTCCAGTTCCGGCGTCAGGGTAAAGCCGCTGTCATCCGTGACCTGAGCCGACGCAAGAACCGGAAGGCCAAAACACGCAAGCGCCAGCAAAACGGCGCGCATCAACCGGCGTCTCCCTCGCCGGTGACAAACCGCAACAGAAGCTGAACAAGGCTGACTGAACTTTGGGTGTTTTCAATTTCGGCACCGGGGTCAAGTTCAAAGGGTGAGCCACCGGGAAGAAGTTCGACGAAATTGCCGCCAAGCAAGCCTTCCGATGAAATCAGCACGGCGGTGTCTTCGGGCAGTTTCAGCACGGAATCGACGGTGAATTTGGCCTCTGCGCGAAAAGTCAAAGGGTCAAGTTCCAGCGATGTCACGGTGCCGACTTTCACGCCGCCCATACGCACATCTGTACCGACGGACACGCCTTCCACCGACGTGAAGGATGCGTGGTAAGAGTCGCGGTCACTTCCGCCGCCCTGCCCCGTCACATCGGCGGCGTAAAGGAAAAACCCCACTGCCGCCGCCAGAACAACGGCACCGGTCAGAACCTCTGTCGTTTGGTTTGCCATGCTATTCGGGCTGCCATGCCTCGTAATCGGCGCGTTCTTCCGGGTCGCCGCGGCGGATCGACCCCGCGGGCGCGTATGCCATTGCCGTGCCGGTCAGGTTCGCCTCATGGGGTTGTTCCCAATCCTTGTGCTTCAGAGGCGCCTTTGTCGGCGGCTCGGCGTAGGTGTGGTGCAGCCACCCGTGCCAGTCGGGGCTGACGCGGCTGGCCTCTGCCTCGCCATTAAAGATCACCCAGCGGCGTTTGCCGTCGCGGGTTTCATAAAAGACGTTGCCTTCGTCATCCTCACCGACGCGCCGTCCTTTCAGGGCCGTCCAGATCTGCGTATTCCACGTCTGGCCGTCCCACCATGTAAATGCGCGCAGAAGAGTTCTCAGAATGCCCATCAAAGCCTCCGGTTCGATTGCGGCATCTATGCCGCAACGGGTTGCCAAGGTCCAGTGCCAGCCGCAGCCTGCCCCGCTATGGGCGGGAAATATGACAATGACATTGTATTTCCATGAACGCTTCAGCTTGGCGTTATCGCCCAGCGCCTGCCAAGATCATCCAGGCCCGCCTGAATAAGTTCTTTCAGAACATCCTCGTCAATATCGGCCAGCTTATTGAGGTACAGACAGGATTTGCCGATCTTGTGTTTGCCCAGACGCGACAGGATTTCGGAAAAATCCGCGTATCCCGGCATGATATATATCGACAAATTCGCCTTGCGTGGGCTGAAGCCAGTCGCAAGGTGGTCACCCTCTCGCCCGCTGTCGTAAATGTAGTGATACTGACCATACCCCACGATGGTCGGCCCCCACATTTGTGGTTTCCAGCCCGTGACTTCGTGGAAAATCTCGTTCAAACGCATCCCGTCCGCGCGCCGGGTCGGGTGCTCGACCGTGCGCAGGAAGTCCTCAACAGGCGCAGTATTCGCCTTGGTCTTGTTCTCTGCCATGTGGGTCAACCTATCATATCGACAAGCCTGCCGCTATATCCGGCGTATGGCTGACGACGTCGATTTACGGTCCGCACCGGACCTCGCCGCTTTTGAGGCGATGGTCGTCGCGGCACTTGAACTGCTGCCTGATGAGTTTCGCTCTGCGGCTGCGGATGTGGCGATCCGGGTGGAGGATTTTGCGTCTGAACAGATGCTCGCGGATATGGAAATCACCGATCCGTTGGAGCTTTCGGGACTGTACGATGGCATACCCTTGACCGAGAAATCGACAATGGATCAGCCTGATCGCCCGGATACGATCTGGTTATTCCGGCGGCCCATTTTGGCGGAATGGGCAGAAAGGGTCACCGAGCCGTTGGAGCGTTTGGTGGCGCATGTTCTGGTGCACGAGCTGGCGCATCATTTCGGCTGGTCGGATGACGATATCGCCGCGATTGATCGCTGGTGGGAGTAGTGCCTCCGCAGATTTGCACAGGTCTTGTGAAATCTGGAGGACGTGAATTCCGGCGGTTTCCCGGTTAAGTTGAGGATATTCATGCATTCTGGGAGGAATTGAAATGACAGCCAAGTTTCCGAATATGACCCGCCGCGCGGCCCTGTCTACGGGAATCGCCGTGCCATTTGCGGTAGCGATGGCGCCGGATTTCGCGCGTGCCGCGAGCCATGCATCTGGACCGGATACTGTACACAACACAGTGCAACTCGGCGATTTTCAGCTGTCAACACTGCTGGCCGGTACCCGTGTGGTCGAAGAACCACAGGAGATCTTTGGCAAGAACGTGACCGCGGAAGAATTTGCACAGGCCAGCGCGGCGAATTTCTTGCCCACCGACAAAACGCGGTTCTATTTCACGCCGACCGTGGTGAATACCGGGTCAGAGGTCGTGTTGTTTGACGCAGGGCTATCAGCGGGCGGAACGCTGAACGCGCTTTCGGCGGCGGGATATGCCGCCGAAGACATCGATACGCTGATCATCACGCATATGCATGGTGACCATATCGGCGGATTGATGAATGACGGCTCCCCGACTTTCCCGAACGCGAAATACATCACAGGGCAGGCCGAATTCGACCACTGGAACGGCACTGATAACGAGCGGTTTGCCGGTAACGTAAAACCGCTGGCCGATCAGATGACATTCATCGGTGACGGCGACAGCGCCGCGTCCGGCATCACCGCCGTTGGCGCCTTTGGCCATACGCCGGGACACATGGCCTATATGATTGAATCGAACGGGTCGCAGATATTGGTGATGGCGGACACGGCCAATCACTATGTCTGGTCGCTGGCCTATCCGGACTGGGAGGTTCGGTTTGACCGTGACAAGGAAGCTGCGGCGGCAACGCGACGCAAGATCCTTGGCATGGTTGCGGCTGATCGCATCCCGCTGATCGGCTATCACATGCCCTTCCCGGGGATGGGATATGTCGAGGCCGTTGGCGATGGTTTCCGTTATGTGCCAGTGAGTTACCAGCTGTCGCTGTGACTTGGCGTCAACTGACCTGACCAAGGGTTGACCGGCACGGAAGGCTGGTCAATCTTTGCGCGATGTCGAGCGGGAATTCATTGACTGGTGGCGCGTGGGTCGCTGCGGGGCTGGTGGCAACGCTGGCCGTCGTGACGATGGTTGTGCAGACAGTCGTCGATATGGGCGAAGGCAAAACGCTGCCGGGCGCCGTCTGGCATCAGGTACGGTATTTCACCAATCTGAGCGTGATCCTGACTGGCGCATTATTCGGCCTAAGCTTCGTTGCGCGGCGATGGGTCGGCGGATCCTGGCCGTCCGCCGCGATGGTCCTGATGGTGATGGTGGCCGTCGTTTACCACGCGCTTTTGGCCGCGACCCATCACCCAGAAGGGCTGGATGTGCTGGTCAATATTTCTCAACACACGGCGCTGCCGCTTTTGGTTGTGGTCGTCTGGTATTTCTTTGTTCCGAAAACCGGTCTTGGATTTGCGACACCTATGATCTGGATTGTTTTTCCGGTCGCTTACGCGATTTATGCGATTGTGCGCGGGCTTTTGGATGGCAAATTTCCGTATTTCTTTCTCGATCCGGAAAAGAGCGGCTGGCTTGGTGTTCTGGGTTACGTCGCGGGGATCGCGGTTGTGTATTATGCCATCAGTGCCGTGTTTATATGGGTGGCGCGGCGGTCGCCAATTTAGATGGGCGTTTTGCGCCATTTAACCGGTTTCGGTCTGAATCGAGCGTAAATCGCCAAAGAGACCTCGGCAAAACGACCGCCTTAGCGAAACGACAGGGCAGCGACCGACCTGGAGGGCGCCTCGAACGGCTGGAATCTGTGACGCGGTGGCGACCAAATACTGGCGTTCAAGCATTTGATAACGTTGCAGAAGCGCCCCTCTGGGGGAGGTCGGTCGCTGCCCGAGACAAGCTCGGGCAGGCAAGGCGGTTTGTGGTCGCGAGAACCGGAAGTGGAGGCGAATGGCGGGAGGTGCGGGTTTTGCAGAGGCCTCCTAAAGTGAAAGGCCCTTGGGAGAGCCCGGTCAAACGCATTTCGAAACGCGTAATCAAGCGGTTTTGAAATCACGTTCATCATGTCGCTATGATCCGGCTGGAACCGCCTGTTGTCCGCCTAAGACCAAGTCCAACAGCCCTCCACTTACAATCCAGCCAATCAACAGGAGACGGGGCAGCTATTGTTTATCCCGCCAGCGATTCACAATCGGATAGCGCCGGTCGAGCCAGAACGCTCGCGGTGTCAGGCGCGCACCGGGCGCGGACTGAAAGCGTTTGTATTCGCTGATGTAGATCAAATGTTCGACACGCTTGACCATGGCGCGATCAAACCCTTGAGCGACAAGATCGGCAACGCTTTCCTCGCAATCGACGAGCCCTTCAAGAATCGGGTCGAGAATTTCATAAGGCGGCAGGCTGTCATCGTCGCGCTGGTCGTGTTTCAATTCCGCTGTCGGCGGCTTGTCGATCACGCGCTCTGGAATGACCTCGCCTGCGGGGGCCATCATCCAGCTTCTGTGATTGGCGTTGCGCCAGCGGCATGTTTCGAACACGCGCGTTTTATACAGGTCTTTCAGTGGGTTATACCCGCCCGACATATCGCCATAGATGGTGGCATACCCCACAGCGACCTCAGACTTGTTGCCGGTTGTCAAAAGCATTTCGCCGAATTTGTTGCTGAGCGCCATCAGCAGCACGCCGCGCAAGCGGGACTGGATGTTTTCTTCCGTGACATCCGGCGTGGTGCCCTCGAACAGCTCCGCCAGCGCCTGCGTCACCGCCGCGCGGGACCCGGAAATCGGCACATTGTCCAACCTGCACCCGAGCGCCTTAGCGACCGCCGCCGCATCTTCAAGTGACTCGTCAGAGGTATATTCCGAGGGCAGCATGACGCCGCGCACATTTTCCGGCCCCAGCGCATCGGCGGCGATTGTCGCGACCAGCGCGGAATCAACACCGCCGGACAGCCCCAAAAGCGCTTTCTTGAACCCTGTTTTGCGGAAGTAGTCGCGCAGGGATTCGACCATGACGCGGTAGTCTTGCTCCCACGCGTCAGGATGCACGGCGCGTTCTTCCGGCTGGATGGTCCAGCCGGTCTCACCACGTTTCAGCTCTACCGCGACGATCTCTTCGTCAAAAACGGGCATAAGGAACGCCAAATCACCGCCGGGGTTCAGCCCGAAAGTGCCACCGTCGAACACCTGATCGTCCTGCCCGCCGACCATGTTGAGATAAATCAGCGGCAAACCGGTCTCGACCACGCGGGCCACCATATTGTTCACCCGCACGTTCAGTTTGTCGCGGAAATAGGGCGAGCCGTTGGGCACCAGCAGAAACTCGGCACCGGATTCGGCCAGCGTTTCAGCCACATCCGGGTGCCAGGCGTCTTCACAAATCGGAGAGCCGATGCGCGTGTTGCCAACGGCATATGGCCCGCCGAGTGGACCCGCATCGAAGATGCGCACCTCGTCAAAGACGGTTTCATTGGGCAGTTCGTGCTTCAGAACCCGGCTGACGACGTGCCCACCCCGGCAGATGTGGTAAGCGTTGAAAAGCTTGCCGTCTTCGGCCCACGGGCCACCAATGGCGATGGCCGGTCCGTCGGCGGTGCGCTGCGCAAGATCCTCGATTGCGTCAATGGCAGCCTGATGAAACACAGGCTTCATCACCAGATCCTGCGTGTTGTAACCGGTGATGAACATCTCGGTCAGCGCGACCAGATCGGCCCCATCCTCGCGCCCTTTTTCCCAAGCGGCGAAAGCTTTTTCGGCATTGCCCGCAATGTCGCCCACGGTCGGGTTCAACTGGGCTAGGGTCAGGCGGAAGGTGTCGGCCATCTGAGCCACCTCAATTCACTCTCGGGCGTCATATCAACTGTACGTGCCCGGTAAAGGCAAGCCGAGCTAAAAACAATTGTCTCTCTTGGTGCACTTATCTAGGATCGTTTCGGGAATGGGTGCGGGGCACCCAAAGCTGCTAATTAGATAAGAGGCAATCTCGTGCAGAGAATACCGTTCGTACTTCCATTGCTGTTCTCGCTGACGATGGGCGCCACTGCGTTGGCCCAATCGGGCGGCGAAGTCGTTCTGAAGCAATACGAGGACGGCGGGGTTTACGAAGGCACGTTCAAGGACGGCAAACAGCATGGCATCGGCACCTATCGTTTGCCCAACGGGTACGAATACACCGGTGCCTGGGTCGATGGTGAGATCAAGGGGCAAGGCGTTGCGCGCTTTCCCAACGGGTCGGTCTATGAGGGCGCTTTTGCGCTTGGCAAACCGGAAGGGTTCGGAAAGATCACCTTCGCCGATGGCGGCATCTATGAAGGCGACTGGATTGACGGCAAGATCAACGGCGCAGGGGCTGCGGTTTACGCCAATGGTGTGAAATACGAAGGCGAGTTCCGCAACGCCATGCATCACGGGCTTGGCCGGATGGAAAGCCCCAACGGCTATATCTACGAGGGTGCGTGGCTGGACGGCGTCAAAGAGGGCAAGGGCAAAATCACCTATCCCGATGGCGCAGTTTACGATGGCGACCTTGTGCGCGGACAGCGTGAAGGCACGGGCACGCTGACCATGCCCGACGGCCTGATCTATGAGGGCGCCTGGGCTGCTGGGCAAATCAACGGCACCGGGCGTCTGACCCAGCCCAATGGCGACATATACGAAGGCGAGCTGGTCAATGGCGAGCGTCAGGGCAATGGCAAAGTGACCTATGCCAATGGCGACGTCTATGAAGGCCAGTTCCTGAATGATCGCCGCCACGGCACCGGCGCGTTTCGCGGCAATGACGGATATGCCTATGACGGCGAATGGGTCGCAGGCCGGATCGAAGGCGTGGGCAAAGTCACGTACCCGGATGGATCCGTCTATGAAGGTGAGTTCCGTCAGGATCTGGCGGAAGGTCAGGGCAAGATCGTTTACCCCGATGGTTCAAGTTACGAAGGCGGCTGGCTCGCCGGCGTGATCGAAGGCACCGGCACCGCCCGCTATGCCAACGGTCTGGTCTATGAAGGCCAGTTCAAGAACGCGCAGAACCACGGCATAGGTACGATGACATTCACCGATGGCTACACCTATCAGGGTGAATGGGCAGAAGGGCAGCGGTCTGGTCAGGGCAAAGCGATTTACGCCGACGGGACGGTCTATGAGGGCCAGTTCCTGAGTGGTCAGCGACATGGTCAGGGCACAATCGTGATGCCGGACGGATTTGCCTATACCGGGTCATGGATCGATGGCGAAATCGACGGTCAGGGGCGCGCAACCTATGCCAATGGCGATGTCTATGAGGGCATGTTCGTCAAAGGCAAGCGGCAGGGTGAAGGAACGATCACCTATGCCGGCGGACAGCGCGCCAAGGGCAACTGGAAAGATGGCGTTCTGGATGAGGATTCCGCTGAGATTTCCGATGGGAACAACTAATTGATGTCGAATTTCACATTCGTGAAATCCGACTGATGCGAGGGGGCTGTCTGCCCCATCGCGCTCCCCCGAAAGTATTTCTGGCCAGATGAAGCGAGCCTGCTTGTGCTTTGGTGTGAATTGCATGTCTAAACAGTTTGAGCTTTGGACCTTGTTGAGTGAATCATGCCCAAATTTGCGGCCAACCTGACATTTCTGTTCAAGGAACTGCCATTTCTTGAGCGGTTCGAGGCGGCGGCGCATGCCGGATTTGAAGGTGTGGAAGTTCTGTTTCCCTATGACGATCCGGCAAGCGAAATCCTAATGCGTCTGAATGGTACAGGATTGCCGATGGTTCTGTTCAACGCGCCACCGCCGAACTGGACCGGCGGCGCGCGCGGTTTTGCGGCTGTCCCGGGGGGCGAGGAACGGTTTCGCAGCGATTTTCGCCGGGCTTTGCGATTTGCCGGTCGGCTTGGTCCGTTGCACATCCATATCATGGCCGGCGAGGCCAACGGGACCAGTGCCCGCGAAACCTTCATCCGAAACCTAAAATGGGCGGCGGATTTTGCACCCAGGCAAAGCCTGACGATTGAGCCGCTCAACCAGACAGACATGCCGGGGTATTTTCTGTCGGATTACGGGTTGGCCGCGGAGATCATCGAGGAAGTCGGCAGGCCCAATTTGGCGCTGCAATACGATGCTTACCACGCCCAGATGATTCACGGTGACGCGATGGGTATGTGGGAGAAACACGGTGCAATCTCGCACCACATTCAGGTGGGAAGCGTACCTGGACGCCATGAGCCGATGGGAAGCGCGGTAGACTTTCCGGCGCTTTTCGCAGCGATTGATGAAAGCGGCTATGCCGGGTTCGTCAGCGGCGAATATAACCCAAGCGGGCGAACGGAGGAGAGCCTTGGCTGGATGCAGGGAGAGTTTTCATGAAGCCAATTGCGGTAATTATTGGGGTCGGTGACGGGCTGTCGGCGTCGTTGGCGCGGGCGTTGGCGCCAGGTTATGATCTCGTATTGGCAGCGCGCAGCACTGCGAAGTCCGGGCGCTTGGCCAAAGAGTTAGGCGCGCAGGCGGTGGAAATGGATGCCAGCGATCCGGCAGCTATGGCGGCGTTGTTTGACGGGCTGGCAGAGGCGCCGCGTGTTGCGATCTATAACCCCTCGGCGCGGGTACGCGGGCCACTTGTCGATCTGGACCCCGAGAGTGTGCGCAAAGCCGTTGAGGTGACGGCCTATGGTGCCTTTCTCATGGGTCAGGCGGCGGCGCGACGGATGCTGGAAAGCAAACCGGTGGATGGCAAGCGCGGCACGCTCCTGTTCACCGGCGCGTCCGCGGGGGTGAAGGGCTTTCCACGCTCAGCCAGTTTCGCGATGGGAAAGTTCGCACAGCGCGGTCTTGCACAGTCGATGGCACGCGAACTGCACCCCGAGGGAATACATGTCGCATGGGTCAACATTGATGGCGGCATTCGCAATCCAAGCCGGTCCGAGCGGAAGGACGCAGCCGACAACCCGGATTCGATGCTGGACCCGGATGCGATCGCGCGTGCCTATATGCAGTTGATTGAGCAGGATCGCAGCGCTTGGTCGAACGAACTTACGCTCCGACCTTGGGTGGAGCGGTTTTGAGGGTGAGCTGGTTGGGTCGATTGGCCAGAATCGGACGTTCAACAACATTGCCGCGAAGACGCGCATCGATGGGCCGTGGCACGGCGAACCAACGTTTGTCGTTGCCACTTAATCCCGAGAAATCCGTACTAATTCAATACGTAGCGAAGCCCTCAACAAATCGCCGGGCCAGGGGACGGCCCGTCGATGCGCGGCGGCCCGAGGGGCCTTGATTCCGCGCGAGGGGCGCAAACCTTCGACGTCCTCTTCAGGCCAACAGCGACCGAACCCTGCTCGCCCACTACTTCTGAAAAAACGGCAATAGATCCTTTGCAATGTCCTGTGGACCTACCGCCCGGGGATCGGCTGGCGCGGTGGCGCCCGTGGCGGCCAGCGCAGCCTCCCAGTCCACGGTTGCGCGTGTCGTGCGGTTTGGCAGCCCGAGGTCAGTCAGCGTTTTGCACACCACTTCCATTTCCGCCGCGCGGCGAACACCGTGGACCATCGCGCGTTCAAAGTTATAGGCGATCTGACCGTCCCAGTCGAAGCCGGGATAGTTAAGCTCCAGCGACGGCAAAACCTCGTCCGCCACGTCTGCCGCCTGTACCGCAAGCATGAACTCAGCCGTCAGCGCCTCCAAACCCTTGATCAGGATCGAGCGCACCATTTTGATCATCGATGCGCGGCCTACCGGTCCCTCAACGACGCGCGGTTTCATTGGCAAGCCTTCAAGGATTGGCGCGATTGCCTTGGCATGAGGCCCGGAAATCAGCATCGGCACCATATTGAGCGCCGGATGCACCGGCGACAGTACCGCAACATCGACATATCGACCGCCCGCTGCCTCGATCACGCCTGCCGAATGCTCTTTCGACGAGGGCGCACAGGAATTCAGATCACAGAAATATGCGCCCTGATTGAGATGTGGCGCGACCGCCGCCGCGGCCTTCTTGGCCTGATCGGCGGTCACGGTTGAAAAGACCAGATCAGCGTCGTCAAAAACATCGGCCAATGATCCGTTGCGCAGTTTCAGCGACCGGTAGCGAAGGGCCACCTCTTCGACTGTGTCCGGGTCTTCCTGTTTGATATCATAGGCCGCGACCTTGTGATTTCCCACGCCCCAGCCGGTGACAATGGCAGATCCGGCCTCTCCCATCCCGATGAATGCGATATTGGTCATCTTGTCGGTCCTTAAGCGAATTCCGCGCCAATATCGGGCGAACCCGTCGGCGGGCCAAGGGATATGTGTCATCGGCTCGCGGGAATTTTTGTCGACGGATCGGGGTGCTTCGATTTAGGCTGATGAGATAGACAAGGGGGACGAAATGTTGCGCCTTTTACTTTTTCTCATCGCAATTTTGGCGGCCATGCCGCTCGCTGCGCAAGAACGGCGGCCAAGCCATTGCATTGCCATTGCGGACGCCGCGCCTGGCATCGCCTACATCCAGAAAGCTGCCTATACCGATCCGGTGCCGGAATTTTCGGTGCGCATTTCCTATATCGAACACGCAATGTTCCTGATCCAGACCGAAGGCGGTTTAAGTGCGATCACTGATTACGCCGGTATCTCGCTTGGTGATTGGTTACCCGATGTCGTGACGATGAACCACGCCCACACCACGCATTTCACGATGTTTCCGAACCCCGACATCCCCCACATTCTGAAAGGTTGGGGCAACAGCCCACAACCGGCAGAGCACTATGTCGACCTGGGCGAAATGCTGATCCGAAACGTCGCGACCGACATTCGCAGCCGTTTCGGCGGGCCGCCAGAGGTCAACGGCAATTCGATCTTTGTTTTTGAAGTTGAGGGCCTTTGCATCGGACATCTGGGCCATCTGCATCACGAACCGACGGATGAACAATATGCGGCGCTCGGGCGGGTCGATGTCGTAATGGCAGCGGTCGATGGCGGTATGACGCTGCCCACGGACGCGATTGTGCGTATCCTCAAGCGTTTGAAATCCTCGGTCGTGATCCCGATGCATTGGTTCGGGCGTTTCACGCTGGATCAGTTCCTCGCCGATATGGCCGATGAATTCGACGTGGTGAAGCCCGATACCAGCGAATACATCGTCTCGCTTCGCAATCTGCCCAAACGTCCGACCGTCATGGTGCTGGAGCCGATGTTCCTGCCATCCTTCGACGAATAGCTGGCGGGGCTTGCACGAGCGGTGCGTGCGTGGTTCTTCTGGGCGCATGTTGAACGCTGCAGATAATGCCCTTGAATCGCGCTTGCGAAAGACCCTTCCCGAAGCAGTGTTTCGACCCCTGACGCCGGGATATCTGGAAGACCCACGCGGGACATTCAAAGGTCAGGAAGGGCTGCTTTTGGCACCCGGCAATGCCGAAGAAACTGCAGATATTGTCAAAGCTTGCAACGTGGCACAGGTGCCGGTTGTGCCTTATTCCGGCGGAACAGGGCTGGTCGGCGGGCAGGTCGCGCCAGACGGGCCGCGCCCGGTAATCCTGTCCACCGAGCGGATGAACAAAATCCGGTCAATGCATGTAGAGGAAAACGTGCTGGTCGCCGAAGCGGGGGTTATTCTGGCCGATGTTCAGGCGGCGGCGGATGAAGTGAACCGGCTGTTTCCCCTGTCGCTCGCCTCGGAAGGCTCTGCGCGCATCGGCGGGCTGTTGTCGACAAACGCCGGCGGCGTGAATGTCGTTCGTTACGGCAATGCGCGCGCCCTGTGTCTGGGTTTGGAGGCAGTGCTGCCTGATGGCTCGATCTGGCACGGCGCAAAGCGGCTGAGAAAAGACAACACCGGGTATGATCTGCGCGATTTGCTGATCGGCGCGGAAGGAACGCTGGGGGTGATCACGGCGGCAAGTTTGCGGCTTTTACCCAAACCCACAGATATCAGCGCCGCTCTGATGGTGGTGCCATCGCCAGCAGCAGCACTGTCACTGCTGGCTTTGGCGCAGAAGCGCTTGGGCGAGGCGGTGTCGGCGTTCGAGTTGATCGCGGGACAATCCTTGCGCTTTCTGGCCGATACCATGCCGCAGGTGCGCCAGCCATTTGAGACGCCACCCGATTGGGTGGTGTTGATCGACCTTGGGGTCAGCGGCGGGCAGGATGCAAAAGACCTGCTGGAAGAGCTGTTCGCCGCCGGATTCGAAGCCGGGTTGGTCAGCGACGGTTTGGTCGCGCAGTCGCAAGCGCAGCGGGCGGAGTTCTGGAACATCCGCGAATCGATCCCCCATGCGAACAAATTGATCGGTGCAATTGCGTCGCAGGACATTTCGCTGCCTTTGTCACGCGTGCCGGAATTCATTGACCGCGCGACAGGCGTTCTGGCGGGGATGGGCGAATATCGCATCAATTGCTTCGGCCATTTGGGCGACGGAAACCTGCATTTCAACGCTTTTCCATTGGATGGGCAGACAAAGGCAGAGCGGATCGCCGAAAAGCCATTGGTGGAACGCGCAATGCACAATCTGGTGGCGGAGATGGAAGGGTCCTTCAGCGCCGAACACGGCGTTGGGCGGTTGAAATCAGGGTATTTGCAGGACTACGGCGATCCGGCGAAACTGGCGGCGATGCGGGCAATCAAGAATGCGCTCGATCCGAACGGGATCATGAACCCTGGGGCGGTGCTGGCGAAGTAATAAGATCTCAAGCGTCCTTGCGCGGAATCAAGGCCCCTCGGGCCGCCGCGCATCGCCGGGCCGTCCCCTGGCCCATCGATGCGCGTCTTCGCTCGTCTGTACTCGAAACTCTGATTTACATTGGAACCGAAGCCAATTTACTAGCCACGCGCGAACCGCGCCACAACTTGCTCCAGCACTGGCTGGTAATGCGCGAAACCCGGCGCTTCGCGGTCGGGATCCTTGCCGATATCGTCCCAAACGCGCACCTGCAGGATTGCATCCAGATGCGGGTTACCCGCAAATTCAGCGACCTCGTCTTCGTCCATCGGCCCGCCCTGCAGGTTCAGGGACAGAACCGACGCCGGTGAAAGCTTTCCGAAATATTCCGGATCCGTCGCGCAAAGATATCGCTTCGCCGCAACGTGATGACGGACACAATCATGCACCAAAGGCGGAAAAAACTGTCGCAACACCCGCGCCCCGGCCTCTTCATGAACAGAGTCGATCCCCTGCTCCGCCGCATCATCAGGAAACTCATTCGTAAAATGCCCGATATCGTGCAACAGCGCCGCGGAAACAACCTCGTCAGAGGCCCCAGCCCGTTCCGCACATTCGGCGCATTGCAGCATGTGTTCAGCAATCGTGACTTTCTCGCCCAAATACTCCTCTGCCCCGCGCCGTGCGAAGATATCGGCGATGAAGGCGACGATGTTGCCCGCGTTCAGCGAGTTCAGATCAGGCGCGGCCACTTGCAGGCTCCTTTCGGTTGGTCAGCGCGGCATGTTTCGAACGCAAACCGTCCTTGTCGGCGTAACACCCCTGCAACCACCGGGTTCCAGCCCCTGAATAACCCGTGCGTGCGTGCATGACGCGGGTATTGTCGACAATAAATGCCTCGCCGGGGTCGAGCTTAAACGTCACCGCCATGTCTGGATCATCAATGATCGCGTCGAACTTGCGATAGGCGGCATAGAACGCCTCCATCTTCTCAAACGGCACATCGACAACCGGTGCAATGGATCGGGCGTTGAAGCGTATCTGTTGTATTTGCCCGTCGGGCGACAATGCGATCATCGGTTGACGCGATTGCAGGCGCACACCAGACGTGCCGGAATAGTCAAAACGCACGGGGAAATCAGACAGCAGCGCAAAAGCGTCAGGGTCTTCCGCCTCCAGCCGCATCGCGGCGGCAAACCCATCCACAACGGCGCTTGCCCCGCCTTCAGCGGAATTTTCCAGACACGCGAGGATTTGCAGGGACGGTACCGGATCGCGATAGGGGTTGTCGGTGTGGGCCTGCAGACCAAGCCCGGTATAGGCGAGGTTCACCGGGTTGATTTCAGATCGCACCTCAAACAGCCGACCGTAATTGGTTTCGCGCACGTAACCAAACAGATCGACCACGCGGAACAGACCGCCCTCTTCGGTGCCAAGCCCCGTGACCTTCGCGAACCCGTACCGCACCGCCGCACCCAGCCAATCGGACAATGCCGCGTCGTCACGCTCCAGATCGCGCATATCCGCCACTGGCACGGGGGTCAGCGAGCCGTCCCATGTTTCAATTTCGGGATCGAGCCGCGCGGCTTGATCTGCAACATCATAGCGATGCGCCATCAGCCAGCGGACCGGGAAGCGCGCGACATGGCCATCGGGTGCGAATATGCAGACCACCTGTCCGCCTTCTGCCTCGGCGGCCGCAATGCGAACATCGCCGGGAATGTCCGACAGTGTGATCAGGCGCTGCCCATTGCGCGCGTCGCGGGTTTCATCGTCAAGGGCGTTGTCGCGCAGCCAAAGGGCGTGAAACCGTGCTGTTTCTGTTGTTGCCGTGACGACCAGAACGCCGCCGTTTTCCTCGGTTGATACGTCCATTTGCCCCCTCTTATGCAGAATCCTCAGTCGAAAATGATCACATTTCGCCGCGCCGCGCCGCTTTTGGTATCGGCAATCGCCTCGTTGATCT
Source organism: uncultured Paracoccaceae bacterium (assembly GCA_951812305.1). Lineage (GTDB taxonomy): Bacteria > Pseudomonadota > Alphaproteobacteria > Rhodobacterales > Rhodobacteraceae > Rhodobacter_B. The sequence goes on from CATOSB010000002.1 coordinate 916,942, forward strand.
GTTCAAGCGACCAGCGCCCGGAAATCAACTCGTCCAGCTTCAGCCGCCCTTGTTGATAAAGATCAACCATCCACGGAATGTCGCGTCGCAACACCACATCGCCCATCTTGGAGCCAGTCACACCCTGCCCCAACGCCGAAAGAATCACGGGTTCATAGTTCGAGGTCTCTCCCGAATGCGGCATCCCAACCATGTAAACATTGCCAAGCACGTCCAGATAGCGCGTGGCGGTATCAAACGCCTTGATCGCGCCGACCGTGATAAACACCGCGTCCGCCCCGCGCCCCATCAGCTTGCGTGCCGCTGACCACGGTTTTGGGTCTGTCGCCAGCACGCCGCCTGTTGCCCCGAACTCGCGCGCGGCGTCGAGTTTGTCTTCGGTCATGTCGACCGCGATGATGTTGGCCGCCCCTGCTATGCGCGCGCCCTGAATGGCGTTCAGTCCCACGCCGCCTGCACCGATGACCACCGCATTCTGGCCGGGGCGCAGACCGGCGGAGTTCACGACTGCACCGACCCCCGTAATCACCCCGCAACTCAACAGGCTGGCGGCATCCATCGCGATATCACTGGGGATCGGGCACAGTTGCGACTGATCGACCACCACCGCCTCTGCAAAGGCTCCGGTGAACAAGCCCTGTTCAAAATCTCCACCTTCGCCTGAAATCACGCCGTTCATGCGCGGACCGGGATTGGTGCACGTGCCGGGGCGTGACGCGGCGCAGGATCGGCACGTGCCACAGGCCTTCAACAACGTCACGAGAACTGTGTCGCCCTCCGCGAACCCCAGCACGCCCTCGCCAACACCAGTGACGGTCCCGGCGGCCTCGTGGCCGTAAACCGCTGGCAGATCACCGCCCCAGCCGCCGTCGATAAATGAGATGTCGGAATAACAGACGGCACAGGCGGCCAATTTCACCGCAACCTGCCCGACGCCGGGGTCGGCAAGGGTCACATCCTCGATTGTCAGGGGCGCGCCGAATTCGCGGCACACGGCGGCTTTCACTGTTTGCATGGGCGCGTCTCCTGATCTTCCTGAGAACTCAGGTAGCGCGTCGGCTGACCCTATGGCTCTGCCGAAACCGACCTATTCATGTCGGATTGCGGGTCAAATTTGGATCGTAACGCGGGGAGGAACACGATGATCCCGGCGAACATCAGTGCCATCGACACGATGAACGGCGCACCGGGCATGTAAATCGGGGCGCCCGCGCCGGTGAAATAAGCGAATGTCTGCGTCATGATCAGCGGCGAAACGATCATCGACACCGCCGCTGCGCTGGTCAGAATACCCTGTAACTCGCCTTGCGCGTCGTCAGGCACAGTACGTGACATAATACCAAGGGTGCTTCAAAATGACTCAGCTATGGATTTTGGGTACCGCCTGAGGTGCTGAGGTGATTCAAGATTGGCAAAGGAGACCACCGATGCCAGCCAGGATACCGATGCGAGCCGATTTTACCGCCAATGATCTGCGCAAGCTTGCCGCAGAGAGTTCTGATGCCCGGCAGAGCCGACGGCTTTTGTCGCTTGCCGCTATCGCCGATGGCATGTCGCGTGGGGCTGCGGCCCGCATTGGCGGGATGGACCGGCAAACGCTCAGGGACTGGGTGCTCCGTTTCAACGCTGATGGTCCAGCGGGGCTGCTGGATCGGCAGCGAGGAGGCTCGCGATCCCGCCTTGACAATGCGCAACTGGATGAACTGGCGGCTCTTGTCGAGACCGGTCCTGATCCTGAAAAGGACGGTGTCGTCCGCTGGCGGCGGGTCGATTTGAAGAATGTGATCAAGGCGCGTTTTGGCGTCGACTATCACGAGCGCCATGTGGGGCAGATTCTGCACAATCTGGGCTTTTCCCACATCAGCGCACGCCCTCAGCACCCGGGGCAGGACGTGCAGGTCATTGAGGATTTCAAAAAAACTTCGGCGACAATCTGAAGGAGACGCTTCAGGGGGTGCCGCCGGACAAACCCGTCGAAATCTGGTTCCAGGACGAGATGCGTCTCGGTCAGAAGAACACCCGCGTCCGCCAGTGGGCACGCAAGGGCACACGGCCCCGCCAGCCCGCCGATCAGCGTTACCAAAATGCGTATCTTTTTGGCGCCATCTGCCCCGAACGCGGCACCGGCGCGGCGATCATGATGCCAGCAGCCGACACCTATGCGATGCAGCGCCACCTGGAAGAAATCAGCAAAATTGTCTCCGATGGCGCCCACGCCGTCATCCTCATGGACCAAGCCGGCTGGCACACGACATCCGCTCTGGAAATCCCGCAAAACCTGTCGCTCATGTTTCTGCCGCCCAAATCACCAGAGCTGAATCCAACCGAAAACATTTGGCAATATCTCCGCCAGACATGGCTCGCAAACCGGACGTTCGACACATATGACGCGATTCTCGACGCGGGGTGCGAGGCCTGGAACAACCTCATCGCAAGACCGCAAACCATCACATCCATCGCAAGCCGCAACTGGGCGAAAGTCGGTCAGATTGAATAACCCTTGGTATAAGCCCCTGCAATGCCGGGATGACGACGGCGCCAAGGGCCGAGAGTGGTGTCAGGAATAGCGCGATGGTGCCGCTGGTCAGGACGGACATGATCAGGAAGGCGAGCGCGTTGAAGGAAAGGCCGATCAGGATTGTCAGCCTTTCGCCCAGACGGCGCAAAATCAGACGGATCAGCCCGGCCTGCGCCACGACCATCGCGATACCGAACAGCGTAAGCGAAACGCCGACCATACCATCCTCCCACCCGAAACGCGCGCGCGAAAAATAGGCCCAGATCGCCGGATAGACGAAAAAGGCCACCTGATAGAGGAAGAACAGAACCATCAAACGGCCAACCCCCGGCAGCTTGCCAATATAAGAGAATGCCCCGAACGGGTTTGCGCGGCGCCAGTTGAATGGGCGCCGAATGCGGTCATTCACCGTTTCCGGCAGGATGAAATAGCCGAACAGAAAGTTCAGCGCGGCAAGCGCGGCGGCGGCATAAAACGGTGCGCGCGTTCCGAATTCACCCAGTACCCCACCGATCAGCGGACCAAGCACGAAGCCCAAACCAAAAGCGGCAGAGATCAAGCCAAAATTCGCGGCCTTTTCTTCTGGCTCCGATATGTCGGCCATATAGGCGGCGGCGGTGGACTGCGTTGCGGCGGTGATGCCGCCAACCAGCCGCCCGATCAGCAGCAGCCACATTGCGCCCGCAACAGCCATCACCAGATAATCGAGCGCCATGACAAACAGCGCGACCAGAAGGATCGGACGCCGCCCAAATCGGTCAGACAGGTTGCCGACAATCGGACCAAACAGGAATTGCATTACCGCGAAGGAGGCGGCCAAAATACCACCCCAGATTGCAGCGCTTGCCAGATCGCCGCCACCGACCTCGCGAATGAGGTCGGGCATCACCGGCATGATCAATCCAATTCCCATTGAATCGATCACGACAGTGATCAGAATAAAAACGATCGGCAATCGTCGCGTCATGGTTGAATTGTATGTCCGTGAGTGGTGGTGCCTGTTTATTTAACCGATGTTCAATAAATGTGAATGCAGGTGGGGTCGGGAATTCCCTACCTTTTGGCATTTGTGACGTGACGTCTTTTTCAGAAAGTTCCAGTATTCTGAGAATGCGGGCGGGGATTTGGCACTTTGCACGGTGGCCATAGACCGTTCCGACCGCCTCGTGTTAACTTCTTCCGACTATTCGAGTCGCCCGCCCGGTGCCTCAAGAGGTGAAGACATGATGCCAGCCAGCCGCATCGCCGCGGTATCCTTGCTGTCCTGCAGTGCATTCCTGATGGGGTGTCAGGTGGATTCACCCCTGCAAACGTCAAGTCGTGCGGGGTTCAAAGCGAATTACTTTGTTGCACGTAACGCGCTTGAGGGCGGTCAGTTCGCCAAGGCAGAGCGGGGATATGCCAATCTGTTGAAAAAGGTCGGTCCGCTGGAACCGCGTCTTCGGCTGGAATACGCCCATGCGCTTTTGCGTGGTGGCAAATGGGAAAAAGCCTCTGGCGAGGCGCGCCATGTTGCGTCGCTGCTAGAGGGACGTGGGCGGTCCGCCGCGCTTGCCGTTCAGGCGACCGCCGATCAGGAATTCGCGCGGCGCGCCATCAACAATGGCATCGCCGACGGCGAGGCTATCCAACGCCTGATCGCCGCGCGGGAAAGTTTCGATGAAGTGCTGAAAAACCACCCCGATATGGACCCGTTGGGCGCATTGGCACTGCGTCGCAAGGCCATCGACGTCGAATTGTCGACGATCAACTGACGCCCTGGCGTGACGTCATTTTCTGTTTTTCTGTAACTCCCAAGCACCCTGTCCGATAGGGTTGCGGGGTTTTGTTCCGTCAGAGCCGTGCGATGATCTGAGGTGGTGACAGGGTCAGGATTTCCAGGATGTTGAACCGGTGTTTTCTGGCCGTCGAGATGACGGACCTGATGTCGGCGAAGACCCGCGCGCCCTCGAGGGTGCGGAAGGTGCCCGAGATTTTCATGCGCAGCTTCATCATGCGCAGGTCCTGTTCGGCCTGATTGTTTGTGAATGGGACCGCGAAGTCGGCGATGAATCGCAAAACGTCATCGCGGTAGTCACGCAGGCGGAGGAGCAGGTTGTGGCCTGGCCGCCTGGCTTTTCGGCCGCGGGTGCCGGGGCTTTTGGCCAGCGGGGGCCGGCGTTCGTGGAAGGCGAGCCCCTTGGCGAGGATCGCCATGTATCTGGTGACTATACCCTGGCGAACCAGTTCCGGGAGTTCGGTCTCGCCTTGATCCTGAGCCGCGCATCTGAGCTGATTGGCGCTATGAAGCACTGCGCTCATCTCCGTCGCCCAAGGCTCTTTTTCGATCTCTTCGATGGCCTTGAGTTCGCGCAAGTGATGCGCCCCGCAGAGGGCGTGGGCGTCCACTCCGCTCATATGGGCGTAGTAGGGTTTCCAGTGATCATGAATGATCGTCCCGCCGGTCAGGAAGGTTGGAACAGCACCGCGTTTGGCGCTGATGCGGTAATGGGTGAAGGCGGTATCGCAGATCGTGTGCAGCCAGTGCAGCTTGCCGGCAACACGAAGTCCGGTCTCGTCCAGATGCCGAACGCCGCCTTCGGCAAGCCGGGCGAGAATGTGTTCAACCACGACACCCATCTTATTTGCCGCGCCGCGCGTCCAGTTGGTCACGCTGGCCGCGCACAAGCTGGTGGCCCCAAACAGGTCGCGCATAAGCTGGCAGACCCGATCCTCGGGTATCAGCTGCTGAACATTGCAATAGACCGCCACTGCCCGCATGCGCGTGCCATATTGCACATGCGCGGCCACGCCATCGGGAAAGCCAGCCGTCGTCGTGGCTCGACAATGGTCGCAACAATAAACCGCCGCCTGATGCTCGGTGACCTCCAGGCGTGGCGCAGGCAAGTCGAACACCTGACGCTTCTCGATCCCTTTCACCATCTCCGCCGTCAGGGCGCTCTGACAGGCGCTGCAATGCGTCGCCTCATGCCGTTCGACAAAGTCGGGTGTTGACGTCTGGCGCAGGGTGTCGCCCCGGTGGCCAACTTGGCCGCCACTTTTCTTTCCGGATTTGCCACGCAGGCTGCGCGGGGCTGGCTTCTTCAGGCCATCACTTGAAGGGGGCTTGCTGCTATTGCTGCTGTTCTTGGCCAACTGTCGGCGCAGGTCCGTGATCTCTTCCGCCATGCTCGCCAACGCAGCTTCAAGCTCAGCGATCCGACGCAGAGCCGTGGCGAGAAGTTGTTCAAGGGCGGCAACCTGATCCATCCCACCACTGATTCAGAGAAATCAACCCGGCGCCACAGAATTCAGACAAGAAAGAAAAAAAACACGCGCAAAATGGCAAATTCGACTCACCATAAAACTGACAATAACACTCAAACGTGGGGGGTGCTTGGGAGTTACGTTTTTCTTTTGTTGATATGCCCTGCCGTCGGGTCATTTCTTGGCGTTCTTGTTGAACGCCTTCCTTCCGGTGAATCCCTGCTGCGCCCCAGCCGATGTGAGTCCTGCGGCGCAAAGCTGAAAATCCGCGATCTGATCCCGATCTACTCCGCTCTCGTGCTGCGGCACAATTGCCGGACCTGCGGTCAACCGTTTCCAGGGCATCTACTGCGAATTGAAATTGCCGCCATTGTTGCGGCGCTTGTTGCGATGATGCTTGGCGGCAGTGCGTTGACCGTCGCGCTGAACGCAATGGTGTTCTGGTGTCTGATCGCGCTGTTTTACACTGACTTAACCCCGATTCTGGATAAGACGTTGGCGTCACCAGTGCACTACTCGACAGAATTTTTTCGTAGTTTTTTGATTCGTTTTTTACGATACTCGTTGACCTTACCACCCTTCAAAATTTCCGGATCTGATTTGACGTTTGTCTGATCTGTGTGATTCAAGGAGTCTCCACTGCTGATATTGGAGGCTGGTTTGTTGGGAAATGTTTGTTTTTCAGAGCTTTATTCGAAGGTTGAGGCGGATTTTCAGGACCGCTTGCTCGGGTATCACAAGTCGCGCCGGGAGGGATTGTGCATCATAGCAAGCGTGATTTTGAACACGCGCAGCGTCAATCTGATGGAAAATGCGGCTGCTCTGCCCCGCGATATCGGCTCTGTGGACCACCGCTATCAATACATTTCGCGGGTTCTGGGCAATCCTCACATCGATACTGATGAGATCATGCAGGCCTATGTTGGTGAAATTTTCCGCCGCCAGTGTGAGGCCGGAGAAACGATTGTGGTGGCCCTTGATCAAAGCAAGCTCAACGAAGGGCATGAGGTTTTGATGTTATCGGTGCGGATGCGGGATCGGGCCCTCCCGGTCGCCTGGCGTGTACGCCAGACCAAAGGGCCGATTGGATGGCGCGTGCAACATGAGCTTTTGGAAGCAGTCCGCCCATGGCTCCCGGCGGATGCGCGTGTGTTGCTGGCGGGAGATCGGTTTTATGGAACCGCCCGATTGGTCGCATGGTGCCAGGAGGCTGGATGGGACTACCGGCTGCGCATGAAGGGAAATATCACACTGCAACATCAGGGTGGCGAGATGATGACGCGCGAAATTGCCCAACTGATGCCCGAAGGGCTTGTAAACGCTGAGCTTTACGGAACGGGCGTCTTTAGCAACATTGGAGTGCTTCACGAAGAGGGGCACAAAGAGCCTTGGATTATTGCCATGAATGCAGCACCGTCCGAGTACAAGGTGCTCGATTATGGAATGCGTTGGGGAATTGAAGCCATGTTCTCCGACTTCAAAACCCGGGGCTTTGAAATTACTCAAAGCCAGATCAAAAAGCCGGATCGATTGGCCCGCCTCATTTTGGTGCTGGCAATCGCCATGTACTGGGCTGTTTCAACCGGAGCAAACGAAGAGCACCACGTCGCAATACGCGGCGAAAAAAGGGGATTCGAAAAGCCCGAAGGTCCTTATGCTCTCTCTTCAAGACAGGCCTTCGTGCTATCCGACGATGCCTCGCAGGTTATGCCAAAATCCCCAAGCTCTGGGATGTCTGGCTAAATTGAAGGGTGGTAAGACTCGTTGACCCTTTTTCGCAGAGGGTTGCGATGAGGGATTTCCACCATTGTTATGGAAATGATCCTCGGTTCTCTCAAAGCCTCATTTGGCTCCAGTTCAACGGCAATTCCGCCAAACTCTCCAAGAAATAGAACATTTGAAACGGTTTCGTGATCCGCTTTGAATGTATCAGGGTCATTTTTCCGTACGTGTTTCGGGATGATCACCTGAAAGGGAGTGGCAGCCATCAGATCGAGCACAAGTGTCATGGTTCTTTTAGGGAGCGCAGCCAGTTCATTGAGCTTATCCGTGAGGGCGTAGAAACGGTTGGGGTCCTCTTCCATCATGTCGAACATGAGGTCCCGGATCTTCTCATAAGCGAGATCTTCGTTGATTGGGAAGTTGTTCTCCATGGCGCGCACCTTTTGCCCCGTGTTGACCAGCCTGAATGCCCCCGTGATTAGTATGGGGTGAGAGGGGTTTCCAGGTACGTTGCCCCATGATTCAAGGTTCAAAAGCGACACAATATGGACCGCCACTCATGTCGATCACTAACACCGCACTTTTTGTCTGTCTCGATGATTTTGCAAAAACCTACGAGGACTGGGAGCGCCACCGGTTGATCCCCTCGGGTCGTCAGAGGCTTCGCTCCGGCAAGCTGACCCTGGGGGAGAGCCTGTTCATCATGGTCTTGTTTCACTTGTCGCCGTTCAAGGACTTCAAACATTATTGGATTTATGGCGTTGAGCAGAAATACCGTGACTGCTTTGGCAACCTCCCGAGCTATGGTCGGTTTGTCAGCCTCATGCCAAGATTAATGGTGCCGTTTTGCATACTGCTGCACTGCTTCAGCGGTGAAAAAACCGGCGTCTATTTTGCCGACAGCACTAAGCTCGCGGTCTGCCACAATGCCCGCATTAATCGAAACAAGGTCTTCAAGGGGCTGGCAAAGCGCGGTCGCAGCACAATGGGCTGGTTCTTTGGCTTCAAACTGCATCTAATCATCAACAACAAGGGGGAGATCATGGCCGTCAAAATCACGGCAGGTAATGTCGATGATCGAAAGCCGTTTGAAGCCATGATCGCGGGCCCCGAAGGCAAAATATTTGCTGATAAGGGCTATATCTCCAAATCCCTCTTCCAACGGCTCTGGCAGCGTGGGCTCCACCTCGTCACCGGCATTCGCCGCAACATGAAAAACTATCTCCTGCCAATCCTGAACAAAATCCTGTTGCGAAGGCGGTTCATCATCGAAACTCTGTTCGATAAGTTGAAAACCAGCATGGGACTGGAACACACTCGACACAGATCGCCTGCCAACGCATTCGTACACCTCATCTCGTGTGTCGCAGCCTATATGCTCGGGAAAACCAAAGTTAAAATGGGACCCATAACCGTGCCGGAAACAATCAGGCAGGTCGAATACCAGATATAGCGCTTATCCAGAACTCAGGTTGACTTATTGTATTTCCGGCTGCCTGACGCGCTGAGTGCAACGCTTTTCCTGTTGGCAATCGCGGTGGCGATTGCGTCGCCCGTCCTTGATCCGGCGACGGCGGTGCTGTCCGCTGTGATCGGGTTTTGCGCATTCTGGTTGCTGCGCTGGGGCTATTTCAAATGGCGCGGGCGCGAGGGGCTCGGGCTGGGTGATGTGAAATTAATGGCCGCGATTGGCGCGTTGGTTGGGTGGCAAATGATCGCGGTTGTGACGTTGATCGCCGCGCTGATGGCGCTGGCAGTTGCGTTGATCAGCAAAATTCGCGGCGAGATTTCGGATTTCAAAAGCACAAAGTTGCCATTTGGCAGCTACCTTTGCGCGGCAACCGTGCTGGTACTGGTTATGTAATCGGCACCTGTGTCTTTTGCCATTCGGGGCCGAATTTGCTTTTCTTCCGGATGTTAAGAATTCAGATATTCATCATATAATTTCGGCCAAACCAAAGGGTTACAGAATGTCATCGACGCCGCCTCGCGCAATTCTCCTCAGTCTCGCCTTTATCCTGACATTCGGATTTGCGGTTCAGCCATTGTCGGCGCAAGAAGCTGCGGCGATGACGTTGGACGAGGTTGCCGCGGCGTATAACGCCGGTGATCTGAAAACGGCCAGAGAGGGGTTGCTTCCACTCGCCCAAGGTGGCGAAGCCGTTGCACAATACCGCCTTGGCTACATGCTCGCCAAATCGGAAGGGGGGCCGTTTGATCGCCCCGGCGCCATCAAATGGATCGAGGCCGCGCTGGCGCAAGAATATAACGCCGGACACACCCTGTTGGCGCGCGTATATCTGACCGGTAACCCTGAAATTGTGGATTACGAGCGTGCTGCGGAACTCCTCCAGTATTCACTGGACAGCGGAGAGGCCGAAGCGGCGATGTTGCTGGGCGGCCTTTACAGGACTGGCCGCGGTGTCGAAGGCAACAAGGAAAAGGCGTTTGAACTGATGCACGCAGCCGCAAAGGCCAGTCTGCAATCGGCGCAATTCGTTGTCTCACAGATGTATGCGCGCGGCGAAGGCGTTGGTCAGGACGATGCCCAGGCCAGCCGCTGGCTGTTGACCGCAGCCGAAGCCGGTCATGGTGCGGCGCGATTGTCGTTGTATTACAATTACGCGCGCGGCACGGGATTTCCCAAAGATGAAGCCAAGGCGTTGGAATGGCTGGTCAGCGCGGCATCCGTTGGCAACACAACCGCCGAACGTGTACTGGGAACATCGCTTTTGCTTGGTAAGGGGATCGAAGCGAACCCCGAAGAGGGCATCAAGCTTCTGTTGCGTGCCGGAGAAAAGGGCGACCCCAGCGCTCAATCCAATCTCGGCTATGCCTATATAACCGGAACCGGGGTTGAAAAGGACACGGCCCAGGCAGCCTTTTGGTACCAAAAGGCTGCCGATCAAAGGCTGATCCGTGCCGCGCTTGTCGTGGGCGACATGTATCAGACCGGCGAAGGCTTGGAACAGGATCTGGAGGCGGCGGTGAAGTACTACCGCATCGCCTGGTCCGGAAGGGATGAAACGGCCGCGCAACGGCTGGGCGCGCTGATTATGGACGGCTCGTTGGCCGAGGAAGACCATCCAGAGCAATCCTATGAGTGGATCGCCGCATTTGCCGAAACCGGCGACGAGAACGCGATCAACTGGCTGGAAAGTAAGTCGGTTTTCGAACCCTATGCCCATTATCGATTGGGTCGGATATTTGACGATGGGTTGGGGGTGGATGCCGACGCGGAACGTGCGGCCAAACACTTTATCCGCGCGGCTGAGCGCGGCTTTGCCCCGGCGCAGTCGGCCCTGTCAGAGCTTTACGCCACCGGTCAGGGCGTCGAACTTGACCACGTTGAGGCGCATAAATGGGCAAATGTCGCGGCAGCGAATGGCGAGGACGCAGCACTTGAACGGCGGGATGTTCTGGCGCAACTTATGACACCCGAACAGATTGCCGAAGCGCAAAAACGCGCCCGCGACTTTCTGAAAACGCAATGATGCGAACATACCTATTTGCCATTCTTTTGTCGCTGTCGCCCTGTGTAGGCTGGACGCAGTCGAGCGACCTTTCCGCGTTGCAGGCGGCGGCGCAATCCGGTGCGCCCGAGGCATTATTCGAACTGGGCGAACTTTACCGCACCGGTCAGGGCGTTTTGCAAAGCTATCCCCGCGCAGTCGAACTTTACACCGAAGCGGCGGAAAAGGGTCATGCGGGGGCACAATCCAACCTTGGCCGTCTGATGATCCAGGGGCTTGGTGTGGAGGCCGACCTAAGCGCAGGATTCGCGCTTTTGCAGGAAGCGGCGGAAAGCGGCGCCGGCGATCATCTGTTCGCGCTCGGGACGGCATATCAACAGGGGCTTGGGACAGATCAGGATTCGGCGCAAGCCGCCGTTATACTCGCCAAAGCCGCAGAGACCGGACATATCGAAGCTGCCGTGGCCCTCGGCACCATGCTGCAAAATGGCGAGGGCGTGGAACAAGACGTCGCCCGCGCAATTGAACTCTACACAGGGCCGGCAAATGCCGGGCATCCCCGGGCACTCAACAACCTCGGACTGGTGTTTGCTCGCGGCGAGCACGTACCTCAGGATTACGATCAGGCCCGTAATTTGTTCGAAGCCGCCGCCAAACAGGGCCTGCGCGAGGCGATGAAAAACCTTGCCGCTCTATATGCCAACGGGTTTGGCGTTGACGTGAACGAGGACTATGCCAACGAACTTTTACGAATGGCGGGTCAAGGCACATCCGATGGCAGCACACACGCCAGCGCACTTTTGACGGATCCGCGCATCGAGGCCCCTTTGGCTGAAAAAATTGAACAATATCAGGCTGCTGCCAAATCCGGCGACCCCGTTGCGCTGTATCTTTTGGGCATGGTCGTGGCCCAGAATGCCGAAGATGCGCGCGGATTTCGCGCCGCCGCCGGAATTTTCGAAGACCTTGCGAACAAGGGCTTTCCGGTTGCGATGGCCAATCTCGGCATCCTGACCTTTCAGGGCCGTGGCGTTTTACAGGATTATATCGAAGGCTACAGCTGGCTGACGGTTGCCGCCGCTGCCGGATTAGAGGGCGCAATTGATGTCCGCGACAGTTTTGCGGCCAATATGACAACCGAACAGTTAAACGAGGCCAATGAACTGGCACAGGATCGCTGGAATGCGCTGACTGGTGGCAACTGACTGGATTTCAGCCCGGTTTTGCCTGTACGCGAAGTTTGTCCGCTTACCACCCTTCAAAATTTCCGGATCTGATTTGACGTTTGTCTGATCTGTGTGATTCAAGGAGTCTCCACTGCTGATATTGGAGGCTGGTTTGTTGGGAAATGTTTGTTTTTCAGAGCTTTATTCGAAGGTTGAGGCGGATTTTCAGGACCGCTTGCTCGGGTATCACAAGTCGCGCCGGGAGGGATTGTGCATCATAGCAAGCGTGATTTTGAACACGCGCAGCGTCAATCTGATGGAAAATGCGGCTGCTCTGCCCCGCGATATCGGCTCTGTGGACCACCGCTATCAATACATTTCGCGGGTTCTGGGCAATCCTCACATCGATACTGATGAGATCATGCAGGCCTATGTTGGTGAAATTTTCCGCCGCCAGTGTGAGGCCGGAGAAACGATTGTGGTGGCCCTTGATCAAAGCAAGCTCAACGAAGGGCATGAGGTTTTGATGTTATCGGTGCGGATGCGGGATCGGGCCCTCCCGGTCGCCTGGCGTGTACGCCAGACCAAAGGGCCGATTGGATGGCGCGTGCAACATGAGCTTTTGGAAGCAGTCCGCCCATGGCTCCCGGCGGATGCGCGTGTGTTGCTGGCGGGAGATCGGTTTTATGGAACCGCCCGATTGGTCGCATGGTGCCAGGAGGCTGGATGGGACTACCGGCTGCGCATGAAGGGAAATATCACACTGCAACATCAGGGTGGCGAGATGATGACGCGCGAAATTGCCCAACTGATGCCCGAAGGGCTTGTAAACGCTGAGCTTTACGGAACGGGCGTCTTTAGCAACATTGGAGTGCTTCACGAGGAGGGGCACAAAGAGCCTTGGATTATTGCCATGAATGCAGCACCGTCCGAGTACAAGGTGCTCGATTATGGAATGCGTTGGGGAATTGAAGCCATGTTCTCCGACTTCAAAACCCGGGGCTTTGAAATTACTCAAAGCCAGATCAAAAAGCCGGATCGATTGGCCCGCCTCATTTTGGTGCTGGCAATCGCCATGTACTGGGCTGTTTCAACCGGAGCAAACGAAGAGCACCACGTCGCAATACGCGGCGAAAAAAGGGGATTCGAAAAGCCCGAAGGTCCTTATGCTCTCTCTTCAAGACAGGCCTTCGTGCTATCCGACGATGCCTCGCAGGTTATGCCAAAATCCCCAAGCTCTGGGATGTCTGGCTAAATTGAAGGGTGGTAAGCCGATTGGCCTTACCACCCTTCAAAATTTCCGGATCTGATTTGACGTTTGTCTGATCTGTGTGATTCAAGGAGTCTCCACTGCTGACATTGGAGGCTGGTTTGTTGGGAAATGTTTGTTTTTCAGAGCTTTATTCGAAGGTTGAGGCGGATTTTCAGGACCGCTTGCTCGGGTATCACAAGTCGCGCCGGGAGGGATTGTGCATCATAGCAAGCGTGATTTTGAACACGCGCAGCGTCAATCTGATGGAAAATGCGGCTGCTCTGCCCCGCGATATCGGCTCTGTGGACCACCGCTATCAATACATTTCGCGGGTTCTGGGCAATCCTCACATCGATACTGATGAGATCATGCAGGCCTATGTTGGTGAAATTTTCCGCCGCCAGTGTGAGGCCGGAGAAACGATTGTGGTGGCCCTTGATCAAAGCAAGCTCAACGAAGGGCATGAGGTTTTGATGTTATCGGTGCGGATGCGGGATCGGGCCCTCCCGGTCGCCTGGCGTGTACGCCAGACCAAAGGGCCGATTGGATGGCGCGTGCAACATGAGCTTTTGGAAGCAGTCCGCCCATGGCTCCCGGCGGATGCGCGTGTGTTGCTGGCGGGAGATCGGTTTTATGGAACCGCCCGATTGGTCGCATGGTGCCAGGAGGCTGGATGGGACTACCGGCTGCGCATGAAGGGAAATATCACACTGCAACATCAGGGTGGCGAGATGATGACGCGCGAAATTGCCCAACTGATGCCCGAAGGGCTTGTAAACGCTGAGCTTTACGGAACGGGCGTCTTTAGCAACATTGGAGTGCTTCACGAAGAGGGGCACAAAGAGCCTTGGATTATTGCCATGAATGCAGCACCGTCCGAGTACAAGGTGCTCGATTATGGAATGCGTTGGGGAATTGAAGCCATGTTCTCCGACTTCAAAACCCGGGGCTTTGAAATTACTCAAAGCCAGATCAAAAAGCCGGATCGATTGGCCCGCCTCATTTTGGTGCTGGCAATCGCCATGTACTGGGCTGTTTCAACCGGAGCAAACGAAGAGCACCACGTCGCAATACGCGGCGAAAAAAGGGGATTCGAAAAGCCCGAAGGTCCTTATGCTCTCTCTTCAAGACAGGCCTTCGTGCTATCCGACGATGCCTCGCAGGTTATGCCAAAATCCCCAAGCTCTGGGATGTCTGGCTAAATTGAAGGGTGGTAAGGGTTTGTCCGACAGAAAATTGATTGAGAGCCGCGAAACCGCTATTCTGACCGCAAGAATTGAATTCGATGACGCAGATGACAAGGGATTGAGACCATGAAACGATCCATAACCGCCATTGCTTTCGCCGCATCCTTCGCTGCGACGTCCATTTTCGCCGCCGAGGTCGAACCGCGTTTTCAGGCGGGGGCATTGTCGTTTTCGGGGGGCACCGGGTTCACAAACGCCTCGCTCAAGATAACCGGCCCCGGCGATTTCGAGGCCGAAGAAACCGCAAGCCGCGGTTTGCCCGTGTTTCGCGTGCGCGGCGGGCGCATGAAAGATGGTTTTTATCAGTTCAGCCTGAGCGCGGCGACCGACGAGCAGGTCAAAATCAAAAAGCAAGTCAATAATGGCCGCGGCGACAACACGCGCGACTACACGCTGAAACCGTTTCATATGTCGGGCATGTTCGAAATCTCGCGAGGTACGATTGTACCACCCGAAGAGATGAAAGCGGGCGCAGATGGCGATGCCGCCAGCGAGTGAATTGGCGCAGGTCGTTGGAATTTGACAGGCGCGACACCTTTACGGTTTGATTTCCATTCCGAATTGCCCAATCCTGCCAATGGGTTCGCATAAGGGCCTTGAATTGACTGGATTTGCGATGACAAGCCTAGTCCCTCGCTTCGCATGATTTGACGTTGTGATATTTTTCTGAATCACTCTGCTATAGATTTTGGGAGGGTATTGAGATGTCAAAATGTGGTCGTGCTGTGAAGTATGTTGTTCGACTGAATGCTGGTGAGCGGTTGCAGCTTGAGGATATGATCCGCACGGGTCGGCAGGCGGCGTATCGACTGCTCAAGGCGCGGATATTGCTCAAGGCAGATGTATCTTCAGACAGTGGCGGCTGGGATGACGAGCGGATTGCAGAAGCTTTGGAGACCAGTGTTTCCACAGTATTCCGTACCCGCCGCCAGGTTGTGGAAGAAGGCCTTGAGGCGGCTCTGGGTCGCAAAAAGCAGAAGACCCCGTCCACGCCAGCAATCTTTGATGGAACCGCTGAGGCGAAGCTCATTGCGTTGGCCTGTTCGGAACCACCGGAGGGTCACGCGCGCTGGTCTTTGCGTCTTCTGGAAACGCGCGTGGTCGAATTGGGCATCGTTGAAGCAGCCAGCGACAGCACGATCCATCGGGTGCTCAAAAAAACGCGCTCAAACCGCACAAGAGCCGCTATTGGGTGATCCCTCCGAAAGCCAATGCAGGTTTTGTTGCTGCGATGGAAGATGTGCTGGAAGTCTACACGCGCCCCTATGATCCGGCCCGCCCGCTGGTTTGCCTTGACGAGACCAGCAAGCAGCTGACCTTTGAGACCCGTACGCCGATCCCAATCCGGCCGGGGCGCGAAGCCCGTTTCGACTATGAATACGAGCGCGCGGGTGTGGCCAGCCTGTTCATGTTGTTTGCCCCGCTTGAAGGCTGGCGCCATGTTGCCGTTCGAGACCGCCGAACCGCCATCGATTTTGCCCACATTCTCAAGGACCTCGCCGACACCCACTTCCCCAAGGCTGACCGGATTACACTGGTTCAGGACAATCTCAACACCCACAACCCGGCGTCGTTATACAAGGCCTTTCCACCTGATGAAGCCCGTCGCATTGTCGAACGGTTTGAGTGGCACTTCACGCCCAAACACGGCTCCTGGCTCAACATCGCAGAATGTGAACTCAGCACACTTGCGCGTCAATGTCTCGACCGCCGCATTCCTGATCGCAACACCTTGGCCAATGAAGCAAAGGCATGGGAAACCGAGCGAAACACCGCATCCGCAAAGGTGACATGGCGATTCTCAACTAAAGACGCACGCATCAAACTTGCTCACCTTTACCCGCAAATCGGATGAATCAAGGGACTAGTGGCACGATTTGCCGAACGACGGCTTATGTTCGCACTCGCCCTGATTGCGGTGCTGGCAGTGCTGTTCTGGACAGAGTCGCGTTATCCTCAGCTTGATGAAAAGGCGATGATGTCGGGCGCCATCCAGTTGGAAGACCCGATCAGTTTTGATGTGGTCTTCCCGGTCTCAGCGGAAATGCCGGTTCTTGAACGCATCGGCAAAACCACCGTCAACTGGCTGGAAACCAACAAGAAAGGCATGACTTTCGGCGTCCTGATTGCCGCCGCCTTCCTGACCTTGTTCGGGTATCTGCAAAAGCGCAGCTTTCGCGGCGGCTTTTCCAACGCCTTCCTTGGCCTTGCAATGGGCGCGCCTCTGGGCGTTTGCGTGAATTGCGCCGCACCAATTGCGCGCGGGCTTTACGCGGGCGGAATGCGGGCAGAATCAACTCTGGCAGCCATGATCGCCTCGCCCACGCTCAATGTCATTGTCCTGACCATGACCTTCAGCTTGCTGCCATTTTACATGGCGGCGTCGAAAATCGCTTTGTCGCTCTTGGTCATTCTCGTTGTAATCCCAATGGTTTGCCGCCTGCTCCCGCGCGATGAGCTGCAACTGCAAACACCGCAGGTGCCGCCACCCACCGGCTGGGATCTCGAGGCTGATGAGTCATTTGCGCAGGCTTTCGCGGCCTTCGTGGCAAGCTACGCTAAAAATCTTTGGTTCATCATCCGGATCACTGTGCCCTTGATGCTTGTCGCTGGTCTGCTGGGCGCCACAGCGGCGACTTTGCTTCCACAAGACCTGATCCTCGGTTTGGGTTTCTCGCTCTTCGCGCTCATCCTGATTGCGGTGGTCGGAACATTCCTGCCTGTCCCCATCGCTTTTGACGTGGTCCTTGCTGGCGTACTTCTGGCCAGCGGGCTGACGCATGGATACGTTTTCGCCTTGTTGTTCACGCTCGGCTCGTTCAGCGTTTACAGCTTCATGATCGTCGCCACCACGATCTCGACCCGCGCGGCGTCTTATCTCGCGGCAGCAATTATCGCACTTGGCGTGCTCGGCGGCTTGGCCGCACACAGCTATCACACATGGCAAAGCCAGCGCGCGCTGGAATTGCTGCTTGGGCTGGAACGTGCCCTTTTGCCTGCGGCAGCGGCACAGGAAAGCGATCTGACAATTGAGCGACGCCCATTCGCGCCCCGCTCGCCTGCACATGAAACAACCTTCCGCCGCGTGGAGGCCATTGTGCTGGGCATCGACAAACCGCTCGAATTTTCGATGAAAGATATGTGGCCGCCATTTTGGGAAGGGCGCAGCCTGTCAACCGGGGACATCGACCACGATGGTGACCTTGACGTCGTCATCGCCTCAACCGAGGCCGGTCTGTATCTTTACGACAATGACGGAACGGGCGCCTTCTCCCGCATCGCCGCTGAGATCGGTGAATTTTCCGATCAGGATGTCTTCAACGCCGCGCTCGTTGATATAAGCAATGACGGCTGGCTGGACCTGTTCATCGCCACGTATCTTGACGGCAACGCGGTAGTGTTCAACCGCAACGGCACATTCGACTTCAGCGCGCCAAAGCCCGTCGCCAACCGCGAAGATGCCATGATGTCGATGGCCCTGACCTTTGGCGACGTAGGCCGCGACGGTGATCTGGACGCAGCACTGGGCAATTGGTCCGCCGGATGGTACCGCCGCATTCCCGGCGAAGAATCCCGCAACCGCGTGATCTTCAACGAAAACGGTGAAATGGACGGCGTATCATTTGCCGACCTCACGGGTCTGCCCGGCGAAACGCTGACCATGCTGTTTTCCGATGTGAACGTAGACGGCACGCTCGACCTTCTTGTCGGAAACGATTTCGAACTGCCTGATTATGTTTATCTCGGCGACGGCACGGGTCACCTGAAGCCAATAACCCGCGAGCAGAACCTGATTCCGCACACCACCAACACAACGATGGCCATCAAAGCCGCCGACCTGCACAATGACGGCACACCGGAAATGTACTTCGCACAGATCGCGGGCCGCTCATCGGGCGTCTCGGAACGGCTCAAAATGCAGCCCCTGCGCCACTATTGTGATGCGGTTGAAAACGCCAAGGCGAAGGCAATCTGCCTGCGCAACATGGCGATCAAGGACTGGTACAAATCCGGCAATCGCTTCGATCCGACCTATGCCGCGCGATGCCAGGAACTTGACGGATCCTTGCAAGCAGAGTGCAAGGCGATGCTGGTGAAAGACATTGCGATCCAGAAACAAGATCCTGGAATCTGTCAGTTAATCCCTACCGATCAGAACCAGCCCCGCGCCTTCTGCGATATCCACTTCAAACCTGCCGAAGCGCCGCTGATGTCGGTCTTCAACACAACGATTCCACAAATCAAACAATCCAATGTCCTGCTCACCCGCACCGGAGCCAGCTACACAGACACTGCGCCGGCGGAGGGTCTGGAAGTCGGCGGTTGGTCCTGGGACACAAAGATCGGCGATTTTGACAATGATGGCTGGCAGGACATTTACATCGTCAACGGCACCTGGGTCCCGAACGAGGTCTCCCCTTCCAACCTGTTTTTCCACAACAATGGTGATGGCACATTTACCGAGGCTTCCGGCCCCTTCGGACTGGAAGATTACCTGATGACCGCCGCAGCCGTGACATTCGACATGGATCACGACGGCGATCTCGATATCCTGACCCATCCGGTCAATGGCCCGCTGGCGCTTTTCATCAATTCAAACCAGACCGGCAACGCGCTGGCCATCGAACTGCGCGACAATCGCGGCAATTCACACGCCATCGGCGCGCGCCTTGTCGCCACCTTGCCCGATGGCTCTATCCAAACCCGCGAATTGCAGTCCGGCGGCGGTTTCATGTCCTTTGACGCCCCCATCGCGTATTTCGGTATGGGCGACGCGACCGGCATCGATGGCCTGACAATCCACTGGCCTGACGGTACACGAAGCGAGATCATTGCGCCGCTCGAGTCAGGCGCGACCTACCGGATCACACGCAACTGATCCTTCTTCTCGTCAAAAATATGCAATTTCCAACGCCGACAACTGGTGCACCACCAGCTACGATGCGTTGCCTCTCAACGCGCTGAATAAAAGCGTGCGGAAGCACTCATTTTGATGGTTCGGCGAACGGATCTTCCGGGTATCGCACTGAGGCCAGATAAAGCCCGTCCGGCGGTGCGACCGGGCCACAGGCCGCACGATCACACGCTTCCAGCGCATGTTTCACGTCCTTTGGCGTCCAGGCCCCTGCCCCGACACGTTCCAGCGTGCCGACGAAACTGCGCACCTGATTATGCAGGAATGACCGCGCGCGGACATGCACCGAGATTTCCGCACCGTCGTGCTCCACGCGCACCTCATCCACGGTCTTAACTGGCGACTTCGCCTGACATTCCGAAGCCCGGAACGTGGCAAAGTCATGTTTCCCCAGCAAATAATCCGCACCCGCCTGCATTGCGCCCACGTCCAGTTCATGGCCCACCCGCCATTCGCGCCCCGCTGTGAAGGTCAACGGTGCGCGGCGGCAACGAATGCGATAGACGTATGCCCGCTTTACCGCAGAAAACCGCGCGTGCCAGTCATCGCCGACGGCAGCCGCCGCCAGAATCGCCACCGGTTTCGGTTTCAGATGAAAATTCAGCGCCTCTGACAACCGGAAGGGGTCCCAGTCCTTCGCCATGTCACAATGCGCCACCTGCCCCAGCGCATGGACGCCGGAATCCGTGCGCCCCGCGGCGGCAATCGACGGCACATCCGGCTCCAGTTCCGCCAATGCCGCTTCAATCGCACCCTGCACGGTTTCGGGCCCGTCCTGACGTTGCCAGCCCGCGAACGGGCCGCCGTCATATTCCACTTTTAGCGCAAATCTCGGCATGGCGACCGCCATATCGCAGGGCGCAGGCCACGGCAAACCCCTAGCGCCGCCAGTTCGCGGCACATAAGTAAGGCCGGGACAGGAGACGCAATTGATCCTTGGAGATATCGCAGACGGGTTGACCCGCGGGGCCGAACGCGCCGGTGGCGCGGTTTCCCAAGCCCTGTTTGAACCCACCATCCGATTGGGCGTGACGGGCCTGTCACGCGCCGGAAAGACCGTGTTCATCACGGCGCTGGTGGCGAATTTGCTGAATGCCGGGCGGTTACCGGGGCTCCGGGCCGCGGCCGATGGACGCCTGCTCGCGGCGTTTTTGCAACCACAACCTGACGACACCGTTCCCCGGTTTGACTATGAAACCCATCTGGCGGCGATGACAGGAAATGATCCGCACTGGCCCGAATCCACCCGAGCGGTCAGCCAACTGCGCCTAAGCCTGCGGATCAAACCCGGCGGGCTTCTGGCCGGGCTGCAGGCCCCGCGCGTGATCCATATCGACATTGTCGACTATCCCGGTGAATGGCTTCTGGATCTGGAACTTCTTGATCTGAGCTACGGTGAGTGGTCGGCCCGCGTGTTCACACGCCTCGAAAACCGCGATATGGCGGAAGATTTCCGGGCGAAGGCCAGTGCGGCTGATGCGCTGGCGAAATTCGATGAAGACAATGCCAAATCGCTGACCGGTTCTTTCGCCAGTTATCTGAAAGCTGCGCGCAACGCGGGTTTCAGCGATTGCACACCGGGGCGTTTTCTGTTGCCCGGCGATCTGGAAGGCTCTCCTGCGCTGACATTTGCGCCGCTGCCGCCAACCGAGCGGGCCCCGCGTGGAAGCCTGATCCGCGAAATGGCACGCCGGTTCGAGGCTTATAAACGCGGAGTCGTGAAGCCGTTTTTCCGCGATCACTTTGCCCGGATCGACCGGCAGATCGTTCTTGTCGACGTGCTGGACGCCATCGCAAACGGCCCCCGCGCGACCGAAGATCTGCGCCGCGCAATGACCGACACGCTGGCTGCAATGCGCCCGGGCCGGAATTCCTTTCTGTCGCGATTGTTCGTTGGGCGCCGCATCGATCGCATCCTGTTTGCCGCCACCAAGGCCGATCATTTGCATCAAACCCAGCACCAACAGCTTTCCGCCATCATGGCCGCGCTTCTTCAGGATGCGCGCACGCGGGCTGATTTCGCGGGTGCCCGCACTGATACGCTGGCACTGGCTGCGTTGCGCGCGACCGTTGAGGAGGCACGGGAAATTGACGGCGAAGATGTACCACTGGTGCGCGGCACATTGCTTGACGGCCGCCACGCCGCGTTTCACCCCGGCACATTGCCGGACAACCCCACCGACATCCTGAACCCTGCCAGAGATGAGGCTGAAACCTGGCTGAACGCCGAATACTCCGCGATGAAATTCGCGCCACCCGCTGGTCTGTCTGCCAACAACGGCCTGCCTCATATCCGGCTCGACCGGGCGCTGGAGTTTCTGATCGGTGACCGGTTGTGAATCCGCGCCGGGCGAAAATGGATGATGCCCCGGCGCTTGCGCCAATCCTGAGCGAATGGGTACAGGAAACCGACTGGATGCCGAAACTTCACACCCCAAAGGAAGATATCGGGTTTGTGAAATCTCTGATTGACGCCAAAACCGTTTGGCTTGTCGAATCCAATGAACAGCCAATCGGGTTCATCGCAACGGATGGCGCTGAAATCCCGGCCCTTTATGTGGCCAAAGGCAAACGCGGCAAGGGCCTTGGCAAAACCCTTCTCGACCACGCGAAATCGGCGCAATCGCGACTGTCTCTCTGGACGTTTCAAGCAAACAGGGGCGCACGGGCGTTTTATGCACGAGAGGGATTTCGGGAAATTGAACGTACTGATGGAGCCGGAAATGACGAAAAACTGCCCGATTTGCGGCTGATCTGGGAGCAGTACCCGTGAGTAACAAACCGGTTCTGATCGAGCTTGAGGGTGCGCCAGAAGAGTCGCCTGCAAATGCGCCAGAAATCACAGATGTGCCAACCAATACGGCAATGACACGCGCGGTCACAGTCGCGGCGCGGCGGCCATCGCGGCTTGCACGCTGGTTCCGGGCGCTGGTCCTTGGGTTTGCCGGGATGATCCTGTCGCTGGCGATCTGGGATTTCGTCACTGGATTGCTGGCGCGAAACCCGATTCTGGGCGGCGTGGCCAGCGCCATTGCCGTCGCGATCCTGTTGATTTTGCTGACATTTGCCTTGCGCGAATTGGCAACATTCGCGCGGTTGCGCCGCATCGACGGGCTGCGACGTGACGCAGATGCCGCGCTGGCCAATGCAGACCAGGCGCAGGCGCAGCAAACGGTACGGGCGCTGTTGCGGCTTTACCGGGGCCGCCCGGATGCGGCCTGGGGCCGGGAAAATCTGCAGGACGGATTGAGCGATGCCTTTGACGCGAATGCAACGCTGGCGCTGGCAGAGTCCACGCTTCTGGCACCGCTTGACGCACAGGCCACCGAAGAGATCACCCGCGCTGCGCGGCAGGTTGCAACGGTGACGGCCATCGTCCCGCTGGCTCTCGCCGATGTCGCGGCCGCATTATTTTCAAATCTGCGCATGATCCGCCGGATTGCAGAGATCTATGGCGGGCGTGGCGGTACGCTGGCGAACTGGCGGCTGACCCGGTCGGTGATGGCACATCTTGTGGCAACCGGCGCGGTGGCGGTCGGCGACGATCTGATTTCGTCCGTCGCTGGTGGTGGGTTGCTGTCCAAGGTTTCACGCCGTTTTGGCGAAGGCGTGATCAATGGCGCATTGACGGCGCGTGTTGGCGTCGCGGCAATTGAAGTGTGTCGGCCAATGCCGTTCGTTGCGGCCCAACCGCCGCGCGTCACGGCGATTCTGCGCCGCGCAATGACCGGGTTGTTTGGTAAGCCCGAAGCGTCGATTACATAAGGTTCGAATTTTGCAAAGCAAAATCCGACTGATGCGAGGGGGCTGTCTGCCCCCTCGCGCTCCCCCGAGAGTATTTGAAACAGGGTGATATCTGGTTACGCGGATTGAGCTTGCCATCGGTCGTCCGGCGCGGTTTCCTGCGCCGCAGGAGGGGCCAAATCTTGGGCGACAACCTGACAGTCTCAATCTGGCGCGGTGACGCATCGGGCGGCGGTTTCACAGATTTCGACGTGCCAAAGCACGAAAGCCAGACCGTACTGGATGTAGTCAGCTGGGTGCAGCAGAATGCCGAGCCGACGCTGGCCTATCGTTTCGCCTGCCGTGTGGGCATGTGCGGGTCCTGTGCGATGATGGTCAATGGCACCCCGCGCTGGACCTGCCGGACCCATGTGGACAAGGTGGCGCGGCACGGGCGTTTAAAGATCGCGCCCTTGCGAAACCTGCCTGTCATCCGTGATCTGGCAACAGATATGGCGGAATTCTTTGACAAGTGGGCGCGGGTCGGCGGGTTTGACGCAAGCAAGACACGTACCGACGCGGTTGTGGAAATATCGCCTGACGATCCGGTGCGCGTGACCGCCAGCGCCGGGATCGAATGCATCAACTGCGCGGTCTGCTATGCAGCCTGTGACACGGTGGCGGGAAACCCTGATTACCTTGGCCCTGCCGCGCTGAACCGCGCGTGGACGCTGGTGAATGATGCGAAACATGACGGCAGCGCGGCGACGCTGGTGACCGTTGCCGCGAGCGATGGCTGTTACAACTGCCACTCGATGGGGTCCTGTACGGCGCATTGCCCAAATGAGCTTGACCCACTGGCCTCGATAGCCGGGTTGAAGCGTGCGGCTTTGGGGGCGGGCAATGCTTGACCGGCGGCTCTTTCTGGCACAGCGGTTGTCGGCGCTGTTCATGGTGCCGTTTGTGCTTACCCATTTGGCGCTGATGATCTGGGCTATTCAGGGGGGGCTGAGCGTTGGTGAAATTCTGGGCCGCACGCAGGGCTCGGGCTTTTGGTTTGCCTTTTATGGTCTGTTCGTTCTGGCCGTGTCCTTGCATGGCGCCATCGGATTTCGCGTTATCCTTGGCGAATGGGCGGGGCTGCGGGGCAGACTCGGGGCCTTGATTGGGGTTGTCACCGGATTGGCTCTTGTGCTTCTGGGCCTTTCGGCGGTTCTGGCGGTGACATGATGCGCCGCCCACTTTGGTTCGCCTTTCTGTTGCACCGCCTGTCCGGATTGGCGCTGGTTCTGTTTCTGCCACTGCATTTCTACGTCCTGTCCCTTGCGATGCGGGATGCCGACAGGCTCGACAGCTTCCTGCAACTGACCGACAGGCCGGTTTTGAAAGTGATGGAGATGGGTCTGGTGTTTCTGTTGGCCGTCCACATGTTCGGCGGCTTGCGCCTGATGGCGCTGGAATTTCTGGGCTGGACCAGCGGGCAAAAGACGCTGGCAGCCGTGGCCGCGGCCACCGCTTTCGCGCTGTCGCTCCTATTTCTTTTGCGGGCCATCTGATGGAACGCCACGACACCGATATCCTGATCCTTGGCGCCGGTGGCGCGGGGCTGTTCGCAGCGCTGCACGCACAAGCAAGCGCACCAGAGGGGACAAAGATCACAATCGCGGTGAAGGGTCTGTTGGGAAAATGCGGCTGCACGCGGATGGTTCAGGGCGGCTATAACGTCTCGCTTGGTCCCGGTGACTCTATAGAGCGCCATTTCATGGACACGATCAGGGGCGGCAAATGGCTGCCCGATCAGGACATGGCCTGGCGACTGTGTGAAACAGCGCCGGAACGTGTGCGGGAGTTGGAAAACGAGATCGGCTGTTTTTTTGATCGCAATGCCGACGGAACGCTGCATCACAAGGCTTTCGCCGGACAAACCGCTGACCGCACGGTGCATAAGGGCGATTTGACCGGCATCGAGATCATCAACCGGCTGATGGAGCAGGTTCTGCGTCGCCCGGTTGAACGGCTGGAAGAGCACCGGGCCATTGCGCTGATCCCATCCGTGGATGGCGCATTGTCGGGTGTTCTGATGATCGACATGCGGACCGGCATGTTTCGCTTCGTGCGCGCCAAAAGCGTGCTGATGGCGACCGGCGGCGGGCCGACCATGTATCGTTACCACACACCGTCCGGCGACAAATCCATGGACGGTCTGGCAATGGCACATCGCGCCGGGCTGCCTTTGCGCGATATGGAAATGGTGCAATTTCACCCCACAGGCCTGCTTGCGGGCGATCATACGCGAATGACAGGAACTGTTTTGGAAGAGGGACTTAGGGGCGCTGGTGGACATCTTTTGAACGGCGCGGGCCACCGGTTCATGTTCGATTATGACAATAAAGGCGACCGCGCGACCCGCGATGTGGTCAGCCGGGGCATCTATTCAGAGATGCAGAAATCGAACATTTCGCCAAATGGCGGCGTATATATCTCGATGTCGCATCTGGGCCCGGAAAACGTCGCCGCGAAGTTCCCCGGCATGGTCAAACGCTGCGCCGATTGCGGCTTCGATCTGGCCGGTGGGATGGTCGAGGTTGTGCCGACCGCGCATTACCTGATGGGCGGCGGCGTGGTCGATGTTGATACGCGCACCCAGATGCCGGGGCTGTATGTGGCCGGCGAAGACGCAGGCGGCGCGCATGGGTCGAACCGGCTTGGCGGCAATGGCGTCGCAAATTCGACCGTCTATGGCGGCATCGCGGGTGATGTCATCGGGCAAAGCGTGGCAAAGCAAACGCTCCGCGATCCTGACGCCACTGAGTTGGAGCGCGAAATCGACCGCGCCACCGCGCCACTTGCGCGCGAACCCGTGCCCATCCAACCGCTGCGCCAGAAACTGCAGGACATCATGTGGGAGGACGTCGGCGTAATGCGCGACGCGCATGGTTTGGAGCGAGGGCTTGTGCGCATAGCGGAAGTTCGCGCCGAACTCGACCAGATCGGCGTCAGTGGCGACAACCTGGCTTTCAATCTCACATGGCACGATTGGCTAAACCTCGCCTC
Source organism: uncultured Paracoccaceae bacterium (assembly GCA_951812305.1). GTDB lineage: Bacteria > Pseudomonadota > Alphaproteobacteria > Rhodobacterales > Rhodobacteraceae > Rhodobacter_B. Next base: position 943,258 of record CATOSB010000002.1, read on the forward strand.
GCTGACCGATATGTCAGAGGTTATGGCGCGCGCAGCACTTTCGCGTGAGAATTCACGCGGCGCCCATTTCCGCACCGACCACCCAGAAGAGGGCGATCTGGAGGCCAGTTATTTCACCGTTGCGCTAGAATCCGAGGTGACCCAAAGGGCGGTCAACTTCACGCTCGTGAAGCCGGGAGAGACGGTTTTGCCTGAAGGAGAACCGGAAACGCTGGTTGAATCGGCACCGTAGCTTTCGGATCGGTTCAATATTTGATGAAACAGGTTCTGCCTAGAGTGGGCGCTTTGTAACTTTGTAACCCTTTGTTTTTGGCCAAAAATCTGGTGGAGGTCTGGGATCCAACCCGCCTGTTAACCGGATTGCCTTAGCAATTCGGAAACTTGCTCAGGACCCATCGCCGCCAATACCCATTTCGGCCCGCGCGCACCTACAAAACAACGTCCGCAATCTCGCCCAACATCTCCGAATACGCTGCCTCCAGCCGAGCATTTGGCTGACGCGCGGCGAATGTTTCGGCAAACGGATCACCCGCATCAATGGCGCTGCCAGACATCTCCTGTAAAACCGCATGGCCGCAGAACGGCACATAAACCTCTGAATATCCGCCCTCATGCGCCATCATCAGGCGCCCTTCACATAGGTCGTCCGCTGCGGACATGACCATGCGGGTCATCACGCGAAACGTCTCTGACGTTGCCAGCATCCGGCTCAGCGGGTCAATTGCGGCGGCATCGAACCCACAGGCGATCACGATCACTTCCGGCTCAAATTTGCGCAGCGCAGGCAGCACGATCCGCTCCAACGCCTCGACATATGTGTTATGCCCCGCGCCGGGCGCCAGTGGCACGTTGATGTTGGCGCCAACGCCCGCGCCCTCGCCACGCATATCCACATCGCCGGTGTCGACGGGATAGTTCCGTTCCTGATGCAGCGAAATGGTCAGGACATCGGAGTCATCGATGAACACCGCCTCTGTCCCGTTGCCATGATGCACATCCCAGTCGATCACTGCGACGCGGCTGGCAAGTCCCGCAGCCTGTGCTGCCCGGATTGCAATTCCAAGGTTGGACAGCAGACAAAACCCGTTCGGCCAATCCGGCAGGCAATGATGCCCCGGCGGGCGTGACAGGCTGTAGGCATTCTTCGCCTTGCCTTCCAGCACATGAAACAGCGCTGCTTTCGCCAATCCGGCGGACAGGGCGGCAATCTCGAACCCCCCCGCCGCGAACGGCGTGCGCAAACCAACTTCGCCGCCACCGGCATCGGATATCGCCTTGAATTCCTTCAGGAACTTCTCGGGATGGACACGGCGCAGGTCTTCCCATGTCGCTGCTTCGGCGCCCCGGGCGTCGAGATCCCCGATCAGCCCGGTCACATCCATCAGGTTCTTCAGCCGCCGCTTGGTCTCGGGGTTTTCAGGCAATCCGCCCGCTGCGAGCGGCTGCACCAGTCCACCAAATGGCAATGTGAACGCATAGTTGCCGCCACCGTGCCAAAAACACCGCTCGTCCCAGAAAAAAGCCGTATTGCCCATCTTCGCCTCTCTGATGCTGTTCGGGAAAGGTTACGCGCGCAGGGATAGTTACAAAACCCTCAATCGATCCGGGGCAGGTCTAACCCGACTGCGACGCACACCAAACCCGCAACTCGCAGGATCCGCCCCAAACCGGCCAATATTGCGCACCCGGCGCTTTCATTTGGCCCAAAATACTTCGGCGAGCGCGAGGGGCTGGTCCCCCGCATCGGTCAGATTTCGCCGGGCAACGACGTTTGGGCAATGCCCTGATCGTCCTGCGGGCGTAATTCGAAACACGGGGCACGCTCGCCGCTTGACCTTAAAGCCTGACTTGCCTAATACGCGCTGGATGAGATTCCGGGCGCTGCCAAGGCAGTGCCCTTATGCATTGCCGCGATTGCCAGCGGCAGAGATGAGACAAAGGACAAACCCATGTCGCGCCGATGTGAACTGACCGGAAAAGGCCCGATGGTTGGCAACAATGTAAGCCACGCCAAAAACCGCACCCGCCGCCGGTTTCTGCCCAACCTGAACGATGTGTCGCTGATGTCCGAAACCACGGGGCGCACCTACAAGCTGCGCATATCCGCGTCTGCGCTGCGCAGCGTAGATCACCGCGGTGGACTGGACGCGTTTTTGGCGAAAGCGAAAGACGATGAATTGTCGTCCAACGCGTTGAAAATCAAGAAAGAGATCGCCAAGGCGCAAGCCACGGCCTGATCCTAACTGTTTCGAGAAATTGCGGCCTCGCACTTTGGTGGTGCGGGGCCGCTTCCTTTTGACGCCGTCAAATCTTCGCTCCCGAACCCTATGTCTGGTCTGACGAACGGAACACGGGCCTGACTATGAAGTATTTGTCGCTGCTATTTGCTGGCTTTGCGTTTTGCGCCGTCCCCGCAAATGCAGACATCGTGATCCACGATGCCTATGCCCGCGTTGCTACGCCAATGGCCAAAAGCGGTGCGGCATTTCTGACGATCATGAACAACGGCGATATCGACGACCGTCTGGTTGGCGTCGAAAGTCCGGCTGCCAAGCGCGTTGAGCTGCACAGCCATGTCGAACAGGACGGTGTGATGCAAATGCAAAAGGCAGAGGACGGATTCGCCGTGCCTGCCGGTGAAATGTATCAATTGAAACGCGGTGGCGATCATGTGATGTTCATGGGCCTTACGTCGGGCTGGGAGCAAGGCGACGTCATTCCGGTGACATTCCGGTTTGAACATGCCGGAGAAATTACTGCCGATATTTCCGTCGATTTGGAGCGGCAGCCCAAGGTGGAAAACGATGATACCAATACCGATCAGGGAGCGTCCAACTAACTTTGATTGTAACTCCCAAGCACCCTGTCCGATAGGGTTGCGGGGTTTTGTTCCGTCAGAGCCGTGCGATGATCTGAGGTGGTGACAGGGTCAGGATTTCCAGGATGTTGAACCGGTGTTTTCTGGCCGTCGAGATGACGGACCTGATGTCGGCGAAGACCCGCGCGCCCTCGAGGGTGCGGAAGGTGCCCGAGATTTTCATGCGCAGCTTCATCATGCGCAGGTCCTGTTCGGCCTGATTGTTTGTGAATGGGACCGCGAAGTCGGCGATGAATCGCAAAACGTCATCGCGGTAGTCACGCAGGCGGAGGAGCAGGTTGTGGCCTGGCCGCCTGGCTTTTCGGCCGCGGGTGCCGGGGCTTTTGGCCAGCGGGGGCTGGCGTTCGTGGAAGGCGAGCCCCTTGGCGAGGATCGCCATGTATCTGGTGACGATACCCTGGCGAACCAGTTCCGGGAGTTCGGTCTCGCCTTGATCCTGAGCCGCGCATCTGAGCTGATTGGCGCTATGAAGCACTGCGCTCATCTCCGTCGCCCAAGGCTCTTTTTCGATCTCTTCGATGGCCTTGAGTTCGCGCAAGTGATGCGCCCCGCAGAGGGCGTGGGCGTCCACTCCGCTCATATGGGCGTAGTAGGGTTTCCAGTGATCATGAATGATCGTCCCGCCGGTCAGGAAGGTTGGAACAGCACCGCGTTTGGCGCTGATGCGGTAATGGGTGAAGGCGGTATCGCAGATCGTGTGCAGCCAGTGCAGCTTGCCGGCAACACGAAGTCCGGTCTCGTCCAGATGCCGAACGCCGCCTTCGGCAAGCCGGGCGAGAATGTGTTCAACCACGACACCCATCTTATTTGCCGCGCCGCGCGTCCAGTTGGTCACGCTGGCCGCGCACAAGCTGGTGGCCCCAAACAGGTCGCGCATAAGCTGGCAGACCCGATCCTCGGGTATCAGCTGCTGAACATTGCAATAGACCGCCACTGCCCGCATGCGCGTGCCATATTGCACATGCGCGGCCACGCCATCGGGAAAGCCAGCCGTCGTCGTGGCTCGACAATGGTCGCAACAATAAACCGCCGCCTGATGCTCGGTGACCTCCAGGCGTGGCGCAGGCAAGTCGAACACCTGACGCTTCTCGATCCCTTTCACCATCTCCGCCGTCAGGGCGCTCTGACAGGCGCTGCAATGCGTCGCCTCATGCCGTTCGACAAAGTCGGGTGTTGACGTCTGGCGCAGGGTGTCGCCCCGGTGGCCAACTTGGCCGCCACTTTTCTTTCCGGATTTGCCACGCAGGCTGCGCGGGGCTGGCTTCTTCAGGCCATCACTTGAAGGGGGCTTGCTGCTATTGCTGCTGTTCTTGGCCAACTGTCGGCGCAGGTCCGTGATCTCTTCCGCCATGCTCGCCAACGCAGCTTCAAGCTCAGCGATCCGACGCAGAGCCGTGGCGAGAAGTTGTTCAAGGGCGGCAACCTGATCCATCCCACCACTGATTCAGAGAAATCAACCCGGCGCCACAGAATTCAGACAAGAAAGAAAAAAAACACGCGCAAAATGGCAAATTCGACTCACCATAAAACTGACAATAACACTCAAACGTGGGGGGTGCTTGGGAGTTACCTTTGATTTTCTGATACCACGCGGCCAGTTTTGGCCTGAGGCCGGGGTTCGAATTACTTTCAGGACATTTCGGGCGTTGCCCGCAGGCCGTTGCAACCAATCCGACTGACGGGGGCCAACCCCCCGAGACCCCCGGAGTATTGGAAACAGGGCGATGGGAGCGGGGTGATTGCATTTGAATGGCGGCTCTGGCCGGATAGCCCCTGTCGACACTCAAGATGTTTTGTAAAATTTCCGCCGCGCTTCCTCTTCGATCGCCAACAGAAGCTCCAGATCGGCCAGCTTCTTCATCTCTGTCTTCCGGTTGGATTCACCAGATGCGCCCTGCAGGACCCTTCGCTGCGCCTCGATCTCTTTCTTCAACTCAATTTCACGCGGCAATACCCCAGCCTCAGCCATGATCCCCATACCGGCGGATACGACATCACCGCCCTCGCGTGGTTTCAGCGGTTTACCCGCCCCTTTCAGATCATCCAGCTGCCCTTCGGCCTGTGCCTTTTTGATCTGTTGCTCTGCAAGTTCCCGCCACTTCATCGTAGGCCCCCATCCGAACGCCGACTTTCCCGTCTACTTGCCAATATGGCGCGCCCGGCGCAGAATTTCACCCATTGAACTTACATAAGGACAATTTGAAATGACCCATTGGCCCGACAGTGAAATGTTCTGGTTTCCCAATGAAGGAGGTGAAATTCGCCGCAAGGTGTTCGTAAAGGGTGAAGGCAAACCAGTCCTGATCCTTCAGGAATTGCCCGGTTTCGGCGAACAAGCGGTTAAGTTTGCCGAACAGGTGATTGACGAGGGCTTTCGTGTTTATTTCCCGCATCTTCTTGGCAAGCTTGGGAAAGAGGACAATACTCAGGCCGTTCTGAACATCGTGCGCAACTATTGCATATTGCGCGAGTTTCAGTTCTTCGCCAGCGGCCGGCAAAGCCGTATTGCAGACTGGATGCGGGACCTCTGCGCAGAGATTTCAGACCGTGAAAGCGGCGCGAAGATCGGCGTTCTTGGCATGTGCATGACCGGCAGTTTCGCGATTCCGCTAATTGCTGAGCCTTCTGTTGCCGGTGCAGTGGCCAGTCAGCCGTCGCTGCCTTTCAAACCGGTGCAGGGACTACATATGTCACCGGGCGATGTTTCGCTCGCACGCGACGCAATGAAAACCAAGGGGCCGGCTATCGCCATGCGGTATCGCAAGGACACAATTTGCCAGCCGCGCCACGTTTCTGACCTTTACGACGCCTTCAAACCGCATCTGGAAACCGAAGAATACGAGGAACTTCCCGGGCGCACGGGCAAGCGCCCCGCCCATGCCCTGATGACCGTCGACCAACACCCCGAGGCTTATGCCCGCGTGATCGACTATTTTCGCGCCAGGTTGTGAATGATGCGTGGCTGGCCCGGTCTTTGTGTCTTGATCCTCAGGCGGGCGGTACCATGCACATTCCGGTCACCGGGCTGTAGGTCTGGCCTACCGCACAAGTGCAGGAACTGGCGTGTCCCGCCGGATTGATATCGCGCGTACAGATGCCTTCGGGCATGATCGCGCATTGCTGGGTTGCCACCGGAACGCCGGGCATGTTTGCCAGAAAAACACTGTCGATCAGGCACATCCCGACAGAGGGCGAGTAGGTATAGCCGCCCTCGCATCCGCAGATCGACGCATGGCCGCAGGAATTGATATCCATCGTGCAGATACCGCTTGGTGCAATGACGGCATTGACGTCATGCGCCAGCACAGGCGTGGCCGCGAATGCAATGACAGCGGCGAGTTTTAAAATCTTCATCATGGAAATTGTCCGCACGGTTTCACTTTGACCGCTGTCAGTATACCCCGCACTTGGGTTCAGTAAATGCATACATGTTGAAACAGCGGGACTCGGCGCACTGCGGCGGTTTCGGCCTTCTTGGAAGTCGTAGGTGTCGGTTGGAAGCGCGCATTCACAGATCAAGAGACAAGACGCGCGATTGCCTGCCCGTGGGATGGCGATGCGACCTTGCAGTTTGCCCGTTTATCCAAGCCAAGTCCGTAGAAGCCCAATAGCCTGCACCCAGCCTCACCAAATCGCCAGCCCGTGGGGACGGGCAGGCGATGGCGCGGCGCCTGCGGCTTGATTCCGCGCGAGGGGCGCGAACCGGCAATTTCCGCGTCTGATCAAATGCATTCCCGAGTTCGACGGAACTCAGGCGCGGCACTACATTTCGCGCGCAGGCGGGCCAACATCGCCTTCCCAGAACGCTTTCTCATCAAGGCGAAACACCACCACCTTGTCACCCGCGCGGTAAAGGTTCGACAACTCGCCCCGGTCGCGCATCAGGCTTTGGCCAACCTGCCCATCCTCCTCGCGCCAAGTCAGTCGTGCCTGTCGGTGATCGTTCACTTTGACATTCGTGTCCACGATCCCGGTCACTTCGGCCATCCGCTTTTCGCCAAACCGGCGCGCGCGGATCGCGTCATTCGTCTGATTGCCAAACCGCCATAGCGTGTAAAGCCCCGCAATCCCGAACAAGAGACCGACCCAGCGCAGCACATTGCCCGCGCGCCGGTACTGTCCGATTTCATGCTCGAACGTGTCCGGGTCGCCCCTGACATAGCGCACGGTTACGTCGTCGCCGATTTCGTTTTCGTAATAGAACCCGCCACCGACGGACCGTTCATGCTCTTGCCCACCGGCCTCCGACGTCTTGAACCGGAACGTTGCGTAATAGGTGATCGACTCGTCCCCATCACTATCCACCGACACCGAAAACCGCTTGTCCATGACAACGGCTTGCGTAAACCGCCCGTCGCGATCCAGCCGGTCAGCAACGAAAAGCTGGGTGGTGGCGATCAGCGTCACGACAACAAGGACGACACCAAAGATCAGCGACGCCCAGCCACCCATGCGCAGAAACAGGTTGAACCACGGGCGCGGTGCGTGACGGTCATGTTTGCGGTGATATTCCATACCGCATTCTTTTCATGACCGGCCCGGTTCGCGCAAGGCGCTGCCGCGCCAAATCGCACCTTCCCCTTGGCGCGCGCCTTCGCTATTCACCCCACGACCAGAGGGACCGAATTGATGGCGATGGAAAAGACCTTCAATGCCGCCGAGGCAGAGCCGCGGATTACCGCGAAATGGCTAGAGGCCAAGGCGTTTGCGGCAGGCAAGCATGTCGACAATGACGAAACGCGTGCCTTCTGCGTAATGATCCCGCCGCCCAACGTTACCGGGGCTCTTCACGTCGGCCACGCCTTCAACAACACGCTGCAGGATATCCTGACCCGCTGGCACCGGATGCGCGGGTTCGACACGCTTTGGCAGCCGGGGCAGGACCATGCGGGTATCGCAACGCAGTTGCAGGTGGAAAAGAAGCTGAAGGCCGAGTCGAACATGCGTCGCACCGACCTGACGCGCGAAGAGTTCCTCGGCAAGGTCTGGGACTGGAAAACCGAATACGCCCACACCATCATCGACCAGCTGAAACGCCTGGGCTGTTCTTGCGACTGGGACCGCAACGCCTTCACCATGGCCGGTGCTCCGGGCGACCGGCGCGTGGGCCACGAAAATTCGGCGAATTTTCATGACGCGGTGATCAAGGTCTTCGTCGAACTCTATAACCAAGGCAAAATCTACCGTGGCAAGCGGCTGGTCAACTGGGACCCGCATTTTGAAACCGCGATCAGTGACCTGGAGGTCGAGAATATCGAGACCCCCGGCCATATGTGGCACTTCAAATACCCGCTCGCCGGTGGCGCGAGTTATACCTATGTCGAGAAGGACGAGGATGGGAATGTCACGCTAGAGGAAACCCGCGACTATATCTCTATCGCGACCACCCGCCCCGAAACCATGCTGGGCGATGGCGCGGTTGCGGTCCATCCCTCCGACGAACGCTATGCCGCCATTGTGGGTCAATTGTGCGAAATCCCGGTCGGTCCGAAAGAGCACCGCCGCCTGATCCCGATCATCACCGACGAATATCCCGACCCTGATTTCGGATCCGGCGCGGTCAAGATCACCGGTGCGCATGATTTCAACGACTATGCCGTCGCCAATCGCGGCGATATCCCGAAATACCGCCTGATGGACACCCGCGGCGTGATGCGTGCGGACGGTGCGCCCTACGCCGAGGCCGCCGCCATCGCACTGTCCGTCGCGCGCGGTGAACGCACCCTGACCGAGGCCGAGACCGACGCGATAAACCTCGTCCCCGACGATCTGCGCGGGCTGGACCGGTTTGAAGCGCGGGAAAGGGTGGTGGAGCAGATCACGGGTGAGGGTCTGGCGGTGATGACCACCGCCGGCGACCCGCGCCTTGGCAAAACCAAAGCCTCCCCCCCATCCCCCATCCCACAGGAGGGGGGAGTCGCGGACGGCGACGCTGGCGCCTCCCCCTCCCTTGGGAGGGGGACCGAGGGGGAGGTTGTCGCGGCACCCGTCCCGCTGGTCGAATCCAAACCCATCATGCAGCCCTTCGGCGACCGCTCAAAGGTTGTGATCGAACCGATGCTGACCGACCAGTGGTTTGTCGATGCCGAGAAAATCGTCGGCCCCGCACTGGATGCGGTGAAGGACGGCACGGTCAAGATCATGCCGGAAGCGGGTGAAAAGACCTATTACCACTGGCTGGAAAATATCGAGCCATGGTGTATTTCCCGCCAGCTTTGGTGGGGGCACCAGATCCCGGTTTGGTATGGGCCGAAAGATTGGGTGCCACCGAAATCCGAATTGGATGAATACGTCGCCTGGCGAAACAACGATGAATTGACAGTTTACGAGACTGTCCCATTTTGTGCGCCAACGTTTGAAGAAGCAAAAGCGAAAGCAAAGACCTACTATGATAGCCTTGAAAACCGCGGTTGGGATATCGACGTTGATACTCAATTCGAGGAGTCGACCAGCCTAGATGATGTTTTTCACAGCGAACCCGGTCAACCTCACTTCTACCGCGACCCCGACGTCCTCGACACGTGGTTCTCCTCCGGCCTCTGGCCCATCGGCACGCTCGGCTGGCCCGAGGACACGCGCGAGCTGAACACTTATCACCCCACCTCCGTCCTGATCACCGGCTTTGACATCCTGTTCTTCTGGGTCGCGCGGATGATGATGATGCAACTGGCCGTGAAGGGCGAAATCCCGTTCCACACCGTTTACCTGCATCAGCTTGTCCGCGACGAGAAGGGCAAGAAGATGTCCAAGACCACGGGCAACGTGATCGACCCGCTGGACATCGTCGATGAATACGGCGCCGACGCGCTGCGGTTCACCAATACGGCCATGGCGTCCATCGGTGGCGTGCTGAAACTCAGCAAAGACCGCATTACCGGATATCGCAATTTCACCACCAAACTGTGGAACGCCGTGCGGTTTGCCGAGATGAACGGCGTTTATGTTCAGGAGGTTCCGTCCGGCGTCACCAACCCGACCCAAACCGCCAACCGCTGGATCATGGGCGAAACCGCGCGGGTGCGCGAGATGGTCGATCAGGCGCTGAAGGACTATCGATTTAACGACGCGGCACACGCGCTTTATGCCTACACTTGGGGGCGGGTTTGCGACTGGTACGTGGAATTTTCCAAACCGCTTTTGAACAGCGAAGACGCCGATGTCGTGGCGGAAACCCGCGCCACGATGCGCTGGGTTCTGGATCAATGCATGGTCCTTCTGCACCCGATCATGCCTTTTATCACAGAGGAACTCTGGGCCGTAACCGCCAAGCGCGACACTATGCTGGTCCACACGGAATGGCCGACATATGGCGATGAACTGGCCGATCCGGCGGCAGAGGCCGAAATGAGCTTTGTCATTGACCTGATCGAAGGCATCCGGTCCGCCCGCGCGCAGGTTGGCGTCAAGGCGGGCGATTTCGTTCCCCTGTTGGCAGTCAACATGACCGATGCCGCCAGCGCCGCATGGGACAACAACGCCGCGCTCATTCAGAAAATGGCCCGTATCGATGGCCTCGAAAACGTTGCCGATTTCCCCAAAGGCTGTATCACCATCGCGGTCACTGGCGCGACTTTTGGCATCCCACTGGCCGACCTGATCGACGTCGCCGCCGAAACCGCGCGCCTTGAAAAGTCGCTCGGCAAATTATCCAAGGAACTTGGTGGGTTGCGCGGGCGCCTGAACAACCCGAAGTTCACGCAAAGCGCGCCGGAAGAAGTTATCGCGGAAACCACGGCCAACCTTTCCGCCCGCGAGGAGGAGGAAACCAAGCTCAACGACGCCCTCGCCCGCCTGCGCGAAATCGGCTGAAACCTGCATCTCATGGTCTTTCCTTCGCTTGGTTCGGGAATGGTTTGGACGTAACGGATTCGGCTGGGTTTGGCCGGAAGCAGACTATCAAAAACATTAACGCGAAGACGCGCACCGATGGGCCGTGGCGCGGCGAACAAAGGTTTGTTTTTGCCACTTAATCTCGCGAAATCCGTACTAGTTTGAAACGTAGCAAAGCCCTCAAGAAATCGCCGGGCCAGGGGACGGCCCGTCGATGCGCGGCGGCCCGAGGGGCCTTGATTCCGCGCACAGTGGCAAATCTTATTGTCAGATACGACGCCGCACACGACTTAAACTGAATTGCCCAAATCCGACGGGGAGCCAGCCCCTCAGTCAGTCGTATCAGCCAAAGACCAGTTAGCCAGCTATCTCAACAAAAACCGTTCCGTCAAAAGCGCGCTTCCCACCGCCACCGGATAGCCCAGCAACGACCAGATCGCATAAAGCGCGACGAAACAAAGCACGCCGGCGGTCACCAGAAACGGCGTGGTATAATCTTCGACATATCCGGTCCCGGCATGTCGCTTTCCGCTTTCGCGCTCACGGTCATCTCGCTGCATGTGACACCTATCGCAACTTGATCTCAGAGTATCATCGAATGTGTAAAGGCCAAGTCAATTTCCTTCGCGCCCCCGCGCGCGCGGATTTCAGCGCCTCGGGCAGCGCTTCCGCGAATATATCAAGATCGCCATCCCGGCCCGCTGAAATGCGAATGCAACGGTCCTGTGGCGCCACGAACGGCATCCGCACGAACACGCCGCGTTCCACAAGCGCGTTCAGCACCGCACGGGCAAAATCCCCGTCCCGCCCGCAATCAATGGCCACGAAATTCGTTGCCGTCGGCAGGGCCAACAACCCGTTTTTAGCCGCGATTTCCCCAATCCTGTCAATCGCATGGCGAACTTGCGCCACCACATCCGCAAGGTACTTCGCATCATCCAACGCCGCCAGCGCCCCGGCCTGGCTTACCCGGCTCATCCCGAAATGATTGCGCACCTTGTTGAAGGCAGTGATCAAGTCAGGATGCCCGATACCATAACCGACCCGCGCGCCCGCCATCCCGTAGGCCTTTGAAAACGTTCGGAACCGGATCACTCGGCGGTCATTGGCATCGATCTGCGGCAGATCTTGTGGGGGCATGAACTGGCTATAGGCTTCATCCAGCACCAGCACCGTGCCATCCGGCACGTTCTGCACCATCTCCTCGACCACATTGCGCTTGTGCCACGACCCCATCGGATTGTCGGGATTGGCAAAATAAATCAGTTTCGCGTCCACCTCACGGGCCTTTGCCAGCAGCGCTTGGGGGTCCTCGTGATCGTCGCGATACGGCACCATGTCCAATGCACCGCCAAACCCGACAACATGGTAGTTGAATGTCGGGTAAGCGCCTTGCGACGTCACGATCCGGTCATCCGCACCTGTCACCATCCGTGCCAGATACCCGAGCAGCCCGTCGATCCCCTCGCCCACAATGACGTTCTCAACCGCCACACCCTCATGGCGCGCCAGCGCATGGCGCAGGTCGTGGTTTTCGGGATCGCCGTACATCCAGGTTTCACTGGCGGCTTCCGCCATTGCGGCGATGACCTTGGGCGAGGGTCCAAACACGCTTTCATTTGCGCCCAACCGCGTTCTGAATGCGCGACCCATCGCGCGCTCTTGCGTTTCGGGGCCGACAAAAGGCACCGTTGCGGGTAGGCTTTCGACGAGCGGGGTGTATCTTGGACCAGTCATGGCGCCACATGACCCCAGAATTGTGGGCGCTGCAAGATTGACAGGGGGTGTGTCATGGTCCGACGGGTGATTTTGGGCTTACTGGCTTTGTTGTTGGTCGCCGGTCTGGCCCATTCCTTTGTCGGGCCACCCATTCATCTTGGGTATCAGGGTGAATCGCCGGTGGGTGTGCACAGGCTTGGAACTGTTTTGTACGACACGGATCCTGTTGGAAATCTCGTCATCCTCAAGCGACTGGGCGGGCCGCTTTTCACATTGCAACTGCTTACAAATGGCGCGCCCTGGCTGACCAAATGCGGCTCTGGCATTTGTTGATATGCCTTGAAATCAACCGCATACGCACCCATATGCGAATCGTTCGCAACTAAGGAGCGCCCATGACCGGCCTGTCCCGCCGCAGCTTTATTGTTCTGACCGCTGCCGCGGCCTCGGCGCGCGCGCTGCCAAAAGTGGCGCAATCCCCACCAGCAAAGCGTATTTTGACAGTGGTCTATGATAAGTCGCTGGGCATGATGCGCGCGATTGATCGGGTGGTTCGTTAGGGGGGTGGATTCCAGTTGAACCGGATCGGCGAATGTTGGGCCGGAGTGGACTTTTAGGTAGCCGGGTTTCCAACTTCCCGGGAGGCCATCGCTTGCCCGCGGGATGGCGATGCGACCACTCAGGATCGCGCTTTATGCCAGCCAAGTACGTGCGAAATCGAAGGATAGCACCCAGCCTCACCAAATCGCCAGCCCCCTCTCGTGCATTGCATCACCATGCAATGCACTGCCGGCAACACATTGCCTTTGCAATGTGTGAGAGGCGGGGCGGGCAGGCCCCTCTCGGCAGGTTTTGCAAGCAAAATCGCCTGCCGGGCAATGGATGGCCGGGCGCTGCGCGCTTTTAACCCGGCTGGGGTGGTATGTCTGAGCGGCTTCATTGACGCAACGCAAACGCAGTCCCCGGCTTTCCAAATGATCCACTAACTTCCGGCACAAACCTCTGCCGCCGCCGCCAAACCACCGTCTCCAAACGGAATATCCAGCGCCCGCATCCCGGCCTCCATCGCGCCAAGAACGCCCAGCACCATATGCGCATTCACATGGCCCATATGGCCGATGCGGAAGTAGCCTTCCGAATTCGGGTCGTCCTCGGTCTCCATGCCCAGCCCGATGCCCAACGTGACCCCGGCATTCTCTGACAGCCAAGACCGCAACCGCGCGCCATGCGGTTTGCCGATCGTCACAGACGTCACGGCGCGAGAGCGCAGCGCGGCGTCTGCGATGTTCAGCTCCATCGGTCCGCCCTTGCCCCAGGCTTCTACCGCTGCCCAAACAGCATGGGCCAGAATATCATGCCGCTTCCAGACGTTTTCCAACCCTTCGGCGAGGATCATATCCAGCGCCTGTCGCTGGCCATACAGGTGATGCGTCGGCGCGGTGCCGCCGAAAAACTGATAGAAGATGTCAGGCCGCGCGCGCGGGCGCCAATCCCAATAGGAACTGACGCAATCCGCGTTCTCACGAACTGCATCCGCACGGTCGTTGAAAAACACGTAAGACATACCTGCCGGCACCATCAGCCCCTTCTGACAAGCCGCGACCACAACATCTACGCCCCAGGCGTCCATCTCAAAGTGGTCACAGGCCAGCGAGGCGATGCAATCGGCCATCAGCAAAGCCGGATGGCCAAGCCGGTCCAGACAGGTGCGCAAAGACTTCACGTCGTTCAGAACCGAAGACGACGTATCCACCTGGGTCATCAGCACGGATTTGAACGCGTGTTCCTTGTCTGCCGCCAAGGCGTCCGTGACGCGGCCAATATCGATGGTGGCAGAGCGGCCAAAGTCAATCACCTCGCAGTCGATGCCCATCGCCGCGGCCATCTGCGCCCAGCCAATCCCAAAGCGCCCGGTCGCCAGAACCAGCACACGGTCGCCACGCGAATGCGTGTTGGCCAATGCCGCCTCCCACGCGCCGTGCCCATTGGCGATATAGAGTAACTCCCAAGCACCCTGTCCGATAGGGTTGCGGGGTTTTGTTCCGTCAGAGCCGTGCGATGATCTGAGGTGGTGACAGGGTCAGGATTTCCAGGATGTTGAACCGGTGTTTTCTGGCCGTCGAGATGACGGACCTGATGTCGGCGAAGACCCGCGCGCCCTCGAGGGTGCGGAAGGTGCCCGAGATTTTCATGCGCAGCTTCATCATGCGCAGGTCCTGTTCGGCCTGATTGTTTGTGAATGGGACCGCGAAGTCGGCGATGAATCGCAAAACGTCATCGCGGTAGTCACGCAGGCGGAGGAGCAGGTTGTGGCCTGGCCGCCTGGCTTTTCGGCCGCGGGTGCCGGGGCTTTTGGCCAGCGGGGGCTGGCGTTCGTGGAAGGCGAGCCCCTTGGCGAGGATCGCCATGTATCTGGTGACTATACCCTGGCGAACCAGTTCCGGGAGTTCGGTCTCGCCTTGATCCTGAGCCGCGCATCTGAGCTGATTGGCGCTATGAAGCACTGCGCTCATCTCCGTCGCCCAAGGCTCTTTTTCGATCTCTTCGATGGCCTTGAGTTCGCGCAAGTGATGCGCCCCGCAGAGGGCGTGGGCGTCCACTCCGCTCATATGGGCGTAGTAGGGTTTCCAGTGATCATGAATGATCGTCCCGCCGGTCAGGAAGGTTGGAACAGCACCGCGTTTGGCGCTGATGCGGTAATGGGTGAAGGCGGTATCGCAGATCGTGTGCAGCCAGTGCAGCTTGCCGGCAACACGAAGTCCGGTCTCGTCCAGATGCCGAACGCCGCCTTCGGCAAGCCGGGCGAGAATGTGTTCAACCACGACACCCATCTTATTTGCCGCGCCGCGCGTCCAGTTGGTCACGCTGGCCGCGCACAAGCTGGTGGCCCCAAACAGGTCGCGCATAAGCTGGCAGACCCGATCCTCGGGTATCAGCTGCTGAACATTGCAATAGACCGCCACTGCCCGCATGCGCGTGCCATATTGCACATGCGCGGCCACGCCATCGGGAAAGCCAGCCGTCGTCGTGGCTCGACAATGGTCGCAACAATAAACCGCCGCCTGATGCTCGGTGACCTCCAGGCGTGGCGCAGGCAAGTCGAACACCTGACGCTTCTCGATCCCTTTCACCATCTCCGCCGTCAGGGCGCTCTGACAGGCGCTGCAATGCGTCGCCTCATGCCGTTCGACAAAGTCGGGTGTTGACGTCTGGCGCAGGGTGTCGCCCCGGTGGCCAACTTGGCCGCCACTTTTCTTTCCGGATTTGCCACGCAGGCTGCGCGGGGCTGGCTTCTTCAGGCCATCACTTGAAGGGGGCTTGCTGCTATTGCTGCTGTTCTTGGCCAACTGTCGGCGCAGGTCCGTGATCTCTTCCGCCATGCTCGCCAACGCAGCTTCAAGCTCAGCGATCCGACGCAGAGCCGTGGCGAGAAGTTGTTCAAGGGCGGCAACCTGATCCATCCCACCACTGATTCAGAGAAATCAACCCGGCGCCACAGAATTCAGACAAGAAAGAAAAAAAACACGCGCAAAATGGCAAATTCGACTCACCATAAAACTGACAATAACACTCAAACGTGGGGGGTGCTTGGGAGTTACGATATAGATTGCCAAATGACCATCCGTATGCGCCACCGCCTTCAGGTCACGCACGATGCCCGGAACCATATCGACCAACTCGCCCTCATAGATATTGGGGCTGGGGCGGTGCATCGCCTGCAAAACCTCATCCGGGGCCGCAGAAGGGCCGGGAATGGCAAGGTAATGGTGTCCGTTTCCAAGTGTCATGCGGGCTCTCCGGGGGTTTTCTTGGCCGAATTGCTACGCCTGCCGACACGCGGCGTCAATCGCGCGTATGGCTTGTGGGAACGGTGCATTCAGACTAGATAGCCCCCGGACGACGCCTAACTTAAGGTTGAGGATGCTGCGCCCGTTTTTCCAGCGCATTCACGAAATTGAACGCGATTTTTCGCGCTCTTTCGGCACGGACATTTCCACGCCGAAACGGCGGCGGGGGGCGTGGTGGCATTTCTATCTGTCCGATCACGGGCTTTTGCGCGGTCTTTGGACCAATCAGGAAGAAATCGCGCCCGGTGTCTGGCGGTCGAACCAACCCTCGCCTAAGCGCCTGAAACGCTTGCACGATATGGGCATCCGCACAATTTTGAACCTGCGGGGCTGGGATTACTTCAGTCATTATCTGTTTGAAAAAGAAACCTGCGAAACGCTTGGGATGGAGCTGGTTGATCACAAGATCTATGCCCGCCATCTGGTCGCACGGGACCAGTTCATGGCGCTGTTTGAGATATTTGACCGACTGGAAAAACCGTTTCTTTTGCATTGCAAGTCGGGCGCGGATCGGGCCGGGCTGGCCTCTGCCTTGTGGCTTCTGGACAAGGAAGGCGCGACGCTGGAACAGGCGAAAAAGATGCTGTCGTTGCGCTATGTCCATTTGAAATGGACAAAAACCGGGTTGATGGATCACGTGCTGGAGGAATACGAGCCGTTCGCGCCGATGCCGATCCGGGAATGGTTTGCCAAGCATTATGATCACCTTGAACTGACCGCATCGTTTGAGGCAAAAAAGCGCGGGGCCGCGTCGTGAATGACGGGCTCGTTCGTTGGCTGTGGCGCGATTACCTGCGGCGTCACCTGCCGCTTTTGTTCGTTGCTTTCATCCTGATGGCGCTTGAAGGCGGGATGCTCGGCCTCCTGTCGTGGATCATCAAACCAATGTTCGATCAGGTTTTTGTCGCTGGCGACCGTGGCGCGATCATCTGGGTCGCATTGGGTGTATTCGGCATCTTCATGGTGCGCGCACTGGCGGGGTTCGGTAATCGCGTTCTGATGTCTGCCGTCGGGCAGAAGGTCTCTGCCGCGCTGCAATCCGACTTGCTTCGCCACATGTTGCGGCTGGATTCAGCTTTTTTTCAGGAAAACGCGCCCGGTGTTCTGATTGAGCGGGTGCGCGGCGACACAATGGCCGTGTCCACCGTCTGGCACACGGTGCTTGGCGCGTTGGGGCGCGATGTGGTGGCACTTTTGTCCCTGTTCGCGGTCGCTCTGTCGATTGACTGGGTCTGGACGCTCATCGCGGTTGCCGCCGCGCCGGTTCTGATGGGGCCGATGGTGATCCTGCAACGCTGGGTGCGCAACAACGCGCGCCACGGGCGCGAGGTCGCGGCCAATCTGGCAACGCGGCTGGATGAAAGCTTTCACGGCATCGACACGATCAAGCTGAACGCGATTGAGGATTACGAAACCAAACGCTTTGACACCGCGCTGGCCCGCTATGTCCGCGCGCTGATCAGGACCGAGGCCAGCCATGCTGGCATCCCTGCGATCATGGATGTCGTTGCCGCCGTGGGGTTCCTGGGCGTACTGAGTTATGGCGGGTTGCAGATCATCGAAGGCGACAAGACGGTGGGCGAATTCATGTCGTTTTTCACGGCAATGGCGCTGGTCTTTGAACCCCTGCGCCGGATAGGCAATGTCGCGGGAACATGGCAGGCCGCAATGGCCTCGCTGGAGCGGCTTTACGCGGTGTTTCTGGAACAACCCTCAATCACGGACCCGAAAACACCTCTGCCCCCGCCTGCGGAGCCGGGTAAGGCCGATGTGGTTCTGAATGCCGTGACATTTGCCTATGATGACGCGCCGGTATTGCGCGAGACGTCCTTTGTGGCTGAGGCCGGGAAGACCACCGCGCTGGTCGGGGCGTCTGGCGCGGGTAAGTCCACAGTGTTTCGCATTCTGACACGGCTTGCAGACCCGCAGGAGGGCACCGCCAGCGTTGGCGGCATCGGGATTTGCGATATGTCATTGTCGGGCCTCCGGGACATGTTCGCCGTGGTCACACAGGATGCGCAGATGTTCGACGAAAGCATTCGTCAGAACGTTGTTCTGACACAGGACGCAGAGCGGTTGGCAGAGGCGCTGGACGCCGCCCATGTATCTGACTTTTTGCCGCAGCTGGCCGAGGGTGCGGATACCCGCGCCGGACCGCGTGGATCATCCCTGTCGGGTGGTCAGCGCCAAAGGGTCGCGATTGCACGGGCCGTTTTGCGCGATGCACCGATCCTGCTGCTGGACGAGGCAACATCGGCTCTTGATGCGCAGTCAGAGGCGCTGGTTCAGGATGCGCTGGACCGGCTGGCGCAGGGTCGCACAACGATTGTGATTGCCCACCGGCTGGCCACAATTCGCCGTGCTGACAAGATCGTAGTGATGGACCGGGGCCGCGTGGTCGAGGAAGGCACGCATGAGGCGCTGATCAAGAAGGATGGCTACTACGCGCAGCTTTATGCGTTGCAGTTTGATGAGTAGATTATCGGACGAGGCGAGTTTAAATTGAGCGTCTGTTAATGGCCTGAAGCGGGCATTGTGCGCTTGCGCCCTTCGCGCGGAATCAAGCCGCAGGCGCCGCGCAATCGCCTGCCCGTCCCCACGGGCTGGCGATTTTGTGAGGTCGCGCGCGCCATTGAATTCGCGCGGACTTTGCTGGCATAAAGTTCTTCGTCACGACGTCGCATCGCAACCCCACGGGCAGGCAAT
The DNA here is from genome assembly GCA_951812305.1 of uncultured Paracoccaceae bacterium. Lineage (GTDB taxonomy): Bacteria > Pseudomonadota > Alphaproteobacteria > Rhodobacterales > Rhodobacteraceae > Rhodobacter_B. The sequence continues at coordinate 962,239 of CATOSB010000002.1, forward strand.
CGCGCGTCTTGTCTCTTGAACCACGAGTGTCCGCTTCAGGACCAATAAAACCCTTAATATACACAAGACCCGCCCTATTCAGATGCCCGATAATTCCGCGCCAGCATTTTGGGGTCCGCCCCCAGAAAGAACCGCGTCAGGGTCAGCAGATTGCGCCCGCCGCGCTGCAACCAACCATCCAGGATATACCGCGCCGCGCTGGTGGTCGCGGTGGCTTGTAGCCGTCGAAGTCGTCCGCGCAACGCCCTTGCAATGACAACATCCTCCATCAGCGGAATATCCGCGTAACCGCCGATCTGGTCGTAAAGTGCGCGCGGTATGAGCAATCCCTGATCGCCATAGGGCAGCCCGAATACCCGAGACCGAAGATTGGCCCATCCGGCGACGAATGACGGTGCCAGACCTTTCACATCAAAGGCGAGACGGAAATAACCCGCCGCATCCGGGTGTTCTGCCATGTGCCGCAGAACGGCATCTGACCATCCGTTCGCCAATTGCGTGTCGGCGTGCAGCACCAGAACCCACGCGCCAGACGCCCTATCAACCCCGCGCCGCAACTGGCCGCCGCGCCCTGGCGCGCCATCTATCCAAAGGGCGCCCGCTGTATCGGCGATTTCCTTGGTGGCGTCCACAGAACCGCCATCTGTAACGATCACTTCACGGATCAGCCCCGCGCTCAACCCTTCACCAAGCGAGCCGAAAGTGGCAGGCAAATACCCGGCCGCGTCAAGAACCGGGATCACAATGGACAAAGCTGCGCGCATTTCGACCTTTCGCCGGGGATCGCGACACCTATATTACGCCACAGAGCGAGAAAGGAACCGCCAATGCAGGCTGATCTTTGCGATGACCGGCAGATCCTGCGCGTCACCGGCGCGGATCGGATCGGATTTCTTCAGGGACTGGTCACCAATGATGTGGCCGGTCTGGAAGACGGACTTGTCTATGCTGCGTTGCTGACGCCGCAGGGCAAGTATCTGGCAGATTTCTTTCTGGTGCCCGGTGATGATGCCGTGCTGATCGACGTGGATGCCGCCCTTGCGCCGGGATTGTTGCAGCGGTTGACGATGTACAAGCTGCGCGCCGAAGTGGCGATTGAATCCGTCGAACTGCCCGTTTACCGGGGATTGGGCGTTGGCCCCGACGGAAGCTTTGCCGACCCGCGCAGCGATGCACTCGGCTGGCGGCATTACGGTATGCTTGAGGCCGAACCGGCAAGCGTTGATTGGACTGCTCTGCGCGTTTCGGAAGCAGTGCCGCAAAGCGGCGTGGAGCTGGTTCCAAATGGCAGCTACATTCTGGAACTCGGGTTTGAACGCCTGAACGGCGTGGATTTCAGGAAGGGTTGCTATGTCGGGCAGGAAGTGACCGCGCGGATGAAACACAAGACTGAACTGGCCAAGGGGTTGGCAAAAGTGGCCGTTGATGGCGCTGCAGATGTCGGCACCGAGATCACCGCCGCCGGTAAGCCGGTGGGAACACTTTACACGCAAACTGGAGGGCTGGGCTTGGCCTATCTGCGGTTCAACCGTGTGACCGAAGGAATGATGGCCGGCGCAGCAGGTATCGCCTTGCTCGGCGACGACGGGATGTAACCTGTCACAATGGCCAGGCACCGAAATGTTTCGCATGCGAAACAATTGACCAAACGGTCAAATATTTACGTTTGTTTACAATAATTTACATTGGTTACTGTTGACATGTCGTGTAAGGCGGAAACGTTTGTCAGCTCCAGCGGGCCTGCTGTCATGTTTTGGCCTGAACTGGACGTTCACTCATTTCCCCACAACACAACCTTGTTGGCGGCCATCGCCTGCCCGTGGGATGGCGATGCAACATCTCAATGATGCGCTTTACGCCAGCCAAGTCCGCACGAATTCTAAGGATAGCGCCCAGCCTCACCAAATCGCCAACCCGTGTGGACGGGCAGGCGATGGCCGGGGCGCTGCGCGCTGTTAACCCGGCAGGGGAACATTGAAAGGTCCGTTCTAGGGCCAATTCTTGCCGTTTCCCGTGCCATCAAACCGCCCTAAAAAAGCTCTTCAATCGGGTAAACGTGAAGAAGATAAAGGTAAAAGAAGGCCAGCGAAATGGCCAGAATGACAACACCCAACACGGGCGACGTGACCTTGATGCCTTTTACCGAAAGCTCGACACTGCTTGCCTCGCCTTCCTCTGTCCCTTCGCCGTCGCGCCGTCGCGCCATGAATTGAAGCCACGAAAAGTAAACGCCCAGCGCGACAACGCCGATGACAACCACGAAAATTATTTTTGACGACAGCAATTGCCATTCAAACACGGCGCGGCGATGGGCAAAGCCGGTTTCGTGATACCTGTAATATTCCGACAGCGCCGCCTTGAATCGTTCCTCCAGTGCTTCATCAAGAACGATGCCCTGTGCAACCTCGGGCGGCCCAAGGCTATCCGCAACACGTTTGGCGATAAAATCGTCGACGTCGGGATCGGTGGGAGTTTCATGCGAGTCCGCGAAAGCAGCGGTCGCAAGGAACATCAATGCGATAACCGCGCGCCAGATCATTGCGACAATCCATAAAGATAAATCATGGCGTTGATATAAAAATCCATATAGCCGAGGAAATCCGCCGGCTCATGCGGTTCCAGCGCGCTGAATTGCGAGTCAACAAGGATCGTGCTGGCCAGGGATTTCAGATCTTGCGCAACAAACTGGGATTCCAGCGCATCCGCCCCGGGCAGTTGCGGCACACCGACCGGATTGACCTGCAATGGTGACGCCGAAACGATCGCGCCGCCGGGATAGCGGGTGTAATGCTGCCCGGTCGCCGGATCGAACACGTTCACCGCGCCATCGACGCCCGGCGTTTCGATCAGCCCATCGGCCGTTATGGTGGCATTCACAACCGGCGCGACACTGCCCGGTGGCTGGCCCCAATTGTACAATTCGACAAATCCGGGCGCGGTAGCGGTCGGATATGCACAGGCGGTCGCGCTCGCACCCGTTCCGGTAGGGCAGCCAGCTTTTGCGTTGCTCGTTGATCAGCCGGGTGCGCAGATCACCAAACAGCGTGTCGCGCTTCGCAAAAAACGCCGCCTCCATCTCGACATCCAGCGCCTTCAGTGCGGGGGTTCGGCAAATCGCGGTTTCAGTTGCATTCAGGCGGTCAGGATTGGCCCGTTCGCACCAATGCTGCGCCTGGGCCACGGAGCCGATCAGCACCAGCACGAGTGTTGCGAATATGCGCATTGGTTCACCTCCAAAAGCAATAAGGGCATGGTTCGGTTGAAACAATAGCCCAAGTTTCGCGCTTAACGGAGTCTGGATTTCCTGACCGTGGTCAGTAATTGTTATTATTGCCGGACTGCTGTTCCTGCACCGCGCGTTCGATGACATCAAGGCATCCCACGTCTACGTTGCGGCACCGATAGCGCTGACCGTTAACGATAACGTGCCATATTTCGAAGGTGTCTGAGCCATCGATGAGTTCATATCGGGTCCCTCGGACGTGATATGTCTGACCCCGATATTCTTCGGTAAATGGCTCTGTCGGACCGACCAGCCGGTATTGCTGATCTATCTGGACACCCGTCAGAAACTCGCAACCGGCAAGCGCAATAGGCATTGCCGCCAAAATCAGAGAACTCCGAAAAGACATGGCCCCGTTTCCCTCCTTTTTGACGCTAGTCTGATCGCGGGTCACCAAATACAGCACGGTCTCTGAACGACCCCGTTTGATACCTGTGTCCCGCTATCAGTTGAAATTTTGTTCCCGGCGTTGTTCATCGACAAAGCGCTTAATCGCGTCCATGCACTCTTCGACCGACGAACACTCTATCCGATTACCTTGCACGACTGTCGTGTATTGCGTCCGGACTTCGTAATTTGGGGTCTGATATCTGACTCCCTGGAGTGTGTAACTCGTACCATAGACTTCGACGAACTTGGGTTCCGTTGAGCCGAGTTGGACATCTTCTCCCGGATTCGCAAGATCCACGACAAGATCGCAGCCCATCACAGCGAGAGTAACAAGCCCAACGGTCAGAGACTTGATAGGAATTGGCATTTTGCACCCCCTTCAATCCACAGGTGCGGCCAGTCCATTGCAGCGCTGAGCGCATTGTAGATTAACAAATCTTCGCATGAATCCGGGATTCGGGCAAACATTCGTGATTTTTGGGCTTTGTTCGCGAACTTCCGGTCGCAGCACGTTAGGCGCGTTCGGAATATTCCATCGTTTCAGTATTGACGACGATCATCTCATCCTGACCGACAAACGGCGGCACCATCACGCGCACACCGTTATCCAGAACCGCGGGCTTGAATGAGTTCGCAGCCGTCTGGCCTTTCACGACCGGCTCTGTCTCGACAATCTTGCAGGTCACCTTCTGCGGCAGCGTCGCGTTCAGCGCCTCACTTTCGTAATATTCGATGTGCACGATCATGCCGTCCTGCAGGAAAGGGCGGCGATCGCCAAGGATTTCGACCGGCAATTCGATCTGCTCATAGGTTTCGTTGTCCATGAACACGAGCATTCCGTCAGTTTCATACAGGAATTGTTGATCCTTTTGCTCCAGGCGTACCCGTTCAACTTTATCCGCCGATCTAAACCTTTCGTTAAGCTTTGATCCGTTACGGAGGTTGCGAAGTTCGACCTGCGCAAAGGCGCCGCCCTTGCCGGGTTTCACATGTTCAAGCTTCACGGCGACCCAAAGACCGCCGTTATGTTCAAGGACGTTGCCGGGACGAATCTCGTTTCCGTTGATCTTTGGCATTGTGTCGAAACCGTGGCAAAAAGTTGAAGAGAGGTTGGCAAACCCTATATATTCGGCTGGAGACCCTGGCAAGCGGACTAAATACTGTAGGGCCACTATATGAGCTATGCGGTGAGTGCATGGCAGACATTCCAAATGGGAAATACCGAATCGCGTAAAACCCGCCATATTGGCCGCCACGCCAGATAACAAAAATATGACGAAAAAGAGGACGACGAAATGAATGATTTCGTTGATGGCACAGCATTCAACTTCGAACAGGGCCAACGTGCACGTAAATTGTTTGCAGCCGTTGTTTTGGCTGCGTTGGATGATGCAGTCGCAGATGACAAGAAATACGGCAACGGGCCGGAACAGATTGCCCGATGGGCACGGTCGCGCGACGGGCGCGAAGTTCTGAGCTGTGCCGGTATCGACCCAAATGAGCGGGTCGTGAAGGGATTGATGGAATTTGTCGGTAAGGGTGTGCGTACCTCTGTCGCGCTGTCGCGCGAAGAGAGCGAGCGCCGCAATGCCGCATTGCTTGCCGAGGCTGCGCAAGCCGAGGCCGCATAACGGATTCTCTCTCTCGGTCTGTCATGGGCCGAAGAATACGCGCTCCATTCGGGGCGCGTTTTTCTTTTGGATACAGCCAATTTCCGCGAACATGGCGCCCTGTCCCGCTTTCTTTGAGGAAACCTCAGCGAAGCGACCTCTCAAGCAGGCTCAAAAACCAATGCGCCAGATGAAGAACGGTGCGACCTGCAAGAGCGCGAGCAGAACGAACACGCCGCGCAGCCAAATGTCCTGAAATCGGCGGATCAGCCAGACAGACAGCACCGCGACGATCACAATTTCGATCATTCCGACAACGTCGCCGCCACGAGAGCTTTGCCAGTAACTGAACGGGCTGTAGAATTTCCAATCCGTCAGCGGCCAGAAATGCATCCGTGCGTCGTGGTTGTGCAGCGGGAAGTCAAACGCCAGATGCAGCAGCGCCGCGCCTGTCATCGCAATCGCCCAGCCCGCGCGAAACCAAAGCGCCAGCGCCAGCGCGATGCCCCACAGGACGAAAGAATTGTCGATGGCAAAGACCTGCTGCCACGCGTCCGAATAGTAGAGCTCGCGAAAAACCCGTTCCGCCGGAATGTCGAGCGCGAAGATCGAAACCCCCGCCATCAGGTACAGCGACAGATCGGGCATGAAGGCCCCGCCCAACGCGCACCATGTCACCCGCACGTCAAGTGGCTTGCCGAAAGCGGCAGCGCCCATGATCAGATGTGCCGGAGTGTTCATCGCTTTTTCTTGGGCGCGGCATCCGCTACGGATCGCATGTTAAGCTGAAGGGGCGCGAATGGCCAAGGCCATCATGATACAGGGTGCCGGGTCCAATGTCGGCAAATCGCTGCTGGTGGCGGGGCTGGCGCGCGCGCTGATGCGGCGGGGGATCCGCGTCGCCCCGTTCAAGCCGCAGAACATGTCGAACAACGCCGCTGTCACCGTTGATGGCGGAGAGATCGGGCGCGCGCAAGCGTTGCAGGCGCGCGCATGTGGTTTGGAGCCGCACACGGATATGAACCCGGTTTTGTTGAAGCCGGAATCAGAGATTGGCGCGCAAGTCGTGGTGCAGGGGCAGCGGCTGACCACCGCCAAAGCGCGGGAATACGCGAAACTGAAACCGACACTGATGCCGCGTGTTCTGGAGAGTTTTCAAAGGCTTGGCGGCCAGGTGGATTTGGTGCTGGTCGAGGGCGCGGGATCCCCGGCAGAAGTCAATCTGCGCCCGGGCGACATCGCCAATATGGGATTTGCCGCAGCTGCGGATGTGCCGGTGATCCTTGTCGGTGACATCGACCGGGGCGGTGTCATCGCGCAGATGGTCGGTACGCACGCCGTTTTGCCGCCCAAAGACCGCAACCGGATCGTCGGCTTTGCGATCAACAAGTTTCGCGGCGATATCAGCCTGTTTGACGAAGGTGCGCGCGAGATTGCAGAGCGTACCGGTTGGGCAAATACCGGCGTTTTGCCTTGGTTTGCAGATGCCTGGAAACTTCCGGCAGAAGACGTGATGGACATCGCCTCTTCCCCCGGTGGAAACATCAAGGTGGCGGTGCCAAAGCTTTCGCGGATCGCGAATTTCGATGACCTCGACCCGCTTTGCGCCGAACCGGGCGTGACGGTCGAAATTGTTGAACCGGGACGCGCCCTGCCCGGCGATGCCGATCTGGTGCTGATCCCGGGGTCGAAATCGACCATCGGCGATCTGGCGGACTTCCGGGCGCAGGGCTGGGACATCGACCTGGTGGCGCACGTGCGGCGCGGCGGGCATGTCTTGGGGGTTTGCGGCGGGTATCAGATGCTTGGGCGGGTCATCGATGACCCTGAAGGGATCGAAGGCAAACCGGGGCGGCATAAGGGGCTTGGGCTGCTGGGCGTTGAGACGGTTATGCAACCCGAGAAACGGCTGCAGGTAACGGATGCGGATTATCCGGCGGCTGGTACATCGGTATCAGGGTATGAAATCCATATCGGCAAGACCACGGGGCCGGATTGCCAAAATGCGTGGTTGCGCGTCGGCGGGCGACCGGAGGGCGCGGCAAGCGCGTCGGGGCGTGTTCGCGGCACATATTTGCACGGGCTGTTTTCGGCCGATGCCTTTCGCGCGGCTTATATTGCTGAGTTGGGCGGCGTGGTTTCGGGTCTGGACTATGGAAGAACGGTTGAAGACACACTCGACCAGCTTGCGGAGCATATCGAGGAGCATCTCGACATTGGCCTGATATTAAATTTGGCTGGCTAAGTTCTGAGAGGTTGGTCGTATCTTGGCCGAAAGCGGGATATCGAGAGGTTGAAGCAATGCGATCAACCGAAGGGCCAGTCCCCCGGCCTCACCCGCATATTTGTCTAAGAAGAAGCGGATTTACCATTTCTTGAGAAAGACCGCATCAAGCGATCAGGCAGCGTTACTCCAGATCACGCATGGTCATGGCACGCTGAATTTCGCGACGCACGAGGCGACGCACGTTTCACGTGATCCGCTCTCCCAGCACGCCCTGTAACTCTTCGCGCACGATATCCGCCACCATTTCACGCAAAGTTTCTTCGTCAAGCATCGCGACGTCATCGGCGAGAATGTTGTCCGGTTCCTGCGGCTCGAATTCAGGGGCGTGGGCATCATAGTCCTGATCATCCTCGTCCGCTTCGGGCGCTCGGGCGCCCTCATCATCATAAGCATGTGGGATTTCGGTTTCCGGTGATCCATCGGCGTGTTCGGTTTCTGATAGCAAGGCCTCCTGCTCCGCCTCAATCTCTGTGGCGTCATCAGGTTCGGCGATATCCGCGTGCACGGGGTTTTCGCCGGAACCATATTCCCCGGTAATTTCAACATCGGCTTCCAGGCCGGGCAAAGCCTCAATAGCTTCGGTCGGTTCCTCGCCCGCAGATACGTCTACCGGCTCTGCAACAGTCTCGCCCTGGTCTATCAGGGCAGACGCAACCTCATCGAGATCCGGATCAGGAATACTTTCCTCAGCACTGGCCTCGGCGGCATCCTCAACACCACTTTCGACGGCACCAAGAGGATCAGATGTGAAATCGTCAGCCACCGCGTCCGGGTCATGCCAGGGTTCGACGGCAACATCTTCTGCCTCTGCCTGTTCTTCAACCTCATCGTCGGCGACGCCAAGCGCTGCGTTCAGTTCGATGTTGATCTGGTCCAGTTCAAGCGGTCGGGTTTCGTCGCTAGTTCCGTCTTCACTTCCGTCCGGCTCCCACTCTTGCGGAGCGCTTTCAATTGCGGCTTCCAATCCCGCAATGCGCTGTTCCAGAGACAGGTCCTGAACGGCGGATTGACTTTCTATATCTGGTTCCTGCGACGGTTCCAAGTCCAGCGTGGTGGCGTCTTCTATGTTCTCTTCTTCAGGATCGGCAATCGCCTCTAGCTGGGGATGGGACCATGCTTCTTCCGCTTCGAACGCGACCGGAACATCGTGATGACCATCATCGTGTTGCTGGGTTTCAGCCGGCTCAGTTTGTTCTTCAATCTCAGGAGCGTTTTCCTTCGGAGAATCTTCGGATGCCTGCGGTTCATCGTTGCGATGGTGCACAAATTCGGCACTGTCAGAGTCTGAGCTGTCGGCATGATGCGTTTCGATCTGCGTAACCGAAGCATCGGGTGTTTCGGCAACAAAAACCTCAGGATCATCGTCAAAATCTTCGGGTTCAGTCAGCGCGGCGTGAATTTCGCCGCCATCACTTTCAAACTGTCCAACGTCGTCTGAGGAGTCATCGGATATCCGGAATGCCGGGGTCAGCACCAAAGCCTCCACCGTCGCGTCATCAGCCGCCTCCGGCTGGTCGATGCGTTTTTCCGGTTCTTCCGACACAAGGCGCCGGATCGACGACAGCACGTCTTCGATATTCGGGTTGGACGCGGAATCGGACATGCTCGGGGTCCTCAGGCTTTCTTGTTTTGTGACAAGTCTAGTCTCTTCACGCCTAGCAGACAACTCTTGACGATCTGTTAGGCTCAATCACCGATGCTGTTAAGCACGCGATCAAGCGCCGCGCCGCGCTTGCTGAGTTTGTGCAAGGGATCGCGCGTGGTGGCATATCTGTAGTATTCGGCCGGATCATATGTGACGAGCCCAAGGTTCAGGTGTTCGGCCGTCAGCAATCCCATCGAGGCCAACAACCCGTATAGCGAGACATATTGCGCAACCTCCGCGCTGATCAGCGTGGATCGTGCATCCAGCAATTCCTGTTCAGAGTTCAGCACGTCCAGCGTGGTCCGAGACCCAAATTTCGCCTCTTCCCGCACGCCGTTATAGGCGACCTGGCTGGCGCGCACCTGCCGCCGGCTGGCTTCGGTCCGCGCAGCGGAAACCGCCAGGTTTGCCCAGGCTTGGCCGACGCCGAATTTCACATCGACAACCGATTGCAACAATCCGGCCCGCGTGGCGTCGCGGCGCGCGATTGACTGGTGGATCAGAGAGCGCAGCGTGCCGCCCTGATAGATCGGCACGGTGGCAGTTATGTTCGCCGAAAACGTATCTTCGTGTTCCAGATTTTCGTTTATGGAATAGGTGGCGCCGGTTGTTACCCTTGGCCCAAGTGCAGCTTTGGATCGCAATACATTGGCCTCGGCCGCATTGACGTTGCGCTGTGCTTCCTCGATCGATGGGTGGTGGCGCACGGCATAGGCCTTGGCCTGAGATTCCGTTCTGGCCTTGATCCGAGGCGTTGTCGGCCAGCGCAGATTCCCGGGGTAGTGACCGACAATTGCCTTGTAGCTTTCGCGCGCAATCTCAAGATCACCTTGCGCGGCGGCCAGATTGCCGCGGGCACTTGCAAGCCGGGCTTCAGCAATCGACACATCCGTGCGGGTCACCTCGCCGACTTCGAACCGGTCGCGCGCAGCGCGCAACTCCTGCGTGATCAGCCGCACATTGTTCTGACCAAGCGAAACCGATTGAGCGGCCCTGATCATCTCCATATATGCCTGAACCGTGTTCTGCAGGACTTGCTGCTCAATGCGTAACAGCGCGCCGCGCAACCCAAGAACGGTTTCCTTGGCCGCATCGGTCGCATAGCGTGTGGCGCCGTTGTCATAGAGCGTGAGATCCGCAGATATCGACAGCGAATTTGTCCAGTTTGAATCCGCCGTCAGCGACCCCGGCACGATGAGTGCCGCCCTTGCAACGAAATTCACAACCGGTTTCAGCGCGGCGGCGGCCTGAACGACATCCTCATCCGCAGCCCGCAAAAGAGCGCGTTGCTGTGCCAGAAGGTTTGAATTCTTGTAGGCCGCAATCATCGCGTCGGAAAGACTCTCGGCGCGAGCAGGCGAAACCGCCAGCAGCGAAAGCGCTGTCAGTACCGCAATGAGTCTGCCAAATGCCCCGAAACGCATGAAAATTCATCCACCAACGTTAACAGAGGCTAATACTGCTTCGATCACGCGGGAGTTTAAAGCTGAAATTCCCGTGCACGTTCGAATCCGGGTAATATTTCCGCCGATGCGTTAAAAACATCGCGCCAGTCAACGGATTCACCACGCTTGTGGCCGATGCGGGCCACCCCCAGCGCGCCATCGGTGAATATCGCACCGATTCGCCCGCCATCTTTCAGCTGCGCGATCAGGGGTGCCGGAATATCCTCAACCGAGCCCTGAAGGAGCAATACGTCAAAGGGGCCATGTTTCGCCGCGCCATCTGCAAGGGGCGCGTGTATGACCGCAACATTGTCCGCCTCGACACCTGCAATCGCCGCCTCTGCTTCGGCTGCCAGCGCCTCATCTTCCTCAACGCCAACCACTGCCTCGGCCATGCGCGACACTATGGCAGACGAATAGCCGTGCCCGATCCCGATATCGAGCACAAGTTCGTCGCCAGAGATGTCCAGCGCATCCAACAATTTGGCCAGAACGCGCGGTTCCAGCATCGCGCGCCCCGTGCCCAATTGAATCGCGCCGTCCATGTAGGCGGTTTCGCGGTTCGCGTCGGGAACGAAGCGTTCCCTTTCAACCCGCAGCATCGCGTCAATGATCGGGTATTTGGTCACGTCAGATGGCCGTATTTGGGTGTCGACCATCATCGTTCTCTGGGTGGAAAATTCGGTCATGCCACTTCACTTCCCGGCTTTCATATTCCCGCCCAATTGCCACAGATTTCCAACGCCGACAACCGGGCGAGTGACCCGCTGATCGCCGTCCTTACCAACCTTCCGCCGCCCCAAAGGTACTGGACAAGCCTTTAACGGACTTCTAAGAGAACGACCTGCCCGTTTTCCACCCGTGAATGCGGCAGCACCACAGAGAGGCGAGTTGGCGGAGTGGTGACGCAGCGGATTGCAAATCCGTGTACACCGGTTCGATTCCGGTACTCGCCTCCAAACAAAATCAATGACTTACATCTATATTGCAGCAAGATAGGTCAAGTTCGGTCACTTTCTAGTCGCTGGATTCATCGGGTTCTGAGGTGAAAGGTTATGTCCTGTGATGCGAACTCGGCGATCTCTCCATTAATTGGAGACTACGCAGCCCCCGGCCAGCTTAGTTCTAAGGGGCTCAATAATGGACGCCAACAAGGGATCACGATTAGAAGCCGATTTACAAATAGGTAGCCTCTTGACAGATGCAAGCGAATAATTGTTGTTTCACAAAGGCTTATTCAACAGTAATTGATATTTTATTCAGGCGGTCAGCGGCGATCTCCATTACGTCACCGCGTTCTATCGGGCCGACGCCGGCGGGTGTGCCGGACAGGATGACGTCACCAGCCGCGAGTTCGAAGTATTCGCTAAGATAGGAAATCATCTCTGGCACTTTCCAGATCATCTGGTTCATGTTTCCTTCCTGGCGAACTTCTCCATTTACTTTCAGCGAAATTGCGCCCTCGTTCAGCAATCCGGTTTCGGTGACCGGGTGGATGGGGCCGACGGGCGCCGAACGTTCGAACGCCTTGCCAATTTCCCAAGGGCGGCCCATTTTTTTCTGCGCGCCCTGCAGGTCGCGGCGGGTCATGTCGAGCGACAGCGCATAGCCGAAGATGTGGCTTTCGGCGTCCGCAACGGCAATGTTCGTGCCGCCGGATTTCAGCATCACGGCAACTTCGACCTCGTGATGCACATCCGATGTATGCGGTGGGTAGGGAAATTCGCCTGACGGGTCGAGGTTGTTGGGATTTTTCTGGAAAAAGAACGGCGGTTCGCGATCAGGGTCATGGCCCATCTCGATGGCATGGGCGGCATAGTTGCGACCGATGCAATAGACACGGCGCACTGGGAAAAGCACGTCAGAACCGTTAATGGGGAGCGCGACGACGGGCGGTGTTTCGATGGCGTATTCTGGCATTTCAGCTCCCCTAAATCTGTTGGCTTAACAGCCCACATAGCGCGGCGATCAATCTAAATCAATTGCATTGGTTCACGAAAAATCACCGAAATCAGGAAATTGATCGCAATAATTTGGACATTGGTCTGCCAATATCGTAAGAATGATCAACCAATTTGGAATCACTCGTGCTGACAACGCTGGACACACTCGACCGCGATGATGCGATAGCAACGCTGACGGCGTTTATTGCGGCTGGCGGCTACAGCCCCGGCGATCGCCTGCCACCCGAGCGCGAGTTGATCGTCAATCTGAACATGAGCCGCAACACGCTGCGCAAGGCGCTGGACGCCTTGGAACGCGATGGCGCGATCTGGCGGCATGTCGGCAAGGGTACGTTTGTGGCGGCGCATGGCGGTACGTCCGGCACGGGTTCTCTGGCCGAACTCAGCCAGCAGGTCACGCCCATTCAGTTGATGCGCGCGCGCCTGTCGCTGGAACCGGCAATTGCGCGCGAGGCGGCCATTCATGCCTCGGAAGAGGCGGTGACGCGGTTAAAGATTGCGCGGGATCGCTGTGTTGATGCGCCCGACTGGGACGAATACGAGGCGCAGGATGACGCCTTGCATCGTGCGGTTGCCGAGGCGACCGACAACGTGTTGCTGTTGTCACTGTTCGATCAGCTCAATCAGGTGCGCCGGGCCGTGGCGTGGAACACGGTTGTGCGCCAGTCCAACCGTCCGCCGCGCGACCACACCAGTTTTGCCGAACACGAGTCGCTGGTTTCCGCCATCGAAGCGCGCGATCCGGCGGCGGCACATACCGCGATGCGGGGCCATCTGGGCTCGGTCGCGACACGTCTATTTGGGGAGTTCTGAAAGCAGCAAAACAAATCCGCGCGATAGAGGTGGCAAACCCGGCGCATGAAACAAATCTCTTAGGGAGGAGACCGATGAAACATTTCTTCAAGAAACTCGCCGCAACCGCCGTGGCTGTGCCGCTCGCGTTGGGCGCGACATTCGCAAGCGCCGACACGATCAAGATCGCATTGGCGGAAACGCCATCCGACGAATTGGCCGCGTTCTTTGTGGCGCTGGACCGCGCCAAGGCCAACGGGCTGGATTATGAATGGACAGCATTTTCGGACGAGGAACTGGCCATTCAGGCGGTGCTGTCGGGCCAGATGCATATCGGTTTCGGCACGCCATATTCTGCAATGCAGCGGTCCAAAGCACCTTTGCGGATCGTCTTCCAGCTTTCCAAGCTGAAGTTCTTCCCGGTCACGACCAAGAAGTATTCCAAGCTTGAGGATCTGAATGGCGAGCCGATCCTGCTGCACTCTCGCGGCGGCGGAACCGATTCCATTGCCAACGTGATCGAAAGTACGCTGGGAATGGAATTTGGCGAGCGGTCATATGTGCCCGGTTCGTCAAACCGTGTGGCGGCCCTGTTGGGTGGTCGTGCCGATGCAACGATCATCGATTTGTCCAACAAGAACAAGTTGATGCGCAGCGATGCTGCCGGCGACTTCAACGTGTTGGAAATGTTCGACGTTGAATCCAGTGACGAAGCGCTTTTCGGAAATCTGGACTGGATTCAGGACAATTCCGAAGACGTACAGATTTTCGTCGATGCTCTGCTTAGTGTCTATAAGGACATGCATGAAGATCCGACGATCATCCGTCGAGAGACCAACCCCGACGGGCCGATTGGCCAGTTGCCAGCGGAAATTCTGGCGGAACTTGATGGGTTTTATGCCGATGCAGTCGAGGCCGGTCTTTATTCGCCAGATGGTGGTGGTCGTGCCGCGGCGCAGGCAGACATGGAGTGGTATTCCGCTGCCGGTCAGCTTGAAGGTGATCCCAGCACGCTGAATATCGAGGATTTCTGGTACCTCGCCCCGCTTGACGCGGCGATGAATTAATCCAACCGCCGCCGCGTTCGTGCGGGCGCGGCGGCCCTTGACCGGATCGTGATGCCCATGGACAGAGCCCTTCTTCTGAAACTTCTCAGCGCAGGAATCCTTTTTGGCGCGTGGGAGATCGCGGGTCGCATTCCGGTCAGCTTTGCCTTTCCGACCTTCATCGAATCCATGGCTGCCCTTTGGCGCATGATGGTCGACGGAACGCTTTGGGTTGCCTATGGCGAGACACTACAGCCGCTGGTCGTTGGCGTTGCGATTTCTGCTTTTCTGGGCATCGGCATCGGGCTGTGGGTCGGACTGAGTAAGTTTTTCGACTGGCTGTTTTCGCCCATTTTCATCGTCATGCAGGCGGCACCACTTGCCGCGCTGATCCCGCTACTGGTCTTGGCCTATGGCATTGGGCTGACATCCAAGGTGCTGGTGGTTTGCATCATGGCGATGCCGGTGATCGTGTTGAACACGGCCAGCGCGGTGCGCAACACACCGGAAAACCTGAAAGAAATGGGCAAGGCCTATCTCGCCTCTGACCCCTCAATCCTTTCGAAAATCGTCATCCCTGCGGCATCACCGGTGATCTTCGCCGGTCTGCGTCTGGGCGTGTCCGCGGGGTTCATCGGTGCCATTCTTGCCGAGTTGAAAATCACCCCCACCGGTGTCGGCGACATCATAACCTTCAGCCGATCCATCGCGGATTATCCCAGCATGTACGCGGCGATCTTCTCGATCATCCTTTTGGCGGTTCTGTTCCTGAACCTGCTGGAATGGATTGAATCCGTTCTCTTCAAAGGAAACCAACTTGGCTATGTCTCAGACTAAACCAGCTCTGGCGGAGGTCGGGGATATGCCGGACAGCGCCGTTTCGACACGCAACATCACCAAGTTCTATGGCGAGGTCGAGGCGCTGCGCGACCTGTCGCTGGAATTCCCGCGTGGACAGTTGACGTCCCTGCTGGGGCCGTCGGGTTGTGGCAAGACCACGCTGTTGAAGATTATCGCAGGATTGCTGGAACCGACCTCGGGAGAAGTCGAGGTGGACGGCAAAACCGTCACGGGTCCCGGCCCGGACCGGGCCTTTGTGTTTCAGGACTTCGCTTTGCTGCCATGGGCCACAGTATTGCGCAACGTGGCGTTTGGCCTGGAAATGCGCGGCGTCGGCAAAACGGAACGCGAAGACCGGGCCGCTGCCTATATCAAACAGGTCGGCCTTGGCGGGTTTGAAAACGCCTATCCTCATGAATTGTCGGGCGGCATGCGCCAACGGGTCGGGCTGGCGCGTGCGCTGGCCGTGGACAGTGACGTTCTGCTGATGGACGAACCCTTCTCTGCCGTCGACGAACAGACACGGCGTAAGTTTCAGGAGGACCTGCTTGCGCTGGTCCAGAACGAAAACAAGACCTTCATCTTCGTTACCCACTCGATCGAAGAGGCGGTCTATGTCTCGGACCAGATCGCGATCCTTCTGCCACGCCCATCCCGCGTACATGAAATCATCCGCCCCTCGATCAACCGCGACAGCGCCACGAATATTCGCCGCGACCCGGAATATCTGGATATCGTCGATGAAATCTGGGACTCGCTCAGGACATATGTGGAGTAGGTCATGACGCTTTTTGGATACCGCCTGCCAGGCATGTCGTCGCTGATCCTGTGGGGGCTCTTGTGGGAACTGATCGGCCAGACCGGTGTGACCTTTTTCGTGCCGCCATTGTCAGAGGTTCTGGTGACATTGTTCAATGTCATCCAGACGGCGGCGTTCCAAAAAGCGTTGTATGAAACGGCTTACGCCTTCATCGCGGGCGTGTTGTGCGCAACCTGCATCGGTATTCCTGTTGGCATCATGATGGGGAAAAGCCGCCTGCTGGACGAATTGCTGCTGCCATGGGTCAACGTGTTTCTCAGCGCGCCACTGACGGCGCTGGTTCCAGTCCTTATGGTGCTTTTCGGCTTCGGAATGAAGTCCATCATTATCACCACCACGCTTTTCGGCATCTGGATCATCATCCTGAACGCCCGCGCAGGCGTGAAACAGATCAACCGGTCACTGGTTGAAATGGCCCATTGCTTCGGTGCCAAACCCTGGGACGCCTTCACCAAGATCTATTTCTGGGCGGCATTACCGGAAATCCTCGGCGGGGTGCGGATCGGCGTAATCCGGGCGGTGAAGGGCGTGATAATCGGACAGCTGCTGATTTCCATCGTGGGTTTCGGCGCGCTGTTCGAGCTCTATTCTGCAAACTTCCTGATGGGCCATTTCTGGGCGGTGCTGATCGTGCTGTTCGCGCTGGCCTTCACGATCTCGGAATTCCTCGCCTATCTGGAACGCCGCGTGTCTTATTACGCCGCCAAGCGTTAAACCCAAGCCGCAATTCGGTCGCACGGACAACGCCATCGCTGAAATTCTGTTCGCTGGATGTTCAATACCTTGCCGCCGAGGCGTATCCATGGCCCAAATCATATCCGTATGGGAATGTGCATTCGGTCAAGAACCCTAATCCAAGAGAGACCAACATAGGGCCACTTCTAGGATCCGGATTGTTCCAGAGGAAGCACCAACGTCACCCGGGATCCTTTATCGGGTTCACTGTCGAAAGTCATGCGTCCGCGGTGGTGATTGACGATGTGTTTTACGATGGCAAGTCCCAAGCCGCTGCCGCCGGAATCCCGGGACCGATGGTTGTCGACCCTATAGAAGCGTTCCGTCAATCTTGGAATGTGGTGGATTTCCACGCCTGGGCCATCATCTCTGACTTCGATCAATACGTTGGGCGGGCTTTTCGGTGACCTGTCGATCCTGCCGGTTACCTTTACCACACCGCCCTCGTTGCCATAGCGCAGCCCATTTTCGACCAAATTGAGGACGGCTCGCGTAATTTCATCAGCGTCTCCCTGAAAGTGGATGGGGTCATCTGGCATTGCCAATTCAATGCGAATGCCCTTTTCCTTTGCAAGCACGGCCAACGGTGTGCTGGCCGCCCCAACCAATGCCTGTAGAACGACGTTTTGGTTCGGGGTGCGCTTTAGGTTGCTTTCGACACGCGATAGCGTCAACAGGTCGGCAACCAGTCGCTTCATACGCTCTACTTCGCGCGACATCGTAGGAAGAAAATGCGCCAGCGCCTCTTGGTCGTCTTCGCAGGTTTCCAAAATTCCCGAAATCGCTGTTAGCGGCGTTCTCAGTTCGTGTCCAAGATCCGCCACGAAGTTCTGACGCAATTGAATGGCTGCAGCGGTTTCGTTCATATCCTGAAGGCACAGCAGCACATCGCTTTCCGCAAGAACAGCGCCGGTCACCCGAAAAGAATCATCAGTCTGTCTTTTGACCGTGATTTCGACAGCGTCCGTTTGCTCATTTGATCTCAATTTCTCGATCAATGTTACCAAGTTTGGCTGCCGAAATACTGTCAGGTAACTGCGACCGATCTGCAAATGGGGAAACAAAGCACGAAATGCGGTATTTGCACTCGACAAAGTATCGTTCGCGGATATGACAAATGCCGGTATCGGTATCGCCTCGATGACGTCAGAATTCACAACGGCCACTCCATTTCTCGCCGTTTCCTATACCAGAATTCATCTGCTTTCGAGCCGGGGCGGGAAAACCCAATTCCGTCACAAAACTTTTACAGAAACTTTGCATAAGCGTCACGTATCTCCGCTACGCGTCCGGTGCCGCCATGGGGGCGGATGACATCCAAATGGAGCAGATATGCTGACCAAATCTCTTGTCCTGGCCATTTCCGGCCTGGCACTCGCTGCGCCTGCAATGGCGCGTGACGAAATCCGGATCGTTGGATCTTCGACCGTATTTCCGTACACGCAAGCCGTCGCTGAAAACTTCGTAAATGTGACCGGCGCACCATCGCCAATCGTTGAGTCCACCGGAACAGGTGGCGGAATGAAAATTTTCTGTGCCGGAGTTGGCGAAGGTCACCCCGACATAACCGGCGCATCCCGCGCGATGAAGTCGTCCGAATTTGAGCTTTGCCAGTCAAACGGTGTTACCGAAATCAGCGAAGCGTTGATTGGTTTTGACGGTTTGTCGATGGCCGTGTCCCGTGACGGCGATGTGGATTGGAACCTGTCGCTGACCGACATCTACCTTGCGCTAGCCGCGCAGGTTCCGGTTGATGGCGAATGGGTGGACAACCCGCACCAAACATGGGCCGACGTCAACCCGGACCTGCCAGCGATCGACATTCTGGCCTATGGCCCGCCACCGACATCGGGTACACGTGATGCCTTCGTCGAATTGGCAATGCACGAAGGCTGCGAGCACCTTTCCTATGTGAAAGAAGGTGGTTTCGACGGCTCTTGGGTCAAGGAAAACTGCTCGCGTATGCGTCAGGACGGACCGTTCGTTGAAGCCGGTGAAAACGACAACCTGATTGTTCAGCGTTTGAATGCCGACGAGAACGCTATGGGCATCTTTGGCTACTCGTTCCTGTATGAGAACCTCGACTCGCTGAAAGGTGTTAGCATCGAAGGTGTTGCGCCATCGACCGACACCATTGCCGACAAAAGCTACCCGATTTCGCGTCCATTGTTCGTCTACGTCAAGAACGCGCATCGCGGTGTGATCCCCAATCTGGATGACTTCATCGCCGAGTACATGTCGGATGATGCATTGGAAGCGGACGGATACCTTGCAGAACGTGGCCTCGTCGCTCTTTCCGACGATGCCCGCGAAACACTGCAAGACAACGTGTTGGATGCCGTTGCCTTGGAGATGAACTAGCTCGGCAGCTAGACAATTCGGCTGGGCCATCATATGGCCCGGCCAAGTAGCTGGGGGGCTACATGTAAATGACAACGCTGCCTTTTGCCCTGCTGCTTTTGGGTGCAACACTTGCCTACTTTATCAACCGCCGCGCGGCGGTTCTTTTGCGCTCGGGCGGCGCGAATTTGCATTCCAGCCCCGGCTATCACGGACTGTTTGCCGGATTGGCCGTGGTGATCCCGGTGTTGGCAATCACCCTATTGTGGATGTTCCTCGACGGACCGGTGATTGACCGCCTGATCATGGTGGGCCTGCCGACCGATGCGTTTGAGGCAGGGGACGAAGGGGCCGCGAGCCTAGTGCTGACGGAAATCCAATCGCTCGCAGGCGGGCGGGTTTTCGGTGACCCGGAACCTTGGAAACAGGACGCTGCTGATCAGCTGAACGCGCTGCGCGCTGCGTCCGGAAACCTTTTGATCGCGGCAATTGCGATCATCTCGCTTGCCATTCTGGGCTTGCGCCGCGCGCGCCTGCGCCCCGGACTCCGGGCACGTCAAGGCAGCGAGCGCCTGATCCATGGACTAATGGTGTTCTGCTCTGTCGTCGCCATTCTGACCACCATAGGGATCGTTTCTGCCCTGCTTTTTGAGACGATCAAATTCCTGAACAAAGTGCCACTGACAGAGTTTCTGTTTGGTCTGAACTGGGAGCCTCAGATTCCGATCCGGGAAGATCAGGTTGCAGCCTCCGGTGCCTTTGGCTGGATCCCGGTTCTGGTGGGCACTTTGGTCGTCACCGTTGTTGCCTTGACTGTTGCGGTTCCGACAGGGCTTTTTGCCGCTGTCTATCTCAATGAATTCGCGCATCAGCGTTTTCGCGCCTTGGCCAAGCCCGCGCTGGAAATCCTCGCCGGTGTGCCGACCGTTGTTTACGGGTTCTTCGCCATTCTGGTGATTGCCCCGGCCCTGCGCAGCTTTGGTGCCTCACTTGGTCTCGATGTTGCACCAAACTCTGCGCTGGCAGCGGGGGTGGTCATGGGCGTGATGCTGATCCCCTTTATTACGTCATTTGCCGATGATGCGATAACTGCGGTTCCGCAAAGCCTGCGGGACGGCGCATTGGCGCTTGGCTCCACGCGCGGCGAGACAATGACCAAAGTACTGTTCCCAGCCGCGATTCCCGGCATCGTGGGCGGTGTGCTGTTGGCCGTCAGCCGCGCTATTGGCGAAACCATGATCGTGGTGATGGCCGCGGGTCTGATCGCCCGGCTCACACTCAACCCGCTTGACAGCGTAACAACAGTAACGGTTCAGATTGTGACCCTTCTGATCGGGGATACGGCCTTTGATAATCCCAAAACGCTCGCCGCCTTTGCGCTGGGTATGATGTTGTTCCTCGTCACTCTTGGCATCAACATCCTCGCCCTGCGTATCGTCCACAAATACCGCGAAGCCTATGACTGAGGCTGGAAACACTATGGAAACCCAACCGACAACAATCGAGCTGGTTCAGGCTTCGCTGGTGCGTCGCAAACGCAAAGAACGCGTCCTCAAGGGCTTGGGTCTTTCAGCGATCTGCTTTGCGTTTTTGATGCTCGCAACTTTGGTGATTTCACTTTTCGCATCCGGCCACAGCGCCTTTGTCCAAAGCCATGTCACGATCGATGTCTTTGTTGACCCCGAGGAAATCCGGGAACAGCGCCTTCCGCGTGGGGGGTTTGATGATACGCTGACCGCCTCATTGGGCGGATACCTGACCGGTGTTGATCTTTCTGAGCGGGCCACAAGGAAACAGGTTGAAAAGATCCTTTCAAACGGCGCGGAGTTTCGCTTGCGCGACCTTGTCGTTGCTGATCCCGACCTGATTGGACAAACCATTACCATGACGGTTCCGGTATCTGACCCATATGACCAGTTGAACAAAGGCGGCATCAACCCCGATACGCCCGAAGAAAACCGCCGCTTGAACGATCAACAGATCGCCATGTTCAATCAATTGGTCGGCGCAGGGCTGGTATCAAAGCCATTTAACTGGGGCCTGATCACCAATGCTGACAGTCGCTTCCCCGAACTTGCAGGATTGAAAGGGGCCTTGATCGGCTCTGCCTGGGCGCTGTTGGTCTGTTTCCTGATATCTTTCCCACTGGGCATCGGCGCGGCGATCTATCTGGAAGAATTCGCGCCTAAGAACCGGTTCAGCAATCTGATCGAGGTCAACATCAACAACCTTGCCGCTGTGCCATCCGTAGTGTTCGGATTGCTGGCACTTTCGGTCTTCATCGGCTGGTTTGGCCTGCCGCGATCCGCGCCCTTGGTGGGCGGCATGACCCTTGCCCTGATGACCATGCCGACGATCATCATCGCCACCCGCGCCGCGCTGAAATCCGTGCCGCCGTCCATTCGCGAAGCCGCGCTTGGGCTTGGCGCGTCGCCGCAGCAAACGGTGTTCGGCCACGTTTTACCTTTGGCAATGCCCGGCATCCTGACAGGAACGATCATCGGGCTGGCGCAGGCTTTGGGCGAAACGGCACCGTTGCTTTTGATCGGGATGAATGCATTTATCACATCCGCGCCCGACGGTCCGCTGTCCAGCGCCACCGCCCTGCCCACACAGATCTTTATCTGGGCCGACAGCCCGGAACGAGGCTTTGCAAGCCGAACCTCAGCCGCCATTCTTGTGCTGCTTGGGTTTCTTATCACGATGAATGCGATCGCAATTTTCTTGCGAAACAAGTTTGAAAGGAAATGGTGATGCGCATGGAGACATTTGAAATGGATGCAAGCACCGACGCAGAGTTGGCGGTCGAGACGCCAAAAATCAGTGCACAGAATGTTGATGTTTTTTATGGCGACTTGCAGGCGCTTTATGATGTGTCGGTGGATATTCCGGATCGCATGGTAACGGCATTTATCGGCCCCTCGGGCTGTGGCAAGTCAACCTTCCTGCGCTGCATAAACCGCATGAATGACACGATCCCGATCTGCCGCGTTTCCGGCAACATTACGTTGGACGGCGAAGACATCTATGATCCAGATATTGACCCTGTCCAATTGCGTGCGCAGGTTGGGATGGTCTTTCAAAAGCCCAACCCGTTTCCGAAATCCATTTTCGACAACGTCGCCTATGGCCCACGTATCCATGGGCTTGCCCATGACCGGACTGAATTGGAAGAGATTGTCGAAAAGGCGCTGCGCCGGGCGGCATTGTGGGATGAAGTTAAGGATCGCCTGACGACCCCTGGTACGGGTCTGTCCGGCGGACAGCAGCAGCGCCTGTGCATTGCCCGCGCGATTGCCACGCGTCCGGAAGTTTTGCTTATGGACGAACCGTGTTCAGCACTGGACCCGATCGCCACGGCTCAGATCGAAGAACTGATTCAGGAACTTTCCTCAAGGTTCTCGGTGGTGATCGTTACGCATTCAATGCAACAGGCCGCGCGGGTTAGTCAGCACACGGCATTTTTCCACCTCGGAAATCTCGTGGAATTTGGCAACACCGATGACATCTTCACCAGACCATTGGATGGACGAACCGAGGCGTACATCACTGGACGGATCGGCTAGGGCTTCAACATGAATACAGGGCATATACTATCAGCGTTCGATACCGATCTTGATCGTATCCAATCCCTTATGCTTCGCATGGGTGGCCTGGTCGAAACTGCAATGCATGACGCGATGACCGCACTTGAAAAGGGCGATCTGGAACTGGCGGATAAGGTCAGGTCCGGGGATCAGATCATCGACGATCTGGACGAGGAAATCCGGCAGGAGGTTGAACGCGTTATCGCGCTTCGCTCCCCAACGGCGGGCGATCTTCGAACCGTCCTGTCCGTTTTGAACATCGCCAGCACATTGGAACGCTGTGGCGACTATGCGCGCAACGTGGCCAAACGGACATTTGTGCTGGAAGAATTCAACTATTCCTCGACGCTCAACGGAACATTGCGGCGCATGTCACGCGTGGTTGAATCCATGTTGGCAGACGCGCTCGATGCCTATGTCAATCGCGATCAGGCTAAGGCCGAGGATGTGATCGAACGCGATCTGGAAACCGATCAGATATACAATTCCCTGTTTCGTGAGTTGCTGACCCATATGATGGAAGACCCGCGTACAATCGCCCCGGCTATGCACCTGCATTTTATCGCCAAAAACATCGAACGGGTTGGGGATCACACTACGAACATAGCCGAACAGACAATTTACCTGATCACCGGCAAATTACCAAGTGATGACAGGCCGAAACAGGATGTCACAACGGTCAACTTGTCAGAGCTTCGCGATGGCTAGTTCTCGCGCCCAGATACTGGTGGTTGAAGACGAAGCCGCGCAGCGTGAAGTCATCGCCTATAATCTTCGCAAAGAAGGATACGTGGTTCGCACCGCACAAGATGGCGACGAAGCGGAACTTGAACTGGCCGAAGAGGTGCCTGATCTGATTCTGCTGGATTGGATGATGCCCGGCGCATCCGGGCTGGAGCTTGCGCGGCGCATTCGCAAAAGGCCGGAGACAAGGGAAATTCCACTTATCATGCTGACCGCGCGTGCAGAGGAAGACGACGTCATTCGCGGATTGGATGTGGGGGCAGACGACTATGTCACCAAACCTTATTCCGTGACCGAGTTGCTTGCGCGGATACGCTCTATCTTACGGCGCAGCAAAACCGGCGGTATCGATCTCATACGTGTCGACGAGATAGAAATGAACGTGGAAACCTATCGAGTTTATGTATCTGGTCAGGAAATTTCGCTGGGACCGCTGGAATTCAAGCTACTTCGAACCCTGATGGAACGGCCCGGCAGGGTTTTTGAACGCGAGCAGCTTCTGGATAAGGTTTGGGGGCGAGACATTTACGTGGATAGCCGAACGGTGGACGTACATATCGGAAGATTGCGAAAAACGCTTGGACCCGAAGCCGGGCGCCAAATTCGGACTGTCCGCGGCAAGGGATATGCGCTTGGCTAGCGGCAATGTCGTATCATTCCGCTGACGACCAAATTTGCGATAGCAAACCATTCAAGCCCAAATGCGCTGGACCGCAGCTCGACTGAGCGCTGCGCGAGCGCATACATCCGTTGATCGCGCAGCGTTCCTGTTGAACGAATGAACAGGTCGCTGGCCATTAACGTGTACGATGCACGGACCGCTTGCCAGTCTTTCTGCAACCGCAGTTTGTGTCGCCTTGTCCGATGACAATAAAGCTGAGCTCGACTCGGAATCGGGCCAATTCCAGATCGACGCCCTACATTTGCGAAAACGGTTCTACAAATGGGCCGTTTTATTGAACTTCCAACGTAACTCCCAAGCACCCTGTCCGATAGGGTTGCGGGGTTTTGTTCCGTCAGAGCCGTGCGATGATCTGAGGTGGTGACAGGGTCAGGATTTCCAGGATGTTGAACCGGTGTTTTCTGGCCGTCGAGATGACGGACCTGATGTCGGCGAAGACCCGCGCGCCCTCGAGGGTGCGGAAGGTGCCCGAGATTTTCATGCGCAGCTTCATCATGCGCAGGTCCTGTTCGGCCTGATTGTTTGTGAATGGGACCGCGAAGTCGGCGATGAATCGCAAAACGTCATCGCGGTAGTCACGCAGGCGGAGGAGCAGGTTGTGGCCTGGCCGCCTGGCTTTTCGGCCGCGGGTGCCGGGGCTTTTGGCCAGCGGGGGCCGGCGTTCGTGGAAGGCGAGCCCCTTGGCGAGGATCGCCATGTATCTGGTGACTATACCCTGGCGAACCAGTTCCGGGAGTTCGGTCTCGCCTTGATCCTGAGCCGCGCATCTGAGCTGATTGGCGCTATGAAGCACTGCGCTCATCTCCGTCGCCCAAGGCTCTTTTTCGATCTCTTCGATGGCCTTGAGTTCGCGCAAGTGATGCGCCCCGCAGAGGGCGTGGGCGTCCACTCCGCTCATATGGGCGTAGTAGGGTTTCCAGTGATCATGAATGATCGTCCCGCCGGTCAGGAAGGTTGGAACAGCACCGCGTTTGGCGCTGATGCGGTAATGGGTGAAGGCGGTATCGCAGATCGTGTGCAGCCAGTGCAGCTTGCCGGCAACACGAAGTCCGGTCTCGTCCAGATGCCGAACGCCGCCTTCGGCAAGCCGGGCGAGAATGTGTTCAACCACGACACCCATCTTATTTGCCGCGCCGCGCGTCCAGTTGGTCACGCTGGCCGCGCACAAGCTGGTGGCCCCAAACAGGTCGCGCATAAGCTGGCAGACCCGATCCTCGGGTATCAGCTGCTGAACATTGCAATAGACCGCCACTGCCCGCATGCGCGTGCCATATTGCACATGCGCGGCCACGCCATCGGGAAAGCCAGCCGTCGTCGTGGCTCGACAATGGTCGCAACAATAAACCGCCGCCTGATGCTCGGTGACCTCCAGGCGTGGCGCAGGCAAGTCGAACACCTGACGCTTCTCGATCCCTTTCACCATCTCCGCCGTCAGGGCGCTCTGACAGGCGCTGCAATGCGTCGCCTCATGCCGTTCGACAAAGTCGGGTGTTGACGTCTGGCGCAGGGTGTCGCCCCGGTGGCCAACTTGGCCGCCACTTTTCTTTCCGGATTTGCCACGCAGGCTGCGCGGGGCTGGCTTCTTCAGGCTATCACTTGAAGGGGGCTTGCTGCTATTGCTGCTGTTCTTGGCCAACTGTCGGCGCAGGTCCGTGATCTCTTCCGCCATGCTCGCCAACGCAGCTTCAAGCTCAGCGATCCGACGCAGAGCCGTGGCGAGAAGTTGTTCAAGGGCGGCAACCTGATCCATCCCACCACTGATTCAGAGAAATCAACCCGGCGCCACAGAATTCAGACAAGAAAGAAAAAAAACACGCGCAAAATGGCAAATTCGACTCACCATAAAACTGACAATAACACTCAAACGTGGGGGGTGCTTGGGAGTTACCTTCCAACACAATTCAATTGCGGTCTAATACCAACGGCGGGATGATTTGACTCGCTTTTTGGATTCCCAAATTGTTCGGTATGTGACTCACTGTTTCTGTCCAGAGAGGGAGGGAGATATGGGTGCCGCGGTTCCGGTTTTGCGCGATGATTTCACGGTGCACGAGTTGCGCGCTTTAGCCGGTCGCGCGTCGAACGGCAAAGTAGCACGTCGGCTTTTGGCGATTGCTCTGGTGCTTGAAGGGTCGTCGCGCAAGGTTGCTGCCCAGAGTTGCGGGATGGATCGCCAAACCCTTCGAGACTGGGTCCATCGATACAATGTCGAAGGTCCTGACGGGCTGTCAGATCGTGGGGGTGGCGGCGCGAAACCTCGATTGTCGCCGGAGCAGATAGCGCAGCTTGCGGTCTGGGTGGAGGCTGGCCCTGATCCGGCCCGCGATGGTGTGGTTCGCTGGCGTCGCGCCGATCTTGCCCGGCGCATTGAGGCGGAGTTCGAGATCAAGCTCCACGAACGCACAGTAGGTAGTTATTTGGTTCAACTGGGCTTTCGCAGGCTGTCGGTCCGCCCCGAACATCCCAACGCCGACCCAGTGGCACAGACTGCATTTAAAAAAAACTTTGCCAGCATCGTAGCCGACATTTTGACTGAACGGGCGAAAGGAAAGCCACTGGAAATATGGTTCCAGGACGAAGCACGGGTGGGCCAGCAGGGAACACTCACCCGTGTCTGGGCGAAGCGGGGAACCCGCCCACGTGCGCCCCGGGATACCCGCTACAAATGGAGCTACGTATTTGGCGCTGCCTGTCCGGCACGTGGTGCCGCAGCTGGGCTGATCCTGCCTTATGTTAACACAGAGGCGATGGGCCTGCATCTCGACGAGGTCTCAAAAACAATCGCACCCGGTTCTCATGCGCTCCTGGTCACAGATGGCGCGGGGTGGCACGGAGCCAAGGGGCTCTTGGTGCCAGACAACATAACGCTCCTGAAGCTGCCCCCCTATGCGCCCGAACTCAACCCGATGGAAAATGTCTGGGCCTATCTGCGCTCCAACAAGCTGGCCATCACCGTGTTCGATACCTACGAGCAGATCCTCGACAAATGCGCAGACGCCTGGAACTTCTTCGAAAATGACCCGCAGCGCATAACCTCAATAACGACCAGAGAATGGGCAACGGTCAATTGATCAAGCCGTTGGTATAATGTCAAAATCGAGGAGCACGGATATTGAGACGCAAAAGAAAGACTGCAAGGCGCGGCACAATTGCAGCTGCTGACGGTCACATGCCTGAGCCGGTGCCTGAGGGTGGGAACTTGCGACCGCTTTCTGATGATGATCTTTCGCAACTTTTGGCGAATGCGCTGGAAATTCTTGAGACCATCGGCATGGCCGGACTGCCCGAAAATGCAACGGAACGGGCATTGGTCGCAGGGGCACGTCACAGGGCGGGTGGGCGTTTGTGTTTTCCGGCAGAAATGGTCAGGGGGGCTTTGGCCCGCGCTCCTAAGCATATCTCTGTTCCGGGTTTCACGCCTGACAAAGATCTGTGCATAGGCGGTGGACGAGTTCATGTCGGCACCGGCGGTGCGGCTGTTCAGATTCTGGACGCCAAGACAGGAGGATATCGCGACAGTCATCTGGCGGATTTATATGCGTTGATGCGGGTGCTGGAGGCGTCGCAAAACATCCACTACGGCGTTCGCCCGGTTGTGGCGCGCGATATGGTCGACCCCTTCGAGCTCGATATGAACACGGCCTTCGCCAGCATGAAAGCGACGTCGAAACCCATTGGTGTCAGCTTTTGTGACCCCGACCACATCGCGCCAGTGGTGGAGATGTTCGACATGGCGCTGGGGCACGACGGCGCGTTTCGGGAACGTCCCTTTTGTATGGCCGTGATCGTACATGTTGTGCCGCCGCTGACTTACGCGGCAGAAGGTGTTTTGATGCTGGAACACGCGGTCGGCGCGGGGATGATTCCGCAGATATGCTCCGCCGGTCAGGCCGGCGCGACCAGCCCTGTGACCTTGGCCGGAGCGCTGGCGCAGGGACTGGCGGAATGCCTCGCCGGGTTGGTCGTGGTCGACCAGATCGAACAAGGCGCGCCCTGTATCTATGCGCTGATGCCCTTCATATCCGATCTGCGCACCGGCGCGATGAGCGGAGGTGGAGGCGAAGCCGCCATAGCCAATGCCGCGGCCGCGCAGCTTTTGGCACATGTCGGGCTGCCCTCGACCGTCAGCGCGGGGATGACGGATTCCAAACTGGCGGATGCGCAGGCAGGCTACGAAAAAGGCTATACCGTTGCGCTGGCCGGTCACGCGGGCGCCGATATGATCAACCTGTCCGTGGGTATGCTTGGATCGATCATGGTCGCCAGCCCAGAGGCGATGGTGATCGACAACGACATGTGTGGCGCAATCCTGCGGTCGATCCGGGGGATCGAGGTGTCCGACGCCACGCTTGATCTGGACGCGATGGAACGCGTGGTGACAAATGACGGGCATTATCTGGGCGAAGCGGAAACGCTGAAGCGGATGAAATCGGACTATGTCTATCCTGCGCTGGCAGACCGTCAAAGCGTGAATGATTGGATTGAGGCCGGGCAGCACTCAATCTGGGACAAGGCGCGGACACGCGTGGCAGAAATCCTGTCCGCCCCGCCGCCCACACATCTGAGCGCAAAAAATGAAGCCCGCATTCGTTCCCGGTTTCCCATACGGCTGGGTCGCTGAATGCGGACGCATGTTCAGGCCGTGATCATTGGTGGCGGGGCGGTCGGCGCCGCGATTCTTTATCATCTGGCCAAGGCGGGCATCACCGACACCGTACTGATCGAAAAGAACGAATTGACCGCTGGATCGACATGGCACGCGGCAGGCAACATCCCGACCTATGCCAATTCGTGGCTGGGTATGCGCGCGGGAAACTATGCATGGCGGCTTTATAAAGAGCTGGCCAAAAACCCCGAAGCGCCGATTACATATCGCCACACGTCGGCGATATGGCCCGCACATACAGCCGAAAGGATGCAGTTGTTTCAGCATCTGTGCGGCGTCTCGCAATCCGCCGGGTTCGAGTTGTCGATGCTGACGCCACACGAGATCGAAGAAAGACACCCCTTTTGGCAGGCCGATGAAACGGTTTTGGGCGCCATTCTGGACCCTTATGAGGGCGACATCGACCCCAGCCAGTTGACACAAGCTCTGGCCAAACACGCGCGGGATCTGGGCGCAGAGGTCCGGCGATTCACCCGGGTGGTAGCGTTGAGACAACGCGCCAGCGGCGAATGGAACGTAGAAACGACGGCCGGAAATTTGGTCGCGGGCACCGTGATCAACGCGGCAGGATCAAGCGGCGCGGCCATCGCCGCCATGGCGGGGCTGCATGTGCCGGTTGTCACGCTGGAACATCAGTACATGGTGACCACCGCGCTGTCCGAATTGGAAGCCGATACCACGCTATTCCCCCTGATCCGTGACCCGGACATCCGGTTCTATCTGCGCCGCGAACGCAACGCACTGCTGCTCGGGTCCTATGGGCATGAGGGCCGTCCAGTCTGGCAATCTGGCGTGCCCGACGACTTTGAACGCCAGCTGTTTGCGGATGATATCGACGGCATGATGGCGGTGTTCGAGGCGGCCGCGTCGCACGTTCCGCTTCTGGCAGAGGCCGGCGCGCAGCGGTTCGTGAACGGCCCGATCCCCTATGCGCCTGATGCGCTTCCGCTGGTCGGGCCTGCGGGCGGCGTGCGCAATTTCTATCACGCGACCGGAGTTCAGATCGGCATCACCCATTCCGCCGCCATCGGCAAGGCCATGGCAGAATGGCTGACAGAGGGTGAAACCGAATGGGACCTGTCGGCATGGGACCCGCGCCGGTTCGGCGATTGGGCCACACAAGACTATGCCGCCGCCCGCGCGTCAGAGCATTACGACCTTCAATACGCGATCCCGTTCCCGCATCGGATCATGGCGTCAGGTCGGCCCGTGAACCAAACGCCTCTTTACGGCGCACTCGTGGATCAGGGCGCGGTGATGGGGCAAATTGGCGGCTGGGAACGCGCGTTCTGGTTTCGTCGCGACATGACCGCCGACATTACCCATCTCAGCTTTGACCACGAATCATGGCAGGATGCGGTGAAGCTGGAATGCGAGACGGTGCGCGACGCGGTGGGGGTCATGGACCACGGTGGCTTTGCCAAATTCGTACTCGAAGGCCCGGATGCCGCAAAGGTTCTGGACGAACTGACCTGCGGAACACTGCCGACCGTGGGCCGGGTGCGTCTGTCTTACATGCTAACGCCAAAGGGGCGCATCTGGTCAGAGGCGACGATTGCCCGGTTGACCAAGGACAAGTTTCTGCTGTGCGGCCCGACACTGGCGGTGGATCGCGATTTCGACTGGATCACGGCGGCTATCGGCGATGCGGATGCCGAGCTGACCAAAGGCTATGCCCAAGACGGCGCGCTGCTGGTCATGGGACCGAATGCACGCGAAGTGTTAAGCACCCTGACAGCCGACGACCTGACCGCACCGTGGATGAGTGCGACGGAGATGACCGTTGCGGGAGTACCCGTCACCGCCCTGCGCGTCAGCTATGTCGGAGAGTTGGGATGGGAACTGCATGTTGCGTCTGCTGATCTTGAAACGCTTTATCAAGCTGTGTGGGACATAGGCCGCCCACACGGCATTTGCAATTTCGGCTCCTACGCGTTGAACGCCATGCGCATCGAAAAGGGCTATCATGGCTGGGGTGCGGATTTCGGGACGGAATACACGCTGTTCGATGCAGGGCTGTCGCGGTTTGCAAATCTGGCCAAGGGTCGATTCACAGGCCGCGAGGCTGTCTTGGAACAGGCCAACACGGTGCCCGAATGGGCGTTCATCGGGCTGGAAATCAATGATCCGGGGCCTGAGCCATTGCCATCCGATCCAATCCTTCTGGACGATGAGGTGATTGGCTATCTCACATCTGTCTCGATGGGATACCGCACCGGCAAGCTGCTGGCGTTGGCCTATGTGAAGGTCGGAACGCTGGAAATTGACGGCACCTGCATTGTACGGGCCTTTGGACAGGACCGCGCCGCGCGCCGCCAGTCGCACCACGTCTATGACCCAGACAATGCGCGCCTGAAGGCATGAGCGCCCCGCGAAACATCCTGTGGATCTGCACCGATCAGCAGCCGTTCGCCAACCGGCCCGCAGTTGCCCGCAACCTGCCGCTTCAGGCACGGATGGCCGAGCAGGGCGTGCGCTTTGAAAACGCCTATACGGTCTTGCCTATTTGCTCACCTGCCCGCGCCAGTATGCTGACCGGCACTTACCCACATATGCATGGCCTAACAGAAAACGATGGCCGTTTTGGTGGGCGGGCAGAGTTGGATGACAGCGACTGGATGGTGCACCAGCCAATGATACAGGCCGGATATCGCGCCGCATGGTTCGGCAAATGGCATCTCAGCCAGACCGAAACCGCGCAGGATTTCGGTTTTGAAGGGTTTTCACTGCCCGACTACGGATATCCTTACAAAACAGACGCTTATCGCGACTACCTGTCCCGGTTTGATTTGCCCGCGCCCAGGTTGATGGTTGAGTTACCCGGTGAAAACGGCACCAAACGCGGCGATAAAATCGCCCTGATGGAATGCTCCGACTGGCCGGAATTCGAATCCGGCTGCGGTGTGCTGGAAGGATCGGCAGAGACGCATGAGGCCTTCTTTGTCTCTCGCCTCGCACAGGACTGGCTGCGGCAGGCGGGCGATGATCCGTTCTTCTTGCGCGTCGATACTTGGGGACCGCATCCACCCTATTTTGTTGGCGGTGCGTTTCGGGACATGTTTCGCGACGAAGGCGACCTGCGGCCCGCAAATTTCCAAAGTGATCTGGCCGGGCGTCCGGATCATCACCGCGACTATCGCGACCGCTGGGCAGAGCTGAGTTATGATGATGCCGATTGGCGGCTGTTGGCGCAGCGCAGTCTGGAACAGGCGGCGCTGGTCGAGACGGCCCTGCTGGAACTGTTGGAGACGCTCGATACGTTGGGCCTGCGCGACAACACGCTGGTGATTGTGACGGCGGATCACGGGGATGCAGTGGCGTCCAACGGGGCCGTGGCCAACAAAGGTGGACTGATGGTGGAGGAGACGCTGTCAGTACCGCTTTACCTGCGAGGGCCGGGTGTCAAGGCAGGCACCGTACGGCAGGAACTGGTCAGCAATCTGGACATCGCGCCAACCGTTTTGCGCGCCGCCGGCGTGCCTGTACCCGACATTCTGCAAGGGTCCGATCTTGGTCCCTTATGCACTAACGATGCGAGTCCCGGCTGGCGCGATGGATTGATGCTGCAGCACAACGGCCTGCACCAACAATTGCTGCAGCGCGCATGGCGGCAAGGAGATTGGAAACTTGTGCTGCAAGAGGACGGCTTTACCGAGCTATATGATTTGCGGCGCGACCCTATCGAGCTGCATAACCTCGCCGGGGACGCGGATTGCCAATTCCGCCTTGCGGAAATGAAAACCGCCTTGCTCGCCGAAATGGCGCGACTGGGTGACTGTGGTGAGCGGCAAGACCGATTGGCCGGAATGGCCTGAAACACGCTGAAGGCCACACGGGTATTCATCAAACATCACCCAAAAAGACTTGTCCTTTGCCGGGCGGAAAATCCTAAGAAAGATACCCTAAAAAGCAATACCTTTCAGTGCCGGAAGGCCGGTAATTTGAAAAACATACCGAAATACAATAAGATAAAAAGAAAACTTCGAGCGGTTTCAAAATGAACGCAACGATTCAAAAAGCATGGGATGAGCTGTTTGTCCCGTTTCTGCAGCGACCAAAGCCTCTTCAGGTCGCCGCATTGTGCCATCGCAAGGGACCAGAAGAACGGGAATACCTGCTGATAACAAGCAAAGATACGAAGCGGTGGATCATCCCCAAAGGCTGGCCTATCCGCGGCCTCAAATCTAACGAGGCCGCGTTGCAGGAGGCGTGGGAAGAGGCCGGGGTCAGGCGCGGCAGGGTCAGCGCGGACCCGGTCGGCACATACATTTATCAAAAGAGACAACCGTCAGGATGGGCCTTTCCGATCCAGACACTTGTTTATTCCGTTGCAGTTGAAGATGTCGCGGATACCTTCCCAGAAGACGCAGAGCGGACCCGAAATTGGGTCACGGCCGGAGCTGCAGCGGACATGGTAGAAGAGAAAGAATTGAAGTGCATTATTGCTGACTGGGATAATTTCCCGGGATAGAAAATCTATCGGTTGATCGGCCACTCTTCGACGGTTAATTAGCCCCGGGGACCGAGGGGGCGAACATGACTGATCAACAGGGCGATCCACGCCACCTTGAGACGCTTGATCGCGATCTGGATCGATTCACCAACCTGGAACGCGCGACTGCGTATGTTGCAAGACCGATGGTTGGCCCCGGAGTTGCGCTGGTTTTTGTCCTTCTGGCTGGCATTGCCGCATTGCTCTTCTTTGGACAGGCCAACAATTCACTGATTGTCGTCGTAGCCGCCTGCCTTGGTGCCTATATGGCGCTGAACATTGGCGCCAATGACGTTGCAAACAATATGGGCCCGGCCGTCGGCGCGAATGCCCTGACAATGGGCGGCGCAATTGCAATCGCTGTGGTCTTTGAAAGCGCGGGCGCATTGATCGCGGGCGGAGACGTCGTTTCGACAATCGCCAAGGGCATTATCGCGCCCGAAAGTATGGGGACCGCGATC
Organism: uncultured Paracoccaceae bacterium; assembly: GCA_951812305.1. Taxonomy (GTDB): domain Bacteria; phylum Pseudomonadota; class Alphaproteobacteria; order Rhodobacterales; family Rhodobacteraceae; genus Rhodobacter_B. The sequence goes on from CATOSB010000002.1 coordinate 996,068, forward strand.
ACCTTCATCTGGGCGATGATGGCGGCGCTTTTGTCAGCCGCGCTTTGGGTAAACCTCGCCACCTGGGTCGGCGCGCCGGTGTCGACGACCCATTCGGTCGTGGGCGGTGTTATACCAAGGGTTATTCAATCTGACCGACTTTCGCCCAGTTGCGGCTTGCGATGGATGTGATGGTTTGCGGTCTTGCGATGAGGTTGTTCCAGGCCTCGCACCCCGCGTCGAGAATCGCGTCATATGTGTCGAACGTCCGGTTTGCGAGCCATGTCTGGCGGAGATATTGCCAAATGTTTTCGGTTGGATTCAGCTCTGGTGATTTGGGCGGCAGAAACATGAGCGACAGGTTTTGCGGGATTTCCAGAGCGGATGTCGTGTGCCAGCCGGCTTGGTCCATGAGGATGACGGCGTGGGCGCCATCGGAGACAATTTTGCTGATTTCTTCCAGGTGGCGCTGCATCGCATAGGTGTCGGCTGCTGGCATCATGATCGCCGCGCCGGTGCCGCGTTCGGGGCAGATGGCGCCAAAAAGATACGCATTTTGGTAACGCTGATCGGCGGGCTGGCGGGGCCGTGTGCCCTTGCGTGCCCACTGGCGGACGCGGGTGTTCTTCTGACCGAGACGCATCTCGTCCTGGAACCAGATTTCGACGGGTTTGTCCGGCGGCACCCCCTGAAGCGTCTCCTTCAGATTGTCGCCGAAGTTTTTTTGAAATCCTCAATGACCTGCACGTCCTGCCCCGGGTGCTGAGGGCGTGCGCTGATGTGGGAAAAGCCCAGATTGTGCAGAATCTGCCCCACATGGCGCTCGTGATAGTCGACGCCAAAACGCGCCTTGATCACATTCTTCAAATCGACCCGCCGCCAGCGGACGACACCGTCCTTTTCAGGATCAGGACCGGTCTCGACAAGAGCCGCCAGTTCATCCAGTTGCGCATTGTCAAGGCGGGATCGCGAGCCTCCTCGCTGCCGATCCAGCAGCCCCGCTGGACCATCAGCGTTGAAACGGAGCACCCAGTCCCTGAGCGTTTGCCGGTCCATCCCGCCAATGCGGGCCGCAGCCCCACGCGACATGCCATCGGCGATAGCGGCAAGCGACAAAAGCCGTCGGCTCTGCCGGGCATCAGAACTCTCTGCGGCAAGCTTGCGCAGATCATTGGCGGTAAAATCGGCTCGCATCGGTATCCTGGCTGGCATCGGTGGTCTCCTTTGCCAATCTTGAATCACCTCAGCACCTCAGGCGGTACCCAAAATCCATAGCTGAGTCATTTTGAAGCACCCTTGGTATAAGGCCCTGTCAGGGCATGTTTCGCGCGCTCTGGCAGGCAGGTACCACGTGACTTGGAAGGTGGTGGGTCGAAATGGGCTTACAACCCGCAGTCTAACCCGATTGCTGCAAGACATCGCGGTGGATGAGATTGACGTTGCCGTCATCGCGCTTGGCGTGAACGACGTCAAAAACGGTGTCCCGATCCGGTCATGGGCGCGCCATTACGCGGAACTCGTCAATTTCTTGTCCAATAAATTTCAAGCCCGGCTGGTCATCGCATCTGGGCTGCCACCGTTTGGGGATTTGGAATTGCTGCCGCAACCACTTCGCTACGTTCTTGGGCAACGCGCCAAACGCTTTGACCGCGCATTGGCGAAGTTGGCGGAATTGGAAGAGCAATTAACGCATCTGCCATTCGATGGGCCGCTGGAGCGTGACATGCTGGCGCGGGATCGAATGCATCCAAGCCCCAGACTGTATCAGATTTGGGCAGAGCGGATTTCTGGTGCAATTGCACTTCGCGGCTAGAAAACTTCGAAATCGGCAATTTTGTCCCAGTCAAATTCAACGCCGGTTCCCGGTGAATCCGGCGCTACGGCAAGGTGGTTTTCAACAACCAGCGGGCGCTTTGTGTACCGATCAATTGGAAAAGAGTGAACTTCCATCCACCCCGCGTGAGGTTGAGACCCCATAAGCGAGACGTGTAATTCCTGCATTCCGTGGCTGCAGACCGGAATGTCGTTATCTGCGCAGACTTTTGCGGCCTTCAACCAGCCGGTAACGCCGCCGCAGTTGGATGCATCCGGCTGCATGTAACTTAATTTGGACCAGCGCGCGGCGTGCTCGAACTCTTCGATAATGTGAAAGTTTTCGCCCATCGCAAGCGGGATTCCTGATGCATCAGCAATACGCGCATAAGCAAGATAGTCATCCGGAATGGTCGGTTCTTCAAACCACAACAGATCGAAATCACGAAATGCTATGGCTGCCTCGGTCGCTTGCGCCTGTGACATTGAATAGTTGGCATCAACCGCAAATGCGATGTCTGGCCCGATCAGGTCACGGATGGCGGCGATACGTTCGACATCCTCCTTCAGGGTCGGCTGGCCGATTTTGATCTTCACACCGTTGAACCCTGCGTCAAGATAGCCACGGATCGACTCCAGCAGCTTTGGCAAGGGGAAGTTCAGGTCGATGCCGCCGCAATAGGCCTTGGTCGTGTTTCCGTGCCCGCCGGCCATCTGCCAAAGCGGTTGCCCGGATCGTTTTCCGCGAATGTCCCACAGTGCAATATCGACAGTGGAAATCGCAAATGAAGCAATCCCGCCGCGTCCGACATAGTGCATATGCCAAAGCATCTTTTCGTAGATGTCCTCGATGGCATCTGGTTCGCGACCCACAAGAAACGGCGCCAGATCGTCCCTGACCATCGCCTTGATCGCCGTTCCACCCTTGCCACCGGTATAGCTGTATCCAGTTCCCTCGGTACCGTCATCGAGCGTTATTGTTGTCGTGATCAGCTGAAAAAAGGTATGGTCACCATGCTTGGCATCGACCAGAACCTCATCCAGCGGCACATTGAACAACCGCGGGCGAACGGACGAAATCTTGGGCATCACTGGTCCTTGCATTCCGGAACCGGCGTAATGGCGGTTCCGTCTTTCAGAAATTTGGTCAAATTGTCCACGGCAAGGTCACCCATCGCTCGACGGGTTTCCACCGTGGCAGAGCCGACATGCGGCAGAAGCGTGACATTTGGGAAAGTCATCAGTTTTGCAGGAACATGTGGTTCGTGTTCAAACACGTCCAACCCCGCGGCGCCAAGCGCGCCTGATTCCAACGCCGCGATAAGGGCCTCTTCATCAACCACTGACCCTCGACCAACATTTATCAGCATCCCACGGGGGCCAAGCGCTGCAAGAACCTCGGCATTGATGATGTGATGCGTTGATGGCCCGCCGGGGGCAATTGACATCAGGATATCGACCTTTGACGCCATATCTTTCAGATCGGCGAAATAGCGGTAAGGCACGTCCTGTTTGCTGCGTCCGTGATAGGCGATCTCGACGCCAAAAACGTTGAGCTTTTCCGCCGCTGCCTTGCCGATCCGGCCGAGACCAACAATGCCAACGGTCAATCCTCTGACTGAACGAGAAAGCGGCGGCGACCCTTCGCTTTCCCAGCGACCCGCGCGCAGATAGGCTTCATCCGCAGTGGCATTTCGCGCGGCCATTAACATCAGCAGGATGGCTGTATTGGCAACCTCGTCATCCAGCACGCTTGGTGTGTGCGTAACCATGATCCCGCGCTCGATAGCAGCGTCGACGTCAATCGCATCATAGCCGACACCGTAATTCGATATGAGCCGCAATTCAGGCATCCGATCCATCAGCGCCGCGCCACATGGCGCGTGGCCGAAATACAGGAAATACCCGATCTCTTGGCCATGCGCGTCTAAAGCGGCATCCAGATCGACAGACCCATCGACCACCTCAAAGGCCTGCGCCAAGCGCTCCTTCGTGCGCTCTGTCCCGCCGACCAGTAACGCCTTGGGTTTGCTCACGCGTCTTCTTTCACGTTCTGCGTCTGTTGGCCAAGGCCTTCAATCCAGACATCCATCACGTCGCCCGATTTCAGGAAGATCGGGTCAGGCTTTTTGCCAAGCCCCACACCCGGCGGTGTACCGGTAGAAATCACATCGCCAGGATGCAGCGTCATCAGTTGGGACAAGTGGCTGACGATTTCGGCCACAGTGAAAATCATCGTGCGCGTATTGCCGGTTTGCATCCGAACGCCATTAACATCCAGCCACATATCGAGGTTCTGAACGTCGCCGACCTCATCCTTGGTCACCAACCAGGGACCGGTCGGGCCGTAGGTGTCGCAGCTTTTGCCTTTGGTCCAGTTGCCTGACAGCTTGGTCTGAAAATGGCGCTCTGACACGTCATTGCAGACACAGTAACCAGCGACATAATCCAGTGCGTCGGCGGTGCTGACATATTTCGCCTTGCTGCCGATCACGACACCAAGCTCGACCTCCCAGTCAGATTTCGTGGATCCGCGCGGCATGTAGACATCATCATTGGGTCCCTGAATCGCGGAATTTGCCTTCATGAACAATACGGGATGTTCCGGGATTGGGTTGCCGGTTTCTTCGGCGTGATCAGTGTAATTCAAACCGATGCACATGAACTTGCTGAAACCTGTAACGCAGGAGCCAAGGCGCTGATTTTCTTCTACTATTGGAAGGCTGGCAGGGTCCAGGGCAGAAAGCTTGGCGATGCTGTCGGGGCTGATTGCATCGCCGTTGATATCCGTGACATGCGCGCTGAGATCGCGAATGTTGCCATCTCCATCCAACATTCCGGGCTTTTCCGCGCCCATCTCGCCATATCGAAGCAGTTTCATCTTTGTTCCTTTCCTTCCGTGGGGCGGCGGATTTTTCAGAAAAATCCGGACCGAAATCTTTTGAAGATTTCGAGGCCCTAGTGATTGTTTCTTGGTTTGTATTTGTACCCGACGTCGCGATATTTATCCGCGTCCCTCAGCGTCATCCCCTCGCTAAAGGGTCGAACCATTTCGCGGAAATATTGCTGCCAGGGCGTGTGGCTTTCAGGGCTTTCATAGCCCCCCGCTTTTTCCAGCGCCTCTCGACGTGCCGCCAGCTCTTCATCCGGGACCAGCATGTTGACCGTGCCTTCGTTGAGGTCGATCCGAACGATGTCATTGTTCTGAACCAGCGCCAGACCGCCGCCATCGGCCGCCTCTGGCGACGCATTCAGGATCGACGGGCTTCCCGATGTGCCCGATTGCCGGCCATCACCGATACAGGGCAGTTCAATATCGCTTTCCTGCTTCAACAGGTAACTTGGCGCGCGCATGTTCACGACCTCGGCACCGCCGGGATAACCCTTTGGTCCCGCACCGCGCATGATCAGGATACATTTGGCGTCGATGTTCAGTTCGGGGTCGTCGATGGTTGCGTGAAAGTGCTCTGGGCCGTCAAAGACAATTGCACGACCTTCGAAAGCATTTGGATCGTCGGGATTGGACAGATACCGCCGCTTAAAACCCTCTGAAATGCCGCTTGTTTTGATAATCGCGCTGTCGAAGAGATTGCCGCACAGATTCTGGAAGCCTGCGCTCTTCTTCAACGGCTTTTCAATCGGCCAGATGACATCCGGGTTGATGATTTCGGCGTCTTCGCAGTTATTGCCAATCGTCTTCCCGTTCACTGTCAGGGCACCGGTGTGGGGCAACAACCCACCCCGCATCAATTCGCCAACGACTGCAGGCACACCGCCGGCGCGGTGGTAATCCTCGCCCAGATACTCACCTGATGGCTGAAGGTTCACGATGTGGGGCACCTTATGCCCGACTGCTTCCCAATCGTCATTGGTCAGTTCGATGCCCAGATGTCGCGCAATGCCGTTCAGGTGAATTTGCGCGTTTGTGGAACCGCCGATGGCGGAATTCACGACAATGGCATTTTCAAACGCCTCGCGGGTCATGATCGCCTCTGGTCGCAGATCGTCCCAGACCATATCGACAATGCGCTTACCCGTCGCGTAAGCCATTTGACCACGCTCGCGGTATGGCGCCGGAATTGCTGCCGAGCCCGGCAACTGCATTCCCAACGCCTCTGCCAGCGAGTTCATTGTCGTTGCGGTTCCCATCGTGTTGCAAAAGCCCGTCGATGGCGCAGCAGACGCAATCAGTTCCGCCATTTCCTCGTCATTGATTTCGCCTGTGGCATGAAGCTCGCGCGCTTTCCACACAACGGTGCCCGATCCGGTGCGCTGGCCTCTGTGCCAACCGTTCAGCATTGGACCGACCGACAGCGCAATGGCCGGAATGTTGACTGTTGCGGCCGCCATCAACAGCGCCGGCGTGGTCTTGTCGCAGCCGATATTCAGCACCACGCCGTCGATGGGATAGCCCGCGAGGCTTTCGACCAGAGACAGATAGGCGAGATTGCGGTCCAGTGATGCGGTCGGGCGTTTGCCGGTTTCCTGTATCGGATGAACTGGGATTTCCATAACCGTCCCGCCCATCGAGATGATGCCGTCGCGTACACGCTTGGAAAGTTCGATATGGTGGCGGTTACACGGCGACAGGTCGCTGCCGGTTTGGGCAATGCCAATGATCGGTTTGTTGCCCGTCATCAGCTCTTCCAGCGTCAGCCCATAGTTCAGATAGCGTTCAAGATAAACGGCGTTCATTTCGGCGTCATCAGGGTTATTGAACCACAGCCGAGAGCGCAGCTCTTCAGGTTTCCGTTTTGTCATCCGACCCCCTTTTGGGCTGGCAGCGAGTCAATGCCACCGTCATTATCCTGAACCGGACGTTTTGTTAGCGCAGAACATTGCCGAACAACAGGGCTTTCCTGCGAATAAAAGCGTGGATAGGGTCAGGCGAATTTTGACGAGGGCAAGATGACGAAAATACTTATCCTGGGTGGCGGCGGAATGATCGGCCAAAAGCTGGCGGCAGAGCTCGCTGCGAATGGGTTGAACGGCGACCGCAACATTGCTGTGACTCTCCACGATATTGCATTTCCGTCCAATTCAGCACCTGGTGATCAGGTTGCAGGTGATGTTTCAGTGGCAGGCACAATGAAGGCAGCGGTGGCAAACAAGCCGGACTTAATCTTCCATCTCGCATCGGTCGTTTCTGGCGAGGCGGAGGAAGATTATTCCAAAGGATGGGCAGTGAACATGCACCCGATGTGGGAGCTTATGGAAGCACTGCGCGCCCTTCACAAGGCTGACGTGCAATATCGGCCCAAAGTGGTGTTTTCGTCGTCCATTGCCGTTTTCGGCGCGCCGTATCCGGACGCTATTGGCGACGAATTCCTTTCGGCGCCTCTGTCGTCTTACGGCGCTCAAAAAGCGGTCTGCGAATTGATGCTGTCAGATGCGAGCCGCAAGGGATTTGTCGATGGCATCTCGATCCGCCTGCCAACGATCTGTGTCCGCCCCGGCCTGCCAAACAAGGCAGCCAGCGGCTTTTTCTCCGGCATCATCCGTGAACCCTTGAATGGGAAAAAGGCCGTGCTGCCAGTGGAGGACACCGTACGCCACTGGCACGCCTCTCCTCGCTCCGCCGTCGGGTTTCTGACGCACGCGGCCGCATTGGACACGAACCTGCTGAACGGGCGTCGCGCACTCAATATGCCAGGATTTTCCTGTACCGTGGCCGAACAGATCGAGGCACTTAGAAATGCGGCGGGTGAAGATGCCGTGCGGTTGATCAGGCGCGAACCCGACGAAAACATCATCGCGATCGTCAAAAACTGGCCGCGAAATTTCGAAACTGCCCGGGCACTGAAGCTTGGGTTTAAGGCGGAAGCGAATTTCGACGAGATTATTCAGGTCTACGTTGAGGACGAACTCAGCTAAGGCGACGGATGCGAACAAGCCACTGATGAACTACGCCTTGACGCATTCGCTGCGACCTGTTGGGGTGGTGCGCAGATCGGCGGAACAAAAGCCCGCTGCGCATTCTTAGGGAGGAAAGAATGATTATCCACAAATCGTTAGTCGCCGGAATTGCGTCTGTTGCATTGGCAACTGGTGCGTTTGCACAAACCAATCTTACGGCTGAAACCGCCGCGCCAAATACCGCGCCGGGTGTGTCAGTGCTTTCACTTGCAGAAGTTGCCGCAAACGCAAATGTCGCCAACATCCAGGTTGCGACCGGGCAAACGCTGACGAACTCTGTGCAGAACGTGGCCGAAGGCAAATCCGACATCGCCGCCGCGCCGTTTATCCTGCCGTTCCTGTTGTCACGCGGTGTCGGCCCTTATGCCGGATTGGGTAAAGAAAAGGGTGCGGAACTCGCCAGCAATCTGGCCGTGCTTTATACCTACCGGATATCGGTGCAGGGGCTTTTTGCCTATGACAGTTCGAACATCAGCGGCTGGGATGGTCTTGAGGGCAAAACGATCTTCAACGGCCCGCCACGCGGTGCGGCCCTAACCAATGCACGTTTGCTGACTCGGGTGAATACCGGACTGGAAGAAGGCAAGGGGTACGAGGGCATTCAGGTCAATTGGGGGCAGGCGGTCAAGACCATTCAGGATGGTTCGGCGGATGCATTCGTTTTACCGATGGCATTTCCCGATGGCCGCATCACCGCGGCCTTGTCCTCTGGGAATATGACGATTTGGTCAGTGTCCAAAGAGGTCTTCGAGGGCGAGCAGTTTGCCAACCTAGTGAAACTGCCCGGGAGTATCCCGGTTGAGATGCCGATTTCGGATATGGGGTATTCCGACGGTGTGACCGTGGTGTCCGAGGATGAATTCCTGCGCGGACCGGGTACAGTTGGTGGCGAGGTCGTGAATACAGGTATGAGTTTTGATATGGCCAAGGCTCTGACGGCGGCGTTTATCGAAGGGTTGGATCTTTATCGTGGCAAGGCGCCGTTCATGCCCAATGTCTGGCACGGCGAAACCGATCCCAAACTGACCGACATGTGCGATGGGCTTCCCATAAAATACCACCCCGGCGCTGTCGCGGCATGGGAAGAAGCGGGTTACACGATCCCGGATTGCGCCAAGTAGCAATCACAATGCGCGGCGGCCTAAATCGCCGCGCATTTTCGCTTCCTCGAAATTGGAAATTGCGAAAAAGTGAAACCTTCGCTGACGGCTTGCAAGTCCCGTCGCACTGCGCGAGTAGGTTGCCGACGCAAGCCGAGGAGGACGTCGCGCCGTGGACATCAACAAGAAATTTGCCGATGATTTTGCGGCCAACGGCGTGGAATTCATCACCACCGTACCTTGTAAGCAACTGGCGGGTGTTATCGAGGAACTGGAACGCCGCGATGACATCTTTCACATCCCTTCCAACAAGGAAGACGAAGGAATGGGGCTATGCGCTGGCGCCTTCATGGGTGGCAAACGCTCTGCCATCATCATGCAGAACACGGCCATCGGGGTGACGATCAACACGCTGGCGACGTTGATCCAATACTATCGGATGCCATTGCCGATGCTGATATCCTATCGCGGAGAGTTACGAGAACCCGTGGCCTGTCAGGTCGAGATGGCCGTGCACACCAAGGCATTGCTGGCGCAATTGAACATCCCGACTTTCCATTTCCACTGGCAAAAGGATGTTGAGGAATTCGACAACATCCTGAAATACACTTTCATGTGCAACAAACCGGTGGCGATCCTGACGGACGCCAATTTCTGGGGAGGCTATGGCGACCAATGATCCGATCTGAAGTTCTGAAAGAAATCGCCCCGATCATTCGTGACCAATTGGTCGTCTGCAACATCGGTATTCCCTCACAAGAGCTGCACGCCATCGACGATCAACCGACCAATTTCTACATGCTGGGAACGATGGGCTTGGCCTCATCGATTGGGCTGGGCGTTGCTTTGGCGCAGGAAAAGACTGTCATCGCGATCGACGGCGACGGCTCGGTTCTGACCAATCTTGGCACATTGCCGACGATTGCGAACAATGTGGCTGACAATTTCATCCTGCTTCTGGTCGACAACGGTTCCTACGGCTCGACCGGCGACCAGCCGACTTATGCAGGTATGAAAACGTCGCTTGCCAAGGTAGCCACCGCCTGTGGTTGCGAAAATGTCGTGGAATGTCAGGCGGAAGACACCGGAAAGGTGTTAAAGGAAGCAATCAATGCGCGCCAGATGACCATCATCGTGTGCAAGTGTGAAAGCGGCAACGCCAAGCATCCAGTGATCACAATGGATCCGGTCGTCATTCGGGATCGGTTCATGAACGCCGTGCAAGCCTAGATTATTGGATTTCGCTTGAGCGAAATCCAACCATTTTAGGGGAGGCCAGCCTCCCCCAAACCCCCTCCGAAGTATTTTTGGCCAGATGAAGGAGCTCGGGGGTTCACAGGGCCCCGACATGAAATCGCTTGCCTTGCGGGCGTCGATCATGAAGATTGCGACGATTCCCGAATTGCTCAGGCGGCTTGCATGAAGATCACCTGCGTCACCAGTCATGTACTGCAATACGACATGCCCGAGCTGTTGGGCTATTCACAGCAGTATTACAACAAGCGCACCGCGCATCTGGTCGAGGTCGAAACGGATGAAGGTGTGACCGGTTGGGGCGAATGTTTTGGCCCCGGGAACGTGGCACTGGCAAACAAGGCAATTGTCGAAACGGTGATCCAACCGCTGATCGTCGGCATGGATCCGATGGATCGCGATGTCATCTGGCACAAGGTTTACAATCTGACCCGTGATCATGGGCAAAAGGGGATGCCACTGCAATCGCTTTCAGGCGTTGATATTGCACTGTGGGACATCGCCGGAAAAGTGGCGGGACTGCCGATTTCGAAGCTGATCGGAGGGCGGCATCGCGAAAGCGTGGGTGTCTACGGTTATGGCATGATGCTGCGCCCGGAGCCGGTAGAGGAATTGGCGGCGCGGTTTGTGGATGAGGCGGCGGCGATCCGTGAAATGGGGTTCGCCGCGACCAAGATGAAGATCGGGCTGGGTGCAAAGGAAGATTTGGTTCTGGCGGCAGCGGTTCGCAGGGGCGTGGGCGATGATTTCGATTTTATGGCCGATGCCAACCACGCCTATAACACGCATGACGCCTTCTATGTCGGGCGCGGGCTGGAGGAGCTGGATGCCTTTTGGTTCGAGGAACCCGTCGCGCCGGAGGATCATATGGGATACGCGGAATTGCGCGCCGGACTTAAAGTCAACATTTCCGGTGGTGAGGCTGAATTCAGTCGCTGGGGATGGAAAGCGCTGCTGGAAGCGCGCGCGTTGGACATTGCGCAGCCGGAAGTTTGCGCGCTGGGCGGCATCACCGAATATTTGCGCGTCCTCGCCTTGTGCCATGCCCATTTCACGCCGGTGGTGAACCATGTTTGGGGTTCAGCAATCGCCGTGGCAACCAACCTGCAATTGCTTGCTGCGATGCCGCCGTTGCCGGGCGGGTTGTTCCCGCGTGAACCGTGGTTGGAGTTCGACACGACCGACAACAAATTCCGTGACAACCTGCTTCAGGAGCCGCTGAATATTCAAGACCAGGTCAAAGCCAACGATGGTGCGGTGCAAATTCCAGCGGGGCCAGGGTTGGGTGTTCAACCGGACCGGGACTTCATTGCGCACTACAAGATTGCCTGAGCCGGGAGGATACATGCTGAACGCGGCGCAAATTGCGTCAATTGAAACAAAGGGGTGTCTCGTTGTTGCGGGCGTTCTTGATGGCAAGCGCCTGTTGGCGGTGCGGGCTGAATACACCGAAATTCCAGACCAGCTGTTCGAAGGCTGGCAGGCAGAACGGCTTGGGCCTTCACAAAAAGGGCTGGACTTCGGGGGCAAGCGATTGACGAAATACCCTCATATCGACATCTACAGCCGGCAATCCAACGCGCCGTTTTGCGCCTGACATAAGAGAAAGATCATGGACTTCGTTCGCCTCGACCCCGCCGACAATGTCGTCACCGCCACGCGTGCCCTGGAGGTTGGCCATGCAGTGGATGGCACCGCGACGAATGTCCTGATCCCGTCCGGCCACAAAATAGCGACGCGCGACATCGCAAAGAGAGGGGAAATCCGCAAATACGCGCAATTCATTGGGCTTGCATCGGAAGACATCGCCGCGGGCGATCACATTCACACCCACAACGTGGCATTCCGCAATGCCGAAACGGCCTATGAATTCGGCACAGATATGCGCCCGGTGAAGCCTGCCACCGGCGACACCTTCATGGGGTATCGGCGCAATAATGGTCGCGTGGGGACGCGAAATTACATTGCCATCATCACCAGCGTGAATTGCTCGGCCACAGCGGCACGTCGCATTGCCGATCATTTTACGCCGGACCGGTTGGCAGATTATCCCAATGTCGACGGTGTCGTTGCCTTCGTGCATGGCACCGGCTGTGGTATGGTCGGTGACGGCGAAGGGTTCGAGGCGCTGCAGCGCGTTATGTGGGGCTATGCCCGGCATCCGAACCATGCCGGTGTGTTGATGGTCGGGTTAGGGTGCGAGATGAACCAGATCGACTGGTTGTTGGAGGCCTATGGGCTGAAACAGTCAGAAACGTTTCAGGTGATGAACATCCAGAACGTCGCGGGGTTGCAGCGTACGATTGACGCAGGGATCGCGAAAATTGAGGCCATGTTGCCAATTGCAAACGAAGCCCGGCGCACCGAATGTCCGGTCTCTGAACTGATGGTCGCGCTGCAATGTGGTGGGTCTGATGCCTGGTCGGGCGTTACCGCCAATCCGGCGCTGGGTTATGCCTGTGACTTGCTGGCCGCGCAGGGTGGCACCGGTGTGCTGGCCGAAACACCAGAGATTTATGGCGCCGAGCACCTGTTGACCCGCCGCGCGGTCAGCCGCGAGATCGGTGAAAAGCTGATCGGGCTGGTGGAATGGTGGAAAGACTACACCACCCGCAACAAGGGCAGCATGGATAACAACCCCAGCCCCGGCAACAAGAAGGGTGGGCTGACGACGATATTAGAGAAGTCGTTGGGTGCAGCGGCCAAGGGCGGCACCTCACCTTTGACCGGCGTCTACAAATACGCTGAACCGGTCACGGCCAGCGGTTTCACTTTCATGGACAGCCCGGGTTATGATCCGGCGTCGGTAACGGGACAGATTGCCGGTGGCTGCAACATGGTGGTTTTCACCACCGGGCGCGGCTCCGCCTTCGGCTCAAAACCCGCTCCTACGATAAAGGTGGCGACCAACGCAGAGCTTTATGGGCGTATGCCGGACGATATGGATGTGAACGCAGGTGAAATGTTGACTGGCGGCGTAACACTGGAAGAAAAGGGGCGCGAAATTTACGAGATGATCTTGCGGGTCGCGTCAGGTGAAGCGTCGAAATCCGAGGCACAGGGCCTTGGTGACTATGAATTCGTGCCTTGGCAAATCGGGGCAGTAATGTGATCGGGCAACGAATTTTGGGCGCAGAACCATGCCGCGAGAGGCTTGAAGAATGAAAAATATTCTTGTCGCGGGTCTGGGCCTCATTGGCGCCCGTCACGCGAAATCGGTCATCGAACATGCGGGCGTGCAGCTTGCTGCCGTTGTCGATCCCGACCGGGACTTGCGTGCGGCATTCAATGTGCCAGGGTTTGCGTCGCTGAAAGAAGTCGACGTTCCTGTGGATGGCGCAATCCTTGCAACGCCATCCCATATGCATTCCGACCATGCAGAATTGTGTTTGTCACGCGGCTGGCCATGCCTGATCGAGAAGCCTATTGAGGTCTCGCTTGACGCCGCCGACCGCATCGTCGCCGCCTCCACAAAGGCCAATTTACCAGTCCTAACCGGCCACCACCGCCGATACCACGCCTCGGTCCACGCACTGCGGGACATGCTGAAATCCGGCGAAATCGGCGTGCCGGTTCTCGCCAACGCGATCTGGGCTGTCAAAAAGCCAGACAGCTATTTCCAGGGCAACTGGCGCGCTGGCGGGGCAGGCTCGCCGGTGATGATAAACATGGTGCACGACATTGATCTGCTGCGCTTTGTACTTGGCGAAGTGGTTGAGGTTCAGGCGATGGGTGGCCAACCCATCCGACAAGCGGGCCGGGTGGAAAACGGTGTCATCGCACTACGTTTCGACAACGGGATGCTTGCCTCGATCGCATTTACCGATGCCTCGCCCAGCCCTTGGGGGTTTGAGGCGAGCACCAATGAAAACCCAAACATCGCCGGAACCGGGCAGGACGCGCTTTGGATCATGGGCACAAAAGGCGGGGTTTCTTTCCCCTCCCTGAATGTCTGGACCAGCGCTGCCGACTGGGGAGAGGCACCGACGGCGCGACAGGTGCCGGTGGAAACAGTGGTGCCGCTTGATGCACAACTTTCACATTTCATCAAAGTGCTGGATGGCGCCACACCACTGATAACCGCAGTGGATGCAAGGCGCACGCTGGCGGTCACGCTTGAAGTCGAGGCACTGGTTGCGCAGACCGAAGCCGCGGCCAAGGCGGGCTGAAACGGAGACACCACTATGCCCGAAGTTTTGACGCAAGCGCAGATCGACGAATACCACGAAATCGGCGGAATCGTTGTGAAAGGTCGCATAAGTGGCGCGGATCTGGCGGAAATCCAGGCGGCCATAGAACAGTCCCGCGAAGAGGCGCGGGGGCTTACGTCCTCCACCGAACGACTTGACCTCGAAGACAGTCACACGCCCGACGATCCGCGTATTCGACGTATTAAACTGCCCCACACACAATACGAGGTTTTTCAGCGTTTGATGACGTCGGACGCGATCCTTGCTCCCGCGCGCGACCTGCTTGGCCCCAACCTGCGGCTGCACACAACCAAGCTGAACATGAAAATGGCGGGATTTGGCGCAGCGGTAGAATGGCATCAGGACATGGCGTTTTATCCCCACACCAATGACGACGTGCTCGCCATCGGCGTGATGATCGACGACATGGCCGAAGAAAACGGGCCGCTGATGATCTTTCCGGGTTCGCATCACGGTCCGACGTTGGATCACCATGTGGACGGTGCGTTTGTGGGCGCGGTCGATCTGGCGGCAGAAGGGATCGACCTGAATGACGCGATCAAACTGACCGGCCCCGCTGGTTCGATTTCGATTCACCACGGGCGGGTGCTGCATGGCTCTGCGTTGAATGTATCAGACCGCGACCGACGGATACTGTTTTACGAAATGATGGCCGCAGATGCCTTTCCTGTGATGGGGTCCATGACCGGATTTGCGTCGCTGGAAGAATATGACGAGCGGATGTTATGCGGTGAGCCAACAATCGAACCGCGACTGTCCGACTGGCCCGTTCGTATTCCGCTGCCGCAGCCAAGCGAACGCGGGTCGATCTATGAAATCCAGAAGGGACTGAAACATCGTGGGTTTTCGATTTATGATGAGGGTGAAGTAGACGAGCGGTGACCGGAATCTTCAAAAGATCCGGATCGAATTCTCTTGAAGAACTCCGGCGCTTGTTGCCCATAAGCGCGAACCAACTTATGGAAGCGGGACAATTCGAACGAAACTGGCCCAAGAGGGAAATTTATGAGCAAACCAACAATCGGATTTATTGGACTTGGGCTAATGGGCGCCGCGATGGTCGGGCGTCTGCAGGACAAAGGTTACGACCTGGTGGTACTTGGCAACCGCAACCGGACCGGTGTTGAGGCGGCAATAGCGCGCGGTGCGACCGAGGCAAAATCAGCCAAAGAAGTCGCCGAAAACTCAGATGTCACCATGCTTTGCGTCGGTACATCTGACCAGGTAGAGGGGCGGATGCGTGGCGATGATGGTGTAATCGCGGGGCTTTCCGGCGGAAAGGTTGTCATCGATTTCGGCACCAGCCTTCCGGCTTCCACGGTGGCTTTGGGCGCAGAGGTCGCCGCCGCCGGCGCGCAGATGCTGGACGCACCATTGGGTCGTACGCCGATGCACGCCAAGGACGGGCTTTTGAACATCATGGGGTCTGGTGACAAGGCGGCTTATGATCAGGTCAAGTCTGTTCTGGACGATCTGGGCGAGAACGTATTTCACCTTGGTGCGTTGGGCACAGGGCACAAGATCAAGCTGATGAACAACTTTTTCTCGCAATGCGTGGCCAATGCGATGGCAGAGGCATTCGCGATGGCTGACAAGACCGGTGTCGACAAGCAGGCGATGTTTGATGTGATCAACGCGGGGCCGAACAGCAGCCCGATGATGGAATTCATCCGCGCTTATGCCTGTGAGGGCAACCCGAACATGTTGGCGTTCTCGATCCGTAACGCCTTGAAAGATGTGGGATATTATCGGCAGATGGCGAATGATGCAGGCGCGCCAAGTGTCATGGGCAACGATATTTTCGATGCGCTGACCGCGGCAACCGAGGACGGACAGGGCGAGGATATGGTGCCGCAAATGTTCGACTTTTATGCCAAGAAATTCGGCACCTAGCCGGGCAGCGTTACTTCCAACAATTCGATATCGTTGGAGACATTCGTGTACCGCGTGGCCATGCCGGGTGGGATGACAAAGGCGTCACCGGGTTCCAGATCGTGGGGCTCGCGGCCTTCGCCTTCCAGCGTCATTTTGCCATCCATAACGAAGGTGAAATGGATGTCTGCATCATGTCGGTGGTGCGTCGGTATTACGTCAGTATTTTCTTCGGCGTGTCGCAAGACCTGAACTCCCGCGACGCCGCCGGTGTTGGCAGCAATGGTCGTGTCGCGGCATTGAAACCCGTCACGGGGGTGTGGCTGCCAAACGGCATCTTCGGTTTTGTGATGCACAAACCGCTGACCTTGGAACAGGCGGTCAGGGTTCACCGTTTCGTTGGGTAAAACCATCTCGTGATCAATCGTTGTGACATGCTCGGCCGGCACACCGATTTCGATCACTTCGATATTGTCGCTGGCATAGAGTACCCGGTGACGGATTTCCGGCGGCTGGATCACGCAGCATCCGGCGTGAAGGCGAAACGGTTCGCCTTGGTCTTCGTAAACCAGATCGACCCAACCGCGATAACAGAAGATCAGCTGAAATCCGACAGTGTGGTAATGCACCATATCAGGCACCGGTCCGCCATCGGGGATACGGATGTGGCTGGCGATGATTGAGCCGCCAAGCCGGTCGGGGATCAGATCGCGATACTGCATTCCGGCGCGCCCGATGATCCACGGTGCCTGATCGGCGAGGCGACGAACGACGAATGAATGCACGGTTTCAGGCAGGACAAGCGGCGGGTTCAGTTCGTCGATTTCGATCCGGGTGCCGTTTGGGGCCATAAGCTCCCGTTTGCCGTCCGCAAACGCAAACGGGTCTTCACAGCGAATCCGGATGGTTCCGGGCGGTTCGGATGTGCCTTTTTCGATGCGTATTCGCAGCCCGTGACCTGAAAAGACGGCTACGGAGGGGTCATCCGCAGGATAGATCGAGTCCATCCGCATCCCCAGCACTTTTGTAAAAAAGGGAATATCGTCGCGCAGCTCGTCAGTTGGCAAGCGAATCTCGGCGAAGGTTTCGGGCATGGCGGTCGCTCCGGTTGCGGTCGGGAGCCTAAGCAGAGTGGCGCCAAAGGGCAATTGGGTGTGGTGATGGCAGATTCGGGTGTCTCTTTTTGGCCTGAAGCGGACGTTCAGACATACCACCCCAGCCGGGTTAACAGCGCGCAACGCCCCGGCCATCGCCTGCCCGTCCCCACGGGCTGGCGAATTGGTGAGGCTGGGTGCAAGCCTTCGATTTCGTGCGGGCTTTGCTGGCATAAAGCGCTGCCTTTGAGATATTGCATCGCCATCCCCGGGCAGGCGGTGGCCGCCGGAAAGGTTGCGTGCTGGGGGTTAATGGAAAGTCCGCTTCAGGACCAAATTGGATCAAACCAAATTCAATTATCATCAAGTCAAGGTTCGCGCTTTGTGGGCGCAACAAGGCCAAATTCGCCCGATCCACAACCACCTTAGCCATGGCGCGGGATGTCCTGAATGTCGGGTTCCACGAAACCGGTTCGCGCGGCGTCGGAAAGAAGCAGCGACTTGGTGTAATGCGACAGCATGATTTCGGTGTCCAAAAGCCGGGGATCGCTGTCGATGAACGCGTCAAATGAAGTGGGGTCGTCGGTGATTTCCATGAAATGCCGTACTGCCAGTATCCAGGCCGCAGTCATGGTCTCGTGGTATTTCCCATCCGGCACGCCGTTGGTGCGCAGGAAATCCTGAAGCGCGCAACGCATCCGTGCAATCGCGTTGTCTGCGGTTCCCTCGAAAAGATAGACATAGGCAAGGCGCAAATGATCGCGATGCCGGAAATCAGCTGGCGAGACGCGCCCACACTCAAAATCGTTGCGAAACTGTACGTCAGAGGCCGAAGCAAGAGCAGTCATATCGCAATCCTTTTTTGCCGGAGGTGGGGCCGTAAAATGCCAAATTTTGTAACTGTCATACGGCGTGGACTTGGGCAAGCGACCCGTTGCCTCGGGGAATCAAAAAAGCGACGCCAGGCGCGATATGCTCGTAAAGTAATTAAATTCAATATGTTACCGCTAAACCTTTGCAAAAATTATTCGACCGTCGAAAATTTTCGCGAATCCGGGTCAAGTGCGACAATATTGGTAAGATTATTTGTAACTCCCAAGCACCCTGTCCGATAGGGTTGCGGGGTTTTGTTCCGTCAGAGCCGTGCGATGATCTGAGGTGGTGACAGGGTCAGGATTTCCAGGATGTTGAACCGGTGTTTTCTGGCCGTCGAGATGACGGACCTGATGTCGGCGAAGACCCGCGCGCCCTCGAGGGTGCGGAAGGTGCCCGAGATTTTCATGCGCAGCTTCATCATGCGCAGGTCCTGTTCGGCCTGATTGTTTGTGAATGGGACCGCGAAGTCGGCGATGAATCGCAAAACGTCATCGCGGTAGTCACGCAGGCGGAGGAGCAGGTTGTGGCCTGGCCGCCTGGCTTTTCGGCCGCGGGTGCCGGGGCTTTTGGCCAGCGGGGGCTGGCGTTCGTGGAAGGCGAGCCCCTTGGCGAGGATCGCCATGTATCTGGTGACTATACCCTGGCGAACCAGTTCCGGGAGTTCGGTCTCGCCTTGATCCTGAGCCGCGCATCTGAGCTGATTGGCGCTATGAAGCACTGCGCTCATCTCCGTCGCCCAAGGCTCTTTTTCGATCTCTTCGATGGCCTTGAGTTCGCGCAAGTGATGCGCCCCGCAGAGGGCGTGGGCGTCCACTCCGCTCATATGGGCGTAGTAGGGTTTCCAGTGATCATGAATGATCGTCCCGCCGGTCAGGAAGGTTGGAACAGCACCGCGTTTGGCGCTGATGCGGTAATGGGTGAAGGCGGTATCGCAGATCGTGTGCAGCCAGTGCAGCTTGCCGGCAACACGAAGTCCGGTCTCGTCCAGATGCCGAACGCCGCCTTCGGCAAGCCGGGCGAGAATGTGTTCAACCACGACACCCATCTTATTTGCCGCGCCGCGCGTCCAGTTGGTCACGCTGGCCGCGCACAAGCTGGTGGCCCCAAACAGGTCGCGCATAAGCTGGCAGACCCGATCCTCGGGTATCAGCTGCTGAACATTGCAATAGACCGCCACTGCCCGCATGCGCGTGCCATATTGCACATGCGCGGCCACGCCATCGGGAAAGCCAGCCGTCGTCGTGGCTCGACAATGGTCGCAACAATAAACCGCCGCCTGATGCTCGGTGACCTCCAGGCGTGGCGCAGGCAAGTCGAACACCTGACGCTTCTCGATCCCTTTCACCATCTCCGCCGTCAGGGCGCTCTGACAGGCGCTGCAATGCGTCGCCTCATGCCGTTCGACAAAGTCGGGTGTTGACGTCTGGCGCAGGGTGTCGCCCCGGTGGCCAACTTGGCCGCCACTTTTCTTTCCGGATTTGCCACGCAGGCTGCGCGGGGCTGGCTTCTTCAGGCCATCACTTGAAGGGGGCTTGCTGCTATTGCTGCTGTTCTTGGCCAACTGTCGGCGCAGGTCCGTGATCTCTTCCGCCATGCTCGCCAACGCAGCTTCAAGCTCAGCGATCCGACGCAGAGCCGTGGCGAGAAGTTGTTCAAGGGCGGCAACCTGATCCATCCCACCACTGATTCAGAGAAATCAACCCGGCGCCACAGAATTCAGACAAGAAAGGTAACTCCCAAGCACCCTGTCCGATAGGGTTGCGGGGTTTTGTTCCGTCAGAGCCGTGCGATGATCTGAGGTGGTGACAGGGTCAGGATTTCCAGGATGTTGAACCGGTGTTTTCTGGCCGTCGAGATGACGGACCTGATGTCGGCGAAGACCCGCGCGCCCTCGAGGGTGCGGAAGGTGCCCGAGATTTTCATGCGCAGCTTCATCATGCGCAGGTCCTGTTCGGCCTGATTGTTTGTGAATGGGACCGCGAAGTCGGCGATGAATCGCAAAACGTCATCGCGGTAGTCACGCAGGCGGAGGAGCAGGTTGTGGCCTGGCCGCCTGGCTTTTCGGCCGCGGGTGCCGGGGCTTTTGGCCAGCGGGGGCTGGCGTTCGTGGAAGGCGAGCCCCTTGGCGAGGATCGCCATGTATCTGGTGACTATACCCTGGCGAACCAGTTCCGGGAGTTCGGTCTCGCCTTGATCCTGAGCCGCGCATCTGAGCTGATTGGCGCTATGAAGCACTGCGCTCATCTCCGTCGCCCAAGGCTCTTTTTCGATCTCTTCGATGGCCTTGAGTTCGCGCAAGTGATGCGCCCCGCAGAGGGCGTGGGCGTCCACTCCGCTCATATGGGCGTAGTAGGGTTTCCAGTGATCATGAATGATCGTCCCGCCGGTCAGGAAGGTTGGAACAGCACCGCGTTTGGCGCTGATGCGGTAATGGGTGAAGGCGGTATCGCAGATCGTGTGCAGCCAGTGCAGCTTGCCGGCAACACGAAGTCCGGTCTCGTCCAGATGCCGAACGCCGCCTTCGGCAAGCCGGGCGAGAATGTGTTCAACCACGACACCCATCTTATTTGCCGCGCCGCGCGTCCAGTTGGTCACGCTGGCCGCGCACAAGCTGGTGGCCCCAAACAGGTCGCGCATAAGCTGGCAGACCCGATCCTCGGGTATCAGCTGCTGAACATTGCAATAGACCGCCACTGCCCGCATGCGCGTGCCATATTGCACATGCGCGGCCACGCCATCGGGAAAGCCAGCCGTCGTCGTGGCTCGACAATGGTCGCAACAATAAACCGCCGCCTGATGCTCGGTGACCTCCAGGCGTGGCGCAGGCAAGTCGAACACCTGACGCTTCTCGATCCCTTTCACCATCTCCGCCGTCAGGGCGCTCTGACAGGCGCTGCAATGCGTCGCCTCATGCCGTTCGACAAAGTCGGGTGTTGACGTCTGGCGCAGGGTGTCGCCCCGGTGGCCAACTTGGCCGCCACTTTTCTTTCCGGATTTGCCACGCAGGCTGCGCGGGGCTGGCTTCTTCAGGCCATCACTTGAAGGGGGCTTGCTGCTATTGCTGCTGTTCTTGGCCAACTGTCGGCGCAGGTCCGTGATCTCTTCCGCCATGCTCGCCAACGCAGCTTCAAGCTCAGCGATCCGACGCAGAGCCGTGGCGAGAAGTTGTTCAAGGGCGGCAACCTGATCCATCCCACCACTGATTCAGAGAAATCAACCCGGCGCCACAGAATTCAGACAAGAAAGAAAAAAAACACGCGCAAAATGGCAAATTCGACTCACCATAAAACTGACAATAACACTCAAACGTGGGGGGTGCTTGGGAGTTACCAAGAAAGAAAAAAACACGCGCAAAATGGCAAATTCGACTCACCATAAAACTGACAATAACACTCAAACGTGGGGGGTGCTTGGGAGTTACGATTATTTGTCCAATTTGGCGAAGGAAACTGTTGCAAAGCCTTGGAAGCGGGTTAGTGTTCTTCGTCACGGGGATGCAGAAAACGGGACTTGCCTGCCTGCTCCTGTGAAACGAAGCAAAACGACAGATCTGGGAGGATTCACCAAACATGGAACGTCGTAAATTTCTAAAAGCCGCCGCACTGGGCGGCGCGGGTGCAGCGCTTGCAACGCCTGCGATTGCAGCAAGCCACGCTACCACACTGACCATAGTATCGACATGGCCACGGGACTTCCCGGGTTTGGGTTTGTCTGCACAGCGTCTGGCGGCACGTATCACCGAGGTGTCAAACGGCGCCATCCAGACCGAGTATTTCGCGGCAGGCGAACGCGTTGGCGCGTTCGACGTGTTTGACGAAGTAGCAGCCGGCAACAGCCAGGCGTATATCGGTGCTGAATACTATTGGCAGGGTAAGCACCCCGCGTACAACTATTTCACATCGGTCCCGTTTGGCATGACCACGCCGGAATGGAACGCATGGGTCAAGTTTGGTGGCGGTCAGGAACTGTGGGACAAGCTTGCTGGCGAGTTTGGCCTGAAGGCCATCACTTGTGGCGGCACCGGCGCACAGGCCGGCGGCTGGTTCAACAAAGAGATCAACAGCCCCGACGATTTGCAGGGCCTGAAGATGCGTATCCCGGGCCTTGGTGGCACCGTGATGTCCAAGCTGGGCGTTTCGACCGTTTCGCTTCCGGGCGGCCAGATTTACGAAAACCTCGTATCCGGCGCTGTTGAAGCGACCGAATGGGTTGGCCCATATAACGACTACTTCATGAAGTTCTATGAAGCAGCGTCAATTTACTATACCGGCGGCATGCACGAGCCGGGTGGTGGTCTTGGGTTCGGCATGAACGCATCCTGGTGGAGCGAGCGTTCCGACTTTGAAAAGGCCGTTATCGAAGCTTGCTGTCTGGAAGAAAACGCCAACCAGCCGGAAGAAGCGGCTGCGAACAACGGTACCTTCCTTGCGCGTTTGATCAACGATCACGGCGTCACGGCGAAGCAGTTCAACGAAGACGTTTGGGATGCATTTGGCGAAGCTGCTGAGGAAGTGTTCGAAGAAACCCGCGATCACTCACCCTTGGCCGCCGAAGTCAACGACGCCTATCAGGCGGCACTGCGCGACATCGGCGCATGGCGCGGTGCGGCAGAGGTCGAGTTCTCGAACCAGCGTAACCGTATCCTGGGTCTGGTTTAACACCGGCCTGAAACGAACGACGGGAGCCGGCCAATTTGGTCGGCTCCTGCATTGACAGACATGACCCGCATCAGACGGGGCAGTCGCCAGGGGAGTTCCTAGCCATGTCAGACGCGGTGGATCAGCCAGTGTTGTCGCCGGTGGGCGAACCGGCGATGGTGACCCGGCTGTTCGGGTGGGTCATGTTGGCCGTTCTGGCCGCATTTTTTCTGAACAACATTCTGATCACCGGTTTCGACTTTGCGCCGTTGGGCGACGCGCTGAACGGGGATGCAGGTGCGATTGTTCTGGCCACAATCTATGCCGGCGCGATTTTATTGGCCGCAGCCTTCGTGCTGCGAACGCCGAACCGCGCCCTGCGTTATGACGCGAAAAAAATCAGCGATTTCAATGCCTATCTGATCCGCGGATGTTTCTTTGCGGTCTTGTTTACCGGCATCGCCGATGCGCTTATCGCATTCCTGCGGGTCGAGGGCTTGCTGGACACGCTGTTCTCGGAAGATCTGGCGAGTGACCTGATCCGGTCGCGTTTCATTGGCCCATGGATCCACGGTCCATTGCTTGTGTTTGGCTTTGTCGTGGCCGCGTTCACGCGGACGTTGGGGTTCATCTGGCTGGCGTTGATGATCGTCGTGGCGGAACTGCTGATCGTATTTTCGCGGTTCGTCTTCAGCTATGAACAGGCGTTGATGGGCGATCTGGTTCGGTATTGGTACGCTGCGCTGTTCCTGTTTGCCTCTGCCTATACGCTGCTGGAAGAAGGCCATGTGCGCGTCGACGTGTTCTATGCTGGGTTCAACCGGCAAAAGAAGGGTCGGGTGAACGCCATCGGGTCTATCTTTTTGGGGATGACGACCTGCTGGGTTATCATCCTGATCGGCATGGGGTCGGGGCAGGCGATCGTGAACGCGCCGATCAGGAATTTCGAGGTCACCCAGACCGGCACCGCGGGCATGTTCATCAAATACCAGATGGCGGCATTTCTGGCGATTTTCGCATTCACCATGCTGATTCAATTCGTCAGTTACCTGTTTCAGGCCGTCGCGGATGCGCGCGACGAGCCGGGCCATATCGACCACGAAGACGCGCATATCGGATAGGGCCAGACGTTTATGGAACTTTTCTTTCTCGCCGTTCTTGTTTTTCTCATGGCCTATGCGCTGGGGTCGGGTTTTCCGGTTGCCTTCGCGCTGCCTGGTGCTGCGATAATATCCATCGTTCTGGCAGCCGGCGCCGGGTATCTGTTCGGTGGCGGAACAGATGCCTATTTCCATTCCGGTGGCCCGGGACAATGGCTGAGCGCCGGGGTCACCAACCTGCGTGGCGTTTATTGGGAAGTTGAACGAGATACGCTGATTGCGATTCCGTTGTTCATATTCATGGGCATCATGTTGCAGCGGTCCAAGATTGCAGAGGATCTGTTGGTCACGATGGCGCGCCTATTCGGGCCGGTGCCGGGCGGTTTGGGGATTTCGGTCGTATTCGTTGGCGCGCTTTTGGCCGCAACGACAGGCATTGTTGGTGCAACGGTTGTGGCGATGGGGTTGATCAGCCTTCCGGCCATGTTGCGGAACAATTATTCGCAATCGCTCGCAACAGGCACCATCGCGGCCTCTGGCACATTGGGGCAGATCATTCCGCCATCGATCGTTCTGATCATCCTTGCCGACCAGTTGGCGAGCGCTTCTGATCAGGCATCGTCCGCGCGCAAGGCGCTGCACAAGGAAGCAACGGGCGAGTTGTCGATGCCAACGGTTTTTGACGTTGGTGGCACTTCGGCGGGCGAGATGTTTCTTGGCGCGTTTGTGCCCGGCATTGTGCTGGTTCTGCTTTATATGGCGTTCATACTGATCTATGCGATGATCCGCCCGAGCGCGGCACCAGCGGTACATTATGAAGGCGAGCGCAACGCGAAATTCTGGGGCAATGTTGTGCTGACCTTGGTGCCGCCGCTGGCACTTATCTTCCTCGTGCTTGGTTCGATCATTTCCGGCATCGCGACGGTCAATCAGGCCGGTGCCATCGGGGCCGCGGGCGCATTGATCATGGCCGGCTATCGGTTGCATGACGGGAAACGAAACACGTTTTACCCGACGCTCTTGGGGATCATCGGGTTAGCAATGATCGCATTCGCGCTTTCGAACTATACGATGAATATCAAGAACCTGCTCGTGACCGGTGGCGACATGACGGGCATCTGGATCGGGGCGATTGGCGTGACCCTGATCCTGATAGCGCTGATCTGGTCGGGTTTGCGGGTTCTGAATATCGAAAACACCATGCACGAGGTGATGGTCGAAACGGCAAAGACAACGTCGCTGGTGTTCATCATCCTATTGGGCGCTGCCATGTTGACCGCCGCGTTCCGTGCTTTCGGTGGCGAGGAACTGGTCAAGGAATTCCTGAATTCGCTGCCCGGTGGGTTCTGGACCCAGTTCATCATCGTCATGGCGGTGATCTTCATCCTTGGCTTCTTCCTCGATTTCATCGAGATCGCGGTGGTCGTTGTGCCGATTGTCTCGCCGATCCTGTTGGCCGATCCGGGCGCGAATATCACCGCCGTGTGGCTGGGTGTGATGATCGGTCTGAACGTGCAAACCTCGTTCCTGACGCCGCCCTTTGGTTTCGCGCTGTTCTATCTGCGCGGGGTCGCACCGGCGGTGGTAAAAACGGTTCAGATCTACAAAGGTGTCATCGCCTTCATCTTCCTGCAGCTTCTGGCGTTGGGCATCGTGGGGTATTATCCTCAACTGGTGAATTACCTGCCAAATCGCGTATCGCTGTTGGGTGAAACGGCGCCACCGCCGAGAAACCCGAAACTGCAGGTTTGTCTGGAAGAATTCGTCCATGAAAAGCTTGAAGCGGACAGCGGCAGCATTCTGTCAGCGATAAACACCGCGCGCGGTATCGACCTTTCCGGTCTGCCAAAAAACTATGCCGGTGATCTGAGCGATGGTTTTGACAGCGCTGAGGACGCAATTGGCCTATCGGGCGACATTGTGGTCGCAGCAGAGGCCGTTCAGTCGGCCGCACCGGGTTATCGTCCGATGCTGAAACAGGTGCGCGATCTGGAGAAGGCCGTTCGCAAGGCGGAGGCTGAGGCGGCAGAGTTGAACCAGCAGGCGAGCTTCCTGACCGATCCCGCAGATTCCGACCGCAAGGCGCGGCTGGAAGAGCGCGCAGCAGAGTTTCTGGCCGAAGCGGAGCATATCCGCGAAGAAATTCCGGCTGAGTGGGACGACGTTTACGGCGGGTTCAAAGAGTTGGTAGCTGCCGAGGACAAGGCGCGTCTGACATACCGACGCGCGGCCGATGGCTCGATTGAAGCGGTGACCGAATTCCTTGGCGTTGTTGAAGCCAACGAGGCATTCTTTGCATTGGAAGAGCAGCTTCGTGCCTTTGCCGATCAGGTTGCTGAAGGCGACCGTGCAGAGATGGAAGCGGGGCTGAAAGAGCTTGGCTCGGCTTTCAACACGGTTTCGGGTGCAAACACGGTTGGCTCCGCGCTGTCCAAAGCGCGTCGTGCCTTACGTGAGGGCAGGGAGGATCGCGAAAAGGCCGTTGAATCGATGGCGGATGCGTTGGATGAATTCGAGGCGCAAACTGGTTGGCGCAAAACGGCGGAGACGGACGTTCTGCCCGGGCTGCAAATCTATTCCGAAGCGATAGCTGGCACCATAGGAGCGCGCCAGCAGGAACGGTTCACGCGCGAACAGGCGTTGTTCCTCGCCGGGTGCAACGCAATCCACCGCGACATTTCGCTTAATTTCTGAGACTTCGGAACGCTTGCGCGGCGCGTGATCTTCGCTAACCTCATGTCCTGGGACAGAACAGGGCCGGGACCATGAGCGCATTTCGTATTGATGGGCTGCAATATGCCAACTGGTCGGCGGGTATATTCGATCAGATGGGGCAGGGCGGGCTTGATGCCGTGCATGTCACCATCGCCTATCACGAGAATTTCCGCGAAACTGTGTTGAACATTGAAAAGTGGAATCGCTGGTTTGAGCGGTTTCCCCATCGGATTGTTCACGGGCGGACGGCGGCGGATGTGCGCGCGGCGAAAAAAGTGGGTAAGACGGCGATCATATTTGGCCTGCAAACTCCGGCGCCGATTGAGGATGACATCGGGCTGGTTGAAATCCTGCACACGCTTGGCATCCGTTTCATGCAGCTGACCTATAACAACCAGTCGCTGCTGGCGACGGGATGTTATGAGGCCGAAGATCCCGGCCTGACCCGTATGGGGCGCGAAGTGGTGGAAGAGATGAACCGCGTCGGGTTGGTTGTGGATATGAGCCATTCGGCGGAACGCTCGACGCTGGAGGCGATAGAGCATTCCACGCGGCCCATTGCGATTACGCACGCCAACACAAGCTACTGGCACCCGGCAAGGCGGAATAAATCCGATGATATTTTGAGGGCGCTCGCGGAAAGCGGCGGGATGCTGGGATTTTCGATGTATCCCCATCACCTGAAGGGCGGGTCGGATTGTATGCTGGCCGAGTTCTGCGAGATGATCGCGCGCACGACGGAGATCATGGGGACCACGCAGTTGGGGATTGGCAGCGACCTGTGTCAGGACCAGCCCGACAGTATCGTTGAATGGATGCGGGTCGGACGCTGGACGAAAAAGATCGATTATGGCGAGGGGTCCGCTGCTGCGCCGGGGTTTCCGCCGCAACCGGACTGGTTCCGCGACAACCGGGATTTTCCGGGGCTGGCTGCGGGGCTGCGGGGGGTCGGGTTCAGCAAGGATGAAACCGACGGCATTCTGGGCAACAACTGGCTGGCGTTTTTCGACGCAAATTTCGGACCAGCGTGATGCGTGGGATGCGACCGCCGGAGAAGGTTATGCGCCTAGCCCGACTTGGCGCGTCGCATCAGACCCGGTTGTCGTTCATGCGGGTGCTACTGCGCAAAATGCGGCGCGAGAAGTGGACGTTCGACCGGCCGGAATGGCAGATCGACGACAACGGCGTTGGCCATGCGGTCTATCGCGCAGTTGGTCCAAGGCGCGTCTATTCCTTGATCGCTTTTGCGCATGACTTGCCTGCCGAACTGCGCTCTGACCGGGTGATTGCGGAAGCCTGGGATGCGACGTTCACGCTGTTTGATGGCACACCGTCCAGCGAAGACATCGAGCGCCTGCGCGAACAGGTTCCCTTGCAGGAGGCCGGTCGCGTCAGCGACAGCGAGTTGAGCCTGTCGCGCGCCAATCGTTCTGTCCGGCTTTGGGAGCATGTGGTCGACGCCCTGTCGCGGGGCGAACAGCCGGACGTCGGCAAGATCGCCGATGTCGGTTATCTGATGCGCACCACGGCGGTCTATGGTTCTGGCAAGTTCGGGGCGGCGGATCATTCGGCGCTGCGCGCCCGGGCGATCATGTCGGGGCCTTTTCGGGCAGAGATGCTGGCGGTCTGGCTGATCCGCACCTTTGTGGCCGATCTGGTTGAACACATGGCTCGGGTGCAGGGCGGAGATGTTGCTGTACCGCTGTCACCGGATATCCGCCGCCTTCTGGGCATCGGCAATTCCACAGGGCTTGGTATGGCGCCGTTTCTGGTCAACCACCCGGCATTGCTGCACCATTGGATCGCGGCCAAGGAAGAGGCCATCGCGCGGATCAGGTCTTTAGAGATTGCCGACCAAGATGCGATTGCACATTTCAAACATTGCTTTGAACGCGCCGGCACGATGTTGGACAATTGGAACAGCGACCACCCGATCATGTTGGCTCAAATGTCTGATCTTGCAGGTGATTGCAAAAAGATTGCTGCACATATCGAACAAGGCGCGATGAAGTCCAAATTTCCGTGGGATGCGCTGATACAGTGGTCAGTGGATGCGTTGACGCATGAAGGACAGGAATTTCTGGCGTCACTGATCTGCGAACCGTACGGCGATTTGGTCGACGACTTGGCGGATGCGATGCATTGCGACGAAAAGATCTGTTTCGCGATTGACGGTTCGTGGACACTGACCCGCGTCAAAAGCGAACTGAAGGATGTTTATTGCTGGGCCTTCGAAACGGATTACACCGCGCGTCAGAATTCGGCGCGGTTCTGGTATGTCTCCGAGGCCAAGCTCGAACCGCGCCTTGGCGAGCGGTATGATGAACCAGGGGGAGAACGGGAACAGCCGCTCGACATCGCGCGGCGCGCCGAGGCGTTGTGGCAGGATCTAGACGGGGCAAAACGATCACTGCCCGACTTTCTTGCCAGTCACCCGAACCATCGCCGAATGGTGCGCAGATTGCAGATCGCGCTGCAGTATCCTTACTCGGAAATCCACGACAACCTTCTGGATGCGGATATGCGCCCGATTGACATGCTGCGCAGTAAGCTGGCGTTTTTCGGGGCGACCCGGTTTGACCCGCGTTCCGACCGCTGGCTGCGCATCACCATGTTCCAGAACGCGCCGTACCCTGATGAACTTTTGTCGATGCCGGAAGATGACTGGATATTTCCGCCGTTGGAGGCTGGGCAATGACGGTCACGCGAACACTGGCGGAAATCACCGCAACCGGCACCAAGGCCGTGCGCGGGGCCGGGTGCCACTGGGGCTTGGCGGAAGAGGCCGGGCTGGCGGCGCGGGTGCTGGAAGCTCACGGGTTGCCCGGCGTGAAGTTGTTAGCGGACGTTCTTGCGAGCGAGCGGAAATGCAACTGCACCGGGGGCATAGGCAGCGCGGGATGCACCATAGCGGCGCTGGCGGCGGTTTCGGATCGCATACACCTGATCGGGGACGGCGAATTGTTGGAATTCGATGCGCTGGTCGCCGCGCCTCTGCTGCTGGCGCCGCTCTTGATGGCCGCAGGACGCACTGGGATGTCATTCTCGTTGGCCGTTCCGGATGCCGAGTTTCTCGCGTGTCCAAGCGGTGTTGTCGTAACCAGCGATGCTGGCGCGACGGGGCCCGTGGCGGCCGTGCGCGCGGTTGTCCAACTGGCGGAACCGGGCACTGAACAGCCGATGCCACCCACGACAAACGCATGTCAGGTTGACAAAAGCGCTTGGGACGCGCTCGAACAGCTGGCGTTCAGAACATACGTGCCGGAAACGGCAGAATCGCGCGCCCGCGGGGCTGGGTCGGGCGAAACAAGGGACGAATGAGATGGCCGATAAGAAAACTGTGACGATACCCGAAATCTATGCCGCCAGCGAAAAGGCGTTGAAGGCCTGGGGCGCGGCCGATTGGCAGGCGTCGGAGGTGGCCAGGGCGGTTGCGCGCGCCGAAGAGACCGGCAACATCATTTGCGGGCTCTACTATCTGGAAAGCTATTGTCTGCAGTTACGCTCTGGCCGCGTGTTGGGGGATGTCGAACCGGTTGTTTCGCGGCCAAAGCCCGGTGTGGTCATGGTCGATGCGAAACTCGGATTTGCGCAGCCGGCTTTTGCACGTGGGCTTGATCTGGCAGTTGAGGCCGCGCGTGAAAACGGTATCGCGACGCTGGCAGTGTGCCATTCGCACACCTGCACCAGCCTTGGATATTTCACCGAGCAGATCGCCGCGAACGGCCTGATCGGGATTGGTGGAACCAACGGGTCGCCCATCGTTTCCGGCCCCGGCGGCAAGAAACCGGTCATCGGTACCAACCCGATTGCCTTTACCATTCCCGGCGAAAACGGCCCAAGAATGCACGCGGATTATTCGAACTCCGCCGTGGCGCTGGGCAAGATCACGATGGCCAAGGCGGGCGGGAAGGCCATACCGGACGATTGGGCGGTCGACGCCGATGGAAACCCGACCGCCGACCCAAATGCCGCCCTCGCTGGCTCGCTCAATAGCGCGGCGGGGTATAAGGGCTGGGCACTTGGGTTGCTGGTGGAAACGCTGTCGGCAGGGTTGACCGGTTCGGTCAATTCGCTCGATTCCGGTAACTCCCAAGCACCCCCCACGTTTGAGTGTTATTGTCAGTTTTATGGTGAGTCGAATTTGCCATTTTGCGCGTGTTTTTTTTCTTTCTTGTCTGAATTCTGTGGCGCCGGGTTGATTTCTCTGAATCAGTGGTGGGATGGATCAGGTTGCCGCCCTTGAACAACTTCTCGCCACGGCTCTGCGTCGGATCGCTGAGCTTGAAGCTGCGTTGGCGAGCATGGCGGAAGAGATCACGGACCTGCGCCGACAGTTGGCCAAGAACAGCAGCAATAGCAGCAAGCCCCCTTCAAGTGATGGCCTGAAGAAGCCAGCCCCGCGCAGCCTGCGTGGCAAATCCGGAAAGAAAAGTGGCGGCCAAGTTGGCCACCGGGGCGACACCCTGCGCCAGACGTCAACACCCGACTTTGTCGAACGGCATGAGGCGACGCATTGCAGCGCCTGTCAGAGCGCCCTGACGGCGGAGATGGTGAAAGGGATCGAGAAGCGTCAGGTGTTCGACTTGCCTGCGCCACGCCTGGAGGTCACCGAGCATCAGGCGGCGGTTTATTGTTGCGACCATTGTCGAGCCACGACGACGGCTGGCTTTCCCGATGGCGTGGCCGCGCATGTGCAATATGGCACGCGCATGCGGGCAGTGGCGGTCTATTGCAATGTTCAGCAGCTGATACCCGAGGATCGGGTCTGCCAGCTTATGCGCGACCTGTTTGGGGCCACCAGCTTGTGCGCGGCCAGCGTGACCAACTGGACGCGCGGCGCGGCAAATAAGATGGGTGTCGTGGTTGAACACATTCTCGCCCGGCTTGCCGAAGGCGGCGTTCGGCATCTGGACGAGACCGGACTTCGTGTTGCCGGCAAGCTGCACTGGCTGCACACGATCTGCGATACCGCCTTCACCCATTACCGCATCAGCGCCAAACGCGGTGCTGTTCCAACCTTCCTGACCGGCGGGACGATCATTCATGATCACTGGAAACCCTACTACGCCCATATGAGCGGAGTGGACGCCCACGCCCTCTGCGGGGCGCATCACTTGCGCGAACTCAAGGCCATCGAAGAGATCGAAAAAGAGCCTTGGGCGACGGAGATGAGCGCAGTGCTTCATAGCGCCAATCAGCTCAGATGCGCGGCTCAGGATCAAGGCGAGACCGAACTCCCGGAACTGGTTCGCCAGGGTATAGTCACCAGATACATGGCGATCCTCGCCAAGGGGCTCGCCTTCCACGAACGCCAGCCCCCGCTGGCCAAAAGCCCCGGCACCCGCGGCCGAAAAGCCAGGCGGCCAGGCCACAACCTGCTCCTCCGCCTGCGTGACTACCGCGATGACGTTTTGCGATTCATCGCCGACTTCGCGGTCCCATTCACAAACAATCAGGCCGAACAGGACCTGCGCATGATGAAGCTGCGCATGAAAATCTCGGGCACCTTCCGCACCCTCGAGGGCGCGCGGGTCTTCGCCGACATCAGGTCCGTCATCTCGACGGCCAGAAAACACCGGTTCAACATCCTGGAAATCCTGACCCTGTCACCACCTCAGATCATCGCACGGCTCTGACGGAACAAAACCCCGCAACCCTATCGGACAGGGTGCTTGGGAGTTACCGATTCCGGGGCATTGAAGGCGGAACATGGTCGCCCGCATGATCTGGGCCAGTTCTACATTCTGATTGATCCGGGCGCGCATTCCAGCGCATTTGCTGAACGTTTCGAACGCATCGCCGCCGTCGTGGCAGATGATGAGGGCGCGCGAATCCCGGGTGCGGCACGGGTTAAAAAGGAAACGGTGGATGTGGACGCGGCGTTTTGGGAAAGTGTGGTGACGCTGGGTTCGGGGCCGGGGGTTTAGGGAGCTTCAGCTGTTGCGGGGATACGGGGCCTTTGGCTCTTACCCGTCTTTCTGACATACCACCCCAGCCGGGTTAACAGCGCGAAGCGCCCCGGCCATCCATTGCCCGGCAGGCGATTTTGCTTGCAAAATCTGCCGAGAGGGGCCTGCCCGTCCCCACGGGCTGGCGATTTGGTGAGATCGGCGCAATCCTTTGAACAAGTACGGACTTGGCTGGCATAAAGCGCGCCCTTGAGATGTTGGTTTCGCCACCCTACGGGCAGGCGGTGGCGGCCCGAGAGGCCATGTGATCGGTGGGTGATGATGGTTCGGTCATGGCCAATCTTGACTAAATCGCCAAAAAGTATACCATAGTATACAGTTGGTATGAGGAGAACTCGCCATGACACCCGATGATTGCCTGACGGTCGCCAAAGCAGAACTGAAAATGGCGCGACAGCTGGTTCAGGATGAGATCCGCGACTATCCCACGCCGATCTCCGGCTGTGACGCGCAATATAACCATTTGATCGGGCTTCGTGGATCTATATCCGAGGCGCTTCGCGCGCTGGAGGCACCGCGTTTTGTCGCAACGCCGCGAACCCCTCATCCCTCTGCAGGCGTTGAAAGCCGCTGAACCGACCGGGCCTTTTCAATCAGCGCTTTGAAGCCGAAAGAGCCGGACGGCAATCGGTGCCCCGAGAATGACGACAAAAATCCTTAGAACATGGTGTGCGACGACAAAGGCCACATCCGCCCCGACGATCAGCGCAAGAACCATCAATTCGGCCTGACCGCCCGGCGCGAATGCCAACAGCGCCTCCATCCCCGGTGCGAGATTGGCCAGCAGTACAAGCTCAACAACCACCAGCGTCAGCACGATCAGAATGACACAGAACCCAATTCCCGCGATCAAATCGCGACGGACTTCCACCATTGTGATGCCGGAATATTTCGCGCCGATGGTCATGCCTATAAAGAACTGCGCCGCCCATATCGCCTCTGCCGGTGGGCGGTTGTGCAGGTAACCGGAAAGGGTGACTATTGCCGTCACGATCAGCGGGCCAAGGATCGATGCACCGAAAAGGCCGACTTTGCGCGCCGCCCACCAACCACCCAAAGCACAGGCAATCATCAGCAGAAGTTCCGGAACCGGCACGGTCGAAATCGGAACGCCGGGCGCGTTGTCGAGATCGGCGTTCCAGATCCCGCTCAGAAGAAACGGCAGGGCCACGACGATTACAAGAACGCGGGTGGCGTGGATCAGTGACAAGGTGCGCACATTGCCACCGGCTTCCTCACCAAAGGCCAGCATATCCTGCAACCCGCCCGGCATCGTCGCGTAATATGCAGTGGGGAAGTCATAACCCCAGACGCGGCGGAAATAGGGAATTCCGACCAAACCTACGCAGATCACCGTCAAGGGAATAATCACAAGCGTCGGCCACATCGCCGGAAAACTTGCCAAAACCGCTGGCGTCAGTGTTGCACCCACGGCCACACCCAAAATTGTGCGCATCCCGTCGTTAAGCGGCTTCAGCCCCTTCAGGCGCACGCCTGCAAGCGCCGCCACAAGACAGCCCGCGATTGGCCCCAAAAGCCACGGGAGCGGGATTTTCAACAGATGGAACGCTCCGGCGCCAAGCAGCGCGATCAGGAAAGTCAGGGCGATCTGCCTCACCGCGCCATTGCCTTCAGCCTGTGGCGCAGGGACGTTTGCAAATGCGCCTCTGTCGCGGCACCGGCGGCTTCGGCATCGCAGGCGCGAAGCGCGTCGACAATCATCTGGTGCTGGCGCACGACAATGTCGATGCGGCCCGCGTCTGTGAATGTCGTTGGGCCAAGCAGCAGAAGTGAATTGTTCAATCCACGCGCTGCCTCGACAAGAAATCGGTTGCGGCATGCCAGATAGAGGCCGCGGTGAAAATCCTGGTTGATGGCTGCGGCGCGGGCAGGATTGCTTCGCTCTGCCGCGATTTCCTGATTCAGCTCGTCCAGCGTGTCGAATTCGGCATCCGACCCGTGTCGCGCCGCCAATTCCGCGGCCGTGCGCTCCAGCACCACGCGCATCTCATAAAGCTCGACCACCTCGCCGTGATCAAGTTTGCGCACGATGGCGCCGATCCGGGCGCGATGCTCAACGATCCCGTCAGCTTCCAGACGGCGCAATGCCTCGCGTACGGGTGTCCGCGACAGCCGCAGCCGGTCGCCAACTTCTTCCTCCCGCAGGCGTTGGCCAGGCGCATAGACCCCGTCGCGGATCGAGCCGATCACCGCATCATAGGCCGCCTCACCACTGGATTTCGTTGCCATTGCGTTGGGAATCCTCGTTGTCATTTATTTTGTATCCTTTCGGATACAATACGTCCAGCCCGCGGCGAGTCAGGTGACTGGCCTGATTGACGCGAAATTGCCGACTTTCGTCGCGGTTGGTTTACGTCTCACACACAGAATGACTAGGCTGAATTCCATGATCAGGAGGACACAGCGTTGAACTTTGAAAACAGATGTATCCTCGTCACCGGCGGTGCCAGTGGCATCGGTTTGTCGATCACTCAGAAGGTCGCGACGCTTGGCGGTCAAGTCGCGCTTGCCGATCAAAACGAGGACGGCGTCCGCGCTGCCGCTGATGCGTTGCGCAATGCCGGGCACAGCGCGATGCCAATTACCGCCGATGTGTCAAACCCGGGCGATGTCGAGAAAATGTTCAACGCCGTGTCGGAATTTCGGGGTCGCCTCGACGGATTGGCCCATTGCGCGGGTATTGGCGTCGAAAAAACCATCCTTGAAACTTCGCTGGAAGATTGGGACCGGATTATCGGCATCAACCTGACCGGAACATTTCTGTGCTCCAAAACAGCAGCAGAAACGATGGCTCCACAGGGTTACGGTCGCATCCTGTTGATGGGATCAGCGGCGGGTGAGCGTGGTGGCACTGGCAGGTCGGCCTATGGCGCGAGCAAGGGCGGCGTTCACGCTTTGACGCGGACACTGGCCACTGAACTTGCTGAACTGGGTATAACCGTCAATGCGATGGCACCGGGCGCCATCGAAACGGCGCTGGTCAAGAAAATGCATGACGCCGAGACGCGCGAGGCATATTGCGCGCGCATCGCGGCGAACAGATACGGATCACCAGCGGAGGTCGCCAACGTCGCGGCATTTCTGTTGAGCGCGGAATCGGCCTATGTAAACGGTGTTGTCATGCCGATTGATGGCGGTTTCATGAGTTCTGGCGTCATTAAGCGGGGAATGAATCCACGCCGGTAGGCCAATCGAGGTATTCGGATCCGACGCACATTTGCAGGCGACCTCAGGTTTGGATGCAATCGGCGCCGCTCCAGCGTTTCGGTTCCGGCAAATGCGTGGTCTCGATGCCGCTGCGGGTCTGGCAGGAAAATGCAACGCCCGCGCCCGGTTGGACACTCAATTGGTGTCTGCCGGGCTCCTCTCTTCGGAGGAATTACCTGATCCGCTTTCCGTCGTCGCCAAACCGGAAAAGGTCTTCTGGCCGGAAACCAAGAGATACTGATGATCCGATGGCGTGTTCGGTTTCGCCAACCTCGCGGATGGTTAACAGGGCGTCGCCGACATTGACGTAAACATTCGTATCCGCGCCCAGATGTTCCAGATGGCTCACGGTTCCGGAAAGGTCGCCTTTGTCGCCCAGTGTTATGGCCTCGGGCCGCAGTCCGATTGTCTTGACCTCTGCAGGAAGATCGAGAACCCCGGCATCGAGGAAATTCATCGCGGGCGATCCGATGAACCCGGCGACGAACTGATTGTCGGGGTCATTGTACAAGTCCATCGGCGACCCGATTTGTTCCACCCGCCCATCCTGCAACACGACGATCTTGTCGGCCAGCGTCATCGCCTCGACCTGATCATGGGTGACGTAAACAATCGTGGTTTCCAACTCGCGATGCAGCCGCGCGATTTCGATCCGGGTGTTGACGCGTAGGGCCGCGTCGAGGTTGGACAGTGGTTCGTCAAAGAGAAAAAGCTTTGGATTTCGAACGATGGCGCGGCCAATGGCGACCCTTTGGCGCTGACCGCCTGACAGCTCTGCAGGGCGTCGTTCAAGATAGGGGCCGAGTTGCAGCATTTCGGCGGCCACACCCACGCGTTCTTCGATGTAGGTGCTGCTTTCCTTCGCCTGCTTCAGCCCCAGCGCCATGTTCTTGCGCACAGACAAATGCGGGTAAAGCGCATAGGACTGAAACACCATCGCGATGCCGCGTTTGGATGGTGGCAGCGTGTTGACCCGTTCACCGGCGATGGACACATCGCCCGATGTGGCGTTTTCAAGCCCGGCGATGATGCGCAGCAGTGTCGACTTCCCACAGCCGGACGGGCCGACGAAAATCACGAATTCGCCTTCTTCGACTTCGATATTGATGTCCTTCAGGACTTTAACGTCGCCGAATGACTTATTGACGTTTTGCAGGCTCAGTGACCCCATTGCGACGTTCCTTTACAGATCAATTGGCTGGCCTGAGCGGATGCTTTCGTCAGCCGCCAGACAGACCGCCAGTGAGCGCACCGCATCATTCATATGCCGGTCCAGATCGAGGTTTTCGATGATCGCGCGCGCGACAAAGGCCTGTTCGCGGTCGCACAATGCCTGATGTCCGGGTTCATTGGGCAGGTCGATCAGGCGGTCGTCGCCTGCGCTTGGGTGAACGCGCAGGGTGCCAACTTTGGTGTGGCCGTCGATATCCGATGACCCGCCGGTTTCGGCGGCAACGATGGACACCGCGCCTTTGGGCGAGATGACGTCTTTCACGAAATAGGCGGTTTCGGACACCATCGGGCCCCAAGCAGCCTCATACCACCCAACCGAGCCATCGCTGAACAACACCTGAAAATGGCCGTAATTGTACATGTCGTCGGCGATCTCGTGGGAAAGGCGGACGCCCATGCCGCGCACCTGCACAGGCGGCGCGTCGGTGATCTGGCACATCACATCGACATAGTGGACTCCGCAGTCGACGATGGGTGACGTGGTGCGCATCAGCTGCTTATGCGTGTCCCATTCGGTCCCGCTGCTTTGCTGGTTCAGGTTCAGGCGAAACACATATGGCCCGCCCAAATCGCGGGCCTCTGATATCAGGCGCATCCAGCTTGGGTGGTGGCGCAGGATATAGCCGACGACGAGCTTGCGATTGTATTTACGCGCAGCGGCGACGACGCGTTCGGCATCGGCAACGGTTGTGGCAAGCGGCTTTTCGACAAAGACATGCGCGCCGAATTGCATCGCGGCGATGGCATAATCGGCGTGGCTGTCGGAATAGGTGCAGATGGCGGCGAGGTCGGGTTTCAGGTCACTAAGCGCCGCCATGAAGTCATCGGAAAACGGGTATTCCCGCAGTTCATCCGGCAGTTCAAGGTTCGACCGGTTCACCAGCCCGACAATCTGAAACGCCGGATCGTGGTGATACGCCAGCGCATGGCTCATCCCCATATTCCCCAGCCCTGCCACCAAAACGCGGATCATTTGACGGCCCCCGATGTGATGCCCCGGATCAGTTGCTTTGAGAAGATGACGTACAGGATCATCACCGGCAGGATCGCCATCGACAGCCCTGACAGCACTGCGTTCCAGTCAGTTACGAACTGGCCGATGAAGACTTGGGACCCCAGCGTCAACGTTTTGGTGGACTCACCCGGTGCAAGGATCAGCGGGAACCACAGGTCGTTCCAGATCGGGATCATGCTGAACACCGCGACGGTTGCCAGTGCGGGCCTGACCAAGGGCAGGACCAGCACAAAGAAGATGCGATATTCCGACAACCCGTCGATCCTGCCCGCGTCCTTCAGATCCATCGACACCTGCCGCATGAATTCCGACAGGATAAAGATCGCCAACGGCAACCCGGACGCGGTGTAGACCAAGATCAGGGCCGTCAGCGTGTTCACCAGACCCGCGGCGACCATGTATTGCAGGATCGCCACCGTCCCAAGACGTATCGGGATCATGATCCCGATGGCCAGATACAGGCCCATCAAAGTGTTGCCTTTGAACCGGTATTCCGACAGCGCAAATGCCGCCATCGCGCCGAACAGCAGGATGAAAAACAGCGACCCTACGGTGACGATCATCGAGTTCTGGAAGTAGAGAAAATAGTCGCCCTGTTCGAACACGGTCAGGTATCCGGCCACCGAGAACGTGTCCGAATTTGGCAGTGCCAGTGGCTCTCGGAAGATTGCTTTGCGGGTCTTGAAGCTGTTGATGATGATCACGACCACCGGGAACAGTGCGATGATCGTATAGGTGATCAGCGCAGCGTGGGCCAACAGGCGCGTGGTGGGGTTGTTTCTGACCTTGTCCATAACGCGCCCCTAGAACTGATACCGACGCATGCGCGTCTGGATCAGGAACAGATAGATCATCACGCCGATCAGGATGACGAGGAACATCATCATCGCAATCGTCGCGCCCATATTCGGGTCCCCCGGCTGCGTCTGGTGGCCAAAGAACGTGCGGAACAGGAATGTGCCCATTACCTCGGTCGAGAAATTCGGCGCGGCCATCGCGCCTTGGGTCGTATAGACCAGATCGAAGGCGTTGAAATTGCCCACAAATGTCAGGATCGAGATGATGCCGATCGACGGCAGGATCAAGGGCAGCTTGATCTTCCAGAAAGCGGACATGCCGGTGATACCGTCGACCTCGCCAGCCTCCAGTATCTCGTCGGGAATGCTCAGCATCGCAGCATAGATCAGCATCATCGGGATGCCCACAAACTGCCAGACGGAGATCAGCGCCACGGTTGTCAGGGCGGAGGATTCAAGACCGAGCCACGGGGCGAACCAGCTTTTCAATCCGACAGCGTCCATGATCCCCGGCGTGATGCCCCAAAGCGGCGACAGGATCAGTTTCCACGCGAAACCCACGATCACAAAAGACAGAATTGTGGGAATAAAAATCGCAGTGCGATAAAAGGATTTGAAACGCAGCGCGGGCGAGGACAACATCGCGGCGATGGCGATGCCGATGGGATTCTGAACCACCATGTGGACGATGAAAAACCACGTATTGTTGCCCAGCGCGCGCCAGAAACTTTCTGCCCAGTTGGGGTCGGTGAAGAGTATTATGAAATTCTCGAAGCCAACGTAAACCGGATTGTTATCAACGGTTTGGAACAGCGAAAACTGCATCGTGCCAAAAAGTGGCAGGATCATCAGGGCCGTGTAAACCAGCACGGCAGGGGCAAGAAAAACCACGATATGCCATCGGCGTTTCGGGCGCTCTTCGCTGCTCATTGATGTCCCCCGTCCCCGTCGTGCAATCGGGCCGATCTGAACCGGCCCGATCATGTGTCAGTTTAGTTCGCCGGGGTGTACCAGCTGTCGAGTGCGTCCTGCATATGCTGGCCCGCCTCTGCCGGGGTCATCGAGCCGCGGATCACATTGGCCGAAGTTACCCAGTATTCCGTATGCAGGTTCGGGTTACCGCGACCCAAGATCTGTGCGTAGGGCCGGATCGTCGAGTTACAGTTGCCTCGCCAGCTGACAAACTCCTGCGCCAGCGGGTCAGACAATTCAACGTCATGATCCGACAGCGAGAAGAAGCCGGGCAGCGCGTTTGCGTAGAGAGACGCAAATTCAGCCGAGCCGACCCAATTCAGGAACGTCTTGACCGCTTCTGCGTTCTCTGTCGCCGGGTTCATGCCCAGCGCGATATCGACGTGATCAGAGATATAGCAGTCATCGCCCGATGCCAGAACCGGGGCCGCGAAGGCGCCCATTTCGAAATCGGCCTGCGCGTTGAAGCCCGAGATTTCCCACGAACCTGCCGGATAGATCGCAGCGCGGCCCAGCGTGAACAGGTTCTGGCTGTCGGGATAGCTTTGCGCCTGGAACCCGTCGCCCATGTAATCTGCCCAGCGGGCCAGCTCTGCATAGGGTTCGGTCCATTCCGCGTCCGTCAGCTTGGCGTCGCCTTTTATCAGCGCGTTGCGGCCATCTTCACCGGACCAGTACTTGGCACCGATATTGGCATAGCCCATCGTGGCGGCTTCCCATTCGTCAGCTGCACCCATCGACAATGGGGTGTAGTTCCCGTCTGCCTTGATCGCGTCCAGCGCGGCATAGAATTCATCCGTGGTCGTAGGTACGTCGACACCGACCTCGGCGAATGCATCTTTGTTATAGATGAAGCCGTGGATCACCGATGCCATGGGAATGCAGAACACGGCAGAGCCGTCATCCGTGCTCCAGCCCGACTTGGCGACCGCGCCAAAGTTGCTCAGCGCTTCCATGTCGGTCAGGTCGGCGAGGTGACCGGCCTGAAACATCTGCAAAGAGCCGTCAAACGGGCGGCAGGTGATCAGGTCACCAGCCGTGCCTGCTTCCAGCTTCGCATTCAAAGCCGAATTGTACTGCGCAGGCGCCGTCGGCGCGAAGGTGATCTTGATACCCGGATTTGCGGCTTCGAACGCCGGAATGATCTGGTCCTGCCAGATCGACAAATCGTCATTTCGCCAGCTTTCGATGGTCAGTGAAACGTCCTGTCCCGACGCTGCCGTGCCGATCACGGTCGTCGCCAACAGTACGCCGACAAGTTTTTTGATGTTCATATCTCTTCTCCCAAATTGCGCGCCTCTGGCGCTGTTTTTGTGGCGCGGCGATGCGCGCTCTGTGCGGGCTTACCCCGCGTTCACTCTGGACAGTGCATCCCGAAGGTTTTGACCCGCGCTGTCCAGCAATTCCCGGGCCTGGCCTAAATCCGTGGCGCCGGACGTGATCAGGATCGCTTCCTTCACGCCCCCCTCCGCTGCCGCCAGATTGCCAGCAGCTTCTGTTCTGTCGCAACCCGTAATTTGCATCACGATGTTTTCGGCCCGGTGAAATAGCTTGGTGTTGTTGGCCACGAGGTTGACCATCAGGCCATCCACTACATGCCCCAGCTTGATCCCCATCAACGTCGACATCATGTTCAGCGCAATTTTTTGCGCGCTGCCCGCGCCAAGTCGGGTTGATCCGGCAATCACCTCCGGCGGCGTTGGCAGATGGATCGGAATGTCGGCCAGTTCCAGCAATTTTGCGGGTTTGTTGTTTGATATGCCAACCGTCGTTGCGCCAGCATCATTGGCGATTTCGATGATTGCCACCGCGTAGGGCGTGTTTCCGCTTGCTGCGAGGCAGATCACGCAATCATCGGCGGTGAAACCCTTGGCATCCGCGATTGCGGCGTCTGCGTCATCTTCAGCAGATCCTTTCGGTACGGCCATATCTTCCAGCCCGCCTGCGCGCAGAATTCTGATCCTTGAATTCGCAACACCAAACGTCGGCGGAATTTCCAGCCCGTCTGCCAGCCCCATCAGTCCGGAACTGCCAGCGGCGGCGTAAACGATGTTGCCGCCTGCGCGCAGTGCTTTTGTCATCGCATCAGCGCCAAGAGCGAGGTCGGGGATCGCGCTGGCAACAGATTGGACAGCTTCGACCTGACCGTCATGCAAAATTGACAGGATTTTCCCATCCTGCCTCTGGTCAATCCCATGCGCGCGCGGATGGGTTTTTTCGGTTTGTGTTGCAGACATCAGAATCCTCTGGGATCTGAAATTATAATGCCAAACTAATACCTATTGTCCAGTACAAATTTCCGGGGAATTTTTTTATTGGGTAATTTCAGGATATTATGGTGCAATATTCGGAATACGTTGGGCGTGAACCTTACCACCCTTCAAAATTTCCGGATCTGATTTGACGTTTGTCTGATCTGTGTGATTCAAGGAGTCTCCACTGCTGATATTGGAGGCTGGTTTGTTGGGAAATGTTTGTTTTTCAGAGCTTTATTCGAAGGTTGAGGCGGATTTTCAGGACCGCTTGCTCGGGTATCACAAGTCGCGCCGGGAGGGATTGTGCATCATAGCAAGCGTGATTTTGAACACGCGCAGCGTCAATCTGATGGAAAATGCGGCTGCTCTGCCCCGCGATATCGGCTCTGTGGACCACCGCTATCAATACATTTCGCGGGTTCTGGGCAATCCTCACATCGATACTGATGAGATCATGCAGGCCTATGTTGGTGAAATTTTCCGCCGCCAGTGTGAGGCCGGAGAAACGATTGTGGTGGCCCTTGATCAAAGCAAGCTCAACGAAGGGCATGAGGTTTTGATGTTATCGGTGCGGATGCGGGATCGGGCCCTCCCGGTCGCCTGGCGTGTACGCCAGACCAAAGGGCCGATTGGATGGCGCGTGCAACATGAGCTTTTGGAAGCAGTCCGCCCATGGCTCCCGGCGGATGCGCGTGTGTTGCTGGCGGGAGATCGGTTTTATGGAACCGCCCGATTGGTCGCATGGTGCCAGGAGGCTGGATGGGACTACCGGCTGCGCATGAAGGGAAATATCACACTGCAACATCAGGGTGGCGAGATGATGACGCGCGAAATTGCCCAACTGATGCCCGAAGGGCTTGTAAACGCTGAGCTTTACGGAACGGGCGTCTTTAGCAACATTGGAGTGCTTCACGAAGAGGGGCACAAAGAGCCTTGGATTATTGCCATGAATGCAGCACCGTCCGAGTACAAGGTGCTCGATTATGGAATGCGTTGGGGAATTGAAGCCATGTTCTCCGACTTCAAAACCCGGGGCTTTGAAATTACTCAAAGCCAGATCAAAAAGCCGGATCGATTGGCCCGCCTCATTTTGGTGCTGGCAATCGCCATGTACTGGGCTGTTTCAACCGGAGCAAACGAAGAGCACCACGTCGCAATACGCGGCGAAAAAAGGGGATTCGAAAAGCCCGAAGGTCCTTATGCTCTCTCTTCAAGACAGGCCTTCGTGCTATCCGACGATGCCTCGCAGGTTATGCCAAAATCCCCAAGCTCTGGGATGTCTGGCTAAATTGAAGGGTGGTAAGGGCGTGAACGTTGCTATTGGCGTTTGGTATTGTATAGGTATCTTATGAGCCTCACTCCCGAATCCCTTATCATTGCCGTCGACGGCGGTGGCAGCAATTGCCGGGTTTGTGTGTTTGATCGCTCGGGCAGGGCACTTGGCCATGCCGCCGGTGGAAGCGCAAATATCACCACGAGTTTTTTTGAGTCCAAGGCGAATATCGAGGCAACGATTAAGGCGGCCTATGACAACGCCGGGCTAGGCTTTGAACGGATGT
The DNA here is from genome assembly GCA_951812305.1 of uncultured Paracoccaceae bacterium. GTDB lineage: Bacteria > Pseudomonadota > Alphaproteobacteria > Rhodobacterales > Rhodobacteraceae > Rhodobacter_B. Next base: position 1,039,665 of record CATOSB010000002.1, read on the forward strand.
CTCAAGATGCTGCTTACCTCGGCCTTGCGGGTGCAAATATCGGTGACAACGCCGCGAAATTGCAAAGCACACTGGATTTTGCGCGGGTCAAGGTCGCCTCGGACCGCGGGATCGCCGTGCAAGGCGCACTTGGCGATGGGGACGGCGCGGTCGCGCAGGTTGGAACCGGGTCATTCTTTACCGCGCGCATTAAGGGTCAAACCCGCAATGTCGGTGGCTGGGGTCTGCAACTGTCGGATGATTGCAGTGGCGCATCTCTTGGCCGGAAACTTTTGCGCGCGACCATCGCCGCCTATGACGGGCTGGCGGACTCCAGCGATTTGACCGATCAGATTTTGGCTCAATTCGGTGGTTCGCCCGATGAAATGGTGGCGTTCGTTCAGACAGCTACGCCGAAGGACTATGGGTCGTACACGGTTCAATTGGTGGAGGCGAAAAACACTGGGGATGCCGTCGCAACCACGATCCTGACGACTGCAACGGCGCGTATGGTCGAAATTCTTAACAATCTTGATGCCAAACGGGCAGGGCGGATCTGCCTGCTTGGAGGGATGGGGCCGATATATCAAAACATGTTGCCCGATGATTACAGCGACATTTGCGCCGAGCCGAAAGGCAGCCCGCTGGACGGGGCATTTTTGCTGGCCAAAGAAGCATTCTTGGATACCTCGCCATGAGCATTCAGGAAATTCTTGATCCGGCAAATTGGCTGTCAACGACAGGAGGCCCGCGATACCTGCAGCTTCAGCGCCGGTTTGAAAGTGCAATTTCAGACAATCTGCTGCAACCGGGAATGCCGCTGCCGCCGGAACGTGAGATTGCAGCAATCACTGGCCTGTCGCGGGTGACAGTGCGCAAGGCTGTCGGGCCATTGGTTCAGCAGGGCCTCATAGTTCAACGGCGCGGATCCGGATCGGTCGTCGCGAAGCCTGTCGAAAGGGTCGAGCAACCGCTTTCACGTCTGACATCCTTTACCGAAGATATGAACCGCAGGGGCCTTAGCACCGAGGCAAAATGGCTTGCACGCGGTGTCTTCATGCCTTCTCCCGAAGAAATCATGACCCTTGGGCTAAGTTCTGATCAATCGGTATCACGGCTGGAACGGCTCCGGTACGCTGATGGCTTGCCGCTGGTTGTCGAGAGAGCTTCTTTACCGTCAGAAATATTGCCCGATCCGATGGATGTTGAACTGTCGCTCTATGAGACCCTGGACATCCTTGGGTTCAAACCCGTCAAAGCCATTCAACGCATATATGCCGCAAACCTAAATGCCGGAGACGCAAGCCTGTTGGACGTAGAAGAAGGTGCCGCGAGTTTGCAAATCTCGCGCATCAGCTTTTTGTCCGGTGGTCGCGCGGTTGAACTAACAAAATCCGTGTACCGCGGCGAAGCCTACGATTTTGTCGCGGAACTGAAAATCTCAGATTCTGACGTGGTGCAAAATGGCGAACAATAGCGAAACGCACATGCGCCGCGAAATCTGTGAGATCCCGGATGTCACACGACGGCTTTTGAACGACGGGCGCGCGGATATTGAAGCCGCCGCCGCACAGCTTCGCGATCATGACCCGGAAATGCTGATCACAGTTGCGCGTGGCTCGTCCGATCATGCCGCCACGTATTTTAAGTATGCGTGCGAATTGCTGCTTGGGGTTCCCGTCGCCTCTGTCGGTCCGTCGATCTCGTCGATCTATGGCGCGAAACTCCGGTTGCCCCGATCCGCAAGCATCGGTATTTCGCAATCGGGCAAAAGCCCGGACATCGTCAGCATGTGTCGCTCCACAAAAGAACAAGGGGCTCTTGCATTTGCGATAACAAATGATCCGCGATCGCCATTGGCTGAGGAAAGCAATGTCACTCTGCCAATTCATGCCGGGCCAGAAAAAAGCGTGGCGGCAACGAAAACGTTCGTTGCGACCATCGTGGCCGAACTAGCGCTACTGGCGCATTGGTCCCGTGATACGGGCCTGTTGTCGGCCCTGAACGCGCTGCCTGCGCATTTCGAACGGGCGCTTAACCATGATTGGCCGGATCTTCGCGCCGCGCTATGCAACAAAAACGCACTGTTCACGATTGGCCGCGGTCCAGCATATGCCATCGCATTGGAAGCGGCGCTGAAGTTCAAGGAAACCTGCCAGATACAAGCCGAGGCCTATTCGTCTGCCGAAATCCTGCATGGCCCGGTATCCGTAATTGGGCCCGACTACCCCGTTCTGGCACTGGTCGCCCGCGACGCAGGTGAGGATTCAATCGTCGAAACATGCGACGACCTTTCAAAGCAAGGTGCCGATGTCTTTGCAACGTCCAAACGCGTCAGGCATTCCAGACAGTTGGGATTTGAAGCATCGACTCATCCGCTGACCGACCCGCTGGTATTGGTGGTTTCATTTTACGCTTTCATTGAGAAGCTGGCGAAAGAGCGTGGTATCAACCCGGATACACCGCGTAACTTGCAGAAAGTGACAAAGACCGTATGACGCCGGATACCGTGGCATATTCCTGCGCCGATATCTTTGACGGGCACCAACGACACAAAGATGCGGCCCTTCTTGTGCGGGACGGTCGGGTTGTCGAAGTTTGTAAGACGTCTTCGCTGCCGCCCGGTGTTGAGCGCAAATATCTTGGGGGCGGGCTTATTGCGCCGGGTCTCGTCGACCTGCAGGTCAATGGCGGCGGCGGTGTCATGCTGAACAATGAACCGACGCCCGAAACTGTCGGAAAGGTTTGCGACGCCCATGCGCGGCAGGGAACGACTTCTTTGCTGCCAACGGTGATAACAGACACACCCGAACGGACCCGGGCCGCGGTTTCTGCTGTTCAGCAATGCGTAGAGAAGGGCCAGCCTGGCATCCTTGGCATTCATCTGGAAGGCCCGCATTTGTCCGTCGCGCGAAAAGGCGCACATGACCCGGCACTCATTCGTCCAATGACTGACGACGATGCCGCGTTTTTGGAACGGCTCGCGAAATCAATCCTAACACTGTTTCTGACTGTGGCACCAGAATCTGTGACCAACGCGCAAATCACCCGTCTAACGGCCGCTGGCGCGGTCCTGTCGCTCGGCCATACAAATTGCGACTTTGACACCGCAACTGAAGCTGCGCGCGGCGGTGCAAAGTCGGCAACACATCTTTTCAATGCGATGAGCCAATTGGGCAGCCGGGAACCTGGCCTTGTCGGCGCAGTCCTGGCCTCTGGCGAATTCAGTGCTGGTCTGATCGCCGACGGCTTCCATGCCGATCCGGCGACCATCGGCATCGCCTTACGATCCAAGACAGGGCCGGGAAAGATATTTCTGGTCAGCGACGCGATGGCCACCATTGGCAGCGACATTCGTTCATTCGAATTGAATGGGCGTAGGATTTACCGGAAATCAGGTCGATTGACGCTGTCGGACGGTACTTTGGCTGGTGCCGATATCGATCTCATGTCTGCGGTTCGTTATATGGTCAATGTGATCGGGATCGACCCTGACGAAGCAATCCGCATGGCATCCCTATACCCGGCACAATTAGTGGGGCGCAGTACTGAGGTCGGCGCTTTGAGTCCCGGCAGCTTCGCCGATTTCATTCATTTGAACGCCAGTTTGGACGCAGAAAGTGTTTGGCGTCGGGGTTTCCCGCTAAGCTGAGACGCCGCTAAATTGATTTCGATGATCGCCGGCCACCAAGAAGAACCGTTTTCAAGTGGTCACACACTTGGCTCAACCAGACGATAAGTTCTTTGATCATCGCGGCAAACATTGTTTCTGACGCAATCTATTGCACCATAATGTCAGCGAGGCTCGCGACTTTAGGCAGAAACTAGACGCCGCCCATCACGGATGTGATCAGGAAGAAGATCGTGGCGGACAGAATCGCGGCGGCCGGCACTGTGATGATCCAGGCTGCGACAATTGTCATGAAATGGGATCTGCGGACCAGTTTGCGACGGCGTCGCTCTTCCGGCGCATAGGCCGGCCGTTCGGGCATCTTCAGGCGGGCATTTCGAATGCGGCGCTCTGCGTCCCATTCCCGAAAAAACCCAACACCAAACACGCCGCCAACCGCGATATGGGTCGAACTGACCGGCAGTCCCAGCCAACTTGCGACGATCACGGTGATTGCGGCTGAAAGCGCGACACAATAGGCGCGCATCGGGTTCAGCTTGGTGATCTGGTTGCCCACCATGCGGATGAGCTTTGGGCCAAACAGAAACAGGCCGAACGAAATCCCGAATGCACCTATAATCATCACCCAGAACGGGATGCCAAAGGAGGACGTGAAGTCGCCGGAAGCAGAAACCTGAACGATGGCCGCCAATGGGCCGACTGCATTGGCCACATCGTTTGCACCATGCGCAAAGCTCAGCAGCGCAGCGGATACAACCAGCGGAATGCCAAACAGCACCTTCAACGATTTGTTGCGGTTTTCCAAACCTTCGGATTGCTTGCGGATCACGGGGATCATTGTGGCCCAGACAATGATGGCAATCGCACCGCCGATTAACAGGGCGGTTTGAAGATCAATTTTGACGATCTTCTTGATACCCTTCAGCGCAAGATAAGATCCAAACGCACCAGCCATAATGCCCACCAGGATCGGGACCCAGCGCCGGGCGGCAGCGATTTTGTCCTCCTGATAGATGATGCGCGATTTGATGATGAACAGGAAGAACGCCGCAATCATGCCGCCAAGGACTGGCGAAATCACCCAGCTCGCAGCGATTTTGCCCATTGTCGGCCAACTGACCGCCGCAAAGCCTGCGGCGGCGATTCCAGCCCCCATAATACCAAGGGTGCTTCAAAATGACTCAGCTATGGATTTTGGGTACCGCCTGAGGTGCTGAGGTGATTCAAGATTGGCAAAGGAGACCACCGATGCCAGCCAGGATACCGATGCGAGCCGATTTTACCGCCAATGATCTGCGCAAGCTTGCCGCAGAGAGTTCTGATGCCCGGCAGAGCCGACGGCTTTTGTCGCTTGCCGCTATCGCCGATGGCATGTCGCGTGGGGCTGCGGCCCGCATTGGCGGGATGGACCGGCAAACGCTCAGGGACTGGGTGCTCCGTTTCAACGCTGATGGTCCAGCGGGGCTGCTGGATCGGCAGCGAGGAGGCTCGCGATCCCGCCTTGACAATGCGCAACTGGATGAACTGGCGGCTCTTGTCGAGACCGGTCCTGATCCTGAAAAGGACGGTGTCGTCCGCTGGCGGCGGGTCGATTTGAAGAATGTGATCAAGGCGCGTTTTGGCGTCGACTATCACGAGCGCCATGTGGGGCAGATTCTGCACAATCTGGGCTTTTCCCACATCAGCGCACGCCCTCAGCACCCGGGGCAGGACGTGCAGGTCATTGAGGATTTCAAAAAAACTTCGGCGACAATCTGAAGGAGACGCTTCAGGGGGTGCCGCCGGACAAACCCGTCGAAATCTGGTTCCAGGACGAGATGCGTCTCGGTCAGAAGAACACCCGCGTCCGCCAGTGGGCACGCAAGGGCACACGGCCCCGCCAGCCCGCCGATCAGCGTTACCAAAATGCGTATCTTTTTGGCGCCATCTGCCCCGAACGCGGCACCGGCGCGGCGATCATGATGCCAGCAGCCGACACCTATGCGATGCAGCGCCACCTGGAAGAAATCAGCAAAATTGTCTCCGATGGCGCCCACGCCGTCATCCTCATGGACCAAGCCGGCTGGCACACGACATCCGCTCTGGAAATCCCGCAAAACCTGTCGCTCATGTTTCTGCCGCCCAAATCACCAGAGCTGAATCCAACCGAAAACATTTGGCAATATCTCCGCCAGACATGGCTCGCAAACCGGACGTTCGACACATATGACGCGATTCTCGACGCGGGGTGCGAGGCCTGGAACAACCTCATCGCAAGACCGCAAACCATCACATCCATCGCAAGCCGCAACTGGGCGAAAGTCGGTCAGATTGAATAACCCTTGGTATTATACCAACGGCGGGATGATTTGACTCGCTTTTTGGATTCCCAAATTGTTCGGTATGTGACCTTACCACCCTTCAATTTAGCCAGACATCCCAGAGCTTGGGGATTTTGGCATAACCTGCGAGGCATCGTCGGATAGCACGAAGGCCTGTCTTGAAGAGAGAGCATAAGGACCTTCGGGCTTTTCGAATCCCCTTTTTTCGCCGCGTATTGCGACGTGGTGCTCTTCGTTTGCTCCGGTTGAAACAGCCCAGTACATGGCGATTGCCAGCACCAAAATGAGGCGGGCCAATCGATCCGGCTTTTTGATCTGGCTTTGAGTAATTTCAAAGCCCCGGGTTTTGAAGTCGGAGAACATGGCTTCAATTCCCCAACGCATTCCATAATCGAGCACCTTGTACTCGGACGGTGCTGCATTCATGGCAATAATCCAAGGCTCTTTGTGCCCCTCCTCGTGAAGCACTCCAATGTTGCTAAAGACGCCCGTTCCGTAAAGCTCAGCGTTTACAAGCCCTTCGGGCATCAGTTGGGCAATTTCGCGCGTCATCATCTCGCCACCCTGATGTTGCAGTGTGATATTTCCCTTCATGCGCAGCCGGTAGTCCCATCCAGCCTCCTGGCACCATGCGACCAATCGGGCGGTTCCATAAAACCGATCTCCCGCCAGCAACACACGCGCATCCGCCGGGAGCCATGGGCGGACTGCTTCCAAAAGCTCATGTTGCACGCGCCATCCAATCGGCCCTTTGGTCTGGCGTACACGCCAGGCGACCGGGAGGGCCCGATCCCGCATCCGCACCGATAACATCAAAACCTCATGCCCTTCGTTGAGCTTGCTTTGATCAAGGGCCACCACAATCGTTTCTCCGGCCTCACACTGGCGGCGGAAAATTTCACCAACATAGGCCTGCATGATCTCATCAGTATCGATGTGAGGATTGCCCAGAACCCGCGAAATGTATTGATAGCGGTGGTCCACAGAGCCGATATCGCGGGGCAAAGCAGCCGCATTTTCCATCAGATTGACGCTGCGCGTGTTCAAAATCACGCTTGCTATGATGCACAATCCCTCCCGGCGCGACTTGTGATACCCGAGCAAGCGGTCCTGAAAATCCGCCTCAACCTTCGAATAAAGCTCTGAAAAACAAACATTTCCCAACAAACCAGCCTCCAATATCAGCAGTGGAGACTCCTTGAATCACACAGATCAGACAAACGTCAAATCAGATCCGGAAATTTTGAAGGGTGGTAAGGTATGTGACTCACTGTTTCTGTCCAGAGAGGGAGGGAGATATGGGTGCCGCGGTTCCGGTTTTGCGCGATGATTTCACGGTGCACGAGTTGCGCGCTTTAGCCGGTCGCGCGTCGAACGGCAAAGTAGCACGTCGGCTTTTGGCGATTGCTCTGGTGCTTGAAGGGTCGTCGCGCAAGGTTGCTGCCCAGAGTTGCGGGATGGATCGCCAAACCCTTCGAGACTGGGTCCATCGATACAATGTCGAAGGTCCTGACGGGCTGTCAGATCGTGGGGGTGGCGGCGCGAAACCTCGATTGTCGCCGGAGCAGATAGCGCAGCTTGCGGTCTGGGTGGAGGCTGGCCCTGATCCGGCCCGCGATGGTGTGGTTCGCTGGCGTCGCGCCGATCTTGCCCGGCGCATTGAGGCGGAGTTCGAGATCAAGCTCCACGAACGCACAGTAGGTAGTTATTTGGTTCAACTGGGCTTTCGCAGGCTGTCGGTCCGCCCCGAACATCCCAACGCCGACCCAGTGGCACAGACTGCATTTAAAAAAAACTTTGCCAGCATCGTAGCCGACATTTTGACTGAACGGGCGAAAGGAAAGCCACTGGAAATATGGTTCCAGGACGAAGCACGGGTGGGCCAGCAGGGAACACTCACCCGTGTCTGGGCGAAGCGGGGAACCCGCCCACGTGCGCCCCGGGATACCCGCTACAAATGGAGCTACGTATTTGGCGCTGCCTGTCCGGCACGTGGTGCCGCAGCTGGGCTGATCCTGCCTTATGTTAACACAGAGGCGATGGGCCTGCATCTCGACGAGGTCTCAAAAACAATCGCACCCGGTTCTCATGCGCTCCTGGTCACAGATGGCGCGGGGTGGCACGGAGCCAAGGGGCTCTTGGTGCCAGACAACATAACGCTCCTGAAGCTGCCCCCCTATGCGCCCGAACTCAACCCGATGGAAAATGTCTGGGCCTATCTGCGCTCCAACAAGCTGGCCATCACCGTGTTCGATACCTACGAGCAGATCCTCGACAAATGCGCAGACGCCTGGAACTTCTTCGAAAATGACCCGCAGCGCATAACCTCAATAACGACCAGAGAATGGGCAACGGTCAATTGATCAAGCCGTTGGTATTATCCTGCGTTTCGACGCCCACACCTACACTTGAGGAATCCCCGACAATCAGAATTCGTAAGGGTGGACCCTGCCCCAATTCACCTTCGCGCGGTCCAGCTGCTTCCGGCAGCCGTTCGACGCGAAGCGCGACCCACAGACCCTGCAACAACAAGATCGGCAGCAATACGAATTGAAGAATTCTTGCGGACATATTTACGTGCGGTGAATGCAGCACTCATTTGTCTGGCTTGGGATCGTCAGCCTGCGCTGGCCTCTTCCGCCTTGGCCTCGGAATAGATCATCAAAGGTTGGGTTTCCGCCGAAACCGTCTCTTCATTCACTACAACTTCGTCAACCGCATCCATGCCAGGCAAGTCGAACATGGTATCCAGAAGAATGTCTTCCATGATCGAGCGCAGGCCCCGCGCGCCTGTCTTCCGCTCAATCGCGCGTTTGGCGATGGCCTTCAGCGCGTCGTCGGTAAAGGACAGCTGCGTGCTTTCCAGCTCAAACAACCGCTGATATTGCTTGACCAACGCGTTTTTCGGCTGTGTCAGGATCGTAACAAGCGCGTCCTCATCCAGATCCTGCAGCGTGGCGATCACCGGCAAACGGCCAACAAATTCCGGGATCAGGCCGAATTTCAAGAGGTCTTCGGGTTCCAGTTCGGTGAACATGTCACCCACGGTCCGTGCTTCTTCGTCCTTCACATCGGCGCCAAAGCCCATCGCAGACCCACGGCCTCGCTGGCTGATGATCTTCTCAAGACCGGCAAATGCTCCGCCACAAATGAACAGGATGTTGGTGGTATCCACCTGCAGGAATTCCTGTTGTGGATGTTTGCGTCCGCCTTGGGGCGGCACGGATGCAACCGTGCCTTCCATGATTTTCAGCAATGCCTGTTGAACGCCCTCGCCCGACACATCGCGCGTGATCGATGGGTTGTCGGATTTGCGGGTGATCTTGTCGACCTCGTCGATGTAAACGATGCCGCGCTGCGCGCGTTCAACGTTATACTCGCTGGCCTGAAGCAGTTTCAGGATGATATTTTCGACGTCCTCGCCGACATAGCCGGCCTCTGTCAGCGTGGTCGCATCCGCCATCGTGAACGGCACATCCAGAATGCGGGCCAAAGTCTGTGCCAGCAAAGTTTTGCCGCAGCCTGTCGGCCCGATCAGCAGGATATTGGATTTCGCCAGTTCAATGTCACCGGATTTCGCGGCATGGTTCAGGCGTTTGTAGTGATTGTGAACTGCGACCGACAAAACGCGTTTCGCGTGCGCCTGACCGATGACGTAATCGTCCAGAACTTCGCAAATCTCTTTCGGGGTCGGCACACCATCGGCGGATTTCAGGCCCGAAGACTTCGTTTCTTCGCGGATAATGTCCATGCACAATTCGACGCATTCATCGCAGATGAACACAGTCGGGCCCGCAATAAGCTTGCGCACTTCATGCTGAGACTTGCCGCAGAACGAACAATAAAGGGTATTCTTGCTGTCGCCGCCGGAATTTGATGCCATTATTTTATCCCCTGAACGCCGCGGGAAACGGGTTCATCCCGCCCTTATATGCGATGATCCCCTGCCATAGAGTTAAGCCTATGGCAGAGATTCATCGGGTACAACGTGAAATTTGCCATTTGGCGAAGACGTGCGCGCAGCGTTACTCTTCAGTGTCGTCTTTTGCGCGATTTTCAACAATTTCGTCAATATGACCCCATTCAAGCGCTTCTTCGGGGCTCATAAAGTTGTCACGCTCCAACGCTTCTTCAACAGTTTCGATTGGTTGGCCGGTATGTTTCGCATAAATCTCGTTTAAGCGTTGCTTCAGTTTTTTGGTTTCTTCGGCGTGAATCATGATGTCCGTTGCCTGACCCTGATATCCGCCCGATGGTTGGTGCACCATGATGCGGCTGTTGGGCAGCGCATAGCGCATACCTTTTTCACCACCAACGGCCAGCAACGAACCCATTGACGCCGCCTGCCCGACGATCAGTGTCGATACCTTGGGCCGGATATATTGCATCGTGTCATAGATCGACAAACCGGACGTAACGACGCCACCCGGGCTGTTGATATAGATCGAAATTTCCTTCTTCGGGTTCTCGGATTCAAGAAACAGAAGCTGTGCAACGATCAGCGGCGCCATACCGTCGTGGATTGTGCCATTCAGGAAGATGATCCGCTCTTTGAGAAGGCGCGAAAATATGTCGTACGCGCGTTCGCCCCGGCTGGTCTGCTCGACCACCATTGGCACGAGGTTGTTCATAACATTTTGGTACTGGTCGATGGGGTCTTGCATTAGGCTGCCTCGCGCTTGCATTTTGACGGGTCTACCCCGCTTGTGTTTATAGAATCTTAGTGTTCCCCATCACCGGCTTCAAGAGCACGTCATGGATGCAATTAAAATCCTTCACCAACTTGCTGTGGATGCCGTCACGCTCCTAGGCTTTGTTGCGAACAGGAGGGCATCATGCGCGATCAGCAAATGGGTGGATTTGACAACGGTTGGTATGATCTGAATTCAGGCGAACTTTCTGATTTCGAAACGTCCATTCCGGACAGCACCGATCTGGCCGACTGGCCCAACGCCATTGATACAAAACAGCATGTTTTGATCTACGACGGTGCTGCAATTCGCGACATGGATACAAAATCGCGCCTTTCGCTGAAGGCAGAATGGGCGCAAGTTTTCTTAAACGGTCCCGGTATCGTGGTCATCAAGCAGGCGTTCGGGGATTTAGGGGTCATAGACCGCGCCAGCGCACTGTTCACGGCCATGATTGACGAACAACGCAACACTGGCGAAGGCGGTGGCGACCATTTTGCAAAGCCCGGGGCGAATGACAGGATCTGGAATGCCCTGCAAAAACACTGCATCGCGGACCCGGAAGGATTTGCCTCCTATTTCGGGAATATCTGTCTGGCACTGGTCAGCGAAGCCTGGTTAGGGCCGAATTATCAATTCACCGCACAGGTCAACCGCGTGAACCCCGGCGGCGCGGCACAAACGCCGCATCGCGATTATCACCTTGGCTTTATGACCCGCGAAGACGCGGCTCGCTGGCCCGTTCACGCCCACCATTTGTCGCCTGCACTTACTCTGCAGGGTGCTGTTGCGCATTGCGATATGCCGCTGGAAAGCGGACCGACAATGTACCTGCCCTATTCGCAGCGGTTCCCATCGGGCTATGTCGCGTTCAACAAACCGGATTTTCAACAGTATTTCGCGGATAATCACGCGCAACTGCCGCTGGAAAAAGGCGATGCCGCCTTCTTCAACCCCGCACTGATGCATGGCGCAGGGAACAACGTCTCATCCGATGTTTACCGTCTCGCCAACCTGTTGCAGGTATCCTCCGCCTTTGGCCGCTCTATCGAGGCGATCGACCGGGCAACGATGTCGCGCGCGCTATACGGTCCGCTTGCGGAAATGATCTCCAAAGGTGCTTTGTCAGACGAGGAAGCAGATGCGGCCATCTCTGCCACGGCGGAAGGATACGCCTATCCCACCAATCTCGACATCGACCCGCCAGTAGAGGGTTTGGCACCGCTTAGTCAGGCCGAGATCTTCCGCCGTGCATTGGCGAACGGGGCAAGCGACGAGGCCTTTGGCGAACTGATGGACGGCTGGGAAGCGCGGCGGCGCGCATGATCAGACAAGAGTTTTCAGATATTCCGTCACGGCTGGTCTGACCGACATCGACCCGCTGACGCGCGCCTCGTCAATCACCGCTTTTGCATCCGCCAGATTTACCCGTCGAAGCAGATGCTTCACCGGCCCGATAGAGGCGGGCCGCATTGACAGAGACCGTAATCCCATTGCCACAAAGCACATCGCCTCCAATGGGCGACCCGCGTCTTCGCCGCAAAAACTAACCGGCGTATTCGCATCGTCGCAACGCTCCACGATTCGTTCGATCAAAGACAGGAAGCTGACATTCAGCGTGTCATACCGTCTACGCACGCGTTCGTTTTCCCGGTCCGCGGCGAAGAAGAATTGTTTCAGATCATTACCGCCAATGGAAATGAAATCAGCAAGTTCAAAGAATTGGCGCGGCGAAAACGCAAGGCTCGGCATTTCCAGCATCGCGCCGACTTCCACCTTTTCGGGCAGCGGGTGGCCAAGCGCGGCCTCGCGATCCAGTTCGCGCATCACATGATCGCGGCCCTCGCGAAATTCATCAAATTGCGCGATGAACGGGAACATCACTGTCAAAGGCCGGCCATTTGCGGCGCGGATCAGCGCCTGCAACTGCCAGCGCATGACACCGGGCTTGTCGAGCCCGACCCTGATTGCCCGCCAGCCGAGCGCCGGGTTCGGCTCGTCATTGGGCTTCATATAAGGCAGTACCTTGTCAGAGCCGATGTCGAGCGTACGGAACTGCACCCGCTTGCCATGCGCCGCGTTGAGTACCCGGCTATAAATCTCCTTGAGTTCCGAGCGTTTGGGCATCTGGTTGCGTGTCAGAAACTGCAGTTCTGTTCGGAACAGCCCCACGCCTTCTGCACCGGAGCTTTCCAAAGACGGCAAATCCGCCATCAGCCCGGCATTCATGTACATATCGACGTTTACACCGTCGGTGGTTTCCGCCGGTTGGCCGCGCAGACCGGCAAAACGCAGCTGCGCCGCCGTTGCCATTGCTGTCTTGTCGCGGAATGCCGTCACAACGCTGTCGTCGGGACGCAGATGGACAACGCCCTGCTCGCCATCGACCAGAATGTGATCGCTGTTCAGGGCCTCGCCCGTAATTCTTTCGGCATGGACGATCAGAGGAATCGCAAGCGCGCGGGCCACGATGGCTGCGTGGCCGCCGACCGAGCCTTCCTCCAGCACGATTCCCTTCAACTTGCGGCCATAATCCAGTAACTCACCGGGTCCGATGCTGCGGGCAATCAGGATCGGGTCTTTCGGCATCTCCGCCCCGGTTTCCGACCCTTGCCCACTCAAGATCCGCAACAGCCGGTTTGAAAGGTCATCGAGATCGTGCAGCCGCTCTCGTAAATAGGCATCTGGCACCGATTGCAGGCGCGCGCGCGCGGCGGATTGCTCTTTCTCGACCGCCGCTTCCGCTGACAACCCGCGCGAGATGCTATCCTGCATCCGTCGCCGCCAGCCCCGCGAATTGGCGAACATGCGATAAGCGTCCAGTACGTCGCGCTGATCCTTGTCTGCAGGATTCACACGCTTCAGCATCTGATCGACGCCGACACGCAACTGTTCAATGGCTTCTTCAAGGCGCTCGGTTTCGGCGTCCGGGTCGTCCGTTACCGGGTTCGTCACAACTACCCGTGGCTCGTGCAGCCAGACCTGACCCTCGGCCACACCTTCCTGACCCACGGTGCCGTGAAACATGACCGCGTGCTGGTGGGGCGCGGTCATGCCACCTTCACCGGTCAACGCGCCGAGTTCCGCCATCTCTGCCAAAACCATCGCCACGACTTCCAGCGCGTAAACATCGTCGTCAAAAAACGCGCGCTTTTCCTTTGATTGCACGACCAGAACGCCCAGCATCTCGCCCAACCGCTGAATGGGTAGGCCCAGGAAAGAGCTGAAAATCTCCTCACCGGTCTCCGGCATGAACCGGAAACCTTTGGTCGAAGGTGCATCATCTGTGTTCACTGGTTGCGCAGTCTTTGCGACGCGGCCCACAAGCCCCTCGCCGATGCGCAGCCGCGTCTGGTGAACGGATTCCTGCTTCAGCCCTTCGGTCGCGCACAATTCCAGCGTTTCTGCGTCGCGCAACAAATAGATTGAACACACTTCCGCGCCCATCGAATCCGCGATCAGATGGGTGATATTGTCCAAACGCTCCTGCGCCGGGCCTTCGCCCGCAAGCGTATCCCTCAGCCGCCCCAGAAGCTTGCGGCTTCCACTTTTGGTCGTATCGACCATATTTATTACCCGCTAAATTGGCACCCTTGAGGCGTTATCCCACAAGCAAGAGCGCAGAAGAAACAGTTTTTGAGACTTTATCCACAATTGGATTGGACGACGGCGGTGTTCCACCCGCAATCGACTAGAATTTGAGCATCCCGGAAATTAGGCGGCTTTTTCCAGTTCGAAAGAATCGTGCAGCGCCTGAACGGCCAGTTCCAGATACTTTCTGTCGATCAAGACCGAAATCTTGATTTCCGACGTTGTGATCACCTTGATGTTGATGTTTTCACGATGAAGGGCCTCGAACATCTGCGCCGCAACACCTGCGTGGCTGCGCATTCCGATGCCGACGACCGATACTTTGCACACGTCCGTATCCGCCACGAGATCGTGGAAGTTGATCGACCCGCTGTCCTTGGCCGCCTGCATCGCCTTTTCGGCGCGCGCGACCTGATCGGTCGGGCAGGAAAAGGTCATATCCGTGCGCCCCTCTTCCGAGATATTCTGAACGATCATGTCGACATTCACACCGGCTTGGCTGAGCGGGCCAAAGATCGCCGCGGCGATGCCCGGACGGTCCGCGACCGAGATCAGCGTCATTTTGGCCTCATCCCGGCTGTAAGCCACACCCGCAACAACATTGCTTTCCATGATGTCATCCTCATCGCAGACCAGCGTCCCGGCGCTGTCATCCATTTCACCAAAACTCGATAAAACTCGCAGTTTGACCTTGAATCGCATTGCCAATTCCACGGATCGGGTTTGCAGGACCTTGGCGCCAAGCGACGCCAATTCCAGCATTTCCTCGAACGCGATCTTGTCCAGCCGCCGCGCCTTATCGCAAATCCGCGGGTCGGTGGTGTAAACGCCGTCGACATCGGTGTAGATATCGCAGCGTTCCGCGCCAAAGGCGGCGGCAAAGGCCACAGCCGTCGTGTCGCTGCCGCCACGCCCAAGCGTGGTGATCCGGCCCTCATGCGAAATGCCCTGAAAGCCTGCCACGACAGCGACTTTCATGCCTTCCGCAAATTTTGCAGAGATATTGTCGGTTGGAATTTCCTCGATCCGCGCCGACGAATGGGCGTCGTTCGTTTTCAGCGGTACCTGCCATCCTTGCCATGACCGCGCCGGTACTTCCATTTCCTGCAAGGTCAGGGCCATCAAACCGGCGGTGACGTTCTCGCCAGACGACACAACAGCATCATATTCTCGCGCATCGAAAAAGCGGCCGGTCTCGTCGACAAATTCGACCAGTTTGTTCGTCTCACCCGCCATCGCCGATACAATGACGATGACGTCATAGCCATTCGCCACTTCGCGACCCACACGCTTGGCAGCGCGGCGAATGCGGTCCATCGTCGCCACCGACGTGCCGCCGAATTTCATAACAAGAACAGGCATTGCGGTCTCTTGGTTTCGCCGCGCTTCATAACATTTGAATTGGCGGCTACAAGTGTCACGAAGTCGAAATGAAATCTCGGGGGCAACATGCAGTTTACCAAAGATGAACTCAAAGCTGCGGCGCAGCTTGTGTATACTCAAATGTCCCCGACGCCTCAGTACGCGTGGCCGCAGCTGGCGGAACGCGTGGGCTGCGAGGTCTGGGTCAAACATGAAAACCACACACCAACCGGCGCGTTTAAGGTTCGCGGCGGTATCACATTCATCGACTGGGTGCGCCGGACATTTCCCAATTCGCGCGGCATTTGCACCGCAACACGTGGCAATCACGGGCAAAGTCAGGCGCGCGCCGCTGTTCAGGCCGGTCTAATTGCGAAAGTCTACGCGCCACACGGAAATTCTGTTGAAAAGAACGCCGCCATGCGGGCCTTCGGCGCCGATCTGATCGAATTCGGCGATGATTTCGATGTTGCGAAGGAAGAGGCATTTCGGGTGGCCGAGGCGGATGATCTTGTGATCGTTCCTCCATTCCATAAAGAACTGGTGCGTGGCGTCGCGACATACGCCTACGAATTGTTGTCCGCCGCTCCCGATCTGGATACCGTGTACGTCCCCATCGGATGCGGGTCAGGGATATGCGGTACAATTCTGGCACGCGACGCGCTGGGGCTAAACACATCAGTCGTCGGTGTCGTTTCGAGTGAGGCACAATGTGCGAAACTGTCGTTCGAGGCGGGTCGCATGGTGGAAACCAACTCCGCCCGCACATTTGCCGATGGCATGGCCGTGCGTATCCCGGTTCAGGAGGCATATGACATCTATGCCAAGGGAACAGAACGAATTGTCGCCGTGAATGACGCAGAGATCGCTGATGCGATCCGCATTTACTATCGCGACATCCACAATCTGGCCGAAGGTGCCGGTGCAGCACCGCTGGCCGCACTGATGCAAGAGAAAGACCAAATGGCGGGTAAGAAAGCCGCTGTCATTCTGACGGGCGGAAATATCGACACGGGCTGGTTTCAGACCGTGCTCGGCGGCGGCGTCCCGACTTTGTAGCCCACTTAATACGGATAGGCGCGCCCGTCCCAGGTTTCAAAGCACCCGGTCGTCTCGAGGGAAAGCGCCGTGAAGCGATCGACAAGACCTCGTGCGGCCTCTTCGACCGAAATATCGGCCGCCCCGCCACCCATATCGGTGCGCACCCATCCCGGGTGGTAATACCAAGGGTTATTCAATCTGACCGACTTTCGCCCAGTTGCGGCTTGCGATGGATGTGATGGTTTGCGGTCTTGCGATGAGGTTGTTCCAGGCCTCGCACCCCGCGTCGAGAATCGCGTCATATGTGTCGAACGTCCGGTTTGCGAGCCATGTCTGGCGGAGATATTGCCAAATGTTTTCGGTTGGATTCAGCTCTGGTGATTTGGGCGGCAGAAACATGAGCGACAGGTTTTGCGGGATTTCCAGAGCGGATGTCGTGTGCCAGCCGGCTTGGTCCATGAGGATGACGGCGTGGGCGCCATCGGAGACAATTTTGCTGATTTCTTCCAGGTGGCGCTGCATCGCATAGGTGTCGGCTGCTGGCATCATGATCGCCGCGCCGGTGCCGCGTTCGGGGCAGATGGCGCCAAAAAGATACGCATTTTGGTAACGCTGATCGGCGGGCTGGCGGGGCCGTGTGCCCTTGCGTGCCCACTGGCGGACGCGGGTGTTCTTCTGACCGAGACGCATCTCGTCCTGGAACCAGATTTCGACGGGTTTGTCCGGCGGCACCCCCTGAAGCGTCTCCTTCAGATTGTCGCCGAAGTTTTTTTGAAATCCTCAATGACCTGCACGTCCTGCCCCGGGTGCTGAGGGCGTGCGCTGATGTGGGAAAAGCCCAGATTGTGCAGAATCTGCCCCACATGGCGCTCGTGATAGTCGACGCCAAAACGCGCCTTGATCACATTCTTCAAATCGACCCGCCGCCAGCGGACGACACCGTCCTTTTCAGGATCAGGACCGGTCTCGACAAGAGCCGCCAGTTCATCCAGTTGCGCATTGTCAAGGCGGGATCGCGAGCCTCCTCGCTGCCGATCCAGCAGCCCCGCTGGACCATCAGCGTTGAAACGGAGCACCCAGTCCCTGAGCGTTTGCCGGTCCATCCCGCCAATGCGGGCCGCAGCCCCACGCGACATGCCATCGGCGATAGCGGCAAGCGACAAAAGCCGTCGGCTCTGCCGGGCATCAGAACTCTCTGCGGCAAGCTTGCGCAGATCATTGGCGGTAAAATCGGCTCGCATCGGTATCCTGGCTGGCATCGGTGGTCTCCTTTGCCAATCTTGAATCACCTCAGCACCTCAGGCGGTACCCAAAATCCATAGCTGAGTCATTTTGAAGCACCCTTGGTATAATACCAAGGGTTATTCAATCTGACCGACTTTCGCCCAGTTGCGGCTTGCGATGGATGTGATGGTTTGCGGTCTTGCGATGAGGTTGTTCCAGGCCTCGCACCCCGCGTCGAGAATCGCGTCATATGTGTCGAACGTCCGGTTTGCGAGCCATGTCTGGCGGAGATATTGCCAAATGTTTTCGGTTGGATTCAGCTCTGGTGATTTGGGCGGCAGAAACATGAGCGACAGGTTTTGCGGGATTTCCAGAGCGGATGTCGTGTGCCAGCCGGCTTGGTCCATGAGGATGACGGCGTGGGCGCCATCGGAGACAATTTTGCTGATTTCTTCCAGGTGGCGCTGCATCGCATAGGTGTCGGCTGCTGGCATCATGATCGCCGCGCCGGTGCCGCGTTCGGGGCAGATGGCGCCAAAAAGATACGCATTTTGGTAACGCTGATCGGCGGGCTGGCGGGGCCGTGTGCCCTTGCGTGCCCACTGGCGGACGCGGGTGTTCTTCTGACCGAGACGCATCTCGTCCTGGAACCAGATTTCGACGGGTTTGTCCGGCGGCACCCCCTGAAGCGTCTCCTTCAGATTGTCGCCGAAGTTTTTTTGAAATCCTCAATGACCTGCACGTCCTGCCCCGGGTGCTGAGGGCGTGCGCTGATGTGGGAAAAGCCCAGATTGTGCAGAATCTGCCCCACATGGCGCTCGTGATAGTCGACGCCAAAACGCGCCTTGATCACATTCTTCAAATCGACCCGCCGCCAGCGGACGACACCGTCCTTTTCAGGATCAGGACCGGTCTCGACAAGAGCCGCCAGTTCATCCAGTTGCGCATTGTCAAGGCGGGATCGCGAGCCTCCTCGCTGCCGATCCAGCAGCCCCGCTGGACCATCAGCGTTGAAACGGAGCACCCAGTCCCTGAGCGTTTGCCGGTCCATCCCGCCAATGCGGGCCGCAGCCCCACGCGACATGCCATCGGCGATAGCGGCAAGCGACAAAAGCCGTCGGCTCTGCCGGGCATCAGAACTCTCTGCGGCAAGCTTGCGCAGATCATTGGCGGTAAAATCGGCTCGCATCGGTATCCTGGCTGGCATCGGTGGTCTCCTTTGCCAATCTTGAATCACCTCAGCACCTCAGGCGGTACCCAAAATCCATAGCTGAGTCATTTTGAAGCACCCTTGGTATAAATGCCCACGGAAACGCCCTGAGACTTCAAATCAACCGCCAGATTGCGCCCGAGATTCAAAGCCGCCGCCTTGGATGCCCGGTAAAGATAAGCGCCACCGGGGGCGAGTTCGCTGCTGGCCATTTGCGAGGATATGATGGCGATCTTGCCACCCGCAGCTTGCACGTTGGGTAGAAGGCTCTGGATGGTCAGAAATACGCCGGTAACATTGGCTGCCAAACCATCCGCCCACATATCCGCGGTGTATTCCGCCAACGCGGTGCCTTTATCCAGGAAAACCCCGGCATTACAGATCAACAAATCGATTGGATCACCGGCAAGCTGTGTCGCCAAGCCCCGTTGCGATGCGGGATCGGTCACATCCAACGGATACCCGGTATCGCCCGACCGGCTGGTCGCCACAACTTCTTCGCCACCTTTGCGATACGCGTCAGCCAACGCCAGCCCGATCCCACGGTTCGCGCCGGTGATCAGCACCCGCATCAGTTGGTCTTGCGTTGTGGAACGAACGGCAATGGCGCGACCGGAACCCCGTCTTCGACCAATTTCTTGGCATCATCCGGTTTCGCCTCGCCATAGATCGACCGGTGTGGAATGTCGCCATCATGCATCTTGCGGGCTTCGGTGGCAAAACTCATTCCTACATAGTCAGAGTTCTTCTCAACCTCTTTTCGCATGGCGGCCAGTTGCTTTTCAACGTCAGTTTGGGGCGTGCTCAATTGCGGCGCCGCCTTCGTTGCTTTTTTTCGCGCTGTGGTCACGCGCGGTGACATAAGCGTCTTTTCGACCTCAGACGAACCGCATTGCGGACACGAAACCATGCCTGCATTCAAAACCTTTTCGTAACTCCCAAGCACCCCCCACGTTTGAGTGTTATTGTCAGTTTTATGGTGAGTCGAATTTGCCATTTTGCGCGTGTTTTTTTTCTTTCTTGTCTGAATTCTGTGGCGCCGGGTTGATTTCTCTGAATCAGTGGTGGGATGGATCAGGTTGCCGCCCTTGAACAACTTCTCGCCACGGCTCTGCGTCGGATCGCTGAGCTTGAAGCTGCGTTGGCGAGCATGGCGGAAGAGATCACGGACCTGCGCCGACAGTTGGCCAAGAACAGCAGCAATAGCAGCAAGCCCCCTTCAAGTGATGGCCTGAAGAAGCCAGCCCCGCGCAGCCTGCGTGGCAAATCCGGAAAGAAAAGTGGCGGCCAAGTTGGCCACCGGGGCGACACCCTGCGCCAGACGTCAACACCCGACTTTGTCGAACGGCATGAGGCGACGCATTGCAGCGCCTGTCAGAGCGCCCTGACGGCGGAGATGGTGAAAGGGATCGAGAAGCGTCAGGTGTTCGACTTGCCTGCGCCACGCCTGGAGGTCACCGAGCATCAGGCGGCGGTTTATTGTTGCGACCATTGTCGAGCCACGACGACGGCTGGCTTTCCCGATGGCGTGGCCGCGCATGTGCAATATGGCACGCGCATGCGGGCAGTGGCGGTCTATTGCAATGTTCAGCAGCTGATACCCGAGGATCGGGTCTGCCAGCTTATGCGCGACCTGTTTGGGGCCACCAGCTTGTGCGCGGCCAGCGTGACCAACTGGACGCGCGGCGCGGCAAATAAGATGGGTGTCGTGGTTGAACACATTCTCGCCCGGCTTGCCGAAGGCGGCGTTCGGCATCTGGACGAGACCGGACTTCGTGTTGCCGGCAAGCTGCACTGGCTGCACACGATCTGCGATACCGCCTTCACCCATTACCGCATCAGCGCCAAACGCGGTGCTGTTCCAACCTTCCTGACCGGCGGGACGATCATTCATGATCACTGGAAACCCTACTACGCCCATATGAGCGGAGTGGACGCCCACGCCCTCTGCGGGGCGCATCACTTGCGCGAACTCAAGGCCATCGAAGAGATCGAAAAAGAGCCTTGGGCGACGGAGATGAGCGCAGTGCTTCATAGCGCCAATCAACTCAGATGCGCGGCTCAGGATCAAGGCGAGACCGAACTCCCGGAACTGGTTCGCCAGGGTATCGTCACCAGATACATGGCGATCCTCGCCAAGGGGCTCGCCTTCCACGAACGCCAGCCCCCGCTGGCCAAAAGCCCCGGCACCCGCGGCCGAAAAGCCAGGCGGCCAGGCCACAACCTGCTCCTCCGCCTGCGTGACTACCGCGATGACGTTTTGCGATTCATCGCCGACTTCGCGGTCCCATTCACAAACAATCAGGCCGAACAGGACCTGCGCATGATGAAGCTGCGCATGAAAATCTCGGGCACCTTCCGCACCCTCGAGGGCGCGCGGGTCTTCGCCGACATCAGGTCCGTCATCTCGACGGCCAGAAAACACCGGTTCAACATCCTGGAAATCCTGACCCTGTCACCACCTCAGATCATCGCACGGCTCTGACGGAACAAAACCCCGCAACCCTATCGGACAGGGTGCTTGGGAGTTACACCTTTTCAAAAGCCTCGCCATTGGCGAACCAGCTTTCAAAACTGTGGTCCTCATTGCATTTTAACGTGTAGCGGATCATCTGCTCATTTTGCCTTAGTTGACTGTCAAAAAATATCTCTTTTCCCGACAATTACAAGGTTTGGCAGGCTCAGGCAGCCCGCTTTCGCGCGCGCGGATCGAAGTTCTTGACCAAATAGGCAAGTTCAGGATCACTCAGCATCTTTGCGGCTTTTTGCGGTGTGACCCATTTGCGCTGTCGCTGGGAGGCCTCCGGATAGTTCTTTTGGGTTGATTTCACCTTAACCGGGAAAATGATGACGATACAGGCCAACCGCTTGCCGGCGAGCTGCTTTTTATAGGAATAAAAGCCAATGCTGGGCCCTTTCACTGTGCCCTTTACACCGGCCTCTTCCCACGCTTCGCGCAACGCCGCGTCCGCCGGTGTGGCGCCATCCATCGGCCAGCCCTTAGGTATGATCCAGCGCTTTGTTCCACGGCTGGACACCATCAAGACCTGCAACTCGTCTTTGCGAACACGATAGCAAAGCGCCCCGAATTGAAGGCGAATGGCACTTTTCTTTCGTCCACCCAATCTTATGGGCCGGGTCTTCAATTTACCCATAGTGCACCGTCTGAAATCAACCCTGCCTGCAGTTGACTAACGCTAACAAAACAAGGTTCAGGTTCCAACCCGGCACTTTGCTAGATTTTTTCTTTTAGGTATTCGATGACCTGTTCAATCCCGTCGTCCGAGCCGAGTTGTTGAGCCATTCTTTCGGCTGCAATTACCATTCCCCTGCGCCGCGCCTCATCACCCATTTCCACCATCGCCGTGCAAAGTTCTGTCTCGTTTTTGACCATTTGCGCCGCGCCACTGGCGACCAACTTTGCATAGACATCTTCGAAGTTCTCGACATTCGGGCCCACAAGCACGGCAGAACGGAATTTCATTGGTTCAAATGGCGTATGGCCACCATTTGGGGTCAGTGATCCAGCGACAAACGTGGCCGACGCCAGTGAATACCAAAGCGGCATCTCGCCCAGCGTGTCGGCCAGAAGCACCTGAACATCTGCGTTCAGTTCCGACATTTCCGATCTGCGGATCCAATTAAGGCCAGACTTGTCCAACATGCGCGCAATCGCGTCGCCCCGCCGTGGGTGGCGCGGCGCGAGAATAAGCTTCAGTGCCGGGCGTCTGTTCAACGCAGATTGATAGGCTGCAAGGATGATCTCATCCTCGCCTTCATGCGTGGAGCCCGCAAGAATGGTGTCATCGTGCCGAAAGACCGCTGAAAGCCGCTTCAATTCGCCAGCATCCGGGTCAGGCAGGCTTACCAGAGATTTCAGATTGATCGTCGCTCCAATTCCGTCGGGCGACATTCCAAACGTGGTCAATCGTTCTGTGGATTCTGAGTTCTGCGGCAAAACCAGATCGAGCCTTATCGCGACACCCTTCGCCAGGCCCGGAAACCGCCGCCAATTCCTGGCGGCCTTGTCTGAAACGCGGGCGGCGACCACGATCACGGGGCCTTTAGCCGTGGCAATCCGGTTCGGCCATATCTCGTTTTCTAAAACCAACATGGCGGCGGGTGACGCACGGCGGCGAAATCCAGCAAGACAAGCCCGAAAATCCAATGGCGCCAAGGCTGCATAGACATTGGTCATGGCCCAGCCTATCACCAAGTCTCGCCCCGTTGTCGTATTAGCCGTCACGACCAGCGATATTTCCGGAAACGCCCGTTTCAATGCTTCAATCAGAGGGCGTGCAGAAGTCAGTTCCCCATTTGAAGCCCCGTGTATCCAGATACTGGAGGGCAGGTCTAACACCGGTCGACCCAGCCGTTCCCAAATGTCACTTGGTTGTTCGCGACGAAGCACCAAACGGAACATCAGCCAAAGTGCCACGACCGGTGAAAGTACCGTTATCAGCGCCCGATACCAAATCATGTGAACCGGCCGTCAACCCACATCGGTTTTGCCCCGCCGGTCGGTGCGCAAGCTTGCGTAAAGCACATGGTTCCGCCACCGCCCGTTGATCTGCAGGTAACTTTGCGCGACACCCTCGTATTTGAAACCGCTTTTTTCCAGCACACCCCGGCTGGCCGTGTTTTCCGGCAGGCAGGCGGCTTCGACCCGGCTCAGATCCAGTGTTTCAAAACCATAATGGGTGATCGCGATAATCGCCTCACGCATGTATCCTTGCCGCGCAAACGGCTCGCCGATCCAGTATCCAAGCGTCCCGGCCTGCGCCGGACCGCGCCGGATATTGTCTAATGTGATCGCGCCCAAAAGCCGCTGATCAGATCGCTGGAACAAGAACAAAGGCACCGCGGAATCCGCCGATATCGAACGGCCTGCCCAATAAACCCGGTTCGTAAATGCCCTGCGCGTAAGGTGATCTGCCGCCCAGGTCGGTTCCCACGGCGTCAGGAACTGCCGGCTTTCCCGCCTCAAATCCACCCAATGACGAAAATCGGAATGGGTTGGCGGGCGCAGTGTCATGCGCTCTGTTTCGATCCGGACTTTGCGCGCCCGGGCGAACATCACGCGGCCATTCGTCCGGTCAGATCGTCAAGCCGCGGGGCGGCTTCGGCGGGGCCATAGACCATCATTGCTGGACGCGTATCTTCTATCAGTCCCGTGGCAAATTCCCTGACCGAACTATGGGTTACCGCTTCGATCTTCTGCACCACTTCATCAACGCCCGGGACCCGCCCCCAAATCTCCACCAGCCGCGCCATCCGCTCGGCCCGCGCTGACGGGCTTTCAAGCCCCATCAGCATCCCGGCCTTCATCTGGACCCGTGCGCGTTCGACTTCCGCTTCGTTCAGGTCGTCGGCGGCACGTTTCAGTTCATCAATCGTGATCCGCGCCAGATCGCCGATCTGTTCACCACTGGTGCCCGCATAAATCGTCGTCATACCGGTATCGGCATAGGCCCCGGTTTGCGCAAATATTGAATAACAAAGCCCGCGGCGTTCGCGAATTTCCTGAAATAGCCGGGATGACATCCCGCCACCCAGCACGCTGGAATAGACCTGAGCCGTGTAAACCGCGTCGTCCATGTAACCGGGCGTTTCAAAAGCCAGCGCGAAGTGTACCTGCTCAAGCGACTTGACCTCGTGGCGCTCGCCGCCCGCGAACCGTGCGGGAACCAGTAAATCCGTTTGCCCCCGTTCCAGACCACCGAACAGTTGCTCTGCCATCACTAAGACACGGTCATAGTCAAAGGCACCGGCAACCGAAAGGATCATGCGTTCGGGCCGGTAATGCTCTGAAGCGAAATTCTTCAGATCGCCCTTGGAAAAGGTGCGCACCCGCTCTGACGGCCCCAGAATTGTTCGTCCCATTGGCTGTTCTGGATATGCAACTTCCTGAAGCCAGTCGAAAACCACATCGTCGGGCGTATCCTGGGCTTGCCCGATCTCTTGCAGGATTACGCCGCGCTCCGTTTCGATCTCGTTTTCATCGAACACGGGGTTCAGAGCAATGTCGCCCAGCACGTCGAGCGCCAGTGCCACATCATCTTCCAGCACCCGCGCGTAATACGCGGTCATTTCGCGGCTGGTATAAGCGTTGATATAGCCACCCACGTCTTCGATAGCCTCGGCGATCTGCAGCGCCGAACGCCGTTTGGTCCCTTTAAACGCCATGTGCTCCAGAAAATGCGCAATGCCGTTTTGTTCCAGCCGCTCGTGGCGGCCACCAGCGGACACCCAGATACCGATAGAGGCCGAATTCAGCCCCGGCATTTCCTCTGCCACGACCCGGAAGCCGTTAGGAAATTCATGCAGTTTGACGGTCACTTTTTGATGCGATCCCTGATGAGTGTTTGCAAAGCACCAAGGTCGTTTGGCACCTCGGTCAGCCGTTCGGGACGCTCATAAAGGTCCGCCATCCGCTTGGGAAGGGGGGGATGTATTCCTGTGGCCGCCTCAACCGCATCGGGAAACTTCGCCGGATGCGCCGTGGCCAACGTGATCATAGGGTTTGCGCCGATGTTTTCGCCCGCGACCTTCACACCGACCGCCGA
Organism: uncultured Paracoccaceae bacterium; assembly: GCA_951812305.1. Classification (GTDB taxonomy): domain Bacteria; phylum Pseudomonadota; class Alphaproteobacteria; order Rhodobacterales; family Rhodobacteraceae; genus Rhodobacter_B. Next base: position 1,065,281 of record CATOSB010000002.1, read on the forward strand.
ATGCGGGCACAGGATCTCGCCGCTCGCGCCGACTTCGCTTGCAATCGTGGCGCTGGTTTCCACTTCGCTCGCGCGGCCGGATACATATGTCTCGCGCAACGCTTCCAGCGCTCCCTGACTGACCTGAAACCCACCTTCGTGCTTCAGGGCCGTCATTTCATGGCGTATCGCTGCCGCATCCTCGCCATAGGCGTAAAACAGCGCGCGTTCGAAATTGCTGCTGATCTGGATGTCCATCGACGGGCTGATCGACGGCGTGACGCCTTCCATCGCGTGGGCGCCCGTCGCAAGCGTGCGGTGCAAGATATCGTTCTGGTTTGTCGCAATGACCAATTGCCCGATCGGCAGCCCCATCCGTTTCGCTACATAGCCTGCGAATATGTCGCCGAAATTGCCGGTCGGAACGGTGAAATCGACCGCACGATGCGGCGCGCCCAGAGACACAGCACTGCTGAAGTAATAGACCACCTGCGCCAACACCCGGGCAAAGTTAATCGAATTCACCCCGGCCAGCCGCACGCCATCGCGGAAATCAAAATCGTTGAACATGTCCTTCAGCCGCGACTGGCAATCGTCGAAATTGCCGTCAACCGCCAGTGCGTGGACATTCGCTGCCGTCGGCGTCGTCATCTGTCGCTGCTGAACCGGGCTGACCCGACCCTTGGGCAGCAAGACGAAAAGATCGACATTATCCAGCCCACCAAACGCCTCGACCGCCGCCGCGCCGGTGTCGCCGCTGGTCGCGGTCACAATGGTTACCCGTTCGCCTCGCCGGGCGAGTTCAAACTGAAACAGCTGGCCAATCAGCTGCATGGCGAAATCCTTGAACGCCAGCGTCGGCCCGTGGAACAACTCGCACAGGAAATGGTTCGGCCCCAACTGCACCAACGGCGCACGTGCCGCGTGGTCGAAACCAGCGTAAGCCTTTGCAATGATATCGCTGAATTCGGCGTCAGTGAAAACATCACCCACAAAGGGCCGCATTACGCGAAACGCCACTTCCTCATAGGTCAGGCCCGCCAACGCCGCGATGTCGCCGACACTCATTTGCGGGAAGCTTTCCGGCAGATAAAGACCGCCATCGCGCGCCAACCCCGTCAGCATCGCCTCGTCGAAACCTAAGACCGGGGCCTCGCCCCGCGTCGAGATATAGCGCATGTCAGCCAATCCAATTCAGTCGTTGCGCGCCCTGATACGCCACAGCAGGAACACTGTCATCCCCGCCCAGACAAGCGCGAGCGAAAACCACGTGAGCGCATATTCAAGGTGATTGTTTGGTATGCCCGATGTATCCACCGGCCACGGCGAAACGGGTGGGTTTTCCTCGGATGTTTCGCGCAGGATGATCAAGATCGGCTCCGCGCCAAGTGTTTCGGCCAGAACCGGCACGTCGCGGGCGAAATGGATGTTTTTCGCCAGATCGGGCGGCGGGGTAAAGCCGTCGCTTTCATCCACGTTGCGGAAATTCCCGGTGATCGTCGCGTCCGCCGCCGAACGGGCTGCGCTTTTGTCCGTTTCAGGAATAAACCCCCTGTCCAGCAGCACCCGCCGACCTTCCGTTTCAAACGCCGCTATGACCCGAAATCCCGCCCCGTTAGGCTTTCGAGAGGTCAGCACATGTGCCTCATCCTCCGTGATCCGACCGTTTGCCGAAACAGCCATGAACTCCTCGAACGGTTCAGAAAATATCGGTATGGCCTCCGCCGTGATTTGCTCTTCGATCTCGGCAAGAACACCTTCTTTCCAAGCAAGACGCTGCACCTGCCAAATGCCAAGAGAGACAAGAATTGCCACACCCCCGGCGCCGAAGATCAATGGAACCAGATACCGCCGCATCAAAGTAAATCCAGACACTCTTCATCCGCCGGAAACCGGATACGCGCATAGAGATCGGAGAGGCTATCAGCTCCCGAAACTTCAGCCCGCACTTCATCTATTGGCGCAGTCATCGCCCACCATTCGTCCGGCTCTATGCCGTGGCGTTCGCGCGTATAGGCGACGGCGTCCAGAATCATCGTTTGCATGTCCTCAAGAAGGTTCTCGTCCACAACTTCGACTAGCTGATATTCCGCTGGCACGGGCATCTCCAGCCACGGGCGCAACTTTGCCCAGACTCCGCGCTCCATCGGCTCGATCCCCTCAATCCGCCAGACCTTTCCGTTGCGGTCCAGAAACAGCGCCACGCAGTTGCGCGCGAGCACCCGGTCGCGCGGTGCGGTTATGACCGAGAATGCGCGCGACGAGACCGGGAAGATCTGGTCGCCCACCGGGTCAACCATCAAAAGGATTTGTGAGTCCATGGCTTTGAAATAACAAAGGGCGCGGGAAATCCCCACGCCCTTTTTGCAGATTTGATGTGGCTGCCTCAGCCGCCCCAGATGTATACGGCAGCAAACAGGAACAACCAGACAACATCCACGAAGTGCCAGTACCACGCCGCCGCTTCGAACCCGATGTGCCGCTCTGGCGTGAAGTGGCCTTTGAGTGCGCGGATCAAACAGACAGTCAGGAACAGCGTGCCGATGACGACATGGAATCCGTGGAACCCCGTCGCCATAAAGAAGTTGGCGCCATAGATATTGCCCGAAAAACCAAACGCCGCATGGCTGTATTCATAGGCCTGCAGGACCGTGAACAAGACACCTAGAATAACGGCGATGATCAGGCCGTTCACAAGGTCTTTGCGGTTGTTATCATGTGCAATCGCGTGGTGCGCCCAGGTTGCCGCACAACCCGAGCACAAAAGGATAAGCGTGTTGATCAACGGCAGGTGCCAGGGATCAAATGTCTCAATCCCCGCAGGCGGCCAGACACCATCTACCGCCGGACTGATGCCGTCGGGATGGATCGGGTACATCGCATGTTTGAAGAAGCTCCAGAACCATGCCGCGAAGAACATAACCTCGGACATGATGAACATCATGAAGCCATAGCGCAGGCCGATGGCGACAACCGGCGTGTGATCGCCCTGATGCGCCTCTTCCACCACCTCGGACCACCACGCGAACATGACGAAAAGAACACCGGCAAGGCCGATCAGAAACAGCCAGGGCTGGTTATTGGCCACATTGGGTGACACCATCTGGACAAAGCCAAACAGCATGACAAAACCCGCCACCGCACCAGCAAACGGCCAGACAGAGGGGTTCAGAATGTGATAATCGTGGTTCTTTTCATGCGCCATGTCAGAGCGTTCCCTCGTCTTCAGTCGCGGTTGTTGTAGTTACGCTTGCGTCCGGCGTCAAAGTCGCTTGTGTCGCAGGCAGTTCGATTTCATGGAAGGTGTAAGACAGCGTGATGCGGCGCACAAATTTGGCGTCGCGATCATCCAACATTTCGGGGTCGACAAAGAAGCTGACGGGCATCTGCACGGTTTCACCGGGCTGCAAGACCTGCTCTTCAAAGCAGAAACAGTCGATCTTCACGAAATAACCGCCGGCCTCATAGGGATAGACGTTGAAACTTGCGCTTCCTGCCACCGGACGGTCGGTCGGATTGTGGGCTTCATAGAAGGCAAGGTTGGTTTCGCCCAGCTTCACTTCCATCGTGCGGACAACCGGTTTGAAGTCCCACGGCATACCGCGGTCCAGCGAGCCGTCGAAACGAACCAGAACGGTCTCGTCCAGCACCACATCGCTGGCTGTCGTTGACACACCAGTTGCGCCACCAAATCCTGTTACCCGGCAAAACCAATCGTAAAAAGGCACCGACGCCCAGGCCAAGGCGCCCATCGTGACAACCACACCCAGCGTCTGGGCCAGTGTCTTATGGCGGCCTTCCAGCCTCATTCGCTGCCTTCCACCGGCACCAGTGCAGGTCGCGAAACGTGGTCAAACCCTTCGACCGGGCCGCCAAGCGAGTTGATTTTCACAACGCTTAAGGCAAACATGAGCGCCGCGAACCCCAGCAAAACAAGGCCGACGCCAACATTCCGCGATTTGCGGCGTTGGTGCAGTTCATGTTCCGCTTTGATCGCCATCACCATCCTCCGATCCCGAATGACCGCAGCGTTGCCTCAATCAGAAGTGCGCCGAAATGCAGGAAAAGATAGAGGATCGAAAACTTGAACACTGCTTTCTCAGTGCGATAGCTGTCCGCCTCTGCCGCCGCCTCATCACGCCGCCAGATGTCGATTGCTCCTTTCAGGAACACCGCATTCATTACCGCAGCCGCCGCCAGATAAACCGGCCCACCAACAGAGGTGAACCCAAGGCCAAGCGCCACTGGCATCAGCAAAAACGTATAGGCCAAAATATGCGTGCGCGTAACCTTGCGGCCATGCGTGACCGTCAGCATCGGCACTTTGGCCTCGGCATAATCCGACTTCATGAACAGCGCTAAGGCCCAGAAATGCGGTGGTGTCCACATGAAGATCAGCGCGAACATCAGGACAGATTCGACCGAAACGCCACCCGTGGCCACCGCCCAGCCGATCATCGGCGGGAAAGCCCCGGCCGCACCCCCAATGACGATGTTTTGCGGCGTCCAGCGTTTCAGCCACATCGTGTAAACGACGGCGTAGAAGAAAATGGTAAAGGCCAAGAGGAACGCCGCTAGCAGGTTCGCCGCCAGCCCCAGCATCACGACCGCCATACCCGACAGGCCAAGCCCAACGGCCAGCGCTTCTTCGGGCGTCACACGACCAGCAGGGACCGGACGTTTCGCCGTCCTCTTCATAACCGCGTCGATATCCGCATCCCACCACATGTTCAGCGCACCCGATGCACCTGCGCCGATGGCGATGAACAGGATCGAGGCCAGCGCCACGACGGGGTGCACCGCGACCGGAGCTACGATCAAACCGACCAGTGCCGTGAATATCACCAGCGACATCACACGCGGCTTCAACAGGGCGAAATAGTCGCCAAAACCGGCCTCTCCGGTTTCTTCGTGTGTATTGATGCTCAGATCGCTCATGTCACCTAACCAAACGGGCGCACGGTCCCGCGTGCCCCTTGGGTTGCAGCCAGATTAGTCAGCCGAAGCCACACGAACGGCGGGCTTCACCGCGCCGTCGATGGCGAATTCCTGCGCCGGACCGGCAAGCCACTCGTCGTACTGAGCCTGAGTCACAGCCTTAACCGTGATCGGCATGTAAGCATGGTCCTTGCCGCAAAGTTCCGAGCACTGACCGAAATAGATGCCCTCCATGCCCTCGTCGACTTCGAACCAAAGCTCTGCCAACCGACCCGGAACGCCATCCTGTTTCACCCCAAATGCCGGGATCGTCCAGGCGTGGATCACATCAGCAGCCGTCACTTGCACAACGATCGTTTTGCCCGTCGGGATCACCATCGCATTGTCAGTCGCCAGCAGATACTCATCCGCATTGTAGCCTGCGTTCACAACGGCCTCTGGGCTGCCCAGCAGGAAGGCTTCGAATTCCAGCCCTTCATCGACATATTCATACCCCCAATACCACTGATACCCAGTGGCCTTGATCACGATGTCGCCCTCCGGGATTTCCTGCTGCTTGAACAGCACCGGAAGCGAAAAGGCACCGATGAATACAAGCACCACAATCGGCACGATGGTCCAAGTCACTTCCAGCGGAGAGTTATGGGTAAATGTCGCGGCTTCAGGGTTCGCGCGTTTGTTGAAACGCAAAATTACCACCAACAGGAGCAACATAACAAATGCCGTGATCGCAGAGATGATCACCAAAAGCATATTGTCCAGCCAGACAATGTCGCGCATCAGCTCGGTCGCTGCAGGCTGAAATCCGATTTTGTCCGGGTCTGGTTTGCCGATGGTTTTCAGCCCTTCCAACCCGTCCTGCGCATGGGCGAGCCCCGCAAAAAGCGTGGTCATCATGGCCGCCATCAGGCCGGTGAAAGAAGAAAGGATCCGCATATTCATTTCCTGTTCGCCTGGGGCGTTTGCCTTGCCAAAGAAACTTCGCGCAATTGTGCAGCCCGAGTCCCGTTGCCACTTTGGCGGCCAGAAACCATATTGTGCCCCGACCCTCAAGGTTTTCCATTGCGGCATTCAGCCGCTCATTATGCCGGGACGGTAAACATTTATTAAGCCGGTAGCGCGCCAAAGTGGCGCACCGGGCCGTTTCGTGGAATATGTATGCACCCGCTTACGCCTTGATTTCAGGGAGCGACCAATTGGCCGTATCGTATCTTTTCACGCATGATTGCTCACTGGCGCTAATTAACGTGTCCGGCGTCGTCCTCGCCGAGGACATCATAACTGATATTGAAAAGTATCATGCAGACCACAGGTATCAGGCGGGCACTCCGGAAATTGCCATTATCAAGGACATCGTTGATTTGGAACTCGATTTCAGGAAGACGATCGGCCTTTATGAAAGAATGACATATCTCTATCAACTGCGCGCGCCGCACACCCGAATGGCACTCTTGGCGCCGGACGATCTGGCATTTGGTATCTCCCGGATGTTTCAGACCATCGCATCTGCAGGCAGCGTCCTTAATGTTGGCGTGTTCCGACAGGAAGGTCCGGCGCTTGGATGGTTGAAAAGAAGCGAGACGGAACTGGGCCAACTGACATTATGGGCTGATCAACCGCAAGGAACCGAAACATGACCGACACAGCCTTCAGACCATTCGAAACCGCGCTCGACAAGGACGCAGCCTTGGCTCTGCTGAACGAAGCCGTCGCCGGTGCAGATGATGGCGAACTTTTCCTGGAGCGTCGCCGCTCAGAGATGATCAGTTTTGATGACGGTCGAGTCAAAACTGCCAGCTATGACGCATCCGAAGGGTTCGGTTTACGGGCCGTGCGCGGCGAAACCGCAGGCTATGCCCATTCAACCGAAATTTCGGAAAGCGCGTTGAAACGCGCCGTTGCGACGGCGCGGCTGGCTGTTGGCGATGGCGGCGGCACATTGGCCGAGGCGCCAAAGCACACCAACCACAGGCTTTATACCGCTGAGAACCCGATGGATGGCGCGACCTTTCCTGTGAAAGTTGAGACATTGCGCGAGATCGACGCTTTTGCCCGCGATCTGGATTCGCGCGTTGTGCAGGTGTCTGCCAGCATTGCTGCGTCGATTCAGGAAGTCGAGATCCTTCGCCCCGAAGGCGCGCTCGTGCGCGATATCCGCCCGATGTCGCGGTTGAACGTTCAGGTCATCGTCGAAGAAAACGGCCGACGCGAAACCGGTTCGATGGGCGGCGGTGGACGGCTGGGTCTCGATGGGCTGATCGACAAATCCCACTGGCAAGGCGTTGTGAAAGAGGCGCTGCGCATTGCGAACGTGAACCTGAACGCTGAACCCGCCCCTGCCGGCGTGATGGATGTCGCGTTGGGGTCCGGCTGGCCAGGCATCCTGTTGCACGAAGCGGTCGGCCACGGGCTGGAAGGCGACTTCAACCGCAAGAAGACCAGCGCGTTTGCTGAACTCATGGGCCAACGCGTTGCTTCCAAAGGCGTGACCGTGCTGGATGACGGCACGATCCCCGATCGGCGCGGATCCCTCACCGTGGACGACGAGGGCACGCCATCGGGAAAAAATATTCTGATCGAGGACGGTATCCTTGTCGGCTATATGCAGGACCGGCAGAACGCCCGCCTGATGGGCGTCCCTACCACCGGCAACGGTCGCCGGGAATCTTATGCCCACATCCCGATGCCACGTATGACAAACACCTACATGCTGGGCGGCGACGCAAAGCCAGAAGATATCGTGGCCGAGTTGAAGGACGGCATCTACGCGGTCGGATTTGGTGGCGGTCAGGTTGACATCACCAATGGCAAGTTCGTGTTCAGCTGCACCGAAGCCTACCGTGTCAAAAACGGCAAAACCGGCGCACCCGTCAAAGGCGCGACGCTGATTGGTGACGGACCCACGGCAATGCAGCAGATCAAGGCCATCGGCAACGACATGGCGCTTGATCCCGGCATCGGCAATTGCGGCAAGGCCGGACAATGGGTGCCCGTTGGCGTCGGGCAGCCAACATTGCTGATTGGCGGGCTGACCGTTGGCGGAGCAGCGGCCTGACCCGCAGCGATTCGCGGCCACGCACAGAATTCGGTTCAAATTCTCCGCAAAAGCGATGTCTTTCCTGATACTTATCAAAATCCGCGAGAATTCGCGGTGAAGTTCACCAAGTATTAACCGTTGCGGCGCAATTGTGGCTTAGCAAGAAGACGGAACCGGGATGGCCACGGATTTACTCCCTTCACCCCACCCCCTCACCCCACCCAGAAGCGAGGAAGATTGGGTCGCCTGGTTTTGTCTCTTGCGATCTCGCCGCGTCGGGCCGACGACATTTTTTCGGCTGATCGGTGAACACGGGAATGCGAATGCTGCCATCCACTCACTGCCAGACGTGGCGCGCGCCGCAGGGGTCGCAAATTATGAACCCTGCTCGGAAGGTGCCGCGTTGCAGGAACTCAAGGCCGGGCGCTTGGCAGGTGCCCGGCCAATTGCGTATGGATCGCCTGAATACCCTCAACCGCTGACGGATCTGCCCGATGCGCCGCCAATTCTCTGGGCGATTGGTGACACCAGTCTGTTTGCCCGCCCTATGATCGCGCTGGTGGGCGCACGAAACGCCTCCAGCCTTGGTGCGCGGATGGCGCGCGCTTTGTCCGCAGGCTTGGCCGATGCCGGTTTTGTTGTCGTCTCTGGCATGGCGCGCGGCATCGACACATCCGCGCATCTGGCCGCAGTGGACAAAGGGACAGTGGCCGTATTGGCCGGGGGTGTTGACGTTGTTTACCCGGCAGAAAATGCGGTTCTGGCACAGGAGATCGCGGAAAAGGGTCTGCGCCTTTCGGAAGGACCGATGAACCTGCAACCGCGGGCACGCCATTTCCCGGCCCGCAACCGCATCATCTCCGGACTTTCCAAGGCCGTGATCGTCGTGGAAGCCGCTGCCAAATCCGGCAGCCTGATCACCGCGCGCAATGCGCTCGATCAGGGGCGCGAGGTGCTGGCCGTCCCCGGCCATCCCTTCGACGCGCGCGCGTCGGGCTGCAACATGTTGTTGCGCGACGGCGCAACCCTTGTGCGCGGCGCGGATGATGTGATTGAGGCGTTAGGTGCAACCAGCGCTTCGGCCGTCTGTGAAGAACGCCCGACCAAGCCCGAACCCGCAAAGCCTGACCTGCGCGAAATCAACGCTCTGCATCAGCAGATACTCGACCGGCTCGGTCCAAGCCCGATTGCCGAAGATCAGCTGATCCGGGACCTCGAACTTCCGGCCAAAACCCTGGCGCCGGAAATTCTGGCCCTCGAACTTGACGGAAAGATCGCCCGACAGCCTGGCGGGTTGCTTGCGCGGGCAAGCTGATCTTTAAGCCAATCCGTCGTAACTCCCAAGCACCCTGTCCGATAGGGTTGCGGGGTTTTGTTCCGTCAGAGCCGTGCGATGATCTGAGGTGGTGACAGGGTCAGGATTTCCAGGATGTTGAACCCGTGTTTTCTGGCCGTCGAGATGACGGACCTGATGTCGGCGAAGACCCGCGCGCCCTCGAGGGTGCGGAAGGTGCCCGAGATTTTCATGCGCAGCTTCATCATGCGCAGGTCCTGTTCGGCCTGATTGTTTGTGAATGGGACCGCGAAGTCGGCGATGAATCGCAAAACGTCATCGCGGTAGTCACGCAGGCGGAGGAGCAGGTTGTGGCCTGGCCGCCTGGCTTTTCGGCCGCGGGTGCCGGGGCTTTTGGCCAGCGGGGGCTGGCGTTCGTGGAAGGCGAGCCCCTTGGCGAGGATCGCCATGTATCTGGTGACTATACCCTGGCGAACCAGTTCCGGGAGTTCGGTCTCGCCTTGATCCTGAGCCGCGCATCTGAGCTGATTGGCGCTATGAAGCACTGCGCTCATCTCCGTCGCCCAAGGCTCTTTTTCGATCTCTTCGATGGCCTTGAGTTCGCGCAAGTGATGCGCCCCGCAGAGGGCGTGGGCGTCCACTCCGCTCATATGGGCGTAGTAGGGTTTCCAGTGATCATGAATGATCGTCCCGCCGGTCAGGAAGGTTGGAACAGCACCGCGTTTGGCGCTGATGCGGTAATGGGTGAAGGCGGTATCGCAGATCGTGTGCAGCCAGTGCAGCTTGCCGGCAACACGAAGTCCGGTCTCGTCCAGATGCCGAACGCCGCCTTCGGCAAGCCGGGCGAGAATGTGTTCAACCACGACACCCATCTTATTTGCCGCGCCGCGCGTCCAGTTGGTCACGCTGGCCGCGCACAAGCTGGTGGCCCCAAACAGGTCGCGCATAAGCTGGCAGACCCGATCCTCGGGTATCAGCTGCTGAACATTGCAATAGACCGCCACTGCCCGCATGCGCGTGCCATATTGCACATGCGCGGCCACGCCATCGGGAAAGCCAGCCGTCGTCGTGGCTCGACAATGGTCGCAACAATAAACCGCCGCCTGATGCTCGGTGACCTCCAGGCGTGGCGCAGGCAAGTCGAACACCTGACGCTTCTCGATCCCTTTCACCATCTCCGCCGTCAGGGCGCTCTGACAGGCGCTGCAATGCGTCGCCTCATGCCGTTCGACAAAGTCGGGTGTTGACGTCTGGCGCAGGGTGTCGCCCCGGTGGCCAACTTGGCCGCCACTTTTCTTTCCGGATTTGCCACGCAGGCTGCGCGGGGCTGGCTTCTTCAGGCCATCACTTGAAGGGGGCTTGCTGCTATTGCTGCTGTTCTTGGCCAACTGTCGGCGCAGGTCCGTGATCTCTTCCGCCATGCTCGCCAACGCAGCTTCAAGCTCAGCGATCCGACGCAGAGCCGTGGCGAGAAGTTGTTCAAGGGCGGCAACCTGATCCATCCCACCACTGATTCAGAGAAATCAACCCGGCGCCACAGAATTCAGACAAGAAAGAAAGAAAACACGCGCAAAATGGCAAATTCGACTCACCATAAAACTGACAATAACACTCAAACGTGGGGGGTGCTTGGGAGTTACAATCCGTCATCAAAAAGGGCCTTTCCGAATTTCTTGAAATCTGACGCATTGACAATCCGACACAAGCCCCCACATCTTCCGCCGCCATAGCCGTTTCGCCCTCTCGAAAGGAAATCCATGCCCGTTGTCGTCGTTGAATCCCCTGCAAAGGCGAAGACAATCAACAAGTATTTGGGCAAGGATTACACGGTGTTGGCCTCTTACGGCCACGTCCGCGACTTGCCGCCAAAAGATGGTTCTGTCGACCCCGAGCATGAGTTTCAGATGAAATGGGAGGTTGGCAACGACTCCAGAAAACACGTCAAAGCCATTGCCGATGCGTTGAAAGATGACAACGCCCTGATCCTCGCAACTGACCCGGATCGCGAAGGGGAAGCGATCAGCTGGCACCTTGAAGAGGCCCTGCGCAAAAGAAAGGCGATCAGGAAAGATACGCCGGTTTCCCGCGTCGTTTTCAACGCCATCACCAAATCCGCCGTGACAGAGGCAATGCAGAACCCGCGCGAGGTAGATGGGGATCTGGTCGAGGCCTATCTCGCCCGCCGCGCGCTGGATTACCTCGTCGGCTTTAACCTCTCCCCCGTCCTTTGGCGCAAACTGCCCGGCGCGCGTTCTGCCGGTCGGGTTCAATCGGTTTGCTTGCGCCTGATCGTCGAACGAGAGATGGAGATCGAGGCGTTCCGGGCGCAGGAATACTGGTCGGTCAAAGCCATCCTCGCCACCCCACGCGGCCAGGAGTTCGAGGCACGGCTGACGACTCTCGCTGGCGAAAAGCTCGACAAAAAGTCGATCGAAAACGCCACACAGGCCGAACTGGCAGTTCATGCAATCGAATCCCGTGACCTGACGGTCAAGTCAGTCGAGGCCAAACCAGCCAGCCGCAACCCCTCTGCGCCGTTCATGACTTCGACCCTGCAACAAGAGGCCAGCCGCAAATTCGGCTTCGGCGCGCGCCAGACTATGTCGACCGCCCAGCGCCTTTATGAAGCAGGTCTCATCACCTACATGCGGACCGACGGTATCGATATGGCGCCCGAGGCCGTCCATGCCGCGCGTGACACGATCAAGGATCGCTATGGCGCCGAATACGTCCCGGGCTCTCCGAGGATGTACAAAAACAAGGCGAAGAACGCGCAAGAGGCGCATGAATGCATTCGGCCCACGGAAATGAACCTGCATCCCCGTGATCTGAAAATTTCCGAACCGGACCAACGCAAACTCTATGATCTGATCTGGAAACGCACGATTGCCAGCCAGATGGAAGCCGCCAAACTGGAACGCACAACCGTGGATGTGGCCAGCGCCGATGGCCAGGTCGGCCTTCGCGCCACCGGACAGGTTGTCCTCTTCGACGGCTTCATGCGGGTTTACGAAGAGGGCCGTGACGATCAGGTCATCGATGAAGACGACAAGCGTCTTCCCGCAATCAATCAGGGCGAGACCGCAAAGAAACACTCCGTCACGCCGGAACAGCATTTCACCCAGCCCCCGCCGCGTTATACCGAGGCGACACTGGTAAAGCGCATGGAAGAACTCGGGATCGGGCGACCCTCTACATATGCCTCCATCGTCACTACAATTCAGGAGCGCGAATATGTGCGTAAGGAAAAGAACCGCCTGTTCCCCGAGGACAAGGGCCGGATCGTCACGATTTTCCTGCTGAACTTCTTCCGCAAATATGTGGGCTATGAATTCACCGCCAATCTGGAAGAAGAACTCGACGACATCACTGCGGGCGAGCGCGACTGGAAAAACGTGCTCGACCGGTTTTGGCGCGATTTCAAAGCGCAGATCGACGAGACGTCAGGGCTGCGGATCACAGAAGTGCTCGACAAGCTCGATGAAGCTCTTGCACCACAGCTCTACCCACCGCGTGAAGATGGGTCTGACTCGCGCGTCTGCCCCAAATGCGGTCTTGGTCAACTGCATCTGAAGACCTCACGCACCGGCGGTTTCGTGGGCTGTGGCCGTTATCCCGAATGCACTTACACGCGTCCAATTGCCGGTGAAGGTGCAGAAGGCGACGAATATGTACTTGGCGAAGACAATGGCGACGAAATCTGGTTGAAGACGGGGCGTTTCGGCCCCTATGTCCAGCGTGGAGAACCCACGCCCGAGAACAAGAAACCACCCCGCGCCTCGCTGCCTCGTGGCTGGGACAAGGACGCGATGACTCTGGAAAAGGCTTTGACGCTTCTTTCATTGCCACGCATCGTTGGCGCGCATCCCGATGGCGGAAATGTTAGTTCCAATTTCGGACGCTTCGGCCCCTATATCGTGCACCAATTGCCGGACGAGGCGAAGCCGATTTACGCCAATCTCAAAGACCCGGGCGACGTGTTTGAAATCGGTATGAACCGCGCGGTGGAGCTGCTGGCCGAGAAACGCGCCAATCCCGGTGGACGCGGACGATCAGCGGCCAAGCCCCTGCACGAGCTGGGTGAACACCCCGAACGCGGCGGCGCAGTGAATGTTATGGATGGCCGTTATGGCCCCTACGTCAAATGGGAAAAAGTCAACGCAACGATTCCCAAAGGCACCGAGCCGGGTGATGTTACGATGGCATTGGCCGTCGACTTGATCGCGGAACGCGAAGCCAAGGGCGGAAAGAAACGCACCCGAGCCAAAAAGAAAGCCTGAACCGAAGTCGACTGAATCAGTGGGAGTCCGGCGCGTTGACTTTGCCCGAAATCCCAGTGACAAACCGCCAAGCTGTCCCCGGGAGAGAATCCATGAAAAAACTATATGACTCTGCTGCCGACGCACTCGACGGTCTCCTCTTTGACGGCATGTTGATCGCCGCTGGCGGCTTCGGTCTGTGCGGCATCCCGGAAAACCTGATCGCCGCCATCCGTGATGCGGGGACGAAGGATCTGACAGTTGTGTCCAACAACGCCGGTGTCGACGATTTCGGGCTAGGCGTGTTGTTGCAGACCAAACAGGTCAAGAAGATGGTCAGTTCTTATGTCGGCGAAAACGACCTGTTCATGCAGCAATATCTTTCCGGTGAGCTGGAAATCGAATTCAATCCGCAGGGCACCCTGGCCGAACGTATGCGCGCTGGCGGGGCAGGTATCCCAGGCTTCTACACCAAAACCGGCGTCGGTACGCAGGTGGCGGAGGGCAAGGAACACAAGGATTTCGACGGCGAAACCTATGTGCTCGAACGCGGCATCGTCGCCGATCTGGCCATCGTCAAGGCATGGAAAGCGGACGATACCGGCAACGCAATTTTTCGCAAGACTGCGCGCAATTTTAACCCTCCCGCGGCGATGTGTGGCAAAACCTGTGTCATGGAAGTCGAAGAAATCGTTCCCCGTGGTTCCCTTGATCCCGATGCGATCCATTTGCCGGGTATTTACGTTCACCGCCTTATTCAGGGCGACCATGAAAAGCGTATCGAACAGCGTACCACCCGCGCGGCCTGATCCGGGGCGGGGCCGTTGACCTCGCCGTATGAAGGGCTGGGGCAAGAGGCGTTCTGGAAGAGCGCAGTTGTATCATGCGATCCTGCCGACGATCCGGCGATCTATCGACCGCGTCACCGGATTGGCAAAGACACACAAATTTTCACCGCTGGCAGTTGTTTTGCCCAACATGTCGCGCAGGCATTGCGCATTGCCGGATGTTCGGTGCTGGACGCCGAACCCCTGCACGTTCCAATTTCAACAGAACTCGCCAGGCGTTTCGGCTATGGTCTGTACTCCGCACGGTTTGGCAACATCTACACCCTGCGTCAGCTGCGCCAGTTGATTGGCGAGGCACTTGGCGAATTCCATCCAGAGGCCACGATCTGGAAGCACGGCGAGCGCTTCTATGATGCTCTGCGGCCAACTGTGGAAGCAGAGGGATTCAGCACCGAAGAAGAAGCAATTGATGCGCGCGCACTGCACCTAGAAGCGGTGAAGAAAGCACTGCAGGACGCCGACGTTCTGATCTTCACGCTCGGTTTGACAGAATCCTGGGAACACATCGCATCCGGCACCGTCTATCCAACCGCTCCCGAAACCGTCGCGGGACAATACGACCCGCGCATTTTCGGGTTTCGCAACCTGACATTTCAGGACTGCCTTGATGACTACGCGCAAGTGAAATCACTGCTTGCCGGATTCAACCCGGACTTGCGGATATTGCTGACGGTTTCACCAGTGCCGCTGACGGCGACGGCGTCCGGCCGCCATATCCTGACTGCCACCACGCAATCCAAGGCGATCCTTCGTGCCGCTGCTTCTGAGATCATCCAAAGCGATCTGGAATGCGACTATTTTCCGTCATACGAACTCGTCACAGCGCCCAAATCCGACGGCTCTAATTGGTTTGAACCGAACCTCAGGTCGGTCAGTGCCGAAGGCGTCGCACGCGTCATGAAAGTTTTTCTGCGCGCGCACAACCTCGCGTTGGAACCGAACAGCGACAATTTACAGCCGGAAGCCGAGGCCGACGAACCGCATTGCGATGAACTGTTGTTGGAGGCATTCGCCCCATGACACGCGTCGCCTTCATCGGGTCATCACATCTGGTTGCAATTCGCGCCGCCGAGGCCGAGATCCGTGCGGCGCGCCCCGATCTGGACATCACCTTCTTTGCCCTGACGGGTGGCCTTTTCTTTCGCTCGCGGATCGGGCCTGATGGCATCTTCAGGCCCGGCATTTCGAACAAGGCGGAAGCGCGCCGCGTGCAACGGTTGAACGGGGGTAAATCAGAGCTTGATCTGGCCGGCGTCACCTACATCTGGGTTATCGGGCATCGCTTTGGGTTGCGGCACGTGCTGGACTTGCTGCGGCGTCACGACGTGCTTGGCTGGCGCAAGACAAAGACGGGCAACCCGGTTTCCGAAAGCTTTTTTCGCGCGGCGATCAACGACTTAGCGGCCCGTCAGGTCGCCGCGGCTGCAGACCTTTATGCGCATGATCCCCGCGTGGTTTTCAGCCCCGCACCTTATCCCGCAACTCTTGCCGCCGCGCGCGGTCCCCGACATGAGGCAGGCTCTGCGAATGTGCAGCGGCACCCCGAAGCCGCCCGCGTCTTCAGAATGTTTGAATCAGCCATCGCCGAAAGATTTGCCGAAACACCCTGCAAATTTATGCCCCAGCCACACAACACGCTGGATTCCCCATTCGCGACGAAGAATGATTATCTCGCCAGCGCCGAATCTGGCGATATCGACAAAATGAAGGAAGATGTGCGCCACATGAATGCAGCGTTCGGTCTGGCCATGTTCAGCAATCTGGCCGAGTTGCACCTGCCCGCGCCCTCGGATATGCCCAAATTCGAAGCGAGCTGAAAGGAACGATCCAATGCCTTGGGACCGCAACGAAATGGCCGCCCGCGCGGCAAAAGAACTCGAAGACGGCATGTATGTGAACCTCGGCATCGGCATCCCGACGCTGGTCGCGAATTACGTCCCCGAAGGCGTGGATGTTACGTTGCAATCCGAAAACGGGATGCTCGGTATCGGCCCCTTCCCGACGGAAAATGAGATCGACGCCGATCTGATTAACGCCGGTAAACAGACCGTCACCGCAATGGACCGCACAAGTTATTTCGATTCTGCGACGTCTTTCGGCATGATCCGCGGCGGCAAGATCGCGCTGGCGATCCTTGGCGCGATGGAAGTCGCTGAAAACGGTGATCTTGCAAACTGGATGATCCCCGGCAAGCTGGTCAAAGGCATGGGCGGTGCTATGGATCTGGTCGCCGGTGTGGGCCGCGTGATCGTCGTGATGGATCACACCAACAAACGCGGGGAATCCAAAGTGCTGAAAGACTGCACATTGCCGCTGACCGGCAAGGGCGTGGTAGACCGCATCATCACCAATCTCGGCGTGCTCGATGTCACGCATAAAGGCCTCCATATCCAGGAACTGGCGCCCGGTGTTACGCGCGAAGACATCATCGCCGCAACTGAGGCCACGATCGTCTGAAGCGGTTCCCTGGTTGCTGATTGAAAGGGTTCATTTTGGCCTCGAGCGGACACTGTTGGCCATCACCCTTCGCGCGGAATCAAGGCCCCTCGGGCCGCCGCGCGATCGCCTGCCCGTCCCTACGGGCTGGCGATTTGGTGAGGCTGGGCGCTATCCTTTGATTTCGTACGGACTTGGCTGGGATAAACGGGCAAACTGCAAGGGTGGATCGCCACCCCACGGGCAGGCGATTGCGCGTCTTGATTCTTGAACCGTGAATGCCCCCGCTTCAGGCCAAAACCTTCGCATCCAGGAATTCCAGAGTCGATCTGAACAGGCCCATCTGGCCGAAACATGTCCGGTCGTCTGCCACCGCATTTTATTTGTCAACAAAATCGAAACAACTCCACATTTCTGCCGTAGTTTGTATCTAGATCGCAAATTGAAATGGCTATGACAGAAGCACTTCCCTCCAGCGCACGGAAACGCGCGCGCGAAACCCGCCAACGACGTGACCTTTGGGTCCTCGGCGGGCTGTTTGCGCTTATGGTCGTTGGCCTTATTGGCCTCGCCGCTGCAACCGGGTGGCAGGAAACGCTGGATCAGATCGCCCTGCTCTCTTTCTGGCAAATTGCCATGCTTCTGGTCCTCAGCGCGATGAATTATTTCTTCCGCGGCCTGCGCTGGCACTTCTTTTCTCTGCGCCTTGGATTGCCGACCGTGTTTTTCCAAAACCTGCGACACTTCATCGGTGGCTTCGCGATGAGCGCAACACCTGGCCGTGTCGGCGAGTTGGTACGGATGCGATGGTTAAGGCGTGAAACCGGCTGGGCGTTTGAACGCACGGCACCGTTGGTTCTTGTCGACCGGGCCTCTGACCTCGTCGCGATGGCGCTGATCCTTGCTGTCACCGTCGCGCTGTCCGCTATGGGCCTCGCCAAGGCGTGGCCCGTTGTCCTGGGCGCCCTGATCCTCGCCTACATCGCGACCCGCCCTAAGCTCCTCGCCGGATTGGCAACGGCCGGCTACCGCGTCAGTGGCGTTCTTCCACGCCTCTTCGCCCGCATCCGTGGCGCTGCACGCTCTCTCTCTGCCTTTTCCAATCCGACCGTGATGCTCGCGGCCTCTGGTCTCGGCATCATAGGCTGGCTCGCCGAAGGCGTCGCGATGTATCTTCTTTTGGTCTGGATGGGCGCCGATGTCGGCCTCGCCGCAGCCATCGCTATCTTCGTCTTTGCCACGCTGGCAGGCGGCCTGACTGGCGCACCCGGTGGCGTGGGCGGTGCGGAGGCCGCAATGATCGGCCTTTTGACGCTGGAAGGCGTACCGTTGGAAGTTTCCGTTCCCGCAACCCTCATCATCCGGGTCACGACCCTTTGGTTCGCAATCGGCCTTGGTCTTCTGGTTTTTCCGTTCGCGGAACGGGCATCGAAGAGAACGGCACATGCAGTGGAGTGAAACGAATTACGCGGGCTGGGGTCGCGCGTTGTGGGCGCAAGGCTCGCTCGCACGCCCCGAGAACCGCGACGGGCTAGCCGGCGCCGCCTCAGAAGGCCCTGCAATTGGCAATCGCCGTTCTTATGGAGACGCCTGCCTGAACACCGGTCGCAGGGCCATCGACATGACCCGTCTCGACCGGTTTGTGAATTTCAACGAAGATACCGGCAAGCTGACGGTCGAGGCTGGCCTGACCCTCGGCGAAATAGCACGCATCATGGCTCCGCGCGGCTGGTTGCCTGCCGTCATGCCCGGCACCGGTTTCGCCACGGTCGGCGGCGCGATTGCCAATGACGTCCACGGCAAAAATCACCACAATGCTGGGTCCTTCGGACAACACGTCGCTGCCCTGACACTGATCAACGCAGCCGGCGAAACCCGCATCACCCCCAAAGGAAAGCCAAAACTATTCAAAGCCACAGTCGGCGGCCTCGGCCAAACCGGCGTGATTTCCAAGGCCGAGTTGCAGTTGACAAAGTGCAAAGGCGACATCGTCACGGTCACCGAACGTCGCGCCGAAAACCTCGAGGATTTCCTGCGCGTGATGGATGCCTCTGACGCCACTTATTCTGTCGGCTGGATCGACGCCACCGCGCGCGGCGACACATTGGGGCGCGGCATTCTGGAAGAGGCCGAAACAGGCGCGGGCCTTGTTCCCGCGCCAAAGGCTTCGAAGAAGGTTCCCCTAGACGCTCCGGGCTTCTCTCTCTCCTCCCCGGTCGTCAAACTCTTTAACGCCGCCTATTTCCGCCGCGTGCCGGAAATCGGGCGTTCGGTCGTCAAACCGATCAACGAATTCTTCTTTCCACTGGATCGTATCCATGACTGGAACCGCCTTTATGGAAAACGCGGATTTCATCAGTTCCAATGCGTCGTTCCTTTGGGCGAGGCCGAGGCATTGCGCGACATGCTCTTGCGTATCTCCGATTCCCGCCGCGCCAGCCCGCTGGCTGTGCTGAAACGCATGGGGCCCGGGCGCGCGGGGTACATGAGCTTTCCGATGGAAGGCTACACACTCGCCGTTGACTTTCCCAATCGTGACGGCATCGACCGGCTGATCAGATCGCTTGAGGACATCACCGCCGCGGCCGGCGGGCGCATCTATCTTGCCAAGGATTCACTGTCCTCGAAAGACCGCGTGCGGGCAATGTATCCGGAATTTGAAACCTGGGCCAAGGAGGTCGCGAAAGTTGACCCCAAGGGCATTTACAAGACCGACCTTATCAGGCGGCTGGGATTGAGGAACTGAAATGAGCGAAACCTGGATCATCCTCGGCGCAACATCGACAATGGCGCGCGTCTTTGCCCGCAAGATGGCTGAACGCGGCGACTCCGTTCTGCTCGCCGGACGAAAAATGGACGAACTAAAGGCACTGGCGCAAGACTGCAATTTGCGCGGCGCGCCGATGTCAGAAACCATTGCGTTCGACGCCCGCAAGCCCGAGACATTCGCCCCCGTCATAAAGCGCGCGGTCAAAGAAGACGGCGCGATTTCGGCGGCGGTCTTCGTCGGCTCCATGCCCGAACAATCCAAGATCGACGCTGACCCATCACTCGTCGATGGCACTGTGACCGACAGTTTCACCGGCCCGGCACGCTTTCTGCAGATGCTCGCCCCCGAGATGGAGGTTCGCGAATGTGGCATGGTTGTGGGCATTTCTTCCGTCGCCGGAGACCGCGGACGCCTTGGCAACTACGTCTACGGCGCCGCAAAAGCCGGGTTTTCAACCTATCTCTCCGGTCTGCGCAACCGTCTGGGTCGCAGGGGCGTTCATGTCCTCACTGTTAAACCCGGTCCTGTCGACACTGCGATGACCTATGGCATGGGTAAAATGCCATTCATGACCAGCGCAGAGGCCGCAATGGACGATGTCGTCAAAGCCATGAACAAAAAGAGGAACGTACTCTACACGCGTGGCATCTGGCGGATCGTGATGACCGTAATCAAACTGGTCCCGGAACCAATCTTCAAGAAGACGTCGATCTGATCAACCAAACCACTGCTGCCACAACCCGGCGGAATAGAACATCAGCGCTAGAGCGTCGTCCATCTAATCTGCAACATATCCGGCAGCTTTGAAGAGGTTTCGGCACTCGGTTGGCGGGAAGAGGTCGCAGGTTTGGGCGACGGATTGGAAAAGGGCGTCGAAGGTGCGGGCCTTGAGCCGACGCAGGTGTGCCTTGAGTTTCGAGTGCGCCATTTCGATCGGGTTGAGATCGGGCGAATACGGCGGCAGGAAGAGCAGCCAGCTGCCTTGCGACTTCAGCAGTTCCTGCGCATTGGCCGATTTGTGCGATGACAGGTTGTCGGCGATCACCACATCGCCCGGCTGCAACGTTGGAGCCAGCTGGGTCTCGATGTAGAGGTCGAACGCGGCGCGGTTCATGGGGCCGTCCAGCACCCAGGGGGCGCTGAGTTCGTCGATCCGCAGGCCCGCGATGAAGGTCTGGGTGCGCCAGTGGCCGAAGGGCGCGTCGGCTTCCAGCCGGGTGCCGCGTGGGGATCGACCACGAAGCCGTGTCATCTTGGTCGTGACAGCTGTTTCGTCGATAAAAACCAGCCGGTGCGGCTCAAGGCGCATCCTCGGCATCCGGCGGTGCTGCCACTCGTACCTGGCAGCGCGCACCCGTTTGCGCAGCCGCTCCGTCGCGATCAGGGATTTTTTTATATGTGAACCCAAGACGATGGATCAGATAACGCGAGAGCATCGCCGGTGTCGCGGTGAGGGCATGTTCCTGTTTCAGCACCTCGGCCAGTTCCGGCATAGTGATATCCGGCTCGGCTTCCACGCGTGTCTTAAGCCAGTTTGAGACCACATCCAGCTTGCTGCGCCGAGGGCGGCCTTGAGGCGCAGCTCTCACCCCACCCGTTCGCCTCTTACGTTGCATGATCCGCACCGCGCTGGCAGCTGATATCCGTAAACGCCGCGCAGCCTCATGGCAGGAAAGGCCGTCATCAACCAAAGCGACGACACGTTCCCGAATATCCAGTGATAGCGATTTGCCCATGATCCACCTCCACATATGGTGAATCACAAAACCTGCCACGTGGGAATCCCATCGATTCAGATTTCAAGGACGACGCTCTAGCATCATCAGGATCAGCCCGATGCCGCGTTTGTCGCGCATCGCGAAAACGATCGGGTCATAATCCTGCTCGCCCAGATAACCCAGCCGGATCATCCGTACGAGCCACAAGGCCAGCGGAATTGCCGCCACCCATAACAGCCACTTTGTCGGATAAAGTGATACGCCCTGTTCGCTGAAGCTGTAGAGAATGAAGATCACCACCGCGCCAAAGGCGCTGACCCCGGCCACGTTCAGCAGGTCCTGCCGATCCGGTTTACCATATCCCCGGCCCGGCAATCGCTCATCTCCCTGAGCCAAAGTCACCTCGGTTAACCTTTTTACACAGCCCAGCGCCAGGAATGTCGGGAAAATGAAAACGATCAAATGCGTCGACACAAAGACGTCCACGGCAAGCGCACCGGCCACGACACGGAGTGTATAAAGTGTTGCCAGCGTCGCGATATCGACCCAGCGAAGGCGTTTCAGCCGCAGCGAATAGGCCAGCGAAAGCGTCATATAAGTGACCACCACCGCCAAAAACCCAAGCCCGACATAAAATCCGATGCCGACCGCCAGCAAACCCAAAACGATACATGTCACCATCCCGACCTGTATCGGCACCGCCCCGCTGGCAAAGGGGCGTTTGTGCTTGGTTGGGTGCAGCCGGTCAGCCTCAAGATCGAGAAGATCGTTAACGATATAGATGCAGCTTGCCGCCATTGAGAATGCGGCGATGCCCAGCAACACCATGAACCCGGCCTGCCATGCAAACGCGTGCGCAGACACAAGCGCGACCAACAACAACACGTTCTTGACCCATTGATGCGGACGCAATGCGCGCATCAGATCCTTGAAACGCCACCCGCCGCCGAGGTTAGTAACTTCTTTTCCAGCGGCTTCCAAAGCATGTGCCCGTCGCGGCATGTCGCCGACGATCACCGCGCCAGCTGATTTGTTCCAGATTGCGCCATCCACCGGCGCGTTTCCGGCATAGTCGAACCCCTCCTCGCCATAGGCCTCTACCAACGCTTCCGCCTTGGCACTTCCTTTCAGGTTTCTCTCGGGGTTCGAGGCGAAAACACGATCCGACATGTGATGTTGAACCGCCAGTTCCTCGACCAACAATTCATCCGATGCAGACGCCAATAAAACTTCGCGCCCCGCTTCCTGCGCCTCACGTGCGTAATTCTCGACCTCAGCGTTGACCGGCAACAGATCGGTGCGGATACCGGCGATCTCAACCAGTTCACGTTTCAGCACTTCGGGGCGTCTGAAATGGTTGAAAATCGCCTTCAGCGTTCTCAACGGATCCTTTCCAAGCCCGGCCCACATGCATTCAAACAACATGTCAGTGCGCAGAAAAGTCCCGTCCACATCCAGAACAAGGGGCCGCTTGCTGCTCATCTCTTAGGATCCCGGGCGTTGAAAAGCACAGCCATCGCTGATCAGATCGGGCGGGGTTTGGCAAAGCCCCCGCGCCACACGCCAGGCCGCCAGAACTTTCGGCACATATCCGCGGGTTTCGTCAAATGGCGGCACGCCCTCATACCGCTTAACCGCGTTTTCGCCGGCGTTATAGGCAGCAAGTATCAAAACCGGATCGCCATCGAATTCCTTCATTAACCAATCCAGATATGCGACGCCCGCTTTTATGTTCTGACCCGGGACCATTGCATCCTCGGCACCAAAACGAGTGGCCGTGTCAGGCATTAACTGCATCAACCCCTGCGCACCCGCGCTGCTGACGGCATCACTGCGCCCGCTTGATTCTGTCGAGATGACTGCCAATGCCAGTGCCGGTGACACCTGCGTGCCGATTGTCGCCAATAACAGATCGCTCGCATGTGCCTCAATGATACTGTGCAACACAGCCACGCGCGGTTCCTGCACTGTGTCGCCGCCGTCCAGAACCGAAAGTGCGTTCGCCAGACGCCCCGGCCCGGATGCGGTGGCAGAAGGCGATACCTTTTCCCAGAACCAGGCATAGGCGTCACTTTCCGCAGGTGCAGCAGTGTCCGAAACAGCCGCGCTATCGGTGTTTGATTCGACTTTGGGTGCAATCTGAACTCTGATTCTTGGCCCTGATCCAGGTTTTGGTACTTTGACCCGTTTGAAGGTGAATTCAGGGAATGGTTCGGGCGCCTCGGCCCAAACGCCGGAGGGTACGGACAGCAAAAACACCGCCGCCAGAAGCTGCGCCAATCGCCACATCGTAAAGAAACCTGCTCGTTTGTTTTTCTTTATTTGCGCTACAATCGCAAAATCTCGGTGATTTGGCTAGGATTTCCGTCTCCACGCCCGGAATTTCATGGTCGAATTGTGTCGATTTCAACAAATTTTCGGCAAATCGCACCGGCTGGGGAAAATTTCCTTCCGCTTTTCAGCAGCTTAGGTGGCATAGTTCAAAAACCGCCAATTTTACCGAAATTGTACGACCCTCGCCAAATTCTCGCCCCAAAGACTCTCACTATTAGGCCCATGCCGAGACGGGCAATGGACCTGAATGTCCTGACGCTTGTGACGGTAACCCGACGCAAGCGTCGAACTAACGGAGAGAGAGACATGAAACTCGTAAACCTGATCAACACCTTCGCACGCGACGAAGACGGTGCTGTTACCGTCGACTGGGTCGTGCTGACTGCTGCAATCGTTGGCCTCGGCATCGCCGTTCTGACGACTGTTGGTGGCGCCACTGACGACTATGCCACTGAAATTGGCAACCACCTGTCGTCCTTGGGCATCAAGACCACTTACTAAGTTTTCGCGCATAGCGAACACTCCAGGGCCGCGCGCAGTTTTCTGGGCGCGGCCTTTGATTTTCTTAGATACCATCTGGCATTCAAGATTCTCAAAATGCTAAGAAATTGAGCTTTATTGGCCGCATTCGCGCCACATTTGATCACTTTATAAGGTTGGCCAAGGTTGGAGCCAGCTCATCGCTTTCCGGCTGTAGGTACAACAACAAACCACATTCTGAGAGAGAGACATGAAACTCGTAAACCTGATCAACACCTTCGCACGCGACGAAGACGGTGCTGTTACCGTCGACTGGGTCGTGCTGACTGCTGCAATCGTTGGCCTCGGCATCGCCGTTCTGACGACTGTCGGTGGCGCCACTGACGACTATGCCACTGAAATTGGCAACCACCTGTCGTCCTTGGGCATCAAGACCACTTACTAATTGCGGTCAATTCCCATCATTTACCGCGCTCCGGGTAATCGGGGCGCGGTTTGTGTTTCCGCCCGGCGGAAACAATTCGTTTAAAATCCCTGCAATTTTCCTTGGTTGTCCATGTTTTCGCCACAATGCTCACGCAAAACGCTGGCATGAGGCAGTATCCGTCGGCATCGCTGGCGCTGTTACGCAGGAATTAAGGGAGTCCAGGAATGGCTTGGATAATGAAAAAATTCAGTAACTCCCAAGCACCCTGTCCGATAGGGTTGCGGGGTTTTGTTCCGTCAGAGCCGTGCGATGATCTGAGGTGGTGACAGGGTCAGGATTTCCAGGATGTTGAACCGGTGTTTTCTGGCCGTCGAGATGACGGACCTGATGTCGGCGAAGACCCGCGCGCCCTCGAGGGTGCGGAAGGTGCCCGAGATTTTCATGCGCAGCTTCATCATGCGCAGGTCCTGTTCGGCCTGATTGTTTGTGAATGGGACCGCGAAGTCGGCGATGAATCGCAAAACGTCATCGCGGTAGTCACGCAGGCGGAGGAGCAGGTTGTGGCCTGGCCGCCTGGCTTTTCGGCCGCGGGTGCCGGGGCTTTTGGCCAGCGGGGGCTGGCGTTCGTGGAAGGCGAGCCCCTTGGCGAGGATCGCCATGTATCTGGTGACTATACCCTGGCGAACCAGTTCCGGGAGTTCGGTCTCGCCTTGATCCTGAGCCGCGCATCTGAGCTGATTGGCGCTATGAAGCACTGCGCTCATCTCCGTCGCCCAAGGCTCTTTTTCGATCTCTTCGATGGCCTTGAGTTCGCGCAAGTGATGCGCCCCGCAGAGGGCGTGGGCGTCCACTCCGCTCATATGGGCGTAGTAGGGTTTCCAGTGATCATGAATGATCGTCCCGCCGGTCAGGAAGGTTGGAACAGCACCGCGTTTGGCGCTGATGCGGTAATGGGTGAAGGCGGTATCGCAGATCGTGTGCAGCCAGTGCAGCTTGCCGGCAACACGAAGTCCGGTCTCGTCCAGATGCCGAACGCCGCCTTCGGCAAGCCGGGCGAGAATGTGTTCAACCACGACACCCATCTTATTTGCCGCGCCGCGCGTCCAGTTGGTCACGCTGGCCGCGCACAAGCTGGTGGCCCCAAACAGGTCGCGCATAAGCTGGCAGACCCGATCCTCGGGTATCAGCTGCTGAACATTGCAATAGACCGCCACTGCCCGCATGCGCGTGCCATATTGCACATGCGCGGCCACGCCATCGGGAAAGCCAGCCGTCGTCGTGGCTCGACAATGGTCGCAACAATAAACCGCCGCCTGATGCTCGGTGACCTCCAGGCGTGGCGCAGGCAAGTCGAACACCTGACGCTTCTCGATCCCTTTCACCATCTCCGCCGTCAGGGCGCTCTGACAGGCGCTGCAATGCGTCGCCTCATGCCGTTCGACAAAGTCGGGTGTTGACGTCTGGCGCAGGGTGTCGCCCCGGTGGCCAACTTGGCCGCCACTTTTCTTTCCGGATTTGCCACGCAGGCTGCGCGGGGCTGGCTTCTTCAGGCCATCACTTGAAGGGGGCTTGCTGCTATTGCTGCTGTTCTTGGCCAACTGTCGGCGCAGGTCCGTGATCTCTTCCGCCATGCTCGCCAACGCAGCTTCAAGCTCAGCGATCCGACGCAGAGCCGTGGCGAGAAGTTGTTCAAGGGCGGCAACCTGATCCATCCCACCACTGATTCAGAGAAATCAACCCGGCGCCACAGAATTCAGACAAGAAAGAAAAAAAACACGCGCAAAATGGCAAATTCGACTCACCATAAAACTGACAATAACACTCAAACGTGGGGGGTGCTTGGGAGTTACAAAATTCAAAGACGACGAAAGCGGTGCAATCACCGTTGACTGGGTCGTCCTTACAGCGGCGATTCTGGGCGTTCTGTTCGGCGCACTGACCACCTTCAACCAGGGTGCAATGACACATGCTGAGTTGACGGCCGACACATTATCGAGCCTCGACATTCCGGACTACTGATCGGAAGCGTCGGGCAAACGCGAGAACTAGAGGTAACGAGCACCACCACCCTGACCGGTGGCGGAGAAAACGGAAGGAAACAACATGCGACTGGTATTCGGACTTGTACTGGTTGTTGGCCTGGGGTTGGCGAGCTTCGCCGTCTATATGGCCAAAGACTACATCGGTGCGTATCAGGCAGAACTTGCCCGGGAGCGCGCGGCGCGGGAACAAATGGTCCCGACCGTCGAAGTTGTGGTCGTAAACCGCCAGCTTCGCTACGGCGAAACCATTTTGCCAGAGGATGTTCGCACTGTTCGCTGGCCCGAAGACGCCGTTCCCGCCGGAACGTTCGCGTCGCTTGAGGCCGTGATGCCCTTCGGCGAAGGTAAACTGCGCAAAGCTGTTCGCGCTATTGAACAGGACGAGGCGCTGATGGTCGTCAAGGTCACAGAGCCTGGGCAGGATGCCGGTGTCTCCTCGCGGCTTTCCAAGGGAATGCGCGCTTTTGCAATTCGCGTTGACGTATCAACCGGCGTCTCGGGCTTCCTTCGCCCCGGCGACCGTGTCGATGTATATTGGAGTGGATCCGCCGCAGACAGTGGCAACCGCCGTTCCGGCGAAGTCACGCAGCTTATCCAAAGCGGCATCAAGCTGATCGCAATCGACCAGATTGCCGATCAGGACAACTCAAACCCGACAATCGCACGCACTGTTACGGTCGAGGCGTCGCCACGTCAGGTTGCAGCACTTGCGCAGGCCCAGACCACCGGTCGCCTGTCATTGTCCCTGCTCGGTGCCGAAGACGTCGCGTTTGAGGGCGAAGTCAGCATTGACCAGAACGAACTTCTGGGAATTGAGGCCGCCGAACAGATTGTCGAGGCCGAGGCGCCCGAAGTGTGCACGATCCGTACACGCCGCGGTGCAGAGATCATCGAAACACCGATCCCCTGCACAAACTGATCGGTTCAAATACCTTCCAGAAAATGGCCCTGCATTCGCGGGGCCATTTTCGTTTCTGGTGTGCCATTTGGTCTGTTGATCGCTACATCTGGTAGCGAAGCGACGGCATCCGCGCGGATTGTTGCGAGTTATCCACATAAGAGTCGCGCGCCAAGACCTTGATTCTTACATGAAAAGGCAAACTCAGGCATTGTCCGCTTAAGACCGGTGGAAAAACCGGAACGTAACGTGATCATAGAGGCAGGGTCACATGTCATTGTTTAGAAACCTAGCGGCGGGCCTTTTAGGTCTGTCCGTACTGGCGGTCTCCGCCCCCGCGCCACAGGCGCAATCCTTGCAAATCATGAAGGGTTCGACGTCGCGCGATCTTCGTGTCGCAATGAACCGAGCGGTCGTTGTCGAAAGCGACACGCCCTTCGCGGAATTGTCGATCGCAAACCCGTCGATTGCCGACATCTCTACATTGTCGGACAGAACGATCTATGTACTTGGCAAAGCGCCTGGGCGCACGACGCTTACGCTACTTGGTCCGGACGGTCGCCTGATCACCAATGTCGAGGTGCAGGTCGCTCCCGACGTTGCGGAGTTTAAAGAACGTCTGCAACAGATCCTTCCCGGCGAACGGATCGAGGTGCGCACCGCAAATGACGGTATCGTCTTATCCGGTGTTGTATCATCGATGGCCCGTATGGATCGCGCACTTGATCTGGCCAACCGCTATGCACCGGATCGGGTTTCCAACCTGATGACTGTCGGTGGCACGCAGCAGGTCATGCTGGAAGTTCGCTTCGCAGAAATGGAACGCAGTGTCAGCAAAAGCCTCGGTACTTCACTGGCAGTTCAGGGTACCGCCTTCGGATCCACTGGGCTCAACGGCGGTAACAATGTCTTTGCAAGTGACGCCAACATAAATGCGGCGCTGGACGGCAACCCCGCAACGATTGTCGGCTCAGGCAACGAACGTAACGGCCAGTTCGCGCTGGGCTTCACTGCCGGCGCTGTTGAATTCGCCGTGCTTCTGGAAGCCTTGGAAACCAAGGGCGTTGTGCGCACACTGGCAGAACCGAACCTGACCGCCCTATCGGGTCAGGAGGCAAGCTTCCTTGCCGGTGGCGAATACCCAATCCCTGTTGCGGCGGGCGACGGTACGATCACAGTCGAATTCAAGCCATTCGGCATCGAGCTTACCTTTACGCCGCGTGTTGTCGATCAGAACATTATCAACCTGCAACTCAACGCGGCCGTGTCCGGCATTGACCCAACGGTCAGCTTCTCCACCGCGTCTGGTTTCAACATCAACGGCTTCCGCCGTCGCGAGGTTGGAACGGTTGTTGAAATGCGTGATGGCGAAAGCTTCGCAATCGCTGGCCTTTTGCAGGACGATTTCGAGGATCTGAACGGTCAGGTGCCCTGGCTTGGCGATATCCCTGTACTTGGCACATTGTTCCGCAGCGCCAGCTATTCGCGCAATCAAAGCGAACTAGTGATCATCGTTACCCCGCATTTGGTAACACCTGTGCGCGGCGAAGCTTTGGCACTGCCAACGGATTTGGTGAAGCCGCCGTCTGAAACGGATCTGTTCCTGTTCGGTAAAACCATCGCCGGAGAGCGGACACCGCGCAAAGGCAGCGCTGGCGAAGTCGCACAACAGGATTTCACCGGCTCCTACGGCTATGTGATGGAGTGAAACAGATGAACTCGCGAAACATCAAAATTGCCCTGACAACGACCAGCATCCTGGCGCTGTCGGCGTGCTCTGACACGGCCAACCCCTGGAATGAAGAGGCAGGCGTGTTCCTGTCCCGATCCGGACTTGGCCAGTCGGTGATTCAGAACCGCCAGTATCACAACGGCGAGCGTAACTTTATCGTCGATCTGAACAACCGCTTCAGCAACGAAGTTCTGACAACCGTCAACTTCGCTTTCAATTCGTCCCGGCTCGACAGTGACGCGGTTGCGATCCTGAAAGTACAGGCAAACTGGATCCGCCAGTTCCCCGAGGTGCGGTTCAAGGTTTACGGCCACACCGACCTTGTCGGTTCGGCAAGCTACAACAAGCGCCTTGGAATGCGTCGTGCACGTGCGGCTGTGAATTACCTGGTGTCCGTCGTCAGGGTTTTCAGGAGAGCTGATGGTTTTTGGCTAACCGAGGCTCTGGTCCATCTAGGGTTTCATATTAGGCGGCAGCTTTCTGGTGCTGCAAGCGGCGTTTCTGGATTGTCAGTTTCTTGATCTTCTCCCTTTCTCTGAGGATGGTTTCCGCCCGGCCGAAGTAGACATCGGCTGGCGTGACGTTGTTCAGGCTCTCGTGGTAACGACGATTGTTGTAGTGTTCGACGAAGGCTTCGATCTGCCTTTCCAGATCACCGGGCAGATAGTAGTGCTCCAGCAAGACCCGGTTTTTCATCGTCTGATGCCAACGTTCGATCTTGCCCTGGGTTTGCGGATGGAACGGAGCACCTCGAACGTGATCCATGCCTTTGTCTTCGAGCCAGGCGGCCAGATCACCGGCAACGTAGGATGAACCGTTGTCGCTGAGCAGGCGTGGTTTGTGCAGGACGGTCGCCTGATCACAGCCTGACGCAGCCAAGGCCAGGTCCAGCGTATCGGTGACATCCCCGGCCTTCATCGTTGAGCAGAGCTTCCAGGAGATGATGTAGCGGCTGTAATCGTCCAGGATCGTGCTGAGATAGAACCAGCCCCAGCCGATAACTTTCAGATAGGTGAAGTCGGTCTGCCAGAGCTGGTTGATGGCCGTCGTTTTGTCTTTGAACTCTTCGGCAGCCTTGATCACCACGAAAGCGGGGCTGGCAATCAGGTCTTGCGCCTTCAAAAGCCTGTACACCGTCGATTCCGACACGAAGTAACGCTTGGTGTCCGTGAACTTCACCGCCAACTCTCGTGGCGTCAGGTCCTCATTCTCCAGCGCAAAGTCGATGATTTGATCCCGTTTGTCGTCGGGAACGCGGTTCCACACCGATTTTGGGTTGGGCGATCTGTCCTGCAGAGCCTCGACACCACCTTCCTGGAAAAGGTCGTACCAGCGGTAGAAGGTCGAGCTGGGGATGCCCAGCATCGCCAACGTCTGCTTGGCCGGCAGATGCGATGCCTCAACCGTGCGAATGATCTCCAGTTTTTCAGAGGCTGGGTATCTCATTCCTCGTCCTCCCCATCCGCGATCATGCTTTTTTTGAGCAGACGGTTCTCCAGGGTGAGTTCAGCCACGACCTCTTTGAGTGCGGCAGACTCAGACCGCAAATCCTTCACCTCGGGTGATGTGGCTTGACGGGCCGTGTCTCCCGCTAAACGACGTTTCCCAGCTTCAAGGAACTCCTTCGACCAGCTGTAATACAGGCTCTCGGAAATACCCTCCTGGCGGCACAGCGAGGCGATGCTTTCCTCACCGCGCAGCCCGGCCAGAACGACACGAATCTTCTCCTCGGCAGAGTAATGCTTGCGGGTTTTGCGGCGAATGCCTTTCACCACCTTGTCAGCGGCGGCTTTCGACTGTCCGGATTTCTGTCTCATCTTCACTCCATATCAGTTCCGATGAACCAGAAATCCTCCGTTGCTCAAATCACCAATTCTCTCCAACGAGTGCTGACGTCAGACACCGGCACAGCTGATCATGGTGATGGCGCTTCTGTCGATGTTTGCCTTTGTTGGCACCACCATCGGCACCGGCGCCAGCCTGCAAATCCGCATCGGTATTTCCATCGCGATGGGCGTTGGTGCCGTGTTCATCTGGGTCAACAACAAGGCCAAGAAGCGCATGTCGCTGATGGAAGAGCAACTGCCCGATGCGGTTGAACTCATGGTCCGCTCCTTGCGCGTCGGCCACCCTTTCGCGTCGGCCCTGAACATTGTCGCCAAAGAAATCCCCGACCCTCTGGGCACCGAAATGGGCATGATCGCGGATGAATCCGCTTATGGCCGCGATGTTGGCGAGGCACTGAAAGCAATGGCCGAGCGGCTGGATATGCAGGATATGCGCTTCCTCGCGGTTGCCGTCACGATCCAGCAGCAATCCGGTGGTAACCTCGCCGAAATCCTGCACGGTCTGGCCCAGGTCATCCGCTCACGCTTCAAACTGTTCCGCCGTGTCACGGCGATCACGGCAGAGGCAAAATGGTCTGGCAAATTCCTGTCCGGCTTCCCGCTTCTGGCTCTGGTCGGCATCAACGTTGCACAACCGAATTACTATGACGACGTCATGGGCACGGCTGTGTTTGTCCCCGCCTGCCTTGTGGTCGCCGGCTTCCTCATTACGAACCTTTTCGTCATGAAGATGCTCGTGAACATCAAGGTGTAAGGGAGGTCTGTAATGTTTGACTCAATCACCACCTTCCTGACCGATCAGTTCGGCCCATTCGGCCCACTGCTTGCGGTCGGCATTCTGGGGATGTTCCTTATCCTCGGCACATTGCCGGTCCTGTTGAACAAGAAAGAAGATCCGCTTGATAAGCTGAAAAAGTTCCGCAATGCGTCGATCTCGAACAAATCGCCGGATGAGCGCCTGCGCCATGATACGGGCGGCGATAAGCTGGAAAAATACTCCGATTTCCTCGAACCGAAGGATGAAGAGGAATATTCGGCCATCAAGCTGAAGCTTCTTCAGGCTGGTTACAGCACCAAGAATGCCGTTCGCACCTATCACTTCGCGCAGTTTGCGTTGGGTGGTATCGGCCTTGTGCGTGGCGTGGCCTATGCAATCCTGTTGCAAACCACCAATGATGACGTCAGCACGCAAAAGGTCGTGATGTCGATCCTGTTCCCCGGTCTCGCTGGTTATATGCTGCCGAAATACTGGGTGAACCGTCGTCTTCAGGCGCGTCAGGAAGAGATCGTCAACGGCTTTCCCGACAGCCTTGATATGCTGCTTGTCTGCGTCGAGGCAGGCCAGTCACTTGACCAATCAATTCTTCGCGTCGCCGAAGAGATCCGTGCCGGCTATCCCGCGCTGGCCGACGAACTCGATATCGTCAGCCAGGAAATGAAAGCCGATAAAGACCGTGCAGCGGTTCTCGATGACTTCGCTGAACGCGCGGGCGTACAGGATGTCAGTAGCTTCGTCACCGTGCTGAAACAGTCCGCTGCCTTCGGTACATCCATCGCTGACGCGCTTCGCGTCTATGCTGGCGAAATGCGTGACAAACGGGTGATGCGGGCCGAGGAAAAGGCCAATACGCTGCCGACCAAAATGACTCTTGCGACGATGTTGCTTACGGTTCCGCCGCTTCTGGTGATCCTTGTCGGCCCATCGGTTTACAACATATATCTGACGCTGAACGGCCAGGGCGCGGGTTTCTGATTACCCAGGTCTCAGACAAAGTTCAGGTAAAAAACCAACAGGCGATGCGCCCGGTCAATCTTCCGAGCGCTTCGCTCTTAGCTTGACGAAAAAGTCCAACCGCTTTTTCAATTCGCGTTCGAACCCGCGCTCAACGGGCTGGTAGTAAATCCCGCGCTTCATCCCTTCGGGAAAGTAGTTCTGGCCGGAAAACCCGTCCTCCGCCTCATGGTCATAGGCGTATCCTTCGCCGTATCCCTGATCCTTCATCAAAGATGTCGGCGCGTTCAGAATATGTTTCGGCGGCGGCTGACTGCCGGTTTTGCGCGCCGCTGCGGAAGCGTTCTTGTAGGCCGCATAACCAGCGTTCGATTTCGGTGCCAATGCCAGATAGATCACCGCCTGCGCCAGCGCCAACTCCCCTTCCGGAGAGCCCAACCGTTCATAGGTCTGCCAGCCGTCAAGACAAACAGACTGCGCCTGCGGGTCCGCCAATCCAATGTCCTCCACCGCCATCCGGGTAATGCGCCGCGCCAGAAACCGCGGGTCCTCGCCCCCTTCCAGCATCCGCGTAAACCAGTAAAGCGATGCATCCGGATCGCTGCCTCGTACTGATTTGTGCAAGGCGGAAATCAGGTTGTAATGGGCGTCGCCCGACTTGTCGTATTGCGCCGCGCGCTTCTGCAGACGTGCGGTTAATCCGTCGCGATCCAGCTTTCCCTTAATCTGCCATGCGGCGATCTGCTCGATCAGGTTCAATAACGCTCGACCATCACCATCGGCCATTTCCAGCAACGCCTCACGTGCTTCCCCGGTCAGGGCCAGCGCCTTGCCCAACTCCCGCTCCGCCCGTTGCGCCAGAAGCTCCAGATCCGCCAGCGACAACCGCTCCAGTACCAAAACCTGCGCGCGGCTTAACAGCGCGGCATTCAGCTCAAACGATGGGTTCTCGGTTGTGGCCCCAACGAGAAGGATTGTGCCATCTTCCATATGCGGCAGGAATCCATCCTGCTGTGCCTTGTTGAAGCGGTGGATTTCGTCGACGAACAGCAGCGTTCCCTGCCCGTTCGCGCGCCGTATCTTCGCGGATTCAAACACTTTTTTCAAATCCGCCACACCAGAAAAGATCGCACTGATCTGAACGAAATGCATGTCCACTTCATCCGCCAAAAGCCGCGCGATCGTGGTCTTACCCACCCCTGGCGGCCCCCAGAAGATGACCGACGACAACGCGCCGGAAGCCAGCATCACGCCCAACGGCGCCTCCGGTCCCAACACCTGATCCTGACCGACAACGTCGCCCAACTTCGCCGGCCGTAACCTATCGGCCAGCGGGCGCGGTGCATCAGAGGGCGTGTCCGGCAGGGCGTCAAACAGGTCGGCCATTACCCGGACTTCCGTTTCAGAAATTTCAGCCCCGACCAGTCGGCATCCACCGCGCAAACTTTTACATCAACCCACCCGATTGGCAGAATTGCAGAACGCAGATCGTCTTCGGTGATACCGGCGTGTAAATCCGAGGATTTCTTGGCCCAACTTACCCAAAGCATTCCGCCTTGCCGTAGCTGACCAATTGCCGTTTGCGCCACGCTGGTGATGTCGCAAGGACCATGCAGAAACACGTGTGCTGCGTCCGCGTCATCGGTCGCGTCAAACTGCACATCCTGCGCCCCGATAAGTAATTCGTCATAGTGCGCAGGCGGCTCGCGCAATAGCACAGCAAAGCCCGGCTTGAACCCAAGCTTTTTCCAAAGTGGTGTGCCTGAATACCCGGCGGGTTGTCTCATGACCCAACACTACCGCAATGGACCAAAAGCGAAAGGCCGCCCGAAAAGAGCGGCCTTTGCAAATTCCGAGATCAAAGCGCTTATTCGGCGGCTTCTTCCGCCGCCACGCGTGCTTTATCGGCTGCTCCCTTGGCATCGACATCGCGGTCCACCAATTCGATGATCGCCATCGGCGCCATATCACCAAACCGGAAACCAGCCTTTAGGACGCGGGTGTAACCGCCGTTGCGCTCTTTGTAACGCGGTCCAAGCACCTCGAATAATTTCGCGACGTAAGCGTCCTGTTTCAACTGCGACGCCGCTTGACGGCGGGCGTGCAAATCACCGCGTTTGCCAAGTGTGATCAGCTTGTCCATGACGCGCTTCAGCTCTTTCGCCTTGGGCAGCGTTGTCTTGATCTGTTCATGTTCAATCAATGAACCCGCCATGTTGGCCCACAGGGCCTTGCGGTGTTCGTGTGTCCGGTTCAGGCGGCGGTATCCGCGAGCGTGACGCATGTTTCTTACTCCATTCGGTGCCCTCTACGGGCGTTTTTGCTTTGTCTGGCCGGGGATGCGTGTCTCCCGACTCTCCTTGGGGCGTTGTGCCCGGGTTTGAGCGGACCCGAATTCTTCAAAAGAATTCGGACCGAACTTTTTTGAAAAGTTCGGCCCCGCCTAGATCAGAACTGATCTTCGAATTTTTTGGCCAGATCTTCGATATTCTCCGGCGGCCATTCCTCGACATCCATGCCAAGGTGCAGCCCCATACCGGACAATACCTCTTTGATTTCGTTCAAAGATTTCCGACCAAAGTTCGGCGTGCGCAGCATTTCTGCTTCCGTTTTCTGGATCAGATCGCCGATATACACGATGTTGTCGTTCTTCAAGCAGTTGGCAGACCGCACCGACAATTCCAGCTCGTCGACCTTCTTCAGCAGCAGCGGGTTGAATTCCAACCCGTCGTCTTCGTCCTGACGCGAGGCGCTTTCCGGCTCGTCGAAGTTCACGAAGATCGACAGCTGGTCCTGCAGGATCCGCGCGGCATAGGCCACTGCGTCATCCGGCGTAACCGACCCGTCGGTTTCCAGCTTCAGCGTCAGCTTGTCGTAATCCAGAACCTGACCTTCGCGCGTCGGCTGCACGTCATAGCTGACCCGCTTGACCGGTGAATAGATCGCATCGACTGGCACAAGTCCGATCGGCGCATCTTCCGGGCGGTTCTTGTCGGCGGCAACGTAACCCTTGCCCATGTCCACGGTCAGTTCCATGAACAGGTCCGCACCCTCATCAAGGTGGCAAATGACGTGATCCTTGTTCAGGATCTCGATCCCTGCGCTTTCCGAGATGTCGCCAGCGGTCACAACGCCCGGACCCTTTGCGGAAATCGACAGGCGTTTCGGCCCTTCAACTTCCATCCGGATCGCGACGCCTTTGAGGTTCAGGACGATGTCGGTGACATCCTCACGAACGCCCGCAACGGACGAAAACTCGTGCAGAACATTGTCGATCTGTACCGCCGTAATCGCTGCGCCCTGCAACGACGACAAAAGAATACGCCGCAGCGCATTACCAAGGGTCAGACCAAAGCCACGCTCCAACGGTTCGGCAACCACGGTCGCCTGACGCATTGGGTCATTGCCGGAGCGAACCTCCAGCTGGTTGGGTTTGATCAGTTCCTGCCAGTTCTTGTGTATCATGCGAAAGCCTCCATTCCTGTCCTCTGCTGCATGAAATCCCGATGCAGAGGACGCCCGAGGTAGTAGAAATCAAATCGGGGCGCGCTTTGGGAAAGCGCCCCCGAAAGAACAATCAGACGCGGCGACGCTTTGGTGGGCGACAGCCGTTATGTGCAATTGGCGTCACGTCGCGGATCGACGTGATGTTGAACCCCACAGCCGCCAGCGCGCGCAGCGCACTTTCGCGACCCGAACCGGGGCCCTGCACTTCGACTTCCAGCGTTTTCACACCGTGTTCCTGCGCCTTCTTGCCAGCGTCTTCTGCGGCCATCTGGGCGGCATAAGGCGTCGATTTGCGCGAGCCTTTGAAACCCATTGTGCCAGCGGATGACCAGGCAATTGCATTGCCCTGCACGTCCGAGATCAGGATCTTGGTGTTGTTGAATGACGAATTCACATGGGCAACGCCCGCTGCGATGTTCTTGCGTTCTTTTTTCTTAGGAGCGCGACGTTCACGTGCCATCTGTTCGCCCCCTTATTTCTTCTTGCCGGCGATGGCCCGAGCGGGGCCTTTTCGCGTGCGTGCATTTGTATGTGTCCGCTGACCGCGAACCGGCAGGTTCCGGCGATGGCGCAGGCCGCGATAGCAGCCAAGGTCCATCAGTCGCTTGATGTTCATCTGAACTTCGCGGCGCAGATCGCCTTCGACGTTCAGGTTCGCGTCGATGTGCTCGCGGATAGAGAGAACTTCGGCGTCGCTCAGTTCATTGACCCGACGCGATGCGTCGATACCAACAGCCTCGCAGATGTTTTGTGCAGTAGTATGACCAATACCATGAATATATGTCAGCGCGACCGGAACGCGCTTTGCGGTCGGGATGTTAACCCCAGCAATACGTGCCACTTATGGATCTTCCTTCATCGTTGCGGTTCCGTCGTTCCAGAACCTTTTTTCACAACCAAAGCCCGCGGATTTTTCTTCTCCGGCGGGCCGTTTCATATGTTCTCTGACTGAACGGGGCGCGACCCCGGTTTTCAATCGATTCTCCGAAGAGATGGCGTGAGATAAGGGGTATCGCCGAGTGCGTCAAGACCAATGGATACAGAAACTTGACCCAGATCAACGCAGATCGCCGCAGGCCTGTGTAAAGCGTTCAATTGACGCCAAGGAGGAGCCATGCCCGATACAGCAATTGACGCGAAAGCCACTGAACGTTCGGCTACGATAATCGGCTTCGAGCAGGGCGAATATCCCTATCCGGACAAGTTGAAAAAATCTGAATACGAAGCCCAGAAAGCGGCCCTACAGGTCGAGCTTTTGAAGGCGCAGCTTTGGGTACAGGAGACGGGTCAGAAATTCGTGCTGTTGTTTGAAGGCCGCGACGCGGCAGGCAAGGGCGGTACAATCAAGCGGTTCATGGAGCACCTGAATCCCCGCGACGCCCGGGTCGTGGCCCTGAACAAACCCACCGAGGAAGAGAAGGGGCAATGGTTTTTTCAGCGCTATGTCAAACATCTGCCCACGGCGGGTGAAATCGTGCTTTATGACCGGTCGTGGTACAACCGCGCTGGCGTGGAACGCGTCATGGATTTCTGCGAGCCCGGCGAATACCTCGAATTCATGCGTCAGACGCCGGAATTTGAACGGATGCTGGTGCGGTCAG
The DNA here is from genome assembly GCA_951812305.1 of uncultured Paracoccaceae bacterium. GTDB lineage: Bacteria > Pseudomonadota > Alphaproteobacteria > Rhodobacterales > Rhodobacteraceae > Rhodobacter_B. The sequence continues at coordinate 1,103,160 of CATOSB010000002.1, forward strand.
GCATCCGGCTTTTCAAATACTGGTTCTCGGTCACGCGCGATGAACAGAAACAACGCTTTGCCTCGCGCGAAACCGATCCGCTGAAACGTTGGAAGCTTTCGCCCATCGACCGCGCCAGTCTGGATAAGTGGGATGACTATACCGAAGCGAAGGAGGCGATGTTCTTTTATACCGACACGGCGGACGCGCCCTGGACGGTGATCCGATCAAACGACAAGAAACGCGCGCGCCTGAACGCGATGCGGCATTTCCTGTCGCTGCTGGATTACCCCGACAAAGACGAAACAGTAGCAACACCGCCAGATCCCAAGATCGTCCACCACGCGGGCCACGTCGTGCACAAGGCCGATCACATTCTGGCCGCATCGCTGCATCCGAAGTCTCGCCACTCGCGCTGACGGTATGACAGATGCGCAAACGGGATTATTCCGTCAATTCGCCTTGAATTTGATCCGCCTGCCGATGCACCGCGCAACAATCCCTTCAAATGCAAGGGTCCGTTGGCGTTTCGCGGTGCCTTGGCGTTGAACTGGGTGAAACAGTTCGTCGCCAACGGGCGGACTTTCCCGGGATGCCAGAAAGTCTGAATTAAAAAGAATCTGCGTAAACTAAATACGATACCGACAAACAAATTTTCGGCTTTTGCCACCGCTCAGTCACAAATGGCGCGAATTCTCGCCATCAGTGAACACAAACTCTGCAGGAGTGCAGACAAACCTCTTTCTGTCACAAATAGAAAAACGGTGGATAAAAACATGCGTACAATCAGGAAGTTTCTTCACGAACAAGACGGCTCTGCAATGACCCAGGCCGTTTTGATCACAACATTCGTTTTCGCCATGGCGGCGCTGGCCTAGCCATTGGCGGTGGATCGCAGGCAGCTGTATGTGGGGCTGTTGAGGCCAAAATTGCCGATCTCAAAAACAGATCGGTCAATGACGGCAGGCCGCCAGACATAAGAATTGGTATTCCCGATCTTTGACGGGCGGCGCCTCATTGAGCCGCCCGAGTTGATTGGGACTTACCCGAGTACGCCGCGGATTTCTTCGGCAACGGCGTCAATCTCGCCCAGCCCGTCGACCGAGCGCAGATCGCCTTTGGCGTAGTAATAGCCAATCAGGGGCGAAGTCTGCTTGTAATAGGCCATCAGACGGGTCTTGAGGCTTTCCTCGTTATCATCCGCCCGGCGCTTAAACTCCGATGCTTCACCGCAGTTGGTGCATTTACCATCCGCCGGGATCGGCTTCATCTGATCGTTGTAGACTTCGCCACAATTGGAACAGGTCGAACGTGCCACGATCCGCGCGACCAGTGCCTCGTCATCCACCTGCATCTCGACCACCGCGTCGAGCTTGTAATCCATCTCAACCAGAAGCGCGCCCAGCGCATCGGCCTGCGCCAGCGTGCGGGGGAACCCGTCGAAGATATAACCACCCTCGGCACCGCCGGTTTCCAGCTTTTCACGGATCAGGCCGATCACGATCTCGTCTGTCACCAGATCACCCCGGTCCATCACGTCGGCCACGATCTTGCCCATCTCTGTGCCGCTGGTACGCGCCTCGCGCAGCATGTCACCGGTCGACAACTGCATCATCTGACGTTCGTCCGTCAAAATGCGTGCCTGCGTACCCTTACCAGCACCCGGAGGCCCAAGCAGAATGATGTTCATGGTAATTCCTTCCCAGCTTGGGCGATCAGCGCCGTGCCGGGCCGCCCTTCCGAGGTCGCTTCTTCCCGCGAAGCTGCGACTTCTCGATCAAACCTTCATATTGGTGCGCCAATAGATGGCTTTGCACCTGCTGCATCGTATCCATGCTGACCGAAACCACGATCAACACCGACGTGCCGCCGAAATAAAACGGAATGGCGAATTGTGAACGCAGAATCTCAGGAAGGAGACAAACTGCCGCAAGATAGGCCGAACCAAGCACCAGAATGCGGGTCACAACATAGTCCAGATACTCTTCGGTCTTCTTACCGGGTCGAATGCCGGGCACAAACCCGTTCTGGTTCTTCAGGTTGTCGGCCACATCCTCTGTCTTGAAGCTGACATTGAAGGTGTAAAAGAACGTGAAGAACACGATCATCGCCGTGAAAAACGCCAGATAAAGCGGCTGGCCCGGGCCGAAATAGGCAAGGATCGTCGCCATCACCGGGCCGGATTGCGCCTGCGAAAATGTGCTGATCGTTGTCGGCAAAAGCAGAAGCGAAGAGGCAAAGATCGCCGGGATAACACCTGCGGGGTTCACCTTGATCGGCAAGTGACTGGTGCCGCCCTCATACATCTTCATCCCAGCCTGACGGCGCGGATACTGGATGTGGATCTTGCGCAACGACCGCTCCATGAACACCACGAACATGATCACGGCCACCACCATGACCATGACGCCGACAATCACACCGCCGCCAATCGCGCCCGACTGACCCTGGCTGAAGAACTGCGCCAGCGCTGCGGGGATTTCGGCGATAATGCCAACAAAGATGATCAGCGAGATACCGTTGCCGATACCGCGCGCGGTGATCTGTTCACCCAGCCACATCAGGAACATTGTGCCGCCAACCAGCGTAATTACGCAGGACGCCACAAAATAGAATCCGGGGTTGGTTACCAGATCGCCAGCCTGCAGCGACGCCGCCAGCCCATAGGCCTGAAACGTCGCCAGAAACACAGTGCCATAACGTGTGTACTGGTTGATCTTCTTGCGCCCCTGCTCGCCCTCTTTCTTCAACTGCTCCAGCTGCGGCACCATTGCGGTGAGAAGCTGCACGATGATCGAGGCCGAAATATAAGGCATGATCCCAAGCGCGAAGATCCCCATCCGGGAAATCGCGCCGCCGGTAAACATGTTCAATATGCCGCCCAGACCTGCCGCCGCCTGATCCATGAATTCGCGCAGCGCATTCGCGTCGATCCCCGGCACCGGGATGTAAGTGCCGATGCGGTAAACGATCAGAATGGCGAGGGTAAACAGGATCCGCTGACGCAGTTCGGTGGCCTTGCCAAAGGCCGACCAGCTCATATTTGCGGCCATTTGTTCGACGGCTGATGCCATAGGGCTTCTCTCTTATAGCTGCGCCGCCCGATCGGTTTCCCGGGGCGGCGCTTGGAAACTTGTGAACTGATGTAAGGGCGCGGGATGCGCCCTACAAGTTCTTATTCCGCCGCTGGCGCCGATGTGACCGTCAGTGTGCCGCCAGCCTTTTCGACTGCTTCCATGGCAGAGGCGCTGGCGCCCGTCACTTCCAGTTTCACTTTCGCACTGAATTCACCCTTGGCGAGGATCCGCACGCCGTCGAGTTTGCGGCGCACAACGCCCGCCTCGACCAGCACGTCTTCCGTGATCGCCTTTTTGGCGTCCAGCGTCTTGGCGTCGATGAATTTCTGCAGAATGCCAAGGTTCAGAACGGCAAATTTCTTGCGGTTCGGTTTGTTGAACCCGCGCTTCGGCAAACGCTGGTACAAAGGCATCTGACCGCCCTCAAACCCTTTGATCGCCACACCTGAACGGGATTTCTGGCCTTTCATACCGCGGCCAGCGGTTTTGCCTGTGCCAGATCCGGGGCCGCGACCCACGCGTTTGGCTTTCTTGGTGGCACCGGGATTGTCCCGAAGCTCATTCAGTCTCATATCGCTTCTCCTTCGCCGGACTTCCGCCCCGAAGCGATCCGAGGGCGGCACACGGCTTTTCTTGGTTGTTTGTCGCACAATTTTCGCGACCAAAGCTGATTATCCAAAGGAATGTAATAATTCAACTCACAAAACGGTTGCGGGTCCTTACCACCCTTCAAAATTTCCGGATCTGATTTGACGTTTGTCTGATCTGTGTGATTCAAGGAGTCTCCACTGCTGATATTGGAGGCTGGTTTGTTGGGAAATGTTTGTTTTTCAGTAACTCCCAAGCACCCCCCACGTTTGAGTGTTATTGTCAGTTTTATGGTGAGTCGAATTTGCCATTTTGCGCGTGTTTTTTTTCTTTCTTGTCTGAATTCTGTGGCGCCGGGTTGATTTCTCTGAATCAGTGGTGGGATGGATCAGGTTGCCGCCCTTGAACAACTTCTCGCCACGGCTCTGCGTCGGATCGCTGAGCTTGAAGCTGCGTTGGCGAGCATGGCGGAAGAGATCACGGACCTGCGCCGACAGTTGGCCAAGAACAGCAGCAATAGCAGCAAGCCCCCTTCAAGTGATGGCCTGAAGAAGCCAGCCCCGCGCAGCCTGCGTGGCAAATCCGGAAAGAAAAGTGGCGGCCAAGTTGGCCACCGGGGCGACACCCTGCGCCAGACGTCAACACCCGACTTTGTCGAACGGCATGAGGCGACGCATTGCAGCGCCTGTCAGAGCGCCCTGACGGCGGAGATGGTGAAAGGGATCGAGAAGCGTCAGGTGTTCGACTTGCCTGCGCCACGCCTGGAGGTCACCGAGCATCAGGCGGCGGTTTATTGTTGCGACCATTGTCGAGCCACGACGACGGCTGGCTTTCCCGATGGCGTGGCCGCGCATGTGCAATATGGCACGCGCATGCGGGCAGTGGCGGTCTATTGCAATGTTCAGCAGCTGATACCCGAGGATCGGGTCTGCCAGCTTATGCGCGACCTGTTTGGGGCCACCAGCTTGTGCGCGGCCAGCGTGACCAACTGGACGCGCGGCGCGGCAAATAAGATGGGTGTCGTGGTTGAACACATTCTCGCCCGGCTTGCCGAAGGCGGCGTTCGGCATCTGGACGAGACCGGACTTCGTGTTGCCGGCAAGCTGCACTGGCTGCACACGATCTGCGATACCGCCTTCACCCATTACCGCATCAGCGCCAAACGCGGTGCTGTTCCAACCTTCCTGACCGGCGGGACGATCATTCATGATCACTGGAAACCCTACTACGCCCATATGAGCGGAGTGGACGCCCACGCCCTCTGCGGGGCGCATCACTTGCGCGAACTCAAGGCCATCGAAGAGATCGAAAAAGAGCCTTGGGCGACGGAGATGAGCGCAGTGCTTCATAGCGCCAATCAGCTCAGATGCGCGGCTCAGGATCAAGGCGAGACCGAACTCCCGGAACTGGTTCGCCAGGGTATAGTCACCAGATACATGGCGATCCTCGCCAAGGGGCTCGCCTTCCACGAACGCCAGCCCCCGCTGGCCAAAAGCCCCGGCACCCGCGGCCGAAAAGCCAGGCGGCCAGGCCACAACCTGCTCCTCCGCCTGCGTGACTACCGCGATGACGTTTTGCGATTCATCGCCGACTTCGCGGTCCCATTCACAAACAATCAGGCCGAACAGGACCTGCGCATGATGAAGCTGCGCATGAAAATCTCGGGCACCTTCCGCACCCTCGAGGGCGCGCGGGTCTTCGCCGACATCAGGTCCGTCATCTCGACGGCCAGAAAACACCGGTTCAACATCCTGGAAATCCTGACCCTGTCACCACCTCAGATCATCGCACGGCTCTGACGGAACAAAACCCCGCAACCCTATCGGACAGGGTGCTTGGGAGTTACGTTTTTCAGAGCTTTATTCGAAGGTTGAGGCGGATTTTCAGGACCGCTTGCTCGGGTATCACAAGTCGCGCCGGGAGGGATTGTGCATCATAGCAAGCGTGATTTTGAACACGCGCAGCGTCAATCTGATGGAAAATGCGGCTGCTCTGCCCCGCGATATCGGCTCTGTGGACCACCGCTATCAATACATTTCGCGGGTTCTGGGCAATCCTCACATCGATACTGATGAGATCATGCAGGCCTATGTTGGTGAAATTTTCCGCCGCCAGTGTGAGGCCGGAGAAACGATTGTGGTGGCCCTTGATCAAAGCAAGCTCAACGAAGGGCATGAGGTTTTGATGTTATCGGTGCGGATGCGGGATCGGGCCCTCCCGGTCGCCTGGCGTGTACGCCAGACCAAAGGGCCGATTGGATGGCGCGTGCAACATGAGCTTTTGGAAGCAGTCCGCCCATGGCTCCCGGCGGATGCGCGTGTGTTGCTGGCGGGAGATCGGTTTTATGGAACCGCCCGATTGGTCGCATGGTGCCAGGAGGCTGGATGGGACTACCGGCTGCGCATGAAGGGAAATATCACACTGCAACATCAGGGTGGCGAGATGATGACGCGCGAAATTGCCCAACTGATGCCCGAAGGGCTTGTAAACGCTGAGCTTTACGGAACGGGCGTCTTTAGCAACATTGGAGTGCTTCACGAAGAGGGGCACAAAGAGCCTTGGATTATTGCCATGAATGCAGCACCGTCCGAGTACAAGGTGCTCGATTATGGAATGCGTTGGGGAATTGAAGCCATGTTCTCCGACTTCAAAACCCGGGGCTTTGAAATTACTCAAAGCCAGATCAAAAAGCCGGATCGATTGGCCCGCCTCATTTTGGTGCTGGCAATCGCCATGTACTGGGCTGTTTCAACCGGAGCAAACGAAGAGCACCACGTCGCAATACGCGGCGAAAAAAGGGGATTCGAAAAGCCCGAAGGTCCTTATGCTCTCTCTTCAAGACAGGCCTTCGTGCTATCCGACGATGCCTCGCAGGTTATGCCAAAATCCCCAAGCTCTGGGATGTCTGGCTAAATTGAAGGGTGGTAAGGTTGCGGGTCCAAAAAAATTTGGACCCGCACTCTCGGCGCTCATTTGCGCCAAACTCTATTTTGCTTGGTCAAACCTAAGTTTACCTCCCGATTAAGAACCCGATCTTGGCGATGTGGTGGTCGGCTATTTTTTCAGTTCCTCACTCATCACGGGCAATATCGAATTTCCTTTAATTTCAAGCACACATCGCACTTGAAATTGTTCGCTACCAAGTTGAATTGGCAATTCTGCCAACTCAACAAACTCGTTACCAACGATCCCCACGATGCAGACGCGCGTCGTTCGATCAAAAACAACACCATTACTGCCCACGACCGTGGGAGGGCGGACGTCAGATGCAATTGCCTCCTTTTCCGCCCTGTCGCTGCCTTGGCCGGCAATTTTGCACCGACACCAACGAGTTAACCAACGAAGCGCTGGTGTGCGAGTTATTGTCAAATCTGGTGTTTGCGGGATCTTTCATGCGGCGGCGGTTTCGGTCTGGGTTTGCTTGATGCCGTCTTTGAAATTGACGCCTTGGATGACGTCGGCGAGATGATTGAAGCCGCGAAGTTTGCGCCAGTTTTGTTCGGCGCACTGCCCCAGTTTGAAGATCATGTGGAGCATGCCGTCGCGGGCCAGACAGCCCTTTGAGCGCTTGGTGCGATGACGGATCGTGGCAAAGGCGGATTCAATTGGATTGGTCGTTCGGATGCTTTGCCAATGCATTGCGGGAAAATCGTAGAATGCCAGCAGTTCGGTTCGATCTTTCTGAAGCGAGGCGGTGGCTTTGGGGTACTTGTCTTCAAACGTTTTCACGAAGAGATCGAACGCTTGTTCAGCTGACTTGCGCGTTTCAGCGCGCCAGATATCGTGCAGCATCGTTTTGGCTTTTGGCTGGGTGGACTTGGGAAAACAGTTGAGGACGTTGCCCGTCTTATGCACCCAGCAGCGTTGTTGAGGTGTGCCCGGATAGGTTTCTTCAAGAGCGGCCCAGAATCCCAGAGCACCGTCTCCGATGGCCAATTTTGGAGTGTTGAGACCGCGTTCTCTGAGGCCGATTAGAACCTCCCTCCAGCTCTGTGTGCTTTCACGAGTGCCGTCCTCGATTGCCAGAAATTGTTTCTGACCACGGGTATTTACGCCGATCACGACCAGCGCGCACAACTTGTGATCCTCGCCGCGTAATACCAAGGGTTATTCAATCTGACCGACTTTCGCCCAGTTGCGGCTTGCGATGGATGTGATGGTTTGCGGTCTTGCGATGAGGTTGTTCCAGGCCTCGCACCCCGCGTCGAGAATCGCGTCATATGTGTCGAACGTCCGGTTTGCGAGCCATGTCTGGCGGAGATATTGCCAAATGTTTTCGGTTGGATTCAGCTCTGGTGATTTGGGCGGCAGAAACATGAGCGACAGGTTTTGCGGGATTTCCAGAGCGGATGTCGTGTGCCAGCCGGCTTGGTCCATGAGGATGACGGCGTGGGCGCCATCGGAGACAATTTTGCTGATTTCTTCCAGGTGGCGCTGCATCGCATAGGTGTCGGCTGCTGGCATCATGATCGCCGCGCCGGTGCCGCGTTCGGGGCAGATGGCGCCAAAAAGATACGCATTTTGGTAACGCTGATCGGCGGGCTGGCGGGGCCGTGTGCCCTTGCGTGCCCACTGGCGGACGCGGGTGTTCTTCTGACCGAGACGCATCTCGTCCTGGAACCAGATTTCGACGGGTTTGTCCGGCGGCACCCCCTGAAGCGTCTCCTTCAGATTGTCGCCGAAGTTTTTTTGAAATCCTCAATGACCTGCACGTCCTGCCCCGGGTGCTGAGGGCGTGCGCTGATGTGGGAAAAGCCCAGATTGTGCAGAATCTGCCCCACATGGCGCTCGTGATAGTCGACGCCAAAACGCGCCTTGATCACATTCTTCAAATCGACCCGCCGCCAGCGGACGACACCGTCCTTTTCAGGATCAGGACCGGTCTCGACAAGAGCCGCCAGTTCATCCAGTTGCGCATTGTCAAGGCGGGATCGCGAGCCTCCTCGCTGCCGATCCAGCAGCCCCGCTGGACCATCAGCGTTGAAACGGAGCACCCAGTCCCTGAGCGTTTGCCGGTCCATCCCGCCAATGCGGGCCGCAGCCCCACGCGACATGCCATCGGCGATAGCGGCAAGCGACAAAAGCCGTCGGCTCTGCCGGGCATCAGAACTCTCTGCGGCAAGCTTGCGCAGATCATTGGCGGTAAAATCGGCTCGCATCGGTATCCTGGCTGGCATCGGTGGTCTCCTTTGCCAATCTTGAATCACCTCAGCACCTCAGGCGGTACCCAAAATCCATAGCTGAGTCATTTTGAAGCACCCTTGGTATAAGCCACTGTGAATACCGTCGGCCCAGATGTAGACCCACTCGTCTTGGGACAGGTCTGCGGTGCGCCACGCCCTGTATTCAGCGGCCCATTCGGCCTTCAATCTGGCAACTGTTTTGGCCGAAAATCCGGTGGCATTAGCCCCGAGCAAACCCTTCAGCGCCGTTCCCATTTCGCCAGTGGAAATGCCTTTGAGGTAGAGCCAGGGGATCGCAGCCTGCAGCGTCTTGGTCTTGCGCACGTAGGGCGGTACGAGCGCGGAGCGGAAACTCACTGGCTTGCCGGTTTTCGAGCGTATCTTTGGAATCTCTACGGTCACAGGTCCAACACCCGTTTGGATTTCACGGGCGGGATGACTGCCATTACGTACCACCCCGGCGCGCCCGTCTGGTGTTTTGAGGTGAGCAAAGCGATCCATCAATTCCGCAAGCTCAGTTTGAACGGCGGCTTGGATCAGAGCCTGCGCGCCCGTGCGCAAAAGCTCAGTCAACGGATCAAGGCTGACCTCTCGACCGGCAAATTCAACGATGTTAGTCTCGTCCATGGTGGTGCGTCCTTCTTGGGTCGGATTGGGTTTTTGCAAAAACAATCCAAACAGATGCACCGCCAACACTCAAACCACGCGAACACCAGATTCAGCCATAACTCAATCAATAGAGCTACGGGCCAATTCCCTAAGTTTGCAGGGTTACACGGAGGCAACCCTCTGCTATTTAAGGAAAATGCCAAATGGCTTTAGCATCAAATTTCTTCTTTCAACAGCGGTTAAGAGTACGTGTTTTGTTGCGTTTACGTGCAATCACTCCCTCGCCTGCGCCGCGCCTGCCATGCTGGTCTTTGACGGCTCGGCCTCAATGGACGAGATCAGTTTTGAAACCGGGCCCCGCACAAGGATCGTCGAAGCAAGGGAGGCGATCCGGCGTGCTATGCCCGACATCACACCGCAGCGCGATGTCGGTCTGATCATTTATGGCCCCGGCGGCGGTACCAGCTGTTCCGGCATCGATTTGCGGTTTTTGCCAGCCCCGGACACGGCGGCACAGATCATCGCAGAAGTGGATGCGCTCAAACCCAACGGCCTGACGCCGCTCACCCAATCAGTCCAGCAAGCGGCAGAGCTTCTGGATTACCGCCAGCAGCCAGCAGTCGTTGTTCTGGTCACTGATGGCAACGAAACCTGCGGCGGCACGCCATGCGCGCTGGGGCAGTCCTTGCGGGAAACTGCCCATGACCTGACGGTGCATGTGATCGGGTTTCGTGCGGTGGTGGATTTCTTCAGCTGGAACAATCCTGAACAGGATCCAACGACCAATGCGACCGTGGCGCGCTGTCTGGCGGATCTGAATGGCGGGCTTTTCGTGACGACCGAGTCCGTCGATGAACTGGTCGACGCGCTCAACAAAACCCTTGGCTGCGCCCTGATCAGCGGGCGGGTAATGGCTGTGACGGCCAGCTAGCCCTGCTTGTCGGACGTGTCCTGCAGATATTCTGTCCAATAGGGACAAGGTTCGGCGCAGATGGCGTTTTTGATCATAGCGAACAGGCGGTACATGGCATTCATCCAATTGAATGTATCTTTGGATATGTCGTTACGCCTGTGGCGCCACCTCAACCACCCTTGAATCCGCATAACCGGTTTGCGTCCGCAGCATGGCTTCGCCGCACCGCCAAAAAAAAGGGAATTATATACCAAAGTCACAAAAGCGACAGTTTTACGCAACGGAGGTCGTTTCTATTAGATGTTGTCAACATAAATATGCTATGTTCTAAGCAGAAAAAAAGGACATCGCCATGCAACAGACTGAAGCGTTGAAAATTGTAGTTTACAAAGAAGAAGAAAAATTCGTCGCGCAAGCGGTGGATTTTGATATCTGTACGCAAGCCGATGACATTGAGACTTTGACTGCACGCATGGATTGCCTAATCGAAGTTGAGTTAAGGGCAATGCAGGAAAGTGGTCAACAGGTTGACCCAGCCCCAAAAAGATTCCACAACATGTGGGAGCAAAATCAACGGCTGTCAGATAGTGCTAACGAGTACAAGGTGGTGGCCGCATAACAAGCTAGGCCTTTATTATGTCTGCACCCTTCGCGCCCTCTCCAAAATTTAGAGAATACGTAACTCCCAAGCACCCCCCACGTTTGAGTGTTATTGTCAGTTTTATGGTGAGTCGAATTTGCCATTTTGCGCGTGTTTTTTTCTTTCTTGGTAACTCCCAAGCACCCCCCACGTTTGAGTGTTATTGTCAGTTTTATGGTGAGTCGAATTTGCCATTTTGCGCGTGTTTTTTTTCTTTCTTGTCTGAATTCTGTGGCGCCGGGTTGATTTCTCTGAATCAGTGGTGGGATGGATCAGGTTGCCGCCCTTGAACAACTTCTCGCCACGGCTCTGCGTCGGATCGCTGAGCTTGAAGCTGCGTTGGCGAGCATGGCGGAAGAGATCACGGACCTGCGCCGACAGTTGGCCAAGAACAGCAGCAATAGCAGCAAGCCCCCTTCAAGTGATGGCCTGAAGAAGCCAGCCCCGCGCAGCCTGCGTGGCAAATCCGGAAAGAAAAGTGGCGGCCAAGTTGGCCACCGGGGCGACACCCTGCGCCAGACGTCAACACCCGACTTTGTCGAACGGCATGAGGCGACGCATTGCAGCGCCTGTCAGAGCGCCCTGACGGCGGAGATGGTGAAAGGGATCGAGAAGCGTCAGGTGTTCGACTTGCCTGCGCCACGCCTGGAGGTCACCGAGCATCAGGCGGCGGTTTATTGTTGCGACCATTGTCGAGCCACGACGACGGCTGGCTTTCCCGATGGCGTGGCCGCGCATGTGCAATATGGCACGCGCATGCGGGCAGTGGCGGTCTATTGCAATGTTCAGCAGCTGATACCCGAGGATCGGGTCTGCCAGCTTATGCGCGACCTGTTTGGGGCCACCAGCTTGTGCGCGGCCAGCGTGACCAACTGGACGCGCGGCGCGGCAAATAAGATGGGTGTCGTGGTTGAACACATTCTCGCCCGGCTTGCCGAAGGCGGCGTTCGGCATCTGGACGAGACCGGACTTCGTGTTGCCGGCAAGCTGCACTGGCTGCACACGATCTGCGATACCGCCTTCACCCATTACCGCATCAGCGCCAAACGCGGTGCTGTTCCAACCTTCCTGACCGGCGGGACGATCATTCATGATCACTGGAAACCCTACTACGCCCATATGAGCGGAGTGGACGCCCACGCCCTCTGCGGGGCGCATCACTTGCGCGAACTCAAGGCCATCGAAGAGATCGAAAAAGAGCCTTGGGCGACGGAGATGAGCGCAGTGCTTCATAGCGCCAATCAGCTCAGATGCGCGGCTCAGGATCAAGGCGAGACCGAACTCCCGGAACTGGTTCGCCAGGGTATCGTCACCAGATACATGGCGATCCTCGCCAAGGGGCTCGCCTTCCACGAACGCCAGCCCCCGCTGGCCAAAAGCCCCGGCACCCGCGGCCGAAAAGCCAGGCGGCCAGGCCACAACCTGCTCCTCCGCCTGCGTGACTACCGCGATGACGTTTTGCGATTCATCGCCGACTTCGCGGTCCCATTCACAAACAATCAGGCCGAACAGGACCTGCGCATGATGAAGCTGCGCATGAAAATCTCGGGCACCTTCCGCACCCTCGAGGGCGCGCGGGTCTTCGCCGACATCAGGTCCGTCATCTCGACGGCCAGAAAACACCGGTTCAACATCCTGGAAATCCTGACCCTGTCACCACCTCAGATCATCGCACGGCTCTGACGGAACAAAACCCCGCAACCCTATCGGACAGGGTGCTTGGGAGTTACCTTTCTTGTCTGAATTCTGTGGCGCCGGGTTGATTTCTCTGAATCAGTGGTGGGATGGATCAGGTTGCCGCCCTTGAACAACTTCTCGCCACGGCTCTGCGTCGGATCGCTGAGCTTGAAGCTGCGTTGGCGAGCATGGCGGAAGAGATCACGGACCTGCGCCGACAGTTGGCCAAGAACAGCAGCAATAGCAGCAAGCCCCCTTCAAGTGATGGCCTGAAGAAGCCAGCCCCGCGCAGCCTGCGTGGCAAATCCGGAAAGAAAAGTGGCGGCCAAGTTGGCCACCGGGGCGACACCCTGCGCCAGACGTCAACACCCGACTTTGTCGAACGGCATGAGGCGACGCATTGCAGCGCCTGTCAGAGCGCCCTGACGGCGGAGATGGTGAAAGGGATCGAGAAGCGTCAGGTGTTCGACTTGCCTGCGCCACGCCTGGAGGTCACCGAGCATCAGGCGGCGGTTTATTGTTGCGACCATTGTCGAGCCACGACGACGGCTGGCTTTCCCGATGGCGTGGCCGCGCATGTGCAATATGGCACGCGCATGCGGGCAGTGGCGGTCTATTGCAATGTTCAGCAGCTGATACCCGAGGATCGGGTCTGCCAGCTTATGCGCGACCTGTTTGGGGCCACCAGCTTGTGCGCGGCCAGCGTGACCAACTGGACGCGCGGCGCGGCAAATAAGATGGGTGTCGTGGTTGAACACATTCTCGCCCGGCTTGCCGAAGGCGGCGTTCGGCATCTGGACGAGACCGGACTTCGTGTTGCCGGCAAGCTGCACTGGCTGCACACGATCTGCGATACCGCCTTCACCCATTACCGCATCAGCGCCAAACGCGGTGCTGTTCCAACCTTCCTGACCGGCGGGACGATCATTCATGATCACTGGAAACCCTACTACGCCCATATGAGCGGAGTGGACGCCCACGCCCTCTGCGGGGCGCATCACTTGCGCGAACTCAAGGCCATCGAAGAGATCGAAAAAGAGCCTTGGGCGACGGAGATGAGCGCAGTGCTTCATAGCGCCAATCAGCTCAGATGCGCGGCTCAGGATCAAGGCGAGACCGAACTCCCGGAACTGGTTCGCCAGGGTATAGTCACCAGATACATGGCGATCCTCGCCAAGGGGCTCGCCTTCCACGAACGCCGGCCCCCGCTGGCCAAAAGCCCCGGCACCCGCGGCCGAAAAGCCAGGCGGCCAGGCCACAACCTGCTCCTCCGCCTGCGTGACTACCGCGATGACGTTTTGCGATTCATCGCCGACTTCGCGGTCCCATTCACAAACAATCAGGCCGAACAGGACCTGCGCATGATGAAGCTGCGCATGAAAATCTCGGGCACCTTCCGCACCCTCGAGGGCGCGCGGGTCTTCGCCGACATCAGGTCCGTCATCTCGACGGCCAGAAAACACCGGTTCAACATCCTGGAAATCCTGACCCTGTCACCACCTCAGATCATCGCACGGCTCTGACGGAACAAAACCCCGCAACCCTATCGGACAGGGTGCTTGGGAGTTACGAGAATACTTAGAATGGGCGCGAAAAGAGGCTGATTGTGAAGTCAGCGAGGGCTTCCTCGACAAAAAATCCTTAAAGCGAATCAAATCTCCTGAGGGGAAAGTAGTCTATGAGGTGGGAATTAGTGATGATGAAACGCTATCCCACAGTGTTGTTGCGCACCTTGATCGTAGGCTTGGGATAGACTCTCCGTTTCCTAAAACACCAGATAGCTACATATAGGCAGCCCCATCGCGGATGATCTCGCCACGGATGTAGTACAGGCGGCGTTGTATGCGCTCGTCGCCTATCTTGCTCATGAGGGTTGTTTTGGGGTCGGGCTTTCCATCCATGGCCCCGGGGGTTCGATTCCCTCCGTCCGCTCCACTGGAAACGCAGATGCCTAAGCGGGACAGATCATCGCTTCCAACAAGCATGATGGCCCTGGATATCCCTAAACGCACGTCAATTCGGTTTTCTTGCATCGGCTCGAATCAACTTGACAGGTTTAAGCACAGATTCCGCAAGTTCATCCGGTGTTGCATCGATCCTCACATCCTCAAGCATTTCCTTCTTACCGGGCTGATAAGTATTTGGTTGCAACCGGACTTCCGATTTATCGCTCATTGCGCCGCTCTCCATTCAGCCATGGTGCGTCCGCCCTTGCTTCGGTTGCAGCCTGAGCAGAGCAGTTGCAGGTTATCGGGATGGTCCGCGCTGCTGGCGAAGTTCACGGTCATGCCGCTGGATTGGCACCACTTGCCAATCCTGTGTGTGCAATAAGGTCATTATACCGAAGGCGCTTGCCAACCATACCCGCAGCCATTTGGCCCATCTGGTCAGCAGTATCCCTGGACCGAACATTGTGACGGCCCGAGAACTCATCAACATAGCGGTTCAGGTGCTTGGGTGACATTTTGTGGAACGTCCCCTTGTGTGCCCGCTTGAGCGGTGCCCAGAAGCTTTCCAGCCCGTTTGTGTGCGCCTGATCGCGAACATACTCCCCGACAGAGTGCCTGACCGCTTCGTGCGGCCTGTCGATGCCCTTATAGGCGCTGGCGTCGTCTGTGTAGACGGTCGCGCCTTCAACCGTGTGATCGGTCACAAATCCTTGCAGCGTCATGGCATCGGTTTTTTCCACGACTTTAGCCACAACCCGACCCGTAGCCCGATCCCGGATGCCAGCAACGGCGGCCTTACCTACCGCGCCGCGTCCGGCTTTCAGCTTCTTGTGAGAGTGCTTGTTTGTCTCCTTGCCGCCAACGTAGGTTTCATCGGCCTCAACAGGGCCGTTGAACAAAGGTTTTCCGGCCTTGTGTGCTTCTCTGAGACGATGGGCCAAGTGCCAAGCGCTTTTCTGGGTGATTTCAAGGTCACGATGCAGCTTCATGCTGGACACGCCCTTGAGATTGGTTGTCACAAGGTAGATGGCGATTGCCCACGTCTGATAACCAAGTTTCGTCCCTTGCATTACGTTGCCGGTTTTCAAGCTGAACATCGGGCGGTCCGGGCAATCACGGCAGCGATGGGTCATTGACTTGTGCTTGATGTTTGATTGCACTTCAAAAGACCCGCAATGGGGACAATAGGGGCCGTCCGGCCATATTTTGTCTGCAAACCACTTTTCGGCAGCTGCGTCATCCGGGAACATGCGAAGAAGTTGGATCAGGCTTATGCCTTCACGATCTGACTTGCCGGGTGCCTTATGCGCCATATCTTGCCCTCCGTTGTGACTTTAATATAAACCACCTTCGCAGTCAGGGCAAGCTTGAAATGTGACTTTGGTATATAATTCCCAAAAAAAACGCCCCGGCGCAGTGCGCGGGGCGTTTCAAAACCGGTTGTGCAGGCCGTCGACCCGCGATCCTTCAGCTTTTTTCTTCCACGATCTCAACAAGATGCGGGATCTTGTTGACCATTCCTCGCACGGATGGCGTGTCTTCCAATTCGCGGGTCTTGTGCATCTTGTTCAAACCCAGCCCGATCAGCGTCTGGCGCTGTTTGGCCGGGCGGCGGATCGGCGAGCCGATCTGTTTGACGACAATAGTCTTGGCCATCTGAATCAAGCCTCCTCGGTCTCGGCTGCGGCCTCAGGTGCCGGAGCTTCATCACGCTTGGGAAGGATGTCGGAAACCTTCTTGCCACGACGCTGGGCGACCATGCGCGGGCTGGCTTCTTTCGTCAGGCCATCAAACGTGGCGCGGATCATGTTGTAAGGGTTTTGCGAGCCAATCGATTTGGCCACAACGTCCTGAATGCCGACCATTTCGAACACGGCGCGCATCGGACCACCGGCGATGATCCCGGTACCTTGCGGCGCGGTGCGCATCACGACCTTACCAGCGCCATGACGACCACGGATGTCGTGGTGCAAGGTGCGGCCTTCGCGCAGCGGTACACGGATCATGCCGCGCTTAGCTGCCTCGGTTGCCTTGCGGATCGCCTCTGGCACCTCTTTCGCCTTACCTTTGCCAAAACCAACACGGCCCTTCTGGTCGCCAACAACGACGAGGGCGGCAAAGCCAAAGTTTTTACCACCCTTGGTGGTCTTCGATACACGGTTGATCGCAACCAGACGATCGGCGAATTCCGGCGTGTCGTCGCGGTCGCGACGGCCTCCCCGGCGGTTATCACGTTCAGCCATTGGCTTCCCTTCAAATTGTCGGCCCCATCAGGACCAGAGTTGTCCAACCTCGGTGAGCGGATGCTCCCAGGTCATCGGAGGGGCAAGCCTGCCCCTCTCACTTAGATTTTCAGGCCGCCCTCGCGGGCAGCATCGGCCAGTGCCTTGACCTTGCCGTGGAACAGGAACCCGCCACGGTCAAAATAGGCCTCGGTCACACCGGCCTTCTTGGCGCGCTCGGCGATTGCCGAACCCACCTTGCCAGCGGCGTCGACATTGTTCTTGCCGACAACGCCCAGTGCTTTTTCAAGCGACGAGGCAGAGGCCAGCGTAACACCGTTGACGTCGTCGATCAGCTGAACGCTGATGTTCTTGCCAGAGCGGTGAACGCTGAGGCGCGGACGCCCGGCGTTGACTTTGCGAAGTTTGTTCCGGACGCGCATCCGACGCTTCTGGAACAGCTCTCTTTTGGAAAGTGCCATAATGTCCGGTCCTTACTTCTTCTTACCTTCCTTGCGGAAGATATATTCGTCTTTGTACTTGATGCCTTTGCCTTTGTAGGGCTCAGGCTTGCGCCATTCGCGGATCTGCGCGGCAACCTCGCCAACCTGCTGCTGGTCGATGCCCTCGACGATGATCTGCGTGTTCTTTGGCACGGTCAGCGTGATGCCGTCGGGAACCTCGAAATCAACGTCATGTGACAGGCCCAGGTTCAGCACCAGCTTATTGCCCTGCAATTGCGCACGGTAACCAACGCCGTTTATCTCAAGCTCTTTCTTGAAACCGTCGGTGACGCCAGTGACGCAGTTTTGCACCTGCGTGCGGCTCATGCCCCACTGCTGGCGCGCGCGCTTGGACGACCCACGCGGCGTGATCGAGATGGCGTTGTCTTCCATCGCGATATTCACATCATCCGTCGCGGTGAAGCTGCGGGTGCCTTTCGGCCCCTTCACTTCAACGATCTGGCCGTTGATGTTGGCCGTCACACCAGAGGGCAGGTCGACCGGTCTTTTACCAATTCGAGACATATCGCCCTCCTTAGAACACAGTGCACAGCACTTCGCCGCCAACGTTCTGGCTGCGGGCTGTTGCATCGGTCATGACGCCTTTGGACGTGGAAACGATCGACACACCCAGGCCCTGACGGACCTGCGGGATGTCGCCCACACCCATATACACACGACGGCCCGGTTTGCTTACGCGTTTCAACTCGCGAATAACCGGGGTGCCTTCGTAGTATTTCAGGCTGATTTCAATTGCCGGGTGCCCCCGGTCATCCTTGGCCTCTTCATAGCCGCGGATGTAACCTTCATCGGCCAAAACATCCAAAACCCACTTGCGCAGCTTGGAAGCTGGCGACAACGTGGTCGACTTGCCCCGCATCTGTGCGTTGCGGATGCGTGTCAGCATATCTCCGAGAGGATCGTTCATGTGTCTTTCCCTCCCTTACCAGCTGGACTTAACAAGACCAGGGATCTTGCCTTGCGAACCAAGTTCGCGCAGCGCGATCCGGCTGACCTTCAGCTTGCGGTAATACGCATGCGGACGGCCAGTCAGCTGGCAGCGGTTGTGCAGACGAGTGGCCGAGCTGTTGCGCGGCATCTTCGCCAATTTCATCGAAAGACGCACCCGGTCCGCCAGCGGCAATTCGGTGTCTTTCAACTGTTCCTTGATCGCGGCGCGCTTGGCGGCGTATTTGTCCACCAGTTTCTGGCGCTTCTTCTCGCGTTCGATCATTGATTTTTTAGCCATACCTAATTCCTCCGCGCTCAGGCTCTGAAGGGCATGTTGAAATGCTTCAACAGCGCCTTTGCTTCCGCGTCCGTTGGCGCGGTGGTGGTGATAACGATGTCCATGCCCCAAACCTCGTCGACCTTGTCATAGTCGATTTCGGGGAAGACGATGTGTTCCTTCAGCCCCATCGCGAAATTGCCGCGACCATCGAAGCTGGACTTCAACCCGCGAAAGTCACGAACGCGCGGCAGAGCCACCGTGATCAGACGATCCAGAAAGTCATACATCCGGTTACCGCGCAGCGTTGCCTTGGTGCCCAGCGCCATGCCGTCACGGACACGGAACGTCGCGATGGATTTCTTGGCGAGGTTCACGACCGCTTTCTGCCCGGCAATCGCGGTCAGGTCTTCCTGCGCGCTCTTGGCTTTCTTGCTGTCGCGAACGGCTTCGGCCCCGCAGCCGATATTCAGGACGATCTTGTCCAGGCGCGGGATCTGCATGTCGTTCTTGTAGCCGAACTCTTCCTTCATCGCCGGACGCACCGTCTCGGCGTATTGCGTCTTCAGACGCGGGGTATAATTCGCTGCATCAAGCATCAATCACATCCCCCGTTGATTTGGCAAAGCGCACTTTCTTGTCGCCGTCCATCTTGAACCCGACGCGGGTCGCATTACCCTTTGCATCGACAAACGCCAGATTGCTCAGATCCATCGGCATCGCCTTTGGCTGGCGGCCGCCTTGGGCAGTCTGGCTTTGGCGCACGTGACGGATCGAAACGTTCAGCCCGTCCACAACCGCCTTCCCGGCTTTCGGGTCAACCGACGATATCTCACCCGTCTTGCCCTTGTCCTTGCCGGCCAGCACGACGACCTTGTCGCCTTTTTTCAGTTTCGCAGCCATGTCACAGCACCTCCGGTGCAAGCGAGATGATCTTCATGAAGTTCTTGCCGCGCAACTCGCGAACCACCGGCCCGAAGATACGGGTGCCGATCGGCTCCATGTTGTTGCCGAGGATCACGGCGGCGTTGCGATCGAACCGGATCGCGGTGCCGTCATCGCGGCGAACTTCCTTGGCGGTGCGCACGACAACGGCCTTGCGGACGTCGCCTTTCTTGACGCGGCCACGCGGAATGGCTTCCTTGACCGACACCACGATGACGTCGCCCACAGAGGCATATTTCCGTTTGGACCCGCCGAGCACCTTGATGCACTGAACTCTCCGGGCACCGGAGTTGTCAGCGACATCCAGATTTGTCTGCATCTGGATCATTTGGTTTCTCCCGACTTCCCGAGCCGCCTTTCGGACATTGACCCGGGGGTTTCGCTAAAACTGAAAAAGTGACCGCCTAAGCGATCACCTCCCAGCGTTTGGTCTTCGAGATCGGCGCGCATTCCTGAATGCGGACTTGATCGCCAACCTTGAAAGCATCTTTCGCATCATGGGCGCGATATTTCTTCGACTTCTTGATCGTCTTCTGCAACAGCGGGTGCTTATAGCGGCGCACCACCTGCACGGTGACGGTCTGTGCGTTCTGGTCCGAGGTGACGGTGCCGGTCAGTATTCTCTTTGGCATCTGTTCTTACTCCTCAGCCGCGGCTTGGGACGCTTTTTCGTTCAGCACGGTCAGAACCCGCGCCGTATCCCGCTTTACATCGCGCATACGCGCGGTGTTTTCCATCGACCCACCGGCCTGCTGGAAACGCAGGTTAAAGCTTTCTTTCTTGAGGTTGGCGAGTTCATCGCGCAACTGGTCGGGAGTCTTCTCCCGAAGTTCCTGGGCGTTCATGCGCCATCTTCCTTTCAACAGTCACCAGAGGGCTGCCTAAGCGTGACCCTGATTCTGGTGGAGAATTGGGTAGAGGGGGGTCGTATAGGGGGGGAACCGATCTAGCGCAATAGCAAATTCGAACCAGCCGGCAGCTGAATAACATGCGCTGGACTAAAGGCCGTAATATTGCTTGATGGCCGCTTTTATCACATCAATTGCGACCGATTTTCCGACACCCCAAGCTTCTCGAGCGCCTTTTGCGACCTTGTCAGAAAGCCAATCGCCAGCCTTCTTGCCGATTGGCGCTTGTGCTGACATTGGCGACTCATTGGCAACGATCTCTACAAGTTCTCCAACTTCCGCACCGCTCAAGCCTGAGTTAGCAAGTGCTTTGACGAGTTGATCGCTATTTCCAGTTTGCACCTGAACCGCGACATTCGAACCGTCGCCTGTGCTGCTAATGGATGTCACGCTCCCATAATTGATTATCTGATTGGCGACTTGACCTACTTTTCCGCGCAAATCATCGTTTTTTTTCATTTTTGATCCGATGAGCGAGATTTGCGATGCTTCAGGAACCTCGCTTTCGAGTTTCAAAGCCAAATCCAAAATCTTCGATCGCACCGCTGACTGTATTCCGACAAAATCTCCAATGGAAAAAACCCCGCGAATGTCGACAATGCTGAATCCCTCATACACTTTGTCTTGGAGGACGATTTTCAAGTTCCCCGTATCTAACCCAAATTCGGAATCAGCTTCGCTCGATCTCGACCTTTCCACGATATCATCAATCACTGAGATCGACTCTCGAATGGAATAGTTGACCCAACTCTTTCCAGCGTGTTTGGCTACTGTCGCATTTGGGATTGAAACATTGTTAAGTTGTTGAAATCCATTTGTGAATGTACCGGAATAGGTGACCTTAACGTTTCGATACAAGGGCACGTCTACCTCGCTGGGATAGCCTTCCATCTCGTGTCGGACCCAGTCGCCCAATATGTCGCTGTTCAGCCTATCCGCTAAGAAACGGAGTTTTAACAAAGTGGTGCCCAAATTTGCCGGATTTCCGAGAAGCTCCGCTTGGATTTCGTTAAGTAGACTCAATTCAATGTCACCCCTCAAAGAAATATTTGACCTTAATTGTAGCAAGTGTGAGAGGGGTGCCAACCCATCGAATCTGCCGGGTTAACAGCGCGAAGCGCCCCGGCCATCGCCTGCCCGTCGCGGCGGGCTGGCGATTTCTCAAGGCTGGGTGGCAGCCATCGATCTGGGATGTGACTCTCAGGATCGAACTACGAGCTTTCAGCGTTGCATCGCCACCCCACGGGCAGCCGCTGGCCGCCTCAACTGCTGCGCCCTACACCATCGCCCGCAACCGCGCCCGGATATACTTCGCCGCCGACCGAAAATGGCTCGGCCCCGCCGCCTCGGCCCAACGGCCCGGGGTCCAGTTGTTCTTCGCCCCCTTCATCGGCCCGCCATATAATTCACCATCTGACAGCCCCTCCAGAAACCCGCGCAACACCGCTGACCGATCCCCCAGCAAAGCCACCGCCTCCGCCCAACCCAACCCCGCCTGCCGTGCGCGCAAATCGGCGTTGTAGCGTTTCAACTCGCTCCACTTGTACCCCGGTGCCGGAAAGGCCACGTCTTTTCCCGCCTGACCATCCGCGTACCAGCCCAAATACAGATCAATCCAATGCGCCCGATGCGCGATCACGTCCTTGATCGAGGTGCCATCATCGTCCTTCACCAACGCCGTCGCCGGGTCGAGCGACGCAACCAGCGTCATCAGCTTTGCATATTCCTTGTCCCCGACGACCAGCAGTTCGGATTTCGATGTGGCAGGCATGGCAATGGCTCCAAATCGCACGCCTCCAACGTAA
Source organism: uncultured Paracoccaceae bacterium (assembly GCA_951812305.1). Taxonomy (GTDB): domain Bacteria; phylum Pseudomonadota; class Alphaproteobacteria; order Rhodobacterales; family Rhodobacteraceae; genus Rhodobacter_B. The sequence goes on from CATOSB010000002.1 coordinate 1,125,386, forward strand.
GCGCCGCGAACCATCCACGCCTTGCGCCAAATCAACAACCAGCGAACACCCCGCAATGAAATGCTGCGCCTCATGCAAAAGCGCCGCCGCGCCGACATCAACAATTCGCGATGCATTCCTGATAGGCGGATTCCGCTATTTTCGCGGCAATGATGAACGCCACGGCAACGATTATCAGACAAATGAATGCAACGATGGGCAGCACCGCCAAACCGGCGCAGTAAGAAGACCGCTCGACACCGGCGGCAACCGACAACCCGAACGCCATTGCGGCGCCCATAGAACATGCGATTTCGCATTCCGACGGCCCGCCGCCGCCGTCCCACTGGTCAGGAATTCCGCCGCCCATCATGACGAGCTTTGCGCCTTCGGCTGATGCTTTGGATCTCTTCGAGACGAAATCCACCACCATGTCTTCGCCGCTGAAACCCTTCAAAATTCCTTTTGTCAGCGCTTCTGCCGGCATTTCATCAATGCCGGGGACTTCTTCGCGAAATGATCTGGCAGCTTTGTTGATACTGATAGCTGCGGATTCAAATACCTTCCGGTCCATTCCAATTGCATCAACAAAGGCCGTAAGACGCCGCATTTCAATTTTCTCGCCATCCCCTGCCCGCTCCACGAGTTTATCCAGTTTGCGGGCGTAGTCTTCGAGGTCCAACCCCTGGATCTTGCCAACCTCGGATGCATCCGGAAGCTGATCGAGAAACCGAACCAATAGGTTCGACAACTGACCAAAAGACTTTGACGACGCGATTGCCGTGGCGTTCATTTTCTTCTCCAATTCAATCCTAAAATTCAATGAAAGGACTTTGTAGGTGCCAACCACGGGCAGCAAGTCAGGAGTTCCCTACTTGTGCCCAGTTGTTCAGTACCACTCGCAGGGTGGTTTCTGGCTCGCTACGTGCCCGCGCCTGACGCATCTAGAACCCTTTGGACCTCGTTCCACAAAGACATCGTCTCTGCGTCTTCAATGCCCAACTGATCCAGCTTCTTCACCACATTGCGCAAATAATCCGTCGACGTGCCGATAACGCCCTCGCCGGTCGCAATGAACTTCGCCTGATCCTCCCGCGTCAGATCGGGCCGGATGTTCTTGGCGTCGTGATCCGCAACGAAGGCCAAAACTTCGACATCTCCTTGCGCGGTCTTGGCAGGCATGAAGGCCGGGATATAACCTGGTGCGATCTGTTCACGGTGCCAAAGAACATAGGTCTCGGCATCCAGATGATCGGCGGCAATCCGAAACGCCAGCCCTTCGCAAGCAGCGCCGTGATCCAGCGCGGCCATCGGTCCCGGATTGTCAGGCGTCCCACGGCCCCCGTTTACCTCCAGCAGGATGAACTTGCGGGCATAGCCCTCGATCCGCGCCCGGCGCACTTCGGCAAAGTGGAATGCAGGATCCCACATCAGCGAACCATAACCGAAAACCCAAAGGTCGCGGTCCCACCTTCCGGACAGCGCCTTGGCCCTTAATGCCTCCCGCTCCTCATCCGAATACCACCAGCCGCCGGGCAGGTTATTTTCCCGGGACATTTCCCAAAGGAAGTCGATTGACAATTTGCGCATCAACGACATTTCGGGGTCGTCTATCTGTCCGCGCAATTCGGGATGATGGCAATACGGGTCATCGTGCATCCGAAAAGGGTTCCTTCGTCCAGATCGCCTTCAAACGGCCCGGATTACAAATACCGACGCGATACATACAGCCTAATCCGGTCAGAACCCAACCCTATCCGCCCCCTTCAACCCCAGCATCCCGCGCGCCTGATCCGGGCTGGCGATCTCGCGTCCAAGCCCCTCAATGATCCCGCGCACCTTCTCCACCTGCTGCGCCGAATTCTCCGCCAGAACCCCCGGCCCCAGCCAAATTGAATCCTCCAGCCCGACCCGCACGTTCCCACCCTGCGCGGCGGCGGTCGCAGCGATGTTCATCTGGTTGCGACCCGCGCCCAGCACCGACCACTTGTAATCATCGCCGAACAGCCGATCCGCCGTCCGTTTCATGTGCGCCACATCATCAGGATGCCCGCCAATCCCGCCCATCAGGCCAAAGACCGTCTGCACAAAGAACGGTGGCTCAGCCAAGCCGCGATCCGCGAAATGCGCCAGATTGTAAAGATGGGCGGTGTCATAGCATTCATATTCGAACCGGGTGCCCAATGGCCCGAGCCGGGTCAGAATCCCCTCGACATCCTCGAACGTGTTGCGAAAGATGATTGCCTTGTTGCCCAGATAGTCAGGCTCCCAATTGTGCTTGAACTCCTTAAACCGGCCCAGCATCGGGAACAGGCCGAAATTCATCGATCCCATGTTCAGGCTCGCCAGTTCCGGCTGCCAATGTGCGGCGGGCTGCACGCGCTCCTCAACGCTCATCGTCGGCGCGCCGCCGGTGGTGATGTTGATAACAACATCCACCTGAGATTTGATGGCGGGTAGGATTTCTGCAAAGGCTTCCGCCGATTGATCCGGGCTGCCATCCAATTCGTCGCGCGCATGAAGATGCACAATTGCCGCTCCGGCTTTCGCGGCTTCAACAGCTTGTTCCACGATTTCTGCGGCTGTCACCGGCAAATGCTCAGACATTGACGGTGTGTGGATTGCGCCGGTTATCGCGGCGGAAATGATGCACGGGCTTGGCATGGCTGGTCCTCCTGCCCGCACCTTGGCACAATGGCCCGGCGTCACAAGGGGGCAAATCATGGATCTGGGTCTGAACGGACACCGCGTCATCGTCACGGGAGCGGCGAGTGGCATCGGGCTGGCGATTGCGAATGGCTTCGCTGCAGAGGGCGCCGACGTGCGTATCTGCGATGTCAGCAATGAGGCACTGACCGCGTCAGGCCATAAAGGATCGACATGTGACGTTTCAGACCGCGAAGACGCGTCGGCATTCATTGACGCCGCCGTTACCGAGCTGGGCGGCCTCGACACGTTGGTCAACAACGCGGGCATTTCTGGTCCCACAGGTCCGGTTGACGAAATCGCGCCTGAAGACTGGGATCACTGCCTGAACGTTTGCTTGACCGGACAGTTCAATATGGCCCGCGCCGCCGTGCCGCATCTGAAAGCGTCGGACAATGCTTCGATTGTCAATTTGTCGTCGCTGGCGGGCCGAGTGGGCTTCGCGCTTCGCACGCCCTATGCCGCCGCAAAATGGGGTGTGATCGGTTTCACCAAATCGCTGGCCATCGAACTCGGCCCCTACAAAATCCGCGCCAATGCGATCCTGCCCGGCCTTGTCTCTGGGGACCGCCAGCGCCGTGTGCTGGAGGCGAAATCCCAACGCATCGGCCTGTCATTCGCTGAAACTGAAGAGCGGGCTTTCAGCTATACCTCGATCAAAGACTACGTGACGCCGGAACAAATCGCCGACCAGATCGTATTTCTCGCCTCGAAACGCGGCAAAACCATTTCCGGTCAGGCGATCTCGATCTGCGGCGACACTCAGATGCTGGCCTAGTTTCCAGAAAACCAGCGGCGAACCCGGACGTGATCATAGGTTGTGATTTCCAAATGGTTTCCGTCCGGATCCCGGAAGTAATACGACCAGGCAAGCCCATGATCAGCCGCATCTTCGCGACCAAGAAGGTTGCCGTTTCGCCCAACAATGTCGCTATCTGGCAGGCCATCGCCAAATGCCATGAAGGTGGACCCGGTTACGCGAAACGCGCTGGTGTGATCCCCGTCACTCGGCGGTCGTCCTTTGAAGAACGACGCGCAGTAATGCCCGCGCGGCGTTGCCAGATACACCATATTTGAAGGATCCCGACGCGCGGAGCTTGGGTGCACAACCAATCCAAGGACCCGTTCATACCAGATTGCGGCCGCTGCCGGGTCGGCGCCATAAAGATGCACGTGGTCCAGTTCAGAGATCTTGATTCCGGCCATTTTCTAAAGAATCCACCAGTTGCGGGTTGGCCTTTAGTGAAGGGCAACCTAAGTGAGGCGTCAACCTTGGGAGAATTCGTGATGACTGACACGTACGAGCCGCCAAAAGTCTGGAAATGGGATCAGGAAAACGGGGGCCAGTTTTCCAATATCAATCGCCCTATTGCAGGGCCAACCCATAACAAGGAATTGCCGGTCGGAAAACACCCACATCAGCTGTATTCTCTGGCAACGCCGAACGGCGTGAAAGTCACGGTCCTGTTTGAGGAACTCCTCGCGCTCGGCATCGAAGAGGCAGAATACGATGCCTGGCTGATCAACATCGGCGAGGGCGATCAGTTCGGATCCGGATTCGTCGAGGTGAACCCAAACTCGAAGATCCCCGCACTGATCGATATGAGTGCGGGAAAGCGGATTTTTGAGAGCGGTGCGATCCTTCTTTATCTGGCAGAAAAGTTCAATCGGTTCCTTGGATCCGACCGGACCGAATTGTTGTCATGGCTGTTCTGGCAGATGGGCAGCGCCCCTTATCTGGGTGGAGGGTTCGGGCATTTCTATGCGTACGCGCCAGAAAAGTGGGAATATCCGATCAACCGCTTCGCGATGGAGGCCAAGCGCCAGCTGGACGTTCTGGAGCGCAATCTGTCCGGCCGCCAATTCATGACCGGTGACGATTACACCATCGCGGATATGGCGATCTGGGCTTGGTACGGGCAACTCGCGCTCGGGCGGCTTTATTCGGCGGCTGAGTTCCTCGATGTTGAAAGTTACAGGCACGTTCAGCGCTGGGCGAAAGAAATCGACGCACGTCCCGCGGTGCAGCGCGGCCGGATGGTCAATCGCGCCTTTGGCGAGCCTGAAACCCAACTGCACGAACGCCACAATGCTTCGGACTTCGAGACGCAGACGCAGGACAAGATTGGCGTGAAAGAGGACGGCTAGTTGGGGGGCCAGCCCCCCAAACCCTCCGAAGTATTTATGGCCAGATGAAGGAGCTTCATTCTTTGGCGTGAAGTTCCGTTCAGGGCCAAATCAAACCAGTGATTACAGGACTGCTTACAACACCTCGCCGTCGGTTTAAGCCCAGGGCTGCGCAACCGCGTGTTTTGCCTCGAACGCATCAATCGCCGAAACATGCTCCATCGTCAGGCCAATATCGTCCAGCCCGTTCAGCAGGCAATGCTTCTTGAACGGATCGACTTCAAACGAAATCACTTCGCCATCTGATGTGGTGACGGTCTGTGCCTCAAGATCAATTGACATCCTTGCATTTTCGCCTTTCTCGGCATCTTTCATCAGCACATCAACCTGCTCTTGCGGCAGGGCGATGGGCAGGATGCCGTTCTTGAAGCAGTTGTTATAAAAGATGTCGGCAAAACTGGGCGCGATCACACAGCTGATCCCGAAATCCTTGATCGCCCAAGGCGCGTGTTCGCGACTTGACCCGCAGCCGAAATTCTCTCCGCCGACGAGGATTTCCGCCTTGCGATAGGCGGGCTGGTTCAGCACAAATTCCGGGTTCTCGTTGCCTTCGCGGTCAAACCGCATTTCGTCGAAAAGATTGGCGCCAAGGCCAGAACGCCTGATGGTTTTCAGGAACTGTTTGGGGATGATCATATCGGTATCGACATTGACCATCGGCATTGGCGCCGCGACGCCGGTGAGTGTGGTGAACTTATCCATAATTAACCTTCCTTTCGGGGTCTCTCCGCGCAGGAGTTGTTAACGTGAAACCGTCTCTTCGCCAAAATCCGGTTGCTCGGTTGTTAACGAGTCGGCCGTGTCGGTATCACGTCGGCATTCTGTCGGTATTGCATCGGTATCTTCATCGGTGGGCTTGTTAAGGGCGTCAATGTGATCAAGAAGATCGCGCACAGTTTCGGTCGTCTTTTTCAGGAAACCAATTCCGCCGCGCTTGCCACCATGAACTTGCACGGCCTCGACCATGTTTCCGAAAGCGGGCCGGATGATCCCGTCGCGCGACATCTCTGCCAGCATCGATTGCGCCTGTCCGGTTGAAACCTTCATCGCGGATGCCAGATCACCAGCGCCAAACGCACCGCCGTGACGGGCGTGAAATACAGCGAAGCCATATGTAAACCGGTTATACCCGGCAGCCGCCTTGGTCACGGCACCGCCGGCGGGCAGTGCAGGGGCCGCTGTTGCGGCGCAAAGCAATGAGAGGAAAGAGCGGCGTTTCACGTTGCCACTCCCAACGCGGCCCGGCCCGTCAATTGACGCATGACCATGGCCTGTTTGGGAAATGCAGTTTTGAAACTTACGGACACTGCGGCACTCCAGCGCCCATTGCGGCCAATGCCATTACGCGCCACCGGGTTCCCGGCCCCAAAGCAATGATGTTGGTCGATAAAAAACACGGTTCAAACCTTGTGAATGACCGCCACCTGATCGCGGCGTTTTTTGTTGAATTTGACCTGAAACACGAAACACCCGGAAATGTCCGGCGCCAGCGCATTGAACGCGGCCTCGGTTTCCGGGTCGCTGTGCGCGAACCTGCGCTGTTCTGCGAATCCGGAAAACAGCGCCGCCGTTTTGGTGATCCCATGCTTTTCATAAACCGGCGGTTGCCAGCGCAGATCCTCGATGATGTACAATCCGCCCGACGACAGCCGTGGAAACAACTCCAGAAACGCGTTTTGTTGATGGTGCGACGCGTGGGACGCATCGTCCAAGGCAATATCCATGCTTCCCACGTTTTCCGCCGCCTTGGCCATTTCCGCGCGGTCGTCCATATCACAGCGGATGAATTCGAACCGGGGATGTGTGAACCAGGCAAAATCTGACACGTCGAGTCCGATGATGTGCGCCGCCGAAAAGTACTCCAGCCACATGCGAATAGACGGAACATCCTTGGTTTCGCGATCAGCATCCTGTTCATGTTCTGGCCCACCGATCAGCAATCCCATTTCCAGAAACCGGATCTGGGCGTTTCTGAACGGTTGAAACAGCATGTGGTAAAGCTCGGTATACCTATGCTTTGAAGGGCCTTTGTCGGATTCAAACTTCTCCGCCAAATCGGATAAATGCGGGCCGTTTGCAACGCTCGCCAGGCTATGCACGGGCTGATCCATCACATCATCTCGCGCACATCGGTCAGTTTGCCGGTGATCGCGGCAGCGGCGGCCATACCGGGGCTGACAAGATGGGTGCGGCCCTTGAAACCCTGACGGCCTTCGAAGTTTCGGTTGCTTGTCGAGGCACAGCGTTCTTCCGGTGCCAATTGATCCGGGTTCATCGCCAGACACATGGAACAGCCCGCCAGCCGCCATTCAAATCCTGCGTCGCGGAAAATGTCGGCGAGGCCCTCCTCTTCGGCTTGCGCACGGACCAGACCGGACCCTGGCACGACCATTGCGCGCAGGCCATCCTTGATCTTCTTGCCCTTCACGATGTCGGCGGCAGCACGCAAGTCTTCGATCCGGCCATTGGTGCAGGAACCGATGAAGACGGTGTCGATCTGGATTTCGCTCAAAGGCGTGCCGGGGGTCAGGCCCATGTAGGCGAGTGAGCGTTCAACCGCGCCCACCTTGCCACCTTCGAAATCAGATGGGGCCGGCACTGTTGCAGTGATCGGCAGCACATCTTCGGGTGACGTACCCCATGTTACGACCGGTGCGATATCCTCGCCTTTGATCGTCACGACCTTGTCGAAATGCGCGCCGTCGTCGGTGAACAGCGTCTGCCAATACGCCATCGCCTGTTCCCAAGCGCCGCCTTTGGGCGCATGGGCGCGGCCCTTGCAGTATTCAAACGTCTTCTCATCGGGCGCGATAAGGCCAGCGCGCGCACCGCCTTCGATGGCCATGTTGCACACCGTCATCCGGCCTTCCATCGACAGATCGCGGATCGCTTCGCCGCAATATTCAATCACATAGCCGGTGCCGCCAGCGGTGCCGGTTTCACCGATCACCGAAAGGGTGATGTCCTTGGCGGTCACGCCGGGGCGCAGCTTGCCGGTGATCTCGACCTTCATGTTCTTGGATTTCTTCTGGATCAGGGTCTGCGTGGCCAGAACATGCTCGACCTCGCTGGTGCCAATGCCATGCGCCAACGCGCCGAACGCACCGTGCGTGGCGGTATGGCTGTCGCCGCAAACCACTGTCATCCCCGGCAAGGTCCAGCCCTGTTCGGGGCCGACAATGTGGACAATGCCCTGACGGATGTCGTCGACGGGGTAATAGTGGATGTCGAAATCTTTCGCGTTCTTGTCCAAGGCCGCGACCTGAATCGCGCTGTCCTCGGTCATGTTCTTGGGGTCTTCACGACCTGCTGTTGTCGGCACGTTGTGGTCCGGCACGGCGATGGTTTTCTCTGGCGCGCGCACCTTGCGGCCCGCCATTCGCAGGCCTTCGAAAGCCTGCGGGCTGGTCACCTCGTGCACCAGATGCCGGTCGATATACAGAAGGCAGGTGCCATCCTCGCCTTCATGGGCCAGATGGGCATCCCAGATTTTATCATAAAGCGTTTTGGGGGACATGGGTCCTCTCCCGTTGATTGCCATAATGGAATTCGTCAGTGCCTCGGCCTCAGCCGGACAGCCTCATAGGCGGGCGAGAACAGCCCGCGTCGCGCCATAGAACCGCCAGGGCAGGCGCGCGTGATCGTCGAGGTTGAAGATCTTTGTCATGGGCTCTTGCCTACTCCCTCTTAGCGCATCAATCAAGCTTGGCCTCTGGCGCGCTGAGTACGGCATTGACCGCAGCGCCGAGAAGGATCGCGTAGGCTGACAGGAAAAACCACATCAACAGGACGATCACCGCCCCCAGCGCGCCGTAAACCTGATTGTAAGATCCGAAGTTGGTCAGGTAGGTCGAAAACCCCCAACTCGCGCCTACCCACAGAACCAATGCGACAAACGCCCCGGCACTGACAAAGCGCGTGCTGTGGGTGTCGTGATTTGGCCCAAACCGGTAGAGAAGCCACAGGACGCCAAGCACCGTGCCAATCAGCAAAACCCAACGCGCGGCAACCAGCGACGTTTGGGTCATTTCCCCGAGCGGTAAAAAGACAATCACCATTGGCACCACGATGACGGCGACCAGCATCATCAGCGCCAATGCGATCAGGATTAACGTCAATGCAATGGCCCAGAGTGAATGCCAGAACCCGGCCCGTGGCCGAATGCCATAGATTGCGTTCAGGCCCCGCACCAATGCCCCACGCCAGCGCGGGTCGACCACAGGGCCACAGCGGTTGAAATAACGGTCGCCCAACCCAGCGCGCCAGAGTTGCCCTCGACCAGCGTACGCACTTGTTCATCGAAAATCGCAAAGGCCTCGCGCGGCATGAAAGGTTCCAGCATCGCCACCTGATCCATCACGATAACCGGATCCGACATGAGCCCCCAAAGCGCGGTGATTGCGGCGGCGGCAGGAAAGATCGCAAACATCGCATAAAACGCGAAACCCGCCGCGATCAGGTCGAGATTGCGCGACGTGGCAATGCTTAAAGTCAGTAGGGCCAGCTGGTAGAGGCGTCGAAACGAATTCATCCTGTCCAACATGCGTCTGAGTCATCGTATATTCAATGATTGGAATTGTGCCCGAGTGCTCGACGCATGGCATGACATGTGCAAGGTTACTGTCAAAAGGGGGCAGGTTTGGAAGGCGAACTTCAGACAGTCACAATGGATCTGGCAGCGATCTGGGCGTCGGTCGAGAATTTTCTGCGCACGCTGATCCTGCCGTCGCGGCTGACGCAGGTGGCGGTCGCCGTGGCCTGTATTATCCTTGCCTGGGTATTGGCACGCTGGCTCGACCCCAAAGTGACCGGCTGGATGCGAAACCTCAAAGGCCGCCCGCTCTGGCAAATGCGATGGCTGGTCATCATGAGCCGCCAGATACCACTTGCGATATTTATCGTGCTTGTCTGGATATCCGCCACACTCATCGCTCAGTTTTATGTGTTTCCGTCCCGGCGGTACCTTCTTGTTCTGATTGGAACGATTGCACTGGTCTGGCTTGCAATCCGGATCGCATCCTATCTGATCAAGAACCGCTTTCTGCGGCGCGTTATTGTCTGGGGTTTGTCGCTTTATGCGCTGCTGTATTATCTCGGACTGCTGGATGAAACGACGGCGGCGCTGGACAGCATAGGCATAGAATTCGGCACCTTCCGCCTGACCGCGCTGGCCGTGATCAAGGCCCTGATTGTGACCGGGCTGCTACTGGCAGGCGCGCGGTTGCTGTCGCAATCTTCGGCGACCCGCCTGCGCCGCAATGAGGAACTTTCGCCCTCGGTTCGCGAACTGGCCGTCAAGGTCATTCAGGTACTGCTTTATACCGCTGCGTTCTTTATCGGGTTAAAGGCAGTCGGGTTCGATCTGACCGGGTTGGCGGTTCTGTCCGGTGCCATCGGTGTCGGCCTTGGTTTCGGCTTGCAGAAAGTGGTGTCGAACCTTGTCTCGGGCGTCATCATTCTTTTGGACAAATCGATCAAACCCGGAGACGTCATCAGCCTTGGCGATACGTTTGGCTGGATCGACAACCTCAGCGCCCGGTATGTCAGCGTGGTCACGCGGGACGGTAAGGAATACCTGATCCCGAACGAAGACTTGATCACCGGGCAGGTCGTCAACTGGTCACATTCCAGCGACTTTGTGCGGCTTGATATCTATTTCGGCACGGCCTACACGGATGACCCGCACGCGGTGCGCCAGATCGCGATTGATGCAGCAAAATCGGTCGACAGGATATTGGACAGGCCCAAGCCACCGGTTTGTCATATCGTCGGGTTCGGCGACAGCTCAGTCGATTACATCCTTCGGTTCTGGATCAAGGATCCAACCGGCGGACTGACGAATATTCGCGGCGCGGTCTATCTGGCGCTTTGGGATGCATTCCAGGAGCATGAGATTTCAATCCCGTTCCCGCAACGCGAGATAACGATGCTGGAAGGTTCAGAAGTTCGGCACCGGGCTTTGGATTAAAGGCATCATTAACAGAGGATGCAACAATTTGGACCGGAGCGGACGTTGGTTCATACCACCAACGCGCGGAATCAAGGCCGCCGCGCCAGCGACGACGCGTCCCGCGCGGAGGCGATTGGGTGAGGGCATGGGCTACGTCCGACGTCGTACGGGTTCTCGGGGATATATTGCACCACACCCGCGTTGGATCGCCACCGCCCGCGTCGTCGATGGCGCGGCTTGTCATACAAATCAGGCGGTTGTCCGCCCTGACCCATATGCAGCTACAGCTGTCTCATTCCCCATGTCGCAGCAACCGCTGCTTCTGCCGGCCCCAATCGCGCTTGGCCTCTGTTGCCCGCTTGTCGACTGTCCGCTTGCCCTTGGCGATTCCGATCTTCAGCTTCGCAATGCCCTTGTGATTGAAATACAGAACCAGCGGCACCAGCGTCATGCCCTTGCGCTGGGTATCCGACCAAAGCCGCGCGAGTTCTTTCCTGGATACCAGCAACTTGCGCCGACGTTTTTCCAGATGCGGAAATGTCTTGGCCTGCTTGTAGGGCGCGACATAGCTGTTCACCAACCACAGCTCACCATCGGCCACTTCAGCATAGCTTTCGGCGATGTTCGCGCCACCTTCGCGCAGCGACTTCACCTCTGACCCTTCCAGAATGATCCCGCATTCCAGATCATCCTCAATGGCATAGTCAAACCGCGCCCGCCGGTTCTCGGCGACCACTTTGTAATTGGGGTTTGTCTTTTCACGCGCCATGATCGCGCCGACATAAGGACCACCTGCGGCACTGTCCAGTGTTGACGCTTGGGCTGCCCTGTCAGAGATTGTCCCCATGCTGACGCAACTTCTGCTTGGGGGTGCCCTGATCGTAGCGACCATCATGATCGCTGGCACCGGGTTCATCCTGATGGAATTTGTTCTTATGCGATGCCGCCGCTGGCTGTTGCGCCCGCCGCACAAGCCCAAGCTTCTGTTGCTTCTTGTCGCCTCAGTGGTCTGGATCCTTGTTATTGCGACGGCAGGCGTGTGGCTTTGGGCGTTGGCAATGCTATGGCTTGATTTGTTCGTGACACTGGAGGCCGCAGTATATTTCGCACTCGTCGCCTTTACTACGCTTGGGTTTGGCGACCTGTTGCTGCCCGATCAATGGAGGCTTCTTTCAGGTATGGCGGCGATCAACGGGCTTATGATGATCGGTCTGCAAACCGCGTTTTTGATCGAGGTTGTGCGCGTCGTGCGGCAAAGTCAGGCGACGCAGGACTGGAACGGCGGTTGACAGCACGGTCTGTAACCGGTCCGATACCGCCATTGGATCACAGAGCGGAGGTTTTGATGCGGGTTTTTATATCTACGGCAGTCTCTTTCGTCGTCGCATTCATTGGCGCGCTTCCGGTCTTGGCGGCGGACCAGACCGCAACCGCCGCGGACGCCTCCAGTTCAATTGTCGCGAAAGTCGGCGAAGCCGAGACCGCGACGGAAACTTTGGAATTCACCATCCCCGAAGAATTAAAAGGTTACCGGCCATTTAATCAGAGTGACCAAAAAGCAATTGAGAACGTCGCTTTCGACATCGAGGAAGGTTTGATCATCGGTGTTCTCGGCCCGTCAGGTGCGGGCAAGTCCACCCTTCTCAGTATCACCGGGCGCTATATGGCCAATGACACTGGCGGCATGATCCTCAGTGGCCATCCCGGCCATGACCTGTCGATCCTGTGGAGCCGGAAATTACGCGATGTCAGGGTGTTTGACGCCGAGGAGCGCCGGTTCATTTCGCTGCGCACAGTCATGGCGACGCATACGAGTCTTGAAGACCTGACCAAATCGGTTGCGGAATCGATGAAATCCGTTGGCGGTGGCGACGAAGCCGTCAAGCAGATCGAGGATGCATTTGCGCAAATGCGCAAACAGATCGATGAATTGGTAATGCAATTCCCCGAAGGCGCCGAGCGCGATGCGAAGCGGCTGGAATACTACACGCAATTCGGCATACCGCTTCCTGACCGGCCAACACTCAGCGATGGTCAGCGCCAGCGTCTCAATATCGCGCGCGCGCTGTCTAGCAGGCCCACATTGCTGATCGCAGATGAACCGGTCGGCGGATTAGATGCTATCGCCGCTGTGGAACTGGAAAAGGTAATTCAGGAAATTCGGGCCGAATTGCCCGGAAGCCGGCCCGGTACGGCGGGATGGGTTTCGGGTATGGTCCTGTTGAGTGATCTGACCGAAGAGATCGCGGGCAACAGAATGCCGCTCTACACTGTTGCGGGCTGGGTAGACCGCACGCGCCGGGTGCCGCGCCAGATTCACGATCTGGAACTTGGGCAGGAGTTCGTTTTTGAAGAAGGTGACGCGTTCAGCGTCGAATGGAACGCGTATGTTCCACCGGAAATGCAAGGTGACTATCGCGAGTTTGCCGAAGCCGCGAAGGACAATTAGCGCAACACATTTTTCACCGCCCGACGGGCGAATACATTGTTTCCGCCATTCCCGCCTCAATCCGGCGATGAAACCTCGACCGGAATCTCATCAATCAGCCACTTGGCAAATACTTCCGCCTCGGTTCGCGGGCCTCGTTCCGGTATGACGACGTGATAGGCCAGATCGTCGCTTGTGTCCTCTTCCAGCACGTCCAGCTCGCCTGACAGGACTTCTGGTTGCACCACGCCGGCTTGACCGACCATCACACCGACCCCCGCCCTTAACGCAGCATAGGCCAGCGGGAAGGACTGAAACTCCCGCACCCGACTGGAATTTAACATAAACCCCTGATCTTCCGCCCAGCGGCGTTGTTCGACGCCGAGTGTTTCGATCAACCACACCCGCTCCGGCAGGGGTATGTCCTTTGGCGCATCGGCGACGGAAAGAACCTGAAACCGTGCCGAGGTCAGCCGTCGCGCACGCAAACCTGGCCAGTCGCCGAAGCCATAGCGGATTGCCAGATCGACACCCTCGCGCGCGAAATCCACCACCTCAGGCGTCGGGCTGAGTGTCAGGCCGATGTCAGGATGTGCCGCCCAGAACCGGCCCAAACGCGGGATCAGCCATCCTTCGGCGAATGTCTGGGTCAGCGAGATATGCAGTGGGCGATCTTCACGCTCGCGGTGAATGGCCTCCACCCCGGCAGCGATGGTGTCGAACCCTTCCTGCAACGCATCCGCCAGCGCCCGCCCCTCGCGCGTCAGCCCGATGCCGCGCCCCTTTCTGTGGGTCAGCGGCAGGTTCAGTTCCTCTTCCAGCTTGCGAATATGCTGTGAAATCGCGGCGTGTGTCACATTCAGACCCGCCGCCGCGCGTGTCAGGCTGCCTTGCCGAGCAACGGCGTCAAATGCACGAAGCGCGAAGATCGAGGGGATGTGCCGCCAGTCCATGCCATATTTGTAAGTATGACTTACGAATAGTCAATCGTAATGAGTCGCGTGAGTTGCGCATGCCGCCTAGATTGCTGAACAGAAGGAGAAACCCAATGTTCACAATACTCGCAAGAAGCTTACGAATCGCATCCCGCAATGACAACACGCCCGGCCGCTGGGCGGCCCCCGATCACTGGCGCGAATCCCACGACCGCGCCCGACGCATGGCCCGCGCAGAGATGCACCGCGACGTTCCTGATCGCCGCTGGCTGGAGGAAATGCGTTTCTGAATCGATTGACGCCCCGGGATCGCCTCGGGGCGTCATTTCCGTGTGAAGTCAATTCGAATGGCTAACATGGGTCTCTCGCGCGGAATCAAGGCCCCTTTGGCCGCCGCGCATCGACGGGCCGTCCCCCGGCCCGGCGATTTGGTGAGTGGCACGCCACGTTCTGAATTTGTTCGGATTTCGCCAAATAAACTGACAGCCATAAGTGTCGGATCGCCGCACCACGGCCCGTCAATGCGCGACTTCTCTCGTTTGTGGGTGAACGGTCGCTCTGCGCCAACAATCCCGCAATAGCCAGACCCTGAAATGCCTCAGCGCCAGCGCCTAAGACATAGCCTTGGTTTACGCCATCACAAACCTCAGTTCAGCAACCCCGCGTGCACCATCGCGTCTTTGACCAGCGCCTTCGTACCGTCCGAAAGCGGCACATGCGGCAGGCGCACATCCGCCTCGCATTTGCCGAGCAGCGACATGCCGTATTTTGCACCGATCAGACCGGGTTCGGTGAAGACCGCCCTGTGCAGCGGCATCAACCGATCCTGAACGCTGAGCGCCTTGTCGTAATCACCCGCCGTGCAGGCGTTCTGCAATTCAGCGCACAGCGCGGGCGCGACATTTGCGGTGACGGAGATACAGCCAACGCCACCTGCCGCGTTGAAGGCGTGTGCCGTCGGATCTTCGCCGGAGAGCTGGATAAAATCCTCGCCGCAGGTTATCCGTTGAAACGAGACCCGCGCCACATCGGCGGTTGCATCCTTAACCCCGACGATCCGGGGCAGTTTGGCCAGCTCACCCATCGTGTCCGGAGTCATATCCACCACCGAACGCGGCGGGATGTTGTAGATGATGATCGGCAGGTTGCAGGCGTCATGCACCGCCTTGAAATGCGCGTAAAGCCCGCCCTGCGTTGGCTTATTGTAATAGGGCGTTACGACCAGCGCACCGGATGCGCCCGCCTTTTCGGCGTGCTGGGCGAGGCGGATCGATTCCTCGGTGCTGTTCGATCCGGCACCCGCCAGAACCGGCACGCGACCTGCCGCAGCCCCGACCACGCAATCGACCACGGCGTCATGCTCGTCATGTGACAATGTCGGGCTTTCGCCGGTCGTGCCCACCGGCACCAACCCGGTCGAACCGCTGTCGATCTGCCAGTCGACAATCTGTTTGAGCGCATCGAAATCCACTCCGCCGTTCTTGAACGGCGTCACCAGGGCGGGAAGGGATCCACTGAACATGATGCGCTCCTTTCGTGTATTCCGGCCTCCGTACGGGGCCATATCGGTCGGCGGAGACTAGCCAATTCACAGGTCACTGCCAAGTTTGTGTGTTTGCTTAACGCGCATTGGCGGCTACCTTCCGCCACGAAATGGGTCAAGTGCGAAATAACGTTGCGACCGTTCTGGTTGCTGCGCTGGGTATTTGCCTTGCGACCGTCGCACTCGCCGAACCGCTGGATACCAGCTTGCGCCCCGCGCCGCGCCCGGGTGAGGAACCGCCGGCGGAGGCAACGCTGGTCGAAGTGGTCGAGACTGTTGCAGTGATCAATTCTGGTGAGTCCGCCGATGTGGCAATGGTTGTCGCGGAGCCTGCCGAGGCCGCACCAGAAGAAGAAAGCCCCTACCTGCTGGATGTCTCGCGCCTGCCCAAACCGCGCCCTGCAACGCTGATCAAGGGCCACGAATTCCGGCTGGCATTGGCGGCGGCGCGACAAGGCCGTTGGGGGGCGGCGAAGGCGCTGGCGCTGGCAGACAGCAAAGTCGCAGGCGATGTGATCGAATGGCAGCGCCTGCGCGGGGGACTCGGAACGTTTGAGCAGTACCGCACGTTTTTGTCCCTGAACGGCGACTGGCCGGGTCTGAAACTGTTGCGTCGCAAGGGCGAGGCATCGATTGCCGAGGATGAGTTCCCGCGCGAGGTCATCGCTTATTTCGAACCGCAGCCGCCGCAGACCGGCACTGGTGCTTTGCGGCTGGCCATCTCGCATGGGCGCAACGGAAATTTCGCCCGTTCGCGCGCCGTTCTGATCGACACGTGGCGGACGATGAAAATGTCGGGCGAGGAGGAAACCGAATTCCTGGCGCGTTATTCCGAGGCGCTGGCACCATATCACGCGGCGCGCCTGTCAGATGCCTTGTGGCGCGAGGATCGCGACGGTGCGCGTCGCATGAAGGGGCGCGTCGCGAAGGCGGCAGTCCAAATGGCAGATGTACGGCTGGCCTTTCAGACCAGGGCCTCGGCGGCAGAGGCGCTATGGAAAGAGCTGCCGGACGTCTTAAAGAACGACGGTGGCGTGGCGCGCGACCGGATGCAATGGCTTGTCGCCAAGAAACGGCGTGACGATGCGGCGTCACTGATCATCAAGCAAAGCACCAGCGCAGCATCGCTGGGCAGTCCGGGGGCTTGGGCAAAATGGCGGCGTAATTTGGCGCGCCAGGAAATGCGCGCAGGCAATCACAAACGCGCCTATGCGCTGGCCAGCAATCACTTTCTGGAATCAGGCTCTGATTACGCCGATCTGGAATGGCTTTCGGGCTATATCGCTCTGCGGTTCCTGAACCGTCCTGCCGACGCGCTGACCCATTTCCGGCATTTTAGCCCGGCGGTCTTCACGCCCATTTCGCTGGCCCGCGCCGGGTACTGGGAGGGCCGCGCGCTGGAAGCGATGGGTGAAACTGACGCGGCCAACCGGCTAT
This sequence comes from uncultured Paracoccaceae bacterium, assembly GCA_951812305.1. Taxonomy (GTDB): domain Bacteria; phylum Pseudomonadota; class Alphaproteobacteria; order Rhodobacterales; family Rhodobacteraceae; genus Rhodobacter_B. Next base: position 1,142,551 of record CATOSB010000002.1, read on the forward strand.
ATGCCCGGGCTGCGAAATATCAGACGAGCTTCTATGGCCTGTTGGCGGCGGAAAAGATCGGGGCAGAAATGGACCCGGCGATGACGGGCAAAGGACCGGTCGGCGATTGGAAGACAGCGAGTTTTGCCAATTCCTCGGTGCTGAAGGCCGCTGGCCTTTTCCACAAGGCAGGCCAGCAGTATGAGGTCACGCGGTTCCTTCGCCACCTCGCCGAAATCACGCCAAAGCACGAGCTGATCGCATTGGGCGACTACACACTGTCGCTGAAAGACCCTTACATCGCCGTGCGTGTCGGCAAACAGATCGCCAATGAAGGTGTCGTTGCGCATCGCGTATATTACCCGCTGACCCCGATTGGTGAGGGAACGCTGCCGGTCGAAGAGGCGCTTGCGCTCGCCATCGCGCGCCGTGAAAGCGAATTTTTCACAAACGCCGTAAGCGGCGCAGGCGCACGGGGGTTGATGCAGCTGATGCCGGGAACTGCGCAGGACATGGCGAAAGCTGTCGGCGTCGATTATTCGCGCGCGCGGCTGAACAGTGACCCGGTTTACAACGCGACGCTGGGCAGCGCCTATCTGGCCTATCTGATCGGAGAATTCGGCAACAACATCACGCTGGTATCCGTGGGATATAATGCCGGGCCGCACCGATCACGTCGCTGGACGGATTTGAATGGCGACCCCCGCAGTTCGGCTGTGGATGTGGTGGATTGGATTGAGCACATCCCCTTTGACGAGACGCGGAACTACGTGATGCGCGTGGCCGAAAGCCTGCCGGTCTATCGCGCGCGGCTGACGGGTCAGACCGCGCCGATCCGGATTACGGAAGAGTTGAAGGGGCGGTAAGACTTCGAGAATAAGCGCGGCGCCCGCGGCTTGATTCCGCGCGAAGGGCGTAAGTTTGCATAGTCGGCCTCGGGTCGAGCGCCGCCACCAACCGGCAGGCAATCGCGTGCCGTATTTTCGGCAGGCGGATGATACGCTTGACGTGAACCTGACCAACCGTCACGCCGGAACCGACACTTCAACCAAATTCCCATCCGGGTCGCGCAGATAGATTGACGTGATCGGCCCTGTCGCCCCGGTGCGCAGTACCGGCCCCAGTTCGACCCTGACACCCATCACCGCAAGATGCGCCAACCAATCCTCAATCACGCCCTCGCTCAGAAAGCACAAATCCCCGGATCCTGCCGTCGCTCGTGCCGCCTTGGGTTCAAACTCCGCCCCGGTTTCATGCAGGTTGATCTTCTGCGCTCCGAATTTCAGCGCATGGCGACGGGTGCCATCGGCACCTTCGAATACCTCTGGCTCCATCCCCAGAACATCGCCGTAGAACGCAATTGTCGCGGTGATGTCCCGCGCCGTCAGCACCAGATGATCAAGAGCTTTGACACGCATCGAATTGCCCTTCTCCGCATACATTCTTAATCTCTTGAACATGCATCCTTCCATCGGCAAGACGCAAACCATCACCGACCAGCTTGACCCCGCCCGCACCGCGGCGATGCAGGCGACACTTGGTCTTGATGGTGCACCACCCGCGAGTGGCGATGCGCTACCGCCGTTCTGGCATCACATCTATTTCTGGGACCCGCAGCCGCCGGAACGGCTCGGCCCAGACAGCCATCCGAAAACCGGCACCGGCCTGATCCCAAATCTCGGGCTGCCGCAACGCATGTGGGCCGGTGGCGCGCTGAATTTTCACGCGCCACTTTTGATCGGAACAGTCGCGGAAAAGGTGACGAGGGTGGAGGATGTTCAGATCAAGCAGGGGCGCACCGGGCGGCTCGGCTTTGTGAGCCTGATCCACGAACTTCGCCAAAATGGCGCGCTTTGTGTGGCCGAGCGGCAGGACATCGTCTATCGCGAACCGCCCGATGCGCGCAGTTCCATAGAGCCACCAACTGCACGGACTGATGAAACCACCAGCAATACCGTGCGGTTCGATACCACACTGCTATTTCGCTATTCCGCGCTCACCTTCAATGGCCATCGCATTCACTATGATCTCGATTATTGCCTGAATGTTGAAGGTTACACCGGGCTCGTCGTGCATGGCCCGCTGTTGGCACAACGGTTGATTGCACTGGCGGCGCAGCATATGGGCCCACTCACACGGTTCGAATTTCGCGCCACCTCGGCATTGATGCACCACGAAGCGGCAGATATCTGCTTTTCTGATAGTGGCGATCTTTGGGTGCGCGCACCCGATGGGCGTTTGTGCATGGAAGCAAGTGCAGGGTAAATTCAGGATTTGTTAACCGGGCCGCGCGGTTGCCTTACGCCGCCTTAACCAAGTCAGCCTATAACCCCGCGCCGTAGCTACGAACCCGGGGTTGGTCCGGCAACCGGCCCCAACTTCATTCGGTTCCCATTGCCCTCGCCTTAAAACGGCCAACGGGTATTGGGACAGTCAAAAACGACAAGCGGGCCGTGACAAGCGGTCCGGACATCGGGGTAGCGTCCCCGGAATGGAATTCGGCGGTACCGCCATCTTCATGTTCGAAGATCAGGGAAAGCCATGAGCGACCAGGAAGAGCGAACCGGACGGTCAGCCCAAGAATTGGAGCGGGCACAATGGCGCGCGATTGCCGCGCGGAATCAAGGCCCTTGGGCCGCCGCGCATCGACGGGCCGTCCGCTGGCCCGGCGATTGGGTAAGGAGACACGCAACAATAAGTGAATCGCAAACCTTTGCCGCTGCGACGGTTTGACTCTGGTCCGCACGATTCTCATGCCGTTCTCAATATGGTAATCGATAATCATGGTAGAGCGAGAACAAATTCAGGAGCGATGGGAAGTTTTTGGTTCGAAGCTTGGCGAACGAGGTCGGCGTTTGTTTGCTGCCGCAGAAGCCCGAGCGGCGGGGCGTGGCGGTCTTGCGGCAGTTGCGGAGATCACTGGCCTCGCACGTTCCACCATCGGGCGAGGCATCAATGATCTTGATACTCCAGGTCCAGGCAATGGCCGCGTGCGCCGCAAGGGTGGAGGGCGACGCGAGGTCGCCGACCTTGATACGACGCTGGTGTCCGACTTGCAGCGTCTCGCCGAGCCAGCGACGATGGGTGATCCTATACGTCCGCTTAAATGGGTGTCGAAGAGCCCGGCAAAGCTGGCAGCGGCACTGTGTGCTGCAGGCCATACTATATGTGCCAATACTGTCGCCAGGTTGCTGGAAACAAAGTTGGAATATTCGCGGCAGGTCAATCGCAAAACGCACGATGGCACCAACCACCCTGATCGCGACGCGCAGTTTGAGCATATTAACGCCAGGGTATTGGACGCGCAGGCGGCTGGGCAGCCTGTCATCTCGGTCGACACCAAAAAGAAGGAGTTGATCGGAAACTACCGCAACGATGGCAGCGACTACCGGCCAAAAGGCGACCCCCGCTGCGTTAACATACATGATTTCCCCGACAAGGAGCTCGGCAAGGTGGTGCCCTACGGTGTCTACGACGTTGGCACCAATACTGGCTGGGTTAGCGTGGGCGTCACCGCTGACACTGCTTCATTCGCCGTCAACTCTATCCGTACCTGGCAGAAGCGCATGGGCCAGCAGCGCCATCCTGGCATGCGCGAGCTGACAATAACTGCTGACTGCGGCGGATCGAACGGTGCGCGCGTCCGGTTATGGAAGGTAGAACTGCAGAGGTTTGCTGACGAAACCGACCTTGTCTTGCACGTCCATCACTATCCGCCCGGCACATCCAAGTGGAACCTCATCGAGCATCGGATGTTTTGCCACATCACACAGAACTGGCGCGGACGGCCGCTGTCCAGCCGTATGGCAGTCGTCGAGTTGATCGGGGCGACGACGACGAACGCTGGGCTGAAAGTAGAATGCGCACTTGACGAAAGTATTTACGAGAAGGGTGTTAAGGTCACCAAAGCTGAAATGGATAGCCTCGTCATCGAAGGGAATGCATTCCACCCAGAATGGAACTACACAATCACACCACGCCGCCGCCACCAAACGTAGTACTTATTCTTGCGTGTCTCCTAAGGCGCGCGCTGCGTTTTGAACTATTTCGGAATTCGCGAGATTAAGTGGCCGGCACGAGCGCCTGCTCGCCGTGCCACGGCCCGTCGTCGCGCGTCTTTGCACTGGCATCGCTATGTGACTACTTTGAGCCGGTCTTCACACGAATACCGGCGGCTTCAGCGGATAGAGTTCTGCCGCGACGATTACACGAGCCAGCCCGCCCTCCCATCAAAAATTGTCCTCAATCCGAAACCCATCTGGCACCAGGTCAACATCCTTAAGAACCAGATCCGCCATAACGTCCGCCACTTTCGGCGCCATGCCGAAGCCGATCTTGAACCCGCCATTGGCGATGAATTGGCCGGCGCGCCCGGGTAACGGCCCAAGGATCGGCGCGCGGGAGCGCGCCCTTGGCCGCACCCCGGCCCAGCGGGTGACCACTTCCGCATTTCTTATTGCGGGCAGAACTCGCCGCGCCCGCACCCAAAGCGCGTCAAGCTCCTCATCAACAGCGTCTGACGCATCAAATCCCGTTCACTGGTTGAGCCTATGGCCAGCGTACCGTCCTCGTGCGGTACGAAATGAATGCCGTCCGCAAAAACCTGCGGATGATCGCGCGCGTCCCATCGAATGGCAAGCGCCTGCCCCTTGACCCCGTTTCCCGGCGAACGCTGTCCGGCCTCGAAGGGTGCGAGCAACCCCTCATACCCGGTTGCCCAGACGACCAAACCCGACGGTTCGGCCTCGCCAATAATAATCTCGCCGCCCTTTGCCTGCAAAGCTGCGGCAAGCGCTGTGGTGGCCATGCGAGGATGGATGCGTGCAGACAGCGTGTCGTGAATCAGATGTCCGGTTGCGGATTCGGGAGCGAGCCTCAAGTCCTTCACTGGGACAACCTGCCACTCAGCTTCGCCGTTCCAGTGCCTTCTCGCGCCTTCAATGCGGCCCGTTGCCAGATCAAGCGCGCGCTCGGAATCAATCGCCTGCACCCGCCCGGTTCTGGCATAGCCCGTTACCAATCCCGACGCTTCTTCCACCTCGCGCCAGAATCCTTCCGCCATCAACAAGCTTTCAAACTGAAACTGTTTCTTGGCGTTCCAGTTTTCCGGTGTGTGCGGTGCCAACGCACCGACAATCCCACCCGAGGCACCGGCGCCGATGCCACGCATTTCGATCACCCGCACCCGCGCGCCACGTTGCAGGCAGGCCCAGGCCACCGACAGGCCGAAAACCCCGGCCCCCATCACCGTGACATCAGGCGTTGCCAATCCTGTGCTCCTTCACCATTGTCGCGCTGATTTTGACCTATGCGGCACGGCCATGAACGGCAAGGAAAAGGCAGAACTTGACTGGAATGGCCGCACGCCCGTTTCGCGGCGGTTTGATGATCCCTATTTTTCGCTAGAAAATGGGTTGGCCGAAACCAAGCACGTGTTTCTGGACGGCAATGATCTGCCCGCGCGGTTTGCGCCGGGGTTTCATATTGCCGAACTGGGCTTTGGCACCGGGTTGAATGCGCTGGCCGCGTGGCGCTGCTGGCTTGATGCCGGGCAAACCGGACGGCTGCGATTCACGAGTTTTGAGAGCTTCCCTATGGCCGCGACCGACATGGCCCGGGCGCTGGAACCGTTTGAAGACCTCGCGGATCTGGTAACCCAGCTGACCGACGCATGGGCGCAGGGCCCAAGCCTGACAACGGACACGATTGAACTTACCGTTGTCCTCGGCGACGCCCGCCGCACGCTGGCGCAATGGGACGGCACGGCGGATGCGTGGTTTCTCGATGGCTTTGCGCCCGCGCAAAATCCCGAGATGTGGGAAGAAGGCGTCCTGTCAAACGTCGCGCGCTGCACCGCGCCGCGCGGAACATTTGCCACATACACCGCCGCCGGTGCCGTGCGCCGTGGATTGGAAACTGCCGGTTTTGAGGTCACCCGCCGCCCAGGATACGGGCGCAAACGCCATATGAGCGTTGGGCAATTGCCGTGAGAGAGCAGAACACCTCAACCGGCATTGCATTCATGGTCACCGCGATGATGATTTTCGCGATGCAGGATGGCATCTCTGCCCATCTGGCGCGCGAATATAACGTCTTCATGGTGGTGATGGTCCGGTACTGGTTCTTTGCGTTCTTCGCGATGGCGATTGCGTCTCGAATCGGCGGTGGAATTCGAGCCACGTCACGCACCGATCAGCGGTTTCTGCAAATTTCGCGCGGCGTTCTGCTGGCCGCCGAGATCCTTGTCATGGTCGCCGCATTCACGCTGTTGGGGCTGGTGGAAAGCATTGCGGTTTTTGCCAGTTATCCGCTGATCGTCGTCGCGTTGTCTGGACCGTTGTTGCGCGAGCATGTCGGGCCGTGGCGGTGGGTGGCAATCTGTATCGGGTTCGTCGGCGTGCTGCTGATCCTGCAACCGGGGTTTGGCGTCTTTTCCCCGCTCGCGCTGATCCCTTTATTGTCGGCGGTGATGTTTGCGTTCTATGCGCTGCTGACCCGTTACGCATCGGCCAAGGACGCAGCCCTGACCAGCCTGTTCTGGACGGCGGTTGCGGGGGCCGTGTTCCTGACGCCAACCGGCCTTTGGTTTTGGGAGGCGATGAGCGCGGGCGACTGGGTCTGGATGGGTGCGTTATGTGTGACCGGGGCGACAGGACATTTCATGCTGATCCAGGCTTATGAGCGCGCCGAGGCCAGCGCCATTCAGCCGCTGAGTTACCTGCACATGGTTTTTGCCTCCGTCATCGGCGTTGTGGTTTTCGCCGAAGTCCTGCGCAGCAATGTTTTGTGGGGCAGTGTGCTGATCATCGCGGCTGGATTGTTCACGATCTGGCGGGAACGGACGCGGGCGAAGGAAAGTTGAGGCGGACTTTTGACCGGATGAGTTTGCCGGGTTAACAGCACCGCAGGTGCCCCGGCCATCGCCTGCCCGTCCCCACGGGCTGGCGATTTGGTGAGGCTGGCCGCAAGCCATAGATTTCGCACGGACTTGGATGGCATAAAGCGCTGCCTTTGAGATGTTGCATCGCCACCCCACGGGCAGGCGCTGGCCGCCCGAGAGGTTGCGCTTTGTTCTTAATCCTCCCAGTTATCGATCACCTCAACCGCTTCTTCCGCCGTCTCAACGAACTTGAACAGGTGCAGGTCCTCATCCGAAATCGTGCCCGCATCGGCCAGCGTGTCCCAGTTGATGATCGAGCGCCAGAATGCCTCTCCAAACAAAAGAAACGGTATCCTGTTCATGCGGCCCGTCTGGATCAGCGTCAGCGCCTCGAACAGTTCATCGAGCGTGCCAAACCCGCCCGGAAAGACAGCAACAGCGCGAGCGCGCAGCAGGAAATGCATCTTGCGGATCGCGAAATAGTGGAAGTTGAAGCACAATTCCGGCGTGACATAGGTGTTTGGCGCCTGTTCATGCGGCAGCACGATGTTGAGGCCGATGGACTTGCCGCCGGCATCGACGGCACCGCGATTGCCTGCTTCCATCACGCCGGGGCCGCCGCCGGTGACGACGACATTTTCCTTGCCAGCGGACCCGTTGCTGCGCGTGGTCAGGAGTTCGGCAAAGCGGCGGGCCTCTTCGTAATACTTCGACAGGCCCGACAGCGTTTTCGTGCGCGCGGTGTCTTTCTTCGCGGGTTCGGGAATGCGTGCGCCGCCGAACAAGACCACGGTGGATTCGATCCCTGCCTCTTCCAGCGCCATCTGCGGCTTCAGCAACTCCAGTTGCAACCGCACTGGACGCAACTCATCCCGGCACAGAAAGTCATTGTCCGAAAACGCCAGCCGATAGGCCGGGTGGCGGGTTTGCGGGGTATCGGGAACCTCAGAACAGGCCTCGATATCGGCGCGGGCGTCGGGAAACGGGTCGCGGCGTTCGTGTTTCATCTTAATCCTCCCAAATTCGACGCATTGCGCCTGATCATTCCAGCCTCTATAGCCCGTGCGCAACCACGATGCGACAGTGGAAATCCCGGGGGAAAGAACATGTCGAACGCTCATTTGGAAACCGCCATCGAAGCCGCCTGGGAGGCGCGGGATTCGATCACGCCCGCGACCACCGGCGAGACGCGCGAGGCAATCGAAGACACGCTGAACGCGCTGGATGGCGGCGGGTTGCGGGTGGCGGAGAAGCGGGATGACGGCTCTTGGCATGTGAACCAATGGGCGAAGAAAGCGGTGTTGTTGGGCTTTCGCCTGAAGGACATGGAGATGCAGTCCGGTTCGGCGCAGGGTGGATCATGGTGGGACAAGGTCGACAGCAAATGGGCCACATGGGGCGACAATGAATGGGGCGCGGCAGGTTTTCGCGCGGTGCCAAATTGCGTCGTGCGCAAGTCCGCTTATATCGCGCCCGGTGTGGTGTTGATGCCATCATTCGTGAACCTCGGGGCTTATGTTGATACAGGCACGATGGTGGACACATGGGCCACTGTTGGAAGCTGCGCGCAGATCGGCAAGAACGTGCACCTGTCTGGCGGTGTCGGCATCGGCGGCGTGCTGGAACCGATGCAGGCCGGCCCGACGATCATCGAGGATAATTGTTTCATCGGAGCGCGTTCCGAAGTTGTCGAAGGCTGCATTGTGCGCGAAGGCTCGGTTCTGGGCATGGGCGTTTTCATCGGCCAGTCGACCAAGATTGTGGACCGGGGTACTGGCGAGGTGATGTATGGCGAAGTGCCGCCCTATTCAGTGGTTGTTGCCGGGTCGATGCCGTCAAAGAACAACGTCAGCCTTTATTGTGCGGTGATCGTGAAGCGGGTGGATGAGCGGACACGGTCGAAGACCGGTATCAATGAATTGCTGCGGGATTAATCACGTCGGTTTTGCCTGACCGGCAAATCGTCAGAAGCGAAAATAGGCGGATTTGCGAAACGGTTGGTTAAGGTGCCGATTTTGTCAAAAAGAGACCACTCCAAACCCTGCCTTCCCGCCAGTCGCCTCGACTTCCGATTCCCTCGACCAAAAACCGCCTTGCCCGCCCGAGTTTATCTCGGGCAGCGACCGACCTCCCCCGGAGGGCGCTTTTGTAACGTTATCAAATGCTTGAGCGCTGAAACTTTGTCGCAACAGCACCGCAGAATCCAGCCGTTCACGGCGCTCTCCAGGTCGGTCGCTGCCCTGTTGTTCCGCCAAGGTGGTCGTTTTGCCGAAGTCGCTTGAGGGAAATCGATCCAAATCTCTTGAAGATATGGGATCCCCGACCGCTTCAGGCTAAATTCCCGCCTGGAATTCGCACCTCACCGCGACCCGAACCACTTCAACCGTAGCTCTTGATATGTGCCACTTTCGTTCAATTCCAAAAGCGCGCGGTTAATTTCCTCGCGCAGACCGCTGCCTTGCGGCAATGCGATGCCATAGTCCTCGGGGCGAAAAACACGCTCTATCAGATTGGCTTCCAACCCCGGTGTGGTTGTCAGGAAATAGGCAAGCAGCGGGCCATCGAAAACGACGGCATCCAGCCCTTGCGCCTCAAACGCATCCGTCAAGGCGTTGAAACTGTCAAAGGTCTGATGCGCAATCCCGCGGGATTGCAAAAACGCGCTTGCCGTTGATCCGGTCGTCGTGGCGACCTTGCGCCCGTCCAGATCGTTCAGATCGTCAATCGTGCCGGTGATCGCATCAACGGTCAGCGATGCCGTGATATTTGCAACAAAAATAGACACGATGAACAGGCTGGAAACCACCATGATGACCCCCAAGACGCGCCCCATCGCGGATTGCGGTGCGCGTTCTTCGAAACCGCCATTCACCACCAGATTCAACGCCCACCAGAATGCCGGGAACATCGCCTGCCGTGCCGGGCGGTCGAAATAGGCCTGACGACGGCGCTCAAACACCCACATCAAAAGACCGAGCACAAACAGGATCGCGAAGGCTGCCAGAATGGCGATGAACAAATCAACGCTGAAAATCGCATTCCAGATGCTGGATTCGCCGGCTGATCCGGACGCCATGATCTGAAGGCCGCTTTCGAAAATGGGCTGCGAGAAATCCATCGCCCGCTCACGCTCGGACGTGATCGAAATGTTGGCAATGGCGCCATCGACTGTGCCGGCTTCGACCGCGCCAAGCATGTCGGGGAACGTGTCGACGAAGGTAAAAGACACCTCGCGCCCAAGGCTTTCGGCGACCATCTGCATCAGCTCGATGCTGAATCCGGTCGCGGCGCCGTCAGCTTCAAATGAAAACGGAGGGCGGTCTATCGTGTTGAAAGACAGGGAATTGTCTTGTGCCTGCGCCCCGCCAACGGGCAAAAGCACCACAATAATCGCCCACAACCATTGAAGCCTGCGCACTGTCCCAAATCCCCTTTTACCCCGCGAAATCCCTATACAAACTTGGCGTTTCTGCCAAGCGGAAGAATTTGACGGGAAATTGACCCAGACAGTGGCAACCGGCCATTGCGCGCGGTAAGAGGCGGCAATGAACAAGACACCCCGCAAACAAATTGTCTTCACCCTTCTGGTCGAGGTTGGCCGCAAGGATGGTGACGGGCTGCCCAAAGGGGCAACCGGTGCGGCGCTGATGTGCTATGCCTCAGGCGTGGATGAAGCAGAGGCGGTGCGCGAAACGGTCGCCGTACTGAAGGCCGCTGATCTCGCGCCGTTGGAGGTGACCGGCTACGGCACATTGGATGAACGGCTGGCCGAGGGGCATGACATTTCGGATGAAGAACAAGCCCTGATGGCGCGCGCGTTAGAAGAAAACGCGGTGATTGTCGCACAGTCGACGCCATTCTTTGAGGATTGATCAGTGATCTTTCTCGATCTTGACGGCACGCTGACCGATCCGAAGGTCGGTATCACGACTGCGATTGTTGGCGCGCTTGAACAGATCGGACTTCAAGCGCCACCGTCTGACAGCCTTGATTGGGCCATCGGGCCGCCCCTTATTGACACGTTCACCAAACTCGGGGCACCTGACCCGGAGGTCGCGTTGGATCACTATCGAACGATATATCAGGCGGGCGGATTGTTTGACGCTGAAATCTATGAGGGCATTCCCGCCGCACTGGAACAGATGCATCAGGCGGGTCATGTAATGTCTTTGATGACGGCGAAACCGCATGTCTATGCGCGGCGCATTACCGAGAAGTTTGGGCTGAATGCCTTCCTCGCGCATGAATACGGGCCGGAACTGGACGGAACGCGCAACGACAAGGCGGAATTGCTGGCTTATGCCTTGGCGGAACTTGGCGTTGATCCGGCGCACTCGGTTATGATCGGCGACCGCATCCACGACAAGAATGCGGCGCGCGCCAATGACTTGGCTTTCATCGGTGTGAGTGGGGCTATGGCACCCCGGATGAACGCGCAGGCGCGGAAGCTGTTTGCGCTTTGCCGCGTGATTTGCCAAAGACAGTCGCAAAAGTGCTTGGCCGGGGATAGGCCCCGTCAGGCCAGGGAGAATTCGTCATGGATGACGCCAAAATCACCGCCGCGTTTTATCGCGGCAACAAATCCTTCACCGTCGAGCCCGCGACCGCCGTGCCGCCGGGTGCCGGAGAGGTCGCAGTGCGCGTCGCCTATTGCGGCATTTGTGGCACCGACATGCATGTCTATCACGGCAACATGGATTCCCGCATCGGGTTTGAACGTGTCATCGGGCATGAGATGTCTGGTGTCATCGATGCCGTGGGCGAGGGCGTCGATGGGTTGGCGATTGGGCAGAAGGTTGTCGTTCGCCCGCTCGATCATTGCGGCGATTGTCCGGCCTGTAAGGCGGGGCATCAACATGTTTGCCACAACCTGAAGTTCCTTGGCCTCGATACGGATGGCGCGTTTCAGGAGGTCTGGACCGTTCCGGCCCACACGATCCACAAGTTGCCGGGTGACATGGCGCTGGACCACGCCGCGCTGATCGAACCGACGGCGGTTGCGTGTCACGATGTGCGGATGTCGGGGTTGGCGGCAGGTGAGGATGCGGTGGTGATCGGCGGCGGGCCGATTGGCATTCTGGTGGCGATGGTGGCGCGGGACACCGGTGCCAGTGTGGTGATTTCCGAAGTCAATCCGAACCGGTTGAAGATCGCGCAGGCGATGGGCTTTGAGACGATAAACCCGTTGGAAACAGATCTGGTTGCCGAAGTGAACAGGCGCACCGGCGACAAGGGCGCGGATGTGGTTTTCGAAGTGTCCGGCAGCCAGCCGGGTGTCGACGCGATGACGGATGTGGCGGCAACGCGGGGCCGGATCGTGATGGTGGCGATCCATGCGCAGAAGCCGCAGGTCGACATGTTCCGGTTCTTCTGGCGAGAATTGCAACTGGTCGGCGTGCGGGTTTATGAGCCCGAGGACTATGAAAAGGCGATTGCGATTATCGCCTCGGGTGGGGTCGATGCGGACACGTTCATCACCGATGTCAGCCCGCTTTCGGACATTCAGGCGGCATTCGAGTCACTCGATGCCAGCCCGACAGCCATGAAGAGCCTGATCAAAGTGGGAGACGTATAATGGATATGAGTGAACTCTTTGATCTGAGCGGCAAAGTGGCCTTGGTCACCGGCGCCAAGCGTGGCATCGGGCGCGGCATGGCGGAGGCGCTCGCAGCAGCTGGCGCGGATATCGTCGGGGTCAGTGCGACGTTGGCGCCGGGCTCGGATGTGGAGAAATCCATCACTGCGATGGGCCGAAACTTCACGCCCTATGCCTGCGATTTCGGCGACCGCAAAGCGCTGCACGCTTTTATTGCGCAGCTGGCGGCGGATGGCGTGAAACCCGACATCCTGATCAACAACGCCGGAACGATTAAACGCAAACCCGCCGCCGAGCACCCGGACGAATGGTGGGACGAGGTGATCGAGGTCAACCTGTCCTCGCAATTCGTACTGTCTCGCGAAATCGGGCGCGGCATGGTAGAGCGCGGATCGGGCAAAATCATCTTCACCGCGTCGTTGCTGACCTTTCAGGGCGGCATCACCGTACCTGGCTATTCCGCCTCGAAAGGTGGCATCGGCCAGTTGACCAAGGCGCTGGCCAATGAATGGGCCAGCAAGGGCGTGAACGTGAATGCCATCGGGCCGGGATATATCCGCACCGACAACACCGAGGCGCTGCAGAATGACGAGGCGCGCTACAACTCGATCCTCGAACGTATTCCGGCAGGTCGCTGGGGTGAGCCGAAGGACTTCGCCGGACCGGCGGTGTTTCTGGCATCTTCCGCGTCGGATTACGTCAACGGGGAAATCCTGATGGTCGATGGCGGCTGGATGGGGCGTTAGGGGCAAGACCGCCCGACGACGTTTGGCCTTGAGCCGCCATTGCTCGCTTACGCTCCTCGCGCGGAATCAAGCCGAAGGCGCCGCGCGATCGCCTGCCCGTCCCCACGGGCTGGCGAATTGGTGTAGCTGAGTGCCAGCTTTTAGGCTTCTACGGACTTGGCTGAGATAAACGGGCAAACTGCAGGGTTGGATCGCCATCCCACGGGCAGGCGAGCGCGCGTCTTTTCTCGTGATTTGCGAACGTTCGCTTCGGGGAAAAAAGCAGCGAATTCAATCAAGCTTCATCCCCACTAATACCAAGGGTGCTTCAAAATGACTCAGCTATGGATTTTGGGTACCGCCTGAGGTGCTGAGGTGATTCAAGATTGGCAAAGGAGACCACCGATGCCAGCCAGGATACCGATGCGAGCCGATTTTACCGCCAATGATCTGCGCAAGCTTGCCGCAGAGAGTTCTGATGCCCGGCAGAGCCGACGGCTTTTGTCGCTTGCCGCTATCGCCGATGGCATGTCGCGTGGGGCTGCGGCCCGCATTGGCGGGATGGACCGGCAAACGCTCAGGGACTGGGTGCTCCGTTTCAACGCTGATGGTCCAGCGGGGCTGCTGGATCGGCAGCGAGGAGGCTCGCGATCCCGCCTTGACAATGCGCAACTGGATGAACTGGCGGCTCTTGTCGAGACCGGTCCTGATCCTGAAAAGGACGGTGTCGTCCGCTGGCGGCGGGTCGATTTGAAGAATGTGATCAAGGCGCGTTTTGGCGTCGACTATCACGAGCGCCATGTGGGGCAGATTCTGCACAATCTGGGCTTTTCCCACATCAGCGCACGCCCTCAGCACCCGGGGCAGGACGTGCAGGTCATTGAGGATTTCAAAAAAACTTCGGCGACAATCTGAAGGAGACGCTTCAGGGGGTGCCGCCGGACAAACCCGTCGAAATCTGGTTCCAGGACGAGATGCGTCTCGGTCAGAAGAACACCCGCGTCCGCCAGTGGGCACGCAAGGGCACACGGCCCCGCCAGCCCGCCGATCAGCGTTACCAAAATGCGTATCTTTTTGGCGCCATCTGCCCCGAACGCGGCACCGGCGCGGCGATCATGATGCCAGCAGCCGACACCTATGCGATGCAGCGCCACCTGGAAGAAATCAGCAAAATTGTCTCCGATGGCGCCCACGCCGTCATCCTCATGGACCAAGCCGGCTGGCACACGACATCCGCTCTGGAAATCCCGCAAAACCTGTCGCTCATGTTTCTGCCGCCCAAATCACCAGAGCTGAATCCAACCGAAAACATTTGGCAATATCTCCGCCAGACATGGCTCGCAAACCGGACGTTCGACACATATGACGCGATTCTCGACGCGGGGTGCGAGGCCTGGAACAACCTCATCGCAAGACCGCAAACCATCACATCCATCGCAAGCCGCAACTGGGCGAAAGTCGGTCAGATTGAATAACCCTTGGTATAATGTTCCAACTCGATAACTGACCGCACCAGCCACCCGGCCTCCATATCCGCAAAGCCTGTATTGATCTGGTCAAGCCGGATGCGCGTATCGATCAACTCATCCAGCATCAGATCGCCGCGCAAATACGATCGCGCGAGAAACGGCAGGTCTTCTTGCGGTTTGACCCCGCCATAACTTGACCGGGTGATCACCCGCTCTGGCGCAAGCGAGGCCCAGCGGACCGACAGTTCCTTCGACGCCAGCGTCTTGCCCAAAAGCACAACATTCCCGCCCGGGCGGGTGACGTCGAGACTGGGTTGCAACGTGTGGTCAATGCCTGCCGCCTCGAACGTGTAATCGGCCCCGCGGCCGCTTGTCTCGTCCTTGACCGCCTGTATCAGATCGTCGCCGGTGGCATTGATGCAATGTGTGGCGCCGAAGCTGCGCGCCTTTTCCAGTTTGTCGTCGCGCAGATCGATGGCAATGATCTTCTCTGCCCCGACCATGCGCGCAGCCTGCACGACGTTCAGTCCCAGCGCGCCGCACCCCAGCACCGCAACGCTCGACCCGGCACGAACCTGCGCGCGACGGATCACAGCCCCAACGCCGGTCAGCACACCGCACCCCAGAATGCAGGCCTGCGCGAATGGCATTTCCTTGGGGATCGCAACCGCACCGCTTTCAGGTACCACGCAGTACTGCGCGTGACTGCAAACGAAAGAATAATGGAAGACATCATCGCCGTTCATCCGAAGCCGCGTGCTTCCGTCGAGCAGAAAACCCTGCGGCTCTGCCTTGGCGCGTTTTTCGCACAAAATGGGCTGTCCCTCGTCGCAATAAAAACAATGCCCGCAATAGGGGTTCCACGAGCAGACAACATGATCGCCGGGTTTCAGCGAGGTCACATCCGGCGCCACGCTCTCAACAATTCCCGCGCCCTCATGGCCGGGTATCAGCGGCAGCGGGAGACCAAGACGCCCCTGTATCGCCTCCAGATCGGTATGACACAGCCCACTGGCCATGACCCGAACCAGCACGTCACCGGGTTTCAGATTTGGGATTTCGACATCGCAAATTTCCAACGGTCCGCCGGTTTTGGTCAGAACTGCTGCTTTGAATTCCATGCTGTCCTCCTGATCCGCCGTTATTGCGGAATCGCATTCAAAAACGCTGCGACTTCGGTGTTGATCAACGCCACATCGCCCGCATCGCCGACATTCGCCGCCATGTGCCCGCGATTTGACGGGATTGGCACGAAACGCCCTTGCGGGGTGTGTTTGGCCAATTCCTGTTGATCCAAAGCCGGGTTGAGCAGGTCAAGTGGCGGGCCCATCACCAGCGCGGGCACCGAGATGCTGCGCAACGCTGCTTCTGTATCGCCGCCAAATCCCGCCGTATCGCCGATGTCATGGGCATCATAGGCGCGGGTCTGGCAGATCCAGTCATTGGCATCGAAGCCGCGCGCGATGAAACCGGCGACCAGTTTGTCGAGCCACTCAATCGGGTCATGCCCCGTGGGGCAAAGCTCGTCGATATATTCCGGTGTCAGGGTCGTCATTGTCTGCAGGAAGGCCGAAGCCGCCTGCCATCCCGCTTTTGGCTGTTCGGTGTAGGCACCGCCCTTCCATGCCGGATCGAGAATCAATATCCGTCGCGACACCTCGTTGGCGATGACCGACCACGCCGGGGTGCGCGCCAAAGGGACGAGCGCGACGATGGCCTTCATCGCACCCGGATGCGCCACCGCCCATTGCAGCGCCTGCATCCCGCCCATCGAGGCGCCTGCGACCGCCAGAAACTTTGTGATCCCAAAGACATCCGCCAACATCCGGCGCTGCGCCTCGACCATGTCGCGCAGCCCGTATTGCGGGAAGGACATGCCGGGTTGCACGGTGCTGTTGCTGGGGGAAGATGATTGCCCGTTGCCGATCGCATCGGTCGCAATGATGCAATAGCGCGCGGGGTCGAGTGCCAGGCCATCGCCGATCAGGAAATCCAGCCGGTGTGCATCGCCGCCAAGCGACGATGTCACCAGAACCACGTTTGACCCATCCGGCGCAGGTTTGCCGTGCACCACGAAACCCTGCCGGAAATTGGTGATCCCACCCCCGGCCTCCAGTCGCAGGCTGGGGCATTCCCAGAATTGGCGCGGTTGCGCGGCAGGATCGTAGCTCATGGCGTCATTTCTTGGCCGCGCCGCTGGAATGTCAACGTGCCGCCCGTCAGAGCAGGATCTTTTTCTTCAGTTCCGCGTCCCTGCGGCACATCTCGAAATCCGCGTCATGCAAACGCCCGTGCAGCGGCCCGGCCAGAGCGAAATGGCCAAATTGATCCTTACCCGCGGCCAGAACCGCCGTCGGCCTGTCGCCGGTTTCCTGCTTCATCGACGGCTTGATATAGCGGATCGGAAACCCGATCCTGCGGAAATCCGCGTCGTTCGGGCCGGATGCGTGGAAAAGATGCCCGTGGTGCATCGAAACCTGACCGGGTTGCAGGATGACCGGCACCTCGTCTTCGGGGTCAACCTCGACCGCGATCTCCTGACCGCGGGACAGCAGGTTGTCATCGTCGAACGTGTCCACATGTGGCACGATGCGTTGTTTATGGCTGCCCGCGACGAATTTCATACAGCCGCTTTCCAGCGTTGCGGGCGACAGGGCGACCCAGATCGTCACCTCTTCGGCATCGTCAAGCTGCCAATAGGTCAGATCCTGATGCCACGAGACGATCTTTTGCGACTTGGCCTGTTTGATGAACAACGGGCTGCCCCAGACCAGCAAATCCGGTCCTAGAACGGTCGAGACCGCGGCGATGATCTTTGGGTGACGGATCAGGACGTCGAAAGACGGCAGCAAACGATCCGGGTATTTCATCAACAGATTCAGACGTTCCGGGTCATCGGCCAGTTCGCGTTCCGCTGCCTCCAGATCCTCGCGCAAGGATTTGGCTTCCTCCGCGCTAAGAATATCCAGTGGAAATACAAAGCCATCGCGTTCATAGGCGCTTTCAAGCCCTTCTGTGTCAAACTCGGCATTCTGGTCCAAAGCCATCTTGTGATCCTCATTTCATGTCGTCTTGTATTTAAGGTTGGCACAAGTAGACATATTTGAGAAATGGATTTAAACTCTAATCTACCATCGAAAAATCGGATGAATGATGCGGCTCTCGGGTTTCAATCTCAATCAGCTGGTCGCGCTTGAGGCGCTTTTGAGTGAACGAAATGTAACCCGTGCGGCAGACCGTGTGCATCTGAGCCAATCAGCGATGAGCACGGTGCTGGCGCAATTGCGCGATCATTTCAGTGACGAACTTCTGGTGCGCAGCGGGCGACAGCTGATCCTGACACCATTCGCCAAAAGCCTTATCGCGCCGTTGACCGAGGTACTTACAACATCGCGCAGATTCGCGGCGCTGCGCCCTGATCAGGCCGACATGGCCATTGACCGGGAACTCAAAATCGTGGCCTCTGACCATTCGGTTCAGACCTTCCTCGCCGAAGCCGTAAAGCAGGCCATCAAGGATATGCCCGGGTTGCACATCAACATTCTGCCATTGACCGACACCTCGCCACGATTGCTTCAGGATGGTGAGATTGATCTGCTGATCGCGGGGCAAAGCCTGAATGTTGGCGCGGTGCCGCATTCCGTGCTGCGCGCCGACCGGTTCGTGTGTCTGGCCTGTGCTGATAACGGTCCGCAGGCCGAGAAATTGACGAGGCAGGAATATTTGGACCGTACGCATCTGGTCGTGCGCTATTTCGAGCATCAACTGGCCTTTGAGGACGAAGAAGTGCTGCGTCTGGCTGGTGTGAAACGCATTCATCAGGTCAGCGCATGGTCCTTCTCGATGGTACCTTATCTTCTTTCCGGCACCCCGATGATCGCGACGGTTACCAACGGTATCGCACAACAATTATACACGCGATGGCCGCTTAGCATTTATGAATTCCCGTTCGCGCATAACCCGATACAGGTGTTCTCCTACATTCACCCCAGTCGCCACGACGATGTGGTGCTGAGCCGTTTCCAGGACGTCATCAAACGTGTGAACCGGAACGCGTCGTAGCGGGGGGTTAGGTTTCCGAAGTTGCCATCGCTTTGCCTGGCGGAAATACCGCTGGCGCCTTCATTTGACAAAAATATATTGTCCGGCCTAGGCTTAGGTGGGGATCTGATACCATAGTCGTTTGCGATTTTCGAATTTGATCGAATGCATATGGGTATCAACTGGGGTGGGAAGAAAATTGCCGGATCAAATTCTTACGGCGTTGGAATTTCTGGTGCGCCCGTCACCGGGCGCACCATGTTGATGAAGATTGCCGACGTTCCTTTCACAAAAGACCAACAGGCGTCGACTTGCGATTTCTGCATCCGGTCCGACTGGCTTTTGAACGCAAATATTCAGCGCGTCAGAAATGTGCTGAATGACCCGATGTCGGTACTTGTCTGGTGGTCATCGGTTTTTATTGCCGGCGATGCCTTGCCAGAAACGGAAACGGGGTCGCCAAACTTCAGGGCGCGGTTTCATACCAAAGGATTCCTGCCGCACAGCTTCCATTTCGTTGCCGAGATCATAGAAACATCACCGCAACGGCTTGTCATCAGGACGTCGGGCGATTTTGATGGGGTTGGAACCATCAGTATCGAACCCAGCGATTTCAGGACGCGCGCAAAGGTAGAATGGCAAGTGAACGTATCGCAGCCCTATATCCGCCCGTTCCTGCGCGTTTTCAGGCGTGTGTTCGAATGGAACCACCTTTGGGCGATGCGGCAGGGACAGGTTGGGTTGGAAGCTTACCTGCAAGCTGACACCGCGCCAGACTCACCAATTTTGCGCCCCACTTTTCCTCATAATTTCGAGGCACTCCGCATCCCGTCCCGGTGGCGCATTTGAATGCACTAGGGCGCCGGGTCGCAGGTTTTTCGCTGTCCAGACCTCGATTGGCAATGGTCGTCGCCATCCTTGCGCTGCTGCTTTCAGGTTTGGGATTGAAAGAACTGGGGTTCAACGACGGTTCCGAAAGCATTTATGCGTCCGACAACGTCCATTATCGAAATTTTCAGGCGTTTGCCGAGGAGTTCTCTGCCACTGGCAACGGCTTGGCTGTTCTGGTCACGTCCGCAGACTCTTTGACGGTCGCGGACATAGACGTTCTGCGCGATTTCGTTCTTGATGCGCTGCTTGCCGAAGGTGTCGAGGCGGTGTTTTCGCTGTTCAGTCTGCAGCGTCTGGATCCGGAAACTGGGCTCCTTGAACCCGTGTTAATCGATCTGGAACAAGAGGGGTTTGACGGCAATGTCGCCCGCGTATTGCAGGCCGCGCGGGGGCTGTCTTTCGCCGGGTTTTCCGTAATCGACGATACGCTCAGCGAAACGGTTGTCATATTGTCGTTGGACCCGTCGCGCCAAAGCCTCGACGCGGTGGCGCCAGTGCGTAAAGAACTGAGCGCGTTGATGCGACAACGGTTCGACGGCACTCACCTGACGGCAAAGATGACCGGCCAGGTGCCGATCCGCGATTTTGTGGTTAATCAGGTTCGGCGCGACCAGCCGATCATCAATCTTCTCGGGGCGGTTTTTGGTTTTTGCGTCAGCTGGTTCATTTTCCGAAGTCCGTGGATCGCCCTGTTCAACGGCATCGCGCCGGTCTTTGCGCTTGTTCTGAGCCTGGGTCTGATGGGGCTGTTGGGATTTGAGATCAATGTCATCAACACCGCGTTGCCGGTGCTGGTGATGGTGCTGGCAAGTTCGGACTGCACGCATATCACGTACGAAATCCGCAACCGTTGCCACCGTGGCGATGATGTATTGAAAGCCATAGAAAGGGCGATGACGGAACTGATTTCGCCCTGCGTCCTGACATCCCTGACAACCATCCTTGCGTTCGCCAGCCTGTCATTTGCGACATCACCGATCATTCGCGAATTGTCACTGTCCGGTGGTCTGAGTGTGGCGTCGGCCTTGGTTGCGGTTCTGATCATTCATCCGCTTGCGTTCAGTTTCGCGACCAGATTTTCCCCGCTTCGCACGGCACTTCTGCAACCGCTGCGCGCCGACCGGCGAATGGATCGTCGCCGTGCGCTTTTCGACGGCATTCTTGGAAGTCGCAAAATTGTCGTCGTGGCCTCACTCGGTTTGTTCGCCGGAATGCTCATTGCGGTTCTGCCGCCAGAAACAAGTTATCGCCCCAACGAAAACATCCGCAACGACCACCCCTTGATCCGGACGCTTGATCGGGTTGAGGCGTTTTCTGGTCCGACCTCTGCCATCGCCCTGCCATTAAGGTTGAACAGCGAGGGCGCGTTGCTGACGCCCGAAACGTTAAGCGAAATCGAGCAGCTGCATAAAGCGGCATTGTCGGCAGCCCCCGGTGCATCGGTGGTATCGTTGCACACAATCGCGGAGTTCCTCCGTTCGAATGGCGGCAAAGACACGGTTGAGGCAGTTCGCGAGGTTCTGGATATTCTGCCCGAACATTACCTGCATCGCATCGTCAGCCGCAGTGGTGACGCGCTGTTGTTGAGTGTCTTCGTTACCGATCTGCGATCAAGCGAGTTGCGGATACTAAGCGATACCATCCTCACCGAACTGAACAATGTTCAGACCGAAACATTGACCATCGGGACACCGACGGATGCCTTGGCCCTGTCTGCGTTCGGATCCCATGAGATGATCCTTCAACTCGTCATCAGCTTTGCAATTGTCGTCATCTTATGCCCGCTTTTGATTGGGTTATGGTTTGGGCGAATGGATTTTGTTGTGCTGGCGTTTTTGCCCAACGTGCTGCCGATCCTCGTGATCGGTGCAGCCCTGATGATCAGCGATGTGCATATTCAATTCTCCAGCGCGCTGGCGTTGACAATCGCCTTCGGTATCGCGGTGGACGATACGGTGCATGTGTTCAATCGTCTGAATTTGAACTTGAACGCCACCGGCGGGAGATTGACCATACAGGCAATTGCCGAAGCCATGACACGCACGGCGCCGGCGTTGCTGACCACGACCTGCATCCTTTCGGCCGGGTTGATCTCGGTTCTTTGGAGCGTGATGCCGATGATCGAGTATTTCGGACTGCTTTGTATTGCCACCTTTGTCCTGGCATTGCTGGCGGATTTGATCATTTTGCCGGCAACAGCGGCCTTGCTGTCGAAAGACGCCAAATAGGCGTATGGTCCGTCATGATGATGATGATCCGACATTGTATTTTCCTGATCGCTGTTCTGGTTGTTCTGCCGTTGCCCGCAATCGCGGAAACGCCGATCATTGGCCTGCTGGGAGACTGGACGGGCAGCGGCACCGTTCGCCCGCAATTACTTGATGACCGTCAGGAAATGCGTTGTCGGATTTCGGGCGAGTCTGATGAAGAATTTGCAGTCACACTCAGTGGTCGCTGTGCCACTGCGCAAAAATCGATGCGGATTTCCATCGAGATCACACAAAAACAGGGCGACTGGGCCTATCGCGCCGTCGCCAGTGTGGGCAACAGCCCCCGGACATTTTCCTATATAGGCAAAGACGTCGAAAACGGTATCTGGATGCGCAGCCGTGAACCGTTTCGCCAGGACGGTCGGTCACTGGTTTCGGTTTTCGAGATCGGTTTTGAAAGCATCGACCGGGTCACTATTTCGGAATCCGTGACGGAGGTCGGCTCTGGTGCGCAGACCGAAACCCTGCAGATCACCTTAACGCGCTAGCTCGGCTCCGTTCAGGGTAAATAGGGACCGTTTGGGCCTGAAGTGGACCTCCACACGCTCTTTCATCTGGCCATAAATACTTCGGGGGGTTGTCCTTGGCTGCGCCATTGGTTCGAGCAAGCAATGGACGACGGGGGCTGGCCCCCCAATTTGTCGGAATGCTTTAGCAATTCGAATGACCAATTCAGACCATTGGCCGTCTTTCACTCCATCGCATGGGTATCTGATGAACGCCCGGTCGTCTATTCTGCGGCTTCCAGATAGTCCTCCATCGGCGGGCAGGTGCAGGTCAGGTTCCGGTCGCCCCAGACATTGTCGACGCGATTGACCGGTGGCCAGTATTTGTCGACCCGGAATGCACCGGGCGGGAAGCATCCGGTTTCGCGGGAATAGGGGCGATCCCACTCCTTCACCAGATCCTCCATCGTGTGCGGTGCGTTTTTCAGCGGGTTGTTATCGTGATCGATCTCGCCCTTTTCGATCTGGGCGATTTCGTTACGTATCGCGAGCATGGCATCGCAGAAACGGTCAAGCTCGGCCTTGGTTTCGGATTCCGTGGGCTCGATCATAAGTGTTCCGGCGACCGGCCAACTCATGGTCGGGGCATGGAAGCCGCAGTCGATCAGGCGCTTGGCAATGTCATCGACTGTGACGCCGGCACTTTCCGCAAAGGGCCGCGTGTCGATGATGCATTCATGCGCGACGCGACCGCCGGGGCCTTTGTAAAGCACATCAAACGCGCCTTCGAGGCGTTGGGCAATATAATTGGCGTTCAGGATTGCCACGCGGGTGGCCTGCGTCAGCCCGGCACCACCCATCATCAGGCAATAGGCCCATGAAATCGGAAGCAGTGACGGCGAACCGAAAGCCGCGGCCGAAACCGCGCCTTCGCCGGTGTTCGGGTCGCCCGGCAGATGTGGGATCAGGTGCGACTTAACGCCAATCGGCCCCATGCCCGGCCCGCCGCCGCCATGGGGGATGCAGAAGGTCTTGTGCAGGTTCAAATGGCTGACATCGCCGCCCAGATCACCGGGGCGGGACATACCGACCATCGCGTTCATGTTGGCACCGTCGATATAGACCTGTCCACCGTGGCCATGCACGATTTCGCAGACCTCGGTCACGGTTTCCTCAAAAACACCGTGAGTCGAAGGATAGGTGATCATGCACCCGGCAAGATTGGTGGAATGCTCTTCGGCCTTGGCGCGGAAATCGTCCAGATCAATGTCGCCATTCTCAGCCGTTTTCACTGGTACGACTTTCCAGCCAACCATCTGGGCCGACGCGGGGTTTGTGCCATGCGCCGACATCGGGATCAGACAGGTGTCGCGGTGGCCCTCGCCATTTGCGCGGTGATAGCCCGCAATCGACAAGAGACCGGCGAATTCGCCCTGTGCGCCGGAATTTGGCTGCATCGAAATCGCGTCATAGCCGGTTATGTCACAAAGTTTCTGCGACAGATCGGTGATCATCTCGTTATACCCCTCCGCCTGATCGGCGGGTGCATACGGGTGCAGAAGCGCGAATTCTTCCCAGGAAACCGGCATCATTTCGGCGGCGGAATTCAGTTTCATCGTGCAGGATCCAAGCGGGATCATCGCGCGGTCAAGCGCAAGATCGCGATCAGAGAGACGGCGCATATAGCGCATCATCTCGGTTTCCGCGCGGTTCATGTGGAAGATCGGGTGGGTCAGATATTCGGTCGTGCGGATCAGCTTTTCTGGCACGTTGTAGTGCGGCGTGTAATCCTTGTCCGCGCGTTCAATTCCAAAGGCCCGCCAGACCGCTTCGATTGTCGCGGGGCGGGTACGCTCATCCAGCGATATGCCGATTTTGGTCGTGCCAACGGCGCGCAGGTTCAGCCCCTCCTTCACCGCCAATTCCATGACCTCTTGTTGAGAGACGCCAACCTCTACGGTGATCGTGTCGAAGAATGTCGCCGGGCGTACCTCGAACCCGGCATCCTTCAGGCCCTCCGCCAGCCGCGCGGTCTTACGGTGGATACGCTGCGCAATTGCCTTCAGGCCCTTGGGTCCGTGAAAGACCGCATAGAAACCCGCCATCACCGCCAGTAGTGCTTGCGCGGTACACACATTCGACGTCGCTTTTTCGCGGCGGATATGCTGTTCGCGGGTTTGCAATGACAGCCGGTAGGCCCGGTTGCCGTGGCTGTCGATGGAAACGCCGACGATGCGCCCTGGCATGGACCGGGCATAGTTCTTTTTCGTCGCCATATAGGCCGCGTGCGGGCCCCCGTATCCCACAGGCACTCCAAACCGCTGGGTCGATCCCACGGCGATATCTGCGCCCATTTCTCCCGGTTCCTTGAACAATGTCAGCGACAAGGGATCTGCCGAGATTATGCCGATAGCCTTGGCTTCGTGCAGCTTGGCAATTGTGTCGGTGAAGTCGCGCAGTTGCCCATGCGTGCCCGGATATTGGAACACCGCACCAAACACCGCCTCAGGGTCCAGATCATCCGGGCTTCCAATGGTGATCTCGATCCCAAGGGGTGCAGCCCGCGTCTTCATCACTGCGATATTCTGCGGGTGGCAGTTTTCGTCGATGAAGAACCCCTTGGATTTCGACTTTGAAATCCTTTCCGCCATCGCCATTGCCTCGGCACAAGCCGTCGCTTCATCGAGAAGCGAGGCGTTGGCAATCTCCAACCCTGTCAAGTCCGACACCATCGTCTGAAAATTCAGCAACGCCTCCAGTCGGCCTTGCGAAATCTCTGGCTGATATGGCGTGTAGGATGTGTACCACGCGGGGTTTTCGAAGATGTTCCGCTGGATCGCTGGCGGCGTGACCGTGCCGTGATACCCCTGACCGATTAGTGAGGTCAGGACTTTGTTCTTCGACGCCGTCTTGTGCATCCGGTGCAGAAGCTCGCGTTCCGAAAGGGGTTTGCCGAAATTGAGCGGCTCTGCCTGCCGGATGTTGGCCGGGATGGTCTCGTCAATCAGCGCATCCAGATCCGCCGCACCGACGACCGACAACATATCCGCCATCTCTTCGGGCGATGGCCCGATGTGACGGCGGTTGGCAAAATCATATGGCAGGTAATCGGTGGGGGCGAATGTCATCGGTCTTCTCCGTGGTTCAGGCGATCAGGTCGTTGTAGGCCGCTTCGTCCATGTATTCGTCCATCTGGGAGAGATCGGACGGCGCGATCTTGAAGAACCAGCCGCCTTCCAGCGGATCGTCGTTGACAGTTGCAGGAGTGTCTTCCAGAGCGCTGTTCACCTCTACAATCTCTCCGTCCAGCGGTGCGGTGATATCAGAGGCTGCTTTGACGCTCTCGATCACAACGACGTCGTCGCCCTTGACGACCGTCGTGTCGGCCTCTGGCAATTCGACAAAAACGATGTCGCCGAGCTGGGTAGAGGCGTGTTCGGTGATGCCAACGACGACAAGTTCGCCTTCCACGCGCAGCCATTCGTGCTCTTCAGTGTATTTCATGTGATTTCTCCCTTTCTTTATCGTTTGAAGTTCGCTGTCGTGAACGGCATTTTCGTGACCGTCAGCGGCAAGCGCTTGCCGCGCAGATCGCCGAAGACGGTGGTGCCGATTTCGCTGTGATTACTAGTCAGATATCCCATCGCGACCGGGCCGCCGACGGTCGGGCCGAAACCGCCCGAGGTAACATGACCGATCGGGGTGTCTGCATCCTCGTTGGCGTAAAGCTCAACGCCTTCGCGCATCGGTGCGCGGCCCTCGGGGCGCAGCCCGACCCGTTTGCGTGCCGCACCGTCGCGAAATTGCCCAAGGATCACGTCCGCACCGGGGAACCCGCCTTCGCGGTCACCGCCCTCGCGCCGAACTTTCTGGATCGCCCAGGTCAGCGCCGCCTCAACCGGCGTTGTATCCGTGTCGATGTCATGCCCATATAAGCAAAGCCCACCTTCCAGCCGAAGGCTGTCGCGCGCGCCAAGGCCAATGGGTTCGACATCGTCGTGGTTCAACAGCGCGCGGGCGAATTCCACCGCAACTTCTGATTTTGGCGCGATCTCAAATCCGTCCTCGCCGGTATAGCCTGAACGTGTGACAAAGACCGAACCGAAATCCTTGGTCGAGATCCAGGCGGCATCCATAAAGTTCATGTCGCGCACTTCCGGCACCAGCGATGCCAACGCATCCTCGGCGCGTGGCCCCTGCAAGGCCAGCAATGGCGCGTTGTCATTGAATG
This sequence comes from uncultured Paracoccaceae bacterium, assembly GCA_951812305.1. Lineage (GTDB taxonomy): Bacteria > Pseudomonadota > Alphaproteobacteria > Rhodobacterales > Rhodobacteraceae > Rhodobacter_B. The sequence continues at coordinate 1,169,079 of CATOSB010000002.1, forward strand.
TAACCGAGGCGACAGGTTTGATGGCTGCGCGGATCAGCTTGATATCGTGGTGCTTTCGCGCGCCGTTGACGACCAATTGCAAATAGTCACCGGTGTTGGCAAACATCAGGTCGTCTTCAATCCCGCCTGCTGAATTGGTCAGAAACCCATATCGTTGGCGGCCCGCTTTCAGGCCCAAAACGTCCTGCGGAATGATCGATTCCAGCGCCAGCGCGACGGCTTCGTGGCCGGCTTCGTGCAGATCGACAGATATCTGCCCCATATGGCTGACATCAAACAAGCCCGCACCCGCGCGGGTATGGGTGTGTTCCTTCATCACGCCCATTGGGTATTGCACCGGCATGGCGTAGCCCGCGAACGGCACCATCTTGGCGCCCAGTGCCTCGTGAAGATCAAATAGTGGCGTCTTGAGCAGATCCGACATCTTCAGCCCGTCCATTTTCCAAGCCGATGCGATATTGAAGATATCTTTCGGCATTTCCAATCGGCAAAGCCAAATGGCCTCACCAGAAATGCCCCCTCTGTCCTTTCGCCTGAGATTGCTATCCCTTCGGCGGGCACGCCTTGGTGCCACTCTCCAGAGTTTTGTATCGGCGACGGTCCGGTTGCCTGAGAGTTTCCGGGGCGGTTGCTCCTTCGGCACTGGCTTGGCCAGTTCTCCCGACGCCAATCGAATCGAGAGTTACGATAAAACCGGGTTCAGTGGCAACTGGTTTTCGGGATGCGAACGTATGCAGGGTTTTGTGAAGGTGGCGATTTGGCCTTACCTGCCCTTCGGACATTCCACCCAGGCCGGGTTAACAGCGCGCAGCGCCCCGGCCATCGCCTGCCCGGTCCGGCGGGCTGGCGATTTGGTGAGGCAAGTGCAATCCATTGAGTTCGTTCGGACTTTGCTGGCATAAAGCGCTGCCTTTGAGTTGTTGCGTCGCCACCCCACGGGCAGGCGTTGGCCGCCATTGAGGTGGGGAGATGGGGAAGTGAGTTAACGACTGCTTCAGGCCAGTATTGCCTTGGCCGGGGAACACAATAACTTTAGCAGCTCCCAGCAAGAAAATCTGAAATCCCCGCCAAGCCTTTACTTAGAATGGTCGGGTTGTTGGCGTAGCCGATCCGGACATACCCCTCCATCCCTAGTGCCGATCCGGGTGTGAGCATCACACCGGTTTCTTTCAAAAGCGCCACACAAAACTCGCGCGATTTGATTGGCAGATCGAATTTTAGAAGAGCAGTTGTTCCAGCGCTCGGCTTGATCCATGAAATCCTTGGCTGTGTATCCACCCAGTCTTCCAAAATCGAAAGGTTCTTGCGCGTGATCCCGTGGCTGCGCTCAAGCAGCCGGTCCGCGTTTTCCAGGGCCAGCGTCGCAAAATGATCGTCGATTATTCCCACTGAAATCGTGTCGTAATCCCGGTGGATCGCCACCATTTCGATCAACTCCGGCGCGGCCACGATCCAACCCAGACGCAATCCAGCCAGCGAAAATGCCTTGGACGTGCTCGCAGTGCTGATCCCTTTTTCGTAGATATCGGCGATTGAGGTGGCCATGCCCGGCCCAGTTTGCTCTGTGCCGCGATAGACTTCGTCACACAGAACCCACGCATCAACTTCTCGGGCAATACCGGCGATCTCTTCCAGCATGGCGCGGTCCATCAGCGCGCCGGTTGGATTGTTGGGGTTGTTGATGGCGATCAGGCGGGTGCCCGGTGCCGCAAGATTGCGCAAGGCGTCCAGATCAGGAAGAAACCCGTCCTCTTCGCGAAGTCGAAGTTGATGCACGTCGGCGCCAATACTAGCGGGAATCGAGTAATGCTGTTGGTATGTCGGGGTGACGGCAACCACGCGATCCCTTGATGAAACCAGCGTTTTGTGGACCAGCATGTTGGCCCCGATTGTTCCGTGGGTAACGATGGTGTTTTCAGTTCCTTGAGTGTCATAGAGCGCGGCGATGGCCCGGCGCAGCCGTTCTGACCCCTCGATTGCGCCATAGGTCATTTTCATCCACAACAGTTCGCTGAGATCGGTTTCGTTTTTTCCAGTTAGAGTCAGCAATTCGCCAATCGTGACGCTTTCAACGCAGGTTTCTGCGAGGTTCCAGTCGCATTTGGTTTCCCACTCGTTCATCCAAAGTTCGACGCCAAATGGTTCGATATGCATTGGACGAGTCCTTTTTTGGCAGGCTTGCGTTAAACGCCCAAAATGTCGGAACGCTGTGGGATTGGATCAACGGCGCCGTACCCGCTGACCGTGCCGGCCGCGACTTTCATCGCACGTCTGACTGCCTCTGCCGCGTCGCCTGTTTCAAGGTAATAGGCGAGGAAACCGCCCGCGAAACTGTCACCAGCACCGGTTGAATCAACCGCCTTTACTTTGGGGACGGGAAAGGGCTGGTCTGTACCGCCTGAGCGCAGAATCGGCCCCGTCTCGCCGCGCTTCAGAACGACTATTTCCGGGTCGTGGTCGGCAAAATGATCAAGGATTGCGTACGTATCGGTCAGGCCCGTCAAGGTTTCCGCCTCATCATCGCTGGGAAGGACGATATCCGCGAGGGGCAGGAAGGCATTGATTGTCTCGCGCGCCTCTTCCAGTGTCCAAAGATTTAGTCGCAGGTTGGTGTCATAGGACACCTTTGTGCCATTCGCTTTCGCGATTTCCGCGGCGCGCTGAACCGCGGCGCGCATCGAGGGGCTGATCGCCTGGCTTAGGGCGGAAACATGTAGCACTTTCGCCTTTGCGATGGCATCTTCTGGCAGGTCTTCGGGGCCATAAAGGCTGGCCGCTGAACCGCGTCTGGCATAGGAAAACTGACGGCCCGACGGGTCAGGCAGCACGAAATAGCTGCCCGTTGGGTCCTGGGGTTTGACCTGCACAGTCGCCGTGTCAACATTTTCGCCGCGCCAGAGGTCAAGAAATAGCTCTCCGAAGGGGTCGCCGCCGACAGCTGTTATATATCCGGTATTTGCCCCTTGTCGCGCGGCCGCAATGATCGCGTTCGACGTATCACCACCAAATCCCTGTCGATATATCGGGCGACCCTCGGACGTTTCGGGCAAGCGAACGAATTCAACAAGCGCTTCGCCAAGCGCGAGAATATCTGCATAGTCAGTCATGGCGCTTGAGTTAGCACCACCGTGTCCGGGCAAAAAGGCCTATTTCTTCGGCGCGTCAGCGCGCTCAACTGGCCCGCCCTGCGCTTCCCATGTGGAAAAGCCTTCGCGCAAGTGAGCAGCGTCGAATCCCATATCATTCAACGCCGCAACTGTAATGGCAGAGCGCCAGCCACTCGCACAGTGGAACACGAATTTGCGGTCTTCGCCGAATATGTCCTTGAAATACGGGCTTTCGGGATCGACCCAGAATTCGACCATTCCACGCGGGGCATGGAAGGCGCCGGGGATGTATCCCAACCGCTGCCGCTCTCGCACGTCGCGGATATCGACGACACAGACGTTCGGGTCGTCCAGCATGGCGATCAGGTCAGGGGTTTCAATCTCTTCGATCCGCGCGCGGGACTCTGCAACGAGTTGGGCGGAGGAGGTTTTAAGTTTCTTCATTCTGATTCCAGTTTGATCCGGACGACTTCGGAATTGCTTCACTTCTGGTATGACTCAGCGCCCGCCTCGAGGCGGGCGCGGTCAGGCGTTATCTCACGTGATCTCGCCCATTGGGATCTCCGTTGCTACGTGGCGTCGAACCGGTCCGCGTCCATCACCTTGACCCATGCGGCGGCGAAGTCGGCAGCGAATTTAGCGCCGGCATCGTCAGCGCCATAGACCTCGGCCAGCGACCGCAGGATCGAGTTCGAGCCGAAGACCAGATCGACGGACGTGGCCGTCCACTTCACCTTCCCGCTGGCGCGGTCCTTGCCTTCCAGCACATCGCCATCCTTGGCGGACCATTCGGTCGACATATCAAGGATGTTGGTGAAGAAATCGGTTGTCAGCGCGCCAACGCGGTCGGTGAATACACCATGCGGCGAGCCGCCGGCATTCGCGCCGAGAACACGCAGACCACCAACAAGGGTTGTCATCTCAGGTGCCGTCAGGCCCAAAAGCTGCGCCCTGTCGACCAGCATGTCCGCCGGTGTCGGCAGGTGGCCGCCACGGATATAGTTACGGAATCCATCGGCAACGGGCTCCAGCACAGCAAAGCTTTCGGCATCTGTCTGATCGTCGGTTGCATCAGTGCGGCCCGGTGTGAATGGTACTTCCACCGCGTTTCCGCCGTCAGCCGCGGCTTTTTCGACCGCCGCAGTACCGGCAAGCACGATCAGGTCCGCCATCGAGATTTTCTTCGATCCGCTGTCGAACCCGGTCTTGATCTCCTCCAGTTTCGCCAGAACTTCCGCCAGATCGCTGGGATCGTTCACGGCCCAGTTCTTCTGCGGGGCCAGCCGGATGCGTGCACCGTTTGCTCCGCCGCGTTTGTCCGAGCCGCGGAAGGTCGAGGCAGATGCCCATGCCGTGCGGGTCAATTGGCCAACCGACAGACCGGATGAAAGGATGGTTTCTTTCAGCGACGCGATATCAGCGGCATTCACAAGGTCATGGTCGACCGCTGGAACCGGGTCCTGCCAGATCAGGTCTTCATCGGGCACATCCGCGCCCAGGTAACAGGCCTTCGGCCCCATGTCGCGGTGGGTCAGCTTGAACCACGCGCGTGCGAAGGCATCGGCGAACTCGTCCGGGTTTTCATGGAACCACTTGGAGATCGGGCCATAGATCGGATCCATCCGCATCGCCATATCCGCTGTGGTCATCATCGTCTTGACCTTTTTGGACGGGTCATGCGCCTGCGGGGCCATGTCCTCTTCTTTCACGCCGACCGGCTCCCAGATCCATGCGCCCGCGGGGCTTTTGGTCAGGTTCCAGTCATAGCCGAAGAGCAGGTCGAAATAGCCGTTGTCCCATTGCGTAGGGTTGGCTGTCCACGCCCCTTCGATGCCTGAGGTCGTGGCGTCGTCGCCCTTGCCCGAGCCATGCTTGTTGATCCAGCCAAGGCCCATCGCTTCCAGCGGTGCGGCTTCCGGCTCGGCTCCCACCAGTTCGGGGTCACCCGCGCCATGCGCCTTGCCGAACGTGTGGCCGCCCGCGACGAGCGCCACGGTTTCCTCGTCATTCATCGCCATGCGGCCAAACGTGTCGCGAATATCGCGGCCCGAGGCGAGGATGTCTGGTTCGCCATCCGGTCCTTCGGGGTTCACATAGATCAGGCCCATCTGAACCGCGCCCAGCGGATTGGCGAGGTCGCGTTCACCGGAATAGCGGCTGTTTTCGACGTCCGACGTTGCCAGCCATTCGGTTTCCGGACCCCAATAGATGTCTTCCTCCGGTTCCCAGATGTCGGCGCGCCCGCCGCCAAAGCCAAAGACCTTGCCGCCCATCGATTCAATTGCGACGTTGCCTGCAAGGATCAACAGATCGGCCCAGGAAAGCTTGCGTCCGTATTTCTGTTTGATCGGCCACAGAAGGCGGCGTGCCTTGTCGAGGTTGCCGTTGTCGGGCCAGCTGTTCAGCGGTGCAAAGCGTTGGCTGCCGGTGGAAGCACCACCGCGACCGTCATGGATGCGATAGGTGCCAGCTGCGTGCCACGTCATGCGGATGAACAACCCGCCGTAATGGCCGTAGTCCGCCGGCCACCAATCCTGACTGTCGGTCATCAGCGCCGTCAGATCAGCCTTTACAGCGCCCAGATCAAGTGACTTGAACTCTTCTGCATAGTCGAATTCCGCGTCCATCGGATCAGTCAGGTCCGACTGTTGTGACAGGGGCTTCAGGTTCAACTGGTTTGGCCACCAATGTTGATTTGCGCTGGCACCTGTTGCGCGGTGTTTGGCACCGCCATGCATTACCGGGCATCCGCCGTTGCTGGATCCGTCCATGTCATCCTCCGGGTTCTGGCTGCGTTTTTCGAAAATGGGATTGTGCGATTCTCGCCAATTCACTTTCGAAATTAGCACTGGCAGAGGGGCAGTTGAAGGCAATTCATCGGCTTTCTTGTCGCGGCCACGGATCCTGTGTTCACGTTGGTTTTAGACCGAGGGGCTTGCGCGAATCCCGGCAATCGAACAGGTTTTGGAGAACAATTCAGGAGCACGGTTCATGCTGTTCGAGTTACACGGCTTTTTTGGAAGGACACCGGCAATCGGTCGAGTATGCATTGCTGCCGCTGGAATTATTGCGGCGGGTGCCGCAACAGAGGCGCTTTCGCAAAGTGGCGAAACCTATTTCGGGACCGTTCGTGCCAGCGATCTGGTCAGCCTGTCTTACGCCGCACGCGGTTGCATTCTGCAAACCAACGAGGCGGTGAAGAACGCGCGGGTGGCAGAGGCCGGGCAGGTGTTGGTGACGCTGGATGCCGAGCGGTCGGAATTATCGTTGCGCACCGCCGAGGCGCGGGTCGCCGAACTGGCCGCAACGGTCGAGGAACGACAGCTTTCAATCCAGGCGGCCATTGCCGATGACCGGCGAAAGCAGGAAGATCTGGCGTTTGTCGAAAAAGAATTCGAACGCAACAAAACCATGCTTGGGCGCGGGTTGATCAACGAAACCGCGTTGGAAGCGATTGAACGCCGGTTCATGGAGGCGCGGTTTGCGTCAGAGCGGGCAAAAGAGGCAATTGCAAACGCCGGGGCCGCCAAGAAACGGGCCGAAATCGCGCTGGAGATCGGAATGCTGGACGCCAGGACCGCAGAAATAACACTGACAGGTTTCTCGTTGGCGGCGCCATTTGACGGCGTGCTTGTCGGGTTCGAGGCAAGCGTTGGTGACTGCGTGCAAGAAGGTGCCCTGGCGGCCCAAATCTATCGCCCGGACCAAAAGTCGGTCGATGTTTTTCTACCCATCAGCCGTCTTGCCGCACCGGATGCCAGCGGTCTGGCTGTCGGTGCCGCTGTCAGCGTTTCGCGGGTGAATGGCGATGAATGCGGTGGTGCAATCACGCGGCTGGATACACAGGCCGACCCTGAAACACAGTTCGTTGAAGCGACGGTCGATCTGGCTGAAGACTGTGCGCCCGGGTTCTTTCTGAACGAGTCCGTGGAAATTCGCGCAACAGGTGAATCCGGATAAAATGTAATTTCGGCGACGCCCTTGCACTTTCCCAAACTGCGCCGCTATCGGTGTCGGGGTGGCAGAAAATTATGACATAGCGATCATTGGCGGCGGAAATGCTGCGCTTTGCGCGGCGATGACCGCAGCAGAATCCGGTGCTCGCGTCATCATTCTGGAAGCCGCACCAAAGCCAATGCGTGGCGGCAATTCACGCCACACCCGCAACTTTCGCTGTATGCATTCCGGCCCCTTGGGTCCGCTGGTCGAGAGTTATACGGAAGAAGAATATCTCGCCGACCTTCTGAAAGTCACCGGCGGCAAAACCGATGAAAGCATGGCGCGGATGGTCATTCGCGCGTCAGAGGGCTGCCTGCCTTGGATGGAAGAACACGGCGTTCGGTTTCAGCCGTCTTTGTCCGGTACCCTGAGCCTTGCGCGAACAAACGCCTTTTTCCTTGGTGGCGGGAAGTCTTTGGTCAACGCCTATTATCGCACGGCGGCGGGTCTTGGCGTCGAGGCGCGCTATGACGCCAAGGTCAGTCATCTGGAACTTTCGGATAACCGTGTGGAACGTGTTGATTTCGAACAGGGCGGTCAGACCCAAAGTATCAATCCCAAATGCGTTGTCGTTGCTTCGGGCGGGTTTCAGGCCGATATCGATTGGCTCGCACGCGCCTGGGGCCCTGCGGCGCGCAATTTCCTGATCCGCGGCACGCCGTACAATAGAGGCGAGGTTCTAGCCGACCTGCTGGATCAGGGCGTCGAACAAATCGGCGACCCAACCCAGTGTCACGCGGTCGCGATCGACGGGCGCGCGCCGCAATATGACGGCGGTATCGTCACCCGGCTCGACTGTGTGCCGTTTTCCATTGTAGTCAATAAAGACGCTGAGCGGTTTTATGATGAGGGCGAAGACGTTTGGCCCAAACGTTACGCCATCTGGGGTCGTCTGGTTGCGGATCAACCGGATCAGATCGGGTATTCGATCATCGATTCCAAATCCTTTGAATTGTTCATGCCATCGGTCTTTCCGCCAATCAAAGCGGACAGTATCGAAGAACTGGCAAACAAGCTTGGTCTGCCGTCAGAGAAACTCCGCACCACTGTCGACGCGTTCAACGCGGCGTGCGGAGACGCCAGTGGCTTCCACCCGACGGAATTGGACGGTGTGGCTACTTCCGCTCTTTCGCCCGCAAAAACCAACTGGGCGCAACCGATCGATACCCCGCCCTATTACGGCTACAGCCTGAAGACCGGCGTGACATTCACATACCTTGGCCTGAAGGTCGATGAGCGCGCCCAGTGCTCTATCGGAAACCAGCCCATCGCCAACCTTTGGGCCGCAGGAGAAACGATGGCGGGATCAATATTGGGGCAAGGGTATCTGGCGGGGTTTGGCATGACGATTGGCACGGTCATGGGCCGGATTGCCGGAAAAGAGGCGGTGGCACATGCAAACTGAACTTTTACAGGAGGCCCGGCGTCAATCCGAAATCTGCAACGCCTGCCGGTACTGCGAGGGCTATTGTTCGGTCTTTCCCGCCATGCATCGTGAGCGTGCATTTTCAGATGCCGACCTGACTCAATTGGCGAATCTCTGTCACAATTGCCGCGGCTGTTATTATGCCTGTCAATACACCGCGCCGCATGAGTTTGACCTTAACCTGCCCAAGGCATTGGCCGAGGTCAGGCAGGCAAGCTGGGAGGATTTTGCATGGCCGCAACCCGCTGCCCGCGCATTTCATCGCAGCGGATTTGCGTTTGCCATTGCGGTCGTGCTTGGCTTTGCTGTGCTGTTTGGCCTGATCGGCATGTTGGGAAATAGCGACGGTGATAAATTTTACGGCGCGATGTCGCATGGATTGATGGTCGCGGTGTTCCTACCTGCGTTTTTGTTTCCGCTTCTGAGCCTTGCGATCAGCTTGCGTCGGTACTGGCTGGCGGTTGGCGGTGGTCGCATCAGGATCGCGAACATCATGTCAGGGCTGACACAGGCCGCGCATATGAAAAACCTTTCGGGCGGCCATGGCGATGGCTGTAATTTCGAAGACGAGGATCGGTTCAGCAAAGCGCGAAAATGGGCGCATCACGCCGTTATGTACGGGTTTTTATTATGCTTTCTGTCGACGGTCAGTGGAACCGTTCTGCATTATGTCTTTGAGTTACCCGCACCCTACACATTCTGGTCGTTGCCAAAGCTCCTTGGTGTGCCGGGTGGGATATTGATGGTGATCGGGACTGTGGAGCTTGCCCGATTGAAACTTAAGGCAGATTGCGCGCTGGGTGATGCCCGCGTCTGGGGTGGCGAAATGGGCTTTATCGTGCTTCTGTTCTTCGTCGCATTGAGTGGCCTGGCGCTTTACTTGTTGGGATCAAGTGCGGCTATGCCAACCCTGCTTGCGTTGCACCTTGGTTCTGTGTTGGCATTTTTTCTGCTCACACCATTCACGAAAATGGCGCATGGGTTTTATCGCATCACGGCAATGGTTGCTGATTGCGGGCGGGGCTAGCACAATCTCCGTTTCCGCTTTCGATTGGGTTCGATCTGCCATTTGCCTGAAGCGGCAATTGAAATTTGTGCGCTCGGAACGAAGACGCTCGCGCTGACACGCGTCAATGGGCCGTGCCTAAATGCCCCGTCGCTCTGCCATTTCGAATTAAAACATCATATGAACAGGCGTTCTTTATAGGCTGGAAGGGTTTTCAAAGTGACGATCTTATTTTCGCTTTCGGGAAGGCGTGCGCTGGTGACAGGGTCGTCGCAAGGCATCGGCTTAGCCCTCGCCCATGGGATGGCCGACGCCGGGGCGGAAATCGTGTTGAATGGCCGCGATGTCGCGAAGCTGAAAGCCGCGGCGGCGAAACTATCCGATTCCGGGGCGCAGGTTCACCTTCTAACCCCGATTCTGGATAAGACGTTGGCGTCACCAGTGCACTACTCGACAGAATTTTTTCGTAGTTTTTTGATTCGTTTTTTACGATACTCGTTGACCCTTTTTCGCAGAGGGTTGCGATGAGGGATTTCCACCATTGTTATGGAAATGGTAACTCCCAAGCACCCTGTCCGATAGGGTTGCGGGGTTTTGTTCCGTCAGAGCCGTGCGATGATCTGAGGTGGTGACAGGGTCAGGATTTCCAGGATGTTGAACCGGTGTTTTCTGGCCGTCGAGATGACGGACCTGATGTCGGCGAAGACCCGCGCGCCCTCGAGGGTGCGGAAGGTGCCCGAGATTTTCATGCGCAGCTTCATCATGCGCAGGTCCTGTTCGGCCTGATTGTTTGTGAATGGGACCGCGAAGTCGGCGATGAATCGCAAAACGTCATCGCGGTAGTCACGCAGGCGGAGGAGCAGGTTGTGGCCTGGCCGCCTGGCTTTTCGGCCGCGGGTGCCGGGGCTTTTGGCCAGCGGGGGCCGGCGTTCGTGGAAGGCGAGCCCCTTGGCGAGGATCGCCATGTATCTGGTGACTATACCCTGGCGAACCAGTTCCGGGAGTTCGGTCTCGCCTTGATCCTGAGCCGCGCATCTGAGCTGATTGGCGCTATGAAGCACTGCGCTCATCTCCGTCGCCCAAGGCTCTTTTTCGATCTCTTCGATGGCCTTGAGTTCGCGCAAGTGATGCGCCCCGCAGAGGGCGTGGGCGTCCACTCCGCTCATATGGGCGTAGTAGGGTTTCCAGTGATCATGAATGATCGTCCCGCCGGTCAGGAAGGTTGGAACAGCACCGCGTTTGGCGCTGATGCGGTAATGGGTGAAGGCGGTATCGCAGATCGTGTGCAGCCAGTGCAGCTTGCCGGCAACACGAAGTCCGGTCTCGTCCAGATGCCGAACGCCGCCTTCGGCAAGCCGGGCGAGAATGTGTTCAACCACGACACCCATCTTATTTGCCGCGCCGCGCGTCCAGTTGGTCACGCTGGCCGCGCACAAGCTGGTGGCCCCAAACAGGTCGCGCATAAGCTGGCAGACCCGATCCTCGGGTATCAGCTGCTGAACATTGCAATAGACCGCCACTGCCCGCATGCGCGTGCCATATTGCACATGCGCGGCCACGCCATCGGGAAAGCCAGCCGTCGTCGTGGCTCGACAATGGTCGCAACAATAAACCGCCGCCTGATGCTCGGTGACCTCCAGGCGTGGCGCAGGCAAGTCGAACACCTGACGCTTCTCGATCCCTTTCACCATCTCCGCCGTCAGGGCGCTCTGACAGGCGCTGCAATGCGTCGCCTCATGCCGTTCGACAAAGTCGGGTGTTGACGTCTGGCGCAGGGTGTCGCCCCGGTGGCCAACTTGGCCGCCACTTTTCTTTCCGGATTTGCCACGCAGGCTGCGCGGGGCTGGCTTCTTCAGGCCATCACTTGAAGGGGGCTTGCTGCTATTGCTGCTGTTCTTGGCCAACTGTCGGCGCAGGTCCGTGATCTCTTCCGCCATGCTCGCCAACGCAGCTTCAAGCTCAGCGATCCGACGCAGAGCCGTGGCGAGAAGTTGTTCAAGGGCGGCAACCTGATCCATCCCACCACTGATTCAGAGAAATCAACCCGGCGCCACAGAATTCAGACAAGAAAGAAAAAAACACGCGCAAAATGGCAAATTCGACTCACCATAAAACTGACAATAACACTCAAACGTGGGGGGTGCTTGGGAGTTACTGGAAATGATCCTCGGTTCTCTCAAAGCCTCATTTGGCTCCAGTTCAACGGCAATTCCGCCAAACTCTCCAAGAAATAGAACATTTGAAACGGTTTCGTGATCTGCTTTGAATGTATCAGGGTCATTTTTCCGTACGTGTTTCGGGATGATCACCTGAAAGGGAGTGGCAGCCATCAGATCGAGCACAAGTGTCATGGTTCTTTTAGGGAGCGCAGCCAGTTCATTGAGCTTATCCGTGAGGGCGTAGAAACGGTTGGGGTCCTCTTCCATCATGTCGAACATGAGGTCCCGGATCTTCTCATAAGCGAGATCTTCGTTGATTGGGAAGTTGTTCTCCATGGCGCGCACCTTTTGCCCCGTGTTGACCAGCCTGAATGCCCCCGTGATTAGTATGGGGTGAGAGGGGTTTCCAGGTACGTTGCCCCATGATTCAAGGTTCAAAAGCGACACAATATGGACCGCCACTCATGTCGATCACTAACACCGCACTTTTTGTCTGTCTCGATGACTTTGCAAAAACCTACGAGGACTGGGAGCGCCACCGGTTGATCCCCTCGGGTCGTCAGAGGCTTCGCGCCGGCAAGCTGACCCTGGGGGAGAGCCTGTTCATCATGGTCTTGTTTCACTTGTCGCCGTTCAAGGACTTCAAACATTATTGGATTTATGGCGTTGAGCAGAAATACCGTGACTGCTTTGGCACCCTCCCGAGCTATGGTCGGTTTGTCAGCCTCATGCCAAGATTAATGGTGCCGTTTTGCATACTGCTGCACTGCTTCAGCGGTGAAAAAACCGGCGTCTATTTTGCCGACAGCACTAAGCTCGCGGTCTGCCACAATGCCCGCATTAATCGAAACAAGGTCTTCAAGGGGCTGGCAAAGCGCGGTCGCAGCACAATGGGCTGGTTCTTTGGCTTCAAACTGCATCTAATCATCAACAACAAGGGGGAGATCATGGCCGTCAAAATCACGGCAGGTAATGTCGATGATCGAAAGCCGTTTGAAGCCATGATCGCGGGCCTCGAAGGCAAAATATTTGCTGATAAGGGCTATATCTCCAAATCCCTCTTCCAACGGCTCTGGCAGCGTGGGCTCCACCTCGTCACCGGCATTCGCCGCAACATGAAAAACTATCTCCTGCCAATCCTGAACAAAATCCTGTTGCGAAGGCGGTTCATCATCGAAACTCTGTTCGATAAGTTGAAAACCAGCATGGGACTGGAACACACTCGACACAGATCGCCTGCCAACGCATTCGTACACCTCATCTCGTGTGTCGCAGCCTATATGCTCGGGAAAACCAAAGTTAAAATGGGACCCATAACGGCCCTGTCGGAAAAGTCTCTGGACAGGACTGTGATGAATTGATTCAGTCTGCGTGAGTATTTTTTGGGGTGGCTGGCTATGAAGCGTGATCAGATTGAAATGTTTGCAACGTTGGATGGGCTTGTGTTGGCTGATCATCCGTACCGCAAGTTTGAAGCGGTTGTTGACCTGTGTGCTTTGGCAAAGCCTCTGGCAGCGCTTTATTCTGATCGCGGGCGCCCTGAATTGGGTGTCGGGCGTGCGTTTCGCATGCTGGTGCTTCAATTCCTTGAGGACATTTCCGATCGGGAGATGGAACGGTTCATGCGTGAGAACCTTGCAGCCAAATGGTTTTGCGGCTTTGGGCTCAGTGAGAAGACACCTGATCACTCGTTTTTCGGCGATTTCCGCAAGCGGTTGGGTACAAAGGGGCTCATGGACATTTTCAATCGTCTGCGCGTCAGCTTGAAGGCTGCAGGTTTGATCCGGGAAGTGTTCACCTTTGTGGATGCCAGCCAGCTGGTTTCGAAATTCTCGAACTGGAGTGATCGGGACAAAGCCATCGCCAAGGGTCTGGAGAAGTTCAACAACGAAACCGCTCCCAGGGTTGCTGCCGACAAGCAAGCGCGTTTTGGCGCAAAGAACAAAAACAAATATTGGTATGGCTACAAGGAACATGCCAGCGTGGACATGCAATCAGGTCTGGTCAACAAAGTGGCGGCCACACCGGCCAATGTCGATGATGCCAAAGGTCTGCGCCATGTGTGCCCGGATCAGGGTGCTGTTTATGCAGACAAAGGCTATTGCACTGCACCTGCACAGAGGGAACTCAAACGCAAAGGATGTCACAGCGCGGTCATCAAGAAGAACAATATGGCGGCAAAAAACCGCGATAAGGATCGCTGGCTCAGCAAGATGCGTGCGCCATATGAGCGCGTGTTTTCAAAGCGCTCGAAACAGGTGCGCTATCGTGGTCAGGCCAAGGTACAGTTCCAGGTCGCTTGCACCGCTATTGGACATAACCTGAAGCGGCTGGTTGTGCTTGGCGTGGATAAAATCCCGATCGTAACAGCGTGATCCCCGGGGCGAGTCCGCCCAAAAACCGGATTTTCGGCCAAAACAAGGACAAAATTCCAACCCAAAAGGCAAAACCTGAAATCCAGAAGGCTGAAACAGCGCCAGTGGCCCCTCGGAAGACTTTCCCGACGGCGCCATAACCGTGCCGGAAACAATCAGGCAGGTCGAATACCAGATATAGCGCTTATCCAGAACTCAGGTCTTCTACCGTTTGATGTGACCGACCACGATGCCGCGCGGGCGGCTGTTGACGGGTTTGAACGCGATGTCGGGCCGCTGGACATTCTGGTCAACAACGCCGGGATGCAGCATCGCGCACCGCTGGAAGATTTCCCACCTGAGGCGTTCGAGAATCTTCTGCAAACCAACATCGCCAGTGTCTTCCATGTCGGTCAGGCCGTGGCGCGGCATATGATCGGGCGCGGGGCGGGCAAGATCATCAACATCGCCAGTATCCAAACGGCGCTCGCGCGACCCGGCATCGCGCCCTACACGGCCACAAAGGGCGCAGTCAGCAATCTGACCAAGGGCATGGCAACCGACTGGGCGCAGCATGGTCTTCAATGCAACGCCATTGCGCCGGGCTATTTCGACACGCCGCTGAACGCAGCATTGGTGGCAGACCCCGAGTTCAGCGCATGGCTGACCAAACGCACGCCTGCGGGACGCTGGGGCCGGGTCGAAGAACTGGTCGGGGCTTGTGTATTTCTTGCCTCGGATGCGTCGAGCTTTGTCAACGGGCACACGTTGTTCGTGGATGGTGGCATCGCGGCGTCGATTTAAGAGGCGCATGTAGTTTGCTGGTCCGCTGGCGAGACCAGTTTTCCAAGTTCAAAACCTCGGCTTCAGGCCAGAAGCGGACACTCACAAATCCGGAGAAAAGACGCCCGAATGACTGCCCGTGGGGTGGCGATGTAACCTTGCAGTTTGCCCGTTTATCCAAGCCAAGTCCGTAGAAGCCTGAAAGCTTGCACCCGGCCTGACAAAATCGCCAGCCCCCTCTCGTGCATTGCATCACTATGCAATGCACTGCCAGCAACACATTGCTTTAGAAATGTGTGAGAGGCGGGACGGGCAGGCGATCGCGCGGCGGCCCGAGGAGCCTTGATTCTGCGTGAAGGGTGATGGCCAACAACGTTCTACACAAAATACCGCCCGGGACGGGACAACGGCCCGGGCGGCGCGGTGGGTTGCCCTCCCAAAGCCTACATGGCTGGCAACAGCACCGTGTCGATCACATGGATAACGCCGTTTGATTGCGCCACATCGGCGATTGTGACCTCGGCCTTCTGGCCCTGCTCGTCCTCGATAAAGATCTTGTCGCCGTCATAGGTTGCCTGAAGAGTGCAACCGCCCACGGTCTTGACCGGATGCGTGCCGCCATCGTCATCGATCATCTTCATGATGGCATCCGCCATCGCATCTGCGGCAACCACATGGCAGGTCAGCACCTTGGTCAACTGGTCCTTCATGTCGTCCATCAGAAGCTTGTCGACCGTGCCATCGGGCAGCGCATCAAAGGCCGCGTTGACCGGCGCGAAAACAGTGAACGGGCCATCGCCCTTCAACGTATCGACCAGACCGGCGGCGGCGACAGCGGCGACCAATGTCGTGTGGTCAGCAGAATTCATCGCGTTTTCGACGATGTTTTTATCGGGAAACATCTCTGCCCCGCCGACCATCGGGTTGGCGGCGTGAGATGCGGCAAATGCCGGTGCGGCGGAAAGCATCAGTACAGCAGTCAGGGTTTTAAAAGTCATGGGTTATCCTCTCTGAACATTATGGGGCGTCTGGCCCCGAACATGCGCAGTCACGAGGAGCGTTCAGGAAAAGTTTCGCGCGTGTCTCTCACACGCGGTCACAGCGACGTGACCATACCGGTTGCCAGCACCGCGCCGGTTGGCTGGCCGGTTGTCGATCCGCCCGCCGGCTCGTCAGATATTGCCAGCGTCGCGCCCGCCATGTGCGGGCGCAGCGCTTCCGGAACCTGATGGGTTGCGGTGTCTGTTTCGGGCAGGACGCCCAGCGAATGCGGCACCCCGTTTGCGTCGATCAGCCAAACTTCCAGCGAACGATCATTGGCGGCCTGTCCGTGCGTGCGAGCCATGCGCAATGCGGTTCCGTCATAAAGCGCCAAAACGCGCAAACTGTTATCCGCCGCCGCGATTTCGGCGCTGTGATAACTTGTCGGCGCGACTTCGGGCTGGAAGAAAAGCGCAACTGCGAGGACTGTCGCCAGAGCCAAACCGCCGACGCCCAGGCCACGCCAGACGCGCAATTCCCGGCGTGTGGTTCCAAACAGGCGGCGTTCCAACCGACGTTTCGCACCCATCGGCGGCCGGGCGGAAATCTCCCCGGTCATCTTCACCAGATGTTCCTGCCAGGCGCGCACTTCGCCCAAAAGCGTGGGGTTCGTCAGCAAACGACGTTCGAACCCCATCCGCTCTGCGCCCTGCAACAATCCCATCGCGTATTCTGCGGCCAGCGCCGCGTCATCGGGGGGCAATGTGTTATCGACGTTCATCGCTGCAGACAGTCTTTCAATTTCATCAGTGAACGACGCAGCCACGTGCGCATGGTGTTGAGCGGCACGCCTGCCGCCTCGGCCAGTTCGGCATAGCTTTGTCCTTCCAGATAGGCGCCGCGCACGGCGCGACGGCGATCATCGTCCAGTTCATCCATACAGCCGGCAATACGCCGCGCTTCGCCCGCTGCTATGGCCGACATTTCCGGCGTGGCCTGCGGCGCAGGCATCAACGCCACGTCGTCCAGCCCGGCCTGCACCTCGCCACGCCCACATGCCCGCGCCGCATCTATCGACGTGTTGCGCGCAATCGTGATCAGCCAGGTCATCGGGCTTAACCCATTCACGACATAGCGATCCGCATGGCGCCAGATTTTCACATATGTTTCCTGCATTGCGTCTTCCGCCGCTGCGCGTTCCTTCAAAACACGCAGGCAGATGCCGAAGAGTTTCGCGCTCGTCAGATCATAAAGCCGCGACAGCGCGCCGCGATCTTCGCGCGCGATGCTGATGATAAGCTCTTCAATCTGTTGGCTCATCTGTCCCAATCCGGCCGGATCATACCTATTCCAGTTTAGTCACGATATGGGCAACCGAGAAGTTTCATCGCGCCGGAAACTTTTCACGCAGCACCCAGAAAGTCATTGATATAATGCAAAACTTCTTGTGGTGCCTCCTCGGGCAAGTAGTGACCGCTGGGTACGGAACCACCGGTCACCGGGCGCACAGCATAGGTCTGCCAAAGGGCCAAGGGATCATAAAACTTGCCGATTATTCCCTTATCGCCCCATAGCGCCAGCAACGGGCATTTGATTTTTTCACCCGCCGCGCGGCTTTCGCGGTCGTGGTCAAGGTCAATCGTGGCCGCCGCCCGATAATCCTCGCAGATGCCGCGAATGACAACCGGATTCCGGATGTGTTCAAGATAATCGTCCAGCGCGTCCGGCGCGAACAAATCGGCAGGCGCAGATGTGCGCCCGGTATGGCCCTGAAACCATCCCACCGGATCATTGGCGATCATCTTTTCAGGGACCGGCGCAGGCATGGCGAGGTAAAACCAATGCGCATATGCCATCGCAAAGGCCATATCGGTCCGCTCGAAATGTTCCAGCGTCGGGACGATATCCATGACGACAAGCTTTGACACCCGGTCAGGATGATCAAGCGCCAGACGATGGGCTGCTCGCGCGCCACGGTCGTGACTGACGACAACGGCGCTTTCGATTGCGAAGTGATCCATCAGCGCGACAACATCGCCTGCCATTGCACGTTTTGAATATGGCGCGTGGTCGCCCGTGTGTGGCGGTTTTTGCGATACGCCATAGCCGCGCAGATCAGGGCAATAGACCGAATGGGTTTCCGCCAGCGCCGGGGCCGTCAGATGCCACATAGCGTGGGTTTGCGGGTTGCCGTGCAGGCAGATGAGCGGCGGACCGTCGCCCGAGCGACGCAACCGAACCGGTCCATCGGTCAGGTCGATAGTCTCAAGAGTGAAATCGGTGAAGAATTCCATGGCGCAAGATCCCCCATGCTTGCGCGTTCAACATTCTGGGTTTGTGGAGAAACTGCAAGCATACAAGGCCTAAACGTTGCAAGGTGACTTGTGATTGGCCGTTGGCTGCGGTTCACGACACTTCCAGTATCACAACCTCGCTTGCGGCCATTGCCTGCCCGTGGGATTGCGATGCAACATCTCAATGACGCGCTTTATGCCAGCCAAGTCCGCACGAAATCAACGGAGAGCGCCCAGCCTCACCAAATCGCCAGCCCGTGGGGCGGGCAGGCCCCTCTCGGCAGATTTTGCAAGCAAAATCGCCTGCCGGCAATGGATGGCCGGGGCGCTGCGCGCTGTTAACCCGGCATTGGCGCGCAGGCTCAATGCCCACTCGAAGCCGAAACCAGCTAACGCTTATCCACGCCTAAATCGCCACCTTCAAACTCTCTTCCAAATAAATCTCACGCAGCCGCTGCGACACCGGCCCCGGCCTGCCGTCACCAATGGCCTCGCCATCCACTTCGACCACGCCCTGCACAAACATCGACGCCGACGTGATAAATGCCTCATCCGCCGCCTTGGCCTCTTCAATGGTGAAATCCCGCTCCACCACTTTCATCTGTGCCTCATTGGCAAACCGCAGAACCGCCGCGCGTGTGATCCCAGCCAGAATGTCATGCGAAAGCGCCCGGGTGACGATCGCGCCGTCCTTGACGATGTAGGCGTTGTTGGATGTGCCTTCCGTCACCGCCCCGTCTTCGACCATCCACGCGTCATCGACACCTGCCGCCTTGGCCGCCATCTTGCCCATGCACGGATAAAGCAGCTGCACCGTTTTGATGTCGCGCCGCGCCCAGCGCAGGTCGTCGACCGAGATCACGCGGATGCCCTTCTGCGCAATCGGCGCGTCCAGAATGCCGGGCGTGGCTTGCGTGAACAGGACCAGCGTCGGCTCAGTATCCTCAGACGGATAGGCAAAGTCGCGATCCCCGGCACTGCCGCGTGTCACCTGCAGGTAGACCCGGCCATCCACAATCCCGTTCACCGATACCAGCTCACGGTGGATCGCAAGCATTTCATCCCGATCAACCGGGTTCCTCATCTCCAGCTCTGTCAATGACCGCTCCAACCGCGCCCAGTGTCCGTCAAAATCCACGAGCTTGCCGCCAAGCACGCTCGTCACCTCATAGACGCCATCGGCAAAAAGGAACCCGCGGTCGAAGATCGAAACGCTGGCTTCGCCCTCAGGCACGTAATCTCCGTTTACATACACGGTGCGGGTCATGGGGATCTCCTGAAATTCCGTCGTTGACATTGCAATAGCCGCGCGGCCCTGTTGCCACCATGCGGCAAATGGCAAAGGGGACAGCCATGACTTCGACAAATTCGGCCTTGATCATGCTTTTGGCGGGAATTGGCGTGCCGATGCTGGCGGCACTGAACGCCGGGCTTGGTGCGCGGCTTGGCTCGCCGGTCTCGGCGGCGCTGATCCTGTTTGCTGTGGCGCTGTGTTCCACAGCTTTGGTTCTGGCGGCACTCGGCGGCAATTTTGCTGGCGCGGCATCTGCACCGAAACACCTGTTTCTCGGCGGTGTGCTGGTTGCCTTTTACGTCTTGTCGATCACCTGGATCGCGCCGAGCTTCGGCGTCGGCAATGCGGTGTTCTTCGTCCTTCTGGGACAGTTGATATCGGCGGCGCTGATCGACCATTTCGGTCTGTTCGGCGCGACAGTCACGCCAATATCGCCAACCCGGCTGGCGGGCATCGCGGTGATGGCAGGCGGCGTGTTCCTGACCCAAATCGCAGCCCGCTAACCCCAAAGCGCGGCCTCCGGCGGGTGCAGCACGCTCGCGTCGTAACGCAAGGGATGCGCGCGGTCCTCTGCCAGCAACAGCGGCCCGTCGAGATCGACGTAATCCACCCCTTGCGCGACCAGCATCGCCGGGGCCATCGCGAGACTGGACCCGACCATGCACCCGACCATCACCCGGTAGCCTTCCTCCAGCGCCGCCATTTTCAACGCCAGCGCCTCGGTCAAACCACCTGTCTTGTCGATCTTGATGTTCACGATGTCATACTTGCCCCGCAGCGAAGGCAGCGAGGCGCGGTCGTGACAGCTTTCATCGGCGCAAACCGGCAGCACGCGATCGAGTTCCGACAGCATGTCGTCGTCGCTCGCAGGAAGCGGCTGTTCGACCATCTCGACGCCCAAACGCAACAAAACCGGCGCCAACGCCCGGTAAAGGTCCGGCGTCCAGCCTTCATTGGCATCGACAATGATCCGGGCCTCCGGCGCGCCGCGCCGCACCGCCTCGATCCGCGCCACGTCTTCTTCCCCGCCGCCGAGTTTGGTCTTCAAAAGCGGTCGAAATGCGTTTTCGCGCGCCTGGTCTTCCATCTTTTCCGGCGCATCCAGTGAGAGCGTAAAGGCCGTCGCAACGGGACCCGGCGCACCTAGACTAGGGATCAAGTCCCAAACCCGCTTGTCCGCACACTTGGCCCGCGAATCCCACAAGGCGCAGTCCAAAGCATTGCGCGCCGCCCCGGCTGGCAGCAGGTCGTAAAGCGATTTGTTGTCGACCTCGACATCGCCCAGTACTTCGATTTCCGCAGTGACGCTTTCCAGCGTTTCGTCGTAACGCGCGTAAGGCACGCACTCACCGCGACCAACCACGCCGTTGTCCTGAACCGAAACGGTCAGAACCTTGGCCTCCGTTCGCGCGCCCCGGCTGATCCGAAAGACCTGCGCCAGCGGAAAGACGTCCTTTGAAACGGAAATCAGCAAAGATCGGTCCTTTTTCTTCTTGGTCTCAAGTACGGCTGGGGGGCTTGGGGGGCTGGCCCCCCACCCGGGCGACGCCGTCAGGCGGCGCAACCCCTCAGATCGCCTCCAGCGCTTCGGCCAGCCGATCCGCACCATGCCGGAACGGATCCACCGTTGGCAAACCCATCCGCGCCTCGACTTCATTCAGATAAGCGACAGCCTCATCCTCGCCCATGTGTTGCGTGTTGACTGAGACACCCACCACCTGACATGCCGGGTTCACAATCTGCGCCAGCGGCAACGCGGTGTCACGCAACGTCTCCAGCGAGGGCGGCTGATATTCTGGCAGGCCGCGCATATGCGCCCGCGTCGGTTCGTGACACAGGATAAGGGCATCCGGCTGGCCACCGTGAATCAGTGCCATCGTCACGCCGGAAAATGAGATGTTGAACAAAGATCCCTGCCCCTCGATCAGGTCCCAGTGATCGGCGTCATTGTCCGGTGTCAGGTATTCCACCGACCCGGCCATGAAGTCAGCAATCACCGCGTCCAGCGGGACGCCATCGCCGGTGATCAGAATGCCGGTCTGCCCGGTTGCGCGAAAGGTCGCGTTCATACCCCGCGCCTTCATTGCACGTTCCATCGCCATCGCCGTGTACATCTTGCCGACCGAACAATCGGTCCCCACCGCAAGGCACCGCTTGCCGGAGCGTTTCCTGCCGTTGGCAATCGGATAGTCGACCTCGGGCACGCGCACGTCGTGCAATTCCTGACCGGTCGCTTTGGCCACGGCCTTAAGATCGGGTTCGTTACGCAGCAGATTGTGTAAACCGCTCGCCAGATCAAAACCTTCCTCAAGTGCATTCACCAGCACCTTCTTCCAGGATTGGCTGATGACACCGCCACGGTTCGCGACGCCAACCACGAGGGTCTTGGCCCCGGCGGCTTTCGCCTCGGCCAGCGTCATATCTTTCAAACCCATATCGGCCTTGCAGCCGTCCATCCGGTACTGCCCCAGTGCGAATTCCGGGCGCCAATCCTTGATCCCTTGTGCGACCTTGGCCGCCAGAGCATTCGGCGCGTCGCCGAGAAATAGAAGATAGGGTGTCTTGATCATTTTCGTTCATCCCCAAGTGACCTTGCGCATGATTGCGCGGAATCAGAGGCAATTTCATACGAATTTCTTTGGTGATCCGCCACGATTTCCGATAATCCTTGCACAAATTCGCCGGATTCGATGATTTCCTATTGCGGGCAGAACATGCCGACGAGAATCGTGCAAATTTAGTGCCGAGGTTTCGAAAATCAACGTGAATTGCGCTTGTCAGCGGCAAAGCAAAAAAGTAAGCGTCAACACCGATCTAACGCAACAATCTTGCCCGAGGTATCCCATGTCTTTTGTCGTTCAGCCCGCCGCGCCAGCGCGCCCCAACCGCTGTCAGCTTTTTGGCCCGGGTTCCAATCCGGGCCTGTTCGAGAAAATGGCCGCGTCCGCCGCGGATGTTATCAACATCGACCTTGAAGATGCGGTTGCGCCGGACGACAAGATTGAGGCGCGCAAGAATGCCATTGGGGCCGTGAACGACATCGACTGGGGCAACAAAACACTCAGCGTGCGCATCAACGGGCTCGATACGCCCTATTGGGTGCGCGACGTTGTTGATCTGATGGAACAAACCAACGGGCGGCTCGATCTGATCATGATCCCCAAGGCCGGGAATGCCAGCGACATCTATGCGGTCGACGCGATGGTATCCGCCATCGAGCAGGAAAAGGGGCGCAAAAAACGCCTTGGGCTTGAATGCATCATCGAAACCGCCGCCGGTCTGGCCCATGTCGAGGAAATCGCCGCCGCCAGCCCGCGTCTGGAAGCAATGAGTCTCGGGCCGGCCGACTATGCCGCATTCATGGGGATGCAAACGACCGCAATTGGTGGCACGCAGGTCAATTATGCAATGATCGATGAACCACAAGACGGCCCCCGCACCCGGCATATCGCCGATCCGTGGCACTATCCCACGGTTGCTATCGTTGCGGCCTGTCGGACGCATGGGGTGCTGCCGGTCGAGGGACCATTTGGCGATTACTCGGACTCAGACGGGTACAGGCAGCAGGCCCTGAACGCCGCGACACTTGGCATGGTCGGCAAATGGGCGATCCACCCGAAACAGATTGCCCTGGCCAACGAGGTTTTCACCCCGACTGAGGCCGCTGTAGCCAACGCAAAACGTATCATCGCGGCGATGGAAGAAGCCGTGAACTCCGGCGCGGGCGCTGTGACGCTTGATGGAAAGCTCATCGACCTCGCCTCGATCCGTCAGGCCGAAGTGATCGTGAGGCAGGCGGAGATGATCAGCGACTGAATTTCTGGCCTAACAAATTGTCGGGGTAATGCGGCAATTGGCCTTGAGCTGACGTTCGCAAATCACGAGAAAAGACGCGCGATTGCCTGCCCGTGGGATGGCGATCCAACCTTGCAGTTAGCCCGTTTATCCCAGCCAAGTCCGTAGAAGTTCAAAAGCTCACGCCAAGCCTCACCAAATCGCCAGCCCGTGGGGACGGGCAGGCGATCGCGCGGCGCCTACGGCTTGATTCCGCGCGGTGCGCAAGCCACCAACTTCCCCTTCAGGCCAGAAACAGCGGTTGCATCAGCGTCAGTTGACGCCCTTTCCACTTGCCATATCCGGTGCGAATTTTCTGTGAAAGTCCGCATATCCGGCCTCCACTTCCTTCAAATGTCCGCGGGACAAGTCATGCAATTCCGGCAGCCGGTGAAACGGCACATTTGGCATTGCATGATGCTCGGAGTGATACGGCATGTTCCACGCCAGCCATCGCACGAAGCGGTTGGTCAGCGTCGTGCGCGTATTGACGAACATGTCCCCAACAAAGGCACAGCGCCCATGCTCGGCCAACAGATATAGTCGCAGAAACGGCTGCCCGATCAGGATCGGCACAAGCCAAAGCCAGATCAGCAGTGGGGACCAGAAAAACGACGCGAAAACAACGGCGTACAACACTATCAACACGCGCGCTTCTGCAACGACACGCCGCCGGGCATTGGCTGGGACATACTCCGCGATACCGCGCCCCAGTGTCAGCGTGCCAAGCTGACAGAGCATTCCAAACCAATAGGGCAGGCCCGTGACATGCCAGACATACTCCGCCCAGCCGGTCGGCTTTGCACCTGCCAACAGTTCCGGATCGCGACCGGGATCGTTGGTGAATCGGTGATGGGCCAGATGGAAATAGCGGAACCACGTAAATGGCAGGATCAGGATCACGCCGCACACACGCCCGACCCATTCATTCAGCGCGGCATTGGCAAACGGCGTCTTGTGCGTCGCTTCATGTTCTAACGTGAACAGAAAAATCAGCAATATTCCCTGAACTGGCAAGGCCAGCCACCACACAGTTCCACCAGAAAGGATCAACGCGGACATTACCACGATGGCCGCCACGTGCGCCGCCAACTTGCCCAGTCCTGCGGTGTTTGAACGCCGATGCAGGTCCGCGCGAACCTCCGGTGAAAGCGCTGCAACGAACGCCTGATCTGTCCGATCCTTCACCAATGCCCGGCCTTTCCCTGACGCGGCGCCCCTGTTATCACGCCGCCAACTGACATAGCCACGTTAGACGCACCTGTGAAACCCTTTCTGATCCTGCAATTGCGCCCAGAGGATGAGGCGGCTGATAGCGAATTCGCCGCGATTCTTGCCAAGGGTGGGCTGGACGCGGCGGACACAAGGCGTATCCGGCTTGACCGGGAAGACCTGCCGCAAAACCTGTCACTTGATGACTATTCCGGCATGATCCTCGGCGGCGGCCCGGGTTGCGTCAGCGACGATCACGCCACCAAGGACCCTTTGGAAGCGCGAAT
This sequence comes from uncultured Paracoccaceae bacterium, assembly GCA_951812305.1. GTDB lineage: Bacteria > Pseudomonadota > Alphaproteobacteria > Rhodobacterales > Rhodobacteraceae > Rhodobacter_B. The sequence goes on from CATOSB010000002.1 coordinate 1,193,815, forward strand.
GGAGGCGGCCATGTTGTCGCTGATGCCAAAGATCACTCAGCGCGACATCCCGTTCATGGGCTGCTGTGCCGGGATTGGATTGCTGGGTCACTATTTGGGTGCCGAGGTAAGTAATACCAAGGGTTATTCAATCTGACCGACTTTCGCCCAGTTGCGGCTTGCGATGGATGTGATGGTTTGCGGTCTTGCGATGAGGTTGTTCCAGGCCTCGCACCCCGCGTCGAGAATCGCGTCATATGTGTCGAACGTCCGGTTTGCGAGCCATGTCTGGCGGAGATATTGCCAAATGTTTTCGGTTGGATTCAGCTCTGGTGATTTGGGCGGCAGAAACATGAGCGACAGGTTTTGCGGGATTTCCAGAGCGGATGTCGTGTGCCAGCCGGCTTGGTCCATGAGGATGACGGCGTGGGCGCCATCGGAGACAATTTTGCTGATTTCTTCCAGGTGGCGCTGCATCGCATAGGTGTCGGCTGCTGGCATCATGATCGCCGCGCCGGTGCCGCGTTCGGGGCAGATGGCGCCAAAAAGATACGCATTTTGGTAACGCTGATCGGCGGGCTGGCGGGGCCGTGTGCCCTTGCGTGCCCACTGGCGGACGCGGGTGTTCTTCTGACCGAGACGCATCTCGTCCTGGAACCAGATTTCGACGGGTTTGTCCGGCGGCACCCCCTGAAGCGTCTCCTTCAGATTGTCGCCGAAGTTTTTTTGAAATCCTCAATGACCTGCACGTCCTGCCCCGGGTGCTGAGGGCGTGCGCTGATGTGGGAAAAGCCCAGATTGTGCAGAATCTGCCCCACATGGCGCTCGTGATAGTCGACGCCAAAACGCGCCTTGATCACATTCTTCAAATCGACCCGCCGCCAGCGGACGACACCGTCCTTTTCAGGATCAGGACCGGTCTCGACAAGAGCCGCCAGTTCATCCAGTTGCGCATTGTCAAGGCGGGATCGCGAGCCTCCTCGCTGCCGATCCAGCAGCCCCGCTGGACCATCAGCGTTGAAACGGAGCACCCAGTCCCTGAGCGTTTGCCGGTCCATCCCGCCAATGCGGGCCGCAGCCCCACGCGACATGCCATCGGCGATAGCGGCAAGCGACAAAAGCCGTCGGCTCTGCCGGGCATCAGAACTCTCTGCGGCAAGCTTGCGCAGATCATTGGCGGTAAAATCGGCTCGCATCGGTATCCTGGCTGGCATCGGTGGTCTCCTTTGCCAATCTTGAATCACCTCAGCACCTCAGGCGGTACCCAAAATCCATAGCTGAGTCATTTTGAAGCACCCTTGGTATAAGGGGCGCCACGCAGAGCCGATCGGCCCGTCCAAATGCGTCGTAACCCATCACGGTGCTGACGATCCGTTGCTCGCCGGCTTCCCCGACAGGTTCGATGCCTTTGTCGGCCACAAAGAGGCGCTGCAGGAATTGCCCGACGGCTGCGTCCACCTGCTGGCTTCCGCGCCCTGTCCGTTCCAGATGATCCGTTACGGCCAAAACGTTTATGCCACGCAGTTCCACCCCGAAGCCGACGCAACCGAATTCGAAACACGCATCCGCATCTATCGGAACCACGGCTATTTCGACCCTTCAGAGGCAGACGATCTGATCGCCACCTGCCGTGCGGCGGATGTGACGGTGCCGGAGCGTATTCTCCGAAACTTCGTGAACCGCTACGGCGCGTCATAGTCCGTTCCCCACATCGAAATCTTCGAAGAGACTTCGGCAAAGCGCTTGCATTGGCAGAACGACAGGACAGCGACCGGCCTGGAGAGCGCTATGAAAGGCAGAAATCTGTGGCGTGGTTGCGACAAAACGCTAGCGTTCAGGCATGTGATAACGTTGCAAAAGCGCGCTCCTGGGGGAGGTCGCTGCCCGAGACAAGCTCGGGCGGGCAAGACGGAACGTGGTCGCGAGAACTGGAAGTTGAGGCGATTGGCGGGAGGGGCGGAATTTGCCGAGGTCTCTTTTTAAAGAAAGCGCGCCGCCGACACCGTAGGTCAACTTTGTCAGACCTTCACACGCTCCGATTTAGGATCGTACATCGGTTTAAGGCTCGCTTCCGCCTCAACTCTCGTCCCGGCAACTTCGATTTCGAAACCAGACGCCAGAACTTCGGCGGCTGTTTCGCCTTCACACGGCACATATCCCATGCCAATCGCCGCGCCGAGCGTGTGGCCGTAGTTACCTGAGGACAAATACCCGACGAACTCGCCATCGCGAATGAGCGCTTCGTTATGGAACAGCAGCGGCTCGGGGTCTGTCAGTTTGAACTGCAACAGCCGCGCCGACAGCCCGGTTTCCTTTTTCTTCAGCACTGCATTGCGGCCAATGAAATCCGGCTTGTCCGTCTTTACCGCAAAGCCCAGCCCAGCCTCCAGCACATGATCCTCACAGGTGATGTCATGCCCGAAATGGCGGAAGCCTTTCTCGATGCGGCAGCTGTCCATCATATGCATGCCACACAGTTTCGCGCCCATGCCGCGCCCCTCTTCCCAGAGGGTTTCAAACACGTGGCCAGCCATGTCGGCGGAGACATAGATCTCCCAGCCAAGTTCGCCGACATAGGTCACGCGATGCACCCGCGCCAACCCCATGCCGATTTCGATTTCCTGCGCGGTGCCGAAAGGGTTCACATTGTTGGAAAAATCCGCTGGCGAGACAGCTTGTAAGAGCTGACGAGCGTTTGGACCCATCACCGCCAATACACCCTCGCCCGCTGTCACATCCGTGATCACCACACGGAAATCGCCGCGATGGCGCTCCATCCATGTCTGATCCGCCAGCCGTGTCGCTGCAGGCGTCACCACAAGATAGGCGGTTTCTGACAGCCGCGTGACCGTCACATCGGCCTCGATCCCCGCGCGATCGTTCAGGAATTGGGTATAAACGATTTTGCCTGCCGGCACGTCATATTGCCCGCCCGCGATATGGTTCAGGAAGGCGCAAGCGTCGGGTCCGTCGACACGAATTTTGCCGAAACTCGACATGTCGTAAATGCCGATATTCTCGCGAACTGCCTTGTGCTCGCGCGCGGAATTCTCAAACCAGTTCTGGCGGCCCCAGCTGTATTCATACGCGCGTTCCTGCCCCGCGTCGGCGAACCAGTTCGCCCGCTCCCAGCCAGCGATTTCACCCATCACCGCGCCTTCAGCCAGCAGGTGCTGATGAAACGGCGTGCGTCGAACCCCGCGTGCAGTGGCTTTCCGGCGGTAAGGGAAATGATCGGCGTAGAGGAGACCCAGCGTCTCGGTTGAGCGTTCCATCAGATAGTGCTTGTTGCCCTGAAACGGCTGCATCCTGCTGATGTCGACGTCACCCAGATCGAACGGTTTCTCGCCGGTCTCCATCCACGCCGCCAGCGCCATGCCCGCGCCGCCCGCCGATTGTATGCCGACAGAGTTGAACCCGGCAGCAACCCAGACATTGTCCATCTCAGGGCATAAGCCCAGATGATAGGCGTCATCCGGCGTGAAGCTTTCGGGGCCGTTGAAGAACGTGTGAATCCCGGCCTCGGCCAGCATCGGCATTCGTTCCACCGCCGCCTCAAGGATCGGCTCGAAATGGTCGAAATCCTCGGGCAACTGATCAAACTCAAACCCTTCGGGGATCGGCCCCCACGGCTTGCTGACCGGCTCAAAGGCACCTAGCAGCATTTTCCCTGCATCTTCCTTGTAATAGGCGCATTCATCGGGCACCCGCAGCACCGGCAATTGCGTCAGGCCGGGGATCGCCTCGGTCACGATATAGAAATGCTCGCAGGCCTGCAGCGGCACATTCGTGTTCAACATCCGCCCGACATCATGCCCCCACATGCCGCCGCAATTGACGACGTGTTCGCAAGTGATATGGCCGATTTCGCCTTTGGCATCGGCCCAATCAACGCCGGTGATGCGGCGACCATCCCGCGTGACGCCTGTTGCCTTGGTCCGCTCTTTCACCACGGCCCCGCGTTTACGCGCGCCTTTGGCCAGCGCCAGCGCGATGTTGGCCGGATCACCCTGCCCGTCGAGCGGCAACCAGACACCCGCCTTCACATCGCCGACGTTCAGATGCTCGTATTTCGATTTAACTTCGTTGGCCGAAATTTCCTCGACCTCGACCCCAAACGCGCGCGCCATGCTGGCCTGTCGATAGATCTCTTCTTTGCGTTCATCGGTCAGCGCCACTGTGATCGAGCCACAACGCTTGAACCCTGTCGCCTGCCCGGTTTCTTCTTCCAGTGATCCGTAAAGCTCCTGCGAATATTTCGCGAGTTTCGTCATGTTCGCTGTCGCCCGGAGCTGTGCGATTAACCCGGCGGCGTGCCAAGTGGTGCCAGAGGTCAGCTGCTTGCGCTCCAGCAAGACAACATCTGTCCAGCCCTGTTTCGTCAGGTGATAAGCCACCGAACAACCAACCACACCGCCGCCGATGATGACGACGCGGGCTTTTTCAGGAACGCTCATCCCAGCCTCCGTTTCAATTCTGCGATATGGGCGGGTCCGATTTCACAGCACCCGCCAATGATCGTCGCGCCGCCATCGGCCCAGCGCTCGGCAAAACCGGCATATCGCTCCGGCGTGATGTCCTCGCGCGCGCTCAGCGCATCGACCGTGGGCCGCTCGCCCAGAAACGCCTTGGTGATTTCCGTGAAACCGTTGGCATAGGCACCAAAGGGGCGGTCAAGGGAGCGAAGGACCGGCAGCACCTGATCAACCGCTTCCGGGGCTGAACAGTTGGCCAGCACCGAATCCGGAATATACTTCGCAATCAGTGGCGCGAGGTCGGCGACCAATTCGCCAGAGCGGAGCTTGGTCCCGTCTTCATCGTCCACGGTCACGGCAATCCAGATCGGGTTGTCGCCTGCGGCCGCCAGCACGGCCTCTGCATGGGCAAGCGAAGCGACGGTTTCGGCGATGAGGAAGTCAACGCCGCCAAGCGCTGCGATCTTTTCCTCATAAACGGGAATGGCCTCTTTCAACGCCGGGAAAAGGTCGGGTCGATAGGACGCCTTCAATGGTCCGATCGATCCGGCAACTTGCCCGCTGCCATGCGCCTTGACCGCAGCTTTCGCCAATTCGACCGATTGCGACAGCAATGCCTCGAACTGATCTTCGAGCCCCGCAGGCTGAAGCCGGTCACGCAAAACGGCATAGCTGTTGGTCGTGGCGACGTCGGCACCGGCGGCAAAGAAATCGTCATGTACCGCACGCACCAGATGCGGATGATCCATCATGACCTGTGTCGACCACAACTGCGTCGGCGCGCCCGGCGCGCGCGATCAGCTCCTGCCCCATGCCGCCGTCAAGGATTGTGATCGTCATCTCGCGCCCTCGCGTTCCACATCTTTCAGCCCCAACAACACCGCCGCGCCGATCATCAGTGCGCCGGAAATGCGGTTGATCCAAACCCCGGACAGGCGCTTCACACGCCCCAATGTCCGAACCGCCGCCCAACCCCAAAGCAGAAGGATCAATCCGTCAACAACCAGATAGGTGACGCCGAGAACCAAAAGCTGCGGCAATACCGGCGCGGTCGTGTCGATGAATTGCGGAAACAGCGCGCCGAAGAACACAACGGCGTAAGGGTTGGCCGAGGATGTCAGAAATCCCTGACGAAAAAGCCGCCCGGACGCCGCCGCTGCCGGGCCGTCAGAGGCCTGCCGGGACAGCATCAGCCGCAAACCGATCCAGATCAGATAAGCCACGCCTGCCCATTTGATCACCCAAAGCGCGTTGGCGGATGCGGCAATTACAGCCGTCAGGCCAAAAGCCGCTGCGGTCATCTGCAAGCTGTTGGCGCTCAGATCCCCGGCTATGGTGGCCAGCGACCGCCGAAGCCCATGCCGCAGGCTGTTGGAAATGATCAGCAACTGGCTGGTATCGGGCGGCGTTGCGAAGAACACCGCCAAAACGCCCAGATAAAGAAGATAGGTCTCCAACGTCATGATTGATACACCTGCCACAAAGCTAAGGGTGATCGTGAGCGGTCAGAATTTTCTGGAAAATTCTGCGCCCCAAAATATCTTCTTGAAGATATTTTTTCGTCTCTCACGCCCGAAGCCTTTCATTTTTGGGGTCCCAAAGCGGTTGATCCGTTTGCACTGTTGCCTTGAATCTGTGGCCGTATATCTCGACCTCCAGTTCCGTACCCTCTCCAGCCAGATCTGCCCGCACCATCGCCAGTCCGATACAGGCGTTCACGCGATAGCCCCAGCCGCCGGACGTGATCTCGCCGACCACATTGTCGCCAGACCAGATCGTCGACATATAGGGCGGGTCCTGATCACCGGCTTCGATCACCAGCGTGGCAAAACGCTTCTTAACGCCCTGCTGCTGCTCATTCAGTAATGCCGCCTTGCCGGGGAAGTCGTTTGGTTTATCCAACTTCACGAACCGGTTCAGCCCGCCTTCGAGCAGCGAATAATCTGTCGACAGATCGCCCTTCCACGCGCGATAACCCTTTTCCAGCCGCAACCGGTCCAGCGCCCACATGCCAAACGGCGTCACGCCCGCTGCCAGCAGCGCATCCCAGATTGCCGGCGCGCTTTCCGGCGCGCAGTGAAGCTCCCAACCGAGTTCCCCGGCAAAGGAGACCCGCAGCAGCGCGCAGTCCTCGCCCGCAACCGTACCCTCGATGTTCGACGTCAGCCAGCCTCTCGACAGATCATGGCCTTGCGAAATTCCCAGGAGGATTTCCCGCGACTTTGGCCCCGTCACCAACAGGCATTCGACCTCTTTGGTGTGATCGCTCACTGCAATCCCGTCCGGCGCCTGCCGCCACAGGAATTCGGTGTCGTGCCATTGCGCACCTGCCGCAGTGATCAGCCCGATCTCGTCCTCGCCATGCACCATGCAGGACATCTCGGTCACGATCCGGCCACGGTCGTCGGCGAAATAGATCAATCCAACCCGGCCTACCGAAGGCAACCGACTGGCCGTCAGCCCGTCAACCCAGTCTTTCGCCCCCGGCCCTTCGACCTTGATCCGCGTGAACCCGGTGATCGGCAACATGCCCGCGTGATCGCGTACGGCTTCGCATTCTTCCTTGATACGCACTTCCCATGGCCCGTTCCGGTCCCATGTCTGCGTCGCATCGTGTGATGTATCGTCCCCCGGCTTGGCGTAGTAATTCGCCCGTTCCCAACCGTTATAAACCCCGAACACCGCGCCTTCGTCCTTCAGACGGGAATGCAGCGGCGACAGCTTCTTGTTGCGCCCAGCTTCCCATTCGTGATGCGGGAAATGCATAGCATATTCGTTGCCATAAACTTCCATGCCTTTGACATTGCAGTAATCCTGATCGGTGTAATCCGTGTAACGGCGCGGATCGAGCGACCAGCAATCCCACTCTGTCTGCCCCTCGGTGATCCACTCGGCGAGAATCTTGCCTGCACCGCCGCCCTGCGCGATGCCAAAGGTAAAGACACACGCCTCAAACGCATTCTTCACCCCCGGCATTGGCCCGATCAGCGGGTTGCCATCTGGCGTATAGGGGATCGGCCCGTTGATGATGCGTTCGACCCCGGCGCTGCCCGACAGCGGCACACGCTCCATCGCGTCGGCGACGATCTCCATGATCCGGTCGAGGTCATCTGGGTAGAGCTGAAAGCTGAAATCATCCGGCATTTTGTCATCTGGCGTCATCCAATGGCCTTTACAGTTCGGCTCATAGGGGCCAATATTAAAGCCGTTCTTTTCCTGCCGCAGGTAATAGGACACGTCCACATCGCGGATCAAAGGCAGCTTGCCGCCCTTTTCCTTGGCGAAGGCTTCGACCTCGGCCACCTGTTCGGTCAGCACATATTGGTGGCTCATGGTCATCATCGGCACAGTGCGCCCGCCATAGGGCTTGAACCAATCACTGACTTTTTGAGCATAATAGCCAGCCGCGTTGACCACGTAATCGCAGGCGATGTCGCCCTTGTCAGTGTGCACGATCCAAGAACCATTGGGCTTCTGTGTGACCCCCGCTGCCGGGCAGAACCGCTCGATCCTTGCCCCCATGGACCGCGCGCCTTTCGCCAGCGCCTGGGTCAACTGTGCCGGGTCGATGTCACCATCGGTCGGGTCGTAAAGCACCGAATGCAGGTCATGCGTTTCCATGAACGGATACATGGCGACGGCGTCGTCCATCGACAGCATCTCCATGTCGATGCCCTGATACCGACCCATGCCGCAGGCACGCTCGAATTCCATCGTGCGTTCACGCGAATGGCTCAGTCGAAGCGACCCGGTGACATGGTAATTCATCGGATAGTCAACTTCTTCGCCAAGCCCGCGATAAAGCTCGGTCGAGTACCGCTGTATGTTCATCACCGCCCAACCGGTGGAAAAGGTCGGCACGTTGCCCGCCGCGTGCCACGTTGATCCGGCCGTCAGCTCGTTCTTTTCCAGAAGCACACAATCGGTCCACCCCGCCTTGGCGAGGTGATAAAGCGATGATGTCCCTACAGCGCCACCACCGATGATGACCACGCGGGCTGTTGTCGGAAATGCCATGTTAGTCTCCTTACTGAAGCGCCAGACGGGCCGCGAGCCCACCAAACAGAATGGCCGTTAATCGGTTGAGAATTTGGATATGGCCGCGCAGAGCGGTTCTAAGATGTCCGGCGACCGTGCCAAGCGCCAAGCTGAACAAAAGCCCGTTGATCATGAAGATGAGCCCAAGCAACACGATCTGATGCCAGATCGGCCCAATCTCCGGGTCCGCAAACTGCGGGATGAAGGCGAAGATGAACAGCCCGGTCTTGGGGTTCAGCACGTTGACCAGAAACCCCCGCCGAATCGCCGCGCCGGTTGTCAGCGCAGGCTCAGCGTCGTCTGTTGGCGGGTCCGCTGTCCAGGCCTTGTAGGCCATGAACACAAGATAACCCGCGCCGAGATATCGGATGGCGTCAAAAGCAACAGGATACGCCGCCAGAAGTGCGGAGACACCCGCCGCCGCCAATGTCAGATGCACGAGGATGCCGCAATTGATCCCGAGTGCCGCCGCGCGTCCGACCTGCGGGCCGCCGCGAATGCCGCTGGTGCTGACAAACAGGAAATCCGCACCGGGCGTGATATTTAGGAGCAACCCGGCAAGGATGAATGCCGCCAAAACAGCCGGGTCAAAAGATAGAAGCGTTTCCAGCATCGCCGCCACCTGCCCTAATAGACCGGGGGCGAAATGACCCAGACCGTCACGGCCGGGTCGTCATATGGGTTCGCCCATTTCAGTGTTTCATTTCGAATGCGAAGCTGTCGCCTTCCGCGACAGTGAATTTCTCGGCTCCAAGCCAGACATCCAACTTGCCGGATACGACAATTGCGACTTCTGCGGTGTCGCGGTTCACGCGCTCCATATTTGCCGAACCGGGGTGGAATGTTGAATGGATGACCTCGAAGGCGTCGGTCAGGTCCGGAGACAGAAGTTCCTCGAACAATCCCGGCACGCGTTCGCCAATGGCGCGGCGCGCATTTTTGCGCACTATGCGACCATCCTCCCTGTCCGGTGCGACAGGTGCGGAAAACAGCGAGACCGGAACGTCAAGCGCTTCGGCAAGTGACGTGTGGTCTTCAGGCGCAAGGGTCGAAATATCGCGTTCGACCTGACTCAGCCAACCGACAGAGCGGCCCAGCCGCGAGGACAATTCATCCAGCGTCAGCCCGCGCGATTTGCGCAAGCTTCGAAGATCGGCGCCAAGTGCACGCATATCGCCCATGAAATTCCTCCCGGAATTTTCATGAATTCAGAGCATGAAAAAGTCAATGAAATTTTCATGCGTTCTTCTCGTTGGCAAATATGTCGGGGGAGTTTGAGGGGGCAGCGCCCCCTCATCCACGCGCATCGCGCAATACCTGTGCGCGCAACAAGCGCGCTCATTTTGACAACGGAACAATCAGGCGAAATGCGCTTGCAACGCGCTGATTGCGATCATCTCTGTCACATCCTGCGCGCTGCACCCACGCGAAAGATCATTTGCGGGCGCGCGAAGGCCTTGCAGGATCGGACCGATTGCCGCGTAACCCGCAACCCGTTCTGTGATCTTATAAGCGATATTGCCCGCATCGAGATCAGGGAAAATCATGACATTTGCGCGACCCGCCACGTCGGAATCCGGTGCCTTTCGCTCGGCGATGACTGGCAGGAATGCGGCGTCGAATTGCAACTCGCCATCCGCCGCTAAGTGCGGGGCCCGATCCCGCAAAACGTCCAGCGATTGCGCCACTTTGGTGACATGCGCGTGGCGCGCACTGCCCTTGGTCGAAAAGGACAACATGGCGACCCGCGGTTCCTCGCGCAGAAACGCCGAACAGGATTTCGCCGAGGCAATCGCGATTTCGGCCAATCCCTCGGCATCGGGGTCAATGACCAGCCCGCAATCGGCATAGACCATGGCGCGCGCGCCGTCTGGCGCATTTGGTGGCGGGAACATCAGAAAGAACGACGAAACGGATTTCGTATCGTCAGCCATGCCAATCACCTGAATGGCCGTGCGCACGACGTCGCTGGTGGTAAACACGGCACCACCAACGGTGCCATCGGCAAGACCCAATCGCACCAACCCGGCAGCGTATATCAGCGGCGTTCGCGCTGCCGCTGCGGCCTTTTCCTCATCCACGCCCCGATGCGCGCGCAGCGCCAGGTATTCGGCGGCAATGGCACCGGTCAGATCAGACGTGGCCGGATCGTGGATGATCAGGCCCCGACCCTCCTCAACGCTTTGGGCTTCCATTTCGGTCAGGATTGCGTCGCGTGCACCGACAAGGATCGCATCTGCTAACCCCGCGTCACGCGCGGCCGCTGCACCGGCAATCACGCGCGGGTCGTCGCCTTCTGACAGCACGATTGTTGCACGGCGCAACGGCGCCACATCTTTCAATAAATCCTGCGGTTTCAGAACCATGTGCGTGCCTGCAAATGAAAACGCCTGCCCCGAGCTTAACGGGGCAGGCGCAGGACGTCGATCAATTCCCAGCTTATTGCGGAACCATGTCGTCAGCGCTGATGCCCGCCACTTCAACCGGTTTCTTCATCGCATCGCGGCGGAACGGCTCACCCAGTTCCTGATTGATCATCGCTTCGATCAAGGTGGTGACGCCGTTTTCCATCTGATCCTTGATTGCCTGGTTCAGCGCATCGGTCAGTTCGTCCATCGTGCGCGCAACGACGCCTTTCAGGCCACAGGCATTGGCGATACCGGCATAGGAAACGCCCTCGTCCAGCTCGGTGCCAACAAAGTTGTCGTCAAACCACAGGGTCGAGTTCCGCTTTTCCGCGCCCCACTGATAGTTGCGGAAAACAATCTGCGTCATCGCGGGCCATTCGCTGCGGCCAATGGCTGTCAGTTCGTTGACCGCAATGCCGAAGGCACCGTCGCCAGAGAACCCGACAACCGGCACATCAGGGCAGCCGATCTTGGCACCCGCAACCGCTGGCAGGCCATAGCCACAAGGGCCGAACAGGCCCGGAGCCAGGTATTTGCGGCCCTCATCAAAGTCGGGATAGGCGTTGCCGATGGCGCAGTTGTTGCCGATATCCGACGAGATGATCGCGTTGCGCGGCAGCGCGGATTGAATGGCGCGCCACGCCATACGCGGGCTCATCCACTCGGGCTTGTCCGCACGGGCACGCTCGTTCCATGTGGTGCCGGGATCATCGTCCTCGTGATCCATGCTCGCCAGTTGCTGCTTCCACTTCGACTTGGTGTCGGCGATCTTCGCCTTGCGATCCGCACGGCCAGCGTCGCCGGCATCATCGGCCAATTGGGCAAGGATGCCGTTCGCGACTTTGGCTGCATCACCAACAATCCCGACCGTGACCTTCTTGGTCAGCCCGATGCGATCCGGGTTGATGTCGACCTGAATGATCTTGGCGTTCGCTGGCCAATATTCCATTCCGTATCCCGGCAAGGTCGAGAACGGGTTGAGGCGCGTCCCAAGGCACAGAACGACATCCGCCCCTTTGATCAGCTCCATACCGGCCTTGGACCCGTTGTACCCCAGCGGCCCGGCAAACAGCGGGTGCGAACCTGGGAAAGCATCGTTGTGCTGATAGCCAACACAAACCGGCGCATCCAGACGTTCGGCCAGCGCCTTGGACGCCTCGATGCCGCCCTTGGCCAGCACCACACCGGCACCGTTCAGGATCATGGGGTTCTTGGCAGTGGACAAAAGCTCCGCCGCGGCAGCGATGGAGTTTTCACCACCCGGAGACGCTTCGAACTCAATTGGATCGGGGATCGCGATGTCGACCACTTGTGTCCAGTAGTCACGCGGGATGTTCAACTGGGCCGGGCCGGACAGCCGCTTGGCTTGCGCGATCACGCGGGTCAGTACCTCGCACACGCGGGTCGGGTCGCGGACCTCTTCCTGATAGCAGACCATGTCTTCGAACAGCTTCATCTGCTCGACTTCCTGAAACCCGCCCTGCCCGATGGTTTTGTTCGCCGCCTGCGGTGTGACCAACAGCAATGGCGTGTGATTCCAGTATGCGGTCTTCACGGCGGTGACGAAATTGGTGATGCCGGGACCGTTCTGGGCAATCATCATCGACATTTTGCCGGTCGCGCGGGTGTAACCGTCCGCCATCATCCCCGCCGAACCTTCATGCGCGCAATCCCAGAACATGATCCCGGCCTTCGGAAACAGGTCGGATATCGGCATCATGGCCGAACCGATAATGCCAAAGGCATGTTCGATCCCGTGCCGCTGGAGTGATTTTACAAAGGCTTCTTCGGTGGTCATTTTCATGGGGCGCGTCTCCGGCATAGCAGCGGGGCGGCAGGAGTGCCGCCCGAGTCTGTTGTGGTGTTACTTAGCATTGACCAAGGATGCCAGTAGGGCCAATTCAGAGGCCCGCTTAACGCCAGCTTTGCGGCGGTACAATGAAAGGTATCAGCTACCGGCATTGGAAGTCATTCGATAACAACAGGGCAACGGCGTGCGTCGTTGGGCCGTGGCGCGGCGAACCGTCTTCGGATGCTGCCGCTTTATCCTGCCAAGTCCGCAAAAGTTCAGAACGCAGCACGTGCCTCACCAAATCGCCGGGCCAAGGGGCGGCCCAGCGATGCGCGGCGGCCCGAGGGGCCTTGATTCCGCGCCGGGGTACCTATCCCGAGCACAAAGACAGGCCACAACCAAATACTATAAACTGACACCGCTCGCACACTTGATACGACGAACCGACGGCCATCACCAAAGCCCGCGAGTTCCCGCTTGTGTCCACATCTTTCGCCCGACATTAATACCGCACGGCACGGACGACCCGTCGTCGACCCCGATTGAGACTGGACGTTTCATGCTCCGCCTCGCCATCATCCTCGCCTTGCTGGCCTTGATCGGCCCAGCCGCGATTGACATGTACCTGCCCGCCCTGCCCGCGCTGGCGGCGGATCTCGGCACATCGGAATCTGCGGTGCAGGCGACGCTGACCAGCTATTTCCTCGCCTTCGGGCTGGCACAGATGATCTATGGCCCCTGGGCGGATCAGTCGGGGCGCAAACCGCCAATCATTGTTGGCGTCCTCTTGTTTCTGGTCGGATCGGTTGGCGCGGCAACGGCCGCGTCGCTGTCGAGCCTGATCCTGTGGCGCTTTGTTCAGGGCATGGGCGGCGCATCCGTCATGGTGGTGCCGCGCGCAGTGATCAGGGATCGCTACACCGGCGCGGAAGCAACCCGCCTGATGGCGATGATCATGCTGATCATTTCGATCTCACCCATGCTTGCGCCACTTGCGGGCAGCGGGATCATCGCGCTTGGCACATGGCGCACGATCTTCTGGGTGATGTGTGGGGTGGGGTTGTTCAGCCTGATCCTGACACTGACCGCGCTGCCCGAAACCCATGCGCCGGAAAACCGGGTGCGGGTGAACATGCGAGAACTGACACGCGGCCTGAAGACGCTGTTCTCCAGCGGCTATTTCCTTGGCCTCACCGCCGTCGGCGCGCTTGGTATGGGCAGCTTCTTCGTCTTCATCGCATCCGCGCCCTTCGTCTATACCAGCCAGTTCGGACTGACGCCGACAGGCTTCTCGCTGGCCTTCGCTGTGAACGCCATCGGCTTTTTCTCTGCCAGCCAGATCGCCGGCCCCCTGGCCGAGCGGATCGGCCTGCCCAAAACCGTGATTCTTGGAACCACGATCTTTGCGGTGTTCAGCTTGTTGCTGCTGGCGGTCGCATTCGTGACGGACCTATCGCTCTACGCAATGATCGCGCTCTTATTCGTCGCAAATGCCGGCCTGGGGCTGGTCATCCCGACAACAATGGTCATGGCGTTGGATCCGCATGGTGAAATTGCAGGCCTCGCGTCTTCTTTGGGCGGCACGTTGCAGATGGTCACCGGGGGCATACTGATCGTGCTTGCCGGACCGTTCTTTGATGGTACGGCGCTGCCAATGATCGTCGTGATCGCGCTTTGCGGGATTGGTTCCGTTGCGCTCGCGAACCTGACCCTTCAGCGGGTGGCGGCGCCCACGGCCTGAGCAATCAGGGCGATACCTTCTGGAATGCGCGCGGGGGGGATCGACGAATAGGCCAGCCGGTAATAGGCGTGGTTTTCGTCGTGCTTGCCAAAGAACGCGCGGCCCGGTTCAATCACCACGCCCCTGTCGCGCAAGTTGAGTGCCAAATCAGACGTGTTCACGCCATCGGGCGCTTTCATCCAGAAACTCGACCCGCCATTGGTTTCAGGTGCGGCCATGTCCAATCCGTGATCGGTAATCGCCGCTGACATCACCGCGCGGCGCTCGGCATAGGCCGCGCCCATGCGGCGCAATTGTGCATCGTAATGCCCCAGCGACAGGAAATAGGCCATCGTGCGCTGCAAATTCCCGGGCGGGTGCCGCAACACCAGCCCGCGCAGTGCCCGCGCCTCTTTGACGAACGGCTCCGGTGCCACAAGAAACCCCAACCGCAACCCCGGAAATACCGATTTAGAGAACGACCCAACATAAATGACCGAACCTGAACGATCCAGCGACTTCAGCGCCGGGGATGGTGAGCGACCAAACGACATTTCGAATTCGTAATCGTCTTCAACGACAACAAACCCATCACGGGTTGCGCGCTCCAACAGGTCGCGGCGCCGTTCGACCGGCATCGTTGCGTTGGTCGGGCAGTGATGCGAGGCAGTGGTAAAAACCACATCGGCATCGCGCGGAATGTCTTGCGGCGGCAGACCGGCGTCATCCACGTCGACCTGTGACAGGCTACACCCCGCCTGTTCGACAATCTCGCGAAGGCCGAGATAGCCGGGGTTTTCGACCACCGCCTTGCCGTTTTCGGTCAACAAAACCTGCGCCACGATCCACAGCGCGTTTTGCGCACCAAGCGTCAGCAAAACCTCGCTGGACCGCGCAACGATGCCCCGTCGCGGCAGAATGTGGCGGGTGATGAACTCGATCAGCCGTTCGTCGTCGCGTTCGTAGAAATCCGCCGTCATCGCATCAAATTCGCGCGCGCCCAGCGCTTTCAGCGCGCATTGCCGCCAGTTCTGGTGATCAAAAAGGGTTGCGTCGGCCTGTCCATAAATGAACGGGTATTTATACCGTCTCCAATCGACCGGCCTTACCAAGGGGCTTTCAATGGCGAACCGTCGCTGGATCACAGATTCCCAATCGACACCGTATTCTGATGGCTCCGGTGGCAATTCGAAATCCGGCGGCACCGGCGCGTTTTCGGACACGAAATAGCCGGACCGGTCGCGCGAGGCGAGGAAGTCGTTGGACACAAGCTCTGTATAGGCCAGCGTCACCGTGATCCGACTGACGCCCAATTGCGTCGCCAGTTGCCGGGTCGAGGGCATCCGCTCTCCCGCCAGCAGACGGCCCGAAAGGATGCCTTCGGTCACAAGTTCTATGATCTGCTGTTGCAGCGTCCCCTCGTAGTCTGGGTTCAGAACGAAACTTTCGGCAGGTATCAATGAATTGGCCTCATCCAGCGAGTCAACTGGACTTACACGTTATGACCAAGCGCCGCTAGGCGAAATCGGGCTTGGTAGGGCGGTTGGTTTGTAATGGGCTTCGGGCGGACCTACAGACCAACCACCAAGGCCAGGTTAACAGCACCGAAGGTGCCCCGGCCATCGCCTGCCCGCCCGGGTGGGCAGGCGATTTGGCGAATTGTGCGCAAGCCGTTGGTTTTGTGCGGAGCCTGACTGGGATAAAGTGCTGCCCCCGCTGTCGTAGCGTCGCCATCCCGCGGGCAGGCGATGGCCGCCATTGAGTTTAGATAACGTGGACTTCGCAGCGTCCGCTGCAAGGCCAACAACTGCGTACCGGCAGCGCCAGCAAGAGGCAGTCGCGCAGCAGCTCTGTCAGTGAGATCCGTAGATCAAGTCTGGCGCGGCGCGGCATGGGTTGCGCGCAGATCGATCAATGATCTGCGCTGGCGTCCGTTTTCGTCGAAATTCCCCGGATCTAGCCATGCTTCGAACCCGGCCTTGACACCGGGCCATTCCGCGTCGGTTACCGAAAACCACGCGGTATCCCGGTTGCGCCCCTTATAGACGGTCGCTTGCCTGAACACGCCCTCAAAGGTAAACCCAAGCCGCTTGGCCGCCGACCGCGACGGTGCGTTCAGCGCATCGCATTTCCACTCATACCGGCGATAGCCCAGTTCATCGAAGGCCCGCGCCATCATCAGATACATGCATTCGGTCGCCGCAACCGTCCTTTGAAGGCGCGGTGCGAAGTTGATGAAACCGACCTCGATCGTCCCGGGATCTGGTTTGATCCGAAGGAAAGAGGCATGACCGAGCGGTTCGCCATCAACAAGAATCGCGTGCATCATGGGGTCAGGCGTTGCAATGGCATCCGCCGCCCAGGCACGAAAATCCCCAACCGTCTCATATGGCCCGTTCGGCAGATAGGTCCAGATCCGGTTTTCAAGGTCTTCGCGAAATGCCGTGTGAAGCGCGTCCGCGTCCGACATCTCAAGCGGTCGTACGGTAACCGTCCGCCCCACCATCGCGGTCACAGGCGGGCGCGGGCGTGGCAGGTCAAGCGAAACGGGCAACCCGATGGGCTGCCCGAGCGCGTTCATTTCGTGGGGAAGATCGCTCAACCGAAGACTTTGCCCAGCGCGTTGTCGACGGCGTCCGTGATGGCGTCGATATCGTCCGCCGTCGCGATCAATGGTGGCGAGAAGCACAGGGTGTTGTTCTTGCCAGGAACCGAGCGATTGGTGGCCCCGATAATCACGCCCTGCGCATTGCACTCACCAACGACTGCGCCGACCAACTTTTCGGGCACCGGTTCTTTCGTGTCGCGGTCCGTCACCAGTTCAAGGCCACAGAACAACCCCTTGCCACGTGCGTCACCGGCAACCGCGTGCTTGTCCATCAGCGCATTCAGGTTGCCCATCATCCGCGCGCCCATATCAAGCGTGTTCTGCAACAGTTCTTCATCTTCAAGGATGCGCATGTTTTCCAGCGCCGCCGCCGGGCCGGCCGTGCAGCCGCCGAAGGTGGAAATGTCGCGGAAATAGTTCAGCGGATCGCTTGCATCATCACTGAAAAGCTCGAACACCTTCTCAGTCGTGACACAGCAGGAAATCGCGGCGTAGCCTGAGGCGACGCCCTTCGCCATCGTCACGATATCGGGCTGCACGTCATAGTTCTGATAGCCAAACCATGTACCTGTCCGGCCCATGCCACAGACAACTTCGTCAATATGCAAGAGGATATCATACTTGCGGCAGATCTCCTGCACGCGCGGCCAATAACCCTCTGGCGGGGTGATGACGCCACCGCCAGCCGTCACAGGCTCTAGACACAGCGCGCCGACTGTATCGGGGCCTTCGCGCAGGATCACCTCTTCGATCTGATCTGCGGCCCACTCGCCATAGTGCTGATCCGGCGCGCCTTCCTGTTCATGCTTGCGGTATTCCAGACAATGCGGCACACGGATAAACCCCGGCGCGAAAGGACCGTATTGCGCGTTGCGCTCGTCCTGCCCGCCTGCTGACATCGTCGCCAGTGTGGAGCCGTGATAGTCGCGGTCGCGATAAAGGATCTTGTGCTTCTTGCCGCCGTAACGCTTATGCGCGATCTGGCGCACCATCTTGAAGGCTTTCTCATTCGCCTCTGACCCGGAATTCGCATAGTAGACCCGCGTCATTCCGGGCATCTTGCTCATCAGTTTCTCAGCAAATCGCGCACCGGGGATCGACCCGGCTGTGCCGCCGAAAAAGTTCATCTTCAGAATCTGCTCGCGCACAGCGTCAGCGATGCTTTCGCGGCCATAGCCGACGTTGACCGTCCAGACGCCACCGGCAACTGCATCGATATGCTCTTTGCCGTGCTGGTCCCAGACACGCAGGCCCTTGCCCTCGACAATGATGCGCGGATCACCCTTTGCCTCTGGCCCGACCCACGGGGCGTGCTGGACAAGATGGTGCCAGACATGGGCGCGGTCGGCTTCGACGACGGCTTCCAGATCGTTCGGAGAGATGAAGATGTTCATCGCACGGCCTCCCTGAGAATGCGAAAAATGAGACTAATGCCTATTCGCTCTGATCACAGAAATCGAGTCGCCGATAGGGCCAGACTCTATTCCCCCTAGCGCCAGATCAGCGAAACGACCGCCCCTTGATGATCGAGTCGCTGCCAAAGCGGTCCCTGATCTTGTCGGTTGCGCGTTCGGCCCGCGCCCGCTGTTCGGCTTGTGGATCAAGTAAATCGCCTGACAAATCAGCACCTTCTTCATCGGTCAGATGGCTGATGCCGACACCCAACAACCGATACGGCCCTTCATCACCAACGATGTCATAAAGTTCGCGCGCGGTGCGGTAAATCCGGTCGGCCATTTGGGTTGGATCGGTCAGTTGCGATTGGCGCGTCAGAATACGGTGATTGGCGCGTTTCAGTTTCAGTGTCACAACCCGGCCCGCGATGCCCTTGGCCTTGGCGCGGTCGGCCACCTTTTCGGACAGCCGCCAGATATGGCCATCCAGAATGTCGTCGCTCGCCGTGTCCTCAAAAAACGTCGTTTCATTGCTGATCGACTTCACCGGCGCGTTGCGCTGCACACGACGAAAATCTTCGCCGCGTGACAAGTGATACAGCCGCTCGCCGGAGTGCCCGAACCGTTCGGACAAATCCTGCCGATCCCAGCGGCGCAAATCGGCGAATGTGCGAATTCCCGCCTTGTCGAGCGAGGCCTGAAACGCCGGACCGATCCCCCAGATCAATCGCACAGGTTTTTCGGCAAGGAAATCCAGCGTCTCGGCCTTGCCGATCACCGAAAACCCGCGCGGTTTGTCGAGATCGCTGGCCACCTTGGCGAGGAATTTATTGTGGCTTAGGCCAATTGACCCGGTGATCCCGATCTCGTCCTTCATCCGTTTCGTAAGCCGCGCCAGCATCACTGCAGGCGGCCCACCGTGCAGGCGCTCGGTACCGGTCAGGTCCATGAATGCCTCGTCCAGCGACAACGGCTCGATGGACGGCGTCAGTTCCTCCATCAGCGCCCGCACTTCCTTGGATACTGCGGAATAGACGTTCATCCGTGGCTTCACGACCACCGCTTCCGGGCACAGCTTCAACGCCTGAAACATCGGCATTGCAGAACGCACGCCCTTGATCCGCGCGATATAACAAGCCGTTGATACTACACCGCGCTTGCCGCCGCCGATGATCACCGGCTTGTCCGCCAGTTCCGGATTGTCGCGCTTTTCGACAGAAGCGTAAAACGCATCGCAATCCATATGTGCGATGGAGAGATCGAACAGTTCCTCATGCTCTTTCACACGCGGGCCGTGGCATGACGGACAGCGCGCGCCAGCGTCAAACGTATTCAGGCAATCGCGGCAAAGGGCGGGCATCGGCAAAAACTGGCCTTCGGCGGTTTTCCGCATCATATCGCACCATTTGCGACATGCCATCTTAACTTTATCCGCCTATGCTGGCGCCTATGAATATAAACGATTTCAGCGGCGCGAAGCTGGCGATCCTTGCAAAAGACCATGTTCTTGGGTTTCTGCGCGACGACATTTCCAGCATCCCCTTCCCTGGCATGTGGGATCTTCCAGGCGGTGGGCGTAAAGGGACAGAAACGCCCGTCGAAACAGCGTTACGCGAAACCTGGGAAGAAACCGGATTGCGGGTATCTGGCGCAGATGTCGTGTGGGAACGTCTTTACCCAGTGACGCCACCGGATCGCCTTCCGACATGGTTCATGGTGGCACGACCCGGCTGGCTGACGCTGCCACCTCTGCGCCTCGGCGATGAGGGGCAGGCGGTCAAATGGCTTCCGGTTGAGAATTTTCTGGCGCTCGACACAGCAATCGACCACATGCAATGGCGCCTTCAGGATTATTTCGCTGATGTTTCGGAAGACGCCTGAACAACAGCGATCTCACCCCCCATCCGCAGCCTTTACTAACCGCCAATACAGCAAACCAATCAGCGCCGCGAAGCTGTAGTCGAACACTGCGAACGACCAGAAACCGCCGCCACAGTACACCCAAACGCTGGCCATCCAGACCCGGCCACCGATGCCGATCCAGTTCGGCGCGCGGCACCCGATCGGGTCGCGCAATCCCGGCACGTATAGCGCGGTAACCAGCATCAGCGTTGCACCCCAGCCTCGCGTCCAACCGTCCGGTTCAGGCCCCGGAAGGTTAAAGACCTGCGCAATCCAATATGGGAAAAACAAACAGGCCAACCCAATCGCGATGTGACAGAACATGTTGAAGCCCAGCACGATCTTGTAGACGCGCAGGCGTTTTTCGACGGTTTCGCTCATTGACCGTGTTCGGGAAGTGTCTGTCATCTGAATAGCTCTTTCAAATCCAAAGAGGCCAATACCCTTTGCAGTTTAGGTCCAACAATCATGTTCCAACGCGTCAAGGTTAGGCCGCGACCACACGCCACGCAAGAAAAACCCTTGGCCAGCACACGCAGGATTGGAATTGCAGATTTGGAATGCGTCGAAGCGGTTCGGGTTTCTTTGAAACAAGCTGCAATTTTGGCCTGGCGCGGACGTTCGCCGACCCAGAGCCAAGACGCGCCATTGCCTGTCCGTGGGATGGCGATGCAGCCTTTGTGATTGCCGGTTTATCTCGCCTTATCCGTATAACCTGATCGTCGTGCGCGACCTCACTACATCGCCAGCCCGTCGGGACGGGCAGGCGATCGCGCGGCGGCCCAAGGGCCTTGATTCTGCGCGTAGGTGGTATTCTTCTTTGCCCGCTTCAGGCCAAAAACGCCGTTTCCCCGCCAACCAAAATTGGTCTAGAAACCGACCACCAGGACGCAGGAGGGCGCCAATGACCAAGGCAATTCGTGGCATTTACGCGGCGGCGATTTCGCCATTTACTGCCGATGGGGCGCTCGATACTAGCCGCCTGATCGCCTATTGCAACCACCTGATATCCGATTCCGGCGGCTGCGACGGCGTGGCACCGTTGGGCACGACCGGAGAAGGCACTTCGGTCAGTTTCAGCGACCGGCTGCGCGCACCGGACGCCTTTGCGAAGGCCGGGTTTCCGACAGAACGCGTGATTTTCGGCACCGGCGCGGCGTCGGTGACGGATTGCGGCCTTATGACCAAGGCCCCCTGGACGCCGGGTACGCCAACGTGCTTGTCCTGCCACCGTTTTATTACAAGGACCCCGGTGAAGAGGGGCTTTACGCCTACTATTCCCGGGTCATCGAAACCGTCGGTTCAGACGATCTTCGCCTCTACCTCTACCACTTTCCGAAAATGTCAGCAGTTCCCCTGCCCGTCGCATTGGTGACCCGCCTTCGCGCGGCCTTCGGGCCGGTGGTGGCGGGTCTGAAGGATTCAACCGGCGACATTGAACAGACCCGTGCGTTCATCGAGGCGAGCGGCGGGGTTGCAGAGGGTTTCGATGTCTATCCGGCGAATGAGGCCTTGCTTTGGGACGGCCTGAAAATCGGATCGGCCGGAACGATTTCAGGCTCGACAAATGCCTTTGCTGCCTTGTCGAAAGCTGCGTTGAACGCGCCCGACAACGATGCGAGAGAGACGGCGATGGTGCGCGTCAAAGCGGCACGGGCATTTGCCGCCCAGTTCAACATGATGGCCGCGATGAAACAAATCGAAGCATGGCGCAGCGGTGATGACAACTGGTTGCGGTTAATGCCGCCGTTGACGGCGCTGTCGGGCGAAGAGCGCGAGAGGCTGCGTGCCGGGTTGAAGGGTTTCTGACGCGGATTGAATTGGCCCGATGCTGACCTCCACGCCACGCCGCCAACGCTCTTTCATCTGGCAGTAATACCAAGGGTTATTCAATCTGACCGACTTTCGCCCAGTTGCGGCTTGCGATGGATGTGATGGTTTGCGGTCTTGCGATGAGGTTGTTCCAGGCCTCGCACCCCGCGTCGAGAATCGCGTCATATGTGTCGAACGTCCGGTTTGCGAGCCATGTCTGGCGGAGATATTGCCAAATGTTTTCGGTTGGATTCAGCTCTGGTGATTTGGGCGGCAGAAACATGAGCGACAGGTTTTGCGGGATTTCCAGAGCGGATGTCGTGTGCCAGCCGGCTTGGTCCATGAGGATGACGGCGTGGGCGCCATCGGAGACAATTTTGCTGATTTCTTCCAGGTGGCGCTGCATCGCATAGGTGTCGGCTGCTGGCATCATGATCGCCGCGCCGGTGCCGCGTTCGGGGCAGATGGCGCCAAAAAGATACGCATTTTGGTAACGCTGATCGGCGGGCTGGCGGGGCCGTGTGCCCTTGCGTGCCCACTGGCGGACGCGGGTGTTCTTCTGACCGAGACGCATCTCGTCCTGGAACCAGATTTCGACGGGTTTGTCCGGCGGCACCCCCTGAAGCGTCTCCTTCAGATTGTCGCCGAAGTTTTTTTGAAATCCTCAATGACCTGCACGTCCTGCCCCGGGTGCTGAGGGCGTGCGCTGATGTGGGAAAAGCCCAGATTGTGCAGAATCTGCCCCACATGGCGCTCGTGATAGTCGACGCCAAAACGCGCCTTGATCACATTCTTCAAATCGACCCGCCGCCAGCGGACGACACCGTCCTTTTCAGGATCAGGACCGGTCTCGACAAGAGCCGCCAGTTCATCCAGTTGCGCATTGTCAAGGCGGGATCGCGAGCCTCCTCGCTGCCGATCCAGCAGCCCCGCTGGACCATCAGCGTTGAAACGGAGCACCCAGTCCCTGAGCGTTTGCCGGTCCATCCCGCCAATGCGGGCCGCAGCCCCACGCGACATGCCATCGGCGATAGCGGCAAGCGACAAAAGCCGTCGGCTCTGCCGGGCATCAGAACTCTCTGCGGCAAGCTTGCGCAGATCATTGGCGGTAAAATCGGCTCGCATCGGTATCCTGGCTGGCATCGGTGGTCTCCTTTGCCAATCTTGAATCACCTCAGCACCTCAGGCGGTACCCAAAATCCATAGCTGAGTCATTTTGAAGCACCCTTGGTATAAGTACTTCGGGGGGTCTGGGGGGCTGGCCCCCCAGTTAGTCGGATTGCTTTAGCAATTCGACGACCCGCTCCAGGCCCAATCATGCAGTTGTTCACGCACCCCCTATGGCCAGATTCCATACGTCTCGCGCAGATATTCGTAACACCGCAAATCCGCATCATCCCGGCCCATGCCGCTGATTTCTGAGCGCACAAGGCTCGCGTGAAAATGCGCGGGCGCGAGGTTGGGCTGTAGCGTATTTGCCGGCGTCCAGATCGGGACGTTGTTCAGCGCCAACATGCCCGATGTCCAGATATCATCGACCATCCAGTGGCTGTCGGGAATGTCATAGGCCTCTTGTGGGATATGTTCAGGCCGCACCATGACGCCGCCCAGCCCCATGAACAGATCGGTGTAACCGGCGGTTTTGATCACTTTGCGCGAAGGTTTCTCTGCATTTCCCCAAATCCGATCTTTCAACGCATAGGTCGCATAACGAAGCAGGAACACGGGATCGGTTTGCCACGGCCTTTGAACTGCGCGGGGGTGATGGTCACGCCTTTGCGTGCTCTCAAACAATTCCGCCGCTTCGCGCGCCACCGGGGCAATCGCTGCCTCTGGATGATCGCGGCGCGCGGCGAGAAATACTTCGGCCCAATCCAAAGGATAGACCCTGTCATCATCGCAGAACAGGATGTCGACGTCTTCGCCAGCGAACAGCCGGGCTGCAGGCAGCACTTTCGTTGCGGGGCCGAAATCCTGTTCGCAACGGATGATCTCGACGCCTTCCGGCACGTCCGGCAGGGCGCCGTCCCAATCGGGAAACCGACGATAGGTTTCAGGGATAAACAGCAAGATCCGTGTCGGGGCGCTGTGTTGCTTCAACAAACAATCCAGTGTCACACCGATCAGCGGGAACCGGGGTGGGATGGAGGTGAGCGAAACGACGAACATGGCTGTCCGCTTACCCACTGTCCGCAGACATGTCACGCCAGATGCCAAGTTCATTGCTCAGGCGGTGTGCGACGTCCCGGTTCAGTTTCGCACGCTTTGCCCCGTCAACCTCGGCATCCTGCAATCCCGCTGGCGCATCTGATGGCGCAACATGCGCTCTGGCCGCTTGGCACTCCACAATGTCTAATCCCGCAGCCGCGATAAAGGCGGACAACCAGAGGTCATCGACCCACTCAGCGGGGCGTTCGACCGCGCACACGCCCGGATCAAGCCAACGCGGCCGCAGCATGATTCCGGCAAAGCCCTGAACAATCTGCCCCCGCCCCGGCAACCCAAGCCGCGAGACATCAAAGCAACTGGCGGCGATCACTGCATTGGGATGCGCGGCTCGTACTGCCTTAAACGCGGCAAGCCAGCCCGGCCCATAGCCGCAATCGTCATCCACCAGCAACACATCGTGTTCGGGAAAATCCCGATAGACCGTCAGGAATTTCGTGGCCGGGCCGTGATCTTCGGCACGAAGTAGGGTAACCCCCGCTGGTATTTCTGGAATGTCGCCGCTCCAGTTTGGGAACCAGCGGTATTGACACGGCAAGGTCAGCACCACGTGGTTCGTGCCCAGAGCAACCAGTGCCTGAAGCCGGTCGGTGAGATCGGGAAACCGTGGTGGGATGGAAGTCAGGGCTAAAATGGTCATCAGTGCCTGCGCTGTGCGCTGACCGGGAAATTCCAGCTTAACCGGAGAACACGCGCCTTTGTTTGAATTTGTAGAATGCACCGGAAACTTTGAAAGTTTCCGCGCCGATTTCTTTGAAAGAATCCGTTGTCCGGACCAACCGTCGCACGAACCGCGTGCATGTCGGCGTCAAGCCAAGCCCGCAAACCCCGCCAACCAGACCCTACCCCGCGATCAGGCCAAGGTTTTCCAGCGTCAAAACAACCTGATGGGCGCAATTGTCGACCTCGACATTTTCTGTCTCAACCCGCAATTCGGGGTTATCAGGCACGTCATAAGGGTCTGAAATACCGGTGAATTCCTTGATCTTGCCTTCGCGTGCAAGCTTATAAAGCCCCTTGCGGTCGCGGCGTTCGCATTCCTCGATGCTGGTCGCGACATGCACCTCTACAAACGCGCCATAGGCTTCAACATCTTCGCGCACTGCACGCCGGGTCGCGGCGTAAGGTGCAATCGGCGCACAAATCGCGATGCCACCATTCTTGGTGATCTCGGACGCGACATAGCCGATGCGGCGGATGTTCAGATCGCGGTGCTCTTTGGAAAAGCCAAGCTCGGATGACAGGTTTTTGCGAACAATGTCACCGTCGAGCAGCGTCACCGGACGCCCGCCCATCTCCATCAGCTTGACCATCAATGCGTTTGCGATGGTGGATTTGCCCGATCCCGAGAAACCGGTGAAGAAAACGGTGAAACCCTGATTGGACCGTGGCGGATAGCGGCGGCGCAGCTCGATCACGACCTCTGGGAACGAAAACCATTCCGGGATTTCCAGTCCTTCACGCAAGCGGCGGCGCAGTTCTGTGCCGGAGATGTTCAGAACCGTGGACCCATCAGTCACCTCGTCCGCCGGTTCGTATTGTGCACGTTCCTGCACATAAACCATGTGTTTGAAATCGACCATTTCGATTCCGATCTCATCGGCATGTTCGCGAACGAGATCCTGCGCGTCGTAGGCGCCGTAGAAATCTTCGCCGGCAGAGTTCTTGCCGGGTCCGGCGTGGTCGCGCCCAACAATCATGTGGGTACATCCGTGGTTGGCGCGGATCAGCCCGTGCCAAACGGCTTCTCTCGGCCCGGCCATGCGCATGGCGAGATTGAGCAGTGACATATGCGTGGTCGACGCCGGGTATTTGTCCAGCACTGCCTCATAGCAACGCACGCGTGTGAAGTGATCGACGTCACCGGGCTTGGTCATGCCAACGACCGGATGGATCAGAAGGTTCGCCTTGGCCTCGCGCGCGGCGCGGAACGTCAGTTCCTGATGCGCGCGGTGCAGAGGGTTGCGGGTTTGAAACGCCACCACCTTGCGCCAGCCCAGTTTGCGGAAATAGGCGCGCAATTCATTCGGCGTTTCGCGGCGCGCCCGGAAATCGTAGTGAACGGGTGGTTGTATGCCGACCACCGGACCGCCGAGATAGACCTTTCCGGCCGTGTTGTGCAGGTAATTTACCGCCGGGTGGGCATCGTCATCCGCCCCGAACACCTTTTCCGCCTCGCGCGATTTATCCGGCACCCATTTGTCGGTGACCGTCATGGTGCCAAGGATCACACCTTCCTGATCGCGTAGGGCGATATCCTGCCCGGTTTTGACCGTTTCGGCGAATTCCTCAGACACGTCCAGCGTGATCGGCATCGGCCAAAGCGCACCGTCGGCGAGGCGCATGTTTTCGACGACGCTGTTGTAGTCTGCCTCGCTCAGAAATCCTTTCAGCGGGTTGAAACCGCCGTTCATCAACAATTCCAGATCGCAAATCTGACGCGGGCTCATATCCCATGATGTCAGCTCTGCCGCCTCCAGCTTCATCTTCTGGGCGCTGTCCCAGGAAACATAAAGTTCCGGGATCGGGGCGAGGTTACGCATTTCCATAAGTCACTACTCTGATTTGATTGCGCGCGCGTACGCGGCGATTTGATTTGCGCGCGGCATAAACCCGCAACGCGATCCAGTTCAAGCGAAGGTCGCCGAAAGTCCTGAATTGCGGCATTTTGCGCACGTCTTTAGGCAAAGTAGTTTGTAGAGAGGACCCCCGCTTCTGCCCGGTTATCACAATTAGTTTTGATTCCGCGGGATTTTCTTGAAGGAGGCGAGAATTCGGATACAAATACTACATGTAGGGGGAAAACACTGCACGCCAACTAGATATCCGAATTCGTCGTCAAAGCCTTGGAGGGAATTATGACAGATCGGAGTATTAGGACCGCCATTTCCGGCATCGTCGCCGGCTCAATCATCGCAATCGCCGCCACAAGTTCCGCGTTCGGCCAAAGCAACAGCGAGGGCGCGATATACAGCGGCATACTGGCCAGTCTGCAAGCAAAGCCCGCACTACGCGCTATTTCGCAACCAGTGACTAGTGGCGAAACCATCGCAGCTGCGGACACTGCGCCACGTGCGGCTGATTCACATGCCGGACACCGGCATGGGGTAAACGCAGTGAATTCATCCATTCCATGCGTTGCCGATCTGGCAATGGTCGCCGATCGTGCGCGGGTGAATTTTGCGTCTGGTTCGGCGGAATTGGACCGCTATGCCAAGGAATCCATTTTGGTTCTGGCGTCGATGGCACAGACCTGTCCGCAGGCGCGAGTGCTGATTGAAGGCTATGCAGACCCGGTCGGCAATGCGGAGTACAACCTGACTCTCAGCTGGCGCCGCGCGAATGTTGTTCTGGAAGCAATCAGGGCGGCGGGGTTTCCGACCGACACCTTTCACGTCTATTCGCACCTGACTGACCACGACGACGAGACCTGTAAGCATTTCAACGTCGTGGATCGAAGAACGGAATTTGTCGTGGTCCCGCGTACCAGCGGATGACCTGACAAAAAATACACCCGGCGGCTTTGAGCCAAATCAAGGTTTGGGGCCGCCACTGCTGTATGATCATACCGTCGGGCGGACCTTGACGCATGATCACCCGGGAAGTTTTCGAAGAAATGTCTGCCCGAAACGCGCTGCGCCCTTCGATGACGACTTGCGCCTTTTGCGCGCAATCTGTTCGCCTTGCTGCCGCGATTTCTGTCAAAGCAACCAGGGGGCTGTGCGGGATGCGAGATGATCGGATGGTCGGCAATCCGGCCATGAATACTTATTTCAAAGGAGACACACCCGTGGCAAAAGCAAAGAAATCTAATCCCAAACCCTCAAACAGCGTGCCTGAACCTGTAGCGGCCATGCTTGCGATTAATCCGACCTTGTCCAAAGCATGGGTAGACCTGATGTCTGAAAGCGCGCGGTTCATGTCCGAACGTTTGGCGCGTGATCTGGAATTGCAGCAAGACATGCTCGCCTGCCGAAACCCGGCAGAGTTTCTGCAACTTCAGACCGAGTTTCTGAC
The DNA here is from genome assembly GCA_951812305.1 of uncultured Paracoccaceae bacterium. Lineage (GTDB taxonomy): Bacteria > Pseudomonadota > Alphaproteobacteria > Rhodobacterales > Rhodobacteraceae > Rhodobacter_B. Next base: position 1,222,186 of record CATOSB010000002.1, read on the forward strand.
GGAAGCAATGGAGCAATATACCAAAGAAACCACCCGATATTCGCGGATGATGTTCAAGTCATTGGATGAGATCAGCAAGGATGCCCGGGCAGGACATCGCCGGGAATACGATGATGTACCGATATGAGAAGGTACTTCGCGGCTGCGTTGCAATTTGGGTACGTGGATCCGCGATCTTTGTTGGCAAAGGTAGCTTGGGAGAGGCTCCAGCGAACGCGTGTGAATGTGCGATGACGTAGTCAACTTGGTCGGGGTGGACAATCGATCACTCCATAAAGTGAAAAGGGGCCGCAAAAGCGACCCCTTTCCCAGTTCTTTGAATAGAACAGCTTACATCATGCCGCCCATGCCGCCCATGTCGGGCATACCGCCACCCGGTGCGCCTGCACCCGGCTTTTCAGGCTTATCGGCGACCATCGCTTCAGTGGTGATCAACAGACCAGCAATCGATGCGGCATCTTCCAGCGCGGTGCGGACAACCTTGGCCGGGTCGATCACGCCAAACTTGAACATGTCGCCATATTCTTCGGTTTGCGCGTTAAAGCCGAACTTGTTGTCGTTGCTTTCGCGGATTTTGCCCGCAACAACGGAACCGTCGACGCCCGAGTTCTCGGCGATCTGACGCAGCGGCGCTTCCAGCGCTTTACGCACGATGGCAATACCAGCGTCCTGATCAGGATTGTCGCCTTTGACGCCCTCAAGCTTCTTGGCACCCTGGATCAGTGCAACGCCACCGCCAACAACGATGCCTTCCTGAACCGCCGCGCGGGTCGCGTTCAGCGCATCATCGACACGGTCCTTGCGCTCTTTCACTTCAACTTCGGTCATACCGCCGACTTTGATCACGGCGACACCGCCAGCCAGTTTGGCCACGCGTTCTTGCAGCTTTTCACGGTCATAGTCAGACGTGGTTTCTTCGATCTGCTGACGGATCTGGGCAACACGTGCCTCGATCTCTGCCTTTTCCCCGTTGCCGTCGACAACCGTGGTTTCGTCTTTGGTGATCGAGATACGCTTGGCCGAACCCAGCATGTCCATGGTGACGTTTTCCAGCTTCATGCCCAGATCTTCGGACACAACCTGACCACCGGTCAGAATGGCAAGGTCCTGCAGCATGGCTTTACGACGATCACCAAAGCCCGGTGCCTTGACGGCAGCGATCTTCAGACCACCGCGCAGCTTGTTGACCACCAGGGTCGCCAGCGCTTCGCCTTCAACGTCTTCAGCAACGATCAACAAGGGCTTGCCGGACTGGATGACCGACTCAAGCAGAGGAACCATCGACTGCAGCGACGACAGCTTTTTCTCGTGCAGAAGAACCATGCAGTCCTCCAGCTCAGCCGTCATTTTGTCGGGGTTGGTGACGAAATAGGGCGACAGGTAACCGCGGTCAAAGAGCATACCTTCAACAACGTCGGTTTCTGTTTCCAGACCCTTGTTTTCCTCAACGGTGATAACGCCGTCATTGCCGACTTTCTGCATCGCGTCGGCGATCTGATTGCCGATTTCGGCTTCGCCGTTGGCGGAAATGGTGCCGACCTGTGCCACTTCGTCGGAGTCTTTCACTTCGCGCGAAGAACCGGAAATGGTCTCGATGACCTTGGCAACGGCCACGTCAACGCCGCGCTTCAAATCCATCGGGTTCATGCCTGCGGCAACCGACTTCATGCCTTCTTTGACGATGGCTTGTGCCAGAACGGTCGCAGTTGTGGTGCCGTCACCGGCCTCGTCATTGGTGCGCGATGCAACTTCTTTCACCATCTGCGCGCCCATGTTCTCGAACTTGTCTTCCAGTTCGATTTCCTTGGCGACGGTTACGCCGTCTTTGGTGATGCGCGGTGCGCCGAACGATTTGTCCAGAACAACGTTGCGGCCTTTCGGGCCCAGGGTCACCTTGACCGCGTCGGCCAGGATGTTGACGCCTTGCAACATGCGGTTGCGGGCGTCGGTATCGAATTTGACGTCTTTAGCAGCCATTGTTTGCTACTCCTTGAAAATTTCGTGTGATGTTCGGGCGTGGCGACTTAGGACAGGATGCCCATGATGTCGCTTTCCTTCATGATCAACAGTTCTTCGCCATCCAGCGTGATCTCTGTTCCCGACCATTTGCCGAACAGGATCTTGTCGCCTGCCTTGACGGCCATCGGCGCGCGGTTGCCATCATCTTTGATCGCACCGTCACCAGCGGCGATAACTTCGCCTTCTGCCGGCTTTTCTTTTGCACTGTCAGGAATGATCAGACCACCAGAGGTCTTCTCTTCGGATTCAACACGGCGGACCAGTACGCGGTCATGCAGCGGAGTGAATGCCATATCTCGAACGCTCCCATAGGTTCTATTTCGAATTAAGATCGTTATCACTCACCCAAGGCGAGTGCTAACGGGCGGGATTTAGGGAAGCGCAGCCGCCCTGTCAACATGGCGGGACAAATTTTTTGATCCAATTCCCGCCCTGGCAGATTTAGTTGGTCAAGTATTCTGCGGCACACCTGCAAATTCCGCGAAATGCCGGATGTGATTTTGGCATTCCTGTTCCGCTGCATCGCGAAGCGACACGATCTGCAGCCCTTCGGGCCCGTAAAAGAGAATTAGAGCGGGTACTTTTGAAGCGATGACTCCGACGCCCCAAAGTCCTGAGGACGGCTGGATCGTCGTTTCGCTAACGCAAGCAATATGATGGCTTCCGATTTTGCGGATATCTGACAGGGAAAAACTCATCTGCGCCTGCCAAACGTGTCCCAGGCAAAACGAACCAAAGGGGGCAACCACGATACAAGGATCGTATCCAGGGCGAACTCGCCCTCACATTCAAAGCGCGCACCATCGAATACCGGATGCACCTGAATGGCGTCAGGTGTCGCCCAAGCCCAAGACGACCCGTAGATGACTGGCACGATGAACCCATAAATCCGGCCGGTTTCGGATGGATCGTCGGTCCCAAAAGAAACCGTCGCCCGGCATCGCGTCACTCGGATCTTCCCCAGCAATTCGCTCACCAGCTTCATGATTGCCGAAAACGAGGGCCTTTTGTGTTTGCCTTTGGATGTCTTCGATTCCCGGTCCTTTGATTTGCGCCGTTTGCGGTGCTTCTTTTTCCAGCGAGTCGAGTCAAAGACGGTGAACCATGGGACCAATGGCGCGAACAAACGAGCCTGTAATGTCAATTGAAAACTGTCGCGCGATCTTACCACCCTTCAATTTAGCCAGACATCCCAGAGCTTGGGGATTTTGGCATAACCTGCGAGGCATCGTCGGATAGCACGAAGGCCTGTCTTGAAGAGAGAGCATAAGGACCTTCGGGCTTTTCGAATCCCCTTTTTTCGCCGCGTATTGCGACGTGGTGCTCTTCGTTTGCTCCGGTTGAAACAGCCCAGTACATGGCGATTGCCAGCACCAAAATGAGGCGGGCCAATCGATCCGGCTTTTTGATCTGGCTTTGAGTAATTTCAAAGCCCCGGGTTTTGAAGTCGGAGAACATGGCTTCAATTCCCCAACGCATTCCATAATCGAGCACCTTGTACTCGGACGGTGCTGCATTCATGGCAATAATCCAAGGCTCTTTGTGCCCCTCTTCGTGAAGCACTCCAATGTTGCTAAAGACGCCCGTTCCGTAAAGCTCAGCGTTTACAAGCCCTTCGGGCATCAGTTGGGCAATTTCGCGCGTCATCATCTCGCCACCCTGATGTTGCAGTGTGATATTTCCCTTCATGCGCAGCCGGTAGTCCCATCCAGCCTCCTGGCACCATGCGACCAATCGGGCGGTTCCATAAAACCGATCTCCCGCCAGCAACACACGCGCATCCGCCGGGAGCCATGGGCGGACTGCTTCCAAAAGCTCATGTTGCACGCGCCATCCAATCGGCCCTTTGGTCTGGCGTACACGCCAAGCGACCGGGAGGGCCCGATCCCGCATCCGCACCGATAACATCAAAACCTCATGCCCTTCGTTGAGCTTGCTTTGATCAAGGGCCACCACAATCGTTTCTCCGGCCTCACACTGGCGGCGGAAAATTTCACCAACATAGGCCTGCATGATCTCATCAGTATCGATGTGAGGATTGCCCAGAACCCGCGAAATGTATTGATAGCGGTGGTCCACAGAGCCGATATCGCGGGGCAGAGCAGCCGCATTTTCCATCAGATTGACGCTGCGCGTGTTCAAAATCACGCTTGCTATGATGCACAATCCCTCCCGGCGCGACTTGTGATACCCGAGCAAGCGGTCCTGAAAATCCGCCTCAACCTTCGAATAAAGCTCTGAAAAACAAACATTTCCCAACAAACCAGCCTCCAATATCAGCAGTGGAGACTCCTTGAATCACACAGATCAGACAAACGTCAAATCAGATCCGGAAATTTTGAAGGGTGGTAAGGTCGCGCGATACGACATGCGCCCTCAGCCCGATTGGCAGAACAACGATCAGAACGACCAGTGCCAGGATCCCAATCAGGATCCAGAATAGTATTTGAATCGCGATCACGCCGCGTCAGGTGTCTCGTCAGATGCTTTGTTTTTCTGAGCGAGTACCTTTGCCGCGGTATCGCCGGCGATTTCCGCAAGACTGGAAAACGCGCCCTTCACAGCCTCAACCCGTGCGCCGTTTTCGTCGACGATGATCGCGCCCAATGGCTTGATACCGCCGCCTGCGCCGGAACCGCCGCCATGGCCCTTTTTGCTGCCATCGGCACCGTTTCCGCCACCGGCGCCAAAGCCGAATCCATAGCTCGCAATCGGAATGACGGTCGCGCCGTCCTTTTCAATCGGCTCGCCTAGAACGTTTTTCGGTTTCAATAGCTTGTCGAGTTCTTCCACAGTTTTGGCCAATAGCCGTTCTACATCTTCCATTGCGTCCTCCGTGAGGTCAGTTTCGGAATGCGGGAGTATTACGCGGTGCGGACAATCGTTGCCTTGATGTGGATCAATGGCAGAACGTGGCAGGGCGGGAATTCGCCTATTCCGAGCCCGAGAAATGAGCTGCGACAATCGCGAACTTGAAGACGTGTGAAATCATATTAGTTTTTTTGAATATGTAATGAAAGGATACCCAATGAACAGGTTCTCGAAAACTGCGGCTGTGGTGGGCGTCATTGCCGTCACAGCCCTCTCCGCAGTGACCATCTACGTTTCAGGGCATGGCCCGGCCTTGGCGCAAATGTCCGGCCAAGGGCACGGCGGCACGCATGGCCGCGGACATGGTGCCGACGGCACCGGCCATGACGAGGTGACCATGCCGGGCCTTCGGGGCGAGAACGCAACGCCGGAGGAAAGTGCGGAAATCGCGGTGCTGTTCAGGAACTTTCAATCCATCGAAAGAAGCGTCGAAAACCTTCCGAATGGTATCCGCACGCTTACGTATTCCGCGGATCCGGAGGTCATGGACACGCTGATCAGCCATGTATCCGGCATGATCAATCGCGTCGAGGCCGCCGATGATCCAAAGATATTCATCCAAAGCCCGACGCTGGACATCCTCTTTGACCGACCGGACGCACTGACAACAGAAATCGACGTGACGGGTGCGGGCATCATCGTCGTGCAAACATCTAATGATCCGGAGGTTGTCGAGGCGCTGCAGGTCCACGCCGCCGAAGTCTCGGCAATGGCGGATCGGGGCATGCAGGCTGTGCATGAAATGATGATGCAGCGCGCCGGGAATTAAGGTTCAGCGGGGATTGGCCCGAAGCGGCACTTCCGCGGAATTGAAGCACTTCACGGGTTCGTGCGCGACCCCGAAATTGGGCGCCAAACGGAACGCAAGGAATCCGGTTTCAGCCTGACGGATTTCGCGTAACGCACAACACGGATGGGGGGTTGTCCCTAATCCTATCCCAGAGCATCGCCCCAATCCACCAACCCCTTCCGCCCGACATCCGACAGGCGATACACCCCTGTCTCCACCTTCTCGAACCAGCCATAGTGGTTGTCGCGCATGATTGCTGTCGCACGCGAGACACCGGTATCCGCCTTGACCGCAGCGCCCCGCGACGCGCCGTATTCCGCCAGATAAACGGCGCAGCGTAAGGCGTCTTGCCGATACGCCGTAACCATCCCATGTCGCGTAGCCCCGCCTGCATTCGGATCACCAATGCGACGGTCGAATTCGTTCAGCAAGAGTGCTTTGCGCTTTTTGGATTTTCGCGGCGCGTACGGGCCGGGAGCCGCGTGAACTTCCAGAAATCCGTCGCGCACCCGAACGGTGATGACGCCGATCCCCAGACGCCGGCACAGCTTCACATTTGCCTGCAACGCCTTCCAGTTCTTGGGGCGCTCGACACAGACATAAACCTGATCCGTAACCGCCAGTCTTGCGACCGCTTGATGCAGCAAAGCCAGTGAAAATGCGCGCTTCAATTCCACGATCATGGGTTCGTCGTTGCCACGCATCGCCACCACATCCGCGGCACCGATCTCTCCCTTAACCTGATATCCCTGCCCTTCAAGCCACGCCTTAACGGGCGGGTAAAGGTCGGTTTCGCGGCCAGTGTTCATGGGCGACATCCGACCGCAAGTCGCCCCCCGTGACAAGGGAGGATCGCGGGCTTATAGGAACGCCAACCCCATATTCAAACGGATGACAGACATGACGACCCTCGTTTTCGGCCACAAATCCCCTGACACCGATTCAACCGGATCGCCCATCATCTGGGCCTGGTATCTGAACGAGGTGAAAGGCGGCGATGCCGAGGCGGTTTTGCTGGGCGAACCCAACACCGAAGCCGCGTTCATGCTGGAACGCTGGGACTTGCCAAAACCACGGATTATCGAAGGCGTTGCCGCCGATCAGCCGGTGATCATCGTCGACACCAATAACCCTGCCGAATTGCCGGATGCGATAAACGACGCCGATATTCAGGCGATCATCGACCACCACAAGCTGGTCGGCGGGATCGAAACCAAGGGTCCGATCAACATCACCATCCGTCCATTGGCCTGTACCGCGACGATCATGCACAATTTGATGGGGCCGAATGCGGCTAAGATGCCCGACTGGGTAAAAGGCGCAATGCTGTCCTGCATTCTTTCAGACACATTGGAATTCCGCTCTCCCACCACAACCGATCAGGACAAGGCGCTTGCTGAGCGGTTGGCGTCGGAACTTGGCCTCGATCTCTCTGCCTACGCAGCAGAAATGTTCGCGGCGAAATCGGATGTTTCTGCGTTTTCGGATGCCGAATTGATCCGGATGGATTCCAAGGAATACGAAATTGACGGCACGAAATTCCGCGTCAGCGTGCTGGAGACCACCGCGCCCGACATCCCGCTTTCGCGCAAGGCCAGCCTGATGGCGTCAATGAGTGATGTCGCCGCCGAGGACGGGGTCGACGAGGTTTTGCTGTTCGTGGTCGACATTCTGAAGGAAGAGGCGACGTTGTTGGTACCCAATGCGGCAGTGAAAAACGTGGCTGAAAAAAGCTTTGGGGCCAGCGTTGAGGGCGACAACGTCATACTCCCCGGGATCATGAGTCGGAAGAAGCAGATCATCCCGAACCTGAAAGTTTGAGGAGTATCAAATCGGGGGGCCAGCCCCCCAAACCACCCGGCGTATTTGCCCACGAGAAGAAGGCGAAAGCAGACATGACCCAGATCGTTGACAGTCTTTCGCAGGTCTCTGACCGCTATGACGTTTTGTTGTGCGATGTGTGGGGTTGCGTGCATAACGGGCGCGAGGTTTTTCCGGATGCGATTGCGGCCTTGCAGAAGTTTCGCGCAGGCGGCGGCACGGTCGTGTTGCTGACCAACGCGCCGCGGTCCCGGTTCGAGGTTGAAAAGCAACTCGACAAGCTTGGATTGCCGCGCGACGCGTGGGATGTGATCACCACATCGGGCGACAGCGCACGTGCGGCGATGTTTCGTGGCGCAGCGGGCTCGAACGTGTACTTCATGGGCTATGAGCGGGATCTGACGGTGTTCGAGCCGCTGAAGGTGATCGAGGATCCGGTGAAAATTACCCGCGTTGCATTGGATGAAGCTGAGGGAATCGTCTGTTGCGGGCCGTTTGATCCTTATGCCGACCCGGAAAGTTATCGCCCGGACCTGCTTTATGCCAAGCAAAAGGGCTTGCCGCTGTTGTGTTTCAACCCGGATATCGTGGTGGATTTTGGTGACCAGCGGCAGTGGTGTGCGGGTAAAGTGGCACAGGTTTACCGCGAGATGGGGGGCAACAGCCTTTATTTCGGCAAGCCGCACCCGCCGATTTACGATCTGGCGCGCACGCGGCTGGCGGCGATGGGGCGGGATTTCGCGGACAACCGGATTCTGTGTGTGGGCGACGGTATTTTGACGGACGTGGCGGGCGCGATGGGCGAGGACCTTGATATGCTGTTCATTTCCGGCGGGTTGGCGGCGGAGGAAACGAAGACGGTTCATCAGCCAGAGCCGGAGGCTTTGGCGGGTTATCTGGCGGATCAGGGATATGATCCGCTTTATACCGTCGGTTATCTGCGATGACGCGATTGAGGCTGGTGAGGTTGGCCTTGAGAGGACATTGCGAATGCAAGAGCTAAGCCGCGCGATTGTCTGCCCGTCGGGTGGCGATGCAATCTCGTGACGTAGTGCTTTATGCCAGCCAAGTCCGAACGAATTCGAAGAGTTGCGCCAAGATTTGCCAAATTGCCAGCGCGCCGGGACGGGCAGGCAATCGCGCGGCGGCCCAAGGGCCTTGATTCCGCGCGGGGAGCAACGAAACGACGTCCGCATCAGGCCAAACCAGACCGAAATCCATCGTGGTCCTATCTGCGCAATCCGTCGCGCAACATAATTACCAGAAATATACTTTTTCTGTCTTTTTGTTTCATTTAGGATTGCGGCGATGCAGCGCACGCATTATGCTGCGCTGCAACATGACCAGTGGAACGCATCCCATGCTCGACAATCAACCCCGTGGCACGATCTGCATCGAAGACCTCGAAATCGGGATGTCGCGCTATGTTCAGAAACAGGTGACGGACCGTGACATCGAACTGTTTGCCGAGGTCTCGACCGATTTCAATCCGGTACATCTGGATGAAGACTATGCGCAGGATACGATGTTTCACGGCCGCATAGCGCATGGCATGTTGACTGCTTCTCTGATTTCCGCCGTGATCGGCGAACAGCTTCCAGGCCACGGCACGATCTATCTGGGTCAGAACCTGAAATTCATGGCCCCGGTGCGCCCCGGCGACATAGTGATTGCCGAAGTCGCGGTGAAAGACATCGATCATTCCAGGCGTCGCGTCACTCTTGAATGTCACTGCGCCGTGGGGGATACGATTGTGCTGAAGGGCGAAGCGCTGGTTCTGGCGCCAAGCCGGAAATTCGACTGATCAAGGCTGGGTGGTCCCCGGCAACGGGGGCAGATGAAGACCTTCACCTCCTGGAACGGCCTGACCGCCGACGACAAGGGTGCCGCCGTCGCCATCGGCAATTTCGATGGCGTTCATATCGGCCATCAGGCGGTGATTGATATCGCCCGCGCGGAGGGCGCGCGCACCGGCGCACCGCTTGGCATCCTGACTTTTGAGCCTCATCCGCGTGAAGTGTTTGCGCCAGATGCGCCGCCCTTTCGGCTGATGAATGCAATTGCCAAGGAACATCGGCTGGAAAAGCTGGGCGTTCAGCGCCTTTATCAGATCGCCTTTAACAGGTCGCTTTCCGGCCTGACGCCAGAAGAATTCGCCAAATATGTCGTTGTTGAGGGCCTGGGGTTGCGCCATGTCGTGGTTGGGCAGGATTTCTGTTTTGGCAAGGGCCGCGTGGGCACCGCAGAAGACCTGCAAAATTTCGGAACCAAATTTGGGTTTGGCGTCACGCTCGCCCAACTGATTGCCACGGGCGGCCGCGAGGTTTCTTCGACAAATATCCGCACCGCCCTAAGTGACGGCGAACCGCGTATTGCTGCCGAAATGCTCGGCCACTGGCACCGGATCGACGGGCCTGTGGAGCATGGCGAAAAGCGCGGGCGCGGGCTTGGATTTCCGACAGCGAATATGTCGATCACCGGGCTGCATCCGCCGAAATTCGGCGTCTATGCGGTTCTGGTCGATGTTCTGGATGGCCCGTACGCGGGCAGTTACCAAGGCGCGGCCAGCATCGGCGTGCGCCCGATGTTCGGCGAAAACCGCGCCAATCTGGAGACTTTCATCTTCGACTTTGACGGCGACATATACGGCGCGGAACTGTCGGTTGGGTTGGTAGAATACCTGAGGCCGGAACTGACATTCGACGGGTTAGATCAGCTGACCAGTCAGATGGCCAAGGATTGCGATCAGGCCCGCGCCATTCTGGCCGCGCTATGAAAGACCCGATTGATCGCGACGGGTTGCGTCATCGGTTCTGGGAAAAAGTGCCGCTGAAGAACCTGTCGCCTAAGGAACCTGAGTTCTGGATAAGCGCTATATCTGGTATTCGACCTGCCTGATTGTTTCCGGCACGGTTATGGGTCCCATTTTAACTTTGGTTTTCCCGAGCATATAGGCTGCGACACACGAGATGAGGTGTACGAATGCGTTGGCAGGCGATCTGTGTCGAGTGTGTTCCAGTCCCATGCTGGTTTTCAACTTATCGAACAGAGTTTCGATGATGAACCGCCTTCGCAACAGGATTTTGTTCAGGATTGGCAGGAGATAGTTTTTCATGTTGCGGCGAATGCCGGTGACGAGGTGGAGCCCACGCTGCCAGAGCCGTTGGAAGAGGGATTTGGAGATATAGCCCTTATCAGCAAATATCTTGCCTTCGAGGCCCGCGATCATGGCTTCAAACGGCTTTCGATCATCGACATTACCTGCCGTGATTTTGACGGCCATGATCTCCCCCTTGTTGTTGATGATTAGATGCAGTTTGAAGCCAAAGAACCAGCCCATTGTGCTGCGACCGCGCTTTGCCAGCCCCTTGAAGACCTTGTTTCGATTAATGCGGGCATTGTGGCAGACCGCGAGCTTAGTGCTGTCGGCAAAATAGACGCCGGTTTTTTCACCGCTGAAGCAGTGCAGCAGTATGCAAAACGGCACCATTAATCTTGGCATGAGGCTGACAAACCGACCATAGCTCGGGAGGGTGCCAAAGCAGTCACGGTATTTCTGCTCAACGCCATAAATCCAATAATGTTTGAAGTCCTTGAACGGCGACAAGTGAAACAAGACCATGATGAACAGGCTCTCCCCCAGGGTCAGCTTGCCGGAGCGAAGCCTCTGACGACCCGAGGGGATCAACCGGTGGCGCTCCCAGTCCTCGTAGGTTTTTGCAAAATCATCGAGACAGACAAAAAGTGCGGTGTTAGTGATCGACATGAGTGGCGGTCCATATTGTGTCGCTTTTGAACCTTGAATCATGGGGCAACGTACCTGGAAACCCCTCTCACCCCATACTAATCACGGGGGCATTCAGGCTGGTCAACACGGGGCAAAAGGTGCGCGCCATGGAGAACAACTTCCCAATCAACGAAGATCTCGCTTATGAGAAGATCCGGGACCTCATGTTCGACATGATGGAAGAGGACCCCAACCGTCTCTACGCCCTCACGGATAAGCTCAATGAACTGGCTGCGCTCCCTAAAAGAACCATGACACTTGTGCTCGATCTGATGGCCGCCACTCCCTTTCAGGTGATCATCCCGAAACACGTACGGAAAAATGACCCTGATACATTCAAAGCGGATCACGAAACCGTTTCAAATGTTCTATTTCTTGGAGAGTTTGGCGGAATTGCCGTTGAACTGGAGCCAAATGAGGCTTTGAGAGAACCGAGGATCATTTCCATAACAATGGTGGAAATCCCTCATCGCAACCCTCTGCGAAAAAGGGTCAACGAGTATCGTAAAAAACGAATCAAAAAACGTAACTCCCAAGCACCCCCCACGTTTGAGTGTTATTGTCAGTTTTATGGTGAGTCGAATTTGCCATTTTGCGCGTGTTTTTTTTCTTTCTTGTCTGAATTCTGTGGCGCCGGGTTGATTTCTCTGAATCAGTGGTGGGATGGATCAGGTTGCCGCCCTTGAACAACTTCTCGCCACGGCTCTGCGTCGGATCGCTGAGCTTGAAGCTGCGTTGGCGAGCATGGCGGAAGAGATCACGGACCTGCGCCGACAGTTGGCCAAGAACAGCAGCAATAGCAGCAAGCCCCCTTCAAGTGATGGCCTGAAGAAGCCAGCCCCGCGCAGCCTGCGTGGCAAATCCGGAAAGAAAAGTGGCGGCCAAGTTGGCCACCGGGGCGACACCCTGCGCCAGACGTCAACACCCGACTTTGTCGAACGGCATGAGGCGACGCATTGCAGCGCCTGTCAGAGCGCCCTGACGGCGGAGATGGTGAAAGGGATCGAGAAGCGTCAGGTGTTCGACTTGCCTGCGCCACGCCTGGAGGTCACCGAGCATCAGGCGGCGGTTTATTGTTGCGACCATTGTCGAGCCACGACGACGGCTGGCTTTCCCGATGGCGTGGCCGCGCATGTGCAATATGGCACGCGCATGCGGGCAGTGGCGGTCTATTGCAATGTTCAGCAGCTGATACCCGAGGATCGGGTCTGCCAGCTTATGCGCGACCTGTTTGGGGCCACCAGCTTGTGCGCGGCCAGCGTGACCAACTGGACGCGCGGCGCGGCAAATAAGATGGGTGTCGTGGTTGAACACATTCTCGCCCGGCTTGCCGAAGGCGGCGTTCGGCATCTGGACGAGACCGGACTTCGTGTTGCCGGCAAGCTGCACTGGCTGCACACGATCTGCGATACCGCCTTCACCCATTACCGCATCAGCGCCAAACGCGGTGCTGTTCCAACCTTCCTGACCGGCGGGACGATCATTCATGATCACTGGAAACCCTACTACGCCCATATGAGCGGAGTGGACGCCCACGCCCTCTGCGGGGCGCATCACTTGCGCGAACTCAAGGCCATCGAAGAGATCGAAAAAGAGCCTTGGGCGACGGAGATGAGCGCAGTGCTTCATAGCGCCAATCAGCTCAGATGCGCGGCTCAGGATCAAGGCGAGACCGAACTCCCGGAACTGGTTCGCCAGGGTATAGTCACCAGATACATGGCGATCCTCGCCAAGGGGCTCGCCTTCCACGAACGCCGGCCCCCGCTGGCCAAAAGCCCCGGCACCCGCGGCCGAAAAGCCAGGCGGCCAGGCCACAACCTGCTCCTCCGCCTGCGTGACTACCGCGATGACGTTTTGCGATTCATCGCCGACTTCGCGGTCCCATTCACAAACAATCAGGCCGAACAGGACCTGCGCATGATGAAGCTGCGCATGAAAATCTCGGGCACCTTCCGCACCCTCGAGGGCGCGCGGGTCTTCGCCGACATCAGGTCCGTCATCTCGACGGCCAGAAAACACCGGTTCAACATCCTGGAAATCCTGACCCTGTCACCACCTCAGATCATCGCACGGCTCTGACGGAACAAAACCCCGCAACCCTATCGGACAGGGTGCTTGGGAGTTACCAAAAAACTACGAAAAAATTCTGTCGAGTAGTGCACTGGTGACGCCAACGTCTTATCCAGAATCGGGGTTAAGGAGTGGGAAGCGCTGTGCGACGGCTGTGGCAAGTGCTGCCTGAACAAGCTGGAAGACCCGGAAACGAATGAGATCGCCTTTACCCGCATCGCCTGTCGTTTGTTGGATGATGAAACCTGCCGCTGCGCGCAGTACGACATCCGCAAACAGATCGTACCGGAATGCGTGGTTCTGACGCCGAAAAACATCGAAGACGTCGCCTATTGGATGCCTGAAACCTGCGCCTATCGGCTGATCTTTGAACAAAAGGCGCTTTACGACTGGCACCCGCTGATTTCGGGCGACCCGGACAGCGTGCATCAGGCCGGGGTTTCGGTGCTGGGCTGGACCGTGCCGGAATTCGAAGTGCCCGAGGAAGAGTGGGAAGAGTACGTCGTCGAGGAACCAATCTGAGGATCTCCCATGCATTTCGCCTCTGACACCACATCGCCCGCTCATCCTAGTGTGATCGAAGCGCTGGCGCGCGCCAACACCGGGTATTTGGGCAGCTACGGCGCTGATCCGATCATGGACGAGGTGCGCGCGCGGGTGCGCGACGTTTTCGAGGCGCCCGAGGCAGCAGTATACCTAGTGACGACCGGATCCATCGCCAATGCACTGTCTCTCGCCACGTTCTGCCCGCCCTGGGGCGCAGTTTACTGCCACCGACACGCCCATATCGAAACAGACGAGTGCGGCGCGCCGGAATTCTACACCGGCGGCGCGAAACTGGTGCTGATCGACGGCGAGAACGGGAAGATGGACCCGGAAAACCTGCGCGATGCTTTGGCGAACCCTGTGACGCCGGATGTGCACCTTGTTCAGCGCGGCATGGTGTCGATCACCAACGTGACCGAATTTGGCACCGTCTATACACCGGCAGAGATTGCAAAGCTGACCGGCATTGCGCGCGAATACGACCTGCCTGTGCATCTGGACGGCGCGCGGTTTGCCAATGCCATTGTCGCCAGCGGCGCGAGCCCTGCGGACATGACCTGGCGCGCAGGTGTCGACGTATTGAGCTTTGGTGGCACCAAAAACGGGCTGATGGGCGTAGAGGCGGTGGTGATATTCGACCCCGACAGGGCCTGGGAGTTCGAGCTGCGCCGCAAACGCGGAGGGCATCTGATGTCCAAGCACCGGTTTTTGTCAGCACAAATGCGGGCCTATCTGGCGGATGATCTTTGGCAGGGTTTGGCGCGCAATGCCAATGAAATGGGTGGGCGATTGGCGCAAGGGATTGCCGCGTCGCAAAGCGCCGCGCTGAAATTTCCCACAGATGCCAACATGGTGTTTGCAAACTGGCCGCGTGGAATTCACAGGACGGCGCAAAGTGCCGGTGCGGTTTATGGCATCTGGCCGTTTGATCAGCCGCTGCAGGGACCGGATGAAGAGGTCTTGTCAGCGCGGTTGGTGTGCAGTTGGTCGACGACCGAGAAGGACGTGGATGAGTTTTTGAATTTGCTGTGACGCAGGTTTGATGCGTCCGCGCTTGGCCAAGAGCCGCAAATCAAGAGAAAAGACGCGCGATTGCCTGCCCGTGGGGTGGCGAACCAACCTCGCAGTTTGCCCGTTAATCCCAGCCAAGCCCGTGTACGTTCAATAGATTGCACCCGGCCTCACCAAATCGCCAGCCCCCTCTCGTGCATTGCATCACCATGCAATGCACTGCCGGCAACACATTGCCTTGGCAATGTGTGAGAGGCGGGACGGGCAGGCGATCGCGCGGCGCCTGCGGCTTGATTCCCCGCGAGGGGGCTGGCCCGCCTTGACCTCTTCAAGCCATTCGCACCGACAACTCAGTGTCGGGCCAACGTTTGGCTAAAGGAACGATCGATTTCGCCTCGCCGTTCAATTCCCACCTTTCCGCCCGGGACGCCAAGCCATCTTCATATAAACATCTCCGGCCCTCAGCTCCTCAAGCATCTGATTAAGACGCTTCACGCGCGTCTCTTCGCGTTTGGCCCGGTTAATCCACCCCAGATAGTCATTGCGCTGATACCACGGGCGCTGATCATACCGTTCCATCAATCCGTTGGACTGAAGAGCGTCCCTGACAAAGTCAGGCATAGGGTTCGGCGGCCGTTTCATGACAACCTCGCAAACTGTTCGGAGAACAGGTTACCGCAAATCCAAAAATCGAGGCAACGGCGCCTAGTGCGTCCAGACCGTCCGCCGGTTGGTCGCGAAATTGTCGCCATAACCGCCGGGGCGGATGTTCGGCTTGCGCTTGTGTGGTTCCGCCACCACCGCGTCGATGCCGTGATCCTCGGCATATTCCAACGCGGCATCTTTCGTCTCAAACGTCAACCTGACCTGACTTTGCGTATCATCCGAACTTGTCCAGCCCATCAGCGGGTCAACCTCGCGCGCCGCACCAGACACATATTCCAGCACCCAGTGCTTCGTCTTCGCCGCACCAGAGGTCATCGCGTTTCTTGCAGGTTGATAGATGCGCGCAGGCATATGTTTCTCCCGGATATCGCAGGTACCTATCGCAAATTGCGCCCGCACTCTGCAACAGGGATTTGCCGCGAATTTTGGGAAATGTGGCCGTCGACCATAAGCAGGGTACAGTGGGTGGGTGGGGTAGCGCCCTGCAAATCGTCGACGGCCAGACTTGTAATACTTCACACGGTAAGGGTGAGTTTACCCTAAGGCAACACAATATTTACGATAGAGCATGATTGCGCGGGATGACGCTTGGCAGGCGAGAGAATGCCCTGGAGAACAGGCATTTCCGCCGCACCGGTCTCGTCCCTTGAACAAGAACAAAAAGTGATCAAATGTGGCATGGAAAGGAATCGTTAACCCATGTCAGAACCGATCCTCAGCGCCCCTGCCCCCGATGTCCGAACCCGCGACAAGCTGGAAGGCGGCGTTCGGCTGGAAATGGTGACGGAATTCGAACCCGCAGGCGATCAGCCCACGGCGATTGTCGAGCTTGTCGATGGCATCACAGACGGCGAGCAGAATCAGGTTCTCTTGGGCGCCACCGGCACCGGCAAGACCTATACGATGGCCAAGGTCATCGCCGAAACACAGCGCCCCGCCATCATCCTCGCCCCCAACAAGACGCTGGCCGCGCAGTTATACGGCGAATTCAAAGGGTTCTTCCCCAACAACTCCGTCGAATATTTCGTCAGCTTTTATGATTATTACCAGCCAGAGGCTTACGTCCCCCGTTCCGACACTTACATCGAAAAAGAAAGCCAGATTAACGAGCAAATCGACCGGATGCGCCACTCGGCCACCCGGGCTCTGCTCGAACGCGACGACGTTATCATCGTCGCCTCGGTCTCCTGCATCTACGGCATCGGCTCGGTCGAAACCTATGGCGCGATGACGCAAGACCTGAAGTCCGGCGACAGCTATGACCAGCGTCAGGTGATGAAAGACCTCGTCGCCCAGCAATACCGCCGAAACGATCAGGCCTTCGCCCGTGGCTCCTTTCGCGTTCGCGGCGACAGCCTTGAAATCTGGCCGGCCCACCTCGAAGACAGGGCGTGGAAGCTGTCATTTTTCGGAGAGGAACTGGAATCGATCACCGAATTCGACCCCCTAACGGGCGAGAAGACCGACAATTTCGAGCGCATTCGCGTCTACGCCAATTCCCACTACGTCACGCCCCGCCCTACGCTCAACCAGGCCATGGTGAACATCAAAAAAGAACTCCGCCACCGCCTCGACCAACTGGTGGACGAGGGTAAGCTGCTGGAAGCCCAGCGCCTTGAACAGCGCACTTATTTCGACCTTGAAATGCTGGAGGCCACCGGGTCGTGCAACGGCATCGAAAACTACTCCCGCTATCTGACCGGCCGCGCCCCCGGCGAACCGCCCCCGACCCTGTTCGAATTCATCCCCGACCACGCCATCGTTTTCGCCGATGAATCCCACGTCTCTGTGCCCCAGATTGGCGGCATGTATCGCGGCGACTATCGCCGGAAGTTCACGCTGTCAGAACACGGGTTTAGACTGCCGTCCTGCATGGACAACCGGCCTTTGAAGTTCGAAGAATGGGACGCCATGCGCCCGCAATCGGTCTTCGTCTCTGCCACGCCGCAGAACTGGGAACTTGAACAGTCGGGAGGCGTTTTCACCGAACAGGTCATCCGCCCCACCGGCCTGATCGACCCGCCTGTTGAAATCCGCCCCGTCGAGATGCAGGTCGACGATCTGCTGGATGAGGTCCGCAAGGTCGCCGAACGGGGCATGCGCACGCTTTGCACCACGCTGACCAAACGCATGGCCGAGGATCTGACCGAATACATGCACGAACAGGGCATCCGCGTGCGCTATATGCATTCCGACATCGACACGCTGGAACGCATCGAGATCCTGCGCGATCTGCGCCTCGGCGCTTTTGACGTGCTGATCGGCATTAACCTGCTGCGCGAAGGCCTCGACATCCCCGAATGCGGGCTGGTTGCGATTTTGGACGCCGACAAGGAAGGCTTCCTGCGTTCTGAAACCTCGCTGGTTCAGACTATCGGCCGCGCCGCGCGCAACGCCGACGGCCGCGTCATCATGTATGCCGACCGCATCACTGGCTCGATGGAACGCGCGCTGAAAGAAACCGACCGCCGCCGCGCCAAACAGATCGCCTATAACGAAGAACACGGCATCACCCCCGCCACGGTGAAAAAGAACGTCGAGGATGTGCTGTCCGGCCTTTACAAAGGCGACACCGACCAGTCCCGTGTCACCGCCAAAATCGACCCCGCCATTTCCGGCGGCAACCTGCAAACCGTGTTGGAGGGCCTGCGCACCGACATGCGCAAGGCCGCCGAGAATCTCGAATTCGAAGAAGCCGCCCGCCTGCGCGATGAGGTCAAACGGCTGGAGGCCGTCGACCTCGCCATCCACGACGACCCCATGGCCCGGCAATACGCCGTCGAGAAGGCGTCAGAGGCGGCGGTGAAGTCCCGCGGGCGCAGCACGGCCGGGAAGGCCGGGCAGAGGGGTGGGAATGTGAAGCGGCGGGGGAGGTGACATCGCGTCCGAAACAACATCGGAAACCAGCATTTGTATAATTCAGAATATCCGAATTTTATTTAACTGCCGAGCTTTAAGCGATCAAGTTGGGCGAGCCAGCGAACAAACGATAATCCTTGGGAAATCAATAATATAGCAATTTCTTCCGACGGCTGGCTTGGTTCCTCAGCGCCTTCTTCGTGCCGGTAGAAGTGAGCGGCATTTATCCAACTTTTGAATGCTTCCAGAATCGTAACTCCCAAGCACCCCCCACGTTTGAGTGTTATTGTCAGTTTTATGGTGAGTCGAATTTGCCATTTTGCGCGTGTTTTTTTCTTTCTTGTCTGAATTCTGTGGCGCCGGGTTGATTTCTCTGAATCAGTGGTGGGATGGATCAGGTTGCCGCCCTTGAACAACTTCTCGCCACGGCTCTGCGTCGGATCGCTGAGCTTGAAGCTGCGTTGGCGAGCATGGCGGAAGAGATCACGGACCTGCGCCGACAGTTGGCCAAGAACAGCAGCAATAGCAGCAAGCCCCCTTCAAGTGATGGCCTGAAGAAGCCAGCCCCGCGCAGCCTGCGTGGCAAATCCGGAAAGAAAAGTGGCGGCCAAGTTGGCCACCGGGGCGACACCCTGCGCCAGACGTCAACACCCGACTTTGTCGAACGGCATGAGGCGACGCATTGCAGCGCCTGTCAGAGCGCCCTGACGGCGGAGATGGTGAAAGGGATCGAGAAGCGTCAGGTGTTCGACTTGCCTGCGCCACGCCTGGAGGTCACCGAGCATCAGGCGGCGGTTTATTGTTGCGACCATTGTCGAGCCACGACGACGGCTGGCTTTCCCGATGGCGTGGCCGCGCATGTGCAATATGGCACGCGCATGCGGGCAGTGGCGGTCTATTGCAATGTTCAGCAGCTGATACCCGAGGATCGGGTCTGCCAGCTTATGCGCGACCTGTTTGGGGCCACCAGCTTGTGCGCGGCCAGCGTGACCAACTGGACGCGCGGCGCGGCAAATAAGATGGGTGTCGTGGTTGAACACATTCTCGCCCGGCTTGCCGAAGGCGGCGTTCGGCATCTGGACGAGACCGGACTTCGTGTTGCCGGCAAGCTGCACTGGCTGCACACGATCTGCGATACCGCCTTCACCCATTACCGCATCAGCGCCAAACGCGGTGCTGTTCCAACCTTCCTGACCGGCGGGACGATCATTCATGATCACTGGAAACCCTACTACGCCCATATGAGCGGAGTGGACGCCCACGCCCTCTGCGGGGCGCATCACTTGCGCGAACTCAAGGCCATCGAAGAGATCGAAAAAGAGCCTTGGGCGACGGAGATGAGCGCAGTGCTTCATAGCGCCAATCAGCTCAGATGCGCGGCTCAGGATCAAGGCGAGACCGAACTCCCGGAACTGGTTCGCCAGGGTATAGTCACCAGATACATGGCGATCCTCGCCAAGGGGCTCGCCTTCCACGAACGCCAGCCCCCGCTGGCCAAAAGCCCCGGCACCCGCGGCCGAAAAGCCAGGCGGCCAGGCCACAACCTGCTCCTCCGCCTGCGTGACTACCGCGATGACGTTTTGCGATTCATCGCCGACTTCGCGGTCCCATTCACAAACAATCAGGCCGAACAGGACCTGCGCATGATGAAGCTGCGCATGAAAATCTCGGGCACCTTCCGCACCCTCGAGGGCGCGCGGGTCTTCGCCGACATCAGGTCCGTCATCTCGACGGCCAGAAAACACCGGTTCAACATCCTGGAAATCCTGACCCTGTCACCACCTCAGATCATCGCACGGCTCTGACGGAACAAAACCCCGCAACCCTATCGGACAGGGTGCTTGGGAGTTACCCAGAATCTTACTAACCTGAGTTCTGGATAAGCGCTATATCTGGTATTCGACCTGCCTGATTGTTTCCGGCACGGTTATGGGTCCCATTTTAACTTTGGTTTTCCCGAGCATATAGGCTGCGACACACGAGATGAGGTGTACGAATGCGTTGGCAGGCGATCTGTGTCGAGTGTGTTCCAGTCCCATGCTGGTTTTCAACTTATCGAACAGAGTTTCGATGATGAACCGCCTTCGCAACAGGATTTTGTTCAGGATTGGCAGGAGATAGTTTTTCATGTTGCGGCGAATGCCGGTGACGAGGTGGAGCCCACGCTGCCAGAGCCGTTGGAAGAGGGATTTGGAGATATAGCCCTTATCAGCAAATATTTTGCCTTCGAGGCCCGCGATCATGGCTTCAAACGGCTTTCGATCATCGACATTACCTGCCGTGATTTTGACGGCCATGATCTCCCCCTTGTTGTTGATGATTAGATGCAGTTTGAAGCCAAAGAACCAGCCCATTGTGCTGCGACCGCGCTTTGCCAGCCCCTTGAAGACCTTGTTTCGATTAATGCGGGCATTGTGGCAGACCGCGAGCTTAGTGCTGTCGGCAAAATAGACGCCGGTTTTTTCACCGCTGAAGCAGTGCAGCAGTATGCAAAACGGCACCATTAATCTTGGCATGAGGCTGACAAACCGACCATAGCTCGGGAGGGTGCCAAAGCAGTCACGGTATTTCTGCTCAACGCCATAAATCCAATAATGTTTGAAGTCCTTGAACGGCGACAAGTGAAACAAGACCATGATGAACAGGCTCTCCCCCAGGGTCAGCTTGCCGGCGCGAAGCCTCTGACGACCCGAGGGGATCAACCGGTGGCGCTCCCAGTCCTCGTAGGTTTTTGCAAAATCATCGAGACAGACAAAAAGTGCGGTGTTAGTGATCGACATGAGTGGCGGTCCATATTGTGTCGCTTTTGAACCTTGAATCATGGGGCAACGTACCTGGAAACCCCTCTCACCCCATACTAATCACGGGGGCATTCAGGCTGGTCAACACGGGGCAAAAGGTGCGCGCCATGGAGAACAACTTCCCAATCAACGAAGATCTCGCTTATGAGAAGATCCGGGACCTCATGTTCGACATGATGGAAGAGGACCCCAACCGTCTCTACGCCCTCACGGATAAGCTCAATGAACTGGCTGCGCTCCCTAAAAGAACCATGACACTTGTGCTCGATCTGATGGCCGCCACTCCCTTTCAGGTGATCATCCCGAAACACGTACGGAAAAATGACCCTGATACATTCAAAGCAGATCACGAAACCGTTTCAAATGTTCTATTTCTTGGAGAGTTTGGCGGAATTGCCGTTGAACTGGAGCCAAATGAGGCTTTGAGAGAACCGAGGATCATTTCCATAACAATGGTGGAAATCCCTCATCGCAACCCTCTGCGAAAAAGGGTCAACGAGTATCGTAAAAAACGAATCAAAAAACTACGAAAAAATTCTGTCGAGTAGTGCACTGGTGACGCCAACGTCTTATCCAGAATCGGGGTTTACTACAGACAGCCATCATAGTTGGATGATCACGGTAAAGTAATTGCAAGTCCCTCCCAATCAAATTTGCGGCTGAACGCGCGTCCAATCTTGGCACTTGGTACATCAACTTGAACAGATTTTCGTTGGAACCGAATGATGCGCGAATCGCGTTACGATAGTCAGCTGGATTTTGCAGAAGATACTGGTCAATTGCCTCAACGGACTCAGCCGTCGCGGCATATCGTGGGTCGGCCAGTATTGAAATCGCTGAATGTTTGTTTGCTCCGAAAGCGCCATCAACGAGTGGATGTGCTCCGCCAAATTCGTCAATTTCATAGGCGAGTTTTTCCTCGATGAATATTCTTTGGACGGCCGCAATCTTACCACCCTTCAATTTAGCCAGACATCCCAGAGCTTGGGGATTTTGGCATAACCTGCGAGGCATCGTCGGATAGCACGAAGGCCTGTCTTGAAGAGAGAGCATAAGGACCTTCGGGCTTTTCGAATCCCCTTTTTTCGCCGCGTATTGCGACGTGGTGCTCTTCGTTTGCTCCGGTTGAAACAGCCCAGTACATGGCGATTGCCAGCACCAAAATGAGGCGGGCCAATCGATCCGGCTTTTTGATCTGGCTTTGAGTAATTTCAAAGCCCCGGGTTTTGAAGTCGGAGAACATGGCTTCAATTCCCCAACGCATTCCATAATCGAGCACCTTGTACTCGGACGGTGCTGCATTCATGGCAATAATCCAAGGCTCTTTGTGCCCCTCTTCGTGAAGCACTCCAATGTTGCTAAAGACGCCCGTTCCGTAAAGCTCAGCGTTTACAAGCCCTTCGGGCATCAGTTGGGCAATTTCGCGCGTCATCATCTCGCCACCCTGATGTTGCAGTGTGATATTTCCCTTCATGCGCAGCCGGTAGTCCCATCCAGCCTCCTGGCACCATGCGACCAATCGGGCGGTTCCATAAAACCGATCTCCCGCCAGCAACACACGCGCATCCGCCGGGAGCCATGGGCGGACTGCTTCCAAAAGCTCATGTTGCACGCGCCATCCAATCGGCCCTTTGGTCTGGCGTACACGCCAGGCGACCGGGAGGGCCCGATCCCGCATCCGCACCGATAACATCAAAACCTCATGCCCTTCGTTGAGCTTGCTTTGATCAAGGGCCACCACAATCGTTTCTCCGGCCTCACACTGGCGGCGGAAAATTTCACCAACATAGGCCTGCATGATCTCATCAGTATCGATGTGAGGATTGCCCAGAACCCGCGAAATGTATTGATAGCGGTGGTCCACAGAGCCGATATCGCGGGGCAGAGCAGCCGCATTTTCCATCAGATTGACGCTGCGCGTGTTCAAAATCACGCTTGCTATGATGCACAATCCCTCCCGGCGCGACTTGTGATACCCGAGCAAGCGGTCCTGAAAATCCGCCTCAACCTTCGAATAAAGCTCTGAAAAACAAACATTTCCCAACAAACCAGCCTCCAATATCAGCAGTGGAGACTCCTTGAATCACACAGATCAGACAAACGTCAAATCAGATCCGGAAATTTTGAAGGGTGGTAAGCGGCCGCAATAAACAAACTTGCGTCCTTTCCAAATGTATTGTTCAGCTCGTTCGAGAGGACGGTAATAGTGTCCAGCAACTCCACATTTGTTACTCGGTTAAAATACCAAGACCAAATCGGATAGTAACCTCCACTCGCTGACTTGGATGCGAACCTAATTCCTAGTTCATTCTCAATCGCGTCTTGCGCGCGACCGTTGTAGTCCGGAGAACGATGTCCATGACGATCAGACTTAGCGTCTGGAAATGTTCTTTCGGCCAACTTCGACAAGCGAAACCTTGCCTTCTTGCTGTCTTTTTGAAGGGCGTCACCCGAAAGATAGACATGAGAAAACCGCTTACCTTTTTCTTCGACAGTCATCGCTTACACCATTTCCAAAATTTTCCCGAAACTACGACAATTGTCAAAAAGCAACTAGTCGATAAGACCTCAAGGGCAACTCTGATAATTTTTTAGTTGACGCTTTGGTCTTTTTGCCGGGTTAACAGCGCGCAGCGCCCCGGCCATCCATTGCCCGGAAGGGCATTGTGCAGAAATGTCCCGAGAGGGACCTGCCCGTCCCGCCTCTCGCACATTGCAAAGCAATGTGTTGCCCGCAGCGCATTGGGCAAGCCCAATGCGCGAGAGGCGGGCTGGCGATTTCTTAAGGCTGGGTGGCAGCCATCGATCTTGGATGCGACACTCAGGATAAAGCTGCGAGCTTTCAGCGCCCCATCGCCACCCCACGGGCACCCGCTGGCCGCCACACCCGTCGCGCCTCAGCCAAGCGCAGCCCCGGACCTGATCCGGGACCTCCTAAAGACCCTGTTCACCTTCCCTAACAATCGCCCACCGAACGCCCTGTTAACCCGCCCCGAAAACCGACATCGCACCGACGCAATACCAACGTGATACCGACGCAATACAGCACGGCCATTACCCAGCAAAATAAGGAATTAACCCCCGATTCGCGGCAACCTCACGGACGCATTGGCAACCTTTCGTTAACGCACCACATGCACATGGCACGTTGCATGCCGCACCACCCGCGCTGCCGTGGATCCAAGCAGATAGTCCGCAAGTCCCGGCCTGTGCGAGGCAATGACGATGCAGTCGACGCCGTTGCTTTCGCCATAATCCAGAATGGCATTCGCCGGATGCCCCTGCACCGACACGCCCTCGCAATTGTCATGCTTGGCCGCCGCCTTTGCCACAAGTTCTTGAGATGCCTCGACATTCTGGTGCATCAGGGCATCGGGGATCTGCGCGGCGGCATAGTGCGGAATGATCTCTGCGACATTCATCACGTTGATCTTTCCACCGTCGTTTAGCAAAGTTTGTGCCACGGACATCGCCTTTTGCTGAAAGGGATTATGGTCCGGCGCGATGGGAAGAAGGATGTGATCAAACATGTGAACCTCCTTTGCCATTATAGCTTAGCAAAGGTTGCACTCGCTTGCCTTGATCTACATCAAGTCCCTAGAATTAAACGGAAATCATCGCACCACATGCACATGGCACTGCGCGTGCCGAACCACGCGTGCCGCCGTTGACCCGATCAGGAAATCCGCCACGCCGGGTTTATGCGATGCAATCACGATGCAATCCACGTCATGTTCCTCGGCAAAACTCAGGATTGAATTCGCCGCGTGGCCATACACGACTTCGGCCTTGCATTTGGGGTAAATCGCCGCGAACTCTTCCACCAGGTTCTTGGTTTCATCGATCTTTTCGGCCCGCGCCTCTACCGGCAGATAGGCGTCGACATATGTCGGGATGACCTCCACGACGCTCAGGATCGTGATCTTCCCGGTCTCGGACACCAGCGACTGCGCGATCTGCATGGCGGACCCTTTTTCCGGGTTGTGATCCAACGCAATGGGCAAGAGTATGTGATCAAACATGGACGAAACCTCCTCTTTCCCGGTCACTATAGCGCGCGGTCCGGTCACGTCACCTTGATGCAGGTCAATCCTGGGCTTTCCAAATGAATTCGGACGTTTACACTGACACCATGCGCGCGATCCTCTCCCTGTTGCTCCTCTCACCCCCGGCCGTCGCGTGGGAATTCACATCAGATCCGATCTGCACGATCTGGCACTCTGAACCATCCGCCGAAATGGTTGTCACCTTCGATCCACGCCACGAAAAGCCTTATGCTATCACGGTTGAACTCACGACCGGCCAGTGGCCGGGTGGAGAGCCATTTTCCATTCGTTTTGAAGGACTTCGCACATTCACGATTTCAACCAACCTGCATGAATTGTCCGATGACCGCCGCACCGTCCGCGCCGCTGACACAGGGTTTGATAACGTTTTGGACGGGTTAAAATTCAACCTGCTGGCGACCTCGTTCATCGGTGTGGAATCCGCCACCACCGATCTGACCGGCGCGGCGAGCGTGGTGCAAAGGTTTCGTGATTGTACGGTTATGGGCCTGAGCTGACGGCTATATCCTGCCGCAGCGTTTCTGCATTTTGTTCAACGACGTCTGATAATCCCACTTGTGGCTGTTCTTAAGCGTGTTTTTCTGGCGCTTGATGCATAATGTCAGATCGTCGGCGTGGCCATCGACCGCCTCCATCGCGTCAATCGCGGTTGCAACCGCCAAAGCAGCAAAAGATGACGTGAAAACAACGAAGTCGACCGTAGCCGTGCCGCGTTCGTCGGCGCAAAACTGCGCCAATCTCTCGCGAAGTCCGAATGTCGCGTATTTGATATCCATTGTCTTCCAACTCCTGTGCGGACGATCCATCCGTACAACCCTGCGCACCTTCTAACGCGAGAGTTTGACTAAAATTGGTTCAGAAGTTGCAGGAGAGGAGACAATTTTTAGTTGTATTCATTGCACGGCTAATCACTTGCATTTAACCAAATGCCTAAATAACTTGGAGCCACACAGAAAAGGAAGCTGCCATGTCCCTCCTCGTTCGCTATACGCTCAAATCCGCCGACGACCACGATCATCAGGTCAAGGCGATGGATGCGCTTGTCGCCGGATTGAAATCCGAGGGCGTCAACGGCGTAAACTATTCGTGTTTTACGACTGGTGACCCAACAGAGTTTGTGGGTGTGTTAGAATTCGGTGATGACGCGGGAAAGAATGCATTTCTTCAAAGCGCCGCGTTTGACAAATACAAATCAACAGTCGGTCCGACATTCGCCAACCCGCCGCAAACGACCGAAATCAGCGCGATCGCCTCGACCCGCGGCTGATCACATCGAGGCGAACTTGTACCCCTGCGGCGCGCCGTCCGCGCGCGCGGCGCAGTCGGACAGAATGAGATGCACCGCCATCTCTTCGGGGTAGCCAGAGATATCGAGCCCGTCCTGGCGGTCACCTGATCCGACCATCAGTAACCCCGATTCTGGATAAGACGTTGGCGTCACCAGTGCACTACTCGACAGAATTTTTTCGTAGTTTTTTGATTCGTTTTTTACGATACTCGTTGACCCTTTTTCGCAGAGGGTTGCGATGAGGGATTTCCACCATTGTTATGGAAATGATCCTCGGTTCTCTCAAAGCCTCATTTGGCTCCAGTTCAACGGCAATTCCGCCAAACTCTCCAAGAAATAGAACATTTGAAACGGTTTCGTGATCTGCTTTGAATGTATCAGGGTCATTTTTCCGTACGTGTTTCGGGATGATCACCTGAAAGGGAGTGGCAGCCATCAGATCGAGCACAAGTGTCATGGTTCTTTTAGGGAGCGCAGCCAGTTCATTGAGCTTATCCGTGAGGGCGTAGAAACGGTTGGGGTCCTCTTCCATCATGTCGAACATGAGGTCCCGGATCTTCTCATAAGCGAGATCTTCGTTGATTGGGAAGTTGTTCTCCATGGCGCGCACCTTTTGCCCCGTGTTGACCAGCCTGAATGCCCCCGTGATTAGTATGGGGTGAGAGGGGTTTCCAAGTACGTTGCCCCATGATTCAATGTTCAGATCCGCGAACATACCGGCGACGTTGTTGGCGCAATCGACAGCTTCGTCACGGGTTCGACAGATATCTACCAAAGGCAGGCGTTTTTTGTCGCCAATGTCGAGGCAGACGTCCCAGTGGTTATCTGCCTTTCTATTGAGGATATAGGAGTCCAGATTGGCCGCTGCCCGGAAGACCCGCGCGGGTGCGGTTCCATTCTTGACGAACAGGACATTTGAAAGCAGCTCGGATTGATCAATGGCGGGAAAGCTTTCGCGCCTGGGCACCAGCATGGACAGCAAATCATCTGGCGCTGCAATGTCTTCCCGATTGACGAACGCAAATTCGGAAACATCGTTCGACCGATCGCGCAAGATGCTCAATTTCACACCGTCAAGCGCGGCAGTCAGTGTCGTTTGCGGCCGATCCCGAAACGCCAGAAGCATCGATAGTTTCCGGCCAAATCCAGACGTTTGGCAACTGCTGGCGCGCATGTAATCGACCGCGCCGGATCGGTTGGTATCCAGTTCAGGGATAGCGTGAAGGAACCGGGCGCGGTTTTTCAGAACCCTATCCTGGCGTTCAGATGGCCCGCGATAAATATCGTGATTGCGTAAGGAGTTCTGGTAAAATGCCTGACCGTAAAGGCCCAGAAGATGGTCAAGAACACGGCCCTTGCGGTCGCGCCAGGGATCGAATTCGGCAATTTTTTTGGTGACCTCATCCAGATTTGTCAGTGATTTCGACGGCGCAGCACCGTAATCCGGCACCGTCGCCTGATAACTGCGACCGGTTCCGGAATCGGCAGCGAACAGCTCTTTCAAAGCGGAGTAATCGGCGTTCTGACCAGATAGCGGCGTATCGGAAAACCCAAGGTAACTGCGCAATTGCGCGGCGGCGCTCAATTCATCCGCGCTCAGGCCATAGGGCGGCACGTCGTACCCGACCCGATAAGCCGCTGGAAGCGTTTCACCGATCCTTAGGTGGTCGAAATGACGGTAACGGCCAGCCGGTTTGCGTTGCCATTCAGATTTGTCCGTGTGAACCACATCGTTGCCAAGGCGATCTGCGCGGGTCCGCACAAGTTCCTTGCCCATTTGGACAACGTCGAAATGAACCGGCAGCCCGCGACTGCGAAGCGTCAGCTTGCACGCGCCTTGGGTTTTTGGAAATTCCAAATGGCGGTAATGCCCTTTGGGCAGAGGGTCGAAGAACGGGTCCCTTTGATCCCCGGTCTTCTTGTCGATATGAACAAATTTCAGCGAAATGACGTTCAGAATTTCGTCGATGTCAGAAAGTGCCGCGAAGAAATGATCAAGGAATTGGCACCCTTCCGGCATTGTTCCATCGTGACCGAAAAGCTTTTCGGGCGCCTCGAACGCATCGCGCAAGCTGACGCGATCCACCACGCCCGTGTGATCGCCATCCGTCAACAATCGCCCGCAGCACTCAAAGATCAGCGCGGCAACACGTTCGGGTGAGTAACGGCGGCGCACCTCGATTTCCGCCTCTAGGATGCAAGGCACTGCCTTTGCCGTCTGCAAAGTGGCGATGTCTTCGCAAAGATTGCGATTTGCATGGAATGCCCGCCGGACCTGTTCAAGCGCTTCTGCATTCCGCTTTTCTTCGTCACCGTGCGACCGTGTCGGTACAACGTAAATGTCATAAAGCCCCCGTCTGTCACACCGCTTGGCGTCGGGGCGCCCGGGTTCCGCCATTTCCGCGCAGACCGGTTCAACCATCACGCGACGCGCCGCGGGCGCCGCATCGGTAAGTGCAAGGCCCAGATCGGCGGCGGTAACCGGCCGGCTTGGCAGAACTCCATCCGGCTGGTGAAGACCCAGCTTTTTCAGGTCAATCGACCCATCGATTTCTGCGAGGTAATCGCCGGCAGGAAATTCTGCGCGATAGCCAAGTTCCGTCAGGGCAAAGCAATATTGCTCCATCAACGTGACGCCGGGATCATGGATGTTGAAATCAGTCCAAAGATTTCCCGATGCAGCCTGGGCGTGGGCGATGGCCTCCTGACGAAGTGCCGTGAAATCGAGCTGATCAGACATGGCAGCAACCCATCACAACAGATCCTCGTCCCGGTCCACGTCGGCCTGACGCGACCCTTCCATTGAACTGTCAAACCAAAGGCGCGTTGTGTAATAACGAACCGAGTATTTATCGCCGTAATTCGTGCTGGTCCGGATCTGAAGCTGATAGGGCCGGGTGTAACGGCGTCCGCTGCTTTTTGCGTTTTCGCGCGCATTGGCAACTTGTGCCTTGTTCGTAACGTTCACCCAACGAAGCCGCAGGCGGTCGGCATAATACCAAGGGTGCTTCAAAATGACTCAGCTATGGATTTTGGGTACCGCCTGAGGTGCTGAGGTGATTCAAGATTGGCAAAGGAGACCACCGATGCCAGCCAGGATACCGATGCGAGCCGATTTTACCGCCAATGATCTGCGCAAGCTTGCCGCAGAGAGTTCTGATGCCCGGCAGAGCCGACGGCTTTTGTCGCTTGCCGCTATCGCCGATGGCATGTCGCGTGGGGCTGCGGCCCGCATTGGCGGGATGGACCGGCAAACGCTCAGGGACTGGGTGCTCCGTTTCAACGCTGATGGTCCAGCGGGGCTGCTGGATCGGCAGCGAGGAGGCTCGCGATCCCGCCTTGACAATGCGCAACTGGATGAACTGGCGGCTCTTGTCGAGACCGGTCCTGATCCTGAAAAGGACGGTGTCGTCCGCTGGCGGCGGGTCGATTTGAAGAATGTGATCAAGGCGCGTTTTGGCGTCGACTATCACGAGCGCCATGTGGGGCAGATTCTGCACAATCTGGGCTTTTCCCACATCAGCGCACGCCCTCAGCACCCGGGGCAGGACGTGCAGGTCATTGAGGATTTCAAAAAAACTTCGGCGACAATCTGAAGGAGACGCTTCAGGGGGTGCCGCCGGACAAACCCGTCGAAATCTGGTTCCAGGACGAGATGCGTCTCGGTCAGAAGAACACCCGCGTCCGCCAGTGGGCACGCAAGGGCACACGGCCCCGCCAGCCCGCCGATCAGCGTTACCAAAATGCGTATCTTTTTGGCGCCATCTGCCCCGAACGCGGCACCGGCGCGGCGATCATGATGCCAGCAGCCGACACCTATGCGATGCAGCGCCACCTGGAAGAAATCAGCAAAATTGTCTCCGATGGCGCCCACGCCGTCATCCTCATGGACCAAGCCGGCTGGCACACGACATCCGCTCTGGAAATCCCGCAAAACCTGTCGCTCATGTTTCTGCCGCCCAAATCACCAGAGCTGAATCCAACCGAAAACATTTGGCAATATCTCCGCCAGACATGGCTCGCAAACCGGACGTTCGACACATATGACGCGATTCTCGACGCGGGGTGCGAGGCCTGGAACAACCTCATCGCAAGACCGCAAACCATCACATCCATCGCAAGCCGCAACTGGGCGAAAGTCGGTCAGATTGAATAACCCTTGGTATAAGAACCAAAAACGGCTTGCTGTTTGCGGATACGTTTTCGCCCGAACAGCCAATTCAGAAACCAGTTCCGCGGGTTATAAGCATTCAGCGCGATTGCGTGGATCAACGCATAGTGGCCTTTGTATTTTTCACCGCCCACACCTGCGATCACCTCGATCGCGTGACACCCATCCAGAACTTCGGAGATATTGTGCCATTCGCCGTCGGCTGGAATCACCTGCTCTCCATCACGCCGGGGATAACCGATACGTCCTTTCATGCGGACGACGCCGTTCACGTCCAGCCTCCATTTCGGTTTGGCATTCACAACACCAAACCGGCCATCGGGCAGCATAGAAAACCCGGGCGTCTGTTCGCCTTCAGTTTGGCTGGAATAGTGCAGCGACCCCTCGGTGCGACCCATGCCCAATGTCCATTTGGGTTCGGATTCGCCAATTCCAGTGTAATAGCTCATTAGCGCGCCGGTATCAGTGGCCGCTATGCGCCAGCCTTCATCGGGGTCCTTATCGAAACCATCATCCTTCCACGTCACCATCGAATCCACGAGGTCGCTGTAGTGATGCGACGTGGGCAGCGACCCTTCGCTGAAATAGTTCTTCAGAGTCTTGCGGTCTTGCTGGCTCATTTTTGATCTCGGTCGATGACAAGGTTCTGGCCGACGACCAATCCGCCGATTCCGGTCGGACCAGCACGTTCAATTGCCTTTTCGCGGGTAGGAACGATCCAGTGTTCTTCCATTGGCAGCGGAAGTGCCCAAGGCACCGACCATGTCAGGTTCGGCTTCGTTCCAGAGTTGTCGGGTGTCGGGTGGGCAGTGTCGTACAATGTGTACCTTTCGTCATCACCTCCCACGAGTTGCAGCAATGAAAGTTCCGAAAAGAATTCGACATAGTCACGGTTTGCCATGAAGGCTCCGACATCATTCAGATGCGTGCTCCAGCCGAAACCGTTCATTGGTGCGTCGGCTGTCCAGACACTGAGGTAGCGGGAAATATCCAGTTTCAGCTGCTGCATCAGTGAACCGTCGTCGCGCTCTTCCTTGAAGCCGACGCGGGCCCGAACCTGCAGACGTTCAAAACTGGGATTGGCGACGTCAAGCTTGGTGAAGGGCGAGCAGTGTTCCTTCAACTCCGCCTGAATGCGTCGCAAAGTAAGGACATCGAACATGCGCTGTTGTGCGGGATTGTCGCCTGCATCTTCCGGGGCATATGGAACTGCAATCAGCGTAACCGCACCAGGTTCGGCTTTTTCGCTGTTGCGGTCCAGCGTTGGAAAGCATTTCGCCTTCCAGATTTCGGGAAATCTTGAAAGGGCGAGGCGTTCGATATCCCAGGCCATAATGCCCCTGTTACGGTGGCGAAGACGTTCGCTGACCCGGACCCGAAACTCGGATTTTTTCTCGGCAGGGCAACCTTCGATGGTATTTCCAATCCGCTCTATCGCGGCGACGCCCGGTTCGGCATCTTCCAGAAACCAGTCGGTTGGCTGGTGGGACTTGTCTGCGGGGTCGTCGGTTTCGTCCTCGCGGATTGCTCTGGCTCCGTTGACGGTTACGGACCGAAGCTTTGGAAACGCGCCAAGGTATTTATCGATGCATATCGCAACCCAGGCGCCCTGCCCCGGCATCAGGCTCGACTGGGTCGCAGCATCATCAGGCAATCGCAGCCGGACCACACCGGATCGCATCAATCCGTCAGTCGAATCCGACGCAACGCTCCACTCAGGCAATGCGCTCCAGCCTTGCGCGGTCATGTAGAACCATTTCAGGCTGGGCGGTGTGAAGGAAATACGTTTGTGGCTGGATCTTTCCATTTCAAACAGGATTGAGAGCGTGTTCGAAATGCCATCGCCATCGATGCGAAAAAACAGACAACCATTGGCCAAACGGCGGGCAAACAGCCCTGCGCCGGGCAAATACCGGTTCGGAAATACCTCTGCTTTTCCAAATGGGGTGATCTGCGTCAAACGCTGATCGGGTCTTGCCGCCTGCGGAGCATCCAGGTCGATGACTTCGACCGCCGTGTAGTCCATCGTGATACTGGCAATTTCAGGCGTAAATGGAACGCTGGGCACTGTCCGCCGCCAAAATGGAATCAATGTTGGGCGCAAGGCGCGCGACATTGCCGCCGGGTATTCCGCATGACCAAAGGCGTCGCCCGGACAGTCAAGTTCGATCTTTATCATCCCCGCGCGAATTCGATTCCGTTGCAGGAAATCCAAGTCGGTCGTGCCTGAACGGGCCGCAACCGGGCGCCCGGGAATTGCGCCTTCGATTGATCGTTCAGGATTAAGGCCGACGAGACCCAACTTGGATTGCGTCAGTGGGACCGAGTGGTTTGCCAACGGCTTCCAACCATCCGGCTGCAGGTACGAAATCGCGAGCTGGGGATTTGGGACCTCGAAATCTTCGCCGTATCCTTCATAATAATCGAGGAATCCTGCTGGTCCTGCCGGCAGGTTCGCCCATTGCAAATTTGCGGTTACATGTGTGACGGGTTTAATCGCCATTTCACGCGATCCGGCAATAAAGGTGGATTTGTCTTTGGGTGCCGCGCCGAAAGGCATGAAGGGCTGGGACAAATCCAGCGCGCCTTCGTCGGAATACCCCGTCAATCGCGTCAGTCCCTTGACCCTTACTTTGGTTGTCACCTGATCGATGGCATAGGGTTCAAACAACGAAAACGGGCAGAAAAACGAACCATCATCCATTCGGATGTGCAAAGCGGGTGCTTCACCGTCGCCATTGCCGACAATAGCCGGAACCGATTCATCCAGCACCAGTCGCAAAGCAAAACCAATCTTTCTTTTTTCTCCCTTTTTTGGCTCATGCGGGATCGGAATTGCGCGCGCCGTGTCTACGACCAACGGCCCCTCCGCCGTGGACAGAGACACCCTAAAGGCGCCGTTCAGAAATTCCTGCAGGATGTCTGACGGTGCACGATCGAACCATTCAAGAACGTCGGCCGCCGCGTCCTGATCTTTCTGTTCGGACTGAGTGGGTTTACGCAGTCCTGATGCAATCTCTAAGGTCGGATCAGCCAAACCAATGTCGCGAAATTTTGCAACTATCAGTTTCCGAAAGGTACCTTTGGGCCATTCCTTGCTCTCAACCAGCGTCTCGGTGACAATCCGGCCGTAAATTGAGCTGACCTGCTGAGACGTCTTCGCTTTTTCAAGGCACGCCCGATAAAATCTGCGCCTCGGGTCAGCCGGAATCGGGCTTGAATTGAACATTTCAAAGACGCGCTCGAAAATATTGTCGACGGTTTTTGATGGCTGCGTCGCGGTGAAGGCGACATTTGTTTCGTGATTTTCGCGCAAAATTGCATACACCGCTTCGCGCAAACGTTCCCGGTATTTCTGGCTGGGGAGCTTCCGTCTGGATTTAAACTCCGACGTCCCTTTGCCGCCGCCATCGGCTTTTCTCTGGCCTTCTTCGACCCCAAGTATTTCAGGAAATTCCACCGGGTTTCGCGGCTTCATTTCAATGGTAACAGTGATCTCTCTGCGTCCCTCGGACAGGCTTAAGACCTGGCTTTGAATATCCAGCCCCAGCGCAACCTTTTCCGCGTCCGATGGCGCGAATGCGCGTTCACTTTTCTCGGTGCCGTCGACCGCGCGGCGGTCCGCGCGGACCCCAGTTACGAAGCCAAGTGTGCGCTGGTTTGAAATCGCCGGGTCACGGTCGAAGACAAGGATCCGGCTTTCTTCAACTTTTGCCGGGACAACGCGCACTGAATCAAGAAGGCGGTAGCGTTTTGAGATTTCTGTGCCCGCGACACTGCCCAAAATCATGCGATCTTTGTTCAGAACCGTTTGCGCCGTCGATGGCTGAAACCGAAGAAGAACCGTCTCTGCCGTTGCTTTGTTTGGTTTCTGTCCTAAAACGTCGCGATAGTAGAAATCGATGTGCCGATCAGGGAATGTGTTGGCCTTGGTTTCCGCTTTTTCCAGCAACCTGAAATGGCTGATCAACAACCCGATGGATGGATCAACTTCGCCAGAGGTAACTCCCAAGCACCCTGTCCGATAGGGTTGCGGGGTTTTGTTCCGTCAGAGCCGTGC
The DNA here is from genome assembly GCA_951812305.1 of uncultured Paracoccaceae bacterium. GTDB lineage: Bacteria > Pseudomonadota > Alphaproteobacteria > Rhodobacterales > Rhodobacteraceae > Rhodobacter_B. Next base: position 1,257,013 of record CATOSB010000002.1, read on the forward strand.
GATGATCTGAGGTGGTGACAGGGTCAGGATTTCCAGGATGTTGAACCGGTGTTTTCTGGCCGTCGAGATGACGGACCTGATGTCGGCGAAGACCCGCGCGCCCTCGAGGGTGCGGAAGGTGCCCGAGATTTTCATGCGCAGCTTCATCATGCGCAGGTCCTGTTCGGCCTGATTGTTTGTGAATGGGACCGCGAAGTCGGCGATGAATCGCAAAACGTCATCGCGGTAGTCACGCAGGCGGAGGAGCAGGTTGTGGCCTGGCCGCCTGGCTTTTCGGCCGCGGGTGCCGGGGCTTTTGGCCAGCGGGGGCCGGCGTTCGTGGAAGGCGAGCCCCTTGGCGAGGATCGCCATGTATCTGGTGACTATACCCTGGCGAACCAGTTCCGGGAGTTCGGTCTCGCCTTGATCCTGAGCCGCGCATCTGAGCTGATTGGCGCTATGAAGCACTGCGCTCATCTCCGTCGCCCAAGGCTCTTTTTCGATCTCTTCGATGGCCTTGAGTTCGCGCAAGTGATGCGCCCCGCAGAGGGCGTGGGCGTCCACTCCGCTCATATGGGCGTAGTAGGGTTTCCAGTGATCATGAATGATCGTCCCGCCGGTCAGGAAGGTTGGAACAGCACCGCGTTTGGCGCTGATGCGGTAATGGGTGAAGGCGGTATCGCAGATCGTGTGCAGCCAGTGCAGCTTGCCGGCAACACGAAGTCCGGTCTCGTCCAGATGCCGAACGCCGCCTTCGGCAAGCCGGGCGAGAATGTGTTCAACCACGACACCCATCTTATTTGCCGCGCCGCGCGTCCAGTTGGTCACGCTGGCCGCGCACAAGCTGGTGGCCCCAAACAGGTCGCGCATAAGCTGGCAGACCCGATCCTCGGGTATCAGCTGCTGAACATTGCAATAGACCGCCACTGCCCGCATGCGCGTGCCATATTGCACATGCGCGGCCACGCCATCGGGAAAGCCAGCCGTCGTCGTGGCTCGACAATGGTCGCAACAATAAACCGCCGCCTGATGCTCGGTGACCTCCAGGCGTGGCGCAGGCAAGTCGAACACCTGACGCTTCTCGATCCCTTTCACCATCTCCGCCGTCAGGGCGCTCTGACAGGCGCTGCAATGCGTCGCCTCATGCCGTTCGACAAAGTCGGGTGTTGACGTCTGGCGCAGGGTGTCGCCCCGGTGGCCAACTTGGCCGCCACTTTTCTTTCCGGATTTGCCACGCAGGCTGCGCGGGGCTGGCTTCTTCAGGCCATCACTTGAAGGGGGCTTGCTGCTATTGCTGCTGTTCTTGGCCAACTGTCGGCGCAGGTCCGTGATCTCTTCCGCCATGCTCGCCAACGCAGCTTCAAGCTCAGCGATCCGACGCAGAGCCGTGGCGAGAAGTTGTTCAAGGGCGGCAACCTGATCCATCCCACCACTGATTCAGAGAAATCAACCCGGCGCCACAGAATTCAGACAAGAAAGAAAAAAAACACGCGCAAAATGGCAAATTCGACTCACCATAAAACTGACAATAACACTCAAACGTGGGGGGTGCTTGGGAGTTACCGCCAGAGTTTATTCTTTCGCTAAATGCCTTTTTTGCGCGCGGTCGCACGGCGTTTATCACTGTGACAAAATGCTCATGTGCGTGACCCAGTAACCGCCGCGCCAGCCGTGCCTTTTCGATCAGGTCGTCCGACAGCCCATCGCGGGTTAGTTTCGCCAGCTCAAGCGCAACTTGGCCGGGCTTCATACCAAGCGCGCGATCAGCCAGCTCCAGAAGTTCTGGCGTGCGCATTTCGTCGCCGACATTGTCGATGATATCCACAAGCGCCTGATACTTATGCTTGACCAGCACATCGCGCAGTCGCTCAATCTGCTTGGCGCGACGGTACAACATCGCGACGGCTTTGTCCGGGTTGCTGTCCAGCGCCGCCTCAAAATCCAGGCGTCTGGCATCCAGTTGAATTGACAGCAGCTCTGCCAAGGCCACGGCCGGTTCTGCCTGAAACAGCGGCAACCAGTTTTGGGCGGAATTCCTTGTTGTTGTAGAAAAGTCTGAGGCATCGGCCAATCGCGCAGCGATCGCGAGATGATCGTGCAATTCGCGTTCTTGCGGTCTGAAATACCCATCTGAAAGCGCAACCGGCAGGCGATCAACCTGCGCGACGCCATCGGTCACCCGGAATTGTGACCCTTTCAAATTCATGTCCACCCCCCGAAACGCATTGCTTCGGTGGCGCAAAATTCAAGCCCCATTCGGAGACCACTTCCCCCAGCTGGACTGCACCAAATTGGTACAGCGGCACGGCGAAATCATTGGCCGCGACACAACCAGTTTGCGAAATCCAAAAGCAAATTCAAGGAGGAAACGAATTCAGAGAGTTATCCCCAGATTAACCCCCAGGACTGACCACAAATACAGCGGAAATCAGGCCCAAGTCTCCCTGGATCAGAATACCACCGCCGATGCTGGTAGATTTGCCACCGGAATCGGCGCCGTAGAATCGCCCGTCAAAAATCGCGGTCCCAGCAGGTGATGCATCACTTGCGCCGGCAAACAAAACGGGTTCACCTTGATCGTCTAAAAGTTGAAATCCGCCTCCTCCTGAACTGGCAAGACGTGCGCCGCATAATTTTACTCGCCTCCAAGTTATTGATTCAAATGGGGCATCCGTGTCGAATTGATCAATTGTTAGGTTTGCGATCTTTGAACCATGAGAAACCCGCAGCTCGGCCTTCCCGGTCAGCTCCTGCACCTTGGATTCTGCGCCCTCCGCGAGGCTGATGATTCGGAGAAATGCGCGACCGCGCAAAACGGAATTGCCGCTGTCTGGAATTGATGATGGTGCGGTCGGCGTTCCCAAAACCGCCAGACCGTCAAACATCGGCTGCCGCAACGGGTGATAGTTGAAATCGTAAACGAAAACACCCTCTGCCGCATCACGCATCGCCTCGACCGGCACCGCACGAGCGCCTCGGAATCCTTTAAGCGCGCCATCGATCTCGCTGTCCCGGTCGCGACGCGCGTCAAAATCATCATCGCCGATGAATATTTTGTGCAGGCGTCCGTTCCGTCGCAGAGAGCCCGTGATCGGGATCAGTTCCAGCTTGGGCGTTCCAGTATTTTGCCGGACGTAAGCACCGGCCAGCGCGCGCTTGCCGGGATCCGATTGCACGCATGGGTCAGCCGCAGGGGCAGGCTCACACGCCGCTAGTGACATGATCGCGATTGCCGCGGCTGCAACAATCCGAACGCGTCGCTGTAACGTTAAAAATTGTACCGTCATGTCAAAGGATATCGCCAAGTACCCGGTGCTCGTTCAGCGCTGCTTATTGATGGAGGAAGAAGCAATCGACCAATCTCTGCCAGTAAATCAAAGCAGTCAATTATATTTTGTCGAATGGGTCCCAAAACTTCTTTGTTGAATTGCCGCGCTGCCGGCGGAATTCGCTTTCGCGCCCATTACGTCGGCTTCCCGTTCCAATCCGGTGTCGTCGTTGATAGAGACGCCCGCCATCTGCATTGTCGGTTTCACCCGACCTTGCGCCTGTTGTACGATGTGCCAAGCCTCGTGCGGCAGATGCTTTTCCTGTCCCGGGCCAAGATGAATGTCACTGCCTTGCGCGTAGGCGTGGGCCTGAACAGCCGCAGGTTTGGAAGAGTTTCGGTGAACTTTCACGCCGTCCATCGACATCCCGGATATGGTTTCAATTCCGGCTTTCAAATCCCCCGGCAAGCCGCCACGTTCAAATTTGGCCTGAACGGTCGCGCCATTTGATTCCGCGTTTGATTTCAACTGCGCTTCTTCGTCATCGGCGCGTTGCACGGTCGCAGTTTTCAATTGTGCCTCTTCATCTTCCGCGCGCTGTGCGGGAATAGCCTTAAGCTGGGCCTCTTCATCGTCGGCGCGTTGCGCCGCGCCGGTATTGGCAACCCTTTGCAGCGCAGAAAGCCGTTGAACGGATGCGCCGCTGTTAAGGACCGATTTCAATTGGTGCAGTTCTTCGCTTCTTTCAGCCAGTGAATGGTTTGCCGTGGCCCCTGCCCCTGCCTGAGCATTTTTGTTGGGTGCGTATGGCTGTGCGCGCTGCACTGGCTTGTTTAATCTGGACCGTGTCAAATTATCTTCCGTTGCACTGGTTCGAGTTTGCTTTCGCAATGATTGTAACATGTATGGCGCCGCAAACCTAGCGAACTTCGCAAACCGCAATCAAAACCGTTCAATATATTGCGGAGTCTTTGAATTTTCGGGGCATGTCTTGTGGATATCTTCGCAGATCGAAATTAAGCCGTCGAAAAACCTGCCCAAAGGAAAAGACCCGCAACCACCAGGATCATGATGCCAATAAATATTGATGGCACTGCGGCAATCCGGCGAAGCCGCTCATCAGACGTTGACCATCTCAGGAACAGGCAGACCGCCGCCAATGCAAAAGCGATTGCCTGCCAGATCAGGAATGCGCCCACCTTGTTCGTGCCCTTGGTGAAACCGAAATCAGTGGCTGGCGTCATGTATACCCGTGCGCCTGAATTGGCCTGATGTTTTCCGGGTTAGAGTCCCCGATAGGGGATCTGTAAACCCCACGGCTTTAGCCGGACGGGATCGCGGCATTTGCGTTAAGATGCCTGATTATGGATTCGTACAAGCGTGGCAGCCATACGGTTTGGGACTGCAAATACCACTTGGTGTGGGTGACGAAGTACCGCTACCAGGTGTTGGGCGGCGATGTCGGCAACCGCTGCCGTGAGTTGCTGCGCGAGACGGCGCGGGCGCATGGGATGGTTGTGCATGCCGGATCAATCAACCGTGACCACGAGCATATGCCGGTGTCGACCCCGCCGAACCTGTCGGTCAGCCGTGCGGAGCAATATCTGAAAGGGCGCAGTTCGCACAAGCTGCTGAGCGAGTTCGGGATATTGCGCAAAAGATATTGGGGGCAACACCTGTGGGCCCGCGGTTACCGGGTTGCCAGCAGCGGCAACGTGACAGACGAGGTGTGGTTGGAATACATCAAGAACCAGACGCCACCCGAGCCCGATGATGATTTTAATCCAGCGGGAACTCCCCGCGTGTAAGCGCGGGGATGATAGCCCTTCCATTGTCTTCGGGCTATCGTCTGCAGAATGCGGCTGCGAAAATCGTCCCACAGCGTTTACAAAGGATTTTTTGTGTCCACCGTTGGGGTCGACGAGCAAACGATACGGAATTACGTCCGATGGCAGGGCCGAGAAGATAATGGACAAGCGGAGCTTGACCTTTGAAAGAACCACGGGTGTAAGCCCGTGGGTATCTATATCACTTTGTATTCCTTGAGCGATACAACGCGGAAGTTGTCGGTGACGGTGTCGCGGAACTCAGGCCATTTTTCTGGCAGTGTCGTACGGAAGAAGTTGAAAATAGCCTCTGTGAACTGGTTGAACGTTGCATAGTGGCGATTGTGTGTGACCCAATCGTGCATGACGCCCCAAAGGCGCTCGATTGGGTTGAGATGCGGGGCATATGCTGGCAGGAAATGCAACTTCACCCGGCGTTCCGGGCTGTTGAGCCATGGCTGAAGTATCCTGGCATGATGATAGCGGGCATTGTCGACAAAGACATGGATGGTCGTCATGGTTGGGTTGTTGCGCTCCAACTTTTCCAGCATTTGTTGGGTTGTCCGGGCATTGATCTTTTCGCCTTCTACAAAGGTGAACTGGAAGGTCTCAAGGTCAAGCGCTCCCTGAATATTGAGCCGTTTGCGCCCGGATGTCGCCTTCAGGGCCGTCTTTTGTCCCTTTGGGAACCAGCCATGGGCGGGGCGGCTCTGATGCTCGGGGTGAACAGCGTCCGAAAAGACAACCATCTCATCTGCGGCCAACCCGTTCATCATGGCCTCATATTGGGCAATAAACGCAGCCTGTTTGGCTTCATCGGCCTGTGCAGGCAGCAATTGTGGTTTCCTATACACAAACCCCAGGCGGCGCATCAGCCTGGCGGCTCCCGAGGGGCTGTAGCTCTGGTCGCACTCGGCCAGAACATAGGCACAGACCTCATCTACGTTCTGTGCCGGATGTTCGGTGAAATGCGCTTTCAAAGCCCGTTCCTGCTCCACCGATAGATGCCCCTGTCGCTGGCTGTAGCCCTTCAAGCCAAAAAATGACAACCCCGCTCCGGCAAACGCGAACTGCCATTCCGTCAGAACCGTTGGACCGATATCCAAAATCCGGCAAACCGTTCCGGCGTCTTCTCCTGTGTCCAGAAGAAGAAACGCACGCGCACGTTTCCAAACAAGGGCCTCAACTTTGCGGCGGCGGCAAAGCGCTTCAAGCGCTATGCGCTGCTCGTCGGATAAGGTGACTGTTTTGTCTCGCTTGCTCATACCCTCAAAATAGAAACCTCCGTGCCTGTGACCATGCGGCAAAGTGATTCACAGGCATCAAAATCATCAGGCCAATTCAGGCGCAGGAGTGTATAAGACGACGAAAGAGCCGAAGAATGCCACCGCCCATAGACCGACCACTATCAATATCGAAGATCGCAATGTTACGCCCCCCTATCGCGGCATCTTTGCAGGATGTCCTTCAACGTAAAGCAAGACAAGCCCTAGCCCGTTATACAAAGGCTGGCAATTCGTGATCATGCCGGACCGCCGTCGGCAACCCGATCCGGGTTCTGCTTTGCCCAACCCGCAAGGAAATTTGCCATTTCCGGCACACCGGCCAGCTCAATTGCGCGGCGTGGCAAACCGACACCAGCATTCAGGGCCAGCCGGGCACAGGCGACATGGTCCCGATCATCGCGTGACGGACAGTTTTCGGATCCGTGAATGATCGTTGAAAGCAAATTGCCGCCGTAATCGTTGACATGATCGAGGTCAGGATTCAGGCCCAGAAAATATTCCAGTGCTTCGGGCAGCCCCTCCCACCCCGCGATTTGCAGCGGCGTAAGTCCCATATTGTCGGGACGATTTGGATCCAGGCCAATCTCGATGAGACGTCTCACGTGGCTAAGGCCATTGGGAAATCCCAATACAGCCCGGATCAGATCGCGGTACTCGTCAGGCAATTGATCCTCAGTGACAGTTTTGCCCTGCAAACTGGTGCCGTCCGCCGCCGCAGCAAGCAATTTCTCATCACCGCTCAGATTTGTGTCACCTCCAGCGCTCTTGATCAAACTGGCGGCAGTCTTGTTTCCATAAACCATCGCCACGGCGTAAGGTGTCATGCCCTTGTATCGCTTGGATGGATCTGCGCCTGCGTCCAGCAACAAGTTGATCATACGTTCATCGCACATACGCCGCGCAGCCTGATGCAGGGCAGGAATGACCCAAGGCGGTTCACCAGAAGGATGTTCTTCGATGCCCTCATTCGGATCGGCGCCCGCCTCCAGCAACATTTGCACTGCCTTGTGATCGTTGAAGTCGAGCGCGCGCGGCAACGCGTTTGTGCCTTTCGGGTTTGCACCAGAATCAAGGAGAAGCCGCAATCCATCGCGATGACCCAACTCGGTTGAATGATACAGCGACTCGCCGTCATTGGGGTTTGCACCGCGTTCCAACAACCACTTGGCAAGAACAAGATTGTTCGCGTGCCCAAGCGCGCCGTAAAGAATTGACAGCGGCGAATTCGGATCACCGTTGTAATTGTAGAAATCGTTCACGTCAGCTCCAGCAGCCACCAATGCCTCGGCGACCGCCAACATATCACTTTGCGAACCTTGGCCGTGGATATGCTGAGAAAATGCCAGATGGCATATTGGAGATCGAACACCAACAACCTGCTTGGCGCGATCCGGGTGGTCAGCCAAAACAACAGCCAAATGTTCGATATCGTAAAGCGCAATCGCCAATCCCAAATTCGCGCGGCCCAATTCAGGGGTCTCTGCCAGCAGGGATTCAACCACGTGGTGCTGCCCGAAAAACAGAGCGATCTTCAGCCGTTCTGCGCGGTCGTGTTGGGCATTCATACTGTGACCTTTCGTTTCGGGCGAACGCGGTAAGTTCGCTGGACCTTATTCAAACGTCCCCCTAATCTTGCCCTGATGTCCGATTCCGATCAAACCTCAAAATACCAGGTTCTCGCCCGAAAGTACCGGCCAGAGACTTTCGCCGACCTCGTAGGTCAGGATGCGATGGTGCGCGTTCTGAAAAATGCGTTTGAAGCGGACAGGATCGCCCAAGCGTTCGTGATGACCGGTATTCGCGGCACCGGCAAGACCACCACTGCCCGGATCATCGCCAAAGGTATGAATTGTATTGGGCCAGACGGTAAGGGCGGGCCAACTGTCCAGCCCTGCGGACAGTGTGAACCATGCAAGAGGATCGCCGAGGGGCGGTTCATCGACGTTCTGGAAATCGATGCAGCTTCGTCCACTGGCGTCGATAACATCCGCGAAATCAATCAGATGGCCAATACGCGCCCCTCTGAGGGTCGCTACAAAATCTTCATCATCGACGAGGTTCACATGCTGTCGACCAGCGCGTTCAATGCGCTGTTGAAGACGCTGGAAGAACCGCGACCACACACGAAATTCATCATGGCGACGACCGAGATTCGCAAAGTTCCGGTCACAGTTCTGTCACGCTGCCAACGGTTTGATCTACGCCGGATCGAGCCCGAGGACATGATGGCAATGCTGCGCCGGATTGCTGATGCCGAGGGTGGAGAGATCAGCAACGATGCGCTGGCACTGATCACGCGGGCCTCCGAAGGGTCCGCGCGGGATGCGCAGTCGCTGCTGGATCAGGCCCTGTCGCATGGCGCCGGTGAAACGACGGTCGATCAGGTCCGCGCGATGCTGGGGCTGGCCGATCGGGGCCGGGTGATGGACCTGTTTGACATGATCATGTCCGGCGACGCGGCGGGTGCGCTGGCGGAACTTTCGGCGCAATATGCCGACGGGGCCGACCCGCTTGCCGTGCTGCGCGATCTGGCGGAAGTCACCCATTGGGTCAGCGTCATCAAGATCACGCCAGATGCGGTCGACGACCCTACCATCAACCCGGACGAGCGCACGCGCGGCGCAGATATGGCAGGCCGATTGCCGATGCGGGTTTTGTCGCGGATGTGGCAAATGTTGCTGAAGGCGCTCGATGAAGTGGCGCTGGCCCCCAACGCCATGATGGCTGCCGAAATGGCCGTCATCCGGCTGACCCATGTGGCAGAGTTGCCGCCGCCCGGCGATCTGGTCGCGAAACTGAAGGATGCCACACCGCCCCCGCCGGAACCCGGCGGTGGTGGCGGCGGTTCAAGCCCGGGGCGGGCAAGCGTAGAGGCGCGTGCGCAGGCCGTGTCTGCTGGAGCGACCGCAGGCGGCGGCGCGACGGCGCAGGCGCTGAACACTGAAGAGGCGTTGGTACGCTTCCCGACTTTCACCAACGTGGTTAACCTGATCAGGTCCAACCGCGACATGAAGCTGTTGGTCGAGGTTGAAACGACCTTGCGCCTCGCCCGCTATCAACCGGGTCGCATCGAGTTCGAGCCGACCGTAAACGCTCCCAAAGACCTCGCCGCACGGCTGGCCGGAAAGCTGCAGATGTGGACCGGGGTTCGCTGGGCAGTGACAGTTGTGAACGAAGGCGGCGGGGACACCATCGCCGAGGTTCGTGATGCCGACATTCGCGCACTAGAAGATGAAGCCAAGGGCCATCCGCTGGTGCAGGCGGTGTTTGACGCGTTCCCAGCGGCGAAAATCCTTGACATTCGCAGTCTGGATGACATCGCACAAGCCGCCGCCGAAGAGGCGCTGGACGAGGTTGAGGGTGAATGGGACCCCTTCGAAGAGGACTGACGTGAAGCGCGACGCAGCAGCGATCATCGGCGATGTGAAGGCACTGGCTGTTGAGTATCACCAAACCACTGGCAAACCATTGGGCGTGACTGGCGAAATTGCCGAGATGGAGGCGGCGCGCCTTTTGGGCCTTGAACTGGCCGAGGCACGCAGCCCCGGCTACGACGCGATCCGCCGACGAGCCGGGCAAATGGAAACCATTCAGATCAAGGGCCGCTGGAAACGCGACGGCGCGAATTGGGGGCGGGTTCCGTCGATCAATACCGACAAGCCTTTTGATTTTGTAATGCTGGTCCTTCTGTCTGGCGACTACGAGGTGGTCGAGATTTGGGAAGCAAACCGGGAAGCTGTCAGGGCACGACTCGACGCGCCCGGGTCCAAGGCACGTAACCAGCGCCGCTCAATGGGCGTCGCGCAGTTTAAGACGATCGCCACACAGGTCTGGCCGTGAATTTTCTTCGCGCCTTCCTTCCCGGCGTTTTGGTCCCCGGTGCAGCATTCGCGGAAGTGTGCGACAAGCTGCGGCCAGACTGGAGCGGTGGGCCAGTCTCGGCGTTTCAGGAACTCTTCAATCTTGCCGCAACTCCGCCGGCTTTGCTGTTGCTGGTCGTCTCAGCGCTCGTCATCCGGTTCAGGCACCAGTGGGGTGCGTTGGCCGTCGTTGTGCTTTGGACCGTATATGCCAGCGCGTTGACGATGTTTGACCCAACCGGTCTGCGTGCACCTGCTTTGGTGGAAGGTTGTGTTGGTTCGCCCGCGCTTTTCATCGTGACGGTCGCAGCAATTTGCGTCGGTCTGATCCTCTACACCTCGCCGAAACCGAAGAGCTAGTTTAACCGCGCGTTTGAACGGTCGGGAATTCCACCGTTTCGAAGATTGCCGGATTCCGGTAAGTATGGCGCGAAATCACCGCCTTGGAGCACGAAAATGCAGGCACTTGCCGACACCGACCAGCTGGTCGCGGACAATGTGATTAGCGCCGATCAGGCCCGGATCATTGAGGCGCGCGCACGCGAGGCGATGGTCACCTTGGCGATCAATGCTGTGCTGTGTTTCGGTATCATCGCCGCGACATTGGGGTTCATATTCTGGCTGGCTGATCCGGTTTCGGTCGCCGTTGTAGGGCTTTTGATGCTTGTGGGCGGCGTGTTGACCCTGACCAAAGGCAAAGAGGTCTATGGCATGTTCGGTAATGCCGCGGTTCTGATCGGCGCTGGGATGCTGTTGGGTGGCGCGTCTTTTGAGCTGATCGACAAATATGAAGATATTGCGGGCTGGGTCATGTTGCCTGTCGGCGCGATTGTCGTCGCAGTGATCTGGTTGCGGATGCGAACTGGTGCGCTGGCCAACGGCTTTGTGCTTGGTTCGATCCTGTTAGTGGGGCTGGCGATGCATCTGGTTGGCATTGGCATCCTAGCGGAACAGAATGATGTGACCGGCATCGCAAAGTCGTTGATCTTCCTTTATGCGGCAAGCGGACTGGCATTGGCCGGATGGTTCACGGATGTGCGGGTCGTCACAGCGCTTGCGATCGTGCCGTTCGCACAGGCACTGGAAACTGGGACTGGCTATTTCCATGCGGCGTATGTGTTCTACTCGCCAGAACCAACCATTTCGATCATTCAGATGACTGTGCTGATCGCGGCTGGCCTATGGCTCGCGTTGCGCACGCCGGAGCGAACCGCCCGCCATGCCCGCGTCGCTGTGATGCTGGCCTTTGTCGTCGCCAATCTTTGTGCACTGGTCGGATCGTTGTGGGGGGATGTCGTCGGCGAAACGATCTGGGGGCCGGATCGACGTGGCGACTTCGGTGGCGACTGGGAGGCGTTCCGCGCAGCGCGCGATCAGTTCCGCGCCAGCGCCACGCAGATTTCCGAAGGCGTCTATTCAATTCTCTGGGCTGTGGCGCTGGCGGTGATGATCTTCTGGGCGGCGCGGCGCAATCTTCGCGGGCTATTCAACGGCGCGCTGACTTTTGCGGCCATTCACGCCTATACGCAGCTGTTTGAAAGCTTTGGCGACGAGCCATTGGCCTATGTTATCGGCGGATTGGCCGCGATACCGTTGGCCTGGGGCATGTGGCGGCTGAATCAGCGGTTTCCGGCACCTGAGCCGGAAAGCTGATAGGCGCGCTCTTGCCCACGGCGGACAAGCCGCCTATCTAAGCCGCCAGCAACAAATATCGCAGAGGACGCGGATAAACATGTTCAAAGGATTGGGAAACCTCGGCGATATGGCCGGGATGATGAAGAAAGCCCAACAGATGCAGTCGGAAATGGCCGACATGCAGGAAAACCTGAAGAACATATCCGTAGTCGGTGAAAGCGGCGCAGGTCTGGTAAAGGCCACTGCAACCGCCAAAGGTGAATTGACGGCGCTTGATATCGACCCAACGATCTTCAACCCCGATGAAAAAGAAGTCGTCGAAGATCTGATCCTCGCCGCAATCAAGGATGCGCAAGCCAAGGCGCAACAGCGCAGCCATGACGAGATGCAGAAAGTTACCGAGGGGCTCGGGCTGCCGGCAGATTTCAAACTGCCATTTTAGCCAGAAATGACCGAACGCCCGAATGTCATCCTGATACTCGCCGATGATATGGGCTTTGCCGACCTCGGGTGCATGGGGTCGGAAATCCGCACGCCTCATTTGGATGCGCTGGCGCAGGATGGCGCGGTTCTGACCTCGATGTATAACTGCGCACGGTGCTGTCCGACGCGCGCATCACTTCTTACAGGGCTTTACCCGCATGACGCGGGCATCGGGCATATGGGTGCTGACCTTGGAACACCCGCATATCAAGGATTTCTGCGCGAGGATGCGGCCACGATTGCCGAACATCTGAAGGCTGACGGCTATCGCACTTTGATGTCAGGGAAATGGCATGTGATGCGTGAGAATGATGCGCTGCGGCCAGAAAGCTGGCGGCTTGGAGAACCGGGTTATCCCACCCCGAGACAGCGCGGATTTGACCGGTTTTTTGGCATTCTCGACGGCGCCGCGCATTACTTTTGGCCGCATTTTTTGATGGAAGACGATACGCGTGTCACCGACATTCCGGATGATTTCTATTTCACCGACGCGATCACCGATAAGGCCATCGAGATGATCGACGAGGGCGAAGCACCCTTCTTTCTGTATCTCGCCCATATCGCACCGCATTGGCCGCTTCACGCACCGCCAGATGACATTGCCCGTTACGACGGTGTTTACGCGAAAGGCTGGGACGCGATCCGCACCGCGCGACATGAACAGATGAACGCAAACGGCGTATTGCAATGTCCCTGGCAGATTTCTCCGCGTGATGGCGATGTTCACGCTTGGACGAATGAGCCGGAACCCGATTGGGAAGCTGCCAAAATGGCCACATACGCGGCGATGGTCGACCGGATGGATCAGTCCATCGGGCGCTTGATTGACCACCTGAAGGCAACCGGGCAGTTTGATAACACGCTGATCCTGTTCTTGTCTGACAATGGGGGCTGTGCAGAGTTCATGGCCGAAGATGGCTGGGCCCGGTTCTATCCCGATCGAACACATGATGGACGCCGAATTACACTGGGCAACAGGCCGGATGTTGCGCCCGGCGACGCGCAGACATTCCAAAGTTATGACCGGCCGTGGGCGAATGTTTCAAACGCGCCGTTTCGACTGTTCAAACACTTTGTGCACGAAGGCGGAATTTCGACACCACTGATTGCACATTGGCCGGGTCATATTGAAAAAGGCGTTCATCACGAACCCGCGCATGTGGCCGATATTTTGCCAACGGTTCTGGCAGCAACAGGTTCAAGTGCACTGTCAGAGCTGAACGGCAAACCCGCGCAATCAATTCAGGGCGAGAATTTCCTTTCGCTGTTGGTGGGCCAATCCTGGCACCGCGAACAACCGATCTTTTTTGGTAACTCCCAAGCACCCCCCACGTTTGAGTGTTATTGTCAGTTTTATGGTGAGTCGAATTTGCCATTTTGCGCGTGTTTTTTTCTTTCTTGTCTGAATTCTGTGGCGCCGGGTTGATTTCTCTGAATCAGTGGTGGGATGGATCAGGTTGCCGCCCTTGAACAACTTCTCGCCACGGCTCTGCGTCGGATCGCTGAGCTTGAAGCTGCGTTGGCGAGCATGGCGGAAGAGATCACGGACCTGCGCCGACAGTTGGCCAAGAACAGCAGCAATAGCAGCAAGCCCCCTTCAAGTGATGGCCTGAAGAAGCCAGCCCCGCGCAGCCTGCGTGGCAAATCCGGAAAGAAAAGTGGCGGCCAAGTTGGCCACCGGGGCGACACCCTGCGCCAGACGTCAACACCCGACTTTGTCGAACGGCATGAGGCGACGCATTGCAGCGCCTGTCAGAGCGCCCTGACGGCGGAGATGGTGAAAGGGATCGAGAAGCGTCAGGTGTTCGACTTGCCTGCGCCACGCCTGGAGGTCACCGAGCATCAGGCGGCGGTTTATTGTTGCGACCATTGTCGAGCCACGACGACGGGTGGCTTTCCCGATGGCGTGGCCGCGCATGTGCAATATGGCACGCGCATGCGGGCAGTGGCGGTCTATTGCAATGTTCAGCAGCTGATACCCGAGGATCGGGTCTGCCAGCTTATGCGCGACCTGTTTGGGGCCACCAGCTTGTGCGCGGCCAGCGTGACCAACTGGACGCGCGGCGCGGCAAATAAGATGGGTGTCGTGGTTGAACACATTCTCGCCCGGCTTGCCGAAGGCGGCGTTCGGCATCTGGACGAGACCGGACTTCGTGTTGCCGGCAAGCTGCACTGGCTGCACACGATCTGCGATACCGCCTTCACCCATTACCGCATCAGCGCCAAACGCGGTGCTGTTCCAACCTTCCTGACCGGCGGGACGATCATTCATGATCACTGGAAACCCTACTACGCCCATATGAGCGGAGTGGACGCCCACGCCCTCTGCGGGGCGCATCACTTGCGCGAACTCAAGGCCATCGAAGAGATCGAAAAAGAGCCTTGGGCGACGGAGATGAGCGCAGTGCTTCATAGCGCCAATCAACTCAGATGCGCGGCTCAGGATCAAGGCGAGACCGAACTCCCGGAACTGGTTCGCCAGGGTATCGTCACCAGATACATGGCGATCCTCGCCAAGGGGCTCGCCTTCCACGAACGCCGGCCCCCGCTGGCCAAAAGCCCCGGCACCCGCGGCCGAAAAGCCAGGCGGCCAGGCCACAACCTGCTCCTCCGCCTGCGTGACTACCGCGATGACGTTTTGCGATTCATCGCCGACTTCGCGGTCCCATTCACAAACAATCAGGCCGAACAGGACCTGCGCATGATGAAGCTGCGCATGAAAATCTCGGGCACCTTCCGCACCCTCGAGGGCGCGCGGGTCTTCGCCGACATCAGGTCCGTCATCTCGACGGCCAGAAAACACCGGTTCAACATCCTGGAAATCCTGACCCTGTCACCACCTCAGATCATCGCACGGCTCTGACGGAACAAAACCCCGCAACCCTATCGGACAGGGTGCTTGGGAGTTACCTTTTTTGAACATGAAGGTAACGCCGCAGTCAGGTTGGGGCAGTTCAAATTGGTCCGGCTGCATGGCCGACCGTGGGAACTTTACGACATAGAGGCAGACCGCACCGAACTTTCGGACCTTGCCGGACAAAATGCTCCGTTGGAGCGCGAATTGCAGGGACAGTGGCAGGCTTGGGCCGATCAGGCGGGCGTTCTCGACTGGAGTGTCGTATTTCCAAAGCTGCTTGCCGCCTGGGGATTGCAAAGTGTGGACGGCTGACCCAACTATGCGCAGACCCTGTCTGGAAACATCGCTGCCAATCCTTTGGCGCTGGCTTCAGATACGCCGCGCTCGGTAATCAACCCTGTCACCAGCCGCGCTGGGGTGACATCGAATGCTGGGTTTCGCGCGCCTGTTCTGTTCGGGGAAATCAGAATGTCGCCGATGGACCCATCCGGCAACCGGCCCTGCACATGCGTCACTTCACGTTCATTGCGTTCCTCGATTGGCACGCCCGACAATCCGTCCTGTAGCGTCCAGTCGATTGTTGGCGAAGGCAGCGCGACATAAAACGGAACGCCGTTATCATGTGCCGCCAGCGCCTTAAGATACGTGCCGATCTTGTTGCAGACATCGCCTGCGGCGGTTGTGCGGTCGGTTCCGGTGATCACGAGGTCGACCTCGCCATGCTGCATCAAATGCCCGCCCGCGTTGTCGACGATCAGATCATGGCTCACGCCGTGTTCACCCAACTCCCAAGCCGTTAGTTGCGCGCCCTGATTTCGTGGTCGGGTTTCATCGACAAAGACATGAACCGGAATACCAGCATCGTGTGCCTGATAGATCGGGCTTGTTGCGGTTCCCCAGTCGACGGTCGCGATCCAGCCAGCGTTGCAGTGGGTCAGCACGTTCACGGGCTCGTCGCCTTTATCCGCCGCAATTTCCTTTATCAGCGCCAGCCCGTGCTCTCCGATCATTCGGTTGATCTCGACGTCTTCGTCACAAATCGCGGCTGCCTTTCGCCGCGCAGAATCCGCACGCTCGGATTCGGGAAGGGCTTTCAGCGTCGTTTGCATTTCGTCAAGCGCCCAGCGCAGGTTCACAGCTGTCGGGCGGGTTTCCAACAGCGCCTCGCTCACTTCATTCAGGTGACTATCTGATGCGTCCCTCATCATCGCCTGCGCGACACCCCATGCCGCCGTCGCACCAATCAACGGTGCCCCACGGACCCACATGTCGCGGATGGCGGTTTGAAAATCCTCAAGCGTCGACAAAGTGGCAACTCGAAACTCGTGCGGAAGCCAACGCTGGTCGATAATGTGTACTTCTTCGTTCTCAACCCAAATTGAACGATATGCCCTGCCACCAACTTTCATCGCGCGCCTCCAACTGTCGCGCGTATTTTACAGGGCATTCACGCCGGTTGCGCAAGTGAAAGACGAAAGACGTGCGCCCAGTGATCGGTGTGTCAAAGCGGGCTTGGATACCGACGCGGAGCAAGGCTGGAATGGAACCAACTTACAAAACTTTCCATTGTGTAGATCGGCAGTTTTGTCGCAGCGCGGATGTCGGCGGCATAGGGGATCATGTTTGTGCATTCCAGCACCAACGCGCCGATGTTCGGGTGATCCGCAACCATCGCCACAGCCGCATCGACGTTGTCTTGCCGTGCAGCATCGACGTCCAGTTCCGGTTCGTTGTCGAGAATTGCGCGCGTGAACTCTCGCAATCCTTCGGTAGAGCCAATTGGCGTATCAATCGGCACCCCTGCCTTTTGCAAATGCGCGTCGGTCAACGTGGACCCCGAAATCGTTAAGACGCCCGCCACACGATCTTTCGGCAATGTTGCGTTCACCATCGCGACCTGCATCAATGACGAACTGGCAACCGGCACACCGACAGCCTCGGCCAATTCGTCCTGATATAGCGACAGAAACCCGCAATTGGTGGTGATCCCGTCGGCCCCGTCGGCGACAAGCTCGCAAGCGGCGTCGATGAAATTCTCCAACAAGCCTTCGGCACCTTTGCGCACAACACGGTCTGGCGAAGCGTCCGGGACAACCTTGTAAAGCACCGGAAATGGCCAGGTCAAAGCGTTGCCCATATCACCGGGAATGCGCGGAAATCGCGCCTGAAGCATCAATATGCCTATTCTTGCGCCGTAAACCGATTTCCCACCCGAGACTATCATTTCGGCAATATATGCACGGTCAATTCATGACAAAGTAGGGTTCGACCTCACCAAGGGACATCATCGATGTACCTTCGTAGCGGTACTCTTCACCATCGCCAGTGATGACTTGATATGGAAATCCACCCAATTCGCCCATTCTGAAAAAACTGCTGTCCGGCACGGGCAACCCTTCCGCGATGTCATTGAATACGACGCTGACCTTGACCATTCCATCGATGAATTCTTCTCCATAATCGACATTGTCTGCATCCGTGACCCAGATCGTGTCGCCAGCGACCATCTTTTCACGCAACTCATGGCCACCCCGGTTTTCGGTTCTTCCAGTATCGACGACCAATTCCTTTTCCGGTTTCGGCATCGCGCCAACTGAAGCGCCGACATCGCCAAGCCCAAGCTCACCGCGCAGCGTCTTCAGCGCCAGTATCTGTTGTTGGCGAGAAAGCGATCCCAACTGCTGTTCGATCATCGGTAGAAGTTGCGCGGGCAAACCCTTTTTCAAAGCTTCGAGCTCCTCATCTCCGCCGCCGCCTGAACTGGCCCCACCAGAGGCACCGCCGGAGGGCGCAAATTGCGCAACCATCTGCCGCATACTCATCGGCTTTCCGTCGGGCCCAAGCACATAAATGTCATTGGATTCGAAATTCGTGACCATCTGGTCCTCTGTCCCCGGATTTATGACCACGCCTTTATCCGATATGATTATCCGGATGTCCTCATCAGCCGCACCATAACCCATATAGTCGTAGACATATGCCTCAGCCAATGCTGTCCCGGCGACTAATACCCCTGCCGTGGCAACGCCGGCGACACGTAAAATCATGTTCCTCACATCCAATTCCTTCTTAATAGGTAACTCCCAAGCACCCTGTCCGATAGGGTTGCGGGGTTTTGTTCCGTCAGAGCCGTGCGATGATCTGAGGTGGTGACAGGGTCAGGATTTCCAGGATGTTGAACCGGTGTTTTCTGGCCGTCGAGATGACGGACCTGATGTCGGCGAAGACCCGCGCGCCCTCGAGGGTGCGGAAGGTGCCCGAGATTTTCATGCGCAGCTTCATCATGCGCAGGTCCTGTTCGGCCTGATTGTTTGTGAATGGGACCGCGAAGTCGGCGATGAATCGCAAAACGTCATCGCGGTAGTCACGCAGGCGGAGGAGCAGGTTGTGGCCTGGCCGCCTGGCTTTTCGGCCGCGGGTGCCGGGGCTTTTGGCCAGCGGGGGCCGGCGTTCGTGGAAGGCGAGCCCCTTGGCGAGGATCGCCATGTATCTGGTGACTATACCCTGGCGAACCAGTTCCGGGAGTTCGGTCTCGCCTTGATCCTGAGCCGCGCATCTGAGCTGATTGGCGCTATGAAGCACTGCGCTCATCTCCGTCGCCCAAGGCTCTTTTTCGGTAACTCCCAAGCACCCTGTCCGATAGGGTTGCGGGGTTTTGTTCCGTCAGAGCCGTGCGATGATCTGAGGTGGTGACAGGGTCAGGATTTCCAGGATGTTGAACCGGTGTTTTCTGGCCGTCGAGATGACGGACCTGATGTCGGCGAAGACCCGCGCGCCCTCGAGGGTGCGGAAGGTGCCCGAGATTTTCATGCGCAGCTTCATCATGCGCAGGTCCTGTTCGGCCTGATTGTTTGTGAATGGGACCGCGAAGTCGGCGATGAATCGCAAAACGTCATCGCGGTAGTCACGCAGGCGGAGGAGCAGGTTGTGGCCTGGCCGCCTGGCTTTTCGGCCGCGGGTGCCGGGGCTTTTGGCCAGCGGGGGCTGGCGTTCGTGGAAGGCGAGCCCCTTGGCGAGGATCGCCATGTATCTGGTGACTATACCCTGGCGAACCAGTTCCGGGAGTTCGGTCTCGCCTTGATCCTGAGCCGCGCATCTGAGCTGATTGGCGCTATGAAGCACTGCGCTCATCTCCGTCGCCCAAGGCTCTTTTTCGATCTCTTCGATGGCCTTGAGTTCGCGCAAGTGATGCGCCCCGCAGAGGGCGTGGGCGTCCACTCCGCTCATATGGGCGTAGTAGGGTTTCCAGTGATCATGAATGATCGTCCCGCCGGTCAGGAAGGTTGGAACAGCACCGCGTTTGGCGCTGATGCGGTAATGGGTGAAGGCGGTATCGCAGATCGTGTGCAGCCAGTGCAGCTTGCCGGCAACACGAAGTCCGGTCTCGTCCAGATGCCGAACGCCGCCTTCGGCAAGCCGGGCGAGAATGTGTTCAACCACGACACCCATCTTATTTGCCGCGCCGCGCGTCCAGTTGGTCACGCTGGCCGCGCACAAGCTGGTGGCCCCAAACAGGTCGCGCATAAGCTGGCAGACCCGATCCTCGGGTATCAGCTGCTGAACATTGCAATAGACCGCCACTGCCCGCATGCGCGTGCCATATTGCACATGCGCGGCCACGCCATCGGGAAAGCCAGCCGTCGTCGTGGCTCGACAATGGTCGCAACAATAAACCGCCGCCTGATGCTCGGTGACCTCCAGGCGTGGCGCAGGCAAGTCGAACACCTGACGCTTCTCGATCCCTTTCACCATCTCCGCCGTCAGGGCGCTCTGACAGGCGCTGCAATGCGTCGCCTCATGCCGTTCGACAAAGTCGGGTGTTGACGTCTGGCGCAGGGTGTCGCCCCGGTGGCCAACTTGGCCGCCACTTTTCTTTCCGGATTTGCCACGCAGGCTGCGCGGGGCTGGCTTCTTCAGGCCATCACTTGAAGGGGGCTTGCTGCTATTGCTGCTGTTCTTGGCCAACTGTCGGCGCAGGTCCGTGATCTCTTCCGCCATGCTCGCCAACGCAGCTTCAAGCTCAGCGATCCGACGCAGAGCCGTGGCGAGAAGTTGTTCAAGGGCGGCAACCTGATCCATCCCACCACTGATTCAGAGAAATCAACCCGGCGCCACAGAATTCAGACAAGAAAGAAAAAAACACGCGCAAAATGGCAAATTCGACTCACCATAAAACTGACAATAACACTCAAACGTGGGGGGTGCTTGGGAGTTACCTTTTTCGCTTACCACCCTTCAATTTAGCCAGACATCCCAGAGCTTGGGGATTTTGGCATAACCTGCGAGGCATCGTCGGATAGCACGAAGGCCTGTCTTGAAGAGAGAGCATAAGGACCTTCGGGCTTTTCGAATCCCCTTTTTTCGCCGCGTATTGCGACGTGGTGCTCTTCGTTTGCTCCGGTTGAAACAGCCCAGTACATGGCGATTGCCAGCACCAAAATGAGGCGGGCCAATCGATCCGGCTTTTTGATCTGGCTTTGAGTAATTTCAAAGCCCCGGGTTTTGAAGTCGGAGAACATGGCTTCAATTCCCCAACGCATTCCATAATCGAGCACCTTGTACTCGGACGGTGCTGCATTCATGGCAATAATCCAAGGCTCTTTGTGCCCCTCTTCGTGAAGCACTCCAATGTTGCTAAAGACGCCCGTTCCGTAAAGCTCAGCGTTTACAAGCCCTTCGGGCATCAGTTGGGCAATTTCGCGCGTCATCATCTCGCCACCCTGATGTTGCAGTGTGATATTTCCCTTCATGCGCAGCCGGTAGTCCCATCCAGCCTCCTGGCACCATGCGACCAATCGGGCGGTTCCATAAAACCGATCTCCCGCCAGCAACACACGCGCATCCGCCGGGAGCCATGGGCGGACTGCTTCCAAAAGCTCATGTTGCACGCGCCATCCAATCGGCCCTTTGGTCTGGCGTACACGCCAGGCGACCGGGAGGGCCCGATCCCGCATCCGCACCGATAACATCAAAACCTCATGCCCTTCGTTGAGCTTGCTTTGATCAAGGGCCACCACAATCGTTTCTCCGGCCTCACACTGGCGGCGGAAAATTTCACCAACATAGGCCTGCATGATCTCATCAGTATCGATGTGAGGATTGCCCAGAACCCGCGAAATGTATTGATAGCGGTGGTCCACAGAGCCGATATCGCGGGGCAGAGCAGCCGCATTTTCCATCAGATTGACGCTGCGCGTGTTCAAAATCACGCTTGCTATGATGCACAATCCCTCCCGGCGCGACTTGTGATACCCGAGCAAGCGGTCCTGAAAATCCGCCTCAACCTTCGAATAAAGCTCTGAAAAACAAACATTTCCCAACAAACCAGCCTCCAATATCAGCAGTGGAGACTCCTTGAATCACACAGATCAGACAAACGTCAAATCAGATCCGGAAATTTTGAAGGGTGGTAAGCCTTTTTCGATCTCTTCGATGGCCTTGAGTTCGCGCAAGTGATGCGCCCCGCAGAGGGCGTGGGCGTCCACTCCGCTCATATGGGCGTAGTAGGGTTTCCAGTGATCATGAATGATCGTCCCGCCGGTCAGGAAGGTTGGAACAGCACCGCGTTTGGCGCTGATGCGGTAATGGGTGAAGGCGGTATCGCAGATCGTGTGCAGCCAGTGCAGCTTGCCGGCAACACGAAGTCCGGTCTCGTCCAGATGCCGAACGCCGCCTTCGGCAAGCCGGGCGAGAATGTGTTCAACCACGACACCCATCTTATTTGCCGCGCCGCGCGTCCAGTTGGTCACGCTGGCCGCGCACAAGCTGGTGGCCCCAAACAGGTCGCGCATAAGCTGGCAGACCCGATCCTCGGGTATCAGCTGCTGAACATTGCAATAGACCGCCACTGCCCGCATGCGCGTGCCATATTGCACATGCGCGGCCACGCCATCGGGAAAGCCAGCCGTCGTCGTGGCTCGACAATGGTCGCAACAATAAACCGCCGCCTGATGCTCGGTGACCTCCAGGCGTGGCGCAGGCAAGTCGAACACCTGACGCTTCTCGATCCCTTTCACCATCTCCGCCGTCAGGGCGCTCTGACAGGCGCTGCAATGCGTCGCCTCATGCCGTTCGACAAAGTCGGGTGTTGACGTCTGGCGCAGGGTGTCGCCCCGGTGGCCAACTTGGCCGCCACTTTTCTTTCCGGATTTGCCACGCAGGCTGCGCGGGGCTGGCTTCTTCAGGCCATCACTTGAAGGGGGCTTGCTGCTATTGCTGCTGTTCTTGGCCAACTGTCGGCGCAGGTCCGTGATCTCTTCCGCCATGCTCGCCAACGCAGCTTCAAGCTCAGCGATCCGACGCAGAGCCGTGGCGAGAAGTTGTTCAAGGGCGGCAACCTGATCCATCCCACCACTGATTCAGAGAAATCAACCCGGCGCCACAGAATTCAGACAAGAAAGAAAAAAACACGCGCAAAATGGCAAATTCGACTCACCATAAAACTGACAATAACACTCAAACGTGGGGGGTGCTTGGGAGTTACCTTAATAGGACTATTTCGTTGCTCTCATAACCAGCGTTTGTTCGACGCCAGCTTTCATTACTATTTGTTGCTCCGGAAATCCCGCATCTTTTGGAAAGCCGGTGATCGTATACGTGCCCGGCAGAAGAATCAGCGGCTGGTTCGAACTGCGCACCTTTCCGCGCCGCACGCCTTCTGGCGCAATGAACACCCGCTCGGGCGTTAGCTCGTTGCCCGCCTTGTCCTGGTAGATCACAGTTAACCCACCAGCAGGCACATCGATTTCCATCACCTGATCTGGTTCGCGCGTTACTACGATTTCGGTCTCGAAGACGTTAACGTCGTCCAGCCGCAATATGTATGTTCCCGGCGTCACCAGCCCGCCGCTTGAATTGTTCACTTTGTGCTTTCGTTCGCCATTCTGCCAAAGCTCTGCTGTGGGTTTGCCTTTCAACTGAATGCCATTGGCCGTGCCCAGCGCCTTTATCATCAGCCGCACTTCAATATCAGCCTCAAACGAGATCGTTTTCACATCTCCGTCGACAAAGCTTTCAGTCACAGAAATCGGTTCGCTTGTGCCCCGCAATTTTGAGTGGAATTCGAGAATTCCTTCCGGTACGAATGCGGTTTCATCACCTTTGAAGCTGCCGATCTTTTTGCCGTCCTGAAATACGGTGACAACGGTTGCGCGAAGCTCTTCACCCTCCATGGCAAATGTCGCAGAGACCTCCGGCGGGCGCACTGCCTGGACGATACCATTCGTTCGCCCGTGTTCGGCAACCGTAACCGGAATTGTAACGGGCTTGTAAACCGCGCCACCAACCACCTGCACGCCGGCGGTTAGCGTGTATTCCCCGGGTTCCGGTGTGAAGCGATTGAATGTTTCGACCTCAATTACATCGCCCGACGCGCTCGTCAGCGTTCCGGCACCTTTTTGACGTGCACCATCATCCGTCACCACAATCAGTGCAAAATCCGGTACGGTTTCCTGTGGCTCCGGTGCCGGGGTGCCAGGGTCCGGTGCATCACCCGCATCGGCAGTAATCTCCAACGCCGCACCCAGACTGTCGACAAGTTCGCCTGCGGAAAACGCATCACGATATTCGGTCCCCGCAGCATCGGCGATACACTCCATCGCGGCGCGTTCTTTGCCCTTGAGGCCTAAGCCAACCACGTGAACGGCGATGTCAACATTCCGGTCACGCCACGCCTGTACCAGCGCACAAGGGTCCGCATCGCAACTTTCGATGCCATCGCTGATCAGAATGATCGATCCGGAGCGTTCGCCGAAGTCATCCAACGCCTGGCGAAAACTCAGGTCAATTGGCGTGCGGCCCGTCGGTCGCACTGACTCCATCGCCTTGATCATGTCACCCGCAACGCCTGAAGGCTTACTGAACGGCACCACCAGTTCACTATCGCTGCAATCGTCCTTGCGACGGTGCCCATACATGCGCAAAGCCACCTCGCGGCCAGAAAAATCCCGACCCACAAGTTCCCGCATCGCAATTCGCGCGGCCTCGTATTTGCGCGAGCTGTCAGGCAATGCCGCCCACATGGAATTGGAACTGTCATAGATGATATAGACGCCTTCGGGATTTTGCGCCTGTGCCTTCGCGGAAAACCCAACCAACAGAATGAATGTGACCGCCGATAGAAATCGGAACATGGCGCCCCCCCAATATTCGCAATTACAGTAACGACAAACATTGATTTCACAATACCGAAGCAACACCCTGTGGGAAAGCCGACAGGTCGGATTGGCGCGTGTGAAATGTGAGTGCCGGGCCGACACGAGCGCAATGCTGTCGCCGGAACCGCGGGGTCTGACCCCGCACACTCTGCGTCACTCGACACTTTCCAGACTTTGTGCGCCCAACGCTTCTGCGCCATCAAGATAGATCGAAGAAATTCCGCTGCGGACCGCGTCAACCACCTGATCCTTGCGATGAACAATATGGCGCGCAAGTTCACTGGCTGCGGCATCCGCATTGCGATCCAGCACTGCGTCAAGGATTGCGCGATGCTCGGCCTTTGAATCCTTCACGCGCCGACCCATCCGTACCCAGCGAATAAAGCGAATGCGATCATTTATTCCCATAAGAGTACGCAGTAATTCGTGATTTCCGGACATCCGCGCAATTCCAAGATGAAAGGCTTCATCGAACGTCACCGCCTGCGCAATCGTCAATCCTTTGACAATCAACCCTTTTCCCTTTGTTTCGGTGGCGAATTCATTCAGGTCATCATCACTGGCCCTTTGGGCCGCCATCCGGACCGCAGCAGTCTCAACCACGTTTCGCATTTCATACAGATTGAAGATGTCTTGCGGGTCTAGCGGGCGGCAAAAGAACCCAGTACCGGGGCGAAACTCGATCAGCTGTTCGGCGACAAGGCGGTTCATCGCCTCGCGCACGGGTGTCCGGCTGACGCCCAGCTCGCGCGCCAACGCACCTTCGTTTATGCGCTCGCCGGGGCGAATGCCAAAACCGGCGGCGCGGGATTTGATTTGATCGTATATGTCGGAAACGCGGGTTACCTGAACAGGCTGGGCCATCGGATCGCTCGCTTAGTTGCTTGACAATTAGACCGACTCAGCTTCAAAATACAACCCTGTATACAGCTTTGCGCACAGAAAGCCTGTCAAATGTCCGACCGAAAAAACGAACCAAACGGCGCAGAGGCTTTGGTGCGGATGCTTGATGCGTACGATGTTCGGCACATGTTTGGCCTGTGCGGCGATACGACCTTACCGCTTTACGACGCATTGCACCGCCTTGATCACTCGATCACCCATTTCCTGACCCGTGATGAACGTCACGCGGCATACATGGCCGACGCATATGCGCGGGTGACCGGCAAGCCCGGCGTTTGCGAGGGGCCATCGGGTGGCGGCGCAACCTATATCCTGCCGGGTTTGGTTGAGGCGAATGACAGCTCGGTCCCGATAATGTCAATCACCACCGATGTTGCCACAACATCGCGCGGGAAATATCCGCTGACCGAACTTGATCAGGTCGCATTAATGCGGCCGCTGACGAAATGGAACACATCGCTGGACAACGCCGCGCGCTTGCCAGCTGCGGTTCGGCAGGCCTTTCGCGCCCTGACAACCGGCCGCCCCGGCGCCGTACATCTTGCGCTGCCTTTTGATACGCAAAAAGCGCCGGTTGACGATGCAGAAATATATGCTGACCCCCGTCACGCTTCGTTCCCGGCAGACCGAACGGCACCAGAAGAAGACGCGATCCGCGCGGCGGCAGATGCGCTGTCCGGGGCGAAGTCTGCACTTGCCATATGCGGCGGCGGACCGGTTCTGGCAGGCGCGGAACAGGCGTTGCAACAACTGGCCGAGATGCTTGAATTACCGATCGCAACCACGGTCAGCGGGCAGGGAAGCATTGCTGAAACCCATCCGCTTGCTGTCGGTGTCGTGGGGTCCAACGGCGGAGTCGATGCAACACGCGACGTCGTCGATGCATCAGATGTGGTTCTGTTCATAGGTTGCCGTGCCGGATCGGTCACGACGGAGCGGTGGCGCTCACCGGCACCGGGAAAAACAATCATCCACATCGACAGCGACCCGATGGTTCTGGGCGCAAATTACAAGACCGACGTGGCAGTCTGCGCAGATGCGAATCTCGCGCTTGAGGCCCTTGTCGAGGAATGCGCAAATCGTCAGATGCTGCCACAAAATGGCACAAACCGCGCGTCGGAGGCTTGGGAACGGAAGCTTGCTGACTTTGGACCTCTGGCCGCCAGTCGCGAACGGCCAATACGCCCTGAGTCAGTCATGCAATCCTTGATGGATGTTCTGCCGGAGGATGCCGTTATTTGTGCCGATCCAGGCACACCCTGCCCCTATTTCAGCGCGCATTACCGATGGCGCAAGCCGGGGCGGCATTTCATCACCAACCGCGCACATGGTGCGCTTGGGTATTCGCTGGCCGCGTCGATGGGCGCGCAGGTCGGACGGCCTGACGCCAAGGTTCTCGCGGTCATGGGCGACGGATCCTTCGGCTTTTCCTGCGGCGAGTTTGAAACGCTGGTGCGCTACAACATCCCGATCACGGCTGTCGTGTTTTCGAATGCCACATACGGCTGGATCAAGGCCGGTCAGGATTCCGGTTTTGGCAAGCGGTATTACAATGTAGATTTCGGCCGGACCGACCACGCCGCGGTCGCGCGCGCCTTTGGCGTCAAAAGCTGGACAGTGGAAGACCCCGAACAATTGACCGCCGTGTTGCGCGAAGCCGTTGCTCATAACGGACCAAGTCTTGTCGACGTCATCAGCCAGCCCCTGCATGAAGCGGCCGCGCCTGTCAGCGAATGGGTGGCCTGATGAGGCCCCAGTTCGACGCCGAAAGATTAAGCGATGAGTGACCTCGACCAGAAAATCATTGCGTTTGACCTGTGGCATCTGTCGCTGCCCGTCACGTCGCGGCGCGACCACGGGATCGGCACGATTGAGGGCGCATTTGATGTAATTGTCCTTCGGCTGACCGCCGAAGACGGCAGCGAAGGTTGGGGAGAGGCGAGCCCGTGGGCACCGTTTACCGGGTCGCCAGAGGCCAGCTTTGCCGCGCTGGATCGCTACATTCGCCCGCATGTCGTTGGACAGCTGGTCGCTGGCAGCGCCGCCATCATGGACACCGCGCGACGGGCGGTCGCCCATGCGACAGAGGCCAAGGCCGCGCTTGAATCGGCGCTTTTCGATCTGCAAGGGCGTATCCTTGGTGCGCCGGTATGGGCGCTTCTCGGCGGCAAGTGTCGAAATGAAATTCCCTTAAGCGTCTCAATCGCAAATCCGGATTTCGACGCCGATAAGGAATTGATGGAGCGTATCGCCGAAGATGGCGTCGGAATCGTAAAACTGAAAACCGGATTCAGGGATCAGGCATTCGATCTGTTACGGCTGGAATACATCCGCAAAAATCACCCGAAATTCGACATCCGCATAGACTACAATCAGGGCCTGCATCCGCACAACGCCGTTCAAAAGGTGCAGGAAGCGGCCAATTTTCAACCCACATTCATCGAACAACCGGTGGCGGCGCATCATTTTCAGCTGATGAAAGATATTCGCGCAGCGATTGACGTGCCGCTCTTGGCAGATGAATCCGTATTCGGACCGGAAGACATGGTTCGAGCAATTCAAGAACGGATATGCGACGGCGTTTCGGTCAAGGTCATGAAATCCGGCGGTATGACACGCGGGCAAACCGTCGCACGCATCGCGGCGGCGGCAGGCATGTCCGCCTATGGCGGTGATATGTTCGAGACTGGCCTCGCGCATCTTGCGGGCACCCATATGATCGCCGCCACGCCTGAAATCACGTTGGGGTGCGAGTTCTATCACGCCAGGTATCATCTGACGGAAGACATTCTAGCGGATCCGTTTCCATGCCAGGGCGGTGCCGTGCAAATCCCGGATGGCCCTGGGCTTGGATATGTGCCGGACGTAGACAAACTCGAACACTACAAGAGAACGCCATGAAGCACGTCGCAATCATCGGGGCCGGAATCGTCGGTGTTTCGACAGCACTTTGGCTTTTGCGTGATGGACATAAAGTAACGCTCATCGACCGCGAAGGCCCCGGCGAAGGCACCAGCTATGGCAATGCCGGTGTACTTGCGTCAAATTCCATCGTTCCGGTAACCGGGCCGGGATTGATGCGCAAAGCACCGCGAATGCTTTTCGATCCTAACCAGCCTCTGTTTCTGAAGTGGTCCTATCTGCCGAAACTGCTGCCTTGGCTAAGAAAATACCTTTCACACGCAAATGCCGAGGACACGCGCCGGATAGCGGGTGCTCTCGCTGGTATCGTCGGGGACAGTCTGGCCGAACATCAGTCGCTTTCGCGCGGCACAAAGGCAGAGCGCTGGGTCGTTCCGTGCGATTATACCTTCGCCTATAACGACCGCGCGCATTTCGAGACAGATGCGTTTGGCTGGTCGCTTCGCGGCGAAAACGGCTATGAATGGGAGGAACTGGAAGGCGCGGCTTTTCAGGAATACGAGCCGTCAATTTCTCAATCTTTGGGCTTTGGCGTCCGCAGTGGCGATCACGGGCGGATTACGGACCCCGGACAATATGTCAAAGATCTCGCGGCAGAGGCTCAGACCTTAGGGGCCAAGCTGCTCAAGTCAGATGTCGAGGACATCGTGCGCAACAACGGACAGGTCACCGGCATTCGCGCGAGCGGAGAGACCTTCGACTGTGACGCGGTCGTCATCGCAACCGGCGTCTGGTCAGGCCCACTTTGCGCCAAGCTCGGGCTTAAGGTTCCGCTGGAAAGTGAACGTGGGTATCACATCGAATTCTGGAACCCGTCGATTGCACCGCAACGTCCAATCATGGTCGCATCTGGCAAGTTCGTAATGACGCCGATGGAGGGGCGCCTTCGCGCCGCAGGCATTGTCGAATTTGGCGGTCTGGAACGGGAACCGTCGCGACCACCATTCAATCTGCTTTTGCGATCTGTAAAGGCCGCGCTTCCCGGACTGACATGGGATGACATGACTGAATGGATGGGCCACCGGCCTGCGCCAAGCGATTCGATCCCGGTGATCGGTGAACTTCCCGGCCTTAAAGGCGCGTACACGGGGTTTGGACATCACCATATCGGGTTAACCGGGGGTCCAAAAACGGGGCGAATGCTGGCGCAAATGATTGGCGGCAAACAAGCAAATGTTGACCTTGAGGCGTATTCGCCTGCAAGGTTCGCGGGTTAGCGCCCGATTCAATGGGTGCAAAGAGTTCATAATGGGAGGAAAAATATGAAAACGCTGACAAAACTAATGACCGCTACGGCGATCACCGCCGTGGCGACAATCGGCGCACAAGCCGGCAGCCATGCGCAGAAATGGGACATGCCAATGGCCTATTCGGCGACCAACTTCCACTCTGAAAATGGTGTGAAGTTTGCCGACTGCGTGCGTGAAGGCACCGGCGGTGCAATTGACATCACGGTTCATGCTTCCGGTTCGTTGTTCAAGGGCGCGGATATCAAGCGTGCGGTTCAGACCGGCCAGGTGCCGATAGGTGAGCGCCTGCTTTCGGGTCACCAGAACGAAAATGCTGTCTTTGGATTTGACTCGGTGCCGTTCCTTGCGACGTCGTTTGACGCCTCGGCAGACCTTTTCAAGGCCGCCAAACCGAAACTGGAGGCGATTCTGGCTGACCAGAACCTGACGCTTCTGTATTCGGTGCCGTGGCCGCCGCAGGGTCTGTATTTCCGTGACGAAGTGACGTCTGTCGCCGACATGGAAGGCATCAAGTTCCGCAGCTACAACAATGCAACTGCGCGTTTGGCGGAATTGACAGGCATGGCGCCAATCCCGATCGAAGCTGCAGAGATCAGCCAGGCATTTGCAACTGGCGTTGCGGATTCGATGATCTCGTCCGGCGCGACCGGATACGACCGCAAGGTATGGGAATCGCTGAATTATTTCTACGAGGTAGACGCCTGGTTGCCCTATAACCACGTGATGGTGAATTCGGAGGTCTGGGCCGATGTGTCAGATGAAAACAAAGCCGCAATGATGGCTTGTGCCGAAACCGCTGCGGCGGACGGTCTGGAAGCATCCAAGGCCTATACCCAGTTCACGCTGGACGGTTTGCGCGAAGGCGGCATGACCGTCGGACCGGCAAGCGAACAGATGGTCGGCGAGTTGAAGGCAATTGGCGAAACCATGACCGCCGAGTGGCTGGAAGCTGCCGGCGAAGATGGCGCGGCAATCGTTGATGGTTTCATGGCCATGATGCAGTAGGCCGTAGGTCTACCGAAAAAAGTCCCCGACCCGGATTTAACCCGGGTCGGGGTCAATAAATACCGGGACGGGGGATGTTAAATTGCAGACAGTCAGACGTGTTCTGGATCGGCTATATACCCTTGCTGCCGTTCTGGCCGGGTTGTGCCTGATCATCATTCTTTTGCTGATTGTGCTGCAAATGCTCGCCCGTTGGTCGCTTACTGCGCCCATCTTCTACCCAATCACAGAGGCGATCCCAGGTGTTCCAGATTATGCCGGGTATGCCATGGCGACGGCCTCATTTCTCGCCTTCGCCAGTGCATTGAACAAGGGCAGCCATATCCGGGTGTCGCTGTTGCTTAACGCGCTCGGGCCGCGCGCACGATGGATCATGGAAGTCTGGTGCTTTGCCATCGCAACGGCAGTTGGCTGGTATGTAAGCTATTACATTTACCGGATGATCGGGTTTGCTATTAAGTTCGGCGATGTAAGCCAGGGCCAGGACGCGACGCCCTTGTGGATTGTCCAGTCACCGATGCTGGTTGGGGCGGTGATCCTTGCTATCGCGCTTACTGACAATCTGATCACTCTTCTGACAATCGGTAACCACCGCATCGTGCGCGATGTGGCCGACAGCCACGCGGAGTAGGCCAGATGGAACAGACCTATATCATCATCCTCTTCCTGTTCATCTTGTTCCTGCTTCTGGGCACCGGTGTCTGGGTCGGGCTGGCCCTGATCGGGGTTGCCTATGTCGGCATGGAACTGTTCACCACGCGCCCAGTTGGCGACACGATGGCAACGACAATTTGGAGGGCCTCCAGCAGTTGGACCCTGATCGCCTTGCCGATGTTCATTTGGATGGGCGAGATATTATTTCGAACGCGATTATCGCAGGACATGTTTCGAGGGCTCGCGCCTTGGATGGCAAAACTGCCCGGCGGGTTGGTTCATACCAATATCGTCGGCTGCACGGTTTTTGCGGCGGTGTCCGGGTCGTCCGCTGCGACGCTGACCACCGTCGGCAAGATGTCGATTCCCGAGCTGCGCAAGCGCAATTACCCTGAGCATATGGTGATCGGCACGCTTGCGGGCGCGGCCACATTGGGCCTGATGATCCCGCCGTCACTGACGCTGATCGTCTATGGCGTAACAATCAATGAATCGATCATCAAACTGTTCTTTGCCGGTGTCATGCCGGGCCTCGTTCTTGCGGGCATGTTCATGGCCTATGTCGGGATTTATTCCGGGCTGGCGAAGGACTGGGACCCGATCCGAGAGACGGGCATGTCATTTGTCGAAAAGATGCGGAACTCGCGCTTTCTGATCCCGGTTCTGTGCCTGATCGCGGTTGTCATCGGTTCGATGTTTCTCGGCTACGCAACCGCGACAGAGGCCGCCGCCATTGGCGTCATCGGCGCGTTGGTTCTGGCCGCCCTGCAGGGGTCACTGAACTGGAGCACCTTCAGCGAGAGTCTCATGGGCGCCACCCGCACCAGCGCAATGATCGCCCTGATCCTTGCAGGTGCTGCATTCCTGTCGCTGGCCATGGGTTTCACCGGTCTGCCGCGCGGGCTGGCGGATTTGATTGCGAGTTGGGAGCTTTCGCGGTTCGAACTGCTGATGGTGCTTTTGGTCTTCTACATCATCCTCGGCTGCTTCCTCGACGGCATCTCATCAGTCGTGCTGACCATGGCCGTGGTGGAACCGATGGTGCGCGAAGCCGGGATCGATATGATCTGGTTCGGCATCTTCATCGTCGTCGTGGTTGAGATGGCACAGATAACACCGCCCATCGGGTTCAACCTGTTCGTATTGCAGGGCATGACCAATCACGAAATGTCGTTTATCGCGCGAGCCAGTATCCCGATGTTCCTGATCATGGTGCTGATGGTGTTTGTGCTGATCTGGTTCCCGGATCTGGCCACGTGGCTGCCCGACAATGTGCGGCAGAATCCGAATTTATAGCAGTATCGAATTTCGCTTCGCGAAATCCGACCGTTTGGGGAGGGCCAGCCTTCCCCAGACCCCTCCCGAAGTTTTTTTGGCAGTTGAATGAAGGAGCGGTTTGAGTGATCGCCGCGTTGGCCTTTTTTGGGCGGTATGGCCGTGCATTGCTGGTGGTTGGGCTGTTCGCCGGTTTCCTTTTGCCGGATGTCGCGGCGGCGATGAAGCCGTTACTTCCGGCGATGGTCGCGTTTCTTGTGTTTGTCAGTGCGCTGCGGATTGGCGCGCGCGCGGCAGTCGGACGTTTGCGGGACGCCGGAGACACGCTGAAATCAGTGATGATACTGCAATTGGCCCTGCCATTGATTGCGGTCGGTTTCCTGTGGGCTTTGGGTTGGCAAGGATCGTTATTTGCCCTGGCATTCGTGCTCGCACTGGCCGGTTCATCGATATCCGGCGCACCGACGTTTACTTCCCTGATGGGTCATCCTGCCGACGGAGCCATGCGGCTGTTAATTCTGGGAACATTGCTTTTACCGCTGACAATTCTGCCAATCTTCTTCCTGATGCCTGGCCTTGGAAACGCCACTGCGGTCGTTTTGGCCGCTGCGCGCCTAAGCCTCGTTTTGATCGTCGCGATATCTGCCGCCTTTATCCTGCGCCGTGTGGCCTTTCCCGATCCCAAACCGGATACGGTTAAGGCGCTAGACGGGCTGGCTGCCCTGACACTGGCAATCATAGTTGTTGGATTGATGGCAGGCATTGGACCCGCACTCAGAACCGATCCGTCAACGTTGTTGCCCTGGGTCGGTCTCGTCTTCGGGGTCAATTTCGGGATGCAGATTGCGGCAAGGATGTTGGGCGCGTCCGTCTCTACATCAGTTGTGGCCGGAAACCGAAATATCGCCCTGTTCCTCGTGGCATTGCCGATCAGCGTCACGGACCCCTTGCTCCTTTTCATTGGCTGCTATCAAATCCCGATGTATTTGACGCCGCTGGTGATGAAACGCTTCTATGGCAATGCCTGACACCTATCCCTTGATCAAAGATCTTGGACTGACCGCCAAGCTGATCACGTTTGGCCCCGAGTTCAGCGATACCGCCAACCGGGCCGCGCTGGCGTTTCGGCAGGCGGTGATTGAGGCGAAGTCGGAGGGCGTCGAGGAAACAGCAACGTCACTGGTTTCAACCTTCGTGCGGTTCGACCCATTGGCACTGTCCCACGACGATCTGGAGACCCTGCTTTTGGATCTGATTCAATCCCGAGACTGGTTCGAGGCTGAATTGCCCAACGGTCGAAGGCTTTGGACTATTCCCGTTGTTTTGGGCGGCGAATCCGGCCCGCAATTCGAAGAGGCCGCAACCGCGACAGGGCAAAGTTTGGACGCCGCCCGTAAGGATATCCTCGCTTCTCGAACTCGCGTATTGACGCTTGGCTTTGCCCCGGGGCAACCCTATATGGGCGAGCTTCCGGATCGCTGGAACATTCCCCGCATGTCAAAACTCAACCCCAAGGTTCCGGGTGGCGCGCTTGTCACGGCCATCCGGCAGTTGATCATCTTTGCCGGACCTGCCCCGACCGGCTGGCGGCATATCGGGCAAACGGCATTTGAGTGTTTTCGGCCAAACGCCGAAACGCCAATCGCGTTGACCGCTGGTGACGAAGTGACTTTCTCCGAGATCAGTACCTACGCGTTGAACGAGATACTGCAAACAGACAAATCCGGGAACGGCGGCGCGACGTGGGAGTGGCTTTTGTGACCCGCGAATTAGTCGTTTTGGATTGTGGCCCGGGTCTGACAGTGCAGGACCGGGGTCGTCCGGGTTATATCGCAAGCGGGGCCAGCGTTGGGGGCGCGGCAGATTTCGACGCATTGCATGAAGGCGCAACACTTTTGAACCAATCGGTTGGTTGCGCTGCCCTCGAAATGGCCGGATCAGGTGGTAAATTTCGGGTGACAAAACCTGCACGGATCGCATTGACCGGCGCGGCCATGACAGCACAGATAAATGAAACGTCAATACACTGGAACTGTTCGTACCCGCTTTTGCCGGAAGACATTTTGACAATCGGGCAGATGCGCAAGGGCAATTATGGGTATCTGAGTGTCGGCGGCGGCATCGCAACACCAACATTTCTTGGCTCGCGTTCCACCCATCTGGTCGCAAGAATAGGCGAACCGGTTCGCGCCGGTTCAAAACTGCCATTGGGTGCGGACAGCGGACAAGGTATTGGCCTTTGCCTCACTTCAACCGACCGGTTCAACGGAGGAACAATCCGCATTTTGCCGAGTGTGCAAACTGAACGGTTTTCGGATGCGGAAATCTCGCGCCTGCAAAACACCGAATTCACACGCGACCCACGGGGCAATCGCATGGGTGCGCGCATGGCCTTCGAGGGTGCGCCATTTCATGCGGATGGCCTTCACAGTCTTGTTTCCGAAATGGTTGTTCCCGGCGATATTCAAATCACAGGTGACGGAACGCCCTTCGTGCTTTTGGGCGAATGTCAGACCACCGGCGGTTACCCAAGGATCGGCACGGTAATTCCATCAGATATTCCCCACATCGCGCAGGCACGCCCGGGCGATCCGATACGGTTTCAGATGATACCCCGCGAACAAGCATTGGCGGCCTATGCCGCGCATCAAAAACACCTGCAGCAATTGAAACCCTACCCGCGCGTTCGCGACCCCCATGACATCCCCGATCTTCTGGCCTACCAATTGATCAGCGGGGCCGTGAGCGGAGAGGAGAAATGACACAATTTGTCGATCTGAATGCCGACATGGGCGAAAGCTTCGGACCCTGGCCGATGGGTGCGGATGAGGACCTGTTGGGTGTCGTTACCTCTGCAAATATTGCCTGTGGCTTTCATGCTGGCGATGCGGATCACATGGCGAAATCAATGCAAATCGCCGTGAAGAATGGCGTTGGCATCGGTGCACATCCGGGGTTTCTTGATTTGCAAGGGTTCGGACGTCGCCGCATGGTCGTACCCCATGAGACTCTTGGCAATTGGGTGCGCTATCAACTGGGCGCCGCGCAGGCGATGGCGAAGGCCAGTGGCGGACATGTCAGGCACCTGAAGCTGCACGGTGCTTTGTCAAACATGGCCTGTGAGGATGCCGACATGGCGCGCGCCTGTTTCGAAGCCGCGTTGGATGTCGACCCGGATATCATCCTGATGGTTCTGGCGGCGACCGCGTTGGAAGATGTGGCCAAGGAACTCGGTGCAAATTATGCCGCCGAAATTTTCGCGGATCGCGCCTATAACGATAATGCCACGCTTGTTGATCGCTCAAAACCCGGCGCGGTCATTCACGATGCGAAATTCGCCGCTGAGCGGATTGTTAATATGGTGCAGGCAGGTGCCATCATTGCCGAAAGCGGGAAGACCATCGAGACGCGCATCGATACGATTTGCGTCCACGGCGACAACGCCGAAGCGCTTGCGTTGGCGCGGGCGGTGCGGGCCGGGTTGGAACATGCCGGTATAACCGTCCGGAAATTCGGCTGACTAACCCACGCGCGCGCGTTCGCGTTGCATCGCTGCCAGATCAATTCCGAACTCCTTTTTCAGAAGCGCGGGAACATCTTCCACCAGCTCATCAAGACAATGTCGATCCCAGCGATTGCGGAAATTGCTCGCGTTATCTTCATGCGCGCCGCGCACATACATGTTGGACCTGTCGATACTGAGAACAGGCATATGCTTCCACAATTCCAGATGGCTGACCCGGCGGATCATGGTCGGAGTTCCCGGCGCGCGAAAGGTTACCAGTCCCGGCGTCCAGTACGGGCAGATCGCCGGGCGAATGTCATGCCCTTCAGAACCCATTTGCAGCACAAGACCCCTGCAAAAATCGAGGCCAGCCCACCGACCACTCGGCATTAACCGGGCAAGCCTGGGCCACATGGCGCGTGTCTCGGCAACGAAATCGCGGCCAACTGCATCATCATCGTCCAACTGCCATTCAGCCACGACTTCGGCCTCCGGATCGGAGTAACCCTCCATCAGCTTTTTGATTGCTAGCCTGTGACGCTGGCCTTCTTCCTCAAAGCACAATCGAACCTGCGGCACATGCGCGACCATCGCCTCCAACTGCCCCCTAAACGGCTCGGGCAACTGATCACCCACCAGAAGCGCGCATTCGAAATTCTGATCCGTCTGGTTCGCAAGGCTCGGCAACACGACGTGTTCAAACCAGACCAGGCGTCGTTCCAGCCGTTTTGGGTCGTAAAGCTTGGCACGATAGGCGTCGAAATCATCTGCGCCGCGACCGTTGTAGACCGACGGATCTTACCACCCTTCAATTTAGCCAGACATCCCAGAGCTTGGGGATTTTGGCATAACCTGCGAGGCATCGTCGGATAGCACGAAGGCCTGTCTTGAAGAGAGAGCATAAGGACCTTCGGGCTTTTCGAATCCCCTTTTTTCGCCGCGTATTGCGACGTGGTGCTCTTCGTTTGCTCCGGTTGAAACAGCCCAGTACATGGCGATTGCCAGCACCAAAATGAGGCGGGCCAATCGATCCGGCTTTTTGATCTGGCTTTGAGTAATTTCAAAGCCCCGGGTTTTGAAGTCGGAGAACATGGCTTCAATTCCCCAACGCATTCCATAATCGAGCACCTTGTACTCGGACGGTGCTGCATTCATGGCAATAATCCAAGGCTCTTTGTGCCCCTCCTCGTGAAGCACTCCAATGTTGCTAAAGACGCCCGTTCCGTAAAGCTCAGCGTTTACAAGCCCTTCGGGCATCAGTTGGGCAATTTCGCGCGTCATCATCTCGCCACCCTGATGTTGCAGTGTGATATTTCCCTTCATGCGCAGCCGGTAGTCCCATCCAGCCTCCTGGCACCATGCGACCAATCGGGCGGTTCCATAAAACCGATCTCCCGCCAGCAACACACGCGCATCCGCCGGGAGCCATGGGCGGACTGCTTCCAAAAGCTCATGTTGCACGCGCCATCCAATCGGCCCTTTGGTCTGGCGTACACGCCAGGCGACCGGGAGGGCCCGATCCCGCATCCGCACCGATAACATCAAAACCTCATGCCCTTCGTTGAGCTTGCTTTGATCAAGGGCCACCACAATCGTTTCTCCGGCCTCACACTGGCGGCGGAAAATTTCACCAACATAGGCCTGCATGATCTCATCAGTATCGATGTGAGGATTGCCCAGAACCCGCGAAATGTATTGATAGCGGTGGTCCACAGAGCCGATATCGCGGGGCAGAGCAGCCGCATTTTCCATCAGATTGACGCTGCGCGTGTTCAAAATCACGCTTGCTATGATGCACAATCCCTCCCGGCGCGACTTGTGATACCCGAGCAAGCGGTCCTGAAAATCCGCCTCAACCTTCGAATAAAGCTCTGAAAAACAAACATTTCCCAACAAACCAGCCTCCAATATCAGCAGTGGAGACTCCTTGAATCACACAGATCAGACAAACGTCAAATCAGATCCGGAAATTTTGAAGGGTGGTAAGCCGACGGATAAGAGAATCTAACCTGAGTTCTGGATAAGCGCTATATCTGGTATTCGACCTGCCTGATTGTTTCCGGCACGGTTATGGGTCCCATTTTAACTTTGGTTTTCCCGAGCATATAGGCTGCGACACACGAGATGAGGTGTACGAATGCGTTGGCAGGCGATCTGTGTCGAGTGTGTTCCAGTCCCATGCTGGTTTTCAACTTATCGAACAGAGTTTCGATGATGAACCGCCTTCGCAACAGGATTTTGTTCAGGATTGGCAGGAGATAGTTTTTCATGTTGCGGCGAATGCCGGTGACGAGGTGGAGCCCACGCTGCCAGAGCCGTTGGAAGAGGGATTTGGAGATATAGCCCTTATCAGCAAATATTTTGCCTTCGGGGCCCGCGATCATGGCTTCAAACGGCTTTCGATCATCGACATTACCTGCCGTGATTTTGACGGCCATGATCTCCCCCTTGTTGTTGATGATTAGATGCAGTTTGAAGCCAAAGAACCAGCCCATTGTGCTGCGACCGCGCTTTGCCAGCCCCTTGAAGACCTTGTTTCGATTAATGCGGGCATTGTGGCAGACCGCGAGCTTAGTGCTGTCGGCAAAATAGACGCCGGTTTTTTCACCGCTGAAGCAGTGCAGCAGTATGCAAAACGGCACCATTAATCTTGGCATGAGGCTGACAAACCGACCATAGCTCGGGAGGGTGCCAAAGCAGTCACGGTATTTCTGCTCAACGCCATAAATCCAATAATGTTTGAAGTCCTTGAACGGCGACAAGTGAAACAAGACCATGATGAACAGGCTCTCCCCCAGGGTCAGCTTGCCGGAGCGAAGCCTCTGACGACCCGAGGGGATCAACCGGTGGCGCTCCCAGTCCTCGTAGGTTTTTGCAAAATCATCGAGACAGACAAAAAGTGCGGTGTTAGTGATCGACATGAGTGGCGGTCCATATTGTGTCGCTTTTGAACCTTGAATCATGGGGCAACGTACCTGGAAACCCCTCTCACCCCATACTAATCACGGGGGCATTCAGGCTGGTCAACACGGGGCAAAAGGTGCGCGCCATGGAGAACAACTTCCCAATCAACGAAGATCTCGCTTATGAGAAGATCCGGGACCTCATGTTCGACATGATGGAAGAGGACCCCAACCGTTTCTACGCCCTCACGGATAAGCTCAATGAACTGGCTGCGCTCCCTAAAAGAACCATGACACTTGTGCTCGATCTGATGGCTGCCACTCCCTTTCAGGTGATCATCCCGAAACACGTACGGAAAAATGACCCTGATACATTCAAAGCAGATCACGAAACCGTTTCAAATGTTCTATTTCTTGGAGAGTTTGGCGGAATTGCCGTTGAACTGGAGCCAAATGAGGCTTTGAGAGAACCGAGGATCATTTCCATAACAATGGTGGAAATCCCTCATCGCAACCCTCTGCGAAAAAGGGTCAACGAGTATCGTAAAAAACGAATCAAAAAACTACGAAAAAATTCTGTCGAGTAGTGCACTGGTGACGCCAACGTCTTATCCAGAATCGGGGTAATCTAAGTAATCCGAGTACCTGAATGCGCATCACGGGGGCCTTGAAAATTGGACTGCACCTTAGACGAGAGCAGTTCCGGCAACAATCACCCCTATGCGACAGCCCTTTCACGGTGGAATGTATAAATCCCCGTAGCCACGATGATCGTTGCACCCACCAGCGTCAGGTTGTCTGGCCACTCGCCAAAAACGACAAATCCAAGGAAAAGCGCCCAAAGCAGAGCTGTGTAGCGAAACGGCGCAATGACCGCGATATTACCGCCCCGCATGGCCGAAACGCTGAAGACATAGCCACCGATGATCAATACGGCTGCGCCGAAGAGTTGATACAGTGACTCGCCCGAAACCGGCGCCCAATCGGTAAACGAAGCCGCAATTCCAAAAAATGTCGTCACGGATATCGCATTAAAAAGCGCAATTGTGATGGTCGGGACATCCGCGCTCAATTTCCGCACGATCATATCCCGCACCGTTACAAGCAGAACGGCAATCAGCGCATAGACGGAATAGATTGTGAATCCCTCAAATCCCGGACGAACGATCAAAAGAACGCCGAAGAAGCCAACAAATATTGCCGTCCATCGTCGCCAGCCGACCGCTTCACCCAAAAAAACCGCGCCGGCCAGCGTGATGGACAGCGGCAATACCTGCAGAATCGCCGTGGCGTTGGCGATTTCCATATTGAAGATTGCCGCCAAGAAGAAATAGGCCGAGCCAATTTCTGTCGCCGTTCGCAACGCGATCCAGCGCCATTGCGACGCTGGCAGCCGCAGCCGCAATCCACCCAGAAACTGCGCCAGCACCAACATCAGGCAACTCGTGGCGAGACCGCGCAGGAATATTGCCTGTGCCAGCGGCAGGGCATCGCTCACGGCCTTCATGAAGACGTCATTGAACGTGAATGCCGCCATAGAGCCCATCATAAACAGCGCGCCTTTGGTGTTCGGATGCAAAACTTAGAACTCCTTGGGGTCGATGGCTGCAAATCACAGCGGCACGGGCCTTGCAAATCTTGTTAGCGTAACGTCTGTTGCCGAAAACCGATCAACAAACCTCTCCAGATGCCAGGATCAGAATCCCAAAGATTTCTTGTGTGCTCCGGTATGCGCAACGAAGGCGCGTTTATCGTGGAATGGGTGTCCTGGTATCGAATGCTGGGATTTGACGTTCTGGTCGTCACGAATGACTGCACCGATCACTCGCAAGAGCTGTTGGATACTCTTCAAAATGCCGGTTGGCTGACGCACCAACGGCATTTTCCCCGACCGCGACAACAACCCAAACGTTCCGCCTATAACGCGATGCGCGCACATCCTCTGATCGAAACGACAGACTGGGTGTTGGTCTGCGACGTGGACGAGTTTCTTGTGCTGCACGAGGCCGACAACATCGCCGATTATATCGCCGGGTTCGGCCAACCGCCTTTAGGCATTGCCTTTCACTGGCGCGCTTTCGGAACCAGCGGTATCGAAAAATGGTCTGACGGCTTCGTTCACCGCACGTTCCATCGTGCCGCGGAAACCGAAAGCCGATCGAATGCGCCCTTCAAATCCCTGTTCCGGCGCCCCTTGGATTTCGCGCAATTCAGTGATCACTCGCCCAAGCTTTATGAAGGCCCGTGGGGCGTCGGCAATCACCAATGGGTGGACTGTAACGGGCGAAAGCTAGGCCGGTTCAAACCTGATCGCTGGCCGCAAAAGGCTACGGCGCCGGATCGCGTGCGCCATGATGCGGCACAAATGAACCACTACGTTACGCGCACAATGGAGAATTTCAACCTCAAGCGCGGCACCCCGTCGGCAAGCGCCGGAACTGACCGCTACACCGACCAGTTCTTCGAAAAATTCGACCGAAATGAGGTCGAGGACAGGTCATCGCTGAGATTTCGGGCGGCATTTGATAAGACCTATCAAAATGCGATGGCTATTCCGGGCGTGGAACATCTGCATCAACAATGCTGCGCTGATTACGTTGTGCGTCTGGCCGCCAAGGCCGGAAATCCGCCAGAGTCTGATCCAAGGTGGCAACACCACATGGCACGGGCCGCAGCCCTATAGTTCCAAAAAACAAAACCGCGCCCAATGGGCGCGGCTGTTTTTCCCTTGTACGTCGCGGCAGATTACTTGATCTTGCCTTCTTTGTATTCAACATGCTTGCGCGCAACGGGGTCGTATTTTTTTACGACCATTTTCTCGGTCATTGTGCGGGCGTTTTTCTTGGTCACATAAAAGTGGCCGGTGTCAGCAGTCGAATTCAACCTGATCTTGATCGTTGTAGGTTTCGCCATCGTCTTGCTCCATCGCGGTGGGCGGCATCAGCCTGCCCGGAAATTCGTAAGACCCGCCTTTTACGCACCCAGCAACGCGAGTCAACCTATAACCTTTCCACACAAC
This sequence comes from uncultured Paracoccaceae bacterium, assembly GCA_951812305.1. Lineage (GTDB taxonomy): Bacteria > Pseudomonadota > Alphaproteobacteria > Rhodobacterales > Rhodobacteraceae > Rhodobacter_B. The sequence goes on from CATOSB010000002.1 coordinate 1,298,799, forward strand.
GAGCGTGTCACGCCGATGGGCATTCATCCGGCCGGAAATACTTTCGGGGGAGCGCGAGGGGGCATACAGCCCCCTCGCCCGCCGCGACTTGAGTAAGCAAGGCGCAAGACCTGCGGGCCGCAGGAGCCCATTTTTTTAAGTTGAATACGCGCGGATGGCCTGTAAGCCGGATTTTGTCCTTGCGCGGGTCGCCCCGCGCAATCGACGATCATTCATCTTGGACGCATGTTGCCATGTGCCCTCTAGCTGCCAACCCGGATCCCGGGCCAAAGCAGCCCGTATGGGATCCCTATTCGGCATTGCTCCCGGTGGGGCTTGCCTTTGCCAGTCCTGTTGCCAGAACCGCGGTGGGCTCTTACCCCACCGTTTCACCTTTACCCCGTTGACGGGGCAGTCTGTTCTCTGTGGCGCTTTCCGTCTGGTTTCCCAGCCCGGGCGTTACCCGGCACCGATGCTTTGTGGAGTCCGGACTTTCCTCCCAGAGTGAACGTATCTGCGTTCGCTCGAAGGCGACCGTCCAGCCATCCGCGCGTTGCCCAGTTAAGCATTCCGAACGATCCGGTCAACGGGGTAGCGGCGGGCAAGATCTTCCGCGCGCCGCACATCCTCGGCTGAAAGAGGTCCCCACGCAAATGGGCGAAACCTGCGACGGAAAGCATCGAGCATCACATCGCTCGTGCAATTTCGGTATCCTAGTGCCCGCACTGCATTCTGGAACTTCAACATGTCACCATCTCCGCGTACACCGCCACTCGTGTCCGGATGAACGGCCAACCCATTACGCGCCAGTCGTACCCAGGGGAACAAAGGGCCGGGATCGATCTTTCGGCCAGGTGCCATGTCAGAATGCCCGATCACCCGTTCCGGCCGGATCGCCCAACGCCGCATGATCTCTGCCAGCAACAGTTCCAGCGATACAAGCTGCGGTTCCGGAAATGTCTCAAAACCCGTATTCGAAAGCTCGATCCCGATTGAGCGTGAATTCACATCCGTCACTGAACCCCAGGCTCCGGCGCCCGCGTGCCAGGCGCGCATTTCCTCTTCGACCAGTTGCCAGCAATTGCCGTTGCGCCCGATCACGTAATGCGCCGAAACCTGCGCCTCTGGATTGCACAGCCACTCAACAGCGGCGCGGGCACTTCTCATCGCCGTGTAATGCAAAACCACCATATCAGGCAGCGCGCCATCGCGACGTTCTCCGAAATTCGGTGACGGTTTCCAGATCACCCGGCGTGGATGGCGCGGAACGGTTCCGGATTCCAGTCGCAGGCAAAACCGTCGCCATCGGGATCAAGACCCAACTTGTCCTTTTGCGGTCCACCGGCAGCCAGAAAAGCTTCTTGAGCCAGATCCGGCGCCTTGTATTTCGCGCAGTTTCGTTCATATCGCGCTTGGCTGACAATCCCGCGGCGATAGACCTTCTGCCCAACCGGATTGCGCGTATTGATCGCATATTCAACAATATTTGGCCCCGAAGACCCTGATCGCGTCGGCACATTTGTCGGTTCAATGACCTGATAGGCATCGCGCTGCGCTTTTAGCCGTTCTGCGTCGCTCTGGATCGACTCGCGATCGGCAACAGCATCAAAGTTTTGTTCGTCCGAGATACGTGGATTGTTCAGAACGATTTCACGTTTCTCCTCGGTATCAGTGTTGTCTTCCCCATCCGAGACATTTGTCTGCGGCGGGGTGTTCACCGTTTCATTGGAGATATTGGGCGATCCGGTGGTGGGGCCATTTACGTCATTTAGTTCCGCATCCCGATTGCTGCGATAAGCATCAATGTCCTGATAGGTCGTGAAATTCACATCTGTATCGACTGTGGCACCAGAATCCGGCACCGCCGGCGCACAGGCCGCCAAAGCAGCAACTGCACCCAGAAAAATCGGGATCAACTTCATTACTCTGTCCTGCCCCTTTGATTTGGGGCGGTGGTTACCACCATTTCGCAGGCTTTTCCACAAATCCCGCCGCGGATTCGAGCACATAGGCGTGATTCAGCAACTCCCCTTCCTCCCAGGGTCGTCCGATCAGCTGCAGCCCCAAAGGCAGGCCCTGTTTGTCCAGACCTGCGGGCACACTGATCCCCGGCAACCCGGCGAGGTTCACGGTCACCGTAAAGACGTCGTTCAAATACATCTGGATCGGATCAGCGTCGGCCATTTCACCCAGACCAAAAGCGGCAGACGGCGTCGCAGGCGTCAGGATTGCGTCGACGCCGTTGGCAAAGACGTCCTCGAAGTCCTTCTTGATCAGCGCCCGTACCTTACGCGCACGATTGTAATAAGCGTCGTAAAACCCGGCAGACAACACATACGTCCCGATCATTACCCGGCGCTGCACTTCCGCCCCGAAGCCTTCCGCGCGGGTCTTTTTATACATCTCGGTGATGCCGTCGCCTTGGGAAAGCTGGGCCCGGTGGCCGTATTTCACACCGTCATAACGCGCAAGGTTTGATGACGCCTCTGCGGGTGCAATGACGTAGTAGGCAGGCAAGGCATATTTCGTGTGTGGCAGCGATATGTCCACGATCTCGGCGCCAGCGTCGCGCAACATCGCGGCGCCGTCCTTCCAGATCGCATCAATTTCTTCGGGCATACCGTCCATCCGGTATTCCTTTGGAATCCCGATTTTCTTGCCCTTAATATCGCCGGTTAACACGGCCTCAAAGTCCGGCACCTGAAGGTCAGCGCTGGTCGAGTCTTTCCGATCATGCCCCGCCATCGCACCCAGCATGATCGCTGCGTCGCGCACCGACTTCGTCATCGGCCCCGCCTGATCGAGACTGGACGCAAAAGCGACGATACCCCAACGCGACACGCGGCCATAAGTTGGTTTGAGACCGGTAATCCCGACAAATGCCGCAGGTTGGCGGATCGATCCGCCCGTGTCCGTCCCGGTCGCCGCCAGACACAGATCTGCCGCCACCGCGCTGGCCGAACCCCCGGAAGAACCGCCAGGTGTAAGTTCTGCGGTGTCATTTCCACGCCGCCACGGGTTTACGGCATTGCCGTAAACACTGGTCTCGTTGGATGACCCCATCGCGAACTCATCCATGTTCAACTTGCCCAACATGACCGAACCCGCATCAAACAGGTTCTGTGTGACGGTGGATTCATACTCCGGCTTGAATCCGTCCAGAATTTTCGACGCCGCCTGTGACGGCACGCCTTTGGTGCAGAACAAGTCCTTGATTCCAAGCGGTATACCGCACATCCCCGGCGCGTCACCGGCACTTATCGTTTTGTCAGCGGCACGCGCCCGCTCCAGCGCCAAATCGGGTGTCTTGTGAACGAAAGCGTTCAGTGCATCCGCTCCGTCAATGGCAGTCAGGCAGGCCTCTGTCAGCTCAACGCTCGAATAGTCGCCCTTGCGCAGCCCATCGCGCGCCTCAGCAATGGTCAGTTTGGTAAGATCTGCCATCACTCAACCACCTTGGGCACCGCAAAGAACCCTTCGCGCGCGTCCGGCGCATTCTTCAGTATGCGATCCTGAATGTTACCATCAGTCACGACATCCTCGCGCCGCTTCAATCGCATCGGTGTAACAGATGTCATCGGTTTGACACCTTCTACATCCACCTCATTCAATTGCTCAATGAACCCAAGGATGTTGTTGAACTCCTCGGCCAATTGCGGCAACGCATCATCTTCTACCTTGATCCGCGCGAGTTTCGCGACATGGGCGGCGGTTTTCAGATCAATCGACATATTCGATCCTCTCAGGCGATCAGCGGTGCTTTAGCGTCACCGCGCTAATGCTGCAAGCGTCGTGGACCGCGCATGGGATGACAGCGCCGATTGACCTGCTATCCTGTCGGCAATTCTAGGGAGGTACTCGCATGAAAATCATCTGGCTTGGCCACGGCTCATTCCGTTTCGAGATTGGCGATCAGGTTATCCTGCTTGACCCCTGGTTGACCGGAAACCCGGTGCTGCCGGAAGATCAGCATGAGGCGGCAACCGCGGGTGCCACACATCTGTTGCTGACCCATGTGCATTTTGACCATGTGGCCGACATGTTGCCGCTGGCGAAAAAGCACAACATCCCGGTGATCGGTCAGTACGACCTGTTGAAATACTGGGAGGAAAAAGAAGGCGTTGCCGTCATCGGGTTCAACAAGGGCGGCACGGTCATGGCTGGAGATGTTGCGATTTCCATGGTTCCAGCCTCCCATTCTTCGACCTTCACGGCAGATGATGGCCCGCGCACCGGTGGCAGCGAGGTTGGCTATATGATCATGGCGGAAGGCCACACGATCTATGTCTCCGGCGACACCGCGATCATGGCCGACATGGAATGGATGGGCGAATACTTCAAACCCGACATCGGGATCTTAAGCGCGGGCGGACATTTCACGATGGACATGAAGCAAACCGCCTACGCCGCGAAGAAATACTTTGATTTCAAGACGGTAATCCCGTGCCATTACAAGACCTTTCCGATCCTCGAACAATCCGCCGATGATCTTTTCGCGGGTCTACCAGGTGTGGATGTGATCGAGCCGGAGGTGATGAAGGCGATCGAATTTTAATCGAATCGCTTTGCCAATCCAAACATTGGCGAAAGGCGCGCCCGGCTCACAACCCAAAAGAGAGTGACCCGGCATTCCGACCAGAATAGGCGCAATTTCGGCGCTGCCCCGGGCAGATGATCTTTTTTAATGGACAGCAGAGCAAGCCATCCGCCATGCTCCAGCGATCAGGAAAAGGCTTTTTTGGGGGTGCCCTTACCACCCTTCAATTTAGCCAGACATCCCAGAGCTTGGGGATTTTGGCATAACCTGCGAGGCATCGTCGGATAGCACGAAGGCCTGTCTTGAAGAGAGAGCATAAGGACCTTCGGGCTTTTCGAATCCCCTTTTTTCGCCGCGTATTGCGACGTGGTGCTCTTCGTTTGCTCCGGTTGAAACAGCCCAGTACATGGCGATTGCCAGCACCAAAATGAGGCGGGCCAATCGATCCGGCTTTTTGATCTGGCTTTGAGTAATTTCAAAGCCCCGGGTTTTGAAGTCGGAGAACATGGCTTCAATTCCCCAACGCATTCCATAATCGAGCACCTTGTACTCGGACGGTGCTGCATTCATGGCAATAATCCAAGGCTCTTTGTGCCCCTCTTCGTGAAGCACTCCAATGTTGCTAAAGACGCCCGTTCCGTAAAGCTCAGCGTTTACAAGCCCTTCGGGCATCAGTTGGGCAATTTCGCGCGTCATCATCTCGCCACCCTGATGTTGCAGTGTGATATTTCCCTTCATGCGCAGCCGGTAGTCCCATCCAGCCTCCTGGCACCATGCGACCAATCGGGCGGTTCCATAAAACCGATCTCCCGCCAGCAACACACGCGCATCCGCCGGGAGCCATGGGCGGACTGCTTCCAAAAGCTCATGTTGCACGCGCCATCCAATCGGCCCTTTGGTCTGGCGTACACGCCAGGCGACCGGGAGGGCCCGATCCCGCATCCGCACCGATAACATCAAAACCTCATGCCCTTCGTTGAGCTTGCTTTGATCAAGGGCCACCACAATCGTTTCTCCGGCCTCACACTGGCGGCGGAAAATTTCACCAACATAGGCCTGCATGATCTCATCAGTATCGATGTGAGGATTGCCCAGAACCCGCGAAATGTATTGATAGCGGTGGTCCACAGAGCCGATATCGCGGGGCAGAGCAGCCGCATTTTCCATCAGATTGACGCTGCGCGTGTTCAAAATCACGCTTGCTATGATGCACAATCCCTCCCGGCGCGACTTGTGATACCCGAGCAAGCGGTCCTGAAAATCCGCCTCAACCTTCGAATAAAGCTCTGAAAAACAAACATTTCCCAACAAACCAGCCTCCAATATCAGCAGTGGAGACTCCTTGAATCACACAGATCAGACAAACGTCAAATCAGATCCGGAAATTTTGAAGGGTGGTAAGGATTTCGTAACTCCCAAGCACCCTGTCCGATAGGGTTGCGGGGTTTTGTTCCGTCAGAGCCGTGCGATGATCTGAGGTGGTGACAGGGTCAGGATTTCCAGGATGTTGAACCGGTGTTTTCTGGCCGTCGAGATGACGGACCTGATGTCGGCGAAGACCCGCGCGCCCTCGAGGGTGCGGAAGGTGCCCGAGATTTTCATGCGCAGCTTCATCATGCGCAGGTCCTGTTCGGCCTGATTGTTTGTGAATGGGACCGCGAAGTCGGCGATGAATCGCAAAACGTCATCGCGGTAGTCACGCAGGCGGAGGAGCAGGTTGTGGCCTGGCCGCCTGGCTTTTCGGCCGCGGGTGCCGGGGCTTTTGGCCAGCGGGGGCTGGCGTTCGTGGAAGGCGAGCCCCTTGGCGAGGATCGCCATGTATCTGGTGACTATACCCTGGCGAACCAGTTCCGGGAGTTCGGTCTCGCCTTGATCCTGAGCCGCGCATCTGAGCTGATTGGCGCTATGAAGCACTGCGCTCATCTCCGTCGCCCAAGGCTCTTTTTCGATCTCTTCGATGGCCTTGAGTTCGCGCAAGTGATGCGCCCCGCAGAGGGCGTGGGCGTCCACTCCGCTCATATGGGCGTAGTAGGGTTTCCAGTGATCATGAATGATCGTCCCGCCGGTCAGGAAGGTTGGAACAGCACCGCGTTTGGCGCTGATGCGGTAATGGGTGAAGGCGGTATCGCAGATCGTGTGCAGCCAGTGCAGCTTGCCGGCAACACGAAGTCCGGTCTCGTCCAGATGCCGAACGCCGCCTTCGGCAAGCCGGGCGAGAATGTGTTCAACCACGACACCCATCTTATTTGCCGCGCCGCGCGTCCAGTTGGTCACGCTGGCCGCGCACAAGCTGGTGGCCCCAAACAGGTCGCGCATAAGCTGGCAGACCCGATCCTCGGGTATCAGCTGCTGAACATTGCAATAGACCGCCACTGCCCGCATGCGCGTGCCATATTGCACATGCGCGGCCACGCCATCGGGAAAGCCAGCCGTCGTCGTGGCTCGACAATGGTCGCAACAATAAACCGCCGCCTGATGCTCGGTGACCTCCAGGCGTGGCGCAGGCAAGTCGAACACCTGACGCTTCTCGATCCCTTTCACCATCTCCGCCGTCAGGGCGCTCTGACAGGCGCTGCAATGCGTCGCCTCATGCCGTTCGACAAAGTCGGGTGTTGACGTCTGGCGCAGGGTGTCGCCCCGGTGGCCAACTTGGCCGCCACTTTTCTTTCCGGATTTGCCACGCAGGCTGCGCGGGGCTGGCTTCTTCAGGCCATCACTTGAAGGGGGCTTGCTGCTATTGCTGCTGTTCTTGGCCAACTGTCGGCGCAGGTCCGTGATCTCTTCCGCCATGCTCGCCAACGCAGCTTCAAGCTCAGCGATCCGACGCAGAGCCGTGGCGAGAAGTTGTTCAAGGGCGGCAACCTGATCCATCCCACCACTGATTCAGAGAAATCAACCCGGCGCCACAGAATTCAGACAAGAAAGAAAAAAACACGCGCAAAATGGCAAATTCGACTCACCATAAAACTGACAATAACACTCAAACGTGGGGGGTGCTTGGGAGTTACAGGATTTCGTACAACTTGAATGGATGTCAGTAATCTGACACTGTACTGACGTCATTTTGTGTGCGAGCGGGATACCTATGAACGAGCCCAACAAACCCCGGTTCACGCCGGTGATACTACCTGCCGATCTTGACGTAAAACGTGGGACAGGGCAGGCGTTTCAGGGCAGCATACCAACCGATCAGCAGTTCCGCGAGCCACGGGGAGAGGCGGACGACGAGATCGATCTCTTACAGCTTTTCGGTGTTCTCTGGCGCGGTAAATGGATCATCATGTTATGCTCACTCCTGGCCATGACGTTGGGCGGGTATTATGCATTTGAAGTTGCGGTGCCGAAGTATTCCGCGACGGCACGGCTTGCATTGCAGGCCAGGGACCAGCAGGTGGTCGACCTCGAAAGCGTGATGTCCGGTGTGTCCACGGAGCAGGCGGCAATTAATACAGAGCTTGAAGTCATCCGATCGCGGGGTTTGCTTGAGCGCCTGGCGACTGAATTAAACCTTGTCGAGGATCCAGAGTTTAATACGTCCTTACGGACTTCGTCGCCGTATTCGCTAGGTGAGGTCGTCAAGCGCTTCGCTGCGTGGCTCTCGATCACTTTACCAGAGGATCCGCCGCCGAGTGGGGAAGAAATTCAGAACAATGTCGTTGATAATCTACGCGAAGCGCTTGGTGTCAGCTCGCAACGCAACACTTATCTATTTGATATTCGCGCAACAACAGAAAGCCCGGCAAGGTCCGCCGAGATCGCCAACAAGCTTGCAGCGATTTATCTTGACGATCAGATCCGCATCAAGTTCGAAGCCACCGAATATGCGATCAATTGGTTGTCCAAGCGGGTCACCGATCTGGAAGTAGACCTCAAGAAAGAAGAGGACGCGATCAAGGATCTCCGGGCAGATACTGAACTTGTTAGCTTGGAGGCGCTGGAGGCACTGAATTTACGCTCCAAGGATGTCCGCGAGCGTTTGGCAATTGCTCAAGCCAACGTTGTAACGTCCCAAATGCGCGCAGAACGCATGGCTGCCCTGGCAACCACCAGGGATGTTGATGCCATTCTTGCTGAGGTGGAGGATTCGGTTCTCATCGGCCTTGCCAACGAGACAAAGGCTGGCGACCTCAATGCGAATATCAGGTTTTTTGCGCGATTCGATGAATTGGTTGAGCGTGAGGCATCAAATACCAACCGGATGGTTTTGCAGCGCAACGCATTGCAGGCGTCAAATGTTGTGCTTTTGGAGAATCTTGACGCCCAGAATGCGGACCTATCTCAACTAAACCAGTTGGTGCGAGAGGCAGACGCGACGCGAGTACTTTATGAGACTTTTTTGACAAGGTTAAAGGAAACTTCGGTGCAAATTGGCCTGCAGCAAGCCGACAGCCGCATATTGTCGCGTGCCTGCCATCCCCGGCAAGCTCGTCGAGCCGCGAAAGAGCCTGATCCTGGCGCTCTCACTGGTCCTCGGCGGCATGTTAGGAATCGGTATCGTTTTGCTCCGTCAATATTTGCACGATGGAATCAGAACGGCCGAAGAGCTGGAACTGCTTACTGGGCAAACGATTATTGGGCAAATTCCGAAAATGCCCATCCGTCGGCGCAATTCGCTGGTTAACTATCTCAAAGACAAACCTACGTCAGCCGGGGCCGAGGCAATACGAAACCTCCGGACGTCTGTTCTTCTCTCAAATATCGATAATCCGCCCAAAATAATCATGTCAACTTCCTCAATTCCGGGTCTTACCACCCTTCAATTTAGCCAGACATCCCAGAGCTTGGGGATTTTGGCATAACCTGCGAGGCATCGTCGGATAGCACGAAGGCCTGTCTTGAAGAGAGAGCATAAGGACCTTCGGGCTTTTCGAATCCCCTTTTTTCGCCGCGTATTGCGACGTGGTGCTCTTCGTTTGCTCCGGTTGAAACAGCCCAGTACATGGCGATTGCCAGCACCAAAATGAGGCGGGCCAATCGATCCGGCTTTTTGATCTGGCTTTGAGTAATTTCAAAGCCCCGGGTTTTGAAGTCGGAGAACATGGCTTCAATTCCCCAACGCATTCCATAATCGAGCACCTTGTACTCGGACGGTGCTGCATTCATGGCAATAATCCAAGGCTCTTTGTGCCCCTCTTCGTGAAGCACTCCAATGTTGCTAAAGACGCCCGTTCCGTAAAGCTCAGCGTTTACAAGCCCTTCGGGCATCAGTTGGGCAATTTCGCGCGTCATCATCTCGCCACCCTGATGTTGCAGTGTGATATTTCCCTTCATGCGCAGCCGGTAGTCCCATCCAGCCTCCTGGCACCATGCGACCAATCGGGCGGTTCCATAAAACCGATCTCCCGCCAGCAACACACGCGCATCCGCCGGGAGCCATGGGCGGACTGCTTCCAAAAGCTCATGTTGCACGCGCCATCCAATCGGCCCTTTGGTCTGGCGTACACGCCAGGCGACCGGGAGGGCCCGATCCCGCATCCGCACCGATAACATCAAAACCTCATGCCCTTCGTTGAGCTTGCTTTGATCAAGGGCCACCACAATCGTTTCTCCGGCCTCACACTGGCGGCGGAAAATTTCACCAACATAGGCCTGCATGATCTCATCAGTATCGATGTGAGGATTGCCCAGAACCCGCGAAATGTATTGATAGCGGTGGTCCACAGAGCCGATATCGCGGGGCAGAGCAGCCGCATTTTCCATCAGATTGACGCTGCGCGTGTTCAAAATCACGCTTGCTATGATGCACAATCCCTCCCGGCGCGACTTGTGATACCCGAGCAAGCGGTCCTGAAAATCCGCCTCAACCTTCGAATAAAGCTCTGAAAAACAAACATTTCCCAACAAACCAGCCTCCAATATCAGCAGTGGAGACTCCTTGAATCACACAGATCAGACAAACGTCAAATCAGATCCGGAAATTTTGAAGGGTGGTAAGGGGGGTGCCATGTCTGACTTCAGCTACTCGTCTTACGCGAGTTTTATTTTTCAAGTCGGCCCATCGGGAGTCGGATTCTATCTTCAATCCCACACATTCACGCCGGGAACGCTTACGGACGGTGACAATGACGACCAGTTCGAGTCAGGCGACACGATTTCTGCGCCGGTGACAGGAACATATGGTGGAACCTATGTCGATGCGATGATCTCTTACCCCGGCTTCGCGAACGGAAGTGGTCTTGGCGCGGATGGCTATATCTTCTTTGACAATCCGGTCACGGCCCCGGCATTTTTTCCCGGTTTCAACTTCGGGAACTATTCGTTCTGCTTTATTGCTGGCACCGAAATCGCGACACCGGGTGATGCAATCAAGGTCGAAAATCTTGAAATTGGTGACGAGATCAAGACAGCTGACGGCCAAATCATCCCGGTCAAGTGGATCGGCACTCAAACGATTATCCCGGCGTTTGCCGACAAAGCCGCCCAACCGGTTCTGGTTTCCACGGGTTCTTTGGGTGCCGGCACGCCCAACCAAGACCTGATCGTCACTGCTGACCATGGATTGCTTATCGATGATCTAGTCCCTCGCTTCGCATGATTTGACGTTGTGATATTTTTCTGAATCACTCTGCTATAGATTTTGGGAGGGTATTGAGATGTCAAAATGTGGTCGTGCTGTGAAGTATGTTGTTCGACTGAATGCTGGTGAGCGGTTGCAGCTTGAGGATATGATCCGCACGGGTCGGCAGGCGGCGTATCGACTGCTCAAGGCGCGGATATTGCTCAAGGCAGATGTATCTTCAGACAGTGGCGGCTGGGATGACGAGCGGATTGCAGAAGCTTTGGAGACCAGTGTTTCCACAGTATTCCGTACCCGCCGCCAGGTTGTGGAAGAAGGCCTTGAGGCGGCTCTGGGTCGCAAAAAGCAGAAGACCCCGTCCACGCCAGCAATCTTTGATGGAACCGCTGAGGCGAAGCTCATTGCGTTGGCCTGTTCGGAACCACCGGAGGGTCACGCGCGCTGGTCTTTGCGTCTTCTGGAAACGCGCGTGGTCGAATTGGGCATCGTTGAAGCAGCCAGCGACAGCACGATCCATCGGGTGCTCAAAAAAACGCGCTCAAACCGCACAAGAGCCGCTATTGGGTGATCCCTCCGAAAGCCAATGCAGGTTTTGTTGCTGCGATGGAAGATGTGCTGGAAGTCTACACGCGCCCCTATGATCCGGCCCGCCCGCTGGTTTGCCTTGACGAGACCAGCAAGCAGCTGACCTTTGAGACCCGTACGCCGATCCCAATCCGGCCGGGGCGCGAAGCCCGTTTCGACTATGAATACGAGCGCGCGGGTGTGGCCAGCCTGTTCATGTTGTTTGCCCCGCTTGAAGGCTGGCGCCATGTTGCCGTTCGAGACCGCCGAACCGCCATCGATTTTGCCCACATTCTCAAGGACCTCGCCGACACCCACTTCCCCAAGGCTGACCGGATTACACTGGTTCAGGACAATCTCAACACCCACAACCCGGCGTCGTTATACAAGGCCTTTCCACCTGATGAAGCCCGTCGCATTGTCGAACGGTTTGAGTGGCACTTCACGCCCAAACACGGCTCCTGGCTCAACATCGCAGAATGTGAACTCAGCACACTTGCGCGTCAATGTCTCGACCGCCGCATTCCTGATCGCAACACCTTGGCCAATGAAGCAAAGGCATGGGAAACCGAGCGAAACACCGCATCCGCAAAGGTGACATGGCGATTCTCAACTAAAGACGCACGCATCAAACTTGCTCACCTTTACCCGCAAATCGGATGAATCAAGGGACTAGTTATCAATGCCTCGGCGTTGGTGAACGGCAGCACAATTCGGTTTCTCAAAGCTGACGAACTTCCCAGTCGCGCGGTCTTCTATCACGTTGAGACCGAAAACCACGTTGCCATTATTGCCAACGGCGCCCCTGCGGAAACCTTCGTCGACGAGAGAAGCCGGTCAGATTTCGACAACTATCAAGAGTACCTCGATCTTTATGGTGTCGAGCGGATAATCCCCGAAATGACCCGGCCGCGCATATCATCGGCGCGCCTTGTGCCGAAAAAGATCCGACAGCAGTTGGGGATCAATGATCATGTTGCGATCAATTTAATGCTTACAGCTTAGGTGGCCTCACCTGCGTACTGAAAAAAAGCGCTGCAAAAGACTCAGCGAAGCGGCTTCATCTATTCCGTCATAAACTTGGGGTGCATGATGGTTCTGAATTTGCTCAAATACACGTGCCCCGTGCAATACGCCACCTGACTTTGGATCGGAAGCTCCAAAGTACAGCCGCCGGATGCGCGCGAACCCGATGGCGGCGGCACACATTGGACAGGGTTCCAGCGTGACGTAAAGGTCGTGGTTGGGCAGTCTTTCCGACCCCGCCGCCTGACAGGCCGCGCGTATCGCCAGAATTTCGGCATGAGCAGTGGGATCGCTCAACTCCCGCGTCCGGTTTCCCGCCGACACCACGACGCAACCATCCGGTGCAACGACGACAGCGCCAACAGGAACCTCGCCACGTTCGGCAGCCGCGCGTGCCTCCTTCAGCGCCAGGTCCATATGCGACTTGAATTCCATCGATCCTGTTTGCCGTGCGGGCGTCGATTGCTCAACCCCTTCCCTTTCAGGCCCCGCGACGCTACGCCCACAATCATGAGCAAACAAAGCCCCCCCGGCGACAGAATCGCCAAGGTGATTTCGCGCGCTGGCGTTGCATCACGACGCGAGGCCGAACGAATGATCGAGGCGGGGCGGGTAACGGTGAACGGGCAAAAAATCACGTCGCCGGCACTGAACATCACCGATGCTGACAAGGTGACCATAGACGGCAAGGCCTTGGCTGCGCCGGAGCGCGCCCGATTGTGGCTGTATCACAAGCCAACCGGGCTTGTGACTTCCGCGAAGGATGAAAAAGGGCGCAAAACCGTTTTCGACGCGTTGCCCCCGGAAATGCCGCGCGTGATGTCGGTTGGTCGGCTTGATCTTAATTCCGAAGGTCTTTTGTTGCTGACCAATGATGGCGCGTTGAAACGACGACTTGAGCTGCCCTCCACCGGTTGGCTGCGCAAATACCGCGTCCGCGTGAACGGTCGACCGACCGAGGCGTTGCTGTGCCCGATCACCAAGGGAATTTCCGTCGATGGCGAGCGTTTTCAACCCATGCAAGTTGAAATTGATCGCCAACAGGGGGCTAATGCGTGGCTGACAGTTGGATTACGAGAGGGCAAAAACCGCGAAATTCGACGTGCATTGGAAACGGTCGGGTTTGCCGTAAACCGTCTCATTCGTGTCAGTTACGGGCCCTTCCAGCTTGGTCAGTTGAAGCCCGGCGAAGTGAAAGAGATCAAAGCGAAAGTCCTGGATGACCAGCTTGGAGTGAAACGCCCACAGAAAAGCGCGAAATAGTCGGTATTCTTCGCTTTGAGCGCAGATTGGCCGGAACTTATACCAAGGGTTATTCAATCTGACCGACTTTCGCCCAGTTGCGGCTTGCGATGGATGTGATGGTTTGCGGTCTTGCGATGAGGTTGTTCCAGGCCTCGCACCCCGCGTCGAGAATCGCGTCATATGTGTCGAACGTCCGGTTTGCGAGCCATGTCTGGCGGAGATATTGCCAAATGTTTTCGGTTGGATTCAGCTCTGGTGATTTGGGCGGCAGAAACATGAGCGACAGGTTTTGCGGGATTTCCAGAGCGGATGTCGTGTGCCAGCCGGCTTGGTCCATGAGGATGACGGCGTGGGCGCCATCGGAGACAATTTTGCTGATTTCTTCCAGGTGGCGCTGCATCGCATAGGTGTCGGCTGCTGGCATCATGATCGCCGCGCCGGTGCCGCGTTCGGGGCAGATGGCGCCAAAAAGATACGCATTTTGGTAACGCTGATCGGCGGGCTGGCGGGGCCGTGTGCCCTTGCGTGCCCACTGGCGGACGCGGGTGTTCTTCTGACCGAGACGCATCTCGTCCTGGAACCAGATTTCGACGGGTTTGTCCGGCGGCACCCCCTGAAGCGTCTCCTTCAGATTGTCGCCGAAGTTTTTTTGAAATCCTCAATGACCTGCACGTCCTGCCCCGGGTGCTGAGGGCGTGCGCTGATGTGGGAAAAGCCCAGATTGTGCAGAATCTGCCCCACATGGCGCTCGTGATAGTCGACGCCAAAACGCGCCTTGATCACATTCTTCAAATCGACCCGCCGCCAGCGGACGACACCGTCCTTTTCAGGATCAGGACCGGTCTCGACAAGAGCCGCCAGTTCATCCAGTTGCGCATTGTCAAGGCGGGATCGCGAGCCTCCTCGCTGCCGATCCAGCAGCCCCGCTGGACCATCAGCGTTGAAACGGAGCACCCAGTCCCTGAGCGTTTGCCGGTCCATCCCGCCAATGCGGGCCGCAGCCCCACGCGACATGCCATCGGCGATAGCGGCAAGCGACAAAAGCCGTCGGCTCTGCCGGGCATCAGAACTCTCTGCGGCAAGCTTGCGCAGATCATTGGCGGTAAAATCGGCTCGCATCGGTATCCTGGCTGGCATCGGTGGTCTCCTTTGCCAATCTTGAATCACCTCAGCACCTCAGGCGGTACCCAAAATCCATAGCTGAGTCATTTTGAAGCACCCTTGGTATTAGGGGGAAATTCGACGCCACTTGAACCCTTGTCGCTGCCTGTTTCATCTGGTTTCTACGACATGGGAAAATGAACTGGGGTCGCTTCATGTTTGCGGAACTTCTTACTTTCGAAAATCTCGGCAACCTCGTGATGCTCTGCTTTTTGCAGGCGGTTCTGGGCTTTGACAACCTTCTCTACATCTCGATCCAATCGCAACGCGCGCCGGTTGCGCAACAGGCCACTGTGCGATTCTGGGGCATCATCATCGCCGTTGCACTGCGGATCATCCTTTTGTTCACGATGATCCAGCTGATCAGCGCGCTGAGTGAGCCGTTCTATGTCTTCAACTGGCCCGGCATTCTGGAAGGTGGCATCAATTTCGCCACCGTCGTCTTCGTCGTTGGCGGCATCTTCATTATGTACACGGCCGTGAAGGAAATTGCCCATATGCTGTCTGTCGATCACTTGGACACAGATGTTGAAGGCGGTCACCGCGGCATGTCGGCGGCCCGCGCGGTGGCCCTGATTGTGCTGATGAACCTGATTTTCAGCTTTGACTCGGTCCTATCTGCGTTGGCGATTACAGATGTCTTCCCGATCCTTGCCATTGCAATCCTGTTGTCCGGCGCGGCGCTGCTTGTATTGGCTGACGGTGTCACACGTTTTTTGGAAAAGAACCGGATGTACGAGGTGCTGGGCCTGTTCATCCTGCTAATCGTGGGAGTCGTTCTTCTTGGCGAGGCTGGCCCGGCAGCGGCCCATGCCATGCATGACGAGGGCCTGCAGGTCAAAATTTTGGGTTATGACCTGCTTCCGATGTCGAAAACCACCTTCTACTTCTCCGTCGTCGTTCTGGTCGCAGTCGAAGCCGTACAATCGGGCTATTCACGCAAACTCGCCGCTGAACGAACTGCTGCGCAAGGCGGACATTGAGCGTGAACATGGTAAATGCTGGTGAACCAAAGTTGCGTGTCCTATATCTGAAATTGCCCTTGGGGGAGTTTTAGATGTCGTCGCACGCCTTGCAGATAGTAGCCTTTGCACTGTTACTTGCCCTGATCCTCTATGCGGCCTTCACCGGAGGGGCATGACGATGGCACAGCGATACGGTGGAAAGTTCAGCCCGGAAAATGCACCCGACAATGCGCGCAAGGCGCCCAAGTCACCTTTTGCCGGCGCACAGCGCACGAGGGTCGGCGGGCGGGTAAATCTGTTGTTCATTGTTCCCTTTGTGTTGGTGTGGCGCGCGTTTCGTTCCGAACCGGGCATCCTTGTTCTTTACCTTCTGGCTTTCGGCCTGCTGATCCTTGCGGCGTGGCTGACGCGCGAGGGAATCAAGGCGCATGAGGCTTACGATGCCCGCAAGATCGCCAAGCGTCCGGGCATTCCGCGCTTACCACCCTTCAATTTAGCCAGACATCCCAGAGCTTGGGGATTTTGGCATAACCTGCGAGGCATCGTCGGATAGCACGAAGGCCTGTCTTGAAGAGAGAGCATAAGGACCTTCGGGCTTTTCGAATCCCCTTTTTTCGCCGCGTATTGCGACGTGGTGCTCTTCGTTTGCTCCGGTTGAAACAGCCCAGTACATGGCGATTGCCAGCACCAAAATGAGGCGGGCCAATCGATCCGGCTTTTTGATCTGGCTTTGAGTAATTTCAAAGCCCCGGGTTTTGAAGTCGGAGAACATGGCTTCAATTCCCCAACGCATTCCATAATCGAGCACCTTGTACTCGGACGGTGCTGCATTCATGGCAATAATCCAAGGCTCTTTGTGCCCCTCCTCGTGAAGCACTCCAATGTTGCTAAAGACGCCCGTTCCGTAAAGCTCAGCGTTTACAAGCCCTTCGGGCATCAGTTGGGCAATTTCGCGCGTCATCATCTCGCCACCCTGATGTTGCAGTGTGATATTTCCCTTCATGCGCAGCCGGTAGTCCCATCCAGCCTCCTGGCACCATGCGACCAATCGGGCGGTTCCATAAAACCGATCTCCCGCCAGCAACACACGCGCATCCGCCGGGAGCCATGGGCGGACTGCTTCCAAAAGCTCATGTTGCACGCGCCATCCAATCGGCCCTTTGGTCTGGCGTACACGCCAGGCGACCGGGAGGGCCCGATCCCGCATCCGCACCGATAACATCAAAACCTCATGCCCTTCGTTGAGCTTGCTTTGATCAAGGGCCACCACAATCGTTTCTCCGGCCTCACACTGGCGGCGGAAAATTTCACCAACATAGGCCTGCATGATCTCATCAGTATCGATGTGAGGATTGCCCAGAACCCGCGAAATGTATTGATAGCGGTGGTCCACAGAGCCGATATCGCGGGGCAGAGCAGCCGCATTTTCCATCAGATTGACGCTGCGCGTGTTCAAAATCACGCTTGCTATGATGCACAATCCCTCCCGGCGCGACTTGTGATACCCGAGCAAGCGGTCCTGAAAATCCGCCTCAACCTTCGAATAAAGCTCTGAAAAACAAACATTTCCCAACAAACCAGCCTCCAATATCAGCAGTGGAGACTCCTTGAATCACACAGATCAGACAAACGTCAAATCAGATCCGGAAATTTTGAAGGGTGGTAAGGCATTCCGCGTAAGATCTTTGGATCTGTGCTGACGGGTATCGCGTTATTCGTGACCGGCCTTGCCAGCTATGGCATTCTCACCGGCTTCGTCGTGGCCACCCTGTTTGGCGTATTGGGTGCTGTTCTGCACTTCTTTGCGTTTGGCCCCGATCCCCTGAATGACAAGGGTGCGGAAGGCATAGATGAATTCCAGTCTGATCGCGTCGCCCGCGTTGTTGATGAAGGCGAGGATATGCTGAAGGCGATGGAAGACGCAGCTTTGCGGGCAGAAGAACGCGAGGTCAGCCGCCGGGTCGTGAAGTTTCAGGATACAGTCCGCGCCATGTTTCGCACTGTCGAAGATGATCCGCGTGATCTGACCGCTGCGCGCAAATACATGACGGTCTATTTGCGGGGTGCCCGCGACGCGACGGTGAAATTTGCCGATTACTATTCCCGCACAAACGAATTGCAGGCGAAATATGACTATCTGCAGCTTCTGGATGATCTGGAAGACAATTTTGCAAGCCAGACAGAGAAGCTACTGAACGACAACCGCACCGATCTGGACATCGAAATCGATGTCCTGCGTGACCGACTGGCGCGCGACGGTGTGAAATTCGACACGGAATAACCTGAGGGAGACCCCCAAAATGATCGAAGACGTACGCAAAAAAGCGGAAAGCGCGCTGGCCGAGGTAGAGGCCGTAACGGCTGTAATCTTGCCGGAACCCACGACTGCGCTCGTGCCGCTGAAAGAAGCTGACGAACCCGTCGCGGCAGAAATTCGCACGCGAATGGACCTTATCGATATCGGCGATACAAATTCGATCATCAACTTCGGCTCTTCCGCGCAGGCAGAATTGCAGGAAATCAGCCAATCCATGCTGACCGGCGTCAAAAACAAGGATGTGGGTCCGGCAGGCGACAGCCTTCGCTCTATCGTCACCACGATCCGCGGCTTTTCGGTCAGCGAAATGGACGTGCGCCGCAAACGGTCATGGTGGGAACGCCTGACGGGCCGCGCCGCGCCCATGGCAAAATTCGTTGCCCGGTTCGAAAACGTGCAGGGGCAGATTGACAAGGTGACGGACGACCTGCTTGGCCACGAGCACACCTTGTTGAAAGACATCAAGTCGCTCGACGTACTCTATGAAAAGACTCTGACATTCTATGACGAGCTGGCGCTTTACATCGCCGCTGGTGAGGAGAAACTGGAAGAACTCGACGAAACCGTCATTCCAGCAAAGGAAAAAGAGGTCGCCGATGCACCTGAAGAGGAAGGCGTCATCAAGGCGCAGGAATTGCGCGACCTGCGATCGGCCCGCGATGATCTGGAACGCCGGGTCCATGACCTTAAACTGACCCGCCAGGTGACAATGCAGTCGCTGCCGTCGATCCGGCTGGTGCAGGAAAACGACAAGTCGCTGGTGACCAAGATAAATTCGACGCTGGTAAACACCGTGCCGCTTTGGGAAACCCAATTGGCGCAGGCCGTCACGATACAACGGTCGCGTGAAGCAGCGGAAGCTGTGCGCGACGCAAATGACCTGACCAACGAACTGTTGACCTCGAACGCGGCCAACCTGCGCGAAACCAACCGCGTCGTACGCGAGGAAATGGAACGTGGCGTGTTCGATATCGAAGCCGTCAAACAAGCCAACTCTGATCTGATCGCAACCATCGAAGAAAGCCTGCAAATTGCCGAAGAAGGCAAGCGCAAGCGCGCCGAGGCGGAAACCGAACTGACCAACATGGAACGCGAATTAAGGGAAAAGCTGGCATCCGCGCGTGCAACCGGCACCGGAATGGGCGCTGCAATTGGTGAATCGGTTCCAGAGGACAGCACTCAGACGTGAGACTTGGCCGGGCGAAATCATGGGCATGGATGTTGGTCTCGGTTGGGGTTCTCGCCGGATGCGAGATCCCCGCCGTCCGTACATCACCTGCGCCTGAAACACGCCCGGCTCCACCTGCTGCGGAAATAAAACCACCATCGCCCGCCAGCCGGGCAGCGAGTGACTATTACGCCCGTATCCAACAAAACTACGTCACACGCGGGCTGCTGCGTGTTGATGGCGGCGGCCCGGACACGCCGTTCAATGCCCGCCAGCTGGTCGAAAACTTCGTGCGCATCGCGCTGTTTGAAGAATTCTCGACATCCGGCGGGCGTATCGTGCGTCAGGAATCTGCC
This sequence comes from uncultured Paracoccaceae bacterium, assembly GCA_951812305.1. Taxonomy (GTDB): domain Bacteria; phylum Pseudomonadota; class Alphaproteobacteria; order Rhodobacterales; family Rhodobacteraceae; genus Rhodobacter_B. The sequence continues at coordinate 1,318,634 of CATOSB010000002.1, forward strand.
ACGCGCCTGCATCGCTGGTCATCTCCAATTCGCATGAAAACCGTTTTCGGCGAAACGGTTCCGATGGTGCAGCGGGAAAAAGACCGCAAATCTGTTGCATCCTACGCCGCGCGGCTGTCGCGGTTGACGGGCCTGGGTATCGCGCTGACGGACCGGTCTCCGAATTTCCACGTGTTCATCGTTAATGAGGATGAGCGCAAGGCAATCGGTCCCCAACTCAGGGCCATCAGCGCCGACATAGATGCCGCAGCTGTCGCCGCCGTCCAAAACATGCGCCAGACGACTTTGTGTCTGGTCTTCGCAATCGATAGCGACGACGACGGTATCTACAATCAGGCAATCGCAGTTATTCGCGGAGAACACCCCGACCTTCTGCGCCTTTCCTGTATTCATGAAGAATTGGCACAAGGTCTTGGCCTTCCAAATGACAGCCCGGCTGCGCGGCCTTCTGTCTTCAACGATGACGAGGAGTTCGGGCTTCTAACAAACCCCGATTCTGGATAAGACGTTGGCGTCACCAGTGCACTACTCGACAGAATTTTTTCGTAGTTTTTTGATTCGTTTTTTACGATACTCGTTGACCCTTTTTCGCAGAGGGTTGCGATGAGGGATTTCCACCATTGTTATGGAAATGATCCTCGGTTCTCTCAAAGCCTCATTTGGCTCCAGTTCAACGGCAATTCCGCCAAACTCTCCAAGAAATAGAACATTTGAAACGGTTTCGTGATCCGCTTTGAATGTATCAGGGTCATTTTTCCGTACGTGTTTCGGGATGATCACCTGAAAGGGAGTGGCAGCCATCAGATCGAGCACAAGTGTCATGGTTCTTTTAGGGAGCGCAGCCAGTTCATTGAGCTTATCCGTGAGGGCGTAGAAACGGTTGGGGTCCTCTTCCATCATGTCGAACATGAGGTCCCGGATCTTCTCATAAGCGAGATCTTCGTTGATTGGGAAGTTGTTCTCCATGGCGCGCACCTTTTGCCCCGTGTTGACCAGCCTGAATGCCCCCGTGATTAGTATGGGGTGAGAGGGGTTTCCAGGTACGTTGCCCCATGATTCAAGGTTCAAAAGCGACACAATATGGACCGCCACTCATGTCGATCACTAACACCGCACTTTTTGTCTGTCTCGATGATTTTGCAAAAACCTACGAGGACTGGGAGCGCCACCGGTTGATCCCCTCGGGTCGTCAGAGGCTTCGCTCCGGCAAGCTGACCCTGGGGGAGAGCCTGTTCATCATGGTCTTGTTTCACTTGTCGCCGTTCAAGGACTTCAAACATTATTGGATTTATGGCGTTGAGCAGAAATACCGTGACTGCTTTGGCAACCTCCCGAGCTATGGTCGGTTTGTCAGCCTCATGCCAAGATTAATGGTGCCGTTTTGCATACTGCTGCACTGCTTCAGCGGTGAAAAAACCGGCGTCTATTTTGCCGACAGCACTAAGCTCGCGGTCTGCCACAATGCCCGCATTAATCGAAACAAGGTCTTCAAGGGGCTGGCAAAGCGCGGTCGCAGCACAATGGGCTGGTTCTTTGGCTTCAAACTGCATCTAATCATCAACAACAAGGGGGAGATCATGGCCGTCAAAATCACGGCAGGTAATGTCGATGATCGAAAGCCGTTTGAAGCCATGATCGCGGGCCTCGAAGGCAAAATATTTGCTGATAAGGGCTATATCTCCAAATCCCTCTTCCAACGGCTCTGGCAGCGTGGGCTCCACCTCGTCACCGGCATTCGCCGCAACATGAAAAACTATCTCCTGCCAATCCTGAACAAAATCCTGTTGCGAAGGCGGTTCATCATCGAAACTCTGTTCGATAAGTTGAAAACCAGCATGGGACTGGAACACACTCGACACAGATCGCCTGCCAACGCATTCGTACACCTCATCTCGTGTGTCGCAGCCTATATGCTCGGGAAAACCAAAGTTAAAATGGGACCCATAACCGTGCCGGAAACAATCAGGCAGGTCGAATACCAGATATAGCGCTTATCCAGAACTCAGGTTTTGATTACCAAAGGCGACCTGCTCGATCAGGAACGCAAACTGGCACAATCGGGTATCGGTGATTTGTTTGACGGTGTGGAAATTGTATCGGACAAGTCCCCGGTCGTGTACGCGAGGGTGTTCCACGCATATGGTGCGGACCCGGGTGCGACGATGATGGTCGGGAATTCCATGAAATCAGATGTTGTTCCGGCAATTGAGGTTGGCGCGTGGGGTGTTTATGTGCCGCATGGCCTTGTTTGGGAGCTTGAACATGCTGAGGCTCCGAACAATCATCCACGGTTTCGCGAAATTTCCGATTTGGGTGATTTGTCGGGACTGGTTGCTGAAATTACGAGCTAGTCGTTCGCCACATTACTGCCACAATCAAACATCTGGAACGCGCGCCTGGCCAGCCCACTAGATGTTGATAAATAAACGCAAATATTTCTGAAAGCATCTGAAAATAAACTGTTTTCGCGTCGCGTCGCCCATGTTAAGTTATCCACAGGTGGAGCGGGCAAAAGACTCGCCGATCTGAGGCAGAGTAGGAATTCAGTATGCAGATGCGACTGAAGTGGCCCCTTTTGGGGCTGTTTTTGACGGTTTTGGTATTTTCGTCCGCAACCGGTGTTTTGGCCGCACCTTATGCAGCGATGGTGATGGACGCACGTAGCGGAGAGGTCTTGCATTCCCGCAACGCCGACACACGGTTGCACCCCGCATCGCTGACGAAAATGATGACGCTTTATGTGGCATTTCAGGCGATAGAACGCGGTGAGATCAATCTGGATACAATTGTGCGGATTTCAAAAAAATCTGCAGCCGAACCGCCCTCCAAACTGGGTCTCAAGCCGGGACAGAAAATCAAACTTCGCTATCTTATCCGCGCGGCTGCTGTGAAATCCGCGAATGATGCGGCAACGGCGATTGCTGAGGCGGTGTCAGGCAGCGAGGCGGCTTTTGCGCGCCGTATGAACCGCACCGCCAAGGCGCTGGGCATGACACGCACGACCTTCAAAAATGCGCATGGACTTACAGAAGGCGGGCATCTGTCCACCGCGCGCGATATGACAACGCTTGGGCGGCATCTGTTTTATGACTTCCCCGAATATTACAATCTGTTTTCGCGCCGCTCCACCGATGCGGGTGTTCGTGCGGTCGCCAACACAAACCGCAAATTCTTGGGTTCGTATCGCGGGGCCGACGGCATCAAGACCGGTTATACCCGCGCCGCTGGATTCAACCTCGTGGCGTCTGCCGAACGGGGGAATGAGCGCATAATCACCACGGTTTTTGGTGGCAGGTCGAGTTCGTCGCGGAATGCGAAAGTTGCTGAACTGATGAATCTTGGCTTTCGTCGTGCGCCGTCAAATGCGCGGATCGCAAAGCCGAACAAACCAAGTGTCGGCCCCGCGCCAGTGCGCGGCGCGGGCAAAACCATCCGCGTTGTACGTGCGCCCAAAAAGAGCCTGGTACCGGTCCCAAGACCGCTGCGCGGCGTGGATGCACCGAACGCGGAAGTGCTGGTGGCAATGGCCAAAACGATCGAAGAGGCTGTGACCGCAGCACATATCGAGCCACCGCCCAAACCTAAGCCGGAAAAACCAACAATTGCCGTGGCCAGCCTGATCCCGTCACTCAAACCGAGGCCAAAGCCGGAACCGGCCGCCGAGGAAGTCGTGGTCGCATCACTGGCACCGATAACTGCACCTGTTCCGCGCCCCGAAACGGCCGTTACGGAGACGGAAGTGGCAGCAGAAACGATTGCTGAGCCAGAGCGGGTTGTGGTGACCCGCATGTCAACGTCGGGTAATCGGCACTGGGGTATCAACGTTGGGCGGTTCACGACCCGCTATGAGGCCGAGCGCGTCTTGCTGAGAACGGCGTTAATCGAACTTGGGGTTCTGGATACGGCGCTGCGCAAGGTAGCGAGCAGCACAAGGGGGCATGATGCGAATTTCGTTGGCATGACCCAGCAGGCGGCAAACAGGGCATGTCGCAGGCTTTCGGCGCGGAACATTGAGTGCTCGACTTTTGGGCCGACCTGACGGGTCCGGTTTGAGAATCCAAAAAAAAGGCTCGCGGGATCGCAGTGGACGATCAAGTTGTTGGGGTCTGTACCTTTTTCGATCTATTGGATCTGGTAAGGCTTTTGGCTTTTACCTGCCTTTCAGACATGCCACCGCAGCCGGGTTAACAGCACCAAAGGTGCCCCGGCCATCGCCTGCCCGTCCCCACGGGCTGGCGATTTGGTGAGGCTGGGTGCAAGCCATAGATTTCGCACGGACTTGGCTGGCATAAAGCGCTGCCTTTGAGATGTTGCATCGCCACCCCACGGGCAGGCGCTGGCCGCCCGAGAGGTAGTGCGGTGGGGAAATTGGCAAAGGGCTGCCCCAAACCAATGTTGGCGCCGTCGGGAAAGTCTTCCGAGGGGCCACTGGCGCTGTTTCAGCCTTCTGGATTTCAGGTTTTGCCTTTTGGGTTGGAATTTTGTCCTTGTTTTGGCCGAAAATCCGGTTTTTGGGCGGACTCGCCCCGGGGATCACGCTGTTACGATCGGGATTTTATCCACGCCAAGCACAACCAGCCGCTTCAGGTTATGTCCAATAGCGGTGCAAGCGACCTGGAACTGTACCTTGGCCTGACCACGATAGCGCACCTGTTTCGAGCGCTTTGAAAACACGCGCTCATATGGCGCACGCATCTTGCTGAGCCAGCGATCCTTATCGCGGTTTTTTGCCGCCATATTGTTCTTCTTGATGACCGCGCTGTGACATCCTTTGCGTTTGAGTTCCCTCTGTGCAGGTGCAGTGCAATAGCCTTTGTCTGCATAAACAGCACCCTGATCCGGGCACACATGGCGCAGACCTTTGGCATCATCGACATTGGCCGGTGTGGCCGCCACTTTGTTGACCAGACCTGATTGCATGTCCACGCTGGCATGTTCCTTGTAGCCATACCAATATTTGTTTTTGTTCTTTGCGCCAAAACGCGCTTGCTTGTCGGCAGCAACCCTGGGAGCGGTTTCGTTGTTGAACTTCTCCAGACCCTTGGCGATGGCTTTGTCCCGATCACTCCAGTTCGAGAATTTCGAAACCAGCTGGCTGGCATCCACAAAGGTGAACACTTCCCGGATCAAACCTGCAGCCTTCAAGCTGACGCGCAGACGATTGAAAATGTCCATGAGCCCCTTTGTACCCAACCGCTTGCGGAAATCGCCGAAAAACGAGTGATCAGGTGTCTTCTCACTGAGCCCAAAGCCGCAAAACCATTTGGCTGCAAGGTTCTCACGCATGAACCGTTCCATCTCCCGATCGGAAATGTCCTCAAGGAATTGAAGCACCAGCATGCGAAACGCACGCCCGGCACCCAATTCAGGGCGCCCGCGATCAGAATAAAGCGCTGCCGGAGGCTTTGCCAAAGCACACAGGTCAACAACCGCTTCAAACTTGCGGTACGGATGATCAGCCAACACAAGCCCATCCAACGTTGCAAACATTTCAATCTGATCACGCTTCATAGCCAGCCACCCCAAAAAATACTCACGCAGACTGAATCAATTCATCACAGTCCTGTCCAGAGACTTTTCCGACAGGGCCAATGTTAGCTATCCCAAAATCAGCAAATGGGCCTAGGCGCCCGGCGGGGGCGGCGGCAGGATTGTGAATAGCTGTGCAAGTTCCTGTACGTCTTCGGCCTGCATCCAGCCATCCTGACCGGCAGTCCAGACAAAGGTGTCTCGCGCCAGGCTCCCGGCCGCGGCCATGCGACCAAGCGCAGCTTTGGAAAACGGCCCCTTGGTCTCGCCGCCTTCTGCGACATGCCAGACCTTTTCGACCGGTGGTGGTGGTGGTGGCGCAGCGGCGGCAGGTTGTGTCGCGGGAACGGCCCCCCATGGTCCCTGCATCATCTGGGACGCCATCGCCATGCCCATGCCGGCACCAAGACCCGCACCCATGCCACCACCCCCGCCGGGGTTCTTGGCGGCGGCAGTCATCGCTTCGGCGGCGGAATACTGGGTGAACTTGCCCAGATCACCGGCCAGCCCCATTGACGTGCGCTTGTCGAGCGCTTCTTCGACGGCAGGCGGCAGGGAAATGTTCTCGATATAGAATTCAGGAATCGACAGGCCGTAGGCGGCGACGATCTGGCTGATCTCTGCCGCAATCATCTTTCCCAGATCGGCGGTGTTGGCGGCCATATCCAGAACCGGGATGCCGGAACCCGAAATTACCCGGCTGAATTCCTGAACGATGATGTTGCGGATTTGATAGCTGATTTCGTCCATCGTGAATTCGCCGTCCGTGCCGACGATCTCGGTCAGGAACATTGCCGGGTCAGAGACACGTACCGTGTAAGTGCCGTAGGCGCGAATGCGGGTTGGTCCGAATTCGGGATCGCGCAGCATGATCGGATTCTTGGTGCCCCATTTCAGATCATTAAACCGCGTGGTGTTGACGAAGTAGATTTCCGACTTGAACGGGCTTTTGAAGCCATGATCCCAATGCTGCAGCGTTGTCATGATCGGCATGTTATTGGTTTCGAGGATGTAAAGCCCCGGCGTAAAGACATCCGCCAGTTGCCCCTCATGCACAAACACAGCCGCCTGACCTTCGCGCACGGTCAGCTTTGCGCCATACTTTATTTCATGCCCCTCGCGTTCGAACCGCCAGACCATCGTATCGCGCGTGTCGTCCACCCAGTGAATGACGTCGATGAACTCGCCGGAAAGGAAATCGAAAATACCCATGAAAGGCTCCTGCACCATAGCTGTTTCAGCATTTGATATAACGGGTTGCGCGTGGCTCCACCACTCTGAAATGGGCGCCAGGCGCTGCGTTATCGGTCAAAGACATTATAGACAATCTGTATGAATTGGGCGCTGTTGTCGTAGATCAGGTGGTTGATGAAGATCACATGGCTGAGCGGCATCTGAAACGCGAGAACAGCGAGAATGCCGGCAATCCAATAACACGAATGTGGCACCGGCCTTTCGACTGGCTGCCAATACTTCTCGAAAAGCGCGATCACAACGAGCGCTGCGACGTTCACGACCACAACGAGGCGGGACAGGTCCGAGGCTACGGAGAGAATGCTGATTGGCGAAAAGGTGGCGATTGCCAGCAGCACGATCTGAGAGCGTGAGAGTTGGCGGGATTGGGCATATAGCCAGAGCATGACGGCGGCGGGAAGGCTCAGGTAAATCGTCGCAAAGGTCGCGCGGGGCCAGTGTTCTAGCCAGTGATCGGCCATGCGGCTCAGCGATCCCGGGATTGTCTGCAACAATTGCCCGTCAATCTGGTTTCCATTCAGCTCAATCATCCGCGCAACGCGGGCAAGATTGGCCTGAACTGCTGCCTCGCTTGAGAATGTCACGATGAAGAGCATCGCGGCGACAGGTGCGGCCACAAGGATCAGTGCTGAAGTACGTTTCACCCGGTGCTGCCAAGCCGCCGCGCACAGGACGATCGCCACTGGCAACCAGTAAAAAAGCATTTGCTCGTGTGCGAATGGCAGAACTGCGAGGATAAAAACCGCGGGCCAAATCTGATTGGCCCTAATGGCCAGCGCCGCGACCAACATGGCGAGCGTCACGTGAATGTCGAGATATCCAGCGTGAAAGGCGAGCGTCGGCAAAAGTTGCGATGCCAGAACCAATGCAAGCATTGCGAAGGCAAGCGGCCAACCCAATTGCCGCGACGAGACATGTCCGGACCACAGAAGGAGGCCGAGAAAAATCGCGGCGAGCGTGTGATGTGCGGCGAAGACGATGCCTTCGACAGATGACTTTGGTGCGAACCAACGGATGATTTCACCCGCAAGCCCGCGCCGGATGAAACCTTCGGAATAGTCCAGGTAGAAATGGAACTTGCCGAAGACCGACGGATGATAATCCAAATCGATCCTGAACCCGCGCGCATAGCTGAGAATGCCGACGATAATCAATGCGAACCAAAGGAATCCGCGCAATGGCGCCGGGATTTCGGCGGCTTTTGGCTTTTCGGCGGGCATGTTCGCCCTAACTTTCCCCACCCACAAGCTCTGCCGCGATCAATTTCGCAACGGGCCGTGCCTCCGCGGCGCTCATACCGGGGCGCATTCGGGGGTCGTAGAGCATTCGCAACAGCATTTCGTCATGGGTTGTTAACCTGAGTTCTGGATAAGCGCTATATCTGGTATTCGACCTGCCTGATTGTTTCCGGCACGGTTATGGGTCCCATTTTAACTTTGGTTTTCCCGAGCATATAGGCTGCGACACACGAGATGAGGTGTACGAATGCGTTGGCAGGCGATCTGTGTCGAGTGTGTTCCAGTCCCATGCTGGTTTTCAACTTATCGAACAGAGTTTCGATGATGAACCGCCTTCGCAACAGGATTTTGTTCAGGATTGGCAGGAGATAGTTTTTCATGTTGCGGCGAATGCCGGTGACGAGGTGGAGCCCACGCTGCCAGAGCCGTTGGAAGAGGGATTTGGAGATATAGCCCTTATCAGCAAATATTTTGCCTTCGAGGCCCGCGATCATGGCTTCAAACGGCTTTCGATCATCGACATTACCTGCCGTGATTTTGACGGCCATGATCTCCCCCTTGTTGTTGATGATTAGATGCAGTTTGAAGCCAAAGAACCAGCCCATTGTGCTGCGACCGCGCTTTGCCAGCCCCTTGAAGACCTTGTTTCGATTAATGCGGGCATTGTGGCAGACCGCGAGCTTAGTGCTGTCGGCAAAATAGACGCCGGTTTTTTCACCGCTGAAGCAGTGCAGCAGTATGCAAAACGGCACCATTAATCTTGGCATGAGGCTGACAAACCGACCATAGCTCGGGAGGGTGCCAAAGCAGTCACGGTATTTCTGCTCAACGCCATAAATCCAATAATGTTTGAAGTCCTTGAACGGCGACAAGTGAAACAAGACCATGATGAACAGGCTCTCCCCCAGGGTCAGCTTGCCGGAGCGAAGCCTCTGACGACCCGAGGGGATCAACCGGTGGCGCTCCCAGTCCTCGTAGGTTTTTGCAAAATCATCGAGACAGACAAAAAGTGCGGTGTTAGTGATCGACATGAGTGGCGGTCCATATTGTGTCGCTTTTGAACCTTGAATCATGGGGCAACGTACCTGGAAACCCCTCTCACCCCATACTAATCACGGGGGCATTCAGGCTGGTCAACACGGGGCAAAAGGTGCGCGCCATGGAGAACAACTTCCCAATCAACGAAGATCTCGCTTATGAGAAGATCCGGGACCTCATGTTCGACATGATGGAAGAGGACCCCAACCGTTTCTACGCCCTCACGGATAAGCTCAATGAACTGGCTGCGCTCCCTAAAAGAACCATGACACTTGTGCTCGATCTGATGGCTGCCACTCCCTTTCAGGTGATCATCCCGAAACACGTACGGAAAAATGACCCTGATACATTCAAAGCGGATCACGAAACCGTTTCAAATGTTCTATTTCTTGGAGAGTTTGGCGGAATTGCCGTTGAACTGGAGCCAAATGAGGCTTTGAGAGAACCGAGGATCATTTCCATAACAATGGTGGAAATCCCTCATCGCAACCCTCTGCGAAAAAGGGTCAACGAGTATCGTAAAAAACGAATCAAAAAACTACGAAAAAATTCTGTCGAGTAGTGCACTGGTGACGCCAACGTCTTATCCAGAATCGGGGTTAATCAAAAGAACCTGACGACCATCCGCGACAGCCTCAATCGCCTCTTTCGCATGTGGCAACAGCTCTATGGGATGGCGCAGCATGTCCTGACCCGCGGCGATGATCTCGGATATCACGCCTGCAGGAACCCGTTCTTCCGTCACCTCAATCGCAGTTTCGATCATCGACAGGACGAAACCTTTGATTCCAAATCCATACTGGCCAATATTTCGCCGCTCAGCATCAAGCAGCCTGTCGCGCAAATGATCAGCTTTGGTAAAGTCACGCAGCAGGTCGCAAAACCGATCCTGCGTCAGCCGAAAGAACGCCTCGTTGTGCCAAAGCGTATCATCTGCATCAAAGGCAACGGTTCGAAGTTTCTCGGCCATGCACCTAAATGTCCAATTTGGCATCCATACGCGAATCCACAGGATAAGCGCGCTAACCCTTTTCACACGGAACAGAGGCCTTATATAGTCACCTTCAAAGCGAAACCCGATTTACAAGGATCCTGGGGCTTGTCGCAAACACCATTGCATATGTCAGACCCATTTGACGAAACGGATGGCGATACCGGCGTCGCCACCAAGACCCGTGCAAAAACCGAAAGACCACCGCTTTACAAAGTTATGCTGCTGAACGACGACTTCACGCCGATGGAGTTCGTAGTTTTGGTGTTGGAGCGTTTTTTTGGGTTAACCCATGCACAGGCCTTCGAGCTGATGCTGACAGTGCATAAAAAGGGCGTCGCGGTCGTTGGCGTGTTTTCCCACGAAATCGCCGAAACCAAGGTTGCGCAGGTGATGGATTTCGCCCGCCGCCACCAGCATCCGCTGCAATGCACGATGGAAAAGGAATAGGGCGCGAGGCCCCAATCCATGTCAGCCACCCGTCTTAGAATCCTGCTTGAAAGCGGCGAAATCGACGTGCCCAAGGGCGCGCGATTGCTTTTGTTTGGTCCGCGCCAAGACCATGACCTATCAGCACTTACGGAATTCGACCTGTTTGCGATTCAAGGATTTCGACCCGATTTCGATGCGCTTGCGGCGCGTGGGATCAACGTCGGAACCACGGTCGAAGGCAGGTGCGATGCGGCCATCGTTTTCCTGCCTCGATCCAAACCTGCCGCCCGACAACATATCGCCCGGGCAAGGCAGGCTACAGACGGACCCGTAATCGTCGACGGACACAAGACGGATGGCATTGAGTCCATCTTGCGCGACTTGCGAAAGCGCGCGGACGTAACTTCGCCCGTCTCAAAGGCGCATGGCAAATGCTTCGCAGTTCACGGCGGAGATTTCGATGATTGGCTGAGCGAGGAACCGACCGAACTGCCCGGTGGGTTCAAAACCATGCCCGGCGTCTTCTCGGCTGAAAAGAACGACCCGGGGTCAGCGGCGCTCGCATCGCTGCTTCCTCAAAAACTACCGGGAAACATCGCCGATCTCGGTGCCGGGTGGGGCTTCCTCACCCGCGCGATTTTACAGCGCGAAGGTGTCATATCCGTCGATGTGGTTGAAGCGGATCACACTGCTCTGGAATGCTCTAAAACCGTAACTCCCAAGCACCCCCCACGTTTGAGTGTTATTGTCAGTTTTATGGTGAGTCGAATTTGCCATTTTGCGCGTGTTTTTTTCTTTCTTGGTAACTCCCAAGCACCCCCCACGTTTGAGTGTTATTGTCAGTTTTATGGTGAGTCGAATTTGCCATTTTGCGCGTGTTTTTTTCTTTCTTGTCTGAATTCTGTGGCGCCGGGTTGATTTCTCTGAATCAGTGGTGGGATGGATCAGGTTGCCGCCCTTGAACAACTTCTCGCCACGGCTCTGCGTCGGATCGCTGAGCTTGAAGCTGCGTTGGCGAGCATGGCGGAAGAGATCACGGACCTGCGCCGACAGTTGGCCAAGAACAGCAGCAATAGCAGCAAGCCCCCTTCAAGTGATGGCCTGAAGAAGCCAGCCCCGCGCAGCCTGCGTGGCAAATCCGGAAAGAAAAGTGGCGGCCAAGTTGGCCACCGGGGCGACACCCTGCGCCAGACGTCAACACCCGACTTTGTCGAACGGCATGAGGCGACGCATTGCAGCGCCTGTCAGAGCGCCCTGACGGCGGAGATGGTGAAAGGGATCGAGAAGCGTCAGGTGTTCGACTTGCCTGCGCCACGCCTGGAGGTCACCGAGCATCAGGCGGCGGTTTATTGTTGCGACCATTGTCGAGCCACGACGACGGCTGGCTTTCCCGATGGCGTGGCCGCGCATGTGCAATATGGCACGCGCATGCGGGCAGTGGCGGTCTATTGCAATGTTCAGCAGCTGATACCCGAGGATCGGGTCTGCCAGCTTATGCGCGACCTGTTTGGGGCCACCAGCTTGTGCGCGGCCAGCGTGACCAACTGGACGCGCGGCGCGGCAAATAAGATGGGTGTCGTGGTTGAACACATTCTCGCCCGGCTTGCCGAAGGCGGCGTTCGGCATCTGGACGAGACCGGACTTCGTGTTGCCGGCAAGCTGCACTGGCTGCACACGATCTGCGATACCGCCTTCACCCATTACCGCATCAGCGCCAAACGCGGTGCTGTTCCAACCTTCCTGACCGGCGGGACGATCATTCATGATCACTGGAAACCCTACTACGCCCATATGAGCGGAGTGGACGCCCACGCCCTCTGCGGGGCGCATCACTTGCGCGAACTCAAGGCCATCGAAGAGATCGAAAAAGAGCCTTGGGCGACGGAGATGAGCGCAGTGCTTCATAGCGCCAATCAGCTCAGATGCGCGGCTCAGGATCAAGGCGAGACCGAACTCCCGGAACTGGTTCGCCAGGGTATCGTCACCAGATACATGGCGATCCTCGCCAAGGGGCTCGCCTTCCACGAACGCCGGCCCCCGCTGGCCAAAAGCCCCGGCACCCGCGGCCGAAAAGCCAGGCGGCCAGGCCACAACCTGCTCCTCCGCCTGCGTGACTACCGCGATGACGTTTTGCGATTCATCGCCGACTTCGCGGTCCCATTCACAAACAATCAGGCCGAACAGGACCTGCGCATGATGAAGCTGCGCATGAAAATCTCGGGCACCTTCCGCACCCTCGAGGGCGCGCGGGTCTTCGCCGACATCAGGTCCGTCATCTCGACGGCCAGAAAACACCGGTTCAACATCCTGGAAATCCTGACCCTGTCACCACCTCAGATCATCGCACGGCTCTGACGGAACAAAACCCCGCAACCCTATCGGACAGGGTGCTTGGGAGTTACCTAAAACCAACATCGACGATCCGCGTGCGAATTTTCACTGGGCCGACGCCCTAAAATTTGGGAATTATATACCAAAGTCACATTTCAAGCTTGCCCTGACTGCGAAGGTGGTTTATATTAAAGTCACAACGGAGGGCAAGATATGGCGCATAAGGCACCCGGCAAGTCAGATCGTGAAGGCATAAGCCTGATCCAACTTCTTCGCATGTTCCCGGATGACGCAGCTGCCGAAAAGTGGTTTGCAGACAAAATATGGCCGGACGGCCCCTATTGTCCCCATTGCGGGTCTTTTGAAGTGCAATCAAACATCAAGCACAAGTCAATGACCCATCGCTGCCGTGATTGCCCGGACCGCCCGATGTTCAGCTTGAAAACCGGCAACGTAATGCAAGGGACGAAACTTGGTTATCAGACGTGGGCAATCGCCATCTACCTTGTGACAACCAATCTCAAGGGCGTGTCCAGCATGAAGCTGCATCGTGACCTTGAAATCACCCAGAAAAGCGCTTGGCACTTGGCCCATCGTCTCAGAGAAGCACACAAGGCCGGAAAACCTTTGTTCAACGGCCCTGTTGAGGCCGATGAAACCTACGTTGGCGGCAAGGAGACAAACAAGCACTCTCACAAGAAGCTGAAAGCCGGACGCGGCGCGGTAGGTAAGGCCGCCGTTGCTGGCATCCGGGATCGGGCTACGGGTCGGGTTGTGGCTAAAGTCGTGGAAAAAACCGATGCCATGACGCTGCAAGGATTTGTGACCGATCACACGGTTGAAGGCGCGACCGTCTACACAGACGACGCCAGCGCCTATAAGGGCATCGACAGGCCGCACGAAGCGGTCAGGCACTCTGTCGGGGAGTATGTTCGCGATCAGGCGCACACAAACGGGCTGGAAAGCTTCTGGGCACCGCTCAAGCGGGCACACAAGGGGACGTTCCACAAAATGTCACCCAAGCACCTGAACCGCTATGTTGATGAGTTCTCGGGCCGTCACAATGTTCGGTCCAGGGATACTGCTGACCAGATGGGCCAAATGGCTGCGGGTATGGTTGGCAAGCGCCTTCGGTATAATGACCTTATTGCACACACAGGATTGGCAAGTGGTGCCAATCCAGCGGCATGACCGTGAACTTCGCCAGCAGCGCGGACCATCCCGATAACCTGCAACTGCTCTGCTCAGGCTGCAACCGAAGCAAGGGCGGACGCACCATGGCTGAATGGAGAGCGGCGCAATGAGCGATAAATCGGAAGTCCGGTTGCAACCAAATACTTATCAGCCCGGTAAGAAGGAAATGCTTGAGGATGTGAGGATCGATGCAACGCCTGATGAACTTGCAGAAGCCGTGCTCAAGCCTGTCAAGCTGATTCGGGATAACGCAAGAAAACCGAATTGACGTGCATTACGGGCTTACCCGCGCTAATCTCTACCAAGGAAGCGATGATCTGTCCCGCTTAGGCATCTGCGTTTCCAGTGGAGCGGACGGAGGGAGTAGAACCCTTTACCGGGTTTCATTGGGCGTGTAGAATCTGCACAGGAGGTGAGTAACGTGATTAAGCAAAAGAAAATCACCATTGAAGCTTCCCTGGACCATCCGGAAGTTCTCGACGTAAAAGACGCCATGCAACAAGTCATGGACTACTTTGATCTGATCACGGATCAAGGGCAGTCTGACATTGTCTGGAATCTTGTGTCCGCCAGTACCAACTCTCCATTTACAGCAGAAGCAACACCAGTTGACCTCAGAACCAACGCACCCGCCTTTGGTCAAGTACGTGATTATGTGGCGGTAATTGAGCGCGGCCTTTCTCGCCTCCAGGAAGGTAAGCCACTAGACGCGGATTTTCCTGCCGAAAAGCGCAAAGTTGTAAAACGCATTTTGCAGCGGAACTTCAATGGAATTGGTTGTACGACAATCGAATTGGGAGAAGATGCTGTCTACAGGATTGAGCCGCAACAGGCAGAGCGCTCTTTGGCCGCAATCAACGGTGAAGACGACGAAGAATATGAGTATCTATTCAGCACTTTTGCGCGGAAGGAGTATGGCTCCATAGAAGGCCGGATACTTGATCTAAGCACTTCTTATGATGAACCCGCAATTAAACTACGCGAGCATCGAAGTGGACGTGAAATTCAATGCCGAATTTCCGATGATGCCCGAGATGAAATTGAACGAAGCCTCACAGCTGGCGATGTTTGGGCGCACCGCCGTGCTCGCGTTCGAGGCGTCATAAATTACGATGCAAACGGGAAGATGCTTCGTGTATACGATGGCAGAATTTCCTTCATTGGAACCAAAGACTCCAAAGTCAATGACCTTCATGATCCGGATTTCACCGGCGGACTTCCTGCCTACGAATATTTAGATAAGTTGCGAGAAAACGAACTTGGCTGATGTGCCGAAATACTATTGGGACGCATGTTTGTGGATAGAGATGATCACGCAAGCAGATGCTGACCGTGTGGAGCGCTGTCGGCACGTTATAGACCTCGCTAAACGTGGTAAGGCGGAGCTTTGGACGTCTGCATTTACCTTAGCAGAGGTCTGGAAAAAGAAGTGTGACGGAGAGTCGTCCGGAATTGAGGAGGAAAAGGACAGGGAGTTTGAGGATTTCATTGAAGCGGAGTTCATCAAGAAGATCGAAGTCAACGTGGACGTTGGCAATCTAGCCAGACGACTACTTCGATGCCACTCTGGCCTTGGCAAACCGCAAGATGCAATTCACGTCGCCAGCTGTCTATTGGAAAATCTAGATGAACTCCACACCTTCGATGGAAGTGATCTTTTGACGTTCAATGGTGTTCTGCCAAGACGTGATCGGATCAAACTGAAGATATGCGCCCCTCCTTTACCGCCCGAGCCAGAGATGTTTCCAAATCACGACAAAGACTAAACGACTTCAAACGAGGGCTAAATCATTCCTATTCGATGGTTTTTAAAATATAACATCGGCTTACCAAGGAAACGATTTTGTGACTTTGGTATATAATTCCCTAAAATTTCACCCCGTTGCGTCCCTTGACTGCGTGGTGATGAACCCGCCATTTCACACCGGCCGCCAAGGCGAGCCACAGCTTGGTCGGGCGTTCATCGAGGCCGCCGCAAACATGCTTTCACCACGCGGCGAGGTTTGGATGGTCGCCAACCGGCATCTGCCATATGAAACTGCGCTTCAGAAACATTTCCGGCAATCTGCCGAAATTGGCGGCGATAACCGGTTCAAAATTCTGCACGCCGAATTGCCCCGTCGCGGTCGGCGGTGAAAACAACTAATCTCCCACGAAGAATCACGAGGGGCGCATCACATGTCCTTTTCCATCGCCGGTAAAACGGCCATTGTTACAGGTGCTGCCAACGGCATTGGGCGAGCTGTGGCCCGCCATTTCGCAGATCAGGGCGCCAACGTCATGTTCGCTGATCGGGACGAAGACGGATTGGTGCGCGAAGTTGGCGAAGAGGCCGCAAAGGATGACTCCAACGTCCGTTTTTTCGCCGGCGACCTGCGCGAAAAACTAAGCATCGCAAACCTATTGTCAGCGACGATCGACGCATTCGATGATGTTGATATCCTTGTTAACGCCAGCCGCCAGATGCGCGCATCCGACCCGTTAAATGCTGATGACGACGCCGTGGCGATGTTGTTGGAACAAAACCTGATGACCAGCCTGCGCCTAACGCAGCTTGTCGCAAATCGCATGATCAAAACAGCTAAGAGCAACGAACAATCTGACGGCTCGATTGGTTCAATCATCAACCTCAGTTCAATTGCAGCTCACCGGACACATCCTGAGCTTCTGGCCTTTTCGGTCAGTTCCGCCGCGGTGGACCAGATGACACGTTCAATGGCCGCGGCCCTTGCCCCACATCGTATTCGCGTTAACGCCGTTTCTTTCGGCAGTTTGATGAGCCGCAGTCTTCAGGATGCATTAAAAGACGACGATGCACTGCGAACAGAGATCATCGAACGCACGCCTCTTGGCCGCATCGCCGGTGCAGGCGAAGTGGCAGAAGCCGCGCAGTTCCTGGCTTCAGACAGTTCCGGTTTCATGACCGGCCAGATTATGACAATCGACGGCGGACGCACGCTTGCCGACAATGTCACCGTCCCAGCGCACTAGGACCATTCCCTTGGAAGATTTCGAAGACCGTAAGTCGCGCGCATCTGCATGGTTCAGAACCTTACGCGATGAAATCGTCACTGCATTCGAGGCACTGGAGGATACTCACGATGCTGATGACGCAGCAGGCCGTTTCGAAGTGACCGAAACGCGACGTGCAATCGATGATGGCGGCGATGCGGGCGGCGGATTGATGAGCGTCATGCGCGGCGGTCGCGTGTTCGAAAAGGTGGGCGTCAACGTCTCAACTGTCTATGGCAAGCTAGGCGAAGCGGCCCAAAAGGCGATGGCCGCGCGTGGTGTTCCGGGAATGGTAGATGATCCCAGCTTCTGGGCATCCGGTATCAGCCTTGTCGCTCACATGCAGAACCCGCACGCGCCGGCGGTCCACATGAATACACGCATGTTCTGGACGCCGCACGCGTGGTGGTTCGGCGGCGGAACCGATCTGAACCCCTGCATCGAATACACTGAAGATACAAAGGCGTTTCACGCCGTGCTGAAGTCGCACTGCGACAGCCACGACCCCGGTTACTACCCCCGGTTCAAAGAATGGGCGGACGAGTATTTCTACATACCGCACCGAAACCGCGCCCGTGGCGTGGGCGGGATCTTCTACGACGATCTGAACACTGGTGATTGGGAAGCGGATTTTGCGTTCACCCAAGACGTCGGGCGCGCATTTCTTCCCGCCTTCTTACCGATCACCGAAACCCGCGTGAAACAGCGTTGGACAACCGAAAACCGCGAAACGCAACTTCGCCACCGTGGCTTATATGCAGAATACAATCTGGTATACGACCGTGGCACGAAATTCGGCCTTGCGACCGGCCACGACGCCAATGCCGTTCTCATGAGCCTGCCCCCTGTCGCCAAGTGGTACTGACACCGGGGTTACAGAATACTCGCATCATCATTGTCGATCGGATCGAGCTTGGCTTTCGCGGGCTGCACTGCAACTTTGGGCGCGGCCATCCCGGGAATTGGCACAGTTGCCTGCGGCATCGGAAAGCTTGTCTGAAATGCAGGCGCAGGCTGCGCAACTTGCGCCTCGCCGCGCAATTCGGTCAGCAGGGTTCTGTGATCCATGGATTTCTTTACGCGTTCAAGGCTTCGTTCGCGCAAATGCGCGTGGGCCTGTTTCCAAAGATCGGGGTCAAGTTTCAGACCGCTGCCAATCTTTGTCTTTGCATAATCCGTTTCATAAACCCGCTTGCCCAGCAAAACAGCGTTGTAGACGCCCGAGTCAAATAATGTTGTGAACGGCAGGTCATAATAAGACGGCAGGTTGTACCGCCACAATTCAAGATTTTCCGCCAAGCCATCTGGCACGTCCAATTCTGTTCGGGCGTCGATCCAGTATTGAGTGTCCGTGCGGTTCCCAAGGCGATAATGCAGGCAGATGAAATCACGCACTTCGTTGTACAGACTGTCGACCAAAGCGTTGTAACGATTTCGCAAAGGGTCGGGAAAATCACTGTCAGGAAAATAACTCAACAGCCAGCGAACGCCCAAATCGATCATGTATATCGCGGTGGATTCCAAGGGTTCAATGAAGCCGCCCGACAGCCCAATTGAAATGCAGTTCTTGACCCAGGCGTTGCGGTTCCGTCCCACACGCATCGGGATTATTCGCGGCTCGGCGTCTTTTGGATTGCCAAGGTGGCTCAGAAATTCTTCCCGCGCCTCCTCATCTGTCCTGTGTGCGGAAGAAAATACGTATCCTGTACCAAGCCGGTTATACAACGGCACCCGCCAAGACCACCCGGCCCCAAGCGCCGCAGATCTTGTCACAGGTTCGATCTTCGTGGGGTCCTTGTGGGGAATTTGCACCGCCATCGCGCGGTCGTTTGCCAGATATTTTGAATAGCTGATAAACGGTTCTTTCAAAACCTGATTGATAATCAAACCCCTGAAACCGATGCAGTCGATCACCAGTTCCACCGGATGATGCCCTGTTTCTTCCAGTTCCAACCCGGTAACAAAACCACGCTCGTCCTGTTTGACCTCTTTGACGTTTTCCCGGATGTGATTGACGCCAAGTTTCGTGCAATGCTCAGTCAACAATCCGGCAAATTTGCCCGCATCAAGGTGGTAAGCGAACGGATATGCCGGATCGAACTCTTTCTGACCGCTTGTTCTCGGCCCTTTCAACGCCTTCACCATATCTACGGTCGCGGTGTAGCTCTGAACATAATCCAGTTTTCCGGCGCCATAATTGACAAAGTAATTGGCCAGTTCGATCCCACGCAGATTGGGCGCGATCACGAACGGGTTGATATAAGAAAACGGCTTTCCCTTCTTGTCGACATTCCAGCCATCAAAGCTGACGCCAAGTTTGAAGGACGCATTGCAGCGTTTGAAAAATTCTTTTTCGCTCAATCCGGTGTTTTGCAGCGTACGCACGATGCCGGGCACGGTGGCCTCGCCCACGCCCACTGTCGGAATGTCCGGTGACTCAATCAGGTTGATCTTCAAAGGCTTTATCGAACCGGTTTTCTGCCGCCCGAACGAAATCAACAAAGCGGCTGTCAACCAACCCGCGGTGCCGCCCCCGACAATGGTGACCGAATTGATTGGTTTCGCCATATCCTCACCCCAGTTTCCAGAGACAGGCCTAAGCCCCACAGCATCTCTTTTGGCAAATTTCCGGTCGGATGTCACATTGAATTCAAGCACTATTGCGTCTGAACGGCAGCTCGGGTCAACTGAGCCCGCAGGAGCCATCATGTTGAACATTCTGCAAAATCGCATCTATGCACGCTTGTTCCTGGCGCAGGTCATTGCGCTTTTGGGAACCGGGCTTTTGACGGTTGCGCTGGGTCTTCTGGCTTTTGATCTTTCGGGCGCAAGGGCCGGACAGGTGCTTGGCACCGCGCTGACCATCAAGATGGTCGCCTATGTCGGGTTTTCTCCGATCATGGCCGCCGTCGTTTCCAGACTTGACCGACGCCACGTGATGATTGCCGCAGATCTCGTGCGGGCCGCCGCCGCGCTAGCCCTGCCTTTCATCGACGCGATCTGGCATATCTATGTCCTTATTTTCGTTTTACAGCTGGCAAGCGCGACGTTCACGCCAACATTTCAATCTGTCATCCCCGATGTCCTTCCTGAAGAAGCGGATTACACACGCGCCCTGTCGCTTTCCCGGCTCGCCTACGATCTCGAAAGCATCATCAGCCCAGCGCTCGCCGGGGTAATGCTGCTGCTTCTGGCACCCTCTAATCTATTCGCTGGAACGACGCTGGGGTTCCTCATCTCCGCCGCTTTGGTAATCAGCGTCACGCTCCCACGCTCGTTGAAACCCAAAGAACGCCCGTTCTGGCAACGCGTCACACATGGAAGCCGCATCTATCTGGCGACACCTCGTTTGCGCGGCTTGCTGGCGCTAAACATGAGCGTTTCCGCCATCGGCGCAATTGTCATTGTGCAAAGCGTCGTCATCGCGCGAGGTGTGTTTGCGGGAGGAGAGGCGTCACTGGCACTGCTGCTAGGCGCACATGGTTTGGGATCCATGATTGCCGCTTTGATGTTGCCACAAGTGCTGGAGAAGACCGGTGACCGTCCCGTAATGATTTTGGGCGCGTCACAGGCAAGCCTATTGATGCTCGCATCCGGCATTTGGGTTGTCGCGCTTGGCTGGTTCAACTGGCCCATCCTATTGGCAATATGGGCACTGATCGGCGTCGCAAACTCAGCAGTTATGACGCCGTCAGGCAGATTGATCCGGCGTTCTGCCCATCAGGAAGACCGACCAGCATTGTTCGCCGCGCAATTCGCATTAAGCCACGCCTGCTGGCTGGTGGCCTACCCGTTGGCCGGGTTCGTGGGCGCGCGGTTTGGGGTTGCACCCGCGATGATTCTTCTTGGAGCCATTGGCGTATCCGCACTCGCATTCGCCCTATGGTATTGGCCCCACCCAACCAGAAATGCGATTGAACACAGCCACAAAGACCTGCCACCAGATCACCCTCATCTGAAAGGTGCCGTCCGCAAAGGGAACAAATGGGTCCACGCGCATGTCTTCGTGATTGACGATGAACACAGGGTCTGGCCGACCAGCGGTTAACCGCCCCGCACCGCCTCTAGTAACCGGTGCACATTCTCCGGGTCGGCGTCCGGCGTTATCCCGTGACCGAGGTTAAAGATATGCGGGCCATTACCCAGCGCGCGCGCGATGCGCTGTGTTTCCGTGGTCAACGCCGTCCCACCTGTCACCATCAGCCTGGGATCAAGATTACCCTGAACGCAGCCATCTTTTTGAACCACATCCGCCGCCCAATTCAGATCAACGGCAGTATCAAGCGCCACGCAGTCCGCGCCGGTCGCTTTCGCAAACCCTTCGTAACGTTGTCCCGCTTCGCGTGGAAAGGCGATGATCGGAATGTCTGGGTGGCGCAATTTCAGTGCGCTGATGATCTTGCGCGCCGGCGCGACGCAATACTGATCAAACGCATTGCCTTTCAGTGACCCCGCCCAGCTGTCGAAAAGCTTTAACACCTCCGCGCCCGCGTCCACTTGCGCAGACAGATACTCAATCGTTGCCCCTGTGATCCGGTCCATCAACGCATCAAATGTGGCTTGATCTGATTGGCGCAATTCATGGGCCGGGCCCTGATCCGGTGTGCCCCGCCCCGCGATCATATAAGTCGCAACTGTCCACGGCGCGCCTGCAAACCCGATCAGCGCCGTTTCCTCCGGCAATTCACGGCGCAGGATACGCAACGTCTCATAAACGGGCGCCAAATGGTCATGGATCGCATCCGCAGGTTTCAGCCGAGCAACGCCATCCGCCCCGGTGATTGTCGACAGTCTTGGTCCCTCGCCAGTCACGAACCAGACATCTGCACCCAGCGCATCGGGTATGAGCAGTATGTCGGCAAACATAATCGCGGCATCGAAGCCGTATCGCCGGATCGGCTGTAACGTGACTTCTGCCGCCAGTTCGGGCGTGTAACACAAAATCAGGAAATCACCCGCTTTCGCGCGTGTTGCGCGGTATTCGGGCAGATAGCGCCCTGCCTGCCGCATCAGCCAGACAGGGGGCACATCCAGCGTTTCACCGGCAAGCGCGCGCAGAAGAAGCTTGTCTTTCGTCATCTTGCCTCTGGTCCCCTTCGCGCGGCGATAAGTCAAGCAACAAGCCGTTGAACGGACGCCGTGACGCGGCTAAGGTGGGCCATGTCAACGTCCCTCCCCGACCCGTCTTCTCCCTTGCGCATCGGCACGCGCGGCTCGCCGCTGGCCCTGGCGCAGGCGCATGAAACCCGCGACCGGCTGGTGGCAGGTTTCAATTTGTCGCCTGAAGCATTCGAGATCGTCGTGATCAAAACGACCGGCGATGCAGTGCAAGATCGGCCGTTGAAAGAAATCGGCGGCAAAGGCCTGTTTACCAAAGAAATCGAAGAGGCGTTGCTGTCGGGAGCCATCGATATCGCCGTGCATTCGATGAAAGACATGCCGGTCGAGCAACCCGGCGGCTTGAAACTCGACTGTTATCTCCCGCGCGAAGACCCACGGGATGCCTTCGTTGCACTTGCCTTCGGTGGAATCTCCGACCTGCCCAAGGGCGCGACCGTCGGCACGTCGAGTATGCGCCGTCGTGCACAATTGTTGCACCGCCGCCCGGACCTGAATGCTGTCGAGTTTCGCGGCAACGTACAGACACGCCTGCGCAAACTGTCCGAAGGCGTAGCCAGCGCGACGTTTCTTGCGATGGCGGGGTTGAACCGGCTGGGTGCCAGCGACGTTCCCGCAACGCCGATTTCCACGGATGATATCCTGCCCGCTGTCGCGCAGGGTGCTATAGGGATTGAGCGGCGGGAAAATGATGCGCGCGCCGCAGCCATGCTACGCGACATCCATGATAATGCCACCGGCTTGCAACTCGCCGCCGAACGCGCCTTCCTCGCGGCGCTGGACGGATCGTGTCAGACGCCGATTGCCGGTTTGGCCGAGCTGGACGGTGATCAACTGACATTGCGCGGAGAGATCCTGCGCACAGACGGGTCAGAGGCGCATTCGGACTCAATTTCGGGAAGTGTGGGCGATGGCGCAGAACTGGGGCGTGAACTCGCGAACCTTCTATTGAATCGCGCCGGGAAGAATTTTTTCTAAACCCGTTTGAACGCCTCCCTGAATTCGGAAAGTCGCCGGCCTGCGGACGTCCAGCATCATGATCGCAAGCTGCGCGAGGTGGAAATCCCGATGAATGCGTCAGGCCACAAGACACGCGCCCAACGAAGTTTAAATTGATTTGGCCGCCACATGCTTGCGCTTGCGGATCACCAAAGCGTCGCGAAATACAAGCGTGACCGTTACGAAGCTGACGAACAGCAGCAGGTACCACGAACCAAGCTTTGACAGCGACACAAACTCCAGCATCCCCTGCCCCGGATACGTCCACGTCCCCGTGCGGGTCCCCACATTCTCTGCAACCCAGACACAGATACTGGTAAGGAACGCCGCCAGAACCATCGGCATCCAATAGCTGTTTTCGCCGATCGTGAACCACACCCGGGTTCGCGCAAACAACAGAACCGTTGCAGCAAACAGCACCAGCCGGATATCCGGCAGGAAGTGATGCGCAAAGAAATTCACATAAATCGCGACTGCCAGAAGGAACGTTGCCCAGAACGGCGGATAAGGGTCGAACCGCATGTTGAACAGCCGGATTGCGCGCGCAATGAACGACCCGACAGAGGCATACATGAACCCCGTGAACAGCGGCACATTCATGATCTTTAAAAAACCCGCTTCTGGATAATCCCACGACCCGGCATTGACCTTGAACCATTCCATCGCGGTGCCGGTCAGGTGAAACAAGACGATCACCCGCGCCTCATCCCAGGTTTCCAACCGCAACCAAAGGAACAACACCTGCAATCCGACCGCATAGAGTGCCAGAAAGTCGTAGCGGTGGATTGGCAAGTCACCGGACCAACCGGCCTTGGTCAGTATGATCCCCAACAGGATCAGCCCGCCAAACAGGCTCGCCCAGGCCATCTTCAAGACAAAAACAAAAAACTCAGAAAGCCAAACCGGCAAAACGCCCCGTGTCCAACGCCCGACAGATTTTTCGATCTGTTGTGTGTTGGGGCGTTCGTTTGGGGGTTCGGTTTCTGCGGTCACGTCACATATTCGGATAGATCGGGAAGCGATCGCAAAGGGTTTTTACCTCGGCTTTTACCTTTTCCTCGACCGCGCTGTTGCCATCATCGCCGTTGGCGGCCAGCCCGTCCACAACTTCGACAATCCAGTCCGATATCTGGCGGAACTCTGCCTCGCCAAAGCCGCGGGTGGTGCCCGCAGGGGTGCCGACGCGGATGCCGCTGGTGACGAACGGCTTTTCGGGGTCGAACGGCACGCCGTTCTTGTTGCATGTGATATGCGCGCGGCCCAGTGCGGCCTCTGCCGCCTTGCCGGTCACTCCTTTCGGGCGAAGATCGGCCAGCATCAGGTGGTTGTCGGTGCCGCCGGACACGATGTCGATGCCGCCCTTCATCAATTGATCGGCCATCGCCGCCGCGTTCGATTTGACCGCCGCCGCGTAGGCCTTGAATTCAGGCCGCAGTGCCTCGCCAAATGCCACGGCTTTCGCCGCGATCACGTGCATCAGCGGCCCACCCTGAAGGCCGGGAAAAACGGCGGAGTTCATCTTCTTCGCGATTGCTTCGTCATTTGACAGGATCAACCCGCCGCGCGGCCCACGAAGCGACTTATGTGTGGTCGAGGTTGTGACATGCGCGTGTGGCACGGGTGAAGCGTGAACGCCCGCCGCCACCAGACCCGCGATATGAGCCATGTCGACATGCAGCCAAGCCCCGACCTCATCGGCGATCTCACGAAACGCTGCCCAATCCCATTCGCGGCTGTATGCTGTACCGCCGGCGAGGATCAGTTTGGGCTTGTGCTCTTTCGCCTTGGCGCGCACCTCGTCCATATCCAGCAGTTGATCCTGCTTGCGTACGCCATAAGACGCCACGTTGAACCATTTGCCGGACATATTGACGGGCGATCCATGCGTCAGGTGCCCGCCGGAGTTCAGATCAAGCCCCATGAACGTATCGCCCGGCTGCAACAATGCCAGAAACACTGCCTGATTCATCTGGCTGCCGGAATTCGGCTGCACATTGGCGAAATTCGCCCCAAACAACTGTTTCGCACGCTCAATCGCCAGCGTTTCGGCAATATCCACAAACTGGCAGCCGCCGTAATACCGCCGACCTGGGTACCCTTCGGCGTATTTGTTCGTCATCACGCCGCCCTGGGCTTCCATCACCGCAAGGCTTACGATGTTTTCCGACGCGATCAGCTCGATTTCCTCGCGCTGGCGGCCCAGTTCCTTCTGGTTTGCATCGAATATCTCAGGGTCACGCTCGGCAAGTGATTGCGTAAAAAATCCAGCGTCGACAGTCGCGGCACACATTGGAAACTCCGTTGCTTTTGCGGTCGTCATTAGTGGAAGGATACCAACGCCGAAAGCCTGAAACCGGCAACTGCGGCACCGTGTACGTCAATGCTTGCACTGCCGGTATCGCTCGTTAATGCTGGCGCGCGAAGGAGTGCCAATGCCAAAGCGCAAGAAAATCAGCTTTGCAGCGAACGAAACCGAGGCGGCGCAAGACGCGCTGATTATGCTTGTTGACAAATACGGCACGCACCCGTTGGAGGAATCCGACGTGATCGTTGCGCTTGGCGGCGACGGATTCATGCTGACCACGCTGCACGGCACAATGCATCTGGATACGCCCGTATACGGTATGAATTGCGGCACACTTGGTTTCTTGATGAATGAATACGCACCCGACGGGCTCTTAGCTCGCGTCGCCGACGCCGAGGAAACCGAGATCAATCCGCTTGCAATGCAGGCAGAAACCACTGACGGCAACAAACACCATGCACTGGCGATTAACGAAGTTTCGCTTTTGCGCGCAGGTCCGCAGGCCGCTAAACTGCGTATTTCTGTTGATGGCAAGTTGCGAATGGACGAACTGGTTTGCGACGGCGCATTGGT
Source organism: uncultured Paracoccaceae bacterium (assembly GCA_951812305.1). Classification (GTDB taxonomy): domain Bacteria; phylum Pseudomonadota; class Alphaproteobacteria; order Rhodobacterales; family Rhodobacteraceae; genus Rhodobacter_B. Next base: position 1,344,648 of record CATOSB010000002.1, read on the forward strand.
GTCAACACCTGCGGGTTCGACCGCCTATAACTATTCTGCACACGGCCCGATCCTGCCAATCGGAGCAGAAGTTCTGGCTCTGACGTCCATTTCGGCGTTCCGTCCTCGCCGCTGGGGCGGGGCGCTGTTGCCAAAATCTGCCCATGTTCGCTTCGACGTACTCGAAGCCGACAAGCGCCCGGTCATGGCAGACGCAGACAGCAGATCGGTCAGCGGTGTTGTTTCCGTGGAAATCCGTTCCGAACCAAAGGTCGCACACCGCTTGTTGTTTGATCCCGGTCACGGGTTGGAAGAACGCCTGACGCGAGAGCAATTCACCTGAATGGCGCCGTCCAAACCTTCCGCAGCCGCCCATGAATTCTTAACCGCGCACGGCGAGACCGATGCCGTCATTGAGGCCCTGACAGGCGACGCGTCACCGCGACGCTATTTTCGCCTCAAGGATCGGGGGCTTATTCTCATGGAAGATCCGCGCGACCCGGTTGGCTTCGCGAGCTATTCGCTTGTTTCGGCACATCTGAATGTCCTGGGCCTATCCGCACCGCGCGTTTTTCACGCGCAGACCTCATGCGGCATTGCGCTTATCGAGGATTTTGGCGACGATACGTACTCAAACCTGCTTACTCGGGGAGAAGATGAGGGGAAACTCTACCGACTCGCCGTCGATGCGCTTCTGCATCTGCATCACGCCGAAAACGGCGCTGATATCGGCCGGCCGGAATTCACGCTCGATTATGTTCTTTCAGAAATCTCTCTGTTTCCGGATTGGTACGCCCCGGCCATCGCCCCGACCTGGACTTACCCAGATTTCGCGCGCAGTTCATGGCTCTTTGGTCAAAGGCCATTGAACCCCTGACCGGCAAACCAGAAGCGATGGTCCATCGCGATTTTCATATCGACAACCTGATGGTTCTAAAGGACAGGACCGGTGTTGCGCGTTGCGGGTTGCTGGATTTTCAGGACGCCGTGCGCGGCCCGCGAGAATACGATCTGATGTCCCTTCTTCAGGACGCACGCCGTGATCTTGGCCGCGGTGTGGAAGATGCGATGCTGGATTATTATGCGCAAAACGCGCCGGGCCAGCGGTCGCGTGCAGAAATCGCACGGCGGTTTGCGCTGCTCGGTGTGCAACGACACTCAAGGATTGCCGGTATATTCGTGCGCCTGTGCAGGCGGGATGGCAAACGGCGTTATCTTAAGTTCCTGCCTCGCGTATTGCGCCAGATTGAATCCGCACTGCAAAATGCGGGACTGACCGAAATCGAGACCCTGCTCGACACCGAACTGCGCGGCTGGCGAACCGGCGATGCGATTTTGGAATTGTCAGCCGTGGAAAGCTCTACGCCGCGCTGATTCCGGCGCCATTGGAAAAGTTCTTCCACAGATGCTCGCTGATCCGCTCGCGGACGAGACCCTCATCATGCGCCAAGGCGGCGGTCAGAATATCGCTGTGCTGCTGGATGTTCTGTTCGAGAAAAACAAATTCCCGGTCGAAGACGACATTCTGCTGGCGAAACCGCAGACAGACCGACGAATGTGTCGCGCGCAAAACTTCGGATCCACAAGCCTCGATCAGTGTTTCATGAAACTCAAGCTCTGCCGCAGCCCAAAGTGCCATGACATCCTGTGATCTTTGTCCACCGGTGATTGTGTTCTCGATATGAGACAACTTATGGTGGGCACCCGCAAGCCGGGATTCCCATGCCACGCCGCCGCGCCGAATCGACAAACACGCCGCTTCCGATTCTAAAATGATTCGGAAATGGGTCAGATCATCCAAAACCGACTCGCTGAATTCGGGGACGCGAAATCCACGTTGTTCACGATATTCAACCAGACCTTCCGCCGACAATCGAAGCAAAGTTTCACGCATCGCACTTGCAGAACAACCATATGATTTACATATGTTTTCCGGCCGGACTCTTTGCCCGTGTGGCAATTCTCCGCTTGCCAACCGGACCCGAAGGTCATCCAAAATCGAGGCTTCCAGTGTCATGGATATTCGCCTAACTTCTCCCGATTAATCCCAAGATTAATTTAGAATTTCGGAAAAAGTCAAAAAATAATAATTTTGTTGCAATTCTTCGCGCACCCGATAGGCTCTGCCGCACCCAATAATTTTCGCGCCAAAAATGGCGTGAAGGGAAGACCAAGGATCTAGGGAGGATATACATGAGCCTTGTCAAAAAACTTTCGGTTGCCGCATCCGTTGCCGCAATCGCGCTTGGTGCGGTCGCTGCAAATGCACAGACCAATCTGCGCATCCAGACACACTTCAGCCAGGAAACCCTGTCGGGTCAGTTGGCTGGCGAGTTCATCGAAGACATCACTGCGATGTCCAACGGTGAAATCGTTGTCGAGATGTTCTATGCGTCTTCGGTCGTTAAGTCGGCTGAAACGTTCGACGCTGCCGCAACAGGTATTCTCGATTGTGACATGACCGGTGGTTCTTACCAGACCGGTAAAAACCCTGCGTTCCAGTTTGCTGGTGACCTGAACGGTGGCTATGCCAACCCGTATCAACAGTATGCATGGCTTTTGCATGGTGGTGGCTATGACGCGCTGAACGAACTGTACAATGCGCATGGCATGGAATTCGTCGGTTGGTGGATCCCGGGTCCGGAATCGCTTTCCTCGACTCGTCCGATCCGTGGCGTCGAAGATTTCAAGAACTGGAAGTTCCGTTCGCCTCCAGGCGTGATTACGTTGATCTTCAACAACCTTGGCGCCTCGCCAATCGTTATGGACTTCAACGAAATCTTCACCGCACTTGAAACCGGTATCATCGACGGTGCAGATGCTGCGAACCTGACCAACAACATCGGTCTGGGTCTCTACGACATCGCTAAGCACACCAACTACCCCGGATTCCACTCGATGCCGGCTGACCACCTGGCCTGCCGCAAGGACATCTGGGACTCGATGCCTGATCACCACAAGGCGATCCTGAAAGTTGGCATGCAGGCGCTGGCGTTGAAGAACACCACGATCAACGAGGTCAAGAACGCGCAAAACTCTGTCAAACTGGCTGAAGAAGGTCTGAACATGTACGAATGGTCGCCTGAAGAGCTGGCCAAGTACCGGACTGCTGTACAGGCAGCCTGGACCGAGTTCGCGACCACGCCGGAATCTCAGGCGCTGCTCAACAGCCACCTGGACTTCCTGCGCGGCATCGGCGCGATGGAGTAATCGTCAGATTACTTTGAAAAGATTTGCGGCGGCGGGGCCACTTGGCTTTGCCGTCGTTTTTTAAGCGCCAACAGACCAACAGGGTGGCCAGCACCCGACAAACTCGATCAATGATTGCGCCGCTACGGACCAAAAGACCGATAAATAATTCGGCCGTATGGGAGGGGACCAGATGGAAGACCACAAAACCGGCAGCCTTTGGGAATGGATAGTTCCATTTTCGTTCGTCGTTACCGCAAGTTGGGCGATCTGGCATCTTCCGGCGTATATTCTCACCTTCGCGCCGCATTCGGATGAATCAAAGCTGGCGCAGGTTACGGCCATTCACAACGTGAAAGACGTCACACCTAATTTGCCCGGGCTGTTCGGCGGCGTTGCGGACATCATCGACTGGATTGCGCTAATTCTGCTGCCCGTCCTGGCCTATATCGGCATTCGCGGCATCAAAGTCGCCCAGATGGAATTTCAACACTGGCGCAGGATCGACCGGTTTTCGATCTTCATTGGCCGTGTCACGATGATCCTGATCATCTCGATGACGCTGGTGATGCTCTACGAGGTATTCCTGCGCTATGCCATCGAATCCCCGACATTGTGGGCCAACGAACTGACACTTTGGATCGGCGGGTTCGTCTTCTTGTTGTCCGGCCTTTACGGAATGCAACAGCGCAGCCATATCCGAATTTTCATCCTATACGACGCGGCTCCCCGTTGGCTGCAGCGCGTGTTCGACACGATCTGGACCCTCGTGTTCATTATCTTCGCAATTGGCCTTGTTTTTGGCAGCTACAAGCAGGTCTTCATCGTCAAGTTCTATAACTGGGAAATGTTCGGTACCGCCTTTGACCCGCCAATCCCGGCGACTGTCCAGCCAGCGGTTCTGATCATTATCTGCCTCGTCGCGTTGCAGGCCTTCATTAACCTGATCAATGACTGGAACCTAGAGCCAGTCGTTCACAGCGCCGCTGACGACATCGACGAAGAAGAGCTGGAGGCGCTGAAACACGCCGTTGGCGATGATGGTGTCGGAGAACTCGACGTCACGCGCGGAAAAATCCAGGGCACTCAGGTAGAGGAAAAAGACTGATGGATGTCGGAACAATCTCCATGGTCGTCGTTATCGGCCTGATCGTCCTTTTGGCAATCGGTATGCCGCTTGGCCTCGCCTCTGCTGCATTGGCACTTCTCGTGCTTGTGATGAAGTTCGAGGCGACGCTTCTCACCGATCCCTGGTGCTATATCGCGGACTTTGCGGCATGTGAGGGCATCCGAATACCCGGAATGCTGACGGCCCGACCGGGAACCGGGGCGTTATACATCCTGTTACAGAAGATTTTCGATCTGATGACAGAATACGTGCTTCTGTCCGTCCCGCTCTTTATCTTCATGGCCGCCCTGCTGGAACGCTCCGGCATCGCGAAATCCATGTATGATGCGCTCGATTATTGGCTGTCTGCTGTGCGCGGCGGCATCGCGGTTGTCACATCGCTTATGGCCGTTCTGATGGCGGCCATGTCCGGTATCATCGGCGGCGAAGTGGTTCTGCTGGGTCTGATCGCCCTGCCCCAGATGCTGCGGCTTGGCTACAACCAGAACCTCGCAATCGGTACAATCTGTGCATCCGGTAGTTTGGGCACAATGATCCCGCCCTCGATCGTTCTGATCATCTATGGCCTGATCACGGAAACCTCGATCAAGAACCTGTTCACCGGGGCGTTCATTCCCGGCTTCATGCTGGCGAGCTTTATCATTATCTACATCCTGACACGGGTGAACCTGAACCATTCGCTGGCACCCTTGCCGCCAAAACGCGATGATGACGTGCCGGGCATCACCAAGCTGGGATATTTCGGCGCGTTTCTGTCGATCCTGTTTGCAGCGTTCGCGTCCGTCTTGTTGCTGCGCGCGCTCTTCTTCTTCGTCACCGGGCAATACGTTCTGGAGGCAGGCGAAGATCCGATTTCAATGGGGATGCCCTATCACATCCCGTGGATTGCCGGATATCTTGCGGTGTTTCTTGGCCTCGCGCTCTTTGCCTTCGGCAAGGAAAAATGCGTGCTTGGCTGGAAATACGGCAAAGGCCTCGTGCCGCCCTTCACCATCATCGGCGTTGTCCTTGGTTCGATCTACGGTGGCATCACAGGCATCACCGAAGCCGCCGGCATGGGCGCGCTGGCCGTGTTCCTGATCTCGGTCGTCATGGAAAAAAGCTTTGAAGACTGGAAAGCCTACTTCGCCGAAAACCGTCGAACGGCCCTGATCGCACTTGGTGTTGTTATCGCCTTGGCCATCATCGTTCCGTTGGTTGTTGGCGGCACCAGCCAAGCAGTCTGGGCATCCATGATCTTTATCGTGGCGTTCTTCTACTGGTGTATGCGCCGCCCGGGCAAAGTCGATCTGGTCTGGGACAGCCTGATGCGCACACTGCGTTCCACAGGAACAATCATCTGGGTGACTGTCGGTGCCGCGGCCCTTGCCGGGGCCTACACGCTGGCCGGTGGCCCGACATTCATTGCCAACATGATTGTTGGCTCTGACATGCCAACCATGCTGGTTCTGCTGTCAATGATGGTCATCCTCTTGTTCATGGGTGCGTTCATGGATTGGGTCGGGATCGTGCTTCTGATCATCCCGGTATTCCTGCCAATCGTGAAGCGGCTGCCACTGGATGAAATTGGCTATTTTGGCGAACTTGAACCGAAATACGTCTCGGTCTGGTTCGGGGTGCTGTTCTGTATGAATATGCAGGTCAGCTTCCTGTCGCCACCCTTTGGCCCGGCAGCGTTTTATCTGAAATCCGTGGCCCCGGCGCATATCTCGCTGACCGACATCTTCCGCGGCTTCCTGCCGTTTATCTGCATCCAGCTTTGCGCGCTGTCCGTGCTGCTGATCTGGCCGCCGATTGTGGAACTCCTGCTGCCATAAATGCAACGAAGCCCCGGACCTGATCCGGGGCCTCCACGTCGAGGATGAGGTCCATAGTCAAGCACGGGAATGAAACCAACGGCTCAAATCACTGAGGCTTCGGTGATCTGCTCAAGTTGGCGGTTCTGGTATCTAGCCGCCATCAATGCTCAAAAAGCAAAGCCCACGCATCGACGGGCCGGGGTGCGGCGAGCCAACCCTCATGGCCTGGTGCTTTATCCCGCGAAATCCGTAGAACTTCGAAACGGAGTACCCAGCCTCACCAAATCGCCGTGCCGCCGGACGGCCCGGCGATGCGCGGCGGCCCTAGGGCCCTGAATCCGCGCGGGGTGATATTCGCAATGGCCGGTCCGCGGCCAGAATCGCCGTTGTCATTCGTTTCCCAAAACGGTCTGTCGAAGAGGACCCTGGTACAGTTACAATTCCGCCGCGATCTCGGCTTTTGACTTCCGCCCGCGCTCGGTCGCGGATTTCAACTGCCCGCAGGCGGCCATAATGTCCTCGCCGCGCGGCGTCCGCACGGGCGAGGCATATCCCGCCTTATAGACGATGTCGGCGAATGCCTCGATCCGATCCCAGTCGGATCGTTCATAGGGCGCGCCGGGCCATTTGTTGAACGGGATCAGATTGATCTTGGCGGGAATGCCCGCGATCAGTTTCACCAACCGACGTGCATCCGCATCACTGTCATTCACGCCTTTCAGCATCACGTATTCAAACGTGATCCGTTCAGAATTCGACAGCTTCGGATAGGCGCGCAACGCGTTCAGCAAAACCTCGATATTCCAGCGCTTGTTGATCGGCACCAGCTTGTCGCGAATATCGTCCGTCGTGGCATGAAACGACACTGCCAGCAGACAGCCGATTTCCTCTGCGGTTTTCGCGATCTCAGGCACCACCCCGCTTGTCGAGAGAGTGATCCGTCGCCGGGACAGACTGATCCCCTCATTGTCCTTCGCGATCTTCATCGCATCGCGCACGGCATCGAAATTATACAGGGGCTCGCCCATGCCCATCAGCACGATGTTGGATATCAGACGGGATTCATTCTTTGGTGCCTTGCCCGGTTCCGGCCATTCGCCCAGATCATCGCGCGCCAGCATCACCTGCCCAACGATTTCCCCCGCCGTCAGATTGCGCACCAGTTTCTGCGTGCCTGTATGGCAAAACGAACAAGTCAGCGTACAACCGACCTGAGATGAGATACACAGCGTCCCGCGATCCGCCTCGGGGATATAGACCGTCTCAACCTCATGCCCGCCCGCGATCCGCACCAGGTATTTGCGCGTGCCATCGGCGCTGACCTGACGATCCACAACTTCGGGCACCGCAATCTCGAAATGCTCCGCCAGTAGCGCGCGGTAATCCTTCGACAGGTTCGTCATCGTGCCAAAATCGCGAACCCCTTTCTGGTAAATCCACTGCCAGATCTGCCCAACCCGCATTTTCAGCGCTTTTTCCGGTGTGCCGATCTCTGCCAATGCTTCCCGCAACCCATCGCGCGTTAGCCCGACAATATTGCGCCCCGCCCCTTCGGGCAGTTTTCGCGGAATTGTCAGAACGTCCTGAGTGATTGGTGTTTCTGCGGGCATATCAAATCCGGCGGGCAAGGTTCCCGCGCATATAGGACAGGCGCGCGCAGAATTACACCCCCGTCAGATACCTGTGATCAGGCAGACATCTGATACCAACGGCGGGATGATTTGACTCGCTTTTTGGATTCCCAAATTGTTCGGTATGTGACTCACTGTTTCTGTCCAGAGAGGGAGGGAGATATGGGTGCCGCGGTTCCGGTTTTGCGCGATGATTTCACGGTGCACGAGTTGCGCGCTTTAGCCGGTCGCGCGTCGAACGGCAAAGTAGCACGTCGGCTTTTGGCGATTGCTCTGGTGCTTGAAGGGTCGTCGCGCAAGGTTGCTGCCCAGAGTTGCGGGATGGATCGCCAAACCCTTCGAGACTGGGTCCATCGATACAATGTCGAAGGTCCTGACGGGCTGTCAGATCGTGGGGGTGGCGGCGCGAAACCTCGATTGTCGCCGGAGCAGATAGCGCAGCTTGCGGTCTGGGTGGAGGCTGGCCCTGATCCGGCCCGCGATGGTGTGGTTCGCTGGCGTCGCGCCGATCTTGCCCGGCGCATTGAGGCGGAGTTCGAGATCAAGCTCCACGAACGCACAGTAGGTAGTTATTTGGTTCAACTGGGCTTTCGCAGGCTGTCGGTCCGCCCCGAACATCCCAACGCCGACCCAGTGGCACAGACTGCATTTAAAAAAAACTTTGCCAGCATCGTAGCCGACATTTTGACTGAACGGGCGAAAGGAAAGCCACTGGAAATATGGTTCCAGGACGAAGCACGGGTGGGCCAGCAGGGAACACTCACCCGTGTCTGGGCGAAGCGGGGAACCCGCCCACGTGCGCCCCGGGATACCCGCTACAAATGGAGCTACGTATTTGGCGCTGCCTGTCCGGCACGTGGTGCCGCAGCTGGGCTGATCCTGCCTTATGTTAACACAGAGGCGATGGGCCTGCATCTCGACGAGGTCTCAAAAACAATCGCACCCGGTTCTCATGCGCTCCTGGTCACAGATGGCGCGGGGTGGCACGGAGCCAAGGGGCTCTTGGTGCCAGACAACATAACGCTCCTGAAGCTGCCCCCCTATGCGCCCGAACTCAACCCGATGGAAAATGTCTGGGCCTATCTGCGCTCCAACAAGCTGGCCATCACCGTGTTCGATACCTACGAGCAGATCCTCGACAAATGCGCAGACGCCTGGAACTTCTTCGAAAATGACCCGCAGCGCATAACCTCAATAACGACCAGAGAATGGGCAACGGTCAATTGATCAAGCCGTTGGTATGATTGGCTGGTTGATTAAACTTCGAGACTTCGCCAGTTGCCGAGGCCTGAAAACCGACCAGAGTGTGACCACCAAGAACAGTTTCAAAACGACAGCGCAGATTGCGCCCATCACGCAGCCGAACCTCTGCGGTCCAACTCGACCGCTCCGTCAATCGTGCCGCGAAGTCGCGCGCGTCTCCCCAGACAGGCGTTGGCTGCGACATCTCCTGCCAGCATCGCGAGGCCTCAACGAATGCGACCAGCGTATCGTCGTTTTCGTCACCACAGAAATTTCGGTAGGCTTTGTTTGACAAAACCATTTCGCCCGCCGGGCTGAACACCGCGATTGCCTCCTCCAACCCGTTGAACACAGCCTGTGTCGTTTGCAATTCCGCACGATAATTCCGCTCAAGCGTAATTTCCGCGCTGATATCCTCAAACAGGAACGCAATCGCACCTTCTGCGTGGGGCCGCCCTGTCACGCGATAGGTGCGCCCGTTCACCAGACTCCAGGTTTCGCTGTAAACACCATCCTTTACCGCGGCTTCCATATCGGCGATCTTGTTTCGCCAGGATTTGTAGTTCTTCGGTTCCGGCAGCATCCGGTTCTCTCTAAGCGTATCAAGAAGCTCAAACAGCGTTGGCCGCCGGGTCAGGAATTCCGGTGTCAGCCCAAGAAGGTCCACGAGCGCGGGGTTGAATACCGCCAGTTTCTTATTGTCGGAAAAAACCGCCAATCCGACATTCAAATGCGCAAATGTCTGCGTCAGTGTTTGAACAAAATCCTGAAGGCTGCGCTCGGCGCGCAGCAGACGATCAACAGGCGTGGCAACGACCAACAGATCTTCACCGATCATCGACACGCCAAGTTCAAACCATCGCTGTTCTGTTTCGCCCGGCAGGACAAGTTTCGCGCGATGCGCCTTTCTGTCCCTTGGAACAAGATCGGTCGAATCCGGGAAGATTGGCCGTGTTTCAGTTGTTTGCGTTCTGCCCGGAAAGATTTTTGACTCCAGCGCCTCGTACTGGTCGTTGGCCCAGACAATGTCACCGCGCGTTGTTTGGCGCCAAACCGGAAACGGCAGCGATCTCGCCAGCTCTTGTTTTTTGACAGTGGTAACGCCCAGCATCTCCAGCCAAAGCGACGCCCAGATTGTTGCATCGTCGCTTCCTTCCGCCAAACGGATATCAAGCATAACCCGGTCACCGTCGCGGCTAACTTTCAACGTTGCGTCGCGGTTGCGGGAATGAAACTCGGCATCTCGCCCTGTTGCCCCACGTGACTGACCAACCCCGACACCCGGAAACGACGCATCAAGCAATCGCGTAATCCGCTCAAAATCGCTGCCGCCTGCGCGGGCAAGCTGCAGTAAAGTACTTCCCGGCTTCTGAGAGCCGATCAACGATCCATTCTGAAAGTAAAGAGAAAGGCCACAACTGACAGTAGCCCCCACACTTTCGTCTATTGCCGCGCGCACCGTCAAATATCGCACGGCGACGAACGCCGCTGAAACGCAGCACACCACAAGAATCGCAATCTCGATGAATCCGAGTGGATCGAACGTCATGCATACCCCGCCAAATTCCGGGGATCGTATCTTCAACTTGGTTAATGACTGGTTAAGCTTGCGTTCATATTTCAATCGGAACGTTTTCGCCCAGCCCGTATCTTTTGACCGACTCGTCGGCCTCAACCGACGCTCGCGGCCAGACCACTTCCACAATCGCCCCGCTACGCGGCTCTGGCGGCTTCATACGCGGCGCCAGCGCATCGCGTCCATTGGCAAAACTCAACTCCGCGCCAGAGCGTTCCAGCAGCGTTTTGGCAATAAAAAGTCCCAGACCCATTCCCTCATATTCCGGGCGCTTGGCCTTATCACTGTCGCTGCGGCGACGGCGCACAAACGGGTCTCCGATCCGCCCGATCAGATCCACCGGAAACCCCGAACCATCATCGATAATACGCAGCTTGATTTCTCCGCTACTCCAAAGCGCATCAATCCAAACCGAACTTTCTGCAAAGTCGACGGCGTTCTGAACCAGATTCCTGACCCCGTGAACGATTTCCGGCCGACGCGCGATCAACGGCTGTTGCGCGGATGCGCCTTCCACAGGCGTCAAACCGATCAGCACTTCTTTCCCACGATCGAAATGCGGTTCTGCTGCTTCGCGGATCACTGTCCCAAGCGGCGCGTGCCGCAGGTGCAAATCGTCTTTGCCGGCCCGCCCCATTGACCGCAGAATATCTCGGCAGCGGTCTGCCTGATCGCGGATCAACTCCGCATCTTCCTTCAATTCGGCGCTGTCGGCCAATTCTTCCATCAGCTCCGCACTGACCAGTTTGATCGTCGCTAGCGGTGTTCCCAACTCATGCGCTGCGGCTGCCACCACCCCACCCAAGTCGGTCAGCTTCTGCTCCCGCGCCAGCGCCATTTGCGTGGCCAGAAGTGCTTGAGACATCGAGTGAATTTCCGAAGTGACCCGCCGCGCATAGATCGCCTCGAACACGATACCAATTGTAATCGCCGCCCAGTGCCCGAAGATGAACACCTGCGGCACCCGCAATTCCGTACCATCCGCGCGTACCAGCGGCACGAAAAGAAATATCATCGCTGACACCAGAACGATCGCCGCGCTTCCCAACAATAATGTAGATCGTGGCTGCAACGCGGTCGCCGAGATCGTCACAGGCGCAAGTATCAAAAGCGCGAACGGGTTGTTCAGCCCGCCCGTCAGGAACAAAAGAAACGCCAGCTGCCCGACATCGAACAACAGCATCAAAAGCGCCTCGCTTTCGCTCAATCGTTTATTCTCGGGATAAATGCTGATGAGAATTAGATTGAAAACAATCGACGCGCCAATAGCCAGAACACACAGGCCAAGGTCAAGATCGATTTGAAAGAACCGGATGGCCAGCGTGATCGCACCCACCTGCCCAAGGATCGCGATCCACCGCAGAACCACCAGCGTCCGTAACCGCACCCAGTTGCTGCGGGTGCCTTCGGCAAGAAGACTACGGTTCTGATCGGCCATCTCGGGTCACGTCCGGTTGATTGCGTCACTTTGGGCCTTGTAGGCGCTCTGAGGAGGGTAATCAACGTATCACCCGTCCAAAGGCTCAAATGACTCGAATATTTGCCATATCTGCCGCCTTTCTCGTGGTCATTGCGTTGGTCGCAACGTACCGGATAACGCTTCAACGCGCCCAAGGCGACCAATTCGCGCAATGTCGTGCCTCCAACATCGCTGGCGGGTCGGGGCTGGTCGGCGGGCCGTTTACTTTGGTTAACAGCGCGGGTGAAACTGTATCGGATACAGATGTCATCACCCGCCCGACGCTGCTTTATTTCGGCTATACATTCTGCCCTGATGTCTGCCCGCTCGATATGGCGCGCAATGCCGAGGCACTGGATATCCTGAAGGCAGATGGTATTGACGCGCAGGGCGCGTTCATCTCCATCGACCCGGAACGGGATACGCCAGAAATTGTCGGTGAATATGCCGGCTACATGCATGAAGACATGATTGGCCTGACCGGCAGCCCTGAACAGGTCGACGCCGCCTCCAAGGCCTACCGCACCTACTATCGCAAGCAGCCCGCCGAGGATGAATTCTATCTCGTCGACCACTCAACCATGACCTATCTCGTCCTGCCGGCACATGGATTTGTCGAATTTTACCGCCGCGATGACAGCGCAGAAACCATTGCCAAAGGCGCCGCTTGTTTCGTCAACCATTCTTGATGTTTGACCCCGCCTCACGCGCGAACTAAATTCGCCCGAAACCATAATCGGGAACGGGACATGGCGGACAGAGAGTTGCGGGAACTGGGCGAGGACAAATCGCTCCTCCTGGTGGATGATGATGAACCCTTTCTGCGCCGCCTTGCACGCGCAATGGAAAAGCGTGGGTTTGAGGTGGAAACCGCCGGCTCAGTCGCCGCAGGCCGCGCCATCGCTACAGCGCGCCCACCGGCCTACGCCGTGGTTGATCTGCGACTGGAGGACGGCAACGGCCTCGATGTGGTCGAAGTCCTGCGCGAACGTCGCCCCGACAGCAGGGTCATAGTATTGACTGGCTACGGTGCCATCGCGACCGCCGTTGCGGCAGTGAAAATCGGCGCGACCGACTATCTGTCAAAACCCGCAGACGCCAATGACGTCACAAACGCTTTGCTGGCAAAGGGTGACGAACTGCCCCCACCGCCGGAAAATCCGATGAGTGCAGATCGCGTGCGCTGGGAACATATTCAGCGGGTTTACGAACTTTGCGACCGTAACGTCTCCGAAACCGCGCGCCGCCTCAACATGCACCGCCGCACCTTGCAGCGGATATTGGCCAAACGCAGCCCGCGGTGAGGCGCGCGATCCTGCACGCGATCCTGTTGGCGCCTGCCGGGGTGCTTTGCGCATGTGCGGCGTCGCCGCCGGACCCACCTCCGCCCGCCATCACACTTGCGGCAAACGCCATCCTGATCGACGGGACTGGACTTGAAATCGGCTTCGGCCGCGACCGCCAAGGTGCGGTTGCTGCCTTGACCAAACTTCTGGGTAATACCAAGGGTGCTTCAAAATGACTCAGCTATGGATTTTGGGTACCGCCTGAGGTGCTGAGGTGATTCAAGATTGGCAAAGGAGACCACCGATGCCAGCCAGGATACCGATGCGAGCCGATTTTACCGCCAATGATCTGCGCAAGCTTGCCGCAGAGAGTTCTGATGCCCGGCAGAGCCGACGGCTTTTGTCGCTTGCCGCTATCGCCGATGGCATGTCGCGTGGGGCTGCGGCCCGCATTGGCGGGATGGACCGGCAAACGCTCAGGGACTGGGTGCTCCGTTTCAACGCTGATGGTCCAGCGGGGCTGCTGGATCGGCAGCGAGGAGGCTCGCGATCCCGCCTTGACAATGCGCAACTGGATGAACTGGCGGCTCTTGTCGAGACCGGTCCTGATCCTGAAAAGGACGGTGTCGTCCGCTGGCGGCGGGTCGATTTGAAGAATGTGATCAAGGCGCGTTTTGGCGTCGACTATCACGAGCGCCATGTGGGGCAGATTCTGCACAATCTGGGCTTTTCCCACATCAGCGCACGCCCTCAGCACCCGGGGCAGGACGTGCAGGTCATTGAGGATTTCAAAAAAACTTCGGCGACAATCTGAAGGAGACGCTTCAGGGGGTGCCGCCGGACAAACCCGTCGAAATCTGGTTCCAGGACGAGATGCGTCTCGGTCAGAAGAACACCCGCGTCCGCCAGTGGGCACGCAAGGGCACACGGCCCCGCCAGCCCGCCGATCAGCGTTACCAAAATGCGTATCTTTTTGGCGCCATCTGCCCCGAACGCGGCACCGGCGCGGCGATCATGATGCCAGCAGCCGACACCTATGCGATGCAGCGCCACCTGGAAGAAATCAGCAAAATTGTCTCCGATGGCGCCCACGCCGTCATCCTCATGGACCAAGCCGGCTGGCACACGACATCCGCTCTGGAAATCCCGCAAAACCTGTCGCTCATGTTTCTGCCGCCCAAATCACCAGAGCTGAATCCAACCGAAAACATTTGGCAATATCTCCGCCAGACATGGCTCGCAAACCGGACGTTCGACACATATGACGCGATTCTCGACGCGGGGTGCGAGGCCTGGAACAACCTCATCGCAAGACCGCAAACCATCACATCCATCGCAAGCCGCAACTGGGCGAAAGTCGGTCAGATTGAATAACCCTTGGTATAAACCGCCAATCGGCTCGACGATCATCCCCGGTTGCGGTGAAGCTTTGACCTGGCCTGATGGCCTGTCACTGACATTCGTAGAGGGCGATCTTAGTGGCTGGTCTGCGCCCGCCGCGCGTTACCCGACCGATGTTCCGTCGGTCAACGAACATACGGCCTCAGGCCAGAACTGCACCGCCTGATCCAGCAATCAGGTCCATTTTCGTAACTCCCAAGCACCCTGTCCGATAGGGTTGCGGGGTTTTGTTCCGTCAGAGCCGTGCGATGATCTGAGGTGGTGACAGGGTCAGGATTTCCAGGATGTTGAACCGGTGTTTTCTGGCCGTCGAGATGACGGACCTGATGTCGGCGAAGACCCGCGCGCCCTCGAGGGTGCGGAAGGTGCCCGAGATTTTCATGCGCAGCTTCATCATGCGCAGGTCCTGTTCGGCCTGATTGTTTGTGAATGGGACCGCGAAGTCGGCGATGAATCGCAAAACGTCATCGCGGTAGTCACGCAGGCGGAGGAGCAGGTTGTGGCCTGGCCGCCTGGCTTTTCGGCCGCGGGTGCCGGGGCTTTTGGCCAGCGGGGGCTGGCGTTCGTGGAAGGCGAGCCCCTTGGCGAGGATCGCCATGTATCTGGTGACTATACCCTGGCGAACCAGTTCCGGGAGTTCGGTCTCGCCTTGATCCTGAGCCGCGCATCTGAGCTGATTGGCGCTATGAAGCACTGCGCTCATCTCCGTCGCCCAAGGCTCTTTTTCGATCTCTTCGATGGCCTTGAGTTCGCGCAAGTGATGCGCCCCGCAGAGGGCGTGGGCGTCCACTCCGCTCATATGGGCGTAGTAGGGTTTCCAGTGATCATGAATGATCGTCCCGCCGGTCAGGAAGGTTGGAACAGCACCGCGTTTGGCGCTGATGCGGTAATGGGTGAAGGCGGTATCGCAGATCGTGTGCAGCCAGTGCAGCTTGCCGGCAACACGAAGTCCGGTCTCGTCCAGATGCCGAACGCCGCCTTCGGCAAGCCGGGCGAGAATGTGTTCAACCACGACACCCATCTTATTTGCCGCGCCGCGCGTCCAGTTGGTCACGCTGGCCGCGCACAAGCTGGTGGCCCCAAACAGGTCGCGCATAAGCTGGCAGACCCGATCCTCGGGTATCAGCTGCTGAACATTGCAATAGACCGCCACTGCCCGCATGCGCGTGCCATATTGCACATGCGCGGCCACGCCATCGGGAAAGCCAGCCGTCGTCGTGGCTCGACAATGGTCGCAACAATAAACCGCCGCCTGATGCTCGGTGACCTCCAGGCGTGGCGCAGGCAAGTCGAACACCTGACGCTTCTCGATCCCTTTCACCATCTCCGCCGTCAGGGCGCTCTGACAGGCGCTGCAATGCGTCGCCTCATGCCGTTCGACAAAGTCGGGTGTTGACGTCTGGCGCAGGGTGTCGCCCCGGTGGCCAACTTGGCCGCCACTTTTCTTTCCGGATTTGCCACGCAGGCTGCGCGGGGCTGGCTTCTTCAGGCCATCACTTGAAGGGGGCTTGCTGCTATTGCTGCTGTTCTTGGCCAACTGTCGGCGCAGGTCCGTGATCTCTTCCGCCATGCTCGCCAACGCAGCTTCAAGCTCAGCGATCCGCCGCAGAGCCGTGGCGAGAAGTTGTTCAAGGGCGGCAACCTGATCCATCCCACCACTGATTCAGAGAAATCAACCCGGCGCCACAGAATTCAGACAAGAAAGAAAAAAACACGCGCAAAATGGCAAATTCGACTCACCATAAAACTGACAATAACACTCAAACGTGGGGGGTGCTTGGGAGTTACCCATTTTCTTTTCGGTTGTAAATACGGCAGGGGGAGTTTGAGGGGGACGGCGTCCCCCTCAATTGGTCGGATTGCGCTTTAGCGCAATTCGAATTCACCCAATGATCCCATTAAACGTCGCGCTTGGCCGCATGATCCCGGCGGTCTTCGCGGGATCGGTGTTGTAATACCCCCCCGTATCCGCCAGTCCACCCCGCGCCGCCGCGAACTCGCCGGTGATCTTCTCGGCATTGGCTGCCAAAGCCTCGGCAACAGGCGCGAAATTCGCCGCCAGTTCAGCGTCATCTGTCTGCGCCGCCAGCGCTTGCGCCCAGTACACAGCAAACCAGAAATGGCTGTCGCGGTTGTCGGGCAGGCCAAGCTTGCGGCCCGGCGATTTGTTGTTGTCGAGAATCCCTTGCGTCGCTGCTTCTGCGGCACGCCCCAGAACGCCCGCCTTGGTATTGCCACGCACATCGGCGAGGAAATTCAGGGACTCGCCCAGCGCACAGAATTCACCCATCGAATCCCAGCGCAAATGGTTTTCGGCGTTCAATTGCTGCACATGTTTCGGTGCGGAGCCCCCCGCGCCGGTTTCAAACAACCCGCCGCCCTGCATCAGCTTCACGATGGAAAGCATTTTGGCCGAGGTGCCCAGTTCTAGGATCGGGAACAGATCTGTCAGATAATCCCGCAGCACATTGCCCGTGATCGCAATCGAATCCTTGCCCGCTGTGATCGTCTTCAGCGATTGCCGCGTGGCTTCGCGCGGCGCCATAATCTCGAACTTGTCCGCCACACCGGCGGACTCCAGTACGGGTTTCACATATTTGATGAGTTCCGCATCATGCGCCCGCGTTGCGTCCAGCCAAAAGATCGCCTCCGATCCGGTCAGCCGCTGGCGATCCATCGCCAGCCCGATCCAGTTCTCAATCGGTGCCTTCTTGACCGAGCACATCCGCCAGATATCGCCCGCTTCCACGTCATGTGAATGCAGCACATCACCACTCGCAAGAACGATGCGGATCACACCATTGCCCTCGGCCTCAAAGGTCGTCGGGTGGCTCCCGTATTCCTCTGCCTTCTGCGCCATCAGGCCGACATTTGCGACCGCCCCGGCAGTCGTCGGGTCCAAGGCACCATTGGCTTTGAAGAAGTTGATCGCCTCGTCATAAACCGGCGCATAACAGCGGTCCGGAATCGCGCAATTGGTGTCGCCCTTGGCGCCGCTCTCATCCCAGCCCTTGCCGCCCGCGCGAATGATCGCGGGCATAGAGGCATCGATGATCACATCTGACGGCACATGCAGGTTGGTGATGCCCCGGTCGCTGTCGACCATATACATCGAAGGGCGCTCCAGCGCGTCGATCTCGGCATTGATCTCTGCCGCGTTCGGCATTGTCTCAATCGCCGCCAGCACATCGCCCAGGCCAGCGTTCGGAGTGCCACCGGCGGCGGCAATTGCCTCTCCATGTTTGTCCCAGACCGGCCCCAGCCACGCCCGAACCGCGTGGCCAAAGATGATCGGGTCGGAAACCTTCATCATCGTTGCCTTCATGTGGAACGAAAACATCGTGCCGTCGGCCAACGTGTCGGCAATCGCCGCATCCAGGAATGACCGAAGAGATTTGGCCGACATGTAAGTCGCGTCTACGATAGACCCGGCCTCAAGCGCGACCCCATCTTTCAATACCTTGACGCCACCCGCGCCCTCAAACTCGATCCGCGCCTCGCCCGCTTGCGCATCGGTTAGTGTGGCCGAGACCTCATTGGCGCGGAAATCATCGCCCGCCATCGACGATACTTTGGTTTTGCTGTCAGACGCCCATTCGCCCATCGAATGCGGATTGGCTTGTGCATAGCGCTTCACCGCCCGCGCAGCGCGCCGGTCAGAATTCCCTTCCCGCAACACCGGGTTCACCGCCGACCCCTTGATTGTGTCATAGCGCGCGCGAACGTCCTTTTCCGTGTCCGTCTCCGGGTTCTCGGGATAATCCGGCAGGGCAAACCCCTGCCCCTGCAATTCTTCAACCGCCGCAACAAGCTGCGGCACCGAGGCCGAAATATTCGGCAGCTTGATGACGTTCGCCTCGGGCGTCTTCACCAAACCGCCCAATTCCGCCAGATCGTCCGGGATCCGTTGGTCTTCGTTCAGAAACTCAGGAAACGTCGAAAGAATGCGTCCCGCAAGTGAAATATCCTTGGTGCCGACCGTCACCCCGGCCGCA
Source organism: uncultured Paracoccaceae bacterium (assembly GCA_951812305.1). Taxonomy (GTDB): domain Bacteria; phylum Pseudomonadota; class Alphaproteobacteria; order Rhodobacterales; family Rhodobacteraceae; genus Rhodobacter_B. The sequence continues at coordinate 1,363,334 of CATOSB010000002.1, forward strand.
CCAGCAAAGAATTTCACGATCGGCAAAAGCGACGCGCTCGCCAGCTCCGGCGCTTCGTCTACCTTTGTATACAATATGTCGGGCTGTGTCGTATCGCTCATGTTTTTCTGGCTCCTGTGGTGTCAGGGGTTGTGTGAGAGGGGCGCGACCGCACCGTCATCTCGGGCTTGGCGGCGGGCATAGACCATCTGGTCGAGAGGCTCAACAAAGAGGATGCGCCTTGCGCTGCCCTGACGCAGGGCAACACACCGCAATCACGCATGGACAATCCGCCCCGGCAATTGGAAAATAGGCTAAAGTTCAAGCAAGGAAACGTCACCATGAACATGGAAGGCAGCCGCCAGATCGCGGCCCCGCCATCGGAAGTATTCGCCGCCCTTCTGGACGCGGATGTCCTGAAGGCCACGGTGCCGGGATGTCAGGAACTGACCGGCACTCCCGAGGATGGGTTTGCCGCCACAGTGGTGCAAAAGGTCGGGCCGGTTAAAGCCACTTTCAAAGGCAACGTCACTGTCAGCGATGTGGTTGAAGGCGAAAGCCTGAAACTGTCGGGTGAGGGCAAAGGCGGTGCCGCGGGTTTCGCCAAAGGCGCGGCGGATGTGCGTATCGAACCGGATGGGGACGGCACGCTTTTGAGCTACACGGTGGAGGCGAAGGTCGGCGGCAAGCTGGCGCAACTCGGCAGCCGCATCATCGACGGCTTCGCCAAGAAAATGGCCGACCAGTTCTTCGATCGCTTTGCCGGGGTCGTTGGCGGTCCGACTGAAGAATGCGCAAGCGAGGAGCCAAAGAAAGGCTGGTTGCGCCGGATCGCATCCAGTATCGGCTAGGCAATCGCCAGGGAATACTCCATGCCAAAAATCTCAATGACCGTGAACGGCAAACCGGCATCCGGTGAAACCGAGGGGCGCACGCTGCTCGTGCATTTCCTTCGCGAAAGTCTCCGCCTGACGGGCACCCATGTCGGCTGTGATACCAGCCAGTGCGGCGCCTGTGTCGTTCATGTTGACGGCAAAGCGGTGAAATCCTGCACCATGTTCGCGGTTGAGGCCGACCGCGCAGATGTAACCACGATCGAAGGCATGGCGAATGCTGACGGAACGCTTGGAACGATCCAGCAGGCTTTTCAGGATTATCACGGGCTGCAATGCGGGTTCTGCACGCCGGGCATGGTGATGTCGGCAGCGGCGTTGCTGGAAGAGAACCCCAGACCAACGGAAACCGACGTGCGCGAATACCTCGAAGGCAATATTTGCCGCTGTACAGGGTATCACAACATCGTCCGCGCGATCCTGGCTGCAAGTGGGCAGGACGTGCCCGGCATTGCAGCAGAATGAGGGGGCGAATTCATGTACGATTTTGAATTGATCAAGCCATCCACTGTTGAAGACGCGGTGGCCGCACTTGCAGCCGAAGACGCACAATTGCTGGGCGGCGGTCAGACGCTGATCCCGACGATGAAGCAACGCCTGGCCGCGCCGGAAATTCTGGTTTCAACCACCGGAATTGCCAACATAATCGGCGTTGCAAATGACCCTGACGGAACCGTTCGCGTCGGCGGTGCAACAACCCATGCACAGGTGGCGGCAGAAGCACGCATTCCCGCGTTGGCAAGGCTGGCGGACGGCATTGGCGACCCGGCAGTGCGCAATCGCGGCACAATCGGCGGATCAATCGCAAACAACGATCCCGCTGCCTGCTATCCGGCAGCCGCGCTTGGTTTGGGCGCTACTATTATCACGAACGCGCGGGAAATCCATGCGGATGACTTCTTTATAGGCCTGTTTGAAACGGCGCTGGACGAAGGCGAAATCATCACTGCGGTTCAATTCCCAGCGCCGCCGTTGGCGGACTATCAAAAGTTCAAGCAACCCGCGTCGCGCTTTGCGTTGACCGGTGTGTTTGTCGCGAAATTCGAAGACGGCGTGCGGGTCGCGGTGACGGGTGCATCAAATGAAGGCGTGTTTCGCTGGCGCGAGGCGGAAAGTGCTTTGAGCGCTGAGTTCTCCGCTAAGGCCATCGCTGCGCTGGACGTCGCAACCGACGATTTGATCAGCGACATACACGGCAGCGCCGCCTATCGCGCGCAACTGGTGAAGGTTTTGACTGCCCGCGCGGTCGAAACAGCGGCAAACCAACAAAAATAGTTCAATATACAAAGACTTGCGTTACGCGCGCTGTTGTCGAAATCTTTCAACAAATTCGAACCGCGTTCTTTCAAAGAAAGCGCCGCTAGCGACAAAACCCGCCACTGGATCATATAATCAGGATTTTTTCGCCCGGGTCTTGGGCTTCTTCGCCGCCTCAAATGCATCAAGCCGCGCCTTCAGCGCCTCATTTTCTTCGCGCGCTTTCTGTGCCATCGCGCGCACCGCGTCGAATTCTTCGCGTGTCACGAAATCGCGCTCTGCCAGCCAGCGGTCAATCCAGCCCTTCATGGCTGTTTCAGCCTCATCTTTCGCGCCTTGGGCCACGCCCATCGCATTGGTCATCAACTGACTGAAATCATCCAATATCTTGTTGCGGCTCTGCATTTTCGCCCTCCGTATGGCTTGGGGCATATATGGGGTGCGGGCTGCGATTCTCAAGGTTGACTTCGCCGCACCCTTCTGGCCCATGTTCGGCCATGCTGGCCGCGATCCCATTTCCCGACATCTCGCCGAATGCCTTTGTCATTCCCATATTTGGCGGCCTGCCGCTGCGCTGGTACGCGCTGGCCTACATCGTCGGGATAATCATCGGCTGGCGCATCGCTGTCGCGGCGGTGAAGCGCGCTGCGATCTGGGCAAACGGCGCACCGATGACGCAAGAACAGGTCGAGGATCTGCTGACTTGGATCATCATTGGCATCATCGGCGGCGGGCGGCTTGGTTACGTGATCTTCTATGCGCCAAAGCACTACTTTACCAATCCCGGCGACATCATTCGCGTCTGGGACGGCGGCATGGCGTTTCACGGCGGATTCCTCGGCGTCGTCCTGGCGGTCTATGTCTACAGCCGTCGGCACGGGCTGCGGCTGGGCAATATCGCCGACATTCTGGCGATTGCCGTGCCACCGGGCCTGCTGCTCGGGCGACTGGCGAATTTCGTAAACGCAGAGCTTTGGGGGCGGCCAAGCGACCTGCCCTGGGCCGTCATCTTTCCCGGACAAGCCGCACAGGATTGCCCGTTGATCCAAGGCCTTTGCGCGCGCCATCCGTCGCAACTTTATGAGGCTGCGTTGGAAGGGCTGATCCTTGGCGGCGCGCTTCTTTATCTGGCATTCCGCCGCGGCTGGTTCAAAACGCCTTGGGCGCTGACGGGTCTGTTCTTTGCGGGCTATGGCGCGGCGCGGTTTATCGTCGAGTATTTCCGACAGGCAGACGCACAGTTCATAACGCCGGAAAATCCGCTTGGTCATGTCGTCCGGTTGGGCGACATTGGCATCACGATGGGTCAGGTCCTGTCGCTGCCGATGCTGATCATCGGTCTGGCGCTGCTGATCTGGGCCTTCCGGCGGGCATGACGCCGCTGGCCAAACACCTGATCCGGCGGATTGCCGCGACCGGGCCGATCACAATTGCCGAATACATGCAGGAATGCCTGCTGCACCCTGAACACGGCTATTACACGACCCGCGATCCGCTGGGCACTGCCGGAGACTTCACCACCGCGCCCGAAATCAGCCAGATGTTCGGCGAACTCCTCGGTCTGGCGCTGGCGCAAGCATGGTTGGATCAGGGCGCTCCAAAAAAGTGTACACTGGCAGAGCTTGGCCCCGGACGCGGGCCGCTGATGGCGGACGCGTTGCGTGCAACACGGGGTGTGCCGGGGTTCCATGACGCCGCAGAAATCTGGCTGGTTGAGGCTTCGCCGGTTCTCAGGCGCGTGCAGCAGGAAACTCTTGGCGGCAACGCAACCTGGATCGACTCGACGGCCGAATTACCCGACCTGCCCTTGTTTCTGGTCGCGAATGAATTCTTCGATGCTTTACCGGTACGCCAGTTCACCCGAGCCGATAACGGCTGGCGGGAACATGTGGTCGGGCTACAGGATGGGGCGCCGCGCAAAGGGTTGGCTGCCTCCCTGCCAATCGCGGCACTTGATCACCGTCTGGGCGACACTACACCCGGCGACGTGGTTGAAACGTGTGCACCGGCAAAGCCGGTCATGGCCGAAATCGCGTTGCGGATCCGCGCGCGGGGCGGCGCAGCGATCATTATCGACTATGGCGATTGGCGCAGTCAGGGCGATACCTTGCAAGCGGTTTCAGCGCATGAATTCACCGATCCGCTGGCAGCACCCGGTCAAACCGATCTGACGGCACATGTAGATTTCGAAGCGCTGGCACAGGCCGCAGGCGGCCTGTCGCATTCGCGCATGACCCCGCAAGGCGTGTTCCTTGAGAGGCTTGGAATTACGCAGCGCGCCGAAACACTTGGAAAAAACCTGTCCGGTGCGCCGCTTGACGCTCATATCGCCGCACATCGCCGCTTGACCCATCCCGAAGAAATGGGGACGATCTTTAAGGTTCTTGGCCTCACACAAGACGATGCCCCACCGCTTGCCGGGTTCGACACATGACGTTGGAAATCATCACTGCTGACAGCCTCGCGCCCCTGCGCCACGGGTCTTTCACCCGTCGCGGCGGCGCCTCTTCCGGCGTGTACAAGGGGCTGAACTGCGGCGCGGGGTCCAGCGATCAGGCCGAAATCGTCGCCATTAACCGATCACGCGTGGCCGAAGCGATGGACGTTGCGCCCAAAATGCTGCGTACGGTGCATCAGGTGCATTCAGCCGACGTTGTCCACGCCACCGGGCCGAACACCAAGCCAGCTGAAAGGGCGGACGCGCTGGTCACGGATCGCCCGGGTCTCGCGCTTGCGATTTTGACGGCGGATTGCCAACCGGTTCTGTTTGCCGATCACGATTCAGGCGTGATCGGCGCCGCCCATGCCGGGTGGAAAGGTGCCTTGGGCGGCGTGCTGGAAGCCACGCTGACGGCAATGGAAAAGCTGGGCGCGGATATATCCAACACAGATGTCGTAATTGGTCCCTCAATCAGCCAGCTCGCTTATGAGGTTGGGCCGGAGTTTTTCGACGATTTCCGCGCCGATGACGAGGCGAACTCGCGTTTCTTTGTAAATGGCGATGGCGACCGATATCAGTTCGATCTGCCGGGCTACAGCCTTGACCGCCTGCGCCGGGCAGGTGTGAAATCTGCCGAATGGACAAGGCACTGCACCTACACCGACGCGGACAGGTTTTATTCCTATCGCCGAAGCGTACATCAGCGCGAAGCGGACTATGGCCGGTTGATTTCCTGCATCCGGCGCTGAATTCGACGACTATGGCAGCCATCTGACGACCCAACGACAAATTTCCGCCATATTGCACCGCTGCCAATCCGATGAAAAAGACAGAAATGTTGATAAATCCCGTAACTCCCAAGCACCCCCCACGTTTGAGTGTTATTGTCAGTTTTATGGTGAGTCGAATTTGCCATTTTGCGCGTGTTTTTTTTCTTTCTTGTCTGAATTCTGTGGCGCCGGGTTGATTTCTCTGAATCAGTGGTGGGATGGATCAGGTTGCCGCCCTTGAACAACTTCTCGCCACGGCTCTGCGTCGGATCGCTGAGCTTGAAGCTGCGTTGGCGAGCATGGCGGAAGAGATCACGGACCTGCGCCGACAGTTGGCCAAGAACAGCAGCAATAGCAGCAAGCCCCCTTCAAGTGATGGCCTGAAGAAGCCAGCCCCGCGCAGCCTGCGTGGCAAATCCGGAAAGAAAAGTGGCGGCCAAGTTGGCCACCGGGGCGACACCCTGCGCCAGACGTCAACACCCGACTTTGTCGAACGGCATGAGGCGACGCATTGCAGCGCCTGTCAGAGCGCCCTGACGGCGGAGATGGTGAAAGGGATCGAGAAGCGTCAGGTGTTCGACTTGCCTGCGCCACGCCTGGAGGTCACCGAGCATCAGGCGGCGGTTTATTGTTGCGACCATTGTCGAGCCACGACGACGGCTGGCTTTCCCGATGGCGTGGCCGCGCATGTGCAATATGGCACGCGCATGCGGGCAGTGGCGGTCTATTGCAATGTTCAGCAGCTGATACCCGAGGATCGGGTCTGCCAGCTTATGCGCGACCTGTTTGGGGCCACCAGCTTGTGCGCGGCCAGCGTGACCAACTGGACGCGCGGCGCGGCAAATAAGATGGGTGTCGTGGTTGAACACATTCTCGCCCGGCTTGCCGAAGGCGGCGTTCGGCATCTGGACGAGACCGGACTTCGTGTTGCCGGCAAGCTGCACTGGCTGCACACGATCTGCGATACCGCCTTCACCCATTACCGCATCAGCGCCAAACGCGGTGCTGTTCCAACCTTCCTGACCGGCGGGACGATCATTCATGATCACTGGAAACCCTACTACGCCCATATGAGCGGAGTGGACGCCCACGCCCTCTGCGGGGCGCATCACTTGCGCGAACTCAAGGCCATCGAAGAGATCGAAAAAGAGCCTTGGGCGACGGAGATGAGCGCAGTGCTTCATAGCGCCAATCAGCTCAGATGCGCGGCTCAGGATCAAGGCGAGACCGAACTCCCGGAACTGGTTCGCCAGGGTATAGTCACCAGATACATGGCGATCCTCGCCAAGGGGCTCGCCTTCCACGAACGCCAGCCCCCGCTGGCCAAAAGCCCCGGCACCCGCGGCCGAAAAGCCAGGCGGCCAGGCCACAACCTGCTCCTCCGCCTGCGTGACTACCGCGATGACGTTTTGCGATTCATCGCCGACTTCGCGGTCCCATTCACAAACAATCAGGCCGAACAGGACCTGCGCATGATGAAGCTGCGCATGAAAATCTCGGGCACCTTCCGCACCCTCGAGGGCGCGCGGGTCTTCGCCGACATCAGGTCCGTCATCTCGACGGCCAGAAAACACCGGTTCAACATCCTGGAAATCCTGACCCTGTCACCACCTCAGATCATCGCACGGCTCTGACGGAACAAAACCCCGCAACCCTATCGGACAGGGTGCTTGGGAGTTACTAAATCCCTTACAATTCGTGCGTGATTCAGTGTTCTGCGGAATTTTGCTCACTGCTATCCATTCGGCCCAAAAAATTTCAGATAATTCTCGGCTGCGGCCATTCTGATGCCGTATTCACTGGCGATATTGGTCTCCACTGAAACACAAGCACCGGCCGCATCTGGTCGGGGCGAAACACTGGAGAACCTGGGATGCAAAAAGAACGCCGCTGGCTCAATTCCGTGGTCAAGGAAGCCGCCAAGACCAAGATTGATATGCCGTGGACCCGTGGGACCACGCGTGCCGCGATGATTGCAAAACGCAACCTCCAGATCAAAGGCTCTCAGGCGCGCGCCTGACAGGTTTGTTGGCGCCCAGGGCGCCAGGAGTCCGGTGACGACGACCAACCGCCACTTCTGCCAAAAGGCGAACGGTCAGCGAAGACATAGAATTGCATCCGTGCGGGAAGTGGGGCCGGCACAGATGTTCGAGGAAAGAAAGTAGGATCGAATGACCTATCCCCACCGTCCGAACGGAGCATCGCTCGCCCGCTCTGTTCAAAAAGTTCCCTCCGCACAGTGGAGCGCGCGCCGTCCAAGCGTTTCGCAACCCATTACTCAACCCCGATTCTGGATAAGACGTTGGCGTCACCAGTGCACTACTCGACAGAATTTTTTCGTAGTTTTTTGATTCGTTTTTTACGATACTCGTTGACCCTTTTTCGCAGAGGGTTGCGATGAGGGATTTCCACCATTGTTATGGAAATGATCCTCGGTTCTCTCAAAGCCTCATTTGGCTCCAGTTCAACGGCAATTCCGCCAAACTCTCCAAGAAATAGAACATTTGAAGTAACTCCCAAGCACCCCCCACGTTTGAGTGTTATTGTCAGTTTTATGGTGAGTCGAATTTGCCATTTTGCGCGTGTTTTTTTTCTTTCTTGTCTGAATTCTGTGGCGCCGGGTTGATTTCTCTGAATCAGTGGTGGGATGGATCAGGTTGCCGCCCTTGAACAACTTCTCGCCACGGCTCTGCGTCGGATCGCTGAGCTTGAAGCTGCGTTGGCGAGCATGGCGGAAGAGATCACGGACCTGCGCCGACAGTTGGCCAAGAACAGCAGCAATAGCAGCAAGCCCCCTTCAAGTGATGGCCTGAAGAAGCCAGCCCCGCGCAGCCTGCGTGGCAAATCCGGAAAGAAAAGTGGCGGCCAAGTTGGCCACCGGGGCGACACCCTGCGCCAGACGTCAACACCCGACTTTGTCGAACGGCATGAGGCGACGCATTGCAGCGCCTGTCAGAGCGCCCTGACGGCGGAGATGGTGAAAGGGATCGAGAAGCGTCAGGTGTTCGACTTGCCTGCGCCACGCCTGGAGGTCACCGAGCATCAGGCGGCGGTTTATTGTTGCGACCATTGTCGAGCCACGACGACGGCTGGCTTTCCCGATGGCGTGGCCGCGCATGTGCAATATGGCACGCGCATGCGGGCAGTGGCGGTCTATTGCAATGTTCAGCAGCTGATACCCGAGGATCGGGTCTGCCAGCTTATGCGCGACCTGTTTGGGGCCACCAGCTTGTGCGCGGCCAGCGTGACCAACTGGACGCGCGGCGCGGCAAATAAGATGGGTGTCGTGGTTGAACACATTCTCGCCCGGCTTGCCGAAGGCGGCGTTCGGCATCTGGACGAGACCGGACTTCGTGTTGCCGGCAAGCTGCACTGGCTGCACACGATCTGCGATACCGCCTTCACCCATTACCGCATCAGCGCCAAACGCGGTGCTGTTCCAACCTTCCTGACCGGCGGGACGATCATTCATGATCACTGGAAACCCTACTACGCCCATATGAGCGGAGTGGACGCCCACGCCCTCTGCGGGGCGCATCACTTGCGCGAACTCAAGGCCATCGAAGAGATCGAAAAAGAGCCTTGGGCGACGGAGATGAGCGCAGTGCTTCATAGCGCCAATCAACTCAGATGCGCGGCTCAGGATCAAGGCGAGACCGAACTCCCGGAACTGGTTCGCCAGGGTATCGTCACCAGATACATGGCGATCCTCGCCAAGGGGCTCGCCTTCCACGAACGCCAGCCCCCGCTGGCCAAAAGCCCCGGCACCCGCGGCCGAAAAGCCAGGCGGCCAGGCCACAACCTGCTCCTCCGCCTGCGTGACTACCGCGATGACGTTTTGCGATTCATCGCCGACTTCGCGGTCCCATTCACAAACAATCAGGCCGAACAGGACCTGCGCATGATGAAGCTGCGCATGAAAATCTCGGGCACCTTCCGCACCCTCGAGGGCGCGCGGGTCTTCGCCGACATCAGGTCCGTCATCTCGACGGCCAGAAAACACCGGTTCAACATCCTGGAAATCCTGACCCTGTCACCACCTCAGATCATCGCACGGCTCTGACGGAACAAAACCCCGCAACCCTATCGGACAGGGTGCTTGGGAGTTACCATTTGAAACGGTTTCGTGATCTGCTTTGAATGTATCAGGGTCATTTTTCCGTACGTGTTTCGGGATGATCACCTGAAAGGGAGTGGCAGCCATCAGATCGAGCACAAGTGTCATGGTTCTTTTAGGGAGCGCAGCCAGTTCATTGAGCTTATCCGTGAGGGCGTAGAAACGGTTGGGGTCCTCTTCCATCATGTCGAACATGAGGTCCCGGATCTTCTCATAAGCGAGATCTTCGTTGATTGGGAAGTTGTTC
>CATOSB010000003.1:0-25000 GCA_951812305.1 uncultured Paracoccaceae bacterium
GGCGGATGCGCGTGTGTTGCTGGCGGGAGATCGGTTTTATGGAACCGCCCGATTGGTCGCATGGTGCCAGGAGGCTGGATGGGACTACCGGCTGCGCATGAAGGGAAATATCACACTGCAACATCAGGGTGGCGAGATGATGACGCGCGAAATTGCCCAACTGATGCCCGAAGGGCTTGTAAACGCTGAGCTTTACGGAACGGGCGTCTTTAGCAACATTGGAGTGCTTCACGAAGAGGGGCACAAAGAGCCTTGGATTATTGCCATGAATGCAGCACCGTCCGAGTACAAGGTGCTCGATTATGGAATGCGTTGGGGAATTGAAGCCATGTTCTCCGACTTCAAAACCCGGGGCTTTGAAATTACTCAAAGCCAGATCAAAAAGCCGGATCGATTGGCCCGCCTCATTTTGGTGCTGGCAATCGCCATGTACTGGGCTGTTTCAACCGGAGCAAACGAAGAGCACCACGTCGCAATACGCGGCGAAAAAAGGGGATTCGAAAAGCCCGAAGGTCCTTATGCTCTCTCTTCAAGACAGGCCTTCGTGCTATCCGACGATGCCTCGCAGGTTATGCCAAAATCCCCAAGCTCTGGGATGTCTGGCTAAATTGAAGGGTGGTAAGGGCAGATACTGAACTTGTTAGCTTGGAGGCGCTGGAGGCACTGAATTTACGCTCCAAGGATGTCCGCGAGCGTTTGGCAATTGCTCAAGCCAACGTTGTAACGTCCCAAATGCGCGCAGAACGCATGGCTGCCCTGGCAACCACCAGGGATGTTGATGCCATTCTTGCTGAGGTGGAGGATTCGGTTCTCATCGGCCTTGCCAACGAGACAAAGGCTGGCGACCTCAATGCGAATATCAGGTTTTTTGCGCGATTCGATGAATTGGTTGAGCGTGAGGCATCAAATACCAACCGGATGGTTTTGCAGCGCAACGCATTGCAGGCGTCAAATGTTGTGCTTTTGGAGAATCTTGACGCCCAGAATGCGGACCTATCTCAACTAAACCAGTTGGTGCGAGAGGCAGACGCGACGCGAGTACTTTATGAGACTTTTTTGACAAGGTTAAAGGAAACTTCGGTGCAAATTGGCCTGCAGCAAGCCGACAGCCGCATATTGTCGCGTGCCTGCCATCCCCGGCAAGCTCGTCGAGCCGCGAAAGAGCCTGATCCTGGCGCTCTCACTGGTCCTCGGCGGCATGTTAGGAATCGGTATCGTTTTGCTCCGTCAATATTTGCACGATGGAATCAGAACGGCCGAAGAGCTGGAACTGCTTACTGGGCAAACGATTATTGGGCAAATTCCGAAAATGCCCATCCGTCGGCGCAATTCGCTGGTTAACTATCTCAAAGACAAACCTACGTCAGCCGGGGCCGAGGCAATACGAAACCTCCGGACGTCTGTTCTTCTCTCAAATATCGATAATCCGCCCAAAATAATCATGTCAACTTCCTCAATTCCGGGTGAAGGAAAGACGACCCAAGCGATTGCACTGACGCACAACCTTTCGGGCTTGGATAAAAAAGTGCTTTTGATCGAAGGCGACATTCGCCGCCGAACCCTGTCGCAATACATTCCGCAAACACCGCCGGGCAACTTGGTGAGTGTCCTGACCGGGGATCAAAGCCTCGGCGAAGCGATCATTAGCGATGACAGGCTAAATGCCGATGTGTTGATGGGGGCGAAATCCAATGTGAACGCAGCAGATCTGTTCTCGTCAGACAAATTCCATGACTTTGTGGAGAACGTGCGAAACATATACGACTTTGTTATCATCGACACGCCACCGGTGTTGGTTGTTCCGGATGCGCGTATCATCGCCCATCACTGCGACGCGGTTATTTATTCAGTGAATTGGGACAGGACAGGCAAATCCGTCGTCACCGACGGGCTGCGCCAATTCAGCTCGGTCGGTGTCAAAGTGACTGGGTTAGTGCTCTCACAAATCGAGGCGCGCCGGATGAAGCGTTACGGCTATGGCGGAAAATACGGCTCATACGCGCAGTACGGGCGTGGCTATTACGATGCTTAGCTGCCCCCCAAAAAAGGTTTGGTGTTCAGTCCCAGTATTTGAGGACGGACAGGTTTGAACCGAGAAAGAAACTCCTCGGCTCTGAATTCGAGATATTGCAGATGATGACCAAAAGACGTGAGACCGCCCAGCGTCCTTACCCGCCGCTCGCAAACGCGCTCCTCCATACACCTTTCGGGGTGGCTTAAAAGGAATCGACCTAGGTCACCGACTCATAAGTTCGCCACCAAATGCGGATTGACGCAAGTTTCACTGAGGCGAGGAAGTTGTCGTAACGGGATGCCAAAGTTGACGCTGCAGTTTGATTTTGGGCTGGCGGCAACAACATCATGAGTTATGGCTGAATCTGGTGTTCGCGTGGTTTGAGTGTTGGCGGTGCATCTGTTTGGATTGTTTTTGCAAAAACCCAATCCGACCCAAGAAGGACGCACCACCATGGACGAGACTAACATCGTTGAATTTGCCGGTCGAGAGGTCAGCCTTGATCCGTTGACTGAGCTTTTGCGCACGGGCGCGCAGGCTCTGATCCAAGCCGCCGTTCAAACTGAGCTTGCGGAATTGATGGATCGCTTTGCTCACCTCAAAACACCAGACGGGCGCGCCGGGGTGGTACGTAATGGCAGAAAAAACGGTTTCCGGGGTTTCCTTTGCTCATGGCTTATCTTCCAGGCTTGTAACTCCCAAGCACCCCCCACGTTTGAGTGTTATTGTCAGTTTTATGGTGAGTCGAATTTGCCATTTTGCGCGTGTTTTTTTTCTTTCTTGGTAACTCCCAAGCACCCCCCACGTTTGAGTGTTATTGTCAGTTTTATGGTGAGTCGAATTTGCCATTTTGCGCGTGTTTTTTTCTTTCTTGGTAACTCCCAAGCACCCCCCACGTTTGAGTGTTATTGTCAGTTTTATGGTGAGTCGAATTTGCCATTTTGCGCGTGTTTTTTTCTTTCTTGTCTGAATTCTGTGGCGCCGGGTTGATTTCTCTGAATCAGTGGTGGGATGGATCAGGTTGCCGCCCTTGAACAACTTCTCGCCACGGCTCTGCGTCGGATCGCTGAGCTTGAAGCTGCGTTGGCGAGCATGGCGGAAGAGATCACGGACCTGCGCCGACAGTTGGCCAAGAACAGCAGCAATAGCAGCAAGCCCCCTTCAAGTGATGGCCTGAAGAAGCCAGCCCCGCGCAGCCTGCGTGGCAAATCCGGAAAGAAAAGTGGCGGCCAAGTTGGCCACCGGGGCGACACCCTGCGCCAGACGTCAACACCCGACTTTGTCGAACGGCATGAGGCGACGCATTGCAGCGCCTGTCAGAGCGCCCTGACGGCGGAGATGGTGAAAGGGATCGAGAAGCGTCAGGTGTTCGACTTGCCTGCGCCACGCCTGGAGGTCACCGAGCATCAGGCGGCGGTTTATTGTTGCGACCATTGTCGAGCCACGACGACGGCTGGCTTTCCCGATGGCGTGGCCGCGCATGTGCAATATGGCACGCGCATGCGGGCAGTGGCGGTCTATTGCAATGTTCAGCAGCTGATACCCGAGGATCGGGTCTGCCAGCTTATGCGCGACCTGTTTGGGGCCACCAGCTTGTGCGCGGCCAGCGTGACCAACTGGACGCGCGGCGCGGCAAATAAGATGGGTGTCGTGGTTGAACACATTCTCGCCCGGCTTGCCGAAGGCGGCGTTCGGCATCTGGACGAGACCGGACTTCGTGTTGCCGGCAAGCTGCACTGGCTGCACACGATCTGCGATACCGCCTTCACCCATTACCGCATCAGCGCCAAACGCGGTGCTGTTCCAACCTTCCTGACCGGCGGGACGATCATTCATGATCACTGGAAACCCTACTACGCCCATATGAGCGGAGTGGACGCCCACGCCCTCTGCGGGGCGCATCACTTGCGCGAACTCAAGGCCATCGAAGAGATCGAAAAAGAGCCTTGGGCGACGGAGATGAGCGCAGTGCTTCATAGCGCCAATCAGCTCAGATGCGCGGCTCAGGATCAAGGCGAGACCGAACTCCCGGAACTGGTTCGCCAGGGTATCGTCACCAGATACATGGCGATCCTCGCCAAGGGGCTCGCCTTCCACGAACGCCAGCCCCCGCTGGCCAAAAGCCCCGGCACCCGCGGCCGAAAAGCCAGGCGGCCAGGCCACAACCTGCTCCTCCGCCTGCGTGACTACCGCGATGACGTTTTGCGATTCATCGCCGACTTCGCGGTCCCATTCACAAACAATCAGGCCGAACAGGACCTGCGCATGATGAAGCTGCGCATGAAAATCTCGGGCACCTTCCGCACCCTCGAGGGCGCGCGGGTCTTCGCCGACATCAGGTCCGTCATCTCGACGGCCAGAAAACACCGGTTCAACATCCTGGAAATCCTGACCCTGTCACCACCTCAGATCATCGCACGGCTCTGACGGAACAAAACCCCGCAACCCTATCGGACAGGGTGCTTGGGAGTTACCTTTCTTGTCTGAATTCTGTGGCGCCGGGTTGATTTCTCTGAATCAGTGGTGGGATGGATCAGGTTGCCGCCCTTGAACAACTTCTCGCCACGGCTCTGCGTCGGATCGCTGAGCTTGAAGCTGCGTTGGCGAGCATGGCGGAAGAGATCACGGACCTGCGCCGACAGTTGGCCAAGAACAGCAGCAATAGCAGCAAGCCCCCTTCAAGTGATGGCCTGAAGAAGCCAGCCCCGCGCAGCCTGCGTGGCAAATCCGGAAAGAAAAGTGGCGGCCAAGTTGGCCACCGGGGCGACACCCTGCGCCAGACGTCAACACCCGACTTTGTCGAACGGCATGAGGCGACGCATTGCAGCGCCTGTCAGAGCGCCCTGACGGCGGAGATGGTGAAAGGGATCGAGAAGCGTCAGGTGTTCGACTTGCCTGCGCCACGCCTGGAGGTCACCGAGCATCAGGCGGCGGTTTATTGTTGCGACCATTGTCGAGCCACGACGACGGCTGGCTTTCCCGATGGCGTGGCCGCGCATGTGCAATATGGCACGCGCATGCGGGCAGTGGCGGTCTATTGCAATGTTCAGCAGCTGATACCCGAGGATCGGGTCTGCCAGCTTATGCGCGACCTGTTTGGGGCCACCAGCTTGTGCGCGGCCAGCGTGACCAACTGGACGCGCGGCGCGGCAAATAAGATGGGTGTCGTGGTTGAACACATTCTCGCCCGGCTTGCCGAAGGCGGCGTTCGGCATCTGGACGAGACCGGACTTCGTGTTGCCGGCAAGCTGCACTGGCTGCACACGATCTGCGATACCGCCTTCACCCATTACCGCATCAGCGCCAAACGCGGTGCTGTTCCAACCTTCCTGACCGGCGGGACGATCATTCATGATCACTGGAAACCCTACTACGCCCATATGAGCGGAGTGGACGCCCACGCCCTCTGCGGGGCGCATCACTTGCGCGAACTCAAGGCCATCGAAGAGATCGAAAAAGAGCCTTGGGCGACGGAGATGAGCGCAGTGCTTCATAGCGCCAATCAGCTCAGATGCGCGGCTCAGGATCAAGGCGAGACCGAACTCCCGGAACTGGTTCGCCAGGGTATCGTCACCAGATACATGGCGATCCTCGCCAAGGGGCTCGCCTTCCACGAACGCCGGCCCCCGCTGGCCAAAAGCCCCGGCACCCGCGGCCGAAAAGCCAGGCGGCCAGGCCACAACCTGCTCCTCCGCCTGCGTGACTACCGCGATGACGTTTTGCGATT
Source organism: uncultured Paracoccaceae bacterium (assembly GCA_951812305.1). Lineage (GTDB taxonomy): Bacteria > Pseudomonadota > Alphaproteobacteria > Rhodobacterales > Rhodobacteraceae > Rhodobacter_B. Next base: position 5,742 of record CATOSB010000003.1, read on the forward strand.
CATCGCCGACTTCGCGGTCCCATTCACAAACAATCAGGCCGAACAGGACCTGCGCATGATGAAGCTGCGCATGAAAATCTCGGGCACCTTCCGCACCCTCGAGGGCGCGCGGGTCTTCGCCGACATCAGGTCCGTCATCTCGACGGCCAGAAAACACCGGTTCAACATCCTGGAAATCCTGACCCTGTCACCACCTCAGATCATCGCACGGCTCTGACGGAACAAAACCCCGCAACCCTATCGGACAGGGTGCTTGGGAGTTACCTTTCTTGTCTGAATTCTGTGGCGCCGGGTTGATTTCTCTGAATCAGTGGTGGGATGGATCAGGTTGCCGCCCTTGAACAACTTCTCGCCACGGCTCTGCGTCGGATCGCTGAGCTTGAAGCTGCGTTGGCGAGCATGGCGGAAGAGATCACGGACCTGCGCCGACAGTTGGCCAAGAACAGCAGCAATAGCAGCAAGCCCCCTTCAAGTGATGGCCTGAAGAAGCCAGCCCCGCGCAGCCTGCGTGGCAAATCCGGAAAGAAAAGTGGCGGCCAAGTTGGCCACCGGGGCGACACCCTGCGCCAGACGTCAACACCCGACTTTGTCGAACGGCATGAGGCGACGCATTGCAGCGCCTGTCAGAGCGCCCTGACGGCGGAGATGGTGAAAGGGATCGAGAAGCGTCAGGTGTTCGACTTGCCTGCGCCACGCCTGGAGGTCACCGAGCATCAGGCGGCGGTTTATTGTTGCGACCATTGTCGAGCCACGACGACGGCTGGCTTTCCCGATGGCGTGGCCGCGCATGTGCAATATGGCACGCGCATGCGGGCAGTGGCGGTCTATTGCAATGTTCAGCAGCTGATACCCGAGGATCGGGTCTGCCAGCTTATGCGCGACCTGTTTGGGGCCACCAGCTTGTGCGCGGCCAGCGTGACCAACTGGACGCGCGGCGCGGCAAATAAGATGGGTGTCGTGGTTGAACACATTCTCGCCCGGCTTGCCGAAGGCGGCGTTCGGCATCTGGACGAGACCGGACTTCGTGTTGCCGGCAAGCTGCACTGGCTGCACACGATCTGCGATACCGCCTTCACCCATTACCGCATCAGCGCCAAACGCGGTGCTGTTCCAACCTTCCTGACCGGCGGGACGATCATTCATGATCACTGGAAACCCTACTACGCCCATATGAGCGGAGTGGACGCCCACGCCCTCTGCGGGGCGCATCACTTGCGCGAACTCAAGGCCATCGAAGAGATCGAAAAAGAGCCTTGGGCGACGGAGATGAGCGCAGTGCTTCATAGCGCCAATCAGCTCAGATGCGCGGCTCAGGATCAAGGCGAGACCGAACTCCCGGAACTGGTTCGCCAGGGTATAGTCACCAGATACATGGCGATCCTCGCCAAGGGGCTCGCCTTCCACGAACGCCGGCCCCCGCTGGCCAAAAGCCCCGGCACCCGCGGCCGAAAAGCCAGGCGGCCAGGCCACAACCTGCTCCTCCGCCTGCGTGACTACCGCGATGACGTTTTGCGATTCATCGCCGACTTCGCGGTCCCATTCACAAACAATCAGGCCGAACAGGACCTGCGCATGATGAAGCTGCGCATGAAAATCTCGGGCACCTTCCGCACCCTCGAGGGCGCGCGGGTCTTCGCCGACATCAGGTCCGTCATCTCGACGGCCAGAAAACACCGGTTCAACATCCTGGAAATCCTGACCCTGTCACCACCTCAGATCATCGCACGGCTCTGACGGAACAAAACCCCGCAACCCTATCGGACAGGGTGCTTGGGAGTTACCCAGGCTTTATGCTCTCCGATAAACCCGGTTCGGTTCAAACCGCCTTCCAGCGGCCCATGAGAGTTTCACTCCGGCTGCGTTGATTGTAGCCAGTGGCTTTCTGCCAGGCCATCCGCCCGCGGGCTGCGATCTCGGCGATATGGCAGTCTCGTGCCGTCAGATTGTGGGCCGCATTGGGGCTCACAACCGCGTTTTTGGGAGGTGGGATCGTCACCTTGATCATCGGTCCGAACCGAGCGGCAAGTAAATCGGATGTTGGTTCTCCGTCGTATGCTCCATCTGCGAGGAACCAATCAACCGGACCATCGACCTGATCCAGGAGATCTGGCAGCACCGTCGGATCGCCGACGTCATCCGTGGTGAGATCAGAACAGACGATCTCCCCGCTGACAAGATCAAGACCGAGGTGAAGCTTGCGCCAGGAGCGCCGTTTGCGCTTGATTTTGTGCTTTTCTTCCAGCCACTCGCCCGCGCCGAAGATCTTAAGACCTGTACTGTCCACTGCCAAATGGATCGCCGCCCGGCCATCGATCCCTGGTTTTGCAGGTAACGTCAGGCCGCTGCCCCGCCGCGACAAGGTGGAGAAATCAGGTACCGCGATTTCGACACAGAGCAGCTTTGCCATCGAACGCATCAAGCCTTGCGTCTGGCGTAATGGTTGGCGGAATACCATGCCCGGCGTCAGGCACATCTCAATCGCCAGATCCGAATATTTGCGCTGCCCGCCACGGGTAGTACGCCGAGGCGCAGCCCATGAACTCATTGCATCCTCACTAATCCAGATCGTCAGATCACCGCGCCGACGAAGCGCTTCGTTGTATTCAGCCCAATTGGCCACGCGATACTTCTGTTTCGGGATCTTGTCTCGACGATCTGCGTTGAATTTGTGCGGCATCTACAACATCCTCAAGGAAACAAAATGCGTAACTCCCAAGCACCCCCCACGTTTGAGTGTTATTGTCAGTTTTATGGTGAGTCGAATTTGCCATTTTGCGCGTGTTTTTTTCTTTCTTGTCTGAATTCTGTGGCGCCGGGTTGATTTCTCTGAATCAGTGGTGGGATGGATCAGGTTGCCGCCCTTGAACAACTTCTCGCCACGGCTCTGCGTCGGATCGCTGAGCTTGAAGCTGCGTTGGCGAGCATGGCGGAAGAGATCACGGACCTGCGCCGACAGTTGGCCAAGAACAGCAGCAATAGCAGCAAGCCCCCTTCAAGTGATGGCCTGAAGAAGCCAGCCCCGCGCAGCCTGCGTGGCAAATCCGGAAAGAAAAGTGGCGGCCAAGTTGGCCACCGGGGCGACACCCTGCGCCAGACGTCAACACCCGACTTTGTCGAACGGCATGAGGCGACGCATTGCAGCGCCTGTCAGAGCGCCCTGACGGCGGAGATGGTGAAAGGGATCGAGAAGCGTCAGGTGTTCGACTTGCCTGCGCCACGCCTGGAGGTCACCGAGCATCAGGCGGCGGTTTATTGTTGCGACCATTGTCGAGCCACGACGACGGCTGGCTTTCCCGATGGCGTGGCCGCGCATGTGCAATATGGCACGCGCATGCGGGCAGTGGCGGTCTATTGCAATGTTCAGCAGCTGATACCCGAGGATCGGGTCTGCCAGCTTATGCGCGGCCAGCGTGACCAACTGGACGCGCGGCGCGGCAAATAAGATGGGTGTCGTGGTTGAACACATTCTCGCCCGGCTTGCCGAAGGCGGCGTTCGGCATCTGGACGAGACCGGACTTCGTGTTGCCGGCAAGCTGCACTGGCTGCACACGATCTGCGATACCGCCTTCACCCATTACCGCATCAGCGCCAAACGCGGTGCTGTTCCAACCTTCCTGACCGGCGGGACGATCATTCATGATCACTGGAAACCCTACTACGCCCATATGAGCGGAGTGGACGCCCACGCCCTCTGCGGGGCGCATCACTTGCGCGAACTCAAGGCCATCGAAGAGATCGAAAAAGAGCCTTGGGCGACGGAGATGAGCGCAGTGCTTCATAGCGCCAATCAGCTCAGATGCGCGGCTCAGGATCAAGGCGAGACCGAACTCCCGGAACTGGTTCGCCAGGGTATAGTCACCAGATACATGGCGATCCTCGCCAAGGGGCTCGCCTTCCACGAACGCCAGCCCCCGCTGGCCAAAAGCCCCGGCACCCGCGGCCGAAAAGCCAGGCGGCCAGGCCACAACCTGCTCCTCCGCCTGCGTGACTACCGCGATGACGTTTTGCGATTCATCGCCGACTTCGCGGTCCCATTCACAAACAATCAGGCCGAACAGGACCTGCGCATGATGAAGCTGCGCATGAAAATCTCGGGCACCTTCCGCACCCTCGAGGGCGCGCGGGTCTTCGCCGACATCAGGTCCGTCATCTCGACGGCCAGAAAACACCGGTTCAACATCCTGGAAATCCTGACCCTGTCACCACCTCAGATCATCGCACGGCTCTGACGGAACAAAACCCCGCAACCCTATCGGACAGGGTGCTTGGGAGTTACCAAAATGCGTCGATATCAGAAGGCGGGTGATCTATGCAACAACGCCCTGCGAAGATGCCTCGCAGGTTATGCCAAAATCCCCAAGCTCTGGGATGTCTGGCTAAATTGAAGGGTGGTAAGGACTGATGCCTTAGAACTTTGACAGGGTGCGGTTACACCGCTACACAAAAACGACAAGAGACGTTTGAGAGGAAGACCATGGGGACGATAATGAAGGGCGCTGCGTTTGCGGCGCTGATGGGTGCGACTGGCATTTCGACGGGTGCGGCCTCTGCGGAGGAGTTGCGGTTTGACCGGCTGTTCATTGTGGGCGACAGCCTCAGCGATGGCGGCACCTACAGTCAGGTGGTGCAAGCGGGCGGCGGCGGATTGCTCCCCCAGATCAACTACCGGTTTCTGACTAATGCGCCCGATGGGTCCTCTCGCACCTATGCGGAGATTTTGGGTGATCACTTGGGCCTGAACCTGCAACCCAACATCATCAATGGCGTGTCGGTTGCGAGCCTTCCCGATATCCCTGTGGGGGGAACCAATTATGCGGAAGGCGGCTCGCGGATCACCGATCCGGTAGGCGTTATCGCGAACCCGTCCCAAGGGATCACGCAAATCCCGCTGACCACCCAAGTGGACCGGCTTTTGGCCGACAGCGGGGTGCTTAATTCTAACGATCTTTTCGTGCTGTGGGGCGGGGCAAATGACGCCTTTGCGCAAGTGAGTGCGGTCACCGCTTTGACAATCTCCCCCACGGTTGCAATCGACAACATGGCCCAAGCTGCAAAGGAGCTTGCGGCCCAGGTTCAACGCCTGAAGGCGGCAGGCGCGGAAACGGTCATTGTGGTGACAATTCCCGACCTTGGTCAGACGCCCTCTGGGATTTCCAGTGGAGCCCAAGCCGCTGCTTTGGCCACGGGGTTAAGCACGGCGTTCAACAGAGCGCTGCTTGCCGCGATTGGTGATACTGCGGTGATCGTAGACAGCCAAAAGCTGCTGGGGGCGATTCAGGCCGATCCTAGGAAATACGGGTTCACCGCACCAAACGCCGCGACGGTCCCGGCCTGTGCGGGGGGGTCCCTGTCCTGTATCCAAGGTGTTATACCAAGGGTTATTCAATCTGACCGACTTTCGCCCAGTTGCGGCTTGCGATGGATGTGATGGTTTGCGGTCTTGCGATGAGGTTGTTCCAGGCCTCGCACCCCGCGTCGAGAATCGCGTCATATGTGTCGAACGTCCGGTTTGCGAGCCATGTCTGGCGGAGATATTGCCAAATGTTTTCGGTTGGATTCAGCTCTGGTGATTTGGGCGGCAGAAACATGAGCGACAGGTTTTGCGGGATTTCCAGAGCGGATGTCGTGTGCCAGCCGGCTTGGTCCATGAGGATGACGGCGTGGGCGCCATCGGAGACAATTTTGCTGATTTCTTCCAGGTGGCGCTGCATCGCATAGGTGTCGGCTGCTGGCATCATGATCGCCGCGCCGGTGCCGCGTTCGGGGCAGATGGCGCCAAAAAGATACGCATTTTGGTAACGCTGATCGGCGGGCTGGCGGGGCCGTGTGCCCTTGCGTGCCCACTGGCGGACGCGGGTGTTCTTCTGACCGAGACGCATCTCGTCCTGGAACCAGATTTCGACGGGTTTGTCCGGCGGCACCCCCTGAAGCGTCTCCTTCAGATTGTCGCCGAAGTTTTTTTGAAATCCTCAATGACCTGCACGTCCTGCCCCGGGTGCTGAGGGCGTGCGCTGATGTGGGAAAAGCCCAGATTGTGCAGAATCTGCCCCACATGGCGCTCGTGATAGTCGACGCCAAAACGCGCCTTGATCACATTCTTCAAATCGACCCGCCGCCAGCGGACGACACCGTCCTTTTCAGGATCAGGACCGGTCTCGACAAGAGCCGCCAGTTCATCCAGTTGCGCATTGTCAAGGCGGGATCGCGAGCCTCCTCGCTGCCGATCCAGCAGCCCCGCTGGACCATCAGCGTTGAAACGGAGCACCCAGTCCCTGAGCGTTTGCCGGTCCATCCCGCCAATGCGGGCCGCAGCCCCACGCGACATGCCATCGGCGATAGCGGCAAGCGACAAAAGCCGTCGGCTCTGCCGGGCATCAGAACTCTCTGCGGCAAGCTTGCGCAGATCATTGGCGGTAAAATCGGCTCGCATCGGTATCCTGGCTGGCATCGGTGGTCTCCTTTGCCAATCTTGAATCACCTCAGCACCTCAGGCGGTACCCAAAATCCATAGCTGAGTCATTTTGAAGCACCCTTGGTATTAATGCAAGTGCAGATGGCGAGCAACGCGTGTTCGCAGATGTGGTGCATCCGACGACCACTGCCCATGAGATCTTCGGTGACGCAGCCTTTGCGGGCTTGCAAGCGGCGACCCAGGTGGGTGCGTTGTCTGTGGCGACCATGTCGGCCTCACGCCAGTTTGGTCTGTCCTTGGATAGCCGTATGAACCCCACGGTTTTGCGCACCCAAGATGAGGCTGGCAACACAGTCCGCCGTCAGGTGGGCGATATCGACTTCTACACAGCACTGGAAACCGGCAGCTTCTCCGCCGATGCCCAGCAGGTGACACCGGGCATTGAAGGCTCGGTGAACGTTGTGAAACTTGGCTTTGACGTGGCTGTGGCGCCGAATGCGACGATCGGCTTCGGCATGAGTTATGATGTGGGCAAAGCAGAGTTCGAAAACGGCGGCGGCTTTGACAACACGCTCTTTGGCGGCGCGGCCTTCGGGCAAATGGCCCTGTCCGAAGCGGTCTATGTGAATGCAGCGGCTGGTCTTGGAACGCTCGATATCTCCAACTTCACGCGTCAGTTCGACCTTGGTCCGGCCACCGAGCGCTACACGGGAGAGACCGAGGGCGGCTACAAATTCGCCAAACTGGGTGGCGGCGTTTTCCTACCAGTCAGTGAAACGGTGCTCCTGAACCCCTATGGCAACTTCACCTACGAACAGGTGTCCATCGACGGGTTTACCGAAAGCGATGGGGCCGCGAGCCTTTCCTATGGCGATACCGAGTACACCAGCCGCCGGATCACGTTGGGCCTGTCGGCCTTTATCTCACCACCGCCAATGCCCGACTGGACGATCAATCTCAAAGGTTCGGTCGAGCATGACCTGAACAGTGATCCGCTCAGCGTCAGCCTTGGTCCCAATGCAAGCACGTTGGGTTCTGTTTCCGCACCCCGGCCGGATCGGACCTGGGGCTATCTGTCGGGCACATTGGTGCGGGAACTCGATCCCGGCACCTCGATCAGCTTTACGGCTTCGACTGTCTTGGGCCTGTCGGGCAGCTCCGGCGTGGTCGGCAGCATCGCCTATAAACGTTCATTCTGATTGAAAACCTCACGACAATTTCCAGACATTACCGCCACAATCCAGAGTATCCGTCTTGATCAAGGGCATTTTTCAACCCAGCTCCGGTTCGCTTTCACCAACGCGTTTGCCATTTCGATGAGCTTGCGCATGATGGCCACAATAGCGACCTTTGCGGGCTTTCCGGCGGCGCGCAGGTTTTCGTATTTTGCCTTGAGATCGGAATTGTAACGCATGGCGACAAGGGCTGGCATGTAGAGGGCGTCCCGCAGGGGTTTGCGATCTCCGTGTCCAACTCAGCTATCTGTTTTTCGATCAGCGTGAGGCGGACCCTGGTTTGGCGCTTGAGTACGGTGCTTGTCTGAACGTGGCCGCGATTGCGCAGCCGGGTGCGCTCCTGAATACGCCTTTTGATTCCCCGAGTGCAGGATGCGCGAACGCCATATGGCTTTCGCGGCATTTTTTCCATTCGCGTTGACCTCCGGGACCGCCGCCTTCGTATATGTTCTGGCGGAGCACAAAAGGCCTAAATCCAACAAAGGTACAAAACGCGACATAGGATTTAGACCAGATGAGCGTTTTGCGGCGGGCACAATGCCTGTGGTTTTCTCGACGAACATGGACTTGTTCGAAGGAGGAAACACGAATGAACAAAACAGCTTACGTTGGTCTTGACGTTCACAAGGACACGATTGCGGTGGCCATTGCAGATGAAGGGCGGCGGGGCGAGATGCGCTTTTTCGGGACCATCACCAGTTCCGCTGATTCTGTTTTGCGCCTAACCAAACAGCTGACGGCGGCGGGCAACACGCCGAGCTTCTGTTATGAAGCAGGACCTTGTGGTTACGGACTGTACCGCCATCTCACCAAGCTCGGATTTGAGTGTGCCGTTGTCGCGCCCGCACTGATCCCGCGCAAGGCTGGCGACAAGGTCAAGACCGACCGGCGCGACGCTGAAATGCTGGCGCGGCTCTGGCGGGCCGGTGAACTCACCCCCATCTGGACACCGGACGAGGAGCAGGAGGCCATGCGCGATCTGATCCGCACGCGCAAGCAGGCGACGGATGCCGTGAAGGTCGCCAAGCAGCAATTGCTCAGCTTTCTCTTGCGTCATGGACTCCGATACGAGAATGGCAGCTATTGGACGAAGCGGCATCGCCGATGGCTGGCAGAATTGCGCCGCTTCCGCTTTTCTCACCAGCAGCTGGCCTTCGAGGAACTGAAGCGCGCTGTTGATCAAGCCGAAGCCCGAGTGGCCACCCTGGACCAGGCGATTGAAGAGGCAATTCAGACCTGGCGCTTCGCTCCTGTCGTCGATGCCTTGCGTGCGCTGCGTGGGGTGAACACGATCATCGCGAGCACTGTGGTGGCCGAGATCGGCGACATCACGCGATTTGAAAATCCACGCCAACTCATGGCATGGCTTGGACTGGTGCCAACCGAACATTCCAGTGGTAACACAACGCGGCGGGGGCGTCTGACCAAGACCGGCAATGCCCTGGCCCGGACGATGCTGGTGGAGGCGAGCTGGTCCTACCGGCATCCGCCGAAGGAGGGGCATCTCTACCTGAAACGCTCCGAGCACCTGCCACAGGAGATCCGCGACATCGGCTGGAAAGCGCAGACCCGTCTGTGCAAGCGGTTCCGGTATCTGTCGAACACCGGCAAACCTCAGCCGCGCGTGCTCGCCGCAATCGCCCGCGAACTGGCTGGCTTCGTCTGGGACATCGCACGGAAAGCGCCGCTCCCGGCCTGAGTTGGCAGGCATCACAGCCTGCCTGTGTAGCACGCTGGAGATGGCGGCCATTGATAGGGAAACCCTCGGAACACTTTGGGAAAAACATCCGGTCTTAGAGAGAGGTAACCCCGTATCGAACTTGGTCAGGCGGTATCCAATCCGCGGATGAGAGAATGATAACCATCGGTTCGGCCCACCGTCTCCAGCGCCTGCACAGGCTACAACTTTTGACCATCCCGCACCAGCGGGGTAGATAAAGCGTGTCGAGAAAACCAAAAACGCTCATGAGAGGTGTCATTTGGTTTTTAATACACCCCGATTCTGGATAAGACGTTGGCGTCACCAGTGCACTACTCGACAGAATTTTTTCGTAGTTTTTTGATTCGTTTTTTACGATACTCGTTGACCCTTTTTCGCAGAGGGTTGCGATGAGGGATTTCCACCATTGTTATGGAAATGATCCTCGGTTCTCTCAAAGCCTCATTTGGCTCCAGTTCAACGGCAATTCCGCCAAACTCTCCAAGAAATAGAACATTTGAAACGGTTTCGTGATCCGCTTTGAATGTATCAGGGTCATTTTTCCGTACGTGTTTCGGGATGATCACCTGAAAGGGAGTGGCAGCCATCAGATCGAGCACAAGTGTCATGGTTCTTTTAGGGAGCGCAGCCAGTTCATTGAGCTTATCCGTGAGGGCGTAGAAACGGTTGGGGTCCTCTTCCATCATGTCGAACATGAGGTCCCGGATCTTCTCATAAGCGAGATCTTCGTTGATTGGGAAGTTGTTCTCCATGGCGCGCACCTTTTGCCCCGTGTTGACCAGCCTGAATGCCCCCGTGATTAGTATGGGGTGAGAGGGGTTTCCAGGTACGTTGCCCCATGATTCAAGGTTCAAAAGCGACACAATATGGACCGCCACTCATGTCGATCACTAACACCGCACTTTTTGTCTGTCTCGATGATTTTGCAAAAACCTACGAGGACTGGGAGCGCCACCGGTTGATCCCCTCGGGTCGTCAGAGGCTTCGCGCCGGCAAGCTGACCCTGGGGGAGAGCCTGTTCATCATGGTCTTGTTTCACTTGTCGCCGTTCAAGGACTTCAAACATTATTGGATTTATGGCGTTGAGCAGAAATACCGTGACTGCTTTGGCACCCTCCCGAGCTATGGTCGGTTTGTCAGCCTCATGCCAAGATTAATGGTGCCGTTTTGCATACTGCTGCACTGCTTCAGCGGTGAAAAAACCGGCGTCTATTTTGCCGACAGCACTAAGCTCGCGGTCTGCCACAATGCCCGCATTAATCGAAACAAGGTCTTCAAGGGGCTGGCAAAGCGCGGTCGCAGCACAATGGGCTGGTTCTTTGGCTTCAAACTGCATCTAATCATCAACAACAAGGGGGAGATCATGGCCGTCAAAATCACGGCAGGTAATGTCGATGATCGAAAGCCGTTTGAAGCCATGATCGCGGGCCTCGAAGGCAAAATATTTGCTGATAAGGGCTATATCTCCAAATCCCTCTTCCAACGGCTCTGGCAGCGTGGGCTCCACCTCGTCACCGGCATTCGCCGCAACATGAAAAACTATCTCCTGCCAATCCTGAACAAAATCCTGTTGCGAAGGCGGTTCATCATCGAAACTCTGTTCGATAAGTTGAAAACCAGCATGGGACTGGAACACACTCGACACAGATCGCCTGCCAACGCATTCGTACACCTCATCTCGTGTGTCGCAGCCTATAGGCTCGGGAAAACCAAAGTTAAAATGGGACCCATAACCGTGCCGGAAACAATCAGGCAGGTCGAATACCAGATATAGCGCTTATCCAGAACTCAGGTTAGATAGCCAAATACCTGACCCCACCCATTGCCGAACAATATCCGTATCGGGTCCAAAATGGTCTGTTCGATAGCAATTTCCATCGCTGCAGCCCGAAATTGCCACGATCCGTCTGACTGCAACGCATCAAGGCTCAGAAGAGAGTGGATTTTATATACATTGTAGCTGCCAAGACCCGACCCCGAGCCCAAAAACATGACCCAGACCAGGCCGACCCCCACGGCAATAACAAACCCCTGCAGGAATAGGCGTAATGCTCCGCCACGCCTGATATACCAGATCGCCAAAAACGCTCCGGTGATCACCGCCGCCGCCAAAGCGGACCGCATGAAATTCAGCAGGAGGCAGCCGATCAGGAAAATATAAAACGCATAGATCGCTTTTGGGCCAAGTCGGCGAACGGCGTAAGGCAGGAAGAAAAACAGGGGAGTCAGCAGGTATTTTGCAAATGTATTCGCCTCATTGAAAAGTCCGGGTGCATATCCCGCAGCAATTTGCAGGTTCTGAGCCTCAGACAGCCCGAAATTCGCACCCGTCATCCTGAAACCCGCGGCCTGCAGCGTGGCAATCAGGCAAATTAAAACCGTTACCCGCATCGACCAAGCGGGGAACTTGAGGAATAACACCCGTTCGCTGCAGAAAAGGGCGGCAATTGCCAGGGCTGCACCAGAGTTGAGGGCAAAAAGTGCATAGCTGATCGCCGCCGCACCCGGGGTTTCTGACGCCAATACCGAAATGATCGATGCCAGATTAAGAAGGACGACCCACCTGACAACGCGCGAGCGAAAAAGTGACCGCGCAAAAGGCAAGACCAAAGCCAGAATGACGACCGTCAGAATATGGTAGGGCCGCAGATACCCCCCCAGAAATTTAATGAAGAAAAACTGGGTGGTCATCAGCAAAAACAAATACAGTCCGGGCAGGGAAATCGTCACACGGCACCCATTTTCAGGCTTTCGTTAACTTTTGATAAGCGCGTGTTAAAATTTCATTAACCGCCCTTTGCGCAAGCAGACTTGGTGGTTCAGTCGCGTCGACCAGCAGGAACCGGTCGGGATCGCGCGCGGCAAGGTTCTGATATGCCTTTATCTGTCGCGCGATTTCGTTTTCCGGCAATTCAGGTTTGCGTGCATGGATCAGCGCCGGGTCTGCCTGTAAGACCAACACGAAATCAGGCTTTGGCGTTGCCGCAAGGTAAAGCCGCGTTACCCATTTTGGCAGCGACAGGCGCGAACGTCGGGGGTCAACGATTATGTCAAAAAAGTACCTGTCGAAAATGACCACACCGCCCCGGATGGCCCGCCGTCTTAAGTGCAGCCAATAACCCACGACATAGTCGAACCAATAATAGGTCAGGCGCAGAACAGAGCTCGCCGTGTTTGCCGGTTTCGCACTGTGGGGATCGTGAGTGTCGTCAAGCTGCTCTTGCCGACCTGTCAGCAGCGTTCGGATGTTCGGCAGAATTCGGGGCCGGAAATGTCCAAGAACACCGGAATCCCGGCCCTTCACCTGGGCGTCTGTGATGACGGCAGAAAACGCCTGAATGAACGTTGTTTTGCCAACCCCGTCCGGCCCCGCAACTGACATAAAACTTGCCGGGTTGCGTTTGCGGCGCCGAATAATTTCGCCCGCGAAATGACGGCCCGTTTGGGCCAAAGTCTGCAGCGGTTCCCTTCTCGCCGCCGACCACCACGCCGCGTTGCGAAGCGTGCGTTGCAACGCGACCGTGTCGGAACTCTGCCCGCCTTCGATCAATTGCCAAACCATGCCTGACAATTTCGGCCCAAACGCGCGCCGCAATATATTCTGAAACCCTTGCGGGTCAGAAACGGCAGCGGCCTCGATATCCGGTAAATAGCCGGGCTTGACGATCCCGCCGGTCAAAAGCGGTTTCATCCACAACATGACCGCGTCGTCCGTTGGATGCGGAATGCGAACCCCGTTTTCGGTTCTGGACCGGGACCACAGTGTTTCAAATTCGAATATCTGTGCGCCACGAAAGGTAAAACCATCCAGCAGATCGACCTTCAAAGATTGCGCAACATCGGCAAAAACACCAAAGAATGTCAGGCAGCGCACATACTGAAAACTCTCCACGAGAACACGTTCAAACCCTGCCCCAAGTGCCGCCTGAGAAATCACATGCTCGGCCCGATCGAAATCTGATTTGCGTAGTCCGAGGTCGATGTCCTTTGATCTGTTTTTTTCCGGCAGGCCTTGATGATTGCGCAGCACCATCCAGTCGAACCCACGCGAGTCCAACGCGTGAAATATTGCACTCGCGCCTTTCGCCTGCGTCTCGCCCCAGCCCATTACGCAACGACCTCGCGATAGTGTCTGACAATCTGCCTTGCGATTACCGGCCAGTTCAGATGAGTCTCAATCACGCCCCGCGCCCGCAGACCCATTTGGGGCCATTCCTCGCGCCGCTCCAGAAATTCGTCTAACGCGCGCGCAATGTCCCGCGGTTCTGGCCTGAACCCGACAAAGAAATCCTTATCGCTAAATTGCTCATATCCGCATCCGTGGCTGACAAGACAAGGCTTGGCGAACGCCATCGCATCCAACATGGCCAACGCAAAGACTTCGTTTTGCGATGGTAGAATGAAGGCATCAGCCTTCGACAACGCGTGCCGCTTGTCTGCCCCGTAAACCGCACCGCAAAAGTCGAAACTACCCTGCACTCCCAGCTTGCCCGCCAGCATATGAAGCCGCGCCTCTGTCCGCTTGAAATCGGGGCCCATTATCGAAACACGAATGTCGCGCTGCCTGCCTCGTGGCAAAAGCGAAACCGCCTTGATCAATGCATCAAGGTTTTTTTCCGGCCTCTTCACTCCGATCCATAAAAAGCGCACGGGTCCGCCGGGGCGGTTTTGCGGCACTGGAAGGGGCGGAATCTCTTCCAGTGAAAGCCCGTTGGGCGCCTGAAAAGTTGGTCCGCGATATCCATAGTTGCGCAGTCGTCGCTCTTCTTCTGGGGTGATTGCGTGCACCGCGTCTGAAGAATTCAGAAACAACCGCTCGACAGGCCGGGCAAAACGCCGCTTTCCGCTGCGCGCATAGGGTTTCGCATACGTGCCGTGCGGTGTGGCGACAATCCGGAGTCCGGCCTTCCTCGCGGCGTTGGCAATGATGTTCTTGTCCAGAAACCAGATCATGTGGAAATGGATCAGATCGATTTCGCCTGCCTCGTCCTTCAGCCGGTCAATGATCGGATTGCCACCAAAAGGCAGGCGAACACGTGGGAAACATTCCACGCTCACATCGTCATCGCGACGAAACGAATAGGGTTCGCGCGCATCATCCGTAACTGCCCAAATCTCGCTTGCGATTCCCAACGCTTTTTCGGCACGATTGAGGTGATAAACAACGCGCGATATCCCGTTATGCCCATTCGGATTGGCGCGCCCATGCACGATATGAATGACGCGCATTGTCACCTCAAGCCCACGCAGAATTCAGGCAACAGACACAACGAAACTTTCACGTTTTCTGGCCCGAATCCTGTCACGGTATACACTCCAACATTTGATCGATCAGTGCCCCACGATCCGCTTCCTCGGGCCAGCCTTCGGACTGACCCGGATGCCGGGATATCCGCCGAAGATTGAAGGCAGCGTGCAACGCTAGGGAAAGCAGGATGGACCGGGCAGCAAAGCGCAAATTTGCATCAAAATAGCTTTTGGAAATTTCCGTAACTGCGCGGCGCAGCCTGATCGGGCGCGCGCTGCCCGCATTCGCGGATAGAAGAAAGTGAAGGTGATCGAAGCCAACCGGGTAATGCGGCTCGGCATATTCCCAGTCAAAAACATAAAGCTGTTTGGGAAGCACGCGCGTGTTCCACGGCGTGAAATCCCCATGTGCGATACAGACTGGCATGGTCTCGGCGTACGGGCTGACAACGTCAATTACATGCTCAAACCTGCGCCGCCAAGGCTGGTCAAACCGGGGCAGGTGACTTTCCAGCCTTGCAAGAAGACCCTGCGCACCGGCGCGTTGGGTGGATTGCGACAGCTCCGCCAAAAAAGCGCGATGCTGCTTCGTTAAAACTCGCCTGCTGGATTGGCTGCTGGCTGGTTCAGCAGATGTAACCAGAATTCCTTTTTGGGTGTCGGAATAATGCGCGATGACTGTTGGTAATTTGCAGGTCCGCAGCCCAAGCGCGCGAACCGCGTTCAGAACGGTCGCTTCCTTGCCGATGTATTCGCGAACCGTTGGGTCGCGCGACAGCTTTGCGTAGCCCAAAACACGGCCCTGTGTGCCTGTGAACTGAATAACGGTTTTGCGATGCGGCCCGGCTGTTCCGGTGAAATAGGCGCAGGCCTCGACATTGCCGTCAAATAGGCGCGCCAGATCCGGCAAGCAGGACAAGTGAACGTGATTTCGAAACAACTTACGCTGTGCGCCGAATCTGGCGGAAGTTACTGCGCCCCATTTCCCGATCCGTGCCGCGGTCGTTACCGGTTGCACCATGCCAAGCGCGGATTTGGTCCAATCCGCGCGATCAACGGGCAACAACCACCAACGCGGGTTCGATCACGCGGCAACAATCGCCAGCCTGTGGCGACCATCCCGTACGGGGCGCACCCCAAGCGCGGCAATATCAGACAGAAAATCCTGAAATGGCGGCGCATAACTGGCGGCGATCATTTCGAGTCCCCCGGCGATGAAAACAAAGAGGTCGAATTCAGCAACCTGCGTGCGGCAAAAAACGCGAGAAACCTTGCAAGAATATGCCCACCACCGACGGCCAGCGCGGCGCCGGTTGCGCCGTAACAGTTAATCAACGGTCCTAACAACGCCAGCACCACGACCACCGCAACACCCAGACTAAACAAAGTTTGTCGTTCTGCCCCACACATCGTCAGCAAACCGCCAGCATGACCAAAACACAGGGCAATCAGGTTGGACAGGATCAGAACGATCATCGGCAAATACGCGTCTGCGGCGTAAGATGCACCAAATGTCAGGCTCAAAATCTGCCGCCCGAGCAGCAACAGAAGCAGCGCTGCTGGCACACCCAGTCCCAACGCCAGCCAGCTTGACCTTTTCAACAGTTTTACCAGCGTTTCGCGATCCCGACCTTCATACGCGCGCACAAAATACGGGCCGATTACGGCGGCGACGAAAATCATCGGAAAGGCCACAAGCTGCGCGCCCCGGTCTGCCACACGCATATGCGCCGCCGCCTCGGTTTCGCCGAATATGCCAAGCGCCAGAATGGCTATTTGTGCGTGCAGGATGATCAAGGCACCGATCAGCGTGAAGGTTGGCCAGGAAGCGATCCAGTTTGGCAGCCCGCGAATATCTGTTTTCACGTCGCGCCATTGAAAGGGCAACTGGCGTCCGGTCAGATTCAAGATGAACGCCATCGTCGCCAGACAGGCCAACAGGTAAACAATGACTGCGCGCCGGTCGTCTGAATAACCGCTGGCCCAAAGCGTTGTGTATCCGGCGATCAAAACACCGGGCAACGCAAGCTGACTGGGAAGTTCAGCCAATCCCGGTCGACCAAACCCTTTTGTCACGCCGTTGCAGATCGCCGATATGCCGACCAGCCCCGCGATTGGTAACGCCAGTAAAATCGGGCCGCGCGGGCCAATTTCGAAAAACAGGGTAAGAATGCAAACCGTAAGCAGCAACGCCGCGACCACTAAGGCAAAGCCGAACCCAATCAGCATAGCGCCTTTGATTGCACCCCAATCGCCGCGCGCTGCATTCCGCGCCACTTCACGGATCAGCAAACCCGGCGTGCCGCTGGTGACGGGAATAGTCAGGACAGTTGCCAGCGAGATCACGATCCCGAATTGGCCATAATCAGCGACGCTTAACGTCCGCGCGAGGATTATGTTGGCGGCAAGAAGAAGGGCAAACCCAAGTATGTGGATCGACGTGACACCTAAAAAGGCGCGTTCCAGTGACTTCAGTTCAAGACGAAAAAACTTTCCGCCGCCAAATGGATCCCGCCTTTCTGAAGGAAATGTCTCAGCCAATGCACTCGCCGCTTCTGTTTTCGCAGCGGCGCAAGGCCCAGCGAAAGATGGTTAAGATTTTCGTTAACCGGTAGATCGGAGAGCTTAAGGAATCCTTAAACTTGATTGACAAAGCCTGAAATTGCACACGTCAAAAAGGGCAGTAAGGCCCGCCATAAATACTCTGGCGGGCCAATCAGTTTCTACATTTTTCGGACCAGACAGGTCAGTGTACCGCTGCCTAGATCAACCGCGCCGCCAGTCGGATTGAATGGCGCAACGGATACTGTATCGGTGGATGACACTGCGGCCCCCGGCCAGATCAACCCACCACCGTGGCTGTGGCTAACACCCAGAACGACATCGCCCGGCGCGGCACCCGGCACGTCAATCGTTGTGACGCTGCCCCAGGCCCCGGCGGCAACAGACGCAGGGTTGTGGCTTTTCGATCCGCTGATGAAACCGCGCTCTGCCATTGAAGGCACTTCCATCCCAATGCCCCCGATAACGCCGGAGATTTCCACATAACCGGTGACAGTGGCAGAACTGCTTTTGATGATCGAAAGCGAGATCGAAATTGTGTCATCCGGCCTGATGGTCGAGGTCAGGAAATGCCACGCATCATCGGCAGGATGTGGCAAGCCCGCGACGCCATCAGCTCGTACCACAATATCCGGCAGATCCGTCTTTACCCATGCGCCAAAGGTCAGCGTGTGACCATCCAGCCCGGCCATCGAGTAATCCCCTACCTGATGCAATTCTTGTTGCAGGTTCGGACGGCCATCAATCACGTCGATCCGCACACGTTGCCCGCTCAACTTGCCTTCGCCGGGAATGGTCAGTGTCGGCGTGCCATTGGTCCAGTTCGACCAGCCCTGAATTCCGTTCTCGAATTCGCCATTCACAACCAGATTTCGACTGCCTGCAACGGGCGTTTCCAACTGTGGGTTCAGATAATAGGTCGGCACACGACGAATGTCGTTGCCCATCCCCAGATCGTTCAGCGTGCGACCGCCATGCATCCTCACCTTCATCCGGTTGCCCGAGGAATGCCGCCTTGCGGTAATGCGCGGGGCAGGGCTGGCCGGGAAGCTCGGGTTGTCCTCGTGATAGACTACGCCTTCAACCTCAATCGTGTTCGCGGACTCGGTCAGGATCAGGATTTCCTCAGATGAATTGCACTCCAGCGACATCCGGCGAAACCTGTTGGCCACACCGGAAACAACAGCCTGCGAAAAGCAATTTGAACGCTGGTCGCCATAGAAGTCCGCCGGAAAGAAGCTGAGCCCAAAGGCGTTTTCGTTGTTGCGCGGCTGACAAACGAATCCCCAACCAGCGGCCGGGTTTACGTTCAGGTCTGCGTCCCAGTAATACGCTTCCTGCGTCGCCGCAAAATCGACACCCGATATCTGGCAACGCTCGGCCCCGACCCCAACCGAAACGCCGGTGAAACCGCGCACCTTTGCGCCTTCCAGCTTGCCGAGCGACCCGCCAATGCAAAGCCCGTGATAGGCGTTGTTCACCACTGTCACATCAATTGTGCCTGATGCCATGTCGATTGCCGACGACGTGTAATTGCTGAAATGAACGGTCACCTCGTCATCTGCAGAGACCCACGCGGTCACTTCAATACCGTCCAGCAGCGCACTGAACGTTGCCCGCGCAAAACCGCCTTCGCGCGCGCCTGTCACCGTCAGTGTCGTGCTGACCCCACCCGGTGTGATCGCGGTTAGGTTTGAATCTGCGGGAACGCCGCCGGGATCAAAGGTTGCGGATCCGGTGTACGTATCGAATTCGGCAAAGTCCTCCTGAAAGAGGGTAAAGTCGGAATAACGGTTACCGCGCGTCTGAGTCGTGCCTGAGCCCGAGGTTGAATTCAATGTCAGTGCGAATTCGCCTGTCGGCCCATCATAATGCAGGGCCGCACCGTTGAAATCGACATCCACGCCGCTGAAGCTCAGAGGCTCAGTATAAAGATAGGTCAGCGGACGAAATTGAATGGCATATGGCCCGGCTTCCGCAACATCGCGCAAAGCCTTGATCGCAACAGTATCGTCCGTCGCGCCATCACCGACAACACCAAAGGCCTGATCACACAACTTGCCGCATTTCGGCAGAACATAAA
>CATOSB010000003.1:30000-245036 GCA_951812305.1 uncultured Paracoccaceae bacterium
GCGTGAGCGATCCGGTGGAGAGATCACTAGTGAGAATGATGACATGAGTAGCGATAAACAGGGTGAGAGACCCTGTCGCCGAAAATCCAAGGGTT
The DNA here is from genome assembly GCA_951812305.1 of uncultured Paracoccaceae bacterium. GTDB lineage: Bacteria > Pseudomonadota > Alphaproteobacteria > Rhodobacterales > Rhodobacteraceae > Rhodobacter_B. The sequence goes on from CATOSB010000003.1 coordinate 30,096, forward strand.
CCTGCTTAAAGCTAATCTGAGCAGGGTAAGCCGACCCCTAAGGCGAGGCCGAAAGGCGTAGTCGATGGGAACCAGGTTAATATTCCTGGGCCAGTGGGATGTGACGGATCTGAAACGTAGTTCATCCTTATCGGATTGAATGGGCTGCTAACAGGTTCCTGGAAATAGCCCCACATTAGATCGTACCCTAAACCGACACAGGTGGATAGGTAGAGTATACCAAGGCGCTTGAGAGAACGATGTTGAAGGAACTCGGCAAAATACCTCCGTAAGTTCGCGAGAAGGAGGCCCAGTTCTAAGGCAACTTGGAGCTGGGGGCACAAACTAGGGGGTGGCGACTGTTTACTAAAAACACAGGGCTCTGCGAAGTCGCAAGACGACGTATAGGGTCTGACGCCTGCCCGGTGCCTGAAGGTTAAAAGGAGGAGTGCAAGCTCCGAATTGAAGCCCAGGTAAACGGCGGCCGTAACTATAACGGTCCTAAGGTAGCGAAATTCCTTGTCGGGTAAGTTCCGACCTGCACGAATGGCGTAACGACTTCCCCGCTGTCTCCAACATCGACTCAGCGAAATTGAATTGCCTGTCAAGATGCAGGCTTCCCGCGGTTAGACGGAAAGACCCCGTGCACCTTTACTACAGCTTCACATTGGCATTAGGCCGAACATGTGCAGGATAGGTGGTGGGCTTTGAAACCGGAACGCTAGTTTCGGCGGAGCCACCCTTGAGATACCACCCTTGTTCTGCTTGATGTCTAACCGCGGACCGTTATCCGGTTCCGGGACCCTGTGTGGCGGGTAGTTTGACTGGGGCGGTCGCCTCCTAAAGAGTAACGGAGGCGCGCGAAGGTTGGCTCAGAGCGGTCGGAAATCGCTCGTTGAGTGCAATGGCAGAAGCCAGCCTGACTGCGAGACTGACAAGTCGAGCAGAGTCGAAAGACGGCCATAGTGATCCGGTGGTCCCGCGTGGAAGGGCCATCGCTCAACGGATAAAAGGTACGCCGGGGATAACAGGCTGATGGTGCCCAAGAGTCCATATCGACGGCACCGTTTGGCACCTCGATGTCGGCTCATCTCATCCTGGGGCTGGAGCAGGTCCCAAGGGTACGGCTGTTCGCCGTTTAAAGAGGTACGTGAGCTGGGTTTAGAACGTCGTGAGACAGTTCGGTCCCTATCTGCCGTGGGTGTAGGAGATTTGAGAAGAGTTGCCCCTAGTACGAGAGGACCGGGGTGAACGAACCACTGGTGGACCAGTTGTCGTGCCAACGGCAGTGCTGGGTAGCTATGTTCGGACAGGATAACCGCTGAAGGCATCTAAGCGGGAAGCCCCCTTCAAAACAAGATCTCCCTGAGGACCGAGGAAGACTACCTCGTCGATAGGCCAGAGGTGTAAGCGCGGTAACGCGTTCAGCTGACTGGTACTAATTGTCCGATAGGCTTGATTTGATCCAGTAGAAGCCAGGCTCTAACCCAGCCCTGGTTGGATTGATCAACAGCACCACTTGTGTACCGCGCTCAAACAGCCCTTCGGGCGGCAGCGCGAAAAAATTGACTTGGAACACTGATGTAAGCTTGGTTTTTTCTCGGTTTGGTGATCATAGCACCAGTGAAACACCCGATCCCATCCCGAACTCGGCCGTTAAGCACGGTAGCGCCGATGGTACTGCGTCTTAAGACGTGGGAGAGTAGGTCATCGCCAAACCTAGTAAGAACCAAGTCGCGAGGGTCTTCCCTCGCCTGTATCTCTCGACACGATGACCGAAACAAAACGCCGCCCTCTGGGGCGGTTTTTTGTTGCGGTCGCCAACTTAAACTCCCAGCATCATCCCTCTATGCCCGTTTTCACTGAGGGAACGTATGAAAGACATCTGGGCCTATATCGTTCGAACGTAACCGGTGCGAGCGCCCCATGGTATGTAACCGGTGCGAGCGCCCCATGGTATCGGCTTGCGGTTTGATATGAGATGCTGGTCTCCAATGATCTGGAGGTAATTTGATGTTGGATGATGGGGCGGAGGTTTCGCGTCGCAGGCCTGTACTACGGACGGCGGCGGAGCGTGCGGCGATTGTGGCGGAGACGTATGCGCCAGGCGCGACGGTTGCGGGTGTGGCTCGCAAACACGGTATGTCGGCGACGCGGTTATCGACATGGCGCACGACGGCCCGGCGCAAGGTCGCGCGTGACGAGGGTCAGACGTCTGGTTTTGCAGAGATCGCAGTGCTTGCGACACCACCGCCTTCGCCCTTTGACGGTATTGAGATCATCGCGGGATCTGTCTCTATCCGGTTGCCCAAAAGCACGGCATCAAAACGGATCGCGAATGTTGCGCGGCACCTGGCGCGACAGGGATGATTGTTCCGTCGCAATCGGTGCGGGTTGTGATTGCGACCAGGCCGGTGGATTTCAGGAAGGGCCATGACGGGCTGGCGGCGGTTGCCGAACGCGATCCGGGCCTTGATCCGCACTCGGGCGTAATCATCGTGTTCCGCGCCAAACGTGGAGACCGCATCAAGGTTCTGCTTTGGGATGGGTCCGGTCTGGTGATGACGTACAAGCGGCTGGAACAGGGCAAGTTCGCCTGGCCCAGGGTCCATGATGGCGTGATGCGGCTGTCCAAGGCACAATTTGAGGCCCTGTTTGAGGGCCTGGACTGGCGACGGGTGACGGCGCGGCGGACACGTCGACCGGGTGCGGCAGAGTGACTCTCAGCCTTATGTACAGGGTGTAAATCGTGGCCTGATCTGCTAAGAACACGCCATGCCTGACGCTCTTGAATCCCTTGATCTGGATGCCCTTCCCGCGGAGGTGCGGGCGGTTGTTTTGGCGGCCCGGCAGGACGCTTCAAACCTAACATCTCAGTTTGCCGAACTCGAAGAAAGCAACGCCGCTCTCGCCACGCAGAACGCGGAACTTGAGGCGATCAACGCGCGTCTGGAGCATTTTGTCAAAGAACTGCACCAACTGGTCTATGGCAAACGCTCCGAGAAGCTCAGCCCGGATGAACGGCAACTGGCTTTTGAAGATCTGGAGGTCGCGACAGTCGAGGCCGAGGCGCAGTCAGAAACAATCGAGATGACCAAACCGCGCAAGAAGCGCAAACCTGCGCAGCGCAACCTTGGGAACCTGCCGGATCATCTGGAACGTATCGAACAGGTGATCGAGCCTGCCAGCATTACATGCCCCTGCGGCTGTGGTGAGATGGTCAGGATCGGCGAAGATCGCACCGAACGACTGGATATTGTTCCGGCCCAGGCGCGGGTGATCGTGACCATCCGGCCCAAATACGCCTGTCCGAACAAGGACGCTGGCGTGACCCAGGCACCTGCACCGGTACATCTGATCGAGGGTGGCCTGCCTACCGAGGGGACATTGGCGCAGGTGGCCGTGTCCAAGTACGCCGATCACTGCCCCTTGTTCCGGCAGGCGCAGATTTATGCCCGATCCGGCCTTGATCTGCACCGCTCCACCCTTGCGGGCTGGATGGGCCGGATATCCTTCCATCTTGCTCCCGTGGTGGATCATCTGTTCAAAGATCTCAAATCTTCCAGCAAGCTCTTTGCTGATGAGACGCGCTGTCCGGTGCTCGATCCGGGGCGCGGCAGAACCAAGACCGGGTATCTCTGGGCCATTGCCCGCGATGAGCGGCCCTTCGGGGGCACCGCCCCACCGGGTGTTGTGTTCTGTTACGCCGATGGGCGTGGCGGCAAACACGCAACGGAGTTCCTGACCGGCTTCAGCGGTACGCTGCAGGTGGATGGCTATACGGGTTATAATGCCCTGACCAAACCGGGCCGTAACTCAGGATCCGTCAAACTGGCCTATTGCTGGGCTCATGCGCGGCGCAAGCTCAAGGAAGTGCATGACCGCGATGGCTCGCCCATTGCAGGGGATGGGCTCAGGCGGATTGCCGAGTTCTACAAGATCGAGGCTGAGATTAGAGGAAAACCCGCCGCCGAGCGCAAAGCTGTTCGCCAGGAAAAGACCAAGCCGCTGATCGAGGCATTCGAGACTTGGCTCAAAACCGTCCGCTCCCGCATCTCGGCCAAATCACGCCTCGGCGATAAGCTCTCCTACATCGCCAAACACATGGACGGACTGAAGCTCTTTCTCGACGACGGCGCTATCGAGATGGACAGCAACGTGGTCGAGCGAACCATCCGCCCGATTGCCCTCAATCGTAAGAACGCGCTCTTTGCGGGCCATGACGAAGGTGGCAGAAACTGGGGGCGTATCGCCTCCCTGATCGAAACCTGTAAGCTTAACGACGTCGAGCCCTATGCCTATCTCAAGGCAACCCTCGAAGCCATCGCTGCCGGCCATCCAGCAGCCCGCATCGACGAACTCATGCCATGGAACTTTGACAGGGCGCGGTGACACCGCTTACCATGGTATCGGCTTGCGGTTTGATATGAGATGCTGGGTAAGCGATGCGAGCGCCCCATGGTATCGGCTTGCGGTTTGATATGAGATGCTGGTCTCCAATGATCTGGAGGTAATTTGATGTTGGATGATGGGGCGGAGGTTTCGCGTCGCAGGCCTGTACTACGGACGGCGGCGGAGCGTGCGGCGATTGTGGCGGAGACGTATGCGCCAGGCGCGACGGTTGCGGGTGTGGCTCGCAAACACGGTATGTCGGCGACGCGGTTATCGACATGGCGCACGACGGCCCGGCGCAAGGTCGCGCGTGACGAGGGTCAGACGTCTGGTTTTGCAGAGATCGCAGTGCTTGCGACACCACCGCCTTCGCCCTTTGACGGTATTGAGATCATCGCGGGATCTGTCACTGTCCGGTTGCCCAAAAGCACGGCCACAAAACGGATCGCGAATGTTGCGCGGCACCTGGCGCGACAGGGATGATTGTTCCGTCTCAATCGGTGCGGGTTGTGATTGCGACCAGGCCGGTGGATTTCAGGAAGGGCCATGACGGGCTGGCGGCGGTTGCCGAACGCGACCTGGGCCTTGATCCGCACTCGGGCGTAATCATCGTGTTCCGCGCCAAACGTGGAGATCGCATCAAGGTTCTGCTTTGGGATGGGTCCGGTCTGGTGATGACGTACAAGCGGCTGGAACAGGGCAAGTTCGCCTGGCCCAGGGTCCATGATGGCGTGATGCGGCTGTCCAAGGCACAATTTGAGGCCCTGTTTGAGGGTCTGGACTGGCGACGGGTGACGGCGCGGCGGACACGTCGACCGGGTGCGGCAGAGTGACTCTCAGCCTTATGTACAGGGTGTAAATCGTGGCCTGATCTGCTAAGAACACGCCATGCCTGACGCTCTTGAATCCCTTGATCTGGATGCCCTTCCCGCGGAGGTGCGGGCGGTTGTTTTGGCGGCCCGGCAGGACGCTTCAAACCTAACATCTCAGTTTGCCGAACTCGAAGAAAGCAACGCCGCTCTCGCCACGCAGAACGCGGAACTTGAGGCGATCAACGCGCGTCTGGAGCATTTTGTCAAAGAACTGCACCAACTGGTCTATGGCAAACGCTCCGAGAAGCTCAGCCCGGATGAACGGCAACTGGCTTTTGAAGATCTGGAGGTCGCGACAGTCGAGGCCGAGGCGCAGTCAGAAACAATCGAGATGACCAAACCGCGCAAGAAGCGCAAACCTGCGCAGCGCAACCTTGGGAACCTGCCGGATCATCTGGAACGTATCGAACAGGTGATCGAGCCTGCCAGCATTACATGCCCCTGCGGCTGTGGTGAGATGGTCAGGATCGGCGAAGATCGCACCGAACGACTGGATATTGTTCCGGCCCAGGCGCGGGTGATCGTGACCATCCGGCCCAAATAGGCCTGGCTGGCCCGAAGCTGCATATTTGGGCTTTTGAAAGAACAAATGGTGTACGTTTCATGCGCCTGAACTCTGCAAGTACATGACGACATTGTCTGGGTGGAACTTGAAGCCCCGACCGTCTGAGACGCGTTCAGCGCTGATGGGGTATTTTGGTCTATTTGGATTGATGGCGACAATGCGGAAGACCTCATCTTTCGATCTGAAGGTCCGCCCATAGTCAGAGGGTTCCAGGCCAAAATGCGGCGCAAGGACCTCGAACATGGCTTTGTCTGGCGAATAGATTGCGCCGTCTGCCATCGGAATGCCGACGCGGAAACTGATGTCGAAGCCATGACGCAGATCGATGTCACTCAGTTCGCCACCTTCAACCGTCAGCCCATGCGTTTCCACCACGGCGAGGCAGGCCTTCGTCATGTCCCGGCGCAAGCGTTTGCATAGCTCGGGTGTCAGGTTGCGCGGCGGGGGCACCCTGGAATTGGCCTGGCCGACCTTCGCAGGTGGCTTGGCCGTCTGCACGCGCGCTTTCCGCTTGTTCTTTTTCATTATGGGCTCTGCCCTGTCGTTTGGCCATCCGAGGGCATCAAAGCCTTTGCTTTATAGACGGTGCCGCGCGAGACGCCCATCTCGCGGGCGATCTCGGTGGGCGTGGCACCGCCAGCCAATCGTTCACCAATGGCGACCATATCGATCTTCGGTTTGCGCCCGCGATATACGCCGCGTCGCTTCGCTGTGGCGATACCCTCTGACTGGCGCTCCCGGCGAAGATTGGTCTCGAATTCAGCAAAGACGCCCAGCATATCGAAGAACGCTTTACCCGCTGCGGTGGACGTATCCACGGGTTGCTCCGTGGCCGCGAGATGCGCGCCCTTGTCCTTCAGTCGGGTGACGATGGTCTGAAGATCGTGCATTGAGCGTGCCAGACGGTCGATCCGCGTGACAACCAAAGTTTCGCCCTTGTGAATGAAGTCGAGAATGTTGTTCAGCTCGGGGCGACCCTCAAGCGTCGTCCCGCTACGCTGTTCCTGACGGACCATCCCACATCCCGCCGCTGTCAGTGCCTCGATTTGAGCATCGAGGTTCTGATCCACGGTCGAGATGCGGGCATATCCGATTTTGGCCTGATAAGTGTTCATTTTGGGTGTGCCTCTGACATGATCTGTTCATTATCTCGAAACAGACCCAAAGTGAACATAAAAATGGCGGGTTTCAGTGTTCATGCGCATCGTCATCATGGGTATACTCATAGTGACGCGCTATCCCCAAAGTTTTGCATCATCCGCTTCGATTGTCGTATGCATGATGTCTTCCATCAGGGGGATACGCTTCAAAGCCCGTCCATTCATCAAGCCATATGCGGATGCGGTCAGGGTTTTCCACTCCCGGAGCCGGTCTCCATCTCTCAACATCACCGCTGTTTGCAAAAACCGTCGCGCCCAAATATCGCGCCGCGTCTCGAGGAATTTCCAGAGCTTGGTTTCGATACTGCGCGCTGTTTTTCCGGTGGCGACAATCTCACGGGTCTCCTGGCTGTCCTCGAACCAGCTGTCTGTAAGAGGCTCCAGGAAGTCCAACGCCATATCATCATTAATCCAGCGCCCGAGCGCCTGCGCTGAGGCATCTTGAATCTTTCGGTTGGGATCTGCCAAGTCGAGTAGTGCCTGAAGCCCCAATTCCTGAGGGCGCAGGTCGAACAGGTTACAGGATTCGACAACGTCCAGAAAACCCGGAGCGGGCAGGCATTCGTTTGCCAAGCCATCAGCCAATGCACCCTCCAGCAAGACACGCAAAGTGTCAGCGGAAATATCGTCGGCGCCAGTTTCTGCGCGGAGTTGTCCGATCATTTGTTCCGCATCGCCACTGCTTTCAAGGGGAACAAGGAAGCTGTCCCTGATCCCATGCCCTGCCTTGATCAGGATCATTGCCAATACGGTCTTTGAACTCTGTTTCACCCTGACTGCAATGCTCTGAGCGCCAACGCCGTCCGTTATACTCGCGCCGATCTCTTGAATTTCTGCTCCGGTTGACTGGCTCTGGCTTGGAATGGGTTTGCCGCGTGCTTTCTTGATCAGATCATCCAATGCCGCCTGTGCTGGTCCACTGGAAAAAGCGTCAATGTTTCTGCATTCAAGGCAAAGCCATCAAGGCGTTCAAACAGACCGGCAATGGTGGCCTCCTGGACAAGCTGCGGGCCGGACAACAGCATGAACAAAGCGCAACGTTCGAAAAAAGGTCCATCCATCGTGGCAATGTGATTGGCCAGACCCGCCTGAATTTCCTCCGGTGCCGCTGCCATCATGGTGTCAATTGCATTGAATAGATCATAGGCCGAGCCTCCCTCGTCCATGATATCGCGCGCAACATTTTCCAGATTCTCGGAAAGATCGAAGCCCTCCATGTCCGACGGAGGCGCCATATTATCAGGATCGATCATAAATGATTGTGGCACCGGCAAGCCAACCCTTCGATAGAGGCCCGCAAATTCCATCATGTTTTCCTGCTTTACCGCGCCCGCAGCAACACCGGCTTGAACGGCCATTTCTACCGCTTCCAGGAAATCTTCCGCGTACTCATTATCATTTTACAGGCCCATCCGAGCTTCATCCAGAAGTAGGCTCAGTATTTGATGTGCCCCCCCGAGTGGTCATCCTCTTGTGCGGTGAGCACCACCAAACCACAGGCGACATCGCCGCTGGAGAGCAAGCGGGATTTTAGCCGCAAAAAATACGATTGGAATTCCGGTTCAAAACCATGGAGACCGAATTGCTCCATACATTCTGCGAGTAGTTGAGAGGACATACGGACTCCAATTACGCGGCCAAGAGCCCGAAATCGATCCGCTTATCCAGATCGACCTCGAAGCGGCCATAAGGGTTGATGTGTAGGTAGATGAGCGGGGACAGGCCGCGATAATCCTCAGGGGACAAGCGGGCGGCCACATCGGGGTTGCGCAGGACGGACTGCACCATCCGCGTGTTCACGTAGACCAGTGACGATTGTAGCAAGTGCAACGCGTGAGCAGCGGTCTCCTGATCCCGCACACGATTGGTGGCAATTTCACCGCCCTTGCCAAAGAACACGAAGCTGTTGGCGCTGTTCCAGTTCTCGACGACGTTCAATCCCTCATGAATTTCCCGACGGAAGGCCTCTGAGCGCAGATAGCGGCACAGAAAAATCGTCTTTATGGCGCGACCAAGCTCCGCCAGCGCCTTGTAGGTGGGGTGCATCACATCGGATCGGGCGAACCGGCGAAGGATGGCCTCGGGATCAGCCGTCCCGTGCTGCATGGCCGCTGCGTATTTGACCATCTCGTCATACTGGCGTTCGATCTCGCCCCAATCGACCACGCCCGACAGGATCGGAAGGAGATTGGGCAGTTGCCCTCGCATACCCGCACTAGGGAGGGCGAGTTTCTGCCGCGCAATTGCCTTGAGGCGCGGCGCAAGCTCAAAGCCCAGAAGATGGCAGAAAGCAAAGCCAACTGCGCTTTGGCCGTGGCTGTCCACATACTGCCGTTGGATTTCCATGTCCGTGCAATGCCGTAAGACACCCTCAATCATTGCGGCTACCTCAGAGGACGAACAACGCTTCAGCTGAGAATAAATGCAGGTCGCCTGACGCTCTACATGCCAATAAATCATGACGCCGCGCCCGCCATAGCGCGCATGCCACTCCGTCATCAGATTGCGATCCCAGGCCCCGAACTTGGTGGAATCCCCAGCACATGTTGTGCCCGGCGTGCCCCAGATTTCCGGTTCGCGAATTGCAAGCGTTGCATTGGCAACCTGCGCGCAAGCCGCCTTTAAGGAAGCCGGGTCAATATACCGTCTGCGAATGTGCAGAAGTTCGTCATAACTGACATCGGGTGAACCAGCGGCCACGCGTTTCAGGCCCGCGTTGGTTCCCAAGCCGTAAAGGCAGAGCAACAGGCGTTGATCTCGCACGGCAGGCGGCAGAGCCTCCCGACTGGCCGAGGTCTGAAAGCCGCTCAAAAACCCAGTATCGAGTGCTGTTTCTTTGAGAACATCCAAAAGCCCGGTCATCGGCCACGCCCGGGCAACCTCGCTTTTCAGCGTGGCCAAACCAGGCGGCTCTGGGGCTGGCGCAAAGGGCGTAATGGAAATCCGGTTCTCCCCACCCCGCCGCAAGCGCACCTTATCATTGTCAGGCAAGGTGGCGTTCAACAGCCGCAGTTCCTTCTCCAGCTCGGCTTTCACGCCCGCGACAAAGCCTCTTGCATCCTGCGATAGCCCCAGATCAGCGTAGTAGGAATCTCGACGCGTGTCGAAATCTCCCGGCAGGTCATCATCCGGGTTGCGGTAGCGGTCCGCACCTTCGATCCATATCTCTTTGGCGCGGATGCGTTCGCGAAGCTGTGTCAGCACACAGAGCTCGAAGGACACAACATTGACCCGACCATTCTCATCAATGACTGCGCTGCGCCATTTTCCGGGAATGATCCCTGCTGGAATATCATTTTCAGAAACAACCCGGCGACCGGCTTCCGCAAACCGGACAATCAGAACCAAGGCGGTCAATATCGGATGCCACATTGCATTGTTCGAGCGAAATCGCAAAGCCCGGAGCAACGGTGGCAGCATGCGGCGGTAGTGGCTGGCATATGAGTTGCGCATGGTCTGTTGGATGCGCGTGTCCAAGGTACCCTTGGCGCGATGTTCGTCAATGACTGCCCGGAGTTTAGCCGCCCCAGCGATAGGGAAGATAACGTCTTCAATCCGACCCTCGGGATGATCCAGCGCGGCCATGGCAATCTCGACAAGCAAACGCTCCTTGCCATGAACCGCGCCTATATCTGCCGCGATGCCCTGAATGACCTTTCGGCGTGACCGTGTTCCCAGGCGATGAACCACCTCCAAAAGCAGGTCAATGAGGCCGTCAATCAGCTGAGAGCGGCGATGCATCAGGTAGACCGCAAGAAGCCCGAAGCGCTTCTCGGGCGCATGGCGACGCATTTCCGAGGCGGTTTCGCCTTCTACCTGACATGCAATACGCATCACCCAACCGCGTTCGACATCACCAAGAATATCCAATGGAAGATTGAGCGCCGCGACAAAGGACACCTTTTGCGCCGTCAGCAGTACGCTGTCTAGCGTTGCAGCACCGACATCATCCTTCAGACGCTGAAACCCCGTTGTCGCCAAGGGCTCAGACAGCGTCCATTCTAACTGCGTAACCCTCTCGGTCGATAACCGCGATGCCACCTTCGTCAAATACCCCTCGCGGAAATCCCGACGGGCCGCGCGCGCAAGCCGCTCCATGATCTTCACTGAAGGAACAAACACGTTCATTTGACGGGCCTGTGCATAGCCCCGCTCAACCCAATCCGCCAAGTTCAGGTCACGCCCACCGAGCTGTTCAATCATCCATGCCTGGAGTCTGGCCCGATCACGATCAGAAGCCCGGCGAAACCCGAGAAAATCCAGAATACTCGCACGTTGCCGCCGCGCGGTGTCACTGGAAAAAGAGTAGGAAAGATCGTCTGTCGCCCCAATCTGGTCAGCAACGTACACGATCACATCAGGGTCAAGATCACCGCGCGTGGCAGGAAACCGGCCATGCTGGCGAAAAAAGAGGAGTTGGCATGCAATCGCGACCCGCGACTTCGCCCCAAACCGGTTTAGAAACTCAAAATCCGAATATGAAAGCCCCCACGTTGAGGCAAATGCTTGCTCTATCATGACCCCTCCAGACGCAAGCATCATCCAACATCAGCTCTGGCCGTCAATCAGCCTTTCGTTCCCTGTACGTTCTTTCAAAAGCCCAAATATGCAGCTTCGGGCCAGCTAGGCCTGGGTCGCATGAGAACTTGCTTTCCGGCAATGCGGAACTTCGCAATGGTTTCCTGCAAAAGACCAGGATCTTTCGATGAGTAATAACCCCTGTGAAGCTTTTCCAACTCACGAACAGTCTGTAGCTTCAGGGGAGGTTCGGGATAACCTAATCGTCTCAGCAGGCTTTCCACCTGGTGATCAATGTCATGGGCAATCTTTGCCTTTAGTGGCAAATTTTTGGCCAATTCCCCTACTCCTTGCGTCCTTAATTACCCATGATTTTCGGTCAAGACAGAGATCAATCCGTCAAGTGCTGCTTGTTCTTCAGGATTGAGTTTCTCAATGGATTCAGAACGAGCTGCATATCGAACAGCTTCCTCAACGAACGTCACATCTTTGGGAACAGTCAGTCCTGACAGTCCCATAAGTCGATGTTGAGAAACGCCAAAAACCATTGCGAGCTGATAGAGAGTTCTAGGCTCAGGTTCAAAGCCCGCATCATGTTCGATATTCATTAGCTCTGCGAGTTCAACATCTGCCTTCTCTGCTAATTCCTCCAAGGACAGATTGTCCTTTCGCCGTTTCAATTGAACGAAGCGACCCAATGCAACACGTGCATCGTCGAGCACTGACACGTTAGCGTCAGAAGCATCAAAGATCGGGTCTATGCCAAGCAGTCCAGCACCAACTTCTGCCCCGGCTTCACGTTTGGACATGGTTGCACACCAGCTCTTTGAGATATCGAATTTCATATCATTCTCCTTTTCTAACGAAGGCTTCAGCTTGTTCGGGTGTCATTTCGAAGTAGCGAAGCCTTACCACCCTTCAATTTAGCCAGACATCCCAGAGCTTGGGGATTTTGGCATAACCTGCGAGGCATCGTCGGATAGCACGAAGGCCTGTCTTGAAGAGAGAGCATAAGGACCTTCGGGCTTTTCGAATCCCCTTTTTTCGCCGCGTATTGCGACGTGGTGCTCTTCGTTTGCTCCGGTTGAAACAGCCCAGTACATGGCGATTGCCAGCACCAAAATGAGGCGGGCCAATCGATCCGGCTTTTTGATCTGGCTTTGAGTAATTTCAAAGCCCCGGGTTTTGAAGTCGGAGAACATGGCTTCAATTCCCCAACGCATTCCATAATCGAGCACCTTGTACTCGGACGGTGCTGCATTCATGGCAATAATCCAAGGCTCTTTGTGCCCCTCTTCGTGAAGCACTCCAATGTTGCTAAAGACGCCCGTTCCGTAAAGCTCAGCGTTTACAAGCCCTTCGGGCATCAGTTGGGCAATTTCGCGCGTCATCATCTCGCCACCCTGATGTTGCAGTGTGATATTTCCCTTCATGCGCAGCCGGTAGTCCCATCCAGCCTCCTGGCACCATGCGACCAATCGGGCGGTTCCATAAAACCGATCTCCCGCCAGCAACACACGCGCATCCGCCGGGAGCCATGGGCGGACTGCTTCCAAAAGCTCATGTTGCACGCGCCATCCAATCGGCCCTTTGGTCTGGCGTACACGCCAGGCGACCGGGAGGGCCCGATCCCGCATCCGCACCGATAACATCAAAACCTCATGCCCTTCGTTGAGCTTGCTTTGATCAAGGGCCACCACAATCGTTTCTCCGGCCTCACACTGGCGGCGGAAAATTTCACCAACATAGGCCTGCATGATCTCATCAGTATCGATGTGAGGATTGCCCAGAACCCGCGAAATGTATTGATAGCGGTGGTCCACAGAGCCGATATCGCGGGGCAAAGCAGCCGCATTTTCCATCAGATTGACGCTGCGCGTGTTCAAAATCACGCTTGCTATGATGCACAATCCCTCCCGGCGCGACTTGTGATACCCGAGCAAGCGGTCCTGAAAATCCGCCTCAACCTTCGAATAAAGCTCTGAAAAACAAACATTTCCCAACAAACCAGCCTCCAATGTCAGCAGTGGAGACTCCTTGAATCACACAGATCAGACAAACGTCAAATCAGATCCGGAAATTTTGAAGGGTGGTAAGGTAGCGAAGCTTCTGGTAGTTGTCATCCAGCCCCAAGTCTGTCATGCTAACTTTGTTTGCGTAAAAATCATTGGCTTGCGGGAGTGAATGTAATCCCACACGGCCTTTGAAACCCTCCAGTATACTGTGCTCAATGGCAGCGCGGATAAGTATTGAACCGCAACCTGCAAACCTTGGAGTCGCGTCAACGACTTCCCGACGGTTCCAAGGCGCCGCTTCCAGAAAATCGACATAAACCAGATGGTCGTTTTTCTGAGATTCAATTCGAGCGCGATGAGTTAGCTCTGTGATCATCATGGCCTGTGTCATGTTTTCACAATTGATCGAAAAGCACTGATTATCGAGTCGCATCTCAATGCCTTGGGTCTTTGCTCGCCAATCCCAATGCCTACTTTGTGGCCAGAATTTACGTTCGATGCCTTTGCGGTTGAGCGCCTTGAGCATATCCAGAAGTTCCGGTGTCCACTCAGCTTCCCAGTCAGCAAGGTTTTTGTCTGTAATGCCATCCCACAATTCGGCATCTACCATCTGTTCTGACCGAAGGTCATAAAGCTGGATGGGCGTGGAATCGGGATGTGAGGTCATAGCATCATGATCTCAGATTTTTCAGATGTCGCCTCATCCTCAAAATACAGTTTGCCACCTTGTTCAAGCCGCTCTTCAACCCGCTGATATAAGCGTAGCGCCTGACGCATCAGCACTGTTTTGCTCAAATCTTTCTTATCACAGAGCGCTCCAAGCACATCCATTTCGGTCTCTGTGAGGTTCAGAGTCATTGTTTTTTTGGTCATCGATAACCTCCGTTGCACGATAATTAGGCAAAAAACATGGATTTGTCAATATATCAAATATCCTAAAAACAGCTATTGCCCAGCTAAAAATCAGCTATTATATGATTGAGGCAGCGACGCGCATGGTGCGCGCCAAATAAAAGGAACTGCCAGATGGCTGATGCAATTGATCTAGAAAACTGGGCCAAGGAAAATCCTGGGTGCTCAATTCCTGAAAACGCTCACTACAGAGTCAGACTTTGGGATGGTGATGGCTTCGAGGAAAAAAGAGACCTCGATGTTTCAAAGCCATCAGGACAGAAAGTTCTGGAAGCATTCGAGAGATTCCCAACCGACGAATATATCCTCATGCTGTTGGACCGCACTGGTTTGGGCCTGTACGGATGAATGGAACGGTGAGGGGTCATAAGGCCTGTTTTTCGTCGAGACATCTATAGATGGTTGCTGGATGCACATTGAAGGTTCTGGCGACAGCGGAGATGGACTGACCATTTTTTACCAGATCTCGAACGACTTCTTTTTGATCCTGACGGAGTTTTGAAGGTCGTCCGAAAGCGACACCACGGGCCAAAGCTGCTTTACGACCTTCCTGGGTTCGGGTCAGGATCAGCGACCTCTCGAATTCTGCGATGCCACCAAAGACGGTCATTATCATCTTGCCTGCGGGTGAGGTTGTATCGGCCCAAGGTTCGTCAAGCGATTGTAAACCAGCGTTTTTCTCATTCAAGGCTTCGGCGATGCGCAAGAGCTCTGCTGTTGATCTCGCCAACCGATCGAGCTTGGTTACGACGACAACATCATCTTTGCGTAGCTGACCCAGTATTGCTTCCATCTGCGGGCGCCTCTTCGCAGCCCCCGAGACTTTCTCTTCGAAGAAGCTCTCGCAGCCAGCGTCAGCCAGCCGCGAGAGCTGCGTGTCCAACGTTTGTTCCTTGGTGGAGGCCCTCGCATAACCGATCTGCGTCGCAAATGTTGTGAGTTTCGCACAGAATGCCGACGCGGTTTCTCAGTGACGCGCAGCGGGAACGATACGGGCGATACGATGAGCCGCCCAGCCGGGACCAGATAGCGCGATATTTCTACCTGGATGCGGCGGACCGTGAAATCATCGCTCGGTTGCGCGGCGCCCACAATCGTCTGGGCTTCGCCCTTCAGCTCGGAACTGTTCGGTTCCTTGGCGTGCTTCCGAGCAGGTTCGAGGACATTCCTGATGCCGTGGTCGAGACGATTACTACACAGCTCGATCTGCCCACGACACCTTCTCTGGCTGCTTACAGGGCTGGGCGACCTAAAAAACGCCATGCAGCGATGATCCGGAAGACCTACGGTTTTCGAGAACTGACCGATGATGCCAACGCCCGATTTTGCCTGACGCGCTGGCTCTATACGTTGTGCTGGTCTGGTGACGATCGACCGAGTCTGCTGATTGATCGGGCCACGGCGTGGATGTTGGCACACAAGATACTGCTGCCGGGGATCAGCACCCTGGAACGTCTCGTTGCCCGCATCCGCGATCGCGCGCACCGACGGCTGTGGCGTAATTTGTTTGATGCGTTGTCGGACGTGCAGCGCCAGAAGATCGGCGCCCTGCTCGACGGAGAAGGTGGATCGTTTCGCACGCTCGATGCCTTGCGTGCTGCGCCGACAAAGCGAACTATGACAGAACTGATGCGCCATTTCCATCGCATCGACGCCATTCGTGCCTACGGGCTGGCACCGCCGTCGCCAGCGATGGTTCCGAATGCGCTCACTCAGCGCCTGGCCAAGGTGGCCAGAACAATGCAACCATCTGCTATCGCCGCCGCCAAGGAGCCGCGTCGCACCGCGATTGTTGCTGCCTTGTTCCACACGCTGGAAGCGGTCGCCATTGACGATGCAGTGGAGCTGTTCGACGCCTTGATGGCGGATATTTTCCGAGACGCTAAAGCTGCCAGAAAACGAAAAAGGATGCGCAGCCTTGGCGATCTGGACGCTGCTGCTCTGGCGCTGCGCAACCTTGCGCGGCGCGTCATGACCGATGACGACGATACAGATCTGACTTTCCAGACTTGGCGCAGTGCTCTCTATGCCGATTTGAATTACGGAGCCCTCACTGACGCTGCCGACCGCGTCGATGCTCTGGCCAAGCCACCCGAAGACAAACCGCTGGAGGAATTGCTTGCAAAATGGCGCACGACGCAGACCTTGTTTCGTAACCTCCTCGCGCGCATCACGTTTGATGCTTCGCCCAAGGGCCAGCCTGTCAAAGAGGCGCTCGATTATCTGCGCGGCGGCGAGAATTGGGGGAAAGCCAATATGCAGGATGCGCCGACCGGCGTCCTGCGTGGGGCTTGGTGCAAATACGCCCTTGATGACAGGGGAAAGGTCGCGGACAATAAGGCTTTCGTTTCTGCGGTATGCGAGGCTTGGCAGGGCGCACTCAAAACCCGCGACATTTTCGTGCGCGGTGGGGTGCGGTTCAATGACCCCAGAAATGGTCTGTTGAGTGGCGAAGCATGGCGCGCAGCGAAGCCAACCGTATGTCGCGCCCTTGAACGCTCCCCAGACGGAGAGGCCGAACTGGCCACGCTCGCCGAACAACTCGATCAAGCTTATCGCCGCCCCGCCGAAAATTTCGACGCCAATCCGGCGGCAAGGATTGAAACAGCGAGTGGGAAAGCGCGGCTCGCCCTCTCGCCACTCGATCGTATCGAAGAGCCAGACAGCCTGAGGAAGCTGAAAGCCTCCATGCGAAAAAGACTTCCGAAGGTTGATCTCTCGGACGTGCTCCTGGAAGTCGCCAACCGCACAGGGTTTGCACAGGACTTTACCCATGTCACAGAACGGCAGGCACGTGTCGGTGGTTTCCAGACCAGCCTGTGCGCCGTGCTGCTCGCTGAAGCCTGCAATATTGGCTTCGAACCGATCACACAGCCAACCCTTGAAGCGCTCAAGCGCGACAGGCTTTCCTGGATCGGCCGGAACTTCATTCGCGCTGAAACAATTACGGCGGCCAACGCTCGTCTCGTCGCGGTTCATAATGAATTGCCGATCGTTCGGCATTGGGGAGCCGGTGACGTCGCCTCCGCCGATGGTGTGCGCTTTTCCGCTCCGCCGACCATCATCCATGCCGGACCAAACCCGAAATATTTCCAGACCGGGCGAGGCATCACACTCTACAATCTGGTTTCCGATCAGTTCACCGGCCTCAATGCCCTCGTCGTGCCCGGAACCCTGCGCGATAGCATGTTCATCCTGGCGCTCCTGCTCGACCAGGAAACCGATCTCGATCCTGTGGAAATCATGACCGACACCGCCGCCTATTCCGATATCGTCTTCGGGCTCTTTTGGTTGCTCGGCTATCAGTTCAGCCCGCGTCTCGCCGATATCGGCCAGACCCGGCTCTGGCGCATCGACCCGAAGGCCGACTATGGTCTGCTTGATCCGCTTGCGCGCAACAGGGTCAATATTCGGGTGATCATCGAGAACTGGGAGGATTTGCTGCGCTTGGCCGGATCGCTGAAGCTCGGGCACATCCATGCCGGCACAGTCATGCGCACGCTGCAGGTGCGCGAACGTGCCACCGCACTCGCCAAGGCCCTCGGAGAGCTGGGCAAGATCATAAAATCCCTGCACATCCTCAGCTTCATCAACGATGAGGAAAAAAGGCGGCGCATCTTGATCCAACTCAACCGACAGGAACTGCGACATGGCTTGGCACGACGCGTCTGCCATGGTGAGCGTGGCCAAATCCGTAAACCCTATCGGCAAGGGCAAGAGGAACAACTTGGAGCGCTTGGGTTCGCCCTCAACGTGATTACCTATTGGAATGCAACCTACATGCAGACCGTGCTCGACCAGCTCGAAGCTGAGGGCCAGACAATCAGTCCAGCAGATGTTGCGCGAATATCGCCGCTCACACACAGACATATCAATTTCCTCGGCAGGCACGCATTCGTCCTGCCGGAAAACATCGCCGACGGGGAACTGCGTCCTCTTCGATACCCTAATTCCGAATAGTAATTTTGCAAACCCTTATGACCCCTAACCGTTCCATTCATCCGTACAGGCCCTGTCCAACTGGATCAAAAAAAACCGTAACTCCCAAGCACCCTGTCCGATAGGGTTGCGGGGTTTTGTTCCGTCAGAGCCGTGCGATGATCTGAGGTGGTGACAGGGTCAGGATTTCCAGGATGTTGAACCGGTGTTTTCTGGCCGTCGAGATGACGGACCTGATGTCGGCGAAGACCCGCGCGCCCTCGAGGGTGCGGAAGGTGCCCGAGATTTTCATGCGCAGCTTCATCATGCGCAGGTCCTGTTCGGCCTGATTGTTTGTGAATGGGACCGCGAAGTCGGCGATGAATCGCAAAACGTCATCGCGGTAGTCACGCAGGCGGAGGAGCAGGTTGTGGCCTGGCCGCCTGGCTTTTCGGCCGCGGGTGCCGGGGCTTTTGGCCAGCGGGGGCCGGCGTTCGTGGAAGGCGAGCCCCTTGGCGAGGATCGCCATGTATCTGGTGACTATACCCTGGCGAACCAGTTCCGGGAGTTCGGTCTCGCCTTGATCCTGAGCCGCGCATCTGAGCTGATTGGCGCTATGAAGCACTGCGCTCATCTCCGTCGCCCAAGGCTCTTTTTCGATCTCTTCGATGGCCTTGAGTTCGCGCAAGTGATGCGCCCCGCAGAGGGCGTGGGCGTCCACTCCGCTCATATGGGCGTAGTAGGGTTTCCAGTGATCATGAATGATCGTCCCGCCGGTCAGGAAGGTTGGAACAGCACCGCGTTTGGCGCTGATGCGGTAATGGGTGAAGGCGGTATCGCAGATCGTGTGCAGCCAGTGCAGCTTGCCGGCAACACGAAGTCCGGTCTCGTCCAGATGCCGAACGCCGCCTTCGGCAAGCCGGGCGAGAATGTGTTCAACCACGACACCCATCTTATTTGCCGCGCCGCGCGTCCAGTTGGTCACGCTGGCCGCGCACAAGCTGGTGGCCCCAAACAGGTCGCGCATAAGCTGGCAGACCCGATCCTCGGGTATCAGCTGCTGAACATTGCAATAGACCGCCACTGCCCGCATGCGCGTGCCATATTGCACATGCGCGGCCACGCCATCGGGAAAGCCAGCCGTCGTCGTGGCTCGACAATGGTCGCAACAATAAACCGCCGCCTGATGCTCGGTGACCTCCAGGCGTGGCGCAGGCAAGTCGAACACCTGACGCTTCTCGATCCCTTTCACCATCTCCGCCGTCAGGGCGCTCTGACAGGCGCTGCAATGCGTCGCCTCATGCCGTTCGACAAAGTCGGGTGTTGACGTCTGGCGCAGGGTGTCGCCCCGGTGGCCAACTTGGCCGCCACTTTTCTTTCCGGATTTGCCACGCAGGCTGCGCGGGGCTGGCTTCTTCAGGCCATCACTTGAAGGGGGCTTGCTGCTATTGCTGCTGTTCTTGGCCAACTGTCGGCGCAGGTCCGTGATCTCTTCCGCCATGCTCGCCAACGCAGCTTCAAGCTCAGCGATCCGACGCAGAGCCGTGGCGAGAAGTTGTTCAAGGGCGGCAACCTGATCCATCCCACCACTGATTCAGAGAAATCAACCCGGCGCCACAGAATTCAGACAAGAAAGAAAAAAAACACGCGCAAAATGGCAAATTCGACTCACCATAAAACTGACAATAACACTCAAACGTGGGGGGTGCTTGGGAGTTACAAAAAACCGTATTAAAAACCAAATGACACCCTAAATCCTATGTCGCGTTTTGTACCTTTGTTGGATTTAGGCCGGGGCTGGCGGATTGTTTCGATCCACGCCTCCGCGAGGGAGGCGACGCGCCAGAATTTCCTCCCGGGTGTAGAGGTTCTGTTTCGATCCACGCCTCCGCGAGGGAGGCGACCGCCGTGCAGCGCTTGCACGACGATATGCAAGTTGTTTCGATCCACGCCTCCGCGAGGGAGGCGACCGGGGCGGTGTCGGTATTATTCGCCGGTGATCGCGTTTCGATCCACGCCTCCGCGAGGGAGGCGACCGGTTCGGTATCATCGCATGTTCGACATGACCAAGTTTCGATCCACGCCTCCGCGAGGGAGGCGACTGCACCGCGCGGGCGGGTTTGCCTTGGCCCTGATGTTTCGATCCACGCCTCCGCGAGGGAGGCGACGGTAAACGGCTGGTACGACATTGATACCGGCAGCGTTTCGATCCACGCCTCCGCGAGGGAGGCGACCCATAAAGTGCGGCCAAAGGATGACACCGTCCGGCGTTTCGATCCACGCCTCCGCGAGGGAGGCGACCCGTCGCCCAAGGCTCTTTTTCGATCTCTTCGAGTTTCGATCCACGCCTCCGCGAGGGAGGCGACCAGCCCGATCACGCCGGCGCCGATCACTACCATGTTTCGATCCACGCCTCCGCGAGGGAGGCGACCCAACGCCGTCCGTTATACTCGCGCCGATCTCTTGTTTCGATCCACGCCTCCGCGAGGGAGGCGACGAGATCAGCGTCTCCTCGCGGCGCGCCACGATGGTTTCGATCCACGCCTCCGCGAGGGAGGCGACGATGGTGCTGTGATGCAAGCGCCCAGGCGAGTTTGTTTCGATCCACGCCTCCGCGAGGGAGGCGACTGGCTTCCAGAAGCGCCCGTCCGAGCGCGTAACGTTTCGATCCACGCCTCCGCGAGGGAGGCGACCGCCAGGTAATGTTGAAAGCCGCGTTCTTGGGGAAGTTTCGATCCACGCCTCCGCGAGGGAGGCGACGAGGATGATCAGGATAATGATTGTCACTTTCCAGGTTTCGATCCACGCCTCCGCGAGGGAGGCGACGCGCCATCGCGCGTCACTTCAACGTCGGAGTCGGTTTCGATCCACGCCTCCGCGAGGGAGGCGACGCGCCATCGCGCGTCACTTCAACGTCGGAGTCGGTTTCGATCCACGCCTCCGCGAGGGAGGCGACCGAGGCGAAAGCCGCCGGTGTCTCCGTAGAGGCGCGTTTCGATCCACGCCTCCGCGAGGGAGGCGACCTTCTTTGTCTAACTATTTGAAATAGCGTTTGGAATGTGTCGCTTTTTGCGAACCTGACGCTTGGTATCACACACTGGGTCCGAGATCGAGTTTAATGGGCTGCAACATCCTGATTTTGCTGACATGCGAACCCGCCGCGTTTTGTGCCCCCGCTTGAGGTTCGCAACTCGGGGTCAGATAATGAGTGGGCCGTCGAAATCGGTGGCCGGTTTGGCGCCCACATGTTCCACCCTGCGACGCCACTCCCGGCCCAGCATATAGAAACGCAAGCTGTCAGTCGATGGCTCAATCAACCCGATCAGGCGGGCCCGCAATGCAGTCCATTGCGCGGGGTCCAAATCGCATTCGAACACCGAGTACTGCACGCGCTGGCCCCAATCTTCGCAAGCCCGCGCAACGGCCCGCAGGCGGCGGCGACCCGCGCGGGTGTCCGTTGCTACATCATAGGTCACAAGCACCATCATCGCATCACGACCACAGCCAGCCGAAATAGTTCGAAAGGTCCCCGCGCAGGTGACGGGCGAGCTGTTGCGCCTGTACCTGAAGCACCAGGCCCAGGGGAACGCGTTCATCCAAAAAGGGATGACGCAATTCGATGCGCTTGCGATCTTGCCAGGCGGTCAGAATCTGTTTGCGGCCCTCTTCGGTCAACAGGACCGCACCGGTTTCCTCGGCACGAAAATCGGTGGGCTTCAACTGGCGCCGGTTGATCAGGCTAAGCGTGACCCGGTCGCACAGCGGGGCGCGGACTTCCTCCATTAGGTCCAGCGCCAATGACATTCGGCCAGGTCGGTCGCGGTGCAGAAAGCCCATCTGCGGATCCAGCCCGTGGGTTTCGCACGCGGCCCGAGCATCCAGCGCGGCAAGCGCATACAGAAACGACAGCACCGCATTCACCGCATCCCGCGGCGGGCGACGATTGCGACCGGAAAAGGCAAAGGTCGGGTCATCCTGCCGGATTAACGCGGAAAAAACCGACCAATAGGCCTGTCCTGCCTCGCCTTCATGCCCGCGTAGCGTGTCCAGATCCGGCGCACCAAGCGCATGCCGTGCCGCATCAGCCAATCGCCGCTGGGAGTCGTCTACGCGGTCAGCACCCTCGGCAGAAGGGTAGTCGCGCAGGTGCCGCCGCAATAGCGCGCGCTGGTTGGCGATCTTGGCCGCGACCACGGCCCGCGCCACGGGGACAGCCGCCACCGGATCATCCGTCATACGGTGCTGCGCGCGACGCAAAAGGACGTTGCCGGTTTGCGGTCCGTCCAGCCGCCCCGCGATTTTGCCGGACCATGTCAGCCAGGCAATCGATATACCGGAACCCGCAGCATGGCTCATCAGATCCGGCGATATCGCGGTTTCCCCAAACATCACGATCTGGCCCAGCAGGTGCGCCGGCATTCGCGCCCGGGTCACGCCATCAATATCGACTGCAACTGTTTCGCCATCCTTGCGCAGATAGGCACCTGGCGATGTGACATAGAGCGTGTTGAGCAGTTTTTGCATTGCACCTATTCCGGTACGCCCGTGCGGGACAGGCACCTGGCCATCCAGTCGGGGCCACGGATGCGCTGAAGTTTGGGTTGGCACAGGGTTTGCAGCGAACAGGCCGGACAGCGGGTGTCGTCGAACACCGGGGGTTGCAACCGGCCCGCATCAATTGCCGCGCGGGCCCGCGCGGCAGTGGTCAGGGTCAGGTCGCGCAGCACATCATCCATCGCCACTATCTTGCGGCGACGGTTCTTGCCATAGAACAACGCGCCCTCGGGAACGGTTTTACCCGTCATCTCTTCCAGACAAATCGCCTGCCCGCACAATTGCACCTCGTCTGCGCGATGTGCCTTTGGGCGCCCGCGCTTGTATTCCACCGGATAGGGCTGGCCGTCGCGCAATTCCACGATATCGGCCACACCATGCAGGCCATGCCAGTCAGACCCTATCTGCACCGCGCGCAGGATACGCGCCCCGTCGCGGCTTTCGGGATGGCCGGCATCCGCGCGTTCATGTAGGATCCTACCTTCGGCGGTCAGCCGGTTCTCGGACCAGAGTCCCTCAACATGGATCAGGCAGCATTGGCGCGCGCAAAACAGCCAGTGCTGCAACGCAGACAGGGGCAGACTGTCCACTGGTTTACCACGGCTCGTGCAGGGTAACACCGTCGGGCAGATCGTTGGTGTCCACGTCAATCCTGTAATCCGAAAAGGCGCGCGCGGGCGGCAGGTTATGACTGCGTGCGCCGATTTCGACAGGGGCACCCCGATGCATCCGCTGCACTGTCACCCGCTCGAACAGGCGGTGGGCTTGCGCATTGCCAAGCGCACTGTCATGGCGAAACGCGATCAAGCGTCGCGACGCCATCATCCCGCGCGACGCCGACCTGTCCAGATCCAGCATGTCGCGGAATGCGGTCCACAACATAGCCAGATCGGCCTCGGAAAAGCCGGTGCGGTCGGCCAGCTTGACGTTGATGAACCCATACACGCGATAAAGCCCATAGGGCACGATATTCTTGCGTCCCATGGTGCGGGCCTTTTCACGGTCGGCTTCGTTGGTCACGGACGAGCGCGTGATCGAGATCTCCAGCGGCATAATCGGCTCTTCCGAACGCGCAAAGGACAGCTGCACCGGCCCGCGCACCTGCCCGGCATTGATGCCCGTCGACATCACCGCGCCAAAGGTGCGGATGTCCCAGAACTGCGCGCACATCCAGTCGGTGATGCGCCGGGACTCGGCCTGGTCCTTCGGCAGGGACTTGTAGGCATCCTTACCCTTGCCCGTGGGTGTGATCTCCTCAGCCTCCCAGGCTTCCTTGTGGCGGTCGTTCAGAACCGTGTTTTCGGTGAAGTAGATCCGGTACGGGGCGGAGTTGCCGTGAGCCTCGGCGACATAATTGCGCAGCTTGCGCTTGATCGAGACATCGGACATCAGCCCCTGGCTGGTTTCGGGATCCATGCGCGGCATGTTGCCAGCATCCGGATCCCCATTGGGATTGCCGTTTTCCACATCCAGAAACAGGACAAAGTCATAGCGGTTTTGAAGGGTGGTCATTCTGTGTCCTCTGCGTCGATCAGGGAATCGGGGGCGTCAGCCGCCTTGGTATAAAAATAAGCGGTCTGGTGGTAAAAGCCGACAAAGAACCGGCCCTGCTCGTCCAGCGCGAGGTTTGGCGGCAAGGGGTTCGCCCCGGGGAGAGCGGCCAGGATGGTGCTCACGGCGCGATCTGCACGCACGCCAGATCCGGCCTTTTGCCCACCGGCTTTCCTTAACCCGTCCAGATTGTGCTCGTACCCCCGCATCAGGACCGGAAAGACCCGCGCCGGCGTGGCAGAGGCGGCAGCGATGTATTTCTGCCGCAGCCCCGCATTGCGTTCCTGAAAACTGCGTTCGGCATAGACATAGGCACCGAACAGCCGTCCCAGCAAATAGGCGACATCCGTCGCGTCCTCATCAAGCGCCATGGGCACCTCCTGTGAATGATTGCGTGTCAGAACCGCGCGGATCATGGCCGCGCGTCGGCCATCCACATTGCCATGCTGTCCGCGGTCCGGCTCTCCTTCGACCCGGATCCGACCCATGACCCCGGCCAGCAACGTCGCGGGAAACCGGCCTCCGGTCAGGATGGCCCGCATCAGATCGCCCCCTAGGTTCGAGGGAATGTTGGCGGCGTCCCGACGGGCTGCCAGATCATAGAGCAGCGCCCAAGGCCTGGGCGGCACCCGGGCGCCGTTGCGCAGAAAAGGCGAGGGCTCAATCACACAATCCTCCCAAAACCGCACGATATGGCACGCAAAATCGTCAAGCGTGCCCGGATACCAGAACCGCACGGACAGCCGCCCGGCATTGGGCGCAAGGCCCAGCACGAATAGTCGCGTGGATGGATCAAGCGCCTCACTTGACGGTTGTTTGCCTTGCGCCACGGCGCTCAAGCGGTCACGCAGGACCCCTTCATCACGGGTTGGGTCCGTTTCGTCGGCGCTTGGTCCGGTCAAGGCTTCAAGCAGCAGGTTTTCGGCCGCTGCCTCGTCGGACCCGCTTGCCCAGAACACGACCGTTGCATCCCCGATGCGCAGGTTGTTGCCTGACCCCTTGTCCAACAGCGCATTCAGCGCCGTGCCATAGGCAAAGGCCGCGCTTTCGGACACCGGGGCATTGTCCCCCTGCGACTTGTGATGGGATTCATAGGCACTGGAATTGAACGACACCAGTGCAGCGCCCGATGATTGGGCCCCCGCCACACCCTTGATCTTGATATGTGTCCGCGCAACCGGCGCGGTCTTCCCGGTGACAAGGCACATCGCGCCGCCATTCCCGGACTGTTTCAGCAGCTCTTCTGCCGCCGGAAGATCATGCAGGAATTCCCCGGATCCCAGACGGAATACCACGCCTTGATCCAACAGCTCTATGTCATCACAAAGCTCTGAAAACCGTTCGGGTGTCCAGGTTTCGCAAAACGCGCGCAGAGCCTGCAAGGCCGGGTCCTGCGCGTCCGCCAGAAGATCAATATGCGTCTGCCTGAATGCCTGATGCTCCTTCTCGGTGCGCTTTCCTTGCCCGGCAAGCCTCACGCCATCGTCATCTTCGGTTGCGGTGACACCCAGCGAATAGGCGGTCTTGTCCCAGAACAAGCCCGCCGCAATCCCGGATGTGCGCTCAATCGCAGGCACCACCATCCGACGGGGTTGCAATTTTCCCTTTGCGTCCGGCGCCATCAGCGACCGGATCGCCGCCCCCTGGCCATCGGCCTCCAGCACAACTTCGATACCGACGTTCTCTGTCGAAAACCCGGGCTGTGGCCAGTTTTCCTGTCCCGCCCGTCGATCATACAGTCCCACCAGTTCCTGCAAGACGGTCATGTCGCATCACCCTGTTCAAGACACGCAGCTACGTCAATCACCCCGTCCTGCATCCGGGCCCGATAGAACACCGAGGCGCGGTCGCTGGCATAATCAATGTCATACAGCATCCACCCCAGATCGCCGTCCCGGTCGCCTGCGGGCAGCTCGGTTTCGGGGACCTCCTCCACCAGTTCGAAATCTGCCGGAAACTCACGCACACCAAGGCTGGGTTGGTGAAAACACTGGCCCTTCGCGGCACGGCGCCGGAACATTTCCGCGTGCTTGCCCGGGTTGTCCTCTGGCCCCGCCTTTGGGGTCATCTCGAAATGCGCTTCGATGCCATAGGCGACATCCGCCAGACACAACATCGCGCGTTGCTGGCGATCCGTGTCCACGGGCAAGGACAGACCGCCAAGATCATTCGATCTCATCGCACTCTTGACCTTGTTGACGGGGATCTTTGACCCAATTTCGTTGCGCCGGATGGTTTCAAACCGGATCGGGCGCAACACATGAATGCGGTCGATCACCCAGCAGATGGCAGGCTTCCAGTGTATCGCCTCCAGTATGCCACGCGCGGCCGATGGGGTGATCACGTCATAAGACACACGCTCCACCTTCATTTCCGGCCTGGTGAAACAGGCGTTCCGGCCCCGGACGAGAAGTTTGATACCAGCCAACGAGCTTCCCCCTAAAGCGTTTCGCGATTAAGCTGAGACACAGCTTGATTGTGAAACGCATGCAAAATCAGTATGTTGCGGGCGTTTTAACATAATATTGTGATTCAACATCATGTCAAAACGCTTTAATAATATGGGGCGCAGGAGAAGTCGAAACCGCTCCTGCGTGATTTCCCAAATAATCCAATGGTAGTTTCGATCCACGCTAAATCACAACCCCTCACCGATTTTCCGGTGCTTCATTTGAACCTCCTGACAGTGGGGTCCATTAGGGCTCAGTGCAAAATACCCCTCTAAGAAAAGTAACCCGTTGTAATCAAATGATTCTTATAGCTGTGCTTTCTGCGAATTTTGTGCGCATTTGCAAGCCTCTTATACCAACGGCGGGATGATTTGACTCGCTTTTTGGATTCCCAAATTGTTCGGTATGTGACTCACTGTTTCTGTCCAGAGAGGGAGGGAGATATGGGTGCCGCGGTTCCGGTTTTGCGCGATGATTTCACGGTGCACGAGTTGCGCGCTTTAGCCGGTCGCGCGTCGAACGGCAAAGTAGCACGTCGGCTTTTGGCGATTGCTCTGGTGCTTGAAGGGTCGTCGCGCAAGGTTGCTGCCCAGAGTTGCGGGATGGATCGCCAAACCCTTCGAGACTGGGTCCATCGATACAATGTCGAAGGTCCTGACGGGCTGTCAGATCGTGGGGGTGGCGGCGCGAAACCTCGATTGTCGCCGGAGCAGATAGCGCAGCTTGCGGTCTGGGTGGAGGCTGGCCCTGATCCGGCCCGCGATGGTGTGGTTCGCTGGCGTCGCGCCGATCTTGCCCGGCGCATTGAGGCGGAGTTCGAGATCAAGCTCCACGAACGCACAGTAGGTAGTTATTTGGTTCAACTGGGCTTTCGCAGGCTGTCGGTCCGCCCCGAACATCCCAACGCCGACCCAGTGGCACAGACTGCATTTAAAAAAAACTTTGCCAGCATCGTAGCCGACATTTTGACTGAACGGGCGAAAGGAAAGCCACTGGAAATATGGTTCCAGGACGAAGCACGGGTGGGCCAGCAGGGAACACTCACCCGTGTCTGGGCGAAGCGGGGAACCCGCCCACGTGCGCCCCGGGATACCCGCTACAAATGGAGCTACGTATTTGGCGCTGCCTGTCCGGCACGTGGTGCCGCAGCTGGGCTGATCCTGCCTTATGTTAACACAGAGGCGATGGGCCTGCATCTCGACGAGGTCTCAAAAACAATCGCACCCGGTTCTCATGCGCTCCTGGTCACAGATGGCGCGGGGTGGCACGGAGCCAAGGGGCTCTTGGTGCCAGACAACATAACGCTCCTGAAGCTGCCCCCCTATGCGCCCGAACTCAACCCGATGGAAAATGTCTGGGCCTATCTGCGCTCCAACAAGCTGGCCATCACCGTGTTCGATACCTACGAGCAGATCCTCGACAAATGCGCAGACGCCTGGAACTTCTTCGAAAATGACCCGCAGCGCATAACCTCAATAACGACCAGAGAATGGGCAACGGTCAATTGATCAAGCCGTTGGTATTAATTCATTGTTTTCAAATGATTGTAACTCCCAAGCACCCCCCACGTTTGAGTGTTATTGTCAGTTTTATGGTGAGTCGAATTTGCCATTTTGCGCGTGTTTTTTTCTTTCTTGTCTGAATTCTGTGGCGCCGGGTTGATTTCTCTGAATCAGTGGTGGGATGGATCAGGTTGCCGCCCTTGAACAACTTCTCGCCACGGCTCTGCGTCGGATCGCTGAGCTTGAAGCTGCGTTGGCGAGCATGGCGGAAGAGATCACGGACCTGCGCCGACAGTTGGCCAAGAACAGCAGCAATAGCAGCAAGCCCCCTTCAAGTGATGGCCTGAAGAAGCCAGCCCCGCGCAGCCTGCGTGGCAAATCCGGAAAGAAAAGTGGCGGCCAAGTTGGCCACCGGGGCGACACCCTGCGCCAGACGTCAACACCCGACTTTGTCGAACGGCATGAGGCGACGCATTGCAGCGCCTGTCAGAGCGCCCTGACGGCGGAGATGGTGAAAGGGATCGAGAAGCGTCAGGTGTTCGACTTGCCTGCGCCACGCCTGGAGGTCACCGAGCATCAGGCGGCGGTTTATTGTTGCGACCATTGTCGAGCCACGACGACGGCTGGCTTTCCCGATGGCGTGGCCGCGCATGTGCAATATGGCACGCGCATGCGGGCAGTGGCGGTCTATTGCAATGTTCAGCAGCTGATACCCGAGGATCGGGTCTGCCAGCTTATGCGCGACCTGTTTGGGGCCACCAGCTTGTGCGCGGCCAGCGTGACCAACTGGACGCGCGGCGCGGCAAATAAGATGGGTGTCGTGGTTGAACACATTCTCGCCCGGCTTGCCGAAGGCGGCGTTCGGCATCTGGACGAGACCGGACTTCGTGTTGCCGGCAAGCTGCACTGGCTGCACACGATCTGCGATACCGCCTTCACCCATTACCGCATCAGCGCCAAACGCGGTGCTGTTCCAACCTTCCTGACCGGCGGGACGATCATTCATGATCACTGGAAACCCTACTACGCCCATATGAGCGGAGTGGACGCCCACGCCCTCTGCGGGGCGCATCACTTGCGCGAACTCAAGGCCATCGAAGAGATCGAAAAAGAGCCTTGGGCGACGGAGATGAGCGCAGTGCTTCATAGCGCCAATCAGCTCAGATGCGCGGCTCAGGATCAAGGCGAGACCGAACTCCCGGAACTGGTTCGCCAGGGTATAGTCACCAGATACATGGCGATCCTCGCCAAGGGGCTCGCCTTCCACGAACGCCGGCCCCCGCTGGCCAAAAGCCCCGGCACCCGCGGCCGAAAAGCCAGGCGGCCAGGCCACAACCTGCTCCTCCGCCTGCGTGACTACCGCGATGACGTTTTGCGATTCATCGCCGACTTCGCGGTCCCATTCACAAACAATCAGGCCGAACAGGACCTGCGCATGATGAAGCTGCGCATGAAAATCTCGGGCACCTTCCGCACCCTCGAGGGCGCGCGGGTCTTCGCCGACATCAGGTCCGTCATCTCGACGGCCAGAAAACACCGGTTCAACATCCTGGAAATCCTGACCCTGTCACCACCTCAGATCATCGCACGGCTCTGACGGAACAAAACCCCGCAACCCTATCGGACAGGGTGCTTGGGAGTTACAAATGATTTTAAATTTCTTAACGTGGTTTTCTGCACTCAGCCTCACTCGACCCCACAATGCCAGGCGTCGGTCCGATCGGCGCAATGATTATTGAAACGTTCGCACCAGATATGGCAACATTCAAAAGAGGGCGTGATTTTGCTGCCTGGCTGGGTCTCATCCCCTTGCAAAAATCAACAGGTGGAAAATCACGGCCCGGGCAAATTACAAAGATGGGCCAGAAAGATATTCGGCGCGCGCTGGTCATCGGGGCCATGAGCCGAATAGCCGGTTATGCACGGCAGAAAAGCCGTGCGGAACCATGGCTCCAGGATAAACTTGATCGAAAACCCAGGATGGTTGCAGCAATTGCACTGGCCAACAAAATGGCACGCCGGATCCGGGCGATGACCACAAAGGAAGAAGACTACAAACCACAGAAAGTAACTGCCACATGAGAATCCGGTACGTTTGGAAATACGTATCGGTAAGCAAGGAGTGCTCTGGAAAATATGGGCGTCGATTGAAGGTAAACTGATCGGGAAAACCAGATAGGGGTCGGGCGCAAAAAAGCCCGTGGATTCGAATTGGACCTGATCAGCGAACGAACCATACCGGCCCGCGGCGTGTGAATAGCCGCAAACATGAGGCCTGACACACGACCGCATTCAATCTTGTTCCATTCAGTTCAGAAAAGCCTTGCAAAACCGGGGGTACCCACACATGCAAAACCGGGGGTACCCACACACGACCCCCTATACACCGGCAACATGGATAACCGCAGGATTTGGCACTCGGCGGTAATCGACCCCGGCCCTGGCACGCTGTCGAGCGCCCGCCCGGCATCTCCATCCAGATCGAGCCGTTTCAAAGACGTGGTTTTCGGTCAGTGCGGGCGGTCCTGTGCGAAGACGGCCGCGAGGTCGGGCGCGTCCAGAACGGCATCCAGCCAGGCCTCGATCCGATCGGGTTCGGCCGCGGCGATCCGCGTCTCGATGTCCCGGGGCAGGGGGCCGAAACGGCGCTCCAACAGGCGTCCGAGGGTTTCCGCCTTGCCTTTCGCTTCGCCTTCCACTTTGCCTTCGGCCTTGCCTTCGGCCTTGCCTTTCGCTTCGCCCGCTTTCAGGCCTTCCGCCTTGCCCTGTTCGAGCAGTGTTTCTGCAATGGTTCCCACAAGCGCCTCCAGTTCGTTATGGCCCCCGGTCCTGAGCGTGGCCCGCAGGGCGTCCAGGTCCACATTATAGACCCGCAGCACATATTCAAGAACCTGTCGCCGCAGATCGGTCCCCTCGGGCAGGCTCCCGGCAATCTCCGCCAGAAAGGCAAGGGCCTCCTGCCGCAGCGTGATGAACCCCGCCCTCAACGCGGCGTTGCGCGACAGCGCGTCGATCTCCATGGCCCGCAGGTTGCGCAGGATATACCCCGCTCCGGGCACGAAAGCGAGATCGGGATCATCGGTGGCGATCATGTCGCGCAGGCTGTCGGGCACGGTCCAGGGCTTCGCGCCATGATAGACGACCACCGGAATGATCGGGGGCAGGGCGCGGAGCCGGGCTGTTTTGGTTCCGCCGTAGCGTTTCCAGATGCGCACCATATAGGAGGCCAGCTGAAGCGGCAGCGCCGGATCGG
Source organism: uncultured Paracoccaceae bacterium (assembly GCA_951812305.1). Taxonomy (GTDB): domain Bacteria; phylum Pseudomonadota; class Alphaproteobacteria; order Rhodobacterales; family Rhodobacteraceae; genus Rhodobacter_B. The sequence continues at coordinate 61,737 of CATOSB010000003.1, forward strand.
GCGTGCTTTTGTGCTCCGCCAGAACATATACGAAGGCGTCGGTCCCGGAGGTCAACGCGACCTTCATCAGCAGATCGCTCTGGCTGCCGGCGAGCGCTTCATCGACGAAGCCGCCCTCGACGATCCCGGGTGGTGCATCGGCGAGTTGTCCTGCGATGGTGTTGGGCAGGTGATCGCGCAGGAAGTCCCGCGCCCGCCCGGGATCGGACAGCAGCGCTCGGAACAGGGTGTCGTGCGGATTGTGCAACTCGGCCATCGGGTCCCCGTGCAAGGTGGTGTCACCCGTTCTGCTATGACAGGGCGGGCCAACAGGCAAGCCCGGGGCGGCAGGAAACTCCGTATAGTCCCGGTGTTGTCATAGGCAATTCAGTGAATCTCCCTCGCCATGATGAACCACACTTCATCGGAACCGGGAATCCCTTCGATTCAACAGGTCCTGAACCCGGATTGGCCACAAGGCTCTCCGCACGCCTTTTCATAGTCTTTACGTAACTCCCAAGCCCCCTGCTGACTTGTCTGGTTTTGTAGTGTTTGGTGTGAGTCTAATTTACCATAGGGTGAATGAAACTTCCGTTCTGCTCAGGGTTCCATTGCGCTCGGGTTGATTTTCTGAATCACTGCTGGAATGGATAATGTTGCCTCCCTTGAACAAAGCCTCGCTATGGCTCTGCGCCGGAACTCGGAGTTGGAAGAATTTGTAGCATTCCAGGCGCAAGAGATTGATGAACTGCGCAGGCAGCTTGGCAAAAACAGCCGTAACAGCAGCAAGCCTCCCTCGAGTGATGGGCTGAAGAAGCCGGCACCACGCAGCCTGCGTGGAAAGTCCGGCAAGAAAAGCGGCGGCCAGACTGGCCACCGGGGCGACACCCTGCGCCAGACGCCAACGCCAGACTTTGTGCAACGCCATGAAGCAGCGCAGTATCGTACCTGTCAGCAGCGCCTGACGCCAGAGATGATCGAGGGGGTGAAGACCCGTCAGGTGTTCGACGTGCCCCCGCCGCAGCTGGAAGTCACCGAGCATCAGGCAATGATTTACGGCTGCGCGCATTGCCGGGCCACGACAACGGCCGCGTTTCCCGAGGGCGTGAGCGCGCATGTGCAATATGGTCCGCGCATACGGGCCGCGGCGGTCTACTGCAATGTCCAGCAGCTGATCCCCGAAGATCGGGTCTGCCAACTCCTGCGGGATCTGTTCGGAGCCACCAGCCTGTGCGCGGCCAGCGTGACCAACCGGGTCAATGGCACAGCGCAGCGTCTGAGTGGCGTGGTCGAGCACATTCGTGATACCCTCACGGGAGGCGGTGTTCGGCATCTGGACGAGACCGGGCTGCGTGTCGCCGGCAAGCTGCACTGGTTGCATACGATCTGTGATGGCGCATTCACCCACTACCGGATCGATCCCGGGCGCGGTGCTGTTCCAACCTTCCTGAACGGTGGGACGATCGTCCATGATCACTGGAAATCGTATTACGCCCATATGGAGGGGGTGGACGCACACGCCCTCTGTGGGGCACATCACCTGCGCGAACCGAGGGCCGTCGCCGAGATCGAAAAAGAGCCATGGGCGACAGAGTTGAGCGCGCTGCTCACCAACGCCAATCAGCTGAAGTGTGCCGCGCAGGGGAGAGGCGACACCGAACTCCCGGCATCCGTTCATGAGGATATACTCGCCGAGTACATGGCAATCCTTGCCAAGGGCACAGACTTCCATGAAGGGCTGCCACCATTGGTGCCAAAAACCGGTTCTCGAGGGAGAAAGCCGCGAAGGCCGGGGCATAATCTCCTCATTCGCTTGCGGGACTTCCGCGGCGACGTCTTGCGGTTCCTTACGGATTTTGACGTCCCCTTCACCAACAATCAGGCCGAACAGGACCTGCGCATGATGAAAGTGCGCATGAAGATCCCGGGGAGTTTCCGCACGATCGAGGGAGCCCGGGTCTTCGCCGACATCCGGTCCGTGATCTCCACAGCCAGAAAGCATGGGCTGAATATCCTTGAGATCATCACGGTCCCACCAGCTCAGATCATCGCGCGCCTATAACCGGACAGCACCCACCAAAGCCCCGCTCATCTTGCTCATCTTGCAGGGGGTGCTTGGGAGTTACCAACGCTGTTGTATTTGATCGTTGATACGTTGTGCCAGCATTCGAGCCTTGGATGTGTCCAGGGCTTCAAGTTCATCTGCGATGAGGGTCTGATGAGGCGGGTTTGCCAGCTCGTACCTCCCGATTTCGACAATGATGTCATCATCTGCGATAGACAATAGCACTTCAATTGTTTGACTGGTTGGGTTTTTTCGGAACTCGGCAAGCAATCCTGCCCTTGCGCTGACGTGGCCCAAATTCCCTGCCGCTGTCAGAGCGGCCCGGCGGACTGAAGGGTCTGGGTCGCTGAACCCGATTTCCAAAGTGCTTCGCTGTGGATTGCTTGATTGTATAAGGGCGAAGGCCTGGGCACGGACTATTGGCGCGTCGTGTTCCAGCCACGGTAAGATTTTTTTCTGCGGCAGGCTTAAACCCACTTTCGCTGCGGCCAGCAACACGAACGGGAGCAAGCTGTCGGGCAAGTCGTGTGCGACAAGTATCTTGCTGATTTCTTTTTTTGTAGCGTCACTCCCAATAGCACTGAGAGTTTCCAAGGCAAGCAGTTGTTCTGGCAAAGGGGCCGCAATTCCAAACCCCCTGAACCGATTCCAAAGTGTAACGAGACCCGGAACGGCTATATCTCCCAAACCCCGCTCCACAATCCGGGCGCACAGCAGATCGACGTTGGACAGCGTCGCCCTGGCGGTCTTTTTGACGAGATCTTTGTCGGACAAACTTTCGAGATTTTCATCGCCCATATCTGACACCCCCGGACAGACTGAAGCGGCCCGACACAACCGACCACACACAACCGGGCTTGCCTGTTGGACCGCCCTGCCATAGCAGCAGGGGTGACACCACCTTGCACGGGGATCCGATGGCCGAGTTGCACAATCCGCACGACACGCTCTTTCGCGCGCTGCTGTCCAATCCCGGGCGGGCGCGGGACTTCCTGCGCGATCACCTGCCCAACACCATCGCAGGACAACTCGCCGATGCCCCGCCCGGGATCGTCGAGGGCAGCTTCGTCGATGAAGCGCTCGTCGGCAGCCAGAGCGATCTGCTGATGAAGGTCGCGTTGGCCTCGGGGACCGACGCCTTCGTGTATGTTCTGGCGGAGCACAAAAGCGCCCCTGATCCGGCGCTGCCGCTTCAGTTGGCCTCCTATATGGTGCGCATCTGGAAGCGCTACGCCGGAACCGGTACAGCCCGGCTCCGCGCCCTGCCCCCGATCATTCCGGTGGTCGTCTATCATGGCGCGGAGCCCTGGACCGTGCCCGACAGCCTGCGCGACATGATCGCCACCGATGATCCCGATCTCGCTTTCCTGCCCGGAGCGAGGTATATCCTGCGCAACCTGCGGGCCATGGAGATCGACGCGCTGTCGCGCAACGCCGCGCTGCGGGCGGGGTTCATCACGCTGCGGCAGGAGGCCCTTGCCTTTCTGGCGGAGATCGCCGGGAGCCTGCCCGAGGGGACCGATCTGCGGCGACAGGTTCTTGAATATGTGCTGCGGGTCTATAATGTGGACATGGACGCCCTGCGGACCACGCTCAGGACCGGGGGCCATAACGAACTGGAGGCGCTTGTGGGAACCATTGCAGAAACATTGCTCGAACAGGGCGAAGCGCGCGGATTGGCCAGAGGCAAGGCGGAAGGTCTGGCCAGGGGCGAAGCGAAAGGCAAGGCGGAAGGCAAGGCGGAAACCCTCGGACGCCAGTTGGAGCGCCGGTTCGGCCCCCTGCCCCGGGATATCGAGACGCGGATCGCCGCGGCCGAACCCGATCAGATCGAGGTCTGGCTGGATGCCGTTCTGGACGCGCCCGACCTCGCGGCCGTCTTCGCGGAAGACCGCCCGCACTGACCGAAAAGCACGTCTTTGAAACGGCTTACGGCATTTCCGGCAGACCTGGACAGCACCGACGCACCATATGAAAAACGCGCGGATAGACCCCTGGTCCCGCAGGTCAAGCTGCCGAAGCGGCTCGATCTGGACGGAGATGCCGGGCGGGCGCTCGACAGCGTGCCAGGGCCGGGGTCGTTTACCGCCGAGTGCCAAATCCTGCGGTTATCCATGTTGCCGGTGTATAGGGCGGTGCGCATTTTGCGCATCATGACGCGGATGGTTTCGGCCTGAACCAAAATAGCACCCTCATCCAGTTCACGGGAATAATACTTCCGCAAGGTCTTTTCATCGCATCCTGGAACGATGGCGATTTTGCCATGTGTCATGCCTCCGGCGCGCAGGTCCACGCCAAGCTTCTGATTTGCCTTGCTTTTTGCGTATGCCTTCCGACCGCGCGGGTCTTTCATCGACAGCAAGGGATTTCCAAAGAGGTCTGTTTCCGGATCTGCGGTGGAATTTTCAGGTTTCACAGGAAAAAAATCCCCGAATTCGGGGGAGGCGGGTCCAGCCGGTCGGAGCGCTCGGCCTTTTGACCGCCCCCCCTTGATTGATGGTTGCTGGTGAACGGGCGGTCAGTGCCGCCCGCGCTTCCCGATGCCTTGCTTGACCCCGTCGTGGTATGGCGCCGTCGGGAAAGTCTTCCGAGGGGCCACTGGCGCTGTTTCAGCCTTCTGGATTTCAGGTTTTGCCTTTTGGGTTGGAATTTTGTCCTTGTTTTGGCCGAAAATCCGGTTTTTGGGCGGACTCGCCCCGGGGATCACGCTGTTACGATCGGGATTTTATCCACGCCAAGCACAACCAGCCGCTTCAGGTTATGTCCAATAGCGGTGCAAGCGACCTGGAACTGTACCTTGGCCTGACCACGATAGCGCACCTGTTTCGAGCGCTTTGAAAACACGCGCTCATATGGCGCACGCATCTTGCTGAGCCAGCGATCCTTATCGCGGTTTTTTGCCGCCATATTGTTCTTCTTGATGACCGCGCTGTGACATCCTTTGCGTTTGAGTTCCCTCTGTGCAGGTGCAGTGCAATAGCCTTTGTCTGCATAAACAGCACCCTGATCCGGGCACACATGGCGCAGACCTTTGGCATCATCGACATTGGCCGGTGTGGCCGCCACTTTGTTGACCAGACCTGATTGCATGTCCACGCTGGCATGTTCCTTGTAGCCATACCAATATTTGTTTTTGTTCTTTGCGCCAAAACGCGCTTGCTTGTCGGCAGCAACCCTGGGAGCGGTTTCGTTGTTGAACTTCTCCAGACCCTTGGCGATGGCTTTGTCCCGATCACTCCAGTTCGAGAATTTCGAAACCAGCTGGCTGGCATCCACAAAGGTGAACACTTCCCGGATCAAACCTGCAGCCTTCAAGCTGACGCGCAGACGATTGAAAATGTCCATGAGCCCCTTTGTAACCCCGATTCTGGATAAGACGTTGGCGTCACCAGTGCACTACTCGACAGAATTTTTTCGTAGTTTTTTGATTCGTTTTTTACGATACTCGTTGACCCTTTTTCGCAGAGGGTTGCGATGAGGGATTTCCACCATTGTTATGGAAATGATCCTCGGTTCTCTCAAAGCCTCATTTGGCTCCAGTTCAACGGCAATTCCGCCAAACTCTCCAAGAAATAGAACATTTGAAACGGTTTCGTGATCCGCTTTGAATGTATCAGGGTCATTTTTCCGTACGTGTTTCGGGATGATCACCTGAAAGGGAGTGGCAGCCATCAGATCGAGCACAAGTGTCATGGTTCTTTTAGGGAGCGCAGCCAGTTCATTGAGCTTATCCGTGAGGGCGTAGAAACGGTTGGGGTCCTCTTCCATCATGTCGAACATGAGGTCCCGGATCTTCTCATAAGCGAGATCTTCGTTGATTGGGAAGTTGTTCTCCATGGCGCGCACCTTTTGCCCCGTGTTGACCAGCCTGAATGCCCCCGTGATTAGTATGGGGTGAGAGGGGTTTCCAGGTACGTTGCCCCATGATTCAAGGTTCAAAAGCGACACAATATGGACCGCCACTCATGTCGATCACTAACACCGCACTTTTTGTCTGTCTCGATGATTTTGCAAAAACCTACGAGGACTGGGAGCGCCACCGGTTGATCCCCTCGGGTCGTCAGAGGCTTCGCTCCGGCAAGCTGACCCTGGGGGAGAGCCTGTTCATCATGGTCTTGTTTCACTTGTCGCCGTTCAAGGACTTCAAACATTATTGGATTTATGGCGTTGAGCAGAAATACCGTGACTGCTTTGGCACCCTCCCGAGCTATGGTCGGTTTGTCAGCCTCATGCCAAGATTAATGGTGCCGTTTTGCATACTGCTGCACTGCTTCAGCGGTGAAAAAACCGGCGTCTATTTTGCCGACAGCACTAAGCTCGCGGTCTGCCACAATGCCCGCATTAATCGAAACAAGGTCTTCAAGGGGCTGGCAAAGCGCGGTCGCAGCACAATGGGCTGGTTCTTTGGCTTCAAACTGCATCTAATCATCAACAACAAGGGGGAGATCATGGCCGTCAAAATCACGGCAGGTAATGTCGATGATCGAAAGCCGTTTGAAGCCATGATCGCGGGCCTCGAAGGCAAAATATTTGCTGATAAGGGCTATATCTCCAAATCCCTCTTCCAACGGCTCTGGCAGCGTGGGCTCCACCTCGTCACCGGCATTCGCCGCAACATGAAAAACTATCTCCTGCCAATCCTGAACAAAATCCTGTTGCGAAGGCGGTTCATCATCGAAACTCTGTTCGATAAGTTGAAAACCAGCATGGGACTGGAACACACTCGACACAGATCGCCTGCCAACGCATTCGTACACCTCATCTCGTGTGTCGCAGCCTATATGCTCGGGAAAACCAAAGTTAAAATGGGACCCATAACCGTGCCGGAAACAATCAGGCAGGTCGAATACCAGATATAGCGCTTATCCAGAACTCAGGTTTTGTACCCAACCGCTTGCGGAAATCGCCGAAAAACGAGTGATCAGGTGTCTTCTCACTGAGCCCAAAGCCGCAAAACCATTTGGCTGCAAGGTTCTCACGCATGAACCGTTCCATCTCCCGATCGGAAATGTCCTCAAGGAATTGAAGCACCAGCATGCGAAACGCACGCCCGGCACCCAATTCAGGGCGCCCGCGATCAGAATAAAGCGCTGCCGGAGGCTTTGCCAAAGCACACAGGTCAACAACCGCTTCAAACTTGCGGTACGGATGATCAGCCAACACAAGCCCATCCAACGTTGCAAACATTTCAATCTGATCACGCTTCATAGCCAGCCACCCCAAAAAATACTCACGCAGACTGAATCAATTCATCACAGTCCTGTCCAGAGACTTTTCCGACAGGGCCTTGATTGGGAAGTTGTTCTCCATGGCGCGCACCTTTTGCCCCGTGTTGACCAGCCTGAATGCCCCCGTGATTAGTATGGGGTGAGAGGGGTTTCCAAGTACGTTGCCCCATGATTCAAGGTTCAAAAGCGACACAATATGGACCGCCACTCATGTCGATCACTAACACCGCACTTTTTGTCTGTCTCGATGACTTTGCAAAAACCTACGAGGACTGGGAGCGCCACCGGTTGATCCCCTCGGGTCGTCAGAGGCTTCGCGCCGGCAAGCTGACCCTGGGGGAGAGCCTGTTCATCATGGTCTTGTTTCACTTGTCGCCGTTCAAGGACTTCAAACATTATTGGATTTATGGCGTTGAGCAGAAATACCGTGACTGCTTTGGCAACCTCCCGAGCTATGGTCGGTTTGTCAGCCTCATGCCAAGATTAATGGTGCCGTTTTGCATACTGCTGCACTGCTTCAGCGGTGAAAAAACCGGCGTCTATTTTGCCGACAGCACTAAGCTCGCGGTCTGCCACAATGCCCGCATTAATCGAAACAAGGTCTTCAAGGGGCTGGCAAAGCGCGGTCGCAGCACAATGGGCTGGTTCTTTGGCTTCAAACTGCATCTAATCATCAACAACAAGGGGGAGATCATGGCCGTCAAAATCACGGCAGGTAATGTCGATGATCGAAAGCCGTTTGAAGCCATGATCGCGGGCCCCGAAGGCAAAATATTTGCTGATAAGGGCTATATCTCCAAATCCCTCTTCCAACGGCTCTGGCAGCGTGGGCTCCACCTCGTCACCGGCATTCGCCGCAACATGAAAAACTATCTCCTGCCAATCCTGAACAAAATCCTGTTGCGAAGGCGGTTCATCATCGAAACTCTGTTCGATAAGTTGAAAACCAGCATGGGACTGGAACACACTCGACACAGATCGCCTGCCAACGCATTCGTACACCTCATCTCGTGTGTCGCAGCCTATATGCTCGGGAAAACCAAAGTTAAAATGGGACCCATAACCGTGCCGGAAACAATCAGGCAGGTCGAATACCAGATATAGCGCTTATCCAGAACTCAGGTTAACATAACCTCTCTTATACGACAGAACTGTTGACCTATAACCAACCCCCGAGCACACCCCGAAGGACACCGCCCATGCACAACCCTGATCATCCCCCCGGTCCCCGCAGAACGGCTGCTACGATGGCCCGGCTGCGCGCGAAACGCCGCGATCTGGCGCTGATCGGCATGGCCTTGGTGTGCTGGTCATTCCCGACCGACGCGGTCGCCCATTCCGGGGCATTGAACGCACAGGGCTGTCACGCAGGGTCACAACCCTACCATTGCCACAGGGCGCGAGGGAATGCCCGGCCGTCCGCTCGGCCCGAAACCTCTGCCCTCACCGGCACGGCTTCGGTGATCGATGGCGACACGCTGGCGATCCATGGGCACCGCATCCGGCTGCACGGGATCGATGCGCCGGAAAGCGGCCAGACCTGCGAGGATGCGGGCGGGCGGTCTTATCGCTGTGGCCAGGTGGCCGCGCTGGCGCTCGCCGACCGGATCGGGCGGAGACCTGTGACCTGCATCGCGCGGGACACGGATCGCTACGGGCGGCGGATCGCGGTCTGCGAAGAAGGCGGGCGCGATCTGAATGCCTGGATGGTGGCCGGGGGCCATGCCCTGGCCTATCGCCGCTACAGCCGGGATTATGTCGGGGAAGAAGCCGCCGCGCGCGACGCCGGACGCGGGCTGTGGCAGGGCCGCTTCGTGGCCCCCTGGGACTGGCGGAGGGGCTTAAGATGACTCCCCCCGCAACACACACCCTGTCGAAGACGGCGCGCATCCGGCTGGCGCTGACCGGCCGGATCGTGGGCGGCATCGTTGCCGGGCGTCACGCCGGCGGCGAGGTGACAATCCTCTGGGGCGGTCTCCGGCGGCGGGGAAAAGCGATTTCGCTGGAAAAGATGCTGATGATCGAGTCCGGGGAGGAGGGCCGATGAACGCGGCCCTCACATATGGCGCGTCATGGCGCCCCGGTCAGGCTCATGCGAATGGCGGGCGCAAAGGTGCTCCAGACCGCCGCAAGCGCCAGCGCGATGCCAAGGTAAATTGCCAGGGTGCGCACCATCCTGTTCGTGCTGTCGGCAATCTCCGTGCGGACCTCGGCGATCTTTATGTCTTGAGCCGCAAAGCGCTCCACCATTTCGGCGCGCTGCTCGGCGATCTCCGTACGAATCTCGGCGAATTTGACGTCCTGCTTGTCAATTCTCTTCTCAAGCGCGGCACCCTGCGCATCAATCTTCTTTTCCAGCGCCGCACTCTGCGCATCAAACTTCTTTTCCAGCGCGTTGGTCTTTTCGACGATCACAGCTTTCAGCCGACTCTCGACCTCGCGCAGATCGCCCGCTGTCGCGGCGGTGGAGGTGACGGATTCATTGATCACCGAGACCACGGCGCGGGCCGATTTGTTGTCGAGCCCGGCGGCCACCAGCTCGTCGGTGGCCTTGGCGGTGTCGATGGCAACGGGTTGCGGCATGGTCGGGATCCTCTCTTCCTCCGATATAACCCGGATCGAACGGGTTCGCCAGTGGCTGCAATACTGTTTGCCGGCGGCCCTGTCTCAGCTGTCCGGCTCCCCGGTGAGAAGCGACGTCGCCACCGGGATCACCGCCTCGCGCAGGTCGGGAATGGCCAGCACCACCAGCGCGATCACAAGACAGGTCAGGAGCATGGTTATCAGAGCGATCCAAATCGGCCGGCGGCGAAGGGCTCTGTCGATCTTGCGCAAGGCGGCCGCCTGCGCGTCCATCTGGTCGGAGAGCCTGTAGCATTCGGCGCGGATGCCCGCGAGGTCGCCAAAGATGTGTTCGGTAATCGCCTCGCTCCCGCCCTGCAACCCGTTGAGCCGCTTTTCCAGCCACGCGACCATGTCAAAGAGATCGCCGGTCGTGGCCGGAGAGCCGGACACCCGGCTTTGATCCTCGCCCCCGTCCGGCTCCCCGGACGTCGGATCGTTCTGTCTCAGCTTGTCCATGCCCTGCGGTATATCGCGGAATCGTCGCCGGGGCTATTCCGCTTCGGTTCCCTCCTGCCGCCACGGATCGTCGGCGGGGTCTTTCGGCATGGTGAAGACCCGGAGACAGACAAGCGCCACCAGAACGGCTTGAGCGATCACGCCCGCCATGAGCCCGAAGACCGCCCAGACGATGCCTGCGGGCAGCAACATGGCACCGGTGACCCCGGCCCAGGCGAGAATGACACTCTCTCGGGCGGGCGGATCGTTATAGCCCACGAAGGGCAAATGCCCGGGCAGGCTCGGATCGGGCAGCACATCGGGCATGTGGCGGGGATATTTCATCGCCTCCCAGCGCACGGCGAACCAGAGCGGGTCCCGGGCGGCGGCACGGCGCAGCGCGATAAAGCCGGCGACAAACAGCCCCACCCCACCGATCAGGCCGAAGATGTCCAGCCCGAATATGACCACTGTGATGAAGCCGACCGCACCGATGAGAATCAGAAACGGCAAACGCTCGCAGCCGAAGAGCTGCGGCGGGCGCATCAGGTCCATGTCGATCCGGCCGTAGGGTTTGGTATCGTCTGTCATGTGTCTCTCCATGTCAGCAGATCCCTCACCTGCCCGATGGAGAGCCTCGGTGCCATATTGGGCTCCGCCCGTTCACACCTCAATCGCTCCCCCGGAGCGATTGCCGCCTTCGGCGGTCCGGTGCTCACTGCGCATCACTTTGTGCATCTCTCAATCTCCCGTGAGTGTTTGCTGATTCTCACAATGGGAGAGGCGGGGGTCCGGGTCAACGATCCGGTCCCCCGCCGCCATTCGCCACGACATGTCCCCGCCCCGATCCCGGAGGCCCGCCCATGAGCAGCGCCACCGATATCGCCACCCTGCTTGGCCCCCTCGGACCGCTTCTTGAGGCGCCGGATGTGGTCGAGATCAGCTGCAATCCCGACGGTCGGGTCTTCGTGGAGCGCTTCGGGGCCGATCCCTGCCCCCATGGGCATATGGATGCACGGGACGCGGACCGCTTCATTCGCTGGTGCGCCACCCTCTCGAAGGCGCGGGTGGCAGCGGACACCCCGATTTTCTCGGGCCGCATTCCGGGCACAGCCCACCGGATCGAGGCGCTGGTCCCGCCCGTGGTCGATGCCCCCGCCTTCTCGATCCGCCGTCACAGCACCCGGCCGATCACGCTTGTGGATTTCGTGCCGGAGGAGGAGCCAGGACACCTCATCAAGGCCGCCATCGCGGCGCGCCACAACATCCTCATCGCTGGCGCCACGGGCTCCGGCAAGACCACGCTTCTCAATGCCTGTCTCGACCATCTGAACGGCCTCGCCCCCGCCACCCGGCTGGTGGTGATCGAGGACACGCCCGAAATCCGCGCGCCATTCGCCAATTCCATGGCGATCCGGACCGCGGACCGCGTCACGATGGACCGCCTGCTGGTCTCGGCACTCCGGCTGGCACCGCAGCGCATTATCGTCGGCGAGGTCCGCGAGGGTGCGGTCCTGATGACCCTGCTGAAAGCCTGGAACACCGGCCATCCCGGCGGCCTGGTGACGCTGCATGCCAACGGGGCCGATGAGGTGATGGCGCGGCTGGCCATGCTGGCCACCGAGGTCACATCCACCGACCAGACCCCCTTCATCAGGAACACGACAGACATGATCGTCTTTGTCCGGCGCGGGCGGGCCCGCCCCGAAGTGGCCACGATCACCTGCCGGACAGGATCAGAACTGGAGACGACCTATGCGATATAACCTCCTTGCCGGGGCCGTGCTCGCGGGATTTCCGGGCGCGGCATTTGCCACCGACCAGATATTCACCGGGCGCAGCCCGATCATGGCCTTTACCGATTTTATCCTGGGGCCTTTTGCCTACATGCTGATCATTCTCGGCCTCGTGGCCACGCTCGGCGGGCTGATCCTGGGCAGCGATATGGGCGGTTTTGCCCGCCGCGCGCCGCTCGCGGTGCTCGCCGGCGCGGTGCTGGCCGGGGCCAATATCATGGCCTCGACCCTCTTTGGCGAGAGCCGCGCCTATACCATCCCGGACGCCTGGAGAACCGTATGCGTGCAGGACCTGCCCGCCTGCGCCTCCGAGCCTTCCGACCCGTCCACCGTCAGGGAGGTTTTGAAATGATCCGCGCCGTCAGCCTTGCCGTACTGGTTCTCGCCGCCGGTCCCGGCGCGCCCGCGCAGGAAACCCCCGATGTGCCGCTCCCCCCGGGCATCGGCAGCGATCTTGTGGATGGGGCCGGGGACCCGCCTGCCCCGGACGGGACCACCGTCACGCCAGAGGCCGCAGAGACCCTGGAACCGAAGACGCCGGAACCCGCCGAAGAGAAACCCGCGCCGGACCCGGCATCCGATATCGATCCCGCTCCGCCGGAACGCGACGCGGACAAGGTCTTCACACCCGTCTCCCCACTGGCACCCGCGCCTGCCTCCTCCGACCCGGCCGCATCCACGGCGCAACCCGTGCGCGCGCTGCTTCGGGGTCTCTGGCGGGGGCAGGTGGCGGACGGGCTGACCGATCTCGGCTTTGACGCCTGGCTGGCCCGGGAGATCGGAACAGGGGCACCGAACGCACCACCACCCCTGCCCGACACCCAGCCCGACCGCATCCGTGCGGTCTCCGAACGCTGGGAGAACCGCACCGGCCCGGTGGCGCTCGGGCAGGCCGGCCGCGTGGTCACCACCTTCGGTGCAGCAATCCCTGCGGCGTTCTGCTCGCCGCTCACCGTCTGCTATGTCGAGCTGGAACCGGGCGGCTTCTGAACCGCCGCGCTGGTCCTTTTGCCCTTCGCCCTTCTTCCGGGACTTATCGTCTACTGGAGCGCCCGACTGTTGCTGGCCGCCGCCGCCGGCCTCTTCGCCCTTGGCTTCGGCGGGCTGAAGGAGACCACCGCAAAAGCGCGCAGTGCCACGCTGCTGCCGGTCTCGGCGGGGCTCTCCCTGCTCGTGGTCATGCTCCTCACCGGGACCACGCTCGAGATGGCCTGGACGGTCCGCTCAGAGACCAACCCGCTTTTTGCCGCGATGTCATTCCTGCTGCTGGAGATCACCGCCGCCGCGCTCGCGTGGCTCCTGCCCCCCGCCATCGGAAGGATCGTCAGATGAGCCTCTCACGCAGCACGACCGCCGATGGGTATCTTCGGACCACCGGGCAACAGCGGCGACATGCAAAGCGCCGCACCAAAGACCCGGCGGCATTGACCTTCCCGCGCCGCGCCGTCAGGCTTTTGCGCGGTGCGGGGCAGGGCCTCACCCTCCTGCTTGTTCTCTGCCTGACCCCTCTGGACACCATCCTGGCAGAGACCCGCACCACCACCGATCTTCTGGGCTTCATCCGCGCGCTCGAGGCCCCGCGCGGCTATGACGATTACGAACGCCGCATCCCGCGCGCCCCTCCGAAACCGCTCACCGCCATGTCTGTGGGCGACGTGCTCGACTGGCAGACCCGGGTCCGGGCCAAAGGCGCACCCTCCACCGCTGCCGGGGGCTACCAGTTCATCCGCGACACGCTCGCCCGCCTGGTCAGAACCCACGGGATCGCGCGCGCCACCCGGTTTGATGCAGCACTTCAGGATCGTCTCGCAGAGCTTCTGATCGCGGAATGCGGCACCCCCGGTCCGCCCGCCAACCATCCCCGCTATGGCAATTGCCTCGCGGGCATCTGGGCCGCCCTGCCGCTGACCCATGGACCGCAGCGGGGACACTCCGCCTATCGCGGGCTGGCCGGCAACCGGGCGCTCACAACCCCCGACACCGTGCTCGCGGTTCTGGCGGGCCAGCCGGTCTCCCTGGCCGTCCACAGCCCCCGGCCTGCCGCGCCCATCCCCGACACAAGCGTTCTCGCCTTCGGCGCGGTCAGGCTGCGCGATGTCGGTGCTGCCATGCGCGGCGCGGAACGCGCCGGAACGCTGGGCCCCTCTGTCCGCAACTGGAGCCTTGATCCCTATGCCGTCGAATGAGACCCATACCGGCACGGGCAAGCCGGCAGGGCCGGATGCTGCGAAGATCAGGGCCGCGCTTGAGGCGCGCGCGGAAGATCTCTTTCGCATGGCCTTCGGCGAGCCGGTGCGCCCCGGAGCCGCCGACTGGCGCGCCAGGGAGAACGACGCGATATCGATGAAGATGCGGGGGCCCAGGCGCGGGCTCTGGTGCGATCATTCCGCCGGGGAAGGCGGCGATACTCTCGATCTTGCCGCGATGGTGTTCTGTGGCCTCACAAGCGCGCGAAGCGACTTTCCGCGTGTGCTCGCAGAGGCGTCGCGCTGGCTGGGCGACGACCCGATGCCAGACAGACGAAAGCCCAGGGCCAGGGCTGCCGGGGACCGCGCTTACCTCCGGGCGCTGGTGCAGACGATAGAAGGTTGGACCCGTCCGGTGCGGGGCAGCCCGGCAGAGGTCTATCTCGCCGGGCGTGGCATTCGGGACCTGCCCGAAACCGGCCTGGCCTGGCTGCCACCGGTCCCGCGCCTGCGCGTCCGCGATCCCGACCGGCCCGCGCTGGTGGTCTGGGCCATGGATGGGAACGGACATGCGGTCGGCGGCCAGCGCATTCTCATTGATGAGGACGGGCGCAAGGCAACCGCGGAAATCCCCAAGCCCGCCTTCGGCACAATCGGCGGGGCACCGGACCGGTTTCCGGCGGCTGCCAGTGTTGAGAAGGACGCGCCCCTGGTGATCGCGGAAGGCCCCGAGACGGCCCTGACACTGCGATACGTAATACCAAGGGTTATTCAATCTGACCGACTTTCGCCCAGTTGCGGCTTGCGATGGATGTGATGGTTTGCGGTCTTGCGATGAGGTTGTTCCAGGCCTCGCACCCCGCGTCGAGAATCGCGTCATATGTGTCGAACGTCCGGTTTGCGAGCCATGTCTGGCGGAGATATTGCCAAATGTTTTCGGTTGGATTCAGCTCTGGTGATTTGGGCGGCAGAAACATGAGCGACAGGTTTTGCGGGATTTCCAGAGCGGATGTCGTGTGCCAGCCGGCTTGGTCCATGAGGATGACGGCGTGGGCGCCATCGGAGACAATTTTGCTGATTTCTTCCAGGTGGCGCTGCATCGCATAGGTGTCGGCTGCTGGCATCATGATCGCCGCGCCGGTGCCGCGTTCGGGGCAGATGGCGCCAAAAAGATACGCATTTTGGTAACGCTGATCGGCGGGCTGGCGGGGCCGTGTGCCCTTGCGTGCCCACTGGCGGACGCGGGTGTTCTTCTGACCGAGACGCATCTCGTCCTGGAACCAGATTTCGACGGGTTTGTCCGGCGGCACCCCCTGAAGCGTCTCCTTCAGATTGTCGCCGAAGTTTTTTTGAAATCCTCAATGACCTGCACGTCCTGCCCCGGGTGCTGAGGGCGTGCGCTGATGTGGGAAAAGCCCAGATTGTGCAGAATCTGCCCCACATGGCGCTCGTGATAGTCGACGCCAAAACGCGCCTTGATCACATTCTTCAAATCGACCCGCCGCCAGCGGACGACACCGTCCTTTTCAGGATCAGGACCGGTCTCGACAAGAGCCGCCAGTTCATCCAGTTGCGCATTGTCAAGGCGGGATCGCGAGCCTCCTCGCTGCCGATCCAGCAGCCCCGCTGGACCATCAGCGTTGAAACGGAGCACCCAGTCCCTGAGCGTTTGCCGGTCCATCCCGCCAATGCGGGCCGCAGCCCCACGCGACATGCCATCGGCGATAGCGGCAAGCGACAAAAGCCGTCGGCTCTGCCGGGCATCAGAACTCTCTGCGGCAAGCTTGCGCAGATCATTGGCGGTAAAATCGGCTCGCATCGGTATCCTGGCTGGCATCGGTGGTCTCCTTTGCCAATCTTGAATCACCTCAGCACCTCAGGCGGTACCCAAAATCCATAGCTGAGTCATTTTGAAGCACCCTTGGTATAACGGGGCTTGAGACCTGGGCGGTGTTCGGGGTTTCGGGATGGAAGCGCGCGCCGCTCCCGATGGACCGCGAGGTCATCCTTGCGCCCGACCGGGATGCGCCGACAAGCCCTGCGGGGCGGGCCTTTGCCCATGCGCTGGCGCATCATCCGGGCCGGGGCTGCCGCCTCCGCATCCCCGAGGCCCCGGAACCCGAAGGCTCCAGACGCGATTTCAACGACACGCTGATGACGCAAGGCCCTTTCGCCGTGCTCGGGGCCGTAGCCGCGGCCCGGAGGGCGGGCGCATGAGACAGGCGCTGGCAGGCGGTTGGCGCAGCTACCTCTTTGGACCCGCGAGTGCGGCGCTCGCCTTTGCGGCCTTCTTTCTGCCATCCGTGCCCTTCGCGCTGGCGCTCCTGCCATTGCTCGTCGCGGCCTGGTCCGGACTGGCCGCGCTGCGTGCCGCCGCCATGGCCGGCTTCATGCTCTGGCCCGCCATCGCTTCGGCCACTGGTCTTGTCGGGGTTGGCATGGACCCGGGAGTTGCCTGGGCCGGAGCCGCAGGGATCGTGGTCGCGCTCTCGCTGCTTGCCGCAGGGACCGGCATCCTGCCCGTGACCCTGGCGCTTCTGGCACTCCCGGTCTTCCCCGCCTCGCCGCTCCTGCCGCTGGCCGCCCTTCTGCCAGGCGCGGGATTTGCCGGCCTGATCGTCACCGCGCTGGCGCTGACCGTCGCGGAGACCCTGCGGAGCCGAAGGATCCGGACGGTGCTCTTTACCGGCATTGCCGCGACACTTGCGGTCTGGAATATCTTACCCGGTGCGCCCGGCGCAGGGGCCACGTCCCTGTGGCGGGAGATCCCCGAACCCGTCACCATCACCGAACGCGCCCGCTGGATCGCGCTCAGGGACAGCCTTCCCGAGGGCGGCACAGCAAGCTTGGGCGAAAACATCTTCCGGGCCGAAGACGCCGACGCACGCGCCTTCTGGTGCCGCGCTGCAAAGACCCGGAACCTCACCCTCTTTATCGGCGTCTCCGAACCATATGAGGGCGTCCGCCGCAGTGCGCTCCGGCGGCTGGACCCGGAAACATGCGCGCGCACAGGCGATGCCACGATCACCCGCGCAGGCTTCGGTATTCCCGGCGTCACCGGCACCTGGACGCTGATGGAGGGCGACGGGACCTCCGCTGCCCATGACCCGGGCTTCGATGTGCTGATCTGTCTCGAAGCCTTCCTGCCCTGGGCCTGGGTGTCTCTCCTTACCGAAGATCCCCGGCCCGTGGTCGTGCTCTCCAACGATGGGGCCTTCGGGCCGGTCGTCGCATCGCTGCCCGTGCTCGGATCGCTGCCCGTTTCCGTTCTGCGCCGGAAAGCCGCCCGCGCCATGGCCGGACTCTCCGGACGGCAGGTCCACCACGCCGAAACCGGTCGGACGGCGCTCCTTCTGTCCACACCCGCCCGACCCATCACAAAAGGCCAGTCCCAATGACCGACCGAAACATCTCCCGCAGACAAAGGACAGCTGCCGCCATCCGGCGGGGACTGACCCGTGCGCGGGACACGCTCGTCTCGCCTGTCGGCCTCCTGCCGCTCGCCCTGCTCCTTGCCACATGGCTCGGGTTTATCGTCAACGTCGCGCTCTATATGCGCGCCACCACACCCGCCTGGTCCTACGATCCCGGCCTCCTGCTCGCCGCGCTCCTGCCCGCCATGATCTGCCACGGGATCGCCCTCGGTCTCGGGCGCAGGTCCCCGCTCTGGTGGTGTCTCTGGTTTCCCGGCATCGCGCTCTATGCCACCCGGCCCTGGAAGATCGACGGCGCCTGGCAGGCCACATGGGTCTTCGACAATACATGGCCCTGGTTCCGGACCATCCTCTTCAACTATTCCACAGCAGAAACAGCGGTCCTCTTTGCCTTCGCCGGGTTTGTGATCATGGCGACCATCACCGCAGGCGTGGGCTACCGGCTCTGGAAAGGGCTGATCAGGGCCATTGACGACGCCACCCGCGACGGCCCGGCGGGGAGCGGACATAAAGACGGTCTGCCTCAGGCCACATGGGCCAGTCGCGGCGAGATCCGGCAGCGATTTACCCATCCCGGCGGCATCGTGCTCGGCGAACATTCCGATCCCATCGGAGAGACTCCCGGCTTCGATCCGGGACGGCCCCGCAGCTGGGGGCGGCAGGGGACCGGCCATCTCGTCACCATCGACCCGGGCGCGGGCAACGGCCATGCCCTGGTGCTGGCCCCCTCGGCCGGGTACAAGACCGCCGGCATCGTCATTCCCAACATTCTCACCTATGACGGCCCGCTCGTCGTCGTAGATCCCAAAGGCGACCTCTACGCGCGCACCCGCGAGGCACGCGAAGCCATGGGGTATCGGGCCATCGTCATCGATGCCGAAACCGGGTTCGATCCCTTCAAGGCCATCGCGCCGCTCGCACCCGACACCCCTTCGGTCTACTACACCATGGCCAAAACGCTGATGCCCGCCCATGCGCGGTCCTCCGAGAACAGCGAATATTTCCACGATATGTCCGTCAGCCTCTTCGCCGCGCTCATGGCCTATTACGTCGAGAGAAAGAACAACAATGTCGCGGGGGAGATTTCGAGATTCATCAACCGCAAGCGGGAGGAGGTGATAGAACAGGCGCAGCGCATCGCGGCCACCTACCCCGATCTGCCCTATATCAATGACGAGATGACCGGGATCGCGGCGCTCGACGACCGCACCTTCCCGGGCGTGGTCAAGGGCATCTCCAACAAGTTGGCCTTCGTCCGCTTTCCCGACATCCAGGCCTTCGCCCGATCCGACAGATCCCCCGCCGACCATATCGCCGCGCTCGGACCCAAATCCGACATCTTCATCAACCTGCCCGAACTTGCGGCCCGGGACTTCTCCTCCTTCCCGCGCCTCTTGTTCGGCGCGATGTTCGTCATCGCCGGGCTCACCGAGCAACCCGACCGCCCGAAAGCCCGCCGCCTCTTTCTCATCGATGAGGCCCGCGTACTCGGTGGCATGGACATACTGACCAATGTCCGCGATGCCGGGCGCTCCATCGGCATGCATCTCATGCTGATCTATCAGAACTACGGGCAGCTCGTGGAGGCCTGGGGCGGCGATGCCGGGGCCTCCGCCTGGTTCGACAGCTGCGAGGCCAGGGTGGTCAGTGCCGTCGGCTCATCGCGCACCGCCAGCGATATCGTCACCATGCTCGGTAAACACACCATCCGCACCCGGACGCAGGGATCGTCGAGTTCGGCCGCGCCGCTCGCCCCCATGACCGGCACGCTCGGAACCAGCGAGCAGGAACAACTCCGCGAGGTGCCGCTCATGTCGGCCGCAACGCTGGGCCAGCTGCCCGTGCATGGCGCGCTGATATTCACCCGCAAGTCCAAACCGATCCTCGCCACGAAAGCCATCTGGTTCACCCGGACGGACATGAAGGACCGGGTCAGATCGCCCGAAGACGTGGCAGAGCATCTCGCCGCTACGAAACGGCATGCGCAGGTCATGAAACGGATCGGGGAGGCAGAGGCCGCCGATGGCGTGAAAGACAAAACAAACCCGGAAGTCGCCACGTCGGCAACCGGGGCGGTGAAGGGCGCGAAGGCAGCGGAGGCCGGAGCGCAGAGTCATGGCCCGGCCGATCAGGCGCAGGGGCCAGAAAAAGAGGGCACACAATCCCCGGGCGAGAGCGCCCCCGAGGACGGCTTCCCCGAGGTGGAGCCGGATATCGACTATGGCATCGGCCCGCGCCCCGGAGATCGGAATGCCGGCGACGCGCAGGCCGAAGGGGACAGCGACACGCAACATGCTCCGGCCAGCCTGCACACAGGGGTTGAGGCACAGAAAGCCGGGGAAGACCCCGATGTTGGGGAGAATGTCACGCTCTCCGCGACCGAAGCGCAGCTCATCGCCCG
The DNA here is from genome assembly GCA_951812305.1 of uncultured Paracoccaceae bacterium. Lineage (GTDB taxonomy): Bacteria > Pseudomonadota > Alphaproteobacteria > Rhodobacterales > Rhodobacteraceae > Rhodobacter_B. The sequence goes on from CATOSB010000003.1 coordinate 81,886, forward strand.
CCTGCGCGTCGGCGGACCATGGGCGGTCGAAGCCGCTCTGGGATCCCTGGACGCGATGCAGGAAAGCCCTGTCCCGCCGCAGCCCGACGAGGCTGAACACGACGGCGAAACACCCTCTTCGATGACACCGAGCCCCGAGCCCTCGCGGGTCGAACCGGATATCTCCGGACGCCCCGACGATGCGGCTGACCCCGGTCCGAAGGAGCCATCGGAAACGGTCGGGGCCGACGGGGCATCGGGCGCGCCCGGAGACGCAGAGACACCCGGAACAGGGTCAGCAAAGCCCGAAACGGACCCACAGGGAACCGCTCCGGGGTCCGGGGAGACCGGCGCAAGCCCGGGCCGTGACGGGCCGGACGCTGCATCGGGTCCGGACACGGGCAAAAAAGAGAAGACGGCGCGTCACGGCAGCAGATGGTTGCAGGAGGATGACGCGCGCATGTTCGCGATGCTGAAAGAAGGCCAGTCCCACGCAGAGGTCGGCAAGGAGATCGGGCGCAGCGCCCACGCCGTGCGCAAGCGGCTCGAAAAACTGGAGGAAATCCGCAATGCTGAAACGCCTGATGTCCCGGGCAGCCCCGGTGCGCCGTGAAGCGACGCCCGGGCCGGGATCCGAAACAGGCCCGCCGCAAGGCCCGGAGCTTCACCAGGCGGTTGGCCCGGCGGTGCAAGCGGCTGAGGAAGAAGCGTTGCCTGCGTTGAAGTCTGCGCTGGACAATGCCGACGCCCGCTGCATCTGGGACGCATTGCCGGGGATCGCATTCGAGACGCTCGACTTCGGACCGGAGTCCTGCCACACCAACCGCTGGTCCGGGTTCCTGGAGGCGCGGCGCGCAGCGGGGTTGCCGGTGCCCCGTAATCTCCGGCCATGGAGCATTGATCTCCTGCCCCGGCCCCACATACGCCGGGGCGGTCTTATGCGCACGCTCGATCTGATCGACTGGTGTCTCACCTCACCGCACTGCCGCCATGAGGTTCATGCCTGGAGGCTGCGGGCGCGGCTCGAAAGTCCGCTCCGCTGGCATCTTCATCGCCTGCGCGCCGTGATGCGGGACCGCCCGCCCGGCCCCCCGCGCTGGCTGTCCGGCGGCGGCAGGAAGGGTCAGACCCCGATTGAAGAAAAAGGACAAAGCCTTTGACCTTGCGAAAGGAAATCATCCGGTCTCTTGTCTTCGGCGCACCGGTCATGGCGATTTTGCTGCTCATCTGGGCCGCAAGTGCCGCCGGGCTTCTGATCGGCAATGCCACCACCTCCGTCCCGCGCGGTCTCTATATCCGGTCAGGACCGGAAGTGGCGAGCCATGTCACCTTCTGCCTGGACCCCCGCCACCGGGGCGCACCATGGTATTCCCATCTCTGCTCGCCCGATGCCCCGGACGGCCTGCGTATCCTCAAGCGCATCGCGGAGCGCCGACCCGACGGATCGCTCATCGTCGAGGGCGACACGCCCGGGTCCCTGGACAGCCGCGTCCTCGGCGCGGTCCGGCACCTGGACGTAAGGGGCTGGTGGAAGCCGCTCCTTCTCATCGGTCCGGAACCCGCATCCAGAGCACCGGCCTGACAGCCGCAAACATCGAAAGGACGACCATGACCGGAAAAACAGATCCTGCGACCGGGGAGAAAAAGACCGAAAACCCGCTCACAAAGGAATACTGGTTTAATGAAACTTCCGTTCTGCTCAGGGTTCCATTGCGCTCGGGTTGATTTTCTGAATCACTGCTGGAATGGATAAGGTTGCCTCCCTTGAACAAAGCCTCGCTATGGCTCTGCGCCGGATCTCGGAGTTGGAAGAATTTGTAGCATTCCAGGCGCAAGAGATTGATGAACTGCGCAGGCAGCTTGGCAAAAACAGCCGTAACAGCAGCAAGCCTCCCTCGAGTGATGGGCTGAAGAAGCCGGCACCACGCAGCCTGCGTGGAAAGTCCGGCAGGAAAAGCGGCGGCCAGACTGGCCACCGGGGCGACACCCTGCGCCAGACGCCAACGCCAGACTTTGTGCAACGCCATGAAGCAGCGCAGTGTCCTACCTGTCAGCAGCGCCTGACGCCAGAGATGATCGAGGGGGTGAAGACCCGTCAGGTGTTCGACGTGCCCCCGCCGCAGTTGGAAGTCACCGAGCATCAGGCAATGATTTACGGCTGCGCGCATTGCCGAGCCACGACAACGGGCGCGTTTCCCGAGGGCGTGAGCGCGCATGTGCAATATGGTCCGCGCATACGGGCCGCGGCGGTCTACTGCAATGTCCAGCAGCTGATCCCCGAAGATCGGGTCTGCCAACTCCTGCGGGATCTGTTCGGAGCCACCAGCCTGTGCGCGGCCAGCGTGACCAACCGGGTCAATGGCACAGCGCAGCGTCTGAGTGGCGTGGTCGAGCACATTCGTGATACCCTCACGGGAGGCGGTGTTCGGCATCTGGACGAGACCGGGCTGCGTGTCGCCGGCAAGCTGCACTGGTTGCATACGATCTGTGATGGCGCATTCACCCACTACCGGATCGATCCCGGGCGCGGTGCTGTTCCAACCTTCCTGAACGGTGGGACGATCGTCCATGATCACTGGAAATCGTATTACGCCCATATGGAGGGGGTGGACGCACACGCCCTCTGAGGAGCACATCACCTGCGCGAACCGAGGGCCGTCGCCGAGATCGAAAAAGAGCCATGGGCGACAGAGTTGAGCGCGCTGCTCACCAACGCCAATCAGCTGAAGTGTGCCGCGCAGGGGAGAGGCGACACCGAACTCCCGGCATCCGTTCATGAGGATATACTCGCCGAGTACATGGCAATCCTTGCCAAGGGCACAGACTTCCATGAAGGGCTGCCACCATTGGTGCCAAAAACCGGTTCTCGAGGGAGAAAGCCGCGAAGGCCGGGGCATAATCTCCTCATTCGCTTGCGAGACTTCCGCGACGACGTCTTGCGGTTCCTTACGGATTTTGACGTCCCCTTCACCAACTTTTGGGCATATCTCAAGATCCCGGGGAGTTTCCGCACGATCAAGGGAGCCCGGGTCTTCGCCGACATCCGGTCCGTGATCTCCACAGCCGGAAAGCATGGGCTGAATATCCTTGAGATCATCACGGTCCCACCAGCTCAGATCATCGCGCGCCTATAACCGGACAGCACCCACCAAAGCCCCGCTCATCTTGCTCATCTTGCAGGGGGTGCTTGGGAGTTACAGTTCTATAAGTTCAGGGGTAAATTACCTTTTAGTTTCAACATGTTGTGCTGTTATAGGCAACTAATTGGGCCGGAATTGCTCTATTGTAAGCAACCGTTATACCAAGGGTTATTCAATCTGACCGACTTTCGCCCAGTTGCGGCTTGCGATGGATGTGATGGTTTGCGGTCTTGCGATGAGGTTGTTCCAGGCCTCGCACCCCGCGTCGAGAATCGCGTCATATGTGTCGAACGTCCGGTTTGCGAGCCATGTCTGGCGGAGATATTGCCAAATGTTTTCGGTTGGATTCAGCTCTGGTGATTTGGGCGGCAGAAACATGAGCGACAGGTTTTGCGGGATTTCCAGAGCGGATGTCGTGTGCCAGCCGGCTTGGTCCATGAGGATGACGGCGTGGGCGCCATCGGAGACAATTTTGCTGATTTCTTCCAGGTGGCGCTGCATCGCATAGGTGTCGGCTGCTGGCATCATGATCGCCGCGCCGGTGCCGCGTTCGGGGCAGATGGCGCCAAAAAGATACGCATTTTGGTAACGCTGATCGGCGGGCTGGCGGGGCCGTGTGCCCTTGCGTGCCCACTGGCGGACGCGGGTGTTCTTCTGACCGAGACGCATCTCGTCCTGGAACCAGATTTCGACGGGTTTGTCCGGCGGCACCCCCTGAAGCGTCTCCTTCAGATTGTCGCCGAAGTTTTTTTGAAATCCTCAATGACCTGCACGTCCTGCCCCGGGTGCTGAGGGCGTGCGCTGATGTGGGAAAAGCCCAGATTGTGCAGAATCTGCCCCACATGGCGCTCGTGATAGTCGACGCCAAAACGCGCCTTGATCACATTCTTCAAATCGACCCGCCGCCAGCGGACGACACCGTCCTTTTCAGGATCAGGACCGGTCTCGACAAGAGCCGCCAGTTCATCCAGTTGCGCATTGTCAAGGCGGGATCGCGAGCCTCCTCGCTGCCGATCCAGCAGCCCCGCTGGACCATCAGCGTTGAAACGGAGCACCCAGTCCCTGAGCGTTTGCCGGTCCATCCCGCCAATGCGGGCCGCAGCCCCACGCGACATGCCATCGGCGATAGCGGCAAGCGACAAAAGCCGTCGGCTCTGCCGGGCATCAGAACTCTCTGCGGCAAGCTTGCGCAGATCATTGGCGGTAAAATCGGCTCGCATCGGTATCCTGGCTGGCATCGGTGGTCTCCTTTGCCAATCTTGAATCACCTCAGCACCTCAGGCGGTACCCAAAATCCATAGCTGAGTCATTTTGAAGCACCCTTGGTATTAGGGGTTGTTAAAAAGTGCTTATGGTGAAGACAACCAAAGTGGGGTCCATTAGGGCTCAGTGCAAAATACCCCTCTAAGAAAAGTAACCCGTTGTAATCAAATGATTTTTATAGCTGTGCTTTCTGCGAATTTTGTGCGCATTTGCAAGCCTCTTAATTCATTGTTTTCAAATGATTTTAAATTTCTTAACGTGGTTTTCTGCACTCAGCCTCACTCGACCCCCTGGAGAGCAAGCGGGATTTTAGCCGCAAAAAATACGATTGGAATTCCGGTTCAAAACCATGGAGACCGAATTGCTCCATACATTCTGCGAGTAGTTGAGAGGACATACGGACTCCAATTACGCGGCCAAGAGCCCGAAATCGATCCGCTTATCCAGATCGACCTCGAAGCGGCCATAAGGGTTGATGTGTAGGTAGATGAGCGGGGACAGGCCGCGATAATCCTCAGGGGACAAGCGGGCGGCCACATCGGGGTTGCGCAGGACGGACTGCACCATCCGCGTGTTCACGTAGACCAGTGACGATTGTAGCAAGTGCAACGCGTGAGCAGCGGTCTCCTGATCCCGCACACGATTGGTGGCAATTTCACCGCCCTTGCCAAAGAACACGAAGCTGTTGGCGCTGTTCCAGTTCTCGACGACGTTCAATCCCTCATGAATTTCCCGACGGAAGGCCTCTGAGCGCAGATAGCGGCACAGAAAAATCGTCTTTATGGCGCGACCAAGCTCCGCCAGCGCCTTGTAGGTGGGGTGCATCACATCGGATCGGGCGAACCGGCGAAGGATGGCCTCGGGATCAGCCGTCCCGTGCTGCATGGCCGCTGCGTATTTGACCATCTCGTCATACTGGCGTTCGATCTCGCCCCAATCGACCACGCCCGACAGGATCGGAAGGAGATTGGGCAGTTGCCCTCGCATACCCGCACTAGGGAGGGCGAGTTTCTGCCGCGCAATTGCCTTGAGGCGCGGCGCAAGCTCAAAGCCCAGAAGATGGCAGAAAGCAAAGCCAACTGCGCTTTGGCCGTGGCTGTCCACATACTGCCGTTGGATTTCCATGTCCGTGCAATGCCGTAAGACACCCTCAATCATTGCGGCTACCTCAGAGGACGAACAACGCTTCAGCTGAGAATAAATGCAGGTCGCCTGACGCTCTACATGCCAATAAATCATGACGCCGCGCCCGCCATAGCGCGCATGCCACTCCGTCATCAGATTGCGATCCCAGGCCCCGAACTTGGTGGAATCCCCAGCACATGTTGTGCCCGGCGTGCCCCAGATTTCCGGTTCGCGAATTGCAAGCGTTGCATTGGCAACCTGCGCGCAAGCCGCCTTTAAGGAAGCCGGGTCAATATACCGTCTGCGAATGTGCAGAAGTTCGTCATAACTGACATCGGGTGAACCAGCGGCCACGCGTTTCAGGCCCGCGTTGGTTCCCAAGCCGTAAAGGCAGAGCAACAGGCGTTGATCTCGCACGGCAGGCGGCAGAGCCTCCCGACTGGCCGAGGTCTGAAAGCCGCTCAAAAACCCAGTATCGAGTGCTGTTTCTTTGAGAACATCCAAAAGCCCGGTCATCGGCCACGCCCGGGCAACCTCGCTTTTCAGCGTGGCCAAACCAGGCGGCTCTGGGGCTGGCGCAAAGGGCGTAATGGAAATCCGGTTCTCCCCACCCCGCCGCAAGCGCACCTTATCATTGTCAGGCAAGGTGGCGTTCAACAGCCGCAGTTCCTTCTCCAGCTCGGCTTTCACGCCCGCGACAAAGCCTCTTGCATCCTGCGATAGCCCCAGATCAGCGTAGTAGGAATCTCGACGCGTGTCGAAATCTCCCGGCAGGTCATCATCCGGGTTGCGGTAGCGGTCCGCACCTTCGATCCATATCTCTTTGGCGCGGATGCGTTCGCGAAGCTGTGTCAGCACACAGAGCTCGAAGGACACAACATTGACCCGACCATTCTCATCAATGACTGCGCTGCGCCATTTTCCGGGAATGATCCCTGCTGGAATATCATTTTCAGAAACAACCCGGCGACCGGCTTCCGCAAACCGGACAATCAGAACCAAGGCGGTCAATATCGGATGCCACATTGCATTGTTCGAGCGAAATCGCAAAGCCCGGAGCAACGGTGGCAGCATGCGGCGGTAGTGGCTGGCATATGAGTTGCGCATGGTCTGTTGGATGCGCGTGTCCAAGGTACCCTTGGCGCGATGTTCGTCAATGACTGCCCGGAGTTTAGCCGCCCCAGCGATAGGGAAGATAACGTCTTCAATCCGACCCTCGGGATGATCCAGCGCGGCCATGGCAATCTCGACAAGCAAACGCTCCTTGCCATGAACCGCGCCTATATCTGCCGCGATGCCCTGAATGACCTTTCGGCGTGACCGTGTTCCCAGGCGATGAACCACCTCCAAAAGCAGGTCAATGAGGCCGTCAATCAGCTGAGAGCGGCGATGCATCAGGTAGACCGCAAGAAGCCCGAAGCGCTTCTCGGGCGCATGGCGACGCATTTCCGAGGCGGTTTCGCCTTCTACCTGACATGCAATACGCATCACCCAACCGCGTTCGACATCACCAAGAATATCCAATGGAAGATTGAGCGCCGCGACAAAGGACACCTTTTGCGCCGTCAGCAGTACGCTGTCTAGCGTTGCAGCACCGACATCATCCTTCAGACGCTGAAACCCCGTTGTCGCCAAGGGCTCAGACAGCGTCCATTCTAACTGCGTAACCCTCTCGGTCGATAACCGCGATGCCACCTTCGTCAAATACCCCTCGCGGAAATCCCGACGGGCCGCGCGCGCAAGCCGCTCCATGATCTTCACTGAAGGAACCTTACCACCCTTCAATTTAGCCAGACATCCCAGAGCTTGGGGATTTTGGCATAACCTGCGAGGCATCGTCGGATAGCACGAAGGCCTGTCTTGAAGAGAGGTAACTCCCAAGCACCCCCCACGTTTGAGTGTTATTGTCAGTTTTATGGTGAGTCGAATTTGCCATTTTGCGCGTGTTTTTTTTCTTTCTTGTCTGAATTCTGTGGCGCCGGGTTGATTTCTCTGAATCAGTGGTGGGATGGATCAGGTTGCCGCCCTTGAACAACTTCTCGCCACGGCTCTGCGTCGGATCGCTGAGCTTGAAGCTGCGTTGGCGAGCATGGCGGAAGAGATCACGGACCTGCGCCGACAGTTGGCCAAGAACAGCAGCAATAGCAGCAAGCCCCCTTCAAGTGATGGCCTGAAGAAGCCAGCCCCGCGCAGCCTGCGTGGCAAATCCGGAAAGAAAAGTGGCGGCCAAGTTGGCCACCGGGGCGACACCCTGCGCCAGACGTCAACACCCGACTTTGTCGAACGGCATGAGGCGACGCATTGCAGCGCCTGTCAGAGCGCCCTGACGGCGGAGATGGTGAAAGGGATCGAGAAGCGTCAGGTGTTCGACTTGCCTGCGCCACGCCTGGAGGTCACCGAGCATCAGGCGGCGGTTTATTGTTGCGACCATTGTCGAGCCACGACGACGGCTGGCTTTCCCGATGGCGTGGCCGCGCATGTGCAATATGGCACGCGCATGCGGGCAGTGGCGGTCTATTGCAATGTTCAGCAGCTGATACCCGAGGATCGGGTCTGCCAGCTTATGCGCGACCTGTTTGGGGCCACCAGCTTGTGCGCGGCCAGCGTGACCAACTGGACGCGCGGCGCGGCAAATAAGATGGGTGTCGTGGTTGAACACATTCTCGCCCGGCTTGCCGAAGGCGGCGTTCGGCATCTGGACGAGACCGGACTTCGTGTTGCCGGCAAGCTGCACTGGCTGCACACGATCTGCGATACCGCCTTCACCCATTACCGCATCAGCGCCAAACGCGGTGCTGTTCCAACCTTCCTGACCGGCGGGACGATCATTCATGATCACTGGAAACCCTACTACGCCCATATGAGCGGAGTGGACGCCCACGCCCTCTGCGGGGCGCATCACTTGCGCGAACTCAAGGCCATCGAAGAGATCGAAAAAGAGCCTTGGGCGACGGAGATGAGCGCAGTGCTTCATAGCGCCAATCAGCTCAGATGCGCGGCTCAGGATCAAGGCGAGACCGAACTCCCGGAACTGGTTCGCCAGGGTATAGTCACCAGATACATGGCGATCCTCGCCAAGGGGCTCGCCTTCCACGAACGCCAGCCCCCGCTGGCCAAAAGCCCCGGCACCCGCGGCCGAAAAGCCAGGCGGCCAGGCCACAACCTGCTCCTCCGCCTGCGTGACTACCGCGATGACGTTTTGCGATTCATCGCCGACTTCGCGGTCCCATTCACAAACAATCAGGCCGAACAGGACCTGCGCATGATGAAGCTGCGCATGAAAATCTCGGGCACCTTCCGCACCCTCGAGGGCGCGCGGGTCTTCGCCGACATCAGGTCCGTCATCTCGACGGCCAGAAAACACCGGTTCAACATCCTGGAAATCCTGACCCTGTCACCACCTCAGATCATCGCACGGCTCTGACGGAACAAAACCCCGCAACCCTATCGGACAGGGTGCTTGGGAGTTACGAAGAGAGAGCATAAGGACCTTCGGGCTTTTCGAATCCCCTTTTTTCGCCGCGTATTGCGACGTGGTGCTCTTCGTTTGCTCCGGTTGAAACAGCCCAGTACATGGCGATTGCCAGCACCAAAATGAGGCGGGCCAATCGATCCGGCTTTTTGATCTGGCTTTGAGTAATTTCAAAGCCCCGGGTTTTGAAGTCGGAGAACATGGCTTCAATTCCCCAACGCATTCCATAATCGAGCACCTTGTACTCGGACGGTGCTGCATTCATGGCAATAATCCAAGGCTCTTTGTGCCCCTCTTCGTGAAGCACTCCAATGTTGCTAAAGACGCCCGTTCCGTAAAGCTCAGCGTTTACAAGCCCTTCGGGCATCAGTTGGGCAATTTCGCGCGTCATCATCTCGCCACCCTGATGTTGCAGTGTGATATTTCCCTTCATGCGCAGCCGGTAGTCCCATCCAGCCTCCTGGCACCATGCGACCAATCGGGCGGTTCCATAAAACCGATCTCCCGCCAGCAACACACGCGCATCCGCCGGGAGCCATGGGCGGACTGCTTCCAAAAGCTCATGTTGCACGCGCCATCCAATCGGCCCTTTGGTCTGGCGTACACGCCAGGCGACCGGGAGGGCCCGATCCCGCATCCGCACCGATAACATCAAAACCTCATGCCCTTCGTTGAGCTTGCTTTGATCAAGGGCCACCACAATCGTTTCTCCGGCCTCACACTGGCGGCGGAAAATTTCACCAACATAGGCCTGCATGATCTCATCAGTATCGATGTGAGGATTGCCCAGAACCCGCGAAATGTATTGATAGCGGTGGTCCACAGAGCCGATATCGCGGGGCAGAGCAGCCGCATTTTCCATCAGATTGACGCTGCGCGTGTTCAAAATCACGCTTGCTATGATGCACAATCCCTCCCGGCGCGACTTGTGATACCCGAGCAAGCGGTCCTGAAAATCCGCCTCAACCTTCGAATAAAGCTCTGAAAAACAAACATTTCCCAACAAACCAGCCTCCAATATCAGCAGTGGAGACTCCTTGAATCACACAGATCAGACAAACGTCAAATCAGATCCGGAAATTTTGAAGGGTGGTAAGCTGAAGGAACAAACACGTTCATTTGACGGGCCTGTGCATAGCCCCGCTCAACCCAATCCGCCAAGTTCAGGTCACGCCCACCGAGCTGTTCAATCATCCATGCCTGGAGTCTGGCCCGATCACGATCAGAAGCCCGGCGAAACCCGAGAAAATCCAGAATACTCGCACGTTGCCGCCGCGCGGTGTCACTGGAAAAAGAGTAGGAAAGATCGTCTGTCGCCCCAATCTGGTCAGCAACGTACACGATCACATCAGGGTCAAGATCACCGCGCGTGGCAGGAAACCGGCCATGCTGGCGAAAAAAGAGGAGTTGGCATGCAATCGCGACCCGCGACTTCGCCCCAAACCGGTTTAGAAACTCAAAATCCGAATATGAAAGCCCCCACGTTGAGGCAAATGCTTGCTCTATCATGACCCCTCCAGACGCAAGCATCATCCAACATCAGCTCTGGCCGTCAATCAGCCTTTCGTTCCCTGTACGTTCTTTCAAAAGCCCAAATATGATGGAGTGGACGCCTCTTCCCCCAAGGGCATCGCATTGTGCCAAGGTGGCGGTGTCAAAACAGCTACAAGAGGAGACGTCCAAGATGGAAGTTAGCATAATCGGGATCGATATTGCCAAGAATGTGTTTCAGTTTCATGGAGCTACCGCAGATGGGTCTACCGTATTCCGCCGCAAAATCCGGCGCGGGTGTGTTCTGGATTTTCTGTCGGCGCAAACATGTTGCCTTGTTGCGATGGAGGCTTGCGCCAGTTCCCATCACTGGGGCCGCGAGATCGAACGGCTCGGACATGAGGTTCGATTGATCCCTCCGCAATATGTCAAGCCATTCAGGAAGCGACCTTACCACCCTTCAATTTAGCCAGACATCCCAGAGCTTGGGGATTTTGGCATAACCTGCGAGGCATCGTCGGATAGCACGAAGGCCTGTCTTGAAGAGAGAGCATAAGGACCTTCGGGCTTTTCGAATCCCCTTTTTTCGCCGCGTATTGCGACGTGGTGCTCTTCGTTTGCTCCGGTTGAAACAGCCCAGTACATGGCGATTGCCAGCACCAAAATGAGGCGGGCCAATCGATCCGGCTTTTTGATCTGGCTTTGAGTAATTTCAAAGCCCCGGGTTTTGAAGTCGGAGAACATGGCTTCAATTCCCCAACGCATTCCATAATCGAGCACCTTGTACTCGGACGGTGCTGCATTCATGGCAATAATCCAAGGCTCTTTGTGCCCCTCCTCGTGAAGCACTCCAATGTTGCTAAAGACGCCCGTTCCGTAAAGCTCAGCGTTTACAAGCCCTTCGGGCATCAGTTGGGCAATTTCGCGCGTCATCATCTCGCCACCCTGATGTTGCAGTGTGATATTTCCCTTCATGCGCAGCCGGTAGTCCCATCCAGCCTCCTGGCACCATGCGACCAATCGGGCGGTTCCATAAAACCGATCTCCCGCCAGCAACACACGCGCATCCGCCGGGAGCCATGGGCGGACTGCTTCCAAAAGCTCATGTTGCACGCGCCATCCAATCGGCCCTTTGGTCTGGCGTACACGCCAGGCGACCGGGAGGGCCCGATCCCGCATCCGCACCGATAACATCAAAACCTCATGCCCTTCGTTGAGCTTGCTTTGATCAAGGGCCACCACAATCGTTTCTCCGGCCTCACACTGGCGGCGGAAAATTTCACCAACATAGGCCTGCATGATCTCATCAGTATCGATGTGAGGATTGCCCAGAACCCGCGAAATGTATTGATAGCGGTGGTCCACAGAGCCGATATCGCGGGGCAGAGCAGCCGCATTTTCCATCAGATTGACGCTGCGCGTGTTCAAAATCACGCTTGCTATGATGCACAATCCCTCCCGGCGCGACTTGTGATACCCGAGCAAGCGGTCCTGAAAATCCGCCTCAACCTTCGAATAAAGCTCTGAAAAACAAACATTTCCCAACAAACCAGCCTCCAATATCAGCAGTGGAGACTCCTTGAATCACACAGATCAGACAAACGTCAAATCAGATCCGGAAATTTTGAAGGGTGGTAAGGGAAGCGACAGAAGAACGATATGGCTGATGCCGAAGCAATTGCGGAGGCCGCAGCGCGCGCCGGGATGAGATTTGTCGCCGTGAAATCGGCGGAACAGCAATCCCGATCCATGCTATTGAAAACGCGAGAATTGTTTGTCGGTCAACGCACGCAGGTCATCAATACACTACGCGGTCATCTAGGCGAGTATGGGATTGTGGCAGCTCAGGGCCCGTCCCACATCAGAAAACTCGAAGCTATGGTTATCGACGACGAAACCACCGAACTCCCGTTGATAATGCGCAATATGTGCATCCGGCTCTTCGATCACTTGAGCATTCTGGATTGGCAGATTGATGACCTGACATCCCGGATCGAAGCCGCGGCCCGAATGGATGAGAATGCGCAGCGGTTGATGACCATACCTGGAATCGGGCCCATGTGCGCCATGGCAATATCATCTCTCGCACCCCCACGTGAGAGTTTTCGCAAGGGGCGGGATTTTGCCGCCTGGGCAGGCCTGACGCCAAAACAGAACTCTACAGGCGGGAAAACCCGGCTGGGGCGAACGTCGAAGATGGGCCAGAAAGATACCAGAAGATTATACCAACGGCTTGATCAATTGACCGTTGCCCATTCTCTGGTCGTTATTGAGGTTATGCGCTGCGGGTCATTTTCGAAGAAGTTCCAGGCGTCTGCGCATTTGTCGAGGATCTGCTCGTAGGTATCGAACACGGTGATGGCCAGCTTGTTGGAGCGCAGATAGGCCCAGACATTTTCCATCGGGTTGAGTTCGGGCGCATAGGGGGGCAGCTTCAGGAGCGTTATGTTGTCTGGCACCAAGAGCCCCTTGGCTCCGTGCCACCCCGCGCCATCTGTGACCAGGAGCGCATGAGAACCGGGTGCGATTGTTTTTGAGACCTCGTCGAGATGCAGGCCCATCGCCTCTGTGTTAACATAAGGCAGGATCAGCCCAGCTGCGGCACCACGTGCCGGACAGGCAGCGCCAAATACGTAGCTCCATTTGTAGCGGGTATCCCGGGGCGCACGTGGGCGGGTTCCCCGCTTCGCCCAGACACGGGTGAGTGTTCCCTGCTGGCCCACCCGTGCTTCGTCCTGGAACCATATTTCCAGTGGCTTTCCTTTCGCCCGTTCAGTCAAAATGTCGGCTACGATGCTGGCAAAGTTTTTTTTAAATGCAGTCTGTGCCACTGGGTCGGCGTTGGGATGTTCGGGGCGGACCGACAGCCTGCGAAAGCCCAGTTGAACCAAATAACTACCTACTGTGCGTTCGTGGAGCTTGATCTCGAACTCCGCCTCAATGCGCCGGGCAAGATCGGCGCGACGCCAGCGAACCACACCATCGCGGGCCGGATCAGGGCCAGCCTCCACCCAGACCGCAAGCTGCGCTATCTGCTCCGGCGACAATCGAGGTTTCGCGCCGCCACCCCCACGATCTGACAGCCCGTCAGGACCTTCGACATTGTATCGATGGACCCAGTCTCGAAGGGTTTGGCGATCCATCCCGCAACTCTGGGCAGCAACCTTGCGCGACGACCCTTCAAGCACCAGAGCAATCGCCAAAAGCCGACGTGCTACTTTGCCGTTCGACGCGCGACCGGCTAAAGCGCGCAACTCGTGCACCGTGAAATCATCGCGCAAAACCGGAACCGCGGCACCCATATCTCCCTCCCTCTCTGGACAGAAACAGTGAGTCACATACCGAACAATTTGGGAATCCAAAAAGCGAGTCAAATCATCCCGCCGTTGGTATTACTCATCCCTGGAGCAATGTCCGTCATCCAATCCAATGAACGAAAAGGTGGTGCACCCGATGGTTCGTGGCTCGACCGGATGCTGAAACGCAAACCCAAACTGCTGGTGGCCATCGCGCTGGCAAACAAGATGGCCCGGATGGCTTGGGCTGTGATGAAAAACGAGGATGTATATCGAGTTCAGTTGGCGGCCTGAGGAAAGCCAGCTGTCAGCCGGAATGCGGTAGATCTTAGCGGAGGATTATGGGCGAACAGTCGAGAATGACGGGATTGGGAAACCAGGGAAGCTGTGTGGAGTTGAAACCCCGCAAATATGATTTGGACCCGATCTTCGAACTATCCATAAGGGCCCGCGAACAAGAGCGTCGCAATCAGAGGCCGGACACACGTAGGAACTCGACCGCATTTCCCAAAATCACTTAAAGATTCTGCTTGCGTTCCAGGAGGCGTCCACACATGCAGCTTCGGGCCAGCTAGGCCTGACAGGTGAATGCATGCATTCACCGAGAGGGCAGATGTCCTGAAGATCGGACTTGGCCTTTTCGTGTAAAGATTTTGGCATCGCGCCCAACACGTTGGCTGTTTTGTGGACCCAGCATCGCTGTTCGCGCGTCTCGGGGAAGACATCGCGCAGAGCGGTCCAAAACCCAAGTGCGCCGTCGCCGATGGCCAGTTCCGGGGGCACCGCCAGACCACGTTTCTTTAGCCCCTTCAACAGGTCGCGCCAACTGTCGGCATTCTCTCGGAACCCGTCCATAATCGCCAAAACATCCTTCTGACCATACTCATCTGCGCCTATAATGACCAACATACATTGACGATCCCCGTCCAGACGCGGCGTGAAGTAAACCCCGTCCGCCCAGATGTAGACATAGCGCTTGCCAGTGAGATCGCGCTTGCGCCAGGTCTCATATTCCTCCCACCACGCAGCCTTCAGACGCGTGATGGTCGAAGACGACAGCCCCTCGGCATCCGGCCCAAGAAGTGCTGCCAGTGCTTCGCTGAAGTCGCCTGTCGAGATACCTTTCAGGTACAGCCAGGGGAGCAACTCTTCCACTGACTTCGACTTGCGCAAATAGGGCGGCACCAGCGCCGAGCGGAACTTGATCTTGCTTCCATCTTCATTGCTGCCGCGGTCCCGAACGCGCGGCACCTGTACAGGAACCGTGCCGATCCCCGTCATCATCTCGCGCTCCGGCAAGAAACCGTGACGGACAAGGCGTTGGCGGCCTTCTTCGTCCAAAAGATGCGCGTACTCGGCGATGAATGCGGAAACTTCAGCTTGAACCGCCGTGCGCAGAAGCTCCTTCGCACCGGACTGGATCACTTCGGTCAGCGGATCAGGTGAAAATTCCGATGGAAGTTCGAATGGTACAATAGTAGATTTGGCCATGGTGGCATATCCTTTCTCATTGAGATTGACGGCGCGATTGCACCGCCATGATATGCCGCCCGCTTCAGGCCATCACCAACTTTCGGGCATAACTCCCGAAAATTCGGACAAGAATAACAAGATGGCAATTGAGCCCGTTGATATCGACGACATCTTGACCAAGGTTGCAAGTCTGCCGGTCAGCGCTTGGACCTATAAGCATGATGCTGATGAAGGTGTCCGCCACATTGGCCCAATGGCGCAGGACTTCTATGCGTTATTTGGAACCGGAGCTTCTGAGAAGGGCATCTCAACCCTTGATACATCAGGTGTTGCCCTTGCAGCGATTAAGGCTCTGTATCAGCAAAATGAGACATTGCGCGCGCGCATCGACATGCTTGAGCAGACCGACAGATAAGCTTGGGATTAAAACCACAGACCAAAAACGAAGAATCAGGCGCTTGCTTACAGGCGCCTGATTCTATTTAGGTGCTGTCACGTCAGAACCGATCAACTGCCAAAGCTCTGCACGAGTGAATAGAGGTTCCCTATGGCCGCAAACGAACCCAGTGCCTCGTTCCCAGTTGCAATTGGTGGGATTGGGGGCAGCGGCACAAGAGCGATCGCCCGAATTCTTGACGAAACAGGATTTTATCTTGGAGATACGCTTAACAGGTCCCACGACAACCTTTGGTTCACGTTGCTCTTTCAGCGGGAGGCCTGGTTTGAGAAATTTCCCGAAGACGAAGACGTCAGAAAAGCCTGCCACCTTTTTTTCAAAGCAATGACCCAAGGGCTAAGATCTTCCAAAACGCCAAAAGAATACGCACTTTTAGATCAGCTTGATGAGCCGAAAGCCTTACTGAAAGCACGTACTGAAATAATCCAGTCTACAGGTGCGGATCTGAACCGGTTCATAGGTTGGGGCTGGAAAGAACCAAACACGCACATTTTTCTGCCGGATCTGGCCGAGCATGTCCGGGGCCTGAAGTATATTCATGTGATACGGAACGCGTTTGATATGATTTTCAGCCACAATCAAAACCAGCTGCGCAACTGGGGAAAGTTTATTCTTGGGGATAACCCGGAAATTGAAGACGATGACCGAACAAAAAAATTGCGCCTGGATTACTGGATTGGTGCGAACCGTAGGGCGATTAGGATTGGCAGGGAAAAGCTGCCAGGTCGGTTTCTCGTAATCAGCTATGATAATCTATGTGCCAGTCCGCTACCCGAAATTCGAAGGCTTTTGCGGTTCCTCAATATCGACCTCACAAATGAAACTATCTCAAAGTGTGAAACACTCGTGCGGCCTGGGGCAATCGGACGGCACCGAGATCATGATCTGAGCAACCTGTCACCGGAACAGCACGCTTATGTTCAGGAGATAGAGCAGTCGATGTTTGACATTTGATAAGTGATCCCAGCGGCATGATCAGCCACCCAGGCCGTGTATTGTCCTCTACTCCACAATAGCCGATACAAAGGCACAAAACGATATTGGTTTCCCGGAGGATAGTTGATTGATTGTGCCAGTCCTTCTCTGCGGCGGCTCCGGCACCCGCCTTTGGCCCCTATCGCGCAAATCCTATCCCAAACAGTTCGCTGCACTTCTTGGAGGAGAGAGCCTGTTTCAGGCATCCGCAAAGCGTCTGGGTGGGGACGGTTTCGCGGCCCCGGTGGTGGTTACGGGCTCGGATTTTCGGTTTATCGTCACCGAACAGCTCGCCGCGGCAGGCATCGACCCGGGCGCGGTGCTGATCGAGCCGGAGGGCAGGAACACCGCACCAGCGGTTCTGGCCGCCGCGATGTGGCTGGCGAAATCCGACCCCGACGCGCTGATGCTTGTGGCGCCGTCCGATCATGTCATTCCCGATGCGGGTGCCTTTCGCGCGGCACTTGAGGTCGGGGCAGAGGCGGCGCGGGCCGGGCGGCTGGTAACCTTTGGCATTACACCTGAGCGGGCAGAGACTGGATACGGTTGGCTGGAACTGGCCGAAACGCCGATGACCGGGGCGCAGGATCTGGTCCGGTTCGTAGAAAAGCCTGATGCGGAAAGTGCACGAAACATGCTGGATCAGGGTCGATTCCTGTGGAACGCGGGTATTTTTCTGTTTTCGGTTCGCACCATTCTTGATGCGTTTGCGGCGCATGCGCCCGACTTGTTGGAACCGGTGCAAGGGGCTGTTGATCAGGGCCGCGCTGATCTGGGATTTCTGCGCCTTGATTCCAAAATGTGGGGCAAAGCGGAGGAGATTTCAATCGACTATGCGGTGATGGAACGCACCGACAACCTGTCAGTGGTGCCGTTTTCCGCCGGCTGGTCTGATCTTGGTGACTGGCATGCGGTCTGGCGAGAGATGGCCCGCGATGATGCAGGCGTTGCTACCGCTGGGCCGGCCGAGGCTATTGATTGCAGGGACACGCTTTTGCGCTCTGAGGCCGAGGGGCTAGAAATTGTCGGAATCGGGCTCAGCAACATCGTCGCTGTTGCCATGCCGGATGCGGTTCTGGTGGCGGATGCCGCCCGGACGCAGGACGTCAAAAAAGCGGTCACCCGGCTGAAGGCGAAATCGGCCAAACAGGCCACCGCCTTTCCCAAGGATCACCGCCCTTGGGGTTGGTTTGAAACGTTGGTTCTGGTCGAAGGGTTTCAGGTCAAACGTATCGTGGTGCATCCCGGGGCGGCGCTGTCCCTGCAAAGCCATCGTTATCGGGCCGAGCACTGGATTGTGGTCGCGGGCACTGCCAAGGTCACCATCGGTGACAAGGTACAGTTGGTGAGTGAGAACCAGTCAGTTTACGTCCCGCTTGGCACCGTGCACCGGATGGAGAACCCTGGAATGGTTCCGATGGTGTTGATAGAGGTTCAGACCGGCACCTATCTAGGGGAAGACGACATCGTAAGATACGAGGACGTCTATGCGCGTGACTAACGTGAAGGGGCCGAAGATGGGGCTCAAAAAGGGGTGATTCGGGTCAGGGAGAGACATGAAAGTAGAGGAAACAAGCCTGCCGGGGGTGGTGGTTTTGTCACCGCGACGGTTCGGTGATCATCGTGGCTTCTTCAGCGAAAGCTGGAATGCCGCACGTATGGCAGAGGCCGGACTAAAATACGAATTCATGCAGGACAATCATTCGCTGAGCCGCGAAGCAGGCACGCTACGGGGATTACATTTCCAGTCGCCGCCTCATGCGCAGGCCAAATTGGTGCGCTGTGGGCGTGGATGTTTGTTTGATGTTGCCGTGGATATCCGGCAGGGCTCTGCGAGCTATGGCAAATGGGTGGGCGTCGAGCTGTCATTTGAAAACGGCAAACAGCTGATGATCCCGGCGGGGTTTCTGCATGGCTTTGTCACGCGCGAACCCGATACCGAGATTATCTATAAATGCACCGATTTCTACGCGCCGGAATGTGACGGTGCCATACGCTGGGACAGCTGTGGCATCGATTGGGATTTGGGCGAAACAGAGCCTGTTTTAAGCGAAAAAGACACAGCAGCACCGACGTTTTCGACGTTCCGTTCGCCCTTTGCTTTCGAGAGTGCCTGTTTCAGCCAGTGTTCCTGATTGGTCGCGCGAAGACCCCCAGGCCAGGTGGGATCCACCGCGGCGGGTTGATGCTGCCCCATCCCAATGCCGTGGTGCTGAAAGATGTGCCGCGGGGGCGGGGACCATGGGCGCGCCCGCACGAATTTTGGAGCTAAATACATGAAACTTCTTATCACCGGCGGCGCGGGGTTTATCGGGTCTGCCGTGGTGCGGCGCGCGGTGGCTGATGGAGAGTCAGTGGTCAATGTTGACGCGCTGACCTATGCGTCATGCGAGGCGAATGTGGCCAGTGTTGCCGGCAGCCCGCGTTATGCATTTGAAAAGGCAGACATCCGCGACCGGGCTGCGCTGGATCGGATCTTTCAGGATCACAGGCCTGACGCAGTGATGCATCTGGCGGCCGAATCCCATGTCGATCGGTCCATTGATGCGCCTGGCGATTTCATCGAGACGAACATCACCGGCACCTATAACATGCTGGAGGCCGCGCGCAGTTTCTGGACGGCGCAAAGCAAGCCTGAAAGCTTTCGGTTCCACCATATTTCCACTGACGAGGTTTTTGGCACTTTGGGCGAAGCGGGGATGTTCACGGAAGAGACGCCCTATGCGCCTAACAGTCCCTATTCCGCCAGCAAAGCAGCAAGTGATCACCTAGTACGCGCGTGGTCCGAAACCTATGGCTTGCCGGTGGTGGTGACGAATTGCTCCAACAATTACGGGCCATACCATTTCCCCGAAAAACTGATTCCGGTGGTGATCCTGAAAGCGCTGGCTGGGGCGCCTCTGCCGATCTATGGCGATGGCAGCAATGTGCGTGACTGGCTTTTTGTCGAGGATCACGCCGAAGCGTTGTTGTTGGTGCTTCGAAAGGGTGAATTGGGCCGCAGCTATAATATCGGCGGCGAGAATGAGCGTACCAATCTGGAACTGGTAGAGACGCTATGCGAAATTCTTGATCGGCTGCGTCCGGGCAATCGGCCATATGCCGAACAGATCACATTCGTCACTGATCGACCCGGGCATGATGCGCGCTATGCCATCGACCCCACTCGCATTCGCAATGAATTGGGTTGGCAGCCCTCTGTCACAGTCGAAGAGGGGTTGGAGAGAACCGTGCAATGGTATTTGAATAACGAGCCGTGGTGGCGTGCATTGCAAGACCGCAAGGGTGTGGGCGAGCGTTTGGGACAAAGAGTTTGATCTGAGGGACATTGGGTGCCAATTGTCAAAATAAATAGCCAGCTGGCTTACCACCCTTCAAAATTTCCGGATCTGATTTGACGTTTGTCTGATCTGTGTGATTCAAGGAGTCTCCACTGCTGATATTGGAGGCTGGTTTGTTGGGAAATGTTTGTTTTTCAGAGCTTTATTCGAAGGTTGAGGCGGATTTTCAGGACCGCTTGCTCGGGTATCACAAGTCGCGCCGGGAGGGATTGTGCATCATAGCAAGCGTGATTTTGAACACGCGCAGCGTCAATCTGATGGAAAATGCGGCTGCTCTGCCCCGCGATATCGGCTCTGTGGACCACCGCTATCAATACATTTCGCGGGTTCTGGGCAATCCTCACATCGATACTGATGAGATCATGCAGGCCTATGTTGGTGAAATTTTCCGCCGCCAGTGTGAGGCCGGAGAAACGATTGTGGTGGCCCTTGATCAAAGCAAGCTCAACGAAGGGCATGAGGTTTTGATGTTATCGGTGCGGATGCGGGATCGGGCCCTCCCGGTCGCCTGGCGTGTACGCCAGACCAAAGGGCCGATTGGATGGCGCGTGCAACATGAGCTTTTGGAAGCAGTCCGCCCATGGCTCCCGGCGGATGCGCGTGTGTTGCTGGCGGGAGATCGGTTTTATGGAACCGCCCGATTGGTCGCATGGTGCCAGGAGGCTGGATGGGACTACCGGCTGCGCATGAAGGGAAATATCACACTGCAACATCAGGGTGGCGAGATGATGACGCGCGAAATTGCCCAACTGATGCCCGAAGGGCTTGTAAACGCTGAGCTTTACGGAACGGGCGTCTTTAGCAACATTGGAGTGCTTCACGAAGAGGGGCACAAAGAGCCTTGGATTATTGCCATGAATGCAGCACCGTCCGAGTACAAGGTGCTCGATTATGGAATGCGTTGGGGAATTGAAGCCATGTTCTCCGACTTCAAAACCCGGGGCTTTGAAATTACTCAAAGCCAGATCAAAAAGCCGGATCGATTGGCCCGCCTCATTTTGGTGCTGGCAATCGCCATGTACTGGGCTGTTTCAACCGGAGCAAACGAAGAGCACCACGTCGCAATACGCGGCGAAAAAAGGGGATTCGAAAAGCCCGAAGGTCCTTATGCTCTCTCTTCAAGACAGGCCTTCGTGCTATCCGACGATGCCTCGCAGGTTATGCCAAAATCCCCAAGCTCTGGGATGTCTGGCTAAATTGAAGGGTGGTAAGGGTTGGGCAGCAGTTTCTTGACAAGGAAGACGAACGTATCCGCAGCGTCCTGCGAACGCTCAGCCGGTAAAGGAGCCGAAACGTAACTCCCAAGCACCCCCCACGTTTGAGTGTTATTGTCAGTTTTATGGTGAGTCGAATTTGCCATTTTGCGCGTGTTTTTTTTCTTTCTTGTCTGAATTCTGTGGCGCCGGGTTGATTTCTCTGAATCAGTGGTGGGATGGATCAGGTTGCCGCCCTTGAACAACTTCTCGCCACGGCTCTGCGTCGGATCGCTGAGCTTGAAGCTGCGTTGGCGAGCATGGCGGAAGAGATCACGGACCTGCGCCGACAGTTGGCCAAGAACAGCAGCAATAGCAGCAAGCCCCCTTCAAGTGATGGCCTGAAGAAGCCAGCCCCGCGCAGCCTGCGTGGCAAATCCGGAAAGAAAAGTGGCGGCCAAGTTGGCCACCGGGGCGACACCCTGCGCCAGACGTCAACACCCGACTTTGTCGAACGGCATGAGGCGACGCATTGCAGCGCCTGTCAGAGCGCCCTGACGGCGGAGATGGTGAAAGGGATCGAGAAGCGTCAGGTGTTCGACTTGCCTGCGCCACGCCTGGAGGTCACCGAGCATCAGGCGGCGGTTTATTGTTGCGACCATTGTCGAGCCACGACGACGGCTGGCTTTCCCGATGGCGTGGCCGCGCATGTGCAATATGGCACGCGCATGCGGGCAGTGGCGGTCTATTGCAATGTTCAGCAGCTGATACCCGAGGATCGGGTCTGCCAGCTTATGCGCGACCTGTTTGGGGCCACCAGCTTGTGCGCGGCCAGCGTGACCAACTGGACGCGCGGCGCGGCAAATAAGATGGGTGTCGTGGTTGAACACATTCTCGCCCGGCTTGCCGAAGGCGGCGTTCGGCATCTGGACGAGACCGGACTTCGTGTTGCCGGCAAGCTGCACTGGCTGCACACGATCTGCGATACCGCCTTCACCCATTACCGCATCAGCGCCAAACGCGGTGCTGTTCCAACCTTCCTGACCGGCGGGACGATCATTCATGATCACTGGAAACCCTACTACGCCCATATGAGCGGAGTGGACGCCCACGCCCTCTGCGGGGCGCATCACTTGCGCGAACTCAAGGCCATCGAAGAGATCGAAAAAGAGCCTTGGGCGACGGAGATGAGCGCAGTGCTTCATAGCGCCAATCAGCTCAGATGCGCGGCTCAGGATCAAGGCGAGACCGAACTCCCGGAACTGGTTCGCCAGGGTATAGTCACCAGATACATGGCGATCCTCGCCAAGGGGCTCGCCTTCCACGAACGCCAGCCCCCGCTGGCCAAAAGCCCCGGCACCCGCGGCCGAAAAGCCAGGCGGCCAGGCCACAACCTGCTCCTCCGCCTGCGTGACTACCGCGATGACGTTTTGCGATTCATCGCCGACTTCGCGGTCCCATTCACAAACAATCAGGCCGAACAGGACCTGCGCATGATGAAGCTGCGCATGAAAATCTCGGGCACCTTCCGCACCCTCGAGGGCGCGCGGGTCTTCGCCGACATCAGGTCCGTCATCTCGACGGCCAGAAAACACCGGTTCAACATCCTGGAAATCCTGACCCTGTCACCACCTCAGATCATCGCACGGCTCTGACGGAACAAAACCCCGCAACCCTATCGGACAGGGTGCTTGGGAGTTACCTCTAAATGATGAATTGGCTACTCGCAAAACACTGTTGATTTCCGTCAGTCTCAGCGCCGCCTTCCCCGAAGGTATGGAAGAGGCGCAAGATTACGTTACCGAAATGAATATGCGCACCGGTCTGACACCGGATTCACAGATTCTCGCAGCCGGTGCGATACGTACTGGGAAGTACGACTATTTTGCCCAGCAAGTTGTTCGCTATGTCGTGTTGCGCGGTCGCAAATTCGATCCCGGCGCGGACGAGCACGAGTTTACGGATTGGGTTGGTCTTGCGGCGGGAATTTCAGAGTTTTTGGGGTGACTTTTCAAGTTTTCGGGCCTCGGAGGCCAAATGCCAACGCGTCAGGTTAGTTCCCGGTCGCGCACCCAAGCATCGATACACCGTCATTTCCTGCATGTGTTCGAACATTTCGATTGAACGCCAGCCACGAAAAACGCAGTGATTTTGACGGTTTGCTTGTTAACAGACCTTATACCAAGGGTGCTTCAAAATGACTCAGCTATGGATTTTGGGTACCGCCTGAGGTGCTGAGGTGATTCAAGATTGGCAAAGGAGACCACCGATGCCAGCCAGGATACCGATGCGAGCCGATTTTACCGCCAATGATCTGCGCAAGCTTGCCGCAGAGAGTTCTGATGCCCGGCAGAGCCGACGGCTTTTGTCGCTTGCCGCTATCGCCGATGGCATGTCGCGTGGGGCTGCGGCCCGCATTGGCGGGATGGACCGGCAAACGCTCAGGGACTGGGTGCTCCGTTTCAACGCTGATGGTCCAGCGGGGCTGCTGGATCGGCAGCGAGGAGGCTCGCGATCCCGCCTTGACAATGCGCAACTGGATGAACTGGCGGCTCTTGTCGAGACCGGTCCTGATCCTGAAAAGGACGGTGTCGTCCGCTGGCGGCGGGTCGATTTGAAGAATGTGATCAAGGCGCGTTTTGGCGTCGACTATCACGAGCGCCATGTGGGGCAGATTCTGCACAATCTGGGCTTTTCCCACATCAGCGCACGCCCTCAGCACCCGGGGCAGGACGTGCAGGTCATTGAGGATTTCAAAAAAACTTCGGCGACAATCTGAAGGAGACGCTTCAGGGGGTGCCGCCGGACAAACCCGTCGAAATCTGGTTCCAGGACGAGATGCGTCTCGGTCAGAAGAACACCCGCGTCCGCCAGTGGGCACGCAAGGGCACACGGCCCCGCCAGCCCGCCGATCAGCGTTACCAAAATGCGTATCTTTTTGGCGCCATCTGCCCCGAACGCGGCACCGGCGCGGCGATCATGATGCCAGCAGCCGACACCTATGCGATGCAGCGCCACCTGGAAGAAATCAGCAAAATTGTCTCCGATGGCGCCCACGCCGTCATCCTCATGGACCAAGCCGGCTGGCACACGACATCCGCTCTGGAAATCCCGCAAAACCTGTCGCTCATGTTTCTGCCGCCCAAATCACCAGAGCTGAATCCAACCGAAAACATTTGGCAATATCTCCGCCAGACATGGCTCGCAAACCGGACGTTCGACACATATGACGCGATTCTCGACGCGGGGTGCGAGGCCTGGAACAACCTCATCGCAAGACCGCAAACCATCACATCCATCGCAAGCCGCAACTGGGCGAAAGTCGGTCAGATTGAATAACCCTTGGTATTACCTGTCCCTTGACCGCAGACCCGAGACTCTACAAAATCGTTCGCGCAGCGTCTGAACTGGCGTATGATATTCATTTTGGGGACATTCTAGTTATGTCGCGTTACAGTAAAGTCGCTTGGAAGGAAGGACTTTTCCTTAAGCCGCAGCACCTTCAGCAGGCGGATCGTTACCTGGAAGTGTCTGACGTCAGCACTCGTTGGAGAGAATTGGTGATTTGAGCAACGGAGGATTTCTGGTTCATCGGAACTGATATGGAGTGAAGATGAGACAGAAATCCGGACAGTCGAAAGCCGCCGCTGACAAGGTGGTGAAAGGCATTCGCCGCAAAACCCGCAAGCATTACTCTGCTGAGGAGAAGATTCGTGTCGTTCTGGCCGGGCTGCGCGGTGAGGAAAGCATCGCCTCGCTGTGCCGCCAGGAGGGTATTTCCGAGAGCCTGTATTACAGCTGGTCGAAGGAGTTCCTTGAAGCTGGGAAACGTCGTTTAGCGGGAGACACGGCCCGTCAAGCCACATCACCCGAGGTGAAGGATTTGCGGTCTGAGTCTGCCGCACTCAAAGAGGTCGTGGCTGAACTCACCCTGGAGAACCGTCTGCTCAAAAAAAGCATGATCGCGGATGGGGAGGACGAGGAATGAGATACCCAGCCTCTGAAAAACTGGAGATCATTCGCACGGTTGAGGCATCGCATCTGCCGGCCAAGCAGACGTTGGCGATGCTGGGCATCCCCAGCTCGACCTTCTACCGCTGGTACGACCTTTTCCAGGAAGGTGGTGTCGAGGCTCTGCAGGACAGATCGCCCAACCCAAAATCGGTGTGGAACCGCGTTCCCGACGACAAACGGGATCAAATCATCGACTTTGCGCTGGAGAATGAGGACCTGACGCCACGAGAGTTGGCGGTGAAGTTCACGGACACCAAGCGTTACTTCGTGTCGGAATCGACGGTGTACAGGCTTTTGAAGGCGCAAGACCTGATTGCCAGCCCCGCTTTCGTGGTGATCAAGGCTGCCGAAGAGTTCAAAGACAAAACGACGGCCATCAACCAGCTCTGGCAGACCGACTTCACCTATCTGAAAGTTATCGGCTGGGGCTGGTTCTATCTCAGCACGATCCTGGACGATTACAGCCGCTACATCATCTCCTGGAAGCTCTGCTCAACGATGAAGGCCGGGGATGTCACCGATACGCTGGACCTGGCTTTGGCTGCGTCAGGCTGTGATCAGGCGACCGTCCTGCACAAACCACGCCTGCTCAGCGACAACGGTTCATCCTACGTTGCCGGTGATCTGGCCGCCTGGCTCGAAGACAAAGGCATGGATCACGTTCGAGGTGCTCCGTTCCATCCGCAAACCCAGGGCAAGATCGAACGTTGGCATCAGACGATGAAAAAACGGGTCTTGCTGGAGCACTACTATCTGCCCGGTGATCTGGAAAGGCAGATCGAAGCCTTCGTCGAACACTACAACAATCGTCGTTACCACGAGAGCCTGAACAACGTCACGCCAGCCGATGTCTACTTCGGCCGGGCGGAAACCATCCTCAGAGAAAGGGAGAAGATCAAGAAACTGACAATCCAGAAACGCCGCTTGCAGCACCAGAAAGCTGCCGCCTAATATGAAACCCTAGATGGACCAGAGCCTCGGTTAGCCAAAAACCATCAGCTCTCCTGAAAACCCTGACGACGGACACTACGTTGAAAGTGATTGAATCGGGATCAACCGAAGGGTCGGTGATTGTTACCGTCGCGCCGGTGTCGCCAAAGATTACGTCATCGCCGTTATCGAAATCCTCGTTGGTAACCCCACCATCGACCGTCCAGTTGTTGGTGACGGCGTCCCAATTGCCAGGGCCAGATTCAACCGAACCGTTTCCGGTTGGGTTTCCAGCATCCCACTCCACTGTGTCAGCAATCGTCGCTAATGGAAGAAATGCCACAATCGCGGAGGTGATCCACAAGGCGGCCTTTTTTGTAAATGTCGTGGAATGTCGGACTGACGAAATACCTTGATCATCACCAAACAAATGCGGATTTTGAGAATCGGCCCGTAAACGAGTCATAACGCTACACCCAATTAAATTCAGTTTTCGGGAGGCAATCTGCCAATGTACTGCAAGATGTGCAATAATTTTTGCGTTATTTTGAAAAGGAATAACCGGGCTGTGTGCTGTTTTTGCCTTTGGCGACGTATTTTCAAATATAGGGCTTCACGTTTAAGGATCACGCCCGGTTCGGCACCGGCAAGAACTCTCAGGTGAAATTTCAAGACATCAAATTTATTTGCCAGCTCCGACAGCAATCATTTCCAAGTTACCTGGGCCAATTCGTCCGGCCCAGTTCTTACCACCCTTCAATTTAGCCAGACATCCCAGAGCTTGGGGATTTTGGCATAACCTGCGAGGCATCGTCGGATAGCACGAAGGCCTGTCTTGAAGAGAGAGCATAAGGACCTTCGGGCTTTTCGAATCCCCTTTTTTCGCCGCGTATTGCGACGTGGTGCTCTTCGTTTGCTCCGGTTGAAACAGCCCAGTACATGGCGATTGCCAGCACCAAAATGAGGCGGGCCAATCGATCCGGCTTTTTGATCTGGCTTTGAGTAATTTCAAAGCCCCGGGTTTTGAAGTCGGAGAACATGGCTTCAATTCCCCAACGCATTCCATAATCGAGCACCTTGTACTCGGACGGTGCTGCATTCATGGCAATAATCCAAGGCTCTTTGTGCCCCTCTTCGTGAAGCACTCCAATGTTGCTAAAGACGCCCGTTCCGTAAAGCTCAGCGTTTACAAGCCCTTCGGGCATCAGTTGGGCAATTTCGCGCGTCATCATCTCGCCACCCTGATGTTGCAGTGTGATATTTCCCTTCATGCGCAGCCGGTAGTCCCATCCAGCCTCCTGGCACCATGCGACCAATCGGGCGGTTCCATAAAACCGATCTCCCGCCAGCAACACACGCGCATCCGCCGGGAGCCATGGGCGGACTGCTTCCAAAAGCTCATGTTGCACGCGCCATCCAATCGGCCCTTTGGTCTGGCGTACACGCCAGGCGACCGGGAGGGCCCGATCCCGCATCCGCACCGATAACATCAAAACCTCATGCCCTTCGTTGAGCTTGCTTTGATCAAGGGCCACCACAATCGTTTCTCCGGCCTCACACTGGCGGCGGAAAATTTCACCAACATAGGCCTGCATGATCTCATCAGTATCGATGTGAGGATTGCCCAGAACCCGCGAAATGTATTGATAGCGGTGGTCCACAGAGCCGATATCGCGGGGCAGAGCAGCCGCATTTTCCATCAGATTGACGCTGCGCGTGTTCAAAATCACGCTTGCTATGATGCACAATCCCTCCCGGCGCGACTTGTGATACCCGAGCAAGCGGTCCTGAAAATCCGCCTCAACCTTCGAATAAAGCTCTGAAAAACAAACATTTCCCAACAAACCAGCCTCCAATATCAGCAGTGGAGACTCCTTGAATCACACAGATCAGACAAACGTCAAATCAGATCCGGAAATTTTGAAGGGTGGTAAGGATTTCGTACAACTTGAATGGATGTCAGTAATCTGACACTGTACTGACGTCATTTTGTGTGCGAGCGGGATACCTATGAACGAGCCCAACAAACCCCGGTTCACGCCGGTGATACTACCTGCCGATCTTGACGTAAAACGTGGGACAGGGCAGGCGTTTCAGGGCAGCATACCAACCGATCAGCAGTTCCGCGAGCCACGGGGAGAGGCGGACGACGAGATCGATCTCTTACAGCTTTTCGGTGTTCTCTGGCGCGGTAAATGGATCATCATGTTATGCTCACTCCTGGCCATGACGTTGGGCGGGTATTATGCATTTGAAGTTGCGGTGCCGAAGTATTCCGCGACGGCACGGCTTGCATTGCAGGCCAGGGACCAGCAGGTGGTCGACCTCGAAAGCGTGATGTCCGGTGTGTCCACGGAGCAGGCGGCAATTAATACAGAGCTTGAAGTCATCCGATCGCGGGGTTTGCTTGAGCGCCTGGCGACTGAATTAAACCTTGTCGAGGATCCAGAGTTTAATACGTCCTTACGGACTTCGTCGCCGTATTCGCTAGGTGAGGTCGTCAAGCGCTTCGCTGCGTGGCTCTCGATCACTTTACCAGAGGATCCGCCGCCGAGTGGGGAAGAAATTCAGAACAATGTCGTTGATAATCTACGCGAAGCGCTTGGTGTCAGCTCGCAACGCAACACTTATCTATTTGATATTCGCGCAACAACAGAAAGCCCGGCAAGGTCCGCCGAGATCGCCAACAAGCTTGCAGCGATTTATCTTGACGATCAGATCCGCATCAAGTTCGAAGCCACCGAATATGCGATCAATTGGTTGTCCAAGCGGGTCACCGATCTGGAAGTAGACCTCAAGAAAGAAGAGGACGCGATCAAGGATCTCCGGGCAGATACTGAACTTGTTAGCTTGGAGGCGCTGGAGGCACTGAATTTACGCTCCAAGGATGTCCGCGAGCGTTTGGCAATTGCTCAAGCCAACGTTGTAACGTCCCAAATGCGCGCAGAACGCATGGCTGCCCTGGCAACCACCAGGGATGTTGATGCCATTCTTGCTGAGGTGGAGGATTCGGTTCTCATCGGCCTTGCCAACGAGACAAAGGCTGGCGACCTCAATGCGAATATCAGGTTTTTTGCGCGATTCGATGAATTGGTTGAGCGTGAGGCATCAAATACCAACCGGATGGTTTTGCAGCGCAACGCATTGCAGGCGTCAAATGTTGTGCTTTTGGAGAATCTTGACGCCCAGAATGCGGACCTATCTCAACTAAACCAGTTGGTGCGAGAGGCAGACGCGACGCGAGTACTTTATGAGACTTTTTTGACAAGGTTAAAGGAAACTTCGGTGCAAATTGGCCTGCAGCAAGCC
The DNA here is from genome assembly GCA_951812305.1 of uncultured Paracoccaceae bacterium. Lineage (GTDB taxonomy): Bacteria > Pseudomonadota > Alphaproteobacteria > Rhodobacterales > Rhodobacteraceae > Rhodobacter_B. Next base: position 111,344 of record CATOSB010000003.1, read on the forward strand.
GACAGCCGCATATTGTCGCGTGCCTGCCATCCCCGGCAAGCTCGTCGAGCCGCGAAAGAGCCTGATCCTGGCGCTCTCACTGGTCCTCGGCGGCATGTTAGGAATCGGTATCGTTTTGCTCCGTCAATATTTGCACGATGGAATCAGAACGGCCGAAGAGCTGGAACTGCTTACTGGGCAAACGATTATTGGGCAAATTCCGAAAATGCCCATCCGTCGGCGCAATTCGCTGGTTAACCTGAGTTCTGGATAAGCGCTATATCTGGTATTCGACCTGCCTGATTGTTTCCGGCACGGTTATGGGTCCCATTTTAACTTTGGTTTTCCCGAGCATATAGGCTGCGACACACGAGATGAGGTGTACGAATGCGTTGGCAGGCGATCTGTGTCGAGTGTGTTCCAGTCCCATGCTGGTTTTCAACTTATCGAACAGAGTTTCGATGATGAACCGCCTTCGCAACAGGATTTTGTTCAGGATTGGCAGGAGATAGTTTTTCATGTTGCGGCGAATGCCGGTGACGAGGTGGAGCCCACGCTGCCAGAGCCGTTGGAAGAGGGATTTGGAGATATAGCCCTTATCAGCAAATATTTTGCCTTCGGGGCCCGCGATCATGGCTTCAAACGGCTTTCGATCATCGACATTACCTGCCGTGATTTTGACGGCCATGATCTCCCCCTTGTTGTTGATGATTAGATGCAGTTTGAAGCCAAAGAACCAGCCCATTGTGCTGCGACCGCGCTTTGCCAGCCCCTTGAAGACCTTGTTTCGATTAATGCGGGCATTGTGGCAGACCGCGAGCTTAGTGCTGTCGGCAAAATAGACGCCGGTTTTTTCACCGCTGAAGCAGTGCAGCAGTATGCAAAACGGCACCATTAATCTTGGCATGAGGCTGACAAACCGACCATAGCTCGGGAGGTTGCCAAAGCAGTCACGGTATTTCTGCTCAACGCCATAAATCCAATAATGTTTGAAGTCCTTGAACGGCGACAAGTGAAACAAGACCATGATGAACAGGCTCTCCCCCAGGGTCAGCTTGCCGGCGCGAAGCCTCTGACGACCCGAGGGGATCAACCGGTGGCGCTCCCAGTCCTCGTAGGTTTTTGCAAAGTCATCGAGACAGACAAAAAGTGCGGTGTTAGTGATCGACATGAGTGGCGGTCCATATTGTGTCGCTTTTGAACCTTGAATCATGGGGCAACGTACCTGGAAACCCCTCTCACCCCATACTAATCACGGGGGCATTCAGGCTGGTCAACACGGGGCAAAAGGTGCGCGCCATGGAGAACAACTTCCCAATCAACGAAGATCTCGCTTATGAGAAGATCCGGGACCTCATGTTCGACATGATGGAAGAGGACCCCAACCGTTTCTACGCCCTCACGGATAAGCTCAATGAACTGGCTGCGCTCCCTAAAAGAACCATGACACTTGTGCTCGATCTGATGGCTGCCACTCCCTTTCAGGTGATCATCCCGAAACACGTACGGAAAAATGACCCTGATACATTCAAAGCAGATCACGAAACCGTTTCAAATGGTAACTCCCAAGCACCCCCCACGTTTGAGTGTTATTGTCAGTTTTATGGTGAGTCGAATTTGCCATTTTGCGCGTGTTTTTTTTCTTTCTTGTCTGAATTCTGTGGCGCCGGGTTGATTTCTCTGAATCAGTGGTGGGATGGATCAGGTTGCCGCCCTTGAACAACTTCTCGCCACGGCTCTGCGTCGGATCGCTGAGCTTGAAGCTGCGTTGGCGAGCATGGCGGAAGAGATCACGGACCTGCGCCGACAGTTGGCCAAGAACAGCAGCAATAGCAGCAAGCCCCCTTCAAGTGATGGCCTGAAGAAGCCAGCCCCGCGCAGCCTGCGTGGCAAATCCGGAAAGAAAAGTGGCGGCCAAGTTGGCCACCGGGGCGACACCCTGCGCCAGACGTCAACACCCGACTTTGTCGAACGGCATGAGGCGACGCATTGCAGCGCCTGTCAGAGCGCCCTGACGGCGGAGATGGTGAAAGGGATCGAGAAGCGTCAGGTGTTCGACTTGCCTGCGCCACGCCTGGAGGTCACCGAGCATCAGGCGGCGGTTTATTGTTGCGACCATTGTCGAGCCACGACGACGGCTGGCTTTCCCGATGGCGTGGCCGCGCATGTGCAATATGGCACGCGCATGCGGGCAGTGGCGGTCTATTGCAATGTTCAGCAGCTGATACCCGAGGATCGGGTCTGCCAGCTTATGCGCGACCTGTTTGGGGCCACCAGCTTGTGCGCGGCCAGCGTGACCAACTGGACGCGCGGCGCGGCAAATAAGATGGGTGTCGTGGTTGAACACATTCTCGCCCGGCTTGCCGAAGGCGGCGTTCGGCATCTGGACGAGACCGGACTTCGTGTTGCCGGCAAGCTGCACTGGCTGCACACGATCTGCGATACCGCCTTCACCCATTACCGCATCAGCGCCAAACGCGGTGCTGTTCCAACCTTCCTGACCGGCGGGACGATCATTCATGATCACTGGAAACCCTACTACGCCCATATGAGCGGAGTGGACGCCCACGCCCTCTGCGGGGCGCATCACTTGCGCGAACTCAAGGCCATCGAAGAGATCGAAAAAGAGCCTTGGGCGACGGAGATGAGCGCAGTGCTTCATAGCGCCAATCAGCTCAGATGCGCGGCTCAGGATCAAGGCGAGACCGAACTCCCGGAACTGGTTCGCCAGGGTATAGTCACCAGATACATGGCGATCCTCGCCAAGGGGCTCGCCTTCCACGAACGCCAGCCCCCGCTGGCCAAAAGCCCCGGCACCCGCGGCCGAAAAGCCAGGCGGCCAGGCCACAACCTGCTCCTCCGCCTGCGTGACTACCGCGATGACGTTTTGCGATTCATCGCCGACTTCGCGGTCCCATTCACAAACAATCAGGCCGAACAGGACCTGCGCATGATGAAGCTGCGCATGAAAATCTCGGGCACCTTCCGCACCCTCGAGGGCGCGCGGGTCTTCGCCGACATCAGGTCCGTCATCTCGACGGCCAGAAAACACCGGTTCAACATCCTGGAAATCCTGACCCTGTCACCACCTCAGATCATCGCACGGCTCTGACGGAACAAAACCCCGCAACCCTATCGGACAGGGTGCTTGGGAGTTACTTCAAATGTTCTATTTCTTGGAGAGTTTGGCGGAATTGCCGTTGAACTGGAGCCAAATGAGGCTTTGAGAGAACCGAGGATCATTTCCATAACAATGGTGGAAATCCCTCATCGCAACCCTCTGCGAAAAAGGGTCAACGAGTATCGTAAAAAACGAATCAAAAAACTACGAAAAAATTCTGTCGAGTAGTGCACTGGTGACGCCAACGTCTTATCCAGAATCGGGGTTGGTTAACTATCTCAAAGACAAACCTACGTCAGCCGGGGCCGAGGCAATACGAAACCTCCGGACGTCTGTTCTTCTCTCAAATATCGATAATCCGCCCAAAATAATCATGTCAACTTCCTCAATTCCGGGTCTTACCACCCTTCAATTTAGCCAGACATCCCAGAGCTTGGGGATTTTGGCATAACCTGCGAGGCATCGTCGGATAGCACGAAGGCCTGTCTTGAAGAGAGAGCATAAGGACCTTCGGGCTTTTCGAATCCCCTTTTTTCGCCGCGTATTGCGACGTGGTGCTCTTCGTTTGCTCCGGTTGAAACAGCCCAGTACATGGCGATTGCCAGCACCAAAATGAGGCGGGCCAATCGATCCGGCTTTTTGATCTGGCTTTGAGTAATTTCAAAGCCCCGGGTTTTGAAGTCGGAGAACATGGCTTCAATTCCCCAACGCATTCCATAATCGAGCACCTTGTACTCGGACGGTGCTGCATTCATGGCAATAATCCAAGGCTCTTTGTGCCCCTCTTCGTGAAGCACTCCAATGTTGCTAAAGACGCCCGTTCCGTAAAGCTCAGCGTTTACAAGCCCTTCGGGCATCAGTTGGGCAATTTCGCGCGTCATCATCTCGCCACCCTGATGTTGCAGTGTGATATTTCCCTTCATGCGCAGCCGGTAGTCCCATCCAGCCTCCTGGCACCATGCGACCAATCGGGCGGTTCCATAAAACCGATCTCCCGCCAGCAACACACGCGCATCCGCCGGGAGCCATGGGCGGACTGCTTCCAAAAGCTCATGTTGCACGCGCCATCCAATCGGCCCTTTGGTCTGGCGTACACGCCAGGCGACCGGGAGGGCCCGATCCCGCATCCGCACCGATAACATCAAAACCTCATGCCCTTCGTTGAGCTTGCTTTGATCAAGGGCCACCACAATCGTTTCTCCGGCCTCACACTGGCGGCGGAAAATTTCACCAACATAGGCCTGCATGATCTCATCAGTATCGATGTGAGGATTGCCCAGAACCCGCGAAATGTATTGATAGCGGTGGTCCACAGAGCCGATATCGCGGGGCAGAGCAGCCGCATTTTCCATCAGATTGACGCTGCGCGTGTTCAAAATCACGCTTGCTATGATGCACAATCCCTCCCGGCGCGACTTGTGATACCCGAGCAAGCGGTCCTGAAAATCCGCCTCAACCTTCGAATAAAGCTCTGAAAAACAAACATTTCCCAACAAACCAGCCTCCAATATCAGCAGTGGAGACTCCTTGAATCACACAGATCAGACAAACGTCAAATCAGATCCGGAAATTTTGAAGGGTGGTAAGGGCCCAGTTAATTGAATTCGGCACATTGTCCTGACCGTTGGGCTTCGGTGCCCGATGCCTCGTGGTTGTCAGCATCCATTCAAGAGATTTCGCTATTCTTGCGCATCAAATGTCCAGCGATACTTGGGCGGGGTCGGGCCCTTGTTCCGCCCACCCTGCTGAGATTGCTCCCAAGCATGGGCGAGGATGCCAACTGACCGGCTGAGGCAAAACAACCCACGGGCCAATGGTGGATCAAATCCGAGTGCTGCGTAGATCACTGCCGTTGCGCCGTCGATATTCATCGGTACGGGTTTCTCGGCCTTATTCGACACGAATAATTCGATCTCCTCGGCGATATCTGCAAAGCTTGTGTCACAAATTTCACCGCCCGCGCTGCGCACCAGTTCCATTAACCTAGGCGCTCTTGGGTCGGTGGGTTTGTGAAACCGGTGGCCGAATCCGGGAATGTACTTTCCGCGCGTTTCCTGCCAACGCGCGATGGCGCCGCTTACCCCCATTTCGCGAGCCATATGATAAAGCTCGACCGCCTGTTCACCTGCGCCGCCATGCACATCATCCAGCAAATTCACTGCACTCGCCATCGCCTGATTTAAAGACGCGCCACAGGTCACAGCCATGCGGGCGGTCGCAATGCTGGGGGCTTGAGGCCCGTGATCGACCGCAGCCACGAGGGCGTGTTCCAGAAGTTTTGCCTGACCTTCGCCCGGCAGCTCGCCACGAAGCATCAGCCAGACCATTTGCGGGAAAGTAATGTTGCCGATCAGGTCTTCGATGGCGTGGCCGCGAATGTCGATGCGCCCCGGTTCCATGTCGATGATCGACGTGCGCCACCAGTCTGATACGTCGCTCATACCGTGCCTTCCTTTCTTAGCTGCCGGATTTCGGCATCGCCATAGCCCAGTTGGGCCAGAACAGACTCTGTTTCAGACCCTAATTCCGGTGGGCCCTGATCCACCGTCAATGGGTTTCCATCGATATGAATGCCGGTTCGCACAACATTGACAACGCGCCCATCCAATTCGAACCTTGCAATCTGATCTCTTTGAGCGAATTGCGGGTGATTCAGAGCCTGTTTTACTGTCAAAACCGGGCCGGCAGGGACGCCTGCAGCGTTCAATTCCTGTACCCAGTTCGCGGCGGTGTCGTTCGCCAGAGCCGCCGCAATTTCGGAGTTCAATGCGACGCGGTTGGCCTTACGGTCGGCACGGGTTTTGAAGCGTCGGTCGCTTTTCATTGTACTCAGGCCCAGCCGGTCCGCCAGTGCTTCCCACTGTTCCTGTTTGTTCGCGGCGATGTTGATCGGCGCGTCGGCGCACTGATACGTGGCGGAAGGCGCGGAGGTCAGGTTCTCATTTCCTGCCGGAACAGGCTCTATTCCGCCCACAAGCAGGTTGGATACCGCCCAACCCATCGTTGCCAGAAGAGAATCCAGCATGGCGACATCAATGAAGGCGCCCCGCTCGTTCCCGTTCAGCGCCGCACAGATCGCCATTGCGGCGGTCAGGCCGCCGACGGTATCGGCAACGGGCCAACCGGCGCGTTGCGGGGCGCTGTCTTTGTCGCCGGTGATCGACATCACACCGGCCACCCCTTGAATGATCTGGTCATAGGCCGGACGGTCCTTTAGCGGACCGTTCTGCCCGAAACCGGAAATCGCGCAGTAGATGATCTTGGGATTTTCGGCATTTAGCGTGTCATAGCCAAGACCAAGCCGATCCATCACGCCGGGGCGAAAATTCTCGACCAACACGTCCGCGCGCGCCACGAGTTTCTTCAGGATCGCTTTACCCTCAGTGGATTTCAGGTTCAGCGTCATCGATCGTTTGCCGGGGTTCGGCACGAGGAATGAAATGCCCATATTCCGATCTGACAGGCCCTCATCCATGCCCAGTTGCCGCGCCAGATCGCCCCGCCCGGGTGCTTCGACCTTTAGAACATCCGCGCCGAGATGCGCAAGCTGATGACAACAGAACGGCCCCGCCAAAACATTAGTCAGGTCCAGCACACGGATTGCTTTAAGTGGCTTGGCAGACATCAGATTTCTCCCCGCCACGAACTTAGGGGCATCGTCGCGCACCGGCAACACGGATGCTGATGACGCAGTTCACAATAAATCGCTTTCCCCCTGTGGCCCGTTGGTCTACGGGGGGCGCGTCTTTCGTGAAGGAGCAAGGAGACTATGGGTTACAAGGTCGTCGTCGCGGGCGCCACGGGCAACGTGGGCCGCGAAATGCTGAACATCTTGGCGGAGCGCGAGTTTCCGGTGGATGAGATTGCCGCGCTGGCCAGCCGAAAATCGCTGGGAACCGAATGCAGCTTTGGCGACAAGACGATCAAGACCCAGGATCTCGATACATTCGACTTTACCGGTTGGGATATTGCTCTTTTTGCCATCGGCGGTGGCCCGACGAAAACCTATGCACCGCGTGCGGCGGCTGCGGGCTGCGTGGTCATAGATAACTCGTCGCTTTATCGCTACGACCCGGATGTGCCGCTGATCGTGCCGGAATGTAATGCCGATGCGATACACGGATATTCGAAGAAGAACATCATCGCGAACCCGAATTGTTCAACGGCGCAGATGGTCGTGGCGCTGAAGCCTCTGCATGACCGTGCGAAGATCAAGCGGGTGGTGGTGTCGACTTATCAGTCGGTATCCGGCGCTGGCAAAGAAGGGATGGACGAGCTGTGGGATCAGACCAAATCGATCTATAACCCTGTCACCGATGTCGCGCCGACCAAGTTCACCAAGCAGATCGCGTTTAACGTGATCCCGCATATCGATGCGTTCATGGATTCCGGGGAGACCAAGGAAGAATGGAAGATGGTCGCCGAGACCAAGAAGATCGTCGATACGTCGATCAAAGTCACGGCAACCTGTGTGCGGGTGCCGGTATTTGTCGGTCATTCCGAAGCGGTGAACATCGAATTCGAGGATTTCCTGGATGAGGACGAGGCACGCGAGGTATTGCGCACGTCTCCGGGCATTCTCGTTGTCGATAAGCGCGAGGATGGTGGTTATGTGACGCCGGTTGAATCGGCGGGCGACTATGCCACGTTTATCAGCCGTATCCGTCAGGATTCGACGATCGAGAATGGTCTGAACCTTTGGTGTGTATCCGACAACCTGCGCAAAGGCGCCGCGCTAAACGCGGTACAGATTGCGGAAGTGTTGGGGCGCGAGGTCTTGAAGAAGGGATAAGAGGTCAACCGGCCGTTTCGATCAGTTCAATGTCGTCGGCGTCCTCTTTCAAGTACCGGCCAACCAGCCAATCATGACTGTGGCCCGGAAAGGGCGCATGGAATCGTTGCATCAGCCTGCCATAGCTGAAGCCAAGTTCAGACGCCTTGCAGACACGCCGACCTGACGGGTGTCGGTGAAGCGCAAGACCGCCACCCGCCTCGCGTAACTCGTACCCTTTGGCGCGCAGGCTGTGCTGCAATTCGTTCCAATCGGCGCTGTGCGCAAGGTCATCTGCGAGACGCGCACGCAAGGGCGCGACGAGCCGCTCGTCCGCCCTGACAGGCGGTCTCGCATCTAGGCGGCGGCGGATTTCCTTGTCGATCAGATCGCGGATGATTTGCCCCGGCGACACGTCGTCGCGGCGTGCCAGTCGACAAAGTTCAACCCGCATTTCCCGTGACAATTTAATATAAACCTGATCCATCACATCCACAGAATTTGCGCGAAATGGTTGAGAAAAGGTTTAAGCTTTAGCCCGCCTCCACCAGCGCCTTCAGCCGATTTAGCCCCGTCTCATAATCGCCGCCGACCCATTTATCCATCATCAGGCCCATCCAGCGTGAGACCGGATTCGAACCCATATCTGTGGTAAATCCCCATGTCACGTCGGTTACGTCGCCATTCGCCTTCAAAGAAAAGAACGCATCCGCCGTTCCCATCGACCCGAAATCCAGCGCGGTTTCGACCCGCTCATTTTCCACCGACGCGGTGATCTCTTGTGTGCCGTTGCCCACTTGCGGGTGTTCGCTGGCCCAAGTCAGCTTGTTCCCGACACCCATCTCTGGCCCTTCATAGTTCAACTGAGTGTCCGGATCACGATCCAGCCACGGCGACCAGGCTTAGGTTTTCTGCATAGAATTCACATGCGGAAAGATCGCATCAGGTGCGGCATTGATCGCAATTGAACGTTCTACCGACACTTCGCGCGGCAGAAGGAATGCGACCCCAACCAAAACGACGGCAAGTATGACAAGTCCAACGATAATTCGACGAAGCAGGCGCATCTAAGCCTCCGAAAACTATTGTCCCGGGCGCACAATACCACTTGTTACCGGATTGGGCGTCAAACCTCGATGAAACGGTCAGTTTCGGCGTCGAATTGCTCAAGCCGACCTTCGCCGATGTCATTCCAAAGCCCGTGCAGCGAAAGTTCGCCACTTTCGACCGCGTCCTTGACGAATGGAAAAGTCATCAGATTGGCAAGCGAGGTCTTAACGGCCTCGTATTCCAGTGCGCGCACCCGTTCGCCCTCGTCAGCGATTTTCTTCACGCGGTCATAGCCCGGACGCAGCAAGTCAAGCCAGCGTCCGACAAAGCTCGACTCCTCTTCCAATGGATGGCCCTTGTCCTGACACATGTCATGACACCCCCTAACGCCACCGCAACCGGAATGCCCGACAATCAGGATATGCGCGACTTTCAGCGCGGTCACCGCATATTCAACCGCCGCAGATGTTCCGTGTTTGCCGCCATCGGGTTCGTTGGACGGGACGAGGTTGGCGATATTGCGGTGGATGAAGAATTCGCCGCTGTCGGCGCCAAAAATCGAGGTCACGTGCACGCGGCTGTCGCAGCAGGAAATCACCATTGCGCGCGGGTGCTGTCCTTCATCGGCCAGCCGCCGAAACCATGACTTGCTTTCCTCATACGTTGTGGCGTGCCAGCCTTTGTAGCGTTTGACCAGATATTGCGGCAGCGGTTTCGCGCTCAACATCATCGACCTCCATTCATATTCCGGCATCCAGATACGCCGCATTTGACCGAAATTCGAGCCACTTTCCTCATCACGTCAACGAATTCTTTTCCGCTGTCGCGCCACAGTGCACGCGGTGAGATACGACATGGGGTGCGGAAATATGCACATCAGCGAGTTACGGCCAAGTGAGGCCGTGCTATTGAATGGCGACCGGCTGGAAGAAATTTGCCGCGACTTGGGCTATCGCGGCGGCGAGGCGGCGATTTCCACGACGCTGGAGGATCTCGCAGGGCTGCTCAGTCAGGCGCGCAGCTTTTGGGAGCAAGACGACCTGAGTGCGCTGGATCTGTGCGCGGGTCAGGTTGTGAGGCTGTCGGATCGGGTCGGCATGGCGGGATTGAGCCGTTCCGCCCGTAACGTCCGTGATCTTTGTGGCCGACCTGACGCTGTTGCGTTGGCGGCGACTGTCGCGCGGATGCGACGCATCGGGGAACAATCGCTTTTGGCGATCTGGGACAGGCAGGATCTGATCATCTGAACCCTTGCGGGCGCAGCTTGCGGCATTAGTGTGGGTGCGGATGTATCCGCACTGAAGGGGTTCCATGTCACTAAAGTTCGCCGAAAAGCCACAGGCATCTATCCCGCTGACTGCAATTGACGAACCGGGATTCAAGGCCTGGTTTGACGGTCTTTCTGAGCCGCGCAAATCCTGGGTTAAGGCGAATAGATTTAAAGGTGGCTTTGGACAGGCAATACTTCTCGCGGGCGAGGGCGGCGAAGTTGAAGAGGCGGTTGCAGGATTGGGCGGGCCGAAGGAGCAGGAGCGCAATAGATTCGCACTGGCCGCCACGCAACCAAGATTGCCAAAAGAAGTGTTCCATCTGACATCACTGCCCGAGGGGTTTGACGCCGAAACGGAATCGCTTGGTTGGCTGCTTTCAAACTATCGATTTGAACGTTACGCGAAACAGCGCGCAATCGGTGCCCAGCTTGTCGCGCCGCCCGGTGTGGACGCGAGCCGTGTCGAAGCACTGGCGGCGGGCGAGGCGCTTTCCCGCGATCTGATCAACACGCCGGCATCCGATATGGGGCCCGACGCGCTGGAAGAGGCAGCGCGCGATCTGGCGAAATCATTTGGTGCGAATATCGACGTGATCGAAGGCGACGCGCTTTTGGATCAGAATTTCCCCATGATCCACGCCGTCGGGCGCGCTGCGGCGAGGGCACCACGCCTGATCGACATCCGCTGGGGTGATGCGGGGCCCAGGCTTACGCTCGTTGGAAAGGGTGTTTGTTTTGACACCGGCGGGCTGAACCTGAAACCCGCGGCGTCAATGGGCCTGATGAAAAAGGATATGGGCGGTGCCGCGACGGTTTTGGGACTGTCACAGATGATCATGGCGCTGGGCGTAAAGGTGCAGTTGCGGGTTCTGATCCCGGCGGTGGAAAATTCCGTCAGTGGCGATGCATTTCGCCCCGGTGATATTCTGACCAGCCGCAAGGGGCTGACGGTTGAGATCAACAACACCGACGCCGAGGGACGGCTGGTACTGGCGGACGCGCTGGCGCTGGCGAGCGAAGAGACGCCAGATTTGATCGTTTCTATGGCGACGCTGACGGGCGCTGCGCGGGTTGCGGTTGGGCCGGATCTTGCGCCGTTTTACGCAAGCGATACCGACTTGGCGGATGCCATCCGGAAAGGCGCCAAAGTAAACGCTGATCCAGTTTGGGAAATGCCGTTTCACGCGCCCTATGAAGAGATGATTGAACCCGGCATCGCCGATCTCGACAACGCGCCGAAGGGCGGGTTTGGCGGGTCGATTACTGCCGCCTTGTTCCTGCGCCGGTTTGTGGACGACGGCCTTCGCTATGCCCATTTCGACATATATGGCTGGCAGCCGAAACCAGCCCCGGCGCGCCCCAAAGGTGGCGCGGGACAGGGTGCGCGGGCGATTTTGAACGCATTACCGTCTGTTTTGGGCATTTGATGGATCGCCGCACAACCCCCGCCAATGGTCGGGTTGCGGCCGCCGGTTTGCAGGGCGCGGTCGAAGCGGAGGCGTTTGTTGAAGGTGTTGATCGCCGGATGGCTGCACCGCTAACCGATCTTTTGAAGACCCCCGATGGTCCGCGAGACCGGCAGCTTCTTCAAGGTGCGGCGATCAAGGTGTTTGATAGTGTCGACGACTGGCTCTTCATCCAGTCAGTTGCCGACAATTACGTCGGATATGTTCCGGAAAATACTGTTGGCGCCGCAACGCCTGTCACCACGCATTTCGTCGCCGTGCCTTCCGGCCACGCCTATAGTGAACCTGATATCAAGTCGCGCGAGATTGCGCCGCTTTGCCTGAATGGCGAAGTGGCCATCGCGAGTCACATGCCGAAATTCTACGAAACCGCAGAAGGCCACTACATTCCGAAACCGCATCTGAGACGGCTGGAAAACCGGTTCGCCAATCCGGTAACGGTCGCGCAGATGCTGTTTGGCGCGCCCTATCTTTGGGGCGGCAACAGCGTGGCGGGGGTTGATTGCTCTGGTCTTGTGCAACTTGCCCATCATGCCTGTGGGATGGCCTGCCCTGCGGACAGCGACCAGCAAGAGGCGGGTCTCGGCGAAGAGATCGCATTGGACGCTCCTGTTGAGCGCGGAGATCTGTTTCTCTGGAAAGGCCACGTGGCTTTGGCGGTGGACAGCGAAACGTTGATCCATGCAAATGCGCATCACATGGCGGTGGCCTATGAACCGATTGCCGATGGGACAAGAAGAATTGTGGCGCAGGGGGATGGGCCGGTCACTTCTCGACGGCGGGTCACGCTGCCGCTCTGACAAGTGGAGTCGCTATTCCACCACCCGGATCAGCTTACGTTCCAGCACCCGCAGAACGGTTTTCAGATCATGCCCGCGCTTTAGAATTTGCCCATCCATCCCGATGACAGAATAAAGCCCCTGGCGATTTCTGAGCCGGGGGCGTTTTTCGATCCGGTAGAGCGTTTGCTCTGCTGTGCGGCGGAACACCGAGAACACGGCGACCTCGCTGAGGGCTGAAATCCCGTAGTCACGCCATTCACCTGCGGCCACCATGCGGCCATAAAGCCCCATGATCACGCCGATTTCCTTACGGTCGAAATGCACCTGTTCTGGCAGACGGGTTTTTTTCTGAAACTGGGACGGTGTGTGCAGCGTCATAGCTGGCAGACTGACCTGATCCGCGCGGTTAATCAAGTATTGCGAGTTTTGGGTCAATTATTCGGGTTTTTTGGTTTTGTTTCCAGTTTGTAAACCACGCCTTGGTTTTGCCGTTAAATGATCCGCAATCTTCCTTTCCACTTCCCTTATGCCGCCGCTTTCAGAACGGAAAACGAAGCTCGTAACGAACGTTAGTGTTTTCCGGCGGTCTGGATTTCATAGCCCCCACCCAGTTCGGATCGTCGGAACGTTAACTAAAGAAAGCCTGCCATAACCGGCGGGCTTTCTTTTTTGGTGTGCAGCGCGCCCTAGAGGCCGATGCGATACCGCGCAAAGCCGTCGTCACCGTCGCCGGCGGGCTCAATATCCACACCTTTGACGTCAGATACAACGTTGACGCCACTTGGACCCGTGTCGAAAAGAACCGATGTGCCGGGCAATTCCATGAACGACCAGTTGTCATCCGCCGTTGGATTGATGGTTCCCTGCTCGACAATATAGCGGACGATCACATCGCGGTTGGTGTCCGGCGCTTCGAAGATCGTGGTCGATCCGTCAGCACCGGGGAAATTGCCGCCGCCGCCTGCACGGTAATTGTTCGTGGCAATCACGAAATCCGCATTCGGATCCAGTGGCGCGCCGTTGAATGTCAGATCCACGATGCGATTGGCATCAGGATTGATCAGCTCCCCACGGGGCCCATATTTGGACGGCTGGCTGAGGTCGATCTTGTACTGCACCCCGTCGATAACGTCGAAATTGTAAGACGGAAACTCTGGGTTCAGCAGAACCTGATCGGCGCCACCCGGCGACACCTGATTGAAGATACCGGCGGAACGTTCAAGCCAGTCCTTAACCTCGGCCCCGGTGACTTTCACCGCGCGCACGGTGTTGGGGTAAAGGTACAGATCGGCGACGTTCTTGATCGCGACATCGCCGACGGGAACATCGGTATAATATTCCGGTCCTCCGCGCCCACCGGCCTTGAAGGGTGCCGCAGCCGACAACAATGGCAGCGCTGCGAATTCCGTGCCCTTCAGCATTTCGGCCACGTACCAGCTTTGGGCTTTTGACACGATCTGAACGGATGGGTCATCGGCGACGAGTGCGAAATATGAATGCAGCGGCGCAGAGGTTTTGCCCACCGCGCGGCGCACATAGGCAAGTGTCGCCTCATGCACATCTGCCACACTGTCCAGTACCATCTGATCGCTTTCCACCAACGCGGTAATGGAACGGTCTTCGTTGCGTTTGGATATCGGTCGTGCCTCTGACATGTGGCTGACTACGCGCCATTCGCCGCCCGATTGTTCCAGCATCAAATCAATCAGGCCAAGGTGCGACCCCCAGAAACCGCCCATCGCGGCGGGCTTGCCGTGGATCGTGCCAGCGGCGGCGTCAACCGCCTCCATGTTTTCGTAAGTCGAAGACGGGAACACATTGTGATGGTGACCGGTCAGCACGGCATCAATCCCATCCACGGCGGCCAGCGGAACAGAGGCGTTGCCCATGAAGTCGGTATGCGCGGCCTCTGCGATCCCGGAATGCGACAGCGCGATGATTATATCCGCGCCCTGTTCCTTCATTACCGGCACATAGGCGCGTGCGCTTTCGATGATGTCGCGCGCGTTCACGTTGCCTTCCAGATGGCGGCGATCCCAGTTCATGATCTGTGGCGGGACAAATCCGATGAGGCCGATTTTCAACGCGTGCGTTTCCCCCGCGCCATCGGTGACCTCTTTGTCCATGATCACATAGGGCGGCACCAGCGTGACATCCTTGGTCGGGTCGGCGCCCAGTTCCTTGGCGACGTTGGCAGAGACGACGGGGAATTCCGCGCGTGCGAGGCTTTTCATCAGAAAGTCGAGCCCATAGTTGAATTCGTGGTTCCCGATCGTCGCGGCGTCGAAGTTCAGTGCGTTGAGCGCGGTGATAATCGGGTGCATGTCACCCTCTTTCATGCCGCGTTCATAGGCCATGTAATCGCCCATCGGGTTACCCTGAAGAAAATCGCCATTGTCATAAAGGACAGAGTTCGTGGCCTCGGCCCGGATCTCGTTGATGATCGCGGCGGTGCGGGCCAGGCCCATCGTGTCGCGTTCGCGGTCGGCATAGTAATCATAGGGCCAGATGTGGACGTGCAGATCGGTGGTTTCCATGATCCGCAGATGCGCCTGATTGGCGGCGGCACGGACGGAAAACGGGTGCAAAGCGATGAAGCTCGCAGTTGCAGCAAGAAAATGTCGGCGGTTCAGTGCAAAAGACATGGGGCAGCTCCATTGAAAATTTGACGGGCCAGTTTTGTCTTTGCATTGCAACAATCGCATAACGTGGGCGTTACGCTTTAGGCAAAACTCCCTTGACAGAACCAGCCCGACGACATTGTACCACCATGCGCGTAGTAAAGCCACAAACGCTCTCCATGGCCGGTGGTAACCTGCCAATAATCGCGCACGCCGGTGCGCCATTCAGGCTCGTCCAGCCACCATTCGGGCGCGATGCGTTCCGGGCCGCTGGCCACCACGGTTTCATGGGTACGCCCGCGCCAGCGAAACCCGGCGGGCAGGGCGGGGTCGTCATGCGCCTCGACCAGTTCGGGCCGCCAGATCAGGATCGGGCGTGGCGTGGGCGGTGGCGGAAAGTGCTCGGCAGGTTCTGACCATGCCAGGGGCAGGCGTTTGGCGGTTTTCTCGGGGATATGGGTATCGGCGGGGTGGACGCGGGTGATCGCCTCCAACCCGATGCGCGCGCCGAGCCGCCCGACCAGGTCATCAAACGCGGTATCTGAGGTCAGGCGGGCCTTGGCGTCCGCCGCCGCATGAAGATGACCGCGATGCTGTTTGGCTTGCAGGGGCTCGGTCACATGCGCCTCGATCCGGATACAGTCGATGCCGAAACCGGCGTCGATATCGGTCAGCTTCATCATCAGCAAGGGCTTGATCCGGTCGGGGCTGGCCGAGGGGCGGGCCATGCCGATCTCGATCGTTTGCATCGAGCCTTCGGCGCGGAACAGCTGCCAGCGGATGCGTCGCGCGCCCTGACCCTTGGTGTTCAGGCGTTTTTCCAGTTCCGGCAACAGGCGGTCGACGGCCGCCATGATATCGGTGTCGAGCCCGATGGGTTCGGGCAGCGTCAGGCGGACGGCGAAATGCAGCACCGGGCGCGCTGGCGACACTGGCTCTGGTGCCGCACCAAGCGCCTGATCCAGCCGATAGACCAGCCCCTTGCCGAAACGCCGCGCCAGCGCTGCGCGCGGCGTGCCGGTCAGGTCACCAATGCGGCACAGGCCGAGGCGCGTGAGGTTGGTGGCGACCTCAGTTTCAAGGCGCAGGGCCGAGACGGGCAAACCCGCCAGCGCCTGATGCGTCTGTCCGGGCGGGGCGATGCGGTTGGGGCGCTCTCCGGCCAACTCGGTTTTCGGGGCCGCACCCCCTTTGGTCCAGTGCCGCCGCTTGGCAGCGCGGGCGCGGGTGGCGTATGCCTCCTGATCAATCGCATCGCCGGATCGCATCACCGGTACGGGTTGGCCCGCGAACCGCGCTAAGGCCCAGGCCGCGCCGACGGTGTCAGCGACGCCTGATTGCACCGTCAGCCCCAGATCGGCGCAATCCTCCTCGACCTGCAACAACAGCTGCTCTTCGCCCCCGAAAAGATGCGCACAGCCGGTCAGGTCAATCACC
This sequence comes from uncultured Paracoccaceae bacterium, assembly GCA_951812305.1. Lineage (GTDB taxonomy): Bacteria > Pseudomonadota > Alphaproteobacteria > Rhodobacterales > Rhodobacteraceae > Rhodobacter_B. The sequence goes on from CATOSB010000003.1 coordinate 127,841, forward strand.
AGACTCGCCGGTGGTTCATCCCCCACCCAGGGGCTGAACCTACCCGCCCAGCGGCGCAGCGCCATCAGCGTGCGCGCCTCGGCCAGCGGGTTGGCCAGCCGGGTGATCAGTTCCGGGCACATGGCTTGCGCATCGCGCAAGGGCTGGCCGGGGGAGAGGCCCGCGGCAGAGGCGGAATGGCTGAGCGAGGCAAGGCTTTGCAGGTTGCCCCTGGTCTCCACAATGGCAAATGGTGCGTCCAGAATGCCCGGTTCGGCACGCAGAAACCGCTCCGCCGCGAGGCGGGGGAACCAGAGCGAGAGGATGCGGCGGTTGGGCATGTGGGTGGCAGATGTTCCTGATTTGTTCTAATTTAGCCAAAACACGAAAAGAGTCGAGTCGGTCTCTCTTCTTCTTGGTCTCAAATATGGCAGGGGGGTGTGGGGGGACAGCGTCCCCCCACATCAGTCGGATTGGCCAAAGGCCAATTCGAAACCGATCTGCGAAATGCCCGCATCAAGACAAGCGGGCGAATGAACATGCCCAGTTAAGCCGCCGGATCAATTGTGCGGCGGGTTCCGCATCACATGCATTTCCTGCACACGTTCCGGCCAGGTGGAGCGAATGAAGGCAAGGACATTCCAGATGTCCTCGTCACTCAGCATTTCGGCAAAACCCGGCATTGCGCTTTTGAACCGGACACCACGGGCGTCAAGAAAAGCCTGACCGCCAAGGCGCGTATAATCGAAAAGCATCGCATTGTCGTGGTGCCATGTATGTCCGGTCTGATCATGTGGCGGCGCAGGCAGTGTGCCGTCGTCCTTGGGTGTACGCCAATTTGGTTCACCTTCAAGATTGTCGCCATGACAGGATGCACAATTGTCAGCATAAAGCACACGCCCAGCAGAAATGTCGCGCCCATCAAGTTCATGTGCGGCAAAAAGCGGTGCGCCGGACAGGGCGAACGCTGCGATGAAAAGGAAGTTGGCAGTAGATTTCATGTGGGAGAAATTGCCGAGTATGAAAGAGGCGTCAAGGCGATTGACGCAAGCGTTATGGCCCGAGAGCAGGGGCAGGATGCAAAATTGAGTGCTTCCGCGCCCTTTTATTAGAAAGACGTTAGGCGACGCGAAGCCCCAGCGACAGCGTGGATTGATGGGATTGGATATCCGTATTTTTGACCAAGAAGAACGTGGGACTCTTGCAATACGCATAGTGTTCGCTAAGGCTTGGGGAAAATTTGGAATTCAGGGAGAATATCGATGAAAACCCGTGCCGCCGTTGCCACCGCCGCCGGAAAGCCGCTTGAGATCATGGATGTAAACCTCGACGGCCCCCGCGCGGGCGAGGTTCTGGTCGAGATTAAGGCCACCGGGATATGCCATACAGATGAATTCACGCTGTCCGGCGCGGACCCGGAAGGCATGTTCCCGGCCATTCTGGGCCACGAGGGTGCCGGTGTGGTGACGGAGGTCGGGGAAGGTGTGACCAGCGTGAAGCCGGGGGATCATGTCATTCCACTTTACACACCGGAATGTCGCGAGTGTGAATATTGTCTGAACCCGAAGACGAACCTGTGTCAGGCGATCCGCTCAACCCAGGGTGCTGGCGTGATGCCGGACGGCTCGTCGCGGTTCTCGACGCTGGATGGCGACCTGATCCTGCATTACATGGGGTGTTCAACGTTTTCGAACCACACCGTGTTGCCTGAAATCGCACTGGCGAAAGTGCGCGAGGACGCGCCATTCGACAAGATCTGTTACATTGGTTGTGGCGTGACCACAGGGCTTGGCGCGGTGATGAATACCGCGAAGGTCGAGATCGGGTCGCGATGTGTGGTGTTTGGTTTAGGCGGTATCGGGCTGAACGTTATTCAAGGGCTGCGGTTGGCGGGATGTGATCAGATTGTCGGCGTTGATCTGAACCCGGACAAGAAGGTGATGGCCGAGAAATTCGGCATGACCGATTTCGTAAACCCGTCGGAAATTGATGCTGATCTGGTGGCGCATTTGGTCGAGTTGACCGGCGGCGGGGCGGATTACTCCTTTGATGCGACCGGCAACGTGGATGTTATGCGCGCGGCGCTGGAATGTTCCCACAAGGGCTGGGGCGAAAGCGTGATCATCGGCGTGGCACCAGCGGGGGCCGAGATATCAACCCGTCCCTTCCAGCTGGTCACCGGCCGGGTTTGGCGCGGGACAGCGTTCGGCGGGGCACGGGGCCGGACCGATGTGCCAAAGATCGTCGATTGGTACATGGACGGCAAGATCGAGATCGACCCGATGATCACCCACACGCTTTCGCTGGACGAGATCAACAATGGGTTCGATCTGATGCACGCGGGTGAGAGTATTCGGAGTGTCGTGGTTTACTGAGGCAAATTCCCGCAATCGAAAACCTGCAGATAAGCATTTCGCGAGAGTGAAACTGAATTGGCGAGCATGGTGCGATTGACAGCTTTGAAACCGGACAACACCGGCATTCACAGGTTTCATAACCTAGCTGAAGATGTGTGGCGCGAGTTTCGCGATGACAGTCGTGTGGAAACCGAAACTCTCAAGTTCACGATGGATGTCGCGTGCTTTGAAATCGGATTGGTCACTCGCCCTGCCCTTGCTAAACGAGTGGCCAATTCAGTTAAAAACCTAGCGCGGATTCATCTGGAGCCAAATGAGTACGAAGTGCAGGTGATTGTTCTCTAAACCCCATACCGCGCCAGAAATACTTCCACCGCGCCTCGAATGATCCGGTCGATTTCGCTGTCGGAATATTCCGTCTTCACGCCCAGCATGGTCTGGATGTGATGGGACGCTTTGCAAAGCTCAATGAACTGATCGGCGGCCAGCTGGACGTCATCAATCGCCAGTGACCCGGCATCGATCTGTTCGACGAGATAGGTCATCAAAGCATCCCGCGCGATTGTCGGGCCGTCGGCGTAAAACGCCTGTCCGATTTCGGGGAAGCGTTCGGCCTCGGCAATTGCTATCTTGTAGATGCGATTGCTGAAGTCAGACATGAAGAACCGCACCATCGTCGAGGCGGCGTTGAAGAGCACCTCGTTCAGTGGGCCTTCCATATGCACCTGTTCCAGCGCAAGCGCGGCCTGCTTTTTGCATTCCTGACGGAAGACTTCGAGGAACAGCAACCGCTTGTCGGGGAAATAGCTGTAAAGCGTTGCCTTGGACACCTGTGCGGCGCGAGCGATGTCATCGACGGAGGCGCCCTCGAACCCGTTGGTCAAAAAGACCAGACGGGCCCCGTCAATGACCTGATCGAATTTGCGGCCTCGTTTGATTTCAGGCGTCTGGATGTTCATTGGTATTCCATTGCAACAAGCGGCAGGATAGCCGGGGCGGTCAGTTTTGGGCAAGTCGCAAGATCGTGTGCAGGTGAATCGGCATTTTCGCGCGGAACCCGACGTGCTAGGCGCGGATCATGATCGAGATATTTCTGCAGACGGTGCCATTCTTTCTGTTGATCGGCGTGGGCTATGTGGCGGCGGCAACTGGGTTCTTTTCTGATGCGGCAACAGCGGCGCTGACCAGGTTCGTCTTCTACTTTGCGCTGTCGGCAATGCTGTTTCGTTTTGCCGCCTCACTATCGTTCGCCGAAGTGATCGATCCACGTTTTATGCTTGTCTATTTTGCCGCGACGGTGGCGGTTTACGTCGCCACGACACTCGTTGCTTTTGCGCGCGGGTTGCCGATCGCCGAGGGCGCAGTGGAAGCGCAATGCGCGGCGATCGGGAACATCGGGTTCTTGGGCATTCCAATGCTGGCACTGATCATGGGGCAGGCGGCGGTTGGATATGTCATGATGATGCTGGCAGTCGATCTGCTGATATTCGGAACATTGATCGTCGTGCTTATCACAGGCAGCCGTTCGGCAGCCGACGGGCCGGGCGTGGTGGCAACGGTGGCAAAGGGGATCGTGACAAACCCGATGCTTGTGGCGATTTTCCTTGGGTTTTCATGGTCGGCGGCAGGCTGGCAGATGCCGCAGCCGATGGAGGATTTCGTGACCTATCTTGGTGGTGCCGCAACGCCCGGAGCTCTGTTCGCCATCGGCGCGTCGCTGGCGGCGAAATCCGCAGAGCGGATCGTTGTCGCGGGATGGTTGAGCTTTGGCAAACTTGTCTTGCATCCGGGCGCGATAGCCTTGGCGGCATTGGTCATCTGGCCACTGGAACCCTATGCGGCGGCGGTTATGATCGCCTCTGCCGCGCTGCCGACGGCAGGTAACATCTATATGATCGCCGCGCATTACGATGTGGCGCCCCAAAGAGTTAGCGCAACAATACTGGTCTCGACAGTGGCATCCATCGTGACAGTATCGCTGGTTCTGGCGTGGCTTGCCCAAAGTGGCATGTTCCAGTAGCGATTGACAACGCGCGAGGGAGGCAAACCACATGGAAACCGTATCAGAAAACGCCTGTTTTGGCGGCGTACAGGGAGTTTACACCCACGCATCCAAGGCAACGTCTTGCGACATGACATTCGGGCTTTTTCTGCCGCCGCAGATGAAAGACGGGAAAGTCCCAGTGCTCTGGTATCTTTCGGGCCTGACCTGCACCCATGAGAACGCGATGACCAAGGCAGGGGCGCAAACCTGGGCGGCAGAGGTCGGCATGGCGGTTGTGTTCCCCGATACCTCGCCGCGCGGCGAAGGTGTCGCGGATGACGAAGCCTATGATCTGGGGCAGGGCGCCGGGTTTTATGTGAATGCAACGCAGGATCCTTGGGCGGCACATTTTCAGATGTGGGATTACGTAACCGAGGATTTGCCGAGCGCGATTACCGATGCGTTTCCGGTGGATGCGGACCGGCAGGCGATTACCGGGCATTCGATGGGTGGTCATGGCGCGCTGACGATTGCGATAGCGATGCCAGCGCGGTTTGCCAGCGTTTCCGCCTTTTCGCCGATTTGCAATCCGACCGGAAGCGATTGGGGTCAAAAGCAGCTAAATGCATATTTGGGACGAGAAGAAGCAGGGTGGCGCGCACATGATTCCAGCCTGATGATGAAAGAAAGTGGGTTTGACGGGCCGGTTCTGGTGGATACCGGGACGGACGATCAGTTCATCGAGCTACTGCGCCCGGAAACATTGTCAGAGGCAATGGCGGCGTGCCGTCAGCAAGGCGCGTTCCGGATGCAGCCGGGCTATGACCACAGCTATTTCTTCGTGGCCAGTTTCATGGAGGAACATGTGGCCTTCCATGCAGAAGCCTTGGGTCTGATCTGAGGTGATCGACCTTAGAAGGCTCTGGCTTGAATGGACGACGATTGGTCCGCTCGCCGGACCTCGGGATTTTCCTGACCTCCCGCAATTCCCGTTGCCTGGACGAAGTGCTTTGCCAGCCACCTTACCTAAGGTCGCTGTTCTGACCCCGTGTCGGGATGCTGCGAGCGATCTGGACACATATTTCGGCATCGTTGAGGCGTTGGATTACCCAAAGGACCAGCTTGGGCTGTTCCTGCTTGAAGGCGACTCGACGGACGACACTTTCCTGCGGGCCGAACGTGGATTGAAGGGGCTTAACCCCCGCTTCGCCGCCACGAAACTGATCAAGCTGGACTTTGGCGGTGGCGCTGCTCGTCACGGCCGAACCGCAATGTCCGCGCAGCGCGACAGGCGCGCCCGCATCGCGGCGTGTCGCAATGCGCTGTTGGCTGAGGCGGTGGTATGGGGCGCGGATTTTGTTTTGTTTATTGATGTCGACATGGCAGTGATCCCGCCTGAGACACTGAAAACACTGATCGCCTATAACGCGCCGATCCTGATGCCCAATTGCCTGCGTCATGAAGGCGGGCGCGTGTTTGATTTGAACACATTTCGTTATACCCAAATGCCGACCAACCGGATGATCCGCGCCTATTCGCAGGGCGGGCTTTATCAACCGCCTGCGGGGTTCTTTCGCCACTACCCCGAACAGGGGACACGCAAAGAGATTGAGCCTGTGCATGGCGTCGGCGGCACCTGCCTGCTGATCCGGCAGGATGTTCTGGCGGCAGGCGTGGATTTTCCCGAAACTCCGTTTCACCATCACATCGAAACCGAAGGGTTGGCGCTCAAGGCGGCGCTTGCCGGGTTCGGGGCGTTTTGTCTGACCTCAACAATTGTGCGGCATGGGCCAACATAGAAAGGAAAGTGGGACATGGCGATTGAAGCGGTGGTATTCGACATCGGCAACGTGCTGGTGGAATGGTATCCCGAACGACCGTTTGATCGTTTGCTGGGGGAAATACGACGCAAGGAATTGTTCGCTGCCGTCGACTTTGAAGGCGCAAATATCCGGTCCGATCTCGGTGCGGATATGTACGAAGAGGTCGACGCGCTGGCCCGCGCTCAGCCCGATCTGGCCGGCGATATCCTTATCTGGTCAAAGCATTGGATGGAAATGCTGGCGCCTGACCTGAAGCGCTCTGCGCAGATGCTGCGCGCACTTCGGGCCAAAGGAATGCCGGTATTTGCATTGTCGAATTTTGGAGTTCCAACATTGGCACTGGCGGAAGTGGAATATCCGATCCTGAAAGAATTTGACCAGCGCTTCATATCCGGTGCGGAGCGCGTGATGAAACCCGATCCGGCGTTTTACGAGATTCTCGAACGTGAAACTGGTGTTGCGCCTGAGGCATTGTTCTTCATCGATGATCGGTCAGACAACATCGCGGCCGCAAAGGCGAGGGGGTGGCAGGGACATTTGTTTGAAACCGAGGCGGGATTGGCAAAGCGATTGGTGGCCGAGGGGTTGTTGAACGCATCGGAGGCGGGCATTTGATTTATGTCTTTGTTTTCATTGTCGTCGTGGCCGCCGCACCATTTGTGCGCGAAGCGATGAAGCCGGGCATGGGCGCGTCACTGCACAACGATGCACCGGGAGAGTTTGCAGCGTTGTCGCAAGGGACGACGCATTATCGCTGGCACGGCGAAAAGGGCGGCAATGTGATGGTCTGCGTGCACGGGCTGACGACGCCAAGTTATGTCTGGAACCAGATGATGCCTCACCTGACCGCTGCCGGGTATCGCGTGCTGACTTATGATCTTTATGGGCGAGGGTTTTCGGATCGGCCAAAAGGCGTGCAAGACGCGGCGTTCTTTTTGCGTCAGCTGCGCGATTTGCTCGCGCATGAAGGCATGGGGGATGGCTTTACGCTGATGGGGTATTCGATGGGCGGCAGCATTTCGGCCTCATTCGCCGCCGCCGAACCACATCGCGTGGGGCGAATGGTGCTAATTGCGCCTGCTGGAATGGCGCATACCCCGGGTTGGTTTGCGAATGTAGTGTGCCGGAATGCCGGTGTCGGCGATTGGTTGATGCTGGCGCTGGGCCGACGGATGCTGACAAAGGGGGCGAGTGCATCCGCGCCCGGAACTTTGGGAGTTGAGCTTGCAGCGCGCCAATCGGCAGAGGCGGCGCTGCGCGGGTATCTTCCCGCGGTTCTGTCGAGCCAGCGAGGGGTGCTGTCCGAGGGGTTAAGGGAAGAACATCGCGCGATTACGTCGGCCGGCGTCGAAACGCTGACGATCTGGGGTGCAAAGGACGACGTTATTCCGTTGACGGCTCAGGAATTGCTGGCGGCGTGGTCGGCGGGGGCAAAACAGGTGGTTATTGAGGGCGCGGGACATGCCTTGGCGATGACGCATGGGGCTGAAGTTTCCAACGCCATCTTGGGGTAAAATTGTTGCACAGACGGTGAAATGATGCAGGTTACTGGTTTGGCTTGAAGCGGACGTTTGCAAGTCACGAGAAAAGCTGCGCGATTGCCTGCCCGTGGGATGGCGATGCAACCTTGCAGTTTGCCCGTTTATCCCAGCCAAATCCGTAGAAGTTCAAATGCTAGCGCCCGGCCTCACCAAATCGCCAGCCCGTGCGGCGGGCAGGCGATCGCGCGGCGCCTGCGGCTTGATTCCGCGCGAAGGGCGCAAACCCGCAACGACCGCCTAAAGCCGGAAGCGGTCCTTTTCCACTTAACCGCAATACTAGTTGCCTGAGCAACGCCGCATCGGTCCGTTGACGATCCTGTCGTTCCAGATCAGGTGCAGCTCTTCGCCCTTCAACGCCATTCCAACCGAAAACCCGCGAACACTGTCTTCGCCACAGGACGCTTGAGCGGTTGTAAATAGACCGTTCTGCCGGAATTCCGTCGGAAACCACGTCAGTCGGCACCAAAACTGCCCTTGTCGCAGCCATCCTGCGCGAATTTCAAAAGGTTCCGCGGGGACAGAGCCGCCCTCCTGAAGCAAAACACGCGCGCATTGTTCGGCGGTGCCCCACGCGCCGTAAAGCACGGCACGGTCATCGGCGAGCGCCGGACCAGCAGCAAGAATTAGAAGCGCGAGGCGAAGCATGTGAATTTTCTAGCTTACGGACATTCACACCGCCAATCAATTTGCCAACAGCCCCTGACCCATGCGACACAAGGATTTGTCTGCTGTGACGGAGAAGATCATGTTTCGGACCATTGCATTGATTGCCACATTCCTGGTCGCAACGCCGCTTGTGGCGCAAACCGCAAGAGATTGCGACGGGTGGCAAGGCCACGCTCGTAATATTGCGGAACCTTGGGAAAGCCACATCCGCACATTCGCCAATAACCGGATCCGCGTCGCACTTCTTGACACGATAGAACCCGCGGCCGGGGCATTTTATATTCTGGTCCTGTCGCCACCATATGGCGAACTCGGCGACCGCGCCTGTGTTGTGGTGGGCGATCATGATGGCGGCATAGGATTCGCAGGGATCACGTTTGAAGAGCTTGGCGCCAGTTATGACCCCGCGCGCGGTCTGACGCTGACCGCTCCGGTGACGCGATATCAGCCGGAAACCGCCGGATTTGACAGCGGCATCTTGTCGATACTGATCAACCAATCGACCGGGCAGGTCACCCCAAGCGTCGAGATCAGATGATCCTTGGAATAGGCACCGATCTGGCCAATATCGAACGGATCGAGCGTACGCTGGACCGGTTCGGTGACCGGTTTCGCAATCGTGTGTTCACAGAAATCGAGCAGAAAAAAGCTGAACGCCGCCGCGACACGGCGGGCACTTACGCCAAACGCTGGGCCGCGAAAGAAGCCTGTTCAAAGGCGCTGGGCACTGGCTTGCGCATGGGCATCGCCTGGAAGGACATGGCCGTCAGCAATCTTGATACCGGCCAACCCGTGATGCATGTCAGCGGCTGGGCCAAAGATCGGCTGGCAAAGATGACGCCAACAGGCCACAAGGCCGTCATTCACGTCACGCTGACCGACGATCACCCCTGGGCTCAAGCATTTGTGGTGATCGAGGCGCGCGCCATCGCTTGACTTGCCGCTCTGCTCCCCCCATGAACCGCGCCTATGATGAGGCAAAGGCAAAAATCCATGGCAGCCAAGGCAGAAAAGAAGAAAGACGGCATCGTCGAGACGATCAAAACGGTCGTCTATGCGCTGTTGATCGCGGGCGTGTTCCGGACGCTGTTCTTTCAACCTTTCTGGATCCCGTCGGGGTCGATGAAAGACACTCTGCTGATCGGGGATTTCCTGTTCGTCAACAAGATGGCCTATGGCTATTCGCAGCATTCCTGCCCGTTTTCAATCTGCCCGTTTTCGGGCCGTATTCTGGGCAACGAACCTGAACGCGGTGATGTCGTGGTGTTCCGCCATCCCGTGACGGGCAGTGACTTTATCAAGCGCGTCGTTGGCCTGCCCGGCGACCGTATTCAAATGAAAAACGGTGTGCTGTTCGTGAATGATCAGGAAGCTGTGCAAACGCCTGACGGCATTTTCACCGAGGTCTTTGACCGGCAGGGCCCGATGGGCGGACTGCCACAATGTTCCAACGGTTCGGTAGGTCAGGGCGGGACCTGCGAAAAAGAGAAATTCGTCGAAACAATTCCTGGTGGCCCAAGCCATTCGATCCTGAACATCCGCAACTCCGCGCTCGACAATACACCGGCCTTTGTCGTGCCCGAGGGCGAGTTCTTTTTCGTCGGCGATAACCGCGACAATTCTACCGACAGCCGCGTCGCCCAGGCCGCACTGGGTGTCGGCATGGTGCCGTTTGACAAGTTGATCGGGCGTGCGGATCGCATCATGTTCTCGTCTTCGGGCCGTTCTATGCTGTTCTTCTGGACATGGCGCAGCGACCGGTATTTCAAGAAGATTGAATGAAGCTGTCGTCTGAGCTTTCCGCCTTTTGCGACCGCCTCGGGCATTCATTCGCCCAGCCGGAACTCCTGATCGAGGCGCTGACCCATCCATCGGTTGCCTCCACCTCGCGCCCCGATAACCAAAGGTTCGAATTTTTGGGCGACCGGGTTCTTGGGTTGGTGATGGCCGAACATCTGTTGCAACAGGATGCGTCTGCCGCCGAGGGCAAGATTGCCCCACGCTTCAATGCACTGGTGCGCAAGGAAACCTGCGCCGATGTAGCGCGAGAGATCGGTCTGGGCGATGTCATCCGGCTGGGGCGTTCGGAAATGATGTCAGGCGGGCGCCGTAAAGAGGCGATCCTCGGCGACGCGATGGAGGCCGTTATTGCCGCCGTGTTTCTGGACGCTGGTTTTGAAGCCGCGCAAAAGGTCGTGTTGGCCGCCTGGGGCGACAGACCATCCCGTGTGCGCGAAGACGCCCGTGACCCCAAGACGGCCCTGCAGGAGTGGGCGCAGGCACAAGGGATGAAGCCACCGACCTACAAGGAGGTCGCGCGGTCCGGCCCTGACCACGCGCCGGTATTCAAGATCGAGACGAGGCTGGAGAGTGGCACCAAGGCGACCGCAGAAGCCACCAGCAAACGAAGCGCTGAGCAGGCCGCCGCGCGGCTGTTGTTGGCAAAAGTGACGTGACGCTGATCGCTCCCGCCAAATTCAGGTGTACCTATGGGACGGGCGGACGGCGCCGCGCACCCCGAGCAATCTCAAAAAATGATCCGCACAACAACAGAAATTTCTAGAAATTTCTGTTGTTGACGAGATCTTTTAGAAGATCTCGTCAACGTCCGCTCTGGCCCTGACGCAGCCAATCCTGTAGAGGCCGCGCAATGACGGACCAGCCAGATACGCGCGCAGGCTTTGTTGCCCTAATCGGCGAGCCCAATGCCGGCAAATCAACGCTTTTGAACCGTATGGTCGGTGCGAAGGTATCCATCGTCACGCATAAGGTGCAGACGACACGCGCGCGCATCCGTGGCGTGGCGATCGAAGGCGACACCCAGATCGTATTCGTCGACACGCCCGGCATCTTCCGCCCCCGGCGACATCTGGATCGATCAATGGTTGCGGCTGCCTGGACGGGCGCAGCGGATGCTGACGTCATCGTTTTTATGGTCGAGGCGCATCGCGGCATCACCGATGGCGTGCAGCGCATCATCGACGGTCTAACCGAAAAGGCCGGCGGCCGGCGGGTTGCGCTGGCCATCAACAAGATCGACCGCGTCGAGGCGCCGGTGCTTCTGGGCCTGACGCAGGACATGAATGCGCTGTTTGAATTTGCCGAGACATTCATGATTTCTGCTGAGAAGGGCCACGGCGTCGGTGACCTGAAAGCGTGGCTTGCTGCGCAAATGCCGCATGGTCCGTGGCTTTACCCGGAAGATCAGATCGCCGATCTGCCCATGCGTATGATCGCCGCAGAAATCACCCGCGAAAAGCTGACCCTGCGCCTGCATCAGGAATTGCCCTATCAACTTACTGTCGAAACCGAGAACTGGGAAGACAAGAAAGATGGCTCTGCCCGGATCGAACAGCTGATATATGTTGCCCGTGATGGTCATAAGGGGATTGTTCTGGGCAAGAAGGGCGAAACCGTGAAAGCCGTTGGCAAAGCGGCGCGCGAAGAGCTGGAAGAGTTTCTGGGCCGCAAAGTGCATCTGTTCCTGCAGATCAAAGTGCGCCCGAAATGGCTGGAAGAGGCAGAACGCTACTCCGCCATAGGTCTGGATTTTTCAGATGGCAAAACCTGAGCGTGCAGGCATTACCCTCTTCCTTGGAAGGATGCTGGGTGGAGGTTCCCCACCATGACCCCGCGCCTGACCGCAGAACTTTGGGTGCAAGCCTATCTGGCCCGCCTGCGGCTGGCCGACATCCCGGCCTTCATCGTCTCACGCGGTGACAACACCGCCGGAGCGGTCATTGTTAAGCAAAGCCCATTGAACGGCACCGCCAAGGCCATGCAGCGCAGCGTCGATATCTTCAGCGGTGATCGCATCTGGGTCACATTCGCCGAAGGCCCGGACGAAGACGTCGACGCCGCGATTCGCAAACAGCAAAGTTTTGATCCCGACCTTTGGGTGATCGAGGTCGAGGATCGCGACGGGCGGCATCTTTTGGACGAACCCGGGCTGGACAGCTGATGGATTGGTCCGATGAAGGCCCGATTCTGACTGTGCGAAAGCATGGCGAAAATTCTGCCATCGTGGAAATCTTTACCAAGGAACATGGCCGCCATGCGGGTGTCGTTCGCGGCGCCAGCAGCCGCAAGATTGCGCCGGTTCTGCAACCGGGGACGCAAGTCGCCGTTACATGGCGTGCGCGGTTGGAAGACCATCTTGGGGCCTTCACCGTCGAACCGCTTAAAAGCCGTGCCGCCGCGACGATGGGCGGGCGGCTGGAACTGGCCGGTCTGAACGCGATTACTGCACTTTTGTCGTTTTCCCTGCCAGAGCGTGAATCGCACCCGGTTCTCTATGACCACACAATTGCGGTGCTTGACCTGATCGGTGAAACGGAAACCTGGCCGCTGGCCTATCTGCACTGGGAACGCGCATTGTTGGAAGAAATGGGTTTTGGCCTCGACCTTTCACAATGCGCCGCGACCGGCACGACTGAGGGCCTGATCTATGTCTCACCCAAAACCGGCCGCGCGGTCAGCGAGGCGGGTGCCGGTGAATGGAAGGACCGGCTGTTGCCATTGTCACCGGCGCTGACCAACCCCGGCGAATGGCCTGCCAATGGGTTGCAGGACGGGCTGCTAACGACCGGGCATTTTCTGGCGAACCATCTTGTCCCATCGCTTGGCGACAAACCAGTTCCCGCCGCGCGTCAAAGGCTGGTTGACCTTTTGGCGCGTCAGGGCTGAACCGCGAACACCAATTCGTCGCCTGCATCGTTCGACAGGATCAGGATGTCGCCGCCGATCTCTGCCAGAGTCATGGTCTGTAGCGCGCTGAAATACCGCTGCTCTAGCTCCAGATCGGCGCACGCCCTTTTGGTCGCGGTAATCTCGCCGATCTCGATCCAGGGCAACGGCACGGTTTGCCGCGCGCGATACCGGTTGCAAGGCGCTTTGCCCGTAACTTCTCCCTTGCCGGGGAACGCAATGGTGATTTCGGTGTCGATGAACTGCCCGTCCATTTCGACCAATTCATAAACCGCGTCCCGCGATGCGTATCCGGATATGGTTTCATCCCCGAACGCCTGCGTTTCCGTCAGGCCAAAATGCAGCAACAGCCAAAACATAACCCGTCCTGCCACGCAGGCTCAGCAGGTTCAAACCCACATCCCCTTGCCAACGATCATGTGATCCGTGAAAACGACCCGGTAACCGGGGGGATCCATGCAGACAGTCGAGAATTTCAACCGGATCGGCGAAGAAAACGCCTTTGCCGTTCTGGCCCGCGCGGGGGCGCTGGCGGCACAGGGAATGGACGTGATCAACCTCGGCATCGGGCAGCCCGACTTCCCGACGCCAAAGAACATCGTCGAGGCCGCTGTCAAAGCCCTGCGCGATGGCCAGCATGGGTACACCCCCGCCACCGGCATCCCGCAATTGCGAGAGGCTGTTTCCGCCGATCTACATCGCCGGTTTTCTGCCGAAGTGAACCCTGACAAGGTCCTGATCGTCCCCGGCGGCAAGGTCACGATGTTCACCGCGATCCTGATGTTCGGCGAACCCGGTGCGGAAATCCTGTACCCCGATCCCGGCTTTCCGATCTATCGCTCGATGATCGAATTCACTGGCGCAATACCCGTCCCAATCCCGATCCGCGAGGAGAACGGCTTTGCCTTTTCTGCAGAGGAAACGCTCGGCCTCATCACCGACAAAACCCGCCTTGTCATCGTCAATTCGCCCGCCAACCCCTGTGGTGGCGTGACCCCCAAGGCGGAGATCGACGCGCTCGTGGCTGGCTTGCCCGAACATGTCGCGATCATGTCCGATGAGATCTATGACCAGATGCTCTATGACGGCGAGGAACATGTTACGCTGCTCGGCTACCCCGAAATCCGTGACCGCCTGATCCTGCTGAACGGCTGGTCCAAAACCTATGCCATGACCGGTTGGCGGATGGGCTATTCCGTCTGGCCGAAGAACCTTTACGACATGGCTCGCAAACTCGCCGTGAACGCATGGTCCTGCGTCAACGCACCCTTCGCAATTCGCCGCGCTGGAGGCGCTGACAGGGCCGCAGGATGCCGTCACAGCAATGGTCGCCGAATTCGATACCCGACGGAAATTGGTGGTGGATTTGATGAACGACCTTCCGGGCGTTTCCTGCATCACGCCGAAAGGCGCGTTTTATGCGTTCCCCAACATTTCTCAGACGGGGTGGAAAGCCAAAAAGCTTGCCTCGGCCCTGCTCGAACAAACCGGCGTCGCCACCATTGGCGGCCCGGATTTCGGCACCCTCGGCGAAGGTTATACCAAGGGTTATTCAATCTGACCGACTTTCGCCCAGTTGCGGCTTGCGATGGATGTGATGGTTTGCGGTCTTGCGATGAGGTTGTTCCAGGCCTCGCACCCCGCGTCGAGAATCGCGTCATATGTGTCGAACGTCCGGTTTGCGAGCCATGTCTGGCGGAGATATTGCCAAATGTTTTCGGTTGGATTCAGCTCTGGTGATTTGGGCGGCAGAAACATGAGCGACAGGTTTTGCGGGATTTCCAGAGCGGATGTCGTGTGCCAGCCGGCTTGGTCCATGAGGATGACGGCGTGGGCGCCATCGGAGACAATTTTGCTGATTTCTTCCAGGTGGCGCTGCATCGCATAGGTGTCGGCTGCTGGCATCATGATCGCCGCGCCGGTGCCGCGTTCGGGGCAGATGGCGCCAAAAAGATACGCATTTTGGTAACGCTGATCGGCGGGCTGGCGGGGCCGTGTGCCCTTGCGTGCCCACTGGCGGACGCGGGTGTTCTTCTGACCGAGACGCATCTCGTCCTGGAACCAGATTTCGACGGGTTTGTCCGGCGGCACCCCCTGAAGCGTCTCCTTCAGATTGTCGCCGAAGTTTTTTTGAAATCCTCAATGACCTGCACGTCCTGCCCCGGGTGCTGAGGGCGTGCGCTGATGTGGGAAAAGCCCAGATTGTGCAGAATCTGCCCCACATGGCGCTCGTGATAGTCGACGCCAAAACGCGCCTTGATCACATTCTTCAAATCGACCCGCCGCCAGCGGACGACACCGTCCTTTTCAGGATCAGGACCGGTCTCGACAAGAGCCGCCAGTTCATCCAGTTGCGCATTGTCAAGGCGGGATCGCGAGCCTCCTCGCTGCCGATCCAGCAGCCCCGCTGGACCATCAGCGTTGAAACGGAGCACCCAGTCCCTGAGCGTTTGCCGGTCCATCCCGCCAATGCGGGCCGCAGCCCCACGCGACATGCCATCGGCGATAGCGGCAAGCGACAAAAGCCGTCGGCTCTGCCGGGCATCAGAACTCTCTGCGGCAAGCTTGCGCAGATCATTGGCGGTAAAATCGGCTCGCATCGGTATCCTGGCTGGCATCGGTGGTCTCCTTTGCCAATCTTGAATCACCTCAGCACCTCAGGCGGTACCCAAAATCCATAGCTGAGTCATTTTGAAGCACCCTTGGTATTATATCCGCCTCAGCTACGCCAACAGCGCCGAGAATATCGAACGCGCGGTAGAGCGGATGCGGGAATTTTTGATCAAATAAACCAGCTGCGTTTCGGAATGAGCAACGCACGGGGTTTGTTTGCCTGCGCACTTTTTTGCTTCATCTGGTCATAGAACCGCTGCAAAATGATCCGTAAACCACGTGGCGACTTTGCCGGGGGATCATCATGGCCGACGCTATCCGTTCAAACCAAGACGTCGCGCTCGATCTGATCGACCTCGACCGTTACCCGATTGCCGATCTGGATAATGGCAGAGGCGCGGAGTTTCTGATGGAATGCCAAAACTGCATGGATGCAAATGGCTGGTGCAATCTGGATGGCTTTCTGAAACCGAACGCGCTTGACGCGTTGAACGCAGAGGCCAATGAATTGCTGCCGACTGCCGAGGTCTTGCACGTCAAACGCAACATCTATCAAGGCGCAATCGACCCGTCTTTGCCAAAGGACGACCCACGACGAATGGAGATTGCCCATATCGCCGTTCAACTGGCCGACGATCAAATCTCTGCCAAGACGCGGCTGAAGCAATTGTACCACTCTGATATCGTGACAGAATTTGTGCGCAGAGTTCAGCGAAAGCGCCAATTGTATCGCTGCGCCGACGAATTTCAGGCGCTGAATGTCGTCGCCCTGCATCCCGATAGCTGGCACGCTTGGCATTACGACACAACCGAATGCACCGTGACTTTACTGCTGCAGGCGGCGGTACGGGGAGGTGAGTTTACCTTCCTGCCCAATTCGCGAACCGATGAGACCGAGGACCATGAGGCCGTGGACAGGTTGCTTTCGGGCGATCTTTCTCATGCACGTACATTCTCACGCGGTGCGGGCACGTTTACCCTGTTTCGCGGCGGCTATTCGCTGCACGGGGTAACTAAGGTCGAAGGCAGTCACCCCCGCATCTCGGCGATCATGACGTATGATGAGATGCCGGGCCGCGTGATTGGCGACGAGATCAATATCCGTATCTATGGCAAGCGGGTGGAGCAGATTCTGGCCGCGCGCAGGGCCAAAGCGGACAAATAATGCTGCCGAAAAGGTGCCAACTTCGCCGCGCATATGATTTCGGTTACTAAAATGGAAGAGGGCGCGCCAGCATAACCGGCGCGCCCATCTATTTCAAAGGTGCCTACCAGCTTTCGGCAAAGTACTTCTTCACCGAAGGCGTGAACGACAAGCCCATCCCGATCAGCGCAATCGCAAAGCCGATGAATGCCTTCGCCGGGATCGAGATCACGAAGTCGACCACAATGGCCGCGCGCAATCCGGTTATCGATCGGTTCAGGATTGACCAGACGATGGCCGCGAATGTCGCGATATAGCCGAACATGGTGAAAAGAATGGTTGTAGCGATGCCGTCGCCGCTGGCTGAACCGACGCGCAGGCCGAAATATTTGAACCCGATGAACAGGCCCAGCGCCAGAAAGATTTTCAGGGCGTTCAGGATGAATACTACCCGCAACAGCGGCGGTTTCGCCGCGGGGTTCAGGCGTTCTGCGAATGACATGGTCTTTCTCCTTCTGAAATTTCCGGCAGCTTTCAGCGGCCGGTTATTGGGATTGGGTGGGAAGGCGCCCGGCGGGGAATTCGCCGGACGCCAGGTTTTCACACGCGGGTCAGCCAGTCAGCCAGACCGCGCCCGATTTCGTCGGGGAAATCTTCCTGCAGAAAATGCCCGCCCTGACCCAGGAACACCGCCTCGATGTTCATCAGGTTCTGCTTCAGCCATTTGGCCTGCTGCACGGGTATGACGGCGCCGGGGTCAACGTGAAACATCAGCTTTGGGAACTCGGTGGTCAGCAACCAGTCGCCGTTGGCCTGAACGATTTCCGTCATATCCGCCGGGCTGCCCGCGACCGGGATTTCGCGCGGCCAGTCGAGCAGGATCTGGCGGCTTTCCACGGTTGGGTAATACCGGTTGTATTCCGCCATTACGTCCGCAGGCAGCGGGCCATTGGGAGAGCCGTGGCCCAAGAACTGATCCAAAAAGTAATTGTCTTCCATGATCAGCTTTTCACCCGCACCCGGCGTATTAATCGTGCACAGAAAATCCTCAAACGGGCCGAGTGACTCGTAACTCGCAATCGGCATGAAAGGCGGCGTCATGGCTTCCATGAAACAAATGGCCGACACCTTCTCTGGCCGGGTCCGAGCGTAGTGCCATCCCAGGCACGACCCCCAATCATGGATCACCAGAACCGCGTCTTGCAGATCAAGGCCGTCAAGAAATGCAAACAGGCTTTCTGACACCTCCTTATAGGTCTCTTTCAGCACGGGCTTGTCGCTGTCGCCCATACCCAGAAGGTCCGGCGCCATGGCACGGTGGTTGTCGGTCACATAGGGGATTACGTTGCGCCACAGATAAGATGACGTTGGGTTGCCGTGCAGGAACACGACCGGCCGCCCTTCGCCTTCGTCGATATAGGCGATGTTATTGCCCAATACGTTTTGGGTTTTCTTTTTGCGTGTTGCGGCGGCTGTCGGCGCAGAGGTTGCGGTTAAAAGCGCCGTTGCCGCCGTTGTCTGAAGAAATCTTCGTCTTTGCATTTCGGTCTCCATCATGTTGATGGCATCGGTTTACGGGGCAAAAACAGACCTATATACAATCGATGTAACCCATTGTGGTTCAAAAACTGACCATGAGGATAAAATGCGCTCCGACGACTGGGAACAATTGCCCTATTTCCTTGCCGTTGCACGACATGGCTCGCTGCGAACGGCGGCAGAGGGGCTGGGATCAGCGCACGGCACCGTCAAACGACATATCGAGGCGCTGGAAAATTCCTATGGCGTTCAGCTTTTTCGCCGGACGCGGCGCGGGTTGAATCTGACGGCTGCGGGGCAGCGGCTGGTGCCGGTCGCGGAAGAGGCCGAAAATGTCATCGCTGCCGGTCGGTCGCGGATGACCGGGCTTGACCGGGGCGAAAGCGGATCGCTTCGCTTTTCGCTGACCGGGACAATGGCCTATGACATCGTCGCCCCGATTCTCGTTCGGTTTTTCGAGGCGTATCCCGGCATCGACGTCGAACTGCGCGTCACGGATCGGATGGAGGACATAACGCGTCTCGAAACCGACGTCTCGCTAAGATACGCAAACGATATACGCGATGACGTCGTGGCGCGCCGCCTGTTCAGGATGTCACTGCAAACGCTGGCCAGCCGTGACTATCTGGAACGTCATCTGCCCCACGCCGGAGAAGGCGGCGCAGGCTTACACTGGATCGGCTGGGACGAGGTGAACCCGTCTCCGGAATGGCTGGCGCAAAGCGAGTTTCCAAAGGCCGATGTCAGGCACGCCACCACCGACACTGTGATGCAGCTCAACCTCGCGCGACAGGGTTTTGGTATGATCAGGACCAGCGGATATTTCGCAACGATATACCCGGAACTCATTGCTGTTCCCGGAACGGTGGCGCTGCCGGATCGGTCTTTGTGGGTTCTGCTGCATAGCGAATTGCGCCGAACGACGCGGGTTCGGCGATTTGTTGAGTTTCTGTCAAACGAGCTTTTGCGGCTTCGGCCTTTGCTCCAGGGCTGACGGGCCGGTCCATTGAATTTTTTGGGTTTCGGTATTGGCCTGAGGCGGACCTATGCACAAAAGCCAAAGCCGGGTTAACAGCACCGCAGGTGCCCCGGCCATCGCCTGCCCGTCCCCACGGGCTGGCGATTTGGTGAGGCCGGCGCAAGCTGTTGAACACGTACGAACTTGGCTGGCATAAAGCGCAACACTGAGACGTTGCATCGCCACCCCGCGGGCAGGCAACGGCCGCCCGAGAGGTCGTCGTTCGGAGGATCGGAAAGGCCCGCCTCAGGCCAAAAACGCCGTTTCCGTAAATCTCGCCAACGCCCTACTGTCTTTGCGAAAGAACACTTTCCTCCAAACCCTTCAGATTGCCGTCAATGACCTTGCCCATCGCGCTTTTCATTAACGTTTGGCCCATCAACCAGCCAAGCGGTCCGTATTTCGCGCGGAAATCAATGGTCCATTTTACTTTTGAACCTTTACCTTCCTGGGTGATGGCAACAGAAGAGCTCGCCTTTTTCAGCGGAATTGGATCCATATCAAGCATTTCTACGGTAAAACCCTTGCCGGGTTTCCAATCCGTCACTTCCTCGACAATCGAGGAGCCGTTTTCAAAATGATTGCGGCGTTTTGATCCCAACCCATCGGCACCATTCGTCATTGCATCAACGGAAACTACGAGCGGGGCAAAGTCATCTACATGCATATAGTCGCCAAGAACCGCCCAAACCGCCTCTGGTGACGCATCAATCGCATAGTTGCGTTCTACGTGAATCATTTCAGTATTCCTTGTTTCTCGCCGCTCGCAGCGGTCGAAATTCCTGTCTCTGAGTATTCTATACATTTGCCCTGCTGACACCGTTATGGCAGCAGTGTGGCAGCAGGAGGCAAATATGCGTCGCACTGAACGACTGTTCCAGATTATCCAGATACTCAGGGCAAACCGATCCCCGGTGACCGGAAGGAGCCTTGCGGATGAATTGGAAATCTCGCTCAGGACGCTTTATCGCGACATGGCGGAACTCATCGCGCAACGTGTGCCAGTCACGGGCGAGGCCGGAACAGGCTATGTTCTGGATCAGGGCTATGACATGCCGCCGCTGATGTTGACGGCAGATGAGTTAGAGGCCGCCGCCCTTGGTGCGGCGATGGTCGCCAATCAGGCCGACCCTTCGCTGGCCCGCGCGGCGCGGGATCTTGTGTCAAAACTTTCCGAGGCGGTCCCGAAAGAACTTCGTCCAATCATTCTGGATGCGGGTTCCAGACCAATCCCCACCGGACCGAAATCGCCGGAACATTTTGACGGCGCTGCCTTGCGCCGCGCAATCCGTGATCGCCACAAATTGCACATTACCTATCGCGCCCAGAATGACGATGAAAGCAACCGCACAATCTGGCCCCTGCTGATCGCCTATCTGGGATCCGTCCGTTACATCGTCGCGTGGTGTGAAACGCGGCAGGACTATCGGCACTTCCGAACGGATCGGGTCCGCACACTGGCAGTGCTGGGCGATAAATACCCCGGACGCCGCGCCGTTCTTATCAAGGGTTGGGAAGAAAGGATGCGACACCGGGACAACGATTGATGACAGTGTCGAGTTTTAGGGTGTCCGGACACTCAAAAGCAGCCTTCGGCGTCATGTCGCAACGATCAGAAATTGGCCGAGCCGCGCAATGATTGAATCCGGCGCGACCCGGCTTTTTAAAATGATCAGTTTTTCATCGGGCACGTGCTGATCCCGAGAATTGAGTAAATTGGGCACATCCCGACCAGACCAGTGGCAAGCGGGACGATCCCGATCAGCCCCCACATCGTCTGCGGTCCGACAAAGACAAGTGACAATAGTATTGGGCCAAGCGCGACGCGCAGGATGCGGTCGATGTTTCCTTCGTTTCTGGTCATTTTCGATATCTCCTTTGAACAGATTATGCCCGAAAATAACCCGCCAGAGATTTGTCGACGGTGACTTTGTCACCACGACTCTGCGGCAATCCGTTGCAGTTCGGGTTTGTTCAGGATCGACACGCTGTGGTCCAGCTGCTGCACCAGCCCGCGCCGTGCAAAATCGGACAACCGACGCGACACATAGGCCCGCCCGGACGCCGTTTCGGAGGCCAGCGCAGTATGGGTCGCAGAAACAACCCCACCGTCATCCGCAAGCCGCAGCAAAACCTTTGCAAGCCTCGCGTCAAAGCCCGTCAGCGCCACTTCCTCGATCAACTGTTGGTAATCGAAAAACCGCGCTGCGACGGAACGCATGATCCGATTGCGAAACGCGTCATCTTCCTTAAGCCGCCTGTTGAATTGGTTAGCCGGGATCAGCTCGCCCTCAAGATCAGTTTCGGCCACACCTTCGGCGCCATAGGCGTGCTTATTCACCAGACAGGAAAAGGTCTGCAGGCAGATTTCGCCGGGGCGCACGCGATAAAGCACAACGTCGCGACCGCTGGCACCAGTGAGAGAGACCTTGATAGTTCCTTTGGACAGCAGGACGAATCCGGGGCAATCCTGTCCCGGCTGGAAGATGACTTTGCCTTTTGGTGCTTTGAACTGGCGGATCAGGTCCATTGGTTTTTGTCCACTCCTGCGCCTGAATTGGCCTGATGATTTTGATGCCTGTGAATCACTTTGCCGCATGGTCACAGGCACGGAGGTTTCTATTTTGAGGGTATGAGCAAGCGAGACAAAACAGTCACCTTATCCGACGAGCAGCGCATAGCGCTTGAAGCGCTTTGCCGCCGCCGCAAAGTTGAGGCCCTTGTTTGGAAACGTGCGCGTGCGTTTCTTCTTCTGGACACAGGAGAAGACGCCGGAACGGTTTGCCGGATTTTGGATATCGGTCCAACGGTTCTGACGGAATGGCAGTTCGCGTTTGCCGGAGCGGGGTTGTCATTTTTTGGCTTGAAGGGCTACAGCCAGCGACAGGGGCATCTATCGGTGGAGCAGGAACGGGCTTTGAAAGCGCATTTCACCGAACATCCGGCACAGAACGTAGATGAGGTCTGTGCCTATGTTCTGGCCGGGTGCGACCAGAGCTACAGCCCCTCGGGAGCCGCCAGGCTGATGCGCCGCCTGGGGTTTGTGTATAGGAAACCACAATTGCTGCCTGCACAGGCCGATGAAGCCAAACAGGCTGCGTTTATTGCCCAATATGAGGCCATGATGAACGGGTTGGCCGCAGATGAGATGGTTGTCTTTTCGGACGCTGTTCACCCCGAGCATCAGAGCCGCCCCGCCCATGGCTGGTTCCCAAAGGGACAAAAGACGGCCCTGAAGGCGACATCCGGGCGCAAACGGCTCAATATTCAGGGAGCGCTTGACCTTGAGACCTTCCAGTTCACCTTTGTAGAAGGCGAAAAGATCAATGCCCGGACAACCCAACAAATGCTGGAAAAGTTGGAGCGCAACAACCCAACCATGACGACCATCCATGTCTTTGTCGACAATGCCCGCTATCATCATGCCAGGATACTTCAGCCATGGCTCAACAGCCCGGAACGCCGGGTGAAGTTGCATTTCCTGCCAGCATATGCCCCGCATCTCAACCCAATCGAGCGCCTTTGGGGCGTCATGCACGATTGGGTCACACACAATCGCCACTATGCAACGTTCAACCAGTTCACAGAGGCTATTTTCAACTTCTTCCGTACGACACTGCCAGAAAAATGGCCTGAGTTCCGCGACACCGTCACCGACAACTTCCGCGTTGTATCGCTCAAGGAATACAAAGTGATATAGATACCCACGGGCTTACACCCGTGGTTCTTTCAAAGGTCAAGCTCCGCTTGTCCATTATCTTCTCGGCCCTGCCATCGGACGTAATTCCGTATCGTTTGCTCGTCGACCCCAACGGTGGACACAAAAAATCCTTTGTAAACGCTGTGGGACGATTTTCGCAGCCGCATTCTGCAGACGATAGCCCGAAGACAATGGAAGGGCTATCATCCCCGCGCTTACACGCGGGGAGTTCCCGCTGGATTAAAATCATCATCGGGCTCGGGTGGCGTCTGGTTCTTGATGTATTCCAACCACACCTCGTCTGTCACGTTGCCGCTGCTGGCAACCCGGTAACCGCGGGCCCACAGGTGTTGCCCCCAATATCTTTTGCGCAATATCCCGAACTCGCTCAGCAGCTTGTGCGAACTGCGCCCTTTCAGATATTGCTCCGCACGGCTGACCGACAGGTTCGGCGGGGTCGACACCGGCATATGCTCGTGGTCACGGTTGATTGATCCGGCATGCACAACCATCCCATGCGCCCGCGCCGTCTCGCGCAGCAACTCACGGCAGCGGTTGCCGACATCGCCGCCCAACACCTGGTAGCGGTACTTCGTCACCCACACCAAGTGGTATTTGCAGTCCCAAACCGTATGGCTGCCACGCTTGTACGAATCCATAATCAGGCATCTTAACGCAAATGCCGCGATCCCGTCCGGCTAAAGCGTGGGGTTTCTTACCACCCTTCAAAATTTCCGGATCTGATTTGACGTTTGTCTGATCTGTGTGATTCAAGGAGTCTCCACTGCTGATATTGGAGGCTGGTTTGTTGGGAAATGTTTGTTTTTCAGAGCTTTATTCGAAGGTTGAGGCGGATTTTCAGGACCGCTTGCTCGGGTATCACAAGTCGCGCCGGGAGGGATTGTGCATCATAGCAAGCGTGATTTTGAACACGCGCAGCGTCAATCTGATGGAAAATGCGGCTGCTCTGCCCCGCGATATCGGCTCTGTGGACC
Organism: uncultured Paracoccaceae bacterium; assembly: GCA_951812305.1. Classification (GTDB taxonomy): domain Bacteria; phylum Pseudomonadota; class Alphaproteobacteria; order Rhodobacterales; family Rhodobacteraceae; genus Rhodobacter_B. The sequence goes on from CATOSB010000003.1 coordinate 151,907, forward strand.
ACCGCTATCAATACATTTCGCGGGTTCTGGGCAATCCTCACATCGATACTGATGAGATCATGCAGGCCTATGTTGGTGAAATTTTCCGCCGCCAGTGTGAGGCCGGAGAAACGATTGTGGTGGCCCTTGATCAAAGCAAGCTCAACGAAGGGCATGAGGTTTTGATGTTATCGGTGCGGATGCGGGATCGGGCCCTCCCGGTCGCCTGGCGTGTACGCCAGACCAAAGGGCCGATTGGATGGCGCGTGCAACATGAGCTTTTGGAAGCAGTCCGCCCATGGCTCCCGGCGGATGCGCGTGTGTTGCTGGCGGGAGATCGGTTTTATGGAACCGCCCGATTGGTCGCATGGTGCCAGGAGGCTGGATGGGACTACCGGCTGCGCATGAAGGGAAATATCACACTGCAACATCAGGGTGGCGAGATGATGACGCGCGAAATTGCCCAACTGATGCCCGAAGGGCTTGTAAACGCTGAGCTTTACGGAACGGGCGTCTTTAGCAACATTGGAGTGCTTCACGAGGAGGGGCACAAAGAGCCTTGGATTATTGCCATGAATGCAGCACCGTCCGAGTACAAGGTGCTCGATTATGGAATGCGTTGGGGAATTGAAGCCATGTTCTCCGACTTCAAAACCCGGGGCTTTGAAATTACTCAAAGCCAGATCAAAAAGCCGGATCGATTGGCCCGCCTCATTTTGGTGCTGGCAATCGCCATGTACTGGGCTGTTTCAACCGGAGCAAACGAAGAGCACCACGTCGCAATACGCGGCGAAAAAAGGGGATTCGAAAAGCCCGAAGGTCCTTATGCTCTCTCTTCAAGACAGGCCTTCGTGCTATCCGACGATGCCTCGCAGGTTATGCCAAAATCCCCAAGCTCTGGGATGTCTGGCTAAATTGAAGGGTGGTAAGGTGGGGTTTACAGATCCCCTATCGGGGACTCTAACCCGGAAAACATCAGGCCAATTCAGGCGCACGGGTATACATCAATATAACTGGGCGGGAAACCTGGTCATCTGGCGTGACAAAGTTCGCTGCACTGCAGTACAGACATAATACCGACGTGGTACAGCCCGCGAATTTTCAGCGAAAGTTCGTACCTGTCACCCCAGCAAACGGCGCGCAATTACCTGCGCCTGAATCTCCGCCGCACCCTCAAAGATGTTCAGGATTCGTGCGTCACATAAGATGCGACTGATCTGATATTCCAGCGCGAAGCCATTCCCGCCGTGGATTTGTAGTGCGTTGTCCGCCGCCGCCCACGCAACCCGCGCACCAAGCAGCTTTGCCATTCCGGCCTCAAGGTCGCAGCGTCGATCATTGTCCTTTTCGCGGGCCGAAAAATAGGTCAGTTGCCGCGCCACCATGATCTCGACCGCCATCATCGCCAATTTGCTGGCAACACGTGGAAAATTAATCAGGGCCTTACCGAACTGCTTGCGTTCAAGCGCGTATTGCATCCCCGTTTCAAGTGCCGATTGCGCCACCCCAATCGCCCGTGCGGCGGTCTGGATACGCGCAGATTCAAAAGTCTGCATCAGCTGCTTGAACCCCTGACCTTCAACGCCACCGAGCAGGTTTTCGCCTTTCACCTTGAAGCCGTCAAAGGCGAGTTCGTATTCCTTCATACCGCGATACCCCAGCACCTCGATTTCCGTGCCGGACATGCCATCGGTCGGGAACGGGTTATCATCGTCGCCCGGCGTCTTTTCTGCCAGAAACATTGACAACCCTTTGTAATCGCTGGAGTCCGGGTCCGTTCTTGCAAGCAATGTCATCACATGCGTTCGTGCCGCATGAGTGATCCACGTCTTGTTGCCGGTAACCTCGTAGTCGTCCCCGGCCTTTACCGCCCGTGTCCGCAAGCTGCCCAAATCCGAGCCGGTGTTAGGCTCGGTAAAGACCGCCGTGGGAAGGATCTCGCCGCTGGCCAATCCGGGCAGCCACTTGGCTTTCTGCTCGTCCGTACCGCCACAGAGGATCAGTTCTGCGGCAATCTCAGACCGTGTGCCAAGCGAGCCAACGCCGATGTAACCCCTTGAGAGTTCTTCGGAAACCACAACCATAGATGCCTTGGACAATCCGAATCCACCATGCTCTTCGGGGATTGTCAGGCCGAACACACCCATTTCCGCCAACTCATCAATCACAGACATCGGGATCAGTTCGTCTTTCAGATGCCAGCTATGCGCGTGCGGGATAACGTTTTCATCCGCGTAACGCCGAAACTGGTCGCGGATCATTTCCAGTTCTTCGTCCAACCCGGAGGCGCCAAAAGTTGCGTGGCCCGTGTTGTCCTGCATCAATTCGACAAGACGTACTCTCGCCGCTTGAGTATTACCTGTTTGGGTCAGCGTCATCACCGCGTCTGACATTAATGCGCGCTGGTCATCTTGGGTCAGGCCAATGTCTTGCGGGCGCAGGATTTCGCCCTGGCTGATCGGAATGCCGCCATAAGTCTGCCAAAGGTATTCGCCAAATGCGATCTGGTGAATCAACGCCTCAATTTCGCCAAATGCTCCCTGCGCGTTCAACCTTTCGGCCCATCCCTGCATCTGGCGCAGGCTTTCGGCATATGTTGCAAGCCACGCGAGCCCATGCGCTGCAGTTTGGTTTTCTTCCAGAAGAGCACCTGAAACGCGGCCATCATCTGTGACCATTCCACGAACACGTTCAGATGCCGTGGCCAATAGCACCTCAACCTGATGAATTGCGGCCATTGTCAAAGACAGGAGATCTTCCAGAACAGGTGTTTCTGTCATCGCACTTTGTCCGTCATGTGCCACGTATCATCTCCTTGAAATGCTTCACTGCGGCATAATCCTTTTGCAGTCGCAGCGCAACAATAATGCGTGCAGAGATAGGGAAAAGACAATAAATGACCGCGCGAAACTAGCCCGGATCCATGCATCAAACGTATTTGGTCTGTGAACTGTCCAGTAATTGCACCATTGCGGGGCGTACTTTCAGACCGGCGCGTATCTTGGCGTCGTCGACTTCCTCGAGCGCGACGATATCTTTCAGCGCGGCGATCACATCATCGATCCGGTCAAACGGCACGACGGCAACGCCATCGAAATCCGCAACGATCATATCTCCGTTCTCGACCTGACACCCGCCAATCTGGATTGGCAGGCCGATTTTGCCGGGGCCTTTGCTGTAGGGCGTGTTTGGCGTTAAACCGGTGCACCAAACAGGCAGACCTACTTCGACGATCCCTTGATAGTCACGCGCTGGTCCGTCTGTCACAAGCCCCGCAGCGCCGCCATTCTTGGCCATCGCGCAGACCCGGTCACCGCAAGAGGCACATCCCTGATGGCCGTGAAATGCGGTGACGACGATGTCTTCTGGCTGCACGAATGCCAAAGCTCCCAAAAGCGCAAGAATGTCACCGGGCCCGTTGTCGACGGTCAGCGCCGGGCCAGCGGCGGTGCAGTTTATATCGCGGCTTTCGCCGATGGGTCGGATGTTGGACGCCAGCGTGTGACCGCCCTGCAATGAATCAACCACAAAGGATGTCGGCACATTTTGAAAGGCCGCGATTTGTTGGGCGGAGGGGCGTCTGTCCGGGCGTTTTACGGTCAGCAGGGGTGGTTCTTCAATCATCGGTGATCCTTGGTTGTCGGCCAAGCCTGTCGGATGATGCCGCCGCTGTCCAGAGAGGGCTAGCTCATCAACGCCCTGCCGCAAGCAACCGGCGGCAAATTGGAAGGGTCAACAACCAGAAAATCGACCTCGTACACGACTCTGCCATTGCGCGACGCGGAAAGGTTCCAGGGGCCGAAAACCAATTCATAGTCGTATTCAAATGTGAAGCCGTTGTAGCTTATATCGCCTGGCGTGAAATTGGTTGACCAGCTTTCGCGCGTCACGCCGTTTTCGCCCATGGGCGGATGCAGCGTGACAACGGTAACTTCGCCGGCATATCCGGGCTCGACATCGATATGGATGCCAAACCCAATGCCAATTCTACCGGGAACGACCGTGGATTGTTTGATGAATGGTGGCGGTCCATCGACGAGGTTGACGACACCTGACATGGTGTCTTCGGCTTCGAGAGTCTCAACCGTTTCCACCGCGCAAAAATAGCCAAAATCGAAATGCACCGCGCCCGGGGCGTGAGGTTTCGCCACAAGCGGCACGGGCACGCAAAAAGCGCCGACAAACAGGGAAAAGATCGCGATGCGTCGCATGGCCCAATGCTATCAGGGGCGGCGGCTTGTGAAAAGCGCAGGATCAGCCGATGGCGACAGCCCGCACATCCTCGTCGATATGGGCCAGATATTGCTCAAAGTTATTGGCGAACATGCCAACGAGTTTAGCGGCCTGTGCGTCATAAGCCGCACCATCGTCCCATGTGCGGCGGGGATCGAGGAGTATTGACGCAACTCCAGGCACTTCGATCGGAACCTCAAAGCCGAAACTCGGATCTTTTCGGAATTTCGCATCGGCCAGCGACCCGTCAAGTGCAGCGGACAACAAGGCGCGTGTGGCCTTGATTGGCATCCGGCTGCCCGTGCCAAACGCGCCGCCGGTCCAGCCTGTATTGACCAGCCAGCAGGTCGCGCCGTGCTTGGCGATCTTCCCGCGCAAAAGCGCGCCGTAGACTTCAGGCCGGCGCGGCATGAACGGTGCGCCGAAACAGGTGCTGAACGTGGGCTGCGGTTCCGTCACGCCGCGTTCCGTGCCCGCGACCTTGGACGTGAAGCCGGACAGGAAATGGTATTCCGCCTGGGCAGGCGACAGCCGCGCGATGGGTGGCAGAACGCCGAACGCATCGCAGGTCAGCATGATGATGTTTTTGGGATGCCCGCCAATCGCCGTGCTGGAAGCATTTGAGATATAATGCATCGGATACGCACAGCGCATGTTGGCGGTCAGGCTGTCATCCTCGAAGTCCAATTCCAGCGTTTCGGGATCGTAAACCATGTTTTCGATGACTGTGCCGAACATCGAGCAAGTCGCGTAAATTTCCGGTTCCGCTTCTTCGCTGAGGTTGATCGTTTTCGCGTAGCAGCCACCCTCGAAGTTGAATGTTCCACGATCGGACCACCCATGCTCGTCGTCGCCGATCAGAACACGTTTGGGATCTGCTGACAGGGTTGTCTTGCCGGTGCCGGAAAGACCGAAGAAGATTGCCGTGTCGATGGGGTTGCCGACAGCGTGATTGGCAGAGCAGTGCATTGGCATGATGCCGCGCTCGGGCAAAAGGTAGTTTAGCAGCCCAAAGACGGATTTCTTGTTTTCACCGGCATATTCACTGCCAGCGATGAGGATCAGCTTTTTCTCCATGTGGAGCGTGATGACGGTTTCAGACCGGCAGCCATGCCGTTTAGGGTCGGCCTGAAAGCTCGGACAGTTGATGATCGTGTATTCCGGAGCGTAGTCATCCAACTCTCTCAATTCCGGGCGTCGCAACATGTGGCGGATGAACAGGTTGTGCCAGGCAAGTTCGTTGATCACGCGCACGTCCAACCGATGCGCGGCGTCGGCCCCGGCGTATAAATCCTGTACGAAGTAGTCTCCGCCTTTCATGTGCTCCAACATGTCGGCGTGAAGTTGGTCGAACGCAGCGGGATCCATCGGCGCGTTGTTTTCCCACCAAACGCTTTCTTCGTTTGATGGAAGGCGTACAGTGAACTTGTCTTTGGGGGAACGACCGGTGTGTTTGCCGGTTTCAACCAGCAATGTGCCGCCCTGACCAAGACGCCCTTCGTCGCGCTTCAAGGCCATTTCGATCAACGCAGGCTCCGATAAGTTGTAGTAGACCTTCCCGAGCCCCTTAATCCCCTGATTTTTCAGCGTTTGATTGGGGTTGACCCGACCGGATTCCATTGCCGTGCTCCCTTGGGTTGGCATGTCGGCAGCGAACAGCGCTGCAGTTGGGGACGATTTAACATGATGAAATCGCGCCAAAACAGGACGGATGCGCGCAGTTAGCGCAACCAAGTGTCGTTTAGCGCAATCGGTTAGCGCAACCACCGTCAGAATGGCGGATTTGTGCCCGAAAATTCGGCCCCACGCACAAATAGTGAGACAAATTAGCCATTGATTCGGATTTTTCGCGCCAGAATTCAACCGGATGTTTGGCTGATTCGCACTTCTTTGTTGATTCGTAACTCCCAAGCACCCTGTCCGATAGGGTTGCGGGGTTTTGTTCCGTCAGAGCCGTGCGATGATCTGAGGTGGTGACAGGGTCAGGATTTCCAGGATGTTGAACCGGTGTTTTCTGGCCGTCGAGATGACGGACCTGATGTCGGCGAAGACCCGCGCGCCCTCGAGGGTGCGGAAGGTGCCCGAGATTTTCATGCGCAGCTTCATCATGCGCAGGTCCTGTTCGGCCTGATTGTTTGTGAATGGGACCGCGAAGTCGGCGATGAATCGCAAAACGTCATCGCGGTAGTCACGCAGGCGGAGGAGCAGGTTGTGGCCTGGCCGCCTGGCTTTTCGGCCGCGGGTGCCGGGGCTTTTGGCCAGCGGGGGCTGGCGTTCGTGGAAGGCGAGCCCCTTGGCGAGGATCGCCATGTATCTGGTGACGATACCCTGGCGAACCAGTTCCGGGAGTTCGGTCTCGCCTTGATCCTGAGCCGCGCATCTGAGCTGATTGGCGCTATGAAGCACTGCGCTCATCTCCGTCGCCCAAGGCTCTTTTTCGATCTCTTCGATGGCCTTGAGTTCGCGCAAGTGATGCGCCCCGCAGAGGGCGTGGGCGTCCACTCCGCTCATATGGGCGTAGTAGGGTTTCCAGTGATCATGAATGATCGTCCCGCCGGTCAGGAAGGTTGGAACAGCACCGCGTTTGGCGCTGATGCGGTAATGGGTGAAGGCGGTATCGCAGATCGTGTGCAGCCAGTGCAGCTTGCCGGCAACACGAAGTCCGGTCTCGTCCAGATGCCGAACGCCGCCTTCGGCAAGCCGGGCGAGAATGTGTTCAACCACGACACCCATCTTATTTGCCGCGCCGCGCGTCCAGTTGGTCACGCTGGCCGCGCACAAGCTGGTGGCCCCAAACAGGTCGCGCATAAGCTGGCAGACCCGATCCTCGGGTATCAGCTGCTGAACATTGCAATAGACCGCCACTGCCCGCATGCGCGTGCCATATTGCACATGCGCGGCCACGCCATCGGGAAAGCCAGCCGTCGTCGTGGCTCGACAATGGTCGCAACAATAAACCGCCGCCTGATGCTCGGTGACCTCCAGGCGTGGCGCAGGCAAGTCGAACACCTGACGCTTCTCGATCCCTTTCACCATCTCCGCCGTCAGGGCGCTCTGACAGGCGCTGCAATGCGTCGCCTCATGCCGTTCGACAAAGTCGGGTGTTGACGTCTGGCGCAGGGTGTCGCCCCGGTGGCCAACTTGGCCGCCACTTTTCTTTCCGGATTTGCCACGCAGGCTGCGCGGGGCTGGCTTCTTCAGGCCATCACTTGAAGGGGGCTTGCTGCTATTGCTGCTGTTCTTGGCCAACTGTCGGCGCAGGTCCGTGATCTCTTCCGCCATGCTCGCCAACGCAGCTTCAAGCTCAGCGATCCGACGCAGAGCCGTGGCGAGAAGTTGTTCAAGGGCGGCAACCTGATCCATCCCACCACTGATTCAGAGAAATCAACCCGGCGCCACAGAATTCAGACAAGAAAGAAAAAAAACACGCGCAAAATGGCAAATTCGACTCACCATAAAACTGACAATAACACTCAAACGTGGGGGGTGCTTGGGAGTTACGTTGATTCGCAATGTGAAATTGGGGAGAAATAGCGAAAAACAGGCAAACAAAAACTAAAGAGCAGGATAAGGAACCTCCCATGTCGAGGATTGCATTGGTGGATGACGACAGGAACATCCTGACGTCAGTTTCGATGACTCTGGAAGCAGAGGGCTTCGAAGTAGAGACTTTCAACGATGGCCAGGCTGCGCTGGATGCTTTTAACAAGCGTCTGCCGGATATGGCCGTTTTTGATATCAAAATGCCGCGAATGGATGGCATGGATTTGTTGCAGCGCGTGCGCCAGAAATCCACGATGCCCGTTATATTCCTGACGTCGAAAGACGACGAGATTGACGAGGTTCTGGGCCTGCGCATGGGCGCGGACGACTACGTCAAAAAGCCTTTTAGCCAGCGTCTTTTGGTGGAACGCATCCGTGCGCTTCTGCGCCGGCAGGAGGCAATCGACAGTGGCGAGGTTGGCGAAACCGAAGCGTCAAAAATTATGGTGCGCGGCGAACTGACGATGGACCCGCTGCGTCACGCGGTGACCTGGAAGGGTCAGGATGTCTCGCTGACAGTCACGGAATTCCTTCTTCTTCAGGACCTTGCGCAACGCCCGGGCTTTGTAAAAAGCCGCGATCAGTTGATGGATGTGGCCTATGACGACCAAGTTTATGTCGATGACCGAACAATCGACAGCCATATCAAGCGTTTGCGCAAGAAGATGCGCATGGCTGATGATGAATTCACCGCAATCGAAACCCTCTATGGTATCGGATACAGATATAACGAGGAATAATGACGCTCGCGTCTGAGATTGACACACGCGGGGCGAAACCCGCGACAGATGACGACCTCGTTCTAGGGGAAGACTGGGTTTCTCCAACATCCGAGGCGGGAAGGGCGACGCAGGAGCGTCGCCGCCGTCGTGGTGTGATTTCGATCAACCGTTCGCCGCTGGCGCGCAAGATCATCACGTTCAACCTTTTGGCTCTGATCGTCCTTGTTGCCGGCGTGCTGTGGCTGAACCCGGTCCGCGACAACCTCGTCCAACAACGTGAGGCAAGCCTGATCAACGAGGCGCATCTGATTGCAGATGCGTTTGAGGCCCAGTTGCCGGCCAGTGCGCCGGTCAACCTTGTAACCGGAGATGGCGTTGACGTCGTGACGACCCTTGCCGGGCTGAATTTATCACTTGGCGTGCAGGTTTATGTCTTCGACCAGAACGAGACACTTGTGGCCAAAACCGTCGGCCGCAACCCAATGGCGTTGCCGGGCGCATCTGGCGGTGGCAGCACGGTCCTTACCGACTTTCTGAGCTCTGCCTGGGAAACGCTTTCCAGCATCTTCTCTGCCATCAGCATGACGAGAGATACGCCCGCGGATGTGGAAGAACAACTGATGGCCCTGCTGCCCGGTGCTCTTGGCGGCGAAACTCAGGCCAGAACCGGCGTGCATTCTGATGGTGGCAGCACGGTCCTTACCGACTTTCTGAGCTCTGCCTGGGAAACGCTTTCCAGCATCTTCTCTGCCATCAGCATGACGAGAGATACGCCCGCGGATGTGGAAGAACAACTGATGGCCCTGCTGCCCGGTGCTCTTGGCGGCGAAACTCAGGCCAGAACCGGCGTGCATTCTGATGGTGGCACAATCTTTTCGGTCGCTGCGCCAATCATACAGGGCGATGCGGCGGTTGGCGTCGTCGCAATTTCAAACCCATCGGGCGAGATCGATGACCTTGTCCGCAGCGAACGCGAACAAATATTGCAGATGTTCGTCATCGCAATTCTGGTTTCGATCGGACTTAGCCTTGTGCTGGCCTCAACCATCGCGAATCCGTTGAGTGACCTCGCCGCCGCTGCAGAATTTGGACAGGACAAGAATTCGCGAAAGCGCAGCCCGGCGCGTGTTCGTATCCCGGATTTATCCGGGCGACCCGATGAGATTGGTCGCCTTTCCGGCGCGTTGCGTGGAATGGTTGGGGCGCTTTACGAACGAATTGATTCAAATGAACAATTCGCCGCCGACGTCGCCCATGAAATCAAGAACCCGCTGGCCTCGCTCCGATCTGCAATCGGAACGCTTCGCGTTGCGAAACGTGATGATCAGCGCGAGCGGTTGTTGGAGGTCATCGAACATGATGTTCGTCGGCTCGACAGGCTGGTAAGCGACATATCCAACGCTTCGCGGCTGGATTCCGAGCTTGTCAAAGAGGAAGAGGAGGTCTTCGATCTCTTCTCTATGCTGCGCAACCTGACCGACTATCTTGGCAATGAGGCCCAGGAAAAGGGCATCGAATTCATCGCGGATCTGCCGCCTGAACCTATCGAAGTTCACGGGCTGGAGGCGCGGCTGGCTCAAGTCTTTGTCAACCTGATTTCGAACGCGATTTCGTTTTGCAACGATGGCGACGCGATCCGGGTCTGGGCGCGGCGACGCGACAATCGCGTGCTGGTCGTCGTTGAAGACACTGGCCCCGGAATTCCGGAACAAGCGCTGACAAAAATCTTTAACCGCTTTTATTCGCAGCGTCCCGAGGGCCAATTTGGCAACAATTCCGGCCTCGGATTGGCGATTTCCAAGCAAATCGTCGAGGCGCATTCAGGCGTGATCTGGGCGGAAAATATCCGCCCGACTGATGCCGATGTCGCCTCTGAACCGCATGGCGCGCGGTTTGTTGTGGGTTTGCCGATCTGAAAGTGGGTCAAAGGCACCCCCTTGTAACGGCTGATATTTTTGCAAACTAATGGCACATGACAGTTCGTCTTCACGCCAGCTCTGTTGCCTTTGATCGCAAGGGCGTCCTGATCGCAGGGCCATCCGGCTCTGGAAAATCATCGCTCGCGCTGGAATTGATGTCACATGGTGCGGTGCTGGTGGCAGACGACCAGACAGAGATAGTTGCCAGAGACGGTTGGCCCTGGGCCAAATCCCCAAAGGCGATTTCCGGCAGAATCGAGGCCCGCGGCGTTGGAGTTTTAGAGGCCGAAACGTTGCCTGGCGCACATATACATCTCGTCATTGATCTTTCTCAGTCGGAGCCTGAACGCGTCCCGTCGGACCGGACAACGCGACTGTGTAATCAGCAGATACCGGTGCTTCACAAAGTTGAGAGCCCGCATTTTGCGGCTGCGATCCTGCAATATCTGAAGGGTGGGAAGGTAGAAACCTGATGCCAGAAGTCGAAGGACGAAAGACCAGTATGTCCGAAGGTGGCCTTGTTTTGGTCACTGGTCCATCCGGGGCCGGTCGTTCGACGGCAATTAATGTGCTGGAAGATATCGGCTTTGAGGCGATCGACAATATTCCCCTAAGGCTTGTTCCCGCGTTGCTAGACGAGCACAGCGTTGCACATCCAATGGCGCTTGGCCTGGATACCCGAAACCGCGATTTCAGCGTCAATGCGCTGTTGGCACTAACACACAGCATCGCGGATCGCGCGGACCTGAACGCGGAACTCCTGTATCTAGATTGCCGTCCCGAAATTCTGTTGCGGCGGTTTTCCGAAACGCGCCGACGTCACCCTCTTACGGACGAACAAAGCCCCGATGCTGGAATAGCCCGAGAGATCGAATTGCTTGCACCGGTGCGCACCCATGCAACCGTTTTGATCGATACCTCTGATTTGACGCCACATGATCTGCGGGCGGAGTTGGAAAAGTGGTATCAACCCGACCCGTCCAAGAAGCTGTCGATCGTTGTGCAAAGCTTTTCCTATAAACGGGGTGTTCCCCGCGGGGTGGATATGGTCCTTGACGCCCGCTTTCTGCGCAACCCGCATTGGGACTCAGGCTTGCGCGAGAAGACCGGGATGGACCAAGCGGTCCAAAACTATGTGTGCCAGGATACGCTTTGGACACCATTCTTTGACAATCTGGTCGCTATGACGGATTTGTTGCTGCCCGCTTATCGCGAAGAGGGGAAAACTCACCTGACAATCGGCTTTGGGTGTACCGGCGGGCAACACAGATCAGTCACATTGGCGGAAAAGCTGGCCCAAGCCCTTGCATTACAAGGCTGGCAGGTCTCTATAAGACATCGGGAATTAGAACGGCGCGGTGAGTCTATTCGCCGGTCGTTTTCGTCGGGGTAGACATGTGATCGGCATCGTGATCGTGGGACATGGCAGACTGGCCAAGGAATACCTGGCCGCAGTTGAGCACGTCGTTGGTGTTCAGCCGGGTATCCGCACGGTCGAAATCGAAGAAGACCACGACCGTTCCCGTAAGCAATCTGAAATTTGTACGGCCGCTGACAACGTCGATACCGGTGACGGTGTGGTTGTGGTGACGGACATGTTCGGCGGGTCACCAAGCAACCTGAGTTTGAATGCCTGCAAACCGCAAAATCGAAAAATCCTTTATGGCGCCAATCTGCCAATGCTGGTGAAACTGGCAAAGTGCCGGAATCTCGATATTAATGTTGCGGTAAGCAAGGCGATGAATGCGGGCAGAAAATATATCGATTGCTTTGACGGCGCGCCAAGTTGAGGGCAAAACTGTCCCTGTTATGACGAAACGCACGCTTTTGATTGTGAATGAAAAGGGCTTACATGCCCGCGCTTCAGCAAAACTTGCGGAACTAGTCGAAGAATTCGATGCAGAGGCCACAATTTTTCGGGACGGACTTGATGCACCAGGTGACAGCATCATGGGCCTTTTGATGTTGGCAGCCTCAAAAGGAACAACTATTGAAGTGGAAACCGACGGGGCCGAGGCAGAGGCACTGGCGGATGCAATAGAGGCCTTGGTTGGCGACAAGTTCGGCGAAGGCGTATAACCGACTTTGGGGGCAGAATTGGTGGAAAGTTCGTCGCATCAACGCGGTGGCCCGCTTGCCGGGGCAAACGCCGATGCAAATTTGCCCACTGATACATCGATTTATGACCGTCGCCGACTGACCTATGCCAACACGTTTGACAACGCATGGAAGGCCCATACGATCCGCGCGATCGAGTGGCTGACAGGCAAGATCATAATTTTGAAGATGTTGCGCCAGTTTCAAAAAATGGCGCCTCATGAACCGCAAACCTTCTGGCGTGACGCGCTGGACGTGATGCAGATTGACTTGAACACGCCGCCGGAGCAGCTGAATCGCATCCCTAAAGAAGGCGGCGTGATCATTGTGGCGAACCATCCGCACGGGCTTGTCGATGGAATGATCGTGTCCGACCTGATCAGCCGTACACGTACCGACTACAAAATCCTGACCCGCTCGATCCTGACGGGCATTGACGAAATTGCTGCGAGCTTTCTGATCCCGGTGCCGTTTCCCCACGAGGAAGACGCGCAGAAAAAGGGCATCGAAATGCGCGCGGCGGCGATGAAACAACTTGCGGATGGTGGGGTAATTGCGCTGTTCCCATCAGGCGTTGTCGCAACGTCAGAGACCATGTTCGGACCTGCGGTCGAGGCGGAATGGAATGTATTTACGGCAAAAATGATCCGCCGCTCGGGCGTAAAAGTAGTCCCGGTCTTTTTTCCAGGGTCAAATTCGCGGTGGTATCAGATTGCAAACCGCCTTTCGGCGACGCTGCGGCAGGGCCTGTTACTGCATGAAATTGTGGCCGCCTGCAAAAAACCGCAAAGTCCAGTTGTCGGGCATCCGTTGGATCCCGACGAAATGCTTGGCAAGATGGGCGATCCGCGCGAATTCATGGCTTGGCTGCGTGAAAGAACGCTTGCGCTGAAAGATAACCCGGACGGCTAGCGTGTCGGGACAGGTGTTTCACCCCGATAGTCATAAAACCCGCGTTGCGTTTTGCGGCCCAGCCACCCGGCCTCGACATATTTGGTGAGCAAGGGGCAAGGGCGGTATTTGGTGTCCGCCAAGCCCTCATGAAGCACATTCATGATCGCAAGACAGGTGTCTAGCCCAATGAAATCGGCCAGCTCTAATGGGCCCATGGGGTGATTGGTTCCAAGGCGCATAGCGGAATCGATTGAGGAGACGTTTCCGACGCCTTCGTAAAGCGTATAAACCGCCTCGTTGATCATCGGCATCAGGATGCGGTTTACGATGAAGGCGGGGAAATCCTCGGCGCTTGCGGCGGTTTTGCCGAGATGTTCGACCACGCCCAGACAGGCCGCATAGGTTTTGTCGTCCGTTGCGATTCCGCGGATCAGTTCCACCAATTGCATAACCGGGACGGGGTTCATGAAATGAAACCCCATGAACTTTTCCGGTCGGTCCGTACGGCTGGCAAGTCGGGTGATTGAAATCGACGAGGTATTCGATGTCAGGATGGTATGAGGCGCAAGATGGGGGACCAGATCTTCGAAAATGGCTTGTTTCACCATTTCGCGTTCTGTGGCGGCTTCGATGACCAAATCAGTTGCGCCCAAGTCGACCAGCGACATTGTTGGGCGAATGCGCGCCTGCGCGGCCTTCATGTCCTCGACCGTGATCTTGTTACGCGAAACCTGACGCATCATGTTGGCTTCGATCTTTTCAGGCGATGCTTTCAGCGCTTCTTCGCTAACATCGTTGAGCAGAACATCGTATCCGGCCAATGCCATCACATGCGCGATGCCATTTCCCATCTGCCCGGCACCGATGACGCCGATAGTTTTGATGCTCATGCCGAAGTCCCCTGACGTGTTCGCGGCCATTATGGCCTCGCGACAGATCGCTGCAAGCGCAAAGCCCGACAGGTTTTTGTGACAATCTGAATCGTTAGGGTTTTGGCAAGCTCTCTTTGGCAATCATTGCCACGGGTGAAATGCAAAGGTGGGTGGAATGACCTATGAAAACTTGGGCCGTGGTGGCCTTGATTACTTCCCGTGTCGATACGGGATGTCGAAACTGTTGTTTCGTGGACCGCGTCGGCGGCTGAACGGCGAATACAACGTCTTTGTTGGTGGTGCGGAAACTTATGGAAAGTTTACCGAGATTCCGTTCCCGTTGCTGGTAGAGCACGAAACGGGGATTAAATCTGTCAATCTGGGCTGTGTGAACGCCGGCATCGATGCCGTCGTCAAAGACGAAAGCCTGGTTGATATTTGCGCAGGCGCCAAAGTCGTGGTCATCGAATTGCTGGGCGCCCAAAACATGTCCAACAGGTTCTATATGGTTCATCCCCGCAGAAATGACCGGTTTTTGAACGCATCCAAGGCTCTGAAGGAACTGTTTCCTGGCGTAGATTTCACCGACATTACTTTTACGAGGCACCTGCTGACCGTTTTGAAGGAGGCGGACCCGGAAGCCTTTGCGCAGGTGGAGTATGAATTGAAAGACGCCTGGATCGGGCGAATGAACGCATTCATCAAAAAAATGGCGGGAAAGGTCGTTCTGTTATGGATGGCAGATCATTCACCCGATGAAGGAAAATGGTACAACGACCCAATTCTCGTGGATCGGAACATGATCACCAGCCTGTCGCTGACAGTTGACAGCAAAGTCGAGGTTGTGGGCACCGAAGATGAAAAAAACGACGGGTTTGACGAGTTGATCTTTGGCGCGCTGGAAGAACATCAGGCAGAGAACATGCTGGGCCCGGTGGTGCATCGGCGCGCGGCTGCGGAGTTGAGTGACGCAATCGGAGAATTTTCCAGACAATAAGACGGGGCCATTTGGGCACGCCGGGCAAAGGACAGGTCTGTCATCTGAAAATGGGCAGATCTGTCGCTTTTTGCGTCGTAAGTGAACCCGGATTAGTTACTTTCGGTGGTGCCCCCGTCAGCCACCGACGCCGAAGCATCAGCTGCGGGACCAACAGCGGTGAGAAATTCCGCAATATTGGCGGCCACTTGTTCGACAGTCAGATCGTTTTTGCGGTCTGGCCGCAGTTTCAGAACCATTTTGGTGCGCGCAGAGTTATCGTGGAGTTCGGCTTTGATAAAGCCTTTGGGATCAATGACAAATTCTGCCACCTTTTGCTCGGTCCAAATAAGACCGGCCTCTCCGGCGGCAACCAGAAATTTGGAGTAGCGGTAATTTTCGCCGACACCGGCCTGACGACCAATGACGCCATAAAGGTTTGGCCCGGTTTTGGCACCACGGCCAGCGATTGTGTTGCCGTCGTCGTCACGAACAACGTGGCAGTTTTGACAGAACTTAAAGGCGGCCTCGCCTAGTCCCTTGATTCATCCGATTTGCGGGTAAAGGTGAGCAAGTTTGATGCGTGCGTCTTTAGTTGAGAATCGCCATGTCACCTTTGCGGATGCGGTGTTTCGCTCGGTTTCCCATGCCTTTGCTTCATTGGCCAAGGTGTTGCGATCAGGAATGCGGCGGTCGAGACATTGACGCGCAAGTGTGCTGAGTTCACATTCTGCGATGTTGAGCCAGGAGCCGTGTTTGGGCGTGAAGTGCCACTCAAACCGTTCGACAATGCGACGGGCTTCATCAGGTGGAAAGGCCTTGTATAACGACGCCGGGTTGTGGGTGTTGAGATTGTCCTGAACCAGTGTAATCCGGTCAGCCTTGGGGAAGTGGGTGTCGGCGAGGTCCTTGAGAATGTGGGCAAAATCGATGGCGGTTCGGCGGTCTCGAACGGCAACATGGCGCCAGCCTTCAAGCGGGGCAAACAACATGAACAGGCTGGCCACACCCGCGCGCTCGTATTCATAGTCGAAACGGGCTTCGCGCCCCGGCCGGATTGGGATCGGCGTACGGGTCTCAAAGGTCAGCTGCTTGCTGGTCTCGTCAAGGCAAACCAGCGGGCGGGCCGGATCATAGGGGCGCGTGTAGACTTCCAGCACATCTTCCATCGCAGCAACAAAACCTGCATTGGCTTTCGGAGGGATCACCCAATAGCGGCTCTTGTGCGGTTTGAGCGCGTTTTTTTGAGCACCCGATGGATCGTGCTGTCGCTGGCTGCTTCAACGATGCCCAATTCGACCACGCGCGTTTCCAGAAGACGCAAAGACCAGCGCGCGTGACCCTCCGGTGGTTCCGAACAGGCCAACGCAATGAGCTTCGCCTCAGCGGTTCCATCAAAGATTGCTGGCGTGGACGGGGTCTTCTGCTTTTTGCGACCCAGAGCCGCCTCAAGGCCTTCTTCCACAACCTGGCGGCGGGTACGGAATACTGTGGAAACACTGGTCTCCAAAGCTTCTGCAATCCGCTCGTCATCCCAGCCGCCACTGTCTGAAGATACATCTGCCTTGAGCAATATCCGCGCCTTGAGCAGTCGATACGCCGCCTGCCGACCCGTGCGGATCATATCCTCAAGCTGCAACCGCTCACCAGCATTCAGTCGAACAACATACTTCACAGCACGACCACATTTTGACATCTCAATACCCTCCCAAAATCTATAGCAGAGTGATTCAGAAAAATATCACAACGTCAAATCATGCGAAGCGAGGGACTAGGGCTGCATTTTCTGACAAATGGCTGTCGGCAAATACCGGCTCTATCCACAAACTGATCGCTGTTGAAACGAGGAGTGCCTTCATTTCATTCTCCCAACCGGACCTTGGTCTTCAGGGATTTAATACATTGACGCGCGGACGCAATGATCTGTGTCAATAAGGACTGGCGCCCGCGTGAAACCCGCGTTAAGCCGCCGCGCCATGAATTCAAATGAAACGGTAACTCCCAAGCACCCTGTCCGATAGGGTTGCGGGGTTTTGTTCCGTCAGAGCCGTGCGATGATCTGAGGTGGTGACAGGGTCAGGATTTCCAGGATGTTGAACCGGTGTTTTCTGGCCGTCGAGATGACGGACCTGATGTCGGCGAAGACCCGCGCGCCCTCGAGGGTGCGGAAGGTGCCCGAGATTTTCATGCGCAGCTTCATCATGCGCAGGTCCTGTTCGGCCTGATTGTTTGTGAATGGGACCGCGAAGTCGGCGATGAATCGCAAAACGTCATCGCGGTAGTCACGCAGGCGGAGGAGCAGGTTGTGGCCTGGCCGCCTGGCTTTTCGGCCGCGGGTGCCGGGGCTTTTGGCCAGCGGGGGCTGGCGTTCGTGGAAGGCGAGCCCCTTGGCGAGGATCGCCATGTATCTGGTGACGATACCCTGGCGAACCAGTTCCGGGAGTTCGGTCTCGCCTTGATCCTGAGCCGCGCATCTGAGCTGATTGGCGCTATGAAGCACTGCGCTCATCTCCGTCGCCCAAGGCTCTTTTTCGATCTCTTCGATGGCCTTGAGTTCGCGCAAGTGATGCGCCCCGCAGAGGGCGTGGGCGTCCACTCCGCTCATATGGGCGTAGTAGGGTTTCCAGTGATCATGAATGATCGTCCCGCCGGTCAGGAAGGTTGGAACAGCACCGCGTTTGGCGCTGATGCGGTAATGGGTGAAGGCGGTATCGCAGATCGTGTGCAGCCAGTGCAGCTTGCCGGCAACACGAAGTCCGGTCTCGTCCAGATGCCGAACGCCGCCTTCGGCAAGCCGGGCGAGAATGTGTTCAACCACGACACCCATCTTATTTGCCGCGCCGCGCGTCCAGTTGGTCACGCTGGCCGCGCACAAGCTGGTGGCCCCAAACAGGTCGCGCATAAGCTGGCAGACCCGATCCTCGGGTATCAGCTGCTGAACATTGCAATAGACCGCCACTGCCCGCATGCGCGTGCCATATTGCACATGCGCGGCCACGCCATCGGGAAAGCCAGCCGTCGTCGTGGCTCGACAATGGTCGCAACAATAAACCGCCGCCTGATGCTCGGTGACCTCCAGGCGTGGCGCAGGCAAGTCGAACACCTGACGCTTCTCGATCCCTTTCACCATCTCCGCCGTCAGGGCGCTCTGACAGGCGCTGCAATGCGTCGCCTCATGCCGTTCGACAAAGTCGGGTGTTGACGTCTGGCGCAGGGTGTCGCCCCGGTGGCCAACTTGGCCGCCACTTTTCTTTCCGGATTTGCCACGCAGGCTGCGCGGGGCTGGCTTCTTCAGGCCATCACTTGAAGGGGGCTTGCTGCTATTGCTGCTGTTCTTGGCCAACTGTCGGCGCAGGTCCGTGATCTCTTCCGCCATGCTCGCCAACGCAGCTTCAAGCTCAGCGATCCGACGCAGAGCCGTGGCGAGAAGTTGTTCAAGGGCGGCAACCTGATCCATCCCACCACTGATTCAGAGAAATCAACCCGGCGCCACAGAATTCAGACAAGAAAGAAAAAAAACACGCGCAAAATGGCAAATTCGACTCACCATAAAACTGACAATAACACTCAAACGTGGGGGGTGCTTGGGAGTTACTATTCCGATGCACCTGAGAACTGGCAAAAGCGTGAAACGTACCAGCGGCGCGACAACATCAAAAAACGATACCGCGCGCCAGGATCACTATCGCGACATGGTTGAAGTTAAGTCGGCGGCATAGCCTTTCAGCTTGTCTGGATGAAGATTTTCGAAATTACTGAGGTTGGATCAAAACGCAACCTCACCCTGCATCAGAACATAGCCAGGCCCGCCAACTCGGACGCCTGTAATACAATCTGGTCGCCCCAGAACCTCAACCGAGGCACTGCCCGGGCGACCCATCCAGTGACCTTGCTCGGCAGTGAATGAAGGCTCACGAACCAGCCCGCGAGACCAGATATACACTGCCATTGCGCCAGTGGCCGAACCGGTAAACGGATCCTCCGGCGGGGCAGGTGGTGGTAACAGAAGACGGGAAAAAGTCCTGCCAAGATCGGTTGCGCCATGAAGGGTCACCCAAAAAGGTTCCATGACGTCCGAAAGCACCTCTCCACTTGCCTCGCGCAGGCGGTCAAGTGCGTCCACGTCCAATATTGTACGCCTCAGAGTTTCGTGATCCCTCAGCACCGCGATAACGAATGGAAGGCCTGTAGAAACGATCTGTGGCGGAGCGACCAGATCGGAACCGCTCAGGCCGCCAACGGCCGCTACCAATGTGGGGTCGAGCTCTGAACCAAATTGCGGTGCAACTTGTGTCATGGTGATGACAGGTGTTTGACCCTGCATGTCGACATGAATCGGAAGCACGCCTGCGCCGGTTTCGACCGTGAGGCCCCCCATACCAACGATCCCGCGCGAAACCAATGATGCAACACTGGCAACAGTCGGATGGCCGGCAAATGGGATTTCAGCGCGGGACAGGAAATAGCGAATTTTGATATCCGCGACAGCGGATGGCTCCAGAAATGTACATTCAACCAGGCCGGTTTCTTTAGTGAAAGCCATGCAGGTTTCGGCATCAATATTGCCCGCATCGTGCACAACCGCACAGCCATTGCCGCCAAACGCCTTGTCAGTGAAGGCGTCGACCCAGTCGAATTGGTATTTCAATGTACATTTACCGGTGCCAGATCGTTCTGGCGGGCCAGAACAAAAGCAAGTTTACGGTCTTTCACGAGTGCAAGCTGTTCGCCCGCCGTGTTGTGCACCGAATAGACGGTTTTGACAGACCCGATCTGGGATTGCACCTCGTCAGGCAGATCAGACGTGGCAACCGGGCGGACATAGACGATCTTTTCGTCCGCATCGGGTGCAAATTGGTACTTGGTATTCATCGTTTACCCCTTACCACCGCTGTTGTTGATTGCAATTGTCTGAACCACGCATTCCGGCTCCGCCTTCGTCAGATCGACATGTAAAAGGCCGTTCTCCATCGTCGCGCCAAAGACTTCAACGCCGTCGGCCAGAACGAATGCGCGCTGGAACTGCCGTGCCGCAATGCCGCGATGCAGGAAGACCCTTCTGTCATCGTCTTCACTCTGGCTGCCGCGGATCATCAGTTCCTTATTCTCAAGAGTGATTGACAGATCATCTTCGGCAAAACCGGCAACGGCGAGCGTGATACGATACGCGCTGGCGCCCTTTTGTTCAATGTTAAACGGGGGATAGCCGCCCATTTCGGATTTGGCATTCCGTTCCATCAAACGTTCGAGTTGCTCAAAGCCCAAGAAGAACGGGTGAGCCCCCAGAGTCATTTTTGTCATCGACATGTCCTTATCAAGCGACTGTCCAAATGGCCCCCGAAAGCGGCCATATGCGGAGGATATGGGCATCAACTCTGCCAATCGCAAGGTACCCGCATGGCAATTTTGCGTTTTGAGAATTTGGTTGTAGGCTGTTTTCACCGATACACCGACTCAGGGACGTTACCTGATGAATGACGCAACCAAGATGGAGGTGAAAGAAGTGCTTCAAGTCGAACTGGCAGAGCTCAGGCGCGAGCATCGTGATCTCGACGACGCGATTGCCGCGCTACAGGAAACTCACCGCGCCGATCCACTCCGGCTCCGTCGATTGAAGAAACAGAAACTGTCGCTGAAAGACCAGATCAGCCGCATCGAAGACAAACTCACGCCTGACATCATTGCGTAACGCGCAGTTGAGGGTATATTGCCCGCTCTTCTGACAGGAGACGGGTCACGTGAGCATCAAAGTTGGCATCATCATGGGCAGTCAGTCCGACTGGCCCACCATGAAAGCTGCAGCCGAAATTCTCATCGAACTTGACGTGCCCCACGAGGCGCGGATCGTGTCTGCGCATCGCACGCCAGACCGGTTGTGGGAATATGGTAGGGCGGCCACCGAACGGGGTCTGCAGGCGATCATTGCGGGTGCCGGGGGCGCGGCGCACTTGCCGGGGATGGTTGCATCAAAAACCCGCGTGCCGGTGATTGGCGTGCCAGTCGAGACAAAGGCACTCAAAGGCGTGGACAGCCTTTATTCAATTGTTCAAATGCCGCGCGGCTATCCGGTGGCGACTATGGCAATTGGCGGGGCCGCAAATGCCGGGCTGCTAGCGGCGGCCATTCTGGCGAATGGCGATCCACAACTGGCCGAACGGTTAGAAAAATGGCGCGCAGCACTTTCCGCATCTATCCCGGATACACCTGAAGGGTGAGCAGCCTTGGTTTCATAGGTACCGGCGCCATAGCCGCCCCGATGATCCGGCATCTTGTGGGTAAAGGACATTCTGTAACCGCGACGCGACGTTCCGAAGCAGTGTCGTCGGAGTTGGCGAGATCCCACGGGATAAAAATCGAAGACCCTCAGAGTGTGATCGACACAAGCGACATCGTCTTCCTGTGCCTGCGCCCGCATCAGGTTGAAGCCATCCGTCCTTTAACGTTCCGGGACGATCAGATGGTCGTTTCTGTGATGGCTGCAACGCCGTTGGCATTTTTGCGGGATCTTTGCGCGCCGGTCAGTGAAATTGTTCAGACGATTCCGTTTGAGTTTCTCGACAAAGGTGGCTGCCCGCTGCCGGCTTTTGGAAACACAGACCTGCTTGCGGAGTTGTTTGAACCGGAAAACACAGTGATCCCTGTTTCTGGCGAGGCCGCACTGAACGCACATTTCGCGGCCTGCACGACTTTGCCAGCCGTGCTTGATCTGATGAATACTGGCGCGGAGTGGTTGGCGGGTGAAACAAGCGACAATGAAAGTGCAGAGCGCTATGTCGCGCAGCTTGTCACCGGTTTTCTGGCGGCGATTGAACATCGACCGGTTGGCTTGGCGACGGCCCGAGACGGTTTGGCGACGGAAGGCACGCTGAGTTTGCAAATGACCGAGGCGATGAAAAGTGGCGGTGCCTATATCGCGATGCAAGATGCACTTGATGCGATTAACGAAAGGCTGAAGACCCCATGACACCGCTTCCTGCTGGCAGCACAATCGGTATTTTGGGCGGCGGTCAACTTGGCCGGATGCTTTCGGTTGCGGCCTCTCGTCTTGGGTACAAGACGCATGTTTTTGAACCAGGTGCGGATTGTCCGGCGGGGCAGGTAGCATATCGAGTGACAACAGCACGCTATGACGACACGGCGGCGTTAAAGGCGTTCGCGCAATCGGTAGACGTCATCACGTACGAGTTTGAGAATATCCCAACTGACGCGTTGGATATTTTGGAGGCGCACAGGCCGATTCACCCTAATCGCAGAGCTTTGGCGACTTCGCAGGACCGGCTGATTGAAAAGGAATTTTTGAATGGGCTTGGCCTTGCAACAGCGCCATTTGCGGCCGTGGAGACTCCTGACGAATTCGGCGCAGCGGTGGCCGGTATTGGCGCAAAAGGTATCCTGAAGACGCGCCGGTTTGGGTACGACGGCAAGGGGCAAGTGCGGATCGGTGGAAGTTCTGATCTGGCGGTTGCACTTGACGAACTGAACGGAGCACCCGCGATTTTGGAAGGCTTCGTCGAATTCACATCTGAAATCAGCATCATCGCGACGCGGAACGCCGCTGGCGAAGTCGCTGTATTTGATCCGGGGGAAAACGTTCATATTGACGGGATTTTGCACACCACAACAATCCCGGCAAAAATTACGAATGCGGTGCGAACCGACGCAGTGTTACTGGCGGGCCAGATACTGAACGCGCTTGACTATGTTGGAACGATTGGCGTGGAGTTATTCGTCACGCCGGGTGGATTGATCGTTAACGAAATCGCGCCACGGGTTCATAATTCCGGGCACTGGACGCAGGACGGATGTGCCATCGATCAGTTCGAACAGCATGTTCGTGCCATAACCGGCTGGCCGCTTGGCGATGGCAGCCGGTACGCGGATGTCGTGATGGAGAATCTTATCGGTAATGATATCGACCGAGTTCCGGAATTGGCAAAGGAACCGGGGACAGCCATCCACCTATATGGCAAGGCCGACGTGAAACCAGGGCGCAAGATGGGGCACGTGAACCGGATTGTTCGCAACTGACTAGAAGGAGCGCCCCAGAGCCTCGACATAGGTCAGATCCGGGTCAAAGCGCCCCTCGCCCAGAAAGTGGACGGCCTGAGCCATTACCAGCGGATTCATCATCATCCAGGTATGGCTGGCGGGAAGGACGATATGATCTTTCATCCCTTCGACGCGTGTGGACTCTACCGACACCTTGCCGTCATTCGCACCTTCGATCATTGCGGCATAAATCGGGTTCAATGGCACATTCCCAGCAATCACACCAAGGTCGAAATCCACAGGGCCTAGCTTTTGCAGCAGTGGACTCGCGGTGCTAAGTTGCTTTCCCGCCGGACCGTTGAGCCATTCAAACGGCGCGAGGTCGTGCAACGCATCGACGATTTCCGAGCCACGGTTTGGGGGGCCAAGCATAACGGTTCGGCCTAAGTTATCCGGACGGTATTGCTGCAACCATGTGCGTAACAGGATGCCGCCCATCGAATGGGTTACAAAATGCACCCGATCCGAAAGGCATTGCACATTGGGCGTTAACACATCCTCTGCCAATGCTTCGACCGTATCTTTGGCCGAAGGATAGGCGAGGTTTGTCACATTGTATCCGGCACGTTGCAACGCCAGCGACATCAGCGCCATAGACCCGGATCCCCGGCCTAGACCGTGTAAAAGAACAACGTGCTCCATACTTTAAATTTAAGGCGCCTGCGGAAATTCGCAAACCCTTGCGCCTGCGACTTCCTGTCGGCAGGGTCAGGTCATGCCTCGCCCGATCCGAATTGCCACACGTGCCCTGATTCTTCGCGATGATCAGTTGTTGCTTGTCAACGCTTATCGGGACCACAAGTTTGATCTTTGGTGTGCGCCGGGCGGTGGAGCAGAGCCGCATTCGGCATTGCCCGACAATCTTGCCCGCGAAGTGTTCGAAGAGACTGGATTGCAGGTTGAGGTCGGTGCGCCCGCGCTTGTCAATGAATTCCACGCGCCAGATCGTGACTTTCACCAGGTCGATATTTATTTCCGCTGCATCCCACTGGGCGATCTGCCGTCGCGGTGGACCGACCCGGAAGGTATCGTGACCAAGCGAAGATACTTTTCTCGTGTCGAGATGGACGCAATTCAGTTCAAGCCGGATACACTGGCAAACGCGGCGTGGGACACACGCGTCGTATCGTATGACCCACTGGAACCGCTTGTGGGATAGCGGCTTCTAGGCGCAGGAACCACGGCCCGGGAACTATCACAGTCAGCGATGGCGGCCCGGACCCATTCCAAATCACGCCGCTACGGGAAACCCACGCCCCCGAAGAAGAGCTTCGACCCCCGGCATTCTGCCTCGGAAGTTCAAATAAAGCGCTTCTGCTTCGTCTGACCCGCCAGCAGACAAGATGAACTTTTCAAGTTTCCTGGCTATGCCTTCATCGAAAGCCCCCCCGGCTTCTTCGAATGCCTCAAAGGCGTCGGCGTCCATTACTTCAGACCACATGTAACTGTAATACCCGCTGGAATACCCATCGCCCGCAAAGGCATGGGCAAAATGCGGTGTTGCGTGGCGCATTCCGATTGCACGTGGCATTCCAAGTTCTTCAAGAATTTCCGCTTGTCGCGTCATCGGATCAATTGGCGCGTCTCCTTCGTGGAATTTCAGGTCGACCGTTGCAGACGCGATATATTCGACGGTGTTGAAGCCCTTGTCGTGTTTTGAAGCGGCTAATACCAAGGGTGCTTCAAAATGACTCAGCTATGGATTTTGGGTACCGCCTGAGGTGCTGAGGTGATTCAAGATTGGCAAAGGAGACCACCGATGCCAGCCAGGATACCGATGCGAGCCGATTTTACCGCCAATGATCTGCGCAAGCTTGCCGCAGAGAGTTCTGATGCCCGGCAGAGCCGACGGCTTTTGTCGCTTGCCGCTATCGCCGATGGCATGTCGCGTGGGGCTGCGGCCCGCATTGGCGGGATGGACCGGCAAACGCTCAGGGACTGGGTGCTCCGTTTCAACGCTGATGGTCCAGCGGGGCTGCTGGATCGGCAGCGAGGAGGCTCGCGATCCCGCCTTGACAATGCGCAACTGGATGAACTGGCGGCTCTTGTCGAGACCGGTCCTGATCCTGAAAAGGACGGTGTCGTCCGCTGGCGGCGGGTCGATTTGAAGAATGTGATCAAGGCGCGTTTTGGCGTCGACTATCACGAGCGCCATGTGGGGCAGATTCTGCACAATCTGGGCTTTTCCCACATCAGCGCACGCCCTCAGCACCCGGGGCAGGACGTGCAGGTCATTGAGGATTTCAAAAAAACTTCGGCGACAATCTGAAGGAGACGCTTCAGGGGGTGCCGCCGGACAAACCCGTCGAAATCTGGTTCCAGGACGAGATGCGTCTCGGTCAGAAGAACACCCGCGTCCGCCAGTGGGCACGCAAGGGCACACGGCCCCGCCAGCCCGCCGATCAGCGTTACCAAAATGCGTATCTTTTTGGCGCCATCTGCCCCGAACGCGGCACCGGCGCGGCGATCATGATGCCAGCAGCCGACACCTATGCGATGCAGCGCCACCTGGAAGAAATCAGCAAAATTGTCTCCGATGGCGCCCACGCCGTCATCCTCATGGACCAAGCCGGCTGGCACACGACATCCGCTCTGGAAATCCCGCAAAACCTGTCGCTCATGTTTCTGCCGCCCAAATCACCAGAGCTGAATCCAACCGAAAACATTTGGCAATATCTCCGCCAGACATGGCTCGCAAACCGGACGTTCGACACATATGACGCGATTCTCGACGCGGGGTGCGAGGCCTGGAACAACCTCATCGCAAGACCGCAAACCATCACATCCATCGCAAGCCGCAACTGGGCGAAAGTCGGTCAGATTGAATAACCCTTGGTATAAGACCCGATTCAACAAAGCATCTGGCATGGGTTCGCCTGTCTCGGCGTGTACGGCGAATTCGGCAAGAACCTCCGGCACTTCCAGCCAATGTTCATAAAGCTGGCTGGGAAGTTCGACGAAATCACGTGCAACCGACGTTCCGCTGATCCGTTCATAGGTCACATCGCTCAGCATCTGGTGCAGCGCATGACCAAATTCATGGAACAGCGTTCGCGCGTCATCATAGCTGAGGAGCGCGGGTTTTCCGGATTCAGGTTTGGCAAAATTGCAGCCGTTCACAACAACCGGCTGAATGTCGCCTTCCAGCCGTTGTTGTTGACGGAACGCGGAACACCACGCGCCCGAGCGTTTGGATTCTCGCGCGAAGTAGTCGCCGATGAATACAGCCACATGTTGTCCGTCGCGTGTGACTTCCCACGACCGCACGTCCGGGTGGTATTGCGCCGCCTCCAATGGTTTGAATTCCAAGCCAAACAGCCGGCTTGCGCACGTAAAGGCCGCATCGATCATCCGGTCGAGCTGGAAATAGGGCTTCACCTCAGCCTCATCCAGATCATGCTCAGCCATGCGGCGTTTTTCCGAGTAATATCGCCAGTCCCACGCCTCCAGCGGTGCATTGATGCCATCGTCACGCATCATTTCTTCCAATAACTGCGCGTCTGCCTCTGCGGCTGCCTTGGCTGGTTTCCAAACCTGCATCAGCAAATCTGACACTGCGTCAGGACTTTTGGCCATTTCGGTTTCCAATTTGAAATCCGAGAAACTTTTGTATCCCAGCAATTGCGCGCGCTCTTCCCTAAGCGCGAGGGTTTCGCCCGCGATTGCGCGATTGTCGGTCTTGCCGCCATTTGCCCCACGCGCGACCCATGCCCGCCACGCCGTCTCTCGCAAATCGCGGCGGGGTGAGAATTGAAGAAATGGGACTATCAGCGACCGGCTGAGCGTTATGACCGGCCCATCTGCACCCTTTTCCTTTCCTGCCGAACGCGCGGCGGCCAAGAGGAAATCCGGCAAGCCATCGAGATCTTCCTCGCCAAGTTCCAGAAACCATTCGCGTTCGTCGGCCAAAAGGTTCTGGGCAAATTCTGTTCCCAAAACGGCGAGACGTTCCATCACTGCTTTGAAGCGATCACGTGCAGCGCCCTCAAGTTTCGCGCCAGCTCGAACAAACCCCCTGCGATACAGATACAAAACTCTTAGCTGTTCGTTAGTCAGATCAAGATCATCTCTTTGTGTCCAAAGCGTTTCGACACGCTGAAACAATGCGGCGTTCATGGTGATTTCCGACTGATAAGCGGCCAGCTTTGGCGAAAACTCCCGCTGCAATTCTTCGCGTTTGGGATTGCTGTCCGCTCCGGCGAGATTGAAAAATACAGACAACACCCGACCCAATTGCCGATCTGCCATTTCCAGTGCTTCAATGACGTTTTCAAATGACGGCTCTGCCTTCGCATCGGCGATTCTCGCGATTTCCGACTTTGCATCCTCCAATGCTTCTTCAAATGCCGGGGCAAAATCCTCGTCTGAAATTTCGTCGAAGGGTGGCAGGTCGAAGGGTGTATCCCAGTCGGCCAAAAGCGGGTTCATGGCATTCCTTTCAATTCTTTCCGCAGATGTAGGTGAGCCCCTCGTCGGCCGCCAGCGCGATCACGCAGTTGCGACCTCTGGATTGCCACAAATCGGGCAATCCGCGCGGCGTTCCAATGTAATCACCCGCACATCGCCATATAGAGCATCGTAAATCATCATTCGCCCACGCAGTGCCTCTCCCGCGCCCGTGATCTCCTTCACGGTTTCCACTGCCATCATTGACCCAACTACACCCGTAAGTGGCCCCAAAACTCCGGCTTCGGCGCAGGTCGGCACGAGCTCCGGCGCGGGCGGTTCAGGAAAAATACAACGATAACATGGTCCATCACCGCCAAAGACGCTTATCTGTCCTTCCCACTGTGTCAGCGCAGCGCTAACCAGCGGTTTGCCAAGCGCAACGCAAACTTCATTCGCCAAATAGCGCGTATCAAAGTTGTCTGTTCCGTCCAAAACAACGTCGAAATCGGCGAATAATTCTGTCGCAATCTGTGGGGTTAACCGTCGGTTATACGGACGTACCGAGACGTGTGGGTTTACTGCTTTCATCGCCTGTTGGATGCTAAACACTTTTGCCATTCCGATTCGCGCATCCGTGTGCGCGATCTGCCGTTGCAGATTGGTAACTTCCACCGCGTCGTCGTCCATGACGCCGATTGTGCCAACGCCAGCCGCAGCGAGATAAAGGCACGCGGGCGACCCCAATCCCCCTGCACCGATTACCAGAACCTTCGCATCCTTCAGCAGCTTCTGACCAGGCCCACCAATTTCGCGCAGCATGATGTGGCGGGCATAGCGTTCGATTTCATCGGTTTTTGGAAGACTTGTCGGTTTCGGTGCAACGCGCCTACGGATTGCCCCAAGTCCCTTTCCATATCCAAATGCCAAAACCGAAAGACCACCAAGCACAACCCATTCGGCCAATCCGCCACCTAACCGGACCACCAATGGGTGCGAAGCAGGAAGTACCACCAATAGGGCCAATACGACGAAGTAAAGCACGCAAAGCATTGCCCAGCGCGCCTGCCGAGACACGCCCATTTGACTGCCGATCAGCCACAACCCCGCGGCAAATATCAGAACAAAAATCAAGACCGCCCCGTGGACCCAAATCCACCAGCGCCGCGCGCGGTATCGTCCAGACCTCCGACAAGGGCACATTCTGCCTGAACAACCGGTGCGATCACCATTTGTGCAATGCGTTCACCATGCGCAACGGTGTATGGCACATCGCCGTGATTGATCAGGATGATCCCAAGCGGCCCGCGATAATCGCTGTCGATCGTGCCAGGAGTATTTACCAACGTAAGCCCATGTTTCAGCGCCAATCCAGAACGAGGCCTGATTTGCATCTCAAACCCTTCTGGGATCGCCACGCGCAGCCCAGTCGGCACGATCGCGCGCGCGCCTGATGCCAGGGTCAATCCGCGTTCGCGATCCGGTGCATCAAGGTTGGCGCGAAGATCAGCCCCCGCCGCTCCGGGTGTTTCATAGGATGGCAGCGCCACTTCCGGGTCTGCGCCCTTTGTGTGAACAAACCGCAAAACCGGCCGCATGTTCCTGCTCCTTCAACTGGCCGAAAATACCTCCGCCGGAGGCATGAATTCTATTTTCCCAATGCTTCGGCAATCCGCCCAGCAAGCCGTACCGCAACCTGATCTTTAGACATGCGCGGCCAGTCCTCAGCGCCCGCTCCAGTAATCAACACGACGTCGTTCTCATCGCCGCCCATAATGCCGGTTTCCAGCGAAACATCGTTGGCAATGATCCAATCGCAACCCTTCCGGTCGCGTTTGGTCGTCGCGTGGTCAACCACATTCTCTGTCTCGGCGGCAAATCCAACGACCAGATTTGGCCGTCCTTTCTTCAAATGCGCCACATGCGCCAGAATGTCTGGGTTTTCAGTAAACTTCAGAATCGGCGCTTCGCCCGATCCATCTTTCTTGATCTTTTCCGGTGCATCTTCGGCCATCCGCCAGTCTGCCACTGCCGCGGCAAAAATGGCGGCGTCCGCCGGCAAGTGCGCGTTAACTGCGCCCAACATTTGCTGCGCCGTCTCTACGTGTATCACGGCGACCCCATCAGGTGGCGTAACACTTGCTGGACCCGTGACAAAAATTACTTCGGCGCCCAAAGTGCTCAAAGCCCGCGCAATCGCTGTGCCTTGGGCCCCGGATGAGCGGTTGGCTATATATCGCACTGGGTCGATTGGCTCGTGCGTTGGCCCGGATGTTACCAGGATTTTTTTGCCGTGAAGCGGGCCATTCAGTAAAGCGGCTTCGACCGCCGCAACAATTTCCAGTGGCTCGGCCATGCGTCCGGGTCCAAATTCACCACATGCCATGTCGCCTTCATTCGGCCCGACGACCAGCGCGCCGTCGCTTTCGAGCGTTTTCAGGTTTCTTTGCGTGGCGGGATGTTCCCACATCCGCACATTCATCGCCGGTGCGATCAACACACGTTTGTCTGTCGCCATCAACACGGTCGAGGCCAGGTCGTTCGCGTGACCCCCGGCCATCTTGGCCATCAGATCTGCGGTCGCAGGGGCCACGACCACCAGATCGGCATCGCGGCTCAACTCGATATGGCCCATCTCTGCCTCATCGGTCAGATCGAACAGATCGCGATAGACCTTTTCTGCGGCCAGCGCCGAGACGGATAACGGTGTAACGAACTCTTCCGCGGCACGGGTCAGCACCGGAACAACACTTGCACCACGTTCCCGCAAGCGCCGGATCAGGTCCAGCGACTTAAAGGCCGCGATGCCGCCGCCAATGATCAAAAGTATTCGTTTGCCCGCCAACATGCGTTCAGCCCGCCGTGAGAACCTTGCTGAATGTATGCCCCGTTAAGGACAAGCACAACTGCCGCCGTGCAGGCCCTTTTTGAATCTCGCGAGAAGTTTGTTAGCCGCGTTTCGCCTCAATAGCTTCCCAGATCAGGCCTGCGGTATTTGTGCCGTCAAATCGCTCTAGCTCCTGAATGCCGGTTGGCGATGTTACATTGATCTCTGTCAGATAGTCGCCAATCACGTCGATTCCGACGAATATCTGCCCTTTCTCCCGCAACAGTGGACCAATCGCGGCGCAGATTTCACGGTCTCGGTCGTTTAGCCCAATCTTCTCCGGCCGCCCGCCGACATGCATGTTCGATCTGGTCTCGCCCGCCTGCGGCACGCGGTTGATCGCCCCGACAGGTATCCCGTCGACCAGAATTACACGTTTGTCGCCATTGCTGACATCAGGAAGGAATTTCTGCGCGATCAGCGGTTCGCGATTAATCCCGGTGAACAATTCGTGCAGCGATGTGAGGTTTCGGTCATCATTGGGCAGTCGAAACACGCCGGCGCCGCCGTTGCCATAAAGTGGTTTAAGAATTATGTCGCCATGTTCTTCTTTGAATGCACGAAGCGTGGCGAGATCGCGGGTGATCGTTGTCGGGGGCGTAAGATTAGGGAACTGTAGGACGAGCAGTTTTTCGGGATAGTTCCGCACCCAAAACGGATCGTTCACGACCAGCGTTTCGGGATGGATCATATCCAATAAATGTGTCGACGTGATGTAGCCCATGTCAAATGGCGGATCCTGTCGCAGCCAGATGACATCGCATTCGGCGAGATCGATTTCTTCTTCCGGGCCAAGATTGGCGTGGTTGCCCACCTCCCTTCGCAAGGTCATTGAACTCCCTCGCGCAGTCACCTTTCCACTTTGATAAGCGAGCTTGTCTGGCGTGTAGAAAAACAATTCATGCCCGCGCGACTGCGCTTCAATCGCGATGCGAAAGCTGCTGTCGGCGTCAACGTCGACATTTTGAATCGGATCCATCTGGAACGCGACTTTTAGGGGCATTTGCAAGGCTCCGGCAGCTGATCACCGCCCCTAAATGGCGCAGCCGCCGCCCGTACACAAGGTGTTGCGCAAAGCAAGTGTCAACAGGCTTCAGCGAATCGCAATCAGCGGGATTAATCTCCGGCAACTAAGAAAGAATTGTCAGAACCCAAACGCGTTCTCGATGATCTCAACGTCACCTAATTCGTTAACCAGTGCGGCATCAAATCGGGTTTCAGTGTTTTGTCCCAAAGGCATCCCGGCCAGAAAACTTGCCGCTGCATTATGGATCCGGCCGATTTGCGCCTCGGTAATTCTAGCTGCTGCGGTGGCGAAATCTCTGCTTTTCTTGACTTCAACGAAGACCAACTGACCAAGACGTTCAAAAAAACAGGTAACTCCCAAGCACCCTGTCCGATAGGGTTGCGGGGTTTTGTTCCGTCAGAGCCGTGCGATGATCTGAGGTGGTGACAGGGTCAGGATTTCCAGGATGTTGAACCGGTGTTTTCTGGCCGTCGAGATGACGGACCTGATGTCGGCGAAGACCCGCGCGCCCTCGAGGGTGCGGAAGGTGCCCGAGATTTTCATGCGCAGCTTCATCATGCGCAGGTCCTGTTCGGCCTGATTGTTTGTGAATGGGACCGCGAAGTCGGCGATGAATCGCAAAACGTCATCGCGGTAGTCACGCAGGCGGAGGAGCAGGTTGTGGCCTGGCCGCCTGGCTTTTCGGCCGCGGGTGCCGGGGCTTTTGGCCAGCGGGGGCTGGCGTTCGTGGAAGGCGAGCCCCTTGGCGAGGATCGCCATGTATCTGGTGACTATACCCTGGCGAACCAGTTCCGGGAGTTCGGTCTCGCCTTGATCCTGAGCCGCGCATCTGAGCTGATTGGCGCTATGAAGCACTGCGCTCATCTCCGTCGCCCAAGGCTCTTTTTCGATCTCTTCGATGGCCTTGAGTTCGCGCAAGTGATGCGCCCCGCAGAGGGCGTGGGCGTCCACTCCGCTCATATGGGCGTAGTAGGGTTTCCAGTGATCATGAATGATCGTCCCGCCGGTCAGGAAGGTTGGAACAGCACCGCGTTTGGCGCTGATGCGGTAATGGGTGAAGGCGGTATCGCAGATCGTGTGCAGCCAGTGCAGCTTGCCGGCAACACGAAGTCCGGTCTCGTCCAGATGCCGAACGCCGCCTTCGGCAAGCCGGGCGAGAATGTGTTCAACCACGACACCCATCTTATTTGCCGCGCCGCGCGTCCAGTTGGTCACGCTGGCCGCGCACAAGCTGGTGGCCCCAAACAGGTCGCGCATAAGCTGGCAGACCCGATCCTCGGGTATCAGCTGCTGAACATTGCAATAGACCGCCACTGCCCGCATGCGCGTGCCATATTGCACATGCGCGGCCACGCCATCGGGAAAGCCAGCCGTCGTCGTGGCTCGACAATGGTCGCAACAATAAACCGCCGCCTGATGCTCGGTGACCTCCAGGCGTGGCGCAGGCAAGTCGAACACCTGACGCTTCTCGATCCCTTTCACCATCTCCGCCGTCAGGGCGCTCTGACAGGCGCTGCAATGCGTCGCCTCATGCCGTTCGACAAAGTCGGGTGTTGACGTCTGGCGCAGGGTGTCGCCCCGGTGGCCAACTTGGCCGCCACTTTTCTTTCCGGATTTGCCACGCAGGCTGCGCGGGGCTGGCTTCTTCAGGCCATCACTTGAAGGGGGCTTGCTGCTATTGCTGCTGTTCTTGGCCAACTGTCGGCGCAGGTCCGTGATCTCTTCCGCCATGCTCGCCAACGCAGCTTCAAGCTCAGCGATCCGACGCAGAGCCGTGGCGAGAAGTTGTTCAAGGGCGGCAACCTGATCCATCCCACCACTGATTCAGAGAAATCAACCCGGCGCCACAGAATTCAGACAAGAAAGAAAAAAAACACGCGCAAAATGGCAAATTCGACTCACCATAAAACTGACAATAACACTCAAACGTGGGGGGTGCTTGGGAGTTACAAAAACAGATCTATTTCTCCACCGCCTTTGCGCCATCGCCTTGCTTTCGGGCAATATCCCATGCGCACATATCGTTCTGAAACGATATCTTCTGCTGCGAGACCGGCGCAGTACGACATCTTTCCACTCAATAACCGGCTCCTCGTTTCCCCAGTTTCAGCCAAATCTGCATCGATGTCGCAAATATTTCGTTAATCCCGGTCCTCTTCCCCTCGCAATTCCAGTGCACGTTGGTAGACCAACCGCCTTTTCAGGCTCAACTCTTCTGCCACGAACGCCGCCGCATCTTTCACGGACATTTCAGTCAGAGCTGCCGCCAGCCGGTCATCAAGACTGCCGCTGTCTCCGGATTTCCTTAGGCGATCAATGACAAGAACGACCTCACCCTTTACGGGTGCATCCGAAACCGCTGCGGCAAGCTCGTTTAATGGTCCACGTCGAACTTCTTCGAACTTTTTTGTAAGTTCACGGCATATTGCGGCTTCGCGTTCCGCGCCCAGGATATCGGCCATTTCAGCCAGCGTTCGAGAAAGCCGTTTGGGAGATTCATAAAATACGAGCGTCGCATTGACCTCTCGCAATTCACGCAACCATTTTGTCCGCGCGGATTTGCCAGTTGGCGGGAAGCCCGCAAACATGAAGCGGTCTGTGGGAAGCCCAGAAACCGTCAGTCCGGCGATGACGGCTGAAGGCCCGGGCGCCGCAAACACATCGATCCCTGCTGCGCGCACCTCCTTCGCCAGAACGAATCCGGGATCAGCGATCAATGGGGAGCCAGCTTCTGAGGCGTAGGCGACCGTTTTGCCTCCAGCCAATACGGCAAGGAGTTTCGGACGCACGCGAGCCCCATTGTGGTCGTGATACGCGATTATTTGCCGTGCGCCAACGGGTACACCATGAATTTGCATCAGACGTTTAAGGGTACGTGTGTCTTCCGCCGCCAGAACATCGGCGGAGGCCAATATATCAAGGGCGCGTAGCGTAATGTCGCGCGCCGCGCCGATTGGAGTGGCGACGAAATACAGTCCGGGCGAAAGGGATACAGATTGGTGTGTCATGAATTGTTCACGTTTTGTGAACATTTACTCTCATTGTTGATGCGCATAATCTGACGCGGTCCATAAGCTTATGCCACAGGGCACGAGGGAGAGAAATGACTGTAATTCATCGTTTGGCCAAATTGCATGGCCTCGTTTTGTTCGGCTGGCTTTTGGTAGCCTGTGATACTATTCCGACTGTTGGCGGCGGCGGCGGACCAAGCATTGACACGACAAGAGCGGTTACGGTCGCATTGCTTTTGCCGCGTGGTTCCGGTGATGCACGTGAAGACTCACTTGCCCAAAGTCTTGAAAATGCGGCGCGACTGGCGATTGCCGACCTTAAAGGCGTAAAAATCAATCTGAAAGTCTATGCCACTGGGGGCAACCCCAGCACAGCGGCAAGCGTTGCGACACAGGCGGTCAACGACGGTGCCAAAATCATACTTGGCCCGGTATTCGCGCAGGCCGCCAACGCGGCTGGTGTGGCGGTCGCAAATTCGAATGTGAATGTGCTTTCGTTTTCCAACAACACCGACATTGCTGGTGGCAACGTCTTCGTTCTCGGAAATACATTTGAAAACACAGCGAACCGGCTGGCACGGTTTGCGGTCTCGCAAGGTAGGCGCAATATCTACATCGTGAATGGTCAGGACCCAGCAGAAGCAAAGGGCCGTGCCGCGATATCCGCCGCCGTGGGCCGGGCTGGAGGTTCGGTCGCGGGCGCAACCGGGTTCGAACTGTCGCAAAACGGGATAGTGCAAGCGATGACGCAGATTTCCAGCGGTGTGAAGTCAAGCGGCGCCGATGCAGTGTTTCTGACGTCGGGAACGGCTGGCGCATTGCCGATTTTGACGCAGCTTATGCCGGACAATGGTATTGATCCCGCTGTCACCAAATATATCGGCCTTCAGCGTTGGGATATCCCACCTGCCGCGCGAGAGTTGCCGCCTTTGCAAGGCGGCTGGTTCGCGCTTCCAGCACCGCAACTGACAGAAGGCTTCCGCGCGCGCTATTCCGCCCAGTACGGCAGCCCACCGAACCCGATTGCAGGGCTGGCCTATGACGGTATTGCGGCTGTTGGCGCGTTGATCGCAGCTGGCAGGAGGGACGCGTTGACGAAAAACGCGCTGACGCAGGCCAAAGGCTTTTCCGGCGTGAACGGAGTCTTCCGTTTGCGTAGCGATGGGACTAATGAACGGGGACTGGCGATTGCAACCATCGTCGACAACCAGGTGAAGATAATTGAACCCGCGCCAAGAAGCTTCGGCGGAGCTGGCTTCTGACCCCGCATACAGCCCGAATCTGGGCAAACTGATATGTCCGGCCGAAGAAATTTTCGACCGGTATGATTGCGATGCGGCAATTCACGCAGCCGTTGGCGAAGCAGCGGACGCGGCAACAAAGCGCGCGGCCATCGTAGCGGAGCTGCAAACGCGATTGGCTAGCGGTCGTGAGGCTATCAAGTCGGCGTTTCAGGCTCATCCGTTTGAGGCTCGCAAGACGACACGGGCGTATACTTTTCTGACCGACGGCATCGTCCTTGCTGCTTTTCGTGCTGCGACCACCCATCTTCACCCGGTTGGCACAAAAACAGAATCAGATCGTATCGCGCTTCTTGGCGTGGGCGGTTATGGGCGAGCCGAGATGGCACCAGGGTCAGATATCGACCTGTTATTTCTAACGCCCTACAAGATCACGCCGTGGGTGGAGAGCGTTATTGAATCGATGCTGTATATCCTTTGGGACCTCCACCTGAAGGTTGGACACGCCAGTCGCACAATCCGGGATTGTTTGCGCTTGGCGCGCGAAGATTACACCATACGCACCGCCTTATTGGAGAACCGGTATCTAACGGGCGATGACAAGATCGCAGCAGAATTGGAGCATCGGTTGCGAAACGACCTGTTCCGATCTACGGCGACAGAATTCATCGAAGCGAAACTTGCTGAACGGACCGAACGGCTGTCGCGTCACGGCGGCGGACAGCGCTATGTCGTTGAACCGAATGTGAAAGAAGGCAAGGGCGGTTTGCGCGACCTGCAATCTCTGTTCTGGATTGCCAAGTACCAGCATGGCGTTCGTGACACCGCAGATCTTGTTGAAATGGACGTTTTTCGTCAGGAGGAGTTCGACGCCTTTGTCGACGCAGAAAGTTTCCTGTGGGCGGTTCGCTGTCATCTGCATTTGATCGCTGGGAGAGCGCAGGATCAGTTGACATTTGATCTGCAGGTCGAAGTCGCCGAACGCATGGGATATGCTGACACGAAGGGCCGCCGCGCAGTTGAGCTTTTCATGCAGGATTATTTCCGCCACGCGACCGTCGTGGGTGAAGTTACGCGCATCTTCCTGACTGCTTTGGAAGAACGCCATGTCAAACACGAACCCGGACTTGCGCGGCTTTTTCGCCGCAAACCGAAGGTCAAACCTGGATACAAGGTCGAGCAGACCCGATTGAACATCGCAGATGAAAGCACGTTCTTTGGTGACAAGCTGAACATATTGCGGATCTTCGAAGAGGCGCTCAGAACTGGTCTACTTATTCACCCTGATGCGATGCGAATGATATCGGCAAATCTCAATTTGTTTGATGACGAGCTGCGCCGAAGTCCCGAGGCGACGCGGATTTTCCTCGATCTGCTTTTGAAACACGGTAACCCTGAACGTGCGCTGCGCCGGATGAATGAGCTTGGCGTCTTGGCGGCCTTTATTCCAGAGTTTGAGCCAATTGTCGCGATGATGCAGTTCAATATGTATCACATTTACACGGTCGACGAGCACACGATCCAAACTATCCGAATTCTTGCGCAGATCGAAAAGCAGGAATTGGTCGAAGAACTGCCTGTCGTTTCCGAAATTCTCGCTGAAGGAATAAATCGCAAGGTGCTCTATGTGGCGCTTTTGTGCCACGATATCGGA
Organism: uncultured Paracoccaceae bacterium; assembly: GCA_951812305.1. Lineage (GTDB taxonomy): Bacteria > Pseudomonadota > Alphaproteobacteria > Rhodobacterales > Rhodobacteraceae > Rhodobacter_B. The sequence continues at coordinate 189,397 of CATOSB010000003.1, forward strand.
AAAGGGAGGGAGGAAGATCACTCTATTTTGGGTGCGCGGATATCGCGTTCGGTGGCGCCTCGTTTGGGGCTAAATCAGGCGGAATGTGAAATCGTGGAATGGCTGGTGCGCTATCATCTGTTCATGTCGGATATGGCGCAGAAACGCGATATCGCCGACCCACGCACTGTCCGTGATTTTGCCAAAGCTGTAAAAACCAAAGAACGGCTCGACCTGCTTACGGTGTTGACGGTTTGTGACATTCGCGGGGTGGGGCCAAATACCTGGAACAATTGGAAAGCGGTATTGATCCGCGCGCTCTATCGGCAGACTCGTCGCGGGTTGGAGGAAGGGCTGGAGGCGCTCAACCGAGATACGCGGGGAACCGAAGCCAAGAAAAAGCTGCGCGCCACGTTGGATAGTTGGGACAAGAAGGCACTGAAGGCCGAAATTGGTCGCCACTACGACCCTTACTGGCAAGGGCTGCATGTCACGGCACATGTCGATTTTGCCCAGCTTCTGCGTGACATCGGCGAGGATGACATTCGCTTGAAGCTAACCCCGGACCCCGACCGAGACGCCACACGGGTCTGTTTTGCGATGCATGACCATCCGGGCATTTTCAGCCGTATGTGCGGGGCGCTCGCTCTGGTTGGCGCAAACATTAAGGATGCGCGCACATTCACTACGAAAGACGGCCTCGCCACCGCTGCATTCTGGGTTCAGGATTCCGAGGGGCACCCATACGAAAAGTCACGCCTGAAACGCCTGTCAAGCATGATCGACAAAACCATGAAAGGCGAGGTCGTGGCGACCGAAGCGATCAAAAGCCGCGATGTCATCAAGCGCCGAGAGCGCGCATTTCGGGTGCCGACCTCGATAACGTTCGACAATGAAGGGTCGGAAATCTACACGATCATCGAAGTCGATACACGCGACCGGCCGGGATTGCTGTTCGACCTTTCCCGTACACTTGCAAACAACAATATCCAGATCGCCAGCGCGGTTGTGGCGACTTATGGCGAGCAGGTCGTGGATGCGTTTTACGTCAAGGATATGTTCGGCCTGAAAATGCACGCTGAAAGCAAACAGCGGACACTGGAACGCAAGCTGCGCGAGGCGATTGAGCGTGGCGCGGAGCGAGCAGAGGCGGACTAGCGTAACTTACTTGGCAGCGCTCCAACTTAGCGGAAAACTAAGCGGCGCATTCCAACATCATCGTTCCAGCGCCAGTGTTCGAAATCGGGATGTGGTAGTGGGAGTGAACAGGTGTAACCTGATCTCCCAAAGCGCCGCGCATCATCATCCACATCAGGAATTCTGTACCTTGCGCACCAGCTTTCTCGACCAGTTCCATACGCGAAATTTTTGTAAGCGCCTCAGGGTCGGTTACGATTTTGTCCATGCACATTTCATCAAAGGATTTGTTGATAAACCCGGCGCGTTCGCCATCAAGCTGATGGCTCAGGCCGCCGGTTCCAAGCACGACGATCTTGACGTCGTCAGGATAAGACAAAAGTGCCCTGCGCAGCGCCTTTCCGAAGTCCAAAGCCCGTTTTAACGTCGGGATCGGGTGCTGCACGGTATTCGCGCTGATCGGCACAGTTCGGGGCATGTCGGGGTTATTTGGTGCGCCGGGCCAGAACAGCTGCATCGGGACGACAAATCCGTGATCAACGGCAAGTTCCTGACAGGATGTAATGTCGAACTCCTGTTCCACCATGCTTTCAATGATGTGCCAGCTTAGTTCGGGATCGCCGGGAAAGGGCGGCAATTGGGGAATGCCCCAACCTTCATCTTCGTTCTTGTATTCATGCGCCGCGCCGATGGCGAATGTCGGCATTTTGTCGAGGAAAAAGCCGAGCCCGTGATCGTTGTAGATGTTGATTGCCACATCGGGTTTGTGATCGCCCAACCATTCGCGGATTGGCGGATAACCTGAAAAGAAAGGTTTCCAATATAAATCCTCATAGAGCTCCTTAGCAATTGCGTTTCCGACAGCTGGAATGTGCGAGCTTGTCAGCCCACCAAGGATGGCTGCCATGTTAAACCCTCCCTGCGTCGACGAGTTTTTGCTTGAATGCGTCTTTGGTCATACCCGTCTGTTGGGCGCCGACATCCTGCACATCGAGTTGGAAGATTCCCGCAAATTTGGCGAGATAGTAGATGTTGCCACCAGCCTCAATCATCGCCAGGACGTTCTTGTCGCGACAAGCCTGTTTCTGTTGCTCGTTGAGGCCGAATTTCTCCATATAGCCCTCGGGATCAGCCTTGAACGCCTCCCGAGCCTCGGCGCCATTAAAGGAATAGCACATCTTGTTCAGTGCATAGCCTTTCATTGCCTGCGTGCCGTCGAAGATCGTTGTGCCTTCAATATGCGTGTGGTGATCAAAGTTACGTTCACACATTTCGGCATTTACCTCCCAAGCATTGCAGACATGGCCTCAAGCGCAAAAATAGGCGCGGGCGCGGTAACAGTCTTTGACTTGAATCAAGGGGTCGGACAGGTGGCGCAAGAAGGTCGCACCAGGGGCACGATATAAAGCGATTCCTTGATAACTAAGAGAATTCACGTTAGCTGAACCGAAAGAGCCGACAAAAGATCGGCCAATTTGGCAGGATTGAGACAGTGACCGCCACTATGACCGGTGGGAAAACCGCCGCATCAGGGCCCACGCCCGAGCACATTTCTACTTTGGGATGGCCGCCTTTTGTCCGACGCACCGACAGTTTCCAGCAGAGGGTTTGGCGCGGCTTTTTTTTCCGGCGATTAACAACGATTGTGTGCGACTGTTCAAAAATGATGACGGCCACGTCTGCGCCGCGCTGATCTGGGCGCGACTTTCCGATGATGTGAGCGAGCGGATGCTGTTTGAGCGCGAGCCACCGGATGCGACCGAGTGGACGAGCGGAACTAATCTGTGGTTTCTGGATGTCCTTGCGCCGTTCAATCACGGTACGATGATAGCCCGCCATATCGCGCGCAACCCGCCGGAAGGACCGTTTTATTTTGCCAGACTTGGCCGTGGCGGTCTGGTGCGCAAAGTTGTGCGCGGTGATGGGTCGCGTCGCGATGGTAGGGTCCGGGCTTTTTTCGTTGAGCACGACAAAGGTACCGGCTAATGGGATTTCCACTTCCTGATATCGGGTCAGTTACCGAAGATTCCGGCGTAGTCGGCGGATTCCTATCCACCAGCGGCGATGCCGATTTTGGTCCGTGGTTCAATACTGATGATTGGGTCGCCGAGACGATCTCGGGGCTCTATGGTTCGTCCCTAACCATCGGCAGTGACGGCACATGGACATATACCGCCAACAACGCGAATGCATCGATTCAGGCGCTCGATACTGGCGAAACGCTTACCGAGGTGTTTACCGTCACGGGCAACACCATGTTCGGTCAGCAAACCACCACAATCACGATCACGATCAATGGGGCGGATGAACCTCCCTGTTTCGTAGCGGGAACGCTGATCGAAACTGCAAACGGCCCGCGCCCTGTGGAAGAGCTGCGCCCCGGCGATGAGGTGTTGACACGGGATCGTGGGTTGCAGGCTCTGCGCTGGGTTGGCGGCAGGCGGATCGACCTTACTGAGGAATATGGCCGAAATTACCGCCCGGTACGGCTGCGCCGCGATGCGCTGGCACCGGGAGTGCCGGATCGCGATATACTACTTTCGCCAATGCACCGGGTTTTGATCCGATCGCCGATGGTCGAACTTTTATGTGGTCAAACCGAAATTTTTTGCCCGGCGAAAAGCCTTGTAAACGGACAGACGATTACCTGGGAATCGATGCCTGACGTTGGCTATCATCACTTGCTGTTTGACCGGCATGAGGTCGTGGTGTCGTCGGGTTGCGAAAGTGAAAGTTTCTATCCCGGTGAAGTCGGTCTTGACGGGTTCGAAGAAGAATCCCGGCAAGAAGTGCTGGCTATATTCCCTGAGTTGCGGTCGTTCACAGGAGCCTATGGCAATACAGTTCGCCCAGTCGCCAAACGACACGAGGCAAAAATGCTGGCCGAGACACTGATACCGACACAGAATTTCCTCGCCACATTGGAGCGCAAAGCCGCGTGAGCGCTTGCGTTTGCGCCCACGACCCCGCAAAACACCGCTCAGCGGCCCCTTAGCTCAACTGGATAGAGCAGCTGACTTCTAATCAGCAGGTTGAGGGTTCGAGTCCTTCAGGGGTCGCCATTTCAGACTCGCTGTCGTAAAATGCGCCTAAGGCTTTGAAGGGTAAGGTGCTTTTTGCGGTTCGATAACCCTTATTTCGGACATAGGTCAAGCGGTCGGCAAACACCAGTTTTGGCACCGAACGCTTGTCTTCAAACCTATCAGACTGCCAAAGATTCCAAGGGTTTGCGAGAAAATCAATAGCGGTTCGATAAGCTTCGCGAAAGGGGATGCGAATTTTACCGCTTTCGGCCAGTTTTTCGGTAAGAAAGACCTTTTGCTCCTCGATTTCCTTCAGCCGCGCTTCGTACGCAGAGGCCAGCGTCGGAGTCTCCGTATCCACCAGCCGATCAATCAATTGCCTAAACTTCCGGTCCGTTTGGTCCAATTGCCTTGCGAGGATGCACGATCCTGATCCAACGCTTCTTCTTTCGCGGCCCACAGGTCGCGAAACATCTCAAGGGCTATGGAAAACAGATTGGCGGAAGGACGTAAATCCTGGAGAAGGTCTTCGAATTCACCTTCGATCACGTCGCGGCGAATGGATTTCCGATAGTCTGGACAGCCTTTGGTATCGCAAAGGTAATAGGGATATTTCTTGTTCCGACCCTTTGACCAGCAAGCCGTCAGGGGCTTTTCACAGGACCCACAGGTCACAAAGCCGCGCAATGCGAAATCCTCATTCAGGTCTTTTCGGGATGGTGCTTTGGCCACGCCGTTCCGGCGCTCTTGCACAGTTTGAAATGTCGCAAAGTTGACTAAGGCTTCATGGCTTGCAGGGATCAAACGTAACCCCCAGCGCTCCATGTAAATGTATCCGGCGTAGAGAGGATTGGTTAGAATACCGGTGACCTTCTGCTGGGTCACGTTGCCGTGGCGCGTTTTGGGGAAATCTGGATTTGCTTGCAGAAAACGTTTGATTTCGACCTGCCCGTCGAACCGTCCGGTGGCATAGCCCTCAATGGCTTCGGTGATGATTGATGCCAAGGTTCATCCCGTACCATCATCCGGCCAAGCCCTTTGTCCTTCGTAAACCGGTATCCGATTGGAGGATTGAAGCACCAGAACCCGGCTTGCATCCGCGCCGTCATTTTCTGAATGGTCTGGCGGCGCATCTGCTTGCGCTCAAGCTGGCCTTGCGCAGCGACGATTGTCTCGAAAAACTCACCTTCTGGCGTTTCGTCGAAATTGAAATTCAGACATTCTATCTTTGCTCCACGCGCACGGAACGCATCCCGCAGATCAACCCGAAACGCAAGCACACGAACAACAGCATGCTGTCGCCCGTTGACTTCGAAGACAAACAGCTCAAACTGAAAATGGCAGGTGTCTAGGAAACTAGGGGCACCTCAATCGTACACTAACGTTCGATCTGAATCGCTGATGTGGGGCTAATCAGGGGAAAACCGGATCCGAAATGCGAACTGGATACGTTAAAAGGCGCGAGGATGTACGGTTGCTTACGGGTCGCGGTCGGTTTGTGGCAGATTGTGTGACCGATGCCACTTTGCACGCCGGGTTTTTGCGGTCTGATTTCGCCAGCGCAAAATGTTTGTCCCTTGATGTTTCTGCGGCCCGGAACGTCACAGGCTTGGTGGCGGTATTTACTGCAGAAGATCTGGCCGCCGGTGGTATCGGACCGATGGTTCATGCCGATATGCCGCGCGAGGACGGCGGGGTGGCGGGCAGCTTCCCGCAACCGATCCTTTGCAGTGCCGAAATCCGCCATATGGGTGAGCCTGTCGCGATGGCAATTGCGCAATCATCTGATGCGATATCCGACGCCATAGAGGCCATCGAGGTCGAAATGGACGAAACGCCGCCGATCGAAGGAGTCGCCTTTCACCGAAAATTCGGCAACCAGGAAGCAGCGCTGGAGTCACTATCATCGGCAACACATCGACACCGGGTTTCCATGTCCGCGCCGCGCGCAACGGCGTTTTCTATCGAACCGCGTGGCGCGATTGCGACGCCCCAGGAAAATGGTTGCCTGGCTTATCGCTGCAGTACGCAGAACCCATTCGCGTTGCGGGAACAGATCTGCAGGCAGATGGGATGGGAAACCGACCGACTGCGTGTTTTTGCTGAAGATGTCGGCGGGTCCTTTGGTCTGAAAAGCTTTATGACGCGCGAAGATGCGGCCCTTGTCTGGGCGGCTGACAAGCTTGGTCGTGAAATCGCCTGGCTTCCTTCGCGCTCCGAGGCGATGTTGTCGGACTCTCAAGGCCGCGGCATCACGGGGCATGTGGAGGTCGGACTTGATGCGGACCTAAAGATCATTTCCGTCACGGCAGATATTGATATTGATGCCGGGGCGTATCCAGATCGCCGTGCTTTCGGTTTTATGTGCAACATCAACGGGTTGACGGGGATGTATCACATTCCAAATGTCTCGGCGCATGTCACCGGCCAGCTTAGCCCGCGACTGCCACTTGTGCCGTTGCGTGGCAATGGGCGCGCAATTATGCGATTGGAGCTTGATTGATAAACACATGTTGCCGACCCAATTCAGGCCGTGTCGCGATGTTTATTGCTGTGTTTGCGAGATGACGCGCACCGCGCGAATCCATGCATCTGGAATGCCGGCTTCGTCGAGGCGTGCTAAAATTCCCTGTTTGCAGCTGCGTGCAGCAATCTGCGGCGAAGAGCAATTCCCAAGTCCAGAATCGGTCTGGGGGGAAGTCTGCGTGCTTGCGGTATGCTGAGCTGAGTGGAAAGTAAATCGCTTGCCTGATCTTCCATCAGATCCGCCAGAAGGCGGCCAGCCGCAGCGCCGCGGGTCATTGGCGAAACGTCGTTTGTAAGGAGGGCAAAGAGGCCGGGTTCGAGTTCTCCGAAGACCGTTCCGTCATTCCAGGTGAACGCCATGATGCCTCCCCAGCTGTGCTGAAATGGCGTCCGGGCCAACCTCGACCACCGGGAAGTCATTGCCTTGCGGTGCAATTTTGCGATTTCCGCAACGCCGCGTGCATTTGTTGGCGCACCGGGTACGTGCTTGAAGACATTTCGCACGAAAAGGCGCTTGTCTTTCGTCAAACGGATCGTCGCGCCGTATTCCGAACCGCCAAGCAGCCCGAATGGTTGCGCCGTGCCAAATTGGTCAAGTTCTTCGTCGTTCAAAGGGGCTGTAAGGCTTGCATAGGTGGCCATCGGCACATACCGGCCAGATGCGACTCCGAATTCTTTCAAAAAGACACCAGCGGCCAACACCAGCCTGTCGGCCACAACCGTGCCGCTCTCGGTTTGGACTGTGAAGCACCCATTCGCTCGCACCACGCCAGTGACAGGGCAATCTTCATAAACCTGGACATTCGCCGGAAGATTTCGTGCCAACCCGCGAAGGAGCGATGCCGGATTCACCAGCGCGCTTCCTGACGCACGAAGGCCGCGCTTGTAGAAATTTGTTCCGATGCGGGAATGCAACTCGTCGCCGGTTAGCCAGCAATACTCGTGGCCGAGCTGATTCAATGTATCGGCTATTTCATCGATGTGTTTTTCACCGTCCGGACCCGCAGAACCATAGAAACGGCCAAATTCGTCCCAATCGCAGTCGATCTGGAATTCGCGCACCATGCGGCGCAGGTCGTTCAGACCGCTTTCCCAGAGCTTAAGATTTCGCCGCAATATTTCGATTTTCTTGGGAGGCCCGTGGCTATGAACGTTGAGCATGAAGCCCGCATTTCGGCCCGACGCACCAAATCCAATGCGCTCGGCATCAATCAGGGCCAGGCTATCGTTGGGCCTTAATTTTCCAAGTTGATGCGCAACGGAAACACCGCAAATTCCGGCCCCGATGATCGCGGTCTCAACACGAACTGTGCCATTGACCTGTTGAGGCTCAGGCGCAGGTTCCAGGATTTCCCACCAACCATTGCTGTCGGTATGCTTTGGGATGATCCGTGGACGTATCAAGGCCTAGTAGCCCCGTTTCAGATCCACGATGGGCGAAGGCGTTCCGCCGTCGACACATATGCGAATCTGCTGGGCAATGAACTCTGCCGCCGATTGTTCGTTCGTGGGTGCAGCCGCGTGGGGCGTCACATAGACATTCGGGTGCGTCCAATAGGGATCATCCTGTGGCAACGGTTCCTCACGGAAGACATCCAGCGCCGCGGCCTCGATTTGCCCGGTGTCCAGCGCGGCCAGCAGATCATGATCGACAATTGTAGAGCCGCGGGAGCAGTTAATCAAAAAGCTGCCCTCGGGCATTTGATTGAATACGCGGGCATTCAAAATATCTGTCGTAGCGGGCGTAAGTGGAAGCAAATTGACCAAAATGTTGGCCTCGCTGACGACGGTCCCGAACGTGGCCTCGCCCGAAAGGCATCGCACGCCATCAATGGTCTTCTGACTGCGCGCCCAACCGGTGACAGGGAATTCAAGATCTCGCAGGCGTTCGCAGGCGTCCAGCCCGGTTTGGCCGAGGCCAAGCACCGACACCCGGCGTTCTGCGTTACTGGGATAGCGGTGGCGAAGCCATTGTTTGGCAGTCTGCTGATGGCCGTATCTGGCGTAGAATCGATGGAAGTGGAGCACCCAGTGAATGATGTGGCAGGACATGTCTTGCACCAACAATCTGTCTTGCAGACGGACAATCGGCACATGTTCGGGCCAATCCGGGTCCAATGTGATGTGTGTCACACCGGCACCAATGGAGAAGATGTATTTCAAGTTCGTGAAGGCCTTTAACAGACCACTCGGAGGCGCCCAAACCACGGCAAACTCGACGTCGTCTGGATTTCCAATAGACTCTTCAAATCGCAGATCTGCATCATTCAACTGCGCGGCAATACTTGTCTGCCACAGATCCCGCGTTGCCTGATCCCAATGGAAAAAGATCGCCATTAGCTCAATTTCCTGTCGCAAAAGAATTCGGGCCCACCCGTTACAGGCGGACCCAGGGAGGTATTACATTGCTGCTGCTTTAGAGCATCGCTCGATAAATCTGAATCAATTGCGATGCTCTAATACCAAGGGTTATTCAATCTGACCGACTTTCGCCCAGTTGCGGCTTGCGATGGATGTGATGGTTTGCGGTCTTGCGATGAGGTTGTTCCAGGCCTCGCACCCCGCGTCGAGAATCGCGTCATATGTGTCGAACGTCCGGTTTGCGAGCCATGTCTGGCGGAGATATTGCCAAATGTTTTCGGTTGGATTCAGCTCTGGTGATTTGGGCGGCAGAAACATGAGCGACAGGTTTTGCGGGATTTCCAGAGCGGATGTCGTGTGCCAGCCGGCTTGGTCCATGAGGATGACGGCGTGGGCGCCATCGGAGACAATTTTGCTGATTTCTTCCAGGTGGCGCTGCATCGCATAGGTGTCGGCTGCTGGCATCATGATCGCCGCGCCGGTGCCGCGTTCGGGGCAGATGGCGCCAAAAAGATACGCATTTTGGTAACGCTGATCGGCGGGCTGGCGGGGCCGTGTGCCCTTGCGTGCCCACTGGCGGACGCGGGTGTTCTTCTGACCGAGACGCATCTCGTCCTGGAACCAGATTTCGACGGGTTTGTCCGGCGGCACCCCCTGAAGCGTCTCCTTCAGATTGTCGCCGAAGTTTTTTTGAAATCCTCAATGACCTGCACGTCCTGCCCCGGGTGCTGAGGGCGTGCGCTGATGTGGGAAAAGCCCAGATTGTGCAGAATCTGCCCCACATGGCGCTCGTGATAGTCGACGCCAAAACGCGCCTTGATCACATTCTTCAAATCGACCCGCCGCCAGCGGACGACACCGTCCTTTTCAGGATCAGGACCGGTCTCGACAAGAGCCGCCAGTTCATCCAGTTGCGCATTGTCAAGGCGGGATCGCGAGCCTCCTCGCTGCCGATCCAGCAGCCCCGCTGGACCATCAGCGTTGAAACGGAGCACCCAGTCCCTGAGCGTTTGCCGGTCCATCCCGCCAATGCGGGCCGCAGCCCCACGCGACATGCCATCGGCGATAGCGGCAAGCGACAAAAGCCGTCGGCTCTGCCGGGCATCAGAACTCTCTGCGGCAAGCTTGCGCAGATCATTGGCGGTAAAATCGGCTCGCATCGGTATCCTGGCTGGCATCGGTGGTCTCCTTTGCCAATCTTGAATCACCTCAGCACCTCAGGCGGTACCCAAAATCCATAGCTGAGTCATTTTGAAGCACCCTTGGTATAATTCTTTGTAATTACGCGCAATTTGCTCCGAATTCCGGTTCCCACTTTTGCGATTGCGCTCTAGCGATCAGCGCGTCCCAATCGGATTGATGATCCGCGATCCAGTCTTTTGCGATCTGCTCAAGCTGCTCGGGTGAGTTTTCGCCGTTGTTCATCCGCGTCATCATCACGGACAGATCCGCGACCGGAATTTGCAGCCCATTCATGAACGCCATCGCTTTGGGGTTCGCATCTGCAAATCCCTTGTTCACGAGGATGTAATTGTCATTGGACCCAAAGCCGGGGTTGCGTCCATCATCCCATTCTGTGTCGGTGCTCTGATCGCCGGGCAAAGACGAGAACGGCGCGTTCAGCCAGACCACATCTTTACCTTCCTGCAGGGTACCCATGATCCAGTTAGGCGCCCAGGTGGTGTAGAGGATCGGCTCCCCGGCCTTGTAGCGTTCGATGGTGTCGGCCATCAGAGCAAAATACTCGCCCTTGTCGTTATTGACGTGGTCGCGCAATTCGTAGGCATCCAGATGATGCTCGACGACCTTTTCACAGCCCCAGCCGGGATTGCAGCCAGTCAGGTTCGCCTTGCCATCACCGTCAGTGTCAAACAGGGCTTTGATCGCCGGGGCTTTCAACTGCTCGAGCGCGGTAATCCCGTGCGCCTCGGCCGTGGCCTTGTCGATGAAATAGGCCTGCATTGCATTGGTATACATCGGGCCAGCCCGGACCAGCGCGTCATCGCCACCCGAGTTGTCGAAAAAATCGTTGTGCAGTGGCCTCCAGTGAACGGCAGTATAATCTGCGTCACCCTGGCCGATGGATAGGTGAATGGCCGGATAGTTGCCGGTCAGCATTTCATTGTTTTCGTAACCAACCTGAGTTCTGGATAAGCGCTATATCTGGTATTCGACCTGCCTGATTGTTTCCGGCACGGTTATGGGTCCCATTTTAACTTTGGTTTTCCCGAGCATATAGGCTGCGACACACGAGATGAGGTGTACGAATGCGTTGGCAGGCGATCTGTGTCGAGTGTGTTCCAGTCCCATGCTGGTTTTCAACTTATCGAACAGAGTTTCGATGATGAACCGCCTTCGCAACAGGATTTTGTTCAGGATTGGCAGGAGATAGTTTTTCATGTTGCGGCGAATGCCGGTGACGAGGTGGAGGCCACGCTGCCAGAGCCGTTGGAAGAGGGATTTGGAGATATAGCCCTTATCAGCAAATATTTTGCCTTCGAGGCCCGCGATCATGGCTTCAAACGGCTTTCGATCATCGACATTACCTGCCGTGATTTTGACGGCCATGATCTCCCCCTTGTTGTTGATGATTAGATGCAGTTTGAAGCCAAAGAACCAGCCCATTGTGCTGCGACCGCGCTTTGCCAGCCCCTTGAAGACCTTGTTTCGATTAATGCGGGCATTGTGGCAGACCGCGAGCTTAGTGCTGTCGGCAAAATAGACGCCGGTTTTTTCACCGCTGAAGCAGTGCAGCAGTATGCAAAACGGCACCATTAATCTTGGCATGAGGCTGACAAACCGACCATAGCTCGGGAGGGTGCCAAAGCAGTCACGGTATTTCTGCTCAACGCCATAAATCCAATAATGTTTGAAGTCCTTGAACGGCGACAAGTGAAACAAGACCATGATGAACAGGCTCTCCCCCAGGGTCAGCTTGCCGGAGCGAAGCCTCTGACGACCCGAGGGGATCAACCGGTGGCGCTCCCAGTCCTCGTAGGTTTTTGCAAAATCATCGAGACAGACAAAAAGTGCGGTGTTAGTGATCGACATGAGTGGCGGTCCATATTGTGTCGCTTTTGAACCTTGAATCATGGGGCAACGTACCTGGAAACCCCTCTCACCCCATACTAATCACGGGGGCATTCAGGCTGGTCAACACGGGGCAAAAGGTGCGCGCCATGGAGAACAACTTCCCAATCAACGAAGATCTCGCTTATGAGAAGATCCGGGACCTCATGTTCGACATGATGGAAGAGGACCCCAACCGTTTCTACGCCCTCACGGATAAGCTCAATGAACTGGCTGCGCTCCCTAAAAGAACCATGACACTTGTGCTCGATCTGATGGCTGCCACTCCCTTTCAGGTGATCATCCCGAAACACGTACGGAAAAATGACCCTGATACATTCAAAGCAGATCACGAAACCGTTTCAAATGTTCTATTTCTTGGAGAGTTTGGCGGAATTGCCGTTGAACTGGAGCCAAATGAGGCTTTGAGAGAACCGAGGATCATTTCCATAACAATGGTGGAAATCCCTCATCGCAACCCTCTGCGAAAAAGGGTCAACGAGTATCGTAAAAAACGAATCAAAAAACTACGAAAAAATTCTGTCGAGTAGTGCACTGGTGACGCCAACGTCTTATCCAGAATCGGGGTTAACCAAGCGCGATCAGGCCTTCCTCGATCACTTCATAAATCAACTGGTGGTCGGTCCGTCCTGTGCTGATGGCCGTCGCTTCCTGCGCGATCACCGGGGCGGCAATCAAACCGGTGGCGAGCGCCGTGATTGCCAGTTTGGTAATGGAACGTTTCATGTTTTTCTCCCTTGTTGGATCAGTTGGTTGGTTGGTTCGACCGCGCTGCGAACTTCCTTCGCATCCAGCCGATTGGGCCTTGCTCCCAAAGACCGCGACCGCCGCGGTCGCGTCGTGAGAAGCCAAAGCCTTGTGTAATTCTGTCGAAAATGATGGCGAGCAGGACAATGCCCAGCCCGCCGATTGAGGCACGCGCCAGATCAAGTTGGCTGATGCCGACCAGCACCAGCCTGCCAAGCCCCGCGACGGAAATCATGGACGCGATGACGCTCATCACCAGCGACAGCATCACCGTTTGGTTGACACCGGCCATGATGGTGGGGCGGGCCAGAGGAAGCTCGACGGACCACAGCCGTTTCATCGGCGACGCCCCAAACGCATCCGCCGCCTCCACCAGATCACTGCGAACCTCGCGCAGGCCAAGATTAGTCAGGCGGATCAATGGCGCGGTGGCGAAAAAGACCGTGACGATAACACCGGGTACATTGCCGATGCCGAATAACAGGATCACCGGCACTAGATAGGTGAATGATGGGATCGTTTGCATGAAATCCAACACCGGGCGCACAATGGCCCAAAGGATATTGATCCGCGCGCACAGGATGCCGAGCGGCAGGCCGATAATCACCGAAATCGAGACAGCGGTGATCAGAACCGCAAAGCTGGTCATTGCCGGATCCCAGGCACCGATCAGGCCGATGGCCAATAACCCAAAGAACGTGATGATGGCTGTGGCTCGGTTGACGACCTGCCATGCGAAGAGCGTAAAGAGGACCAGCAGCAAAGTCTGCGGCGTGTCGCGAAGGCCGTCTTCAACAAAATCCAGCGCGACCTTCACTGGCGCTTTGATCGCCTGAAACACACTACGATAATTCGACGTCAGCCAGCGCATGCTGTCATTGGCCCATTCGGTGAGAGGCAGATTGATCGCCGTGAAGGGGTCGAGGAGAATGGACCAGTCCATCGCGCTATGCCCCAACCTTGTCGCGCCGCCGGGCAGCGCCAAGCGCCTGCACGTAACGGTCCACCGTGATCGCCGTCAGAACGATCCCGATGCCGCCGACCGTGGCGCTGCCGAAATCAAGGCGACCGATGCCCTCCAAAACGATGCGCCCCAGCCCGGCGACGGATATCATCGATGCAACGACGGCCATTGAAAGCGACAGCAGAACCGTCTGGTTCAGTCCGGCGAGTATTGTCGGGCGCGCCAGTGGAATCTGGACGCTGAACAACACGCGGGTCGGTCCCGCCCCAAAGGCTCTGGCAGCCTCGACCAGATCTTCGCGCACCTCGCGGATGCCCAGGTTGGTCAAGCGGATCAGCGGGATGATCGCGAAAAACACCGTGACGATCACGCCCGGCGTGTCGCCAATGCCAAATAGCATGACAACCGGGACCAGATAGACGAAGGACGGGATGGTCTGCATCAGGTCGAGGACTGGGCGCAGAATGCGGAAGAACGCATCGCTTCGGGCCGCCAACACGCCTATTGGCAACCCGATGATCACGCAAAGCGTGACCGCCGCGAAGACGATGGAAAGCGTCGTCATTGCGGCTTCCCATGCCCCCATTAGGCCAATGAGCGTCAGGCAGACAAAGCCGGTCATTGCCAGTCGCCATCCTGACAGAAGCCAACCGATGATTGCGGCGCCCAAAATGCCGATAGTTGGCGGAATGGCCTCCAATCCACCTTGCACGAGTTCAAGAAAGGACTGCACCGGCGCCTTGGCCGCGATAAGCGTGGACCGGCTGTGCCCGACAACCCAGTTCAGGCTGGCCTCTGACCATTCGCCAAACGGCAGCGTGAAATAATCAAAGGGATTGAGAGCCGGGTCCATGCCTATCTGCGCCCCAGATCGCGACTGACGGTATCCAATATTTCCGCCGACCCGACCCGACCAATCGATGTATTGCCGTCGCGGATTGCGATATACGCCACATCGCCTTTCAGCATTTCGATCAGGGTTGGCAATGGCGTGTCCGGTCCAACAACGGGCGCATCGGCGGCGACATCTCCAGCGGTCGCGATCTCTGACGCCGAAATGTATTTCAGCGTCGAGATCGAACTGACAAAGCGGGCGACATAATCAGTTTCTGGGCGCAGAACGATCGCCTCCGGAGTCCCGGTCTGGTCGATCTTGCCATCCTTCATGATGGCGATCCGATTGCCCATCTTCATCGCCTCATCAAGATCATGGGTGATGAACAGCGTGGTCTTCTTCAGATCCCGCGACAGCGCCAGGAATTCATCCTGAAGGTCGTTTCGGATCAGCGGGTCAAGCGCGCTGAAGGGCTCGTCCATCAACAGGATGTCAGGGTCGGCAGCCAATGCCCTTGCCAGACCGACACGCTGTTGCATCCCGCCTGAAAGCTGATCGGGATACCGATCACCCCAACCGCCCAGACCGACGCGTTGCAACGCATCGTCTGCGGCAGTCTTGCGCGCGGCCTTCGGGACCTTTTGCACCTCCAGACCAAACGCAACGTTCTCCGAGATTGTCTTGTGCGGCCAAAGCGCCATATGTTGGAACACCATGCCGATGGTCCGCGCCCGAAGTTCGCGCAGTTCCTTGGGATTGAGGCCCATCACATCGCGCCCTTCGACGTGAACCTGACCGTCGGTTGGTTCGATCAGGCGATTGACGTGGCGAATAATGGTGGATTTGCCGGACCCGGACAGCCCCATGATGCAGAAAATTTCGCCCTCTGCGACCGAGAAACTGGCATCCGCAACGCCGATGACACAGCCAAATCGGTCCAGCGCGGCTTCTTTGTCGACCTCGCCAGCCTTGGCCGCAATCAGCGCCTCTTGCGCGCGATCGCCGAAAATCTTCCAAAGATTGCGGCACTCAATCGCGCTTTGGCCGTCTGTTTCGCGTGTCATCTGGTGTAAATCCGCCCCATGCTTGAGTGACTCTTGCACAAAGACGCGCCTTCCCCTCATTGAAAAAAACTGACCCCTTGCGTAACCTCAGATTACGCAAAGCTCCGGCTTTGAGGTGCAATATACCGAATGGAGCGCCGATTTGGTCCAAGGATTTCGAAAACTTCCACCGCCTAAGTCGCTGCTGGCTTTCGAAGCTTCTGCGCGCAACCTGAGCTTCACCGAAGCCGCCAAGGAAATGAATGTCACCCGAGTCGCCGTATCGCGTCAGGTGCGCCAACTCGAATTGCATCTTGGGTACGAGCTGTGAGTTATTGTCAAATCTGGTGTTTGCGGGATCTTTCATGCGGCGGCGGTTTCGGTCTGGGTTTGCTTGATGCCGTCTTTGAAATTGACGCCTTGGATGACGTCGGCGAGATGATTGAAGCCGCGAAGTTTGCGCCAGTTTTGTTCGGCGCACTGCCCCAGTTTGAAGATCATGTGGAGCATGCCGTCGCGGGCCAGACAGCCCTTTGAGCGCTTGGTGCGATGACGGATCGTGGCAAAGGCGGATTCAATTGGATTGGTCGTTCGGATGCTTTGCCAATGCATTGCGGGAAAATCGTAGAATGCCAGCAGTTCGGTTCGATCTTTCTGAAGCGAGGCGGTGGCTTTGGGGTACTTGTCTTCAAACGTTTTCACGAAGAGATCGAACGCTTGTTCAGCTGACTTGCGCGTTTCAGCGCGCCAGATATCGTGCAGCATCGTTTTGGCTTTTGGCTGGGTGGACTTGGGAAAACAGTTGAGGACGTTGCCCGTCTTATGCACCCAGCAGCGTTGTTGAGGTGTGCCCGGATAGGTTTCTTCAAGAGCGGCCCAGAATCCCAGAGCACCGTCTCCGATGGCCAATTTTGGAGTGTTGAGACCGCGTTCTCTGAGGCCGATTAGAACCTCCCTCCAGCTCTGTGTGCTTTCACGAGTGCCGTCCTCGATTGCCAGAAATTGTTTCTGACCACGGGTATTTACGCCGATCACGACCAGCGCGCGCAACTTGTGATCCTCGCCGCGTAAGCCACTGTGAATACCGTCGGCCCAGATGTAGACCCACTCGTCTTGGGACAGGTCTGCGGTGCGCCACGCCCTGTATTCAGCGGCCCATTCGGCCTTCAATCTGGCAACTGTTTTGGCCGAAAATCCGGTGGCATTAGCCCCGAGCAAACCCTTCAGCGCCGTTCCCATTTCGCCAGTGGAAATGCCTTTGAGGTAGAGCCAGGGGATCGCAGCCTGCAGCGTCTTGGTCTTGCGCACGTAGGGCGGTACGAGCGCGGAGCGGAAACTCACTGGCTTGCCGGTTTTCGAGCGTATCTTTGGAATCTCTACGGTCACAGGTCCAACACCCGTTTGGATTTCACGGGCGGGATGACTGCCATTACGTACCACCCCGGCGCGCCCGTCTGGTGTTTTGAGGTGAGCAAAGCGATCCATCAATTCCGCAAGCTCAGTTTGAACGGCGGCTTGGATCAGAGCCTGCGCGCCCGTGCGCAAAAGCTCAGTCAACGGATCAAGGCTGACCTCTCGACCGGCAAATTCAACGATGTTAGTCTCGTCCATGGTGGTGCGTCCTTCTTGGGTCGGATTGGGTTTTTGCAAAAACAATCCAAACAGATGCACCGCCAACACTCAAACCACGCGAACACCAGATTCAGCCATAACTCCTTTTGGCCCGGTTGGTGGCATGGATCGCGGCCACCAGTCGCTGGGTCGGATCATTGCGGCCAAAACAGCTGGTCAGTTCAATCCGGGCGTTGTGATAGACCACCCCGATCGCGCCCGCGTTCAGATTTACGCAATACTGATATCGCGCCAGTTCTGCCTCAGCCTCCTTGATCGCGTTCAACTGCTTGCGCAGGGCCGCCGCGTCTTTGGCCGGATAATACGTGCCACCCGCAGCGTTTGCGATAGCCTCCAGTTGCGCCGCCGTTTCGGCGTCAACGTCAAAGCCGATGGTATTGACAACGGTCTGAACACCAGCTCCAAAAAGCGCACCTGCAGCGGCCACGGGATTGCCATCACAGGTCTCTTCCCCGTCCGAGATCAGATAGACAACAGGTGCAAGATCGCCCTCACGCGGTGGCCGCAGGTCAGCGATGATTTCAGACGAGTATTCCAGCACCCCGCCCAGCGGTGTCCAACCGGTTGGGGACAGATCCCGGATACTGTCCTCTAGTTTACGGCGGCTCGCGCCGAAATCATGCACCAGCTCGGATGCGGCGCAGGATTCTGCCTTGCCATCCGCCTTGTTGTTGCCGCGATGACCATAGACAACCAGCCCGACCTTTACCTCAATCGGCAGGTCACGCAAAAACGCCAGCGCTTCCCGCTTCGCCGCTTTCATCTTGGTCTCGCCCCCAACCTGCCCGGCCATGGAACCAGAGGCGTCAATCGCCAGTATCATGTGGCTGGTCGGACGGGCGGAAATCGGCGTGGTCGGGCGCTTGCATTCTTCAAGCGTATAGTCCGCGACCTTGATCGTGCAGCTTTCCAGATCCATCGGGTGGTCTGCGACGATCTCCTCATAGAATGCGTCACAGTCGACGGTCGATTCCTGCGCAAACCCAGGCGCGCCGACCGCCGCGAGGACAATTGAAAGTGTTAAAAATCGCATACGTACCGACCCCCGAAAACTCACGAATATCAAGTCAGGCTAGTCAATGTCCGTGAACAAGTAAACGCCAGCACTCGGTGTGTTTTTACGGCATGGGTATTGGGCCGAACAATTGTCCGATCACATCAACCGGCCAGCAGGTTGAGCACACCAGTTACGTCTCCCGCCGCAACGCCTGCGCCATGCAATGTATCCCGCCGCCCGTCTTAGAAATCTCTGACATATCCACCTCAGCCACCTCAAATCCGCGTGCCTTCAGCTTGCCTGCCAGATCCTGAGAATGGCTGGGCAGAATAACCCGGTCCCCACCCAGCGACATGAAGTTGCAGCCCAGGTCCATCGTGTCGCGGAACGGCACGTCGATGATCTGGTGGCCCTTGGCCTTCAACCACTCGACAATCCCCGGTTCCGTGCAATCCAGACAGACCGCCGTCAGCCTCTCCGCCACCGGCACCACCATCAGGTCGATATGCACGTAATAGGGGTCGAAGAATGCGCGACGCACCTCCCAGCCCTCGGCCTCAAACCAGTCGGCAACCTGATCGGCGCCTTCCTCCTGCGTGCGCTCGCCACCGCAGCCCAAGAGCAGCACGCCTTCCTCGAGCACATTGAAATCGCCGCCTTCAAACGTGCCCGCCGTCACCATGTCATAGATCGGGATGCCAAGGCGTTCATAGTTGCGGATTGCGGCATAGTTCTCGCCGCGCCGCCACCAGTTCGCCATCGCGGTGATCACCGCGCCATAGGGCGTCATGAACGAACTGTCCCGAGTATAGACCTGCATCGGCAGTTCAGGCTCCGGCCCAGCCCAATGGATGTTCACCCCGAAATGCTCATAAGCGGCAACCAGTTCCGCATGTTGCGCCTGCGCAATCTGAATGTTGCACGGGCTGTCGCGCAGGTATTTCCGTGAAAGCGATGACGTCGCCAGATGGCGCAGAGATGCCGGTGACCCAAGCAGAACATCGGTCAGCCGACCGGTCTCATCCTTCCAGCCCCAATCCGAAAGCTTCGGCGTTCCACCGCCGGCGCGCCGCCGCTGTAAGGTGAAAGTATCGGGTGTGTTTTGAACATTCATTGGCCTGATTCCGCGCAAGTGACTTAGAAAACTCTGTCAGATTACGCGTGACTTGGGAAACAAATTTGGCCGAAGACCAAAAAGGTTAAAGCGCCGCCAAGGCCAGATACGCCACCAAGGAAGCCCCAAGCGCCGTGCCCATAGGAAATTTCTTGGACGTCCAGCTTTCCCAACCCGGGGTCATGTTCACCACAATGGGGATCATCCGCACCACCCGGTGCAGGAAGAAGGCCAGAATTGTCATCACGGCGAGGATCATCATGAAATAAGGTAACTCCCAAGCACCCCCCACGTTTGAGTGTTATTGTCAGTTTTATGGTGAGTCGAATTTGCCATTTTGCGCGTGTTTTTTTCTTTCTTGTCTGAATTCTGTGGCGCCGGGTTGATTTCTCTGAATCAGTGGTGGGATGGATCAGGTTGCCGCCCTTGAACAACTTCTCGCCACGGCTCTGCGTCGGATCGCTGAGCTTGAAGCTGCGTTGGCGAGCATGGCGGAAGAGATCACGGACCTGCGCCGACAGTTGGCCAAGAACAGCAGCAATAGCAGCAAGCCCCCTTCAAGTGATGGCCTGAAGAAGCCAGCCCCGCGCAGCCTGCGTGGCAAATCCGGAAAGAAAAGTGGCGGCCAAGTTGGCCACCGGGGCGACACCCTGCGCCAGACGTCAACACCCGACTTTGTCGAACGGCATGAGGCGACGCATTGCAGCGCCTGTCAGAGCGCCCTGACGGCGGAGATGGTGAAAGGGATCGAGAAGCGTCAGGTGTTCGACTTGCCTGCGCCACGCCTGGAGGTCACCGAGCATCAGGCGGCGGTTTATTGTTGCGACCATTGTCGAGCCACGACGACGGCTGGCTTTCCCGATGGCGTGGCCGCGCATGTGCAATATGGCACGCGCATGCGGGCAGTGGCGGTCTATTGCAATGTTCAGCAGCTGATACCCGAGGATCGGGTCTGCCAGCTTATGCGCGACCTGTTTGGGGCCACCAGCTTGTGCGCGGCCAGCGTGACCAACTGGACGCGCGGCGCGGCAAATAAGATGGGTGTCGTGGTTGAACACATTCTCGCCCGGCTTGCCGAAGGCGGCGTTCGGCATCTGGACGAGACCGGACTTCGTGTTGCCGGCAAGCTGCACTGGCTGCACACGATCTGCGATACCGCCTTCACCCATTACCGCATCAGCGCCAAACGCGGTGCTGTTCCAACCTTCCTGACCGGCGGGACGATCATTCATGATCACTGGAAACCCTACTACGCCCATATGAGCGGAGTGGACGCCCACGCCCTCTGCGGGGCGCATCACTTGCGCGAACTCAAGGCCATCGAAGAGATCGAAAAAGAGCCTTGGGCGACGGAGATGAGCGCAGTGCTTCATAGCGCCAATCAGCTCAGATGCGCGGCTCAGGATCAAGGCGAGACCGAACTCCCGGAACTGGTTCGCCAGGGTATCGTCACCAGATACATGGCGATCCTCGCCAAGGGGCTCGCCTTCCACGAACGCCGGCCCCCGCTGGCCAAAAGCCCCGGCACCCGCGGCCGAAAAGCCAGGCGGCCAGGCCACAACCTGCTCCTCCGCCTGCGTGACTACCGCGATGACGTTTTGCGATTCATCGCCGACTTCGCGGTCCCATTCACAAACAATCAGGCCGAACAGGACCTGCGCATGATGAAGCTGCGCATGAAAATCTCGGGCACCTTCCGCACCCTCGAGGGCGCGCGGGTCTTCGCCGACATCAGGTCCGTCATCTCGACGGCCAGAAAACACCGGTTCAACATCCTGGAAATCCTGACCCTGTCACCACCTCAGATCATCGCACGGCTCTGACGGAACAAAACCCCGCAACCCTATCGGACAGGGTGCTTGGGAGTTACCAAGTGTCTAAAAATTATTGCGCCAAACGGTAAGTGGCGGACGAAAGAGTTTTGGGACATCCTCGACGTTTGCGACTTTTTGGACAATGGTGGATTGGGGCTCAACACGGTTCAAAGCTTATCTTTCCTGCAAATCGCTGGGCTTTTGGACAAAGCGGAGCGCAACGGTGACGAACCCGCTTTTTGGTTGCCGGAGCAAATTAGAAGTGCAGCGGACTCTAAGGTAATTCGTGAAGAATACCGTGCAAATTGGGCGCGCCTCGACGAAATCTTTGGCCCAACCCTATACTGGCGCCATGGGCTCGATGATTTATTGCGACGCATTGTAGAAAAAGGTGGCAGTGTCGGATATGTGGTGGCAGGAGACGACGCAGAGACTTTTCGAGAGATCGGGTTCGGGACAAAAGAAGGCAAACTAGCACAACTGCTGCTTCAAGAAAGGCACGAAATAAATAGCATCCCGAGCTGGCTGGAACCGAAATTCATAGAGTCCTCCAACGTATATGAACTTTCACCTGAGAGTGAATGGGTAAAGAAGATATAGTTGATTATCGACCAACAATTCGACCGCAGTTGCTTACCACCCTTCAAAATTTCCGGATCTGATTTGACGTTTGTCTGATCTGTGTGATTCAAGGAGTCTCCACTGCTGATATTGGAGGCTGGTTTGTTGGGAAATGTTTGTTTTTCAGAGCTTTATTCGAAGGTTGAGGCGGATTTTCAGGACCGCTTGCTCGGGTATCACAAGTCGCGCCGGGAGGGATTGTGCATCATAGCAAGCGTGATTTTGAACACGCGCAGCGTCAATCTGATGGAAAATGCGGCTGCTCTGCCCCGCGATATCGGCTCTGTGGACCACCGCTATCAATACATTTCGCGGGTTCTGGGCAATCCTCACATCGATACTGATGAGATCATGCAGGCCTATGTTGGTGAAATTTTCCGCCGCCAGTGTGAGGCCGGAGAAACGATTGTGGTGGCCCTTGATCAAAGCAAGCTCAACGAAGGGCATGAGGTTTTGATGTTATCGGTGCGGATGCGGGATCGGGCCCTCCCGGTCGCCTGGCGTGTACGCCAGACCAAAGGGCCGATTGGATGGCGCGTGCAACATGAGCTTTTGGAAGCAGTCCGCCCATGGCTCCCGGCGGATGCGCGTGTGTTGCTGGCGGGAGATCGGTTTTATGGAACCGCCCGATTGGTCGCATGGTGCCAGGAGGCTGGATGGGACTACCGGCTGCGCATGAAGGGAAATATCACACTGCAACATCAGGGTGGCGAGATGATGACGCGCGAAATTGCCCAACTGATGCCCGAAGGGCTTGTAAACGCTGAGCTTTACGGAACGGGCGTCTTTAGCAACATTGGAGTGCTTCACGAGGAGGGGCACAAAGAGCCTTGGATTATTGCCATGAATGCAGCACCGTCCGAGTACAAGGTGCTCGATTATGGAATGCGTTGGGGAATTGAAGCCATGTTCTCCGACTTCAAAACCCGGGGCTTTGAAATTACTCAAAGCCAGATCAAAAAGCCGGATCGATTGGCCCGCCTCATTTTGGTGCTGGCAATCGCCATGTACTGGGCTGTTTCAACCGGAGCAAACGAAGAGCACCACGTCGCAATACGCGGCGAAAAAAGGGGATTCGAAAAGCCCGAAGGTCCTTATGCTCTCTCTTCAAGACAGGCCTTCGTGCTATCCGACGATGCCTCGCAGGTTATGCCAAAATCCCCAAGCTCTGGGATGTCTGGCTAAATTGAAGGGTGGTAAGCCGCAGTTGACACCTCTCCCGACTCCCCCTATACGGCGCGCACTCGGGCGATTGGGTTTGCCTGACTCAAAATTTAAGTGGTCATGATCCGGGCCAATTGGCCTCGATCCTCTGGAATTCCACCGCGACGCTCTCGCGCAACTGAGAGCGGCTGCGGTTTTTGCGTTTGCAGACGTGCAATACGCAGGCACTAGAAACCGGGATGCGCGCGCATCTCAGACGAAGAAAAGAGCATGGGGTAGATACCGAATGCCAACGATCCAGCAGCTGATCCGCAAGCCGCGGCAGCCGAAAATCAAACGCTCCAAGTCACTGCACCTGGAGAGCTGCCCGCAAAAGCGCGGCGTCTGTACCCGCGTGTACACAACGACGCCGAAAAAGCCGAACTCTGCCATGCGGAAGGTCGCCAAGGTGCGCCTGACCAATGGTTTCGAGGTGATCAGCTATATCCCCGGGGAAAGCCACAATCTGCAGGAACACTCTGTTGTTCTGATCCGTGGCGGTCGTGTCAAGGACCTTCCCGGTGTGCGTTACCACATTCTGCGCGGTGTCCTGGACACGCAAGGTGTCAAAGACCGCAAGCAGCGCCGTTCGAAATACGGCGCCAAGCGTCCGAAGTAAGAGGAAACACAGATGTCCCGCCGTCACGCTGCTGAAAAACGCGAAGTTCTGCCTGACGCCAAGTTTGGCGACACAGTTCTGACCAAGTTCATGAACAACCTGATGATCGACGGTAAAAAGTCGGTTGCAGAGCGCATTGTCTATAATGCGTTCGACCGGGTTGAGGACAAGCTGAAGAAAGCGCCCGTTGAAGTGTTCCACGAAGCGCTCGACAACATCAAACCGACGGTCGAGGTTCGCTCCCGCCGGGTTGGTGGTGCGACCTATCAGGTTCCGGTCGAGGTGCGCCCCGAGCGTCGCGAGGCGCTGGCGATCCGCTGGCTGATCACCGCCAGCCGTGGCCGCAACGAAAACACGATGGAAGAACGCCTCGCCGGTGAACTGATGGATGCGGTCAATGGCCGTGGCACCGCCGTGAAGAAGCGCGAAGACACCCACAAGATGGCAGAGGCGAACAAAGCCTTCAGCCACTATCGCTGGTAAAACCCTATTTTCTGAGGCCCGACAACAATGGCACGCGAATTTCCTCTCGAGCTTTATCGCAACTTCGGCATCATGGCCCATATCGATGCAGGTAAGACCACCTGCAGCGAGCGGATCCTGTATTATACCGGTAAAGAGCATAACATCGGCGAAGTGCACGATGGTGCTGCGACGATGGACTGGATGGAGCAGGAGCAGGAGCGCGGCATCACGATCACCTCCGCTGCGACCACGACATTCTGGGAACGCACCGAGGACGGTGAGACCGCGCAAACGCCACGGCATCGCCTGAATATCATCGACACGCCCGGCCACGTTGACTTTACCATCGAGGTTGAGCGTTCGCTGGCAGTTCTTGACGGCGCGGTTTGTGTGCTGGACGCAAACGCCGGTGTTGAGCCGCAGACAGAAACTGTCTGGCGTCAGGCCGACCGCTACAAAGTTCCACGCATCGTGTTCGTCAACAAGATGGACAAGATCGGTGCCGATTTTTTCAACTGTGTTGAGATGATCGAGGACCGCACCGGCGCCACCGCCGTGCCCGTCGGCCTGCCGATTGGTGCCGAAACCGCGCTGGAAGGCATGATCGACCTTGTCACAATGGAAGAGTGGTTGTGGAAGGGCGAAGATTTGGGCGCGACCTGGGAACGTGGACCCATCCGTGACGACCTGAAAGATGTCGCCGATGAATGGCGCGGCAAGATGATCGAAGCGGCCGTCGAAATGGACGACGACGCGATGATGGAATACCTGGAAGGCAACGAGCCTGACGTGGACACGCTGCGCGCGCTTTTGCGTAAAGGCACGCTGGAACTGGCCTTCGTGCCGGTTCTTGGTGGCTCTGCGTTCAAGAACAAAGGTGTTCAGCCGCTTTTGAACGCGGTCATCGACTATCTGCCGAGCCCGCTGGATGTTGTTGATTACATGGGCTTTAGGCCAGGCGACGAGGATGAAGTTCGTGACATCGCGCGCCGTGCGGATGACGACATGCCATTCTCTGGCCTTGCATTCAAAATCATGAACGACCCGTTCGTTGGTTCGCTTACGTTCACCCGGATTTATTCCGGCACCATGAACAAGGGCGAAACAGTCCTGAACTCGACCAAAGGCAAGAAAGAGCGCATCGGTCGGATGATGATGATGCACTCGATCAAGCGCGACGAAATTGACGAGGCGTTTGCCGGCGACATCATCGCGCTGGCCGGTCTGAAAGACACGACGACAGGTGACACGCTGTGCGATCAGAAAGAGCCCGTGGTTCTGGAAACGATGACCTTCCCGGATCCGGTGATCGAGATCGCGGTTGAGCCGAAGACAAAGAACGACCAGGAGAAGATGTCTCAGGGGCTGCAACGTCTGGCGGCTGAAGACCCGTCCTTCCGCGTCGAGACCGACATTGAATCGGGTCAGACCATCATGAAGGGCATGGGCGAACTGCACCTCGACATTCTGGTCGACCGACTGAAGCGCGAATTCAAGGTCGAGGCCAATATCGGCGCGCCGCAGGTCGCCTATCGCGAGACGATCAGCAAAGAGATCGAGCACACCTATACCCACAAGAAACAGTCGGGTGGTTCGGGTCAGTATGCAGAAGTGAAGATGATCATTTCGCCGACCGAACCGGGCGAGGGTTACTCGTTTGAAAGCCGGATCGTTGGCGGCAACGTGCCCAAGGAATACATCCCCGGCGTAGAAAAGGGCATCAACTCGGTCATGGACAGCGGTCCGTTGGCTGGCTTCCCGGTCATTGACTTCAAGGTCGCGTTGATCGACGGCAAGTACCACGATGTGGACTCTAGCGTGCTGGCTTTCGAAATCGCGGCACGTATGGGGATGCGCGAGGGCTTGAAGCTTGGTGGTGCCAAGCTTTTGGAACCGGTCATGAAGGTCGAGGTGATCACACCGGAGGACTATACCGGCGGCATCATCGGCGATCTGACATCGCGTCGTGGTCAGGTTTCAGGGCAGGAACCGCGCGGCACCGCCGTTGCGATCAACGCCTTTGTGCCGCTGGCCAATATGTTCGGCTATATCAATAACTTGCGGTCCATGTCTTCTGGGCGTGCGCAATTCACCATGCAGTTCGACCACTACGAACCTGTTCCGCAAAACATAAGTGAAGAGATCCAGGCAAAGTTCGCTTGAACCAAGCCGTCAGCAGATAAGAGGAGGCCTACCCATGGCGAAGGAAAAGTTTGATCGCAGCAAGCCGCATGTGAACATCGGGACGATTGGTCATGTTGACCACGGCAAGACGACGTTGACGGCGGCGATTACGAAGTATTTTGGCGACTTTCAGGCCTATGACCAGATCGATGGTGCGCCGGAGGAAAAGGCGCGCGGGATCACGATTTCGACGGCGCATGTCGAGTATGAGACCGACAAGCGCCACTATGCGCATGTCGACTGCCCGGGCCACGCGGATTATGTGAAGAACATGATCACCGGTGCGGCGCAGATGGACGGCGCGATTCTGGTTGTGAACGCCGCGGACGGCCCGATGCCGCAAACGCGCGAGCACATTCTTCTGGCCCGTCAGGTCGGCGTGCCTCAGCTGGTCGTGTTTCTCAATAAGGTCGACCAGGTCGACGATGACGAGCTTCTGGAGCTGGTCGAGATGGAAGTGCGCGAGCTTTTGAGCGAATACGACTTTGCCGGCGACGACATTCCGATTGTTGCCGGGTCGGCTTTGGCGGCGATGGAGGGGCGCGACGAGGCCATCGGCGAAGAGAAGATCAAGGAACTGATGGCCGCTGTGGATGACTTCATCCCCGAGCCGCCGCGCGCGATTGACGAGCCTTTCCTGATGCCGGTCGAGGATGTGTTCTCGATTTCCGGCCGCGGCACGGTTGCCACGGGCCGGGTGGAGCGTGGCATCATCAAGGTCGGCGAAGAGATCGAGATCGTGGGCATCCGCGACACGACCAAGACGACCTGCACCGGTGTCGAGATGTTCCGCAAGCTTCTGGACGAGGGCCGCGCGGGCGACAATATCGGCGCGCTTCTGCGCGGTGTGGACCGCGACGGGATCGAGCGCGGTCAGGTGCTGTGCAAGCCCGGTTCGGTGAAGCCGCATACCAAGTTCGAGGCAGAGGTTTACATCCTGACCAAGGATGAAGGTGGCCGTCACACGCCGTTCTTTGCCAACTATCGCCCGCAATTCTACTTCCGGACCACGGATGTCACCGGTTCTGTCACGCTGCCGTCGGGCACCGAGATGGTGATGCCGGGCGACAACCTGAAGTTCGAGGTCGAACTGATCGCACCGATCGCAATGGAACAGGGCCTGCGCTTTGCCATCCGCGAAGGCGGCAGAACCGTCGGATCAGGCGTCGTGTCCAAAATCGTCGAGTAAAA
Source organism: uncultured Paracoccaceae bacterium (assembly GCA_951812305.1). GTDB lineage: Bacteria > Pseudomonadota > Alphaproteobacteria > Rhodobacterales > Rhodobacteraceae > Rhodobacter_B. The sequence continues at coordinate 216,942 of CATOSB010000003.1, forward strand.
CGGCAGGGCCTTCCCGCGGAAGGCCCTTACATACGAAACAAAAGCCACGAATTTTCGGTGAAAATTCATGGCGCCAAACGGTTCGATGAGGGGCCGCAACTTAGGCTCCTCCTCTCAACGAAGGGATAAGAAATGGCCATTCAAAGCCAAAATATCCGCATCCGCCTGAAGGCGTTTGACTACCGTGTGCTGGATGCCAGCACCGAGGAAATCGTCAACACCGCCAAGCGCACGGGTGCAACGGTTCGGGGCCCGATCCCGTTGCCGAACAAGATTGAGAAGTTCACGGTTCTGCGTGGTCCCCACGTCGACAAGAAAAGCCGCGATCAGTGGGAAATCCGCACGCATAAGCGTCTTCTCGATATCGTTGACCCAACGCCGCAAACGGTGGACGCGCTGATGAAGCTCGACCTCGCCGCGGGCGTTGACGTTCAGATTTCGGTCTAGGGAGGGCACACAAAATGCGCTCTGGAGTGATCGCAAAGAAGGTCGGCATGACCCGGCTGTTCATGGATGACGGCAAGCAAATTCCCGTCACCGTTCTGCAACTGGACAAACTGCAGGTCGTGGCCCAGCGGACTGCCGACAAGGATGGCTACACCGCCGTTCAGCTTGGCGCCGGTTCGGCCAAGGCCAAGCGTACAAGCCAGGCCATGCGCGGGCACTTTGCTGCGGCGAAAGTTGAGCCCAAGCGTAAAGTGGCCGAGTTCCGTGTGGCCCCTGAGAACCTGATCGAGGTGGGCGAAGAAATCATTGCCGACCATTACTTTGAAGGTCAGTTTGTCGACGTGACGGGCGTGTCCATCGGTAAGGGTTTTGCCGGTGCGATGAAGCGGCACAACTTTGGCGGCCTACGCGCCAGCCACGGTGTTTCGATCAGCCACCGCTCGCATGGCTCCACAGGCCAATGTCAGGACCCCGGTAAGGTGTTCAAAGGCAAGAAGATGGCCGGTCACATGGGTGCCGCACGTGTCACCACACAGAACCTGCAGGTCGTGCGCACCGACAGCGATCGGGGCCTGATCATGATCAAGGGCGCGGTGCCCGGTGCCAAAGGTGGCTGGGTCACCGTCAAGGATGCCGTCAAGAAGGCGACGTCTGAGAACGTGATCCTGCCTGCTGCATTGGCCAGCGCCAAGGCGGAAGCCCAGAAACAGGCCGAGGAAGCTGCTGCCCAGGCTGAAGCCGAAACGAAGGCCGCCGAAGAGGCCGCTGCCGCGGAACAGGCTGCTGCCGAGGATGCCGCGCTGAAGGCGGCAGAGGCAGAGCCCGATCAGGCGCAAGAGGCTGGTGACGCCGAAGGAGGCGACAAAGATGAAAGCTGATGCCATCAAACTGGACGGCAAGAAGGCCGGGTCGGTTGATCTCGATGATGAGATCTTCGGTCTGGAACCACGCGCCGACATCCTGCACCGCGTCGTGCGCTGGCAGCGCAACAACGCGCAGGCCGGCACGCATAAGGTAAAGACCCGCTCGGAAACGAGCTATTCCACCAAGAAGATCTATCGCCAGAAGGGCACCGGCGGCGCACGTCACGGGTCGCGCAACGCGCCGATCTTCCGCAAGGGTGGTATCTACAAGGGTCCGACTCCGCGCAGCCACGGCCACGACTTGCCGAAGAAATTCCGCAAGCTGGGTCTGAAGCACGCGCTGTCTGCCAAGGCGAAGGCTGGCGAGATCGTTGTTCTTGATGTCGCTGAAAGCGACGGCAAGACGGGCGCACTGGCCAAGCAGGTTGCAAACCTAGGCTGGAAGCGTGCGCTGGTTATCGACGGTGCGTCGGTGAATGAAGGCTTCGCAAAAGCTGCTGCGAACATCGACGGTCTGGATATCCTGCCGACGATGGGCGCCAACGTCTATGACATCCTGCGTCGCGACACCCTCGTGTTGACGAAGGCCGGTGTCGAAGCCTTGGAGGCTCGACTGAAATGAGTGCAAAGCCAGATCAATACGACCTGATCCGCAAGCCAATCATTACGGAAAAGGCCACGATGGCGTCCGAAAACGGCGCGGTGGTGTTCGAGGTGGCGATGGACGCCAACAAACCGGCAATCAAAGAGGCGGTCGAGGAACTGTTCGGCGTCAAGGTCAAGGCGGTCAACACGACGATCACCAAAGGCAAGGTCAAACGCTTCCGCGGTCAGATTGGCCAGCGTAAGGCGGTCAAAAAGGCCTATGTGACGCTGGAAGAAGGCAACACGATCGACGTGACCACCGGTCTGTAAGATCAGCGTGATATGAGAATTGGGACCCCGGCCATTGATTTGGTCGGGGTTTTTCTTTTTGCGGTTAGGGCAGGACCCGCCTTGGTGGGTGCAAAGCACCCGCCGGGGGAAGGCGGGTGCTGCCCGGCCCGAGGCCGGGCGGGAGATTGATTGCATGACCACACTCTATATCGACGCGGATGCCTGTCCGGTGAAGGCGGAAGCCGAGCGGGTTGCGACCCGGCAGGGAATCCGAATGGTGCTGGTCTGCAATGGCGGGTTGCGGCCGCCGGCCAACCCGTTGGTGTCGCTGGTGATTGTGGATGAGGGGCCGGATGTGGCGGATCGCTGGATTGCGGAGCATTGTGTGCCGGGTGACGTGGTGGTCACGTCAGACATCCCGCTGGCGGACAAATGTGTGAAGGCCGGGGCGCAGGTGTTGCAACACAATGGAGAGGTCCTGTCGGAACGCAACATCGGCCAACGGCTGGCCACCCGCGACCTGATGAGCGACATCCGCGCGGCGGACGTGTTCCACACCGGCGGCGGCGCGGCGTTTTCCAAGGCGGACCGGTCACGGTTTTTGCAAGCGTTGGATCGGGCGTTGCAGCAGGCGGCGCGGGGTTGAAACTCAGGTGAGTTTAGCTTAGCTTAGCTATAGCTTAGCTAAGTTAGGAGTAAGGCGATGCAAGCCTCTGTCCATGAAGCCAAGACCAACCTGTCGAAACTGATCGAAGCCTGTGAACGCGGCGAACGGGTGGTGATCACGCGCCATGGGGTGCCGGCGGCGGAACTGGTGCCGGCGAAGAAGAAACCCCTGAAATTCGGGTCGCTGAAGGACAAGATCAAGGGCGACATCCCGGATTCGTTCTTTGAGCCGATGACAGAAGAAGAACTTGCCGATTGGGAAGGCGGTTCGTGACATTGCTGCTGGACACAGGACCGTTTGCGATGGTCCTGATGGACAGCCCACGGCTAAGGGCTCGCACGAGACGCGCGCTTGAAGCCGCAAATTCAATTCAGGTGTCGGCAATCTCTTTTTACGAGATCGGTCAAAAAGCGCGGCTCGGCAAATGGGATGAAGTTGCTCACCTTGTGCCAGAGTTGGAGGACCACGCCAAGGAAAGCGGGATTGAGGTTCTGCCATTAACGGCAACTGTGTCGCTTGCGGCGTCGCAACTCGACTGGCCCCACCGCGATCCGTTTGACCGGATGATCGCGGCGGTGGCGTTGCAGGAGAGGGTGCCGGTGGTTTCCTCGGATGCGGCGTTTGAGGCCGCAGGCGTAGAGCGGGTTTGGGGGTAGGGTGGGCAATTCTGCCCACTTGGAATGCCGGATGCCCGACGTCAAAAAGTGGGAACAATTCCCACCTTACGGTTTGCCGGAAGTTAGATCACCCTTCTTGCCTTGCTTGAGAATTGATCTAATTCTGTCTTCGACTAGTTCACCTAGAAGCTTTTCCTGAAAAACCCACATTCTCGGAGCTTGGTATCCCAAGAGAATGCAGGCACCGGCCACACGGGTGACAGCGGATACGTTCTCGCCAATAGCGCCCATGAAATACAACGCAACAACAATTCCTAAAGCCAAACCGATGATAATAAATCCCATGCCCAATACAAATCGCTTGGTAACTCCCAAGCACCCCCCACGTTTGAGTGTTATTGTCAGTTTTATGGTGAGTCGAATTTGCCATTTTGCGCGTGTTTTTTTTCTTTCTTGTCTGAATTCTGTGGCGCCGGGTTGATTTCTCTGAATCAGTGGTGGGATGGATCAGGTTGCCGCCCTTGAACAACTTCTCGCCACGGCTCTGCGTCGGATCGCTGAGCTTGAAGCTGCGTTGGCGAGCATGGCGGAAGAGATCACGGACCTGCGCCGACAGTTGGCCAAGAACAGCAGCAATAGCAGCAAGCCCCCTTCAAGTGATGGCCTGAAGAAGCCAGCCCCGCGCAGCCTGCGTGGCAAATCCGGAAAGAAAAGTGGCGGCCAAGTTGGCCACCGGGGCGACACCCTGCGCCAGACGTCAACACCCGACTTTGTCGAACGGCATGAGGCGACGCATTGCAGCGCCTGTCAGAGCGCCCTGACGGCGGAGATGGTGAAAGGGATCGAGAAGCGTCAGGTGTTCGACTTGCCTGCGCCACGCCTGGAGGTCACCGAGCATCAGGCGGCGGTTTATTGTTGCGACCATTGTCGAGCCACGACGACGGCTGGCTTTCCCGATGGCGTGGCCGCGCATGTGCAATATGGCACGCGCATGCGGGCAGTGGCGGTCTATTGCAATGTTCAGCAGCTGATACCCGAGGATCGGGTCTGCCAGCTTATGCGCGACCTGTTTGGGGCCACCAGCTTGTGCGCGGCCAGCGTGACCAACTGGACGCGCGGCGCGGCAAATAAGATGGGTGTCGTGGTTGAACACATTCTCGCCCGGCTTGCCGAAGGCGGCGTTCGGCATCTGGACGAGACCGGACTTCGTGTTGCCGGCAAGCTGCACTGGCTGCACACGATCTGCGATACCGCCTTCACCCATTACCGCATCAGCGCCAAACGCGGTGCTGTTCCAACCTTCCTGACCGGCGGGACGATCATTCATGATCACTGGAAACCCTACTACGCCCATATGAGCGGAGTGGACGCCCACGCCCTCTGCGGGGCGCATCACTTGCGCGAACTCAAGGCCATCGAAGAGATCGAAAAAGAGCCTTGGGCGACGGAGATGAGCGCAGTGCTTCATAGCGCCAATCAGCTCAGATGCGCGGCTCAGGATCAAGGCGAGACCGAACTCCCGGAACTGGTTCGCCAGGGTATAGTCACCAGATACATGGCGATCCTCGCCAAGGGGCTCGCCTTCCACGAACGCCGGCCCCCGCTGGCCAAAAGCCCCGGCACCCGCGGCCGAAAAGCCAGGCGGCCAGGCCACAACCTGCTCCTCCGCCTGCGTGACTACCGCGATGACGTTTTGCGATTCATCGCCGACTTCGCGGTCCCATTCACAAACAATCAGGCCGAACAGGACCTGCGCATGATGAAGCTGCGCATGAAAATCTCGGGCACCTTCCGCACCCTCGAGGGCGCGCGGGTCTTCGCCGACATCAGGTCCGTCATCTCGACGGCCAGAAAACACCGGTTCAACATCCTGGAAATCCTGACCCTGTCACCACCTCAGATCATCGCACGGCTCTGACGGAACAAAACCCCGCAACCCTATCGGACAGGGTGCTTGGGAGTTACATCGCTTGTTTCTTTTTTGTTTTTCGTATTCTTTTTTGGCGTCCATAATCAGGCCTTCGCCGTCACCCTCCTTTTGTAATATCTTCTCTTGCGCGCTAACTACCTGAGCAATATTTCGTAGCTCTTCTTCGAGATTTATGGCTGAATCTGGTGTTCGCGTGGTTTGAGTGTTGGCGGTGCATCTGTTTGGATTGTTTTTGCAAAAACCCAATCCGACCCAAGAAGGACGCACCACCATGGACGAGACTAACATCGTTGAATTTGCCGGTCGAGAGGTCAGCCTTGATCCGTTGACTGAGCTTTTGCGCACGGGCGCGCAGGCTCTGATCCAAGCCGCCGTTCAAACTGAGCTTGCGGAATTGATGGATCGCTTTGCTCACCTCAAAACACCAGACGGGCGCGCCGGGGTGGTACGTAATGGCAGTCATCCCGCCCGTGAAATCCAAACGGGTGTTGGACCTGTGACCGTAGAGATTCCAAAGATACGCTCGAAAACCGGCAAGCCAGTGAGTTTCCGCTCCGCGCTCGTACCGCCCTACGTGCGCAAGACCAAGACGCTGCAGGCTGCGATCCCCTGGCTCTACCTCAAAGGCATTTCCACTGGCGAAATGGGAACGGCGCTGAAGGGTTTGCTCGGGGCTAATGCCACCGGATTTTCGGCCAAAACAGTTGCCAGATTGAAGGCCGAATGGGCCGCTGAATACAGGGCGTGGCGCACCGCAGACCTGTCCCAAGACGAGTGGGTCTACATCTGGGCCGACGGTATTCACAGTGGCTTACGCGGCGAGGATCACAAGTTGTGCGCGCTGGTCGTGATCGGCGTAAATACCCGTGGTCAGAAACAATTTCTGGCAATCGAGGACGGCACTCGTGAAAGCACACAGAGCTGGAGGGAGGTTCTTGTCCGTCGTCAGGGTTTTCAGGAGAGCTGATGGTTTTTGGCTAACCGAGGCTCTGGTCCATCTAGGGTTTCATATTAGGCGGCAGCTTTCTGGTGCTGCAAGCGGCGTTTCTGGATTGTCAGTTTCTTGATCTTCTCCCTTTCTCTGAGGATGGTTTCCGCCCGGCCGAAGTAGACATCGGCTGGCGTGACGTTGTTCAGGCTCTCGTGGTAACGACGATTGTTGTAGTGTTCGACGAAGGCTTCGATCTGCCTTTCCAGATCACCGGGCAGATAGTAGTGCTCCAGCAAGACCCGGTTTTTCATCGTCTGATGCCAACGTTCGATCTTGCCCTGGGTTTGCGGATGGAACGGAGCACCTCGAACGTGATCCATGCCTTTGTCTTCGAGCCAGGCGGCCAGATCACCGGCAACGTAGGATGAACCGTTGTCGCTGAGCAGGCGTGGTTTGTGCAGGACGGTCGCCTGATCACAGCCTGACGCAGCCAAAGCCAGGTCCAGCGTATCGGTGACATCCCCGGCCTTCATCGTTGAGCAGAGCTTCCAGGAGATGATGTAGCGGCTGTAATCGTCCAGGATCGTGCTGAGATAGAACCAGCCCCAGCCGATAACTTTCAGATAGGTGAAGTCGGTCTGCCAGAGCTGGTTGATGGCCGTCGTTTTGTCTTTGAACTCTTCGGCAGCCTTGATCACCACGAAAGCGGGGCTGGCAATCAGGTCTTGCGCCTTCAAAAGCCTGTACACCGTCGATTCCGACACGAAGTAACGCTTGGTGTCCGTGAACTTCACCGCCAACTCTCGTGGCGTCAGGTCCTCATTCTCCAGCGCAAAGTCGATGATTTGATCCCGTTTGTCGTCGGGAACGCGGTTCCACACCGATTTTGGGTTGGGCGATCTGTCCTGCAGAGCCTCGACACCACCTTCCTGGAAAAGGTCGTACCAGCGGTAGAAGGTCGAGCTGGGGATGCCCAGCATCGCCAACGTCTGCTTGGCCGGCAGATGCGATGCCTCAACCGTGCGAATGATCTCCAGTTTTTCAGAGGCTGGGTATCTCATTCCTCGTCCTCCCCATCCGCGATCATGCTTTTTTTGAGCAGACGGTTCTCCAGGGTGAGTTCAGCCACGACCTCTTTGAGTGCGGCAGACTCAGACCGCAAATCCTTCACCTCGGGTGATGTGGCTTGACGGGCCGTGTCTCCCGCTAAACGACGTTTCCCAGCTTCAAGGAACTCCTTCGACCAGCTGTAATACAGGCTCTCGGAAATACCCTCCTGGCGGCACAGCGAGGCGATGCTTTCCTCACCGCGCAGCCCGGCCAGAACGACACGAATCTTCTCCTCGGCAGAGTAATGCTTGCGGGTTTTGCGGCGAATGCCTTTCACCACCTTGTCAGCGGCGGCTTTCGACTGTCCGGATTTCTGTCTCATCTTCACTCCATATCAGTTCCGATGAACCAGAAATCCTCCGTTGCTCAAATCACCAATTCTCTCCAACGAGTGCTGACGTCAGACACCCGCGACGGCATGCTCCACATGATCTTCAAACTGGGGCAGTGCGCCGAACAAAACTGGCGCAAACTTCGCGGCTTCAATCATCTCGCCGACGTCATCCAAGGCGTCAATTTCAAAGACGGCATCAAGCAAACCCAGACCGAAACCGCCGCCGCATGAAAGATCCCGCAAACACCAGATTTGACAATAACTCGAAGCAGAATATCAAACCCGCTAAACGGAACGTTCCATATTGTGAAAGCTGCCTCAAGTGGTTGTGCGCCTTCCATAATCTATACCCCTAATTTATTGGTCCTAAAACAAAGCTGAGCGGTCTAATTCCAGAAGGAAAATACCTATCTTCAGCACTGGATTGACATTCTGAAAAGCGATACCCGGGCCATCGTGCGGGCGGCCTCGGCGGCGCAGAAGGCGGCGGACTGGCTGATCGGAAAGGCGGGGCTCCCGGACGCGGCCTGAAACACCCCGATCCGAGACTCCCGGCGCGCGCCGCCCCTGTTCCGGGGGCGGCGTTTTGCGTGGCCCGGAGGAAAGGCGCGCCGTCCCGCGCGTCCGTCATCCCGCGCGTCCTTGTCGGAGGCGGCGCGCCCGCGCTATGCTTCCGGGGCAATCGTGACAGGGAGGGGATGTCCCCTGATGTTTCCCAGGCGCAGATCCCGGACGGAGCGGGCGGCGACGAAGACGCCGCTGCCGCCGGTCGTTCCGGCGAGCGACATGCCTCGGCTGCGGGTTGACGGGTTGCGGCTCGATGCGCTCGACTGCGCTTTCCTGCAACTGGTATGCGATTGCGGGCATGTGGGGGAGGTACCGGTCGCGCCGTTGATCCGCCGCCATGGCCGCGCGGTACGGGTGCGCGATGCGCTCGGGGCGGTGCGCTGTTCGCGCTGCAATGAGCGGGCGATCCGCAGGGTTTTTGCGGGCTGCTGAACGGAACGGGTTCGCCGGAGAGGGAAGCGCGGCGGTGCCGCGCTCGCAGCGGATTCGGGCTAGCGCCGAACGCCCTGCGGAGCAGCCGTACCGGCCATTGAGGCCGGTACGGTTGCTGCCTCGATGCCCGGACACCGATCAGGCGTTGGCGCGGGGTGGGACGGGCCGCGCGGGGGCCGAGCAGGTCTGCGGCGGCTGGCGGGGCCGGATTGCGCGCCGGTCGCCCGTCTTCGCCGGGCCTCTCTCTGCTTCATCCGTCCCCGGCACCCGGCCTCGCCCTTTGCCTGTCCCTGTCGCGCGCCCCTGCGGTGGGGCACACACACACGATTGGTCAGCATACCTTGCAGGTGGCCCTCCAAAGCACGCCCGCGTCAAGGATCACAAAATTTTGCGGCGAGGATGGCGCTGGCGGGCAGGGGGTCACCCGTCGGTGAGCTTGCGCATGGGTTGCTGTCCCGCGCGGCAAATTTTTGCGCCCGGGCGAAGCCCGGCACCTTCGGTGTCCCTGACCCCGGCGCCCTTTGGGGGGCGGGAGCCTCGCACGCTGCCCGCAATGGTGCGTGTGGCGCTTGCGAGAGGAGTATCCCATGCTGGATGTATACGAGACAATTGAGACTTTCGGGCTGTCGGAAAGCCTTGCCGATCTGCCGATCCCCGACGATGACGCATTGCGCGACCGGATCGTGCGCGAGGCGTTCGAGAGTTTTCTGGGCGGGTTGCAGGGCACCGGGCTTCACGGCGAGATCGAGCCGCTGGCCCATGGGCTGGCGACGCTGTTCCATCGCCGGAAGGGTGCGATGGCCACTGTTCTTGATCGGGCCACGGACACGATCCGGGGTCTGGTGCGGACCGCCGATGGCTCGGAGGTGCTGGAAATGCAGATGGAAGAGGCGCAGCGTGTCGCAGAGCAGGCGCGCGACCGTCTGGACGCGCTGGAGGTGATGGCCGAGGCGGCGGCGCGGTGTTACGAGATCGAGACCGGCCGGGCGTATCTGCCACCTGCCGGGGGTCGCAGCGGCCGGGATGCCCGCCAGACGGGGGTGCTCTTCGAGGCGAAGGCCTGGATCGAGGCGCATGAGCGGCAGGAGGCGGAGCGCTTCCGGGTCGAGGGCCGACCGCTGGCGGTGGCAGGTGCGCGGGACTGGATTGACCACGCGCGGGTCTGGGATGTGCTTGACCGCTGCCGGACGCGCTACCGTGAGGCGCATGGCGAGGAGGTTATCCTCTATCACAAGGGCGACCGGAAGGGGGTGGATGCGATTGCGTCGGGCTGGGCGCGGTCGCGGCAGGTGAGCCAGGTGGTGTTTCGTCCGAACTGGTCGGCTTTTGGCAAGCGGGCGGGGTTCCGGGCGATTGACGACATGTTCGCCACGCCGAAGCCTCTGGGGGGTGTTGTGATCTTCGGGGTGACGGGGATCGCGCTCAATCTGGCGGAGAAGGCGGAGGCGAAACGCATTGCGGTGATGCGGGTGCGCGCCGGCTGAGGCGCTCGGACTGTGGCTCCGGTCCTGCGGGACCGGGGCCGCTTGCCGCGGGCGGCGGCTTCTGGCCGCCCCCGTCTGCCCCTTCCGATCCCGCCGGTCTGAATCTGGACGGTCTGCGGCCCCGCTCAGGGCCACGGGGCGTTCCGGGTTGTGATCCTGCGGGCTGGCCTGCCGCGCGGTCTCTGCCCATGCCGCTCTCAAAGCGCGCGCCCAACCGGATGCGGGCGGTGGTCCTGTCCGGTGACAGGAGCCGTGGGGATGTGCCGTATGCGGCCCCTGTCCTCCGTGGCGCTGGTTTCCTCGAGATGGGGTGTCGCGGGGCGCGGCCCCGGGGTGCGGTCGCCTTTGGCTCCCCAAGCGGAAATACGGTTTCCGCACGCGGACCCTCCGCATTTCAGCTTGCCCCGGGGCCTCGTTCGCCCCGCGCCCTTGCCCCCATCGAAACCAGAGCCACGGAGGACAACATGGCAAATCACTACACAATCACCGCACCGGTCAAGTCGAAGGACGGCAAGACCCGCTACCCCCGGGTGGGAGCGCTCTTCGAGAACCACAACCGGGAGACCGGCGAGGTGTTCTACACGATCAAGCTCGACTTCCCGGTGGGCGTGACCGAGCTTGTCGCCTTCCCGCCGAAGCCGAAGGAGAACGGCGAGAACGGCGAGAACGGGGACACGGAGTGATCGACGATCCGGCAAAACCGGCGGAGGCTCCAAAGGAGCCCCGGGACAGCAGGGGCGGCCATGGGCCGCCCCGACCGGCTTTGCCGGTTGGCGCGCAGGCGCGCCCTTCCATCACAAGGATGATGTGGGATGATGTGCAGAGAGGCTGGCGCAGAATCGGAAACGGATGTAGGAAAGGAAGAGAGATGGCACATGCACTGCAAATAGACACTTTGGCGTTTTCGAAGAAGCTGCGCGAGGCGGGGGCCGACGAGGGTCTTGCCGAAGCTATTGTCGAGGGGCTGACAGCAGCGGACACTTCCGAACTGGCGACCAAAGGCGATCTGGCCGAGGTGAAGACGGAGTTGAAGGCCGACGTGGCCGAGGTGAAGGGTCAGGTCCAGGCGGTTGCCGACAAGCTGGATGGTATGGCGACGAAGGTTGAACTTGCCGAGGTCCGCACGGAGATCGCGCAGTCCGCGAACCGGGCCATTTACACGCTGGGGGGTCTTGTGGGCATTCTTTTTGTCCTTGATCGGATCATCCCGCTGTTCGGTGTCGGGAACTGACGCTCCCCCCATTTCTACATTCAAAACGCCGTCCCTCCGGGGGCGGCGTTTTTGTTTACGCGCCGAGCCGGTCGCGTTTCAGGATTGCCGGGCGGGGACAGCGTCCAGTTGTGGCCCCTGGCTCAGGCCGACTCCGGTCCGGTGCAATGCCGGTTATGCTGTTCCAGCAAGGTTGCGATATCGAGGCGTTTGCGTTTGGCGGTCTGGACGAGATCGAGGAGCGCGCGCAACTCCTGGGTCTCGATGCCTGTGAGCCAGTGCAGATCGTTGGCGCTGATCCTTGCAAGCAGCCTCTGCATCATGGGCAGATGACCGACGCCGACCTTGCGCTTGTACGGAGAGAGCGGGTTGTTTGGCTTTGGCATTGATCCGGTCCTTTCGGGTTCGTGCCGAGTGTATGATCTGCGGCATCAGGCCCGCACCCGTTCTGCGCCCTGAACGCTCCCCCGGAGCGTTCACCCCCTTCGGTGGTTCGGCTTGAACTCCATCGACGCGGACCTTAGCGCATTTCCCTTTTTTTGCCAATCCTGCAAAATCGCCGAAAGCACCTGATCCGGGAGAGACCGGCACTCCCGCAGGATCGCACCGTTCGACCAGTTTCGGCCCGTGTTTCCCTCCCCCGGTCCCTCCGCGATTCGTCCTGCGATCCCCCGTATTGCGATCTTCCCCGAGCGGAACCGGGGAAATTCTCCGGCGTCCCCCTGTTCCCCGGCGTCCCCTTCCGAGGGGCGAACCGTCCATGAGGGAACCCCCCGTATCTCCCTCCTTTCCGCCGTCTCGTCCCCGGTGTTCCCCCTTTCCCCCGCTTCGCCCAAGAGGGAAACCCAATCCCCTCCCCTTTCCCTCCTGACCTAACCCGTTGTTCCCCTTGAGAGATTGCCGCTCCCCTCCCGGTTTCCCCACCCCTCACATCTTCCCCTGCGCCGGAAAACGGGCCTCCCGAGGGGAACCCTGGGGAAAAGGCCCCTGATCCGGGACAACAGGGAAAGGCACGATTATACGTAACTCCCAAGCACCCCCCACGTTTGAGTGTTATTGTCAGTTTTATGGTGAGTCGAATTTGCCATTTTGCGCGTGTTTTTTTTCTTTCTTGTCTGAATTCTGTGGCGCCGGGTTGATTTCTCTGAATCAGTGGTGGGATGGATCAGGTTGCCGCCCTTGAACAACTTCTCGCCACGGCTCTGCGTCGGATCGCTGAGCTTGAAGCTGCGTTGGCGAGCATGGCGGAAGAGATCACGGACCTGCGCCGACAGTTGGCCAAGAACAGCAGCAATAGCAGCAAGCCCCCTTCAAGTGATGGCCTGAAGAAGCCAGCCCCGCGCAGCCTGCGTGGCAAATCCGGAAAGAAAAGTGGCGGCCAAGTTGGCCACCGGGGCGACACCCTGCGCCAGACGTCAACACCCGACTTTGTCGAACGGCATGAGGCGACGCATTGCAGCGCCTGTCAGAGCGCCCTGACGGCGGAGATGGTGAAAGGGATCGAGAAGCGTCAGGTGTTCGACTTGCCTGCGCCACGCCTGGAGGTCACCGAGCATCAGGCGGCGGTTTATTGTTGCGACCATTGTCGAGCCACGACGACGGCTGGCTTTCCCGATGGCGTGGCCGCGCATGTGCAATATGGCACGCGCATGCGGGCAGTGGCGGTCTATTGCAATGTTCAGCAGCTGATACCCGAGGATCGGGTCTGCCAGCTTATGCGCGACCTGTTTGGGGCCACCAGCTTGTGCGCGGCCAGCGTGACCAACTGGACGCGCGGCGCGGCAAATAAGATGGGTGTCGTGGTTGAACACATTCTCGCCCGGCTTGCCGAAGGCGGCGTTCGGCATCTGGACGAGACCGGACTTCGTGTTGCCGGCAAGCTGCACTGGCTGCACACGATCTGCGATACCGCCTTCACCCATTACCGCATCAGCGCCAAACGCGGTGCTGTTCCAACCTTCCTGACCGGCGGGACGATCATTCATGATCACTGGAAACCCTACTACGCCCATATGAGCGGAGTGGACGCCCACGCCCTCTGCGGGGCGCATCACTTGCGCGAACTCAAGGCCATCGAAGAGATCGAAAAAGAGCCTTGGGCGACGGAGATGAGCGCAGTGCTTCATAGCGCCAATCAGCTCAGATGCGCGGCTCAGGATCAAGGCGAGACCGAACTCCCGGAACTGGTTCGCCAGGGTATAGTCACCAGATACATGGCGATCCTCGCCAAGGGGCTCGCCTTCCACGAACGCCAGCCCCCGCTGGCCAAAAGCCCCGGCACCCGCGGCCGAAAAGCCAGGCGGCCAGGCCACAACCTGCTCCTCCGCCTGCGTGACTACCGCGATGACGTTTTGCGATTCATCGCCGACTTCGCGGTCCCATTCACAAACAATCAGGCCGAACAGGACCTGCGCATGATGAAGCTGCGCATGAAAATCTCGGGCACCTTCCGCACCCTCGAGGGCGCGCGGGTCTTCGCCGACATCAGGTCCGTCATCTCGACGGCCAGAAAACACCGGTTCAACATCCTGGAAATCCTGACCCTGTCACCACCTCAGATCATCGCACGGCTCTGACGGAACAAAACCCCGCAACCCTATCGGACAGGGTGCTTGGGAGTTACGATTATACATCAAAATTGAAATTCATTTTGATGTAATCTGTATGCTACCGGCATGCCGAGCCCGCATTTCAATGTTTCCATCGTGTCCCGCGCCACCGGGGGAAGTGCGGTTGCGTCCGCCGCATACCGTCATGCGGCGCGTATGCGGTCGGTTCTTCGGGGGGAGGTGCGTGACTATTCGGGGAAGGCAGCGGAGCTTGTGCATTCGGAGGTTTCGTTGCCGGAGGGAGTGCCGGACTGGGCCGGTGAAGCATTTGGTCAGGCTGCTTTCGAGCGGGCGCTTGCGGAGGTTCTGGCGGAGGCGACGTCGGCGGGGCGGGAGGTTTCGGCCCCGGCTGCCGCGCGTCTGGCCTGGGCGGGTCGATAAATTCGGGGCTGACATTAAGAAGGCCCGGCTGCCGCGCGTCTGGCCTGGGCGCGTGTGAGCGCAGATCTGTGGAATTCGGTCGAGGAAGCCGAGGAGCGTCTGAACCGCAAACAAGCAACAGCCCAGCTTGCCCGGAGCCTGACGATCGCGCTGCCGCGGGTGCTGGGTCGTGAGACGCAGATCGAGCTGATGCGGGGCTATGTGGCGTCGGCGTTCGCGTCGCGGGGGATGGTCGCGGACTGGGTTATTCACGACAAGGGGGACGGCAATCCGCATGCGCATGTGATGCTGAGCCTGCGGGATATTGGCGACGGGGACTGGGGGCGCAAGAACCGGGCGTGGAACCGGGCGGATGTTCTGGCGGGTTGGCGAAAGGGCTGGCAGGCGCATGCCAATCTCGCGCTTGAACGGGCGGGGTTTGCCGAGCGTGTGGATTTGCGGTCGCTGGAGGATCAGGGGCTTGATCTGGCACCGGAGGGGTACAATCCGCATGTGGCCGATCATGCGGAACGGGTTGGCGATGTGGCGCGGGAGAAGATGCGGTGTGCGGAGGTGCGGGAACGCAACCGGGCGTATCTGGTGGCGCATCCCGAGCATATCATCGCGGTCGTTCAGACGCAGCGTGCGCAGTTCACGAAGGACGATCTTCTGGCCGCGCTGGCGTCGCGGCTGGGGGTTGAGGTGGAGGGTCTGGATCAGACGATGGTTGCGGCGGTGGAGGGGTCGGATGATCTGGTTCCTCTGGCGGCACGGACGGAGGGTGGCGATCAGCTTTACATCAGCCGGGCGAAGGCGGAGATGGCGGGTCAGCTGGCGCGGGATGCGAAGGCGCTGGCGGAAGGTCGGCTCAAAGCCGGTGCGGTCTTCGAGGATCCGTTCGAGACGGGGACCGGGCCGGTTTTTGTGGATATTGAACGGGAGGGATATGATGACGAGCGAGACGGATCTGAAGCGGGTGACCTTAAAGATACAGGAGGAAGAGGCGGCACCTCTGGACGAGACGGACCGGGCGTGGATCGTGGATCTGTTGCGCTCAAGGGCGGAGCTTCGGTCCGGGAGCGCGGTCCCTCCGCAGCGGTTGTCCGGGAGGCGCTGAGCGCGCGGGCGGAGGATCTGTTCCGTTCGGCGTTCGGGGAGCCGGCACGGCCGGGCGCGCGGGAATGGCGGGCGAAGGAGAATGCGGGTCTTGCGATGCAGATGCAGGGTTCCAAACGCGGTCTCTGGCATGATCACACAGCCGGGGCGGGGGGTGATCTTCTCGATCTGGTTGCGGTGACGTGGTGCGGGCTGTCCTCTGCGCGGGACGATTTCCCGAAGGTTCTGGAAGAGGCGGCAAGGTTCACCGGAGTAGGGGTGATCGGCGAGACGGCTGCGTTCCGGGCGCGTGCCGCAGAGCCGGCGAAACGGGTCGCGGCCGAAGAGACGCGGGAGGCGGCGCGGCGAGCCGCGCTGGTCCGGAGGCTGGCGGAGGCGTCCCTGCCGGTAGAGGGCACGGCGGCGGCGGCTTATCTGGCGTCGCGCGGGATCACCGACCTGCCGGGGGACGGGATCGGGTATCTGCCGCCGGTTCCCGGCGCGGGTGTTTTGCACCCCGATCACGGCGCGCTGGCGGTCTGGGCGAAAGACGGGGCCGGTCGCATCCAGGGGGGTCAGCGCATCCTGCTCGATGCGGAGGGGCGCAAGGCTGCAGTGGAGATCGCAAAGCCGTCCTTCGGCGCGATTGCCGGAGCGCCTGCGCGGTTTCCGGCGCGCGCGGCCATGGAGGGTGAGGGCTGGCGGGCGCAGGATCCGGGGCTCCGCCCGTCCGGCGCTTCAAACCGTCCCCCGGACGGTTTGCCGGGCAAACCCGGTTCAGCACCGGACCCACTGATCATAGCGGAAGGCCCCGAGAGCGCGCTGTCGATCCGGGCGGCGACGGGCTGCGAGACCTGGGCGGTGTTCGGGGTGTCGGGGTGGAAGAGCGCGCCGGTCCCGGTGGATCGCGAGGTGATCCTCGCGCCGGACCGGGATGCGCCGGACAGCCCGGCGGGACGGGCGTTCCGCGCGGCGGTGGCGCATCATCTGGGCCGGGGGTGTCGGCTGAAGGTGGCGCTGGCCCCGGAGGCGTCGGGTTCGAAGCGGGATCTGAACGATACGTATCAACGGGCGGGGGCGGCGGCGGTTCGCGCGGGGCGAGGCGCAGATCGACGGCCCGTTCGTGTTTTTCATGGACGAGGCGGGGATGGTGGGTCTGGGGCAATGGTCGCGGATCGGGGCGCGGGTTGCGGCACTGGGGGGCAAGCTGATCGCGGTGGGCGATCCCGACCAGTTGCAACCGGTGTCGGATATGTCGGGCTGGCTGGCGGCGGAGCGCGAGGCGGGTGCAGTTCCGGTGATGGATATGGTGATCCGCCAGCGCGACGCGGAAGACCGGGCGGCGGTTGCGGGTCTGGCGCGGGGCGGCGCTGAGCGTGTGGCGGGCCTGCAGCATTTCATGGGGGCTGTCGAGCCGCTTCCGGCGTCGTCGGAGGTGACCCGGCTCCGGGAGGCGGCACATGCGGCGGGGGAGACCTGCCTTGTGGTGGCACCGTCGAACCCGGAGGTCCGGGCGCTGAACGATGCGCTGCGTGCGATGGCGCTCGAGCGGGGCTGGATTGATACCGGCCACACGGAGGAGATTCACATCCGGCGCTGGCAGGGCGAGGGCAAGACCCGGCGGAGCGAGGTGGTGGCGATCCCGGTGGCACCGGGGGACCGGGTGATGCTGATGCGGGAGAGTGATGAAGAGGGGGTCGCGGCGAATTCCCTGGGCACGGTGGCGGCGGTGAGCCATGCGGGTCTTTCTGTGCGCTTTGACGGGGTGGTGGAGCCGGTGATTTTTTCGACCTCCGGGGTTCTGGATCTCGATTACGGCTATGCGGCGACGGGCCGGCGGGCGCGGAGCATGGCGGTGGATCACGCGCTGGTGACGAAGACGGCCCTGTCGGAAAAGTCTCTGGACAGGACTGTGATGAATTGATTCAGTCTGCGTGAGTATTTTTTGGGGTGGCTGGCTATGAAGCGTGATCAGATTGAAATGTTTGCAACGTTGGATGGGCTTGTGTTGGCTGATCATCCGTACCGCAAGTTTGAAGCGGTTGTTGACCTGTGTGCTTTGGCAAAGCCTCCGGCAGCGCTTTATTCTGATCGCGGGCGCCCTGAATTGGGTGCCGGGCGTGCGTTTCGCATGCTGGTGCTTCAATTCCTTGAGGACATTTCCGATCGGGAGATGGAACGGTTCATGCGTGAGAACCTTGCAGCCAAATGGTTTTGCGGCTTTGGGCTCAGTGAGAAGACACCTGATCACTCGTTTTTCGGCGATTTCCGCAAGCGGTTGGGTACAAAGGGGCTCATGGACATTTTCAATCGTCTGCGCGTCAGCTTGAAGGCTGCAGGTTTGATCCGGGAAGTGTTCACCTTTGTGGATGCCAGCCAGCTGGTTTCGAAATTCTCGAACTGGAGTGATCGGGACAAAGCCATCGCCAAGGGTCTGGAGAAGTTCAACAACGAAACCGCTCCCAGGGTTGCTGCCGACAAGCAAGCGCGTTTTGGCGCAAAGAACAAAAACAAATATTGGTATGGCTACAAGGAACATGCCAGCGTGGACATGCAATCAGGTCTGGTCAACAAAGTGGCGGCCACACCGGCCAATGTCGATGATGCCAAAGGTCTGCGCCATGTGTGCCCGGATCAGGGTGCTGTTTATGCAGACAAAGGCTATTGCACTGCACCTGCACAGAGGGAACTCAAACGCAAAGGATGTCACAGCGCGGTCATCAAGAAGAACAATATGGCGGCAAAAAACCGCGATAAGGATCGCTGGCTCAGCAAGATGCGTGCGCCATATGAGCGCGTGTTTTCAAAGCGCTCGAAACAGGTGCGCTATCGTGGTCAGGCCAAGGTACAGTTCCAGGTCGCTTGCACCGCTATTGGACATAACCTGAAGCGGCTGGTTGTGCTTGGCGTGGATAAAATCCCGATCGTAACAGCGTGATCCCCGGGGCGAGTCCGCCCAAAAACCGGATTTTCGGCCAAAACAAGGACAAAATTCCAACCCAAAAGGCAAAACCTGAAATCCAGAAGGCTGAAACAGCGCCAGTGGCCCCTCGGAAGACTTTCCCGACGGCGCCAAGACGGCCCGGAGCCATGCCCCGTCGAAGGCGGGTCGTGTGACGGAGATCGAACCGGCGGATGCGGCTGCGCGACCGGAGGCGAGCCGGATCGCGCTGGCGGCGACCAATGCCGATGTGCGGGCGCTGAACGATGCGATCCGGGCGCGGCTGCGGGAGACGGAGGTGGCGGGTGGAGACGGCCCGGTCGCTGATCCCCCCGACGGGATGCGGATAGAGATCGCGCGGGTGGACCGGTCCGGGGCGGGTTCGCGGGAGCGGGTGACAGTCATGCTTGCGCCGGGGGACCGGGTGATGCTGACGCGGCCTTTGCCGGAGATGGATCTGCCGCGTTCGGGGTTCGGGACGGTTCTGGAGGTGGGTCCGGGACGGTTCTGGAGGTGGGTCCGGGGCGGCTGCGGCTGGCGATGGACGGGCGGGCGGACCCGGTGGAGATTGATCCGGTCGCGTTTGTGCATCTCGATTACGGCTTTGCGGCGACAGTGCACAAGGCGCAGGGCATGACGGTGGACGAGAGCTATGTGCTGGCGCACCGGCGCATGGACTGTCACAGCGTCTATGTGACGCTCAGCCGGCACCGGAAGCGGGTGCGGGTGTTCGCGCGGGCGGGTCATCTGGATCGGGCGGAGCAGCTTGTCGATCTTGGCCAGCGCTCTCCGGACGCGGTTGTCGAGGCCCCGCGGCGGCGGGGGACGGGGTCGATGGTGCCGCTTCCGGCGAAGGATATCCTCGAGCGGCGTCCGGACTGGACGGGACCGGGGCATGTCGTGCGGGCGGGTGATTTTGCAGGGGACCGGCAGTGCATGTCGGTCGCCACGCGGGTCGCGGGGCTGCTGGCGGCCGATCACACCGGGGATGATCCGCTGCTGACGCGGGATGTGGAGGATCCGGGAGACTATACGCGCGAGCCGACACGTGTGATCGACGATCTGGTCCGGCGGAACGGGGTGATCCGTGCGGAGGAAGTGGCGGGGGCGATTGCGCGCCAGGTGTCGGACCCGGAGACCTTCCTGCGGCTCTTCCACGCGGCGATGACGCATCCGGGCCTCGTGGCATTGCCGGCGGAGGGCGGCGCGGCGCGCGATGAGCCCTGGGTCTACACGACGGGGCGGCAACTCGAGGCGGAGCTTGCGGCGCTGGACCGGGGGATGCGGCTGGCGGCGGTGGGCGGTGAGGCCGGTGATGTTCTGACGGATGCCGCGCCGGAGCCTGAACCACAGATGCCTGACACCCCCGATCTTTCCGACGAGCAGCTTCGGGCGGTGGTCCATGCGCAGGGGTCCGGTGGGCTGAAGATCATCGCGGGGCCTGCGGGAAGTGGCAAGACGCGGGCTGCGGCGGCGCTGGCGCGGGCCGAACGGGCGTCGGGGCGGGTCGTTACGGTGCTCGCGCCGACGCAGGCCGGATGCGCGGCACTTGCGGCGGAAGGGATAGAAGCGCTCACGCCGGGTGCATTCTTCTCCGATCCGGTTTTGCCGAAAGAGGTCGGCAGTCCTGAACGCGTGGTTATTCTCGATGATGCGCAGGGTCCCGGGATCGATCATGCCGAGGTTGTGCTGGCGCGGTGCGCGGGGCTTTCGGCGAAGCTGGTGGCGTTTGTCAATCCCGAACGGCGGGGCACCCCGGTGTTCCGGACGCTTGCGGACCGGCTCGGGACGGTCCGGCTGGAGGGCCTTCATGGCGTGGAGGGGGAGTATCGGGAGATCGCGCGGGACCTGCGGACGGGCGGCGAGGACGCGGAACGGGCACTGCGTTCGCTTGTGGAGCGCAGTCAGTTGATAGCGACGGGCACGGCGGAGGCGGCGCTTGAGGCGGTGGCGAAGGCCTATGTCTCGGATCGGAGCGCCGACCGGCTGGCGCTGGCCTGGAGCCGGGCGGAAGCGGAGGCGCTGACCGCGGCGATCCGGGCGCGGCTCGATGCGACCGATCCGTCGCGCGCGGCGTTCGTGGCGGCGGAGCATGGCGGGCTCAAGGGTCTGAAGCCGGGGGATATCATCCGGTTCCCGGCCGCAGGGGCTTATGGCCGGCCCTCGGTGGCGGGCAAGGCCGGGGACAATTTGCCAGCGGAGCAGGGGGATCCGATCCGTCGGGGCGATGTGGGTGAGGTTCTGGGCGCTGCGGTGGAGGGGGGTCTTCGGCTGCGGGTTACGGGACAGGACGGGACGCGGGAGATCGCGGTTGCGCCGGAGGGCCCGGGCGTGGCCTCACGCTCCCTGCCGCCCTGGCGGTTTGCGTTTGCCTCGACCATCGCGGCGGCCTCGGGGCGGCGTCACGGGAGTGTGCATGTGCTGGCAAACCCGGGCATGGACCGCGAGGTGGTGAGCACGGCGGCGCTGGTGGCGCGGGAGAGGCTCACCATGGCGCTGCCCGTCGCTCCCGCCCGTCTTGATGCGGCGCTGGTGCGGCTTGCGTCACGGGAGCGTTTACCACGCTCCCCGCTCGATCACGGCTTTGATCCGGGCCGGGCTGCGGAGGCGGCGGGCCGGGCAGGGGACCAGGTGGATCCGCCCGCAGTTGAGCCTGCGGCGCTCTCCCTGGAAGATCCCGAGGGTCTTTCTCCGCCGGAGGTCGCGGCCCTGACCACGGTGCCGACGGTCTCGCGATCGCGGACGGAGGCGGGGCGTGCGAACAGGGCGTTCCTGAAGGATCATCCCGATCACGCGGTGGTGATCGTGGCGGCTGATCGCCCGGTCTTCACGCAAGCAGATGTGCGGCAATGCCTGCGCGAGCGCCTCGGGCAGGAGGTGAGCGAGACAGCGCTGCGCCGCCTCGGGGACCGGGCGATGCGCTCGAAGTCGCTTTTGCGTCTGGAGCGTTCGGCCCCGGACGGGTCGCCGCAATACATGACGACGGCGCGGGCGGCGCTGGCGAAAGAGGCGGAGCGGGATGCGCGGGCGCTGGCGGGCGGGCGGTTTGCGCCGGGAGAAACCCCGGTGATGCGACCGGATGCTCTGGACGCCCTGAACCACGCGCAACGGCTGGCGGCGGAGGCGATGCTGGACGATGCGCGTCTCACGCTGGTGCAGGGCCATGCGGGGACGGGCAAGACCTTCGCGCTGCGGGCGGTGGCGGAGGCCTGGAAAGAGCGCGGGGTTCGGGTGCTGGCCGGGGCACCCTCGGGCCGGGCGGTGTCGGAGCTTGAGGGGATCGCGGGCGTGGAGGCGGCGACGCTGGCGGCCTGGGAGGCGCGGTGGGCGCGCGGCGAGGTCCCGGCGGAGGGTGGGTTCGTGTTCATCATGGACGAGGCGGGCATGGTGGGGGCCGGGGCGTGGTCCCGGATCCAGGCCCGCATCCGCGATCCGGGGGGCAAGCTGATCGCGGTGGGCGATCCCGACCAGTTGCAGCCGGTCTCGGATATTCCGGGCTGGGCGATTGCGGAGCGGGCCTCGGGCGCGGGCGCGGTGGTTATCGATACGGTGCGGCGGCAGTCGGAGATGATGGATGCCCAGGCCACGGAGGCGCTGGCGCGCGGCGGTGACAATGTGGCGAGTGCGATCGGCTATTACGACGGGAAGGGCGCGCTGCGGCTGAGCCCGGAGGTTCTGGCCGATCCCGTCGGCGCCATCGCGCGGGATTATTACGAGCCGAAGACCGGGAGCCGTATCGCGCTGGCCTATACCAACCGGGACGTGCATGCGCTGAATGACCGGATCCGGGCCGAGGCGCTGGCGCGCGGTATCGTGGACCCGGCGAGCCTGCGGCATTACGACATGATCACCCGGGATATGCGCGAGGGGGCGGGGGTGAAGACCGTGCGGGTGCCGCTGGAGATCGGGGTGGGCGAGCGGATCATGCTGAGAGCGTCGCATCCTGAGTTGGGGCTGGCGCGGTCGTCCTTCGGGACGGTGACGCGGACGGGCGCGCGGGAGGTCGGCGTCCGGTTCGACGGGCGGGACGGGGAGGTGACGCTCGATCCCTGGACGTTCCGGGGTATCGACTACGGCTATGCGGCGACGGTGCACAAGTCGCAGGGCATGACGGCGGATGCGGTCTTCGTGCTGCCGCATCGCCAGATGCACCGGCATGCGGCTTACGTGGCGCTCTCGCGCCACCGGGATCATCTGGCGGTCTACGGACGTGTAGGTCACATGGACTGTGCGGCCGATCTGGTGGGGCTGGCCCAGGCGGCGGGTCATCTCGACATGGATATGCCGGCGGATGCGGAGCGGCCCCCGGGCGGCATGGTACCGGGCGCGGAGGGTCTGGGTCTCTCGGGCCGCGCCGACTGGCGCGCCTCGGGGGTGGAGATGACGCGGGTCGGATTTGCGGGGGATGCGGAACTGATGGGGATCGCGGAGCGGCGCGCGGGGTTGATGGCGGCGACCTGGCGCAAGGGGGGCGATCCGGTGGTGGGCGAGGATCCGCGCGGCTATGCGCGCCATCCGCGGCGGGTGATCGACGATCTGATCCAGCGCCGCTCGGTGATCCGGGCCGAGGATGTGGCCGATCGCCTGGCGCGGGCTGTCTGCGAACCGGAGACCTTCCTGCGGCTCTTTCGCGCGGCCATGTCGCATTCCGACCTGGTCGTGCCCGGAGGGCGGTCCCCGGGACCGGGGCGCGGGGATGATGAAGGGCCCGGCCCGCAGAGCGGTGCGACCCCCTCCCGGGATCGGGTCTACACGACGAAGACGCAACTCGCGGCGGAACTGGACGCGGTGGACCGCGGGGTGCGGCTGGCGCTGGCCCCGGCACCGGAGCGGGCCCCGCGAGCCAGGCATGTGGACCGGGTTCTGAAGGCGGCGGGCGCGACGCTGGATCCCGATCAGATCGCTGCGCTCGGCCATGCGCTGGCCCCGGGGCGGCTGAGGCTGGTGCGCGGCGCGGCGGGGAGCGGCAAGACGCGTCTGGCGGGCGGGATCGCGGGGAGCCATGAGGATGCGGGCTGGCAGGTGCTGGCGACAGCTCCCGGCGGGGCGGGGCTTGATGCGCTGCGCGCGGCCGGTGTGGCGCGGCCCCGGACGCTGGCGCGGTTTCTGGGGGAGACGGAGGGCGATGCGCCCGATGTCACGCTCGATCCCGCCACTGTGGTGATCCTCGACGATGCCGGACGGCTGGGGGGCCGGGAGGCGACAGAGCTTCTTCGGCGGATCGAGGACAGCGGGGCGAAGCTTGTGGCCTGTCTTGACGAGGGGATGCATGTGCCGCTGGAGGCGGGTCCGGTGTTCCGGGCGCTGGAAACCCGGGTGGGGGCGGCGCGTCTGGTGCGCAACCGTCGGCATGTCGGCTATATCACCGAGGTTCTGGAAGGTCTGGAGGCCGGCGGCGGGAAGGCCGAGGCGGCGGCGGTGGATCTCGACGAGATCGGGCTTGTCCAGTCCGTGGGCACGGCGCGGGAAGCGCTGCGGCAGGTGGCGCGGGATTATGTGGAGGACGGGATCGATGATCGGATCGCGCTGGCCTGGAGCCGGGCGGATGCTGACCGGCTGACGTGCGCCATCCGCGCCGAATATGACCGGGCGGTGCCGGAGCGGGCGGCGTTCGCGGCGGACGAAGCGGGTCCGCTTGAGGGTCTCAGGCCGCAGGACCGGATCCGGTTCATGGGCTCGACGCCCTGGGCACGGGGGGCACGGGAGGCGGGTGAGCGTGCCGTGCCGCCCCTCGGCGCCGGGGAGACGGCGGTGGTGCGGGGTCGTGACGAGGAGACGGGCGGTCTCGTGCTCGCCGTGTGCGAAGACCCCGGGGAGGCCCGCGAGGTGGTTTTGACGCGGGATATGGAGGGCATTCCGGCGTGGCGCTTTGGCTTTGCGGGCACGATCCATGGCGAACTCGGGCGGGTGCGCGAAAGTGTCCACCTGCTGGCCGCCCCGGGGATGAACCGGCAGGTGCTGGCGAGCGCCATCGCGCTGCACGAGCGTGAGTTCCATATCGTGGCGCCGTGCGCACAGGGGCGCGTGCAGGAGATGCTGTTGCGGATCGCGCGGCGGGACGCGGGGGCGACCAGCGTTCTGGATTACGGCTTCGATCCGGCCATGGGCGCGCGTGAGGCGCTCAGGGGTCATTCGACAGAGACGGAGGAGCGGGAGGATGGTGACATCGCCAAAGCGATGCGCCGGTTCGGCGAGATGACGGGTCTGGGCTTTGCGCCGGGCAGCGCGCCGCTGTCTCCGGGTGTCGGGGCGGAGGTTCTGGCGGAGGTGATCGGTGCGGCGGCGCTGCGGGAGGGGGAGGCCCCTGTGGGCGAGGATCGCGATGCGGTGGAGGAGATGGTGCGCAGCCTGTCCGATCCGCGCGCCTGGCGAAAGGTGCTGCGGCAGCTGCCGGGGGACATTCCGGTCGTCGCGGACCGGGAGGCAGACCGGATCGCGGGAACGGACCATGAGGGGCGTCTTCTGACTGTGGGACGCATGCTGGCGCGGGGGGCGGTCGTGGCCGAAGCGCTCGGCGCGGCGCGGCTGGCCGGTCTCTTCCGGGACGGGCTGACGCTTTATGGCAGGCGTGCGGAGATGGCGCGTGCGGAGATGGCGCGGGCGGAGGGGCGCCTTGCGGAGTTGGTGCCCGGGCCGGGTGCGCCGGAGCGCTTTCCCGATCCGCGTGTACGCGCGGAGGCAGAGAGGGCGAAAGAGATGCGGCGGTCCCGGCCGCGCCCGCAACGTTCAGGGGGGCGGGGGCTGTTGGGAGGCCTGCATGCGTCGGACGAGCAGGTCGCGCGGGATGCGCTGGCGCTCTGGGGGCTGGGTCCGTCTGTGCGGGCGGGAACCAGGCCGCGCGCCTATGCTGCTGCGGTGGCGGAAAGAAGAGAGGTCCGAAGTAAAGAGAGGGCGGGGATGCGCGGCGTGGATGTGAGCCGTGCGACGTCTGTGTCTGCGGAGACGGCACGCGGGCGGGATATCCCCGGCTCGGAGCGGATCGAGGGCGATGTGGTGGCACCGGATTATGTTCGGGCAGCGGTGGAGGGGCCGGGCGGCCCATGGGGCGGGGGTGCAGAGCCGGCCCCCCGCAAGGCGACCGAAGATCTTGCGCTTGTTCTGGCCGTGGCGATCAGCCGTCATGTGCCCCTGGGCGACGCGGTGCACAAGGATCCGGATCTTGCGAAGTCCATTGCCCGGATGCTCGAAGCGGCAGGGCATGAGCAGGGCGAGGTGTCCGAGGCGTGGGCCGCGCGGGCCGCAGCGGCGGCGAAAGACAGAGTCCCGGAACTTGCGACAGCGATCGGGCAGGCTCTGGGCGCGGGGCCGTTGCCGTCGGCGGCGGAGCTTCGAAAGGAGCGGGCCGATATTCTTGGTCATCTGACCGGGGCTGGTGACGGGTTGCCTGAGGATATGGTCGAGCGCATGGGCGCGCGCTTCACGCAGTCCGAGATATGGGCGCTTTATGAGGCTGCCGAAGAGATGCCGTCCAGCCTGCCCGCGCTCGATGCGGCGGCGCGGGCGAACGCGGCCCGGCATCTGGGGCGCGAGGCCGCGCGGCGGCAGGGTCCGGAAGACGGACATCACACACGGCGACAGGAGAGAGAGGACATGGTTCAGACAGAGACGCGCGATGCACGGCCCCGCGACGAAATCCGAAATGGGGTGCTGGGGGCGATGCTGGTCAATGACGCGACACGGGAAACCTTTGATGATCTCAAGGCAGCCTTCACGTTTGATGAAATCCGGGTGCTGAAGGATCCGGCGAAAGCCCTGCCACAGAGCCTGCCGGAACTCGACCCCGAAGAACGCCGCGCCATCGCCGCTGCCCTTGATGCGGGTCCGCCGGCGCAGGGTGCTCCGGCAGAGCCGCCGTTTGTCCCCGACCCGAAACACTATGACATGGCCCTGCAACTGGCGGTGGCGATCACCGAGCGGGTGGATGCGGAGAACCCGGTTCACCGGCGCGATCTCGTGCGTGACATCCAGACGTTGCTCAAGGTGGCGGACCGGACGGACGGCCTGCCGCAGGAGCGCGTGAGTGAGGTGGCGACCGCGCTCGCGCAGGATCGCATCACGTTCGATGCCAGGCTGGCCCTGGGCAAGGAGCTTACAGCCGGGCTGTTCAATGAAACCGTGTTCAGAAACAATCTCAGCGAAAGAAATACGCAAGGCAATCATCCGCTTCAGTTCGACTCATACCCACTCCAGAAGGACTACGACGGGACCGTCCAGCCCAGAGTTGACACAGCGCTTGGCCGAGGGCTTGAGCCAGCTCCGGGCGAAATGGCGGTCGCGCGGATTGCATCACTGCCGAATCTACCGGACGGGGCAGGTGGTCTTGTGGAGGCGATGAAGCAGGTCTTTCGGGACGGGTCGCCGAGAAAGGCCGAGGATATTCTGACAGACCGGACGGTGTTGCTCGACGCCCTGACTTCAGCGCAAGACATCCCGGGCCAACACTATCTCTTCATGGCACGGCTTTATCGAAACTTCACGCATCGGGAAGTGCTGGCCCTGGCCCGTCCCGATGCGGACTTGCCCGCGACACTGCCGGAGATGGACACCGGGCGGCACGCTGAAATCGCCCGGGGGCTGAAGCAAGTCACCAACGAGGAAGGTATCCAATACGCCTGGTACGCCTGGTCCAACGCGGCCAGGTCGCTCGGTACGGGTCTCAATCCGGAACGCTCGCGCGGGCGCGGCATGGGCAGGGGGATGTGAGGGATGTATGGAAAACCTGCGCGGGGCCATGCCACAGCCTGGTTGAACTCCCTCCGGGATCACGACCGCATCGTGGGTTGGCCGGATGGGCCAAAAGGCCGGAAGGCCCTGGATGTCTTCGACCGTTCCAGTTGCTCCAAAAAACCCGGGCGGGTGCTCAAGCGCCTGCGGCCGCTCATGCGCCCGGTCTTCGACGATCCCGAGATTCCGGTCTGGACGAAACGGGAGACGCTGGTCGTTGCCTCCGGGCTTTCGAAGGTCTCCGAGAACCGCATCTTCCACCTGCCGCAGGACGCGGAGCCGCTCTATGCCGAACGCGCGGTGTTCCTCTCCGATGCTATACTGGCGACGGATGACTTCGAAATAGAGTTCGGTGTCAGCACCCGGGCGAGCATGAGCCACCATGCGCTCGCGCGGCTCCTGGAACGGGGCGGCGCATCTCCGGAGGACATTTCTTTCGAGGTGGAGCTGGCCTTGCGGCTGGCAGCCAAGCTTGCGGATGTTGCCCGTCAGATGGGGATCGGGCCGGAGGGAATGCAGAGCTTCATGATCCCGCATCCGCGCGGCGCGTTTGTCGCGGTCAGCATGGACATGGATCCGGGCAAGACAGGCAGCGGTGAGGAGCGGCAGCGCATTCTCTCGATCCGGACCTGGCTCGACGCGGACATGCTGTCGGAAGAAGATCATGAACGGATGGGATCCCGGTCGAGCGCCCTGCTTGCCGGCCTGTATGATCTCAGGGACAGACATCGGCTCTTCGAGCTATGGGTCAAAGGCAATGCCCGGCCCTGGAGTTTTGCCGATACAACGCTTGATAATGCCGGCAGGATATCCGGTACGGATTGTCTGGAGCGCAGATTGTGAACATTGTGCTGACAGAATTCAGCTACGGCTTTTTTGTCACAGGGACAGAAGGCGG
>CATOSB010000004.1 GCA_951812305.1 uncultured Paracoccaceae bacterium
GGTTGCGGGGTTTTGTTCCGTCAGAGCCGTGCGATGATCTGAGGTGGTGACAGGGTCAGGATTTCCAGGATGTTGAACCGGTGTTTTCTGGCCGTCGAGATGACGGACCTGATGTCGGCGAAGACCCGCGCGCCCTCGAGGGTGCGGAAGGTGCCCGAGATTTTCATGCGCAGCTTCATCATGCGCAGGTCCTGTTCGGCCTGATTGTTTGTGAATGGGACCGCGAAGTCGGCGATGAATCGCAAAACGTCATCGCGGTAGTCACGCAGGCGGAGGAGCAGGTTGTGGCCTGGCCGCCTGGCTTTTCGGCCGCGGGTGCCGGGGCTTTTGGCCAGCGGGGGCTGGCGTTCGTGGAAGGCGAGCCCCTTGGCGAGGATCGCCATGTATCTGGTGACTATACCCTGGCGAACCAGTTCCGGGAGTTCGGTCTCGCCTTGATCCTGAGCCGCGCATCTGAGCTGATTGGCGCTATGAAGCACTGCGCTCATCTCCGTCGCCCAAGGCTCTTTTTCGATCTCTTCGATGGCCTTGAGTTCGCGCAAGTGATGCGCCCCGCAGAGGGCGTGGGCGTCCACTCCGCTCATATGGGCGTAGTAGGGTTTCCAGTGATCATGAATGATCGTCCCGCCGGTCAGGAAGGTTGGAACAGCACCGCGTTTGGCGCTGATGCGGTAATGGGTGAAGGCGGTATCGCAGATCGTGTGCAGCCAGTGCAGCTTGCCGGCAACACGAAGTCCGGTCTCGTCCAGATGCCGAACGCCGCCTTCGGCAAGCCGGGCGAGAATGTGTTCAACCACGACACCCATCTTATTTGCCGCGCCGCGCGTCCAGTTGGTCACGCTGGCCGCGCACAAGCTGGTGGCCCCAAACAGGTCGCGCATAAGCTGGCAGACCCGATCCTCGGGTATCAGCTGCTGAACATTGCAATAGACCGCCACTGCCCGCATGCGCGTGCCATATTGCACATGCGCGGCCACGCCATCGGGAAAGCCAGCCGTCGTCGTGGCTCGACAATGGTCGCAACAATAAACCGCCGCCTGATGCTCGGTGACCTCCAGGCGTGGCGCAGGCAAGTCGAACACCTGACGCTTCTCGATCCCTTTCACCATCTCCGCCGTCAGGGCGCTCTGACAGGCGCTGCAATGCGTCGCCTCATGCCGTTCGACAAAGTCGGGTGTTGACGTCTGGCGCAGGGTGTCGCCCCGGTGGCCAACTTGGCCGCCACTTTTCTTTCCGGATTTGCCACGCAGGCTGCGCGGGGCTGGCTTCTTCAGGCCATCACTTGAAGGGGGCTTGCTGCTATTGCTGCTGTTCTTGGCCAACTGTCGGCGCAGGTCCGTGATCTCTTCCGCCATGCTCGCCAACGCAGCTTCAAGCTCAGCGATCCGACGCAGAGCCGTGGCGAGAAGTTGTTCAAGGGCGGCAACCTGATCCATCCCACCACTGATTCAGAGAAATCAACCCGGCGCCACAGAATTCAGACAAGAAAGAAAAAAAACACGCGCAAAATGGCAAATTCGACTCACCATAAAACTGACAATAACACTCAAACGTGGGGGGTGCTTGGGAGTTACTCATTTTCTTTCAATGATGGCGTAGCCAGGCGCTAAGCTGCCGCGGCCCGCATGAGTGACATTCGCGCAGCCTCCAGATGTTCTTTCATCTTCTGCGCGGCGCGTTCGGGTTCGCGGTTACGAATGGCGTTCAGAGTGTCGCGGTGCTGGATGTTGTAAACCGAGATGATGTCGTTATCGAGCGTCAGCTGGCGCATACGGGTCCATTCGTCGAGCGAACGGACGGTGTTGATCTGTCCAATAAGCCAGATCAGTAAGTCATTGCGGGTTGCCGCCGCGAGGGCGCGATGAAACTCGGTGTCGGCCTCGGCGAATTCGACAGGGTTGCCTACGGAGTTTTCCATGCGGGTACACAACGCATCCATGAGTTCGAAGTCTTCACGCCGACCATGCAGCACACAAAGTCGGCAGATATGCGGTTCCAGTGCGAAACGGGCGTCGATCAGTTGCAGCGGCGTCGCCTCTTCCACAGCACTCGGAACGAGATCCTTATTGGCCGCGGTCACATAGGTGCCACTTCCAGCGCGTGTTTCAAGCAAGCCCTCTTTTTCCAATTGATAGAGCGCGTCGCGCAGCGTGTTGCGGGCAACACCAAGGTCTTCGGCAAGAACACGGGACGGCGGCAGGCGTTCGAATCGCTGATAGATTCCATCGTCGATGGACTGGCGAATCTCTGTCGCGACTTCTGCAAAACTACGCCGACCCATATGCGCAAACTCCAGGATTCTATACCAATAATAGTCCAATAATACGCTCAAGGTACCAATGTGCAAGTGTTGGATCAGTATTTGGTTGATTTTGGTTCGGAATCGGGCTGTTCTGTCTTGAGCAGTACTTGGCGAGGTTATGGATGGCATTCCCCCAGCACGCAGATTTCGTGATCATCGGGGCCGGGATTCACGGCGTGTCGACTGCGTGGAAACTGGCTGAGCGTTTGATCGAGCGCGGTGAAGAGATCGAGGGCCGGATCGTCATTCTCGACAAAAGTGGGATTGCGGCCGGGGCGTCAGGGATTGCCTGCGGTGTGGTGCGCAACAATTATTTCCAACCCGCGATGCGCAGGCTGATGGCGCATTCGGTGGATGTCTGGGAAAGCGATCCGGAGGGGCTGAGTTATCACCCGGTCGGATACATGCAGATTTCCAGCGAAAGCATGCGCGATGACGTAGGCCAGATATTCGCGCAACAGCAGGCCATCGGGTATGAGAGCGTGTTCATCGAAGGCGGCAATGCCTGCGACAGCTATATGCGTGGGATATTCGGGGACTGGCAGGCAAAGAACATCACTGGCGTCTTGCACGAAAAGCGCGGTGGATATTCTAACCAGACCAAGACGATGTATGCGCTGGCCGACAAGGTCGAGAAACTGGGCGTGCGGATTCTAACTGGCGTCGAAGTGACCGGGTTTGTCAGTGAGAATGGTTCCGGCGCCGTGCAGGCGGTGGAAACCAGCAAGGGGCGGATCAGCTGCGAGAAAGTTGTGGTCGCCGTGGGGCCTTGGGCGCGGGATTTCTGGTCGATGCTGGGCCAGCCAAGCGAAATCACAGTCAAGGATCTGGATGGCAACGTGCATGAAGGCGTCGACATGTGGCGGTTCTGGCAATTGGAGGAGGGCGTCCTGCAACTCGACCCAGACACTGGCCTGGCCAACGACGGTTCCATGCCGCCGGTGATCCATGTCGATACGGATGCGGAACTGATCTCAACGGTGGATGGTTCGACGATCACCGAAGAGATGTGGGGCATCTACTACAAGCCGGATTACCACTTTGGCGGCATTCAGGGCGGCGCAAGCCCCTACAAGGTCGAAACGCCGTGGGACAAGGTGCAGATCGATCCTTACGGACCATCGTCACCGGAATTTGTAGCGTCAGATGAATTCGCCCATATGTGGGTCAGCGCGCTGGCGCATTGTCAGGCGCGCTATGAAGGCACGATGCCCAAATACCACCGCGAGGCGTCGGGAGGCATCGGATGTTTCACCGCAGACAGCTTCCCGGTCTTTGACCATTTCCGCGAAAACGTTGCGGTGATCGCAGATTCAAACCACGGCTGGAAGATGATCGGCGTCGGTCATCTGATTGCTGACGAAGTGCTGGGCGAGAAGCAAGAGCTGCTGGAACCATTCCGGTTCAGCCGTTTTGCCGAGGGCAAACTGCATCCGGTGTCAAACAGCCCGTATCCTTGGAGCTGAAGAATTCAATAACAGGGGCGAATGCCCCAATTCGAAACACGAAGAGGGAGATAGAGAAAAGTGGCCACTGATCTCGAACGTTTTGTAGACGCGCCGGGGCGCGATGAAAAAATCAAAGAAGTACGCGAGATGATTGACAGGTTGGGGATTGAATATCTCTATCTGCAGTTCGTCTCTGTCACCGGCAAGATCATGGGCAAGGGCATCCCGGCTGATCACTGGGAAACCGTTGCCAAAAAGGGTTTCCAGCTGGTTTACGGCGCAACGGTCAACCTGTTCACCGACCGCGCGGGCAACTATCTGGGTTATGGTCCCGAAGCGGCGGAACTCGTGGGCATTCCTGAGCCGGAAACATTCATGCAGCTGCCATGGGCGCCGCAGATTGGCCGGATGTATTCGACGCTGTTCCGCAACCGCGAGGAAAAGGAAAATCCGGGCGGGTATCTTACCAGCGATGGACGCGGCAACCTGCGCCGTCTGCATGAAGAGTTCGAGAAAAAGCACGGCCGCTCGCTGCGCATCGGCACAGAGCCGGAAATGATGTGGCTGAAGTTCGACGAGAATGGCAAGCCCAAGGACGGCTTCTCGAAACCATACTGTTATCACATCGACCAGTTTGAATCGCTGCGTCCTGTATCGATGCAGGTAATCAAATACGCCCGCCAGATGGGTCTGGATATGATCCAGGGCGACCACGAGGATGCGCCGGGTCAGTTGGAACTGAACTGGATGTTCGACGACGTACTGCGCAACGCGGATCGTCTGACCACCTATCGCCAGATCTGTGCGCAGGTCGCGCGTGAACACGGCATTTTTGCCTGCTTCATGACCAAGCCGTTCATGGGTGTCTCGGCCTCTGGCTGTCACCACAACATGAGCCTTTGGCGTGGTGGCGAGGACGAATTTGTGCGCTGTGGAAACGACCCTGACAAACTGCCGGGGATGAAAGACAACTACATGTACGTCAAGGGCGGCGAGAATACGTTCATGCCCGATGACGACGATCCACAGATGCCGGGCAAGGAAGGACTGGAGGCGATCGGTGGCGTGGTCACGCACCTTCAGGCACTGACCGCGATTGGCTGTTCGACCGTGAACTCTTACCGTCGGTTGTGGGATACAGGTTTCTGGGCGCCGGTCTTTGCCGATTGGGGCTTCCAGAACCGCACCACGGGTTTGCGCGTATCCGCGCCGGGGCGCTTTGAATACCGCTCGGTCGATTCAATGGTGAACCCCTACATCATGGGCTCGACCCTGCTGGCGGCCATGGATGACGGCATCGACAACAAGCTCGATCCCGGTCAGCCGGAGGAGCGCAACATCTATGAGGCGATCAAGGAAGGCAAAGACGTCAAGAAATTGCCGATGTCGCTGGGTGAGGCGCTGGAGCATCTGGAAGGCAGCGAGGTGGTGCGTCGCGGCATGCCGGGTGAGATGTACCGGCTGTACCATGAATACAAGCACGACGAATACGCGCGCTTCATGTCCACCGTCACCGATTGGGACAACGAAACCTACATGGAATGCCTGCCATAGACCGCAAGCGCTACAAAATTCCCCACTCCTCTCAGGAGCGGGGTTAGGGGGGAGGTTTCCCCCGAACAAATGCAAAGGAGGCACCGCGTAAAATGTGCGGAATCGCTGGAATAATTCACAAGGGCAAAAGCTCCAATGTCGGCGGTGAGATGACCGCGATGTTACAGGCGCTGAAACATCGCGGCCCGGATTCGACTGGGTATGCGGTTTATAACGAGGCGAAAGAGGGCGATTACATTATGCGCCTGAAAGTCGCCGAGGCCGAGGATATGGATCGCGGTCGCGGCATCCATCAGGTGCTGGAAGAGCGGATTGACGCGGTCGAGGCCATCCTCGCCGAGCATGGTGCAAAGGTCAAAGTAAAGGACCGTGTCCGGCCCTATGCCCTACGCTATGTCATCGGTCATGGCGGCGACACTGGCGAGATGGCCGAGCATATCGAGGAAACCGAAGGTGTTGAGATCCTGTCGCTCGGCAACGGGCTGGAACTGATCAAGGATCTCGGCGATGCCGCGGAAGTTGCCGAAGCATACGGGCTTGGCGACTTTGAAGGTACGCACGGCATCGGGCACACGCGGATGGCGACGGAATCGGACGTCGATATCAGATCCGCGCACCCATATTGGGCCTTCCCTTACAACGACGTTTCGGTCGTTCATAACGGGCAAATCACCAACTACTGGATCATGCGCCGCGAGATGGAGCGCAAAGGCCATCGGTTCATGTCGAATTGCGACAGCGAGTTGCTTGCCGTTTACACTGCCCACAACCTCGCCAACGGTGTTCCACTTGAGGAAAGCCTGAAGCGTTCAATCGACGAAATTGACGGGGTGTTCACCTATCTCGTGTGCACCAAGGATCAGTTGGGCATGGCCAAGGACACGATGGCCGCCAAACCGCTGGTTTTGTACGAAAGTGACGACCTGATCGCGATGGCATCCGAAGAGGTGGCGATCCGCGCCATACTTCCCGAAGAAATCGACACCGTCGATCCGTACGACGAGGAGGTACGCGTATGGCAAGCGTGACTGACGCCCAGCTGAAGGAAATGAGCCGGGAAGAGCGCGTCAATGCGCTGGGCATGACAACCGAACAGCTGACCGGCAAATCACTTTATATGGAATTCGATCCGGATGCGGAGGAGCGATTCATTTACCCTTGGGCGGATGATGTCGATTTCAACAAGCGCACCGATCTGGACTGCGACGGCAAAACCACGACCGAGGTGAATGCGAACATCCGGTCGCTGATGAAAGAGGGTTATGGCACAATTGTTCTGCAGAACCCGCGCGGGATGCACTCTCTGGCTGTAGGCATTCTGAACAAGCTGAACCTGATTGTCGAAGGTTCCACCGGATATTTCGCCGTCGGTTTGATCGACGGGCCGAATGTGCGGATTAATGGCCGGGTTGGCTGGTCGTGTGGTGAGAACATGATGTCGGGCACCGTGGTCATTGAGAAGAACGCCGGGTCCACGTTCGGGGCGGCCATTCGTGGCGGCGACTTGGTGTGTCGCGGTTCCGTTGGATCCCGCACCGGGATCGACATGAAGGGCGGCACGATCATCGTCGGCGGCGACACCGGCGCGCTTAGCGGTTTCATGATGCAGCGGGGGCGGATGGTCGTGTGCGGCAACGCGGGCAAGAACCTTGGCGACTCGATGTATGACGGCACGATCTATGTCGGTGGCGACATTCAGTCCTGCGGCGTGGATGCGGTCGAGGCCGAGTTGACGCAGCTCGACAAGGATTGGCTGACGCGGAAACTAACGCAATACGGGATGATGCCGGACAAGGGCGTTGATCACTTTACCAAGATTGTCGCGGGCAAACAGCTTTGGAACTACGACAATCTGGAACCCAACGAGAAGAAACTGATCTTGTGACGCAACGCGGCACAAGATCACCCCGGACCTGATCCGGGGTCCCGCAAAACAAGAGGTCCCGGGTCAAGCCCGGGACGGGAATTTAGAAGCGGCAACGCCGCATCAGGGAGTAAAAAATGGCAGACGGATGCCCAACAACAAAGAAACCCTTGGATCGCGATACCAATCGGATCGGCGACAGCTTTATCTTTCCGCCGCGCGTCATTGACGACATCCATATCAAGTCAGAACTTGGGCGTTACCGGATGCGGGGGTTTTCGCTGTTCAAGAAAATCCCGCATTGGGATGATCTGACATTCCTGCCCGGCACGCTGACACGGTTTGTCATCGAAGGGTATCGCGAAAAATGTGAGACCAAGACGATCATTGGCCCGCGAGCGAAGCGGCCTTTGGAGCTAGATATTCCGGTTTATGTCACAGGGATGAGCTTCGGCGCGCTGTCCTATGAAGCCAAGACGGCATTGGCGCGTGGGGCGACGATGGCGGGAACGGCGACCTGTTCAGGCGAGGGCGGCATGATCCCGGATGAGCGGCGCTTTTCATCCAAATGGTTCTATCAGTGCATTCAGTCTCGGTATGGCTTCAATCCGCATCACCTCGTCCTAGCGGATGGATGCGAATTCTTTATCGGTCAGGGCTGTAAGGTTGGGCTTGGCGGTCACCTGATGGGGCAGAAAGTGACCGACCAGGTGGCCGAAATGCGCTCGCTGCCTGCGGGCATCGACCAGCGTTCGCCCGCACGGCATCCGGACTGGCTGGGTCCGGACGATCTGGCACTGAAGATCCAGGAGATCCGCGAAGCGACAGATTGGCAGATCCCGATCCAGCTGAAACTGGGTGCCGCGCGTGTCTACGACGACGTTCGGATGGCGGTGAAATGTGATCCGGATTCGATCTATATCGACGGGATGGAAGGCGGAACTGGCGCAGGACCGCACCTTGCCACCGAAGATACTGGCGTTCCGGGCATGGCGGCGATCCGTCAGGCGCGCAAGGCGATTGACGACCTTGGCAAGCGGGGCGAGATCAGCCTTGTTTATGCTGGTGGTATTCGGAACGGTGCGGACGTTGCCAAGGCCATCGCGCTGGGTGCCGACGCGATTGCGCTGGGACATTCCGTCATGATGGCTTTGAACTGCAACAAGGACATCCCGGAAGCGAATTATCCTGAGGAAATCGGGGCGGATCCGGGATATTGCTATCACTGCCACACAGGGCGCTGCCCGGTTGGCGTGGCCACGCAGGACCCGGCCTTGCGCCAACGGCTGGACCCGGACGAGGCGGCGGAGCGGGTGTACAACTTCCTGCACACGCTGACCATCGAGGCACAGTTGTTCGCACGCGCCTGCGGCAAGACGCATCTGCATTCGTTGGAGGTCGAAGACCTTGCCGCGCTGACGATGGAAGCAAGCGCCATGGCGGGCGTTCCGTTGGCCGGCACCAACCACACGGTTGGCGTCGAAGACTATCACCACCTGTAGGGAGCCCAAGATATGGCTGGAACAGTTTACCGTGGCTCTGAGATCAAGGATGTCGACCAGTTTCTGAACGACGCGGACGGTCTGGAAAGCGAACGCGAAAAGGAAATCGGGCAGCACATCGGCTATCGCTATGATGTAAATCTGGTGCCGGATTACGACCGGATCACGCCCTTCCTTGCTAAATACATGGAAGTGATGGGCTGGGACGATCTGAATTGGCTGGAAGACATCCATATGGGCTATGAAGAGGGCAAACCCGCCGTCTTCGACCGCAATATCAACGGTTGGGTGCGGATCCCCGACACGATTGACCTGCCCGACAACCAGCAGGATCGTGACATGATCGCGCGGGAATTGTTGTTGAAGTTCCAGATGTCGGATCGCCATCCGCTGGTCACATTGAGAAAGGCCTATACCAAGTTCTGATGCCGCGCCCATTGAACATAGCATGCCTGCAAACCCGGCCCGTGCCAGATATGGAGGCGGCCATCGCCGAGGCATTGCCATTGGCGGAGAAGGCAGTGCGCGGTGGCGCGGAAATGCTGTTCCTGCCGGAATATTGCGGTGGACTGAAATCCGAAGGGCGGGCGCTCAATCCGCCTGCACCGGCAGAAGGTGAGCACGCCGTTCTGGCAGCGTTGAAGGCCTTTGCGGCAGAGCACAAAGTCTGGGTCAACATCGGATCAATTGCTGTGGCCGGTCCGGGCGAGAAGATCATCAATCGCGGGTACATGGTCGACCCCGGCGGTCGTGTGACCGGCAGTTACGACAAGATCCACATGTTCGATGTCGATTTGTCCGACACGGCTGTTTACCGCGAAAGCGATACGGTGGCGCCGGGCGGCGCGGCGGTTCTGCATGAAACGCCGTTTGGCGCAATCGGGCATACGATCTGTTACGATCTGCGATTTCCCGATCTCTATCGCCGACTGGCGCATGCCGGGGCTGAAATCCTGACCTGTCCGGCTGCTTTCACCAAAGTGACGGGGCAAGCGCATTGGCACGTGCTGAACAGGGCGCGGGCGATTGAGAATACCTGTTTCATGGTTTCGGCCTGTGCCGTTGGACCAGTGCCGGGGGGCGGTGAATGCTACGGTCATTCGCTGATCGTGAACCCGTGGGGTGAGGTATTGGCCGATGGCGGCGACGGCTCTGGCGTAGTGCAGACGGTGATTGATCTCGATGAAGTGGCGGCAGCGCGGAAGCGAATTCCAAGCCTGACCCATGATCGCGACTTTGCGATGCCCGATGCCGAAAAGAGGGACGTCGCATGAGTTCGGTTAGTGCAGTCCTCGGCCAAAGCTATTCACACCACCCGTTGCGGTCGGCGTTTCTGAAATGGCAGTGCCGTGTGCGTCAACTTGCGATGCGTGACAACCACGGACGGCCCGATGACGCGATCACACCAGAACTTTTTCTTGCCGGCGACCCGGCACCGATGGGCCACATCATCACCATCCTGAACAAATCGCCCAAGCATTCGGTCACGCCGGAACTGGTTCATATGGCGAAGAAAACCAACGACCCGGCGCAGCGCCGGTCAAACGCGCTGCAATTCTTCTCAGCAACGTATTATCAGAAGGCGGCGGAGTTTTCCGACATTCTGACCGCGACCTTCCCGCCTGACAGCCCCGGTGCCGCGAAGATCCGCGCCGCATGGCATGTACGGCTGCAGTTCGACGCATATGCGCAGGTCTTTGATTTGCACTGCAAAGTCTGGCGGTTGATCCCGAAGAACCCGCTCTATCAATCCACAATGGCCCATAACGCGCTGTTCAACCCGGCCTTGCCGCCGGACACGGTGGTGCTGGGGTTTGAGCCGGACTGGGACGCCTCGACATCAAAAGCGGAGGTGCAATGAGATGGCGCGCGGCTACGTCATCGCTCAGATCAAAGTGACCGATCCGGTCAGCTATCCCGCATACGTCAAAAAAGTGCAGCCGACCATCGAGGCGTTCGGTGGCCGGTTTCTGGTGCGCGGCGGGCGGTCGCAAAGTCACGAGGGCACGCCGCCCGGGGATCGCAACGTGGTGATCGAGTTCCCGTCTTACGAGGCGGCAAGCGACTGGTATCATTCAGATATTTATTCCGAGGCGAAGGCGATGCGGATGGCGGCGTCGACTTCGGTTCAGACAATAGTGGAGGGAGTGGCATGACCAAACGTATCTGCATCATCGGGGCAGGCCCCTCGGGCCTTGCCCAGCTGCGCGCGTTCCAGTCGGCGGCGGAAATGGGTGCCGAGATCCCCGAGATCGTGTGTTACGAAAAGCAATCCGATTGGGGCGGGTTGTGGAATTATACGTGGCGCACCGGAACCGATGAATTCGGCAACAACTGTCACGGCTCGATGTATCGCTATCTCTGGTCGAATGGCCCTAAAGAGGGGTTGGAATTCGCGGATTACACGTTCGAAGAGCATTTCGGAAAGCCGATTGCCAGCTATCCGCCGCGCGCCGTTCTGTTCGACTATATCAAGGGCCGCGTCGAGAAAGCGGGCGTGCGCAAGTGGGTCCAATTCAACACCATCGTGCGCGACGTTCGGGAAGTCGACGGCGGATTTGAAGTCACAGTGCGCGATGAAAGCACCGACAGCGAAAGCAGCAGTGTTTTCGACCATGTGATCGTGGCGTCGGGACATTTCAGCGTGCCGAACGTGCCGGAATACCCCGGCTTCGAGGGATTCAACGGCCGCATTCTGCATGCCCATGATTTCCGCGATGCCCGCGAGTTTACGGGCAAAGACATCATGATCATGGGCACCAGTTATTCCGCCGAGGACATTGGCTCGCAATGCTGGAAATACGGTTGCAAGAGCATCGTACAAAGTTGTCGCGGCGGGTCGACCGGTTACAAATGGCCGGAAAACTGGAAAGAGGTTGCCGGGCTCGACCGCGTGGAAGGCAAGACCTGCTATTTCACCGACGGCAACGAGGCGACGGTGGACGCGATCATCCTGTGTACAGGATACAAGCATCACTTCCCGTTCCTGCCCGACAGCCTGCGCCTGAAAACGGCGAACGTGCTGGCATCCGATGACCTGTACAAGGGCGTCGTGTGGAACCACGATCCGCGGTTTTTCTATCTGGGCATGCAGGACCAGTGGTACACGTTCAACATGTTCGATGCACAAGCCTGGTGGGTGCGCGATGCGATCATGGGCAAGATCGACATTCCCGATATAGCCGCGCGCGAGGCCGATGTGGCCAGGCGCAAAGCTGAAGAGGCGGCGCTGGAAGATGACTTTGCCTGCATCGATTATCAGGGCGCCTACACTCAGGAACTGATCGACGAGACGGATTACCCGTCTTTCGACATTCCGGCGTCCAATGCCGCGTTCTATGCATGGAAGAAGCACAAGAAGAAGGACATCATGACCTTCCGTAACAACGGTTATGTCAGCCCGATGACGGGCACCGAAGCGCCGCCGCACCACACACCGTGGAAGGATGCGCTGGATGACAGCTTGGAGGACTATCTGAAAATTTGAATTACAGCGGGGTTAGCCCGCGAATTTGCGAGGATAATCGAGCATTAAACAGGGAGTAAGAAAATGAAGAAACTAACAGCACTAGCGTTGTCCGCGGCAATGGTCACAGGACCGGCGCTGGCGATGGACAGCGACGACCCAATTGTGATCCCGATTCACAACTGGTCCAGCCAGATCGTAATGTCGAACGTCGTTGGCCAAATGTATGAAGGCATGGGTCTGAACGTTGAATTCGTCACGACTGACAGCCAGGCGGTCTATGAATCGGTTCGCCTTGGCGACGTGGCCCTGGAACTGGAAGTCTGGGAAGGTGCCTTTGGCGCGTCCTTCCGCGAAGCACTTGAAAAGGGCGGTCTGCATGATGCGGGCGACCACGATGCGGTAACGCGCGAAGACTGGTGGTACCCGATGTGGACGAAAGATGCCTGCCCGGGCCTGCCAAGCTGGGAAGCGCTGAACGATTGCGCCGCCTTGTTCGCTACGGCTGAATCCGGTGACAGGGGCATGTATCTAGACGGCCCCGTTGACTGGCTGAAGCACGGTCAGGAACGTGTTGCTGCTTTGGGCATGGACTTCGTCGTGGTTAACGCCGGTTCGGCAGCGGCGCTTTGGGCGCATATCGGTGCGGCAGAAGCTGACAAGAAGCCGATCGTTGTGTTCAATTGGACGCCGAATTTTGCCGAAGCCGTCTGGCCCGGTGAATTTGTCGAATTCCCGACTTGGGAAGACGGTTGTGACAGTGATCCTGCGGTCGGTCCCAACAAGGACGCGCTTTATGACTGCGGCAACCCGGCGACCGGCTATCTGAAGAAGGCCGCTTGGGATGGTATGGAAGGCAAATGGCCGGGCGCATATTGCGTGCTGACCAAGATTTCTTTCACCAACCCGCAGATCGCCGAAATGGCCAAGCTTGTGGACACTGACGAACTGGAGCCCGCAGAAGCAGCCGACGAATGGCTGGCTGCAAACGGCGATGTCGTTCAGCCGTGGATTGACGCCTGCAAAGGCTAATTCCAGCTTCAATCGACAAGATCGCCCGTCCCGCGTGACCATGCGGGGCGGGTGAAACCATAATAGGGGCGCGCAATGACGGCAGTGATTTCGGCCAAAAACGTCTGGAAGTTGTTTGGCGCGGACCCCAAGGGCTATCTTGCAAAGATGCCCGACAGCATGAGTTTCGATGACATCCGCGCCGACGGGTATATCGCGGGCGTCAAGGACGTATCGGTCGATGTGGCCAAGGGCGAGATGCTGGTGATCATGGGGCTTTCGGGTTCCGGCAAATCCACATTGGTCCGCTGCTTTTCGCGCCTGCACGACATAACCGGTGGCACCGTCCACGTGGACGGTCAGGACATCATGTCCCTTAAAGAAGCCGAACTGATCGAATTGCGTCGCTCGAAAATGGGGATGGTCTTTCAATCGTTCGGTCTGCTTCCTCACCGCACGGTTCTGCAAAATGTCGCCTTCCCGCTGGAGATGCGGGGGCAGGACAAGCACACACGCCGCGACCGCGCGTTGGAAGTGATCAAGCTGGTGGGGCTCGACGGGCGCGAGGACTATTTCCCGCGCGAATTGTCCGGAGGTCAGCAACAGCGCGTGGGCATCGCGCGCAGTCTGGCGATTGAGCCGGATATCTGGTTTCTGGATGAACCGTTTTCGGCGCTCGACCCATTGATCCGGCGCGAGATGCAGGACGAATTCCTGCGCCTGCAGGGGATGCTGGGCAAGACCATTGTTTTCATCACCCATGATTTCGACGAGGCCCTGCGCCTTGCCGACCGGATCGCGATTATGAAAGATGGCGCGATCGAGCAGTGCGACACACCGGACCAGATCGTTCTGAACCCGGCGACGGAATATGTCCGCAAGTTCACCGAGGAGGTGGAAAAGTCGCGGGTCGTTCATGCTGGCGTCATGGCCGAGGATGGATTGAGCGGCACGGGCGAGCCGGTGAATGCAAGCGACACGATCCTGTCGCTGGCGCGGCGCATTGTGGATGATCAAAGCGAAGCGATCCCGGTGGCCCGAGACGGAAAACTGATCGGTGCGATGTCGCGCGCCAAGGCGCTAAACCTGCTGTTGGGCGAGGCTGGATGACAAGCACACGCGCATATTTTGCGGTGCCGGGAAACACCGTGCGCGTTTTTTGGTACATGATCGGTGCGGCGGTGCTTTTGACGCTGCTCAGACCGTGGTTGCCAGACGGGCTGGTGCGCCCGCCGGAGTGGATCCTGATGCCGTGGCGCGACTGGCTGGATGTAGTGTTTGACATCATTCGCGGAGATCGCGAAACCGGGCGGTTCGGGTTGATCTATCTTACGCGATGGGTTGCCGAGGGGCCGTTGCAGTTCACACTTGACACGGTTGCCAACCTTTTGGAGGGCAAGCGGCGCTGGCCGTTCGTGGGGCCAATCCCGTGGCCGGTGATTGTCGGTGTGATCGCGGTAATCGGTTACGCGCTTGGCGGCTGGAAGTTGGCGGTTTTGGGGGGTGGCACGTTTCTTTGGGCGGCACTGATCGGGCAGTGGGAACTGACGATGCAGACGATGGGTGTCATTGTCGTTGCGGCGCCGATTTCGTTCATCATCGGCGGTATGCTTGGCATCTGGTCGTGGAAGTCAAAGCGGGTTGAGGAAATCATCAAACCGCTGTTGCTGATCATGCAAGTATTGCCGTTTTTCAGCTATCTTTTGCCCGCCGTGATTTTCTTCAAGGTGGGACCGACGGCGGCGACCATTGCAACAACCGCTTATGCGCTCCCGCCGATGATCCTGATGACGACGCTGGGGTTGAAAAAGGTCTCGCCGGAAATCGTTGAGGCGGGCAAGATGTCGGGCTGTACACGCTGGCAGATGCTGCGAAATGTTTACATCCCGACGGCGCGGACAGAGATCCTTGTCGGCCTGAATCAAGTCATCATGCTGTGTCTCGCGATGGTGGTTCTGACTGCCGCGATTGGCATGCCGGGACTTGGCGCGAAATTGCTGGAGGTCATGGGGTCGTTCAAATTGGGCCGCAGTTTGGAGATCGGGATTACCATTGTCCTTCTGGCGGTGACGCTTGACCGGCTGTCCAAGGCGTGGGTCACGAAGCAGCCGGAGCATTTTGAAAAAGGCACGCCGTGGTGGCGGCGCAATGTCTATCTGATCGCCGGTCTTGGGGCTTTCGCGGTTCTGCTTGGTGTAAGCTGGGCGGCGCAATACGTGGAAGATGTTCGGTTCAGCGACCTTACATGGGGGAACGCCGGACAATACTCGGTCGCACTACTGGATGAGGTCAGCCGACGTCAGTCGATGACTCAAGGCCGGGCGCTCGATGGTCAGATCAAGGAACTTCTGGCCCTGGATTGGGTGAATGCGATCACTTTCGGGATCCGTTATTTCTTCAATAACTTCATCCTTATCCCAACCGAACGCGCGCTGCTTTACTTGCCGACAACTGCCGTGATCATCGCGATCACAGCTATTGCGTTGCGTTTGGGCGGGTTGGTGCCTGGCATTCTGGCATTCATCTTCTTTTGCATCGTGGCGCAATTCGGATATTGGGACCGCGCCATGCTGACATTGCACTCGGTCTTCATGGCGACGTTCTTTGCATTTTTGATCGGCGCGCCGCTGGCGGTTATTGCGGCCCGCAAAGAGAGATGGGCCAAAAGAGGCATATTCTGGTGCGATATCTTTCAGACCTTCCCGTCCTATGTCTATCTGCTGCCCGCTGTGATGCTCTTTGGCGTGTCGCCGGTCACGGTAATCATTTCGATCCTGATCTACACGATGGTGCCGGTCATCAGGTACACAATCGAAGGCCTGCGCGCTGTGCCGCCAGAGATGGTCGAAGCGGCGGAAATGTCAGGCGCCACGCGCTGGCAGAA
This sequence comes from uncultured Paracoccaceae bacterium, assembly GCA_951812305.1. GTDB lineage: Bacteria > Pseudomonadota > Alphaproteobacteria > Rhodobacterales > Rhodobacteraceae > Rhodobacter_B. The sequence continues at coordinate 16,032 of CATOSB010000004.1, forward strand.
GTTGAAACAGGTGCAAATCCCGCTGGCCATGCCGACCATTGCCGTTGGCTTAAATCAGGCGCTGGTCTTTGCCTTCTTCATGGTGATCATTGCCGAGTTCATCGGTACCCGTGATCTGGGACAGGAAATGCGCAAAACGCTGGCCGGCACGCATTTGGGCTGGAACTTCGTTCTTGGTTTCTCCGTCGTCTTCATGGCGCTGACCTTTGACACCGCGATCAACGCCTGGGCCGAAAAGCGCCGCAAGGCGCTAGGCTTGGCGTGACGTAGGGAGTTGCGATGATGGGAGTACAAAGCTTCATCGAACATCCCTGGGAAAAGGCCGGTGTCATTGCGCCTGGGCTTCCGATACTTCCGCACGGCGTTGAACGCCATCCAGTGCCCGGCGGCGGCTTGCGGGCGGTGCCGATCTATCGCGGCGATGAAATCAGCGTTCTGGACAAAGAAGGGATGCAGGCCGGAGAACTGGTGTTCTTTGCGCCTGACCGAAGCTCTGACGCGGCGCAGTTGGGGCGCACCGGAAAGGGGCGCCCGACAGCTACGATTGAGACGCTGGCGAATGGCTCGCGTTCCGGCGCGCAGGTGCTGAAGGCGCTTGCGGCGGCGGGGTTCAACATCGAAATCGGCGACGCGATCCCGGTTCTGGGCGACGGAACGCGCCCCGGCGAGACCGAAACGATGGTGGCGGAATCCGACGGGTTGCTGATCTGTGCTGCACCCGGTGGCCCGATGAGCCCGGATGCGCAGGATGCCCCGACAGAATTGATCCTCTACATCCGCCGCGCCGACCCGGGGATGGCAAAAGACAATCTCGGCCCGCCCGATCCACTGGCCGATCCTTTGGCAGACATCAATATTCAGCCCGGAAATGCCACGACCTATGAAGTCAAGGCGGGAGAATTTATCCAAATTCTCGACGTCAAAGGTCGCGAGTGCTCGGACTTTCAGGCGTTCTCGATGCGCGGGCTCGACAATGGGCTGGAACGTGAGATTGATCCGACCACGACCCGCAGCCTGATGGGCTCGCTTTACCCCAACCCCGGCATCTTTTCAAAATACTGGACAGTGGACCATGAACCGCTGGTCGAGATTGTGCAGGACACCTGCGGGCGACATGACACGTTCGGATTGGCCTGCACGGCGCGGTATTACGAAGATCTGGGTTATCCCGGTCACGTCAATTGTTCCGACAACATGAACATGGAACTGGCCAAGTTCGACGTGCGCCCGCGCGGTGGCTGGCCGGCGATCAACTTCTTTTTCAACACGATGCTGGATGACACCAACGCGATCGGCATGGATGACCCGTGGTCGCGCCCCGGCGATTACGTGCTGCTGCGAGCGCTGAGTGATCTTGTTTGCGTTTCCAGCGCGTGTCCGTGCGATGTCGATCCGGCCAATGGCTGGAACCCGACCGACATTCAGGTGCGGACCTATAAAGCGACCGAGGATTTTCAGCGCTCGGTCGGATACCGAAAATCTGCGGAGGCGGATGTGGAAGAGACCAAGAAAACCGCGTTTCACGACTGTTTCGCGCGGCACACGCAGGATTTCGTCGAATATAACGGCTATTGGCTGCCCAACACGTTCCCCAAGCATGGCAGTATCGAAGAGTACTGGGCGGTGCGCGAAAAGGCGGCGGTCATGGATCTGTCCCCATTGCGTAAATACGAGGTGACCGGGCCGGACGCGGAAGAGCTGATGCAGGCTTGTGTAACGCGAAACGTCAAGAAGATCAGCGTTGGTCAGGTGAGTTACACCGCCATGTGCTATGAACACGGCGGCATGATCGACGACGGCACGATCTATCGCCTCGGCGAGAACAATTTCCGCTGGATCGGCGGCAATGACACATCGGGGCTGTGGCTGAAAGAGCAGGCGGCGAAACGTGGGCTGAATGCCTGGGTCCGGCCTTCGACGGATCAGTTGCACAACATCGCAGTGCAGGGGCGGCACAGCCGGGACATTCTGGAGAGTGTGTTCTGGACGCCGCCGACCCAGCCGACGATTAAGGAACTGCCTTGGTTCCGCCTGACCATCGCACGGGTCGGCAACTATGATGGCTTGCCGGTTGTGATTTCCCGCACCGGGTATTCGGGCGAGTTGGGCTATGAGATCTTCTGCCACCCGAATGACGCGGTTGCGATCTTTGATAAGGTTTGGGAAGCTGGCGAACCCTACGGATTGACGCCTTTGGGGCTGGCCGCACTGGATATGATCCGGATCGAGGCGGGGCTGATCTTTGCAGGCTCCGAGTTTGACGACACGACCGACCCGTTCGAAGCGGGGATCGGCTTCACCGTGCCGTTGAAAACGCAAGAAGACGATTTCATCGGTCGCGCCCCGCTGGAAGAGCGCAAAGCGCACCCGCATCGCAAGCTGGTGGGCTTTGAGATCTTGAGTGGTGAAGTGCCGTCACCCGGCGATTGCATCCGTGTAGGCAAAGCGCAGGTGGGCGAAATCACCTCCGCAATGAAATCCCCGATCCTTGGCAAGGTTATTGCGCTGGGGCGGGTTGCAACGGCCCATACCGAAATCGGCACCGAAATCGAAATCGGCCAGCTTGACGGCCAGCAAAAGCGCCTGAAAGCGCGTATCGTGCCGTTTCCACATTTCGACCCCGAGAAAAAGCGCGTCAAGGGGATTTACGATTGACGCTTTTCACACGCGATGCCGCGCCGCTTGGACACCCCTATTGGTGGGACGATGTGACGTGGCCGCCGCTCGATGCCGCCTTGCCGGAACAGGTCGACATTCTGGTGATCGGTGCAGGCTACACCGGCCTGTCCGCGGCCATCGCAGCGGCAGACGCCGGCGCGCGTGTGGCGGTGATCGAAGCCGGTGTGCCGGGGCAGGGCGCTTCGACCCGCAACGGCGGTATGGTGGGCGGGCATCCGCGGCTCAGTTGGGATGAACTGGCACAGCAATACGGAGCGGACCTTGCCGATGCGCTGTTTGCCGAAGCCGGGCGCGCGCTTGGCTGGGTTCAGAACTTCATCCGCGATGAAGGGATCGACTGCGATTATCAGGAAACCGGGCGCCTGCAGCTGGCCTTTACGGACGCCCATTTCGCCAACCAACAGCGACTGGCACCGCATCTGATCAAAAAGGGTGGCGTCGATGTCCGATTGGTTGAACGCGCGGCGATGCAGGATGAAATCGTTACGCCATTATACAAGGGCGGGCTGGTATTCCCGACACATGCGGGCGTGCATCCGGCAAAGTATTTCCTGGGGTATCTGAATGGCGCGTTGCGGCGCGGCATTCCTGTTGTCGCCAATTGCCCGGCTGAAGCGATTGAGCGGGAGGGGGCTGGATACCGCGTGACCATCTCTTTGGGAGAGGTGCGGGCTGACAAAATCATACTGGCGACCAACGGCTATACCAATCGACCGTTTCAATGGTTTGCGTCCAGGGTCTTTCCGGTGCCGAGCTATCTGATTGCGACGGAGCCATTGTCGCCAAACCTGATTGGTGAACTGGCACCGGGACGGCGGATGATGGTCGAGACACGGGCGCGGCACAGTTATTTCCGGGTGTCTCCGGATGGGTCACGTATACTCTTCGGCGGTCGGGCCGCGCTTGTCGGGATTGATCTGGCAAAAGCGGCGCGGCGACTGCATCGGACGATGTCCGAGATTTGGCCGGAGCTTGAGGCGACAAAGATCAGCCATGTCTGGACAGGCAACACCGGCTATAGTTTCGGGCATATCCCGCATGTCGGCGAAAAGGATGGCCTCCACTTCTCACTGGCCTATTGCGGCAGTGGGACGGTTCTGGCGCCCTATCTGGGGCGGAAAGCAGCCTTGCAGGCTGTGGGAAGTGCGGAAGGCGAAACGCCTTATTCCAAGACGCGGTTTGCGCCGCGCTGGTTTCACCCGTTCGCAAGGCCCCATTTCATGCGCGCCGCAAATTTTTGGTATCGCAGTTACGTGGATATACGCGAGGCGTCAGCGGCGCAGCGTTAACTGGCGGATCATGCCCATTCCGGCCTGATCTGAAGGCTTGTCGGGCTTGTGTTGCCGGTGTCAGGTAGAAACGTTGGCTCTCCAACAATCTCGATCCGTTGCCAACGTTGCAACCACACCTCAAGTGCCGCCGCCATATCGGTGCGGGCCACGAAATGCCCAAGACAGTGATGCGCACCGCCGCCAAAGCCGAAATGGCGCTTGGTGGGACGGGTAATGTCGAATTTTCCATCATGCCCGGTTAAGGGGTCGGTTCCAGAGGCGTGAACGAGAATATGCAGCGTTTCGCCTTTGCGCACTTTTACCCCATCGAATTCGAACGCCACAAGCGCCTCTCGCGTGGCCCACGTCGTTGTCGGGCGCATTCGGATCACTTCGTCCAATGCATTCGGGATCGCCTCGGGATGAGCGCGAAGCCAGGTCCATTGGTCAGGGTGTTGCGCGAATAGCCACGCCGCAAAGGCCAATTGCGCGCGAGTGGTGTCGACACCCCCAAAGATCGAAATCACGATCAGGTCGATCAACGCTTGCCTGTCCAGATTGGGAGTGCCCATTAGCCGCGCAATAAAGCCTTCGCCGGGAAGGGCATCCAAAAGGTTTTTCGCAAGCCCGGAAAGGCGGTCGCAGGCGGCGTTGGTCCTTTCCTCGTGACGTTTCGCCTCTGGCCCCATCGCAAGGCCCAGTGCGCTGGCATCGGCGGCAATCGTCGCCGCGTTTTTATCCGGCTCGCCGAGCAAAAGCGCGATTGCCCGACCTGCAAAGGGCTCGGTAAATCCGTCAACGATGTCGAACCACTCAAGGCTCTGCAAACCGTCACAAAGTTCCCCGGCGATCTTTGAAAACGCAGGCTTCATTTGCAGTATGTATTCTTCGCGAAGCGCAGCTTGCGCGGCGGCACGCAACCTTTTGTGGGTGTCGCCTTCCTGCGAGATCACGCTGCGCTGCCAAAAATCCGCAAACGACCCCTCAAGCGCCATCATATTCGGCCAGGCGTGGCTGCCCTGACGCAACCGGCGGTCACGGAGAAGAAGACCCGCATGCTTGTTGCGCAACACCGCAATTCCATGAGGAGTCCGCGCGCACCATGCGTCGTCTCTAGCCGCGAGCACTTCTTCGCCCCGGGTCGAAAACCCAATTGCCGTCAGGTCGAGATATGCCAAATCGGTCTTATTCATGGTTCTATACACGCAAAAGGGCCGCCCGGTCGGGCGGCCCTTTCAGGTACGGTGGTGCCGTTACTTGTTTCTCAGCTTGTCATAGGCGTCGTGTTCGTGCCGCTTGCCGCTCCACACGGCATAGAGGCAGATCAGCGCCGCGATCACGGCCCAGACCACTGACATCGAGCTGCCGGCGCCCGTAAAGATTGCGCCAGTCATTTCATCGACGCTTGCGAGATCAAATCCCATTTTCCAGTCTCCTTGATCCGAGTTCTATTCTGCAGGGTTCGCGGAAGGCGAGATGCCTTCCGGATAAGCCTGCATTGGCACTTTCGTCAGGTCGAGACCTGCGATTTCGGCTTCTTCGCTGACGCGCAGCATTCCCGCCTTTTTGAGAATCCAGCTGACAACATAGCCCGGCACGAAACCCAGCAGGAAGAAGACCACCGCGCCGACGATCTGACCAAACAACGACACTGTCGCCACGTCTGCGCCCTGAATGGCAGGCAAGCCTGCGCCCCAGATGCCGAACATGATCAAACCGAACAAGCCAATCGTGCCGTGCACAGTGACTGCACCAACGGCATCGTCGATCCCACGTCTTTCAAGCCAAGTGTAACACGGCTTCAGCAATGCACCGCCTGCAAAGCCCATGATGAAGGCAAGTGATGGATCATAAACGTCCAAACCGGAAGCGGTCGCAATGATGCCTGCCAGAGCACCTGACATCATGAAGAACGGATCGCGTGCGATCGCCCATGCGCCGATGATACCGCCGGACATGCCCATCAGGATGTTAAAGGCCAGCGACGAAAGCGTCATCGGCGTGCCGTATATCGTGGTTGCTTTGTCGGCATACCAGCTCCACGCCTCACCGGGGACGATGACACAGGCCATCAGGAAGCCCCAGAAACCGACAATGATCAGCATCAGGCCGGTCACCGTGAACGGCATGTTGTGGCCACCAATATGGTTGGCCGAACCGTCGGCGTTGTACTTGCCGATACGCGGGCCGAGATTGATCAGCACGCCAAGGGCAAAGAACCCCGCGACTGCGTGTACAAGCCCTGCTGCGCCAAAATCATGCACACCGAATTTTGTGACCAGCCAGCCATCGGCGTGCCAGCCCCAGGCTGCCGCGACAACCCAGGCAAACGACCCAAGCACGACAGCGAGGATCACAAATCCGGCGACCTGAATGCGTTCAATTACGGCACCCGAGAAGATCGACGCCGTTGTGGCGGCAAAGAGCGCAAAAGCACCCCAGAATACACCAGTTGCCTGATCGGCCAGGTTCGGACCGGCGCTTTCGCTCCAGGGCCATGCAAAGGCTGCGTATTCCGCGCCGGAAATGCCCATCGCTCCGGCCGAGAATGTGATCCCTGTCGGGAAGCCCCAGTATACCCACCAACCAAAAAAGTAGAAGGTCGGCATCATGAATGCGAAGGCCAGGATGTTCTTGACGCCTGACGCAAGCACATTCTTCAGTCGCGACGCGCCCATCTCATATGCCAGGAACCCCGCGTGAATGATCACCATCAACGGTATCGTTAAATAGTAGTAAGTTTCCGCGAACATCGTATTTGTAACGGATGCTGCGGCCTCCAACTCTGCGACTTTCGCCGCGAGTTCGGCCAGTTGCTCTTCCATGCTGCCAACCCTGTTTTCTGTTCCCTCTCAGCCGGTATTCAAGCTGTGGGCGAAGACTACACTAATCCAATTCAAATCCAGTAACCCTTTTTTTGATCCAAAAATATGCCAATTGCGAAATTAGATGAGCGCGATATGCTTTGCGAATTCACATTTACCACTATGTGGCGTGGCACTGACCTAGCTTTGCCCCCTCAAAATGACGGGGAGAGCTGACAGCGCGGAAAGTCGTTGAGAGCTTAAACGTGCCTAGGCCGTTGATCTATCACTATAAAGCGCGGTATCTTCGCCATTCTGCATATTAGATGTTTGCAATCTGGCGTGGTTGCCGTCATTTGCTATGACAACCGCAATCGCTCAACTCGGACAATTTGATGGGCGTGACGATGTCCGCCGAGGGCTCATAGCCACATTCGATCGTGTTCGTGAACTCCCGCAGTCGGGATCGCCGGAATCTCCGATATGCGCTGCCATCCTGCGCCATTTCGGATTGGTAGAGAATGTCCGGAATCCTCCGCTGTACAAATCCCAAAATCTGTCCGGTTGGCGCTGACGTCAGACAGTCGCCACCGCTCGCAATGGCCTGTATCTTGTTGGTATGCTCAACGGCGAGAGTGCATCACTTTTTGTTCAAATCGGGTGGCCCGAACGACGTCCATACCACCCGGCTCCATACGGAGCATCTGTAGGCACTAGCGACTTTCTAGACGCTCTTGGAGCCAGTCGAGCACTTCCTGTTCAACCCAGCCGACCCGGTTCGGGCCAAGCACAACCCGCAAAGGGAATTTGCCCGCCTTCTCCAGCCTGGTAATGTGTTGCGGTGAGTACAAAACCAACACTTTGAGTTCCTTCTTCGATAGTATCCTCATCACGATAACTCCTTAGAAAGGAGCGTCGCGATGCCCCGGTTGCGATTGCGCCCGGGCAGTATGAGCCTAAGTGATCCGGTCTGAACATGCCAAGTGTGCTATTTGCAGCGCAGTTTCAGGGGTGGACTGGGTGGGGGCCGGCGTCGTCGGGTCTCTAAAAACTATGCAATAACAGTATTTTAGAAGACCTATTGGAGCGGGCGATGAGATTCGAACTCACGACATTTACCTTGGCAAGGTAACGCTCTACCCCTGAGCTACGCCCGCATCCATTGGGTGAGGGGGAGATATATAGAAGCGCGGCTTGCTGCAAGCAAAAAAGGCCGCCGCTGATATAGTGCGCAAATCTATTAGAAATTGCCGCGACGGAAAATCTGTGTGTGCACGTTTGTCCTGAAAAGGAGAACGCACCGTGTTCACAAGACGCAGATTGCTCGCCGCCATCGCCCTCGTTCCAGCCGTCGCCTCGGCGCATGATGGCCACGACCTGTCGAAGATCGAAGCGGCGGTTGTGGCCAAAGAGTCTTTTTCGGGCGGTCTCGACATCACGCTCCGTATCACGAATGGCCGAGACACGGCGGTGCGCCTGGAAGCGGCATACAGCGAAATCGGCGATATTCTCTGGCCCGATGGACAGGAAATCGCTTCGCAGGATAACCGCGAGTTTTCGTTTCAATTCGATACGCCTGACTGGCCCGGGATTTTCGCATTGATCCTTGATTTCGGCGAGGCCGGGCAGGGGCTGGTCACAATCATTCCGACGTAGAAAGCAAGAAAGAGAAGGACCAACAAAATGGCACATCTTACGCGCCGTGGCGCACTCACAACGCTTATCGGCGGAGGTATTGCAATTGCTGCTGGTGTCGCAATGGCGCAGCAAAGAATGCGCATTCACACCGCAACCCAGTCCTCGCCACTGTCGCTGGTCAGCGCCAACAGGAACATCTCCGGCAACCGTGTTTCGATCAGCGTTCAGGGCGCGAAACGTGTCATAACATCGAACGGGGTCCCCGATCACAAGGTCGGCAGTTTCCCCAACAATGGCAATCCGCATTCCATTGCGGCGCAATCGCATCGCTTCGTCATGCCGGTGTCTGCGCGCAAGGGCAGTCGGGCAACCGGTGGAGAATTGATGCTTTCAGGCGTGGCTATAAACGGCGTGCCGTTCGATCCCGGCGCGGCAGAGTTCTGGCAGGGGAACCGGACGTCGGGATGGCAATATGAGGCATTGGGCGGCGCGGTTTCTCTGGGGCTGGATGCGAATTACGGACATGTACAGCCCTCTGGTGCGTACCATTACCATGGTCTGCCCATTGGCCTGATGCAAAACCTTGGCTGGTCAGGTTCAAAGGTTTCGCCACTGGTTGGTTATGCGGCGGACGGTTTTCCGATCTATGCGATCACTGCGGAGGTTGACGGAAAGGTGGTCGAGATGACGTCGTCATACCGATTGAAATCCGGAAACCGCCCGGGCGGCTCGCAACCCGGCGGGCGCCACGACGGAACTTTCGTGCAGGATTATCAATATGTTGCAGGTTCCGGTCGTCTGGACGAGGCGAATGGCGCGGTCGTGAAAACCGCAGAGTATCCAGAGCGCACTTACGCCTATTTCCTGACCAGGACTTACCCGGTCATTCCCAGGGTCTTTTTCGGGTCGATTGACGCCAGCTTCAGGTTACGGCGCTGAATTCGGTTCGGAAACTCTAAATGTATTTAGCGCCGCAAGGGTCTGCCCGGTGAAGGCCGGAATCAACCGTCAAATTCCACCAGCAGATCCTTGGCGTCGATCTGGCTTCCCGGTGAAACATGGACCGTTTTCACGACCGCATCACGTTCCGCGTGCAGCCCGGTCTCCATTTTCATCGCCTCAATCGTGACCAGCAGATCGCCTTCCTTGACCTCACCGCCCGCCTGTACCGCGACAGTTGCAACAACCCCCGGCATCGGCGCGCCTACATGGCTTGCATTGCCGCTATCCGCTTTGGGCCGTTGGACGGTTTCCGCACTTGCCTTGTTGTCCGCGACACGGACCACGCGCGGTTGGCCGTTCAGTTCAAAAAACACGCGAACAGAGCCATCCTCATGCGGTTCCCCGACGGCCTGAAGCCGGATTTCCAGCGTTTTGCCGGGGTCGATTTCAACGCTGATTTCTTCGCCGGGTTCCATGCCATAAAAGAAGGTCTTGGTGGGCAGCGTGCGGACCGGGCCGAATTCGGCGTGTCGTGTCATGTAATCAGCAAAAACTTTGGGATACATCATGTATCCCATCAGATCCTCGTCATCGATGTCTTCCGCAAACTGATCCGTCAGCTTGTTGCGCTCACTTTCCAGATCGGCAGCGTCCAACAGCGAGCCGGGCCGCACCGTGATCGGCTTTTCGCCCTTCAGAACCTTCTTTTGCAGTCCTTCGGGAAACCCGCCATGCGCCTGTCCGACATTGCCCTTCATCAGCGTCACGACGCTGTCAGGGAACGCAACCTCTGTTTTGGGGTCCAGTACATCTTCGGCGGTCAACCCTTGTGACACCATGACCAGCGCCAGATCGCCCACCGTCTTGGCAATTGGCGTCACCTTGATCACATCGCCGAACATCTGGTTCACATCGGCATAAGTCTTTGCAATCTCGTGCCATTTGTCTTCCAGACCCATAGATCGGGCCTGTGATTTGAGGTTGGTGAACTGCCCGCCCGGCATTTCATGCAGGTACACTTCGGATGCGGGTGCCTGCATCCCGGATTCAAAGGCCGCGTATTGCGTGCGCGCCTTGTCCCAGTAATTCGAAATCTGGCGCACCGCGTCCACGCTGAGCGACGTTGGCCGTTCTGTCTGTCTCGCGGTTTCGATGATGGTTCCCAATGTCGCCTGACTGGTATTTCCAGACAACGCGTCCATCGCGCAATCGACCGCATCCACACCGGCCTCTGCCGCCGCCAGATAAGTCGCGGAAGAAATGCCCGCCGTGTCATGGCTGTGTAAGTGGATAGGCAGACCGGTTTCCTCCTTGAGTGCCTTGATCAACACCTTCGCGCCGGTCGGCTTCAGCAAACCGCCCATGTCTTTGATACACAGTATATGCGTGCCGGCCTCTTTCAGCTCCTTGGCCATCTTTACGTAGTAGGCGAGGTCGTATTTGGCGCGCGCCGGATCCAGAACGTCGCCGGTGTAACAGATCGCGGCCTCCAGCACCTTACCCGACGCCAGTACTGCATCCATCGACACGCGCATGTTCTCGACCCAGTTCAGCGGATCGAAAACCCGGAACAGGTCGATCCCGGTCTCTGCGGCCTGTTTGACGAACCCTTGCACGACATTGTCGGGATAGTTGGTGTAACCTACACCGTTTGAGCCGCGCAAAAGCATCTGCGTCATGATATTTGGCATCGCCGCGCGCAGATCGCGCAGCCGCTGCCAGGGGCATTCATCGAGGAAGCGATAGGCGACATCGAATGTCGCGCCGCCCCAGCACTCGACGCTGAACAACTGGCTGAGATCGCGGGCGTAATTCGGCGCAATACGGATCAGGTCGATGGATCGCATCCGGGTGGCGAGCAGAGACTGATGCGCATCCCGCATCGTGGTATCGGTGATCAACAGATCGGTCTGTTCCGACATCCATGTCGCCAGGCCTTCTGGGCCGAATTCGTCCAGTATCTGCTTGGTTCCCGGCGTCACGCCGTCATTGGCCGGGACCGGCGGCTTGATATTTGCCTCCGTGTCCGGTTTGTCGCGTCCCTGCACCTCCGTCTGCCCGTTCACCGTGACATCCGAGATATAGCGCAGGATTTTTGTCGCCCTGTCCCGGCGTGGCGTGAAATCAAACAGCGCCGGTGTCTGGTCAATGAACTTCGTGTGGTATTCGTTGCTCAGAAACGTCTCGTGCTGCAGCAGGTTCTCGACGAATGCGATGTTGGTACTGACGCCCCTGATCCTGAACTCACGCAGCGCGCGGTCCATCCGCTTGATTGCGGCCTCGGGCGTCGGCGCCCAGGCGGTGACCTTCTCCAGAAGCGAGTCATAATACCGCGTGATCACTGCGCCGGAATAGGCGGTGCCGCCGTCGAGGCGAATGCCCATACCCGTCGCACCGCGATAGGCGGTGATGCGGCCATAATCGGGGATAAAGTTGTTGGTCGGGTCTTCGGTGGTGATCCGGCATTGGATCGCGTGGCCGTCCAGTTTCACGTCGTATTGCGTCGCAACGCCGGTGGCTTCGACCAGCGACTTGCCTTCCGCGATCAGGATCTGGGCGCGGACGATGTCGATGCCTGTCACTTCCTCGGTGACTGTATGTTCCACCTGAACACGCGGGTTCACCTCGATGAAATAGAATTCACCGGTTTCCATATTCATCAAAAATTCGATGGTGCCTGCGCATTCGTAGTCGACTGCCTCGGCGATCTTCTTGCCGAGATTGCAAAGCTTTTCTCGTTGCGCACCCGACAGATACGGGGCAGGGGCGCGTTCCACCACTTTCTGGTTGCGTCGCTGGACCGAACAATCACGCTCCCACAGATGATAAATGGAACCGTGGCTGTCGCCGAGGATCTGCACTTCCACATGGCGCGCGCGCAGGATCATCTTTTCCAGATACCCCTCGCCATTGCCAAACGCGGCCTCGGCTTCGCGCCGCCCCTCGAGAACCTTCGTTTCCAGCTCGTCCGGGCCTTCGATGGGCCGCATCCCACGCCCGCCGCCGCCCCAGCTGGCTTTCAGCATCAGAGGATAGCCGATCTCATCGGCCTCATTGGCGATGGTCTTCATGTCATCGCCCAGAACTTCTGTCGCCGGAATGACTGGCACACCCGCCTTTATCGCGACCTTCCGCGCCGACGCCTTGTCACCCAACGCCCGCATGGTTTCCGCTTTCGGGCCGATGAAGCTGATGCCGTTGCTCGCACAGGCCTCCACGAAATCGGGGTTTTCCGACAAAAGCCCATAACCGGGATGGATCGCATCCGCGCCGCACATCTTGGCGACCCGAATGATCTCATCAATCGACAGATAGGCCGCAACCGGTCCCATGCCTTCGCCGATTAGATAGGCTTCGTCGGCCTTGAACCGGTGCAGCGACAGCTTGTCCTCGGTTGCATAAACCGCAACGGTTCGCTTACCCAGTTCATTTGCCGCGCGCATCACACGAATGGCGATCTCACCCCGGTTGGCGATGAGAATTTTCTGAAATTCGGCCAATTCGTCCCCTCCGGCTTTGCAGGTGCAGCATTCCTAATGGCGGCGCTGGCAAACGGCAAGGAGGCTGGTCGCGATTATTGTAATCTGGCGCAGTGCAGTATTGCGCGAAGGTGAGACTCATCCATCGCGCAACTCAAACGCGTTGGTAAAACGCCGCACAAGGCCTCGCCACAGTCTGCCGTATCAGGCTCTTACGGCGCGGCTCAATCCGGTGCGTTGGCAGCCGCCAGCGATGCGATCTGCGCATCAAGACCCGGCACCTGATACCCTGCATTTTGCAGGGCCGTGATGATGTCTCCGGTCGGTTGGTGGCCTGCCTGACCCAATGCCCACACGATGGAAGATCGCGTCCCGGTTCTGCAATAAGCAAGAACGGGGCCGCCGGACCCGGCGATGGCGTTGGATTGGTTCTCGACCATTTCCAACGACAAACCGCCGTTGATGACCGGGTTGAAAACATAATTCAGACCTGCCGCACTGGCGGCTTCCTGCATGGCCCCATCAGCAATTTCAGGTGTGATTTCAGCATCCGGTCGATTGTTGATTACGGTCGTAAATCCTGCGGCCGCGATGGCGGCCATATGGGCCGGCTCAATCTGCGGCGAAACCGCGTAATTCTCAGTAATTCGTCGAATGTCCATAATCCGCTCTTACCCGCTTGCTGCCACAGTATCGAGGCGTGATTTCAAAGGCGGTGCGATGTACATCCCCGCGATCATTGAAACCAGAAAGACAACCCCGCCGATCCCACCGAAGCCAAGCGAGGCCATCGCCGGGCCGGGGCACAACCCCGCAAGGCCCCAGCCTGCACCGAAAAGCGCCGATCCCAGCGCCAGATTTACACCGATACGTGGTTCTGACCTGGGCGGGAAATACCCACCAAGGCGTGGCTTGCGGCCTTCTGCAATGCGCCAAGCGAAAAACATCGGCACGATGGCGCCGCCCAGCACGAATGCAAGCGTCGGGTCCCATTCACCGAAGATGTCGAGCCAGCCGATGACCTTCGTCGTGTCGGTCATGCCCGAGATGAGAAGCCCGATGCCAAACACGCTACCGGCAATGAATGCAATAAAGTTCCGCATCAGATGACCCCCAGAAAGTGGCGTGCCACGACAACCATCAATCCCCCGGCCAGCAGATACATGATGGTCGCCATAATACCGCGGAATGACAGACGGGAAATACCGCAGACGCCGTGACCGGATGTGCAGCCATTGGCCAGACGCGTCCCGAATCCGACGAGGAGACCGGCGACAACAACGACCGCAAGATTGTTGGTCAGATGGGTCTCCGATCCACCGGTTATCAGCGCAGCAAATCCGGGTACAATGACCAGACCAGCGATGAAGGCGGCCCGTTCCTGCCAATTCGCTTTGCCTGAACCATCGACCATTCCGCCAAGTATTCCGCTGGCCCCCATTATCCGCCCGTTGACGAGCAGAAACAGCGCCGCAGCGAGCCCGATTATCAGGCCCCCGACGAGGCCCCAGATCCATTCAATTGCCATGATGTCCCTAAAGTTTGTTGACCGGCACCTTCAGATAGGTGACGCCGTTGTCTTCCGGTTCGGGCATCTGCCCGGCCCGCATGTTTACCTGCAGTGACGGCACAATCAGCCGGGGCATTGCCAATGTCGCATCGCGCGCCTCGCGCATTTCGACGAAGGCTTTCGCGCCATCCATCAGATGCACATTCTTCGCCTTCTGTTCGCCCACTGTGGACTCCCACGCAAAATCTTCGCGCCCCGGCGCTTTGTAGTCATGGCCCACAAAGATGCGCGTTTCATCCGGCAGTGACAGGATTTTCTGGATCGAGTTGTAAAGATCCTCTGCCGATCCGCCCGGAAAGTCACACCGCGCGGTGCCGAAATCGGGCATGAACAGCGTGTCGCCGACGAACGCCGCATCGCCGATCACGTATGTCAGACAGGCAGGCGTGTGGCCCGGCGTGTGCAGAACCTCGCCGCGCATCTGGCCGATATGAAAGCTATCGCCCTCTTTGAAAAGCTGGTCGAACTGCGAACCGTCCCGCTGAAATTCGGTGCCCTCGTTGAACACTTTGCCGAACACATCCTGAATGACCGTGATCCGGTCCCCGATGCCAATCTTTCCGCCAAGGCGGTCTTGCAGATAAGGCGCGGCGCTCAGGTGGTCGGCATGGACGTGACTTTCCAGAACCCATTCAACTTCAAGGCCTTCAGCGCCAACGTAATCGATCAGCGCGTCCGCAGAACTGGTGTCGGTATTGCCGCTGGCATAGTCAAAATCCAGAACGCTATCGATAATTGCGCATTTGCGCCCCTGCGGGTCCTTGACCACATAGGAAACCGTGTTTGTCGCATCATCAAAGAAGGCTTTTACTTCCGGGGACATAGTCGGGCCTCTCTCATATTCGTTATTTAGAATATGTTAAATGGCATTTGGATTTCAATGGGTATCTTCGCAGTTTTCCGGGTCATCGACAAATACCTAAATGGCAATGGCTTCATCCACCCAGCAAAATCCCCACCACGACCATCATCAGGCCCAGCGCCGAAAGCAGCAATGCCGCCAGGTTCAGCGGCAACACCCGCGCCAGTTTCGCGCGCATTTCCTCTTCCGGCAGGTTTGCCCGTCGGGCGCGCAACACGATCAGGATGCACCAGACCAGCCCGCACAAACCGATAAGCGACACCAGTGCACCAAGCCAAACAAGCCAATCCATGAAAACCTCCGCTGATCCGCCCGCCGCCTACCGCAAGATCGCGCGGGCGGCAACTCTGCCCCTTGCCGAGCCAGTCGGGCGCGGGTAGTCAGACGTCTCACGCATCGAAAGGCAATTCCAATGAGTGACGCAAGCGAGACTTCCTACCGTGTGACAGCAGATGAACTGCGCCAGTTCATCGAACGGTATGAGCGTCTGGAAGCAGAGAAAAAGGACATTGCCGACCAGCAGAAAGAGGTGATGGCCGAGGCCAAGGGCCGTGGCTATGACACCCGCGTGATGCGCAAGGTCATTGCGCTGCGAAAACGCGACAAGGAAGATCTGGCCGAGGAAGAGGCGGTTCTTGAAATGTACAAGGAAGCGTTGGGTATGTAGCCCCTTGCGCGTTTCGCAATCAGCGCGTAAATCGCGCCCCAAGTGCCGGTTTAGCTCAGCTGGTAGAGCAACTGATTTGTAATCAGTGGGTCGGGGGTTCGAGTCCCTCAACCGGCACCAGACACCCACATAACTATTTGTTTTTAATAACAATAATATGCTGACTTTTTTCAGCCCTACTTTCAGCCCACCTATCGAACTGTGCTGTAGACAACACAGATTGGATTTTTGGCACTTCAACAGTTAACCTCACATTGCCCGGGCGCAATCGCAACCGGGGCATCGCGATGCTCCTTTCTAAGGAGTTATCGTGATGATTGTGGATAGGCATGCAAAATTGACCCCTGTATTGGGGTGATCGGCGTCCAAAAGTGACCCCCCTGATATTTCTGTTCAGAAGCTTCCTCAAAAGAATGAGGGAGCGGTCAGGAGATGTTGGTTGTGGAGACGATCGCAAAGATCAGGCGGGCGCATTTCATCGAAGGCAAGTCGATCAAGCAGATTTGTCGGGAGCCTCAGTTATCTCGCAATACCGTTCGCAAGGTTATTCGATCTGGGGCGACCGAGTTCACGTATGACCGCACGACGCAGCCCCGACCGAAGATCGATCCCTGGCGGTCAGAACTGGATGGGATGCTGGCGGAGGACGCGCGGCAACCAAAGCGCCAACGCCTGACGCTTGTCCGTGTTTACGAGGAGCTGCGCAACCGCGGCTACGGGGGCGGTTACGATGCTGTGCGTCGCTACGCAGCCAGTTGGTCGAAGGCAACGAGTGAGGCATCAGCCGCTGCCTATGTTCCGCTGAGCTTCGACCCCGGTGAAGCCTACCAGTTCGACTGGAGCCACGAGATCGTACTAATCGATGGCGTTACTACGACCGTGAAGGTAGCCCATGTCCGTCTGTGCCACAGCCGGATGCCGTTTGTGCGTGCCTATCCGCGCGAGACGCAGGAGATGGTGTTCGACGCCCACGACAAGGCATTCGCCTTCTTCGGCGGTGCGTGCGCCCGGGGCATCTATGACAATATGAAGACGGCCGTTGATGCGATCTTTGTGGGCAAGGATCGGGCCTATAACCGGCGGTTCCAACAGATGTGCGGCCACTATCTGGTCGATCCGGTCGCCTGCACGCCCGCGTCGGGTTGGGAGAAAGGCCAGGTCGAGAACCAGGTCGGCGTGCTCCGGCGGCGGTTCTTCGTGCCACGCCCGAAGTTCAAATCCTATGCCGAGTTGAACGCCTGGCTTGAAGACCGGTGCCTGGCCTATGCGAAGGCAAACAAGCACCCGGAGATGCGGGAGAGAACGATCTGGGAAGTACTCGAAGAAGAGCGCCCAAGCCTTGTTCCTTATGTCGGTCCCTTCGACGGCTTCCACGCGGTGCCGGCCTCCATCTCCAAGACCTGCCTCGTGCGGTTCGACAAGAACAGATACTCGGTTGATGCCCGAGCTGTCGGCCGACCCGTTGAGATCCGGGCCTATGCCGACCGGCTGGAATGCTGGCAGGATGGCCGGATTGTCGGGCAACATGCACGCGCCTTCGGGCGGAACAAAACCCTCTTTGATCCCCTGCATTACATACCTGTTCTGGCACGCAAACCCGGTGCCCTGCGCAACGGTGCGCCCTTCAAGGAATGGGAGTTGCCGGTTCCAATCCGCCGCGTGCAGCGCAAGCTGGAACGCCAGCCCGGTGGTGATCGGCAAATGGTCGATATCCTGAGCGCCGTGCTGGCGGATGGGATCGATGCTGTGGAAGCCGCCTGTGCCGAGGCCCTATCGCACAATGTCCATTCCGCCGGTGTCGTTCTGAACATCCTGGCCCGGCACCGCGAGCCGCCACCGCCCCTGACAATCACGACGCCGGATGCGTTGAAGCTGGCCTGCGAGCCCGCCGCCAATTGCGACCGCTATGACAGCCTGAGGAGACAGACAGATGGAACGTTCAGACGTGATCGAAGCGATGGGAAAGCTGAAGCTCTACGGGATGAGAGCGGCCTATGACGAGACACTGACCACCGCCGTCAAACGGCAGCATGAGCCGCAACAGATCATCGGTGATCTGCTCACCGCCGAGATCCGCGAGAAACAGGCCCGGTCGGTCAAATACCAGATGACCATCGCCAAACTGCCGCTCGCAAAGGAACTGGAAGAGTTCGACTTCGAGGCCGCCGAGGTCAACGAGACCCTGATCCGCGACCTGGCAACAGGTGACTTCCTTGACCATCAGCGCAATCTGGTTCTGATCGGCGGCACCGGAACCGGCAAGACCCATCTCGCGGTCAGCATCGCCCGGGCCTGCATCCGACAAGGGCGTCGCGGCCGGTTCTTCAATGTCGTCGATCTGGTGAACAAGCTGGACGCAGAAGCCCGCGCAGAAAGACAGGGGCGAACCGCCGACCTCATCTCAAGGCTCGACTTCCTGATCCTGGATGAACTGGGCTATCTGCCCTTTGCGCAGACCGGCGGACAGCTTCTGTTCCATCTCATCAGCAAGCTCTACGAGCGCACCTCGATCATCGTCACCACCAACCTGGCATTCGGTGAATGGCCGAGCGTGTTCGGCGACGCGAAGATGACCACCGCACTGCTCGACCGGCTCACGCACCACTGCGAGATCGTCGAGACCGGGAACGAAAGCAGGCGCTTCAAGAACCGAGCGTAACACCACGCCGCACTCACGCTGGCCCGGCGCCGCTGCGTTAATTGGAGACTACGCAGTCCCGGACCAGCTCTGCACAAGGGGGTCAATATTCGACGCCGATAGGGGGTCAGAATTGGATGCCGATTGACAATCCAAGCAGACATGGATCAACGGCAGAGAACGACTCGATCGCATAGCCCGCCTCGGGTAGCTTGGATTCGATGAGCTGGTATACATCCCGCAACCTGACATGCCCCTTTTCCTGAATTGAAGAATGATGGTCTGGATTATCCGTCAAACGGTTGGTGTTCCAACATTGCGTCACGGGGCCGGCATGGACGCCACTGGACAGCCAATTCATCCACTCTAGGCGGAAACCAGTGCTTTTGGTGACGTATCCAATCCCAGATCGGAGCCGTGCCTTAACGTTAAATGGAGCATGATTGCAGACACTTCCGTCAGCACTCCGTCGCCAAGATCCAGCACCGGAACCTGCCCCTTGGGGTTGACCAATAAATGCTCTGCTTTTCTCGTTGACCCATCGCCGGTTAACACCAGCTCGATTTGATACGGGACTCCGGTCTCCTCAAGCATCATGTGCACAGCAACAGAGCAGGCGCCCGGCGAAAAGTACAGTTTCATAAGTTCCCTCGATTTGTGACGTGGATGTTGATCAGCGACCTCAAGTTGGCAATTTCGCAATCGCTATGATTTCTGCGGAATACACGCCTCCGGGATTAGGCCTCGCATCAAGTCCTGGCGCAGCAATCTTTTGTGAAAGGCCACATAAGCTGAGCCCAGAAACGCGACGCTGCTGGATAGGTATTGCTCACCTGAAACAGCCCGATTTTTTCGGGTCTGTCTGATCCCGATGGGCGCAGATAAGTACCAAACAACTGATCCCACACAACCAATGCTCTGCCAAGGTTTTTGGTCCCCTCAGATGGCTTTGCCGAATGATGCCAACGATGCAGGTCGTTGGTGTTAAAAACACGATTGAGGGCGCCAAATTTGAAGGCCACGTTCGAATGTTGGAATAGCAAGACCGGCAGCGCCAGCGCCGAGTAGACCAAGACCGCCTCGCTGGAGATTCCGACAATCAACAGCGGCAATATCATCGCCAGATGGTTGATCACGTGGTTCAGGGGATGAAAACGGAAATTGTTGAGCGTATAAAGGCGTTCGGTGGAATGGTGCATCGCGTGCAAGGCCCAAAGCGGCTTATAACGATGGTGCGCCCAATGGCTTACCCACGCCGCAAACTCGATCCAAAGCGTTGCGATTGCGATCTGTTGCCACAAAGGGATGCTCAAGTTTCCTGCACTTGGCAAAATGGCCAGCAACAAAAAAGGCGTCAGCCATTTCAAGCCACTGTCGAGGATACCAAAAATCAAAACGAAGCTTCCAATGTCACCGGCAAGTTCTGACCGGGGCATTTCTGACCAGGATGCTTGCGCTGGCCAGAAGCGTTCCAACGCAATCGAAAAAAAGATCAGAAGAATTGCGGCGACGGCGAGGATGCCTTCCAGATCCGGGCGCCCCCAAAGAAGCGCGAGCGCCGCAATCAGAGCGGCCATTGGCGCCAAAAGGATAAATTGGGATGCAATTCGCGTCACATTTCAGAATCCTCGGGGTTCTCGGTGTCTTGATGGTCGGCGCTGCAGCATAACTCGGTGAGTTGGTCGACCGCTGAAGCAAGCGCGCTCAGATTTACCCGTAAGTTTGTCGTTCGGCCGGTGACTTTGCGCACCACAACACCGGCATCTTCCATTTCACGAATGTGATGTTTCAGAGTTGACGGCGAAATATCCAGGTCCCGCCCCACTTCTCCAAAGTTTTTCCCGTGAAAGCCGTGTGGTAACAACAATCGCAGGATCGCAACCCGCGAAGGATGTGCAAACGCGGCAAACAGGGCAGAAAATTCAGAATCATTCATCATGCTAGAAAACTAGTTTATTAGTTTTTAATGTCAAGTCTTACCATTTTGCGAAAAGCCGGTCCTGGGCGGTTCAGGTTTGTGGTCCCGTACCTTAAGCTGAGCGCCAGCAAGTCCAGACCATCAGTGGACTCCAAATGAGCGAAACAATGATCGGCATCATTGGCGGATCCGGCATTTACGAGATCGACGGTCTGGAAGGCGCCGATTGGCAGGCCGTGAACAGCCCTTGGGGCGCACCGTCAGATGACATACTTGTCGGCACGTTAGAGGGGGTGAAAATGGCCTTTCTGCCCCGCCACGGGCGTGGCCATGTGCATTCGCCGACAACTGTTCCCTATCGTGCCAACATCGATGCGCTAAAGCGGCTGGGTGTGACGGACGTGATTTCCGTTTCCGCCTGCGGGTCTTTTCGCGAAGATATGGCGCCGGGGGATTTCGTGGTGGTCGATCAATTCATTGACCGCACATTCGCGCGCGAGAAAAGTTTCTTTGGCACCGGATGCGTCGCCCATGTATCTGTTGCGCATCCAACATGCCCGCGCCTGTCGGCGGCCTGCGTAGATGCCGCAAGCGCGGAAGGTATCGCCGTCCACAATGGCGGCACCTATCTGGCGATGGAAGGCCCGCAGTTTTCCAGCCTCGCGGAATCAAAAATGTATCGCGAGGTCTGGGGCTGCGACGTGATCGGCATGACCAACATGCCAGAGGCCAAACTCGCGCGTGAGGCAGAGCTTTGTTACGCCTCGGTCGCCATGATCACCGATTACGACAGCTGGCATCCCGACCACGGAGAGGTCGACGTGACAGAGATCATCAAGACGCTGATGGGCAATGCCGACAAGGCGCGGGGGCTGGTGAAACGGCTGCCGGGGCTTTTGGGCGGCGACCGCGATCCTTGTCCGCATGGGTGCGACCGGGCGCTGGAATACGCGATACTGACCGCGCCCGACAAACGCGACCCCGACCTAATGGCAAAGCTCGATGCCGTTGCGGGACGGTTGCTTTAGGCGTTCGCATGGTTAACGCCTTCCTAACCCCGACCGCCTAAAACCGCCCGCGCAGCTGCAGGTGTGGTCCGACGAACCGTACCAACATGACGATCCGAACAGAGTGCCGGAAACCGGTCCGCTCTGGGGTCAAATGGCCGTGGTGGATTATGCACCAACCCTTTGGGGTCGCTCAGACCCCCGGATGTCGCTCGGCGGCGCCGCTGATTTATCCGTCCCGGATGCCTATCAGAAAGAAACCTCAAATCGAGACGCGCCGCGCGAAAATGTTGTCGGGTCCGGATGCGGGCTTGCGGCAGGCGCGAATTTGCGCATAAATCCCAAGGGTTTGAGACAGGGGGTTGCGATGGGGCAGGCAAAAACGGTCAGGGACTACATCCGAACGATCCCGGATTTCCCGCATGAGGGTATTCTGTTTCGCGATGTCACCACGCTTTTTGCCGATGCCGCCGGTCTGAAACTCGCCATCGATCAGATGGTCGCGGGCGTGGACGGCAAAGCGGTCGATGTCGTTGTTGGGATCGAGGCGCGCGGCTTTGTCCTTGGTGCCGCCATGGCCTATCTGATGGGCACTGGTTTCGTGCCAATCCGCAAAAAGGGCAAATTGCCGGGCCCGACCATCGAAGAAGATTACACGCTGGAATACGCAACCGCGACGGTTGAAATCCACGACGATGCCCTATCCGCGGGCGACCGGGTGTTGGTGGTTGATGACCTTCTGGCAACCGGTGGAACGGCGGAGGCCGGGATCAAGCTCTTGGAACGGCTGGGGGCGGAAGTTGTCGCCTTGTCCTTCCTCGTGGATTTACCGGAACTTGGCGGTCGCAGGAAACTGGAAGCGCTGGGATTCGAGGTGCAGACGCTGTGCGCGTTCGAGGGGCTTTGATTTCTGTTTCGGATTCGGGAACGCGACCGCTTGCGGTTTCGTGAGCTGCCGTTCAGACACGCCACCCCAGCCGGGTTAACAGCGCGCAGCGCCCCGGCCATTGCCTGCCCGTCCCCACGGGCTGGCGATTTAGTGAGGGCAGCGCAATCCATTGAGTTCGTGCGGGTTTGGCTGGCATAAAGCGCTGCCTTTGAGATGTTGCATCGCCACCCCACGGGCAGGCGCTGGCCGCCAAAGAGGTGTGGTGATAGGCAAGTGAGTGAATGTCCGCTTCTGGCCAAATCCGCCAAATCGCGTTGCCTAATTTCCCGCGCTCACCCTTTCGGCAACCGCAGCGTTATGTTCCGCCCGCCTTTTACATAGCGCAATTCATCATCACCAATCGCCGCTACACGGCCCCCATCCACACGGTCACCCACTTCGACCTTCACGTATCGCCCGGACTTCAATCGCACTAGCGCGCGACGATCCGACGGCGTGCCGTAAACCCCGATCAGGTTCACCCGCCCCAAATTGATCGCATTACGCTCCGTGGCTTCGCGCGCCACCGACGCCCGCGTCGGGATTCTGGGAACACGCGCCGCGGCCACCTGAACATTGCCGTTTCCTGCGGTGCTTGCTGTTTCCGTGTTGGAGGCGTTTCTGGCACGTGCGCGGGCAACGGTTCTGTCAAAATTCCTTGGCCGTGACGAGGGCAGGTCAGAAATTGCGACCGCAAGCCGCGTTCCGCTGTCACCACTTGATGCCTCTGCCGCTGGACTTTCGCTTTCAATGACGCCGGATGTCGAGGCTGCCGCTGCAGCCGCAATTTCCTCCTGCGCCGATTGCGGGCGCGGAACAGGGCGGATGGTCGCCAATTCGGTGCGGGTAAAGCCACCAAGGCGCGACCTTTCATTGGTTTCCTGCAACGTATCCGGCCGTGGCTGCGGCCGGATTTCGCGCAGGCGCAATTGCTCGGCCGTCAATGGCTGGGTCTCAGGCTCTGTGACCTCGACCTCCGGTGTTTCCGGCGCTTCAACACCCGGTTCGAGCGCCACTGGCGTTGGTAAAGCCGTACCCGGCCGGACCCCGGGCACGATCGGCGGACGGCCGAGAAACACGATATGCCCCTCAGGTGTCGGCGCGCCACCCGGTGTGGCCGTTACCAGCCCGCGTTCATCCAGTTCAAACCGCCGCCCCAGTGGCGTGGGCGCGGCCAGCGATGCGGGCCGCTGGTCGGGCGAAACACGCGGGATCAGGATTGCATCCTGCGAAATGACCTGAGGATCGATTGAGGCGACGTAAAGCTCTTCAAGCCGGTCGCCACCCGCTGGTTCGCTCAACTGTTCGGGGTCGCGCTGCCAGATTCCGGTGGCGACATAACGCGCCTGGGCCTCTTCCGCGCTTGGCGGGGCCTCTGTGATCTGGTCGGGCGACGGCTCATCGACAAGATCGCTTGTACCGGTCTGCAACCGAGCAAGCTCCTCTGTGTCCTGCTCTGGTTCCGTGCCCGGGGCTGGCTGTGCCAGCGGTGCGGCAGGATCAGTTCCGGGCAGGGCCGCTTCACCCTGCGGCGGGGTAAGAAGCGCGGTGTCAATTGCCCCGCCAATCCCGTCAGAGCCGCTGCCTGGCGTCTCAACACCGGTGACATCAGAACCGGGTTCGGCCGCGGTGGGCGCGCTCGGCGCCTCCGTTGTCAAGCCTGTCGGCGCGCTCGCAACCTCCTCAGTCGCGCTTTCTTCAACCGCTGGCGCACTTGGCGCGATTTCGGTCGGGATGACAGTGGTTTCCTCGCCGTCCGAGCGCAGGAAAAGAACCGCCCAAAGCACGACAATCGCCAGCGCCAAAAGCACCAGCAATGTCACCAAAAGGCCAAAATAACGCGGCTTGCTGCCCTGAATTGCGTTACCGCGCTCGCCGAAAAGAGTCAGCGATTCCGCCTCTTTCTGCGATGTCAGGGCGGGGGAAACTCTCGGTGGAACCGCAGATTCGGACCCCAGCGCATCGCGTTTGGCGAAAGCCGCCGTGACGCCATTGCGCGCCGGTGTGCCGGGTACGGCTGGCGCGGGGCTGTCCGCTGTGTGGCCGGCTGTAACCGCCATCGGCGTAACACCCGCACTGCCCGCGCTGCGCCAACTTGGCATCGCGGGCACGTCGTCAACATCAAGCGATGATGCGGTCAACCTTCCCGGTGCTGGCGGCGGCGCTGTGTTTTCTGCGACCGTGCTCGCGGTGATTGGCTTGGCGGGCGGCGCATCTGCTGGCGGCGTGTTTACGATCCGGCGCGAGGCGAAGGTGACTTGCGGCAAGGGTGGCACGTCGCTTTTGTCGGGCGCAGCCTCTGGTGTATCACCGTCGCTTGTGTCCGGTGCTGGCGGTGCGTTGCGGCTTTTGAACGCCACAGGCGGCATGTCTTCGGCCAACTCAGCTTGTGGCATCGGGTCAGTCGCAGGTTTTGGTTCGCCCCGATCAACTATCGGTTCCGGCACCTCGACAGGGTCCAAAAGCTTCAGGGCTTCCGGCGGCACGGCCCCCATCACTTCCATGGGTTCGCCGTCACGCTCAACACTTTCGCCGTCGCCAAGCAGTGTGGGCGCGTGTTTTGTCAGCCCGAAATAGGGCTCTCCGTCGAATTCACCATTCACGGGCACACCGACGAAGGTCACGGGATTAAACCGGTATTCGACCGCGAAAGTCTCGGCTTCGGCAAGCGTTTCGCGTGCCACGACAGCGACCTGAGCCTTGCCGTCATTCAGGCGATAGTCAAAGACCAGATCGTTCACGTCATAGGGCGTCAACCCGGCCAGACCGTCACGGATCTGTGCTTGCCTGGTGGCATTGTCCGGCCCCGGCGCCTCAACTTCGGTGTAAAGAATTTGGCTGTTGGGGATGATCAATTTGCTGGCCAGGCCACCACTGTCCAGACCCGCGGCCGTTTTTCGCAATACGCCCAGCTGTGCATTCAGGTCCGGATCGTCCAGCGCGACTTCGCCCACACGTAACCAGCCAGCCTTTGCGCGATGCAGAAGGCTGATCCCTTCATGGCTGAGATTTAAGGCGAAATTCGGCTTCATTCGCTCTTACTACCACAGTCCTTCAGAAGCGTCAGAGACCCGCTCCCCCCGGAAACGATCTATAGCAGAAAATCGCCGAGGAAGAGAAGGGTGTGGATCTTACCACCCTTCAAAATTTCCGGATCTGATTTGACGTTTGTCTGATCTGTGTGATTCAAGGAGTCTCCACTGCTGATATTGGAGGCTGGTTTGTTGGGAAATGTTTGTTTTTCAGAGCTTTATTCGAAGGTTGAGGCGGATTTTCAGGACCGCTTGCTCGGGTATCACAAGTCGCGCCGGGAGGGATTGTGCATCATAGCAAGCGTGATTTTGAACACGCGCAGCGTCAATCTGATGGAAAATGCGGCTGCTCTGCCCCGCGATATCGGCTCTGTGGACCACCGCTATCAATACATTTCGCGGGTTCTGGGCAATCCTCACATCGATACTGATGAGATCATGCAGGCCTATGTTGGTGAAATTTTCCGCCGCCAGTGTGAGGCCGGAGAAACGATTGTGGTGGCCCTTGATCAAAGCAAGCTCAACGAAGGGCATGAGGTTTTGATGTTATCGGTGCGGATGCGGGATCGGGCCCTCCCGGTCGCCTGGCGTGTACGCCAGACCAAAGGGCCGATTGGATGGCGCGTGCAACATGAGCTTTTGGAAGCAGTCCGCCCATGGCTCCCGGCGGATGCGCGTGTGTTGCTGGCGGGAGATCGGTTTTATGGAACCGCCCGATTGGTCGCATGGTGCCAGGAGGCTGGATGGGACTACCGGCTGCGCATGAAGGGAAATATCACACTGCAACATCAGGGTGGCGAGATGATGACGCGCGAAATTGCCCAACTGATGCCCGAAGGGCTTGTAAACGCTGAGCTTTACGGAACGGGCGTCTTTAGCAACATTGGAGTGCTTCACGAGGAGGGGCACAAAGAGCCTTGGATTATTGCCATGAATGCAGCACCGTCCGAGTACAAGGTGCTCGATTATGGAATGCGTTGGGGAATTGAAGCCATGTTCTCCGACTTCAAAACCCGGGGCTTTGAAATTACTCAAAGCCAGATCAAAAAGCCGGATCGATTGGCCCGCCTCATTTTGGTGCTGGCAATCGCCATGTACTGGGCTGTTTCAACCGGAGCAAACGAAGAGCACCACGTCGCAATACGCGGCGAAAAAAGGGGATTCGAAAAGCCCGAAGGTCCTTATGCTCTCTCTTCAAGACAGGCCTTCGTGCTATCCGACGATGCCTCGCAGGTTATGCCAAAATCCCCAAGCTCTGGGATGTCTGGCTAAATTGAAGGGTGGTAAGGGGTGTGGATTCATATGCTTGCAATGGATTGGACGGCGTTCGAAGATCGCGGCAACCATTGGTGGAGGCATTCATGCGCGGATTTTTGACGATCATATATTTGGTGGTTGCTTTGGGCGTGCCATCTTTTGCGATAGCGCAGGAAGCGGCGGTGAATGTGGCCGCTGGGCGGATCATCGTGCAGGGCGTCGGACAGGTGGAACGCGCGCCCGACATGGCGACAATTCAGGCGGGCGTGGTGGCGCAGGGAGATACAGCCGCAGAAGCGCTCGATGAGACCAGCGAGGCGACGTCGCATGTGATCGATACGCTGAAGGCCGCCGGTGTGTCCGAACGCGACATCCAGACACGCGGCCTGTCGCTTAACCCACTGTGGCAAAACCGAAACTCTTCGGGAACGCCGAAAATCTCCGGCTATGAGGCGCGCAATACCGTGATGGTCCGCGTACGTGAATTGGACGATCTCGGTGACATTCTGGATGCAGTTGTCGAAAGCGGGGCCAATCAGTTTCATGGGTTGAGTTTTGGTCTGCGCAATCCCGGCCCGGCGCAAGACGAGGCCCGGGTTCTGGCCGTGAAAGATGCCCTTGGACGCGCTGAACTGTATGCCGGGGCCGCAGGGATTGAAGTGGGTGAGATCATCGAAATCTCCGAAACCGGCGGTGGCGTTCCACGCCCGATGGCGATGGAGCGGATGGCCGCGATGGCAGATTCCGTACCTATCGCGGCAGGTGAGTTGTCGTTAAGTGCAAGCGTCACGGTGATATTCCGGATTGGTGGAAATTAGAATCACTCAGAACGATCTGGCGATCCAGTTGCCCTGAAACGTTATTGCGTGCCGAGGATGTTCACAAATTACGGACTGACTTCTTTTAAGGGAACTCTGCAAAACGACTACCTTGGCGGAACGACAGGGCAACGACCGGCATGGAGGGCGCGTTGGACGGCTGGACTCGGTGGTGCGATTGCGACAAGAATTCGGCGTTCAAGCATTTGACAACGCTGCAAAAGCGCCCTCCTGGGGGAGGTCGGTCGCTGCCCGAGACATGCTCGGGCGGGCAAGACGGTAAGCGGTTGCGAGAACCGGAAGTTGAGGCGTTTTTTTTGGCGGGAGGGGCGGTTTTTGGGAATGTCTCTTGTAAGACATCGGCGCTGCTCCATCATCCGACGATACCAATTCATGATTGCATCCAATCCTAACACACCGCGTCGCGGCGCCATTTTGTTGCGCTTGTAAAGCGCCCGTCTCTATTGCCCGACCATCCGATCCGTCAAAGCCAGCTTGATTGGCGCCTGCCCATAACCCCTCATGAATTCGATCAAACCGTCATATGGCAGGGGTTCCGATATCCCGTAGCCCTGTGCCGCGTCACACTTGGCACGCCTCAGCATCGCGAATTGTCGTGGTGTTTCAACGCCTTCGGCAACGGTCGTCAGACCAAGCCGGTTCGCCAAGTCCACCGTGCTTGAAACGATGGCGCGTCCGGCCTCGGTATTCGTTTGAGCGGTCAGTGATCCGTCAAGTTTGATCCCCTTGATCGACAAGTTCGCGAGATTGACGATTGAGCCAACCCCGGCGCCGAAATCGTCCAGATGAACCGCAAACCCGGCATCGGCCAGCCGGTCGATGGCTTCTTTCGCCACGCCCGGCCCGAGCGTTTGCAAATCGGATTCAAGCACTTCCAGAACCAGATCTTCGGGATGCAGATCAAGAGCAGTCAATTCGGTGAACAAGGTGTCAACCAGATCGGGTTTTCCCACCGTTCGGGCGGACGCGTTGAACGACATCCGCGGCGCGTGCCAGCCCGCATCGCGCAGCTTTCGAAGACTGGACAGCCCGCTTCGCCGGACAACAGTATCGATCTGTTCGCTGACCCCGGCATGAACGGCGATGCGAATGAACTCTGCCGGGTCGATGCGGCCAAGTTCCGGGTGCACCCAACGTGCCAGCATCTCGAACCCGCTGAAATGCCCGGTTGCAAGCGAAACCTGCGGTTGGAAGAACGGTATGAATGCCTGTTTGTCGGCGGCGGCCGATATATCGACCAGTAATTTGCGGCGGCGTTCCTCAACCTCACGCATATCCGCGTTGAATGCCCGGACCGCCCCACGCCCGTTTCGTTTCACCTGATAAAGCGCCATGTCCGCGTTGCTGATCAAGTTGTCGGCGGTGGTGCCAGGTTCCCCGGCAAGCGCGCTGCCAATGGAGGCGCTGACCCGCGCTTCCAGATCGCCAATACGCACTGGCTGATTGACGCTTTCAAGAACACGCTCTGCCAGTTCGGTAAGCTCGCCGCCGCCGCGATCACTGCGCGACACAATGACGAATTCGTCGCCGCCGATGCGCGCAACAAGGTCTTTCTTTCCGACCACATCAACCATCGAACGCGACGCCGCTTTCAACACATGATCGCCCGCAGCGTGGCCTAGCGTGTCGTTCACTTCCTTGAAGTCATCGAGATCGATATGCAGCACACCGATCACGCGGCCACTGGAATCCGGCTGGTTCAGGATGTCGGGGCCTTTCAGCACATGCATAAGCCGCGTGCGATTGGCGAGCCCGGTCAACCTGTCAGTTTCCGCCAGCCGGACGCTTTCCCGCGCGGCCTGCATCAATTGCGCTTGCGAGGCGAGTAGCTTGCCGATCACCAATAACTTCGCCGCATCCGTTCCGCCGTAAAATCTTTGTTCAGAACTGCATAAGGAAATCGTTCCGATCGTGCGCCCGACAGAACGCATCGGTGCAATCACGCCAGAGCGGAAACCGGCGGTATTCAGTTCCTGCAACAGCGGAGAGGCATCTGGCGGTAGCGCATCAAAATCGTCGAATGCCGGTTCGCCAGCCGCCAGAACCCGCCGATGCGGAGAGTCGGCATCATACTGTTGGCATTCACGTTGCGGTTCCTGCACACCATCAGTGCGATACACCTTCTGCAGCACGTCCGGCTCGTTAAATACGCAGATGGCACAGCGTTCCGTCGACAGGATGCGCGGCACCCATTCGGTGCCGACCTTCATCACCGCCTCAATCGAATTCGCGTGCGAAATCGCATCAACAAATCCACCGGGCAACGGGATGGTATTTTTCAATTGTTCGGTCATGGCAGCTTTACGCCGCCATATCGCACCAATTTTCCTAACGGCCGCTTAAAGGTAAACCTTTAAACAACCCGATTATTCAGTCTGTTACGTGCGATTGCCGACGACTGTTAGGACTTCGCCGAAGAGATCGCGGTCGTTGGTGTGCCCGGCGCCCGCGTCGAGGTGGGTTTGCCCGGTACCGCCGCCTTTTCAAGCGCCTGTGCAAGGTCGGCGATGATGTCGTCCGCATCCTCCAGACCAATCGACAAACGTACCACGTTTGGCGCCGCCCCGGCCGCTACCTGCTGCTCTGCCGTCAGTTGCCGGTGCGTTGTGGACGCAGAGTGAATGATCAGCGACCGCGCATCGCCCAAATTCGCCACATGGCTGAACAATTCCAGGCTGTCGACCAGCTTTACACAGGCATCAAACCCGTCCTTCAACGCGACGGTAAACAGCGCGCCCGCACCACGGGGAACGATCTTTTCGACCCGGTCGAACCACGGCGAGGATTTTAGCCCCGCATAGGTGACTTCCTCAACCGCCGGGTGCTTTTCCAGCCATTCCGCGACTTTCATCGCGTTCTGCACATGACGATCCATCCGCAATGACAGGGTTTCAATCCCCATCAGCGTGTAATGCGCCGCTTGCGGATTCATCGTCGTCCCAAGGTCGCGAAGTCCGATGGCAATCGAGTGAAATGTATAAGCCAGATGCTCAAACGTTTCGTGGAATTTCAACCCGTGATAGGCCGGTTCCGGCTGGCTGAGAGAGGGGAACTTGTCGCTCGCCGACCAGTCGAAATCACCTGAATCCACAACCGCGCCGCCCATCACCGTGCCATTGCCGGTCAGATATTTCGTCGTCGAATGCACGACCAAAGTGGCGCCATGCTCAATCGGGCGGCACAGATACGGCGTGGCGGTCGTGTTATCCACAATCAGCGGAATTCCCGCCTCGTCCGCGATCTTGGCCATCGCATCCAGGTCGGTGATATAGCCGCCGGGGTTGGCGATGGTCTCGCAAAACAGCGCGCGGGTGTCTTCGTCAATCGCGCCCTTCACAGCGCCCAGATTGTCAGTATCCACCAGTGTCGCATCCCAGCCGAACCGTTTGATCGTGTTGGAGAATTGCGTGACGGTGCCGCCGTACAGACGGTTGGAAGACACGATGTTCTTGCCCGGCGTCATCAGCGGAAACAGCGCCATGATCTGCGCCGCGTGGCCAGAAGAACAACAGACCGCGCCCTCCCCGGTTTCCAGCGCCGCGATGCGTTCGGCCAGAGCGGCAACCGTCGGGTTCGTCAGGCGGGAATATATATATCCCACTTCCTGAAGGTTGAACAAAGCCGCCGCATGATCGGCGTCGCGGAAGACATAGGCCGTCGTTTGGTAAATTGGCACCTGCCGCGCGCCGGTCGCCGGATCAGGCCGCGCGCCTGCATGAATTTGCAACGTGTCGAAACCGTATTCCCAATTCTCGCTCATGACCTGTCTCCCGGCGCTATATTGCCCAACCGGTTTAGGACAAAGCGCAGTGGGCCACAACTGCCGGGGTAGGGCGGCTTTATCGGTTGCGCAGCCTGATCACTCCACGGCTTCCGCCACGCTCAAACGTGATTGAAACGGCGTTGGGCCGTTGGCGAAGAATATCGTCGAGTGTCCGCGGGTGATCGATATCCTGATTGTTGACCGATAAAAGGATGTCGCCGCGGCGCAACTGGCTGCGCCGGGAAACGCCGTCAAGACCGGTCACGACCACACCTGTGGCATCAAAATTCATTCCCAGTTCCGTCACCAGCGCCGGGTTCAGATTGGCAATGCTCAATCCTTCGAGAATTCCGCCGGTTGTGACAGTCAGTTCATCGCGGGGCGGATCTTCTGGCGCGATATCGAGCGCCACGGAAACCGTTGTTTCGGTCGTGTCACGCAGATAGGTCACCTCGGCAACCGAGCCCACACCCAGCGTCAGAAGGCGGAACAGCATTTCCGGCCCGCCATCCACAGGTCGACCGTCAATCGCCAGTACCATATCACCGACCTCCATCCCCGCCGCGTCAAATGGGCTTTGCCGGTGCAGATCGGTGATCAAAACCCCTTGTGGCCGCGCCAGCCCCAACGCCTCTGCCAAAGAGCCATCCACGGGCTGAACCTGCACACCGGCCCATGGGCGCTGCAATTCTTCGGCCCCATCCTCGGCCTGTTCAACATATTGACGCACCAGATTGGCAGGAATGGCAAAGCCAATGCCGTTCGACCCGCCGGAGCGGGTGACAATTGCCGTGTTGATCCCCACCAGTCGCCCGGTCATGTCGACCAGCGCACCGCCGGAATTCCCGGGATTGATCGGCGCATCCGTCTGAATGAAATACCCCTGCCGCCCGCCAACGCGGCCTGTGCGCGCAGAGGCGGAAATGATCCCGCTTGAAACCGTCTGGCCAACGCCGAAGGGATTGCCAACGGCCAGCACAAGATCACCCACCTCCACAGCATCACTGTCGGCAAATTCCAGCCCTGGCAATTCCGGCGCGTCCATCAGGCGCAACACCGCCAGATCGGTCTGCGGATCGCCAAAGACCAGTTCGGCGTCATATTCCCGCTTATCCGCCAATACCACGCGGATGTCGGTCGCATTACCCACCACGTGAAAATTCGACACGACAATCCCGACCTGCCCAAGGATCACACCCGAGCCCAGCGAATTCTGCAGTCGGGGCCGCGTGCGCATATCGCCAAAAAACTGTGAGAAAAACGGGTCATTGGCAAAAGGCGAAACCCGCTGTTCCACGACACGTTGCGCGTAGATATTCACGACGCTCGGTACAACCGCCTTCACCACGGGCGCAAAACTCAGTTAGATTTCGAAATCGCTCGCCGGAACGCGCGCCTCACCCTGCGCCGCACCTGCCAGAACCAGCGACATCAATATAGCTGCCCACCGCATCGCGCACCCTCCCTTGAATGCCTAATAAATCGGCAACACAGGCTCAGGTTTCAAGCCACCCCATGTTCTTCTCGTCGAAAAAAATACATGTCAATTCCTTGGCAAATTGCGTAACGCCTGTGGTTCGCGTCGCCCTGCGATATGCCGGAAATCAGCGTGCGGAAGCATTCAATATTACTTCTTTCCAGACCCTCACCGCATCCACAAGTTCGCCTTCTTGATCTGGTTGCGGATCATCTGTTCGCGCAAGGGAAGATGTTCGCGATCAAACAACGCCCGCACCTTGTGCCCCTTGCGCTGGAACACCATCTTCTTCAGCGGTTCGTAATTCTTCAACACCCGCTTGATCTTGTTCGGCGCCGTGATCGTTTCAAGAACATCGACCACGCGATCCGCCTCTCGCGCGTATAAAAGCGGAAAGACCCGGTAGTGGCAGGTTACAGACCCATCAAGCAACCCGTCGGGAATCGTCTGCCGCGCCCCGCCAAAAGAGTGGATCACCAGCGGCAACGTGATCTGGTCAAGCCACGGATAAAGCTCTTGTCCCACGATTTCCTTGGGCGGGTTGGCGCGGATTTCCAGCGCGTATTCGAGATAGCGCTCGCCAAATTTGCGCGGGCAGGAATAGAAAAACCAACCGGCGTTGAAGTACATGTACCGCTTCCAGAACCCTTCAGGCTCGCTTTCATCAATTGTCGGCGTAATATCGAGCCCGAATTTGTCATACAGCGCGCCCCAGATCTCACCATAATCAGGCCCATAAAGCTCCGGCTTCGGCCATGTCCCTTCGCGGCGCAGCGAGGCACAGGGGCGGTCGAAATCAAACGGCACCTCGCTCAGTTTTCCCGTAACCAGCGTATCGGTATCAAAGAAAATGAACGGCTCTCCTTCGGGCAGCGCCTTTAGCGCTTCGATCTTGTTGCCATTGGGGTATTTGGCCCCAAAATGGCGCGACTTGAACGGAAGGATTTCCGCATCATATGCGTCCAGCAAATCAATCGCGTCGTTCATCTTTATGCGTGGATCATCGGGCCAGTTTGGCCCCGGTTTCGGCTCTGCCACAAAAAGGCGTCCCTGAAAGTCCGGATCCGCGTGGCGCAAACTTACAGCAAATAACACCGCCTCATATTGCAACCGCCCGGATTGCCCGACGATCACCACATTGAAGGGTTTGTTTTTCTTATTCTTTGCCGCCATAGTCTTACTGCCAGCGCCTCTGTTTTGATCGCACTATAGGGTGAAACGCGCCCGGGTCAAAAACATAAGGCGCGCCGTCTTTGAATGGAGTTAAACATGCGCAGATATGCTCTTGCCGCCGCCATGTCCGTCGCCGCATTGTCGGCTCAGGCCCAACAGTTTACCACCGGAGCGGAAATCCAGCCGATCATCGAAATGACGACGGCAAACTGGGTCGCGGTGCGGGAGTGGGAAGGTCAGGACCTGCTTTATTTCACGCATCTGGAGGCATGGCGCTGCGGTATGGATCAGGTCCGGTATTTCGTGAACACCGGCAAACCGCGGGCGCGCGAAATGGAACCCTGCTATATCGACACCAACGCCCCGAACGCCATCAAGATGCCCGATGGCCACGTGCCCTATGACATTCATCCGCTTGGGTTGATCGAAACTGTCACGGTCGAGGTGACGCTGGATAATGGCGTGGTGCTGAGCGAGACATTCGAGCGCAACGCCATCCTGATGCCCTGAAATCAAGGCTCTTTTCATGTCCCGATATTCCCGCATAGTCCTCGCCTCTCGCCCCGCTGGCGCCCCAACGCCCGACAATTTCCGCCTGGAAGAGGCGGAGCTTCCGCAACCGCAGGACGGCCAGATCGCTGCGCACACGCTCTGGCTGTCGCTTGACCCCTATATGCGGGGCCGCATGGACGCCGCAGCGTCCTATGCCGATCCGGTTGGAATCGGCGATACGATGGAAGGCGGCGCGGTTGGTGTCGTGACCGACAGCAAATCTGACAGGTTTGCGGCTGGCGACATTGTCGTCGGCCGCATCGGCTGGGCCAGCCACGGCATTCTGAACGCGGATGAGGTGCGCAAGGTCGATCCTGACATTGCGCCAATTTCCACCGCGCTCGGCATTCTGGGAATGCCGGGGCACACCGCATGGGTGGGTCTGAACGACATTCTCCAGGCCAAGAGTGGCGAAACCATCGTCGTGTCCGCCGCCACAGGCGCGGTGGGCAGCCTTGTGGGCCAACTGGCCAAACGCAAGGGGATGCGCGTGATCGGCGTCGCGGGCGGGGCCGAAAAATGCGCCTATGCGGTGGAAAACCTCGGTTATGATCTGTGCCTCGACCACCGCGCGCCTGACCTGCCGGGCCGCCTCGCCACCGCCACACCTGACGGCGTGGATTGCTATTACGAAAATGTCGGCGGCGCGACGCTGGAAGCGGTTCTGCCGCAGATGAACACGTTCGGCCGCATGGCCATCTGTGGCATGATCGCGTGGTATTCGGGGCAGGGGATCGAGGACGCGATGCGCCTGCCCAAGATGTGGCGCGCGATCCTTGTCAAACGCCTGCGGGTGCAGGGGTTCATCATTTTCGATCACAATGACCGCTTCAAACCGTTTGTCGAAGAGGTCGCCCCGTTGGTCGCCAACGGCACGATCCACTACCGCGAATCCGTCATCGAAGGCCTAAAAAACGCGCCCGCCGCTTTCCTCGACCTCCTCAAAGGCGGCAATTTCGGCAAGCAACTGGTGAAAGTGTCGGACACCTAATTCCCGCTTCTTCTCGTTTCAAATATGCAAATTCCGTTCCCGCAGTCCTTCTGGGACATTCGTTAATGCGTCACTTCGCGACCTGCTGAATAAAAGCGCGCGGCAGCGCACCGCATAATTCCTTGCAAAGCCGGCAAACCGCGCCAAACATTCCATGCAGGACGGCAGGGAGGTGCAAATGCAAGGGTTGATGATGGATCGCCCGCTTCGGGTGAGCGATATTCTGACCTATGCCGAGGAGACCTTCCCCGAAGAAGGCATCACCTCGCAAACCGTCGAAGGCGGGCTTCACCGACTGACTTATGCACAGATGGGGCGGCGGGTGCGCAAGCTGGCGCAGGCGATGCACCGGTTAGGGCTGAATAAGGGTGACAGGATCGCAACGCTGGCCTGGAATGGCTATCGCCATATGGAACTCTATTATGGCATTCCCGGCATCGGCGCGGTCTGCCACACGCTGAACCCGCGCCTGTCCGCAGAGCAAATGCAATATATCACCTACCATGCAGGTGATAAGGCGATGTTTCTTGACCTGACATTTGTGCCGCTGATCGAAGCGATGGTCGGCGCCCTGCCCAAGATGGTCTTCGTCATTCTGACGGATGCCGCGCATATGCCGGATACATCCTTGCCCAACGTTTATTGCTAATTAACCTGAGTTCTGGATAAGCGCTATATCTGGTATTCGACCTGCCTGATTGTTTCCGGCACGGTTATGGGTCCCATTTTAACTTTGGTTTTCCCGAGCATATAGGCTGCGACACACGAGATGAGGTGTACGAATGCGTTGGCAGGCGATCTGTGTCGAGTGTGTTCCAGTCCCATGCTGGTTTTCAACTTATCGAACAGAGTTTCGATGATGAACCGCCTTCGCAACAGGATTTTGTTCAGGATTGGCAGGAGATAGTTTTTCATGTTGCGGCGAATGCCGGTGACGAGGTGGAGCCCACGCTGCCAGAGCCGTTGGAAGAGGGATTTGGAGATATAGCCCTTATCAGCAAATATTTTGCCTTCGAGGCCCGCGATCATGGCTTCAAACGGCTTTCGATCATCGACATTACCTGCCGTGATTTTGACGGCCATGATCTCCCCCTTGTTGTTGATGATTAGATGCAGTTTGAAGCCAAAGAACCAGCCCATTGTGCTGCGACCGCGCTTTGCCAGCCCCTTGAAGACCTTGTTTCGATTAATGCGGGCATTGTGGCAGACCGCGAGCTTAGTGCTGTCGGCAAAATAGACGCCGGTTTTTTCACCGCTGAAGCAGTGCAGCAGTATGCAAAACGGCACCATTAATCTTGGCATGAGGCTGACAAACCGACCATAGCTCGGGAGGTTGCCAAAGCAGTCACGGTATTTCTGCTCAACGCCATAAATCCAATAATGTTTGAAGTCCTTGAACGGCGACAAGTGAAACAAGACCATGATGAACAGGCTCTCCCCCAGGGTCAGCTTGCCGGAGCGAAGCCTCTGACGACCCGAGGGGATCAACCGGTGGCGCTCCCAGTCCTCGTAGGTTTTTGCAAAATCATCGAGACAGACAAAAAGTGCGGTGTTAGTGATCGACATGAGTGGCGGTCCATATTGTGTCGCTTTTGAACCTTGAATCATGGGGCAACGTACCTGGAAACCCCTCTCACCCCATACTAATCACGGGGGCATTCAGGCTGGTCAACACGGGGCAAAAGGTGCGCGCCATGGAGAACAACTTCCCAATCAACGAAGATCTCGCTTATGAGAAGATCCGGGACCTCATGTTCGACATGATGGAAGAGGACCCCAACCGTTTCTACGCCCTCACGGATAAGCTCAATGAACTGGCTGCGCTCCCTAAAAGAACCATGACACTTGTGCTCGATCTGATGGCTGCCACTCCCTTTCAGGTGATCATCCCGAAACACGTACGGAAAAATGACCCTGATACATTCAAAGCAGATCACGAAACCGTTTCAAATGTTCTATTTCTTGGAGAGTTTGGCGGAATTGCCGTTGAACTGGAGCCAAATGAGGCTTTGAGAGAACCGAGGATCATTTCCATAACAATGGTGGAAATCCCTCATCGCAACCCTCTGCGAAAAAGGGTCAACGAGTATCGTAAAAAACGAATCAAAAAACTACGAAAAAATTCTGTCGAGTAGTGCACTGGTGACGCCAACGTCTTATCCAGAATCGGGGTTATGAAGATTTGCTCGATGCGGAGGATGGCGCGTTTGAATTCGTCGCGGTGGATGAAAACGATGCCTGCGGGCTGTGTTACACGTCAGGCACGACAGGCAACCCCAAGGGCGCGCTTTATTCCCATCGCTCGATGGTCCTGCACGCACTGATGATCGGGGTGACGATGCAAAGCTCGATGCGCACCGGTCGGCGAATCCTTCCGGTGGTACCGCTTTTTCATGCCAATGCCTGGGGGTTGGCACATGCGCCGCTTCTGGCCGGCGCAAGTCTGGTGATGCCGGGGCCGAGGCTCGACGGCGCCTCGCTTTGGGATCTGATGGCGGAGGAGGATGTGTTTTCTGCCTGGGGCGTGCCGACCGTCTGGCTGGGATTGCTGGAGGAAATCCGCGCCCGGGGCGGGGCACCGGTCACTCTGAAAGAAATGGTCGTTGGTGGGTCAGCGGCGGCGCGGGCACTGATCGCAGAATATGAAAGTTTCGGGGTCAACGTCTGCCATGCCTGGGGCATGACCGAAACTTCGCCTGTCGCGACACTGGGGTTGCTTTCACCTCAACATGACAACCTGTCAAACGATGAGAAGCTCGACCTCAAAACCACGCAAGGGCGCCGCGTGTTCATGACCGATCTGAAAATCGTCGATGAGGCGGGCGAAAGGCTGCGCCATGACGGCGTCGCCACGGGCGAGTTATTCGTGCGTGGGCCGCTGATCGTTTCCGCTTATCACGACAACCCGCAAGCGTCTGAAGAAGCAATCGACGCCGAGGGCTGGTTTGGCACCGGCGATGTTGCGTCGATCTCGCCGGAAGGGTTTCTGACGATCACGGATCGCGCCAAGGATCTGATCAAGTCGGGCGGCGAATGGATTTCGTCGATTGATGTGGAAAATCTGGCATTGGCACACGCGCATATCGCCAATTGCGCCGTCATCGCCGTGCCGCACGCGAAATGGGATGAGCGCCCCGTTCTGGTGGTCGTGGCCTCGGTCGATGATCCTGACAAAGTGAGCATTCAGGCGCACCTGACTGAAAATCTTGCAAAATATCAGGTGCCGGACGAAATACAGTTTGTCGAGGACCTGCCGCTTACGGCTACCGGCAAAGTGTCGAAAATGACGCTGCGGGAGAAGTTCAAATCGCTGAAGCTTGATTGAACCTGTCGCATCCGACGTTGTATCCAATCCTCAATTCGTGCTGGTTGTTGAACTTCGAATTCAATGGTTGAGAGGGAACATGTCATGCTGACGGGCCCGTTCGCCTCGTTTGGATTAAGCGCGCCGGTTCTTCAAAAGAAACTGCGCCAGAATTCCTCTCCGACCGTTCATTCCATCGGCGATTGGAGCAAGTCTGGGTTTGGCCTGGAGCGAACGTTCGCAAGTCAATAGCCAAGACGCGCGATCGCCTGCCCGTGGGATGGCGATGCGACCTTACAGTTTGCCCGTTTATCCCAGCCAAGTCCGTAGAAGCTCAATAGCTCGCACCCAGCCTCACCAAATCGCCAGCCCGTGGGTACGGGCAGGCGATCGCGCGGCGCCTGCGGCTTGATTCCGCGCGAAGGGTGCAAGCAACCAATGTCCGCTTCAGGCCAACATCGCCGTTCCGTCCATGCGCTCCGATATTCACGATCAACCCACACACGCTCAATCGAAAGCCACGACAACAACCCACGCCGCCACGCATAACAGCTATGACAAAATGACCCGGTGTGCTTTGCGCGCAGATCGTTATGACCAGCGCTAACATTTTCCCGTGATACAGGATATCCGATGCCCAGCGTCCTCGCCGCCGTCTTTGGCGACGCCTCTCAATATTCCATGCGCGACACCGCGCGAATTCGCATAGAGCTTCTGGCCGGTTTGACGGTCGCGCTGGCATTGGTGCCAGAGGCTGTTGCCTTTGCCTTCGTGGCGGGTGTGCATCCGTTGGTGGGGCTATATGCGGCTTTCATCGTCGGGCTGATTACCGCCGTGTTCGGTGGGCGTCCGGGAATGATATCCGGCGCAACGGGGGCACTGGCCGTCGTAATGGTGTCGCTGGTTGCGCAACACGGGGTCGAATACCTGTTTGCTGCTGTTGTTCTGATGGGGATCATCCAGATCTTCTTTGGCCTGATGCGCTGGGGCAAGTTCATCCGGCTGGTGCCGCATCCGGTGATGCTGGGCTTTGTGAACGGGCTGGCCATCGTGATCTTTCTCGCCCAGATGACGCAGTTCAAAGTGCCGGGAACGGCTGAGGTTTCGGGCCACGGCATGTCGGGCGGCGAATGGCTGAGCGGCCTTCCTTTGGCCCTGATGCTTGGTCTTGTCGCGCTGACAATGGCAATTATCTGGGTCATGCCGCGCGTGACAAAGTTCATACCCGCGCCACTTGCCGGGATCGCCATCGTCGCGCTGATCGTGATCGGGTTCAATCTGGATGTGCCGCGGGTCGGCGATATGGCCTCGATCAAGGGCGGTCTGCCGGGCTTTCATATGCCGATGGTGCCGCTGAATTTTGAGACGCTGGAGATCATCCTGCCCTATGCGGTGATCCTTGCCGCGATCGGGTTGATCGAAAGCCTGCTGACGCTGAATCTTGTGGGCGAGATCACCGGCAATCGTGGCGGTGCAAGCCGGGAATGCATCGCACAGGGCGCGGCCAACACAGTGACCGGATTTTTCGGCGGCATGGGCGGATGTGCGATGATCGGTCAGTCAATGATCAACGTGAAATCCGGTGGCCGCACGCGGCTGGCAGGGATCGCGGCGGCGGTGTTCCTTCTGATCTTCATCCTTTTCGCTGCCCCGATGATCGAACAAATCCCGCTGGCCGCGCTGGTGGGTGTGATGTTCATGGTGGTAATCGGCACATTCGCGTGGAACTCGCTGAAAATCCTGTGGATCGTGCCGCGCACAGATGCGCTGGTGATTATCCTCGTGACATTCGTAACCGTTGCGACCGACCTCGCCACTGCCGTTGTTGTTGGCGTCATCGTTTCGGCGCTGGCCTATGCGTGGCAAAACGCGACGCGGATCCGGGCGACGACCCGGGATTCCGTCACCGACGAGGGTGCCAAGGTCTATGAAATCAGGGGGCCTTTGTTCTTCGGATCGGTCGAGGGGTTCACGGAGTTGTTCGATATCGCAGGCGACCCTGAAAAGGTGATCGTCGACTTCAATGACAGCCGGGTGGCGGATCAGTCGGCCCTGACCGCAATTGAGGCGGTGGCGGCGAAGTATCAGGCGGCGGGCAAGTCGATCAAACTGCGCCATCTAAGCCGGGATTGCCACCGGTTGTTGAGCCGGGCCGGGCAGCTGATCGTCGAAAGTGACGATGACCCCGATTACCAGATCGCCACGGACTATTCAGTAAAGACGGGAGTTCTGGGTGGCGGGCATTAGTTGGGGTCAGTCTCGGTTGCCGTTTTAGGCCCGAAGCTGTCCTTCGGACATGCCACCCGATCAGGTTAACAGCGCATCGCGGCCCGGCCATCCTTTGCCTTGCAGGCCCGCGGGCTGGCGCCGGCGGCGCGTGAGGGTAGGGTGATCTGGAAAAAACTGTCCGATTCAAGTCAGTATACTGACATTTGCCCGTTACCCAAGCCCCGCCTCGGCCATTAGTCTGTCTGCCTCTTCTTCCAGTATGCGCTCTGCCGCCGCCCCATCCACCGACACTTTACCAACTTCCAGAAGCAGGGGTGCCGCCAATGGTGAAATCCGATCCAGACAAACGTGATCCACGCGGCCTTTTGTGCGGGCCAGCATTTCCTCAATCCGTCCGAAATCGACCAAGCCGCGCTGGGCCTCTTCGCGGGTGATCTGCATCAGAACATGGTTGGGATCATACTTGCGCAAAGTGTCATAAAGGATGTTAGAGGAAAACGCCGTCTGCCGCCCTGATTTGCGCTTTCCCTGCATTTGCCGGTCGATCAGGCCCGAGATCACGGCGGCCTGACGGAAAGTCTTTTTCATTACCTGATTGCCCGCCAGCCAGTTTTCGAACCCGTCGCGCAGGGCGTCGGGCTGAAACAGGGGCGCAGGGTTTTTTACCGGGTCCAGCCCCCAGATCAGGACGGCGTAATCCGACGAAACAAAACCCAGCGGACCCAGCCCCAACTCCTCCATCCGTTGTGTCAGGATCAGGCCCAGCGTCTGCATCGCATTTCGCCCCGCAAAGCCGTAAACGCAAGTATGGGCGCGTTCGTCGGTTTCGAAGCTTTCCACAAGAATGCGGTTCGCCTCGGGCAGCTTTGACACGTCGCGCTGCAAGGCGAGCCAACTTGCGGTATGTGTGGGCAGTTCGGGCCAGGAATTCTGGCGGAACATGCGCAGTACGCGTTGGGACAGCTGCGTTGAAGTGGCGAACTTGGTGCCGCCGAATACAGCGATGCGGGGTTTGCGCCGCGTGGCATCGCTGACCTCCACGATCAATTCACGCATCCGCTCGTAGCGCACGATTTTGCCGCCGATCAGAAAGCTGTCGCCGGGGGTCAGCGTGGCGGCGAAGGACTCTTCAATCTCGCCCAAAGACAACCGACGCCCGCGCATCCGCACATTGACCAGATCGCTGCCCATTATCGTGCCGATGTTCTGACGGATACGTGCTGCTGCGCGGGGATCACGTAATTGCCATCTGCCGTCGCGTTCCACCAGCCGCTGCCAGCGGTCATAGGCTTTCAGCGCATAACCCCCTGTGGCAACGTAGTCGAGGCAGGCGTCGAAATCCGCGCGCGACAGGTCCGAGAAGGCGCCGATGCTCCTGACTTCAGTGAGCATGTCATCCGCCGTGAATGGCCCGGAACAGGCCGCAATCAGAAGATGCTGGCAAAGAACATCGCGCGGACCCGGCCCGCGCGGGTCGCCATCCAGATCATGTTCGCGCGCGGCCTCCAGCGCGGCGACACATTCCACCACCTCGAACCGGTTCGCTGGCACCAGCCGCGCCTTTGACGGCGCATTATAGCGGTGATTGGCGCGGCCGATCCGCTGGATCAGGCGCTTGACGTTTTTGGGCGCGCCGATCTGGATGATCAGATCCACATCACCCCAATCGATGCCCAAATCCAACGTGCCGGTGCAGACAATGGCCCTGAGCTGCCCGGCGATCATCGCGGTTTCGACTTTCTTGCGCTGTTCCTTGGCCAGAGAGCCGTGATGGATCGCGATTGGCAGCCCTTCGTCATTCGCCAGCCACAGGTTGTGAAAGAAGATCTCGGCCTGTGCGCGCGTGTTGTGGAAGATCAGTGTCGTCTTGTGCTTTTTCACCTCTGCCAGAACGGCAGGGATAGCGTATTTTGCGTTGCCACCGGCCCAGGGCGGTGGGTCGTCGGTCGCCAGCATCTGGATGTCCGCATCAGGGCCGGGATCGGCGTGGATGATCTCGCAAGGGTCGGGATGGCGGGCGAGCAGATGGGCGATGCCGTCGGGGTCCTCGACCGTCGCTGAAAGGCCGACGCGGCGCAGATTGGGGCACATGGATTGCAACCTCGCAAGGGCCAGCATCAGCTGGTCGCCGCGTTTGGATTCGGCGAGGGCGTGGATTTCGTCGA
This sequence comes from uncultured Paracoccaceae bacterium, assembly GCA_951812305.1. Taxonomy (GTDB): domain Bacteria; phylum Pseudomonadota; class Alphaproteobacteria; order Rhodobacterales; family Rhodobacteraceae; genus Rhodobacter_B. The sequence goes on from CATOSB010000004.1 coordinate 59,217, forward strand.
CGACGACACGTTGCAACCCCGCAAACATGCGCGGCGCGTCTTCGTAGGAGACCAAAAGCGCGAGGCTTTCCGGCGTCGTCAGCAAGATATGCGGCGGGTCGGCGCGCTGGCGCAGTTTGCGGGTGTGCGAGGTGTCGCCGGTGCGGTCCTCGATGCGGATTGGCAACCCGATTTCCTCGACGGGCGTGCGAAGGTTGCGTTTGATGTCGGCGGCAAGCGCCTTGAGCGGCGAAACATAAAGCGTGTGCAGTCCCTGATGTGAGCCATCGGCCAGTTCCGCGAGGCTTGGCAGAAATCCGGCCAGTGTCTTGCCGCCGCCGGTTGGGGCGATGAGAAGAAGGGCGGGGTCAGCGGCGCGGTCGATCATGTCCTGCTGATGCGGATGGATGGACCAACCACGCGCAGAGAACCAGTTTTCAAAGGATGTGGGCAAGACCGGCATTGCAACAGGGTTAGCCTTAGTTGATCGCAGGTGAAAGCAACGAAATCTATGGTCGCGCGCGGGAACCTGTTGGGATCATACCAAACCCGGCGTCGGCGGGGATGGTGCTTTGGATCTGTTGCGGCTTTCCCGGAAGCGACGGCTCTTGGCCTGAAGCAGACCTTCAGACATACCACCCCAGCCGGGTTAACAGCGCGAAGCGCCCCGGCCATCGCCTGCCCGTCCGAGCGGGCTGGCGATTATTTGAGGCAAGCGCAATCCATTGAGTTCGTTCGGTTTTGGCTGGTATTAAGCGCGTCGTTGAGATGTTGTATCGCCATCCCACGGGCAGGCGATGGCCGCCGGAAAGGTTGCATGCTCGGGGTTGATGGAATGTCCGCTTCTAAGGCCAGACCGGTAATCCGGTCCAGTGAAAGCGGACCAGCTCTGCCGCCACGCCCTACTTCACGATCACCTCATCCTTGACGAACATGTTCGCCCAGGCACGGTCGATCAGTTCCGGGGTCATCTGATAGGGAATACCTTCGAATTCGCACATCGCGATCATCTGGTCGATCAGGAAGATCGGCTGATAGTTCGCATAGATATTGTTGATCAGGGGGTATTTGTTCTTCAGCAGATGCACGATGGCCGGTTCGCTGATTGGCATTTTTCGCTTCTTCGCGACCATTGAGAAGATCTTCAGATAATCCTTCTGGTTCGGCCCTTACCACCCTTCAATTTAGCCAGACATCCCAGAGCTTGGGGATTTTGGCATAACCTGCGAGGCATCGTCGGATAGCACGAAGGCCTGTCTTGAAGAGAGAGCATAAGGACCTTCGGGCTTTTCGAATCCCCTTTTTTCGCCGCGTATTGCGACGTGGTGCTCTTCGTTTGCTCCGGTTGAAACAGCCCAGTACATGGCGATTGCCAGCACCAAAATGAGGCGGGCCAATCGATCCGGCTTTTTGATCTGGCTTTGAGTAATTTCAAAGCCCCGGGTTTTGAAGTCGGAGAACATGGCTTCAATTCCCCAACGCATTCCATAATCGAGCACCTTGTACTCGGACGGTGCTGCATTCATGGCAATAATCCAAGGCTCTTTGTGCCCCTCCTCGTGAAGCACTCCAATGTTGCTAAAGACGCCCGTTCCGTAAAGCTCAGCGTTTACAAGCCCTTCGGGCATCAGTTGGGCAATTTCGCGCGTCATCATCTCGCCACCCTGATGTTGCAGTGTGATATTTCCCTTCATGCGCAGCCGGTAGTCCCATCCAGCCTCCTGGCACCATGCGACCAATCGGGCGGTTCCATAAAACCGATCTCCCGCCAGCAACACACGCGCATCCGCCGGGAGCCATGGGCGGACTGCTTCCAAAAGCTCATGTTGCACGCGCCATCCAATCGGCCCTTTGGTCTGGCGTACACGCCAGGCGACCGGGAGGGCCCGATCCCGCATCCGCACCGATAACATCAAAACCTCATGCCCTTCGTTGAGCTTGCTTTGATCAAGGGCCACCACAATCGTTTCTCCGGCCTCACACTGGCGGCGGAAAATTTCACCAACATAGGCCTGCATGATCTCATCAGTATCGATGTGAGGATTGCCCAGAACCCGCGAAATGTATTGATAGCGGTGGTCCACAGAGCCGATATCGCGGGGCAGAGCAGCCGCATTTTCCATCAGATTGACGCTGCGCGTGTTCAAAATCACGCTTGCTATGATGCACAATCCCTCCCGGCGCGACTTGTGATACCCGAGCAAGCGGTCCTGAAAATCCGCCTCAACCTTCGAATAAAGCTCTGAAAAACAAACATTTCCCAACAAACCAGCCTCCAATATCAGCAGTGGAGACTCCTTGAATCACACAGATCAGACAAACGTCAAATCAGATCCGGAAATTTTGAAGGGTGGTAAGGGTTCGGCCCGTCGATCTTGATCTTAAAGAAGATCCGGCGCAGGGCCGCTTTGTCGAAGATCTCGTTAGGGTGGAAGTTGGTCGAAAAGATCACCAGCGTGTCAAAGGGTACTTCGAATTTCTCACCCGATTGCAGGGCAAGGATGTCCTTGCTTTCTTCCAGCGGGACGATCCAGCGGTTGATCAGGGCCTGCGGCGGTTCCGCCTGACGGCCAAGGTCGTCCACGATGAAAACGCCACCGGTTGATTTCAACTGCAGGGGTGCCTGATAGGTCCGTGAGACGGGATTATAAACCAGATCAAGCATTTCCAGCGATAATTCACCACCGGTAATCACCGTGGGACGTTCGCACAGAACGTAACGCCGGTCGTAGCGGTTGGATGTGTTGCGCAAGCTGGAGGTATCGTCTTCGTCCTCGGCAATCGTATGGACGATCGGGTCGTAGACGGTGATCACCTGACCGGAATAATAAATCGCGCGCGGGACATAGATCGTGTCGCCAAGTGCGTCACGGATGCCGTTGGAGATCGAGGATTTACCGTTGCCCGGCGGGCCATACATCAGGATCGAACGGCCGGAACCCACCGCCGGGCCAAGGTTGGAAATCAGGTCATCAGGCAATACCAGATGGCCCATCGCGCCGGTCAGCTGCCCGCGGCTCATGTGAATGTTGCGGATCGACTGGCGCTTGACCTGTTCCTGGTAAACTTCAAGCGGAACCGGCATCGCGCCGTAATATTCCGACTGTGTCAGCGCATCCTGCGTCCGCGCCTTGCCGGCATCGGATAATTGATACCCCATCTCTCCGCCAGCGGTCGCGTGCATCGTACCGGTCGCCTCGACCAGTTTTTCGACGCGGCACATGTCAACGATTTCCTGAACTACAGGGACTGGAAGGCACAGCGCTTTGGCCAGCGGTGTGACCTCCTGAATGCTGCGGCGGAACATCGTTTTAAGAAGGATGTCGCGCATCACGACAACGGGAAGCTGCATGTCTTCCAACCGCTTGGGCGCGGGCGGAGACACAACGTTTTGCACCTGCATATTCATTTTTTTCGACCTGCTCTGGCTCTCTTTGCTTAATGCTTCTTGCCACGCTAATTTGGCGAAAAAAGGACAAGGGCAGGGCATGAGCAGACCAAAACCCGTTTATTTGTTGGCAGTCATGGTCGCAACAATCGCAGTTTTGGGCGGTGTTTCGGTGCTGAGTGACGGACTTTATCTGGCCAAACACGAGGGCGATACGCTGCATTTGTTGCAGATCGTGTTTCGAATGGCCGAAGGCGAATGGCCACATTTGGATTTCATGACGCCGATCAGGATCATGGCGTTCTGGCCGATTTCGGTGCTGGTAAAGGCGGGGTTCGGCGCGGGTCAGGCGATTTTGTGGTCACAGGTTCTGGTGACGCTGGTGGTGGCGCCCGCGGCGTTTTGGGCCGCTTTTTCCAGATTTTCCAGTTGGTTGGCTTACCTGTTCATCGTTACAGTTCTGGTTCTGTGTCTGGCTTTGGTGCATGGGGAATCCGACCAGTTGGTGTCGATTTCCATGCATTACAACCGCTGGGCATGGGCCGTGGCCTATGTGGTGATTGTGCTGGCCATTTTGCCGCCGGTGGCCGGGGACAGGAAGGTGTTGGACGGGCTGATCATCGGGGTCGGTATGTCGCTTTTGGCGCTGACGAAAGTGACCTATTTCATCAGCTTCGCGCCGGGGGTTTTGCTGGCGCTGATCCTTGCCAAACGCGGCGCGACCCTTTGGGTCGCGGTTCTTTCGGGATTGGCGCCACCGCTATTGATAACCGTTGCCGCAGGGCCCGCGTTTTGGGGCAGCTATCTGGGCGATCTTATTCTGGTGGCAACATCGGACGTGCGCCCGCAACCCGGCGCGCCGCTGGCCATGATCCTTGGCGCACCGCAATATCTGGGCGGCACAATCGCCGCCATTTTAGGGGTGATTTTTCTGCGGCAGGCGGGGGTGGAACGGCTGGGATTGCTTTTATTCGTGATCCTGCCAGGGTTCTTTTATGTGACATTCCAGAATTTCGCCAACGATCCGCAATGGCTGATCCTGTTGGCGCTGTTGTTGCTGGTGCCACAGGTGTCGCGCGAGGCGGTGAACGGGCTTGGATGGCCGTTGCAACGCGCCATCACCCTGACGGCGGTCGCAGCGCTGGCCTTTGCCACGCCGTCGTTTCTGAACCTCGCCTACAGCCCGCTGCGCCACGCGACGCTGGATACTGAGAAATACGAGCCGTTTTTGAAACATTCAGAGGTTCACAATGATCTGAACGGCCTGATCGTGCGTGCAAACCGCGTGGACGGTGCCTTTGCGCTTGATGGCGATGGAACCGGGCTGGAAGACCGGCGCGAGGTGGCGAAACGGGAAGAGACAGAGTCGAGCTTTGCCGGTGAGGTTTTGCCAAATTGCGAGTTGCAATTGGGGATCATGGCGTGGTTTGAGGCGATTGTCGCGGATCTTGAGGCCAATGGGTATGGCCAAAGCGCGATCTTTGCGGCCGATATTTTCAACAGTTACTGGCTTTTTGGAGAGTTTGAGCGGCTCGAGGAGGGTGTGCCGTGGTACTACGGCGGTCTGCCGGGGATCGGATCGGCGAGCCATGTGATCATCCCGATGTGTCCGGCGTCGCTGGCGTTGCGTAAGAGCATTCTGGACCTGATCGAAGAGCGTGAGATTTCGATCACGGAGGTGCATCGCCACCCGCTTTATATTCTCGCGGAGATAGAGTGAGGCGCGACTGGCCTGAGGCGGACGTTCCGGAACTCCATTGACGTCCAACCTCTCTGGCGGCCATCGCCTGCCCGTGGGATGGCGATGCAACATCTCAAAGGCAGCGCTTTATGCCAGCCAAGTCTGTACGAAATCAAAGGCTAGAGCGTCGTCCTTGAAATCTGAATCGATGGGATTCCCACGTGGCAGGTTTTGTGATTCACCATATGTGGAGGTGGATCATGGGCAAATCGCTATCACTGGATATTCGGGAACGTGTCGTCGCTTTGGTTGATGACGGCCTTTCCTGCCATGAGGCTGCGCGGCGTTTACGGATATCAGCTGCCAGCGCGGTGCGGATCATGCAACGTAAGAGGCGAACGGGTGGGGTGAGAGCTGCGCCTCAAGGCCGCCCTCGGCGCAGCAAGCTGGATGTGGTCTCAAACTGGCTTAAGACACGCGTGGAAGCCGAGCCGGATATCACTATGCCGGAACTGGCCGAGGTGCTGAAACAGGAACATGCCCTCACCGCGACACCGGCGATGCTCTCGCGTTATCTGATCCATCGTCTTGGGTTCACATATAAAAAAATCCCTGATCGCGACGGAGCGGCTGCGCAAACGGGTGCGCGCTGCCAGGTACGAGTGGCAGCACCGCCGGATGCCGAGGATGCGCCTTGAGCCGCACCGGCTGGTTTTTATCGACGAAACAGCTGTCACGACCAAGATGACACGGCTTCGTGGTCGATCCCCACGCGGCACCCGGCTGGAAGCCGACGCGCCCTTCGGCCACTGGCGCACCCAGACCTTCATCGCGGGCCTGCGGATCGACGAACTCAGCGCCCCCTGGGTGCTGGACGGCCCCATGAACCGCGCCGCGTTCGACCTCTACATCGAGACCCAGCTGGCTCCAACGTTGCAGCCGGGCGATGTGGTGATCGCCGACAACCTGTCATCGCACAAATCGGCCAATGCGCAGGAACTGCTGAAGTCGCAAGGCAGCTGGCTGCTCTTCCTGCCGCCGTATTCGCCCGATCTCAACCCGATCGAAATGGCGTACTCGAAACTCAAGGCACACCTGCGTCGGCTCAAGGCCCGCACCTTCGACGCCCTTTTCCAATCCGTCGCCCAAACCTGCGACCTCTTCCCGCCAACCGAGTGCCGAAACCTCTTCAAAGCTGCCGGATATGTTGCAGATTAGATGGACGACGCTCTAGCACCCAGCCTCAACAAATCGCCAACCCGTGGGGACGGGCAGGCGATGGCCGGGGCACCTTCGGTGCTGTTAACCCGGCTGGGGTGGCATGTCTGAAAGGCAGGCAACGGCCAATTGCACACGGCACTCAGGGTCAGCTGGGGAATTTGGGGATACGGGCCTAACGGCAGGTGACGAATGCTCGCGCGCTGGTCACGATGTGTTAATTCCTTCGGATTGATGTGGCCGCCACGTCGCCCTTGTGCAGCAGAACCTCCATCCACTCGCCCGATGAGCCAAAATTTCGGTATACGGTCAGGAACGTCACCTCTTTCGCCAATTTTTTGGCGGATCCGGCCGGGCAGGGCACCCCACGGCGCACCTTGCAGATGCGGTTCTTGATCTTTTCATGTAACTCCCAAGCACCCCCCACGTTTGAGTGTTATTGTCAGTTTTATGGTGAGTCGAATTTGCCATTTTGCGCGTGTTTTTTTCTTTCTTGTCTGAATTCTGTGGCGCCGGGTTGATTTCTCTGAATCAGTGGTGGGATGGATCAGGTTGCCGCCCTTGAACAACTTCTCGCCACGGCTCTGCGTCGGATCGCTGAGCTTGAAGCTGCGTTGGCGAGCATGGCGGAAGAGATCACGGACCTGCGCCGACAGTTGGCCAAGAACAGCAGCAATAGCAGCAAGCCCCCTTCAAGTGATGGCCTGAAGAAGCCAGCCCCGCGCAGCCTGCGTGGCAAATCCGGAAAGAAAAGTGGCGGCCAAGTTGGCCACCGGGGCGACACCCTGCGCCAGACGTCAACACCCGACTTTGTCGAACGGCATGAGGCGACGCATTGCAGCGCCTGTCAGAGCGCCCTGACGGCGGAGATGGTGAAAGGGATCGAGAAGCGTCAGGTGTTCGACTTGCCTGCGCCACGCCTGGAGGTCACCGAGCATCAGGCGGCGGTTTATTGTTGCGACCATTGTCGAGCCACGACGACGGCTGGCTTTCCCGATGGCGTGGCCGCGCATGTGCAATATGGCACGCGCATGCGGGCAGTGGCGGTCTATTGCAATGTTCAGCAGCTGATACCCGAGGATCGGGTCTGCCAGCTTATGCGCGACCTGTTTGGGGCCACCAGCTTGTGCGCGGCCAGCGTGACCAACTGGACGCGCGGCGCGGCAAATAAGATGGGTGTCGTGGTTGAACACATTCTCGCCCGGCTTGCCGAAGGCGGCGTTCGGCATCTGGACGAGACCGGACTTCGTGTTGCCGGCAAGCTGCACTGGCTGCACACGATCTGCGATACCGCCTTCACCCATTACCGCATCAGCGCCAAACGCGGTGCTGTTCCAACCTTCCTGACCGGCGGGACGATCATTCATGATCACTGGAAAACCCTACTACGCCCATATGAGCGGAGTGGACGCCCACGCCCTCTGCGGGGCGCATCACTTGCGCGAACTCAAGGCCATCGAAGAGATCGAAAAAGAGCCTTGGGCGACGGAGATGAGCGCAGTGCTTCATAGCGCCAATCAGCTCAGATGCGCGGCTCAGGATCAAGGCGAGACCGAACTCCCGGAACTGGTTCGCCAGGGTATAGTCACCAGATACATGGCGATCCTCGCCAAGGGGCTCGCCTTCCACGAACGCCAGCCCCCGCTGGCCAAAAGCCCCGGCACCCGCGGCCGAAAAGCCAGGCGGCCAGGCCACAACCTGCTCCTCCGCCTGCGTGACTACCGCGATGACGTTTTGCGATTCATCGCCGACTTCGCGGTCCCATTCACAAACAATCAGGCCGAACAGGACCTGCGCATGATGAAGCTGCGCATGAAAATCTCGGGCACCTTCCGCACCCTCGAGGGCGCGCGGGTCTTCGCCGACATCAGGTCCGTCATCTCGACGGCCAGAAAACACCGGTTCAACATCCTGGAAATCCTGACCCTGTCACCACCTCAGATCATCGCACGGCTCTGACGGAACAAAACCCCGCAACCCTATCGGACAGGGTGCTTGGGAGTTACGTTTTCATAAGCTTTGTCCGTGTCCGTCCACGGTGTCTTGTTGTGGCGCGCATAGCGCGTCGCCTCGTGCACGTCATGGGCGCCGAATAAAACCAGCGCGCCGGTCATGCGGCGGGCGCAGCCATCCTTGAATCCTGTGATGAATTGCGTGCGCGGCGCCGTGGAATTCGGGATCGGGTCGAACAGTTTCAACTGGCCGGAGGCCGAGCGGCTGATATTCGTCCCCATCACGCGTTTTTTCACATCGCAATCCTTGGCCACTATGCCGAAGGGCAAAACGCTGTCAGGCAGGGCCATTGGCGAGGGTTTGGGCGGGTCCTCTTCCGGGAATTCTTCTGACAATGCAGTGTCCAGCGTGCCGGTCGGCTTGGCGCTGGCGGGCGTGGCGTCGTCAGTGTCCGCGTCGCCCGGTGTTCGATTTCGCAGGAAGCCAAACACGCGCGGGCGCCGTGACGGCTCCGCTTCAGTTTCGGCATTTCCGGTGGCGGCGATCTCCTCATCTGTCAGCGAGGGTTGCGGATTGGGCGTGTCGGTGGTTTCTGCTGGTTTCACAACGGTTTCAACTGTTGCGGGGCCTGATTCAACCGGGGCGCGGCGCTGAAGAAACCCGAAAACCCGGGGTCGGCGCGAGGGTACGTCGGGCGTATCCGCGCCGGGCGCCGGCGCGGCGATTTCTCCGTCCGTGAGCGAGAGATTTTGCGGGTCGGTTTCCGGCGCGGATTCACCTTCGGACGGCGTCAATTCAGGGGTCAATTCATCTTGTTTTTCAAGGGGTTCCGAATTCGTTTCCTCAGGCTTGTTTTCTACCTCGCCCGTTCCGCGAAGGAACCCCAAAAACCGCTTGGGCTTTTTTGTTTCTTGCAGTGCGACGGCAGAGTTCCCCGGTTGTGGCGGGTTGTCAGTAATCACAATGTCAGGCGGGGGCGCTTCGCTCGTCGCCGAATTTGACTGGGGTGGCGCAGAATCCGGCACACGCGCGCAGGCCGCGACCAGCGCCAGCGCGAAAGCAGCAATCAAAAGCCGTTTTTCGATCACCATTAAAACCCTGTTCCTCGCCCCGGCGAGCCTTATGCGCCGAAAATCGAATTGCGGCAAGTTTGGTGGCGGTTTGCTGCCAATTCGGGGGCTTTGAGGGTCAATGCGTGGCGGCCCGAGGGGGCCATGGTTCCGCGCTGAGTGCCAAAACTCTACGTCCGCTTTAAGCCCAACTCCACGCAGCGACGTGTTTGATCGCGATATCGCAAGCGTCGCCGCTTTCCGCCGAAGGCGAGTCCCTTTATAGCACCATGCATGAGCCAGAATCCCCCCAACTTTCGCCCCGACATCGCGCAGCCGCGGCTGCGCGATGACAGCCGCGCCGGTCAGCCCACCATTGGGATGGTCTCGCTGGGTTGCCCCAAGGCGCTGGTTGACAGTGAACGCATCCTCACGCGGCTTCGGGCCGAAGGATATGGCATCGCGCCTGACTATGACGGCGCGGATGCGGTGATCGTGAATACCTGCGGGTTTCTGGACAGTGCCAAGGCGGAAAGTCTTGAGGCAATTGGCGAGGCGTTGCAGGAAAACGGACGCGTGATTGTCACCGGCTGTCTGGGGGCGGAGAAGGATTACATCACAGGCGCACATCCCAAGGTGCTGGCCGTCACCGGGCCGCATCAATATGAGCAGGTGCTGGACGCGGTGCATGACGCCGTGCCGCCAAGCCCGGATCCGTTTGTCGACCTGCTGCCGCCTGCTGGCGTCAAACTCACCCCTCGCCACTACAGTTACCTAAAGATTTCAGAAGGTTGCAACCATTCTTGCAAGTTCTGCATTATCCCCGACATGCGCGGACGTCTGCAATCGCGGCCGATGAAAGCGGTTCTGCGCGAGGCGGAGAAATTGGCCGAAGCCGGGGTCAGAGAATTGCTGGTCATTTCGCAGGACACATCCGCGTTTGGCACGGACTGGAAGGACCGCGACCACAAGACGCCGGTCCAGCCGTTGGCGGAGGCGTTGGGCGAATTGGGGCTTTGGGTGCGGCTGCACTATGTCTATCCGTACCCGCATGTGGCGGGATTGGTGCCACTGATGGCGGAAGGGAAGATCCTGCCTTATCTCGACATCCCGTTTCAGCACGCGCATCCCGATACGCTGCGCCGTATGGCGCGTCCGGCGGCGGCGGAAAAGACGCTGGACAGAATTGCCGAATGGCGCGCGATCTGTCCCGAAATCGCGCTGCGTTCGACATTCATCGTGGGGTATCCCGGTGAAACGCAGGAAGAATTCCAGACCTTGCTTGATTGGCTAGATGAAGCGCAATTGGACCGGGTGGGCTGTTTCAAATACGAAAACGTCGATGGGGCACGCTCTAATTCATTGCCTGATCATGTGCCTGAAGAGGTCAAGGAAGAGCGCTGGGCGCAGTTCATGGCGAAGGCGCAAGCCATTTCAGAGGCGAAGCTGGCAGCGAAAGTCGGGCGGCGGTTGCAGGTGATCGTCGATGAGGTTGACGACGATGGCGCGACTTGCCGCACAATGGCGGACGCGCCGGAGATCGATGGCAACCTGTTTGTCGATAAGGGTTTTGAGGGATTGAAGCCGGGGGATATCCGCGAGGTCATTGTGGATGAGGCATCGGAATATGATTTGTGGGGGCGGTTGGTATAGTTTTTTTGTTGTTTTGGTTGGCGGCGTTGTTTGGCCTGAAGCGGACATTGAGTTTTGGCACTCCGCGCGGAATCAAGGCCCCTCGGGCCGCCGCGCATCGACGGGCCGTCCCCTGGCCCGGCGATTTCTTGAGGGCTTCGCTACGTTTTGATTTCGTACGGATTTCGCGAGATTAAGTGGCAGCGGCAATCGATTGTTCGCCGCGCCACGGCCCATCGATGCGCGTCTTCGCGAAAATGTTGTTGAACATCCGCTTCAGGCCATAAGCCGCCTTAAATCTCATCCGGCTCGAAACAGATTGTTCAACCCCCGGCCAATTCCGTCGTGACCTTTGATGACGCCTCCAGCGTCCGGTGCACCGGGCATTTATCGGCAATTTCACGCAGTCTTGTGCGTTGATCATCGTCCAGATCGCCCTCAAGCGTAATCAGCCGGTGAAACCCGTCGATCTTTTGCGCACCGCCTTCGGCATCTTCGGCATGAACCTTGTCATGGGTCACGTCCACGCTGACATGGGCCAGCGGCCATTTCTTGCGCCGCGCATACATGCGGATGGTCATCGACGTGCACGCGCCAAGCCCCGCCGACAGGAAACCATAAGGGGTCATGCCACGATCGGTGCCGCCATAAGACGCCGGTTCATCCGCAAGTGTATGATGCGCCGGCCCATGCGTTACATCTTGCAGGAATCCACCCGGATCTGCTTCGCTGACCCGCACTACGCCTTCCGGGGCACCGGGCGGCGGGGCAGGCGGGCGGATACCAAGATATTTCGCACCCCAGGCGGCAATGACTTCGGCAGCGTATTCCGCGTCCTCAACCCGTGTGATCAGGTGATCGGCATCGTCCAGCGTCACGAAACTTTTGGGGTGCTTCGCAGCCAGGAAAATCTGCGTGGCATTCTCGATCCCGACGATTGCGTCACGAGGCGCGTGCAAAACCAACAGCGCCTTCTTCAAACCCGCAATAGCCGGAGCAAGCTGTTCTTCCTCGACATCGCGCACGAATTCCGCGCCAATGCGAAATGGCCGCCCGCCAAGGCTGACCTCGGCGCTGCCCTTCTCGGCAATTTCCGGCAGGGCATCGCCGAAATTATGCGTCACATGGCCGGGATCAAAGGGCGCGCCAATAGTCGCCACCGCCTTGATACTTGCAATATCGCCTGCCGCTTTCAATACCGCCGCGCCGCCAAGCGAGTGCCCGATCAGCAACCCCGGCGCCATGCCGCGCCCAGCCAGATAGTCCGCCGCCTTGACCAGATCGCCGACATTCGACGTAAACGTCGTGTTGCCGAATTCACCGTCCGAATGCCCGAGCCCAGTAAAGTCGAACCGCAACACCGCCAGCCCCATCGCCGCCAGTCGTGACGCAATCCGCCGGGCTGCCGGGATGTCCTTGCCGCAGGTAAAGCAATGCGCAAACAGCGCCGTGCCAAGATGCGGTCCGTCGGGCAAATCCAGCCGCGCGGCCAGCTCTTCTCCAGAATGGCCGGTGAAGGTAATGCGTTCGGTGGGCATGGGCGGTCTCCTTCTCATCGCAAGGTCCGATACTTGACCACGTACAGTCCCTGCGGCAAGCCCGGTGAAAGGAACGTCACGACAAGGTGAGGCGGATGGCAGCGCAGACGCGCACAGCAATGCAAAGGGCGATCCTTTCCTTGTGGATTCTGTCCGCACTGCCATTGATCCTTGGGTTCCTGGGCGCCTTGCACCCCGTGGGCGACAGTATGGCGGTGTTTCGCCCGCCGTTTACGGTCGCCTTCACGGTGGCCAGCCTGCTTGCGCTGCTCTTTCGCATCCGCATCGGCTGGATAGGTATCTGCGCCGCAATTCTGTGCGCATTGGGAATGATCGGGTATTCCAATCTTCTCAACATTTCCTGGGATGAGGATTTCTCGGTCTACCAGAAAAACCTGAATTTTCGTCTGCCTGATACCGGCCCCGTGGTTGCAGATATCATTGCAACGGGTGCAGGCGCGGTCACATTGCAGGAAGTGCCTGACCGTTTGTTACCGATCCTCGATGCCCTGTCAGAGACATATCCGCACAGCGCAGTGTGCGATTTTCACCCTCGCGTTGGCGGCGTTGCCATTTTGACCAAGGCCCCAATCGAGGAACGGTTATGCCTCGATGGGCAGGGGTTCCTCGCCGTGCGTGTCATCGCGCCAGATGGCCTGCCACTTTGGATCGTCTCCATCCACATGCATTGGCCCTACCCCTATCGGCAGGCAGAGCAGCTGGAGCGCATTCTGCCAGTGCTTGAGGGGTTGGATGGTCGTGTGGTCATAGGCGGGGACTTCAATATGCCACCCTGGGGCCATTCCGTCCGTCAGATCCGCGACGCCACGCGGACCGCACGAACATGGTCGCCGCTCTCCACCTTCCCGCGTTTTCAACCCCTTGCGCCGATGCCCATAGATCAGGTCTTTGCGCCCGGTGGGGGCAGTTTGGAAAAACGCGGGCTATTGGGGTCAGACCATCACGGGATTTTGGCGCGGGTTGGATTTTAGTGGTGGTCAATGATCAAGGGCCGATGGTGTGATCGCCGATGGACAAGCGCGTGAACAGATTTGGATTTCTGCTGTTGTTAGCGAAATCGGTGCCGATTTTGGCCTGAAGCGGGCATTCGGTTGCGCTCCACGCGCGGAATCAGGGCGCTTGGGCCGCCGCGCGATCGCCCGCCCGTCCCGCCTCTCACACATTGCCAGTGCAATGTGTTGCCGGCAGTGCATTGCATAGTGATGCAATGCACGAGAGGGGGCTGGCGATTTGGTGAGGCTGGGTGCTATCCTTCGATTTCGCACGTACTTAGCTGGCATAAAGCGCGTCATGGAGATGTTGTTTCGCCATCCCACGGGCAGGCAATCGCGCGGCTTGTATCCAGTTAATGGAATGTCCACCTCAGGCCAGAACCGCCAACTCCGAAATCGTGGCATCGACCTAGGGATGTCGCCGCGTTCAATCGATGCCAGCGCGTGTTCTCAACGGCAAACCATTTCAGGCTCCCAGAGGAACTTTAGCAATGGCCAGCGGCCCAAATCAAAACCCGATCAGTCCGAATTCACCCCACCCCCATCAGGCCTGCATCAAACGGATAAGTTGTCAGGTTCTCATGCCCGTCCTCTGTAATCAGCACCTGATCCTCCAGTTTGATCGAGAAATCGCCGCCGACCTCGCCCACAGCCGCCTCGACGCACAACACCATGCCGGATTCAAGCGGATAGTCATAGGCGCCCTCGGTGTGCTTGTCCGGGTAAACTACCAGCGGCCATTCATCGCAAAGCCCGACACCATGCATCTTGCAGCCGTATTTTTGCGCCTGATATTTCTCATCCAGAACATGCCCGTTCATGGTCAGTTCCTTGATCATCACGCCGGGTTTCAGCATCGCCATATTGGTCATGATGTGTTCATGCGCGTGCTGCATGGCATAGACCATTTCTGCGGGCGGCTTCTGATCGCCGATCCACCAGGACCGGGAAATATCGACACAAATGCCGTAACTGCCAATCAGATCGGTGTCGAAAGAGATGATCTCGTTGTTCTGCACTTTGCGCGGGCCACATTCCTGAAACCACGGGTTGGTGCGTGGGCCGGACGACAAAAGACGCGTTTCAATCCATTCACCGCCACGGCGAATATTCTCTGCGTGCAAAACGGCCCAAACGTCATCTTCGCTGATCCGGCCCGATGGGCACTCCGCACGCGCGAAATCCTCCATCGCCTGTACCGCCGCTTCGCAGGCGTTGGAGGCACAGCGCATCGCCTTGATCTCGTCAGGGCCTTTGATGGACCGCGCCTTTTCGGTCAATTCCTCGCCTTCTTCCAAGGAGAAACCCAGTTTTTCCAGCGCCTTGGACCCGTGCAGCAATATCTTGTCGACCGCCAGGCGCATGTTGCCGCCGCCATGTTCCATCACCAGGTCGCGCACCTCGCCCGCCCATTTCTCGGCCACAGCGCCAGCGGCATCACCCCGGTCGAAATAGAAGAAATCAGCGCCGGATCGAACTTCTTTCACCAATGGATTGAACGCGGACAGAAACGGCGAGTTCTTATAATCCCACAAACACATATGTCCGTTCGCGCAGACAATCAGCGCCCGAAACGGATTGTGCGTGTTCCAAAGCTGCATGTTGGTGCTGTCGGTGGCATAGCGGATATTCAGCGGATCAAACACCACCAGCGCGCCGTAGTCGCGCGCGTTGATATGATCGACGAGGCGCCGCAAGCGATGTTCGCGCATCGCTTCGAGATTCGGCAGTTCCAGTCCCGCCGCCGCCCATTCCCGAAAGGCCAGCTCTGTCGGGCCGATTTCGATCCGGTCGCCATCATTCGGGCTGCCATCGCCCAGATTTTCGCCACGGGTCGGGTCGATCTTGCGGTTGTCGCGGTAATGCTGGTTCATCTTGGCTTCCTTCGCGGCTGCCCCGATGCTACGCGTGTCAAATCGCCCGTCTGGTCAGTTACCGACGCGGCACCGACGCAATACCGACGTGACACCGACATGAAACAGACCACCGAAGTTCAGGCTCAATACGAAGCCTTTCCCTATCCCGAGCGTGATCCGGCGGATGAGAAAAATCGCCTTGTCACCGGCTCCCCAAGCTTCCCCGAAGAGATGGATCACTGGCTTTGGGGCGGTATGCGAGACTGGTCAAAACCATTGCGGGCTTTGGTGGCAGGCGGTGGCACCGGCGACGGGCTGATCCAACTGGCGCAACGCATGGCCAGCGCCGGGAAGCCCTATGAAATCACCTATCTCGATCTGTCGGTGGCAGCGCGCGAAATCGCGCAAGCCCGGGCAAAGATACGCGGATTGGAAAATATTAACTTCGTCACGGAAAGCCTTTTGAACGCAAAAGATTTTGGAGAATTTGACTATATCGACTGCTGCGGTGTTCTGCACCATTTGCCAGATCCACAGGCAGGGTTCGACGCGCTGGCATCCGCGCTGGCACCGGGCGGTGGTATGGGGCTGATGGTTTACGCGCCGCACGGCCGATCCGGGGTCTATCCACTTCAATCCGCGTTCAACGCGTTGGGCAAAGGGCTGACGCCAAAGGACAAACTGCATCTCGCGCGACAGATATTCAAAGAGCTTCCGGACGCACACCCTTTCAAACGCAACGTGTTGGTCGGCGACCACGAGGTCAGTGACGCGGGTTTCTTTGACCTTTTGGTTCACTCACAAGACCGCCCGTTCAGCATAACGCAACTGGTTGAATCTCTGGAGCGTGCCGGACTGGCAATGGCTGGCTTCCCAGTGCCTCGGCATTACGATCCTTCGCAATTGGTGCCCGATCCGGACAGCCATCTTTCCGACCTGTCTGAAACGGAAAAACTTCAGCTTTCCGAAGATTTACGCGGAATACTTAAGAAACACACGATTTATGCAAAACGACCACAGGATTTGCGGAAACCGCCATATGGCAACCCGAACGCCGTTCCGGTGCTGCGCGAGATCAATTCCGCACATCTGGCTAATGTGGTTTCTTCAAGTGGATCAATTCGTCTGACAGATCGCGGCGAAAACACGTTGGTGTATATACCGAAAACATCCGGGAAGCTGATCGCGGCCGTTAACGGCAGGCGTAGTCTCGGCGAAATCCGGGACGCGAACGGGCTTGATCCGATTTCGTTTTCCGCCGCGTGGGGGCCGGTGGAACGCGGATTGGAACCTAACGGGCTTTTGCACTATTCCAACATTCACCGCGTGGGCGCCCAATAGTGTTTCAACCGGAGCCGATACTTCAATCGCACTTGATTGACCCGCCGTGGACACTACCAAACGGGCTGCGCCTGCCCGGAACCAGCCCAATAGGCGCGGCGGACTGGTGGCGCGTCGACGATGTCTATGAACAGCAGATGCGCCTGCGCGATACGTTGGTTCAAGCCCGGCCAGATAGTGTTCACGCGCTGAAATTTTCTGCCGTTGCGGCCGCGCAGGAAGCACTGGAGATTTTTCTTAATGAATTGCAATTAAACAAAAGTTTCCACGTAACGCCGACCCACGTCACGCGACCGGACAACATCAAAGTTGCGATTGACACGGCCCAACCGCTTAAAACCCTGGGTCGGTTATTTCAGGAAGATTTCTGCATTCTGGAGAAGCAAGGAGACGAACACGTTCTGACCGCCGCGATCCTTTGCTTTCCAGCCAGTTGGTCGCTTGGTGAAAAATTCGGTAAGCCATTGTCTGGCATTCACGCGCCCGTCGATGAATACGACGAGAATGTCACAAAACGCGTACAGCGGCTTTTCAATGCAATCCGCGTGGGCCAGCCAATAATTCGCGCAAATTGCCTGCCATATCACGACTTTGCGCTCTATCAACCGCGTCGCGAAAATGAACGCCGCATCCGCCCCGACGGCGCAGCAGATTACACACGGGTGGAACGGCAATGCCTGTTCCGACTGCCTGACAGCAAGGCGGTCGTATTCTCGATCCACACATCCGTCGTGCGCACCTCTCAAATGTCTGTTTTTGAACGGAAAGCCTTGTCGGAATACCTATCTAAGTAGAATTACCGCATTGCCTGCGCAAAAGGCAGCATACACACCGATGATTGGAATTCTGACCTCGGCGGGCCAACTGGCACTAGCGTCAGATAATTCGATCCAATAGCCCCAGTGGCTTTGCAGTTGCCAAAACGAAGCCGAGAGCCATTGTTCCCAACAAGGCCGCCTGTGCGCGATACGCAGGAGGCGGAGGCGTCTCGTGCCCTTCCCACCGGCTTTGTACCGGATTTGCGTAACTCAACATTGTTTCAAGGGGCGAGCGCAGTGGGCGCGCCTCTGCGGACGGCTCCGGGTCAGGCATTGTCGGAATATGTCGCTCCAAATGTGACCAGGCGGCGTCGCTGACTTCCGGATCAGATCTCAGGAAATCAGGTAGGTCTTCGCGGGCGCAGAGATTTGCGTGATCAGGCAATTGATGATCTTCCCCAAGAGCCGCATGGTTGAGACACGCAAAATCGAATTCGTCATGTGTATAAAGCGTCTCGTCATTGGCCCAAAATACCAGGTTTGCGCCCCGGTAGGCGTTGATTTCCCTGAGGATTTCCCAACATATCGAGCGTTTCAGCCCCGTTCCCGCCTGGTTGGACGCACGATCAGTTGTCCTTCTGTTCATTACAAGCACCGTCACACTTCCATTGGTGACGGTCAGTGCAGCCATCAGCTTTTGATTGACAGGTGCAGTGAGTGAGCATTGCGGATCGATAAATGTGTTTAATGGCAATGGTTGATCGCTGAACGCCAGCAGGATCTGAACGGTGTTGCCGGAAAAAAGTGTAAAGCTGTCATCGATCCGGTCGCACACGACAATCGATTCACCGTGTTCCCGCAGGATCGGGTTGAGAATTTCAGACAGCTCTTCTGCGGGCATTGTGAATGCCCGTTCGTAAAGCAGGGTGGCTTCGAAAGTGGGACTTCTGCGGTCCATTGTTTATCATCCTTCAACCATCTTCGTGGTTGTTAAGGTATTGTTAGGCTTTGGGACACAAATGTGGCGTTCCGATGGTGGAAAATGGGAAATTCAACTACTCTTAAGGTTGAAAAAAGTGGCTCACCTCAGATGTGTGTGGAGCCCACGCCAAATTGTTTCTGGTCAGAAAGCCTTTCTGGCAATGTTCAATTTCGCCGAATTTTATTTTAGGCGGCCTTCCACTTGATCGAACACCCCATCGATGGTGTTTGATCCTGGGGTCCTGCACCGGTTTCCGAGACCAGTTTCATCGCATCATATAGTTCTCGTGGTGTGTCCACAGCGCCCGGCGACATTCGCGTTGCATCCAGCCGTCCCCGGTATTGCAGGCCCAGTTTTGCGTTAAATCCAAAGAAATCCGGTGTGCAGACCGCATCATAGGCGCGGGCGACAGACTGATCCTCGTCATGAAGATAAGGAAAGGGAAAGCCATGTGCATCGGCCATGCGCTTCATATTGGGAAAACTGTCATCTGGGTAATTCACCGCATCGTTCGAACAAATCGCGGCCACACCGACACCCAGCGCCTGAAGGTCGCGCGCATCGCGGATCATCTTGTCGAGAATAGCCAGCACGAAGGGACAGTGGTTGCAGATGAACATGATCAACGTGCCGTTGGGGCCGCGGATGTCGTTCAGGCTGTAACTCCCGCCGTCCGTTGCCGGGAGCAAGAAATCTGGTGCGGGCCAATCGAAGTTACATGCTTCGGGTGTGGCGGCAGACATGGGCGCGGCTCCTTTACGACTGCTGGCGTCTTAACACGCACTGCGCACTGATGCGACAACCTACCGGTCGCCCCGATGGCACTGTGAGGTTGTTGACGCATTTACGTGCCGTTACGCTGAATACTGCGCAAAGATAGGAAAATTGCCGAAATGTTGAAACTTGCGGTAATCGGGGCCGGGGCCATCGGGCAAATCCATGCCCGCAACATTGCGGGCACCGACGCGGCCGAATTGGCTTGTATCTGTGATCTCGATCTTTATCGAGCGCGCTCCCTAACCGACAAGTTTGGTGGCCTGCCGGTTGCAGATATTGATGCCGCCCTCGGTTTGGCCATTGATGCCGTAATCGTCGCCTCAGCGACCGCATCGCATGGGGACGTCATCCAGCAATGCATTGCAGCGCGAAAACCGTTTCTATGCGAAAAGCCGCTTGCGTCCGATCTCGAAACGGCCCGGGCAATCGTTGATGCCACCAAATCGGCGGGGCTTGTGGCAGGCACGGCATTCAACCGCCGGTTTGATGCGGCCTATCGCGGAATGCGTGATGAAGTTGCCGCTGGAAATATAGGGCCGGTAGAGACGATTTCGATCGTCTCGCGCACCGCGTCGCCGCCGACGCCCGAATTCTTGCGGACATCCGGTGGGCTGTTCGGCGAAAAGGGCAGCCATTTCTACGATCTTGCGCGTTGGATCATCGGCGAAGAACCGGAAGAGGTATTCGCGTTCGGATCGGTGCTGGTCAATCCTGTGTTTGCCGATATCGGAGAGGTCGATACAGCCGTTGTGTCGCTTCGCTTCCCCAGCGGCGCGCTTTGTCAGCTGAATTTCAGCTGGCGCGCGGCCTATGGTCAGGATGAGCGTCTGGAGGTGCATTGCGCGCGCGGCATGATGCAGAACCAGCAATTCCCAACAGGCCCGTTTCAAAGGTTTGATGGCACCGGCATGGCGCATGAGGGCAAGATGCCGGGATGGTTGGAAAGGTTCGAACCAACTTATCGCCGCGAACTCGACGCGTTCTGCAAGGCAATTGAAACCGGCGAACAGGGCGACCTGCCGACGCTGGCCGATGGGCTGGCCGTGCAACACATCGCTGACGCGGCAAGGGCGTCGCAGCAAAATGGGCAGCCAATTAAACTAAATGCAAAATGAAAAAGGGCGCCGAATGGCGCCCTTTCGAACAGATTTCTCACCGCCTTAGCAGCTGTAATACATCTGGAATTCAACCGGATGCGGCGTGTGCTCGTAATTGTAGATTTCTTCCCACTTGAGTTCCATATACCCTTCGATCTGGTCCTTGGTGAACACGTCACCGGCCAGAAGGAAATCCATATCGGACGCCAGTGAATCCA
Organism: uncultured Paracoccaceae bacterium; assembly: GCA_951812305.1. Classification (GTDB taxonomy): domain Bacteria; phylum Pseudomonadota; class Alphaproteobacteria; order Rhodobacterales; family Rhodobacteraceae; genus Rhodobacter_B. Next base: position 79,697 of record CATOSB010000004.1, read on the forward strand.
TCGCTTCACGCAAGGAAGCACAAACCGTTGGGATACCAGCCAGCTCTTCCGGTGGCAGATCGTAAAGATCCTTGTCCATGGATGGGCCGGGGTCGATCTTGTTCTTGATGCCGTCCAGACCAGCCATCATCAGCGCGGCAAAGCACAGGTAGGGGTTGGCAGCCGGGTCAGGGAAGCGGGCCTCGACACGCTTCGCCTTCGGGCTTTCCGCCCACGGAATACGCACACAGCCAGAGCGGTTGCGCGCGGAGTAGGCGCGCAGAACCGGCGCCTCAAAACCCGGGATCAGGCGTTTGTAGCTGTTGGTCGATGGGTTGGTGAACGCGTTCAGCGTCTTGGCGTGCTTCAGAACGCCGCCGATATAGTACAAAGCTTCTTGCGATAAGTCGGCGTACTTGTCGCCCGCGAACAGCGGCTTGCCGTCCTTCCAGATCGACATGTTCACGTGCATTCCGGTGCCATTGTCGCCCGCGATGGGCTTGGGCATGAAGGTTGCCGACTTGCCATAGGCCTGCGCCACGTTGTGAATGACGTATTTGTACTTCTGCAACTCGTCGGCTTGCACTGTCAGCGAGTCAAAGATTAGGCCGAGCTCATGCTGACAGCTGGCAACCTCGTGGTGATGCTTGTCGACTTTCATGCCCATGCGCTTCATGGTCGACAGCATTTCAGAGCGGATGTCCTGGCCATCATCAATCGGCGGCACCGGAAAATACCCGCCCTTGACGCCGGGGCGATGGCCCATATTGCCCATTTCGTATTCAGTGTCGGTGTTCCATGACGCGTCGAGCGCATCGACCTGATAGCCGACCTTGTTCATCTCGACAGAATAGCGAACGTCGTCGAACAGGAAAAATTCCGCCTCGGGGCCGAAATAAGCGGTGTCCCCGATCCCGGAGGATTTCAAGTAGGCCTCGGCCTTTTCCGCCGTGCCGCGGGGATCACGGGAATAGGCTTCACCTGTGTCAGGCTCAACAACCGAGCAATGCAGACAAAGCGTCTTTTCCGCAAAGAACGGGTCCATATAGGCGCTGTTCGTGTCCGGCATCAGTTTCATGTCGGACTGGTCGATCGACTTCCAGCCTGCGATGGACGAGCCATCGAACATGAAGCCTTCTTCCAGAAAGTCTTCGTCAACCTGATCATTCATCACCGTCACATGCTGCAGCTTGCCGCGCGGATCGGTGAAACGGATGTCGACATAGTCGACGTCCTCGTCCTTGATCGTCTTCAGAACGTCTTTGTTGCTCATCTTCTCTTACCTTCGAGTTAGAAATCTTGCGCGCTTACAGCGCATCTTCGCCGGATTCGCCAGTCCGGATGCGGATGGCCTGTTCGACGGTGGAAACAAAAATTTTGCCATCGCCGATCTTGTCGGTCTTGGCGGCGCCGGTGATGGCATCGATGGCACTGTCGACCTGATCGTCGGCCAGAACGACTTCGATCTTCACCTTGGGCAGAAAGTCGACGACATATTCTGCGCCACGATACAGCTCTGTGTGGCCCTTTTGGCGGCCGAAACCCTTGACCTCGATGACGGAAAGCCCCTGAACGCCCATCTCCTGCAGCGCCTCTTTCACTTCATCCAGCTTGAACGGTTTGATAATCGCTTCGATCTTTTTCATCGCGTAGGCTCCCCTAATGCGGTTCCGCGCCTTCGTGACCACTTCTCTAATGCGGTCACAATTGGCTAGGGTTGTGGGGCAGGGGGCGAGGGTTGGATTCTCCGCATTCTGCCTAATTTTTGTGCAATTGGCCCGCGAACCGGGCAGTTTTGAATCGGAGTGGATAATGTGGCCGAACTCCTGACCGCCGCCCAGATGCGCGCCATCGAAGAGGCCGCGATTGCCTCGGGTGAGGTGACCGGCCTTGAACTGATGGAGCGCGCAGGGACGGGCGTGGTTGAAGCGGTGATGGCGAAATGGCCGGAATTTGCGGAAGGGAAGCACCACGCGGTGGTGCTGTGCGGGCCGGGGAACAATGGTGGCGACGGGTTTGTGGTGGCGCGGTTGTTGGAAGAGCGTGGGTGGGAGGTGGAGGTATTCCTTTACGGCGATCCAGAGAAGCTGCCGCCGGACGCGAAGGCGAATTATGAGCGGTGGTCTGTCGAACGCGACGTTGCTGTCTTGGTCGACGACCACTTCGAAGGGGCTTTCGAGAATAGTGTAAATGAAGCGCTTGTTATAGATGCGCTTTTCGGAACCGGGCTAGCCCGTCCCTATCTCGCGCACAGGCACCTTGCGATGGCAATGAACTCGGCACAATCGCGGGCGAAGCGGGGCGGCATTCCCAGAGTGGTTGCAGTCGATGTCCCCAGTGGGATGTGCGCCGACAGCGGTCGATGGCTAGGAGATGAGCAGCCGATTGACCACGCCGGGCTTGCCAATTTGACGGTCACTTTTCACGGCAAAAAGCTCGGGCACGAACTAGGCGTTGGACCAGCGAGTTGCGGGAATGTTGTCGTCAAAGACATCGGCCTTGCGCAATTCTCCGGGGCCTTGGCCCCGGTTCGCCCCCGACCCGCCCCCCAGGGCGGGGGCGAAATCGCCCCCACCCTCGGATCGGGGGCGAACCTCGCTGATCTGCCGGCGCGTTTGGTGGAACCATCAATCCGCATTGCAAAAAAACCCTTCGCCCATAAATACACCCACGGCCACGGCCTTATCCTCTCCGGCGGCCCCGGCAAAGGCGGCGCGGCGCGGTTGGCGGCGCGGGGCTCTCTCAGGATCGGCGCAGGGTTGGTGACGGTCGGGTGTCCGCCCGACGCACTGACGGAAAACGCGGCGCGGCTGGATGCGATCATGTTATACCAAGGGTTATTCAATCTGACCGACTTTCGCCCAGTTGCGGCTTGCGATGGATGTGATGGTTTGCGGTCTTGCGATGAGGTTGTTCCAGGCCTCGCACCCCGCGTCGAGAATCGCGTCATATGTGTCGAACGTCCGGTTTGCGAGCCATGTCTGGCGGAGATATTGCCAAATGTTTTCGGTTGGATTCAGCTCTGGTGATTTGGGCGGCAGAAACATGAGCGACAGGTTTTGCGGGATTTCCAGAGCGGATGTCGTGTGCCAGCCGGCTTGGTCCATGAGGATGACGGCGTGGGCGCCATCGGAGACAATTTTGCTGATTTCTTCCAGGTGGCGCTGCATCGCATAGGTGTCGGCTGCTGGCATCATGATCGCCGCGCCGGTGCCGCGTTCGGGGCAGATGGCGCCAAAAAGATACGCATTTTGGTAACGCTGATCGGCGGGCTGGCGGGGCCGTGTGCCCTTGCGTGCCCACTGGCGGACGCGGGTGTTCTTCTGACCGAGACGCATCTCGTCCTGGAACCAGATTTCGACGGGTTTGTCCGGCGGCACCCCCTGAAGCGTCTCCTTCAGATTGTCGCCGAAGTTTTTTTGAAATCCTCAATGACCTGCACGTCCTGCCCCGGGTGCTGAGGGCGTGCGCTGATGTGGGAAAAGCCCAGATTGTGCAGAATCTGCCCCACATGGCGCTCGTGATAGTCGACGCCAAAACGCGCCTTGATCACATTCTTCAAATCGACCCGCCGCCAGCGGACGACACCGTCCTTTTCAGGATCAGGACCGGTCTCGACAAGAGCCGCCAGTTCATCCAGTTGCGCATTGTCAAGGCGGGATCGCGAGCCTCCTCGCTGCCGATCCAGCAGCCCCGCTGGACCATCAGCGTTGAAACGGAGCACCCAGTCCCTGAGCGTTTGCCGGTCCATCCCGCCAATGCGGGCCGCAGCCCCACGCGACATGCCATCGGCGATAGCGGCAAGCGACAAAAGCCGTCGGCTCTGCCGGGCATCAGAACTCTCTGCGGCAAGCTTGCGCAGATCATTGGCGGTAAAATCGGCTCGCATCGGTATCCTGGCTGGCATCGGTGGTCTCCTTTGCCAATCTTGAATCACCTCAGCACCTCAGGCGGTACCCAAAATCCATAGCTGAGTCATTTTGAAGCACCCTTGGTATTACGGGCCTTGGACGGGCCGGATGCATTGGGCGAAGCCTTGCAGGACCCGCGTATCAACGCGCTTTGCCTTGGACCGGGGCTGGGGCTGGATGAACGCGCCGCGGCGCTGGTATCTGTGGCTTTAACCTCCCCCTCGGCCCCCCTCCCACGGGAGGGGGAGGCGAAAGGGTCGCCAACAGCGCTTCGCGCCTCCGAGGCGGAGGGGGGAGAGGGGGGAGGTTTTCGCCCCACAGTATTGGACGCGGATGCACTTACGCTGATCGCCTGCGACGCGACGCTCTTCGCAGCGCTCCACGAAAACTGCGTCCTCACGCCCCATGCTGGCGAATTCGCCCGCCTCTTTCCCGACATCGCCGACAAACTGAATGCCACGCCGACAAAAGGCCCGGCCTATTCCAAAGTTGACGCCACCCGCGAGGCGGCAAAACGCGCGGGCTGTACGGTGCTGTTCAAAGGCCCCGACACGGTCATCGCTTCGCCCAACGGCACCGCCGCCATCAACTCCGCCAATTACGACCGCCAAACCCCGTGGCTTGCCACGGCCGGGTCGGGTGATGTGCTGGCCGGGTTCATCACTGGCCTGCTGGCGCGTGGCTTCGCGCCACAACAGGCTGCCGAGACTGCTGCGCGGCTGCATGTGGAATGCGCGCTTGAATTCGGGCCCGGTTTGATCGCCGAGGATCTGCCGGAATTGCTGCCGCAGGTCTTTCGCAAACTAGGGATTTAAACGACAAAGGCCGCCCATAGGCGGCCCGTCAATCAAAACTGAAAGCTTGTTCAGGCTGCGAAAGGCAATCCGGTTTCGCCGTAAACCTGGCCCTCGGCCAGATAGACCACCTGCGGCTTGTCGAACATCAGGCGAAAGCTTTCGCCGCCGTTGCGCAAGACTGAACGCAAGGCGCGTGCACCGGTGCGTGTGACGATGCGGTCACCTTCATGCAGTGATTCAACCGGGCGAATACCGGCAAGCGTCATCACCTCGGTCCCGCGCAATATACCATTTGCGGCCATTGCGGCGGTGGCTGGGTTGGTTTGAACAGGTGTTGCAGTATTCATCATTTGGGCAGCTCCTTTACGGACAATGCCAAATTGATGCTCGATTCGGGCGGAAATGCGGCAAAAGCGGGAAATTGTGGCGACAATGCATTTCCTCTCGCATCCCGGTTTCGCCTTTGCTAAGACGCGCGCCGATGCGGGTGTGGCGAAATTGGTAGACGCACCAGATTTAGGTTCTGGCGCCGCAAGGCGTGGGGGTTCAAGTCCCTCCACCCGCACCAATCAATAAGGAAAAGCGGGTTGCGCGGGGTTATTAACCCCTGTTCGCCGCCAGTTTCGCGTCTACCAGCGTAACACCGGCATCGACATGAGGGTTGCTTTCACCCCGGCTTGCGGCGACCTGCTGCACCACTTTGTCCACCCGTTCGATGAAGGGCGCGCCGGCATAAATTGCCCGCGCGGCGGACGAGGGCTTCAGTAACCCCAACGCCGCATTGGCGTATTTCTCAAACGGAACCTGATCAGCGGAGTCTGCGCCAAGCGACCGTGCCAGCGCGTTGACCCATTCATAGATCGAGGCCGACACTTCCAGATCGCCATGCACTGCGTCGCGGATCGCGCGCGCATCGCCATCGGTTACGCAGCGGTAATTCCCGGTTAACAACATCGACCACTTGGCCAATGGCACAAACAGTGAATCGTGCACCCGCAACTTCACCGGCACGTCTTTGCCATCCAGCCGCACCGCGGCGATATCCGCCTCCAACTTGCGCAGAATGTTGGTATGCGCATCATCGCCAAATGCCGCGGCCTTGAAATTTGTTGGCAATCCGACATGCAGGAAGTTCAGCTTTTCTTCCGGCGGGCGGAACGCCTGCGGATCGGGGGAACACAGGGTCACAAGGTCAGGATCAAACGGGTCCCAGACGCTGGGATCGGTAAAACAACTGCGTAGTGCATCCGCATCGAGCCCCTGAATCCGCGCCAGATAGGGCAGGGGCGGCATGTTCATGATCGACAGGCATGGCACCTTGGCCGCAGCCGTGCGCGCCAGCAAGTCTTTCACCTCTGCCGCGCGGTATTGTGGTTCCTGCATGGCGAGGCCGACGAGGTCATAGGCACCTGGGTCTGCTTCCGCCGGGATCTTTGCATCCAATGTGCCCGGCTGGGTCTTTGACGCGATCAGCCTTGGTTCGTCCTCGCCGCGCAGTGTTAGCCGGATCACAGTGCCCTCGGCGTTTATCAGCTCTGCCTCCTCGGCCAGGCACACAAGCGTAACGTCATGCCCCGCCATCAATAACTTGGTCGAAAGAAGCGAGCCGTAGGAAGCCCCGAGGATCATGATGCGCATTGTTTTGATATCCCTGAGTATTGTCCGGCCTAAATTAAGGAGATGGGCGGCACTGCCAACGGAATTCAGCCCGTAGTGCGCATATTTTCCTCGCCGCACGATTACTGACGCATGATCATTTCTCGCACGGACCTCGAGACGAATTATTGTTTCCGCAGCGACGCGGAAAATGCGTGGGTGTGAAGAACATTGCGCCGGTCGGTGTCTGTCCAAGAGTGGAATCGCGCTGGCCAGTCGTCAGAATGCGACCCGGAAATCCTGTCGATTTGAGCCAAATCAAGGCGTGCGCTGCCCGGGCACCTAAACTGCGAAATCATGGAAAACAGATCGAGGAGAACGAGATGGTTGAGTCAAACCAGTCTGGCCGCTTTTGGCCAAATCTTTATGAACCTCTGCGCGGTTTGGGTACAAAGTTGTCCGAGTTCCTGTCACCTGCGTCCGAAGCTTCGTCTGATGACAATGTCTATCGGATATCCATCGAGCTTCCGGGCGTTTCCGAAGACGACATCGATCTGCGGGTTACGAATGACTCGCTGGTCGTATCCGGCGAAAAGACCGAGTCTCGGGAAGATAAGGGCGAAACCTGGTATTTCTCAGAGCGCCACTATGGCGCCTTTCGAAGATCCTTCCGCTTGCCACCGGATGCGGATTCGGAAAGTGCAGAGGCTCATGCCAGAGACGGCGTCCTTGAAATCACTGTTCCGCGCAAGGATACCGCGGCAAAGAGGGGTATAAAAATCGACGTGAAATCAAAATAGCTGCGCGCATACTTCGGACATGTCCCTGAAGGCTGACCAAGCAGCCAGAGCCTTTTAATCTAAGCAGCCTGTAATTCGCGGGCTGCAACAAAAACAATTCCTAATTCCCCATGTCTGTCGTCAGTTGCATTTCACCCAAGTACCCGCAGCGGCAGAGGCATAGATGGCGTTCTCCTGTTCAATGACGGGCAAATACGCATCCGCGGTGTTCTCCAGTTCGCTGCCGTCCAGCAAGGCGCGCACTACGTGGTTCTGCAACTCGTAAACGCAGTCGCCGCCAAAACCCTGATAGGCGCCGGATGAAAGGATTTGCTGCGTATTCGAGGTACCAAAGGCCCGTAAATGGACCGATCCGTCGCCCTTCAGATCAAGTGTCCCCTTCGTGCCCTCGATCAGCGCCTCGCCCATCGTGCAGCGCGTATTCTCCGCAGCGTGGTCAAGCAAACGGTTGCCATCAAACAGGGCGCGCGCGCCGCCGTCATAGGAAAACAGAATGAACCCCGCGTCCTCACCCGCGATGTCCGGGTTCATTTTGCGCAAGTCTGCGAAAACAGCGTTCGGATCACCGATCAGAAACCGGAACGTATCGATCCAATGCACAGCGGTTTCATGCACAAGAAAGCGCGGCATCTGTTGAAAATAGGGCTGTCGGTCAAGATAGGCATCCGGCCCCTGCCCATCGCCGGGGCGCAGCCGGAAGGTCAATTGCAACACGTCGCCGATGGCACCGGTATCGATCTGTGCCTTGATCGCGCGATACCACGGCTGAAACCGGAAATTTTCATGCACGACAACTGGAATTCCGGCGGCCTCTGACATCCGCGCTGCTTTTCGCGCCTCGTCGAGATCACGGCAAAACGGCTTCTGGCAGATGATCGCCTTCGGCTTCGCGTCCAATGCCTGTTTGATATAGGCCAGATGCGTCTCTGGAGGGGTAATGATGTCGACGATGTCAGGCTGAACGTCTTTCAGCATCGCGCCCGGATCGCCATAAGCGGTCAATCCTGTTGCCTGTGCCCGCGAAATATCGAGATCGACCGAGGCCACTGGCTCGGCGCCCTCAATCCGACCCCATGCATCGTAATGGAACTGACTGAAATACCCGGCCCCAATGCAGCCAATTTTCAGCGGAGCGGTCATACCAGCGCCTTTATTACCAACAGGATCGACACCTCATCCCAGTTCCGGTGAACTGGCGCAAGATCGACAACACCTAATTGCGAACTGTTATGTCCTCACCCTACACAGGGGACGGTTACTCCGCCGCCACCGCCTGAACCGGCCGCACCCGGCAGGCGGAGAACTTGAACTCCGGGATCTTGCCGTAGGGGTCCAGCTGCGGGTTGGTCAGCACGTTCGCCGCCGCCTCGACATAGGCGAAGGGGACGAACACCATGTCTTCGGCCACCGCCCGGTCGGCGCGCGCCATAATTGTGATCGCGCCGCGGCGGGTTTCGATTTCCATCAGGTCGCCCGGGGCAATGCCCAATTTGCGCAAGGTGCGCGGGTGCAGCGAGGCGTTGGCCTCTGGTTCCACCGCGTCCAGCACCGAGGCGCGCCGCGTCATCGACCCGGTATGCCAGTGTTCCAATTGCCGACCAGTGGTCAGGATCATTGGGTAATCGTTGTCCGGCACTTCCGCTGGCGGGATGATTGAGGCGGGGGTGAACCGCGCGCGGCCCTCGGGGCGCGGGAAGCCGTCGCCAAAGACGATGGGCTGGCCCGGGTCGGTTTCGCTAAGCGACGGATATGTAACGACATTCTCGCGCTCCAGCCGGTCCCATGAGATATTGTCGAGCGACGGCATATTCAGCTTCATCTCGGCGAAAACCTCGCTTGGATGCGTGTAATCCCAGCCCAGCCCGCAGCGGTTGGCCAGATCGACCGTGATCGCCCAATCCTCGCGCGCTTCGCCCGGCGGCGCCACAGCCGGACGCCCCATCTGCACCTGCCGGTTGGTGTTGGTGACGGTGCCGATTTTCTCGGCCCAGGCAGAGGCGGGCAGGATTACATCGGCATAATTGGCGGTTTCGGTCAGGAAGATGTCCTGCACCACCAGATGGTCGAGCTTGGCCAGCGCGTCGCGGGCATGTTCGACATCGGGGTCCGACATCGCCGGGTTCTCGCCAAGGATATACATCGCCTTAATGTCGCCCGCATGAACCGCGTCCATGATCTCGACAACGGTCAGGCCCTTTTCGCTCGAGAAGTCCTCAGACCCCCACACCGCGTTGAACGCCGAACGCACACCATCATCCGTAACCGACTGATAATCGGGCAGAAACATCGGGATCAGCCCGGCATCGGACGCACCCTGAACGTTGTTTTGTCCACGCAATGGGTGCAAGCCGGAACCGGGTCGACCCACCTGACCGGTCATCAAAGCCAGCGAAATCAGGCAACGCGAATTGTCGGTACCGTGGATATGCTGGCTGATCCCCATACCCCAGAAAATCATCCCGGCCTTGGCGCCCGCGAAATCACGCGCCACGGCGCGCAAGGTCTCTGCCGGGATACCGCAGTGCTTCTCCATCTCCTCCGGCGGGAAGCCCTTCAGATGGGTCTTCATCGCCTCCCAGTTTTCAGTAAACGCCTCGATATATTGCCGGTCGTAAAGCTCTTCCTCAACGATCGTGTGCATGATCGCATTCAGCATCGACACATCCGCGCCGGGGCGGAATTGCAGCATATGGGTGGCGTGGCGTTTCAGACCCTGACCGCGCGGATCCATCACGATCAGCTTGCCGCCGCGCTTGGTGAATTGCTTGAAATAGGTGGCGGCGACGGGGTGGTTTTCGGTCGGGTTCGCGCCGATGACGATGGCGACATCGGCGTTTTCGATCTCGTTGAACGTCGCCGTCACTGCACCGGAGCCGACATTTTCAAGCAGCGCCGAGACTGAAGACGCATGGCAGAGCCGGGTGCAATGGTCGACATTGTTGTGCCCGAACCCCTGTCGAATGAATTTCTGGAACAGATAGGCCTCTTCGTTCGAGCACTTCGCCGAGCCGAAGCCCGCAACCTCGCGCCCCCGGCCTTTCAGACCATTCGCGGCCACATCCAGCGCCTCGTCCCAAGACGCCTCGCGGAAATGCGTCTGCCAATTCGCCGGATCGACATTCAGGCCCTTGGCTGGCGCATCGCTCCGCCGGATTAATGGCCTGGTAAGTCGGTGATCGTGCGCGACATAGTCAAACCCGAACCGGCCCTTGACGCACAGCCGGTTTTCGTTCGCCGGGCCTTCTGCGCCATCGACATATTTGATCCTGCCATCCTTGACCTTGAAGGAAAGCTGACACCCGACCCCGCAATAGGGGCAAACCGATTGCACTTCTTCATCGAAATCGCGGCTGTCGCCAGTTTCCGCAGCATCCAGCACCGTCGCAGGCATCAACGCGCCTGTCGGACAGGCCTGAACGCATTCGCCGCAGGCCACGCAAGTGCTGGCGCCCATCGGGTCGGCCATATCAAAGGTGATTTCTGCCGACGCCCCGCGCCCTGACATGCCGATCACGTCATTCATCTGCACTTCGCGGCAGGCGCGAACACAGAGGTTACAGTGAATACAAGCATCCAGATTGACCCGCATCGCGACATGAGAGGAATCCAAAAGCGGTATCGCGCCTGCATCCTTGGTTGGAAACCGGCTTTCCTTCACGCCATTCGCATCCGCCATATCCCAGAAATGACTTGAAACATCATGGGCTTGCTCGCGATCCGGCTGGTCGGCTGCCAAGAGTTCCACCACCAACGCGCGGCTCTTTTCTGCGCGTTCGCTGTCGGTCGTCACTTTCATCCCGTCGGCCACCGGGCGAATGCACGATGCCACCAGAGTCCTCTCGCCTTCGACCTCGACCATGCAGGCGCGGCAGTTGCCGTCGGGGCGATACCCAGGCTGTGGCTTGTGGCAGAGATGCGGAATGACCAGCCCCTGACCATTCGCGGCTTCCCAGATGGTCCACCCATCCGGCACAGTCACGTCACTGCCGTTCAGCGAGAAAGTGACGGTCTTGGTCTCGTTTGCGTCAAGCATGGGGGTATTCCTTTGCTTGGTGGATAATTGTACGTTTGTTCATTTCATCGCCGCCGTAAGATCATTAAGCGCCGCAAGCAGCGCGTCGAGCCTTGCGCGATCCTGCCCCGGCGTCGGGCCGTCGAAATACCAAGTGTCGCCAAAGGCGAGCCATTTGATCGACGCTGATTGTGCGGTGACACAGACCGCATCCCATTCCGGCCCGTCGGGTTTTTCTTCACTGTCAAAATAATTCTGGATCAACCGGGCATCTGTCGCATTCAGGCCGGTTTCGATTTCCCTGCCTACGTCGCTCTCGACTTCGCACTCCAGATAGGTCTTTACGATCCGGCGCAGATGCGCGGCTTCATCGGCTGCGGCGTGCCCGCATAGCTGTTTGAACGCAAACGGCAGGGCGGCATAGCCGAACCCAAAACTCCGCGGCGGCATTTCCGGGTATTCGCTCACATTCTCTGGGGGATCAGAGTAATAACAATAATCCCACTTCGCCCAAGCCGGTGCGGCGGCAAGCAAAAGGGATATGATCGCCAGACCTCTCACTGATCCAATCGCGTTTTGGCCACATGATCCTGCAATGCCTGAAACAGCGGCGCCTGAACCTGCAGCATTTCTGTGTCGATTCCGCCCTCGTCATTCACGGTGACCGCAAGGTCGATGCGTTCGACAATCGCGCAATAGGTGTCGAAATCCGCGTCGGTTCGCAGATCGGAGCGATTGACCGCAAACAGGTATTCCTCGACATCCTGCAGATAGCGGCCAAAGAACGTCTGGTACCCCTCGCTCGTCTCGCAGCCAACCTGCGTGCGGATCGCCTCGAAGAAACGCTGATCACTCTCATCGCGCAAACCACAGGAATTTCGGTATTCGATTGGAACATGCGCCAACATTAACGCGCGCATTTTCGCGTCGAATTGTTGCGTTTCACTCGGTTTGGGCAAGTTGTCGACGAAACAACCCTCTGCCGCCGAAGTATCCAGACCAACCCACGCCAATATCGACGCCAGAACAGACGCGCTCAACGCAGATTTCATCGATGCTGATCCACCAGAATGGCGTTTCCATCCGGGTCTTTCAGCGTGAAACTACCCGGCCCGGATCCATCCGCGTCGGCTTCTGTGTCCAGTGCTATCCCCGCCGCCTTCAACTGCGCCTGAAGTTCACGCACATCCGTGAACTCCGCCGTCTCCTGCGCATTCTGATCCCAGCCGGGATTGAAGGTCAGGATATTGCCCTCGAACATGCCCTGAAACAGCCCAATGATGTGATCGCCGTTTTTCAGGATCAGATAGCCGTGTTCGGCATTGCCACCCATATCCTGAAAGCCTAGCGCGCTGTAGAACTTGCGAGAAGCTTCTAGATCTTTGACCGAAAGACTCACTGAGAATGCACCGAGATTCATGTCAGATTTCCTCGCCGAAATGTTTCATCGTCAGTCGGATCGGGTTCGGCGCCGCCTGTCCAAGCCCACAGATCGAGGCGTCGGACATCACCTGACAAAGATCCTCCAACAGCTCCTGATCCCACGTCTCCGCCTGCATCAGTTTCACCGCTTTCTCACACCCGGCGCGGCAGGGCGTGCATTGCCCGCAGCTTTCATCTTCGAAGAATTTCAACATGTTAAGCGCAGCATCGCGGGCGGAGTCCTGATCTGACAGAACCACAATAGCGGCGGAGCCGATAAATGTGCCGTGCTCCTGCAGCACGTCGAAATCCATTGGGATATCAGCCATCGAGGCGGGCAATAACCCGGCGGACGGACCGCCAGGCTGATAGGCCTTGAATGTGTGGCCGTCCAACATGCCGCCACAGGCCTCGATAATGTCTTCCATCGTCGAACCCGCGGGCAACAGATGCACGCCGGGGTTCCTCACGCGACCGGAAACCGAGAAGCTGCGCAATCCCTTGCGACCGTTCTTATCCGTGCCATTCAGGCATTCCGGCCCCTCGCGACAAACCTTTGCGACCCAATGCAGAGTTTCGACGTTATGGACCAGCGTGGGCCGCCCAAAGACCCCAACCTGCGCCACGAAAGGCGGGCGGTGGCGGGGAAGGCCGCGCTTGCCCTCGATCGATTCAATCATCGCGCTTTCTTCACCACAGATATAAGCGCCGGCACCGCGCCGCAGGTCGATATACCCGGGCGCGACGATCCCTGCGCTTTCCAAAGCCGCGATTTCGTCGGCGAGGATTTGCAGAACCGCCGGGTATTCGTCGCGCATATAGATGAAACAGGTTTCCGCCTCGACCGCCCAGGCCGCAATCAGCATCCCTTCCAGCATAAGATGCGGCGTGCGTTCCAGATAATACCTATCCTTGAACGTCCCGGGCTCGCCCTCGTCACCATTTACGGCCAGATAACGCGGACCCTCATTGGCACGCACGAAACCCCATTTGCGCCCCGACGGAAAACCAGCCCCGCCAAGCCCGCGCAGCCCGCTTTCCAGAACGGTCTCTTGAACCGCTTCCCAATCGCCGCTCTCTCGCAGGCTCAACAGCGATTGATAGCCGCCGCCAGCTTGATAAGCCGCCAGACCTTCGTAATCCGGCACGTGGGCATGGGTTTCGCCTGCCGAAATCGCGGCCTTCACCTTAGCCACTGTCGCATGGTCGATGTGATTATGGCCCAGCTCCAGCACCGGCGCGGTATCGCACCGCCCCATGCAGGGCGCGCGCAACACACGAACCTCGGCCGCGTCGAGCCCATCCTCCAGCGCCTTCTTCAGCGCCTCCGCCCCCGCCAATTCGCAGGACAGAGAGTCACAGACCCGGATGGTCAGGGCAGGGGGCGCCGCCTTGCCTTCCTTCACCACATCAAAATGGGCGTAAAACGTCGCGACCTCATAGACCTCCGCCTGGGACAGGCGCATTTCTTCGGCCAGCGCGGCCAGATGCGCCGCAGACAAATGCCCATGCACGTCCTGAATCAAATGCATGTGCTCGATCAGAAGATCACGCCGTCTTGGCCGGTCGCCCAGCAACTCGCGCACTTGCGCCAGCGCCTGATCTTCGATCTGCCGCCCTTTTGGGGTTTTGCGTCCCTTGCCGCGGCCACGTTTCCAAACGCCTTCGCGATCATCCAATGGTGCCATGACGCCCACTCCCTAATATCAGCGCGGTTATTTCATAAGGAAATCAGATGATCAAATTTTGAAATCGGATCGTATGATAAGAATTATTTATGACGCAATCACACCTTGCAGGGCCTCAACCGTGCGCAAGGCTGGCCCGTGCGACGCAGAAATCAGACAGATGCTTTTGGTCAGTTCCGGCTCAACGAGGGGCAGGGCGATTGTGCCCTCAAGCGGCCCCAGCGTGTCAAGGATCACATGCGGTACAACAGTTGCCGCCAACCCCTCGCAAGCCATTGAAACGCATATCGAAACAGCGCTGGTTTCGGCAATCACGTGTGGTGTGGCCCCAACCTCGGCAAACGTCGCATCCAGAATGCGTCGGTTTTGCATTTTCGGTTCCAACAAACTTAGTGGCAATTCGGCGGCCTGCGCCCACGTCATCTGAGTTTGCACATCTTTCAAAAGCTTTTCAGGCGCCAAAAGCAGGTACCGCTCTTCATAAACGGGCACGGCACGCGTCAGGTCGCTGGCGATGTGGTCCGCATAGGTCAGCCCGGCATCGATAGTTCCGTCTTCGATCTGGCTTTGGATTTCCAGGGACGAGGCGGTTTCAATCCGTGCCACGATGCCGGGGTGAACCTGATAAAGCTGGATGGCAAGACGCGCGGCATAGGCCGCAGCCGTCGGAATGACCCCCAGAACCAATGTGCCGGTAACGTCCCCTTTGGCGGAATGGATGTCCTGTTCCAGCGCCCGCATCTCGTCCAGAATGGGACGGGCGCGGGCCAATATTGCCTCGCCCTCCTCGGTAAATCCACGAAACCGGTTACCACGCCGCACAACGGCGACACCCAACCGATCCTCCAGGGCCTTGATGCGCATCGAGAATGCGGGCTGCGAAACGCCACAGGCGCTTGCCGCATTGGCAAAGTGTTTGTGCAGCGACAGCGCATTCAGGAATTGCAGATCGCGGATGTCCAGAAGGTTCGGATCGGGCATGGCGCGATACATGCCAAGGTTTAGGGTGAAATCTCAACCCTCCTTCGCCACGCCCCAAAACAGAAAAGCCGCCATGGGGCGGCCTTTCAAACGCAAAAAAATGGCTTGAAGTCTATTCGCTTACCACCCTTCAATTTAGCCAGACATCCCAGAGCTTGGGGATTTTGGCATAACCTGCGAGGCATCGTCGGATAGCACGAAGGCCTGTCTTGAAGAGAGAGCATAAGGACCTTCGGGCTTTTCGAATCCCCTTTTTTCGCCGCGTATTGCGACGTGGTGCTCTTCGTTTGCTCCGGTTGAAACAGCCCAGTACATGGCGATTGCCAGCACCAAAATGAGGCGGGCCAATCGATCCGGCTTTTTGATCTGGCTTTGAGTAATTTCAAAGCCCCGGGTTTTGAAGTCGGAGAACATGGCTTCAATTCCCCAACGCATTCCATAATCGAGCACCTTGTACTCGGACGGTGCTGCATTCATGGCAATAATCCAAGGCTCTTTGTGCCCCTCCTCGTGAAGCACTCCAATGTTGCTAAAGACGCCCGTTCCGTAAAGCTCAGCGTTTACAAGCCCTTCGGGCATCAGTTGGGCAATTTCGCGCGTCATCATCTCGCCACCCTGATGTTGCAGTGTGATATTTCCCTTCATGCGCAGCCGGTAGTCCCATCCAGCCTCCTGGCACCATGCGACCAATCGGGCGGTTCCATAAAACCGATCTCCCGCCAGCAACACACGCGCATCCGCCGGGAGCCATGGGCGGACTGCTTCCAAAAGCTCATGTTGCACGCGCCATCCAATCGGCCCTTTGGTCTGGCGTACACGCCAGGCGACCGGGAGGGCCCGATCCCGCATCCGCACCGATAACATCAAAACCTCATGCCCTTCGTTGAGCTTGCTTTGATCAAGGGCCACCACAATCGTTTCTCCGGCCTCACACTGGCGGCGGAAAATTTCACCAACATAGGCCTGCATGATCTCATCAGTATCGATGTGAGGATTGCCCAGAACCCGCGAAATGTATTGATAGCGGTGGTCCACAGAGCCGATATCGCGGGGCAGAGCAGCCGCATTTTCCATCAGATTGACGCTGCGCGTGTTCAAAATCACGCTTGCTATGATGCACAATCCCTCCCGGCGCGACTTGTGATACCCGAGCAAGCGGTCCTGAAAATCCGCCTCAACCTTCGAATAAAGCTCTGAAAAACAAACATTTCCCAACAAACCAGCCTCCAATATCAGCAGTGGAGACTCCTTGAATCACACAGATCAGACAAACGTCAAATCAGATCCGGAAATTTTGAAGGGTGGTAAGGTCTATTCGTAACTCCCAAGCACCCCCCACGTTTGAGTGTTATTGTCAGTTTTATGGTGAGTCGAATTTGCCATTTTGCGCGTGTTTTTTTTCTTTCTTGTCTGAATTCTGTGGCGCCGGGTTGATTTCTCTGAATCAGTGGTGGGATGGATCAGGTTGCCGCCCTTGAACAACTTCTCGCCACGGCTCTGCGTCGGATCGCTGAGCTTGAAGCTGCGTTGGCGAGCATGGCGGAAGAGATCACGGACCTGCGCCGACAGTTGGCCAAGAACAGCAGCAATAGCAGCAAGCCCCCTTCAAGTGATGGCCTGAAGAAGCCAGCCCCGCGCAGCCTGCGTGGCAAATCCGGAAAGAAAAGTGGCGGCCAAGTTGGCCACCGGGGCGACACCCTGCGCCAGACGTCAACACCCGACTTTGTCGAACGGCATGAGGCGACGCATTGCAGCGCCTGTCAGAGCGCCCTGACGGCGGAGATGGTGAAAGGGATCGAGAAGCGTCAGGTGTTCGACTTGCCTGCGCCACGCCTGGAGGTCACCGAGCATCAGGCGGCGGTTTATTGTTGCGACCATTGTCGAGCCACGACGACGGCTGGCTTTCCCGATGGCGTGGCCGCGCATGTGCAATATGGCACGCGCATGCGGGCAGTGGCGGTCTATTGCAATGTTCAGCAGCTGATACCCGAGGATCGGGTCTGCCAGCTTATGCGCGACCTGTTTGGGGCCACCAGCTTGTGCGCGGCCAGCGTGACCAACTGGACGCGCGGCGCGGCAAATAAGATGGGTGTCGTGGTTGAACACATTCTCGCCCGGCTTGCCGAAGGCGGCGTTCGGCATCTGGACGAGACCGGACTTCGTGTTGCCGGCAAGCTGCACTGGCTGCACACGATCTGCGATACCGCCTTCACCCATTACCGCATCAGCGCCAAACGCGGTGCTGTTCCAACCTTCCTGACCGGCGGGACGATCATTCATGATCACTGGAAACCCTACTACGCCCATATGAGCGGAGTGGACGCCCACGCCCTCTGCGGGGCGCATCACTTGCGCGAACTCAAGGCCATCGAAGAGATCGAAAAAGAGCCTTGGGCGACGGAGATGAGCGCAGTGCTTCATAGCGCCAATCAGCTCAGATGCGCGGCTCAGGATCAAGGCGAGACCGAACTCCCGGAACTGGTTCGCCAGGGTATCGTCACCAGATACATGGCGATCCTCGCCAAGGGGCTCGCCTTCCACGAACGCCAGCCCCCGCTGGCCAAAAGCCCCGGCACCCGCGGCCGAAAAGCCAGGCGGCCAGGCCACAACCTGCTCCTCCGCCTGCGTGACTACCGCGATGACGTTTTGCGATTCATCGCCGACTTCGCGGTCCCATTCACAAACAATCAGGCCGAACAGGACCTGCGCATGATGAAGCTGCGCATGAAAATCTCGGGCACCTTCCGCACCCTCGAGGGCGCGCGGGTCTTCGCCGACATCAGGTCCGTCATCTCGACGGCCAGAAAACACCGGTTCAACATCCTGGAAATCCTGACCCTGTCACCACCTCAGATCATCGCACGGCTCTGACGGAACAAAACCCCGCAACCCTATCGGACAGGGTGCTTGGGAGTTACGTCTATTCTTCTTCAAGCGCCTCCACGGCCTTTTGCAACGCCGCCTTCGTCACACTTTTCTCTTTCACTTCAGCAAGTTCGAAGATGAAGTCGACAACCTTGTCCTCGAACAAGGGCGCCTGAATCTGCTGCTGCATCTGCTGGTTCTGCTGAACGAAGTCAAAGAACTGGCGTTCCTGACCGGGATACTGGCGCGCCTGTGCCATGATCGCCTGGCTCATTTCGGCATCGGTGACCTGAATTTCCTTCTTCTGGCCAATATCCGCCAGCAGAAGCCCAAGACGCACCCGGCGCTCCGCCAATTCTTTGTGCTCGTCGGTGGCTTCGACTTCCGGGTGGTCGTGGCCCTCCACGTCCGGGTTATCTTCGTGCCACAGCTGATGCGCGATCTGGCCGGCTTCTGCTTCGACAAGGCTGGGCGGAAGGTCGAATTTCACCTTCTTGTCCAACTCATCCAGAAGCTTGCGCTTCATCACTGCACGGGCCGCGCTTGCGTATTCGGCACCCAGGCGTTCTTCGATCTGGCCTTTCAACGCATTAAGATCCTCTGCGCCGAATTTTTTTGCCAGCTCGTCGTCAATCTCGGCCTTCGCAGGGGCCTTCACCTCTTTGACAGAACACGCAAAAACCGCATCCTTGCCCTTCAGGTTTTCTGAGCCGTAATCGTCGGGGAACTTGACGTTCACTTCGATATCATCGCCGGCCTTCACGCCAACCAATTGCTCTTCAAACCCGGGAATGAATGAATTCGACCCCAGAACCAGCGGGTAATCCTCTGCCGCACCGCCGTCGAAATCTTCGCCGTCAACCGACCCCCTGAAGTCGATTACAACCTGATCGCCGTCCTTGGCCTTCGACCCTTTTTTGCGGTCCTCAAAGCTTTGTGCATTTTCTGCCAGCCCTTCGAGGGCCTCTTTCACGGCTTTTTCTTCGATTTTCGCGACCAGCTTTTCCAGCTTGATCTTCTTGCCGTCAAAATCGGGAATCTCCGGCAGCGCCTCGTAGGTAACGTCAAACGTTACGTCATCGCCCTTCTTCCACTTTTCACCATCGACCATTTCGATCTTTGGCTGCATGGCAGGTTTGTCGCCGGAATCCTCAAAATGCTGGGACATGGCGCCATCCATGCTTTCCTGCATGACTTCGCCCATAAGCCGATCACCGAACTGCTTTTTCAGCAGGGCCATCGGCACCTTGCCTTTGCGAAAGCCCTTCATTTCGACATCAGGCTGCGCCTCGACCAGTTTTTCGTCGACCTTCGCATCCAGTTCTGCCGCCGTCAGGTTGATCTGATAGGCGCGTTTCAGCCCCTCATTCAGGGTCTCGGTGACCTGCATTTTCACATATCCTCTCGCCTGGCCCGCAAATGTCGTACGCCACGGGGCCCGTCCGCAAAATCAGTGGCCCTTCTAGGGCGCGTGAGTGTGACGTGCAAGGGGGAAGATGGGTGGATTCGGTGGTTCGAATTCCGGGGTCAAAGTGGCGCCGCAGTCAGAAATATTCGCCGGAGACGACTAGTTTTCGATTTGCGGTGGTTTGACAAACTTCGCGCCGCTGGACTGCCGAATTTCGACGACATCTCCTGTGGGTGCAGCACCAGTTTCCAGTGCCGCCACCCGATCGCCGCTTTCACAGGCGATCCCGTTGCCATCAGTGTCATTGCGCGCGTGAAAACCAAGCTCACCTTCATGCATGTCGCTTAGCCCGAATTTCAGTGCCGTGTCGCATCCGGCCATTGCGGCAAGATGCATCAAAGTCTCTTGCCGTTCATACGGGCTGATCTGAACATATATCCCCACCGTGACCGAAAGCGTGACAATGGGGATCATCAAAACCCGGAACAGATTGCGCATCGGTGAGAGGGCAACAGCCCGCGTACGATCGGCGCGGCCAGCGCCAGCCAGGACGCGTGGCGGTTTTTCCGCGCTGCGGAAGGCGGATTTCAGAGCATCATGATCCGACATGGCCAAGACGTTGCCCGCAAATCATGGCGCCAGAATGACAGAACCCTGCCGTGAGTTGGGAGTCTGAAACAGCATTCACTCGGCGTTAACCTTGATTGATTAAGCGTGAACAAATGGTGCGTTCATGCGTTTCTTAATATGTCTTACCGGCCTGTTGCTGGTCGCAGGCCCGGCGGCACCCGGTGCCTGGCCGCGCGAAAAGGGGCAGATCTTTTTCTCGTTCAAAGGGATCGTGCAGGCGGAATACGCTGACCCCGGCACGCCCATTGCGACCATGTCGACGATCTATGCAGAATACGGGCTTGCAAAAAACAGAACCCTTGGTTTCGACGGCCTGGTCGATCAGGACCTTAACTATTCGGCGCTGATTTTCCTGCGATTCCCGCTGGCATGGTCTAACGCGGAAAGCAAATTCGCCTATCACATCGGCGCCGGCTTTGAAAATCAAGGCGGTGCCGTTTTCCAGCTTGGTGCGGCATGGGCGAAAGGGTTTGAAACCTCGATTGGGTCCGGATGGATTGCCGTTGACAGCTCCGCTCGACTCCGGTCAGACGCCGGTGATCACGTGCTGAAAACGGATGTCACATTTGGGATCAACAATGGTCCGAGATCCAAGATCATGTTGCAATTGCAGGCGGGGCGTTATGGCGAAAACGAGCCTTATTTGAAACTTGCCCCAACATATGCGCGCAAGATCGGCGACGGGCGACATCTGCTGATCGGTGCGGAATTTGGTGTTCTTAACAGCCCGAATTTCGGGTTGGTGGCCGGAAACTGGCTGGAATTCTGAAAGCGCCCCGGGGCAACCCGAAGCGCTTTGTCTTAAGCTAGACCGGCTTGTCGACGCGCGCCGTTACCAGAACGGTCCCGGTACATGCCTCGGGCCATTTCAACTGAACCTGATCATCGTTGGTTCCCGCATTGGGAAATGCCGAAGGTGCCAGATACACGTTCTGGCCGGATGGGTTCTTCAAATTACCCTCTGACACAACAGATGAAACCGTCCGTGCATTGCCCCCAAACGGCAGATAGTCTCCAACATCCAGCGTCCAAGTCGAGGCCGCGGTTGAATTGGTGAACTCCAGCGTCACCGGATTGATTGTCGGCTGGTTGATACCGTTGAACGTGTTGCCTTCAAAAATCACGTTTCGGATCCGCGTATAATCCAGATCAGCGTGGGTCGTATCCACCGATTCAATCCGGTCAATGAAGCCATTCAACGACTTGAACGTGTTTCCGATAACGCTCAGACCCTGAATGTAATGTCCAGGCCCATAAGGCTTGACCACCAACCAGTTGAACCACGACGCCACATCGTTACAGGTGAAAATATTGCCGGTAAACGTCAGCGATCCAAACGAGAATTCGCTGGAGAAATCAGGCGCTTGATCGTGTTCGTTGGTCCACTCAAAGAAACAGTTGTCGATGTAATTTCCCGTGACCACTGACTTCATATTCGGGTCGGTGAAAATGAACCCGCCAACGCGAGGCCCATCAGTAACGCCGTCGCCCTGGAACCAATGGTTGCCGACAATAAGGTGCCCGTTGCCATGCATAACCGCCGTGTGGCCGAACCGCTGGAACCGGCTGTCGCGAATTTTGGTGTCGTTGGCGTTCACATTGAACACGATGGATGTCCGTGCCGTTGCCGCCACCGACTGTTCGTTGCTGGCAAACCGGCAGCGATCAATCTGCAAATCCTGGCAGCCGTTGCCATGACTTGTCACCGCGCGATCCAGTGGCTTTGTGATAAAGCAATCCTTCAGGTGAAAGGTTTCACCCGACGGCGCCAGCAATATGCCGCTGGAATGCCCGTTACAGTGGATTTCCACATCCGTTATATTCAGCTTGCTGAGTTTCGAGAACCCACTGAAATCCAAAGCATATTTGAATCGCCTGAACGTATAAGTCTGGCTCGCAGCCGGGCCGTAAAGTGGCTGACTTAACGTGATCTCGCTTGCGCCGACATTCTTGTCACGCACATATACTTCGCGCCCGACACCATTGCCCGTCACAAGCGATCCAACCGGGATGTTCGCGATGTTGGCGACATTGGTCAGACGCAGTGGGTTTGACGCTAAGTAATCAGCGGCAGAGGTGTGGGTTTCAGTGTCCCAGTTGCTGGATGCCTGAACGTTGATCTGACCGTTTCGAATGATCCGGCGGATTTCGAACGTGGTCTTGTTGTCCACCGCCGCCTGCATGTCGATCGGGCCGTCCAGTTCAATACGACGCCCGCCCAGATCAAGCGACTCGTGATCGGTGTAATTCAAAAGTGCCTGAAACGCCTTTTTGAATGCCACGACCTCGTCGCCGAACGCGTCGAAATAATCGGCGTAGTGGAAATTTCCACGAAGAACCAGGCGCTCGTTGTCGTTCATCACGACTGTGCCCTCAAACCGGGTTCGGTTTTCCAGCGTCAGATCACCTGCAATGCGATAGGTCCCCGTAGGGATCAGAATGTCGCGGCCGGCAGCTGCGGCATCGGCGGCAGCGAACGCCGCAAGATCGTCGGTCACACCATCACCGACGGCCCCGAAATCGCGCACGTCGACCCAATCCATCATTGTACGCAGAAACGCGCTCGTAATGTCCTCGATGATGATGTCGTCGATGCGAACAACGCCGCCCTTTGAACCGGTCAGATCCAACCCGAAATGCCCATAGATCGGCTCGGTTCCCCAAACCATATCCACGCCATTGCGCCCGCCGGTGCCGATGATGGCGCTAACTTCGACAACCTCGCCATAACTGGTTAGGGTCGTCGTCGTCCCAACTTCGGTCAGGCCTGTCACATGTGTGTTGTTTGCTCTGCCTGCCCAACCCGCAATGCGGACGCCTGGTAAGTTGCCCGTAACAGCCTTCACCTTTGCCGTGACACGCAGGTAACACCCCGGCAGGATCGGCGTTTCGCCCATATACCGCAGTTTTTGCAACGTTTCGGTTTTGACGAGTTCAAGACAGCCGCCAAAATCCTGATCCGCTGGCACGAAGGCCGCGTTGGTTGCGCCGTCATATGTGTTCGACCCCGGTGTGCCGTCCTCGCTCGACCAGACATCCAGCCCACCCGCAAAAGCCGGCGGCATCAGCACCAGACCATCGGTAATCGCCTTGTTCATCGATACCCCTTTCAAATCCTTATCGCGCACGACAGGGGCAGGCGGCGAAATGGTCGCCGCTTCAAACCCATGTGCTCTTTGTCGGAAAGCCCGAGCCACGCCGCCCAGACAACGCGAAAGGAGTATCAAGCCCGCGTTTACGAGGTGTTAATCATGCGTACGGTGAAGGTTAATTTAGGCCGAAAGGGCGGGGTCTTCGATGAACTGAACGCCATTGATGCGCCAACCGTCCGGTGTGGCAATCATCTGATATTCCAGGGTAAAGAATGCGCCTTCCTGATCGCGGACGCGAACTCTCTGATAGGTGAACGGCGTCTGTGTGTCCTGACCCAGATACTGAATATCCGCCGGCCGCCAGACCATCGGAAAGCCGTTGCGCACCATCGTTCCAAAGCGTTCCGGCGTGCCGAAGTGATTTTGGATGATCGTGGAGGCAAACCCAAACGCGGTCGCAAAATCATCGGCCTCAAAGGCTTCAATCTGCCTTGAAATCACGTCCTCAATGGCCTTGTTTTGCGCATTCGCGGTCAGAGACAGGGACAAGGCAAATGCGAGTGCCAGCAGAAATCGGGTCATGGCCACCTCCAATACTTTCCTTTCAGACACGAACCGGATGCCGGAAAAGTTTCAAATTATTTCCGCTTGGTCGGTTTCGGCTTCAATTCACCGATATATTCGCGACTCTTCCGAAACCAGTCCGACAATTTATCCAGATTGTCCCGCAACGCCGGCGGAACGTCCACGTATCCCCGCATCACCGATCCATATTGCATCACCGGCTCGCCCGGAAATGCCTCCAGAAACGCCGCCATATCCGCCTTTGACAGTCGAATGCAAAGCTGCCCCTCGGGCGACACAAAACTCGTCATATGGCCGTTCAGCGAGGTATAGGGCATCTTCTTGCCCTTCTCCTCTACATCAGGAAACCGTGCAATTACAGCACGATATACGTCCAATGCCCGATCACGATCCAATTCCGCCATAGACGAAGCATATCACGCCGCCAGCTTCCCCGCCAACCCGTCCTCGATCAGTGCGATGGTCTCATCCACGCCATAAAGCGCGATGAACCCGCCAAACCGCGGACCCTGCGACGCGCCGAGCAGTACTTCGTACAGCGCCTTGAACCAGTCGCGCAGCGGTTCGAATTCATGCGCCTTGCCAACCGCAAACACCATCGACTGCAATTCTTCCGGGTCCAGCCCGCCATCCCAGCCATGCAGCCGCGCCAACAAATCCTCCAGCGCCGCGCGCTCCTTGTCATCGGGTGCACGAAACACCTTCGCGGGTTTCACAAAATCGTTGTAATAGCGCACGGCAAACCCGGCGGCCGCATCCAGATCGGGATGCGTTTCCGGCGATGCGTCGGGCGCGTATCGCTTGATAAAGCCCCAAAGCTGGTCTTTCGCTTCCGCGGAAGACACAGACGCCAGGTTCAGCAACATCGAAAACGGCACGACCATGTTGGACGCAGGCACGTTGTGGCCATGTATATGAAACACCGGGTTGGCCATACGTTGTGCGGTGTCCTGATCGGCATAGGCGCGCAGCTGCTGGTGGTATTCATCCACCGCCTTCGGAATCACATCGAAATGCATCCGTTTCGCCGTCTTCGGCTTCTGGTACATGAAGTATGACAGGCTCTCGGTCGCCGCGTAACTCAGCCATTCATCAATCGAAATCCCGTTGCCCGACGACTTCGAAATCTTCTGCCCTTGCTCGTCCAGAAACAGCTCATAGCTGAAATGGTTCGGGGGCTGCACGCCCAGCGTCCGGCAAATCGCGTCATAGATCTTTTCGTTGGTGGCGTGTTCCTTGCCGTACATCTCGAAATCGACGCCCAGTGCCGCCCACCGCGCGCCAAAATCCGGCTTCCACTGCAGTTTCACATTGCCGCCCGTGACCGGCAGCGTCCATTCCCGCCCGTCCTCGTCATCAAACGTAACAGTCGCCTCGGCGGCATCCACATGCTTCATCGGCACATAGATTACGCGGCCTGTTTCCGGGTGAATTGGCAAGAAAACTGAATAGCTTGCCTGCCGTTCTTCACGCAATGACTTAAGCATGATCGCCATCAGATCGTCATACCGTTCTGCACAGCGCGTCAGGATCTCGTCGAACTGGCCGGAGCGATAAAACTCCCGCGCGGAGTAAAACTCATACTCGAAACCAAACGTATCCAGAAACCGGCACAGCATCGCGTTGTTGTGATGCCCAAAACTCTCATGGGTCCCGAACGGATCAGGAACCGACGTCAACGGTTTCTGAATATGCGCCGCCAGTTCCTCCTGGTTTGGCACATTTCCCGGCACCTTCCGCATCCCGTCCAGATCGTCGGAAAAACAGATCAGCTTGGTCGGAATATCCGAAATCACTTCGAAAGCGCGCCGGATCATCGTCGTGCGTAAAACCTCGCCAAACGTCCCGATATGGGGCAACCCGGACGGGCCATACCCCGTCTCAAACAGCACATAGCCCTTGTCTGGCGCGCCTTTGTCATAGCGTTTCAAAAGCCGGCGCGCCTCTTCAAAGGGCCAGGCTTTCGAACTCATCGCGGCGTCGCGCAGGTTGGACATCTCATCATCTTTCACGGATCACCGGATCATCGCCTCCGGCCAGCACACTCCCTATTGCCGCAACTGCAACAGGTCAATATGCTGCACTGCGACATTGCATTTGCAGGATTCTCTAAGTGAACGATCAAAACCCCCCTTTATCGCCACAAGACGCCCTTGTTGCGGTTATGATCGCGATCTCGGCGAGTGACGAAAATATCCGCACCGCCGAATTGATCAGCATTGAAAGCATTGTCGATCACATGCCGGTCTTCAGCGACTACGACAAGGACCGCCTGCGCCGTGTCTCCACCACGGTGTTTGATCTTTTTGAAGAGGAAGACGGCCTTGACGCCCTGTTCGGACTTATCCGCGATACGCTTCCAGAGCAGCTCTTTGAAACCGCCTATGCGCTGGCCTGTGACGTTGCTGCCGCCGATGGCCGCCTTGGCGAGGACGAATTGCGCTTCCTTGCGGAAATCCGTTACGAGTTGCGCATCGACCGCCTCGCCGCCGCCGCGATCGAACGCGGGGCGCGGGCGCGCCATCTGACAATCTGACGCTTTTTGCGCTTGCGCTTGGGTCTGCGATAAGGCCCAACTCCGCGCATCATGTTGCGCCCTGCATCTTCCCCGCCAACACTGCTTACACTGATCCTGCTCACGGCAGTATCGGTGCTGGCGCTGAACATGTTCCTGCCCTCGCTCGCCAATATCGCGGCGGATCTGAATGCAGATTACGCGCTTGTGACGCTTTCCGTTTCGGGGTTCCTTGCGCTGAACGCAGTCATGTTGCTGATCGTAGGACCAATTGCAGACAATGTCGGGCGCAGGCCGGTGATCCTTGTTACGCTGGTATTATTCATCGTTGCATCCCTCATTTCCGCGCTGGCGCAAAACATCTGGCTATTCCTTGGGGCGCGCGTGTTTCAGGCATCAATCATCTCTGGCTCCGCACTGGCGTCGGCAATCATTTCGGACACAACCGCGAAGGACAAGGCCGCCAGCCGTATGGCCTATGTCGCGATGGCAATGGCGATTGCGCCGATGATCGGGCCTATGATCGGCGGTGCGCTCGATGAATTCTTTGGCTGGCGGGCGAACTTTTGGGCGTTTGTGATCCTGGGCACCCTAGTGCTGTGGCTGATCTGGGTGGATCTGGGCGAAACCAACCCGACCACGACCCGCACATTCCGTGATCAGCTTTCGGAATACCCGGAACTCTTCGCCTCCCGCCGTTTCTGGGGCTATTCGGTTTGCATGGCCTGTTCTGTCGGGGCGTTCTTCTTTTTCATTGCCTCGGCGCCTCTGGTGTCCGCAACCGTGTTCGGCCTGTCCCCTGCCGTGCTCGGCATTGGCATCGGATCGATCACTGCAGGGTTCTTCGTGGGCAGCTTCCTGTCCGGGCGGTATTCCGCCGCCAAAGGCGTGATCTGGATGGTGCTGGCGGGGCGCATCGTGGCACTTGTCGGTGTCGCGTTGGCGTTTCTGGCCACTATTCTCATCCTTGCCGATCCGCTGATCTATTTCTCCGGTGCGGTCGCCGTCGGCTTCGGCAACGGCCTGACGGTCCCCAACGCGCGGGCCGGCACGCTTGCCCTGCGACCGTCGCTGGCGGGCAGCGCCTCAGGCCTTTCCGGCGCGCTCGTGGTCGCCATTGGTGCCGTGTTGACGCAATTGCCCGGGCTGGTTTTGACCGAGGCGAACGCGGTCTGGATGGCACAGGTCATCATGTTGATATTGTTGGTGTTTGGGCTTCTTGCAGCCTTCTATGTCCGTGCGGTGGACATTCAGGAAGCGCGCGAGGCGCAAAATTTGTCCTGACGGCCCGCGATTGATGGCCTGAAGCGGACAATGCACACTTGCGCCCGACGCGCGGATTCGAGCCGCAGGCGCCGCGCGATCGCCTGCCCGTCCCGCCTCTCACACATTGCCAAAGCAATGCGTTGCCGGCAGTGCATTGCATAGTGATGCAATGCACGAGAGGGGGCTGGCGATTTGGCCAGTCTGGGCGCGAGCCGTTGAGCACACACGGACTTGGCTGGGATAAACGGGCATACTGCAAGGTTTCATCGCCACCCCACGGGCAGGCAATCGCGCGTCCTATCTCGTGGTTTGCGAATGGTGTTATCAGTCCACGACGCAACCAATCCCGATACCCGCCTCAAACACTCAAACAGACGTATTTCATTTCCAGATAGCCCTCGATCCCGTGACGCGACCCTTCACGACCAAGCCCCGATTGCTTGACCCCGCCAAAGGGTGCCACTTCTGTCGAAATGATCCCGGTATTCACCCCCACAATACCGTAATCCAGCGCTTCCTGCACCCGTGTGATCGTGCCGATGTCACGGGCGTAGAAATAGGCCGCAAGCCCGAAGATCGTGTCATTGGCCATCCCGACAACTTCGTCCTCACTCTCAAACCGGAACAACGGTGCCAGCGGCCCGAATGTCTCTTCCTGCGCCACCGCCATATCCTGCGTTACGCCGGTCACAATCGTCGGCTCAAAGAATGTCCCACCCAACGCGTGTGGCGCACCACCCAAGGCAATCTCACCGCCTTTGGAGACCGCATCGGCGATATGTTCCTGCACCTTCTTCACCGCTGCCTCATCAATCAGCGGCCCGAAGATCACCCCGTCATCCAGACCGTCCCCCACGGCCATCGCCGATACCCGCGCCTTCAGTTTCTCGACGAACGCATCGTAAACCCCGCCTTGCACGTAAATCCGGTTTGCACAAACGCAGGTCTGCCCGTTATTGCGGTATTTGCTGGCAATTGCGCCCTCGACTGCCGCATCCAGATCAGCGTCGTCAAAAACGATGAACGGGGCATTCCCGCCAAGTTCCATGGAGCATTTCATCACCTGATCTGCGGCTTGCCGCAGCAGGATCCGGCCCACCTCGGTCGACCCCGTAAACGACAACTTCCTGACGGCGGAGTTCTCGCAGAATTCTTTGCCGATACCGCTGGAATCCGTAGACGGGATGATCGACAGCACGCCCTTGGGGATCCCGGCACGATCCGCGAGCACTCCCAATGCCAGCGCCGACAATGGAGTCAAAGTCGGGGGCCGCACGATCATCGAACAGCCCGCCGCCAGCGCCGGACCCACCTTGCGCGTGATCATCGCGTTCGGGAAATTCCACGGCGTGATCGCTGCCGCCACGCCAATCGGCTGCTTAAGAACCGTGATCCGCTTATCCGGCTGATGTCCCGGGATCGTTTCGCCATAAACCCGTTTGGCTTCTTCGGCGAACCACTCGATGAACGACGCGCCGTAAAGGATTTCTCCCTTGGCCTCTGCCAGCGGCTTGCCCTGTTCGGCGGTCAGGATCACCGCCAGATCGTCGGCATTCGCCACCATCTCGTTGAACCACGAGCGCAGGATATTGGCGCGATCCTTGGCCGTCATCGCGGCCCAGCCCTTCATCGCTGCCTCACCCTTGGCAATTGCATCCGCCGTCTCAGCACGCCCCAGATCGGCCACTTGCGCGATCACATCACCGCGCGCGGGGTTGGTCACGTCAAACGTCTTTCCGCCAGGTGCATCGACCCACGCCCCTGCCAGATAGGCTTGCGTGACCAAAAGGGTCGAGTCTTTCAGCATCCCGGCGAGATCGGTGGTTGTGTCAAGCATGGCGTCCTCCCTAGACTGGATACGTTGTCACGCTTTCAAAAGCTGGATGCAAGGGGGACAGGATGGACCTTACCGACGACTACGCAATCGGAAAATACACCCCAGGGTCTGACGCCTATCCAGCAAAGTGGGCTGCCGCCGCCGCTGCGTTCCGAAATGGTCTTGAAGATCGCGCCCGACTGGATATCCCATATGGCTCCCGGTTACGGAACAGGTTCGATTTGTTTCTGCCCGATGGGTCGGCCAAGGGCCTCATTGTGTTCATCCACGGCGGTTACTGGCTGAATTTCGACAAGAGTTTCTGGTCACACCTCGCTGCAGGACCGCTCGCACGGGGTTGGGCCGTCGCGATGCCCAGCTATACATTGGCTCCAGAGGCACGGATCACGGAAATCACCAATGAAGTCGCAACTGCCATTGACGTTGCCGCCAAAGATATAGCTGGCCGCTTGATCATCACTGGCCATTCCGCAGGCGGCCACCTTTCTGCGCGGATGCGGTGCGCGGGCGTCCTGCCGGACGCCGTCGCCGATCGGGTATTTCGCGTCCTGCCGATATCGCCGGTCGGCGACCTCCGACCGTTAACGCAAACGGACATGAACACTGATCTGCGCATCGACGCCGAAGAGGCACAGGCAGAAAGCCCGGCACTGATTGACAAGACTTTACCAACTGAATGCGTGGTTTGGGTTGGGGCAGAAGAAAGACCCTCGTTCCTTGAACAGGCCCGTTGGCTCGCAGGGGCGTGGGGGTGCAATCATCATATCGCGACGGGTCGCAACCACTTTGATGTTATTGAAGATCTTGAACGGCCCGACAGCCCGTTAACCAACGCTCTGTTGGCCGATATCTGACACATAAGACCCTGACCGCCGGTTTTCCTTGATCGGCGGCGATCATCGGAACATCATAAAACTATGATTTACTGCCAAGTGACGTGACGTTTCGTTTACGTTTACGTCAACCTTTCTTGTAAGAGCTTTGACAAGTTCCACATCGCCCATCGTGGCCCGCGAAGGAGGAACAGGAATTGACCGACGAACTTATGACAATTCGACAAATGTGTGAGGCGTTCGGCGTAACCCCCCGAACCTTGCGGTTTTATGAGTCCAAAGAACTGTTATCGCCGATCCGCGAGGGTCAGAAGCGGCTGTTCACACGTCATGACCGTGGACGATTGAAATTGATCCTGCGCGGCAAGCGATTTGGCTTTTCGCTGGAGGAAATCCGTGAACTCCTGGGTCTTTATGAACTTGGCGACCAACAGGAAACCCAGTTTCGCGAAACCTTTGCGCTGGCGCAGAAACATCTGCCGAAATGGAAGGCCAGCGCGACGAACTGAACGAAACGATTGCCGAACTGAAACAACAGCTCGAATGGGGTGCGATGCAAATCGCCAAATTCGAGGCCGAAACTTCGAACGACTGACGGGAATTCAAAATGCCGAGCTATGCCGCGCCAACAAACGACATGCAGTTCATTCTGCACGATGTCCTCAATATTTCGCAATCTGACATCGACGGCTATGGCGATCTGGACGCCGACTTCACCGGTGCCATTCTGGAAGAGGCCGGAAAGATCGCCGCCGAGGTGCTGAACCCGCTGAACGCCTCGGGCGATCAACAAGGATGCCGGATGGAAAACGGCGTCGTCTATACGCCCGACGGCTTCAAGGAAGCGTTCGAGCAGGTGAAAGAGGGCGGGTGGAATGGGCTCGACATGCCCGAAGAATACGGCGGCCAGAATCTGCCATATGTCATCGGCACAACGATGGTCGAGATGTTTTCCAGCGCCAATCAGGCTTTCGCCATGTATCAGGGCCTGACCCACGGCGCGGCTTCGGCCATCTTGGCCCACGGGTCAGACGATCAAAAGGCGACTTACCTTCCAAACATGGTCAGTCTTGAATGGACCGGTACCATGAACCTGACCGAACCGCATTGCGGCACCGATCTGGGCCTGATGCGCACCAAGGCCGAACCGCGAGCCGACGGCAGTTATCAGATCACCGGCCAGAAGATATTCATCTCAGCCGGTGAGCATGATCTGGCCGACAACATCATCCACCTTGTGCTGGCCAAAATCCCCGGCGGGCCAGAGGGTATCAAAGGTGTATCACTTTTCATCGTGCCGAAATTCATGGTGAACGACGATGGCAGCCTCGGCGCTCGGAACGGCGTCGCCTGCGGCAAGATCGAAGAGAAAATGGGCATCCACGGCAATTCGACCTGTGTGATGAACTATGACGGCGCTGTTGGGTACCTGTTAGGTGAAGAGCATAAGGGCATGCGCGCCATGTTCACCATGATGAACGAGGCGCGGCTCGGCGTCGGGATGCAAGGCCTCGCGCAGGCCGAAATCGCCTATCAAAATGCGCTCGCCTATGCCAAAGATCGCTTGCAAGGCCGCGATGTGACAGGGGTGAAGAACCCCGAAGGTCCTGCCGACCCGCTCATTGTCCACCCCGACATCCGTCGCTCTCTGATGATGCAGAAATCCTTTACCGAAGGCGCGCGTGCTTTCCTTCTATGGGGTGCTATGCTGATCGACCAGTCGCATCGCGCCGGCGATGACGATGCCGAGGCCCTGGTCTCGCTCCTCACTCCCGTGATCAAAGGTTTCGTCACCGACGAGGGCTATGACATGACCGTGCGCGCCCAACAGGTCTATGGCGGGCATGGCTATATCGAGGAATGGGGTATGTCGCAGTTCACTCGCGACGCCCGCATTGCCATGATCTACGAGGGCGCGAACGGCGTTCAGGCGCTGGACCTCGTCGGTCGTAAACTTCCCGCCTCGGGGGGTAAACCGGTGATGGCGTTTTTCGAACTGGTGAAGGATTTCATCAAGGAGAACGAAGACAACGCCGATCTGAAATCCGGCTTCCTCGATCCTTTGAAACAGGCTTCGAAAGATTTACAGGCCGCGGGCATGTATTTCATGGCCGAGGGCATGAAAAACCCCAACGCCGCGCTCGCCGGGTCCTATGACTTCATGCATCTCTTCGGCCATACCTGCCTTGGCCTGATGTGGGCGAAGATGGCGAAAGCGGCACACACCGCCCTTGACGCCGGAACCGGGGATGCCACGTTCTTCGAGACGAAACTTGCGACCGGGCGCTTCTACATGGCCCGCCAACTGCCGATGACCGGCACGCTTCTGGCCCGTATCCAGTCGGGCGCGGATCCAGTCATGGAATTGGACGCGGCGAATTTCTGAGCCATTGCTACCGGAGGACCCATGCCTAAACGCTTTCGCCTGACCCGCCGCTTCAATGCGGCCATGACCGAGGACGGCTATCGCCGACTGCGCCGCTTCTCTCAGGAGGCCGGGCTGGATGAGGGCGAGGCCTTGTCATTCCTGTTTGAACATTTCGACAGCGTCACCAATCACGAAAATCTCACTGCGCGGCTTCGGCTCTTCAATTCCGAGCTGGAAGCGCGCAAGAAGTAGGGGGAGGCGCAAACATGTTCGAGCAGACCAAATCCGCATGGATGACGGAAGAACACCAGATGATCGCGGAAATGACGCGAAGCTTCATCGAAACCGAATGGCAACCCCATTACGACCGCTGGCGCAAACAGGGTGAGATGGACAAATCGACCTGGAAACAGGCCGGTGAACTGGGTCTTCTGTGCCCCTCTGTGCCTGAAGAATATGGCGGTGCGGGCGGCGATTTCGGCCATGAGGCGGTGATTGGCATGGAACAATCCCGCGCCAACCTCGCCAGCTGGGGAAACCCGATACACTCGACCATCGTGGCGCACTACATCCTGAATTACGGCTCCGAAGAACAGAAAACGCGCTGGCTGCCGAAAATGGCGACCGGCGAATTGGTGACCGCGCTGGCGATGACCGAACCCTCGGGCGGTTCGGATCTGCAATCGCTGAAAACCCGCGCAGTGAAGGATGGCAACGTTTATCGCGTGACCGGCCAGAAGACATTTATCACCAACGGTCAGCATGCCGATTTGATCCTTGTCGCCACCAAGACCGACACCTCGCAAGGTGCCAAAGGCATTTCGCTTGTGACGGTCGAAACCGAAGGCGCCGAGGGCTTCTCGCGCGGCCGCAACCTCGAAAAGATCGGTGCCCATGCCGCTGACACGTCGGAATTGTTTTTCGACAACGTCGCGGTGCCGCCGGAAAACATCCTCGGCGGAGAGGAGGGCCGGGGTTTTTATCAGATGATGGAACAACTGCCGCAGGAACGCTTGTCGATTGGCGTCGGCGCGGTCGGTGCGATGGAAGGTGCGGTCGAACGCACCATAACCTATTGTCAGGAGCGCGAGGCCTTCGGCGGCAATCTGATGCAGTTCCAGAACACGCGGTTCAAACTGGCCGAATGCCTGACCAAAACCCGCGTTGCGCGCGCGTTTCTGGATGAATGCATCACCGAACACATGCGCGGCGAACTGAGCGTCGAAAAAGCCGCGATGGCGAAATATTGGCTGACAGATACCCAGGGCGAAGTGCTGGACGACTGCCTGCAGCTCCACGGCGGTTACGGGTTCATGCAGGAATACGCGGTCGCTGAGATGTGGACAGATGCACGCGTCCAACGCATCTATGGCGGCACAAATGAGATCATGAAGGAACTGATCGCGCGCGGATTTGCTGGAAAGCAGACGTGACGGAATTGAACGCCATTTCAAGTTTCGCTGCGCCCACGGCGCGTCGACTCGCGACTTCCCGCCGGGAAGTCGCCAAACGCCGCGATGCGGCGTGCCTCCGGCGGGAGTATTTGAACCAGGGTGAAAGAGCCAAAGCTCCGCCCCGCCATCGACTTGCCTATGGCATCGACAACGGGGCGTCACCCTGTGCGGTCATCAGCTCTCCAGCCTGTACCGCGGACCCAGGAAACACCTTTAAGGTTAAGCGAACCTTAAGCTTCGTCACCCTGTCAGAAATACTCCGGGGGGGTTTGGGGGGCTGGCCCCCCAATCGGTCGGATGGGCATCAGCCCATTCGAAATCAGATTAGGGAGCACCATATGACTATCGAACTCCACTGCTTCGGCGAGTCGGGCAATTCCTATAAGGCCGCGCTGGCGCTGGAACTCTCCGGACTCGACTGGAAACCCATCAAGGTCGATTTCTTCGGCGGTGCCACCCGCGCCCCGGAATATCGCGCGCATGAAAATGTCATGGGCGAGGCGCCCTATCTTGTCGATGGCGATATCCGCCTCACCCAATCCGGCGCGATCCAGCAGTATATAACCGACAGGACCGGCAAATTCGGCGGCGCGGCTCAGGACAAATACGAGGTCCTGCGCTGGGTGCTCTGGGACAACCACAAGCTGTCATCCCAGGCCGGTATGACCCGGTTCCTGATGAACTTCCTGCCGGAACAGCACCGCAACGCAGATGTTATCGCCTTCGCGCAGGGCCGCCTGAAAGCCGCCTATCAGGTTCTCGACGCCCATCTCGAGGGCCGCGACTGGATCGTCGGTGACGCCATCACCAATGCCGACATTTCCTGTTGCGGTTATCTGTTCTACCGCGAGCCCTTCGGTTTCGACCGCGCAGACTGGCCCAATATCGATCGCTGGCTGACCAACATCCAGAACACACCCGGCTGGAAACACCCTTATGATTTGATGCCCGGACACCCCTCTGACCGGGCTTGAGGAGACCAAAATGGAAGACGCCTATATCTACGACGCCGTGCGAAGCCCACGCGGCAAGGGCCGCAAGGATGGCGCGCTGCATGAGGTGACAGCTGCCAAACTCAGCGCTGATATGCTGAACGCGCTGAAGGAACGCAATAACCTTGAGGGCCACGCCGTCGAGGACGTGATCTGGGGCAACGTCACCCAAGTGGGCGAGCAGGGCGCGTGCCTCGCAAGAACCGCTGTTTTGGCGAGCAACCTCGACGAATCCATCCCCGGCGTTTCGATCAACCGTTTCTGCGCCTCTGGCTTGGAAGCCGTCAACATGGCCGCCAATCAGGTGCGCGGCGGGGCAGGGGATGCCTATATCGCCGGCGGTGTGGAATGCATGTCCCGTGTGCCGATGGGCAGCGACGGCGGTGCGATTGCGGCTGATCCGACGATTGCGATGAAATCCTATTTCGTGCCGCAGGGGATATCCTCGGACATCATCGCCACCGAATACGGGTTCACCCGCGACGATG
The DNA here is from genome assembly GCA_951812305.1 of uncultured Paracoccaceae bacterium. Lineage (GTDB taxonomy): Bacteria > Pseudomonadota > Alphaproteobacteria > Rhodobacterales > Rhodobacteraceae > Rhodobacter_B. The sequence continues at coordinate 115,216 of CATOSB010000004.1, forward strand.
CCGACGAACTGGCCGTGCGCAGCCAGAACCGTGCCAAGGCGGCCTGGGATGACCATCGCTTTGACAAAACTGTGGTTCCGGTCAAGGACATGAACGGACTGACGATTCTGGACAATGACGAATACATGCGCCCCGGCACCGACATGCAGGCGCTGGGGGCTCTGAACCCTTCCTTTCAGCAGATAGGTGAGGTCATGCCCGGCTTCGACGCCATTGCACTGATGAAGTATCCGCATCTGGAGAAGATCAATCACATCCACCACGCCGGGAACTCTTCCGGCATTGTGGATGGCGCCGCGGCGATCCTGATCGGCAACAAGGCATATGGCGATAAGCACGGGGTAAAGCCCCGCGCCCGGATCAAGGCCACCGCAAAGATCGGCACAGACCCGACAATCATGCTGACTGGCCCAGTGCCGGTGACCCAGAAGATCATGGCGGATTCCGGTATGGAAATCAGCGACATCGACCTTTTCGAGGTCAACGAAGCCTTCGCATCCGTCGTCCTGCGGTTCATGCAGGCCTTCGACGTCGACCCGGACGTCGTGAATATGAACGGTGGTTCAATTGCGATGGGCCATCCTCTTGGCGCAACCGGCGCGATCATCCTTGGCACGCTCTTGGACGAGATGGAGCGCACCGACCGGGAAACCGGCCTCGCCACGCTCTGCATCGGGTCCGGTATGGGCGCGGCCACGGTGATTGAGAGGGTCTGATGCCCAAAGTCGACGTCCAGATTATTGCGCCGGAAGTCTTTGGCACAGATGACCCCTGCGGTCCCGGCGAACGGTTGAATCTGGGAGATGCTGGTGGCCTGACACAGTTCGGCGTGGCCATCGAAACGCTGCGGCCCGGCTCGCGGTCTTCTGAACGTCATTGGCATGAGGCGCAGGACGAATTTCTGATGATGTTGGGCGGAGAGGCCGTACTTGTCGAGGAAGGCGGTGAAACAACACTGCGGGCAGGCGATTTTGCCGCGTGGCAGGCAGGCGTCGCAAATGCGCATCGCCTGATCAACCGCTCTGACCGCGACATCCGGTTTCTTGTAGTTGGAATGAGAACTGCGTCCGATGTTGTGCACTATCCCGATTTGGGCCGCCGAAAGGAGACTCATTCAGACGGAACCAGCACAACCTATCTCGACGATGAGCACGTTTTGCCGAAACAGGGAGACATATGATGCCCAAGGTCGACATCTCGCAGGTCCCTGTTAAAATCGGCTCCGTTTATCCCGAACCCTATGCCTCGATGATGGCCGGTCGGTCTTCGCAACGGCTGGGGGATGCCGGCGGGCTGACGCAGTTTGGCGCGAACATCACCATACTGGCGCCGGGTGCGATGTCGTCGATGCGCCATTGGCACCTGAATGAGGATGAATTCGTGATGGTGACCGAGGGCGAGGTGACCCTTGTCGATGACACCGGCGAAACGGTGATGCGCCCGGGTGATTGCGCCGCCTTCCCGGCAGGCGATGAAAACGGCCATCACTTCGTGAACAATTCGGATAGTGAGGCAAGATTTTTGGTCATCGGCACCCGGTTGACTGATGAGACCGCCTATTATTCCGATGTCGATATGATGGTCACACAAAAGGACGGGCATCAGAAATTCACCAAGCGCGACGGAACGCTATTGCGCGAGGGCCCGGAATGAGTGCGCTGATTGGCGGCTGCGCCTGCGGGCAGGTGAAGTTTCGCGCTGAAGGCGGGGCGAAATTCGCCTTTATCTGCCATTGCCGCGCCTGTCAACATCTGTCCGGCACAGGCCACGCGGCAGCCGTGGCCAGCGACCGCGATCAGTTCACCGTCAGCGGGAATCCTGCCGTTTTCACCCGGCCCAGTGATTCAGGTCACGAGGTTTCACAACATTTCTGCCAGACTTGCGGCAGCCCGCTTTACAACACCATGACCCGGGGTCCGGGGCTTGTGATGATTGATTGGGGCGCACTTGATGACCCCTCCGCCATCACACCGGACCGGGTATTTGAAGAACACAATGCCGCCGATTGGGACCGCGTCCCATGGCACGAATACGCTTGAAGGAGCTTAAGACAAATGGCTGATTTCACATACAAAGTCGATCCCGACGGCGTAGCCATAATCACCTGGGATTGCCCCGACAAATCGATGAACGTCCTCAGCCGAGAGGCAACGCCGTTGGTCGACAGCATGATCGATAAGGCGCTGGCCGATGACGCGGTGAAGGGCGTGGTCATCACCTCCGCCAAGCCGGATTTCGCCGGGGGCATGGACCTGAACGTGTTGGCCTCGATCAAGGCAGAAGCGGGCGACAACCCGGCGCAAGCGCTGTTTGATTTCACCATGGCGGGCCATGCCATGCTGCGCAAAATCGAGCGTGCCGGTATGGACCCAAAAACCAACAAAGGGGGCAAGCCGATTGCCTGCGCGATCCCGGGCACCACGCTGGGCATCGGCTATGAAATCGCGCTGGCGACGCATCGCATCTTTGCCGCCGACAACCCGAAGGCCAAGATTGGGCTGCCGGAAATCCTCGTCGGTCTGTTCCCCGGCGCCGGTGGCACCACGCGGCTGGTGCGCAAGATGGGTGCGATGGCCGCCGCCCCGTTCCTTTTGGAGGGCAAACTCAGCAATCCGCAAAAGGCCAGGGCCGCGGGTCTGATCGACGAAGTGGTCGATGACCCGGTCGCTGCGGCGAAGGAATGGGTTCTGAATGCGGGTGACGCCGACATCGTCAAACCATGGGACCAGAAAGGCTACAAGATGCCCGGCGGAGCGCCGTATCATCCGTCGGGTTTCATGACCTACGTGGGCGCCTCGGCGATGGTCCACGGCAAGACGCAGGGCGTCTATCCGGCGGCCAAGGCATTGCTGGCGGCGGCCTATGAAGGCGCGATTGTGCCGTTCGACACAGCGCTGAAAATCGAGGCGCGGCATTTCACGTCTGTCCTGATGCACCCGACATCATCCGCGATGATCCGGTCGCTTTTCATCAACAAGGGCGCGCTTGAGAAAGGCGCGAATCGTCCGTCAGTGGACGACCAGAAGGTGCGTAAGGTCGGCGTTCTCGGCGCGGGCATGATGGGCGCGGGTATTTCGCTGGTTTCGGCTATGGCCGGGATCGAGGTCGTTCTGATCGACCAGACCCAGGAAGCCGCCGACAAGGGCAAGGACTATACCGCGAGTTATATGGACAAAGGAATCCAGCGCAAAAAGGCCACGCCGGAGAAGAAAGAGGCCGCGCTGGGCCTGATCACGGCCACCACCGATCTTGATGCGCTGACAGGCTGCGATTTGATCGTCGAGGCGGTGTTCGAGGACCCCGGCGTCAAGGCGGAGATGACCAAGAAGGTCGAGGCGATCATCGGCGACGACTGCATCTTCGCCTCCAACACCTCGACCCTGCCGATCACTGAGCTGGCGAAAGCGAGTATCCGGCCCGAGCAGTTCATCGGCATCCACTTCTTTTCACCCGTCGAACGCATGATGCTGGTCGAAATCATCAAGGGCAAAGAGACTGGCGACCGTGCCGTTGCAAAAGCCCTTGATTACGTTCGGCAAATCCGCAAAACGCCCATCGTCGTCAACGACGCGCGGTTCTTCTATGCCAACCGCTGCATCATCCCCTACATCAACGAAGGTGTGCGGATGATCGGCGAAGGTGTCGAACCCGCGCTGATCGAAAACGCCGCGAAACAGCTGGGCTTTCCGGTCGGGCCGCTGCAACTGAACGACGAGACCTCCATTGACCTGGGCGTCAAAATCGCCAAAGCGACCAAGGCCGCATTGGGCGACGATTACGATGCGGGCGCGGCGGATGAGGTTCTTTTCTGGCTCTTCGAACAGGGCCGTCTGGGGCGCAAATCGAGCGCCGGGTACTACGACTATGACGAAAAAGGTAAGCGCACGAAGTTGTGGCCTGGCCTGCGTGAGAAATACCTGAAAGAAGACCAGCCCGATTTCACAGAGGTCCAGCACCGCCTGATGATGGCGCAGGTTCTGGAAGCCGTTCGCGCGCTGGAAGAGGGCGTGCTGATGGATATCCGCGAAGGCGACGTCGGGGCCGTTCTTGGCTGGGGCTTTGCGCCCTGGTCCGGCGGGCCGTTTTCATGGCTCGATATGATCGGCGCAGGGAAGGCGGTTGAAATCTGCGAAGGTCTGGCGGCAGGCCACGGCAAACGCTTTGAGGCGCCCGCTCTGTTGCGTGACATCGCGAAAAAGGGCGAGACGTTCTATGGCCGTTTCAGCGAAGAAGCGAGAGCGGCGTAAGCCGCGGAATCCATGATGTCGTTGACCTGATCCGGGCGCGGCGTCTTCGAATACTGACGGCAAACGCGGTTTGATTACGTAGTTTTGGGCCGGTGCGGTCATTCCGCCGATCTGGACGCACGCGGAATCAAGGCCAAAGGCCGCCGCGTGATCGCCTGCCCGTCCCGCCGGGCTGGCGATTTGGTGAGACCGGGCGCAAGCCGTTGATGTTTTCCGGACTTGGATGGGATAAATCTGGTATCCTCGCAAGGTCGCATCGCCACCCCACGGGCAGGCAATCGCTCGGCTCATCGCAAATCAGCAAACGTTCGTTTCGGCCCAATCCGAGTTTGTCTCAATGCCCTTGCCTTGAACCCTAACCCGAAAGCGTCGTCCCCCAGCGCGTCAGCAATTGGTTCTGTAATTTGCGCGCCCGAGAACGCCAGCCCCGCGTTCCCTGCGGCACATCTCCGTCCGCTCGCCTGATCCGTCCCCGCGACGGCAAATCCGCCGACACAATCGTGAACACCAGATCCTGCCCGCCCCTTGTGCGCAAATACCCCGACAATGCGGTGACAAAATTCAACGTACCCGTCTTGGCATAAATCTTCACCGGATGGTTCTTGATCGGTTTGTTGTCCGCACCCCTCAGCGCGATGCTCTTCATCAACCCCGGCAATCCCGTGCGCGCCCGAACCGCAACCAATGCCGCAGTCATCTCGCGGGCCGTGATCCGCGAGGCTTCGCCAAGCCCCGAATGATCCACAAACTTCGCCTTTTTCATCTTCAACCGGCTCTTCGCCCAGGCCGTCATCTGCCGTGCAGAGGCCGCATGGCTCGCCGGTCGCTTGCCGCCTGCGGCGCTTGCCGCCATGCCGATCACTTCTGCCGTCAGATTGGTCGAAAACTTCAGCATTGCGCGCACGATCACGCGCAGCTCCGCACTCTGATGGCGCACCAGCACGCGCCCTTTGGGCCGCGATTTCACAACCTTGGGGTTCGGCAATGGCACGCCGTGTGAACGCGCAATTGTTTGAAAAACATCACCGGCGTAGAGTTCTGGCTTGCGCACCGGAAGCCATCTTGCGCCGCCGTTACCCAGCGCACGGCGTGCCACCGTCCAACTGTCGATGCCGTTCTTGTCGGTATAAGTATAAACCGGCAATTCGCGGCTCACGACCTGCATTTTCGCGACATAGACCGTTGGATTATACCGCTTCGCGCGCGCATCCATCTTTAGCGAATAGCCGTTTGAACCGCGCTTCCATTCGAAATGCACCCGGTTGTAATTCAGGTTCAAACCCGACACCGCCGGGTTGTAACTGACATGATCCAGTTGCTTTGGATCAATGGATTTCACGCCCGGTAGCGCCCCGCCATAAACCAGAAATTTGCCGCTGATCTCGCGAATGCCGGCCGCTTTCAGCCGCGCCGCCAAATCGCCCAGGGCATCCGTGTCCAGTGTCGGATCGCCCCCGCCCGCCAGAATCAGATCACCCTTCAGACGCCCGCCTTCAATCGGCCCCGTTGCCAGCAAATCCGTATTGAACCGATGGCCTGATCCAAGCTTTTCAAGCGCATAAAGCGCTGTGATCGACTTTGCCACGCTTGCGGGCGGTAACGGCAGCAAAGGATTGTGGGATTCCAGAACTGCGCCTGTTGCCGCATCCGCCACGACAAAGCTGGTCTTGCCGCTGAGCCCCGCCGCCTCGACAATTGATTTCGCCGAAACGGCGATCCGTCTGGCCGGTGCGCCCTTGCGCGCAATCGGCATGAGTGACGTTAATGGCGCGTTAGCGAACGCCGTACCGGCGACGGACCCGAACAGCCCGCCGAGCACAGCGCGACGCGAAACCTGCACTACTTTCCCCTTCACCCGCATGGGATAGAAATACTCCGGTTCAAACCCGTTAAACAATATCGCGCGACCACTCGCCACGCGCTCTGATCTCTGTTGACGACATATTTACCATAGGCACGTTCACAAAACACCAACATGGCGGTTTTGTTTTCGCCAAAAGTCGCGAATCCCGGCCCCTCAGTTGTGCGAACCGATAATCCGCTGCCGCTTTCGAATTGCGCGCTTCGGTCCGGTCCCCGGGCCTCGCCAGCACGCCGACAGGAACTGTCTCCATGATCCAGCGCCATTGCTGCCATTTGTGAAACTCCGCCAGATTGTCCGCCCCCATCAGCCAGACGAACCGCACCCCGCGATAGCGCTTCATCAGCGCCTTCAGCGTCTCAGCCGTGTAGCGGGTGCCAAGTTGCGTCTCGATATCGCTGACCTCCACACTTGGATGCAGCATTACCTGTTGCGCTGCCGCCATCCGCCGCTCCAGCGGCGCGGGTCCTTCGCTTTTCAGCGGATTACCGGGCGAGACCAGCCACCAAACCCGATCCAGATCAAACCGCTTCAGCGCGTATTTTGTGATATGCACATGCCCGCCGTGGGGCGGATCAAATGATCCGCCGAGCAGGCCGACGGTCTGGCCAGAAACGGCTTTAGGCTTTGTGTTCACTCTATCTCCAATGGCCGCAATGACATTGCGGGTCGACGCGATCTGCCAAATCTTCGACGGATATGCTAGACTGCATGACATTATCGTCGCGAATTGTCAGGATTGTATTTATTGACCTCCTGTTCAATTCTTCGCAGAGGCCATTGAAATGAATAACAAAAACCTGCTAATGCTGTGCCAAAGACGCAAAACACCCCAAGTTTCGGATTGTTCGAAAAACTCCTGATCGCCATCGTGGGCGCGATGATCGGGACCGGTCTGACGCTTTTGACCACCCGCTATCTTGAGGGCGTAAAGATCAGCGAGCGGGAAAAATTCGCCGCCATTTCGCAATACATGCAGGCCGCGTGGGGAGACGGGAACCCCGGCGATTATGACTATATTCGCAAACTGACACTGCTTTCCGCCTATGCGCCAGAGCATGTTGTTGTCGCCGTCAATGATTACCAGAAAAGCGGCTGTTCCAGCCAGTTTACACGTGCGTGTCAACTTGAATGGGTGACGGTCCTGACCGAACTGCGTGCCTTCGCCGGGGCGGATGAGATCGACCCGGAAATCCTGCGGCAATTGACCTACAGCAACTGATACCGCGCCCGATTGAACCTGCATCGGCCTTGCTATAGATCACCGAAAATTCTCAGGTGATCAGGGCACTCGAAATGGCATCCTATCAATACGTCTACCACATGGACGGCGTGTCCAAGACCTATCCCGGCGGCAAGAAATGCTTTGAAAACATCCGGTTGAGTTTCCTTCCGGGCGTCAAGATCGGCGTCGTCGGCGTCAACGGCGCGGGTAAATCCACACTTCTGCGCATCATGGCCGGGCTGGACAAGGATTTCTCGGGCGAGGCGTGGGCCGCAGAAGGGGCCAAGGTCGGCTATCTGCCGCAGGAACCGGAACTCGACGGCAGCTTGAATGTACGTGAAAACGTCATGCTGGGTGTGGCCGCGAAAAAGGCAAAGCTCGACCGGTTCAACGAACTCGCGATGAATTACTCCGACGAGACCGCCGACGAGATGGCCGCCCTGCAGGACCAGATCGACGCCGAAAACCTCTGGGATCTCGACGCCCAGATCGATGTCAGCATGGAGGCCCTGCGCTGCCCCCCCGATGACGCCACCGTCGAGACCCTGAGTGGCGGCGAAAAGCGCCGCGTTGCGCTCTGCAAGCTGCTTCTCGAAGCCCCCGACATGCTTCTGCTCGATGAACCGACCAACCATCTGGATGCAGAAACCATTGCGTGGCTGCAACAGCACCTGATCGCCTATAAGGGCACGATCCTGATTGTCACCCATGACCGTTATTTCCTCGACGACATCACGGGATGGATCCTCGAACTCGACCGGGGCAGGGGGATCCCCTACGAGGGCAATTATTCCGCGTGGCTGGAACAAAAGGCCAAGCGGCTGGAACAGGAGGCGCGCGAGGACAAATCCAAGCAGAAGACGCTGGAACGCGAGCTGGAATGGATGCGTCAGGGCGCCAAGGCGCGGCAATCCAAGCAAAAGGCCCGGATCGACCGCTATAACGAACTTGCTGGCCAGTCAGAGCGCGAGAAACTCTCCCGCGCCCAGATCATCATCCCCAACGGCCCGCGTCTGGGGTCAAAGGTGATCGAGGTCGAAAACCTCGCCAAGCACATGGGCGACAGGCAACTGATCGAGAACCTGACCTTCTCGCTCCCCCCCGGCGGCATCGTCGGCGTCATCGGCCCCAACGGCGCCGGTAAGACCACGCTGTTCCGCATGCTGACCGGGCAGGAGGCGCCGGATTCCGGCACCGTCTCCTATGGCGACACCGTGCAACTCGCCTATGTCGACCAGTCCCGCGATGCTTTGGGGGCGGATAAGACGGTGTGGGAGGAGATTTCCGACGGCCTCGACATCATCCAACTCGGCGACGCCGAAATGAACTCCCGCGCCTATTGCAGCGCCTTCAACTTCAAGGGCGGGGATCAGCAAAAGAAGGTCGGGCTGCTCTCCGGCGGCGAACGCAACCGCGTCCACATGGCGAAACTCCTACGCTCCGGCGGCAACGTGTTGCTGCTGGACGAACCAACCAACGACCTCGACGTCGAAACCCTGCGCGCGCTCGAAGACGCCCTCGTCGATTTCGCTGGCTGCGCCGTCGTCATCTCCCACGACCGGTTCTTTCTGGACCGCATCTGTACGCATATCCTGGCCTTCGAAGGCGAGGCGCATGTGGAGTGGTTCGAGGGGAATTTCGAGGATTACGAGGAAGACAAGAAACGGCGTCTGGGGCCGGATGCGGTGGAGCCGAAGCGGATCAAGTATAAGAAATTCAGCCGTTAGGCTGGGTTTCTTGGGGTTCTCGTTTGGGTTCAAGCGGTGCGCGAAAGTCGTATTTGCGCAGCAAATGCGCGTAGAGGCACTCGGGGACCATAGCGCGCTGTCGAGCAAACCGAAGCGGGTAAAGTATAAGGAGTTTGCATCCGATATGTGTCGTCCACGTATAGTTCGTTTGTTGCGCTAATTCTTAAATACTGACAAGTTGCTCACCAACCACATTAAAAAAAAGTGGAAGATTGTTTCGAGGGAGTAACGTGAAGAAAAATAGCCTAAGGAGTTTTGTTTTTTTCGGCACCGCATTTCGGTACTTGCAAGACGCGAAAGCCGGGTTTCGCTACTTTGAGAGTTATTGTCAAATCTGGTGTTTGCGGGATCTTTCATGCGGCGGCGGTTTCGGTCTGGGTTTGCTTGATGCCGTCTTTGAAATTGACGCCTTGGATGACGTCGGCGAGATGATTGAAGCCGCGAAGTTTGCGCCAGTTTTGTTCGGCGCACTGCCCCAGTTTGAAGATCATGTGGAGCATGCCGTCGCGGGCCAGACAGCCCTTTGAGCGCTTGGTGCGATGACGGATCGTGGCAAAGGCGGATTCAATTGGATTGGTCGTTCGGATGCTTTGCCAATGCATTGCGGGAAAATCGTAGAATGCCAGCAGTTCGGTTCGATCTTTCTGAAGCGAGGCGGTGGCTTTGGGGTACTTGTCTTCAAACGTTTTCACGAAGAGATCGAACGCTTGTTCAGCTGACTTGCGCGTTTCAGCGCGCCAGATATCGTGCAGCATCGTTTTGGCTTTTGGCTGGGTGGACTTGGGAAAACAGTTGAGGACGTTGCCCGTCTTATGCACCCAGCAGCGTTGTTGAGGTGTGCCCGGATAGGTTTCTTCAAGAGCGGCCCAGAATCCCAGAGCACCGTCTCCGATGGCCAATTTTGGAGTGTTGAGACCGCGTTCTCTGAGGCCGATTAGAACCTCCCTCCAGCTCTGTGTGCTTTCACGAGTGCCGTCCTCGATTGCCAGAAATTGTTTCTGACCACGGGTATTTACGCCGATCACGACCAGCGCGCACAACTTGTGATCCTCGCCGCGTAAGCCACTGTGAATACCGTCGGCCCAGATGTAGACCCACTCGTCTTGGGACAGGTCTGCGGTGCGCCACGCCCTGTATTCAGCGGCCCATTCGGCCTTCAATCTGGCAACTGTTTTGGCCGAAAATCCGGTGGCATTAGCCCCGAGCAAACCCTTCAGCGCCGTTCCCATTTCGCCAGTGGAAATGCCTTTGAGGTAGAGCCAGGGGATCGCAGCCTGCAGCGTCTTGGTCTTGCGCACGTAGGGCGGTACGAGCGCGGAGCGGAAACTCACTGGCTTGCCGGTTTTCGAGCGTATCTTTGGAATCTCTACGGTCACAGGTCCAACACCCGTTTGGATTTCACGGGCGGGATGACTGCCATTACGTACCACCCCGGCGCGCCCGTCTGGTGTTTTGAGGTGAGCAAAGCGATCCATCAATTCCGCAAGCTCAGTTTGAACGGCGGCTTGGATCAGAGCCTGCGCGCCCGTGCGCAAAAGCTCAGTCAACGGATCAAGGCTGACCTCTCGACCGGCAAATTCAACGATGTTAGTCTCGTCCATGGTGGTGCGTCCTTCTTGGGTCGGATTGGGTTTTTGCAAAAACAATCCAAACAGATGCACCGCCAACACTCAAACCACGCGAACACCAGATTCAGCCATAACTCCACAATCCTGCGATGTGGGCTAACATGGTTGAGCACCTCGAACAAAGAAATGCACTGGACGAAGCATGTAAAGGGATGCTCGATGTTTTTCGCCGAGGGTTCAGAAACCCTACTGCACACCCGGAGAAGCAATACTCTGTTGAGGAAGCGCAGGATTTATTGGGAACGACAATTCAATTGGCGTCACTGATTGTTAACCAATCCGGTTATAGGCGCTCTTGATCCGAATCCCAGCGGCATCAACTAACTCTTGCCACCCTCTTCTTCTTCCGAGATGAGGACCCGCTACACCGCACCCCACAATTATGAGCCTATGGCTTACACTACAAGACCGAGCTAATCCATGACCTGAAGATGAATGACGGTGAATTCCGATCTCTAGCGTGTGAATAACGCCACCTCACCCCACCACCAAAACCCCAACCCACATCCCCACCGCAAACACCGTATGCGCTACTAGACCCATCATCCGCACTTTCCACGGTGACGGCGTCTGCGATGCAGCCCAGCCCAGTCCCATGCCGGGTTGCAGCAGGAACCAGCCGGCGGCGATGGTGATCAGCGAGAAGATCCAGAGCGGCAGGAAGGACAGATCCTCGACCCAGCCCCGGCCCGCCAGCAGAACGAACGCGATCCCATAGATCACGCCGACCCCGTAATGCAGCGCCCAGCCGAGTGCCAATTCGCGCTCCACCGGTTCTGCCGCGCCGATATCCTCATGAAAGACTTGGCCGCGCAACACATGCCCCAGCCACCGCCCGGGCATGGCCCAGTTGGGCCGCGGCTGGCCCAGACGCTCCAGCACCAGTGCCCAGATATCCATCGCCAGCGTGCCAAGCACGCCCATCACCACGCCGGTCCAGATCATCCCACGCTCCCCCAAGTCTCAACAGCGCCTGTTGATACGCCGCTTGCCACGCCGACACCATGCGGAAAAGGCTTGAGATGGGCGTCAGACCCCTTGATCCAAATCAAAGCCCCACACCGCCACACCTGCCACCTTCTTCCCGAACCAAGAAGAGGACCCACATGACCCACACCCCACACGAACTGGCCGAGGACTTCCCCGACAAGACCGATCTGATCCATGATCTGAAGATGAATGACGGCGAATTCAAACATCTGTTCGAGGAATATCACCGCGTCAACCGCGCCGTGCACCGGGCGGAAACCAATGTCGAACCGATTGGCCAATTCGCCGAAGAGGAACTGCGTAAAGAGCGGATGCACCTGAAGGACCGCATCGCGGCAAAACTCTCGCAAGCCGGCTGATCCCCGCCGAAGCAACGGATTTTCCTTGCAAAAGCAGCGCATCCGCCCCATATCCGCCCTGCGACCGTTATTCTCTTTCGACCCACTGTTCTCCCTAACCGGCCACAGTCTTTCGATTTAGCACTGACATAGCCGGGCTGCCGCACCCTGCGGGCAGCATCAAACTAGGAGTACAGACGGATGGCCAATGGCACCGTAAAATGGTTCAACACCACTAAAGGTTATGGCTTTATCGAGCCTGAAGGCGGCAGCAAGGATGTGTTCGTGCACATTTCTGGCGTCGAACGCTCGGGCCTGACAGGCCTTGCTGACAACCAGAAAGTCACATTTGACATCGAAGCTGGCCGTGATGGCCGCGAAAGCGCTGTCAACATCGTGCTGGTCTAAGCCAGAGAGCTGCCGCACCCCGTGCGGTAAGGCAGAAATTCGAAAAGGGGCGGCTGCGGCGGCCCCTTTTTTCATGGCAATTCGGGCGTCTCGAGTACCTGTTCAAGCCTCAGCAACTTCATGCCACCTGCGCCGTAACACCCCGAAAAACCTTGCCAAACCGGAGATTCTACTCAATATCAGCGGTGCTATTGTTATTCTATCGACCCCTGTCTCCCGATCCGGCTGCCAGTTTTCTCGATCCAGACTGACGAAGCCAAGCGCCCGCAACCCCGTGGGGCGCATCTATAAGGAGACATCACATGGCCACCGGCACTGTGAAATGGTTCAATACAACCAAAGGCTACGGCTTCATCGCACCTGACGGCGGCGGTAAGGACGTGTTCGTGCACATCTCTGCAGTTGAGCGTTCGGGGCTGACGGGCCTTGCTGACAATCAAAAGGTCAGCTTTGAGATCAAGCCGGGCCGCGACGGTCGCGAATCCGCAGAAGACCTGCAGCTAATGTAAGCTGTGCCGGGCGGGCCGGTTCCGACCTGCCCGTCCCGACGCAATACCGACGTGATACGGTCAGCCGATTTCCGGCTGGCTTCTGCCTGCCCCCCAAGGTTAAGATTTCGCCATTTGGGGAGGGGACAATGCTCAAAAGATTTCTCATTCTGCTCATCTTCTTCGGCCTCGCCGCCTGCGCGACACCGGGGCAGGTGGCCATGCCGGAAGGCACCAAGCTGATCATCCTGCGCCACGCGGACCGCACTGACGAAAACCTGAACGAAAAGGGCATCGCACGGGCCAAAGCACTGGTCGGCGCGCTTGACGGCATCCCGGTCGACGCCATCTATTCCCCTGGAATCCAACGAAATCTCGACACTGCGGCGCCCCTGGCAATAGCCCGCGGTCTCGAAATCACCCGGATCCCAGCGGAGGACCCCGCCGCGCGCCTGCTCGCCGGAAATGCGGGCAAAACCATTGTCTGGATTGGAAACAAGGGAAATCTGCAATCGATCTGGGATGCGATTGCGGCACCCGAGCCGGCGCCGCTGCAATATGGCGACCTGTTCTTTGTAACCCGCGCGCGTGTTGGCTCTCCGCTGGTCGAGCGTCGGCATTTCGGCCCGTAAGTGTTTGATCTGTCGTGGATAGATTGGGTTGGCATCGCCGGTTCACTGATGATCGCGGGGGCATACCTGGCGGTTACGAAAAGCTGGGTCGCGGCAGAAAAACCGCCATTTAACCTGCTCAATCTTGTCGGTGCTCTGTTGATCCTGTTCAGCCTTTATTTCGAACCTGTTCCCGGCGCGATTTTGATCGAGGTTTTCTGGATCATGATCGCAGGCGTCGCGCTTTTCCGTTATTTTTCAAAACGCTAGACAAGTCATAATTTGGCCCAAAATTATTGGTAGCTACGCGGGTATAGGAGGTCGAAATGCCGCTTTCCGTACGTCAAAAGCCCCGCGCCAATGCCACAGTGTTCAGTTTCAACCACGACGGGATTGCCGTCGCGCGCATTCGTAAGAAGAACCGCTGGCTTCCGGTTTGGCATTTCATCTTCGTCGTATATCTGGCGTTGATCATACGGCTTGTGACGATCGCTGAGGCTGGACCTGCCTCTTATGCCAATCGCATGGCGGAACTTGAAAACGGCACGTTCATGGAGCGCGCTGCGGCACGGGTCATGTATATGGATCCGGTGTCGCGACAGATTGCTGTGAACATTCGTCGCGGGATGAAAAATCTTGGGTTAACGTCCGGGCGGATAAAGCTCGAACTCTAGGGCCCCGCCCAATCTACGTCATCGGCGGCTTCCACCGTTAGCATTCCATCCGGCAACGGTTTCAACAGCACGGCGGCATCGTCTTCCGCCGCGTTTAACCAATCTTCAAATTCCTCGGGCGGCAGGATGCAGCCCATCCGATGGTGTATGTCGCGTACATCTGCGTTCGGCTCGCAGGTAAGCACAGCCACCTGCCAGATTGTTGTTCCGTTCGGCGCGTTCCATGCGTCGCAAATGCCGGCGAATACAACGGGTTCCCCCGATCTCAGCGAAATGCGCCAGGGTGTCTTCCGGCGCTTTTTTCCTGTCCACTCATACCAGCCGTCACAGGGGATAAGGCAGCGTTCGACGCCCTGAAATGCGGATTTGTCAAAAACTGTCTCGGATCGCGCGTTGATTATTGTCTCCATAACCGGGCGCCCCCGCGCGTTTACCCTCCCAACAGGGATGATGCCCCAACGCATGTGGCTGAGAGTGCGATTCTTTGTGCACACCAGAATTTCTTCTCCCGGCGCAATGTTGTGGCGGGGGTTATCAGGAATTTCCGGGTGTTCGCCAAAAAGGTACTGCGCCGTATCCGCAACCGGTCGGGTGAGAAACAGACGCCCCGGCATAAATCGCTGCCTCTATCCTGCCGCTGGTGGTTTCGGTGGCAGCGTCAGGTCCTTTGCCTCCAGTATCGCCGTGCAGGCCATGCGCAGCGCCTGATGGCTTTCCGATCCGATAATCGTGCGCACGCGCGCGTCCATTTCCAGCGCCTTGGGCCAGACCCTCGCGATAACCGCCTTTCCGGCCTTGGTCGTTGTAATGCGTTTGCGCCGCGTGTCCTTTTGATCGTCATAGCGCCGAACCAGTCCGCGCTTTTCCAGCGCCCGCGCCGTACGACTCACATGGGTGGGGTCAAGATGGCCGGTCCGTGCCAGTTCGCGCAAATGGGTGTCGCCGATCCCATCGAGGTTCAAAAGAACCTGCCATTCCTGTACCGAAAGCCCCTCTGGCTGAAGTGCCTCACGAAAGAAAATGTTGCGCAGCCGGCGGCTTGCGCGGACCACGGGTATGTTGATAAACTCTTCAAAGTAAACGCTTTTATACATTGATCCGCCAAATCTTCGTGTTTGCCTAGCTGTCGCAAGTTCCCCCCAGCTAAATAGGGTTCTTCGAATTGTGCAAGATTTTTGTGGCATATGCCACAAAAATTTGTTGACACATCGACGCCGCCAAGTAACTTGGCGCGAGGAATTGTCGCAAACGGCAATCAATCCAGGGAGGATACATGACCAAATTTTTCTCAATGACCGCTGCTTTTGCGGCGGCAGGGCTGATCGCGGGTGCGGCGTCGGCCCAGGTAAACCTGACGGCGGAAACCGCGAACGCTGCTGGTGTACCCGGCAATACAGTGCTGGCACTTGGTGAATTCGCGTCTGCGGCAGGGGTGGCCGACATACAGGTTGCAACAGGCCAGACGCTAACCAACTCGATCCAGAACACGGCTGAGGGCAAGACAGATATCACCGCCGCGCCCTTCATTCTGCCATTCCTTTTGTCGAAAGGGGCCGGTCCCTACGCCAAGCTCGGGCCTGAAAAGGGTGCTGAACTGGCCAGTGGGCTATCGGTTCTCTACACGTACCGGCTCGGCGTTTTCACGCTGTCGGCCTATGATACCTCCCCTGTCAAAGGGTGGGGCGATCTGGAAGGCAAGACCGTCTATAACGGCCCGCCACGCGGTGCCGCATTGACCAACGCACGCGGTGTTGCAAAGATTGTCTCCGGCCTGGACGATGGCGACGGCTATACCGGACTTCAGGTTAACTGGGATCAGGCCGTCAAAACCATGACCGATGGTTCGGCTGACGCGTTCGTTTTGCCGTCCAGCTTCCCAGATGGCCGTCATACAGCAGCCGTTGCCGCAGGCGGGATGACCATGTGGTCGATGCCAAAAGACGCCTTTGAGGGCGAGGCAGCGCAGAAATACATGAGAAGGCCCCCGGTTCCGGCTCTGTCGTCATGCCGCTCGCCAATGCCACGCAGGCAGAAGGTGTGAAAGTGGTTTCCGAAGACGACATGTTCCGCGGCGTTGCCACCGTGGGCGGCGAGGTTGTGCGCACCGATATGGACGAAGAACTGGCCTATCAGTTAACCAAGGCGGTTCTGGACAATGTAGACGCGATTGTCACCAAAACGCCCTTCCTTCCCAACGTCGCTTTGGGCGAGATCGAGGACACGGCCACCACCGGTATGTGCGGCCCGATGCCTTTGAAATACCACCCGGGTGCGGTGCGGGCGTGGGAAGAAGCGGGCTTTACCGTTCCGGATTGCGCCAAGCCGTAATCTGAACAACACTGCGAAACCAGCAGGCCGGGTTTGCGCCCGGCCTGTCGGTATCAGGGGACCGGCAGATGTCAGACAATCAATCAGCGCCATCCACGCCAGAGGCGGACACGTCGGCCAATGGGCGATTGCTTTATCTTCTGGCCGTGTTTCTGGTTGTCATCGGTCTATTGAATTCAATCCCCGGCATCCCCGGGTTTGACAAAGGGCTGCAAAACCTGACCGGGCTCGACTGGTTCGCTTTGCGCAAATACCCGCGCGAGTGGTTCTTTCCCGGTGTCTTCGCGCTGATGATGCTGATCGTGGCGCTGAAACATTCCATGTGGCGGGCGTGGAAAGACCGGTCTCCCGCGCGCCGGAACTTTGGCCTGTTCATGGATGTGGCGCTGGTTGTCGCCGCGTTTGGATTGTCGCTGACTTACCTCGTTGAATTCGAAGCAATTTGTCTTGTCGACCGGTTCACCGGCGAGCGTGAACGGCTGATCATTGAAAGCCTGAAATCCGCCAAGGAAACGGCTGAACTCTACGGCCTGCCGGCGCCGACAACCGTGGAAGACCCGCAATGCGTTGGCACCACAGGGGGCTGGCTGGTTCTGATCATGGGCCTCGCGATCATGATCTTCCTGTCCTACAATATCAAGGTTTGGGGCCTGCCGCTGGTGATGGTCGCCATCTTGGTCGCCGCCTACACCATCATCACCGTGCTGGTCTGGTACTTCCACGGTCCCGACGACATCAACAAATACCTGATGACGAAGCTGGGCGGAGAACCAAGGCTTTTGTCCGATGGCCGACCGCGGGTGCATGACATCCTCGTCAATAACGCCAGCGGGCTTTTGGGGCGGTTCATGGACATCATCATGAACACGATCTTCCCTTACCTGATCCTCGGGTCCCTTTTCGGCGCATCGGCTGGCGGCCAGTCCCTGATCAAGCTCGCCTTCCGCTGGACGCGCAAACTGGCCGGTGGCCCGGCTCATGCTGCGATTGTTTCTTCTGCAATGTTCGGCACCATCAGCGGCGGCCCCATCGTCAACGTGCTCTCAACCGGCGTTCTGACCATCCCGATGATGGTGCGGCGCGGGTTTTCCAAGATCTTCGCCGGCGGCATGGAAGCCGCCGCATCCTCTGGCGGATCAATCATGCCGCCGGTGATGGGGGTTGCGGCCTTCGTTCTCGCCGCGCTGACCGGTGTCGCCTATTCCAAGATCATCATCGCCGCCGCCATCCCGGCGGTCGCCTATTTCCTGTGCCTGTTCCTGTCCGCTGTCTTTCAGGCGCGCAAGCAGAACATCAAGGCGCTGGGTGACCTGACACCCGATATGGAACTGAGCAAGCAGGATGTTCTGAATCTTGCAATGATTTTCGGGCCGATCCTGATGATTCTCGTCCTGCTCCTCAGCACCAAAGAGGCGGTCGGTTGCGGATTCTTCGGCTGGATTTTGGGCGCAACGCGGGAATTCAGTGATGCAGGGGTCTGTCGCGCGACAGAACTGCCCTGGGTTCTTGGTATCTGGCAAAACGCCGCCGGGGATGCGGGTAGCGCAGGCTGGTGGGCCGTCATCTTGCTGATGGTGCTGTTGTTCGTCGACCCTGACGTTCGGGCAAAGCCACGCAAGCTGATCGACGCACTGTCCAATGCCGGTATCCTGATCGCGACACTGTACCTGATGTTCCTTGCGGTCTCGATCATCGACTTCTGCCTAAAATTCACCGGCCTGCCGGTCTTCATCTCGCTGGACGTGCTGTCATGGCTGAATTCGCTGAACCTCGGCGGCGGTGGTTCGCTTCTGTTCCAGTTCATCGCGCTACTTGCAACGATGGCCTTGGCGGTGCTCTTGGGCATGGGAATGCCGGCTGTTCCGGCCTATGTAAACGTGGCCCTATTGATGGGGCCGGTGCTGGCCGGTCTGGGCCTTGCGACTTTCACTGCGCATATGTTCATCTTCTACTTCGCCGTTGCCTCCGCCATCACGCCGCCGGTCGCGCTCGCTGCATTCGCGGCGGCGTCACTGACCAAGGAAGACCCGATGCGCACCGGATTCTCTGCGGTGCGATCCGGGATTGTGATGTTCGTCATTCCCTTCGTGTTCGCGATGTATCCCGAAATCTTGCTGATCGAGGCGGCGATCATCGATCCGACCAATACCAGCGGCGAACGGATTTACCTGCCCGGTTATGACGGCGTGTTCAACCTCGGCGCGCTCGTGGTCTTGCTGCTGCGACTGTTGCTGGCGCTTTACCTTCTGGCCAGCGCGCTGGCACGCTTTGACAAGACGACGATGCCGCATTGGGAATGGCCGGTCCGTTTGCTTCTGGCTGCGTTGGTGATGTCTGGGCAGCCGGCAGTCTGGGGGCCAGCAGTTGTGGCGGCAATCGGCCTGATCCTGTTGCACCGTTTCAGGGGCAAATCGCCGTCCGATCCAGCGCCAGAGGCGGCGTAAGTTGGCGACTTTCGTCCTCGTTCATGGGGGATGGCACGGCGGCTGGTGCTGGGCCGACGTGTCAGACCGGCTTGCGGAAAATGGACATGAAGTTTTCGCACCAACGCTGACCGGGCTGGCAGAACGCCGGCATTTGTTTGATGCCGTGGACGGCCCGGACACCCACGTTGCCGATATCGTCGAATTGCTTGATTTTCACGACCTCGAAGAGGTGATCCTCGTTGGCCATTCCTATGGCGGTTTTGTCATCACTGGCGCGGCCACAACTTGCCTAGAGCGCATTGCGCATCTCGTCTATCTGGACGCCTTTGTGCCGACAGAAGCAGGGCAGGCAGCAACGGGTTTCACGACGCCGGAACGCCGCAAGATCATGCAAGCCGCGTTTGATGCCGCGCCCAATGGGCGGGTTGCGCCCGTTGGGTTTGAAAACTGGGCGGCAGATCCTGAAGTTCAGGAATGGCTGCGCGCCCGCACCACCCCGCATCCGCGTTCCTGCTTCGAAAAAGGAGTTTCCGCAATCCGTGATCCCTCTGACGGACCATTTCAGCGCCACTTCCTTTTGTGCGCCAGATATGACCCGTCGCCGTTTCAGCAGTTTCATGGGCGATATGCGGACGATCCGCGCTGGAACGTCGCTTCGCTGGATTGTCTGCACGACGCGATGATCGAAATACCAGAAGAATTGGCAGATCGGCTTGTGCAATTGGCGTGATTCTCTCCAAATTTCGGGACTTGCCGAACAACTTTCAGAAAACCCGAAGGCACTTTTTCCTGCGATGAAACAAAGTGAGACATTCGGGTTCCACTCTCGACGAAACCGCCTCAGGCGCGCAGAAAGAAGCGAAACCGACTTGGGCTGTCCGCCAGCTTGCATCATGTTCGCGGCGCATCTGAACGCCCACTCGAAAGGGAAAAAATGGCGCGGGAATATCTGAAAAAGGCAAGCAAGACATCGCGGTCAGACGCCGCCTCTGTCACCGAAACTGTGCAGGGGATTCTGGCGGATATCGAAAGCGGCGGCGATGGCGAGGCCCTGCGCTATGCCGAGAAATTCGACGGCTATTCCGGCCCGGTTCTGCTCAGCGATGAAGACAAGGCCCGCGCGGCGGCAACCGTTTCTGAACAGCAGAAAGATGACATCAAATTCGCCCATGACAACATCCGCAAATTCGCCGAACACCAGAAAAGCGCGACCGACGATGTGCAGATGGAAATCACGCCCGGACTGGTCGCCGGACAAAAGCTGATCCCGGTCAACGCTGCTGGCTGTTATGTTCCCGGCGGTCGTTACAGCCATGTGGCCAGCGCAATGATGACCGTCACCACCGCAAAAGTTGCCGGTGTCGGCCATATCACCGCGTGTTCACCGCCGCAGGGCGCGGCGGGTGTCCCGGCTTCGATCATTTATGCCGCCGATTATTGCGGCGCGGATGAAATCCTGTCGATGGGCGGGGTGCAGGCAGTTGCTGCGCTGGCCTATGGCCTCTTTGGCCTGCCTAAGGCCGATATCATCGTTGGCCCCGGCAACCAGTTCGTGGCCGAAGCCAAGCGGATGCTGTTTGGCTATATGGGCATCGACCTGATTGCCGGGCCGACCGACAGCCTGATCCTTGCCGATGCGTCTGCCGATGCAGAGATTGCTGCCGTCGATTTGGTGGGTCAGGCAGAGCATGGCTATAACTCACCCGTCTGGCTGGTCACCGATCACCGCCCGCTGGCGGAAAAGGTGATGGCCCGCGTGCCGGAGCTGATCGCGGACCTACCGGAAATCAACCGCAAAAATGCCGAAGCCGCGTGGCGCGATTATGCCGAGGTCATTGTCTGTGATGATCGCGAAGAGATGTCGGCGACATCGGATGATTATGCGCCCGAACACTTGTCGGTGCAGGCCGAAGACACTGAATGGTGGCTGTCACGCCTGCGCTGCTATGGTTCACTCTTTTTGGGCGAGGAAACCACGGTGGCATTCGGAGACAAGGCATCCGGCCCTAACCACGTGCTGCCGACGTCCGGTTCGGCGCGCTATACCGGTGGCCTCAGTGTTCACAAATACATGAAGGTCGTCACCTGGCAAAAGGCAACGCGCGAAGGGTCGAAACGCGTGGCCGAAGCGACGGCCCGGATATCCCGGCTGGAAGGTATGGAGGCGCACGCCCGCACCGCCGACATCCGTTTGGCGAAATATTTCCCCGATGAGACGTTCGATCTTGGTCAATCCAAAGAAGCCGCTGAATGAAGGCGCTGGTATATACCGGGCCGCAGTCTCTGGAGTACCGCGCTGTTGAGGACCCGGTCGAAAACGACTGCCTGATTTCGGTAGAGGCGGTAGGTATATGCGGGTCTGACATGCACGCCTATCTCGGGCATGACGAACGACGCCCTGCGCCCCTGATCCTTGGGCATGAGGCTGCCGGAACGGTGATTTCCGGTGCGATGGAAGGAAAACGTGTCACGGTCAATCCGCTTGTTCCTTGTGGATCCTGTCAGGCCTGCCGCGAAGGGCGGGAAAACATTTGTTCCACAAGACAATTGATCTCAATGCCGCCGCGCGAGGGCGCATTCGCAGAGCGTGTCTCAATGCCGGTGGCAAATCTGGTAGAGGTACCGGACGGCTATCCAATCGACAAAGCGGCACTGGCAGAACCCTTGTCTGTCTGCTGGCACGCCGTGAAACTGGCCGAGCGCGCGCAATTTACGCCGTTTGTTGACGCGAAATGCCTCGTTTTGGGCGGTGGCGCCATTGGCGTGGGAACTGCGCTGTGCCTGAAAGCCTTTGGCGCAACACATGTAGAGGTCGTTGAACCCAACGCCGATCGCGCAGCTACTGTAGCGGCGCGTTGTGGGCTGGACGTGATCGCACCTGATGCGGTGCAGGCCGGAACCTATGACGCGGTATGTGATGCGGTTGGCTACCGCGGAACACGCGAAGCTGCGTGCCGTGCTGTCCGTCCCGGCGGCATCATCGTCCATATCGGACTTGGCGACGCCAATGACGGGTTGGACATCCGCTTCATGACCTTGCAGGAGGTCACGTTCGTCGGCAGCTATTGCTATACCAAGCAGGACTTTCGCGAGACCTGCGCGGCGATGTTTGATGGCGGCCTGGGCAGCCTCGAATGGATGGAGCGGCGTGCTTTGTCGGATGGGGCAGAGGCCTTCGCCGATCTTCATGCCGGGTCCGTCGCGTCACCTAAGATTGTGCTTTTCCCCTAGTGTGTTATTGGCCTGAAGCTTACGTTACAGGTTTTGTGCCCCTCGCGCGGAATCAAGGCCCCTCGGGCCGCCGCGCGATCGCCTGCCCGTCCCGACGGGCTGGCGATTTGGCTGGTCTTGGCGCGAGCTATTGAACGTCTACGGGCTTGGCTGGGATAAACGGGCCAACTGCAAGGCTTGATCGCCACCCCACGGGCAGGCAATCGCGCGGCTTGGCTTCAGTTAAGGGAAAGTCCGCTTCAGGCCATCCGTCGAACTTCACTGATTCTGGCCACACCCCAGCCCCCCCCCCCCCCCTTGCTTCCCCGACCATGCGCGACGATATTCACTTCATGAGCCTGCCGCATGGATTCCTGGACGAGTTGCGCACCCGCACATCGCTTGCCGCAGTCGTGGGCCGCAAGGTCATGTGGGACAATCGCAAATCCAATCAGGGCAAGGGCGACATGTGGGCGCCATGCCCCTTCCATCAGGAAAAAACCGCGTCATTTCATGTGGATGACCGCAAGGGGTATTACTATTGCTTCGGCTGCCACGCCAAGGGCGACGCGATATCCTTTGTGAAGGAAACCGAAAACGTCAACTTCATCGAAGCGGTTGAAATCCTTGCGCGAGAGTCGGGTATGACCATGCCCGCCCGCGACCCGAAGGCGCAGGAAAAGGCAGATCGCCGGACCCAATTGGCCGATGTGATGGAACAAGCGGTCAACCACTACAATCTGCAACTCAAAACTGCCGCTGCCGCCGAGGCGCGCGCTTACCTCGAAAGACGCGGTCTGGACGAGGCGGCGCTATCGCGCTGGGACATCGGCTTTGCCTCCGATCAGCGTCAGGGCGTCTTCACCCACCTAACTGGGAAGGGCACCGCCGCCGATTTGGTGATCGACGCGGGACTCGCCGCGAAGCCGGATGACGGCGGCGCGCCCTATGATCGGTTCCGTGGCCGTATTATCTTCCCCATTCGCGACGCACGCGGTCGCGCCATCGCGCTCGGCGGCCGCGCGATGGACCCCAACGCGCGCGCCAAATACCTGAATTCGCCGGAAACCGAGCTGTTCGACAAGGGCCGCAGCCTTTATAACCACGGCCCTGCACGCGAGGCCGCCGGTAAAGGCCAGCCGCTGATCGTGGCCGAGGGCTATATGGATGTAATCGCGCTGGCCGAGGCCGGGTTTGGCGCCTCTGTCGCGCCCCTTGGCACCGCGATCACCGAAGGGCAATTGCAACTCCTTTGGCGCATCGCGCCCGAACCGATCATCGCGCTTGATGGCGACACCGCGGGCCTGCGCGCCGCCATGCGCCTGATTGACCTTGCCCTGCCGATGCTGGAGGCCGGAAAATCGCTGCGCTTCTGTATTATGCCCATGGGTCAGGACCCCGACGATGTGATCCGCGCGGGCGGCTCGGCGGCGATGCAGAAACTGCTCGATCAGGCCCAGCCTCTCGTAGCACTCCTCTGGCAACGCGAAACCGAAGGCAAGAATTTCGACAGCCCCGAACGCAAGGCCGCGCTGGATAAATCCCTGCGCGAAGCCATCCGCAAGATAACAGACCCGTCCTTGCGCGCCCATTACGGCGAGGAAATCAAACGCCTGCGATGGGATCTTTTCAGCACCAAACCGCGCCAGTTTCAAACGGGCAGAGCGCGGTTCGCCCCGCCTGCCGCGCCGACGCCGGGCGCCAAGCAATCGCTGCTTGCTGCCAGTGCCGGCGACGCATCAACCCGCCTAAGGGAGGCGGTGATCCTCGCAGTTCTCACGCGCCACCCGGACCTGCTGACCGAATTCGAGGTCGAATTGGAAGCCATTGCCGCCAGCGACCCGGAAACCGACGGCATTCGCCGCGGCCTGTTCCGCCACGCCACGGCCGGGGCGGAACTTGCCGAAAAACTCAGCGCAGATATCGGTGCCGAAACCCTTGAAACCTTCCTTGGTCAAAGCCATATCGCCATCGTTCCCGCCGTGCGTGACGCGCAGGACAAGGAACAGGCGCGCATGTGTCTGGCCGAAGAACTCGCCAAACTCGCGGCAGAACGCGGCGCGGAACAGGAAATCACCGATGCGGTGCAGGATATCGACCACATGGTGGACGAAGGCCTGACATGGCGTCTGGGGCAAACGGCGCAGGCGCGCGAAAAGGCGACCCGCGGCAATACCGAGGACAAGACCGAATACGAAACCGCCCCCAGCGGCGCCAAGATCAGCCGCACGGAGCGTCAGTCTTTCAACGCCCTGCTGGACGAAATCGAATATTCTAAACCGAATCGCACCACTCGTTAGCGAATCGTAAGGAATTGCATAGGAAATCGTAACTCCCAAGCACCCTGTCCGATAGGGTTGCGGGGTTTTGTTCCGTCAGAGCCGTGCGATGATCTGAGGTGGTGACAGGGTCAGGATTTCCAGGATGTTGAACCGGTGTTTTCTGGCCGTCGAGATGACGGACCTGATGTCGGCGAAGACCCGCGCGCCCTCGAGGGTGCGGAAGGTGCCCGAGATTTTCATGCGCAGCTTCATCATGCGCAGGTCCTGTTCGGCCTGATTGTTTGTGAATGGGACCGCGAAGTCGGCGATGAATCGCAAAACGTCATCGCGGTAGTCACGCAGGCGGAGGAGCAGGTTGTGGCCTGGCCGCCTGGCTTTTCGGCCGCGGGTGCCGGGGCTTTTGGCCAGCGGGGGCTGGCGTTCGTGGAAGGCGAGCCCCTTGGCGAGGATCGCCATGTATCTGGTGACTATACCCTGGCGAACCAGTTCCGGGAGTTCGGTCTCGCCTTGATCCTGAGCCGCGCATCTGAGCTGATTGGCGCTATGAAGCACTGCGCTCATCTCCGTCGCCCAAGGCTCTTTTTCGATCTCTTCGATGGCCTTGAGTTCGCGCAAGTGATGCGCCCCGCAGAGGGCGTGGGCGTCCACTCCGCTCATATGGGCGTAGTAGGGTTTCCAGTGATCATGAATGATCGTCCCGCCGGTCAGGAAGGTTGGAACAGCACCGCGTTTGGCGCTGATGCGGTAATGGGTGAAGGCGGTATCGCAGATCGTGTGCAGCCAGTGCAGCTTGCCGGCAACACGAAGTCCGGTCTCGTCCAGATGCCGAACGCCGCCTTCGGCAAGCCGGGCGAGAATGTGTTCAACCACGACACCCATCTTATTTGCCGCGCCGCGCGTCCAGTTGGTCACGCTGGCCGCGCACAAGCTGGTGGCCCCAAACAGGTCGCGCATAAGCTGGCAGACCCGATCCTCGGGTATCAGCTGCTGAACATTGCAATAGACCGCCACTGCCCGCATGCGCGTGCCATATTGCACATGCGCGGCCACGCCATCGGGAAAGCCAGCCGTCGTCGTGGCTCGACAATGGTCGCAACAATAAACCGCCGCCTGATGCTCGGTGACCTCCAGGCGTGGCGCAGGCAAGTCGAACACCTGACGCTTCTCGATCCCTTTCACCATCTCCGCCGTCAGGGCGCTCTGACAGGCGCTGCAATGCGTCGCCTCATGCCGTTCGACAAAGTCGGGTGTTGACGTCTGGCGCAGGGTGTCGCCCCGGTGGCCAACTTGGCCGCCACTTTTCTTTC
Organism: uncultured Paracoccaceae bacterium; assembly: GCA_951812305.1. Taxonomy (GTDB): domain Bacteria; phylum Pseudomonadota; class Alphaproteobacteria; order Rhodobacterales; family Rhodobacteraceae; genus Rhodobacter_B. The sequence goes on from CATOSB010000004.1 coordinate 140,987, forward strand.
CGGATTTGCCACGCAGGCTGCGCGGGGCTGGCTTCTTCAGGCCATCACTTGAAGGGGGCTTGCTGCTATTGCTGCTGTTCTTGGCCAACTGTCGGCGCAGGTCCGTGATCTCTTCCGCCATGCTCGCCAACGCAGCTTCAAGCTCAGCGATCCGACGCAGAGCCGTGGCGAGAAGTTGTTCAAGGGCGGCAACCTGATCCATCCCGCCACTGATTCAGAGAAATCAACCCGGCGCCACAGAATTCAGACAAGAAAGAAAAAAAAACACGCGCAAAATGGCAAATTCGACTCACCATAAAACTGACAATAACACTCAAACGTGGGGGGCGCTTGGGAGTTACAGGAAATCAAGGTAAACGGGTGGCGAATCACTGATTCGCTTGTATGATTCGAATCACCGGCGAATCACCAATACCGGCACCTTTTCCGGATGAGGAGCGCGCGCATGGCCGCCAAGGATACCAACGAAGACCGCAAGCAAGAGGCCGAAGATGCCCAGGATATGCTGGATATGAGCCAGACGGCGGTCAAGAAGATGATCGCCGAAGCGCGCGAAAAGGGCTACATCACTTACGATCAGCTGAACACAGTTCTGCCGCCTGATCAGGTATCTTCCGAACAAATCGAAGACGTGATGTCGATGCTCTCTGAGATGGGCATCAACATCATCGAAGACGAGGAGGCCGAGGAAAGCGACGACGAAAAACCGACGACCGACGTGATCGAGGTGTCATCCTCTCGCGAAGTCGCCGTTGCTGGCGCCGAGAAGGAAAAACTCGACCGTACCGATGATCCGGTGCGCATGTATCTGCGCGAAATGGGGTCGGTCGAACTGCTCTCGCGTGAGGGCGAAATCGCGATTGCCAAACGCATCGAGGCCGGTCGCAATACGATGATCGCCGGGCTTTGCGAAAGCCCGCTGACATTCCAGGCGATCACCATCTGGCGTGACGAATTATTGAATGAAGACATTCTGTTGCGCGATGTTATCGATCTGGAAACGACCTTTGGCAACTCGATGGAAGAAGACGGCGAGGAGGGCACCGAAACCGTCGTCGAAAACCTCAATGTCGATGCCACCGCCGCGCCGAAGAAAGAGGCCGAACAGGAACTCGACGCCGACGGCAACCCGATTCAGACCGACGACGACGATGACGATGACGACGATCAGGCCAACCTGTCGCTCGCCGCGATGGAAGCCGCGCTGAAACCCCGCGTTCTGGAAACGCTCGACCGTATCGCCGACGATTTCGCCAAACTTTCTGAAATGCAGGATCTGCGGATGTCCGCGACGCTGAACGAGGATAATTCGTTCTCTGACAAGGCGGAAAAGAAATACCAGAAACTGCGCGCCGAAATCGTCGAACTGGTGAACGAACTGCACCTTCACAACAACCGGATCGAGGCGCTGATCGACCAGCTTTACGGCATCAATCGCCGGATCATGTCAATTGACAGCAACATGGTGAAGCTCGCCGATCAGGCCCGCATCAATCGCCGTGAATTCGTCGAAGAATACAAAGGCGCCGAACTGGACCCTACCTGGCTTGAACGCATGGGTGAGAAGGCCGGGCGTGGCTGGCAGGCGTTCATCGAACGCTCCACCGACAAGGTCGAAACCCTGCGGGCAGAGATGGCGCAGGTCGGCACCTATGTCGGCGTCGATATTTCCGAATTCCGTCGCATCGTGCAGCAGGTGCAGAAGGGCGAAAAAGAGGCGCGTCAGGCCAAGAAAGAAATGGTCGAGGCAAACCTGCGTCTGGTGATCTCGATTGCCAAAAAATACACCAACCGCGGCCTGCAATTCCTTGATCTTATTCAGGAAGGCAACATCGGCCTGATGAAGGCGGTCGATAAATTCGAATATCGCCGTGGCTATAAATTCTCCACCTACGCCACTTGGTGGATCCGTCAGGCGATCACCCGCTCCATCGCCGACCAGGCCCGCACGATCCGTATTCCGGTGCATATGATCGAAACGATCAACAAGCTGGTGCGCACGGGCCGCCAGATGCTGCACGAAATCGGCCGCGAACCAACGCCGGAAGAACTGGCCGCCAAGCTGCAGATGCCGCTGGAAAAGGTTCGCAAGGTGATGAAGATCGCCAAGGAGCCAATTTCGCTGGAAACGCCGATTGGCGACGAGGAAGACTCACAGCTTGGCGATTTCATCGAAGACAAAAACGCCGTCCTGCCGCTGGATTCGGCCATTCAGGAAAACCTGAAGGAAACCACGACGCGCGTCCTCGCCTCGCTCACCCCACGCGAAGAACGTGTGTTGCGCATGCGCTTCGGCATCGGCATGAACACCGATCACACACTGGAAGAGGTCGGCCAGCAGTTCAGCGTGACCCGCGAACGCATCCGGCAGATCGAAGCGAAGGCGCTCAGGAAGCTGAAGCATCCGAGCCGGAGCCGGAAGTTGCGGAGTTTCTTGGATCAGTGAGATGCGCTGTGACCGGGTTCTTAAGTGAGATTTCGCCGGGAGAATGGTTGGGGGTACTGGTCGCTGCCGTTGGCTTGTATTTCGTTTGGCGTCAAATAGGCATGGTCAAGCGCCAACTCGCATTGACCAACTATATGGAATATACGCGCCGGTATTCAGAAATCATTCTCACATTTCCTGATGAGATAAACTACGACGATTTCGTTCTTGAGTCGCGCGAAGACAAATCTGAGATTTTGCGAGCAATGCGTTCCTATTTCGACTTGTGCTTCGAAGAGCGCGATTTGTTTCAACGAAACATGATCGATTCAGAGTCTTGGTCGGTTTGGGAGGGTGGAATCGCGGCGGCGATGAAAAGGACCGCGTTTCAGCAAGCCTGGCCTATCGTGCGTGACTCCAGTGCATTCGGAAGTGATTTCAACAAATGGGTAGATCAACTTGCTAAATAGCGAGCTCTAGGATGGGCATTTTGCCCACAACGCCACACTTAGCAGCTATCCACCCACCGCGACATCCCGCCCATTGCCAAATCGCCCACCTGCGCCATTATCACCCCATGTCCCTCACCAACCCCTTCCGCCGCCATCCCCGCGCGCTTGCGCACCTGCCGAGCATCGTCCGGCTCTACATCCTCAACGTCCTGATCGGCTTTGCTCTGTCGGCGGTATTCACCGGCCTGATCCTCAGCTTTGACGTCGCCGGGCTCAAACACCTCGTGACCCATGTTCAGGGCGGCGGGCTGGCTGTATTGATGCTCTTCACCTTCAACGGCATCGTCTTTGCTGGCGTGCAGACGGCCATCGTGATCTGGTCGATGTCTTATGACAGGGACGATGGGCCGCGAAAGGGCCGGTCGGTGAGGTTGGCCCCGGCGCTTGCATCTCTGCCTGCGCGGGTAGACACACAACGCCAGACCTGACGCCAGACAATATCTTGCCTCGCCGATACTGTCTGGCCTAATCTTCCCGGCGACTGTAACCAATGGACCGAGCCTAATGTCTCTTCTCTCCAAACTCTTCGGCGGCGGTGGCAGGAAACCCGGCCCCGAACCCGTGGAACACAACGGCTTCACCATCCACCCCGAACCCGTCGCCGAATCCGGCGGCTATCGCATCGCCGCACGGATCGAGCAGGACGGCAAAGTCCACAACCTGATCCGCGCAGATGTTATCCAGAATCAGGATGAGGCCATGGAAGCCACAATCAACAAGGCGAAACAGGCCATCGATACTTTGGGCGAGCGCATTTTCGGCTGAACGCTTTGACCCGGGCTGCGGCCACCTTTCCGATTGCGCCACCCGCCGCGCCGGGGCAGGTCTGAACCTGAAATGACGGACTTACGCATTCATCAAGTCAAACGGGTTGTGGTGCCCGACGGTTATCGCCGTGACCGCGCCATTCGCCCCGCTGGTTTGTCGCCAAACAGCCATGAACGCTATGACTTCGACACATTCTTTTATCAGGCCACGCGGGTTGGCGCCGATATCGTTCTGGTCGCGCCCAAGTTATTGAATTTTAAGCGGCTATTTAGACAAAGCAGGTTCGCTGTTGGCGGGGAAGACATAAGCCGCGTCCGGATTCACACTTTCTATCGCCATGCCATCATCTGGCTGCGCGGTGCGGCGGCGGGGGACACATTGGATGTAACATTCCCCGACGGGCAATCCGTTACAACGCCGATCATCAAGACGGACCGAGACTTCTTCGGCGGACTGAATGTCCAAATGACGGTGTCCAAGGACAATGATCTGCGCTGGATTCGCGAGCAGCTGTCATTTCACGCTGCACAGTGCGGGTTGGAAGGTGTCTGTTTCATCGACAACGGCTCCACCGTCTATTTCCTCGACGATCTTGCGGATGTTTTGACATCCGTCGGCCTGAAGCGGGCCGCGTTGGTTTCGGCGCCCTACAAATGGGGTGGCGTTAATCTGAAGCCGGCCAATCGCGAGCTTTATCTGCAGACAGCCGTATATAATATCGCACGTTTTCAATATCTTGCCGGTGCTCGGGCGGTGGTTCGGCTTGATTGCGATGAAATTCTGTTGCCGCAGCCCAAGGGTAAAACCGTGTTCGATCTCGCCAACCATGCCCGGTTAGGATGAGTTATGGCTGAATCTGGTGTTCGCGTGGTTTGAGTGTTGGCGGTGCATCTGTTTGGATTGTTTTTGCAAAAACCCAATCCGACCCAAGAAGGACGCACCACCATGGACGAGACTAATACCAACGGCTTGATCAATTGACCGTTGCCCATTCTCTGGTCGTTATTGAGGTTATGCGCTGCGGGTCATTTTCGAAGAAGTTCCAGGCGTCTGCGCATTTGTCGAGGATCTGCTCGTAGGTATCGAACACGGTGATGGCCAGCTTGTTGGAGCGCAGATAGGCCCAGACATTTTCCATCGGGTTGAGTTCGGGCGCATAGGGGGGCAGCTTCAGGAGCGTTATGTTGTCTGGCACCAAGAGCCCCTTGGCTCCGTGCCACCCCGCGCCATCTGTGACCAGGAGCGCATGAGAACCGGGTGCGATTGTTTTTGAGACCTCGTCGAGATGCAGGCCCATCGCCTCTGTGTTAACATAAGGCAGGATCAGCCCAGCTGCGGCACCACGTGCCGGACAGGCAGCGCCAAATACGTAGCTCCATTTGTAGCGGGTATCCCGGGGCGCACGTGGGCGGGTTCCCCGCTTCGCCCAGACACGGGTGAGTGTTCCCTGCTGGCCCACCCGTGCTTCGTCCTGGAACCATATTTCCAGTGGCTTTCCTTTCGCCCGTTCAGTCAAAATGTCGGCTACGATGCTGGCAAAGTTTTTTTTAAATGCAGTCTGTGCCACTGGGTCGGCGTTGGGATGTTCGGGGCGGACCGACAGCCTGCGAAAGCCCAGTTGAACCAAATAACTACCTACTGTGCGTTCGTGGAGCTTGATCTCGAACTCCGCCTCAATGCGCCGGGCAAGATCGGCGCGACGCCAGCGAACCACACCATCGCGGGCCGGATCAGGGCCAGCCTCCACCCAGACCGCAAGCTGCGCTATCTGCTCCGGCGACAATCGAGGTTTCGCGCCGCCACCCCCACGATCTGACAGCCCGTCAGGACCTTCGACATTGTATCGATGGACCCAGTCTCGAAGGGTTTGGCGATCCATCCCGCAACTCTGGGCAGCAACCTTGCGCGACGACCCTTCAAGCACCAGAGCAATCGCCAAAAGCCGACGTGCTACTTTGCCGTTCGACGCGCGACCGGCTAAAGCGCGCAACTCGTGCACCGTGAAATCATCGCGCAAAACCGGAACCGCGGCACCCATATCTCCCTCCCTCTCTGGACAGAAACAGTGAGTCACATACCGAACAATTTGGGAATCCAAAAAGCGAGTCAAATCATCCCGCCGTTGGTATAACATCGTTGAATTTGCCGGTCGAGAGGTCAGCCTTGATCCGTTGACTGAGCTTTTGCGCACGGGCGCGCAGGCTCTGATCCAAGCCGCCGTTCAAACTGAGCTTGCGGAATTGATGGATCGCTTTGCTCACCTCAAAACACCAGACGGGCGCGCCGGGGTGGTACGTAATGGCAGTCATCCCGCCCGTGAAATCCAAACGGGTGTTGGACCTGTGACCGTAGAGATTCCAAAGATACGCTCGAAAACCGGCAAGCCAGTGAGTTTCCGCTCCGCGCTCGTACCGCCCTACGTGCGCAAGACCAAGACGCTGCAGGCTGCGATCCCCTGGCTCTACCTCAAAGGCATTTCCACTGGCGAAATGGGAACGGCGCTGAAGGGTTTGCTCGGGGCTAATGCCACCGGATTTTCGGCCAAAACAGTTGCCAGATTGAAGGCCGAATGGGCCGCTGAATACAGGGCGTGGCGCACCGCAGACCTGTCCCAAGACGAGTGGGTCTACATCTGGGCCGACGGTATTCACAGTGGCTTACGCGGCGAGGATCACAAGTTGTGCGCGCTGGTCGTGATCGGCGTAAATACCCGTGGTCAGAAACAATTTCTGGCAATCGAGGACGGCACTCGTGAAAGCACACAGAGCTGGAGGGAGGTTCTAATCGGCCTCAGAGAACGCGGTCTCAACACTCCAAAATTGGCCATCGGAGACGGTGCTCTGGGATTCTGGGCCGCTCTTGAAGAAACCTATCCGGGCACACCTCAACAACGCTGCTGGGTGCATAATACCAAGGGTGCTTCAAAATGACTCAGCTATGGATTTTGGGTACCGCCTGAGGTGCTGAGGTGATTCAAGATTGGCAAAGGAGACCACCGATGCCAGCCAGGATACCGATGCGAGCCGATTTTACCGCCAATGATCTGCGCAAGCTTGCCGCAGAGAGTTCTGATGCCCGGCAGAGCCGACGGCTTTTGTCGCTTGCCGCTATCGCCGATGGCATGTCGCGTGGGGCTGCGGCCCGCATTGGCGGGATGGACCGGCAAACGCTCAGGGACTGGGTGCTCCGTTTCAACGCTGATGGTCCAGCGGGGCTGCTGGATCGGCAGCGAGGAGGCTCGCGATCCCGCCTTGACAATGCGCAACTGGATGAACTGGCGGCTCTTGTCGAGACCGGTCCTGATCCTGAAAAGGACGGTGTCGTCCGCTGGCGGCGGGTCGATTTGAAGAATGTGATCAAGGCGCGTTTTGGCGTCGACTATCACGAGCGCCATGTGGGGCAGATTCTGCACAATCTGGGCTTTTCCCACATCAGCGCACGCCCTCAGCACCCGGGGCAGGACGTGCAGGTCATTGAGGATTTCAAAAAAACTTCGGCGACAATCTGAAGGAGACGCTTCAGGGGGTGCCGCCGGACAAACCCGTCGAAATCTGGTTCCAGGACGAGATGCGTCTCGGTCAGAAGAACACCCGCGTCCGCCAGTGGGCACGCAAGGGCACACGGCCCCGCCAGCCCGCCGATCAGCGTTACCAAAATGCGTATCTTTTTGGCGCCATCTGCCCCGAACGCGGCACCGGCGCGGCGATCATGATGCCAGCAGCCGACACCTATGCGATGCAGCGCCACCTGGAAGAAATCAGCAAAATTGTCTCCGATGGCGCCCACGCCGTCATCCTCATGGACCAAGCCGGCTGGCACACGACATCCGCTCTGGAAATCCCGCAAAACCTGTCGCTCATGTTTCTGCCGCCCAAATCACCAGAGCTGAATCCAACCGAAAACATTTGGCAATATCTCCGCCAGACATGGCTCGCAAACCGGACGTTCGACACATATGACGCGATTCTCGACGCGGGGTGCGAGGCCTGGAACAACCTCATCGCAAGACCGCAAACCATCACATCCATCGCAAGCCGCAACTGGGCGAAAGTCGGTCAGATTGAATAACCCTTGGTATAAGACGGGCAACGTCCTCAACTGTTTTCCCAAGTCCACCCAGCCAAAAGCCAAAACGATGCTGCACGATATCTGGCGCGCTGAAACGCGCAAGTCAGCTGAACAAGCGTTCGATCTCTTCGTGAAAACGTTTGAAGACAAGTACCCCAAAGCCACCGCCTCGCTTCAGAAAGATCGAACCGAACTGCTGGCATTCTACGATTTTCCCGCAATGCATTGGCAAAGCATCCGAACGACCAATCCAATTGAATCCGCCTTTGCCACGATCCGTCATCGCACCAAGCGCTCAAAGGGCTGTCTGGCCCGCGACGGCATGCTCCACATGATCTTCAAACTGGGGCAGTGCGCCGAACAAAACTGGCGCAAACTTCGCGGCTTCAATCATCTCGCCGACGTCATCCAAGGCGTCAATTTCAAAGACGGCATCAAGCAAACCCAGACCGAAACCGCCGCCGCATGAAAGATCCCGCAAACACCAGATTTGACAATAACTCGGTTAGGATTCGTACGTTTCGTCGGACGTAACCGTTTTCCCGGCCCCGATGATGCGGCGCCTCTGGACTATGCCGATCACCGGTGGCGGCACGATATTCATTTCACCGCCGTCAATAACTGGTGCCTCAATCAGCGCGGGCCGCTGGGACGTTTTCAATGGCGCTGCCACAATCTGGAACACAACCTGCTCGCGAAGTTCCAATTGCTGAAAGGCGACTATTTCTACCATTGCATGGGGATCGGCACGGGGTGGAAATCCGGCGATCGCTCGCGCACCGATGAGGCGCTGAAACTGGATGAGGACGCCGCGCGGTTCTGGGACAGAACCTATCGTCCAGTGTTGGAACGACAATAGACTGAAACCTGACACATACGGATGTTCGATTTGTGCAAACAACAATTACAATAGAAACAAGCGGCACACGGCTTTACGAATTCACACATCTGGTGCGCGCGTGGATTGAGGACATGAGGCAGGTCGATGGCTTGTTAACACTGTTCGTTCGCCACACATCCTGTTCACTCCTCATTCAGGAAAACGCAGATCCCGAGGTGCAGTCAGACCTGAATAATTTCTTCCAACGCCTTGTTCCGCCTTCAGATCATCCATCGATGACCTATCTGACCCACACCTATGAAGGCCCCGATGATATGCCAGCACACATCAAAGCGGCGATGTTGCCCGTTTCGCTTTCTATCCCGGTAACGGGAGGGCAATTGGCGCTGGGAACGTGGCAAGGACTTTACATTTTCGAACATCGAGACCGCCCGCACCGCCGCCACGTCGCCGCGCATTTTGCGCCGGACGATAATACCGACAATTTACCGACGTGACGCCGACGCAATACCGACGCGCAAAATACAGTGGTTGAAATTCGCCTCTACCCAAGCCCTCGGTTCTCCCCTATAAAAGCTGTGGATAAGACAGGGTTGAGACCAAGGAAAAAAATATGCGCTGTCCGTTTTGCGGGAATATTGACACTCAGGTAAAAGATTCGCGGCCTGCCGAGGACCATGTCGCGATCCGTCGGCGGCGGTTTTGTCCCGCTTGTGGCGGCAGATTTACAACCTATGAGCGCGTTCAACTGCGCGACCTCGTGGTGATCAAATCGAACGGTCGTCGCGAAGATTTCGACCGCGACAAGCTTGAACGCTCGATCCGCATTTCGATGCAGAAACGCCCCGTGGAACCGGAACGCATCGATCAAATGATTTCAGGCATTGTCCGGCGTCTGGAAAGTATGGGTGAAACCGATATTCAATCCAATATGATTGGCGAGATCGTCATGGAAAGTCTGGCGCGGATCGACACGGTCGCCTATGTGCGATTTGCCAGTGTTTACAAGAACTTCCAGGACGTCGACGACTTTGAAAAGCTCGCCAATGAGCTTCGCCCAGACGGCCCACCGGAAGAGTGATCGACCAAGATTCGCGTTACATGGCGCTGGCGCTGGCACTGGGCTGGCGCGGGCTGGGCCGGGTTGCACCCTGGCCTTCGGTTGGCTGTGTGATCGTCCGGTCCGGACGCATTGTAGGGCGAGGGACCAGCAACAAAGCGGCGCTGCAACATGCTGAAATTCAGGCGCTTGAGCAGGCAGGTGATGCGGCGAAAGGAGCAACCGTTTATGTGACGCTGGAACCCTGCTCTCACCAGGGCACCACGCCCCCTTGCGCGGATGCCCTGATAAAAGCCGGGGTTGGTCGCGTCATATCCGCGATGGAGGATCCCAATCCGCAGGTCGCGGGGCAAGGGATCAAACGCCTGCAAGATGCTGGAATCGCTGTTGAAACGGGTCTGATGGCCGCAGAGGCATCAGAACATCACGCCGGGTTTCTGAAGGTTCAGAATGTCGGTTTGCCGTTGGTGACGCTAAAGCTCGCGTCCAGCTTTGATGGCCGCATCGCGACGGCCTCTGGCGAAAGCCGGTGGATCACTGGTCCTGTTGCGCGTCGACGCGTTCATGCAATGCGTGCGATGCATGATGCGGTGCTGGTTGGCGGCGGCACAGCGCGCAAGGACAATCCGTCGCTTACGGTGCGCGGTCTTGGCGTCGGGCATCGACCGGTTCGGGTCGTGTGGTCACGCCGTTTGGATGTCCCGGTTGATGGCGCACTGGCGGCCAGCGCCCGTGATAATCCGGTTTGGATATGCCACGGAAAAGATGCGGAAAAATCGGATATTGCCGCATGGCGCACGACAGGCGCAGAGCTTATCGAATCCGGCGTGGGGAAGGGCGGCCAACTGGACCCAATGGAAACTTTGAAAGCAATGGCTTCAAAAGGTGTTACCCGCGTTTTCTGTGAAGGTGGCGGTACGCTGGCGGCCAGTTTGCTGGCTGCCGATCTGGTCGACCGGGTGGCCGGGTTTACCGCCGGGGTCGCCATCGGGGCGGAAGGGCAGCCAAATCTGGGCGCGATGGGGATTGACGCGCTGTCAGACGCGCCACGATTTGCTTTGAAGTCCGTTGAAAAGATTGGCAATGACGTTCTTCACATATGGCATCGCACGGATTAACTGAACGTCTGTTCAAAAAGCTTCCGGCTGCGCCTCCCGCGCGATATGATCCAGAACCGCGTTCACGAATTTCGCCTCTTTTCCCTCTGGAAAGAAGGCCTTGGCGATATCGACATATTCGGAAATGGCTACTTTTGGCGGCGTGTCGCCTGCAATGATTTCTGCTCCTGCCGCGCGAAAAAGCGCGCGTAAGGTGGGGTCGATCCGGGCAATTGGCCATTTCTCGACCAGCGCGCGGTCGGTCATCTGGTCAATCTTCGCCTGCTCGTTCACGGCGCCTTCCAGAACGGCGCGAAAGTGACTGACGTCACCTTCCATCATCTCGCCTGTGTCGAAATGCTCGCCGAAACGGTGCGTCTCAAATTCCGCGCGCACCTTGTCGACCGTCTGATCGCTGGCCTCCATCTGAAAAAGCGCCTGCACGGCGTAAAGCCGCGCGGCGGTTTTCATCTGCCGTTTCGTGGGCGCGTTCATGCGATCTGATAGCTTTCGCCAGAGGGTTTGAACCCGAAATCATCTTTGGGGCCGCCCCAGCGGCGGGCAAGCGCAATCAGGTGCAGCGCCGCTTCCGCAGCGCCGCCGCCCTTGTTCTGGCCTTTCGCCTCGGCCCGCTCGACCGCCTGATCGCGGTTTTCGACGGTCAGAATGCCATTGCCGATGGCGCAGCCCTGCAATCCGAGAAGCGTCAAGCCGTGCGAGGAATCGTTGCAGACCGTGTCGTAATGTGTGGTTTCGCCGCGGATCACGCAGCCCAAGGCGACATAGCCGTCAAAATTCGACATACGATGCGCCAATGCAATCGCGCCGGGCACTTCCAAAGCGCCGGGCACTTCGACCACTTCGTGCGTGGCACCAACGCCTTCCAGCGTTGCCTTCGCGCCCGCGACCAACTCGTCAGCGATGTCCTTGTAATAGGGCGCGACAACGATCAACACCTTGACGGGCTTATCAAATTCCGGCGTGGGCAGTGTGTAATGGGTTTCGGACTGGGCCATGATTTACTCTACTGGGATTTTCCGGGTACCGACAATTGAAAGCCCGTAGCTTTCAAGGCCGACAACCTTGGGAGAGGGCGAATTGGTCAGCAAAACAAGCTCGCTTAGTCCCAATGAGGTCAGAATCTGCGCGCCAAGCCCGTATTGCCGCAGCGTCTGGGGCGAGGCAGAGTCTTCGGTCACCAGCTTCATATGCGTTTCGCGCAGCAACACCAACGCACCGCGCCCCTCGCGCGCGATCTCTTCCATGGCAGACCCGAATTCGCTTGACCGTTGTGATCCGCCGATCCCGACGACGTCCAGCATCGGGTCCAGCGTATGCATCCGTACCAGAACGGGATCAGGCCCGGAAATATCGCCTTTGATCAGCACGATATGTTCGGATCCGTGGGTTTCGTCGGTATAGATTCGCAGTTTCCACTCGCCACCAAACCCGGATTCGACCGATTTCTCTTCGGTCACGCGCACAAGATTGTCGTTGCGCCGCCGATAGGCAATCAGGTCGGAAATCGTGCCGATCTTGATGCCGTGTTTCTGGCCAAAGGCGATCAGATCGGGCAGGCGGGCCATCGTCCCGTCCTCGTTCATCACTTCGCAGATCACACCGGAAGGGTTCAGCCCCGCCAACCGCGAGATATCCACAGCGGCCTCGGTATGGCCGGCGCGCACCAGAACGCCGCCCTCTCTGGCGCGAAGCGGGAAAATGTGCCCGGGTGTGGCGATGTCGGCAGCGGCGGAGTTTGAATCAATTGCTACGGCGACAGAACGCGCCCGATCCGCCGCGCTGATACCCGTTGTGACTCCTTCGCGCGCCTCAATCGAGACAGTAAAGGCCGTTTCGTGGCGTGAAGAATTATGCGACGCCATCAAAGGTAGCCCAAGCGCATCAATGCGATTGCCAGTCAACGTCAAACAGATCAGCCCGCGCCCGTATTTGGCCATGAAGTTGATGGCGTCGGGCGTGCACATCTGGGCCGGAATGCACAGATCGCCTTCGTTCTCGCGATCTTCATGGTCGACAAGGATATACATCCGCCCGTTGCGGGCATCTTCGATGATCTCTTCGACGCTGGAGATCGCGTCGGTGTAATGCGTGGCGGTGGTGTCGGCCATTCCTGCGCTCCTCGTAACGGGCCGGGATTAGCGCAAGGTGAAACCATGCGCCAGTGCCATCGGGTCGCGGTGTATCAATCGCTAACGTTGTCAGCCGGGGTCGTTGGCGAAGAATGTCTCGGCCGGAACAATCCCGGCCATTTTAGCCGCCGCGCACCATTCATTTTCGATGGCCGTCGCAGAGACGAGCACTGTTCCAGCCGGTCTTGCCCCGGCATCGCGCAACATCCGGCCGAGTTTTTCACGGCTTGCTGACCAGCTTTCCGTGAACTCAGGGGCGGGGGCTGCGTACTCAATCAATCCTGAATTGGCCGTGATCATGGCGTCGGGGTGCGCAGGCGCGTAGATCGCCGCCAGCCGTCCAGCTTTGCCGTCGATTTGGCGAAGCCGTACCGCCACCGGGCCTTTCAGTTTAACCCTGTTTGCGCGCAATTCCAACGCGTTGCCCGAAAACAAGAACGCAACCACGTCATGGCCGGACGCCGCGCGAATGGAGGCATAGGTTTTGTATTCCAAACCTAATTCCTGCGCACGTTTTACCCGCTGGCAGACGATTTCAAGCGGAATTGTGTTTGGCAAAAGCGCCTTGCGTGCACGACCCCAGGCGTGACGCCGCCAGCCATATCCCGGTTCCATCGTCGGTCCGCCGTTGTGTCCGATGGTCGTCATTGGATGCGGTCTCCGCCTATTCGAATGCCAGATTGACTGTGTTTGACGCAACTAAACCAAGCCATATTGTCGGTGCCGGTAAATATACGATCAGAAATTCGGCAACTGCCGAAAAATTGTCTGCCCGTGCCTAATTCTTATTCACTATCCCCAGTCCTGAAGCCGCGCAACATACCGCGCCATCGTGTCAACTTCGAGGTTGACCGCATCGTCAGCAACCGCTTTGCCCCAGTTTGTCACCATTTGCGTGTGCGGGATGATATTCACGCCGAATTCCGCGCCATCCACCTCGTTCACGGTCAGTGATGTCCCATTCAACGCAACCGAGCCCTTTGGCGCGATGAACCGCGCAAGATCGTCCGGTGCCTTGAAGCGGAACCGTTTTGAATCGCCTTCAGCCTCAATCGCGACAATCTCGGCCAACCCGTCCACATGCCCCGAAACGATATGCCCGCCAAGTTCATCGCCCACGCGCAAAGCACGCTCGAGATTGACCAATTTGCCCGCGCTCCAGCCATTGCGGCCAATATTTGTGACCGAAACCGTCTCTCCGCTGATTTCCACGTCAAACCAAGGCTTTGGGTCGGTCCCTGTTGCAATGACGGTCAGGCAAACCCCGTCACAGGCGATGGATGCTCCGATGTCGATCCCGCCGACATCATAGGATGTCGCAATGCGCGCGCGCAGATCGCCGCGTTGCTCGACCTCTAAAATGTCGCCAATATCGGTGATGATGCCCGTGAACATGCGCCGTAACTCCACTTTCGTCTCAGCCCTAGCGCCGGTGCTGCCCAAGGGCAAGGCCACGACCTTTTACCGTTTGAGTCACAACTTTGCCCTATTAAATGGACATGCTAGGGGGAAGTTGGGGTGTCTGCCGGATGCAGGGTTATCCGCGCAAGACGTTAGAGGAATGTTTGATGGTCACGGGACAGAACCGTACATTTCTGTTTCTGCAAGGTCCGCATGGGCCGTTTTTCCGCCGTCTTGCCAAGATGTTACGTGCCGCCGGTGCCGATGTCTGGCGCGTAGGGTTCAACGCCGGCGATGCGGCGTTCTGGCCAGATGCGAAATCATTCATCCCTTATCGCGACAAAATCGATGCCTGGGCTGACCGGTTCGCGGAAATTGTTGACGAAAAAGGCATCACCGACATCGTTCTTTACGGCGACACTCGCCGTATTCACGCCGAAGCCGTTGAGGCGGCACAAAAAATCGGCCTGATGGTGCATGTCTTCGAGGAAGGCTATCTGCGCCCATACTGGGTGACATATGAACGCAACGGGTCGAACGGCAATTCCGCGTTGATGGACCTCAGCGTTGCCAATATGCAGGACGCGCTGGCCAAGGCCGATCTGGATGTACCCGAACCGCCCGCACATTGGGGCGACATGCGCCACCACATTTTTTACGGCGCGCTTTATCACGGTCATGTTCTGCTGGCGAACCGCGCCTATCGCAATTTTGCGCCCCACCGGGCGCTAAGTGTGACGCAGGAGTTCCGACTTTACCTGCGCCGCCTTTTGTTGATGCCTGCGATCTGGGCGGATCGGGCGGCGGCGACCAGTCGTATCAAATACGGCGGGTTCCCCTATCATCTGGCGCTTTTGCAGCTGGAGCATGACTCATCCTTCCAGAACCACAGCCCGTTTGGATCGATGACAGAGTTTCTGGCCGAAGTGATTGAAGGTTTCGCCAACGGCGCGCCGACCCACCATCACTTTGTGTTCAAGGCCCACCCGCTGGAAGATGGGCGCGTGAATTTGCGGCGTGAAATCAAACGCTTGTCAGAGCTTCACGGTGTCACCAACCGCGTGCATTACGTCCGCGGCGGCAAGTTGGCGAAACTGCTGGATCACGCACGCAGCGCGGTAACCGTGAACTCGACAGCCGCGCAACAGGTGCTGTGGCGCGGACTTCCGCTTAAGGTTTTTGGCGACGCGGTTTACGCAAAGCCGGAATTTGTCTCGACCCAAAAGCTACCGGAATTCTTCGCCCATCCGACACGCCCTGACAGCCGCGCTTACCGCGATTATCGCCATTTTCTTCTGGAAACATCGCAGGTTGCGGGCGGTTTCTATTCGGCAAGAGGCCGCCGCCAGCTGCTTCGTCAGGTGGTCGACATGATGCTCGTGCCCGAGGATCCTTATACCGCGCTGAAAACCGGTACAGCGGCACCGCGGCAACAGTTGCGCGTCGTCAAATAATCCACAGGCAAAAGGGTGGATTATTTCGCGCCTTTTGGCTAACTTATACCCGTGCGCCTGAATTGGCCTGATGTTTTCCGGGTTAGAGTCCCCGATAGGGGATCTGTAAACCCCACGGCTTTAGCCGGACGGGATCGCGGCATTTGCGTTAAGATGCCTGATTATGGATTCGTACAAGCGTGGCAGCCATACGGTTTGGGACTGCAAATACCACTTGGTGTGGGTGACGAAGTACCGCTACCAGGTGTTGGGCGGCGATGTCGGCAACCGCTGCCGTGAGTTGCTGCGCGAGACGGCGCGGGCGCATGGGATGGTTGTGCATGCCGGATCAATCAACCGTGACCACGAGCATATGCCGGTGTCGACCCCGCCGAACCTGTCGGTCAGCCGTGCGGAGCAATATCTGAAAGGGCGCAGTTCGCACAAGCTGCTGAGCGAGTTCGGGATATTGCGCAAAAGATATTGGGGGCAACACCTGTGGGCCCGCGGTTACCGGGTTGCCAGCAGCGGCAACGTGACAGACGAGGTGTGGTTGGAATACATCAAGAACCAGACGCCACCCGAGCCCGATGATGATTTTAATCCAGCGGGAACTCCCCGCGTGTAAGCGCGGGGATGATAGCCCTTCCATTGTCTTCGGGCTATCGTCTGCAGAATGCGGCTGCGAAAATCGTCCCACAGCGTTTACAAAGGATTTTTTGTGTCCACCGTTGGGGTCGACGAGCAAACGATACGGAATTACGTCCGATGGCAGGGCCGAGAAGATAATGGACAAGCGGAGCTTGACCTTTGAAAGAACCACGGGTGTAAGCCCGTGGGTATCTATATCACTTTGTATTCCTTGAGCGATACAACGCGGAAGTTGTCGGTGACGGTGTCGCGGAACTCAGGCCATTTTTCTGGCAGTGTCGTACGGAAGAAGTTGAAAATAGCCTCTGTGAACTGGTTGAACGTTGCATAGTGGCGATTGTGTGTGACCCAATCGTGCATGACGCCCCAAAGGCGCTCGATTGGGTTGAGATGCGGGGCATATGCTGGCAGGAAATGCAACTTCACCCGGCGTTCCGGGCTGTTGAGCCATGGCTGAAGTATCCTGGCATGATGATAGCGGGCATTGTCGACAAAGACATGGATGGTCGTCATGGTTGGGTTGTTGCGCTCCAACTTTTCCAGCATTTGTTGGGTTGTCCGGGCATTGATCTTTTCGCCTTCTACAAAGGTGAACTGGAAGAGTTATGCCCGAAAGTTGGTGATGGCCTGAAGCGGGCGGCATATCATGGCGGTGTTAGCACGCCGTCATTCTCCAAGAGAAAGGATATGCCACCATGGCCAAGTCTACAGTCTTAGGAGACACGCAACAATAAGTGAATCGCAAACCTTTGCCGCTGCGACGGTTTGACTCTGGTCCGCGCGATTCCCATGCCGTTCTCAATATGGTAATCGATAATCATGGTAGAGCGAGAACAAATTCAGGAGCGATGGGAAGTTTTTGGTTCGAAGCTTGGCGAACGAGGTCGGCGTTTGTTTGCTGCCGCAGAAGCCCGAGCGGCGGGGCGTGGCGGTCTTGCGGCAGTTGCGGAGATCACTGGCCTCGCACGTTCCACCATCGGGCGAGGCATCAATGATCTTGATACTCCAGGTCCAGGCAATGGCCGCGTGCGCCGCAAGGGTGGAGGGCGACGCGAGGTCGCCGACCTTGATACGACGCTGGTGTCCGACTTGCAGCGTCTCGCCGAGCCAGCGACGATGGGTGATCCTATACGTCCGCTTAAATGGGTGTCGAAGAGCCCGGCAAAGCTGGCAGCGGCACTGTGTGCTGCAGGCCATACTATATGTGCCAATACTGTCGCCAGGTTGCTGGAAACAAAGTTGGAATATTCGCGGCAGGTCAATCGCAAAACGCACGATGGCACCAACCACCCTGATCGCGACGCGCAGTTTGAGCATATTAACGCCAGGGTATTGGACGCGCAGGCGGCTGGGCAGCCTGTCATCTCGGTCGACACCAAAAAGAAGGAGTTGATCGGAAACTACCGCAACGATGGCAGCGACTACCGGCCAAAAGGCGACCCCCGCTGCGTTAACATACATGATTTCCCCGACAAGGAGCTCGGCAAGGTGGTGCCCTACGGTGTCTACGACGTTGGCACCAATACTGGCTGGGTTAGCGTGGGCGTCACCGCTGACACTGCTTCATTCGCCGTCAACTCTATCCGTACCTGGCAGAAGCGCATGGGCCAGCAGCGCCATCCTGGCATGCGCGAGCTGACAATAACTGCTGACTGCGGCGGATCGAACGGTGCGCGCGTCCGGTTATGGAAGGTAGAACTGCAGAGGTTTGCTGACGAAACCGACCTTGTCTTGCACGTCCATCACTATCCGCCCGGCACATCCAAGTGGAACCTCATCGAGCATCGGATGTTTTGCCACATCACACAGAACTGGCGCGGACGGCCGCTGTCCAGCCGTATGGCAGTCGTCGAGTTGATCGGGGCGACGACGACGAACGCTGGGCTGAAAGTAGAATGCGCACTTGACGAAAGTATTTACGAGAAGGGTGTTAAGGTCACCAAAGCTGAAATGGATAGCCTCGTCATCGAAGGGAATGCATTCCACCCAGAATGGAACTACACAATCACACCACGCCGCCGCCACCAAACGTAGCAATTATTCTTGCGTGTCTCCTTACCATTCGAGCAACCATCACAATTTTCACCTGATCCGCTGACAGAGGTCATTCAAGCG
The DNA here is from genome assembly GCA_951812305.1 of uncultured Paracoccaceae bacterium. Taxonomy (GTDB): domain Bacteria; phylum Pseudomonadota; class Alphaproteobacteria; order Rhodobacterales; family Rhodobacteraceae; genus Rhodobacter_B. Next base: position 159,508 of record CATOSB010000004.1, read on the forward strand.
GGTGCGAAGGAGCTTCTGAGGACGGCGGTTCAAGCCGAGGTTGCCGCGTTCATCGCGGAGCACATGCACCTTCTGGACGAAGAAGGCCGCCAGCGTTTGGTACGTCACGGCTTTCTGCCCGAGCGCGAGATGATGACCGGGATTGGCACCGTTCCCGTGCAGGTTCCGCGTGTGCGGGATCGCGGTCAGAATGAAGACGGGAGCAAAATCAAGTTCCGCTCGGCGCTGGTTCCGCCGTATTTGCGCAAGGCCAAGTCCGTCGAGGAGCTATTGCCCTGGCTTTATCTGAAGGGGATCTCGACGGGGGATTTCAGCGAGGCGCTGGCAGCGCTTCTGGGCCCCGATGCCGAGGGGCTGTCGTCATCGACCATTACGCGCCTGAAGGCTGCGTGGTGGGAAGAATATGAAGCTTGGCGCAAGCGCGATCTGAAGGGCAAGCGCTACGTTTATATCTGGGCCGACGGGGTCTACTTCACACCGCGCCTGGACGGCGATCGTCAATGTATGTTGGTGATTATTGGGGCGGATGAATATGGGCAGAAGGATGTTCTGGCGATCGCAGACGGCTTCCGTGAGAACGCCGACAGTTGGCGCGACCTGTTGAAGGGGCTGAAGAGGCGTGGGCTTGCGGTGCCGCCTGAATTGGCCGTCGGCGACGGCGCACTGGGGTTTTGGGCCGCGCTGCGCGATGTCTTTCCCAAGACACGGGAGCAGCGATGCTGGGTTCATAAAACTTCCAATGTGCTGGGGGCGATGCCTAAATCTCTGCATGAAAAGGCGAAGTCGGATCTCCAAGACATTTGGATGGCCGAGACGAAGAAGGAAGCGAATGCGGCCTTCGATCTGTTCGTGGAAACTTATGGTGTGAAATACGAAAAGGCCGTGGCCAAGCTGGTCAAGGATCGTGCAGAATTGCTGGCCTTCTATGACTTCCCAGCCGAACACTGGAAGCACATCAGGACCACAAACCCGATCGAGAGCGTCTTCGCCACGGTTAGAAACCGTACCCGAAAAACCAAAGGCTGCCTCAATCGCAAGACCGCCCTCGCCATGGTCTTCAGGCTAATGATTTCGGCCAGGAAAAAGTGGCGAAAAATCTCCGGGCCGAACCGTCTGCCCGAGGTCATTCAGGGGGTTGAGTTCAAAGACGGCATCAAGCAAGTTCAAATCGCCGCCTGATGACAGCCGTCACCAACTTTTGGGCATAGCTCAACTGGAAGGTCTCAAGGTCAAGCGCTCCCTGAATATTGAGCCGTTTGCGCCCGGATGTCGCCTTCAGGGCCGTCTTTTGTCCCTTTGGGAACCAGCCATGGGCGGGGCGGCTCTGATGCTCGGGGTGAACAGCGTCCGAAAAGACAACCATCTCATCTGCGGCCAACCCGTTCATCATGGCCTCATATTGGGCAATAAACGCAGCCTGTTTGGCTTCATCGGCCTGTGCAGGCAGCAATTGTGGTTTCCTATACAACCTGAGTTCTGGATAAGCGCTATATCTGGTATTCGACCTGCCTGATTGTTTCCGGCACGGTTATGGGTCCCATTTTAACTTTGGTTTTCCCGAGCATATAGGCTGCGACACACGAGATGAGGTGTACGAATGCGTTGGCAGGCGATCTGTGTCGAGTGTGTTCCAGTCCCATGCTGGTTTTCAACTTATCGAACAGAGTTTCGATGATGAACCGCCTTCGCAACAGGATTTTGTTCAGGATTGGCAGGAGATAGTTTTTCATGTTGCGGCGAATGCCGGTGACGAGGTGGAGCCCACGCTGCCAGAGCCGTTGGAAGAGGGATTTGGAGATATAGCCCTTATCAGCAAATATTTTGCCTTCGGGGCCCGCGATCATGGCTTCAAACGGCTTTCGATCATCGACATTACCTGCCGTGATTTTGACGGCCATGATCTCCCCCTTGTTGTTGATGATTAGATGCAGTTTGAAGCCAAAGAACCAGCCCATTGTGCTGCGACCGCGCTTTGCCAGCCCCTTGAAGACCTTGTTTCGATTAATGCGGGCATTGTGGCAGACCGCGAGCTTAGTGCTGTCGGCAAAATAGACGCCGGTTTTTTCACCGCTGAAGCAGTGCAGCAGTATGCAAAACGGCACCATTAATCTTGGCATGAGGCTGACAAACCGACCATAGCTCGGGAGGTTGCCAAAGCAGTCACGGTATTTCTGCTCAACGCCATAAATCCAATAATGTTTGAAGTCCTTGAACGGCGACAAGTGAAACAAGACCATGATGAACAGGCTCTCCCCCAGGGTCAGCTTGCCGGCGCGAAGCCTCTGACGACCCGAGGGGATCAACCGGTGGCGCTCCCAGTCCTCGTAGGTTTTTGCAAAGTCATCGAGACAGACAAAAAGTGCGGTGTTAGTGATCGACATGAGTGGCGGTCCATATTGTGTCGCTTTTGAACCTTGAATCATGGGGCAACGTACCTGGAAACCCCTCTCACCCCATACTAATCACGGGGGCATTCAGGCTGGTCAACACGGGGCAAAAGGTGCGCGCCATGGAGAACAACTTCCCAATCAACGAAGATCTCGCTTATGAGAAGATCCGGGACCTCATGTTCGACATGATGGAAGAGGACCCCAACCGTCTCTACGCCCTCACGGATAAGCTCAATGAACTGGCTGCGCTCCCTAAAAGAACCATGACACTTGTGCTCGATCTGATGGCTGCCACTCCCTTTCAGGTGATCATCCCGAAACACGTACGGAAAAATGACCCTGATACATTCAAAGCAGATCACGAAACCGTTTCAAATGTTCTATTTCTTGGAGAGTTTGGCGGAATTGCCGTTGAACTGGAGCCAAATGAGGCTTTGAGAGAACCGAGGATCATTTCCATAACAATGGTGGAAATCCCTCATCGCAACCCTCTGCGAAAAAGGGTCAACGAGTATCGTAAAAAACGAATCAAAAAACTACGAAACCTGAGTTCTGGATAAGCGCTATATCTGGTATTCGACCTGCCTGATTGTTTCCGGCACGGTTATGGGTCCCATTTTAACTTTGGTTTTCCCGAGCCTATAGGCTGCGACACACGAGATGAGGTGTACGAATGCGTTGGCAGGCGATCTGTGTCGAGTGTGTTCCAGTCCCATGCTGGTTTTCAACTTATCGAACAGTATGCAAAACGGCACCATTAATCTTGGCATGAGGCTGACAAACCGACCATAGCTCGGGAGGTTGCCAAAGCAGTCACGGTATTTCTGCTCAACGCCATAAATCCAATAATGTTTGAAGTCCTTGAACGGCGACAAGTGAAACAAGACCATGATGAACAGGCTCTCCCCCAGGGTCAGCTTGCCGGAGCGAAGCCTCTGACGACCCGAGGGGATCAACCGGTGGCGCTCCCAGTCCTCGTAGGTTTTTGCACTTACCACCCTTCAAAATTTCCGGATCTGATTTGACGTTTGTCTGATCTGTGTGATTCAAGGAGTCTCCACTGCTGATATTGGAGGCTGGTTTGTTGGGAAATGTTTGTTTTTCAGAGCTTTATTCGAAGGTTGAGGCGGATTTTCAGGACCGCTTGCTCGGGTATCACAAGTCGCGCCGGGAGGGATTGTGCATCATAGCAAGCGTGATTTTGAACACGCGCAGCGTCAATCTGATGGAAAATGCGGCTGCTCTGCCCCGCGATATCGGCTCTGTGGACCACCGCTATCAATACATTTCGCGGGTTCTGGGCAATCCTCACATCGATACTGATGAGATCATGCAGGCCTATGTTGGTGAAATTTTCCGCCGCCAGTGTGAGGCCGGAGAAACGATTGTGGTGGCCCTTGATCAAAGCAAGCTCAACGAAGGGCATGAGGTTTTGATGTTATCGGTGCGGATGCGGGATCGGGCCCTCCCGGTCGCCTGGCGTGTACGCCAGACCAAAGGGCCGATTGGATGGCGCGTGCAACATGAGCTTTTGGAAGCAGTCCGCCCATGGCTCCCGGCGGATGCGCGTGTGTTGCTGGCGGGAGATCGGTTTTATGGAACCGCCCGATTGGTCGCATGGTGCCAGGAGGCTGGATGGGACTACCGGCTGCGCATGAAGGGAAATATCACACTGCAACATCAGGGTGGCGAGATGATGACGCGCGAAATTGCCCAACTGATGCCCGAAGGGCTTGTAAACGCTGAGCTTTACGGAACGGGCGTCTTTAGCAACATTGGAGTGCTTCACGAAGAGGGGCACAAAGAGCCTTGGATTATTGCCATGAATGCAGCACCGTCCGAGTACAAGGTGCTCGATTATGGAATGCGTTGGGGAATTGAAGCCATGTTCTCCGACTTCAAAACCCGGGGCTTTGAAATTACTCAAAGCCAGATCAAAAAGCCGGATCGATTGGCCCGCCTCATTTTGGTGCTGGCAATCGCCATGTACTGGGCTGTTTCAACCGGAGCAAACGAAGAGCACCACGTCGCAATACGCGGCGAAAAAAGGGGATTCGAAAAGCCCGAAGGTCCTTATGCTCTCTCTTCAAGACAGGCCTTCGTGCTATCCGACGATGCCTCGCAGGTTATGCCAAAATCCCCAAGCTCTGGGATGTCTGGCTAAATTGAAGGGTGGTAAGGTTTTTGCAAAATCATCGAGACAGACAAAAAGTGCGGTGTTAGTGATCGACATGAGTGGCGGTCCATATTGTGTCGCTTTTGAACCTTGAATCATGGGGCAACGTACCTGGAAACCCCTCTCACCCCATACTAATCACGGGGGCATTCAGGCTGGTCAACACGGGGCAAAAGGTGCGCGCCATGGAGAACAACTTCCCAATCAACGAAGATCTCGCTTATGAGAAGATCCGGGACCTCATGTTCGACATGATGGAAGAGGACCCCAACCGTCTCTACGCCCTCACGGATAAGCTCAATGAACTGGCTGCGCTCCCTAAAAGAACCATGACACTTGTGCTCGATCTGATGGCTGCCACTCCCTTTCAGGTGATCATCCCGAAACACGTACGGAAAAATGACCCTGATACATTCAAAGCAGATCACGAAACCGTTTCAAATGTTCTATTTCTTGGAGAGTTTGGCGGAATTGCCGTTGAACTGGAGCCAAATGAGGCTTTGAGAGAACCGAGGATCATTTCCATAACAATGGTGGAAATCCCTCATCGCAACCCTCTGCGAAAAAGGGTCAACGAGTATCGTAAAAAACGAATCAAAAAACTACGAAAAAATTCTGTCGAGTAGTGCACTGGTGACGCCAACGTCTTATCCAGAATCGGGGTTATACACAAACCCCAGGCGGCGCATCAGCCTGGCGGCTCCCGAGGGGCTGTAGCTCTGGTCGCACTCGGCCAGAACATAGGCACAGACCTCATCTACGTTCTGTGCCGGATGTTCGGTGAAATGCGCTTTCAAAGCCCGTTCCTGCTCCACCGATAGATGCCCCTGTCGCTGGCTGTAGCCCTTCAAGCCAAAAAATGACAACCCCGCTCCGGCAAACGCGAACTGCCATTCCGTCAGAACCGTTGGACCGATATCCAAAATCCGGCAAACCGTTCCGGCGTCTTCTCCTGTGTCCAGAAGAAGAAACGCACGCGCACGTTTCCAAACAAGGGCCTCAACTTTGCGGCGGCGGCAAAGCGCTTCAAGCGCTATGCGCTGCTCGTCGGATAAGGTGACTGTTTTGTCTCGCTTGCTCATACCCTCGAAATAGAAACCCCCGTACCTGTGACCATGCGGCAAAGTGATTCACAGGCATCAAAATCATCAGGCCAATTCAGGCGCAGGAGTGTACAAAAAAAACTTGAGGCAGAATAACAGGTCGAGGAGACCGGGCAGTGAAAATCCAAGGTTCCCGTTGGGCGAAGTCCGTCGCCCTTTTGGCGCTTGTCAGCGTTCTTGCGTCATGTGGTTTGCCGCGTGTCGGCCCCAACAAACGCGAAATATTCCGCGGTTCGGTACAGAAGGAAGGCGATGCCTTCGTTGTCTCTGTCAATGACAGGGTCACCCGCGCAACGGCTGTTGTTCCCGCGCTTGGTTTTTCAAGTAAGTTCATCAATGCCGGTCAGCTTGGTTCCGATACGATCCGCCCGGGCGATACGCTTGGATTGACGATTTATGAAAACGTCGAGGATGGCCTTTTATCCGGTACAGGCGTGAATTCGACCTCTCTGGACGAGGTTCAGGTCGATGGCGCGGGCTTCATCTTTGTACCCTATGCGGGCCGCATCCGTGCCGCTGGCAATTCGCCTGAGGCGATCCGCCGGATCATCACGCAAAAACTGGAAGAACAAACACCCGACCCGCAAGTCATGGTTCGCCGTATCGCCGGTGACGGGGCCACGGTTACGATGACTGGCGCCATTAACGGTAAGGGCGTCTTTGCAATTGAACGTCCGACACGCACCCTGACAGCGATGATTGCCAATGCCGGCGGTGTCGCGATTGACCCCGAAGTTGCACGCGTCAAAGTCATTCGCGGCAACCATGTCGAAGAAGTCTGGTATGCTGATCTGTTTACCAACCCACAGTTTGACATCGCCCTGCGCGGTGGTGACCGGATTTTTGTAGAACAGGACACACGTGCTTTCACTGTCCTCGGCGCGACCGGGACGCAGAATCGGTTGCCGTTTGAATCCCAGACATTAACGGCGGTTGAAGCCATCGCACAGGTTGGCGGTCTATCCGCCACCGCGGCTGATCCAACAGGCGTGTTCGTTTTCCGCAACGAGCCAGAAGAAATCGTGCATCAGGTTTTGGGTCGAACCGATCTGATCGGGGCGCAGCGCATGATTTATGTCCTTGATCTGACCGAACCAAACGGCCTGTTCCTCGCCCGCGATTTCATCATTCGCGACGGCGACACAGTCTATGTGACAGAAGCTCCATACGCCCAATTCGCCAAGGTGTTGACCGCAGTCACAGGTACGCTTGGAACCGCGTCGTCCATCGACAGCCTAACCGGTTCCGGCAGCTAATCAAAATGCAGGATGCGCAAGACATGCGCGCCGCCGGGGAGGATGCTTCCCGGCGGCTTTATGTTTACAATGGCGGATTTCTGACCCAGCGCCGGATCCGGCGAATCTTGTCGCTTGCCGGTTGGTCGGTTCGCATTGGCAAACCGGGCGCAAAGGACTGGGTCGGCGTCTGGGGCAAAAGCCCGACAGCGCATCGCGGCGAGGCGGTAGCAAATAAATCCGACGCGCGAATTCTGCGCGTTGAGGATGCCTTCCTGCGGTCGGTTTTGCCGGGTCGATCCGGAAGCGCGCCGATTGGGTTATTGCTGGACAAAACGGGCGTGCATTTCGCAAGCGCTACGCCTTCGGACCTTGAAACGCTATTGGCGGAACATCCGCTTGACGACACAGCGTTGCTTGAACGCGCGCGCTCGGCGATGGCCTGGATGCGAGCCTCGCAGCTGTCAAAATACAATGCCTTTGATCTCGACCATCCGCTGCCAGAGGCGCCCTATGTGCTGGTGATCGACCAGACCGAAGGCGATGCCTCGATCACCGAAAGTGGTGCCGATGTGTCGCGGTTCAAAGAGATGCTTTATTGGGCGCGGGAAAATCACCCGGGTGCGCGCATTGTTATCAAATCCCACCCCGAAACGGTCCTTGGCCACCGCAAAGGTCATTTCGGGCCGGATGATTTAGCGCAGAACATGGTCCTTTGCACCGATCCTGTCAGCCCCTGGCAGTTGTTCGAGGGCGCTCTGGCCGTTTACACCGTCAGCTCAGGCCTTGGATTCGAGGCAATTCTGGCGGGGCACAAGCCGCATGTGTTTGGGCAACCGTTCTACGCTGGATGGGGGCTGACCGAAGATGCGTTTCCGGTATCACGGCGGACCCGAAATCTGACAAGGGCTCAGCTTTTCGCTGCGGCAATGATCCTTTATCCCACATGGTACGACCCTTGCCGCGACCAATTGTGCGATTTGGAAGAGGCAATGGCCGCGTTGGAAGCTGATGCGCGGGCATGGCGGGAAGACCATCAAGGGTACGTTGCGTCTGGTATGCGGCTTTGGAAGCGGCGGCATTTGCAGCAATTTTTCGGTCGAGGGAAGCGCTTGATATTCAACGATAATCCCGCTGAGAACACAGATCGCGCGGTGATGGTCTGGGCGAATAAGGCGCAATCACTGCCGCCAGACCGGCCGGTTATTCGCATGGAAGACGGGTTCATCCGGTCGCGCGGATTGGGCGCCGATCTGATCCCGCCCGTGTCCTTGGTGACGGATGATCTTGGCATCTATTACGACCCGACCCGCGAAAGCCGTTTGGAGCGTTTGATCGCGGCCGCCGCGCAGTTGCCCGAACATGCGTTGTCCCGCGCGGAACGGGTGGTTTCCGCCCTGAACGCGGGCAAGCTGTCGAAATACAATCTTGTCGGCCAACAATTGCCAGACTTGCCTCGGGGTCGCCGCATCCTGGTGCCGGGGCAGGTGGAGGACGATGCGTCGATCCTGAAGGGTTGCGGCGAGGTGCGGACCAATGCCGCGTTATTGGCCGCGACCCGCCACAGCAACCCGGATGCGATCATTCTTTATAAACCTCACCCGGACGTAGAGGCCGGATTGCGCGACGGGGCCATTGACCATGCCGCGATGGAAATTGCCAACATGGTTCTGTCACACGCGGACCCTATACAATTAATTGATATGGTTGATGAAGTTTGGACGATGACATCGCTGTTGGGGTTTGAGGCGCTTTTGCGCGACACGCGTGTAACTTGTCTTGGCACGCCGTTTTACGCGGGCTGGGGGCTGACGCATGATCTTGGCAAGGTCCCAGCGCGTCGTCAGGCCCGCCCGAGTGTCACGGCATTGGCCCACGCCGCGCTGATCACCTATCCACGCTATTTCGACCCTGTGTCGGGGCTGCCTTGTTCTGTCGAGGTGGCAATTGAGCGGCTGGAAAAGGATGAACTGCCGCGCCCGGGCCCCTTCAACCGCACTGTCGCAAAACTACAGGGTGTATTGGCAAGCTACGCCTGGATTTGGCGATGATCGCACCGCGACGTATCCGAACCCCAGTTCACGCCGATTTCGCGGTCAAATCCAAGTCATCGATGTTTTCGGGAATGTCTGTGACAAACGTATACTGCGCGCGGCCAGCGTTTTTGGAGGCATAAAGCGCAAGATCAGCGTCCAACAACATGCGTTCGGAATCGACATCGTGATAATCGGTTGAAATTGCGATCCCAATGCTGCCCGATATCCGGCAGAACTCATCCTCAAACGGAATTGGCTTTTCCAGTTCAACCAGAATACGCTTGGCGATGTTGGCAAGCTGGTCACGGCAGGTAAGGTTTGGAAAAATCAGAACAAATTCGTCACCACCAAATCGCACGGCGCTGTCACCGCCGCGTGTTTCTTCCAAAAGGATTCGCGCGGTTTCCTGCAATACAAGATCACCGGCGGCGTGGCCCATCGTGTCGTTGACCTGTTTGAAGAAATCCAGATCCAGATGCATCATGGCAAAACCCTCGCGACTGTTTTGCACCTGAGACAGGATCACATCCATCGCGCGCCGATTTTTTAGCCCTGTTAGACCGAATGAGCGTTTTTTTTGCGGGGGCATCCGCCGTTGTGGTTTTCTCGACGAACTGAAGATTGTTCGACGGAGGAAACGCAAATGAACAAAGCACTTTATGTGGGCCTGGATGTCCACAAGGATACGATTGCGGTAGCTGTCGCAGAGGATGGCCGCAGTGGCGAGATCAGGTTCCATGGGGCCATCGTCAACTCAGCGGATGCGGTGCTGCGACTCACCAAGACCTTGACGAAAAACGGGCACATCCCGTCCTTTTGCTATGAAGCCGGGCCTTGTGGATACGGCCTTCACCGACATCTAACGAAGCTCGGGTTCGAGTGTGCTGTGATCGCCCCTTCAATGATTCCGCGCAAGACAGGGGACCGGGTCAAAACGGATCGGCGAGATGCAGAGATGCTCGCCCGGTTATGGCGGGCGGGCGAATTGACTGCAATTTGGACCCCGGATGAGGAACAGGAAGCGATGCGCGATCTGATCCGAACTCGAAAGCAAGCGGTCGATGCGATGAAGGCAGCAAAGCAGCAGCTTCTCAGTTTCCTTCTGCGTCATGGTTTGCGCTATGAGAGTGGCCACTACTGGACACAGCGCCACCGCCGCTGGTTGGCAGAATTGCGCCGGTTTCGTTTTTCACACCAGCAACTGGCATTTGAGGAACTCAAGCGCGCAATTGATCAGGCCGAAGTCCGCGTTGCGACACTGGATCAGGTTATTGAAGGGGCCATTCCGAGTTGGCATTTTGCCCCAGTGGTTGATGCGTTGCGTGCTCTGCGCGGGGTCAACACCACCATCGCCGCAACCGTGGTGGCCGAGATCGGCGATATCACCCGGTTCGAAAATCCGCGACAACTCATGGCGTGGCTGGGCCTCGTGCCGAGCGAGCATTCCAGCGGAAATACAACGCGGCGTGGACGGTTGACGAGAACCGGCAATGCTCTGGCCCCCACAATGCTCGTGGAAGCAGGTTGGTCATACCGACACCCGCCCAAGGAGGGGCATCCGTATCTGAAGCGTTCGGCGCACCTGCCCCAAGAGATCAAAGACATCGGGTGGAAGGCGCAGATCCGCCTCTACAAACGATATCGACACCTGTCGAATGCAGGCAAGCCTCAACCACGAGTGCTGGCCGCGATCGCCCGTGAACTGGCCGGCTTCATCTGGGACATCGCCCGAAAAACGCCTTTGGCGGCCTGATCGAAGCACACAAGCTGCCTGTGCAGCTCGCTGGAGATGGCGGCCAATGATAGGGAAATCCTCGGAGGGCGTTGGGACAAACATCCGTCCTTAGAGAGAGGCAATCCCGCATCGTATTCGGCAAGGCGGTATCCAATCCGCGGATAAGAGCATGATAACCATCGGTTCGGCCGACCGTCTCCAGCGCCTGTACAGGTTACAGACTTTGACCATTCCGCGCCAGCGGGGTAGTCTCATCGTGTCGGGAAACTCAAAAACGCTCATAAGAAAGTGTCAGAAAACGCTTGCTCCTCGGCTTGCGTCTTCGCGCTGTTCAGCCGCTCTATCAAATTGCGGCTTTCCTTCATCACCGCCTCTTTAGCTTCCACCAGATACAGCATCTCGATGGTCAAATCGGTGGCCGGAAAGTCGCGTGCGCCAAGATCAAAATGCACCACCGCTTCGGCGGCGGCGATGCCGAAAGACAGGTTGATCAACAACCCCGACTGATCGGGCAAGGGGATGCACAACCCCTTGAATGGCACGTCGGGTTGGTCACGCAGCCACAGGCGCAGTGGCCCGGGTCCATAAAGGCGCAGATCCTTGATGTTGCGAATATTGCGCGGGCGGCGCAGCTCAAACACCTCCAGAAACCTGTGCCCTGTAAGCCCGTCGTCAGGGCGCAGTTTTTCAAGCGTGCGGGCGGAATGGCGGATATGACCGGTGGCCGAGACAATCATGTGCATCGGCATCAACCGGTCCAGCATTTCGGTGGACAGGCCGACAAGTTCATTCGGCGCAAGTGCGTTCATGCAGACTGCGCGATCAGATCGAAATCACGCCCTTCCGAGAATTCCTCTTCGAAAACTTCGATGGATAAGGTCTCAACCCCATCGCGTCGCCCCTGATATTCCAGCAAAACCAGCGCGCCGTAATCATCTGCCATTGCCCGCAAGACTCCCAACAACACATGCGCGAAGCCCGCGAACCGATGCGTGACCAAAAGCGTGAAGGCCACGGCAGAATGGTCGCGGATTTCCAATGTCGGCAAGATCAGGTCGTTCACCGCAAGCCTTGCACGATCTGGCATCTCCTCCAGCGAATGAAGGAATTCGACAAAGCTGTCGCCACCAAATCGTAGTAATCGCCGCAACCCCTGCGTCGTGGGGTGCGTTACAAGAAAAGTACCCAGATCCTCCAGAACAGTGTCGCGCGGATTACCTGTCTGCTTTGCTGCGGCAAGAAGCATATCTTCGGTCAGATCGTCGTCGTAGTTCAAAAGGGATTCAAACCGATCCGCGCCAAACCCGGCATTTGCTGCAATGGCCGCCCAGGCCTCTTCGCCATAAGTTTCCCGCAGAAAACATTGGATGGATCGGTTTATCAGTCCGTGCATTTGCACCCACGCGGTGTTGACTTGGGTGATCTAATTTGAAGGTAACTCCCAAGCACCCCCCACGTTTGAGTGTTATTGTCAGTTTTATGGTGAGTCGAATTTGCCATTTTGCGCGTGTTTTTTTTCTTTCTTGTCTGAATTCTGTGGCGCCGGGTTGATTTCTCTGAATCAGTGGTGGGATGGATCAGGTTGCCGCCCTTGAACAACTTCTCGCCACGGCTCTGCGTCGGATCGCTGAGCTTGAAGCTGCGTTGGCGAGCATGGCGGAAGAGATCACGGACCTGCGCCGACAGTTGGCCAAGAACAGCAGCAATAGCAGCAAGCCCCCTTCAAGTGATGGCCTGAAGAAGCCAGCCCCGCGCAGCCTGCGTGGCAAATCCGGAAAGAAAAGTGGCGGCCAAGTTGGCCACCGGGGCGACACCCTGCGCCAGACGTCAACACCCGACTTTGTCGAACGGCATGAGGCGACGCATTGCAGCGCCTGTCAGAGCGCCCTGACGGCGGAGATGGTGAAAGGGATCGAGAAGCGTCAGGTGTTCGACTTGCCTGCGCCACGCCTGGAGGTCACCGAGCATCAGGCGGCGGTTTATTGTTGCGACCATTGTCGAGCCACGACGACGGCTGGCTTTCCCGATGGCGTGGCCGCGCATGTGCAATATGGCACGCGCATGCGGGCAGTGGCGGTCTATTGCAATGTTCAGCAGCTGATACCCGAGGATCGGGTCTGCCAGCTTATGCGCGACCTGTTTGGGGCCACCAGCTTGTGCGCGGCCAGCGTGACCAACTGGACGCGCGGCGCGGCAAATAAGATGGGTGTCGTGGTTGAACACATTCTCGCCCGGCTTGCCGAAGGCGGCGTTCGGCATCTGGACGAGACCGGACTTCGTGTTGCCGGCAAGCTGCACTGGCTGCACACGATCTGCGATACCGCCTTCACCCATTACCGCATCAGCGCCAAACGCGGTGCTGTTCCAACCTTCCTGACCGGCGGGACGATCATTCATGATCACTGGAAACCCTACTACGCCCATATGAGCGGAGTGGACGCCCACGCCCTCTGCGGGGCGCATCACTTGCGCGAACTCAAGGCCATCGAAGAGATCGAAAAAGAGCCTTGGGCGACGGAGATGAGCGCAGTGCTTCATAGCGCCAATCAGCTCAGATGCGCGGCTCAGGATCAAGGCGAGACCGAACTCCCGGAACTGGTTCGCCAGGGTATAGTCACCAGATACATGGCGATCCTCGCCAAGGGGCTCGCCTTCCACGAACGCCGGCCCCCGCTGGCCAAAAGCCCCGGCACCCGCGGCCGAAAAGCCAGGCGGCCAGGCCACAACCTGCTCCTCCGCCTGCGTGACTACCGCGATGACGTTTTGCGATTCATCGCCGACTTCGCGGTCCCATTCACAAACAATCAGGCCGAACAGGACCTGCGCATGATGAAGCTGCGCATGAAAATCTCGGGCACCTTCCGCACCCTCGAGGGCGCGCGGGTCTTCGCCGACATCAGGTCCGTCATCTCGACGGCCAGAAAACACCGGTTCAACATCCTGGAAATCCTGACCCTGTCACCACCTCAGATCATCGCACGGCTCTGACGGAACAAAACCCCGCAACCCTATCGGACAGGGTGCTTGGGAGTTACATTTGAAGACCGTTAACAATTTACAAACCGCCTTATTTGAATGGCGCGACGCGCTTTAAAAAGTCGATAAAATTCTGCGGGAATTTGGATGATAGCCTGCAACCTTTACGAAAGAGGCTCGGCCCGGGCTGCAATCCCGTATTCTGTCCAGACTGTGCCGTTGCGCCGTGCCGCGATTATTTTTGCGCGCTGCCGGCGTGCCAATTCCGGATTGGCATAGTTTCTGGGGTGATCCAGATGCAGAATCGGCGCAGTATAGCGCAGATGCCGCCCCACAATGCCCGCATTGGCAAGCCGAATGCCGAATTCCTTGTCTTCACCGCCCCAGACCATCGTTTCGTCAAACCCGTTGACCCGCATAACGGCCTCGCGAAAAACAGAGGCATTGGCGCCGCAAAACGTTCGCCGCACGGGCGACAGCATTTCCAAAATATTGCCGATGGTTTTTGATACAGTGCTAGACTTTAGCCGCGGTGAAAGGCGATCCGCAGCGCCGACCTGATCTAACCAGTCAGATTGAAAAACCAATCCCGAAGCAATATCTTCCTCCATCACTCGATCCGCCGCATCCGCTGACAGACGCACCATGCTACCACAGCAATACCGCGCCGGATTGGCCAGTTCCAAATGCCGCGCGACAAATCCTGGCGACAACAGGCAATCGCCGTCTGTAAAGATCAGATAGTCTGCGTCAGATCGCGCCACCGCCGTATTCAGGATCACCGTTTTTCGGAACCCCTGATCCTCGTGCCATACATGGCTGATCGGAAGATCAGTGTGTGTGTTCGCGAAACTTTCCAGCATCTCGCGCGTTTCCACGCCCGAGCCGTCATCCGCCACGCAAACCAGATCCGGGCGCTGGCTTTGCGCCAGGACGCTCAACAGGGTCATCCGCAATGAGTTCGGCGAATTATAGGTGGATATTATAAGCTCGGACTTCATGGCCGCTTGATAACCGCAAATTCTTCGATCGGAAATCCCGTTCGCTTGCACGAAAGGCCTCATTACACTAGGCCAAAACCCATGAGCGGCAAAATCGCAGGGATATTTATCGTGAGCGCGGCTTTGATCGGCGGTATCGCCCTATATTATTTGCAGCTTTATGCATTCTACGACGAGGTGCCCGCCGGCGACCTGGAAATTCAGCTGACGCTGGTTGCAACGGGCGATGCCGAAGCGATCGACGCAACGGACATTCAGGCGATAGATGCCAATTCTTCACCGATACGGTATCGCGCATGTTTTGTGACGAGCCACTCTCAGGCCATGCTGACCGAAACCTTTCAGGTTTACGAGGGTGCTGTGCCACTGACCGCGCCGGGCTGGTTTGATTGTTTCGACGCCGAAGAAATCGGTGAGGCATTGGAAAACGATCTGGCCATCGCTTACCTTTCTGTCGCCGACGTTCATGACGGTATCGACCGCGTGGCCGCCATTTTCGATGACGGGCGCGGGTTTGTCTGGCACCAGTTGAACGAGGACTTTCAGGATTGATCCATGCCCGCCGCGCGTGACCCCGCAGAGGCCCGCCGATTGCACCGGCAACGTGTACAAGCGCGCGCCGACGGACTGTTAAAAGGCGTTCTCAGCCAACTGCGACGCGGCGACCTTGCAATTGATTGTGGGGCGAATGTCGGGTCGATCACAACCCAACTGGCAGCGACAGGCGCGGATGTCATCGCCTATGAACCCGACCCTGTTGCGTTTGACGCTTTGACTACTGCCATGGACGGGCGCGCAAACGTCACATTGATGAAGGCCGCCGTCGGGATCGAAAACGGCAAGGCCTCTTTGTTTCGGGGCGAGGGGTTTGACAACAATCCGGTCGCTGCCTCTCGCCGTTCGACAATCCTGCCGGGCGCCAACCGTGTCGATCAGTCCGACGCGCTCGACGTTTCAGTGGTCAGCCTGCCGGAAAAGCTGACCAAATGGGTGGCGGAACGAGGAGAGATTGCATTTCTCAAGCTTGATATCGAAGGCGCCGAACTGGATATCCTGACCGAAATGCTGCGCCTAGACCTCTTCGATCATGTGCGCATCACAGTGGCGGAGCTTCACGGTTACAAGTTCCCCACCCTGAAGCCAGAATTTCAGGCCCTGCGCGAAACCTTGTCAAAGAAATTCCCGCCGACCCGCGTATTTCTGGACTGGATCTGACGCCCCCCTTGCACCCATGCCCCTCTCGTGTAGGAAACGCGGCAACCTGTTAGGACCGTCGCCATGCCCGACCTGCTGATCGAACTTTTCTCAGAAGAAATCCCTGCCCGGATGCAAAAACGCGCGGGCGAAGATTTGCAGAAGCTCGTCACAAATGGTCTGGTCGATGCGGGCCTGAACTATGCCTCTGCCGCTGCCTTCACCACGCCGCGACGCCTGACACTGACTGTTGAGGGTTTGCTGGGTGAAAGCCCCGCCACGCGCGAAGAACGCAAAGGCCCGCGTACAGATGCACCCGACAAGGCACTGGATGGCTTCCTGCGTTCCACGGGCCTGACCAAAGACAAGCTAGAGGCGCGCGACGACAAGAAGGGCCAGGTCTGGTTCGCTGTCATAGACAAACCTGGCCGCGCCGCCGAAGAGATCATCGCCGAGGTGCTGGAAGCCACCATCCGCAATTTCCCCTGGCCCAAATCCATGCGCTGGGGGGCAGGGGCTTTGCGCTGGGTGCGCCCGCTGCACTCGATCCTCTGCATTCTCAGCGACGAGGAAGGCGCGCGGGTCGTGCCGATGGAGATCGACGGCATCGCCGCCGGGAACACGACCAAAGGCCACCGTTTCCTTTCCAACGGGCATATCGCGGTTTCGTCATTTGACGACTATGAATCCAAGTTGAAAGCCGCCCATGTCATCCTGCGCACCCACGAGCGGGCCGATCACATCTGGCAGGACGCCACCAATCTGGCCTTTGCTCAGGGTCTGGAGGTGGTGGAGGACAAGGGCCTTCTGGCCGAGGTTGCGGGCCTTGTGGAATGGCCCGTCGTTCTGATGGGCAATATTGGCGCGGATTTCCTCGACCTGCCGCCCGAGGTCCTGCAAACTTCCATGAAAGAGCACCAGAAATTTTTCTCTGTCCGCAACCCCAAGACGGGGCGCATCGAAAAATTCATCACAGTCGCCAATACTGAGGCCGCCGACAACGGGGTAACGATCCTTGCGGGCAACCAAAAGGTCCTCGCCGCCCGCCTCAGCGACGCGAAATTCTTCTGGGAAAACGACCTGCGCGTGGCGCGCGACGAAAAGATGGCCCCGTGGCTCGCCAAGCTGGAAAACGTCACCTTCCACGCCAAGCTGGGCAGCCAGGCCGAACGCATCACCCGCATCGCCGCGCTCGCCCGCGAAATCGCCCCCACGGTCGGCGCCAACGCGCAAGCCGCCGAGCAGGCCGCCAAAATCGCCAAGGCCGACCTTTCCAGCGAAATGGTCAACGAATTCCCCGAACTGCAGGGCATTATGGGCAACTACTACGCCCAAGCGGCAGGTTTCCCGGCGGACATCGCCACCGCCGCCCAACACCACTACGCCCCCCTCGGCCCCTCCGACGATGTGCCGACCGATCCGGTATCTGTCGCCGTCGCGCTGGCCGACAAGATCGACACCCTGACCGGCTTCTGGGCCATCGACGAGAAACCCACCGGCTCAAAAGACCCCTACGCTCTACGCCGCGCCGCGTTAGGGGTTATTCGGTTGGTTTTGGGGAACAGTTTTCGTATTTCATTGCTTGAAATGATCGTGTCTGGGTTGACAAAAAATGGCGCAGCGCGCCCTAACACCGATGATCCAGACGACTTTGCGGGTCTTGACAACGATTTCAATCTTCAGCGTTTTCTCCACGACCGCCTCAAGGTCCATCTCCGCGACGAGGGCATCCGCCACGATGTCATCGACGCCTCCCTCGCCATGCCCAATTCCGACGACCTGACCCTTCTCGTCAAACGCGCCCGCGCGCTGTCGGAAACTCTGAAAACCGACGACGGCGCCAACCTGATCCAGGGCTTCAAACGCGCCAACAATATCCTGACGCAAGCCGAGGAGGCCGACGGCGTCGAATACAGCTATGGCCCAGACTCGAAACTGGCCGAAGACCCGGCAGAAACTGTGCTCTTCACCGCGCTCGACAAGGCCGAGGCTGAAATCGCGCCCGCAATGGAAACCGAAGACTTCACCACCGCTATGTCAGAAATGGCCGCCCTTCGCGCGCCCATCGACGCCTTTTTCGAAGCCGTCCAGATCAACACCGACAACCAGATCCTGCGCCGCAACCGCCTGAACCTCCTCCACCGCATCCGCGCCACCTGCGCGCAGGTCGCGGACCTCACCAAACTCGAAGGCTAACCTCTTCTTCTTGGTCCCAAATACGGCGGGGGGTCTGGGGGGCTGGCCCCCCAGTTGGTCGGATTGGCGCAGCCAATTCGAAACCCACTCCTGAATAATACCAACGGCTTGATCAATTGACCGTTGCCCATTCTCTGGTCGTTATTGAGGTTATGCGCTGCGGGTCATTTTCGAAGAAGTTCCAGGCGTCTGCGCATTTGTCGAGGATCTGCTCGTAGGTATCGAACACGGTGATGGCCAGCTTGTTGGAGCGCAGATAGGCCCAGACATTTTCCATCGGGTTGAGTTCGGGCGCATAGGGGGGCAGCTTCAGGAGCGTTATGTTGTCTGGCACCAAGAGCCCCTTGGCTCCGTGCCACCCCGCGCCATCTGTGACCAGGAGCGCATGAGAACCGGGTGCGATTGTTTTTGAGACCTCGTCGAGATGCAGGCCCATCGCCTCTGTGTTAACATAAGGCAGGATCAGCCCAGCTGCGGCACCACGTGCCGGACAGGCAGCGCCAAATACGTAGCTCCATTTGTAGCGGGTATCCCGGGGCGCACGTGGGCGGGTTCCCCGCTTCGCCCAGACACGGGTGAGTGTTCCCTGCTGGCCCACCCGTGCTTCGTCCTGGAACCATATTTCCAGTGGCTTTCCTTTCGCCCGTTCAGTCAAAATGTCGGCTACGATGCTGGCAAAGTTTTTTTTAAATGCAGTCTGTGCCACTGGGTCGGCGTTGGGATGTTCGGGGCGGACCGACAGCCTGCGAAAGCCCAGTTGAACCAAATAACTACCTACTGTGCGTTCGTGGAGCTTGATCTCGAACTCCGCCTCAATGCGCCGGGCAAGATCGGCGCGACGCCAGCGAACCACACCATCGCGGGCCGGATCAGGGCCAGCCTCCACCCAGACCGCAAGCTGCGCTATCTGCTCCGGCGACAATCGAGGTTTCGCGCCGCCACCCCCACGATCTGACAGCCCGTCAGGACCTTCGACATTGTATCGATGGACCCAGTCTCGAAGGGTTTGGCGATCCATCCCGCAACTCTGGGCAGCAACCTTGCGCGACGACCCTTCAAGCACCAGAGCAATCGCCAAAAGCCGACGTGCTACTTTGCCGTTCGACGCGCGACCGGCTAAAGCGCGCAACTCGTGCACCGTGAAATCATCGCGCAAAACCGGAACCGCGGCACCCATATCTCCCTCCCTCTCTGGACAGAAACAGTGAGTCACATACCGAACAATTTGGGAATCCAAAAAGCGAGTCAAATCATCCCGCCGTTGGTATAATTCGTTACATTTCTGTTGCATGACCGTCGCCCAACGCTATCATGCCGCGACACAGCGAAAGGCGCTGCGGTGCAGAAAATTGTCACGCTCAAGCCCTATTCCCTGATCACGCCCACCGCGTCGATCAGCACCGGGACGCATGGCGGGCGGGCGAAATGCCTGCAGCGCCTGATCCGGCTTGACCTGCCCGTGCCCACCACCGTCGCGCTCAGCTTTGAAACCGTGCATCAGATCGCGTCAGGTCAGTTGCCCGACACGGGCTCAATTCTCAACGCGTTCGACCCCGGCACATTGTTTTCAGTTCGTCCCTCCAGTGCTGATCCCGACTGGGGTGGCCCCAGCGCCGTTTTGAACGTGGGCATGAACGATGCCCGCCATGCGGAGATGATCGAAACGCATGGTGAAACAGCTGCCACCGCGCTTTATCTGCGCTTCGTGCAATCCTATGCGGTCCATGTCGCGCGGCTCGACCCGGATATGTTTCTCGCGCCATCCGAGCCGAATGCCGAGGCGCTCCGCACGGCGCTGGAGAATTACGCCGACGAAACCGGCGAACCCTTCCCGCAGGACACGGCCGCGCAACTTGGTGAAGTTCTGCGCTCAATGGCCCGCGCATGGGAAGGCACCTCGGCACGTCTTTTGCGTCAGGCCAAAGGCGCGCCAGCGGATGCCGGACTGGGATTGGTGGTGCAGAACATGGCGCTGGGCGTGGGTCAGGATGAATCCGGCTCCGGTGTCATTCAATTCGTTTCTTCGCAGACGGGTCAGTCGCAGATTGTTGGTCGCTATCTCAGCCAAAGTCAGGGTCGCGATGCCCTGAAACAGGCCAAAGGCGCGCTTTTTCTGACCAAAGATGCGCGCGGCCCGTCCTTGGAAGATCTCGCGCCCGATATTTTTGCTCAGCTACAGGGATTCGGTGCGACCTGCCGCCAGAAGCTGTGCGAAGAAATGCAGATCGAATTCACCATCGACGCCGGGAAACTTTATGTTCTCGATGCGATCAGGATCCAGCGCACCAGCCGTGCAGCCCTTCAGGTTGCGGTCGCGTTGGCCGAAGACGAGATCATACCGCGCGAGGACGCCGTGCTTCGCGTCGAACCGCGCGCGCTGTCTGAACTCTTGCATCCACAGGTCGACCCCGCTGCGTCGCGGGACCTGATTGCCAATGGCATCGCCGCCAGCCCGGGCGCTGCCGTGGGTCGCATCGTCTTTTCTTCTGCTGCCGCGCAGGCCAGCGCTGCGCGGGGCGAGCCGTGCATTCTTGTGCGCCGTGAAACCCAGCCCGAAGACATTCGCGGGATGCACGCCGCAAACGGTGTGCTGACAGAGCGCGGCGGGCAGACCAGCCACGCCGCCGTAATTGCACGCGGTATCGGCACGCCCTGCGTGGTCGGCACCCAAGGCATCGAGATCACCCATAGCCGCAAGAAACTGGTTGTCGCAGATGGCCGCAGCTTCACCGAGGGCGATCTGATCACGCTTGATGGCGCGACGGGTGAGGTGCTGGCCGGCAGTGTCCCGATGCAGCAGCCTGAGCTTGGTGATGCCTTTCAGACGCTTCTGAACTGGGCAGATGAGGCGCGCGATATTGGCATCCGTGCCAACGCCGACACCCCGGCAGAGGCGCGGATGGCGGATGCCTTCGCCGCCGAAGGCATCGGTCTCTGCCGGACAGAGCACATGTTCTACGACCAAGACCGCCTGACCGTGATGCGCGAGATGATTTTCGCCGACAGCGCCGAAGATCGTCAGGCTACGCTCGACCAGCTCTTGCCGATGCAGCGGGCCGACTTTCTGGATCTCTTCATCATCATGGCCGGCAAACCCGTCTGCATCCGTCTGTTCGATCCGCCCCTGCACGAGTTTCTTCCCAAGGAACGCGAGGATATGCGCGATCTGGCCGAAAGCCTAGATTTGCCCATTGCCGAGGTCACATCGCGCGTCGACCAATTGTCAGAATTCAACCCGATGCTTGGAATGCGTGGCGTGCGCCTTGGGATCACGGTGCCGGAAATTTATGACATGCAGGCCCGCGCGATTTTTGAGGCCGCCATTGCCGCAGGCGAACAGGGCGCACCGATCGTCCCTGAGATTATGATCCCGCTGGTCAGCGCCAAGCGCGAGGTTGAACTCGTCAAAGCCCGCATCGATGCGGTTGCCGCAGCGGTTCGCATCGAATCCGGCGTCGAATTTGATTATCGCATCGGCGTTATGGTCGAAACGCCGCGCGCCTGTTTGCGCGCCGACGAAATTGCCCAACATTCCGCCTTCCTGAGTTTCGGCACAAACGACCTGACGCAGATGACCTATGGCCTGTCGCGCGACGATGCCGGGCGGTTCATGTCGGACTATGTCAAACAGGGTGTCTACGCAGAAGACCCGTTCCACATCCTCGACAAGGACGGCGTGGGAGAGCTTTTGCAGATCGCAGCCGAACGGGGGAAGAAATCAAGCCCCGGAATCACCATGTCGATTTGTGGCGAACATGGCGGCAACGCCGAATCAATTGCGTTTTGCCGCGAGGCTGGGTTTGACTATGTCTCCTGCTCACCGTTCCGGGTCCCTGTCGCCCGGCTTGCGGCGGCCCATTTGTCCATACGTGATGCCTTGACGGCAGATCGATAGAAAATTGTTATTTTACAAATAGATAAAGCGCCGTGAAATTTGTACATAATATGCGATTTCGCTTGCATTTTGGTCACAGACATTTGCAGCACTGTCGCCCCGACTCGACTCAATTCCAAAAATCGGCCTAGGTTCGGCGCGTTTTAGCGGCTTTGCCACATTTGTGGCGCGCCTGGGGGACATGATGAGACTGTTGGGAATGCTTGTTTTGGCTAGCGCTGTTGCGCTGTCCGGCTTGTCCGGACAGGCGCGCGCCGATGTCATATTGTCTCAATCCGACGACCCCACTGTCATTCTTGACGAACAGTTGGAACGGCTTTTGAGCCGTGAACACGTGGCGATTGGAAAGCTGAAAGCCGCACGTCTGGAAAGACTGAGCAGCCTGCCAACGAATGGTAAATTCGAGAAAGCAGCACTTGGTGTGAACTATTCCCGCGCTTGGATTGATGCACAGCCCGTCGCAAATGGCGGCGAAAGCTGGCGGTGTCTCTCAGAGGCTCTGTATTTTGAAGCGCGCGGCGAAAGTGTCCAGGGCCAGTTCGCTGTGGCCGAGGTCATCCTCAACCGCGTCGATTCCCGCAATTTCCCGAATTCTGTTTGCGGCGTGATCAATCAGGGCACTGGCCGCAAATTTCAATGCCAGTTCACTTATACCTGCGACGGCCACGCCGAGAAAATTCACGAACGCGCCGCCTATAACCGCGTTGGCAAGATCGCGAAGATCATGATTGCCGGGGCTGCGCGTCCGTTGACGAACGGGGCCACGCATTATCATACCACGGCGGTGCGCCCAGCGTGGTCGCGGAAATTCCGCCACACCGCCAAGATCGGCGTGCACCATTTCTATCGTATGGGTGGTGAAGTCGTGGCGCGGCGCCGTAACGCGCAGTCGCAGATCAAGCTGCGTTAGGGCGGTTCCTCGGGGCTGCTTTCAGTTGGTGTTGGCCTGAAGGGGACGTGGCCGGCCTGCACCCACGCGCGGAATCAAGACGCAGGCGCCGCGCGATCGCCTGCCCGTCCGGCGGGCTGGCGATTTGTTGAGGCAAGGCGCAAGCTTTTGAACTTCTGCGGACTTGGCTGGGATAAACGGGCCAACAGCAAGGTTGGATCGCCATTCCACGGGCAGGCAATCGCGCGCCTTGTCAGTTGGTTTGCGAATGGCAGCTCAAGGCCAAAACCCACTGCTCAAATGCGAACAGAACCCGGTCGCTGGCGACAACGCCCCCTTTTTTGTTGCCTTCCAACGGTGTATTGCCCTTCTGTCCGGGTGAGGAAACGCTGATGAGCGCCGACATAAGACTGGCATTTGAGCATCCAGAAGAGCGCGCAGCGGCCACTGCGACGGCAGATCCGCGCGACAGGATTTCACTGCGTGACCATATCGTTGAGGTCGAAATTGGCGCGTTTCAGGCCGAACGCGGCACAACACAGCGGATCTGCTTCAACATCGTGGTTGAAGTCGTTCCACTGTCCGGCCCTATCGATGATGATGTCGACCGCATCCTCAGTTACGACCGCCTGACTGAGGCCATCGCGCATGAACTTGCCGAAGAGCGCCTGAACCTGCTGGAAACGCTGGCCGAACGCGTGGCTGACCGCATATTGCTGGAACCACAGGCGCGGCGCGTTTTCGTACGGATAGAGAAACTTGATCGCGGCCCCGGTGCTTTGGGCGTGGAGATTGCGCGCTCTCGCAGCGGGGCAGAACTGGCGCCTGTGGATGCGGAGGAAGAGGACACGCCGCACCCGTTGATCGTGTTCTTCACAAATGACTCCATTCACGACGACCGCCTTTCGGCACTGATCGACCGGTTGGCGGAAAGTGGTGCGCCTTTGATTTTCTGTGTCGGCCACAATCCCCAGCCCGCCCCGACATCAGCGATATCCGGCGCGCAACGGCGCATTAACCTTTTGGCAATCGAACAGAACGCATGGGTGATGGCAGGTCGCGATGAACGCTGCGTTGTTGTCGGCACACGCACCGAACTCGACTGGGCCATGAAGAACGGCCAGATCTCTGTCTGGGCGCCGTCCAAGATTGTCCTGGACAGCGTCGAACACCCCGATGTTGGCCCAAGTGATGCGCGCGGTCTGGCGCTTTGGTTCGCAAAAGAAATGAATGCGCATTCTTTTGCGACGGTCGGCATTTCCGCCCCGGAATGCGACGTGCTGGAAACGCAGGAAATCGCCCTTTGAAATCGCTTTGCGGATTGTCCTTGGCCGAACCGCTGGTGATGGGCATCGTCAATGTCACGCCAGACAGTTTTTCTGACGGCGGCGACCGTCTTGATGCGTCGCGTGCCGCCGCAGACGCCTGCGCAATGGCAGCCTCCGGCGCTGATATTCTCGACATTGGCGGCGAAAGCACGCGACCGGGCGCCGATTTTGTTCCGGCAAAGGTCGAGATTGCCCGCGTGGTCCCCGTAATCGAAATGATCCGCGCCCAAGGTGTGACCGCGCCGATATCCATCGATACGCGCAAGGCGGCGGTTGCGGAGGCTGCGCTAAACGCCGGGGCGAGCATGATCAACGATGTCAGCGCCATGAACTATGATCCTGAAATCGCCCCGCTTGTCGCACGAACCGGCGTGCCGACCTGCCTTATGCACGCTCAGGGTGATCCAAAAACCATGCAGGACAGCCCACATTATTACGATGTTGTTGCAGAAGTTTATGACTTCCTTGAAACGCACATTGGGCTTGCAGAGCATGCTGGTATCGCGCGGGACAACATCATTGCCGACCCCGGCATTGGTTTCGGCAAAACAAAAGATCACAACCTTATCCTTTTGAAAAACCTTTCGAAATTTGACGCCTTAGGTGTCCCGATTCTGCTCGGCGCCTCGCGAAAACGCTTCATCGGCACAATCGGAAACGCGCCCGAACCCAAAGACCGGTTGCCCGGTTCACTGGCCGTTGCGCTTCATGCGGCGGCAAACGGCGCAAGCATTTTACGTGTGCATGATGTAGTGGAAACACGTCAGGCACTTGATTTATGGTTGGCCATGAACGGGCAGGTTGGGGCAGGTAACAATGGCAGATCGTAAATTTTTCGGCACCGACGGTGTGCGCGGAAAGGCAAATACCGCGCCGATGACCGCAGATATGGTCCTGCGCCTTGGCGCGGCGGCAGGTCGGTTTTTTCGCCGCGACGGACGCAACAACCACCGCGTTGTGATCGGCAAGGACACGCGTCTTTCCGGCTATATGCTTGAAAACGCACTGACCGCCGGTTTGACCTCGACCGGTATGAACGTGCTCCTTCTTGGGCCTGTGCCGACACCCGCCGTTGGATTGTTGACCAATTCCATGCGCGCCGATCTCGGGATCATGATTTCGGCCAGCCACAATCCCCACCACGACAACGGCATCAAGTTCTTTGGCCCCGATGGGTACAAACTGTCCGATAGCGCCGAAGTCGAAATTGAGACTTTGCTGGAAGGCGGCGTGTCCCCTGCCGCGCCGGAAAATATCGGGCGCGCCAAACGGATCGATGATGGCCGCTTTCGTTACATGGAATACGCCAAAACCACGTTTCCCGCTGGTTTGCGGCTTGATGGGCTGAAGGTCGTTATCGATTGTGCCAACGGCGCCGCCTATCGGACCGCGCCAGAGGTTCTGTGGGAGCTGGGGGCAGAGGTCATCCCTGTCGGCGTGTCCCCTAATGGTTTCAACATAAACGAGAATTGCGGATCCACCAGCATCGGTCAGGCCGCCGAAAAAGTGCGTGAAACTGGCGCGGATGTCGGTATTTGCCTGGATGGCGACGCCGACCGCGTGATGATCCTCGATGAAACGGGTGCGGTTGCGGACGGCGATCAGATCATGGCGCTTCTCGCGGCGCGCTGGGCAGAAGCCGGGCGGCTTTCCGGCAACGCCCTTGTTGCGACTGTCATGTCTAATCTCGGGCTGGAGCGGTTTTTGAGCGACCGTTCAATTAATCTCGAACGCACGCCGGTTGGTGACCGCTATGTCGTTGAAAGAATGCGGGAAAAGAAGCTTAATCTTGGCGGCGAGCAGTCCGGGCATATCGTGATGACGGATTACGCGACCACCGGCGATGGGCTGATTGCAGGCCTGCAATTCCTTGCCGCGATGGTGGAAACCGATCAGCCTGCCTCCGCGCTGCGTCAGCAGTTCAACAAAGTGCCGCAACTGTTGAAGAACGTACGCTACAGCAACGGACAGGACCCGCTGAGCGTGGCATCAGTGAAAACCGCGATTTCGGATGCGGAAACCCAGCTGAATGGCACTGGTCGTTTGTTGATCCGAAAATCCGGGACCGAGCCGCTCATTCGTGTGATGGCGGAATGCGAAGACGAAGGGCTATTGGCGCAGGTCGTCGATGGTATTGTGGCCGAGGTTGAAACGGCAGCCGGATAGTCCCGCCTGAACTGGGCCCGAAATCTTTGAAAGATTCCGGACCGATTTCTTGCGAGGGGTCTCTGCAAATCCCGCTCCTCGCGCCAATCACCTCGTCTTCCGGTTCTCGCGACAGCCTAACGCCATACCCGTCCAAGCTTGTCTCGGGCAGCGGCCGACATCCCCTCAGAGGGCGCTTTTGCAACGTTGTCAAATGCTTGAACGCCAGCATTTAGTCGCTACCGCACCACAAATTTCAGCCGCACAAGGCGCCCTCCAGGCCGGTCGCTGCCCTGTCGATCCGTCACGGTAGTCGTTTTGACTAGGTCTCTTGAAAGAAAGCGGCATCGCTTAGGTCGCGAACAACCGCTTTAACGCGCCATACTGGCTCAGCCCAACGCCACCCAAAATCAACGTCAGAGCCCACAACAGGCTTGGCGGCAACGGCTCCGACAAGAATATCCAGCCCAGAACCACCGCCCAAAGCGGCACCATATAGTTGGTCAGGCTCATAAATGTCGGCCCTGCTGTGCGAATGACCTGTACACGCAGAAAATTCGCGGTTGCAGTTGGGATCAATCCTAAAATGACCAACCAGAACAACGTTTTACCGTCTATCGTGGTCGGAATCCCTTCTGCAGCAATTGCGGCTGGTACCACCAGCATCGCCCCGATCGCCAGCAATACGCCGGACAACCCGATGGGATCCACGGGCGGCAAACGGCGCATGAAAACCGAACTCACTGCGTAACACCCCGCCGCCGCCAACACAGCGACACGGCCCGGGGCCTCGCGAACATCGCCGGACGCCTCAAATGCATCGCCCCCGATCAGCACCACGATTCCGATGAATCCGATCACAAAACCCAGCGCCTTGCGCCAGCTCAATTGCTCTCCTGCGATCAGAAAATGCGCCAGCGGCAGAACCATCAGGGCAACGGACGCCATCGACACGCCGGTGAATCCGGCCGTCACATATTGCTGGCCCCACGAAATCAGCATGAAGGGCAGGGCGGAACTCAAGGCCCCAACGATCAAGAGATTAACCAACTCCGCGCGGGTCAATGGCCGCTCAAACAAGCGCCCACCGCGCAACCGCCAAACACCCAGCGTCAAAACGGCCGCCAGAACGATCCGCGCGCTGGCCAGCCAGAACGGTGTGATGCCCTGCAGCGCCAGTTCAATCACCGGAAATGTCGCGCCCCAGACGATGCCAAGGGCTGCGATCATGATCCAGCTGGTACGGTCAATCCTGATCTCAGCCATGTCTTGTCCGCCAAACAGAAAGGCGCGGCAACCAGCACCGCGCCTTTAGAATTGCTTCGGTGAGCCGAGCGTACCCCGGCCCATCCCGTTCGCAAGTCAGTTCTTTTCTTTATCCACCATCTTGCCGGCAGAAATCCACGGCATCATGCCGCGCAGCGTTTCGCCGACGGCTTCGATCTGGTGGGCGTCGTTGTTGCGGCGGATGGCTTTGAAACTCGGCTGCCCGACGCGGCATTCCGCCATCCAGTCGCGCACGAAACGGCCCTGCTGGATGTCGTCCAGAATGGCCTTCATCCGCGCCTTTGTCTCGGCATAAGGCAGAACGCGCGGGCCACTGACATACTCACCATACTCAGCCGTGTTCGAGATCGAGTAGTTCATGTTCGCGATGCCGCCTTCATAGATCAGGTCGACGATCAGCTTCACCTCGTGCAGACACTCGAAATAAGCCATTTCGGGCGCATAGCCAGCTTCCACGAGGGTCTCGAAACCCATCCGGATCAGTTCAACCAAGCCACCACAAAGAACCGCCTGCTCACCGAACAGGTCGGTTTCGCATTCTTCCTTGAAGTCGGTCTCGATGATGCCGGACCGGCCGCCACCGATGCCGGAACAATAGGACAGGCCAAGTTCCAGCGCCTTACCGGAGGCGTCGTTGTGAACTGCCACAAGGCAGGGAACACCACCGCCCTTGACGTATTCGCCGCGCACCGTGTGGCCGGGGCCTTTGGGGGCCATCATGATCACGTCAACTTCCGCCGGTGCCTCGATCAGGCCGAAATGCACGTTCAGGCCGTGGGCAAAGGCGATCGCCGCGCCGGGGCGGATGTTGTCTTTCACATGGGCGTTCCATGTGTCGGCCTGCAATTCGTCGGGCATGGTGAACATCAACAGGTCACACCACGCGGCGGCCTCGGAAATGCCCATGACCTTCAGGCCTTCGCCCTCGGCTTTGGCAGCGGACGGCGAACCGTCACGCAACGCCACCACGATGTTCTTGGCACCGCTGTCGCGCAGGTTCAGCGCGTGGGCGTGGCCCTGTGAGCCATAACCCAGAATGGCAACCTTCTTGTCCTTGATCAGATTGATGTCGCAGTCGCGATCATAGTAAACGCGCATGATTTTTCCTCCAGCGTTCAAATATCGCGCGAACCTAATCAGCCAGTGGCTTGATGTCAGCATGGAAATTGCAAAAAGTGGCAAAATTTTAGCTAGTCTAATGCGCAGATGACGACATAGTACAAGTATCATGCTTGACGATATCGACCGACGTATTCTTCGCCGCCTTCAGGATGAGCCGGATTTGTCCATGCCCGATCTTGGTGTGGCGCTGGGGCTAACCGCGGCACGCACCGCACGGCGGCTCGGCAGGTTGCGCGATTCCGGCGTTCTTATCGGCATCCGCGAAGAAATCGATTGGACGGCGCTGGGCTATGCGGTCGCCGTTTCGCTGCGCTTTACACTCGACAAAACCCAAAGCCGGGCGTTTGACGATTTTCTAACCACCGCGCGCGAGATTCCGGAAGTGGTGGAGATCCAGACCTTTCTTGGTCGCGTCGACGTTCGTTTGAAGGTCATCGCGCGCGACATGGCACATTATCAGGCGCTTTACCGCGATCAGATTCTTGCGCTGCCGCACATCGCCGACATTCAGGCCCTGATGCATGTCGCTACGGTGAAGTCAGAACCAAGGCTACCGCTGTGAACTGGGACTCGACTGATATGCAAATCCTTCGCGCTTTGGCGCAGGACGCCACGCAATCGGCTGCGGTGCTTGGCCGCGAACTTGGTCTTAGCCAGCCCGCAACCTGGCGCCGGATCAGACGTTTGCGTGACGCGGGCGTACTGTCGGGCAGGCGGCTAGTCCCTTGATTCATCCGATTTGCGGGTAAAGGTGAGCAAGTTTGATGCGTGCGTCTTTAGTTGAGAATCGCCATGTCACCTTTGCGGATGCGGTGTTTCGCTCGGTTTCCCATGCCTTTGCTTCATTGGCCAAGGTGTTGCGATCAGGAATGCGGCGGTCGAGACATTGACGCGCAAGTGTGCTGAGTTCACATTCTGCGATGTTGAGCCAGGAGCCGTGTTTGGGCGTGAAGTGCCACTCAAACCGTTCGACAATGCGACGGGCTTCATCAGGTGGAAAGGCCTTGTATAACGACGCCGGGTTGTGGGTGTTGAGATTGTCCTGAACCAGTGTAATCCGGTCAGCCTTGGGGAAGTGGGTGTCGGCGAGGTCCTTGAGAATGTGGGCAAAATCGATGGCGGTTCGGCGGTCTCGAACGGCAACATGGCGCCAGCCTTCAAGCGGGGCAAACAACATGAACAGGCTGGCCACACCCGCGCGCTCGTATTCATAGTCGAAACGGGCTTCGCGCCCCGGCCGGATTGGGATCGGCGTACGGGTCTCAAAGGTCAGCTGCTTGCTGGTCTCGTCAAGGCAAACCAGCGGGCGGGCCGGATCATAGGGGCGCGTGTAGACTTCCAGCACATCTTCCATCGCAGCAACAAAACCTGCATTGGCTTTCGGAGGGATCACCCAATAGCGGCTCTTGTGCGGTTTGAGCGCGTTTTTTTGAGCACCCGATGGATCGTGCTGTCGCTGGCTGCTTCAACGATGCCCAATTCGACCACGCGCGTTTCCAGAAGACGCAAAGACCAGCGCGCGTGACCCTCCGGTGGTTCCGAACAGGCCAACGCAATGAGCTTCGCCTCAGCGGTTCCATCAAAGATTGCTGGCGTGGACGGGGTCTTCTGCTTTTTGCGACCCAGAGCCGCCTCAAGGCCTTCTTCCACAACCTGGCGGCGGGTACGGAATACTGTGGAAACACTGGTCTCCAAAGCTTCTGCAATCCGCTCGTCATCCCAGCCGCCACTGTCTGAAGATACATCTGCCTTGAGCAATATCCGCGCCTTGAGCAGTCGATACGCCGCCTGCCGACCCGTGCGGATCATATCCTCAAGCTGCAACCGCTCACCAGCATTCAGTCGAACAACATACTTCACAGCACGACCACATTTTGACATCTCAATACCCTCCCAAAATCTATAGCAGAGTGATTCAGAAAAATATCACAACGTCAAATCATGCGAAGCGAGGGACTAGATTTGAACCTCGAAAAGATCGGTTTTGGTGTGACCGTGTTCCTTGGTGTGAAACTGGCAACAAAGGGACGGGTAAGTCTGGAAGATTTCGAACGCGCTGTTTCGGCCATCCCCGAGGTGCAAACGGTCGAACACGTCCTTGGGCTGTATGACTTCCGTTTGCGCGTCGTGGCGCGCGACCTCGCCGATTTTGAGCGGGTTCTGCGGCGGCGGATCATGACGCTTCCCGGGGTTGGCGAGGTCGAAGCAAACGTTCTTCTCAGTGAAGTGCGTCGCCCGGGCCCGATCTGATGGATGTCTCGGGGCGAAACGCTGTTCGGCTGGCTTTGTCAGAATTGTTCCTCGACATTGATGTGGCAGAGCATGTGCCAATGATCACCGATGTCCTGCGGGCATCCGGTCAAAGCCTTCAGACACTGGAATTGATCATGCTCGACGAAATCTATCCGGTCTGCCACTGGAACCTGCGTCAGGTCGCCGGCGAATGGACGGGTTTTAATCCTGTCTGGTTGGCTGCGCAATGTGACCGCGCCGCCGCACAGGGGGAATGGCGAAAGGCAATTTACCGGCCCGTGCGACGCTTGGGTCTGCGGCGGCTGGTGCCGGAATGGAAAACTGTCAAAGACAATCTGGCGTCGAACCCCTAGACCGCGCATAACGCTGCAAAGAAACCATAGGTACAAGGAAACGGCCCATGTCTGCGCTTTTGGATCACATCGACCCTGACGGGTTGCTGGAATACTCGGTGGTCTTTACCGACCGCTCGCTGAACCATATGAGCGGCGCGTTTCAGCGCGTGATGCTCGATATCCGGCGCATTTTGGGTGAGGTCTATAACGCGGATGGGGTGGCCGTGGTTCCGGGCGGCGGAACCTTTGCGATGGAAGCGGTCGCGCGGCAGCTGGCGACAGATCAGAAGGCGCTGGTGATCCGCAATGGCTGGTTTTCCTATCGCTGGACGCAGATTTTCGAAATGGGCGGGATCCCAAGCGAAGAAACCGTGATGAAAGCGCGCCGCACAGGTAACGCAATCGATGCCTCATTCGCGCCTGCACCGATTGATGAGGTCGTCAATAAGATCAGATCGGAGCGCCCCGGCGTCGTCTTTGCGCCCCATGTCGAAACGTCATCCGGCATGATCCTGCCCGACGACTACATTCGCGCGGTTGCCGAGGCGGCACACGAAACCGGCGGGCTATTCGTGCTGGATTGCATCGCCTCGGGATGCGTCTGGGTTGATATGAAGGCTCTTGGCGTCGATGTGCTGATATCCGCCCCGCAAAAGGGTTGGTCAGCGTCCCCGGCAGCCGGATTGGTCATG
The DNA here is from genome assembly GCA_951812305.1 of uncultured Paracoccaceae bacterium. GTDB lineage: Bacteria > Pseudomonadota > Alphaproteobacteria > Rhodobacterales > Rhodobacteraceae > Rhodobacter_B. The sequence continues at coordinate 191,496 of CATOSB010000004.1, forward strand.
ATGAGCGAGGCGGCACTGGCGCGGGTCAAGGATACCCAATCTACTTCATTTGCGGCGGACTTGGGCAAATGGCTGTCGATCATGGAGGCCTACGAAGGCGGTGGCCACGCCTATCACGCGACAATGCCCACCGATGCGTTGCGCGCGTTTCGCGACACCATGCTTGAGACCGAAAGTTACGGATTTGAGCGTCTGAAGGATGCGCAATGGGATCAGGGTCGGCGGGTGCGTTCGCTACTCGCGGAACGCGGGATAAAATCCGTTGCCGCCGAAGGGTTTGAGGCGCCGGGCGTCGTCGTCAGCTACACCAAGAGTGACGACATTCAGACGGGCAAGGCCTTTCGGGCCGAAGGGATGCAGATTGCTGCGGGCGTGCCGCTGCAATGCGATGAGGGTCCGGATTACAAATCCTTCCGGCTTGGGCTGTTTGGGCTGGACAAACTTTATGATGTCGATGCGTCCGTGGCGCGCTTGCAGGCGGCGCTGGATAAGGTCCTGTAGGTCCGCGCACCAGGTGCGGCGTGGTTTTGGGGAGGTCAACGTCGCAATTGGCATGAGGCAGACGTTCAAGAAATCCAACCCCGTGCGGACTCAAGCCGCAGGCGTCGCGCGATCGCCTACCCGTCCCGCCTCTCACACATTGCCAAAGCAATGTGTTGCCGGCAGTGCATTGCATAATGATGCAATGCACGAGAGGAGGCTGGCGATTTGTTAAGGCTGGGTGCAAGCTATTGCGCTTTTACGGACTTGGCTGGGATAAATGGGCGAACTGCAGGGTTGGATGGCCATCCCACGGGCAGGCGATCGCGCGTCTTGGTTCTTGAATTGTGAATGGTGGCTTCAAGGTCAATCCAGCCGCTCAAAGACCAAAACGCCTTACCAAGATTAAATGAACGCACGTTCAATCCGGCGCGGCGCCAAACCCGGCCCGCATGATCGCCTTTCGCAAAGGCGCGATGTCATGCACCACTCGCAACCCGGCTGTCCTCGCGGCGCGCAGAACCGGATTGTCAGACAGGCAAACACGGTTGAACGCCTCAATCGCGCGCCCGCGCAGTGCCACGTCACGCAGTCGTTCCTTGCTATAGTGGTCCAACACATACCGCGCGCCTGGATCGTCGGCACTTTCCATTGATCGCACCAGCGCCATGATATCATGCAGCGACGTGTTCAATCCTTGCGCGCCAATGGGCGGAAACACGTGTGCCGCCTCGGCAATCAGTGCAACGCGCGCGGCAGTCATCGCCTTTGCCGTCTGGGAAACCACTGGCCAGATGTCTATCTGGCCGTCGTGCGTCATATCCCCCAAAAATCCCAGCGAGCGGGCGTTCAGCGCCGAATTGAACGCTTCGGCATTCGCGTTCTTCAAATCCAACGCCCGCCGACCGTCCTCCATCCAGACAATGGACGAACGTGGTCCCCTTTCGCCATCAGGCAAGGGCACGGTTGTGAAGGCCCCGCCACGATCATAAATCTCAGTCGAGATCCCGTTGTGCGGTTCTGTATGACGTGCCGCGAAGGCCATTGCCTTTTGCCCATACCGCGTCGTCGCCGTCTCAATTCCGGCAGCATCACGCACCGCGCTCGCCCGTCCATCGGCGCCAACCAGCAACCGTGCACTGACCTGCGTGCCATTGCTCAACCAAACTCGAATTTCCCCTTCGCGCGCCAGCATCCGGACAAAGCCCACTCCGCGCCGATACTCAACGCCTGCATGGTCCTGAACCAGACGCTCCAAAACCTGCAGCGCCACTGCGTTCGGAACGTTCCAGCCGAATTCCGCTGCGCCCAGATCGGCGGGCTGAAATACGCGGCTGTCTTTCAGAACCGGTGGTTCACCACCGCTGTCCACCAGACGAAGCGCCTTAAGCGGTGCCATCTCGCCCTCAAATCCGTTCCAGACGCCCAGCCGCTTCAACAATTGCACCGACGGTCCAAGGTAGGCTGTGCTGCGCTGGTCGCCGGAGGCCCGAATGCCCGGATCCACGACCATCACCGAATACCCGCAATCCGCCAGCGCCAGCGCCGCGATCATCCCCGCAATTCCGCCACCGGCAATCAGAATATCCGTTTCGTCCCGCGCCATAACTGTCAGCTAGGCTTCTGTGGCGAGGTCGGAAAGCCCGACACCGTGATTTGCGACAGAAAGTCCGTCAGATCGCGGGTGCTGTGGTGGATATGCGCGCCATCGGCGCGGGAATCGCCCACATGCACCGTGTGCATCCCAAGTTCGTGGGGCACCGCCAGATTGCGCGGGTCGTCTTCAAACATGATTGCGCGGGTCGGGGTCAGCCCGTCTTCAACGATGATCGCATCAAATGCGTCTCTGTGCGGCTTTGGCCGCCAGCCGGTATGCTCGATCCCGTATACGGCGTCAAAAGCGCCTTCCAGCCCCCGCGCTTCAAGTACACGGGCCGCATAGGGCGTATCGCCATTCGTGAACACAATCCGTCGCCCCGGCAGCGCGTGAATGGCGTCCAGCAATTCAGGATCCGAAGAAAGCCCATTGAAATCAATGTCATGCACATCCATCAAAAATTCCCACGGCTCGATCTGATGCTCTGCCATCAATCCTGAAAGCGTGGTGCCGAATTCAGACCAGTACCGTGTGCGCAAGGCATCTGCGGCCGCTTTGCTCACCCCCAATTCCCGCATGATCCAACTCACCATCTTCACCTCGATCTGATCGAACAGCCGGGCAGACGGGTGATAAAGTGTGTTGTCGAGATCAAAGATCCACGTGTCGACGGGCGTGATGTCTGCGGCACTCATGCCGCCTTGCTAGCCCGCCTTGCCCCTTGCGGCAATCTGCAGCTTGATCGATAGTCGCCAATCAGCCAGCGTTGCGCGAAGGGGGAAACGCATGAACAGACCCAAAGAACCTGTCAAGGACGCCTATGCGCTTTTGCTGGAAGCCATAGACATCGGCACGTTCGGCCCCGGCGACCGGCTGGTCGAAAGTGATCTGGCGGATCGTTTCGGCGTCAGCCGAACACCCATCCGTGAAGCGTTGCAGCGGCTGGAAACCCAAGGGTTACTGGCGCGCGACGGGCGCAGCCTGATCGTCGCCTCGCTCGATCACAACCAACTGGCCGAGCTTTATACGGTGCGCGCCGAACTTGAGGGCCTTGCCGCCTTTTTGGCGGCCCGCCACGCCGCGCCCGAAGAAGTGCGCGTGATGCAGCTCATGGTCGAAGAAGACCACGCACTGGTTGACCAGCCCCAGGCCCTGTCGCGCGCCAATCGGCGGTTCCATCTGCAAATCCACAAAGCGTCGCACAATCGCTATTTGTTGCAACAATTAGGGCTGGTGCATCGCACAATGGCACTTCTCGCCACCACGTCGCTGGCCGCAGAAGGGCGCGGTGAAAACGCACTGGCCGAACATGCCGCGATTGTCGAGGCGATTGCCGAGGGTGATGGCGAGGCGGCCCGTCAGGCGTTGCGTGATCATATTTCACGCGCGTTTGAAACGCGGCTCAGGCTGGATGCGGCGTCCGACGAAGGGCACTGATGCCGGTAGGTCGAGAGCGAATTCGGCTTTTGGCCTGAAGCGAGCATTCGCAAATCAAGAGACAAGCCGCGCAATTGCCTCCCCGTGGGATGGCGATGCAACCTTGCAGTTTGCCCGTTTATCTCAGCCAAGTCCGCAGGCGTTCAAAAGCTCGCACCCAGCCTCACCAAATCGCCAGCCCGTGGGGCCTCTCACACATTGCCAATGCAATGTGTGGCCGGCAGTGCATTGCATAGTGATGCAATGCACGAGAGGCGGGCAGGCGATCGCGCGGCGGCCCAAGGGCCTTGATTCCGCGCGAAGGGCGCAAGTCACCAATGCCCACTTCAAGCCAGTTCGCCGCGACCAAATCCGATCACTCTCGTTTCACCGCCCGGCACTCTCTACCCGATCAAACCGGCCATGCCGGGTTTTGTCCCAGTAAAACGGTTTCCTCAGCAGCTCGAAAAACCCTTTGTAAATCGCAACAGCGGACAGCGGATGATACAACACCATCGTGAACAGCCACGGTATCAGGCTGCGATGTTTGGGTCCGCGCGCGCCATACCCAGCGACTGCCAGATTGATCACCTCCGAAGTAATAAGTGCAATTGCTGTCCCAATGATAGCGCCCCGCGGAATGGCTTCTATCGCGGGATGATCAATGCCCAGCCAGACCAGCCAGAACGACCACAGAAAAGGCGCCAGCGCGATTTGCGAAATTGTGCCCAGAAAAAAGACCTGAAAACCCACAAACTTTCGAAACCCAAGTTCGCGGTAAAGCGTCACAGGTTCCCGCATATGCACCGCCCATGTGACCGTATATCCCTTCAGCCAGCGCGACCGCTGCTTGATCCAAGGCCAGACCAGACAGTTGGCTTCTTCTTCCGTCACCGTGTCGATCAGCTCGGTTCTATATCCGTGCCGCGCAAGCCGTATCCCCAGATCGGCATCCTCGGTGACATTATGGGCGTCCCAAGCGCCCACTTTTTCCAGTGCCTCGCGGCGGAAGAAAACAGTGGTGCCACCCAGCGGCACCACGAAACCAAGCCCCGCCAGCCCCGGCAGGAAGGTGCGGAACCAGCCCGCGAAATCGAGTGTGAAACACCGCGAAAGCCAGTTGGTGCGCGCGTTATAGAAATCCAGAACGCCTTGTAAACATGCGACTTCCGGCCCGCGCGTATGAAACCGGGTCACAACCTTTTCGATTTGGTCGGGCGCTGGGGCGTCCTCGGCGTCGTAAACCCCGATGATCGAGCCGCGACAGAAATCCAACGCATAGTTCAACGCGCGTGGTTTGGTGCGGATCGACCCGTTCGGCACTTCGATCACGCGCATGTATTTGGGCAACTCCGCGCGCGATACGGCCTCGCGCGTCGTTTTGTCATCGGCTTCCACCACAAGGCAGATATCAAGAACCGCCTTGGGATATGTCAGCCTGCTCAAACGTTGAACAAGCCGTCCTGCAATCTCTTTTTCGCCAAAAAGCGGGACCATGATTGAGACCACAGGAAGCCGTGCAATGATCGGGGCAGGGGGCGTATTGTACTGCGCCCGGTTATTCTCGACCTGCCAAAGAAGAGCGGCAAGTTTCAGCGCGGAATTCGCCAAAAGCGTTACCACTGCCCAGACACAAACTGCGATCAGGACGGTTGCCGGGGCCAACAACGCCGCGACAACGCCAAGTATCACAGCCGCCAACAACAAGCGCGGCAAAGCCATTTGATGCCAGTCGCGACAACTTGCCTTTCGGGCAACGCGCATTTCGGCGTTCTCAGTCAGAGTAACGGGTGCCCGGTCGTTCAGTGCCTTGTGAATCGCGCTTTCCGGCGCGATGGCCATCCGGACCCTGCCAAGCTTTTGCTCCAGCACCGGGCGCAGGGCCTCAAACGCCTCTGGTCGCGAACAGGCTACATCCACAAACCCGGACCGCAGCCGCCAAGGCACCAGCCCCTCTTTCAGACAGAACTGCGCCCCCAAAGTGTCCAACTGGTGTGCATTGGGGGGCTGAGCCGCCAGATCGGCCACGTCACATTCATATTGCTCGGCAATTACGTCAAACAACCGTTCTTCGTCGATCCATCCGCGCGCCAGAAGGATCTCACCAAAACGCACCCGTGTTCGCGATTGCAATTCCAATGCTTCCAGCTTTCGCGCAACGGTCAGATCGCCAGCCTCGACCAGCATCTGACCGATTGGCCGACGCACACGCGGCGCGCGCGCCGCAACGACACGCGGCGCGCCGACTTCCGCAAATTTGCGCAAGGACTGGGCGCTCATTCAACGCTTCCGTACTTCCCCTTCAGATCTTTTGATGGGGCAACCATTGTTAACAGAGGGTTAATTTTGGAGGTTTGAGCGTGGTTTACGTGGCGTCCATTGCTTCAGAGAACCGCTCAAACAGGTAATAGCTGTCCTGCGGTCCTGGGCTTGCTTCCGGGTGGTACTGAACCGAAAACACCGGACGATCCTTCATCCGAATGCCACAGTTGGACCCGTCAAACAGCGACACATGGGTTTCCACCACGCCGTGGGGCAGGGATTGACTGTCCACCGTGAATCCGTGGTTCATGCTGGTGATCTCGACCTTTCCGGTTTCCAGATCCTTCACCGGATGGTTCGCGCCGTGATGGCCGTGGTTCATTTTAATGGTGCGCGCACCAAGCGCCAGCGCCATCATCTGATGCCCCAGACAGATGCCGAACACGGGCAGGTCCTTATTCTCTAATATGGTCTGGATCATCGGCACGGCGTATTCGCCCGTTGCCGCAGGATCGCCGGGCCCATTGGACAGAAACACACCATCGGGATCATGCGCCAGCACGTCTTCAGCCGTGGCCGTAGCCGGCAAAACAGTCACATCGCACCCCGCAGAGGCGAGACAGCGCAGAATGTTGCGTTTGGCGCCGAAATCGACGGCGACAACCTTGTGTCCCGGTTTACTGCGCTTTGCATACCCCTTGGGCCATGCCCAGCGCATTTCGTCCCAGTGATAACTTTGTGCGCAGGTGACTTCTTTCGCCAGATCAAGCCCTTCCAGCCCCGGAAACGCGCGCGCGGCACCCACCAGCGCCTCGATATCAAACTGCCCATCCGGCGCGTGCGCCAGCGCCACATGCGGCGCGCCCTGCTGGCGTATCGCGCGCGTCAGGCGCCGGGTATCGACGCCGCCCATGCCGATGCGACCACGACGCGCCAGCCAGTCGGTCAACTCTTCGACCGCGCGCCAGTTCGACGGCTCGGTCGGGTCCCATTTAACGACCATACCATCCGCCACCGGATCGGCGGTTTCGTCATCATCCGGGTTCACCCCGACATTGCCCACATGCGGGAATGTGAATGTCACAATCTGCCCGGCATAGGACGGGTCGGTCATGATCTCCTGATACCCGGTCATGGCGGTGTTGAAACACAACTCTGCCTGCGTTTGTCCCGCCGCCCCAAATCCCTGCCCGAAAAACAACGTCCCATCCGCCAGCGCCAGGCAGGCGGTCGCCCCGTTCGGGCCCTTGGATTTCGGCATCAGTTGCGACTCCCCGGTCGACAAATTTGCCGGAACCTAAGGAGACAGCCGATCAGCGTCAAGGGGAACGAAAAATTAAATACCACAATAAAAACAATACGTTAACTGTAATCTCTCCGGTTGCAACCCTGGCCTGCAGCATATACTCTAAAAACTTCGGAATGGCCTAATGGGGATTTGGACAACCGATGGGTATGCGCGACAGAATCGCCTCTGGTTTGAAAGAGGCGATGAAAAGCAAAGACAAGACCCGGCTGGGCACTTTGCGCCTTATCAACGCGGCAATCAAAGATCAGGACATCGCGCTTCGTGGCGAAGGCGATGGTGACGGCGTCAGCGACGACGCTGTACTGGGAATTCTTGGCAAAATGGTCAAACAACGCCAAGAAAGCGCGCGCGCTTATGAAGAAGGCAGCCGCTTTGACCTCGCCGACCGGGAGCGTGAGGAAATTATCGTGATTGAGGAATTCCTGCCGCAGAAACTCAGTGACAAAGAGGTCGCAGAGGCCATCGACAAAGCGATCCGTGCGACAGATGCGAGCACCATCCGCGATATGGGCAAGGTCATGGGCGCGCTGAAAACCAAGTACACCGGTAAGATGGACTTCGGTCAGGTCGGTCCGATGGTTAAGGATCGTTTGGGCTGATCCCGGAACGAGTGGCCTTTTCTTAACCAGAATCCGGGATTATGTTCTCTGCAAAGCAGGAAAGAAGGCAAATCGCATGACCCGGCCTGTCGTTGGCATCATTTCCAACAGCCACATGATCACCGACACATATCACGTTCACGCAGGTGGGTATTATTCGTCGGAGGCGGTGGCAAAGGTTTCGGGTTGTCTGCCGCTGATCGTGCCGAGCGAGCCGAATCTGGCGGCGGTTGAGGATCTGTTGGAACAATGTGATGGTTTCCTGTTCACTGGCGGGCGCCCAAACGTGCACCCCGAGGAATACGGCCATGAACCGACAGAGGCGCACGGAACCTTCGATCGTGCCCGCGACAAGCTGGTGCTGGACCTGATCAAACGCCTGACCGAACGCGGCCAGCCCTATTTCGGGGTGTGCCGTGGATTTCAGGAAGTGAATGTGGCCTTCGGCGGCACGCTGCACCCGGAAATTCGCGATATCCCGGGCCGGATGAACCATCGTATGCCGCCCGATGGCACGCTGGAAGAGATTTTCGAGTTACGCCAGAGGGTTACGTTCACCAAAGGCGGAGCGTTTCACCGGCTGATGGGCAAGGCGCAAGTGATGACGAACACTCTGCACGGGCAGGGGATACTGGAAGCAGGTTCGCAGATTGTCATTGATGGCTGGGCGGATGACTCAACGCCCGAGGCGCTTTATGTCAAAGACGCGCCGGGCTTCACCCTGTCCGTCCAATGGCACCCGGAATTCAACGCGCCGAATGATCCTGTCAGCCAGACGTTGTTTGGCGCTTTCGGTGATGCGGTTCGCGCGTGGGCGGATGGGGATGTCCGGCCCTTGAGAAAAAGCGCCTGAAGAGGCGCCGAGCACACGGACAATTTCTTAAATGATCCGCTGATCAGCAGAAAATTCTAGAAATTTCGTAACTCCCAAGCACCCCCCACGTTTGAGTGTTATTGTCAGTTTTATGGTGAGTCGAATTTGCCATTTTGCGCGTGTTTTTTTCTTTCTTGTCTGAATTCTGTGGCGCCGGGTTGATTTCTCTGAATCAGTGGTGGGATGGATCAGGTTGCCGCCCTTGAACAACTTCTCGCCACGGCTCTGCGTCGGATCGCTGAGCTTGAAGCTGCGTTGGCGAGCATGGCGGAAGAGATCACGGACCTGCGCCGACAGTTGGCCAAGAACAGCAGCAATAGCAGCAAGCCCCCTTCAAGTGATGGCCTGAAGAAGCCAGCCCCGCGCAGCCTGCGTGGCAAATCCGGAAAGAAAAGTGGCGGCCAAGTTGGCCACCGGGGCGACACCCTGCGCCAGACGTCAACACCCGACTTTGTCGAACGGCATGAGGCGACGCATTGCAGCGCCTGTCAGAGCGCCCTGACGGCGGAGATGGTGAAAGGGATCGAGAAGCGTCAGGTGTTCGACTTGCCTGCGCCACGCCTGGAGGTCACCGAGCATCAGGCGGCGGTTTATTGTTGCGACCATTGTCGAGCCACGACGACGGCTGGCTTTCCCGATGGCGTGGCCGCGCATGTGCAATATGGCACGCGCATGCGGGCAGTGGCGGTCTATTGCAATGTTCAGCAGCTGATACCCGAGGATCGGGTCTGCCAGCTTATGCGCGACCTGTTTGGGGCCACCAGCTTGTGCGCGGCCAGCGTGACCAACTGGACGCGCGGCGCGGCAAATAAGATGGGTGTCGTGGTTGAACACATTCTCGCCCGGCTTGCCGAAGGCGGCGTTCGGCATCTGGACGAGACCGGACTTCGTGTTGCCGGCAAGCTGCACTGGCTGCACACGATCTGCGATACCGCCTTCACCCATTACCGCATCAGCGCCAAACGCGGTGCTGTTCCAACCTTCCTGACCGGCGGGACGATCATTCATGATCACTGGAAACCCTACTACGCCCATATGAGCGGAGTGGACGCCCACGCCCTCTGCGGGGCGCATCACTTGCGCGAACTCAAGGCCATCGAAGAGATCGAAAAAGAGCCTTGGGCGACGGAGATGAGCGCAGTGCTTCATAGCGCCAATCATACCAAGGGTTATTCAATCTGACCGACTTTCGCCCAGTTGCGGCTTGCGATGGATGTGATGGTTTGCGGTCTTGCGATGAGGTTGTTCCAGGCCTCGCACCCCGCGTCGAGAATCGCGTCATATGTGTCGAACGTCCGGTTTGCGAGCCATGTCTGGCGGAGATATTGCCAAATGTTTTCGGTTGGATTCAGCTCTGGTGATTTGGGCGGCAGAAACATGAGCGACAGGTTTTGCGGGATTTCCAGAGCGGATGTCGTGTGCCAGCCGGCTTGGTCCATGAGGATGACGGCGTGGGCGCCATCGGAGACAATTTTGCTGATTTCTTCCAGGTGGCGCTGCATCGCATAGGTGTCGGCTGCTGGCATCATGATCGCCGCGCCGGTGCCGCGTTCGGGGCAGATGGCGCCAAAAAGATACGCATTTTGGTAACGCTGATCGGCGGGCTGGCGGGGCCGTGTGCCCTTGCGTGCCCACTGGCGGACGCGGGTGTTCTTCTGACCGAGACGCATCTCGTCCTGGAACCAGATTTCGACGGGTTTGTCCGGCGGCACCCCCTGAAGCGTCTCCTTCAGATTGTCGCCGAAGTTTTTTTGAAATCCTCAATGACCTGCACGTCCTGCCCCGGGTGCTGAGGGCGTGCGCTGATGTGGGAAAAGCCCAGATTGTGCAGAATCTGCCCCACATGGCGCTCGTGATAGTCGACGCCAAAACGCGCCTTGATCACATTCTTCAAATCGACCCGCCGCCAGCGGACGACACCGTCCTTTTCAGGATCAGGACCGGTCTCGACAAGAGCCGCCAGTTCATCCAGTTGCGCATTGTCAAGGCGGGATCGCGAGCCTCCTCGCTGCCGATCCAGCAGCCCCGCTGGACCATCAGCGTTGAAACGGAGCACCCAGTCCCTGAGCGTTTGCCGGTCCATCCCGCCAATGCGGGCCGCAGCCCCACGCGACATGCCATCGGCGATAGCGGCAAGCGACAAAAGCCGTCGGCTCTGCCGGGCATCAGAACTCTCTGCGGCAAGCTTGCGCAGATCATTGGCGGTAAAATCGGCTCGCATCGGTATCCTGGCTGGCATCGGTGGTCTCCTTTGCCAATCTTGAATCACCTCAGCACCTCAGGCGGTACCCAAAATCCATAGCTGAGTCATTTTGAAGCACCCTTGGTATCAGCTCAGATGCGCGGCTCAGGATCAAGGCGAGACCGAACTCCCGGAACTGGTTCGCCAGGGTATCGTCACCAGATACATGGCGATCCTCGCCAAGGGGCTCGCCTTCCACGAACGCCAGCCCCCGCTGGCCAAAAGCCCCGGCACCCGCGGCCGAAAAGCCAGGCGGCCAGGCCACAACCTGCTCCTCCGCCTGCGTGACTACCGCGATGACGTTTTGCGATTCATCGCCGACTTCGCGGTCCCATTCACAAACAATCAGGCCGAACAGGACCTGCGCATGATGAAGCTGCGCATGAAAATCTCGGGCACCTTCCGCACCCTCGAGGGCGCGCGGGTCTTCGCCGACATCAGGTCCGTCATCTCGACGGCCAGAAAACACCGGTTCAACATCCTGGAAATCCTGACCCTGTCACCACCTCAGATCATCGCACGGCTCTGACGGAACAAAACCCCGCAACCCTATCGGACAGGGTGCTTGGGAGTTACGAAATTTCTGCCCATACGAGATCTTCCAGAAGATCTCGCCTACGACAGCTCCGGCCCAAATCCAGACACCTTGGCGGTGTAGCCTTCCAACTTCAACAACGCGTCTTTATCTTCAAAGCCGCTTCGTCATCCTGAAATTCGGAATTGCCACGCCATCCCTGATCACATGCTGCGCCGCATCCACCTGCCAGCCGCGTTTCAGCAGAAATTGCTGAAACAGATGGCTCGCCTCGGTGCTGAGAATGTCCATGCCCTTGTCGCGCGCACCACTTTCAAGTCGCGTGTAAAGGTCGCCGGAAAGCCCCGTTCCCATGCGGTTGGGCAGGACGTAGGCAAAATCCAGAAACCCATCGGCGTGCAGCGTCATGAACCCGCAAATATTGCCGTTCTGTTCAGCGACGAGACTGACAGCCACATCCAGCCTGTCGCGCCAGTCCTTGGGCGCGTCCATGACAACATCCGGCGGATGCGGACACCACGCAAGCCGCTGTTCTTGTGTATAAAACGCGCCTGTGCCGCCATGCACAGCCGCCCGGAAAACCGCGAAGCACCCGTGCTCGTCCCCCACCGCAAAGGGCCGGATGATCACATCACCCCGCCGGAAATCTCGATTGTTTGCCCATTCGTGCTGTCTGATCCCGGCCCGCACAGCCACAGTGCGGCGCTCGCCACTTCCTCGGGCATGATCAACCGTCCGTGCGGGTTCAGCCCGACCATCATGGCCTTTGCCTCGTCCTGACTGACGCCGGCGCGCTCGGAAATCGAAACCACATTTCGGTCGATGATCTCGGTTTCCACATAGGCCGGACAGATCGCGTTGAATGTAATGGGTTTCTTCGCGAAATCCTGCGCCAGCGATTTGATCAGCCCGATCACGCCAAATTTGCTGGCCGAATAAGCAGGTGCGCCTTTCAACCCCTTGATCCCGGCCACTGAGGAAATCGCAATCACCCGGCCCCATTCCAGGGTGGACATCGAACGCAAAGACTCGCGGATCGTGAGATAGGCGCCGTCGAGATTGGTCGCCATGACCTGACGCCAGAACTCCGGGTCGGTTTTGAAGATCGAACGCCCCTCGGCGATGCCCGCGTTCGCTATGCAAATTGCGATCGGCCCGCGTGCCGAAACCGCATCGGCAATCTGCGTCTCAACCGCCGCGCCATCGGTGACATCCATCACCATCGGGTGCAGGCCCGGCGTTTCATCAGCCGCCGCCTCCAGCACATCCGCCCGCCGTCCCGTGATCGTCACCGCCGCACCAGCGCCGGCAAGGGCCCTGGCAATTGCCAATCCGATCCCCGTGCCGCCGCCTGTCACAAGGGCGTGTTTTCCATCAAGCATCGCACTACCTCCCATGATTGTGACTTAAGTCGCAACCGCAGGACTTGGCAATCGCGAAGCGGGCGCTAGAGATAGGATTCATGCGCATGATCGACATACCCCCCGTCTGGCTTGTGGGATTCCTGATTGCGGCTTGGGTCGTGGGGCAGGCCGCGCCCATTGATGCTGGCTGGCTTATTGAATGGATCGGGCGGGCTCTGGTCCTGCTTGGCTTTGTCATAACAGTTCTCGCAATTCTCGAATTCCGGCGCGCGAGAACCACCGTGATCCCGCGTGAAACGCCCAGCGCAATTGTGACATCCGGCATCTTCGGCCTGTCACGAAACCCGATTTATCTGGCCGATGCAGTGATCCTGACGGGGTTCAGCCTGTGGTGGCAGGCGGCGTTGGCCCTTCCGCTGGTTCCGGTGTTCATGTGGCTGATCCAGACCGGGTTCATCCGCCAGGAAGAAGCCGGGCTGTTCGCCGAATTCCCCTCGGAAGCAAATACCTACTTTTCCAACGTTAGACGCTGGATTTGACAGAATATTTTGCCGCAGGACAAATGCTTGAGATTTTGCGGGGTTGCGGATATTGAAAATACCTCATTCGCGGCGGCATATGGCCGCCGCTTCCACGTCAGGGGGAAGATCAGGTGAAGATCGGTACACCGAAAGAGGTGTTTGACGGCGAAGCGCGGGTGGCAATGACGCCAGACAGCGCGCGCCAACTGCAAAAACTCGGATATGACTGCATGATCGAAACCGGCGCCGGGGCGGCGGCCGGGTTTTCGAATGCGGATTACAAAGACGCCGGTGTTGAGGTCGTGAAATCTGCCGCCGCGCTTTGGAAAGGTGCGGATATCATCGCCAAAGTGCGCGCGCCCAACGCGACCGAGCTGAAACGCCTGACGTCTGACAAGACGTTGATTTCTTTCTTCAACCCGGCTGGCAACGACGCCGGGATGGAGGCCGCAAAAGCCAAGGGCGCCAATGTCATCGCAATGGAAATGGTGCCGCGGATTTCCCGCGCCCAGAAGATGGATGCGCTGTCGTCGATGGCCAACATCGCCGGCTATCGCGCCGTGATCGAAGCGGGCAACAATTTCGGCCGTTTCTTCACCGGGCAGGTGACCGCAGCTGGCAAGGTCCCCCCTGCAAAGGTTCTGGTCGTTGGTGCGGGCGTGGCGGGATTGGCTGCGATTGGCACATCCACGTCGCTGGGCGCCATTACTTACGCGTTTGACGTGCGCCCCGAAGTGGCCGAGCAGGTCGAGAGCATGGGCGCCGAGTTTGTCTTTCTTGATTTTGAAAATGATGCCGCCGACGGTGCCGCCACTGGTGGCTATGCCCCTGTTCAGTCAGAAGAATTCCGCAACGCGCAACTCGCCAAGTTCCGAGAGATCGCGCCGGAAATCGACATCGTTATCACCACCGCACTGATACCGAACCGGCCCGCGCCCAAGCTGTGGCTGGCGGATATGATCAAAGCGATGAAGCCGGGATCGGTGATCGTCGACCTCGCCGCCGAGCAGGGCGGAAATGCCGAAGGCACGGTGAAGGACGAGAAAGTCGTGACATCAAATGGCGTGACCATCATCGGCTATACCGATTTCGCGTCCCGCATGGCGACACAGGCGTCCACACTTTACGCTACCAACATCCGTCACATGATGACCGACCTGACGCCGGAGAAGGACGGCAAGGTCAATCACGACATGGAAGATGACGTGATCCGCGGCGCGACCGTGACGTACAAGGGCGAGATCACTTTCCCGCCACCGCCGCCGAAAATTCAGGCCATCGCTGTGCAGCCCAAGGCCGAGGTCAAGGAACTGACGCCGGAAGAGAAACGCGCGCTGGAACTGGCCGAGTTCAAGCAGCAAACCCGCAATCAGGTGACATTGCTCGCCGTTGGCGGCGCACTTGTCCTCTTGATGGGCCTCGTCGCCCCGCCCAGCTTCATGCAGCATTTCATCGTCTTCGTGCTTGCGGTTTTTGTCGGCTTTCAGGTCATTTGGGGCGTGGCGCATTCGCTTCACACCCCACTCATGGCGATCACAAACGCGATTTCTTCGATCATCATTCTCGGTGCGTTGATGCAGATCGGATCGGGGTCGTTCCTGGTGATCTTACTGGCCGCCATTTCGGTCTTCATGGCCGGGATCAACATATTCGGCGGCTTTCTCGTGACACGGCGGATGCTCGCCATGTTCCAGAAATCTTGAAGTAAGGGGTAGGGAACATGGAACTCGGATTCACCACCGCCGCTTACGTCGTTGCGGCCATTCTGTTCATCCTGTCGCTCGGCGGGCTGTCCAATCAGGAAAGCGCCAAGCGCGCCGTCTGGTACGGCATTGTCGGCATGGCGCTGGCCGTCGTGGCCACGCTTTTGGGACCGGGCAGCGGGCTGTGGCTGTTGTCGCTTGTCCTGATCGGGGCAGGGGGCGCCATCGGTTATCAGCTCGCCATGCGGGTCCAGATGACGCAGATGCCCGAACTGGTCGCCGCGATGCACAGCCTTGTCGGTCTGGCCGCCGTCTTCGTCGGCGTTAACGCCCATATCGTCATTGGCAATATCGGCACCGGGATCGACGCCGAGTCTCTGGGCAATTTCGCCGCGCTTGTGGCCAAGAAATCGGCAGCAGAGATCAGCGTACTTCGGGTAGAGCTTTTCCTTGGTATTTTCATCGGCGCAATCACGTTCACCGGCTCTGTCGTCGCCTATGGCAAACTCGCCGGGCGGATCACGTCTGCAGCGGAAAAGCTGCCGGGCGGTCATCTCCTGAACGCGTCCGCTGCGATCCTCTCCTTCATCTGCCTGATCTGGTACTTCAATTCCGGCGGCTTCCTGTCCTTGTTCCTGATGACGCTGGCGGCGCTTTTCATCGGTTATCACCTGATCATGGGCATCGGCGGGGCGGATATGCCCGTGGTGGTGTCGATGCTGAACAGCTATTCCGGCTGGGCCGCGGCGGCGATTGGTTTCAGCCTTGGCAACGACCTTCTGATCGTGGTGGGCGCGCTGGTCGGGTCGTCCGGTGCGATCCTGTCTTACATCATGTGCCGCGCGATGAACCGGTCGTTCGTCAGCGTGATCCTGGGCGGCTTCGGCGGCCCGCAGGGAGAGCAGATGGCGGTTGAGGGCGAGATGGCGGCAATCGAGGCCGAAGGCGTCGCGGCGTCGCTGAACGAGGCATCATCGGTCATCATCATCCCCGGTTACGGCATGGCCGTGGCGCAGGCACAGCAGAACGTCGCGGAACTGACCCGCAAGCTGCGCGCACAAGGCAAGACCGTGCGGTTTGCCATCCACCCCGTTGCCGGGCGTTTGCCGGGGCATATGAACGTGCTGCTGGCAGAAGCGAAAGTGCCCTATGACATCGTGATGGACATGGAAGAGATCAACGACGATTTCCCGGAAACCGATGTTTCCATCGTTATCGGGTCCAACGACATCGTGAACCCCGCCGCGCAGGACGACCCGAACTCGCCCATCGCCGGTATGCCGGTGCTGGAATGCTGGAAATCCAAACAGGTCTTCGTCTCTAAACGTGGGCAGGGCACAGGCTACTCCGGTATCGAGAACCCGCTGTTCTTCAAGGAAAACACGCGGATGTTTTACGGTGATGCAAAGGCGTCGCTCGATAAGCTCCTGCCGATGATCGACTGAAGCCCTCCACGTCGCGTGAACATCCCCCTAACCCCCTCCTGAGAGGAGGGGGAAGCAATGGCCGTGCGGGCAGCGCCTCCCCCTTCCCGTGGGAAGGGGATTGAGGGGGAAGCTTTGGCTTTGCAAAATTGCGGCGCGGTTCTGAGTTTTTGCGGACTCTGCGATCGGAACAATTCGTGGTATTTTGAATGTAGAATTTTCGCCAACCTGCATTTGACCCCCGGGAGGAACGACCATGAATATCCAGCAACGCAAACAAGCCAAAGACTTTGACCAGCGCATCCTCGAAATTTTCGACGGCTATGTGCACGGCAAAATGTCCAAGCGGGACTTCATCAAACAGGCCGGCAAATACGCCGCCGCCGGCGTGACCGGCGCGATGATCCTTGAACAGTTGCAACCGAACTACGCCTGGGCCGAGCAGGTCGCGCCGGATGATCCTTCCATCGAAGCTATGGATGTCAGCTATGAAAGCCCCGAAGGCCACGGCACTATAAACGGGTTGATGGCGAAACCCGCCGGTGCGGACGGCCCTCTGCCCGCCGTTCTGGTCATCCACGAAAACCGCGGACTGAACCCCTACATCGCCGATGTCGTCCGCCGCGCTGCCAAGGCCGGGTATCTCGCCCTCGGGCCGGACGGTCTGTCGCCGCTGGGTGGCTATCCGGGCACGGATGAAGAGGGACGCGAGATGCAGCGCTCGCTCGACCGGGTGAAGCTGATGAACGACTTCTTCGCGGCCTTTGAATTCCTGCGCGACCATGATGGATCGACCGGTAAGGTCGGCGCGGTCGGCTTTTGTTATGGCGGCGGGGTCTGCAATGCATTGGCCGTGGCCTTCCCCGATCTCGCGGCATCGGTGCCGTTTTATGGCCGTCAGGCGGCGGCCGAGGATGTGCCAAAGATCGAGGCGCCACTTCAGTTGCACTATGCCGGGCTTGATGAGCGCATTAACGGCGGTTGGCCGGATTACGAGGCGGCGCTGAAGGAACATGGCAAAGCATATACCGCGCATGTCTATCCGGACGTGAACCACGGGTTTCATAATGACACAACGCCCAGATATGACGAGGCGGCAGCAGAACTGGCGTGGGAGCGCACGCTGGCATTCTTTGCGGAGCACCTGAGTTAACGGGGACCGCACGGTCAGGTTACCAATTGGTAACCAGGTTCGGTTTAAACCCTGCCCCGAAAACGTTTTCTTGCGGGGGTTCGCCCTCGCACATCGTGGGCTTGGCAACCCGCGTGCAACAAAGACCTTCCAGACCGGCGCGGGGGGTAAACCCTTTGCCGGGAACGTTCGGAACCATCCGGGCAGGGCAACCTGCGCCGGGGTCTTGAAAAGGCGGGCCCGCTCCTATTTTCGCAAGACGGCAAGCCCAAAAAGAAAATACTGAGAATCCCATGCCGGACAGGACCTGCCTCGCGGCCTCGGCCTGCCTTGGCCTGCGACGTTCCGGCGTCGCCGAAGCCTTTGATCAAAGTGGAATTGGATTGTTGAATCTGGCCTATGCGGCCAAGTTGAAGTTCCGCTTGGCGCAGATTCAAGCGCAGGCAATCGCACGTCTTGTTACTTGATTTGTGAATGCCGGCTTCGGACCAATCGCGTTAAAGTTTCTTACTTTTTTGCGCCTGCTGCCGCCGGGCGCGATACGGAATGTATCAGGGTTTCAGCCGTTCCCGCACGATTTCGGTGAAGTAGGCAGCGCCATAGGGCAGGGCGTCGTCGTTGAAATCGTAAGACGCGTGGTGCAGAACTTCGGTGTCGCCATTGCCGAGATACATGAAATTTCCGGGTATGTGATTGAGAAGTCGGGCAAAATCTTCCGACGCGCCGATTGGGGCAGTTGCCGTATCGACATTCTGCGCGCCAGCAACTGACACGGCGGCTGTGGTCGCGAACTCCGTCAACTCTGAATCATTAATCAGCGGAACAAAGACCCGCGCATACTCAACCTCCGCGTGGCAGCCATGTGCCACTGCAATTCCACCGACGATCTCGCGCAAGGCTTCCTCTATCGCCTGACTGATACCGGGCGAATAGCTGCGCGCATCGCCGGTAATCCGCGCAGTGCTGGCAATCGCGTTAACCGTGCCGTCGGTGGTGATTTCAGTGGCCGACACAACGGCCAGTTCCGCGGGGTCGATGTGGCGGGACACAATGTTTTGCATCCCCGTGACGATGGCGCAGGCGGCCAGCAGAGCATCCGACGTCTGGTGCGGGCGCGAGGAATGGCCGCCAGAGCCCGAAATGGCGATTTCAAAATTGTCTTCTGCCGCCATCAATGCTCCGGGTCGCGTCGCAAACTGGCCCACCGGGATTCCAGGCATGTTGTGCAGCCCGTAAACCTCATCCATTTCAAACCGCTCTGTCAGGCCGTCGTCCAGCATCGCCTGCATCCCCTGGCCCCATTCTTCGGCTGGCTGGAATATGAATTGCACGGTCCCGTCAAAATCACCGGTTTCCGCCAATTGCCGGGCCGCGCCAAGCAACATCGCGACATGCCCGTCATGCCCGCACGCGTGCATCACGCCGGGGTTGGTGGAGCGATATGCCGCCGTTCCGGCCTCGCTTATGTGCAGCGCGTCCATATCGGCGCGCAATCCAATGGCGCGATTGCCGGTGCCCGCGCGCAATGTCGCGACCACGCCGGTCTTGCCGACCCCGGTTGCGATGTCGGTGAAACCAAATTCTTTCAGGCGTTTAACGATGAATGCTGCCGTTTCGGTTTCTTCAAAACCGAATTCGGGGTTGGCGTGCAGATGCTGCCGCCAGCGGACCATATCGCGCGAAATCTCGTCGCTTATCAAACTTGTCGCCACGGCTCTTGCCCCTTCTTCAAGCTTGCGCCAGTCTCGCGCCATATCATCACAAGGATTACTTCAATGCCCGTCAAGAACCGTTTTGCCGAACTGCTTCCGGAAATCACCGCTTGGCGGCGCGATATTCATGAAAACCCGGAGATTTTGTTCGAAACGCACCGGACATCGGCGCTGGTCGCCGAGAAGCTGAAGGCGTTCGGCTGTGATGAGGTGGTTGAGGGGATTGGACGCACTGGCGTTGTCGGCGTGATCAAGGGCAAGTCGGATGCATCGGGCCGCACAATTGGTCTGCGCGCCGATATGGACGCGCTGCCGATCTTGGAGGCGACGGGGCTGGACTATGCCTCAAAAACCCCCGGCGCGATGCACGCCTGTGGGCATGACGGGCATACCGCGATGCTGCTTGGCGCGGCGAAGTACCTGGCAGAGACGCGCAATTTCGACGGGACCTGCATTGTGATCTTCCAGCCCGCCGAGGAGGGCGGCGGCGGTGGGCGCGAGATGTGCGAAGACGGCATGATGGAACGCTTCTCGATTGACGAAGTTTACGGGATGCACAATTGGCCCGGGCGACCGATTGGCGAATTCGCCATCCGCTCGGGGCCGTTTTTTGCCGCAACGGATGTGTTTCACATAAACTTCGAGGGAAAAGGCGGCCATGCCGCGAAACCCCATGACACAATCGACACAACCGTGATGGCGGCACAGGCCGTGACGGCCCTGCAGACGATTGCCAGCCGCAATGCGGACCCGATTGACAAGGTTGTGGTGTCGGTAACGTCGTTTGAAACCTCCTCCACCGCCTTCAACGTCATCCCGCAATCGGTTCACATCAAGGGCACGGTGCGCACAATGTCGCCAGAAATGCGCGATCTGGCGGACAAACGGATTAACGAGATTTGTCAGGGGGTTGCGGCGACATTCGGCGGCTCGGTCGAGATCGACTACCACCGCAATTACCCGGTGATGACGAATTCCGAGATCGAAACCGGATATGCCGCCGAGGTTGCCAAGGCAGTCTCTGGCGATTGCACCGAGGCACCATTGGTTATGGGCGGCGAGGATTTCGCCTTCATGCTCGAAGAACGTCCCGGCGCCTATATCCTTGTGGGCAATGGCGACACCGCGCCAGTGCATCACCCGGAATACAATTTCAACGACGAAACGATCCCTGCCGGGTGTTCCTGGTATGCCGAGATGGTTGAGACGCGATTGCCGGTCAGGTAGGGGGTGCTCATCCGCCCTGACAGGCGGTCTCGCTTTTGGGGATCGGGATGACCACCGTCGCGTGCATCAAATGGGGCACGGCCTTTGGGCCGGAATACGTGAACCGGCTCTATTCCGGGGTGCGGCGGAACCTGTCCGGGCCGGTGCGATTTTGCTGCATGACCGATGATGCCAAAGGGCTGCATCCCGATATCGAGGTGTTGCCGCTGCCGGTGGAGCCGTTTCAGGACGAGATGAACTGGGCGCTGGAATTCGCCAACCGGCAGGGGGCGATGCGGAAGGTTTCGCTGTTTCGTCAGGGGGTTATTCCGGATCTCGACGGGCCGGTTCTGGGGTTTGATCTGGATGTGGTGATAACCGGCGCGCTTGATGAATTGCTGGATTACGTGCCGGGCAAGGTGGCGATGCGGCATGACTGGGTGGAGGCTCGGAAAGGTCGCGTGACGGGGCATGGTTCGGTGTTTCGGTTCGATCCTTCATGCCACGGCTATCTCTATGACGATCTGGCGGCGGATGCTTATGGGGAGGTCGAAAAGGCGCGGGGGTCGGAGCAGCGATATACCAGCCACAAGGCGATGGATCGCGGGGATTTCGCTTATATTCCAGAAGCTTGGGTGGTGTCGTACAAGCATGATTGCTATGCTCGCTGGCCCTTGAACTGGTGGGTGGAGCCAACGTCGCCAAAGGCGGCAAAGGTGGTGTGTTTCCACGGACATCCCAAGATGAGCGAAGCGGTCTCGGGCTATCGCCACTGGCTGCGCGGGGCACCGGCCTGTGGCTGGCTGCGAGAGCATTGGGTCGAGAAGGCGCAGGCGGATTTGGGGGGCGAGTGGGCCTCGGGTTAACGGGTGGTGAGACCGCCTGCACGGTCAGTTCGTGCAAGCCGGAGGTTTACGCCCGCAATTCCAAGGAATTGGGACGTCGGTATTACGCCGGTGCCCGGGTCGGTATCACGCTGGGTTAACAGGGCGCGCGGTGGGGTGAGCGAAAAGCTCGGCGCTATCACGCAACGTAGGAACCGGCCATTCAAACAGGCCGCAGCGAAGAACAATGGTCGAATTCATTGTTCGTGGGACGAAGTTGCCGTTGGAAAACATATTCCGGATGTCTGCTTTCCGATTTAGCATGAAGGCCCGACATATTTGCATTCGCAGTTATAAGTTATAGGCTTGACACTCTGGCTTGATCTCTTTAGTCTTGTTCATAAGGAGATGAAGCATGAACCTCTTAAATATCTTCACACGCTATCCAGATCAAGAAGCTTGTATCGAGCATTTTGAAAGGGTGCGTTGGGGCGATGACCCGCATTGCCCTCACTGCGGAAGTACGCACGTTGCCCGCAAAAGCGAAAGGCAAAAGATCGGTCGCTGGAATTGTCATGGGTGCAAGTCCAGCTTTAACGTATTGTCGGGTACCATTTTTGAAAAGACAAGAGTTCCACTTCAAAAATGGTTCATGGCCATCGGCCTGATTGTGAATGCAAAGAAAAGTCTATCAAGCTGTCAGCTTGCTCGCGACCTTGATCTGACACAGCCCACTGCATGGTATATGCAGCAGCGGATACGCGCCCAAATGGCGACCAAACAAGGCGAAATTCTGCTTCAAGGTATCGTCGAAGCAGATGAAACCTATCTCGGCGGAAAGTGGCTTGGTCGAAGGAGAGGATTTTACCGTTACTGGGGTCCCTCACACACTGGAAGGTGCCCGTGACATGTGGGAGCGGGACAAGTATCACTTCCAGAAATGGGCCGTGGAGGAGGTTGACGGGTTCGTCACGTCCCGTAAAACTGGCGATGGTGGAATTGATGGTAGATTGTATTTCAATCATCCAAACTACAAAGAATTGAAAAGCCTGGTGCTGGAAGTCAAAGGTGGCAAGAATGTTGGCATCAGTGTTGCGCGCGACCTCCGTGGCGTTCTTGAGAGAGATGACGGATTGATGGCCGGGTTGATTGTGCTGGAAGATTTGGGAGAACGTAAGATCAGGAATTTCAGGCAGGAAATGGCTTCGGCAGGTGACGTTGAAGTCAATGGCATTCCTTATGCACGCATGCAGATGCTGACAGTTTCAGAGATTCTCGATGGAAAGCGGTTTAATACACCCGGTGCGGTAGGGCGTGGGCTGGCCCAACCCAGTCTTCCGTTAGGGTGATAAAACAAGCCTATAACTTATAACTGCGAAAACCCAATGGAGTCATGCTGTTCTGATAGACAGCAAAGGCACCACTTTTTTCTAGCTGACTTTTTACAAGCCGTTTTCCTCGTTGTATTTTAACGACATCTCCCAAAGTCTTCCACTCCACCGAAGCCCCGTCCAGCAGCTTTTCCAGAAAGCCCCGTTCGCTCATGCCTCGATCTCCGCCACGATGGCGTCGATATCCGCGCGCAGCCGGTCAATCTTTGCAACGGTGGTTTCCAACTCGGCATTCAATTTGGTGATGTCGACGACATCGCGCGTGTCTTTGGGTTCGACATAGGCGCTGACCGACAGGTTATAGTCGTTCCGGGCAATCTTCTCAAAGGGCACGGCTGCCGCGACGTGGTCCACGTTCGCCTTGCTGTCGAACATCTCCATTATCCTGGCGATATGGTCGTCGTACATGACGTTGTTGTTGGTCTTTTTCTCGAAGAATTCTTCCCCACTGGCATCGATAAACTGCACCACCGTATCGGCCTTGTTCTTGGCCAGCACCAAAATCGTTACTGCTATCGTCGTGCCATAGAACAGGTTCGGTGCTAGCGAAATCACGCTTTCCACATAGTTGTTATCCACCAGATACTTGCGGATTTTCTGCTCCGCCCCGCCACGGTAGAAAATACCGGGAAAACACACCAGGGCCGCACGCCCCTTGGCCGAAAGATAGCTAAGCGCGTGAAGCACGAAGGCAAAGTCCGCCTTGGATTTAGGGGCCAGAACCCCCGCAGGCGCAAAGCGTTCATCATTTATCAACGTCGGATCATCCGCCCCGATCCATTTCACCGAATAGGGCGGGTTGGACACGATGGCGTCAAAGGGTTTGTCATCGCCGAAATGTGGATTGATCAGCGTATTGCCCAGCTGAATGTTGAACTTGTCGTAGTTGATGTTGTGCAGGAACATGTTCATGCGAGCGAGGTTATAGGTGGTATGGTTGATCTCTTGCCCGAAATAGCCGTCTTGGATGGTGTGTTCGTCGACATGCTTTCTGGCTTGCAACAGCAAGGAGCCAGACCCCGCCGCTGGGTCATAGATTTTATTCACTGTGGTTTGCTTATGAACAGCCAGTTGGGCAATCAACTTGGATACATGGGGTGGCGTGAAGAATTCTCCACCCGACTTACCCGCGTTGGCCGCGTAGTTCTTTATCAGGAATTCGTAGGCATCGCCAAACAGGTCGATTTGATTGTCCTGAAACTCCCCAAGGTTCAGACCAGAAACGCCTTTCAGCACATCGGCAAGGCGCGAATTCTTTTCCTTAACCGTGTTGCCAAGGCGATTGCTGGTTGTGTCAAAATCAGCGAACAAGCCTTTGATATCCTGTTCTGACGGATAACCACTCGCAGAACTTTCGATAGCAGCAAAGATTTGAGCAAGGTCAGTGTTCAAGCTTTCGTTTGTGTTTGCGGCCTTGGCAACATTCACAAACATCTGACTGGGATAGATGAAGTAACCCTTGGTTTTGATCGCGTCGTCTTTGATCTCTGGCGTAATGATGTCATCGGACAGTCTGGCGTATTTGATGCTTTCATCATCTGCTTCGATATAGCGGGCAAAATTTTCACTGACAAAACGATAGAACAGGGTTCCAAGCACGAATTGTTTGAAGTCCCACCCGTCGACTGCGCCACGCACGTCATTGGCGATTTTCCAGATTTGGCTTTCCAGCTCTTTGCGCTGTTCGTTACCTGTCAATTGCTCTTCCTGCCTTTTTGTTCTTGCTCTGCTATTCAGTGGTCAAGTCTGCCTTGCCCTCTTAAACAAGTTCAGACCCGTTCAGGAAAGTGCAATCACGTTCGCGCCCAAGGTTTCCGGGGTTGCCAAATTTGCCCAAGCCTGCATCAGATCACGGCGCTTGTCAAAAAGATCAGACCGCGCATAGGCCGCTTCCGCCTTGTCTTTGATCCCATGGGCCAGCGCCGCTTCGATAACTTCACGCGGAAAGTTAGTGGCTTCGCCCGCCCAGTCACGGAAGGTGGACCTGAACCCATGAACGGTGATGTTGTCGTACTTCATGCGGCGCAAAAGGGCCGTCATACTCATATCTGAAATTGGTTTGCCCGCTTTCGTTTCACTGCCAAAAACCAAATCGGTGTCTGCGCCCCTTGGTCCAAGCTGGGAGATAACGGCAGGTGTAAGGGGAACGCGGTGTTCTTTGCCTGCTTTCATGCGCTGGGCTGGGATGGTCCAGATGCGATTTTCAAGATCCACTTCCGCCCAAGTCATGCCACGGGTTTCGCCCGACCGTGCCGCCGTGAGAATTGTAAACGTCAAAGCCCGCGCCGAAACGCCCTTGCGATGGGACAACGCTTCCATAAAGTCTGTCATAACCGCATGAGGCAAGGCTGGGTGATGTTGCACCGCCCGTACCTTTGTGGGTTTCGGCAGTAGATTGTCTAAATGACCGCGCCAGCGTCCAGGATTATCCCCTTCACGAATGCCCAGCGCGGACGCATAGTCTAGAACTGCTTCGATCCGTTGCCGCACACGGTTGGCGGTTTCGGGCTTTTGGGACCATATCGGTTTGAGTGCCCCAACCACGTCTGCAGTTGCAATCTTTGTGACTTGCATCAGGCCAAGCTTGGGAAAAACATAAGCCTCCAGCGTTGAGGTCCACTGCGCCGCATGTTTGGCGTTCTTCCATCCAGACCGTTTGCTTTCAATCAATTCGAGAGCGGCGTCCTTAAATGTCTTTGGCTGGGCTTGGCGGCGTTTCGTAATCGGGTCATCGCCTCCCAAGATCAAACGCCTTGCATCGGTTGCCTTTTGTCGCGCCATTGCCAAGGTAACATCAGGATAAGCGCCTAAGCCAAGATCATGGCGTCGCCCCTGCACTTGATATCTTAGCACCCAGGAACGCGAACCCGTTGCCTTCACGTACAGAAACAACCCGCGCCCGTCTCCATGACGTCCAGCCATTGCCGTTTCAACTTTTCGAGCGCTCAGCTTCATATCGTTCCCACATCCGTTCCCACACTTGGGTTAGATTTAAGGCGAACGGCCCTGAACGTCAATGGCGCGGTGCGAATTTAACCACATGAAATTAAACATATTTAGTGGATCGTGACGAATGCGGGTGAACCCCCAAAAACAGGGGGCATACGGACTCCTCCTCCGCCATCGCCCGATTTCGGCAAATTCATCTCAGACTCATTTGATGGCGTATTTGCCGCAAGATTAGAGCATTACCCAACCATTCGCATTGCCGCCATTCATGCAGGCCGCAGCATTTTGGAACGGGCCTGCTTACGGATCGCAGGACAATCCCGACCTTGGATTTTCAACCTTCGCTAATGCAGCATCGATTTGCACGCACGGCGGGTCTATTGCCGCGTTGCAGTCCAAGTCGCGGAAGCGGTCGTGGCCTGATGGGTTCGAAGGCCTAACCTAAACGCTACACTCGCTGCACGGAATTTGGACACGAAGGATGCGGACAATTCAGGCGCCGATCAAATTTCCGTTCTGGATGGCACATCAGCCGTTTTCGGTGATCGCCAGAGAAAGACGAATAGCGTGGCGACTGCAGCGATGTCGACGATGATAATCAGCAGGTACCACCATGCAGGCGATGTTGTTGAGATGTAGAATTCCCGGATCGCGAAAGAAACGCCGATCCCCACACCCAAAAAGGCAACATAGCCAAGCCAGCGCCATTCGGTTCGCTGCAGCGAATAACCCAGTACGATGAACAAAAGCCCGACCGGCGCAAGCCCTTGTTGTCCATAGGTGAAACCGTTTGCCGCAAAGGTTACGATATGCATCGCACCAGAGAGCATCAGCAAATAGCCAGCCAAGTCTATCAATGAGTTTATCGGTCTCATGAGGTGTTCCTCAGTCGTTGGCGCATGGATATCCGGCGACGCCCCAAATCAGGATGTCGTCGGCGTGTTCTTGCAAGCTGAACGGCGCCGGTTCACGACCACCGCCAGGATTCCAGGCCCAATGCAGGATCACGTCGTGGTCGAGATGCTCCGCCAAGGCCAAATAGTCGCGATCATCATTGCGGTCAGGGTCGCGCAGCTGATTGCAGATGTCGTCCGAGCTTTTTCCGAACCAATCCGCCTCTGGCGGTGCAAGCCGCCAGTCTGCCGCGACTTGTGGCGCGGCGTGGGGCGTATCCAACGGCTCTTCGCGATACGCGTGGCATGTCGAACACAGGACGAACTCTGCCCCGATCCGGCTTTCGCCAGCCTGTACATTCATGCCGTGGACACGTGTGCGTCCATAGCTTGGACCGGACCACATCGGGCGATCAGAGGCGCCGGTATGGCAATTGGCGCAGCGTGGGTGGCTGACGACCTCGTAAATACGGACCCAAGCTTCGAGCCCCTGTGCGTTGCTCACAGTACCTTTTGCGGGCGGGTTTATCTCGATCTTGTCGGCTGCAAGCGCGGGGCCAGCCAATAGGGCAGCTAGAATCAGAATCGGTTTCATGATGCGCCTTTCACACGAAGTCGACGAATTTGTTAAACGGCATCTCCCGGAGTCGCAGACCTGTCGCCGCAAATATAGCGTTGCCGAGCGCGGGCGCGGCTGGGGGCACCGGTGGCTCGCCAAAACCGCGCACATTCGGCATGTTTTCCAACACCCGGAAATGGATGGGCGGACATTGCCAGATCCGCATTGCTTCGTGCTGGTGATAGTTCGTCTGTTCCGCCATGCCGTCGGCATAAGTGATCTCGCAATTCATCGCATGACCCAAGCCAAATACGGTACCGCCAGTGGCGAGATTATCGAGATTGCCGGGATCGATCGCCGTGCCTACATCGGCCACAACCCAGACCTCATCCAGTTTGATGCCAGCGCCGGTATCGGTCACCTGCACGATGGTTGCCACGGGAACGCCAAAGGAAAAGCCATAGGCCACTCCGCGTCCAGTTTTGTCGCCAATCTTCGGCCCGCCCCACGAACACATCTCACCGACCGCCTCTAGAACCTTCACCGACGGTTCGTGACCCATCAGGCGGATTCGCTCCATCAGCGGGTCGGCACCGGCAGCATGAATCGTTTCGTCGAGCAACGTGTCGTAGATGAATATATTCGGCGCGGCGCCCACAGAACGCCAAAAAGAAACGGGCGCCAGATTGGTCACCCGATATGACCGGACGCGATTGTTCTTGAGGTTGAACATCGGATAGTCCCATGCGCCTTCATGTAACTGGGTATCCGGCCCGGGTAGGCTAAGCCCCATTCGGCCCATCTGTGACGCGATCACCGACTGACCGGCGATCTGCACGTCAAGGGACGTCACCTTGCCATCCTGGTGTTTGCCAACGCCCCGGCCCATCGTGATGTGTCGCGGGAAGTCATGGGCGAAATCCTCTTCGCGGGAATAGGTCATCTTGACCGGTGTGCCTTTCATCTGGACCGCGATTTCAGCGGCCTGCCTCAGATAATCGAATTCCAGCCGGTGCCCGAAACTGCCGCCGATAAACATGTTGTGAAGATGCACATTCTCTGCGTCGTGACCTGTTATTTCGGCGACTGTGCCTTCAGCGAACATCTGAACCTGATGACCGGTCCAGATGTCGACACGCTCATCGGTAACCAGAATTGTCGCGTTCAGCGGCTCCAGCGGCGCGTGCGCCACGTAAGGAGAGCGGTATTCCGCGGTAACCGTTTCACCCGGCGCGGCCTCGACATCGCCCTCGTTGCGGGCCTCGGCATTCGCATGTTCCTCGGTGAACGCGTTCTCCAGCGTTGCCCAGTGGTCCGCCTGTTCGCTTGGATAGCTTGCCGGACCCCAGTCGCATTCAACCGCGTTCGCGGCTTGGATGGCGCGCCAAGTGTTGTCGGCAACCACAGCGATACCACCGGTGATCTCGAAGATTTCCTTAACGCCGCGCATAGCCTTGGCCGCGCTGGTATCAAAGCCGTTCAACGCGCCACCTTGTCGGGGGTTCACCTTGATCGTGGCGTGCAGCATGCCTTCGGTCTCGAAATCGATGCCGTATTGCATCGTGCCCGTCGATTTGGCCGGGATATCGACGCGTTTCATTGGCTTGCCAATGATCTTCCATTCCGACTTGTCACGCAGCGGAACAAAAGCGGGCGGCGTCAGCTCTCCCGCCAGACCGGCCAGTTCCGTGTATTTCAGTTCTGATCTATCCGGCAATTGCACGGCGCCATGCGCTGTCTTCAGCTGTTCGACCGGCACGTCACTGTGTTGAGAGGCGGCCATTTTCAACGTTTCGCGGGCGACGGCACCTGCCATGCGCAGTTTGTCGAAACTGTCAGGCATTGCAGAGGAACCACCGGTTCCCATGGATGGCAGGGCCGCACGCAGGGCACCGCGGGCAAAGCCACGAATGCGTTCTGCCTGTGCGCTGAATTCATACATCGGAAACCCGGCAAACGCGTCGGCCATGGCCGTGTTGTAATAGGCCTCGCTGGGGACGCCGAATGACACCTGAAGCTGGTCGAGATCAACGTCGAGTTCTTCGGCAATCAAGGCCGCCTGCGCCGAGAAGACGCCCTGACCTTTATCCGCATGCGGTGCGATCACCATGCACGTTTCATTGTTGACGATGACCCACGGGTTGAACGTGACCTCGCCGCTTTTCAGCATCTCGAGGTTTGGGTTCACGAAGGGGCGCGCGGATCGATAGAACCCGAAAGCCACCCCGCCCATGACCGCCGCGGAACCGATAAGAAAGCTGCGGCGACCGATAGTTCTAAGACGTCCCATGGCTCAACCCTCCCTCAATGACTTGGCGGCAGCGTGGATTGCAGCCCGGATGCGAGGATAGGTGCCACAGCGGCACAGATTGCCTCCCATCACCGCGTCGATGACTTCGTCCGTCGGCTCGGGATCGATGTCCAGAAGCGCGGCGGCCTGCATGATCTGGCCTGACTGGCAATATCCGCATTGCGCGACCTGATGTTCGATCCAGGCGGCCTGAACCACATGCAGTGCGTCAGGTGTGCCCAACCCTTCGATCGTCGTAATTTCGGCACCGTCGGCCTCCCCGGCAGCAACCTGACAAGACCGAACAGCCTGACCATCGACATGCACTGTGCACGCCCCGCATTGCGCAATTCCGCAGCCGTATTTCACTCCGGTTATCTTCAGTTCATCTCTGAGAACCCAAAGCAATGGCATGTCATATTCAACATCCGCCTTGCGTTTTTCTCCATTTACGACGAACTCCATGGTGACCTCCTGGTCGAGTTGGAATTGGACTTTTGGACATTTTTGGTCAATATGTCCAAAATAGAACTGAAGCGCAAGAGCGAAATTGAGCAAGATATGAACGAGCGGAAACGACAAATCCTCGAAGCCGCATGGCGCGTCTTCTCTCGATACGGGCTCAGCAAGTCCACAATGAACGACATCGCGCGCGAGGCCAGCGTGGCGCGCCAAACGCTCTATAATGCCTATGACGGCAAAGACGAGGTATTCCGCGCCGTTGTGCGGATGGGCGCGTCCGAGACTCTTAAGGCAGTCGAACTTGAGTGGGACAGATTGGAGAGCTTGGCAGACAAAATCGACGCGTTTTACCGCTTAGGCCCGATATCCTGGTATGACATTATCGAGCAATCGCCAGACGCCGCCGGGCTCATCGAGGGCTTCAGCGGGATCGCGGCGAAAGATTTGCAGGACGTTGCGGCCGAATGGGTAGACATGATCGCTCTGCGAATGGCGCCATTTGAGGCGAAAATGGCCAAAAAAGGGATGAAACCGCGTGAAGTGGCCGATTTCCTCTACTCAGGCGCCAAGGCAGCAAAATACGACACCCAATCTCGCGATGTATTCTTAAAAAGATTGAGCGTCCTCAAAGCGTCCGTCCTCGCTCTTTCGGGGGAGTAACTTTCTCCTGATACCAAGGGTTATTCAATCTGACCGACTTTCGCCCAGTTGCGGCTTGCGATGGATGTGATGGTTTGCGGTCTTGCGATGAGGTTGTTCCAGGCCTCGCACCCCGCGTCGAGAATCGCGTCATATGTGTCGAACGTCCGGTTTGCGAGCCATGTCTGGCGGAGATATTGCCAAATGTTTTCGGTTGGATTCAGCTCTGGTGATTTGGGCGGCAGAAACATGAGCGACAGGTTTTGCGGGATTTCCAGAGCGGATGTCGTGTGCCAGCCGGCTTGGTCCATGAGGATGACGGCGTGGGCGCCATCGGAGACAATTTTGCTGATTTCTTCCAGGTGGCGCTGCATCGCATAGGTGTCGGCTGCTGGCATCATGATCGCCGCGCCGGTGCCGCGTTCGGGGCAGATGGCGCCAAAAAGATACGCATTTTGGTAACGCTGATCGGCGGGCTGGCGGGGCCGTGTGCCCTTGCGTGCCCACTGGCGGACGCGGGTGTTCTTCTGACCGAGACGCATCTCGTCCTGGAACCAGATTTCGACGGGTTTGTCCGGCGGCACCCCCTGAAGCGTCTCCTTCAGATTGTCGCCGAAGTTTTTTTGAAATCCTCAATGACCTGCACGTCCTGCCCCGGGTGCTGAGGGCGTGCGCTGATGTGGGAAAAGCCCAGATTGTGCAGAATCTGCCCCACATGGCGCTCGTGATAGTCGACGCCAAAACGCGCCTTGATCACATTCTTCAAATCGACCCGCCGCCAGCGGACGACACCGTCCTTTTCAGGATCAGGACCGGTCTCGACAAGAGCCGCCAGTTCATCCAGTTGCGCATTGTCAAGGCGGGATCGCGAGCCTCCTCGCTGCCGATCCAGCAGCCCCGCTGGACCATCAGCGTTGAAACGGAGCACCCAGTCCCTGAGCGTTTGCCGGTCCATCCCGCCAATGCGGGCCGCAGCCCCACGCGACATGCCATCGGCGATAGCGGCAAGCGACAAAAGCCGTCGGCTCTGCCGGGCATCAGAACTCTCTGCGGCAAGCTTGCGCAGATCATTGGCGGTAAAATCGGCTCGCATCGGTATCCTGGCTGGCATCGGTGGTCTCCTTTGCCAATCTTGAATCACCTCAGCACCTCAGGCGGTACCCAAAATCCATAGCTGAGTCATTTTGAAGCACCCTTGGTATAATACCAAGGGTTATTCAATCTGACCGACTTTCGCCCAGTTGCGGCTTGCGATGGATGTGATGGTTTGCGGTCTTGCGATGAGGTTGTTCCAGGCCTCGCACCCCGCGTCGAGAATCGCGTCATATGTGTCGAACGTCCGGTTTGCGAGCCATGTCTGGCGGAGATATTGCCAAATGTTTTCGGTTGGATTCAGCTCTGGTGATTTGGGCGGCAGAAACATGAGCGACAGGTTTTGCGGGATTTCCAGAGCGGATGTCGTGTGCCAGCCGGCTTGGTCCATGAGGATGACGGCGTGGGCGCCATCGGAGACAATTTTGCTGATTTCTTCCAGGTGGCGCTGCATCGCATAGGTGTCGGCTGCTGGCATCATGATCGCCGCGCCGGTGCCGCGTTCGGGGCAGATGGCGCCAAAAAGATACGCATTTTGGTAACGCTGATCGGCGGGCTGGCGGGGCCGTGTGCCCTTGCGTGCCCACTGGCGGACGCGGGTGTTCTTCTGACCGAGACGCATCTCGTCCTGGAACCAGATTTCGACGGGTTTGTCCGGCGGCACCCCCTGAAGCGTCTCCTTCAGATTGTCGCCGAAGTTTTTTTGAAATCCTCAATGACCTGCACGTCCTGCCCCGGGTGCTGAGGGCGTGCGCTGATGTGGGAAAAGCCCAGATTGTGCAGAATCTGCCCCACATGGCGCTCGTGATAGTCGACGCCAAAACGCGCCTTGATCACATTCTTCAAATCGACCCGCCGCCAGCGGACGACACCGTCCTTTTCAGGATCAGGACCGGTCTCGACAAGAGCCGCCAGTTCATCCAGTTGCGCATTGTCAAGGCGGGATCGCGAGCCTCCTCGCTGCCGATCCAGCAGCCCCGCTGGACCATCAGCGTTGAAACGGAGCACCCAGTCCCTGAGCGTTTGCCGGTCCATCCCGCCAATGCGGGCCGCAGCCCCACGCGACATGCCATCGGCGATAGCGGCAAGCGACAAAAGCCGTCGGCTCTGCCGGGCATCAGAACTCTCTGCGGCAAGCTTGCGCAGATCATTGGCGGTAAAATCGGCTCGCATCGGTATCCTGGCTGGCATCGGTGGTCTCCTTTGCCAATCTTGAATCACCTCAGCACCTCAGGCGGTACCCAAAATCCATAGCTGAGTCATTTTGAAGCACCCTTGGTATGACTCCGCCAAATTGCCACAATTGAGACATTCGCTGCGCCGCATCCAACAAGCAGATTGGGCACTGTGCGGTCGGGCAAACAGATCTCTGGGAAGGCCGCTTTTGGATGGCGAACGGCACAAGCCGCCCGCCACCATCGTTCAGATGTCGATCCGTTCAGCGATACTCAACGCATCTTCAAGTTCCACGCCCAAGTAACGCACCGTGCTATCGACCTTGGTGTGGCCGAGCAGCAATTGCACTGCGCGGAGGTTTCCAGTCTTCCTGTAAATCTCCGACGCTTTGGTACGTCGCAAGGAGTGGGTGCCGTATCCGCTTGGCTCCAGACCAATCGCGGTTACCCAATCGCGCACGAGCCGACCATATTGCCGCGTCGAAATGTGCGGGCGGTCGTGAAACCGGCTTGGAAACATGAACCGGCAAGTGAGCATCTCGGGTGTGTCCAACCAGATGGCGACTGAATCCCGTGTGTTCTCAGACAGTTCGAATTGAACGGGCTTGCCGGTTTTGCTCTGGATGACGGTGACGCGCTCTTTCACCTGCTCGCTGCTGACCAGGTCCCGAACGGTGAGCCGAACAAGGTCACATCCTCGCAATTTGCTGTCGATGGCGACGTTGAAAAGCGCCAAGTCACGCAAATTGCCGGCCAATTCCAGCCGTGCACGGATTGCCCAAACCTGTTTCGGCAGGAGCGGTCGCTTCTGACCGATGATGCGGCCTTTGTTCCAGGCCCGGCGTTTTGGCGTCGTTGCAGGAAGTTGAACTCTAGGCATGATATGCCCTCCAACCCTCCCTCCAGGCCCAAGCATCAGCACCGCGCTGACGGCCCATTCTACCATCCAAACCAAATGTCAGTTTACGGGAAGCCGCCGATTAGCGATTTGCTGCACCGGCAGTCGGCTGGAAAGAGCCCGACTCGGCCATTATGATTTTGTGCTGCGTGCGCTCGCGGCGCGAGAAATGCGGCAGGCGCTCAGATTTCAGCGCCGCAGGGCAGCGAGGAGATCGGCCATTCATCGACTGCGCAGAAATTCTCAGTGGGCAAATTCACGTAGCGCGGACAAACCGGTCGTTTCTTTAGCTATCGCGAACGGCTAGCTCGGGTATCCCGTCAAAAGGATGAATTCGCCGCTCAGTTGACTAGGTGTTCGGGATGCCGATCTTTCTTACGCGGATGTGTGGAACGTTATTCTGATGATCGAGCCTAACTCAATTTACCTAGCGGTTTTGTCAACGCTTTGGAGTGTAGACAACGAACCTGCGAAATGCGTTCGGGCGAGGTGGATCAACAATCAGACCGCGCAGTCAGTGCCAGCCTACCCTCTGCGCCGCCGGGATCATGTCGTCTGACCGGGACTGGAGCATGTCTAAATGCACGTGTCGAACGGTCCGCGCGGACACATCCTCGAAGCGGTTGACCATTTCGTCCGGATCCTCTTGCAGGTCATAGAGTTCCCCGGCGCCGCTCAGCAGGTCCACGGACATCCTGTAGCGCTGACTGCGCACCGTTCTTAGGTCCAGGTCGATGCCGCTGCGTTGGCTGTCAACTTCCCATTCATTCAGCGCGAAGTCGCGGGATTCGCTGGCCATCGTCGGAACAAGCGAGCGCCCATTGTCTGGACTGGCCGATATACCGCATAGATCGGCAAATGTGCTACGCAGATCGAGCGTCGAAACCGGTTCGTTGAAAACACCGACGGGCACTTCCGGTCCGGCCAGTACCAATGGCACCCGCAACAGCCCATCATACAACATCGGCCCTTTCAAGAGCAGACCGTGATCGCCCAGCCATTCACCGTGATCGCTGCAAAAGACAATGATCGTTTTGTCGAGTGTACCCGCCGCCGAGAGCGCATCAACAATTCGGCCAATCTGGTGATCGATGGCGGTGATCATGCCATAGTAGATCGCAGTAATGTCACGGATCTGACGCTCGGTCAGGGTTTCGGACTTGCCCCAATCGGTGCCGCCTTCGGCGTGGGGGCGTTTGATGTTCTTCCGTACCGGACTTTCGATGAACGCTCTGTGCCACCACGGCCGGGTTTCAAGATCGGGCGTGTGGTTTGCGGGAATGTCGACATCGTCGGGATCATAGTGGCTGGCCCCAGGCTCCGGCGCCAGAAACGGCGGGTGTGGATCGGGAAATGACACCCAGGCAAAGAATGGATCATTACATTTGCGCTCAATCAGGTCGACGGCGCGTTCACCGATCCACGGGGTCGAATGCCAAGGTTCTTCCAAGGCTGAGCGCCAGGCCTGAAAATGTGAGGTTTCGGGCGGCAAGTGCGCCTTGGCCTTGTCCCAACGTGCACGGCCCTGCCCATCCGCGTTGAGGAAGTTTTCATAGTGCAAGGTGTACGGGGCATCGGACCATACGCAATGATGATGCGGTCGCAGCATCAGTTCCACTTCGCTGAACCCGAAATATGGCCCGCCCCAATCGGCCGGAAAATCGGCCGTACTGTGATAGCATTCTGGCGTTCCAGTGGGGTGGAATGTCTCATTACTTGCCAGATGTGCTTTACCAATAAAATGCGTGGCATATCCCGCACCGGCAAACATGCCGCCTAAACCCTCAGCACCTATTTCCGGGTCCAGATTTCGCCCGTTGTCGCGAACGCCGTGGGTATAGGGCAACTTGCCCGTCAGGATAGAGGCGCGCGCAGGCTGGCACATCGGATGCGGTGAGATGCATTTGGTGAACCGTGCGCCGCGTTGGGCGAGCGTGTCGATATGTGGTGTCTTCACGTTGCGCTTGTCCAGCCCCAAACAGTCGCCACGGTGTTGGTCGGTGGTGATAAGGATGACATTAGGGCGCGGTGTCACGGGTCAAATCTCTCCCGCGAAATGGCAAAGAACGTCGGCACCATCGACCTGTTTGCGCGGCGGGTTTTGGCTGCGGCAAATATCGGTCGCATGTGGGCAGCGATTGGAAAAGCGGCAGCCGGTTTTGGCCTCACTGCCGTCGCTAAGTCCCGTGGGCAACCTTCGGCTTTTTCGCGCTCGCGGGTCGGGGATCGGCACGGCGCTGAGCAGAGCACGGGTGTAGGGGTGTTTCGGATTGCGAAAGAGCGCCTCGGAAGTCGACAATTCAACAATCTGCCCCAGATACATCACCGCGATGCGGTCGCAGAAATGTTCGACCACCGCGATGTCGTGGGCAATGAAGATATAGGTCAGCGCGAATGTGTCCTGAAGGTCCTGCAACAAGTTCAGCGTCTGCGCCTGAATTGAAACATCAAGCGCCGAAACCGCTTCGTCTGCGATCACAAGTTCGGGCTTGGTTGCGAGCGCGCGCGCGATTCCCAGCCTTTGGCGCTGACCACCGGAAAAGGCGTTCGGATAACGCATCAGGAATTCCGGCCGCAATCCCACTTGTTCCAGCAGTTCCGACACCCGGTCTGCTAGTGCGCGACCGCGTAGACCTTCGGATTTCCGCAAGGCCTGTCCGACGATATCGATCACGCGAAGCCGCGGATTGAGCGACGATTGCGGGTCCTGAAACACCATGCGCATGTCGCGCCAGACATCGGGAAGCGCGCGCTTTTCTGCAGTGACCAGCTCCACCGGATTGCCTTCTTTCCGGTTGAAGCTGATTGTGCCGTTCGTCGGGTCGAGAACCCGCATGATACAGCGTCCAAGCGTCGTCTTGCCGCTTCCGCTTTCTCCGACGACCCCGAAGGCCTCGCCTCGTTGTACATCAAAGGTGATGTCATCCACCGCCTTCACGACATCTGTGGATTTGCGGAACATTCCGCCGCCGAGTGGAAAATGTTTATCAAGGTTGCGGACTTCGAGGATTGTATCAGTCACCGGCCGCCTCCTTTGAATGCAGGAAACAGGCGACCTCTGTGCTGTCGCGTTTGATCAACGCTGGCTGGCGCAATTCGCAGACCCTTGCAATGGCACGATCACAGCGCGTTCTGAATGTGCAACCGGAGGGTCGCGCAAGCGGATGCGGCACCATTCCACGAATGGCGGGCAGGCGCTTTTTCTTGGGTGCGCCCAGTTTGGGCACCGACTTCAGAAGGGCTTGCGTATAGGGGTGCTGTGGGTTCTCGAAAATCGAAAACACATCGCCCTTTTCAACCACGCGGCCCATATACATGACCGCGACGTCCTCGGCGACTTCAGCCACCACGCCCAGGTCATGGGTGATCAGCATGACACCCATTTTCAATTCTTCTTTCAGCTCCGCAATCAGGTCGAGAATCTGCGCCTGCGTCGTCACATCCAGCGCCGTCGTTGGCTCGTCCGCGATCAACAGGCGCGGTTGGCAAGACAATGCCATCGCGATCATCGCGCGCTGTCGCATACCGCCTGACAACTCGAATGGATAAGCCTCAAACCGTTCCGCCGGTTTTGGGATGCCGACTTTGTCGAGGATTTCGATGGCGATCTCGCGCGCTTCGCGTTTTGTGACACTACGGTGCAGCAGAATTGTTTCGACGATCTGGCGGCCGATCTTCTGGATCGGTCCGAGTGAAACCATAGGTTCCTGAAAGATCATCGCGATGTCCTGCCCGCGAATGTCACGCAACGCTTTCGAAACATGTCGCGCTTTGGCCAGATCAATTGTCTGCCCGTCTGCGCCGCGATAAACGATGCTTCCAGCAGTGATCTTGCCCGGCGCATCGACGATGCGCAGGATCGAGCGGGCCATGATCGACTTGCCACAGCCGCTTTCGCCAAGGATGCACAGCGTTCGGTTAGCGTAGACGTCCAGATCGACACCATCGACCGCCTTCACGATCCCATCATCGGTGAAGAAATGAGTCTGCAAACCACGGATCTCGATCAGCGGCGAGCCTTCAGGCGGGGCGATATGAAACGGATCAGTGGGCATGCGGGTCTGCGGCATCTCTGAGGCCGTCACCAAGGAAATTGAGCGCCAGAACTGCGATCACGATCATCGTTCCCGGTGCGATCAACAGCCACGGTGCCTCGATGATCGAACGGATGTTCTGCGCCTCTTTAAGTAGTGTGCCCCATGAAATAATCGGTGGCTGCAACCCAATGCCAAGGAAGGAGAGCGAGGTTTCGGCCAGGATCATCAGCGGCACCGCAAGCGTCAGCGAGGCGATGATGTGGCTGGAAAATGAGGGAACCATATGTTTGCGGATGATTTCCCAATCGGTCAGCCCGTCCAACCGCGCAGCGGTGATGAAATCTTCACCCCGTAGTGCCAGGAATTTGCCGCGCACCTCGCGCGCAAGTGAAGTCCATCCAATCATTGAAACGATCAGCGTGACCACGAAATAAGTTCGCAAAGGTGGCCAGCCCAAGGGAATAGCGGCGGCCAATCCCATCCAAAGCGGGATGGTCGGTATGGACCGTAGGAATTCGATCAATCGCTGAATGACGTTATCGACCCAACCGCCGTAATAGCCTGAAAGCCCGCCCAGCGTGACGCCTATCACCAGCGAAACCGCCACGCCGATCAGACCGATCGACATTGAAATTTTGGTACCAGAAATGATCCGGCTTAACACATCGCGTCCCAGCCGATCCGCCCCGAAGAAATAGACAACGTCGTCCGGGTCTTTCGGCCCAAAAAGATGTGTATTTGACGGGACCAGACCGAGGATTTTGTACTCGAAGCCTTCGACGAAGAATCCCAGCGGAATAACGCGACGGTTATCGACCGCGTAAGTTCGGCGCATTGTCTCTTGGTCGATCTTTTGGCGCATCGCTTTGCCATGCAACAGGAACTGGCGCGCACCATCCTCACCGGTCACGAAAAAATGGATGCCCTGTGGCGGCGAGAATATGCCGCGCCGGTCACGAAAAAATGGATGCCCTGTGGCGGCGAGAATATGCCGCGCCGGTTGGTGTCGGCAGGATCTTCGGGCGACATGAAGTCCCCGAACAAGGCCATAAAATAGATCAGACCGATGATCCAAAGGCTCCAATACGCCACCCGGTGACGCCGGAACTTTCGCCACATCAGCTGCCAAGGGCCAAGCAGGGCCGGAACGGCAACATCTTCGGTGGTCGGATCGGATGAACTCATTGGTACCGTATCCTTGGGTCAATCCAGGCCAGCAAAAGGTCTGAAATCAGGGTGCCCAGCACGGTCAATAGGCTAACGATCAGGATCAGCGAACCCGCCAGGTACATGTCTTGTACCAATAGTGCGCGCAGCAAAAGGGGCCCTGTTGTGGGCAAATTCATCACCACGGCGACGATGATTTCGCCCGAAACCAGCGTTGGCAAGATCCACCCGATGGTCGAGACAAATGGGTTCAACGCAACCCGCACTGGATACCGCATCAGTAGTTGGAATTCTGACATTCCCTTGGCCCGCGCTGTTGTAACGTAGGGTCGGTAAAGCTCGTCCAGCAGGTTGGCACGCATGATGCGGATCAGGGCCGCGGCACCGGATGTTCCCACAACGACGATTGGCATCCAGATATGTTTCAAAAGATCGACAAACTTGTCCCAGGTCCAGGGCGCGTCGATGTATTGCGGGCTGACCAGCCCGCCGACGCTTTGGCCGAAATATTTAAATGCGACGTACATCATAACCAATGCCAGCAGAAAATTCGGGATGGCGAGCCCGACAAACCCGAGGAACGTGGCTGCGTAGTCGCCAAATGAATATTTCCGCACCGCGGAATATATGCCGATTGGCAATGCCACCGCCCAGATGAACAAAAGCGTCAAGATCGAAATCCCGAAGGTCCAGCCCAGGCGGTCCCAAATCAGGTTGTTCACCGGCACGTTCTTTTCGAATGAAAGGCCAAAATTTCCTTCCAGCAGAATGCCTTTCATCCACTTATAATACTGGACGTAAATCGGCTGCCCCAGCCCATACTGATCGCGCAGCGATTGCGCGGTGCCCTCATCCAAGCCGCCCTGGTCGGACAATTCCGCCGCAAGAGTGTCCAGGTAGTCGCCCGGCGGAAGTTGGATGATCAGAAATGTGACAATGGACACCAGAAACACCGTTGGGATCATGTAGATGATCCTGCGATAAAGAAATCCCAGCATATCGGGTGTCTCCGGCTTTCTTTTCGATCGGTTGCTGAGACTGAGTATTACATGAATGTGCCCGCCCCGAGCACTAAACCCGGGACAGGCAGGGAGGAATTCCTACGGCAAGTTCGCGCCGCCCTCGAAATACACCAAAGCGGTGTAAGGTGCGGGCGTCCAAAGTTGGCCGGCAATCGGCATCGGATCGACATAATTGCGCACGTTGTTGCGCACGATCCCGAAGGCGCCATTGCTTTGGATCAGACCGATCGTCAGAAGCAGGCCGTTGCCTTTTTCGATCAACTCCAGCAGCGCGGCTTCCTGCTGTGCAGGGTCGCCCGAACTTGTCACACCTTTGTAGATTTCAAAGAGCTCCTTGATGTTGTCGGGCGGCTCGATGCCTTTGGTGTTGTCTACACCCCATTCGGCCCACTTCGGTGCCCAATAAACCGCACCGCCGCGCGGCAAATAGCAGAATGGATTCACATAGGCGTCGTTCAAACCACCCGGGCAATTCCAGACGTAAGCGTCGTGTTCGGCAGCAGAGGCAATTTCCTGCAACCGCGAACGGTCAGAGGCGCGGATCTGGAAGTCGAGGCCGACATCCTTGGCATAACCCGCAAGCAATTCGGCGACGTCTGGGTACTGCCACCCAAAGACGTCTGCGACCAGGAACACCAGCGTAAACCGATTGCCGTCCGGTCCCAGCCGATAACCGTCGCCGTCACGCTGATCCAGCCCGATGCCGTCAAGTAACTCATTTGCAAGATCGGGATCGAATTCGGTGTACCGCGTTGCCCATTCTTCCTTGTAGAATGATGCATTGGGGTGCGGCGCGGTTTGCACCGGACGACCTGCGCCAAGGTAGACCAGATCGTTGATTTCTTCGCGGTCTACTGCATGACTGAGCGCACGGCGGAAATCGAACTGGTTAACGATCTCGTTCTTTACGGGGTCAGGATTATTCAGGTTCAACAGGATGGCCGTCTGGCTGCCAGGTATGTCGCCAACCTGGAAAAAGCCGTATTTGCCACGCTCTTTATTGTCAGTAAGTGCAGCCAGGTTCACCGGGCGACCAATGTGTCGCGCCATATAGTCGATTTCACCATTGAAGGCTTTCAACAGGATCGATTCCGCATCCTCGACCTGATCCCAAGTCAGCCCGTCGATATAAGGCAACTGATTGCCCTCTTCGTCGACCTTCCAAAAGTAGGGATTCCGTTCGGCGACCACCCGATCAACCGAACCGTAAGCGTTCTTGGTTTTCCACGCGTGCAGAGTCGGACGGTCTGGGTTTTGCCAGAACGACGGCGTGTGCATCGGTCCCGCCTTCAGATTGAACAGCGCAATCCAATCCGCCGCTGCCGGTTCAGCATCGACTAACGCCTGCACATCAGGGTTATGGTCGGTGTGGAACTGGCTAAGATAGTGCTTGGGATACACAACGGGCGGATAGCCGAACCCATAAACCAAGGCCTGAAGGAACAAACCGTTGGGCTCGCTGAATTTGAACTCGACGGTAAAGTCGCCCTTTTTGGTGACCTGCACCGGGCCGCCAGAGTCGACGAAATTTGCGTGCTTCGACGGGGTCAAGCGTTCATCTAGAGCGTCGTCCATCTAATCTGCAACATATCCGGCAGCTTTGAAGAGGTTTCGGCACTCGGTTGGCGGGAAGAGGTCGCAGGTTTGGGCGACGGATTGGAAAAGGGCGTCGAAGGTGCGGGCCTTGAGCCGACGCAGGTGTGCCTTGAGTTTCGAGTACGCCATTTCGATCGGGTTGAGATCGGGCGAATACGGCGGCAGGAAGAGCAGCCAGCTGCCTTGCGACTTCAGCAGTTCCTGCGCATTGGCCGATTTGTGCGATGACAGGTTGTCGGCGATCACCACATCGCCCGGCTGCAACGTTGGAGCCAGCTGGGTCTCGATGTAGAGGTCGAACGCGGCGCGGTTCATGGGGCCGTCCAGCACCCAGGGGGCGCTGAGTTCGTCGATCCGCAGGCCCGCGATGAAGGTCTGGGTGCGCCAGTGGCCGAAGGGCGCGTCGGCTTCCAGCCGGGTGCCGCGTGGGGATCGACCACGAAGCCGTGTCATCTTGGTCGTGACAGCTGTTTCGTCGATAAAAACCAGCCGGTGCGGCTCAAGGCGCATCCTCGGCATCCGGCGGTGCTGCCACTCGTACCTGGCAGCGCGCACCCGTTTGCGCAGCCGCTCCGTCGCGATCAGGGATTTTTTTATATGTGAACCCAAGACGATGGATCAGATAACGCGAGAGCATCGCCGGTGTCGCGGTGAGGGCATGTTCCTGTTTCAGCACCTCGGCCAGTTCCGGCATAGTGATATCCGGCTCGGCTTCCACGCGTGTCTTAAGCCAGTTTGAGACCACATCCAGCTTGCTGCGCCGAGGGCGGCCTTGAGGCGCAGCTCTCACCCCACCCGTTCGCCTCTTACGTTGCATGATCCGCACCGCGCTGGCAGCTGATATCCGTAAACGCCGCGCAGCCTCATGGCAGGAAAGGCCGTCATCAACCAAAGCGACGACACGTTCCCGAATATCCAGTGATAGCGATTTGCCCATGATCCACCTCCACATATGGTGAATCACAAAACCTGCCACGTGGGAATCCCATCGATTCAGATTTCAAGGACGACGCTCTAGAAACACCTCGTACCAGAACATGATGTCATCGGCGCTGAATGGTTCGCCGTCAGACCAACGCATACCGGGGCGCAGTTCGAACGTGTAAGTTGTGGCGTCGTCCGATACCGTCCAGCTTTTGGCAATATTGGGCTTCACCTCGCTCCAGTCATGGCTCCAGCGCACCATAAGTTCAGTGCCGATCTGGCGCAGAATATTATGCTGGTCACCGCCACCCAGAATGGCACGGCGAAGGGTTCCGCCGTACTCGCCGATACTATCGAGCGTCTCCATCACCATTGGTTCGTCAGGCATACGCTCTTCCAACGGCGGTAGTTCACCGGCGGCTACTTTGGCGGCAAGATCAGGTGCCTCCTGAAACGCCCAAGCCGGCAGCGACACCGCCAGCGCGAGGCAGGCCGAAGCAACGCTTGTGCGCCACATTGCCTTTGGCATTCGCGATAAACTCATTTTTTCCTCCATCATAGTTTGCTTCCTTATTACCAATTCGTGACCGACCCGTCGGAGCGCCGAAGATGGGGGGGTTCCACATGCTCTGGCGTCACTGCGCGCGCGGCTTTTTCGTCGACTTCGACGCCCAGGCCGGGGCCGTCCGGCACGACATAGACCGGACCATCCATCTGAACCTGCTTTGGGAAGATCTTTGGATCATGGAAACCCAAGTCGCTTTCAACGACGGATTGCCGCGTCTCAATCCAACTGAAATTCGGGACCGCCGCCGCCATGTGGATTGACGCCGCGGTGCACACTGGCCCCAGCGGGTTATGCGGCATCAGATCGACATAATGCCTCTCGCACCAACCGGCGACTTTCATTGCCTCGGTGAATCCGCCGATATTGCAGATATCGAGCCGCATGAATTGTGTCAGCCCGGCTTCCAGATATCGTGCCGCTTCCCATTTGGACGAAAATTCTTCGCCAATGGCGAATGGCACGTCGACCATTGTACGCAGCGCAGCATAGGCTTCGGGGGTTTCTGCGCGAATGGGTTCTTCAAGGAAATCCAGTGTGCCCTGTGGCAGCATGTGGCAGAAACTGGCGGCTTCGGCGACAGAAAGCCGATGGTGCAAGTCA
The DNA here is from genome assembly GCA_951812305.1 of uncultured Paracoccaceae bacterium. Taxonomy (GTDB): domain Bacteria; phylum Pseudomonadota; class Alphaproteobacteria; order Rhodobacterales; family Rhodobacteraceae; genus Rhodobacter_B. Next base: position 234,958 of record CATOSB010000004.1, read on the forward strand.
ATCCCAAGCGCAATCGATTGACCAAATTCATTACGGATCGCGATCAGTTCTTCAGCAGTCCCCTTCAGTGATCGGCGCGGATCATAAACACCGCCATTGTCAAAATTGGATGGATATATCCGAATACAATCCCAGCCAGCATTCACCAAAATGCGTGCCTTTTCCAGCAACTCGTCCCGGGATTCGCCCATGCAACTGGCAAAGCTCGGGACCGCGTCGCGCTGTTTGCCGCCCAACAGTTGATAGACCGGAACGCCCAGCCTTTTGCCCAGAATGTCGTGCAGCGCAATATCGATGGCTGACATTGCGGCCGTCAGAACGCGGCCACCTTCAAAATACTGGCTGCGATAACACTCCTGCCAAATGCGCGAGATGCGCCGGGAATCCTGCCCGACCAAAAAATCCGAAAAATGCGAAACCGTGGCGGCAACCGAGCGCTCCCGAGCAGAAAGCCCAGACTCACCCCAACCGATTATGCCATCCTCGGTCGTTACTTTTATCAGCAACTGATTCCGAATTCCGACCCTTACCAAAAGCGGCTCTATGGTCACGATTTTCGTCAAATTCCCCCCGAGCGCCGAATCTTAACTGCCACTTCGTAACATCAAATATCACAAATCGTATACTATTTTTTCAGAATAAACGCCTAAATTGGATATTTCGGAAGTTAATTTGCTGGAAACTTGGGCTTTTCTTGGGTAGCAGAGGATTAGCCGGTGTGAAAATTTCACACCCCCAAAGGGAAAATGCCTCGCAAGATGAATGCCTTCAATCGACCGTCAGATGCTGAAACTTCGCTCTACGAAAGCGTTCTCTCAGATATTTCCAATGGCGTGCTCGAAGGTGGCCAGCGCCTGAAAGTAGCCGAGCTTGCGCAGCGCTATGGTGTCAGTACCAGCCCAGTGCGCGAGGTGCTGCGCCGTCTTCAGGGCGAGGGATTTGTTGATATCAGCCCCAACCGCGGCGCGACTATTCGCAAGGCCGACGCCAATACGATTCAGAATGTATTTGAGGTTCTGCAATTGCTGGAACCCTATTTTGTTGCCTGGTTTGCCGAATTTGCACCCGTTGAGTTGATAGATGAAATGGAAGAAATCCAGAAATTGATCGAAGCAGAGCCCGGGCCTGATTTGATTACCTTCCGTGAACTGGATGCAGCCTTTCATCGAACAATCTGTCGGCGGCATTACAACCAACAGGCCGCCCAGATGTGGGAGAATTTGCGCCGCGCGCTAAACGTGCATGGGGCAAAACTGACGATCCGGACACCACGCTTCGAGGCAATAAAACGCGAGCATCGCGAATTGATTGCAGCGTTTCGCGCGAACGATGTCGACGAGGCCGTTCGCGTCATCAAACGGCACATCGATGGATCCTATGTTCAGATGTCGCAGCAAATGCGCGCGCTGGGTTTGTAGCTGGTGTGAGTCAAATTCCCCAACCGGTTCGCATAGCTTGTATTCAGGCGATGGCCTATCGCGCGCCGGTTCATGTTCCGGTCAGCACATCCTTTGGGACGATGAAAGACAGGCCGGCCGTTTTCCTGCGCATTGAAGACGCGGACGGCTATTTCGGCTGGGGTGAAATATTCGCCAACTGGCCATCTTCGGGCGCCGAGCATCGCGTTCGGCTTCTGATCGAGGATATCGCGGAACTGGTGCTTGGTCGCGACATTCCATCGCCCGCCGCCCTTTTTGAGGATTTGACCTGCTGCACCCGAATTCGGGCGCTTCAATGTGGCGAATGGGGTCCATTTCGACAGGTGATCGCCGGTTTCGACATTGCCGTTCACGATCTCTTCGCGCGTCGTGCGGGTGTGCCAGTCCGGACGTTCTTGAACCCGGAGGCTCGCGATACTGTGGGCTTTTATGCCAGCGGCATCCACGTCTCAGAGGCTGGACAGGCCATCGAAACAGCCCGGCAAAACCATGCACAACATTTCAAGGTAAAGGTTGGTTTTGACATGGCAAACGACGTTGCCGGAGTCAGGGAATCGTTTAGTGGTCTCAAAGAGGGTGAAACGCTTTATCTGGATGCCAACCAATCGTGGAACCTTCAAGAGGCAGTCGCCTTTCTAGAGGCGGTCGAGGGATGCCCAATCGGGTGGATGGAGGAGCCGATCCCTGCCGACTCTTCCGACAACGACTGGGCACAATTAGATGCTTGCACGACCGTGCCGCTTGCAGGCGGCGAAAACATCGCTGGGCGTGCTGCTTTCTCGTCTGCAATTGCCCTTGGCGCTCTGCAGGTAATTCAGCCCGACATCGCAAAATGGGGCGGTTTCACTGGCTGCCTTGAAGTTGCCAACAAAACGATTTCGGCTGGTCGCCGCTATTGCCCGCATTTTCTTGGCGGAGGAATCGGGTTGATTGCCTCGGCCCATCTTTTGGCGGCAGCGGGCGGCGACGGGCTGTTGGAAGTCGATGTGAATCCGAACCCGCTTCGCGATCTAATTGCGCCATTAGATATTGACCAATTCGGCAATTGGATTGTTAGCGACCGGCCGGGCCTCGGTATCGAGGTGGATCTTGCAACGAAGGTCTTGATTTCCATGACCCGACTTTCGGAAATTCGTAGCGAATGCCGGGTGAGAGCCCAAGCAACTGGACCAGAATGTTTGAACGTCCGCGGCACTCAACGAACCCGCCGATGGCATTCCTGCTAGATCATAGCGGCACTGGCGCAAACAGAATGCCCTTGACTCATCCATTTTTCAAAGTCCTTTGAAACACCGGAGACAACAGTATAAATTCGACCGCTCGATGATTTTCCCGCGGAAATTGATGCCCTTCTGCGCCCGCTACAATCGTACGCTTAGGTGGCAGTGGCTGCGATCATGAGGCCCTCCGGTACAAGTGAAGAATTTCTGGCCGCAACCGCTGCCCAGACATTGAACGAATTGTTTGAACGTGAAATGCCGGATGCTTGTAATCTGCATTCGAACTAACGCGTTGAGACGCTTCGAGCCTTGTCTTCGGATCCGCGGGACATGACGATGTGAGCAACGACCCATGCAATCGAGAAAAGAATTGCAACGCTCTGAATTGTCGGGTCCGCGGCCAACACCAACACCGCAAGAATCAACCGGACCCCGACATCCCATATCGCCAGTTTACCGCAATCGAAACGCGCCAGTGCGCTGGCCAACAGGTAAAGCACGATCAGCAATCGAAGCAGAAGCCAGCTGAGTGATCCCCAATAGATCTGACCGTCGTAGCCGGGCAGATATTTGATCTCGCTACCGGCGCTGGTGGTGGGGTCTATAACAGCGGCTTCAATCAGCAGAATCTCAGGATAGAAGGCAAAAATGAACGGGATCACGAACATAACGATACCGACCCTGACTGCGGCAAATCCTGTCGACATGGGCTCGGCTTTGGTGATCGAGGCCGCCGCAAACGCGGCCAGCGCAACCGGTGGCGTGATGGCAGACGCAACCGCGAAGTAGAAAATGAACATGTTCGCCGTGAAAAGCGATATCCCCAAACCGGCAAGCACGGGGCCCATCAACAGGGCAACATTGATATATGCCGGCACAGCGGGCATGCCCATCCCCAGCAACACAGCCAACAGCATGGTCACAAAAAGGGCCAAGAATTGAAAGAACACCGATCCGCCGGTGCCCAGGTTCAGACTTTGCAGCCACTGCAGCACATCCAGCGAAATAAAGAATGGCATGCCAGTGAATTTCAGGCAGAAATCGATGATCGAAACGGCAAGAAACATCAGATAAAGCGTCGAGATCAACACGCCGGCATCGGAAAATGAATGCAGAAGTTTTGCAGGTTTGGCGCGCATTTCAGGGTCAAGAAACAGCGCAAAACACAGCACGAAAACGGCCCACCAGCCGGCGCTTCCGGCATCGCCCGCGGCGTTCTGCACAAGCTTCAAAATCCACGGTAGGCTTTGCACACGGCAAACCCCGGCTTCCGTGAACACGCGCTCCGCGCCGAACAGCCACCCAATGGCGCCGCAACCGACCGATTCCTTGCTGGTCAGCAAAAGGAACAGGATAACCAGGATCGGCAGGAAGATCATGATCAGGTTATAGATGTCCTGACGTTCCAGTAGCATTTCTTCAGTCAGTTCGCCGATTGGCGTGATCTGTTGTTTTCGCGCCTGAAAGACCACTGCAAGAAACAGGCACAGGAAATAGGCAAGGGCCGGGATCGCAGCGGCGATAATCACCTCGTTGTAAGGGACCCCGGTCAGCGCGGCGAGAACGAAGGCCGCCACGCCCATCACCGGGGGCATGATTGACCCGCCAGAGGATGCCGCGGCTTCCGTCCCGCCTGCAAAGACTTTGGAGAACCCGCGTTTGATCATCATTGGGATGGTCAACACACCGGTCGACAGGACATTGACGATGGGACCACCGGAAATCGTGCCAAACATGGCAGAGGAAACGATTGCCGCATGCGCAGGTCCGCCACGCAGGTGCCTTGTCCATCGAAATGCGACTTTGATCAGTGACCTGCCGCCAGCAGATGCGCCGAACAAGGCGCCTAGAATTAGATAGGGGAAGATCTCATTCAGGATGATGTCCATGAATCGGCCCAGAAGACCCGAGGCGTTATTGACAAGGATGTCATGCACCCGGGATCGCCCGTCTGACAACATTCGTGGCTCACCGCCGATCTTGGTCACCAGATATTTGTTGATGTCTTCGGTGCCGTAGAAATACCAAACCAGAACGGTGACGATGGTGTACGTCGCGATCAGGATCGCAACCAGGACCAGCGGGAAACCCCAGACCTTCACGTTGTAGGCGAGGAAAACAACGACCGCCACACCCACGATCAAAACGAGCCAACCGCCGGTGGTATTCAGGCATTGTGGATCGTCCACTGTCGTGGGCTCCGGCAATCCAAACAGAGCCGCATTTTCTTTCTCGATCTTGAGGCTTTCCGCGATCATACGCGCGCGGTCACCTGTGAACTGATCGATTATACAGACGGCTTCTAGTTCGGCCAGATAGGTGAGCGAGATCGTGGCGGCCACGACGATCAACGCCACGTCCATCGCCAGTCCTAGCCGACGCCAGACCGCGCCCTGATCTCGCCAGGCCCGCCAAACGGAATGCTTCAGCGCAACGATCAGCATCATCAAAGCGAATGCGAAGGGATAGTAGTACTCAAACGGGAACTTGCGGATGATCGCGTTCGGATTGCCGGTCAGGTCTTTAACCGCCTGATCCATTCCGGGGATACCAGGCATCGCGTTGACCATGCCGATCAAGACCAGTGCCACCGCCAGCCAATAGGTCAACAGATTCCGCCGAACTCTGGGAGTCTCGACCGCGCTATCCGCCTCGGACATCGTTGTTCCCCGTTCAAAGAGTTCTGACTGGGGCGCAATCGACTACGCCCCAGACCATTTTATTGCCGCTTGGCTTTACTCTTCAGGCTTGGCGCAATCTGGCACAGTTATCCCGGCCTCTTCATAGGCTGCGACGGACCCGGGATGGTATTTAAGCGGAACCGGGCCACACAGCCCCAAACCAATCGTGCCGATACTTGTGGTCGCCATATAGGGCGCCTTGGTCAGCATAGCGTCCGTGTTGGCGATCACCGCAGCTGTCAGGGCCTTGGCTGTCTCAAAGTCAAGATCCTTATGCGCGACTTCCGCCGCCACCGTGGACGGGCTGCGCCACACGCCATCTTCACTGACGATGGTCAAACCGCTTTGTGGCGGCAGGTCTGCGAGGTCAAAGGTAATTGGGGCGGTGCCGGGGCTTTTTAGATATTTCGTAACTCCCAAGCACCCCCCACGTTTGAGTGTTATTGTCAGTTTTATGGTGAGTCGAATTTGCCATTTTGCGCGTGTTTTTTTTCTTTCTTGTCTGAATTCTGTGGCGCCGGGTTGATTTCTCTGAATCAGTGGTGGGATGGATCAGGTTGCCGCCCTTGAACAACTTCTCGCCACGGCTCTGCGTCGGATCGCTGAGCTTGAAGCTGCGTTGGCGAGCATGGCGGAAGAGATCACGGACCTGCGCCGACAGTTGGCCAAGAACAGCAGCAATAGCAGCAAGCCCCCTTCAAGTGATGGCCTGAAGAAGCCAGCCCCGCGCAGCCTGCGTGGCAAATCCGGAAAGAAAAGTGGCGGCCAAGTTGGCCACCGGGGCGACACCCTGCGCCAGACGTCAACACCCGACTTTGTCGAACGGCATGAGGCGACGCATTGCAGCGCCTGTCAGAGCGCCCTGACGGCGGAGATGGTGAAAGGGATCGAGAAGCGTCAGGTGTTCGACTTGCCTGCGCCACGCCTGGAGGTCACCGAGCATCAGGCGGCGGTTTATTGTTGCGACCATTGTCGAGCCACGACGACGGCTGGCTTTCCCGATGGCGTGGCCGCGCATGTGCAATATGGCACGCGCATGCGGGCAGTGGCGGTCTATTGCAATGTTCAGCAGCTGATACCCGAGGATCGGGTCTGCCAGCTTATGCGCGACCTGTTTGGGGCCACCAGCTTGTGCGCGGCCAGCGTGACCAACTGGACGCGCGGCGCGGCAAATAAGATGGGTGTCGTGGTTGAACACATTCTCGCCCGGCTTGCCGAAGGCGGCGTTCGGCATCTGGACGAGACCGGACTTCGTGTTGCCGGCAAGCTGCACTGGCTGCACACGATCTGCGATACCGCCTTCACCCATTACCGCATCAGCGCCAAACGCGGTGCTGTTCCAACCTTCCTGACCGGCGGGACGATCATTCATGATCACTGGAAACCCTACTACGCCCATATGAGCGGAGTGGACGCCCACGCCCTCTGCGGGGCGCATCACTTGCGCGAACTCAAGGCCATCGAAGAGATCGAAAAAGAGCCTTGGGCGACGGAGATGAGCGCAGTGCTTCATAGCGCCAATCAGCTCAGATGCGCGGCTCAGGATCAAGGCGAGACCGAACTCCCGGAACTGGTTCGCCAGGGTATCGTCACCAGATACATGGCGATCCTCGCCAAGGGGCTCGCCTTCCACGAACGCCAGCCCCCGCTGGCCAAAAGCCCCGGCACCCGCGGCCGAAAAGCCAGGCGGCCAGGCCACAACCTGCTCCTCCGCCTGCGTGACTACCGCGATGACGTTTTGCGATTCATCGCCGACTTCGCGGTCCCATTCACAAACAATCAGGCCGAACAGGACCTGCGCATGATGAAGCTGCGCATGAAAATCTCGGGCACCTTCCGCACCCTCGAGGGCGCGCGGGTCTTCGCCGACATCAGGTCCGTCATCTCGACGGCCAGAAAACACGGGTTCAACATCCTGGAAATCCTGACCCTGTCACCACCTCAGATCATCGCACGGCTCTGACGGAACAAAACCCCGCAACCCTATCGGACAGGGTGCTTGGGAGTTACCTCGGGTCTTCACATCCGGACCGGGCAACACCTCGCCAGCCAGGTACGGTTCAAATGCGGGTTGAGACAGGATTTCTCGCGCAATCTCGAGCCCATCTAAGGAGGCTTCGCGGTCTTGCGGCTCTGCCCAGTAATTTGGATCGATCAATGGCGGGCCCTTAGGATCTGAGCTGGCCAGTGTCACGGTTCCCCTAGACTTTGGGCGCATGTATGCGCAATTCAGCGTGACCCCACCTTTGTCGATTGCCACAATTCCTTTTTCGATTCCGGAACCTTGCCCAAAATGGAATTGGACGTCCGGTCGCGAGGCGTCTTTGTTTGTGAACCAGAAGGCACCAGTTTCAAAAAGGGATGACGTCACAGGACCGGATTTGAAAAGAAGATATTGCAATGCCGCGAGAGCAGAACGCGGAAACCTGTCATAGCCATCATAGCTATAGCGACCGCTGCATTCGCCCAATGTGCAGAGGTCGAGGTGATCTTGCAGGTTTTGCCCCACGCCGGGAAGGTCGTGCTGCACGTCAACGCCCACCGAGGTCAAATGGTCGGCCGGGCCAATGCCCGAGAGCATGAGCAGCCTTGGGCTGCCGATGGCGCCGGAGGTAATCAATACCTCTCGGCGGGCACGGATCAGGCGGGCCTCACCATTTTCTTCGGTTTCAATGCCGATCGCGCGGGCCCTTTCCAAAACGATGCGGCGCACTTGCTGTTCGGACCGGACCGTAAGATTGGGCCGCTGCGATGCAGGGTGCAGGTATGCGGTCGCGGCAGAAGACCGTTTGAGATCGCGCTGGGTCAGTTGGTAGAACCCTGTGCCTGCTTGATTTCGACCGTTGAAGTCCGGGTTAAAGGGGATGCCGAATTGTTGCGCGGCGCGGATGAAAGCGTCGGCGATGGGCAAAGCGCCGCGCGAGGCGGAAACGCCAAGCGGGCCTTCGGTCCCGTGATAATCATCATGAAAGCGCTCGTTGCCTTCCGCCCGTTTGAAATAGGGCAGGATTTCGCGATAGCTCCACCCTTCGCACCCATCATCGCTCCAAGCGTCATAGTCACGGGCGTTGCCACGGGTATAGACCTGCGCGTTGATGGTGCTGCCGCCGCCAAGCACCTTGGCCTGCGTGTACCAAAGGACGCGGTCATTCAGGTGTTTCTGGGGGACGGTCGACCAGCCCCAACTGGCGATGCCTTTGGTCATTTTGGCGAATCCGGCGGGCCAGCGGAACAGGAAATTGTTGTCTGTGCCGCCCGCCTCAACCACCAGAACAGAGACATCAGGGTCTTCGCTGAGTCGGGCCGCAAGAACGCAGCCCGATGACCCGGCACCGACGATGATATAGTCGAATTCCTGCGCTTGGTTGCTCACTCCGGCCCCCTAAGCTTGTGAATTTGAGCGTTAGCGGTCATCCCGGCACCACAATGGCGCGGACCTCGCCCTTGGGTGGCGGCGAGGCGACGGCGTCGGCTGTTTGGTCCAGGGTGATGGTCCGGCTGATCAGCGGCGCGACAGAGATTTTGCCCGTCGCGATCATCTCAGCCGCGCGGGCGTGGGTGAACGGGTTGAGGAAGCTGTAGTGCATCTGGATTTCGCGAAACAGCAGATCAAAGGGTTCGATGGGCACTTGCTGGCCTTGTGGCAGCACGCCCAAAACCACGATCCGCCCACCGGTGCGGGTCAGGCTTGGGGCCATGGCGACGGTTGCGGGAACACCGGCACATTCGACGACCAAATCCGCGCCGACAGGCCAACGGTCACGGAGAGCTTCTGCATCGCCGACAGCATGATGCGCGCCGATGTCCCGTCCCAGCGATTGTTTCTCTGCGCCGCGGGTCAGCAGGGTCACCTCAGCGCCGGCGAGACGCGCAATCTGGACGGCCATCAGGCCGATCACGCCGCCACCGATGACCAACACACGTTCTCCCGGCTGGGCGGCGCCGGTATCCATGCCATGCAAAGTGCAGGCCAATGGTTCGCAAAACGCGCCGTGCAGGGGGTCGAGGTCTGACGGCAAAGCCACCGCCTTGGACGCCGGGAAGGCGCAGTATTCAGCAAATCCGCCGTCGCGTTGTATGCCGGTGGCGACGTTGTTCTGGCACAGGTTGACCCGTCCGCGCAGGCATTGGACGCAAGCGCCGCACCAAGTGTTCGGGTCGCAGGTGACGCGCGTGGCCTCGGCCATCCCGGTATTGCCTGAATCCACGATGATGCCAGAGAATTCGTGGCCCAAAATCTTGCCCGGCACCGAGGGGAATTCGCCCTTGAACAAATGCCGGTCTGTGCCGCAGATGCCCGACGCTTCTACTTTGATCAGGATTTCGCCCGGACCGGGCTGCGGGACTGGCACCTCGACCGTGCGGATGTCTCCGGTCTGCAAAAGCCGGGTCGCCTGCATCGTTTTGGGCAGGCTAGCGGACACGGCTTCCGTTGCTTTCGTCAAAGACGAACAGATGGTCGGGCGGAATGACAACGCCGACATCGTCGCCTTGATCGCCGGTGAAATCCTTGGGGGCCTTCACAGCGATCTGATCCTCGCCCCAATCGACCGTAACCAGCGCGTGGTCGCCGATCAGTTCGTTGGTGAATATCTTGCCAACAAACGTCCCGTCGGACGGCGGCGCGATGGAGCAATCTTCGGGGCGGACGCCCATCACCGCGCGTTCGATATTGGCAGAGACCGACGCGTTGACCCGGACGCCATTGGTCACAAACTGGTTCCCGTCCATGCTGCCATGGACCACATTCATCGGCGGCGAACCGATGAACTGCGCCACAAACAGGTTTGCGGGGTTGTTGTAGATCTCGGCAGGTGTAGCGAGTTGTTGCAACACGCCTTTTTCCAGGATCGCTACGCGATGGGCCAGGGTCATGGCCTCAATCTGGTCGTGCGTGACATAGATCGTCGTGATCCCCATGGATTTTTGCATGTGCTTTAGCTGCGCGCGCATGTGGCCGCGCAGTTTGGCGTCGAGGTTCGACAGGGGTTCGTCCATCAGAAAGACCGAAGGCTGCCGGATCACCGCGCGGGCCAGCGCCACGCGTTGCCGCTGGCCACCGGACAATTCCCGTGGATATCGGTCCAACAGGTCCTCTATCTGCACTTGCCGGGCGGCTTCGCGCGTTGCCTTATCCATCTCGTCCTTGCTGACGCGGCGGACCTTTAGCGGAAAGCCGATGTTCTCGGCCACGGTCTTGTGCGGGTAGAGCGCGTAGGATTGAAACACCATCGAGATGTCGCGGTATTTCGGCAGAACTTCTGTCACGTTCTGATCGTCGATATAGACCTGTCCGGCTGATGGGTTTTCCAGCCCCGACAGGATGCGAAGCGCTGTAGTCTTGCCCGACCCAGACGCGCCCAGAAGGACGACGAATTCGCCCGGTTCGACCTCCAGATCGAAATCACGCAGGACTTTGACGTCGCCGAAACTTTTTTCGATATTCTCGAACCGAACCGACGCCTTGTGGCCAATCTCTGCCATTTCTTAGCCTTTCACCGCGCCCATCAAGACACCTTTGGATATGAATCTTGTCAGCAGGATCGCCATCACAATCACCGGTATGATCATCACGACGATGATTGCGCACATCTCCCACCAGAATATGCCCTTTTCGCCCGCGTTTTTGGCAGCGACCATGATCGGCATGGTCTGCACCTTGACCGTCGCAAGGAAGACCGCGAAGAGGTATTCGTTCCAGCTGAGCACCAGGATCAACAGCGTTGTCGCGGCGAGGCCGGGGCGGGTGAGCGGCAGGACGATTTCCCAGAAGATGCGCGGGCGGGTGGCGCCGTCAAGCTGGGCGGATTCCTCCAACTCTATTGGCAGGTTGGCAAAGAAGTCGTGCATCAGCCAGACGACGATTGGCATATTCGCCACCGCATAAAGCAGGATCAGTGCCAGATGGGTGTCCAGCATCTTGACCGCCTGGAACATCACATAGATGGGGATCACGATGACAATCGGCGGCAGGATCCGCTGAGAGATGATCCAGAACAGGATATCGCCATTGCGCAGGTGCATTTTGAACCAACCACGCAAGGCACGCGCGAGGAAGTAGAACAGCGCCAGTGCAACTGTCGCTGAAGCCCACCACGGCGCACCTGCATAGGTGGTCGCATAGATCACAACCACGATCAGCCCCACGAAGATCATGATGTTGCCAAATCGCGGTGCATATTGGATGCGCGCCAACGCATAAGCCGCCATTGACCCGACGATCACGCACAGCCCCGTCGAGAAGATGCTGATCACCACTGAATTGGTGAAGGCTAGATAGATCTTGCAGATCTGCGGGTCCATTGGGGTGAGCTTCACGATCGGCGAAACGATCCAGACGAATGAGTTATAAACCAACAACCCGAACTGCCGCGATATGGCGGCGAAATTGCAGTTCGGGTCCTCGGTAAACTGGGTGCGCCAGGCCTCCAGCGTTGGTTGGAAGTCGATGAAGGGCAAATAGAACGGCCCTTGGTTCACGGCGGCGGCATCTTTGAAGGATGTGATGATCACCCAATAGATCGGGAACAGCACAAAGAACGACCAGACCGCCAGCAACGCATAGGCCACAACCTTGGCAAAGGGTGACATTTTGCCGACTGACGGTGCCTCGAACAATCGCTGGGCCAGCGTTCGGTCCGCCTTGGTGAAGCGATAGGTTGCCTGCGTCATGACTGCGGTTTCCTGATTTGGCCCATGACGACGTAGTTGAAGAACGAGGCGCAGACGACCACGGTCAGGATCAACAAGAGATAGGCAATCGCGGCTGATGAGCCGAGGTCATTGGCACGCCAGATATACATTGAATTGAGCGTCATCGACTCGGTCGCCGATCCCGGGCCGCCGCCTGTCATGATGTTCGGCAGGTCCACAATCTTGAACGCCTCGATCATACGGATCAACAGGACCGTCACCGCCACGGGCAATACCTGCGGCCAGGTGATTTCGCGGAATATCTGAACACTTGATGCGCCATCAACCTGTGCGGCCTCGACATGGTCGCGCGGGATGTTTTCCAAGGCGGCGAGCATGCAGATGAAGATGAACGGGATCCATTGCCAGCTGTCACTGACCATCATCATGAACCGCGCGGACCAGGCGTCGGCCGACCAGACCCAATCCTGAAGCCCCAGAAATCCAAGGACCGGCTCAAACGGCCCTTTGGTCACATCGGCAACCATACGCATGGCGTAACCGACGCCAAGGGGCGTGATCATCAGTGGTATGAAAAAAATGACGCGGAAGAAGTTCTTGCCAGAAATCGGCTGTGAACAAAGAAACGCCAGCCCAGTGCCGATCACAAATTGTATGGCGCATCCAACGAGGACGTAAAACAGCGTCGTATAGAGCGTTCCGATGTTGTTGCCCGACAAGAGTGAGGCACACAGGATATAGGCAAGGAAAATCGCCATCGCCGCAGAAATGCTCCGGCCAATCATCCCGACCCAAGTGGTGATGCGCACCGACCGGATCAGCCACCACAACACCGCGACGGCGATGATCGCGAACAGCACCCAGCCAAAGAACGTGATATCCAACCGGCCCAGAAAATGCTGTTCCGCGCTGCCGAAAAACTGTTTGGAAAAGTTGCGAAAGCCGACATAGCGAAACTTCAGCCCGTCACCGGACCAGCGCACCCGGCTCATCGCGAAAAAAATCGAATAGATCGTCGGAAAAATCGCGAAAATCAGGATCAGAGACACGCAGGGCGCGATGAAAAACGTGCCCGAATGCTTGTCCACCCACTCGCCCAACCGGTCGCGGGTGCTTGCGCCAGCCGACAATGCTCTCGGCTGGCGCATGTTTTCAAAAGACGACATCAGTCGCTGGCATTACTCAGAACCGAGCGCCAAGGCCTGTGCTGCGATCTGTTCGTCGCGGCCAAAGTCCTCGGTGATCTCTTCCCAACCTTCCTCGATATTTTCCAGCGCCTCATCGACGGTGATTTCACCGGCCAGGTAACGCGCAAGTTCGGTATCGAGAACAACAGCGGTGTATTGCTGGGCACCCGGGATTTTCATGTCAGACGACATATTCAAGTTATCCAGCGCCCCGTTGATCGCGCCCAGATAGTTGGTTGCCAGATCGGCGGGCATACCCGACTCGACCCACGGATCAATGCTTGCGAGTTGCGACACACGGTAGGGGTTATACCCTGTTGGCCCGCGCGTGACATCGATCCCCGACTGCGCCGGCTGGTTCATGTAAGACAGGAAGTCATAGGCTGCCGCCTTGGTCGCATCATCTGCTTTTGCGTTGATCGCACCGGCCCAGCCGCCGAAGGCCGCGAATGGCGAGTAGTTTACCCCATCAACGGAATGCGGTGCGGTCTCTGCCGTGGCAGCAACCAGTTCGCCAGTTTCACGGTCCAGCACTTCGCGGGACCCGATTGCGCCGATAGCATACAGCTTGCCCTTAATCGAAGCCGCGTCATCGTCCAGCTGCAGTGTTCCGGGGTCACCCCATTCGACCAACAGACCACAGCGGCCCGCTTTGAACAGCGCACGGGTGTCGCCGATGTCCATGTTCAGCTCTTCCGGGGGACCGAATTCGCCGGTCGCCTTGTAGAGCTCAAACGCCTTTTTCCACCCCGCGTTGTTGATCAGCGGTGTCATTGTGGAATTGTCGAAGTGGAATCCCTGCGCCGTGCCGTGCGTTTGCACAATCGGTGCGGCAAAAGTCTGGATCGCAAAGTAAGACTGCGCGTTCCGCTTCTTGAAGATGCAAGACCCATAGTCAGCCTCGCCATCGCCATTCATGTCCATGCCATGAATCTTGGAGGCGACATCAAGATAGTCTTCCCAGGTCACTGGCGGTTCAACACCAGCCTCAGTCAGCACATCGGTGCGATAGTAAACCATCTGAAAGTCACCATCGACCATCAGCAGTTTGGTCTTGCCGCCAACCTTCTGGCCGAATTCACGGAAGTAGGGCGCGATGTCGTCCAGCATGATTTTGTCGTCATTGGCGATATAGGGGTCGAGGTCTTCCAGCAGCCCTGCGGCGTCCAGTTCAACGCCCCAACCGGCGGCGAATACGCCGACGTCGATAGAATTCGTACCCGTTGCCCAATCATTCTGGATCTTCGGGAAAATCTCGGCAAAGGGAACTTCGGTTACGGCGATCTTGGCGCCGGTCAAGGCCTCAAAATCCTTGCCACGTTCAATCAACGGCCCGGCGATCACGTATCCCGGACGGGTCAGGATGTTGACGGTCACACCCTCATGTTGCGCAAATGCGGGGGCAGCAGCGCCACCGATTGCGGCAGCGCCAATTGATAGCGCTGCCAAATGTTTGCGAAAATGCATATTGATTCCTCCCAATCTATTTGTACGGCTGTCGGTATTTTTGACGTACGTAAGTCAGCTTAGGGCGCAATTTCCCGATTGGCCACCAATTTCTGAGTCATTCTAGGGCCTTGCCCCGGTTCAATCCGCGTGCAGAGGATTCTGGATGGGTGGGCCGATATGTATCCCGGTAAAGTGCACCGCCAGACCCGACCGCTGCGGAGAACAGGCCATCGGCCCGAATTTGATTCGAGCATCCGGCGGGAAATCTGCAACGCGCATCAGGTGCCATGCCCCTGCCGCACCAAGGTAATGCACGATCACGGCCCCGCCTGTTCGTGTCAGGCGAACATGTTGCGGGCCGATGATCTTGGGCACGCTAATAACTGACCAATCCGACCGCCCATCACGTGTAACGACGGCAGAGAAATTGGTGACGTCATCGGAATATTCGATTCCCGCCTTCACCCAATTCTGCGCATCCGCGCGCATCATCAGCCCGGCTTGATCATAGAGTATTTCATAGGCCGCTTGGAATTCGATGAACCCGGTGAAATCGCCCGCGACGTCCAACCCAAGGAAGTGCCCATTGTCCCGCCGAAAGCCATAGAACGTATCCTGCCAAAAATCGGTCTTGTTGCCGGTGGTCAACGACAGTGCGTCATCCGTCAGTGCCCAGTCCGGCGGCGCGTTCAGCCACTCTGCATCGCGTAAAACGGCGGTCATTTCCGACATCTCTATTGATCCTTTCATTCAACCGGACTTGTGATTGTTCGACATATCCGGCCAAATGGCCACGGTCTGAACCGTTCGGCCAAGGAAATTAGGGTAATCCATGGACACAGGGCTAAGGGACCGAACAATCCTCGTCACGGGGGCCTCAGGCGGAATTGGCGCCGCCACGGTGCGGCTGCTGGTTCAGGAAGGCGCACGCGTCATCGCCTCTGGTCGCGACGCTGGAATACTGACGGAACTGGCGGCAGAGACCGGCTGCGTCACCCGGCCTTTCGATTTGACCGTTGAAGAAGAGGTCGAACAGGCAATGTCGGGTCTGGATCTGTACGGCGTTGTGAATTGCGGCGGTTGGGGAGGAGAGATCGCGACGCCGATGGACACGGATACCGATGTCTTCGACAAGGTCATCGATATCAACACGCGCGGTACGTTACTGGTCACCAAATACGCATCCCAAGGAATGGTCGCGGCGGGCACTGGTGGGTCAATCGTCAATGTCTCCAGCCAGGCCTCACTGGTCGGGCTGAAAGGTCACATCTCCTACGCCTCATCCAAGGGGGCCGTCGACGCCATGACACGCGTGTCGGCACTTGAACTGGGGCCACACAACATTCGCGTCAATGCCGTGAACCCGACGGTCGTCATGACGCCAATGTCGGAATGTTACTGGGGGCGGGAAGATATCGGCGGGCCGTTTTTGAACACGATGCCTCTGCGCCGCTGGGCGACAGAAGAGGACTGCGCAGGTCCCATTGTGTTCCTGCTGTCCGATGCGGCGGCCATGATTTCCGGCGTGTGTCTGCCGGTGGATGGAGGGTTTACCGCCGTTTAGAGTCTTTCAACCGTTCGGGGGACTTGGTCTGCTTCTGGGCCAGAGCGGCGGCTATGCTGATCCGGAATCAAGCCGCGCAATCGACGATGCGTGCCGGGGCGATCCAACGACAGTGTTGCGCGATTTGCCCCGGACAAGTCCTTAAAAACAGTCAAGGTCGGCAATGACCTCAGCCAAATCGCCGCCGCGTGCGGGCGCGTCTTCGATTGCGCGTCGGCTTCGCCCTGATTCCGCGCTTTGGTGGCATATTCAACGTCGGCTTCGTCCCATTTCCCGCCACATCCATATAGCGCTAGTCCCTCGCTTCGCATGATTTGACGTTGTGATATTTTTCTGAATCACTCTGCTATAGATTTTGGGAGGGTATTGAGATGTCAAAATGTGGTCGTGCTGTGAAGTATGTTGTTCGACTGAATGCTGGTGAGCGGTTGCAGCTTGAGGATATGATCCGCACGGGTCGGCAGGCGGCGTATCGACTGCTCAAGGCGCGGATATTGCTCAAGGCAGATGTATCTTCAGACAGTGGCGGCTGGGATGACGAGCGGATTGCAGAAGCTTTGGAGACCAGTGTTTCCACAGTATTCCGTACCCGCCGCCAGGTTGTGGAAGAAGGCCTTGAGGCGGCTCTGGGTCGCAAAAAGCAGAAGACCCCGTCCACGCCAGCAATCTTTGATGGAACCGCTGAGGCGAAGCTCATTGCGTTGGCCTGTTCGGAACCACCGGAGGGTCACGCGCGCTGGTCTTTGCGTCTTCTGGAAACGCGCGTGGTCGAATTGGGCATCGTTGAAGCAGCCAGCGACAGCACGATCCATCGGGTGCTCAAAAAAACGCGCTCAAACCGCACAAGAGCCGCTATTGGGTGATCCCTCCGAAAGCCAATGCAGGTTTTGTTGCTGCGATGGAAGATGTGCTGGAAGTCTACACGCGCCCCTATGATCCGGCCCGCCCGCTGGTTTGCCTTGACGAGACCAGCAAGCAGCTGACCTTTGAGACCCGTACGCCGATCCCAATCCGGCCGGGGCGCGAAGCCCGTTTCGACTATGAATACGAGCGCGCGGGTGTGGCCAGCCTGTTCATGTTGTTTGCCCCGCTTGAAGGCTGGCGCCATGTTGCCGTTCGAGACCGCCGAACCGCCATCGATTTTGCCCACATTCTCAAGGACCTCGCCGACACCCACTTCCCCAAGGCTGACCGGATTACACTGGTTCAGGACAATCTCAACACCCACAACCCGGCGTCGTTATACAAGGCCTTTCCACCTGATGAAGCCCGTCGCATTGTCGAACGGTTTGAGTGGCACTTCACGCCCAAACACGGCTCCTGGCTCAACATCGCAGAATGTGAACTCAGCACACTTGCGCGTCAATGTCTCGACCGCCGCATTCCTGATCGCAACACCTTGGCCAATGAAGCAAAGGCATGGGAAACCGAGCGAAACACCGCATCCGCAAAGGTGACATGGCGATTCTCAACTAAAGACGCACGCATCAAACTTGCTCACCTTTACCCGCAAATCGGATGAATCAAGGGACTAGGACACACAAAACGGTTATCCGGACGGCACCGGCGCGTCCGCGCGAAGCAAGCCTTTGTCTTTCAGGGCGACCCAGAACTCTGCGGGGATGGCCACGTTAAACCAATCAACGATCTGCTCCAACTCTGCCTTGTCGCGCGGCCCCGGGATTGCCGAACTGACGATGTCATGGCCAAGCGGGAATTGCAGCGCGGCCGCCGCCAGCGGAATACCGAAATCATCCGCCGCCTTGCCCAGTGCACGGGCTTTATCCGCGACGTCCGCCGGCGCTTTCGCGTAGTTCCACATGTCCCGCCCAACGAGGATACCGGAATTGAACGGACCGCCGCAGATGAAGCTGGTTCCGGCCGCGGCACAGGCCGGGAACAACGTGTCGAGCGGCGTCTGTTCCAGCAGGGTATATCGCCCAGCCAGCAAGAACACGTCCCAGTCGCCGATTCCCAGCGCATCCTGACAGATCTCGTTCTCATTCACGCCCAGACCGATGGCCTTGATCTGGCCACTTCGACGCAGCTCATCCATCGCGCGATAACCACCGTTCGCCAAATCTTTGAAATGACGTGCGTTTTCCTCGCCATGCTGGAAAACCCCGATGTCATGCGCCAACAGGATGTCGATCCGATCCAGCCCCAACCGCTGAAGATTATCCTCAAACGCCCGCATGATCCCGTCATAGCCGTAGTCATAAACAACATGAAACGGCAGCGGATCGACCATTCCGAAATCCATCGGGTTGTCCACCGGCCCGGGCCGCAACAGTCGCCCAACCTTGTCAGACAGTATGTAATCCGTACCCCGCAAAATATCGCCCATCACGCGCTCGGATCGGCCAAATCCGTACCATGGCGCAGTGTCAAAATACCCGATGCCAGCATTTTTGGCAGCGTCGACCAACTCTTTGGCTTGGGTATCCAGAAGGTCAACGAAATTTCCGCCCAGCGGCGCGCCGCCCAGGCCAAGCGTGTCGACTTCCAAGTCGGTTTTGCCAATACGTCGCTTTTCATTCATGCCATTTGCTTTCGGATCTGGGGTCGGTGCTTACCTCACCCTATTGATTTGTGGTATCGTGCCCAAGCCGATTATGTCCCTTGACTGAAGGGTTCCCCCAATTTCGATATTTCGATAAAGTGACGCTCATCACAAAATCTAGAGGCCAGCGACATGGACGACTCTGACTTTGGGTCCGAGGACAGCCGGGGCTATTGGGCCCCGCACCGGCGTATCAGCTATGGCCCGGCTTTTGTCTGGCCACCCCAACCCAGGGCGTTCCTGATGTGGTTTTTTGCCTTTCCCGGATACCTGCTGCCATGGAATGTTCTTTATGCGGTGGCGGCACTGGGAATCTGGGCCTTTCTGACGCCATCGCTGGAACGGTTTGAGTCTCTGACTCTTGGGCTCGCGCTGTTGATGCTGGCCCGAAATCTGGTGCTGGCGGTGCTGGTCTATGGCGCATGGCATACGTGGCTGTATGTCTGGCGCCGGCAGGACACGGCGTTCAAATACAACCGCAATTGGCCAAGCCGACATTCACCCGTCTTCCTGTTCAACAACCAGACCTATGACAACATGTTCTGGACGTTGGCCAGTGGTGTGCCGATCTGGACGGCCTATGAACTTTTGCTGCTGTGGGCATATGCCAACGGGTTTGCGCCCATGATCAACCCGTCTGAAAACCCGGTCGGGTTTGTGGCGCTGTTTTTTCTGGTGCCGTTTGTTCACGAGGTCGGATTTTACTTCGCGCATCGCCTGTTGCACTTTCCGCTGCTCTATCGCGTGGCGCATAAGCTGCATCACCGCAATGTCAGCCCGATCCCGTGGTCGGGACTTTCGATGCACCCGATCGAGCATGTCATCTATTTCTCGACCATCCTGCTGTTTTTCGTGATTCCGGCGCACCCGATCCACATGATCAACCTCGCCTCGCGGCTGGGGTTGGCACCGGCGCAAGGACATACAGGGTTTGACCGCGTGGTGGTCGACGACAAATCCACGTTGGACACGTCGTATTATGCGCATTACCTGCACCATCGCTATCACGAGGTGAACTACGCCGATGGCATGGTTCCGCTCGACAAGTGGTTTGGGTCATTCCATGACGGCTCGCCCGAGGCAGACGCAGCCATGAAGGCCCGTCGCCGCAAGCTTCGCGAAGCTAACGGCAACTCACCGGACGCGGTTTAGGCCAATGCCAAAGTGACTTGCCGAAGCAACGGCGCCAAATCCAACGACTTTTTCAATGCGATCAGCCCTGATTGCATTTTTTCCGCGCCGCGTCCAATGTCAGCTTTTCGGGGCTGCGTAAGCAGAACGGTTGCTTGAGTTCTCCTCTTTAAATGCGAACGGATACGGAATGTTGCTGCAAATAGCTTTGGACAAGCCAGAGCACCTTGGCGTTTTGCCACTGATCAGGGACATAGCGGACATCGTTGAGATCGGCACGCCTTTGCTCAAGCGTTTTGGCGTATCCGCACTCACGACAGCGAAGGAACTCTGCCCGAAAATTCCACTGCTCGCTGATACCAAAACAGTTGATGGCGGAGCGTTTGAGGCTGAACTGGTATTTGGCTCGGACGCTTCATTTATGACCGTTTTGTCTTGCGCATCTGAGGCGACACTTGCGGCGGTTGATACCTGCGCCAAGCGACACGGTAGAGCGGTTGTGCTCGATACAATCACGGAAACGGGCAAAGACGTATTGATCCCCGAAGGGTTTCGGCTGCCCGAGAGCTTTAGGTATGTGGCGGTACACTCTTCAACAGATGCGCGACTGGCCGGGGATACATCGTTGTCCCATATCGACAGGGTATCACTGATGCAGGCACGTGGCTTCCAAGTCTCGTTGGCCGGCGGCATTGGACCGGACAATCTGGCGGCGGCCGTTCGTGCAAACCCCGAGATCTTGGTTGTTGGAAGCGCGATTACCGAAGCCGTTAGTCCCTTGGAGGCTGCCTCATGGATAAAGAGCAATTTGCCGTAAGTGACCGGCTGACCGACATTCAGGTTGAACTGGCCACCGTTATTGAGGCGGTGAAGGTGGAGGAGTTCACTTCGTTCCTTCAGCTGTTTTCAGATATCAACCGACGGATGTTCTTCTCGGGTCAGGGCCGATCTGGCCTGATCGCGCAAATGACGGCAATGCGCTTTATGCATCTTGGCTTTAGAAGCCATTTTGTCGGTGACGCGACCGCGCCTTCGGTTAGAAATGGCGACGCCATTCTGTTTATATCCGGATCCGGAAGACCGTCCGCGACCGTCCGGTGGGCTCAAATCGCAAGGCGCGAAGGTGCCTGCGTTGGGGTGATTACATCTGATCAGAACAGCGAACTGGCCCAACTCGCTGACTTTGCCTTGCACCTTCGAACAGATCACACTCGACAGTTTGGGGGATCATTGTTTGAACAATCCAGTCTGATAACGCTGGACAGCATCATAATGTATCTGACGGGGCAGAGCGCTGTTGCGAAGAAGACGATGGCTCATCGCCACACAAATCTGCAATGAAGGGGCTTCTCGTCACGCGGGACTGATCCCTCTGTCAACCGTCTTTGGCAGCGATTGACGAATACCAAAGCAGCCGTATCTGCGACAAAAGAAAATTCCAATTCAGTTCGCGCAGCAGCATCCGGCTATGAGGACATAGAATTTCTTTAGAGCGGGCGGGAAGCAATCGTTCGCTGCGCTTTTGCATGAGTCTGTTTTCTGCAATTTCGCCTGGCTTCGCCAAGCTTCAATGAGAAATGTGAAGCAGCTGGTAAAATTATTGGCGTCTTGCTAGCGTGTTCCAAACAAGCGGGCAGTTTTCGCCAAACGGACGCTATGCAACCAAAAATTCGACCGATTGACCCCGCTCGCCCTGATTTCGCTGGATGCGTCACGGGGATTGATATTGCCAGTGGCGTGTCCGCTGAGACAGCCGAAACTATCGAAAACTCAATGGATCATTACGCCGTATTGGTGTTTCCGGATCAAGTTATCGATGACGAACAGCAATACGCGTTTTCCACACATTTTGGACCTATGGAAACTGCAACCGGTGATCTGATCGCCCAGAACGACCGGCGCCTGTCCATGAATATCAACGATATTTCAAACCTGGACAAAAATGGCCAAGTCCTGGCGCGCGACGATCGCACCCGATTGTTCGGACTGGCCAACATGCTCTGGCACTCCGATAGTTCCTTCAAGTCGACACCGGCGAAGTTTTCATTGCTGTCGGGCCGTGTTGTTCCCGACGCGGGGGGCAATACCGAGTTTGCGGATATGCGCGCCGCCTGGGACGCGCTGGACTCTGATACGCAACAGAAATGTCTGCCACTGTTGTGTGAACACAGCCAGATTTATTCTCGCGGAAAGCTCGGCTTTGACGAATTCACGGAAGAAGAACGAGAAAAATGGAAACCGGTATTGCAGCGACTGGTTCGGCGTCATCCTCGAACCGATCGTCTCTCGCTATATCTGTCGTCGCATGCGGGCACCATACAAGGCTGGCCGATCCCTGAAGCCCGAATGTTTCTGCTTGATCTTCTTGAACACGCAACCCAGCCGCGTTTCGTCTACGAACACCAATGGCAGCAGTGGGATCTGGTCATGTGGGACAATCGAGTGCTAACACACCGCGCCAGACGCTATGACTATGATAAGCCGCGTGACCTGCATCGAACAACGGTCTCAGATAGCGCTCCGACACTTGAACAACCGCTATAGACGTCCGCGGTACATTTTCCGATCCAAAACTCCTTCGAAACTGAACCGGTCTACGATCTAGTGAATTGTAAGTGGCAATTCATCGAAGCGGCAGTCGGCTCATCCACCTTCCGAAATCGTCAAATTGGGTTGGATTGTCAGTTCAGGCCAACGTTGGTGAAAGCGCAATGGAAGCGCGCCCTGTCCTGCAGACTGCGATTTTGAACACTTCGGGACCTCGCATTAGAAGTGAACGGCGGCTTCAGTGGGCTGCAGCACATCGACGTCGATTGGCTATGTGGGGCCGGATAGGGACGTCGCAGGAACCTTGCAAATTCCGCTTTTGCGTAGAACTGCCGATCGAACGGCGCGCAGCATCCGTCAGAAAGGGCTCACTGCCGCCATGCGGCGGCGCGGCATCGGCTCTAACATCTTCAAGATAGCCGCCGTAGAGGACGGCCCACAGCCGACATCCAGCGCGCTGTCGCGATGCTGCGGCCGCAGCCCACTAACCGGCCATTCGCTGCACGTGCATATTCTGGCGGTGATCGAACTCACAGATCGCTTAACAAGGCCGCCGTTCGTCGCAACACACCCAATGACCGGTTCCGGCGCATCGAGACATAACGAGTTACTAACGGTCGATGTAGTAATTTTGTGATGTGCGGCACTATTGGCATTGGTCTGCTGTAATGCAGCGGGAATAGCGGCCATTCATGTGCAATGCAGCGACTTTCAGGGCCCGAATGACCGCACAGCGAACAAACGCGAATACGCTGCTTCCAACCCAAGGCCACGAACGGCTAATTGCGCTTGCAGCATGAGTGCAGAACAAGTGGATTGCTGGCATTTTCTCTTCCTGTGCAACAGGTTGCGGTTGGCCGCATAAATGGCACCTTGCCAATTGTCCCGCTCGTCCCCATGTGTGACTTGCGAGGTCACGACTTTCGACCGCTGTCTCCCATCAAACGGCTTCAGTCTCGATGCGAAAATGACTGAACCGAACTGCCGCACCAACGCGGGCAGGTATCTATGTGGAGACAAAATATGACCAACGGTACTGTAAAATGGTTCAACGCCACCAAGGGTTTCGGTTTTATCGAACCTGAAGGCGGAAAACGCGACGTATTCGTGCACGTTACGGCGCTGGAACGCGCCGGCGTCAGCGAGTTGAAGGATGGCCAAAAGGTAACCTTCGATATCGAGGCCGGACGCGACGGGCGCGAGAGCGCGGCCAATCTGGCGCTGGCCTAAAGATCGTCTGGGCGTCCTCAAGGGCGCCCAGACTCGACTTGACTTGTTACCGACATACGAAAGACGCCCGGTTGCAACCATCTGAATGGACCCGGGTCCTCGCGAAATACCGCGAGCCGATCCTCTCCCGCAGCATTTTCGAACTGACCGTCACCCTGGCGCCATTTTTGGCGTTATGGGCGATAGCATGGTGGATGCTGTCGATCAGCATATGGCCTGCGATGGCACTCGCTGTCTTGAACGCAGCTTTTCTGGTCCGGGTCTTCATGATCCAGCACGATTGCGGCCATGGCGCATTCTTCAAGAACCGACGGATTGGCGACTGGACTGGGCGTATCCTGGGCGTGCTGACGCTGACGCCGTATGACGTCTGGCGCAAAACGCACGCGATCCACCATGCCTCGACCGGCAACCTGGACCGGCGCGGCATTGGCGATATGCCCACACTGACAGTGCGGGAATATCGGGATAAGCGATGGCTCGGTCGGTTTCTGTACCGGCTTGTCCGCAACCCGTTTTTCCTGTTCGGCGTCGTTCCTTTCTACACATTTTTTCTGCAGAACCGCCTGCCGGTCGGGTTGATGCGATCTGGCTGGCGCCATTGGCTGAGCGCGCTCGCCACAAACGCCGCGATTGCCGCGGTGCTTGGGCTTTTGGTTTGGCTCGGCGGGTTGAAAGTGCTGGTCTTCGTTTTCCTGCCTACGATGCTGATTGCGGCCTCGATCGGGATGTGGCTGTTCTACGTCCAGCACCAATTCGAACACACCAGTTGGGAGCGGGAGGGCAACTGGAACGTGCAAGAAGCCGCGTTGCACGGCAGTTCCTACTACGCACTGCCCGGTATCCTGCGCTGGCTGACCGCAAATATCGGAGTGCATCACGTGCATCACCTCGCCAGTCGGATACCGTTCTATCGCTTGAACGAAGTGCTGCGCGATCACGATATCCTGACGCGATGTCAGCGCATCACGCTTTGGGAAAGCTTTCGCTGTGCCCGGCTGCATCTTTGGGACGAAGAAAGCCGACGCCTGTTGTCCTTCTCCGACGCCAGGGCTCTGCCGACATGAGGCCGCATTTCAACGATATCAGGCACCCGCCAGAGCACCGACAACGGTGCAATTGGCCGACGCTTGGGGCGCATTTCCCGGCACGGACGCTCGATCCACACAGGTGAGTTTACCGCCTACGCGCTGAGCCCGGCGAAACCGCGATATTGCTCCGCCATGCTGACGTGGCCTTGCAACGGCGGCAAATGCGGTCGCCAAATCCCTCACTTTCAAAGACTATTTTGCACCTCAGGCAAGGGCGGTTTTTCGGCACGTCGCCAAGTGCTTGCCGGAGCGGCTCATCGAGCGGAATATCCTTACTCATGAGCGTACTCCGTCAGTGCACACAACGGCCAATCCGGATCGGTTTTCTTTGGCCGACACGGTTTCGGGAACCGGCAAGTGATTGAATACCACCTTCGCAACATCCGGCGCATTCATAATGCGCATCAGCGCCTTGTAGTTTGGCCGCAATGTCATTTCGCTGCCGACCCGCAATTGCCGGCCGGATGTCTCGACCACCGCATGATCGCTGCTGGCCCCTTTCAAAGCAATGCCGACCGGAAATCCCAGCCCGCTGATATCGGTGTCCTGATTGCCAATTGCGAGAATCGACCTCGTGGACCAGCTGTTGCTGGGGACAACCCGTAAGGTCTTGCGTTCGACTACCACTGGGGACCATTCCGGTTGTACAGGCTTGTCTTTCGTTTCAATGACCTCAGCCACAAGAGCAAAGGCATCGGTGTGCAGCCCACTGATTTGGACTCCTGAAACCGGATCGACGCCGAGCAGGATCGCCTCGCCTATTCTCAACTCGTTGATCCGTCCCCGCTTATCCGGGCCGGTTGCCCAGGACAGGTTTGCCGAATTGCCGCCCGACACGGTTTCAATATACGGGCCACATGCGCTCTCGATGTTGTCGGCAAGTGCAGAGAAGGCCGCCATACTTTGACAATCAGGTTCGGTGCCGGTCAGGCACGCGAAATTTGCTGCTATTCCTTTCAAAGCAACACCAGGCAGATTAAGAATCTGCGCTACGAAATCATCAATGTCGCACGGCATGACACCGTCGCGGAAATCGCCCATTTCGACCATTACAACGATGCCGTGAACCATTCCATTGCGGTGTGCCATCACACCCAGCAACGCGATGACATCAATCTCGGTGTTGTAGCTGGTGCTGCAACTTTCGGAAATCCTCTTGACCTGGCTCAACATCGGGGTGCGGATCATCGTGACGGGACATGAGATGCCGGCATTCCGAATCCGCTCGACGTTTTCAATCCGGGAGTCACCCAAACCCTTTGCGCCGCCATCAAGCATGGCTTTCGCAATGTCCGGATGGCCACACACGGCTTTGGTAATCCCGATGACGCTGATCGCGCGCGCTTCAAGCCTTTGAACCAGGCATCTCGTGTTGTGACGAATTTTGCCCAAGTCGACTTCGACGCGCGGCGTGGTCATTCCCTTGCCACAGCGCGGATTTCCCGCAAAGCCGGAAAAGCGTTCTGCACCATTACGACCAGATTGTAGACCGGACGGGTCAGAGCATCCGTGACCGGCAGATTCAGCTCCGCCGAAAAGTCGGTGATGGCCGATTCAATATCATCGTCGGTCATACCTTCATGGTTCAGGGTCAGCCCGATTACCTTCGTGTCTGCAAAGGCTTCGATCAGGGCGATTTCGTCCGAGGGGTCTGGCATCGGCATATTTGGGAAATCGCAGCGATGACGGCGCTTTGGTGCGTGTTGCAGGATCACGGCATGCGGCTGGCTGCCCCGCAGGATGAAGGCAGAGGTGCAGAAGGCCGGATGGCTGAGCGCGCCCTGACCCTCGATCAGGATGACTTCGGGCTGCTCCGCCTCTTCCGCGGCGACAATCGCGCGCTCCAGTTCACCACAGCAAAATTGCGGCGGCACCGCATCCATGGCAACGCCATACTTGGCGCCCTGCATCAACCCCGTCTGACCGGTTCCGACCAGGACGGTCTTTACGCCCTTTGCGTTCAGGGCGCGCGCCAGCACGGTGGCCGTCGTGCGTTTGCCGATCGCACAATCTGTGCCGAGAACTGCAATGCAGATTGCATTCACATGTGCCACGCTGCCATCGAACAGTCGCATATCCTTGCTGGGACGTGGTTTTCTGATGTCTCTGATCGAAATATCCGCGGCTGCACCGGCCGCACTGATCTCTGCGTCATCGCTCAAAAATTCATGCAATCCGCTGACGATGTTCATGCCCAGAGAAATCGCGTTGAGCACCACATCCCGATCCTCAACCGACAGTTTGCCGCTTGACGGGGCCATGCCGTAGATCAGCGTGTCAGGAATGTTGATTTCCCTGGCGACCGCGGCCTCAAGATCGGCCAAAATCGGGATCTGATTGGCCGTTCCGTCCAGAACAATGCCGCTGTCCTGACCCCTGCGGTCGCTGTCGATGACCGAAATAATTCGGTAGGCCTGCGAATGCCGGATCAGCCCGTTCGCCGTTTTGCCGTCAACTTGGGCGAAATTCCCTTCACAATAAACGACTGCGGTCGGCGGTTGTGTGACGGGCGGGACATGAGGGCTTTTATGCCCGGCCTGTTGCTTCGCAGGCGGCACCCTTGCGATGTGAGGCATCAGGCGGGGCGCATTCAAGGTCTTCAATTCGGTGTCCATGTTTGGTCCTTTTGGGTGGCGCTGGCGTGCCGCGCGATGTTCGCGAGAGCCAACATTGGCGCACGCAAACCGAATTGCTGCTGCGTCGAATTCTAGGATTCGGGAAGACAAAGCTCCCCTGAATGACGAAAACTCCGGTTGCAGGACCAGCGGTTTCCCGATTGATCCAGATGCGCGTTCTCGGGGAGATCGATCAGGGAACATCCGGTATCGGTCTCTGAATATCCCCGCTCGCACCTCCAGCCCTGCCCGTAGGTTGCATCATCCAAATAGGCGTTTGCGGGAATGGCGACGGCATTACATTTGCCATCGGATTCGAAGTATCCGCGTTCACACGTCCACGGCTGCCCGAAACTGACGGTGTTCAAATAGGCGTTTTTTGGAACGACGATTTCGATACATTCGTCCTCGACGGCCTCGTAACCGCGAACGCAACTCCAATCCTCTCCGAAGAATTCGTCCGATAAATACGCATGTCTGGGCAGAACGATCTCTTGGCAGGTGTCGTTGACCTCTTTGAAGCCTCGCAGACAACGCCACCTCTCGCCCGATGGGTCGAGATACCCATTCTCGGGAACGACAACCTCGACGCAGGATGCTCCATCAGTCTCTCGGAAGCCGCGATGGCATTCCCATCCCTTTCCATAGGAGCGTCGCGTGTCGTAAGCGTTCTGCGGAATCACAACCGCAACGCACTGATTGGCCACGGCTCTGAATGAAAGATCACATTCCCAACCTTCGCCATAGGACTTTGCGTGGGCATTCCGTGGAATCTTGACTTGGTCTGATTGGGCAATTGATGGCGTTGCGAATGTCAGAAAAATTCCCAATGCAGCCAACGCACAAAGTGCAGAGATCAGCGGTTTGGCCGGCGCGCGCAATTGGCAGCCGCGTGTTGCCGAGACCAGACTTGGTGCAAAGTCGCAATATCGGCTCCTTGATGGTGCGGTATCTGTCATTTTGGTTTTCTCCGGCGGGTTAAGCGCGCGCAATGTCATCAAATATTATCGTGCCAGTCTCAGAGCAGAGTGATCACCGCGAGAACAATCAATGCGATCACACTGACCGCGATGATCTTTGGCGTGGTTCCCCAAGGCTGAAACAACGCGCGTTCAGCTTTCATTTTTTTTCCAAGGCTGTCGTTAAACGTGTCTTTGTCCACGGTTCTCTCCATCGAGAATTTTTGTGGTCGCACTCAATTTCCGGCCATCGCCATTCACGGCAATTCCGCAACGCATTGATTTTGTTCCCGCGTATAGGGTCGATTGCAGTCCCAGCCGTCGCCCATTCTGTTCAGATGGGCATTTTCAGGCAGGTCGATCTCCTGGCATGCTCCGCTTAAGGCGCGGAACCCGCGTTCGCATTTCCAACCGATCGAACGGATGTCTTCGACCGAGTAGGCGTTTTCGGGAATTGCGACTTGCTCACACGTATCTCCCTTGGCGCGATATCCGCGCAAACAAACCCATCCGAATTCGCTGCGCCGGTTCGTCAAGCGGGCGTTGGTGGGAACGTCGATCGATACGCAGTCGCCTTGTTCAACCCGATATCCCCAATCGCATCCGATGGTTAAACCGGAGTATTGCTCTATCAGATATCCATTTTCGGGTGCACTGACAGCTTCGCAAATCTCTCCCATGCGCCGGTAGAGCCGCTCGCATCGCCAACGGTCGCCGGTTGAGGCAAGATAAGCGTTCGCCGGGACAACGACTGCATCGCACGACTCATCGCCGCGCAAGTACCCATGCCCGCATTCCCAGCCGCTGCCGTAGGATCTGCCTGTCGCATAGGCGTATTCCGGAATGTCGATCTCGACGCAGGTCTCTTCGGACCGCCGGTAGCCGCGATCACAATCCCACCCCTCGCCGTACTGTTTCGCGTGCGAATTCGTGGGAAGGACCTCTGAATCCGATTGTGCGTGAACGAACACCGGCGGCACCGCCAGAGCCGTGGTCAGGGCGAACGGCAACACCGCGCGCCTCCCAACCATTGCCCGGATACGACCAAATATACGGCGCCGGGCTTCGGATTCCCGGCACCCCGCGAAATTAGGACGCATTGGCTTTCAGGGCCTCTTCGCAAGCCTTGGCCAAATCGCGATCCGGCTTGTCCATTCCGGGCACTGTCGCCCAGCCAGCATCCGCGATCGCATCACGTCGCTTGAAAGCCGATGCTGCATCAAGTGCGGCGAGTTTTGCCACTCGCTCGGGGTCGGTCTCGGACATGGCGATACAGACGGGCACAAGTGCAGTCAGCACCTGATCCCGTGCGATATTGTCCGCCATTTCGCTGGCCGATCCGCCAGTCACCCATCCTCCCCAGGAAAATCCCAGGATAATGGCCGCAACTGCGCCAATTCCGGCGCCGTAAACGCCCGGTTTAATCCAATTTGGTAGTGTCATTTCTTTTCCTCGTCTGGGTCAATCGGACAAATGCAATGCCCGGTCGTTCTTTTGGTTGTTGCCGCGTGCAGAAAACTTTAGCGGTGCTGCCAGAAAGAGCGCATGGGAACCGCCCATTGATATGGCTGTTCCTGTGGCTCCGAGTGGATAAGATTCCGACATTAACGGCGCAGCATAGGCTCTCTGGACAGATCTTTGGGTGATCCCAAAATCTCCGAATCCACGTCTGTACGTGGCAACATGCTACATTTTTTTGAATTCACGTGGTCGCATCGGAGACGGCAGCACTGCGGCGGCGATGAACGGTGATCACACGCGCTTATCGATCAGCGACACCTTTAAGTCAATGATGATTCCGCTGACGCAACCAATGACTCTCTAGCGAAAGGTGCCGCTGGCGGGGCATCTTCGGGTGTGTCAGAAGCATGATAGACAATAAATGTGCCAGTTCAATCACTGATGGGAAATCCCCCAGTGCCGTCGCATGACGCACGATCTCGCAAGGCACATAAGCGGCGGCCTTTACAATCCAACCAAAGCGTTATACCAAGGGTTATTCAATCTGACCGACTTTCGCCCAGTTGCGGCTTGCGATGGATGTGATGGTTTGCGGTCTTGCGATGAGGTTGTTCCAGGCCTCGCACCCCGCGTCGAGAATCGCGTCATATGTGTCGAACGTCCGGTTTGCGAGCCATGTCTGGCGGAGATATTGCCAAATGTTTTCGGTTGGATTCAGCTCTGGTGATTTGGGCGGCAGAAACATGAGCGACAGGTTTTGCGGGATTTCCAGAGCGGATGTCGTGTGCCAGCCGGCTTGGTCCATGAGGATGACGGCGTGGGCGCCATCGGAGACAATTTTGCTGATTTCTTCCAGGTGGCGCTGCATCGCATAGGTGTCGGCTGCTGGCATCATGATCGCCGCGCCGGTGCCGCGTTCGGGGCAGATGGCGCCAAAAAGATACGCATTTTGGTAACGCTGATCGGCGGGCTGGCGGGGCCGTGTGCCCTTGCGTGCCCACTGGCGGACGCGGGTGTTCTTCTGACCGAGACGCATCTCGTCCTGGAACCAGATTTCGACGGGTTTGTCCGGCGGCACCCCCTGAAGCGTCTCCTTCAGATTGTCGCCGAAGTTTTTTTGAAATCCTCAATGACCTGCACGTCCTGCCCCGGGTGCTGAGGGCGTGCGCTGATGTGGGAAAAGCCCAGATTGTGCAGAATCTGCCCCACATGGCGCTCGTGATAGTCGACGCCAAAACGCGCCTTGATCACATTCTTCAAATCGACCCGCCGCCAGCGGACGACACCGTCCTTTTCAGGATCAGGACCGGTCTCGACAAGAGCCGCCAGTTCATCCAGTTGCGCATTGTCAAGGCGGGATCGCGAGCCTCCTCGCTGCCGATCCAGCAGCCCCGCTGGACCATCAGCGTTGAAACGGAGCACCCAGTCCCTGAGCGTTTGCCGGTCCATCCCGCCAATGCGGGCCGCAGCCCCACGCGACATGCCATCGGCGATAGCGGCAAGCGACAAAAGCCGTCGGCTCTGCCGGGCATCAGAACTCTCTGCGGCAAGCTTGCGCAGATCATTGGCGGTAAAATCGGCTCGCATCGGTATCCTGGCTGGCATCGGTGGTCTCCTTTGCCAATCTTGAATCACCTCAGCACCTCAGGCGGTACCCAAAATCCATAGCTGAGTCATTTTGAAGCACCCTTGGTATTATCGCTTGGTATTTCAGCTAAACCCAATCATACAGGGCCATGCTTTCCACCTCATTGAAATCAGTTCTGCACCACGCCAGATACTTCCCTTTATGGTCGGCGCTAACTGTTATTCGCTGGCGCGCCTTTGATTTGCGATCCCGCGGCTTGGGCACATCCTTTGGATTAGTCATGCGCTGGTTTCCTCCCGCAAGACGCCGATTTGATCGCGAAGCAAAACGAGTTTTTCCTAATATGACACGCAGCGCCCGCGCGAAGCTTGGTCAGGAAATGGGCCGGCATATGGGGCGGACACTTTTTGAGATTTACCATAATGCTGAATTTCAAACCCAACACCACAAGTTCAGAATCTCCGGCCCCGGCCTGGCCGCCCTGAATGAGGCACACACAGCTGGCAAGGGGGCGATTATTGTTTCTGGCCATTTTGGACAAGCCGAGGCGGTTCGCGTTGCGTTAAAAATGCACGGTATGGAAAGCGGAACTGTCTATCGCCCCCATAAAAACCGCCATTACGCACGCCGTATACTTGCGGGCCTTGAAGCTGGTGGAAAACCGGTTTTGGCAACCGGTCGCGTCGGTACAAAAGCCCTTGTGCGCCATTTACGCGATGGCGGCATTGTTTCCATCTTGCTGGATGAGAAAAGTGCCGAAGGTGTGCGGATCCCGTTTCTGGGACATGATGCACTCACATCACTCTCCGCTGCCCAGCTTGCCCTCAAATACGATCTGCCCATGATTCCTGCTTATGGCATTCGCATCGATGATGAGAACAGATTTCGCGTGGTATTCGAAGCCCCAATCCCCCATACCGACAGCATCGCAATGACGCGCGCTTTTAATGACAGTCTATCTGCGCGGATCATGGCTGATCCAGATCAGTGGTATTGGATGTTGCGGCGCTGGGACGGTGTGTGAAGGTCAGCGTAGACCGCACAGTAGTCATCGAAGAACAGATTTCTATCCCGTAATGGTCAATAGCCGCTTTCGAGAATTCGCAAGCGGCTTGTTCGCATTCACAAAAACCGGATGCCCGCTGCGCAGTCGGCCGTTATGCTCCCGGTCAATGGCCGGTTTGCGCAACATAGTGTTAATCTGTTCGGCGCGCAGCATTTGTCAAAGTGGGCTCAGTGCCGCCATGCGGTGTCGCAGCATAATGCGCAGCGTTTCGAGAAGAGCGGTCGCTCAGGACGGCCCTTTGCTGCCATTTATCTTATGGAGCCAATGCTGCATCGCGGCCCGTCAAAGCGGACCTCTATCGAAAGCGCAGCATTCAGATCTTGCGAATGAGAAAACCGCGGACTCGGCGGCCGTTCGGTGTCAAAGGAAGATACGTGCGAAATCGGCGGTAGCGCGATCCGCGCTATTCGCATGTTGGAGCGCCTGGCGACTTTGAACGCCCAGCTCCTCAAGTTCAGCCGCCGCTTGAAGCGTGTGAGCATAACGTTGATTGCTTCGGATAGTAGGGTCTGAAGGCGTCCGCCACCGACCTTCGCAATAATTCCGGTAAATCACACAAAGCCGCCCTTATCTTAGCGGTAGATGAACGGCGATCTCCAATCGATCCCCAATAAGGCTGGCATTCACGTTGCCCTGGTTGGCAAGGCACAGCTGTTTGACGATTGATAAGCCCAGGCCGCTGGGGTGTTCATGACTTGTGCGGGTGCGACTGTCGGAAATGCGGAAGAACCGGTCGAACAGAAATGGTAGAGTGTTGTGATTGATTCCGGGCGCAGCGTTACTGAAATTCAATTTGGCCGAATTTCCTCCGTTTCCTTTGGCCACGCTCAGTTGGCAAAAACCGGTTTCATCGGCATAGCGCACCATATTCGACAAAAGATTATCTGCGATTTGCCTAATGTTGTTCTCGGATACCGCGAATTGCCGACTTGCCAGAGTTTGGGGAACATCAAGGTCCAGCGTCAACCCGCGTTGATGGAACCGCGCATCCCACCTGGTTTTTGCCTCAGCCACGCATTTGCCCACCGTCGTCGCGATGCGGTCATGCCGCGTCTCGATGGCGGCGTCATTCAGTTCCATTGCGTCAATTGAATGGGTCAACGCGGTCAGGTGGTTAAGTTCACTTGCCATCAGCTTGAAAAACGATTGGTCAGCCTGAAAGACGCCGTCCTCTAGCCCTTCGGTATAACCGCGCAGACTGGTGATCGGGGTGCGCAATTCGTGGCTGAGATCGGCAAGATACTGGGCGCGGCGGCGGTCTTCGCGTTCAAGCGCCTCTGCCAACGCGTTGAAATTTTCGGCTAAATGGCCAACCTCGCCCCTCTCGATCGCTGACCGCACGGCGTAATCGCCATGGCGCAGACGTTCCGTCGCACGTGCGAGGGAACGCAACGGTCGCACGATCAGAAATGCCAGCCCGACGGAGGCGAGAATGGCTGCCAAAAGTCCGATGATAATACTGGCCCAAAGCTGCCGCTCTACATCGTCGACATACATCGCGTGTAAGCGGCCCGGTTCGATATTGAAGGTCGACATCAAACGATCCGAGTAGACGCTGCTTTGGCGCATGAACGCCAGATACCACGCCGCGCCAAGGGCGAGGATCACTGCTGCGTTGGCCGCGATGATTTGCAAAGTCAGCCACGGCAGCCTGTGCAATCGCTCAAACACGGGCGCTTGCCATCTGACGATTGCCATCAGGAACATATTTGTAGCCGAACCCGCGCACCGTCTGGATCAGGGCGCCCGCGTCCTGTCCCAGCTTGGCGCGCAGGTGATGGACATGCACGTCGATGGCCTTTGGGCTGACGGCATCCTCGTTCCCATAGAGGGCGGCGATCAGAGAGCCGCGTTCGAACACGCGGTTGGGTCGGCCAAGAAGATGCCGCAAGATCCGGTATTCATGTGGCGTCAGATCCACGTTTTCACCGTCGACGTTGCAGGTCGGCTGGCTGTCATCCAACCGGATAGGACCGGTGCTGACCAGGTTGCCCCGATCCGGTCCTATGGCGGAACTGCGGCGCAGGATTGCCTCGACCCTGACCAAAAGCTCTCGGGGAGAAAACGGTTTGACGATATAATCATCCGCGCCGACTGCGAACCCGTGCAATATATCGGTCTCGTTTCCAAGCGCGGCCAGGAACAGGACCGGTGTCTGGTTGCCGGCCGCGCGCATGGCAGCTGCAATTTCGGTGCCGCTTTTCCCCGGCAGCATGACATCGAAAATACAGAAGTCGAAACTCGAGGTCATGGCCTTTTCCAGCCCCGCAACGCCCGTGCTGGCCGTTTCGACGCCGTGCCCGGCGTTTTCAAGATAGGCGCTCAACAGGTTGAGGATATTGATTTCATCCTCGACCACCAATGTATTTGCAACGGGTTTAATGAAGGTAACTCCCAAGCACCCCCCCACGTTTGAGTGTTATTGTCAGTTTTATGGTGAGTCGAATTTGCCATTTTGCGCGTGTTTTTTTTCTTTCTTGTCTGAATTCTGTGGCGCCGGGTTGATTTCTCTGAATCAGTGGTGGGATGGATCAGGTTGCCGCCCTTGAACAACTTCTCGCCACGGCTCTGCGTCGGATCGCTGAGCTTGAAGCTGCGTTGGCGAGCATGGCGGAAGAGATCACGGACCTGCGCCGACAGTTGGCCAAGAACAGCAGCAATAGCAGCAAGCCCCCTTCAAGTGATGGCCTGAAGAAGCCAGCCCCGCGCAGCCTGCGTGGCAAATCCGGAAAGAAAAGTGGCGGCCAAGTTGGCCACCGGGGCGACACCCTGCGCCAGACGTCAACACCCGACTTTGTCGAACGGCATGAGGCGACGCATTGCAGCGCCTGTCAGAGCGCCCTGACGGCGGAGATGGTGAAAGGGATCGAGAAGCGTCAGGTGTTCGACTTGCCTGCGCCACGCCTGGAGGTCACCGAGCATCAGGCGGCGGTTTATTGTTGCGACCATTGTCGAGCCACGACGACGGCTGGCTTTCCCGATGGCGTGGCCGCGCATGTGCAATATGGCACGCGCATGCGGGCAGTGGCGGTCTATTGCAATGTTCAGCAGCTGATACCCGAGGATCGGGTCTGCCAGCTTATGCGCGACCTGTTTGGGGCCACCAGCTTGTGCGCGGCCAGCGTGACCAACTGGACGCGCGGCGCGGCAAATAAGATGGGTGTCGTGGTTGAACACATTCTCGCCCGGCTTGCCGAAGGCGGCGTTCGGCATCTGGACGAGACCGGACTTCGTGTTGCCGGCAAGCTGCACTGGCTGCACACGATCTGCGATACCGCCTTCACCCATTACCGCATCAGCGCCAAACGCGGTGCTGTTCCAACCTTCCTGACCGGCGGGACGATCATTCATGATCACTGGAAACCCTACTACGCCCATATGAGCGGAGTGGACGCCCACGCCCTCTGCGGGGCGCATCACTTGCGCGAACTCAAGGCCATCGAAGAGATCGAAAAAGAGCCTTGGGCGACGGAGATGAGCGCAGTGCTTCATAGCGCCAATCAGCTCAGATGCGCGGCTCAGGATCAAGGCGAGACCGAACTCCCGGAACTGGTTCGCCAGGGTATAGTCACCAGATACATGGCGATCCTCGCCAAGGGGCTCGCCTTCCACGAACGCCGGCCCCCGCTGGCCAAAAGCCCCGGCACCCGCGGCCGAAAAGCCAGGCGGCCAGGCCACAACCTGCTCCTCCGCCTGCGTGACTACCGCGATGACGTTTTGCGATTCATCGCCGACTTCGCGGTCCCATTCACAAACAATCAGGCCGAACAGGACCTGCGCATGATGAAGCTGCGCATGAAAATCTCGGGCACCTTCCGCACCCTCGAGGGCGCGCGGGTCTTCGCCGACATCAGGTCCGTCATCTCGACGGCCAGAAAACACGGGTTCAACATCCTGGAAATCCTGACCCTGTCACCACCTCAGATCATCGCACGGCTCTGACGGAACAAAACCCCGCAACCCTATCGGACAGGGTGCTTGGGAGTTACTAATGAAGTTTACTCCGCGGTGAGTGAATTCCTCACCTTTAGCGCGAAGGTGGATCACGCGGACTGACATTCCGGTGATCCACCCGCGCAGATCGTCGCGCTGATTACAGGTCGCCAGCTGGGGTTGCGAAGATTGTCTTCCAGTTGCCCTCGCCCTTGCGGATCACGGTGTCGGTGTCCGCCAAGAACAGCTTGTTATGTGCGGCTGGGCTGCTGTTCAGGTAAAGCTGGCCATCAACAATTGCCCATAGATCCGGCAGCGTCGGCACTTTCTTGCCCTTGCTGGCCCCGGCGGAGCACCAGCCGCCATACGCTGGCGCGAATTTCGCCGGGTCGGCGTTGAACATCTCGAGATTCTCGGCAGACGAGAAATACCACGTCGCGCCCTGGTACATTGCCGAATAATCAGCCGATCCCATCGTCGGTGCGCCGACAGTGTGATAGGCCACCACGTCATATCCCCCCACCACGGCATCGCCATTGAGGTAGTGTTCATCGACAGCCATAGCCGGGGCCGCCGACAGTGCCGCAAAGGCCATTGCTGCGGTAAATCGTAACTCCCAAGCACCCCCCACGTTTGAGTGTTATTGTCAGTTTTATGGTGAGTCGAATTTGCCATTTTGCGCGTGTTTTTTTCTTTCTTGTCTGAATTCTGTGGCGCCGGGTTGATTTCTCTGAATCAGTGGTGGGATGGATCAGGTTGCCGCCCTTGAACAACTTCTCGCCACGGCTCTGCGTCGGATCGCTGAGCTTGAAGCTGCGTTGGCGAGCATGGCGGAAGAGATCACGGACCTGCGCCGACAGTTGGCCAAGAACAGCAGCAATAGCAGCAAGCCCCCTTCAAGTGATGGCCTGAAGAAGCCAGCCCCGCGCAGCCTGCGTGGCAAATCCGGAAAGAAAAGTGGCGGCCAAGTTGGCCACCGGGGCGACACCCTGCGCCAGACGTCAACACCCGACTTTGTCGAACGGCATGAGGCGACGCATTGCAGCGCCTGTCAGAGCGCCCTGACGGCGGAGATGGTGAAAGGGATCGAGAAGCGTCAGGTGTTCGACTTGCCTGCGCCACGCCTGGAGGTCACCGAGCATCAGGCGGCGGTTTATTGTTGCGACCATTGTCGAGCCACGACGACGGCTGGCTTTCCCGATGGCGTGGCCGCGCATGTGCAATATGGCACGCGCATGCGGGCAGTGGCGGTCTATTGCAATGTTCAGCAGCTGATACCCGAGGATCGGGTCTGCCAGCTTATGCGCGACCTGTTTGGGGCCACCAGCTTGTGCGCGGCCAGCGTGACCAACTGGACGCGCGGCGCGGCAAATAAGATGGGTGTCGTGGTTGAACACATTCTCGCCCGGCTTGCCGAAGGCGGCGTTCGGCATCTGGACGAGACCGGACTTCGTGTTGCCGGCAAGCTGCACTGGCTGCACACGATCTGCGATACCGCCTTCACCCATTACCGCATCAGCGCCAAACGCGGTGCTGTTCCAACCTTCCTGACCGGCGGGACGATCATTCATGATCACTGGAAACCCTACTACGCCCATATGAGCGGAGTGGACGCCCACGCCCTCTGCGGGGCGCATCACTTGCGCGAACTCAAGGCCATCGAAGAGATCGAAAAAGAGCCTTGGGCGACGGAGATGAGCGCAGTGCTTCATAGCGCCAATCAGCTCAGATGCGCGGCTCAGGATCAAGGCGAGACCGAACTCCCGGAACTGGTTCGCCAGGGTATAGTCACCAGATACATGGCGATCCTCGCCAAGGGGCTCGCCTTCCACGAACGCCGGCCCCCGCTGGCCAAAAGCCCCGGCACCCGCGGCCGAAAAGCCAGGCGGCCAGGCCACAACCTGCTCCTCCGCCTGCGTGACTACCGCGATGACGTTTTGCGATTCATCGCCGACTTCGCGGTCCCATTCACAAACAATCAGGCCGAACAGGACCTGCGCATGATGAAGCTGCGCATGAAAATCTCGGGCACCTTCCGCACCCTCGAGGGCGCGCGGGTCTTCGCCGACATCAGGTCCGTCATCTCGACGGCCAGAAAACACCGGTTCAACATCCTGGAAATCCTGACCCTGTCACCACCTCAGATCATCGCACGGCTCTGACGGAACAAAACCCCGCAACCCTATCGGACAGGGTGCTTGGGAGTTACCTTCTTTGTTTTCTTTCAGAAATGGCACGAGAGAGGGCGATCCGGATTCTTCCTCGCCCTCAAGGAAAAATGTCACCTTGCAGGGCAAACTTCCGTGAACGGCTTTCCACGCGCGAAATGCCTCGACAAAGGTCATCAACTGACCCTTGTCATCCGCCGAGCCCCGCCCACGGATCACCTTGCCACTTTCGGTATCCTGCAACTGTGGGTCGAATGGGTCACGATCCCAAAGTTCAATTGGATCAACTGGTTGCACGTCGTAGTGGCCGTAAAACATTAAATGCGGACCGGGGCCATCAATATGGCCAACCACCATTGGATGCCCTGGCGTCGCGCGCTTTTCCGCGGCAACGCCCAAACTCGCCAGATCGTCAACCAGCCAATCAGCCGCCCGGTCACAATCGCCCTTGAACGCCGGATCGGTGGATATCGACGGAATGCGCAACAGCGTCATCAACCGTGAAACGGATTCGTCCAGATCGTCATCAATTCGGGAAAGTACGGTATCAAGGCTCATGTGGCGGGCTCCATTTCGTGCAGATGGACCCTAACAATGCCGCCGTCATAGTCCAGATGCATCTGGGCAAGCGTCATCTGCTGGGTTAGGACATAAGATAACGATCACCACCTGAGGTCACTCATGCGCTACGCTGCCACCGCCCTTGTTTTTGCCTTGTCTGCACTGCCCGTTTCAGCGGAGCCGATAGACGGGAAATCGGCCAAGAAGGCGTTGTTTTCACCGAAAGGATTTTCAGTGGATTACGTCGAAGACAGCGGGTTGAGCGAAACGCAACTGGGATATTTCAAAATACTCGTAGAAAGCCGCCAGTCGAAAAAGCAGTTCGGCCGCGTGGCGCGGTATTATGGCGCAATCGCGGTTTCGCCGTCGATTTTCGAGATGTCCCCGGCAGAGCTGTTGGCCGATCCCGAAAGCGTTCCGTTCCAGATGGCGGGCGCGCGTCATACGCCCGGCGCGGCGGATGCGGCTGCGCTTTCTTCCTGCAACAAGCTGGTGAAGGGCGGTGCCAAAAAATGTGTCGTGGCCGCGCGCATTCTGCCCAAACGCTGGAAAGACAAAGGGTTTTCAATGTTTTATGCGGCAACGGCCAATTTCAAGCTTTATCGCGACGCCGATGAACCCAAGGCATTCGCAGTTTCCGCCACGGGTATTGGATTTGGTCTCGCTAACGGTGAGGGCGCGGCAAAGCTTGCAATCGATGCGTGTCACGACAACAATGGCGAAGAGGGTAAACGCGATTGTGAGGTCGTGGTCGTCGATTAATTCTGGCCCAAAGCGGCAAAATGTAACATTTTTCTTTTCACATATGCATGTGATTGAATGCGACGTAATTGGGCAGTCTGCCGGGACCTGGAGGGTGTGAGTTTGGATTATACAAAGTCTTTGGACGTTGCCTTGCAACGCCTTCATGACGAAGGACGCTATCGCACCTTTATCGATATTGAGCGTAAGAACGGCCAATTCCCGCACGCCACATGGCGCCATCCCGACGGGTCGGAACGCCCGGTCACGGTCTGGTGTGGCAACGACTATCTCGGCATGGGTCAGCACCCGATTGTTGTGAACGCGATGCATGAGGCTGTGGATGCCGCCGGGGCAGGGTCGGGCGGAACGCGCAATATTTCCGGCACCACGGTTTTTCACAACCGGCTGGAATCCGAACTGGCGGATCTGCACGACAAGGAAGCTGCGCTGTTGTTTACCAGCGCCTACATCGCGAACGACGCGACATTGTCCACGCTTCCGAAACTATTCCCGGGGCTGATAATCTATTCAGATGCGCTGAATCACGCCTCGATGATCGAAGGCATTCGCCGAAATGGCGGCGCGAAACGGGTATTCCGCCACAACGATGTTGCCCATTTGCGGGAGCTTCTGGAGGCCGATGATCGCGATGCGCCAAAAGTGATTGCCTTCGAATCCGTGTATTCGATGGACGGCGATTTCGGGCCCATCGAAGAGATCTGCGATCTGGCCGATGAATTCGGCGCATTGACCTATCTGGACGAAGTTCACGCGGTTGGTATGTACGGCCCGCGTGGCGGCGGAATTGCTGAACGCGATGGGCTTATGGATCGTATCGACATCATTAACGGGACGCTTGCGAAGGCGTTTGGCGTGATGGGCGGATACATCGCCGCAAGTGCAAAAATGTGTGACGCTATAAGGTCTTATGCGCCGGGCTTCATCTTTACCACTTCGCTGCCACCTGCCGTCGCGGCAGGTGCTGCGGCCTCTGTCCGGCACCTGAAAACTGACCACGCCCTGCGTGAGCAGCATCAAACGCAGGCGAAGATCCTGAAATACCGCCTGAAGGGCCTTGGCCTGCCGATTATCGACCACGGAAGCCACATCGTTCCGGTGATCGTGGGCGACCCGGTGCACACCAAAAAGTTGAGTGACATGCTGCTTGAAGATCACGGCATTTATGTCCAGCCGATCAACTTTCCGACCGTGCCCCGTGGTACCGAACGGTTGCGCTTTACGCCGTCACCCGTGCATGGCCCAGACGAGATGAACAAGCTTGTTTCCGCTTTGGATACACTCTGGTCTCATTGCGCTTTGAATAGGCAAGAATTGACCGGCTAGCTTATGCCGCAGGTGCATTAGACTTTTCCCTGTGTTAGCGTCCTGTTAGGAGAATTGCGTCGGCGAATCGTCGGCGTGGGGATGTTGAACTATGAGCGCAAAGTCATGATCGGGCGGCGAAGCAATCCACCTGAACAGGCTGACGTCGAAGACCGCCGGAGCTTCGACGATTTTGAGTTGCGTCTTGGCGACATCATGCGTGGAGAACGCGCGACCTTTGGCAAGTCCCTTCTTGACGTTCAGCGCGACCTGAAAATCAAGGCGAGCTATATCGCTGCGATTGAAAACTCTGATCCCACAGCATTCGAAACGCCGGGCTTCATCGCCGGTTACGTCCGCTCTTATGCCCGCTATCTTGAACTTGACCCGGAGTGGGCATTTAAGAAATTTTGCGAGGAAGGCAGCTTTGCTGTCGCGCATGGCCTGTCATCCGAGGCCTCCGGCCCGAAGCCGCCGAAGATCGCCAATGACAAGACCTCCGGGTTCTCGCGTGACCCGTTTTCGCAACCGAACACGCCGTTTGTTCCTTCAGCTGACAGCATATTCTCTCGCATCGAGCCAAGCGCGCTTGGCTCTGTGCTCGTCCTTGTCGCGCTGATCGGGTTTATCGGTTACGGCGGCTGGGCCGTGTTGCAGGAAGTGCAGCGCGTTCAGCTTGCGCCGGTTGATCAGACACCCGGTGTGACGGCAGAGGTTGATCCGCTGGCGCCATCGTCGAATTTCGGAACGTCTGCGACAACCAACGACACCCAAATTGCCGCGCCGTCGCAGGATGCGCTGAACCGGCTTTATCGCCCGCAAACGCTGGATGTACCGGTTTTGACCGCGCGGGATGCGCCGATTGCGATGCTGGACCCCAGCGCCAACGCAACCGTGGTCGAAGCCTCCCCCGAAGGCGGCGCGCCTGGCGCCATCAACGACGCGCTCGCTGAAGCACTGGGTGAGGTGCAGCCAGTTGTGCAGGTCACCGAACAGGGCATTCCAGAGGTCGTAATGTTCGCCTCGCGCCCCGCATGGGTTCGGGTAACGTCGACGGACGGCACGGTGATCTATGAAAAGATTCTGGATGCCAGCGAGGGTTGGGCGCTTCCCAAAACCGAAACGCCACCATTGTTGCGCACCGGAAATGCGGGCGCGATCTATTTTGCGGTCGGCGGCGAAACTTACGGCCCGGCAGGCGAAGGTGCCTCAATCGGTCGTGACATCGCGCTTAGTGCCGAAGACCTGCGCGCGGTATACGGCGTGACGGAAGAGCTGACCAATGTGGATGTCGGCGCGATCATTCAGGAAGCCGTGCGCCGCCGCGACGCCGCTGCATCGCAGTAATCGGCGCACTTTGCCCGTTGCCGGGCGGCCAATTCCACCTTATCTGACAGGCTGAATGGCACCGAAAGCAGCCCTCATGTCGCTGAACCATATCCGGCCCTGGCGTAACATCTATCGTCGCAAGTCGCGGCAGGTGATGGTTGGCGATGTGCCGGTCGGGGGCGATGCGCCGATTTCGGTGCAGACGATGACGAATACCGACACGACGGATGTGAAAGCCACGGTGGCTCAGGTTCAGGCCTGTGCCGAGGCGGGCGCCGATATCGTGCGCGTGTCGGCGCCGGATGCGGAATCCACCACCGCGTTGAAACAGATTGTGCGCGAGAGCCCCGTGCCAATCGTTGCCGATATACATTTCCACTACAAACGCGCGATTGAGGCGGCAGAGGCGGGCGCGGCCTGTCTGCGTATCAATCCGGGCAATATCGGGAGCGAGGACCGCGTGCGAGAGGTCGTACGAGCCGCCAAAGACCACGGCTGTTCCATTCGCATCGGCGTGAATGCCGGAAGCCTTGAAAAGCATCTGCTGGACAAATATGCCGAACCCTGCCCGGACGCGATGGTTGAAAGCGGGCTGGATCACATCAAGCTGTTGCAGGACAACGATTTTCACGACTTCAAGATCAGCGCGAAGGCGTCGGATGTATTCCTTGCGGCGGCAGCCTATCAGGCGCTGGCCGAGGCGACGGATGCGCCCATCCATCTGGGTATTACCGAGGCTGGCAGCCTGAATGCCGGCACCGTCAAATCCGCGATCGGTCTTGGCAACCTTCTGTGGATGGGGATCGGCGACACAATCCGGGTCAGCCTGTCCGCCGACCCGGTGGAAGAGGTGCGTGTAGGTTATGAGATCCTGAAATCGCTGGGTCTGCGCCATCGAGGCGTTAACATCATATCATGCCCGTCCTGCGCGCGGCAGGGATTTGACGTGATCAAGACCGTCGAAGTGCTTGAACAGCGCCTGGAACATATCAAGACACCGATGAGCCTGTCGATTATTGGCTGCGTGGTGAACGGGCCGGGTGAGGCGCTGATGACCGACGTTGGGTTTACCGGCGGCGGGGCAGGGGCCGGGATGGTCTATCTCGCGGGAAAACAAAGCCACAAACTGTCGAACGATCAGATGATTGACCATATTGTCGAGCAGGTTGAAGCGAAAGCGGCAGAACTAGACGCTGCGCCGCGCCCGGCGGACGCCGCGGAATAGGAATACCCTCGGCGCGGCCAATTTGTG
Organism: uncultured Paracoccaceae bacterium; assembly: GCA_951812305.1. Classification (GTDB taxonomy): domain Bacteria; phylum Pseudomonadota; class Alphaproteobacteria; order Rhodobacterales; family Rhodobacteraceae; genus Rhodobacter_B. The sequence continues at coordinate 278,713 of CATOSB010000004.1, forward strand.
GTGGCGCCCGATTGTCCTGAATCTCTCGTGTGGTTTGTCAGAGTGGCGGCGCCGCCGTTGCGACAATGCCCATCGGTCAGGATGCCGGGTTGAGACATCCCTTTTGCGATCATTTGACCTGCCATCGGGGTTTTCTAGGCCCCATTGGCCGGATTTGTCTGACATGCGCGCGGTGTTTGCCGCCCGCAAGGAACGTTCGGTGTGGGTTTTACCGCGCTGGGGTTAGGGCCGTGTTAACCGACCGTTCGGTGGGGTTAAGTGTGGGTTAATCCGGAAGGGGGTCGGGATTGGCTCTAAGGACCCCTCCCGGTCCGGAAATAAGACGCGCGATCGCCTGCCCGTGGGATGGCGATACAACATTTCAAAGGCAGCGCTTTATGCCAGCCAAGTCCGTAAAACCTAAACGTCGCGTGCGGCCTCACCAAATCGCCAGCCCGCCGGGACGGGCAGGCGATCGCGCGGCGGCCCAAGGGCTTTGATTCCGCGCGAGTATCGGCAATGTCCGGATTTCGCCAGTCCGCTACCCGCGCTCTTCCGCCACGATCTGGCGCATCGCATCCAAAGGCACGTAACCCCGGATCAACTGTCCGCCGAACACGAAACTCGGGGTGCCGTTGATCGCCAGACGCTGACCCAGCGCGCGGTTCTCTGCGATGATCGCAGAGACCTCTTCGCTGTTCATCGCGTCCATCACAGAAGGTCCATCAAAACCAAGGCTGTCGGACAATGCGCTGAGAGTTTCGTTTGACACGCTGCCCCGCAGATTCATCAGGTGATCATTCACATCCGCATAAGCTGCGTCGCCTTCCACGGAGCGCACTGCCAACGCATAGCGCGACGCCAACACTGATTCCTCGCCCAATATCGGAAATTCTTTAACGATGATCCGGATGTTGCCGTCGCTTTCAATCAACTCGGCCACCTCTGGATGTGCGCGGCGACAATAGCCACAACGATAGTCAAGAAACTCGACGATCGTGATATCGCCATCCGGGTTGCCACCGACCCAAGACGACGGGTCGTTGTACAAGGCGTCCGCATTCACTTGCAAAAGCGACACATCATCGGCGGCCTGCTGATCGGCTTGCCGCTGTTCCAGAACCTCGATGGCTTCCATCAGAACCTCGGGGTTATCCAGAAGGTAAGCACGGATTTCGGCGCGGAATGCGTCGCGCTCTTCCGCGCTCATCGCATCAATGTCAAAAGCGGCAAGCGGGCCTGCGAGAAGGGCTGAAAAAGCGACCGCGCCAATTAGTTTTCTGATCATCCGTCTGGGTTCCTTATCCCGCCGATTTCGCGGCATGTAACACATCCTGTGCCCGGTTCCACCCCGGGCTGCCTTGCGGCAATAATCCGACCGCGCGTTTGGCGTGGGTTGCGGCGGTTTTGAAATCACCGATCAGCGCATAGCGTTCCGCAGTGGTGGCGCTTGCCATGCCGTTTTGACCGGCGCGCGCATAAGCCACGGCCAGATCGCGCAAAAGCTGCGGGTTAGCCTTGTCGCGCGAACGTGCACTGATCAAGGCTTTAAGGGCCTTGGCGTTACCGTCGCGGGTTTTCAGCGCCAGCAGAGCGCGGCCATAGCCCGCAAGGATCAACCCATTGCGCGACTGCAGGTTCACCGCGCGACCATAGGCATTGACCGCAGCAGCATAATTGCGAGATTCCAGCAGGATCTGGCCGTAGAGTTCATATAAATAGGGATCATTCGGGCGCGCCTTGAGCAGGCGTCCCATCTCTGCCAGCGCTTTCTTGGTTTTCAGACCCCGGTGATAGGCCACCGCGCGGCGCAAAGCGGCGATGTCCGAAGTATCCGACTTTTTGACCTTACGCAGGGTGAATCCCGGCGATTGAAGAAACGCGCCCAATTTGCCCTTGGCGCGCAGAAACCAGTAATCAGCCTGCGGGTCATCCTTTGCACGGTTCTTATAGGCTGCGGCATAGCCTGCCACCGCGCGAATGCGATCCCGCGTCAACGGGTGCGAGCGCACATATGGGTCCTGCCGGCCCGGGGACAACACTTCCTGCCCACGGAAATATCCCAATACGGTCGACATCGCCTGTGGGTCGACGCCCGCTTGCGCCATATAGCGCAGCGCGGCCTGATCCGCAGATGATTCCTCGGCCCGTGTATGACCCAGAAATACCCGGTTCGCTGAATTCGCTGTGCCTATCGCAATACCTGCCGCCGCACCGGGTTCTTTCGTGGCCGCGCCAATACCAAGGGCAAAAACCAGACCCAGCCTTGCGATCCCTTCCGCCGCGCGCCGGTTTGCAAGCCGTCGCGTGATATGGCCGTTGGCGATATGGGCGGCTTCGTGTGCGATGACAGCCTGAAGCTCTTCCGCAGTTTGCAATTTCAGGATCAGGCCGGAATGCAGGAAAATATGCTTGGTGTCGGCAACAAAGGCGTTCAGCTTGCTGTCGCGCACCACCAATATTTTCACACCGCTTGTCGGCAACCCGGCTTTCTCAAGGATCGGGCGCGCCAGACGCTGCAGCGAGTGCTCGATATCGGGGTCACGCAGGATTGTCAGGGCGGTTGCGGGCGACAATGTGGCCAACAACATCGACAGCGCCAAAACCGACACCAACACCAATGCTGGAATTCTCATTGCCATTGACTGTCTGCCTCCGTGGGTGCAACCCGGCACCCGGACGCCAGAATGCGGAGAGATCATGCGAAACTCAAGCCGAAGCGAGGTTGATCCCTTCATTGTGATGGACGTGATGGAAGCCGCGCGTCAGGCGGAAGAGGCCGGGCAGCACATCATCCATATGGAAGTGGGCCAGCCGGGAACGCCCGCGCCCAAAGGCGCGCAACAGGCAGTCGCGCGCGAGATGGCGAAACAGGCGATGGGCTATACCGTCGCCCTGGGCCTGCCGGCACTTCGGGAACGCATCGCAAGGCTTTATAAAGACTGGTATAATCTTGATCTGGATCCGGGCAGGGTGATCGTGACATCTGGTTCGTCCGGGGCCTTCCTTTTGGCCTTTACGGCGTTGTTTGATGCGGGCGACCGGGTGGGCATTGGGGCGCCGGGGTATCCGTCTTACCGGCAAATTCTGAAGGCGCTTTCGCTGAAACCGGTTGTCATTGAGACCCGCGCGGAAAACCGCCTGCAACCCACACCCGATGACATCCCCGCTGGTCTGGCCGGATTGATGGTCGCAAGCCCGGCGAATCCGACCGGAACCATGCTGGACAGGCCAGCATTGGCGGCTTTGGTTGAACGGGCGCACGCACAGGGCGCGGCGTTCATTTCTGACGAAATCTACCACGGCATTGAATATGACCGGAAAGCCGTTTCTGCGCTGGAGATTTCTGACGACGTCTATGTCATCAATTCGTTCTCGAAATATTTCTCAATGACGGGGTGGCGGGTGGGCTGGATGGTGGTGCCAGAGAGTCATGTGCGCACGGTGGAGCGGTTGGCGCAGAACATGTTCATCTGCCCGCCCCATGTCAGCCAGATCGCGGCGCTGGCGGCGCTGGATTGCGGTGCGGAGCTGGATCAAAACCTTGCGGTATATACTGAAAACCGGCGGTTGATGATGGACGGTTTGCCGATAGCAGGGTTCGGCAATATCGCGCCGCCCGATGGGGCGTTTTATGTTTATGCGGACGTGTCGGATCTGACCGATGACAGCCGCGCCTTTGCAGCGGAGATCCTTGAACAGGCGGGGGTTGCCGTGACCCCCGGGCTTGATTTCGATGAGGCTCGCGGACACCAAACGCTGAGATTTTCTTATGCGCGTTCGACGCCCGACATTCGCGAGGGCTTGGCGCGGTTGAAAACGTTTATGGATAGTCGCAGATAGCACGGAAACGCATTGGTCGGATTCCACAAAATCGCAGCATCCTGCCTGAAGCGGACACTCACACATCCGGAGAAAAGACGCGCGATTGCCTGCCTGTGGGGTGGCGATGTAACCGTGCAATCTGTCCGTTTATCCCAGCCAAGTCCGTGGACATTCAATAGCTCGCAACCAGCTTCGCCAAATCGCCAGCCCGTGGGGACGGGCAGGCGATCGCGCGGCGGCCCGAGGGCCTTGATTCCGCGCGAAGTGTGCTGGCCAACAGTGTCCGCTTCAGGCCAATAGAGAACTACCATCCAGACAAACAACAGACCAATCCACACGCCAAAATCGGGGGATTCCCTCCAGCGATCAATCCCGGTACACTGCGCCAAAATCAAAAGGGCAACATGAGCAGGCTCTTCACATTCCTCCTGATCGGCTTTCTTGCGGCCAGTTCTGCCGTGGCGCAGAACCTGACCGCACTCGCGCGCGTAGATGCCGCGAACAGCCATCTGGTTGATGACAGCGCTGAAGTGCATCTGCGCCTTCGCCTAAGCCAGCCCGTGCCATTTCGCGTCTTCACGCTGGATGATCCGCGCCGCCTTGTTCTCGACTTTTCAGAAGTCGACTGGTCGGGGCTTTCGACCGATGATTTCGATCAAAGCGCTGCCATCGAACGGGTTGCAGTCGGCGCAATTCAACCGGGATGGTCGCGCATGGTTGCGACGCTTTCGGCGTCCTACGCGGTTACGTCTGCCGCAATGTCGACCGAAGGATTGGCGGAACTGAACCTAATCCTAACGGCAACTTCCGAAGACGAATTCGCCGCCCATGCCGGCGCGCCTGAAACCTCCGCGTTTTCCTTGCCCAAGGCCGAAATCGTAACCGCGCCGCGCCCGCGCCAAACCGGTGACCGGCCTGTGCGCATCGCGCTTGATCCCGGCCACGGCGGCATCGACCCCGGGGCAGAGCGGGGCGGCATTGTCGAGGCCGATCTGATGCTGTCTTTCGCGCGGGAATTGCGCGAAGTCCTGCTGCGCGCCGGTTTCGAAGTGATCCTGACGCGCGAGGCAGACATCTTTGTCCCCCTTGAGGCGCGCCAGTCGATTGCCCGCGCCAAGGGGGCGGATGCCTTCATTTCTCTTCATGCCGACACAGTCGCGGAGGGTCGCGCGCATGGTGCCACCATCTATACGTTGTCCGACGAAGCCTCTGATATCGCGTCGGAGGTCCTTGCAGAGCGGCATGATCGCGGCGACCTTCTGGCCGGGGTCGATCTGAGCCAACAGGACGATGCGGTCGCAAACGTGCTGATGGATCTGGTGCGAACCGAGACGGAACCGCGCACTGACCGGTTGGCCAATGCGCTGGTTGACGGATTGCGCAAAAACGTGGGCGGCTTGCACAAGCGACCGCGGCTGGAGGCAGGGTTTTCGGTTCTGAAGGCGGCAGACATCCCCTCGGTCCTGATCGAACTGGGGTTCATGTCCTCGACGCAGGACCTCGCGAACTTGCGTTCTGCCGAATGGCGCGCCAAGGCGGCGCTTGGCATTCGCGATGCATTGCTGGACTGGGCGATTGCCGATGCGGCAGAGGCCGCCTTACTTCGCCAATAGCCCTTTCTTACGCGCGAGCCAGATCGTGTGGCCATTCGCTTCGGGGTCCTCCGGGACAAAGCGCAAAACCTCAAACCCGTTTTCACCCAGAAGCGCGCGGTATTCTTTAGGGTCAAGGCTTGCGTGATAAACCGGCTGGCCGCCAGCTTCGCCGACAACCTCGCCTTCGGACGGGCCGCTGGTGAACATCAACATTGCGCCGGGCGCTGAATGGGCAGCGAATACCGGGAACATCGCGCGTTGATCGGGCATGGAAAGGTGAAAGAACGAATTCCACGCCAGAATGCCGTCGAATTCCTCGCCCAAATCCAGCCCCCGCATATCGCCCTGAAGTGCGCGCGCATCGGGTACATTTGCCTTAAACAGCGCAACCATCGCTGGTGCAGCGTCAACACCGGTGACGGTCGCACGCCGTTCAACCAGATAACGCGTGATCGGCAATCCGGCGCCGCAGCCCAGATCGAGAATTCTGCGCGGCGGCACGATCATGTTGATCCAGCGATCCAGCCAGACCCGTTCGAACAACGCCTTATTGCGTTCGCGATTCCACGTTTCCGCGACGGCTTCGTAAGTGTCGATTATCTGCTCTGGGCGCATTTTATTCTTTCATTCTTGAAATTGTCGTACCCCGCGCCGCGAGGTCACGATCCCGTCACCCTAATCAGACGCGTGAGCCTAAACAATCTCACAATGATTTGAGCGGTTTGAACGCGCCGTTTCCCGCCGAATGGGCGCGATCTGGTTTTGACCCGGGCCGCGCGCGACCCTATAAGAGGGCAAAAGAAAAGGCCACTGATGTTCCGCTTCGTCCTGTCATTCTTCGGTGCGATTTTCACTTTCGCAACCAATGGTGCGCTGATGGCGGCGTTCCTGATCGGCGGCGTATTCTGGATGTATGGTCGCGATCTGCCGTCCACCGATCAGTTGGCGAGTTACGCCCCGCCCACGATCAGCCGGATATATTCCAGCGAAGGGCGCCTGATGGACGAATTCGCGCGGGAGAGGCGGCTTTATACCCCGCCCGACGAAATCCCCGATCTGGTGAAAGAGGCTTTCATCAGCGCGGAAGACAAGAATTTCTATTTCCACAAGGGTTATGACCCGCGCGGCATGGCGGCTGCGGCGCTGGATTTTGCCCGTGGTGGACGGCTTCGTGGGGCTTCGACGATCACCCAGCAGGTGATGAAGAACTTTCTGCTAAGCGCGGATCGCCGGGCAGAGCGCAAAATCAAAGAGATCATCCTTGCGGGCCGGGTGGAAAGCACGCTCAGCAAGGATGAAATCCTCGCGCTATACCTGAACCAGATCGACCTTGGTGTGCGCAGCTTCGGTGTCGCGGCAGCGGCGCAGAGTTATTTCAACAAGCCCTTGGATCAGCTGACAATTGCGGAAGCCGCGTTCCTGGCCATCCACCCTAAGGCACCCTACAGCTACAATCCGGTCGACAATTATGAAACCGCGATGAACCGGCGCAACAATCTGGTTCTGCGTGAGATGCACGAGAACGGCTATATCACAAAAGCCGAGTATGATTCCGCCAGGGCAGAGCCGATCCAGACTGTGCAGATGGGCGCGCTTGCCAGCTTCCGTTCCACTATGCCGCCCCGGGATTATTTCACCGACGAAATCCGCCGTCAGTTGAGCCAGGAATTTGGCGAGGAGGAGTTTTTCAATGGCGGTCTGTCGATCCGCGCAACGATGGATCCCGAATTGCAGCGCGAAGCGGCGCGGTCGCTGCAACGCGGGTTGGAGCAATTCGACCGAAACCTTGGTATCTGGCGCGGCACACGACAAAAGCTGGCGCCGGAAGATCTGGTTGACGAGGCCACATGGCGCGCGGCGCTGAAGGACGTGCGCGTCAGCCGCGATATCGAAAACTGGCACCCGGCGGTCGTATTGCTGGTCGGCAACAACGATGCGCGGATCGGGATCGAAGGTGTCGCGGATGACGCCGACGGCCACTGGATCCCCGCCAAGGATGTGCAATGGGCACGAAAGCGGCTGAGTGACGGTTCGCTCGGTCCAAAAGCGCGGGTTGCGGGCGATCTGCTGGAGGTTGGCGACGTCGTTCTTGTGCGCCAGATGACAAAAGACAGCGACGGGTCATTCATCCGCTGGACATTGCGACAGGTGCCGGAAGTGCAGGGCGCCTTTATGGCGATGGATGTGCAGACCGGCCGCGTTCTGGCGATGCAAGGCGGGTTTTCCTATCAGCATTCGGTGTTCAACCGGGCAACCCAAGCCACGCGTCAGCCGGGATCATCGTTTAAGCCCTTTGTCTACGCGGCCGCACTCGACAGTGGATTTACACCGGCAACAATCGTGGTGGACGCCCCAATTGAGCTGGACACCGCACAGGGCGTGTGGCGGCCCACCAATGCCAGCCATCAATTCTATGGCCCGACGCCCTTGCGCACCGGGATCGAACGGTCACGTAACCTGATGACCGTGCGGTTGGCGCAAGAGGTCGGGATGGAAACCGTCGCAGGTTACGCCGAACGTTTCGGCGTATATGATCGGTTGCAGCCATTCCTTGCCAACGCGCTTGGGTCACAGGAATCCACGTTGTTCAAGATGGTTGCGGCCTATGGGATGTTCGCCAATGGTGGCGAGCGGGTGGAGCCAACACTGGTGGATCGAGTGCAAAACCGTTGGGGCGAAACGGTTTACCGCCATGACCGCCGTATTTGCGAAGATTGCCAATATGCGTCGCTTGATCCCGGACAGGCCCCGCGGATCGTTTCAAATCGTCAGAGGGTAATGGATGCAATCACCGCCTATCAGTTGACCTCGATGATGCGCGGCGTGGTGCAGCGCGGTACAGCCGCCGGCAAGGTAAAGCTGGGTGTGCCGGTGGCGGGCAAGACCGGTACCACGAACGATGCTAAGGATGTCTGGTTCGTTGGGTTCACCTCCAACATCGTGGCGGGATGCTACATTGGGTATGACCGCCCGCGCTCGATGGGTCGCGGTGCATCGGGTGGCGGAATGTGTGGACCGGTTTTTAACCGTTTCATGCAGAAAGCTACGGCGAAGCTGGGCGGTGGTAAATTCGCCGTGCCGCCGGGTGGCCACTTTATCAAGATCGACCGTTTCACCGGCGCGCGCCTGCCAGACAGCGCGTCCGGCGATCACGTGGTGGCAGAGTATTTCAGGGACGGCGAAGAGCCGCTGTTCGGCATCGCCTTTGACGGCGGGTTTGCGATGGGTGAGAACCTGCCGCTGTTTGCGCGGGAAGGATCCGAGGCTGGCACGAAGGTCAAAACCGTAGGCGGAAATGTCGTGGTGATCCCGAAGAAAGCGGATTTCGGATCGTTGAGTTCGGGCGGGCTTTATTGATTATCGAACCGGCTGTGGAAACGGGTCCGCCGGCTGAATCGTTGACGGCCCATTTTGGGCGTTTCAGCCTGGAGCAGTAACTCCGCCTGACACGGTTACAAAGTCGCGCTTTGTCCTGAAGCAGACTTTCCGTTTTGCACCCCGCGCGGAATCAAGGCCCTCGGGCCGCCGCGCGATCGCCTGCCCGTTCCGGCGGGCTGGCGATTTGGTGAGGTTAGCGCAGGCTATTGAACGTCTACGGGCTTGGCTGGAATAAACGGGCAAACTGCAAAGTTGCTTCGCCATCCCACGGGCAGGCAATCACGCGACTTGTATCCAATCAAAGGAAAGTCCGCTTCAGGCCAAATCCGGGCGTTCCCATCCAAATCAGAATTTCTCTCGCCTTGCGGTCATTCAAGGCATTGGAAAAGATCCGAAAGTTTCGCTCAAGGGTAATTAACCCCGATTCTGGATAAGACGTTGGCGTCACCAGTGCACTACTCGACAGAATTTTTTCGTAGTTTTTTGATTCGTTTTTTACGATACTCGTTGACCCTTTTTCGCAGAGGGTTGCGATGAGGGATTTCCACCATTGTTATGGAAATGATCCTCGGTTCTCTCAAAGCCTCATTTGGCTCCAGTTCAACGGCAATTCCGCCAAACTCTCCAAGAAATAGAACATTTGAAACGGTTTCGTGATCCGCTTTGAATGTATCAGGGTCATTTTTCCGTACGTGTTTCGGGATGATCACCTGAAAGGGAGTGGCGGCCATCAGATCGAGCACAAGTGTCATGGTTCTTTTAGGGAGCGCAGCCAGTTCATTGAGCTTATCCGTGAGGGCGTAGAGACGGTTGGGGTCCTCTTCCATCATGTCGAACATGAGGTCCCGGATCTTCTCATAAGCGAGATCTTCGTTGATTGGGAAGTTGTTCTCCATGGCGCGCACCTTTTGCCCCGTGTTGACCAGCCTGAATGCCCCCGTGATTAGTATGGGGTGAGAGGGGTTTCCAGGTACGTTGCCCCATGATTCAAGGTTCAAAAGCGACACAATATGGACCGCCACTCATGTCGATCACTAACACCGCACTTTTTGTCTGTCTCGATGATTTTGCAAAAACCTACGAGGACTGGGAGCGCCACCGGTTGATCCCCTCGGGTCGTCAGAGGCTTCGCTCCGGCAAGCTGACCCTGGGGGAGAGCCTGTTCATCATGGTCTTGTTTCACTTGTCGCCGTTCAAGGACTTCAAACATTATTGGATTTATGGCGTTGAGCAGAAATACCGTGACTGCTTTGGCAACCTCCCGAGCTATGGTCGGTTTGTCAGCCTCATGCCAAGATTAATGGTGCCGTTTTGCATACTGCTGCACTGCTTCAGCGGTGAAAAAACCGGCGTCTATTTTGCCGACAGCACTAAGCTCGCGGTCTGCCACAATGCCCGCATTAATCGAAACAAGGTCTTCAAGGGGCTGGCAAAGCGCGGTCGCAGCACAATGGGCTGGTTCTTTGGCTTCAAACTGCATCTAATCATCAACAACAAGGGGGAGATCATGGCCGTCAAAATCACGGCAGGTAATGTCGATGATCGAAAGCCGTTTGAAGCCATGATCGCGGGCCCCGAAGGCAAAATATTTGCTGATAAGGGCTATATCTCCAAATCCCTCTTCCAACGGCTCTGGCAGCGTGGGCTCCACCTCGTCACCGGCATTCGCCGCAACATGAAAAACTATCTCCTGCCAATCCTGAACAAAATCCTGTTGCGAAGGCGGTTCATCATCGAAACTCTGTTCGATAAGTTGAAAACCAGCATGGGACTGGAACACACTCGACACAGATCGCCTGCCAACGCATTCGTACACCTCATCTCGTGTGTCGCAGCCTATATGCTCGGGAAAACCAAAGTTAAAATGGGACCCATAACCGTGCCGGAAACAATCAGGCAGGTCGAATACCAGATATAGCGCTTATCCAGAACTCAGGTATATTAAGTACCGCACGCATCAATCGGATGTTCGCGCCGGGGAACATGCCTGCATGTTTCACATCCTCCAGCAATGCCTCGGCATCAGATTTCGCCGAACCCGCGTGGATTGCGATGAAACTGAAATCCGCATTGACGTTCGTATAGGAAACCCGGTCCTCTTTCGGTGCGTCGCATAAATAGGAACTCATGAAGACCTTGTTGTTTTTAAACAGCTTCTGAATTTCCTGCCGCCTTGATTCCAACAAGCTACATCTCGGTCCGGATTTCAGAATGATGGCGTAAAACGGTTCTGACTGGAATTCGATGCGGGCAATCCCGTCACGCGGTTTCTCGAACCCAAGTTGATGCGGAAACGCCATATCTGAATATTCAGCCGGGTACAAAAGAACCCGCCCGGGCGCAGCAGAATTGTGGCTTTCCGCGTTGATGGGTCCGGTCAGACCAAGGGCCAAAGTAATTTGGAATACGAACGCGAATCCGATCCCGCACGCAAGGGCGGAGATTGTGTCCGCATCATATTTCCGTTCGTTGGCTATTTCGTCGCTCCCAAACTGTCGGGGTGAAGCAGTTTGCACCCGCAAAACGGGTCGAAACCCTTAAGAGAGTCCATCCCGGCGAAATGGGCATCGTCGGGGTCCTCGGTAAATGGGTAACTCTTCCGCTTTGCGATCTTTCGCAGCCGGTCGAGCGTCAGGCGTTCGTTCAGTCTGATCGCGCCTTTCGGGCGCAGGATATTTTCAATCGGTCTGGGTGGTTCGGTAAGGAGGTTTGAGGCGTTTCGTGGACGTGGCACCGACAGCACCAGGATCAGTTCCGCGCTGGCGCAATCCACGACCAGCAATCGTTGTGTAAATGTGCAGACATGATGGTCGGTAATAACCTGCGCGATGCGCGCGCCGCCAATTGACTTGACCGTGGTTCCCGTTACGTCGGACTCTTCATTGGGGCCGCCCCGGTCAAAAGAGCACTCTGCACCGAGCCGGATTGGCTTTTCCGCCGCGTTGGGATCCCACCACGGTGATTCGCACGCAATACCAACACCGGCCCAGATACCCCAAACAGACAAAGAAATAACCACGCACCGCCGTAAATTGCGGCCACGGCATTTCAGGAAACGCAGAACAACCCGGCTGTAATGCACGGTTTTCGTTGCAAACTGATAACTCAGGGGAAAATCGCCGTGTCGTAATGAAGAAATGCGCCAAAAACCCATCGACAGATACCTAATAGCCGCCATCGCGTTTGCGCAATGTAGCGCAACACAACCGCTATGTCAGGTCTTTGCCGCTGTTTTTGGGCCGCGGCAGGGGCGAGCAAACCGGGATACTCAAATTCCACCACCACGGTGGTCAGGTCGCAAACACTGCGATTGGGCGTATGTGCCCCGCCTCGGTGCGCGCGTTACCGGGTTACCGGAATTCGAATGCCTCGGTGTGAATGTTCCTGCGGCTGACGCCTGCCTTCTTCAGATCCTTCAACAGCCCGTCGGTCATCGGCTTGGGGCCGCACATGAAGTATTCATAAGTGTCCAGCGGGTCGCGCAGATTTTCCTGCATCTTATCCACGCGCGCAAAATTCCCTTCATCTGAAAACAGGGGGATCAGGGTGATGTTTCCCAATTCTGCCGCGCGTGTCTTCAATTCATCAAGGAATATGGCGTCCTGTTCTTCGCGGGCGGCATAAACCAGATGAATTTCGCGATCATCGCCCTTTTCCATCGCGCGCAGTTTCGAAAGGAAGGGCGTCAGGCCGATACCACCTGCGAGCCATATCTGTTTTTTTGCTCCGGACGCCGCGGCATCGAACCGGCCGTAAGGCCCACGCACTAGAACCTCGCCACCTGGTTGCAAATCTTCGCGCACTTTGCGGGTCCAGTCGCCGAGCACCTTCATTGTAAAGCGCAATCGATCCTCTTCAGGCGCGCTTGAAATGGTGAATGGATGCGGCTCTGACCAGCCCTTGTCCTGAATTTCGACAAAAGCGAACTGGCCGGGGCGAAAGTTCAGCATCTCGCCAACAGGTTTCAAGACAACCTCTGTGGCGCGTTCCAACGCATTCACGGCCTCGATCGTGAAAGGAATTGCCGTGCGCCGGTTCATGCCAAACAGCGAATAAACCAGCGAGACAATTCCGACGACTGCCGCCAGCATCAACAGGATTCCGGATACGCTGAAACGTTCGAAAAATATGCCCGGCGCGGTCATGAAATGGCCGATGATCAGCACATAGACCAAAGCCATAACCTTATGCGTCGGGCGCCAGCGGGAGTATCGGATCTTTCGGTTCAAAGCGACAAAAAGCCCGATGACCAGAAACACCAGGCCGAGCATTCCCATCGGCGCCGATGGGACAAGCGCGTTTGCCACCGGATCAACGCCTTCGGGCAGTTCTTTTGGCACTCCAAAGAAGTGAACCAGTGCAAAAATCGCCGTGAACGTGCCCGCAACGCGGTGAACCTGATACATGCGATCAAGCCCGCCAAAAAGATCCTCCAGTACCGGAAGGCGCGTGGACAACACGATTGAACAGGTCATCAGCAAAAAGGCAATTCCCCCCAACATCGTTGCGCCACTGGTGCGTGGCGCGTGATGCTCGGGCGCAAATCCCAGATGAAGAACGACGAACAGAACCACCAGACCTATGATGGCAACAAGCCCTTGTTGACGAAGCATGATCAGATCCTCTTTTCGATGGGATTATTCTGCTGGCGGCGGATTGATCGCGGCGCGTGCAGCGACATTGACCGAAAAGCCGCCAAGAAATTCGGCCTCGCTTAGCACTGCGTTGTTGTCGGTGTCGGCGCGATTGAAATCGGCGACCAACGACTGACGATGCTCTGTTTTGGAAATCTGATTGTCGCCATTGCGATCCCAAAAGGCGAAGACAACCCTCAGCGCGGTTTCATAAGCCTCTGCACGACCCGCATCTTCGGCGACCTGTGACATGCCAAAGTCCCAGGAAAGGAACTCGTCCAGCGACAGCTTGTTGTTCTCGTCATAATCCATTGAAAAGAAGACATCGGCGCCAAAGGCCGAGAATTCGCCGAGATCAATATAGCCACGTTCGGCGCTGTCCACGGACGAAAAGGCAAGTTTGGCCAGATCGCGCCCCGGGCTTTCCTGAGCATATGCGGCGGTTTGCGTCGTGAGTGCGGTAATTAGGAAGCAAGTGGTGAGTTGCTTGAGCATCGAGGGTCCTCCCAGAGTTTTGAACCGATATTTCGAGTGAGTCGCTTGACCTGCATATGCATTAATTGTAATTGCAAGTGTTGTAAACACAATTATGCAACTGCAACACTTGCAGCGTGCAACACCCGGAGTTATGCCGATGATCAGGAGGCACTACGTCATGACACAGGTCCCTGAATCAGATGGGATTCGAGAAAACAGTTTCGGGTTTTTGATTCAGACCTTGGCCAGACGCATCGATGCCGAAATGAAAGGGCGCCTTAAAGAACATGGGGTCGATCTGAAGATTTTCGCGAACCTTATGTTCCTGTCGGCCAAGGACGGTGTCACGCAGCGCGAAATAGGAAACAAGCTGAATTTCCCCGATTATTACACCAGCCGAAACGTCGATGCGTTGATCAAAGAGGGGTTTGCCGAAAGACGCCCGGACCCCAAAAGCCGCCGCACGACGTTGATCTTCCTAACGCCAAAAGGTCGTAAGAAGGCTGCAGAACTTCCCAATGTCATCCGCGCATCCAACGATGCAACGCTTGCCAGTTTCACCGCCGCGGAACGCAAACAAGTTGTGCGTCTATTGCAAAAAGCCGCAGGGATAGATGCGGCAAACTAATTCCGGTTAACGTCTGCGTCTTTCAGCAATTTGCGACCGAATTGTCGAAATCCCGCGCTCTGTCGGCAGGGTTTCGCGCGGGTCCAATTTCAGGAAACACGCTTTATCTCGGCCATGAAACGCGCACGCCACGCGCCGCTTAATTCATCGGAAAGCTTCGCCGTCGGTGTTTCGACATGTGGCGCTTGTTTCGGGTCAAGTTGAAGGGCCGAAAGGACAGATGCCAGAGCCATGTGTGGATCATCGGACAGTTCATCATAGCAGATCCGCAACGGATTTAGCGATTCCTGTTCGAACCAGCGCTCCCATGCCTTATCCAATGCCGCAAATTCATTCATCTGATGTGCGATGGCTTTTGCGTCGTAATGCGGTTCTTTTGGCGGCGACAAACGCTCAAGCTCGCTGCCATCTGAGTTTCGATGCCATAACCCTGACTGTTCCGCGCGAACCAGCGAAATTGCCTGGTCAAGTCGGTCGGACCGACAAAGATGAACAAATACTGTTGGACCGAACACGGACTCCATGCGCTCCACGTCACTTTTCGGGCCGGGGGAGAGCAGTGCCAGTTGTTTCATGAAGAAATCAAAGCTTCCGCGCTGCATTCGAAGCCCGAAGATATCGCTGCTTCCCATGCCCTGCGTAATGGCGGCCGCGAATACCGCGCCAAGCGCATCCCGCCGGGATGTGAATCCGGCATCATTCAGACCGTAAACCGATAACCATCGTTCGAATGAGGGGACGTGAAAGTGGGACTCAGGCTGTCCCGCCATCTTCGTCGCGGCAAGCATTCGGCACAACAGCGTGCTGCCACTGCGTGGAGTCGTGCAAATCACATAGGATCGGGTTGGTCGGCGGATCATAACGGGCAGATTTCATAGGCTGGCCAAACCCATAGCCGAAATGCCAATCTAATGCACATCCAGCGCGTGGGTAGCATAAAGGATATGGGCGTGGTCGCACGAAGGCGACTCGCGTTCTCGTCAATTCAAATGCACCGGGCCTATGCGGCGCGCACGATCTCCAGCGCCTTGCCGTAACCGCCCTCTGCAAGGAATTCGGCTTCGGGCGCGGATGTCACACGGTCCAGCGCCTCGTTTCGGCTTGGGAATCGTCCGAACAGGCGGATCAGCTCGCGATGCGCGCGGGCGTGTTCCAGATTGGAGGCGCCATGGTCGGGCATCCGTTCCTGCATCAGCCGCACACAACGGTCCTGATCGACCAGACATTCCGAGTGCATCAGAGGCATGTAAAAGAACTGCCGCCCCATCCCGTCAATCCGCATGTCCCAGTTCTTGGCAATCGCGGCCTTTGCGGCGGCTTTCGCCAACCGATCAGAGGCAAACGATTTGCCGGTTCCGCGGAACATGTTTCGCGAAAATTGATCGGTCAGGATGATATACGCCAGCGTTCCGCTGGGATATGTAAGCCAAAGAGAGTTGGTGCCCGCCATCGCGCGGTTCCAGTCCTCTTCGAATTTTTCCTTGATTTCGGCGTCTAAAGCCGCGCCACCTGCGTACCACGCTTCCGGCCCTTTTTCGTCGAGCCAGTAGGAAAGTATGTCTTCGGGATTGCCCATGTCCCACACCACCTTGTTATGCCTGCCCCCAGGCACCTGAAAACCGTTACACTATTTTTTCCATCTGACAAGTCATTGATTTGCGGAAGATTCAAAAGTGTTGTCCACATCCTCCGCCTGCTCGATCACCCACTCCTGTGCGGCCTCTACCGCGACGGGTGTTGATGTCGGCAGAACGGTAACAAATGCACCGGTTTCATCGACCGGCGTCGATTCACGTTGAGTCATCCGGTAAAGCGCATATGCGGCGATGGAAACCATCAGGATCGCCACGAACAACCAGAAGCCGCGCGGGCCTGCGACCCCCATGAGCCAGCCCGTTGCAATCGGGCCGCCAATCGCGCCGAGCCCGTTGATAAATACCAGCCCGCCGGAAGCGGCGGCCATGTCGTCGGGATCGAGATAATCGTTCAGATAGGCAAGGATCAGCGAATAAAGCGGGTTCGCGGTGCCGCCGATGGCAAAACCGATGCCAAGAAGCACCGGAAAGGACGGCCCGATGAGCATCCCCAACGTTGCGGCAAATCCACCAGCCACGGATACACCAAAGATCAGTTGCCGCCGGTCCATCCGGTCGCTGATCCAGCCGATGGGGAATTGCATCACCATTGATCCGATGAAGATCGCCGCGATGAAGGACGAAACCTGACCGAAGCTCAGCCCGATTTTCGAGGCATAGACCGATCCCATTCCAAACAGAGCGGCGAATACCCCGCCGAGCAGCGTCATCGACACAAACGCCAGCGGTGAGGCCACGAAAAGTTCGCGGATCGACATCCGGTGCGTGCTTTCAAAGGCCGGGGTGGGCGAAATCGACAGAAGGATCGGCGCAAAGCTGATCGAGACCAGCACGGAGGAAATAATGAACAGATTGTATCCCGCAGGATCGCCATTCGCGAGTATTGCCTGACCCGAAACGATGCCAAGCATCTGGATCACCATATAGGCCGAAAGCGTTTTCCCCCGGTTCTCGTTGCTGGCGGCGTTGTTCAGCCAGCTTTCAGCGGTGACATAGACGCCGGAAAACCCGAACCCGATCACCACGCGCAGAAGCGTCCAGAACCATGGGTCGGCGACAACAGGGAACAGGATCAGTGCCGCCGAGATAAACGAGGCCAGCGCGGCAAACACGCGCACATGGCCCACACGGCGGATCATTTCCGGCGCAAGCCGCGATCCGCCCAGAAATCCCGCGAAATAGGCCGACGTCACAACAGAGAGTTCAAAGGTGGTGAATTCCTCGAATCCGCCACGTACGCCCATCAATGTGGCCTGCAACCCGTTGCCGACCATCAACAGGCCCATGCCCAACAAAAGCGCCCATGAGGCGGCCAAAACCTTTACCATCGCATTCACTCCGCGTGGGCATTTTCCATCTGTCTACGAAAGGTCGAATGTGGGCGCTTAATCAGGCGCGACTCACCTTTGTCGTTTCTGAGCGCCGCGTAGCAGAAGTGCGGCAACCGTATAAGAGCAAAATGAATGTACTTTCGAAAGTTGAGAAGACTTTTGCCGACATTACATTTCCGCCAATTTTGGTAACCCCGGAACGACGATCCAACAGCGTTCGACGCGGTAGAGCTTGGCATGATCCAGTTGGCGTGCGCACAGACGAACACGGAAGAAAACGCAGGCGCAAATCGACGCTTGCAGTAAATAAACTATCAAACTAGTTTAATCGAATGGTGCCGTCGGGTACCAAAACTAGAGCGTCGTCCATCTAATCTGCAACATATCCGGCAGCTTTGAAGAGGTTTCGGCACTCGGTTGGCGGGAAGAGGTCGCAGGTTTGGGCGACGGATTGGAAAAGGGCGTCGAAGGTGCGGGCCTTGAGCCGACGCAGGTGTGCCTTGAGTTTCGAGTACGCCATTTCGATCGGGTTGAGATCGGGCGAATACGGCGGCAGGAAGAGCAGCCAGCTGCCTTGCGACTTCAGCAGTTCCTGCGCATTGGCCGATTTGTGCGATGACAGGTTGTCGGCGATCACCACATCGCCCGGCTGCAACGTTGGAGCCAGCTGGGTCTCGATGTAGAGGTCGAACGCGGCGCGGTTCATGGGGCCGTCCAGCACCCAGGGGGCGCTGAGTTCGTCGATCCGCAGGCCCGCGATGAAGGTCTGGGTGCGCCAGTGGCCGAAGGGCGCGTCGGCTTCCAGCCGGGTGCCGCGTGGGGATCGACCACGAAGCCGTGTCATCTTGGTCGTGACAGCTGTTTCGTCGATAAAAACCAGCCGGTGCGGCTCAAGGCGCATCCTCGGCATCCGGCGGTGCTGCCACTCGTACCTGGCAGCGCGCACCCGTTTGCGCAGCCGCTCCGTCGCGATCAGGGATTTTTTTATATGTGAACCCAAGACGATGGATCAGATAACGCGAGAGCATCGCCGGTGTCGCGGTGAGGGCATGTTCCTGTTTCAGCACCTCGGCCAGTTCCGGCATAGTGATATCCGGCTCGGCTTCCACGCGTGTCTTAAGCCAGTTTGAGACCACATCCAGCTTGCTGCGCCGAGGGCGGCCTTGAGGCGCAGCTCTCACCCCACCCGTTCGCCTCTTACGTTGCATGATCCGCACCGCGCTGGCAGCTGATATCCGTAAACGCCGCGCAGCCTCATGGCAGGAAAGGCCGTCATCAACCAAAGCGACGACACGTTCCCGAATATCCAGTGATAGCGATTTGCCCATGATCCACCTCCACATATGGTGAATCACAAAACCTGCCACGTGGGAATCCCATCGATTCAGATTTCAAGGACGACGCTCTAGATTTGCCCGACGCATCCAGATCGCCCTGGCGATAACAAACGCTGCGGCGTGATCGGCGCATTTCAAAAGGGCGCCCGAAATATCCTGCCGAGAATAGGGGAACTCAATGACTTTACCCGTTACCACAGCCCTGGCGTGCGGTCTCGCGGCCTTACTTCTCGTGCTCAGTTGGGCGGTGATCAAAGGGCGCCGGATCGCAAGCAGTTCGATCGGTGATGCAGGCGACAAAAACCTCAACCGAAAAATTCGGGCGCAAGGAAACCTGATCGAGTATGCGCCGCTGTTCGTGATTTTGATTGGGCTGGCAGAGTCTCAGTCTGACAGGACGACCGCAGTCGTGGCGATATCCGCGTTGTTTTTTGCGGGCCGGTTGGCGCATGGATACGCAATGGCGTTTACCGAAGGCAGCCCGACAGGAAGGCAGTTCGGCATTGTCGCAACATTTCTGGCGATTGGGGCAGCCGTTATCCTTAACCTGCTGACGCTCGTTTCTTAACTCGCCCTCGCCCAATGGGGGCTGACGTCCGTTCTTCAATCGGTTGGTGCGCGTGGGCCGGGCAACAACAAAGACGCATCACCGTAGGAAAAGAAGCGGTATCCTTGAGTTATGGCGTGGTCATAGATCGCCATGACCCTTTCACGACCCATGAACGCGGCGACCAGCATCATCAGGGTTGATTTCGGCAGGTGAAAATTCGTCATCAGCGCATCGGCGATGCGGAACTGATACCCCGGGGTGATGAAGATGTCGGTTTCTCCGCGCCAAGGTTCCATGCGGCCATCCGGACGCGCGGCGGTTTCGATAAGGCGCAGAGCCGTCGTGCCGACCGGGATGATCCTGCCACCGGCCTCGCGCGTTTCGTTGATCTCCGTGGCGGCCTGTTCGGTGATCTCACCCCATTCGGCGTGCATCTTGTGTTTTGATATGTCGTCGGTTTTGACCGGCAGGAACGTGCCCGCCCCGACATGCAAGGTGACATGGGTAAACGAAACACCCCGTTCAGCCAGGACACGCAGCAGGTCTTCATCGAAATGCAGTGACGCTGTCGGCGCGGCCACCGCGCCCTTTTTCTTCGCCCAGATCGTCTGATAATCTGCGCGATCCTGTGCGTCAGTCTTGCGTATCGCCTCGATATAAGGGGGCAGGGGCATCGCACCATTGCTGGCCAGCGCGGTGTCGAATGCCCGCCCTGTCTGACTAAATGACAGTTCCGCCGTGCCTTCGGATCGGGCGATGACCTTGGCGTGGAAATCGTCGGCAAAATGAATGACTTCGCCGTCTTTCACCTTTTTCAACGGTTTAAGAAGCGCGCGCCAATGGCCGCCCGCGGTGGGTTCCAGAAGTGTGACTTCGATTTTGGCCGATACCGCGCCTTGTGCGGTGTCGCGGCGGCGCTCTCCTGACAATCGTGCCGGAATTACGCGGGTATCGTTCAGTATCAAACGATCACCGGGCAACAGGTATCGCGTCAGGTCGCTTACCTGCGCGTCCTGAACAGCTGACGGACCCGCCACCAGCAATCGGGCAGCCGAACGCGGCCGTGCAGGCCGGGTGGCGATCAACCCATCGGGCAGGTCGAAATCGAATTCGCTTAGCTTCATTGAGATGGTACGGGCTTTGGCGGTGGCCGGCGGAAAATTTCGCGGAACGCGCCCGGCGTCAAGATCGACAGTGGATTGACGCTGATACGCGGGTCTTCCGCGCTGCCCCTCAAAGAATAGGCGAAGCCGAACAGCCCTTCTTTCCCGCGTGAAAATATCTGGCCGATGGCGTTCAGGAAATAGACCGGAGAAATCACGCCCTGCATGTCCAGCGTGTTGCGTTTCATATCGTAAATCCCGTCGAGCGAGATGCCAAGGGATGGGCCAACCGCGCTCAAAAAATAGAGTGTCATGCGATCCGACGTCAGGGTGAATTCGGCGTCAATATTGCTGAGATGAATGCCGCCAGCGTTCATTTGTTCGATGATGCCGACAATTGAAATGGCCGACAGTAATTCGGCCAATGCAGGCGTGCGAACAAAACGCATCCCGTCAATTTTGAGGACGCCGTCATAACCCTGCCCACCCCGGCGGGGCGCCAGCGTCATACTCAAATGCCCACCGCGCCCGTTATCGAGGATATCGGCCGCCGCAAGCGTTGCGCCGCCATTCGCGCTGCTGATGCGCACAGCACCGCCTTGCGGTGTGGGCACGATCGTGCCCTCGATAGGCGCTTGACCGTTCACACGGCCGGTGAAGCTGCCGTCCAGTCCTGACCCGCCCTTGAACGACCCGCGAAAATTCGTCAGTGCGATGTTTTCCGTGATCTGCAAGCGGTCAAGCGACAGGCTCATCGGGCCGCTTTCACCGCTGCTTTCCAGCGATGAATTCCGCAGGTCCACTGTGCCGCCGCGGATTTCCACGGCCGGCGCACGGCCCGCGCCGCGCCCGGTCAATGTGACCGGACCGTCAAGCCAGCCGCCAAGACGAACACGATCGAACTGCGCCGTGCGCAGCGCGCCGTTTGGCCCAAGATCAATGACGCCGCTTGCGCGCAAACCGGCGGCGTTGATCGATAACCGGTCAATCGCGGGAACATCACCCAGCCGTCCGGTGACTTCAAACGAACCGGTCTGATTTCGCGGTTTGACCCAGCCCATCGCATCAAGCCTCAGACCAACGCGGTTCAGATCAGACTTCAGGCTGAAACGCGGGGCCTCGCCGTCCACCAGATCCAGTGTCATGTTTGCAATACCGTTGCCAGTGATCGACCCCTGCGGCAGGGCGATGTCGAACGCATCGGTGAAGGCCTCGCCAAGTGCGACGGTGCCAACCACCTGACTGTTGGATTCGCCGAAATTCTGCCGCCATGTCGCGGAAACGGGCAGGGCATCAAGCAGCCCGTCGCCCTTGATCGTGATGCCGTTTGGATCGGCCTCTACAAACAACCGGTCAGAGCGTATCGTGCGCCCCTCCATCAACTTGGTGGAAGACACATTCCGTAACTCGCCATTTACCTGATAGTCGATGTCATCGACATTCACCTCGCGCACCAGGTCGAAGGTCAGAAAGGCGTCCACCAATGCCCGACCTTCCGCCAGATCAACGGGCAAATCAGCACGCGTCATCAATTCGAAAGGCTTCAGGTCCAGCAGCGACAAAGCCGCCAGCAGCGGCCCGTCTGTATCCAGCGTGATTTCTGCAACGCCAACGTCCAGCGTGACATCTGGCACACGAAAGACAGAACCCGCCACCTGAATATCGCCGCCATTGGGGGCCGTCATCACGCCATCCTCGACGACCAGCGTGAACGTTTTCCCTGTCACACTGGCATACCCGGTCGCGTTCTGAACCGGGGGCAGGGTTGGCATCACCAATACATCGCCGTCGTCAAACGCGAAGCTGACGGAAAGTTGCGGTTCCTGATCCGTGACAAGACGGAATGCGCCCGAAAGGTCCGTGACCTGACCATGAAGGACGCGTTTGCCCAGCCAATCCCGGGCACCGGGGGCAATCGCCACGGGCCAGACATCCAGCGCCTGTTCAAGCGTTATGGCGTTCAGGTCGAGATCAAGCGCGACATTCCAACCGGCGTCATCGGCGCTGATACGCCCCTTGCCACCAAATCTGCGGTTTTCTTCCTGCAGAGCAACCTGTCCAAGGTCGATGGAGAACGGGTCGAGGCGCAACCGCAGATCGACCATGCCTTTGGAAAATGTCATCGGCTTGGCAAAGATGTTGCGCGGCTGCAGCCGAACATCTGAAACCGCTAGTTGACCAACCATTGTTTCGGGCCACCCTGCCTTCCAATCCTGAAGAAAGGCCTGACCCTCGGCCTTGATCGCGCCAGCCTGCGATTGCACGGATACGCGGCTGAACTGCAGCGACTGATTACGCGGATCGTATTCAACATATGCCTGGCCGCTTTCGAATTCGATTGGCGGCGTTTCGTCTGTCGGCTGCACGGCACCGGCGCCGACACGCAATGACCCGACGAACCCGGCCACATCGCCGTTGTCATCAATTTCGGTACGCAAGGCCCCTGAAATCTGCGCATCCAGCACACCAAGGAATGCCAGCGCCGGGGATTGCGCGGCAATATCCGCGGCGGCGGCATTCTCGAATGTCAGGGTAATGTTGGCCGCACCGGAATCGGCGTCTGACTGGATTCCAGCGACCATCTGGGCAAACTCTTCGGTGCCATTGAACACATCCGCCGCGATGGTCAGGTCCAGCCCTTCGGCTGCCCGCTTCAGCGATATCGTGCCCTCGGTCACCTGCCAGAACCTGCCGGTTCGGCTGTCTTCCAGTGTGATGGTCAGCTGATCGGCGTCCAGGCTTTCCAATTCGTCAAGCGGTGCCTTGGTAAATGCCAGATCGAATGCGTCGAAGATCGAGCCGATGTTGCCCTGCGCTTCGGTCGGTCCACCGGCGCCGAAGGACAGCGCGAACGTCCCGTCACGATTGCGGCGAATGACGATCTGTGCACCGGAAAAGGATACGCTGCGCATCGCGACATCGCCCTGAACAAGCCCGCGCCGCAGCAAACTGGACCGCACTTCGTTCAGGCGTCCGATCTCATATCCCTGCTGATCGAATACGCCGACATTCGTCATGCGCACTTTCGGCCTGAAACCACGATCAACGCCGATTTCGATCCCGGAAAGTGTGACATTCGCGGGCGCAATTTCCTGATTCATGCGATTTTCGATCTGGTCGGCCAGCCATTGCGGCGCCTTAATTGACGCGCCCGTCAGCGAAAGCGCGAATAACGGCAAGCCAATCAGAGCCAATACAAGCGTCAGCACCAAAGCGATCCGCCCAAAGCGGCGTCGCTTTTTGGGCGGATCGCGTTTTTCTTCCGGCTTTTCGCTCATACGTCCTGTCTGCCCGTCACGCATCCCCGGCCTTTATCTTCGCGCGAACCGCGCTAGAACGAAACTCAATAGTTTTCGAGCAAAGGTGAGTGATGTTGCAGATTGGTGATATGGTGCCGGATATTACATTGCCAGATGCGAGCGGTGAGATGGTCACGCTGTCGTCGTTTCGCACGGACAAAGTGGTTCTTTATTTCTATCCCCGCGATGATACACCGGGTTGCACAAAAGAGGCGCTGGTCTTTACGGAAACCGCGCAGCAATTTCGTGCGGCAAACACGACCGTATTAGGAGTTAGCAAGGACACAGTCGCCAAACACGAAAAATTCCGTGAAAAATATGGGCTTGGCGTAACTCTTTTATCTGATGCCGAAGGGGATGTTTGCGAGCGTTTCGGTGTGTGGGTCGAAAAGAACATGTACGGTCGGAAATACATGGGGATAGAGCGCACAACGTTCCTGATCGGTGCTGAAGGCCAGATCCTGCAAATCTGGCGCAATGTGAAAGTGCCGGGCCATGTCGAGGCGGTTCTTGCCGCTGCGGAAACCCGTTAACAAACGCAGAGTCGGCAATATTTCGCCAAGCCAAACAAAAATTGCGCTTATTCCTCCGGTATTTGCGTAAATTTCTTGCAGCAACGCACAAGCTTGGTTTAGGACGAGTGTTACGGCCCTTGGGGAGGGGCGTCTGGGACGACAAAGTACTGGGACGAGACGGTTGACGGGACGTATAAGCCTTTGGATTCACGCGCGTTTAGAACGCGCCTTCCCCGAACAGCGGGTTTTTCTGCGTTCGGAAACAGAAACGTAACTCCCAAGCACCCTGTCCGATAGGGTTGCGGGGTTTTGTTCCGTCAGAGCCGTGCGATGATCTGAGGTGGTGACAGGGTCAGGATTTCCAGGATGTTGAACCGGTGTTTTCTGGCCGTCGAGATGACGGACCTGATGTCGGCGAAGACCCGCGCGCCCTCGAGGGTGCGGAAGGTGCCCGAGATTTTCATGCGCAGCTTCATCATGCGCAGGTCCTGTTCGGCCTGATTGTTTGTGAATGGGACCGCGAAGTCGGCGATGAATCGCAAAACGTCATCGCGGTAGTCACGCAGGCGGAGGAGCAGGTTGTGGCCTGGCCGCCTGGCTTTTCGGCCGCGGGTGCCGGGGCTTTTGGCCAGCGGGGGCCGGCGTTCGTGGAAGGCGAGCCCCTTGGCGAGGATCGCCATGTATCTGGTGACTATACCCTGGCGAACCAGTTCCGGGAGTTCGGTCTCGCCTTGATCCTGAGCCGCGCATCTGAGTTGATTGGCGCTATGAAGCACTGCGCTCATCTCCGTCGCCCAAGGCTCTTTTTCGATCTCTTCGATGGCCTTGAGTTCGCGCAAGTGATGCGCCCCGCAGAGGGCGTGGGCGTCCACTCCGCTCATATGGGCGTAGTAGGGTTTCCAGTGATCATGAATGATCGTCCCGCCGGTCAGGAAGGTTGGAACAGCACCGCGTTTGGCGCTGATGCGGTAATGGGTGAAGGCGGTATCGCAGATCGTGTGCAGCCAGTGCAGCTTGCCGGCAACACGAAGTCCGGTCTCGTCCAGATGCCGAACGCCGCCTTCGGCAAGCCGGGCGAGAATGTGTTCAACCACGACACCCATCTTATTTGCCGCGCCGCGCGTCCAGTTGGTCACGCTGGCCGCGCACAAGCTGGTGGCCCCAAACAGGTCGCGCATAAGCTGGCAGACCCGATCCTCGGGTATCAGCTGCTGAACATTGCAATAGACCGCCACTGCCCGCATGCGCGTGCCATATTGCACATGCGCGGCCACGCCATCGGGAAAGCCAGCCGTCGTCGTGGCTCGACAATGGTCGCAACAATAAACCGCCGCCTGATGCTCGGTGACCTCCAGGCGTGGCGCAGGCAAGTCGAACACCTGACGCTTCTCGATCCCTTTCACCATCTCCGCCGTCAGGGCGCTCTGACAGGCGCTGCAATGCGTCGCCTCATGCCGTTCGACAAAGTCGGGTGTTGACGTCTGGCGCAGGGTGTCGCCCCGGTGGCCAACTTGGCCGCCACTTTTCTTTCCGGATTTGCCACGCAGGCTGCGCGGGGCTGGCTTCTTCAGGCCATCACTTGAAGGGGGCTTGCTGCTATTGCTGCTGTTCTTGGCCAACTGTCGGCGCAGGTCCGTGATCTCTTCCGCCATGCTCGCCAACGCAGCTTCAAGCTCAGCGATCCGACGCAGAGCCGTGGCGAGAAGTTGTTCAAGGGCGGCAACCTGATCCATCCCACCACTGATTCAGAGAAATCAACCCGGCGCCACAGAATTCAGACAAGAAAGAAAAAAAACACGCGCAAAATGGCAAATTCGACTCACCATAAAACTGACAATAACACTCAAACGTGGGGGGTGCTTGGGAGTTACACAGAAACTAAATTTATCCGGTTGCGTTCAGGCACCCAAGCCTTCGCCTGGGCGGGAAGCGCCATTTTTGTTGGCTGGGCGATTGTGGCGACCGCGATTTTGCTGATGGACAGCATCGGGTCAGGCTCTCTTCGGGATCAGGCAGAGCGCGAACAGCGTCTTTATGAAGACCGGCTGAATTCGCTCAGCACCGAACGTGACCAGCGCGCCACCGAATTGCGCGCCGCACAGGAGCGTTTCAACGCAGCGCTGCAGCAGATTTCGGTGATGCAATCGGAACTTCTGGAACTGGAGGATCGTCGCAAGGAGCTTGAAAAAGGCATCGACGTCATTCAGGCCACGCTGCGGCGCACCATGAAAGAACGCGATGCGGCGCGCCAGGAAACCGAAGTCGCAATGGCGCAGCTTGAGGGATCGGCGGCCGAAGCTGCCGGGCGGAACTCAAGGGATTCCGACGACACGCTCGATTTCCTGACCGCCGCGCTTCAATCCGCATCCAGTGAACGTGACGCGATGGCGGCACTTGCAGCAGAGGCGAAATTTACCGCCGACGAAATCGCCCATGAAAAGCGCCTGTTGGAAGAAAAGAATGACGCTATCTTTTCGCAGCTTGAAGACGCGGTGAATGTTTCGATCGAACCGCTGGACAAGATGTTTTCCAATGTCGGCCTGTCCACGGATTCTGTGCTGAGCGCGATCAAACGAGGGTACTCGGGACAGGGCGGGCCCTGGACCCCGCTGAAGTTTTCGACCAAGGGCGAAGGGCCTGACCCGGATTCTGCGCGCGCCAATGGTATCCTTGAGCGGCTCGACCGTCTGAACCTTTACCGTATCGCTTTGGAAAAGACGCCATTCGCAATGCCGGTGCGCGGCAGCTATCGCTACACCAGCGGATTTGGCCCGCGTTGGGGCCGGATGCACAGCGGCGCGGATTTTGCCGCCAGCCACGGAACGCCGATTTATTCCACAGCCGATGGCGTCGTGACCCATGCCGGGTGGCTTTCGGGATATGGCCGCCTGATCAAGATTCAGCACGAGTTTGGCATCGAAACACGCTATGCCCATCTGGCCAGAATTCGCGTAAAAGTTGGTCAAAGGGTCTCGCGCGGGGACCGGATCGGTGATATGGGAAGCTCTGGCCGTTCGACCGGCACCCACCTACACTACGAAGTCCGGATTGGCGGAAAGGCCGTGAATCCAATGACTTACATCAAGGCAGCCAGAGATGTTTTCTAAAAGCAGAATCAATGACCCGGGTCCCAAATCCGGTGAAGACAAGCCCAAACCGACAACCGAAGCGGTTCCTAAACCGCCTGCATCCGACTTTACGCCGTCTGCGCCAAAGGCGAAGCCGCCCGCATCTGTGCTGTCGTCTGATCTGACAATAACCGGCAATCTGAAGACCACCGGCGACATTCAGGTTGAAGGCACAATCGAAGGCGATATTCGCGCGCATCTTCTGACCGTGGGCGAGGGGGCGACAGTCAAGGGTGAGGTGATTGCCGACGACGTGGTCGTCAATGGGCGCATTGTTGGGCGGGTACGCGGGTTGAAGGTGCGGCTGACATCGACTGCCCGTGTCGAGGGTGACATCATCCACAAGACCATCGCGATTGAAAGCGGTGCACATTTCGAAGGTTCAGTGCAGCGCGAGGATGATCCTCTGGGCGGCAAGGCCAAGCCAACACCGGCTGCTGCGCCCACGGCGGCCAGTCCGGCAGCGAAACCTGCCACCGACAAACCGGCGGCTGACATCAAGACCTAAACAATCCAGAATTTGGGTATTCCGAGGGCGCCTCACCGGCGCCCTTTGTTTTTTGGCACAGGTGTGGACGGAGGAACGTCCGAGATTGGCTTGAAGTGGTCGTTGCGGGTTTGCGCCCTTCGCGCGGAATCAAGCCGCAGGCGCCGCGCGATCGCCTGCCCGTCCCCACGGGCTGGCGATTTGGTGAGGCTGGCGCAGGCCGTTGAACGCGCACGGATTTGGCTGGGATAAAAGGGCAAGCTGCAGGGTTGCTTCGCTACCCCACGGGCAGGCGTTCGCGCGTCTTGGCCTATCTAACCCCGATTCTGGATAAGACGTTGGCGTCACCAGTGCACTACTCGACAGAATTTTTTCGTAGTTTTTTGATTCGTTTTTTACGATACTCGTTGACCCTTTTTCGCAGAGGGTTGCGATGAGGGATTTCCACCATTGTTATGGAAATGATCCTCGGTTCTCTCAAAGCCTCATTTGGCTCCAGTTCAACGGCAATTCCGCCAAACTCTCCAAGAAATAGAACATTTGAAACAGTTTCGTGATCTGCTTTGAATGTATCAGGGTCATTTTTCCGTACGTGTTTCGGGATGATCACCTGAAAGGGAGTGGCAGCCATCAGATCGAGCACAAGTGTCATGGTTCTTTTAGGGAGCGCAGCCAGTTCATTGAGCTTATCCGTGAGGGCGTAGAAACGGTTGGGGTCCTCTTCCATCATGTCGAACATGAGGTCCCGGATCTTCTCATAAGCGAGATCTTCGTTGATTGGGAAGTTGTTCTCCATGGCGCGCACCTTTTGCCCCGTGTTGACCAGCCTGAATGCCCCCGTGATTAGTATGGGGTGAGAGGGGTTTCCAGGTACGTTGCCCCATGATTCAAGGTTCAAAAGCGACACAATATGGACCGCCACTCATGTCGATCACTAACACCGCACTTTTTGTCTGTCTCGATGACTTTGCAAAAACCTACGAGGACTGGGAGCGCCACCGGTTGATCCCCTCGGGTCGTCAGAGGCTTCGCGCCGGCAAGCTGACCCTGGGGGAGAGCCTGTTCATCATGGTCTTGTTTCACTTGTCGCCGTTCAAGGACTTCAAACATTATTGGATTTATGGCGTTGAGCAGAAATACCGTGACTGCTTTGGCAACCTCCCGAGCTATGGTCGGTTTGTCAGCCTCATGCCAAGATTAATGGTGCCGTTTTGCATACTGCTGCACTGCTTCAGCGGTGAAAAAACCGGCGTCTATTTTGCCGACAGCACTAAGCTCGCGGTCTGCCACAATGCCCGCATTAATCGAAACAAGGTCTTCAAGGGGCTGGCAAAGCGCGGTCGCAGCACAATGGGCTGGTTCTTTGGCTTCAAACTGCATCTAATCATCAACAACAAGGGGGAGATCATGGCCGTCAAAATCACGGCAGGTAATGTCGATGATCGAAAGCCGTTTGAAGCCATGATCGCGGGCCCCGAAGGCAAAATATTTGCTGATAAGGGCTATATCTCCAAATCCCTCTTCCAACGGCTCTGGCAGCGTGGGCTCCACCTCGTCACCGGCATTCGCCGCAACATGAAAAACTATCTCCTGCCAATCCTGAACAAAATCCTGTTGCGAAGGCGGTTCATCATCGAAACTCTGTTCGATAAGTTGAAAACCAGCATGGGACTGGAACACACTCGACACAGATCGCCTGCCAACGCATTCGTACACCTCATCTCGTGTGTCGCAGCCTATATGCTCGGGAAAACCAAAGTTAAAATGGGACCCATAACCGTGCCGGAAACAATCAGGCAGGTCGAATACCAGATATAGCGCTTATCCAGAACTCAGGTTATTACCATATTGAGACCGACGCGCATGAGGTGATCCTCGCCGAAAACTGCCCCGCGGAAAGCTATCTGGATGTCCCGGACCGCTCCGCCTTTATCAACGGAGGCGAACGCGCGGACGTGCCGCCAATTCAGGAAATGGACCTGCCACGCATCTCTTCGGCACGGCTGGTGCCAGATGAAATTCGATGCGCATTACTTGACCGGGCGACCCGCTGCGGTTTGCGTTTCGTCGCCTAGCGCAGAGCATACAACTAGATGCTGCGAGCTTGAGTGATTCAAATGCTCAGTTGCGGCGACGAATCTAATTCACTTGTGCATTTAGGGTGCCATAGCAATCTCTCGTTTCTCTGAAGACATACGATGAGAAGTCAATCATCTAGTTATTTTGGTTTTTTTGTGCGATATCAGGCTACGTACTGTGCTCTGAACACACTGGGGGGGTGAAAATTCATGGCGACATTCACTGGGCTATTTCAGTTCGACCAAGGTTCCAATCTAAGCAACACCACAGGCACGTTCACCGAACACGGCGTCACATTCACGCTCAGTTCGTAAGCGGTGTCACCGCGCCCTGTCAAAGTTCCATGGCATGAGTTCGTCGATGCGGGCTGCTGGATGGCCGGCAGCGATGGCTTCGAGGGTTGCCTTGAGATAGGCATAGGGCTCGACGTCGTTAAGCTTACAGGTTTCGATCAGGGAGGCGATACGCCCCCAGTTTCTGCCACCTTCGTCATGGCCCGCAAAGAGCGCGTTCTTACGATTGAGGGCAATCGGGCGGATGGTTCGCTCGACCACGTTGCTGTCCATCTCGATAGCGCCGTCGTCGAGAAAGAGCTTCAGTCCGTCCATGTGTTTGGCGATGTAGGAGAGCTTATCGCCGAGGCGTGATTTGGCCGAGATGCGGGAGCGGACGGTTTTGAGCCAAGTCTCGAATGCCTCGATCAGCGGCTTGGTCTTTTCCTGGCGAACAGCTTTGCGCTCGGCGGCGGGTTTTCCTCTAATCTCAGCCTCGATCTTGTAGAACTCGGCAATCCGCCTGAGCCCATCCCCTGCAATGGGCGAGCCATCGCGGTCATGCACTTCCTTGAGCTTGCGCCGCGCATGAGCCCAGCAATAGGCCAGTTTGACGGATCCTGAGTTACGGCCCGGTTTGGTCAGGGCATTATAACCCGTATAGCCATCCACCTGCAGCGTACCGCTGAAGCCGGTCAGGAACTCCGTTGCGTGTTTGCCGCCACGCCCATCGGCGTAACAGAACACAACACCCGGTGGGCCGGTGCCCCCGAAGGGCCGCTCATCGCGGGCAATGGCCCAGAGATACCCGGTCTTGGTTCTGCCGCGCCCCGGATCGAGCACCGGACAGCGCGTCTCATCAGCAAAGAGCTTGCTGGAAGATTTGAGATCTTTGAACAGATGATCCACCACGGGAGCAAGATGGAAGGATATCCGGCCCATCCAGCCCGCAAGGGTGGAGCGGTGCAGATCAAGGCCGGATCGGGCATAAATCTGCGCCTGCCGGAACAAGGGGCAGTGATCGGCGTACTTGGAGACCGCCACCTGCGCCAATGTCCCCTCGGTAGGCAGGCCACCCTCGATCAGATGTACCGGTGCAGGTGCCTGGGTCACGCCAGCGTCCTTGTTCGGACAGGCGTATTTGGGCCGGATGGTCACGATCACCCGCGCCTGGGCCGGAACAATATCCAGTCGTTCGGTGCGATCTTCGCCGATCCTGACCATCTCACCACAGCCGCAGGGGCATGTAATGCTGGCAGGCTCGATCACCTGTTCGATACGTTCCAGATGATCCGGCAGGTTCCCAAGGTTGCGCTGCACAGGTTTGCGCTTCTTGCGCGGTTTGGTCATCTCGATTGTTTCTGACTGCGCCTCGGCCTCGACTGTCGCGACCTCCAGATCTTCAAAAGCCAGTTGCCGTTCATCCGGGCTGAGCTTCTCGGAGCGTTTGCCATAGACCAGCTGGTGCAGTTCTTTGACAAAATGCTCCAGACGCGCGTTGATCGCCTCAAGTTCCGCGTTCTGCGTGGCGAGAGCGGCGTTGCTTTCTTCGAGTTCGGCAAACTGAGATGTTAGGTTTGAAGCGTCCTGCCGGGCCGCCAAAACAACCGCCCGCACCTCCGCGGGAAGGGCATCCAGATCAAGGGATTCAAGAGCGTCAGGCATGGCGTGTTCTTAGCAGATCAGGCCACGATTTACACCCTGTACATAAGGCTGAGAGTCACTCTGCCGCACCCGGTCGACGTGTCCGCCGCGCCGTCACCCGTCGCCAGTCCAGGCCCTCAAACAGGGCCTCAAATTGTGCCTTGGACAGCCGCATCACGCCATCATGGACCCTGGGCCAGGCGAACTTGCCCTGTTCCAGCCGCTTGTACGTCATCACCAGACCGGACCCATCCCAAAGCAGAACCTTGATGCGGTCTCCACGTTTGGCGCGGAACACGATAATTACGCCCGAGTGCGGATCAAGGCCCGGATCGCGTTCAGCAACCGCCGCCAGCCCGTCATGGCCCTTCCTGAAATCCACCGGCCTGGTCGCAATCACAACCCGCACCGATTGAGACGGAACAATCATCCCTGTCGCGCCAGGTGCCGCGCAACATTCGCGATCCGTTTTGATGCCGTGCTTTTGGGCAACCGGATAGAGACAGATCCCGCGATGATCTCAATACCGTCAAAGGGCGAAGGCGGTGGTGTCGCAAGCACTGCGATCTCTGCAAAACCAGACGTCTGACCCTCGTCACGCGCGACCTTGCGCCGGGCCGTCGTGCGCCATGTCGATAACCGCGTCGCCGACATACCGTGTTTGCGAGCCACACCCGCAACCGTCGCGCCTGGCGCATACGTCTCCGCCACAATCGCCGCACGCTCCGCCGCCGTCCGTAGTACAGGCCTGCGACGCGAAACCTCCGCCCCATCATCCAACATCAAATTACCTCCAGATCATTGGAGACCAGCATCTCATATCAAACCGCAAGCCGATACCATGGGGCGCTCGCACCGGTTACCTCAGTTCAAATGACCCGTCAAACGACGGCGGAAGTTTCTACTATTTCCCAGGTGAAACACTTCATTCCGGGACGTTCGGTATGAGCGATTTGGGTATCCAGGATAAGGAACTTACGCTCGCCATAAACAATACAAATGGGTTTTCCAAATTTACTGGATCGTTCACTATTACGGCCGGATCAGTTGTCGTCGGGTCTTGGCAGGTATTCCACAACATGACGCTGCTGGGGACCATAACCGGTCCCTCTGGTACGGTTCAGGCAACTGCGGCGCAAACTGGTGGTTCGCAGATAAAATTCATCAGTTCTACAATCCCGGGACCCGCTGGTCTTCAAATCGATTCCATTACCGCGACGATCAATTGTTTTTGCGCGGGCACGTTGATTGCCGCACCCGGCGGCGACGTTGCCGTAGAATCGTTGCAACCCGGCGACCGGATCTTAACTGCTGACGGCGGCGAGACAGCGGTGAAATGGCTCGGCCGGCAAGAGGTCGCGCCACGCCTTGAGCACCCTGCCAGGGTCAACCCGATCTGCATCAAGGCGGGCGCGATTGCCGACTGCGTTCCAGAGCGCGACCTTTTTGTCTCGCCTGACCACGCTATTGAGATCGACGGGATATTGATCAACGCCAGCGCACTGGTGAATGGCTCAACCATCTATCAGGTCGCCAAGATGCCGCTCAACGGCTTCACCTATTACCATATTGAGACCGACGCGCATGAGGTGATCCTCGCCGAAAACTGCCCCGCGGAAAGCTATCTGGATGTCCCGGACCGCTCCGCCTTTATCAACGGAGGCGAACGCGCGGACGTGCCGCCAATTCAGGAAATGGACCTGCCACGCATCTCTTCGGCACGGCTGGTGCCAGAGGCGATCCGGGCTCGGTTGAGCGAACGTGGTCGGTATACCCATCGTGCCGCCGCGTGACAGAATTACAGCGACGCGTTTTGGCTGATGGCTTGCAGCGCCCGGTTATTGCCCGCAACCCCAGGGGTATTGAACCCGGAAAATGCCGGTAGATTCCCCTATTTTCTTGACAGGAACGGGTTTTTCGCATGGGCTGGACGGTAATGAAACGGCGACGGGACGTGTCCTGCCAATTTCGGTAGCCATTAGGGGGCTCGGCAGATCAATGCAGGCATCGCAAGAAATGCGCGTGCCTCGCAGAATGACGCCGAACGGGTGCGCGGCGCAGGTGGAAATTGAGCGCGTCACTGCGCGGGGGGAGAAGATATGGCCGATTTTCAATTCGTTGTCACCAGCGGAACTGCGAGTACCGCAGGAACGCTTACCGGAACCATGGGTGCGGCGGGTCCGGCTTTTACCTTTTCGTTCAATGCACCACTTGCCATCGGGAATGGAAGCGACATTGCAATAACCTCCGCAGGTTCTTCTTCAGCAGCATGGAGCGGTACGTTTGCGTTCACAAACCCGTCTGATTTCTTTTCAAATTTCCAATTGAATGGCGTAGCAGGCAGCGCAACCGCGCTCAACGTCGTAACGACCGGTGCCCCGACCGCACAGCCGGCGATGTTTGGCGCCCCGTTCGTAGGCAATGTCGTAAGCTTGTAACTCCCAAGCACCCCCCACGTTTGAGTGTTATTGTCAGTTTTATGGTGAGTCGAATTTGCCATTTTGCGCGTGTTTTTTTTCTTTCTTGGTAACTCCCAAGCACCCCCCACGTTTGAGTGTTATTGTCAGTTTTATGGTGAGTCGAATTTGCCATTTTGCGCGTGTTTTTTTTCTTTCTTGTCTGAATTCTGTGGCGCCGGGTTGATTTCTCTGAATCAGTGGTGGGATGGATCAGGTTGCCGCCCTTGAACAACTTCTCGCCACGGCTCTGCGTCGGATCGCTGAGCTTGAAGCTGCGTTGGCGAGCATGGCGGAAGAGATCACGGACCTGCGCCGACAGTTGGCCAAGAACAGCAGCAATAGCAGCAAGCCCCCTTCAAGTGATGGCCTGAAGAAGCCAGCCCCGCGCAGCCTGCGTGGCAAATCCGGAAAGAAAAGTGGCGGCCAAGTTGGCCACCGGGGCGACACCCTGCGCCAGACGTCAACACCCGACTTTGTCGAACGGCATGAGGCGACGCATTGCAGCGCCTGTCAGAGCGCCCTGACGGCGGAGATGGTGAAAGGGATCGAGAAGCGTCAGGTGTTCGACTTGCCTGCGCCACGCCTGGAGGTCACCGAGCATCAGGCGGCGGTTTATTGTTGCGACCATTGTCGAGCCACGACGACGGCTGGCTTTCCCGATGGCGTGGCCGCGCATGTGCAATATGGCACGCGCATGCGGGCAGTGGCGGTCTATTGCAATGTTCAGCAGCTGATACCCGAGGATCGGGTCTGCCAGCTTATGCGCGACCTGTTTGGGGCCACCAGCTTGTGCGCGGCCAGCGTGACCAACTGGACGCGCGGCGCGGCAAATAAGATGGGTGTCGTGGTTGAACACATTCTCGCCCGGCTTGCCGAAGGCGGCGTTCGGCATCTGGACGAGACCGGACTTCGTGTTGCCGGCAAGCTGCACTGGCTGCACACGATCTGCGATACCGCCTTCACCCATTACCGCATCAGCGCCAAACGCGGTGCTGTTCCAACCTTCCTGACCGGCGGGACGATCATTCATGATCACTGGAAACCCTACTACGCCCATATGAGCGGAGTGGACGCCCACGCCCTCTGCGGGGCGCATCACTTGCGCGAACTCAAGGCCATCGAAGAGATCGAAAAAGAGCCTTGGGCGACGGAGATGAGCGCAGTGCTTCATAGCGCCAATCAGCTCAGATGCGCGGCTCAGGATCAAGGCGAGACCGAACTCCCGGAACTGGTTCGCCAGGGTATAGTCACCAGATACATGGCGATCCTCGCCAAGGGGCTCGCCTTCCACGAACGCCAGCCCCCGCTGGCCAAAAGCCCCGGCACCCGCGGCCGAAAAGCCAGGCGGCCAGGCCACAACCTGCTCCTCCGCCTGCGTGACTACCGCGATGACGTTTTGCGATTCATCGCCGACTTCGCGGTCCCATTCACAAACAATCAGGCCGAACAGGACCTGCGCATGATGAAGCTGCGCATGAAAATCTCGGGCACCTTCCGCACCCTCGAGGGCGCGCGGGTCTTCGCCGACATCAGGTCCGTCATCTCGACGGCCAGAAAACACCGGTTCAACATCCTGGAAATCCTGACCCTGTCACCACCTCAGATCATCGCACGGCTCTGACGGAACAAAACCCCGCAACCCTATCGGACAGGGTGCTTGGGAGTTACCTTTCTTGTCTGAATTCTGTGGCGCCGGGTTGATTTCTCTGAATCAGTGGTGGGATGGATCAGGTTGCCGCCCTTGAACAACTTCTCGCCACGGCTCTGCGTCGGATCGCTGAGCTTGAAGCTGCGTTGGCGAGCATGGCGGAAGAGATCACGGACCTGCGCCGACAGTTGGCCAAGAACAGCAGCAATAGCAGCAAGCCCCCTTCAAGTGATGGCCTGAAGAAGCCAGCCCCGCGCAGCCTGCGTGGCAAATCCGGAAAGAAAAGTGGCGGCCAAGTTGGCCACCGGGGCGACACCCTGCGCCAGACGTCAACACCCGACTTTGTCGAACGGCATGAGGCGACGCATTGCAGCGCCTGTCAGAGCGCCCTGACGGCGGAGATGGTGAAAGGGATCGAGAAGCGTCAGGTGTTCGACTTGCCTGCGCCACGCCTGGAGGTCACCGAGCATCAGGCGGCGGTTTATTGTTGCGACCATTGTCGAGCCACGACGACGGCTGGCTTTCCCGATGGCGTGGCCGCGCATGTGCAATATGGCACGCGCATGCGGGCAGTGGCGGTCTATTGCAATGTTCAGCAGCTGATACCCGAGGATCGGGTCTGCCAGCTTATGCGCGACCTGTTTGGGGCCACCAGCTTGTGCGCGGCCAGCGTGACCAACTGGACGCGCGGCGCGGCAAATAAGATGGGTGTCGTGGTTGAACACATTCTCGCCCGGCTTGCCGAAGGCGGCGTTCGGCATCTGGACGAGACCGGACTTCGTGTTGCCGGCAAGCTGCACTGGCTGCACACGATCTGCGATACCGCCTTCACCCATTACCGCATCAGCGCCAAACGCGGTGCTGTTCCAACCTTCCTGACCGGCGGGACGATCATTCATGATCACTGGAAACCCTACTACGCCCATATGAGCGGAGTGGACGCCCACGCCCTCTGCGGGGCGCATCACTTGCGCGAACTCAAGGCCATCGAAGAGATCGAAAAAGAGCCTTGGGCGACGGAGATGAGCGCAGTGCTTCATAGCGCCAATCAGCTCAGATGCGCGGCTCAGGATCAAGGCGAGACCGAACTCCCGGAACTGGTTCGCCAGGGTATAGTCACCAGATACATGGCGATCCTCGCCAAGGGGCTCGCCTTCCACGAACGCCAGCCCCCGCTGGCCAAAAGCCCCGGCACCCGCGGCCGAAAAGCCAGGCGGCCAGGCCACAACCTGCTCCTCCGCCTGCGTGACTACCGCGATGACGTTTTGCGATTCATCGCCGACTTCGCGGTCCCATTCACAAACAATCAGGCCGAACAGGACCTGCGCATGATGAAGCTGCGCATGAAAATCTCGGGCACCTTCCGCACCCTCGAGGGCGCGCGGGTCTTCGCCGACATCAGGTCCGTCATCTCGACGGCCAGAAAACACCGGTTCAACATCCTGGAAATCCTGACCCTGTCACCACCTCAGATCATCGCACGGCTCTGACGGAACAAAACCCCGCAACCCTATCGGACAGGGTGCTTGGGAGTTACGTAAGCTTTACGATTTCTGGTGTCGGCGGAACTACTCTTCTGGACTTCGTCACAGCCGACGCCATCCAGTGTTTCTGCGCTGGCACCCGCATCGCCACCGCCGATGGGCCGGTCGCGGTTGAGGATCTGACCCCGGGCACCGAGATCGCGCTCGCCGATGGCACCACCGCGCCGCTGCGCTGGCTGGGCCGGCAAGACGTCGCGCCGCGCGTTCTGCACCCGGCCAAGATCAACCCGGTCTGCATTACCGCCGGTGCCCTGGGTGACGGACTGCCAGAGCGGGACCTATACGTCTCGGGCGATCACGCGGTGGTTCTGGACGGAATGCTGATCAATGCCAGCGCGCTGGTCAATGGCCGCACGATCTATCAGGTTCACGACATGCCGCTGGACGGCTTCACCTATTACCACATCGAGTTGGACACACATGCGGTGCTGCTGGCCGAGGGCTGCCCGTCCGAGAGCTATCTCGACGTCCCCGACCGCACATCCTTCGTCAACGGCGAAGAACGCGCGGACGCACCGCCGATCCCGGAAATGGACTTGCCACGTATCTCTTCGCGGCGGCTGGTGCCGGAAACCATCGTCGCGCGGTTGGCGCGGCGGTTGCCGAACCGGGCAGCCTGACCCGAGATTTAGGTGCGACCAGTGAAACAATTGCCGGTCGGCAGCCATCCTGTGTTCATTCGGTTTGAAATTACACCGGTCCTGTGCTTTGATTTGGCTGGCGAAATCAAAGGGATACCGCGACCATGACTGGATCGGACAGGACCGGCACAGATGCGTCCGTCAAAGACGGGCCATTCGATGTCGAGGAAACCTTGACCCGCATCATGCAGCACCAATCAGCCGGTCGGTTCGCAGAAGCGGGCGAGCTTTTGGACATGCTTTTGCGGCATAATCCCGGCCACGCGAAGCTGACGCATTACAAGGGCTACAACCTGCTGCAACAGGGCGAGACCGAACGCGGTATGGAAATGATCAAATCCGCGATGGATCAGGAGCCCGATGATCCGGTGCAAATGTGTGATTACGGCGCGTTACTTGCCCAGTCGGGCAAGCTGGAAGAAGCGATGGAGTATTTTCAATCCGCCGCCGAGATCGCGCCAAACTATTCCGTTGCGCGCAGCAATCTGGGTGGCGCATTGGTTCTGGACAAAAAATTCGCGCGCGCCATCGGACACCTTGAGAAGGCGATAGAACTGGACGGCAGTCTTCTTGATGCCCACACCAATCTGGCGGCGGCTTATACCAAGGGTGCTTCAAAATGACTCAGCTATGGATTTTGGGTACCGCCTGAGGTGCTGAGGTGATTCAAGATTGGCAAAGGAGACCACCGATGCCAGCCAGGATACCGATGCGAGCCGATTTTACCGCCAATGATCTGCGCAAGCTTGCCGCAGAGAGTTCTGATGCCCGGCAGAGCCGACGGCTTTTGTCGCTTGCCGCTATCGCCGATGGCATGTCGCGTGGGGCTGCGGCCCGCATTGGCGGGATGGACCGGCAAACGCTCAGGGACTGGGTGCTCCGTTTCAACGCTGATGGTCCAGCGGGGCTGCTGGATCGGCAGCGAGGAGGCTCGCGATCCCGCCTTGACAATGCGCAACTGGATGAACTGGCGGCTCTTGTCGAGACCGGTCCTGATCCTGAAAAGGACGGTGTCGTCCGCTGGCGGCGGGTCGATTTGAAGAATGTGATCAAGGCGCGTTTTGGCGTCGACTATCACGAGCGCCATGTGGGGCAGATTCTGCACAATCTGGGCTTTTCCCACATCAGCGCACGCCCTCAGCACCCGGGGCAGGACGTGCAGGTCATTGAGGATTTCAAAAAAACTTCGGCGACAATCTGAAGGAGACGCTTCAGGGGGTGCCGCCGGACAAACCCGTCGAAATCTGGTTCCAGGACGAGATGCGTCTCGGTCAGAAGAACACCCGCGTCCGCCAGTGGGCACGCAAGGGCACACGGCCCCGCCAGCCCGCCGATCAGCGTTACCAAAATGCGTATCTTTTTGGCGCCATCTGCCCCGAACGCGGCACCGGCGCGGCGATCATGATGCCAGCAGCCGACACCTATGCGATGCAGCGCCACCTGGAAGAAATCAGCAAAATTGTCTCCGATGGCGCCCACGCCGTCATCCTCATGGACCAAGCCGGCTGGCACACGACATCCGCTCTGGAAATCCCGCAAAACCTGTCGCTCATGTTTCTGCCGCCCAAATCACCAGAGCTGAATCCAACCGAAAACATTTGGCAATATCTCCGCCAGACATGGCTCGCAAACCGGACGTTCGACACATATGACGCGATTCTCGACGCGGGGTGCGAGGCCTGGAACAACCTCATCGCAAGACCGCAAACCATCACATCCATCGCAAGCCGCAACTGGGCGAAAGTCGGTCAGATTGAATAACCCTTGGTATTACATGCAAACCAATCAATTCGACAAGGCCGTCAACGTTCTGTTCAAGGCATTGGCCATCGACCCGCAATCTGTGGGCGCGCATATCCAGCTTTCTGCCGCGCTATACAGACGCGAACGTTATGAAAGCGCCGAACACCACGCGCGTCGCGCGATTGAACTGAACCCGGCCGCTGGCGAGGCCTACTTACACCTGGGCAATGCGCTGGCGTCTTCCGGAAAAATTGATGAGGCGGCCGACGAACTGTTGAAGGTTGCCAACAAGCCACCAGTTGGATTGCCCGCCCTGTCGCGGCTTATCCATTTGCGCAAGACCAAGCCGGGCTCGCCAGAGTTGCAGATACTGGAGAAGTTGCTTGAGCGGGCCGACAAGATGCGCGACGAGCCGACGGCCACGGTGCATTACGCCGCTGGCAAGGCCTATGACGATCTTGGTGATTATGATCGCGCGTTTGAGCACTTCCACGCCGCCAATGAAATCAACAAAACACTGCATCCATATGATGCGAAAAACGGTACCGAACAGGTCGAGCGGCTGAAAGAATTCTGTTCGCGCGAATTGATGGCGCGTTGCGAAGGCGCGGGCATTCAGGACGTCGCGCCGATCTTTATCTGCGGCATGCCCCGGTCCGGGACGACGTTGATGGACCAGATGTTTTCGCGCCATCCGAAGGTTCAGGCCGGTGGCGAGTTACGCGCATCGATGATTGCATTGGGGCAAAGTACGGCGATCCGCAAAGCGCTGCAGGAAGAGGCGCCTGATGCAGAGGTGACCGCGGATGATTTCACCCGGCTGGGCGAGGCCTACGTCGCCGCCGTCCGGCAGGAAGGCATTCGCTCGGAGTATCTGTCGGACAAGATGCCTGTGAACTATCGCTATATTGGTCTGTTGTCGCTGGCGTTGCCTCGCGCGAAGTTCCTGATCATGCGACGCCATCCACTGGATTGCCTGCTCTCAAACTACTTTCAGAGTGGCTGTCCGACAAGGATCAGGGTCAGCGTCCTGCGGGAACCGAGCACGTCGAGCGAACGGCCGAAGGCAATCACCTCACGTCGAATGCGCTCGCCTGAACCCAGCGTCGTATCTTGCAGAAGTACAAGGTCGAGCGACTGCTCAGCCGTCAGTACGGCATCGAAGCTGAATGTGGCGGTGCCGATCCCGAATGGCTGCTGGACAGTTCGATAGCCTTTGCTCTTCAGCAGTCCGATCGCGCGCTCGAGCGGGCTCACAGGCTTGCACTCCTCTTGAATGCGCCGATCAGATCCGCAGCGTCCACTGCGGTGTCGATCACCGAGGTCATACAGATTTCGCGAAGTCCAATCTTGCCAGTCCTACCCTTGGGTCCCGACGGCGAGCGAGCTTGCCTTGCCTTGGATGAAGCGCTCAACAGCAGAACAGTATCATCGGAATCGGGATCTATATGGCCACCTTGTATCATTGCTCCGGCCACGTTGTCATTGGCCGCGAGGAAAACGCGTGTAACGCGCGCACCCTGTAATAGGTTGATCGGCGTTGCCGTAGCCGTGCCCGCGGAAATCGACCAGTCACCTCCGTCTGCGCCTTTGCCAAGGAGCGCAAGCGCGACGGCTGCCTGCCGTAGACCCATTGGCTCGGGCACATCAGCGATCTGCTGAATTGGCTCCGTCGACAACGGAATATAGCGACCGGTGTTGGATCTGCCGTGATGATAGAGGTCGAATCCTAGCACCATCGCTGCGATAAGAGTGCGAATGAAATCGAGGCGCTCTGGTTCGGCTGCAGTTGCCGCCGCATCACGAATTTGGCGTAAACCATCCTTGATGGAATTTCTCTCGGCAGAATTCCACGCTGTCGGCATACCTAGGTCCGCCAGCGCACCCGCCTTAAGCTCAAGGACCGTAAGTAGGAGCGCGAGCAGCAATGGTTTGGCGAAGGCGCGAACCCTTGCCGCCTCCTCGATCGCGGCCCGATGCGGGGCATATTGATCTCCGTAAGCGCTGGCAAGTATTCCGCGTTGGCCACCG
This sequence comes from uncultured Paracoccaceae bacterium, assembly GCA_951812305.1. Classification (GTDB taxonomy): domain Bacteria; phylum Pseudomonadota; class Alphaproteobacteria; order Rhodobacterales; family Rhodobacteraceae; genus Rhodobacter_B. Next base: position 320,635 of record CATOSB010000004.1, read on the forward strand.
GAGAGTGCGTCCTCGGCAAAGAGGAATGCAGTCGGCGCCACGTTCCATTCCCATCCGCTCGCTTGGGCGCCATTGACGAATATCTGCTGAATGTCGGTATCCTGCGCTGAGAAGCCAATCATCAGCGTTCGGCGTTGCTGTACTAATGCCGTCAGGTGGTCGCGCATCACTGTATAGGCGGCGTTGACCCCGTATTGGTTAATCTGCGGGGTGCGTGCGATCAACAGCGGCCGATAGACAGCAGCGTCTTCAACCGCACGAACCGCGCAACCATGATATTTGAGAAGCTTCGCGCGGCCGACGGCGTCCTGGAAATCGGCCGCTCTGATGCAGACGTCGATCTTCGTACCAACTGCCCCCGTCAGCATGCGTTCAGCGGCCTCGATCAGGTAATCCCAGTTGGCTGAGGTGATATCGCGAAAGGCGCCCTCAAGCGTCAGCATCACGACGCAGAGATGTTCGACGTCTGGGTCGTCACCGGTAAAGCTGCCTGGCACATCGACCGGAGTTATTGTCAAATCTGGTGTTTGCGGGATCTTTCATGCGGCGGCGGTTTCGGTCTGGGTTTGCTTGATGCCGTCTTTGAAATTGACGCCTTGGATGACGTCGGCGAGATGATTGAAGCCGCGAAGTTTGCGCCAGTTTTGTTCGGCGCACTGCCCCAGTTTGAAGATCATGTGGAGCATGCCGTCGCGGGCCAGACAGCCCTTTGAGCGCTTGGTGCGATGACGGATCGTGGCAAAGGCGGATTCAATTGGATTGGTCGTTCGGATGCTTTGCCAATGCATTGCGGGAAAATCGTAGAATGCCAGCAGTTCGGTTCGATCTTTCTGAAGCGAGGCGGTGGCTTTGGGGTACTTGTCTTCAAACGTTTTCACGAAGAGATCGAACGCTTGTTCAGCTGACTTGCGCGTTTCAGCGCGCCAGATATCGTGCAGCATCGTTTTGGCTTTTGGCTGGGTGGACTTGGGAAAACAGTTGAGGACGTTGCCCGTCTTATGCACCCAGCAGCGTTGTTGAGGTGTGCCCGGATAGGTTTCTTCAAGAGCGGCCCAGAATCCCAGAGCACCGTCTCCGATGGCCAATTTTGGAGTGTTGAGACCGCGTTCTCTGAGGCCGATTAGAACCTCCCTCCAGCTCTGTGTGCTTTCACGAGTGCCGTCCTCGATTGCCAGAAATTGTTTCTGACCACGGGTATTTACGCCGATCACGACCAGCGCGCGCAACTTGTGATCCTCGCCGCGTAAGCCACTGTGAATACCGTCGGCCCAGATGTAGACCCACTCGTCTTGGGACAGGTCTGCGGTGCGCCACGCCCTGTATTCAGCGGCCCATTCGGCCTTCAATCTGGCAACTGTTTTGGCCGAAAATCCGGTGGCATTAGCCCCGAGCAAACCCTTCAGCGCCGTTCCCATTTCGCCAGTGGAAATGCCTTTGAGGTAGAGCCAGGGGATCGCAGCCTGCAGCGTCTTGGTCTTGCGCACGTAGGGCGGTACGAGCGCGGAGCGGAAACTCACTGGCTTGCCGGTTTTCGAGCGTATCTTTGGAATCTCTACGGTCACAGGTCGAACACTGCCAAACCGAGCTCCGCTCACGTTTATACACGTGCACTTTGCCGCCCAGAATCGAGTGTTTTTCCGCCATTGCCGCAGACACCTCCACACAGTGTGATTGTGTGTAAGGTATGTGAAAGGCCATTTTTGGCCAATACCCAATTTCACAACTCAGCTCATGTGATTGTAATTATTGGGATTTTTGGCTCCGGCGGTAGGGATCGAACCTACGACCAATTGATTAACAGTCAACTGCTCTACCGCTGAGCTACGCCGGACTACCGAGCCGCGATATAGCAAGGGTGCTTGCGCGCGTCCAGAGGGAAAACGTGGTCAGATTTTCAGGAAAAAACGTGCTTCTGTGCTGATTCTGCCGTCAATTTCGACCGTACCTTTTTCGTGAAGATCAATGAGATGCGCAAAGACATTTCGCGCGGCTGCGGGCCAAAGGGTACTTGGCGTATCTTGGTAAATTTTAGCGGTGATTTCGCCTATAGTTTCTGCACCTATACCCAGTTGATCCAGGATCTCGGTCTCGCGACCGCGCCGATGGTTCAGAAGGCATTCAGCGCGATCGCGTGGGTTAGAAATTGGTGCGCCGTGGCCGGGCAGAAACAGGCGGGACTCCCTGTCTGCAAGGCGCGCAACTGAGTCCCTGAACTGTGTGAGGTCGCCATCAGGGGGTGACACCATTGTACTGGCCCATCCCATGATCGTATCCCCTGTAAAAACAATATCCTGAAAAGCGAAGCTCATGTGATTGCAGAAGTGGCCCGGAGTCCAGATTGCGGATATAGAACCACCTGACACGGGCAGTTCTTCGCCGTCTTCCAGCGTAATATCCGGTCGAAAATCCTGATCCACGCCCTCGCCGCCACTCGACATGCCATCTTGGGCAAGTTGTTTCATGGTGTCAGACCGACCCGCGACGCAATCGCCGAATGCGGCAACGGGCGCGCCGGTTTCATCGGAAATCGCGCGCGCGAGCGGAGAGTGGTCTATATGCGAGTGCGTTACAAGAATGGAGGAAATACGTTCGCCCGATGCGAGCGCATCCAGAAGTGCCCGGTAATGTTCAGGGCTTTCCGGGCCGGGATCGATAAGTGTTATGTCGCCTTCGCCCACCAGATAGCTGTTTGTGCCGCGGAAGGTCATCGGCGACGGGTTGGGCGCGAGAATGCGGCGTACCAGCGGCGCGACTTGTTCGACAACGCCCGGGACGGGATCAAATTCCTCTGGATCCATGAATCGCCTTCCAACTCAGATCGGGCTAAGGCTTAACCGATGGCATTTCAATGGGCAAAATCCTATCTTCCCGGGTCGCTATATGGTCGTGCGGCGCTGATCCTGCTGGTGCCAATTCTGGCGCTGCAGTTGGTTGTGTCGATTGTCTTCATCCAGCGCCACTATGAGGGTGTCACCGAGCAGATGAGCCGGAATGTTGCGTTGGAGTTGCGGTACATCCTGCAGATCGTAAATGCGGCGGGAAGTGTGGACGCGGCAAATGCAGAATTCGCCCAACTCGCTGAACCGTTGGCGTTTGAGTTAGCATTGCCGGCTGAATTGCCCGCATTGGACCGTATCGGAAGTCTCGATCTTTCGGGGCGTGCAATGGTCGAAACTTTGCGGGCTGAGTTTCCAGCCGCGCGGCGTTTCGATCTGTCGATCAATCGTCAGGTTTGGGTCTGGATCGAGACGGATCACGGGATCTTGTCGGCGATGTTTGATCGCCGACGTGTGTCTGCGTCAAACCCGCATCAGCTTTTGGTATTGATGGTATTCGTCGGGTTGTTTCTGGCGTTGATTTCAATCGTGTTTCTGCGCAACCAATTGCGGCCGATCCGGCGTTTGGCGCGGGCATCTGAGGCGTTCGGTAAGGGCAGGGTTGTCGAATACCGCCCTGCCGGTGCAATCGAGGTGCGGGCCGCAGGAAGTGCGTTTCTGGATATGCGATCCCGCATTGAACGCCAAATAGAACAACGCACTATGATGTTGTCAGGCGTCAGCCATGATTTGCGCACGCCGCTGACGCGCCTGAAACTTGGGCTTTCAATGGCGGATGGCGACGAGGACGCCGAGGCTTTGCTGAAAGATGTGGAGGATATGGAGCGGCTGCTGGATGAGTTTCTGGCGTTTGCGCGCGATGATTCACTGGATGATCCGGCTGAAGTTGACGCCACCGCTCTGGTTCGGGGAGTTGTCGAAAAATTTGCGGCCTCAGGCGCATCGGTGCGGCTTGTGTCTGGGCAAGATAACCAGCGGGTAACATTGCGTCCGGTTGCCGTTTCCCGCGCATTGGAAAACCTGATCGGAAACGCCGTTCGTTATGCCGGTATGTGCGAGGTGTCGGTTATTTCCTCGGACCGCGCGCTGCGTGTTTCGGTTGAAGATGACGGCCCCGGCATTCCGCAGGATCAGCGAAGCGATGCACTGAAACCGTTCGTTCGGTTGGATGCGGCGCGCAACCAGAACCGGGGAAGCGGCGTCGGGCTTGGTCTTGCGATTGCCCATGACATTGCACGCCGACATGGCGGTGTTCTGGAGTTGCAGGACAGCGAAAGGTTGGGTGGGTTGAAGGCGGATCTGGTCTTGGCGCGCTAGGTCGATTTTGGAGGTTAGGTTCGCGGCACGACGCCAATCTTGTTCAATTCGGCCTCGATTCCGGCTAATGGCGCGCGTGTCGCATTGGCCTTGATCGCGTCAAACCGGCTGCGAAGTTCAGCCTTTTCCTTGCCTTTGCAATCGTTCCACGGGCGGCCCTGTAATCCCATGACCAACACGTAATATCCGATGAAATGCGGTCTTTGCCCTGTTTTCAGCAAACGGCGATAAGCCTCGTCCGCACCCATTTCGCGCAACTCTTCGGCAGAATTTATACCCGCCCGGGCAAATGCGGATTCCGTCACCGGACCGAGGTTCCTGATCGTGGAGATGGGCGAAGGCATGGCGCCAGCTTAAACCCATCCGGGCGTCGTCTTACAGCCCTAGATACTGGCCCAGTCGCGAAAGATTGGCTGGGCTGGCTTTTCTGTGGGCATCACCATTTTGCGGCGGTCGGCCAGCGGAATCGGGCCACGGTGGTCTTGCTCACCCTTGTCCGCTTGCGGTTTTGCTTGATCGTTCATCACTCTCTCCTCAATGGCTGGTCGAATTCGACCGATCGGGCCATTAGGACGTGCGATCTAAACGGCCCGACAAGCAGATCGGATCACGAGGATTTGCCGGGTCGTGGGCAACAATGGGGCATTTTCAGGTTTTTTGGGCCATGACGTGCCGCAAATCGTTATCGGCTTAGGGATAATTGATGCACGTACGCAGTTCATTGGTGCGTGGTTTGCGGATAATTTGACGGCGTCGACAGCGGATATTTCGGACTGGCTCCGCCGAATCTGGTTGCTTCAAAGGCTGGTAAGCCGTTCCCGGTTCAAATGGCCTGCGATACCTATGCAGACAATTCCATACGGATATGTGTTGGTCTGTACATCGCATTTCCAGCGTCGACCAACCAGTTGCATCAGGTGTGTCTGACCATTGTGGTCTCTGAAAAAACCTTTCGCACGGATAACGCCAAGTTCAGGTAGAGCCAGGGTCGCTCCCAGCTCTTCCGTGGAGTGCCCAATCGGTTCTATTACGATTGTCTCGAATTCTGTCTGTGTGTCATGCATGTCGTTGGTTGCGATAGGTTTGGATATCTCCCCAAGCAGCAGAGCATTCGGGACATGCCCGTGCGAAGCTGTGATGTATCCCGCATCCGCGTTGATGGTTGCAAGCCATTGATCCAAGTGCGCCAATTTGGGTGAAGCGACAAGATCGGTTTTGGTGATAACAATCAGGCCGGCGTCGCCGATCTGACGAAGGACTGTATCGCCCACATATCGGTCTTTCGCTTGCCGTTCGACTGTTTCGGCATCGACCAGAACGACCGACCCTTCGGGGCGGATGCCGCTTAGAAGAGTAAGATTGGCCAACGTTGCGCCGGGCACGGCGACACCGGAAGTCTCGATCACTATATGGTCCGGCGGGGGGGCACGGTCGATCAGGTCGGCGATGGAACCCGCGAGGTTATCGCCAAAGGCGCAACAAATACATCCCCCGGCAAGTGATATGACATCGCCGTCGCGCCCCTCAATCAGGGACGCATCGATTGGCAGTTCACCGAAATCATTGACCATTACGGCGATGCGCAATCCGTCAGCCTGTCGCAGCATCTGATTGATTAGTGTGGTTTTACCGGCCCCCAAATAGCCACCAATAATCGTGACCGGGATCACTGATCGGCCGCCGCAAAGATGCGCCCGCCCTGGACGGTTCCCCAAACGGGCACGTCCTTTAATGCGTCCGGTGCAACTTCTGTCGGGTCGTATTCCAGAACAGCGAAATCCGCACGCTTGCCTGTTTCGATGGACCCAACCTCGCTATCCAGATGCAACGTGTACGCCGCGCCCATCGTGATCGCGCGAAGTGCATCGGCGACGCTTATCTTTTCTTCCTCGCCTTGCGTCCGACCAGAAGCAGTGATGCGATTGACGGCCGCCCAAGCCGTGAAAAGCGGTCCCAATGGCGTGACCGGCGCGTCGGAATGGATTGCAAGCGGGACACCGGTGTCGAGCGCTGTGCGGCAGGCATTCATCCGCGTTGCGCGTTCCGGGCCAACCGTCAGGCGGTAATGTTCGTCGCCCCAATAGAAGTGGTGGTTCGCAAACAGGTTCACGCACATGCCCAGTTCTTTCATCCGGCGAAACTGGGCGGCGTCTGCCAGTTGGCAATGCTGCAACGTGAAGCGATGGTCCGGACGCGGATGTGCCTGAAGGGCAGGGCCCAGTGTATCCAGAACCAACTCGGTTGCCTCGTCACCATTGGTGTGGGTGTGAACCGGAATGCCAACTTCAAGTGCACGCTCGTAAATTTCCGCCAACTGTTCTGGCGCGATGTACCAAAGCCCGTTTGGCGCGCCATTGTAATAGCCGGGCCATTTTAACCGCGCAGAAAACCCCTGAATCGAGCCATCGGCAATCGCCTTGATCCGGCCAAGTCGCAGCATGTCGGTTGCCTTTCCGCGCAATTCCAGAACGCGGTCGATCAGTTCTTCCGGCGTGTGCCCCATGAAGAATTTCAGTGGGACAACCCGCGCCGGGAAGGTCTTTTCGCCGGTAACCCGCAACATCATATCCACCGCGTCGTCATCCAGCCGCGAGGCCAGATCCGTGACCGTTGTCGTTCCGGTGCGCACGCATAACCTTGCAAAGTCGCGCAACCCGCCCTCGTCAGCATCCGTTGCCGAGCGGTTGAAGCCAACATGCGGGCCGACGGGCATGTAAACCTCGGGGCTTTTCAAAACGCCGATCGGCATTCCGTCGGCGCCGAGTTCTACGCCCGGATGGTTGACGCCGGTACGCAACAGCCCCGCGAGTTCAAGGGCTTTTGTGTTAACATTCATGATGTGACCGGAGGCATGAAGAATGCCGATGGGCCGTGTCGCGGATACTTTGTCTAGGTCATCGCGAGTGACTGTGATGTTGTCCATATAAATCGGATCAAGCTGAAACCCTGAAAGCGGGACATCTGCGGGCAGGGCGGCCTCTGCCTCCTTCAGGCGGTCCAAAACTGCATCCAGCGTCTTCAGCCCGGACCACATTTTGCCGTTCGGATCGACCCTGTCGAAGTACCCGAGATAGACGTTGCGCCACAACGTGCCTTCCATTGCGTGCGCATGACCTTCGACAAAACCGGGCATCAGCACCTTGTCGATAAATCGTTCATCCAGCGTGTAATCGCCCCAGCCGTCCAGTTCCGCGAGCGTTCCGGCGCCGAGAATTCGACCTTCGCGAACCGCAACATGCGTTGCTTCGGGTCGCGCGGGGTTCATCGTGACGATCTTGCGAGCGGCAAAAATCTGAATGTCCGGCATGGTTGCTCTCCTGATGCACGGGCACTCAAGGACAAGCCATAGGCCAAGTCAATCACCGCAGGTTGTGGTTTTTTGCTTTCCTTATCGCTTTGGGCTCGGCTAGGCTCGTTACAATAAATCGCCTGGGAGGAAATTCATGAAACATATCATCAAAGGATTTGTGGCATCCGCCACGCTGGCCGCCGTCGTCGTCGGCGGTCAGGTTGCCGCGCAGGAACCTGTTCGTGGCGGCACACTGGTGACGGTTCTTAGCACTAACGTCAGAAACCTGAATTCTGCGGTGCAGTCGGGCATCGTCACCGGGTATCCCGGTGCACAGCTATTCGCGTCGCCCTTGCGCTATGACGAAGACTGGACCCCACAGCCCTATCTTGCAGAGACATGGGAGGTTTCCGAAGATGGGCTGACGGTTACACTCAACCTGGTTGACAACGCCAAGTTTCACGACGGCACACCACTGACATCCGAAGACGTCGCATTTTCGGTCGAAGTCATCAAAGCGAACCACCCGTTCAAATCGATGTTTGCACCAGTTGAGACGGTGGAAACGCCGGACGCGCATACGGCTGTCCTGAAACTCAGCAAACCGCATCCGGCGCTGATGCTGGCGATGTCGGGCCAGTTGATGTCGATCATTCCAAAGCACATTTATGGTGATGGCGAAATCACGGATGTCAAAACCCATCCGCGCAACAACGAAAACACCGTGGGTTCGGGGCCATTCAAGCTGGTTGAGTACAAGTCGGGCGAACATGTCATTCTTGAGCGCTTTGACGATTTCTTCATCGAAGGCCGCCCCTATCTCGACAAGATCGTGATGCGGATCATCGCTGATCCCGCCGCGCGTGCCATTGCCTATGAAAATGGCGAAGTGCACATGGGGGCATTTGAATCCCTGCCTCGCATCATCAACCGGCTGAAAGGCGTTGATGGGCTGACGGTAACGCCCGAGGGTTATGGCGCCATCGGTCCGCTGGACTGGCTGGCAATGAACACGGGCGGCGACGGCCCGCTGTCGAACGTGCTTGTGCGCAAGGCGATTGCCCATGCGGTCGACAAGAACTTCATCCAAAACGCGTTGATGCAGGGCACCGCCTCTGACAGCCGCACCGGTATCCACCCCGACAGCCCCTTCTATAACGCCGAGGTCGAGGATTACCCCCTTGATCTGGACAAGGCCAACGCGCTTTTGGACGAGGCCGGTTTTCCGATGAATGGCGACTCTCGTTTCAGCCTGACCATCGACTTCGGTTGGCCTGATGTGAAACCGCAAGTCGAGTATGTCAAAGCCGCGCTGAAGAAAGTGGGCATTGATGTCGAAGTGCGCGCGAGCGCCGACTTCCCGACCTGGGCCAAGCGCATGGGTGAGATGGAATTCGACATGTCATGGGATACAGTCTTTAACTGGGGCGACCCGGTAATCGGCGTTCACCGAACATATGACAGCAGCAACATTGGCAAGGGCGTCTGGTCGAATACGCAAGGATATTCAAATGCCCGCGTCGATGAGCTGATAGCGATGGCCGCCGTGGAAAATGATCCCGCAAAACGCACAGCGCTATATGCGGAATTCCAGCAGATCATCGCCGATGAGCTGCCGGTCTATCACACCAACACACTGCCTTATCACACGGTCTATTCCGACAAAGTCGGCAACCCGCCACTGGGCATTTGGGGCACGTCGACACCTATCGACATGACCTATCTCAAGCCATAAGAGAATTGGCGCGGCGGCGTTCATGACGTCGTCGCGCCGATCCGAACAATAATGCATTTTCTTGAAACGCTTGCGGTTCGACTTTTTTACGCCGTCATCCTTCTGACGGCGGTGCTGATCCTTAATTTCTCGCTGATGCATCTGGCGCCGGGCGATGTCGCAGACACGATCAGCCAGTCGATGGGCGGGGCGGATAAGGAACTTCTGGATCAGATCCGCGCTGAATACGGCCTTGATCAGCCGTTTCTGGTGCAGCTTGGGCGCTATATCGGCGGCGTTCTGACGTTTGATCTTGGATTCAGCTATTTCTACAATCAGCCGGTCACACAGCTGATCCTTGAACGGCTGCCCGCCACGCTTCTTCTTGTTTTCACCGCACAAATCCTTGCGTTGATCGTCGGCGTGTTCCTCGGCGTCGTATCGGCCAAGAACCCACGCGGGATCACCAATTACGTCGTCACATTCCTTGCGCTTTTTGGGTATTCCGCTCCGGTGTTCTGGACCGGCATCCTGCTGTTGATCGCCTTTTCCTTGAAAATCCAGTGGTTCCCCGTCGCCGGTATGCAGGATGTCACCATCGAAGGCGGCTTCTGGATCAAAGCCGTCGATGTGGCGCGCCATCTTGTTCTGCCCGCAATCACGTTGGCCTCGATTTTCCTGGCCCTTTATTCGCGCCTGTCGCGCGCAACGATGATGGAGACGTTGAAATCGGACTTTGTGCGCACGGCGAATGCAAAAGGCTTGCCAGAGCGGCAGGTTGTTTATTCTCACGCACTGCGCAACGCCCTGACGCCAGTCGTCACACTTGCCGGTCTGCAGTTTTCTGCCGTTATCTCCGGCGCTGTACTTGTTGAGGCGGTGTTTAGCTGGCCGGGACTTGGCACGCTGGCATTTCAATCGATCATTGCGCGCGACACGCCGACAATCCTTGGGATACTTTTCTTCTCAGCGCTTGTTGTGATCCTTGGCAATCTGCTGACTGATCTTGTACTGCGGATGCTCGACCCGCGTATTCGGGGTGGCCAGTAGTGAGCAATCTTGATCCCAATACCGCACCTCCGGCACGCCATCCCTTCATCGAAGCCTGGCGGCATTTCCGCGCCAACAGATCGGCCCTTGTAGCGCTGATTGTTCTGGCGTTAATCTGCATCGGAGCCGTATTCGGCCCCTGGTTATATGGCACCGACCCTTATGAGATGGTGTGGGCGCCATTCTCGCCACCCGGCGAGCAGGGCTTCCTGCTGGGCACCGATTATCTGGGGCGCGACCTGACTGCGATGATCATCAGTGGTGCGCGGGTGTCGTTGCTGATCGGGTTATCGGCGGCTTTCGTGTCTATCTTCATCGGCGTCACTATTGGCGCCGTGGCGGGTTTCTACCGAGGCTGGGTCGAGGAAGCCTTGATGCGCTTCACCGAGTTTTTTCAGGTGCTGCCAACCTTGTTGTTTTCAATGGTCATTGTCGCGCTGTTCGGTGCGTCGCTGCCCATGATTACGCTTGCAATCGGTGTCGTCAGTTGGACGGCTGTCGCGCGCATCACCCGCGCCGAATTCCTGCGCCTTCGCGAGTTGGAATTTGTCATGGCATCGCGCGCGCTTGGCGCCAGCCGGTTCAAACTGATGTTTGGTGTCATCCTGCCAAACGCCCTTCCGCCGATTATCGTTCAATCTGCGCTGATGGTGGGTTCGGCGATCCTGTTTGAGGCGGGCCTGTCCTTCCTGGGATTGACCGACCCCAATGTTGTCAGTTGGGGGCAGATCACCGGCTCCAACCGGCAATATATTCTGGATGCCAGCTATACGGTCACGATTCCCGGGCTTGCGATCTTCGTCACCGTTTTGGCGATCTCATTGATCGGAGACGGTTTGAATGACGCGTTGAATCCGAAGCTTCGGCAGCGGTGACGCGTTAAGGCGGGACCTATCGGCCCTCGTAATTCGGTTCGCGCTTTTCAAGGAACGCCGTGACGCCTTCCTGAAAGTCCCGGGTTTTACCGCATTCGCCTTGCAACTTCGCCTCAAGCGTTAGCTGGGTATCAAGATCGTTTGCAAAACTTTCACGTAACGCGCGCTTGGAATTGCGATAACCCACCGTCGGTCCTGCGGCCAGTTTCGCCGCGCGTGCGCGCCAATGGGCGTCGAACTCCGCGTCCGGCACGGCCTCCCAGATCATGCCCCAATCGGCTGCTTGTCGTGCGGAAATCGGCTCTGCGAACAGGGCCGCGCCCATTGCTTTGGCAAATCCCATTTGCCGGGGCAGCCAATAGGTGCCGCCGGCATCCGGTATCAGGCCAATGCGCGAAAACGCCTGTAGGAATGCGGCGGACTCCGTTGCGATCACAACATCTGCGGCCAGCGCCAGATTGGCCCCGGCACCTGCCGCCGCGCCATTGACCGCACAGATCGTGGGAACCGGACAATCGAAAATGGCACGCAAGAGAGGCTCGTATTCGTCGCGCAATGTGCGTTCCAGATCGATGTCGGCCGCATTTGCCCTGTCGCCCAGGTCCTGACCGGAACAAAAGGCACGCCCCTCTCCAGTTAGCACGATGCAGCGCGCGCTGTTCCCATGTTCCCGCATTGCGTAAAGCAATTCCGCGCGCATCTGCGTGTTCAACGCATTCATTACATCGGGCCGGTTCAGGACAATCTCTGCCAAACCCTCGTTTTCAACGACACGGATGGTTTCGTACTGCATCACGCTCTCCAGAATATTCGTTTGGCGCACAATAACTGTATTAGGATCAAGGAAAAGGCGAACGCGCCGTCACTCTTTCAGAATTTCCTTCAGGCGGGCTTCTTCTTCGTCGCTCAACGCATCCGGCATAGTGGGCCGCGAACGGCGTCGTATATACAGACCGCCGAGTAAAAGTGCGATGGCAAGGCCCGCCGGCCCGGCCACCCAAAGGATCAGGTTGGCACCGCTTGTGGTGGGTTTCAGAAGGACGAATTCGCCATAGCGCGCGACGAGGAACTCCACCGCCTGCTCATCACTGTCGCCAGACGTCAGCCGCTCGCGCAAAAGGATGCGCAAATCGCGGGCAAGGGCAGCATTTGATTCATCGATATTCTCGTTTTGGCAAACGAGACAACGCAATCCCTTGGAAAGCTCCCGCGCACGTGCTTCCAGAACCGGATCGTCTAGAATTTCGTCGGGCTGGACGGCGAAAACAGCAGAGGCGGACAAGCACAGGGCAATAATCAACCGCTTCATTCTGCGGGTACCGCGTCGCCCGATGCCTTGCGCGCACCTGCGGCGACGCGGAAGCGGCGGTCAGACAGGCTGAGGAATCCACCTAGGGCCATGATGATGCACCCCGCCCAGATCCAGTTGGCGAAGGGTTTTATATATGTGCGAACCGCCCAACTGCCATCGTCCTGGCGATCCCCGATCACCACATAGAGATCGCGCAGAATTCCATTGTCGATGGCAGCCTCGGTTGTCGGCATCTGCGCCACAGGATAATTCCGCTTTTCAGGGAACAGGCGCGCGACTTCGCGACCGTTCCGCGCCATCGTGACATTTGCCATATCGGAGATGTAATTTGGTCCGCTCACCCGTTCGACGCCGTTCAGCGTTACCGTATAGGCGCCCACATCAAAACTTTCTCCGATTGCGGCGACGCGAATGTCTTCTTCTTCCCATGCCATCAACGCGGCGATGCCGAAGATCGTGATCCCGAGGCCGGAATGCGCCACTGCCTTGCCCCAATCGGCGCGTGGCAGGTTCCGCAAGCGGCGCAGTTTGCTGGTCAGATCGCCGCGCCCTGTCCTCTGATAAAGCTCAACAATGCTGGCCCCTACGAGCCAAACAACAATCGTCAATCCGACCGGCGCCATTAAAGAGCGGCCCGTTTGCAGGACCCAGACCATTCCGGCGGCGACGATTGCAAGAACCAGAACCGGCGCGACATTGATCACCACGCGGCCAATTCTGGCGCGCTTCCATGGCATCAGCGCGCCGATGGGCAGGACTGCGGCCAAGGCGATGAAGAAAGGCGTAAAGGTCGTGTTGAAAAATGGTGCGCCGACAGAAAGCTTGCGATCCCAAAGCAGTTCCGCAACCAATGGCCAAATTGTGCCAATGAATACGACCAAACAGGCTACAGCCAGCAGGATGTTGTTCAACACCAGTGCGCTTTCGCGGCTGACCATGGCAAAGACGCCTTTGGCCTCCATTGTTCCGGCCCGCGCGGCGTAAAGCGTCAAGGCCCCGCCCATAAAGATGGCGAGGATGATCAGGATAAATACCCCGCGCTCGGGGTCATTTGCAAAAGCATGGACCGAGGTCAGGACGCCGGAACGCACAATAAATGTACCGATCAGCGAAAAGCCAAAGGCAAGGATGGCCAGAAGGATCGTCCAGGCTTTCAGCGCTTCGCGTTTTTCAACAACGATCGCGGAATGCAGCAGCGCTGCCGCGATCAGCCACGGCATGAAGCTGGCGTTTTCCACCGGATCCCAGAACCAGAAACCGCCCCAGCCCAACTCGTAATAGGCCCACCAGGACCCTAGCGCGATGCCGATGGTCAGGAATACCCACGCGGCCAGGGTCCACGGGCGCACCCAGCGCCCCCACGCGGCATCGACCCGTCCCTCTATCAGTGCGGCGACCGCGAAAGAGAAGGCCATGCTGAGGCCCACATAGCCGAGATAGAGAAATGGCGGGTGGAAAGCGAGGCCGGGATCCTGCAGCAACGGATTCAGATCCTGCCCGTTCATCGGCGGAAAGGGGATGCGAATAAAGGGGTTAGACGTAAACAGGATGAAGGCGAAGAATGCGACGGCAATTGCAGACTGCACAGACAAGACGCGCGCACGCAATCCCGGCGGTAAGCCTTGCCCAAACCAAGCCGCAGAGGCCCCGAACAATGTCAGGATCAACACCCAGAGCAGCATCGATCCCTCATGGTTCCCCCAAACGCCGCTTATCTTATAGAGCATCGGTTTGTCGGTGTGAGAGTTCTGCCAGACCAGGTTCAATGAGAAATCGGATACGACAAAAGCGTAGGTCAGCGCGCCAAAGCTTGCGAGCGTCAGGAAGAATTGCGCCGAGGCCGCAGGTTCGGCCAACGCCATCCAGCCACGCCAGCCTTTCGTTGCGCCCACCATTGGTACCACGGCCTGCACAATTGCCACGATGAAGGCGAGGATCAGTGCGAAATGTCCGAGTTCAGCAATCATGAGCCGCGATCATAAGGCCCGTGCACGGATTGCCAATCATGAATGCACCCGCCTCGCGCGCACTTGATGTCGCGGGTGCCCTATTCGGGCCGGCCGATACGGAAATAAACGCTGTCACTCCACTCTCCATCGAAATGGAAGTTCCGGGCGGCGAATCCCGTGACTACAAACCCCAGCCGGGACAACAACGTCACCGAGGCGCGGTTGCGCGGGTCGGCATCGGCGATGATCTGGGGCAGATCGGTGGTTTTCCAGACATGCTCGATTATTGCGCCACAGGCTTCACGCGCCAGCCCCTTGCCCCAATGATCCGGGTGCAAAAGAAACCCGAGTTCATATCCCTTGCGGATACCACCACACCCGATCGCGGTGCCGTCCAAATCCCAGACCAGGTAGGGCGGATCACCGGGCTCCTTCAGACCCTCAATGAAATTTGCGGTGTCATCTGTGTTCCGGTGCAGCGGGCTGCCCCAATACCGCATCGCGGTTTCGTTGTTGTACAGACGAAAAAGCGGCGCAAGATCGCTGTCCTGCGCCGCCCGAAGCGTTAGTCTTTCGGTGCGAAGTGGAGTCACCGCTTCTCTACATCGACGTAGTCCCGCATTGCCGCACCCTGATAAAGCTGGCGTGGGCGACCGATTTTCAGTTGCGGATCGTCAAGCTGTTCTTTCCATTGCGAAATCCAACCCACTGTGCGGGACAGCGCAAAGATCGGCGTGAACATCGAGGTTGGGAACCCCATCGCCTCAAGTATGATACCAGAGTAGAAATCGACATTCGGGAAGAGCTTTTTCTCTGAGAAATATGGATCTTCCAGCGCCTGTTTTTCAAGCTCTTTGGCGACCTGAAGCAACGGGTTATCCTCAACACCCAGCAGGTTCAGAACCTCATCTGCTGATTGCTTCAACACCGTCGCGCGCGGGTCGTGGTTTTTATACACCCGGTGCCCAAAACCCATCAGGCGATAATTGTCGTCCTTGTCCTTGGCGCGCGCGATAAATTCCGGGATGCGATCCGGCGTGCCGATTTCCTTCAGCATTTCAAGACAAGCCTGATTTGCGCCACCATGCGCGGGACCCCAGAGACAGGCGATACCGGCAGCAATACAAGCAAACGGGTTTGCGCCGGATGAGGATGCCAATCGAACCGTCGACGTCGATGCGTTCTGTTCGTGGTCCGCGTGCAGTGTGAAGATCCTGTCCATCGCGCGGGACAGGATCGGGTTCACCTCATAATCCTGTGCAGGAACAGCAAAGCACATACGCAAGAAGTTGGAGGCATAATCAAGATCGTTGCGGGGATAGATGAACGGCTGACCGATGGAAAACTTATAGGCCCAGGCGGCGATTGTCGGCATCTTGGCGATCAGGCGGATCGAAGCGACCTCGCGCTGTTGTGGGTCACTGATATCGGTTGAGTCGTGATAGAACGCCGACATCGCGCCGACGACGCCAACGAGAATGGCCATTGGATGCGCATCACGACGGAATCCGCGGAAGAAATAACTCATCTGGTCATGCAGCATAGTGTGGTTTGTCACCAGACTTTCGAAATCTTCGAGCTGCTTCCCAGTCGGCAATTCGCCATAAAGAAGAAGGTAGCAAACTTCCAAGTAGTGCGACTTTTCGGCGAGTTGGTCGATAGGATAGCCGCGGTGCAGCAATTCGCCTTTGTCACCATCAATGAAGGTGATGGTGGAATCACAACTGGCGGTCGAAGTAAAGCCAGGGTCATAGGTGAACACGCCGCCTTGACCGTAGAGCTTTCGGATGTCAATGACATCCGGACCGGCGGTTGGTGAATAGATCGGCAATTCGATTTCTTTATTGTCAAAGCGCAATGTCGCTGATCTGTTGTCTGCCATCCATTTCCCCTTTCATTACAGTGCCTTGGCGGTGCCAAAGCCTGGGTGTTTTCTTTTCAGTCGCGCGTTGCCTCCTGAAGCCGAAGGACCGTTTCTTCGCGCCCCAAGACCAGCATCATGTCAAAGATGCTTGGGGTTACAGAACGACCGGCGAGAGCAGCGCGGAGCGGGCTGGCGAGTTTGCCGAACTTGACGTCATTGGCTGCCGCGACAGCATTTGCGACCTCTTCCAGCGCCTCGCGCGTCCAGCTAGCATTTTGCAACTGCGGCGTCAATTCATTCAGTATACTTTTGGATACCGCGTCCAGAACCTTGTCGGATTTCTCGTCTCTCTCTATCGGCCGCTTGGTTAATATAAAGTGACCTTTCTCCAGCAAATCGGGGAATGAACGCGCGCGATCCTTCAGACAATACATCGCTTCGGTCAGGCCGGTGATCTGGCGATCCGTCAGGGCCGGTTTTCCGGCGGCGTCGAGATAGGCTGAGATTTGTGCGACCAGCGACGCATCGTCGATCCGCGCAATATGCTGGGCAGACAGATTTTCCAGTTTTTTCATGTCCAGCCGGGCAGGAGATTTGCCGATGCCTTTCAGGTCGAACCATTCCTTCGCCTGTGCGTCTGTGAAAAATTCGTCATCCCCGTGGCTCCAACCCAACCGGGTCAGGTAATTGCGCATCGCCACCGCCGGGATACCCATCGCCTGATATTCTTCTACCCCGGTTGCGCCATGACGCTTGGACAGCTTCTTGCCGTCCGGCCCGTGGATCAGTGGCACATGCGCCCAGACCGGCACCTTCCACCCCATCGAAAGGTAAACCAGCATCTGGCGCGCGGCGTTGTTCAGGTGATCGTCGCCGCGGATCACATGTGTCACGCCCATGTCGTGATCGTCGACAACGACGGCCAGCATATAGGTCGGCGTGCCGTCAGACCGCAGACAGATCATGTCATCAAGCTGATCATTGCGGATGGTGACGTCGCCTTGAACTTGGTCATGAATCACCGTGTCGCCGCTTTGCGGGGCTTTGACCCGAATGGCGAAAGGCGCGTCAGGATGTGTCGACGGAATGGCGTCACGCCAGGGTGACCGAAAGAGCGTGCTTTTTCCTTCCGCACGGGCTTGTTCGCGAAAGGCCTGAATTTCTTCCTGCGTTGAAAAGCATTTATAGGCGGCGCCATCGGCCAGCATCTGATGCGCAACTTCGGCGTGGCGGTCGGCGCGGGCAAACTGACTGAACGTATCGCCATCCCAGTCAAGGCCAAGCCATGTCAGCCCGCGATAAATTGCTTCCGTCGCTTCATCTGTCGAACGCGCTCGATCCGTGTCCTCAATCCTGAGCAGAAACTGCCCGCCGTGACGGCGCGCGAAAAGCCAGTTGAACAGCGCTGTGCGCGCGGTGCCGATATGCATGAAACCCGTGGGCGAGGGGGCGATGCGGGTGACGACCTGTTTGTCGGACATGCGCGAATTAACCTTTTGGAAACCAAGCGTCGCTAGCGTTCGGAGGGTCTAGTCAATCGCTGGTGAGAGGACAAGAGTGGCTGTCTGGCGCGCATTGTCCGCGGCGCTGGAGGCGCAGCGCGGCCATCTGTTCCCTTGGGTTCCGGTGGCCATGGCGCTTGGCATTGGCGGATATTTCACACTGAAGTTTGAACCCGAAACGGCGCATTACATCGCCATGTTGGTCGTTTTGGCCCTGGCGGCAGCGTTGTGGCGATGGGCCGGCTTTCTATGGCGGCCGTTTCTTGCAGCCTTGGTTGCGGTCACAATCGGATTTCTTCTGGCAGGAACGCGGGCGCATATAGTTGCCGAACCCATTCTTGGTTTCCGCTATTACGGGCCGATTGAGGGGCGGATTGTTGCAATCGACCGGTCGCATTCCGATAAGGTGCGCCTGACGCTTGATCGGGTCTATCTCGCACGCGTGGCGCCGGATCGGACGCCAGCCAGAGTCCGCATATCTCTGCATGGCGAACAGCGCTGGATCTCGCCTGAACCGGGCTTGACGGTAATGCTGACGGGGCATCTGTCGCCGCCGCAGGGGCCAGTAGAGCCGGGCGGGTTCGATTTTCGCCGTATGGCCTTTTTTCGCGAGCTTGGAGCGGTTGGCTATACACGTACGCCGGTGTTGATTGCCGCGCCACCCGAGGACGGACGCGTCGGACTTTTGATACATCGGGTTCGGCTAGTGATTTCTTCGGCGGTGCAGGAACAACTGAATGGCAGGGCAGGGGCGTTTGCCGCTGCGGTCACGACGGGCGACCGATCTGGAATGTCGCGGGAAACGGTGGAGGATTTGCGTGCCTCAAACCTTGCACACCTGCTGGCGATCAGCGGTTTGCATATGGGCCTGCTGACCGGATTCATATTCGCGGCCCTGCGTTTTGGGCTGGCTCTGGTGCCCGCACTGGCCCTGCGTTGGCCGATAAAGAAGATTGGCGCAGCCGCTTACCACCCTTCAAAATTTCCGGATCTGATTTGACGTTTGTCTGATCTGTGTGATTCAAGGAGTCTCCACTGCTGATATTGGAGGCTGGTTTGTTGGGAAATGTTTGTTTTTCAGAGCTTTATTCGAAGGTTGAGGCGGATTTTCAGGACCGCTTGCTCGGGTATCACAAGTCGCGCCGGGAGGGATTGTGCATCATAGCAAGCGTGATTTTGAACACGCGCAGCGTCAATCTGATGGAAAATGCGGCTGCTCTGCCCCGCGATATCGGCTCTGTGGACCACCGCTATCAATACATTTCGCGGGTTCTGGGCAATCCTCACATCGATACTGATGAGATCATGCAGGCCTATGTTGGTGAAATTTTCCGCCGCCAGTGTGAGGCCGGAGAAACGATTGTGGTGGCCCTTGATCAAAGCAAGCTCAACGAAGGGCATGAGGTTTTGATGTTATCGGTGCGGATGCGGGATCGGGCCCTCCCGGTCGCCTGGCGTGTACGCCAGACCAAAGGGCCGATTGGATGGCGCGTGCAACATGAGCTTTTGGAAGCAGTCCGCCCATGGCTCCCGGCGGATGCGCGTGTGTTGCTGGCGGGAGATCGGTTTTATGGAACCGCCCGATTGGTCGCATGGTGCCAGGAGGCTGGATGGGACTACCGGCTGCGCATGAAGGGAAATATCACACTGCAACATCAGGGTGGCGAGATGATGACGCGCGAAATTGCCCAACTGATGCCCGAAGGGCTTGTAAACGCTGAGCTTTACGGAACGGGCGTCTTTAGCAACATTGGAGTGCTTCACGAAGAGGGGCACAAAGAGCCTTGGATTATTGCCATGAATGCAGCACCGTCCGAGTACAAGGTGCTCGATTATGGAATGCGTTGGGGAATTGAAGCCATGTTCTCCGACTTCAAAACCCGGGGCTTTGAAATTACTCAAAGCCAGATCAAAAAGCCGGATCGATTGGCCCGCCTCATTTTGGTGCTGGCAATCGCCATGTACTGGGCTGTTTCAACCGGAGCAAACGAAGAGCACCACGTCGCAATACGCGGCGAAAAAAGGGGATTCGAAAAGCCCGAAGGTCCTTATGCTCTCTCTTCAAGACAGGCCTTCGTGCTATCCGACGATGCCTCGCAGGTTATGCCAAAATCCCCAAGCTCTGGGATGTCTGGCTAAATTGAAGGGTGGTAAGGCGCAGCCGTGTCTCTGGCGGCGGGGTTTCTTTACTATCTGTTGTCGGGTGGAAACGTCGCCACGGAACGCGCCTTCATCATGGTGGGCGTGATGTTCGTCGCCGTGTTACTGGACCGTCGTGCCGTGACGCTGCGCGCCGTGGCGATTGCGGCGATCATAGTGCTGGTTTTCCGTCCGGAAACACTAACCGAGCCGGGGTTTCAGATGTCATTTGCCGCCACAACGGCATTGGTGGCGGTATTTGGAGCATTGCGCGATTGGGAAGGATGGCAGCCACCCAAACTGCTTTTGCCCGTTGCCGCATTGGTCGTTTCATCTGCCGTGGCAGGATTGGCGACGGCACCCTTCGCAGCGGCACATTTCAACCGTGTGGCCGAGTATGGATTGCTGGCCAACTTGATGGCCGTGCCAGTAATGGGGCTGATTGTAATGCCCGGTGCCGTGATTGCGGCCTGTCTGACACCGTTGGGGCTGGAATGGATCGGGCTTTCGATCATGGGGCTTGGCGTGAACTGGATCCTTTGGGTGGCGGAATGGGTTGCAGGATTGGAAGGCGCGGTCATTCCGGTGATTGCTGCACCGCCCATGGTTCTGCCCCTTCTGTCGTTGGGGGCGCTGTTCGTATTTTTGTGGCAGGGACGTGGGAGATTTATCGGTGTTGTGCCGATGATTTTGGCACTATTGCTTTGGACCCAGGCAGAGCGTGCGCCGATCCTGATTTCGGAATCTGCCAAGCTGATGGGGGCTATGACGGATGCGGGCCGAAGCTTGTCAAAACCGAAAGGGGACGGATTTACAGCGTTGGCGTGGCTGGAAAATGATGGCGATGCGGCGTTGCAGGATGAGGCCGCAGCGCGCGCGGGGTTCGTCGACGATAACAATGCGGTTTCAATCACATTGGCGGGCAACAGGATCGTTCATCTAAGGGGTAAACGCGGCCTGGAAAGACTGGACGCTGCCTGTCACGAGGCCGACCTTGTCGTATTTGGCGGCGGGGCTCCTGAAACGCGTCCATGTGACATCGTCGATGAAATCAAACTCAGAGATCTTGGCGCATTGGCCATCTACGCGCGGGATGGAAAACTGCACATCATTGGTGCGAAGGAGGCCGTGGGAAACCGGATATGGACGGGACGGGCCGCTCAATAAGTGCGGATCAATCCGACTAGGCGGCCCTGAACTTGCACCTGATCGTCGCGAAACACGCGGGTCTCATAGGCCGGGTTGGCAGCCTCCAGCGCAATTGCACCGCCGTTGCGGCGGAACCGCTTTAGCGTTGCTTCATGCCCTTCAACCAGCGCCACCACGATATCTCCGTTATCCGCCGTCTTGCTTTCGCGGATCACCACCACATCGCCATCGTTGATTCCGGCATCGACCATCGAGTCGCCTTTGACCTCAAGCGCATAGTGATGCGCGCCAGATGACACCATGTTGCCGGGAACCGCGACATTGTTCTGCACATGGCTTATCGCTTCGATCGGAACGCCGGCAGCAATTCGACCCATCAGTGGGAGCGTGGTTGCATCGCCGGTTTCAACGACCATCGCGGCGGGTGGCGGATTGCTTCGGTCGCCTTCAATGACTCGCGGCGTGAACCCGGCGGGCTTTTCGAGCGGTTCCGGCAGTTTCAGAATTTCAATCGCCCGTGCCCTGTGGGCGAGCCGACGAATGAAGCCGCGTTCCTCCAATGCAGTAATCAACCGGTGGATTCCCGATTTGGATCGAAGATCCAATGCTTCTTTCATTTCGTCGAAAGATGGCGGCACACCGTCCCGCTTTAACCGTTTGTTGATGAAATCCAAAAGCTCCAGTTGCTTTTTGGTCAGCATCGCTCTCACCCCATTGTTTGCGCCACGTTTCCATCGAGGCGTTCAGGGTATGTTCTAGATGTGTTCCTGTTATGTGTCAAGAATCTTACCGATTGGCCCCTTACCACCCTTCAAAATTTCCGGATCTGATTTGACGTTTGTCTGATCTGTGTGATTCAAGGAGTCTCCACTGCTGACATTGGAGGCTGGTTTGTTGGGAAATGTTTGTTTTTCAGAGCTTTATTCGAAGGTTGAGGCGGATTTTCAGGACCGCTTGCTCGGGTATCACAAGTCGCGCCGGGAGGGATTGTGCATCATAGCAAGCGTGATTTTGAACACGCGCAGCGTCAATCTGATGGAAAATGCGGCTGCTTTGCCCCGCGATATCGGCTCTGTGGACCACCGCTATCAATACATTTCGCGGGTTCTGGGCAATCCTCACATCGATACTGATGAGATCATGCAGGCCTATGTTGGTGAAATTTTCCGCCGCCAGTGTGAGGCCGGAGAAACGATTGTGGTGGCCCTTGATCAAAGCAAGCTCAACGAAGGGCATGAGGTTTTGATGTTATCGGTGCGGATGCGGGATCGGGCCCTCCCGGTCGCCTGGCGTGTACGCCAGACCAAAGGGCCGATTGGATGGCGCGTGCAACATGAGCTTTTGGAAGCAGTCCGCCCATGGCTCCCGGCGGATGCGCGTGTGTTGCTGGCGGGAGATCGGTTTTATGGAACCGCCCGATTGGTCGCATGGTGCCAGGAGGCTGGATGGGACTACCGGCTGCGCATGAAGGGAAATATCACACTGCAACATCAGGGTGGCGAGATGATGACGCGCGAAATTGCCCAACTGATGCCCGAAGGGCTTGTAAACGCTGAGCTTTACGGAACGGGCGTCTTTAGCAACATTGGAGTGCTTCACGAAGAGGGGCACAAAGAGCCTTGGATTATTGCCATGAATGCAGCACCGTCCGAGTACAAGGTGCTCGATTATGGAATGCGTTGGGGAATTGAAGCCATGTTCTCCGACTTCAAAACCCGGGGCTTTGAAATTACTCAAAGCCAGATCAAAAAGCCGGATCGATTGGCCCGCCTCATTTTGGTGCTGGCAATCGCCATGTACTGGGCTGTTTCAACCGGAGCAAACGAAGAGCACCACGTCGCAATACGCGGCGAAAAAAGGGGATTCGAAAAGCCCGAAGGTCCTTATGCTCTCTCTTCAAGACAGGCCTTCGTGCTATCCGACGATGCCTCGCAGGTTATGCCAAAATCCCCAAGCTCTGGGATGTCTGGCTAAATTGAAGGGTGGTAAGCCGATTGGCCCTTACCACCCTTCAAAATTTCCGGATCTGATTTGACGTTTGTCTGATCTGTGTGATTCAAGGAGTCTCCACTGCTGACATTGGAGGCTGGTTTGTTGGGAAATGTTTGTTTTTCAGAGCTTTATTCGAAGGTTGAGGCGGATTTTCAGGACCGCTTGCTCGGGTATCACAAGTCGCGCCGGGAGGGATTGTGCATCATAGCAAGCGTGATTTTGAACACGCGCAGCGTCAATCTGATGGAAAATGCGGCTGCTCTGCCCCGCGATATCGGCTCTGTGGACCACCGCTATCAATACATTTCGCGGGTTCTGGGCAATCCTCACATCGATACTGATGAGATCATGCAGGCCTATGTTGGTGAAATTTTCCGCCGCCAGTGTGAGGCCGGAGAAACGATTGTGGTGGCCCTTGATCAAAGCAAGCTCAACGAAGGGCATGAGGTTTTGATGTTATCGGTGCGGATGCGGGATCGGGCCCTCCCGGTCGCCTGGCGTGTACGCCAGACCAAAGGGCCGATTGGATGGCGCGTGCAACATGAGCTTTTGGAAGCAGTCCGCCCATGGCTCCCGGCGGATGCGCGTGTGTTGCTGGCGGGAGATCGGTTTTATGGAACCGCCCGATTGGTCGTATGGTGCCAGGAGGCTGGATGGGACTACCGGCTGCGCATGAAGGGAAATATCACACTGCAACATCAGGGTGGCGAGATGATGACGCGCGAAATTGCCCAACTGATGCCCGAAGGGCTTGTAAACGCTGAGCTTTACGGAACGGGCGTCTTTAGCAACATTGGAGTGCTTCACGAAGAGGGGCACAAAGAGCCTTGGATTATTGCCATGAATGCAGCACCGTCCGAGTACAAGGTGCTCGATTATGGAATGCGTTGGGGAATTGAAGCCATGTTCTCCGACTTCAAAACCCGGGGCTTTGAAATTACTCAAAGCCAGATCAAAAAGCCGGATCGATTGGCCCGCCTCATTTTGGTGCTGGCAATCGCCATGTACTGGGCTGTTTCAACCGGAGCAAACGAAGAGCACCACGTCGCAATACGCGGCGAAAAAAGGGGATTCGAAAAGCCCGAAGGTCCTTATGCTCTCTCTTCAAGACAGGCCTTCGTGCTATCCGACGATGCCTCGCAGGTTATGCCAAAATCCCCAAGCTCTGGGATGTCTGGCTAAATTGAAGGGTGGTAAGCCGATTGGCCCTTACCACCCTTCAAAATTTCCGGATCTGATTTGACGTTTGTCTGATCTGTGTGATTCAAGGAGTCTCCACTGCTGACATTGGAGGCTGGTTTGTTGGGAAATGTTTGTTTTTCAGAGCTTTATTCGAAGGTTGAGGCGGATTTTCAGGACCGCTTGCTCGGGTATCACAAGTCGCGCCGGGAGGGATTGTGCATCATAGCAAGCGTGATTTTGAACACGCGCAGCGTCAATCTGATGGAAAATGCGGCTGCTCTGCCCCGCGATATCGGCTCTGTGGACCACCGCTATCAATACATTTCGCGGGTTCTGGGCAATCCTCACATCGATACTGATGAGATCATGCAGGCCTATGTTGGTGAAATTTTCCGCCGCCAGTGTGAGGCCGGAGAAACGATTGTGGTGGCCCTTGATCAAAGCAAGCTCAACGAAGGGCATGAGGTTTTGATGTTATCGGTGCGGATGCGGGATCGGGCCCTCCCGGTCGCCTGGCGTGTACGCCAGACCAAAGGGCCGATTGGATGGCGCGTGCAACATGAGCTTTTGGAAGCAGTCCGCCCATGGCTCCCGGCGGATGCGCGTGTGTTGCTGGCGGGAGATCGGTTTTATGGAACCGCCCGATTGGTCGCATGGTGCCAGGAGGCTGGATGGGACTACCGGCTGCGCATGAAGGGAAATATCACACTGCAACATCAGGGTGGCGAGATGATGACGCGCGAAATTGCCCAACTGATGCCCGAAGGGCTTGTAAACGCTGAGCTTTACGGAACGGGCGTCTTTAGCAACATTGGAGTGCTTCACGAGGAGGGGCACAAAGAGCCTTGGATTATTGCCATGAATGCAGCACCGTCCGAGTACAAGGTGCTCGATTATGGAATGCGTTGGGGAATTGAAGCCATGTTCTCCGACTTCAAAACCCGGGGCTTTGAAATTACTCAAAGCCAGATCAAAAAGCCGGATCGATTGGCCCGCCTCATTTTGGTGCTGGCAATCGCCATGTACTGGGCTGTTTCAACCGGAGCAAACGAAGAGCACCACGTCGCAATACGCGGCGAAAAAAGGGGATTCGAAAAGCCCGAAGGTCCTTATGCTCTCTCTTCAAGACAGGCCTTCGTGCTATCCGACGATGCCTCGCAGGTTATGCCAAAATCCCCAAGCTCTGGGATGTCTGGCTAAATTGAAGGGTGGTAAGCCGATTGGCAAATATTCGACATCATCACCCGTTTTTCCCGCCTTGGCGTCTGTCGGGCGAACAAGCAAAGCGTTTGCTTTTGTCAGGATCGACAGAAGAGAACTGTCCTGGCGTTCAAATGGAATGATTTCGCCGTCATTTACGGTTGCCCGCATGTAATGTTCCCGCGGCCCGTTGGCACCGATGTCGCGGCCGAGCCGCGCAGTCATGCGCTGAGATGGTGCCGCGCCCAATCCTAGCATCTTGCGAAGAAGCGGCACCACAAAGACATGACCGCAAACCATTGACGAAACGGGGTTTCCGGGCAAGCCGATCATTGCTGCGCCGCCGATTTTTCCAGCCATCAGAGGTTTTCCGGGTCGCATCGCGACTTTATAGAATGCGCGCGCCATGCCAAGTTCTTCGGCCACGGGCGCGACGAGATCGTGGTCGCCCACCGATGCGCCGCCAATCGTGACCATAAGATCTGCGCCTTCGGCAAGCGCGAATGCTGTTTTCAGGCTTTCGGCGTTGTCTCTTGCGATTGGCAGGACGCGCGCGTGACCACCATTTCCATTTATTAGGGCAGCGAGGCCCAGCGAATTGGACGCAATGATCTGATCCGGCCCGGGTGTCTCACCGGGCATGACGAGTTCGTCGCCGGTCGCAATCAGGGCCACCACGGGTTTGCACGTGACGGTGACGTCGGCGATATTCATCGCAGCGAGAAGAGCAATGTCGTTGGGGCCAAGAACACGCGGTGCAGGGACGGCATCACCAGCGCTGAAATCCCCGCTGGCAGGCCGGATATACTCTTGGGAGTCAAGATTGTCGTTCAGGGTAATCTTGTCGTCTTCGCGGGTGACATCTTCCTGAATGATGACCCGGTCGGCACCATCCGGTACAGGCGCACCGGTGAAGATACGAACAGCTTCGCCCTGGCGAATTGGGCTTTCAAATCTATGCCCCGCCGCACTTTCACCGACAACGCGAAACGTTTCGCCCGGGGCGGCGTCGGCAACGGCATAGCCATCCATTGCCGAGGACGGGAAAGGTGGTTGGTCGCGTTTGGCGACAGCGGGCTCAGCAAGTGTTCGGCCCGCTGCCCTGATCAACGGAACGGATTCGGTGGGCAGCGCGTCAGCCAATGCAAAGATACGCTGCAAAGCCTCGTCAACGGTGATCACGCCTGAAACCGTCCCGATTTGCCACCGTCTTTCAGGATCAGGCGAATGCCTTCGATTTGCATGCCTTTTTCAACGGCTTTCACCATGTCGTAAATTGTCAGCAGTGCTGTAGACACCGCCGTCAGCGCCTCCATCTCTACGCCAGTTTGTCCGGTGGTTTTCACACTGGCTTCAACGCGCAGCCCGTCTTCAACCGGTTCGATTTCGACCGCGACCTTGCTAATTGATAGTGGATGGCACAGTGGGATCAGATCAGATGTTTTCTTTGCACCCATGATCCCGGCAAGGCGGGCCACGCCGGCGACATCGCCCTTTTTTGCGCTACCCTGTTGAATGATTTCAAGTGTTTCCGGCGACATCCTGATGTAACCTTCAGCCACAGCGACACGGTTGGTCAGTTCCTTTTCAGACACATCGACCATATGGGCATCGCCTTTGGCGTCGAAATGCGTCAGATCACTCACGCTGGCACCGGTTTGGCTAAAAGGGTGCGCGTTGCGCTTGCGACATCGTCCTGACGCATCAGGCTTTCGCCAATCAGGAAATTGCGCGCGCCGCATTCGGCCATTTCCGCGAGGTCAGACGGGGTGAACAGCCCGCTTTCGCAAACGAGCATCCGGTCGGCGGGAATCCGTTTTGACAATTCGCGCGTCGTGTCGAGCGTCACTTCGAAGGTCTTAAGATTGCGGTTGTTGACGCCGATCATCGGCGATTTCAGGCGCAGACCACGGTCAAGCTCCTTGCCGTCATGCACCTCGACTAAGACATCCATGCCACAGCCAATGGCAGCGTCCTCCAATTCGGCTGCCTGAGCATCAGAAACGCTGGCCATGATGATCAGAATGCAGTCGGCACCCCACGCGCGCGCCTCGGCGACTTGGTACGTGTCGAACATGAAATCCTTACGCAGGGCGGGCAGGGCGGTCGCTGCGCGGGCTTGGGTCAGGAAATCCGGCGCGCCCTGAAAACTCGGCGTATCGGTAAGGACGGACAGGCATGTGGCGCCGCCCGCCTCGTAGGCCTTTGCAAGTGCGGGCGGATCGAAATCAGGGCGGATCAGACCTTTGGATGGGCTGGCCTTCTTGATCTCTGCGATCAGGCCGTAACCGGTGGAAGACGCACTTTTTAGTGCCATGAAAAACCCGCGCACAGGGCCAGCGATTTTTGCCGCAGCTTCCAAATCCGCCAATGGACGTGCCCGTTTTGCGGCGGCAACTTCCTCCAGCTTGTAGGCTTTGATGCGGTCCAGAACATTTGTCATGCGTTGGTTGCCTTTGCCAACGCCTCGACCTTGACTTTCGCCCTACCGGCGTCGATGCTTTCTTCAGCCATTTCAACACCTTCCGGCAGAGTTTTCACCTTTTCTGCAACGACAAGCGCAGCGGCGGAATTCAACAGAACGGCATCACGATAGGCGCTTTTTTCGCCGGCCAGAAGCGCGGCGAAGGCCTGGCCGTTTTCTTCCGGCGAACCACCCAGAATGGCATCGAAAGGATGCACGGGCAGGCCAGCGTCTTCGGGTGAGATTTCAGTCTCTTTTATGCTGCCGTCTTTTTCCAGCGCTGCAACCCAGGACGAACCGGCGATTGAAAGTTCGTCGGTGCCATCAGAGCCATGTACCAGCCACGCCATTTCGGACCCAAGTGCGCCCAGAACCTCTGCCATTGGGCGGATCATGTCGCGCGAAAAAGCGCCGGTAAGCTGGCGCTTTACACCAGCCGGGTTCGTCAACGGACCAAGGATGTTGAATATCGTGCGTGTGCCAAGCTCGGCGCGGGTCGGCCCGACATGGGCCATCGCCGGATGATGCATCGGTGCCATCATAAAACAGATACCCACGCTTTCCAGCGCATTTTCAACCACTTCCGCCGGGATCATCACGTTGATTCCCATCTGGGTCAGGGCATCGGCAGAGCCGGATTTCGAAGATAAATTTCGATTTCCATGTTTGGCCACCGTGACGCCGGCACCCGCGACGACGAAAGCGGTGGCTGTCGAGATGTTCAGTGTGCCTTTTCCGTCGCCACCTGTGCCAACTATATCCATCGCACCGTCAGGCGCGCGCACGCTGTTGCATTTCGCGCGCATGACGGCAGCGGCGGCGGCATATTCCTCGACCGTTTCACCGCGTGTGCGCAGCGCCATCAAAAGGCCGCCGATCTGGCTGGGCGTCGCTTCGCCGTCAAACAGAATGCCGAAGGCTTCCTCGGCCTCCGTGCGTGTCAACGAGCGATCAGCAGCGGCCGCGATCAGGGGTTTCAGCGCGTCGCTCATGCCGGTTCCAGTTCGTATTCTAGAAAGTTTTTCAACAGCTTATGACCATGTTCTGTGCGGATTGATTCCGGGTGAAATTGTAACCCGTGGATCGGCAGATCGCGGTGTTGCAGCCCCATAATAATGCCATTGTCGAGCTCCGCAGTGACCTCCAGGCAATCGGGTAGGCTTTCGCGTTCGACGATCAGAGAGTGATAGCGCGTGGCCTCGAATGGCGAAGGTAGGCCGGCAAACATGCCTATCGCGTTATGCATTACGCGCCCAAGCTTGCCATGAACGATTTCGCCCGCCCGAACTACCTTGCCGCCAAACGCTTGCCCGATCGACTGATGCCCAAGGCAAACGCCGAGTAATGGCGTGCCGGTTTCTGCTGCTGCTTCCACCATCGCCAGGCATATCCCGGCCTGATCCGGGTCACATGGCCCCGGGGATAAAACGATTTGTTCCGGCTTTAGCGCCATCGCCTCCTGCACGTTCAGCGCATCGTTGCGATGCACCACGACATCTGCGCCCAACTCGCCCAGATAGTGCGCGAGGTTGTAGGTGAAGCTGTCGTAATTATCGATCAGCAGAAGCATGCGCGCAGTTTCCTTTAGGGGTGTGTCCGGCGTTTCATCGGGCTATACATGCTACCAGCAGGGTATGAGGGTCAAGTGACCCACAGTCCGAAAAGACGTGGAAACGCGCGAAAAAGGAGCAGTGATATGTTGCGCGGGTTGATTTTGGGAGTCGTCATAAGTGGTGTGGCCGTCGTCGGCGCGGCGCGTCTCTTGCCGCCCGTGGACATAAGCTTACCCGCGCCCGATGCGGGGGCTGTTGCAGTTCCGGCAGGATCGGAATTCAACAAGGAACGGCCCGATACGGAGCCGAATTTGCCGACGACTGAAAGCCGTCCTGCGGCTGAGCCCGGGCAGTTGGCTGACCCAAATCAGGATCGTGAAGTTGTTAAAATCGACACTTCCCCAATAAGCACGCCGGAAACGCCGGAAAGTGACGCCGCGCTTACCGCACCGGATGAAGACAATTCTGAAGCTGGCGTCAGCGCGTCACCGGAAACCGCGGTTAGCCCGGAAACTTCAACCAGCAACCCGATCATGCCAGCGGTCGATGCAACGCCCGCGCAGCCCGAAAGCGTGCCAGAACCGGAAACCGGACCTGCCGCTGATCTTGCGCCACCGCCGGAAGGCACAGAAGCGCCGGAATCGCCCGTAATCGCCGAAGATAGCTCACCGGAACCAGCGGTATCTGCGGCGCCGGAAAGCCCATCTTCCGGCTCGGCGCCCGAGATTGGCGAAGCGCCACGCGCCCCGGATACAGGAGAGGATGTTGCTGGATTGACCGCACCAAGCACCGATACATCCCCCGCCGGAATTGCGCCTGCTTCGCCTGATACTTCCGGCTTTGCGCAGCCTGAAATTTCCACACCAAATGTTGGCGGCGAGGAGGATGCATTACCCAATATCGGCGAAACGGCGGAAACCCCACCAGAGGAAGAAACCGGACCCGCGATTGAGGCCTTTGCTGCGCCATTTGAACCGGCCAACGATAATCCACGTATGTCGATTGTCCTGATCGACGGTGGCGCGGTGATCGATGTGTCAGTATTGGCAGAGTTTCCGATGCCAGTAGCGGTTGTTGTCGATCCGACTGTGGACGGGGTTCGCGGCCGCATGGCGGCACATCGTGACGCTGGCACGGAAGTGCTGGTGAAAGCTGTGCTGCCAGAAGGGACGACGCCCGCGGATGTTGAGGTCGCGTTTCAGGATTATCTGCGCAATGTACCCCAGGCGATTGCCGTATTGGACGTGCCGGAGGCGGCCTTGCAGGCCAGTCGCCCTAGGGCTGCACAAGTGGTCGAGATCGTTTCAGCCGCCGGTTTGGGCCTGATCACGTACAATAAAGGATTGAACAGCGGGGTTCAGATTGCCGAAGGCGCAGGCGTTCCGGTTGCACTGGTGCATCGGGACTTTACTGCGAATGCAGGTGATGCGGGCGCCGTAAGGCGAATGTTGGATCAAGGTGCGTTCAGGGCTGGGCAAGCCGGTGCGGTTGTGATGGTCGGGATACTGGAACCAGCGACGCTGGAAGCGTTGACGGACTGGAGCGGCGGAAATCGCGCAACGTCTGTGTTGCTGGCACCGGTATCCGCAACTCTACAGGGGAAATAGCCGCACTAGTTGTTAATACTTGAGAGCCGTTTGTAAACGGGAAGCAAGTCTTTCGCTTTCGTGTCAATTGCGGCCACTATCCCGGTTTCTCTCCAATCCGGTTTCAGGTCACAAGTCACAGCCAGCGCCTTGCGTCGCAGCATGTCTGCTTGTGGGTGATCCTGTTCATATGGTTTTGGCACGCGTTTCAGGGGGGCAGGGCCCCAATCGCTGATCTGCGCACCAGCAGTCTCCATTTCTGATTGAAGCTCCGCGCCCTCGCGATCAATGAACGCGCGGTAGGCATCCAATGCGGCCCCATCCATCCCCATAACGCCCATGCCCAACACGATATAGTCCGGCGCAGCACCGAAAAACCACGAAGGAGCACCGGTATCCGTTGCGCTCCACAGAAGATGCAAGTGGGTGTTGTAGGGCGTCTTGTCCTTGGAAATCCGCACGTCGCGGTAAATCCGGAACAGCTTGGACTTATGGTCCCGTCCGGTCAGTTGGCCGAGCGATCTGGCAATATCATCGCCGAATTCTTCTGCGGGCCTTTTGATTTCATTGTTGTAGAATTCTTTCTGCGGCTCAAAAAATGCCTTGTTGGTAACTCCCAAGCACCCCCCACGTTTGAGTGTTATTGTCAGTTTTATGGTGAGTCGAATTTGCCATTTTGCGCGTGTTTTTTTTCTTTCTTGTCTGAATTCTGTGGCGCCGGGTTGATTTCTCTGAATCAGTGGTGGGATGGATCAGGTTGCCGCCCTTGAACAACTTCTCGCCACGGCTCTGCGTCGGATCGCTGAGCTTGAAGCTGCGTTGGCGAGCATGGCGGAAGAGATCACGGACCTGCGCCGACAGTTGGCCAAGAACAGCAGCAATAGCAGCAAGCCCCCTTCAAGTGATGGCCTGAAGAAGCCAGCCCCGCGCAGCCTGCGTGGCAAATCCGGAAAGAAAAGTGGCGGCCAAGTTGGCCACCGGGGCGACACCCTGCGCCAGACGTCAACACCCGACTTTGTCGAACGGCATGAGGCGACGCATTGCAGCGCCTGTCAGAGCGCCCTGACGGCGGAGATGGTGAAAGGGATCGAGAAGCGTCAGGTGTTCGACTTGCCTGCGCCACGCCTGGAGGTCACCGAGCATCAGGCGGCGGTTTATTGTTGCGACCATTGTCGAGCCACGACGACGGCTGGCTTTCCCGATGGCGTGGCCGCGCATGTGCAATATGGCACGCGCATGCGGGCAGTGGCGGTCTATTGCAATGTTCAGCAGCTGATACCCGAGGATCGGGTCTGCCAGCTTATGCGCGACCTGTTTGGGGCCACCAGCTTGTGCGCGGCCAGCGTGACCAACTGGACGCGCGGCGCGGCAAATAAGATGGGTGTCGTGGTTGAACACATTCTCGCCCGGCTTGCCGAAGGCGGCGTTCGGCATCTGGACGAGACCGGACTTCGTGTTGCCGGCAAGCTGCACTGGCTGCACACGATCTGCGATACCGCCTTCACCCATTACCGCATCAGCGCCAAACGCGGTGCTGTTCCAACCTTCCTGACCGGCGGGACGATCATTCATGATCACTGGAAACCCTACTACGCCCATATGAGCGGAGTGGACGCCCACGCCCTCTGCGGGGCGCATCACTTGCGCGAACTCAAGGCCATCGAAGAGATCGAAAAAGAGCCTTGGGCGACGGAGATGAGCGCAGTGCTTCATAGCGCCAATCAGCTCAGATGCGCGGCTCAGGATCAAGGCGAGACCGAACTCCCGGAACTGGTTCGCCAGGGTATCGTCACCAGATACATGGCGATCCTCGCCAAGGGGCTCGCCTTCCACGAACGCCGGCCCCCGCTGGCCAAAAGCCCCGGCACCCGCGGCCGAAAAGCCAGGCGGCCAGGCCACAACCTGCTCCTCCGCCTGCGTGACTACCGCGATGACGTTTTGCGATTCATCGCCGACTTCGCGGTCCCATTCACAAACAATCAGGCCGAACAGGACCTGCGCATGATGAAGCTGCGCATGAAAATCTCGGGCACCTTCCGCACCCTCGAGGGCGCGCGGGTCTTCGCCGACATCAGGTCCGTCATCTCGACGGCCAGAAAACACCGGTTCAACATCCTGGAAATCCTGACCCTGTCACCACCTCAGATCATCGCACGGCTCTGACGGAACAAAACCCCGCAACCCTATCGGACAGGGTGCTTGGGAGTTACCCTTGTTGTTGTTCGCAGCGAGCTTTTTATGGAATTTCAAAGCGCGACCGATCAGATCGTCATATCGATTATTCGTCATTGAATTCACCTCCCGGCTAACTGTCTTTTGGCAATTCCAAATGGGCAAATGCCCACTCGTTATATCCTTCCTTACCACGGTACCACGGGACGTCCTGATCCGGCGACTCCCCGTGGTTCCAGAGTTATTGTCAAATCTGGTGTTTGCGGGATCTTTCATGCGGCGGCGGTTTCGGTCTGGGTTTGCTTGATGCCGTCTTTGAAATTGACGCCTTGGATGACGTCGGCGAGATGATTGAAGCCGCGAAGTTTGCGCCAGTTTTGTTCGGCGCACTGCCCCAGTTTGAAGATCATGTGGAGCATGCCGTCGCGGGCCAGACAGCCCTTTGAGCGCTTGGTGCGATGACGGATCGTGGCAAAGGCGGATTCAATTGGATTGGTCGTTCGGATGCTTTGCCAATGCATTGCGGGAAAATCGTAGAATGCCAGCAGTTCGGTTCGATCTTTCTGAAGCGAGGCGGTGGCTTTGGGGTACTTGTCTTCAAACGTTTTCACGAAGAGATCGAACGCTTGTTCAGCTGACTTGCGCGTTTCAGCGCGCCAGATATCGTGCAGCATCGTTTTGGCTTTTGGCTGGGTGGACTTGGGAAAACAGTTGAGGACGTTGCCCGTCTTATGCACCCAGCAGCGTTGTTGAGGTGTGCCCGGATAGGTTTCTTCAAGAGCGGCCCAGAATCCCAGAGCACCGTCTCCGATGGCCAATTTTGGAGTGTTGAGACCGCGTTCTCTGAGGCCGATTAGAACCTCCCTCCAGCTCTGTGTGCTTTCACGAGTGCCGTCCTCGATTGCCAGAAATTGTTTCTGACCACGGGTATTTACGCCGATCACGACCAGCGCGCACAACTTGTGATCCTCGCCGCGTAAGCCACTGTGAATACCGTCGGCCCAGATGTAGACCCACTCGTCTTGGGACAGGTCTGCGGTGCGCCACGCCCTGTATTCAGCGGCCCATTCGGCCTTCAATCTGGCAACTGTTTTGGCCGAAAATCCGGTGGCATTAGCCCCGAGCAAACCCTTCAGCGCCGTTCCCATTTCGCCAGTGGAAATGCCTTTGAGGTAGAGCCAGGGGATCGCAGCCTGCAGCGTCTTGGTCTTGCGCACGTAGGGCGGTACGAGCGCGGAGCGGAAACTCACTGGCTTGCCGGTTTTCGAGCGTATCTTTGGAATCTCTACGGTCACAGGTCCAACACCCGTTTGGATTTCACGGGCGGGATGACTGCCATTACGTACCACCCCGGCGCGCCCGTCTGGTGTTTTGAGGTGAGCAAAGCGATCCATCAATTCCGCAAGCTCAGTTTGAACGGCGGCTTGGATCAGAGCCTGCGCGCCCGTGCGCAAAAGCTCAGTCAACGGATCAAGGCTAACCTCTCGACCGGCAAATTCAACGATGTTAGTCTCGTCCATGGTGGTGCGTCCTTCTTGGGTCGGATTGGGTTTTTGCAAAAACAATCCAAACAGATGCACCGCCAACACTCAAACCACGCGAACACCAGATTCAGCCATAACTCGTGGTTCCAACGTTCGGGCCTTCCCTTTGACTGGGCGGAACGGACGAGCTGCCGTCGTTTCTGGCTGGTTCGGATGTCGCGTGTAATCTGATCTGCGTCCCATTTGCCTTCAGCCGTTTGCCTCATATCGGCAAATTGTTCGACGTATTCGGCGCGGTTTGCGACGTTTTTCAATTCAAGCGGGTCCGCGTCCAGATCAAATAAAAGCGGTGGATCATTTTGCGAGACGATCAGTTTAAGTGCGCCACGGCGCATCATGAAGATCGGCGCGTTCGTCGCCTCGCCAAGGTATTCCGCAAAGACGTCCCGCGTAGGTGCGGGGTTCCCGTTATCGATCAGCGTGGTCAGATCGATGCCGTCCAATTTTTCGATGTCGCATTTCCAGCCCGAGCCCGCGGCCAGCCCTGCAAATGTGGGCAGCAGGTCGATCAGGGACGTCAATTCGCGTATACGCTGGGGTTTGATCCAGGGGGCGAAGAGCAGCAGGGGAACCTTAAGGGACGGATCGAAAAAGTGCTTTTTGAACCACATGCCGCGTTCGCCAAGCATATCGCCGTGGTCAGAGGTGAAGATAATCGCGGTGTTTTCGGCGAGACCAGCGGTCTCTAACGTTGCCAACAGATCACCGACCATCCGGTCAATATAGGATACCGCCCCGAAATAGGCGCGCCTTGCACGCGCCACATCCTCGGCGGCGAAATTGTACTCAAACATCCCGAAATCTTTGAGCAGGCGGGTTGAGTGCGGATCATGCTGATCCGGCGTCAATGGGGGCACCGCGGGTGGCGGAATGTCGTCGCCGTCGTAGAGATCCCAGAATTCCTGGGTGCAGAGATAGGGTTCGTGCGGATGTGTCCACGAGACTTGCAAGAAAAACGGTCGCTCATCGTTTGAACGGGCGATATCGAAAAGGTGGCGTTTGGCCTTCTGGGTGACTTCTTCGTCAAAATCCATTTGCACGCTGCGCCGCGTAACCCCCGAAATGGTCACGCTGCGCGGGTCGTTGGTGTCACGTTCGCCCTCGTCTCCCCAATTTGGGACCCAAGCGAAATCTGTTGGGTAGAGGTCGGGGGTCAAACGTTCCTCAAACCCGTGATGTTGATCCGGGCCGATGAAATGCATTTTGCCCGATAGGGCGGTTTGATACCCTAGATCTCTTAAGTAATGCGCATAAGTCGGGATCGAGGCGGGAAGTTCGCCCGCATTGTCGTAGGCGCCAATCTCTGAACAAAGTTTACCCGTGGCCATCGAGGCGCGGGACGGGGCGCATAAAGGGTAATTGCAATAGGCGTTCTCAAACACGACGCCCATGTTGGCCAAGCGATCAAGATTTGGGGTAATCGCCGGTCCGCCATAGGCCGAAAGGGCCGTGGCAAAAAGCTGATCGACCTGAAGGAACAGAATGTTTGGGGATTTGGTCATCGCAAAATTGTGAGTCCAGCCACAGGAAGTGTCAATCCCGAAGGAATGTTCTGGTATTTGAGGGATTTTGTGGGGTAAAATGATACCTTATTTTTAATCTATTGATTTTTAACATTTTATTGGAACAATCCCGTGTTGACTTGACACTGGAAACCCTTAAAACCCACGCATTCAAGAATTCCTCACGTCAAGAGAACGAGATGAAAACCTATACCGCAACACCGGCGGAGATTGACAAGAAATGGATCCTGATCGACGCCGAAGGTGTTGTTCTTGGCCGCCTTGCCTCGATCGTCGCCACCCGCTTGCGCGGCAAGCACAAAGCGACTTTCACACCGCACATGGATATGGGCGACAATGTAATCGTCATTAACGCCGACAAGGTTCAGCTGACCGGTAACAAGCGGTCGGAAAAGACCTATTGGCGTCATACCGGATACCCAGGCGGGATCAAAAGCCGCAAAGCAGGCGAAATCCTTGAGGGCGAAAACCCAGAGCGTGTGGTGACTCTGGCCGTCAAGCGGATGCTGCCGGGCAACCGGTTGAGCCGTCAGCAAATGACTAACCTGCGCGTTTATGCTGGCGCTGATCATCCGCACGAGGCGCAAAGCCCCGAAGTGCTGGACGTTAAAGCGATGAACCCAAAGAATACACGGAGTGCATGACCATGACTGAAAAGAGCAAGCCGCAGCCGGGTGCGAAAGACATCAGCAAAGGCGGCAAGGGCGTCGTGGTCAATCACGAGGAACAGGTCGTGATAAATCACGAAGAACAGGTTTCCGGGGGCCGTGGCTCCAAGGACCAGAAGAAATAGATTGCGAGAGAGATGGCTGAAGAAATCAAATCACTCGACGAGCTGGCCGAAGTTGCCGGTGGCGCCGAAGCTGTAGCAGAGGCGGTTGCGCCGGTTGAAGAAACAGCCGCGCCGCGCGAGCCACAACGGGACGATCTGGGCCGCTCCTACGCCACGGGCAAGCGTAAAGACGCGGTGGCTCGTGTCTGGATCAAGCCGGGGTCCGGCAAGGTCACTGTTAATGGCAAGGAAATGGCAACATATTTTGCGCGTCCCGTTCTGCAAATGATTCTGCGCCAGCCGTTCACGGTTGCAGGTGTCGAGGACCAATTTGACGTCAACGCAACCGTCAAGGGCGGTGGCCTTTCCGGTCAGGCTGGGGCGGTGAAACACGGGATTTCCAAGGCGTTGCAGCTTTACGATCCGTCGCTTCGCGGCGCGCTGAAAGCCGCTGGCTTCCTGACTCGCGATGCGCGCGTTGTTGAACGGAAGAAATACGGTAAGCGCAAAGCGCGCCGTTCGTTCCAGTTCTCCAAGCGTTAATCACGCAAAATACCATGCAAAAACGGCCGCGCTATTGCGCGGCCGTTTTCATTTGAGTATGCGCAAAATCCGACCATCAAGAATAATCAGACCCAGAGCGATCACGGCAAATCCGAGGAATGCGTTTGTTGAAAGCGCCTCGTTCAATCCCCAGGCTCCAAGGACGATTGCGATAGGCGGAATCAGCAAGGTGCAAAGCATCAAGTTACCGCTGCCCGCGGATGCAAGGACACGGTAGTACAAGAGATATGCGAGGGCTGTCGCAACAAGCGCGTAATACCCAATCGCGATTAGAGTGTCCGCTTGCAGGGCAAGAGTTGGCTTACCTTCAAACAAAACCGCGACCGGTAAGGCAACGATTGCCGACCCGGTCAACATTCCGGCGGCGGCCACTTCCGGCGCAACACTCGACAGCATTTTGCGCGCCCAGACCGCCGCGATGGCATAGCTTAACGTTCCGGCCAATACGGCCATTTGTGCAATTGATCGAAGATCAAAGTTCCTCAGGTTCTCGATGCCAATTGCAATTGCCACGCCGATGAATCCCACCGTCACGCCAATTGCCCGGCGCGCATTTAACCGCTCGTCGGCTAAAAACAATGCCGCCAGCAAAACGCCGAATATGGCCGTCGTCGCGTTCAGGATCGAGGTCAAACCGCTTTCGATGTGCAATTGTCCCCATGCCATCAGCGAGAATGGCACGATGTTGTTCAACAGCCCCATGATCAGAAAGGCACCCCAAATCGCAAAACCCCGGGGCAGGGGAAGACGGCGAACAACGACAACGCCCCAAAGGACAATTGCGGCCCAGAAAACCCTGTGGGCGACGCTGGTCAGAAATCCGATTTCGTCCAACGCGACGCGGATTGACAAGAACGATCCGCCCCAAAACGCCGCCAATAGTATCAGTTCAACCCAGGCACGGCCGGATAAGTGCTTCTGCTCATTCATGATGGTGGCCTAATGCGAGTAGCTCGTCGAGGCGACCCGGAACACGCGCATAGAAAAACCCCGCCGATTGACGGGGTTTTTATCCTGATCTGCCAAAAAGGGAATTAGAAGTTGAAGCCAACTTTCATCCCAAATGCCAACGCGCTGTTGTCGGTAAAGCTACCGGCAAGGGCGCCGCCGACAGACGTGGTGGCATCGCCAATCCAAGTATAGCTGACGCCGGCAGTAACTTTCATGGGGCTGTTGGAATAGGTCACACCCAGACCAAGGGACGTTTTGCCATCCGTCGGTCCAAGGTTTGATGCGAAACCGCCGTTGGCCTTTTCGTACGTGGCGCTCGCAGCAACCGACCAAGTTTCATTCAAACGACGGCCAACGCCGAGGTTATAGGTGAAAACGTCATCGGCATAAGAGACTAGCGATGCGCCACCCGTAAGCGCCGCATAATGGGCAGGTGAGATATCGAACTTTGACCATTCAACCCAACGCACGCCACCAAACAGCAAAGTGTCAGGTGCCACACCGGTCTGAAATTCAAGGTTTATCGATTGAGGTGTTTCGACGGTTGTCGTGGACACAAGACCCGGCGAGGGAGGCGGTGGTACCAGTGCTGACCGCTCTGTGGTCGAGATATTGTGCTCGATTGCCGAATTATATGTCAGCGAGACCCTTTGAGCCAATTCCTTACGTTCGTATGCGACTCCTACGACATAGCCTAGGCCGGTGTCGCCAACAGTCGTTGCGCTGTACCCACCGACAAACGGAATCGCCGCTGTGGCCGACAATTCCTGAACCCGAACGCCGCCATAGGCGCTGAAACGATCACTGAACCGATAACGGACGAGTCCGGTAAATGCCCGTTGAGTCCAGTGTCGCCGACGCTCCGGTGCCAAAACCCGCAAAATACCCTGTCATCGCCGGGTAGAGAACATCTGCGCCGTATGGCTGGTCGATAATTAATGCGGCATCGATATTGTCGTTGATTGGCATCTTCAGCGCCATGCCGAAAAGACTGTATGACGGTGCCATATTTCCGGATGCCGCCCCACCGGGAATCACGCCAATGCCGGGCAAAGTCACTGCTGCCGCCTGAGTGCCGGATATGGTCGGCTTCACAGATGCGAAAGAGAACTCTAAGTAGTTGCCTTCCTCAAACAACGGGGCGACGCTTTGCGAGGTGCGTTCAATCCCGCCTGCAAAAGCACTGGTTGCCGCAATTGTCGCTGCGGCGGCGATGAGTGGTATGCGGATCATGTTCTCTTCCCCAAGCATGATGCCATTGAAACTGTGGAAAACCCTACATCCATTAAGAGAATCCGGTCAAACTTTGACCTAAGGTTGCATATTGATGCGGCCACAAACGTTGCAAACGGGTCACCGTGACGTAGCGGCAGCGGCGCTGATCCTGATATTGAGGTAATTGGCGAGGAAAATGATCGCGGCCCCAAGGAATACTGCCCAACTTAAGGGTTCGTCGTAAAATAGCATACCGACAAGCGCGATGATTGGCAGGCGGGCGAAATCGATGGGCATAACGGTTGCCGCCGTTGCGAGCGCCAACGCCTTAGTAATGCAGAAATGAGCGAGAAGTCCCGCGCACCCGACCAGCGTGAGCCACGGGATTGTCTGTGCGGTCGGAAGTGTGAACTTCAAATCGTAAAGCATTGTTATTAAGCCGAAAATAGCTTGGAGCACGGTAAGGTAAAACAGGATACAGGTAATTGATTCCGTCCGCGTTAGGGCGCGCGTACAAATGGCAGCGCCCGCGAACCCAATGGCGGCAATACCCGCGGCTATCAAGCCAATCGAAAACGTGAATCCGCTGCCCGGTTCGGTTACAATCAACACGCCGATGAAGCCGAATACTGCCAGCACGATCTGAAACGCCGTCATTTTTTCACGCAAGAAGATTGCAGCAAGAAGCATTGCCCACAATGGTGTCGTGAATTCCAGTGCAAAAACCTGCGCCAACGGGGCGACGGTTACGGCGAAGAACCAAAGGTTCTGACCCATGAAGTGACTGATATTGCGGAGAAAATGCAGGCCAAACCGCCGATTTGATATCTCTTTCAGGGTGCCGGACCAAGCAGCAACAATGATAACTATCGCGATGCCCACAAAAGAGCGGAATGTCATGATTTCGAACGTGTCGTGCACGTCGGCCAGCGCCCGACCCGCCACTGCCATCGATGTGAACGAAAAAATCGCGCCGATCATCCAGAATGCGGCGCGAATCGGGTCGTCGCCTCTCATTCAGCGACCGTGCAACAACCAGACAGCAGGATCGGCAGTTCTGCACGTTGGGTCATAACATGGGCGCGGATGTCCGATGTGTCACATTCGGCCCGGTCCAATACCACAATAGCTGTGTCGCGCTCTCCGATTAGTGTAAATGCCCGCGGCCAGTCACGATTGTCGGCCTGAGTTATCAAAGGAACATCCATATCCGTCGGTGTGGGAAATACAAACCGCGCCTGCACGGAGTCTAGCGTCAACGTCCAGTCAGGATTGGTTCCCATGCATTCATATGTGTCCTCGGCTGATGCTGAATTGTTCGCCAGAACAGTTATCGTCAGAAAGGTGAGAATGCCGCGCATGAGGCCAACGCCTAGCGTCGGTTTTGCATTGAAGCAAGCGGTCAGTGGTTGCCCACATCAATAGGCAGGTGACAGCATCCGGTTAAAAACCGATTGTTACCACCAGCGGCCAACAGGAGGTCAACCTGCCAAGGATATGTTCTGTCGCTCATGCCGTCACTGCAATCGGAAGGACGAACCAGTGCTGCGGCATTTGCCGGGCCGCCAGAAAAGTTCAGCCGCGCCGGAAAATGCAGCGCTCCTTCGGCAATACTGGTTGATTGAAGCGACATGACAAGGTTCGTTCCGTTGATGTCAGCAAAAATTGCGGTGTCGACGCCAAGGTTGAATGACCAGAACGGTTCTGTCCCCGAACAGACAAGCCCGGCGGCAAGTTGCGTGCTTTTGACCATCGAAAGGTTGTCGGCCTGAAGAAATCGCATCGCGACCCAGGCGTTTTCTTCTTCCCAGATGATACGCCCCCATCTTCCGGTCTGGTCAATGGCTCCAACCTCAATTCGGGTTGCATCATGGGGTAGGTCGCCAATATCCGCGCTGGATGCGTTTGGCTCGGCGCGCACGTTCAACGTGTCGTTGCTGGCAACGCCCGTTACACGATAATATGCCGGTTCCGCATAAGCATGATGGGCAGCGAAAATTACTGCGATTAGTCCGACAAAGCGAAACATCTTATCCTCCGGAATGAATCATAGCTTTGATATTACAGGATTTGGGCGGGTGCGTCCGCACGAACATATAATGCGTTCCCCTGAACACCATCCATACCCAGCAATGCCAATCGAAACCCACGGTTTTTAAGAAAATCCGTCACTTCGTCGAAATCGCAACCGCCCTTATACAGATCCGCATCCGTTGCGACCTCGATGAATACCGAATGTGTGTTGTTTAGCAGGCGTTTGGCACCGTGCAGGACCATCAGTTCCGCACCTTGCACGTCGACCCACAAACAATCGCAACTCTGTGTAGGAAAATCGTCATCAAGGCGAACCGCCTCGACTTCGTTTGTTTCTGCCGCCGTCAATCCAAAGCTTTGACGGCCGGCTTCGCCTACTTCCAACAGGCTGCCGGCGCCGTGAAGGTTTGTTTCATGGAATGTGACTTTTCCGGCTTCATCTGATGCGGCGACAGGGCGCAGCGTGACGCGGGTGTCGCCACTGAACTTGCGCCTCAACATTGCGATATAACGCGGGGAAGCTTCGTATAAATGAACATGCGCGTTCAGGTAATTGCGCAAAAAGGGTTTCACTTCGCTTACCACCCTTCAATTTAGCCAGACATCCCAGAGCTTGGGGATTTTGGCATAACCTGCGAGGCATCGTCGGATAGCACGAAGGCCTGTCTTGAAGAGAGAGCATAAGGACCTTCGGGCTTTTCGAATCCCCTTTTTTCGCCGCGTATTGCGACGTGGTGCTCTTCGTTTGCTCCGGTTGAAACAGCCCAGTACATGGCGATTGCCAGCACCAAAATGAGGCGGGCCAATCGATCCGGCTTTTTGATCTGGCTTTGAGTAATTTCAAAGCCCCGGGTTTTGAAGTCGGAGAACATGGCTTCAATTCCCCAACGCATTCCATAATCGAGCACCTTGTACTCGGACGGTGCTGCATTCATGGCAATAATCCAAGGCTCTTTGTGCCCCTCTTCGTGAAGCACTCCAATGTTGCTAAAGACGCCCGTTCCGTAAAGCTCAGCGTTTACAAGCCCTTCGGGCATCAGTTGGGCAATTTCGCGCGTCATCATCTCGCCACCCTGATGTTGCAGTGTGATATTTCCCTTCATGCGCAGCCGGTAGTCCCATCCAGCCTCCTGGCACCATGCGACCAATCGGGCGGTTCCATAAAACCGATCTCCCGCCAGCAACACACGCGCATCCGCCGGGAGCCATGGGCGGACTGCTTCCAAAAGCTCATGTTGCACGCGCCATCCAATCGGCCCTTTGGTCTGGCGTACACGCCAGGCGACCGGGAGGGCCCGATCCCGCATCCGCACCGATAACATCAAAACCTCATGCCCTTCGTTGAGCTTGCTTTGATCAAGGGCCACCACAATCGTTTCTCCGGCCTCACACTGGCGGCGGAAAATTTCACCAACATAGGCCTGCATGATCTCATCAGTATCGATGTGAGGATTGCCCAGAACCCGCGAAATGTATTGATAGCGGTGGTCCACAGAGCCGATATCGCGGGGCAAAGCAGCCGCATTTTCCATCAGATTGACGCTGCGCGTGTTCAAAATCACGCTTGCTATGATGCACAATCCCTCCCGGCGCGACTTGTGATACCCGAGCAAGCGGTCCTGAAAATCCGCCTCAACCTTCGAATAAAGCTCTGAAAAACAAACATTTCCCAACAAACCAGCCTCCAATATCAGCAGTGGAGACTCCTTGAATCACACAGATCAGACAAACGTCAAATCAGATCCGGAAATTTTGAAGGGTGGTAAGTTTCACTTCGTAACCGTTATGGACACCGACAATACAGATGTTCCCAACGTCGTCACGTCGTCTGTCTATATACTTGTGAAGCGCGTGGATCGTTACATTCGCCGCGTAATCATAGGGTTTGTGGCGATGGTACAAATCCTTCCATTCGCCGCGTGGCATCAGAGCTTTCAGGATTTTGCGCATGGCGGTGCCTCTGGTTTGGGGCTTTAGATCAATACTTCGCGTTTGGGTGAATATACCAGTCGTCGAAGCGAGACACGGATTTCCAGACACGCCGATAGCCGTTTTTGGAAAGCAGTTTATATATGATTCCCCTGTCCGGCCCGAAATTATGCTCGCAAGCGACAATGTTTATCTGGCGACTGGAGAAATCGAATTCTTGCAGAATGCTTAACTCGCTGCCTTCGGTATCGATGGACAGAAAATCGATAATTCGCGGAGCGTTATGTGCATCAAGCAGGTCGCCCAATGAAATCGTCTCTACGCTGACTTGGGTAGTTTGGGGGTTTCTTCATGAAATCGGTCTGTATTCGCGAACGCGGTGGCCGTCGACAGGACCGCGACATCGGATACGGCGAAATCGATCGTCTCTCCGCTGGATTTCCAGACGCAGCGTGTGTCAATTTTGGCGCGCCTGTTGGCTTTAAGCTCGTTATGCCAGACAGGCGCAGGCTCCGAAAGGATGCCGCTCCAGCCAAATGACTGTTCCAACAAAAGGGAATTGGACATTTCCCGGCCATCAGTCGCGCCAAACTCGACGAAGAATCCATTCTTCTTGCCGCGGGTCGCAGCAACGACAAATAGGTCCTGCCGGATCTGCGACGGTGTTGGCAGTGTAATCCCGAGAGCGGACGCCATCTGATCCAGTCCGCGCGCAAGCGGCGATCGAAACAACGTTGCGAAACCCCAGGCCGGGTTCATGATCAGGCGATGCATCCACCGGGCGGCTGCGCTTTGGTCAAATTCGCGCACGCCTCATTCCCATTCAATCGTGCCGGGTGGCTTGGAGGTGATGTCATAAGTCACGCGATTAATTCCGGCGACTTCATTAATGATACGGGTGGCGGTTTCACTTAAGAATTCATGGTTAAACGGATAGTAGTCGGCGGTCATGCCGTCGACGGACGTTACTGCACGCAAGGCGCAGGCATAGTCATAGGTACGTCCGTCGCCCATGACGCCAACGGTCCGCACAGGCAAAATCGCGGCATATGCCTGCCAGATTTCATCATATAGGCCGCGCTTGCGAATCTGGTCGATGTAAACCGCATCTGCCTCGCGCAGGATTTCCAGTTTCTCGCGGGTGATTTCGCCAGGACAGCGGATGGCAAGACCGGGGCCAGGAAAGGGATGGCGG
Source organism: uncultured Paracoccaceae bacterium (assembly GCA_951812305.1). Lineage (GTDB taxonomy): Bacteria > Pseudomonadota > Alphaproteobacteria > Rhodobacterales > Rhodobacteraceae > Rhodobacter_B. The sequence continues at coordinate 365,508 of CATOSB010000004.1, forward strand.
CGTATGAAGCTGTCGGGCAGGCCAAGCTCGCGCCCCAAAGCGCGGACTTCGTCCTTAAAGAGTTCGCGCAGAGGTTCGACCAGTTTCAACCCCATCTTATCCGGCAAGCCGCCGACATTGTGGTGGCTTTTGATCGTGACCGACGGTCCACCGCTGAATGACACGCTCTCGATGACGTCGGGGTACAATGTTCCCTGCGCAAGGAATTCTGCGCCCTCGACCTGATCGGCGTATTTCTGGAATACGTCGATGAACAGCTTACCAATGATCTTGCGCTTGGTTTCGGGGTCTGATTGGCCGTCCAGTTCGCCCAGAAACAGCTCTGATTCATCCGCCGCGATCAGTTTCAAATTGTAGTTGTCGCGGAACATCGATGTGACTTCAGCGGCCTCATCCTTGCGCAACAGCCCGTGATCGACAAAGACGCAGGTCAGATTTTCGCCGATGGCTTCGTGGATGAGGATCGCGGCGACAGAACTGTCGACACCACCCGAAAGCGCGCAGATGACTTTCTTGTCACCGACCTGTTCGCGGATCGCGGCAATCATCTTTTCGCGATAGGCGCCCATAGTCCAGTCAGCGGTGAAACCGGCAAGCCGAACGAAATTCTCGTATAGCTTCGCGCCTCGCGGTGTGTGGTGGACCTCTGGGTGGAACTGTACAGCAAAGAAATTGCGGGTCGTGTCGGCCGTGATGGCAAACGGCGCATTGGGCGATGTTCCAAATACATCGAACCCCGGGGCAATGTGGCTGACATGGTCGCCGTGGCTCATCCAGACCTGCTCTTCCCCATCCTCAAACCAACCGTCGAGAAGGGGCAGGGTGTCGTTGGGCGTTACAAAGGCACGGCCGAATTCTGCGGTGCCACCACCGCCCGAAATCTTGCCGCCGTCAACCCTTCCGCCGAGATCCTGCATCATTGTCTGCTGGCCATAGCAAATGCCAAGAATCGGCACGCCAAGTTCATAAACCTCACTTGGCGGCCGGGGTGAACCTTCTCGGACAACCGAATCCGGACCACCGGAAAAGATCACCGCTTTAGGCGCGAATTCCCGCAGGAAAGCACTGTTCACATTCTGGTAGGGGTGAATTTCGCAATAGACATTCAACTCTCGCAGCCGCCGCGCGATAAGTTGCGTCACCTGGCTTCCGAAATCGATGATCAGGAGTTTTTCTTCGGCACTCATTGGGCGGGTTTAGGGTGCGTGTGCATGGCGTGCAAGTGGGTGCACGGAACGATCTGCCAAGTGGACTGCATGTCGGTTTTTCACCTCATGTGGCGCAATTCGCCGAAGGCGCGAACAGTCAATCGGCTAGGAACCGGACAACTTTTATCGCACGGAGCCATCAGATGGCAGAGGCACGGACAAGACGGCGAGGCGGCGGCGGCGCGGCGCGACGCGCAGAACGCACTGCTGTCAGGATCGAAGTTGCGAGGTTTATCGAACGGAACATTCCCAATCTGGATATTTTGAACGAGGAAGCACTTGAGATCATCGAAGCCAATGCCGAAACGGTTCTTGAGGAGATCGGCGTTAACTTTGTCGAGAACCCGGAAGCTCTGGCGCGGTGGCGCGACGCAGGGGCAGATGTTCAGGGCGAGAGAGTGCATATCCCGCGCGGTTTGGCGCGAAAATTGTGTGGCACGGCACCGCGGCGATTCACCCAGCAGGCGCGAAATTCTGACCGGAACGTGGAAATCGGGGGCAATTCGCTGGTATTGGCACCGGTTTACGGCCCACCATTTGTTCGCGATCTCGACGGCCGCCGCCGCTATGCCACAATCGAAGATTTCCGTAACTTTGTGAAGCTTGGATATATGTCGAAATGGCTGCACCATTCGGGCGGCACGGTGTGCGAACCGACTGATGTCGCAGTAAACAAGCGGCACTTGGACATGCTGCTCGCGCATATGACGCTGTCGGACAAGCCGTTTATGGGGTCGGTGACTGAGCCGTCGCGTGCGGCCGATTCCGTCGAAATGGCGGAGATACTGTTCGGCCAGCTCAATGACCGGACAGTGATGACCTCGCTCATCAATATCAACTCGCCGTTAACTTTCGATTCGGTGATGATGGGAGCTCTGGAAGTTTACGCAAAGGCCAATCAGGCGAGCATCGTTTCACCCTTTATCGTCGGCGGCGCGATGGCACCGGTTTCAGTTGCCGGGACTCTGACGCAGGTTTTGGCAGAAGTTCTGGCTGGTGTTGCTTATTCCCAGCTTATCCGTGCCGGATCGCCCGTAATTATGGGCGCGTTTGTTTCGTCTATCGACATGAATTCCGGCGCGCCGACATTCGGGACGCCAGAGGCCAGCCAGGTCACTTATGGCGTGGGGCAATTGGCCCGCCGACTTGGGTTGCCCTATCGTTCCGGTGGCTCTTTCTGCGGCTCCAAACTACCTGATGCCCAGGCGGCATATGAAACCGCAAACTCGTTAAACACGGCGCTGTTGTCGGGTGTGAATTTCATGCTGCATTCCTGTGGATGGCTTGAAGGCGGGTTGGTCAGTTCTTACGAAAAATTCGTCATGGATGCCGACCAGCTCGGTATTCTGCATAAGCTGGCAGAGGGTATTTCGGTCGATTCCGAAGCACAAGCTATGGGTGCATTGCGTGAAGTTGGACCCGGTGGCCACTTCCTGGGGTGCGAACATACCCAGGCGCATTTCAAGGACGCGTTCTGGCGCAGTGAGCTGCTGGATTACAAGCCATTTGAAACCTGGGATGAAGAAGGTGCGCGCGATACCCAGACGTTGGCGGCTGAAAAGGTGAGACGAACATTATCAGACTATCAGAAGCCCGCGCTCGACCCAGGTACCGAACAGGCATTGAATGAATATGTTGCCCGCAAAAAAGCCGAGGAACCGGATAGTTTTGTGTAAAGAATTGTGGATTAACTGTTGATTAGTATTCGGTGGCTGTTCCGACACTCACGAGACGAGTTGCGACTGCGCCAGATGACGCGCCTCGGCCAGAAGAGCAGTAAACACTTCGACATGCCGGCTGGGTGAATAACTGGCATCTCCCGACCGGCGCGCATCCTCAAGTGATTCCTCCACTGGCAACAGGGCCTGAACCGCATTATGTGGCGCAGGTGTGATCGAGGATTTCGACAGCTTTTTCAATACCCTACACCGATTGTACTCGCCAAGACCGATGCGCGCGGCCTGAATTAGCAGACGCGGGCGCCGCAAGGTGAAAACGTTGTCGTAAAGGTCTTGCATGTTGTGACTCCGGTACCGGTTATTTCGCACATAGACTGCCACCGTGTTAGGTACTGTTGCGTCATCTCTTTTTCGGCGCGCGCGCCGTTAACTCCTCGCTTACGAGTTGTGGAAAACACGGTGGTTTTTTTGAAAATTTTAACTGAATGGAAACCTTCTCAACCAATATTCAACACCGTCAGGACGACACGGGTTTTGCTCTTTGGGGAAGGGCGCCGTAGCAGATGTCCTGTGACGAGAACCACCGGCACTTGAGGCGTTATGATGACGACTGGAGCGATCCAGAACGCGGAGGCTTCGGCCTATCCTGATTGGCTGCCAACTGACGTTCGGCACTATCTTGTTCATACATTGGAAGGGCGGTCCATACGTGCGCTTGCACGCGATGCGGGCGTCCACGCCTCTACAATTTTAAGGCAAGTACGCCGCAACGAAAGCCGGCGGGATGACCCGCTCATCGACATGGCTTTGGATCGCCTCGCAGGGTGCGTCCATTGCCACAGCCAACTTTCGCGCAAGGACCTAAATTTGATGATGGCAAAACCAACCACACCCAGCTACCCCGACGAAGCAAAAGTAGAAATGGAAGCGCGGCGAATCTTGCGCAGGCTAGCCGAACCTGACGCGATTCTTGCAATTGCGCCAATGATGGAGAAAGCCGTCGTTGTGCGCGAAACAGACGATGGGAAGACCGTTCGCACAGCAGTCGTGGATCGCGAGATTGCAGAGGCTTTTGTTGTGAAGGATTGGATAGAGCCCATAAGAACGTCTAAAGTTGCGCGCTATGGCCTCAGTCATGCGGGGCGCGCCGCCCTGAAACGATTGTTGGCAGTAAAAGACGCCGCCCGACAGGGATTTGAGGAATCACAAGCCGTCTTCGGTGATCAGCATCGTGAGTGGGAAGAGCGTAACGTCAAACAGGGCTCGGCTCAGGTCAATAAACGCATACGTTACAATGTTGCGGAAAGCCCTCTGACATCCATAGCGCGCCGCAAAGCGCGTGATGGCAGCCCCTATCTTGCCGAAGAACTGGTTGCCGCAGGAGAACGTCTTCGCGAGGATTTCGAGCTGTCGCAGATGGGCCCCCGTGTGGCGCAGAACTGGGACAGGTTTCTGACCGTGTCAGACCGGGGCAGCTTTACGGGTAGGAGACACGCAAGAATAATTGCTACGTTTGGTGGCGGCGGCGTGGTGTGATTGTGTAGTTCCATTCTGGGTGGAATGCATTCCCTTCGATGACGAGGCTATCCATTTCAGCTTTGGTGACCTTAACACCCTTCTCGTAAATACTTTTGTCAAGTGCGCATTCTACTTTCAGCCCAGCGTTCGTCGTCGTCGCCCCGATCAACTCGACGACTGCCATACGGCTGGACAGCGGCCGTCCGCGCCAGTTCTGTGTGATGTGGCAAAACATCCGATGCTCGATGAGGTTCCACTTGGATGTGCCGGGCGGATAGTGATGGACGTGCAAGACAAGGTCGGTTTCGTCAGCAAACCTCTGCAGTTCTACCTTCCATAACCGGACGCGCGCACCGTTCGATCCGCCGCAGTCAGCAGTTATTGTCAGCTCGCGCATGCCAGGATGGCGCTGCTGGCCCATGCGCTTCTGCCAGGTACGGATAGAGTTGACGGCGAATGAAGCAGTGTCAGCGGTGACGCCCACGCTAACCCAGCCAGTATTGGTGCCAACGTCGTAGACACCGTAGGGCACCACCTTGCCGAGCTCCTTGTCGGGGAAATCATGTATGTTAATGCAGCGGGGGTCGCCTTTTGGCCGGTAGTCGCTGCCATCGTTGCGGTAGTTTCCGATCAACTCCTTCTTTTTGGTGTCGACCGAGATGACAGGCTGCCCAGCCGCCTGCGCGTCCAATACCCTGGCGTTAATATGCTCAAACTGCGCGTCGCGATCAGGGTGGTTGGTGCCATCGTGCGTTTTGCGATTGACCTGCCGCGAATATTCCAACTTTGTTTCCAGCAACCTGGCGACAGTATTGGCACATATAGTATGGCCTGCAGCACACAGTGCCGCTGCCAGCTTTGCCGGGCTCTTCGACACCCATTTAAGCGGACGTATAGGATCACCCATCGTCGCTGGCTCGGCGAGACGCTGCAAGTCGGACACCAGCGTCGTATCAAGGTCGGCGACCTCGCGTCGCCCTCCACCCTTGCGGCGCACGCGGCCATTGCCTGGACCTGGAGTATCAAGATCATTGATGCCTCGCCCGATGGTGGAACGTGCGAGGCCAGTGATCTCCGCAACTGCCGCAAGACCGCCACGCCCCGCCGCTCGGGCTTCTGCGGCAGCAAACAAACGCCGACCTCGTTCGCCAAGCTTCGAACCAAAAACTTCCCATCGCTCCTGAATTTGTTCTCGCTCTACCATGATTATCGATTACCATATTGAGAACGGCATGGGAATCGCGCGGACCAGAGTCAAACCGTCGCAGCGGCAAAGGTTTGCGATTCACTTATTGTTGCGTGTCTCCGTAGTGGCGCCTGCTCCGGGCCAGATGCCGCGCGCCAGCGGGTGTCTGCCGCGATGAGTGATCTTGGTCCGGGTCTAGGAGATGTTGCCTTGCGGGTCTGTTGTTTTCTGGAAGGGCTGGAGCAAGCGGAAAAGCGCATGGGGTGGTCCGCACGGTCGGGCAAAATCGTTCTGAAAATCGCGTTGCAAAGGTTGCACCGGCATTATTGCGGTATGCGCGCCGGGGAAGGCCTCATTGGATGAAGCCAGGTGCGCGGTTAGCCAGACGCCTGGCGACTATCGACTATGCGTTTACGGAAATTGAGTTTTGAAGGCGAAATGGTTAGGTTGCGCGAATATTGAGGAGCATTCCTTTGCGAGACCTGAAACTTCCCCAAGAACGCCACCCTGAAAAGGCGCACCGGCCGGACAATGCCCAGCCCCGCAAACCTGATTGGATTCGGGTGAAAGCGCCGACCTCCGCCGGGTATCACAAAACGCGAAAGATCATGCGCGATCACAATCTGGCAACAGTTTGCGAAGAGGCGGGCTGCCCGAATGTGGGTGAATGCTGGAGTCAGGGTCACGCCACCATGATGATCATGGGCGAGATTTGCACGCGAGGCTGTACGTTTTGCAATGTTGCAACTGGTCGGCCAGATGCGCTGGACGTGTTTGAACCGGGGCGGGTGGCGGACGCGGTCAAGAAGCTTGGCTTGTCCCACGTTGTGATTACTTCGGTGGATCGCGACGACCTGACGGACGGCGGGGCAGAGCATTTCGCGCAGACTATCCGCGCCATCCGTCGACAGTCGCCTGATACAATGATCGAAATTCTGACACCCGATTTTCTGAAATGCACGCCGGATGTATTGGAAGCTGTGGTCGCCGCAAAACCGGATGTGTTCAATCACAACCTCGAAACGGTGCCGGGCCTGTACCCCGAAGTACGCCCAGGCGCGCGCTACTTCCACTCACTGCGCCTGTTGCAGCGAGTGAAGGAACTTGATCCGGCGATGTTCACGAAATCCGGCATCATGGTCGGATTGGGCGAGGATCGTCAGTCAGTCCTACAGGTGATGGATGACATGCGGGCCGCGGATGTCGATTTTCTGACCATCGGTCAATATCTTCAGCCGACGGCCAAACACCACCGTGTGGATCGGTTCGTCACCCCGGACGAATTTGCCAGCTATGAAAAGGCGGCTTGGGGGAAAGGTTTCCTGATGGTTTCGGCGACACCGCTGACGCGATCAAGTTATCATGCAGGCGATGATTTCGCCCAGCTGCGTTCGGCGCGTTCGGCAAAAATTGGCCGCTAGGGCCTGCAGTTGATTGTTAGCTCCCGATAAGCCACGTCTGCCGCCAAATCGCCAATTTATACCAAGGGTTATTCAATCTGACCGACTTTCGCCCAGTTGCGGCTTGCGATGGATGTGATGGTTTGCGGTCTTGCGATGAGGTTGTTCCAGGCCTCGCACCCCGCGTCGAGAATCGCGTCATATGTGTCGAACGTCCGGTTTGCGAGCCATGTCTGGCGGAGATATTGCCAAATGTTTTCGGTTGGATTCAGCTCTGGTGATTTGGGCGGCAGAAACATGAGCGACAGGTTTTGCGGGATTTCCAGAGCGGATGTCGTGTGCCAGCCGGCTTGGTCCATGAGGATGACGGCGTGGGCGCCATCGGAGACAATTTTGCTGATTTCTTCCAGGTGGCGCTGCATCGCATAGGTGTCGGCTGCTGGCATCATGATCGCCGCGCCGGTGCCGCGTTCGGGGCAGATGGCGCCAAAAAGATACGCATTTTGGTAACGCTGATCGGCGGGCTGGCGGGGCCGTGTGCCCTTGCGTGCCCACTGGCGGACGCGGGTGTTCTTCTGACCGAGACGCATCTCGTCCTGGAACCAGATTTCGACGGGTTTGTCCGGCGGCACCCCCTGAAGCGTCTCCTTCAGATTGTCGCCGAAGTTTTTTTGAAATCCTCAATGACCTGCACGTCCTGCCCCGGGTGCTGAGGGCGTGCGCTGATGTGGGAAAAGCCCAGATTGTGCAGAATCTGCCCCACATGGCGCTCGTGATAGTCGACGCCAAAACGCGCCTTGATCACATTCTTCAAATCGACCCGCCGCCAGCGGACGACACCGTCCTTTTCAGGATCAGGACCGGTCTCGACAAGAGCCGCCAGTTCATCCAGTTGCGCATTGTCAAGGCGGGATCGCGAGCCTCCTCGCTGCCGATCCAGCAGCCCCGCTGGACCATCAGCGTTGAAACGGAGCACCCAGTCCCTGAGCGTTTGCCGGTCCATCCCGCCAATGCGGGCCGCAGCCCCACGCGACATGCCATCGGCGATAGCGGCAAGCGACAAAAGCCGTCGGCTCTGCCGGGCATCAGAACTCTCTGCGGCAAGCTTGCGCAGATCATTGGCGGTAAAATCGGCTCGCATCGGTATCCTGGCTGGCATCGGTGGTCTCCTTTGCCAATCTTGAATCACCTCAGCACCTCAGGCGGTACCCAAAATCCATAGCTGAGTCATTTTGAAGCACCCTTGGTATTAGGTCAGGAACTTGCCCTAATTTCGCCGCTGCTAAATAGTCTATCGGCGTAAAGAGCAGTGTTGATTAGTATCCGGATTAATGGTTATCCACAGGTTGGCTGTGATTGGAGGCAGGTCGTTGGTATCGATTCGACCCATTCGCGAAGATGACCGAAAAGCCTGGGCAGGGCTGTGGAACGGTTATCTGGAATATTATGAAACTTCCGTGCCACCAGAGGTTTATGAAGCATCCTTCACGCGGCTTTTAGGCAACGATGCGCAGGATTTTCATGGTGCAATTGCCGAAATTGATGGCAAAGCAGTCGGACTTGTCCACTATCTTTTCCACCGTCACATGTGGAAAATCGAAAACGTCGTGTATTTGCAGGATCTTTATGCGGACCCGGAAGTTCGCGGTCAGGGCATTGGTCGCGCATTGATTGAGCATGTCTATGCTCAGGCCGATGCTGCTGGCTGTCCCTCAGTCTATTGGCTGACACAGGATTTTAACGAAACTGCACGGAAACTTTATGACCGGATCGGCGTAAAGACACCGTTCATCCGATATAACCGGGCCTGACATGCGTAAATCTCTGTTCGCCATGCTGGCCCTGACTGTGGCTGCTTGTTCGTCTGCTCCTGACGACACCGCAGATCGTAAATTGCCCCGGCCAACGGCCTTGCCGCCGATGAAAATGTTCGTCGAAGCGCGGGCAACGCAGCCATTGCGTTCCAACGCAGCAATTGCACGCGATTTTCTTGACCTGAGCTTTATGTTGGAAAGTGGGCGGCAGTTGCCGGTTCTCACCCGATTTGAAGCACCTATCACCGTACGTGTAGCCGGCCCGCAGCCGCCCAGCCTTGGGCCGGACTTGCGTCGGCTATTAAGCAGATTGCGGAACGAGGCAGGGATCACAATTACTCAAGTACGCGCAGATCAGCCCGCTTCAATCACGATTCAGGTTATCGCGCGCAACGATCTTCAAAGGTTTGTGCCTCAAGCGGCATGTTTTGTGGTGCCTCGGGTTACATCTTGGGAAGAGTTCCGCAAGAAACGCCGGGGTGAGGTCGTCGACTGGACGACGCTGAAGACGCGTGAAAAGATGGCGATTTTCCTGCCCGGCGATGTCAGCCCGCAAGAAATCCGCGATTGTCTGCATGAAGAACTGGCGCAAGCCATCGGTCCGCTGAACGATTTATATCGTCTTGGCGACAGTGTTTTTAACGACGACAATTTTCATACGGTCTTGACTGGCTTCGATATGCTGATCCTTCGTGCCTATTATTCTCCGGAATTGTCTTCTGGCATGACGCGCGAACAGGTGGCGGGAAAGATTCCAGGCATTCTCGCGCGTCTCAATCCGCGCGGGCAGGGCAGAGGAGGGGTTCTTGCGCGGCGAACGCCGCGCAGTTGGATCAACGCGGTTGAAGAAGCACTGGGTCCGCGGACGTCGCCGGCGCGCAGGCAAGGTGCCGCACGTCGGGCGGTTGAAATTGCCCAGGCGCAGAAATGGACGGACAATCGCCTTGCTTTCAGCCTGTTCGCATTGGGGCGGCTATCGCTTTCAGGTGAATCCGATGTTGCGTTGGCGTCCTTTCTTCAGGCCGCCGCTATTTATGGCGCCAATCCCGAAACACGTCTGCATAGTGCGCATGTCGCAATGCAACTCGCGGCCTTCGCATTGTCATCTGGACAGACCGAGGCCGCGATCAAACTCGTTGATGACAACCTTGGTGCAGTCGCAGCAGCAGAAAATGCCGCGCTTTTAGCCACGCTTTTGATGATCAAGTCGGAGGCGCTGATGTTGCAAGGCAAAGCAGTTGAAGCGCGCTCAGTGCGGCTCGACTCCCTTGGTTGGGCGCGGTATGGCTTCGGCTCGGAAAAGGCTGTTCGCGCGCGGCTTCGTGAAATTGCCGCCCTCAGCCAAAGGATGCGCCAGGGGTAACTTCATATGGCTGTATGGGCGTTTGCCGCGTTCGGGGGCCTGATCGGCGCGCTTCAGGCGCGTCGTCGTGGCGGTAACCGGCTGGACATTCTGCAATATACCGCCGTTTACGGGATCATTTTTCTGGTCGTGGGCCAGATTATTCTGGCGATCTACCTGCGAAACGTGGGCTGATGTTTCTGCCGTTTTTCGAAAACCTGCGTTCGGGCGGCGTTCCGGTTTCCTTGCGCGAGTATCTTAGCTTTCTTGAAGGCATGAAGGCCGGACTCGTCATCTATGACGTTGACGGCTTTTACTATCTCGCCCGCGCCGCGATGGTTAAGGACGAGCGCAACCTCGACAAGTTCGACCGCGCGTTTGCCGCCACCTTCGAAGGGCTAGAAAACATATCGTTCGAGCAGGTCGTCGAAGCGGTCGACATCCCCGGTGACTGGCTGGAAAAGCTGGCCGAGAAGCATTTGTCAGAGGAAGAAAAGGCCGAGATCGAGGCTTTGGGCGGCTTCGACAAGCTGATGGAAACGCTGAAAGAGCGCCTGAAAGAACAAGAGGGTCGCCATCAGGGCGGCAGCAAATGGATCGGCACGGCGGGGACGTCTCCGTTTGGCGCCTATGGCTACAACCCCGAGGGCGTGCGTATCGGCCAGAAGGAAAGCCGTCATCAACGCGCCGTCAAGGTCTGGGATAAGCGCGAGTTCCGCGATTTCGACGACACGGTCGAAATCGGCACCCGCAACATCAAGGTGGCGCTGAAGCGCCTGCGCAAATGGGCGCGCGACGGGGCGGATGAGGAACTGGACCTGAATGGCACCATCCGTGCCACCGCCGAACACGGTTATCTCGATGTGAAAACAAGGCCAGAGCGGCGCAATGCGGTGAAGGTGCTTCTATTCCTCGACGTCGGCGGCTCAATGGATCCGCATGTAAAAGTGGTGGAGGAACTGTTTTCCGCCGCCCGCGCGGAATTCAAACATCTGGAATATTTCTACTTCCACAATTGCCTGTATGAAGGCGTCTGGCGCGACAATCGCCGCCGCTGGAACGCGCAGACGCCAACGCATGAGGTGCTGCGCACCTATGGTGGCGATTACAAATGTATCTTTGTCGGAGACGCCAGCATGTCTCCTTATGAGGTCGCTTTTCCCGGCGGGGCCAACGAACACTGGAATGCCGAAGCCGGACAGGTCTGGCTAGAGCGCGCCCGGGATCAGTGGCCGTCGAATCTGTGGATCAACCCGCTGGCGGAACGCTATTGGCAATACACGCAATCGATCCAGTTGATTCAGCAAATATTTGGGGCTGATCGGATGGTGCCGATGACTCTGGAAGGAATCGAGCGAGGGATGCGGGAGTTGGGGCGGTAATTGTTGACGCCCGATATTTCCAGCGACGGATTTCGCAACGGGATGCGTTCAATGACTAAGAGATAGGGTGCCCGCCTTGATAAGACTGATCAAACGAATTTGGATTGCTGCGCCGGTTGCGACAGTGGTTTTGGCAATAGCGTTTTCAACCGCCGTGTTTTTCACGGTGCGCACTGCGACCCATTGGATCTATTGGAATGACCCGGCGCATCAGGATCAGGCCGTCGCGGGTTGGATGACACCGGGTTATGTTTCGCATTCATGGGACGTTCCGCGTTGGGTCGTAACCGAAGCAATAGATCTGGAGCAGCGTCCCGATGGCCCGCGCAATCTGGAGCGGCTGGCCAATGAGAAAGGCGAAACTCTGCCCGAACTGATCGACGATATCGAAGCAGCAATCGAGGCATTTCGCGCTGGAAGTCTTCAACCGCCGTCCGATCCCGAGCAATGATAATGACGGAAACGCTGTTTTCATTGATCTCGACATACGGTCCGACAGCGATTCTTGCGTCGGCTTTCCTGTCCTGCCTAGCGCTACCAATCCCCACGTCACTGATGATGTTGGCGGGCGGTGCGTTTGCCGCAGCGGGCGACCTCGAAATCGTCAATGTCATGCTTTTTGCGTATGTGGGGGCCGTTGTCGGCGATCAGGCGGGGTTTGCGATTGGCAGACATGGCGGAACGCGGCTGCTTGCGCGCCTGACGCGCTCTACGGCGCGGCGTGCAGTTTTCGACCGTGCCCAGCGATTGATCGAAAGGCACGGAGGAATCGGAGTCTTCCTGTCAACCTGGGCCGTCGCGCCGCTTGGTCCGTGGGTCAATTTTGCCGCCGGGGCGACAGGCCTTTCATGGCTACGTTTTGCTATTTCGGACGCGCTTGGAGAGATTGTTTGGGTCACACTTTATGTCGGGCTCGGATTTTACTTTGCCAGCAATATCGATTTTCTGGCGACGATGATGGGGAATGTTTCGGGCTTATTGGCGGCTGTCGTGGTTGCCGTTGGCGCCGCGCTTTGGATAAATGGGGCGTTGCGCGCCAAGCATAAACCCTTGCAGCACGAAGATGCCTGACGCAAGCTTTCTGCATGGCCGATGCCCCAGAATTCAACATCGATCCCGAAGATTTTCACGCTGATCCCTATCCTGATCTGGCGCGGATGCGGGCAGAGTGTCCGATTGTCCATGTCCCGCAACTGGGTGCCACACTTTTCACGCGGCGAAACGATATTTTCGAGCAGGAAAAGAAGGTTGCGACGTTTTCTTCATATCAGCCAGATGGCCTGATGTCCGTCTTGATGGGTGAGAACATGATGCGCAAAGACGGGGAAGATCACGCCCTGGAACGCAAAGCGACTTTCCCGGCGTTCAGCCCGCGCACCGTCCGTGATCATTGGAAAACCGAGTTCGAAAAGGCTACTATTGCGATCCTCGACAATCTTGCTGGTCGCGGCGGATGCGATCTGGTGCGAGATTTCGCAATGCCAGTTTCGGGAGAGGCGCTTCGCGTGATCACCGGGCTCAGAAACATGACTGCCGCAGAGATCGATGCGACATCGCAGGCAATGATTGACGGCATCGCGAATTATGCAGGTGTTGCAAAGGCTGAGGCGCGTTGCCGTGCAGCGACCGCCAAGATTGACGCGGCAATTGATGCGACGACGGATCCCGCGCCAATGACGTTGGTTGCGGTTCAGCGGGAAGCTGGACTCCCCGACTATTCGGTGAAGGCCAATGTGAAGCTGGCGATTTCCGGTGGACAGAACGAGCCGCGTGACGCGATTGCAGGGGCTGTTTGGGCGTTGCTGACCCACCCAGAACAACTTGAACTGATCCGAAGTGGACAGGCAAACTGGCGCAAAGCGTTTGAGGAATACGCACGGTGGATTTCGCCGATCGGTATGTCCCCGCGACGTGTAGCAAAACCCGATCAGGTTGATGGTGTTGATTTTGAACCGGAATCCCGTGTGTTTTTCATGTTTGGGTCGGGCAATCGTGATGAGTCGGTATTCGACAAACCGGAATTGTTTGACATCACACGGGATACGTCCCCAAGCCTTGCCTTCGGTGCCGGGCCGCATTTTTGCGCAGGCGCCGCTGCAAGCCGCACCCTGATTTCCGAGGTTTCGCTGCCAATGCTGTTTGACCGCTTTCCAAAAATGAAACTAAGCGGAGATGTGCCCTTTGCGGGTTGGGCATTCCGTGGGCCTTTGAGCGTTCCGGTCACGTGGTGAGCCTTGTGAGGCACGGTTTTCTTGCCGATACCGCACCTGCTTGATAGGCACGTTTCATGGAAGAGGTCGCAACCGAAACAGTAACACCAATTGACGCCCGCCGCGCGGCGGAGGCGCTGATTGTCGATGTTGACGGGTTTGAGGGGCCTCTTGATCTGTTGCTGACGCTTAGCCGGACGCAAAAGGTCGATTTGCGCGCGATTTCCATTCTGGCACTGTCAGAACAGTATCTGGCCTTTGTCGAGCGCGCCAAGAAACTGCGTATTGAATTGGCGGCCGACTATCTGGTCATGGCGGCCTGGCTGGCGTTTCTGAAGTCGCGCCTTTTGTTGCCGCCTGACCCCAGTGACGAGGGACCATCGGGTGAGGAACTGGCGGCGCATCTGGCGTTTCAGCTGGAACGCTTGGCAGCCATGCGTGAACGCGCCGCACAATTGATGGCACGCGACCAGAAAGGGCGGGATTTCTTTGTGCGCGGCGTTCCAGAGGACGTCACGCGCACCCGCAAGATCACCTACACGGCCACACTTCTTGATCTGATGCAGGGCTATGCCCGGATCCGCACCAAAGACGAATTCCGCCCCTATATTATGGAACGTGATCGGTTGATGACGATGGAAGAGGCGCTGGATCGTCTGCGCCCCTTGATCGGGTTTGCCGGTGAATGGACCGATCTTACGAGTTATCTGCCCGAGGAATGGGCGAAAGACCCGGCGTTGCGCCGGACGGCAACAGCGTCGACATTTGCCGCATCGCTGGAACTGGCCAAAGAAGGTCGCATCGAAATCCGCCAATCCGAAACATTTGCGCCAATAGAGCTTAGAAGAAGAAAAGCCGATGACTGATGCCGCAAGCGACGTGGAAGAAAGCCTGTTCGAAGCCCCGCCAATGGCTGAACAAGAGCGGATGGTCGAGGCGATCCTTTTTGCCAGTGCAGAGCCAGTCTCGGTCAAAGAGCTGAATGACCGGATGCCACACGGGGCGGATGCAGCGGAAGCGTTGGTGTTTCTGCAAAAACGATACGAGGGCAGGGGCGTGCACTTGGTCCGCGTGGGGGATGCCTGGGCATTGCGCACGGCTCCGGACCTTGGATTTCTGATGCAAAAAGAGGTTATGGAAACGCGGAAACTCTCTCGCGCCGCAATCGAGACATTGGCGATTATCGCCTATCACCAGCCGGTTACGCGTGCGGAGATTGAGGAAATTCGCGGCGTTTCCGTCAGCCGCGGTACGGTAGATCAGTTGCTTGAGCTAGAATGGATTCGCTTTGGTCGCCGCAAAATGTCGCCCGGACGGCCTGTAACCTACGTTGTGACAGACGAGTTTCTCGATCATTTCGGCTTGTCCACTGCGCGCGATTTGCCGGGCTTGAAAGAGCTTCGTGCCGCCGGACTATTAGACAACCGGCCGCCGCCCGGAAACCTGACCATTGAGGGTGAGGAAGAGGACGACGGCGAAGAGGGCCAGAGCGAGATGTTCGAAGAATAGCGTCTCGGCCTAAAAATCGTCTCAATTCTCTGCTATATTGGTATTTGAGGCAGAGTGGAGGGCGCGAAAATGAACGCCAATCAAATGATAAACTGAGCTACTCCCCATTTCTTGGACAAGATCTGGCGTAAATTAACCTGAGTTCTGGATAAGCGCTATATCTGGTATTCGACCTGCCTGATTGTTTCCGGCACGGTTATGGGTCCCATTTTAACTTTGGTTTTCCCGAGCATATAGGCTGCGACACACGAGATGAGGTGTACGAATGCGTTGGCAGGCGATCTGTGTCGAGTGTGTTCCAGTCCCATGCTGGTTTTCAACTTATCGAACAGAGTTTCGATGATGAACCGCCTTCGCAACAGGATTTTGTTCAGGATTGGCAGGAGATAGTTTTTCATGTTGCGGCGAATGCCGGTGACGAGGTGGAGGCCACGCTGCCAGAGCCGTTGGAAGAGGGATTTGGAGATATAGCCCTTATCAGCAAATATTTTGCCTTCGGGGCCCGCGATCATGGCTTCAAACGGCTTTCGATCATCGACATTACCTGCCGTGATTTTGACGGCCATGATCTCCCCCTTGTTGTTGATGATTAGATGCAGTTTGAAGCCAAAGAACCAGCCCATTGTGCTGCGACCGCGCTTTGCCAGCCCCTTGAAGACCTTGTTTCGATTAATGCGGGCATTGTGGCAGACCGCGAGCTTAGTGCTGTCGGCAAAATAGACGCCGGTTTTTTCACCGCTGAAGCAGTGCAGCAGTATGCAAAACGGCACCATTAATCTTGGCATGAGGCTGACAAACCGACCATAGCTCGGGAGGGTGCCAAAGCAGTCACGGTATTTCTGCTCAACGCCATAAATCCAATAATGTTTGAAGTCCTTGAACGGCGACAAGTGAAACAAGACCATGATGAACAGGCTCTCCCCCAGGGTCAGCTTGCCGGAGCGAAGCCTCTGACGACCCGAGGGGATCAACCGGTGGCGCTCCCAGTCCTCGTAGGTTTTTGCAAAATCATCGAGACAGACAAAAAGTGCGGTGTTAGTGATCGACATGAGTGGCGGTCCATATTGTGTCGCTTTTGAACCTTGAATCATGGGGCAACGTACCTGGAAACCCCTCTCACCCCATACTAATCACGGGGGCATTCAGGCTGGTCAACACGGGGCAAAAGGTGCGCGCCATGGAGAACAACTTCCCAATCAACGAAGATCTCGCTTATGAGAAGATCCGGGACCTCATGTTCGACATGATGGAAGAGGACCCCAACCGTTTCTACGCCCTCACGGATAAGCTCAATGAACTGGCTGCGCTCCCTAAAAGAACCATGACACTTGTGCTCGATCTGATGGCTGCCACTCCCTTTCAGGTGATCATCCCGAAACACGTACGGAAAAATGACCCTGATACATTCAAAGCGGATCACGAAACCGTTTCAAATGTTCTATTTCTTGGAGAGTTTGGCGGAATTGCCGTTGAACTGGAGCCAAATGAGGCTTTGAGAGAACCGAGGATCATTTCCATAACAATGGTGGAAATCCCTCATCGCAACCCTCTGCGAAAAAGGGTCAACGAGTATCGTAAAAAACGAATCAAAAAACTACGAAAAAATTCTGTCGAGTAGTGCACTGGTGACGCCAACGTCTTATCCAGAATCGGGGTTAAATTAAGCTACTCTTTGTACCTGCTGATCGGGTTGGGTTGTGTCATTTCGCTGCCAGTAGATCACAGCGGGTGGTTTGCCGCCAAGGGCGGAATGAGGGCGCTTGTGGTTGTACAACAGAACGCCAGAACACCCACGTTACCGACCTGCGCGAGGTTCATTATCGATGGCACCCCTGGTTTGGCCGGTCGGTTTATGTCCATGAGGTGATCGATAAATCCGGCGAAGCCGTGTTTCGGTGCAATCTCACCGGCCGCCGGTCGGACCGGCTTCTGGAAGTCCCTATATGGATGTTTGACCGGGCCTCATGTGCGGCCTGTCGTCGGGTCGATACGGCGCATGTGGACCTGGGCGCTCTGAAGGCTCTTGCGGGGCTTGTTTGCGATATCGACTGTGAGTCGTTCAATAAACCCGACTCCCCATCCCGCGTTGACGCAGCATTGGACTCTGAACACGAGAATCGGAGGTTGGCCAATGCCGCGCAAAATGACGACGACGCAACTCGAACTGTTCCCGGACGCTCGGTCCGCGACCGCGACGCAGACTCCGCTTTGGCAGAGCCTCCCCGACGACACGCGGCAAACGCTGACACGGTTGATGGCACGCCTGATGGCGGAATATGCAGGCGCGGCAGACGGGGAGAATGATCATGAAGCATGAGAAGATTGGCCCGCAGCATCTGGAGCGCAAGGCGATCCTTTACGTCCGTCAGTCATCGGCCCACCAGGTCCTGCACAACCGGGAAAGCAGCACCCTGCAATATGCCATGCGGGAGCGGCTGTCGGATTTGGGTTGGAGCCGGATCGAGACCGTGGATGACGATCTCGGCCGTTCTGCGGCGGGTGGTGTTGCGCGAGAAGGCTTTGACCGGATGATCGCGGATGTTTGTTTGGGCAAGGCCGGCGCCGTCGCGGCGCGCGAGGTGTCCCGCTTTGCGCGCAACAGCAGGGATTGGCAGCACCTCGTAGAGATGTGTCGCGTCGTCGACACAGTACTGATCGACCAGGAAACGGTTTATGCACCGCGCGATGGCAATGACCGGCTGCTTTTGGGCCTGAAGGGCAGCTTGAACGAATACGAACTCGATCTTCTCAGACAACGATCTCTCGCCGCGCGCCACGAGAAAGCACGGCGCGGCGAACTTGTCGTCGCTGCCCCAGTCGGATTCGTAAAAGCTGGGGACCGGCTTGAGAAGGACCCGGACCGCCGCGTGCAAGAGGCCATATCCCTGGTTTTCGACAAGGTCGCCGAGCTGGGGAGCGCGCGGCAGGCCCTCATGTGGTTTCTCGAACATGACCTTGAATTGCCCAGTTTGCGCAAACAGGGTGAAGTGCTCTGGCGGCGGCCGACATATGCCACCATCCATCGCATGATCGTCAATCCGGCCTATGGCGGGGCCTATGCCTATGGCAAGACCCGGGCAGCGGCGGGGTTCGGGGCAACCGCCATTCGCAGGAAAGACCGCAACGACTGGCTGGCATTGAAGCCGGGCGCGCATGAAGGCTATGTGAGTTGGGAACGGGCAGAGGCGATCCGCAAGATGGTAAGCAATAACGTCCCTCAGAGCAGGCATCATGGCGCGGCCAAACATGGTTCCGCGCTCCTGGCCGGGCTGCTGCGTTGTCGGCGCTGCGGCCGCAAGCTTACGGTTCGCTATACCGGCAAGAAGCATGACATCCCGCGTTACTCCTGCTGGCGCGGCCTTTTGGACAACGGCGAAGCGCGCTGCATCGCTTTCGGCGGATTGCGGGTCGACGATGCCATTGAACAGGCGCTTTTGAAGGTAGTCGGACCCGGCGCCCTTGCCGCCGCAGAGGTGGCCGCCAGGCAAGCAGTGCGCCAGCGGGATCAGGTTCGCGATGCGCTCTGCCGTGATCTGGAAGCGGCTCAATACGCGACTGATCGGGCATTCCGGCAGTATGATGCATCCGATCCCGAGAACCGCCTCGTGACCGCCGAACTGGAAGCCCGGTGGAACCGGGCACTTCAGCAGGTTCAGGAGATCGAGAACAAGATCGTTCACCATGACGCGGTCAGCCCGAACGGGACCACGCCGCCGGTGGAAGACCTGGCGGCCCTGGGGGCCGATCTCGAACGCGTCTGGTTCGCGCCGGCCACCGATGCCAGGTTGAAGAAGCGCATCGTTCGCACGGTGATCCGGGAAGTGGTGGCAGATCTTGACGATGATGCCTCCGAGATCGTTTTGATGGTTCATTGGGTGGGTGGCGCACATACGGAAATCCGCCTGCCAAAGCGCCGCAGAGGACAGCGCAACGCGACGCCGCCGGATATTGTCGAAGCCGTGCGCCAGCTTGCGCGGATCGCCAGCGACGATGTCATCGCCGGCGTTCTGAACCGGAACGGTCTCGTCACCGGAAACGGCAACCGATGGACCAGGGAGCGAGTCACAGCACTGCGGTCCTACCGCAAGATTCCCGTATTCAAGCCCGAACCCAATGGTCTTGACCCGTGGCTCAATCTCTCTGGCGCAGCAAAACTGATCGGCGTAGCGCCAAAAACATTGCGGTTGGCAGCAGAAGCAGGTGATATCAAAGCAGACCACCCGCTTGCCGACGGACCATGGGTATTTGAGCGCAAGGAACTGTCAAAAACGAAGGCACAACAACTCAAGAAACGGGCCCGACAGAACCCAAAATACCCCGCGGTATCGCACCCGGATCAGCAAAACCTATTCTCTTCAACAACATAGAAAGATGGGCGCAATGAAGCGGAGTTGTAGAACGCGATCCACTTTCTGACGCCAGCTTTGGCCTCTGATCCAGTTTCCCAGGCGTGCAGGTAGACGCATTCATACTTCAGCGACCGCCACAGCCGTTCAACAAAGATGTTATCGAGGAATCGGCCTTTGCCATCCATCGAGATGCGCACGTTTGAGCGCCGCAATCTGTCCGTCCAAACAAACGACGTGAACTGGCTGCCTTGGTCGGTGTTCATAATGCCTGGCGTGCCGAACTTGTGGATCGCCTCGTTCAGCGCATCGACACAGAACTCAGCCTCCAGCGTGTTCGAGATGCGCCACGCCAGAACTTTGCGCGTGTGCCAGTCCATGATGGCGACCAGATACAGAAAGCCACGCCGCATGGGCAGATATGTGATGTCAGCACACCAAACCTGATTGGGCCGATCCACACGCAGGCCACGCAGCAGGTATGGATAAATCTTGTGGCCTTTAGCGGCCTTGCTGGTGTTGGGTTTCTGGTAAATCGGCATAAGGCCCATCAACCGCATCAGGCGTCTGATCCGCTTCTCATTGACCACGTGGCCATCATTGCGCAGATGCCACGTCATCTGGCGCACCCCGTAAAACGGGGTCTCAAGGAACTGCTTATCAATCATGCGCATCAGGTCGAGGTTCATCTCACTCTCGCCCTTCGGCTCATAGTAAAACGACGACCGCGAGATCGACAGCAACGCGCATTGCTTGCCAACCGAAAGACCTGGCAGGTTTGGCTCAATCATCTTGCGCCTCACTTGCCGTTCCAGGGTTTGAGCTTTCTGGCCAAAAAATCATTGGCGACGGCCAACTCCCCGATTTTGGCATGCAAGTCTTTCACTTGCTCTTCATCGACTTCCGGTGCCTTCCGGCCACCGCGCTCAAAAACGCCAGACGCGCCTTCAAGCAGGGCACGCTTCCATTGATGGATCATCGTGGGATGCACGCCAAACCGGCTAGCCAGCTCGCTGACCGTTTCTTCACCTTTCAGCGCCTCTAACGCCACCTTGGCTTTGAATTCTGGATGATGTTGCTTCCGTTTCGACATTTCTGATCTCCTTCGCGTTGAAGATCAGCAGACAACAAATCGCAGCTTACGTCAGTGTCCGAATTTCGGGGGGTAGCTCAAACATGGTTGTCCGCATGGTTATGCGGCGGGTTGTCGGTCGGGGTATCAACAAGGGTATCGATATGGCTGCTGACAAGATGACGAAGAAATCCAGTGGCGATCCGGAAGCTGACCGCCAGCAGGAAGGCGATGCGCGCGACCTTGCCCGCCGTGGCAAACAGATGGTCCGGATGGGCCGCCGGATGGGGCGGTTCTGAACCTCTTATCCTTTTGCCGAAATTCGCGAGAAGCCGACGGCATTTTCGCCATCAAGAAATTCGCTCTGACGCGTTGGTGATCACTGAAATCACCGTCGCCGCAGCGTCGTCCATTGCCGATTGACTCAGGCTTCCTGTGGAGAAACCACCCAGTTGGCGTTCCGTAGCGTACTCAGCCTATGCGCTGACAAGCCGTTTCCACCAGCGATCCGTCATTCTGGTCCTGAAACACGTTGTATAGGTTTCCCGGTGTCCCCGTTGGACCGGCAAACCAAGAAAAGATCGCGTGGTTCGGCGGATTCATCCGGAATTTGTAAAGCCAATTCGGCGATGATGCGTCCGGTGGCAGCGCCGTCCAGTCACCGTAGCCTTGTACGTTATAGACCGAACTGGTTCCCACGTAGATTATGGTTCCACGGCCTGCCAACGTGCGGTCCGGGTTGACCTGCATCTGCAGGTCAATCGAAACCACCGAGCTGTTGACGACACAGCGCCAGACACCGACAGGGGCCGCGGGTTGTGCGGTGGCAACGGAAGTCGCGACCAATGAAAGGATGCCAACGGCAATTGGCACAAAAAACGCAATTACGCGCATGAGTATGCTCCAATATCAAACGGCAATATCCTTAAAAGCCTAGTGGCGGGGCGGACAATTCGCAACATTTCGTGTGAATGCGGCGGTAACGGCACCCGCTAACGAGGTGCCATCGTTTTAAAGTGCTTGCTCAATTTCAAACCTTGGCCCTGATAATTGGACTTAATGTCAACACCATATAGCGCCTCTGGCCGATCGGACATCCGTTCATAGACCAACCGTCCCACGACCTGGCCGTGTTCCAGAACGAATGGTGCCTCGTGGCATCGCACTTCCAGCACGCCACGCGAACCCGATCCGCCCGCGCCAGACCAGCCAAAGCCGGGGTCAAAAAATCCGGCGTAATGCACCCGAAATTCGCCGACCATCGCCAGATATGGGGCCATTTCGGCGGCATAGTCGGGGGGGATGCAGATCGCCTCGCGGCTTACGAGGATATAAAATGCACCCGGATCGAGGATGACGCGTCCCTCACTCGTGCGCACCTCTTCCCAGTATTCTGCCGGGTCGTAGTGGTTTAGTTTCGACAGGTCGATCACGCCCGAATGGGGTTTTGCGCGGTAACCGACCAGGTCGCCATCTTCGGGTCGAAGATCGACCGAAAACCCCAATCCGCCCGCGATGACCGGGTCGCCGTTTACAATCGGCGTATCTTCATGCAGTGCGGCCAATTCCGCATCATCCAAAAACGTGTCGCCCTGGCGAAATATCATTTGCGTCAGCATCTGCCCCGGCTTGACCAGAACCGAAAAACTGCGTGGGCAAATTTCGACATATAGTGGCCCGCGATAACCCGCTGCCACGCGGTCGAATTCAGTCCCGTTGTCAGTGATGATCCGCGTCAGAAGATCCAGCCGTCCGATTGACGACTTGGCCGAGGCAGCGGCGCTTATATCCTCCGGCAGATCGAGAGACTCCATCAAAGGCACGACATAAACGCAGCCCTTTTCCAGCACTGCACCTGCAGAGAGATCCACCTCGTGCATACGGAAGTCCGTCAGCCGCTCGGCCACGGATTGCGTAGGGCCCGCCAAAAAGGATGCGCGCACGCGGTATGCTCGGTCGCCGAGCCGCAGGTCGAGAGACGCAGGTTGGATTTGAGCCGGAAGAACCGGGGGATCGGCGGCGATCTGACCGGCTTCGATCATCCCGCGCAATCGGCTGTCAGACTGGACACCTGCCGGCATCGTCCCCCCTAATGAAAACGCCCGCGAATACTCGCGGGCGGGTGGTTTGGTCGGGCTAGCAGGACTTGAACCTGCGACCTTCCGTCCCCCAGACGGACGCGCTACCAGACTGCGCCATAGCCCGACGTGAAGGCCCTTTAACCGCAATTCATCTTGCAGAGCAAGGGGTCGTTAGGCGCGATCGCTGGACATGCGGGCGCGCAATGCATTCAACTGTTCGACAATCGGTGCCAAATCGCCTGGGGCCGCTTTCTGACCTGTAGAGATAGCCGAAAGCACGGTTTCACCCGGAGTTGGTCCATCTGGCGGTTGCGGCGGTTCCTGCCAGTTTTCCAGAAAATTGGGCAGTTTTGCCGGCTCGGGTGTGGGATCGGCAGGGGGGTCTTGAGCGCGCGTCTCTGCTTGTTCGGATTCGGTTGCCGAGGGCGGTGTTTCGTGGCCAACCGGCACCTCCGTCACCGTTACATTTTCTTCAGGTGAGGTGACCGCTGCGTCTGCGTAAGCAGTATTTTCTTCGGCTGCGGTTACCGTCGTTTCATCTGACGATGGCGGGGCCTTATTTTCGTCCTGTGTGGCTTTGAACATCGGCATGTCCGAAAGCTCCGCACCAGTTGCTTCATCTGCCCCGACGCCCGCAGCCACCGCATCTACAGCCGGTTCAGCCTCTGCGGGTGCAATTGGCTCTGTCACTTCCGGTTCATTTGGTGCGGCCGACGCGGCGGCCGATTCGTCCGGTTGTGTTTCTCCTACCGTTGGTTGGTCTGGCGCGTCAGGCACAGGTTGTGCAACACCCTCGACTGTTTCATCCGTAACCGGTTGCTCAGGCTCCGCAGGAATGTCGTCGATAACTTGCGATAGAGCAGCAACATGCTTGACGCCTTCTTCGCGAAGCAGTTTTTGCACCCCACGGATTGTCATGCCATCTTCATGCAGAAGTTTTTTGATGCCGCCCAAAAGAGCCATATCGGTTGGACGATAATACCGCCGACCTCCGGCACGTTTGACAGGTTTTACCTGGCTGAACCGGGATTCCCAAAATCGCAAGACATGAGTGGGCGTGCCCAGCCAATCTGCAACCTCGCTGATGGTGCGGAACGCGTCAGGCGATTTGCTCATGTCAAAACGATCCTAGCGCCGATTGCCCTCGGCCACCCGGTCTTTCATCAAGTGCGATGGACGGAATGTCAGAACGCGACGCGGTGAGATTGGAACTTCTTCACCCGTTTTGGGATTGCGCCCGATACGTGCAGTTTTGTTGCGAACAGAAAACGTTCCGAACGAAGAAATTTTTACCGACTGTCCATCAACCAAAGCGTCGGAAATGTGCTTCAAAACGCTTTCGACCAATTGCGCACTTTCGTTGCGGGATAGACCGACCTCGCGGAATACCGCCTCGCTAAGGTCCATGCGCGTTAATGTATTTTCACTCATTCATTCCCCCTCCGGTAATATCCGACACTAAGCGGTCGGCTTTTTAAGAGTCAATATCAATGGCTTGGAAGGGTGTCGTAATGCGCGTTTACCAGCGCAGAACGACGGCTCCCCAAGCCAATCCACCGCCAATCGCCTCTGTCACCAATAAGTCGCCTTCACTGGTCCGACCTTCCCCTTGCGCGACGGACAATGCCAAAGGAATCGATGCCGCAGATGTGTTGCCGTGGTTTTGAACAGTTACCACAACATCATCCATTGAATGGCCAAGTTTTTGCGTCGTGGACTTGATAATCCGCAAATTTGCTTGATGCGGGACGATCAGGTCGATGTCATCCGTGGTAAGCCCGGCCTTTTCGACCGCAGTACGCGCCGTTTTGGCAAGCTTTTCCACGGCGTGACGGAAGACTTCTTTTCCTTGCATCCGAAGAAACCCGGTTGATTGCGTGGACACGCCGCCGTCGACATAAAGAATGTCGCGGTAGCGCCCGTCGGAATTCAGATCAGTCGAAAGGATCCCACGGTCATCGGTTGAACCCGCGCCATTCTGGGCCTCCAGTATCAGCGCGCCTGCGCCATCGCCAAACAGGACGCAGGTTGTTCGGTCATTCCAGTCCATGATGCGGCTGAAGGTTTCAGCGCCAATCACCATAACCCGGTTGGCCTGCCCCGAAATGATCAGCGCATTCGCGTTGGCAAGTGCAAATACGAAACCCGCGCAGACCGCCTGAACGTCGAAGGCGAAACCGTTCGCCATGCCCAGTTCGCTTTGCACCATCGTTGCCGCGGACGGAAAGGTCAGATCGGCCGTTGAGGTGGCCAATATGATCGCGTCGATCTCGCTTGCCTCTAACCCAGCATTTCTTAGTGCGGAATTCGCGGCGTGCACCGCCAGATCGGATGTCGTTTCGCCTTCAGCTGCAAAATGGCGCTGCTCGATGCCTGTTCTTGCGCGGATCCACTCGTCGCTCGTATCAAGAGAGTCCTCGAACTCGGCGTTTGGCACCACACGTTCCGGAAGATAGTGGCCGACGCCACGAACGACTGCTCTTACTGTCATGTTTTATTACCGGATACCGGCCTTGTTTCGGTTGCATCCTGACGTGCGTTGGACACGGATGCAACCCGGGCGGCGAGCCTTTCGCTGAAGTTCGATTCCGCCAGATCATATGCAAGAGTCACCGCTGCCTCGATACCAGTTGCATCTGCAGAGCCGTGGCTTTTGACCACGGTGCCATTGAGGCCGAGAAACACACCGCCGTTAACCCGCCGCGGGTCGATCCTGCGCGCCAGACGGCGCAGCGATGTGAAGGCCAAAAGCGAGGCGACGCGCGCGAACGGTGTGGCTGCAAATGCAGCGCGTAAAAACTCGCGGATCAGAGTCGCTGTGCCTTCGGCGGTCTTGAGTGCAATGTTGCCGGTGAACCCATCAGTTACAATGACATCCACGCGGGCCGAGGGGATGTCACCGCCTTCGACGAAACCGACATATTCAAACTCGCCCGCAGGCGCGGCTGCTGAAATCAGGTCATTGGCGACCTTCAGCTCCGCGCGGCCTTTGTGTTCCTCGGTTCCGACATTCAGCAATCCAATGCGCGGGCGGATCAGACCCAAACCGTTTCGGGCGTAGCTGGTGCCCATCAGCGCGTATTGCAGCAGATCATCCTCATCCGCACGGATGTCGGCGCCGACATCGAGCATAACGTTAAACCCGTCCTTGTTCCGGCTTGGCCAAAGGCAAGCGATGGCAGGGCGGTTGATACCTTCAAGTTTTCGCAATCGGATCATCGACACGGCCATAAGCGCACCGGTATTGCCGCAAGAGATGCAAACCTCTGCCTCATTGTCCCGCACCGCCGAAATGGCAGACCACATCGACGTGTCCTGCCCGTGTCGCATGACGTAAGAGGGTTTGGCATCCATCGTCACCACACTTGTGGTGTTGCGAACTTCGGCCCGGCCGGCCAGCTTTTTGCGTTTCGCAATTTGCGCGTTCAGCTCTTCGGCATCGCCATGAAAGATGAACGCGACATCAGGCCTGCGCTGCGCAAAACGCGCGCATCCGGCGATCACGGCGGCAGGGCCACGATCACCACCCATCGCATCGACAGAAATCACAATGCGCGGATTACCGGAATTTCCGACAACAGGAGCGGGAAGATCGGGCGTCCCACTCATAAGTCAATCACAAAGTTTACTGGCCTTACGCCGCATCTTCTTCGTCGAGGTCGATTTCATCGACCTGAGCAACGACTTCACGATCATCGTAATGTCCGCAGGCGGCGCAAACGTGATGCGGGCGCTTCAATTCACCACAATTGGAACATTCCTGCGGATTGCCGGCTTCCAGCGCATGGTGGCTACGGCGGTTGTTCCGGCGGGAACGGGTGATCTTATTCTGAGGGACAGCCATGTCTCAACCTCGGTGCTGATTGGGCACATCGCCCAGATGTCATTCCAGATTTCTGCTTATATGCGCGCAAGAACCAGCGCGGCAAGCGAGGCCGGGAACATAGAAGGATTTTGCCGGGACGCAAGGGATTTATTGCGGATATGTAACAGATTTTGGCCGGTGCTCGCGGGGCTTGCCGGTTTAGCGGCCACTCATCCAATACTCATTGCCAAAACACGGCTGATTTCTGTCAGTGAGCGACCGGATTGCGCGCGCCAGATATTGAACGCGTCCTGCACGTTGCGCATCGCACCCTTTGACGTTGCCGGCTTGTCGATGACGCCCTCGGCAATGAGTCGGGCTGTGACATCGCGCGAAAGTATGAAACTGTCCAAACCGATAAAGCGCAATGCGTAAGGTCCAGTATTGCCGCCCAACCTGGTGCCGCGTTTTTTCAACATCTCGAGAAGGCCGATGAAATCTTCGGGTGGCCAATTGGCAAAACAGGCCGCCGCAGAGCCATGTTCGGTGGCCAGTTCCTGCAACATCGCGGCATTGTCGCGGACGGACTGTATTTTTGCGCCGTGGCGCACGATGCGCGTGTCCTGGATCAGTTCATCGAACCATACGTCATCCATCATCGCGCATTTTCCGATATCAAAACCGAAGAACGCTTCTTCAAAACCGGGCCATTTGTTGTCGATGACCTTCCAATTGAATCCAGCGGAAAATACATTCTTCGAAAATTGCGACAGCCACCGGTGATCGGGCAATTTTGCCAGTTCGGTCACGGCGCTGGGTTTCGACAACTGTTCTTCGACCGCGCCGCTGCCGCCTTTTCGTTCCGCACTTATTGCGTAAATTTCTTCGAAACTGCGCATCACTTTGTCCTCCGCCAACTGTCACCGATCAACTTGCCCCACGCATCAAAAACCGGCAAGGGTGCGCGCTAAGGGAGAGGGCGATGAGTTTGATAGAAGATCTGCGTACCATCGTTGGTGAAGAGCATGTACTGACGGGCGCGGATGCCAAACGTTTCGGTGAAGGCTGGGTTTCCAAATACCATTTCACACCAGGCGCAGTTGTGCGGCCCGGTTCCACCGAAGAAGTCAGCCGTATCCTGGCGCTGGCCGATGCCAATGACACCGCGATCGTTCCGGTCAGCGGCAACACCGGATTAACCGGCGCGACCCATGCGGAGGGTGGTATCATGCTGTCCGTTGAGCGACTGAACCGAATTCGCGAAATCCGCCCGGATGCGCGCATTGCGATCGTTGAGGCAGGGACCATTCTTTCCAACATTCATGACGCGGTTGAGGAGCACGAACTTGTCTTTCCACTGACATTCGGCGCGCGAGGATCTGCGATGATTGGTGGCGCATTGTCGACGAACGCTGGCGGATCGAATGTCGTGCGTTACGGGTCCACGCGCGGATTGTGTTTGGGGCTGGAGGTGGTTCTTGCCGACGGGCGCGTGATGGATCTTATGTCGGAATTGCATAAGGACAATTCCGGTTATGACCTGAAAGATTTGTTTATAGGCGGCGAGGGAACGCTCGGCATTATCACCGCTGCGGTGTTGCGTCTGTTTCCAAAACCACGGGCCTATGCGACGGCAATGGTGGCGACCGCCGATCTTCCTGCGGCGCTGACGTTACTCAATCAGTTACAGATTGCGACAGGTGGTTTGGTTGAAGCCTTTGAGCATATGCCACGCAACTATGTTGAGCGGCATCTGAAGAAATTCCCTGACGCGCGCGCGCCATTTGCAGAAATGTACGATCACAACATCATGGTGGAGGTTGCGGCAACTGCGCCCCGCGTGGCGGATGCCGCAGAGGATGGCAGCGTTCCACTGGTTGATCAGTTGGAGGAAACGCTCGCCGCATTGATGGAAGACGGGTTGATCCTTGATGCGGTGGTCGCACAATCTGAAGGACAGCGCGCCGAGATGTGGAAGCGCCGCGAAGATGCAGCAGAGGTGTCACTGAATGAATACCCGTTGGTGTCGTGCGATATATCTTTGCCGCTCAACCGGATTTCGGATTTCTTCGATCAAATTCGACAAAGGCTTTCGGCCAATGACCCTGAGGCGACGGACAATTCCGTCAGCCATTTGGGCGACGGGAATCTTCACTATTCGGTTTTTCCAAGCAGCGATGATCGGGAGTTGTTGCGCGCAATCACCGAATCCATTGAATCGCTTGCAATCGAACTAGGCGGGTCGTTTTCCGCAGAACACGGGATCGGGTTGTCAAAGAAATCTGCGATGGCGCGATTTAAGAACCCAGTTGCCGTCGATATCATGCGAGCCGTCAAATCGGCATTGGATCCGAAGAATATACTAAATCCGGGGAAGGTATTACCGGACTAGATTGTCGTCATTCTTCGCCGTTTTCGAGTTTGGTTTTAAATTCGGCAAGACCGGCGAAGGGCTTCAGATCTTCGTTGCGAAGCGCTGTTTTCCCGGGCTCGGTGAAGTTCATATTGGGCGCCTCGACGCCTTCTGCGCGCGGGTAAAGCGGTAATGCCAGGGTCAGCGCCTCTATCATGACGACGGAAAGATCGATCTCGTGTGGCAACTGCTCCACAGTTTCATCATCAGGCATTTCGAATTCGTCGCCGTCTAGCACGTCCGGCAATGCGGCGACAAAAGTTCGCTGAACAGCCTCGTCGATCCGTGTCGTCACCGGTTCCAGCGACACGACGCAATTCTGAACAACCGTTGCGCCCAATCTGGCATTCAATATCCAGTCCGCATCGCCGAAAGGTTCCAGACTTCCTTCAAATTGAAGTTTCTTGACAGCGACGAGACCGAGTTCCGAGGCAGCCATCTGCCTTTCGCTTGCATCCGGCGCCACTTTGAAGCCCTGTGGTTGGCCTGCTTTAAGCTCAGACACACGCACTATGTTGTTATTCACCGGGGAAGGGGCCATTACCGGTTCCATTCTTGCTTCGAAGCCAATCCTTCTGTAATCCGGGTCAAGAGCAGAGCCAAGCCATGACAAGAGGGGCGGCATGGGCAATAAAAATTCAGCATTCAGGCTGTTCGCCGCAGGACTGGCGATGTTGTTGCTTTCCGCCTGTTCCAATATCGACCGAAAACATGGTTATGTTCCAGAGGCTGAAGATCTGGAGTTTATCGTTGTCGGGGTCGATACCAAGGACACGGTCGCCGATGTGATCGGCCAGCCGTCGACCAGCGGCATCCTTGCGGATAGCGGTTGGTATTATGTTGAAAGCCGGTTTCGCGCATATGGATTTCGGGAAAGCACCGAAATATCACGTGAAGTCGTGGCAGTTTCATTCGACGCCGACGGGGTGGTCGAAAATATTGAACGGTTCGGGCTGGAAGATGGGCAGGTTGTCGCGATTTCTCGCCGGGTCACAGACAGCAATATCAAAGGTGTCACATTCCTGCGGCAGCTGTTTGGTAATATCGGTAACTTCAACCCGGGCGATTTCCTGAACTAAGGTAAATGCCCGGGCAAAGCGTTACTCGTCGCCCTTTTCGAAGTTCAACGCCACACCGTTGATACAATAGCGCAGCCCCGTGGGCGCCGGACCATCTGGAAATACATGCCCCAAATGCGCTTCGCACCTGTTGCAATGCACTTCGGTGCGCTTCATGAACCACGAATTGTCAGGCGCTTCGCCGACCATTTCCCCATCTTTGGGCTGATAAAACGACGGCCAGCCTGTGCCGCTGTCGAATTTGTGGGACTTGTCGAACAGTTCAGCGCCGCAACATA
Source organism: uncultured Paracoccaceae bacterium (assembly GCA_951812305.1). Taxonomy (GTDB): domain Bacteria; phylum Pseudomonadota; class Alphaproteobacteria; order Rhodobacterales; family Rhodobacteraceae; genus Rhodobacter_B. The sequence continues at coordinate 395,830 of CATOSB010000004.1, forward strand.
CGCAGGTAAATGTTCCCGGTCCTTCCGGAAAACATTCATGCGTGAACGCACGTTCTGTGCCGTGCTTGCGCGTGACCTTGAACGCCAGATCGTCCAGTTGTTCGCGCCATTCGGCGTCCGATTTGGTAATTTTTTCCATTGGCGGCCTCTCTTCTGTCAGCGGGATGTCATATAGGGTGTAATAGAATAATTCAAAGCCACAGTGCCCTTGGCGCGATTTTTAGGAACATGGCTGTGCTGCAACTGAGGAAAGGTCGCTACGCTGCGCGGATATCATCGGCAACCAATGATGTTGCCGCTGCGCAGGCGCTACGGTTCCGGGCATTTCGCGGGCGTTCAGGTAAAACCGGTCGTGATGTGGATTCATTCGATGCGCAATGTCGCCATGTGCTTGTCGAGGAACAGGTTAGCCAGCGAGTCGTCTGTTGTTTTCGTTTGATGCCATTGCAAGGCGGTGCAGAAATCGCGCGCAGCTACTCCGCGCAATACTACGATTTGTCTGCGCTTTCCGGGTATCAAGGGCGAATGGTGGAATTAGAGCGTCGTCCTTGAAATCTGAATCGATGGGATTCCCACGTGGCAGGTTTTGTGATTCACCATATGTGGAGGTGGATCATGGGCAAATCGCTATCACTGGATATTCGGGAACGTGTCGTCGCTTTGGTTGATGACGGCCTTTCCTGCCATGAGGCTGCGCGGCGTTTACGGATATCAGCTGCCAGCGCGGTGCGGATCATGCAACGTAAGAGGCGAACGGGTGGGGTGAGAGCTGCGCCTCAAGGCCGCCCTCGGCGCAGCAAGCTGGATGTGGTCTCAAACTGGCTTAAGACACGCGTGGAAGCCGAGCCGGATATCACTATGCCGGAACTGGCCGAGGTGCTGAAACAGGAACATGCCCTCACCGCGACACCGGCGATGCTCTCGCGTTATCTGATCCATCGTCTTGGGTTCACATATAAAAAAATCCCTGATCGCGACGGAGCGGCTGCGCAAACGGGTGCGCGCTGCCAGGTACGAGTGGCAGCACCGCCGGATGCCGAGGATGCGCCTTGAGCCGCACCGGCTGGTTTTTATCGACGAAACAGCTGTCACGACCAAGATGACACGGCTTCGTGGTCGATCCCCACGCGGCACCCGGCTGGAAGCCGACGCGCCCTTCGGCCACTGGCGCACCCAGACCTTCATCGCGGGCCTGCGGATCGACGAACTCAGCGCCCCCTGGGTGCTGGACGGCCCCATGAACCGCGCCGCGTTCGACCTCTACATCGAGACCCAGCTGGCTCCAACGTTGCAGCCGGGCGATGTGGTGATCGCCGACAACCTGTCATCGCACAAATCGGCCAATGCGCAGGAACTGCTGAAGTCGCAAGGCAGCTGGCTGCTCTTCCTGCCGCCGTATTCGCCCGATCTCAACCCGATCGAAATGGCGTACTCGAAACTCAAGGCACACCTGCGTCGGCTCAAGGCCCGCACCTTCGACGCCCTTTTCCAATCCGTCGCCCAAACCTGCGACCTCTTCCCGCCAACCGAGTGCCGAAACCTCTTCAAAGCTGCCGGATATGTTGCAGATTAGATGGACGACGCTCTAGGTCGGTTTTGCATTGATCCTGATTTTGCGGCGGATCCCGACATATTGCGTATCGCATGGGGGGCGATGACTCGGTTTGTAGACAACGAAGGCGTGGATTTGCTGTTTGGATGTTCATCATTCGCTGGAACCGAGACCCAAGACTATCTGGATGCCTTTGCCATGCTGAAGGAAAAGCATCTGGCGCCCAAGCGTTGGTCGCCTAAGGCAAAGGCACCGAATACCTTTCGGTTCGCCCGGCGTCTTCGGGGTAAGCCGGATGCAAAACGCGCCATGTTGACCATGCCGCCACTGTTGCGAACCTATTTGCTTATGGGCGGCTGGGTCAGCGACCATGCGGTGGTCGATCGGGAAATGAATACGATGCATGTGTTCACGGGGTTGGAAGTTGCCAATATTCCCGCTGAACGGAAACGACTTTTGCGCACCGTGGCTGCATAAAGCGGCGTTGACCTTTTTCGGCCCACGCCATAGGCGCAAAACATGGCCCGCGCACCCCTTTTGCAGCTTTCCGGCATATCGCTGACATTTGGTGGCGATCCGCTTTTTAGCGAACTGGATCTGGTCGTCCATGCTGGCGACAGAACGGCCCTGGTTGGACGCAACGGTTCGGGGAAGTCCACGTTGATGAAAGTCATGGCTGAACTTGTTGAACCGGACACAGGTTCGCGCGTTTTACCCGCAGGTGTCAGCGTCGGTTATCTGCAGCAGGAGCCGGATATGTCCGCATTTGCCACAATCGGTGACTTTGCGGTGAGTGGGCTCGAGCCAGGGCAGGAATGGCGGGTCGAGGCGGCGGCGGAAGGCCTGAAGCTTGCACCTGAGACGGCCGTGTCCGCCGCGTCCGGTGGAGAGCGGCGCAGGGCCGCGCTGGCAAAGCTTCTGGCTGAGGCGCCGGAGTTGATGCTGCTGGACGAGCCAACGAACCATTTGGATATTGAGGCCATCGGTTGGTTGGAACGTCATCTGCTCGAAACTTCGGCTGGATTTGTTCTGATTTCGCATGACCGGGCGTTTCTGAACGCGCTGACAAAAACAACCATTTGGATTGATCGCAGCATTGTCCGGCGGCGCGAAGAAGGGTTTGTCGGGTTTGAGGCGTGGCGCGACAAAATATGGTCGGACGAGGACGCTGAACGCCACAAGTTGAACCGAAGGATCAAGGCCGAGGCGCGCTGGGCCGTTGAAGGCATCAGCGCCCGGCGTAAGCGCAATCAGGGACGCGTGCGCGCACTGCAGGCGCTGCGCGCCGAACGAGCAGCGCAAGTCAAGCGTCAGGGAACAGCGGGACTGGCCTTGGACGCTGGCACTAAGTCGGGCCGTAAGACCATTGAAGCCAAAGGTATTACAAAGTCTTACGGCGATAAGTTGATCTTGAAACCATTTGATATGCGCGTTCTGCGCGGCGATCGAATCGCGGTTGTCGGGCCAAACGGCGTCGGTAAAACAACTTTGATTGGAATGCTGACGGGCCAGGTTGCACCGGATGCAGGCTCAGTCGTTCTGGGAAGTAATGTTGAACTGGCGATCTTTGACCAAAACCGCGCGGCGTTGAACCCAGACCTGACGCTTTGGGATACACTAGCAGGCGACAGGGAACTGGGGGTTTCTGGCAAGGCGGATCAGGTGATGGTGCGCGGTGTGCCCAAGCATGTGGTGGGGTATCTGAAGGAGTTTCTGTTTACGGATGCGCAGGCGCGGGCGCCAGTTCGCTCATTGTCGGGCGGTGAAAAGGCGCGGCTTTTGCTGGCCAAGATCATGGCGAAGCCGTCAAACCTTTTGGTATTGGACGAGCCAACGAACGATCTGGACATCGAGACTTTGGATCTGCTGCAAGAGGTGTTGTCCGACTACCATGGTACAGTTTTGCTTGTCAGCCATGATCGCGATTTCATTGACAGAATTGCAACCACGACCGTCGCGATGGAAGGTGGCGGTCGTGCAATTATTTTCGCTGGAGGGTGGAGCGATTACCAAATGCAGCGGGGCGAAAAGGGTGCGTTGGAGCCGCCTGATAACACCAAGAAAATGAACGTCAACAAGGGTGCGCTACCTGCCCGGAAGAAAGTAAATTCCGCCCTGACGTTCACGGAAAAACATCGACTTGAGCGGCTACCCGAGGAAATAGGACGGTTGGAACGTGAAATTGAAAAACTGGCCGGTCTGTTGTCAGACGCCGATTTGTTCTCGAAAGATCCCGCGAAGTTTCAAAAGGCTACTAAAGCGTTAACCGAGCGACAGGCCATGCTGACCGCGTCAGAAGAGGAATGGCTGCGGTTAGAGGAAAAGGCGGAAAGCTAAATCCGCCACTTTAGGTCTTCAGGTGGATGTTGAAATTTTCTCGGATGGCTTTGTCCAGCGCTGGATCAAATGCCACGGCAGACGGCTGCCCAAGTATTTCTTCCTTCCTTGCGATGGCGTTGGCAATCAGGTCCGGCTTTCCGCTTTCGTCCCATTCCTTCGGACTCATGCGATTGCCAAGCGTCGGGTAAACGTGGTCGCGCTGCATCCGGCTTAAGGTGGCATCGGTGCCTAGGTAATGGCCTGTCCCACCGAGGCAAACCTCTTTGATCTGGTCAATGGCCAATGTTTCATCATCAACCTCAATTCCGCGCACGCAACGCTGTGCTTGCCCGATCAGATCGTCGGCCAGAATCAGGCTTTCGTGGCAAAATCCCAGTAGTGAGGCGTGCATTGCGGCGGCCTCATACACCATGTTCAGGCCCGCAAGCCCGGCCATCACATTGGAACACATCTGCTCCCACCCGGCCTGCATATCTGGCATTTTGCTGTCGGACGCGCCACCAGCCGCGCCGCCGGGTATGCCATAGAACTGGTGCATCTGCGCGCAACCAGCGGTCAGCAGGGCCTGTTCGCCTGAACCTACGGTCATCGCGCCGGTGCGCAGATCTAGCCCGAAAGGCCAGGTTCCAAACACTGCCGGGTGACCCGGCGAAATCGCGTTTACGTAAACAACACCGGCTAGGCATTCTGCGACCGCCTGGGTAATCGCACCGGCAATGGTCGAAGGCGCGGTCGCGCCCGCCATGCCAGCACTTAATAACAGCACGGGCATCCCTGCATTGATGCAGTTTTCCATGACCTGACAGGCCTCGGTGGCGAACTTCATCGGCGGCACGACGAAGCAGTTTGAATTCGAAACAAATGGACGGGCGCGCCATGAAACCTCGCCCCCTGCGATCAGGTGCAGCATCTCAATCGCAGGTGCGACGAAATCCGGTTCGGTAAAAGATGTACCGATGTGTTTGGTGGTGCCGGAACAAGCCGCGTAGATGGTGTTATAGTCCATCTCGCGGTTGTCCTCGATATCACGGCACACCATCGGGCGCTGCAGAAAGTGCACGTTATCAAGCGTTTGCGTGATCCGCGCGGCGTCGTGCAGATCCTGCACTGTGGAGTGGCGGTAATTGCGACCTTCGACATCCACCATGCTGACGGCAGCCCCCGCGGTGCCATAATGAACTCGGGAGCCTGAAAGGTGCAGGTCATATTGTGGATCACGCCCGCAAAGAGTTATGCCCTTTGCGGCCTTGGCAACCATGTCTTCGACCAGCGCCTGAGGATACCTAAGACGACCATCGTCGCCCAAAGTCGCGCCAGCACCAGTCATGATCTCGATGCCAGATGGCGGTGCATCCGCCAGGCCAACCTCTTCCAGAACACTCAATGCGGCGTTGTGAATGCGCTGAACATCCGCTTCGGACAGTGGCTTGTAGAATCCACCGCTCATGCCCGGTTGAATTGGGCGTTCGTGATGTTCCAGCGGGGCGGCTCTTGCGGCGCGGCGCGCGGCGCGGCCGCCGGAGCGGCGAGGGGATTGATCTGTCATAAAGGGAGCTTTCGAGATGTGAAGCTTGCGCGGGTTTGGTGGCGTCAAGTCAAATCCGGTCGCCCACGCGCGGCGCGTCCACGCTCCGCGCCGATGGTGACAATCACCAGTGCAATCTTCCAGTCGTTATCGCTAAACTCAGGGCTTCCCATGCAAAATACTGGGGCAAAATGTCTTAACGGCGTCTTGCCAAAAAACGGCAACCTATAACGTTTGCGACATTTCCTGTAGGACATCCAGCGTGGTCATCACGTCTTCGCGGGTGCAATCAAATGTGCCTGCAGTAAAGCGGATGACGAATTTACCCTCATGCATAGTCTGCGTCAGATAAACGCGTCCGTCGTCGTTTATGCTCTGCAAAAGCTGCGAGTTCAGAGTGTTTGCGTCGGGTTTATCGGGCGCGTATCGGAACGAAAAAAGCGCCAGACGCGGTTCCGTGACGATCTCGAAATCTGGCAGGACGCGGACTGCCTCGCATAACTCCGCAGTCCACGCGACGTGATTGCGGATCATATTGCGCAGGTCTTCCAAACCATAGGCACGCAGAACAAACCACAGTTTCAAAGCGCGGAAGCGGCGGCCAAGTGGGACAGTCCATTCGTTGAAATCGGTGACCTGTTCCTGACCCAATGTCTTCAAATAGTCCGGCCGCAACCCAAGAGAGCGGATTTGTGGCGCCGGGTCGCGAAGAAACTGGATCGCGCCATCAAACTGCGCGCCAATCCCTTTATAGGGGTTCATAACTATGCTGTCAGCGCCCTCCACTCCGTTCCATAGCCCGCGGTACTCTGGGCAAATCATTGCGTTGCCGGCCCAGGCCGCATCAACATGGGTATAAAGATCGTGGCGCTTGGCGACCGTCAGGCACTCTGCAAGCGGGTCAAACGCTCCAATCGAAGTGCCGCCAGAGCACAAAATTACCCCCGCAGCTGTTCGACCAGCCACGACATCCGCCTCAATTGCGGCCTCTAAGGCGCTGGGTTTCATCGAAAAGTTTTCATCGGTCTCGATCTTGACGAGATTTCCTTGCCCTATTCCGGCCAGACGCACGGCCTTGTCGATGGAACTGTGGGTCTGTGCGCTGGCATAAATACGCATTGGTTTTCGCCCGGTGATACCGTTGTCGACGCTGTCCCACCCGGTAACACGATCCCGCATTGTCAGAACGGCGGAAAGCGTGCAGGTCGTGGCACTGTCGTGGATTGTGCCGCAGAATTCTGGCCCAAGCCCAACCGCCTGGCGCATCCAGTCGATCATGACCTCTTCGATTTCGGTGGCCGCTGGCGAGGTTTGCCAAAGCATACTCATTGCCGAAATTGAATTGACAAGCTGCTCTGCCAGCATGGACGCGGGGGCGGCATTGGACGGAAAATAAGCAAAAAACCTCGGGTGCTGCCAATGGGTCATGGCATCGGGCACAATGGCCTCGAAATCCGCAAAGATTGCTTCCGGTGTGTCAGCCGCCTCTGGAGGTGTCGTGGGTAATTTAGCCGCGACCTCGCCGGGTTTCGTCTGTGCACGAACCGGACGGTCCCGAAGGTTTTTGTGATAATCATGCGCCCAATCGGCGGCGCGTTTCGACCAGTGGCGCAGGTCGTCATGGTCCATTGTTAGCTTCCCCTCGGTTGCAGAAAATCCGCGCCAGTCGCATTGGAAATGCGACTTAAGATATTGGGATCAATTGGAAAGATGTGCCTTGGCGTTCCGGCAGCGGCCCAAACCACGTCGAATTCAGAGAGCTTTTGATCCCAGAATGCACGGATTGGGTTCAAGTGCCCGATCGGTGCAACACCGCCAATTGCAAATCCAGTCTGTGTGCGAATTTGATGTGCGTCGGCTTTGCCAAGCACTTCGCCAGCGGCAATGCCGGCCTTTTCGCGATCAACCTGATTACCACCGGCGGTGATGAACAAAACGACGTCGCCTGTCGACTCGCCATGAAAGATGATCGACTTTGCAATCTGATCAATTTCACATTCCACCGCAGCGGCAGCATCCGCAGCCGTGCGGGTTCCATCCTGCATTTCAAGGATGTCGACCGCGACGCCCGCGTCCTCCAGCGCGCGTCGTACCCGTTTCAGGCTTTTGCTCACCAACATCTCCTATTGATAGGGACGTTCCCGAATTAACCGCGCAGCGATCAGGAAGAAAGCGCGAAAACATCGGCTTGCCAAGCCGGGGCGAGGCGGGCTTATTCACGCCATGTCGTTTGCGAAGCGTATAACCAGGGTTCCTTTTGCCTTTGACGTTGAATTGGGTCGCGAAGCCGTTGACGGTTTCGCGTCGCAACCGCCCGAAACCCGTGACCTTTTACTAGGCACCGCTGGATCCAGCCCGTATTTGCGTGGGCTAATTGCAAAACATTCCCAGTGGCTCGAAGAGGCGCTCGCCAGCGACCTGGAATCCACCATGTCAGCACTGTTGGGGGAAGCACGCGCATTGGACGACGCTCATGTCGGCACGGGATTGCGATCAATCAAAGGGCGCGCCGCGCTTTTGATTGCTTTGGCGGACTTGGGCGGGCTTTGGACGTTGGAAGAGGTCACGCAAGCCTTGACTGATTTTGCGGATTTGGCCGTCGATTGCGCGTTAAGGTCCTGTATTAGAGCGGAAATTCACCGTGGTAAATTGTCGGAGATCGACGCGCCCGCGGGAGGAGTGGTTGCCATCGCTATGGGCAAAATGGGCGCAGGTGAGTTGAATTATTCGTCCGACATTGACCTGATCGTTCTGTTCGATGGCGCGCAATATGGCGAAGGCGTTGCAGAAGCGCGCTCTGCACTGGTACGGGCGGTCAGGCGGGCATCAAAGGCCCTTAGCGACAACACCAACGATGGGTATGTTTTTCGCACAGACCTGCGATTGCGGCCCGATCCGTCGGTCACGCCGGTCGTTTTGTCGTTCGATGCCGCCGAGTCATATTACGAAAGCGTTGGCCGTACTTGGGAACGCGCCGCATACATTAAGGCACGGGCAGCTGCAGGTGATGTTGAGGCTGGAAATGCATTTCTGGAACGCCTGACACCGTTTGTCTGGCGGCGGCATCTGGACTTTGCGGCGATTCAGGATGCGCATGAAATGCGCCTTCGCATTCGCGACCATAAGGGTCTATTTGGCCCGATCACGTTGCCGCGCCACAACATGAAACTTGGGCGTGGCGGAATTCGCGAGATCGAGTTTTTCACCCAGACGCGGCAGTTGATCGCAGGCGGGCGCGACCCGGAATTGCGGGTTTCGGGAACAGTTGATGGATTGCGTGCCCTGGCCGCAAAAGACTGGGTGCCAAATGAGGCAGCTGAAAGCCTGACAGACGCCTATCGTAAGCATCGGGAAGTCGAGCACAGGTTGCAGATGATCGCCGATGCGCAGACCCATTCGTTGCCGGGTGATGATGATGGTTTTGCGCGCCTTGCGGCCCTGATGGGGCGCGACAGCGAAGAGCTGAAGAAAGAGGTTCGCGCGCGCTTAGAAGAGGTCCACACGCTAACTGAAGAGTTTTTTGCACCCGCCGACACGGGAGGTGCGAAACCAGAAGTCGATCACAGGTTTCAAACGGTCATGGACGGCTGGCGCAGCTATCCTGCGCTGCGCAATGAGCGGGCGGTCAAGATTTTTGACCGGATCCAGCATGACCTTGTCGCCGGTCTAAATCGCGCGGCAAAGCCGGAAGAGGCGCTGGAACAATTTGACCTGTTCCTGTCGCGCCTTCCCGCTGGTGTTCAGTTGTTTTCATTGTTTGAGGCCAACCCGCATCTGATTGAATTGATTGTGGATGTCGTATCGGTTGCGCCCGCTTTGGCACATTACCTGGGCCGCAATGCGCAAGTATTCGACGCGGTAATTGGCGGAGAGTTCTTTGCCGATTGGCCGGGTCGCGACGCATTGGAGTCTTCACTGACAGACGTTCTTTACGTCGCGGGGGATTACGAGGGCAAACTCGACGCCGCGCGCCGATGGCACAAGGAATGGCACTTTCGAATTGGTGTTCATTTCCTGCGAGGGATTGCGACGGCGAAGGAATCCGGACGGCAATACGCCGAACTTGCCGAAGCGACTGTTGCCTGCCTTTGGGCTGAAGTCGTTGCGGAGTTCGCAAGGAAATACGGCGCACCTCCCGGTAGAGGCGGCGTAATCCTCGGAATGGGATCGCTCGGATCCGGTTACCTGACCGCCACGTCAGATTTGGATTTGATCGTAATTTATGACCCGGAAGATGTCGAATATTCAGACGGCGACAAACAGCTTCATTCGCGAACTTACTATGCGCGGCTGACGCAGGCATTCGTAACCGCGTTCAGCGTGCAGACCGCTGAAGGTACATTATACGAGGTCGACATGCGCCTGCGTCCATCCGGACGGAAAGGGCCGGTGGCCACATCATTTGCGTCATTCAAGACTTATCAGCGAGAAGAAGCCTGGACGTGGGAGTCGTTGGCCCTGACGCGTGCACGGGTAATTGCCGGCAATTCCGCGCTGGCGTCAGAGGTTGAAGAAGAGCGGGAAACGATTCTAAAGCTGGAGCGTGATCCGGCTAAAATCGCGGCAGATGTGGCGGAAATGCGCAACCGGCTTGCCGACGCACATGGAGCCCCATCTGAGTTCGATGCAAAGCGCGGACCAGGGCGCATGATGGAAATTGAGTTACTTGGTCAGGCACTCGCCTTGATTGCCGGTTCAATTGAAAGGGTCACGGACCAGCAAATCGTAAATGGCGAAGCAATAGGAAAATTGAATGAAGATCAATCAGCTGTTCTTTCGCAGGCTCATGATTGGTTCTGGTCTGTACAGGCCGGCTTTCGGCTGATTACCGGGAATGTTGTGCGCGATGCAGATATCGGGGCAGGCGGGTGGTCATTTGTGTCTCGTGTTACAGGAATGACGGACAGTGAGGCGCTGGCGAGTGAAATCCGGCGAAGGTCTTGCGATGTTGAAGCGGAAGTCGACGCTGTTCTTGATACGCTCCGGAACAAGGGCTAGGGCTGGTGAAAGGAGAGGCAGATGACGCTGGATGAAATTGACGGGACCGGCCTGATAATAGAGGCCTATCGTATCGAAGGGATTGGATTGGCAGAATGCCGGACAATTTTTATGGATTGGGCATTGAAATTGCCTGAGGGTATTTCTGCCCAAGATGCTGTCACTTTTCTGCACAGGGAATTTGGCAGGAAGGCCCCCGATCATCCGATGACGGAGGTCCTGCGCGAAGGTATGACAAAGCCTGAAAGCGCACAGCGGCGCGGTGGGCGAAAAGCGCGGGTTGGCTAATTTCGGGACATAACTCTGCAGGAAAAAAAACCGCATTTTTCAAAGTTCTTAATTTTTTAAGTTTTCCGCCAAGGATTGACCAACGGGCGGCGTCAAAACATCGTGATGCGCATGAAAACGGGCGATCAGGAACTGGCGATGGCCGCCGCGGGCGGGGACAGAGAGGCGTTCAGTAGCCTGCTGTCACGCCATTATGACGGCCTTTTTCGTTTGTGTTTTCGACTGACCGGGCAACAGCATATCGCCGAGGATATAACTCAGGATATCTGTCTGGCTTTGCCCTCAAAGATGCGCAGCTATAAAGGAACCGCCAAATTTTCGACGTGGCTATACCGTGTGGCGGTGAATGCGGTTCATGATTGGCGCAGGCGCGCACATACCCGCGCCAAGGCGGCGGACGGATGGGGCGATTGGGAAAAGAATCGCCGCGCCGAAACCGCCGAGGCGGACGAAGCGATGATCTGGCTGCAAGAGGCAATGAAACAGCTGCCGGCCGAATTGCAGGACACGATTGCACTGACAGTTGGGGAGGGAATGACACAGGCCGAAGCCGCAGAGGTGCTTGGTCTATCCGAAGGCACGGTTGCCTGGCGACTTTCCGAGGTTCGCAAGCGGCTGCGCGATATCCACGAGAGGGAAATGTGATGAAAGACCCACTCGATCAACTGAAAGAGGCCTTTGATCAGGCCACGCCGACCCCGGATGCGGCGCGCAAGGCTGATGCGCTCGCCCGGGCAGAAGAAATTTTTGAGTCACTCCAAGGATCGCCGAAAGCCGCGCGTCAAACAAATGTTCGACCAAAGCTCGCAGGTCTCAGACAAGGAGTGAGAGGCATGTTTGCATCCCTAACAACACGACCCGCATTGACGGTAACGACGGCGCTTGTTGCCGTTGGATTGGTTGCGGTGATCCCGGCATTGCGCGAAACGCCCGCAAATCTGGGCGTTCCGGGTACAACAGAATTGGCTCCGGTTGCCACCGACGAGGAAATGGTGGTGGTTACCGAGGAATTGGCGCGCGAAGAGCGGGCGGATATCGCCGGTGACGATCGGGTTCAGGCCCTTGGCAAATCGCCGCTAACGATTGTTCAGGAACCCGCACCGGCAGTTGATCTTGACCAAATGGCCGGAACAGTGTCACCTGAGCCCCGCAACGCCCCCGGGCGCCGTCCGCGGCAATTGGCAGAGTCCGAGCAAGCGGAAAGGGATGTCGCAGGAGGGCTGATCGCACCCGCGCCCCAAAAGGCGGACGTTCAGGACGCGCCGTTGGCCCCGGCAGAGGTCGACAGCGAAACGTTTGCAAATGAACCAGCAGCATCCGTCAAAGTTGCAACGCAGGAGCCCGTCAGCACCTTCTCTGTTGATGTCGATACGGCCAGTTATTCGATCATGCGTTCGTCTTTGATGAACGGGCAGCTTCCAAATCCGGACAGCATTCGCGTGGAAGAGATGGTGAATTACTTCCCCTATGATTACGCCGCGCCCGGTGTCGGCGAAGGACCGTTCCGCGCGACGGTTTCAGTGGCGAGAACGCCGTGGAACCCGGATACGCGGCTTCTTCACATCGGCCTGCAAGGGCAGACCCCCGACGATGGCGTGCGCCCACCGCTGAACATCGTGTTTCTTATCGACACATCGGGCAGCATGAATCAGCCCAACAAGCTGCCGCTTTTGAAACAGAGCTTCCGCTTGATGCTCGGCCAGCTTTCGCCGGACGATGAAGTTTCGATTGTGACTTACGCCGGTAGTGCAGGTCGTGTTCTTGACCCGACGCCGGCAAGTGATCGCGCGACGATCCTTGCCGCGCTAAACCAACTCGATGCTGGCGGGTCGACGGCGGGGCAGGCGGGGCTTCAACAAGCCTATGCCACCGCTGAAGCTATGGCGACAGAGGGGGAGGTTACGCGAGTCATTCTGGCGACTGACGGAGACTTCAATGTTGGTCTATCGGACCCGGGTGAGTTGGAAGAGTTCATCGCGAAGAAGCGCGACAGCGGCACTTACCTGAGTGTTCTGGGTTTTGGCCGCGGCAACCTTGATGACGCCACGATGCAGGCGCTAGCGCAGAATGGAAACGGGCAGGCGGCCTATATCGATACATTGGCCGAGGCGCAGAAAGTGCTTGTCGACCAATTGTCCGGCGCACTGTTTCCGATTGCAAATGACGTGAAGATACAGGTGGAGTTTAACCCCACGTTGGTGGCCGAATACCGGTTGATCGGCTTTGAAACCCGTGCCCTGAATCGCGAGGACTTTAACAACGATCTCGTTGACGCCGGCGAAGTTGGTGCAGGGCATCAGGTGACAGCGCTTTATGAGGTGACGCCGGTTGGTTCACCCGCGGTTCTGAACGACCCGTTGCGCTATGGCCGTCAGTCCGCAGATGCCGCCAACGCTGAAGAACTGGCCTTCCTGCGGTTGCGCTACAAAAGGCCCGGCGAGGACAACAGCCAGCTGATTGAAGTACCGATTCTGGATCGTGACACACCCCTGCGCGGAGATAGCGCATTTGCTGCTGCGATTGCAGGGTTTGGTCAGGTTCTGCGCGATGGTCTTTACACAGGAAACTGGAATATCGGCGACGCTATTTCTCTCGCCGAGGCCACGCTTGGTGATGACCCTTTCGGTTATCGCCGCGAGGCCGTGCAGCTTATGCGGCTGGCCAACAGCCTGTCGCAGTAGCGTCGGCCCGGGCGGAGTACCCCAAGCGCGCGGGCAATCCCCAACTCGCCCACGCCAGCGCCGTGCGAGCCGGCGCCCCCTCTCCCTTGTCCCGAGGGAGGGGGGTCTTTTTTTGGCAGAAATTTGTTGTGGCATTTGGGTTCGCTTTTTGGCCTGGAGCGGACGTTGGTGGCTTGAGCACCGCGCGGAATCAAGCCGCAGGCGCCGCGCGATCGCCTGCCCGTCCCCACGGGCTGGCGATTTGGTGAGGCTGGGTGCAAGCCGTTGAACGCGCTCGGACTTGGCTGGGATAAACGGGCCAACTGCAAGGCTTGATCGCCATCCCACGGGCAGGCAATCGTGCGTCTTGCCGCTTGATTTGCGAATGGCTGCATCAAGCCAAATTTCGCTAAATAATCCTTGGGATTCTTAACGAAGCTTCGAAGCATCCCTCGCCAAATCGGCAATATGCCCCCAATCACCGGACTCTATCGCCATCTTCGGCGCGACCCAGGAACCACCGACACAAGCGACATTCGGCAAGCTCAGATAGTCATTGGCGTTTTCGGGGCTGACTCCGCCCGTCGGGCAGAAAGTCATCTGAGGAAGGGGGGACGACAGTGCTTTCAATGCCGGCGCGCCACCGGATGTTCCGGCCGGGAAGAACTTCGCCGTCCGGTATCCCCGCGCCAACAACGCCATGACCTCACTTGCCGTGACCGCCCCGGCGAGCAGCGGTAAGTCGGCTTCCGCAGCCGCGACGAGAAGTTCGTCGGTAACCCCTGGTGACACCGCAAATGTTGCGCCCGCATCCTTGGCGGAAGCCACGTCGCTTGCGTTTAGAACCGTCCCGGCGCCAAGAATTGCGCCGGGCACATTTGCCATCGCACGAATGGAATCGAGCGCCGCATCGGTCCGCAGTGTGACCTCTAACACCGGCAACCCACCGCTGATCAATGCCTCTGCCAGCGGTTGCGCGGTTCCGGCATCGTCCAGCACCAGCACGGGTATCACTGGCGCTGCCCGCATGATCTTAAGTGTTTGGAAGTTATTTTCTTCAGCGTTCAGCATCGTTCGTCCTTAGTAAGTGACGCAGGAAGCGCCCGCAGATGTTTCACCGGCAGACCGCCGGAACATGGCGAAAAGTTCGCGACCCAACCCGACCTCGTTCGCCGACAAATCTGCCGTCACGGGATCGCGCGTGTCGAAATCCTGGACCATAACCGACAAGGTACCATTGGTAGCGTCGAGGCGGACCATATCACCGTTGCGTAACATTGCCAGCGGTCCGCCAACAGACGCCTCGGGACACATATGGATGGCGGCGGGAACCTTGCCCGATGCACCTGACATACGCCCATCTGTCACGAGCGCGACTTTCAGTCCGCGGTCCTGAAGAACCGAAAGAACAGGGGTGAGACCGTGCAACTCCGGCATTCCATTCGCGCGTGGCCCCTGAAAGCGTACGACAACGATGCAATCCTCGGTGAATTCGCCGGCCTGAAACGCAGCTTTAACGCTGTCTTGATTGCTGAACACACGCGCAGGTGCCTCGATGACATGTTGATCCGGTTTCACAGCGGAAATCTTTATGACGCCGTCTCCCAGATTGCCCGACAGCGCGCGAACACCGCCGGTGTCCGCAAACGGCTGCTTTGGCTTGCGCAAAATCTTGTCGTTCAGGGATTCCCGCGGGGCAGGGTGCCAGCCAATTGCGCCGTCTTCCAGTTTCGGTTCCTGCGCGTAAGCGCCGAGCCCATCGCCCATGATCGTTTTGGCATCTGGGTGCAGCAATCCGTGATCGAGCAATTCTCCAATCAAAAATCCAAGCCCACCAGCCGCATGAAAATGATTAACGTCTGCCAGCCCGTTGGGGTATACACGGGCCATAAGTGGCGTGATTGCACTGATATCAGCGAAATCTTCCGTTTCCAAAACGATCCCGGCCGCGCGCGCCATGGCGGGTAGGTGAAGAACCAGATTTGTCGATCCGCCGGTTGCCATCAGACCCACAATGCCGTTCACGAAGGCCTTTTCGTCAAGGATCTGGCCAACGGGCAAGAATGCGTTGCCCAAGGCGGTTTGCGACAGGATCCGTCGTGTCCCCTCGGTTGTCAGCGCGTCACGAAGCGGCGTTCCGGGATTGACGAAAGATGACCCCGGCAAGTGCAGCCCCATGATCTCCATAAGCATCTGGTTGGAATTCGCGGTGCCGTAAAACGTACATGTGCCGGGGCCATGATAGCTGGCCATTTCCGCAGCCATCAGTTCTTCCCGTCCGACTTCGCCTGTTGCAAACTTGTTGCGGATCGTTGACTTTTCATCGTTTGGAAGGCCGCTTGTCATTGGCCCGGCTGGAAGGAAAATTGATGGCAAGTGACCTTACCACCCTTCAAAATTTCCGGATCTGATTTGACGTTTGTCTGATCTGTGTGATTCAAGGAGTCTCCACTGCTGACATTGGAGGCTGGTTTGTTGGGAAATGTTTGTTTTTCAGAGCTTTATTCGAAGGTTGAGGCGGATTTTCAGGACCGCTTGCTCGGGTATCACAAGTCGCGCCGGGAGGGATTGTGCATCATAGCAAGCGTGATTTTGAACACGCGCAGCGTCAATCTGATGGAAAATGCGGCTGCTTTGCCCCGCGATATCGGCTCTGTGGACCACCGCTATCAATACATTTCGCGGGTTCTGGGCAATCCTCACATCGATACTGATGAGATCATGCAGGCCTATGTTGGTGAAATTTTCCGCCGCCAGTGTGAGGCCGGAGAAACGATTGTGGTGGCCCTTGATCAAAGCAAGCTCAACGAAGGGCATGAGGTTTTGATGTTATCGGTGCGGATGCGGGATCGGGCCCTCCCGGTCGCCTGGCGTGTACGCCAGACCAAAGGGCCGATTGGATGGCGCGTGCAACATGAGCTTTTGGAAGCAGTCCGCCCATGGCTCCCGGCGGATGCGCGTGTGTTGCTGGCGGGAGATCGGTTTTATGGAACCGCCCGATTGGTCGCATGGTGCCAGGAGGCTGGATGGGACTACCGGCTGCGCATGAAGGGAAATATCACACTGCAACATCAGGGTGGCGAGATGATGACGCGCGAAATTGCCCAACTGATGCCCGAAGGGCTTGTAAACGCTGAGCTTTACGGAACGGGCGTCTTTAGCAACATTGGAGTGCTTCACGAGGAGGGGCACAAAGAGCCTTGGATTATTGCCATGAATGCAGCACCGTCCGAGTACAAGGTGCTCGATTATGGAATGCGTTGGGGAATTGAAGCCATGTTCTCCGACTTCAAAACCCGGGGCTTTGAAATTACTCAAAGCCAGATCAAAAAGCCGGATCGATTGGCCCGCCTCATTTTGGTGCTGGCAATCGCCATGTACTGGGCTGTTTCAACCGGAGCAAACGAAGAGCACCACGTCGCAATACGCGGCGAAAAAAGGGGATTCGAAAAGCCCGAAGGTCCTTATGCTCTCTCTTCAAGACAGGCCTTCGTGCTATCCGACGATGCCTCGCAGGTTATGCCAAAATCCCCAAGCTCTGGGATGTCTGGCTAAATTGAAGGGTGGTAAGGGCAAGTGACCGAAAGTTGCGGCCGCGATAACAAGGCCCGGAACGATTTTGTCACAGACACCAAGATACGCCACCGCATCAAAGGTGTTGTGAGACAGGGAAACCCCGGCGGCCAATGCAATGACGTCGCGCGAAAACAACGACAGTTCCATGCCGGTCTGGCCTTGTGTTACGCCGTCGCACATCGCAGGAACGCCACCCGCGACCTGTGCGGTCGCGCCGAGCTTTCGGGCTGTCGACTTGATCAGATCAGGATAGGTGGCAAATGGCTGATGTGCGGACAGCATATCGTTATACGCGGTTACGATGCCGATATTTGGCGCCCGCCCTTTCGCGAGCGTTTCCTTGTCCTTTTCCATTGCCGCAAATGCGTGAGCCTGATTGCCGCAGCTTAAATGCGCGCGACGCGGCCCGTCTTCGGCAGCGCCAAGGATTTTCTCCAGGTAGGCTTGGCGTGACACGCGACTGCGTTGAGTTATTCGTTCCGTAATTCTCGAGATTTCCGGGTTCATGTACCAACCTCTTGATCGGTGTCTTTCGTCGCGGCGTAGCACAATTTGTTAGCGCTACCAGTCGGCGGATTGACGCAGATACAGATAGTATGCGCTGCGCGCAATCCGGATATACCGAACTGTTTCTCCTCAATGACCCTGACCGACCTATGTAATCCAGAGGGAGGCCGAACAGAAGAGGATGACAAGATGACAAACCAAAATGAATTCGACTACGACCTGTCGGAGATCGAGCTTCGCGCTCGTAAACTTCGCGCTCAGGCAATGCGTCACGCATGGAATGCTGTCGTCTTGCGGCTTACTGGGCTGTTCTCAGAACAGGGGGTAACAGCCAAGACACAGGCGTAGTGTGTCGGCAGTGCCCCTGTAATTCATGAAGAAATCCCGGAAATGCTCTGGGATTTTCTCATTTCTGACAAATTTTAATACAATTTATTGGCCACCAAAAACAAATGGGCAGAAGCCCTGGAGGTGGGTCATGAACCCTTTAAACACACGAATTTCTCGCATTTTTTTGGCGATTGGTGCAGCTGTCGGGCTTTCCGCATGTGCCTCCGTCGACAACGTTGACTACAACAACGCGTTTGATCAAGGCGCCTATGAGACCACGACGCGTGCTCTTCCCGTCGCATCGGACCTGAACGCGGCGGCAACCGGGCAGGGCTTTACCGTATCGGAAAGTTACAAGGTCGTTGGGATCAACGTTCAGGTACCCGAAACTCTGACCGTCAGCGAAGCCAACCGATACCTTCCCAAAGGCGATATCGTTTGGCGCGAAGATCCGCTTGGCAACCGTCATGAACAGGTTCGCACCATCGTGCACAACGCGCTTTCGCAGGGCGTTTCGCAGATGGATGGATCCCGTGAGGTCATCCTTGACGTGATCGTGACGCGTTTTCACGCTTTGACCGAAAAAGCACGGTATACTGTTGGCGGTGTCCACGCCATTCAGTTCAACATGCAACTTCGTGATGCTGAATCTGGCGAGGTCGTGATGGATTCAAAATTCATCAAGGCAGATTTTGATGCGCTTGGCGGTCGCGCGGCCATTCGCGCGGAATCGCAGGGCATCACCCAAAAAGTCCGGATAACCAACCACCTTGCGCATGTGATCAAGCAGGAACTTGGTTCGCCTGAGGGATATGTTGAACGCGACACAGGATTTATCGGCGCGATAAACCAGATTTAGGCTTTCCCAAGAAAATCTGACTAAGTAAGAGGGCGGCTATGATGCCGCCCTCTTTGCCTCTCATCCGATTGAAACCAATGGCCGATGCGCGTGCCATCCGGCATGGGTTTCCTTGGGTTTACAGCAATGAACTGGTGCTGGATCGCAGGACAAAAACGTTGACACCGGGCACTGTCGCGTTGCTGCAGGATGCAGAACGTCGCGATTTGAATATTGTGGCGTTCAACCACAATTCCCGAATTGCCGCGCGCGTATTGGACCGAGATACAAGCGCGAGCATTGATGAAGGGTGGTTTGCGGCCAAAATAGAGACAGCGCTGCAGCACCGGCGGCGGTTGTATCGCTCACCATTCTATCGACTGATTCACGCGGAGGCCGACGGTTTGCCGGGCGTTGTTGTTGACCGTTTCGCGGACACGTTGGTTGTTCAGCCAAATGCTGCCTGGGCGGAGGTGCTTCTGGACGAAATTTCGAACGCATTGCTGGCGGAAACCGGATGCAAAAACCTGATCAAAAATGGAACCGGGCGAACGCGAGCGCTTGAAGGCCTGCCAGAAGAAACGCGGGTTCTTCATGGTGCAATTGATGGGCCGGTGCTGGTGGAAATGAACGGCGCGACCTATTTCGCCGATGTCCTCGGTGGCCAAAAGACGGGACTGTTTTTTGATCAACGTTCAAATCACGCGTTTGCGTCAACTTTGGCAGATGGTGCGCGCGTACTGGATGTCTTCTCGCATGTGGGCGGGTTTGCCTTGGCGGCACTGGCCAGCGGAGCGACATCGGCACTTAGCATTGACAGCTCGGCGGCGGCGCTCGCTCTTGCGGAAAAAGGTGCGGCGGCCAGCGGGGTTGCAGATAGGTTAGAAACGAGGAAGGGCGATGCGTTCAAATCGATGGAGTCCCTTGCAGCGGAAGGCGAGCGGTTTGATCTCGTCATCTGTGACCCTCCGGCATTCGCGCCCTCCAGAACGGCGCTGGACAAAGGGCTGCGCGCCTATGAGCGGGTGGCGCGATTGGCGGCAGGTCTGGTCGCACCCGGTGGCTATCTGGGACTATGTTCGTGCAGCCATGCGGCCGACCTGTCCAAATTTCGGGCCGCCTGCGCGCGCGGCATCGGTAAGGCTGGTCGGCGTGGGCAGATTATTCATACCGGATTTGTGGGCCCAGACCATCCGCAACTGCCGCAATTGGCGGAAAGCGGGTATCTGAAGGCGCTGTTCTTCCGGCTGGGCAAATGAAGGTCCTTCTGGACGCTTGTGTGCTGTACCCGACGGTCATGCGCGAAATCCTGATCGGCGTCGCGACAAAGGGGCGTTATCAACCACTTTGGTCCGAACGCATTCTGGAGGAATGGGCACGCGCCGCGGCACGTGGTGGCGAAGCTGACGAAATGGTCGCGCGGGGCGAGATTGCAATTCTGAACGCGACTTGGCCCAATTCGTCCGTCCAATTGAATGCGTGGCAATCCGACCGGTTCTGGTTGCCGGATGCCAACGATATCCACGTCCTTGCAGCCGCTGTCGTTGGAAACGCGGATGCCATTTTGACTTTGAACGCCAAAGACTTCCCGAGCGGGGTTTTACGCGAAGAAGGGTTGGACAGACTCGATCCTGACGGGTTTCTGATGGACCTCTGGTACGGTGACCCCAGTGCGGTTTCAGATGTGGCGGAACGAGTGCGCAGAAAGGCAAAAGAGCTTTCCGGTAAGGATTGGACAATCCGCAAACTTCTTAAGAAAGCGCGCCTGCCACGGCTGGGAAAAGCGCTGGAGAATATGCAAACTTAACCGAGGACGGTGACTGGCACAGCGCGATGAGTTGCTCAGGACAACGCTGCGATGATCCGGTCTGCATGGGATTTCACCATCTCCATTTCCGCCATCACGCCGGGCGGGCGCAGTTTTATGTCATCATGGCGGGGCAGGATGTGAAAATGCAGATGGAACACTTCCTGACCGCCAGCGGCCTCATTGAATTGCTGGATGGTCGCACCATGGGCGTCAAATGCCGAAATTGCGGCGCGTGAAACAAGCTGAACGGTGGACATCACGGATGCCAGTTGATCGGGTGTCGCATCCAACAGGTTCCGGCACGGTGTTTTGGGGATCACCAGACAGTGCCCATCCGCGCGCGGCATTATATCCATGAAGGCGAAGGTATCGTCGTCTTCGAATATTTTAAAAGACGGAATTTCGCCGCGCAGGATTTTGGCGAAAATATTGTTGGAATCGTAAGTCATGGTCGCTCCGTCAGCGCTGGTTTGGCGCATATTAAGCCGCGTGCAAGGGATTGAAAATCACAATGGGTGGTGACAATCGTTGTGACCATGCAATTTCACGAAAATGGCTTTCGCTACGGCGATCCGGATCGGCGACCGTCGGCAGGCAGGTCTGCGAATGAGCGGGTTGATGTTCTGATTGTCGGCTGCGGTCCGGCTGGGCTGACGCTGGCGGCGCAAATGGGGCAGTTTCCGGATATCACCACCCGGATCATCGAGCAGAAATATGGCCCGCTGGAGCTTGGGCAGGCAGACGGGATTGCCTGTCGCTCAATGGAAATGTTCAACGCGTTCGGCTTTGTCGAACGCGTGATGCGAGAGGCCTATTGGGTCAACGAAACGGTGTTTTGGAAGCCGGATCCTAATGACCCCGGCAGAATTGCCCGCAGCGGGCGCATTCAGGATGTCGAGGACGGGCTTTCCGAGTTTCCCCATGTCATTCTCAATCAGGCACGTGTGCACGATTTTTATCTCGACGTAATGCGAAACGCGCCGGCGCGGCTTGAGCCGGACTATCAGCGGCGACTGCGTGATCTTGAGGTGGATCGAACCGCTGAATATCCGGTTACTGCGACCGTCGAACGTCTCGACACTGATGAAACCGAAACGATCAAGGCACGTTACGTTGTCGGCTGTGACGGTGCTCGCTCGCAGGTCCGCCGATCCATCGGGCGCGATTTACGCGGCGACAGTGCCAATCAGGCCTGGGGCGTAATGGACGTTTTGCTGAATACGGACTTCCCGGACATCCGGTTCAAGTGCACCGTGCACTCCTCGGCGGGTAATTCGGTGCTGATCCCGCGCGAAGGCGGCTATCTCGCGCGGCTTTGCATCGAGATGGAGCCCTTGGGCGAGGATGAGCGGGCGAAAGACCGCAACGTAACCGTCGATGACATCATCGCCGCAGCCAATGAAATCTATGCGCCTTATTCGATCGACGTCAAAGAGGTCGCATGGTGGTCGGTATACGAAATCGGTCAGCGGCTGACAGACGCGTTCCACGATGACGATGCGGACCCGCGCGTCTTCATCGCGGGCGACGCCTGTCACACCCACAGCCCGAAGGCGGGGCAGGGGATGAACGTGTCGATGGCGGACGGGTTCAATCTTGGCTGGAAACTGGCGTCCGCCTTGCGCGGACTGGCCAGAACGGAATTGTTGCGCAGCTATTTTGAAGAACGTCAGGCCGTCGCATATGAACTCATAGAATTCGACAAGGAATTGGCCCGGCGCATAGGCGTATCTGCCAAGGCGGGTGAGGACACGGGAACCTTTCAGGAATTTTTTCAGGAGGCAGGTCGATACACCGCGGGCGTTGCCACCCACTATGCGGCCGGGTTGCTAACCGGCGGTGGCGAACATCAGCATCTCGCGACGGGCTTTGAAATTGGAAAACGGTTCCATTCTTCGCCCGTCATGCGGTTGGCGGATGGAAAGCACGTGCATCTCGGTCATGTGATGAAGGCGGATGGGCGCTGGCGGATCTTTGTGTTTGAGGGTGCAAATGGCGGGCTTGCGCGGCTGTGCGAGTTTTTGACGACGGACCCCGCGTCGCCGATTCAGCGCCATACGCCCAAAGGAGCCGATATTGATTCTGTCATCGACTTGCGTGCAGTTATCCAGTCAGGCCACCGCGAAACGGAAATCACTGTGCAGCCTGAAATTCTGTTTCCGTCCAAGGGCCGACTGGGTCTGCGTGACTATGAAAAGGTATTTTGTTCCGTCCTGAAAGAGGGACCAGACATTTTCGAAATTCGCGGGATCAACCGCGAAAAGGGATGCCTTGTCGTTGTACGGCCCGATCATTACGTCAGTGCGGTTCTACCGTTGGACGGGTATGGCGAGCTTTCGAGACTCTTTGCCAACGTCCTGACCTAAGTCTTTTTGGGAATGTTGTCAGCGTTTCGTGACTGGCTCAGAAATCCGTCGGCGCGCCGCCCTCGGCCTTGCGGCGTTCTACAAAATCCAACAATTCTTCGCGGATCGCTTCATCCATCGGCGGCGGTTCGAACCGCGTGACAATCTCTTTGGCCACCGCGTTCGCACGCTCTGCCGTCCAAACGCCGCCCGCAAGTTCCCAGGCTTCATAGTTTCGCCAATCCGAAAGATAGGGTTGATAGAACGCCGTCTCATAACGGTCCTGCGTATGCTGGATGCCAAAAAAGTGCCCGGATGAGCCGACTTCTTTGATCGCATCGAGCGCCAAATCATCGTCGCCCGTGGCCCATGTTTCTGGCTCGAAATAGCGCTGGATCATCTGAATGACTTCGCAATCCATGACAAATTTTTCAGGAGACGCGATCAAGCCACCCTCAAGCCATCCGGCCGCATGATAGATCATGTTGGTTCCCGACTGCACGGCTGCCCAAAGGCTGTTTGAGGTTTCCCACATCGCCTGTCCGTCTGGCACATTGGCCGCGCAGACGCCGGATGATCTGATGGGCAAGCCATAGAACCGTCCCATCTGACCGGTCATCTGTGTGGCGCGCATGTATTCCGGTGTGCCGAATGCCGGGGCGCCAGACTTCATGTCGACATTCGATGTGAATGTGCCGATGACGCTGGCAGCACCGGGGGCCACGTATTGGAATAAAGCGATTGCACTCAAAGCCTCGGCAATAGATTGAGCGACGGCGCCCGCCATCGTCACCGGCGCCATTGCACCGGCCAGTGTGAACGGCGTCACCACAACGGCCTGACCACGTCTGACACAGCGCAGGCAGCCGTCAATCATCGGCTGGTCATGTTTCAGTGGCGAGGTCGAGTTGATGTTCGTATACATCCGGGGCGTTGCATCGAACTCGTCATGGCTCAACTGGCTCGCGATGCGGACCATTTCGAACACGTCCTCGACCCGCTCTTTGCCCAGCGAATAGGCGTGCATGACTTTGTCCGTCAGTGTCAGCTTGTCATAAAGCACATCTAGATGGCGGACCGAGGCGTGAATGTCGACCGGTTCCACAGGGTAACCGCCGGCAAAATGGATGCAGTTGAAATACTGCGTCAGTTTCAGAAGGTCCGCACATTGCGCGCGCGTACCCGGCGTCTTGCCCGTATCCAGCGACCAGAAATTTGGCGGCGAGGACACGTTCCCGAATAAAAGTGTTTTGCCGCCGACCTTTATGGTCCGATCCGTATTTCGCGGCGTCAGTGTAAATTCGTCTGGCGCCTTGCCAACCATCTCCATCACGAAATCGCGGCCCATGCGCACATTTTCACCGTCGACCCTACAACCTGCTTCCTTGAAGATCTCCAACGCTTCTTCGTTCAGAAACTCGATCCCGATCTCTTCAAGAATGTGCATGGCGGCGTCGTGCATCCGTGCGACACCTTCTTCAGTCAGTGGCTCTGTCGGGCGGTCCGGATTGTCGGGCAACCGCCAGGACATCTGGCTGATCACTTCTGGATTGGTGCGGCGTGTGTTTCCGGCACGACCACCAGAGCGGCGGCGGCGTGGTGCATCATTGGGCATCGGGCACTCCCTTTGCAGGGTAGAATGCGCAAGGATATCGCTGGGGGTGCTTGCAGTTTGCGACGTGTTTTGTCGCTTTCTGCCCAAATCAGCCCCCATTGCCGAAACGCGTCAGTGCCCCCATATTCGGGACATGCTGAAGTTCACGCCAATTCTTCTTGCGGTTCTGTATGGGCTGGTCATGTACCGGTTTTCCGCTTGGCGAACCGCGCGCGAATTGGACGCGAAGTCGACAGAGCTCGCCGATCCGATGCTGAAACTTCTGACTGATCGCATGGCGCAGGCACTGGAGTTGGAGCGCATCCGGGTCCACATTTACGAAATCGACCCCGTGAACGGGCTTGCGGCACCTGATGGGCGGATTTTCATTACCCGTGGATTTTTCAACAAATACCGAAAGGGTGAGGTTACTTCCGACGAGATGGCGACAGTCATTGCTCACGAATTAGGGCATGTGGCGCTGGGGCATTCCCGACGTCGAATGATCGATTTTTCCGGGCAAAACGCATTGCGCACGGCGCTGGCCATGGTCTTAGGGCGATTCATTCCCGGATTCGGTGTCTACATGTAACTCCCAAGCACCCTGTCCGATAGGGTTGCGGGGTTTTGTTCCGTCAGAGCCGTGCGATGATCTGAGGTGGTGACAGGGTCAGGATTTCCAGGATGTTGAACCGGTGTTTTCTGGCCGTCGAGATGACGGACCTGATGTCGGCGAAGACCCGCGCGCCCTCGAGGGTGCGGAAGGTGCCCGAGATTTTCATGCGCAGCTTCATCATGCGCAGGTCCTGTTCGGCCTGATTGTTTGTGAATGGGACCGCGAAGTCGGCGATGAATCGCAAAACGTCATCGCGGTAGTCACGCAGGCGGAGGAGCAGGTTGTGGCCTGGCCGCCTGGCTTTTCGGCCGCGGGTGCCGGGGCTTTTGGCCAGCGGGGGCTGGCGTTCGTGGAAGGCGAGCCCCTTGGCGAGGATCGCCATGTATCTGGTGACTATACCCTGGCGAACCAGTTCCGGGAGTTCGGTCTCGCCTTGATCCTGAGCCGCGCATCTGAGCTGATTGGCGCTATGAAGCACTGCGCTCATCTCCGTCGCCCAAGGCTCTTTTTCGATCTCTTCGATGGCCTTGAGTTCGCGCAAGTGATGCGCCCCGCAGAGGGCGTGGGCGTCCACTCCGCTCATATGGGCGTAGTAGGGTTTCCAGTGATCATGAATGATCGTCCCGCCGGTCAGGAAGGTTGGAACAGCACCGCGTTTGGCGCTGATGCGGTAATGGGTGAAGGCGGTATCGCAGATCGTGTGCAGCCAGTGCAGCTTGCCGGCAACACGAAGTCCGGTCTCGTCCAGATGCCGAACGCCGCCTTCGGCAAGCCGGGCGAGAATGTGTTCAACCACGACACCCATCTTATTTGCCGCGCCGCGCGTCCAGTTGGTCACGCTGGCCGCGCACAAGCTGGTGGCCCCAAACAGGTCGCGCATAAGCTGGCAGACCCGATCCTCGGGTATCAGCTGCTGAACATTGCAATAGACCGCCACTGCCCGCATGCGCGTGCCATATTGCACATGCGCGGCCACGCCATCGGGAAAGCCAGCCGTCGTCGTGGCTCGACAATGGTCGCAACAATAAACCGCCGCCTGATGCTCGGTGACCTCCAGGCGTGGCGCAGGCAAGTCGAACACCTGACGCTTCTCGATCCCTTTCACCATCTCCGCCGTCAGGGCGCTCTGACAGGCGCTGCAATGCGTCGCCTCATGCCGTTCGACAAAGTCGGGTGTTGACGTCTGGCGCAGGGTGTCGCCCCGGTGGCCAACTTGGCCGCCACTTTTCTTTCCGGATTTGCCACGCAGGCTGCGCGGGGCTGGCTTCTTCAGGCCATCACTTGAAGGGGGCTTGCTGCTATTGCTGCTGTTCTTGGCCAACTGTCGGCGCAGGTCCGTGATCTCTTCCGCCATGCTCGCCAACGCAGCTTCAAGCTCAGCGATCCGACGCAGAGCCGTGGCGAGAAGTTGTTCAAGGGCGGCAACCTGATCCATCCCACCACTGATTCAGAGAAATCAACCCGGCGCCACAGAATTCAGACAAGAAAGAAAAAAACACGCGCAAAATGGCAAATTCGACTCACCATAAAACTGACAATAACACTCAAACGTGGGGGGTGCTTGGGAGTTACGTCTACATTGCAAATGCACTTACAACGCTACTTGCGGCGCGCCTCAGCCGCGGTGACGAATACGAGGCGGATGCCTACGCCGCGGCCTTGCTGGTCAAATCCGGTATCGGAACAGGTCCCCAAAAGTCGCTTTTCAAAAAGCTCGAGGCGCTGACAAAAACAAACATGGGCGCAATGCCCGCCTGGTTTTGAGCCACCCGAAAGTTGATGATCGAGTGGCCGCAATTGAGAAGTTGGAACGAAAGTGGTTGGCCGGGTAATTTGCTTATTCTTTTGCCGCATGGCCCATTAATGTCCGCTCAGGTCGCGAGGAGTAACCGATGCCTTGCCCTTTCTTCACTTAAAAACTCCATTTGAATCCCGTTTCCTTCTCTGATCGGTCCCACAGTTTCACCATGACGGCCTTGTCGTAGGCGTAGGGTTCCAGAGTGCCCTTGCCGACTGGACCGACCCATTCCATGCGGCCCGTGGGGCCATAGAGTGCACGCTGGTCCAGACCATCTTCAGTGGCGCACATTACTTCCGGAAAGGCGCCTTTTTCGGCCGATTGAACCATCGGCGACAACGACATGAGGTAAAATGCGATTCTGGTGGCGAGGCCGCCGCTGGTGCTGATGAGCGACGTGGCTGACGATCCTGGATGGCAGACGAAAACCTCGACGGTTTTATTTGCCGCTTCGACACGGTCTTGCAATTCATAGGCAAACATCATTTGCGCCAGCTTGCTTTGACTGTATGCCGGATTGGCGCTGTAATTCTTGTCCCAGTTCATGTCGTCGAACTGGATCGTCTTTATCCCTAACTTGTAGCCAAGGCTGGCAACAACAACAATCCGACCCGCGGATTCTTCGATGCGGTCAAACAGCATCCCGCACAGGACGAAATGGCCGTAATGGTTGGTGCCAAGCTGGCTTTCGAACCCGTCTTTGGTGAATTTCTGCGTCGGCACCTGCGCAATGGCGGCATTACAGATCAGCGCGTCAATTTTTGGAACGTTGTTCAATACCGCCGCCGCGGCCTCGCGCACCGTTGCAAGTTCTGCGAGGTCCATGCGGATAAAGCTCACGTCAGCCTCCGCACCGAATTCTTGCTTCAGCTCATTGACGGCGGCGGTCGATTTCTGGGCGCTGCGGTTCAGCATCACCACACTTGCCTTTTTCGACAGAAGGATGCGTGCGGCCTGATACCCCGCTCCGGCATTGGCACCGGTAATCACGTAGGTCTTGCCTTTAAGGTCGCCCAGACAGTCTGGCGTCCAGCCCTTTGGCCCAAATTGCGTGTCTGCCATCATTTTACTCCTTTATGCGTCAGCCAGGAGGCTGTGCAAAACGCGCTTTCGATTCATATAAGGTAACTCCCAAGCACCCCCCACGTTTGAGTGTTATTGTCAGTTTTATGGTGAGTCGAATTTGCCATTTTGCGCGTGTTTTTTTCTTTCTTGGTAACTCCCAAGCACCCCCCACGTTTGAGTGTTATTGTCAGTTTTATGGTGAGTCGAATTTGCCATTTTGCGCGTGTTTTTTTTCTTTCTTGTCTGAATTCTGTGGCGCCGGGTTGATTTCTCTGAATCAGTGGTGGGATGGATCAGGTTGCCGCCCTTGAACAACTTCTCGCCACGGCTCTGCGTCGGATCGCTGAGCTTGAAGCTGCGTTGGCGAGCATGGCGGAAGAGATCACGGACCTGCGCCGACAGTTGGCCAAGAACAGCAGCAATAGCAGCAAGCCCCCTTCAAGTGATGGCCTGAAGAAGCCAGCCCCGCGCAGCCTGCGTGGCAAATCCGGAAAGAAAAGTGGCGGCCAAGTTGGCCACCGGGGCGACACCCTGCGCCAGACGTCAACACCCGACTTTGTCGAACGGCATGAGGCGACGCATTGCAGCGCCTGTCAGAGCGCCCTGACGGCGGAGATGGTGAAAGGGATCGAGAAGCGTCAGGTGTTCGACTTGCCTGCGCCACGCCTGGAGGTCACCGAGCATCAGGCGGCGGTTTATTGTTGCGACCATTGTCGAGCCACGACGACGGCTGGCTTTCCCGATGGCGTGGCCGCGCATGTGCAATATGGCACGCGCATGCGGGCAGTGGCGGTCTATTGCAATGTTCAGCAGCTGATACCCGAGGATCGGGTCTGCCAGCTTATGCGCGACCTGTTTGGGGCCACCAGCTTGTGCGCGGCCAGCGTGACCAACTGGACGCGCGGCGCGGCAAATAAGATGGGTGTCGTGGTTGAACACATTCTCGCCCGGCTTGCCGAAGGCGGCGTTCGGCATCTGGACGAGACCGGACTTCGTGTTGCCGGCAAGCTGCACTGGCTGCACACGATCTGCGATACCGCCTTCACCCATTACCGCATCAGCGCCAAACGCGGTGCTGTTCCAACCTTCCTGACCGGCGGGACGATCATTCATGATCACTGGAAACCCTACTACGCCCATATGAGCGGAGTGGACGCCCACGCCCTCTGCGGGGCGCATCACTTGCGCGAACTCAAGGCCATCGAAGAGATCGAAAAAGAGCCTTGGGCGACGGAGATGAGCGCAGTGCTTCATAGCGCCAATCAGCTCAGATGCGCGGCTCAGGATCAAGGCGAGACCGAACTCCCGGAACTGGTTCGCCAGGGTATAGTCACCAGATACATGGCGATCCTCGCCAAGGGGCTCGCCTTCCACGAACGCCAGCCCCCGCTGGCCAAAAGCCCCGGCACCCGCGGCCGAAAAGCCAGGCGGCCAGGCCACAACCTGCTCCTCCGCCTGCGTGACTACCGCGATGACGTTTTGCGATTCATCGCCGACTTCGCGGTCCCATTCACAAACAATCAGGCCGAACAGGACCTGCGCATGATGAAGCTGCGCATGAAAATCTCGGGCACCTTCCGCACCCTCGAGGGCGCGCGGGTCTTCGCCGACATCAGGTCCGTCATCTCGACGGCCAGAAAACACCGGTTCAACATCCTGGAAATCCTGACCCTGTCACCACCTCAGATCATCGCACGGCTCTGACGGAACAAAACCCCGCAACCCTATCGGACAGGGTGCTTGGGAGTTACCTTTCTTGTCTGAATTCTGTGGCGCCGGGTTGATTTCTCTGAATCAGTGGTGGGATGGATCAGGTTGCCGCCCTTGAACAACTTCTCGCCACGGCTCTGCGTCGGATCGCTGAGCTTGAAGCTGCGTTGGCGAGCATGGCGGAAGAGATCACGGACCTGCGCCGACAGTTGGCCAAGAACAGCAGCAATAGCAGCAAGCCCCCTTCAAGTGATGGCCTGAAGAAGCCAGCCCCGCGCAGCCTGCGTGGCAAATCCGGAAAGAAAAGTGGCGGCCAAGTTGGCCACCGGGGCGACACCCTGCGCCAGACGTCAACACCCGACTTTGTCGAACGGCATGAGGCGACGCATTGCAGCGCCTGTCAGAGCGCCCTGACGGCGGAGATGGTGAAAGGGATCGAGAAGCGTCAGGTGTTCGACTTGCCTGCGCCACGCCTGGAGGTCACCGAGCATCAGGCGGCGGTTTATTGTTGCGACCATTGTCGAGCCACGACGACGGCTGGCTTTCCCGATGGCGTGGCCGCGCATGTGCAATATGGCACGCGCATGCGGGCAGTGGCGGTCTATTGCAATGTTCAGCAGCTGATACCCGAGGATCGGGTCTGCCAGCTTATGCGCGACCTGTTTGGGGCCACCAGCTTGTGCGCGGCCAGCGTGACCAACTGGACGCGCGGCGCGGCAAATAAGATGGGTGTCGTGGTTGAACACATTCTCGCCCGGCTTGCCGAAGGCGGCGTTCGGCATCTGGACGAGACCGGACTTCGTGTTGCCGGCAAGCTGCACTGGCTGCACACGATCTGCGATACCGCCTTCACCCATTACCGCATCAGCGCCAAACGCGGTGCTGTTCCAACCTTCCTGACCGGCGGGACGATCATTCATGATCACTGGAAACCCTACTACGCCCATATGAGCGGAGTGGACGCCCACGCCCTCTGCGGGGCGCATCACTTGCGCGAACTCAAGGCCATCGAAGAGATCGAAAAAGAGCCTTGGGCGACGGAGATGAGCGCAGTGCTTCATAGCGCCAATCAGCTCAGATGCGCGGCTCAGGATCAAGGCGAGACCGAACTCCCGGAACTGGTTCGCCAGGGTATCGTCACCAGATACATGGCGATCCTCGCCAAGGGGCTCGCCTTCCACGAACGCCAGCCCCCGCTGGCCAAAAGCCCCGGCACCCGCGGCCGAAAAGCCAGGCGGCCAGGCCACAACCTGCTCCTCCGCCTGCGTGACTACCGCGATGACGTTTTGCGATTCATCGCCGACTTCGCGGTCCCATTCACAAACAATCAGGCCGAACAGGACCTGCGCATGATGAAGCTGCGCATGAAAATCTCGGGCACCTTCCGCACCCTCGAGGGCGCGCGGGTCTTCGCCGACATCAGGTCCGTCATCTCGACGGCCAGAAAACACCGGTTCAACATCCTGGAAATCCTGACCCTGTCACCACCTCAGATCATCGCACGGCTCTGACGGAACAAAACCCCGCAACCCTATCGGACAGGGTGCTTGGGAGTTACGATATTTCTGCATAGCCTCGCCATCCCAAACGTCCTTTGGGATCGACCACAGAGTCATATCACCAGCAGCCAATGACCGCGTGATGCGGGCATCGGGGAAAGTTACGGGAAGCATCATCGCATCCGCAGATCCATCAGAGATGGATTTGGGCATTTGGCCCCAGTTGACCTGGATGCCTTTATAGTCTTCGCCATCCACAATCCCGGATACGAGTTGCAGAATCTGACGGTCGTTGGTCAGCGCGGCACCGCGGGGCGGGCCATTCAGGATGGTTTTGCCTTTGAGACCATCCCAGCCCGAAATGCCGGAACTGTCATAGGCATACATTCCAAATCCGCCGTAGTTGTAGGTGTGCAAAGCCCGCAGGTTTCCAACCAGCTCCGCGCCTTTTTCCGGCCCCAACTTGGCATAGGGTCCAGCGCCGCGCTGCATCAAAAACGTCAGGATCAGCGGCGCACCGGAAACATCTGTCGTCCCTTCGGCCACGTTTTGCACCGAGTTGGTCAATGTCTGGCTGTCCGCGACCTGAAAGTTGGCAATCCCCTCGGCCGACGCGATTTCAGCGAGCGCCGTCATCGCGGTGAACGGAACTGTGCCCGGCGGTCCGGTTTCAGCCGTAAGTATGGCCTGCGCAGTTGCGCTGGTCGCAAGCAGTCCAAATGCAGCCGCAAACAGCGCCCCGGTTTTCATTTTTGGCATAATGTCCTCCCTTTATTGCCAAATATCGTAACTCCCAAGCACCCCCCACGTTTGAGTGTTATTGTCAGTTTTATGGTGAGTCGAATTTGCCATTTTGCGCGTGTTTTTTTCTTTCTTGTCTGAATTCTGTGGCGCCGGGTTGATTTCTCTGAATCAGTGGTGGGATGGATCAGGTTGCCGCCCTTGAACAACTTCTCGCCACGGCTCTGCGTCGGATCGCTGAGCTTGAAGCTGCGTTGGCGAGCATGGCGGAAGAGATCACGGACCTGCGCCGACAGTTGGCCAAGAACAGCAGCAATAGCAGCAAGCCCCCTTCAAGTGATGGCCTGAAGAAGCCAGCCCCGCGCAGCCTGCGTGGCAAATCCGGAAAGAAAAGTGGCGGCCAAGTTGGCCACCGGGGCGACACCCTGCGCCAGACGTCAACACCCGACTTTGTCGAACGGCATGAGGCGACGCATTGCAGCGCCTGTCAGAGCGCCCTGACGGCGGAGATGGTGAAAGGGATCGAGAAGCGTCAGGTGTTCGACTTGCCTGCGCCACGCCTGGAGGTCACCGAGCATCAGGCGGCGGTTTATTGTTGCGACCATTGTCGAGCCACGACGACGGCTGGCTTTCCCGATGGCGTGGCCGCGCATGTGCAATATGGCACGCGCATGCGGGCAGTGGCGGTCTATTGCAATGTTCAGCAGCTGATACCCGAGGATCGGGTCTGCCAGCTTATGCGCGACCTGTTTGGGGCCACCAGCTTGTGCGCGGCCAGCGTGACCAACTGGACGCGCGGCGCGGCAAATAAGATGGGTGTCGTGGTTGAACACATTCTCGCCCGGCTTGCCGAAGGCGGCGTTCGGCATCTGGACGAGACCGGACTTCGTGTTGCCGGCAAGCTGCACTGGCTGCACACGATCTGCGATACCGCCTTCACCCATTACCGCATCAGCGCCAAACGCGGTGCTGTTCCAACCTTCCTGACCGGCGGGACGATCATTCATGATCACTGGAAACCCTACTACGCCCATATGAGCGGAGTGGACGCCCACGCCCTCTGCGGGGCGCATCACTTGCGCGAACTCAAGGCCATCGAAGAGATCGAAAAAGAGCCTTGGGCGACGGAGATGAGCGCAGTGCTTCATAGCGCCAATCAGCTCAGATGCGCGGCTCAGGATCAAGGCGAGACCGAACTCCCGGAACTGGTTCGCCAGGGTATCGTCACCAGATACATGGCGATCCTCGCCAAGGGGCTCGCCTTCCACGAACGCCAGCCCCCGCTGGCCAAAAGCCCCGGCACCCGCGGCCGAAAAGCCAGGCGGCCAGGCCACAACCTGCTCCTCCGCCTGCGTGACTACCGCGATGACGTTTTGCGATTCATCGCCGACTTCGCGGTCCCATTCACAAACAATCAGGCCGAACAGGACCTGCGCATGATGAAGCTGCGCATGAAAATCTCGGGCACCTTCCGCACCCTCGAGGGCGCGCGGGTCTTCGCCGACATCAGGTCCGTCATCTCGACGGCCAGAAAACACCGGTTCAACATCCTGGAAATCCTGACCCTGTCACCACCTCAGATCATCGCACGGCTCTGACGGAACAAAACCCCGCAACCCTATCGGACAGGGTGCTTGGGAGTTACCATATAAGCAGATAACTCTCTGCTCCGTACCAAATTGGACGATATCGTCGTGAATTCTTGCTGGATTGTATCAGGGTGGTTTTGGTTCAGTGCAAGGAAACATCCCAGCGGTGTCGGTACGGGGCAAAGCCGTTGGCTGCAATTGCACGAATATCGGCTTTGATGGATTTCAGCAATTGGTCGTTTCGTGCGGTGGATATTGAACCGAATTTTATGTTGGCCTACCTTATTGCAGTATCCTCGTTGCATTGGCCAAACTTTCAAAATGAAAAACGAAGGTAACTCCCAAGCACCCCCCACGTTTGAGTGTTATTGTCAGTTTTATGGTGAGTCGAATTTGCCATTTTGCGCGTGTTTTTTTTCTTTCTTGTCTGAATTCTGTGGCGCCGGGCTTACCACCCTTCAAAATTTCCGGATCTGATTTGACGTTTGTCTGATCTGTGTGATTCAAGGAGTCTCCACTGCTGATATTGGAGGCTGGTTTGTTGGGAAATGTTTGTTTTTCAGAGCTTTATTCGAAGGTTGAGGCGGATTTTCAGGACCGCTTGCTCGGGTATCACAAGTCGCGCCGGGAGGGATTGTGCATCATAGCAAGCGTGATTTTGAACACGCGCAGCGTCAATCTGATGGAAAATGCGGCTGCTCTGCCCCGCGATATCGGCTCTGTGGACCACCGCTATCAATACATTTCGCGGGTTCTGGGCAATCCTCACATCGATACTGATGAGATCATGCAGGCCTATGTTGGTGAAATTTTCCGCCGCCAGTGTGAGGCCGGAGAAACGATTGTGGTGGCCCTTGATCAAAGCAAGCTCAACGAAGGGCATGAGGTTTTGATGTTATCGGTGCGGATGCGGGATCGGGCCCTCCCGGTCGCCTGGCGTGTACGCCAGACCAAAGGGCCGATTGGATGGCGCGTGCAACATGAGCTTTTGGAAGCAGTCCGCCCATGGCTCCCGGCGGATGCGCGTGTGTTGCTGGCGGGAGATCGGTTTTATGGAACCGCCCGATTGGTCGCATGGTGCCAGGAGGCTGGATGGGACTACCGGCTGCGCATGAAGGGAAATATCACACTGCAACATCAGGGTGGCGAGATGATGACGCGCGAAATTGCCCAACTGATGCCCGAAGGGCTTGTAAACGCTGAGCTTTACGGAACGGGCGTCTTTAGCAACATTGGAGTGCTTCACGAGGAGGGGCACAAAGAGCCTTGGATTATTGCCATGAATGCAGCACCGTCCGAGTACAAGGTGCTCGATTATGGAATGCGTTGGGGAATTGAAGCCATGTTCTCCGACTTCAAAACCCGGGGCTTTGAAATTACTCAAAGCCAGATCAAAAAGCCGGATCGATTGGCCCGCCTCATTTTGGTGCTGGCAATCGCCATGTACTGGGCTGTTTCAACCGGAGCAAACGAAGAGCACCACGTCGCAATACGCGGCGAAAAAAGGGGATTCGAAAAGCCCGAAGGTCCTTATGCTCTCTCTTCAAGACAGGCCTTCGTGCTATCCGACGATGCCTCGCAGGTTATGCCAAAATCCCCAAGCTCTGGGATGTCTGGCTAAATTGAAGGGTGGTAAGGGTCGTTGGGCATTCATCGGGCGCGCATCTGGCGGTGACGATTCTGGCCAATCTGTTGCGGCAGAACCGTCTTCCCGCGAACGGGCCGAAGCTGAATTTCCTGTCGCTGGGGCAAGTGGTGCCGATGGTGTCATTCCTGCCCAAAGCGGACGGTCTGCGCGCTGACCTGCATTATCTGAGCCAAAGCGAGGATGTGTTCTGGCTGGATGTCACCGCGCCGGGGGATGGCTGTGCCTTCGCGCTGTGCGATCCCGTCGCGGTGTCCGGTGTGGCGCCCGAAAACCAGACCGGGCCGCTGGTGATTTCGGCGGCGTTCACGCAGACACTGAAACCCGAAACCTGGGCCAGCCTGCGCTGGCGGTTCTTCCGTCTGCATTTTCAATATCTCTGCGCCTTCGATCAGCCGGGCGATTATGACTATTTCCGCATCTCCGCCGGGCCGATCACGTTGCGAGAGCGGTATGCAGATCGCAAACCCAGCATCAGCCGCATCGACATTCCGGCAAGCCGCTATACATCGATGGCGGCATGACACCGCCAAAACCAGCGTCGCGAGTGGGTCGTGTTTCGCTTTGGCGCTATGCGAAGCTTTTCAGGCAGGACATTCTTTCGGCGCAACCGGCGAAACTGTACCGCGCCTGGATGGCCGAGTTTCGCACGCCGTTCTTTCGCAGCTATCTGATCAATCAGCCGGAACTGGTGCGCACGGTTCTGAACGAACGGCCGATGGATTTTCCGAAATCAAATCGCGTGGGCGAAGGGTTGCGGCCGTTGCTGGGGAATTCGGTGTTTCTGACCAATGGCGAAACTTGGCTGCGCCAGCGACGCATCATTGACCCCGCATTTGAGGGTGGTCGCCTGCGCGACACATTTGCGGCGATGAAGGCGGCGGGCGAGGCGGCAGTGGCGCGCATGGACAACGCTGTTGGTGTCGTCGAGATCGAGGAAGAGATGAGTCACGCCGCTGCAGATGTGATTTTTCGCACGCTTTTTTCGATCCCGATCGAACATGAGATCGCGGCCAAGGTCTTTCAGGAATTCCGCACCTATCAGCGCACGCAACCGATCCTCAATCTCGCGGCGTTTTTGCCGGTTCCACGCTGGTTTCCTCGGTTTCACCGGGCGGAAACGAAGCGGTCCGCCAAAGTCATTCGTGAATTGATCGCCCGGCTGACGCAAGAGCGCATGTGGGAGATCGAAGCCGGCAATGCGCCGATGATCTGGCGACGAAGATCATGACCACTGAAGATCCCGAAACCGGGCGCCTGTTCACCACCGAAGAAATGGTCGATCAGGTGGCGATTTTCTTTCTGGCGGGCCATGAAACCAGCGCCTCGGCACTTGGCTGGGCGTTGTATCTGCTGGCGACGCATCCCGAAGCACAGGCGCGCGTCGCCGAAGAAGTGCGCGAGGCCGGCGACCTTGAATTCAGCGATCTCTCAAAATTGAAATTCACCCGCGATGTATTTCGTGAAACGCTGCGTCTTTATCCGCCGGTGCCGATGATGGTGCGCGAGACGACCTGTCCGGAACGGTTTCGCGATCAGAACCTGAGACGCGGCTCTCAAATCGTGTTGAGCCCCTGGCATCAGCACCGCCATGAACGCCTGTGGGACACACCGGACGACTTTAACCCCGACCGTTATGCTACTGATAACGGTAAGAAATGCCTGCGCGAGGCATATATGCCGTTTTCATCCGGAGCGCGTGTTTGCACCGGCGCAGGATTTGCAATGGTCGAGGGGCCGCTTTTGCTGGCGCAACTGGTTGGCGGCTATGATTTCGAACCGATTGAAGGCGATGTGCCCGATCCGGTGGCTTATCTGACCGTGCGAGCGCGTGACGGGATTCGTCTGCGTGTCGCGCGGCGAGGTTAGGTGGTGCGGGTATCAGGATTCGAAATATCAGTTTTTGACTTTACCTAACATTCAGATACACCACCCCAGCCGGGTTAACAGCGCTGAAAGCGCCCCGGCCATCGCCTGCCCGTCCCCACGGGCTGGCGATTTGGTGAGGCCGGGCGCCATCCTTCGTTTTCGTGCGGACTTGGCAGGCATAAAGCGCTGCCTTTGAGATGTTGCATCGCCATCCCACGGGCAGTCGATGGCCGCCAATGAGGTTGGGTGATCGGAAGGTGAGTGTACGCCCGCTTCGGGCCTACACCGATCATTTCGCGCCGACCGAACCCAAATTAGTCGGCATCACACCAAAGCGTTCCAAATCCCCAGCCCGATCAGAAATGTGATACTCAAACCAACCGCCACCAGAAACGCCGCCAGAAATGTCGGGCGTGATGGCGGGGCATAGACCTTCATGACGGTGACTTTTTTCATTGGCGCATTAACCACGGTTTAGGTTTCAAAGCGCTTAATGCGCGCCATGAAAATTGTCTGGAACGCGTTAAGCCGAAGGGAATGGGCCGATCTGCTGCCGCCTGATCGCGCATCGCTACAGCAAAGCTGGGCCTATGGCGAAGCAATGCGCGGCCTAGGGTTGCGCGTTCATCGGGCCGTGATTTTTGAAGGGCAGGATGTGATTGGGCAGGCGCAATACGTGATGCGTCGATGTGGTATCGGCGTCGGGTTGTGTTCGCGCGGTCCTGTGTGGCGGTTCGAAGTGTCGAAGGGGCTAAGGAAACGGGCACTGATGACGTTAAAGTCCACCGTGCCGGAATCCGGGCCAAAGGTTCTTTTGATCACGCCGGACTACGATGAGGCGGGCATTTGGCCGCTGATGTCCGAATTTCACGTAGCGGAAATTCCGCTTGCCCGCGATGACGACGCGATGCGCGCCGCGATGTACGGAAAATGGCGCAACCGGTTGCGGGCCGCGGAGCGTTCAGGATTGCGCATCACGAAAGAGCAGGGCGTTCAGGCGCTGGCAGGAGATTTGTCATTGGAGCTGGCTCAGCAAAGAACGCGCGGCTACCGCAACCTGCCGGCCGCATTTTATAAGGCCTGGGGGAAGGTGCACCCGGAAACAGTCGTCACCTTTCGCGCTTATGCCGGGTCAGAGCTTGTGGCGGTGATGATATTTCTCGATCACGCACCAACCGCCAGCTATCAGATCGGTTGGGCCAACAACGCCGGGCGCGCGGTGTCGGCGCATAACCTGTTGATGTGGCACGCGATGCAGGAATTCTCGGGCAGGGGCCGCAACAGGCTGGAATTGGGGATGCTGAACACGCGTGACGCACCGGGTTTGGCGCGGTTCAAGCTTGGCAGTGGCGCTGTGGCGCGACGGATTGGGGCCAGCGGTGTGGTCCTGCCAAAGCTGCGCCTGCCGCGGATCGGGACGGTGGCTTTGGGCAATCGAGCCTGGGAATAGGGCGTCTTAGCCCAATTCCGGCTCGCGCCCGACACGGGTTGCCACGCGCGCCACCGTGAGCCCCTGAATGATGATCGAAAACAGCACGACCATGTAGGTACAGGTCAGGATCAGCGGTTTCCATTCGCCATCGGGCAGGGACAGCGCCAATGCGACGGAAATCCCGCCCTTGAGCCCGCCCCATGTCATGATCGGGATCGTGCCGCGAGAAAAGTCGCGGAATGGTTTCAACAGCATGACCGGCACCGACACGGCCGCCAGACGGGCAATAAGCGCCAGTACGATGGACATAAGGCCCGCGGTTACAAAGTCAGTGGAAAATGTGACCGCAAAGACCTCGACCCCGATCATCAGGAACAAAACCGCGTTCAGGATTTCGTCGATCAGCTTCCAGAATGCATCGACGTAAGATCGCGTCTCTGCACTCATCCCCTGTTTCGCGCCGATATCGCCAATCAGAAGACCTGCACAGACCGCCATGATCGGGGCAGAGAAATGCAGATAGACGGCCAGTTGATAGCCGCCGAATACCAAAGCGAGGGTCAGCAGCACCTCGAGCGAATAATCGTCGATGTGGCGCATGACGCGGAATGTCAGCCAGCCAAGTGCGATGCCCAGAACGGCGCCGCCGACGGCCTCCTGAAAGAA
The DNA here is from genome assembly GCA_951812305.1 of uncultured Paracoccaceae bacterium. Lineage (GTDB taxonomy): Bacteria > Pseudomonadota > Alphaproteobacteria > Rhodobacterales > Rhodobacteraceae > Rhodobacter_B. The sequence goes on from CATOSB010000004.1 coordinate 434,823, forward strand.
CAGTTGGGCGGCGTCAGCAAGGCCAGAACCGTGGTGATCATCGCCCGGAAACGCGATGCCGACGAGGACAAGGAACACGACGTAGCCAACGCCGTCATTGAACAGCGACTCACCGGCGATCTTGGTTTCCAGCGATTTCTGCAGATTGGCCTCGCGCAAGACACCCAGCACGGCGACAGGATCAGTGGGCGAAATCAAGGAACCAAACACCAGCGCAATCAGGATCGGCATTCCGGTGATCCATGTGAAGCCAACCCCGACGATCACAGTCGACAGCGCAACGCCCATCGTCGCCATCAAAAACACGACGCGCCATTGCTGTCGCAAATCGCTCAATTTCACGTGCAATGCACCGGCAAACAGCAACAGGCCCAACATGCCCTCAAGCAGCGCCTCGGAGAATTCGAAGGCTTCGACCTCGGCGCTGATGGCCGGCCTGATATTAAGCGCAGGCAAGATCCAGTCGAGCGCCATGACACCGAGCGAGGCAAAAAGGGCGACCACGAGAATGCCGATGGCGGGCGGCAGTTTCAGAAAGAAATAGTTCACGACGCCGAACACCCCGGCCAGCACGATCAGAAGGGCGGCGATTTGCAATAGGTCCATGACGTCAGGCTCCCTGTCTGCGAGGGCGTTTAGCACGAGAGTTTCGTGTCAGGAACCGGGTTGACACTGCGCCGCAGGGCGCGTTCGGTCGCGCGAATGGAACGCCGGGAAAACCTTGACGCTTTCGGGCTGATATCGCTGATCGGTTTTTCAGCGCTTTTGGGTTTCAATCAGGTTGTCATCAAGTTTGTGAACGAGGGGCTGCAGCCGGTATTTATGGCTGGCATCCGGTCCTTCGGGGCAATGATCATCCTGTATCTATGGATGCGCTGGATCGGGCTACGGCCGGTTTTCGCGCGCGCGGTCTGGTGGTCCGGCCTGTTGTCGGGCACGCTTTTTGCGGGCGAATTCATCCTGTTATTCGTGGCCCTTGATCTGACCACCGTCGCGCGCACATCGGTGATGTTTTACACAATGCCGGTCTGGTTCGCGCTGTTGGCGCATTTCGTCGTACCGGGAGAGCGGTTGAATGGGCTGAAAATCCTGGGTCTGGCGCTGGCCGTCGCAGGGGTGGCGCTGGCGTTGCTGACACGACCCGGCGCGGGCCAAGGCAGCATTGCGGGCGATATCATGGCTCTGGTCGGGTCATTTGGCTGGGCGGGCATTGCGATCATTGCCCGGGCGACGGCCTTTGCCGGTGTCGCGCCGATGATGCAGATGTATTGGCAATTGTCGGTCTCGGCGGTGATCCTGCTGATCGCGGCGCCGTTTTTCGGCCCCTTTGTGCGGGATTTCCAACCGGAGCATTACTTCGGGGTCGCCTTCCAGATCGTGATTGTCGGCGCTGGTGTGTTTCTGTTCTGGTTCTGGTTGTTGAAACGCTATCCCGCCGGGGCAGTCACGTCGTTCAGCTTTCTGGCGCCAATTTTCGGCGTGGTGTTCGGTTGGCTGCTGCTTGATGAAACCGTTGGGATGAGCCTGATCGGGGCATTGGCGTTGGTCTGTTTGGGCCTGGTGTTGATCAACCGTCCACGGCGGGCTTGAAGTTTCGAATCGGCCTTTGGCCGATCCGACTAACCGGGGGGCCAGCCCCCCAGACCCCCCGAAGTATTTATGGCCAGATGAAGGTGCCTCAGGTGCCGCAGAATGTCTGGTGGACGACCTGTTCGGGCTTTGGTGGATTGGCATAGGCGCCGTTCTTTGGCCTGAGTTCAAATGGCGTTGCGAGGACTGAATTCAGGCTGTGAAACGGTGCAAAGTCGTCGCCAAGCGCGGCCTCGATCACCTCTTCGACACGATGATTGCGCGGGATCACCGCAGGGTTGGTGGCGCGCATCAAGGCCTGCGGATCGCCCGTTTCGCGTGACAGGCGCGCCTGCCAATCCGGCGCCCAGCTTTCAAAGGCGACCGCGTCAGGGAAGGCCTGCGCCCCGCGCCCCTCGGCCAGCGCGCGGAAAGTGTTGGTGAAATCTGCTTTCACCGTCGCCATACGGGTCAGAAGCCCGTCAATAAGGGCTTTGTCGCCGGTTTCCGCACCCGTCAACCCGATCTTGGCACGGAACAGGTCCAGCCATGCCGTGTGAAAGATATCGGGAAAACGATGCACGGCTTGCGTCGCTTTTTCGACGGCGGTGTCCATATCTTCGTCGATCAACGGCAACAGCGCTGTGGCAAGCTGTGCCATGTTCCAGACCGCGATGTTGGGTTGATTGGAATAGGCATAGCGTCCGAACTGGTCGATGGAGGAATAGACCGTGTCCGGGTGATATTCATCCATGAAGGCGCATGGGCCATAGTCGATGGTTTCACCCGCGATATGTGCATTGTCGGTGTTCATCACGCCGTGGATGAAGCCCACGGATGCCCAATGCGCGATGAGCTTGGCCTGCCGCGCAATGACGTGTTCTAAGAGTTCAAGCGCGCTTGCCGCATCGGGATAGTGACGCTGAATGACGTGATGGGCCAGCGCCTGCAACGCCTCGACATCCTTACGGGCGGCGAAATACTGAAACGTCCCGACGCGGATATGGCTCGACGCGACGCGGGTCAGCACGGCGCCGGGCAGGGCGCGTTCCCGGTGAATGACTTCTCCGGTGGTGACGGCGGCAAGGGCGCGGGTGGTGGGAATGCCAAGTGCGTGCATCGCCTCTGACATCACGTATTCGCGGATCACCGGCCCGATCCATGCGCGCCCGTCGCCGCCACGGCTGAACGGGGTGCGGCCAGATCCCTTTAGTTGAATGTCACGTCGTATCCCGTTGGAATCAATCACTTCCCCCAGAAGTACAGCGCGCCCGTCACCAAGTTGCGGCACCCAGCCGCCGAACTGGTGCCCGGCATAGGCCTGCGAAAGCGGCTCTGCCCCGTCAGGGACCGCGTTGCCCGCCAATGCTGCGATGCCGTCGCTGGACGTCAGCCAATCCGTATCCAACCCCAATTCGCGGGCCAGCCCGGCATTGACCGCGATCAAACCGGGATTGCCAACCGGTGTTGGATTGGTGCGCGCAAAAAACCGGTCCGGCAGGCGGGCATAGGAATTGTCGAATTGCGGGGTCATGTGCGATTTTGCCGAGAATATCCTGAACTGTCGAGGGATATCACAGCGCGCGCGCCATCAGGTGATTGTGCGCGCGCAGCTTGAAGCCAAGCTTAGCATAAAGGCGCTGCGTCGCCTCGTCATTGGCGACAACTTCCAGGTAAATCGATTTCACCCCATTGGCGCTGAGCATTTTCGCGACGGCAATCAGTGCCTCACTGCCAATGCCCCGGCCGCGCAACTTGGCGCGAATGAAGAACTCGTCAATCATGCAATCCAGACCTCCGGATTCCAACGAAAACCCCATAGAAAGAATGATATAGCCCAGGGGCGCGTTGCGGGGACCGATCAGATAGGCCACCGCGTGCGGAATGCCGGAGCAGACCTCTGCAACGGCCTTTGCGCGGTGATCATCAGACAGGTCCATACCCATTTCGGCATGGAATGCAGCGGCAAGATTGTTCAGACGCTCGGCGTCGTCGGGTCCCGCAAGATGCAGCGCCGCGCTCATAGCAGTGCGATCCGTTCGGTTAGCAGCGCGAAGAAGCCATCGGCGTTGATGTCACCCATAAATGTGGCATTTGCTGTGCGGTCGGTGACGTGCCACCAGTCGGCGACTGTCATACCCCGGGTCAGGTCAGATTTCGTTTCGATTTCCACGTTGATGTGGCGACCGGAAAAAAGGTCCGGTTTCAAGAGATAGGCGATGACCGTCGGGTCGTGCAGGGGGGCGCCGGCGGACCCGTATTTTTCCTTGTCAAAGCGCTCAAAAAAATCGGTCCAGGACGCGACAACCTCGCCAATGCGGCCAAGCGCGCGAAAGGCATTGTTTCGCGGTTTGGTGACAAGTGCCTTATGCGTGACATCAAGCGGCAGAACCGTGATCGGTACACCGGATTTAAAAACGATATCAGCGGCTTCCGGATCGACGTAAATGTTGAATTCCGCTGCCGGGGTTATGTTGCCAACTTCGAAATACGCGCCGCCCATGAGCGCGATTTCCTGTACCCGGTCTATGATTTCAGGTGCCCTTTGAAATGCGGTTGCGATATTGGTGAGCGGGCCGAGCGGGCAGATTGTGACAGAGCCAGTTGGCTCACGTCGCAGGGTTTCGATAATGAAATCCACGCCATGCGCGTCCTGCAACGGCATGGTCGGATCAGGCAGATCTATACCGTCCAGACCGGTTTTGCCGTGAACATGCTCTGCCGTGACGAGATTGCGCGCCAGCGGGCGGTCGCAACCAGCAAAGACCGGAACATCCGTTTTTCCCGCCAACTCACAGACGATACGCGCATTTTTTTGTGTCAGCGACAGGGGCACATTGCCCGCAACAGCAGTAATGCCGAGCACTTCGAGTTCCGGGGACGCCAGCGCCAACAGGATCGCGACGGCGTCGTCCTGGCCGGGGTCGGTATCGATAATGATCTTGCGGGTCATGGGGTGAAGTTGCGCAGGAACGTCCCGAAACACAAGGCTGTATCACGCCGGTAATTTGTCGGTACTGCGTTGCAGCATTGGCTTGCTCAAGTGCGCGCGTTCGTCAAAGGATTCTAGGCGGCCGGATCAAATGGCACGCTCTGCAAACTTCGCGACGTTCCAAAGCGCATCCATCTCGGCCAGATCGCTGTCTTCGGGGCGCTTCCCGCGCGCGGCAAGATCAGCCTCAATAGCGCGAAACCGGCGGGTGAATTTCGCATTGGCGGCGCGCAGGGCGGCCTCGGGGTCGATCTTCAGGTGGCGGGCAAGGTTGGCGATGACGAACAGAAGGTCGCCGAATTCTTCGAATACATCATCGTGCAATTTGCTGTCGCGGGCCTCGACCAGTTCTCGGGTCTCTTCGGCGATCTTGTCCAGCACCTGTTCGGCATCTGGCCAGTCGAACCCGACCCGTGCGGCGCGTTTCTGTAACTTTACCGCACGCAAAAGTGCAGGCAGGCCCACGGCGACGTCATCCAGAACACCGAAGGCACCGCGTTTTGCGCGCTCGGCGGCCTTCACGGCCTCCCAATCGCGGGTTTGCTGATCTGCGGATTTATCGCGGCTTTCATCACCAAAGACATGCGGGTGGCGGGCGACCATCTTGTCCGACATCCCGTCGGCGACCTCGTCGAAGGTAAACATTCCCGCTTCGGTCGCCATTTGCGCGTGGAATACGGACTGGAAGAGGAGGTCGCCGAGTTCTCCTTTCAGCTCGTCCCACGCTTCACGCTCGATGGCGTCGGCGACTTCGTATGCCTCCTCAATCGTGTAGGGTGCGATGGTGGCGAACGTCTGTTCGATATCCCAGGGGCATCCCGAGTCCGGGTCGCGCAGGCGGCGCATGATTTCCAGCAGACGGGGAAGTCCACCATTGGGGTCATGCACCAGATCATTCTTGCCCATTGTGGCCCCCGGGTTTTTGGTGGAAACTTTTGCAGAGTTATCCGGCAAGCGGAAGGACAAGTCCAGCAATGCCCATCATCAACCGAATTGGCGATTACGCAGGCGATATGAAGGAATGGCGGCAATGGATGCACCGCAATCCGGAGCTGGGATTTGATCTGCACAAGACATCTGCATTCGTGGCGGAACGGTTGCGCGAATTCGGCGTTGACGAAATGCATGAAGGGATCGCGACCACAGGGATCGTGGCGATCATTGAAGGGCAAGGCGAGGGACCAACGATTGGCCTGCGCGCGGATATGGATGCGCTGCCGCTGGATGAGATCACGGGCGCGGATTATGCCAGCGAAACGCCGGGCAAAATGCACGCCTGCGGCCATGACGGGCATACCACGATGCTTTTGGGCGCGGCGCGGTATCTCGCCGAGACGCGGAACTTCAAAGGGCGCGTGGCACTGATTTTCCAGCCTGCGGAGGAGGGCGGCGGCGGCGAAGTCATGGTGCAAGAGGGCATCATGGACCGGTTCGCGATTACCCAAGTCTACGGCATCCACAACGCGCCATTATATGAGGAGGGGACGTTTTATACGACGCCGGGGCCGATCATGGCGGCGGTGGATGAGTTTGAAGTCGTTGTGCAGGGCGTTGGCGGGCATGGCGCGTGGCCGCATGAAAGTAACGATCCGATTGCGGCGGCTGTGACGATGGTTCAGGCGATCCAGACGATTGTCAGCCGCAATCATAAGGCCATCGACGATCTGGTGATCTCGGTGACGCAGATCCATGCAGGGACGGCCAACAACATCATTCCCCACAGCGCCGTGTTTTCGGGCACAATCCGAACCTTTGACAAGGACGTGCGCGCGATGGTGTTCCGGCGGCTTCGCGAGATTATCGCAGGGCAGGCGGCCTCCTTCGGGCTGGAGGCGGAACTGACGTTTGATGAGGGCTATCCGGCGACGGTGAACCATGCCGATGAGGCGGATTTCGCAGCCGGGGTCGCGGCAGAGGTGGTTGGCGAGGACAAGGTCACAACCGGTGGTCAGCGCGAAATGGGGGCGGAGGATTTCGCCTATATGCTGGAGGCACGACCCGGGGCGTATCTGTTTCTGGGACAGGGGGACACGGCCTATTGCCACCACCCGGCTTATGATTTCAACGACGAGATCGCGCCGATTGGGGCGTCGTTTTTCGCGCGGTTAGTGGAGCGGGCGCAGCCTTTGTAATCCGTGTGATCAGGTTTTTGGCCGATTGCCTTTTGGTCTGAAGCGGACGTTGCGGGTTTGCGCCCTTCGCGCGGAATCAAGCCGCAGGCGCCGCGCAATCGCCTGCCCGTCCCCACGGGCTGGCGATTTGGTGATGCTGGGTACGAGCTATTGAACGTATACGGACTTGGCTGGGATAAACGAGCAAACTACAAGGCTTGATCGCCATCCCACGGGCAGGCAATCGCGCGTCTTTTATCCAGTTATGGGAACGCCCGCTTCAGGCCAAGTTCAGACATCAGCAGAGTTGGTCTTTACAAACCCGCCATTCGCGTCACTGTCCTATAGAACAGTCATTGGCATGATCCGGGGGAGGCGCATTTGGCACTGGAGGACGCAAAATCACAGATCGATACCGCCGTCACGCGTGATGGGCTCAAAGGGCTCTCAAGCGAGAACACATTCGCCGGGATTACGTCGTTCCTGCGCCGGACCTACACCAAGGATCTGACCGACGTAGATCTCGCGGTGACAGGTATTCCTTTCGATCAGGCGGTGACGAACCGGCCCGGCACACGGCTTGGACCGCGCGCGATCCGCGAGGCATCGAGCCTGCAGGCATCCGATGCGCCCTATGGCTGGGGCTATGACCCGATGACCCGGTTCGCGATCGCAGATTACGGCGATATGGCGTTCGACTATGCGCATGTGCCCGATGTGCCAGCGGCGATCGAGGCGCATATTACTGCGATACTTGACGCCGGCGCGGCGGCAATCTCGCTTGGGGGCGATCATTTCATCACACTGCCGATCTTGCGGGCGCATGTGGCGAAACACGGTCCGCTGGCGCTGGTCCAGTTTGACGCACATGGGGATACCTGGGCAGATGACGAACCGCACAGGATCGATCACGGCACGTTTGTTTACAAGGCGGTGAAAGAGGGGCCGATCGACATGTCCCGGTCCATTCAGGTGGGCATTCGAACGGATAACCCGGATCCGCTGGAATTCGAGATACTGGATGCCGCCGAAGCCCACAGGATCGGGCCGGACGCTGTGGCCGAGAGGATCAAGGCGCGGGTCGGCGAGGCAAAGGTATATGTGACCTTCGACATTGATGGGCTTGACCCCGCGTTTGCACCGGGCACCGGAACGCCCGTTTGGGGCGGTCTGTCCAGTTGGCAGGCGGCAGCGATCCTGCGCGGGATGGCGGGGATCAACATGGTTGGGGCTGACGTGGCCGAAGTTTCACCGCCCTTTGACACAACAGGTGCGACGGCGATTGCGGGGGCGCATGTGGCGGTAGAGTTGATCTGCCTGTGGGGGTGGACACGGCGATGACCCGCGAAACGGGCGCGCCACTACACGACGGGTCATGAAATGCCGCGAATTATGCCCAGCGGATCAGCCCGATTATAGCCGAAGTCGCATAAAAAAACTGCAACAGTAACTCCCAAGCACCCTGTCCGATAGGGTTGCGGGGTTTTGTTCCGTCAGAGCCGTGCGATGATCTGAGGTGGTGACAGGGTCAGGATTTCCAGGATGTTGAACCGGTGTTTTCTGGCCGTCGAGATGACGGACCTGATGTCGGCGAAGACCCGCGCGCCCTCGAGGGTGCGGAAGGTGCCCGAGATTTTCATGCGCAGCTTCATCATGCGCAGGTCCTGTTCGGCCTGATTGTTTGTGAATGGGACCGCGAAGTCGGCGATGAATCGCAAAACGTCATCGCGGTAGTCACGCAGGCGGAGGAGCAGGTTGTGGCCTGGCCGCCTGGCTTTTCGGCCGCGGGTGCCGGGGCTTTTGGCCAGCGGGGGCCGGCGTTCGTGGAAGGCGAGCCCCTTGGCGAGGATCGCCATGTATCTGGTGACGATACCCTGGCGAACCAGTTCCGGGAGTTCGGTCTCGCCTTGATCCTGAGCCGCGCATCTGAGCTGATTGGCGCTATGAAGCACTGCGCTCATCTCCGTCGCCCAAGGCTCTTTTTCGATCTCTTCGATGGCCTTGAGTTCGCGCAAGTGATGCGCCCCGCAGAGGGCGTGGGCGTCCACTCCGCTCATATGGGCGTAGTAGGGTTTCCAGTGATCATGAATGATCGTCCCGCCGGTCAGGAAGGTTGGAACAGCACCGCGTTTGGCGCTGATGCGGTAATGGGTGAAGGCGGTATCGCAGATCGTGTGCAGCCAGTGCAGCTTGCCGGCAACACGAAGTCCGGTCTCGTCCAGATGCCGAACGCCGCCTTCGGCAAGCCGGGCGAGAATGTGTTCAACCACGACACCCATCTTATTTGCCGCGCCGCGCGTCCAGTTGGTCACGCTGGCCGCGCACAAGCTGGTGGCCCCAAACAGGTCGCGCATAAGCTGGCAGACCCGATCCTCGGGTATCAGCTGCTGAACATTGCAATAGACCGCCACTGCCCGCATGCGCGTGCCATATTGCACATGCGCGGCCACGCCATCGGGAAAGCCAGCCGTCGTCGTGGCTCGACAATGGTCGCAACAATAAACCGCCGCCTGATGCTCGGTGACCTCCAGGCGTGGCGCAGGCAAGTCGAACACCTGACGCTTCTCGATCCCTTTCACCATCTCCGCCGTCAGGGCGCTCTGACAGGCGCTGCAATGCGTCGCCTCATGCCGTTCGACAAAGTCGGGTGTTGACGTCTGGCGCAGGGTGTCGCCCCGGTGGCCAACTTGGCCGCCACTTTTCTTTCCGGATTTGCCACGCAGGCTGCGCGGGGCTGGCTTCTTCAGGCCATCACTTGAAGGGGGCTTGCTGCTATTGCTGCTGTTCTTGGCCAACTGTCGGCGCAGGTCCGTGATCTCTTCCGCCATGCTCGCCAACGCAGCTTCAAGCTCAGCGATCCGACGCAGAGCCGTGGCGAGAAGTTGTTCAAGGGCGGCAACCTGATCCATCCCACCACTGATTCAGAGAAATCAACCCGGCGCCACAGAATTCAGACAAGAAAGAAAAAAAACACGCGCAAAATGGCAAATTCGACTCACCATAAAACTGACAATAACACTCAAACGTGGGGGGTGCTTGGGAGTTACCTGCAACAGCAGAAATGCCCAACGCCTGTCGATAATCGCCCACCCGGCAAACAACAGCGCCGAGAGCAGCAGCAAGGAGAACCCAAGCAACTCATATCCGGTATTTGACGCAATCAGCATGGCGTATGCGATGGCGAGCGCAGAGCCCGTCACCTCAAATGCTGTCGTCAGTCTGCGGTTGTTCATGGCGTGCCTCTTTGTCAGGAAAAAGCCCCGCGGCTTGGCGGGGCTTTTGAACTCAGTTCGCGCCTATTCGGCTGGGCAGGCGCAGCCGCTAGTGGCTGTGGCCCTTGTCCCATTCTTCCTGCTTGGGCAGGATTTCGAACGTGTGCTCTGGCGGTGGGCTGGACACTGACCATTCCAGCGTGTCGGCATATTCGTTCCAGTAGTTGTTTTCTTCCACCCGACGGCCCCATTTGATGGTGTAGACCATGATGCCGATGAAGAAGAGGAAAGACGCGAAACTCAGGAACGCGCCATAAGAGCTGACCTTGTTCCAGTAGGCGAAGGCCTCGGGGTAATCGATGTAACGGCGCGGCATGCCCTGACGGCCCAGGAAATGCTGCGGGAAGAAGGTGATGTTCGAACCGATGAACATCGCCCAGAAATGCAGCTTACCCGCCCATTCGGGATATTGCCGCCCGCTCATCTTGCCGATCCAGTAATAGACCGCCGCGAAGATCCCGAAGACCGCGCCAAGGCTCATCACATAGTGGAAATGCGCAACGACGTAATAGGTGTCGTGATAGGCCCGATCAACGCCTGCCTGGGACAGGACGATGCCCGTCACACCACCAGCGGTGAAGAGGAAGATGAAGCCGAAGGCAAACAGCATCGGCGTTTTGAACTCGATTGAACCGCCCCACATGGTCGCAATCCAGCTGAACACTTTCACGCCCGTGGGCACCGCGATGACCATTGTCGCCAGCATGAAATACGACTGCTGTGTCAGGCTCATGCCAACGGTGTACATGTGGTGCGCCCAGACGACGAAGCCAAGCGCGCCAATGGCGATCATGGCCCAGACCATCGGCAGATAGCCGAAGACCGGCTTGCGGCTGAACGTGGCGACGACGTGGCTGATTACACCAAAAGCCGGCACGATCACGATGTAGACTTCCGGATGCCCGAAGAACCACAGGATGTGCTGGTAAAGGATCGGGTCCCCGCCACCGGCAGCATCAAAGAACGTGGTACCGAAATTCCGGTCGGTCAAAAGCATGGTGATTGCACCCGCCAGAACTGGCAGGGACAGAAGGATCAGCCATGCGGTGACGAAAATCGACCACGCAAACAGCGGCACCTTGAACAACGTCATGCCCGGGGCGCGCATGTTCAGAAACGTGGTGATCATGTTGATCGCGCCAAGGATCGAGGAGGCACCAGACAGGTGCACCGCAAAGATCGCGAGGTCCATCGACCAGCCTTGTTCGCTGGTCGAAAGCGGCGGGTAAAGCACCCATCCCACGCCCGATCCGGCCTGTCCGTTGCCGCCCGGCATGAAGACGGACAGCACGGCGAATGTCGAACCGGCGGTAAACATCCAGTACGAAAGATTGTTCATCCGCGGGAAGGCCATATCCGGCGCGCCGATCTGTAACGGCATGAAAAAGTTACCAAATCCGCCGAAAAGCACCGGAATGACGACAAAGAACATCATCGTCACACCGTGCCCGGTGATCAGAACGTTCCAGAGATGGCCGTTTGGCGTACATGGTGTCGCGGCATCAGCGACCAGACGCGCGCCTTCAAGGCACATATATTGCACACCGGGATCCATCAACTCGTAACGCATGAAGATCGTGAAACAGACCGAGACGAATCCGACGAGACCGCCAGTCAGAATATAGAGAATTCCGATATCCTTGTGGTTCGTCGACATGAACCAGCGTGTAAAGAAAGACCGCTCGTCGTGGTGGTCGTGGCCGTGGGCCGCTGCGTCTGCCATTGGATGCCTCCAGGCGTTAGTGATTCTGGGGCAAAGGACGGAATCCCAGCCCGGTTTGGCGAGGGTTTTAGTGTGGAGAGCGAGGCAGGGCAACGACCTTAGCGTCGCAGGAGCCTATGTTTGGGCGATCAGATTGTCGCAGTGGCGCGTCAGGGGAAACGTGGCGTCATCAAAATCTTAGCCGCGCCGGTAATTTAACATTGCATAAGGCGGCAAGCCCTGGCCAACTTCAGGGCGCTGTCCGTGGCGACGATGCTAACAAAGTCAGCCTACGCAATTAACGTTTTCCAATTGGTCTATGCGTCGTCATTAACCCGCGGGACCGGCATGAACGGAAGTTGCCCCTCCGTTCATGCAAATACTTATTATTGGCCGCGCAATTGTTGCAGCGCGCTTGCCCAGTCTTCGACATGGAACGTCCGGGTCACCAGACCGTCTTCCAACTCGTGGATGTCGATGGCCATGATGTCAAAGCTGCGTCCTTGTCCATCCACACCAAAGAATGGTCCAGCCGGCGTGCCGGTTGCGCGGCTGCGCACGATGACGGTATCACCGTCTTCGTGCATTTCCTGCACGTCCCAGACCAGATCCGGGATCAGTTTCGACATACCGCCAAATTGCGCTACAAGTTGTTCGCGCGTCTTGTTCTTGCCGGAAAAATCGCCAACGCTTTCCCAGTCTTCGGCCGTTGCGCCAAGAAAGGCGTTTGCATGGCTTTGCGATCCGGGGTTGGCCAGAAAGTCGTAAAACACCTGGACAGTGTCTTTGTTGTCGGCATTCGCGGCGCCCGCAATAACGGTCAACCCAAGTGCCCCGGCGGTGATGATTTTTTTCAGTTTGGTCACGATTTGCTCTCCAAATGATGTTGTACAGAACACCCTGACTGGATGCCTTCTTCCTATATGCTGCCGCCGTGGTAAATTCATAAGATGCTTTAAATCGAAATGACTATTCGATAAAATCGAACAATGCATGACGAACTTCGCCAAATCGCAATTTTCGCCAAAACCATAGAATGTGGATCATTCCGCGGCGCTGCGGCGGAGTTGCAGTTATCGCCCTCGGTGATCAGCCACCACATTGCGCAACTGGAGGACAAGTTGGGCGTTGCCCTGATCTATCGGTCAACCCGGCGGCTGACGCTGACCAGCGACGGTGAAAAGCTCTTGAATTCCGCCCATACAATGCTTGACGCCGTTGAGTCCGGGTTAAACGAACTGCGCGGTCATTCTGAAGAGCCGTCAGGTACGCTTCGGGTTACGATGTCGTCTGCGCTTTCGCAGTCTCGGCTTATCGACGATATCGCGGCATTCAGTATGCGTTACCCGAAGATTCTGCTGCGTTTGGACTTCACAGATGAAAGACGAAGCCTGGTCAACGATGGCTACGATTTGGCGATCCGAACAGGTTTGAACCGCAGCCGCGCCGCCAATCGTCAATCGATGTTCAAGGGTAAGCGGCGGCTTGTGGCGGCACAGAGTTATCTGGCGACACACGGGCCGATTGAACGACCAGAAGACCTGAAAGATCAGCAGTGGATCATTCTGGCACCCGCGCAAGGGATAAAGCCGGAATTGAAGAAACCGGGTCGACCGAATTTTCAGATCGTGCCCGACATACAGATCAGTGTGAATGACGCGTATGCTCTTTATCGGTTTGCGCGCGCTGGTGTCGGCGTTGCGATCGTGCCTGAATTTTTAGCGGCCGATGATATTGCCAGCGGTGTGGTCAGGGTTCTGTGCCCTGATTGGGAATTGGTGTCGCTGGAAACCTATGCCGAATGGCCTGCTAACGCACCAAAAGGTGGCATTACAAAATTGCTGGTTTCGGAACTTTGCGATCCGCAACCGCCACGCCGTGCCAGTTAACTGCGCAAAGATTGCCACCGACCTAAAAAACGCACCCGCCCCAAAGGGACGAGTGCGTCAATCATTGGCCGCGTCACACCCATCGGCGGCCAAGGGAAAACGAGCAGAAGTTTACCCCGCGAGAGCCGCGAGTGGAATTACCATTGCCATGCCGATCCCGACCATGACCAGAAAAAGTGCGTGTGCGTGCATATCAAAGACTCCCAGCAGCGATTGTCTTGCACAGAGTATGACGCGCGCGAATGTAATTATATTGTAACTCCCAAGCACCCTGTCCGATAGGGTTGCGGGGTTTTGTTCCGTCAGAGCCGTGCGATGATCTGAGGTGGTGACAGGGTCAGGATTTCCAGGATGTTGAACCGGTGTTTTCTGGCCGTCGAGATGACGGACCTGATGTCGGCGAAGACCCGCGCGCCCTCGAGGGTGCGGAAGGTGCCCGAGATTTTCATGCGCAGCTTCATCATGCGCAGGTCCTGTTCGGCCTGATTGTTTGTGAATGGGACCGCGAAGTCGGCGATGAATCGCAAAACGTCATCGCGGTAGTCACGCAGGCGGAGGAGCAGGTTGTGGCCTGGCCGCCTGGCTTTTCGGCCGCGGGTGCCGGGGCTTTTGGCCAGCGGGGGCCGGCGTTCGTGGAAGGCGAGCCCCTTGGCGAGGATCGCCATGTATCTGGTGACTATACCCTGGCGAACCAGTTCCGGGAGTTCGGTCTCGCCTTGATCCTGAGCCGCGCATCTGAGCTGATTGGCGCTATGAAGCACTGCGCTCATCTCCGTCGCCCAAGGCTCTTTTTCGATCTCTTCGATGGCCTTGAGTTCGCGCAAGTGATGCGCCCCGCAGAGGGCGTGGGCGTCCACTCCGCTCATATGGGCGTAGTAGGGTTTCCAGTGATCATGAATGATCGTCCCGCCGGTCAGGAAGGTTGGAACAGCACCGCGTTTGGCGCTGATGCGGTAATGGGTGAAGGCGGTATCGCAGATCGTGTGCAGCCAGTGCAGCTTGCCGGCAACACGAAGTCCGGTCTCGTCCAGATGCCGAACGCCGCCTTCGGCAAGCCGGGCGAGAATGTGTTCAACCACGACACCCATCTTATTTGCCGCGCCGCGCGTCCAGTTGGTCACGCTGGCCGCGCACAAGCTGGTGGCCCCAAACAGGTCGCGCATAAGCTGGCAGACCCGATCCTCGGGTATCAGCTGCTGAACATTGCAATAGACCGCCACTGCCCGCATGCGCGTGCCATATTGCACATGCGCGGCCACGCCATCGGGAAAGCCAGCCGTCGTCGTGGCTCGACAATGGTCGCAACAATAAACCGCCGCCTGATGCTCGGTGACCTCCAGGCGTGGCGCAGGCAAGTCGAACACCTGACGCTTCTCGATCCCTTTCACCATCTCCGCCGTCAGGGCGCTCTGACAGGCGCTGCAATGCGTCGCCTCATGCCGTTCGACAAAGTCGGGTGTTGACGTCTGGCGCAGGGTGTCGCCCCGGTGGCCAACTTGGCCGCCACTTTTCTTTCCGGATTTGCCACGCAGGCTGCGCGGGGCTGGCTTCTTCAGGCCATCACTTGAAGGGGGCTTGCTGCTATTGCTGCTGTTCTTGGCCAACTGTCGGCGCAGGTCCGTGATCTCTTCCGCCATGCTCGCCAACGCAGCTTCAAGCTCAGCGATCCGACGCAGAGCCGTGGCGAGAAGTTGTTCAAGGGCGGCAACCTGATCCATCCCACCACTGATTCAGAGAAATCAACCCGGCGCCACAGAATTCAGACAAGAAAGAAAAAAAACACGCGCAAAATGGCAAATTCGACTCACCATAAAACTGACAATAACACTCAAACGTGGGGGGTGCTTGGGAGTTACATTATATTGGGGAATTCCTTACCTTTTGTCCCCGAACGCGGAAGCAAAAGTCGTTTTCAGCGCCACATCCACATCCGCCATCGTCACCGGCAGCCCCAGATCGACAAGGCTGGTGACGCCGTGTTCGCTGATCCCGCAGGGCACGATGCCGTCGAAGTGGCTTAGGTCGGGGTCGACGTTGATCGACAACCCGTGAAAGCTGGCCCATTTGCGCAGCCGGACACCGATCGCGGCGATTTTGTCTTCGCGCGGAGTACCATCAGATAGCGAGGCTTTTTCGGGGCGCTCAACCCAGACACCAACGCGTCCCTGTCGCACTTCGCCCTTGATGTTGAATCTGTCGAGCGTTGCAATGATCCAGTTTTCGAGGCTTTGCACGAAGGCGCGCACGTCGCGACCGCGCGCCCCGACATCGACCATCACATAAACCACACGCTGGCCGGGACCGTGATAGGTGTACTGCCCGCCGCGTTTTGACTCAAACACCGGGAACCGATCCGGATCGACCAGATCGGCAGGCTTGGCAGATGTACCTGCGGTATAAAGCGGCGGATGCTCTACCAGCCAGATCAGCTCATCCGCTGTTCCGGCGGCAATGTCAGCCGCGCGGGCTTCCATTTTTGCAACCGCGTCCACATAGGGTGTCAGCCCGTCAGAGACTTGCCATTCGACCATTCTGCCGAGATGGCGGTCGCTCGCCCAAATGTCCAGCCTGACGGCTGCTCAGCGCGCGGAATTGGCGAAGAAAACCTCTTTCCAAGCGTAAAGGCAGGCGCTATATGCGCCGAACCAATAATCGTGCGGTCGTGGCGGAATTGGTAGACGCGCAGCGTTGAGGTCGCTGTGAGGTAACACTCGTGCGAGTTCGAGTCTCGCCGACCGCACCATCTATCTCATTGGCATCGAACAACCCATGCATTCAGGACTGTGCATCCGTCGGCCCGCATATGTGGTCGGCTTGCTCACGCAATATGCGCCGTCGACACCGGCATGTGTGTTTGGGTCGGATGCCGGACATTGGAGAGCTTCATCAACGCTTTAATCAGTGCGGGCAGGATCGGTGCCGTTTTGTGATTTGAATGGTCTGAAGTAGGCATTTGTGGCTTTCGCACTTCGCGCGGAATCAAGCCGCAGGCGCCGCGCGATCGCCTGCCCGTCCCGCCTCTCACACATTGCCAGTGCAATGTGTTGCCGGCAGTGCATTGCATAGTGATGCAATGCACGAGAGGGGGCTGGCGAATTGGTGAGGCTGGGTGCGAGCTATTGAGCTTCTACGGACTTGGCTGGGATAAACGGGCCAACTTCAAGGCTTGATCGCCATCCCACGGGCAGGCAATCGCGCGTCTTACCGCTTGATTTGCTAATGGCGGCTTCAGGCCACAGGCGGCCACAGGTCACTGCAACCTATCACCCCCCGATCTCCGCCATATCAAACGGCGTCGACTGGTAAATCGCATTGATCCAATTGCCGTAAAGCAGATGCCCGTGACTGCGCCATCTGTTCTGTGGAACGCGGCGCGGGTCGTCTTCCGGGTAATAGTTGATCGGTACATTGATCGGCGCCCCGTTTTTGACGTCGCGATCGTATTCTTCCTTCAAAGTCGGACTGTCGTATTCAAAATGGTTGAAGATATAAAGCGCGCGGTGCCCGGCATCTTCCACCAGGCATGGTCCGGTATCTTCTGAGCCCAACAGCGTCACCAAACCATCGGCGCGGTCCATTTCCTCTTGTCGCACTTCGGTCCAGCGGCTGACCGGAATGACGCAATCATCGGAAAACCCGCGCAAATACGGCGACGCAGGCGCAAGGTTCTGGTGCCGGAAGCATCCAAACGCCTTGTAATCCAGCATGTGCTTTTTGACATTGTGAAAATGCCAAAGCATTGCCATCCCGCCCCAGCACACGCCGAAGGTCGAATGCACATTGGTCTGCGTCCAGTCCATCACCTCTTTCAACTCGTCCCAATAGGTCACTTCCTCGAACGGAAGATGCTCAATTGGTGCGCCGGTGATGATCAGGCCATCGAATTTTTCATTCCTGACCTCGCTAAACGGGCGGTAAAACGTCTCCATATGCTCTTGCGCGACATTTTTGGATTTATGCTCGCTCATGCGGATGAGCTGCAAATCAATCTGCAATGGCGTCGCCCCGATCAGCCGACCGAACTGGTTTTCCGTCTGGATCTTTTTCGGCATCAGATTAAGCAACCCGATCCGAAGCGGGCGAATATCCTGCCGCGCGGCGCGGGTATCGGACATCACCATAACGCCTTCGGCGCGCAAAACGTCAAAGGCAGGCAGATTCGCGGGCAGGGTGATAGGCATTGGTTTCGTCCTTTGGTCTTGCGGGTGAGATAGGGTTTTTCGCCAAAAGACGCCAGTGGTGGCCAGAAAATCCGAAAAACTGCAATAATTCACGCTTGCCCGGCGCAAAATTCACGCTGCAATCACGCTTGGGTGGTTAACGTAAAGTTATTGAAACAGCGTACCAGTGAGATGGTTAGCACTAAATCGGGGGGAATTCAGGTCGGGAAGTTATTTGATTACCAACCCTTACCAGGACCCGGACTGTATTTTCGGTCGTAGCCTTCCTCCCATGCGCCTCATATGCCGCCGCCTTTGGCTCCAACTCTTAGGCCTGGTATATGGGGCGCATTATTTTTGGATAATGCCTGCTATTGCGTCGACAAAATCCGCCTCGCTTTTGACGCCAGCCAGATCATCCGCCGCAATTTTCAAGCCCCAGTGTCGCGCAATCGCGGCGTAACGCGGGGCGCGATGCGCCAATGCGCGCGCATAGGTCCAGCGTACGAAGGCATCCGGGTCAACTTTATCAGGCATATCACCGGTTTCCGCCAAATATGCGTCCCAGCAATCCGTCAGAAATTCGGGCTGATAGCACATCGGTTTGGGCGCCTTGTCGAACCGCTTCACCAATTGCTCTGTATGCGCATCCGTCCCCTCGATCCAAACCAGAAGAGAGGCTTCTGCCAGCGACGAAAGAACCGGGTCGTTTGGATCGGAGGGATCAACAACTTCGCAAAACGACCCGCTGGTATCGCAGATGAAGTTTGGATAGCCGTAGATATCCTGCGCACGGTCGATGAAATAGGGCGTGTCCAGCATGGCCGCCCGCTCGGCCGCTTCATGCTGTTTCTGGCGGCGACGGTATTCGTCGATTTCCAGCCCGCCCTTGGCCGGATCGCCCGGTTTGCCGAGATAGGCCGAGAGAGGCGTCAGGTTGTCGAAAGTGATGTTTGACCCGATG
The DNA here is from genome assembly GCA_951812305.1 of uncultured Paracoccaceae bacterium. Lineage (GTDB taxonomy): Bacteria > Pseudomonadota > Alphaproteobacteria > Rhodobacterales > Rhodobacteraceae > Rhodobacter_B. The sequence continues at coordinate 453,482 of CATOSB010000004.1, forward strand.
AAAATCGAATCTCCCATCAAAAGATCGCGCAGAAACGGAACCTTCATCGCCTCGCGCTTGGCATTGTCCGCGATATGTTCGCCCATGTATTTCGTGCCGATGCGGTAATCGACGGAATAATGATACCACTGCCCGCTGTCGCGCAGGATGTTCGAGATGTGGGTTTTGCCAAGCCCCGACATACCAAACAGCAGCACACGCTTCTGCGGTGCCGCGTGCCAGTCCTCTGCGGATTGATAGATCATCGTCGCTCTCGTTTTGATCGATCTTTACTTGGGTTAACCCCGATAGAGCAACGGAAATTCGTCGCCTTCAAACGGCGCGCCATCTTCGTATTGAAGGTCAGGGAAGGCGGGGGAGGTCGGCCCGTCGCGTTTTACAAACCGGGCGTCATCGCCCACCCAGCGCAGCGATATCACGCGGCGACGGATGGGCGAGGCATTGGCGGGCGCACCATGCAGGGTTCGGAAGTCGAAGGCGACGGCGTCACCGGGTTCCACCGCCCAGCCGAGTATGTGGTATTCGTCGCGATTGGCGTCGATGTCTGGCACCGGCTCGGAGCGATCACCTTTACGCAATGCGGTTCCGTCAAACCGCTGCGGCATGAATTCCTTGCCCCATTTGTGGCTGCCAGCGATGTATTCAATGGTCCGATCCCGCGGCACCGGATCCAGCGGCACCCAGAAGCTGACAGTCTTAGGCCCGCGCACCAGATAATAGGGTTGGTCCTGATGCCAAGGGGTTACGACCGAGTTGCCCGGTTCTTTCACCAGGATGTGGTCGTGGAAAACACGCGCCGTCTTCGACTGCATCAGTTCGGCGGCCAGCGCCGGCATGGCGCTGTCACGTACCAGCGCGCGATAGCCGTCAAATTGATCCCAGACCACATAATCCTGAAAAAACGGGCTGCGGCCATCATCCGGGCGATACGTGCGTTCGCGCCAACTGGGGTTCGCCTTGTTCTCTTCTATCGCCTCCCGTGCGCCCGAAACGAATTCTTTGAAGGCGCCGGGCAAATGCACCGCGCCGTGCGTTTGAAAGGCCTCGATCTGTGCGTCAGTCAGCATTTCGCTTCTCCCGGTAATGGCGCAACACATGAAGCCGGATCGCAGAGGCCAATCCCGTCTCGACACCTCTTGCCGCATCAATTTCTGCCGCTAGTGCGTTGATTGGCATGTTCATTTCTGCCGCAATTTCGCGAAACGCGGCCCAGAAATCTGACTCCAGAGACACAGAGGTCCGGTGCCCCTTCAACGTCAGCGAATGCTTTTCAGGTCGACTCATTCCTTGTCCCGCAGATGACCGTCCAGCTTCTCACTCGCGCGCGCCTCTTCCGCCCGTTGCCGGTCGGCCTCGGCTTTGGTGCGTCCGAATTTCACCGAATTCTCACCCGCGCGCTGGCGTTTTTGCGCCTTTGCCCTCGCTTTGCGCGCTTTGTTGAGGTTGATTGGTTCTGCGCTCCGATCCATCGTGGCTCAGATCGCCTGTGCCGCACGGATAAACGCGCTTTCATAGCGGCGCAGCACGGCCATCCCCTGAAACAGCGCTCTGCGCGAGGCAAGCGTGTTGTCGCGCGCCTCAACCACCAACGCATTTGCATCCGCGAACTGATCCGCCGCAAGAAGTTGCAGCACCGCTTCGGCGTTCTGGGTCAAAAATTCATTCACCTGATCGGCGGAATGAATGACGCTCATATCTGCGTCGTGCATTGATTTGAACATGTCTTCCAGCGCAGCACTGTCTTGCGACGATATCATGTTCGGCAACCACCGTTTCAGGTGAACGTCATAGATCACTTCAATCCGGCTGCAATGTCCGCGCGCTTCCTCGATATTGACCATCGCCTGACCTGCCGACAATTCGATCAGGGTTTTAAGGTCGTCGCGCGGGATTTCTGGCGGGCGAAAATCCAGAACCAGAAACCGCACCAGTTCCGCATCCAGCGCCGACAGCATCTTGTCGATTTCAGTCAGCGCCTCGCCCAGCTTTTCCGCCGCAGGGTGAACCTCTGGCCCCAGTGCCGACAAAAGCTGATCAAGCGCATCAACCGTGCCGCTATAGTCGAGCCGAAAGATCGATCCGGTGATATCAAGCGTGGCGCGCAAAAGGCTCATGGGCTTTGGTTTTCCTATTTTGGCCCGATCATTTTCTCTGGCCGCACGACTTCGTCAAAGGTCTTCTCATCGACAAATCCCAGATTAATCGCTTCCTCGCGCAATGTCGTGCCATTCTTGTGGGCGGTCTTGGCCACCGTCGTGGCGTTGTCATAACCAATCGTCGGTGCCAATGCGGTCACCAGCATCAGCGATTCATTCAAGATCTTGGCGATCCGATCGGTATTTGCCTCGATCCCGACCACGCAATTGTCGGTGAACGCCGCCGCCGCGTCGCCCAAAAGTTGCATGGATTGCAACACGTTATAGGCCATCATCGGTTTATAAACGTTAAGCTCAAAATGCCCCTGTGACCCGGCAAAGCCCACCGCCGCATCGTTGCCCATGACATGGGCGCAAACCTGTGTCAGCGCCTCGCATTGCGTCGGGTTCACCTTGCCCGGCATGATCGACGATCCCGGCTCATTCTCTGGCAACATCAACTCGCCCAGTCCGCAACGGGGGCCAGAGCCAAGCAGGCGAATGTCATTGGCGATCTTGAATAGGCTCGCGGCGACCGTTTTCAACGCTCCGGACATCTCGACCATAGCGTCATGTGCGGCCAATGCCTCAAACTTGTTTGGCGCTGTGACAAAGGGCAGGCCCGTGATCCGCGCCATGTTTGCCGCGACGGTCTCTCCCCAACCAACCGGCGAATTCAGCCCCGTGCCAACCGCCGTGCCGCCTTGCGCCAGTTCATAAATATCGCCCAAGGCGATTTCCACGCGTTCGATTCCCTTGCGCACCTGATGCGCGTATCCCGAAAACTCCTGTGCCAGCGTCATCGGCGTCGCATCCATCGTATGGGTGCGTCCGATCTTGATGATGCCGTCAAAATCTTTTACTTTCGCTTCAAGAGCTTGCGCGAGATTCTTCAACCCCGGCAACGTCACATCCCGTGCCGACATCGCGGTGGCGATATGCATCGCCGTAGGGAACGTGTCGTTCGAGGATTGGCCCATGTTGCAGTGGTCATTGGGGTGAACGGGCGACTTTGACCCGATCTCGCCGCCGAGTATCTCAATCGCCCGGTTCGCGATCACCTCATTGGCATTCATATTGCTTTGCGTGCCCGAACCTGTTTGCCAGACAACCAGCGGAAAGTTGTCGTCCAGCTTGCCTGCCACAACTTCTGACGCGGCCTCCACAATCGCGTCCGCCAAATCGCCCGCCAAAGCCCCGCGCGCTTTGTTCGCTTCCGCGCAAGCCTGCTTGATCACGCCCAGCGCCCGCACAATTGCCACCGGCTGCTTTTCCCAGCCAATCGGAAAGTTCATGACAGAACGCTGCGTCTGCGCGCCCCAGTACTTATCTGCCGGAACTTCCAGCGGGCCAAAACTGTCGGATTCTGTGCGGGTTGCGGTCATGAGGGCCTCCAGACATAGATTTTGTCCGGCTCTAACCAGCGAGGTCCGAAACTTCAATTGATAACACGGTCGCGGGCAGCCCTTATCACTTCCTGAAGCTGTCTAAACTGACGATCTCTGCGGCCTCTCTTGGGGCTTCGTCGTCGTCGGAAACCACCTCCATCGGGGCTTCGGCGGTCGTCTCTTCGTCGTCCTCATCGTCCTGCGTTTCAAAGCGCAGGCCGAATTCGACGGATGGATCGACGAAAGTCTTTATGGCGTCGTAAGGGATATAAAGCGGCTCGGGCTTTTCGCCGAAATTCAGCGTCACGGAAAACCCCTCATCCGTCACTTTCAACCCATCATACCAATGCTGCATCACAACCGTCATCTCGTCAGGGTAACGGTCTGACAGCCAGTCGGCGATCTCGACATCGGGGTGCATGGAATCAAAGGTGATGAAAAAATGATGCTGGCCGGGAAGGCCATTTTCTTCAACATCGGCCAAGACTTCCTGGATCAGTCCACGCATGGCCCGATGCATCAGATTGCCATAGTCGATGCTTTCCGTCATCGTCGTCCCTTTAGACGCCTCGCCATCACAATACGGGATTCGGCGACGAAGGAAAGGGGCCTCGGCGACGGTGAGCGGCAACCTCGAAGAGTTAACAATTTGTAAGGTTTCGCTGGCTTAACCATTTGGAAATAAACATTAAAATTTGACCGTTTGGTCAATTGTTTCGCGTGCGAAACATTTTCATAACCAAGTGGCCTCATCGAATTTCATTCGCGCATTGCCCGCCAACCAATGTCGCGACGATAGTACCCGTCGGGCCAATTTATTTTTTCGATCATGGCATACGCGCGTGTCCGCGCTTCACCCAGATCATTGCCGCGCGCCGTGACATTCAGAACCCGTCCGCCATTAGCAACGATTGCCCCGCCTTGTTCTGCAGTTCCGGCGTGAAAAACCATATGCCAGCTGTCGAACGGCAAGTCGTCCAGCCCGGATATCACGCTGCCTTTCTCATAGCTGCCGGGATACCCATTTGCCGCCATGACAATCGTCATCGCATGATCGTCGGCCCAGTGAACCTGTGCTTTATCCAGCCGTCCATCCGCGCAGGCCAGCATCAGATCGAGCGCCTGCGCGCCGAGCCGCATCATCAGCACCTGACACTCCGGGTCGCCCCAGCGGGCGTTATATTCCACCAGACGCGGTGCGCCGTCCTTGATCATCAGACCAACATAAAGCACGCCCTGATAGGGCATTCCGCGCTTTGACATTTCCTTAATCGTGGGAACAACAATTTCTTCCAGAGCACGCTTGGCAACCGCGCCTTCCAATACCGGTGCGGGGGAATACGCGCCCATGCCACCGGTGTTGGGGCCGGTGTCGCCGTCGCCGATGCGCTTGTGGTCCTGCGAGGTACCAACCGGCAGAACGTTCTCTCCATCACAGAGAACGAAGAACGACGCTTCCTCGCCATCCATGAATTCCTCGATCACCACCTCGGCGCCCGCATCCCCGAATGTGCCGCTGAACATGTCGTCAATCGCGGCTTCGGCGTCTTCAGTGGTCTCGGCGACAATCACGCCTTTGCCAGCGGCCAATCCGTCGGCCTTCACCACAATCGGCGCGCCCTGTTCGCGGATATATGCTTTGGCGGGTGCGCTTTGAGTAAACCGTGCCCAGGCAGCTGTGGGTGCTCCGCAGGCGTCGCAGATTTCTTTGGTAAAACGTTTCGATGCCTCCAGTTGCGCGGCGTCCTTAGAGGGGCCAAAGCACAGCACGCCAGCGGCGCGCAAACGGTCGGCGACACCGGCGGCCAGTGGTGCCTCCGGCCCGATAATGACGAAGTCGATGGTGTTTTCCTGCGCGAATTCCGCGACCTTGCCACTGTCCAGAATATCCAGATCAGCGCATTCAGCAATTTCCGAAATGCCGGCATTGCCGGGCGCTACAATCAGGCGATCACATTTCGGGTTCTGCTTGACGGCCCAGGCCAGCGAATGCTCTCGCCCGCCGCCACCGAGGATCAGAATATTCATGGCACTTCCCCTTAAGGTGTCCGCGTTCTAAGCTTCACCCAAGAGCAGTACAAGGCCGGACCTATGGACCTGATCGACGACCCCCAACCGGGCAACAACACACCGGAATTCACTGTCGCGGAAATCGCAGGCGCTGTGAAACGGCTGGTGGAAAACGAGCTGGGTTTCGTGCGGGTTCGTGGCGAAGTCGGTCGCGTGGTGCTGGCGCGTTCGGGGCATCTATATTTCGACCTGAAGGATGACCGGAATGTTCTGTCCTGCATGACCTGGAAGGGACAGATTTCCGGGATCGGGGTGATGCCGGAAGAGGGGATGGAGGTCGTCGCCGAGGGGCGGATGACGGCGTCGGGCTTCCAATCCAAATTCTCTCTGAATGCCACCCAGATTGCCGTCGCGGGCGAGGGCGCTTTGATGGCGCTTTTGGAAAAACGCAAAAAGGCGCTGGCCGCTGAAGGGCTGTTCGCAGAGGAACGCAAGAAACCTTTACCCTTCTTACCAGAAGTTATCGGTGTGGTAACGTCTCCGCAGGGGGCGGTGATCCGCGATATTCTGCACCGGTTGCGCGACCGGTTTCCGCGCAAGGTTCTGGTCTGGCCGGTGGCGGTTCAGGGACAGGCTTGTGCGCCGCAAGTGGCGAATGCGATTGAAGGTTTCAATGCGATGACAGCGGGCGGCGCCATGCCACGGCCCGATCTGCTGATCGTGGCGCGCGGTGGTGGGTCAATCGAAGATTTGTGGGGGTTTAACGAAGAGGTCGTAGCGCGTGCGGCGGCGGCATCGGACATCCCCCTGATTTCGGCCGTGGGGCACGAAACCGACACAACACTTATCGACTTCGTATCTGATCAGCGCGCGCCAACCCCAACGGCGGCAGCGGAACTTGCGGTGCCGGTTCGGCTCGATCTGCTGACCTGGGTCGAAGGGCAGGGCGCGCGTCTTTCGGCGGCCGCAAACCGCGGCGTTACGGATCGCAAGACACGTTTGCGCGATCTGGCCCGTGCGCTGCCGCGCCCTGAAGGACTAACCGCGCAAGCACGGCAGCGGTTTGATCATGTGGAAGCGCGCCTTCCTCAGGCGTTGAAGGCGGCAGCGGCGAAGCAGAGGTTGCGGTTGGTTGAAGCGCTTGGCAGCTTGCGGCCCGCGACATTGCGACAGGCGATCAGCGAGCGGCGAAGAGGACTTGCAGAACGGGTCGAGCGGCTGCGGGGGAGTCTTTCGCGGCGTGTGGGTCGCGCGCAGGATGACATTGCCCGCATGGCGCCGCGGTTGCGTGCTGAGACATTGGAACGAGAGATGACACGGCAAAGTGAGGCTTTGTCCCGTGTTACTCTGCGCGCCTCAGTCGCGGGCCAGACGCAGACGGCTCGATGGCGACAGCGCCTTGATGGGTTGGAGCGGATTCACCAGACGCTTGGCTATCGCGCCACGCTAGAGCGGGGCTATGCCGTGGTACGCGGGGATGGCGCCGTCGTTACCGGTAAATCGGCGGCTGAAAAGGCGGCCGCGCTGGAGATTGAATTCGCCGATGGCAAATTCGCGATTGGCAACGAGCCCGCCAAAAAAGCCAAAGCCAAGACAAAGCCAAAATCGCCGGAGCAGGGGTCGTTGTTTTGAGGTAATTGCTGATCGGTTGTCGGGGCGAGGCCGACCCGATCAACCGCCCGCAGGTACCGCTTTTACATAGGCCGCGATTGCGGCGCGGTCTTCGTCGGTCAGCTTGCTAGTGTTTTCCACCACGTCGGTCATATGGCCACCCGCTGTGTCGAAATCCGGCGTGAACCCCGATTTCAGGTATTCCGCGATTTCGGCCTCGGACCACAGCAACTTGTCAGACGAGATCGCCGGGATGCGGCCCTCGCCATTTGGGTTTGCCGCGCCGGTGAACCACCCGCCAAGCTGCAATCCGCCAAGCGGGTTTCGCGGTGTGTGACATTCGCCGCAATGGCTCAATGCCTCGGCCAGATAGCGGCCATGCGTGGCGGCCTCGGACAGGTTTTCCGTCACCACCCAATCGTCTTTCAGGAACAGGAATTTCCAGCCGCCCAAAGAGCGGCGGATGTTGAACGGGAAGCCCACCTCATGTGCAGGCGAAGGGATGTCAGAGACCGGCAGGGTTTGAATGTAAGCGTGCAAAGATACGATGTCGCCGAGCTCTGCCTTGGCATAGGAGGTGTAGGGAAAGGCCGGGAAATAATGTTTACCCTCGGGCGACGTGCCGTGAATCATGGCGTTTGCCAGATCCTCGGCAGACCAGCCGCCAATACCTTCTTCAGTATGGGGCGAAATGTTGGGGGCAAGGAAAGTGCCAAACGGGCTGGCAAATTTCCGGCCACCGGAAAGCACCAGCTTTGCCTCACCTTCCGCGCCCGGCGCCGCGTGACAGGATGAACAGCCACCAGCGTTGAACACCCATTCACCGCGCGCCACGTCAGGCGACAGACCGGCGAGTTCAGAGGCATCAATCGTGGTGGGCCGAGTCACCCACCAGAAAACCGCCGCGCCCACAATTGCCAGCGCGACGGCCCACCTTAACAAACGTGCAATCATTGCACCTTCCGATTAGCTTTGCGGCTTCCTTGTCGCTTTATGACATGCACCGCACGCCCCGCCAACCGCGCCGATGGCACCCTGAACACCTTCAAGCGTTCCGGCAGCTGCCGCCATTGCATTTGCGGCTTCGCCAAGGGCCATCGCCTTGGCCATCGTGTCTTCCATCATTTCCCATCCGGCGGGAAGCGCATTGGTGCCTTCCATATCGTCGGTGGTCGTGCCCGGAAGCCAGTAGGCCGCCTGTGACATCGTGGCCAGCGTGGCAAGATCGCCCGCAACAGCCTGTGCGAGATCCGCGTTAAAATCCATCTCGCCCTTGGCCATGCCGCCAAGAATTCCGAGGTTGAAGGAATAAAGCTGCATATGCGCCTGACGCGCTTTCACGGCCTTTTCTTCGGGCGATGCGCTGTGGCCACCGGCAAATGCAGTGGTCGCCGCGATAAGCGCCGCGCCAAGGCCCAGCATGGTTTTCCGTGTCAGAGTCATTTTGATCGTACTCCCTGAAATGTGTTTGGTATTCGCATGGTATCTGTGTGAAAACGTAACTCCCAAGCACCCCCCACGTTTGAGTGTTATTGTCAGTTTTATGGTGAGTCGAATTTGCCATTTTGCGCGTGTTTTTTTTCTTTCTTGTCTGAATTCTGTGGCGCCGGGTTGATTTCTCTGAATCAGTGGTGGGATGGATCAGGTTGCCGCCCTTGAACAACTTCTCGCCACGGCTCTGCGTCGGATCGCTGAGCTTGAAGCTGCGTTGGCGAGCATGGCGGAAGAGATCACGGACCTGCGCCGACAGTTGGCCAAGAACAGCAGCAATAGCAGCAAGCCCCCTTCAAGTGATGGCCTGAAGAAGCCAGCCCCGCGCAGCCTGCGTGGCAAATCCGGAAAGAAAAGTGGCGGCCAAGTTGGCCACCGGGGCGACACCCTGCGCCAGACGTCAACACCCGACTTTGTCGAACGGCATGAGGCGACGCATTGCAGCGCCTGTCAGAGCGCCCTGACGGCGGAGATGGTGAAAGGGATCGAGAAGCGTCAGGTGTTCGACTTGCCTGCGCCACGCCTGGAGGTCACCGAGCATCAGGCGGCGGTTTATTGTTGCGACCATTGTCGAGCCACGACGACGGCTGGCTTTCCCGATGGCGTGGCCGCGCATGTGCAATATGGCACGCGCATGCGGGCAGTGGCGGTCTATTGCAATGTTCAGCAGCTGATACCCGAGGATCGGGTCTGCCAGCTTATGCGCGACCTGTTTGGGGCCACCAGCTTGTGCGCGGCCAGCGTGACCAACTGGACGCGCGGCGCGGCAAATAAGATGGGTGTCGTGGTTGAACACATTCTCGCCCGGCTTGCCGAAGGCGGCGTTCGGCATCTGGACGAGACCGGACTTCGTGTTGCCGGCAAGCTGCACTGGCTGCACACGATCTGCGATACCGCCTTCACCCATTACCGCATCAGCGCCAAACGCGGTGCTGTTCCAACCTTCCTGACCGGCGGGACGATCATTCATGATCACTGGAAACCCTACTACGCCCATATGAGCGGAGTGGACGCCCACGCCCTCTGCGGGGCGCATCACTTGCGCGAACTCAAGGCCATCGAAGAGATCGAAAAAGAGCCTTGGGCGACGGAGATGAGCGCAGTGCTTCATAGCGCCAATCAGCTCAGATGCGCGGCTCAGGATCAAGGCGAGACCGAACTCCCGGAACTGGTTCGCCAGGGTATCGTCACCAGATACATGGCGATCCTCGCCAAGGGGCTCGCCTTCCACGAACGCCAGCCCCCGCTGGCCAAAAGCCCCGGCACCCGCGGCCGAAAAGCCAGGCGGCCAGGCCACAACCTGCTCCTCCGCCTGCGTGACTACCGCGATGACGTTTTGCGATTCATCGCCGACTTCGCGGTCCCATTCACAAACAATCAGGCCGAACAGGACCTGCGCATGATGAAGCTGCGCATGAAAATCTCGGGCACCTTCCGCACCCTCGAGGGCGCGCGGGTCTTCGCCGACATCAGGTCCGTCATCTCGACGGCCAGAAAACACCGGTTCAACATCCTGGAAATCCTGACCCTGTCACCACCTCAGATCATCGCACGGCTCTGACGGAACAAAACCCCGCAACCCTATCGGACAGGGTGCTTGGGAGTTACGTGAAAACTAAGAACCAGTCACGATTTTTGCAAAGAAGCTGTTCAATAATGCACAGAGAAAACTGGGACGATCTTCGATTTGTTCTTGCCGTTGCGCGGCAAGGCTCTGTTTCTGCGGCTGCGCGGGCACTTAGCGTCAATCATGCAACCGTTTTGCGGCGCATTGCGGCGTTCGAGGAACGCCACGGCGGGGCGATTTTTGACAAAACACCTCGCGGATATTTGATCCCGATGGATAAGGCCGAGGTGATTGAGGCCGCGCGCGCCGTTGAGGCGGCGGTGTTGTCGGTTGACCGGTTGATCGAAAGTGCACAGGCACCGCTTTACGGCACGGTCCGGCTGACATCGACGGACACGTTCTTTCAGACCGCATTGATCCCGGTCCTGAAACAACTTCGCACCGAGGCACCAGAGCTGGACATCGAAATCATCAGCACCAATGCGCATCTCGATTTCGCGCGTCTGGATGCGGATATCACAGTGCGTCCTACACTGGTTCTGCCCGATGAAATGCGCGGCGATAAGGTTGGAGAGTTGGGTTTCGCCACCTTTGCGGCTGAGGGCGCAAATGACGGCTGGCTTGGTCTGTCCAGCCATCTCAGCCGCGCGGGTCCCGGGATCTGGATGGCAGAGAACGTCGCGCCAGAGGACATTGTCAGCTCGGCGGACAGTTTCATCATTCTGCGTGATATGGCGTCTGCGGGGATGGGGCGGGCAACATTGCCGGCAATACTGGGCGACGTGCATCCAAAGCTGCATCGGATCGACGCCGGTCCGCGTGATATGTCGGTACCAATCTGGGTGGCGAGCCACATGGATGTGTTCGACGTACCCCGTATTCGCGCGGCGCGGGAGATTCTGGTGCGCGAATTGCGGAAATTCGCCGCACCGTTGCGCGGTGGTGTGCAGAATACCGGCTAAGACCGGTGGGCCGCTGATCGCGCGGCGGTCAGAAGGGTCCAGTTGCCCCGCGATTGCAGATAACTCAACGTTTGCTCAAGCCCAAAACCGCCGCACTGGTTTTCATCTCACGTCACACGCCAACATCCGGCCCAAGGCACGTCATCGGTTCATCCGATCGTTCGGCCTCGTACAATTCACGACCATCATCGTCGCCGAGGAACATCGCCGTCAGGCGGCCGCCTTCCTGAAGAAACTCCCAGCATTGCGGCACTTCGGGGTCATGCTCGTATACGAAACAGATGCCCGCACCGCTGTCATACCAGAAGCCCTCGGTACATTGGCCGCCGATAAAGGCCCAGCGAACCCGCCGGTTGGGGCGGTATTCTTCAGTGCCATAAGGGGTGCCCTGATCGAAATACGTCAATGTCTGGCCAGAGGTGTAGGCTTCAAATTCTTCCGCACTCATGCCTGCGATGGCGGAGGCGGGGATGAGCAGCAGAAGAACGACAAGACGTTGCATAAGGCCAGTTTGGCAGAGTGTCGGGGCGGTGACCAGCGCCTCGAGCGCCTTTGGCGTCAAATTGCCGTGGGCTCGAAACGCGCCGCCTGCCAGAAGGCGAGGCGGGGATCCATCACGCGGCGCCACAATGGTGGCAGCAAAGCAATCACGCTCATCGCAGGCAGTGAATAGGGCAGGTATGGTGCATCGTTCACGTCCGGAAGGTCCAGCGCATCAAAGGTCAGCAGCGGCTTAGTGTGATGCGCGGAGTGGCGCGGCGCGGCGAGCATCATCGCACCGGTAAAGACATGTGGCGCATTCCAGGAATGCTGTGGCCCGACGGGTTCGGGTTTTTCGCCCAGCATCTGGCGCTCAAGCCCATAGTGCTGCACGTAATCCGACAGCAAAAGCTGGCACTGCGCGAAAAGTGCAAGGCCGAGAAGCGCGGCGAGCCCCGTCCAACCAGCGAGCGCGAGTGATAGCACCGCGCAAAGGACCGCACCGCCGACATATTCTACATAAGGGTGCTGCCAGACGGCTTTGTCGGCACGGCGTGCGTTTTCAGCCTCCAGCCCCTTGGCAAAACTGCCAGTCCAGGCGCGCAGGACAAATGAAAAGAAACCCTCGCCCGCGCGGGCCGTTGCCGGGTCATCATCTGTGCCCACAAACCGGTGGTGCACGAGCGTATGGGCAGAGCTGTGATGCCCAAACAGCATCGAAATATAGACCCAGCGTCCAAGTGCGCGCAAAACCCGCCCTTGCCTGTGGATCAGCTCATGCGCGTTGGCATTGCCGATCTGGCCCATGAACAGGCCGACGGCAAGGAAAAGCGCGATGCGGGAATGCATTGGCATAGTCCCTGTGGTGGACCAGATGGCCAGCCCCAGCACCAGAAAATGCGATAACCCGAGCACGACCAAAAGCCGCTGTCCGGCGGGAAACTCCTGATCGGATTCGATCCGGCGGATCATCATATCGAGGCCGAAGGCCAGAAGGGTCATATAGATCAGGGCCGCCCAACCCCACAGCCCGCCAAAAATAGCGGCCAGCACCAAAAGCGGTACCGGAAACAGGCTCGTTGCCGTAAACCATATGGCAGCACGGTTCATCACGTTTTGACCCCAGATGCGGATCCACCCCCGCAGGACAAAGGTTAACGTAAACCATTTGGTCGAGAAAACGACAGAAAATTAACGATTGTTGGGATTAAGGAGACAGTTTGATGTCAATTGCAGGTATTGTTTTCGGCGCCGGATTGGCCGTTTCGCCGCTTTACCTGAGCCTGACGATGAAGCCTGTCAGTTGGCTGCGCAGCGCCGTGAAAGTCGCGCCTTTGGCGTGTTTCACCGTGGCGGCATGGCAAGCAGGCGCGCCGCCATTTCTGGTTGCCGCGCTCTTTTTATCAGCACTTGGGGATTTCGCCTTGTCACGCGACGGGCGCGCCGCGTTTCTTTTTGGTTTGTCTGCCTTTGGACTGGCCCATCTGTGCTTTGCCATTCTGTTTCACGGTCTTGGTTCACAAGGTGCGATTGAGGCGTTTTCTGTTCGGCCAATACTTGCGGCCATCGTGGTTGTCGCAGCCCTTTCAAGCGAAATCTGGCTGGCACCGTTTACCGGCGCGATGCGCTGGCCGGTCCGGGGGTATGTTGCGCTGATCGCCTATATGGCCCTGACCGCGCTGGCACTGTCGGTCGGGTTCGGGCTGGTGATCTTTGGGGCGCTCCTGTTCATTGCGTCGGATGCAATTTTGTCGGTGTCGCTGTTTCGTTTTAAACCGGACGGTTCGCGCCAACGTGGCGCCGCCTGGTCGCTGTGGGTTCTCTATATAGCCGCTGTTGCCCTGATCACCTGGGGCACGGGTGCGATCTGACCCCTTTTCAAGCGGTGCAATAGCTTTTACCTGCTGATGCGGGCAATCAGGGGCAGTACATGTCGTTTTTTCGTAAACTCAAGGATCGGTTGTTCCGGTCCTCTTCGAAGATCGAAGAGGGTCTGGATGCGATTGTCGAGGATGGTGGCGAAGAAGAACTGATCGAGGAGGATACAGCGGAAACGGAGATTGACGCCGCGCCCGAATCGCCACCTGCTCCAGAGCCAGAGCCAGAGCCAGAGCCAGAGCCAGAGCCAGAGCCAGAGCCAGAGCCAGAGCCAGAGCCAGAGCCAGAGCCAGAGCCAGAGCCAGAGCCAGAGCCAGAGCCAGAGCCAGAGCCAGAGCCAGAGCCAGAGCCAGAGCCAGAGCCAGAGCCAGAGCCAGAGCCAGAGCCAGAGCCAGAGCCAGAGCCAGAGCCAGAGCCAGAGCCAGAGCCAGAGCCAGAGCCAGAGCCAGAGCCAGAGCCAGAGCCAGAGCCAGAGCCAGAGCCAGAGCCAGAGCCAGAGCCAGAGCCAGAGCCAGAGCCAGAGCCAGTCTCGGATCAAGTCCGGGAACCGCCAGAGGTGGCACACGATAAAGCTGCGCTCGATCCGGGCGATGATCGTGCCGAACCGGAAGTCGAACATGATCAGGCCGCGGCGGATGCGGAATACGAGGCTCTGTTGGCCGAAATGGCCGAGGTCACGCCGGAACAGGCCGCGGCGGCAGAAGCAGAGGAACCGTGGGTTGAGCCCGACGACGGGATTGAAGACTTTCTGGACCGCGAGCTGGATGAAATCGAGAAAGCGGTTGCGGCGTTGCCGGAAGTGGAGTCTGCTTTCGAACCCGAACCCGAACCCGAACCCGAACCCGAACCCGAACCCGAACCCGAACCCGAACCCGAACCCGAACCCGAACCCGAACCCGAACCCGAACCCGAACCCGAACCCGAACCCGAACCCGAACCCGAACCCGAACCCGAACCCGAACCCGAACCCGAACCCGAACCCGAACCCGAACCCGAACCCGAACCCGAACCGGAGGCGAAACGCTTCGGTCTGATCGGGCGTCTTCTGGGTCGCGCCCCGCCCAGGCGCGTTGTGCGTCGCGTTCTTGATGACGACATGATCGAAAGCCTGGAAGAGCTTTTGATCACGGCGGATATGGGTGTCGATACGTCTTTGCGTGTCACGGCGAACATGGCCGAAGGTCGGTTTGGCAAGAAGCTGTCGACGGATGAAATCAAGTCGCTCCTATCCGACGAAATCACCCGGATCATGGAACCGATCGCCAAACCGATGCCGCTTTATGCCAAAACCCCGCAGGTGGTACTGGTCGTTGGCGTCAACGGGTCGGGCAAAACCACAACCATCGGCAAACTTGCCAGCCAGTTCCGCGCGGCGGGCAAATCGGTGGTAATTGCGGCCGGTGATACATTCCGGGCCGCTGCGGTTGAACAATTACAAGTCTGGGGCGAACGCGCAGGCGTTCCGGTCCTGACCGCACCGGAAGGGTCAGACCCTGCCAGCCTCGCCTTTGACGCGCTGGCCAAGGCAGAGGCGGACGGCGCAGACCTTTTGATGATCGACACGGCGGGGCGGTTGCAAAACCGCGCCGACCTGATGGAGGAACTCGCCAAAATCGTGCGCGTCATCCGCAAGCGCGATGAAACGGCGCCCCACAATACGCTGTTGGTTCTTGATGCAACAACGGGACAGAACGCCCTGAATCAAGTGGATATTTTTCAACAGGTCTCTGACGTCTCCGGCCTTGTCATGACGAAGCTCGACGGCACCGCCAAGGGCGGCGTGCTGGTCGCGCTCGCCGACAAGTTCGGCCTGCCGATCCACGCCATTGGCGTCGGTGAACAGATCGACGACCTCGCGCCGTTTGACCCCGAGGAGTTTGCCAAAGCCCTGACGGGCGCGGAATGATCCGGCTCTTTCATCTGGCCATAAATACTTCGGGGGAGCGCGAGGGGGCAGTGCCCCCTCGCTTTAATCGGATTGCGCAGCAATTCGAGCCCCATGACTGAATGGATCATGTCCCTGCCGGGTACGGAAACCGGTGCGCGCCTCGCCATCGCCTGCGCGCTCGTCTCGGCCTTCATGCACGCGTTCTTCGGGTCGCTGCAAAAGGGTCGCGGGATTGATCCGTGGATCATGCGCGGCACATTTGATGCCTGGATGGCGGTGCTGGCGTTGCCTTTCGCGCTGTTCCTCGTGCCCTGGCCGACGACAAGCACGTTTCTGTTCCTCGCTGGCGCGATGGTCATCCATTTTTTCTACAAACTGACGATGACACTGGCCTATATTCGCGCGCCATACACCACCGTTTACCCGGTCGTGCGTGGCGCGAGCCCGGTGATCACCGTCATCGCCGCCAGTTTTATCTTTTCGGAAAGCTATAATGCGGTGCAATGGGTTGGAATCGCTTGCCTCTCCGGTGGTATTCTGGCGCTGTCGGCTTTGAATATCGCCACGACGCGTACGGCGCGAAAAACGCTGATGAGTGGTCTTGGCATTGCGCTTTTATGCGGGATCTTCGTTGCCGCATATACGACCTGGGATGCGTATGGCATTCGCAATGCCCAGACGCCTTTCGTTTTTCTGGCGTGGTTCTTTGTGCTTTCGTCGCTGGATTTTCCGATCATTTCTTATTTCCGGTACAAGCACTTGTCACCCAAACCGCCGCTGGGTCCAGTTTTGCGCACCGGACTTTTGGGTGCGCTGGTGGCGTTTGTCAGTTTCGGGGGCGTGATGATGGCGACCTATCTCGACAAGGTTGGCGAGGCCGCAGTCTTGCGCGAAACCTCGACCGTTTTCGCGGCGCTGATCGGTTGGCTGTTTCTGAAAGAGACCGTGGGTCCACGCCGCGCAGGGTTGATGATCTTGATTGCGCTTGGCGCGATCATAGTTGAGTTAGGCGGATGAAAACGGGAGCGAATATGAGCGAGACCAGAGTTTCACCGGGGTTGAAGGCGGCGCTGGAATACGGGCCGATCCTGGCGTTTTTTGCCGGTTACATGCTGCTGCGCGAAAGGGCATTCGTGGTTGGGGGCACGGAATATTCCGGGTTCATCCTTGTCACGGCGCTGTTCGTGCCGCTTCTGGCGCTGACAACTTATGCGCTTTACCGCCTGTCGGGGTCGATTTCCAAGATGCAAATCATGACGCTGGTGCTGGTCGTCATTTTTGGCGGGCTGACAGTCTGGCTGAATGACGAGCGGTTCTTCAAGATGAAGCCAACGATGATCTATGGGTTATTCGCGGCGATACTGGGGTTTGGGTTGTTGCGCGGTCAATCCTACCTGCAGATCGTGATGGCAGAGGTTTTGCCGCTGAAGCAAGAAGGCTGGATGATCCTGACCCGGCGGGTCACAGCGTTTTTCATCGGGTTGGCGATATTGAACGAGGTGATCTGGCGCAATTTTTCGACCGATGCCTGGGTCAATTTCAAGACATTCGGTCTGACGATAGGGGTCTTCGCTTTCTTCATGGCGCAGGCCGGGTTGTTTCAGAAATTCGCAGTAGAGGCGGATGAAGAGGCGGAAGGCTGAGGTGAGTGGCCGCCTTCTGGCTGGTCAAAACTGATCAAATTGAAGCTCTTGCCTGACGCGGACTCTCCCCTGACTGGATACAAGACGCGCGTTTGCCTGCCCGTGGGGTGGCGATGCAACCTTGCAGCTGGCCCGTTTATCCCAGCCAAGTCCGTGCGTGTTCAACGGCTTGCGCCCAGCCTCACAAAATCGCCAGCTCGTGGGGACGGGCAGGCGATCGCGCGGCGCCCGCGGCTTGATTCCGCGCTTGGGACGCTAGTCTGCGAATGCCCGCTTCAAGCTAAAGCCGGACCTATCCGCAATATCTCTAGCCAGGAATCCTTAGGCAATTCGCCGAAACACGCTCACTTCATTACGATTGTCAAAAAACGGCACGGTTTCACCTGCCCGGATTGACGGCAGTTGCGCGGCCACTTCCGCCAAAACAACCTCTGTAATAAACGGCAAAGTAAATCCGCGCACTTCGGGCAGAGGTATCCATTGCAAATGGCTCAATTCGTCAGATGCGCGCGAAAAATCGTCCAGATCTCCGGCAATCCCGTCCGCATCCGCCAGAAAAAACCGCGCATCGAAACGGCGCGGGCGACCGGGCGGCGTAATTGCCCGAAACACATACCGCAACCCGGACGCGCTTGGCAAAAACCCGGCTTCTGCAAACCCGCGCCAGTCTTTTGGCGGCGTGTTGCGCCACGCTCCCGGCTTGCCAAGCACCAGCCCCGTTTCTTCCCACAATTCCCGGATTGCGGCGGCGAACAGGGCGGATGTGACACCGCGTTCATTGTCCTGTGCTGTTCTCGTCGCGCAGGGTTCGGGCAAAACCAGGTGAACGTCGTCATCCGTTGCATCCAACGCGCCGCCGGGAAAAACAAACTTGTTGGGCATAAACGCTGCGTTCGCACCGCGCTGCCCCATCAACACCCGAGGATTGGCGTGTGGATCGCGCACCAGAATCACCGTCGCCGCATCCCGAATCGCCGTTTTGTCCACGCTTTGCCCTTTCACCGGCTGTAACCGGCTAATCGGTGGCGGCCCCAAACCCATGCATCCGCTTGGCCCATTGCAGCGCCACGATCAACCCCTTCAGTCTGGGCAAGAGGTAAAGCGAAAGTGCGACGCAGCCAACCGTGAATGCAACCGCCAGAACCAGTGGTTCGGGCCGCCAGGTGGTGAAAACCCAAAGAATGAGCGGCGCCATGAGATGCCCAACGATCAATATCGTCAGATAAGCGGGCCCGTCATCAGCACGGTGATGGTAAAACGCCTCGTCACACACGGCGCAATCGTCGCGCACCCGCAAAAACCCGTGCATCAACGGCCCCGAACCGCAATTGGGACAGCGCCGACGCCAGCCGCGCAGCATTGCCTGCCGGGCGGGTCGCTCTTCGCTTAGATGGATTGTATCGCGCATGGAATTCACTCGTTGGATGTTCGCAACATAGGTGTCCCGGCGCCACATTGAATGGGGGCATTTGTCCTTGCGGCGCTCTGTCGCAAATGCCTGCAGAAATCTTTTTTCACCAATCTGCGACGGAAACCCGAACCTGCCCCGTTTATCAGATACCAAGCGCCAAAAACGGCGCCCCGGAAAACCGAGAAACCGAGTAGGAGAAAACATGAAACGCAGTAGTTTGATTGCCGGAACAGCCCTTGTGGCGGTTGCATTATCTTCCGTAGCCGTCCTTGCCCATGATCGTGGCGACCGCCAGGGTCGCGGCGAAGGCCGGATCGAGACCATGCTGGAACGCTTTGACACAAATGGCGACGGCGCCATCACGATGGCAGAAATCGAAGCCGCCGGTGTCGAACGTTTCAACACAGCCGACACAAATGGCGACGGACAGCTAAGGAGACACGCAACAATAAGTGAATCGCAAACCTTTGCCGCTGCGACGGTTTGACTCTGGTCCGCGCGATTCCCATGCCGTTCTCAATATGGTAATCGATAATCATGGTAGAGCGAGAACAAATTCAGGAGCGATGGGAAGTTTTTGGTTCGAAGCTTGGCGAACGAGGTCGGCGTTTGTTTGCTGCCGCAGAAGCCCGAGCGGCGGGGCGTGGCGGTCTTGCGGCAGTTGCGGAGATCACTGGCCTCGCACGTTCCACCATCGGGCGAGGCATCAATGATCTTGATACTCCAGGTCCAGGCAATGGCCGCGTGCGCCGCAAGGGTGGAGGGCGACGCGAGGTCGCCGACCTTGATACGACGCTGGTGTCCGACTTGCAGCGTCTCGCCGAGCCAGCGACGATGGGTGATCCTATACGTCCGCTTAAATGGGTGTCGAAGAGCCCGGCAAAGCTGGCAGCGGCACTGTGTGCTGCAGGCCATACTATATGTGCCAATACTGTCGCCAGGTTGCTGGAAACAAAGTTGGAATATTCGCGGCAGGTCAATCGCAAAACGCACGATGGCACCAACCACCCTGATCGCGACGCGCAGTTTGAGCATATTAACGCCAGGGTATTGGACGCGCAGGCGGCTGGGCAGCCTGTCATCTCGGTCGACACCAAAAAGAAGGAGTTGATCGGAAACTACCGCAACGATGGCAGCGACTACCGGCCAAAAGGCGACCCCCGCTGCGTTAACATACATGATTTCCCCGACAAGGAGCTCGGCAAGGTGGTGCCCTACGGTGTCTACGACGTTGGCACCAATACTGGCTGGGTTAGCGTGGGCGTCACCGCTGACACTGCTTCATTCGCCGTCAACTCTATCCGTACCTGGCAGAAGCGCATGGGCCAGCAGCGCCATCCTGGCATGCGCGAGCTGACAATAACTGCTGACTGCGGCGGATCGAACGGTGCGCGCGTCCGGTTATGGAAGGTAGAACTGCAGAGGTTTGCTGACGAAACCGACCTTGTCTTGCACGTCCATCACTATCCGCCCGGCACATCCAAGTGGAACCTCATCGAGCATCGGATGTTTTGCCACATCACACAGAACTGGCGCGGACGGCCGCTGTCCAGCCGTATGGCAGTCGTCGAGTTGATCGGGGCGACGACGACGAACGCTGGGCTGAAAGTAGAATGCGCACTTGACGAAAGCATTTACGAGAAGGGTGTTAAGGTCACCAAAGCTGAAATGGATAGCCTCGTCATCGAAGGGAATGCATTCCACCCAGAATGGAACTACACAATCACACCACGCCGCCGCCACCAAACGTAGCAATTATTCTTGCGTGTCTCCTTAGCAGCGAAGAAATGGCCGCCGCTGCGGACCGCGAGATTTCCGAAAGGATGCAGGAACGCATCGCCAAGCGGATAGAGAATGCGGATGAAAACGGTGACGGCACGTTGAGCCTTGAAGAGGCGACCGCGATGGGCGGCGACCGGATCGAGCGGATGTTTGAACGCCTCGACGAAGATGAGGATGGCACCATCACCAAAGCCGAGCTTGAGGCAGCGAAAGGCATGTTCGGGCATGGAAAGCGTGGCAAGCGTGGAGACAGAGGCAGCTCCAACTAACGCGGCCGCGAAACGAACAGGGCCGCGCGTCTCCAAGAGCGCGACCCTATAAAGGCGGCGCGTCAGTCATCCCCAAGATGATGCGCCGCCAATTGCCGCCGGGATGAATACCCGCTAGCCAAAGGACAGTATGGATTTGGCATTCGACGCTGAAATGCAGGCTTCTGACGAGGCATTGCTTACAGCCTTCGGCAACGGTGATGCCGAAGCCGCGCGCATTTTGGCGGGCCGGGCCGGCTGACGCCGCGCATACTGCCCTTTGTGGCGCGAATGCTGGGGGGCGACAGGGCCGAAGCCGAGGATGTGACACAGGAAGCGATGCTGAGATTGTGGAAAATGGCGCCCGACTGGCGACAGGGCGAGGCGAAAGTCAGCACCTGGCTGTTTCGTGTGGCGTCGAACCTTTGCACCGACCGGCTGAGAAAATCGCGGGTGGTGCCAACGGATGAGGTGCCAGAGGTGGCCGACGACGCGCCAAGCGTCGAAGCGCAAATGCAGACCAAGGCGCGGGTCAGCGCGCTGGAATCGGCGCTGGCGGATTTGCCGGAACGGCAAAGGCAGGCCGTCGTGCTGCGCCACATCGAGGGGTTCTCGAACCCCGAGATCGCGGCGGTGATGGAAATTGGGGTGGAGGCGGTTGAAAGTCTGACCGCCAGGGGAAAACGGGCATTGGCGGCGCTGCTTGCGCCCAAACGCGAAGAACTGGGATTTGAAGATGGCTGAAAAACGACCACTGCATGATCAAGAGATGGAGGCGCTGTTTGGCGACGCGCAATCCACTGCCCCGACACCATCGGATGAAATGATGGCCCGGATCATGGCGGATGCTGCCGCCCATGCGTCCAAACCTGCGGGCTTGCCGGCATCTCGCTCGCGGAACGGCGGTATCATGATGGCGGTTTTGGCGGCCATAGGCGGCTGGAAACCCGCTGCCGGGTTGGCATTTGCAACAATCGCCGGTGTCATGATCGGCTATGTCGCGCCAGAGGCGCTCGACACGGTGACCAGTGGCACGTTCCTGTCGGCTGACAGCGCGGTTGACGACTTTCTGCCGACATTCGATGATCTTCTGAGCGAGGGCTAGACAATGTCTGACACACCCACCCAAGCGCCGAAGCGGCGAATGCCCTGGGGCAAGATCGTTCTGGTGATCTCGCTTGGGTTCAATTTGCTGATCGTGGGGCTGATAGTCGGCGCGAAGGTCGGCGATGATCGCCGCCCGGACGGTCCGGCGCGTGTTCTTGGCCTTGGACCCTATTTCAGCGCGCTCAGCTCGAGTGACAAGTTTGCCATCGGCAAGGCCGCGCGACGGGAAACCGGAACTTTGCGTGAAAGCCGCCGCGCGTTGCGTCAGCATACCGAAGCTTTCATTGCGGCGTTGCGGGCTGATCCGTTCGATGCGTCGGCCATCTCTGCCCTTCTCGAAGAACAGCGCGGCCATATCGGTGGGATACAGATGCAAGGGCAAAAACTGCTGCTGGAGCGCATCGAGGCAATGACCTCTGACGAGCGCGCCGAATATGCTGATCGCGTGACCGACGCGATGAAACACGGAAGAAAGCGGCGGTAGAACCGGCTGGGGCGTCAAAGTACAAAGTCCGCTTTTGGCCTGGAGCGGACACTCCATTGACTGGATACAGAACGCGCGATTGCCTGACCGTGGGATGGCGATGCAACCTTGCAGTTTGCCCGTTTATCCCAGCCAAGTCCGTAAGAATTCAAAGGACTGCGCTGCCATCACCAAATCGCCAGCCCGTGGGGACGGGCAGGCAATCGCGCGGCGCCTGCGGCTTGATTCCGCGCGAAGGGTGCAGGTCGGCAGTGTCCGTTTCAGGCCATACCGCTCAGTTAATGCAAAATTCGAGTCGCTTAGGCCCTGCGGCGGCGACGGGTGTTCCGCACAGGTGCGATTTCGGCGATGCCATCACCGGGGGAGGAGAATGCGCCAAGCACTGCGGTGATTTTCTCAAAACCGGGCGCATCGCCGGGCTCTGTGTTTTCCAAAGCGGCGCGCATCTTCTCCAGATGCTCCGGCATTGTTCCACAGCAGCCGCCGATGATCCGCGCACCACAGTCGCGCGCGAGAACCGCATATTCGGCCATCAGCTCTGGCGTGCCGTCGTAATGGATGTGGCCGTCGACGTATTTCGGGATGCCTGCGTTGCCCTTGGCGATCACCGGCAAGTGCGGCGTGGCCTGTTGAAAGCCCAATACCGTGCGCAGAAGGTCGCTGGCACCGACACCGCAATTGGCCCCGAACGCGATTGGTGGATTTGGCAGGCTTTCAGCCAGTTTCGCAAGTTTCGGTGCGGTAATGCCCATCATGGTGCGACCGGCGGTGTCGAAACTCATCGTGCCACACCACGGCATATCGGCGCGCGCGATGCCCTCGGCGGCGGCCTTGAATTCTTCAACGGCGCTGATCGTTTCAACCCACAGGACATCTGCGCCGCCGTCTTTCAGGCCTTCGGCCTGTTCGTGAAATATCTCGACGGCATCATCATGTGTCAGCGTCCCCATAGGTGCCATGATTTCGCCGGTTGGGCCCATTGATCCCGCGACGACAACCGGACGACCGGCCTGATCAGCAATTTCGCGACCGATTTCTGCGGCAAGGCGCGAATAGTGACCCGCCTTTGATTGCGCATTGTGCAGTTTCAGGCGCGCGGCATTGGAGCCGAAACTGTTGGTGAGGAAAATGTCAGATCCTGCGTCCACCGCACCTTTGTAAAGCGCGCGGATGTTGTCAGGTTCATCTTCGTTCCATAACTCGGGTGCTTCACCTGCCGCGAGACCCAGATTGAACAGGTTCGTGCCCGTCGCGCCGTCGGCGAGAAGCCAGTCGCGGGTTTTGAGTAGTTTGCTCAGAAGGTCCTGGGGCATTTTTTGCGCTCACGCCAAAAGGGTGCTTTTTACAGCACCGGTCAATGCGACATCTGTCAGGAAGCGCAATAACAATCAAATTCATAAAAGAGATAATGATTATTAGTTTGGCTCACTTTCAGTGCGGGGGCGCGTGATGCGGTCGATCAGATCGACGCCTGCAAGAGTCAGCCCCAGCCAAGACGGTGCAGCCAGATAAAGCGGAACCCAGCGTGGTGCGAAGCTGTTCTTAAAACGTACCAGTCCATCGGACGCCGTGTGCTTGGAAAACACGTGACTAAGAGCGCGCGGCAAGCATGTCGGTTGCGCAAAATCGGGAACGGCGGCGAGCGAGACGGTCACGACTTTCTCGCGCTTTGCCGACATAATCGCCGCATGGATCAACAGATGCATGGTGCCGGGAGGTGCATTTTGGGCATGGCACATCAGATCAAGTGTCCATTCCCGCCAGGATTCGTGGAATGAAACGAAACCGACGAGTTTCTGTTCATGCCAGGCAAGGAAAACGCGTTGCGCGCCGACATATTGAGGTGAATACCGGCCTATTGAAAACCCGCGTGTGCGTTTTCGCGAACTGGTCCAACTGTCGGCAAGCGACTGCATCTCAACAATCGGAAGGGCGTCTGGATTCTCGACAATTCTGACGCCGGCATCCTGGGCCTTTCGCAGGTTTCGGCGCAGTTGCCGAAAGGATTTGCCTTCCAGATCAAAGTTTGCGGGCGAGATCACTGCCTCTTTGGCGCTGCGATAGATGCGCCAGCCGTTTTTGCGCGCGTGAACTGCCGTGCGCGGGCTGCATTTGTACAAACAGGGTGTGCGAAAACTGTGAACTGCACGATCTGTTAGCGAGTTGATTGCTGTAGAGGGGCAACCGGCAATGCCAAGCGGATCAGCATACATAATCAGGCTTTGTCCGGTTTCTGCCGCCAGTGCCACCGGGCGCTCGTTTCGGTCAAAGAGCAAGTCAAACTCTCCTTGTCGCATCAACCCGGATTCAGCGCGCGAGGCTGTGTAGCTGATCGCAGTCGTCGCGACGGGGTGACCCGGTGATGTCTCAGCAGGCCGCAAGCTGGCGCGGCACTTGGGCTCGTTGTCCCGTGGCTGGAAAATTGAAGGCCCGATCGCGAGAACAACCAGCGCAAACATTGCTGGCAGCGCGAAATAGACAAGGCGATAGGCAAGAATTGCGGCCAACAGCTCTGCCTCCGCGACGTAAGGAAAGCACAGCAGCAGCAAATATTCGAACGGCCCGACCCCACCGGGCGTCGTACCGAGCAACCCCGCGCCAAGTGCCAGCAGAAACACTGTATAAAACAGCGCCGGATCCGGCAAGCTGGTAGACGGGATGAGGCTTACCACCCTTCAAAATTTCCGGATCTGATTTGACGTTTGTCTGATCTGTGTGATTCAAGGAGTCTCCACTGCTGATATTGGAGGCTGGTTTGTTGGGAAATGTTTGTTTTTCAGAGCTTTATTCGAAGGTTGAGGCGGATTTTCAGGACCGCTTGCTCGGGTATCACAAGTCGCGCCGGGAGGGATTGTGCATCATAGCAAGCGTGATTTTGAACACGCGCAGCGTCAATCTGATGGAAAATGCGGCTGCTCTGCCCCGCGATATCGGCTCTGTGGACCACCGCTATCAATACATTTCGCGGGTTCTGGGCAATCCTCACATCGATACTGATGAGATCATGCAGGCCTATGTTGGTGAAATTTTCCGCCGCCAGTGTGAGGCCGGAGAAACGATTGTGGTGGCCCTTGATCAAAGCAAGCTCAACGAAGGGCATGAGGTTTTGATGTTATCGGTGCGGATGCGGGATCGGGCCCTCCCGGTCGCCTGGCGTGTACGCCAGACCAAAGGGCCGATTGGATGGCGCGTGCAACATGAGCTTTTGGAAGCAGTCCGCCCATGGCTCCCGGCGGATGCGCGTGTGTTGCTGGCGGGAGATCGGTTTTATGGAACCGCCCGATTGGTCGCATGGTGCCAGGAGGCTGGATGGGACTACCGGCTGCGCATGAAGGGAAATATCACACTGCAACATCAGGGTGGCGAGATGATGACGCGCGAAATTGCCCAACTGATGCCCGAAGGGCTTGTAAACGCTGAGCTTTACGGAACGGGCGTCTTTAGCAACATTGGAGTGCTTCACGAGGAGGGGCACAAAGAGCCTTGGATTATTGCCATGAATGCAGCACCGTCCGAGTACAAGGTGCTCGATTATGGAATGCGTTGGGGAATTGAAGCCATGTTCTCCGACTTCAAAACCCGGGGCTTTGAAATTACTCAAAGCCAGATCAAAAAGCCGGATCGATTGGCCCGCCTCATTTTGGTGCTGGCAATCGCCATGTACTGGGCTGTTTCAACCGGAGCAAACGAAGAGCACCACGTCGCAATACGCGGCGAAAAAAGGGGATTCGAAAAGCCCGAAGGTCCTTATGCTCTCTCTTCAAGACAGGCCTTCGTGCTATCCGACGATGCCTCGCAGGTTATGCCAAAATCCCCAAGCTCTGGGATGTCTGGCTAAATTGAAGGGTGGTAAGAACAATATACAGAATTTTTTGACTCCGAACCGGGACGGCAGGTAAACAGTGCGATTTTCGCGGCCTTTGACGAGATGTTTGTGGCGATCAGTTTTGCGTTGGGGGCGGCCGCGTCGCAGTTTCTGGTGGGCGAAGATATCTAAGCTCCACGCGGCTATTCCGGTCGGAATAAATCAGGATTTGCCGGTGCCCGCGCAAACAGATTTTCGACCAGATTTCCCTTGACTTGCACCACACTTGCCCTGATAAGCGCGCCTCTAGTTCAATCACGCCTAATGGGCGCGCAGTTTGCGGCGGGTCTTGAACCCCGGGAACGCCTCGAAAGAGGGGCCAAAGGACGCGGAAGACAAAGGAAAAGCAGATGTTTGCGGTCCTCAAGACCGGTGGCAAGCAGTACAAAGTTTCCAGCGGAGATATCCTTCGCGTTGAGAAACTTGCAGCCGCAGCCGGTGACAAAGTTCAGTTCAACGATGTTCTGATGGTGGGCGACAAAGTTGGTACGCCGTTGGTCGATGGGGCCGGTGTTCAGGCCGAGGTCATTGACCAGATCAAGGGCGACAAGGTCATCCATTTCGTCAAGCGCCGCCGTAAGCATGGGTCTAAGCGCACAAAAGGACATCGTCAGCAACTGACGCTGGTTCGAGTGACGGATATCCTTGAGAAGGGCGCGGACAAGTCGGGCGTTCTGGCCGCTGTTGGCGCGGGTTCGGTTTCGGCGAGCGCACTTGCCGCCGCGACGGCCAAGCCGAAGAAGGCCGCCAAGGCAGAGAAACCTGCGAAAACCGAAAAGCCAGCCAAGGCCGAAAAGCCTGCAAAAGCTGAGAAGCCCGCCAAGGCCGCCGCGTCCGCAGACGACTTGAAGGAACTTTCAGGCGTCGGTCCCGCACTGGAGAAGAAGCTGCACGCCGCTGGCGTGACAACCTTCGCCCAGATCGCGGCGTGGAAGAAGAAAGACATCGAAGAGTTCGATGAAAAACTGTCGTTCAAAGGCCGGATCGAACGTGAAGGCTGGGTCGAACAAGCCAAGAAATTGGCTAAGGGCTAAGGAGAGACAAGATGGCACATAAAAAAGCAGGTGGTTCCAGCCGCAATGGCCGCGACTCCGCAGGTCGCCGCCTTGGCGTGAAATTGTTTGGTGGCCAATCCGCCATTCCCGGCAACATCATCGTGCGTCAGCGCGGCACCAAATGGTGGCCGGGCGAAGGCGTGGGTATGGGCAAAGACCACACGATTTTTGCGACCGCCGAAGGCAATGTGAAATTTCACAAAGGCCTCAAAGGCCGTACATATATTTCGGTGATGCCAGCCCAGGAGGCCGCCGAGTAAGCCGACAACCTTACCATTGAAGAATTCAAAAGGGGGATCGGTGAAAAACCGGTCCCCCTTTCTCGTTTCAGGAGGGCGAAGAGTATGCCCAACTATATACTGACAGACCGGCTGCTGGTGCGGCCCTACGTGGCATCCGATGGCCCTGAGGTTGTCGAGTTGCTGAATGACTTTGCCGTGTCCAAATGGATGTCTACAATTCCTCATCCTTATACGGATGCTGACGTGCAGCTGGTCAACGCAGACGGCTCCAGCCGTTGGCCGGAGCTCGCGGCGATCACCCTGAAAGGTGAAATAGTCGGCGGGATCAGCGCAGGTGATCATTTTGGCTATTGGATCGGGCGCGCGCATTGGGGGCAGGGCATCGCAACCGAGGCGGCAGCAGCGATGCTTCACTATCTGTTTGAGTCCGAGGGACGTGATGAGGTCACGACCGGCGTGTTTGCCGGCAACCGCGCGTCTTCTCGTATTCTGGATCGGCTGGGTTTTCGCGAGGTCAGCCGCAATATGATCCCCTGTGCGGCGCGTGGAGATGGGATTGAGGTTGCTAACATCAATCTTAGTGTGGATCGCAGCCATTGGGGACAGGTGTCGTGGGACAACTGATTGAAACCCCGCGCCTTCGGATTCGCCCATATCGACTGGGCGATGCTGCTGCCGTCGTTCAGGGCTTGAACAACTGGGAAGTGGCACGTTGGTTGGGCCGCGTACCGCACCCCTATGAGCGAGAGGATTTTGCGATCTTTTTTGATGCCGACGGACTGCAGAAATGGCCTGCGCGGGCAGCCATTTGCCGTGGCGTTGAAGTAATCGGTGGCATCGGGATCGGCGAGCATCTTGGTTATTGGCTAGCACAGCCTTATTGGGGGCAGGGTTACGCGACTGAAGCCGCGCGGGCGATGGTGCAATATTATTTCGACAACCATGCGAAAGACACTCTTGGTTCAGGGTATTTTGCTGGCAACTTGGCGTCTGCTCGAGTGCTTGAAAAATGCGGCTTTCGAGAGGTGCGGCGCGGCATGAATGACTCGCGCTCCAACCGCTGTGCGATGCCTCATGTTTGGATGGAATTGACCCGTGCAGAATGGGAGGGTGCGTGATGGCATCGAGTTGCATTTTGGCTTGGGACTTTGACGGCGTACTCAATGCCCGTATACAGGATGTCCGCTTTCATTGGGGTGACGACCTTGAGGAAGCCACAGGTCAGTCCAAGGACGTCTTCGAAGCCCACGTTTTCAAAAGATATTTCGACACGGTCCTCACGGGTTGCGAAGATTTATGTGAACGCGTTGCCAGATCGGCGGACGCGGTAGGATACACTGATGGCGCTGACATTCTCTTGGTTGACGATTTGGCAGAAAACGTTGAAGCCGCCCGCGCAATCGGCTGTGGCGCAATCCTCCCAACGGACAAAACCCGTCGTGAGCTTCCCGCGTTTCTTGAGGCCCATACAGGGGTCAGAGTGTGAGTGTTGCAGTCGCCACATTTGCGGTATTCGCCGCCAGCCAGATCGGCACTCCGGGCCCCGCCAATATGGCGATGATGGCGACGGGTGCTCGTTATGGGTTTCGTGCAGCCCTGCCTTTCATGTTGGGCGTGCTGTTCGGTAAGCAGTTGATTATCTGGCCCATCGGGTTCGGGTTGATGGAACTGGCGCAATCTGTGCCGTGGCTGTTTCTGTCTCTGAAATATCTGAGCGCGGCCTACATCATCTATCTCGCCTGGAGGATCGCTAATCTTCGCCTGAAACAGGGTGAAGCGGGCGAGGCGCCGGGGTTTGTAAACGGGTTAATCGTGCACCCGCTGAACCCCAAAGCCTGGGCAATGATAACGGCGGGATTTACAAATTTCGTGTCGTCCGATACGCCCGCGTTGCAAGCCACGGCGATCATCGCCGCCGTACTGTTTGCCGTACAGGCAGCGTTTCACCCGATCTGGACATTTGCGGGTGACCGCATCGCTGCGACGGTTGCGGGAAAGCCTTCGGAAAAATATTTGATGTGGACCTTGGCGGCGTTGACCGTCGCCTCAGTTCTGTTGGTTCTGGTTTCCAAAGGAGGAAACTGATGTTGGCTGAAAAGATCTCTCAACCTGTAATCACGACACGACGTTTGCAATTGCGGCCACTGGAATTACGCGATGCGCGTGCGCTGTCAATATTTGCGGCAGATCCAAAAGTGGCGCGGATGACGACAAGCATTCCACATCCATTGCCGCCGCGCGCCGCGGAAGAATTCATCGCCGGAACGCAGGCCAGCAACAGGACCGAAGATGCCTGGGCGATTGACGCAAACACCATCGGGTTGCCGTCGATTGTCGGTGTAATCGGAGTGGAAAGGCTGGATCGGCAGCAGTCCGAAATCGGCTATTGGGTCGCACCGACGTTTTGGGGATCTGGCATCGCGTCCGAGGCGGTTGAGGCCATCGTTGCGGCCAATCCGCATGGCGCGCGCACATTGTTTGGCTCCGTTTTTCAGGACAATCCCGCTTCGGCACGGGTTCTGGAAAAAGCCGGGTTCGAATACTTGGGCGAAGCGGAAGCGCACTCAGTTGCGAGGGGTGAAAATGTTGCCACCTGGACCTATCTGAGAAAGCTGGATTAATGGCGGTGGCACCTTTCACACTCAGAACCGAACGGTTGATCCTTGATCTGCTGCGGATCGAGGATTGGCCTGTGGTTCTGCGCGAATGGGGCGTGCCAGAGGTGGCAAGAATGACAGCATCGTTCCGAACTGATTGGACGGAAGAAACAGTGAAAGACTGGATCGCGGCGCGTCTGCGGCCCGGGCAGAACGGTATGGGCTGCGCTGTGCGTCTGCGCGACGGGCGCCGGCTGATCGGATCGGTGGGCATGGGCGGCAACCCGCGCAATATCGGTTATGCGTTTGGCGTCGCGCACTGGGGTCATGGATATGCCAGTGAAGCCATCCGTGGGTTCCTTACCGCCGGACTGGCGCATGAACCCGATCTGGATGTAGTCGAGGCCGGCGTGTTCGACGACAATCCCGCCTCGGCCCGGGTTCTGGCCAAAATGGGATTCACCCGCGTTGGTCCCAGTGACTGTGAAAGTCAAGCACGGGTTGAGGCCGGACCAAGTTCGCTTTATCGCCTGTTCAGATCAGATTTTAGGGCCTGAGACATGAAATTCCTCGATCTCGCCAAGGTTTACATCCGATCCGGCGGCGGCGGCAGCGGGGCGGTGAGCTTTCGGCGTGAGAAATACATTGAATATGGCGGGCCTGACGGCGGTGACGGCGGACGCGGCGGCGATATCATGGCAGAGGCGGTGGACGGGCTGAACACTCTGATCGACTTTCGTTATCAACAGCATTTTTTCGCCAAAAATGGCCAGGGGGGCATGGGCAAACAACGAACAGGCCGCGATGCCGATACCGTTGTGCTTCGTGTGCCCGTTGGGACAGAAGTGCTGGACGAGGATCAGGAAACCGTTCTGGCCGATCTTAGAGCGATTGGCGACCAGGCGGTCCTGGCAAAGGGCGGCAATGGCGGGTTTGGCAACCTGCATTTCAAATCGGCCACCAACCAAGCCCCGCGCAAGGCCAATCCCGGTCAAGAGGGTGTTGAGCGTACGATCTGGCTGAGGTTGAAACTTATCGCGGATGCCGGGTTATTGGGGATGCCAAACGCAGGCAAGTCGACGTTTCTGGCGGCAACATCTAACGCGCGCCCGAAGATTGCCGATTATCCGTTCACTACGCTGCATCCCAACCTTGGCGTTGTCGGGGTGGACAATGCTGAGTTCGTCATGGCGGACATTCCCGGACTGATCGCTGGCGCGCATGAGGGGCGCGGGATCGGGGACCGGTTTCTGGGGCATGTGGAACGTTGTTCGGTGCTTTTGCACCTTGTCGATGGCACGTCCGAGGATGTTGTGGGCGACTATAAAACGATCATCGGCGAGTTGGAGGCTTACGGCGGTGTGCTTGCAAGCAAACCGCGCATCACAGCGATGAACAAAATCGATGCGTTGGATCAAGATGAGCGCGCCGTGAAATTGAAAGCGTTGCAAAAAGTTGCCGGACCCGTTTTGCCGATGTCGGGTGTCAGCCGTGAGGGCCTTACGGGTGTTCTGCGGGTGGTCAGGGCCGCGGTTGTGAAGGACCGCGAACTTGAAAACGTTACGGAGGCCGGGCCTTGGCAACCTTGAGTGCGTCTAGACGTCTTGTCGTCAAAATCGGCTCCGCCCTTCTGGTCGACCGCGACAGCGGGCAATTGCGGGCGGGCTGGTTGGCGGGATTGGCGACCGATGTCGCCGCGATAAAGGCGCGCGGCACGGACGTAATTCTTGTGTCGTCCGGGTCAATAGCGCTGGGTCGGGCGGCTTTAGGGTTGGATCAGGACGTATTGGCATTGGAACAGTCGCAAGCCGCGGCAGCCGTGGGACAGATTCGGTTGGCACGCGCCTATGAGGAAGCATTGGCCCCACACAGGCTGACCACCGCACAGGTTCTGGTGACGCTGGAAGACAGTGCCGACAGAAGGCGCTATTTGAACAGCCGCGCCACGCTGGAGCAGTTGCTGCGGTTGGGAACTGTACCGATCGTGAACGAAAACGACACGGTGGCGACCGATGAAATCCGGTTTGGCGATAACGACCGGCTCGCGGCACAAATTGCCGTATCGGTCGGCGCGGATACATTGGTGCTGTTGTCTGATGTTGACGGGTTTTACGATTGCGATCCACGGTTGAACAAAGACGCGCAGCGCTATGATATCATAGATAAAATTACACCGGAAACCGAAGCGATGGCGGGTGATGTCGGCTCTGGATTGTCCAAAGGTGGCATGAAGACGAAGCTGATGGCGGCGAAAACCGCAACCGCGGCTGGATGTGCACTGGCGATCACGGAAGGCTCGGCAATGCGCCCGTTGTCTGCGCTGGAAAATGGCGCGCCAGCAACCTGGTTTACGGCGCAGGGCGATCCCCATACAGCGCGAAAACGCTGGATTGCCGCGATGAAGCCGAAGGGTGAAATTGACGTCGATACAGGCGCCGCGTTGGCGCTGGCGAAAGGTAAATCACTTCTGCCCGCTGGTGTGATCGGTGTCAGCGGCAATTTTGGGCGCGGTGATCCAGTTGTAATTAACGGGCCAGCCGGGTCCATCGGGCAGGGGTTATCCCGATACACCAGCGCAGAGGCGGTTTCCATCAAGGGGCGCCAATCAAGTGACATCGAAGGTATTCTTGGCTATCCCGGACGTGCAGCTTTGATACATCGCGACGACATGGCAATCTGATCATGGGGCAATGAGATGAAAGACCAGACTGATATTTCACAGATCATGGCCGAGATTGGCGCGCGGGCAAAAGCGGCAGCCGCGGAATTGGCTTATGCCGCACCTGAGTCCAAGGCGATTGCTCTGAATGCAGCGGCGGATGCGGTCTGGGGTCGCCGCAATGAGATCATGTCAGCGAACGGGCAGGATATGGAATTCGGCCGCGACAAAGGCCTGTCTGCCGCGATGCTGGACCGTCTGATGCTGGATGAGCCACGCATTCGGGGTATTTGCGATGGAATACGCGCTGTTGCGGCGCAGGATGATCCGGTCGGTGAAGTGATTGCTGAATGGGATCGGCCTACGGGGTTGCATATTCGCCGCGTGCGCACACCGTTGGGTGTGATTGGCGTGATCTATGAAAGCCGCCCGAACGTGACGGCGGATGCCGGTGCCTTGTGTCTGAAGGCCGGAAATGCCGTTATTCTGCGCGGCGGTTCGGAAAGTTTTCACTCTTCTGGCGCGATTCACGCTTGTCTCGTTGATGGCTTGCACGTGGCCGGATTACCCGAGGATGCAATTCAGAAAGTACCAACACGCGACCGTGCCGCGGTCTCGGAAATGCTGGCGATGACGGATCATATTGACGTGATTGTGCCGCGCGGCGGCAAGGGCCTTGTGGGTTTGGTTCAGCGCGAGGCGCGGGTGCCGGTTTTTGCCCACCTCGAGGGTATTGTGCATATCTATGTCGACAAGGCGGCAGATGCCCGGAAGGCGTTGGACGTCATTTTAAATGCCAAGACCCGCAGGACCGGGATCTGTGGCGCGGCGGAGTGTTTGCTGATTCACCGTGATGTGGTGGGCACGATTGGCAAGGATGTCGTCGAGCTGTTGATAGAGGCCGGCGTCGAGGTGCGAAGCGAAGGGCTTGCCGGGTCTGTGGATGCCTCCGCTGACGATTGGGGCATGGAATATCTTGACATGAAGATCGCCGCAAAAGTTGTTGATAATATTGATGAAGCAATTGACCATATCCGTGTATACGGGTCCAATCACACTGACTGCATCCTGACAGAGGACGACGCCGCCGCAGAACATTTTTTTGAACGGCTCGACAGTGCTATCCTGATGCGAAATGCGTCCACCCAATTTGCCGACGGCGGTGAATTCGGGATGGGGGCAGAGATCGGGATTGCCACCGGCAAAATGCACGCGCGTGGCCCGGTGGGCGCCGCGCAGCTGACCAGTTTTAAATACCTTGTTGACGGTGATGGGACCACACGGGCTTGAATGGCTCAGAACCTGACGTGAATTTCTGTATCGCGATGCTCCACCGCTGCGCTGCGCCCCGCATCCGCAAGCAATAGCGACAGGATCAGGAACTGAATTTCCGATGGTTTGATTTCGGCGGCAACCGAACTCGGCTCCGTAAGGCCGGTCCAAAGTTCTTGTGCGAAATTGATACGATCTGCTTCGGCGATACCAATCCAGTTAACCGCCTCGTTGCGAATTTTGATGGCCCCTCCGCGGGGTAGGGCAACCTCCAGACACTGGATCAGAAGAAAGGCCAGTTTGACCTGATCGCGGGGCATGTCGCGGTCAATTGTCCATTCAATCGAAAGACGGGTACCGCGGCTGAGGTCGGCCAAAATAGCACGAACGTCGCCGGCACTCATCATGTGGTCCGGCGATCCGGCTCCGAAAGCGACCCGAAAAAACCGAATGCGCGCATTGGCGTTTTCCACGCTTTCCGAAATCAGCTCCAATTCCGGCCCACTCATTTCGCCGGACATGCGAAGCAATTCGACGCCGTTGGAAATCGCACCAATCGGCGATATGAGGTCATGGCAGATGCGCGAACCCAAAAGTGACGCAATATCGGTTGACGACGATGTCATGGCGGTTCCTTTAAACAAAAAGTGTAACTCCCAAGCACCCTGTCCGATAGGGTTGCGGGGTTTTGTTCCGTCAGAGCCGTGCGATGATCTGAGGTGGTGACAGGGTCAGGATTTCCAGGATGTTGAACCGGTGTTTTCTGGCCGTCGAGATGACGGACCTGATGTCGGCGAAGACCCGCGCGCCCTCGAGGGTGCGGAAGGTGCCCGAGATTTTCATGCGCAGCTTCATCATGCGCAGGTCCTGTTCGGCCTGATTGTTTGTGAATGGGACCGCGAAGTCGGCGATGAATCGCAAAACGTCATCGCGGTAGTCACGCAGGCGGAGGAGCAGGTTGTGGCCTGGCCGCCTGGCTTTTCGGCCGCGGGTGCCGGGGCTTTTGGCCAGCGGGGGCTGGCGTTCGTGGAAGGCGAGCCCCTTGGCGAGGATCGCCATGTATCTGGTGACTATACCCTGGCGAACCAGTTCCGGGAGTTCGGTCTCGCCTTGATCCTGAGCCGCGCATCTGAGCTGATTGGCGCTATGAAGCACTGCGCTCATCTCCGTCGCCCAAGGCTCTTTTTCGATCTCTTCGATGGCCTTGAGTTCGCGCAAGTGATGCGCCCCGCAGAGGGCGTGGGCGTCCACTCCGCTCATATGGGCGTAGTAGGGTTTCCAGTGATCATGAATGATCGTCCCGCCGGTCAGGAAGGTTGGAACAGCACCGCGTTTGGCGCTGATGCGGTAATGGGTGAAGGCGGTATCGCAGATCGTGTGCAGCCAGTGCAGCTTGCCGGCAACACGAAGTCCGGTCTCGTCCAGATGCCGAACGCCGCCTTCGGCAAGCCGGGCGAGAATGTGTTCAACCACGACACCCATCTTATTTGCCGCGCCGCGCGTCCAGTTGGTCACGCTGGCCGCGCACAAGCTGGTGGCCCCAAACAGGTCGCGCATAAGCTGGCAGACCCGATCCTCGGGTATCAGCTGCTGAACATTGCAATAGACCGCCACTGCCCGCATGCGCGTGCCATATTGCACATGCGCGGCCACGCCATCGGGAAAGCCAGCCGTCGTCGTGGCTCGACAATGGTCGCAACAATAAACCGCCGCCTGATGCTCGGTGACCTCCAGGCGTGGCGCAGGCAAGTCGAACACCTGACGCTTCTCGATCCCTTTCACCATCTCCGCCGTCAGGGCGCTCTGACAGGCGCTGCAATGCGTCGCCTCATGCCGTTCGACAAAGTCGGGTGTTGACGTCTGGCGCAGGGTGTCGCCCCGGTGGCCAACTTGGCCGCCACTTTTCTTTCCGGATTTGCCACGCAGGCTGCGCGGGGCTGGCTTCTTCAGGCCATCACTTGAAGGGGGCTTGCTGCTATTGCTGCTGTTCTTGGCCAACTGTCGGCGCAGGTCCGTGATCTCTTCCGCCATGCTCGCCAACGCAGCTTCAAGCTCAGCGATCCGACGCAGAGCCGTGGCGAGAAGTTGTTCAAGGGCGGCAACCTGATCCATCCCACCACTGATTCAGAGAAATCAACCCGGCGCCACAGAATTCAGACAAGAAAGAAAAAAAACACGCGCAAAATGGCAAATTCGACTCACCATAAAACTGACAATAACACTCAAACGTGGGGGGTGCTTGGGAGTTACCAAAAAGTGCCTGAAATGGACCTCAATTCACTACTTGAACCCGGTACGCTGGTACGCCACCCGGAAAAGGATGACTGGGGACTGGGGCAAGTGCAATCAAACATCGGCGGGCGCATCACTGTCAATTTCGAACATATGGGCAAAGTCGTTATCGATGGGCGTCATGTCGGGCTGATCATGGTTACTGATCAATGAATTGAGGCAAATAGCTTAGAATCCGTTAACACTCACCAAAATGTATGAATGCTTGCATTTTAGCGGACGGTTGCGTGAGCCTCGGCGGCGGCCTAAAAGCAGCGCGTTCTTCGGGCAGCGTCACAGGTGATGTCATGCCGGTGTCTGGACCGGACCTTTCTGTAAGATTTGCAACAGGTGCGGAAGATATCCTTGCCGCGCAAAGGTTGCGTTATCAGGTATTTGTCGCGGAATGTGGCGGTGACGGCACGACAGTAGATCACGAGTTGCAGATCGAGCGCGACAGGTTCGATCCCTATTGCGATCATCTTCTTTTGATGGATGAGAGCAGACCGAAATCCGATCAGATAGTGGGTGCCTACAGGTTAATGTCACAAAAAGGCGCTGAAAGTGCGGGGCAGTATTACTCCGAGACAGAGTTTGATTTAGGGCCGTTGATCGGATCTGGGCGCAAGCTTTTGGAGCTGGGTCGAACCTGTCTGCGACCCGAATATCGCGGAGGAACTGCGATGTACGCGCTTTGGTCCGCGCTGGCGCGCTATGTGGACGAACAAGATGTTGAAATCTTGTTCGGTGCCGCCTCGTTTTCGGGCACTGACACAAGAGCGCTGGCGCAACCTTTGTCTTACCTGCATCACCATCATCTCGCGCCACCCGAACTGCGCGTCGCTGCACGCGGGGCGCAGGCCGTAGTGATCGACGTGATCGATAAGACCGAACTTGACCGCAGAGCGGCCATTACGTCGACCCCGGCCCTGATCAAAGGGTACCTGCGTATCGGCGGTTTTGTCGGGCAAGGGGCATGGGTCGATCGTGATTTTAACACCACCGACATATGCATGTTACTGGACACCAGAGTGAGATCTACGCGACAGGCGATCTATCGCTCACCAAGAGGTGATTCATGAGCACCTGGCGCGGTACGCCAGAACCAGAGCTGCCACGAATACAGCCGATTGGATGGTGCCTATTACTAGTCCGCACTCCTTTGATCATATTCGTTAATTT
This sequence comes from uncultured Paracoccaceae bacterium, assembly GCA_951812305.1. Taxonomy (GTDB): domain Bacteria; phylum Pseudomonadota; class Alphaproteobacteria; order Rhodobacterales; family Rhodobacteraceae; genus Rhodobacter_B. The sequence goes on from CATOSB010000004.1 coordinate 490,710, forward strand.
CGGTGGCCTTGCACTGTTGTTGCTGTTCCGTGTGCTTGAGAAACCACTGTGTCATCCCGCACGCCCGGTGACGCCATATATTACACAAGCCGTGTGTATTCTGACGTTACGGATAATCGGGTTGCGGCGAGTGGTGACGGGATGCCCTGCGCACAATGCGGCCGGGATTGTTGCGAACCATTCTTCGTGGCTGGATATCTTCGTTTTGAACGCAAGCCAGCGGGTCTACTTCGTGTCCAAGGACGATGTCAGCAGATGGGCTGGGATTGGCTGGTTGGCGCGCGCCACAGGGACAGTGTTTATCGCTCGTCAGGTGCAAGCTGCAGCCGAACAAAGGGCCACGTTTCAAGAGCGACTAAGGGTAGGCCACCAGCTATTGTTTTTTCCTGAGGGCACATCGACTGACGGGCAGCAAGTGTTGCCATTCAAATCAACCTTGCTCGCCGCCTTTTTTGACGGCGACATCAATGGGCGCACGATCCAACCCGTAAGTGTGCGTTATCACGCACCGCACGGCGAGAGCCCGGTATTCTACTGCTGGTGGGGCGGAATGGATTTCGCGCCGCATTTGTTGCGGGTTTTGGCGAGATGGCGGCAGGGCCGGGTGGAGTTAGTATATCACCCTGCGGTGCCGGTTGGAGAATTTCCTGACCGCAAAGCAATTGCAAAGGAACTGGAAGGCGCGGTTCGGCAGGGATTCGAGAGGTCAGGCTGATCGGCTCCGGTATGGTCCGAAGATGAAATCGCCCAATAGCAAGCATTCAACGGCTTCAGTGCGCAGCAGCCCAAGGGGGCTTAAATTCCGCGCAGTCAGTAAATCCAGAATGCGCGTTCAGGCGGCGATTGCAACGTAATCTGCAATGTTGATATTTATCGCCGTTTTCAGGCTAACGCCCCATGGCGTTCGACAATTTTGAAAGTGCCAAAGCGGGGTTTTCTGCAGACCAAATCTCATCCCCGATCCCGAAGAAATCTGTCGCGGCAGCCAGCGTTCGGATCCGATCCGCATCAAGGCCGCCCTCGGCGATTACCGGCACTTCAATCATTTCCGACCACCACGTGAAAAGGTCACTGTCGGCAATACGTTCGCCGCCAAGTGCTGTTTCCGACACCGGCCCAAAGGCTACGTAATCAGCACCGGCCTCGCCTGCATTCAATCCTTCGTGGCGAGAGTTTTCGCAATACGCACCGACAATGGCGTCAGACCCAAGCGCCTTTCGTGCCGCGCGGACAGAGCGGGCGCCGTCTGTCAGATGAACGCCATCAAGTCCTAACCGCTCCGCCAGCCGCATATGCTTTTCGATTACCAAGGGAACATCGCGTTTATGGGCAACCTCACGCAGCGCGTCGCCCGCCTTCAATTGCCAGTCTTCATCCGTAGAGATTAGCGCCATGCGCAAACAGGCCACCTCCACATTATCCAGGACCGAGGCCAGTACATCTGGGAATGAGGACAGTGCAATCTCTCCCGGTGTTATCAGATAAATCTGCGGTAAATCCTGTTCGGCCATCTGGCGCTCCGTCAGTGATCGAAAGCGCTATAGCGGCTGATCACTTGGGCGGCAACGCATCGACGAATTCCAGCGCAAGCGCCAATACTGCAGCACGGCGATTGTCATCCGCCAACAAGTCATCATCAACATTCACAAACCCAGCCATCGGGCGACCGGTGAAATCCATTTCTGATGTGCCCTCGATAGCGCGCGCAGCCGCTTCGTTGTTCTTGCCGACACGAAACATGCCGCCGCCGGGATGTACGCCGCACAGCATATTGCCCTTCAGCATGAAGCACAGACCACCAAACATCTTCTTTTCAGTTATTCCAACGCGTTCGTTCAGGTCGTCACGCAGTATAGATGCGGTGCCCTCATCATAGGCCATGCGCGCCTCCTTGTTCTTGCCGTGAGGCAAGCGTATCACCCGCGAAAGGTCGGGATAAGAATAAATGCAGCCCATATTTGTTTTGGTGCGTCCCCAGATGGGAGAGAACATCGGCGCCGCTGCCCGGGCGATGGCAAATTTCGGCCTGAAGAACATGCGCCTTGTCGCGCCACGCGACGGATGGCCGAACCAGAAAGCGGTGGCGATGGCCAGCGGCGCGGGCAGTATTCTTGACAATGCGGTGGTCACAGAGACAACCGCGCAATCCGTGGCCGATTGCACACATGTCTACGCCACAACGGCGCGACCGCGGGGGTTGACCAAACGGGTGTTGACGCCCGAAGCAGCAATGAAAGAGGCGACCGGGCGCATTGTGGCCGGAGAAACCGTGGCAGTGCTGTACGGTCCAGAACGCGCGGGTCTGGAAAATGACGACGTGGCGCTGGCCAACACAATCATTTCTGTGCCCGTGAACCCTGAATACGCGTCCCTGAATCTTGCGCAATGCGCGCTTTTAATGGCTTATGAGTGGCGGCGGCAGACAGTCGACGTTGATCAAGAGCGGGTGGATTTTGCCAAGACTGAGGTTGCAAGCCAAATTGAGGTCGAAAAGTTATCCAACCACTACGAAGAACGCCTGACAGATGCTGGGTTTTTCTTTCCCGAGACGAAGGCAGAGGGCATGAAGCAGACGATGCGAAACATGTGGAGCCGAATGCCGCTGACACGCGCGGACGTGCAGTTATTGCACGGCATCCTGCGTCAGATGGTGCGCTGGAAGGAACGGGGCTGAGATGTCAGATGTTGAGAAACCATTGCAAGGACCAGACCGTTGGCTCTAACAAATGACGCCGTTCTTGCGGCGCTGAAAACGATCAAAGATCCTGTGGCTGGTGGAGACATCGCCACAAATGGTGTCATGCGTGCGCTGAATGTGGAACCAGACGGCACCGTGCGGTTCGTGTTGGAAATCGACCCGGGACAGGCGGCTATTTATCAACAAATCAAAGACAGCGCGGAGGCTGTGGTATCCGCGGTTCAAGGCGTGACAAAAGTGTCGGTCGTGATGACGGGTCATGCCGAAAAGGCGCCACCTCCGAATCTGAAGCCCAATCGTCCTGCGCAACCAAAGGGGCCCGACAAAATCCCCGGTGTTTCCCGCATAATCGCAATAGCCTCTGGCAAAGGCGGTGTCGGCAAATCGACGGTATCCGCCAACCTCGCCTGCGCGCTGGCGCAAGAGGGGCTTCGCGTCGGGCTTTTGGACGCGGATATTTTCGGCCCATCCCAGCCACGGATGATGGGCGTTTCAGAAAAACCCCAGTCGCCGGATGGCAAGCAGATTATCCCGCTCAAAAGTCATGGCGTGACGATGATGTCCATCGGATTGATGGTCGAAGAAGCCCGCGCCGTTGTCTGGCGCGGCCCGATGCTGATGTCCGCACTTCAGCAATTGATGATGCAGGTGCAGTGGGGTGAACTCGACGTGCTAGTCGTCGATTTGCCGCCTGGCACCGGCGATGTGCAGATGACGCTGGCGCAGAAAGCGGTCGTTGACGGCGCAGTGATTGTGTGCACGCCGCAGGATGTGGCGCTGTTGGATGCGCGCAAAGGGATCGACATGTTCCGGCAACTGAACGTGCCGATCATCGGCATGATCGAGAATATGAGCACGCATATCTGTTCCAATTGCGGGCATGAAGAGCATGTGTTCGGCCACGGCGGTGTTGCGGCGGAGGCGGACAAGATGGGCGTACCTCTGTTGGGGGAGGTGCCGCTTGACCTGCTGATCCGCGTGTCGTCGGATGAAGGCGTGCCGGTGGTCGTTTCAAACGCGGACGGTCCGCAGGCGCATGCCTTCAGGGGCATCGCAAGAAAGCTGTTTCAGATGAGTGAGGCCTGAACTCGGATCGCGCGCTTACTTATCTTGCGCGTTGAATACAAAGAGATTCTCACTATCAATCTCATAGGTGTCGATCAGCATCTCGGCGCGCGGTGACGAAAGCCAGCCTTCCAGTTTGGCAGCAAGATCGGCTTTCACGTGCGGGTGACGTGCGCTATTTATCGGCAGGTATGCGTATTGATTGAACAGCGCCGGGTCACCTGAGAATAGCAGCGCCAGATCGTTCTTGTTGCCGAAATTCAACCAGCTTGCGCGGTCAGCCAGAATATAAGCGTTCATTGCAGACGCCGTATTCAGTGCCGTCCCCATGCCCGCGCCAACTTCGTTGTACCACCTTCCGAACGCTTCCGGGTCGAGCCCGGTTTTGGCCCACAGGCTCAGTTCTTTGTTGTGAGTGCCGCTATCGTCGGCGCGGCTGACAAATCTTGGTCGGCTTTCGGCGATGCGCTGAAGGGCGTCAATGATATTCGCAGCGCTTTGAACATCGGCGGGGTCGGCATTTGGCCCAATGACCACGAAATCGTTGTACATGATTTCGCGGCGGTGAGTGGCATAACCTGCAGCGACGAATTCTTCCTCAGCGGCACGCGCATGGACCAGAATCGCATCAACATCGCCGGAGCGACCAAGTTTCATGGCCTGCCCGGTTCCCACGACAAGCACGTGAACATCCAAACCTAGATCGGCGCGGATTTCCGGCAGAAGCACGTCCGCAAGACCGGAATTGTGAAACGACGTTGTGACCGCCATGCGAAAAGTATCGGCCGCATGGGCCGCCAACGCGAACACCCCGACAAAGATAGCTGACCACAGGGCTAGTTTCACTCGATGATGTCCCCTTTTAAGAAAGCCGCTGCCTGGGCCGTTTTAGGGTTATCAAAAAACGTATCCGCAGGGCTGTGCTCAGCGACACGGCCTTTGACCAGAAACACCACATCGTCTGCCAGCCTGCGAGCCTGTCCAAGGTCATGGGTCGACAGGATAAGGCGAGTTCCGTGCGATTTGGCCTCGCCCAAGATAGTCTCAATTTCGCGAATGGCGCGCCCGTCAAGAAAGGCGCAAGGTTCATCAAGAAACAACAAGCCCGGGTCAGTGATCAGCGCACGGGCGATGGCGAGTTTCTGTTGCTCACCTCCGGAAAGAGAATGCGCGGGTTGATCCAAAAGGTCTGACAGGCCCACGCGATCAGCCCAGTCATGCGCCTGCTTTTTCGCCATTTGTTTCTGGGTTTTGCGCATAATTAACGGATAAGCGAGATTCGCCTCGACACTGCGGCGCAGCATGACCGGCCGCTGAAAAACGAAAGACTGCATCGCTTGTGCGTTGCCCGTTTCGCAGGACCACTCAATTTTCCCACGACTCAGACGCGCGGTGCCGTGCAGCAATTGCAGCAATGTTGTCTTGCCTGCGCCATTGGGGCCTAAAATCACCGTTGTGCCGTCGCCGGGCAGGGACAGGTCGACCGGACCAACCAGCGTTTTGCCGAACCGGCGGCAGGTTGCGCCTGATACGTTCAGAGGGAACAGATCGTTCACCATCGGCCCTCGCGTTCCGTGCGCGACAGCGCATGGATCGTCATGTTGATCAGGATCGCCATCGCGATCAGGATAAACCCAAGCGCAAGCGCCAGAGCGAAGTCACCTTTTCCGGTTTCCAGGGCGATGGCGGTGGTCAGAACCCGCGTCACATTGTCGATGTTGCCACCGACGATCATGATCGCCCCAACCTCGCCAATGGCACGACCAAATCCGGCCAGCGCGGCGGTCAAAAGGGCGCGCCGTGCATCCCAAAGTAACGTCTTGATTTTCTGCGATTGCGTAACATTCAGCGAAATCAGCAGATCATGATACTCCTGCCAAAGATCTCTAAGCGACTGATGTGCGATGCTGGCGATCAAGGGCACAACGATAATCACTTGGGCAATGATCATCGCCCAAGGAGTGAAGAGGAGCCCCAACGCACCGAGCGGGCCGGAACGCGACAGGATGACATAGACGATCAGGCCCACCACGACCGGTGGCAGCCCCATCAGCGCATTCAATATCGCAATAACGGCGCGGCGAAAACGGAAACGCCGCACTGCCAGCAAAGCCGCAAGCGGCATCGCGATCAGCGACGCAATCATCAACGCGCTGACCGAGATCTTCAGCGAGCGCAGCGCGATGTCCGCCAGTTCTGTATTGAGGGTCGCGATCAGCCAGAATGCCTGAACCAGCCCTTCCCAAAGATCGACCATCAAGCGACCCCAGTTTCAATTCCGCGCGAAATTCGCAGGTCGCGCGCAGCAACGCCAGTGCAAATCGGATGACGATGGTTTGAATTGCATTCCCGGCGTTAACCAGTAACGTCCGGTCGAAAGTGGTCGAAAGGCAGGACGAGATGAGAATTCAGGGCGCAGCCGTTACCATTGCATTGTCTGTTGGAATCGCGGTCGCTCATACCGGCGCAACCGGGATCGTGAAAGAGCGCATGGATGGTATGGGTGAACTCGCCAGCGCAATGAAGCGATTGTCGGCAATCGTAAAATCTGGCGGCGGGGATGCAATTGAATTGCGCGCGCTTGGAGAGACAATCATGGTGCATTCCGGTGCGGCGATGTTGGAGCGATTTCCGGAAGGGTCACTGCCTGATGTATCCGAGGCCAGCCCCGCGATCTGGACAGATTGGCAGAAATTCTCGGAGATATCGATGGACTTACACAGCGCAGCATCAGAGTTGATGAGTGCTGCTGGTACGCCGAAAATGGACCTTCCCGCAATCGTGCAAGAAATTGGTGCAACTTGCGGTGCATGTCACAAGGATTTTCGGATCAAGAAATAACCAGTAACTTGCACGCTTGATGCGTTCAGGGTCTTGCGATTGCCCTGCAATCCCGATTTTGTTGGAACCGAAAACAGCATGATCGGGCGGCCTTGTTAAATTCAGCGAACATTTTGGTGATTGGTCGCGCGGGCATGGATTTCTATGCCGACCCGCCCGGCACACGGCTGGAAGACGGCGCGCAGTTTACTTCGGCGCTTGGCGGATCCTCGGCCAATATCGCCGCCGGGTTTTGCCAGCAAGGGGGCAGCGCCTCCATCGTCACGGCCGTGTCAGATGATCCTGTTGGGCAGTATTGTCTGAACCAGTTGCGCGGATACGGTGTCGACACAAGATTTGTCAGAAAAGTGGGCGGCGAGGCCCGCAATTCGCTGGCCGTGGTCGACACCAACGGCGATGCGACACAGTCGGTGATCTATCGCAACAACGCCGCCGATTTTCAGATGGATGCCAGTTTCTTCGAGGGCATTGATTTATCGGCTTACGGCGCGGTGGTGACGACGGGAACTGTGTTGGCAAGCGAACCTTCGCGATCGGCGACATTTCAGGCCTTCGAACAGGCAAACGCCGCGGGCGTGCCCATTGTATTTGATCTCGATTACCGCCCCTATTCATGGCCCGACGCGGAAACGAGCGCGCAGGTTTACGCACAGATGGCGCAGTCGTGTGACATCATCATCGGAAATGATGTCGAATTCGGCGTCCTTGCCGCGAGTTACGACGACGGTCTTGCCGCCGCTCGCGCGCTGGCCACGATGGGTAAGACGGTCGTTTATAAAATGGGCGGCGAGGGCTCGATTACGCTTTCCGGCGATCAGGAGGTCAGGAATGGCGTTTTCAGGGTCGATGCCCTGAAACCTACGGGCGCCGGGGATGCATTTATGGCAGGGTTCCTGAAGTCGCTCGCAGATGGGCGCGACCTGTCTGAGGCAGTTCTTCGCGGATCGGCCAGTGCCGCCATTGTTGTGACGCGCGTCGGCTGTGCGCCTGCGATGCCGACAATCGAAGAACTGACCGAATTTCTCAAAACTCATCCGGCACCGCCCGCGCCCAAGGAGTGAAATATGCATATCGCCCCCTTTGACAACCAGAACACAGCCATCGTGGATGTTGGCGATGCGACCGTCCCATTGAACTACTTCAACATCGTAAAGCTCAGGAAGGGTGAAGCGTTTGAATACCAGACACCCGGTTACGAAACCTGCATCGCGCCCGCGACGGGTACAGTCGATGTCGAAATCGAGGGCGTGACGTTCGCGGCGCTTGGTAACCGCGGCGTTGATGTATGGGACGGCGAGCCAGAAGGCGTTTATGTGCCAAGCGGCGCAAAGGCGCGGATGGTTTGTGTGTCCGAGGCGTGCGAGGTGTTCGTCGCCGGGGCCAAATTCGATGAAGTTTTGGAGCCATTTGATGTGCGCTCTGACGCGCTGGATCTCGTGCAATACGGTTCGGACGACACAAAGACCCATCGCAAGATCAAGCATATCTTGGGGCAGAAACAGGCAGACAAGGTCGGGCGGCTTTTGGTCAGCGAGCTTTTCACAGTCGGGGCAGGGGGTTGGTCGGGTTTCCCGAGCCACAAGCATGACACTGACCGTTTGCCCACCGAAACCCGGCATGATGAGACGTACAATTTCCGCTTTCGCCCCAACCACGGCTCTGGCGTGCAGATGCTGCAACGCGAAGATGGCAAACCGGGTGATGCCTATCACATCGTCGATGGGTCCACGATCTGTCTGGACAACGGCTATCACCCCTGCTGCGCGCTGCCGGGGTACGAGATGTATTATTTCACCATTCTTGGCGGGCTAAGCCAGCGCCCGCTGGTGCAGTTCTTCCAGCCAAGCCATGCATATCAAATCGAGACAATTCCGGGCATCAAAGACATGATCGCCAAGTTCAAATGACACTGGCGACCCTGCGCGATGTGCTTCAGCCCGCGCTGTGCGAACGTTGTGCCGTGGCTGGATTGGTGGTGCTGGGCTGGGAAGATGCTCGCGCTTACGTGGCGGCGGCAGAGGCCGTTGGTTGCCCCGTGATCCTGCAGGCCGGACCCGGATGTCGCGCGCATACACCCCTGCCAGTGCTTGCGGCGATGTTTCGGACCCTCGCCGAAGGCGCAACGGTGCCAGTCGTTGCACATCTCGACCACGGCTACGAGGCAGACGAATGCCGCATCGCAATTGATTGCGGGTTCACGTCAGTGATGTTTGACGGCTCGAAACTGGCCCTCAACGAGAACATCAAAAAAACGGCGAATATCGTAAACATGGCGGCGGCAGCGGGTGTATCTGTTGAGGGTGAAATCGGGTTCGTGGGCTATTCAGGTGGCGTTGAAGGTCGCGGAACAACACCCGCGGAAGCAAGGGCGTTTACCGAGGGTACCGGCGTTGATGCTATGGCGGTGTCTGTCGGAAACGTTCATTTGCAAATGGAGCAGGCAGCGGCGATCAACCGTGACCAACTTGCGCAAATTGAGGCGGTTACAAATGTCCCGCTGGTTCTTCACGGAGGCTCGGGGATACCGGATAGCGTACGGCACGATCTGGCTTTGAACAGTAAGGTCTGCAAATTCAACATTGGTACCGAACTACGCCAGACATTTGGAAAAACGTTGCGCGCAGAGTTAAACAACGACCCGGAAGTCTTTGACAGGATAAAGATATTATCTTCTGTTGAACCGGAATTAAAAAGTCGCGCTGAAGGTATTTTGCGAAATCTTCAGCGCAACTAGTCCCTCGCTTCGCATGATTTGACGTTGTGATATTTTTCTGAATCACTCTGCTATAGATTTTGGGAGGGTATTGAGATGTCAAAATGTGGTCGTGCTGTGAAGTATGTTGTTCGACTGAATGCTGGTGAGCGGTTGCAGCTTGAGGATATGATCCGCACGGGTCGGCAGGCGGCGTATCGACTGCTCAAGGCGCGGATATTGCTCAAGGCAGATGTATCTTCAGACAGTGGCGGCTGGGATGACGAGCGGATTGCAGAAGCTTTGGAGACCAGTGTTTCCACAGTATTCCGTACCCGCCGCCAGGTTGTGGAAGAAGGCCTTGAGGCGGCTCTGGGTCGCAAAAAGCAGAAGACCCCGTCCACGCCAGCAATCTTTGATGGAACCGCTGAGGCGAAGCTCATTGCGTTGGCCTGTTCGGAACCACCGGAGGGTCACGCGCGCTGGTCTTTGCGTCTTCTGGAAACGCGCGTGGTCGAATTGGGCATCGTTGAAGCAGCCAGCGACAGCACGATCCATCGGGTGCTCAAAAAAACGCGCTCAAACCGCACAAGAGCCGCTATTGGGTGATCCCTCCGAAAGCCAATGCAGGTTTTGTTGCTGCGATGGAAGATGTGCTGGAAGTCTACACGCGCCCCTATGATCCGGCCCGCCCGCTGGTTTGCCTTGACGAGACCAGCAAGCAGCTGACCTTTGAGACCCGTACGCCGATCCCAATCCGGCCGGGGCGCGAAGCCCGTTTCGACTATGAATACGAGCGCGCGGGTGTGGCCAGCCTGTTCATGTTGTTTGCCCCGCTTGAAGGCTGGCGCCATGTTGCCGTTCGAGACCGCCGAACCGCCATCGATTTTGCCCACATTCTCAAGGACCTCGCCGACACCCACTTCCCCAAGGCTGACCGGATTACACTGGTTCAGGACAATCTCAACACCCACAACCCGGCGTCGTTATACAAGGCCTTTCCACCTGATGAAGCCCGTCGCATTGTCGAACGGTTTGAGTGGCACTTCACGCCCAAACACGGCTCCTGGCTCAACATCGCAGAATGTGAACTCAGCACACTTGCGCGTCAATGTCTCGACCGCCGCATTCCTGATCGCAACACCTTGGCCAATGAAGCAAAGGCATGGGAAACCGAGCGAAACACCGCATCCGCAAAGGTGACATGGCGATTCTCAACTAAAGACGCACGCATCAAACTTGCTCACCTTTACCCGCAAATCGGATGAATCAAGGGACTAGCACCAGTAGCAGGTAAAAACCCAGCCGTAGTCACGGCCAGCCCACCTCGTTAAAGATCTTTTGCGCCACCGGGATATTCTTGGCCACGTCGCTGAGGTTCACCTCGTCCCCTTTGAAGGTACCAAGCGCCTTGACCGAATCCGCCAGAACCGCACCATCGACAACCGGATATTCGTCATTACCAGCAGAGAAATACTGCTGCGCCTGATCGCTGACCAGATATTCAAGGAACTTGATCGCATTTTCGCGGTTAGGCGCAGTTGCGGCAACGCCTCCACCGGACAAGTTCATATGCGCGCCGCGGCCGTCCTGTTCCGGAAACACCCAGCCAATCATATCCCGTTCGCCCGAAAGCCCTTTAACGTCCCTGCGAATTGAGCGGGCAAAATAGTAAGTGTTCGCAACTGCGATCTCGCATTCACCTGATACAATCCCGCGCAATTGGTCGGTATCTCCGCCCTGAGGATCGCGCGCCATGTTCGAAACGACACCTTCCGCCCAGGCCTTCGCGGCCTCTTCTCCGTCATGGGTGATAATGGATGCCAGCAATGTCTGATTATAGACATTTGTCGACGAACGGATGCAAATCTGGCCCTTATGTTTGGGGTCTGCCAGTTCGGCGTATGTTTCTGGCGGGTCGGCGACGTCGTTCTTGTCAAAGAAAATGATTCGACCACGCTGTGACAGTCCGAACCAATGATTGTCACTGTCCTGAAGGTTCGCGGGAACCTTCTGTTCAAGAACGTGGCTTTCCAGTGCCGACAGCACACCGGCGTTTTTTGCGCGTTCAAGCCGAGAGGTGTCGACCGTCAGCAAAACATCGGCAGGAGAATTCGCGCCTTCCGCCTCCATCCGAACGATAAGCTCGTCGGCTTTGCCCTCAATGCGGTTGATCGTGATGCCCGTCATTTCTTCAAAGTCGCTGTAAAGACGCTCGTCGGTGTCGTAGTGGCGCGCCGAGTACAGGTTCAGTTCATTGGCGGCTATGGATTGTGTTGTGAGGCAGAGGCAAAGCACACTCAACGAAAGGCGGGATTTGGTGGTCATGTTCGACATTCCATTAATCTGACTAAAACAGTCAATTATAGAAATTGAGTTGAATGGCAAGAGGCATTTTTCAAACTTTTAGCTCGGGATTGCCAACCGATGCCCGACAAGCAAAAGCCCGCAATCAGTGCGGAGTTCCGAAGATGGTGCAGACGCGAATGCGCGTTTACGCTTCAGCCTCTTCCCTGTGCTTTCGGCGATAGGCGATGATCTCTTCCATCACGAAATCCCTGAATGCCGAGATCCGGGCCGAATTGCGAAGTTCTTCGGGATAGGCAAGGAATACCGGCACCTCGTTGGATTGCACATCTGGCAGAACCCGTACCAGTTTCGGAAAATCCTGCGTCACGTAATCCGGCATCACACCAATACCAAGGTTGTTTCGAACCGCCTGCAACACACCGTAGTAGTTGTTGACTGTCAAAAGCGACTGAACGTCATAAGTCAGCAACTCATCCACAAGGCTCACACCTGCTGAGACCTGAAAGCTGGATGTGTTCTGGCAAATCAACCTGTGGCGTGAAATGTCCGGCATGGTCTGCGGCGTGCCATGTTCCTCCAAATACTCGGGCGAGGCGTAAAGGCGCATCCGAACCGACATCAGTTTTCGCCGGATCAAATCGGCCTGGCTTGGTTCTTTCATGCGGATCGCGACATCGGCCTCCCGCATCGGCAAATCCAGCACGCGTTCTTCCAGCATCAGGTCGATGTTGAGTTCGGGGTATTTTTCGTAAAGCGCAGGCAAACGCGGGGCCAGCCAAAGCGTACCAAATCCGGTGGTGGTGGTGACACGCAGATCGCCAAATGCCTCTTCCTTGCTGTCACGGATGCGCGCCTCTGCCGTATCGAGGCGGCGATACATGGAGTTCGTGGCGTCAAACAGCAATTCGCCCTGTTCAGTCAGAATAAGCCCCCGGGCGTGGCGGTGAAAAAGTGTGGCGTTAAGTGATTCTTCCAGCGCCCGAATCTGGCGCGAAACAGCGGATTGCGACAGGTGTAATGTTTCACCGGCGTGAGTCAGGCTGCCCGCATCGGCAACTGCGTGAAATATTCTGAGTTTGTCCCAGTCCATGAAACCACCGATCTTGCTTGTAAGCCTGCTCTCTGGTCACAAACTTACCGGGGGGATAGGGTGAATTGCAAACGGGCTTGTGTTGCGGAATTGATTTTGTAGGTCAGAGATTTTGACCTATAATTGCAGTCGAGCACGTTGGGGAGGAGCAGCCACCAAATGCGCCATGATGTCAGCCTGAATGATCGTTTCGATCTGGAAAAATCGCCCGTTCTGTTGAACGGAACCCAAGCACTTGTGCGACTGATGCTGATGCAGAAGGCGCGCGACCGCGCAGCGGGGTTAAATACGGCGGGGTACGTTACCGGGTATCGCGGATCACCGCTTGGCGCAGTGGATTTGCAGATGATGCGCGCGCGCGATGTGTTGGAGGCATCTGATGTGACGTTTCAGGCCGGATTGAATGAAGATCTCGCCGTCACCGCGATCTGGGGCGCGCAGCAGGCCGAATTGCGCGGCGAGGGCAAGTTCGACGGCGTGTTCGGGCTTTGGTACGGCAAAGGGCCGGGCGTGGATCGGTCAGGTGATGCGATGCGCCACGCCAACATGGCCGGATCCTCCAAACACGGCGGCGTTGTCATGGCGATGGGGGATGACCATACCGGCGAATCCTCCACCACTCTGCATCAATCTGACTGGGCGATGGTTGATGCCTACATGCCGGTTTTGTCACCTGCCGGAGTGCAGGAAATCCTCGACTACGGGCTCTATGGCTATGCGTTGTCGCGGTTTTCCGGCCTTTGGACCGGTCTGAAGCTGATGAAGGACACGGTAGAGGCGACATCGGTGGTAGACGGGCGCCTGGATCGGATGTCGTTTGTCGAACCTGCGTTCGAGATGCCCGAGGACGGGCTGAACATTCGCCTGATCGACGACCGCGTTCCACAGGAAGTGCGGATGATTGATCATAAGCGCTTCGCGGCAGAGGCGTTTGCGCGGGCAAACCGAATCGACCGGCGGGTCTGGGGCAAACCGGGCGCCAAAATCGGGTTCGTTGCCGCAGGCAAGAACTGGTTGGATCTGGAACATGCGCTGGCCTTGCTGGGGATTGACGCGGGCGAGGCGGAACGGCTGGGGATCACGACCTATAAGGTCGCGCAGACCTGGCCGCTGGATATGGATTCCTTCCACGAATGGGCCGAGGGGTTGGATCTGATTGTTTGCGTTGAGGAAAAGCGCAAGTTGATCGAGGTACAGATCAAAGAAGCGATCTTTGATGACCGGCGGGGTCGTCGTGTCTATGGCTGGCACAAGGGTGATACTTGGGAGCACGGACGGCGGTTGGAATTGTTTCCGACCCGCTGGGCGCTCGACCCCATCATGATTGCCGAAAAGCTGGGCGCGATTCTGATTGAAGAGGGGCGCGGCACGGATGCGATCAAGGGCGCGATGCAGGCGCTGTCAGAGGCGCAGAAAGCTGATAACGCAGAAGAAATCGCGGCGCGGCTGCCCTATTTCTGTTCCGGCTGCCCGCACAACACCTCGACCAAACTGCCCGAAGGCGCCCGCGCCTATGCCGGGATTGGCTGCCATTATATGGCGCTATGGATGGACCGCGAGACCTATGGCTTCACACATATGGGTGGCGAGGGGGCTAATTGGGTTGGTGAGGCACCGTTTTCGAACCGCGATCATGTGTTTCAGAACCTCGGCGATGGGACATACAACCATTCAGGTGTGCAGGCGATACGCTTTGCCCTGAGTGCCGGGACCAATATCACCTATAAGATTCTGTTCAATGACGCCGTGGCAATGACCGGTGGGCAGAGCAACGATGGCGGGCTGACAGCCGACCGGATTGCGCGGGAAGTTGTCGCGATGGGCGTGCGTAACGTCGCGCTGGTTTACGACGACAAAGAAGAACTCGACCTGTCCCTGTTCCCCTCAGAAGTGTCGCGACATGAACGCGAGGAATTGCCAATAATTCAAGAGAAATTTAGCAAATACAAGGGTGTGTCTGTCATTCTTTATGTCCAGACTTGCGCCGCCGAAAAGCGCCGTCGCCGAAAGCGCGGGCTGTTCCCGGACCCCGACAAGCGGGTCTTCATCAACACGGATATTTGCGAGGGTTGCGGCGATTGCGGGGTGCAATCTAATTGCGTGTCCATCGTGCCGGTCGAAACCGAACTGGGCCGCAAGCGTGCGATTGACCAGTCGAGCTGTAACAAGGATTTCTCCTGCCTGAACGGGTTCTGCCCGTCTTTCGTGACCGTGGAAGGCGCACAGATCCGCAAGGACGCGACGATCGAACTGGATGTTGGCGACCTGCCGGAACCGGAGATTCCGGCGATTAACGGCACCCATAATGTGATCATTACCGGGGTTGGCGGCACGGGTGTCGTGACGATTGGCGCGGTTCTGTCAATGGCGGCCCATATCGACGGCAAGGCGGCGGGGATGATGGAAATGGCGGGCCTCGCCCAAAAGGGCGGTGCTGTGCATATACATCTGCGACTTGCGGAACAGCCCGACGACATTTCTGCCATCCGGGTTGCCACAGGGGAATGCGACGCCCTGATCGGCGGTGATCTGGTGGTGAGTGCCGGGGCCAAGACGCTTGGCCTGCTGCGCCCTGACAGCGCGGGCGCCGTGGTGAATGATCATGAGATCATGACCGGCGACTTCACGCGCGACACGGAATTCCAGCTTCCCTTCGACCGGTTGTCATTGGCGCTGGAGGCGCGGCTAAAGGATCGGTTGGCGCTGTTTGACGCCACAGAACTGGCGCGGGTGCTGCTGGGCGACACGATCTATTCCAATCAGATCGTAACCGGCGCGGCGTGGCAGATGGGGCTGCTGCCGTTGTCTCGTGATGCGATTCACCGGGCGATTGAGCTGAACGGTCAGGCGGTTGAACGCAACAAGGCGGCATTCGATTATGGCCGCTGGGCGGTATTGAACGCGGAAGAGGCAAAACGATTGGCGACGCCGAATGTGGTGGAGAAGCCAAAGACGCTGGACGAAATCATCGCGTTTCGCGCCGCGCATCTCAAGGATTATCAGGGACCGGCGCTGGCGACGAAATACGGCGCATTTGTTTCACGGTTCGCCGATCCGCGGATGCAAGAGGCGGTGGCAAAAGGCTATCACAAGCTGTTGGCCTATAAGGATGAATACGAGGTCGCCCGTCTGTTGCTGCAATCCGAGGAACAGGCGCGCGCGGCATTCGAAGGCGATCTGAAATTGACCTATCACCTTGCTCCGCCAGTGTTTTCAAAGGCCGGGCCGGACGGGCGACCCAAGAAGCACGAATTTCGCGCGCGCTGGATGTTCAAGCTTTTGGCGAAGATGAAACCCTTACGCGGCACCGCGTTTGACCCGTTCGGCCGTACGACGGAGCGCCGGATGGAGCGTTCTCTGATTGCGCAATACGAGGCGGACCTCGCGGGGCTGACAAACATAGGTGCCGAGCACCTCGACGCAGCCGTCGCACTGGCCGAGTTGCCACTCGACATTCGCGGCTTTGGCGCGGTGAAACAGGAAAATGAAACCAAGGCCGCCAAGCGCCGCGAAGAAATTCTTGCGGCCTTGAACACGCCGAGTGACGAAAAAGTCGCCGCAGAATAATATTTGCATGACGTCTTCGCGCATTTGTCACACAAACCTGACAGAAGCTTGCCGTTAAGTAAGCCTGAACCAGAACAGAGTCGGATCAACCAAATGACATCGTTGCGCAGCGCCGTTCGCGAAAAGCGGGTGGATTTCCAAGAAAAGCGGCAGGCTGTGCGCGAAATCAGCTATGCCAGTTCGGCGCAGTCGCGTTCGGGAAGGGCGTTTATCCGCGCCGTGGAAAACGCCACCGGGCGGCTCCGGCTGATCAAACGCGCCAGCGGTTATGAGGACGAGGTCGCCGCGGGACGGGATTTCTGGCAGGTGATGGTTGAACGTTATGGGCTCCAATTGAATGTTGTCGGCGGCAGCCTTTCCAACATCCCCTCAGAAGGTCCGGTCATTCTGATATCCAATCACCCATACGGCATTCTCGATGGCCTTATGTTGGGTCACATTCTAAGCCAGACGCGGGGCGATTTCAGAATTCTCGCGAACCGCGTGTTCCGGCGTGCGGAGGAACTGGACCGAATCGTTTTGCCAATATCGTTTGATGAGACGAAAGAGGCGATGAAATTAAATCTGGAGACACGCAAAGAGGCGTTGAACTACCTCGATGATGGCGGGGCAATCGGCATTTTTCCTGGTGGAACCGTTGCGACATCAAAAACGCCGTTCGGCCGTCCGATAGATCCGGCTTGGCGGACGTTTACGGCCAAGATGGTGATGAAATCGGATGCCGCCGTTGTGCCGATGTTTTTCGACGGCCACACTTCGCGACTGTTTCAGCTGGCGAGCCGCGCTCATTTCACACTGCGCATGGCGTTCATGATCAACGAATTTAGGATGCGTGTTGATGAAGCGGTGGACGTCGTTGTCGGTGATCCACTCCCGCGCCAAGAGATCGCGCGCCAAAAGGATCCAAGGCAATTGATGGACTATTTGCGTCTTGCGACATATCGCCTGTCGCCAAAGCCGCTTCAGTCAACCGATTATGGCTTTGAGTTCGAGGATCGCTGGAAGCAATAGACGTGGCCGTAGGTATTTTTGATTCCGGTCTGGGCGGGCTGACCGTACTGGACAAGGTGGAACGGGCGTTGCCGGATGTGCCGTTCGTCTATTATGCAGATCACGCGCATAACCCTTATGGCGTGCGGGATGCAGATGATATTTATGAACTGACAACAAAGGCTTGCGCGGCGATCTTTGAGCGTGGCTGTGACCTGGTCATCCTCGCCTGCAACACCGCCAGCGCCGCAGCGTTGCGCCGGATGCAGGAAAACTGGGTGCCGCGTGACAAGCGTGTACTCGGGGTGTTTGTGCCGATGATCGAGGCGCTGACGGAACGGCAATGGGGCGACAATTCTCCGCCCCGCGAAGTGGCAGTGAAGCATGTGGCGCTGTTCGCCACGCCCGCTACCGTGCGCAGCCGCGCCTTCCAGCGGGAACTGGCGTTTCGCGCGATTGGTGTCGATGTCGAGGCGCAGGCCTGCGCCGGGGTAGTGGACGCCATTGAAGAGGGCGACATGGAGTTGGCCGAGGCGCTGGTGCGCAGTCATGTCGAGGCCCTGAAACGCAAGATGCCCGACCCGCAGGCCGCCGTTCTGGGTTGCACCCATTACCCGCTGGTCGAACAGGTGTTTCAGGATGCGCTGGGGTCAGATGTGAAGGTATTCAGCCAGCCAGACCTTGTCGCGCCAGCACTTTCAGACTATCTGTCGCGCCGTCCGGAATTCATTGGATCAGGGAAAGAGGCGATGTTCCTCACCACAGGCAACCCTCAGCGCGTCAGCGACCAGGCGACGCGTTTTATGCGACGAAAGATCACTTTCACCGTCGCCTGAATTGCGTGTGGCTACGCAACCCCCTAAGTAACATCTGAATTTTCGAGGGCTTCCATGACCCATACCGTCGCTATCCTTGGCGCGTCCGGTTATACCGGCGCCGAACTTGTCCGGCTGATTGCCACCCATCCGTCGTTGTCTATTGCTGCGCTGTCGGCGGACCGAAAGGCAGGTATGGAAATGGCCGAGGTATTCCCGCATCTGCGCCATCTGGACTTGCCAAAGCTTGTGAAGATCGAGGAGATCGATTTCGCGGGCATCGACATGGTATTCTGCGCGCTGCCCCATGCCACCTCACAAGCGGTGATCAAGGAACTGCCGGACCATGTGAAGATCGTCGATCTGTCGGCCGATTTCCGGCTGCGCGACCCGGCGGAATACGAGAAATGGTACGGCAAGCCGCATTCGGCGCCGGAATTGCAGAAGCAGGCGGTCTATGGCCTGACCGAATTTTATCGTGACGACATCCGGAATGCGCGGCTGGTGGCGGGTACCGGGTGCAACGCGGCGACCGGGCAATTCGCCTTGCGGCCATTGATCGGGGCGGGGGTGATCGACATTGATGACATCATCGTGGACCTCAAAGCAGGGGCAAGCGGCGCCGGCCGGTCCTTGAAAGAACATCTGTTGTTCAGCGAAATGTTCGAGAACGTCAAAGGCTATTCGCTAGGCGGCACGCATCGGCATTTGGGTGAATTCGATCAGGAGTTCTCTGTCATCGCCGGGCGACCCGTGAACATCCAGTTCACCCCGCATCTGATCCCTGCGACTCGGGGCATTCTGGTGACCTGTTACCTGAAAGGCGACCCGGAAGCGGTGCATCAGACGCTGGCAAGTGCCTATGAAGAAGAGGTTTTTGTCGAAGTCCTGCCACTGGGACAGGCCCCGGCGATGAAAGACATCCGCGGGTCCAACTTCGTACATATCGGCGTCGCCGGAGACCGGTTATCAGGTCGGGCGACGGTAATCGCGGTGCTCGACAACCTCACGAAAGGGTCATCGGGGCAGGCGATACAGAATGCCAATCTGATGCTAGGATTGCCGGAAACCGAGGGGCTGATGCTGGCCCCGCTTTACCCGTGAGACGCCCATGAAAGGCCTGAAAAAACAACGACGTATCCAGATCATCGGCCTCAGCCTTGCCGCGGTGCTGGGGTTGCTGGCCGTTTTGTGGTTCCTGCCCGATCAGGCGTTTCAGTTCTTCCGCTCGCCAAGCGAAGTGACCGAAGCCCCGCCCGGACCAAATGAGGTGTTCCGCATCGGCGGTCTGGTCGAAGAGGGCACGCTGGTGCGCGGTCAGGGTGAGGTGATCACATTCAGTGTGACCGATGGAGGCGCGAGCGTTCCGGTATCTTACACCGGCGTGTTGCCCGACCTTTTTAACGAAGGTGAAGGCATGATCGGCACCGGAACTTACGTGAACGGCACCTTTCAAGCCACGGAAATCCTTGCAAGACATGACGAAACATATATGCCGAAAGAGGTCGTGGACGCGTTGAAAGAACAGGGCGTTTACCAACCACCGGACGGTTAGGTTTCTAAAATTTAACGAAATTCGCAAATGTTTATGCCCGTTTTCAGGAACGAGGCATGGACCAGATGCGAAGCGTTGAAGAGATTGCAGGCGAAATCATTGCCCGCGAGGGCGGCTATGTAAACGACCCCGATGATCCGGGCGGGGCGACGAATTTCGGCGTGACCATCGGCACGATGGCGCGGCTTGGCATGGATCTGGACGGCGACGGGCAGATCACGCAGCGCGATGTCAAACGCCTGACCCGCGAACAGGCGCAGGAAATTTTCATCAAGCATTACTTTCACCGTCCGGGCATTGCGGCGCTGCCAGAGGCGATTCAGGCCAGCGTGTTTGACATGTATGTCAACGCGGGCGGCAACGCGGTGAAGATCCTGCAGAGGCTGCTGAATGACATGGGACAAAGCGTATCAGTCGACGGGGCCATCGGGCCGCAGACCATCGAAGCGGCAGAAATCGCCTATCACGCCGCACCGGATCATTTGGCGGATGCCTACGGGATCGCGCGGCGAAATTATTACTATTCGCTGGCGGATCGGCGCGCGGCGAGCCGCAAATACGCGCGGCGCCGCGATGGCGGCAAAGGCGGCTGGATCAAGCGCGCCGAAGAATTCATCTCGCCACGGTATCACTTAAGCGCCGCGGAACATGCCAAGAGGATTGCGGCATGGGGATGATCGAGATGCTGTTCGGCTCGCTCTTCGGGGGTGGGCGCAATGTGGTCAAGGAAACCGCTGAAGTGTTCCGCGAAAACGCCGAGGCGCAGGCGGGGCGGGACTCGGCCTATGCGCAGGCCGCTCTCCAGCAATTCGCGGCAGAGTTCGCCCATCCGCGCAAAGGCTGGTTCGACCGCCTGATCGACGGGCTGAACCGGGTGCCGCGTCCGGCGATGGCGATTGGCGTTTTGGGCCTGATGGTGGCGGCGATGGTCGATCCGATCTGGTTTGCCAGCCGGATGCAGGGCATTGCCTTGGTGCCAGAGCCAATGTGGTGGTTGTTGGGCGCGATCGTCAGTTTCTACTTCGGCGCGCGTCACCAGGCAAAGGGTCAGGATTTTCAACGCTCTATCGCCGCGACAATTGCCAGCGCACCGCAAGTCACGCGCAATATCGGTGCGCTGGAGGCTCTGGCGCGCGGGTCGGAAGTGGAAACCGGCACGGGTGAAAACCCGGCGCTGTCAGACTGGAGGCGAGATCATGACGGATGACTGGCGCAAGGCGGTCGAAAAGCGCTTGCAAAGTCTGGAAATGCGCAGCGCGGTGGATGAGGTACATCGGGTCAACGTAGAAGGTCGGCTGACCGGAATAGAGGAAACCCTGAAGTGGTTGGTGCGTCTGATCATCGGGGCGTTTCTTTTGGGCGCGATCGCCTATGTATTGAAGGGCGGGTTTATCGTTCCACCAGAGGGATTGGTGAGATAATATTAAATTGGCCTCTTTGGGCGGCGAATGGCATGAGGCGGTCCTTGCAGCATTGTACCAAAGCCGGGTAAACGGCACTGCAGTTGCCCCGGCCATCCATTGCCCGGCAGGCGATTTTGCTTGCAAAATCTGCCGAGAGGGGCCTGCTCGTCCCCACGGGTTGGCGATTTGGCGAGGGCTGCGCAGTCCATTGATTTCGTACGGGTTTGGTTGGCATAAAGCGCATCATTGAGATGTTGCATCGCCATCCCACGGGCAGGCGATGGTCGCCAACAAGGTGGTGTATTGGGGACGTGAGTGAACGCTGGCTGCAGGCCAAAAACATACTCAATGCAGGTAAACGGTAAGCACTCTTTCCCAGCCAGGCACCAGTCGGTTTTATTCATTGCTGTGGAATAAGGTTGGCAGAATATTTCCTGCCTGTTTCAAAAGAATTCGACGTTCGGCAGAATTTGAAATCCCGCCAAGGGCATAACCGTCAGGACGGATCACCGCGCCGTTTACGCCACGCGACTTCAGCCATTGATTTGCAGTGGGGTCCGGAGCGACCCCGTTAGGACCATCGCCCAACACGTAGAATCCGCCATGCGCCAGATCATCGGCGAGACCGTCGGCGCCAGAGACCTGAGGAGCCAGCGCGCCGCCAATGCCGTCGCGCGCACCAAGTCCGGGCCCAAGATCTGGCCAGATAGATCTCATCCTTCCCGTCGGAATGGCACCAGGTTTGGTCTTATTGATCAGCCGACCAAGTGCCACGGATTTCTCGATGAAGGCGCGGACGTTCTCGCGCCGCTCACTGCCATAGCTGGCAAGTAATTCCTCATCCGCACCGCTCAGAACCGCGCTGATTTTCCATGCCAGATTGGCTGCGTCGCGAATACCTGCGCACATTCCTTGCCCCATGAATGGCGGCATCTGATGGGCGGCGTCGCCGGCAATGAATATCCGCCCGCTCCGCCAGTAATCGGCGATGCGCGACCGGAATGTATAAACCGCGCCGCGTTCCAGCACCGCCTCCTGCGGTGATATCCATCGAGCCAGATGATCCCATATGATGGCATCGTCCAATTCATCCGGCGCATCCGGTGACAATCGCACTTCCCAGCGCCGCCAATCACCGACGCCACGACCATAAGTTGCCGGAATTTGTGGATCACAATATTGAACTGTGTGATCACCAAGATCTGGTCGGTCTGCAGTAAGCCGCAGATCCGCCACCAGCCAGCGTTCGTGAAATCCAAGATCGTCGAATGTCGCGCCGATCGCATTTCGAACGAAGGATTGTGCGCCGTCGCAACCGACTGCAAAGCGCGCGTGACAGGATTGTTCTCCAAACGTGAGCGTTACGTCGTCACCGGCGCGCCGCAAATCGGTGACTTCTTTCCCGCGTTGAATGTTTACATTGGAAAACCGGCTTAACCCGGCATTCAGGGCCGACTCCAACCCGGGTTGGAAAAAACGATAACTTTCATGCCAGCCCATTGCGCCAGGTGCAGGATCACGCGACCAGTCAACGAGTGTGTTGCCTTCGGCATCTTTGAACAGCATTCCGCGACCGACGCGTGTGTGTTCAAGAATTTCGCCGGCCAGCCCCGTGGCCTGAAAAACGCGCATCACCTCGCCATCGAAATGGATCGCGCGCGGGGCGGGATAGGGGGCTGGTTGTTTTTCCAGCACCAGCACCGAATGCCCGCGCCGACCAAGCAGATTGGCCAGCGTCAACCCGACGGGTCCGGCGCCGATGATCGCAACATCGCACTCCATCAAAGCTCGTCCGTCTTAGTCCCTTCCAGCCGGTCGCCGTAGACGCTGCGATGGGTGCCGTCGGGGTCAATTGTACAGAGATCACAAAACAATTCGATCCTGTGTCCGTCGGGGTCAAGAATATACATCGCCTCGTTCTCACCCCAGGACCCATCGCCGCGTGGTTGCACGAAAGAATGCAGAACCGGCCCGCGCACCACCTCGACGCCTGCCGCGCGGACCCGGTCAATAAGTTTCGACCATTCCTCGCGAGTGTCACTTTCCAACGCGAAGTGATGAAATCCTGGCGGGCCGTCGAGATCATTTTCGGGCAGCGGTTTTGGGCGATAGGTTTTCGCCGGGTTGTGCACCAGAACGAGTTGATGGTGGGTGTCGTCCAGCCGCATGAATGTCAGTTCCACCGGAATATCAGCGTTTTCATATGCCGCGTGGCGTTCCGTCAGCTTGAAGCCCAGCACACGGCGATACCATGCGATGGAGCGGTCCGTGTCTGAGACCTCGACAGCGAAATGCTGCATCCGTTTGGGTTTGATCATGGGTGTTGTCCTTTTGAGGTAACTCCCAAGCACCCTGTCCGATAGGGTTGCGGGGTTTTGTTCCGTCAGAGCCGTGCGATGATCTGAGGTGGTGACAGGGTCAGGATTTCCAGGATGTTGAACCGGTGTTTTCTGGCCGTCGAGATGACGGACCTGATGTCGGCGAAGACCCGCGCGCCCTCGAGGGTGCGGAAGGTGCCCGAGATTTTCATGCGCAGCTTCATCATGCGCAGGTCCTGTTCGGCCTGATTGTTTGTGAATGGGACCGCGAAGTCGGCGATGAATCGCAAAACGTCATCGCGGTAGTCACGCAGGCGGAGGAGCAGGTTGTGGCCTGGCCGCCTGGCTTTTCGGCCGCGGGTGCCGGGGCTTTTGGCCAGCGGGGGCTGGCGTTCGTGGAAGGCGAGCCCCTTGGCGAGGATCGCCATGTATCTGGTGACTATACCCTGGCGAACCAGTTCCGGGAGTTCGGTCTCGCCTTGATCCTGAGCCGCGCATCTGAGCTGATTGGCGCTATGAAGCACTGCGCTCATCTCCGTCGCCCAAGGCTCTTTTTCGATCTCTTCGATGGCCTTGAGTTCGCGCAAGTGATGCGCCCCGCAGAGGGCGTGGGCGTCCACTCCGCTCATATGGGCGTAGTAGGGTTTCCAGTGATCATGAATGATCGTCCCGCCGGTCAGGAAGGTTGGAACAGCACCGCGTTTGGCGCTGATGCGGTAATGGGTGAAGGCGGTATCGCAGATCGTGTGCAGCCAGTGCAGCTTGCCGGCAACACGAAGTCCGGTCTCGTCCAGATGCCGAACGCCGCCTTCGGCAAGCCGGGCGAGAATGTGTTCAACCACGACACCCATCTTATTTGCCGCGCCGCGCGTCCAGTTGGTCACGCTGGCCGCGCACAAGCTGGTGGCCCCAAACAGGTCGCGCATAAGCTGGCAGACCCGATCCTCGGGTATCAGCTGCTGAACATTGCAATAGACCGCCACTGCCCGCATGCGCGTGCCATATTGCACATGCGCGGCCACGCCATCGGGAAAGCCAGCCGTCGTCGTGGCTCGACAATGGTCGCAACAATAAACCGCCGCCTGATGCTCGGTGACCTCCAGGCGTGGCGCAGGCAAGTCGAACACCTGACGCTTCTCGATCCCTTTCACCATCTCCGCCGTCAGGGCGCTCTGACAGGCGCTGCAATGCGTCGCCTCATGCCGTTCGACAAAGTCGGGTGTTGACGTCTGGCGCAGGGTGTCGCCCCGGTGGCCAACTTGGCCGCCACTTTTCTTTCCGGATTTGCCACGCAGGCTGCGCGGGGCTGGCTTCTTCAGGCCATCACTTGAAGGGGGCTTGCTGCTATTGCTGCTGTTCTTGGCCAACTGTCGGCGCAGGTCCGTGATCTCTTCCGCCATGCTCGCCAACGCAGCTTCAAGCTCAGCGATCCGACGCAGAGCCGTGGCGAGAAGTTGTTCAAGGGCGGCAACCTGATCCATCCCACCACTGATTCAGAGAAATCAACCCGGCGCCACAGAATTCAGACAAGAAAGAAAAAAAACACGCGCAAAATGGCAAATTCGACTCACCATAAAACTGACAATAACACTCAAACGTGGGGGGTGCTTGGGAGTTACCTTTTGAGTTCGAATTTGCCTTTGGCAAATCCGACCGAAGCGAGGGGGACCAGTCCCCCTCGCGCACCCCCAGAAGTATTTCTGGCCAGATGAAAGAGAAGACGGTCATCCGCGCGTGATGCGCAGTTCTATTATCTCGCGAAACCGGAGCCGGTTGGCGATTTTTGCCGGCGCTTCAAGTGCGAGGGTGGGAAAACGGGCGAAGAGTTTCCGAAACGCGATCTGTGCCTCAAGCCGTGCGAGCGCGTTGCCGGCGCAGATGTGGATGCCAAGCGCAAAGCTTAGGTGTCGGTTGGGACGTCGGTTTATGTCAAACCGGTCCGGATCCGGGAACTGCGCGGGGTCACGATTGGCGGCTGCGACAATCATATGCACCGTCGATCCAGCGGGAAGGTCTACGCCTGATAGTGCGCAATCCCCGGTCGAGCGGCGGTTGTTGATCTGAATCGGTGCCTGAAAGCGGAGGACTTCCTCGACCATCGGTTCGATAAGATCTGGATTTTCGTTCAGGCGTAGGATCTCGCCGGGATTGCGCAGCATTTCGTGGACGCCGTGGCTGATCATGTTCGTGGACGTCTCGTGACCCGCGTTCAGCATGAAGATGCATTGGTGCAGAAGTTCGATCGCAGACAACTTCTCACCATCAGCTTCGGCATCCGCCAGAACCGTCAGCACCTCGGTCGGGGCCGCCTGTTCGGGACGTGCGCGGCGGCGGCGGATGAGGTCGCGAAGGTAATTCTTGAATTCAACGACGGCGGCATTGCCCGCTTCCTGTTGAGCCTGTGTCAGTTCCGGTTCCAGTGCCGTCAGAATGGCCACCGCCCATTCCCGGATCAGCATCCTGTCTTCACCCGGAACGCCCAGCATGTCGGCTACGACTTCTATTGGCAGCCGGAAGGAGAGTTCATCCACAACTTCCATACGTCCCTGATCTTCCAGTTGATCCAGATAGCCATCGACGAGTTTGGATATCCGGGGCTCAAATGCAGCCAACGCCTTTCGCGTAAAGGCGAACTGGAACAGTTTACGAATGCGCGTGTGATCAGGCGGATCGATGAAGACAACCGAAGTTGTGTGATGTTCAAACAGCGGCGCATCGGGTCCGAATTTTGGCCCGAAATCGGCGCGCTTGTCTGATGACCAGAGCTTTGGGTCGCGATAAACGCTGACGAGATCGTCATAGCGGGTCAGAACATAGGTGCCGTCCGGGTTGCGATGCACTGGCGCGTTTTTGCGCAGGTCAGCGAGATAGGGGTAGGGGTCGGCAATATACCCCGCCGGGACATTCCTTAGATCGAAGGTATGTGGATCAAAGCCAGTAACCATGTTGAGAGGTTCCCCGCCGTTTGCTGGCAAAGTCAACCATCTCTGCTCAGGCAGGATTGATAAAGTGCCGTATATTTCGGCCCGACTGTTTTGACATCGCTCGCTTTCGACTGCGTCACCGCCCATTGCCGATGCCTTGGTATCACTTCCCGGTCCTGCGCCACCGCAATCGCCTTGTCGGCCAAGGCCTTCGCAGAGCCGGACACACATAACAGGACATTGCGATCTTTCAGAACGGAGGCATAGCCGGCGTTGTCTGTGGCAACCGGGATCGCCCCGGCGGCCATCGCTTCGGCCAGAACCAGACCATAGCTTTCGCCATAGGGTGCGGGTGCCAGAAAGATCTCGCTTTCCTGCATTTTCGCGACGAGATCGGCGTGCGGCATCGAGGGCAAGTATTGCAGTCCGGGTTGACTGGCGCCTTCTACGGCTTTTCGCAAAGGGCCGTCGCCAACCATCGTCAATTGCGCTTCGGGAAGGGCCGCGGCGATATGCGGCCATGCCCGCAGCAGCATGTCGACACCTTTTCGTCTTTCGAGCCTGCCAAAGAAAAAGAAAGAATAGGGGCGTTTCCTAGCGGTCGGATTGTCCCAAGGGGACAAGTCAATCGCAGGCGGAAGGACGTGCGCGCGCAAGCTTGGTTGCAGCGCTCTCAACATTGGCAATGGCGCCTCTGACGGCACAATAATCGAATGTGACCGTCCCACGAGACGCTTCGCGGACCAGCGAATATAACGTTCGATCACCCCGCCTGCCTTCGGATCCGGCAATGTGGCGTGGATCGTAGTAATTACCGGCAGATTTAACGCCTTGATCATTTGCCCGACTAGAAATGGCGTCCACGGCGTGTGAGCGTGGATTAACTCGGCACCCCAGTCGCGCATTTCATCCGCAATTCCCCGCAGATTACGGCGCTTGGCGCGGCTGATCTCGAACCCGGTGCCGTGAATGCCGACATGTTTCGACTTGCCCAGTTCAATCACGGCCCCTTTGCGCTGTGCATTTGAGCCGGCAGCAGGCGGCGCGATGATGCGAACCTCGTGCCCTTCCTGCACCAGCCAGTCCGTTAGATCACGAATATGCGTTTGTACGCCGCCGGGGCGGGTCATCGCATAAGGGCAAAGCTGCACGATTTTCATGCGCGCCAGATCAGCGGCAAGCCGCCTTCTATGATGTCCAACACGCCGTAGATCAACAGCGCCCAGACGGCGACACCAAGCCAATCGCCCGATAGTGCCAGAAACGGGATAAGGCCCGAGACGCCACCCAGAACCAGCGAGACACTGGCGAGCAATCCGAAGGGTTTAAGTGTGTCTTTCGGCTCTGCTTCCACCGCAACCCGGTCACGCGTGACGCGGGCCATCAAACGCGCCCAAGCGGCCATCGCCGCGACCGCGCTGTAACTCCAACCGGTTTCGAATTGTCGGTCCGCCAGAATGCCGATGGCGAAATAGAGCATTCCCCACTGGATCATATCGCACAGGAAATCCAGATCGCCGCCAAGCGTTGATGTCTGCCTTGTTGCGCGCGCCAATGTGCCATCCGCGCAATCTAGAACCTGAAACAGAATTGCCAATGCCAACACAAAGTAAGGCGCGCTGCTTTCGCCGGAAACGCTTGCCACGACAGGCAGCGACAATGCGACGAACAGAGCCAGAAAAGTAATCGCAATCGGCCTTATACCCGTTCTTGCCGCCAGCCACGCAACCGGCACACCGGCCCAACGGTAAAGGATTGCCGTAGACCAGCTGGTGCGCAGTTCTGTACGAAACGCCGCGCTTTTGAAATCGGCGGCAAAATCCCTGAGATTTGTCGTTTCGTCCGGC
This sequence comes from uncultured Paracoccaceae bacterium, assembly GCA_951812305.1. GTDB lineage: Bacteria > Pseudomonadota > Alphaproteobacteria > Rhodobacterales > Rhodobacteraceae > Rhodobacter_B. Next base: position 518,825 of record CATOSB010000004.1, read on the forward strand.
ACCGTTCACCGCCCCGTCTTGAAGCCCATGATCTCGTAGCATACCAACGCCCCAAGTCACGAGCCTTAAAGAGCTTTTGGAGAGTTCATGCCCGACATCACAGCCGTTATTCTGGCCGCGGGTCTTGGTGTTCGCATGGGGCCAAGGGGCAGGCTGACGCCGAAAGGGCTTATTGAAATCAGCGGCGAAGCTTTGGTTGTTCAGTCAGTGAATACCTTGCGCGGCTGGGGCATTGGTCGCATCTTAATCGTGACCGGGCATCTGGCCGATCATTACGATGCCATTTTTGCAGGTACGGATGTTTCGTTAATCCACAACCCGGATTACGGCTCAACCGGCAGTCTCAGAACGCTTCAACATGCGCTTGCGGCGATGGAAGGCCCGTGTCTGATCGTGGAAAGCGACTTGATTTACGCCCCACAAGCGATTGATCATATGGAATTTTCCCGCGATTGCTTTCTGACGTCTTCGCACACAAATGCAGGCGATGAAGTTTGGGTCTGGACGAAACAGGGCAGCAATTTGCAAACGTTGTCGAAAGATCTGAATGCGCATCCCGAAGCGCCCTTTGGCGAGATGGTCGGTTTGACCTATTTGCAAGCGAAAACCGTTCCGAAACTAAGGGCCGCGACTGACGCGGTGCTGGCCAAAAAGCCAAAGGCACATTACGAAGACGGGCTTGTGGAACTGGCGCGTGAGGTTGGTTTGTATTGTGCGCTTGCCGATGGGTTGGCCTGGGCGGAAATCGACAATGAAGACATGCTGACCCGCGTCACCGACGATGTTTACCCGAAGATTGCCGCGGCGCGGGCGCTCTATGACAACCTGCGCAGCAAATAGGCTGATATCAACAAAACCGAAATGATGGAGGCGTTGACGGCAAACCACGCCGGAATCGCCGCCATTTCGCCAATCTCCCAGAATACTTTCACTGACACCACGGCGATATAACCGAAGGCCGCCATCGCGATCATCCTAGGAATGCGTGGTTGCCGCCCGGAAAACCCGAACTGCGCCAACAGCGCAGCGAGAATTGCGAATGTGCCGGGCAAGGCCCAGGCGGTATAACGCTTCCAGATCGCAATTTCCGCGCCCGCGCGCGCGCCAATATCACTTGTGACGAGTTTCAGCCGATGAACGATGGCATCGGGAAGGTAAAACCCGGGAATGCTGCTGTAGGCGACCTGTTCGGGCAAGATGTTCAGCGGCAACAGAATGTTATCCAGAATTTCGGGTTCACCGGTTTGATCCGCTGCATTCCACGCTTTCACATCCAAAAGTCGCCAGTCGCCCTGCAATCCCGCCGGCTCTGCGCGACCTGCCGCGTAAACCTTTTCCAACTGCGGCTGCTGTACCCCAGTGAAGACAAGCACATCGCGCATCTCGGGTGGTGATCCGCGGTAAATCTGCGCGCGTATTGTCGTATCTCCGGCCAGAAACCAGACATGATGGTTAGTCCAATGCGCCCGGAACCGCCCTGCGTAGGAGCCATAGCCCAAGGCCACCTGTGCCTCTACGGCGCGCGGTCGCCCGGTTTGTTCTAGCCATTGCTGCAATGCCCCTCCGAGGACTGCAAATACCAGCACCGCGCCGATCATCCGACGCGGTGACGCGCCCGCGCTGATCAGTATGACGCTTTCCAGCCGAAACCGGCGCAGCAACTCTGCGATATAGACGCCAAAAAATACCGCCATCGGGAACATGCGCACAACCATATCCGCGGTTCGATACCCGAGATACGGCAATAGAACGCCCAGCAACGCCTCGCCATCGCGTGCCGCGCCTGCCCGAATGGCGTTGAAATTTCGCGCCAGATCAATTGTCCAGGCAATGGCCAGCAGGATCAGCATGATCAGCGCAACAAGTTTGATGTAATCCAGCACCGCCCGCCGTGCGGCGCGCCCGAACAATGCAATCCAGACCTTTGCCATCAGGCCGGTCCGCGCGATGGGGCGGTCAACATGTTCTTCCGCAGAGACGGGTAGATCAGTGGTATAACCGTAAGTGCCAGCAGACAAATTGCGGCGCTTCCCCAAAATTCGCTGTCACCTTTGGAAGCAACTTCGCCCAGGTACGTACGGATGACGACATCGCCTCCCATTACGACAAACACCCCTGCGGGAAGCGCCAGATATCGCCCCAGCCGACTTCCAGACCAGGTTGCCATTGCAACGGCAACCCCTGCGGCCAGAAGGCAAATCAACGCCCGTCCCAGGATCTCGCCAAACCGAGGGTCAACGGATTTCAACGCCTCCGATGGCAGGTCGAAGATGTTTAAAAGGACCTTTTCATGGTCGCGGCGGTTGCGGTCGATGGCACGGACGAGCTCTTCAAGTCGAAAGTCCAGTTTCAGGTTACTGACCTGCATCCGCGTCGTGCCCAGTTGCACGGCAAGAGGATCGTTGCCTGCGTCCGCCCCTCGGTCGCCCGCGTGACCGACGTAATCGCGGAAGGAATTCAGCCGAACAGAGTAGCTGCCATCCCCCGCGGGCCCATCCACGTCCCAGTCTTTCGCCTGACTGACACGCCAGCCGTTCTCCTCACTCGTCTCGAATATGAACAGGTTACCGCGCAGCGAGCTGCCATCGCGCGGCGGTGTAGCGATGATCGTGCGGTCCTTAATTTCGCGGCGCGCGTTTTGCGGGGCAGGGGCAGTGATTTCCTGCACTACGCGTTTGGTTTCAAGGACATGAATGGCCAACCTCTGGGCATAATTTGCCGACGGCGTGATGAAACCCGCGAATGTGACGCTAACCACCATACCCACAGACCCGACGCCAATGGCAAATTGTGGTATCCGCCACCACGACACGCCCGCGGCGGCATAAACCACCAACTCGCTGTCGTCCCGCGCACCGGTCAGCGCGAAGTAGAGGCCGATCAGAATAGCCAGTGGCAAGGCAAAATCGACGATCTCGGGCGATTTCAGTGCCAGCAGCAGAAGAATGTCCCACACTCTGCCGCCATTGCTGACAACGATCGCCATCAGTGTCGTGAAGCTCTCGGCAATGAAAATCGCCTCGATCAACAACAAAAGCCCGAATAACAGCCACATCGTTCGGCCCAAAAGCAGTCGGGTCATCGGGCCAAACATTTCAGGCCTTTATCAGGGCAGGGATGCGCATCGGCGCGAGTTTGCGGTCAATCGCGGCAAGTTTCAAACAGGATCAGGTCAGATCGACCACTTGCGAAAGCCAGGCCAGCCCCGCACCGGCCACGATCCAGGCATCCGTGATGTCCAGAATACCGCCCTGATGGGGCAGAACACGCGGGTAATCCTTTACACCGCTTTGGCGTTTCAGGCGCGAAGCAGTGAGGTCGCCGATGATCGTCAGCACGCCGACAATCAGGGCCACATTCGCCGCTGTCACGACCGGCGCATCGGCCACGATCTTGCCCGCGATAGCCGCCGTGGCCATCAGCATCACCGCACCAATCAACAGCCCTTCGACCGTTTTGTTGGGGCTCAGGCCCGGAAACGCCTTTGTGCGCCCAAACAGCTTGCCACCAAGCAATGCATAGCTGTCGAATGTCTCGACCAGAATAAACGCGATCAACATCCAGACGACGGCTGGCTCATGAATGCTCGCTGCAACAAATAGGATAGCAGGTGCTGCAGGAAAGACGGCCAGATCAAGCGACGCCTGAACCGATGGATCTTTCGCAAAAGGTTTCCCAGCCAAAGCCAGCAACAAAATTCCAAGGATGATCCAGCCAATCAGCCCAAATGCCAGAAAGCTGGCCGCAAATCCAAAGGTAGGAAGGATGACAGCAAACGCAATGGGCATGACAGCGCCAGAGCGTTCGCGCGCAACTGCTGCGGCCTCGTAACCAACCCGCGCCGCCAGTGCCAGCACGCAAAGTTGCAGGACCCAGCCGCCAACCCAGAAAGCTGTCGCCACAGTCGCGACGATCACCGTTTCGGCGTGCAGGATTGGCCAGGCCTCTTTGATGATCCGGGTCGTCGCGGGAACCCGCGACAACAATGCGAACAGCACGTAACCAATTGCCAAAAGCGCAAAACACGTCAGCGACAGAATTTCGATGGATGGCATTACTGGTTTTTCCGCACGATCCGGCCTTGCCACAGCCGCATTATCGGAGCCAGAACGCTATGCAACGCCAGAAGCGCGCGCATTTGAAACCCCGGTGTCGCGGCAAACCGCCCGCGTCGGGCGCGCCGCAATATGACCCGCGCAACATCCTTCGCCTGCCAGACACCGCCACCGGCGGTGATCTCTTTCGTGGCCTGCGGTTTCGATTCCGCTTCTTTCAACAACTGCGGTGTATCCGTATCGGGTGGATATGCCAGTGTGACTGAAATGTTCTCCGGCTTCAGTTCGACGCGCAATACCTCTGCTAGGCCGCGCATGGCGAATTTCGTCGGCGCATAAGCGGAATAGCCGTAGATACCGAAGAGCGCAGCGCCTGAGGCCACGAAAACCATCCGTCCGCCGCCACGTTCGGCCATTGGTTCCGCGACGGTCTTCGCGAAATAGAGCGCGCCCATATAATTGACCATCATCTGCAATTCGAAGGCTTCAATCGGCTGGTCGACGAACCCGCCGGGGATGGCGATGCCCGCATTGGCGATTGCCCATTCCGGTGCGCCATGTGCCTGTATCGCTGCCTTAACGGCGATTTCCAATGCTGCGCGGTCCGCCACATCCGCCGAATGCGCAGTTGCGACTATGTCGGGATAAGCCGCACGAATCTCACGAATCGCGTCCTGCAACTTGGCCGGATCGCGCGCAAACAATGCCAAACTGTGGCCCCGCGACGCCAAACCTTTTGCAAGTTCCAGCCCGATTCCGCTGGAGCCGCCCGTTATAAAGGCGGGGCCGGCCATATCAGGCGTCGCCCGTGAATTTCAGCAGCAAATCATGCGCCTCGGGGTCATCGATCTGCTCTGGAGGGTGCTTGAAAAGAAAGGCAGAAGCTTCTGGAATTGCTCCGGAAAGCTCCTTCTCACGCGCAATTCGTGCGCATCGGATCGCACTGATCGCCATCGCGGCTGCATTTGGGCTGTCTTCGACTTCCAGGCGCATTTCGACGCTGGTCTTCGCACCGCCCAACAAGCGGCCCTCCAGCCGGACATAGGCAACCTTGCGGTCATCTAACCAGGGGACGTAATCCGACGGGCCGATGCGTATATTGCCATCCGCCAGCCTCTCATCCATCGCCGTCTGCACCGCTTCGGTCTTGGATTCCCGCTTCATGGCAAGGCGATCCATGTCCATCATGTTCATGAAATCGGTGTTGCCGCCAACATTCAGTTGATAGGTTCTGTCCAACTTTACCCCGCGCAGATCGGCCAGATGCGCCAAAGTCCGGTGCACGACCGTGGCCCCGAACTGCGCCTTGAAATCATCGCCAATGAGCGGCAGGCCAGCGGTTTCAAATTTCTTTGCCCATGCCGGGTTGGATGCCAGAAATACCGGGATGCCATTGACCAGCGCACAGCCAGCTTTCAAGGCGCAATCCGCATAGAATTCAACGGCCTTGCCGGAGCCAACGGGCAGAAAGATAATCAGGACTTCCGCTTCAGCTGCCTTCAGGACGTCGACTACGTTATCGGCGCTCAACTCCGGCAGATCTGAGGTCACGAAACTAACATCCGGCGGCTGATTGCGCATATAGGCAGAAACGCCATCCAGATCGGGCCCACGATGAACCGTTGCCGTCTGATCAGAAAGATTGTCCCAGAAAATCTCTGTACAATTCGGGGCAGCCAAAACCGCTTCGCCGATCGGCCGCGCAACCTTGCGCTTGTCAACGTCGAATCCTGCAACAATCTCGATATCTTCTGGACGATAACCGCCCAAAATCGGGAAACTTACGCCAATCGCATCGTCGCCCATAACCCGGCAATACGAAATCGCCTGCACCAGCGAACTGGCGCAATTGCCCACGCCAACGATGGCTGTGCGGATCGGTTTGTTCAACGTGCCCCCCGGGAAGTCTTGTTTTTTTGTTCAGGCGGTTATTGGCAGATGGGTTCGAAATATGCCAGCCGAGATTATCGCTTAATGTCGCCGCCGGAGACGCTGAAGCGTTCGCTCAACGCGGTGCCGGAATTTGGGTCGATCCCGTGGATGGAAAATCCGACCACGCGTTGGCCCAGCCCTGATCCTTCCAAGTGGGCATAACCGTAGATGGCCTTTGTCATCCGTCCACCGATCTCGACCCAAAGCTCGGCCTGACCGGGGCCAGTCTGTTTCAGGATCATTGGCACCTGGGGCAGTCTGCGCAGCGTTACGGAAAATTCGCTCGGTGTGGTGCGCCGTTTTACCTTTATTCCGTAAGCGAGATATTCATATGATTTCAGCGCCTTCTGCTCTCCACCGGTATTAAACCGTCGCCAATAAATTCGCGCCGGATCACGCGCGTTAATATTACCATCCGCGTCAAAGCGTACAGCATAAACGACGGTATTCGAACTCAAAAGGTAACTCCCAAGCACCCCCCACGTTTGAGTGTTATTGTCAGTTTTATGGTGAGTCGAATTTGCCATTTTGCGCGTGTTTTTTTTCTTTCTTGTCTGAATTCTGTGGCGCCGGGTTGATTTCTCTGAATCAGTGGTGGGATGGATCAGGTTGCCGCCCTTGAACAACTTCTCGCCACGGCTCTGCGTCGGATCGCTGAGCTTGAAGCTGCGTTGGCGAGCATGGCGGAAGAGATCACGGACCTGCGCCGACAGTTGGCCAAGAACAGCAGCAATAGCAGCAAGCCCCCTTCAAGTGATGGCCTGAAGAAGCCAGCCCCGCGCAGCCTGCGTGGCAAATCCGGAAAGAAAAGTGGCGGCCAAGTTGGCCACCGGGGCGACACCCTGCGCCAGACGTCAACACCCGACTTTGTCGAACGGCATGAGGCGACGCATTGCAGCGCCTGTCAGAGCGCCCTGACGGCGGAGATGGTGAAAGGGATCGAGAAGCGTCAGGTGTTCGACTTGCCTGCGCCACGCCTGGAGGTCACCGAGCATCAGGCGGCGGTTTATTGTTGCGACCATTGTCGAGCCACGACGACGGCTGGCTTTCCCGATGGCGTGGCCGCGCATGTGCAATATGGCACGCGCATGCGGGCAGTGGCGGTCTATTGCAATGTTCAGCAGCTGATACCCGAGGATCGGGTCTGCCAGCTTATGCGCGACCTGTTTGGGGCCACCAGCTTGTGCGCGGCCAGCGTGACCAACTGGACGCGCGGCGCGGCAAATAAGATGGGTGTCGTGGTTGAACACATTCTCGCCCGGCTTGCCGAAGGCGGCGTTCGGCATCTGGACGAGACCGGACTTCGTGTTGCCGGCAAGCTGCACTGGCTGCACACGATCTGCGATACCGCCTTCACCCATTACCGCATCAGCGCCAAACGCGGTGCTGTTCCAACCTTCCTGACCGGCGGGACGATCATTCATGATCACTGGAAACCCTACTACGCCCATATGAGCGGAGTGGACGCCCACGCCCTCTGCGGGGCGCATCACTTGCGCGAACTCAAGGCCATCGAAGAGATCGAAAAAGAGCCTTGGGCGACGGAGATGAGCGCAGTGCTTCATAGCGCCAATCAGCTCAGATGCGCGGCTCAGGATCAAGGCGAGACCGAACTCCCGGAACTGGTTCGCCAGGGTATAGTCACCAGATACATGGCGATCCTCGCCAAGGGGCTCGCCTTCCACGAACGCCAGCCCCCGCTGGCCAAAAGCCCCGGCACCCGCGGCCGAAAAGCCAGGCGGCCAGGCCACAACCTGCTCCTCCGCCTGCGTGACTACCGCGATGACGTTTTGCGATTCATCGCCGACTTCGCGGTCCCATTCACAAACAATCAGGCCGAACAGGACCTGCGCATGATGAAGCTGCGCATGAAAATCTCGGGCACCTTCCGCACCCTCGAGGGCGCGCGGGTCTTCGCCGACATCAGGTCCGTCATCTCGACGGCCAGAAAACACCGGTTCAACATCCTGGAAATCCTGACCCTGTCACCACCTCAGATCATCGCACGGCTCTGACGGAACAAAACCCCGCAACCCTATCGGACAGGGTGCTTGGGAGTTACGACCGCTGAAGATAAAACAACTGGTTGGGGTCATTGGGTACCCGCCAATCGGGCTGCACCTTTTGTACGCTGGACGTTTCCCTTACCCCGAGGCTTTTCAGACGCGCAGCGTCAACTGTCGAGCCGAAAACCGCCGGCACCACCGCCAACAAAACCACAATGATTAAGAATCGAGGCATTTCACCCCATCGACAAGGAAGCCGCCATTTGCGCGGGAATATTACCATTCACCGCATCAGCCACAATGTCGATGGCCCGCAGGATATCTTCGTCGCGATGTTCCGCCGAAAAGAAGAACCGAATGCGCGGCTGATCCTTTGGCACACCAACCTGAACAATGGGCGGTGCATATACGCCGTTTTCCAACAGCACATGGCTGACAAGCATCGTTTGCTCCGGGCTGTCAAACATCAGCGGCACCACCGCCTCGCCAATTGCATCGCCCGGATTCAGACCCGCCTTGCAGGCCGCTTCCAAAAACAGACCTGACTTTTGTTTCAGGCGGCTGACACGGTCAGGTTCGGCCTTCAGAATCTCCAGCGCCGCATGGGCGCCAGCCACTGTGGAAGGGGCCAAACCGACTGAATACACAAATCCGGGCAGCGTAAACCGCAGCCACGCAATCACATCTTCGCTGGCGGCGACAAATCCGCCGGATGACACGAAGCTTTTCGATAAAGTACCGACGCTCAATTCGATGCGCGAGGGATCGACGTCGTAATACTCAGTCAATCCACGACCGTTATCGCCAAGAACACCGTATGAATGCGCCTCATCCACCAACAGCCAGAAAGAGTGACGATCTTTGATTTCCAGCAATTTGGGCAAATCCGGGATGTCGCCATCCATAGAATACAGCCCTTCGACCACAACCAACACGTTTCGGTATTGGTTCCGGCCCTCCGTCAGCTTGCGATCCAGATCATCCAGATCGTTATGCGCGAAGCTTTGGCAATCGAAACTGCCGCCCTTGGCGCCCATCAGAATCGAGTTATGGGCAAGTTCGTCAATCAGAACCAGATCACGCGGTCCCAACAGATGCGTAATCAGCGACAGATTGGTTAGATAGCCAGAGATCAGCGCAAGTGTGTCGCCGACTCCGAAAAAATCAGCGAGCGAACGTTCCAGGGCGCGGTGTGTGCTGCGCTCCCCTCCGACCAGTCGCGACGCGCCCGCGCCGGAACCGAGCGAATCGACTGCGTCGTGCATTGCGCCAATGACCTTGGGATGATGTGACAATCCCAGATAATCGTAATGCGCAAGGCTGACATAACCGGACGGGTTCAGCGAGTATTTCTTTTCAAGTTCGTCAACGGGACGGAAATAGGGATGACCCTTTTCAATGATTGACTTGCCCGCCAGTCTGAACCGCCGCTCCGCAACCGCCGCAAAACTTGGGCGCTCTGGTTTGGCGTCAAATGTCATTCAGTCCCTCCGTGCCGACGCAACCGCGGTTCCGCCCGGGCCAATACTTCGCTTGAAAATCCGGTGTTGTCTACAGTCAGACGCTCGCCGGGCCGCGCGACCGGCAATATTTTTCCAATCGAGTGATGAAAGTAACATATTGAAACAAAAAGGGATGTGCTCATTAAACCGATGCGGCCTGTCGTCGGAAACAAATTAACAGTGGAATTTGGCATTTGCCACATACCGCAACAAGATACAATCATACCAGCAGACAGCGCCTGATATGACAAGAATTAAGGAAGTGTTCATGGCCGACAGGAAGCCCCCATTTCGCGCCGATCACGTCGGAAGCTTGTTGCGGTCAACGGCTGTCGTCAACGCAAGGAAAGCGCATTTCGACGACGGTAGCCTGTCGGCGGAGGAGCTTTCAGATGCCGAGGATCAGGCGATTCCCGAACTGATCAGAAGACAACAGGATGTCGGTCTGCAAGCTGTTACAGATGGCGAAGCGCGGCGGTCGTTCTGGCACTACGATTTTTTGGGAATGCTGGACGGGTTTAAGTTGGTGGAACGTGACGAGGGCGTTCAGTTCGCCGGTGTGAAACTTCGACCGATTTTGCCAACGATCACTGACAAACTTGGCTTTCCCGGCGATCACCCGATGCTGGACCACTTCAGATTTGTGGCAGAGCATACGGACGTGACGCCAAAAATTTCCATTCCGGGCCCTTCCTGTTGTCACTTCCGCACCGCACCAGACGATATCACACCGCCGGAATACGCGGATGTCGAGGCGTTGTTTGCGGATATCGCCACAACCTATCGCGATGCCATTTCCGCGTTTTACGATGCCGGGTGCCGCTATCTGCAAATGGACGACATCTTCTTTGCCTACCTGTGCGATCCCAAACATCGGGCCACCAAACAGGAAGAAGGCCATGATCCCGATTGGCTGATCGACCGATATGCATGGATGATGAACGAGGCGATCAAGGACCGTCCAGACGACATGGTGATCGGTATGCATATGTGCCGCGGCAATTTCCGGTCAACACACGCCGCAGAAGGTGGCTATGACCCCGCAGCCGATGCGGTATTCAACAAAGCCGATGTCGACATTTATTTCATGGAATATGATACGGATCGTGCTGGCGGGCTGGAACCGCTGCGGTTGTTGCCAAGCGGTTCCAAACGCGTGCTGCCCGGGTTCATCACCACCAAATCCGGCGATCTGGAAAGCATTGATGACCTGCGACGAAAATTCGACGAAGTTGAAAAATTTGCCGATCTCGATCAGTTCGGAATCGCCCCGCAATGCGGTTTTGCCTCAACCGAGGAAGGCAACGATATCACGCCAGACGATCAATGGCGCAAGCTAGAGCTGGTGGTCAAAACGGCAGAGGCTATCTGGGGCGAAGTCTGAGTTTCTAAGTCCTGCTTAGATGTGACGCGCAACCGGCCAGTGGTGCGTTGTCATCCATGATGACCTGCACGCTGAATTGCGCCATGAAGTCCGAAAATCGCCCCTTGTCGTGAAACGATTTTCCAAAACCCAATTCTGTCAGGTGCGGCCCCAATGCCTTGTTCACGCCGCCGGAAAGGTAAATGCCGCCCGTGGGCAGGTAACAAAGCGCGAGGTTACCGGTCACTTCGCCAAGCAACCGCACGTAATGTCGAACAGCTTTGATCGCCTGCGGATCACGCTTGCTTTCGAATCCAGCGACGATTTCAGCGCCTTTCAGCGCCTTTGAACCGCCGACGAAGGCATAAATCCGCTCCAGACCGGGCCCGGAAAGTACGTCTTCGACAGACGGAAACCCTTTGGCTTCTGCCGCAAAATGACCAAGTTGCAAATCTGCCTCTTGCCGCATTGGCAGTGTCACATGCCCGGATTCCGATGGTGGAACCAACACGGTGCCATCATTCTGGAAAACCGGTGCGATGTTGAACCCGGTGCCTGCATTCACCACCAGCCGCGTTGCGACATCTGCGTCCGAAGAACCCTTGAGAACCGGAAGCAGCTTGTCCGCCGGAATATGATCCAGTGAAAAACCCTGGGCCTGAAGGTCGTTCAGTATGTCAACCTGTTCAGCCCCGGTGGCTTGGGCAAGCGTTTCAAGATCAATGCGCCAATCCACGTTTGTTAGTTCAGCGACGCCATCCTTCACAGGTCCTGCAACCGCAATACAGGCGCCCGGGCAGGTCATGCTGTCCTTATCAGCAAGATAACGGCGAAGAACACTGTCCAAACTTTCATGCTCGGAATTGCGATACCGTTGCACAGTTTCCGGTAGCAGTTCACCGCGACGCGCCAACGCAACGCGCGTATTAGTGCCGCCAATATCGGCGACGAGCGAGAATTGGTTATTTGTCACTTTGGTGCCCGTCAGCAAAGATCCCGGAAATCGCGCCCCTTATGCCGCAATCCGACCAATCTGCAAGCGTCAGAGTTTCAGCACTGCAATTCCTTTCAAACATGAAAACAATCGCGGTGCGACATTTCAAAGATGCGGGCCGGTTACTGATCGGGTGGAACCAGCCCCAATCCACGCAAATAAACCCCGATGCCGGATTCCAGCAGATCCTCGGGCGGAAAGGGGGAGCGGTTTCCAGCCGCTCCGCGTGCGAACAGTTCAACGACTCCGTGGCTCATGGCCCAGATATGTGCCGAAAACATCGCGGCGGGGGGGCGCTTGTCTGGAGGTATATGTTGCGACAGCTCTTCGGCGGCGCGCTCCAGCACGCCGTTTGCGCGGCCAGCGACCTCTGCCAGTTCCGGTGTGCGGTTCACAGAAATGCCGCTTTCAAACATCGCCACGTAGTGGCCGGGATATTTCCGCGCAAAAGCGAGATAGGCGCGGCCCGTTGCCTCAAAAGATGCCAAAGCGGATGGCTGGCCGCTTTGAAACGCGTATTCCATCAGATCGGCGAAAATCTCGTATCCCTGCCGCGCGGCTTCCGCGATCAGATCTTCGCGCCCCTCGAAATGCCGATAAACCGCCGCAGGGGTCACGCCCGCCTGTTTGGCAGCCTCCGACAGCGTAAATCCCGTCGGTCCCCTGGTTTCGATCAGTTCAAAGGCTGCATCTACCAATGCCTGACGCAGATTGCCGTGGTGATAGCCCCGTTTAGGCATCCCAGATGTCCGGCCCCCCGCAAATTTTTCCATCCGGCGCGCAGGCCGCCGCGTCGATCTTGCCAGCGTAGTTGAGCTTGCTCAGCACCGAGCGGATGGCCGCGACCCGAGCACGACGTTTGTCGTCGCTGCGCACAATGGTCCACGGCGCGATTTCATTGTGCGATTTCTCAAACGTCTCGGAAATCGCCGCGCTGTAGTCGTCCCATTTTTTCAGACCCTCGACGTCGATCCAACTAAGCTTCCACTGCTTCAGCGGGTCACCTTCGCGTGACAGAAACCGGCGCAATTGTTCGGCGCGCCCGACATTCAGCCAGATCTTGAACAGATGGATGCCCTCATCGACCAGCATTTCCTCGAAATGCGGAAGCTGCTGAAAAAAATGCGCGCGCTCATCGTCCTCGCAAAAACCGAAAACTTTTTCGACAACGCCGCGATTATACCATGACCGGTCAAACAGAACGATCTCACCCTCGGTTGGCAATTGCCGAACATAGCGCTGAAAATACCATTCGCCCTTTTCGCGATCTGACGGCTTGGACAGAGCCACCACGCGAGCCACCCGTGGATTCAGGTTCTCTCGAAATCGCTTAATGGTACCACCCTTGCCAGCGGCATCGCGTCCCTCAAAAACCACGACCACACGCTTGCCGGTTTCCTTCACATCCGACTGAAGTTTCACCAACTCGCATTGCAGCGCCGCAATGTCTGCCTCATAGGCTTTGCGCTTCATCCGCTCTGAATACGGATAGGTATCTGACAGGATTGTATCTTTTTCTAATCCCGCAATCGCGGTGCGTAAATCTTCCGGCGCGGTATCCTTGTAAAACGTGCTGATTGCTCCGTCGAAGGGTAGGGGCATGTTAACCTCTGTTACTTGCCGACCCTGAATAGCGCGAAGCTGTGGATAAACGCAATTGTCGGTGGAATTATTCCCCGAGATACCGCTTAAGCTCATCCTCCCAAAGTGGAGACGCAAGAATGCGCAGAATTGCGCGGTTTATATCTTCGCGCAAAACACTGCCTTCCGGGAGAGCGAGTGCCAAAGGCACTGGCGCGACGGTCAATTGCGAGAACTTCACCCCGTCCATTCCTTGCAGCATGTGGTATTGCAAAACTTCCTTCTCGTGTATGAAAACATCAACCTTGCCGGTTGTCAGATCCCAATATGCACCGGGCAACGACCTGGTGGTCCGGACCTTTATGAAGTTTTCTTCTGCCCACACTTCGGCATCTTTGCCCTCAACCACCTTGTCCTGCAGGTCCGCAACGGTCGAAACTTCCGGTTCGAGCCCCTGCAGCGTGAGCGACGAAGTGATCACTGCTGTAAACGAGGAAATGATCGTGACGCCGAAAAAGATCAGGAACAGCATGATCAACTGCCCGCCACGGGACGAAAGATCAAACGGTTCGCCTCGTCCCTGAAAAACGACAAGTGCCGCCCAGATAATCGCCCGATACAGACCTGAAAGCGGGCCGCCTTCGAAAAACTCATTCCCGCTCTTGCGTTCGAAATACCAATAATAAAGCGCGACAACGATCATAAAGGCCAGAAGACCGCCGATGATCGAAAGTATATTTGACTGCAATATGCGGTCGATCAGACGTTTGAAATTGGCGGATTTTGTACGCTCTGCCACAAGGGTCGCAAGTTGGGATTGAAAATATGGGAATGTGAAGTCAAGCCCGATTTCGTCATCGGCATTCAGCGCCAACGGCGCAATAACGATGTCGACCGCGCCTTCGACCGTTGCCAATTTCAGCCCTGCTTCGGTGGGAAATTCGATGAATTGATAATTCGCACGATCCAGATTGATACATCGCGCAATCAGTTCGAACAGCGCAACCGCCAGCCCCTCGGGGTTTCGCTTGTCGCCCTGGATGAAGGGTGGCTCGAACCGAGTGCCGATAACAATTTGATCGTCGGGAATTTCGCGTTCGATATCGGGGCAGAGATCGGGAACCTCGGCAAATACTGGCGCGCCGAACACGATCAACAACACTGCCAGAAACAGGGCTCTCATACCGCTTTCGCTTTCTCAATTGGTTCCAGCATTGCGCCGATTTGCGCCACGGCATCTTCGGGCGATTCAAACAGAAAGTCGGGGGCCAGCGCGATCAGCGTTTCCCTTGGCGTGTAACCCCAAAGTGCGGCGACGGTAGTGCATCCCGCTGCCTGACCACAAAGAATATCCGCCGCAGCATCACCAACCAGCAGTATCTCTTGTGGCGTTGCACCGACCGCTTCAGCGTAAAGTTCCGCCATGTCCGGCGCGGGTTTCGGGTTTTCAACGCTGTCGCTGGCGTAAACATGGGTGAAGAACCCTTCGATCCCCAGCAATTGAAGCAATTCCAGCGTGCGTTCCAGATCCTTTCCTGTCGCAATTCCAAGTGTCAGGCCCACATCGCGGCACCATTCCAAAAGCTCAATCGCTCCGTCAAAAAGCGTTACATACCGTGCCAGATACCGGCTGTGGCGGCGAAACGGTCCAGACATATCCGAGCTCAAATTCATCTGTGCCATGATCTCGGTGAAACCCATGCCTAGGTATTGGCAGTATTCCTCAAACAACGCGTCGACGTTGAAACGTTTGGCTGGATATGTCTCCCTAAGCGCTGCGGCAAAAGACAGTTTCATCACCGGTAAACTGTTGATCAGAACGCCGTCGAAATCGAACAATATGGCTTGTGGGGAAATGTTTTTTACGGCTGGCACGGGGGCTAATTCACCTTTTCCTCTACATAGACCTGCTCGAGAATTTCGGGCTGAAACTGTCCGATTTCGGTTGAAAACGCGCGATAGATCGACGGCATGTCCAGATTGCGTTTGCGAAACAGGCCGTGGTTCATTCCGATCAGATATTGCTGTGCCTCGCGCCAATTATCGTCGGGCTCGCCCGCCAATGCCTTCAGCGCCAGGTCCATTGCCACCGCCCCTTGCTCGGTGCCCGAAATCGCAACCGTAATCATGCCGCCATCGGTGACAAATTTTGTGTTCGCCCCTAAAACGGGCAGCTTTGCGTTGGCTTCTGTCCACTGGATCAGCCAGCTTGCATCGACCCTTTCGCCATCGCGGCAGCACACGTTGTCGTAATTGGCGGTCAACAACATCAGATCCTGTTCGTTCGCCGCCTCAACAGCCGCTTGCCATGCCGCCAGAGTTCCGGCCGAAACGGCCGGATGGCTTTCAAACGGCGCCCAGTTGTAACTTTCGTAGTTGCTGTTTTCCGCCTGCGCGACGCCAGAGGCATCGTTGATCATCTGAATGCCCGCAACGTCGCCTTCATAAGCAGATTCAAGTGTTTGCAGCGTTTCCACCAGCGAGGCGTAATTCTTGTGTTCAAAAATGCCGGACACGTTCGTCGCGCGATCATAGCCGTATTTTTCGACCCCGCCATTTACTCCGGCAAAGATGATCTGCATCGGCGCGCCGTCGTATTGAACGGGATTGTTAAGCCCAAAGAAGTCCGGCTTTGCGCCTTCGCATTTCCCCGAGATATTGGCCGTGATCCGCTGTGCCATCGCATCGCGTTCGGCTTCTGCACCCGGCTCGAACGCCAGTTGATTGAACCCGACAAGCGATTGGCCAATGTCATCGACGATAATGATCACCTTTGGTTTCCAGTCGTCGATGGTAAAGCGCACATCGGACGCAGCATTTTTAAAGATGAAACAATTGTCCTGACCCAAAAGCCCCATGTAGTGGCGCCGAACCACCAGATTGCGCACCTCGTCCACTGCATCCGATTCCAGAACGCGGTTTATCCCCTCATCGATGTCATTCACCCACGTCATGTCGGTGTTATAGGAATGAACGATCAGAACTTTGGTCTGCTCGGCGTTGTTATCGATGATCAACCAGGCAACAAATCCCAGTATCCCGACGACGATCAGATAGGTTCCAGCTTTCAAAATGCGTGACATATGGTTTCGTCAAATCAGGTTGAGGGCTTTCCACCAGGGGATGCTGGCGTAAATCGCAGCGACCCGCGCGGCGAGGAAAAGCACGTTGAATTTCAGGATGGCGTAAGATTTGTATGGCAGTTTTTCTGCATCCATCAGCGACATCGTCTGCGAATAAACGCCGTGCTGATAGGGCAGAAGGAACCCTTCCGAAACAGTCAGGATGATGAACCCGATGACCCAGGGCGACATGCCGATTTCTGTGGCCAGCGGCAATAACGCGGTTGCCAGTATCACAAATGCTGGCGCCCCGGGGACAAGCAGGCGAACAACGATGATCCCGGCGATGGTTACAGACACGCCAAGATGGAGGCTCGATTCGTAGAAAGTCAGCAGGGCTGGTATTTGTTTTGACAGCCACGCTGACAACTCCAAATGTTCCAGCATCGGGCCCCAGGCCACAACAGTTGCGACAAAAATCAACGTCGGCCAGTCGAATTTTCCTCGCAGATCGGAAAGCGAGATGCCCGCAAAGAGGAACACGGCAAGACCGAGAAACAACACTACCCATACCAAAGGTACCTGATGGGTTGTCCGTGTAAGAATGCCGATCAACAACACGCCGTAAATTCCAAGCGTAAACCAATCACGCACCGGCTGTTTCGTCGGGGGTTCAGGCTCGAAGCTAAGCTTATCTTCGGGTTCGGCGCGTGTGGCCTGCTTTGCTGCTAGTGCCACTGCGCCCACCAAAATGATTGCCAAAACGATGCCGGCAACGCCTGCGGCCTTCAGCCAGCCAAGCCACTGAAACCTGTCGCGAATCTGTTCGTCAAGCATCCCGATCAGGATAAAGTTCAGCGGATTGCCCGTTAGAATGACGGTGGATATCAGTGTGGTCGCATGGACGTGCACGACCGACAGCATTGAATTCGTCTGTGGTTTTGTCGTTCCAAGGAACCTGCGGATCAACGGTTGCACCATCGCCGCACGTCCCAATGGCGAAGGCACCACCAACGTCAACAGGATGGCCGTTGCCAGCACCGCGAAAAAGCGCGATGCCAGCGAGGCATTCCGCCGTTCCAACTGGTACTCCAACCGCTGCAGCCACGATGTTTCCGCCAATAACCCGGCAAGGATAAAGATACCGAAGATCAGAAAGAATATGTCCGAATAAAATCCTTGAAACGCAATCTCTTGCGGCACGAGGTTCATCAAGACCACAATCAGGATCAGTGCCAGTCCCGGCACGAAATCCGGCACCAAACGGAACACCCACATGATCACCGCGCCAGCCCCCAGCGCCAAAAACAGCGCCTGTTCGTGGGTCAAGCCCCGTGCACCATTTATGTGGCCCTGTCGGAAAAGTCTCTGGACAGGACTGTGATGAATTGATTCAGTCTGCGTGAGTATTTTTTGGGGTGGCTGGCTATGAAGCGTGATCAGATTGAAATGTTTGCAACGTTGGATGGGCTTGTGTTGGCTGATCATCCGTACCGCAAGTTTGAAGCGGTTGTTGACCTGTGTGCTTTGGCAAAGCCTCCGGCAGCGCTTTATTCTGATCGCGGGCGCCCTGAATTGGGTGCCGGGCGTGCGTTTCGCATGCTGGTGCTTCAATTCCTTGAGGACATTTCCGATCGGGAGATGGAACGGTTCATGCGTGAGAACCTTGCAGCCAAATGGTTTTGCGGCTTTGGGCTCAGTGAGAAGACACCTGATCACTCGTTTTTCGGCGATTTCCGCAAGCGGTTGGGTACAAAGGGGCTCATGGACATTTTCAATCGTCTGCGCGTCAGCTTGAAGGCTGCAGGTTTGATCCGGGAAGTGTTCACCTTTGTGGATGCCAGCCAGCTGGTTTCGAAATTCTCGAACTGGAGTGATCGGGACAAAGCCATCGCCAAGGGTCTGGAGAAGTTCAACAACGAAACCGCTCCCAGGGTTGCTGCCGACAAGCAAGCGCGTTTTGGCGCAAAGAACAAAAACAAATATTGGTATGGCTACAAGGAACATGCCAGCGTGGACATGCAATCAGGTCTGGTCAACAAAGTGGCGGCCACACCGGCCAATGTCGATGATGCCAAAGGTCTGCGCCATGTGTGCCCGGATCAGGGTGCTGTTTATGCAGACAAAGGCTATTGCACTGCACCTGCACAGAGGGAACTCAAACGCAAAGGATGTCACAGCGCGGTCATCAAGAAGAACAATATGGCGGCAAAAAACCGCGATAAGGATCGCTGGCTCAGCAAGATGCGTGCGCCATATGAGCGCGTGTTTTCAAAGCGCTCGAAACAGGTGCGCTATCGTGGTCAGGCCAAGGTACAGTTCCAGGTCGCTTGCACCGCTATTGGACATAACCTGAAGCGGCTGGTTGTGCTTGGCGTGGATAAAATCCCGATCGTAACAGCGTGATCCCCGGGGCGAGTCCGCCCAAAAACCGGATTTTCGGCCAAAACAAGGACAAAATTCCAACCCAAAAGGCAAAACCTGAAATCCAGAAGGCTGAAACAGCGCCAGTGGCCCCTCGGAAGACTTTCCCGACGGCGCCTATGTAGACCAGATTGCATAGAACGAAATACAGGGCGACCGGGATTGTCGCGATCAGAGACCATGCGAAAAATTCCTTAAGGCTTTCGCGAACCGGCACCGCACTCGCCTGCAAATGGATGTCCGACAAAGTGATTCCCCCAGACTATTTTGCAACTTTAAAGCGGATTGGCCTCAACCTCCTAGCCTAAAAACGTATATTGCCCTTGCTGGCATCACCCTGAAATTGCGCGTAAACTCAAGCGTCGACACCGACCACCGCATCGAAAGAATCCGCAAAATGCCAATTGACTGGCGCATCACCCCTGATCCAGACGCACCGTTTCTCACGGAAACGGTCGCGGGTATCGACCACACCGGAACGCGGCAGGCATTGCCCGTCGTCGCAGAGAGACCGCTGACAATTTATCTGAATGCGCAGGAAATCGTGACCGCCATGACCATTGGCGACTACCCGGAAGAGCTGGCTTTGGGGTTCCTGCTCAATCAACACATGCTGACGCGGGACGAGGACGTCACCAGCATTGACTGTGATGCCGATCTGGGCGTCGTGATCGTCCGCACCGCACGTGAAACGAATTACGAAGACAAGCTGAAACGCAAAACGCGGACATCGGGTTGCGCCGTGGGGACTGTGTTCGGTGATGTCATGGAGGGGCTGGATAACGTCCAACTGCCCGACAGCAAGGTTCATATTTCGTGGCTTTACACGCTCGCGCTAAAAATCAACACGCAACCAAGCCTTTACCTCAGCGCCGGGGCAATCCACGGCAGTGTGCTTTGCCAACAGGATAGCCCCTTGGTCTATATGGAAGATGTCGGGCGCCATAACGCCGTCGATAAAATCGCGGGCTGGATGTTCAAGTCCGGCGAGGCGCCGGTAGACAAGATTCTCTACACAACCGGGCGCTTGACATCGGAGATGGTCATCAAGACCGCCTCGATGGGCATTCCGGCATTGGTTTCACGTTCGGGGTTCACCGCATGGGGTGTGGAATTGGCCCGCGACGTGGGTTTGACGTTGATCGGTCGAATGCGGGGCAGGCGGTTTATGTGCCTCGCTGGCGAGGATCGCCTTATCTGGGATGCTAAAGTGAACACCGTTCCCGAGGAAGACCGCAAACATCGCCGGAAAAGCGCTGATGGCTGAACGTAGAGATAACCAGTGACTTCGGGTGTCATTCTTGCCGGTGGATTGGCGCGGCGCATGGGCGGCGGGGATAAGGGGTTGCTGATGCTTGGCGGTCAGACCGTCCTTGCCCATGTCATCGAACGCCTGACACCACAAGTCACCGCAGTCGCGCTCAATGCAAATGGCGACCCCGCACGGTTTGCCGATCTGAGCCTTCCTGTTTTGCCCGATACGGAACCAGAATTCCCCGGCCCCCTCGCGGGGGTGTTGGCCGGTCTCGATTGGGCCGCATTGACAGGTGCGGCTGACATCGTCACCGTTGCCGCTGACACACCGTTCTTTCCCGCTGATCTTGTCGCGAAATTGAAGGAAGCCCGTGACGCCGCTGGCACGCCTATCGCGCTGGCCGCCACGCCGGATCCTAACGGAGCGATAAACCGCCATCCGACATTCGGGCTTTGGCCGGTCAACCTGCGCGGCGACCTGCGCGTAGCGCTTCGTGCGGGAACCCGCAAAATTGTCGACTGGACGGATGCCATGGGCTGTGCCACGGCCACATTTCCGACAAAACCATTCGATCCGTTTTTCAACATCAACCAGCCAGAGGATCTGATGCAGGCTGAAGATATGTTAAGGAAATTGTTGTGAAGGTCTTTGGCATCATTGGCTGGAAGAATTCCGGCAAAACCGGTCTGATGGAACGGCTGGTGTCCGAAATCACCGCGCGCGGTTACAGCGTCAGCACCATTAAGCACGCCCATCATACATTCGATGTCGATCAGCCCGGCAAAGACAGTTTCCGTCACCGCACCGCTGGTGCATCGCAGGTCTTGCTGTCATCTTCGCGCCGTTGGGCCTTGATGACAGAAATGAAGGACGATGACGAACCGGGTCTGGACGACCTGTTGAAACAGCTCGCGCCTGTCGATCTGGTGCTGGTGGAAGGCTACAAGCGCGATTCCCACCAGAAGATCGAGGCGCATCGCGCGCATACTGGCCAGCCCCTGATTGCGGCGGATGACGCAACGGTTCTGGCAGTTGCCAGTGATGCGACACATCGCGATTTGGGTGTTCCGGTTTTCGACCTGAACGCCACCTCGCAGATTGCCGATTTTATCCTTGTGCAGACAGGACTCGCCCAGTGAAACCGCCGCCGCTTAAAAACGATTGTTTCGCGCTGCCGCGTGGTGTGAACTGGGTGCCGGTCGATACCGCACTGGATCATCTGCGCAGGAACCTGACTGGTGTGAAAGGGCAGGAGGTCGTCAAAATCCATGACGCCGAAGCGCGATTTCTGGCCAGCGATGTCACCGCGGTCACGGCGAATCCGCCCACCGCCAACTCGGCCGTAGACGGATACGGATTTGCGGGTGGTGCGAGTGCAGGCGAACACAGTTTGCCGCTGCACAAGGGTCGCGCCGCGGCAGGTGCCGCGTTTCACGGCACGGTTCCCGTTGGTGCCGCGTTGCGTATCCTGACCGGCGCTGTTCTGCCCGAAGGTGTCGAAACGGTCGTGTTGGAAGAAGACGTCAACGCTTCGTCTGCGCAGATCGCTTTCAATGGCCCCCTGAAACGTGGCGCGAACACGCGTGATGCAGGAGAAGATGCTAAAGCGGGCGACGTTATTGCCCATTGCGGCCAACGCATCCGAAGCCAGGAAATCGCAATCTTTGCAGCTTGCGGCATTGGCGAGGTGCAAGTTTATAAGCCGCTTCGAATTGGCGTCTTGTCCACCGGTGACGAAATCGCAGAAGCCGGAACCCCACCGGTGCAGGGAAGAATCTACGACGCAAATCGACCGATGCTTTTGTCACTTGTCCGGCGCTGGGGTTTCCAGCCCGTGGACCTCGGCCATGTCGGTGATGACCGTGACGCGCTCAGGCATAGCCTCGATAAGGCGGCAACACAGGCGGACGTCATCCTGACGTCTGGCGGTGCATCGGCAGGCGATGAGGACCATGTGTCTGCGCTGTTGGCCGAAGCAGGCGCCATCGATCACTGGCGCATTGCCTTGAAACCCGGGCGCCCCCTTGCGCTCGGCATTTGGGGCGACATTCCGGTTTTTGGCCTTCCCGGCAACCCCGTCGCCGCGTTTGTTTGCACTCTGATCTTTGCAGCGCCGGCCTTTCGCGTTCTTGCAGGCGGCAACTGGCGCTCGCCCAGCGGATTTACCGTGCCCGCTGCCTTCAGCAAAAACAAAAAACCGGGTCGCCGGGAATACCTGCGCGCCCGGCTAAACGCAGACGGCGCAGTAGAAGTATTTGGCTCTGAAGGTTCTGGCCGCATTTCCGGGTTGTCATGGGCAGACGGACTGGTCGAGTTGCCCGACGGCGCGATGGATATTGGACCTGGCGACAAGGTTCACTACATCCCGTTTGCGTGCTTTGGCGAATAAGCACCGCAAGTGTGCATCTTTAATGGATCGGTCAGTTCGGATCTAATACGGACAATTCCAATCAACATCACTATTTAACCCCTAAGGCGGCAACTGTTTGCCCGCGGGATGGCGACGCAACTTTGCAGAGGCGATACTTTATCCAGCCGTCCGCGCGCGAGACACAAGGTCTTCACCGAGCCTCCCAAATTCGCCTGCACGCTAGAGCGCGCTGTTTCGCGATCAAAACCTCATACCCCGCCTAACAGGGTCAATCCCCAGCCAGTCCGGCCAGCCGAAAATACGCTCGATCCCAAAGATCACGACGCAAATCGCGATGATAGCAAGGACAAGTTTTACCCGCGCCTCAGAGGGCGGGTGGCGGGCCCATCGTGCGGCGCGTAACAGCCAGTGCAGGTTCATCGCTTGTCCTCCGGGATTTGTTCGCGCAGGAATTGGGGCTATTGTCGCGTTACATTAATCTGGGCCGAAGGAATATTCGATGCGCTTTCTCCTCGCTTTTTGCCTGAGCATATTTTCGTGGCCCGCATGGGCGCAAACTGAAGAAGAGGTGGCCGCCGCGAGACTTACATATATCGACGGTGATTATTCTGTGGTTGCAGACGTCTTGATACACGCAGCGGATGCCGGGAACGCCAATGCCCAGAATTTGGTTGGTGATGCTTTTATGGAAGGCAATGGTGTTGTCAAAGATCCCGTGAAGGGTCTGGAATATTGGGAACGCTCGGCGGCGGCAGGCTTTGACAAGGCGCTCTATAACCTCGGCTGGGCCTATTCCAACGGGCAGGGTGGGGTTAGGATCGATTACGCCCGGTCGGGCGAATACTATGACCGCGCCATCGCACTTGGGTATCCGGACGCATATCTTAACCGGGGGCGGATGTATGAACTTGGGCTTGGGGTAGAACCGGACCCATCAAAGGCGGCGGAATACTACACTGTCGCAGCCGAGTCGGGTTTGCCTGCCGCAATCAACAATCTGGGGCATCTTCACGTGGCCGGTTTGGGTGTGGACGAAGATATTCCGCGTGGGCTGGAGTTGATGCGCGAGGCTGCCGAGGCCGGAAGTGATCAGGCCAATTACAATCTGGCAATCATTCATTATGACGGTCTTTACGGTCAGCCAAGCGATATGGACCAAGCGGTGAAATACGCGGACCGTGCCGTCGAGGCGGGTCATGTAGCTGGTATGTGGTTGCGCGCAGTGATGCATGTCAACGGCGAAGGCGGGCCGGTGGAAATTGAGGCTGGTATCGCCCTTTACGAGGCCGCGGCGGATGCCGGGGATACCGATGCGCTAAGCGATCTGGCCTATCTTTATTACGATGGCGAGCACGTCGAGAAGGATCTCGTGAAGTCCTTTGAATACACCAGGCGCGGGGCCGAACTGGGCGACTTGGGCGCATTATCTGATCTGGGTTATGCCTATGAACATGGCGAGGGTATTCAACAGGACAAATTGGCTGCGATGGGATTGTATCTTGCGGCTGCGCGCAAGGGGAACGCACGCGCAGCAGTGAATGTAAGTTGGGCGTTGATCGAGGTAGAGAACGGTTGGAGCGATCCGGGTGAAGGGTACGGCTGGTGTGTTCTGGGGATGAACTGGGCGGGCGAAGAACAGCGCGCCGAGTTAGAGGCGGAATGCGCAGAGCTGGCGGCAATAATCACGGCAGAGGACAGGGCGGCCGGTGAGGCATGGGCAGCGGGTTACAAGCTGCATTAAGTCCCGGTCCGGGAGAAAATGTTTCACAATTGGCGAAAGCGCAGTCGTCGCCGTCGACGCCCACGGATTGCGGCCCGGCGAGACAGGCCCACTAACCAGGGTTCTCTAAAAACCGCACTTTGCCTATATGCGGCAGGTTTCGGTTGCGTTGCGCGTAATCGATGCCGTAGCCAACCACAAACTCATCAGGGATTTCAAATCCGGTCCAGGTGGCTTTCACATCAATTTCACGTCGTGAAGGTTTGTCGAGTAGGGCAATCGTCTCCAGCCGTTTTGGGTGCCGTGTCTTTAGCAATTCGATGACGTGATGCAGCGTGAATCCGGTATCGACAATATCCTCGACCAAAAGAACATCGCGCCCGCCAATCTCACCGCGCAGGTCTTTCAGGATCCGAACCTCGCGGCTTGATTCCATCGAGTCGCCGTAAGACGAGGCTTCGATAAAGTCGACCTCAACCGGCATATCGAGTTCACGCACGAGATCGGCGATGAATACGAAAGAACCGCGCAAAAGTCCTACGACCACGAGTTTTTCGGTGTTGGCGAATGTCTCGCGAATCTCGCGCGCCAAATCCTCGATCCGGGCGGCAATGGTCTTGGCCGAGATCATTTCGTCGATCACGTAATCAGGTTGTGACATTGCGCCTCTCTTGTATTTCCCGGCTCACTCTAGGAGATCAGACAGGCCGCGCAAACCGACGAAAAGCCACATGCCGAAACATTCCGAAACAAGGGTTTTGCCGCATCAGCCCGGGCAGATGTTCGATCTGGTCGCGGATGTTGCGCGGTATCCGGAGTTTCTGCCTTGGTGTGCTGCGGCACGGGTGAAGTCGCGCGAGAACACTGAATTCGCTGACGTGATGATCGCGGAACTGGTGATTTCATTTAGGGTCTTTCGTGAGAAATACACTAGCCGCGTGGTGATGACGGGTCGGGAACGGATCGAGACGGATTATATCGACGGGCCGTTCAAACATTTACGCTCTGACTGGGCGTTTCACGAAATGGACGGTGGTTGCGAGGTGGATTTTTTCGTCGATTTCGAATTCCGCAACCCGATCCTGCAGGGCGCGGCGGGATTGTTTTTTCACACCGCGATGCAGCGGATTGTGGGAGCCTTCGAGGCGCGCGCAGCAGAGCTTTACGGGTAGTTTCGGATCAGATTAATCTGATCCGACTTTCCCGAGGGGGCTGACCCCTCCGGACCTCCCCCGGCATATTCGCCGACAAGTAGAAGGATGGGTTGCATGATCGCACAAAGGCTGGCCGCCTTCGCAGTTGCACCGGTGGCAGGCAAGGCGGCCCTGGCCATGATGCGGCTGTCACTTGCGGACTGGCTGGCTTGTGGCCTTGCGGGGCGGGCGGAACCGGTTGCGGAAATTGTACGCGGGATGGCGTTGGCGGAGGGCGGCAAGGGACAGGCGACTCTGTTTGCAGGTGGATCGGCGCCGATGCGGGCGGCAGCGTTGGTGAATGGGACGATCAGCCATGCGTTGGATTACGATGACACGCATTTTGCCCATATCGGACACCCCTCCGTCGCAGTGATTCCGGCGGCGCTGGCGGTGGCAGAAAAGCGGGGTTCAAGTGGTGAGGCGTTTTTGGCGGCCTGTCTGATCGGGGCCGAAGTGTCGATCAGGGTTGGCGAATGGCTTGGTCGCGCGCATTACCAAACCGGGTTTCATCAGACTGCGACTGCAGGTTCCTTTGGCGCAACAGCGGCTGCGGGGCGGCTACTGGGGTTGGATGCAGGTCAGTTGGCGCAGGCCTTCGGCCTGGTCAGCACCCGGGCGTCGGGGCTGAAGTCGCAATTCGGGACGATGGGAAAGCCATTCAATGCCGGGATTGCGGCGTCCAATGGGGTGGAGGCGGCATTGCTGACAGCACGCGATTTCGTGTCTTCGCCATTGGCGGTTGATGGAGCGCAAGGGTTTGGTCCGACACATCATGGTGAGGGCAATGTAGAGGCATTCGAATCGCTGGGGCAGGATTGGCGGTTTGAGTATGTCAGCCACAAGTTTCACGCCTGCTGTCACGGGCTTCATGCGATGCTGGAGGCCGTGGGGACATTGGCCGACCGGGTGGACCCGGGGCTTCTGGACGAGATCGTCATCGCCACACATCCTCGCTGGATGTCCGTCTGCAATATTTTGGAACCTGCCACGGGGTTGGAAGCCAAGTTCAGCTATCGTCTGACGGCGGCAATGAGGTTGCTTGGAATTGAAACGGCTGGGATGGACAACTACTCGGATGCGCTTTGCGTTGACACGGCAGTGGTCGGAATCCGGAACAAGGTTCGTGTAGAGGCAGATGAAACCCTGCCAGAGACCGCCGCGCGCGTCGTCCTTTGGGAGGGTGGCGAAACGCTGGTGGCCACGCACGATCTGACCACGCCAGATTCACTTAAGGAGCGTGCGGAGAAATTGAAGACCAAATCGGAGAGTCTTTTGGGCAATCCGCAGTCCGGTCGTATCTGGCGGGCGGTAGAGGCGCTGGATATTGCGGCGATCACAAACGAAATGGGCCGGGAGTGACCCGGCCCGTGTTCGAGTATTCTATGCCCGGTCAGGACGACATGTCGTAGGCGCGTTCGCCGTGGCTGGTAAGGTCGAGACCGGTATATTCATCCTCTTCCGAAACCCGGATCGGGAAGATCGCCTTGGCGACAAGCACGATTACGGTTGTGATCACTAACGTCCAGATGCCGACGACGAGCAACCCACCAAGCTGTGCGCTCCATGCAGCATGGCCGAAGATTGCCAGCATGATAATGCCGAACATGCCGCCGATACCGTGCACGGCGAAGACGTCGAGTGTATCGTCGATATTCATCATGCCTTTCACCACTTTGCACATCTCCTGACACAGTATGCCAGCAATGCCACCGATTATCAGTGCTTCAACGGGGCCAACCGAACCGGAAGCCGGCGTGATAGAGGCCAACCCGGCGATGGTGCCGGTGACCATGCCAACAAGCGAGGCCTTGCCGTAACGGATGCGTTCCCACAGCGCCCATGTCAGCGATGCCGTTGCGGCGGAAATATGGGTGACCGTCAGGGCCATCGCGGCACCGCCGTCAGCGGCCAGTTGAGAACCGCCGTTAAAGCCGAACCAGCCGACCCAAAGCATTGCTGCGCCGATCATAACCATGCCGGGATTATGCGGCGGGGTCGCCTTGTTGGACCGTGCGCCAAGGAAGAAGGCCACGACCAATGCGGCGAGACCGGCGGTCTGGTGCACGACGATACCGCCGGCGAAGTCGTTCACGCCTTCCGAAAAGAGCGACCATTCCGCACCTGCCAGCAGCCCGCCGCCCCAGATCCAATGTGCGACCGGTGCGTAGCAGATCAGCATCCAGAGGCCCGAGAACAGCATCACAAAGCCATAGCCGATACGCTCGACATAGGCGCCCACGATCAGCGCGGGCGTGATGATGGCGAAGGTCATCTGGAAGGCGAAGAAAAGCACCTCTGGGATGGTGCCGGACACCGTGTCGGAGTCGACGCCGTTCAGAAAGGCTTTATCCAGACCGCCCCACCAGGCGTTGCCTTCGCCGAAGGCGATTGAATAGCCAAACGCGAGCCACAGAATGCTCATCAGGCAGGCAATCGAAAAACACTGCATGAAGACGCTGAGCACGTTACGGGCGCGCACGAGGCCGCCATAGAAGAGCGCCAGCCCCGGTAATGTCATGAACAGGACCAGCGCCGTTGCGACGATAATCCATGCGGTATCCGCTCCCACCATCTTATTCCCCTTCCGAATATGGTTGTTTCGCGCTTTGAAGCGCTTCAACAGGGTGGCGGGGGCCATGAAAAGTGGCAGGGGGCCTAAAGTTTGGGCAAATTGGCATATGCCTAATTATTAGGCGGTGAATTTCAATTATGCGCAATTTGCGCGCAGAGTCAGGAAAGATGCCGGATCAGAAGTTCAAGCGCGTGATCGACTGTCGCATGCCGAACTTTCGCACGTCCAATGGCGCCGAATTCAACTGTGTGTGTTTGCGTGCCGGTTGTTGTGGCACAAAGACCGAAACAGACGCGGCCTTCGGGTTTGTTCTCGCTGCCACCCGGGCCAGCGATGCCGGTGACGGATACGGCGATGTCGGCATGGGAATTGGCCAGCGCGCCTTCGGCCATTTCACGCGCAACCTCCTCGCTGACCGCGCCGTGTTCTTTCAACGTGGCGGCGTTGACGCCTAGCATCTTCATCTTGGCAGTGTTGGAGTAGGTGACAAAACCACGGTCGAAAATGTCAGAGGACCCGGCGACTTCGGTGATGGTGCCTGCGATCAGCCCGCCGGTACAGCTTTCCGCAGTCGCGATCATCGCGCCTCGTTTGCGGGCGGTGGTCAGAAGGGTCGCGGCCAATGTCATATCCCCAGAACCCCGTGGGAAAGATATGCCCCGATGGCCACGCAGATCGCGGCCATTGCCCCGGCGATCAGGTCATCGAGCATCACGCCAAACGCATCATCACGCCGGTCGGCCCAGCCCACAGGGCCGGGTTTGGCCATGTCGAAGATGCGAAACAGGACGAAGGCGGCGAGCCAACCGGGCCAGGGGAAGGTCCATGCACCGACATCAGCGAACCAGAGACCGGCGGAGAGCGGAAGAAGGGCGACGAACATGCCCGCGACTTCGTCGATCACAACCTCTGATGGGTCGTGGTTTTCGGTGTCGCGCGTGTATTTGGCGGTGGCCCACCAGCCAACCAGAGTTATCAGAATGGTCGCGATAAGAAATCCGGGCAAACCAAACACTGCATGTATGACCCAAGCCAGCGGGATCGATGCGGCGGACCCCCAGGTTCCGGGGGCCACGGGCAGATAGCCGATGCCGAGATATGTGGCGATCAGCCGGCTCATGTCTTGATCAGCGTTGCCGTGGCGCTGGCGGCGATGCCTTCGCTGCGCCCGGTGAAGCCAAGCTGTTCTGTCGTTGTGGCCTTGACGGAAATGCGATTGGCGGGCAGGCCGGTGATGTCCGACAAACGGGCACGCATCCCTTCTGCGCGAGGGCCGATTTTCGGAAACTCGCAGATCAGGGTTACATCGAGATTGCTGATTTTGAAGTCACGGTCAGCGGCCAATTGCACCGCATGGAGCAGGAAAACCGTGCTGTCGGCGCCTTTCCAATGTGGATCGGATGGCGGGAAATGCTGGCCGATGTCGCCCTCGGCCAGAGCGCCATAAATTGCGTCAGTCAAAGCGTGCATTGCAACGTCGGCATCGGAATGTCCGGTAAGGCCGCGCTCATGCGGGATTTGGACGCCGCACAGCGTGACGTGATCGCCGCCGCCAAAGCGGTGCACGTCAAATCCATTGCCAGTTCTAACATCCATATCATGGCCTAACATCTTCTCTGCCCGCGAAAAATCCAATTCGTGGGTGATTTTAAGATTGGCTTCATCGCCTTCCACGATCGCGACTTCGATACCAGCCGCGCGGGCAATTTCCACATCATCGGCGGCGCCGGGTTTTGCAGTCCGATGGGCGGCAAGGATGGGCTCGAAGTGAAATCCCTGCGGGGTCTGAGCGCGGAAAAGGCCTGACCTATCGGCAACACCAGATACTTGACCGGCATCGCCGCGCCACAAGGCGTCCGTCACCGATAAGGCCGGGGCGGCGGCCGGGGCGGTATCAAGTCCGGCAAGAACCCGGTCGATGATTTCGTGGGACACAAGCGGGCGCGCGGCGTCGTGGATCAGCACGCTGGCGGTATTTGTTTCTGCAAGGTGTTCTAATGCGTTTCTGACCGAGTCCTGACGCGTTTCGCCACCAATGACGATGTCGCCGCCGTCGCCCTCGATCAATGCATTGGCATCCGACGCTGGGACAACCACCAAAACCCGGCCCACACGCGGATGACCGGCAAACGCGACAATGGCGCGATCAACGACGCGAATACCTGCGAGTTCCCGCCATTGTTTAGGAATTCCACCGACCCGACTACCACTTCCGGCAGCGACGATAATGGCGGTGATTGAGGCGGGTGCAGACATGGGGGTTTGTCTATGCTCTGTTTTTTCCGGTGACAATGAGCGCGGGATTCGAAATAAATGCACAAAAATCAGGCAAACAGCGATTTCTGCCTGATAAACGGGCGGATCGAATTGTCATTCGTGCCCTGAAGCACTAACAACTGCTCGAATGCGTAAGGATTAGGCGTTTGGCGATTTCTTTAGCAGACACCACCCTGAACCCGCCGGTATTTCTGGCGCCGATGGCAGGCATCAGCGATCTGCCATATCGGCAGCTGGTCAGTTCCTTTGGTGCCGGGCTGGTTGTCAGCGAGATGGTCGCCAGTCAGGAAATGGTGCAGGCCAAACCCGGCGTGCGGGAGCGGGCGGAACTCGGCCTCGGGTTTGCCAAAAGCGCGGTTCAGATCGCCGGTCGCGACGCGCATTGGATGGCCGAGGCCGCGCGCCATGTGGAAGCCAACGGCGCGCGGATCATCGACATCAACATGGGTTGCCCGGCAAAAAAAGTGACGGGCGGCAGTCGGGTTCCGCCCTGATGCGCGATCTGGACCACGCGCTGACGCTGATCGAGGCGGTGGTGAGCGCAGTGAAAATTCCTGTGACACTGAAGACTCGGCTTGGCTGGGACGATGATTGCCTGAACGTGGCTGAATTGGCCCGCCGCGCGGAAGATGCGGGCATCCGGATGATCACGATACACGGGCGCACACGGTGCCAGTTTTACAAGGGCCGTGCAGATTGGGCGGCAATCCGCGCGGTGAAAGACGCGGTCTCGATTCCGGTTATTGCGAATGGCGACATTTGCGATGCGAAAGATGCACGCGCGGCACTGGCGGCGTCAGGCGCTGACGGCGCGATGATTGGACGCGGGACGCAGGGGCGCCCGTGGCAAATCGCGCAGGTGGCGTCTGAACTGTTCGGAACGGTGAAGCCCGAAATCCCGACCGGTGCGGCTTTTGCCGACATGGTGGCCGCGCATTACGAAGCATCGCTGTCATTTTATGGTTCCGCGCTCGGCGGTCGCGTGGTCCGCAAGCATTTGGGCTGGTATATGCAGGAGGCGGGCGTGCCCGAATCTCTGCGCCGCCCGATCCTTACAGAGAAAAATCCAGACATAGTTTTGCGGTTGATCCGCGACGCCTTTTCCTCAAGCGCGAAGGTGGCGGCATGACGGCATTGACCGACATGCTTTGGACGACGCTGCCGGTGCCGGCGTTCATCTTGGATGCGTCGGACAATATTGCCGATGCGAACCCTCCGGCAGAGCAATTCCTGAACACCTCCGCCCGTTCGCTGCGCGGGCAACCCGTATTTGATCGCCTCGCCATCGATGCACCGCTGGAGGAAGCTTTTACGCGGGTGCGCAGCGATCTGTCGCCGCTGTTTGTCAACACAGTGGACGTGTCAGGCGGCAACTCTCCACCTGTAACCTGCAATATCCAGATTGCGCCGATAGGTGGGCATCCGGGGCATGTGTTGTTAATGATGGAGCCGCGCCAAATCGCTGACCGTCTGGGGCGTGCACATTCTGTCACCAGCGCCGCGAGATCGGCCATCGGCATGGCTGAGATGCTGGTACACGAGATCAAGAACCCGCTGGCCGGGATCACCGGCGCCGCGCAGCTTCTTTCCATGAATCTGGAACCGCATGATCAGGAATTGACCGACCTGATCGTCGAGGAAAGCCGTCGCATCGTGGCGCTTTTGGAGCAGGTGGAGCAATTTGGAAACTTGCGCCCACCCGAACGCAAGGCCGTGAATATACACGACATTCTCGACCGGGCTATGAAATCTGCATCGGTTGGGTTTGCTGCCAGTATGAACATCGTCGAGAATTTCGACCCGTCACTGCCGCCAACCTTTGTGGACGGTGATCAGTTCCTGCAGGTGGTGCAGAACCTGTTAAAAAACGCCGCAGAGGCCGCGGGGCCGGAAGGCGGGACAATTCGCATCCGCACATTTTACGACATGTCATTGCGGCTGCGTCGCAGGGATGGCACCGGCGACAGTCTGCCGCTGCAAATTGAAATTCAGGATGACGGTCCCGGCATACCGGCCGAGATTGCGGGCGAGGTTTTCGACCCATTCGTATCCGGGCGCGACAACGGCACCGGGCTAGGTCTTGCGCTGGTCAGCAAGATCATTTCCGACCACGGTGGCTGGATTTCCGTCGACAGCGCGCCGGGACAAACCCTGTTCCGCATCTCTTTACCTGTCGCCCCGAAACACGAGGAGCACTGATATGGACGGCACAGTCCTAGTCGCAGATGACGATCGCACCATTCGCACGGTCTTGACACAGGCGCTGACGCGCGCGGGCTGCAAGGTTCATGCGACCTCCTCGATGACCACGCTGATGCGCTGGGTCGAGGAGGGGAAGGGTGATCTGGTGATATCCGACGTGGTGATGCCAGATGGGAATGGTCTGGAATCCTTGCCCAAGATACGCGAAGAACGCCCGAACCTGCCGGTAATCGTGATTTCGGCGCAGAACACGATCATGACGGCGATCGAAGCGGCAGAGAAGGACGCTTACGATTACTTGCCCAAGCCGTTTGATTTGCCGGATCTGATGAAACGCGCAAATCGTGCATTGGTTTCCAAGCCGCGGTTGGCGGCTCAGCCTGCGGACCCCGCGGATGGCGGCGACGGGCTTCCGCTGGTGGGGCGCGCACCTGCCATGCAAGCGCTTTACCAACTGGTGGCGCGGGTGGTGAACACGGACCTTTCCGTGCTGATTACGGGCGAATCGGGCACGGGAAAATCGCTGATTGCCAAGACCATTCACGACCTGTCAGACCGGCGCACATTGCCGTTCGTCACGGCGACGGCAAGTGACCTTGCAAAGATGGAGGGGCCTGCCTCCCTGTTGTCTCGTGCCAGGAACGGGACGCTCCTGTTTGATGAAGTGGGCGACCTGTCCGACGAAGCGCAGGCGCGCGTGGTGCGGATGCTTGATGCCCAGACTGATGGCGGGCCGCGCATCATGGCAACTTCGCAGGCCGATCTTGCCGCAAGCATGGAACAAGGGGCATTCCGGCAGGATCTTTATTATCGACTGAGCGGTGTCAGCCTGAATGTGCCGTCATTGCGTGAGCGGGTCGATGACATTCCGCTTTTGGCGGAACACTTCCTGCAAAAGGCCGAACGAGAAGGCCTTCCCGCCCGTCGCTTTGCTGCGGAAGCCGAGAATTTGATTCGCACGTATTCCTGGCCCGGGAATGTCAGGCAGTTAGAAAACACTGCGCGTCGGCTTGCTGTGACCGCGACAGAAGCCGAAATCACGCGCGCGGACGCGGAAATTGTACTGAACAATCAGCCACAGATGGAACCTTTGGCGGGCGGCAATTCCGACAAGCTGGGCGCTACGGTTGCGAAGCATCTTCGTCGGTATTTCGATTTGCACGGAGGTGTTCTTCCGCCACCGGGGCTTTATGGGAGAATATTGCGTGAAATCGAATTTCCTTTGATAGAGATCGCGCTGGATGCAACGGGTGGCAATCAAGCAAAATGCGCCGATCTGTTGGGCATCAACAGAAATACGCTGCGCAAGAAAATCACCGATCTCGATATTAGCGTGACACGCCGACGCAAATTGATGTAAAACCGCAACAGAAGAGTGGCCAGAGTGCAGCAGCACGGAAATGGCCACCACATGTGGCGGTAATGACGCGCGTTGCGTCCAGATCAGGTGAGGTTTCCGAATGCGGACCGGTGTTCGCAATTCAGTTTGGGAGCGTTTAAGCCGATTGCGGCGACAACGGCGCGTCCAGAATGCAACAACTCTTGGGTTGGTGACGTTAGGGCCGATACTGGCCGTGGCGACGTTTCTGGTGCTTGGGCCGCTGGACCGTGGAGCCACTGCGCCAGCACTGCGGCTGATCCTACTGGCCGACTTTGTCTATATCCTATTGCTTGCGGCATTGGTGCTGCACCGTGTCGCCGCTATGGTTTCGGCGCGCCGTGCGCAGTCCGCCGGATCGCGCCTGCACCTGCGCCTGACCGGCGTTTTCGCACTGATGGCGCTGCTGCCTGCAATCCTGATCGCGATCTTCGCGGTTTTAACCCTGAATATCGGACTGGAAACATGGTTTTCGGATCGCGTCCGCTCGGTCATCGGGGCGTCGCTCGATGCCGCCGAAGCCTATGAAGAAAATGAGCGTGCAGGGTTGGAAGAAGACATCCTCGCCCTGTCCCGGTTTTTGACAAACTCCCGACGGCAGGCTGGCTTCATCTCAGACGGGCAGATGCGCCAGCTTTTGTCGCAAGCGCAGGGGCAGGTGCAGCGCGGACTTTCAGAAGCATTCGTGATCGATGGCACCGGTGCGATTCGAAGTCGGGGCGAAGGATCGTATCTGTTTGATTACGAACAACCTTCCGGCGATGCGTTGACGCTCGCGCGGGACGGCGAGATCGTGATTTTTCAGGATTGGGGTGAAAACGAGTTTCGCGCGCTGATCGCGTTGGAGGATTTTCTTGACCGATACCTGTACGTTACACGCGACGTCGACGGCGACATTCTCGGATTGCTGGATGACACACAGGAAACCGCACAGCTTTACCAGCAACAGGAACAGGAACGCGGGAGGCGGCTGTTTGACTTCGCGCTTCTCTATCTGGGATTTGCAGCGCTTTTGATTCTGGCGGCCACGTGGCTGGGTCTGTGGTTTGCAGAGCGCCTGTCCGGGCCAGTCGGACGGCTGGCGGGGGCGGCGCAACGCGTTGGTTCGGGTGATCTGGAGGTGCAACTGCGCGAGGAGGGTGGCGATGATGACATCGCCATGCTGGGACGTGTGTTCAACCAGATGACACGGCAGTTAAAGCGTCAGCGCGAGACGCTTTTGGAAAATAACGCCCAGATTGAACGGCGCAGACGGCTGTTCGATTCCGTTCTTGGTTCGGTCACCGCCGGCGTCGTTGGCGTGGATGCGGATGGCGCAATTACCTTTATCAACCGTTCCGCGCAGCGGCTTTTGCGGCTGCCGGAAGGTACGCAAGAGGGCCAGATTGGGAAGGTTATCCCGGAATTCTCCCGTCTTTTCAATCGTTTGAAAGCAGGAATCGGGGAAGTCGCGCAGGAAGAAATCAAGATGACGCGGGGCGGAAAACTTGAAAACCTGCTTGTGCGTATGGCCACGCGTCGCTCTGAAGAAGGTGATCCCGAAGGTTACGTGATCGCCTTTGACGATGTGACCGATCTGGTCAGCGCACAGAAAATGGCCGCCTGGGGCGATGTT
Source organism: uncultured Paracoccaceae bacterium (assembly GCA_951812305.1). GTDB lineage: Bacteria > Pseudomonadota > Alphaproteobacteria > Rhodobacterales > Rhodobacteraceae > Rhodobacter_B. Next base: position 554,330 of record CATOSB010000004.1, read on the forward strand.
GCCCGCCGCATTGCACATGAGATCAAGAATCCGCTGACCCCAATCCAACTGTCCGCCGAACGGTTGAAACGCAAATACGCGCCGCTTTTGAACGATGAAGAGGCAGAAACACTTTCGCAAATGACTGGCGTCATCGTGCGTCAAACTAACGACCTGCGCCGGATCGTGGATGAGTTTTCGAAATTTGCCCGGATGCCGGAGCCGGAAACGCGCCGGCAAGACATCGTACAGCTGGTGCGGGATGCGGTGCTTTTGCAGGAAGATGCTCAGCAGGAAAACGTGACAGTAACAGCTGATCTGCCAAAGGATGCGATCATGGCAGAACTTGACCAAACGATGATCAATCAGGCATTGACAAACCTTGTGAAGAACGCGGGGGAAGCCGTTGAAAGTTATCGTGAAAAACACGATGCGACGGACTATCCCGGTGCTGTGCGCGTGGCGATGAAAAAAGGCGCGCGCGACGTGTTGATCACGATTGAGGATAACGGCATCGGCTTGCCTGTGGATCGCGCACGGCTGTTTGAACCGTATGTCACAACGCGCGAGAAAGGCACCGGTCTTGGCCTGCCAATCGTGAAAAAGATCATCGAAGAACATGGTGGCACACTGGTTCTGACAGATGCCGAGCCATTTGAAGACGGCGCGCGCTTTGGCGCGCGCGCCGAAGTAAGGCTGCCGCTGGCCAGGCGTGAAGCCGAGCCGGCCAAAGAAGAAATGACGATTTAACGGAGGTGACTATGGGCGACATTCTGATCGTAGATGATGAACGCGATATCCGCGAACTGATCTCGGACATTCTGAAGGATGAGGGGTATTCTACCCGTCTGGCAGCGAATTCAGACGACTGTATGCGCGAAGTTGAGGCAGAGACGCCCGACCTGATGATCCTGGATATCTGGCTGAAAGACAGCGATATGGATGGGATCGACATTCTGAAAGCCACCAAACGCGATCATCCCGGCGTACCGATTGTCATAATTTCCGGTCACGGCAACATAGAAATCGCCGTTGCCGCAATCAAACAGGGTGCGTATGATTTTATCGAAAAGCCCTTTAACATTGACCAGTTAATGGTGGTCATCAGCCGCGCGATGGAAACATCGCGCCTGCGCCGCGAAAACGTAGAACTGAAGCGCAAGGAAGATGCGCCCGCGGAAATGATCGGGGCCAGTTCTTCGTTTAAGACGCTGAAATCCAATCTCGACAAGGTCACAAAATCCAATGGGCGGGTGATGCTGACCGGCCCGGCGGGGTCAGGCAAGGAAATCGCCGCACGCTATATTCACGCAAACTCCAACCGGGTGGATGCGCCGTTTGTTACCGTAAATTGCGCCTCAATCGAACCGGACCGGATGGAAGAGGTTCTGTTCGGCAAAGAGGGTCAGGACCGTGGCGTTGAACCCGGGATGCTTGAGCAGGCCAATGGTGGAGTCGTTTATTTTGACGAAGTCGCCGACATGCCTGTCGGTACACAGTCGAAGATATTGCGTGTTCTGGTCGAACAAGCCTTCATGCGAGTTGGTGGAAGCGAGAAGGTTCGCGTAGATGTGCGCGTAGTGTCCAGTACAAACAAAGACTTGCAAAGCGAAATTGATGCGGGTCGGTTCCGCGAAGAGCTGTATCACCGCCTGAACGTGGTACCGATATCCGTGCCTTCGCTGGAGGAGCGGCGTGAAGACATCCCGAAACTCGCGGAATATTTCATAAAGCAACTCAACAACAGCCAGGGCTTGCCGCAAAGGCCCCTGTCAGAGGAAGCTGTTGCACTGTTGCAGACATCCGCTTGGCCGGGAAACGTGCGCCAATTGAAGAATGTGATCGAGCGGGTGCTGATTCTGGGTGACGGCACGGGTCCAATTTCAACGTCCGAGCTTCCGCAAACTGAAGCGAGCCCGCAGGAGAAAGATCGCGTGGTTCTGTCGGGCAGCCTTGCGACTCTGCCGCTGCGGGAAGCACGGGAATTGTTTGAGCGTGAATACCTGCTGACCCAGATCAATCGCTTTGGAGGCAATATCAGCCGCACGGCCAGCTTCGTGGGCATGGAACGTTCTGCACTGCACAGGAAATTAAAATCTTTGGGTGTGGTCACATCGAACAAATCCGGAACGCGGGTTGCCCATGTCGAAGAGGAGGGCGTCGGTGCAGACTGAACCGAAGGGGTTCCACCCTGGCAGATCGATTTGAAATCCGTTGCGGCATTTTGTACTGACGCCGCGGGCCTGCAATATGCGCTTTTTGGTGCGTCGGGCCTTGCCGCACTTGACCCCGATCGCGGATTCGACATTCGCATATTCGGCACCGACGATTTGCAAATACCGGACCACTTTCGAGGATTGGGCATCGGTTACCAGCAATTGACCGCAGGATCTGCCGTCACTCGTTTAACCAAAGACGGGCCGTCATTCTTACCGGAAACCGCCTATTTGCGGCTTTTGTTGCCGGAAATTCTGGCCGATCAATATGACAGGATACTTTATCTCGACATCGATTTGACGGTGTTACACGGCGACATTGACCGGTTGATTGGCGCAGACATGCTAAACAAACCGATCGCGGCGGTGCGCGACTACAATCAATGGGAGTAACTCCCAAGCACCCCCCACGTTTGAGTGTTATTGTCAGTTTTATGGTGAGTCGAATTTGCCATTTTGCGCGTGTTTTTTTTCTTTCTTGTCTGAATTCTGTGGCGCCGGGTTGATTTCTCTGAATCAGTGGTGGGATGGATCAGGTTGCCGCCCTTGAACAACTTCTCGCCACGGCTCTGCGTCGGATCGCTGAGCTTGAAGCTGCGTTGGCGAGCATGGCGGAAGAGATCACGGACCTGCGCCGACAGTTGGCCAAGAACAGCAGCAATAGCAGCAAGCCCCCTTCAAGTGATGGCCTGAAGAAGCCAGCCCCGCGCAGCCTGCGTGGCAAATCCGGAAAGAAAAGTGGCGGCCAAGTTGGCCACCGGGGCGACACCCTGCGCCAGACGTCAACACCCGACTTTGTCGAACGGCATGAGGCGACGCATTGCAGCGCCTGTCAGAGCGCCCTGACGGCGGAGATGGTGAAAGGGATCGAGAAGCGTCAGGTGTTCGACTTGCCTGCGCCACGCCTGGAGGTCACCGAGCATCAGGCGGCGGTTTATTGTTGCGACCATTGTCGAGCCACGACGACGGCTGGCTTTCCCGATGGCGTGGCCGCGCATGTGCAATATGGCACGCGCATGCGGGCAGTGGCGGTCTATTGCAATGTTCAGCAGCTGATACCCGAGGATCGGGTCTGCCAGCTTATGCGCGACCTGTTTGGGGCCACCAGCTTGTGCGCGGCCAGCGTGACCAACTGGACGCGCGGCGCGGCAAATAAGATGGGTGTCGTGGTTGAACACATTCTCGCCCGGCTTGCCGAAGGCGGCGTTCGGCATCTGGACGAGACCGGACTTCGTGTTGCCGGCAAGCTGCACTGGCTGCACACGATCTGCGATACCGCCTTCACCCATTACCGCATCAGCGCCAAACGCGGTGCTGTTCCAACCTTCCTGACCGGCGGGACGATCATTCATGATCACTGGAAACCCTACTACGCCCATATGAGCGGAGTGGACGCCCACGCCCTCTGCGGGGCGCATCACTTGCGCGAACTCAAGGCCATCGAAGAGATCGAAAAAGAGCCTTGGGCGACGGAGATGAGCGCAGTGCTTCATAGCGCCAATCAGCTCAGATGCGCGGCTCAGGATCAAGGCGAGACCGAACTCCCGGAACTGGTTCGCCAGGGTATAGTCACCAGATACATGGCGATCCTCGCCAAGGGGCTCGCCTTCCACGAACGCCGGCCCCCGCTGGCCAAAAGCCCCGGCACCCGCGGCCGAAAAGCCAGGCGGCCAGGCCACAACCTGCTCCTCCGCCTGCGTGACTACCGCGATGACGTTTTGCGATTCATCGCCGACTTCGCGGTCCCATTCACAAACAATCAGGCCGAACAGGACCTGCGCATGATGAAGCTGCGCATGAAAATCTCGGGCACCTTCCGCACCCTCGAGGGCGCGCGGGTCTTCGCCGACATCAGGTCCGTCATCTCGACGGCCAGAAAACACCGGTTCAACATCCTGGAAATCCTGACCCTGTCACCACCTCAGATCATCGCACGGCTCTGACGGAACAAAACCCCGCAACCCTATCGGACAGGGTGCTTGGGAGTTACCAATGGGATGCACTTAAGCGACCGGTGTTCGAATTCGACGGACATTCCGCAGCCGGATCGGCCTACTTCAACTCCGGCGTGATGCTGATTGATGTTGAGGCATGGCAAGCTTTTGAGGTTGTGCGAAAAATCGGGGAAGTGGCCGAAAAGAATCCGCCGCGATTCACCGGAGATCAGGGCCTTTTGAACCTTGTTCTGCGCGACAATTGGGCGGAGATGCACCCGACATGGAATTGGCACCACACGCGCAACAGACATGCACTTTTTTCGCTCATGCGCCCGCAGATCATACATTTTGCCGGATTTGAGAAACCCTGGGACGTGGATGGGCAGGCCCTGGTGCATGAACCGCAGTTGGTCGCCGGCTATCGGCAATTCATGGCGCTGAATTTTCCCCAAATGCCGCGCACAACGGGAAGCATTGGCGAAAAAGACCGACGATTGCGTCAGGTTTTCAAAGAACTTGGCAAGACTGGGACGCAGATCTGGGCCTATCGGAAACTATTGTCGCGCTTTGGCGATCGCTATCAGTTTCTGGGTGACTGAAAGGAACCGAAAGACGCTCCATTGACCCCTGCGCGCGGTTCTGCCATCCCTAGTCAACTGAACCGGGGTCCGCACGGATACTTACATGAAAGTCATCATCTGTGGTGCAGGTCAGGTCGGGTGGCAGATTGCGCGCCACCTGTCCGGTGAAAAGAACGACGTCACCGTTGTGGACAACAACCCCGATCTGGTGCGTCGCGCGACGGACACGCTGGATGTTCAGGGGATTGCCGGATTTGCCAGCCACCCCGAGATCCTTGATCGCGCGGGTGCGCGTGACACGGACATGATCATTGCCGCGACCCATTCCGATGAGGTGAACATGGTCACCTGTCAGGTGGCGCATTCGGTGTTCGGCATCACCAAAAAGATCGCCCGTATCCGCAGTCAGGCCTATCTGAACGCGATCTATTCCGACCTTTACCGTCGCGATCACATGCCGATAGACGTTGTGATCAGTCCGGAAAAAGAAGTTGCAGAAGCCGCGCTGCGCAGACTGGCGGCGCCAGCGGCGTTTGATACGGAAAGTTTTCTTGGCGGCAAAGCCGAGTTGATGGGGATTTTTCTGGACGAGGATTGCCCGGTTCTGAACACGCCCTTGCGCCAGTTGAGCGATCTGTTTTCGACATTGCGCGCCATCGTCATCGGCGTTCGTCGAAACGGATCTTTGTTTGCCCCGGTTGCGGGCGATCAACTGTTTGCGGGCGACGAAATTTATCTGTTCGTACATCTGGAAGATGTAAACCGAACACTGGAGATCTTTGGCAAAACAAATGTTTCGCAGGAACGGATCGTCATCATCGGCGGCGGCAATGTTGGTCTGGCGGTAGCAAAAGAACTGGAAAACCGACCCCAAAAAATGCGCACCAAGGTTATTGAGATTAATCGAAAATGCGCAGAGTTGGCTGCAGACGCGCTTGAACGCACGATTGTATTGCATGGCGACGGGTTGAACATTGAGCTGCTGAACGAAGCCAACATTTCTCGTGCCGACGCCGTTCTGGCGATCACCGATGATGACAAGACTAACACGTTGGCGGCCGTTCGGGCAAAGGCGGCGGGCGCAAAGATGGCGATCTGCCTGATCAATGATCCAACACTGGCCTCGTTGATGGCACCGTTGGATATTGACGCCTATATCAACCCGCGCGCACAAACGGTTTCGTCGATCTTGCGCCACATTCGGCATGGCCGCGTGCGCGGTGTCTATTCAATTGGCGATGCTGAGGCAGAGATCATCGAGGCAGAGGTGATGTCGACCTCTCCCATTACGGGGCAGGAAATCCGTGAAATCGAATTTCCCGAAGGGGTCATTGTCGGTGGCATCCTGAAGAATGGTGAAATGGTGCGTCCGTCGGGCCAGACCCGCATCGAGGAAGGTGATGTTGTGGCGATCTTTTCACTCGCCGCCAACGTGGCCGAGGTCGAGAGGCTGTTGCAGGTCTCGATCGACTTTTTCTGACAGGCCGCCGCAGTGATCGCACAGCTGAAACAGATTCCCCTCAGCCTTTTGTTTTTGGGATTCAGCGGGATTGCCATGTACGCGCCTGTTCCCTTGGCCATCGTTGAGCGTGAATGGGCGACGGCAAGATCGTTTTTCTATTCCGGCACAATTCTGATCATTCTGGTGGCTATGCTGGCCATTGCCACATCGGGCCGAAAAGTGCGCAACCCGGTGCGAAGCCAGCTTGTGACGCTTCTCGCAGCTTGGGCGGTATTGCCGATCATACTCGCCATACCGCTATTTGAGGGGCCATCAGGTGCGACATTCTTTGAGACCTATTTCGAAATGGTGTCGAGCCTGACGACGACGGGCGCCACGGTTTTCGACGCCAATACGCTGAACGGCGCAGAACACCTTTGGCGGGCGCTGGTGGGATGGCTCGGCGGCTTCCTTTTCTGGACGGTGGCCATTGCCATTCTTGCGCCACTTAGTCTTGGTGGTTTCGAAATCATCGGCAGTGACCCAAAAATCGCCTCGCGCACGACTCAGATCGGCAGCGTCATGAAACATCGCGACCGGTTTGCACGGCACGTTGCAGAATTATTTCCGGTCTGTCTTGGACTGACGGCGGTGCTTTGGCTGTTATTGGTGTTGTCGGGCGACGATTCATTCGTCGCGCTGTGTCACGCGATGTCAGTCCTGTCGACCAGCGGGATTTCGCCTTTGGCCGGGCTTGATGAGGGCGGTGCCGGGATCGCAGGCGAAGGCTTCATGATCTTGTTCATGGTTTTTGCGCTGTCGCGCCGGACATTCGAGCGTGACGGGCTGGAAAAGCGAGTAACGACGCTTCGCCGGGATCCGGAATTGCGACTGGGGATGATGATCGTGCTGGTTGTGCCGCTGATCCTGTTCATGCGGCATTGGATCGGTGCGATCGAAGTCAGGGCAACCGGCACGATTTGGGAAGGCTTCCTAGCGCTTTGGGGTGGATTTTTTACAGTTGCGTCCTTTCTGACCAGCACCGGATTTGAAAGCGCTTATTGGGATACGGCCCAAAGCTGGTCAAGGCTGGAAACACCTGGATTGATCCTGTTGGGGCTGGCAATGATTGGGGGTGGCGTGGCCACCACTGCTGGTGGTGTCAAACTGCTTCGGGTCTTTGTGCTTTACCGCCATGCCCAGCGCGAACTTGAACGGCTTGTTCATCCACATTCAATCGGCGGCTCCGGTGCCCATGCACGTTCTGAACGGCGGCATGGGGCGTATCTGGCGTGGATATTTTTCATGCTGTTTGCGTTTTCTGTCGCCGCTGTTATGCTTGCGTTGTCGCTGACCGGCATCGGATTTGAGCCCGCAGTGATCCTGACTGTTGCGGCCATTTCGACGACCGGACCACTTGCTTCTATCGCAGGCGACATCCCCATTTTCTATTCGACGCTTCCTGACACCGCCAAAGCGATCCTGATGGCAGCAATGGTCCTTGGGCGTCTGGAAACACTTGCCCTGATTGCGCTTTTCAACCCCGAGTTCTGGCGCGGTTGAAGCGTGATACTTTCAGTTGCGGTAGAATAGCGTGAACTTGCACACTTATTTGGTAACTCCCAAGCACCCTGTCCGATAGGGTTGCGGGGTTTTGTTCCGTCAGAGCCGTGCGATGATCTGAGGTGGTGACAGGGTCAGGATTTCCAGGATGTTGAACCGGTGTTTTCTGGCCGTCGAGATGACGGACCTGATGTCGGCGAAGACCCGCGCGCCCTCGAGGGTGCGGAAGGTGCCCGAGATTTTCATGCGCAGCTTCATCATGCGCAGGTCCTGTTCGGCCTGATTGTTTGTGAATGGGACCGCGAAGTCGGCGATGAATCGCAAAACGTCATCGCGGTAGTCACGCAGGCGGAGGAGCAGGTTGTGGCCTGGCCGCCTGGCTTTTCGGCCGCGGGTGCCGGGGCTTTTGGCCAGCGGGGGCTGGCGTTCGTGGAAGGCGAGCCCCTTGGCGAGGATCGCCATGTATCTGGTGACTATACCCTGGCGAACCAGTTCCGGGAGTTCGGTCTCGCCTTGATCCTGAGCCGCGCATCTGAGCTGATTGGCGCTATGAAGCACTGCGCTCATCTCCGTCGCCCAAGGCTCTTTTTCGATCTCTTCGATGGCCTTGAGTTCGCGCAAGTGATGCGCCCCGCAGAGGGCGTGGGCGTCCACTCCGCTCATATGGGCGTAGTAGGGTTTCCAGTGATCATGAATGATCGTCCCGCCGGTCAGGAAGGTTGGAACAGCACCGCGTTTGGCGCTGATGCGGTAATGGGTGAAGGCGGTATCGCAGATCGTGTGCAGCCAGTGCAGCTTGCCGGCAACACGAAGTCCGGTCTCGTCCAGATGCCGAACGCCGCCTTCGGCAAGCCGGGCGAGAATGTGTTCAACCACGACACCCATCTTATTTGCCGCGCCGCGCGTCCAGTTGGTCACGCTGGCCGCGCACAAGCTGGTGGCCCCAAACAGGTCGCGCATAAGCTGGCAGACCCGATCCTCGGGTATCAGCTGCTGAACATTGCAATAGACCGCCACTGCCCGCATGCGCGTGCCATATTGCACATGCGCGGCCACGCCATCGGGAAAGCCAGCCGTCGTCGTGGCTCGACAATGGTCGCAACAATAAACCGCCGCCTGATGCTCGGTGACCTCCAGGCGTGGCGCAGGCAAGTCGAACACCTGACGCTTCTCGATCCCTTTCACCATCTCCGCCGTCAGGGCGCTCTGACAGGCGCTGCAATGCGTCGCCTCATGCCGTTCGACAAAGTCGGGTGTTGACGTCTGGCGCAGGGTGTCGCCCCGGTGGCCAACTTGGCCGCCACTTTTCTTTCCGGATTTGCCACGCAGGCTGCGCGGGGCTGGCTTCTTCAGGCCATCACTTGAAGGGGGCTTGCTGCTATTGCTGCTGTTCTTGGCCAACTGTCGGCGCAGGTCCGTGATCTCTTCCGCCATGCTCGCCAACGCAGCTTCAAGCTCAGCGATCCGACGCAGAGCCGTGGCGAGAAGTTGTTCAAGGGCGGCAACCTGATCCATCCCACCACTGATTCAGAGAAATCAACCCGGCGCCACAGAATTCAGACAAGAAAGAAAAAAAACACGCGCAAAATGGCAAATTCGACTCACCATAAAACTGACAATAACACTCAAACGTGGGGGGTGCTTGGGAGTTACCTTATTTGTTGTATTCCGCACGCAATATTTACCGTTGAAGTCGCATTTTTATCCCAAAATTCGCCCTTCGGGGGCAGGGGGTTCGCTTTGGGGCTGGAAACTTCCGCAGAGCCATATCATAAATGCGGCTCATCGGGACCAGCGTTATTTGCTTGGGCAGGGTATAATAAAGGCGGAAGAACAATGGCTGCTGATAGGCAGAATTTGCAGGACGCATTTCTAAATCACGTTCGAAAGTCGAAAGTTTCGGTAACGATCTTCCTGATCAACGGGGTTAAACTGCAAGGTGTCATTACATGGTTTGACAATTTTTGCGTCCTTTTGCGTCGCGACGGACAATCGCAACTGGTCTACAAGCACGCGATTTCGACCATCATGCCAGCCACGCCGATCAATCTTTATGACGGCGAAGAGTGACGGGTGAGTGAGACTGGCGCGCGTGCGACGCGCGCGTATGTGCTGCATCCAGAAATCTTAAGCGACCCGGAAAGACGTTCGGCTGTTCCTGCCTTGGCGGAAGCCGTATCTTTGGCCGTGGCCATGCCTGAGATGGACGTGGTTGGCCAAGAAATCATTCGCCTGCAAAAACCCCAACCGGGCCGCTTGTTCGGTAGCGGCAAGGTCGCCGAGATTGGCGAGGCTCTTTATGCGCGTGAGATCGAGCTTGTTCTCATCGACGGACCGGTCAGCCCGGTGCAACAGCGCAATCTCGAGAAAGCGTGGAAGGTCAAGATTCTTGATCGCACGGGGCTGATTCTGGAAATATTCAGTGATCGCGCCCGCACCCGCGAGGGTGTGCTTCAGGTCGAAATGGCCGCCTTGTCCTATCAGCGAACCCGGCTGGTGCGCGCCTGGACTCACCTCGAACGTCAACGTGGCGGTTTGGGGTTTGTTGGCGGACCCGGTGAAACACAGATCGAAGCGGATCGGCGCGCGATTGACACGCAGCTTGGGCGGTTGCGTCGACAACTGGACAAGGTCGTCAAGACCCGCACATTACACCGTGCGGCACGCAAGAAGGTCCCATTCCCGATCGTGGCGTTGGTGGGGTATACCAACGCTGGCAAGTCCACACTGTTCAATCGGGTGACGGGGGCGAAAGTTCTGGCCAAGGACATGCTTTTTGCCACGCTTGATCCGACCATGCGCAAGGTCACTTTGCCCGGCGGCTTGGATGTGATCCTGTCCGATACGGTTGGTTTCATTTCCGATTTGCCGACGCAGCTTGTCGCTGCGTTCCGCGCGACATTGGAAGAAGTGCTGGAGGCGGATCTGATCCTGCATATCCGCGACATAAGTCATGCTGAGACAGAGGAACAGGCGACCGAAGTGACGCAGATCATGGGCGAGTTAGGTGTCAGCGAGGAAACACCGTTGATCGAGGTCTGGAACAAAGCTGATTTGCTGAGAGGTGAGGACGTTAAGACCTGGACCGCGCGTGCAGACCGGCATGACCACGTACATGTGGTTTCGGCAATTACTGGGCGGGGGTTAGAGCTGCTTTTTACCGAAATTCACCAACTTCTGATTGGATTTCAGATGTCTGAAACATTGGCGTTGTCCTTTGCTGACGGCCGCGCGCGGGCATGGTTGCATGAAGCGGGCGTGGTCGAAGCAGAAGAGCAGACTGAAGCCGGATACCGGATTGATGTTGTGTGGACTGAGCGGCAAAAAGCAGAATTTGCGCGTGTTTGACAGGTTTTGGATGGGATGGGCCGGTTGGTCGTAGTTGGCCTGAAGCAGACGTTCCTGGTTTGCACCCCTCGCGCGGAATCAAGCCGCAGGCGCCGCGCGATCGCCTGCCCGTCCCCACGGGCTGGCGATTTGGTTAGGCTGGGTGCAAGCTATTGAACGAATTCGGACTTGGCCGGGATAAACGGGCAAACTGCGAGGTTGCATCGCCATCCCCGGGCAGGCAATCGCACGTCTATTCTGGTGAGTTGCGAAAATCCGCTTCAGGCCAATTAGAGCAGTCACCCCTTGCTCGGACCACACTGTGTATAACCTCTATTCCGCTGGCATCAGCACCGTGACGCCGACCGCCGCCGCACGTGCAAGATCTGGATCAAGCGACATTGGAATATATTCACCACGCCGCCAGAGAACACCAAGGTCATCATAGTAACGGCTGAAAGGATGGCCTGATTGCCCGGTCGCGGTAATGAACAGCGACGAATCCGGATCACCGAAATCATAGACCCCGCGATACCCTGCACCATGCACATTCAGGAACGGTTCATCCCCCGTGCCGGATACTCGCCCCCGCAGCAACGTGTTGTCGCCCCCGGACGTCGATTGGCGGATGTTCACCAGCCATTTCAGCACTGGGACCTCGCCCAAGACCTGATGATCGTGGCGTGCCTCGTGGGCATCACCCCAGCGCAGGGATTCCAGCGTGCCGCCGATCTCCTCGTCGATCCAGATCAGCGCGTCATCCAGCGCCATTCGCGCAATGTCGGTGCAGGATTCCTTTGGTGCGGATTGCAGGATGTCACACCAGATCGAAGCACCGAAAATGTCGCGATAAACGCGCTCGATGAACAAAGGCTCCAGATGGCGGAACTCGTTGGCCAGCGGCCCAAGTTCATCGCGGATCAACCGATCCTGTAGTGCCCGCATCCACGCCGAATAGATCAGTGGTTCGGGCAGATGTTCATTCATCTCGCCATTCCAGTCGGCCAGTCGCGAAAGCGCATCCTGCCTGCGCCGTTCCTGCGTGCCTGCTGGGGCGGGTTCGCCCGTGAACCAAAGGTCTTTGGCAACCAGTGGAAGCAAAGCACGTGCTGTCGGGCTGACCTCATCCAGTTGTGAGTCGATAAAACTTTCGCGCGTATGCACCTCGCGGTTCTGCATCAGAAATCGCCAACGTTGAACCCGCTGCGTGTCGCCGTAGGAATGGCTGACATGAAGCGGAAAGGGTCGCTCAACGGTCTTGTTGTTGGTATTGCCGACAATACCGCCGGCCGGAGAGATAAATTCAGGGTTCGAGGTGTAGTTCATCCGCCCCTGCCACCGGTTTTCGGCCACCCAGCCCGGCGTCGGAATCCGGCCTTGCGTCTGATGGCGTGCATCGCGCTTGGGCATCGCACCGATGGTCTTCATCGCCACCGTCTGGCTGTCGGCAAGTGTAAGGTTCTGGCTGGGCGCGATGAACAATTCACCCGCGTTAATAGCATCACCAACATCACTTGCCTGCATCAAGCGATAGGCCGCCGTCATCGAGGTGTCCGCGGGCGACAACGCCGTCCATGCGAGCGCGGAGACATGGCCTTCTGGTGTGATCGCGCCGAGTTTGAACAGGTGTCCGGGCAAGACGGGGCCATTTTCCGTCCATTGCAATTTGAACGTGACCGGCTCTGCGTCTTTAACCTGAACGATAGAGTCCCGCGCCAGCATTGGTTTGAAGCCCTCCGGCGTCAGCACCTCGTCCGAGTTATCCGGGTTCAGTTGTTCTATGAAAATATCCTGATCATCGAGGTAAGATGAGGTGATCCCCCAGCCGACATCATCGGACCGCCCCACCAGCACAACCGGCATCCCCGGAATGGTACCGCCGATGACACCGCCTGTCGCAAGCTCCAGCCGTGCGAGATACCAGGTGCCGGGTGCCGAAAACCCAAGATGCGGATCGTTGGCCAAAAGTGTGCCACCGCTGGCAGAGCGTGACGGCGCGGCGGCCCACGCGTTTGACGCGCCACTCAACCCGCGAGGCGGGTTCGGGGTCAGGCCATGCGTTGAATGCGGTTCAGCCTCGGCGTAACGCGGCAGGGTGGGGAACAGGGCAGCGTATTCCGGCAGGGCGGCGATACCTGCACCCGGTGAGTCGGGCAGTATATCCACCAGCCGGTCATTTCTTAGAATGAGCGACGCGCGCGCGCGCAGCACTTCCTCTTCCAGATGCCCGGCCAATTGCAGCGCCATGATCTTAACAATCGCCAGCGAATCCGCGGGTTGCCACGGCGCAATCTGGTTGGAGAACAGGAAGTTTTCCGGGGCGCCACGCCCCAGTGCCTCGGCATTCACCTCGTTCAGCCATGTATTCACGCCCGCCGAATAAGCCTTCAGCGCCATCATTGTCGGCTCATCCTGTGCCTCGACCGACTGGACGGCGAGATTGTAAAGATCGAGTCGGCGCAGCAATTCGTCGATGTTCAGCCTGCGGGTGCCAAACAATTCAGACAACCGCCCCTGCGCTGTGCGTCGCAGCATCGTCATTTGCCAAAGGCGATCTTGCGCATGGGCATATCCGAGCCCGAAAAATACATCGGCATCCGTGCCCGCGAAGATATGCGGTACGTTCGAATTGTTGCGCACAATCTCGACCGGCGTGGTGATACCCGGAACGGTACGGGTCTGGCTGTAATCCGGCAGGGATCGCGTCGCGAACCAATAGGCGATGACACCGGCCAACACGGCAATTCCCACCAAAATGGTGAGAAGGCGCATAAGCCATCTAAATGTCAGGGCCATTTCGTCCTTCCCGGTTGAGACATGAGCGCTGAGCCGCTAGTTAATCGAGACGCAGCATCACACGCAATGGGGGACAATGAGTTATGGCGAAAGTCGCATTTCTGGGCCTTGGGGTTATGGGTTATCCGATGGCCGGGTTTCTGGCGAAGGCGGGGCACGAGGTAACTGTCTACAACCGCACGACGACGAAGGCAGAGGCGTGGGCATCGGAGTTTGGTGGCAGTTTTGGCACCACACCGCGCGAGGCCGCTGAGGGCGCAGAATTCGTGATGAGCTGTGTAGGCAACGATGACGACCTGCGTTCGGTCTGTCTGGGCGATGATGGCGCCTTTGCCGGGATGAGCGATGGTTCGGTATTCGTCGATCATACAACGGTGTCGGCCGCCGTGACCCGCGAACTTTATGCCGTCGGCGCGAACGACGGAATTTCCTTTGTCGATGCGCCGATTTCCGGTGGGCAGGCGGGGGCAGAGAACGGCCAACTCGTCGTGATGTGTGGTGGCGATCAAACGGCCTTTGATGCCGCAGAACCACTGATTGATTGCTATTCCAAACTGTGTCGACGTCTTGGCGAAAGCGGTGCAGGCCAACTTACCAAGATGGTCAACCAGATCTGTATTGCCGGGCTGGTTCAAGGGCTGTCTGAGGGATTACATTTTGCAGAGAAGGCGGGGCTGGACGGCCGTGCAGTGGTAGAGGTGATCGGTGGCGGGGCTGCGGGATCCTGGCAGATGGTCAATCGCTACGAGACGATGATCGATGATGAGTTCGAACACGGCTTTGCGGTCGACTGGATGCGCAAGGATCTTGGCATCGTGTTGCAGGCGGCAAATGAGAACGGCGCATCACTGCCCGTCACGGCGCTGGTCGATCAGTTTTACAAGGACGTGCAGAAAATGGGTGGCGGTCGCTGGGATACATCGAGTCTGTTCGCACGGCTGCGCAAGCTGGACGGGTGAGTGGTGATCAGATTGCATTTGCGCGACACTAATTATGTGGCCGCTACTTCACCCAAAGTCGCGAATGCATATTTATAAACGAGAAGAGGATCTTAGGTGGTTTTCTTCACAAAGGCGGCGAGCCAGATTGCGGCGAGGCCAAAGCTGATGATTGCGTTCCAGCTTGCCATTGAAACGCTTAGGAACTCCCAGGCGACCTCATCGCAGCGAACCAAAGGTGCGGTCATGATCTGTTCAAGAAGATCATCGGTCGACAGGCCGCCGATATCGCCGCTGGAACAACTGGTCGGCCCCTGCCACCAGCCGCGCTCAACCCCGGTGTGGTAAACGCCGATTCCACCCGTCGTGGCCGCGGCGAACGCGCCAAGAATGGACAGGGGCATGCGGGGAAGCAGCACGGCGAAGACCCCGATCACAACCGCTGCACCGTGTGGCCAGCGTTGCCAGATGCACATTTTGCACGGCGCAAATCCGAGATATTGAAAACCCCATGCCCCCAAAAGCATTGCAGCTGACCCGCCAGCGGCAAGAATGATCAACTGGTTACGTGTCATAAGACCCTCAGAATCAGGAATCCGCCGATCAGAAGTATGACAAACAGCGTGAACATCAACCCAAGGCGCCGTTCGATGAAATCACGAATAGGTGCGCCATATTTCCACAACAGTGCGGCAACGATGAAGAACCTTAGGCCGCGGGCAAGTATCGACGTCGCGATGAATGTCATCAACGGCATTCCGGTCCAGCCCGACATGATCGTGATGACCTTGTAAGGGAAGGGGGTCAGTCCAGCGATCAGCACCGCCCAGAAACCATAGTCGTTGAATTGCGTATTGAATTCGGCCATCGCCTCGCCCTTGCCGAGGCTTGCAAGGATCGGCTGGCCGATCTGTTCGAAGGCAAATGTGCCAATGGCGTATCCTAGCATCCCGCCCAGAACCGATGACACAAGACAGACCGTCGCGATCCAGAAGGCGCGATGTGGTGCAGCCAGGATCATCGGGATCATCAGAATGTCCGGAGGGATGGGAAAAACCGAGCTTTCAATAAAAGCCACAAATGCCAATGCCCAAATAGCGTACGGCTTGGCCGCAAGACCCATAGTCCAGTCGTAAAGCGCTTTGATCATGGCTGCTCTGGTTTGTTTTCCGCTCTTAGGCCATGTGAGGCGTGTCAGGTCAAGCATACGGATTGGGGCTGGACGCCGCAGCGCGGTTTGGCTAGTCACACGGCTCAGGTGGCCCGAGTGGCGGAATGGTAGACGCAGGGGATTCAAAATCCCCCGCCTTCACGGGCGTGAGAGTTCGAGTCTCTCCTCGGGCACCAGAGCAAACAGGGCGTTTTGAAAATCACCGCTCGTCGGCGCGTCACGCCCTTATTTCGGCATCATGAAGAACTCTTCGCGGGCGATCATGCCGTCCTCCACCGTATAAATTGCGACCTCGCGTAATGTCATTTGGCGACCGGTGGCTTTTTGCGTCACTTCAGCCTTGTACCGCACCCCAAACCGATTGGGCGGATGGACATAGGGGCCATCTGCTTCAAGCTTTTGGATGTTGTGTGTTGCCACCCAATCCTCTCTCTTCGCCTTTATGGCGTCGCGCCCCTTTGCGATGCGCACATCGCGTCCGGGCGGGACAACGGCTTCCACCGATTGCGCGTTTTCGGCGTAAACTTCGTCGATATGCGTAATGCCACGACGTTTCCGCATCGCTTGGACGAATTTTCTCCCGAGTTTGACCAGATCTTCCATGCGCGTGCTCCTCTCGTTTGCGATGAGCATAGCGGGTATTCGGGGCCCGTAACTTGACCCGGATCAAAGGCGCACCGCCAGGTTTTGATATTTGGGCGCGACACGGCCGGCCCACAGCGAGGTAGGTTCAGCCAGCGGTGGGCGCCAACACCAAATCCGCTATCGCAACACTACGGGCGTCCCTGGTGTACATATAGGTGCGCGCGCGGTCCGGGCCGCGTGATTGAACCGAAACTCTGAAGTCTTCATCCACGATCAACGGCGCAACGAAGCGTGCGCGCATAGATGCTGCCTTGAGCCCTGCTCGTTCAATAAACGGTTGGCACAATGCCAACAGCAACATCCCTGGAACCAACGGCGCCTCAAGGCCGAGTTCGGCCGCAACGCGTTGATCGCGGTGGATCGGGTTTACATCGCCCGACAGCGCAACATATCGGTCGATCTGGTCTTGAGAAATGTGCATTATACCCGACCGGGTGAGATCGCCAATCGCATCAACATTGCGCAATGTGACTGGTTTCAGATTGCCCAAATCCTGCGTCCCGATGCGCCGGAGGGCGAGGGTCATCGTTTGATGCAGGGTGTCGCCTTCGGAAATGGAAAGGCTAATTTCAATTCGCCTTTCCTTTGCATCTCTCGTTCCGTCGACATTTAGCGGCCTCTCCGTTGGAAGTGGCATGTGAAAGTTCATCGCCTGATAGTCGTGGATCAGCATCTCGCCGTCATTTGATTGAGGCAGCGCAAGCAATTTCCGGACCGGCGGATGCCTGGACATGGTGACGGCGGCAAAATACGGTTGGTTGCTCGTGTTTTGGCCGGTGATGTCCGTGATCAGGTCGCGCATCGCATCGCAATCAGCGCACGATATGCCATCGATGATTGGTGTCACCCGGTGAAGGTCCCAAACGCCAGCGTTGCGTTGACACCGCCAAAGGCAAATGAGTTAGACAAAACATGAGAAGTTTCAATCGGCTGCGCGGTATCCTTCACCGGAATCAGTCCGACTTTTTCGTCAAACGTTGTGTAATTCACGTTCGGCGGGGCAACTTGTTCGCGCAGGGCTCCAAGCGCGACGATGGCCTCAATCGCACCGGCTCCGCCAAGCGCGTGGCCATGTACCGGCTTGGTAGACGACACCGCGATGCCGTCCAGTTTGTCGCCGAAGACGCGCCGCATCGCTTCTGCCTCTGACACATCATTGGCAACAGTGCCGGTGCCGTGTGCGTTGACATAACCGATGTCAGCGGCCTCGATCCCGGCCTCGGTCAAGGCCATTTGCATTGCAGCGGCGGCACCGCTCGGGTCGGGGCGCAACAGATCGCCTGCGTCGCTTGATGTGCCGTAACCCACGACCTCGGCCAGAATTTTAGCCCCCCGCGCCGTTGCGCTTTCCAGACCTTCAACCACCAGAATGCCAGCACCTTCGCCCAGAACCATGCCGTTGCGATCATGCGAAAACGGGCGGCAAAGGGTCGGGCTCAAAACCCGCAAATATTCCCAGGCCCGGAACACTCCAGCCACGACGCACGCCTCTGTACCGCCGGTGATACAACGCGTCAGCATCCCCGACTTTATCATGTGATAGGCCAACCCGATCGATTGGCTGGCCGAGGAACAGGCGGTGGAGTTGCAGTAAACCGGCCCCTTCGCGCCATAGGTCATCGAAATCCAGCTTGCCGCCGCATTTGTCATAATCTTGGGGATCGACATCGGGTCCATCCGGACGCCGGTGTCATGCGCGAAATTCCAGTAATTGTCGTCCAGCGTTCTGGCGCCACCGAAACCAGAACCAACGATGACGCCAGTTTCATCGCCAAGTTCACCCTTCAGCCCGGATTGTGACAGGGCCTCTTCGGCGGCGATCAGCGCATAACTTGTCACCGGATCCTGCATCCGTGGACGAAAATTGATCTGGTTGTCTGTCACAGCGTCAGACGGGACGCCCGCAGCTTTCAACACTTTCTGCGAGGGGATGCGATCAAACAATGTTTCCCGAACACCCGAGACTCCATCGCGCGCAGCTTCCCAAAGCGTTTCGGCGCCGTAACCGCAGGCCGAGATGGCCCCCATCCCGGTGATGACAACCCGGGTTCCCGTCATCAGGCGCCTTTTTCCGCCGCGATTTTCTGTGTCGCGAGGTCAAGCAAATCCTGCACCGTGGTCATCTCAGCGATTTCATTATCGACCGAGATGTAAACATCGTACTTTTCTTCGATAGCCATCAGGATCATGACAAAATCCGCCGACGCGATATCCAGTGCCTCCAACTTGGTAGAGGCCTGCAAGTCTGCACGCTCAAGCATGGCTTCTTCGGCGACCAGATCCAGCAAGTCGTTCTGAAGCTTTTTGTTTTCGGCGTCGCCGTTGCTCATCCTCGGTCCCCGGGCCATAAGGTCGGTGCCATTAGAGATAATTCAAAGCGGAACGCAAGCCAATGCCCGCCAGCAGTGACAATCACGCAATGATCGGCTTTCGCTCTGTGCTTTTTTTTCTGGTTTGCGCGCTGTTGTCATTGGTATTTTTCATCTTCCTGCCGCTTGTGTTTGTGCCGCTGAAATATGGTTGGCCGGTCTGGCGGTTTTTTGTGTCGCTGCAACTATTATTTCTGAGAATTATTTGCCGCCAAAGTTACGAAATCGTTGGTCGAGGGAATCTGCCGAACGAGACCGCGATTTTGGCCTGTCGGCACGAAGCCGCATGGGAGACATTTGTTCTGCCGGTGATTTTCGACAATCCCGCCGTCTTTTTAAAAGAGGAAATCTTGCGATATCCCGTCGCAGGATCCATTGCTCGTGCTCTGGGATATATCGGCGTGGACAGAAGCGGTTCTTTGGAAAAAACCCGCGAGGTCATCGACGATGCCAAATCGAAAGCCCGGGATGGGCGAAGCTTTCTGATTTTTCCAAACGGAACCCGAAACCCCGCGCACAGATTTCGTGTGCAAACTGGCGTCGCTGTCCTTTACCGCGCTTTGTCACTGCCATGTGCACCGGTCGTGTTGAACAGCGGCACGTTCTGGCCACACAAAAGCTGGCAGATAAAACCGGGGACCATCACCGTTCGCGTTCTGCCGCCGATTCCGGCGGGTTTGCGGACCCGCGACTTTGTCGACAAGCTCACCAATGATCTAAAGGAACCCGCCTGATTCCGGCAAGGCGGGGTCGTTTTCAAACAGGGCTAGGACGTGGAAACATGCTTTAGCCTGCAGAAAGGGAGGCGCAGCACATGCATTTCGGACTGACCCAAGAACAGGAAATGATCGTCTCTACCGTTCGCGATTTCGTCGAGACGGAAATCTATCCCCATGAAGAGGCGGTCGAGCGCAGCGGCGAAGTCCCCGAAGAGGTTGCGCAGGACATCAAGCAGAAATGTATCGACCTTGGCTTTTATGCCTGCAACTTCCCTGAGGATGCCGGCGGCGCGGGGCTTGGACATCTCGATTTCGCGCTGGTCGAACGCGAACTGGGCCGCGGTTCGATGGCATTGACGCATTTCTTTGGGCGGCCACAGAATATCCTGATGGCGTGTCAGGGCGAACAACGCGAACGCTATCTTCTTCCGGCGGTGCGCGGTGATCGCATGGACGCACTGGCGATGACAGAACCCGAGGCGGGATCAGACATTCGTAGTATGCGCTGTGCGGCGATGCGGGACGGTGGTGACTGGGTCGTCAATGGCAGTAAGCACTTCATTTCTGGCGCGGATCACGCTGATTTCTTTATTGTTTTTATTGCAACAGGCGTGGACGACACACCAAAAGGGCCGAAGAAACGCATTACCGCATTCCTTGTGGATCGCGGTCATCCGGGGTTCGCGGTGCGCGATGGGTATGACTCTGTCAGCCATCGCGGCTACAAGAACTGCATCCTTGAATTCAACGATTGCCGACTTCCGGACGCGCAGGTTCTGGGAGAAGTCGATGGCGGGTTCGCAGTGATGAACACCTGGCTTTACGCAACCCGCATCACCGTTGCCACGATGGCTGTGGGCCGGGCGCGACGGTGCTTTGACTTTGCCCTGAACTACGCCGCCGAACGTAAACAGTTCGGGCAAGCCATCGGCAAGTTTCAGGGCGTGTCTTTTCAGATTGCCGATATGATCACAGAAATCGACGCCGCCGATTTCCTGACGCTGTCCAGCGCCTGGCGTCTGGATCAGGGGCTGCCCGCCAATCGCGAGATTGCATCCGCCAAGGTCTATGCCAGCGAAATGCTGGCACGGGTGACGGATGCCACGTTGCAGATATTTGGCGGCATGGGGCTGATGAACGATTTCCCCATTGAGCGGTTCTGGCGCGATGCGCGGGTAGAGCGGATCTGGGACGGCACATCAGAAATCCAGCGCCATATCATCAGCCGCGAGTTACTGCGGCCGCTCGGGGCTTGAAAATGGATTCGCCGTGCAATGCGCGTCGACCAACCGGGGGGCCAGCCCCCCAGACCGCCCGAGGTATTTCTGGCCAGATGAAGACAGGGAAACGTTGGCTCCATCCCGCCGCGTCGGCGGTCAAACGCCTTGGCGGTGGGGCTTCACCTGGCGCGGTCATCGGTTCCTCAGCCTGTACCGCAAGAAAATCATGCTTGATCATGTTTAACGCTCCTTTAATTCATCAGGTCCAAAATACTTCCCGCGGAGCGTCCCAATCCTGCCGCTGGCGGAGTTTTCGGGAATGACGCGCGATCTCTTCCGGCTATTGAGGCCACGTTCAATTGCGGTGATCGGCGGCGGGTCGGTTTGCGGTTTCGTGATGGAAAACTGCAAAAAACTGGAGTTTTCCGGCACGGTTTGGCATGTACATCCAACGCGTGGTGCGGTTGCGTCGGTAAACGAATTACCGGAACCACCCGATGTCGCCTTTGTTGGCGTCAACCGGGTCGCGACAGTCGAAATCCTGCGCGAATTGTCGGCGATGGGAGCAGGTGGCGCGGTTGCCTATGCCAGCGGGTTTTCCGAGGCAGAGGCTGAAATCGGCGGCGGTATTGTGTTGCAGGAACAACTTTTGGATGCCGCCGGGCCGATGCCGGTGATCGGGCCGAATTGCTACGGCTTTCTGAACTATGTCGATGGCGCAGGGCTGTGGCCTGATCAACAGGGCGGCACCCCGGTGAAGAAGGGTGTCGCCATCATCACGCAAAGTTCCAACATCGCGATTAACCTCACGATGCAACGGCGCGGCTTGCCCATTGCCTATATCCTGACAGCGGGAAATCAGGCGCAAATCGGGATTGCCGAACTTGGGCAGGCGGTTTTGCAGGATGATCGTGTTACGGCGCTGGGTCTGCACATCGAGGGTATCGGCGACCTGCGCGCCTTTGAGGTATTGGCGGATACGGCGCGGGCCGCCGGGAAGCCCATCATTGCCCTGAAGGCTGGAAAATCAGTACAGGCGCAGGTGGCCACAATCTCTCACACAGCGTCCCTGGCAGGCAGCTCGGCTGGGTCGGGCGCGTTGTTCACCCGGCTTGCTATCGCCGAGGTCTCGACGCTTCCGCAGCTTTTGGAAACACTTAAACTTCTGCACATAACAGGTCCTCTGCCATCAAAAAGGATCGCTTCTTTGTCCTGTTCGGGCGGCGAGGCGAGCCTGATGGCGGATGCCGCCGTTGGGCGCGATTTGGAGTTTCCGGATTTGACGGAAACGCAGACACGCGCGTTGCGCAGCGCGCTCGGTCCCAAGGTCGCTTTGGCCAACCCGTTGGATTACCACACCTATATCTGGGCAAATGGGCCAGCGATGAGCGCAGCCTATACTGCGATGATGACGGGCGAGGCCGATACCGGCGTGGTCGTCGCCGACTTTCCACGCGCCGACAGGTGTTCACCAGATGATTGGGAACCCGTAATATCCGGCGCCCGGCAGGCGGCACAAGACACTGGCAAGCGCATGGCGATCGTTGCGACATTGCCGGAATCGATGCCTGAAGAAACGGCAATGCGTCTAACTGACATGGGCATCGCGCCGCTGGCTGGGTTGGATGATGCGCTTGTCGCTTTGGAAGCTGCGGCCTTTCTTGGGCGGGGGACTGTCAACGAAATTGCGCTGGCATTGCCCGCCGAACCGGGATCTCCTCGCCTGATACCAGAAGGCGCGGCAAAGGCGCTATTGGCGGAGCACGGATTGGATATTCCGGTAAATCGCTGTGCTGTTGGTTCGGAAGGGGTTGAAATCGCCGCCAACGAAATCGGTTTTCCTTTGGTTCTGAAGGGCGAGGGAATTGCGCATAAGACCGAGGCTGGCGCGGTTGTATTGAACAATAAGAGTGCCACGGAAGCGGTTGATAATGCGAAGTTTATGGATGCAGAAAGCTTTCTGATCGAAGAGATGATCACCGGCGGTGTTGCTGAGTTGCTGATCGGTGTCACGATCGACACGGCGCATGGATATCTGCTGACACTCGCCGCCGGCGGGACGCTGACCGAGCTGATGGATGATCAGACGCATCTGTTGCTGCCTGCGCGGCCAGCCGCCATTCGCGAGGGACTTCAAAGCTTACGCATCTCAGCACTGCTGAACGGATATCGTGGCGCGCCGGCTGCAGATTTGGACCGCGTGGTCGAGGCAGTTATGTCGGTGCAAAAATTTGTGCTGGCGCATGTAGGTAAGGTCGCCGAAGTTGAGGTAAACCCACTGATCTGCACACCAACCCGTGCGGTTGCGGTGGATGTGCTTTTGCGGATGGAGGATGAAGATGGCCGGTGAACCAGTGAAAACGAAGCAGAATGGCCATGTTTTTGAGGTCACGCTTGACCGGCCCAAGGCAAACGCCATCGATCTTCACACCAGCCGCAAGATGGGCGAGGTGTTTCGCGATTTCCGCGATGATCCCGACTTGCGCGTGGCCATTATCACAGGTGGCGGTGAAAAATTCTTCTGCGCCGGTTGGGATTTAAAGGCGGCGGCAGATGGTGATGCGGTTGATGGCGACTATGGCGTTGGGGGTTTCGGCGGCATTCAGGAATTACCGCATTTAAACAAGCCGGTCATTGCCGCCGTCAACGGCATCTGCTGTGGTGGCGGGCTGGAATTGGCGCTTGGTGCCGACATCATCCTCGCCGCCGATCATGCGAGTTTCGCACTGCCGGAAATCCGATCCGGCACCGTGGCCGATGCTGCCTCGGTTAAAGTGCCAAAGCGCATTCCCTATCACGTTGCGATGGAAATGCTGTTGACCGGGCGCTGGTTGGATGCGGAAGAAGCGGCGCGTTGGGGCCTGATCAACCGCATTCATCCCGCCGCTGACCTGATGAAAGAGGCTCGCGCGCTGGCCGAATTGCTCGCCTCTGGCCCGCCTCTTGTTTACGCCGCGATCAAGGAAATCGTGCGCGAGTCCGAGGATATGAAATTTCAGGACGCCATGAATCGCATCACCAAAAGTCAGTTTAAGACAGTTGAGCGGCTTTATGCCTCCGAAGATCAGCTTGAAGGCGCCCGCGCCTTTGCCGAGGGGCGCGATCCAGAGTGGAAAGGGCGCTAGGGTCAGTTTCACATTGTAACTGAGCGGCGAGTGTCTGTTCTGACGGCCTTGCTCCACACCAATCGGAAGAGGTTCAAATTGGCCCGCACAACGAAAGAGCTGATAAAAGACCGCGCGCGGTTTCTGGGTCCCAATGTTGCGACATTTTACGAGGAGCCGGTGCATATCGTGCGTGCCGAAGGCGTATGGCTTTGGGATGCGGATGGCCGAAAATACCTTGATTGCTATAACAACGTTCCACATGTCGGACACTGCAATCCGCGCGTCGTCGATGCGATCTGCCGTCAGGCCAGCACCCTTAATACGCACACGCGATACCTCCACGACGGGATCCTGAATTACGTTGAGAAACTGACTGCAACGATGGCCGCGTCTTTGAACACGGCGATATTGACCTGTACGGGATCAGAGGCCAACGACATCGCCCTGCGTATGGCCGAAGCTGTGACCGGAAAGCGCGGGATTATTGCGACGGAATCGACCTATCACGGCAACACGTCACTGGTGAGCCAATTGAGCAAATCCAATGTGCCAAGTGTGGGATTCGGTCTGGATCAGTATTTCCGCTTTGTTGAGGCACCCGATAGCTATCGAAACCCTGACCCCGACGGGAAACGGTTTGCGCAATCCGTCGCGGCGCAAATCGAAGCGGTGGAAAGGGAAGGAACCGGGTTTGCCGCGCTTGTCATATGTCCTTTTTTCCTGAACGAGGGATTCCCGGATAACCCCGATGGCTGGTTAATTCCTACCGCCGAAGCCGTCCGCAAAGCGGGTGGCATTCTGATCTGCGACGAGGTGCAGTCGGGGTTTGGCCGCACCGGCACGCATTTATGGGCGCATGAGAAGATGGGGATTTCCCCGGATATCCTGACACTAGGTAAGCCAATGGCCAACGGGCACCCGGTAGGTGGTGTTGTGGCGAACGCAGATATCGTTGCCGAATTTCGAAAAGGCTACGGGTATTTCAACACATTTGGTGGCAATCCGGTGTCCTGTGCGGCGGCAATGGCCGTGCTAGAAGAACTGGAAGGGGCTGATCTGGTCAATAACGCCAAAACGGTAGGGGACTATGCGCGAGGACGCCTGCAACGTCTCAAAGAAAGGCACGAGATGATTGGCGATGTGCGCGGTTCGGGATTGATTTTTGGTGCTGAACTTGTGCTCGGCCGTACGACGAAAGAACCGGCAAGTGCGTTTACCGACCGGGTCATCAACGAAATGCGTCAGCGTGGGATCATTCATTCCAAACTCGGTCGCCACAAAAACACTTTGAAAATCAGACCGCCGATGCCGTTTTCTGTTGAAAACGCGGATCTTCTTTTCGATACGCTTGACGACGTTTTGGGTCAGTTGACGGCTCATCCATGAACCGGATCGTCGAGCAGGCGCTTCAAATCTGGGGATTGACCGGGGCGGCGTATCGGCTTGTCGCGGCCCGCGAAAATTCGGTCTATGAAATTTCAAGCGGTCAGAACCGTGTGGCATTGCGTTTGCATCGCCAGGGGTATCGCAAAGATTCCGAACTGGTTTCTGAATTGTGCTGGATGGCCGCAGCTGCCGACGCTGGCATATCCGTTCCGGCCCCGATTCCCGCAAAGGATGGCGCCGTCCTGCAACATATCGTGGGCGTTCAGGTTGATGTTCTGACATGGCTCGCAGGCAAAACGATGACGGTTTGCATGCCTGAATTGACGCGCGATGGCCATGAAATGCTGTTCTTCGTCCTTGGAAGAGAAATGGCGCGTCTGCACGAAGCATCCGACAATTGGATCAGACCGCCCGATTTTGACCGCGTCCATTGGGATCAAGATGGTCTGCTTGGCGGTAATCCGCACTGGGACAGGTTCTGGGAAAATCCCGACCTTACACGCTCTGATCGTGCCCTCTTTGAAGAGTTCAGGGATGTAGCCTCTGCCAAGCTGGCCCGGATTGGTGCATCGCTTGAATATGGGTTGATTCACGCAGATCTGGGGCCGGATAATGTGTTGGTTGACGACGAGAAGGTGAGGTTGATCGATTTTGATGATGGCGGCTTTGGGTATCGCATTTTCGAGATCGCAACATCCTTGCATAAACACACTGATCACAAAGATTTTCCTGCATTTCGGAACAGTTTGATCAATGGGTATCATTCTGTTCGGGCGTTGGACCTAGCCGAACTGGATTTGTTTCTAGCAATCCGCGCGGCAACCTATGCCGGCTGGAACATCAGCAGGATGAACGAGCCCGGCGGGGCGGAGCGTAATGCGCGCATCATTGAAATATCCCGACGGCTGGCCGCGCGATATCTTCGGCAAGCTTGAAGCCGCCGGGAGTCGGCCAAGTTTAGCCGAAATCGGCGGAACCGCGCACACAATTGTGGGGTTGCATCTGTTAGCGGCGCGCGCGCTATCCTAATGCGATGAAACGCCTCGCGATTCTCACGCTGATCCTTTTTGTTCTCGGCTCCACTGCGCGGGCTGAGCGTATCACCGTGGCCGTAGCCGCAAATTTCCTGACCACCGCGCGCGACATCACAGCGATATTCGAGGCGGAAACCGGACATGACGTTGATCTTGTGCATGGCTCTACCGGCAAACTGTTTGCCCAGATTGTCGCCGGTGCGCCGTTTGACATCTACCTGTCGGCGGATGACGAGCGCCCGGCGCGGTTGGTTGAACGTGGCATGGCCGCCGACGGGGCGGCACACCATTATGCCACCGGACATCTGGCTCTGGTCCACAATGAGGGTGTTGAGCCGGGGTCGGTTGATGACATCCTTGCCCGTTCCGATCTACGCGTCGCCATCGCTGATCCAGAAGTCGCGCCTTACGGAAAAGCGGCGCGCGAAATCCTGCAATCCGCGCGGTCCGGAGTTTGGGACAGGAATATCCTGCGCGGTGAAAGCGTTGGGCAGGCCTTTGCCTTCGTCGCCACCGGCAACGCAGATGTGGGCCTTGTCGCGCTTAGTCAGTTGCTGACCTACGAAGGTGAGATCTGGGCGCTGGAGGTCGATGACACGCGGCACAGTCTGATCCAGCAAGACGCAGTTTTGTTGATCCGCGCCGCGCAATCTGAAGCGGCCCAAAGGTTCCTTGAGTTCCTGTTAAGCCCTAGGGCCGGTGAAATATTGCTCGCCTCCGGTTACGAGTTGCCGTTTTGAGTTTCGGCGGCCCGATCCTGCTGACCCTGCAATTGGCCGGGGTCACGACCGTGATCCTTTTGGTCATCGCCATGCCCATCGCCTGGTGGCTGGCCAATACAACGTCGCGGTTCAAGCCCTTTATCGAGGCGTTGACCGCCCTGCCGCTGGTTCTTCCCCCAACGGTTTTGGGATTTTATCTTCTGATCCTGATGAGCCCCAACAGTCCGGTTGGCGCGTTCTGGGTGCGGCTGACCGGGGACACACTGACATTCAACTTTGCGGGCCTGGTCGTTGCATCCGTGTTCTACTCGCTGCCATTTGCCGTCCAGCCCATGCAAACGGCCTTTCAATCTGTGGGGCGCGGGATGATGGAAGCCGCGTCAACCCTCGGCGCCCGCCCGTTGGATGCCTTTCGCAGTGTGGCACTACCGCTCGCAAAACGCGGTGTACTGACGGCGGCGGTATTAAGCTTCGCCCACACCGTCGGTGAATTCGGCGTCGTCCTGATGGTGGGCGGCAACATACCCGGGCGCACACGAGTGATCTCAATCGAGGTGTATTCTGCTGTCGAGACTCTCGACTATACCACCGCGCATTATCTGTCCGGCGGTTTGCTGGTTTTCAGCTTCGTGGTGCTCTCCCTCGTCTACCTGATGAACCAGCGCGGGGTGCGGGCGGGTGGCTGAGCATCTGAGCTTTGATATCTCGGTCGATTACGCCGGTTTCTCGCTGGAGGCCTCGGCAGATATCCCATTGTCCGGGATTACCGCGCTGTCTGGTCCAAGCGGAAGCGGCAAAACCACGCTGTTGCGTGTCATCGCCGGGCTGGAACGACATGTGAGGGGGCGGGTGGAGTTTGCGGGCGAGGATTGGACGCGCCTGCCGCCGGTGCAGCGTGGTGCGGGGTATGTGTTTCAGGATGCGCGGTTGTTTCCGCATCTCGACGTTGCCGCCAACCTGTCCTTTGGCGCGAAACGGCGTGGCATCCCTGCGGAACTGCAAAACGCCGTTATCGACGCGCTGGATCTGCGCAGTTTGTTGTCGCGCTCGACGGCGACCCTTTCGGGCGGAGAAATTCGCCGCGTTGCGCTTGGCCGTGCCCTTGCCAGCGGCCCACGCATTCTTCTGCTGGACGAACCGCTAACCGGTCTTGACCGCGCCCGAAAATCCGACCTGATGCCCTATATCGCGCGCGCTGTGGCTGGCTTTGGAGTCCCGGCGGTCTATGTCACGCATTCGGCCAATGAAATCGGTTTTCTCGCAGACCGGGTCCTTCATATCGCCGAGGGGCGGTTAACCGGCTGGTCCGGCGCCGCACCCCACCTTTTGGGACATGTGGTTAACGTGGCACCGGGTCAGATTGACCTTGAGATCGGGCCACACCGCCTGTGGTTGCCGGGGCAGGGCAGGCTTGGCGAGGTCTGGGCCTTGCCGGTCGGGCGCGACTTTGTGGCCACCCGCACTGATCCGGGGCCGACCAACGCGGCTGTGACCTTTCCCGCGCGCGTGATCGACAGTGATCGGACCAGAGCTTGCCTGCATGTTGATATTGCCGGACAAAGGTTGGCTTTGCCGTGGAGCCAGGAACCTGCTTTGATGCCGGATGCGGGCGAATCCGTATGGGTTATCCTTCCCCACGCCTATGCCAGGCCGGTACAGATTAGCGGCGAAATCGAATCGTAACTGGTTCGCGATCTTCAACAGTATCAAATGTTTCTTGGCATTGAATTATGCTCGCCTCAAGGTTGAGGATCAGCCAATGGGCATGTTTCTTGCCGTGCCGTCTTGACGATCTCGGGTGACGAAATCTGGCCATAACACGCTAATTGCCCCCCAAATGCGCAGGAAATCCCGTGAAATCACATGATTACCGATGAAAACTTAGGACCTCGGTTGCCCCCGCGCTAAACCCCAAAGCGCGAATTTCGTAGGTATTGCCCAACCAATTTGGTCCTTATTCGACATGCTTATACCAAGGGTTATTCAATCTGACCGACTTTCGCCCAGTTGCGGCTTGCGATGGATGTGATGGTTTGCGGTCTTGCGATGAGGTTGTTCCAGGCCTCGCACCCCGCGTCGAGAATCGCGTCATATGTGTCGAACGTCCGGTTTGCGAGCCATGTCTGGCGGAGATATTGCCAAATGTTTTCGGTTGGATTCAGCTCTGGTGATTTGGGCGGCAGAAACATGAGCGACAGGTTTTGCGGGATTTCCAGAGCGGATGTCGTGTGCCAGCCGGCTTGGTCCATGAGGATGACGGCGTGGGCGCCATCGGAGACAATTTTGCTGATTTCTTCCAGGTGGCGCTGCATCGCATAGGTGTCGGCTGCTGGCATCATGATCGCCGCGCCGGTGCCGCGTTCGGGGCAGATGGCGCCAAAAAGATACGCATTTTGGTAACGCTGATCGGCGGGCTGGCGGGGCCGTGTGCCCTTGCGTGCCCACTGGCGGACGCGGGTGTTCTTCTGACCGAGACGCATCTCGTCCTGGAACCAGATTTCGACGGGTTTGTCCGGCGGCACCCCCTGAAGCGTCTCCTTCAGATTGTCGCCGAAGTTTTTTTGAAATCCTCAATGACCTGCACGTCCTGCCCCGGGTGCTGAGGGCGTGCGCTGATGTGGGAAAAGCCCAGATTGTGCAGAATCTGCCCCACATGGCGCTCGTGATAGTCGACGCCAAAACGCGCCTTGATCACATTCTTCAAATCGACCCGCCGCCAGCGGACGACACCGTCCTTTTCAGGATCAGGACCGGTCTCGACAAGAGCCGCCAGTTCATCCAGTTGCGCATTGTCAAGGCGGGATCGCGAGCCTCCTCGCTGCCGATCCAGCAGCCCCGCTGGACCATCAGCGTTGAAACGGAGCACCCAGTCCCTGAGCGTTTGCCGGTCCATCCCGCCAATGCGGGCCGCAGCCCCACGCGACATGCCATCGGCGATAGCGGCAAGCGACAAAAGCCGTCGGCTCTGCCGGGCATCAGAACTCTCTGCGGCAAGCTTGCGCAGATCATTGGCGGTAAAATCGGCTCGCATCGGTATCCTGGCTGGCATCGGTGGTCTCCTTTGCCAATCTTGAATCACCTCAGCACCTCAGGCGGTACCCAAAATCCATAGCTGAGTCATTTTGAAGCACCCTTGGTATTAGGCAATAATTTCTGGGGTCCACGCGTCCCAGTTGTTATTTTGTTCGCACGAGACGAAGCGGGTTATCGCAGCAAGCCGGTAAATCGCGGTTTCCAGGGGGAAGACCGAACATGACAGACAATCCGGTGACCGGGCCGTCGCGGCTCAACACCCTTTCTGACTCTCCGTGTTTCACGCCCGGAACGCTGATCGCTACGGCGATCGGTGAAAAACCGGTCGAAGAATTGGCTGCGGGCGATCAGGTCATCACCCGGGATAACGGCTTACAGACGGTTTCGTGGGTGGGACGCGCTCGGTTCGATGCGCTGGAACTGTCGCGCAACCCGCATCTTTATCCAGTCCTGATCCGCGCCGGTGCTCTTGGCAACGGATTGCCCGAACAGGATCTGACGCTTTCACCGAACCACCGGGTCCTTGTGACCAGCGATCAAACCGCGCTTTACTTCGAAGAGCGCGAGGTTCTTGTGGCGGCCAAACACCTTGTCAATCATCGCGGTGTTTTTGAGATCGAGGCACTTGGTGTGAGCTATTTCCATTTCCTGTGCAAAAAGCATGAGGTGGTCATGTCCAACGGCTGCTGGAGCGAAAGCTTTCAGCCAGAGGACCGTTCGCTGAAAGCGCTCGGCAACGCTCAGCGTGAAGAGATTTTCGAAATCTTCCCCGGTCTGAAAAACGAATACCAATCTTCGATCAACCGACCGGTGCGTAGGGTTCTGACAGCTGAAGAGGCGGCCCTGCTTTTTGAAAGCTCCTAGCCGCTGAGGTTGTGGATTACGTTTCTGGCGGGTAGCTGATGGCCATCCGATGCTTTTCGTCCTCATGCAAAAGCCAATAGCGCTCGGTTATCTGCCTCGTGATCAGCCCAACATTCCCTGAACCCACCGGCAACGCGTCAATCTTTGTGACAGGCATCACGCCGCCTGCTGTTGAGGTGACAAACACCTCATCCGCCTGCCTCAGCGTATTCGGGGATACGTCCCGTTCCTCGCACCGCAGTTCGGTTTCGTTGCAGATATCGAATATCGTTTGCCGGGTAATCCCCCTCAGAACCCCGTGACGCGGTGTCGAGATTTCACCGTCCTTGACCGAAAACACGTTGAACCCGGGACCTTCGGCAACGTTGCCACTGGAATCGACCAGAATCGCGGTATCGGCTCCTTGTTCGTAGGCCGCAAAAAGCGCCTTTACCAAATCCAGCCAATGATAATTCTTTACCGTCGGATCAACCGAGGTTGGAGGAATGCGCACAAAATCAGTGATCGCCGCATGAAGGCCGTGTTCCATTTGGCCAGGGTTGGCCACCGATCCAAACGGGATTGCAAACGCGATGAACTGGTTGACGGCATCGCGCGGATCCCGGCTGAAACTTGGCGACATCCCGCGGGTGCAGATGAACTCGACGTAAGAATTCTGCAACCCCGACAGCGCCACACAATTGTGCAGGATTTCGGCGACTTCCGTGCGGTCATATGGGATTTTCATATGCAGCTTTCCCAACCCGCTGAAGAACCGTTCGATGTGATCGTCCAGCCGGAAAAACGCGCCCTTCCAGACATGGGCAACATCGTAGGTGGCGTCTGAATGGAGGAGACCGTAGTCCAGCACAGAGATTTTCGCCTCACTCACGGGCAAATATTGGCCATTCATATACGCTACGCCCAGCGGGTAATACCAAGGGTTATTCAATCTGACCGACTTTCGCCCAGTTGCGGCTTGCGATGGATGTGATGGTTTGCGGTCTTGCGATGAGGTTGTTCCAGGCCTCGCACCCCGCGTCGAGAATCGCGTCATATGTGTCGAACGTCCGGTTTGCGAGCCATGTCTGGCGGAGATATTGCCAAATGTTTTCGGTTGGATTCAGCTCTGGTGATTTGGGCGGCAGAAACATGAGCGACAGGTTTTGCGGGATTTCCAGAGCGGATGTCGTGTGCCAGCCGGCTTGGTCCATGAGGATGACGGCGTGGGCGCCATCGGAGACAATTTTGCTGATTTCTTCCAGGTGGCGCTGCATCGCATAGGTGTCGGCTGCTGGCATCATGATCGCCGCGCCGGTGCCGCGTTCGGGGCAGATGGCGCCAAAAAGATACGCATTTTGGTAACGCTGATCGGCGGGCTGGCGGGGCCGTGTGCCCTTGCGTGCCCACTGGCGGACGCGGGTGTTCTTCTGACCGAGACGCATCTCGTCCTGGAACCAGATTTCGACGGGTTTGTCCGGCGGCACCCCCTGAAGCGTCTCCTTCAGATTGTCGCCGAAGTTTTTTTGAAATCCTCAATGACCTGCACGTCCTGCCCCGGGTGCTGAGGGCGTGCGCTGATGTGGGAAAAGCCCAGATTGTGCAGAATCTGCCCCACATGGCGCTCGTGATAGTCGACGCCAAAACGCGCCTTGATCACATTCTTCAAATCGACCCGCCGCCAGCGGACGACACCGTCCTTTTCAGGATCAGGACCGGTCTCGACAAGAGCCGCCAGTTCATCCAGTTGCGCATTGTCAAGGCGGGATCGCGAGCCTCCTCGCTGCCGATCCAGCAGCCCCGCTGGACCATCAGCGTTGAAACGGAGCACCCAGTCCCTGAGCGTTTGCCGGTCCATCCCGCCAATGCGGGCCGCAGCCCCACGCGACATGCCATCGGCGATAGCGGCAAGCGACAAAAGCCGTCGGCTCTGCCGGGCATCAGAACTCTCTGCGGCAAGCTTGCGCAGATCATTGGCGGTAAAATCGGCTCGCATCGGTATCCTGGCTGGCATCGGTGGTCTCCTTTGCCAATCTTGAATCACCTCAGCACCTCAGGCGGTACCCAAAATCCATAGCTGAGTCATTTTGAAGCACCCTTGGTATAAGTACCTTCGTCGATGAAGTGAGGGGACAATTCGGGCAGTTTGCGCATGGCGTGTCCTTGCGGAGCGTCTTATCCGCTCAGGATGTCGGTTCAGTGGCACAAGTGCCAGTGAATTTTCTGCTAGTTCCGCCCCGTGTCTTTTTTCGCCACCGCGTCCAGTCTTCGGGCGTATCCAGATCGGTGATCGCGTGCTGATGCGGCAAGGCGACTGATCGCACATGTACTGTCTTCAATAAGGCCCGCGCGCCCTGATCGCCGGTCAAGGCCATCAATGCCGGAAACATCCGATCCGGAAAGACCACAGGGTGTCCGGGCGTCCCATCTACTGCCGTTGCGCGGTGAATGCCAGTCGGGGCTTGCTTGAACGCCGCAATGACCGTTCCGATGTCTGCGCCGGTAATCTCTGGCATGTCGGCCGGCAGGATCATAACGCCGTCGGCGTCATCGCCGATCGCACCCACACCGGTCGCGATCGAGGCCGACATCCCGTCCTCCCAATCATCAACTTCCACAAACTTCACCGGGAATACCTCAATCGTCGCCCGGCGTTCCGAGGCGCCAGAGGGCAGCGTCACGTATACAGGCGCGCCACTTGATACAGCGGCGCGTGTCTGGCGCGTCAGCAGAGCCTCGCCATCAATGCGTTCCAGTAATTTGTCGCGGCCATGCATCCGGGTCGATCCACCCGCTGCAAGTAAAAGGATCGCGATGCGGGGCATCGCCTTACCGTTCCGGGATCAGCCCGCGCGGCGCAAAGCGCAGAACAAGGATCAGGATCAAACCCATCGTCAGCAGGCGCATATGCGCCGCGCTCTCGATCAGATGCGCCTTGAGCCAGTAACCATCGGTCATGCCCGATGTGATGAGGGTGATCAGCTGCAAACCGCGCGGCTCAACCTCCACCCAAAGATACCAGATCAGAAACCCGCCAAGGACAGAGCCAAAGTTGTTTCCCGATCCACCGACAATGACCATCACCCAGATCAGAAACGTAAATCGCAAAGGCTGATATGCGGTCGGCGCAAACAGGCTTTCCTGCGTTATCAACATCGCGCCCGCCACACCGCAAATCGCGGAACCCAGCACGAAAATCTGCAAATGCCGCGCGGTGACATCTTTGCCCATCGCTTCTGCTGCGACCTCGTTGTCACGAATGGCCCGCATCATCCGGCCCCATGGCGAATTCAGCGCCCTTTGTGCCATCCACATTACGATAAACAGAACGATCAGGAACAATGCCATGAAACACAGCTTGACGAACAGCGTAGACGCCACCGCAGGTTCTAGCCCGATATTCGCCGCACGTTCCACGAAGCCCGGATCGGCCTGCAGGTCGATCTCATAGGGGGCAGGGCGGGGGATGCCGTTGATGTTCTTCACTCCCCGGCTCAGCCATTCCTCATTCTTCAAAACCGCAATGATGATCTCGGCGATTCCCAGCGTCGCAATCGCCAGATAGTCGGACCTCAATCCCAAAGCCGTTTTCCCGATCAGCCAAGCCGCCCCCGCCGCCACGACGCCCCCGAGCGGCCATGCCAGGATCACCGGCCAGCCAAGCCCGCCCAGATACCCTTCCAAGGCCGGGTTGACCGCCTCAATCGCCTCAACCGCCGGATCGAAGATCGCGCGATAGACGAAGAACCCGCCGACGAGCAGCGCCAACAAAGCCAGCCCCCGCGTTCGCCCTTTGGGTAGCCGCCCCCAGACCAGCACCGTCGCCAGAATGATCAACCCGCCAACGATTAGGGCCAGGAAAGCTCGTGGACCGCCCGCTGCCCAAGCATCGGGAACCGGGTCCATTCCGACAAGTGCCGCCATCACACCGCCTAGTGCCACGAACCCCATGACCCCTATATTGAACAGCCCGGCATAGCCCCATTGCATGTTCACCCCAATCGCCATGATCGCGGATATCAGGCCGTAATTGATCATGCGAAGCGCATAATCCGGGCTGCGCTCAAACGCGGAAAACGCGATCAGGCCGAAGACAATTGCGAACAGAATGATATTGCGGTTCACGGTGCTCATAGCGCTTTCCCCGCGAATATCCCCGTCGGTCGGATCAAAAGTACGATCACCAATATCGCAAAGCTGACCGCAAATTTGTAGTCGGTCGACAGAAGCTGGACGAGGGTGGACGGCTCCAGATTTTCAGGCATCAGATAGACGAGGATCTTCTTCCACGCATAGGTGAAAGTGATCTCTGAAAACGCAATCACGAATCCGCCCGCAATCGCCCCGATCGGGCTTCCCAACCCGCCAACGATTGCTGAGGCAAAGATCGGCAAAAGTAACTGGAAATAGGTGAATGGCTTGAATGACTTGTCCAGCCCGTAAAGCGTGCCCGCAATCGTTGCCAGCGCCGCCACGATGATCCATGTAATCGCCACCACCCGCTCCGGGTTGATGCCTGACAGCAACGCCAGATCCTCATTATCCGAAAACGCCCGCATCGACTTGCCGGTGCGCGTCCGGTTCAGAAACCAGAACAGCGCAATCACCACGATAATCGCCGTGACAATTGTGATCCCTTGCCCGGTCTTGAATGCCAGCCCTTCTTTCAACCCTGTCAATGCTTTGAATTCCCGCGCCGAAATGATGAACCGTTCCCCATCGGCAAACCGCTGATCATCCGGCCCAATGATAAAGCGCACGAGGCCATTCATCACGAACATCACGCCCATCGACACGATCACCAAAATCACCGGCTTCGCCTTCTGCGCCCGGTAAAACGCATAGACCATCCGGTCGGTCCCAAGCAGCACAGCGGCTGTCACCACGATCCCGAATGGCAGGGCGAGCAGTGCCGTCGGCAATACCCCAAAACTGATCCCCATCGACTGAAACCACCATGTGATCAGGATCGTCGCCATCGCGCCAAACGCCATGCTGTCGCCGTGGGCAAAGTTAGAGAACCGCAGGATCCCGTAGATCAGCGTCACCCCCAGCGCCCCAAGCGCCAACTGCGCGCCATAGGCCGTGGCCGGGATCACGACGAAA
Organism: uncultured Paracoccaceae bacterium; assembly: GCA_951812305.1. Lineage (GTDB taxonomy): Bacteria > Pseudomonadota > Alphaproteobacteria > Rhodobacterales > Rhodobacteraceae > Rhodobacter_B. The sequence continues at coordinate 590,463 of CATOSB010000004.1, forward strand.
TTCAGCAAAACGACGATGGCGTTCAGGATGTCGGTCAAAGCCTTACCTCGCATGTGCCGGACATGAACGGGATGGTCCCATTCGTTGCGTATGTCCCCAGCCCGTCGGGCCGCATGGTCATCAGATGATCCACACCAGCGACGACCGCCCAGAACCCACGAGTGCCGTCCTCCATCAGGATCGGTTCTGCTGGAAAGCGATACTTCCCCATCACCACCTCGGTGATCTTGTTGAAAGGTGGCTCGTTCGGGTCGTGCGGCGGGGCGAACTGGTTGTGGTCGATCTCAAACACCACCGGAATCTCCTCCGGCGCGCAGACGCCGGAAAGACAGGGGGCAACGAACGTGCATTCTACCCTTTCGGCCATCGCAACCGTCGACGAAAGACCGACTAGCATTGCGGCAAATGAACCCACACGCGCAATCATCGCGTCGCCTCCACACAGGCCAGCCGGTATCTGTCATCGGCCAACATGTACTCAAGACACCATAGGCTCGGCATCATTTGCGCCGACACCTCGGGCAGGTTCGCCTCTATTTGTGCGAATTGTGGTGCGGCGGCTGCGGCCTCGATTGCCGCTTCGGCTGGTTCTTCAAGCTGGCGGGCAAAGATGCCCGGGAATATCTCCACCCAGAACCAGCGATTGGTAGGAATTTCGCGATGTGGCGACACACCGGATACCAGGTTGACGCCCCAGACTTCATTCTCACCGGCTGCCCAAATCGCGGAACCGGTCACCGTAATGGCGAGGATGGCGGTAAATGTCACCAGACGTCTCACATCACCCCCCCAGAAAGCTGCGCCGGACATCGGGGTCGTTCAACAGTGCCTCCCCGGTATCGGTATACCGGTTGCGCCCCTGCACCAGAACGTAGCCCTTATCCGCAATCGCTAGCGCCTGCCGCGCGTTTTGTTCGACCATCAGAATGGATATCCCGGTGCGCGCCACCTCGATAATCCGGTCGAATAACTCATCCATGACAATCGGCGAGACTCCCGCCGTCGGCTCGTCCAACATTAGAACCTGCGGCTCGGTCATCAGCGCGCGGCCCACCGCCACTTGCTGGCGTTGCCCGCCAGAAAGTTCCCCCGCCATTTGGCGCCGCTTTTCCCGTAGTATTGGGAACAGTTCATAGACTTGCTCCATCGTGACAGCGATGTCATCGCGGCGCAAAAAGGCGCCCATTTCAAGGTTCTCTTCCACCGTCATCGACGTGAAAATGTTGGATGTCTGCGGCACAAACGCCATGCCCTTGGCCACACGTGCCTGCGGGCTCAGTCCCGTTATATCCTCGCCATCGAGCCGTACCGCGCCCTGGCGCACGTTCAGCATACCAAACACCGCCTTCATCGCCGTCGATTTGCCCGCGCCGTTCGGGCCCACAATCACCGCGATCTGGCCCTTCTCCACCGCAATCGTACACTCATGCAGAATATCCGGGCCCGAGCCGTAGCCGCCCGACATCGCGTCCCCGATGAGAAAGGGTTCAGCCATTGCGCCACCCCATGCTAGGATTACCCCGAACTAACGAGGAGAGGCAGTCATGTTCAGCGGCGCGCATATGGTAATTTTCAGCAACGATGCAGAGGCCGACCGCGCCCTGTTTGGCAAACTGTTCCCGCAGCAGATCGTGGATGCTGGAGGCGGTTGGCTGATTTTCAAACTGCCGCCTGCGGAAATTGCCGTGCATCCGCCACATGGCGATTTGCGTCACGAATTGCACATGATGTGCGACGATATCGCGGCAACTTGTGAGGCACTTAAAGAGATGGGGTTCGCTACTAACCCGGTTGAGGACTTCGGTTACGGCCTTGTCTCCGGCTTCACACTGCCGGGTGGTTCCGATCTCGGCTTTTACGAACCAAGGCACGACACGGCCATCTGAGCCCCTGGTCCACCTTCTTCTTGGTCCCAAATACGGCGGGGGGTCTGGGGGGCTGGCCCCCCAGTCGGTCGGATTGTGCGCAGCACAATTCGAAACCGAATTACCGACGTAATACCAACGTAATACCGACGTGATACAGCCGATGAAGATCACGCCACCACCTTGTTCTTCAAACCCGTGCCCAGATAGGCCTCGATCACCTGCTCGTTGGCCTTGATCTCGGCAATCGTTCCTTTGGCCAGCACTTTGCCCTCGGCCATGCAGATCACCGGATCACAAAGCCGCCCGATGAAATCCATATCATGCTCGATCATGCAGAACGTGTACCCGCGCTCCTTGTTAAGTCGTTGAATTGCATCGCCAATCGTGTTGAGCAATGTCCGGTTCACCCCGGCGCCGACCTCGTCAAGAAACACGATCTTGGCATCCACCATCATCGTACGGCCCAACTCCAACAGCTTCTTTTGCCCGCCGGAAAGATTTCCCGCCTTTTCATCGGCCAGATGATCTATTGTAAGAAATTCAAGGACTTCCTCGGCTTTTTCGGCAATCGCGCGCTCTTCACCTGCTACAGCCCCGCGCCGAAACCAGGCGCTCACTAGGCTTTCACCCGATTGCCCGCCAGGCACCATCATCAGATTCTCACGCACCGTCATCGAATGAAACTCATGCGCGATCTGAAAGGTGCGCAGCAAGCCCTTGCCGAACAGCGTGTGCGGCGGCAGGCCGGTGATTCCCTCACCATCCATCGTCACGCGCCCTGACGTTGGTTCAAGAACACCCGCGATCACATTGAAAAGTGTGGTTTTTCCGGCGCCGTTTGGGCCAATTAATCCGGTGATGGACCCGGTCGCGATTTCCATCGACGCACCGTCAACGGCCCGGAATCCGCCGAAATATTTGTGCAGATCTTCAACGACGATCATGTCGATTGGCCCAGCAGCAATTCGCGACCTGAACGGGTCGCCTCCCCCAATGAAAGCGCCGCCCGGACAGGGCGGCGCTTCCTAGTCTCAAACGCGCTTATTTGCGGCCCGCAGTCACTTCTGCGCCGTTTTCATAGGCCGTGACGCGATAGTTGCCAGCGGCTTCGCCGGGGCCGATCAGTTCAACGTCAGTCGCGCCGACATAGTCGATGTCACCACCACCTGCGATGATTTCCAGCGCTTTACCCAATTCACCCGCCGCGATCTTTTCGCCCGGTGCATTCGCCACGTTCATGACGTGATCCTTGTAGTCGCCCGGTTCTGCGGATCCCGCAGCCTGCATGGCCAGCATGATCAATGCAGCCGCATCATAGCTTTCCGGCGTGAATGGCGAAGAGCTGTCAAATGCGCCATCAACGAGCGCAGCAAATGAATCCGCCAGTTCCTGCGACGGGGCAGGGTGTTGACCCGAGGAGCCGTCGATTTCTGAACCGAAATTTTCGACCAAGGCTGCCGAAATCATGCCATCCGGGAAGTGGAAAGTATCAAACGCGCCGGAATCAAGCGCCGCACGCACGATGCCGGATCCGCCCTGATCCACATAACCCGCAACGACCAGACGGTCGCCACCAGCGGATGCAAGCGCGCCAACTTCAGCGGAATAGTCCGCCTTGCCGTCTTCATGCGCTGCGTTGATGGTCACAGAACCGCCTGCGGCCTCATAAGCCGCCTGGAAGCTGTCGGCCAGACCCTTGCCATAGTCATTATTGGTATAGGTTACCGCGACTTCTTCGATTCCGGCTTCCATCAAAACCTCGGTCATCACCACACCCTGACGTGCGTCAGATGGTGACGTCCGGAAGAACAGGCCGTTATCTTCATTGTTCATGTGGCTCAAACCCGGCGAAGTTGCCGACGGAGAAATCATCACAACGCCGTTGGCCAAGGCAACGTTCGACAGAATTGCGCCAGTCACACCCGAACAATCCGCGCCCATAATGCCTTTGACGCCTTCACCGAGCAAACGTTCAGCAGCGGCCTGCGCCGCACCTGAATCGATACATGTCGAGTCACCGCGTACCCCGGTCACTTTTGCGCCGCCCAAAAGCCCGCCGCTTTCGGTCACCTCAGCCATCGCCAGTTCCGCACTGTCAGCCATTGACGGCGTCAGCGATTCAATCGGGCCGGTGAAGCCCAGAATGATACCGATTTTGATTTCCTCGGCGTGGCTGCCTGCCATTGCGGCAGATGCCAAACCTGTTGCAGCGGCCGAAGCCAGAAGCAGTTTCTTCATGTTCATCCTCCCAGTGGAAATACTTGTGCCAGCAAGGTTAAATCCGCAGGTGACAAAATGAAAGCGCTGTTTTTGGGTGACTTAGCGGGAGGATTCTCCTTCACATCGTCGCGAGAGCGCGGTGCAAAACCAATGAATGATGGCTAGTATACCTGAGTTCTGGATAAGCGCTATATCTGGTATTCGACCTGCCTGATTGTTTCCGGCACGGTTATGGGTCCCATTTTAACTTTGGTTTTCCCGAGCATATAGGCTGCGACACACGAGATGAGGTGTACGAATGCGTTGGCAGGCGATCTGTGTCGAGTGTGTTCCAGTCCCATGCTGGTTTTCAACTTATCGAACAGAGTTTCGATGATGAACCGCCTTCGCAACAGGATTTTGTTCAGGATTGGCAGGAGATAGTTTTTCATGTTGCGGCGAATGCCGGTGACGAGGTGGAGCCCACGCTGCCAGAGCCGTTGGAAGAGGGATTTGGAGATATAGCCCTTATCAGCAAATATTTTGCCTTCGGGGCCCGCGATCATGGCTTCAAACGGCTTTCGATCATCGACATTACCTGCCGTGATTTTGACGGCCATGATCTCCCCCTTGTTGTTGATGATTAGATGCAGTTTGAAGCCAAAGAACCAGCCCATTGTGCTGCGACCGCGCTTTGCCAGCCCCTTGAAGACCTTGTTTCGATTAATGCGGGCATTGTGGCAGACCGCGAGCTTAGTGCTGTCGGCAAAATAGACGCCGGTTTTTTCACCGCTGAAGCAGTGCAGCAGTATGCAAAACGGCACCATTAATCTTGGCATGAGGCTGACAAACCGACCATAGCTCGGGAGGTTGCCAAAGCAGTCACGGTATTTCTGCTCAACGCCATAAATCCAATAATGTTTGAAGTCCTTGAACGGCGACAAGTGAAACAAGACCATGATGAACAGGCTCTCCCCCAGGGTCAGCTTGCCGGAGCGAAGCCTCTGACGACCCGAGGGGATCAACCGGTGGCGCTCCCAGTCCTCGTAGGTTTTTGCAAAATCATCGAGACAGACAAAAAGTGCGGTGTTAGTGATCGACATGAGTGGCGGTCCATATTGTGTCGCTTTTGAACCTTGAATCATGGGGCAACGTACCTGGAAACCCCTCTCACCCCATACTAATCACGGGGGCATTCAGGCTGGTCAACACGGGGCAAAAGGTGCGCGCCATGGAGAACAACTTCCCAATCAACGAAGATCTCGCTTATGAGAAGATCCGGGACCTCATGTTCGACATGATGGAAGAGGACCCCAACCGTTTCTACGCCCTCACGGATAAGCTCAATGAACTGGCTGCGCTCCCTAAAAGAACCATGACACTTGTGCTCGATCTGATGGCTGCCACTCCCTTTCAGGTGATCATCCCGAAACACGTACGGAAAAATGACCCTGATACATTCAAAGCAGATCACGAAACCGTTTCAAATGTTCTATTTCTTGGAGAGTTTGGCGGAATTGCCGTTGAACTGGAGCCAAATGAGGCTTTGAGAGAACCGAGGATCATTTCCATAACAATGGTGGAAATCCCTCATCGCAACCCTCTGCGAAAAAGGGTCAACGAGTATCGTAAAAAACGAATCAAAAAACTACGAAAAAATTCTGTCGAGTAGTGCACTGGTGACGCCAACGTCTTATCCAGAATCGGGGTTACGAAAAAATTCTGTCGAGTAGTGCACTGGTGACGCCAACGTCTTATCCAGAATCGGGGTTAGTATGTGCCCGAAAGGAAAAACATCATGCGCGCGGTTCTGATTGCCATCTGCCTGTTCGTTGCTGCACCGTCATACGCTGAAACGATAAACAGCTCTGCCGGTGTTCTTCGCATCGAACCAGTGATGACCGGATTGAACGAGCCATGGGCGATTGGATTTTTACCCGATGGGCGGGTTCTGGTGACAGAGCGTGATGGTCGGCTTTTGCTGCTGCGACCCGACGGCGCGATCACCGAGGTCAAACACAATCTTGATGTACAGGCAGTGGGGCAGGGCGGTTTGCTGGACGTCATGGTGCCACGCGATTTTGCATCCTCGCAGCAGGTATTTCTCAGTTACGCCAAAAAACAGGGCAGACATGCGGGCACAGCGTTAGCCGTGGGTACGCTAAGCCGCGATGGGATGCGGCTTGTGAACACCCGCGTGCTATTCGAACTCACGCGCGGCTCACGCGGCGGACGCCATTTTGGATCGCGTATCGTCGAAGGTCGGGATGGAACTTTGTTCCTGACCATCGGAGATAGAGGCGATGGAGCGTCAGCGCAGGATCTAAGTGTCGAAAACGGTTCGGTTATTCGGATTAATCGCGACGGCACTATTCCCAGTGACAACCCATTCATCAGCGCAGGCAAACCTGCAATTTGGTCATATGGGCACAGAAATCCGCAAGGCGCGACATTGGATCGGCGCGGACAACTTTGGGTCGTCGAACACGGCGCACGTGGCGGTGATGAGGTCAACCGTGTGAACCGTGGCGTGAACTACGGCTGGCCGATTATTTCCTATGGCACCCATTACACCGGAATCAAGATAGGCGAGGGTACACAAAAGGCCGGAATGGAACAGCCCGAACATTATTGGGACCCATCAATCGCACCATCGGGTATGATGGTTTATTCCGGCAAACGATGGCCCCAATGGCAAGGCGACATGTTCATCGGAAGTTTGAAATTCGATTATATTTCAAGGCTTAACGGTGCGCAGTTAACTGAAGTCGAAATGATTGCTTCGCCGCAGACCGGTCGTGTGCGTGATGTGCGCGAGGCTCCTGATGGGTCGATTTGGTTTCTAAGTGTGAATGACGGTGCGCTTTATCGGATCACGCCTGGCTAGGTTCGACGCTGCCGAGTTCCGCAATCACTTGCGCCCACAATTCAGGCGGCTGTGCGCCCGGAACGGCATGTTGCTGCCCGACAATGAAACATGGCACGCCGGATACGCCTTTTCCCGTGCCCAGACATCCCGTTTGCGGATGTCTTCGACATCCGCCGTTGAATCCAGAAGTTTCAGAAACATCGCGGCATCCAAACGTTGTGCATCCGCAATATCCGCCAAGACCTCGTGATCGCCGATATCACGGCCATCAACGAAATAGGCGCGAAACAGTGCCTGAACAAACGGCGTCTGTTTTCCCTCAATCCCGGCCCAATGAATGGTGCGGTGTGCGTCCAAAGTGTTTGGCGTGCGTTTGATGGCGCCGAAATCAATATCGAGACCCGCGGCGCCCGCAGCTTCGGCGATCCGGGAATAAACATCTATGGCTTTCTTTTTGCCACCGAATTTTGTCTCCAGATATTCGCGCCGATCCATGCCGCCCGCCGGCATATCCGGATTCAGCTGGAAGGGGTGCCATTCGATCTCGAACGGATGATCCCCCGCCTTTTCAAGTGCGCGATCAAGATTGGCCTTGCCGATATAGCACCACGGGCAAATCGGGTCCGAAAGAATATCAAGTTTTACCATCGTACGATCCAGACATTTCGCGCAGGACGCGCCGTTGAATTTTGCCATTGGCACTTTTGGGAAGTGCGTCGATGCGGGTAAAGATACGCGGTTGCTTGTAGCGGGCAAGAGACGTTGCCGCAAAGTGATCGAGGCCATCGATGTCGTGATCAGAAACGTAGTGCAGGGCGATCACGGATGTATCTTCGCCAAGTCTGGCTTCCACAGCCGCGCATTCGTGAATGTCAGGGTGGGCGTTAAAAGCGGATTCAACTTCAACCGGAGACACGCGAAACCCACCGGCGTTCAGGATGTCGTCGCTGCGACCGAGAAATGTGATCGCACCGTTGGGTGCCATCGACATGGAATCACCGCTTAAGAACCAATCATTTTGAATTGGTTCCGGCGCGTTTTTCAACTTGTTCCAATAGCCGAGCATAAGACCCGGATCGTCGCTTCCGATGGCCAATCGACCTGGTTCATCGAACGCCACAGACCCGTCCGGCCCCAAGACTGCGAGTTTCCGGCCCGGTTGTGGAAATCCAAGCGTGTCCAGCGGCGCAGGCTTCGCCTCGCAACCGGACACAAAGGTCGAGCATTCCGACATACCGTATGCTTCGTGTATTGTAGTTCCTGTGGCGTCTGTCCATTCCTTACGCGTCACGGCAGGCAGTTTTTCCCCCGCCGACAGCCCATGGCGCAACTTGGTCATCGGTGGAAACGCGACGCGCATCATCTGGCGATATACTCCCGGTGCGGCAGCGAAGAGCGTTGCATCGTGACGCTTCAGAAGCAGCGGCAATTGCACGGCGGTGACTTCTGGTGCCGGGATCAAAGCTGTGGCGCCAACAGTCCAGGGATCCATCAATCCGGTGCCAAGTGTATAGGTCCAGTTGAAAGCGCCTGCGTGCATCATCCGATCATCGGGCGTCAGCCCGTACCAGCCATCAAACATCATCCGACGCGCCCAAATTGCGCGGTGAGCATGGGTAACCGCCTGCGGGTTGCCAGATGTGCCGGATGTGAAAATGATATAGGCGGCGCGGTTCGGATCGCCGCGCGCAAATTGTGCAGGTGCGAGGTCGTAGTAACCGCGCATTTCTTCGGCCGAAATCAAGGGGATGGCCTCAGCCTGCGGAACCGCCACGCCGGTACCGGCAACAATCAGTTCAGGTGACACGATATCAATGATTTTTGCGACTTCTGGTTCCGTCAATTGCGCCGACGTGGGTACCGGTATCAGGTCAACAGCAATCGCTGCCAGATACAGAACCGGGAACTCGACTCTATTTCCAAGCCGCATTAACACCCGATCACCCGGTTTCAGGCCTTGCTGCAACAACGCTTGCGCCGTTCCCAAAACCGCGCTGCGAAGCCGTTCGTAAGACCAGCGTTCGGCGCCAGTCGGACTCACGATGGCCAACGCTATCTTGTCCGGCGTTTGCAGTCCTTTCTGCAGCACATACTCCGCCATGTTGAATGGCTTGGGGCAAGGTGGCCGTGGGCCATTATCAAACACCGAAAGCATGAGATCGCCAGCTATTATGCGCGCGCAATGAATTCAACCCGGGCGGTAATTTCGAAATATATTCCGTCTTGTGAGCCATTATCCGTGGTATGTTCGAACATTCGCCCCGATACGGCGCGATTATTTTACCAAAGGAGTATGACATGACGACGCCTAATTTTATGATGATTACAGTTGCGAAGTGTTCTCCTGATTTTATCAAAGAAGCGACGGGTCTGACCGCGCAACTGGCCGATGAGCTGAAGGCCAATGCCGGTGCGGTTTCTACAGGTGTGGGGGTAATTGCGACCGGCGATGAGGCCGGGTCCCTGATGCTGGTACAAAGCTATGAAAAGCTTTCCGGCATCGACGCGGCGTTTCAGGTTTATGACGGGTCAAGCACCTATTCCACATTAGTGGGCAGCGGAAACCTAGAGGTCTCTTTGCGCAATGTGGTGCACCTGACGTCGCTGGGCTGGTCTAACTCAACAGGGAAGGCGCCAGCGTATGGGGTTTTCACCCGGATGCAGACGCCCGGTGTTATGCTGGAAGAGGCGAGCGCGCTGACTCATCATTTTGAGGCGAACGGTGTCATGGTCCTGCGTTATGGCACTGTGATCACGGGAACCAACGCCGGTTCACGATTGCTGGTGGCGGCTTATCCGTCGATGGATGCGATCGAGAACACCTATTCGGCGCTGAGCGAAGATCCGAAATATCACGCATTCCTCGAAAAAGCGATGGTAGGATTCCGCAACATTATTCGCGTTACGGCTTGATTTTAAGTTTACTGGCGTGGGCACCGGTCACCTAAACAGTGCCCGCGCGATCCAAACACACAAAGCGGCGCCGACTAGTTGGCAGACAATGAACATCGGTGCATGGGCCGGAAATATACCGGCGAACGTATCGGTGAAGCTGCGGGCAATTGTGACGGCAGGGTTGGCGAAACTGGTCGAGGCGGTGAACCAATAAGCCCCTGTGATGTAAAGCGCGACAAGCATCGGCACGGCCTCTGCCCGGTGACGCAGGCCGCCCAAGATCACAAAGACCAGCCCGAATGTCGCGACAATCTCGGCGATCCAAAGGGCGGATGTTCCGCGCCCGGTCGAGCTGGTCTGGAACACCGAAAGATCAAACATCAGATGGGTCAGCCACACGCCGAGAACGCCGCCGATGATCTGGGTTGGAATATACAAGGCCGCATCTTTTGAGGAAAGCTCGCCACGCAGCCAGAATGCGAAAGAAACCGCGGGGTTGAAATGCGCGCCAGAGATCGGACCAAGTATGGTGATCAGGAAATAAAGGGCGCAACCTGTCGCAATGGAATTGGCAAGAAGCGCAACGGCAACATTTCCGCTGGCGAGTGTTTCGCCCATGATACCAGAGCCCACGACCGCAATCAGAAGGAAGCCGGTTCCCAGCCCCTCGGCCAGCATTTTGTTGTTCATTGAAGCGTTCCGATTTCGTTTAGTGTTTTGGACAGATCACTCGGCGAGAGCTTTTCCAATGGTTGGGCGAGCGCGGCGATAGTACGTTTCTCTAGGACAGTATAAGCGCTTTGAAAAGCCGTCGGCCATTCGGGTTCCGGTGCCGCCGCCGGATCTTCCACGCCCCAATGCGCACGGACCGGTGCGCCCGGCCAAATCGGACATTCCTCATCTCTGGCGTTGCCACATACAGTGATGACGGCGTCCATTTTGGGCGCACCCGGTGTCGCAAACTCATCCCAACTTTTGGAGCGAAGGTTGTCGGTGTCCAGCCCATTTTGGTGAAGCAGCGACAATGCAGCAGGGTGGACCTGACCCGCGGGTTTGGAGCCGGCGGAAAAGGAAACTACCCGCCCGGTCCCATAATGGCGCAGAAGGCATTCCAATAGGATCGAGCGTGCAGAATTACCCGTGCAGAGGACGAGGATATTCATTCCGTCACGCTAGTCTCTGTTTGTGACACGTCTATGAATGTCTAGCCTTCCTCGTACCACCAGACATCCGGCTGCCAGCCAATCCAGTCGCCATAGATTGGCATGTTGTCTGGATATTTAAGGTTCTTGGAATGCGCGATGCGGCTGATGTTCCACTGATAGATCGGGATCACATAGCGCCCGGTTGTCAGAACCCGATCCAAGGCGCGCGTGGCTGCAAGGAAGTCGCCGCGCGTTTCAGAATTTAGCAGCTTGTCGATCATCGCCTCGGCCGCCGGAGAATTCATTCCCATCCAGTTACGTGTTCCCGGTTTTTCAACGCCTTCTGAACCCCAGTAAAGGTTCTGCTCGTTGCCTGGGGACAGCGAAAGACCGCGGCGATAATACGTCATGTCGAAGTCATAGGCATTTGTGCGTTCTTTGTACTGGGCGGATTCGACCGTCGTGACGGTCGTTTCAATGCCAAGCCGCTTCAGTGCCTGGGTGTAGATGTCGATAATCGCCTTGTTCTCTGCCGAGCCCTGCCGCAGAAGGATCTCGAAAGTGAGCGCGTCGCCCGCATCGTTCACCCGCTGACCGCTGTCGTTCACACTCCAACCCGCGTCTGCCAGTATGGCATCAGCCTTGGCGATATTGGCGCGGTTGCGTTCCGATCCGTCACCTTTGGGCAATGCATATCCGTCGAGCGCACCCGGCAGTAATTCAGCTGCGAAGGGTTCCAGAAATTCACGGACTTTCCCATCCGCCGGACCCTCACGCATCCCAAGAACGGAATTCGAGAAATATGAGGTGATGCGATGTTGTTTACCGCCGGTTTGCGTCTGGTTGATGAACTCGAAATTGAACGCATGGATCAACGCATCGCGCACACGCCAGTCGTCAAACGGCGCACGGCGGGAATTCATAACAAACCCAGTGATGCCCGAGGGGCGTTCATGCGGCAGGATGGATTTCACCACGTCACCGGTCTCTATGGCCGGGAAGCTATACTGCGTGTCCCATTTTTGGGCGTTGAATTCACGGTTCGTTGTGACGATACCCGCCTTGAATGCTTCGAAAGCCGCTGTGCCATCCGCGAAGAACTCCATCCGGACTTCGTCGATATTGTTGGTGCCGCGCCTGAACGGCAGGTCGTTGCCCCAGTAATCCGGGTTGCGTTTCAGCGACAGGAAGCGGCCGGGTTCGAAATCATCGATGACATATGGCGCTGACGAGATCGGAATATTGTCAGTACCCGATGCCGCGAAATCGGCATTATCCCACTGCGCCTTTTTCAAAATCGGGCGCATCCCGATGATCAAAGCCGCCTCGCGATCTTCCACGTTGAAGGTGAACTTGACCGAGCGTGGCCCGGTCTGTTCCATCGTTTCCACCTTCTTCCACATGCCGTGGTAACGTGGGTGGCCTGCAGTGCCGAGCGTCTCATAGGACCACATGACATCCTCGATCGTGACAGGCGATCCGTCAGAGAATCGGGCCTCTTCCCGAAGGGTGAATTCAACCCACTCGCGATTCGGCCCAGTTTCGATTGATTCGGCCAAAAGGCCGTAAAGCGTGAAGGGTTCGTCCCACGAACGCCCCATAAGGCTTTCATATGCAATGAATCTTAACTGCCAAGGCACCGAACCTTTTTGTATATGAGGATTGAGGCTGTCATACCCTCCGGTTTCGCCGGTGACGATTTTTCCACCCTTGGGTGCATCGGGGTTTGCATACGGTAAAGAAACAAAATCCTGTGGTAGGGCGGGTTGTCCATACATAGCTATGCCATGCATCGGCTCTGCATTTAACGCGCTGGAAGTTAAGGAAATTCCGGCAGCGAGCGCGAAAACACCAATTTTTGTTAAGAATTCTTGTCTCATATCGGCAACATTCCCTGCTTGTGGACCCCAATTCTGGAAAGACCGTACCCCCCACATTTAAGCTTTTCAAACTTTTAGCTTGGCCCTCGGCGCGGGATTGCGTATAAATGAGTCACTGCTCGATAGGTTTCTTGCCTGTATGAAACCTGCCTCAATAACTTAACGCCCGCTTCGTGCGGGCGTTTTTTTGTTAATACCGGTCTCGTTGTATCGTTTGCGTATGCCGCATATAGACCAATGCAAGCGCAGCATTGGAGGCTATCATGGACCTGGCAGGTAAGACGGCAATCATCACCGGATCGAATTCCGGTATTGGGCTTGGCGTTGCCTGGGAGCTGGCGCGTGTCGGCGCCGATGTGATTCTCAATTCCTTCACCAATCGCGATAAAGATCATGCATTGGCTGAAAGTATCGCCAGGGAAACCGGTGTAACTGCTCGCTACATTTCTGCAGACATGTCCGAGGGCGACGACTGCCGTGCGCTGATCGAGGAGGCGGGGGTTTGCGACATCCTCGTCAACAATGCCGGCATTCAGCACGTTTCGCCAATCGACCAGTTTCCGACGGACAAATGGGACGCGATCATCGCGATCAACATGAACTCGGCGTTTCACACCACTGCTGCCGCTCTGCCGATGATGCGTGAAAGCGGATGGGGCAGGGTGATCAACATCGCCTCAGCACACGGGTTGACGGCCTCTCCTTACAAAGCAGCTTACGTGGCGGCGAAACACGGCGTCGTTGGAATGAGCAAAGTGATCGCGCTGGAAACCGCCGAAGAGCCAATCACCTGCAACGCCATTTGTCCCGGCTACGTTCTGACGCCTTTGGTCGAAGCGCAGATCCCGGACACGATGAAAGAATACGGCATGGACCGCGACACGGTGATCCGCGACGTCATGCTGACCCGCCAGCCGTCAAAGGAATTTGCCACGGTTGAACAGATCGGCGGCACGACCGTATTCCTGTGTTCCGACGCTGCGGCGCAGATCACTGGCACGACGATCAGTGTTGATGGTGGCTGGACCGCGCTGTGACTCGGCCCTCACAGCACTACCGCGGGTTGATACCGGCTCGGACAACTCCACAAAACGCGGTACAGTGACTTCGATTCGCATCGTGACGATTGGCGAACGAACTTGCGCGCAAAAGGCAACCGATCATGTCGGATAACGCCACGTATATCAAGCGACCTGCAACGCCGTTGCAGCGCGCGCAAGGATCAAATGTGGTGAAACAGCCTGACCAGCAGGATGGGCAAAGTCCGATTGCCGAAATGGCCGCCAAGTTAAATAACGGGGCCAAAGCACAACAGATTTCCACGCTGCAAAAAAAACTAGCGCCCGAAAATCCCCGTAATTCGGCACCGTTACAGCGCAGGGTTCTATTTAAGGATTTGCCAGACGATAAGGGAAACTACTTCCTGCGCATGGGCCAAACCGAAAGCATCCGATCCGAGATCGACTCGCATCTGGACGAGGCACAAAGAGGCGCGATCGGGTGGATCGCATCATCAACAACCCGGACTATACGGTTCAAGACGAAGAATGATTTTCTGGGCAGACTTGTCAATTACATCAAAACCAAATTCGCTACACTTAAGGCAGTCGTCGACAATGTCAAAAGCCGGGTGCGTCGGAATTCTGGAAAATTTGCGTACAATTATTCTGATCAGGATGCGGCGCAGATTTACGACGCTGCGCGCGACAGAGGCATCGCCGACAATGTGACAGCCGACCTGATGTACACCGGTAGTCGTACCAGAAAACCCCGCACGGCCACCGTGTTGATTCAGGAAATGGCGAACTGGCAAGATGTCGTGCTGGAGCGTGGGTATCCGCATAGGTTCGACGACGAAGAGACGTTTGGCGACTTCAGTGCTCGATTGCACGCCCTTTTGGACGAAAAGGGTCTCCCGCATGACGACGTGCGTATTCAGGGGTCATCATTGCGCAGTGCACTTGCAGGTGATGTCGATATCGCTGTGATGGTGACGCCCGCCTATTTCATGGGCTTCATGGTTGGAAAATATGCTGGGCGGTTCAAATATCACGACGAGCACGCCGAAGAGGCCAAACGCGGGCAGCCCGTGGACTTTACCACGATGAGCTATCGCGGGTTCGTTGAGATGGGTCACCAGATCATCGACAAGAAAGGAAAGATTTACAAATCGACATCCAACGCCCGGAAGACAGCCTATGTCATTGTCCAGGGGTTGATTTCTGGCAAGGATAACCGCCTGCCGGATCTGAAAGCGGTTACAGTCAAATTTGCATCCGAATTTCCCGAACAAAATGTCGAGGCCGTTTCGATGGTCGTAAAAGGCGGCGAGTTTGATATGGAACCGTCGATGAACATCTAAGGGACGCAAGTATGCAACGATTTGAGCTTTCAGGTGAAATCAAGACTGGTGACGATGCCGTCGTTGTCGCCATTCTCCACGAATGGCTTGGCGAGGTGAAGTTCAAGGAACGGGTTGCGAATGAAGAGTTCACTTATGAGGATACACAAACCAGCATTTATGTGACCAATCCGGTCGTGGATGGAACGACTCGTCCGCTGTTTCTTCTCGATGGATTGCGCCAGGGAAATGAGGATGATGTGCGTGCGTTTATGGCGACGCTAAAAGAGATTTGCGCCTCCCAGAATGTCGACGCGAATCTGGCGTATTGGGAGGTCAATGAAGACGGCGACGATATTGGCGAAGAGGTTGAGTTGTAATCCGCCGTCATGCTGAAAGGCGCGCGCGATCCTCTTCACTTAGCGCATCGATATCAACCGGCGCCACGGTTCCGTTTGGATAGACAAGACCAGCAGAAATCACCAACTTCGCGGCATCCTCAACTGTCATATCCAGTTCGACGACGTCAGATTGCGGAACGAACAGCAGAAAGCCTGATGTCGGGTTTGGCGTTGTCGGCAGGAATACCGACATCAGTTGTTCATCGCGCGGGATCTTGTCCTGAATTTCACCCTTGGCAGAGGTTGAAATAAACGCAATCGCCCAAATACCATTACGTGGGTATTGCACGAGACAAGCCTTGTCGAATGAGGTTTCCGATTGTGCAAATACCGTCTCTGCGATCTGTTTCAGCGCGTTATAGATCGTGCGCACGACCGGTGTGCGTTCCATCAATCCCTGCGCCCAGCCAATCATCGAACGCCCGATAATGCCTTTCGCGATCCAGCCGATGAAAATGGTGAACAGCAGGAACAAAACGACACCGACGCCCCGCAGGTTGATGTTGATATATCCAGATTCGCCCGGTGAATTGCCAAGCCAGCGATTGATCAGAACATCAGGCTGATAGGCGCCGGGTATGAAGGGCAGGACAAACCCGTCAACCCAACCGATGATTGTCCAGATCAGCCAGATTGTGACGCCGATCGGTGCAATGACCACCAACCCGGCCAGAAACGAATTTCTGAGCCCGGCAAACCGCGCGCGCTTTGGCGGCTGAGGTTCTGGTGGTTCAAATGGCGTTGTCATTGATCGATCGTTACCCCGTTCGCGGATACATAGGGCCTAATCGTGTCTGCCACAACGTGGGTTGCGAAAATGTAACCGCTCAAGCGGGCGTTGTGTTCAATTCTTTTGCAATGGCGCTGGCCAAACGGGCATTGTTCAGAACAAGCGCGATGTTTGACGCCAGCGACCGCCCATCCGTCAGATCAAAGATGCGCGACAGCAGATATGGAGTCACATCCTTGCCTGTAATACCGTTCTTGCCAACGCTGTCCTGCGCCTTGTTCACGATAGTCTGCAATTCGGATCGCGGGATTTCGTCTGCCTTCGGAATTGGGTTGGCCACAAGCTGGCCGCCGGACAACCCCAAGTCTCGCCGGGTGCGATGCGATTTGGCAATGTCCGCGGCGCTGTCGAGCCGCAAGGGCGCGCCGATTCCGCTGTCACGGGACCAGAAGGCAGGCAATTCGTCCTGACCATAGGCGATCACGGGCACACCGAATGTCTCCAGAACTTCCAGCGTCTTTGGCAAATCCAGAATGGCTTTTGCGCCGGCGGACACGACGGTTACCGGCGTAATTGCCAATTCGCGCAAGTCAGCGGAGATATCGAAGCTTTCTTCCGCGCCGCGATGCACGCCGCCAATGCCGCCGGTTGCAAAGACCTTTATCCCGGCGAGATGTGCGGCGATCATGGTGGCGGCGACTGTGGTGGCGCCGGTTTTGCCAGTGGTGATGGCAATGGCCATATCGGCGCGGGAAAGCTTCATGACATCTTGCGTCATCGCGAGCTGTTCAAGCTCTGTGTCGCTTAACCCAATCCGAAGCTTGCCCTCCAACACGGCAATCGTCGCCGGCACGGCGCCCTTTGCACGGACCGTCGCCTCAACACGCCGCGCGGTTTCGACATTTTGCGGAAAGGGCATTCCATGGGTGATGATCGTTGACTCCAAAGCAACGATTGCCTGCCCATGTGTCCGGGCATCCGAAACCTCGGGCGAGTAGTGCAGCTCAATCATGTTGGCACATCTCCCGACACGTATTCCGCTGCCGCCTGCAAAGCCGCCTCAAGCGCAGCCTGTCCCAAAGCTCCGCGTGTCTCGGCCGCAATATGACCGGCCATGAACGTGTCGCCGGCGCCGGTTACGCGGGTCACCATCACCGGTGGCGGAGTCGCGATGATCACTTTGCCGTCGCGCGCCTCTGCCGCCGTGTTGCCGCCATCTGTCACCAGAACCCGCGCCGCGCCTCGATCTGCAATTGCCTTTGCGGCCATGATCGAATCGTCAAAATGCCGGTGGCACAAAAGCCCGGCTTCCTCCTTGTTGACGTAAAATGTCGCGTTCCTGCACGACAGAAGCGGAAGCAATCGTTCTGCCTTGCCCGGGCTAGCCGGGGCAACGCGCAGATCCGCCGCTGTGAACAGCGGCGAACCCGCGATTTCAGCCAAGAGTGCCTCAGTCAGGTTGCCGTCCAGCGCGATGATATCGGGGCAGGGGGCTTCGACATCCCCAAACGTGCCGTCTCTCAATGGTTTCAGGATCTTGTCGCCGGCCGCTTCCAGCGAATGCGCGTCCGCAATTGCCGCGATCAGCCCGTTGGCGCCCTCGACCGCCATATATACATCTGTGGGCAGGTCTTCCGATCGGTAAAGGTGATCGATCTCCATCCCCATCGCATTGCAACGTGCCACCAGTTCGTCGCCCTCACCATCCCTGCCCACGGCTGAAAGAAGGATCGGGGTCAGATCAAACCGGCGCAACGTCATCGCGATGTTCAACGCAACACCGCCCGGTATGCGCGTTATCCGGCCCGGCACATCAGAACCCACACGCATATGGGCCGATGACCGCCCGATGACGTCCCAAAGTACAGAGCCGATGCAAATTAGGAGACACGCAACAATAAGTGAATCGCAAACCTTTGCCGCTGCGACGGTTTGACTCTGGTCCGCACGATTCCCATGCCGTTCTCAATATGGTAATCGATAATCATGGTAGAGCGAGAACAAATTCAGGAGCGATGGGAAGTTTTTGGTTCGAAGCTTGGCGAACGAGGTCGGCGTTTGTTTGCTGCCGCAGAAGCCCGAGCGGCGGGGCGTGGCGGTCTTGCGGCAGTTGCGGAGATCACTGGCCTCGCACGTTCCACCATCGGGCGAGGCATCAATGATCTTGATACTCCAGGTCCAGGCAATGGCCGCGTGCGCCGCAAGGGTGGAGGGCGACGCGAGGTCGCCGACCTTGATACGACGCTGGTGTCCGACTTGCAGCGTCTCGCCGAGCCAGCGACGATGGGTGATCCTATACGTCCGCTTAAATGGGTGTCGAAGAGCCCGGCAAAGCTGGCAGCGGCACTGTGTGCTGCAGGCCATACTATATGTGCCAATACTGTCGCCAGGTTGCTGGAAACAAAGTTGGAATATTCGCGGCAGGTCAATCGCAAAACGCACGATGGCACCAACCACCCTGATCGCGACGCGCAGTTTGAGCATATTAACGCCAGGGTATTGGACGCGCAGGCGGCTGGGCAGCCTGTTATCTCGGTCGACACCAAAAAGAAGGAGTTGATCGGAAACTACCGCAACGATGGCAGCGACTACCGGCCAAAAGGCGACCCCCGCTGCATTAACATACATGATTTCCCCGACAAGGAGCTCGGCAAGGTGGTGCCCTACGGTGTCTACGACGTTGGCACCAATACTGGCTGGGTTAGCGTGGGCGTCACCGCTGACACTGCTTCATTCGCCGTCAACTCTATCCGTACCTGGCAGAAGCGCATGGGCCAGCAGCGCCATCCTGGCATGCGCGAGCTGACAATAACTGCTGACTGCGGCGGATCGAACGGTGCGCGCGTCCGGTTATGGAAGGTAGAACTGCAGAGGTTTGCTGACGAAACCGACCTTGTCTTGCACGTCCATCACTATCCGCCCGGCACATCCAAGTGGAACCTCATCGAGCATCGGATGTTTTGCCACATCACACAGAACTGGCGCGGACGGCCGCTGTCCAGCCGTATGGCAGTCGTCGAGTTGATCGGGGCGACGACGACGAACGCTGGGCTGAAAGTAGAATGCGCACTTGACGAAAGTATTTACGAGAAGGGTGTTAAGGTCACCAAAGCTGAAATGGATAGCCTCGTCATCGAAGGGAATGCATTCCACCCAGAATGGAACTACACAATCACACCACGCCGCCGCCACCAAACGTAGCAATTATTCTTGCGTGTCTCCTTACGCGTCCCATCTTTCCGTTCTGGTCACAAGAACCGGGATGCGCAAGCTATTGGGCTTTACAGGGCTAATATATTGTAATACGCCGCGCGAACTTCACAGGTGTGGCTTGGGCCATCAGGGGAGAAATCCCTGATCGTGTCCGCCGGTTGCCCGAAATGGGTGATGCGCTGCACCGAGGATAGAAACCGGAAAGGAACTGCAGAGATGGCTTTGCCTGAATTCTCTTTGCGTCAGCTGTTGGAAGCGGGCGTTCACTTTGGCCACCAGACCCAGCGTTGGAATCCGCGGATGTCGGAATTCATCTATGGCGATCGGAACGGCATCCACATTATGGATCTGACCCAAACCGTCCCGATGCTGGACGCAGCACTGAACGCAGTGCGTGAAGTTGTCGCCAGGGGCGGTTCGATCCTGTTTGTCGGCACCAAGCGTCAGGCACAGCGTCCGATCTCTGAAGCGGCAGAGCGGTGCGCACAATACTATATGAACCATCGCTGGCTTGGCGGCACGCTGACCAACTGGAACACCGTTTCCCAGTCGATCAAACGCCTGAATACGTTGGACGAGCAGATGGCGGAAGGCTCCGAAGGCCTGACCAAGCGCGAGCGGCTGTCGATGGAACGCGACCACAACAAGCTTCAGGCGTCGCTGGGCGGTATCCGCGAAATGGGCGGGCTTCCCGATCTGATCTTCGTGATCGACGTGAACAAGGAAGACCTCGCAGTTGCCGAAGCTAACAAGCTGGGCATTCCGGTTGTCGCGGTTGTTGATACGAACTGCTCACCTGACGGCATTGATTATTTGATCCCGGGCAACGATGACGCATCGCGCGCTATCGCGCTTTACTGTGATCTGGTCAGCCGCGCGGCGTTGGACGGCATGAGCGCACAGCTTGGCGCCGCAGGCGTTGATCTTGGTGAGGCCGAAGAAGCTCCGGTAGAGGAAGTTCTGGCGGAAGAGCCCGCCGTTAAAGAAACCAAAACCAAGAAAGAGCAAGCTGCGGAAGAAACCAAAACCAAGAAAGAAACCACCGCGAAAGAAGCCAAGGCCAAGGAAGAACCGGCAGAGGCCAAACCTGCAGAAGACGCGCCCGCAGAAGAAGCCAGTGCTGAATCCAGTGAGGCGGCTGAAAAACCAGCGGAAGAGGCTGTAGAAAGCTGAACCCACAATCACGAATACGACGCGGGAAGAGCGGTATGCTCAGTCCCAGGGCAGTTTGATTTGAAGGAGAGCCAGATATGGCAATCACTGCGAAGCTAGTGAAACAACTGCGCGATTCCACCGGCGCAGGCATGATGGACGCCAAAAAGGCGCTGACCGAAACCGATGGCGATATGGAAGCTGCGGTTGACTGGTTGCGCACAAAAGGTCTGGCGAAAGCCGCCAAGAAGGCCGGACGCACGGCCGCCGAAGGTCTGGTCGCTGTGGCAATTGAGGGCGGCAGGGGTGTTGCCGTTGAAGTGAACTCGGAAACCGACTTTGTCGCCAAGAACGCCGAATTCCAGGAAATGGTTGCCACAATCGCTAAGGCCGCAACCGGCGCCGGGGATGTAGAGGCGTTAGCGGGTACTGATCTGGGCGGTAAGTCCGTGTCAGATACAATTACTGACAAGATCGCGACGATTGGCGAAAACATGTCGGTTCGCCGCATGGCATCGGTAGAAGGCGACAGTGTCGTGTCCTACGTCCACAATGCCGCCGCAGCCGGAATGGGCAAGATCGGCGTTCTTGTCGCACTGAACGGCGCCGACAATGGTATCGGCAAGCAGATTGCGATGCATATCGCGGCTGCGCACCCCGCAGCTTTGAGCGAGGCGGAACTCGACCCAGCTGTTGTAGAGCGCGAAAAGTCGATCCAGATGGACATCGCGCGCGAAAGCGGCAAGCCAGAGGCGGTTATCGAGAAGATGATTGTCGGTCGTATGAACAAATGGCTGGCCGAAAACACGCTGCTTGGTCAGGCGTTTGTTGTGAACCCGGATCAGACAGTTGGCGACGCCGCCAAGGAAGCTGGCGTAGAAATCACAACCTATGTACGCTTAGAGGTTGGCGAAGGCATCGAAGTTGAGAAAGAAGACTTTGCCGCAGAGGTCGCGAAAGCCGCACAGGGCTGACTTTGGGCCAATTCCGATAGAGCAGGGCGCCATTATTTGGCGCCCTTTTCATATCTGACAAGCTTGGTTCAAATTTCCCCTTTACAGGACGCGCACGAAAACGGCGCGGTTGCCGTTCACGCGACCGCGCCATTTCCTATTGACAGAGGCCCCTGACGGTTGGGGATGAGGACTGGGACCTCTTAGGGTGCCAGGCTGGTGATGGACTATACACCCCCAGCCCAGCGTCCGGTTGCCCGGTACGAACCAGCCACAACCTTGAAAACTCAGATCGTTTCGGCTCGCCGTTCCTTGGCTAAATGCCACCACTCACGGAACACAGTCAGGATGCAAATTAACGTCTTGGAAATAAAGTAAGGGATTCCGTACCTTTTTAAGTGGAGCACTTAACGGACAAATCGCGCAAATCGGCTTGAAAGCGATTAAATCGTTATTTATTAATTATTTGAGTGGCGAGATTAACCCGGATTGAGCCCTTCAAGCAAAAAAATCTGGTTTTGAAATGCAGCCTTTACAACCGCCTGAGCCGTTGTTTCCACATCCAGCGCCTCACGCGCGAGCCGAAGGTGTTTTTTAACAGTCGCAGACGTGAGACCCATGATGATCCCGATATCCTGGGTGGTTTTCCTTCGCCGACCCATTCGAGCGTTTCACGCTGTCTGTTTGTCAGTGTTTTACGAACCGCGTTATCAGGCAATTGAACGACCTTCAGGTGCAACACGTTGTTCATAGCGACAATCGTGCGTCCGTGTTCCTTCCACATGGCGTCGACCGCATCCTGGCTGACATCAGGATCCGCCATCAAAGCAATCGCCGCGACGGATTTCTTGTCAACGCCTTGAAAAGAAACAGAATACCCGGAACGAACACCTTGCTGGTTGTTAAACGCCATAACCAGCTTTTCTTCCTCGGTAAGGTTATCAACTTGATCTCGCAACCAACCCCAACTCATCGCACCTGTGTTTCTCAGCACCCAACGCATCATCGGCGCGTGTTTATAAAGGCCCTGATCAACGAATGGGCCGGTATAGGTTTCGTCAAGATTTGTCAGAACCAGAAAGTCATCCCTCGGGCCAAGGCTGGTCTGATCCCGACTACGGGTCCAAGTCAGGCCGTACAGGATACGATTGAAACCAAATTCCGCCATCGCATCGCAATGTATTGGCCAAACGTCTTCCATAGTATTCGAACTGGTTATAGCCTCGACATACGCGAGCATTCTGTCGTCTCCAATTATTTGTCGATCATGGAAGGGGTACGGATTCCGACAGCAAAGCCACCGCCAAAGTCGGCAACAAATCACGTCGATACCTCGGCTAACCCCAACCGTGTATCTGCAGATAATTTATCAGGTAAAACTGGATTGGCGAGGCCTGTCGAACTTTCGGTTCAAATTCGTTGCTGGGTTGTGCCAGGATTACGGCTATTGTAGCCGAAAACATTATAAAACAACGGAGTAAGTGGACGTCCTACAGTGGATGGTTGCCAATTTAGGTTTAACAATAATTACCATAATACTGATTATGCGAATAATGGTAAGACCGGGGCACATCCTTCTGCCAACTAATACCAAGGGTGCTTCAAAATGACTCAGCTATGGATTTTGGGTACCGCCTGAGGTGCTGAGGTGATTCAAGATTGGCAAAGGAGACCACCGATGCCAGCCAGGATACCGATGCGAGCCGATTTTACCGCCAATGATCTGCGCAAGCTTGCCGCAGAGAGTTCTGATGCCCGGCAGAGCCGACGGCTTTTGTCGCTTGCCGCTATCGCCGATGGCATGTCGCGTGGGGCTGCGGCCCGCATTGGCGGGATGGACCGGCAAACGCTCAGGGACTGGGTGCTCCGTTTCAACGCTGATGGTCCAGCGGGGCTGCTGGATCGGCAGCGAGGAGGCTCGCGATCCCGCCTTGACAATGCGCAACTGGATGAACTGGCGGCTCTTGTCGAGACCGGTCCTGATCCTGAAAAGGACGGTGTCGTCCGCTGGCGGCGGGTCGATTTGAAGAATGTGATCAAGGCGCGTTTTGGCGTCGACTATCACGAGCGCCATGTGGGGCAGATTCTGCACAATCTGGGCTTTTCCCACATCAGCGCACGCCCTCAGCACCCGGGGCAGGACGTGCAGGTCATTGAGGATTTCAAAAAAACTTCGGCGACAATCTGAAGGAGACGCTTCAGGGGGTGCCGCCGGACAAACCCGTCGAAATCTGGTTCCAGGACGAGATGCGTCTCGGTCAGAAGAACACCCGCGTCCGCCAGTGGGCACGCAAGGGCACACGGCCCCGCCAGCCCGCCGATCAGCGTTACCAAAATGCGTATCTTTTTGGCGCCATCTGCCCCGAACGCGGCACCGGCGCGGCGATCATGATGCCAGCAGCCGACACCTATGCGATGCAGCGCCACCTGGAAGAAATCAGCAAAATTGTCTCCGATGGCGCCCACGCCGTCATCCTCATGGACCAAGCCGGCTGGCACACGACATCCGCTCTGGAAATCCCGCAAAACCTGTCGCTCATGTTTCTGCCGCCCAAATCACCAGAGCTGAATCCAACCGAAAACATTTGGCAATATCTCCGCCAGACATGGCTCGCAAACCGGACGTTCGACACATATGACGCGATTCTCGACGCGGGGTGCGAGGCCTGGAACAACCTCATCGCAAGACCGCAAACCATCACATCCATCGCAAGCCGCAACTGGGCGAAAGTCGGTCAGATTGAATAACCCTTGGTATAAATCGCGCCGATCCAATTCCAATGGATTTTGCGTAAGCGAACCGGGCTTCACATAGCCTACCCGTTCGTGGCCGCGTTGATGGCCGTTGCGAATTCATCGATCAAAATATCGATTGGTTCAACGCCGACCGAAACCCGAAAAAATCCCTCTGGTATTCCGAGCGCCTTGCGTTCGCCATCCGTCATGCCGCGATGCGACGAGGACGCGGGATGGCTTAGCGTTGTGCCGATGTCGCCAAGCGTGGGCGCAAAGGCAATTTTTGGGGCTGCCTTTACCAAACGGTTCGCAACTTCGCGCCCGCCCGCAATTCGAAAACTGACCATGTGCCCCCCCTCGCCCTGCAAAAGCGCAACAGCGCGGTTGTGGTCAGGGTGATCAATTCTGGTCGGATAAATGACAGTTTCAACCTGTTCATTCTCGGCCAGTGCATCCGCTAAAAGTCGCGCATTGGCCGCTGCGCGTTGATAACGAATATCGAATGTCTGCAATCCTCTTTCAGCGAGCCAGCAGTCAAACGGGCTGGGCGTCATCCCAGTCGTCACGATGAAATCATAAAGCGCGCGCCGGTGATCGGTGTCGCGCGCCGCAATGTATCCAAGCGTCGTGTCTGAGTGCCCCGACAGCAGCTTTGTCACTGAATGAATGACAAAATCCGCGTCGTGATCCAAGGGGCGGTATCCGAACGGCGTGGTGAATGTATTGTCAATCGCCACCAGGATACCGCGTTCATGCGCACCCTTCGTGATCGCGGAAATATCCGCAACGCGAAGCGTTGGATTAGACACAACTTCCAAAAGAATCATGCGGGTGTTTGGCTTGATCGCCGCCAGAAAAGCATTGGCATCAGTCGGGTCGGAAAGATCTGTCTCGATCCCAAATCGCGGCAAATCGATTTTCATCAGCCGCAGCGACCGGCCATAAAGCTGATTGCCACCAAGCACATGATCGCCCGCGCTCAACATACCCATAAACAACGCGGTGATTGCCGCCATACCACTGCCGGTGATGAGGCCACCGGTGGCGCCCTCAAGTAAATCGATCTTTTCAGCCAGGATTGTCGCGTTTGGATGCCCCTCGCGGGCGTAGGTGTAGCCTTCCACCTCTCCCAGATACTGTGAATCCAGCATATCGGGGCTCTCGGATGCATAGGCGACAGATGGATAGATCGGGCTGACCAGTGACCGGCTGGCGGAAATTGGACGCGCCTCGCGGCGAACAATCGTCTGGCTCGGACGCTTCATTTCGCGGCTCGCGCTTCGAATTCGGTGTTCAGGTCGCGCACCAATTCACTCAATCCCAGTTGTCGTGTCCGGCGCTGCCGCTCTGCGGTCAGAATCGCGCAAAGCTGGCCAAGCGTCGCATCAAAATCATTGTTCACCAACACATAGTCATATTCCGCCCAATGCGAGATTTCGGCGGAGCTCTTTTGCATTCTGCGCTTGATGGTTTCATCGTCGTCCTGCGCTCTCTTTTGCAACCGGTTCTGCAATTCCTCGATTGAGGGCGGCAATAGAAAGACCGAGACCGCATCCATGCCGAGTTCTGAGTCCCGGATCTGCTGACCGCCCTGCCAGTCGATGTCGAACAATACATCCTTGCCAGCAGAAATTGCCGCCTCAACGGGCGAAATTGGTGTTCCGTAGAGGTTTTCAAATACGGTCGCATATTCCAGCATCTCGCCGTTTTTGACCATTGCATTGAATTCGTCATGGCTGCGGAAATGGTATTCGCGCCCGTCGGCCTCCCCTTCTCGCGCCGGTCGAGTCGTGGCGGATACCGAGAACTGAATGGTCGGGTCCCATTCGCGTATCGCACGGGCCAGCGACGACTTCCCCGCCCCTGACGGCGACGATAAAATTATCAAAAGACCCCGGCGCGCGGCCATCAGTTTACTCCACGTTCTGAACCTGTTCGCGCATCTGGTCGATGGTGGCCTTAAGGTCAAGGCCCACAGCCGTCAGTTCAGCAGACTGCGCCTTGGAACACAGCGTATTGGCCTCGCGATTGAATTCCTGTGACAGGAAATCAAGCTTTCTGCCCACGGGTTCCTCGCTTGCCAGTAACTCGCGCGCCGCGGACACATGGGCGCGAAGACGATCAAGTTCTTCCGTCACGTCCGATTTCACAGCGATCTGCGCCAGTTCCTGTGCCAGCCGTCCTTCATCCACTGCCTCTGTCGTTTCCAACACGCGCGCAATGTTTTCGCGCAGTCGCGCAGCCACAGCCTCCTTTCGGCTCTCGGCAAGCGTGGCGGCTGCGGCGGTCAGCGCCTCTATTTTGTCGATCTGAGCGTTCAAGACGCTATTGAGTTCCGCCCCCTCCCCCGCGCGCATTTCGTCAAACGCCGTGAGCAAGTCAGGCAAAGCTGCGAGTATCGTTTTGGTCAGCGCCGCACTATCGTCTTCCGGCTGGTTTACCACCAGCACGCCGCGTGCGGTCAACAGTTCCGCCGCGCTTGTCTTAGCCAGCTTCAAATCCTGCGCTTTTGCGACGCCCTCAACTATTACTATTTGTTCGATAGCACGTCTCAAGGCATCTTGATCAAGCTGCTCCGCGCCCTCGGCAGCATCTCGCGTTAAACGTAATCCCAGTGACACGTTTCCTCTGGCGACTTTTTTAGTGACAGCCGCACGCGTTGGCTGTTCTAAACCCTCTAGCCAATCGGGCAACCGCAGCCGTATATCCAGTCCGCGCGCATTTACCGCCCGAATATCCCAGGCCCAGTTCCACCCCGCGGCTTCGCCGCGCGATGATGCAAATCCTGTCATGGATTTAACCATTGGAATTAACCATTTGAGTACTTTCTGCCTCGTTTTTGCCGCATTCTGTGGCAGATTAAGGAAAGAGTAAGGATTCTGATCCTATGGTTAATAGGCGGGGTCCTTCACACCTTCAATGCTGTGTTTTGACCAAGGGGTGAACCGATGGGGCCTGCCAAGAGACAAGAAAGCAACGTATTTACGCTTGTGACAGAGGACGAACCAGTGAATTTTCCAGCCATTGCGCAGGTTGATGCTTATTGGGAAGGCCTGCGTGACGGGCGGATGATGCCCAAACGTGGCGAGATTGATCCACGTGGACTCGACGGTGCTCTGGAATATGCGTTGATGCTGGAAATATTGGCACCCGGCGTTGCGCGCATTCGCGTCGCTGGTATGCACTTGTGCGATCTTCTGGGGATGGAAGTGCGCGGAATGCCCCTGACGGCCCTTTTTGAGCCAGCCGCACGGATCCAGATTTCCGACGCTTTGAAAAAGGTCGTTAGTGAGCCCCGGGTCGCGGAAATTCGACTGTCCAGCCCGTCAACTCTTGGGTGCCCTGCCCTGAACGCACGGCTGTTCCTTGCACCGCTTGAAAATGACAATGGTGGCCCACACAGGATTATCGGGTGTCTGCAAACTGTGGGCTCCATTGGGCGGGCGCCGCGTCGTTTCGCGATCGAGCGGATGCACTTTCGCCGAATTGTTGCCGTCGCGGATGCCACCACGCGGATGCCGGAACCGAAAAAAGAATCCGCAGCACAAAAGCAGCCGGGTTTCGCCGAATCTGCGCCGGCCTTCAAACACGAGGCCAATCCGGAAAAGGAAACCAAAATCGCGCCGCACTATCTTCGACTGGTCAAATCCGGATAGGCTCATAATTGAAGCGCAAGGGCGGTTAATCAATCATTAACTGCTTCACGTGGAACAGATTAACCCCCGGCATTTGGTGCCGGGGGTTAATTGTTGAGCTGTATTTTGTGTTAAGCGGCAGGTGCGACAACGTCCTTGCGCCCAGTAATAAGTTCCTCCGCGACAAGAAACGCCAACTCCAGGGCCTGACTTGCGTTCAGCCGCGGGTCGCAAGCCGTATGATAGCGATCCGACAGATCCTCATCGGTCACTGCAATGGCACCGCCGGTGCATTCTGTGACATCTTTACCGGTCATTTCGAAATGCACACCGCCGGGAATTGTGCCTTCGGCACGGTGCACTCCGAAAAACTCCTTCACTTCACGTAAAACACTGTCGAAGGGCCGTGTCTTGTAACCGGTGGTCGACTTGATCGTGTTGCCATGCATCGGATCGCAGGACCAGACAACATTTGCCCCTTCCTCTTCCACAGCCCTGACCAGCCGTGGCAAATGATCGCCCAGGCTCCCTGCTCCAAAGCGCGCAATCAGCGTCAACCGTCCAGGATCGTTTTCAGGGTTCAGTGTCGAGATCAACGATTTCAAATGCCCGGTCGTCATCGACGGACCACATTTCAGACCAATCGGGTTCATCACCCCTTTGCAAAACTCGACATGGGCGCCATCGGGCTGCCGTGTCCGATCGCCAATCCAGATCATGTGGCCAGACCCGGCCAGCCATTTTCCGGATGTTGAATCCAACCGACACAGCGATTCCTCGTATTCCAGCAACAAGGCTTCGTGGCTGGTATAGAAATCCACCGTCGAAAACTCGTGCCTCGCCTCTCCGCCAACGCCAGCGGCTTCCATGAAATCAATCGTATCCTGAATGCGATTGGCCATGTCGCGGTATTTTTCCGCGTCGTCGTGATCGGTAAACCCGAGCGTCCAGGAATGAACGCGCCGCATATCGGCAAAGCCACCGGTTGAAAACGCCCGCAAAAGATTCAGCGACGCCGCGGCCTGCGTGTAAGCCTGCAGCATTCGGTTCGGGTCGGGAACACGTGATGCTTCGGTGAATTCAAACCCATTGATGATGTCGCCGCGATAGCTCGGCAATTCCACGCCATCCGCTACCTCGGTTGGCGCAGAACGCGGCTTTGCCATCTGCCCAGCAACGCGCCCGACCTTGGTCACCGGCACTTTCGCACCGAATGTCAGAACCATCGCCATCTGCAGAAAAACCTTGAAGGAATCGCGCAAATTATCGGCACTGAATTCCGCGAAGCTTTCGGCACAATCGCCACCTTGCAGCAAAAAACCCTCGCCACGGGACACTGCCGCCAGCCGTTCGCGAAGCCGTCGCGCTTCGCCCGCAAAGACGAGCGGCGGATATTTTGAAAGCTGTGCTTCAACGGCATTCAGCGATTTCTCATCCGTATACTCGGGCATCTGGACCCGAGGCTTGTTTCGCCACCCAGACTTGTCCCAATTGCTCATTTTCTTTGCTCCAAAAAATGTACGAGGCGCCTTTATAAACCGCTTTGCTGCGACTGCAAACTCTAGCGTTCATTTTTTCGCCAGAATGCTAGTCCCTTGATTCATCCGATTTGCGGGTAAAGGTGAGCAAGTTTGATGCGTGCGTCTTTAGTTGAGAATCGCCATGTCACCTTTGCGGATGCGGTGTTTCGCTCGGTTTCCCATGCCTTTGCTTCATTGGCCAAGGTGTTGCGATCAGGAATGCGGCGGTCGAGACATTGACGCGCAAGTGTGCTGAGTTCACATTCTGCGATGTTGAGCCAGGAGCCGTGTTTGGGCGTGAAGTGCCACTCAAACCGTTCGACAATGCGACGGGCTTCATCAGGTGGAAAGGCCTTGTATAACGACGCCGGGTTGTGGGTGTTGAGATTGTCCTGAACCAGTGTAATCCGGTCAGCCTTGGGGAAGTGGGTGTCGGCGAGGTCCTTGAGAATGTGGGCAAAATCGATGGCGGTTCGGCGGTCTCGAACGGCAACATGGCGCCAGCCTTCAAGCGGGGCAAACAACATGAACAGGCTGGCCACACCCGCGCGCTCGTATTCATAGTCGAAACGGGCTTCGCGCCCCGGCCGGATTGGGATCGGCGTACGGGTCTCAAAGGTCAGCTGCTTGCTGGTCTCGTCAAGGCAAACCAGCGGGCGGGCCGGATCATAGGGGCGCGTGTAGACTTCCAGCACATCTTCCATCGCAGCAACAAAACCTGCATTGGCTTTCGGAGGGATCACCCAATAGCGGCTCTTGTGCGGTTTGAGCGCGTTTTTTTGAGCACCCGATGGATCGTGCTGTCGCTGGCTGCTTCAACGATGCCCAATTCGACCACGCGCGTTTCCAGAAGACGCAAAGACCAGCGCGCGTGACCCTCCGGTGGTTCCGAACAGGCCAACGCAATGAGCTTCGCCTCAGCGGTTCCATCAAAGATTGCTGGCGTGGACGGGGTCTTCTGCTTTTTGCGACCCAGAGCCGCCTCAAGGCCTTCTTCCACAACCTGGCGGCGGGTACGGAATACTGTGGAAACACTGGTCTCCAAAGCTTCTGCAATCCGCTCGTCATCCCAGCCGCCACTGTCTGAAGATACATCTGCCTTGAGCAATATCCGCGCCTTGAGCAGTCGATACGCCGCCTGCCGACCCGTGCGGATCATATCCTCAAGCTGCAACCGCTCACCAGCATTCAGTCGAACAACATACTTCACAGCACGACCACATTTTGACATCTCAATACCCTCCCAAAATCTATAGCAGAGTGATTCAGAAAAATATCACAACGTCAAATCATGCGAAGCGAGGGACTAGGCTGACCGCGAATATCCTGTTTAATGGTAACTCCCAAGCACCCCCCACGTTTGAGTGTTATTGTCAGTTTTATGGTGAGTCGAATTTGCCATTTTGCGCGTGTTTTTTTCTTTCTTGTCTGAATTCTGTGGCGCCGGGTTGATTTCTCTGAATCAGTGGTGGGATGGATCAGGTTGCCGCCCTTGAACAACTTCTCGCCACGGCTCTGCGTCGGATCGCTGAGCTTGAAGCTGCGTTGGCGAGCATGGCGGAAGAGATCACGGACCTGCGCCGACAGTTGGCCAAGAACAGCAGCAATAGCAGCAAGCCCCCTTCAAGTGATGGCCTGAAGAAGCCAGCCCCGCGCAGCCTGCGTGGCAAATCCGGAAAGAAAAGTGGCGGCCAAGTTGGCCACCGGGGCGACACCCTGCGCCAGACGTCAACACCCGACTTTGTCGAACGGCATGAGGCGACGCATTGCAGCGCCTGTCAGAGCGCCCTGACGGCGGAGATGGTGAAAGGGATCGAGAAGCGTCAGGTGTTCGACTTGCCTGCGCCACGCCTGGAGGTCACCGAGCATCAGGCGGCGGTTTATTGTTGCGACCATTGTCGAGCCACGACGACGGCTGGCTTTCCCGATGGCGTGGCCGCGCATGTGCAATATGGCACGCGCATGCGGGCAGTGGCGGTCTATTGCAATGTTCAGCAGCTGATACCCGAGGATCGGGTCTGCCAGCTTATGCGCGACCTGTTTGGGGCCACCAGCTTGTGCGCGGCCAGCGTGACCAACTGGACGCGCGGCGCGGCAAATAAGATGGGTGTCGTGGTTGAACACATTCTCGCCCGGCTTGCCGAAGGCGGCGTTCGGCATCTGGACGAGACCGGACTTCGTGTTGCCGGCAAGCTGCACTGGCTGCACACGATCTGCGATACCGCCTTCACCCATTACCGCATCAGCGCCAAACGCGGTGCTGTTCCAACCTTCCTGACCGGCGGGACGATCATTCATGATCACTGGAAACCCTACTACGCCCATATGAGCGGAGTGGACGCCCACGCCCTCTGCGGGGCGCATCACTTGCGCGAACTCAAGGCCATCGAAGAGATCGAAAAAGAGCCTTGGGCGACGGAGATGAGCGCAGTGCTTCATAGCGCCAATCAGCTCAGATGCGCGGCTCAGGATCAAGGCGAGACCGAACTCCCGGAACTGGTTCGCCAGGGTATAGTCACCAGATACATGGCGATCCTCGCCAAGGGGCTCGCCTTCCACGAACGCCAGCCCCCGCTGGCCAAAAGCCCCGGCACCCGCGGCCGAAAAGCCAGGCGGCCAGGCCACAACCTGCTCCTCCGCCTGCGTGACTACCGCGATGACGTTTTGCGATTCATCGCCGACTTCGCGGTCCCATTCACAAACAATCAGGCCGAACAGGACCTGCGCATGATGAAGCTGCGCATGAAAATCTCGGGCACCTTCCGCACCCTCGAGGGCGCGCGGGTCTTCGCCGACATCAGGTCCGTCATCTCGACGGCCAGAAAACACCGGTTCAACATCCTGGAAATCCTGACCCTGTCACCACCTCAGATCATCGCACGGCTCTGACGGAACAAAACCCCGCAACCCTATCGGACAGGGTGCTTGGGAGTTACGTTTAATGTCTCTTGCGTGAACCCGCCAAAACTGTTTGGGTTTTCTGATCGTAAATCGAACGCAGATAACATGCAGATGTCGCGACAAGTCTCACATGCGCCCGGCAACGAGGCGAAACCGCGCCGGTTCGTCTTTGTTCTGTTGGAAAATTTTACGATGCTCTGCTTTTCCTGTGCCCTTGAATCGCTGCGTATCGCCAATCGTATGGCCGGAAAGCAACTTTACGACTGGACGCTGATTGGTGAGGGCGGCGAAGAAGTGCGCTGTTCCGCCGGAACCGGCTTTCGCCTTGATGCCGGGCTCGAGGAAATGTCGCGCGACGACACGATCCTGATTTGCGGCGGGATTGATGTTCAGGCCGCCTCGACTAAGAAAGTCCTGAACTGGATACGGCGAGAGGCGCGACGCGGCGCAACAATCGGTGGGCTTTGTACCGCCGGTTATACGCTCGCCAAGGCGGGTCTGCTCGATGGAAAGAAGGCCACGATCCATTGGGAAAATCAGGACAGCTTCACCGAAGAATTTGACGAAGTAGAGCTGACCAAGTCGGTTTTCGTGGTTGACGGTAACCGCATCACCACTGCCGGCGGCACCGCCTCCATCGACCTGATGTTGAAGATAATTGCCGAAGATCACAGCGAGGAATTAGCCAATTCCGTTGCCGATCAGTTGATTTACACCTCCATCCGCACCGATCAGGATACGCAACGGCTATCGGTCCCCACCCGCATTGGTGTGCGCCACCCAAAACTCAGCCAAGTCATCCAGATGATGGAACAGAATATCGAGGAGCCGATCAGCCCCTCGATCCTGGCCAAAGATGTCGGCATGTCGACGCGTCAGCTGGAACGCCTATTCAGACGGTATTTGAACCGTTCGCCAAAGCGTTACTATATGGAGTTAAGGTTGCAAAAGGCGCGCAATCTGCTGATGCAGACGGATATGAGCGTGATCAATGTCGCTTTGGCTTGTGGTTTCGCTTCGCCGTCGCATTTCTCTAAATGCTACCGCGCACATTACGACACGACGCCTTATCGCGAACGCGGCAGCCACGCGGCCCGACTGTCGATCTGAATTGACTCCCACACTTCGAAACACACATTCGGCTAAGAGGCCAGATTACTGGGCGCGTCACCGCCAAAGACGTCGTAATTGACCTTACCACCCTTCAATTTAGCCAGACATCCCAGAGCTTGGGGATTTTGGCATAACCTGCGAGGCATCGTCGGATAGCACGAAGGCCTGTCTTGAAGAGAGAGCATAAGGACCTTCGGGCTTTTCGAATCCCCTTTTTTCGCCGCGTATTGCGACGTGGTGCTCTTCGTTTGCTCCGGTTGAAACAGCCCAGTACATGGCGATTGCCAGCACCAAAATGAGGCGGGCCAATCGATCCGGCTTTTTGATCTGGCTTTGAGTAATTTCAAAGCCCCGGGTTTTGAAGTCGGAGAACATGGCTTCAATTCCCCAACGCATTCCATAATCGAGCACCTTGTACTCGGACGGTGCTGCATTCATGGCAATAATCCAAGGCTCTTTGTGCCCCTCTTCGTGAAGCACTCCAATGTTGCTAAAGACGCCCGTTCCGTAAAGCTCAGCGTTTACAAGCCCTTCGGGCATCAGTTGGGCAATTTCGCGCGTCATCATCTCGCCACCCTGATGTTGCAGTGTGATATTTCCCTTCATGCGCAGCCGGTAGTCCCATCCAGCCTCCTGGCACCATGCGACCAATCGGGCGGTTCCATAAAACCGATCTCCCGCCAGCAACACACGCGCATCCGCCGGGAGCCATGGGCGGACTGCTTCCAAAAGCTCATGTTGCACGCGCCATCCAATCGGCCCTTTGGTCTGGCGTACACGCCAGGCGACCGGGAGGGCCCGATCCCGCATCCGCACCGATAACATCAAAACCTCATGCCCTTCGTTGAGCTTGCTTTGATCAAGGGCCACCACAATCGTTTCTCCGGCCTCACACTGGCGGCGGAAAATTTCACCAACATAGGCCTGCATGATCTCATCAGTATCGATGTGAGGATTGCCCAGAACCCGCGAAATGTATTGATAGCGGTGGTCCACAGAGCCGATATCGCGGGGCAGAGCAGCCGCATTTTCCATCAGATTGACGCTGCGCGTGTTCAAAATCACGCTTGCTATGATGCACAATCCCTCCCGGCGCGACTTGTGATACCCGAGCAAGCGGTCCTGAAAATCCGCCTCAACCTTCGAATAAAGCTCTGAAAAACAAACATTTCCCAACAAACCAGCCTCCAATATCAGCAGTGGAGACTCCTTGAATCACACAGATCAGACAAACGTCAAATCAGATCCGGAAATTTTGAAGGGTGGTAAGCGTAATTGACCGAAGCCAAGAATTTGATTTAACACGCCCTCGCATTTCGGAATTTCCGCTGTTACGCGGAGCCATGAACCTCCGCGCCCAAACACGACTCCGCCTACCGGAATTCACGGTTCTGATGGCGATGCTGTTTGCCATCATCGCATTCAGCATCGATGCGATGCTGCCCGCAATGGGGCAAATTGCGAGCGAGTTATCCCCCAATGATCCCAATCGCGCGCAACTGGTGGTCATGAGTTTTGTTCTGGGGATGGGCGTCGGCACGTTGTTTACTGGCCCGATGGCTGATGCCTGGGGCCGTAAACCTGTCATCATATGGGGCGGCGTGGTGTTCTGCATTGGGTCGGTTATTGCCTGGTACGCCCAATCTCTGGAACTGGTTCTTGCCGCGCGCATTCTTCAGGGGCTAGGCGCGGCGGGCCCGCGCATCGCCTCAATGGCGATCATGCGCGACCTTTATGCCGGGCGGCAAATGGCGCGCGTCATGTCGCTCGCCATGATGGTATTTGTTTTTGTCCCGGCCGTTGCCCCGATGATCGGGTCATGGATCATGGCCGGATTCGGTTGGCGCGCAATATTCCTGTCCTTTGTGGTCTTTGCGACGATCAATTGCGGCTGGCTCGCTGTGCGTCAGCCTGAGACGATTGCAAAACCCGACCGGCGTCCGCTTCGGCTGGCTGAAATACGGGACGGCGTGAAGGAGGTGCTGACGATCCCGCGCGTGGTCATCGCCATCGTGGTCCTTTCGTTCGCTTTCACGCTGATCTTCCTGACGCTCGTCACGCTGCAACAGATTTTCGAACACTCATTCGGGCGTTCCGAAAGTTTCCCCTATTGGTTTGCATTGATCTCGGTTTTGTCCGCGCCGGGTGGTTATCTTAACGCAAAAATCGTTGAACGATTGGGGATGCGCTATCTCATCGCGGCCGCGTTCAGTGTGCAGATGGTTCTGGCTACCCTCATGACTTGCGTTGTCCTGCTGGCCCCCACTGGCGACGTTTATTTTGGCATTTATCTCCTCTGGATCCTTTCCGTCATGTTGACGGCCGGATTCACCATCGGAAATCTCAACGCCCTCAGTCTGGAGCCTCTTGGGCATATTGCGGGCCTCGCCAGCTCTGTGATCAGCGCCGTATCGACCATCATTTCCGCTGCGATCACTGCCGGATTGGGCCGATTCCTCGATGGCACCCCACTGGCCCCGGCGATGTCGATTGCCTGCCTGTCTATCGCCAGCGTCTGGCTGATCGGCAGGATCAGGGATGAACAACCCGCCTAGTCCCCTGATTCACCCAATTTGCGGGTAAAGCTGTGAGAGTTTGTTTCTGGCATCCGTAGCCGTGAAGTGCCATTTAACCTTGGCTTTCTCGGCATTCCGCGTTGCTGTCCAAGCGTAGACTTCGGTTTCCAAGGATGCCTTGTCAGGAATACGCCGGTCGAGGCATTGCCGAGACAAAACGCTGAGTTCGCATTCAGCAATGTTCAGCCAAGACCCGTGTTTCGGCGTGTAGTGCCACTCGAAACGCTCCGCGATACGGCGGGCTTCGGTGGGAGGAAATGCCTCGTACAGTGAGGCCGGCTTGTGGGTGTTGAGGTTATCTTGCACAAGCGTGATCTTTTCGGCGCTCGGGAAGTACACATCAGCCAGATCACGAAGCACATGGGCGTAATCAATGGCGGTACGCTGGTCACGGACAGCGAGATGACGCCAACCGACAAGCGGTGCGAACAGCATAAACAAGCTGGCCACCCCATTGCGTTCGTATTCATAGTCAGACCGCGCTGATTGCCCCGGCCGCGCAGGGATCGGGGTGCGTGTTTCTTTGGTCAGTTGCCTGGATGTTTCGTCGAGACAGACCAGCGGTCGGTTCGGGTCCTGCGGGCGGGTGTAGACATCAAGCACGTCCTCCATCGCGGCGACAAAGGCTGCATTGGCCTTGGGCGGGATCACCCAATAGCGGCTTTGGTGCGGTTTGAGCGCGTTTTTTTGAGCACCCGCTGGATGGTCGTGTCGCTGGTGGTTTCGACAATCCCCAGTTCAACCACGCGCTTTTCCAACAAACGCAGCGACCAGCGGGCATAGCCTTGCGGAGGCTCAGAGCAGGCAAGGGCGATCAACCTTGCCTCCGCTTCCCCATCAAATATGCGCGAAGGTGCGGTGGACCTTTTCTTTCGCGACAGGGCCGCCTCTAACCCTTCCTCTACGAGTTGTCGGCGGGTCCGCAGAACTGTCGAGGAGCTTGTCTCCAGAGCCTCGGCGATCCGCGCATCAGCCCAACCAGGGCCTTCCGCCGACACATCCGCTTTAAGCAATATCCGCGCCTTCAAAAGCCGATACGCAACACCGATACCCTTGCAGATCATTTTCTCCAACTCTGCGCGCTCTTCGCTCGATAGTCGAACCACAAACTTCGCATCAGGACCACGTTTGCCCATCTCTCACACCTCCCAGCTTTTGCCAGGACAGAGATTCAGAGAAAACAAACCGTGTCAAATCATGCGAAACAGGGGACTAGCCAACCTTTGCAAACTTCGCCAGATCCTGCGCAATTGCGAACGCACCCTTGATCTTGTCGCTGGTCTTTTTCCAGTCGCGTCGCACCACGATCTTGTTGTTGCGCACCTTGGCCAACCCGTTCTGAGCGTTGATGAACTCAACCAGACCTGCCGGGTTCGAAAACTTGTCATTGTGGAACTGAATTGTTGCCCCGCGCGGCCCGCCGTCAAGCTTTGCAATTCCCGCCGCTTTGCACTTGTCCTTGATCCGCACGATCAACAAAAGCGTATTTACCTCTTTGGGCAATTTGCCGAACCGGTCGATCAGTTCGGCTGCGTAGCCTTCCAATTCGACCTTTGTGTGCAAATCAGACAGGCGCCGATAAAGACCAAGGCGCACATCCAAGTCCGGCACATAAGCCTCTGGAATCAAAACTGGAACGCCCAGGTTGATCTGTGGTGCCCAGGCCCCGTCGGCCTCGGTCAGCCCCTCCAGCTCCCCTGCCCTGATCTTGGCAATCGCCTCTTCCAACATGGATTGGTACAACTCGTATCCAACCTCGTGGATATTGCCCGATTGCTCCTCGCCAAGCAGATTTCCAGCGCCGCGAATGTCCAGATCCTGACTGGCCAGCGTGAACCCGGCCCCAAGGCTGTCTAGCGACCCCAAAACCCGCAATCTCTTCTCTGCCGTCGGTGTCAGAACCGCGCGCGGTTTTGTGGTCAGATATGCATAGGCGCGGGTCTTCGACCGCCCCACCCTGCCCCTGATCTGATAAAGCTGCGCCAGACCAAACATATCTGCGCGGTGCACCACCATCGTGTTCGCCGTCGGAATATCCAGCCCGCTTTCGACAATCGTCGTCGCCAGAAGCACATCGAACTTGCCATCGTAAAACGCATTCATCCGGTCATCCAATTGACCTGATGCCATTTGGCCATGCGCGATGACATACGAGACTTCCGGTACTTGCTCCTGCAGAAACGCTTCGATCTCCGGCAGATCACTGATCCGTGGCACGACGTAGAAAGACTGCCCGCCGCGGTAATGCTCGCGCAATAGCGCCTCGCGAATGGTTACAGTGTCAAATTCGCTGACATATGTGCGGATCGCAAGCCGATCGATGGGCGGCGTGCCAATAATGCTTAAATCCCGGACACCTGTAAGCGACAGTTGAAGTGTTCTGGGGATCGGAGTTGCGGTCAGGGTTAGAACGTGAATATCCGTGCGCAGCTCTTTCAGGCGCTCCTTGTGCGTCACGCCAAACTTCTGCTCTTCGTCAATAACCAACAGCCCAAGTTCCTTGAACCGGACAGACTTCGCCAGCAACGCATGGGTGCCAATTACGATGTCACAGGTCCCGCGAGAGACGGCGTTGCGAGTGTCTTCCGCTTCTTTGGCCGACACGAAACGCGATAACTGCCGAACCTCGACAGGAAAGCCGCGAAACCGCTCGGCAAAGCTTTTGAAATGCTGGCGCGCCAACAGCGTCGTTGGCGCAATCAGCGCCACCTGCTTGCCCGACATCGCCGCCACAAAGGCCGCGCGCATAGCGACCTCGGTCTTGCCAAATCCCACATCGCCGCAAACCAACCGGTCCATCGGCGTGCCACGCCCAAGATCGGCGATAACTTCACCTATCGCGCGCAGCTGATCGTCGGTTTCCTGATAGGGAAAGCGAGCTGAAAATGAGTCCCACATCCCCGGCGGGGGCTCCATGATCGCGCCACGGCGAAGGTGGCGTTCGGCGGCGACGCGGATCAGCCGGTCGGCCATCTCGCGGATGCGTTCCTTCAGCTTTGCCTTCTTGGCTTGCCACGCACCCCCGCCCAAACGATCAAGCAGCCCCTCTTCATGTCCGAACCTACTGAGCAGCTCGATGTTTTCGACCGGCAGAAAAAGCCTGTCACCGCCCGCGTATTCCAGCGCGATGCATTCATGGGGCGCACCCAGCGCCTCGATGACTTCAAGCCCGTTGTATCGCCCGACCCCGTGATCGACATGCACGATCAGATCACCGGGAGACAGCGATTGGGTTTCGGTCAGGAAATTTTCTGCGCGCCGCTTCTTTTGCGGTGCGCGAATCAAACGGTCGCCCAGGATATCCTGTTCGGCAATAACGGTAAGGCCGGAGCTTTCGAAACCTGACTCCAAAGGCCAGACGCTCAACGCAATCTGGTTTTCTACCAGATCGGATTGACGAGTGATGACCTTTGCGCCGGCAATCTCGTGGTCTTCCAGCAGATGTCCCAAACGCTCTGCCGAACCATCTGAATAGGCGGCTAGAACCACCGAACCGTCAGCGAAACGCGCATTCACATGGTCCGCCACAGCGCTGAAAAGGCTTATATTTTCGACCTGCCGCTCCGGCGCGAAATTGCGCCCGATACGCCCACCGGCATCGATGACATTCGGGCCACTTGCCTGCGGCAACGGGTGAAACTGCAAAACGCGGCGCCCCGCTATCGCATCGTTCCATGCCGCGTCATTCAGATAAAGCAAATCGGGCGGGCAAGGCTTATAAATTGAATCCAACCGGTTCTTTTGCGTCATCGCATGTTGGCGCGTCTCATACTGATCGACGATTCCATCCCATCGACTGTCACGGGCGGGTGTCACCTGATCGTCTAGTGTCACCGATGCGTCCGGCAGATAGTCGAACAGAGTTTCAAGCGATTCATGAAAGAACGGTAACCAGTGTTCGACGCCGGCATGTTTTCGACCCGCGCTGACCGCCTCGTAAAGCGGATCATCTGTGCCCGCCGCGCCGAATTCGATGCGATAACTCTGGCGAAACCGCGTGATCGCCGCCTCGTCCAGAATGACCTCGCTTACGGGCGCCAGCTCTACAACGGTCAATTGTTCCGTCGTGCGCTGACTGACAGGATCAAACCGCCGCGCGCCATCCAGAACATCGCCAAACAAGTCCAGCCTCACCGGGCCGGAATCACCGGGCGGATAGATATCAATTATCCCGCCACGAACCGCATAGTCACCGGACTCCACCACAGTCGGCGCCTGCGCAAAGCCCATCCGGGTCAGATAATTGCGCAAGGCCTTTTCGTCGATCCTGTGGTCAACACGCGCAGTAAAAGCCGCTTCGCGCAGAAGCGTTCGCGCAGGAACCCGTTGCGTTGCGGCATTCAGCGTCGTCAGCAGGACGAAGGGCTGCGGTAGCCCCTGTTCCAACGTCGCCAATGTTGCCATCCGCGCTGCGGAAATATTTGCGTTCAGAGAAATCCGGTCATAAGGCAGGCAGTCCCATCCCGGGAAAACCAGGACCGGAACGTTGGGTGCGAAAAATGCCAGCGCCGCCTGCATCGCCGCCAACCGCTTGTCGTCGCGCGCGACATGGATCACGGGATGCCCGGATTTTTCAAGCTCGCGCAGAACAAGTGCGGCATCAAAACCTTCGGGCGCGCCGCCGACCGTTATGAAATGGGTGTCAGGCATGGGGCGTCTCCCCTACCCAGATATCGGGCATAGTCAACCGCCAAGCGCACCGAGATTGATGTTCTGATACATCCCCCACATGGCAGTCACGAAAATCGCCACCATTCCGATGATCTGTATGTAGATACGCAAAAACCGCATTCTGCGGCGCAATTCCGGCCCACTCAATGCCTCGCGCTCTATCCGCGCCGCTGTTGCAAGGCTGATCAAACCCACAAAGAATAGCGGAAAGGCCAGAAGAAATACGGCTTGCGCAAATTCCACACTATAGATGAAGCCAAGCATTCCAAGCGCCGTTAAAACTGCGCAAGACAGCCCCAGAATCCAGAGGCCGGAAACTCGCGCAATATACAAAAGCCGGTTAGAATTGATCCGAACCAGGTCTTCAAAATCCTCTTCCGTCTTGCCGCCCACGCGCTCGGCCCGTTGCACCATGTCGTAAGGTACGCCCAGTATCCAATGGCTGGTAGAAGACCAGACAACCGCGAGCGCGATCCAGAACCAGAGGTTCGAGAAAGACCGCATGTCTATCAGCTCGAAAACGGAATCGTACCAGGTCAAGGAATGTGCCCGAATTATTGGTTGGCGGGACAATAACCACCGGTGCGGGGAATTCCTAGACCGCTGTGGCGCGAATTTACCGCAGACGGGTCGGGTCGTTCGGCTTGCCGCGCGCGACCATCTCTGCCAGTTTCACCAAGGTTCGCAGATGAGGCTATGATGACCCAGCTACCGCCACCATTTCCCACCTCCCGCTTCCGGCGAATGCGGTCGAAACCCACACTTCGCCGCCTGATGCGCGAAAGCATTTTGTCAGTGGATGATCTGATCTGGCCGGTCTTCGTGATGGAAGGTGAAGATGCCGAAACTCCCGTGCCGTCCATGCCAGGCGTATTGCGCCTGACTGTCGACCGGGTTGCCAAAGCGGCGCTTGAGGCGCAATCGCTTGGCATACCGGCGATCTGCCTCTTTCCATACACCGGGCTTGAGGATCGAACCGAAGAATGCGCGCTGGCATGGGACCCAAACAACCTGACAAACCGTTCAATCCGCGCCATCAAAGATGCCGCGCCAGACATCGCGATCATGACCGACATCGCGCTCGACCCGTATAACATCAACGGCCATGACGGGTTTGTCGTTGGTGACGAGATTGCTAACGACGAAACTGTTGAGGCGCTGGTTAAGATGGCGCTGGCGCAGGCCGATGCAGGTGCCGATATTCTGGGCCCATCTGATATGATGGACGGTCGCATTGGCGCAATCCGGACCGCATTGGAAAGCGCCGGGCATCAGAACGTCACGATCCTGAGTTATGCCGCCAAATACGCCAGCGCTTTTTATGGCCCGTTCCGTGATGCCGTTGGCGCGTCTGGCGCGCTGAAGGGCGACAAGAACACCTATCAGATGGATCCCGGCAACTCTGATGAGGCGTTGCGCCTTGTGGCACGCGACCTCAATGAAGGCGCCGATATGGTCATGGTGAAGCCCGGTATGCCATATCTCGACATTGCGCGGCGGGTGAAGGACGAATTTGGTGTGCCGACTTACGCCTTTCAGGTTTCCGGTGAATACGCGATGATGAACGCCGCTGCCGCCAATGGCTGGCTGGACCGCGAAAAGGTCATGCTCGAAAGCCTTTTAGCTTTTAAAAGAGCGGGTTGCGACGGAATTCTCACCTATTTTGCGCCAACGGTTGCGCGCATTTTGGACGAATAACGAATTGACGCTATGACTGCTGCAACGCCCGCTGACGTCTCGGTTGGAATTCTAAGCTGGAACAACCCCGGCAATCTGCGACGCACACTCCGGTCGCTCAAATCGTCCGGTTTGCTGGATGCAATATCAGAAGTTCGTCTGTTTTCCCAAGGTGGTCATCCAAAAGAAATGGAACTGGCCGCAAAATTCGGAATTGAGGCAACCGCCTCTGAAAAGAATATTGGAATCGGACCGGGTTACGCGAAATTGGCGGTGCAAGCGACGCAGCCATTTTTCATTTTCCTTGAAAATGATTTTCGCTGTATCGAGCACAAGTCGGTTGCCCTGAAACGGCTGCAGGCCGCGCTGAACTGCGTTACAAATTTTGGCGCCGATGCGGTTCGACTTCGTCATAGGCACAATGCCGGGTTGCCCGACTACAGTTTAAGGTTTAGGGGCCACGAACTTGACGAAGGTCGTCTCCACCTGATCGACAGTATTCGCTGGATAGATCGGCCCGACCTGCAATTCCCGGATCTTATCCGCGCCACAATAATCGACGGAGAACGTTGGTTTTTTGCCAAGGCCGGAAACGCTAGTTTTACCAACAATCCAGTTCTGTACCGCACAGAACTGGTACAGAATGAAATTGTACCCAGATTAAATGTTGGCGGGTTCGAATCGGAATCTGCCATCGCCGGGTGGTGGCGCGGACAACCCTATACAGTTGCCGCTGGTGAGGGTCTGTTTCGGCACTATGACCCCTGGAAAGAATGGCGCCGCGTCAAACGTCGTCTGCTCGGTCGGAAAATTATTGCCTAACAAATTTACCACTGCAAGATGTCGTGACTTCACCAATAAAGCAGCATATAGTTACGCGTGAACGCCCAAAAAATAAGGGCGTCTTGAGGCAACCGGCAAGATAGGGCAATCCCCGATGAAACAACTTCCCCGTCGTACATTTATGGCTG
Organism: uncultured Paracoccaceae bacterium; assembly: GCA_951812305.1. Taxonomy (GTDB): domain Bacteria; phylum Pseudomonadota; class Alphaproteobacteria; order Rhodobacterales; family Rhodobacteraceae; genus Rhodobacter_B. Next base: position 633,909 of record CATOSB010000004.1, read on the forward strand.
GCGCAGGCAGTGCTGCGCTTTTGACCGCTGCTTGTGGCAATGGCGTCGGCTCCCGTGGGGCAGCGACAATCGACGCGCGCGTTGATGCGACATTGAACTTTCTGTATTCCAAATACCCCAATACCGTCGAACTGCGTGACAAAGCGGTCGGCGTTCTTGTGATGCCAGTCATTACGAAGGCCGGATTCGGGATTGGCGGTGCGTTCGGGCGCGGTGCGTTGCGCATCGACGGCGTATCTGTTGACTACTACTCCGCCGCATCGGGTTCTGTGGGCTTTCAGATCAAGGCACAACAATTCTCGCACGCTCTGTTTTTTATGACGGAAGAAGCATTATCCAGTTTCCGCCGCTCTCCCGGTTGGGCTGCTGGCGCAGAGGCGGAATATGTTTTGAACGAAAATGGTGAGAACATTTCGGCGGAGACGACAACAGCACTCTCGCCCGTCATCGCGCTCATTTTCGGCCAAGCAGGTCTTGGTCTCGGCGCAACGTTACAGGGTACGAAATACACCCGCATCATCCCGTGACTGGAGGCCAATGTTAGTCACCGAAAAACGCCAGTAATCGCTGGCGTTTTTTACGGTTTGTTAAGGCGTCTTTGGTGGACACTATATGTTGCATAATGTATAGTTTTTCCAACAAAAAACAAAATCGGACAGGCACGTGAGCGACACGCCGGAACCTCCTGAAAACACAGAAGAAGATATGCCTGAACGAGAGCCGTATGACGGCCCCCAGATCTCGATTTCTGACGAGATGCGTTCCAGCTATCTCGACTATGCGATGTCGGTCATTGTCAGCCGGGCAATTCCCGACCTTCGCGATGGTTTGAAACCCGTCCACCGTCGCATTCTTTATGCGATGGATGAGGGCGGATATACCCACGATAAATCCTATCGAAAGTCGGCGAAATCCGTGGGCGATGTGATGGGGTCCTACCACCCGCACGGCGACAGCGCGATTTATGACGCGCTGGTGCGGATGGCGCAGGATTTTTCCATGTCGCTGGAATTGATCGACGGTCAGGGTAATTTCGGCTCGATGGATGGCGATAACCCGGCGGCCATGCGGTATACCGAGGCGCGGCTTGCTAAAGCTGCCCGTGCGCTTTTGGACGATCTCGACAAGGACACTGTTGAGTTTCAGGACAATTACGACGGCAAGGAACGTGAACCCACCGTCCTGCCCGCCAAATATCCAAATATGCTCGTCAACGGCGCCGGCGGCATCGCGGTGGGCATGGCGACCAACATCCCGCCGCACAATCTGGGTGAAGTAATCGACGCCACTCAGGCGCTGATCGAAAACCCGGATCTCGATTCAATGCAACTGATGGACTACATCCCTGCCCCCGATTTCCCGACTGGCGGCGTGATCCTGGGCCGGTCCGGTGCGCGCAAGGCCTACGCCGAGGGGCGCGGCAGCGTGATCATCCGCGCCAAAACCCGGATCGAGGAAATCCGCAAAGACCGTTACGCCATCGTGCTGGACGAGATTCCCTATCAGGTAAACAAGGCCCGCCTCGTCGAACAGATCGCCGAACAGGCGCGCGACAAGAAGCTGGAAGGCATTTCCAACGTTCAGGACGAATCTGACCGGATCGGCGTCCGCGTGGTGATCGAACTAAAGCGAGATGCCACGCCGGAAGTCGTGCTGAACCAACTGTTCCGCTTTACGCAAATGCAGACCTCATTCGGCTGCAACATGCTGGCACTGAACGGCGGTCGCCCCGAACAATTGACGCTGCGTGATTTCCTGAGCTATTTCATAACCTTCCGCGAAGAAGTTGTTGCAAGACGAACCGCCTTTGAGTTGCGCAAAGCACGCGAACGCAGCCACGTTCTGTGCGGTTTGGCCGTCGCGGTCAGCAATGTCGACGAAGTTGTCGCCACCATTCGTTCCAGCGCGGATGCACCAGAGGCTCGGCAGAAACTTATGGAGCGGCGCTGGCCGGCAGGTGACATCGCCGATTACATCCGCCTGATCGACGACCCAAGCCATACGATGAACGACGATGGCACCTATAACCTGTCGGAAACACAAGCACGCGCCATTCTCGATCTGCGCCTGCAACGCCTGACCCAGATCGGTGTCAAAGAGGTAACGGACGAGCTTGAAGCTCTCGCCGCCAAGATCACCGACTACCTTGCCATTCTGCGCTCGCGAGAGCGGATAATGCAGATCATCTCTGACGAACTGGCGGAAATCAAAGAGCAATTCGCCGTCCCGCGCCGGTCTGAAATCGTTGAATGGTCCGGCGATATGGAAGACGAGGACCTGATCGAGCGTGAAGATATGGTCGTTACCGTCACGGCGGGCGGTTACATCAAACGAACGCCCTTGGCAGATTTCCGCAGCCAGCGACGCGGCGGCAAGGGTCTTTCCGGCATGGCGACCAAGGAAGAGGATGTCGTCACCACCCTTTTTGTTGCCAACACGCATACGCAGCTTTTGTTCTTCACCACCGATGGCATGGCCTACAAGCTGAAGACCTGGCGCCTGCCACAGGGTGGCCGCACCGCCAAGGGGCGGCCGATTGTGCAGATTCTACCCATACCGCAAGGCGTATCCATTGCCGCGATCATGCCCGTAGATGTGCCGGAAGAAGACTGGGGCGAGCTTCAAATCGTGTTCGCGACGTCCAAAGGCACCGTGCGGCGCAACGCCCTTTCCGATTTCACCAACGTGAAATCCAACGGCAAGATCGCGATGAAATTCGAGGATGACTTCGCTGACGCGACGCTGGTCAACGCCCGCATTTGTTCTGAAGATGACGATGTAATGCTGATCACGCAAAAAGGCCGCGCGATCCGTTTCCCGACAACAGCAGTGCGCGTTTTCCAAAGCCGCGCCTCCGTTGGTGTACGCGGCATCAAGCTCGCCAAGGATGACATCGTTGTTTCAATGTCTGTCATCCGCCACTTCCGCGCTACGCCGGAAGAACGCGCTGCCTATCTAAAGATGCGCCGTGCCGTGGCTGGTCTGGCCGACGACGTTGAAGCGGATGAGGAAGACGCCATCACTGCGGATGAAAACTTCACCCAGGAACGCTACGCCGAAATGTCGGCTGTGGAGGATCTGATTCTTACGATCACCGAAGGCGGTGCTGGCAAGATCAGTTCCAGTCACGACTATCCGGTGCGTGGGCGCGGCGGTCAGGGCGTTATGGCGATGGACAAGGCATTGCGCGGCGGCAAGCTGATTGCCAGCTTCCCTGTTGAGATGGACGACCAGATCATGCTGGTCACCTCTGCGGGTCAATCCATCCGCTGCCCCGTCGATGGCATCAGTTTCCGGTCCCGTGCCGCGGGCGGCGTGCGTGTCTTCAACACGGCAAAAGGTGAACATGTTGTCTCGGTTGCCTGGATTGCGGATCAAGGCGATGAAGAGACGGATGAGATCGAAGGCGAGGAAACCTAGAGAGTTTTCATCACCTTGCGCGTTTACGCCAGGCGGCCAAATGAGCTGCTGACAACACGGCGAATTGGAAGATTCTTCGGACATCCTGAAATTTCAGGCGGCGAATCGTCGGTGTTCACCAACAATCGCCCTTATTGTGCCTCCAACATGAACACTCTCTGATTCCGATCGGTGATTGTTTTCAAATCGGCGTGCCGTTTACACACAATTGGCACGAAAAGCCGCGGAAACATGGGCTGCCTCCTTTCCGCCCCAATCCCGTCTGCATCCAGCCAAATTTGTTTAACGAAATGTAAACAGCAAAACAAAAAACCGGCTTCCTGGGGGAACCAAAATGCAGACTCACCGCTCTCAACGTCCAGCACAATCCAGCTTTGACGTTTCCCGTACCGTACTTGCCGTCGTTCGTATCCTGATTGCGTCCTACTTTCTTGCCACGGCGACCGGCCTGATCTTTGAACCGGGCGCGCGCACAATTTTCAACGCGATCCTATTGGAGCAACATGCCCAGATGGCCGCAACGATTTACCTGTTTGTCACCGCCTTCGCCGTAATGGTCGGAAAGGCCGTGCGTCCTGCAGCGCTTTTGCTCGCTGTTTATATCTTCTGGTCCGGTTTCCTGCATTTCAACGAAGGGTCCGATCCCGCGGCGCTTTCCGGATTCTGGCGTGACATGGCCCTATTGGGCGCGGTTCTTCTGGTCGCCGTGACCGAGCCGGGTGGCAGCACAAAATTTCGCTTGTGGCGCAAGCCCGTCGCACCACGCCGGGTTGTGCACAATATGTCCAATGAGGCGTCCGTCCGCCCTGCGCGCCCAACACATGCGCAGGCAAATGTGCAATCCGCATCGGTCAGCGCGGCCCTCGCCAACGCGATGCAGTCGGACAGCGAAGAAGATATCACCAATATTTTCTCTGACATCTGGGAAAACAATCTGGCCGCGGCCTGATCCCTTCCCTTCCGGCGCGTGGTTCGATATGGGCCACGCGCATGAAACCCCTTCAACATCTCAACATCATCGGCGGCGGTATGGCCGGGTCAGAGGCGGCATGGCAGGCCGCCAAAGTGGGTGTTGATGTCACGATCCACGAAATGCGCCCCACTGTGGGTACGTTTGCCCATCAAACCGGGCATCTGGCGGAAATGGTGTGCTCAAACTCTTTCCGCTCGGACGACGATGAACAAAACGCGGTCGGGCTTTTGCATTGGGAAATGCGAAAGGCCGATAGTGTGATCATGGAAATGGCAGATCGCCATCGCCTGCCCGCTGGGGGCGCTTTGGCTGTCGACCGCGATCCGTTTGCCGCCGCCGTGAGTGAGCGGCTGCGCGCTCACCCTCTTATAAATGTAGTCGATGCGGAGGTGACCGAACTTCCCGATGACGGCCAATGGATCATCGCAACCGGCCCGCTGACATCCGACGCCTTGAGCAAGGCAATTGCCTGTGAAACCGGTGCCGATGCGCTGGCGTTTTTCGATGCCATTGCGCCGATCGTGTATGCCGACACGATCGATATGGAAAAGGCGTGGTTTCAGTCGCGTTATGACAAAGGCGAGACCGAGGAAGAGCGCAAGGCTTATCTGAACTGCCCGATGAACCGTGACCAGTACGAGGCCTTCATCGATACTCTCCTTGCCGCTGATAAAACAGAGTTTCACGAAGGTGAAACGGCGAAGTACTTTGACGGTTGTTTGCCCATTGAGATCATGGCCGAACGCGGTCGCGAAACCTTACGGTTTGGTCCAATGAAGCCCGTCGGGCTGACCAATGCCCACGCACCCAATGAAAAGCCCTATGCGGTCGTACAGCTGCGCCGGGACAATAAGCTTGGCACGCTGCTCAACATCGTCGGCTTTCAAACAAAGATGAAGTATGGCGCGCAAACCGATGTATTCAAAATGATTCCGGGCCTTGAAAATGCATCGTTCGCGCGCCTCGGGGGCATCCATCGTAATACATTCCTTAATTCTCCGACTCTGCTGAACGACCAGATGCAACTCCGTTCGCGCCCCGAAATTCGCTTCGCGGGACAGATCACCGGGGTTGAAGGATATGTGGAATCTGCGGCGATGGGGCTGTTGGCCGGACGGCTCGCCGCATCTGAAATCTTCGGCCACCAAATCTCGCCGCCCCCTCCTGAAACCGCCACAGGCGCATTGGTCACGCACATCACTGGCGGCGCCGAAGCCAAAACATTTCAACCCATGAATGTTAATTTCGGTCTGTTTCCGCCCGTTGACATGAAGGGCGGGCGCAAAAACCGCCCCGCGCGCTACAAAGCCTATACCGACCGCGCAAAGACCGCGTGGCAGAATTGGCTTGCAGAAACCGCGCTGGACGCCGCGAAAGGTGCGGCCTAACTTGGCGCCATGACGAAAAAATTCTTCGACCGGGTTTATAACCCGATGAATCAGACCGAAACGCGCGATTTCTACGATGAGTGGGCCGCGCAATACGAAAGCGACGTGGCGGGCGCGGGCTATGCCACCCCCGGGCGCGCGGCGGCACTTTTGGCAGCGGTATCTCCTGACAAGTCGGCCCCAATCCTTGATGTCGGCTGCGGAACTGGCCTGTCAGGCGTGGAATTTCACCGAGCAGGCTTCACCACCATCGACGGCGTCGATCCCTCTTCGGAAATGCTTGAAAGCGCGAAAGCGAAAGGCGCCTATCGCAACCTCTCGAAAATCCAGCCGGGCGCGGCGCTGCCCACTGGTTACCCGTCGATTGCGGCCATCGGCGTCATCGGTTGCGGTGCCGCGCCAGCTTCGCTTTTCGATGACATCATGACGGCGCTCGAAACGCCCGGATTGTTTATCCTAAGCTACAACGACCATGCGCTGGAAGTTTCTGAATTCATGGACAAGCTGCGCAGCTATACCGACGCCGGAAAAGCGACTTTGATGGCCGAGGAATACGGCCCCCACCTGCCCGATCTTGGCAGCAATTCCATGTCCAAAGTCTTCGTTCTGCAAAAGGCGTGAGTTACCGCACCCGATTCGCACCCTCGCCGACCGGACCGCTGCATCTGGGACATGCCTACTCCGCACTTCTGGCGCAGGACCGGGTATTTGCCGAAAACGGTGATTTTCTGTTGCGGATCGATGACCTTGACCTGTCCCGTTCCCGCCGCGAATGGGAAACACAGTTGAAGGACGATCTGGATTGGCTGGGTCTGTGGTGGCCGGAACCTTGTAGGCGCGAATCCGAGCATCACGGCGAATACGACGCTGCACTCGACCGACTTTGGGCCAAAGGCCTGCTTTATCCGTGCACTTGTACTCGTCGCGACATTCGCGAGGCCCTATCAGCCCCGCAGGATCATCGGCTGAACGGCGCGGAGTCTTGGGAATTCGTGGTTCGGTTTGCCGAGACCGGCCGCGGTCCAGCCGGCGAAACTGGCACCATCGAGTTCGACCCAACAGAACTCGTGCAAACCGCTGGTGACGTGGTTCTTTTCCGTCGGGACAGCGGCTCAGCCTACCATCTGGCGGTCGTGGTCGACGACGCAGCGCAAGAAATTTCAGAGGTCGTGCGCGGCCAAGATTTATTCGAAGCGACCAAAATTCACGTTCTTCTTCAAAGGCTTCTCAACTTACCCACACCCAATTATCACCACCACCGCCTGATCCGTGATGATGAGGGCAAGCGACTTGCCAAACGTGACGACGCCCGAGCAATCGCGAAATATCGCGCCGACGGAAAGACACCCGAAGACATTCGCCGCATGGTCGGGCTATGACATCGGTACCATCAATTCGCGCTCTTCACCTTCGGCCACGGATGTAAAGAAACAACTGCGCCGATTGGTATGACAGGCCGATCCAACCTGGCGCACAACGGCCAAAAGACAATCGCGGTCACAGTCGATCCGCAAATCCACCAGTTCCTGTGTGTGTCCGCTGGTCTCGCCCTTGACCCAAAACGCCTGTCTTGAACGCGACCAATAGGTAACCCGGTGCGTCTCCAGCGTTTTCGCGACAGCCTCGGCATTCATCCAGGCAAGCATAAGCACCTCGCCCGTCGCCTCATCCTGCGCAATTACCGGTAATAGCCCGCGTTCATCAAAGGTCAGTGTCTTGGGATCGAATGCCATCACTTTTCCTTTTCATCGCGAAAGGCCCGCCCTATGTAGAAAAAACAACGAGACGAGAAAAGCCATGAGTGACGGTGATCTGATCAAACTTTATTCCGGGCGGATTCTGGAACTGGCGGCAGACATTCCTTTGACCGAGCGGCTTGAAAATCCGGATGCAAGTGTCAAGAGGCGCTCGCCGCTTTGTGGATCTACAGTAACCGTCGATATCCGTACCGAGGATGGCAAGATCACCGAATACGGACAGGATGTGAAAGCCTGCGCACTTGGGCAGGCAGCAGCATCCGTCGTCGGTCGCAACATCGTTGGTCGTACCCGGGCAGAGGTGGAATTCGCGCGTGACGAACTCGCCGCGATGCTTAAATCCGGCGGCCCTGTGCCAAGCGCACCCTTCGATGACCTCAAGGTTCTGGAACCCGCGCGGGAGTTCAAAAACCGCCACGCATCGATCTTGTTAACATTGGAAGCCACCGCCGAGGCGATGGCCGAAGCAGAAAAATCAGCCTGCGCCTGAAATCCAATCGACAAAAAAACCGCCGTCTCTGGCAAGAGAGACGGCGGTCAGTGGCGTCAGTTCATTTCCAACCGTGCGGGGCGGGGTGAAGTATCACCCACGATGCCGGGGACAGGCAGTCGGCAGGCACGCGAAGGTTTGGGACAGGACCGCGTGCAGCGGGTTGGTCTGAGGACGCAGGCAGAGGGTTAAGAAATTCCCGGTATGTGCAACGCAACGGCCAGCAACACGACAATTGCCGTTGCACCGGCCATATCCTGAACCAGGGTCGCGCCGGACCGATTGATTAGCGTCTTGAAATCTGTAATCATTTGGGCGGTCTTTCGTTGTTTGTTGCTATTTTGTTCTCAAATTTTCGACAAGATGTAAAGAACTTTTTGAGAACATTTGTGAACAAAAGGGGATTTGATATGTTAACCAACTGAAATCAAACGAATAGCTTTGTCCTGTTCCATCAGCCAAAGCAGAACACGTGCGGCCCTTCCCCGTTCGGTTTCCAGCGCCGGATCATCATTCAGCAACTTTCGCGCGTCTGATTGCGCCAGCGCCATCAGCGCCGACTGCCGTTCCAGATCTGCGATCCGAAACTTCGGGAGCCCTGATTGCGCCGTGCCGATCAAATCGCCCGCGCCCCGCATCGCCAGATCCTCTTCGGCAATGCGAAACCCGTCATCGGTTTCTCGCATGATCTCCAACCGCCGCCGTCCCCCTTCTGATAGCGGCGTGCCATACATCAACAAACAGGTCGAGGCCGCTTCACCGCGCCCCACCCTGCCCCGCAATTGATGCAATTGCGCCAATCCAAAACTTTCCGCACGTTCAATCACCATGATTGAGGCATTGGGCACATCCACCCCAACCTCGATCACGGTCGTCGATATCAGCACCCGCGTTTTACCGGACACAAACCCTGCCATCGCCGCGTCCTTCTCAGTTGGCGGCATTTGCCCATGCACCAACCCGACCGCATCCTCGCCCAAATCGGCACGCAGACGCTTGAACCGCTCTTCGGCGGCGGTCATGTCCAACACCTCGCTTTCCTCAACCAACGGGCAGACCCAATAGGCCTGTTGCCCTTCCGCTATCGCGCTGCGCAGCCGTTCGACCACCTCACTCATACGCTGCGTTGTAATCAGCGCAGTGGTGATCGGCTTTCGCCCAGGCGGTTTTTCATCCAGCACCGACACATCCATATCGCCATATTGCGACAGGGCAAGGGAACGAGGGATCGGAGTCGCCGTCATCACCAGCACATCCGCTGCGCGCCCTTTGGCGCTCAACTCCAGCCGTTGCGCAACGCCAAAGCGATGCTGTTCATCAACTACAGCCAGACGCAGATCGGCGAACTCCACATCGGCCTGAAACACCGCATGTGTACCGACGAGAATGTGAATATCGCCCTGTTTCAATGCCTTAAGCTTCGCCTTGCGCTCCCCGCCCTTGTCTCGCCCCGTCAGTATTTCGACGACGACGCCTGCGCTTTCGGCCAAAGGTCGCAATCCCTCAAGGTGTTGACGTGCCAGTATCTCCGTTGGGGCCATCATCGCCCCCTGCCCGCCAGCCTCGACCGCGATCAGCAGCGCCATTAGCGCGACCAGCGTTTTGCCGGACCCGACATCGCCCTGAAGCAACCGGTTCATCCGCAGCGGTTTCGCCAGATCATCCGCGATTTCGCCAATCGCGCGGGTTTGTGCGCCCGTAGGATTATAAGGAAGCGACGCGGTCACTTTTTCGCGCAATTTCCCGTTGCCGACCGTCTCGCGCCCCTTGCCGCGCCGCACCGACGCTCGTGCCAGCGCCAAAGTCACCTGATGTGCAAACAACTCATCATAGGCCAGTCGTTGCCGGGCGGGGTTCGTTTGAGTAATTTCGTCTGAGGACAACGGGTTATGTGCCGTTTCTAATGCAGTTTTCCAAATTGGCCACCCTTCGCGCGCGCGCAATGCGGGGTCAATCCACTCTTCAAGATCCGGTGCACGGCCCAGGGCGGATTTCGCGGCTTTGGAAAGAGTCTTTTGGGACACTCCGGCGGTCAGTGGATAGACGGGTTCAAACAAAGGGATTTCATCGGCCTCGTCCAGCCGCAATATGTGGTCGGGATGCGGCATCTGCCCGACACCATCAAACATCTCTGCCCGTCCGGAAATGACGCGTCGCTGTCCGGTTGGCAGCTGTTTTTTTAGCCAATCGTCGCGGGCGTGAAAGAACACCAGTTGGAACACCGTCTTCGCATCCTGCACTTCCACCCGGTACGGGCGACCGCGCGCAGACGGTTTGAGGTGCCGCAGAACTTCGACCTCCACGGTCACGACCTGGGGCAGATCGACGCCCAAAATGCTGACCCGCCGCTGTCGGTCGATGCCCGAATAGGGCAATGTCAGCAACAGGTCCTTGGGAGACCGAACCTCAAGTCCCTCAAGGTTTTTGGCGATCTTCGGCCCCACGCCGTCTAGCGTTTCAAGCCCTGCAAATAGCGGGAAAAGGATTTCCGGCCGGCCGCTCATGCATCCCCGATCAATTCGCGCCAAGCATCTTCATCGATCAGTTCCACGCCGAGCTCTTCAGCTTTCTTGGCCTTTGATCCCGCGCCCGGTCCAGCGACGACAAGATCTGTCTTGGCGCTGACCGACCCCGACACCTTTGCCCCCAGTGCTTCAGCCCGCGCTTTTGCTTCTGCGCGGGTCATTTTTTCGAGTGTACCAGTGAAAACAACCGTCTTCCCTGCAACGGGGCTGTCAACTGTCGCACGCGGCTCGACATTCTGAACGTCCAGTTGCTCAACGAGCCTGTCGATAGAGGCCCGCTCTCTTTCCTGGTGAAAGGCGGTCACAAGCGAGGCTGCCATGACGTGGCCCACGCCGTCGATTGCGACGAGCTCCTCCCAATCGCTCCCCTCACCGACACGTGCATTGGTGATTGCGGTCTCAAATTTTGCCCATGAATTGTAATTTGCCGCCAAAAGCGCGGCGGCACTTTCGCCGACATGGCGAATACCAAGTGAAAAAATCAACCGGTTCAGGGGGATTATGCGTTTTTTATCAATGGATTCAAAAAGGTTCGTGACACTCTTTTCGCCAAACCCGTCACGGTTTTTCAGCCTAGTCAGGTTTATTGCATCCCGTTCCCGCAGGGTGAAAATATCCGCTGGCTCGCGGATCGGCAGATCGGCATCGTTGAAAAACATTTCAATCTGTTTGGCACCCAAACCATCAATGTCAAATGCGGCTCGGCTGATAAAATGCTTCAGTTTTTCAACAGTTTGCGCGGGACAGATGATGCCGCCGCTACATCGGCGCACTGCGTCGCCTTCTTCACGAATTGCTTCGCTTCCGCATTCCGGACAGGTATCGGGAAAGACATAAGGTTCAGTGCCCTCGGGTCGCTGGGACAAGTCGACATCGGCGACTTTGGGAATAACGTCGCCAGCGCGGTAGACCTGCACCCGGTCGCCTTCCCGGATATCTTTGCCATCCCTGATTGGATCCCCATTGGAATCCCGTCCCGCAATGTAATCTTCATTGTGCAGCGTGGCGTTGGAAACAACGACCCCGCCAACGGTGACCGGCTGTAGCCGCGCAACAGGGGAAAGCGCGCCGGTTCGCCCCACTTGAATGTCGATCGCTTCAAGCGTCGTCCATGCCAGTTCGGCGGGGAATTTATGCGCGATGGCCCATCGTGGAGTTGTAGAGCGGAATCCAAGCCGTCGTTGCAATTCCAAGTCGTTGACCTTGTAAACTACCCCGTCGATATCGAAACTCAGGCTCGACCGTTGCTGCTCGATTTCGCGGTAATGGGCCAGCGCGTCACTCACATTCCCGCATATCCGCGTCAAAGGGTTGGTTGAAAACCCGAGCGCCGCCATGCGCTCAATCGCAGCAATCTGGGTGTCTGCCAAAGGAGCGGAAAGTTCTCCCCAGGCATAGGCAAAAAACTTCAGCGGGCGACTGCGCGTGATTTCGGCATCCAACTGGCGCAAGGATCCGGCGGCCGCGTTACGCGGGTTGGCAAATGCCTTGGACCCCTCAACTTCCGCCCTTGCATTCAAGGCCGCAAAATCCGGGTGGCTCATATAAACCTCGCCGCGAACTTCCAGAACATCAGGCGCATCGGAAATCGAATGCGGAATATCGCCAATCGTCATCGCGTTTGCGGTGACATTTTCGCCAATTTCGCCATCCCCGCGCGTCGCAGCCTGCACCAGCCGCCCACTTTCATAGCGCAGCGACAGTGAAAGCCCATCGATCTTGGGCTCAACGCAATAGGCCAAATCATCTCCATCGCGCAGACCGAGATAGCGGCGCACGGTTTCATCGAAATCCCGGATATCGCTTTCATCAAACGCGTTAGAAAGCGACAGCATCCGCACCGAATGCCCGACCTTCGAAAATGTTTCTCCAACCGGTGCACCGACCTGATCGGACGCACTGTCTGGGCGTTTAAGATGCGGAAAAGCGGATTCAATCGCCGCATTCCGCCGTTTCAGCGCATCGTATTCCGCATCCGAAATCTCCGGCGCGTCCTCGGTGTGATAGGCCGTGTTCGCACGTGCGAGCGCCGCCGCGAGTTCTTCCAACTCGGCAGCGGCCTCCGCCTTGCTCAATTGTTGCGGCTTTTTTACCATCCGCCCCCCTTGCGTACGCCCCTAGTGATAGGAGCGCACCGGGATGGCGTCCAGAGCCTATGCCCCGATGGCGATCTGTTCGTTCATCACACTCGGTTCGGGATCACGCAGCACATAACCACGGCCCCATACGGTCTCAATATGGTTCTCGCCTCCGGTCGCCACGCTGAGTTTCTTGCGCAACTTGCAGATGAATACGTCAATGATCTTCAACTCCGGCTCATCCATGCCGCCGTAAAGGTGGTTTAGGAACATTTCCTTGGTCAGCGTGGTACCCTTGCGCAGGCTCAATAGCTCCAGCATCTGGTATTCCTTGCCGGTCAGATGAACTGGCTTGCCCTCGACATCGACCGTCTTGGCATCCAGATTCACCGAAACATTCCCGGTGCGGATCACTGATTGCGAATGCCCTTTTGAGCGGCGGATGATCGCATGAATGCGCGCGACCAGTTCTTCCCGGTGAAACGGTTTTGTCATGTAATCGTCGGCGCCAAACCCAAATCCTTTGAGTTTGTTTTCTGTATCATCGGCACCAGACAAAATGAGGATTGGGGTTTCGATTTTGGCCAGACGCAACTGGCGAAGCACATCATGGCCGTTCATGTCCGGCAAATTCAGATCAAGCAGGATCAGGTCGTAGTCGTATAGTTTGGCCAGATCGATCCCCTCTTCCCCCAGATCCGTCGCATAAACGTTGAGGTTTGCATGAGTCAGCATCAGCTCAATACTTCTGGATGTTGTCGGGTCGTCTTCGACCAAAAGAACGCGCATGGTTAATCTCCACTGGGGCGGCTTCGTTAACCAACACTGTGCCGATAAATGGTTAACGTGCGGTTACTATAATACAACCAATGGTAATGTGTTTAAAGTTTTCGGTATTTCTGTACAGCTGTTGCTTTCAATGCCGCCTCGCCATGTGTCTCAACCGCGTTACGCCATTCGTTGAATTCATCTTCGCTGAGTGAGTAAGTTTCCAGCGCCTCTTTTACCGGCAAAAGGCCGAATATAACACCCTTCACCACCAGCGCCTTGCGGCTGGCGACCCAGCGCCGCGTATTTGGCGGTGGCAGGTCGGCGCGCGACATAACGCTGCCATCGGGCAAGGTAACGGTGCGTGGTCCTTCAATCTTTCGCAAATACATCCATTCCGGTCCGTCTGATCATTTTATGCGAAAATGCGTGACCGTTCTTAATAGCCGGTGAAACCACCCCTTGTGAGTAGTTCGGATTTTCCTATATTCCGCTACGACTTTTCTGGAGTTTGTTATGCCGCTCGATACGGGCCTGAATTCACTGGGCTTTGCAAAGCCGCCAGCCGAAACCCGCGTGGTCGTTGCCATGTCGGGCGGCGTGGATTCGTCTGTCGTCGCGGCCGAACTGGCGTCAGAGGGTTACGATGTGGTCGGTGTGACGCTTCAGCTTTACGACCATGGCGCGGCGCTCGCCAAAAAGGGCGCGTGTTGCGCAGGCATCGACATTCACGATGCGCGCCGCGTCGCAGAAGAAATGGGGTTTTCCCATTACGTGCTCGATTACGAAAATATCTTTCGCGACGCGGTGATCGACGAGTTCGCTGATAGCTATCTGTCAGGCGCGACGCCTGTTCCCTGCATCCGCTGTAATGAGCGGGTGAAATTCAAGGATTTGCTGGAAACGGCCCGCGATCTGGAGGCCGACTGTATGGCGACCGGCCACTATATCCAGCGCAAAGCCGGCGCGGCGGGCCCCGAACTACATTCGGCTGCTGATGCTGCGCGCGATCAATCCTATTTCCTGTTCTCGACCACGCAGGAACAACTGGAATTTTTGCGCTTCCCGCTCGGGCATCTGCCAACTAAGACCGAAACCCGCGCTTTGGCGGCAAAACACGGGCTGATCGTGGCGGATAAGCCCGATAGCCAGGACATCTGCTTTGTACCGGATGGCAACTATGCCGCCGTCATTGAAAAACTGCGTCCAGGAGCAGCAGAACCAGGCGAAATTGTACATGTCGATGGTCGGGTTGTTGGCGAGCACAGTGGAGTCATCCATTACACAATCGGTCAACGCCGTGGCCTTGGCATCGGCGGGTTGGAAGAGCCGCTTTATGTCGTGAGGCTGGATGTCGATACCCGCCGGGTGATCGTTGGGCCAAAAGATTTGCTGGCGACCCGCGTCATTCCCGTTCGCGAAATCAACTGGCTTGGCGGTGAATCTTTCGAAAGCCGCGCAGAATGGCCATTGGCCGTAAAAGTGCGCTCGACCCGTCCGCCCCGCGACGCGATTGTCCGACCAGTGTCTGCCAACGAAGCCGAAGTCGAACTGATCGTTGCGGAAGAGGGCGTTTCGCCTGGACAGGCCTGCGTGTTTTATGATCCTGATGGCAGCCGGATTTTTGGCGGTGGATGGATCTGGAACGGGCGTTAGTTTGAATTCGCTTATTTGCGTATGAATACAGTTTTTGGCCTGAAGCGGACATCGCGCGTCTTGCCGCTTGATTTGCGAATGGCTGCTTAAGGCCATGAATTGCCGTATCGCGCACATCGAAAGTTTGAATTCCGCCCTTTTTTGCCTGCAACGCAATTTTATCTGATCCCAAAGGCCCGGAGCATCAGCCCCGCGCGGCGCGAAAACTCTGACTGCCCTAACGATACCCCGATTCTGGATAAGACGTTGGCGTCACCAGTGCACTACTCGACAGAATTTTTTCGTAGTTTTTTGATTCGTTTTTTACGATACTCGTTGACCCTTTTTCGCAGAGGGTTGCGATGAGGGATTTCCACCATTGTTATGGAAATGATCCTCGGTTCTCTCAAAGCCTCATTTGGCTCCAGTTCAACGGCAATTCCGCCAAACTCTCCAAGAAATAGAACATTTGAAACGGTTTCGTGATCTGCTTTGAATGTATCAGGGTCATTTTTCCGTACGTGTTTCGGGATGATCACCTGAAAGGGAGTGGCAGCCATCAGATCGAGCACAAGTGTCATGGTTCTTTTAGGGAGCGCAGCCAGTTCATTGAGCTTATCCGTGAGGGCGTAGAAACGGTTGGGGTCCTCTTCCATCATGTCGAACATGAGGTCCCGGATCTTCTCATAAGCGAGATCTTCGTTGATTGGGAAGTTGTTCTCCATGGCGCCTTACCACCCTTCAAAATTTCCGGATCTGATTTGACGTTTGTCTGATCTGTGTGATTCAAGGAGTCTCCACTGCTGATATTGGAGGCTGGTTTGTTGGGAAATGTTTGTTTTTCAGAGCTTTATTCGAAGGTTGAGGCGGATTTTCAGGACCGCTTGCTCGGGTATCACAAGTCGCGCCGGGAGGGATTGTGCATCATAGCAAGCGTGATTTTGAACACGCGCAGCGTCAATCTGATGGAAAATGCGGCTGCTCTGCCCCGCGATATCGGCTCTGTGGACCACCGCTATCAATACATTTCGCGGGTTCTGGGCAATCCTCACATCGATACTGATGAGATCATGCAGGCCTATGTTGGTGAAATTTTCCGCCGCCAGTGTGAGGCCGGAGAAACGATTGTGGTGGCCCTTGATCAAAGCAAGCTCAACGAAGGGCATGAGGTTTTGATGTTATCGGTGCGGATGCGGGATCGGGCCCTCCCGGTCGCCTGGCGTGTACGCCAGACCAAAGGGCCGATTGGATGGCGCGTGCAACATGAGCTTTTGGAAGCAGTCCGCCCATGGCTCCCGGCGGATGCGCGTGTGTTGCTGGCGGGAGATCGGTTTTATGGAACCGCCCGATTGGTCGCATGGTGCCAGGAGGCTGGATGGGACTACCGGCTGCGCATGAAGGGAAATATCACACTGCAACATCAGGGTGGCGAGATGATGACGCGCGAAATTGCCCAACTGATGCCCGAAGGGCTTGTAAACGCTGAGCTTTACGGAACGGGCGTCTTTAGCAACATTGGAGTGCTTCACGAAGAGGGGCACAAAGAGCCTTGGATTATTGCCATGAATGCAGCACCGTCCGAGTACAAGGTGCTCGATTATGGAATGCGTTGGGGAATTGAAGCCATGTTCTCCGACTTCAAAACCCGGGGCTTTGAAATTACTCAAAGCCAGATCAAAAAGCCGGATCGATTGGCCCGCCTCATTTTGGTGCTGGCAATCGCCATGTACTGGGCTGTTTCAACCGGAGCAAACGAAGAGCACCACGTCGCAATACGCGGCGAAAAAAGGGGATTCGAAAAGCCCGAAGGTCCTTATGCTCTCTCTTCAAGACAGGCCTTCGTGCTATCCGACGATGCCTCGCAGGTTATGCCAAAATCCCCAAGCTCTGGGATGTCTGGCTAAATTGAAGGGTGGTAAGCCATGGCGCGCACCTTTTGCCCCGTGTTGACCAGCCTGAATGCCCCCGTGATTAGTATGGGGTGAGAGGGGTTTCCAGGTACGTTGCCCCATGATTCAAGGTTCAAAAGCGACACAATATGGACCGCCACTCATGTCGATCACTAACACCGCACTTTTTGTCTGTCTCGATGATTTTGCAAAAACCTACGAGGACTGGGAGCGCCACCGGTTGATCCCCTCGGGTCGTCAGAGGCTTCGCTCCGGCAAGCTGACCCTGGGGGAGAGCCTGTTCATCATGGTCTTGTTTCACTTGTCGCCGTTCAAGGACTTCAAACATTATTGGATTTATGGCGTTGAGCAGAAATACCGTGACTGCTTTGGCACCCTCCCGAGCTATGGTCGGTTTGTCAGCCTCATGCCAAGATTAATGGTGCCGTTTTGCATACTGCTGCACTGCTTCAGCGGTGAAAAAACCGGCGTCTATTTTGCCGACAGCACTAAGCTCGCGGTCTGCCACAATGCCCGCATTAATCGAAACAAGGTCTTCAAGGGGCTGGCAAAGCGCGGTCGCAGCACAATGGGCTGGTTCTTTGGCTTCAAACTGCATCTAATCATCAACAACAAGGGGGAGATCATGGCCGTCAAAATCACGGCAGGTAATGTCGATGATCGAAAGCCGTTTGAAGCCATGATCGCGGGCCCCGAAGGCAAAATATTTGCTGATAAGGGCTATATCTCCAAATCCCTCTTCCAACGGCTCTGGCAGCGTGGGCTCCACCTCGTCACCGGCATTCGCCGCAACATGAAAAACTATCTCCTGCCAATCCTGAACAAAATCCTGTTGCGAAGGCGGTTCATCATCGAAACTCTGTTCGATAAGTTGAAAACCAGCATGGGACTGGAACACACTCGACACAGATCGCCTGCCAACGCATTCGTACACCTCATCTCGTGTGTCGCAGCCTATATGCTCGGGAAAACCAAAGTTAAAATGGGACCCATAACCGTGCCGGAAACAATCAGGCAGGTCGAATACCAGATATAGCGCTTATCCAGAACTCAGGTTAACGATCCATCCAAAACACGCCAAGGCCGGGACTTTATCTGCCGCAACAGCGGTCCTGCTCGCCAGCAAGGCAACAAAGCGGCGCGCGCATCTTTTGGCACCCGGGAGGAAGCGAGCCTTCTTAGCCCTTCAACAGCCAAATCACGAATGGCCGCCTCACTTCCGTTCACCAACGGAAACCGCCCGCTCGCCGCCAGTTGGGGAACAGCAAGAAACCACGATGCCAACCCGGCCGCCCAAGCCACATCCCGAATTGGCTCTTCTTCCATTTTACCGCCTGCTGAGCGTACAGCGGCCAATGCCAATCCGCCCGATGTCTCGTCAATATAACCGGCAAAATGCGCTTCATCATCAAACGGGTTCTTGTAAAGATCCCACCGACGCGCCCTGATCAACCGCTGCAGGATTTCGACCGTTTCGCCGTCAATCACCTCAGACAGTGGTGTCACAACCTCATGGTGCCGGATCGACCCACCGGCTTTGATTTCCTCCAGCGCATCATGCCACCATTGCAGCCGCATTTCCGCGATCAGCGGTTCATCCGTAACCCAGGGTGCGCGCGCGACTTCCACGTTGAACGCATAAATCGGAAACAGGATTTTACGCGCCGCAACCGGCGCCGCCATCGTCGCCAGAAACCGGTCTGCATCTCCGCGCCGCACGATCTCCGCGCAGGCTGCGATGCTCATACCGGGCGCACCACGCTCAAAAGATAGCCGGTTTCCGCTTTATGTCGGCGATAACCCTCGATCTCATTTTCGCCCTCGTCCAACGCCGCCGCCAGCGCTTCACCAGCGCCCTCGCGCAGGGACGCGATTCTCGCCGCCATCGGTCCGTAATACGCCTCCCATGCGGCATCCGATATCCGACGCGTCGCCAGAACCTCGTAGTCCGCCGCTGCCACAGCGGCACGGATGGCCGTCTCATCCTGTGTCGGGTATCCGTCCCAGAACGCACGTGCGCCATCGGTCGGCTTGTCCGTGAAAAAACATGGTTCCGAAAACGCGACGGTCCCACCTGGTGAAAGACATGGCCGCCACGCGGACAAGGCCTTCCTGATTCCGGCGAAATACACTGCCCCGGCACACCAGATCAGATCGAACGGCCCCTTGAGTTTCAGCATGTCACCGGCATATGCGGTCACGCGCGGGTCATTTCCCACCCTCATGAACACCTCATCGATGAACACCTCATCGATGAACGGCTTATGGCTGTCGACGGCCGTCACGTGCCCATCTGGCGCTGCTGCCAGAAGGGCAGGAATATCTGCACCCGGCCCGCAGGCAGCATCGCAGATGCGCGCGTTCGGTTTCAATCCGACAATCCCGGCGGCCCATTCAACATCCGCCGGCTCTCCCGGGCCTTCCCGTTCGAGTTTGGAATGCAAGGTGAAGAACGCGTCGTTCATGCCGCCCTAGCTATCGGAATCGTGGATCAACTTCCAGTGGATGGCATCCAACAGCGCCTCAAAGGACGCATCCACGATATTGGCCGATACACCGACAGTGGACCATGCATGACCCTCTGCGTCGCTGAAATCTATGATCACGCAAGTCACAGCTTCGGTGCCGCCCTGGGTTATGCGCACCCGGAAATCGTCAAGCTTCACGTCTTCGATCTTGCTTTGATGCGGCCCGAGATCGGCTTTCAGCGCTTGCCACAGCGCGTTGACCGGCCCGTCGTCTGACATTTCCTGCGCATGATCATTCTTGAAGTAACTCGTGCGCGTGCCTGACGGTGACGACAATGTCACGACAGCCTCGGATTCCACGACAGTGTCACCCTTTGCATTGCGGCGGCGTTCCGAGATGACGCGATAACGCTCGACCTCGAAGAAACTCGGTCGCAGATCCAGCTCATCGCGCGCCACCAGTTCGAAAGACGCTTGCGCGGTGTCATAGGAATACCCCAGTTCCTCGCGTTCTTTCACCCGCTCCAGAATGCGTCCCAAAGCCGGGTCTTTCGCCGGAACCTCTAGTCCCATGTCCTTCAGACGCTTGCGCAAGTTCGACTGCCCGGCCTGATTGGACATCGGGATGACGCGTTCATTGCCCACAACACCGGGTTCGACATGCTCATAGGTCGACGGATCGCGGATGATCGCAGAAGCGTGCAGCCCGGCCTTGTGCGCAAACGCGCTCGACCCGACATAGGGTGCGGCCTTGTTCGGGACGCGATTGAGAATGTCATCCAGCGCGCGCGACGCCCTTGTCAGCCCTGACAGGCTGTCGCGGGACACGCCGGTTTCGTATTGGCTGGCATAGGGTTCTTTCAGCAAAAGCGTTGGGATCAGGCTGGTCAAGTTCGCGTTGCCACAACGCTCACCCAGCCCGTTCAATGTCCCCTGTACCTGCCGCGCGCCGGCGTCGATGGCCGCCAGCGTGTTGGCGACCCCGTTGCCGGTGTCGTCATGGGTGTGAATGCCCAAATGATCCCCAGGGATTCCCGCTGCGATAACGGCGGCGGTGATGTCTGCGACCTCATGGGGCAGCGCCCCGCCATTGGTATCGCACAGCACAACCCAGCGCGCGCCCGCCTCATACGCCGCCTTCACGCATTGCAGCGCGTAGTCGGGGTTGGATTTATACCCGTCAAAGAAATGTTCTGCGTCATAGAGCGCCTCGCGCCCTGATGTAACGATATGGGCGAAGGAGGCCGCGATGTTTTCGACGTTTTCTTCCAAAGGGATGCGCAGGGCCGTTTCAACGTGGAAATCGTGCGACTTGCCCACCAGACACACGGCGGGCGTGTTCGCATTCATAACCGCCGCGAGCACGTCGTCATTTTCTGCCGATCGGCCCGATCGCTTGGTCATGCCAAAAGCGGTGAACGTCGCGCGCGTCTTCGGCGCGGCGTCGAAAAACGCGCTGTCCGTCGGGTTCGCGCCCGGCCAGCCGCCTTCAATGTAGTCGAGGCCCAGATCGTCGAGCATTTGCGTGATGGCGATCTTGTCGGCGGTGGAAAACTGCACGCCCTGCGTCTGCTGCCCGTCGCGCAGTGTGGTGTCGAAGAGGGATAGGCGTTCTTTAGTCATGGCCCGCTCCCGCCACCCGGACGAGATCCCGCGCCTGATGGACGACGAGGTCCCGGATCAAGCCCGAGACTACGTCACAAGACACATCACCGGATCGCCTGCGATTCGGATCGTCCCCGACCCGCCCCCCCAGGGCGGGGGCGATGCCCCCACCCCGCCTGTCGGGCGCGATCCTCTGTTTGATGCCGGTCATAGCAGGCCCTCCAGTTTTGAAGGGTCGAAATCGTGATCACGTTCCCAATCGACACCCTCGACTGTATCCTTCAATTTCACACCTGCTGCCGCCAAACCGTCGCGAATGGCATCAGCTTTTTCGAAATCCCGCATTGCTTTTGCTCTTTGACGCAATTCAATCGTTTCTTCTATTATTTCCTCGCTCAATCCGTCCACTTCGGGCCAAAATTGCGCTTCGAAATCGCGCAAAAGCAATGCAAGTGGGCGCGCTGAACTGACTAATAATTCAGCGTCTCCGGAATTAGCGATTCTATGCAATTCGGCAATCGCGAGGGGTGTGTTGAGATCATCTGCTAAAGCCGCAATAACGGCCGGATCCGGAGCGACTACAGGGCTCGCGTTCTGAGCAATCTCCCGCCACTTCCGCAATGTCGCCTCCGCCTCAACTCGCTTCTTCTCCGTCCAATCCATCGGCTTCCTGTAATGCGTCGACAGGAACACGAACCGGATCACCTCGCCCGGCACGCCTTGGTCCAGCAAATCCCGCACGGTGAAAAAGTTGCCCAGTGACTTGGACATCTTCTTGCCCTCAACCTGCAGCATCTCGTTATGCATCCAGACATTGGCAAACCCGTGGCCGGCGCATTTCGACTGGGCGATCTCATTCTCATGGTGGGGAAACTGCAAATCGTTGCCGCCGCCGTGAATATCGAACCCGTCGCCCAACAAGGCGCGCGCCATCGCCGAGCACTCGATATGCCAGCCCGGCCTGCCCCGCCCGACACTGACGCCGTCCACAACCGGCCCGTCCCATCCGGGAAGATCATCGTCAGACGGCTTCCACAAAACGAAATCCATCGGGTCTTCCTTGTAAGGCGCAACCTCAACTCGCGCGCCAGCGATCATGTCATCAACCGAGCGCCCCGACAGCGCCCCGTATTCCTTGTACTTGCGCACCCGGAACAGAACATGCCCCTCGCGCGCATAGGCGAATCCGTCGCGCGCCAGTTGCTCGATCATCGCCTTCATCTCGTCGATGTAATCCGTCGCGCGCGGTTCCTGATCCGGACGCAGAGCGCCGAGCGCATCCATGTCCTCGTGATACCAGCTAATCGTCTCATCCGAGCGTTCGCGGATCAACTCCTCCAGCGTCCCCTCAGCCCCCGCCGCCTTCCGCTTTTGCGCGGTCTCGTTGATGCGGTCATCAACATCGGTGAAATTCCTGACATAGGTGACCCGCGGATAGACGTGCCGCAACAACCGATAGAGCACATCGAACACGATCACCGGCCGCGCATTGCCGATATGGGCGCGGTCGTAAACCGTCGGCCCACAGACATACATTTTCACATGCTCAGGGTCTATCGGCTGAAATGCGACCTTGTCTCGAACCGCAGTATTATAAAGCTTGATCTCAGTCATATCCGTCTCGTACGCGCTAATCGCTGCCACTCCTCGCGGGGCTTAGAGACTTTCGGCTATGATGAAAACGTGAAAGACCGGCCCGCGACAGATGTCAGCGGATAATGCAGCAAATGATGATTGCACAGGTCTTCATAGCGCCTTGTCATAGCGACGAAATCTGCCTCTGCCAAGAAAAATCGCCCCTTCGCGAATTTACCGTCATTTCGCGAGAATTTTTCTTGACGACACAACCATACGGGTGTCAGTCTCAGTCACAGGGTTGGTGAGTATCCGCCGATTTCTTCAAGGTGGCGAATTTTAGTAATCGAAATAATCACGCGTTAACCAAAGGCCGGGTGGCCGCAAATATCGATTTTGGCACTCGACCACTTTTTATAGGAGATACACATGTCAGAACCTTATATCGGCGAAATAAAGCTGTTTGGCGGCAATTTCGCAATCCGCAGTTGGGCAATGTGTGACGGCCAATTGTTGCCGATCAGCCAGAACTCTGCGTTGTTCTCGATCCTCGGTACGATCTATGGCGGCGACGGGCGCACGACATTTGCCTTGCCGGATATGCGCGGCCGCGCGGCCATTCACGCGGGCAACGGCCCTGGTCTTTCAGACCGCAGGCTTGGCTCCAAGGGGGGCGCGGAAACAACCACGCAAAACCTTACACAGCTTGCCAGCCACAATCACAATGCGTCGACCACCGGAACGATCACAGTCGATGCGGTGCCAGGAACGACACCAACGGCTGCAGGCTCGTATTTGGCAAACTCCACCGTCAACATGTATGGCACCGCCGCACCGGCCGCGACACTTCATGCAGACACATTCACCGGCACCACGACGGTCCTGAACAACGGTGGCCAACAGCCGATGAACAACATGCAGCCATACCTGACTGTGACGTTCCTTATCGCGCTGCAAGGTGTCTTCCCGTCCCGCAGCTAACTGGCTCACTCGTCCGCTTTTGTGGATGAACAACAAAGGAACTTTGATATGACAGACAAAGTTGGACTGAGCCGTCGAACATTTCTTGCCGCCAATGCCGCAGTTGCGGCGGCGACTGCCGTGCCATCGGTGGCATCGGCAAGGGAAATGTGCGGAGCGTCCTTACCACCCTTCAAAATTTCCGGATCTGATTTGACGTTTGTCTGATCTGTGTGATTCAAGGAGTCTCCACTGCTGATATTGGAGGCTGGTTTGTTGGGAAATGTTTGTTTTTCAGAGCTTTATTCGAAGGTTGAGGCGGATTTTCAGGACCGCTTGCTCGGGTATCACAAGTCGCGCCGGGAGGGATTGTGCATCATAGCAAGCGTGATTTTGAACACGCGCAGCGTCAATCTGATGGAAAATGCGGCTGCTCTGCCCCGCGATATCGGCTCTGTGGACCACCGCTATCAATACATTTCGCGGGTTCTGGGCAATCCTCACATCGATACTGATGAGATCATGCAGGCCTATGTTGGTGAAATTTTCCGCCGCCAGTGTGAGGCCGGAGAAACGATTGTGGTGGCCCTTGATCAAAGCAAGCTCAACGAAGGGCATGAGGTTTTGATGTTATCGGTGCGGATGCGGGATCGGGCCCTCCCGGTCGCCTGGCGTGTACGCCAGACCAAAGGGCCGATTGGATGGCGCGTGCAACATGAGCTTTTGGAAGCAGTCCGCCCATGGCTCCCGGCGGATGCGCGTGTGTTGCTGGCGGGAGATCGGTTTTATGGAACCGCCCGATTGGTCGCATGGTGCCAGGAGGCTGGATGGGACTACCGGCTGCGCATGAAGGGAAATATCACACTGCAACATCAGGGTGGCGAGATGATGACGCGCGAAATTGCCCAACTGATGCCCGAAGGGCTTGTAAACGCTGAGCTTTACGGAACGGGCGTCTTTAGCAACATTGGAGTGCTTCACGAGGAGGGGCACAAAGAGCCTTGGATTATTGCCATGAATGCAGCACCGTCCGAGTACAAGGTGCTCGATTATGGAATGCGTTGGGGAATTGAAGCCATGTTCTCCGACTTCAAAACCCGGGGCTTTGAAATTACTCAAAGCCAGATCAAAAAGCCGGATCGATTGGCCCGCCTCATTTTGGTGCTGGCAATCGCCATGTACTGGGCTGTTTCAACCGGAGCAAACGAAGAGCACCACGTCGCAATACGCGGCGAAAAAAGGGGATTCGAAAAGCCCGAAGGTCCTTATGCTCTCTCTTCAAGACAGGCCTTCGTGCTATCCGACGATGCCTCGCAGGTTATGCCAAAATCCCCAAGCTCTGGGATGTCTGGCTAAATTGAAGGGTGGTAAGGCGGAGCGTCCCACAAATCCTTGGGTTGGCACAATGCCACTGCCGAGGATATGGCCAGCATGATCGGTGATCGGTTTCGGATCAATTCCAGGGATACCGGAGAGTTGGTGCTAAAGCTGGTCAGCGTCGAACCGGTGAATTCCGGACCCGCGCGACCAAGCCATTTGCCGCGTGAAGAAGGCGTTGTCGCCCTATTCGACAGCCCGGATAAGGCCCCAATGGTTGAGTGCGGATGCGGCATTTACCGCGTAAGCCACGCCCGCCTGGGTTCTGCCGATCTTTACATGGGTCCAAGTCCATTGCGCCATGGCGGCCATGTGTTGGAAGTGGTCCTCAACTAAACGAAAATCAGATCCTCGCCCGGCACCGGGCGGGGATCCGCAACGAGCAGAAAATGCAGTTTCAAACCGTCGAGTTTCGCGTCATTAATGACGCAGATCAGGAATTCCTCTATCACCTATATGCCAGTACCCGCGCTGAAGAGATGGCGCAGGTCGACTGGACCGACGATGAAAGAGAGGCGTTTCTGCGCGGACAATACAAGGCGCAGAAGGCGTCTTACGAGATGACATTTCTGAATGCGGTCCATCGGATCATCCATGTTGGTGACACCGATGCTGGCCGCATGATCGTCGACCGGCAGGATGATTGCCTGCGCCTGATTGACCTCTCGTTGATGCCCTTTTGGCGTCGCCGGGGCATTGGAACGGGAATCCTTCAAAGCCTGATGCAAGAGGCCGATGGCGGCAAAGTGCCAATGCGCCTTCATGTTCTGACAGAAAGTCCCGCCTTGAAACTTTATGTGCGGATGGGGTTCAAACGTATCGCCGCGCGCAATCAACGCTATGAAATGGAGTGGCGGCCGCCCTCACTTGCTGTGGCGGGTTAAGGTTCACACTGTCTTTGAAATGCAATTCTGGCCCCTGCGGGTGGTGCCCAATTCAATAACAAGAAGAAACATCGTGTCGACAAGCGGGCACCCGAAACACCCTAGTTAAACACCACCTCGTACAAGGTGCATTCTGCATCCTGCCGGAACGGAGACAGAAACAGATGAAGCTTGCCGGTATCGGTGTGCTCGATTTCATAGGTTCCCTGCGGCAACAGGGGCGAACGCGGCCCCTCGAAAGTCAAGGCGAATGGTGTTCTGGCCGGATACTCAACACCGTCGACGATCAGTTTACCGTCGCGCTGATGCGCGGCGTTGCCAGCCTTTGTATTATCCAACACCAATGAGATTTCACCATCGGCGAGCGCGACTTTGAACTTTTTCGCGACATGCGCGTCAAAGTCTTCCTTCGTTGCGGTTCTGACATCCAGCTTCATGCGCGCGCATCCTGCCCAGTTTCGGATCAGGTTCAACCGGATTGTATACACCTGCCCGAATAATCTTAAGGTTTGCGTCAATTTCCATGACGCGCGGACTTCCCCGTCGGCAATTGGCCGCAACGATCAGATTTTATTCTGGTAATTGGCTAATTTGGCAGTAAACTGACGGCCAGTTACTTTGCTGTGGGGGTGAAGCCAGAAGCTATCTGGCGGTTGCTCTTGGCAACTTTTTTTTGGCGAACAGACATTCCGGGGGGTATCATGCCAGATCATGTAATCACGACATTTGTGCAAGTTGATTCCGCAAGCGGCTTGGTTCCTTCAGGTGGCTCCCTGACAATCGCGGGAGGAGCATCGCCGCAACCTGGTTCCGCCTCACTTAATGACTCACTAGGTAGCCCCGTGGATGGTAATTGGACTTACAATGAAATTGTCATCGACACTGATGCTGCTCCGGGCAATCCCTTTGGCCTAGCCGACCCAGCACTTCACGCCTTTGGGCAAGTCGTTTACGTTGGCAATATCACGCATGGCGGGGAGACATACCCAGTAATCTATAGTGGTGGTGGCAACGCGCACTACGTTCTCTTCCACGATGTTTCCGGCGGCCCGACCGGTGCTTCTGCCGCTGCTTCCTGGCACGCAGCTCAAGGCGCGTCGTCTTTCACCATCGACAGTGGCACCGGGTTTACCGAGTGCTTTGCCGAGGGAACAAAGATTTTTTCTGCCAATGGCGAGGTGGAAGTTCAAAACCTCGAAATCGGAGATTCGGTAGCAACAATAAATGGCGGCGAAACCAAAGTGCTCTGGGTCGGCTATCAGGATGTCTTCCCATTGCTCGCACAGGAGCGTGACCAACCGGTGCGCATCCGCGCCGGTGCACTAGGTAACAACTTGCCTTCTGAAGATCTGATTGTAACCGCTGATCACGCATTGGTTGTCGACGGGTTGTTGATCAACGCCTCTGCGCTGGTCAATCACGACACGATCGATTTCATGCCTGCTTCCGAGATGCCAAGATTGCGCGTTTTTCATGTCGAAACGGAAAACCACGACATCATCCTTGCCAATGGCTGCCCGGCTGAAAGCTATCTTTCCACCCGCGATCGCAGCTCATTCGCGAATTATCAGGAATATCTCGATCTATATGGCGCGGATCGGATCGTGCCGGAATCTGACCTGCCCCGGATCTCATCGCGGCGGCTTTTGCCGGAAACGGTCAAGTCATGGCTCGGGATCGGCGATGGTGTGACGTTTGCGGGCGAGAAACTCACCGCCTGATCAATTGATCAGACAGACATTACAAAACCGCGCAAGGTCAGGCCTCGCGCGGTTTTTCTTTCGGCATCTCAAAAAACCGACGCGATACAGCCACCCGAATTGACATTTTCAGCACCGCATGACACGGCGAAAATATGCGTCTTTCGTCTCGAATAACGAACCTTCTGGGTGGCGGTTCCGATGGCTGGGAAGTCTTCAATCGCGCCCGCGCGTTGAAAGCCGAAGGCGTTGATATCATTGAGCTTACAATTGGCGAACATGACATTCGCACTGATCCACGCATCTTGGATGAAATGCACCGCTCCGCGCGTGCGGGCCACACTGGCTATGCCAGCGTTCCCGGCATCAATTCCCTGCGCGATGCTGTCGCCGCCCGGATCACCCAACAAACTAAATCCCTGACAACACGGGATAATATCGTCATCACTACCGGTGGTCAGGCCGGCCTATTCGCCGCCCATGCCGCAATATGTGATCCCGGCGACGCCGCACTGTATATCGATCCCTATTACGCCACCTATCCCGGTCTGATCCGAGGAACCGGTGCTGTTGCCTGCGCCGTTCAGGCCCGCCCGGAAAACGGCTTTCAGCCTGATATCGCTGACATTTCCGCAGCCGCAAACGGCGCCAAGAGCCTGCTGATCAACTCGCCCAACAATCCCACCGGCGTCGTCTATTCGCTGCAAACAATGCAGGCCATCGCCGACTGGTGCCGCGACACCGGCACTTGGCTGATCTCGGACGAGGTTTACGACACACAGATCTGGAATGGCGCCCATATTTCGGCGTGGTCGATCCCCGAAATTCGCGAGCAATGTCTGGTGGTTAACTCAATGTCCAAAAGCTTTGCGATGACCGGAAGCCGCATCGGGTGGGTCTTGGGGCCGGAGGACACAATCGATCACCTGATCAACCTGTCGACGCACACGACCTATGGCGTTCCGGGCTTCATTCAAGACGCGGCGAGTTTTGCGCTGACCCAATGCCCCGGACTAGAAGAAGCCATCGCCGCCCCGTTCCGGCGCCGTCGCGATATCGCGTTGAATATCCTCAAGAATTCAAATCTCGTGCGCAACGTCCCCTGCGATGGTGCTATGTATCTGATGCTCGACATCCGCGCGACCGGTATGAGTGGCGAGGCATTTGCCAATGCCCTGCTGGACGAGTGCGCTCTTGCGGTGATGCCTGGGGAAAGTTTCGGTCAGGCTGCTGCCGGCCATCTGCGCGTGGCAATGACCGTTGCGGACGAAATATTTCAGGATGCGTTGACGCGGCTCATTCATTTCGCCGAAGGCCACACGTAGGGCGGTTTGCGGCTTTTTGATTGAAGTTAGGTATGATATGCTGACCTAATTGAAGTTTACGGACTGGAGGCATTCATGCCGCCGATACGCGGTTCAGAATTTCGCGACCTGCACCAACCCGGTAATCCATTCGTTCTCGCAAACGCATGGGACAAGGGTTCCGCCAAGATGCTTGCCGCTCTTGGTGCGCAAGCTATTGCGACATCTTCCGCCGCGCAGGCTTTCACACTTGGTCGGCTCGACGGCGGAACGATCACACGGGACGAGGCGTTGGCCCATGCCCAGGATCTGATGTCGGCGGTTGATCTGCCCGTTTCGGGCGATTTTGAAGATGGCTTCGGCGACGCGCCGGATGTTTGTGCGGAAACCGTGCGGCTTTCGGGCGAAGTCGGGCTTGCCGGGATAAGCATCGAGGATGAGGATTTCGCCGGCAACGCGGCCTATCCATTTGATCTGGCGGTTGAGCGCGTTCGCGCAGCCGCTTCAGCCGCCCGCGCGTTACAAGGCGATTTCATTTTCGTCGCGCGCGCCGATGGGGTTATGAACGGACGATACGATCTGGCAGAGGCCATCCGGCGTATACGCGCCTTCGACGAGGCTGGGGCCGATTGCCTTTACGTGCCCCTGCCCCCGGGTCCCGAAGAATTGCGCCACGTGATTGCCGCGACGAATAAGCCAGTCAATGCGCTGGCGGTCGGTCCATTGTCACAGCTCTCCCGCGCTGACTTCGCAAAACTGGGTGTGGCGCGAATTTCCCTGGGCTCGGCTCTGGCGCGCGTTTCGCACCGTGCGATCCACGACGCTGGGCGTGCAATCATTAAAGATGGCGACTTCACGCAACTGGCAAATGGGATGCCGGGGCACGAGGTGGATGCGCTTCTCCGGTAAGTTTATTGCCGAATTCGGCGACCTCTCAACCCAAAAATTTCAAAATTCCTCCGCCTAAAATACTGTAATTAAGGAATTTTTTAAATAATGTAAAAATCATTCACATTTTTTCTTGATTCCCCCGCCTACATACCCATTTATTGTAATGTGAAACACATTCACATTGACCCGCAACATGAATAGGAGAACATAATGTCCACCGTCGCGACCTGGCCTTCACAAGCCGAAAACTGGCTGGATGAACGTGGCAAAGGTGCCTGGATCATCGTCATGGTCCTGGCCTTTATATTTGTCTGGCCCATCGGCCTCGCCCTACTCGCCTATATGATCTGGAGCAAACGCATGTTTAATGGAAACTGCGTCGCACGGCGCAAGCATCACAAAGCGGCCCGCTATGGGTTTCGCCCAACCGGCAACGCGGCCTTCGACAGTTATAAGGCCGACACACTGAGCCGCCTCCAGGAAGAGCAGCAAGCCTTCGAAGAGTTCCTGCAGCGTCTGCGCGAAGCAAAGGACAAATCAGAATTTGACGCCTTCATGGATGATCGCGCGAAGAAAACCACAGAGTCCGACGCGGAAGAAACCGAAAAAGACGCCTGAACAGGCGCATTCCTAAGGCCCCGACATTATCGGGGCCTTTTCCAGTTTGGGAGCCAGCAAGAAAATGAACATCGCAATGACTGCAGATTATCAACCTGCCCAGAAATCCCGCCGCCGCACCGACATGCCTGTTTCGGTGCAGATCCTTTCCACCCTTGTCTATGGCGGCTTTGCAATCACCGCCGTCGTCTTGGCATTCGTCAACTTCTGGCCCGCCGGCTTTGCGCTGGCCGCAATACTTGGCTGGCGCGGCGGATTTGTGCCGCAGAACTTCACTCAGGCGGATGCCGACGACATCGTCGACCGGTTGAAATCTCTAGGGCCAGAGGCGCAGAGCCGTTCTACAGGCAATGCGAGCTTCGATGCATATCGAAGCGACATCATTGAACGTTTGGAAGGCGAGCGGATGAATTTCGAAAACTTCCTAGGGCGCTTGCGCGACGCCAAGGACAAGTCCGAATTCGACCACTTCATGGACGAGCGTGCCGAAAAAGCCCGCAAGAAGGTACGACATGACAGCGACTGATCCCCATTGGGGCATCCCGGACCCGGAAACCAAGCCGGATTTCTATCGCGACGTGGCCACCAAACGCCTGCTGGCATGGTTTGTCGACACGGTGATCATCCTAGCCTTGTGCGCCTTTGCCCTACCCTTCACCGCATTTCTAGCGTTCTTCTTCCTACCGCTGTTTTATGTGATCATCGGGTTCGTCTATCGCAGCGTCACGCTCTCAATGTTTTCGGCAACCTTGGGGATGCGTCTCTTCGCGGTGGAAATCCGAACCATCAGAGGCGACCGCCTTGTTGCGACCGAAGCAATCCTGCACACGCTTGGCTACACGATCTCGATTTCAATAGTGTTGGTTCAGGTCGTTTCCATGATCCTGATGGTGTCCTCACCCCGTGGTCAGGGCCTTACTGACATGGTGCTGGGAACCGTCGCACTCAACCGCGCAGCTGGGCGTTAACAATCTGTTAACTAACTGACAACGCTCGGGGCTTGGCATGCGCCCCGGGCCTTGCTAGTCTGTCCGCCAAGGGACAAAATCCGGGAACCATGCGCCACACATTACCCATTGCTCCGCAGTTCTATGTAACCGCACCGCAGCCATGCCCGTATCTTGACGGGCGAATGGAGCGGAAGCTGTTCACTGCACTGCAGGGCGACACGGCTGAAATCCTGAACAACGCGCTTTCAAAGCAAGGATTCAGGCGATCACAAAACGTGCTTTACCGCCCGTCCTGCTCCGACTGTGCCGCGTGTCTTTCGGCCCGCGTGCGTGTCGCCGATTTCAAGCCGACCAAAAGCCAGCGGCGGGTCATGCGCCGCAACGATGATCTGAAACGTCAGGCGACCAGCCCCTGGGCCACGGAAGAACAATTTGACCTGTTTCGAGCTTATCTCGATGACCGTCACGCCGATGGTGGCATGGCCGATATGGACATCTATGAATTCGCAGCAATGGTCGAAGAAACGCCAATCCGCAGCCGTGTCATCGAATACACTGCCCCGGACGAAAGCGGCGCGCAGGAACTGGCCGCCGTTTGCCTTACCGACATTCTCGATGACGGGCTCAGCATGGTCTACTCTTTCTTCGAACCTGCGCTGAACCGGAACAGCCTTGGAACATATATCATCCTCGACCATATCCGCATCGCGCAGGAAGCGGGGCTTCCCTACGTCTATCTCGGCTATTGGGTGCCAGGCAGCCAAAAGATGGGCTACAAGGCGAACTTTACGGGGCTTGAGATTTTCAAAGACGGTGGCTGGCAGGAAATTGGCGTACCCGAAGATCATTCCGTATCCACGCACCCACTTTCAACTGCACCGATTGCCGAGCAGGTCGCGCGAATTTCTTTACCTGATGGCCGGCCGACCACCAAGTGAACCAAACGATCTCTTCCATAGCGCTTGTTGTGCCAGGCTATGACGAAGCCATTGAATTTTATGTCGGCATCATGGGATTTGAACTGTTGTCTGACGCGAACCAAGGCGATGGCAAACGCTGGGTTACGGTCCAGCCCAAAGGCGGAGGCACGGCTTTGTTGCTTGCCAAAGCGCAGGGACCAACCCAAACCGCCGCGATCGGCAATCAGTCCGGCGGGCGGGTCGGGTTCATCCTTCAGACCGACGATTTCGCGCGCGACTACGCCGCGATGCTGGCCTCTGGCGTCCATTTCGAGGAGGAACCACGCGTGGAACCTTATGGTACCGTTGCCGTCTGGCATGATCCATTTGGAAACCGCTGGGATTTGTTGCAGCACGCCTAGACCCGCTGGATTTCGCGCGGAAGTGGATGGACGAAAATGGGCCGGTGCGGACGTTGGCGAGATCTTCTAGAAGATCTCGTAGGGGCAGAAATTTCTAGAAATTTCTGTTGATCCGCGGTTCATTTAAGAGATTGCCCGGGCGCTCGGCGCCGTCCGCTCTGGCCCAAACAGAATCCTTGCGATCCAAAGTTCCGATAGCTTCGTTGACGCGCGATCGCCCCCGCCCGCGATCCCTGAAACAAAATTCCAAAAACCCACACCCAAACGACATTTTATCCACAATTCCTGTTGACGCCTTAAAAACCCGCCCCTAGTGTCCCGCCACGCAAAGGAGAACCGCATGACGGACCTCGTACTCGTAGTGGTGGAGAATAGGCGCATGGGCCGGTAACACGGGAACCAAATACAACCCCATGCGCCCCGGACAAACATCCGGGGCTTTTTTGTGACGAAACGCGTGCGAAACAGGAGAATGACATGTCACGCCAGATGACCGGAGCAAAAATGATCGTTCAGGCCCTGAAAGATCAGGGTGTGGACACCGTATTCGGCTATCCCGGTGGCGCGGTCCTTCCGATCTATGATGAGGTCTTTCTTCAAAACGACATTCGCCACTATCTGGTGCGGCACGAACAGGGCGCGGTGCATATGGCCGAAGGTTACGCTCGGTCGACCGGGAAACCGGGCGTGGTTCTCGTCACATCCGGTCCGGGCGCGACCAATGCCGTCACCGGCATGACCGATGCGTTGATGGATTCCATTCCGATTATTGTTCTGACCGGTCAGGTCCCGACATTCATGATCGGCAATGATGCGTTTCAAGAGGCAGACACAGTCGGCATCACGCGGCCCTGCACAAAGCATAACTGGCTGGTGAAGGATACCGCAGAACTGTCCGACACAATTCACCAGGCTTTCCATGTCGCGACTTCCGGACGGCCCGGGCCTGTGCTGATCGACATTCCGAAAGATGTGCAGTTTGCATCCGCCGAATACACGCCACCCGAAGAAGCGCGCATCAGCCACTATCAGCCCAGGACCAAAGGTGATGCCGAGGCGGTGGAACGTCTGGTCGAGTTGATCGAAACGGCGGAAAAACCAATCTTCTATACCGGCGGCGGTGTGATCAATTCCGGCGACGAAGCGACGAAACTGCTGCGCGAGATTGTTGACAAGACTGACTTTCCAATAACATCGACGCTGATGGGTCTTGGCGCCTATCCGGCAAACGGCAAGAACTGGCTGGGTATGCTGGGGATGCATGGGCTTTACGAGGCCAACCTGGCGATGCATGGCTGTGATCTGATGATCAATGTCGGCGCGCGGTTCGATGATCGGATCACGGGGCGCGTTCAGGATTTCTCTCCCGATTCCAACAAGGTACATATCGACATTGATCCATCTTCGATTAACAAAGTGATCCATGTCGACGTGCCGATTGTCGGAGACGTGGCGTCCGTGTTGGGCGACGCATTGGCGCTTTGGAAAAAGCGCGGGTCGAAGACTAACGCCGACGCGGTGAAGCAATGGTGGCACCAGATCAATGACTGGAAAAAGATCAATTGCCTTGCCTATACCGGCAGCGAAAAAACGATCAAGCCGCAACTGGCCGTCGAACGGCTGGAGGCGCTGACCAAAGATCACCCAAACCGGTATATCTGTACGGAGGTCGGCCAGCACCAGATGTGGGCCGCGCAATATATGGGGTTCAATGAGCCCAATCGCTGGATGACCTCTGGCGGGCTCGGCACGATGGGTTATGGATTCCCTTCGTCCATCGGCGTGCAGGTCGCCCACCCTGACGCGCTGGTGATCAACGTTGCCGGCGAGGCAAGTTGGCTGATGAACATGCAGGAACTGGGCACCACCGCGCAATACCGCCTGCCGGTGAAGCAGTTCATCCTGAACAACGAACGCCTTGGCATGGTCCGCCAATGGCAGGAATTGCTCCATGGCGAACGCTATTCGCATTCATGGTCCGAAAGCCTGCCCGATTTCGTGAAACTTGCCGAAGCTTTCGGCGCTAAAGGCATCTCGGTCAGCGACCCTGCCGATCTGGACGACGCGATCATGGAAATGATCAACCATGACGGCCCGGTTGTCTTCGATTGCCTGGTCGAGAAGCACGAAAATTGCTTCCCCATGATCCCGTCGGGCGAGCCACATAACCACATGCTTCTTGGCGAAAATGTCGATACCCAAAGCGCGATCAAGGAAGGCGGCGCGGTTCTCGTATAAGCCAAGCGGATCGAGTCTCATGACCGCGGCAAACAGAACGGCGTTTGACAAGAACGTTGACAAGCAGGCGCGCGAATTGCTGTCCAAGGGTGCGTTCAAAGATGCGCTGAAACTGTTTTCGATCCTGTGCGCGCGAAATTCCGACAGCCACCGTTACCATCTAACGGCGGCTGCGTTGCTGCATTCCGCCGGGCAAGCAGACGCGGGCCACAAGCTTCTTCGTGACTACTATTGCCTGCACCCGGTGTCAAAAATGCGCTGCGACATTGGGCAGGATGGAGCGTGCAGCGTGTTGATAACGCGCGGATTTTCCGGAACCAAGCCAACGATTGGAAAAAGCCGAAATGGGACGTATAAACCAAAACTTCGTGGTGGGCATTTCACACTGAAATACCTGATGGATCGTAATTCCGTTTCTCATTGTCGGCTCAGCGTTGTCGGCGATAACGCAATCGATCCAAATGCCGTCCCACCCCACGACTTGATCATTAACACAATCGCCGAACCGGACGTTGAAGGTTCATCCTTGCAGTCGCTGTCGAAATTCCTGAGCGCAACGCAGTCTCCGGTTATCAACCATCCTGACCGCGTCCTCGATACAGCGCGGGACCGTAACTTTCAGCGGTTTCAGGGCTTGTCGGGTACAGTTTTTCCAAAAACAGTCAGGCTTCGCCACGACGATGCGGATATAAACGGGCTGTTGCGCCAGCTCGCCAATGCTGATCTGAAATTTCCAATGATATTGCGCACGGCTGGCGAACAAACCGGACGAAATGTGAAGCTCGTCCGCTCACAAGAAGATGCGCGTGCTTATGCCAGGAAAGCAAAACCGGGTGACCATTTCGCAATCGCGTTCCACAAAATTCTTTGGCAAAACCGCTATTTTCGAAAACTGCGTCTCTTTCATATTGATGGCGAATTGTAACTCCCAAGCACCCTGTCCGATAGGGTTGCGGGGTTTTGTTCCGTCAGAGCCGTGCGATGATCTGAGGTGGTGACAGGGTCAGGATTTCCAGGATGTTGAACCGGTGTTTTCTGGCCGTCGAGATGACGGACCTGATGTCGGCGAAGACCCGCGCGCCCTCGAGGGTGCGGAAGGTGCCCGAGATTTTCATGCGCAGCTTCATCATGCGCAGGTCCTGTTCGGCCTGATTGTTTGTGAATGGGACCGCGAAGTCGGCGATGAATCGCAAAACGTCATCGCGGTAGTCACGCAGGCGGAGGAGCAGGTTGTGGCCTGGCCGCCTGGCTTTTCGGCCGCGGGTGCCGGGGCTTTTGGCCAGCGGGGGCTGGCGTTCGTGGAAGGCGAGCCCCTTGGCGAGGATCGCCATGTATCTGGTGACTATACCCTGGCGAACCAGTTCCGGGAGTTCGGTCTCGCCTTGATCCTGAGCCGCGCATCTGAGCTGATTGGCGCTATGAAGCACTGCGCTCATCTCCGTCGCCCAAGGCTCTTTTTCGATCTCTTCGATGGCCTTGAGTTCGCGCAAGTGATGCGCCCCGCAGAGGGCGTGGGCGTCCACTCCGCTCATATGGGCGTAGTAGGGTTTCCAGTGATCATGAATGATCGTCCCGCCGGTCAGGAAGGTTGGAACAGCACCGCGTTTGGCGCTGATGCGGTAATGGGTGAAGGCGGTATCGCAGATCGTGTGCAGCCAGTGCAGCTTGCCGGCAACACGAAGTCCGGTCTCGTCCAGATGCCGAACGCCGCCTTCGGCAAGCCGGGCGAGAATGTGTTCAACCACGACACCCATCTTATTTGCCGCGCCGCGCGTCCAGTTGGTCACGCTGGCCGCGCACAAGCTGGTGGCCCCAAACAGGTCGCGCATAAGCTGGCAGACCCGATCCTCGGGTATCAGCTGCTGAACATTGCAATAGACCGCCACTGCCCGCATGCGCGTGCCATATTGCACATGCGCGGCCACGCCATCGGGAAAGCCAGCCGTCGTCGTGGCTCGACAATGGTCGCAACAATAAACCGCCGCCTGATGCTCGGTGACCTCCAGGCGTGGCGCAGGCAAGTCGAACACCTGACGCTTCTCGATCCCTTTCACCATCTCCGCCGTCAGGGCGCTCTGACAGGCGCTGCAATGCGTCGCCTCATGCCGTTCGACAAAGTCGGGTGTTGACGTCTGGCGCAGGGTGTCGCCCCGGTGGCCAACTTGGCCGCCACTTTTCTTTCCGGATTTGCCACGCAGGCTGCGCGGGGCTGGCTTCTTCAGGCCATCACTTGAAGGGGGCTTGCTGCTATTGCTGCTGTTCTTGGCCAACTGTCGGCGCAGGTCCGTGATCTCTTCCGCCATGCTCGCCAACGCAGCTTCAAGCTCAGCGATCCGACGCAGAGCCGTGGCGAGAAGTTGTTCAAGGGCGGCAACCTGATCCATCCCACCACTGATTCAGAGAAATCAACCCGGCGCCACAGAATTCAGACAAGAAAGAAAAAAAACACGCGCAAAATGGCAAATTCGACTCACCATAAAACTGACAATGACACTCAAACGTGGGGGGTGCTTGGG
This sequence comes from uncultured Paracoccaceae bacterium, assembly GCA_951812305.1. Classification (GTDB taxonomy): domain Bacteria; phylum Pseudomonadota; class Alphaproteobacteria; order Rhodobacterales; family Rhodobacteraceae; genus Rhodobacter_B. The sequence continues at coordinate 671,260 of CATOSB010000004.1, forward strand.
AGTTACGGCGAATTTTATCCAGTCGTTTGCCACATCGATATCGTCTGGAATGTGCACGGCGGCAACCGAAAGGAAGTTATGCGCGACAACGACGAATTGAAGGCGGAAGAACAACGCTTCCTTAAAGATTGGAAATGCTATGTCGGTGCATCGAACGCCAATCGTCTCGAAAAGATCGCCGAAATAGCCTCGATGGAATTCTTTGGCGTTGATTTCACGATCGACGAAAACGAGGAACTCTTCATTTACGAGCTGAACGCGTCAATGCGGCACAGTTTCGATCATGCAAAAGCATTCCCCTACAAGCTTCCATACGACCTTGAAGTGTCGCAGGCCTTCAGCGACATGATTGCACGGCGCTTGCCCCCGGGGGTGTTTCGTGCAACCCCAGTGAAGAACTTGGTGAGATAAGAATATGTCCGAACTCAAACTCAAAAAAGGCGCATCGCGCAAATCGGCCTACGACCTGCGCAGCTATTACAAAGAGGGGCTGGAACGCCACACGCTGGCCGTTGTTGTCGACAATGAAGCCGGCGTTCTGGCGCGTGTCATCGGGCTGTTTTCAGGGCGCGGGTACAATATCGAAAGCCTGACTGTTGCAGAAACCGATCATGAAGGCCACCGCAGCCGGATCACCGTTGTCACCGTCGGCACAGGCAGTGTCATCGAACAGATTAAAGCCCAGCTTGGTCGCCTGGTGCCGGTGCATGACGTCCACGATCTGACGGTCGAGGGGCCATCGGTCGAACGCGAACTGGCGCTTTTCAAGGTTTCCGGCGCAGGCGACAAACGCATCGAAGCGCTTCGATTGGCGGAAATCTTCCGCGCAAATGTGGTTGACTCCACACTCGAAAGCTTCGTGTTTGAGGTCACCGGCACGTCGGAAAAAATCGACGCCTTCGCCGATCTGATGCAACCTTTAGGGCTGGTTGAAATGGCGCGCACCGGGGTTGCAGCCCTGTCGCGTGGGGAAGACTAGCGCGGTTCCGTTTTCCGCCAAAAGTAATCCGAAAAAAATGGCCAGTTCGACACGCTATTGGGCAATGGCAGCAAGTCGCCCCCGGTTGCATGGTGCAGACCCAACCCAATATCATAGGGTAGAACTGACCACCGCGGCTGACCGCCCCAGACCCAGGCCATTGGCAGGACGAGCCAAAGGACAAGTGCGCCCGCCGCCGCGCGGCGGGAAATCAGCGCCACCACCTCGCGGTTCAGCAGCCACATCACCAGCAAGGCGGGTGTCATAACAATGGCCAGTACGCGGGTTTGATCTCCGACGGCCAGCGCAAGGGGAAGGATCGACAGGATCGTCAAAGTCGGGGCCCACCCCGCGCGCCCCAGATCCCAGTTGCGGATCAGAAACAGCCAGCCAATCCCCAGCACAGACCAGAAGACGGCAGGAAGACCTAAAAGGGTTTCGCGTATAGTGGTGCCAAGCACATTCAGCAACCAGTCGATGCGGCCAACACGTGGCCCGGCATCAACCGCGAAGTATACGCCTTCCAGCACGGCACGGCCGAGAAATATGCCGAAAAACAAAATCCAGAAGATCCGCACCCCGACAGGCAACCTAAACCCGAACCAACGTGCCAGATTGACGGCCCAAATTGCCAGTGCGGCCGCAATCGCTGTCTGAAAGAAATGCTGTAGCCCCAGCAAAACGCCCAAGACAAATACAGCGATCAAAATTCGGCGAAACAGAAACACCAGCGCAAACAGGAAAAGCGTCAGGCCATCCAGACCAATCCAGAAATGCGCGGTAAAAGACATCGGCAGGCAAAGAAACAAAACCAATGCACGGCGCGCCTGATCGTCGGGCATCTCGCGGCGGATCAATAACGCCACCAGAAAGAAAAACGCTGCACCAAACCCGAAATGCAACACAACAAAGCCGACCTCGCTGAAAATGCCGAGCGACCAGGCAATCGCAGTACTCAGGAAATTGCCGGAATAATACGGGGCCAGCTCGCCCTCAGGAACATTCTGCAATAGCGGGTCAAATACCGTGCGATAATGAACGCCGACATTCGGGATATACCAGACACCGGTCTTCAATAGCGAAAGGCCATAAAATGCGGCGACCAGTACCCACCAGCGAGTTTCAAAAAGAAGGCGGATCAGAAAATTCAGTGCTATCATTGCTTGGTCAGCCTAAACTGTTCGCCGACCACGCAAATTTAAGCCGCAGCCTGCCTTGAACATCTCCTACCCCAGCCAGACATGATCGGCAAAGCGACGATTGTACCAATGCCGAAATCAAAATCGGTCCTCAGCTCCGCATAAATAGAGTCATGCTGGAGACCGGCAATTATTTCTTCAGCATCCTCTCACGCCAGACAATCAGCAAGCCACCCACGATGATCAGTATCGAGCCGGGGAACAAATCCTGCCAAGGTGTCTCGCCATAAAACAGCCAGCCAAGGCCAAAAGCCATCGGGATGCCGAAGTAGTTGAACGGGGCCAGGTCGGATTGTTCAGCCATCCGAAAAGAGAAAATCATCAGCAACACCGCCGTACCACCGAAGCTGCCCATCAACACGATCCAACCAAAATCAGAAAACGACAGGATTGGGGAATATCCGCCAAGCGCCATAACGAGGATCGCTGCGCCGGTCATCGAGACAGTGTTGGAATAGAGATTCATCAACGGCGTCGGCACATCGCGGTCGATCAAAGGTGCGAGAACGCCGGTAAGCGCGTACCCTGCGGCTGCTGCCAAAGGAAGAACAGTCACCCAACTGAATGCATCACGCCCCAGCCCCATCACGATTAAAACGCCGGCAAATCCAATCAGGGCCGCCGACCAACGTATCCAGCCGACCTTTTCACCCAAAATCGGTACCGCGAGGGCCACCATGAAGATACCATTCGCATAGGAAATTGTCGTCGCTGTCGCAAACGGCATCAGTGCCAATGCCATGTAGCTTACCACCCTTCAATTTAGCCAGACATCCCAGAGCTTGGGGATTTTGGCATAACCTGCGAGGCATCGTCGGATAGCACGAAGGCCTGTCTTGAAGAGAGAGCATAAGGACCTTCGGGCTTTTCGAATCCCCTTTTTTCGCCGCGTATTGCGACGTGGTGCTCTTCGTTTGCTCCGGTTGAAACAGCCCAGTACATGGCGATTGCCAGCACCAAAATGAGGCGGGCCAATCGATCCGGCTTTTTGATCTGGCTTTGAGTAATTTCAAAGCCCCGGGTTTTGAAGTCGGAGAACATGGCTTCAATTCCCCAACGCATTCCATAATCGAGCACCTTGTACTCGGACGGTGCTGCATTCATGGCAATAATCCAAGGCTCTTTGTGCCCCTCTTCGTGAAGCACTCCAATGTTGCTAAAGACGCCCGTTCCGTAAAGCTCAGCGTTTACAAGCCCTTCGGGCATCAGTTGGGCAATTTCGCGCGTCATCATCTCGCCACCCTGATGTTGCAGTGTGATATTTCCCTTCATGCGCAGCCGGTAGTCCCATCCAGCCTCCTGGCACCATGCGACCAATCGGGCGGTTCCATAAAACCGATCTCCCGCCAGCAACACACGCGCATCCGCCGGGAGCCATGGGCGGACTGCTTCCAAAAGCTCATGTTGCACGCGCCATCCAATCGGCCCTTTGGTCTGGCGTACACGCCAGGCGACCGGGAGGGCCCGATCCCGCATCCGCACCGATAACATCAAAACCTCATGCCCTTCGTTGAGCTTGCTTTGATCAAGGGCCACCACAATCGTTTCTCCGGCCTCACACTGGCGGCGGAAAATTTCACCAACATAGGCCTGCATGATCTCATCAGTATCGATGTGAGGATTGCCCAGAACCCGCGAAATGTATTGATAGCGGTGGTCCACAGAGCCGATATCGCGGGGCAGAGCAGCCGCATTTTCCATCAGATTGACGCTGCGCGTGTTCAAAATCACGCTTGCTATGATGCACAATCCCTCCCGGCGCGACTTGTGATACCCGAGCAAGCGGTCCTGAAAATCCGCCTCAACCTTCGAATAAAGCTCTGAAAAACAAACATTTCCCAACAAACCAGCCTCCAATATCAGCAGTGGAGACTCCTTGAATCACACAGATCAGACAAACGTCAAATCAGATCCGGAAATTTTGAAGGGTGGTAAGGCCATGTAGAAAAACAATTGCGCAAATACCACGATCACGCCCCGCAAGAATCCCAGTCGCCATTGGCGAATTCGAATGGGCCGTCCTGCCTGATGCCACGCGCGTGTTGACCAAAGCGCGATCAAGGCCGGGATCATGCCAAACAAGTTGCGGTATGACGACAACTCGGCCGCCGAATAGTTCGGCGCAAGAAACTTGATCACCAAACCCATAAGCGCGAACAAGAGCAGCGCGGAAAGAAACAGCAAAATGGCGGAAAGGGTCTGGCCGGGTCCGGCCCCCTTTTCGCTCATCCCCAGTCCAATACGACTTTACCGCTTTTGCCCCCCAACATGGCCTGAAATCCCTCGCGAAACGCATCGACCGGAAACCTGTGCGTTATCACCTTTCGTACATCAAGCCCGTTTTCCAGCATCGCGATCATCTTGTACCACGTCTCGAATATTTCCCGGCCGTAAACTCCTTTGATGGTGATCGCCTTGAAAACAATCCGCGACCAGTCAACTGCGGACTTTCCGGGCGGAATGCCCAGCATTGCGATATGCCCGCCCATCACCATCGCCTCGACCATCTGATCAAGCGCGCGCTGGTTGCCCGACATCTCAAGTCCCACGTCGAACCCTTCTTTCATCCCCAATTCAGCAATCACTTCATCCAATGTTTCTGTGGCGATATTGACGGGGCGCAGGTCCACAACGTCAGCGGCCAGGTCCAATCGTGTCTGGTTGATATCGGTGATCACCACATGCCGCGCCCCGATGTGGCGCGCGACGGCCGCGGCCATGATTCCGATGGGACCGGCGCCGGTGATCAAAACGTCTTCTCCCACCAGATCGAATGAAAGCGCCGTGTGCACTGCATTGCCCAAAGGATCGAGGATTGCGCCGATCTCGTCATCTACCGCATCCGGCAACGGAACGACGTTGAACGCCGGCAGGCGTAGGTATTCCGCGAATGCCCCCGGCTCGTTGACGCCGATGCCACGTGTTTCAGGGTCGAGGTGGAATTTTCCTGCCCGCGACTGGCGTGAGGTTTTGCCAATCAGATGCCCCTCACCCGAACACCGCTGGCCAATCTCCAGCCCTTCGACCAACCGGCCCAATTCAACAATCTCTCCGGCAAATTCATGTCCGGTGATCAGCGGCACGGGGACCGTTTTCTGCGCCCAGTCATCCCAGTTCCAGATATGTATATCGGTGCCGCAAACGCCCGTTTTACGGATCATGATTAGCACGTCATGTGGCCCAATCTCCGGCACTGGTTGCCGTTCCAGCCAAAGCCCGGGTTCTGGTCGCGCTTTGACCAGCGCTTTCATTTGGTTGCTCATGCGATCACGCCCAGTTCACGCCCGGCCTTGCCAAAGGCCGCCAAGGCACGATCGAGATCGCCGCGAGACAGCGCCGCGTTCATTTGCGTTCTGATGCGGGCTGAACCTTCTGGAACAACAGGATAGAAAAATCCGGCAACATAGACACCCAGTTCATAAAGCCGCGCGGCCATCTGTTGGCTTAGACGAGCGTCACCCAGCATGACCGGAATGATTGGATGCTCGCCCGGTAAAAGCTCGAACCCCAGAGATTCCATCCCGTTTCGCCAGTAAATCGCGTTGTCGAAAAGCTGTGCCCGAAGATCATTGCCCGCTTCCGCAAGATCTATAGCCGTCACTGAGGCGACGGCGATTGCAGGCGGTAGTGAGTTAGAGAATAGATAGGGCCGCGCGCGTTGGCGCAGCAGATCGATGACAGGTTGGGCGGCGGCAATATATCCCCCAATCGCCCCACCGAGCGCCTTGCCAAGCGTTCCGGTCAGGATGTCAACTTGGTCCGCGACGCCGAAATGGTGCGGCATCCCCCGACCTTCGGGGCCCATGAATCCCGTCGCGTGGCAATCGTCGACCATGACCAGCGCACCGTGTTTCTCTGCCAGCGCGGTGATTTCAGGTAGATTGGCGAGGTATCCGTCCATCGAGAACACGCCATCGGTGGCGATCATGATATGTCGCGCGCCTTCGGCACGGGCTTTCTTCAAGACGTCTTCAAGCGCGTTCATGTCCGAATTGGCATAGCGGTACCGCTTCGCCTTGCAAAGACGGATACCATCGATGATCGAGGCGTGGTTCAAAGCGTCCGAGACAATCGCATCTTCGGGCCCAAGCAGCGGTTCAAAGACACCGCCATTCGCATCAAAACACGCCGCGAACAAAATCGCATCGTCTTTTCCGAGATACGCAGCAAGGCGTCTTTCCAAATCACGATGAACAGAGTTTGTGCCGCAAATGAAGCGGACCGAAGCCATGCCATAGCCGAAATCTGAAAGCGCGCCTCTCGCCGCTTCGATCAAGTCGGGATGATCTGCCAACCCAAGATAGTTATTGGCGCAAAGGTTCAACATTTCACGCCCGTTAACGTCGATGTGCCCGCCTTGTGGGGAAAGGATCGCCCTTTCGGTTTTCATCAGCCCTGCGTTGTCTATGTCGCGCAGAGTATCGGCGAGGCCGGAAAGAAATTCAGGGGTCATTTCGCGGGCTTTCAGAAAACATTAAGTATCGCCCACGTGATGTGGACAGCATTTCATGAGTGTGCACACACGACACCGAATTGCCAATGTCCGCGCCACTGACTCACGTTGTATAGTCGTCAATTAACGGGTTTGGTTTGGCAAACAACTCAAGGTCAGCCTGATTGGTAATGGTCACCGTTGTTCCCTCGACATTCACACCGTAAGGGACCAGCCCTTTAATTGAGCGGCTTAGGTTTTCCGGCGTCATTGCGAGAAACGATGCCAATCGCCGCTTTTCATACATAAGCTCAAATTCAGAAGTACCGCCCGCCCGGATCTGCTGACGCAACAAATAATTTGCCAACCGTTCCAGCGAAGTTCGTAGTTTCAAATCTTTCGTGTTTTTGACGACCGTACGATAACATTGCGCCAATTCGTTCACTACTGCGCGCGCAAAACCGGCATCGATTTCAAAGACGGTGCGAATGTCAGTGCTTGGAATAAGGACAATGCGGCTCTTTTCCAACGTGCGCGCCGACATCAGATATGGTGCGTCTTTGATCGTCGCAGCCAGGATGAAGGTCGAAACCGGCCTGACCGTCGCCATCGATGTTTCTCGATCATTCCAGGATGAAAACAGATCGACCGAACCCGTCAAGACGATGTGAAGGAAATCGCTCGGGTCGCTTTCCGTGATCAGTTCGATTTGGGGTGGAAAATTCTGGACATAGGCGCCGGTCATCAGCGATGCAAAGTGGTCATCCGATATGCCGGAAAATATCTCCAGCTTTCGAATGTCCAGAAAATCCGACTCAGGTGGTCGAAGTCGCAAGGTGCCCCTCCCTATTTGGAAAATAGTCGTTCGCGGGCTTGATATTTGTCAAGCCACCAATTGATGCACCATTGTTTTACCATTGATGCAGCGCCACTGTTGAGGCGAAGAATTTCGCTAAATCTCTTATTTTGAACAATAAAACACCGATCTTGATCTGTATCAAAATTCGTTCGGCGAAATCAAAATAGACGAATCCTCAGACAGGGGTCGGTGCTGTGTATGGCGGCAATGGTCCACTGCAAGGGGAACGAGAGATGGAAATTCAGAACAAGGCCACGGGGCTGTGGCGCAATTTCTTCAACGTGAGAATGGTGCAGATCAGAACGTTCCACATGACGTGGTTTGCGTTCTTTTCCTGTTTCTTCGCATGGTTCGGTATCGCCCCTCTGATGATTGTCGTGCGCGACGAGATGGGCTTTACCAAAAGCCAGGTCGGCTGGACCATTATCGCCTCTGTCGCGGTCACCATTCTGGCGCGGTTCTTCATCGGCTGGCTTTGTGACAGGATCGGGCCGCGGCTGGCCTACACAGGCTTGCTCATTTTTGGCGCCTTCCCAGTGGCCGGGATTGGGCTGGCCAACAGTTTTGAGAGCTTTCTGATCTTCCGCCTGATGATCGGCGTGATCGGGGCCTCTTTTGTCATAACGCAATACCACACTTCGGTCATGTTCGCGCCGAACGTTGTGGGCACCGCCAACGCCACCAGCGCAGGCTGGGGCAACCTCGGCGGCGGTGTCACGCAGTTTGCGATGCCACTAGTGTTTTCAATGTTCGTGATCGGGTTCGGTTTCAGCGAGGCTGCGGGTTGGCGGCTTTCGATGGTTGTTGTTGGCTGCGTAATCTTTGCGGTCGGAATCCTGTATTTCTTCTTCACTCAGGACGCACCCGACGGCAATTTCAAAGACCTTCGCGCAGCTGGCAAAATGGAAGAGAAAGAAAAGGTCACCGGCGCCTATATGCACGCGCTGACTGATTACCGGGTCTGGGCGCTGTTCTTCATCTATGCGGCCTGCTTCGGAATCGAGCTGACCATCAACAACGTCGCGGCGTTGTATTTCTTTGATTATTTCGACGGGATCACGCTGGTGACCGCCGGGCTGATCGCAGCGTCCTTCGGCTTGATGAACATCTTTGCCCGCACACTCGGCGGCATCTTCGGCGACAATTTCGCCTCGCTCTGGGGACTGAAAGGCCGGTCGTTCTGGCTGTTCATCGTGCTTTTGGGTGAGGGCATCGCGCTGATGCTGTTTTCCCGAATGGACGTGCTTTTCCTGGCGATCCCGATGCTGGTGATCTTCTCGCTCTTCACGCAGATGTCCGAGGGCGCGACCTATTCGGTGGTTCCCTTCGTCAATAAAAAGGCGCTGGGCGCGGTCGCGGGCACGGTCGGTGCGGGTGGCAACGCTGGTGCGGTGGCCGCGGGCTTCCTGTTCAAGAGCGACATCCCCTGGAACGATGCATTCCTTTATCTCGGCATGGTCGTCGCCTGTGCTTCTGTTCTGGCATTCGTGGTCCGTTTCTCACCTGAACAAGAGAAAGAAGAAGAAGCTCTCTACGAGCAAGCCCAACTGGACGCGCTGGAGCTGCGCGCAGCGCGGGCAGTCGAAGCGTTGAACCGGTCCAAACAGGTTGTCGCGGATTACGAGCGCGCGAACGGCCTGAAAGCATAACCATATTCGGGCGGGCCGCGCCACCGGTGCCGGTTCGCCCGCAAAGACACCAGACAAAGGAGACAGTCGTGGGACAAGATCTAAGAAACTGGACACCGGATGACGAGGCCTATTGGACGGGAACCGGCAAGTCCATCGCTACCCGCAACCTTTGGATTTCAATCCCGTCGCTGCTCTGCGGTTTTGCGGTCTGGCTCTACTGGGGCATCATTACCGTGCAGATGATCAACCTGGGCTTTCCGTTTGAGAAGTCTGAATTGTTCACTCTAGCCGCCATCGCTGGCCTAACAGGCGCGACGCTGCGCATCCCTTCGACCTTCTTCATTCGCATCGCGGGTGGGCGGAACACGATTTTCTTTACCACCGCTTTGTTGATGATCCCCGCGGCGCTGACCGGCTTCGCGCTCCAGGACCCGAACACGCCGCTGTGGTGGTTCCAGGTTCTCGCGTTCCTCAGCGGCATCGGCGGTGGTAACTTCGCCAGTTCGATGTCCAACATCAGTTTTTTCGTAACTCCCAAGCACCCCCCACGTTTGAGTGTTATTGTCAGTTTTATGGTGAGTCGAATTTGCCATTTTGCGCGTGTTTTTTTTCTTTCTTGTCTGAATTCTGTGGCGCCGGGTTGATTTCTCTGAATCAGTGGTGGGATGGATCAGGTTGCCGCCCTTGAACAACTTCTCGCCACGGCTCTGCGTCGGATCGCTGAGCTTGAAGCTGCGTTGGCGAGCATGGCGGAAGAGATCACGGACCTGCGCCGACAGTTGGCCAAGAACAGCAGCAATAGCAGCAAGCCCCCTTCAAGTGATGGCCTGAAGAAGCCAGCCCCGCGCAGCCTGCGTGGCAAATCCGGAAAGAAAAGTGGCGGCCAAGTTGGCCACCGGGGCGACACCCTGCGCCAGACGTCAACACCCGACTTTGTCGAACGGCATGAGGCGACGCATTGCAGCGCCTGTCAGAGCGCCCTGACGGCGGAGATGGTGAAAGGGATCGAGAAGCGTCAGGTGTTCGACTTGCCTGCGCCACGCCTGGAGGTCACCGAGCATCAGGCGGCGGTTTATTGTTGCGACCATTGTCGAGCCACGACGACGGCTGGCTTTCCCGATGGCGTGGCCGCGCATGTGCAATATGGCACGCGCATGCGGGCAGTGGCGGTCTATTGCAATGTTCAGCAGCTGATACCCGAGGATCGGGTCTGCCAGCTTATGCGCGACCTGTTTGGGGCCACCAGCTTGTGCGCGGCCAGCGTGACCAACTGGACGCGCGGCGCGGCAAATAAGATGGGTGTCGTGGTTGAACACATTCTCGCCCGGCTTGCCGAAGGCGGCGTTCGGCATCTGGACGAGACCGGACTTCGTGTTGCCGGCAAGCTGCACTGGCTGCACACGATCTGCGATACCGCCTTCACCCATTACCGCATCAGCGCCAAACGCGGTGCTGTTCCAACCTTCCTGACCGGCGGGACGATCATTCATGATCACTGGAAACCCTACTACGCCCATATGAGCGGAGTGGACGCCCACGCCCTCTGCGGGGCGCATCACTTGCGCGAACTCAAGGCCATCGAAGAGATCGAAAAAGAGCCTTGGGCGACGGAGATGAGCGCAGTGCTTCATAGCGCCAATCAGCTCAGATGCGCGGCTCAGGATCAAGGCGAGACCGAACTCCCGGAACTGGTTCGCCAGGGTATAGTCACCAGATACATGGCGATCCTCGCCAAGGGGCTCGCCTTCCACGAACGCCAGCCCCCGCTGGCCAAAAGCCCCGGCACCCGCGGCCGAAAAGCCAGGCGGCCAGGCCACAACCTGCTCCTCCGCCTGCGTGACTACCGCGATGACGTTTTGCGATTCATCGCCGACTTCGCGGTCCCATTCACAAACAATCAGGCCGAACAGGACCTGCGCATGATGAAGCTGCGCATGAAAATCTCGGGCACCTTCCGCACCCTCGAGGGCGCGCGGGTCTTCGCCGACATCAGGTCCGTCATCTCGACGGCCAGAAAACACCGGTTCAACATCCTGGAAATCCTGACCCTGTCACCACCTCAGATCATCGCACGGCTCTGACGGAACAAAACCCCGCAACCCTATCGGACAGGGTGCTTGGGAGTTACGTTTTTTCTTTCCCAAGAAAATCCAGGGTTATGCGCTGGGCATGAACGCTGGATTGGGCAATTTCGGCGTCACCACGATGCAGATTTTGATCCCGCTGGTGATGACCTTCGGGTTGTTCGGTGGTGAGCCGATGATCCTTGAAAACACATCCGGTACTTTGATCGGCAAGATTCCAGCCGGGACGCCAACGTATATCCAGAATGCCGGTTTCGTGTGGCTGTTGTTCCTCGTCCCGCTGGCATTCGCCGGTTGGTTTGGCATGAACAACATCCGTGACGAGCATGTTTCGCCCAACATTCCCAACCCACTGGGGGCCTTCGGGATCATTGCCTTCATGCTGGTGATCGGGCTTGTCTGTGCCGCCTTCGGCCTTTGGCTGATGTTGCCGGAAAGCGTGGGTGGTTCGGGCTTCGGCGTATCCAAGTGGATTGTTCTGCCGATCGTCATCGCGCTGACCGTGCTTTGCCTGAAAATGATCCCCGGCCCGGTCGGGCGCAACTTGACCCGGCAATACAAAATTTTCGGTAATAAGCACACTTGGGCGATGACGGTGATTTACACCATGACGTTTGGCAGCTTCATCGGCTACTCGGCCGCTTTGGCGCTGACCATCAAAGTGGTCTTCGGGTTCAGCCATATCGAGGTCGACGGCGTGATGACCCATGACACCGCAAACCCCAATGGCCCGTCGGCTTTGATGTTCGCTTGGATGGGGCCGTTCATCGGCGCGCTGATCCGGCCCATCGGTGGGATGATATCCGATAAACTGGGCGGCGCGCGGGTGACGCAGTGGATTTCCATCGTCATGGTGGCTTCCGCGCTGGGTGTCGCGTACTTCATCCAGAAAGCCTATGCCTCGGCCACGCCGGAACAGTATTTCGTACCATTCCTCGGCCTCTTCCTGATCCTGTTTGCTGCCACCGGCATCGGCAACGGATCCACATTCCGTACAATCGCGGTTGCGTTCAACAAGGAACAAGCCGGCCCGGTTCTGGGCTGGACCAGCGCGGTCGCCGCATATGGTGCGTTCATCATCCCGAAGGTGTTCGGCGAACAGATGGGCGCAGGCACACCGCAATATGCCCTCTACGGATTTGCGGCGTTCTATGTGCTGTGCATCGTGATCAACTGGTGGTTCTATTTGCGCCCCGGCGCCTACATCAAGAACCCTTGAACTACGCCCCGGGATGCGCCTGACCGGGCGCGTCCCTCACCCCAGGTGAGGAGCAAGACATGAGCCACCTACTCGACAAACTGAACTTCCTGCAATCGAAAGAGTTGGACCGATTTTCCAACGGCCACGGCCAGACCACACGCGAAAACCGCGATTGGGAGGACACGTACAGAAACCGCTGGCGCCATGACAAGATCGTGCGTTCGACACATGGGGTGAATTGTACCGGGTCATGTTCTTGGAAGATCTATGTAAAATCAGGGATCGTGACGTGGGAAACGCAGCAAACGGATTATCCCCGCACGCGTCCTGATCTGCCCAATCATGAGCCGCGTGGCTGTGCGCGTGGCGCGAGTTATTCTTGGTATCTTTACAGTGCCAACCGGGTAAAAAACCCGCTGGTGCGCGGGCGGCTGATGAAAGTCTGGCGCGAGATGCGCAAGACCAAGTCGCCGATTGAGGCGTGGACGACGATCCAGAACGATCCCGTCTTGCGCAATGGGTATGTCGAGACCCGCGGCAAGGGAGGGTTTGTCCGCGCCTCCTGGGATGAGGCGACCGAAATCACCGCCGCCGCAAACGCCTATACTGCCAAAACCTACGGCCCGGATCGAGTTTTCGGCTTTTCGCCGATCCCGGCAATGTCGATGGTCTCTTACGCCGCCGGGTCACGCTATCTGTCGCTTCTTGGCGGTGTTTGCATGAGTTTTTATGACTGGTACTGCGACCTGCCGCCCGCCTCGCCGATGACATGGGGCGAGCAAACCGACGTGCCGGAGAGTGCCGACTGGTACAACGCTGGCTATCTGTTGCTTTGGGGATCGAACGTTCCGCAAACGCGGACGCCGGACGCACATTTCTATACCGAGGCGCGCTATCGCGGCACCAAATCCGCCGTGATCTGCCCGGATTATTCCGAGGCCGCCAAGTTCGGCGATGTCTGGCTGAACGTGAAGCAGGGCACCGACGCCGCGCTGGCGATGGCGTTCGGCCACGTCATCCTGCGCGAATTCCACCTTGACCGGCAGGCCGAGTACTTCCAGGAATATTGTCGCAAATACAGCGACTTCCCGATGCTGGTCCGGCTAGACAAGCAGGGCAAAAGCCTCGTTCCCGGCCGCTTCCTGCGTGCCGACGATCTGGACGGCAAGCTTGGCGAAGAAAATAACCCAGAGTGGAAAACCGTAGCATGGGATCGGACGTCCAAAGGCCTTGTCGCGCCCAACGGCTCGGTCGGCTATCGCTGGGGCGAGGATGGCGAGTGGAACCTTGAAACCAAGGCCGACGGCAAAGACACCGAACTGGCCATGTCCTTCGTTCTGGACACCGATCAGGATGACATCGTTGGCGTCGACTTCCCGTACTTCGGGTCTGGGGCGACCGAGTTCTTTTCAACCGGTGACGACCGCCCAGACGTGATGACCAAGAACGTGCCGGTTAAAAAGGTGAAGACCGCGGATGGCGAAATACTTGTCGCCACCGTCTTCGATCTGTTCTGCGCCAACTACGGGCTAGACCGTGGCCTTGGTGGCGATTGGGTAAGTGCAGATTATAACGAAGATGTTCCCGGCACTCCAAAATGGGCCGAAAAGATCACCGGCGTTTCCGCCGACAAGATCATCCATGTGGCGCGCGAATTCGCTGACACGGCAGAGAAGACGCAAGGCAAGTCGATGATCATCATCGGCGCGGCGATGAACCACTGGTACCACATGGACATGAACTATCGCGGCGTCATCAACATGTTGGTGATGTGCGGCTGCATGGGTCAGTCGGGCGGCGGCTGGGCGCATTACGTGGGCCAGGAAAAGCTGCGCCCGCAGACGGGTTGGTTGCCGTTGGCATTTGCGCTCGATTGGGGGCGCCCGCCACGGCACATGAACTCGACGTCGATGTGGTACGCGCATACCGATCAATGGCGGTATGAGACGCTGACATCCGGCGAAATATTGTCGCCCACCGCGCCGGCTATGACATTCACACATCTTGGTTGCCGTCAGTCAGCTTTTCTGATTCTCTTGTTGAAAAGGGAGGCAATGATGCAGCAAACGCTTGGGAACTTTGGGGATGCTCGCCTCGAAAAAGGGGGGCCTTGCTTCTGGATAGGCTGGTTGCAACAGGCGGTGACGGGGTTCGGGTCCGGCGGCTCGGGGGCACGCGGGCGGGCGAGATCCGGTTCACGCGGTTTCTACGCAATCCGGCTGTGACGCTAGAGGCAATGTGCGATGCGGCCTTTGTTCGGACCCGGGAGGCCTGCGAAGGGCGTGATATTCTGGCAGTGCAGGACACAACGGTAACGCGGTCGAGTGGCGGCGGTGGCGATTACCTGCATGCGATGATCGCGGTGGATGCGCGGGATGGCGCTGTCCCGGGGGCGCTGGATGCAACGTTTTGCGAGCGTGACACCGGCCAACGTGCGACCCGGCATGCGCGTGCCTTCGAAGACAAAGAAAGCCACCGCTGGCTGGCGGCCACCGAGCGTGCGGGCGAGATCGCCGGGGCTGGGCGGATCACGATGGTGGCGGATCGCGAGGCCGATATTTTCGACCTGTTTGCGCGCAGGCCCCAAAATGTGGAGTTGATCGTTAGGGCCAATCACAACCGCACGCTTGAGGGCGGTGATAAGATAGCCGAATGGATTGCCGCCATGCCGAGGCTGGGCACGACCCTGCTTACTCTTCCCAAGAGCCCGGGGCGGGCCGCCCGCGACGCCAGGCTGTCGATCCGGTTTGGCCAGGCAACCATGAAGCCGCCGAAAAGATTGGAAAAAACGACATCTGCACCGGTCACTCTCACCTATATCGACCTGCGCGAGGAAACACCGCCTGACGGCGTCAAACCCGTACACTGGCGTTTGCTGACGAGCTACGACATCATCAATGTCACCGACGCTTTGGACGTCGCCGAGCGCTATGCCAAACGCTGGAGGATCGAGGAACTGTTCCGCACGATGAAGCGCAAAGGGTTCGACATCGAGGCCCTGCGCATCAACGACACCGGTCCGCGCAATCGCCTGATCCTGGCCTGCATGATCGCCGCGACGGTTGTGATGCAGATGGTCGCCGAACGCGATGGCCGGTGCCTGCGTCCGCTGACCGATGCCTTCGATGCCGCCGATCAACCTCTGCTGGAGGCGCTCAGCGCAGACCTCGAGGGCAAGACAGACCGACAGAAAAACCCCCACCCCAAAGGCAGCCTCGCTTTCGCCTCGTGGGTCTGCGCAAGGTTGGGCGGCTGGACCGGATACTATGGAAAACCAGGGCCTATTGTAATCCTGTCAGGTTGGACCGAGTTCCAATCCATCAAACACGGCGCGTATATCGCAGAGAGTATACATCACCGTGCATCGTGAGATGTGTGAATCTTATAGCCGCGCCGGAAGGTGATTGGGACATATCCCTGATAGATTACAACATACGCGCCGAGCGTATGGGCTGGCTGCCGAGCGCACCGCAATTGAAAACCAACCCACTGAAGGTGGCGAAAGCGGCAAAGAAGGCCAAGAAAGAAATCCCGGCCTATGTCGCCGAGCAGTTGAAATCCGGCAAACTGGAAATGTCCTGTGAAGACCCGGACGCACCGGAAAACTGGCCGCGCAACCTGTTTGTGTGGCGCTCGAACTTGCTGGGGTCTTCCGGCAAGGGCCACGAATACTTCCTCAAGCACCTGCTTGGCACAGATCACGGCGTCTTGGGCAAGGATCTGGGCGAAGACGGCGGGCAAAAGCCGAAAGAGGCGGTCTGGCATGAAGACGCGCCGCGCGGAAAGCTGGACCTGCTGGTGACCATCGATTTTCGGATGAGCACCACTGCGGTTTATTCCGACATCGTGCTGCCAACGGCCAGTTGGTATGAGAAAAACGACCTCAACACGTCTGACATGCACCCGTTCATCCACCCGCTGCAGGCGGCGGTTGATCCAGCCTATGAATCCAAATCGGACTGGGAAATCTTCAAATCTATCGCGCATAAATTCCAACAGGTCGCGCCGGAAATCCTTGGGCAGGAAACCGATATCGTCGCCCTGCCGATCCTGCACGACACGCCGGCCGAGATTGCGCAGGATCAGGTGAAGGACTGGAAAAAGGACGAATGCGAGCTGATCCCAGGCAAGACCGCGCCGAACTATATCCCCGTCGAGCGGGACTACACCGCACTATACGACCGGTTCGTGGCGTTGGGTCCGCTGATGGACAAGGTCGGCAATGGCGGCAAGGGTATCTCTTGGGACACCAAGGACGAGGTGCAGCACTTGCGCGAGTTGAACGGTGAATGGCAGGATGGTCCCGCCAAGGGCTGCGCCAAGATCGTCACTGACATCGACGCATCCGAGGTTGTACTGATGCTGGCGCCGGAGACCAACGGCGAAGTGGCGGTAAAAGCGTGGGAGGCTCTCAGCAAAGCCACCGGCCGCGACCACGCCTATCTGGCGATCAGCAAGGAAGATGAAAAGATCCGCTTCCACGACATCGCCGCGCAACCGCGCAAGATCATCTCGTCACCCACTTGGTCAGGGCTGGAAAGCGAGAAGGTCTGCTACAACGCGGGCTACACCAACGTCCACGAACTGATCCCCTGGCGCACACTCACGGGACGCCAACAGCTCTATCAGGATCACCTCTGGATGCGGGCCTTTGGCGAGGGTTTCATGTCCTACCGCCCGCCGGTTGACCTGAAAACCATCACTGAAGAGGTGCAGGACGAAGGCGACACGCTGGTTCTGAACTTCATCACCCCACACCAGAAATGGGGTATCCACTCCACCTATTCCGACAACCTGTTGATGTTGACGCTGAACAGGGGTGGGCCGGTGATCTGGCTGTCCGAGAACGATGCCAAATCGGTTGGGATTTCCGACAATGACTGGGTCGAGTTGTACAACACAAACGGCGTACTAACCGCACGGGCGGTGGTGAGCCAGCGCATGAAGGACGGCACGACCTTCATGTATCACGCGCAGGAAAAGATCGTGAACACGCCGGGGTCAGAAAAGACCGGCAATCGCGGTGGCATCCACAATTCCGTCACCCGCGCGGTGCTGAAACCCACGCACATGATCGGGGCCTATGCGCAGCAATCTTATGGCTTCAATTACTATGGCACCGTGGGGTGCAACCGCGACGAAATGGTCATCGTCAAAAAGATGAAAAAGGTCGACTGGCTGGACAAGGAAAAGCCTTGGCAAGCCACCAGCAAGGAGGCGGCAGAATGAAAGTACGCGCGCAAATCGGCATGGTGCTGAACCTCGACAAATGCATCGGTTGCCACACCTGTTCGGTGACCTGCAAGAACGTCTGGACCAGCCGCGACGGGGTTGAATACGCATGGTTCAACAACGTCGAAACGAAACCTGGCACCGGCTATCCCACAGACTGGGAAAACCAGGCAAAATGGAACGGCGGATGGGAACGGTCAAAATCCGGCAAGCTGCACCCGAAACAGGGCGGCAAGTGGCGGATACTCGCGAATATCTTCGCCAACCCCGATCTGCCGGAGATCGACGATTACTATGAACCGTTCGACTTTGACTATGACCACCTGAAATCGGCACCAGAGATGGAAGCCTTCCCGACCGCACGCCCGCGCTCGAAAATTTCGGGCGAGCGAATGGAGAAAATTCAGAAAGGCCCGAACTGGGAGGAAATTCTGGGCGGTGAATTCTCCAAACGCAGTCAGGATTACAATTTCGAGGGCGTGCAGAAAGAGATCTACGGGGAATACGAAAACACATTCATGATGTATCTCCCCCGGCTCTGCGAGCACTGTTTGAACCCGGCCTGCGCTGCATCCTGCCCCTCGGGCGCGATCTACAAACGCGAGGAAGACGGCATTGTCCTGATCGATCAGGAAAAGTGCCGAGGCTGGCGGATGTGTGTGTCGGGCTGCCCGTATAAAAAAGTCTATTACACTCCTGCGCCTGAATTGGCCTGATGATTTTGATGCCTGTGAATCACTTTGCCGCATGGTCACAGGCACGGAGGTTTCTATTTTGAGGGTATGAGCAAGCGAGACAAAACAGTCACCTTATCCGACGAGCAGCGCATAGCGCTTGAAGCGCTTTGCCGCCGCCGCAAAGTTGAGGCCCTTGTTTGGAAACGTGCGCGTGCGTTTCTTCTTCTGGACACAGGAGAAGACGCCGGAACGGTTTGCCGGATTTTGGATATCGGTCCAACGGTTCTGACGGAATGGCAGTTCGCGTTTGCCGGAGCGGGGTTGTCATTTTTTGGCTTGAAGGGCTACAGCCAGCGACAGGGGCATCTATCGGTGGAGCAGGAACGGGCTTTGAAAGCGCATTTCACCGAACATCCGGCACAGAACGTAGATGAGGTCTGTGCCTATGTTCTGGCCGAGTGCGACCAGAGCTACAGCCCCTCGGGAGCCGCCAGGCTGATGCGCCGCCTGGGGTTTGTGTATAGGAAACCACAATTGCTGCCTGCACAGGCCGATGAAGCCAAACAGGCTGCGTTTATTGCCCAATATGAGGCCATGATGAACGGGTTGGCCGCAGATGAGATGGTTGTCTTTTCGGACGCTGTTCACCCCGAGCATCAGAGCCGCCCCGCCCATGGCTGGTTCCCAAAGGGACAAAAGACGGCCCTGAAGGCGACATCCGGGCGCAAACGGCTCAATATTCAGGGAGCGCTTGACCTTGAGACCTTCCAGTTCACCTTTGTAGAAGGCGAAAAGATCAATGCCCGGACAACCCAACAAATGCTGGAAAAGTTGGAGCGCAACAACCCAACCATGACGACCATCCATGTCTTTGTCGACAATGCCCGCTATCATCATGCCAGGATACTTCAGCCATGGCTCAACAGCCCGGAACGCCGGGTGAAGTTGCATTTCCTGCCAGCATATGCCCCGCATCTCAACCCAATCGAGCGCCTTTGGGGCGTCATGCACGATTGGGTCACACACAATCGCCACTATGCAACGTTCAACCAGTTCACAGAGGCTATTTTCAACTTCTTCCGTACGACACTGCCAGAAAAATGGCCTGAGTTCCGCGACACCGTCACCGACAACTTCCGCGTTGTATCGCTCAAGGAATACAAAGTGATATAGATACCCACGGGCTTACACCCGTGGTTCTTTCAAAGGTCAAGCTCCGCTTGTCCATTATCTTCTCGGCCCTGCCATCGGACGTAATTCCGTATCGTTTGCTCGTCGACCCCAACGGTGGACACAAAAAATCCTTTGTAAACGCTGTGGGACGATTTTCGCAGCCGCATTCTGCAGACGATAGCCCGAAGACAATGGAAGGGCTATCATCCCCGCGCTTACACGCGGGGAGTTCCCGCTGGATTAAAATCATCATCGGGCTCGGGTGGCGTCTGGTTCTTGATGTATTCCAACCACACCTCGTCTGTCACGTTGCCGCTGCTGGCAACCCGGTAACCGCGGGCCCACAGGTGTTGCCCCCAATATCTTTTGCGCAATATCCCGAACTCGCTCAGCAGCTTGTGCGAACTGCGCCCTTTCAGATATTGCTCCGCACGGCTGACCGACAGGTTCGGCGGGGTCGACACCGGCATATGCTCGTGGTCACGGTTGATTGATCCGGCATGCACAACCATCCCATGCGCCCGCGCCGTCTCGCGCAGCAACTCACGGCAGCGGTTGCCGACATCGCCGCCCAACACCTGGTAGCGGTACTTCGTCACCCACACCAAGTGGTATTTGCAGTCCCAAACCGTATGGCTGCCACGCTTGTACGAATCCATAATCAGGCATCTTAACGCAAATGCCGCGATCCCGTCCGGCTAAAGCCGTGGGGTTTACAGATCCCCTATCGGGGACTCTAACCCGGAAAACATCAGGCCAATTCAGGCGCACGGGTATACAATTGGGAAAGCGGGAAATCCGAGAAATGCACCCTGTGCTATCCCCGAATTGAAAGCGGCAATCCGACGGTGTGCTCGGAGACCTGCGTGGGCCGGATCCGTTATATCGGTGTGATGCTGTATGACGCCGACAAGATCGACACGGCGGCAAACGTGCAGGCCAAAACCGATCTATACGACGCGCAGCTTGACGTTTTCCTTGACCCGAACGACCCAGATGTGATCGCCGCGGCGCGCGCCGAGGGGATTGCCGAAGACTGGATCAAAGGCGCGCAGGATAGCCCGGTCTGGAAAATGGCGATGGACTGGAAAGTCGCCTTTCCGCTGCATCCCGAATACCGGACGCTGCCGATGGTGTGGTACATCCCGCCGCTATCGCCGATCCAGAATGCGGCAGCAGCCGGCGCAATTGGCATGGATGGCGCGATGCCGGACGTGAAAAACCTGCGTATCCCGCTGAAATACCTCGCTAATCTTCTGACGGCGGGCGACGAGGCACCGGTGGCGCAGGCGCTGGAACGAATGCTGGCGATGCGCGCCTATATGCGGTCGAAAACTATTGAGGGCGTCATCGACGAAGGCATCGCTGCACGCGTCGGCCTGTCGGGCCGCGTGATCGAGGACATGTACAAGATCATGGCGCTGGCGGATTACGAAGATCGTTTTGTCATCCCGACCACGCACCGCGAAGAGGTCGAAGAAGCGATGGACTTGCGCGGAGGCTGCGGCTTCACCGACGGCAACGGGTGCTCGACGGGCATCTCCAAGGGCTCCCTTTTTGGCGGCTTAAAGAAACCCCTGAAAATGCCAGAGGAACCTGAGTTCTGGATAAGCGCTATATCTGGTATTCGACCTGCCTGATTGTTTCCGGCACGGTTATGGGTCCCATTTTAACTTTGGTTTTCCCGAGCATATAGGCTGCGACACACGAGATGAGGTGTACGAATGCGTTGGCAGGCGATCTGTGTCGAGTGTGTTCCAGTCCCATGCTGGTTTTCAACTTATCGAACAGAGTTTCGATGATGAACCGCCTTCGCAACAGGATTTTGTTCAGGATTGGCAGGAGATAGTTTTTCATGTTGCGGCGAATGCCGGTGACGAGGTGGAGCCCACGCTGCCAGAGCCGTTGGAAGAGGGATTTGGAGATATAGCCCTTATCAGCAAATATTTTGCCTTCGAGGCCCGCGATCATGGCTTCAAACGGCTTTCGATCATCGACATTACCTGCCGTGATTTTGACGGCCATGATCTCCCCCTTGTTGTTGATGATTAGATGCAGTTTGAAGCCAAAGAACCAGCCCATTGTGCTGCGACCGCGCTTTGCCAGCCCCTTGAAGACCTTGTTTCGATTAATGCGGGCATTGTGGCAGACCGCGAGCTTAGTGCTGTCGGCAAAATAGACGCCGGTTTTTTCACCGCTGAAGCAGTGCAGCAGTATGCAAAACGGCACCATTAATCTTGGCATGAGGCTGACAAACCGACCATAGCTCGGGAGGGTGCCAAAGCAGTCACGGTATTTCTGCTCAACGCCATAAATCCAATAATGTTTGAAGTCCTTGAACGGCGACAAGTGAAACAAGACCATGATGAACAGGCTCTCCCCCAGGGTCAGCTTGCCGGAGCGAAGCCTCTGACGACCCGAGGGGATCAACCGGTGGCGCTCCCAGTCCTCGTAGGTTTTTGCAAAATCATCGAGACAGACAAAAAGTGCGGTGTTAGTGATCGACATGAGTGGCGGTCCATATTGTGTCGCTTTTGAACCTTGAATCATGGGGCAACGTACCTGGAAACCCCTCTCACCCCATACTAATCACGGGGGCATTCAGGCTGGTCAACACGGGGCAAAAGGTGCGCGCCATGGAGAACAACTTCCCAATCAACGAAGATCTCGCTTATGAGAAGATCCGGGACCTCATGTTCGACATGATGGAAGAGGACCCCAACCGTCTCTACGCCCTCACGGATAAGCTCAATGAACTGGCTGCGCTCCCTAAAAGAACCATGACACTTGTGCTCGATCTGATGGCCGCCACTCCCTTTCAGGTGATCATCCCGAAACACGTACGGAAAAATGACCCTGATACATTCAAAGCAGATCACGAAACCGTTTCAAATGTTCTATTTCTTGGAGAGTTTGGCGGAATTGCCGTTGAACTGGAGCCAAATGAGGCTTTGAGAGAACCGAGGATCATTTCCATAACAATGGTGGAAATCCCTCATCGCAACCCTCTGCGAAAAAGGGTCAACGAGTATCGTAAAAAACGAATCAAAAAACTACGAAAAAATTCTGTCGAGTAGTGCACTGGTGACGCCTTACCACCCTTCAATTTAGCCAGACATCCCAGAGCTTGGGGATTTTGGCATAACCTGCGAGGCATCGTCGGATAGCACGAAGGCCTGTCTTGAAGAGAGAGCATAAGGACCTTCGGGCTTTTCGAATCCCCTTTTTTCGCCGCGTATTGCGACGTGGTGCTCTTCGTTTGCTCCGGTTGAAACAGCCCAGTACATGGCGATTGCCAGCACCAAAATGAGGCGGGCCAATCGATCCGGCTTTTTGATCTGGCTTTGAGTAATTTCAAAGCCCCGGGTTTTGAAGTCGGAGAACATGGCTTCAATTCCCCAACGCATTCCATAATCGAGCACCTTGTACTCGGACGGTGCTGCATTCATGGCAATAATCCAAGGCTCTTTGTGCCCCTCTTCGTGAAGCACTCCAATGTTGCTAAAGACGCCCGTTCCGTAAAGCTCAGCGTTTACAAGCCCTTCGGGCATCAGTTGGGCAATTTCGCGCGTCATCATCTCGCCACCCTGATGTTGCAGTGTGATATTTCCCTTCATGCGCAGCCGGTAGTCCCATCCAGCCTCCTGGCACCATGCGACCAATCGGGCGGTTCCATAAAACCGATCTCCCGCCAGCAACACACGCGCATCCGCCGGGAGCCATGGGCGGACTGCTTCCAAAAGCTCATGTTGCACGCGCCATCCAATCGGCCCTTTGGTCTGGCGTACACGCCAGGCGACCGGGAGGGCCCGATCCCGCATCCGCACCGATAACATCAAAACCTCATGCCCTTCGTTGAGCTTGCTTTGATCAAGGGCCACCACAATCGTTTCTCCGGCCTCACACTGGCGGCGGAAAATTTCACCAACATAGGCCTGCATGATCTCATCAGTATCGATGTGAGGATTGCCCAGAACCCGCGAAATGTATTGATAGCGGTGGTCCACAGAGCCGATATCGCGGGGCAGAGCAGCCGCATTTTCCATCAGATTGACGCTGCGCGTGTTCAAAATCACGCTTGCTATGATGCACAATCCCTCCCGGCGCGACTTGTGATACCCGAGCAAGCGGTCCTGAAAATCCGCCTCAACCTTCGAATAAAGCTCTGAAAAACAAACATTTCCCAACAAACCAGCCTCCAATATCAGCAGTGGAGACTCCTTGAATCACACAGATCAGACAAACGTCAAATCAGATCCGGAAATTTTGAAGGGTGGTAAGCTGGTGACGCCAACGTCTTATCCAGAATCGGGGTCAGAGGAGGTGCGCTGATGGCCCCGGAACTCAAAGATCGTTCGCTGAAGGCACTGTCGCTTATCTTGAGCTATCCAACACGGGAGCTTCAACAGGCAATGCCGGAAATTGCGGCGGTTCTCAGCGCTGACACACGTCTCACTGCGGTCGCGCGGCGCGGCTTGCGCCAGCTGACCGACAGCCTTGCGCAGGACGACATCTATGACCTCGAAGAGCGCTACGTGATGCTGTTCGACCGCTCGCGCACCCTATCGCTGAATCTTTTCGAGCATGTTCACGGCGAAAGCCGCGACCGGGGCGGCGCGATGGTATCGCTCTTAGAAACCTACCGCGATGGCGGGTTCGAGCCTGTCACGTCAGAATTGCCCGATCACCTTCCGGTATTGCTGGAATTCCTGGCCGCCCTTCCCTTCCTGGAGGCCCAGGATACTTTGGCGGACGCGGCGCATATCCTGCAGGCGCTGGCCGAAAGGCTGAACCGACGCGAAAGCGTTTATGCCGCTGCGTTCGCCGCTTTGTTACACCTGTCCGGTGCGCGTGTGAACAAGGACGCTCTGGCGGAACTCTTGGCCGAACCGGATGTTGATCCTGACGACCTGGAAGCGCTGGATGAGGTTTGGGAAGAAAGCGAAGTTCTATTCGGTCCAGACCCAAATGCAGGTTGCCCCGCGACACGCGACATGCTGGCGCGGATGGACATACCTGCCCCGAAACACGCAGCCGAATAACGAAAGGCGAGACGATGCATAATTTCCTTTTCGGTATCTACCCTTACATCGCGCTGGTCGTGCTGATCGTCGGCTCGGCAGTGCGGTATGAACGTGACCCGTTCACCTGGAAAAGCTCTTCATCACAACTGCTGCGGCGCAGGCAGCTGGTCTGGGGATCAATCCTGTTTCATGTCGGCGTGCTAATCATATTCTTTGGCCACCTCGTTGGGCTATTGACCCCTATCTGGATCTTTGACGCCATTGGCATCAGTCATGGTGCAAAACAACTTCTGGCGATCATTGCCGGTGGAATCGCTGGGGTGATGGCGCTGATCGGTGGTCTGATGCTGTTCCACCGCCGCTGGACAGACCCGCGCATCCGCGTGCATTCCAGTTTCTGGGATATCGCCATCCTTGCGCTGCTGCTGGCGCAATTGGTGCTTGGCCTTGGCACGATCTTCGTCTCGATGCAGCATCTGGACGGCCACGAAATGACGACGTTCATGTCCTGGGCGTTGGGTATTTTCACGTTTGACCCCGACGCGGCGAGCTATATCGCGGGCGCCGCCCTTGTCTTCAAATTGCACCTGTTCCTTGGATTGACAATCTTCCTTGTGTTCCCGTTTACGCGGCTGGTGCACATGCTGTCCGTGCCGCTGCGTTATCTGTGGCGCCCGGGATATCAAGTGGTGCGGTCACGTCGTCGGCACAACGAACCTGCGGAGTAACGGAAATGAACCGACCACTGTTTCCCGAAATCTCAGTCAACGGAGAGGTGGTCGACCGTCGCGAAATCGCAGCGGAGGCGCAGCACCACTCCGTCCCCGCTGGGAAACCAGGGCTAGCCTGGCGAAAGGCGGCAAATGCATTGGTCGTTCGGGCATTGTTGCTGCAACGTGCACGGGAACGCGAAATCGTTCCCAAACGCGAATCGATTGAATCTGGCCGTATAGAGACCGAAGAGGAGGCATTGATCCGGGCTCTCCTGGAAAGTGAAATTTCGGTTGAAACACCTACTGATAACGACATCAACGCCGAATGGTCGCGCGATCCGTCACGGTTTCGGTCGCCGCCCTTATGGGAGGTGTCTCACATCCTGATTGCTTGTGGTCAACGCGATCAAGTGAATGAGAAACGTGTGCAATCGCATGCGGAACAAATCGCAGAGCACGCCCTGACCGATCCAAAGAGGTTCGCCCAACTCGCAAAAGAACACAGCCAGTGCGACACCGCCTCTTGTGGCGGTTTCCTTGGTCAAATTTGCCCGGGCGATACCGTGCCCGAATTCGAGACAGCGCTTCGAAATCTGGCACACGGTGAAATTACGTCTGATCCTATTCGAACCCAATATGGATTTCACGTCATCCGGATGGATGCGCGTGCCGACGGCGCGGCACTGCCCTTCGAAGCGGTGCGCACCAGGATATCCGAAAGCATGGAAAAGGCAGCGTGGGCGCAAGCCGCAAGAGCGTATGTCAACGAGCTAATTTTCGCGGCAGAGATTACCGGAACCGACCTGCAAGCCCAATGACGAAGCGACGATCAATGTAGCAACATCCGAAAAGGATGCGCGGGCGGATTGGGCTTTTTCTTTACCGCCCTCCTACGCTGAGCCCATTTGGAATCAGTTATTCTTTGTTAGGTTTCCTATGGCTCCTATCTACGCAAACGATCACACTGTTTAAATCCGCAAGGTGCGACAGGCGTTCATCGCTTGCGCGCAAGGACGAAACCTAACCTGGCCGCGTTGCCTTTACCCAAAGAAAAAGGCCCCCCGAAGGGGGCCAGTTTCGCTGATTAGGCTCATTCGTCGTACCGCCCGGTTTCTGCCTGCGGCCTAATCCGCGTCAGGGGCGAGCGCACCCGCCCCGGAAATGGATGGGCAAGGACTGATCGTCCGCCCCCACCCGTTCTTTGTTGATCCTAGATTCTCAGTCCTCGCCATTGATGACCTTCGCAAATCTAAGTCCAAGTACATCATTCACACCGTCAGCCCCGATAGCCCGTGAGCCGTCGTCGGGATGGAACCAAAATCGGTCTTGCCAGTCCGAATTTTTCGACAACGTTGTTACGTCACCTAATTTGGCAAACGCTTGCTTGGTATTGCCCTTCCCTCTGAAATCAAGCGTAACCACCTGCTCGTCAGACGTTCCTCTCGAGTCTTTGATCACGCCAGATTGCTTCATTCGTTTAATTCCACCATATCTAGCTACACCCGCTTGTCTCTCCACAGGTGTTGCATTTCATGCAAGTGCCGTTGCGTACCAGCGTGTAGTTCCCGCAACCGCCGCAGGGGTCGCCCTCATACCCCTGCATCTTGGCCTGCGTGCGGGCGTCCATCTGGACGGTACCCGTTGCCAATGCCGTTGCGCCCGCGCTTGTTCCCGATGTCTCGGGCACCAATGTTTGCAGCGTCGCGACCGGGTCGGTGGCGCCGCTCAAGGCTACTGCGCCCGCGGCACCTTCCATTGTCACCACGGCCCCGCCGCCGCCGTTCAGGACAACCAATTCCTGGGGCACACGCTTGCGCGTGTACCCGGCGGAGGCGACCTGTTTCAGCACCTCGATCGGGCTTGTCCCGTTCGATTCCGGAACTTTGGTGAAGTTGGATTTACCTTCTTCCTCGCCACGACCGATATCGTCGAAAGACACGCCTTCGGGCACCACATGGGCCAGATCATCCCGGTCGAGATAGCTGACCGCCAATTCGCGGAAAATGTAGTCGAGAACCGATGTCGCCGTCTTGATGGTCTCGTTGCCCTGCACCATTCCCGCCGGTTCGAACTTGGTGAAAGTGAAGGCGTCGACGAATTCTTCCAGCGGCACGCCGTATTGCAGGCCGACAGAGATCGCGATGGCGAAATTGTTCATCATCGCACGGAAACCGGCGCCCTCTTTGTGCATGTCGATGAAGATTTCACCGAGCCGGTTGTCGTCATATTCGCCGGTGCGCAGATAGACCTTGTGACCGCCGACCATCGCCTTTTGGGTATAGCCCCGGCGACGATCAGGCATCCGTTCGCGGGTCGCTTTCGCGACCTCTTTGACGATGATTTTTTCGACCACCTTTTCGGCCAGCACCTGTGCCTTTTCCGCAGGCGCACCGCTTTCAAGAATCTCGGCCGCCTCGTCGTCATCCTCAACCAGCGCAGATGCCAGCGGCTGGCTGAGTTTGGAGCCATCGCGGTAAAGCGCATTGGCCTTGATGCCCTTGGCCCAGCTGCGTTCATACGCCGCCTGCACCTCCTCGATGGTGGCATCGTTCGGCATGTTAATGGTCTTGGAAATCGCGCCAGAGATGAATGACTGTGCCGCTGCCATCATGTCGATATGGCTGTTAACGGACAGGTAACGCTTGCCCTTCTTGCCGCAGACATTGGCGCAATCAAACACGCTCAGATGTTCGTCTTTCAGGAACGGCGCGTCTTCCAGTGTCATGGTTCCGCATACATGGTCATTCGCAGCATCAATGTCGGCCTTCGAGAACCCAAGATGCGTCAGCAGATCGAAAGACGGATCGCCCAGTTTCTCGGCCGGGATGCCCAACGCTCCAGAGCAGAATTCCTGCCCCAGCGTCCAGGCGTTGAAGACAAAGCGAATATCAAACGCGGTCGGCAGTGCCTCCTCGACCTTCTCCAGTTCTGCCGGGCCGAACCCGTGGCCCAGCAGCGACGTGTGATTGATCCCGGGCGCATTGCCCATAGTTCCATGACCGACGGCGTAAGAGACGATCTCTTCAATCTGGGAGGTGGAATATCCAAGTGTCTCCAACGCCGCCGGGACCGAGCGGTTGATGATCTTGAAGTACCCACCGCCCGCGAGCTTCTTGAACTTTACCAAGGCAAAGTCCGGCTCGATCCCAGTCGTATCGCAGTCCATCACAAGCCCGATAGTGCCCGTCGGGGCAATCACCGTGGCTTGGGCATTTCGGTATCCGTGTTTCTCTCCTAGCTTCAGCGCCTCATCCCAGGCGGCTGTCGCGAGTTGAATAAGTGTCTGATCGGGGCAATTGGCATGGTCCAGCGCAACCGGCTTGATCTTCAGCCCGACATAGCCGTCATCTTTACCGTACGCCGCCGTCCGGTGATTGCGGATGACGCGCAGCATGTGTTTGGCGTTACGCTCATAACTTGGGAACGGCCCCAACTCGCCCGCCATCTCCGCACTGGTGGCATAAGACACACCCGTCATGATCGCGGTCAAAGCGCCGCCAAGCGCCCTGCCCTCGTCACTGTCATACCCCAGCCCCATGCGCATCAAGAGCCCGCCGATATTGGCATAGCCAAGGCCAAGGGTGCGGAAGTCATAGGAAAGTTGCGCGATTTCCTTTGATGGGAACTGCGCCATCATCACCGAGATTTCAAGCGTGATGGTCCAAAGCCGTGTGGCGTGCACGTATTCTTCTGCCTGGAACTTGCCGTCCTTTTGGAAAGCCAGCAGGTTCATTGACGCCAAGTTACATGCTGTATCGTCGAGAAACATATACTCTGAACACGGGTTGGATCCACGGATCTCGCCGTCTTCCGGGCAAGTATGCCAGGAATTGACCGTGTCGTGATACTGAATGCCGGGATCAGCACAGGCCCATGCGGCATGGCCGATCTGCTCCCACAAATCGCGAGCCTTGATCGTATTGGCCACCTTGCCATCTGTGCGGCGGATCAGCTCCCAATCTTCGTCATTTGCAATCGCCTGCAGGAATGCGTCGGTCACGCGGACGGAGTTGTTCGAATTCTGGCCGCTTACGGAAGAATAGGCCTCGCTGTCCCAATCCGTATCGTAAGTCGGGAATTCGATGCTGGCATAGCCCTGCTTCGCATAATCCAGCACACGCTTTACATATGTTTCTGGAATAGATGCTTTCTTAGCACCGCGCACAGCGACCTTCAGCGCCTCGTTCTTCTTTGGGTCAACTGCGTCCTCAATCACGCCATCCCAGGTGCCGATGGCCGCAAAGATCGCGTTCAGCTTTTCTTCATGCATCTTCGACCCGGCGACGAGCGAGGCAACCTTTTGCTCTTCCGTTACCTTCCAGTTGATGAAGTCCTCGATATCGGGGTGATCGGCATCGACAATCACCATCTTGGCCGCGCGCCGTGTGGTGCCGCCTGATTTGATCGCACCCGCCGCCCGATCACCGATTTTCAGGAAGCCCATCAGACCCGAGGATTTGCCACCGCCTGACAGGCTTTCGCCTTCGCCCCTGAGATGAGAGAAATTTGTGCCAGTGCCAGAGCCGTACTTGAACAAACGGGCCTCGCGGACCCAAAGGTCCATAATGCCACCTTCGTTC
The DNA here is from genome assembly GCA_951812305.1 of uncultured Paracoccaceae bacterium. GTDB lineage: Bacteria > Pseudomonadota > Alphaproteobacteria > Rhodobacterales > Rhodobacteraceae > Rhodobacter_B. The sequence goes on from CATOSB010000004.1 coordinate 701,044, forward strand.
ACCAGATCGTCGTCGCAACCCTGAATGAAACAAGCGTGGGGTTGTGGATGCTCATAGCTGGATGCCGAACGGGTTAGCTCGCCGGTTTTGTGATCAACATAGTGGTGCCCCTGGCTCGGGCCGTCGATGCCGTACGCCCAATGCAAACCGGTGTTGAACCATTGCGGCGAGTTCGGCGCCGCTCGCTGAGTTGCGAGCATAAAGCGCATTTCGTCGAAATAGGCACGCGCGTCGTCCTCGGTCGAGAAATATCCGCCCTTCCAGCCCCAATAGGCCCACGCACCCGCCAAACGATCAAAAACCTGACGCGCGCTTTGCTCGCCACCCATTTTTGCGCCCTTGACCGGAGCAGAGCGCCACAGGAACTCGGGCACACCCTTTTCCTTGATCTTCTCAAGCTTCTCGGGAACGCCGGCCTTGCGGAAATATTTCTGTGCGATGACGTCTGATGCGACCTGGCTCCAGCTCGCCGGAACCTCGACGTCATCATTTTTGAAAACCACCGTCCCGTCCGGGTTTTTGATTTCCGACGTGGTTCTTGTAAATTCGATCTCCGCGTATGCGTCCTGACCTGCCTTGGTAAACTTTCGATCGATTTTCATTTTCTGAGGCGCCTCATTTATCCCTTGCGTGCGGGTCCGCGTCGTTGCGCGTTCCGCCCTGCCATTTCAAATTCTGCCGTGGCGCAGGAAAAAAGAGGCCCATCGCTTGATCGTTGCAAAACGATCCCGCGTCCCTGGTTCACCCAAGAGAATGTTGTCCCTGTCTCCCCGTGCGCCGGCGACTGACACTACATATAGTGCGCAACGCATCGGCCAGCACAACTTGGCGTAGGGAGGCATAGATCGTCAACCAAAACTTTTGACTTTTTTTGATTGAATCGGCCTTGACGGACAGCATCAGATTTGCCTCATGACGCGTGTCAAATGATTCAGGCCTAGCTGGCCCGAAGCTGCATGTGTGGACGCCTCCTGGAACGCAAGCAGAATCTTTAAGTGATTTTGGGAAATGCGGTCGAGTTCCTACGTGTGTCCGGCCTCTGATTGCGACGCTCTTGTTCGCGGGCCCTTATGGATAGTTCGAAGATCGGGTCCAAATCATATTTGCGGGGTTTCAACTCCACACAGCTTCCCTGGTTTTCCCAATCCCGTCATTCTCGACTGTTCGCCCATAATCCTCCGCTAAGATCTACCGCATTCCGGCTGACAGCTGGCTTTCCTCAGGCCGCCAACTGAACTCGATATACATCCTCGTTTTTCATCACAGCCCAAGCCATCCGGGCCATCTTGTTTGCCAGCGCGATGGCCACCAGCAGTTTGGGTTTGCGTTTCAGCATCCGGTCGAGCCACGAACCATCGGGTGCACCACCTTTTCGTTCATTGGATTGGATGACGGACATTGCTCCAGGGATGAGTAATCTTCTGGTATCTTTCTGGCCCATCTTCGACGTTCGCCCCAGCCGGGTTTTCCCGCCTGTAGAGTTCTGTTTTGGCGTCAGGCCTGCCCAGGCGGCAAAATCCCGCCCCTTGCGAAAACTCTCACGTGGGGGTGCGAGAGATGATATTGCCATGGCGCACATGGGCCCGATTCCAGGTATGGTCATCAACCGCTGCGCATTCTCATCCATTCGGGCCGCGGCTTCGATCCGGGATGTCAGGTCATCAATCTGCCAATCCAGAATGCTCAAGTGATCGAAGAGCCGGATGCACATATTGCGCATTATCAACGGGAGTTCGGTGGTTTCGTCGTCGATAACCATAGCTTCGAGTTTTCTGATGTGGGACGGGCCCTGAGCTGCCACAATCCCATACTCGCCTAGATGACCGCGTAGTGTATTGATGACCTGCGTGCGTTGACCGACAAACAATTCTCGCGTTTTCAATAGCATGGATCGGGATTGCTGTTCCGCCGATTTCACGGCGACAAATCTCATCCCGGCGCGCGCTGCGGCCTCCGCAATTGCTTCGGCATCAGCCATATCGTTCTTCTGTCGCTTCCTGAATGGCTTGACATATTGCGGAGGGATCAATCGAACCTCATGTCCGAGCCGTTCGATCTCGCGGCCCCAGTGATGGGAACTGGCGCAAGCCTCCATCGCAACAAGGCAACATGTTTGCGCCGACAGAAAATCCAGAACACACCCGCGCCGGATTTTGCGGCGGAATACGGTAGACCCATCTGCGGTAGCTCCATGAAACTGAAACACATTCTTGGCAATATCGATCCCGATTATGCTAACTTCCATCTTGGACGTCTCCTCTTGTAGCTGTTTTGACACCGCCACCTTGGCACAATGCGATGCCCTTGGGGGAAGAGGCGTCCACTCCATCATATTTGGGCTTTTGAAAGAACGTACAGGGAACGAAAGGCTGATTGACGGCCAGAGCTGATGTTGGATGATGCTTGCGTCTGGAGGGGTCATGATAGAGCAAGCATTTGCCTCAACGTGGGGGCTTTCATATTCGGATTTTGAGTTTCTAAACCGGTTTGGGGCGAAGTCGCGGGTCGCGATTGCATGCCAACTCCTCTTTTTTCGCCAGCATGGCCGGTTTCCTGCCACGCGCGGTGATCTTGACCCTGATGTGATCGTGTACGTTGCTGACCAGATTGGGGCGACAGACGATCTTTCCTACTCTTTTTCCAGTGACACCGCGCGGCGGCAACGTGCGAGTATTCTGGATTTTCTCGGGTTTCGCCGGGCTTCTGATCGTGATCGGGCCAGACTCCAGGCATGGATGATTGAACAGCTCGGTGGGCGTGACCTGAACTTGGCGGATTGGGTTGAGCGGGGCTATGCACAGGCCCGTCAAATGAACGTGTTTGTTCCTTCAGTGAAGATCATGGAGCGGCTTGCGCGCGCGGCCCGTCGGGATTTCCGCGAGGGGTATTTGACGAAGGTGGCATCGCGGTTATCGACCGAGAGGGTTACGCAGTTAGAATGGACGCTGTCTGAGCCCTTGGCGACAACGGGGTTTCAGCGTCTGAAGGATGATGTCGGTGCTGCAACGCTAGACAGCGTACTGCTGACGGCGCAAAAGGTGTCCTTTGTCGCGGCGCTCAATCTTCCATTGGATATTCTTGGTGATGTCGAACGCGGTTGGGTGATGCGTATTGCATGTCAGGTAGAAGGCGAAACCGCCTCGGAAATGCGTCGCCATGCGCCCGAGAAGCGCTTCGGGCTTCTTGCGGTCTACCTGATGCATCGCCGCTCTCAGCTGATTGACGGCCTCATTGACCTGCTTTTGGAGGTGGTTCATCGCCTGGGAACACGGTCACGCCGAAAGGTCATTCAGGGCATCGCGGCAGATATAGGCGCGGTTCATGGCAAGGAGCGTTTGCTTGTCGAGATTGCCATGGCCGCGCTGGATCATCCCGAGGGTCGGATTGAAGACGTTATCTTCCCTATCGCTGGGGCGGCTAAACTCCGGGCAGTCATTGACGAACATCGCGCCAAGGGTACCTTGGACACGCGCATCCAACAGACCATGCGCAACTCATATGCCAGCCACTACCGCCGCATGCTGCCACCGTTGCTCCGGGCTTTGCGATTTCGCTCGAACAATGCAATGTGGCATCCGATATTGACCGCCTTGGTTCTGATTGTCCGGTTTGCGGAAGCCGGTCGCCGGGTTGTTTCTGAAAATGATATTCCAGCAGGGATCATTCCCGGAAAATGGCGCAGCGCAGTCATTGATGAGAATGGTCGGGTCAATGTTGTGTCCTTCGAGCTCTGTGTGCTGACACAGCTTCGCGAACGCATCCGCGCCAAAGAGATATGGATCGAAGGTGCGGACCGCTACCGCAACCCGGATGATGACCTGCCGGGAGATTTCGACACGCGTCGAGATTCCTACTACGCTGATCTGGGGCTATCGCAGGATGCAAGAGGCTTTGTCGCGGGCGTGAAAGCCGAGCTGGAGAAGGAACTGCGGCTGTTGAACGCCACCTTGCCTGACAATGATAAGGTGCGCTTGCGGCGGGGTGGGGAGAACCGGATTTCCATTACGCCCTTTGCGCCAGCCCCAGAGCCGCCTGGTTTGGCCACGCTGAAAAGCGAGGTTGCCCGGGCGTGGCCGATGACCGGGCTTTTGGATGTTCTCAAAGAAACAGCACTCGATACTGGGTTTTTGAGCGGCTTTCAGACCTCGGCCAGTCGGGAGGCTCTGCCGCCTGCCGTGCGAGATCAACGCCTGTTGCTCTGCCTTTACGGCTTGGGAACCAACGCGGGCCTGAAACGCGTGGCCGCTGGTTCACCCGATGTCAGTTATGACGAACTTCTGCACATTCGCAGACGGTATATTGACCCGGCTTCCTTAAAGGCGGCTTGCGCGCAGGTTGCCAATGCAACGCTTGCAATTCGCGAACCGGAAATCTGGGGCACGCCGGGCACAACATGTGCTGGGGATTCCACCAAGTTCGGGGCCTGGGATCGCAATCTGATGACGGAGTGGCATGCGCGCTATGGCGGGCGCGGCGTCATGATTTATTGGCATGTAGAGCGTCAGGCGACCTGCATTTATTCTCAGCTGAAGCGTTGTTCGTCCTCTGAGGTAGCCGCAATGATTGAGGGTGTCTTACGGCATTGCACGGACATGGAAATCCAACGGCAGTATGTGGACAGCCACGGCCAAAGCGCAGTTGGCTTTGCTTTCTGCCATCTTCTGGGCTTTGAGCTTGCGCCGCGCCTCAAGGCAATTGCGCGGCAGAAACTCGCCCTCCCTAGTGCGGGTATGCGAGGGCAACTGCCCAATCTCCTTCCGATCCTGTCGGGCGTGGTCGATTGGGGCGAGATCGAACGCCAGTATGACGAGATGGTCAAATACGCAGCGGCCATGCAGCACGGGACGGCTGATCCCGAGGCCATCCTTCGCCGGTTCGCCCGATCCGATGTGATGCACCCCACCTACAAGGCGCTGGCGGAGCTTGGTCGCGCCATAAAGACGATTTTTCTGTGCCGCTATCTGCGCTCAGAGGCCTTCCGTCGGGAAATTCATGAGGGATTGAACGTCGTCGAGAACTGGAACAGCGCCAACAGCTTCGTGTTCTTTGGCAAGGGCGGTGAAATTGCCACCAATCGTGTGCGGGATCAGGAGACCGCTGCTCACGCGTTGCACTTGCTACAATCGTCACTGGTCTACGTGAACACGCGGATGGTGCAGTCCGTCCTGCGCAACCCCGATGTGGCCGCCCGCTTGTCCCCTGAGGATTATCGCGGCCTGTCCCCGCTCATCTACCTACACATCAACCCTTATGGCCGCTTCGAGGTCGATCTGGATAAGCGGATCGATTTCGGGCTCTTGGCCGCGTAATTGGAGTCCGTATGTCCTCTCAACTACTCGCAGAATGTATGGAGCAATTCGGTCTCCATGGTTTTGAACCGGAATTCCAATCGTATTTTTTGCGGCTAAAATCCCGCTTGCTCTCCAGCGGCGATGTCGCCTGTGGTTTGGTGGTGCTCACCGCACAAGAGGATGACCACTCGGGGGGGCACATCAAATACTGAGCCTACTTCTGGATGAAGCTCGGATGGGCCTGTAAAATGATAATGAGTACGCGGAAGATTTCCTGGAAGCGGTAGAAATGGCCGTTCAAGCCGGTGTTGCTGCGGGCGCGGTAAAGCAGGAAAACATGATGGAATTTGCGGGCCTCTATCGAAGGGTTGGCTTGCCGGTGCCACAATCATTTATGATCGATCCTGATAATATGGCGCCTCCGTCGGACATGGAGGGCTTCGATCTTTCCGAGAATCTGGAAAATGTTGCGCGCGATATCATGGACGAGGGAGGCTCGGCCTATGATCTATTCAATGCAATTGACACCATGATGGCAGCGGCACCGGAGGAAATTCAGGCGGGTCTGGCCAATCACATTGCCACGATGGATGGACCTTTTTTCGAACGTTGCGCTTTGTTCATGCTGTTGTCCGGCCCGCAGCTTGTCCAGGAGGCCACCATTGCCGGTCTGTTTGAACGCCTTGATGGCTTTGCCTTGAATGCAGAAACATTGACGCTTTTTCCAGTGGACCAGCACAGGCGGCATTGGATGATCTGATCAAGAAAGCACGCGGCAAACCCATTCCAAGCCAGAGCCAGTCAACCGGAGCAGAAATTCAAGAGATCGGCGCGAGTATAACGGACGGCGTTGGCGCTCAGAGCATTGCAGTCAGGGTGAAACAGAGTTCAAAGACCGTATTGGCAATGATCCTGATCAAGGCAGGGCATGGGATCAGGGACAGCTTCCTTGTTCCCCTTGAAAGCAGTGGCGATGCGGAACAAATGATCGGACAACTCCGCGCAGAAACTGGCGCCGACGATATTTCCGCTGACACTTTGCGTGTCTTGCTGGAGGGTGCATTGGCTGATGGCTTGGCAAACGAATGCCTGCCCGCTCCGGGTTTTCTGGACGTTGTCGAATCCTGTAACCTGTTCGACCTGCGCCCTCAGGAATTGGGGCTTCAGGCACTACTCGACTTGGCAGATCCCAACCGAAAGATTCAAGATGCCTCAGCGCAGGCGCTCGGGCGCTGGATTAATGATGATATGGCGTTGGACTTCCTGGAGCCTCTTACAGACAGCTGGTTCGAGGACAGCCAGGAGACCCGTGAGATTGTCGCCACCGGAAAAACAGCGCGCAGTATCGAAACCAAGCTCTGGAAATTCCTCGAGACGCGGCGCGATATTTGGGCGCGACGGTTTTTGCAAACAGCGGTGATGTTGAGAGATGGAGACCGGCTCCGGGAGTGGAAAACCCTGACCGCATCCGCATATGGCTTGATGAATGGACGGGCTTTGAAGCGTATCCCCCTGATGGAAGACATCATGCATACGACAATCGAAGCGGATGATGCAAAACTTTGGGGATAGCGCGTCACTATGAGTATACCCATGATGACGATGCGCATGAACACTGAAACCCGCCATTTTTATGTTCACTTTGGGTCTGTTTCGAGATAATGAACAGATCATGTCAGAGGCACACCCAAAATGAACACTTATCAGGCCAAAATCGGATATGCCCGCATCTCGACCGTGGATCAGAACCTCGATGCTCAAATCGAGGCACTGACAGCGGCGGGATGTGGGATGGTCCGTCAGGAACAGCGTAGCGGGACGACGCTTGAGGGTCGCCCCGAGCTGAACAACATTCTCGACTTCATTCACAAGGGCGAAACTTTGGTTGTCACGCGGATCGACCGTCTGGCACGCTCAATGCACGATCTTCAGACCATCGTCACCCGACTGAAGGACAAGGGCGCGCATCTCGCGGCCACGGAGCAACCCGTGGATACGTCCACCGCAGCGGGTAAAGCGTTCTTCGATATGCTGGGCGTCTTTGCTGAATTCGAGACCAATCTTCGCCGGGAGCGCCAGTCAGAGGGTATCGCCACAGCGAAGCGACGCGGCGTATATCGCGGGCGCAAACCGAAGATCGATATGGTCGCCATTGGTGAACGATTGGCTGGCGGTGCCACGCCCACCGAGATCGCCCGCGAGATGGGCGTCTCGCGCGGCACCGTCTATAAAGCAAAGGCTTTGATGCCCTCGGATGGCCAAACGACAGGGCAGAGCCCATAATGAAAAAGAACAAGCGGAAAGCGCGCGTGCAGACGGCCAAGCCACCTGCGAAGGTCGGCCAGGCCAATTCCAGGGTGCCCCCGCCGCGCAACCTGACACCCGAGCTATGCAAACGCTTGCGCCGGGACATGACGAAGGCCTGCCTCGCCGTGGTGGAAACGCATGGGCTGACGGTTGAAGGTGGCGAACTGAGTGACATCGATCTGCGTCATGGCTTCGACATCAGTTTCCGCGTCGGCATTCCGATGGCAGACGGCGCAATCTATTCGCCAGACAAAGCCATGTTCGAGGTCCTTGCGCCGCATTTTGGCCTGGAACCCTCTGACTATGGGCGGACCTTCAGATCGAAAGATGAGGTCTTCCGCATTGTCGCCATCAATCCAAATAGACCAAAATACCCCATCAGCGCTGAACGCGTCTCAGACGGTCGGGGCTTCAAGTTCCACCCAGACAATGTCGTCATGTACTTGCAGAGTTCAGGCGCATGAAACGTACACCATTTGTTCTTTCAAAAGCCCAAATATGATGGAGTGGACGCCTCTTCCCCCAAGGGCATCGCATTGTGCCAAGGTGGCGGTGTCAAAACAGCTACAAGAGGAGACGTCCAAGATGGAAGTTAGCATAATCGGGATCGATATTGCCAAGAATGTGTTTCAGTTTCATGGAGCTACCGCAGATGGGTCTACCGTATTCCGCCGCAAAATCCGGCGCGGGTGTGTTCTGGATTTTCTGTCGGCGCAAACATGTTGCCTTGTTGCGATGGAGGCTTGCGCCAGTTCCCATCACTGGGGCCGCGAGATCGAACGGCTCGGACATGAGGTTCGATTGATCCCTCCGCAATATGTCAAGCCATTCAGGAAGCGACAGAAGAACGATATGGCTGATGCCGAAGCAATTGCGGAGGCCGCAGCGCGCGCCGGGATGAGATTTGTCGCCGTGAAATCGGCGGAACAGCAATCCCGATCCATGCTATTGAAAACGCGAGAATTGTTTGTCGGTCAACGCACGCAGGTCATCAATACACTACGCGGTCATCTAGGCGAGTATGGGATTGTGGCAGCTCAGGGCCCGTCCCACATCAGAAAACTCGAAGCTATGGTTATCGACGACGAAACCACCGAACTCCCGTTGATAATGCGCAATGTGTGCATCCGGCTCTTCGATCACTTGAGCATTCTGGATTGGCAGATTGATGACCTGACATCCCGGATCGAAGCCGCGGCCCGAATGGATGAGAATGCGCAGCGGTTGATGACCATACCTGGAATCGGGCCCATGTGCGCCATGGCAATATCATCTCTCGCACCCCCACGTGAGAGTTTTCGCAAGGGGCGGGATTTTGCCGCCTGGGCAGGCCTGACGCCAAAACAGAATTCAACAGGCGGGAAAACCCGGCTGGGGCGAACGTCGAAGATGGGCCAGAAAGATATCAGAAGATTACTCATCCCTGGAGCAATGTCCGTCATCCAATCCAATGAACGAAAAGGTGGCGCACCCGATGGTTCGTGGCTCGACCGGATGCTGAAACGCAAACCCAAACTGCTGGTGGCCATCGCGCTGGCAAACAAGATGGCCCGGATGGCTTGGGCTGTGATGAAAAACGAGGATGTATATCGAGTTCAGTTGGCGGCCTGAGGAAAGCCAGCTGTCAGCCGGAATGCGGTAGATCTTAGCGGAGGATTATGGGCGAACAGTCGAGAATGACGGGATTGGGAAAACCAGGGAAGCTGTGTGGAGTTGAAACCCCGCAAATATGATTTGGACCCGATCTTCGAACTATCCATAAGGGCCCGCGAACAAGAGCGTCGCAATCAGAGGCCGGACACACGTAGGAACTCGACCGCATTTCCCAAAATCACTTAAAGATTCTGCTTGCGTTCCAGGAGGCGTCCACACACAGCTTCGGGCCAGCCAGGCCATTCAGGCTTGTGACAAGAGCCACAGTTATCCACAGGCTCGTTGTGGGGGGAAACGGAATTCAATTGTCACCACAAGGATTTATGTCACGGAGTTCAGGGTAGACATGAAATCCGAAGCGATCAGTTAGCCAACCAAATGGTAGTTCGATCAATTTTCTTACGTCAAAATTTTTTACGTGATAAGAATATCACTTCAAAGAAATTCACTCCGAAATCGCTTCCTATCCGACGCGGCGATTCTTCGAATTGGCACTACAGCTAGTAGTACATGCCTCTCATGTGTCTATAGATTGTGTGTTGAGCGGTGCTGCGTCGCAAGCGATTCTAATTGAGAGCGCGCATTAAAGAGCTCGCAAAATCCAATTGAAAAAATTTGACTTGGTGGTCGGGGCGGAGAGATTCGAACTCCCGACCCTCTGTTCCCAAAACAGATGCGCTACCAGACTGCGCTACGCCCCGACACGAAGCCGCTATTAACCGCTTCAAACCAGCTTGAAAAGCCCAGAATGCGTAATCCTGAAAGCACAAATGTTATTCTTCGCAAGGCCATGCGGCGGTTTCGCTCGCAATCGCGGGATGGCGCAGTTCTGAGCCGGTGGTGATGCCGGGCAAGCGGCTCATTCCACCATTGATCTCCAACACATACTGAATGCCATCGCCACCCGGAATGTTCGTGCGATCAAGCGGTACCGCGTTTTCGTGGATCTTCTGCACCGCGCCATCTGCGGACATAAACACCATGTCCAACGGAATCAGCGTGTTTTCCATCCAAAAGGCTACGCGCTGCGGATGTTCATATATACCCGTGCGCCTGAATAGGCCTGATGTTTTCCGGGTTAGAGTCCCCGATAGGGGATCTGTAAACCCCACGGCTTTAGCCGGACGGGATCGCGGCATTTGCGTTAAGATGCCTGATTATGGATTCGTACAAGCGTGGCAGCCATACGGTTTGGGACTGCAAATACCACTTGGTGTGGGTGACGAAGTACCGCTACCAGGTGTTGGGCGGCGATGTCGGCAACCGCTGCCGTGAGTTGCTGCGCGAGACGGCGCGGGCGCATGGGATGGTTGTGCATGCCGGATCAATCAACCGTGACCACGAGCATATGCCGGTGTCGACCCCGCCGAACCTGTCGGTCAGCCGTGCGGAGCAATATCTGAAAGGGCGCAGTTCGCACAAGCTGCTGAGCGAGTTCGGGATATTGCGCAAAAGATATTGGGGGCAACACCTGTGGGCCCGCGGTTACCGGGTTGCCAGCAGCGGCAACGTGACAGACGAGGTGTGGTTGGAATACATCAAGAACCAGACGCCACCCGAGCCCGATGATGATTTTAATCCAGCGGGAACTCCCCGCGTGTAAGCGCGGGGATGATAGCCCTTCCATTGTCTTCGGGCTATCGTCTGCAGAATGCGGCTGCGAAAATCGTCCCACAGCGTTTACAAAGGATTTTTTGTGTCCACCGTTGGGGTCGACGAGCAAACGATACGGAATTACGTCCGATGGCAGGGCCGAGAAGATAATGGACAAGCGGAGCTTGACCTTTGAAAGAACCACGGGTGTAAGCCCGTGGGTATCTATATCACTTTGTATTCCTTGAGCGATACAACGCGGAAGTTGTCGGTGACGGTGTCGCGGAACTCAGGCCATTTTTCTGGCAGTGTCGTACGGAAGAAGTTGAAAATAGCCTCTGTGAACTGGTTGAACGTTGCATAGTGGCGATTGTGTGTGACCCAATCGTGCATGACGCCCCAAAGGCGCTCGATTGGGTTGAGATGCGGGGCATATGCTGGCAGGAAATGCAACTTCACCCGGCGTTCCGGGCTGTTGAGCCATGGCTGAAGTATCCTGGCATGATGATAGCGGGCATTGTCGACAAAGACATGGATGGTCGTCATGGTTGGGTTGTTGCGCTCCAACTTTTCCAGCATTTGTTGGGTTGTCCGGGCATTGATCTTTTCGCCTTCTACAAAGGTGAACTGGAAGGTCTCAAGGTCAAGCGCTCCCTGAATATTGAGCCGTTTGCGCCCGGATGTCGCCTTCAGGGCCGTCTTTTGTCCCTTTGGGAACCAGCCATGGGCGGGGCGGCTCTGATGCTCGGGGTGAACAGCGTCCGAAAAGACAACCATCTCATCTGCGGCCAACCCGTTCATCATGGCCTCATATTGGGCAATAAACGCAGCCTGTTTGGCTTCATCGGCCTGTGCAGGCAGCAATTGTGGTTTCCTATACACAAACCCCAGGCGGCGCATCAGCCTGGCGGCTCCCGAGGGGCTGTAGCTCCGGTCGCACCCGGCCAGAACATAGGCACAGACCTCATCTACGTTCTGTGCCGGATGTTCGGTGAAATGCGCTTTCAAAGCCCGTTCCTGCTCCACCGATAGATGCCCCTGTCGCTGGCTGTAGCCCTTCAAGCCAAAAAATGACAACCCCGCTCCGGCAAACGCGAACTGCCATTCCGTCAGAACCGTTGGACCGATATCCAAAATCCGGCAAACCGTTCCGGCGTCTTCTCCTGTGTCCAGAAGAAGAAACGCACGCGCACGTTTCCAAACAAGGGCCTCAACTTTGCGGCGGCGGCAAAGCGCTTCAAGCGCTATGCGCTGCTCGTCGGATAAGATAAGGTGACTGTTTTGTCTCGCTTGCTCATACCCTCAAAATAGAAACCTCCGTGCCTGTGACCATGCGGCAAAGTGATTCACAGGCATCAAAATCATCAGGCCAATTCAGGCGCAGGAGTGTACAAAAAGCATTCCTGCGCTCTTTGCCATGCTCTCGCGATGCATCAGCCCGGTTGATCTCGATTCTGGCGTATCGACGACTTCAACGGTGAACCGTGCGTTTCCCCAGTCGCCACGAAGATCAACGCGATCCGGCGCACATTCTGCCGCCGCAAATTCTGCCGCGCAGACAACCACCACCGAAACAAACGCTGTTTTCAACCCTTGGACCTTAACACTGTATCCCAGGCAGCCACATAAACGGCCATCCGGCCCCGCTGCCCTTCCACCACTTTCGGTGCCACGGCTTCTCCGGGCTGTAAATCGGCAAGACCGGATCGACGCAACACTTCAATGTGAATGAATACGTCTTCGGGGCGCCCGAAGATATTGCCAAACCCAAAGCCCTTGGCTTTGTCGAACCATTTTACCCGAGCAGGTTCAAAGGGCAGCTCTTCGAGCGAGAACTCCTCTTCGGACATTGGCAATTCGCTGAGCGCCGGAGAACCATCGTCTTCAGGCGGTGTTATCGAAAGCACCTCGACGGCCTGAACCCCACGTGTGGTTTCCTGAACCGTCAGTGAAATTCTCGATCCGTCGGCTACGGAACTTTGACCAAAATTTCGCAGCACATTTGCGTGCAACAGGATATCCGGACCCCCAGAGTCCGGGATTACAAAACCAAAACCCTTCGTTGGATCGAACCACTTAACCTGCCCCTCAGCAGGAGCCGACTCCATCTCTGTTTCTGTCATTCCATCCCCAAGTGCCGTATGCGGCATCGTTTTTGTTCACTTGTTGTCACAGACGCTCTCGCTATTGCCAAGTAAAATCTTAAACTTTGGTAACTCCCAAGCACCCCCCACGTTTGAGTGTTATTGTCAGTTTTATGGTGAGTCGAATTTGCCATTTTGCGCGTGTTTTTTTTCTTTCTTGTCTGAATTCTGTGGCGCCGGGTTGATTTCTCTGAATCAGTGGTGGGATGGATCAGGTTGCCGCCCTTGAACAACTTCTCGCCACGGCTCTGCGTCGGATCGCTGAGCTTGAAGCTGCGTTGGCGAGCATGGCGGAAGAGATCACGGACCTGCGCCGACAGTTGGCCAAGAACAGCAGCAATAGCAGCAAGCCCCCTTCAAGTGATGGCCTGAAGAAGCCAGCCCCGCGCAGCCTGCGTGGCAAATCCGGAAAGAAAAGTGGCGGCCAAGTTGGCCACCGGGGCGACACCCTGCGCCAGACGTCAACACCCGACTTTGTCGAACGGCATGAGGCGACGCATTGCAGCGCCTGTCAGAGCGCCCTGACGGCGGAGATGGTGAAAGGGATCGAGAAGCGTCAGGTGTTCGACTTGCCTGCGCCACGCCTGGAGGTCACCGAGCATCAGGCGGCGGTTTATTGTTGCGACCATTGTCGAGCCACGACGACGGCTGGCTTTCCCGATGGCGTGGCCGCGCATGTGCAATATGGCACGCGCATGCGGGCAGTGGCGGTCTATTGCAATGTTCAGCAGCTGATACCCGAGGATCGGGTCTGCCAGCTTATGCGCGACCTGTTTGGGGCCACCAGCTTGTGCGCGGCCAGCGTGACCAACTGGACGCGCGGCGCGGCAAATAAGATGGGTGTCGTGGTTGAACACATTCTCGCCCGGCTTGCCGAAGGCGGCGTTCGGCATCTGGACGAGACCGGACTTCGTGTTGCCGGCAAGCTGCACTGGCTGCACACGATCTGCGATACCGCCTTCACCCATTACCGCATCAGCGCCAAACGCGGTGCTGTTCCAACCTTCCTGACCGGCGGGACGATCATTCATGATCACTGGAAACCCTACTACGCCCATATGAGCGGAGTGGACGCCCACGCCCTCTGCGGGGCGCATCACTTGCGCGAACTCAAGGCCATCGAAGAGATCGAAAAAGAGCCTTGGGCGACGGAGATGAGCGCAGTGCTTCATAGCGCCAATCAGCTCAGATGCGCGGCTCAGGATCAAGGCGAGACCGAACTCCCGGAACTGGTTCGCCAGGGTATAGTCACCAGATACATGGCGATCCTCGCCAAGGGGCTCGCCTTCCACGAACGCCGGCCCCCGCTGGCCAAAAGCCCCGGCACCCGCGGCCGAAAAGCCAGGCGGCCAGGCCACAACCTGCTCCTCCGCCTGCGTGACTACCGCGATGACGTTTTGCGATTCATCGCCGACTTCGCGGTCCCATTCACAAACAATCAGGCCGAACAGGACCTGCGCATGATGAAGCTGCGCATGAAAATCTCGGGCACCTTCCGCACCCTCGAGGGCGCGCGGGTCTTCGCCGACATCAGGTCCGTCATCTCGACGGCCAGAAAACACCGGTTCAACATCCTGGAAATCCTGACCCTGTCACCACCTCAGATCATCGCACGGCTCTGACGGAACAAAACCCCGCAACCCTATCGGACAGGGTGCTTGGGAGTTACAAACTTTTTGCACTATTTTCACATACTTGCGTAACGCGGGTATTGGATTTACGGGTTCAACCGCGTAATTGTCCAAGCCGCATTCAACTCGTCACGGGTCCAGCGAAATCTGTCATGAAGGCGAAACTCGCCCTCGGCCCAGAACTCGAACTCTAACGGACGAATACGCAAACCACCCCAGAAGGGAGGCCGAGGCGGCGAACTTCCATGCCGCGATGCTTCCCTGTCGTTCGCCGTCGTCAATTCCTCGCGCGAGGCGAGCGGTCTTGACTGCATTGAGGCCCAAGCCCCGATACGACTTCCTAAAGGACGGGACAAATAATACGCATCGGCGACTGCGCCGTCCTCCTTCTCCACCAATCCACGCACACGAATTTGCCGGCGAAGTGATTTCCAATGTAACACAAAAGCCGCCTTCCCCAAGGTCAGCAATTCCTGACCTTTGTCGCTTTCGTAATTGGTGAAGAACACGAAGGCGTCTTTCTCCAGCCCCCGCAACAAAACCGTACGAACATTTGGCAATCCAGTTTCGTCAACACTTGCCAGCGCGGCAGCGTCATGGTCGCTTGGCTCGGCCGCGCGCGCCTCTTCCAACCAATCATGGGTTATCGCGAAAGGATCATCTCCCGCGAAGATACCTGTTCGATCTTTCATGGCGATGCCTTGAGTGGATCATCTGATATATGGGTACGCTTGCGTGTACACTAACACAAGCCCCGCAACGGATACCCGCCCTTGAAGCGCCGAATTTAATGGCCTAAACCGGCCAGACAAATGTCAGGGGACAGGGCATGGCAACCGATCTGATGGCGGGCAAGCGAGGGCTGATAATGGGCCTTGCCAACGACAAATCTATCGCCTGGGGAATTGCCAAGGCACTGGCTGGCGCGGGCGCCGAACTTGCGTTTTCTTATCAGGGTGAAGCGTTGAAGAAACGCATCGACCCATTGGCCGCGCAACTTGGATCGGACTTCGTGGTCGAATGCGACGTTTCCGACGGCACCAGTATCGACAACCTGTTTTCCACCTTGAAGGACCGCTGGGACAAGTTGGACTTCGTCGTTCATGCCATTGGTTTTTCTGATAAAAATGAACTTCGCGGTCGATATGTGGACACCAGCGCTGAAAATTTCAATATGACAATGGACATATCCGTCTATTCGTTCACGGCCGTCTGTCAGCGTGCTGCAGCGATGATGCCTGACGGTGGTTCGCTTCTGACGCTAACTTACTACGGCGCAGAAAGAGTCATGCCTCATTACAACGTCATGGGAGTTGCCAAAGCCGCGCTTGAGGCGTCCGTCCGCTATCTGGCCGAGGACTTAGGCAAAGACGGCATTCGAGTGAACTCCATCAGCGCGGGTCCGATCAAGACGTTGGCGGCCAGTGGCATTGGTGATTTCCGCTACATAATGAAGTGGAATGAATACAATTCTCCACTGCGCCGCAACGTGACAACGGATGACGTTGGCAACTCGGCACTGTACCTGCTCAGCGATCTTGGCGCCGGGGTCACCGGTGAAACCCACCATGTCGATGCAGGATATCATATTGTCGGCATGAAAGCGGTCGATGCACCCGACATCACCAAATCATGAGCCGCTCGAAAATTTCGCGCAATTTCAGGATGCGGCACATTGGGGAGAAAAGAATTGACTGATCGCCTGCCCCACGAAAAGGGATTTCACGTCAGCTGGGACCAGATCCACCGCGATGCCCGTGCGTTGGCCTGGCGGCTGGACGGCAAGGGCCCGGACAATGGGTCGTGGAAAGCTGTTGTCGCGATTACACGCGGTGGTATGGCTCCTGCGATGATAGTGAGCCGAGAATTGGATATCCGTACCGTGGATACTATCAGCGTCAAATCCTATGACCATCAAACGCAGGCTGAGCCATCGATCATCAAGCGCCCCGACATGGACCTCGTCGGCGACGGAGAAGGTGTTTTGGTTGTCGACGATCTCGTTGATACTGGCAAAACAATCGAGGCTGTGCGCACGGTCATGCCCAAGGCCCATATCGCCACGGTTTATGCCAAGCCGATGGGCGAACCGATGGTCGATACATTCATCACCGGCGTCAGCCAGGATACCTGGATATTCTTCCCCTGGGACATGGCGCTGCAATATGTCGAGCCCTACCGCGGCACCGACTGACACCCGCACACTACCAAAACCAACTTTGCGATGGTGGTCCGCCGCCACATGAGGGTTCCGCAAAAGCGGATCCGGTACTATGCTTCCGACAAGGCGGCTGAATTTCGCCGTATGTATTCTTAGCAGGCGAGGTTCGGATGCCCATTCTGCGAAGCTTAATCTACGTGCTCGCCCTGGTCGTAATTTCCGCACTTGGCGCGTTTGCTCAAACCCGGATCGAGGCACAGAACTTCAATCAGCCGCAGGTTCGCGGCTATGCGGTCAATTGGTGCAAACATCAGGGACGTGACTGCGGCCAACCCGCTGCCGACCTGTTTTGCCAGGAAATGGGGTTTGAACGGGCCAACGGGTTCACCCATGACCAGCGCGCCGGGGCCCGCGGCGTCGCAAGCGTGATCTTCGGCGACGGGGTGCTTTGTCAGGGACCGCATTGTCAGGCATTTGGTGCCATCAACTGCATCAGGACCGTCGCAGCGCCACGCCAGCACCGAACCCCACGCCAGAACGCACGCCCACCGAAACTGCAACCACAACTGCGCCGGAACCGCCGGTCATCGTCCTTAAAACCACACCAGAGATTTCGCCCAACCCGGTCCCGCGCCCGGCACTGCGGCCTGGTCCCAACCGCGACTCGACCCGGACCGAAGATAACGGATCAACGGGCATCACGATTTTTCCCATCTATCTGAAAGGGGCGGAACTGGCGTATTGCCAGTCACGCGGCTGCGAATTCACGTCGAAGGAGGACGTGAAGGTCACCCCCGGTGCGGCAAGCACCGTCGAGTTTCAATCAGACATGACGGCCTTGTCCCCGCAAGAAGGAGGGATCTGGCAAATCGCCGACCGGCCCTTCCCCGCCTTCAACTCGGGGATCGAAGATCTGATGTTCGACGGGCTGCTGGCCTCGGGCAGTGTCGGACCGGGACGGGCAGACTTCACGCTCGATATTGACGCTGCCGCAGCGGAATCAGCAACCGCGGCACCCAATATGCTGCATGTCCGCGTCCTGCCGCTGAAACGCAAGGCCGGTGCCCAGTTCGGCGGCGCACCAAGCAACACAGTACGGGTGCTTTACAACGTGTCCGTACCGCCGCCGCCGGACTTCAGTTTTGTGGAGATCGACACAGACCCGCTTGGGCTTTTCGAAATCGAGATCACCAATTTCACACCTGCCACCTTTGAGGATCGAAACCGCTGGGGCTGTGTCACCGTGGTCGGGCACAATTTCGAAGGCCGCAGTGATTTCATTATCGACGCCCATAAGTCTCTGTTCCCCATCGGCAAGGAATTCTGTCCTAAGCCCTATCGCGGCGACGGAACCCGGGTCGAAAGCTTTGAGGATTTCATCGATTGGGCTTTGGAAAGCTTTGACTGGCTCGGCGACCAGTACAATGCGTTGATGGATCTCGCGGTGGACGTCCTTATGGATTACACACCGTTCGGCCTGCAATGCAAAGCGGCTGCCGAACTCGCCGGAGAACTTGGCGCAGATGGCGGTGCCGCGTGGTGCCGGACCGGCGCCAAGCTCGCAGTTCAGGCCGGTGCCACGGCGCTTGGCATCCCGCCACATATGCCGGAATTCAATGAGTTGATCGACCAGGGTGTCGATTACGCCGCTGAACTGGCCATCGCCGAGATTGAGGCGCGGACCGGCCTGCCGTGCGTCGGCCCGTGTGCAGATGCGATCCGCGCCGGGATCAGTCATTTCGCCGACGAGCTGAAGCGTGCCAGCGACATGCCGGGTTGCGTTGATCCAAAGACTGCGCACGCTCGAGGCCGCGAACCGCTTTGCCTTCCCGATACCGTCATCGCCCGGCCCGCCAAAGGCGCCACCACGACGTTGCCTTTGGTCGAACTGCGCGTGACCCGCACCAGCAAACCCGTCCCGCCAGTGCGTTACCTTTTCGATGGCAGATGCACGGCGTCCATCGCCAGCATCGTTTCGAATGACTTTCCGGAACGTTCTTGGACAGGGCCCTCCCCAAGCACACCTATTTCAACTCCGGCGCAGACGGTGACTGGCAGGCTGTACAAAGGGCGCGGCTTTCCACTCGACGTGGCAATGGAACCTGGCGAGACGCTGGAAATTGCGGCCCTGCTGGAACCTGCTTGGTATGCCTTCCCATTCTATCAGCAGGCCTGGTCAAAGGTGCAAACGTCCGGCAGCCAGTATATGGGAATCTACAAGGGCAACTGGATGACGCTTTATTTCGGCGGCGTCTTTCACCTTTCCGCAAACATCGGCGCAGGCGGCGGCGGGTCGATCAGTTGTACCAATCACGAACTTCACGAAGAAGAAGGCCTGAGCCTGCCCTTGCCCGAAAACCAGACGTATTGATGCCAGGACCCGTCCACGCGGCGCGAATTGAGTTTCCCTGCTTTGAATAGCGTAATAACCATGGCCGAAAAGAAGGCCCGGGAATGTCACAGCACCTGAACCCAAACATCCTGCGCACTGATGCGCCAGCGATCATGGAGGCATATCGTTGGCTCGACGCGACGCCGCTCGACCCTGAACTGCCGCTGATCAACCTCAGCCAAGCTGCGCCTGCCGTTGCCCCACCCGAGCCGTTGCGAAAATTCATGGCCGACGCGGTGATGAACGACACCAGTGCACATCTTTATGGTCCGGACCTCGGATTGCCAGCACTGCGCGACGCGCTGGCAGACCGTACGAACCTGATCTACGGCGGCGATGTTGCGGCTGAACAGGTTGCGATCACATCCGGTTGCAATCAAGCGTACAGCGCCGCGATGTCGGCTATTGCACAGGCCGGTGATGAGATTATCCTGCCCACACCCTGGTATTTTAATCATCAGATGTGGCTGACGATGAATGGCATTACGCCCGTGCCTTTACCGGTCGGCGAGGATCTTCTGCCTGATCCGGATGCCGCCTCTAATCTGATCACCGAACACGCGCGCGCCATTGTTCTGGTCACGCCAAACAATCCCTGCGGCGTCGAATACCCCTCCGCATTGATCCGCGCATTCTTTGAACTTGCACAGGCGCGTGGCATCGCGCTGATTGTCGACGAAACTTATCGCGATTTTCTTGCCGCTGATGGCCCTCCACACGACCTGTTCAATGATCCCGGCTGGGCCGAGACGCTCATTCATCTTTACAGTTTTTCAAAGGCTTTTCGTTTGACCGGTCATCGTGTTGGTGCCTTGATTGCGTCGACTGAACGGCTTGCGCAGATCGAGAAATACATCGATTCCACCACGATTTGCGCCAGTGCCCTAGGCCAGCGTGCCGCGCTTTACGGATTGCAAAACCTCATTGGGTGGCTGGCGGGCGAACGGCAGGAAATCCTCGACCGGCGCGCGGCCATATCGGACATGTTCACCAACCTGCCCGGCTGGCATCTGAAAGGGTGCGGCGCGTATTTTGCCTTTGTCCAATATGACGGCGCGGAAGACGGCGTGGCTTTGGCGAAACGAATGCTGGCAGAACAATCAATCCTCGCCCTGCCGGCCTCGATGTTCACGCCAGATGGTGATCCAAGCGGTGAACACGCCTTGCGCATTGCGTTCGCCAATATCGACCACGCGGGAATTGGGGTTCTGCACGGCCGTTTGAACAGCCTCTCTCTTGCCCCCTGACTAAAGTGCGCCTAGACAGCGCCGACGGAGTTAACACGCACAAGGCGGCATCATGGCAAGCGGCGCAAAATCCAAAGGCACACAGGCGGCGGTCTGGGTCATCATCCTGTTGCTGATATTCGGCCTAATGGGTTTTGGGGCAACCAATTTCGGCGGCACCATCAATTCAATCGGCAGTGTCGGCGATCGCGAGATTTCCGTGCAACGCTATGCGCAGGATCTGCAGAACCAGATGCAGCAGTTCTCGCGCCAGACCGGACAGCCAATGACGTTGGCGCAGGCACGGGCGTTTGGACTCGATGCGGCAGTTTTACAGCGACTCGTGTCGACCGCTGCTTTGGAACATGAGGCCGCGGAACGTGGCATTTCGGCAGGCGACAGCGAGCTGCGCGATCAGATCCTGACATTGAGCGCCTTTCAAGGACTGGACGGCACATTTGACCGCGAGGCGTATCGCTTTGCGTTGGAACGCTCCGGCCTGAATGAACGCGCTTTCGAATCCGATCTCAGAAGCGAAATCGCCCGGACAATTCTTGAGGGCGCGGTGACGGGTGGAATCGAGGGCTCTGGCACATATTCCGACGCGATTTACGAATTCGTTGGTGAACGCCGCGATTTCTCCTGGAGTGTTTTGACTGTCGACGATTTGGCGGACGCAATTGCTGACCCAACGGAGTCAGATTTACAGCGCTATTATTCAGAGAACGAGCCCGACTTTATGCTGCCGGAAACACGCGAAATTACCTATGTGTCGCTGAGCCCGGATATGCTGGTCGATACGGTGCCGGTCGAAGATGCGGATCTTGAGGCGCTCTATCAGGAACGCATCGACGAATTCGTGCAGCCTGAGCGTCGGCTCGTCGAACGGCTTGTGTTAGGAGATGCCGCAGAAGAGGCCAAAACGCGTCTTGATGCGAATGAGGTCACGTTTGAAGAACTGGTCGCCGAGCGCGAACTATCTTTGACGGATGTCGATCTGGGCGACGTCAGCGAAACCGATCTGGGATCGGTAGGTGCAGAAGTGTTTGCGCTTGACGGCCCCGGAATTGCAGGCCCGGTCGATACCGAACTTGGCGCGGCATTATTTCGCGTGAATGCTGTTTTGGCCGCGCAAGAGGTACCCTTCGAGGACGCAAAGGCAGGATTGAAGGCGGAATTTGCGCTGGAAGAATCTGCCAACATCATCGCGGAACAGATTGAAGATATTGACGATTTGTTGGCCGGTGGCGCAACTTTGGAGGAATTGGCCAGCGAAACCGACCTGCAACTTAGCGAATTCACTCTGACCGAAGCATCCATCGAAGGGATCGCCGCCAGTTCGGCATTCAGGCGCGCTGGGCTCGGCGCGGCAGTCGGCGACTTTCCTGAAATCATAGAAACAGAAGATGGCGGCATCTTTGCGCTGCGCGTTAACGAGATTGTTGAGCCCCGGCTAGAGGAGTTTGACAGCGCCAAAGGCCGTATCGAGGCTGGTTGGCGGCGCCAGGAAACCGTTCGCGTCTTAACAGAACAGGCGGAAGCAATAGCCGGGCAACTTCGCGCGGACACTTCGCCAGAAGAGCTCGGATTGACGTTGACGGAAGAAACCAACCGCGTACGCACTGATTTCATCGCCGATGCGCCCGCTGAAACCATGCTGTCGGTTTTTGAGATGGAGGTGGGCGAGATACGCGTTGAACCCGCCGCCACAAGCGTGGTGGTCATCCGGCTAAATGCAATCAACGGCCCCGACCCGGACGATCAGGATCTTTTGAGCCAGCGGGATGCCTTGCAGAATTCGGTTGCACGGGCGATCGGGTCCGACCTTTTGAATGCTTTCGCGGGTGAAATTGAAGCGGAAGTCGGCATTTTCCTCGATCAGGCGGCCATTGGCGCCGTCCATACGCAAATGCCCTGACACATGGCGCTTACCCCTTCATACGATGACTTTGCAAAGGGATTCGAGGCGGGCGAAAATCAGGTCGTCTATTCGCGCCTTGCCGCTGATCTGGATACGCCTGTTTCACTGATGCTGAAACTCGCGGCTGCCAAAAAAGACAGCTTCATGCTTGAATCTGTGACCGGCGGCGAAGTGCGCGGACGCTACTCCATTGTCGGCATGAAGCCGGACCTGATCTGGAAGTGTCACGGCGAAACCTCGCAGATCAACCGCGATGCCAGGTTCGACCCTGACGCCTTTCAAACTGTCGCGGAAGACCCGCTGACCGCCATCAGATCAATTCTGGACGAAAGCCGCATCAACCTGCCTGTCGACTTGCCTGCGGCCAGCGCCGGGCTGTTCGGCTATCTGGGCTATGACATGATCCGGCTGGTCGAGCACCTGCCGAATATCAACCCTGATCCTTTGGGATTGCCAGATGCAATGCTCCAACGTCCCTCGGTCGTCGCGGTTCTCGACGGCGTGAAAGGCGACGTGACGGTCGTTGCGCCGGCTTGGGTCAAATCGGGCCTGTCCGCCAAGGCGGCATACGCACAGGCCGCAGAGCGTGTCATGGATGCCGTTCGCGATCTCGAGCGCGGCGCGGTCGAAACATCCCGCGATATTGGCGAAATCACGGTGTTGCCGGAACCGACGTCGAATTTTGCTAAGGCGGACTATCTCGCAGCGGTCGAAAAAGCGAAAGAATACATTGCGGCTGGCGACATTTTTCAGGTCGTGCCCTCGCAAAGATGGGCGCAACCATTCCCGCTGCCGCCTTTTGCCCTCTACCGCTCTCTCAGGCGCACCAATCCCTCGCCGTTCATGTTCTTCTTCAATTTTGGGGGATTCCAGATCGTTGGGGCATCGCCGGAGATATTGGTGAGAGTATTTGGTGACGAGGTCACTGTGCGCCCAATCGCCGGAACCCGCCCTCGAGGCGCCACGCCCGAGGAAGACAAGGCGCTTGAGGCCGATCTTTTGGCCGACGAAAAAGAATGCGCAGAACATCTGATGCTGTTGGACCTTGGTCGCAACGATGTTGGTCGCGTGGCGAAAATCGGCACTGTGCGTCCCACCGAAGAGTTCATCATTGAACGCTACAGCCACGTGATGCACATCGTATCAAACGTTGTCGGCGAGCTTGCGGATGATCAGGATGCGCTTTCTGCGCTACTGGCAGGAACGCCCGCCGGCACGGTTTCTGGCGCCCCGAAAATCCGTGCGATGGAAATCATTGACGAGTTGGAACCTGAAAAACGTGGCGTATATGGCGGCGGTGTCGGGTATTTCTCGGTCAATGGCGACATGGACATCTGCATCGCTTTGCGCACCGCACTGGTGAAAGATGAAACACTCTATATTCAGGCGGGAGGTGGCGTTGTCCATGACAGCGACCCAGAAGCTGAATTTCAGGAAACCGTCAACAAATCAAAGGCATTGCTGAAGGCCGCCGAAGATGCCGGAAGATTTTCGGGGGGCGGGAACAACTAGCGGACGAACTAGTTCACTTCACATTCACAAAACGTGATCCAGCGCAGTAATCAATTTTGCGACCTCTTCTGCCGAGGTGTATTGAACGAAAGACAGCCGCAGCGCGCCCTTGTCCAGCGGTACACCCATTGCCGTCAGCGGGCGCACGGCGTAGAAGTCGCCACCGCCACACATGATGCCGTGACCAGCCAGTTCCGAGGCGATGACTTCACCGGGTCGATTGCACTCCAATCCGATTGTCGGCGCGCGACCCACCGCGTTTCTGGGTCCAAGAATGCGCACATCATTTCTGGCAGAAAGGTATTCCATTAGACCAGATGAGCGTTTTGCGGCGGGCACAATGCCTGTGGTTTTCTCGACGAACATGGACTTGTTCGAAGGAGGAAACACGAATGAACAAAACAGCTTACGTTGGTCTTGACGTTCACAAGGACACGATTGCGGTGGCCATTGCAGATGAAGGGCGGCGGGGCGAGATGCGCTTTTTCGGGACCATCACCAGTTCCGCTGATTCTGTTTTGCGCCTAACCAAACAGCTGACGGCGGCGGGCAACACGCCGAGCTTCTGTTATGAAGCAGGACCTTGTGGTTACGGACTGTACCGCCATCTCACCAAGCTCGGATTTGAGTGTGCCGTTGTCGCGCCCGCACTGATCCCGCGCAAGGCTGGCGACAAGGTCAAGACCGACCGGCGCGACGCTGAAATGCTGGCGCGGCTCTGGCGGGCCGGTGAACTCACCCCCATCTGGACACCGGACGAGGAGCAGGAGGCCATGCGCGATCTGATCCGCACGCGCAAGCAGGCGACGGATGCCGTGAAGGTCGCCAAGCAGCAATTGCTCAGCTTTCTCTTGCGTCATGGACTCCGATACGAGAATGGCAGCTATTGGACGAAGCGGCATCGCCGATGGCTGGCAGAATTGCGCCGCTTCCGCTTTTCTCACCAGCAGCTGGCCTTCGAGGAACTGAAGCGCGCTGTTGATCAAGCCGAAGCCCGAGTGGCCACCCTGGACCAGGCGATTGAAGAGGCAATTCAGACCTGGCGCTTCGCTCCTGTCGTCGATGCCTTGCGTGCGCTGCGTGGGGTGAACACGATCATCGCGAGCACTGTGGTGGCCGAGATCGGCGACATCACGCGATTTGAAAATCCACGCCAACTCATGGCATGGCTTGGACTGGTGCCAACCGAACATTCCAGTGGTAACACAACGCGGCGGGGGCGTCTGACCAAGACCGGCAATGCCCTGGCCCGGACGATGCTGGTGGAGGCGAGCTGGTCCTACCGGCATCCGCCGAAGGAGGGGCATCTCTACCTGAAACGCTCCGAGCACCTGCCACAGGAGATCCGCGACATCGGCTGGAAAGCGCAGACCCGTCTGTGCAAGCGGTTCCGGTATCTGTCGAACACCGGCAAACCTCAGCCGCGCGTGCTCGCCGCAATCGCCCGCGAACTGGCTGGCTTCGTCTGGGACATCGCACGGAAAGCGCCGCTCCCGGCCTGAGTTGGCAGGCATCACAGCCTGCCTGTGTAGCACGCTGGAGATGGCGGCCATTGATAGGGAAACCCTCGGAACACTTTGGGAAAAACATCCGGTCTTAGAGAGAGGTAACCCCGTATCGAACTTGGTCAGGCGGTATCCAATCCGCGGATGAGAGAATGATAACCATCGGTTCGGCCCACCGTCTCCAGCGCCTGCACAGGCTACAACTTTTGACCATCCCGCACCAGCGGGGTAGATAAAGCGTGTCGAGAAAACCAAAAACGCTCATGAGAGGCGTTCTTCATAAGACTTTGCCAGGTCATGGACGGCCCGACCTCTTGCTGTAGGTGCTGCATCGTTTTTGAAATGATGTGTGTAAAGCTCGTCAGCATAATCCACCATCCCTGCACATGCCGCGACTTGCGCGTGATCCGGGCCCGCCGGCGTGAATTTCTTCGTCAATACATCCGCGTTGAATGAATGACTCTGGTTTGGAAGCTTTTCTGCCAAGTCACGGCGGATCGTCATGATCCCCTGATGTGGGCCAAATGTTGTAGGCCGAGAACAGGTAGATATCCGCGCCCAATTGCCCGATATCGGGAAGCCCATGAGGCGCATAAGAGACACCATCCACGCACACCACCGCGCCCGCGGCATGTGCCATGCGCGAAATTGCGGCGACATCATTGATTTCCCCAATCACGTTGGAACAATGGGGAAACGCAACCAGCCGCACTCTTTCATCAAGCAAATCTACAAGTTTTGCGTGATCGAGATGCCCGGTATCCGGGTCCAGCCGCCACTCGCGCACTTCGATTCCATGATCCGCCAATCCCCGCCACGCCCCGGAATTTGCCTCGTGATCCTGATCGGTAACGACGATTGCATCGCCGCGTTGCAACCATTCGCGAAAGGCCTGTGCCAGTACATAAACGTTCTGCGTCGTCGACGGCCCGAAATGCAGTTCGTCCTCTGCAACGCCGAGCAACACGGATAGTCTTGTGCGCGACTCGTC
This sequence comes from uncultured Paracoccaceae bacterium, assembly GCA_951812305.1. GTDB lineage: Bacteria > Pseudomonadota > Alphaproteobacteria > Rhodobacterales > Rhodobacteraceae > Rhodobacter_B. Next base: position 727,371 of record CATOSB010000004.1, read on the forward strand.
CATTTCTTCGCCGCCCGTACGCGACGGCTCGAAATCCCAATAGGGTTGAACCTTACGCTCGCGATAAAACCGGGTCAGGCGGTCAATCACCTGGCGACATGCAAAGCTCCCACCGGCGTTCTCAAAAAACGCTTTCCCGGCCATCGAGGGGTCTGACAACACAGGAAACTGCGCCCGCACAAAGTCGATATCCATGTCCATCATGTTGATCCCATTCGGACGAAATCAGGCGTTCACGTCAACGACAACCCGACCCTTGATCTGGCCTTTGAGGATTGCGCGGCCGAGGTCGGGCAGGTCCGAGAGTGTCGCAGGCTGAACCATCGCCTCAAGCTTTTCCATCGGCAGATCTGTCGCAATCCGGCTCCACGCCTCAACACGGTCGTCATATGGGCGCATGACTGAATCGATGCCCAGAAGGTTTACGCCGCGCAGCAGGAATGGAATGACCGTCGCTGGCAGGTTCGCACCGCCCGCCAAACCAACGGCGGCAACCGAGGCCCCGTATTTCATCTGACCCAGAACCCGCGCCAGCATTTCGCCGCCCACCGCGTCGATACATCCACCCCAGGCTTCAGTTTCCAAGGGGCGTTTGACGGTTTCGTTGATTTCTTCGCGGGCAACGATCTGCGTTGCGCCAAGGCCGCGCAGATAGTCTTCGGTTTCCGGTCGGCCGGTCACGGCGGCCACTTCGTGACCAAGGTTCGACAAAATCGCTGTGGCGACAGAGCCGACGCCGCCCGCTGCACCGGTCACAAGAACTGGACCGTCCTTGATTCCGTGCTTTTCCAACGCAATCACAGACAGCATCGATGTGTACCCGGCAGTGCCGACAGCCATCGCCTGTCGTGTAGTTATCCCATCTGGCAGCGGCACCAGCCAGTCAGCTTTCACGCGTGCCTTCTGCGAATAGCCACCCCAATGCGCCTCTCCAACGCGCCAACCGTTCAAAACCACCCGATCGCCGTGTTTGTAGCGGTCATCATCTGACGCCTCGACCACACCAGCCATATCGATGCCCGGTACATGCGGATAGTTGCGCACCAAACCGCCGCCCGGCCCAATGCAAAGGCCGTCCTTGTAATTGACTGTCGAAAACTCAACCGCGACCGTCACATTGCCATCGGGTAGTTGGTCTTCGCTGATCTGTTCCACCGCTGCTATGGGCTTATCGTCACCCTCTTTGCGAACCACCAATGCTTTGAACGACATGAAATTCTCCTTATTTCCAGAAGGCATCGCGCACTTTCACGGCTGCGCGTCCTGTGACTGTTTGCGTTTCCAGTTCTGTACCCGCATCCCAATAATCGCGGTCGACCATCGCGATTGCGACATTGGTCGCGAAGTCGGGCGAATACTGACAAGCGCGGACATCACCGACGCGCGTCTCGCCAGCAAAAAGCGGCCAGGATTCCGAAAACGCGGGCAGTACCCCATCGATCTCCACCGGACGCAGCATCCTTGTCGAACCCGCTTCACGCTCTTCCTTCAGGCGTCGCCCGCCCCAACAGGTATCAAGCTGATTGTCAGATACGTATCGCCCTAACCCAGCCTGCAGCGGCGTGTCGTTCCGGGTAATGTCGCCACCGTAACTCAAAAGCCCGCTTTCGATCCGTTCAATCGCGTTCGGGCAACCAGCCCGCACGTTCAGATCCTTTCCCGCCGCCATCAGCGCATCCCACAGTGGCATTCCATTCTCAGCGCCCTCAACATAAACTTCGAAACCGCCCTGCCCTGACCACCCTGACCGCGCGACCAGCCAGTTGATGCCTTTCCATTCAAACCGACCGCAACGAAAGAACCCCAGATCATTGACCGCATCACCGAAAATGCGCGCGGCAAGCTGATCGGCCTTGGGCCCCTGAATGGCAAGCGGCGAGACATCGGGCTCCCAGATTTCTACATCCATTCCCGTCGCCGCCGCGATTCCATAAAGCCACGCTTCCACCGGCGATGGCGCGATAGACAGCCAATATTCGTCCTCATCAACCTGCAGCGCGATCGGGTCGTTCATCATACCGCCATGCTGATCACAAATCGGCGTGTAAAGGCACCGTGTCGGATCCAACCGCGCGCAATCCCGAGGCGTAACCAGTTGCAATTGTCGGCGCGCGTCAGGACCCTTCAAGGCAACCTGCCGTTCACCGGCCACATCCCAGATCTGGACGTGTTGTTTCAAATGTCTGTAATCGGCCTCCACGCTTTCGAACATCGTGGGCAAAAGCATATGATTGTAGACAAGGTAATTTTTGACCCCCGCGGACTCTACACCGGGTGTAAATGGTGTTGTGCGCACGCGACGTGAGTAATCGACAATTCCCTTCATCAGGCCTCCTCCGGCATCAGAAACAAATCGGTATCATCGGGTTTCGCCCCCGCAGCGGTCAGCAATGCATGGACCTGCCCGCGATGATGGGTCTGGTGATTGAAGAAATGTTGAACGCAAAGCGCCAGTGGTTTCTGAACGTTGGCTCCGACGGCGCCAGAATACCAAGCAAGTTGCCCCACAAGATCGTTGTCTGTTAATTTGCGAGCCCAGGAATTGATGCGACTGTCTGCGTCTCCGCGCGCCGCTTTATATCGCAACCAGTCGGCGGTGAACCTAGGGCTGTCAGGAATGCCGGTCTTTGGCTTTTTCCAGCCGTCAAATCGCGACATCCAGATCGTATCACCCCACAGAACGTGGTTGAGCGTTCCCTCAATAGAGCCGAAAAACGCGCCGCGATCGGCGCGGCGCTCACCGTCGCTCAGCTCATCCGCAGCGGCGATCAAACTCTTGTTCTGCCAGGCGTTGTACCGCGCCATTGTTTGGCAGAAATCGACCGTGATCATTTCCGTCCGGGGCCTGACCAGTCAATTGGGCACATCTCTGCCGATTTGCCAGAGAAATCCCAGACCCGACCGTAATCGCGCACCTTCGATTTGATGCCGCGCGCGGCAACGATGTCCGGCCCCATCCAGTATTTGGAGTTTGACACCATGACCGGATGGTCCTTGTCGGCCCCTTCCAGAAACTCGATCTCGCCCTGAATGTATTTGCCGATGTAAAGCCCGCGGCGATTGCCTTCCCGCGTGATCTGCACCGGGGCACGTTCAGCGCCAAGAATTGTTGAAACGAGGAAGGTAAACAGCCCCGTGGTGCCGCCAGCCTCGCCGCTGAGGATCTTCAACAGGCCATTAAAGGCCTTCTGCGTCGCACGCTCGTCGATATAGGCCGCAACGCGCCAATCGCCCTCGGCCATCCGGCCCGGAATCTCAACCAGCAGGCCAACATTCAACCCGGACATGTCCTCGCCCTCGAATTGGCCCTCATCAATCGCGATTGCCATCCAGGCGTGACAATGGCCCTCGGTTGGTGGGTGTTTGCCCAGCGAAACCACACAGGGGCAGAACACGTCGCAAGAGCAATTCAGGAACAACTCGCCCTTAATCGCCCATTCCGTGGCGCGCATTTTCCGGCGTGCCGGATTGTTCGCCATCCGCTGATCCAAACGGTCACGCAGGCGAATGCGATCCGGCTTTGGCGGTTCCTTGATCTTCGCCATGTCGCCCTCCCTAAAGCGCCATCAACCCGACGTATAACCCGCCGACGATTAACGCAATTCCACCGGGTTTCAATAGGCGATGCCCAATCTGTGGAAGTTTTTCCAACACCATGAACAGCGTTGCCAGACCCATCCATAAAAGGCTCATCACGCCGCCGACGAACCCAAGCGCCATGAAGCCCCAGCAGCAGCCGACACAGAACGCGCCAAGCCCTAGCCCCATGCGCATGCCACCGGCAAAATCGGTACGCCAATGACCAAGGAAATAGGTCATCGGCGTATGGCAAATTCCGTGGCAGATCTCTTTGACGCGAGTGAATTGAAATAAACCGACGATGATAAGAAGACCGGCCGCGAACCACGGCGACTTTGCGATCCCCAGCATGTCAACGACACCGCCGAACAGCAGCGCCAATTGCACACCCGCGATCAACGCGGCAAATCCGACCCAGGCAATGAAGTATCCTAGTCCGACACCAACCCAGCCTGCCCTAGTGCCATCGGCGCTGATCATCAGCCGTTCATAAGTCGCCAGCGTCGGCACCATCACCGGCCCCATCATCGCCGCCATCATCACGGCCCACATGGCAAAAACAGGCCAGAATTCAGCCATTGGCATTCGCATATCCATGCGCGGGTCCATATCTGCCATGCGTTGACCCATCGCACCGGGCCGTCCGATCAGGTCCAGATCCATACCGGTCGCCATCCAGTAAAGCCAAATCCATGCCGCCAATATTGCAGCAAAGAAGCCAAGCCAAAGCATCGTGCGCAGGGATATGGCGGGCATTTGGACTTCCGGTTATGACGTCGCTTCGCGGTCCGACCATTTTTCGGATGGCCGCGAAATGTCAAACAGGTTTTACTATTGAGGACTTAGCCGTAGGGACCGGGATCAACCGCCATTGGGGCGCACGAATCTGGCGCCGCCACTGGTACGCTCTCCAACCCGAATGCGGCGAGCGCCCTCGCTCACCGGGGCCAGCGAACGGCGCGCACGCAATGTCGCCATGAGCTGCGGCACTATCGCCGACAGTTCGACGCCAAATGTGCCTGCGCCTTCGTTCCTATCCACCAAACCGCTGGACACAATTGAAAAGATGCGCGGACGTCCATGATCGTCCACGAAGACCGGGGCACCAGAGGAGCCAAACGTCGCGTCGCAGTCTATCGCGACAATGCCGCCCTGGTACTTTGAGTGCAGCGAGCATCCTCTTTCCAGCGTCAAAGCTTCGCTGCGACCTTTTCCGTAGGATGCCAATGTCAGCGAAGTGCCGCGCCCGGGAGTGCGAGCAATCGTGTAGGGATTAGCGCTGTGATCATGAATGGCGCTGGACAAGCGCACAAGCGCGACATCGTTGGCAATCTCGGCCGTACGATCGCCGCGACTGCGCGCAGCAAGGTATTTGTCGGGGATTGCGACATCCAGCACACTGCGTGTGGCAATCGCGTTGCCGTCCTTAAAACCGGCGCGAAAGACGTAATCGGTGACGTCTCCCTTGATGCAATGAGCCGCCGTCAGAACCACGTCGCGGGCGACCAGCGCCGCGGTACATTGACTGCGAGGGCCATCCGGCCGTCCCACAGATTCGTACCCGAACAGCTTCGCGCGGCTGTCTAAACGATCTTTGGTTTGTGCCGCCGCGTCCAACACACCCACGCAAACGATGGAAATTGCAGCGATTATCAGTTTTCGCATGTCGTCGACCTCATCTAAGGGCGACCTTTGATTTACAAATTCAAAATGGCTTGATTGGGGTCGAACTGCGATGATTTTACGGCTCGAAATGCAGCCTCACGCTGTTGCGTAAGCTTTCTTGCGCAAGAAACTGCCCAGAAGACACTGCCTAAATTCAGTGACAAGGTGCATATTCGCGCGTGTAAAAAGTGGACCGAGCTCCTCTCGAACTAATGCCTCACTGATTCCAGTCGAAAACGATCGAACTTTCGTAGCCGCCCCAATCCGAAGACGTCACGCCGCTTTCTTCTGACCCGCGATACTCCGTCAATCCCTGAACTCGGAGGACCGCGAGGTCGCCACCCTCGCCGCGTTCGATATAGCTCGCGTGAATTGCAGCAGAACAAATATCGCTGTCAGCGGTGTAAGGATCACTTCCCCAAACAGATCGGATCACCGGATTCGCCGGGCAGGAACAGGCATACATGTCCTCACCATCCGGGATTGTGCCACATGTCGGCAGGTCGGACATCGCCATCGTGCCGCCAGCGCTATTGATGTCAAAGCTCGATCCATAAGATGCCCAGCTGTCGGTCTCGACACCATTCGAGGTCGATCCCTCATAACTGTCCTGACCGGGGTGCAACACGACGTTGATGACACCACCATCCACGCCAATACCACCGGCATGAATGGCCGCGCGGCACAATGAACTGTCGGTGGTATAGGGCCCGCTGCCCCACACCGATCCAGACTCCCCCTGACCTGGCGCGCATTCGCAAGCGAAGGGTTCAGATGCGGACCCGACTGAGCCAGGGCATTGCATGACCGGTTCAACATTATCGGCCGATTTCTTACCGCCCTGTGCCTCCGCTATGGTGGAATACCCGATTGACCCTGCAAAAATCACGACAGCGAAATTTAAATATTTCAATGACATATCGCTTCCTCCTCATTGGGAAAATCTGCGCTTATCCCGACGTACTGTCAACGATCATGCACTTGTTTTACGGCGTCCAAGCGCCTAAATGTAGGTTGTCGGGCAACCGACTATGGACATAAACGCGCTCGTAATAAACGGATCGGACCCGGGGGCGGTACCCGGCGGCTCCACCAAATTCCCTTTATTGGGGGGATCACGGGGCCGAAATAGGATCGACGGACGTCTAAAGGGGTTAGCTTTGTCTCGGTGAGGTACCACCGATATCGGTCCGCTAAGCATAATTGCCAATAACAATCATGCTCCGGTCGCAGTCGCTGCTTAATGCAGTGCCTAAGATCGAAAACTTAAGCCCAGTCGCCTAGCCGCGTCTGGCGGGGTTCGCAGGCACCTGGCAACAGAAGCCTGCACCTAATAAGGGGCCCGCGAAATGCGAGCCCCTTTTTCTTATTCTCAACACTTTCGCACTACGACGCCGGTTTGAAGCAGAAGGATTGGCTGACGCGGCGCGAAACATGCGGACTCGTGATGTTATAGCTGTTGTTGGAGGGCGAGAAGTTGCCCAGATGCGCACGATCCACAGCCCGCAAAGTGACAGTATAACCGCATTCTATCGGCGGATTGCCCCCTGTCGCATCACGATGTGCAGCCGACAGGTTGAACCGGGCCAAAAGGATGTTGGAATTGGCCGGAAGCGAACCCTCATATTGCAGCTCTGGCCGGGACAGATATCCGCGCGCCAACGTCAAAGCCGCGTGTGGCGCCGGAACGGTTGGCCGCGTGATCACCGGTACTGACGTCTCCAGACCAACGTCACCACCTGTCCAGATCAATGTCAGACGATCAAAATGCGCATCAAAAACCTCGCCATGAACGTCGATCACCGTGTCGTCGCCACCACCGGCAATTTCGCATTGGTTGCCGAATGGAACACCATCGCCCAGATCGTGCAACGCGATGACCGGATCGTCCGGGGCCTTGTTGTCAAGGCGCACCCTGACCCAGCCAGACGCAATCTCAGTCCCCGGCATTCCGGTCTCGCGCAGGACAAGGCGGATCTGGGCGGTCGTGCTGTCAAGGGGTCGCGAATTCCAGATTGCAAGCGACAGGTCGCTGGCACAACTGTCCACCGCCGGGCGCCAATAGTCGGTCAGGCGGAACCAACCGGTATCCGTCGCCGAATAGTCGGTAGAACCGTAGGGATCAGAAACAAAGCCGCAAGGCGCCTCGTCACGCACCCAGCCATCCGACAAAGGATGGCGCACAGGTTCCGGCGTCAATCCACCTTCTTGCAGGACCTCGACTCGGAATTCATGCGTCGTGTATTCCGGACAGTTCCAGTTCGGCACCGTGCCTTCGACCCGCAGATATCCACCAAAGGGTCGGTCGCCATCTGCGTTGCCCGAGCCATCAGTAACACCGACATCGAACATGCCCGCAAATGGGTCCGTGGTCGGGTTGCTTTGGCGAATTCGCGACAATTCAATCTCGCTGATGCGGGTGATGTAGAAACGGCATCCGCCAACGATTGTCTGGGCTTCAGCCAACGCATCCAACCCCATATCGCTGTCGCGCGGTTCCAATGATCCGATCAGGTCCTTGTTTCGAAGCCAGATCCCCGGACCGACCGTCAGCGCATCGCCATCGCTAAATGTCCCGTCCCGCGCCTGAATCTCGATTGAGAACAACTCAACTGGGCGCTGCTCAATCTGGTCAAAACCCGGCGTATAGGCATCAAGCCCATAGTCCACGCCTTCCTGCGGTAGCCCAGAGGGCAAGCTTGGGAGCAGATCGTTGTTCGATCGCACGATCATGCCGTTCTTCGCGGACAACAGATCGCCATCAAGGAATTGCGGTTTTTGCACGCTGGGCGGCGTGCCTTCGGTCGAAAACAGGATATCGGTATTGGTGCCTTCGAGAATTTCAATCAGAATCCCCGGATTTTGCCGCAACTCATCCACGCTGGTGCTGCTCAATTTGGCCATCAATTCGCGCTTTTCAGTTGGGCCACCCTCGATATGCACCGCGTCGAGACCCAGGTTCAGGCTGCGCGGCAGGTTGAATTTGGCCAGCAGGGCATTATTCGGCACGACCGAGCCATTGCCAAACAACAGATCACCGGCGGTGAATTGTCCCGCACCATTGACGGAATCGATCTCGGTCGAAAACGCGATGAATACGGCCTTTTCGTTGATCTCAATCTGCTCCAAAGCATCGAGACCGTGGTCGTATTCGTTGATGTCAAAGACCCGCATCAAATCGGCGTTTCGCGCACACAGTCGTGTGCCGACGCCGACCTGATAGGAAAGCAAGTCACCGTCAGACACCACGGGTCCACCGGGAAGGCGCGGACCTTGCGACAGAAAATCTTCAGAGGTCGAAAACCACAGCCCTTCACACTCAGCCAGATTAATCCCTTGAGCATGGGCAGGCGGGGTTGCGGAAAAAACGAGGGCGGCGGCTAAAGCTGGAAAGACACAGGACCACCGGCCCGACAAATCGGTTATAAACATATCATTCTCCTTAAATTCGAGACCTCGCGCTCGCGCGCGAAGACACAGCCCTGAGCGAAATACTCACGACATGACTCAACCATAGCACGAATCTCGAATACGACAGAGCGCGGGTCCAAAGGATGACAGCCTTTTGGGCCAATTTCCGCTTACGAAATAACGCGAATTACGAAATTCGGCCCAATCACGACGTGAATTGGTCGGCCGCGTTTGGCACAGTTCGCAGGCGCAAACTAACAAAAGCCGGCGGCTTCCCCTTTGACATTTCACCGAAGCTCCGGCATCAAATGCGGCATGGGGCCAACTGCGATCGCCCCGTGAGGCTGCGGCCCAAGCATCGCATCCGCAACCTGGCAACAGGAAAGGATGCACCGTGGCTGCACCGAATGAAATTACCCCCGCCCAACTCAATCGCCTTGTTGGAACGCCGGAATGTCCGATGCTCGTCGATGTCTGTATCGACGAGGATTTCTCGGACGATCCATACTTGATCCCAGGATCATTCCGTCATCCACATACGGATATTCACGGGCTTGTTGGAAAGCTGAATGGCCGCAGAGCCATCATCATTTGCCAAAAGGGCAAAAAACTCAGTCAAGGCATTGCCGCCTGGCTACGAACCGAAAATGTGCCCGCAGAAATCCTGGCTGGTGGAATGTTTGCCTGGCGTGAAACCGAGGGTACGAGCCGCGTACCGGTCGCAACAATTCCCCTAACGGACGGCACCGAAACGCTTTGGGTTACACGGCAACGCCCCAAGATCGACCGCATCGCCTGCCCTTGGCTGATCCGGCGTTTTGTGGATCGGGACGCGCGGTTTCTTTTTGTCGCGCCGGAAGAGGTTGCCAACGTTGCGGATCGCTTCGGTGCCACGCCCTTTGACGTTGAAGGCGTGATGTTCAGCCACAAGGGCGATAAATGCAGTTTTGACGCCATGCTGGACACGTTTACCTTACACTCACCCGCGCTGGATCGAATGGCCGATATCATCCGCGCAGCAGATACCGGCGACCCCGGCAAATGCCCGGAGGCCGCTGGTCTCCTTGCCCTGTCGGTCGGGCTGTCCCGACAATTCAAGAACGACACCCAACAACTGGAAGCTGGCCTCTTACTTTACGATGCGCTTTACCGCTGGGCGAGAGATGGGTTTGACGAAACTCATTCATGGCCCGAAAGGCACGTCTGATGCAGGTTCCGTTTTCTGAAATGGTCCGTGTGTTCGCGCGCATCGGGATCCTAAGTTTTGGCGGACCGGCGGCACAGATTGCGGTGATGCACAAGGAACTGGTCGATGACCGCCCTTGGATGAGCGAAGCGCAATTCCTGAATGCGCTCTCCTTCTGCATGTTGTTACCCGGGCCAGAGGCGATGCAACTGACCACCTATTGCGGCTGGCGGATGGACGGCGTGCGCGGCGGGCTGATCGCGGGATTGCTGTTTGTCATCCCCGGCGCGGTGGTCATGGCCGCGCTGGCCGCAATCTATGTCTGGGTCGGTCAGGTGCCGCTGGTCGAGGCACTGTTTCTTGGCATCAAGGCCACGGTTGTCGTGATCGTCCTGCAGGCGCTTTTGAAAGTGTCGCGTAAGGCGTTGATCCGGCTGGACGGTTGGATCATTGCGGCACTGTCCTTTATCGCAATCTTCGTTTTCGCCCTGCCCTTCCCGCTGATCATCGCCTGTGCGGCGATCTATGGCGCTTTCGCCAGCGGTCAAACCAACAACGCACCCGCACCACCGCTTGCGAAAGCAAACACCATTCGCACCATTGCCATAGGGGGCGCCATCTGGTGGTTGCCGATTGCGGCGCTTTGGGCCAGCGGCCAAACGCTTTTGACAGAGATCGGTGTGTACTTCTCCAAACTCGCCATTGTCACGTTCGGCGGGGCCTATGCGTTCTGGCCTATATGACCCAGGAAGTCGTGCAGGAACAGGGCTGGCTAACGACGGCCCAGATGATGGATGGTCTTGGGTTGGCCGAAACAACACCCGGCCCGCTGATATTGGTAACCGAATTCGTGGGCTTCCTTGCCGGTTACGGGGCCAGCGGGCTGACGCTGGGACTGACGGCGGCGGCACTGACAATCTGGGTGACGTTCGTGCCCTGTTTTTTGTGGATTTTCGCAGGCGCACCCTATGTCGAGTGGATTTCAACGCGGCCACGACTAAGCGGAGCATTGCGCGCGATCACCGCCGCCGTGGTGGGCGTGATCCTGAACCTGTCGATCTGGTTCGCGGTGCATGTGTTCTTCGCCGATGTCGGCAGCCTCAGCTTCGGCCCTGCAAATCTGGTCTGGCCGGACCCGACTTCACTGGATTGGCGCGCCGTGGTGTTGGCGTTTCTGGCGGGCGGCGCGCTTTTGTGGCTGCAATGGGGAATGATCCGGGTGCTGATCCTTGCGGCCCTTGCCGGCGTTGCATTGGGTTCGCTGGGCTGACCGCCCGTTATGCGGCTTTCGCGCTCGAAATCTCACTTGCCAGACGCTTTGGCAACAACCGCCGCGATGCGATGCGCGCAATTGGCAATTCCGGTACGATCCGGTCGGCACCGTAGAGCGCGATATATTCATCGTGATTGTCGAATGCTGCCCGCGTCACGGCATCGACAAAGCTTTCTGTTGGGCTGCCCTCGGCCAGCAGGATGTCATGCGCGTCTGTCTCGATGTGATAGACGGTATAGGCGGCACCTGTCTCGGCCAGCGGCACAAACGCGACCCCCGACAGACTCACCAGCGCGCTGGCGTTGATCAGCAGGCCATCGAGATACATCGCGTGATCGGCGGTGACCGTCAGATCACGGCGCGGCAGGCCGTCGCCCAGCGACCCGGCGGTGATGCGCACCAGTTGCATCCGCTCCGGCACCTCTGCCATCGCGGCATTCACGCTTTGGTGCCCCACCCAGCGCACCGCCACATCGCGGCCATCAAAAGTACACACCAGATCACCGGGCTGCAAGTGCTCGACATTGGCGAAGCCACCAGGCGTTGCGATGGAGGTGCCAGCAGCAAAACAGGTGATATTGAGAACATAAGAGGCAAAGCCTACAAAATCCCCAGTCGCTTCAAAGAAGACTGTTGCTGGGCTGCCAGCAGAGACCCACTCGGCATGGGTTATCGTAAATGTCGCTGTGCCAAAGAACGTGCTGTCAAATACTAGGGTACCAGCTGCGGCCGCAGTGGTTTCGAAGTATGGTGGTGCGTCGCCGAAGGTGGTTGTGAAGTCGAAGGTTATCACTTCGGTTTCGCCAATTGACAGATCGATCGTGCCGGAACCGGAAGAGGTACCAGCGACTGTTGTTTCCGTATCTGCCCCCACGGGCACAGTCTCGAATACCGTTGTCATATCAGATCACTTTCGTTTCAGGTGTTGCAAGTTGGGTTTGCCGGTGCAGCGTCATCTGACTGCCAAACCGACCAGAATTCAGGCGGCGCGCCACATAGGTTCGCGCCGCACCCGGCATTTTTCCGGGTCGGACAAACCGGTATTCGCGCGCGTCCGGTTGCAGGCTGTCGTGCCAGTACCGGATCATTTTCGCGGCTGACCCCTGCCCATAGGGCGCGATGACATCCATCAGCCACAGCCGGTTGCCGGTGTTCCAATCCTTTGAAGCCAGCGGTTCCAGCGCCAGAAACCGCGCCTCGGTCTCTTCGCTTAGGAAAGCCCAGGTGATCGCGGCGCGGGGAACCCCGTCTTGCCGCATGATCGCCATATACCCGTTGTCGACTGCCGGTTCCAACGTGCGGCGCAGACCGTCAACCGACAGGGATTTCGCATTCGGGGACCGCAGGAACAAAAAGCACAGATCGCCCATGCCTTTCAGTTGCTCCTGACTTGGAAACTCGCCGCCTGTTGTCACCTCTTTCGGGCGCGCAGGCGCAGCAGGCCCGTCGTGACGTGTCTCAAAAGTCTGATTTTCGCCCGCAGGCATGACAGCCGCACCGTCCCGTTCAGGATGCACCGCGCCCTGACCAAAGCAGAGGATAACGGAATCAGACGTTTGCAACCGTAGTGCGGAACATTGGTGGCAAAACAATTTCATAGCAAGAATTATTAACCTGAGTTCTGGATAAGCGCTATATCTGGTATTCGACCTGCCTGATTGTTTCCGGCACGGTTATGGGTCCCATTTTAACTTTGGTTGTAACTCCCAAGCACCCTGTCCGATAGGGTTGCGGGGTTTTGTTCCGTCAGAGCCGTGCGATGATCTGAGGTGGTGACAGGGTCAGGATTTCCAGGATGTTGAACCGGTGTTTTCTGGCCGTCGAGATGACGGACCTGATGTCGGCGAAGACCCGCGCGCCCTCGAGGGTGCGGAAGGTGCCCGAGATTTTCATGCGCAGCTTCATCATGCGCAGGTCCTGTTCGGCCTGATTGTTTGTGAATGGGACCGCGAAGTCGGCGATGAATCGCAAAACGTCATCGCGGTAGTCACGCAGGCGGAGGAGCAGGTTGTGGCCTGGCCGCCTGGCTTTTCGGCCGCGGGTGCCGGGGCTTTTGGCCAGCGGGGGCCGGCGTTCGTGGAAGGCGAGCCCCTTGGCGAGGATCGCCATGTATCTGGTGACTATACCCTGGCGAACCAGTTCCGGGAGTTCGGTCTCGCCTTGATCCTGAGCCGCGCATCTGAGCTGATTGGCGCTATGAAGCACTGCGCTCATCTCCGTCGCCCAAGGCTCTTTTTCGATCTCTTCGATGGCCTTGAGTTCGCGCAAGTGATGCGCCCCGCAGAGGGCGTGGGCGTCCACTCCGCTCATATGGGCGTAGTAGGGTTTCCAGTGATCATGAATGATCGTCCCGCCGGTCAGGAAGGTTGGAACAGCACCGCGTTTGGCGCTGATGCGGTAATGGGTGAAGGCGGTATCGCAGATCGTGTGCAGCCAGTGCAGCTTGCCGGCAACACGAAGTCCGGTCTCGTCCAGATGCCGAACGCCGCCTTCGGCAAGCCGGGCGAGAATGTGTTCAACCACGACACCCATCTTATTTGCCGCGCCGCGCGTCCAGTTGGTCACGCTGGCCGCGCACAAGCTGGTGGCCCCAAACAGGTCGCGCATAAGCTGGCAGACCCGATCCTCGGGTATCAGCTGCTGAACATTGCAATAGACCGCCACTGCCCGCATGCGCGTGCCATATTGCACATGCGCGGCCACGCCATCGGGAAAGCCAGCCGTCGTCGTGGCTCGACAATGGTCGCAACAATAAACCGCCGCCTGATGCTCGGTGACCTCCAGGCGTGGCGCAGGCAAGTCGAACACCTGACGCTTCTCGATCCCTTTCACCATCTCCGCCGTCAGGGCGCTCTGACAGGCGCTGCAATGCGTCGCCTCATGCCGTTCGACAAAGTCGGGTGTTGACGTCTGGCGCAGGGTGTCGCCCCGGTGGCCAACTTGGCCGCCACTTTTCTTTCCGGATTTGCCACGCAGGCTGCGCGGGGCTGGCTTCTTCAGGCCATCACTTGAAGGGGGCTTGCTGCTATTGCTGCTGTTCTTGGCCAACTGTCGGCGCAGGTCCGTGATCTCTTCCGCCATGCTCGCCAACGCAGCTTCAAGCTCAGCGATCCGACGCAGAGCCGTGGCGAGAAGTTGTTCAAGGGCGGCAACCTGATCCATCCCACCACTGATTCAGAGAAATCAACCCGGCGCCACAGAATTCAGACAAGAAAGAAAAAAAACACGCGCAAAATGGCAAATTCGACTCACCATAAAACTGACAATAACACTCAAACGTGGGGGGTGCTTGGGAGTTACCTTTGGTTTTCCCGAGCATATAGGCTGCGACACACGAGATGAGGTGTACGAATGCGTTGGCAGGCGATCTGTGTCGAGTGTGTTCCAGTCCCATGCTGGTTTTCAACTTATCGAACAGAGTTTCGATGATGAACCGCCTTCGCAACAGGATTTTGTTCAGGATTGGCAGGAGATAGTTTTTCATGTTGCGGCGAATGCCGGTGACGAGGTGGAGGCCACGCTGCCAGAGCCGTTGGAAGAGGGATTTGGAGATATAGCCCTTATCAGCAAATATTTTGCCTTCGAGGCCCGCGATCATGGCTTCAAACGGCTTTCGATCATCGACATTACCTGCCGTGATTTTGACGGCCATGATCTCCCCCTTGTTGTTGATGATTAGATGCAGTTTGAAGCCAAAGAACCAGCCCATTGTGCTGCGACCGCGCTTTGCCAGCCCCTTGAAGACCTTGTTTCGATTAATGCGGGCATTGTGGCAGACCGCGAGCTTAGTGCTGTCGGCAAAATAGACGCCGGTTTTTTCACCGCTGAAGCAGTGCAGCAGTATGCAAAACGGCACCATTAATCTTGGCATGAGGCTGACAAACCGACCATAGCTCGGGAGGGTGCCAAAGCAGTCACGGTATTTCTGCTCAACGCCATAAATCCAATAATGTTTGAAGTCCTTGAACGGCGACAAGTGAAACAAGACCATGATGAACAGGCTCTCCCCCAGGGTCAGCTTGCCGGAGCGAAGCCTCTGACGACCCGAGGGGATCAACCGGTGGCGCTCCCAGTCCTCGTAGGTTTTTGCAAAATCATCGAGACAGACAAAAAGTGCGGTGTTAGTGATCGACATGAGTGGCGGTCCATATTGTGTCGCTTTTGAACCTTGAATCATGGGGCAACGTACCTGGAAACCCCTCTCACCCCATACTAATCACGGGGGCATTCAGGCTGGTCAACACGGGGCAAAAGGTGCGCGCCATGGAGAACAACTTCCCAATCAACGAAGATCTCGCTTATGAGAAGATCCGGGACCTCATGTTCGACATGATGGAAGAGGACCCCAACCGTTTCTACGCCCTCACGGATAAGCTCAATGAACTGGCTGCGCTCCCTAAAAGAACCATGACACTTGTGCTCGATCTGATGGCTGCCACTCCCTTTCAGGTGATCATCCCGAAACACGTACGGAAAAATGACCCTGATACATTCAAAGCAGATCACGAAACCGTTTCAAATGTTCTATTTCTTGGAGAGTTTGGCGGAATTGCCGTTGAACTGGAGCCAAATGAGGCTTTGAGAGAACCGAGGATCATTTCCATAACAATGGTGGAAATCCCTCATCGCAACCCTCTGCGAAAAAGGGTCAACGAGTATCGTAAAAAACGAATCAAAAAACTACGAAAAAATTCTGTCGAGTAGTGCACTGGTGACGCCTTACCACCCTTCAAAATTTCCGGATCTGATTTGACGTTTGTCTGATCTGTGTGATTCAAGGAGTCTCCACTGCTGATATTGGAGGCTGGTTTGTTGGGAAATGTTTGTTTTTCAGAGCTTTATTCGAAGGTTGAGGCGGATTTTCAGGACCGCTTGCTCGGGTATCACAAGTCGCGCCGGGAGGGATTGTGCATCATAGCAAGCGTGATTTTGAACACGCGCAGCGTCAATCTGATGGAAAATGCGGCTGCTCTGCCCCGCGATATCGGCTCTGTGGACCACCGCTATCAATACATTTCGCGGGTTCTGGGCAATCCTCACATCGATACTGATGAGATCATGCAGGCCTATGTTGGTGAAATTTTCCGCCGCCAGTGTGAGGCCGGAGAAACGATTGTGGTGGCCCTTGATCAAAGCAAGCTCAACGAAGGGCATGAGGTTTTGATGTTATCGGTGCGGATGCGGGATCGGGCCCTCCCGGTCGCCTGGCGTGTACGCCAGACCAAAGGGCCGATTGGATGGCGCGTGCAACATGAGCTTTTGGAAGCAGTCCGCCCATGGCTCCCGGCGGATGCGCGTGTGTTGCTGGCGGGAGATCGGTTTTATGGAACCGCCCGATTGGTCGCATGGTGCCAGGAGGCTGGATGGGACTACCGGCTGCGCATGAAGGGAAATATCACACTGCAACATCAGGGTGGCGAGATGATGACGCGCGAAATTGCCCAACTGATGCCCGAAGGGCTTGTAAACGCTGAGCTTTACGGAACGGGCGTCTTTAGCAACATTGGAGTGCTTCACGAAGAGGGGCACAAAGAGCCTTGGATTATTGCCATGAATGCAGCACCGTCCGAGTACAAGGTGCTCGATTATGGAATGCGTTGGGGAATTGAAGCCATGTTCTCCGACTTCAAAACCCGGGGCTTTGAAATTACTCAAAGCCAGATCAAAAAGCCGGATCGATTGGCCCGCCTCATTTTGGTGCTGGCAATCGCCATGTACTGGGCTGTTTCAACCGGAGCAAACGAAGAGCACCACGTCGCAATACGCGGCGAAAAAAGGGGATTCGAAAAGCCCGAAGGTCCTTATGCTCTCTCTTCAAGACAGGCCTTCGTGCTATCCGACGATGCCTCGCAGGTTATGCCAAAATCCCCAAGCTCTGGGATGTCTGGCTAAATTGAAGGGTGGTAAGCTGGTGACGCCAACGTCTTATCCAGAATCGGGGTATTATTAACAAATGTTAACGGTTTTCGGCCCGACTACACCCTTGCGCTGTGCCGGTTGCCCCGCCGCGCCATGACGCGATAGAGGCCGCCAATACATGCGGTATCAAGCCAATTTCTTGGGCATACCGGGGTGAGTGAATTCTGCGGCCAACAAGGTAGGACAGGTTCCCCTATTGCGGTTCGATATCTCCCAGCGCCCGCGTAGCGTGAAACCCGGTCTCCCACGCCTCGAACTGCCGCTTGGCAATCGCCTCACGCATCCCCCCCATGATCTCCTGATAATAATGCAGATTGTGCCAGGTCAGCAGCATCGAGGAAATGATTTCACCGGCCCTAAACACATGATGCAGATAAGCGCGCGAATAGCTCGAACAAGCGGGGCAAGTGCAGGCCTCGTCCAAGGGTCGCGGATCATCGGCATGGCGCGCATTCTTGATGTTCACAACCCCGCGTCGCGTGAATGCCTGCCCAGTCCGCCCTGACCGTGAGGGCAAGACACAATCCATCATGTCAACGCCAAGCTTGACCGCGCCGACAATATCATCGGGCTTTCCCACGCCCATCAGATAGCGCGGTTTGTCCACGGGCAACTGGTCTGGTGCGTAATCCAACACACCAAACATCGCCTCCTGCCCCTCGCCCACCGCCAGCCCGCCGATCGCGTATCCATCAAATCCGATCGCTTTTAGCGCCTCTGCACTTTCTCCTCGCAATTCCTCCGTCACACCGCCCTGCTGAATGCCAAACAGCGCGTGGCCGGGCCTGTCGCCGAATGCATCGCGAGACCGCGCCGCCCATCGCATCGAAAGCCGCATACTATCGGCCACTTGCTCTTCGGTGGCCGGCAGCGCCGGGCATTCATCAAAACACATGACGATGTCAGAGCCCAGAAGCCTTTGAATCTCCATCGAAGTTTCCGGGGACAACATATGGCGCGAACCATCGATATGAGATTTGAACGTCACGCCCTCTTCGCTCAGCTTTCGCAGATCTGCCAGACTCATCACCTGAAACCCGCCCGAGTCGGTCAGAATGGGCCGACCCCAGTTCATGAATTCATGCAGTCCGCCCAGTGCCGCAACACGTTCCGCGCCGGGACGCAGCATAAGGTGATAGGTATTCCCAAGCAGAATATCCGCCCCGGTTTCGTGGACATTTTCCGGCAACATCGCCTTGACCGTCGCAGCCGTCCCGACAGGCATAAACGCAGGCGTTCGGATCTCGCCGCGCGGAGTCGAAATCAACCCCGCGCGTGCTTTGCCATCCGTGGCCTGAAGGTCAAATGAAAACCCGGTCATGCCGCCCGGTTACGCGCTAATACGCGCGATTGCAAAGGCGCAAGCCAATCCTTATATCTTCGCTCAGGTATTCCGGGCAGGACAGAGCATGGCCGAAGACGCAAGTGAACCGATGGAAGGCGCGCCGCTGATCAAGCCGTCGTCAACCGACCATCCGCTTTATGAGACGGTGGTCGAAGCCTGCCGCTCGGTTTATGACCCGGAAATCCCGGTGAATATCTATGATCTGGGCCTCGTTTATACGATCGAAATCGATGACGAGAACGCCGTTGATATCACCATGACCCTGACGGCACCGGGTTGCCCGGTGGCGGGCGAAATGCCCGGCTGGCTGGCCGACGCGGTGGAACCCCTGCCCGGCGTGAAGCAGGTCGATGTCGAACTGACTTGGGAACCGCCCTGGGGCATGGACATGATGTCAGATGAGGCACGGCTGGAACTGGGGTTCATGTGAACAGCTTATTTTAACCCCGATTCTGGATAAGACGTTGGCGTCACCAGTGCACTACTCGACAGAATTTTTTCGTAGTTTTTTGGTAACTCCCAAGCACCCCCCACGTTTGAGTGTTATTGTCAGTTTTATGGTGAGTCGAATTTGCCATTTTGCGCGTGTTTTTTTCTTTCTTGTCTGAATTCTGTGGCGCCGGGTTGATTTCTCTGAATCAGTGGTGGGATGGATCAGGTTGCCGCCCTTGAACAACTTCTCGCCACGGCTCTGCGTCGGATCGCTGAGCTTGAAGCTGCGTTGGCGAGCATGGCGGAAGAGATCACGGACCTGCGCCGACAGTTGGCCAAGAACAGCAGCAATAGCAGCAAGCCCCCTTCAAGTGATGGCCTGAAGAAGCCAGCCCCGCGCAGCCTGCGTGGCAAATCCGGAAAGAAAAGTGGCGGCCAAGTTGGCCACCGGGGCGACACCCTGCGCCAGACGTCAACACCCGACTTTGTCGAACGGCATGAGGCGACGCATTGCAGCGCCTGTCAGAGCGCCCTGACGGCGGAGATGGTGAAAGGGATCGAGAAGCGTCAGGTGTTCGACTTGCCTGCGCCACGCCTGGAGGTCACCGAGCATCAGGCGGCGGTTTATTGTTGCGACCATTGTCGAGCCACGACGACGGCTGGCTTTCCCGATGGCGTGGCCGCGCATGTGCAATATGGCACGCGCATGCGGGCAGTGGCGGTCTATTGCAATGTTCAGCAGCTGATACCCGAGGATCGGGTCTGCCAGCTTATGCGCGACCTGTTTGGGGCCACCAGCTTGTGCGCGGCCAGCGTGACCAACTGGACGCGCGGCGCGGCAAATAAGATGGGTGTCGTGGTTGAACACATTCTCGCCCGGCTTGCCGAAGGCGGCGTTCGGCATCTGGACGAGACCGGACTTCGTGTTGCCGGCAAGCTGCACTGGCTGCACACGATCTGCGATACCGCCTTCACCCATTACCGCATCAGCGCCAAACGCGGTGCTGTTCCAACCTTCCTGACCGGCGGGACGATCATTCATGATCACTGGAAACCCTACTACGCCCATATGAGCGGAGTGGACGCCCACGCCCTCTGCGGGGCGCATCACTTGCGCGAACTCAAGGCCATCGAAGAGATCGAAAAAGAGCCTTGGGCGACGGAGATGAGCGCAGTGCTTCATAGCGCCAATCAGCTCAGATGCGCGGCTCAGGATCAAGGCGAGACCGAACTCCCGGAACTGGTTCGCCAGGGTATAGTCACCAGATACATGGCGATCCTCGCCAAGGGGCTCGCCTTCCACGAACGCCGGCCCCCGCTGGCCAAAAGCCCCGGCACCCGCGGCCGAAAAGCCAGGCGGCCAGGCCACAACCTGCTCCTCCGCCTGCGTGACTACCGCGATGACGTTTTGCGATTCATCGCCGACTTCGCGGTCCCATTCACAAACAATCAGGCCGAACAGGACCTGCGCATGATGAAGCTGCGCATGAAAATCTCGGGCACCTTCCGCACCCTCGAGGGCGCGCGGGTCTTCGCCGACATCAGGTCCGTCATCTCGACGGCCAGAAAACACCGGTTCAACATCCTGGAAATCCTGACCCTGTCACCACCTCAGATCATCGCACGGCTCTGACGGAACAAAACCCCGCAACCCTATCGGACAGGGTGCTTGGGAGTTACGTTTTTTGATTCGTTTTTTACGATACTCGTTGACCCTTTTTCGCAGAGGGTTGCGATGAGGGATTTCCACCATTGTTATGGAAATGATCCTCGGTTCTCTCAAAGCCTCATTTGGCTCCAGTTCAACGGCAATTCCGCCAAACTCTCCAAGAAATAGAACATTTGAAACGGTTTCGTGATCTGCTTTGAATGTATCAGGGTCATTTTTCCGTACGTGTTTCGGGATGATCACCTGAAAGGGAGTGGCGGCCATCAGATCGAGCACAAGTGTCATGGTTCTTTTAGGGAGCGCAGCCAGTTCATTGAGCTTATCCGTGAGGGCGTAGAGACGGTTGGGGTCCTCTTCCATCATGTCGAACATGAGGTCCCGGATCTTCTCATAAGCGAGATCTTCGTTGATTGGGAAGTTGTTCTCCATGGCGCGCACCTTTTGCCCCGTGTTGACCAGCCTGAATGCCCCCGTGATTAGTATGGGGTGAGAGGGGTTTCCAGGTACGTTGCCCCATGATTCAAGGTTCAAAAGCGACACAATATGGACCGCCACTCATGTCGATCACTAACAC
The DNA here is from genome assembly GCA_951812305.1 of uncultured Paracoccaceae bacterium. GTDB lineage: Bacteria > Pseudomonadota > Alphaproteobacteria > Rhodobacterales > Rhodobacteraceae > Rhodobacter_B. Next base: position 748,424 of record CATOSB010000004.1, read on the forward strand.
CGCACTTTTTGTCTGTCTCGATGATTTTGCAAAAACCTACGAGGACTGGGAGCGCCACCGGTTGATCCCCTCGGGTCGTCAGAGGCTTCGCTCCGGCAAGCTGACCCTGGGGGAGAGCCTGTTCATCATGGTCTTGTTTCACTTGTCGCCGTTCAAGGACTTCAAACATTATTGGATTTATGGCGTTGAGCAGAAATACCGTGACTGCTTTGGCACCCTCCCGAGCTATGGTCGGTTTGTCAGCCTCATGCCAAGATTAATGGTGCCGTTTTGCATACTGCTGCACTGCTTCAGCGGTGAAAAAACCGGCGTCTATTTTGCCGACAGCACTAAGCTCGCGGTCTGCCACAATGCCCGCATTAATCGAAACAAGGTCTTCAAGGGGCTGGCAAAGCGCGGTCGCAGCACAATGGGCTGGTTCTTTGGCTTCAAACTGCATCTAATCATCAACAACAAGGGGGAGATCATGGCCGTCAAAATCACGGCAGGTAATGTCGATGATCGAAAGCCGTTTGAAGCCATGATCGCGGGCCTCGAAGGCAAAATATTTGCTGATAAGGGCTATATCTCCAAATCCCTCTTCCAACGGCTCTGGCAGCGTGGGCTCCACCTCGTCACCGGCATTCGCCGCAACATGAAAAACTATCTCCTGCCAATCCTGAACAAAATCCTGTTGCGAAGGCGGTTCATCATCGAAACTCTGTTCGATAAGTTGAAAACCAGCATGGGACTGGAACACACTCGACACAGATCGCCTGCCAACGCATTCGTACACCTCATCTCGTGTGTCGCAGCCTATATGCTCGGGAAAACCAAAGTTAAAATGGGACCCATAACCGTGCCGGAAACAATCAGGCAGGTCGAATACCAGATATAGCGCTTATCCAGAACTCAGGTTATTTTAGCGCGCGTTCCAGAAACGCGCGTGTCTCTGGTTCATGCGGCGCGGTGAACAGGCGATCCGGCGGCCCTTCCTCCAGAATCTTTCCATCCTGCAGAAAGCACACCTTGTCCGCTGCCTCGCGGGCAAAACCCATCTCATGCGTTGCGATCACCATCGTCATGCCTTCCGATTTCAGCACGCGCAAGACATCCAGAACTTCGCCAACCAGCTGCGGGTCGAGTGCGGATGTGATCTCGTCAAACAACATCACTTCCGGCCTCATCGCCAGCGCCCGCACGATGGCCACACGTTGTTGCTGACCGCCCGACAACTGGTCCGGGTAATGCTGCATTCGATCCTCAAGCCCAAATCGACGGAAGAGATCGGTTATGTCCGGCAACAGGTCGGCTCGCGACCTTCGCCACACCCGGCGCGGCGCCAGCATGACGTTTTCGGCAGAGGTCATGTGCGGGAACAAATTGTAGCTTTGGAAAACGATCCCGACGCGGCGGCGAATGGGTGCAGGGTCGAGGCCCGGTTCAGCAATGTCGTTGCCATCCAGCAGGATTTCACCATCATCGAGCGGTTCGAGCAGGTTGATACAGCGCAGCAGCGTCGACTTCCCTGCGCCGGATGCCCCTATCAGACACACCATCTGACCCGCCTCGACATCAAGGTCGATGCCGTCACAAACCCGCTGCCCCCCGAATTTCTTAACGACCCCGTGCAATGCCAGTTTCGGCATCAGCTGCGTTCCCGATTCTGTTTGGTCAGCAAGTAATCAGCATAGCGCGTTGCAGGCACAGTAATGGCCAGAAAGATCAACGCCGCTCCGACATAGGGCGTGAAATTCGCCAGCAGGGATTTGAACACGCCCGCCTGCCTGAAAATCTCCACCGGACCGATAAAGCTCAACAGCGCGACGTCTTTTTGCAGAGCGATCAGCATATTCATCTGCGCCGGAACGACGCGCCGAACGGCCTGTGGCAGGATCACAAACCGCATTGTGTCACCGCCGGAAAGGCCAAGTGACAAGGCCGCTGATCGCTGGGATTTGTGAACGGAGTCGATCCCCGAACGAAAGATTTCCGCGACATAGGCCGAATAGGTCAAGACCAGCGCCACGGTCCCCCAGATGAAAGGCGAATTCCACGGGCGCGGCAGGCCCAGGCCCGGAATACCGAAGCCGATCAGATAGACCGTCAGAATGACCGGAACACCGCGAAAAATGTCCGTATAGGCCGCCGCAATGATCCGCATCGGGAACAACGCAGGCGCGCGCGCGTCCCGCGCCAGCGCGACCAGCAATCCCAGCACGGCGATTGCCGGGGCCGACCATGCAAAGATCATGACGTCGATCAGGAATGCATCAAGCAGTTTGGGGAATGTTCTGACGAATACATCCCAATTGAAGAAACTTTTCTGAACCGCTGGCCATCCCGGCGCCAGCGGCACAAGAACAATGATCGCAATAAACACCGCCGCCGTCGATGTGGCGGCTATCCAGTTGGATCTTTGCCTGACCCGCCGTTCATATGCCTCGCGACGGGTCAGCGGTCTTGCAGTTTCGCTCACTTGATGACCGGAACGCCCGTCGCATCAGCCAGCCATTTGGCCTCTATCCCGGCAAGCGCGCCAGACGATGTCAGTGCAGCAAGTGCTTCGTTCACACAGTCCTTCAGCGCGTTGCCCTCTTCCATCAACAGCCCGAATTGATCAGGGTTTTCAGACTGTTCCGGTGGGAACTGGCCCAGCACCACGCCGTCATCCATTAGCACGGCAGACGTAAACAATGCCGACGGCAAATCCATCAGCGCGGCGTCGATCTGCCCGGCTTTCATCGCCTCGACCACGTCGGCCGTGTCGTTGTAAAGCAGCGTATCGCTTTCCGGTGCGATGAGGGACTCAATCATGCCAAGCGCGGTCGTGCCCGCCGCGGCGCCCCATTTCAGGCCCTGCAAGCTGTCCATCGCCGCCATTGCACCGCCATCAACAACGGACTTGCGGGTCAGCACGGCGGCAGCAGCACTGTAATAGGGGTCGGAGAAATCGACGACCTTCTCGCGGTCCTCGGTGATCGAATATTGCTGAAGGTTGAAGTCGAAATTCTTCGCGCCCGGTTGAATTGCCTCGTCGAACGACGAACGCACCCAGACCACATCTGCTGCGTCAAACCCCATCTCGCTGGCAACGGCATAAGCCACCGCGGCTTCGAACCCTTCGCCACTTTCAGGCGCATCGTCCATTACCCAAGGGTAATATGCCGGGTTACCGGTGGCGATCGTCAGTTTGCCCTCGGTCAGGGTCTTTCCGGCGGCGCAATGGCCACCCGCAAGCGCAGCGGATGCTGTGAAGCCAAGCACAACAGCGGCTAGTGAAATCGTGGCTTTCATGTCAAAAATCCTCCCAGGATGCCAATTATCTGGCATTCATAATGGCTCGTTGCTTCACATTGTCCAGCGCCCCTTGAGTGCGAAGGCACAGGCGCCTATATTCAATGCGGTCGACATAAGGCCTCGAGCAATGTTTGGAATACCCGGAAAACAAGCGGTTACCATGACGCCCGCTGCGATCAAGCAGATCGCACGGCTGATGGACAAGGATGGCCATCAGGGCCTGCGCATCGGTGTCAAAAAAGGCGGCTGTGCGGGTATGGAATACACGATGGATTACGTCGATGACGTCGACCCCCACGATGAGGTCGTCGAACAGGATGGCGCGCGGGTGATGATTGCCCCGATGGCGCAGATGTTCCTGTTTGGCACCGAAATCGACTATGAGGTCTCGCTTTTGGAGTCGGGTTTCAAGTTTACGAATCCAAACGTCGAGGATGCTTGTGGCTGCGGAGAATCGATCAAGTTCAAAGATGTCGAGGAAATGACCGCTGAACGGGATGCGACATGAACATCTCTGACGCTGACGTTGCCTTTGCCAAAGAGCTGTTTTCCGGACTTGGCGACATCAGCAGCCGAAAAATGATGGGCGGTCTGAGCATCTATTGCGACGGAACCATTTTCTCCATCGTCAATTCAGATGGCTCGATCTGGTTGAAAGGCGCCGGGGAATTCCAGAAAACCCTTGAAGATGAGGGGCTTGAGCGCTGGTCTTACACTAAAGATACCGGCAAAACCGTTTCCATGCCCTATTGGTCCTTGCCCGGTGAGGCGCTGGACGACCCACAGCTTGCCTGCGACTGGGCCAGACGCGCGCTGGCGCATCTTTGATCTAGGGAACCTCGTTGCCCAAAGCGGCGGTATAAAGTTCATACCAGGTCTGGCGATCCATCTGAACGTTGAACGCATCCGAAAAATTGCGAATACGATCAATATTGTTCGACCCCATGACAGGCACAATCCCGGACGGGTGCGCCAACAGCCAAGCCACAGCTACGGCGGCGCGGTCTACTCCGTTTTTTGCCGCTATGGTATCGAGACATTTCAGCAATACAGTATCGGCGGCGGCGGCCACCAATGCACCGCCCCCGAGTGGTGACCATGCCATCATCGGTGTTTTGTTCATTTGGTGATACGCCACGTCGCCGTTGGTTAGTGGCGCGTGGTGCAGCAGAGAAATCTCAATCTGATTGGTGACAAGCGGGCTGGACATGGCGGATTGCAGTAGCTTCCAGTCCCAGGGGCGGAAATTGGAGACCCCCACGGCCCGCACCTTGCCCGCGGCCACCAGATCATCAAGCGCCCTGCCCGTTTCGTTGTGATCCATCAACGGATCGGGACGGTGGATCAGCAAAAGGTCGATTTGGTCGATACCCATCAGCTTCAGCGATGCCTCCACCGAGGTTTCGATATGCCCGCGGCTTGTGTCGTAGTGTTTGACCCGCGCGGAAGCATGGCGGCCAACCGGTGCGACAATGTCGCATTTCGTGACAATCTCCACCCGCTCACGCAGTCCGGGTGAACCGCGCAGGCAATTGCCGAACACTTCTTCGGACATATAGCCGCCATAGATATCGGCTTGATCGATCGTGGTGATTCCCTGATCCAGCGCCACCTCGATCCGGGCCTGCAGCGCGGCGGGCGAACTGTCGCCGTAATCCGTCAACCGCCAAAGCCCCAGAACCATGCGGCTGAGGCTCAGGTCTTCATTCAATATTACACGCTGCATCATTGCCCCCTAAAGCCGCATTTTATCAAGCGGTGTGAATCTTTGAATTTGATCTTGCGTAACATCGGATCAATTGTGCATCAATCACCAGAACCCGCCGTGTCTGCGTCACGACCTCTTCCGATTTGGAATTTCGATAATGTTGAAAAAGTGCAATTACGGTCTGATTGGGTCTGGCATGATGGGTCAGGAACATATCCGTAATGTCGCGCTGATCGACGGGGCCGAAGTCACGGCGTTTTTTGAACCCGACATGACGATGCGCGATATAACGAAGGCACTCATTCCCTACGCCGTCGCTGCGACTTCGATTCAGGATCTGCTTTCCATCGACGATCTCGACGCATTGATCATCGCCAGCCCGAATTACCTTCATGCGCGCCAATTGGCCGAGATTTCTGCGGTCCGACCGTTGCCGATTCTCATGGAAAAGCCATTGTTCACCGACCCGGCGGATCAGGACATTATTGATCTCGCAATCGGCGAATACCCTTGCCCCATTTGGGTTGCTATGGAATACCGCTTCATGCCACCAATCGCGCGTTTCATCGACGAGGTGGGGCAAGCAACCGGCGGCGTTAAGATGTTGACGATCCGTGAGCATCGCTTTCCTTTTCTTCAAAAGGTCGGCGATTGGAACCGGTTCAACCAAAATTCGGGTGGCACCCTTGTTGAAAAATGCTGCCACTTCTTTGACCTGATGCGTCATATTCTTCAGGATGATCCGGTGCGGGTTTTGGCCAGCTGCGGACAATCGGTTAATCATCTTGATGAAGTTTATGATGGCGAGACTTCCGATATCTGGGACAATGCATTCGTAATTGTCGACTTTGCGGGTGGTGCAAGGGCGATGTTGGATTTGTGCATGTTTGCTGAAGGCTCACGCTATCAGGAGGAATTGTCAGCCGTTGGGCCGAGCGGAAAACTGGAAGTATTCGTTCCCGGCCCCGAAAGGTTTTGGCCTCAAAACGAACCCAAACCTGTGCCCCAACTTATCCGAAGCCCGCGCATTACCAAGTCGCGAGACGTCATCGACGTGCCGGTTGATCCCAACCTGCTGACATCCGGCGACCACAACGGCGCAACCTATTACCAGCACAAGCGCTTTGTTGAGGTTGTGCGCGGAACCGCCTTGCCCGAGGTCACGCTGGAAGATGGGAAATGGGCCGTGCGCATGGGCATGGCCGCGCAGGAATCGGCCCTCACTGGGCAATCCGTGTCGCTGTAAGAACGGTCCATGTCGCGGATGCCTTGGAATAACGCATACTATTTGTGATCATTGGCCGCATTCATCCTGTCGTATGAGCCCGCCATGTCACATTCTGAATCACTCGCTCCTGTCCTTAACCCGGTTGCCACCGCGCGCGGACTACCAAATGCGCATTACACGTCAGAGCAGACATTCGCCGAAGAGCGCGACTCCGTGTTATTCGCCAACTGGTCTGGCATCGGGTTTGCCAGTGATCTCGCGCCGGGAGAGGCGATGCCAATCGATTTTGTCGGCCTGCCGCTTGTCGCGGTTCGCTCTCGCGAGGGCGAAATCCGGGTATTTCAGAATACCTGCCGACATCGCGGCATGATCCTCGTTGAGGAAAAAAAAGAGGTCGGCGGAGTCATCCGCTGCCCCTACCATAGCTGGTGCTATGCAATGACCGGAGAGTTGGTGGCCACGCCCCATGTCGGCGGACCGGGTCACAACACCCACGAGGAAATCAAGCGTGAAAATCTTAGCCTGAACGAAGTGCGAAGCCATGTCTGGCGCGACGTAATTTTTGTGAATGTCGACGGACAAGCTCCTGAATTCAAAGATTATGCCGCCGATGTAATTGCACGCTGGGAAGAGTTTGAAGGGCAGGAACTTCACGGCGGAGGCACCGAGAATACATTCCAGTTTGATGTTGCCTGCAACTGGAAACTGGCTGTCGAAAATTTTTGTGAAAGCTATCACCTGCCGTGGATTCATCCCGGTCTGAACAGCTATTCGCGGCTGGAAGATCACTACAATATCGAATTGGCCGGTGCCTATTCTGGCCAAGGTACGCTGGTCTATAAACCCATGATAACGGACGCCGGCCAGCGGTTTCCCGACTTCGTTGATCTGACTGACAAATGGAACACTGGCGCGGAATACATTGCAATCTATCCCAACGTATTGCTCGGTGTTCACCGTGACCACGCCTTCGCCATCATATTGGAACCAAAGGCTAAAGATCGCACCATTGAACATGTTGCGATTCACTACACATCCAAAGAAGTTGCACAGGGTGCTGACTGGGCGGACATGCGCAGGAAGAACGCAGAGATGTGGTACGAAGTGTTCGAAGAAGATTTGTTCGTTGTCGAAGGAATGCAGCGCGGGCGAAACGCGCCGGGTTTTGATGGCGGCAAATTCAGCCCCGCGATGGATGGCCCGACGCATTGCTTTCACCACTGGGTTGCCAGCCAGTTCTTAACGTCAAAGGTTGCGGCGGAATAGGTGGATGAGGAGCTGGAATCCGCGCTGCTTGCGGCGCATTCACAACGGGATTTGCAAGCCCTGACAACACTTTACATGGATGCTGCTGACAACACACCTGATCTGGACGAAGCGTGCTTTTTTCTGACGCAAGCCTATGTCTTTGCGCTGGACACGGGTGACAAACGGGCAACCCAACTGCACAAACGGCTGATCGAGTTGGGCCGCGAGGAGTGACGACAAAATGAAATCACAGGCAAAGGCGGTGGTCATCGGCGGCGGCGTCGTCGGCTGTTCGGTGCTGTACCATCTGGCGAAACACGGCTGGACAGATGTGTTGTTGCTGGAAAGGTCAGAGTTGACCAGCGGGTCAACCTGGCACGCGGCCGGTGGAATGCATACGATCAACGGTGATCCAAATGTTGCGAAGCTGCAGCAATACACCATTGATTTGTATAAGGAAATCGAAGAACTCAGCGGGCAGGCAACAGGCGTCCATCTGACCGGCGGCGTCATGCTGGCAGCAACTGATGCCCGCATGGACTGGTTGAAAGGGCTGGTGGCAAAGGGGCGATACCTTGGGATCGAGGCGGAAGTTATAGGCGTCGACGAGGCAAAAGACCTGTTCCCATTAATGGACCCGTCGCAATTTGTCGGGGCTGTCAAAACTTATGTCGACGGGCATCTCGACCCATCGGGCGTGACCCACGCCTATGCCAAATCGGCGCGCAAACTTGGCGCGGAAATCGAAACGCACTGCAAGGTCGAGGCAATTGAAAAGCAGGCGGATGGCTGGCTGCTAAAGACCGACAAGGGTGATGTTGCTTGCGAACATGTGGTCAACGCGGGCGGGCTTTGGGCGCGCGAAGTTGGCCGTATGGTCGGGCTGGAACTGCCGGTTCTGGCGATGGAGCACATGTACCTTCTGACCGAGGATATGCCGGAAGTCGCTGAATACAATGCGAAAACCGGCAAAGAAGTGATCCACGCCGTTGATTTCGATGGCGAACTTTATCTGCGTCAGGAACGCGGCGGAATGCTGATGGGCACCTACGAACGCGCCTGCGTGCCGTGGTCGGAAAAGGACACGCCGTGGGATTTCGGGCACGAATTGTTGCAGCCAGATATCGACCGCATCGCGCCCTCGCTGGAGGTTGGCTTTGAACATTTCCCGGCCTTCCAGAACGCGGGCATCAAGCAAATCATCAACGGTCCGTTTACCTTTGCGCCCGATGGAAATCCGCTTGTGGGCCCCGTGCGCGGCCTGCCGGGGTACTGGTGCGCTTGTGGCGTCATGGCCGGGTTCAGTCAGGGCGGCGGTGTCGGCCTGAGCCTTGCCAACTGGATGATCGAAGGCGATCCCGGCGCGGATATTTTCGCAATGGATGTTGCGCGCTTCGGAGATTTCGCGACCTTGTCCTACACCAATGCAAAAGTGCGCGAGAACTACTCGCGCCGCTTTTCGATCCGGTATCCAAACGAGGAACTACCCGCCGCCCGACTGCTCAAAACTACACCGATCTATGACCGCATGGCAGATTTGGGTGCACAATTTGGGGCCGCACACGGGTTGGAAGTGCCACTTTGGTTTGCACCAGAGGGTGTGAAAGACGAATTCTCCTGGCGTCGTTCGACAGATTTTGAGCACGTTGCCGCAGAGGTGAAGTCTGTCCGTGAAAACGTTGGTATCGTTGAGATTTCCGGATTTGCCAAATACTCGGTATCTGGCCCGAATGCAGAAGGGTGGCTGGACAGCATTCTTGCCAGTCGCATCCCCAATGTCGGCAAAATGGTCCTCGCGCCGATGCTGAAAGAGGACGGCCGCGTGATCGGGGATTTCACACTCGCCAAGCTCGGCGACGGCGATTTTTTCATTGCCGGCTCCGGGATTGCGGAAGATTACCACATGCGCTGGTTTGATCAGCATATGCAGGATGGTGTGAACATCACCGCACATGGCGCAGGAACGGTTGGTCTATCAGTTGCGGGTCCAAATTCTCGGGCGCTGTTACAGGCGCTGACAGATACTGATCTGTCGACAGAGGCGTTTCCCTTCATGTCAATTGCGCGCATCAATCTGGGCATGGCACCAGTGATGATCGGCCGCGTCAGTTTTACCGGCGATTTGGGCTATGAAATCTGGATGGAGCCTGAATGTCAGCGCTATGTTTTTGATCTTCTTATTGGAACAGGCGAAGAATTTGGCATCCGACCCTTCGGATTGCGCGCATTGAACGCTTTGCGGCTTGAAAAGAATTTCGGCGGCTGGGCTCGTGAATTCCGGCCCATTTACACGCCTTGGGAATGCGGCTTGGGGCGCTTTGTCGCGTTGTCGAAGGATGCGGATTTCATTGGCAAGACGGCATCCAAGGCAAACAAGCAAGATGGCGGGAAACTTCGCCTTCGCGCATTTACCGTGGCGGCAACGGACGCCGATGTCATTGGCGATGAACCAATCTGGATGAACGGCGAAGTTGTCGGTTGGGTTACGTCGGGCGGCTATGCCCACAACGCTGCTGAATCGGTAGCGCTGGGTTATGTCCCAAAAGAACTGGCGGATGAAGACACCGGCTGGCAGATCGAGATACTGGGCGTGAGGCTGGCCGCCAGGCCACAACCGCAGCCGCTTTTTGATGCCAACGGCTCGCGAATGCGGACGTGACGACGTGGTATGAAACGCATGAAGGGCTTTGGCGCGCCGCGTGGCGTCATCTCAATGACGGTATCCCTTTCGTTTCATTGGCGACGGCACCCGCCGCCGGACCACGGATACGAACAGTCGGGCTTCGTTCCGCATGCGCCGAACGTGCCGAGGTTGTGTTTCACACAGATTTAACCTCCACGAAAATCGGCGAGATCGAGGTGAATTCTGCCGTCTCAGTACTTTATTGGAAGTAACTCCCAAGCACCCCCCACGTTTGAGTGTTATTGTCAGTTTTATGGTGAGTCGAATTTGCCATTTTGCGCGTGTTTTTTTCTTTCTTGGTAACTCCCAAGCACCCCCCACGTTTGAGTGTTATTGTCAGTTTTATGGTGAGTCGAATTTGCCATTTTGCGCGTGTTTTTTTTCTTTCTTGTCTGAATTCTGTGGCGCCGGGTTGATTTCTCTGAATCAGTGGTGGGATGGATCAGGTTGCCGCCCTTGAACAACTTCTCGCCACGGCTCTGCGTCGGATCGCTGAGCTTGAAGCTGCGTTGGCGAGCATGGCGGAAGAGATCACGGACCTGCGCCGACAGTTGGCCAAGAACAGCAGCAATAGCAGCAAGCCCCCTTCAAGTGATGGCCTGAAGAAGCCAGCCCCGCGCAGCCTGCGTGGCAAATCCGGAAAGAAAAGTGGCGGCCAAGTTGGCCACCGGGGCGACACCCTGCGCCAGACGTCAACACCCGACTTTGTCGAACGGCATGAGGCGACGCATTGCAGCGCCTGTCAGAGCGCCCTGACGGCGGAGATGGTGAAAGGGATCGAGAAGCGTCAGGTGTTCGACTTGCCTGCGCCACGCCTGGAGGTCACCGAGCATCAGGCGGCGGTTTATTGTTGCGACCATTGTCGAGCCACGACGACGGCTGGCTTTCCCGATGGCGTGGCCGCGCATGTGCAATATGGCACGCGCATGCGGGCAGTGGCGGTCTATTGCAATGTTCAGCAGCTGATACCCGAGGATCGGGTCTGCCAGCTTATGCGCGACCTGTTTGGGGCCACCAGCTTGTGCGCGGCCAGCGTGACCAACTGGACGCGCGGCGCGGCAAATAAGATGGGTGTCGTGGTTGAACACATTCTCGCCCGGCTTGCCGAAGGCGGCGTTCGGCATCTGGACGAGACCGGACTTCGTGTTGCCGGCAAGCTGCACTGGCTGCACACGATCTGCGATACCGCCTTCACCCATTACCGCATCAGCGCCAAACGCGGTGCTGTTCCAACCTTCCTGACCGGCGGGACGATCATTCATGATCACTGGAAACCCTACTACGCCCATATGAGCGGAGTGGACGCCCACGCCCTCTGCGGGGCGCATCACTTGCGCGAACTCAAGGCCATCGAAGAGATCGAAAAAGAGCCTTGGGCGACGGAGATGAGCGCAGTGCTTCATAGCGCCAATCAGCTCAGATGCGCGGCTCAGGATCAAGGCGAGACCGAACTCCCGGAACTGGTTCGCCAGGGTATAGTCACCAGATACATGGCGATCCTCGCCAAGGGGCTCGCCTTCCACGAACGCCAGCCCCCGCTGGCCAAAAGCCCCGGCACCCGCGGCCGAAAAGCCAGGCGGCCAGGCCACAACCTGCTCCTCCGCCTGCGTGACTACCGCGATGACGTTTTGCGATTCATCGCCGACTTCGCGGTCCCATTCACAAACAATCAGGCCGAACAGGACCTGCGCATGATGAAGCTGCGCATGAAAATCTCGGGCACCTTCCGCACCCTCGAGGGCGCGCGGGTCTTCGCCGACATCAGGTCCGTCATCTCGACGGCCAGAAAACACCGGTTCAACATCCTGGAAATCCTGACCCTGTCACCACCTCAGATCATCGCACGGCTCTGACGGAACAAAACCCCGCAACCCTATCGGACAGGGTGCTTGGGAGTTACGTGTTTTTTTTTCTTTCTTGTCTGAATTCTGTGGCGCCGGGTTGATTTCTCTGAATCAGTGGTGGGATGGATCAGGTTGCCGCCCTTGAACAACTTCTCGCCACGGCTCTGCGTCGGATCGCTGAGCTTGAAGCTGCGTTGGCGAGCATGGCGGAAGAGATCACGGACCTGCGCCGACAGTTGGCCAAGAACAGCAGCAATAGCAGCAAGCCCCCTTCAAGTGATGGCCTGAAGAAGCCAGCCCCGCGCAGCCTGCGTGGCAAATCCGGAAAGAAAAGTGGCGGCCAAGTTGGCCACCGGGGCGACACCCTGCGCCAGACGTCAACACCCGACTTTGTCGAACGGCATGAGGCGACGCATTGCAGCGCCTGTCAGAGCGCCCTGACGGCGGAGATGGTGAAAGGGATCGAGAAGCGTCAGGTGTTCGACTTGCCTGCGCCACGCCTGGAGGTCACCGAGCATCAGGCGGCGGTTTATTGTTGCGACCATTGTCGAGCCACGACGACGGCTGGCTTTCCCGATGGCGTGGCCGCGCATGTGCAATATGGCACGCGCATGCGGGCAGTGGCGGTCTATTGCAATGTTCAGCAGCTGATACCCGAGGATCGGGTCTGCCAGCTTATGCGCGACCTGTTTGGGGCCACCAGCTTGTGCGCGGCCAGCGTGACCAACTGGACGCGCGGCGCGGCAAATAAGATGGGTGTCGTGGTTGAACACATTCTCGCCCGGCTTGCCGAAGGCGGCGTTCGGCATCTGGACGAGACCGGACTTCGTGTTGCCGGCAAGCTGCACTGGCTGCACACGATCTGCGATACCGCCTTCACCCATTACCGCATCAGCGCCAAACGCGGTGCTGTTCCAACCTTCCTGACCGGCGGGACGATCATTCATGATCACTGGAAACCCTACTACGCCCATATGAGCGGAGTGGACGCCCACGCCCTCTGCGGGGCGCATCACTTGCGCGAACTCAAGGCCATCGAAGAGATCGAAAAAGAGCCTTGGGCGACGGAGATGAGCGCAGTGCTTCATAGCGCCAATCAGCTCAGATGCGCGGCTCAGGATCAAGGCGAGACCGAACTCCCGGAACTGGTTCGCCAGGGTATAGTCACCAGATACATGGCGATCCTCGCCAAGGGGCTCGCCTTCCACGAACGCCAGCCCCCGCTGGCCAAAAGCCCCGGCACCCGCGGCCGAAAAGCCAGGCGGCCAGGCCACAACCTGCTCCTCCGCCTGCGTGACTACCGCGATGACGTTTTGCGATTCATCGCCGACTTCGCGGTCCCATTCACAAACAATCAGGCCGAACAGGACCTGCGCATGATGAAGCTGCGCATGAAAATCTCGGGCACCTTCCGCACCCTCGAGGGCGCGCGGGTCTTCGCCGACATCAGGTCCGTCATCTCGACGGCCAGAAAACACCGGTTCAACATCCTGGAAATCCTGACCCTGTCACCACCTCATACCAACGGCGGGATGATTTGACTCGCTTTTTGGATTCCCAAATTGTTCGGTATGTGACTCACTGTTTCTGTCCAGAGAGGGAGGGAGATATGGGTGCCGCGGTTCCGGTTTTGCGCGATGATTTCACGGTGCACGAGTTGCGCGCTTTAGCCGGTCGCGCGTCGAACGGCAAAGTAGCACGTCGGCTTTTGGCGATTGCTCTGGTGCTTGAAGGGTCGTCGCGCAAGGTTGCTGCCCAGAGTTGCGGGATGGATCGCCAAACCCTTCGAGACTGGGTCCATCGATACAATGTCGAAGGTCCTGACGGGCTGTCAGATCGTGGGGGTGGCGGCGCGAAACCTCGATTGTCGCCGGAGCAGATAGCGCAGCTTGCGGTCTGGGTGGAGGCTGGCCCTGATCCGGCCCGCGATGGTGTGGTTCGCTGGCGTCGCGCCGATCTTGCCCGGCGCATTGAGGCGGAGTTCGAGATCAAGCTCCACGAACGCACAGTAGGTAGTTATTTGGTTCAACTGGGCTTTCGCAGGCTGTCGGTCCGCCCCGAACATCCCAACGCCGACCCAGTGGCACAGACTGCATTTAAAAAAAACTTTGCCAGCATCGTAGCCGACATTTTGACTGAACGGGCGAAAGGAAAGCCACTGGAAATATGGTTCCAGGACGAAGCACGGGTGGGCCAGCAGGGAACACTCACCCGTGTCTGGGCGAAGCGGGGAACCCGCCCACGTGCGCCCCGGGATACCCGCTACAAATGGAGCTACGTATTTGGCGCTGCCTGTCCGGCACGTGGTGCCGCAGCTGGGCTGATCCTGCCTTATGTTAACACAGAGGCGATGGGCCTGCATCTCGACGAGGTCTCAAAAACAATCGCACCCGGTTCTCATGCGCTCCTGGTCACAGATGGCGCGGGGTGGCACGGAGCCAAGGGGCTCTTGGTGCCAGACAACATAACGCTCCTGAAGCTGCCCCCCTATGCGCCCGAACTCAACCCGATGGAAAATGTCTGGGCCTATCTGCGCTCCAACAAGCTGGCCATCACCGTGTTCGATACCTACGAGCAGATCCTCGACAAATGCGCAGACGCCTGGAACTTCTTCGAAAATGACCCGCAGCGCATAACCTCAATAACGACCAGAGAATGGGCAACGGTCAATTGATCAAGCCGTTGGTATCAGATCATCGCACGGCTCTGACGGAACAAAACCCCGCAACCCTATCGGACAGGGTGCTTGGGAGTTACTATTGGAATACTGAAAGTCAGTTTCAAATTCGTCTGAACGGGCACGCTATTGTGCAGTCGGGTCAAGATGTTGCGAAACTCTGGCAAACGCAAAGCGATGACCAAAAGATGAATTATGGCGTCAGACCCGCGCCAGGGTCGCGGATTGGTACATCGGCTGCGTATGACCGCGTGCCGAACATCGAGCAATTTGCGTCCGTGACCATAAAGGCGACTTCACTTGACGTCGTTCACCTTAGGAGACACGCAACAATAAGTGAATCGCAAACCTTTGCCGCTGCGACGGTTTGACTCTGGTCCGCGCGATTCCCATGCCGTTCTCAATATGGTAATCGATAATCATGGTAGAGCGAGAACAAATTCAGGAGCGATGGGAAGTTTTTGGTTCGAAGCTTGGCGAACGAGGTCGGCGTTTGTTTGCTGCCGCAGAAGCCCGAGCGGCGGGGCGTGGCGGTCTTGCGGCAGTTGCGGAGATCACTGGCCTCGCACGTTCCACCATCGGGCGAGGCATCAATGATCTTGATACTCCAGGTCCAGGCAATGGCCGCGTGCGCCGCAAGGGTGGAGGGCGACGCGAGGTCGCCGACCTTGATACGACGCTGGTGTCCGACTTGCAGCGTCTCGCCGAGCCAGCGACGATGGGTGATCCTATACGTCCGCTTAAATGGGTGTCGAAGAGCCCGGCAAAGCTGGCAGCGGCACTGTGTGCTGCAGGCCATACTATATGTGCCAATACTGTCGCCAGGTTGCTGGAAACAAAGTTGGAATATTCGCGGCAGGTCAATCGCAAAACGCACGATGGCACCAACCACCCTGATCGCGACGCGCAGTTTGAGCATATTAACGCCAGGGTATTGGACGCGCAGGCGGCTGGGCAGCCTGTCATCTCGGTCGACACCAAAAAGAAGGAGTTGATCGGAAACTACCGCAACGATGGCAGCGACTACCGGCCAAAAGGCGACCCCCGCTGCGTTAACATACATGATTTCCCCGACAAGGAGCTCGGCAAGGTGGTGCCCTACGGTGTCTACGACGTTGGCACCAATACTGGCTGGGTTAGCGTGGGCGTCACCGCTGACACTGCTTCATTCGCCGTCAACTCTATCCGTACCTGGCAGAAGCGCATGGGCCAGCAGCGCCATCCTGGCATGCGCGAGCTGACAATAACTGCTGACTGCGGCGGATCGAACGGTGCGCGCGTCCGGTTATGGAAGGTAGAACTGCAGAGGTTTGCTGACGAAACCGACCTTGTCTTGCACGTCCATCACTATCCGCCCGGCACATCCAAGTGGAACCTCATCGAGCATCGGATGTTTTGCCACATCACACAGAACTGGCGCGGACGGCCGCTGTCCAGCCGTATGGCAGTCGTCGAGTTGATCGGGGCGACGACGACGAACGCTGGGCTGAAAGTAGAATGCGCACTTGACGAAAGTATTTACGAGAAGGGTGTTAAGGTCACCAAAGCTGAAATGGATAGCCTCGTCATCGAAGGGAATGCATTCCACCCAGAATGGAACTACACAATCACACCACGCCGCCGCCACCAAACGTAGCAATTATTCTTGCGTGTCTCCTTAGCCCCGACTACCATCGCCGCGCCGAATTTACCGCGGCCGCTGACTGGCGCGGAATCTGGCTTTCCCCGTAAGTCCATTAACCCACGAACCTAAACCCAACGACATGTGACTGGACGAATGGACGCGGCTTCTTTTGAAAGCTGAACGCGCGGTGTAAGCACAGCGCATGACGCCCCTGCCATTACCAATTACGCGTGAAATCGTTCTTATCGGCGGCGGCCATGCACATGCGCTGGTCTTGCGTAAATGGGCAATGAACCCGCTTGCAGGCGCGCGCATCACGTTGATCAATCCCGGCCCCACCGCACCTTACACCGGCATGTTGCCCGGGTTTGTTGCCGGACATTATGAACGCGAGGAGCTTTCGATTGATCTTGTCCGGCTTGCCCGCTTTGCCGGCGCGCGGCTTATTCTCGGCGCAGTAGACGGAATGGACCTGCAAGAGCGACGCTTGTTCGTCAGCGAACGTGCACCGGTTGCCTACGATGTCGCGTCGGTGAATGTCGGCATTACCTCTGATCCGCCCACAGTACCCGGATTTGCAAAACACGGATTTGCGGCAAAGCCGTTGGGTCCTTTCGCGATTGCGTGGCGGTCCTTCTCTGACAAAGTGGCCGCCGGCGAAAAGCGACCCCAGATTGCAGTGATCGGCGGTGGCGTCGGAGGCATCGAACTGGCGCTGGCTATGCATCATGGGCTCGCCAATACGGGTGCAAAGCCGGAAATCAGCGTGGTTGAGGCGGACCTTGCGCTGCAGGGAACGGGGAAACGTGCGCGAAGCGCACTCCTGTCAGAGCTCGCAGATCGCGGCATCAGCCTGCACCAAAACAACGCCGTGGCATTGGTTACGGCCAATACAGTTCGATTGGCCGATGGTCCGGATATCCCGTCGCAATTTACGGTCGGAACGGCCGGGGCCCGTCCGTTTGAATGGCTTTCGAACATCGGCCTCAATCTCAACGATGGATTCATTTCCGTTGACAAACATCTTCGCACATCTGACGCCAATGTCTTTGCTGCGGGCGATTGCGCGGCCCTCGCTGACGCGCGACCAAAGGCTGGCGTCTTCGCCGTACGACAAGCGCCCGTACTTTACCATAACTTCGTTGCCAAGGCCTCCGGCGGGAAAATGCGCGCGTTCAGGCCACAGCGTGACTATCTCAAACTCATTTCTCTTGGTGGGAAATCCGCGTTGGCGGACAAGTATGGGCTGGCCGTTCGCGGTCCCTGGGTCTGGCGCTTGAAGGACCGCATCGACCAAAAATTCATGGATCAGTTTCGCGATCTGCCCAAAATGCCCGCGCCCGCCAAACCGGATCTGATGGCCAAGGACTTGGAGCCATTGCTCGACGCCAAGCCGATGTGTGGTGGTTGTGCCGCCAAGGTTGGGCAAAACGCTTTGAGTAACGCGCTGGCCCATATCCCATCTGGCACACGCCCGGACGTCATAATGGGTGCCGGCGACGATGCCGCGGTGCTTGCGACTGGCGGCGGTCAACAGGTGATGACCACCGATGTTTTACGTTCCTTTTCCAACGATCCTTGGGTCATGGGGAAGATTGCGGCAATCCATGCACTGGGCGATATTTGGGCAATGGGCGCAACACCACAGGCGGCGCTGGCGACCATCACCCTGCCCCCAATGTCGTCCCGCCTGCAGTCAATTTGGCTGAACGAGATCATGGATGCGGCAAGCGGCGTGATGGGTGCAGCAGGGTCAGAAATTATTGGCGGGCATACATCGCTTGGCGCCGAGTTGATGGTCGGCTTTTCTGTGACAGGATTGCTCGACGGAAATGCAATCAGGTTGAGCGGCGCAAATCCCGGTGACGTCCTCATTCTGACCAAACCCGTCGGGTCTGGCACCATCCTTGCCGCTGAAATGCAAATGCTCGCTCGCGGCGATCACGTCGCGGCGGCTTTGGAACTCATGATGCAGGAACAGGGCACCGCCAGCAAAATCCTCTCCGGTGCCCATGCGATGACAGATGTAACGGGGTTCGGGCTGGCCGGGCACTTGATGAATATGTGCCGTGCCTCACATGTCGCGGCAGAGATCAATCTTCCGGCGATCCCGCTAATGGATGGTGCGTTTGATCTGGCGGATTCAGGCGTACGCGCCAGCCTTTATCAAGACAATCTTGCCAACGTTCCGGTCGAGGGTGCAATTGGCCCAAGGGGTGTCCTCATTCACGACCCACAGACAAGCGGCGGTTTGTTAGCGGCGGTGGATGCGGCAGACGCAAATCGCCTGCTCGGCGCGCTACAGATTGCGGGCTATGAGGCGACGCTTGTTGGCCGGATTGTTGAGGGCGAACCGGGACAAATCCGGGTTACGTGACAACGCTATTTCGCCGCGCTCAACGTCGGTGTCATGTGAATGATCGTGGGGCCGTCTGCCAAAAGCGCTGTAGTAACATCACGTCGCAGTGCCGCAATTGAACCCGGTCGCGCGTAATTTACACCGTAGGCCGCAGCGAGTTTGCCAAAATCGGGATTTTTTGCGTGCACCGCAAATGGTGCGATCTGGCTTGCGGCCATGCTGTCCGCAATTTCCTTTAGCGCCTCGTTGTCCCAAAGAAGGATTGGCAGTGACAAGCCCAATTCCACCGCCGTGCCAAGCTCCTGTAAAGTATATTGGAACCCGTAATCCCCCGCGATGGCGACAACAGGCTGATCCCCCACCCCGACCTTGCCGCCAATCGCGGCCGGCAGCGCGTATCCCAAGGTCCCGAACCCGGTCGGGTGGTGCCAAAGCCCCGGCGCGGACATATCCCAGACCTCTTTGGCGACATAGGCGAACTGCGTCATGTCCGAGAATATCATCGTGTCTTCTGGCAGGACAGCGCGTAAAGCGTCGCATATTGGCACGATCCCCGGGCGTTCAGCGTCAGCTTCCGCCCGCCAGCGCGTGCGTGCTTCGATGACTTCAGCTGCGGCCCAAGTGGTTTTGGGGGTCTCCCAATCCTCATCCAGCTTAAGTTCATGCAGGAACAAACCTGCATCCGACAGGACCTGTATGTCTGCACGGTGTCGATCGGACAGAACTTCGGGGTCGATGTCGATGCGCACCAATGTACCGCTGTGGCCCAATTCATCGCGCCAAAGATCGGTTTCACTCAGCTCGGTTCCGACGGCCATAACAAGATCTGCGGATGCGATGATCTTGGCGCTGTCTGGTCGGCCAAGATAGGCGCCGAAATTCATCGGATGATCAGCCGTGACAAGCCCGCGTCCGGCATATGTCGTGAAGCACGCCGCGCCGGTAGCGTTCAGGAGTGAAGCGGCGCTGTCCAACATCTCGCGCGCACCGCCGCCAAAGATGAACAACGGGCGAGTTGAAGAGCTTATCAAATCACGCACAATGACAGTTTCCGGACCAATATTTGACGCGGGTGTCGGTCTGATTTGGGACGGGGGCGGAAACCCGGGTGCCGGGCCTGTCGCCAACTGAATAGCGATCTGGACATGCTTCGGGCGGGGACGTGCGGCATGCATTTCTGTGATGGCGCGATCAATCAGGGCGTAGGCTGCGTCCGCGGTTCGTGCCTCTTCTGACCAGTCGCAAACGGTACGCGCCGCCCCCGCCTGATCCTTCATCTGGTGTAGTTGACCTCGTGCGGCAACCGTTTCATCAAGACATGACGAGATCACCAGCATCGGCACGCTGTCGGAATACGCCTGGCCCATAGGCGTCATGATATTGCACAGCCCCGGCCCGGTGATGACATAAGCCACGCCGGGCCGCCCAGTGGCGCGGGCATAGCCATCGGCCATGAAGCCCGCGCCCTGTTCGTGACGGGCCAGCACGTGCTGGATGCCGCTTTCCTCGATCCCGCGATACATCTCGATATTGTGCACGCCGGGGATGCCAAAGATCACATCGACACCGCGATCCTTAAGCATTGCAGAGATTTGCGCGCCAAGTGGTCTGCTCGACATCAGTTTCTCCAGAAATTGCCGGTCAGGATCGCGAACACCGCCATCAACTCCAGCCGCCCTATCAGCATCGCCGCCGCCAACAGCCACTTTGCCGTATCGCTGAGTCCACTGTAATTTCCGGCCGGACCAATCTGATCGCCAAGTCCCGGCCCGATATTCGCCAACGCCGCCGCGGCACCGGAAAGCGATGTGATCATGTCGAGCCCGGTGGCGCCCAACAGCACGGCCAAAACTCCAAGCGAGACAATGAACGCGACAAAAAAGACCATCACCGAACTCAGAACATCTTCGCTGACCCGTCGTCCGTCATAGCGTGGCGTAAACATACCGTGTGGCGAATGGATTTTGCCGATCTGCGCACGGATCGATGCCAGCAAAAGCTGATAGCGAAATATCTTGATTGAACAGGTGGTTGACCCAGCGCAGCCACCAATCAATCCGACGAAAAAGATCAACACCACAATGAATGTGCCCCAAAGCTGGTAATCCGTGCTGGCATAGCCGGTGCCGGTCAGGATCGACGTGAAGTTGAAAATCGTTTCGCGAAATGCTTGCTCTAAAGGTGCCCCGCCATTTGCCTGAAACAACGTGACAGCCGCAATCAGCACCAACAGAACCAGGACAAACCCGCGTATCTGGGTATCGCGCAAAAGCGGCCTTGAACTGCCATTCATCAATTGCACGTACCGCACAAACGGAAGGCTCGCCAATATCATGAACACCGCCGCAATGTATTCCGGGGCGCCCTTGAACGCGCCGAAAGAGCCATCAAATGTCGAAAAACCACCCGTTGCGACCGTGGTCAGCGCGTGGTTTGCGGCATGAAAACTTGGCACGCCTGCGATGACGTAAGCGATGTAGCAGACTGTCGTCAGGAAGAAATACGCGACCGAAATGCGTGATGCGATCTGGGCCGCGCGGGGCAGCACTTTACCATCCGTGTCGAAGCTTTCGGTGCGGAAAATCTGCATTCCGCCGACGCGCAACTCCGGCAGGAACACCATCGCCACAACGATAATTCCGACACCACCAAACCATTGAAGCATCGACCGCCAGACCAACACGCCACGCGGCATCGATTCCAATCCGGTGAACACGGTCGACCCGGTTGTTGTCATACCTGACATCGCCTCGAAAAACGCATCGACAAGGCGCGCGTGGGGCTCTCCCATCACGAAAGGTAATGCGCCAAAGACCGGCAACATCAGCCAGACACCAGTCGTCAAAAGGAAAGTCTGTTGAATTGTCAGCTGTCGCTTGACACCGTTTGCGCTGGCCAGCGCCGCAAGCCCACCCACTGTCGAGGTGATCAATGCCGATTCAAGGAAAACAGGCCAATGGCTGTTGCCATAATAAAGATCGACCCCCATCGGCAACAGCATCGTCGCGCCCAAAGCGGCGACCAAAAGGCCGGTGACATATCCCACAGGGCGCAGGTCGAACATGAAAAAGAGGCTTGGTCACCAATCCCGGCGAAGTCAAGCCGGGACTGCGTGAAAAGCTAGTCTTATGGGGACGGCCAGCCGCCAGAATAATTAACTTAGCCGGTGTGAAACAACGTCTGAAAAAGACGCGGATCGATGCTGTCGCTGTCGAAGGTATCCCCTTCCAACAGCACACTGATCGCATCATGGCTGTGCAAACTTTCCTGATGGCTGGCGATTACACGGAAATCACCAATGCGAGGGTCACGCTGCAACTCATTACAAAACAGCCGCGCCGCGTCTTCCACAAAGATCGGGTTGGCGGCGTTCAGTTCGGCGAACGCCTGTTCGTCCTCGCGTTTTACCATCACTTGGGTTTCCGTAGGAACCGCATCGCGGCACATGTCGATCAGATCCTCAAACCACAGAATGTCCTCGCCTGGCGTCAATTCCACTGAAATTCGCGCGACCGAACGCTGTGAATGCGGTGTCGCCAATTGCCCGCGAATTTGCCGGGCATGTTCAGAAAGCTCAAGCGAACATGGGCATGTCGACGAATAGACATAGTCCAGATGCACGATTTTCCTGCGCACTCCATCGCGCTCTACCAGTTCCAACGCGATGTCATAGTATTGGTAGCCATCCAGCCCAGAACGCAGCGAGTTAACCTTCAACGGGAACGAAAACCGCATTTGGATGCGGGCGTCAAAACTTTCCAGATCGGATTTGTAATCGTCCAGAGTCTTTTCGATCACTTCAAAGCTGAACGTCTCTTCTGCATGGCGATAAAATGTCCGCATGATGCGGCTCATGTTGATGCCCTTCTTGTCGGCTTCCAGGCTGACAGAGCCAGTGACAGATGTTTCAAGCTGCAGATTACCATTGTCACGGGTCGCGAAACGGATCGGCAAACGGAAGTTTGAGATACCAACGTGCTGGATCTGACGTCTCGCACCTTTGATCAGGCTTTCGGGCCCATTCTGCAAGTCGGGCAATCCGGCCTTGTAATCTGAATCCACCTCAAAGTTCGCCGGATAAGACCTTGAAAAATCCGGGTAATTTTTGACCTTTCCTGCAGGCAGAAGTGCACGAATTGAAGGATCGAGCGTCTCGATTTCCTCTCGCTTCGCGGTTGTTGCCCAAAGTCGCAACAACGCCAATGCCCCAGCGGCATCATCCCGGTCAGGCTGTCTGTCTCGCACCGGCGTGTGAAAGTTCATGGTTCTTCTCTCCCGCTGTCAGGCTCTACATAGATAGTGGAGCCCCCCAGAATTTCCAATTCAATTACCTGCAGATTGCCAGAATATGTCAGCTAGCTTTCCCTTAATATTTGGTTAACAGCACCGCAAACTGCACAAATATACTACCAATTCGTTAACCCACCGTGCGGACAATTCACAACCGAAACGTACTTTACGTGTGAAATATCAAAGCGTTACAATTTTTCAATCGTTTTCAAACGTTTGCATGCAAATATTCGTGCGGATTCGCCGCCAATCAGCACTTTCCGAATCAGCGAATCCTTGTCTGAAAGCGTTGCGTCAAATAGCTGAGATTGCGCTCTTCAGGTCACCTATCAGGTCGTCTGTGTCCTCAAGCCCGACGCTGATCCGGATTAGTCCCGGATCAATTCCCAGTTCTTCGCGCAACGCCTCGCTCAAGCGCTGATGCGTCGTTGTTGCGGGGTGTGTCACAATGCTTTTGGCATCGCCAAGGTTATTGGAAATCGTAAAGACCTTTAGCGCGTTCAAGGCTTTGAACGCTGCCGGTTTTCCGCCTTTCGCGACAATGGACAACATTGTGCCGCCTTCTTCCAATACTTCACGCGCAAGATTGTATTGCGGGTGCGACGGCAAGTGCGGGTAAATCACCGCACTCAATCGCTCATCGCCTTCCAACGCGCACGCAATCCGGCTTGCAGATGCCGACATGGCGCGAACACGAAGGTCAAGCGTTTCCAGCCCCTTCAACATCACCCAGGCGTTGAAAGGCGACATCGCCCCGCCGGTGTGTTTCAGATAGGGTTCAAGCGTTTTGCGTATGAACTCCCGCTGCCCCAGCACGATCCCGCCAAGGCACCGCCCCTGCCCGTCCACATGCTTGGTCGTGGAATAGACGACCACATCGGCACCAAGTTCAAACGCCCGAGAGTAGATCGGGGTTGCAAAGACATTGTCGACCACGACTTTGGCATCAACTGCGTGGGCAAGTCGCGATACCGATGCAATGTCGATCAGCTCCAGCGTGGGGTTGGAAATGGACTCCAGGAACACAACCGACGTGTCGGATCGAATTGCTTGCTCCCACTCCTCAAGATCGGTTCCATCGACCAGTGTCACCTCGACGCCAAAGCGCGGCAACACCTCTTCCACGATGTAAAGACAGGATCCGAATAGTGCGCGGGCGCTGACAACGTGATCGCCGGCTTTCAGCATTGACATCAGCGTCGCATTCACCGCCGCCATACCGGACGCGGTGGCAAATGCATCCTCGGCCCCTTCCAGCGCCGCAAACCGTTCCTCGAACATGCGTACGGTCGGGTTGCCGTAGCGGGCATAAATGAATTCATCATCGCCCGCTTCAATGAACCGCTCTTCAGCAGCTTCTGCAGTTTCATACACGAACCCTTGCGTCAGATAGATCGCTTCCGCCACTTCGCCATACTGGCTGCGGCGAATGCCGCCATGCACCAGATTCGTGCGTTTATTCCAATCCGTCATAGGATGCCCTTTCGTGCGCGCATCAAAAAACCCCCTACCGCTAAAGCGTCGGGGGTTTGATCGCCTCGACCTCTTTAGCGGCATATTTAACGTGGCCCGCAATCCGGTAAACAAATCGCCACGGTGGCTTTTGTTAGATGTCGCGCGCGCGAAGGTCAACACCGTCAAAAAAACCGCAACGGGGCTGTAACGGGTTCTTCACTTCTCTGCCGTATGCACGAGGCTTGGGATAGCCACAACATATGGTGGGGATCAGGGTGATGCCTGTTCTGAGGGTGAATGTCGCGGGGTCGGCGATCGTACCGGGTGATCTGCGCAAATGGAAAACTGAGCTGGCAAACGCGCTTTCAGAGCTGCCGCAAAAAGCGCCAATCATCATTCTATTGCACGGCTACAAGTTCTCTCCATTCCACCGCAAAAACGACCCGCATAACCACATCTATTCACTGACGCCGCCGCGCCGCTGTTGGAAAGCGCTTAGCTGGCCGCGCCATCTTGGTTTTGGCAGGGGGCGTCAGAACGAAGGCCTTTGCATCGCATTCGGCTAGGAAGCGCGAGGAACGATCTGGCAGGCATGGCGCAGCGCACGTTCGGCCAGTGTGGCATTGTCTGAACTGATCAACCACGTCCACGCTCATGGACACCGCGTCAATGTCATCGCGCATTCTTTAGGCGCGCGAGTCATCCTGTCGGCGCTGCCCGCCGTTCCCTCTGGTGCGCTTCAACGGGTGGTTCTGATGGCGGCGGCAGAGTTTCAAACTGCGGCGAACGCGGCGCTCGACACACCAGCCGGGCGCACGGCAGAATTCATCAACGTGACCAGCCGCGAAAACGACCTTTTCGATGCGATCATCGAATGGCTTATCTGGCCCCGTAAGTGGCAAGACCGCGCGCTTGGTGACGGGTTCTGCAGCGCCAGATCGAACTGGCTAAATATCCAGATTGACCGGCGCAAAACACGAAAGGCACTTGCCCGTCTTGGCTTTCACGTTCCGCCACCACGGGCGCGCATATGCCATTGGTGGGCCTATCTGCGACCTGGTCTATTACATTTCTACAAGGATCTGATCCGTCGGCCACAGGCGCTGCCGCTGGATGAATTGCTTCGCGCACTGCCTGACCAGAGCAGCCCGCGTTGGTCGCGCATCGCGGAAACATTTAAAGTGTCAGGCCATGCCCACGGTCGACACCCAAGCTGAAACAGCAAAAAAACTGTCGCCAACTGATCCAGAAAGACCTTGGCGCTCCTGCGCAGAATGATTAGCACTGGCGCACCATGACAGGCAAATTCATCACGTTCGAGGGCATTGACGGCTCCGGCAAATCCACGCAGGCGCGGCTGCTGGCAGATGGATTGAAGGAACGTGGCTATGATGTCGTTCTTACCCGCGAACCCGGTGGGTCGCCCGGTGCCGATGAAATTCGGCGCCTGGTTCTGGAAGGCGACCCTGAAAAATGGTCGGCAGAAACCGAATTGTTGCTGTTCACCGCCGCGCGCCGAGATCATCTTGAACGGCTGATCGAACCGGCAATCGCCGACGGCAAGATCGTGGTTTGCGATCGCTTTGCGGACAGCACAAGAATGTATCAGGGCCTGTCGCGCGGCGATCTGCGCGCCAAAGTGGATGCCTTGCACGAGTTGATGATCGGGCGCGAGCCTGACCTGACGTTATTGATCGACATGGATCCCGATCAGGGCCTGAGCCGTGCCAAGGGGCGTAACGGCCATGAAGAACGTTTCGAGGATTTCGGCCCCGGATTGCAGCGAAAGATGCGGCAGGGGTTTCTGGCACTTGCAGATGAATACAACGACAGGTTTCGCATCATCGACGGATCCGGTTCCGTGGACGACGTAGCCGCCAAAGTGGCGGCGGTGGTATTTGAGACGCTTAGATGAGTGATGACGTTCAAGAACCGGACCGCGCACCGGGTGCCCCGCATCCGCGGGATGCCATGTCTGTTATCGGGCACCGTGCCGCCGAACAAACCTTTCTGGATGCGTTCAATTCGGGCCGGATGCACCATGCTTGGCTGATCACCGGGCCACGCGGTGTTGGGAAGGCCACACTCGCCTGGCGGTTGGCGCGCTTTCTGCTGGCCACACCGGTGGATGACGGCGGGATGTTCGGCGCGCCGGAGCCGCCGACAACGCTAGACACGGCACCCGACCACCCCGTGAACGCCCGCATTCTCGCCCTGTCAGAGCCGTGCCTGTGCCTCATCCGGCGACCGTGGGATGCCAAATCCGAACGCTTGCGCGCCGAAATCACGGTTGATGAGGTTCGCAAGCTGAAGCGGTTTTTTGGACTGTCAGCGACGGATGGCGGCCGCCGGGTCGTGATTGTCGATGCTGCAGATGAAATGAACGTCAATGCGGCCAACGCCCTTCTGAAGGTGCTTGAAGAACCGCCTGCCAATACGGTCCTGTTCCTTATTTCACATCAACCCACCCGCCTGCTGCCCACGATCCGCAGCCGCTGTCGCGCCTTGCGATGCGCGCCTTTGAGCGATGCGGAGATGGCAGAAGTATTTCGCCGCACGGATGCCCCTGACATCGACAATCCGGCAGCGATTGCAGCGCTCGCCGCAGGGTCGCCCGGTGCCGCGCTTCGGCTTCTGGCGATGGACGGGTTGGAAATCTACGGCAATCTTGTCGGGCTTTTGCAAAAGGGACTGAACCGCCCAACAGCCGTGAAGTTCGCCGAAGGCTGCGCCGGCCCGGCCAATGTGCAGAAATTCGACCTCGTGTTGGAACTGATCGACCTGTTCCTGTCCCGACTTGCACGCGCCGGTGTGTCTGGCCCGCCCGATCCGGAAGCAGCAGAAGGCGAAGCTGTGCTGTTTGCCCATCTCAACCCCGGGCCATTGACCGCACAACGCTGGGCATCACTGCAACAGGATCTCAGCCATCGCACCCGGCACGGCCAGGCCGTCAATCTTGACCCTGCTGCCCTGATCCTTGATACGCTTTTCAAGATCAACGAGACAGCGGCGCGTTTGGCCGCCTGAGCCATGAACCCGCCGGAAATCACTGACAGCCATTGCCATCTGGACTTCGACAGCTTCGATGAGGATCGCGACGACGTGGTGGCGCGTGCTGTAGATGCTGGCGTCACAAGAATGGTCACTATCTGCACGCGACTGCGACAGGAACCACAGGTGCGTGCTATCGCAACAAGATACGCGCCGGTCTTCTACGCCGCTGGCACCCATCCGATGAGCGCGGCAGAGGAACCACTGGCAAGTGTCGAGGATTTGGTCGCACTTGCAAAGCATCCGAAGTTCGTCGGCATTGGTGAGACTGGCCTCGATTACCACTACACGGCCCAAAGCGCTGACATCCAAAAACAAAGCCTTCGGGTTCATATCGAGGCGGCGCGCCAGACCGAACTGCCCCTGATAATCCATTCCCGCGATGCCGATGACGACATGGCCCGGATCTTGTGCGAAGAGCACAAGGCAGGCGCTTACGCTTGTGTCATGCACTGTTTTTCTTCCGGCCCCAAACTGGCAGAGGCCGCGCTGTCGCTTGGTTT
The DNA here is from genome assembly GCA_951812305.1 of uncultured Paracoccaceae bacterium. Taxonomy (GTDB): domain Bacteria; phylum Pseudomonadota; class Alphaproteobacteria; order Rhodobacterales; family Rhodobacteraceae; genus Rhodobacter_B. Next base: position 776,373 of record CATOSB010000004.1, read on the forward strand.
CTACCTCTCTATGCCCGGCATTGCTGCCTTCCCGAAATCCCAAGCGCTGCGCGACATATTCGCCGCCGCTCCGGTTGACCGGATATTGGTCGAAACCGACGCGCCTTACCTCTCGCCGCCCCCGTTTCGCGGCAAACGAAACGAACCGGCGTACACAGTCCACACCGCGAAAGTCGGCGCCGATATCCTTGGCCTCGATTACCCGGAATTCGCGCGCCGGACCCAGGAAAATTTTGACCGCCTGTTCACAAAAGTTGCAGCCTTCAAGGCAACCGCATGACAGCAGAGATGCGATTTACGATCCTTGGCTGCGGGTCCTCTGGTGGCGTTCCCCGCATCGGCGGGCATTGGGGCCGTTGCGATCCCGAAAACCCCAAGAACCACAGGTGGCGCTGTTCATTGCTCGTGGAAAGAGTGACCGACGACGGCACCACAACCGTCCTGATCGACACCTCGCCAGACATGCGCGCACAGCTTCTGGGTGCCGGTATCGGGCGGCTTGATAGCGTGGTCTATACACACGCTCACGCAGACCATGTTCATGGACTGGACGATCTGCGCATGGTCGTGCTGAACATGCGCCAACGCCTGCCGGTCTGGGCGGATGAGCCTACGAGCAAGGCCTTGATGGAGCGGTTCAACTACGCCTTTGTCCAACCTGAAGGTTCGACGTACCCGCCCATTCTTGAACTCAACAAAATCGACGGTCCCGTTACGATTGGCGGCGCAGGCGGCGCCATCACATTCGAACCCTTCCTTGTCGAACATGGCGCAATCGATGCACTTGGGTTTCGCGTCGGCGATCTCGCCTATCTCCCGGATGTGGCAGAAATGAATGACATCGCCTGGAATGCCGTTGACGGGTTAGATATCTGGATCGTCGATGCCTTGCGCCGCGATCCGCACCCGACCCATTCACATTTCGCGCAGACGCTCGAGTGGATCGAACGCGCAGGGCCAAAACGCGCGGTTCTGACCAACATGCACAATGATCTCGACTACTGCGAAGTCGCCGCCGAAACGCCCGACAATGTGGAACCGGCATATGATGGCATGGTCATACGGATGCCCGTATGATCAAGCACACCGGCATCCAACTATGACAGCGCTGATCGCGGTCGTCCTGCCCGTATTCGCCGTGGTCGGGCTTGGGTATTACGCCGTCTGGCGGGGTCATCTGGCAGGGAACACAATCGAAGGGCTGATGAAATTCGCGCAGAATTTCGCAATCCCGTGCTTACTGTTCAAAGCCATCGCCACGCTTGATCTGGGGCAGAATTTTCACCTGCCGCTGCTTGGCACATATTATTTCGGCGCAACCTGCGCCTTTCTCGTGGCCCTGTTTGGGGCGCGAGTTTTGTTCAGTCGCCCTTGGGAAGACTGTGTCGCCATCGGATTTGCCGCGTTGTTTTCCAACTCGGTCGTCATGGGATTGCCAATCACGGAACGTGCCTATGGCGCCGACGCACTGGGCCCGAATTTCGCGATCATCGCACTGAATGCACCGATTTGTTACACGCTCGGTTTCGTGGTTATGGAACTGGTGCGCGCGCGCGGTGCGGGCCTTTGCAATGCCTTTACCGCAGTCGCACGGGCCATTGGCAGGAACGCCCTGATGATCGCAATCGCACTTGGCTTTGTGGTCAATGTCACGGGCCTGCCACTACCCGGATTTGCGTGGGACGCCGTTGATCTGATGGCCCGCGCCGGCCTTCCCGTTGCAATTTTCGCCCTTGGCGGCGTTCTCAGTCAGTACCGCCCCGAGGGCGACATGCCGACGATCCTTTTCATCTGTGCCGTCTCATTGGTGATGACCCCGTTAATTACATGGTTCACTGGCGGAATTGCGGGCCTGTCAACGGGTGAATTCCGATCCGTTGTGATTACTGCGGCAATGGCACCCGGCATTAACGCCTACATCTTTGCTTCAATGTACGGCGTGGGCAAACGCGTGGTTGCCTCCAGCGTGCTGCTGGGCACTGCGCTGAACTTGGTTACCGCAACGGTGGTGCTGGCGCTGCTTCCCTAGATCAGGGTGATTTCGTGTGACACTGGTTCGAAGGTTGTCAGGCCGAAGCGGGCGTTCGAATTGGCCTCGCAATTCCAGCTGACTGGGGCTTTGCCAAGTCGTCCACTAGGTCGCCCGAACCAATGGCGCAACCAAGGACAATCCCCCGAAGTACTTAACCTGAGTTCTGGATAAGCGCTATATCTGGTATTCGACCTGCCTGATTGTTTCCGGCACGGTTATGGGTCCCATTTTAACTTTGGTTGTAACTCCCAAGCACCCCCCACGTTTGAGTGTTATTGTCAGTTTTATGGTGAGTCGAATTTGCCATTTTGCGCGTGTTTTTTTCTTTCTTGTCTGAATTCTGTGGCGCCGGGTTGATTTCTCTGAATCAGTGGTGGGATGGATCAGGTTGCCGCCCTTGAACAACTTCTCGCCACGGCTCTGCGTCGGATCGCTGAGCTTGAAGCTGCGTTGGCGAGCATGGCGGAAGAGATCACGGACCTGCGCCGACAGTTGGCCAAGAACAGCAGCAATAGCAGCAAGCCCCCTTCAAGTGATGGCCTGAAGAAGCCAGCCCCGCGCAGCCTGCGTGGCAAATCCGGAAAGAAAAGTGGCGGCCAAGTTGGCCACCGGGGCGACACCCTGCGCCAGACGTCAACACCCGACTTTGTCGAACGGCATGAGGCGACGCATTGCAGCGCCTGTCAGAGCGCCCTGACGGCGGAGATGGTGAAAGGGATCGAGAAGCGTCAGGTGTTCGACTTGCCTGCGCCACGCCTGGAGGTCACCGAGCATCAGGCGGCGGTTTATTGTTGCGACCATTGTCGAGCCACGACGACGGCTGGCTTTCCCGATGGCGTGGCCGCGCATGTGCAATATGGCACGCGCATGCGGGCAGTGGCGGTCTATTGCAATGTTCAGCAGCTGATACCCGAGGATCGGGTCTGCCAGCTTATGCGCGACCTGTTTGGGGCCACCAGCTTGTGCGCGGCCAGCGTGACCAACTGGACGCGCGGCGCGGCAAATAAGATGGGTGTCGTGGTTGAACACATTCTCGCCCGGCTTGCCGAAGGCGGCGTTCGGCATCTGGACGAGACCGGACTTCGTGTTGCCGGCAAGCTGCACTGGCTGCACACGATCTGCGATACCGCCTTCACCCATTACCGCATCAGCGCCAAACACGGTGCTGTTCCAACCTTCCTGACCGGCGGGACGATCATTCATGATCACTGGAAACCCTACTACGCCCATATGAGCGGAGTGGACGCCCACGCCCTCTGCGGGGCGCATCACTTGCGCGAACTCAAGGCCATCGAAGAGATCGAAAAAGAGCCTTGGGCGACGGAGATGAGCGCAGTGCTTCATAGCGCCAATCAGCTCAGATGCGCGGCTCAGGATCAAGGCGAGACCGAACTCCCGGAACTGGTTCGCCAGGGTATCGTCACCAGATACATGGCGATCCTCGCCAAGGGGCTCGCCTTCCACGAACGCCGGCCCCCGCTGGCCAAAAGCCCCGGCACCCGCGGCCGAAAAGCCAGGCGGCCAGGCCACAACCTGCTCCTCCGCCTGCGTGACTACCGCGATGACGTTTTGCGATTCATCGCCGACTTCGCGGTCCCATTCACAAACAATCAGGCCGAACAGGACCTGCGCATGATGAAGCTGCGCATGAAAATCTCGGGCACCTTCCGCACCCTCGAGGGCGCGCGGGTCTTCGCCGACATCAGGTCCGTCATCTCGACGGCCAGAAAACACCGGTTCAACATCCTGGAAATCCTGACCCTGTCACCACCTCAGATCATCGCACGGCTCTGACGGAACAAAACCCCGCAACCCTATCGGACAGGGTGCTTGGGAGTTACCTTTGGTTTTCCCGAGCATATAGGCTGCGACACACGAGATGAGGTGTACGAATGCGTTGGCAGGCGATCTGTGTCGAGTGTGTTCCAGTCCCATGCTGGTTTTCAACTTATCGAACAGAGTTTCGATGATGAACCGCCTTCGCAACAGGATTTTGTTCAGGATTGGCAGGAGATAGTTTTTCATGTTGCGGCGAATGCCGGTGACGAGGTGGAGGCCACGCTGCCAGAGCCGTTGGAAGAGGGATTTGGAGATATAGCCCTTATCAGCAAATATTTTGCCTTCGAGGCCCGCGATCATGGCTTCAAACGGCTTTCGATCATCGACATTACCTGCCGTGATTTTGACGGCCATGATCTCCCCCTTGTTGTTGATGATTAGATGCAGTTTGAAGCCAAAGAACCAGCCCATTGTGCTGCGACCGCGCTTTGCCAGCCCCTTGAAGACCTTGTTTCGATTAATGCGGGCATTGTGGCAGACCGCGAGCTTAGTGCTGTCGGCAAAATAGACGCCGGTTTTTTCACCGCTGAAGCAGTGCAGCAGTATGCAAAACGGCACCATTAATCTTGGCATGAGGCTGACAAACCGACCATAGCTCGGGAGGTTGCCAAAGCAGTCACGGTATTTCTGCTCAACGCCATAAATCCAATAATGTTTGAAGTCCTTGAACGGCGACAAGTGAAACAAGACCATGATGAACAGGCTCTCCCCCAGGGTCAGCTTGCCGGAGCGAAGCCTCTGACGACCCGAGGGGATCAACCGGTGGCGCTCCCAGTCCTCGTAGGTTTTTGCAAAATCATCGAGACAGACAAAAAGTGCGGTGTTAGTGATCGACATGAGTGGCGGTCCATATTGTGTCGCTTTTGAACCTTGAATCATGGGGCAACGTACTTGGAACCCCTCTCACCCCATACTAATCACGGGGGCATTCAGGCTGGTCAACACGGGGCAAAAGGTGCGCGCCATGGAGAACAACTTCCCAATCAACGAAGATCTCGCTTATGAGAAGATCCGGGACCTCATGTTCGACATGATGGAAGAGGACCCCAACCGTTTCTACGCCCTCACGGATAAGCTCAATGAACTGGCTGCGCTCCCTAAAAGAACCATGACACTTGTGCTCGATCTGATGGCTGCCACTCCCTTTCAGGTGATCATCCCGAAACACGTACGGAAAAATGACCCTGATACATTCAAAGCAGATCACGAAACCGTTTCAAATGTTCTATTTCTTGGAGAGTTTGGCGGAATTGCCGTTGAACTGGAGCCAAATGAGGCTTTGAGAGAACCGAGGATCATTTCCATAACAATGGTGGAAATCCCTCATCGCAACCCTCTGCGAAAAAGGGTCAACGAGTATCGTAAAAAACGAATCAAAAAACTACAAAAAAATTCTGTCGAGTAGTGCACTGGTGACGCCAACGTCTTATCCAGAATCGGGGTTACTTACGGCCAGATGAAAGAGCAGGTCGGCACTGCGTCACGACGGCTCCAGCCCATGTTCTGACCAGATACAAACCGAAATCATCATTTTCTCAGGCAAGTTATTTCTTTGTGTAGTCTGCTTCCGCCGCTCCGACATAGTACATGATCTGGTCTTCATCGATGTCGGCCTCATCGTAGGCACCCAGCACGATACCCCGGCGGTATGACCTCCCACGCATGGCTTCCAGCTTCTCTTCTGAAACCGTTACGCGCTGCGACTGTCGCCTGCCCCACTTGTTCAGATGCTCATACATCCTGGCAATGACCTGCGCGTGATCGCCGCTTGCGCCGAGATCCTCAAACTCATTTGGGTCACTTTCCAGATCGAACAACATTGGTCGAAAACCACCTTCGAAATGAATAAGCTTGCAGCGGCCATCAAACACCATCATCAGTCGCGCATCTGGGTTGGATGCCTCGACGATCTGCGACGCAGGTGTTGCGGCATAGTTATATTCGCTAATCACAACCTCGCGCCAATCCGGGGTTTTGCCGAAAAGCCAAGGCCTTAGGGATCGGCCTTCAAGCCAATGCATTGGCGGTTCACCACCTGCGGCCTCGATGAATGTCGGTGCGATATCGATCGATTCAATCAGCGCATCGCAAACCGTTCCCCGCGTTCCATCCGCCCCCTCACGCGGATCAAAAACGATCATCGGCACCTTGACCGAACAATCATGCATGAACATTTTCTCGCCCATCCAGTGATCGCCCAGATAGTCGCCGTGATCCGATGTCAGCACGATCATCGTCTCTTCCATCGCGCCGGTTTCTTCCAGCCTATCCAGAATACGCCCAAGCTGATCATCGCATTGCTTGATTAGCCCCATATAAGCCGGAATCACCGTTCCTCGCGTTTCATCACGCTGAAACGCCTTACCTATTTTGCCTTGGATGAAAGTCTTGAAAACGGGATGTGGGTCTTCACGCTCACCTTCATCTCGAACAGGCGCGGGCACGTGGTTCGGGCCGTACATGTCGTGATAAGGTGCAGGCGCGATATAGGGCCAGTGCGGCTTGATGTAACTTAAGTGCGCGCACCACGGGCCATCCTGCCCGTCGATGAAATCCAGCGCCCGATCCGTCAGCCACGGCGTTTCGCTGTCCTCTTCAACAATATTCGCCTGCATTCCGGAATTTTCCATCAGCCATGCAGGTGCAATCTGGCCGTCCTTGATACCCGAATTGGCATAATGCGACCACGGGTTTTCGCCGGGATACCCCTTTTCTTTCAGCCATTCGTTATAGGGCGAAACACGCCCGTCATAGCTGCCCTCGGGCCCCACCGGCACCATCCCATCGTCACGCACCCAAACATCGAACCCACATTCCGCCGTGCGCGCACCAATGATGCTGTCGGGGTCGACCCCAAGACGCTCCATCCCCTCAACATCCGCCTTCATATGCGTCTTGCCGATCAGCCAGCAATCCATGCCGACATCGCGCAAGTGATCGCCCAATGTCTTTTCGCCAACGCGCAGCGGCCAGCCATTCCACTCCGCCCCGTGGCTTTGCGCATACCGGCCGGTGTAAAAGCACATGCGCGACGACCCACAGATCGGCGATTGCACATAGGCGTTGGAAAACCGCACGCCCTTGGCCGCCACGCGGTCAAAATTCGGCGTCTCCAGATGGGGATGACCCGCACAGCTCAGGTAATCGAACCGCAACTGGTCATACATGATGAATAGGATGTTCTTGACGTCGCCCATGCGTCCCCCGGCTTTAACGCGCTTCGGCGAAACTTCTTTGCTTATCAGGGAAGGTCAAGCGAATTGGCACATCACGCGCCCGAAAACGCCGTAATCAGCCGCGATCCTGCATCCGCGCGGTGCCTCGATCGGGCGAATGAAAGACCCCGACAGAACAATCTGACCGGCCTCGATCTTCGCGCCATATTCACCCAGCCGGTTTGCCAGCCACGCCACGGCCAGCGCGGGATCATCAAGAACCCCTGCCCCGAGGCCCGTTTCCTCCACCTCACCATCGCGGCTGACGATCGCACCGATCCAGCGCAGGTCGACATCGTCCAGCGCGCGCGCATCGCCCATCACGATCCCCGCATTGGCTGCATTATCGGCAATCGTATCGACGATCTTTCGGATTGCTCCGGTTTCAGGATCTTTACGCAGAATGCGCGTGTCGAGGATTTCCAGCGCCGGGCAGACCGCTTCTGTCGCCGTCACAACATCCGCGCGCGTGACCCCCGGCCCTTCCAGATCACGCGCCATGACAAATGCTATCTCAGCTTCAATCCGCGTCTGGATAAACCTGTCTCCGGGGATATCGGCACCATTCTCGAAGACCATATCCTCATAAAGGATACCGCTGTCGGGAATGTCGATTTTCAATGCATCGCGCATCGCCTTGGACGTCAGTCCAATCTTCCAGCCCACCTGTTTCGCCCCGGCGGCTTCCTTGCGCGCACAAAATGCCGCCTGAACAGCGTATGCCGCGTCCATATCCATTTCCGGATGCGCCTGCGAGAAGATGCCGATCTGTTTGCGGGTGCGTTCCGCTTCAAACAGCGCTGCGCCGGCCGATTCAATCTCCTCCGGTGTCATTCGTCCACCACTCCGTTTTGCAACAAACCAATCCCCTCGGCCTCAACCTCAACCACATCGCCGGGTTTCAAAAAAATCGGCGGATCAAACCGCGCGCCCGCGCCGGTTGGCGTGCCGGTGACGATGATGTCGCCGGGCTGAAGTGTGGTGAATGTGGAAATATATTCGATTTGGCGGCGGATCGGGAACAGCATCCGGCTCGTCCGGTCGTCCTGACGCAATTCACCATTCACATGCGTCGTCAGGCGAATGTCATCCAGTTGCGCGGGGTCCTCAAACGGCACAAGCCACGGCCCAATCGCCCCTGACCCATCCCAGTTCTTGCCTTGCGTGACATTGAACTTCGCGTGCCGCACCCAATCCCGGATCGTACCCTCATTGCACAGCGTCAGCGCCGCGATATGGTCATAGGCATCGGCTTGCGAAATTCGCCGCCCCGCCTTGCCGATCACCACCGCGATCTCGCCCTCATAGTCCAGTTTTTCGCTTTCCGGCGGTCGGGTCAGCGCCACATTGTGCCCCACAAACGACCGGGCAAAGCGCGGAAACAAAGACATATTCGGCGGCGCCTCCTGCCCGTCCTTATATTCCGCGTTCCGATCCGGAAAATTCACGCCAACGCAGATGATCTTTTCGGGGTTCGGCACCGGTATGTCATAGACCCAGGAATCATGCGTCACCGTGCGCCCAGCCCAGGACAACGCCAGTTCCGGCAGTCCGCCTGCCGCAATCACATCGCGCATGGTGCGCCACTCTGGGAAATCCGGCGACAACGCGACAAACCCGTCGTCGCTCACCACGCCATAAAGCCGCTCGCCACCCGCGGTCACGCTTGCAAATTTCACAAATCCACCCGTTTCTTCTTGGTCATAAATACGGAAAAACCCGACATCACGGCGCAATAATCGGTTGGGCCTTCAGCGCAGGCTCCTTCACCTCCGCCCCGTCAAAATCAGACCCCTCCTCGAACCATGACCTTGGCGCCGGCGCGCCCCAAAGTGTCTGGCGCTGCGGGTCTTTCAGATCCCAGCGGATCGGTTCGTGGTCGGGGTCAACCGTCTGATAATCGGAAGCATATATCTCGATCCGGTGTCCGTCGGGATCGCGAACATATAGAAAGAATGCGTTTGATATCCCATGCCGCCCCGGCCCGCGTTCAATGCTTTCCAGCCAGCCGGTCGTGGACATGACATCCAGAAGATCGATGATATGGAGCGGATTACCGACCCAGAACGCCGTGTGGTGCAACCGTGGCCCCAGCCCGTTGGTGAACGCAATGTCATGCACTCCGCCCTTGCGGTGCATCCACGCGGCCCAGACTTTCCCGGTCTCTTCGTCCTCGGTGAACTCGGTCGTGCGGAACCCCATGTCATTGTAAAACGCCACCGCGCCATCAACGTCGGATGAAAACATGTTGAAATGATCGATCCGCAATGCGCGAACACCCTTATAAAGCGCGTATTTCTGCGTCAGCGGTTCAACCCGGTCCATCCGGGCGTAGAATTCCAGCGGCATTCCCCAAGGATCACGGGCGCGAAAAGTCCGCCCCTGAAACGGGCGCGTGACCCACTCGGTCGCAATGTCGCGCGCTTTGAACCAATGTTCCGCCTTGTCCAGATCTTCTTCGTCAAAGACCTTGAACGACAGCGCTGCGACATCCGCCTCGTCGGCTCCATGAAGTGCGATGCAATGATGCCCCCGCTCCTCCATCGCCCGCAGATAAATCGTGCCCGCATTCTCTTCAGTCACTTGCAGCCCGAGTGTATCAACATAAAACGCCCGCGCCTTTGCCAGATCTGTCACACGATAATCCACGTGGCTCAGGCGAATGACATTGAAATCAGGGTAAAGGTTTGGTGCAGGTACAGGCATCAGATTTTCCCCAATTGTGGTATCTTGTGGTCTCCGAGTGCGAGGCCGATATGTTTTTGCTCCATATAGAACTCGAATGACCAGTCGCCGCCATCGCGCCCGATACCACTGGCCTTCACGCCCCCGAACGGCGTTGGAAGGTGTCGCACATTCTCGGAATTGACCCAGATCATCCCGGCCTCCAGTTCATTGGTGAACCGCAAGGCACGCGACAGATCATTGGTCCAGACATACCCGGTCAGGCCGTATTCAACTCGGTTGGCGATCTTCAGCGCCTCGGCTTCATCCTCAAACGGAATAACGGTCAGCACCGGGCCAAAAATCTCTTCCTGCGCAATGCGCATATCTGCCCGCGCATCCGTGAATAGCGTCGGCGCAACAAAACAACCGGTGTCTCCCAAACGCTCGCCGCCCGCGGCAATCGTCGCCCCATCCTCGCGTGCCACGTCGAAATAACTGATGACCTTGTCCAAATGCCCGTGACCAATAAGCGGCCCGACCTCGGTGTCGGGATCCAACGGGTGCCCGACATTCACGGCTTTCGCCCGTGCTTCGAGGCGGGCTGTAAAGTCCGACGAGATGCTCTTTTGCACCAGCAGGCGCGACGACGACGTGCAGCGCTCTCCATTCAGCGAATAGATCATAAACACCGCCGCATCGAGCGCCCGGTCCAGATCGGCGTCGTCGAACACCACGACCGGGTTCTTGCCGCCCAGTTCGAAATGCACCCGCTTCAGCGTCTCGGATCCCTGCCGCATGATCGCCGATCCGGTCGCGCTTTCACCGACAAAGGCGATGGCCTTGATATCCGGATGCTCGGTCAGTGCGCGGCCGGCATCTTCACCCATGCCGTTCACAACGTTCCAAACGCCCGGTGGCAAGCCCGCCTCCTGCGCGATCTCTGCCAGAACAGAGGCCGTCACCGGCGACAGTTCTGCTGGCTTGTGAACCACCGTACAGCCCGCCGACAGCGCGGGTGCAATCTTCCATGTCGACAGCATGAACGGCGTATTCCACGGCGTGATGACCCCCACCGGGCCAATCGGCACCCGGGTCGTAATGTTCATCAATGTCGGTGAGGGCAAAGATTGCCCATCCCGCGCCGCCGGGGCGCGGTCAGCGAAGAACCGAAAATTCTCTGCGCCGCGCAACGCCGCCTTGGACATAAACCGCAGCGCCTGACCTGTGTCCCAGCATTCCAGCAAGGCAATCTCCTCTGCCCGCTCCTCGATCAGATCGGCGATACGGTGCAACACCTTCTTGCGCTCCACTGCCGGAAAATCCCGCCACGCCGGAAACGCATCCCGCGCCGCCCGGGCCGCGGCGTCAATGTCATCGGCGCCACCTTTCGTGATTTCGCAAATCACGCTGTCATCAACCGGCGACAGGTTTTGAAATGTCTCGCCGGTCTTGGCGGCAACCGACTTTCCGGCAATCAGATTTTGCACGCCATTCTGCCGGAAACGCGCCAGATAGCCCTCCAGCTTGTCGAGATTCTTTTCCAGGTCACTCATTTCTTGCGCTCTATCCATTCTCTGACCGTGTTCACCTTTGGGCTAAGTTGCGCATCAATGTCGCGCATTTCCATCGAAAGCATCACCGGTCTGCTATTGATCACATCGTAAAGGTATTCACGTGCCGCGCCGAACAACACACTGACGGCATTCTCCTTGTCCACTTGCGCGCGGCCCTCTCGCAGCCTGACAGAGATATCAACATACCCGTGCACGGGGTCTCCATCCCCGATGGACACATGATCGGCCCTGTGCGCCCGCACCCGAACGCCGGTTTCGGGGAACACATCCAACCCCGCCGCCGTCCTGCGCAAATGATCGCAAAGACCTGCAATATCGCAAACCTCTTCCATATTCGCAGAATAGTCGATGGTCAGATGGGGCATGGCGCTCCGCCTTTTTATTTAACATGTTTACCATTAATTCGCCGGTATGTCAATGATCGACAAGTTTACTTGTGAGGTTTTGGTGGATCAGCGATAGTTCGATCATGCCGTCCAATGGTGATCAAAACAAGATGCACGCAACGTCCAGGTCACTGCCGATTGCTCTTTTGCGCGCACGCGAAAAGGTCATGGCACCCATCCGCCAGATGCTGCACGACGCCGGTGTCACAGAACAGCAATGGCGTGTCTTGCGTGTTCTTGAAGAGGAGGGTGCCGTCGATGCAACAGAGATTGCCCGCTCTGCCTGTCTGTTGATGCCCAGCCTGACGCGGATATTGCAACATCTCGAGGGCGAGGGGCTGTGCACGCGCCGTTCAGATCCCAAGGACCGGCGGCGCATGATCGTTGAGATTACCAGATCCGGCAAATCGCTCATTCGCGATAACGGACCAGTCGCAAAAGAGATATTCGCGCGGCTTGAGGATGAATTCGGAGCCGACAAAATGGATCAGCTGCTCGATCTTCTGAACGAACTCGTTAAAGACCCGGCGCGATAACGCGATCAGCCGAATGTCGCCAACGCGGGAAACCGTTCCAACAGCCACCAACTGAACCGCGTGAATTGCCCGGTCACCATCATCAGACCAACGGTCCACAACAACAGCCCCATAATCCGCTCGATCCGTTCCATATGACGTTTCATCCAGGCCATGAAGCCCTTGAACCGCGGGAAGAATGCCGCGACCAGCAGGAATGGAAGACCAAGCCCCAACGCATAGAATCCCAAAAGCAACGTGCCGCGCGCGACGCTGCCCTCGCTTGCGGCAAGGGTCAGGATGGATCCAAGGATTGGCCCGATGCACGGTGTCCAGCCAAAGGCAAAAGCCAGCCCTAGGATATACGCGCCAAATACAGAACCGCCCCGGTCACCTGCCTCGACCCGCATTTCACGATCCATGATGGCGATGCGGAACACGCCCACGAAATGCATCCCGAAGATCATCACGACGACGCCGGCACCAATCACGAACCAATCCTGATTTTGCAGGAAAAACGCGCCAAAAGCGGAAGCCGTGAATCCCAAAAGCAAAAAGACCGTCGACAGCCCAAGCACAAAGAACAGCGCCGAAAGCGTCACGCTGCGCCGCGCCGCTGCGTCATCCGACATCTGCGACATAGAAATGCCGCCCATATACGCCAGATAGGGCGGCACGATTGGCAACACGCAGGGGCTGAGAAACGAAAGCAGTCCGGCGAAGGCCGCAATCAGCATTGCGGGCAACAAACTTGCGTCAATGATTTCAAAACCGAACATTGCCGATCCTTATCGCCTCATCCCGACATATGCGCCTCAGCTTGTTGCGTCACCCGACGGTTTTTCACAAGGCTGTGGACGTTTTGAAACAACTTTCCTAATGCACTGCTATGAATGCGGATGAAACACTGGATGCCAAAGGCCTGTTATGCCCCCTGCCCGTTCTGAAAGCGCGCAAGCGGCTTCTGGGCATGAAGCCCGGTAATGTGTTGCATATCGAAGCCGACGATCCCGCGTCGGTCGTGGATTTTCCGCATTTTTGTGCCGAGAACGGTCATCGCCTGATATCCAGTGAAACAATTGGCGGTGTATACAGTTTCGCAATTGAAAAAGGCGGCACCTAGGGCGCCGCCTTTTCCTAAAACTGTCTGGCGCCTTACCGGCCCATCGACCACCAACCACGCTTTTTCGGCTTTGCGGCCTCTGCAGGTGCCGCTGCCACTTCGACCGCCGCAACCGGCTCTTTTGCTGGCGGCGACGGCTTTGCTTCCGGTACCGGTGCAGGTTGCGCGACGGTTTCGGTGGCCGCTTCGGTTGCCGTCGCTTCCGGCTCTTTCTTCTTGCGTGATCTGGTCACACGCTTGCGCTTGGGCTTCTCTTCAGCCGCCGCGTCTACGGTTTCCGCAGGCTTGGCATCTTCGGCATCCGGTTTGGATTCATCAGCAACTGGTTCCTCAGCGACCTCCGACTTCTTGGAGCGACTGCTGCGCCGCCGCCGCGGTTTTGGTTTTTCGGCCTCATCAGCAGAATTGTCGGGAGTCTCTGCAGGCGCTTCTTCAGCCGGTGTTTCGTCAGCGTTCTGCGCTGTTTCGGCGGACTCGGCACTTTGCGCCTCGGCGCCCGAATTCTCACCCGATCCGCCACCACCGCGCCGCCTCCGGCGCCGCCGACGGCGTTTTTTTGGCGCGTCTTCTTCTTGCGGCGCTTCCGGGGTCGCCTCAACCACCTCTTCTTCATCGGGCATCATCGAGGCGTCAACCGAAACAACCGGGCTTGATTGCTGCACCAGCCGTGTCGCAGTTTTGAACTTTTCGATAGAGAAATCCGGCGAGATCAGCATCGGGTCCGCTTCGACCCGGATCGCCATGCCATAGCGGCCCTCTATCTGGGCAATATGTTCCCGCTTTTGGTTCACCAGGAAGTTCACAATACCAACCGGCGCTTTCAACAGCACCTCCCGGTTTTTCCGCCGCGTACCTTCTTCCTCCAACTGGCGCAGGATCGTCAGCGCGAGATTGTCGTCAGACCGCACCAGCCCGGTGCCGTGACAGGACGGGCAAGGCTGCGTCGTCGCCTCGATCATGCCGGGGCGCAGACGCTGGCGGCTCATTTCCATCAAACCGAATCCCGAAATCCGGCCCACCTGAATGCGGGCCCGGTCGGTTTTCAGCTTGTCCTTCATGCGTTTTTCGACGGCCGAATTATTCCGGCGTTCTTCCATGTCGATGAAATCGATCACGATCAGACCGGCCAAATCGCGCAAGCGCAGTTGCCGCGCAACTTCTTCGGACGCCTCAAGGTTGGTTTTCAGCGCCGTTTCCTCGATTGAGCCTTCTTTTGTGGCCCGGCCAGAGTTTACGTCAATCGCGACCAGTGCCTCAGTCACACCTATGACAATATAGCCGCCGGATTTCAGCTGCACCGTCGGGTTGAACATGCTGCTGAGGTAACTTTCGACCTGAAAACGCGCGAAAAGCGGCATCGGGTCCTGGTACAGTTTCACGTTCTTGGCGTGGGACGGCATGATCATTTTCATGAAGTCCTTGGCGGTGCGATACCCGCCCTCGCCCTCGACATGCACTTCGTCAATCTCGCGGCTATAAAGATCGCGGATCGAACGTTTGATCAGGTCGCCTTCTTCATAGATTTTCGCCGGCGCGATGGATTTCAGTGTCAGTTCCCTGATCTGCTCCCAAAGCCGTTGCAGATATTCATAGTCGCGCTTGATCTCGGACTTCGTGCGCTTGGCACCGGCGGTCCGAATGATCAGACCCGCGCCGTCCGGCACATCAATTTCGTTCGCTATCTCTTTGAGTTTCTTGCGATCTGGCGCATTTGTGATTTTGCGACTTATGCCACCGCCACGCGCGGTGTTGGGCATCAAAACACAGTATCGACCAGCCAGAGAAAGATAGGTCGTCAGCGCCGCGCCCTTATTGCCGCGTTCCTCCTTGACCACCTGCACCAGCATAATCTGGCGCACCTTGACAACTTCCTGAATCTTGTAACGGCGCGGACGTGACTTACGAGGTTGGCGGATTTCTTCGGTCACATCTTCGTCGGCGACGGATTCGATGGCCTCATCGCGCTCCGCTGGGTCCAGCGGTTTGTCGCCGTCGTCATCGTCCGCATTACCGTCGACTCCGTCCGCGGCATCGCTGTCGGCTTGCGGTTCCGGCGGCTCAGCCTTGTCATCATCGGATGTGGCATCCGTTTCTTCGGCCTCTTCTTCGCCTTCGGCGATGGTCGGGTCGTCACTTTCGACCGCCATTGCGACGGTCTTGGGATTGTCGTCGTCAGAACCGGGTGCATTGTCACCTTTCGGCGCATCTTCTTTGGCTCCGTTGGTATCTTCGGCGGTATCCTCTTTTGCGGCTTCAGTTGTTGCTTCCGCGTTCCCGTCGCTCTTTTTCCTGCGGCTGCGGCTGCGTTTGGGCTTTTGAACCGGCTCATCGGCTACGATGTTGTCGTTGGCGTGTTCCGCGCTTTCGTCACCGTCAAGTTCGACGACTTCCATGCCGTCGATACTCGAATCCTCAGATGTGGAAGCAGCGCTGGCCTCAGGTGCCTTCTTCTCCGATTTAGGCTTGCGGCGGCGGCGTGACCGTTTGGGTTTCTCATCCTCTTCCGCCGCCTGTGCTTGCGCATAGGCTCGGTCCTCGGCCAACAGCGCCTCGCGATCCGCAACAGGTATCTGATAATAATCCGGGTGAATTTCTGAAAACGCCAGAAACCCATGCCGATTGCCGCCATATTCAACGAATGCGGCCTGTAGCGAGGGTTCGACCCTCGAAACTTTTGCTAGATAGATATTGCCAGCGAGCTGGCGTTTGTTTTCCGATTCAAAGTCGAACTCCTCGACCTTGTTTCCGTCCACCACCACGACACGGGTTTCTTCCGTGTGGGTGGCGTCGATAAGCATTTTCTTTGCCATGTAATATCTCTGCACCCAGGCAAACGCCTGCTGGCGCCCGGGCGCGCGAGGTTCTTGGCTAGGTGGCTTGTTTGGGCGATTGGTGCGGCGCGTGCAGAAACCGGCGCGGGCGATATTGCCCGGTCGCTCGTCAGTTTATGCCTCTCGCGCCTCATCGCGGTTCTTCCTTGACGCAGCCGCTGTTCACAGCGTTCCGCGCCCGTTCATGGCCCGCCCTCAATCGAGGTCGGGCAATCTCCCAGCCCCTGAAACTACTGTTCGAGGCCCGGTTTGTTATTCCCGTTTGTCCCTTCCGGTCGCTATGCCGTGATGCGGTACACCGGGAAATTCCGTCGCGTGGCCAATGGCCGACGCTTGGCGCTAACATAAGTGCGAAGGTCCGTCGAATACAATGGCCAAATGTCACATAGGAAAGAATTGCACGCTTATTCGTTCGGCTTCGCCTTTTGAAAATTCGCCGGACCCATCCGGCCATGCCGGTGGGTGAAACGCCCTTCAAGAACATCGACATTGGTTCCGAACGTGAAGCTCAGTTTTTCACGATTTCGGTTGCTGGCCTCAGAAACCATCTGAAAAAGCTGGCTGTCACGCGTCGTTCCAACACGTAATTTCATCGGCTGGATGTATTTTCGCACCGACGGATCAGGATGGCCAAAGCTTAGTATCGCCGTGACGACCGTGTCGCTGCTACCAATACTCGTTCGCGACCGCACTGCACTGCCAATTTCAGTAAACGCAACCCCGTCGATGTGGCCATCGGCGTTCATATCTCCATACCAGATGCCCAAAAGGTTGCTCAGAAATCCGTCGCCCCCGTTGGTTACTTCCTGAATCTTCATGTCAGGTGGGAACAATAAGTCCGCGTTTGCAGGGGCGGTCAAAAGAAATATCAGTGCGGTCGTCAAATAGCGCATCTTATTCCTTCAAATATCGTAACTCCCAAGCACCCCCCACGTTTGAGTGTTATTGTCAGTTTTATGGTGAGTCGAATTTGCCATTTTGCGCGTGTTTTTTTTCTTTCTTGTCTGAATTCTGTGGCGCCGGGTTGATTTCTCTGAATCAGTGGTGGGATGGATCAGGTTGCCGCCCTTGAACAACTTCTCGCCACGGCTCTGCGTCGGATCGCTGAGCTTGAAGCTGCGTTGGCGAGCATGGCGGAAGAGATCACGGACCTGCGCCGACAGTTGGCCAAGAACAGCAGCAATAGCAGCAAGCCCCCTTCAAGTGATGGCCTGAAGAAGCCAGCCCCGCGCAGCCTGCGTGGCAAATCCGGAAAGAAAAGTGGCGGCCAAGTTGGCCACCGGGGCGACACCCTGCGCCAGACGTCAACACCCGACTTTGTCGAACGGCATGAGGCGACGCATTGCAGCGCCTGTCAGAGCGCCCTGACGGCGGAGATGGTGAAAGGGATCGAGAAGCGTCAGGTGTTCGACTTGCCTGCGCCACGCCTGGAGGTCACCGAGCATCAGGCGGCGGTTTATTGTTGCGACCATTGTCGAGCCACGACGACGGCTGGCTTTCCCGATGGCGTGGCCGCGCATGTGCAATATGGCACGCGCATGCGGGCAGTGGCGGTCTATTGCAATGTTCAGCAGCTGATACCCGAGGATCGGGTCTGCCAGCTTATGCGCGACCTGTTTGGGGCCACCAGCTTGTGCGCGGCCAGCGTGACCAACTGGACGCGCGGCGCGGCAAATAAGATGGGTGTCGTGGTTGAACACATTCTCGCCCGGCTTGCCGAAGGCGGCGTTCGGCATCTGGACGAGACCGGACTTCGTGTTGCCGGCAAGCTGCACTGGCTGCACACGATCTGCGATACCGCCTTCACCCATTACCGCATCAGCGCCAAACGCGGTGCTGTTCCAACCTTCCTGACCGGCGGGACGATCATTCATGATCACTGGAAACCCTACTACGCCCATATGAGCGGAGTGGACGCCCACGCCCTCTGCGGGGCGCATCACTTGCGCGAACTCAAGGCCATCGAAGAGATCGAAAAAGAGCCTTGGGCGACGGAGATGAGCGCAGTGCTTCATAGCGCCAATCAGCTCAGATGCGCGGCTCAGGATCAAGGCGAGACCGAACTCCCGGAACTGGTTCGCCAGGGTATCGTCACCAGATACATGGCGATCCTCGCCAAGGGGCTCGCCTTCCACGAACGCCAGCCCCCGCTGGCCAAAAGCCCCGGCACCCGCGGCCGAAAAGCCAGGCGGCCAGGCCACAACCTGCTCCTCCGCCTGCGTGACTACCGCGATGACGTTTTGCGATTCATCGCCGACTTCGCGGTCCCATTCACAAACAATCAGGCCGAACAGGACCTGCGCATGATGAAGCTGCGCATGAAAATCTCGGGCACCTTCCGCACCCTCGAGGGCGCGCGGGTCTTCGCCGACATCAGGTCCGTCATCTCGACGGCCAGAAAACACCGGTTCAACATCCTGGAAATCCTGACCCTGTCACCACCTCAGATCATCGCACGGCTCTGACGGAACAAAACCCCGCAACCCTATCGGACAGGGTGCTTGGGAGTTACCAAATATCAATGTGGTGAAACACTACGCGTCGCCAAACATTCTGTAAACAAAACCGGCGCCGACGAATTTCACGCCATAAATCGATTTGGATGCGGGTTTTTTTGCGGCGCAGCACCAGCAAACGTGCCGCACCGTTCAGCAAAAGGAGACCAGTAATATGCACCACGAAGCTTCAAAGATAATCTGCCCGCTGCAAGCCATATTTAGCCATTTTCTCGTTCAGCGTCCGGCGCGGCAAACACAGTTCCTCCATCACATTGACGATGGATCCCTTGTGGCGCCGCATCGTATTGTCGATCAGCATCCGCTCAAATGCCTCGACATATTCCTTCAGCGGCTTGCCCTCGGTCGTCATAATCGGCTGCACCTCATCGCTTTCGGCCATCAAAAGCGAGGCAATCGTCCCTGTCCCGCGCCGGTTCTGCAACACGGCGCGTTCGGCGACATTGATCAGTTGACGAATATTTCCCGGCCATGGTGCTTGTAACAACTGCGCGGCTTCCTGCGCGCTGACCTGCGGCGGCGTGCAGCCGTATTCATCGGCAAATTGTTCGCCAAACTGCGTAAACAGCATCAGAATGTCCTCGCCCCGCTGACGCAGCGGCGGAAGCGTGATCTTCATTGCCGCAAGCCGATAATAGAGATCGGGGCGTAATACGTCCTCACAGGTCTTGCCCTGCTCCTGCAGGTTCGAGATTGCGATCAGCCGCGTCTCGGGTGGATTGCCGGATTCGTTGATCCAGCTCAGAAGTCGCGCCTGAACTGCTTCCGGCAGGGCTTCGACATCCTCCAGAACCAATGTGCCCCCGCGTGCGTCCTCAAGCGCAGGCAACTGGTCACCGCCCTCGTCCATCGGCCCAAACAGGCGCTTTATCAGCGCCTCTTCGTCCAGCCCCGCACAGGACATGATCACGAATTTCCGCCCCGCCTTGGCCCCAACGGCGTGCAGCGCGTGCGCCACCAGTGTCTTGCCGGTCCCCGTCTCACCATCGATCAGAACATGCCCCTCGGCCTGACCCAGATCGAGAATGTCCTCACGCAACCGGTCCATAACCGGCGAAGCCCCGACAAGTTTCTTCATGATAGAAGAGCCATCAGACAATTCTTTCCGCAGCGCGCGATTGTCCAGTGTCAGGCGGCGGTATTGCGTGGCCTTCTTGGCCAGTTCGGTCATTCGGTCCGGGTTGAACGGCTTTTCCAGAAAATCATAGGCGCCGACCCGCATCGCCTCGACCGCCATCGGTACGTCGCCGTGGCCGGTGATCATGATCACGGGCAGCGCGCTGTCCACGCTCATCAGGCGCTTCAGAAACTGCATCCCGTCCATGCCGGGCATTTTGATATCGCTGACGACCACGCCGGGATATTCCGGCCCCAGCCCTTTCAGCGCATCCTCCGCGCTTGGATACGTCTCCGTGTCAAATCCACTTAGCGCCAGCCACTGACTGATCGACTGACGCATGTCCTTTTCGTCATCGACGATTGCGATTTTCATTGCCTGAGCCATTTAGGTCCTCATTCTGCCGCTCGAATGCCTCTCAACAAAGGCAACTGCACCTCAAACACCGCGCCGCCCTCACGTCCGTTGCGCGCGGTCAGCCTTCCGCCAAGGTCGTTCACGATGCCGGATGAAATGGCAAGCCCCAGCCCAACGCCGTCACCGGGTGCCTTGGTCGTGTAAAACGGCTCAAACAGGTTCTCGAGGTCTTCGATGCCCGGGCCATTGTCGCGCACGGTAATGATCGAACTGTCGCCTGCGGCAAGCGTTATGTCGACACGCGGTTCTTCTATAGACTTGGTGGCGTCCAATGCATTTCGCAAGAGGTTGATCAACACCTGATCAAGGCGCACCTTGTCTGCCAGCACCATCACCGGCTCTTTCGGCAAATTGCGCTGAATTCTGACCTTCCGGCTTTTCAGTTGCGGTTCCATCATCGCGATGGCAGACGACACGGAATCCCTTGCATCCACTGGCTCTGAGGCTTCTGATCCCTTGCGCGCATAAGATTTCAACTGCCGCGTTATGGCCCCCATCCTTTCAATTAGATCATCAATACGCTGGAAGGAGGACAGCGCTTCTTCCGGGCGCCTTCGCTGTAACAACAGCTTCGCTCCGGCGAGGTAGGTTTTCATCGCCGCCAGCGGCTGATTCAATTCGTGGCTGACGCTTGCCGACATCTCCCCCAGCGCGGCCAGCTTGGATGACTGCGCAATGGTTTGCTCGGCCACTTCCAGGTTCTTTTCCGCCCTTTGGCGTTCGGCGATTTCCCGCTGCAGCGCATCGTTCAACTGGCAAAGCTCTGCCGACTCACGCTGAAAAAAGATCGACCGCGCCCAGGCCCGGCGACTGGAAAAATAGAACCCGGCCGCCAGAAAGATCGCAAAACCCATGATTTCCAGCGCTAGAACTGCGTTTACGCGTTCCCGCACACTGCTGTAGGATGTAAAATTGACCATCCGCCAACCGCGAAATGCGATGCGGGTTTCCACGCGCAGCAGCGAACTGCCCGGTAACAACGCCTCTGATGGCAGTGCCGCCCAATCTGCTGTCGCACGAATCGCCCGTTCAATTGCCGAGGGCGCGGATTGTGCTTCCAGCGCCTCTTCCTCGGTCAGCCCCCGCCACTTCGGTTCGGTCGCAAGGATGATCACGCCTTCGCTGTTGGTCACCAGAACCGCGTCAGCAATCGAAGACCAGCTTTGTTCAAACTTCCGCAGATCCACCTCGACCAGAATGACGCCGGTCAGTTCTCCATCATCTTCGATCCTGCGGGTATAGTTGAAACCGATACCGCCGCTTTCACCTTCGGCGGCTGTAAACACCGTATCGTCAGAACGTAGTGCAGCCACGTAATAAGCCTCCGACTTCAGGCCTTTCCCGATCTGTGAACGATCAGTGGCGGCAACGACGCGCCCGGCAAGGTCCATGACCTTTATCGCCGAAATCGAAACTTCATCCTGTAGCTGAATCAGGTGCTGCGAGGTCTGCGAAAAATCGCCGGAATTCAACGCGGCGATCAAAACCGGGTCGCGCGACAACAACAGCGGCAATATCGATGTTCTCTGTAATTCACTCAAAAGGTTCCCGACATAAAGCGCCTGACGAACCTCTGCTCTGTTTTTGGTCGATGCGGTGTAACGCTCCGTCAGAACATTGTTTGTAATCCAGACAATTGCCACCGCCAGCAGCAGCACAAGGATCAGCACACCGCGCCCTGTCCAGGACATAGACGATTTTTCAGGGATATCCTGCGTGACGAGATCCGTGCTCATGAGACGAAGGTTACACGCCCGTGCATATCACGCTCAAGCGGATGCCATCACATCCACGAGACCGGCGAAAAACGGCGCGCCATCGGTGCCACCCTGGGCTTCCTCGGCGCGGCGCTCGGGATGGGGCATCATACCCAGAACGCGGCGGTTTTCGCTCAGGATACCGGCAATATCGTTTAGCGATCCATTCGGGTTGTCTGTATAGGTAAATGCCACGCGGTCCTCGTCGCTTAACCTCGCAAGCGTTTCATCATCCGCGAAATAATTGCCGTCATGATGGGCGATCGGAATGTCGATCTGGTCGCCAGCGCGAAAGCGACTGGTGAAAGCGCTGTCCGTTGTTGCGACACTCAAACCAACTACGCGGCAAATGTATTTCAGGCCCGCGTTGCGCAACAAAGCACCCGGCAGCAACCCGGTTTCGGTCAGCACCTGAAACCCGTTGCAGATACCAACGGCAAAGCCGCCGCGTTCAACATGTGCCTTAAGCGCCCCGATTATCGGCGACTGCGCCGCAATCGCCCCGCAGCGCAGATAATCGCCATAGCTGAACCCGCCCGGCACCCCGACGATATCTGTGCCTTCCGGTAACGCGGTGTCCTTGTGCCAGACCATGTCCACAACCGCGCCCGCATTCCTGAATGCCACGGCAAGGTCTCGGTCACAGTTAGATCCCGGAAAGACAAGTATGGCGGCTTTCATCTGGTTTTGCCTCGCTGACTGCTCGCCGCTTTAATGCGTCGAATTGCCGGGTTTCGCAACCGCCGATCCCGCCGCGATCCAGCGCCGCAACCGGCGCGTTGCCCACAAGGCTGGCAAAAGGCAAACCACCCCAATCGCAAGCACGATCAAACCGGCCAGCCAATTGTGAATTCCCGGCAACACCACATCCCGTTTGACGCCTTCAAACCACCGGATGTCATGAACGGACCCGATCTCGAAATTCCAGTCAGGATGGGACATCGCAGCACTGGCCTCGGTCACCTTTCCGTCCGACCAGGTATAGCGAAAAACAGGCCCGTAATTGGTGGCACCCCGATCAAACGGCGTATCGCCCTCCCAGGAATAAACCCGCACGACCTCGCCTTTTCCGGGGACACTGGCCATGTGCCGCCAGCCCTCAAAGGCCAGCATTGCCACGCCCGCGCCCAGCATCAGAACCGGCAACACCCAGATCAGCACCCACAGCCGCCAGCTGACTTCGCGCCGCCCGTCGGGCAGCTCTCGCCAGAAGAACAGTTGCGATTGGTCCATCGGGATTAGCTCAACTTTATCTCGTAGCTTTCGATGACTGTGTTAGCGAGCAGCTTTTCGCACATCTCTTTCACGGTCTCTTCCGTCGTGCCTTCAGCCAGGTCCAGCTCGATCACCTTGCCCTGGCGCACACTCTCAACGCCAGCAAACCCCATCGTGCCCAGCGAGTGCCGGACGGCCTCTCCCTGCGGGTCCAGAACGCCGTTTTTCAACATGACCTGTACGCGCGCTTTCATGCTTTTGCCCCCTGCTTCTTTCCCGCCCATTGAAGAACGCCTCAGTTGATCACATGCGGCTTGACCGCGTGGGTCACATTCGAGGGCAGAACGCCCAACCGCCGCGCGACTTCCGTATAGGCATCGGCCAATGATCCCAGATCGCGGCGAAACACATCCTTGTCCAGCTTCTGACCGGATTCCATATCCCATAATCGACAGCTGTCCGGGCTGATCTCATCCGCCACGATCAGGCGTTGGAAATCGCCTTCCCAAACGCGACCAATCTCAATCTTGAAATCCACCAGCTTGATGCCGACGCCGTACATCACGCCCGACATGAAATCATTCACACGCAATGCCAGCGCCACCATGTCATCCAGATCCTGCTGGCTTGCCCAGCCGAACGCGATGATATGCTCTTCAGACACCAGCGGATCGCCAAGCGAGTCATCCTTCAGGCAGAACTCGATGATCGGGCGCGGCAGCGGCGTGCCCTCTTTCAGGCCCAGACGTTTCGACATCGTGCCCGCTGCAATATTGCGCACAATCACCTCAAGCGGAATGATCTCTACCTGACGGATCAGCTGTTCGCGCATGTTCAGGCGCTTCAGAAAATGCGTCGGCACGCCAACATTGCTGAGCCCGGTCATGAAATACTCCGACAAGCGGTTGTTCAACACACCCTTGCCGTCAATCACGTCCTTCTTTTCGGCGTTGAACGCAGTGGCATCGTCCTTGAAATACTGCACAAATGTGCCCGGTTCCGGCCCTTCATACAAAATTTTGGCCTTGCCTTCGTAAATCTTCTTGCGCCGTGCCATGAGACATCCATTCACGCGAGGCCATTCCCCGCTTTCGGCTGGCTATAGGGCAAGCCGTAAAAAGGGGCAAGGCAAGCCCCTTGCGAAGCGCATTCGCGGGGTGCATATCCATTATAAAGGTACAGGATTGAAACGGAGCACGGCCCAATGTCCACATTCGACGACCGCGAAAACGCATTCGAAAGCAAATTCGCCCATGACGCAGAGATGCAGTTCAAGGCAGAGGCACGGCGCAACAAGCTGTTGGGCCTTTGGGCGGCAGACATTCTGGGCAAATCCGGCGACGACGCTGAAGCTTATGCCAGAGAAGTCATCAAGGCGGATTTCGAAGAACCCGGCGACGAAGATGTCTATCGCAAACTTGCCGGTGATCTGGGCAATAAAGCGGACGAGGCCACGATTCGCGCGCAGATGAAGGCGCTGATGGCCGAAGCCAAGTCCCAGATCATGGATGAAATCTGATTTAACTTTCTGAAAACATGACCTAAACCCTGGCTCCACTTTGCCATGAAAGTGGGGCTTTACTCTTTGGTCACGAATTCCCGTCACTTTTGGCACGTGGGGATCCAAAGGGGTTGGGTAATGGCCGAACGGTTATACGTTCAGGGCAACAGGGAATGCCTGCGTGGTTTGATTTCACGGCAATGGATGCCGTTTCTTTTGCTGATCGCCTTCGGTTTTCTGGTGGCGAACCGGGCACAGAACCTCAATTTTGGCGAAATTCTCGGTGCGGTTGAACAAATCGCGCCGCTCCAATGGATCGCCGCGCTCGGCGCGGCGGTGATAAGTTTCTGGGCCGTCGGGCGCATGGAATTGATCATACACCGGGTGTTGAACACAGATGTTCCGGATCGGGTCGCGCGCCTCTCCGGCATTGCGTCGGTTGCAACTGCACAAATTACCGGGTTTGGGCTTTTGACAGGCACTTTGGCGCGGTGGCGCATCCTGCGCGACGCGAGTCTTTGGCAGGCGGCAAAGGTTACCGTGGCGGTCTGCATGTCTTTTATGGCGGCGCTCGCCGTTCTCGCCGCGCTGATGGTACTATGGTCCAGGCCGGATATCGCGGAGATATGCCCAAAAGTTGGTGACGGCCTTCATCAGGCGGCGATTTGAACTTGCTTGATGCCGTCCTTGAATTCAACCCCCTGAATGACTTCGGGTAGACGGTTTGGTCCGGAGATCTTCCGCCACTTTTTCTTGGCTGACCATTGTCTGACAGGGTATTGCGCAGCAATGTCCCGAGAAGGATCATCAGCCTGTACACCATAGCGAGGGCGGTTTTGCGGTTCAGGCAGCCCTTGGTTTTCCGGGTGCGGTTCCTGACAGTGGCAAAAACGCTTTCAATTGGGTTCGTGGTTCGGATGTGCTTCCAGTGTTCGGCAGGGAAGTCATAGAAAGCCAACAATTCACTGCGGTCTTTCACCAACTTGGCGACGGCCTTCTCGTATTTCACGCCGTAGGTTTCCACGAAAAGATCGAAAGCCGCGTTCGCCTCCTTCCTGGTCTCGGCCATCTGTTACCTGACAGGTGAATGCATGCATTCACCGAGAGGGCAGATGTCCTGAAGATCGGACTTGGCCTTTTCGTGTAAAGATTTTGGCATCGCGCCCAACACGTTGGCTGTTTTGTGGACCCAGCATCGCTGTTCGCGCGTCTCGGGGAAGACATCGCGCAGAGCGGTCCAAAACCCAAGTGCGCCGTCGCCGATGGCCAGTTCCGGGGGCACCGCCAGACCACGTTTCTTCAGCCCCTTCAACAGGTCGCGCCAACTGTCGGCATTCTCTCGGAACCCGTCCATAATCGCCAAAACATCCTTCTGACCATACTCATCTGCGCCTATAATGACCAACATACATTGACGATCCCCGTCCAGACGCGGCGTGAAGTAAACCCCGTCCGCCCAGATGTAGACATAGCGCTTGCCAGTGAGATCGCGCTTGCGCCAGGTCTCATATTCCTCCCACCACGCAGCCTTCAGACGCGTGATGGTCGAAGACGACAGCCCCTCGGCATCCGGCCCAAGAAGTGCTGCCAGTGCTTCGCTGAAGTCGCCTGTCGAGATACCTTTCAGGTACAGCCAGGGGAGCAACTCTTCCACTGACTTCGACTTGCGCAAATAGGGCGGCACCAGCGCCGAGCGGAACTTGATCTTGCTTCCATCTTCATTGCTGCCGCGGTCCCGAACGCGCGGCACCTGTACAGGAACCGTGCCGATCCCCGTCATCATCTCGCGCTCCGGCAAGAAACCGTGACGGACAAGGCGTTGGCGGCCTTCTTCGTCCAAAAGATGCGCGTACTCGGCGATGAATGCGGAAACTTCAGCTTGAACCGCCGTGCGCAGAAGCTCCTTCGCACCCGACTGGATCACTTCGGTCAGCGGATCAGGTGAAAATTCCGATGGAAGTTCGAATGGTACAATAGTAGATTTGGCCATGGTGGCATATCCTTTCTCATTGAGATTGACGGCGCGATTGCACCGCCATGATATGCCGCCCGCTTCAGGCCATCACCAACTTTCGGGCATAACTCATATCGCGTTCGCCCGACCCGTTGCCGCACTAACCCTCGCAGTGGCGCTAATGGTGATGCTCGCGACAATCTGGCGTCCCAGAGCATTATTTGCCGTCAATTTTCCCAGCCTTCAGGCGCAGTTCGCCCTGCTGATTTGTGCAACGATAGATACCGTTGCCGCCGCCGCCGTTCTTTATAACCTCATCCCGCTTACCACCCTTCAATTTAGCCAGACATCCCAGAGCTTGGGGATTTTGGCATAACCTGCGAGGCATCGTCGGATAGCACGAAGGCCTGTCTTGAAGAGAGAGCATAAGGACCTTCGGGCTTTTCGAATCCCCTTTTTTCGCCGCGTATTGCGACGTGGTGCTCTTCGTTTGCTCCGGTTGAAACAGCCCAGTACATGGCGATTGCCAGCACCAAAATGAGGCGGGCCAATCGATCCGGCTTTTTGATCTGGCTTTGAGTAATTTCAAAGCCCCGGGTTTTGAAGTCGGAGAACATGGCTTCAATTCCCCAACGCATTCCATAATCGAGCACCTTGTACTCGGACGGTGCTGCATTCATGGCAATAATCCAAGGCTCTTTGTGCCCCTCCTCGTGAAGCACTCCAATGTTGCTAAAGACGCCCGTTCCGTAAAGCTCAGCGTTTACAAGCCCTTCGGGCATCAGTTGGGCAATTTCGCGCGTCATCATCTCGCCACCCTGATGTTGCAGTGTGATATTTCCCTTCATGCGCAGCCGGTAGTCCCATCCAGCCTCCTGGCACCATGCGACCAATCGGGCGGTTCCATAAAACCGATCTCCCGCCAGCAACACACGCGCATCCGCCGGGAGCCATGGGCGGACTGCTTCCAAAAGCTCATGTTGCACGCGCCATCCAATCGGCCCTTTGGTCTGGCGTACACGCCAGGCGACCGGGAGGGCCCGATCCCGCATCCGCACCGATAACATCAAAACCTCATGCCCTTCGTTGAGCTTGCTTTGATCAAGGGCCACCACAATCGTTTCTCCGGCCTCACACTGGCGGCGGAAAATTTCACCAACATAGGCCTGCATGATCTCATCAGTATCGATGTGAGGATTGCCCAGAACCCGCGAAATGTATTGATAGCGGTGGTCCACAGAGCCGATATCGCGGGGCAGAGCAGCCGCATTTTCCATCAGATTGACGCTGCGCGTGTTCAAAATCACGCTTGCTATGATGCACAATCCCTCCCGGCGCGACTTGTGATACCCGAGCAAGCGGTCCTGAAAATCCGCCTCAACCTTCGAATAAAGCTCTGAAAAACAAACATTTCCCAACAAACCAGCCTCCAATATCAGCAGTGGAGACTCCTTGAATCACACAGATCAGACAAACGTCAAATCAGATCCGGAAATTTTGAAGGGTGGTAAGGTATATTGTTGCAACTCGTCATCCTCAAGCGGTTGATAAGCAAGCAAAAGGTAGGAATAGAGCCATTCCTTCGTATCTACGCGTATGTCTTCCTCTTGCGACCAAACGTCGGCCAGTATCTCGGCGTCGGTCATGTCCTCAGGCAATGCGCCGCCCGATGCCAGCCCCTGATAAAACGCAAAGTTGGAGTTAAGCGCGCCAACGACATTGCTTTCAACCAGATCAGCCGCAATCATGAAATCATCCAGCAATTCCAGCCTTTTCCCCTCGTCCTCCAGCAATTTGGCCGCGGCCTCTTTGCTTGCGTCTTCAATGCTTTCATCCAGCAACGCGCGCCGCCCGGAGACTTCAAGCGACACGATCTTTTCCCCCATCGGGGATGTGAAAAATGCAATCATAGGGGCAAGATCATTGGCAGCAAGTTCGCTGTCTAATCGGTTTCGAACCGTGTTTTGCATCCGCTCAAGCCAATAAATATCGTTCACGATGGCAGGCCACTCTTCGCCGCCCCGCCCTTCCAGAAGATCACTTTGAATTTCCAGCCCGTAGCCCATACCCTCTTCGCGCATGATTGCCAGAATTTCCGGCAATCCGAGAGCACGATAAAGCGTGTCTATCGGCGCAACACTTTGCGCCACAGAAATTGACGCGAACCAAAGGGTCTGGATCAGAACAACCGCGATCAGGCGCATTCAACTTCCTTTTAGATGCTTTGGCGAAATACTAATCGGATAGCCTACGCTACGCCAATCGCCAAAACATCTGCGGGATGTCAATCCAGCGGCAATCCGCTTGGCACCTGCTCAGGAACAATATGCGCGACGTCAATGAATTTGGGATCCGTCAATGTGCCAAGGAACGCCATCAGGTCTGCAAACTCGTCCGTCGAAAGTTCCCTAGGCGTCAGATCTGATGAAGCGGCAATGCGCAGGTTTTCCTCAAAGTCCAGAAGCGCAATGTCATCATCCTTGGCGTTCGTCATTGCAGGCAACGCAGCTTTGTCCAAATCATAAAGAGCCAGCCCGCGGATCGGATCAAGATGATGGCGCACCATGTCCTCCAGTTCGCTGTATGCGCCGTTGTGCCCGTAAGGCGCCGTCAGTATCACATTGCGCAAGCTTGGCGTTCTGAACCGAAACAGGTCGCTCAGATCGCCGGAAACTGCCGCACGGCCGTCATCGCCCCAAAAGTACCGAACACCTCCCTTGCCGGGGCCAAACTGCGGCAGCGAGATGGAATGGAACATGTGGTCGGTTTGAAATCGCCCAGAATGACATTCATTGCAGCCCGCCTTGCCATTGAATATTTCCATTCCACGCCGCTCATCCTCATCCAAGGCGGTGGCGTCGCCCAGAATGAACCGGTCATAGGGGCTGTTCGTTGCGCTGAATTCTTCACCGATGAACGCCGAAATTGCCGTGGCGATATCGGCGAAATGAATAGCCTCTGACACACCGGCCGCGGCAAAGCGGTTACGGTAGTCGGCCACGGCGGCCACACGGCGGGCCAGCAAGTCTGAGCTACTCCCCATTTCTTGGACAAGATCTGGCGTAAATTAAGCTACTCTTTGTACCTGCTGATCGGGTTGGGTTGTGTCATTTCGCTGCCAGTAGATCACAGCGGGTGGTTTGCCGCCAAGGGCGGAATGAGGGCGCTTGTGGTTGTACAACAGAACGCCAGAACACCCACGTTACCGACCTGCGCGAGGTTCATTATCGATGGCACCCCTGGTTTGGCCGGTCGGTTTATGTCCATGAGGTGATCGATAAATCCGGCGAAGCCGTGTTTCGGTGCAATCTCACCGGCCGCCGGTCGGACCGGCTTCTGGAAGTCCCTATATGGATGTTTGACCGGGCCTCATGTGCGGCCTGTCGTCGGGTCGATACGGCGCATGTGGACCTGGGCGCTCTGAAGGCTCTTGCGGGGCTTGTTTGCGATATCGACTGTGAGTCGTTCAATAAACCCGACTCCCCATCCCGCGTTGACGCAGCATTGGACTCTGAACACGAGAATCGGAGGTTGGCCAATGCCGCGCAAAATGACGACGACGCAACTCGAACTGTTCCCGGACGCTCGGTCCGCGACCGCGACGCAGACTCCGCTTTGGCAGAGCCTCCCCGACGACACGCGGCAAACGCTGACACGGTTGATGGCACGCCTGATGGCGGAATATGCAGGCGCGGCAGACGGGGAGAATGATCATGAAGCATGAGAAGATTGGCCCGCAGCATCTGGAGCGCAAGGCGATCCTTTACGTCCGTCAGTCATCGGCCCACCAGGTCCTGCACAACCGGGAAAGCAGCACCCTGCAATATGCCATGCGGGAGCGGCTGTCGGATTTGGGTTGGAGCCGGATCGAGACCGTGGATGACGATCTCGGCCGTTCTGCGGCGGGTGGTGTTGCGCGAGAAGGCTTTGACCGGATGATCGCGGATGTTTGTTTGGGCAAGGCCGGCGCCGTCGCGGCGCGCGAGGTGTCCCGCTTTGCGCGCAACAGCAGGGATTGGCAGCACCTCGTAGAGATGTGTCGCGTCGTCGACACAGTACTGATCGACCAGGAAACGGTTTATGCACCGCGCGATGGCAATGACCGGCTGCTTTTGGGCCTGAAGGGCAGCTTGAACGAATACGAACTCGATCTTCTCAGACAACGATCTCTCGCCGCGCGCCACGAGAAAGCACGGCGCGGCGAACTTGTCGTCGCTGCCCCAGTCGGATTCGTAAAAGCTGGGGACCGGCTTGAGAAGGACCCGGACCGCCGCGTGCAAGAGGCCATATCCCTGGTTTTCGACAAGGTCGCCGAGCTGGGGAGCGCGCGGCAGGCCCTCATGTGGTTTCTCGAACATGACCTTGAATTGCCCAGTTTGCGCAAACAGGGTGAAGTGCTCTGGCGGCGGCCGACATATGCCACCATCCATCGCATGATCGTCAATCCGGCCTATGGCGGGGCCTATGCCTATGGCAAGACCCGGGCAGCGGCGGGGTTCGGGGCAACCGCCATTCGCAGGAAAGACCGCAACGACTGGCTGGCATTGAAGCCGGGCGCGCATGAAGGCTATGTGAGTTGGGAACGGGCAGAGGCGATCCGCAAGATGGTAAGCAATAACGTCCCTCAGAGCAGGCATCATGGCGCGGCCAAACATGGTTCCGCGCTCCTGGCCGGGCTGCTGCGTTGTCGGCGCTGCGGCCGCAAGCTTACGGTTCGCTATACCGGCAAGAAGCATGACATCCCGCGTTACTCCTGCTGGCGCGGCCTTTTGGACAACGGCGAAGCGCGCTGCATCGCTTTCGGCGGATTGCGGGTCGACGATGCCATTGAACAGGCGCTTTTGAAGGTAGTCGGACCCGGCGCCCTTGCCGCCGCAGAGGTGGCCGCCAGGCAAGCAGTGCGCCAGCGGGATCAGGTTCGCGATGCGCTCTGCCGTGATCTGGAAGCGGCTCAATACGCGACTGATCGGGCATTCCGGCAGTATGATGCATCCGATCCCGAGAACCGCCTCGTGACCGCCGAACTGGAAGCCCGGTGGAACCGGGCACTTCAGCAGGTTCAGGAGATCGAGAACAAGATCGTTCACCATGACGCGGTCAGCCCGAACGGGACCACGCCGCCGGTGGAAGACCTGGCGGCCCTGGGGGCCGATCTCGAACGCGTCTGGTTCGCGCCGGCCACCGATGCCAGGTTGAAGAAGCGCATCGTTCGCACGGTGATCCGGGAAGTGGTGGCAGATCTTGACGATGATGCCTCCGAGATCGTTTTGATGGTTCATTGGGTGGGTGGCGCACATACGGAAATCCGCCTGCCAAAGCGCCGCAGAGGACAGCGCAACGCGACGCCGCCGGATATTGTCGAAGCCGTGCGCCAGCTTGCGCGGATCGCCAGCGACGATGTCATCGCCGGCGTTCTGAACCGGAACGGTCTCGTCACCGGAAACGGCAACCGATGGACCAGGGAGCGAGTCACAGCACTGCGGTCCTACCGCAAGATTCCCGTATTCAAGCCCGAACCTTACCACCCTTCAATTTAGCCAGACATCCCAGAGCTTGGGGATTTTGGCATAACCTGCGAGGCATCGTCGGATAGCACGAAGGCCTGTCTTGAAGAGAGAGCATAAGGACCTTCGGGCTTTTCGAATCCCCTTTTTTCGCCGCGTATTGCGACGTGGTGCTCTTCGTTTGCTCCGGTTGAAACAGCCCAGTACATGGCGATTGCCAGCACCAAAATGAGGCGGGCCAATCGATCCGGCTTTGTAACTCCCAAGCACCCTGTCCGATAGGGTTGCGGGGTTTTGTTCCGTCAGAGCCGTGCGATGATCTGAGGTGGTGACAGGGTCAGGATTTCCAGGATGTTGAACCGGTGTTTTCTGGCCGTCGAGATGACGGACCTGATGTCGGCGAAGACCCGCGCGCCCTCGAGGGTGCGGAAGGTGCCCGAGATTTTCATGCGCAGCTTCATCATGCGCAGGTCCTGTTCGGCCTGATTGTTTGTGAATGGGACCGCGAAGTCGGCGATGAATCGCAAAACGTCATCGCGGTAGTCACGCAGGCGGAGGAGCAGGTTGTGGCCTGGCCGCCTGGCTTTTCGGCCGCGGGTGCCGGGGCTTTTGGCCAGCGGGGGCCGGCGTTCGTGGAAGGCGAGCCCCTTGGCGAGGATCGCCATGTATCTGGTGACTATACCCTGGCGAACCAGTTCCGGGAGTTCGGTCTCGCCTTGATCCTGAGCCGCGCATCTGAGCTGATTGGCGCTATGAAGCACTGCGCTCATCTCCGTCGCCCAAGGCTCTTTTTCGATCTCTTCGATGGCCTTGAGTTCGCGCAAGTGATGCGCCCCGCAGAGGGCGTGGGCGTCCACTCCGCTCATATGGGCGTAGTAGGGTTTCCAGTGATCATGAATGATCGTCCCGCCGGTCAGGAAGGTTGGAACAGCACCGCGTTTGGCGCTGATGCGGTAATGGGTGAAGGCGGTATCGCAGATCGTGTGCAGCCAGTGCAGCTTGCCGGCAACACGAAGTCCGGTCTCGTCCAGATGCCGAACGCCGCCTTCGGCAAGCCGGGCGAGAATGTGTTCAACCACGACACCCATCTTATTTGCCGCGCCGCGCGTCCAGTTGGTCACGCTGGCCGCGCACAAGCTGGTGGCCCCAAACAGGTCGCGCATAAGCTGGCAGACCCGATCCTCGGGTATCAGCTGCTGAACATTGCAATAGACCGCCACTGCCCGCATGCGCGTGCCATATTGCACATGCGCGGCCACGCCATCGGGAAAGCCAGCCGTCGTCGTGGCTCGACAATGGTCGCAACAATAAACCGCCGCCTGATGCTCGGTGACCTCCAGGCGTGGCGCAGGCAAGTCGAACACCTGACGCTTCTCGATCCCTTTCACCATCTCCGCCGTCAGGGCGCTCTGACAGGCGCTGCAATGCGTCGCCTCATGCCGTTCGACAAAGTCGGGTGTTGACGTCTGGCGCAGGGTGTCGCCCCGGTGGCCAACTTGGCCGCCACTTTTCTTTCCGGATTTGCCACGCAGGCTGCGCGGGGCTGGCTTCTTCAGGCCATCACTTGAAGGGGGCTTGCTGCTATTGCTGCTGTTCTTGGCCAACTGTCGGCGCAGGTCCGTGATCTCTTCCGCCATGCTCGCCAACGCAGCTTCAAGCTCAGCGATCCGACGCAGAGCCGTGGCGAGAAGTTGTTCAAGGGCGGCAACCTGATCCATCCCACCACTGATTCAGAGAAATCAACCCGGCGCCACAGAATTCAGACAAGAAAGGTAACTCCCAAGCACCCTGTCCGATAGGGTTGCGGGGTTTTGTTCCGTCAGAGCCGTGCGATGATCTGAGGTGGTGACAGGGTCAGGATTTCCAGGATGTTGAACCGGTGTTTTCTGGCCGTCGAGATGACGGACCTGATGTCGGCGAAGACCCGCGCGCCCTCGAGGGTGCGGAAGGTGCCCGAGATTTTCATGCGCAGCTTCATCATGCGCAGGTCCTGTTCGGCCTGATTGTTTGTGAATGGGACCGCGAAGTCGGCGATGAATCGCAAAACGTCATCGCGGTAGTCACGCAGGCGGAGGAGCAGGTTGTGGCCTGGCCGCCTGGCTTTTCGGCCGCGGGTGCCGGGGCTTTTGGCCAGCGGGGGCTGGCGTTCGTGGAAGGCGAGCCCCTTGGCGAGGATCGCCATGTATCTGGTGACTATACCCTGGCGAACCAGTTCCGGGAGTTCGGTCTCGCCTTGATCCTGAGCCGCGCATCTGAGCTGATTGGCGCTATGAAGCACTGCGCTCATCTCCGTCGCCCAAGGCTCTTTTTCGATCTCTTCGATGGCCTTGAGTTCGCGCAAGTGATGCGCCCCGCAGAGGGCGTGGGCGTCCACTCCGCTCATATGGGCGTAGTAGGGTTTCCAGTGATCATGAATGATCGTCCCGCCGGTCAGGAAGGTTGGAACAGCACCGCGTTTGGCGCTGATGCGGTAATGGGTGAAGGCGGTATCGCAGATCGTGTGCAGCCAGTGCAGCTTGCCGGCAACACGAAGTCCGGTCTCGTCCAGATGCCGAACGCCGCCTTCGGCAAGCCGGGCGAGAATGTGTTCAACCACGACACCCATCTTATTTGCCGCGCCGCGCGTCCAGTTGGTCACGCTGGCCGCGCACAAGCTGGTGGCCCCAAACAGGTCGCGCATAAGCTGGCAGACCCGATCCTCGGGTATCAGCTGCTGAACATTGCAATAGACCGCCACTGCCCGCATGCGCGTGCCATATTGCACATGCGCGGCCACGCCATCGGGAAAGCCAGCCGTCGTCGTGGCTCGACAATGGTCGCAACAATAAACCGCCGCCTGATGCTCGGTGACCTCCAGGCGTGGCGCAGGCAAGTCGAACACCTGACGCTTCTCGATCCCTTTCACCATCTCCGCCGTCAGGGCGCTCTGACAGGCGCTGCAATGCGTCGCCTCATGCCGTTCGACAAAGTCGGGTGTTGACGTCTGGCGCAGGGTGTCGCCCCGGTGGCCAACTTGGCCGCCACTTTTCTTTCCGGATTTGCCACGCAGGCTGCGCGGGGCTGGCTTCTTCAGGCCATCACTTGAAGGGGGCTTGCTGCTATTGCTGCTGTTCTTGGCCAACTGTCGGCGCAGGTCCGTGATCTCTTCCGCCATGCTCGCCAACGCAGCTTCAAGCTCAGCGATCCGACGCAGAGCCGTGGCGAGAAGTTGTTCAAGGGCGGCAACCTGATCCATCCCACCACTGATTCAGAGAAATCAACCCGGCGCCACAGAATTCAGACAAGAAAGAAAAAAAAACACGCGCAAAATGGCAAATTCGACTCACCATAAAACTGACAATAACACTCAAACGTGGGGGGTGCTTGGGAGTTACCAAGAAAGAAAAAAAACACGCGCAAAATGGCAAATTCGACTCACCATAAAACTGACAATAACACTCAAACGTGGGGGGGTGCTTGGGAGTTACCCGGCTTTTTGATCTGGCTTTGAGTAATTTCAAAGCCCCGGGTTTTGAAGTCGGAGAACATGGCTTCAATTCCCCAACGCATTCCATAATCGAGCACCTTGTACTCGGACGGTGCTGCATTCATGGCAATAATCCAAGGCTCTTTGTGCCCCTCTTCGTGAAGCACTCCAATGTTGCTAAAGACGCCCGTTCCGTAAAGCTCAGCGTTTACAAGCCCTTCGGGCATCAGTTGGGCAATTTCGCGCGTCATCATCTCGCCACCCTGATGTTGCAGTGTGATATTTCCCTTCATGCGCAGCCGGTAGTCCCATCCAGCCTCCTGGCACCATGCGACCAATCGGGCGGTTCCATAAAACCGATCTCCCGCCAGCAACACACGCGCATCCGCCGGGAGCCATGGGCGGACTGCTTCCAAAAGCTCATGTTGCACGCGCCATCCAATCGGCCCTTTGGTCTGGCGTACACGCCAGGCGACCGGGAGGGCCCGATCCCGCATCCGCACCGATAACATCAAAACCTCATGCCCTTCGTTGAGCTTGCTTTGATCAAGGGCCACCACAATCGTTTCTCCGGCCTCACACTGGCGGCGGAAAATTTCACCAACATAGGCCTGCATGATCTCATCAGTATCGATGTGAGGATTGCCCAGAACCCGCGAAATGTATTGATAGCGGTGGTCCACAGAGCCGATATCGCGGGGCAGAGCAGCCGCATTTTCCATCAGATTGACGCTGCGCGTGTTCAAAATCACGCTTGCTATGATGCACAATCCCTCCCGGCGCGACTTGTGATACCCGAGCAAGCGGTCCTGAAAATCCGCCTCAACCTTCGAATAAAGCTCTGAAAAACAAACATTTCCCAACAAACCAGCCTCCAATATCAGCAGTGGAGACTCCTTGAATCACACAGATCAGACAAACGTCAAATCAGATCCGGAAATTTTGAAGGGTGGTAAGAGCCCGAACCCAATGGTCTTGACCCGTGGCTCAATCTCTCTGGCGCAGCAAAACTGATCGGCGTAGCGCCAAAAACATTGCGGTTGGCAGCAGAAGCAGGTGATATCAAAGCAGACCACCCGCTTGCCGACGGACCATGGGTATTTGAGCGCAAGGAACTGTCAAAAACGAAGGCACAACAACTCAAGAAACGGGCCCGACAGAACCCAAAATACCCCGCGGTATCGCACCCGGATCAGCAAAACCTATTCTCTTCAACAACATAGAAAGATGGGCGCAATGAAGCGGAGTTGTAGAACGCGATCCACTTTCTGACGCCAGCTTTGGCCTCTGATCCAGTTTCCCAGGCGTGCAGGTAGACGCATTCATACTTCAGCGACCGCCACAGCCGTTCAACAAAGATGTTATCGAGGAATCGGCCTTTGCCATCCATCGAGATGCGCACGTTTGAGCGCCGCAATCTGTCCGTCCAAACAAACGACGTGAACTGGCTGCCTTGGTCGGTGTTCATAATGCCTGGCGTGCCGAACTTGTGGATCGCCTCGTTCAGCGCATCGACACAGAACTCAGCCTCCAGCGTGTTCGAGATGCGCCACGCCAGAACTTTGCGCGTGTGCCAGTCCATGATGGCGACCAGATACAGAAAGCCACGCCGCATGGGCAGATATGTGATGTCAGCACACCAAACCTGATTGGGCCGATCCACACGCAGGCCACGCAGCAGGTATGGATAAATCTTGTGGCCTTTAGCGGCCTTGCTGGTGTTGGGTTTCTGGTAAATCGGCATAAGGCCCATCAACCGCATCAGGCGTCTGATCCGCTTCTCATTGACCACGTGGCCATCATTGCGCAGATGCCACGTCATCTGGCGCACCCCGTAAAACGGGGTCTCAAGGAACTGCTTATCAATCATGCGCATCAGGTCGAGGTTCATCTCACTCTCGCCCTTCGGCTCATAGTAAAACGACGACCGCGAGATCGACAGCAACGCGCATTGCTTGCCAACCGAAAGACCTGGCAGGTTTGGCTCAATCATCTTGCGCCTCACTTGCCGTTCCAGGGTTTGAGCTTTCTGGCCAAAAAATCATTGGCGACGGCCAACTCCCCGATTTTGGCATGCAAGTCTTTCACTTGCTCTTCATCGACTTCCGGTGCCTTCCGGCCACCGCGCTCAAAAACGCCAGACGCGCCTTCAAGCAGGGCACGCTTCCATTGATGGATCATCGTGGGATGCACGCCAAACCGGCTAGCCAGCTCGCTGACCGTTTCTTCACCTTTCAGCGCCTCTAACGCCACCTTGGCTTTGAATTCTGGATGATGTTGCTTCCGTTTCGACATTTCTGATCTCCTTCGCGTTGAAGATCAGCAGACAACAAATCGCAGCTTACGTCAGTGTCCGAATTTCGGGGGGTAGCTCAGTCCCGCGCCCCACCAGGGCCTAGAATCCGCCCTTCCGCGACTGCATCTGCCACGTCGTTTTCGCCTGGTTGTCCCGCCATTTCCGTCGCTGAGGTCACTGGCAAATGCGCCTGCGCAGCCAAGGCGCCGGAAACCGGACGTTCCAATTCCTGACCTTTCGGCATCGCAAAGCCAAAAGGTGCGTTCGGGTCCGCTGCAACACGCCCATCGTGAAGCAATGTCGTAAATTCCGCCAAGCCAAGATTGAACAATGCCGGCGCGTTGCGGGGTACGCGCTCTTTCGGAGCACTGGCGGCCAGTTCTGTTCGATCAGGACCGAGACCGGTTCCCCCTTCTCCAATGCCAAGCGAAAGGCCATCAGACGTTCCGAATTCCGGATGATGGCACGTTGCACAGGAAATGTTCTTGTTGCCCGATAGAATCGGATCGAAAAACAGATCGCGTCCTAAAGCAATCATTTCTGTTTGCACCTGTGGCGTCGCGTCAATTGCCGAAACCGACCCCACCGAAGTCAGCAATAACGCCGAAGCGAGATATACATTTCGCGATGGTTTCATGTTTGTGTCCCCAACATCCCGGCCCACAATCAAGCATAGCATACCGGGATTCCAAATAATCCCGTGAAGTATGTCTTGATATTGCCGACATTTCCCGTGCTTGCGCGTTATTGTTTCTCATTGGTGTGCAATTTTACGGCATACGTATCGCTGGAAGTTTCTCACCTGGAACCCCCTAAAACAGTTGCGCCGAACCGCACCATCGCCTAAATCGCACCTTCAGACCCTCCGCGGAGAGGTGCCGGAGTGGTCGAACGGGGCGGTCTCGAAAACCGTTGAGCCTGCAAGGGTTCCCAGGGTTCGAATCCCTGTCTCTCCGCCATCACTGGTGTTTTTCAGATCTCCAAATGCCCCGGGAGATCAAACTTTCTTTTCGTAAGCCCACCGCCGCGAATAGACTTTAAGACTACGCGCCATTCCACACTACTAAACCAAACACGTTGTGCGGGATTCCGAGGACATGCCAAACACGAACTAACCCACAGAGGCCGACAAAACCTAATAAAAATCTGCATCTTTTGAACGTTCATCACGCGTCAATGCAGCCTCACGCAATCGGCTGATGGCGGAGAGACAGGGATTCGAACCCTGGAGACGGTCTCCCGCCTACACACTTTCCAGGCGTGCGCCTTCGACCACTCGGCCACCTCTCCGTGCGGCGCTTTCTAGCGATAGAAAGGGGGCAACGGCAAGGGGTTATTGCGTGCCGTTCAGCGGCAGATTTCGCCATCTGTACGTGCTGCCCCTGCAAGAGCGCTGGCGGTTGCACGTTCGGCCACATAGTCTTTCCCAGCGGCGGCGTTGAACGCGGCC
Source organism: uncultured Paracoccaceae bacterium (assembly GCA_951812305.1). GTDB lineage: Bacteria > Pseudomonadota > Alphaproteobacteria > Rhodobacterales > Rhodobacteraceae > Rhodobacter_B. The sequence continues at coordinate 815,748 of CATOSB010000004.1, forward strand.
ATTGCCTTACGAGACCCCGGCCCCCATAGCCCGTCAACGGCATTTGTATAACAACCAAGCCGTGCCAGTTCGCTTTGCAATTCGCGGGCCAGATCGTTTGCCGCTGGCGTGGGGCCTGCACTTTCAAATTGTGGATCAGGTTGCGATCGGCCCGCGACGGGGGCGCTCCGGCTGTCAAACTATCCTCGCCACACCCAAGGTTCGTGCAACCCAGCGTGCCGCCCGACATTGGTGACAATGATGGCAAGTCAGCAAAAAGCGCTATCTGGTTGCGCGCCAGAACGCGACGCGTTGAGACCAACAAGCGAAAGTCGTGCGCGAAAAATGTTTCGATCTCGCGCGCATCAGTCGATCTGGCCTGCGACAGAATGATCGAGACAATTTGATCCTGTCCGATCAGCGCATTCAGCTCGAAAGGTCGAAAAGTCTCTCCGTCTTCACTGACATAAGTTGACACGCGTGGGCGCGGCGGATTGACCGCGTTGTCGTCGATCGTGACTGTCAAATATTGCGGTGAAAGTGCAAGAAACTGAAATTCACGCCAACTTTGCTGTTCCAAAGCGGCGAACGCGTCGGCATCATTTGGAGAAATACCTGGATGTCCCGAGAAATTGCCGGTCACAACTGCCTCTGTCCGCGGTGTGGTTTCGACGCAGCGATCCCCGCTGCAGTCCCAATCCTGCGCTGACAGCGCCAGCGGCCACACAATTATGAATGTAAAGAACCTCAGAAACATCCAGAGTAACCCTTTACGTCAGAAAGTCAGAAAGATATTCACACGTCTGTTGCGGGCGCCTTTCTTTTCGATCTTGCCAAGCCGGATCGGGCCAATTTCACTAGTGTGCGCCACATGCGTACCGCCGCAAGGTTGCAGATCGATCTGCTCTTCAGGCGTGCCAATTCGAACCAGCCGCACCTTTCCGGCCCCACGGGGCGGTCGAACAGACATGGTTTTCACAAGTCCCGGATTGGCATCAAGCTCTTCATCGGTGATCCAAGTTTCGCTGATTTCGAAGTCACGCGCGATCAGCGCGTTCAGGGCATCCTGCAAAGCTTCTTTATCTTCTGGGGCATCGGGCATGTCGAAATCCAGCCGCCCCTTTTCGGCTGTGATTGATCCACCGGTCACGGGCAACGGAATGACGACTGAAAGCAAATGCAACGCGGTGTGCACGCGCATGTGACGCAGGCGCTTTTCCCAATTCAGGCGTTGGATCACTGCGGTGCCAGGAGCCGGTAAGTCTGCGTTATCGCCAATTTGCAGGACGATTGCCCCGTTTTCACCTTTCAGCATGTCGGTGACCTCTGCCGATCCTCCATCCCAGTGGATGCTTCCCACATCGCCAGGTTGCCCGCCACCGCGCGGATAAAAGATGGAACGATCAAGTGTTACCGCGCATTCGGATGCCGCGATTACTTTCGCTTCCGCTTCACGCAAGTGGGCATCCCGAAGAAAAAGCGGCTCGGTCACGCCTTTACCTCATCTTCAGGCGGGTCATTTTGCACGGAATCGAACGCCGGTTCGCCGTCGCCGCGAACGGCGGCGCCTCCGGGAAGTGCTTCTGGATTGCGTATCCAGATGTCGCGCTGCGCGAACGGAATTTCGATACCCTCTTCCACAAAGCGCTCTGCGATGCGGTGATTGATTTCGCTGCGAACGGAGACTGAATAATTCACATCACGCAGCACAACGCGGATCTGGAAATCAACTGAGTCCGCGCCGAAGCCCAGAAAATCAACTGCCGGCTCGGGTGTCATTGCGGTCAATGGGTGTTCCATAGCGATGGCGCGCAGTATCTCGGACACTTTTCGCGTGTCATTGCCATAGGCCACACCGACTGGCACCTTGATGCGACCGACGGTGTCCTGCCGCGTCCAGTTTTTTACGGCGCCGGAAATGAACTCCGCATTCGGCACGATTACATCGTAGCGGTCAAATGCCTCGATCAAGGTCGACCGAACGGATATCTTGCGAACGGTGCCCGTGATGCCGCCAACTTCGATCCAGTCTCCCTCTGCCACGGGTCTTTCGATCAGAAGAATGATGCCTGAAACAAAATTCTGAACGATGTTTTGCAGACCAAACCCGATACCAACCGAAAGCGCACCAAAAACAATCGCAAAAGCCGAAAGGTCCAATCCGGCGCTGGTTATGGCAATCAGCGCGGCAAGAAATATGCCGACATAGCCGATACCGGATACAATTGCGTTTTGCCCACCCGGATCAAGGCGCGTCTTGGGCAAAACGTTTGTGCGCAACGCGCCCTGCACAATGCGGGTCGCTATGTAGAGCGCAGCAAACACAACCACAAAGGTCAGGAAACTGCCCGGCGAAATACGCGTATCGCCAAGTGTAACGCCTTCGCGAAACTGTGCCCAAAGCTCTGTCAGATCGGCCGAACGCGCGCCCCAAATCAATGCGAAAAGCGGTAGCGCCGCAATCACAAGGGCCATCGCAATCAATGTCGGGATCAGCGGCCCCTGAACTTCCCCTTCAGGCGCGTCGACCAACACAGCATAGGCCATGCGAATAACATCATCGAGAAGGATCAGCGCCGCGATCAGGCCTAGCGACAATGTCGTTGCGATGACGAGGTAGGTCGCGGCGTTCATATAGCCGGCGGCGGCCAACAGGACGTCAACAACTGCAAACAGTACGACGGCACGACCCAATAACCGGATCGAACGTTTGGATTGCTTTATCGGTGCATCCCGCTCTTCCGCTGTGCGTACAATTTGCGTCAATGTCCTGCCGACGCGGAACAGGACCACGGAAACAAGAACGACCGGAAGGAAAAAGACGACGGCAATCGTTTGTTCGTCAAAATGCTGGACGTCGTTCAGCGCATCCAGCAGCACGCCCAACGCCAAAAGCAGGCCAAGATACGGGCCCGCGCGACGCAGAACATCCACTCCCTTTTCCGGTGTTTCATTGCGCACAAGCAGGACGTAAATTCGTTGACTGATCCAACGAGCACCAAAGAAAAGGAATGCGGCCCAGGGTAAAGCCTGCAAAATCGCTTCGGTTCTAAACCCCGAAAGTCCGGAAATCGTTGCGGTTTGGACGAGAACAATCAAACCAAGAACTGGAATGATGACCGTCAACATCGAAAACGAAAAATCGATCAGGCTTTGTAGGCGAGGTTGGCTGCGTCTGAGAGCCCAGATCTCTGCCCTGTCCGCCAAAGCAGGCGCGCGAAACAGCACAATCAGCCCCAAAAGCAACAAAAGGATTACGCTTGGAAGTCTGTCGCGTAGTGCTTCTCGCCGCACCGTTGAGGACAAACCGTTGCGGAATTCCGCCCAAACTGCACCGAGCGAATTTCCCAATTCCTGCAATGCATCTGGCCAGTTTGCCGGGTTCAGGGGAGTCGGCCCAAGACGCAACAGTACATCAGTTTGACGAGCACGGATGATGGCGTCGATTTCACGCGCCAGACCGTCAGCGTGGTTGAAGGCCTCTTCCGATGTCAGGACCGGCGCTTCAGCTTCGGCAATTTGTGCATTCAGTTCGGCACGCCGATCGGCAATTTCGGTTGCTTCCTGAGTGCCGTCATCCGGAGCGGGCCCAAGCGCCTCTAGCTGAGCGCGCAAAGTGTCCAGCCGCGCGGAGTTAACGCCCTGCCCCGACAGGAACCGGTCACGCCAGACAACGATTTCAGAGCGCAAGCTTTCAAATGCATCGCTGGACGCCTTACCGTCGGCGATTGCCGCCTCGGCGCGCACCGCGACGTTTTCCCATGCTTCATAGTCGATAAGGCCCGCGTCGCTTTGCGCCAAAGCCGAAATGCTTGCCGCGAAGAGCCATGCGAGCCAAAGCGCAGATATTCGAACCCAAAGCATCATGGCGTTTCGAACACCGTCGGCAATTCGGCCGGTGCACGATCAAGCCATTCGGGAACTGGCAGTCCTTTTCCCTTTAAAAAGTTAGGGTTGAACAGTTTCGACTGATATCGGGATCCATAGTCACACAAGACCGTTACAATCGTTTTTCCCGGCCCCAATTCTTTCGCCATCTGCACCGCGCCAGCGACATTCACACCGGTTGAACCACCCATGCACAGCCCTTCGTTCTGCAACAGCTCAAACACCATCTCGACCGATTCCGCGTCTGGAATTCGACAGGCAAAATCCGGTGTGAACCCTTGCAGATTGGCGGTGATGCGACCTTGTCCAATGCCCTCGGTTATCGAATTGCCCGGATTCTCTTCGCCGGTGTAAATTTTGTACATTCCCGCGCCCTCAGGGTCGGCGATACCGACTTTTACGCCCTTGGGCTGCAGCGCTGCGCCGACACCGGCGAGCGTCCCACCGGAACCCACCGCGCATATGAATCCATCCACATTGCCGCCAGTCTGCTCCCAGATCTCGGGCCCCGTGGTTTCGATATGTGCTTGGCGATTGGCGACATTGTCGAATTGGTTAGCCCAGATTGCGCCGTTGGGATCTGATTTCGCAAGTTCAGTGGCCAGACGTCCGGAGTATTTCACGTAATTGTTCGGGTTTTTGTAAGGAACGGCCGGAACCTGCACCAATTCCGCCCCGGCAAGGCGGATCATGTCTTTCTTTTCCTGGCTTTGCGTTTCCGGGATCACAATCACGGTTTTGAATCCCATCGACGCCCCAACCAGCGCCAGACCAATCCCGGTGTTACCAGCTGTGCCTTCAACGATCGTTCCGCCCGGCCTGAGCTCTCCGGCGGCAATTGCATCGCGAATGATGAACAGTGCCGCGCGGTCTTTGATCGACTGACCGGGGTTCAGAAATTCCGCCTTCCCCAATATCTCACAACCTGTCGTTTCCGAGGCACCATTCAGACGGATCAACGGCGTGTTTCCGACCGCATCGGCAAGGTCGCTGTAAAACTTCATTCTCCGCGTCTCCCGTGGGTCAGGTGATGAGCCCAGATGTAGGCCGCGGGAGCAGCGAACTCAACCACTTGCGCGCAGGTTAACTCCAACGGCGTGCAATATATTCGGCCACTAGTCCGACAATAATGCCGCCAACGATTCCAGTTGTGATAACATCCGCATAGGGCAAATAATTGCGCCCGAAATCTGCGGCAATCTCAAACACGCCTTCGATGGCGTCAATCGGGCCTTCATAGGTTTTGCGCAAAGCGCGTTTCAGCATTTCAAGTACGGAAAAAGTGAACAACGCCAGTATGGTCAGGAACACCACGGAAGACAGGCCAAAACCCACGGCAGTCCGCCAGTTTCGTCCAACACGTTTTCCAAGAAATCGCCACCCGACAATTAGTCCAAGGAAGGCCGTAATCGGGCGCAGCATTTGCTGCTGAACCTCCTCGGGAAGGTAAAGTCCAACCTTGTCGGCGCACATCCATCCGAGAACGGCCATCATGATGCCCGAGAACAATTTCGCCATTGTCGGCATGATGCTCCCCTCGCGATTTTGTTGTTCTTATGAGAGGTTGATAGCGCCTTGCGCCCCTGGCGCGCAAGAATTGGATTTCAAAATGCAGTATCCGTTACTCTGCAGTGGACGTTTCAGAGCCATTCTTGCGGTTATAGCGCATCGACGAATAGAGCGCGATCAGGATCAATCCGGCGCCGATGAGTCCGGTGATCATCTCATGCACATGTACCATGGATTGCGCGAACATGATCACTGCGAGCGCAAAAATTGAGTAGAATGCACCGTGCTCCAGGTAGCGGAACTGCGCGAGCGTCTTTTTTTCAACCAGCATGATGGTCATCGAACGCACATACATCGCGCCGATGCCAAGACCGATGGCGATCAGGAACAGGTTTTGGGTCAACGCGAACGCGCCGATTACGCCGTCGAACGAAAAGCTTGCGTCCAGCACTTCGAGGTAAAGAAAGGCGCCAAGCCCCCCTGCCCGCGCAGTCGCCTGCGCCTCTTCATAACTGTCCAGCAGATGGCCAATGATTTCCACAACCGTGAACGTTACCAGTCCAAACAGGCCAGCAAACAGAAACGTCGCAGATTCCCCTTCCGGCAGGATCGATGCAAAAACCAGCAGGATCAGTGCCACCACGGTGATCTGCAATCCCCGGATCGAAGCACAGCGGCGCAGATGACATTCAACCATCCGAATCCAGTCGACCTCTTTCGCCTCTGAAATGAAGAAGTTAAGCGCCACCATCATCAGAAATGCACCACCAAAGGCCGCGATGCCCAGATGCGCTTCATGCATGATGTGGGCATATGTGTCAGGTTCGGTCGCGGCAAGTTTGATAGCCGCCCAAGGCCCGATCTTGGCGGCAATCGCCACAACGGCCAGCGGGAAAATGATCCGCATTCCGAATACTGCGATCAGGATACCCCAAGTCAGAAAACGCTTCTGCCAGACCGGCGTCATGTCTTTCAGCTTATTGGCGTTGACGATGGCGTTGTCGAAGCTAAGCGATATCTCAAGGATCGCCAGAACGACCCCGATCATCAAAAACGAAAGCATCCCGCCGATATTGCCGTAGGTGACCCATCCCAGCCAACCGGCCAGAGCAATGCCGATAGCCGTAACGATAAATGCCCAACGGAAATAATGCAGAGTGCTGTGTGCCATGGTCATGTCCCAATCGTCTTTGTCGAGAGCTAGGCTGAGGTAGATGTGAATCCAATACCGTTCAACGAAGGTTGGTCCTCAATTGTGGCTTTCAGCGCCATTTAATCCAAAATAATCACGTTCGGGATCCGTTGTTCCTGAGTTGTCACGAAAAATGAGACTCTGAGTCTCAAAGATTGCGTCACTTTATAGGCAGAGCCCGTCCTGAATTCGAGCTAATTGGATGGCGTGTATTGCCTATTACTGTGAATTCGATTCATCTGTTCACAGAACAAAGCTCGCCCAAAAGGAAACTCGCGCCATGAAAGATTCCAATTTCCTGAAAGAACATAATGCGCGTCACATCTGGCATCCGATGGCGCATCCTGGCGACATGAAGGCAAACCCACCAACGATCATCACTGGGGCAAATGGTTGTCGCATTTCGGATATCGACGGGAACGAGGTGATCGACGCCGTCGGCGGGCTATGGAATGTAAATCTCGGATTTTCCTGCGCGCCGGTAAAGGCAGCGATTGCTGCACAGTTGGATCGCCTGCCGTATTACTCGCATTTTCGCGGCACGACTTCTGATGTGATCATCGAGCTAACAGAAGTATTGCGCGACTTCTTTGAACCCGATGGGCTGAGCCGGGCGTTTTACACATCCGGTGGTGGCGACAGCGTTGAAACCGCGCTTCGACTTGCGCGGCAATATCATAAGATCCGGGGCGACGAAGGCCGCATAAAGTTCCTGAGCCTTAAGAAAGGTTATCATGGCACCCATATCGGCGGTGCCTCGGTGAACGGTAACGCCAACTTCCGAACGAATTACGAACCGTTGTTACCGGGCTGCTATCACATTCCAGCCCCTTATCCCTATCGCAATCCGTTCAATGAAGCGGACCCGGAAAAGCTGTCGCAGTTTTGTCTTCAGGCGCTTGAAGACGAGATTGCGTTTCAAGGTGCCGGGACAATTGCCGCGATGATTATGGAGCCCATCCTTGGTGCCGGCGGTGTGATCGTACCGCATGAAACTTTCATGCCAGGTGTGCGCGAAATCACGGCCAGGCACGGCATCCTGTTGATCGCCGACGAGGTCATCACAGGTTTTGGGCGCACCGGCGACTGGACAGGTGCCCGGCATTGGGGGGTGAAGCCGGATATGTCGACCACGGCCAAGGCCATTACAAACGGATACTTCCCATTCGGCGCTGTGATGATCAGCGACTGCATGGCAGACGTTTTTGAGAATGACGAAACCGGTCGCGCGATGATCGGGCACGGATACACGTATTCCGGCCACCCGGTTGGAGCTGCGGCAGCACTGGCCTGCCTCGATGAAACGGTAAAACTGCAGGTACAGAAGAATGCCGCGGCACGCGGCGACGAATTTTTCGCCGGGATTGAGGCGCTGAAAGATCGTCACAGCATAATCGGCGACGTGCGTGGCGGACATGGGCTGATGATGGGTATCGAACTGGTCGCGGATCGTGACACCAAGGCGCCGTTGGACGCAGCGCCCATCGCCAAGATTCAGGAAACGGCCTATGCAAATGGCGCAATGATCCGGATATCAGGGCCCAACATCCTGATGTCGCCGCCTTTGGTGATCACGTCGCAGGACGTTCAAGACGTACTGACTGCGCTGGAGGCCGGATTCTCCGCAGTTTGAATGCAATGCAACGCCTCGTGGTTCTGAACGCAAATACCGACCGGTCGAGGTTTGCGCAGGCCCATCCGCGCGACGGCGAGAAATTTCGCACATTGATTCAAGAAGTGCGCCCCGGGTGGGAAGTGCTGGATTTTGATGTAACGTCTGATGAGTATCCTCCAAGCTGGCAGGATATTGACGGCGTCATCATTACCGGCAGCCCGGCGTCCGCAACCGAAGATCACACTTGGTTTCTCGCGCTTTTGAATGTGATCTGCCAACTCGATGAGATGAAAATGCCCATGTTTGGCGTGTGCTTTGGGCATCAGGCCATCGCCCGGGCATTGGGTGGAAAGGTTGAAGCCAATTCAGGGCCGTTCATTCTGGGAATTGTCGAGGCGCAGGTATCAAACCCGCCCCCCTGGATGCAAAATGCACCCAAGAGCTTTCGCATCGCGGCCGCGCATGGGGATCAGGTTTCCGCAATTCCCGCGGAGGCTGTGGTAAATTGTTCCGGTCCTGATTGCCCGGTCGGTGGGTATCACATCGGGGATCATGTTTTCGCCTCGGAATACCACCCGGAAATGACCCAGCATTTTATCGAGAGTCTGACTGACGCAATGGCGCGAAACAGTGACCCGGCGGTTATCGAGCGTGCGCGCGCATCGTTTTTTGCACCTGCCGACAGGGCACTATTCGCCAATTGGATCGCAGCGTTTTTTGAACACAACAAATCGCCTTGTTAACCGATTTTATCGCGAGGTAGTCAAAAACCATGCAAGTCAGCCCCTTAAATGCATTTGTCGCCAACTTGTAACGCACGCGTCTCTCGTCGAACGCATCCAACAATTCTGGTGTAGATTTGATTGTCCGTTCGTTTGCCCGACATGGGACAAAATCAGCACCATGCCAGTCGCCGCCACTTCGCCTTGTCCGTAGCCGGTGATGTCCCTATCCAGCGCGTGATCCCGAATTGCGATAGCATCAGTTGTTGCACCTCTTTCCATCTCTTCCAGCGACCAATAGCCAAAGGGTGGAGGAACAATTCCGTGGTTGCAAATGAATGCATCCGCCGCACGTAGGATTTCGTTAACTGTAGATCAGTTCATGGTGGGTCTTTTAAACGACGAATTCTGTGCATCTGCGGATTTCAACATTCATATAGGAATTTCCGCGTGGCTGGGCCATAGACAGTTCGCAAACCGCCGCCACCAAAAGGACGAAATACGATGCCTCAAAAGCTCGCCGCCGGTAACTGGAAAATGAACGGGTTTCGCCCGGACCTCGGAGAAGTGAAGGCGCTGGCAACCGCGCACTCTGATCCCGGATGTGATGTGGTGATTTGCCCGCCAGCCACCCTTTTGATGCGCATGGCGGACGAATTGGCGGATGCCAAAATCGCGCTCGGCGGACAGGATTGCCATGTCGCCACAGTTGGTGCGCATACAGGCGACATCTCTGCAACCATGCTGGCGGAGGCTGGGGCCGAATATGTAATCGTCGGCCATTCAGAACGTCGCGCGGATCATGGCGAGGCAGACGAGTTGATCGCGGCCAAAGCGACCAGCGCTTTGAGCGCGGGGTTGGTTCCGATTATTTGTGTCGGCGAGACGCTTGAAGAACGTGACGCGGGCCGGACACTGGAAATTGTGGGCGGGCAGCTTTCGGGTTCGATTCCAAAAGGCGTGAATGCCAATGGGATCGTTGTGGCCTATGAACCTGTCTGGGCTATCGGAACTGGCAAAGTCGCGTCAGTGGATCAGATTGCCGAAGTTCACGATTTTTTACGCACACAGCTTCAATCCGCGCTCGGCACCTCAGCCAGCGATACGAGACTGCTTTATGGCGGGTCGGTCAAACCCGGAAACGCGGCAGAGATCTTTGCGATAGAGAATGTCGATGGCGCGCTTGTCGGTGGCGCAAGCCTGAAAGCTTCGGATTTCGGGGCCATTATCGACGCGTTAGAGGCAGCCTGACTACTCGTACGTAGCGGTCACATCGTGGCCGTAAAGCCAGTCAAACCGATTAAGGGCCTTGTCAGGCGCAACTGCCGCCCCAATTCGCAAAATGGAATGCGCGGCGAAGCGGACAATTGGGTTGCGCAGGTGGTAATTGCGCGCATTGGCATTGGCGGCGGCAATTGCGCGAGCGACGCGCGGCTTCCTTGCGGACTCGTAACGGGAAAGCGCCTTTGCTTGCGGAAACCTGTCCAGCATCTTTGCCAGAACCCAGGCGTCTTCCAGCGCCAGATTGGCGCCTTGTGCCAAAAACGGTAACGTTGGATGCGCGGCGTCGCCCAATATGGCGACCCGGCCGTCATGCCATCGCTCGGCCATCGGGTGCCAGAACAGGCCCCAAAGGCCGACCTCTTCTACCTGACCAAGCCAGTTGCGAACTTCAGGTGCGAAACCCGAAAATGAATTGCGCAGATTTTCAGGGTCATCGGAATGACTCCATCCTTCTTCTTCCCAGCCCTGCCGCTCTTCCACTGCGACAATGTTCCGCAATCCATCACCGACTGGATAAGTCACCAAATGACGACCGGGTCCCATGTATACATGTGCCTCTGGCAACGCACTGTCGTTTATGATCGCGCGCCACGCCACCTGTTTGGTGAAGTGCGGTGCGTTCGTACCGTTCAGCGACGTTCGCGTTTCGGATTTTACGCCGTCCGCACCCACGACAAGATCTGCGTCTGAATCGGACATTTGGATGTTGCTGCTGAGTTCAATCTTTACTCCGAGCGTGCGCGCCCTGTCGGCCAGCGTCGCAATCAGAGTTGCACGATGAAGCATCACAAATGGGTGCGACCAGCGTTCTGGCAGCAATGTCAGACGAAGAACGCTTCGCGACGTCGCGTGATTCTTTAACTCCACGGCATTTGAACGAATTCCGAATTGCAGCGGGTCGATCCCGATCGCATTCAACACCGCAGATCCATTCGGGCTGATCTGAAGCCCCGCGCCAACGTCTTCCAGCGAGGGCGCCCGTTCGAAAACGCGGACATCGGCGCCGTGCATTGCTAATGCCGAAGCTGCCGACAGACCAGCAACGCCCGCACCGATGATCGTTACAAAGCGCCCCGTCAGCATACCATTTCCCAACGAAAAACACCGACGCCTGTTGACGCCGGTGCCAGAAATTCAAAGACAAAAGCCATCCTAGTCGTCGCGATGAACCTTTTCGCGGCGCTCATGGCGTTCCTGCGCTTCAAGGCTCATCGTCGCAATCGGGCGTGCATCAAGGCGTTTAAGCGAGATCGGTTCGCCAGTCACTTCGCAATACCCGTATTCGCCCTCATCGATACGGCGCAACGCGGCGTCAATCTTGGCGACAAGCTTCCGCTGACGGTCCCGGGTACGCAATTCAAGCGCACGGTCAGTTTCCTCGCTGGCGCGATCCGCGATGTCTGGAACAGCGCGTGCGCTGCCCTGCAATCCCTCGATCGTTGTCTTGCTGTCGCCCTGGATATCTTCTTTCCACATGCTCAACTTGCGGCGGAAGTATTCCAGCTGTCGGTCGTTCATAAATGGTTCGTCATCTGCTGGGCGATAATCATCTGGCAGAAACGTTTCGACCTTCATATCCATAATCCTAATCCCACCGGAGAGCGCGGAAACCGGGTCCGCGTCCTCCCAAAGTTCCTCCACTTGGGACGCCGTCTAACGCAAGCCTTGGCCCTTGTCACGCCCCAAAAGCGCGCCTTGCGGCTTTGTGACGGGATCGGTAATGAGACGTGAACTGAGCGGGTTAAGGTTAACGAATAACTCATGAAATTCACCGGCACCGAATCTTACGTCGCAACAGATGACCTGACGGTCGCGGTCAACGCGGCCGTCACGCTTGAGCGTCCATTGCTCGTCAAAGGTGAACCTGGCACGGGTAAAACCGAACTGGCCCGACAGGTCGCCAGCGCGCTTGGTCTGGAGATGATCGAGTGGCACATCAAGTCAACTACTAAAGCCCAACAAGGCCTTTATGAATATGACGCAGTAAGCCGTTTGCGTGACAGCCAGCTGGGCGAAGAGCGCGTGCACGATGTGAAAAACTACATCAAGAAAGGCAAGCTTTGGCAGGCCTTCGAGGCAGGCGAAAAAGTTGTTCTACTGATCGATGAAGTTGACAAGGCTGACATCGAATTCCCGAACGATCTGTTACAAGAACTCGACCGGATGGAATTTCACGTCTACGAAACGGGCGAGACCATCACCGCAAGAAACCGCCCGATCGTCATCATCACGTCCAACAACGAAAAGGAGCTGCCCGATGCGTTTTTGCGGCGCTGTTTCTTTCACTACATTCGGTTTCCCGACGAAGACACGATGCGCAAAATCGTCGAGGTGCATCAGCCCGGCATCAAGGAAGCATTGCTGGCAACTGCACTAACGCAGTTTTATGAAATTCGCGAAACCGCAGGATTGAAAAAGAAGCCTTCTACGTCAGAGGTGCTGGATTGGTTAAAGCTGCTTCTGGCCGAAGATCTTTCGCCGGAAGATCTGAAACGCGACGGAGCAAATGCGCTACCAAAATTACATGGTGCGCTGCTGAAGAACGAACAGGATGTCCATATGTTTGAGCGGCTTGCCTTCATGGCCCGCGGTCAGCGGTAAAGCTCACACACAAAATGTTTGTGTAAGCGAGAACCAGTTTTGCCAGGAATCGAACACAAACTGGGGCCAATTTCGGTGTTGGCAACTCGGAATGTCGCTGCTTTTCAATCCACTTCGCCCAATGCGCGCTTTCAACTTGACGGACAAATAAGTTCACTGCGCAATTGTTCACGCCGTGATGGAATTGCGCTCTCCATTATACCGCTGCCATGAAACCATGAACTATCGCCGTCCAGATCAGCCGTGTTATTCGTCTCGACTGGGTTCGTCCGGATCGGCGGAGAACAATGCGATCTTGTTACCTTGAGGATCGCGCAAGTATCCAACGTAAAAATGAGGTCCGTACGCAGCGCGGAAACCCGGCTGGCCCTCGTCAGTTCCGCCGTAGGCAAGCGCGGCGGCGTGAAGGTCGCGAACCTGCTTTTGACAACGGGCTTCGAATGCGATCATAGTCCCGTTCCCAGCCGAGGCCGGACATCCATCGAATGTCGGCTTAACGTAGAAATCCGGCAGAACGATAGACTGATCCGGCTCCAACGGCAGCGTATAGCTCAGCCCCTCAGGACCCTCCCTCAGCACGTAATTAAGGGCTGGCAGGAACGCAGAATAAAATTGTCTCGCGCGAGCGATATCATCTGCGCCGACAGTGACATATGCAATCATACTTCGTTTGTAACTCCCAAGCACCCTGTCCGATAGGGTTGCGGGGTTTTGTTCCGTCAGAGCCGTGCGATGATCTGAGGTGGTGACAGGGTCAGGATTTCCAGGATGTTGAACCGGTGTTTTCTGGCCGTCGAGATGACGGACCTGATGTCGGCGAAGACCCGCGCGCCCTCGAGGGTGCGGAAGGTGCCCGAGATTTTCATGCGCAGCTTCATCATGCGCAGGTCCTGTTCGGCCTGATTGTTTGTGAATGGGACCGCGAAGTCGGCGATGAATCGCAAAACGTCATCGCGGTAGTCACGCAGGCGGAGGAGCAGGTTGTGGCCTGGCCGCCTGGCTTTTCGGCCGCGGGTGCCGGGGCTTTTGGCCAGCGGGGGCTGGCGTTCGTGGAAGGCGAGCCCCTTGGCGAGGATCGCCATGTATCTGGTGACTATACCCTGGCGAACCAGTTCCGGGAGTTCGGTCTCGCCTTGATCCTGAGCCGCGCATCTGAGCTGATTGGCGCTATGAAGCACTGCGCTCATCTCCGTCGCCCAAGGCTCTTTTTCGATCTCTTCGATGGCCTTGAGTTCGCGCAAGTGATGCGCCCCGCAGAGGGCGTGGGCGTCCACTCCGCTCATATGGGCGTAGTAGGGTTTCCAGTGATCATGAATGATCGTCCCGCCGGTCAGGAAGGTTGGAACAGCACCGCGTTTGGCGCTGATGCGGTAATGGGTGAAGGCGGTATCGCAGATCGTGTGCAGCCAGTGCAGCTTGCCGGCAACACGAAGTCCGGTCTCGTCCAGATGCCGAACGCCGCCTTCGGCAAGCCGGGCGAGAATGTGTTCAACCACGACACCCATCTTATTTGCCGCGCCGCGCGTCCAGTTGGTCACGCTGGCCGCGCACAAGCTGGTGGCCCCAAACAGGTCGCGCATAAGCTGGCAGACCCGATCCTCGGGTATCAGCTGCTGAACATTGCAATAGACCGCCACTGCCCGCATGCGCGTGCCATATTGCACATGCGCGGCCACGCCATCGGGAAAGCCAGCCGTCGTCGTGGCTCGACAATGGTCGCAACAATAAACCGCCGCCTGATGCTCGGTGACCTCCAGGCGTGGCGCAGGCAAGTCGAACACCTGACGCTTCTCGATCCCTTTCACCATCTCCGCCGTCAGGGCGCTCTGACAGGCGCTGCAATGCGTCGCCTCATGCCGTTCGACAAAGTCGGGTGTTGACGTCTGGCGCAGGGTGTCGCCCCGGTGGCCAACTTGGCCGCCACTTTTCTTTCCGGATTTGCCACGCAGGCTGCGCGGGGCTGGCTTCTTCAGGCCATCACTTGAAGGGGGCTTGCTGCTATTGCTGCTGTTCTTGGCCAACTGTCGGCGCAGGTCCGTGATCTCTTCCGCCATGCTCGCCAACGCAGCTTCAAGCTCAGCGATCCGACGCAGAGCCGTGGCGAGAAGTTGTTCAAGGGCGGCAACCTGATCCATCCCACCACTGATTCAGAGAAATCAACCCGGCGCCCTTACCACCCTTCAATTTAGCCAGACATCCCAGAGCTTGGGGATTTTGGCATAACCTGCGAGGCATCGTCGGATAGCACGAAGGCCTGTCTTGAAGAGAGAGCATAAGGACCTTCGGGCTTTTCGAATCCCCTTTTTTCGCCGCGTATTGCGACGTGGTGCTCTTCGTTTGCTCCGGTTGAAACAGCCCAGTACATGGCGATTGCCAGCACCAAAATGAGGCGGGCCAATCGATCCGGCTTTTTGATCTGGCTTTGAGTAATTTCAAAGCCCCGGGTTTTGAAGTCGGAGAACATGGCTTCAATTCCCCAACGCATTCCATAATCGAGCACCTTGTACTCGGACGGTGCTGCATTCATGGCAATAATCCAAGGCTCTTTGTGCCCCTCTTCGTGAAGCACTCCAATGTTGCTAAAGACGCCCGTTCCGTAAAGCTCAGCGTTTACAAGCCCTTCGGGCATCAGTTGGGCAATTTCGCGCGTCATCATCTCGCCACCCTGATGTTGCAGTGTGATATTTCCCTTCATGCGCAGCCGGTAGTCCCATCCAGCCTCCTGGCACCATGCGACCAATCGGGCGGTTCCATAAAACCGATCTCCCGCCAGCAACACACGCGCATCCGCCGGGAGCCATGGGCGGACTGCTTCCAAAAGCTCATGTTGCACGCGCCATCCAATCGGCCCTTTGGTCTGGCGTACACGCCAGGCGACCGGGAGGGCCCGATCCCGCATCCGCACCGATAACATCAAAACCTCATGCCCTTCGTTGAGCTTGCTTTGATCAAGGGCCACCACAATCGTTTCTCCGGCCTCACACTGGCGGCGGAAAATTTCACCAACATAGGCCTGCATGATCTCATCAGTATCGATGTGAGGATTGCCCAGAACCCGCGAAATGTATTGATAGCGGTGGTCCACAGAGCCGATATCGCGGGGCAGAGCAGCCGCATTTTCCATCAGATTGACGCTGCGCGTGTTCAAAATCACGCTTGCTATGATGCACAATCCCTCCCGGCGCGACTTGTGATACCCGAGCAAGCGGTCCTGAAAATCCGCCTCAACCTTCGAATAAAGCTCTGAAAAACAAACATTTCCCAACAAACCAGCCTCCAATATCAGCAGTGGAGACTCCTTGAATCACACAGATCAGACAAACGTCAAATCAGATCCGGAAATTTTGAAGGGTGGTAAGCCAACGACCAGCACTTCATCGACCTCATCATTAAGCGCATTGGCGATGATGTCAGTGAACTCTGCCATCCGCGCCTCCAATTCAGGCGGATTGGCACCTTTCGACTGCGCCGAATAGGCATAGTCATGCATCAGGTAATAGGCGAACAGCTTGTTATCCTTGGCCCTGAACCAGCGCAGCACATAAAGAATGACGGGCAAGGCCACGATCCACCCCGAGGCAGGCCAACCCGTCAAACGGCCGAGAATGGCGCCCATCGCCCAACCCAGCAGAATTGCACCGATGAGCTGCAATAGAAGCATCCCAACCGGATAAAGCGCCGCAATCACCGGGCCTTTGCGCAGCCACATCAACCGGCGCAGTGTGCCGCTGGCGATATAGGTCCACGCGGTCCGGCTCAGTTGCAGATATGTGCCGAAAATTCCGGTATCCATCGATGTGCGTACGATGTCCGACCAGACCAGCACCTCGACCTCGGCATCAACGCTGCCGCCCTCGATTTCGGCGGCAACATTCCAGCCATAGCGCGCGCCTTTTTTGGGGCTGATCCCGATGTCATAGCCGGAAATATCCGCCTGCGCGGCGCTCTCTTTACGATAAAGCTCGCGGTAGCGGCGCGGATGAAAGGGGTCGTAACCGGGGATATAAAACACCCGGCGACGTTTGACCGTTTGCGTCTGCTCGTCTCTCATGGCCCTTGGCCCGTTGCTCTTTTCACCGCTTATACGCGTTCATTTGGGCAAAAATAAGAAAAAGCTGCACAGACACGCGACCACCCTGCCGGGCTCTTTCATCTGGCCTTAAATACTTCGGAGGGGGTTTGGGGGAGGCTGGCCTCCCCCAATTGGTCGGATTCTCCGAAGGAGAATTCGATACCGTGCTCAGAAAAAGGATAACTGATCGCCCGCCTTCTCCGGAACCCGAAACAGATCGGTGCGCAAGGGCGGCAGGTCCCTGTTCAGGCCCAAACGCGTGGAAACCACCTTGAAACGCTGCGAAAGAAGCTCCGCGCCAACGCCCTCTCCGCGCAACCGCTTGCCCCATTGCGGGTCGTAATCCTTGCCGCCATGCGCCTCTCGCACCCGCGCCATCACGCGGCCCGCGCGATCCGGGTAATGTTCACCGAGCCAGTCGCGAAACAATTCCGACACCTCATGCGGCAGGCGTAACATGATGTAACTCGCCGCCGTCGCACCGGCATCCTTTGCCGCGCTCAATATCTCTTCCAATTCATGATCCGTCAGGCCCGGGATCATCGGCGAGGCCATGACCCGCACCGGGCAACCCGCCTTCACCAGCCGCTCAATCGTGCGCAATCGCCGTGCCGGTGCAGGACAGCGCGGTTCCATCCGCCGCGACAGCGCAGGATCAAGCGTCGTCACCGAAATCCCCACCCGCGCCAGCCCGGCGCGACCCATTTCGCCAAGAATGTCGATGTCGCGTTCAATCAGCGTGCCTTTGGTCACAATTCCCACCGGATGTTGATGCGCGGCCAGAACTTGCAGAATCCGCCGTGTGATCTGCATCTCTTTTTCAACCGGCTGATAGGGATCGGTATTGGTCCCCATCGCAATTAACTTCACATTGTAACGCTTTGATGCCAATTCCTTTTCCAAAACCACCGGCGCATCGGGCCGCGCAATCAGCCGGGTTTCAAAATCCAGCCCCGGCGACAGGCCAAGATAGGCGTGGCTGGGCCGTGCAAAACAATAAACGCAGCCATGTTCACACCCGCGATAAGGGTTGATAGAGCGATCAAAGCTCAGGTCCGGTGACGTGTTCTTGGTGATGACCTTGCGCGGGCGCTCTGTCTGCACTTCCGTCCTGATTGGCGGCAGGTCATCATCTGCCTCCCAGCCGTCATCGATAAACTCGCGCACGGTGCCTTCAAACCGGTTGTCCGGGTTAAATGACACGCCCCGCCCGCGTCGGCGGTCGGCATCCACCGTTTTCGCACCCGTGAAACCCATCCCTCAAATTAGAACAAAATAGGAACATTAAGCAAGCGTAAAGACAGACACTGCAATGTGATGCGTCGGAAGTCGCCCCGCCGATGTCGCAAGTGGTCAAGTTCGATCTGGCGAACGGACCGATAAGGGCGTAAACCACGCGCGCAAAAGCGCTTTTCCAAGGTGTCACGATGGCCGAAGAAGAAGACGATATCATCCTTGCCGAACTGGACGACGAAGAACTTGTCGCGCAAATGTTCGATGATCTTTACGATGGTATGAAGGAAGAAATCGAGGAGGGTGTGAACATCCTGCTTGAACGCAAGTGGGAACCCTACCGCATCCTGACAGAGGCGCTGGTCGGCGGCATGACAATCGTCGGTCACGACTTCCGGGACGGCATCCTGTTCGTGCCAGAGGTTTTGCTGGCCGCCAACGCAATGAAAGGCGGCATGGCGATTTTAAAGCCCCTTTTGGCCGAAACCGGCGCGCCACGCGTGGGCACGATGGTGATCGGTACGGTCAAGGGCGACATCCACGACATCGGCAAAAACCTTGTCGGCATGATGATGGAAGGCGCCGGGTTTGAGATCGTCGACCTTGGCATCAACAACCCGGTCGAAAACTATATTGAAGCGCTGGAAAGAGAAGATGCCGACATTCTTGGCATGTCCGCACTTTTGACCACGACCATGCCATATATGAAAGTCGTGATCGACAAGCTGGTCGAGGATGGCAAGCGCGATGACTATGTGGTTCTGGTCGGTGGTGCGCCGCTGAACGAGGAATTCGGCAAAGCCATCGGCGCAGACGCCTATTGCCGCGACGCCGCCGTTGCCGTGGAAACCGCCAAGGAATTCATGGCGCGCAAACACAATCAGCTCGCCGCCGGATAAAACGGGCGGGCTTGTTTTGGCCCGCCGCCACCCCCAGATTCCATAAGCGAAAGGAACTGGGATGCCGCTCAAAACCATAATCACGCTGATTGCGATGGTCATCGCCGCTGCCGCGCTGACATTGTTCGTGGCGTTCTGGGTGTTTCCGTCACTCACCGGCGGCACGGCATGGCAATGGGTGTTGCCGGTAACAATGGCAACGGCGCTGGCCGCGCGGTTCCTGCTGGGCGGGCACAATGATCCCTGACGATAAAACACTCACCGAAACGGGCCTCGCCCCCACCAGCGTTCGCGGCAAAACGCTTCTGATTGCCTGTGGCGCGCTGGCGCGCGAAATTCTGGCGGTGATCGAGGCGAATGGCTGGACCCATCTGGACCTGACCTGTCTGCCCGCGATTCTGCATATCCATCCTGAACGGATTTGTGACGCCGTGCGTGACGCGGTGGAAAAACACCGCCCAAACTATGACGCGATCAAAGTGGTCTATGCCGATTGCGGCACCGGTGGGCAATTGCAGACGCTTTGTGACACGCTCGGCGTCGACATGGTCGAGGGGCCGCATTGTTATTCCTTCTTCGAAGGCAATGAGACATTTGCAGGGCGAGATGAGATTACAGCCTTCTATTTGACCGATTTTCTGGTGCGCCAGTTCGACGCTTTCGTCTGGAAACCCCTTGGGTTGGACCGGCATCCCGAATTGCGCGACATGTATTTTGGCAATTACGAAAAGCTGGTTTATCAGGCGCAAATTGATGACCCGGCGCTGGTTGAAAAAGCAATGGAATGTGCGGAACGGATGCAATTGGCGTTTGAGCACCGGCATACCGGCTATGGCGATCTGGAAACCACGATGTCCGGCTGGGTCAGTACAGGTTAAACCTTTATAAATATTAATGAATTTCTGACCATCTGGTCAATTGTTTCGCATGCGAAACATAGCTTGTTAAGCGTTCGCCGGGGCTTTGGCGCAATTCGGAGTCTCGGGAAAAGTGGCGGTTAGCCCGAAGCCGCCATTTGATATTTAGCGAACAATGCCGCGCATCGACGGGCCGTGGCGCGGCGAGCCAACACCTGTGGTTGCCAATTTATCCCGCCATATCCGAATTTGATCAGAACGCCGCGCGCGCCTCACCAAATCGCCGGGCCAGGGGACGGCCCGTCGATGCGCGACGGCCCGGGGGCCTTGATTCCGCGCGAGGCGGTATCGCCCGACGACTGTTATAAGCCATACAAAGCCCATTCCCCCGCCACCTGAACAGTGTCAGGCATTCACCGCAATTTCCCTGATCCGCTGCACCATCGCCCGCACCCCGTTTGACCGTTGCGCCGAAAGGTGTTCATCCAGCCCCAGCCGCGCCAGTTCCGCGCCTGCGTCCACGCCGGCAACCTCGCCAACCGGCAGGCCAGAATATAAGCCCCTAAGCACCGCGATCAGCCCGCGCACAATCATCGCGTCACTTTCGCCTTCAAACGTGAACACGCCGCCCTCGGTTTTCGCCACCAGCCAAACCTGCGAAGCACAGCCATCGACCTTGGTCGCAGGAACCTTCAACGCATCCGGCAACGGCGCCATCGCGCGGCCCATGTCGATCACATGGGCATAGCGGTCTTCCCAATCGTCGAGAAACTCGAACGTTTCCACAATCTCTTCAAATTCTGGCTGCGCCATGTGGGCTCCTTGGTCTTCGTCGATCAGGTAATGTCTCCTCTATCCAAGGTCCAGCCCGGGAATGGGTTTTCAAAAGCCCCCCGATCAGGTAACCCAAGAAGAAACACTGCAGGGGCAGGTATGACAGGGAAGTTTTTCACCGCATTTCTGATTGTGGCGATGATTGCCGGATGCGCGCGCGTCTCGGAATCGCGGCTGAATCCATTCAACTGGTTTGGCCGGGCAGATCGTGAAGCGGTCGTTGTCGTGGTCGACCCATATGCAGATACCCGGCCACTTGTCGGGCAGGTTGTCGCCATGAATGTCGAGCGTATTCCCGGCGGTGCCATCGTTCGTGCCACCGGCCTGCCGCCACGGCAGGGATTTTATGATGGCGAGCTTGTTCCGTTGAACGACGAGGAACCCGAAGACGGTATTCTGACCTTTGAGTTCCGTGCCGCCGCGCCTGAGTTTCAGACCCGCGTAAGCACGCAACAATCACGCGAGGTTGTCGTCGGGCGTTTTGTGTCTGATCAAACGCTGGATGGTGTGCGTGCGATCCGCGTCGTCGGGCTTGCCAACGCGCTGGTGTCGCGCCGTTAATCCGGCACCCATCCGTGATAAAGTTTGTGATCTGCTGCAAGGGGCAACTTTACCGGCACCCCTGCCCGCGCTGATGCATAGATCGCCGTGACCAATTCGACCGAGCGCCGTGCATCGTCAAAGGTCACCGCCCGCGCGTCATCGCCGCCCAGTGCATCCGCAATGGCCGCAAACAGACCGGCGAAACGATCCTTTTGTCCCGGAACCTGCCCCAGCACCGCGTCAATCTCTGCCTGCCTGCGCGGCGCACGCGCCTCGAAATGCCACGGCTTGGAAGCCAGTGAATAGGGTGCGGTGTCGGATGTCACCGTGAATCCCTCGAACATCAGGCGCATCCGGCTGGTATTACTGGCCGCGCCGAGTGTTACAGAGGACGTCACACGCGCGCCTTCTGCCATACAGAAAGTTATCGCTGCGCAATCCTCAACCTCAATCGCGTTCACCCGCGTTGCAAGATCGGCATAGACGTGCTCCACCGGCCCCAAAATCGCGCATAGCAGGTCGTGAATGTGGATCGCGTGACCGAGAACCGCACCGCCCTGCTCTCCCGCCCATGTGCCACGCCAGTCGACCGCGTAATATTCGGCATCCCGATCCCAATGCGTTTCCAACGTTCCCGCAAAACAGCGCCCGGCCAACCCGGCGTGGATCAGCGCGCCAAGTTGGGCGGTGCCCAGGCCATAGCGATACTGGAATACCGGGAAGACCCGGCCATCGGTCACTCTGATCGTTTCGGCCAACGCATCCGCCTCGGCCAAAGACGACACCAACGGTTTTTCGCAAATCGCAATCTTGCCGGCCTCCAGCACACGTGTCAGGGTAGAGAAATGCAGATGCGGAGGCAGGCAGATATCGACGATGTCAATTGCCGGATCGGCCAGTACGGCCTCGAAATCTGTTTCGTAATTCGCGTTATGCGTCTCGGCCAGTGCCAGGCCTCGCATCTCGTTCAGATCGCAAATCGTGGCAATCGAATATTGCTGAGGCAAAGCCGCGTAGCCCGCCGCATGTTCCGCCCCAATCCCGGCGCCAATGATGGCGACGTTATGCATGACCTTCCGCCCGCATCTGGGCGCGTATGGCGATCTCCATCACGCGGAACGTGTGATCCTGCGCGCAGGCGGTTTCGCCGCGGTCCTGAACATCCGCCACAAGCCGTTTGAAATATGGCAGCTCAACTTCTTTACAATCGATTAACCGATTTTCATCTCTATTAACGAGATAGAGATTCTCTGCCCGGTGTGGCTGCCCAATGTCAGTGTATTTGCGGCACTCGATGGTTCCCTCGGTTCCAAGGATGAACAGCCGTCCGTCACCCCATGTCGGCAGGCCATCCGGTGTGAACCAGTCGACGCGAATATAACCATGCCCTTTGTCACCGACGAGGGTCACCTCGCCGAAATCCTGAAAACCGGGTCGGTCTGGCATGGTGGTGTTTTCGGCCAGCGCGTGTGCAATCTGCACGTCTTTGGAACCAGTGAAATGCAAAAACTGGTCGATCTGATGGCTGCCGATGTCACAAAGGATTCCACCATATCGGTCGCGTTGAAAATACCAGTCCGGCCGGGTTTTCAGGTTCTGTTTGTGCGGAGCGAGATTGACCGTCTGGATGACACGGCCAATTGCGCCTTGCATCACGAGTTCGGAGGCTTTGGTGGTCGAACGCACCTGAAATCGCTCGGAAAAATTCACCGACCAGATGCGTCCGGTGCGGGCCTGAACTTCACGGATCTCTGTCAGTTGATCAAGCGTTGTGCAGCCGGGCTTGTCGACCATCACGTCCTTGCCCGCCTCCATCGCCTCGATTGCCAAGGCAGCGCGGTCGGCGGGGACAGCGGAGATCAGTATCATATCCGGATCCGCGTCGAGGATGGCGCGGCAATCAGTGACTTTCTTAACGCATGGGAAAACTTCGTTAAATTTTGATTCCGTCGCCGCAGGCCCAGCCGTCCAGTAGGCATCACAGGTGCAACCCACGGCCTGCATATTTGAGAGCATTCCGAAGATATGCCCGTGGTCGATGCCGAGAATCCCGAGTTTCAAGGGCATGGTTTTATTTCCAATCGCTGAAGGAAAAACCAAATCTCGCTCGGCCTCGCCCCCCAGGCCGAGCGCAATTTGGTTTCCGGCGTGTTGGCTCGATACCATCTACTCAACATCCATAACCCTTACTTTGCGCCCCGACTTGCCCGACATTTCCAAAGCCGCAATCAATCGATGCACCTCCAAAGCCTCTCGCCCGGTCACCAGAGGCGGGCGCTTGTCGCGCACCGCATCCGCAAAATCCTCAATAACAAAGCGATGCCAGTCCGAGGTGAATGCCATCGGATCCGCCCCGGCGCCGGAACTCACCTCGTTGCCAATGGTCTCGACGGACCCGTCCCCACGGGTGACCTGCAGAACGCCGCGTTCCAGCCGGGCAGAGCCATCGCGGAAATGCAGGGTAATCGCCTCACCCGTTCCGGGAAAGCTGGCGGTGGTGGCAAACAGATAACCGACGGCGCCGTTTGCAAACCGCAACCCGGCGCTGACAAAATCCTCGCTTTCCATCTGGTGCAGCCCGGTCGTGGCCGTCATGGCGGTCACCTCGTCAACCGGCCCGGTCAGTGACAACATAAGATCCATCACATGGATCGCCTGACTGATCATGACCCCGCCACCGTCGCGGGCATAAGTCCCACGCCCTGGTTCGTCGTAATAGGATTGATCACGCCACCACGGCACATTTACCTCAACCGCCAGCAACGGCCCAAGGGTGGGCATCACGTCGCGAAGGCTGGCGACCACCGGGCGGGTGCGATGCTGAAAGACGATCCCAAGCGGCAGCGCGGCGGCCTCGCAGAAATCAACGAGTTCGGTCGCCCGCGCCAGATCGCGTTCGACCGGTTTTTCCATCAGGATCGGCTTGCCTGCGGTGGCCAATGTTCTGACGATGTCCATCCGGGCGTTTGGCGGTGTTGCCAGAACCACGAAATCAACGTCAGAGGAGGCGATTTCGTCAATTGTTGCCTCAGATGGTCCGGGCCAGGCCTTCAGATATGCGTGCCGCGACCTGGCCGAGCGGGCATTGATCAAGGACAGGTTCACCTTGGTGCAGTTGGCGAATGCATCGCCAAAGGTCCTGGAGACCATGCCAAGGCCGATCATTGCGGCTTTCACTGCGCCGGTCCCCTTTGTTTTGTTCGCAACTCTTTGGATGCTAGTTCATGCTGTCGGGAAACGGCAATGCCAAGATACGCGGAGGCTCGCGAAATCCTTGATGGATTTCGGGACGCCCGGTTTCAACCGCTGAACGTTCCCTTGAACTGGTCGCGTAATACGTTTTTTTGCACTTTGCCCATCGTATTGCGTGGCAGTTCGCTTAGAAATTCGACAAGTTTGGGTTGTTTGAATTTCGCAAGCCGTCCGGCCAACGCTGCGGCGACATCGCCTGCTGAAATACTTGCACCCGGCTCCGACACGACGACGGCCAGCACAGCCTCGCCGAAATCGGGATGCGGGACACCGATCACGGCGCTTTCCAGCACGCCCGGCATCTCGTCGATTTCGGTTTCCACTTCCTTGGGATAGACGTTGTAGCCGCCCGAGATCACCAGATCCTTGGCGCGCCCGACAATGGAGATGTAGCCGTCAGCGTCGCGTCGGGCCATGTCACCAGTGATGAAGAACCCGTCGTCGCGAAACTCTTCCGCTGTCTTCTCAGGCATCCGCCAATAGCCTTTGAAGACATTCGGCCCCTTGATTTCCAGAATGCCGGTTTCACCGTCAGGCAATGCCACGCCTGTGTCGGCATCTGCGACGCGGGCGGTGACGCCGGGCAGAGGAAACCCGACCGACCCCGCGCGACGTTCACCGTCATAGGGGTTGGAGGTGTTCATGCTGGTTTCCGTCATACCGTAACGTTCCAGTATCCGATGCCCGGTGCGGGTTTCGAATTCACGGTGCGTCTCTGCCAAAAGCGGGGCGGAGCCGGACACGAACAGGCGGATGTGACCGACCAGATCGCGGGTGAGGCGCTCGTCGCCCAACAGGCGGGTGTAAAAGGTCGGGACGCCCATCATTGTCGTGACATTCCGTAATGCGGCGATCACCTGCTCCTGATCAAAACGCGGCAGAAACACCATCCGCCCACCGACGCGCAACATGATATTGGCCGCCACGAACAAGCCATGTGCGTGAAAGATTGGCAGCGCGTGCAAGAGCGTATCGTCAGAAGTGAACCGCCAGCATTCCGCCAGCGCCTCGGCATTGGACAAAAGATTGCCATGTGTCAGCATGGCGCCCTTGGCCCGGCCGGTGGTGCCCGAAGTGTAAAGGATGACGGAGACATCATCTGCATCCCTTGGGGCGGTTTTGAATTCGGTGGGTTCTTTTGCAGCCGCATTCGCCAAAGATCCGGCACCTTGCGCATCCAAGGTCAGAAGATGCGTGCCTTTGTCGTCGGCGATAGGGGCCAGCGCGCCGTGCGCCTTGGGATCAACAACGGCCACGCGCGGTTCTGCGTCGCCGAGGAAATAGTCCAGCTCGGCGGGCGTGTAGGCGGTGTTCAACGGCAGAAACAGCGCCCCGGCGCGCAGGCAAGCGAGATAAAGTGCCAGGGCGTCGGGCGATTTTTCGGTCTGCATTGCAACGCGGTCCCCGGGTACAACGCCGGCGCGCACCAAGGCGTTTGCCATCTGGCCGGACAAATCGTGCAGCGCGCGGCCTGTCACCTCCCGCCCATCGGGCAGGATCAGAATGGCGTCGTCGCGATGTTCCAAAGGCGCGGCAAGAGCGTCAGCGAGCGGGTTCATTGTATATATTCCTGCATTTTCTTGCCGGTTTCTAAAGTGATTCAAAGCCTGACGGAAACGGTATTCTTGGGCCAGCGCAGTCGCTCCATCCAACCAGTCCGGGACGCACGGAAAAGGCGGATCCCACCTTCTCCCCATCCCTTTTCCCACTGTGAGAGGGGTGCTGCGTCCACTCCAGCGATCGTCACCCAAGCCCATCCAGCACGGCCTTCGCCGCCCGCAGACCCGGAGGCTCGGCGCCGCGTCCCAATTTGTTCATGGCATCCGACATCGCAGCAAGCTGCGCCTCCCGCATTGCCGCGTCACCGATTAGACGGTTGAGTGCATCAGCCAGCGCTTCGGGCTTGCACGCCGGGCCGAGGAATTCCTCAACCGTGCGTGTTCCGCTGACGAGGTTGACCAATGTTACCGTGTCAGATTTCAGCATCCGCGACATGATCTGCCAACTGAACCAGTTCATATCGTAGCCGATGACCATCGGCGTGGCTGAGGCCGCCAGTTCAAGTGACACCGTACCCGACGCCGCGAGCGCATAATTCGCGGCACCAAACGCCGCGCGCTTTTCGGCCATCGCGTGGTCGTCTGACATTGATCGGGGATCCAGAACCACAGGGTTCCCCGGCCAGCCTTTTGCGGCGTCGTGAACCGCGCTGGCCACGATTGGAGCGGCGGGTAGGACGATGCGGATTTCCGGGTTTTTATTCAGAACCGGGCGCAGGGCCTCGCCAAATGTCGAGGCAAGGCGCTGAACCTCGCCCCGCCGCGACCCCGGCAAGACCATCAGGACCGGCGCGTCGCCCAAATCATGCCGTGCGCGAAAATCAGCGATCTCTGCCGCGCTCGCCTGTGGTTCCGTCACCACCGGGTGCCCGACGAAATCGCATCGCATCCCGGCGGCTTCCATATAGGGCGGCTCAAACGGCAGAAGCGCGAGAACCTGATCGATGCATTTCGCCATTTTCTCTGCCCGTCCGGCGCGCCAGGCCCAGACCGAGGGCGCCACATAATGGACGGTGCGCACAGTGCTTGCCGCCTTGACCAGCCGCGCCACGCGCAGGCAGAAATCCGGGGAGTCGATGGTGATCAAAACATCGGGCATTTTGGCAATGACCGCCTCGGCCATTTCGCGGATGCGACGTTTCAGGTGGCGGTATTTCGGCAGCACCTCGGCGATACCGAATACCGCCAACTCCTCCATCGGAAAGCGGGATTGCAGCCCCGCGGCCTGCATCAGCGGCCCGCCGACGCCGTCGAATTCGACCTCGCCCTTCAGTTCGGTCAGCCCCGCCATAAGTGCGGCGCCCAGCCGGTCGCCGCTGGATTCACCGGCAATCAGAAAGACCTTCACCGATCCTCCGCCAAAATGAACAGGCCCAGATCTTTGGCCGCTGACAGTGTCGCGGACCGGTCGATCAGCAGGACCTGACCAGCGTCAATCGTGATGCCTGTAAGCCCGGCATTGGCGGCGGCCTTCACCGTTTCCGGCCCGATGGCGGGCATGTCGATGCGCAGATCCTGCCCGGGTTTGGGGGCCTTGACGAGCACACCTTTTGCACCACCTGACATTTCGTTCCGCGTTTCGGCGACAAAGCGCAGCATCGCGTCCGTTCCCTGCGCCGTTTCGATCCCTAGCGGCTGACCACCCGCGACCACCGCGCCCTGCCCGATATCAAGCGGCCCCAATGCGCCGAGAATGTCACGGGCCTTAGTGATATCGGCGCGGTCGGATTCGTTCGGCTCGGCGCCGGCCAATAGACCCGCATCTGCCGTCAATTCGTCAATCAACTCATGCGCGCCAAGCACGGCAAACCCATGCGCTTCGAACGTCTCGATCACCGCGCGCAGCAGCCCGTCATCGCCGCCCTGCATCGCGGCCATGAAACGCGGCGCGAGTTCCAGCATTTTCGCATCGAAATTCGCCGGGTTCAGTGTCGGACGTGCAAGTCCACCGGCAAAGACGACGCGATCCACGCCCGCCGCCGTCAGCCCCCCGAACATTTCGCCAAATCGTTCGTATGAGGTCAGAAAGGGTTCATTCCCGGGCGTTTCAACGTCAAGCCCTTCGAAATGCACGAACAGCGCATCTGGATGCGCCACGGATAGCCGGTGCGGCAAGTCACCCTGCCCTGCAAGAATGGCCAGCCGAGACATCAGTCAGGTGTCAGGAAGGACCGGTCGGAGGCCGACAGAATGAAATCTGCGACTTCGCCAACCAGTTCACTGTTTGATTCATCACTTAAGCGCCGCGCGCGGTCCTGGAACGTTCCTTCGCCCTGCGCGAGCGTCTGATACGCGGCGCGCAAGGCGGTGATGTCATCGCGCGGGACGCCCTTGCGCTTCAGCCCGATCAGATTGAGCCCATCGAGCGTGCCGCGCGGGCCCTGCACCAACCCGTGGGGAATGACATCATTGGTTACCATTGTGACAGCGCCGATGATCGCGCCCTTGCCGATGCGTACCCACTGGTGGATGCCCGACAGGCCGCCGATGATGACGTCGTCTTCGATAATACAGTGACCGGCGATGGCGCTTTGATTGGCCACGATCACCCGGTCGCCCACTTTCGCGTCATGCGCCACATGGGCGCCGGTCATGAACAGGCAATCATCGCCGACCCGCGTATCGCCACCACCACCAGCGGTGCCGGTGTTCATGGTGACATTTTCGCGAATGCGATTTCGCTTGCCCACAACAAGGCGCGAGTGCTCGCCAGAGAACTTCAGATCCTGCGGGATTTCTCCGATGGAGGCGAAGGGAAAGATGATCGTTTCGTCGCCGATTTCCGTGTCGCCGGTCACAACGACATGGGATTTCAAAGTCACCCCCGCACCAAGTTTTACAGACGAGCCGACAACCGAGAACGGGCCGATCGAACAGCTTGCACCGATCACCGCGCCGTCTTCCACCACGGCCGTGGAATGAATGTTGGCGCTTTGATGGATGGTCACGCAACACCCGGCGACATGTCGATCATGGCTGTGAATTCGGCTTCGGCTGCGAGATCGCCCTCGACTTCGCCCCGACCCTTGAATTTCCAGATCTTTGAGCCGCCGCGCTGTGTTTCCACATGCAGCTTCAGCACATCGCCCGGAATGACCTTGCGGCGGAATTTGCATTTGTCGATGGCCATGAAATAGATCAGAAAATTCTTGTCAGCCAGATCTTCGGCCACGCCGACCATAACTGCCGCCGTCTGCGCCATCGCCTCGATGATCGTGACCCCGGGCATGATCGGTGCGCCCGGAAAATGGCCCTGAAAATGCGGCTCGTTAAAGCTGACATTCTTAAGGCCTGTCGCGGATTTCGTGCCATCGATATCGACAACCCGGTCGACCAGAAGAAACGGGTAACGGTGCGGGATTATCCGCTGAATAAGGTCAATGTCAGCAGATTGAAGCGTATCGCTCATTCAGCATTCCCCCGGTCCCGCGTTTCGATGCCGGGACTGGTAGCAATTCGACCTTCCGGTGACAAGCGCGCTTACTCCTGCGGGTCGTCCGGTGAGGGGAAACTCGCGTCGATCCGTTCGATGGCAATGGCGGTCACGTCAATTGCATCGACCGCGAGCACGACCGAGCGTCGATCGAGCAGGACAATCGCCCCCCGCTCGCGTGCTATGTCGGCCAAAACCGGGGTGATCTGCTGCAGGAGGCGTGCGCGCTCTTCTTCCTGAAGTTGCTGAACCGCGCGGCCTTTTTCGTCCTGTTCGGCGCGCAAAGTGCGGACCTTTTCGTCAAAAGCGTCTGCAAGGTCGCGAAACTCTTCCGGAGGCAATGATTTGCGTTTTTCGGTCAGTTCCAGTTCTTCGGCCTCAAGCTCGGATTCAATTCGACGGTTCTCTGCCGCCAGATCAGACAGCTTTTCTTCAACTTGCTGCCGCAAACGTTCTGCCAGTCGGGACTCGCTGAACATTTGGGTCATGTCGATTGTCAGAACGGGTGCCTGCAACGGAAACGGCTGATCCTGGGCGAAAGAAGCAGTTACAGCGGTGAAAGTCAGACCTAGCGCCAAAAGCGCCCCGGTCATGCGGCGCAGTGCCGTCACACTAGAACCGGGTCGAGATCGTGAAATCGAAGTTCTGATCGCGGTCATAGCTTTCTTTTTGGATCGCGCGGGAGAAATTGAACCGCAATGGCCCAATGGGTGTTTCCCAGAACAACGATAACCCGGCAGCAATACGTGGCCTGAAACTGTCATCAATGGCGCCGCCCAGGTTGTTATCCAATCCCCAAACAGTGCCGACGTCCATGAACACGCCACCATGAATTCCGTATTCTTCCGGCAGTCCAAGCGGGAACTCGGCCTCGAATTTCGCCACAGCGAAATAGTTGCCCCCCAACGCGTCCATGTTTCCCGCGGCAAGGTCACGTGGGCCTATCCCAAACGGTTCAAATCCGCGCATTTTTCTGGCCAGACTGAACCTGTCAAACACATTGCTGACACCGCCATCGAGAGATATGTGCGCGCCAGCCTCGGCAACGGCGCGCAGGGTCACTTCGCCTCGGGCGATCTTTCTTTCGGCAACGGCCAGTGCGTTGGTACGTATGTATCGCCGATCTGCACCCAGTCCGGCGAAGTCCTGGCCAAATCTCAGAAGCACACCGGCGTCTGTATTCAATCCCTTGTCAAGTGTGCTGTAGGTAAACGAATATCCCACACCGCTATCAAATACGGCTCCGCCGAGGCCCTCACTTTTCAATACCGCTGAAGAAGCAGGACTGACGCTTGTGATATCGGTACCGGCAAAGAAATATTTTAACGAAAGTCGGCTGTTTTCCGAAACTGGAAATTCCACCCCAATATTTCCGGAGCCGGATGTGGTGCTGACATTGGTGTTCAGCGCGCTATTCGTTTCCTCGTACTCTCCGTTGATGAAGAACCTTACATCGCGGCCCAAGAATGACGGCTCGGAAAAGCTGAAGCCGTAGGTGCCGCTTTCCGCAGTTGTCGTGAACTGAAAACCCAGAGACTGCCCGCGCCCCAGAAAGTTTCTTTCCTGAAAGGTAACATTTGCACCGAAACCGCCGCTTGAACTGTAAGTGCCGCCAAATCCAAGGCTGCCCGTTGGTTGTTCTTCCACATCGACATCCAGAACCACCTGTCCCGGAGTCGATCCTTCGCGTGCCTCTACATCTGCCTTGCTGAAGAACCCAAGCGCACGAATGCGTTCTGCGCTGTCGCGAATGGAACGCGGATTGAACGGGTCGCCCTCGACAATCTGGAACTGGCGGCGGACGACACGGTCGAGCGTTGTTGCGTTTCCTTCGATGTCGATTCGTTCCACGAACAGACGCTGACCCCTGACGACAACGAATTCGACGTCGAGTTCGAGCGTACGGTCATTACGCGTGATCCGTGGCTCCACGCGAATGAAATTAAGATCGTTCTGAATGGCCAGGCGTTCCAACCGCGAAATCGTGTTGTCTATGCCGTTTGGCGAATAGACCTGTCCGGGACGGATGCGGATCGCGCGCTGAAACTCGTCAGGATCAATCGACTCCACCTCGCTGGTGGTAATGATCTCGCCATATTTGAACTGTTGCCCCTCGCGAACGTTGAATGTCACAAAGAATGCGTTTCTTTCACGGCTGAATTCTGGTGCAGCCGAAAGAACCTCAAAATCCACATAGCCACGTGACTGATAGAAATCGCGAAGCACCTGCCGGTCAAAATCGACTCTGTCGCCGATAAAGGTGTCGCGCTGAATAATCCTGCGGAATAACCCCGCCTGTTTGGATTCCAGAACCCGACGAAGACGACGGTCACTGTAGTTTCGGTTGCCGACAAAACTGATGCGTTCAACCTCTGTGACGCGTCCTTCCCTAACTTCGAACACAAGATCGACGCGGTTGTTGGAACGGCGAATGATCACCGGGTCCACGTTGGCCGCCAGCCGACCCTGAAGTTCATAGGCCTGCACGATGCGCGCGGCGTCCTGTTCGGCGGTGCTGGGTGAAAACACACGCCGGGATTGCGACTGGACGACGGCGGTAAGTTCCTCGTCGTCAAGGCGTCTGTTGCCTTCAAAGTTGATGCGATTGATCGTGGGGTATTCGCGCACCCGAATGATCAATGTGCCACCGGATGGAACAAGCTCGACGGTTTCAAACAGACCGGATCCCAAAACGTTCTGGTAGGCAGTATTTAGTTGACCGCCGGTGACCAGTTCTCCCTGGGTGATTCCGGCATAGCTTAGGATCGTTCCAGCCTCTACACGGGTGGCGCCTTCGATCTGGACATTGTTGAAACGGAAGTTCTGCGCCTGCGTTTCCAGCGCAGTCGTCAGGTATCCGGTTGAAAATACTACCAGATACGCGACCCACGCAAAGCGGCGAACCGGCCGCATTGGGCGAATTTGTCTTAAACCGAGGGTAATCGCCCGTGCCATATTGTCTGCCCTTCCAACCCCACGTTTTTAGTTTGACTAGCCTGTCCACAGCGCCTTGTCAAAACAGACTTACCCCCAATCAGAGGCGCGCGCAAACCCTTGCCACACTATATGTTGCGATTAAGCCGTGTATTTCGCGCAGGGAGTTATCCACAGATTTTTGTAAGTTCGAAAACAAAAAGCGCCCGCAATTGCGAGCGCCGTTGAATTCAAGCTGTTTGGTGGGTCAGAGTGTGATCATGAACCCGCTGGCAAACAGGGCCGCACATATGGCGCCGACAATGAAGAACCTGTCAAAGTTCAACTTTGCGATCAGCGTAAGGCTTGCAACTCCGTCTTTGATCATCTGACCAGGCCCTTGTCCTTTGTTCCTGATCCACGGGTATTGATCAATTATGGCGCAATTGGGGCACCAATTGGGGAATTAAGGGGCATAGGAAATCGTTGGTTAAAGCAAATGCCATCAGTGTCGCGATAAGGGCTAAACCGATAGACATCAATATTCTCAAGGCTCTATCGCCCGGAGGTGATCCAGTTACGGCCTCGTAGGCGAAGAACACCAGATGCCCGCCATCAAGGATGGGGATCGGGAACAGGTTCAGCAAACCGACCGCTGTGGACAGCACCGCGATGAACCAGATGAAGTTCGACAGACCCTGACTTGCCGCCGCGCCTGAAGTTTGTGCAATGCCGATGGGTCCGCGCAGATTACAGGAGCTGATCGCTCCGACGGCCATGTGATAAAGGCCACTAAGCGATGAGCGCACGATATAGATTGTCTGGTTGACCCCATAGCTTGCAGCCTCGCCCAGCCCCGGCGTTTGTGCGCGCGGGGTGAACAGCATCCCGCCGGTGATCCCGATCAGATAACGTGTTTCAAACGTGCCATCTGCACGCGGCAGGTCCATTGTGCGGGGTGCGAGGTTTTTCTCAATCTCGGCGCCATCGCGCCAGATGACCAGCGCCAGCTCGCTGCCCTCGGATGCGGCGACTTTTTCGCGCAACTCCTCAAAGGTAAAAACCGGATCGCCATCGACCGAGACGATGACGTCATCGACCTGAATGTCCGTCTCCATCGCCGCCGATCCCGGGGTCAGGCCCGAAACCGATGGTGGAAATGGATGTGGCGCGGTGAGAAGGCGGTCATCGCCATCGCGGCGCACCAGATATTCCAACGTCGGATTCTGTGGCAGTTCATCGACGAAATCGCCAAATTCCTCGACCTTCGGAGTTTCGACGCCTGCGATTGCCAGTATCTCGTCGCCGGGAAGCAGGGCAATTGCTTCGCCCGGCATGGGCCTGAGTTCATCAACGGTCAGCGGATCAGATGCCACGCCGCGCCACATCAAAATTGCCGCAAATACAAAGAACGAAAGGAAAAAATTGAACACCGGCCCGGCGGCAACGGTCAAAGTCCGCGCCCATAAGGGCGCGCCGTGCATGGTTTGGCGCAGCGTCGCGTCGTCCAAATCCTCAAGCGATCCATCGTCGCCTGCACTCGCCGCATTGGCATCGCCCATGAATTTGACGTAGCCGCCAAATGGCAGCGCCGCGACCTGCCAGACGGTGCCGTGTTTGTCTGGGCGCGACCACAAAACCGGACCGAAGCCCAGCGAGAACACATCCGCCTTGATCCCCGACCAGCGACCCACGATGTAGTGGCCGTATTCGTGCACGGCGACGATCACCGACAGTGCGATGATGAACGCCGCAATGGTATAAAGGGTGTTCCCGAATTGCGGGATCAGGCTGGCAAGTTCCAAGGTTGTTACCTCGTTTATGTTCTGGCTCGAATGGCCTCTTCGGCACGTATACGCGCCATCTGGTCGATCTCGCCTACGCTATCAAGGGTAATTTCGGCGGAACTTAGGCGGAATTCCACTGACATTTGGTTCAACACGTCCTCAACCACCGGCGCCATGTCGGTGAAACGGATGTCACGGGCGATGAAGCCGTCCATTGCGCGTTCTTTCGCGGCGTTGAATGCGGCCCCGGTCAATCCGCCGGCTTTCATCACCGCGCGCCCAAGCCGGATTGCGGGCCAGCGGGTTTCGTCCAGGGGCTCAAAGTTCAACTGACCAATCTCCAGCAGATCAAGCGCTGTTACTGGCAGATCGCGTCGTTCCGGCCAGTTCAGCGCGAACCCGATGGCGTGGCGCATATCTGGCGCGCCCATATGCGCCATGACGCCGCCATCGTGGAAAGAAACCATTGCGTGGACGATGCTTTCGGGGTGCAAGATCGCGTCGATTTGGTTTGATTCGAAACCGAAAAATTCTTTTGTTTCTATGAGTTCGAGCGCTTTGTTAAACATGGATGCGCTGTCAATCGTGATCCGTGCGCCCATCGACCAGTTGGGATGGCGCATCGCTTGATCTGGCGTGACATCTTTCAGGACGTTTAGCGGCGTTTTGCGAAATGCGCCGCCGGAGGCAGTAATCGTCACTTTCTCCACTGTGTCGTGATCTTCACCGATCAGACCTTGAAACACGGCGGAGTGTTCGCTGTCCACGGGCATGATCCGCGCACCATGTTTCTTCGCTTCTGCCATCAGCAGCGGTCCGGCGCAGACAAGGCTTTCCTTGTTAGCAAGCGCCAAAGTTGCCCCGTGCCGCAGCGCCCGCATTCCCGGCTCCAGCCCCGCCGCGCCGATAATCGCCGACATGATCCAATCGACCGGACGATCCGCCGCTTCAAGGATCGCCGCCGATCCCGCCGCAGCTTCAGCTCCCGAATCTGCCAGCGCGTCGCGCAAATCCGGCAATGCGTCATCAAAGGCCGTCACCGCGATGTCTGCACCGAATTCCCGCGCATCTTGTGCCAGTTGCGCGACGTTCCGCCCGCCGGTCAGGGCCACAATGTCGTAAGAATCCCGATCTCGTCGTATCAGATCGAGCGTGTTTTGCCCGATGGACCCGGTTGCGCCGAAGATGGAGACGCGGCGCATGTCAGAACTGCAGGCTGGGGACGTCGACCACCAACGCAGTCAAAAGAAGGAACAGCGCGGCGCCCAACAGCCCGTCGAACCGGTCAAACAGCCCGCCATGCCCAGGCAAAAGATCGGAGCTATCCTTGACCCCCATCCGCCGTTTGACGGCGCTTTCGGCGATATCGCCCATCTGGCTGGCGAAGCTTAAGACCGCAGAAATCCAGACCAGATCGCGCCCCGCATCCGTGATCAACAGGAAGACGACTCCGATCAGCGCCGCAGCGATCCAACCGGCGACGATCCCGGACCAGGTTTTCTTCGGGCTGATCGAAGGCCAGAACTTCGGCCCGCCGATGGATTTGCCCGCGAAATAACCGGCGATGTCTGTCGCTGCCACGACAATGACCAGCCAGAACAACCAAACCACGCCGTAGGTGTCGCGGAAAAGCGTCAGGCCGAACCCGGCGACCGCGATGCCGATTGCAAAGATTGCGAAAATCCAGGGATGCTGGCGCAACATAACAACGCCCGCAATTGCGGGAACAATCAGCAGCGGCAGCGTATAGATCTGGCCAAGCTGTCGGGCCAGAATGACGGCCACAGCGGTCAGAACACCCAGCTGGATCGCCTCGGCAGATTTTTCTGGCGCAACCATTCGCGCCAGTTCCCAAATCATGATGCCAATCGCGATGGCGCAGGCCAAAGCGAACACCATGCCGCCAAAGGAAATGACGGTGACGCCAATTGCGATGAGAACGCCGCCGGTGATCACCCGCGGGCGCAGATCATCCCAGCTTCGCGCCGCGTTCATGTGGTGACGGCACCAAATCGGCGATTGCGGCTGGAATAACTGCCAACGATATCGGCGAATATCTTCTTGTTGAAGTCAGGCCAGAGCGTGTCGATGAATTCATACTCGGCATAGGCCGACTGCCACAGCAGGAAATTGGATATCCGCGCCTCGCCGGATGTGCGAATAACGAGATCCGGGTCGGGCAGGAAGTAGGTGTCCAGATGGCGGGCCAGTGTTTCGCCATCGACACTTTCAGGGTCCAGCTCTCCAGCTTTAACTTCGCGTGCTAAACGCTTGGTAGCACGGGAAACTTCGTCCCTGCCGCCATAATTTATGGCAATTGTCAGATGGACCTTGGAATTGTCCGCGGTCATCAGTTCCAGCTCATCCATCAGGCGCACGAGTTTCTCGTCCAGTTTGATCCGGTCACCGATGAAACGCACGCGAACGCCTTCATCCAACAGCGCCTTGGCTTCGCGCGATATGTAGCGTCGAAACAAGCTCATCAGCCCGGCGACCTCGGTTTGGGTCCGCTTCCAGTTTTCTGTCGAGAAGGCGAAAATCGTCAGATATTTGACGCCCAGATCCGGGCAAGCCCGTACGATTTCGCGCACGCGCCGCGCGCCTGCGTGATGACCGAAAAGCCGGGGTTTACCGCGTTGGGTGGCCCAACGGCCATTGCCGTCCATGATGATCGCCACATGGCGGGGTGACTGATTAATCTTGCTGCTCAATGTCCTGTCCTGTCTGCTTTTGCGCTCAGACTTGCATGATCTCTGCCTGCTTGGTCTCCAGCGCGTCGTCTACCAATTTAATATGATTGTCTGTCAGTTCCTGAATTTCGTCATGCCAGATCTTTTCTTCGTCCTCAGACATTCCTGCCGCCTTGGCCTTTTTCAGCTGGTCCATCCCGTCCTTGCGAACGTTGCGCACCGCCACGCGGGCGCTTTCGGCGTAATGTCCGGCAACCTTGGTCAACTCGCGGCGGCGTTCCTCGTTCAGTTCCGGGATCGGCAACATGATTATGGTGCCGTTTGTCTGCGGTGTGATGCCAAGGCCTGATTCCATCAGCGCCTTTTCAACGGCATTGACCAGTGATTTGTCCCAAACATTGATTGTGACCATGCGCGGTTCGGGCACATTTACCGTGCCGACTTGATTGATCGGTGTTTGCGCGCCATAGGCATCGACCGTAACCGGTTCGATCATCGTCGCGCTGGCGCGGCCCGTCCGAAGGGAGCCGAATTCACTGCGAAGTGCTGCCATCGCGCCATCCATTCGTCGGGACAGGTCATCAATATCCGGTTCTACGATTTCGTCGTCAGACATGTCGGTCGTTCACTTCTGCAATGTCGTCACGCCCGTCTTGCAGGCTGTTTCGCATGATATAGCGTTGTTTAGCGCGCAGGTACAGATTGTCGCCAGCATGAGCGGGATCAACCCGCCTCTCCGCCGACAATCGTATAGGTTCCCTCGCCCGCCAGAATGCCACGGAAGCCGCCCGGTTCGTCCAGCGAAAACACAACAATGGGCAGGTTGTTGCCCTGCGCCAGGGCAATGGCGGTGGCATCCATCACGCCAAGATGTTGGGCCAGCACATCATCATAGCTGATCGTGTCATAGCGTTTTGCGTCATCGAACTTTGCGGGGTCCTTGTTATAGACGCCATCGACCTTCGTGCCCTTGAAGATCGCCTCGCAAGACATTTCCGATGCGCGCAATGTCGCTGCTGTGTCGGTTGTGAAATAGGGGTTGCCGGTTCCGGCGGCGAAGATGCAAACGCGGCCCTTTTCGAGGTGCCGAACCGCGCGGCGGCGGATATAGGGTTCGCAGACCTGATCCATCGGAATGGCACTGATGACCCGTGTGTAAATCCCCAGCGATTCCAGCGCGGATTGCATCGCCAGCGCGTTCATAACGGTGGCCAGCATCCCCATGTAATCGGCCGTCGTACGCTCCATCCCTTGCGCAGAGCCTTGCAGCCCACGAAAGATATTGCCGCCGCCGATGACCATGCATATCTCGACGCCAAGGTCATGAACAGACTGAACTTCTTCCGCGATACGTTGGACGGTGGGGGGATCGAGGCCATAGCCCTGATCGCCCATCAGGGCCTCTCCGGATATCTTTAACATGACGCGCTTGTACTTGGTTGCCGGGTGATCCCCGCTGTCGTCCGTCATGCGCGCGCTCCGCTTTCTCTTTGCTTGATGCGCTAAATGTCGCAAAACGCATCCGTGATCAATGTGGAAAGCACGAGGATGCGCGCGCACTTGCTGAAAAACCTGTCGCCAGAGTTGCCGGTGCTGATTGCGGGGCCGACGGCGTCGGGAAAATCAGGCCTGGCGTTGGAGATTGCGCAATCGCAGGGCGGTGTGATCGTCAATGCCGACGCGCTGCAGGTTTTTGCGAATTGGCGTGTCCTGACGGCGCGACCTTCGGCTGAGGAAGAAGCCGCAGTTCCACACCGCTTGTACGGACATGTCCCTAGCGATGCGTCCTATTCCGTGGGCCACTGGTTGCGCGATGTGTCGCCGTTTTTGACCGGGGCAGAGCGCCCGATCATAGTGGGCGGCACGGGGTTGAATTTTACAGCGCTGACCACCGGTTTGGCCGACATTCCGACGACCCCCGATGATGTTCGTGCCGTTTCGGATGCACGTCTTGCCAAAGAAGGTGTTGGCGCGATGCTGGCGGAACTTGACGAAGACACGCGCGCGCGCATCGACGCCCAAAACCCGGTTCGGGTTCAACGCGCATGGGAGGTTCAGCGCACCACCGGGCGCGGGCTGGCAGCGTGGCAGGATGAAACACCCCCGCCTCTGCTGCCGCTGTCGGACGCGCAACCGCTACTTTTGTCGGCGGATCGCGACTGGCTGGCGGAACGCATAGACCGGCGCTTTGATCTGATGATGAATGCCGGCGCACTTGAGGAAGCCCGTGCCAACCTTGCGGGCTGGAATCCTGCGCTTCCCTCTTCAAAAGCCATCGGTGCGCAGGAATTGGTCGATCATCTGCGCGGTAACCGTGACCTGAATGACGCAGTCGCCGCAGGAAAGACCGCCACAAGGCAATATGCCAAAAGACAACGCACGTGGTTTCGGTCGAAGATGGCGAAGTGGCGTTCGATTCTGCTGCCTGCCTGATCTGCCAAGATTGCACAAATCGAACGGAAAATGTGGGAAACCCTGGGGATAACCTGTGGAACAGTTCACTAGTACGACATGAAGCGGATTTTCGACGAAAACCGCCCCGATATAAATCTGGCACTGCGCGCGAAGAAATTCCGGGTAGAGCAATTGCCGCGTTTTATCCCTGAACTGAAGTGGCGGACCGAGGCAATGCGGTCCTATTCGCAGCCAATGCTGATCTGGTTCACCCGTGGTCAGGGGCGGATTACGATATCCGGCACGACGCACGGTTTTGGACCGCATAACGCGATTTTCCTGCCCGCCAATACCATGCACGGCTATGAAATGATCGGACAGGTCTTCGGCACGGCGCTGTTTTTTCCAGTCGATACCGACATCGAGTTGCCTGATAAACCGGTGCATTTCCGGTTCCGCGAAGTGCAGCAGCAGGTCGAACTGACCGGTCTGATCGAAAATATCGTTCGCGAACTGGACAGTGAGCAACCGGGACAAGCCCAGGCATTGGCAGCACATGCGGGATTGCTGTCTGTCTGGCTTGATCGCCATTCGGTTGAAGACAACATCCAGCCGATGGAAGCGGATGCGGCGCGCAGGTTGACCGCCGCCTTCACGGCAATGGTCGAGCGCGACTATAAATCCGGTTGCACGATCAACACCTATGCCCAGCACCTTGGCGTCACACCGACACATCTGACGCGGTCGTGCAATCAGGCGTGCGGAAAATCGGCCTCTGCCCTTCTTGCCGACCGGGTCCATTTTGAGGCACGGAAAATGCTTCAGGAAACGCGTCGACCGGTGAAAGACATCGCGACAGATTTGGGCTTTCGCTCTGCTGCTTATTTCACGCGTGCATTTCAGAAACAGACCGGCCAGACGCCAACAGCTTTCCGAAAGCAAACCTGACCTTCACCGCAATAAAATTTCGCCAACCGAATCCTGTTTTTGCTTGCGGAATGGGCGAATGTCGTTTTTCATCGCTGAACATGTCGCTTTTGTTACTTGGAATGGCGAAACCAGCCGTTGACGTTCTGGACAGAACTGTGCGGAATACGTTCATCGGGAGGGATAATCTACACGAAGCCTGTTTTCATCGCAAAACATGCGTTGAAACGCGCGACAGAAATACCCTCCGAACAAAATCTAACGTCTCACAGGGAGAAAATGATGACTGAGACAAGAACCAACAAATCGGTCCATCCGGCTGCATTGATGTATGCGGAAGAACACAAGGCGGGCCAACTGGACCGTCGTGAGTTCCTTGCGCGTGCCACTGCACTTGGTGTTGCGACCACAACTGCATATGGCCTGATCGGCGCGAAGCCTGCCAAGGCTGCCGGACATGCCCAACAAGGCGGTACAATCCGGATGCAGATGGAAGTGCGGGCACTGAAAGATCCGCGCACTTATGACTGGACGCAGATCGCCACATTTACCGCTGGCTGGCTGGAATATCTCGTCGAATACAACTCGGACGGTTCGTTCGAAGGTATGCTGGTCGAGAGCTGGGAAGCCAATGATGATGCCACCGAATACGTTCTGAATGTCCGTCAGGGCGTGAAGTGGAACAACGGTGA
Organism: uncultured Paracoccaceae bacterium; assembly: GCA_951812305.1. GTDB lineage: Bacteria > Pseudomonadota > Alphaproteobacteria > Rhodobacterales > Rhodobacteraceae > Rhodobacter_B. The sequence goes on from CATOSB010000004.1 coordinate 856,623, forward strand.
CGACTTCACAGCCGAAGATGTTGCCCGCAACATCGCTGGCTGGTGTGAAAAAGACGTCGAGGGTAACTCGATGGCCGGTCGTATGGCGTCGATGATCGACCCCGACACCAACAAGGCACGCGATGGTGCAATCACCGTTGTCGACAGCCACACGGTCAAGCTGACCCTGCCGAACCCGGATATCACCATTATCCCGGGCATGGCGGATTATCCGGCGGCCATCGTGCATTCCAGCCACGATCCCGACGATATGCTTGGCACCGCTGTTGGCACAGGCTTCATGAAGCCGGAAAGCCTGGAAGTGGGTGTATCCGCGGTTGTCGTTCGCAACGATGACCACGAGTGGTGGGGCACCGCCGCTGGCAAGGGTGGTTATGTCGACCGGATCGAGTTCCTCGACTACGGCACCGACACCTCGGCCTTCGTCGCAGCGTTTGATGCTGATGAAATCGACATGAACTGGGAATCCACCGGCGAATTCATCGACGTGATGACCGCCATGGGCCTGACCCAGTCTGACGTTGTTTCGGGCGCGACCATCGTGATCCGTCCAAACGCCGACAACCCGCCTTACGACATCAAAGAGGTTCGTCAGGCTCTGACAATGGCGGTCGACAACGGCATTTGTCTTGAACTCGGTGTGAACGGCAACGGTATCCCGGCTGACAACTGCCACGTCGGCCCGGTTCACCCGGAATGGGACAGCAGCGTCACCCGTGCGCCGCACGATCCTGCAAAAGCCAAAGAGCTGATGGACGCCCATGCGCCTGACTTTGAGCATGAGTTGATTTCGATCGACGATGACTGGCGCAAGAACACCACCGACGCGGTGGCGGCACAGCTGCGTGATGCAGGCATCAACGTCAAGCGTACGATCCTGCCGGGGTCGACCTTCTGGAACGACTGGGCGAAATATCCGTTCAGCTCGACCAACTGGAACCACCGCCCGCTGGGCACACAGGTTCTGGGTCTGGCCTATCGTTCGGGTGAGGCATGGAACGAAGCTGCATTCAACAATGCAGAGTTCGATTCACTCCTTGCTGAAGCCAACTCGATCGCTGACGCTGACGCCCGCCGCGCTGTGATGGGCAAAATTCAGGCCATCATGATCGACGAAGGCGTGATCTGTCAGCCATATTTCCGCACGGTGACCCGTCACCATAAGGAAAACATGGTCGGCGTTGACATGCACATCGCTTACCTGCCTCAGGTTTATAAATGGGGCTGGGCTGCTTAAGCAGTTGCACTAAGAAATGACCGCGCCCCGCTGTCGGGGCGCGGTTACTTAAGTGCCAATCGCAGGCGCTTTGACAAATGAGACGAAGTCTCTAACGATGATACCGGCGGCAAAGACCGGATCGACAGGGGGAAAAATTGGGACTGTTCATTCTCAGACGCGTCGGGCTGATGATCCTGACGGCACTCTGTCTGACACTCATCGTATTCTTTCTGACCAACCTTTATCCGAACCTGGAAAAGCTCGCCAAGACGCAGGGCAATTTCCGGATGACGGATGAAGAGGTCGCAAGCTTCCTTGAAAACCGCGGCTATCTGCAGCCCTTGCCGATCAAATACGGCCAATGGCTGGGTGTTTTGCCGGGATTTCGCGGAGAACCGGATGAAAACGGCAAAGTTCTGGGTCGCTGCATCATCCCCGGCGTCAAGGCCGACGAGGCGCCGCGGTATTGTGGCATCCTGCAAGGCAAATGGGGATTTTCCACATTCGCCAAGGAACAGGTCGGCGGGTTGGTGTTTAAGCGGCTTGGCCTGACCGGATGGCTGATGCTGGCGGTCATGTGCGTAATGATACCCGGCGCGCTGATTCTTGGTGTGCTTGCAGGGATGCGCGAGGGTTCAAAACTCGACCGCACTTTATCGACGTTCTCAATTGCCACGACGGCCACGCCTGAATACGTCTCGGGCGTTATCTTCATCTCGATTTTTGCCTCGTCCGCCGTGGGCCTGAAATGGTTCAAGGGATCAGCGGCCAGCGCGATGAACGATATCACCTGGGTGAACTTTACCCTGCCCGTCATTACCATCGCGCTTTATGGCATGGGCTACATCGCGCGGATGACGCGGGCCTCGATGGCCGAGGTCATGACCGCGCAATATGTTCGTACCGCGCGCCTGAAAGGCGTCAGCTTCAGCAACATTGTCATAAAGCACGCGCTTCGTAACGCGCTGATTGCGCCGTTTACGGTGATCATGCTTCAGTTTCCTTGGCTCCTGAACGGGGTGGTCATTGTCGAGACGCTGTTCAATTACAAAGGCTTCGGCTGGCTTCTCGTGCAAGCGGCCGGAAATAACGACATCGACCTGCTGCTGGCGGTCTCGGTCGTCTCAGTAATCGTCGTTCTGGTGACGCAGCTGATAAGCGATATCGGCTATGTCTATCTGAACCCACGCATCCGCATTTCATAAGGGAGAAAGAGATTATGGAACCGCTTTCTTTCTTTGAGATCATCACCCAGATACTCTGGCGCTTTTCGCCGGTATTTGTGGCCCTTGTGGCCGTGTTTGCCCTGTCTTCGGCCTATCGCCGCAAGCTTGGTTTGTATGGCAAATTGTTCGACAGCCCGATTGGCATGATCGGTTATGGGTTGGTGATGTTCTGGGTCTTCACGGCGCTCTTCGCCGCGCTAGGCCTGATCATCACACATGCGCCGCTGGAGCAGATCGCCGGGTTGAAGAACGACCCGCCGGGCAGCCCGCTGCCGGATCTGGAAGAGGGCCAGTTCGCCTATTACCTGCTTGGCGGCGACAATCTGGGCCGCGACGTGTTCAGCCGCATGGTCGCCGGATCGACCATCGTGATCTTTATCGCACCACTGGCCACAGTTTTCGCCTTTATGGTTGGAATCACGCTAGGTCTGCCGGCGGGGTATTTTGGCGGCAAGTTCGACACGATCCTGTCATTTGCCTCGAACCTGATCCTCGCCTTCCCCGTCATCCTGTTGTTCTATCTGCTGGTGACGCCGGAAATCGTGCAGACCGGGATCCCGAGTTATATGGCGGCGGTGTTGTTCATCTTTCCGATCATCTTCGCCTCGGTGCTGATCAACTCGCGCTATCACACACAGCCGAAATTCCGCACACCGGTGCTGATTGGAATCGTAACCACGCTTGGGCTTTTGTATCTGTCGCTGATTTCCGACAAAACGCGCCCGATCCCGACAGTGGTCGATTTCTGGCCCAATGCGCTTGACCTGTTCAACGTGCCCGGTGGCGTGCTGGTCGTGTTCGTCAGCGTTGTCTTCGTCAACTCGCCGACCGTTTTCAGGATCGTGCGCGGCCTGACGCTTGACATCAAAACGCGGGACTATGTTGCCGCCGGCCAAACCCGCGGCGAAGGCGCGTGGTACATCATGCTGTGGGAAATCCTGCCCAACGCACGCGGGCCGCTGATCGTCGATTTCTGCCTGCGCATTGGTTACACCACGATCCTGCTTGGTACTCTCGGTTTCTTTGGCCTTGGCCTGCCGCCGGAAAGCCCGGATTGGGGGACAACCATCAATGATGGCCGCAAGCTTCTGTCGGTTTATGCGCACCCTGCCCTGCCACCCGCGCTGGCGCTGTTGTCGCTGGTTCTTGGATTGAACCTGCTGGCCGACGGCCTGCGTGAAGAATCGTTGAAGGATTAGGACCCATGTCAAAGATCGAATATGACGGCCCGATCCTTGAGATCGATCAGCTCTCGATAAGCTTCTTCACCCGATTGCGCGAAATCCCGGCGGTGATGGACTTCTCTTGTGTCGTCCAGCCGGGCGAGGCGATGGGCCTTGTCGGCGAATCCGGTTGTGGCAAATCCACCGTGGCACTGGGGGTCATGCAGGACCTTGGCGTCAACGGGCGCATTGTCGGTGGCTCGATCAAGTTCAAGGGCCGCGACCTTGGCGAGATGAGCCGGGAAGAACTGCGCGACATTCGTGGCAACGAAATCGCGATGATCTATCAAGAGCCTATGGCGTCCCTGAACCCGGCGATGAAGATCGGCAAACAGCTGATGGAAGTGCCGATGATCCACGAAGGCGTCGGCAAGGAAGAGGCCTATGTCCGCGCGTTGGAAGTTGTGACAGACGTTAAACTGCCCGACCCCAAGCGGATCCTGAGCTCCTTCCCCCACCAGCTGTCGGGTGGCCAGCAACAGCGGATCGTGATTGCGATGGCGCTGATGGCCAACCCGGCATTGCTAATTCTGGACGAGCCCACGACCGCACTTGACGTCACGGTTGAGGCGGCTGTTGTCGAATTGGTCAAGGAGCTTGGCAAGAAATACGGCACATCGATGCTGTTCATCAGCCACAACCTTGGGCTGGTCCTGGAAACCTGCGACCGCATTTGCGTGATGTATTCCGGCGAAGCAGTGGAAACCGGTCGCATCGAGGACGTATTCGACAAGATGCAGCACCCCTATACGCAGGCGCTGTTCCGCTCGATCCCCCTGCCCGGTGCCGACAAGAACAGCCGCCCGCTGGTGGCCATCCCCGGCAACTTTCCATTGCCACATGAACGCCCGCAGGGCTGTAACTTTGGCCCGCGCTGCGACTATTTCGAAGACGGCCTGTGCAATAAGGGCGACCTCAAGATGATCGAGGTGCCCCATGGCGACCGTCATGGCTCGCGCTGCTTGCGCATCGACGACATCGACTGGGACGCGCCGATCACCGTTGGCGAACAGAAAGAGAAGGCCCCGATTGGTGATGTCGTCCTGAAAATGGACAACCTCAAGAAATACTATGAGGTCGCGGCGAATGCGTTGTTCGGTGGCGGTGACACGAAAGTGGTCAAGGCCAACGAAACCCTGTCATTTGAAGCCCACGAATCCGAAACCTTGGCCATCGTTGGCGAATCCGGCTGTGGCAAGTCGACATTCGCCAAGGTTCTGATGGGGTTGGAGACGGCAACCGACGGGCAAATTCTGCTGGATAACCGCAACATCGAAGCGGTGCCGATCGAGGATCGCGACACCAAAACCGTGGGCTCGGTTCAAATGGTGTTCCAGAATCCGTTCGACACACTTAACCCCTCGATGACGGTAGGTCGCCAGATCATCCGGGCGTTGGAAATCTTCGGCGTCGGCGCGAACGAGAGCGAGCGGCGCAAGCGGATGCTGGAACTGCTGGACCTCGTAAAACTGCCCCGTGAATTTGCCGACCGTATGCCGCGTCAGCTTTCGGGTGGCCAGAAACAACGGGTTGGCATTGCGCGCGCTTTCGCGGGCGATGCGCGCATTGTGGTCGCCGATGAGCCGGTTTCGGCGCTGGACGTGTCCGTTCAGGCCGCCGTCACCGATCTGTTGATGGAAATTCAGCGCGAGCACAAAACCACGCTGCTGTTCATCAGCCATGACCTTTCCATCGTGCGCTATCTCTCCGATCGCGTGATGGTCATGTATCTAGGTCATGTGGTTGAATTGGGCGATACCGAACAGGTCTTTTCGCCGCCATATCACCCCTATACGGAGGCCCTGCTTTCCGCTGTACCGATTGCGGACACATCCATCGAGAAGGAACACATCGTTCTGGAAGGCGACATTCCGTCTGCCATGAACCCGCCATCGGGTTGCCCGTTCCAGACGCGGTGCCGCTGGAAAGATCAGGTGCCGGGCGGGTTGTGCGAGAAAGAAGTTCCAACACAGAAAACATTGGCCGATGGTCACCAGATCAAGTGCCATCTGTCCGACGAAATACTTGCGCAGATGCAGCCGGTGATCAAAATCGCGGCGGAATAGCTTGTTCGCATAGTTGAGGCGGGTAAGGTGGGCGTCATGTCCCGTTTTGCACCCCTCCCCGATCCGCCCTATTGGGCGGTGATCTTCACCGCACAACGGACGGCCCAGGACGATGGCGGATACGGCGCGATGGCTGACGCCATCGCAAAACGCGCGTTAGAGCAGCCCGGATGCATCGGGATGGAAACGACGCGTGATGAAGACGGGCTTGGGATTACAGTGAGCTATTGGGAAAGCGAAGAATCGCTTTTGGCGTGGAAGGCGGATGCCAAGCATCTGGTCGCACAGCAATTGGGCAAAGAGCGGTGGTACAGCCACTATACGTTACGGGTTGCGAAGATCGAGCGGCACTATGACGGTCCAGAAGGTCGGTAACGGCGACTGCGGAATCTTCAAAAGTTTCCGTTCAGAAATCCCTGGAAGAAACAGATTCTGTTATGCCTGCCATATCCTGAATGGATAGTTTTGGTCAGCTGCCCCAGATGATCCGAACGTAATTCTTGGTTTCTTTGTATGGCGGTACGCCGTTGTATTTCGCAACCGCCTCCGGCCCTGCGTTATAGGCCGCCAGGGCGAGGCGCCAGGAACGGAAGCGTTCGTATTGCTGACGCAGGTATTTGGCGCCGCCATCGAGGTTTTCGTAAGGGTCCAGGCGGTCCACACCCAACGCACGTGCCGTGGCGGGCATGAGCTGCGCCAATCCATAGGCACCCTTGTGCGACTTTGCCGTGGCGCGCCATCCGCTTTCCTGCTGAACGAGGCGCAAGAACAGATCTTCAGGTACACCGTGGCGGAGGGCGGCAGATTTCGCCATCGCCAGATAAGGCCCGCTGTATTTGCCGCGATAGGCTGGCGAGTTGCCATAAGGCGTGTCGTATTTGCGTGGTGTGAGGCGAACCGACGATGCGTATTGCGATTTGGCGCGGGTATCCAGAACGCGGGTTTGCGAGTTGAACAGGCCTTTCCGGTTCTTAGAAGAAAAGGTCAGGCCCTGAGCGTCAGCCGATACAAAGCCGAGCCCAATAACTGCTGCGATCATGCACCCCAAGAAACGCCGCATTGAAAAGTTTCCCTAACTCTTGAAGCGCTTATAAATGGATTCGCCGATCTTTCCACCCCACCGATGTTCTCGCTGATCCCATTCGGCATTCTTTTGCGTATGATTAGAGCGTCGTCCTTGAAATCTGAATCGATGGGATTCCCACGTGGCAGGTTTTGTGATTCACCATATGTGGAGGTGGATCATGGGCAAATCGCTATCACTGGATATTCGGGAACGTGTCGTCGCTTTGGTTGATGACGGCCTTTCCTGCCATGAGGCTGCGCGGCGTTTACGGATATCAGCTGCCAGCGCGGTGCGGATCATGCAACGTAAGAGGCGAACGGGTGGGGTGAGAGCTGCGCCTCAAGGCCGCCCTCGGCGCAGCAAGCTGGATGTGGTCTCAAACTGGCTTAAGACACGCGTGGAAGCCGAGCCGGATATCACTATGCCGGAACTGGCCGAGGTGCTGAAACAGGAACATGCCCTCACCGCGACACCGGCGATGCTCTCGCGTTATCTGATCCATCGTCTTGGGTTCACATATAAAAAAATCCCTGATCGCGACGGAGCGGCTGCGCAAACGGGTGCGCGCTGCCAGGTACGAGTGGCAGCACCGCCGGATGCCGAGGATGCGCCTTGAGCCGCACCGGCTGGTTTTTATCGACGAAACAGCTGTCACGACCAAGATGACACGGCTTCGTGGTCGATCCCCACGCGGCACCCGGCTGGAAGCCGACGCGCCCTTCGGCCACTGGCGCACCCAGACCTTCATCGCGGGCCTGCGGATCGACGAACTCAGCGCCCCCTGGGTGCTGGACGGCCCCATGAACCGCGCCGCGTTCGACCTCTACATCGAGACCCAGCTGGCTCCAACGTTGCAGCCGGGCGATGTGGTGATCGCCGACAACCTGTCATCGCACAAATCGGCCAATGCGCAGGAACTGCTGAAGTCGCAAGGCAGCTGGCTGCTCTTCCTGCCGCCGTATTCGCCCGATCTCAACCCGATCGAAATGGCGTACTCGAAACTCAAGGCACACCTGCGTCGGCTCAAGGCCCGCACCTTCGACGCCCTTTTCCAATCCGTCGCCCAAACCTGCGACCTCTTCCCGCCAACCGAGTGCCGAAACCTCTTCAAAGCTGCCGGATATGTTGCAGATTAGATGGACGACGCTCTAGGCTTCCATTAACCACGTTCGTTTGATGTAACGAGTGTTAACGCAAAAGGATTCGGGCTGGAGGAATGTCATGGCGGGATCGGTAAATAAGGTCATTCTGGTCGGAAATCTGGGCCGCGACCCGGAAGTGCGCACATTTCAGAACGGCGGCAAGGTCTGTAACTTAAGAATTGCGACATCAGAGCGCTGGAAAGATCGCAACACCGGCGAGCAACGCGAAAAGACGGAATGGCATTCGGTCGCGATCTTTCAGGAAGGTCTGGTGCGCGTGGCAGAGCAATATCTGCGCAAAGGATCCAAAGTCTATATCGAGGGCCAGTTGCAGACCCGAAAATGGCAGGACCAATCGGGCGCGGACCGGTATTCGACTGAAGTGGTTCTGCAAGGGTTCGGCGGAACGCTTGTGATGCTTGACCCGCGCGGTGGCGGTGGTGATGGCGGCGGATTCTCCGATGATCGCGGAAGCGGTGGTGCACCCGGCGGCAGCTTCGGCGGTCCGGCCACTGCGGGAGATATCGACGACGAGATCCCGTTCTGATCCGCAGGCGCTTTGGTCAACGACTTGCGTTCCAGGGCCTTATGAAGTTGCGTCAAGCGAGGTCAGTATTGGCCTTTACCTGCCTTTCAGACCTGCCACCCCGGCCGGGTTAACAGCACCGAAGGTGTCCCGGCCATCGCCTGCCCGTCCCCACGGGCTGGCGATTTGGTGAGGCTGGGCGCAATCCTTCGATTTCGTACGGACTTGGCTGGCATAAAGCGCTGCCTTTGGGATGTTGCATCGCCATCCCACGGGCAGTCGCTGGCCGCCCGAAATGTTGCACGTCAAGAGTGTGGTGGAATGTCCATTTCAGGCCAAAACCTCCAGCCCGCGGCTGCCAACACCACCCTGCCCTAGCCGCGCAGGTACCGGTCCGGGTCATCCAAACCGGCGAGCCGCGCCATGTCCCACATCAATACAAGATTCGATGACAGGATTGGCAGATCGGTGCGATCCGTTAGCTTTGCCCGCGCCGTGACAGTTGGGAGATTCGTGCAACTGAGGAAAAGCGCCTCTGCGGCGCCGTTCTGCAGGAGAGCGTCTCCTGCCGACACGATATCATCAGCGTCGATTCTAACCACCGCGGACTCGTTTGGCTCGTCAAAGGTTCCCAGCGCGGTGACGGTGATACCGTTTTGTTCCAAGACGCTGACCAGACGCTCGGACACCTCAGGCACGTAAGGCGACAGCACCGCCAACCTCGTGATCTGCTTCACCGAACAATACGCTAACAGTGCGACCAGCGGCGTCGTCACATGGCGCGTTTCACGTCCGGCCTGCACCAGTTCAGTAACACGTTCTGCACCCAGAACCGCCGTGGCCGAGGTGCATCCGTATCCAATCACGGCGTAGTCCGGACCCTCGGGCAGCATTTCTGCGCCTTCGGTAATCGTGCTTTCCATCGCGGCAAGGGTTTCTTCGGTCACTTCGGGCGAACTTTTTACGCGCGATGTGTGAATTTTCGGTCCGTTTGCAGGATCGTACGGGCTTGCAATCTGCATAGACAAACGCGTTTCCTGCTCCAGCGTCTCATCGGTGGACAGCAATAGCAGGCCAATTTCCGGATCGCGGAGTTCCGTTCTGCGCGCGTGAAACCTTTGAGTGTTCATACCCGTCGCGCCGCCAGCGCATCGTTCAGAACTGACAATATCACCTCGGGTGGAACGTCAGAGGAAACGAAAGTTGTTCCGATAGCTTTGGCCAGCACGAACCGGAGTTGACCATTCAGCACCTTCTTGTCTTGTGCCATCAGTGTCAAAAGACCATCCGCATCGGGAAGGTCGCCGGGGATATCCGAAAGATCGGTTTTCATGCCCATTGACTTCAGATGCGCACGGACGCGGCTGGGGTCTTCCTGCGCGCAAAGCCCCAAGCGCGAAGACAACTCAAAGGCCAGCGCACAACCGATTGCCACGCCCTCGCCGTGCAGCAGTCGGTCGGAAAACCCTGTCGCAGCCTCCAGCGCGTGGCAGAATGTATGACCCAGATTCAAAAGCGCGCGGTCACCGAACTCATGCTCATCCCGTGCCACGATGTCTGCTTTCATCTGAACGGATCGTCGCACGGCTTCGGCACGCAATGACACGTCGCCGCGCGCGATATCCGGCCCCTTGATCTCCAACCATTCAAAGAAATCCGCATCGCCCAAAAGGCCATATTTGACGACTTCGCCGTAACCGGCCAGAAAATCCCGCTCCGGCAGGCTGGTCAAGACTTCAATATCCGCCAGAACCAGCGACGGTTGATGAAACGCGCCGATCAGGTTTTTTCCAAACGGCGAATTGATGCCGGTCTTACCGCCGACGGAGCTGTCGACCTGCGCCAGAAGGGAGGTGGGAACCTGAACAAACCGGATCCCGCGACGCAGGATCGCGGCGGCAAATCCAACGAGGTCGCCGATCACACCACCACCAAGCGCGATGACTACGTCCCGGCGTTCGACTTTCTGTTCCAGCAGCCATTCAACTGTGCGGCCAAGTTCTGACCACGACTTGCTGCGTTCACCAGCGGGAAGAACCAGGGTATCCGACTGAATATCCTGCCGCGCCAGCCCTTCCTTCAACGATGACAGATGCAAAGGCCCGACATTTTCTTCGGTAACAATCCATACCCGCGATCTGGTGAGCAAAGGGGAAATCCATTCACCTGACTCGGCCAGCAACCCGGTGCCAATCCGCACGTCATAGGATCTTTCGTCCAACTCGACCCGAACAGTCGCGTTCATGGTGCATTCTCCAAAACATCACCGCGCGTCAAAAGCGTTTCGGCCACGTTATCTGTCATATCAGAGATTGAATATTCCGGCCGGGCCGTCACATGAAGTTCGGCCAGCGCGTAAACCGGATTGCGGCTGGCCGACAGCTCCAGCAGCGTTTTTTGCGGGTCGGCGGTGTGCAAAAGCGGTCGTGTCGTCTTGTGCCGCACGCGTGCCCATAACAGATTGTCATCCGCCTTCAGCCAGACTGCAACGCCCTTTTGCGAGATCAGTTCACGGTTTGCCTCTGCCATGAAAGCACCGCCGCCGGTGGACAGAATGGCGGGAGTCCCATCCAGCAGACGATCTATCACCTGAGTTTCCTTTTCTCGGAAAAACGCCTCTCCATCGCGTTCGAAAATCTCGGCAATGCTGCGATCGGCGGCTTTCTCGATTTCCGTGTCACTGTCACGGAAGGGAACGTTCAAAAGCCGGGCCAGCGCGTTTCCCACGGCCGTTTTGCCCGAGCCCATCATTCCGACCAGCACAACCGTTTTTTTAAGCGTCCACGTCACGACCGGCGAAGCCTTGCCAAAATATTCTTTGTTAACTCAATGGCGGGTCGGGCCGGGAAATGCCATATATAAAAAGAAACGGGATCAAGCCGCGATGCGGCTTTGAGATGGAGTTTGATGCGCTGATGATGCGGATATTCAAATTTTTGTTTCTTCTGGTCGTCCTTGCCGCCGCCGGTCTCGTCGGATTCGCGTATTTTGGTGATCTTTCTCCGGAGCAAACCCGGGTTACGGAGCCGGTATCGCTGAATGCGAATTAGCATTCGGGAAATATCGTGTTTTTTGGCGACGGTTTTTGTCGCGTCGACGGGATATTCTCAGGAGCCTTTGTCCGCGATTGACTGGCTGAACGATGCGGCCGCCTTGCCTGACAATCTGGTATTGACGCCGCTGGATGAGGCGGATGCAGCCTCGTCCGTCCAGTTGGAGGAGATCGTGGTGACGTCGCTGGATGCGGTTTCGCCAGATGCCACCGGGCTTCTGCCATCCAGCGTGACCGGCTTGCCAAGGGATTTGTGGGGCTCGTCCTCCAGCACAGAACTGGCCGCGTTGTTTCACGCGCTTCCTGCTGACCTGATCCCCGCGCTTCAGGCCTTCGTGCGAACGCTTCTGTTGGCAGAACTTGACCCGCCAGCCGACAGCGATCCGGAAGGCAAGCTGCTGTTGGCGCGGATCGACACCTTGATCCGGTTTGGCGCTGTCGATGAGGCGCAGGCTTTATTGGAACGGGCGGGAACGGGGACGCCAGAGCGATTTCAAAGGTGGCTCGACCTAAGTCTTCTTACCGGGACCGAGGCGAAGGCCTGCGAGATGTTGCGCGCGCGGCCAGAGCTTTCGCAATCCATCATGAATCGCGTCTTTTGCCTTGCCCGCGGCAGGGATTGGTCTGCCGCTGCTCTGACGCTGGAAACGGCGTCGATCCTTGGGGACCTAAGCCCACAGGATCGCGAATTGCTGACGCGTTTTCTGGCAGATGATTTTGAAGAACCGGACGGGCGCCTGCCGACACCACGCAATCCGACGCCGTTGCATTTCCGACTGCATGAGGCGGCGGGGGAACCGCTGGCCACAACTGGGCTGCCGATTTCCTTCGCCCATGCCGATCTTGACGACAGTGCTGGCTGGAAAGCGCGGATCGAGGCGGCCGAGCGTTTGGCACGTCAGGGTGCGCTGTCGGAAAATATGTTGCTTGGTCTTTATACAGAACGGCTTCCTGCGGCGTCCGGCGGGGTCTGGGACCGCGTCAGCGCCATACAGGCGCTGGATGATGCACTGACGGATGGGGCCAGCGATGAGGTTGCCCAATCCTTGCCCGACGCTTGGCAGGCGATGGCAGAAGCAGAATTGGAAGTGCCATTTGCCGAGATTTACGCAGAGCGGCTGGCGCGCCATTCACTTGCCGGCAATGCATCGAAATTGGCCTTCCAGCTTATGCTGCTGTCACATGGGTATGAAAGCCTGACTGCGGATGTGGAGCCCAGGGACCCGGAGGAGCGTTTCCTGAAAGCGGTTTCGAGAGGCGATGTTTCCGGCACCGTGCCGCAATCGGGCACCCAATCGGCGGTGGCAGATGGCTTTTTGTCCGTCTCGGCGGAAGGCCCACTCGCCGATGCGGCGACGGCGGGAAATCTCGGCGCGGCATTACTGTCCGCCACCGAATTGCTGAACAACGGTGCGGCGGGGGACATTCGAAAACTGACAGAGGCGATTGCCTTCTTTCGCTCGGTCGGGCTGGAAGACCTGACACGACGGGCGGCGCTACAGGCGTTGATTCTGGACCGGCGGGGATGAGCGTTCGTTGGATTCAGTCCTTCATCGAGGCGCAGGCCGCCGAACTGGATGCCGCCACGAACACGCAACTGGCTTATGGGCGTGACCTTCTTGATTTTGAAGGGTGGCTTGACGGTCAGGGTAAGGAATTTGCAACTGCCGCGCGCGAAGATATCGAGGCTTATCTGATTCATTGCGAGGCGCAGGGTCTGGCGCAATCAACGCGCGCCAGACGGCTTTCCGCAATCAAGCAGCTTTATCGGTTTACGTTCGAAGAGGGCTTACGTGGCGACAACCCGGCGATCCAGATCAAAGGACCGGGTCGCAGAAAATCGCTCCCGAAAACCCTGACAGTCGAAGAGGTCGATGCCCTTCTGGCGGCGGCGCGAACGAAAGGGCGCAGAGAACAGGACCAGCTTAGAAACACCTGCCTGATGGAATTGCTTTACGCCACAGGGATGCGGGTTTCGGAGCTGGTGGAATTGCCGATGACAGCGGCGCGCGGCGACCCGAGGATGCTGTTGATCAAGGGCAAAGGCGGCAAGGAACGCATGGTCCCGCTGTCGCCCCCTGCCCGCGCGGCTTTGGCGGCATGGCTTGCAGTGCGCGATGTGGCGGAGGCTGAGGCGGATGGCAAGAACCCGCATCTCTTTGCGTCACGCGGAAAAAGCGGGCACCTGACGCGTCATCGATTCTATCTGCTGATCAAGGAACTGGCGGTTGCGGCGGGCGTGTCACCCGCCAAGGTGACGCCGCATACATTGCGCCACGCATTTGCGACGCATCTGTTGGCCAATGGCGCCGATCTACGGTCGATCCAGACCCTTCTGGGTCATGCCGATGTTTCAACGACGGAAATCTATACCCATGTTCTGGACGAACGCCTGAAGGAACTGGTGCTGGAGCATCATCCGCTGGCGCGAAAGCCGTAATTTCACCGCCGCAGAGCGGGCGGCAGAATGTCTTCGCTTGGCCAGATACCTGTTGTCAAAGCCAGATCATATCCTTGCGTGAGGCCTGCGGTTTTCATTGCCTGACGGGCGGTGGCATGATCATAGGCCAGCCGCTCGATCATCGGCGCGCCATCGCCGATTGAGATGAACCGAGTTTCCGGTCGTCCGTCATGGGGCGGCATCCCGATTGCGCCTGCGTTGATCCACAACGTGCCGTTGATGTTGCGAATAAAGGCAATGCCGGAATGCGCGGCCAACACGACATCAACTGTGCCAATCGATTTGGTCAGCGCATCCAGCTCTTCCTGAAAGTCGCTTGCCGATGAACTTGGCCAAAGAAAGCGGGACACATCGGTGACGCCGCCGTGGATGGCGACAAAGCGTTTGCCTGTGCGTGTAAATGTCAGGATATCGGGCAGCTCTGCCATCCACCGCCGTGCCGACTGAGTGATTTCAGAGCTGCAATGTGCAAACCACGCAACCGACAGCGCATTACATGTGCTTCCGGCCTCAAATCCGCAGCCGCAATCATTGGCATCGATGCCAAGTTGTTTTTCGCAGTTTCCCGCGAGAACCGCGCAACCAAAATCCTGCACCGCCGAGAGCGTTTCGGCGGGATTTCCGCAATAGGCGACGATGTCACCAAGGCAGATGCAATTCTCTGGTTGAATCCCTCGTTCATGGGCCAGTTGGATAAACGCCTGCGTCGCCTGCAAATTGGAATACGGACCGCCGAAGACCAGCAACGGACCGTCGATTTGCCCCAGATCGCGGGTCTTCATTTCGCTGTTTCCTTGCAAGCGACGCCTTGGCCCCATAAATCCGGGGCAACAAAGGATAACAAGAGCCATGCAAGACCCATCGCAATTTCTTGATGCAGCGTTCTGGATAACGATCGCTGCCATTGTCGCGTTGCTTGTCTTGTCGGCGTTCTTTTCCGGCTCGGAAACCGCGTTGACGGCGGCGTCGCGCGGCAAGCTGCGTTCGCAGGCGGATCGCGGAAATCGCGGCGCGGCCCGCGCCTTGGGCATTACCGAAGACAATGAACGCCTGATTGGCTCGGTTCTTCTGGGTAATAACCTTGTCAACATCCTCGCCGCATCTCTGGCAACAGCTTTGTTCACACGGCTGTTTGGTGAAAGCGGCGTGGCATTGGCCACGCTGGTGATGACCTTTCTGGTTCTGATATTTGCCGAGGTTTTGCCAAAAACCTATGCCATTACGAATGCTGAAAGCGCCGCGGCGCGCGTGTCTCCGGTCATTCGCATTGTCGTTCTGGTATTCGCGCCCATCGTTGCGGCGATTCAAATGCTGGTGCGCGGGTTATTGCGCCTGTTTGGCGTGAAAGCCGACCCATCGAGTTCTGTTCTGGCGGTGCGCGAAGAAATTGCCGGCGCCATCACGCTGGGCCATTCCGAAGGCAACGTCGAAAAGGAAGACCGCGACCGCCTGCTTGGCGCATTGGATCTGGGTGACCGCACGGTGGACGAGATCATGCGCCACAGGCGCGATATCGAAATGATCGATGCCGGTTTGTCGCCGGAGCACGTGTTGGAACAGTGCCTTGCGTCTCCACACACAAGATTGCCGGTGTTCAAGGACGATCCCGAAAACATCATCGGTGTGATTCACGCCAAAGACCTTTTGCGCGCGATGTTTGCACATGGGCGCGCGGCCGCGACCAGCACCGATCCGTTTGAGGACTTTGACATTCAGGCGGTGGCGATGACGCCCTATTTCGTGCCTGAGACGACGTCTCTGGACGATCAGATGCGCCAGTTTTTGCGTCGCCATACGCATTTTGCGCTGGTTGTGGATGAATATGGCGCGTTGCAGGGGTTGATTACGCTGGAAGACATACTTGAAGAGATTGTCGGCGAGATTACCGATGAATTCGACGCTGAAGAAGATCATCCGATCCGGCGCACGGATGACGGGCATTTCATTGTCGAAGGGGTGATGACGATCCGCGATCTTAACCGGGCCGCCGACTGGTCGCTGCCGGATGAGGAAGCCAATACCGTTGCGGGACTGGTCATTCACGAGGCACAGGTGATCCCGGCGCAAGGTCAGGTATTCAGCTTTCACGGATTTCGGTTCGAGGTCGTGGGGCGCGAGGCCAACCGGATTACGCGGCTAAAGATCAGCCCGCTGTAACCCAGACTAACCCGGGGCCATAAGCGGCAACCGTTCGGCGCGGCCAAGGAATTGACGGCTGCGCACGTCCAATACCTGAAGCCGGACTTCGGCGGCAATGCGCCTATCGCTGAAACAAAGCCGAACGGGCATTTGACCCGCAGATTGCCGCCGGACAGCCTGAATTTGTACTACGGTAAAGGAATTCGTTAAATGCGCCTGTTTGTATGCTCTCTGATCTTCCTGTTCATATGCTCACCCGCCAGCGCCTTTTGCGGCTTTTATGTCGCCAAGGCGGATGGCGAATTGTTCAACGAAGCCTCCAAGGTCATCTTCGTGCGCGATGGGCGCAAATCTGTCATCACGATGTCCAGCGATTATCGCGGCGCGGCGAAGGATTTCGCGATGATCGTGCCGGCGCCAACCGTGTTGGAAAGGCGCCAGATCAAGATCGTGAAGGCCAAAACGGTGGCGCATCTGGATGCCTATACCGCGCCGCGTTTGGTGGAATACCACGACTGGGATCCTTGCGAAGGTCCGGTTGTTTATGAGCCGACAGTCGCCTTGGAAAGCGCCGATGGGGCCACCGTTCGCCAGCGTGGTGCCAGGGCGCTGGGTGTCACGGTTGAGGCCCGCTATGCGGTTGGGGTTTATGATATCGCGATCCTTTCCGCCAATGAAAGCGATGGGCTGGTCACGTATCTGCGGCAGGAAGGCTATCAGATCCCCAACGGCGCAGAACTGGTTCTGGCGGATTACATCGCTGACGACATGAAATTCTTCGTCGCACGGGTGAATCTGAAGCGCCATGACAACGCGGCGTCTCAGGAATTGCCACCGCTGCAGATTTCTTTCCGGTCCCAGAAGTTCATGCTGCCGCTGCAGCTTGGCAAGATCAATGCTGACAAGGAGCAGCAGGTTCTTTTGATGACGCTGACGCGTGCGGGTCGGGTGGAAGCGGCGAACTACAAGAATGCGCGCATCCCGAGCGATGTGGAAATCCCGGTTTTTGTCGAGGAGTTCTTTGGCAAGTTCTACAAGGAGGTCTTCGCCCGCACCGCCAAACCCAACACAGTGGTGACAGAGTATGCCTGGGATATGGCGTGGTGCGATCCATGCGCGGCCGACCCGTTGAGTTTTCGGGAGTTAAAGGAGCTTGGCGTGGGTTGGGCAAAGCGTGGCGATGGTGGCGGTCAGGACGTGTTCGTTACACGGATGCATTTTGCCTATGACAAATCCGGGTTTCAGCGGGACCTGTTGTTGAACGTCACGGATGACCGGTCGAATTTTCAGGGCCGTTATGTGATGAACCACCCCTGGGATGGCGATATGCAGTGCCCGGAAGCCAAGGATTACATTGCGGATACCCGCAAACGCCTTCGCTCTGAGGGCAAAACCCTGCGCCGTCTGACGGGATGGAAGCAAAGCACGATTGACAACAATATCCGCGCGACTGTGCCGAAGGTTTATTGGTATTAGGGTGTTTTGGGTTGGCCGGCTGGGTGTCAGCTCTTTGGCCTGAAGCGGACATTCGCAAATGAAGCGGCAAGACGCGCGATTGCCTGCCCGTGGGATGGCGAAGTAACCCCGCAATTTGCCCGTTTTTCTCAGCCAAGTCCGTAGAAGCTCAATAGCTCCCACCTAGCCTCACCAAATCGCCAGCCCGTGGGGACGGGCAGGCGATCGCGCGGCGCCTGCGGCTTGATTCCGCGCGAAGGGCGCAGGCCAGCACTGTCCGCTTCAGAGCCAACACTGACGCTATTGCACAACCCCAATCGATCTACCGGCCCTTGAACAATCCGCCGAGAATGCCGCGCACAAGACGGCGCCCCGTGGTGCCTTTTAGCTCTTTGATAACGGCCTCTTGCAGGGCGGAGCCGAAGGTATGGCTGCCACGGCGCGATGAACCGATCCGGCGGGAGGACGACCGCGGCTGACCGCCACCGGAATAGCGGCGCGCGGTGCGAAACTCGCGTTCCTCTTCAGCGACACGTTCTTCCTCTTCTTCGGCCTGCTTGGCGGCGTCCGCCGCTTTCTCGGCCCGCGCGCGGAGGCGTTCAAACGCGCTGTCACGGTCTTGGCGTTCGTCGTATTTCCCCGCAACCGGAGAATTTGCCAATACGGCTTTTCTGTCGCTGGGCGAAATTGGTCCAAGCTGCGACGATGGCGGGCGGATCAGCGTGCGTTCGGCAACACCCGGCACACCCTTTTTTTCGAGCATTGAAGTCACGGCCTCGCCCACACCGACCTCGCGAATGGCGGCTTCGATGTCGAAACGCGGATTGATGCGATAGGTTTTGGCAGCCCGGCTTAGCGCCTGTTGATCGCGCGCGGTGAAGGCGCGAAGCGCGTGTTGCACACGGTTGCCGAGCTGGCCGAGAATATCCTCTGGCACATCCGCTGGATTCTGAGTGATGAAATAGACACCCACGCCCTTGGACCGGATCAACCGCGCCACCTGTTCAACCTTTTTGATCAACGCCTTGGGTGCGTCATCGAACAAAAGATGCGCCTCGTCAAAAAAGAAGACGAGCTTGGGTTTGTCGGGGTCGCCAATCTCTGGCAATTCTTCGAACAACTCTGACAGCAGCCACAAAAGGAACGTGGCATAGAGCCGGGGCGAGGCCATCAGCTTGTCGGATGCCAGAATGTTGATCTGTCCCCGACCATCCGCGCCGACATGCATGATGTCATCCAGTTCCAGCGCGGGTTCGCCAAACAGCCCTGCACCACCCTGATTTTCCAGCACAAGCAACTGGCGCTGAATCGCGCCAATGGATGACGCAGAGATGTGGCCATAAACAAGCGACAGATCCGGCGCGTTTTCACCGACAAACACCAGAAGTGCGCGCAGGTCTTTCAGATCCAGAAGCGGCAATCCCTCTTCATCCGACAGTCGGAAGGCGATGTTCAGCACACCTTCCTGCGCCTCGGACAGATCCAGCAGACGGGCCAACAGCAACGGGCCCATTTCGGCAACTGTCGTGCGAATTGGGTGCCCCTGATCGCCAAACAGGTCCCAGAAGGTGACCGGAAACGCCTCGTACACATAATCATTAAAGCCAATCGTTTCTGCCCGCTTCATGAACGGTTCATGCAATTTGAAACTTTCAGTACCACTGACCGCCAGACCGGAAAGGTCGCCTTTCACATCCGACAGGAACACCGGCACACCGGCGCTCGAAAACCCTTCGGCCAGTATTTGCAGCGTCACTGTCTTTCCTGTTCCGGTGGCACCCGCGATCAACCCGTGGCGGTTGGCATATTTGTTCAAGAGCCCTTGCTTTTCGGCATAATCTTCCCCGCCGCCGCCCAAAAAAATATGATCTTTCATGACTTTGCACCCACGCGCGTTTGACCGTTCGGTGCCAACATACATTTTTAACCTTTCTCTGCCAGCATTCATGTCGTCCCGGCGCGATGCGCTTGGGATTGACTTCCTCCCTGTCAGACTGGCCGCGCCAAGTGCGCGGCCTTTTTTTCGCGCACCCGATATCCTCGCGAAAGTTTTCATTGACCGAACAAGGAAATGACCCTACGGTCCGCGCCATAAATGCACGGCCAGTCCGGCAGGGAGAAAAATGTAAAAGGGGATCTTCGTGATCCTCTTTTTCATTTTCACCAAAGCTTTGTCGAAATTGCCCCTGACCAGCAAAAATATTTCTGCGCTGACAGCCCCAAACGGGCATGTTAAATCAACCATCGACTCGAAACTTATGGCAGGTGAATCAGGCATGGCACATTGGATCCGGCATATTGCGGCAATATCGGTTTTGGCTTTCTCGGCACCGCTGTTTGCTCAGGAAAACAGCACCGAAGGCGAAACGGAAACAACAGAGGAGGTATCGCCCGATCCGCTTGAGCTGAACATGGGCGATCAGAACACCGAAGGCGAAGCCAATGTTGGCGACATCTATGTTCGGGACACGTTTGACGATTGGGAATTGCGGTGTGTCGTGGGCGCAGAAGGGCAAAAGGATCCCTGCCAGCTTTACCAGCTTTTGAAAGATGAAGACGGCAATTCTGTTGCGGAAATCAACATGTTCCCGCTTCCGGGTGGCGAAAACCAGCCGTCCGCAGGTGCGACTGTTATCACCCCGCTGGAAACATTGCTGACGGAATCACTGGGGCTGTCTGTCGATGGCAGTGCAGTGCGAAAATACCCGTTCAGCTGGTGCAGCCAAATCGGCTGTTTCAGCCGACTTGGATTTTCCGAAGAAGACGTTAACGCCTTTCGCCGCGGTATCAGCGCGTCGCTCATAATCGTGCCGGTCGTTGCACCCGACCAAAAGGTCAGTTTAATGGTCTCTCTCAAGGGATTCACTGCAGGATTTCAAGCGGCGATCGACGCCGCAAATGAGTAACGTCGCTTTCAAAGCAACATCGCTGTGGCCCGCCAACAATCGTTGTGTTGTCGCGGGCCACAATTCATGTCACCGAATGGGCAAAAATCGCTTATTTTACGACCTTTCTGTTGACGCGGCGCGATTGACTTCCATACTGGCGGCACGCGACATTTAGAGGGACACGATGAATAAATCAGAACTTGTAGACAAAATCGCCGATGCCGCTGGTATCACCAAAGGGGATGCAAACGACGCGGTTGATGCGCTGGTTGATTGCATTACGAAAAGTCTTGCTGGCGGTGGAAAGGTAAGCCTTCCGGGGCTTGGCACATTCTCGACCTCAGAGCGTAGCGCGCGCAAGGGCCGCAACCCGCAGACGGGTGCGGAAATTCAGATCCCGGCAAGTACTGCTGCGAAGTTTTCGGCTGCGAAGGCGCTTAAAGACGCTTTGAACTAAAAGACGTCTGACACGAAATTCTTGGGGCGAAAGATATTCTTTCGCTCCTTTTTTTATGCGGCACGTAGTGCCAGAACTGCATTCAGGCCACCAAAGGCAAATGCGTTGGAAAGCGTAACTTTAACTTTCGTTTCGCGGGCGACGTTCGGCACCACATCCAGCGCGCATTCCGGGTCTTCTTCTTCGAATCCGATTGTCGGGGCGACAATCCCGTCGCGCAGCGCCATGATACAGGCCAGCAATTCCACCGCGCCGGTTCCGCCAATCAGATGACCATGCATGCTTTTGGTCGACGAGATCATCAGATCATCGGCGTGGCGACCGAACGCATCGGCAACGGCGGCGCATTCGGTTTTGTCGTTCGCTGCTGTGCCGGTGCCGTGGGCATTGACATATCCAACCAACGAGGGATCGATCCGGGCATCCCGCATTGCGCCGGTGATTGCGCGTTCGGCACCAAGGCGCGACGGCATGACGATGTCCGAGGCGTCCGATGTCATGGCAAAGCCAATCACCTCTGCCAGAATATCCGCGCCGCGCGCTTTGGCGTGTTTCATTTCTTCAAAGACAAAAACTCCAGCGCCCTCGCCCTGAACCATGCCCGACCGCGTTGCGGAAAACGGGCGGCAGGCATCCTTGCTCATCACGCGCAGGCCTTCCCATGCCTTAACACCGCCAAAACACAACATCGCCTCGGCCCCACCGGTCAGCATTGCCGTGGTCATGCCCGAACGGATCATGTGAAATGCTTGCCCCATCGCGTGGTTCGAACTGGCGCAGGCGGTGGCAACCGTGAAGGACGGCCCCTTTAGGTTCCACCGCATTGAAACATGGCTGGTGGCGGCATTGTTCATCAATTTGGGAACGATAAAGGGGTGGACGCGGTTCTTGCGCTCTTCATACACCGCGCGATAATTTTCATCCTGCGTTGACAACCCGCCACCGGACGTGCCGAGGATCACGCCCGAGCGCGCCGCCAACTCGCCGCTGAATTCCAGCCCGGATTGCGCGATTGCCTGTCCTGCAGCCAACAGCGCGAATTGCGTGAAGCGATCATAAAGAGAGATTTGCTGGCGGTTGAAATGCGCGTGTTCGTCATAGTCGCGCACCTGGCCGCCAATCGTCACCGACAGGCGATCAACGTCGCGGATATCTAATTCGCCGATGCCACAGCGGCCTTCGCGCATGGCATTCAGAGTTGTATCAACATCGTGGCCGAGCGCGTTGATCGTCCCTGCCCCAGTGATTACGACACGTTTCATGACTGTTTGGCGTCAACCAGTTTTTGAACAGCAGCCACAATTGCATCGACCGAGGAAATGTCGAAGTCGCTTTTCTCGGGCTCATTGGCGTTGAACGGCACCGAAACGTCAAAGGTTTCTTCAATCGCAAAAATCGCTTCTACGATGCCAAGTGAGTCAATCGCCAGATCGGCGAGCGTGTTGGAGCCCTGAACATCGCTTTCTTCAAGCAACGCCTGTTCAGCGATGATTGTGATTACCGAATTGCGAACATCAACCATGTCAGTTTGCACCATCAACCGCCCCTCGCGACTGCGCGCCCCGGTTTAGTCGTCCCGGTCGATCTTTGAAACCGCTTTCTTCAGATCAGCGACATCTTTGGCCATACGCGGCAGTCTTCGTATGGCCTTATAGGTCTCGACATGCGTGTCCATTTTGACCGCGGGATAGCCCAGAAGAACGCGACCCGCCGGGACGTTCGACAGGATCACAGTGCCACCGCCGGCGACAACGCCGTCGCCGATAAAGATGTTGTCGACGACACCAACCTGCCCGCCAAGGATAACGTTGTCCCCGATATTCACACTTCCCGCGATGCCGACTTGCCCGGCGAACAGGCAATCGCGGCCCACTTCGCAATTGTGGGCGACGTGAACGTGGTTGTCGATTTTGGTACCATCGCCGATACGTGTCGGGCGGATCGTGCCCGCATCAACGCAAGAATTGGCACCGACTTCGACGTCGTCACCCAGAACGACGCTTCCCAGAGAATGAATGCGCGTCCAGCTTTGCGCTTTGGCATCGCTTGCGTCGCCCATAGTTTCCCGCGCTGCCTCGGCACGTGACTTTTCCGGCGTGACGAATGAAAACCCATCCGCCCCGATAACGGCACCAGGCTGGGCACTAAACCTGTCGCCGACCCGCACATTTCGGCCAATCCGGGCGCCGGAATGCACAAGCGCATCGTCGCCAATGACACAGCCTTCTGCGATAGTGGCATGGCTGTCGATCCGTGCATTGGCACCAATCTGCACCCCCTGCCCGATCACGACAAATGGACCAATAGCGGCATTTGGCCCGATTTCGGCGGAAGGATCGACCACTGCGCTTGGGTGAATTCCACTTGGGATGACGGGCCCGGGGTCCATCAGAGCGGTCAATCCAGACATCGCGTACCGTGCGCGCGTGACGATGATGGCGGCGTCGAGACCAAATGATTGCCAATCCGCACCGTCCCATAGCAATGCCGCGCGTGCGTTCCCCTCAGACAGGCCATCTGCGTATTTCGGGTCCATTGCCAACGCCAATTCGTCGGCGGTCGCATCCGCAGGCTCGCTTGCACCGGACACGACAAGATCGGCGCCAACAAGTTCGGCCCCGATTGCATCGGCAATTTCAGAAAGCTTGTGGCTGCTCATTATCCCCCCGCACCCCCGGATCAGTCCGGGGATGTGGTTTGTTTAGCCACGAACCGCGCGCAGGACCACCCCGGCATTGACCAGCGCCTTATAGATTTTCGCATCGCGACCATAAATATCGCGACGGAAATTCAGGCGTCCCTTGGCGGTGGTAAAGGCGGTTCGATAGACCAGATGCACCGGTATCGGCTGTTCGATATTGATCCGCGTGTTCCGCCTGCTGTTCAGGTGGCCCTGGAATGTCCCAACCGGATCTTTGGTTTGTTTGGCGAGAATTGCATAGGCAAAGTCAAACGGATCATTCAGGCGAATACAGCCGTGGCTGAAAGCACGGGTTTCGCGGGCAAACAGCGATTTTGCAGGCGTGTCGTGCAGATAGATATTGTGCTTGTTGGGGAACATGAACTTGACCAGCCCCAACGCGTTGCCGCGCGACGGCGGTTGGCGCAGGTTGAAAGGAAAGCTCTTGGGCGTGTAGGCGCCCCAGTTCACCGCCCCACGGCTGACGACATTGCCGCGTGAATCAACCAGCTGCAGATGCCCCGCCGATCCACCGCCTGATGCGATCATCTTCGGCAGGTATTCCTTCACGGCAATCGAACGCGGAACATTCCAGTTCGGATTGATCTCCATGTATTCCATGACGTCCGAAAACTCGGGCGAACGACGGTCAAGATCGGTGTGGCCGATGACAGACCGGGTTTTGAATGTGACTTTGCCGTTATCGATGATTGCGGCGGAGAAATCGGTGAGGTTCACCCAGATATGGCGCTTGCCACGCGGCATGTTCATCCAACGCTCGCGCTCTATCGCGACCAGAACCGACGGCAGGCGATCCTCGATCTGCTTGTTGAGTTCCTTCATCGTGCCCGGTCCGGCCACGCCATCGGGCGAAAGACCATGTTCCTGTTGGAACAACTGCACCGCTTTTTGCAGGTTGGCGTCATATGTCTGGCTGGCGGAGCGCCGCATATAACCCATCGCGATAAGCCGGTTGCGCATGGCAACCACCGCGCCGCCGCTTTCACCCGGCTTCAGGGATTTAGCCGGAACCTTGGGGCCCCAGCCGCCTTTACCAAGCTGCTTTTCCAGCGCCAGCTTTGCCTTCAGCAGGCGTGCGTATTCCGGTGACTTCGGCGGAAGCGATTTCAGGAACCCTTTCGGAGAGGATTGGTAAAACGCGGCCAAAAGCTTTGTGCCGTCCCGAATAGGCACCGCGCGGACAATGCCGGAATCGACACGCCGCGGTGTCAGTACGCCGGTTTGCATGTCGCGGGCATAGTCGAGAAACAGCTTGGACAATGCGACTTCGACCTGTCCCAACTCGCGTTTGGATTTGATCTTGCGTGGATTGACTTGCAACAGATCCAAGTCATAGGCACCGACGGGAAGCGCATGATTGCCAGCGGCCTTCAACGCCGAAAGCAGCGCCGCGCGCCGCGATTTGTCTTTCCCGCTTTTGCCCGTCCAGATCGGTTTATAGCCGTTCGCTTTGTAAAACGCGGCAATTTCCGGGTGCTTAGCAGCCGATTCCGCAACGGCCTGCATGAACGGCGTAACCTGTGCCTTCGCCGCATGTGCGACAAAAAGACTCAACGCCATGAAGGCGGAAATCAGAATACCGCGATTAAATCCAAGGATATTGGCCATCCTTACAATCCCCGTTGGTCCATCAATTTTGCGACTCAGACGCAGATATAGCGCCGCAAACTTCTAAGAAACGCTATAGATCGTATGCTCACAATTCCGTAAGGGGAATTATCTGTCGCATTCCCGCAACGCTTTTGGGCAGGCAGGAATTAACCCGATCATTACATGTTTTTGGCAAATTTTTGCCGATTCCCCGTGTGATGCGTGTCTTCATCGACATGGCGCTTTGTAAAAAGTTTCAAATATGCCATACAGCACACGCGCCAGGGGGATGGGGCAACCAAAGCCGCGATAACAGCGGCGCGAAAGGCAACGCGACGGGACGCGCACAGGTAATGAACGAAATGAGCTCATCCGGCTTGACGCGCCGTGGTCTTTTGACGGCGTTTGCAGCAACCACCCTCGTAGCAGCACCGACATTTTCGAAGGCCGCAGGGCTTTTGCGTGGTGCGGGCGACATTCGCCGCATCAAGATGTATTCTGGGCGCACTGGCGAAAGTATCGACACGATATATTGGATCGAAGGCGACTATATCAAAGACGCCATCAAGGAAGTTAACTACTTCATGCGCGACTGGCGCAGCGACAAAACCAAATCCATGGATATGCGCACTGTCGATATCATGGCCGCATCCCACAACCTGATGAATATTCGCGAACCCTACTTGCTTTTGTCGGGGTATCGCACACCGCAAACCAATGCGATGCTGCGGTCCCGTTCGCGCGGTGTTGCCAAAAATTCGTTGCATATGAAGGGCATGGCCGCCGATCTTCGCCTGAAATCCCGTTCCGTCGGGCAAATGGCCAAGGCCGCAATCGCATGCAGCGCCGGTGGCGTTGGCCGGTATTCCCGCTCGAATTTCGTGCACATGGATTGTGGGGTCGTCCGGTCCTGGGGACGGTGAACAGGCCAGCGCCTGGTTCGAAACTTTAGGCCTTAAACTATTGCACTCCAACTGCGGCTTGTTGAGTGACGTTCAGATGCCGTTTGTCCCAATCCTTCATTCTTAAGGCATTGCCATCACGCATCGCGCTGGCCATCGGGGCGCCCCGGCGCCCAAAAACCGTGGATACGAGTATTTTTTCCGCACCGGACGGCACATTTGCCATCTCCTGTTCGGTCGAACCACGATGCACAAGCCGAATGTCCATCAAAACGACATCACCTGCCCGGACTTTGGCAGATTTGGCCCGTTGCGGGTCTGTCGGCGCGACATCGCGGTCCTGTGACAGCGATACAGGGGCAAGGTGAGAACCGGGCAAAAGTTTAAGCGATTTGCCGTCCTGAAGGTACAAAAGCACTTTCAGACAACCGCCGCCGTCACTTCCCCAACACTGTTTTTTTTGTAACTCCCAAGCACCCTGTCCGATAGGGTTGCGGGGTTTTGTTCCGTCAGAGCCGTGCGATGATCTGAGGTGGTGACAGGGTCAGGATTTCCAGGATGTTGAACCGGTGTTTTCTGGCCGTCGAGATGACGGACCTGATGTCGGCGAAGACCCGCGCGCCCTCGAGGGTGCGGAAGGTGCCCGAGATTTTCATGCGCAGCTTCATCATGCGCAGGTCCTGTTCGGCCTGATTGTTTGTGAATGGGACCGCGAAGTCGGCGATGAATCGCAAAACGTCATCGCGGTAGTCACGCAGGCGGAGGAGCAGGTTGTGGCCTGGCCGCCTGGCTTTTCGGCCGCGGGTGCCGGGGCTTTTGGCCAGCGGGGGCTGGCGTTCGTGGAAGGCGAGCCCCTTGGCGAGGATCGCCATGTATCTGGTGACTATACCCTGGCGAACCAGTTCCGGGAGTTCGGTCTCGCCTTGATCCTGAGCCGCGCATCTGAGCTGATTGGCGCTATGAAGCACTGCGCTCATCTCCGTCGCCCAAGGCTCTTTTTCGATCTCTTCGATGGCCTTGAGTTCGCGCAAGTGATGCGCCCCGCAGAGGGCGTGGGCGTCCACTCCGCTCATATGGGCGTAGTAGGGTTTCCAGTGATCATGAATGATCGTCCCGCCGGTCAGGAAGGTTGGAACAGCACCGCGTTTGGCGCTGATGCGGTAATGGGTGAAGGCGGTATCGCAGATCGTGTGCAGCCAGTGCAGCTTGCCGGCAACACGAAGTCCGGTCTCGTCCAGATGCCGAACGCCGCCTTCGGCAAGCCGGGCGAGAATGTGTTCAACCACGACACCCATCTTATTTGCCGCGCCGCGCGTCCAGTTGGTCACGCTGGCCGCGCACAAGCTGGTGGCCCCAAACAGGTCGCGCATAAGCTGGCAGACCCGATCCTCGGGTATCAGCTGCTGAACATTGCAATAGACCGCCACTGCCCGCATGCGCGTGCCATATTGCACATGCGCGGCCACGCCATCGGGAAAGCCAGCCGTCGTCGTGGCTCGACAATGGTCGCAACAATAAACCGCCGCCTGATGCTCGGTGACCTCCAGGCGTGGCGCAGGCAAGTCGAACACCTGACGCTTCTCGATCCCTTTCACCATCTCCGCCGTCAGGGCGCTCTGACAGGCGCTGCAATGCGTCGCCTCATGCCGTTCGACAAAGTCGGGTGTTGACGTCTGGCGCAGGGTGTCGCCCCGGTGGCCAACTTGGCCGCCACTTTTCTTTCCGGATTTGCCACGCAGGCTGCGCGGGGCTGGCTTCTTCAGGCCATCACTTGAAGGGGGCTTGCTGCTATTGCTGCTGTTCTTGGCCAACTGTCGGCGCAGGTCCGTGATCTCTTCCGCCATGCTCGCCAACGCAGCTTCAAGCTCAGCGATCCGACGCAGAGCCGTGGCGAGAAGTTGTTCAAGGGCGGCAACCTGATCCATCCCACCACTGATTCAGAGAAATCAACCCGGCGCCACAGAATTCAGACAAGAAAGGTAACTCCCAAGCACCCTGTCCGATAGGGTTGCGGGGTTTTGTTCCGTCAGAGCCGTGCGATGATCTGAGGTGGTGACAGGGTCAGGATTTCCAGGATGTTGAACCGGTGTTTTCTGGCCGTCGAGATGACGGACCTGATGTCGGCGAAGACCCGCGCGCCCTCGAGGGTGCGGAAGGTGCCCGAGATTTTCATGCGCAGCTTCATCATGCGCAGGTCCTGTTCGGCCTGATTGTTTGTGAATGGGACCGCGAAGTCGGCGATGAATCGCAAAACGTCATCGCGGTAGTCACGCAGGCGGAGGAGCAGGTTGTGGCCTGGCCGCCTGGCTTTTCGGCCGCGGGTGCCGGGGCTTTTGGCCAGCGGGGGCTGGCGTTCGTGGAAGGCGAGCCCCTTGGCGAGGATCGCCATGTATCTGGTGACTATACCCTGGCGAACCAGTTCCGGGAGTTCGGTCTCGCCTTGATCCTGAGCCGCGCATCTGAGCTGATTGGCGCTATGAAGCACTGCGCTCATCTCCGTCGCCCAAGGCTCTTTTTCGATCTCTTCGATGGCCTTGAGTTCGCGCAAGTGATGCGCCCCGCAGAGGGCGTGGGCGTCCACTCCGCTCATATGGGCGTAGTAGGGTTTCCAGTGATCATGAATGATCGTCCCGCCGGTCAGGAAGGTTGGAACAGCACCGCGTTTGGCGCTGATGCGGTAATGGGTGAAGGCGGTATCGCAGATCGTGTGCAGCCAGTGCAGCTTGCCGGCAACACGAAGTCCGGTCTCGTCCAGATGCCGAACGCCGCCTTCGGCAAGCCGGGCGAGAATGTGTTCAACCACGACACCCATCTTATTTGCCGCGCCGCGCGTCCAGTTGGTCACGCTGGCCGCGCACAAGCTGGTGGCCCCAAACAGGTCGCGCATAAGCTGGCAGACCCGATCCTCGGGTATCAGCTGCTGAACATTGCAATAGACCGCCACTGCCCGCATGCGCGTGCCATATTGCACATGCGCGGCCACGCCATCGGGAAAGCCAGCCGTCGTCGTGGCTCGACAATGGTCGCAACAATAAACCGCCGCCTGATGCTCGGTGACCTCCAGGCGTGGCGCAGGCAAGTCGAACACCTGACGCTTCTCGATCCCTTTCACCATCTCCGCCGTCAGGGCGCTCTGACAGGCGCTGCAATGCGTCGCCTCATGCCGTTCGACAAAGTCGGGTGTTGACGTCTGGCGCAGGGTGTCGCCCCGGTGGCCAACTTGGCCGCCACTTTTCTTTCCGGATTTGCCACGCAGGCTGCGCGGGGCTGGCTTCTTCAGGCCATCACTTGAAGGGGGCTTGCTGCTATTGCTGCTGTTCTTGGCCAACTGTCGGCGCAGGTCCGTGATCTCTTCCGCCATGCTCGCCAACGCAGCTTCAAGCTCAGCGATCCGACGCAGAGCCGTGGCGAGAAGTTGTTCAAGGGCGGCAACCTGATCCATCCCACCACTGATTCAGAGAAATCAACCCGGCGCCACAGAATTCAGACAAGAAAGAAAAAAAACACGCGCAAAATGGCAAATTCGACTCACCATAAAACTGACAATAACACTCAAACGTGGGGGGTGCTTGGGAGTTACCAAGAAAGAAAAAAAACACGCGCAAAATGGCAAATTCGACTCACCATAAAACTGACAATAACACTCAAACGTGGGGGGTGCTTGGGAGTTACGTTTTTTTGACAAATGATGCGCATATTTGCCGCGTAACAGGTCGGTGTGCCATTGCTGAGAACGATTAACCGTGATGTCGGTCAGCCCAATCGCGCCACCTGCCGTATCGCCAAACGCACTTGTCAATGCAGCCTGAATATCGGGATGGCCCGCGATGTCATCGTGCAATTTTCGCAACTGAACATGGCGATGAAACCCGGCAAGGTGATAGGAATTCGGATTGGGGCGGGTCTGCGCCATCGCGGCCAGATTGCTAAGAACAACGTCGCGCATGTGTTGAATGGATTCCGGGTCAAACACACGCGGCAAAACCGTGTAACCAACCTTTGCCAGTTCCCCAGCGACCATCACGCGCCAGATTCCATAATCCGTATCCCCGCAAACCCTTCCCTTGGAATTTTCTCCGCCGCAACCCGAATGCCTGTGCAAATCAAAGAATGAGGAATTTGAAATGTGAAAGTCGGTTTAATACCATCCGACACAGCAGCACGTATTGGGCCCGCATCGCCAACCATCAACTCAATGTTTGAAATCGGCCAGTCCTTAGGGCCATTGAACAGGATTTCCAAACGATGCGGCCCGGGGCTCAGGCGCAACTCGGGGTGTTTGATTTCCAGAACGTCGGATTGCGATGTCGCTTGGCGGACGATTTCGATCAATGGATCATCGGCCGCAATGTGAATTTCCGGCTCGCCCCAGATCTGACGGCGCAGCCATATGTGATGATAATTGTTGCCGCCTGCCCCGATAAATTCACGTATCTCGGAATTCACCCGCTTTTCCTTATAGGCAACCACCGTGCCATCTGGCGCGACTTTTTCCGTACGGTCATGTGGTCGCCCGGTCAGCGCGGTAAAACGATTGCGGCGCACCTGCGACCAACCAAATCCAATGGACTGCCACGCCTGCATCTGCGCCAGCGCCCGGCCGAACAAATAGGGGCCGGTTGGTTCCAGTGACCATTGGCCGTAGAACCTCTTTTCGGCATTGTCTGAAATCATCTTTATTGCGCGCCGGAATACGGCGTTACCCGGCTGGGCCGCAATCAATCCGTTGCAAACAGCCCAGGGCGGATGTTCGGGACGGTCCCTGAACACCACCATGTTTTTTCCATCCTCAAGGCAGATCGGCGCCAGATGGCAGTGCGATATGTCGGCATAAATTCCGCCATAGTGGTACATCAAACGTAACTCCCAAGCACCCTGTCCGATAGGGTTGCGGGGTTTTGTTCCGTCAGAGCCGTGCGATGATCTGAGGTGGTGACAGGGTCAGGATTTCCAGGATGTTGAACCGGTGTTTTCTGGCCGTCGAGATGACGGACCTGATGTCGGCGAAGACCCGCGCGCCCTCGAGGGTGCGGAAGGTGCCCGAGATTTTCATGCGCAGCTTCATCATGCGCAGGTCCTGTTCGGCCTGATTGTTTGTGAATGGGACCGCGAAGTCGGCGATGAATCGCAAAACGTCATCGCGGTAGTCACGCAGGCGGAGGAGCAGGTTGTGGCCTGGCCGCCTGGCTTTTCGGCCGCGGGTGCCGGGGCTTTTGGCCAGCGGGGGCTGGCGTTCGTGGAAGGCGAGCCCCTTGGCGAGGATCGCCATGTATCTGGTGACTATACCCTGGCGAACCAGTTCCGGGAGTTCGGTCTCGCCTTGATCCTGAGCCGCGCATCTGAGCTGATTGGCGCTATGAAGCACTGCGCTCATCTCCGTCGCCCAAGGCTCTTTTTCGATCTCTTCGATGGCCTTGAGTTCGCGCAAGTGATGCGCCCCGCAGAGGGCGTGGGCGTCCACTCCGCTCATATGGGCGTAGTAGGGTTTCCAGTGATCATGAATGATCGTCCCGCCGGTCAGGAAGGTTGGAACAGCACCGCGTTTGGCGCTGATGCGGTAATGGGTGAAGGCGGTATCGCAGATCGTGTGCAGCCAGTGCAGCTTGCCGGCAACACGAAGTCCGGTCTCGTCCAGATGCCGAACGCCGCCTTCGGCAAGCCGGGCGAGAATGTGTTCAACCACGACACCCATCTTATTTGCCGCGCCGCGCGTCCAGTTGGTCACGCTGGCCGCGCACAAGCTGGTGGCCCCAAACAGGTCGCGCATAAGCTGGCAGACCCGATCCTCGGGTATCAGCTGCTGAACATTGCAATAGACCGCCACTGCCCGCATGCGCGTGCCATATTGCACATGCGCGGCCACGCCATCGGGAAAGCCAGCCGTCGTCGTGGCTCGACAATGGTCGCAACAATAAACCGCCGCCTGATGCTCGGTGACCTCCAGGCGTGGCGCAGGCAAGTCGAACACCTGACGCTTCTCGATCCCTTTCACCATCTCCGCCGTCAGGGCGCTCTGACAGGCGCTGCAATGCGTCGCCTCATGCCGTTCGACAAAGTCGGGTGTTGACGTCTGGCGCAGGGTGTCGCCCCGGTGGCCAACTTGGCCGCCACTTTTCTTTCCGGATTTGCCACGCAGGCTGCGCGGGGCTGGCTTCTTCAGGCCATCACTTGAAGGGGGCTTGCTGCTATTGCTGCTGTTCTTGGCCAACTGTCGGCGCAGGTCCGTGATCTCTTCCGCCATGCTCGCCAACGCAGCTTCAAGCTCAGCGATCCGACGCAGAGCCGTGGCGAGAAGTTGTTCAAGGGCGGCAACCTGATCCATCCCACCACTGATTCAGAGAAATCAACCCGGCGCCACAGAATTCAGACAAGAAAGAAAAAAACACGCGCAAAATGGCAAATTCGACTCACCATAAAACTGACAATAACACTCAAACGTGGGGGGTGCTTGGGAGTTACCATCAAACAATACCGCGCAAAATCAGCCTTGAACGCGAATGGTGTGATCTGGTCGAACAACCCCAACACATCGGCGCCGAATTCAGCCTGAAGAAACCGGCGAAGATCCGGCAATTCAAGCAGACTGAAGGCATAGCCCGGATAGACGCGCCGAAAAGACTCGATGTTGCTTTCTAGAGCGTCGTCCTTGAAATCTGAATCGATGGGATTCCCACGTGGCAGGTTTTGTGATTCACCATATGTGGAGGTGGATCATGGGCAAATCGCTATCACTGGATATTCGGGAACGTGTCGTCGCTTTGGTTGATGACGGCCTTTCCTGCCATGAGGCTGCGCGGCGTTTACGGATATCAGCTGCCAGCGCGGTGCGGATCATGCAACGTAAGGAGACACGCAACAATAAGTGAATCGCAAACCTTTGCCGCTGCGACGGTTTGACTCTGGTCCGCGCGATTCCCATGCCGTTCTCAATATGGTAATCGATAATCATGGTAGAGCGAGAACAAATTCAGGAGCGATGCTTACCACCCTTCAAAATTTCCGGATCTGATTTGACGTTTGTCTGATCTGTGTGATTCAAGGAGTCTCCACTGCTGATATTGGAGGCTGGTTTGTTGGGAAATGTTTGTTTTTCAGAGCTTTATTCGAAGGTTGAGGCGGATTTTCAGGACCGCTTGCTCGGGTATCACAAGTCGCGCCGGGAGGGATTGTGCATCATAGCAAGCGTGATTTTGAACACGCGCAGCGTCAATCTGATGGAAAATGCGGCTGCTCTGCCCCGCGATATCGGCTCTGTGGACCACCGCTATCAATACATTTCGCGGGTTCTGGGCAATCCTCACATCGATACTGATGAGATCATGCAGGCCTATGTTGGTGAAATTTTCCGCCGCCAGTGTGAGGCCGGAGAAACGATTGTGGTGGCCCTTGATCAAAGCAAGCTCAACGAAGGGCATGAGGTTTTGATGTTATCGGTGCGGATGCGGGATCGGGCCCTCCCGGTCGCCTGGCGTGTACGCCAGACCAAAGGGCCGATTGGATGGCGCGTGCAACATGAGCTTTTGGAAGCAGTCCGCCCATGGCTCCCGGCGGATGCGCGTGTGTTGCTGGCGGGAGATCGGTTTTATGGAACCGCCCGATTGGTCGCATGGTGCCAGGAGGCTGGATGGGACTACCGGCTGCGCATGAAGGGAAATATCACACTGCAACATCAGGGTGGCGAGATGATGACGCGCGAAATTGCCCAACTGATGCCCGAAGGGCTTGTAAACGCTGAGCTTTACGGAACGGGCGTCTTTAGCAACATTGGAGTGCTTCACGAGGAGGGGCACAAAGAGCCTTGGATTATTGCCATGAATGCAGCACCGTCCGAGTACAAGGTGCTCGATTATGGAATGCGTTGGGGAATTGAAGCCATGTTCTCCGACTTCAAAACCCGGGGCTTTGAAATTACTCAAAGCCAGATCAAAAAGCCGGATCGATTGGCCCGCCTCATTTTGGTGCTGGCAATCGCCATGTACTGGGCTGTTTCAACCGGAGCAAACGAAGAGCACCACGTCGCAATACGCGGCGAAAAAAGGGGATTCGAAAAGCCCGAAGGTCCTTATGCTCTCTCTTCAAGACAGGCCTTCGTGCTATCCGACGATGCCTCGCAGGTTATGCCAAAATCCCCAAGCTCTGGGATGTCTGGCTAAATTGAAGGGTGGTAAGCCGATTGGCCTTACCACCCTTCAAAATTTCCGGATCTGATTTGACGTTTGTCTGATCTGTGTGATTCAAGGAGTCTCCACTGCTGACATTGGAGGCTGGTTTGTTGGGAAATGTTTGTTTTTCAGAGCTTTATTCGAAGGTTGAGGCGGATTTTCAGGACCGCTTGCTCGGGTATCACAAGTCGCGCCGGGAGGGATTGTGCATCATAGCAAGCGTGATTTTGAACACGCGCAGCGTCAATCTGATGGAAAATGCGGCTGCTCTGCCCCGCGATATCGGCTCTGTGGACCACCGCTATCAATACATTTCGCGGGTTCTGGGCAATCCTCACATCGATACTGATGAGATCATGCAGGCCTATGTTGGTGAAATTTTCCGCCGCCAGTGTGAGGCCGGAGAAACGATTGTGGTGGCCCTTGATCAAAGCAAGCTCAACGAAGGGCATGAGGTTTTGATGTTATCGGTGCGGATGCGGGATCGGGCCCTCCCGGTCGCCTGGCGTGTACGCCAGACCAAAGGGCCGATTGGATGGCGCGTGCAACATGAGCTTTTGGAAGCAGTCCGCCCATGGCTCCCGGCGGATGCGCGTGTGTTGCTGGCGGGAGATCGGTTTTATGGAACCGCCCGATTGGTCGCATGGTGCCAGGAGGCTGGATGGGACTACCGGCTGCGCATGAAGGGAAATATCACACTGCAACATCAGGGTGGCGAGATGATGACGCGCGAAATTGCCCAACTGATGCCCGAAGGGCTTGTAAACGCTGAGCTTTACGGAACGGGCGTCTTTAGCAACATTGGAGTGCTTCACGAAGAGGGGCACAAAGAGCCTTGGATTATTGCCATGAATGCAGCACCGTCCGAGTACAAGGTGCTCGATTATGGAATGCGTTGGGGAATTGAAGCCATGTTCTCCGACTTCAAAACCCGGGGCTTTGAAATTACTCAAAGCCAGATCAAAAAGCCGGATCGATTGGCCCGCCTCATTTTGGTGCTGGCAATCGCCATGTACTGGGCTGTTTCAACCGGAGCAAACGAAGAGCACCACGTCGCAATACGCGGCGAAAAAAGGGGATTCGAAAAGCCCGAAGGTCCTTATGCTCTCTCTTCAAGACAGGCCTTCGTGCTATCCGACGATGCCTCGCAGGTTATGCCAAAATCCCCAAGCTCTGGGATGTCTGGCTAAATTGAAGGGTGGTAAGGGAGCGATGGGAAGTTTTTGGTTCGAAGCTTGGCGAACGAGGTCGGCGTTTGTTTGCTGCCGCAGAAGCCCGAGCGGCGGGGCGTGGCGGTCTTGCGGCAGTTGCGGAGATCACTGGCCTCGCACGTTCCACCATCGGGCGAGGCATCAATGATCTTGATACTCCAGGTCCAGGCAATGGCCGCGTGCGCCGCAAGGGTGGAGGGCGACGCGAGGTCGCCGACCTTGATACGACGCTGGTG
The DNA here is from genome assembly GCA_951812305.1 of uncultured Paracoccaceae bacterium. Taxonomy (GTDB): domain Bacteria; phylum Pseudomonadota; class Alphaproteobacteria; order Rhodobacterales; family Rhodobacteraceae; genus Rhodobacter_B. The sequence goes on from CATOSB010000004.1 coordinate 892,345, forward strand.
TCCGACTTGCAGCGTCTCGCCGAGCCAGCGACGATGGGTGATCCTATACGTCCGCTTAAATGGGTGTCGAAGAGCCCGGCAAAGCTGGCAGCGGCACTGTGTGCTGCAGGCCATACTATATGTGCCAATACTGTCGCCAGGTTGCTGGAAACAAAGTTGGAATATTCGCGGCAGGTCAATCGCAAAACGCACGATGGCACCAACCACCCTGATCGCGACGCGCAGTTTGAGCATATTAACGCCAGGGTATTGGACGCGCAGGCGGCTGGGCAGCCTGTCATCTCGGTCGACACCAAAAAGAAGGAGTTGATCGGAAACTACCGCAACGATGGCAGCGACTACCGGCCAAAAGGCGACCCCCGCTGCGTTAACATACATGATTTCCCCGACAAGGAGCTCGGCAAGGTGGTGCCCTACGGTGTCTACGACGTTGGCACCAATACTGGCTGGGTTAGCGTGGGCGTCACCGCTGACACTGCTTCATTCGCCGTCAACTCTATCCGTACCTGGCGGAAGCGCATGGGCCAGCAGCGCCATCCTGGCATGCGCGAGCTGACAATAACTGCTGACTGCGGCGGATCGAACGGTGCGCGCGTCCGGTTATGGAAGGTAGAACTGCAGAGGTTTGCTGACGAAACCGACCTTGTCTTGCACGTCCATCACTATCCGCCCGGCACATCCAAGTGGAACCTCATCGAGCATCGGATGTTTTGCCACATCACACAGAACTGGCGCGGACGGCCGCTGTCCAGCCGTATGGCAGTCGTCGAGTTGATCGGGGCGACGACGACGAACGCTGGGCTGAAAGTAGAATGCGCACTTGACGAAAGTATTTACGAGAAGGGTGTTAAGGTCACCAAAGCTGAAATGGATAGCCTCGTCATCGAAGGGAATGCATTCCACCCAGAATGGAACTACACAATCACACCACGCCGCCGCCACCAAACGTAGCAATTATTCTTGCGTGTCTCCTAAGAGGCGAACGGGTGGGGTGAGAGCTGCGCCTCAAGGCCGCCCTCGGCGCAGCAAGCTGGATGTGGTCTCAAACTGGCTTAAGACACGCGTGGAAGCCGAGCCGGATATCACTATGCCGGAACTGGCCGAGGTGCTGAAACAGGAACATGCCCTCACCGCGACACCGGCGATGCTCTCGCGTTATCTGATCCATCGTCTTGGGTTCACATATAAAAAAATCCCTGATCGCGACGGAGCGGCTGCGCAAACGGGTGCGCGCTGCCAGGTACGAGTGGCAGCACCGCCGGATGCCGAGGATGCGCCTTGAGCCGCACCGGCTGGTTTTTATCGACGAAACAGCTGTCACGACCAAGATGACACGGCTTCGCGGTCGATCCCCACGCGGCACCCGGCTGGAAGCCGACGCGCCCTTCGGCCACTGGCGCACCCAGACCTTCATCGCGGGCCTGCGGATCGACGAACTCAGCGCCCCCTGGGTGCTGGACGGCCCCATGAACCGCGCCGCGTTCGACCTCTACATCGAGACCCAGCTGGCTCCAACGTTGCAGCCGGGCGATGTGGTGATCGCCGACAACCTGTCATCGCACAAATCGGCCAATGCGCAGGAACTGCTGAAGTCGCAAGGCAGCTGGCTGCTCTTCCTGCCGCCGTATTCGCCCGATCTCAACCCGATCGAAATGGCGTACTCGAAACTCAAGGCACACCTGCGTCGGCTCAAGGCCCGCACCTTCGACGCCCTTTTCCAATCCGTCGCCCAAACCTGCGACCTCTTCCCGCCAACCGAGTGCCGAAACCTCTTCAAAGCTGCCGGATATGTTGCAGATTAGATGGACGACGCTCTAAAAGCCGCGTGTTGGCTCGCGCTGCCGCATCCGCGTCAGAAATGACAACGTTAAACAGATGCTTTGGCAGCGACAAGATTTCCGGCTTCCTTGTTCAACGCCAACAGGTTGACGCCGAATTATCAGAAGTCAAACACCAGATCGTCAATCACCACTGATACCAACGGCTTGATCAATTGACCGTTGCCCATTCTCTGGTCGTTATTGAGGTTATGCGCTGCGGGTCATTTTCGAAGAAGTTCCAGGCGTCTGCGCATTTGTCGAGGATCTGCTCGTAGGTATCGAACACGGTGATGGCCAGCTTGTTGGAGCGCAGATAGGCCCAGACATTTTCCATCGGGTTGAGTTCGGGCGCATAGGGGGGCAGCTTCAGGAGCGTTATGTTGTCTGGCACCAAGAGCCCCTTGGCTCCGTGCCACCCCGCGCCATCTGTGACCAGGAGCGCATGAGAACCGGGTGCGATTGTTTTTGAGACCTCGTCGAGATGCAGGCCCATCGCCTCTGTGTTAACATAAGGCAGGATCAGCCCAGCTGCGGCACCACGTGCCGGACAGGCAGCGCCAAATACGTAGCTCCATTTGTAGCGGGTATCCCGGGGCGCACGTGGGCGGGTTCCCCGCTTCGCCCAGACACGGGTGAGTGTTCCCTGCTGGCCCACCCGTGCTTCGTCCTGGAACCATATTTCCAGTGGCTTTCCTTTCGCCCGTTCAGTCAAAATGTCGGCTACGATGCTGGCAAAGTTTTTTTTAAATGCAGTCTGTGCCACTGGGTCGGCGTTGGGATGTTCGGGGCGGACCGACAGCCTGCGAAAGCCCAGTTGAACCAAATAACTACCTACTGTGCGTTCGTGGAGCTTGATCTCGAACTCCGCCTCAATGCGCCGGGCAAGATCGGCGCGACGCCAGCGAACCACACCATCGCGGGCCGGATCAGGGCCAGCCTCCACCCAGACCGCAAGCTGCGCTATCTGCTCCGGCGACAATCGAGGTTTCGCGCCGCCACCCCCACGATCTGACAGCCCGTCAGGACCTTCGACATTGTATCGATGGACCCAGTCTCGAAGGGTTTGGCGATCCATCCCGCAACTCTGGGCAGCAACCTTGCGCGACGACCCTTCAAGCACCAGAGCAATCGCCAAAAGCCGACGTGCTACTTTGCCGTTCGACGCGCGACCGGCTAAAGCGCGCAACTCGTGCACCGTGAAATCATCGCGCAAAACCGGAACCGCGGCACCCATATCTCCCTCCCTCTCTGGACAGAAACAGTGAGTCACATACCGAACAATTTGGGAATCCAAAAAGCGAGTCAAATCATCCCGCCGTTGGTATGAGTCGTCGTTGATATTCACCGTTCCCGCACCCGGGTTACCCGAATCCAACAGCTGGACTTCCCCCGTTGTTATGATCTGGAAGGCAACAATGGCTTCGAACGCGCCTGTTTCGACAACGCCGGTCGTTTCGGGATCATCGAACAACAGCGTTTCATCTTCAGGCGTCAGCGGATCGTCAACCAGTGGGGCGACAAACTGGCCGCTGGTGAAATCAAACGTCGTTGCGGATGTCGAGGACAATGTCACGTCAAACGACCCGGCCTCGACCAAGTGATACTCGCCAAATCCAAGGGATTCTATCCGATAAGTAACCAGCGTGACGGTTTCATCGGGGCCGTCCAACAATGTCAAAGACATGCCGTTCAAATCGAACCGGTTGCCTGCCCTGTCTTGTGGATCGATGTTAGAGAAAAACTCGTCCGTGACATTTGTCAGTTGAGAACCTGGCGCAAAGAGCGTGAAGCCGTAAAGCGGGTCGCCAGACCCGTTTTCGCCGATCAACTCACCCGTGATTTGGCCGACATTGCTGCCACCGGGTGTGGTCTGACCGGCCAGCAAGCCGGGGTCTACAGGGGAAGGTTCCTCACGCCCATCACCGGAGTCTCCTGTGCCGCCGAGTTCGTCGGTCTCAATAACCAGCGCTTCGCCGGCAAATCCCAACCCACCGATGTCTGTCAGAACTTCTGCGGGCCCGTCGGCAATGTCGAACTCTTCAAAATCCACCACCAGCGGCCCTGTCGGGGTCAAAGGCGGCCCAACAACCGTTAGGTTCACGACGCCCGGAACGGCCGGCGCGATGCCGTCTGAAACTTCGTAATTAAGAACCAGATCAACGCTTTCGCCGGGTTCAAGTTCAAGCTCCACGACATTGATCGACACCACGCCGTCAATGATCGTGGTGTTCACAACACCATCACCGCCAATGTCGTTTCCGGGGATCGTGACTGGAACCGGATTACCAAGCGTATCAACCAAAGAAACGACCGACAGCGTCAGCGCGTCATCGTCGATATCGTCAACTAAGGCATTCAGATTCACTTCGATATTGTTTGAGTTCAATACGATATCGTCCGGCAATGTCCGTATTTCATTTCCGGTTGCCGCGGTTGGTGCCGTGTTCAGAACTGACCCGGTCAGATTGATCGTCACGACGCCGCTGTCTTCGTCGGTTCCATCGCTGACTGTGTAGTTCAGGAAGAAAGTTCCGGTTTCACCATCGCCCAATCCGAATACGCGTGGATCAAAGGAGACCGAACCACCGACGAGTTCCGTGCCGCTTTCTTCAAGCGGGTCGAATGTCAGTGGATTGCCTTGCGCATCCGTGAAGAACAGCGCCGTCACCGTTAACGGATCGCCATCAGCATCCGATGACAACCCACCAGCGTCAGCCAGATTGACGGTAATGACGCCATCGGCCTCTGTCTGGCTCACTGAATCGTCACTGGCCACCGGTGGCGTGTTACCGCCACCCGCATCTGGCGGATTGGTGACCGAAAGACCGATGACACCACTGGACGCGCTTTCAGTTGTGCCCTGACCATCATTTACTGTGTAATCAATCGAAAAACTGGAGGTCGATCCATCAGGAACATTCAGAGCGTCGAGATCCAGAGTGAATATATTTGACCCCGGTACAGTCTCGGTGATCGGTATCGGGGCCTCACGCCCGACGACCCTGAACTCGATTGACGTAATATCAAGTTCGCCAAGCGTCTGTTCTTCATCGCTGATTATGGGTAACCCATTGACCGTCAAAGTGTTGAAGTCGATCATCAACACATTTGGATTCTCATCATCGAGAAGCAAATCAAGGGTCGTATCCCTTGCGATCGGTGCGGTGTTGACGGCGACACCATCATTAACCTCTACCGTCACGGCGGCGGATTCCAGGCCACCGTTGCCGTCCGAAACGACATAGGTAAAGGTGTCAATATCGGTAAAGCCGGGATCGGGAACATAGGTCAGAATGCCGTTCAATTCCGTCACTGAACCGTTGATGGGCTGATCAAAACTATCGATTGTCAGCGTGTCGTTCTCTGCATCGCTATCATTGGCCAGAACATCAATATCAATGGAAGTACCCACCGTGGTGACTGCCGAGTCCTCAGCAGCCACAGGGGCGTCGTTGACACCGGAAATCGTGATCGTCACGGTTGCCGTGTCAAACCCGCCATTTCCGTTCGACAGTGTGTAAGTGAACGTATCGGTCGCGGATTCACCGTCGCCAAGATGCTCAAAGGCACCGTTTGGATCATAGCTGAACGTGCCATCACCGTTATCCGTGACCGTCCCCAGCGTTCCGGTTGTGTCAAATGTCAGGACCGACAAGGTATCCGTCGCATCAATGTCTGTGTCGTTAACAAGAACGCTTCCGGTGACAAGTGCCGTGTCCTCATCGGTTGTGAACGCCGCGCCAGCGTCATCTACCGCGTCGGGGTCATCATTCTGACCGTTGATTGTGATGGTTACAGTTTCGGTGTCGGACAAGCCGTTATTGTCTGTAACTGTGTATGAGAACGTGTCCGTCGCAGTCTCGCCTGCCGCCAAATGCTCAAACTGACCATTCGGGTCATAGCTGAATGTGCCATCGCCGTTATCGGTCACCAAACCGGTGGCGGCAGAAAACGTGATGCTATGTGTATCACTTGCATCGACATCCGAAAACGCACCGGCAATCACGACGGCCGGGCCGTCCTCATCAACACTTTCAGATACGGCGGATGCGACCGGGGCGTCGTTGGCACCCTCAATCGTAATGTCGAACGTCAGCGTCTGATCGCCGCCATTGCCGTCGCTGACTTCGATCGTGACAGATTCGACCGAGCTCTCACCAACGGCAAGGCTTTCAAACGCGCCATTTGGATCGAAAACGAAATTGTAGCGCTCACCCGTACCAAGCGCGGGCGAAAGTGTTGTCGTCGACACCAGAGTAAGGACACCTGCACCAACATAGTTGATGTCGTCAAGTGAGAGCGCATCACCGTCGAAATCATACGCATCAATCGAAAATGCCAGAGACGTGTCTTCATCGGTGGTCTGATCGCCACCAACAATCAACGGCCCGTTGTTGGTTCCGTCGAGGAATAGCGTGAAATCATCAAATTGCAGGATTTCGACGTTTTCCAGTTGATCTGTGCCCTGATCACCGTCCGAGGTGTTCAGGTCGGTAACGATCAGTTCGCTGTCATCATCATCATCATCATCGTCGTCATCATCATCGTCGTCATCGTTGGTCGAGGTTATCGAGAAATCCAGAATGGAGCCCTCAAACACTGCAGTATCCGTGCCGCTTCCACCTTCGATCGTGTCGTTACCCTCACCACCCTCGATGACGTCGTCACCTTTGCCGCCTTCAATCTCGTCGTCGCCGGCGCCACCAAGCAATGTGTCATCACCTTTGCCGCCTTCTATCTCATCTTCACCGTCGCCACCGTCCAGGCTGTCATCACCTTTGCCGCCTTCAATTTCGTCGTCGCCCAGATCGCCAATGATCGTGTCGTTGCCGTCGCCGCCTTCAAGTTCGTCGTCGCCGGCAAGCCCGTCGATATAATCATCGCCTTTTTTTCCATTAATTTCGTCATCGCCGATTGTTCCAATAAGGACATCATCGCCATTCGTTCCATTGATGTCAGCCATGTCATTTCCCCCAAAAATTTGCGCATTAAATCGACGACCGTGAGACGGGGAATTGGTAGTTCCGGTGCTTCAAAAATGTATTGAAATCAAACACGGAAATCCAAATTCCGGCACTCGCTAAATCAAAAATAACGTAACACAGAAACAAAATTTTCCGGTAACTCCCAAGCACCCCCCACGTTTGAGTGTTATTGTCAGTTTTATGGTGAGTCGAATTTGCCATTTTGCGCGTGTTTTTTTTCTTTCTTGTCTGAATTCTGTGGCGCCGGGTTGATTTCTCTGAATCAGTGGTGGGATGGATCAGGTTGCCGCCCTTGAACAACTTCTCGCCACGGCTCTGCGTCGGATCGCTGAGCTTGAAGCTGCGTTGGCGAGCATGGCGGAAGAGATCACGGACCTGCGCCGACAGTTGGCCAAGAACAGCAGCAATAGCAGCAAGCCCCCTTCAAGTGATGGCCTGAAGAAGCCAGCCCCGCGCAGCCTGCGTGGCAAATCCGGAAAGAAAAGTGGCGGCCAAGTTGGCCACCGGGGCGACACCCTGCGCCAGACGTCAACACCCGACTTTGTCGAACGGCATGAGGCGACGCATTGCAGCGCCTGTCAGAGCGCCCTGACGGCGGAGATGGTGAAAGGGATCGAGAAGCGTCAGGTGTTCGACTTGCCTGCGCCACGCCTGGAGGTCACCGAGCATCAGGCGGCGGTTTATTGTTGCGACCATTGTCGAGCCACGACGACGGCTGGCTTTCCCGATGGCGTGGCCGCGCATGTGCAATATGGCACGCGCATGCGGGCAGTGGCGGTCTATTGCAATGTTCAGCAGCTGATACCCGAGGATCGGGTCTGCCAGCTTATGCGCGACCTGTTTGGGGCCACCAGCTTGTGCGCGGCCAGCGTGACCAACTGGACGCGCGGCGCGGCAAATAAGATGGGTGTCGTGGTTGAACACATTCTCGCCCGGCTTGCCGAAGGCGGCGTTCGGCATCTGGACGAGACCGGACTTCGTGTTGCCGGCAAGCTGCACTGGCTGCACACGATCTGCGATACCGCCTTCACCCATTACCGCATCAGCGCCAAACGCGGTGCTGTTCCAACCTTCCTGACCGGCGGGACGATCATTCATGATCACTGGAAACCCTACTACGCCCATATGAGCGGAGTGGACGCCCACGCCCTCTGCGGGGCGCATCACTTGCGCGAACTCAAGGCCATCGAAGAGATCGAAAAAGAGCCTTGGGCGACGGAGATGAGCGCAGTGCTTCATAGCGCCAATCAGCTCAGATGCGCGGCTCAGGATCAAGGCGAGACCGAACTCCCGGAACTGGTTCGCCAGGGTATAGTCACCAGATACATGGCGATCCTCGCCAAGGGGCTCGCCTTCCACGAACGCCGGCCCCCGCTGGCCAAAAGCCCCGGCACCCGCGGCCGAAAAGCCAGGCGGCCAGGCCACAACCTGCTCCTCCGCCTGCGTGACTACCGCGATGACGTTTTGCGATTCATCGCCGACTTCGCGGTCCCATTCACAAACAATCAGGCCGAACAGGACCTGCGCATGATGAAGCTGCGCATGAAAATCTCGGGCACCTTCCGCACCCTCGAGGGCGCGCGGGTCTTCGCCGACATCAGGTCCGTCATCTCGACGGCCAGAAAACACCGGTTCAACATCCTGGAAATCCTGACCCTGTCACCACCTCAGATCATCGCACGGCTCTGACGGAACAAAACCCCGCAACCCTATCGGACAGGGTGCTTGGGAGTTACATTTTCCGAACAAAATGACGTTGAACCGTTATCGCCGACCAAAATTCGCTGTGGATAACTAAGCGATTTCAACCAAATGGCACATGGCCGTCCGCTAGTTTCCCGCTTAGGTTGTTGTTCGACTTCGGGCCACGTGAAATTCAACCTTATGGCGATTCGCGAATGAAGGAATTGGCGCACCCAAAAGGATTCGAACCTTTGACCTCTGCCTTCGGAGGGCAGCGCTCTATCCAGCTGAGCTATGGGTGCGTGGGCCTCGCTATAACGCTCTGCCCCGGACCAAGCAATCGCAAACTCATCCCAGAAGGTTCTGTGCGAGTTCCAGTGCTTCGACAAGCGCATCGACCTCTTGCGTGGTATTGTACATCGCAAATGACGCCCGTCCGGTCGCGGTAACGCCGAAATGGTCCATCAAAGGCTGTGCGCAATGGTGTCCGGCGCGGATAGCGACGCCCTTTTTGTCGAGAATTGTCGATATGTCATGCGCGTGCGCCGCACCCTGAAGCGTGAAGCTGAAAATCGCGGCCTTGTTCGGCATTGTCCCCTGAAGGTTTAACCAGTTCAGACCCGTCAGTTTTTCAGACGCATATTTCGATAGTGTCGCTTCGTGCGCGGCAATCTTGTCCATGCCGATATCCATCAGGTATTCCAGCGCCACGCCAAGCCCGATCATCTGTACAATCCCCGGTGTTCCGGCCTCGAATTTCATCGGCGGATCGTTCCAGGTGACAAGGTCACGGTGGACCTCGCGGATCATATCGCCGCCGCCGATGAAGGGGCGCATTTCGGCCAATCGTTCGGGTCGCCCATACATCGCGCCGGAACCGGAAGGACCGTAAAGCTTGTGGCCGGTGATCGCATAGAAATCACAGCCGATATCCTGCACATCGACCGGCGTATGTACCGCGCCCTGACTGCCATCGACCAGCACGGGAACGCCAAGATCATGCGCGCCTTTTGTCACTGACTTTACATCAATAACACTGCCCAACACATTGGAAAGATGTGTGATTGCGACCAGTTTTGTGCGCGGCGTGATCGCGTCGATCACCTTTTGCGGGTCAAGATAGCCGGTGCTGTCACATTCCACCCAAACCAGCTTCACCCCCTGCCGTTCGCGCAGGAAATGCCAGGGCACGATATTGGCGTGATGTTCCATCACAGACAGTACAATTTCGTCGCCTGCCTTCATCCTTGGCATGGCCCAACCATAAGCGACCATGTTGATGCCTTCGGTGGTGCCGGAGTTCATTACGATGTGGTCTTCGGACGCTGCATTCAGAAATTTGGCAATCGTCCCGCGCACGGCTTCGTATTTCTCTGTCGCGAGGTTGGAAAGATAGTGCAGGCCCCGGTGAACGTTGGCATATTCATGGGAATAGGCCCGCGTGACGGCATCAATCACCGCCTGTGGTTTCTGCGCGCTGGCACCATTGTCGAGATAGACCAGCGGCTTGCCGTTCACCTCGCGCGACAGGATCGGGAAGTCTTTACGAATTTCAGTGACATCCAGCATCTATTTCTTCCTCAGGACGCGGAGAAGCCGATCATTGACAGGATCACGCTCAACCCAAATGCAAAGCCCATTAACGTGGCGATGATCATTGCGAAAACTTTGGTCAGGCTTTTGAACCCGTGCACTTCGGCAATGAAGTTTGTCATCAGCCAGAACAGGACGACAATTGCCACGATCCCGATCATTCCGGCAAGCGATGGCGCGGCAAATGCTGCAATGGTCTGAATAACTTGCAGGCAGAACAGCACGAATTGAATCCATGCGATGATCAGAATGCAATCTGCAAACCGGGCTGAGCCACCGCCCAGACGGCCAACCCAATAGACGGCAAACACCGTTATGACCAATCCTGACATCTGGACGGTCGCCAGAAGATAGGGGCTGTTCAGGATCGGATCCCAGACTGTGGGCGGTTGTGGCGGGGCCAACTGACCGGCGCCGTAACTCAAAATAGTGCTCATCAGCACCACGATCGCCATCGCTTCCCATCGCATGGCGCGCGGCAGGTCAACTGACATGATCCAGCGCGCTTGTCCTCGCGGGTCGCGCAAAGTCTCAATCACATGGGAATACAGGTTTACGAGGTTAAGCATGTGATCCCCACTGTGTCTCCATGAACCCCAGAACCCAGAAGCAGACAAATGCCAGCAGCGCCAACAAACCCGTTACGTTCTGTGCGCCGCCCGGCCCGATCATCCCCTGAACCAGACCAAACAGCAGCCACAAAGGCGCCGCCGCCAGCAGCGCCCAGAACAACGCCAGACGGGCACCAAAGCTGGTGCCGCGCGTACCAAACAGCTGTCCGGCCCAAAACGTCAAAAGTGCGATGAAGTAAAGCGCCAGTGGCGCGATGAAGATCCACGCCATCAGCGCCCCGCCAATGCGGGCATCAAATGGAACGGAGGCGTCAAGGAACGCCTCTCGCCGCAATCGCGGCCATTGCGCGATGAAGATCACCACACAGGCCAGCATCAGAAACATCAGCGCACGCGACTCCCCCGGCCCGTCATCAAGAAGCCGGCGCACAACCCGGCGCGGGCCGCGATAGGTCGCGGCAATATCTGATATCAGGGCCATCAGCTCCGGTGCCGGGCCAGCCAGCCTTCGAGCTTAGAAAGAATGTCAGCAGCAATCGCCTCGTCCTCGATCTCCTCAATGGCTTCCGCCAAGAAGGCCAGCACGAGAAGGTCCTGTGCATCGGATTCAGACACACCGCGGGATCGCAGGTAAAACATCGCGTCCTCGTCTATCGCACCCGAGGTAGAGCCGTGTGAACACTGCACGTCGTCTGCATATATCTCCAGCTCCGGCTTGGCATAGAACTGCGAATCCCCATCCAGAAGCAGCGATTGACTGATCTGATAACCGTCGGTCTTTTGCGCACCCGGTTGCACCAGAATTTTCCCCTGAAACACACCCGTGGCGCCGTTGCGCAGGACTTTCTTGAACACCTGACGGCTTTCGCAATCGACCGCGTCATGGGTGACGAAAACCGTGTCGTCCTGGTGAAAGTTTTCGTCGCCAAGCACGGCACCGGCAACATGCGCAACCGCGTTGTCGCCTGTGATCTCGATCACATATTCGTTCCGCGTCATCATCCCGTTCACGGTCATTGTGAAGGATTTGAAGGCGCTTTCCGCCCCGACCCGCGCAAAAAGATGTGTGGCAGCACGCCTTTCATGATCTCGTCCCTGCGCGCGGATGTGGTGAAAGGACGCGCCGTCGCCGACATCAACCTCGGTCACCTTATTGAACCGCGCGGCGGCAGGGCCATTTTCAAGAACTGTCAATTCCGCGCCATCTTCGACTCGGATGACATGATGCAGCATCGCATCGGACGTTTCGGATTGATGAAGGTAGATCAAGCTGACGGGCCGCGTCGCCTTTCTTGTCGCCCGGATCAAAACGCCATCAGTGGCGAACGCCGTGTTCAGGGCGGCAAGCGGGCGTTCTACCGGCACCTGCCCCCGCACCTCGAGCGCGCCGTAATACTCTCGCGCCCAATGGATATCGGTGTTTGACGTGTTGGAAATCAGGTCGACTTCTATTCCGCTTTCCGTCAAATCATCAGATGCCTCGGCATCAAACACACCGTCGACAAACACGATTTTTAACCGGTCGATGGCATCGTAAAGCGGCGGTTCTTTGGGATCGAACAGTGCAGCGGGTGGTGCAGATGGTTGAACCAGATCGCTCGGATCAGTGTATTTCCAATACTCGTCGCGCCGCGTCGGCAAACCCATGCCACGAACCCGCGCAAGCGCATCCTTGCGCGCCGTCGCCATCCATCCGCCAACATACGGGTCGGAAATTTCCGCAAGCCGAGCTTCTGTCGCGTCGAATTTTGCTTTTGGCAGAGCCATTTACGCGACCTCTTCCAGAATGTCGGTATATCCGTTTTCTTCCACTTCCAACGCCAGTTCCTTGCCGCCGGATTTAATGATCCGCCCGTCAGCCATGATGTGCACCACATCCGGAACGATGTGGTTCAGCAAGCGTTGGTAGTGCGTGATGACGAGGAATGAACGCCCCTCGGACCGCAAAGCATTCACGCCTTCGGCCACCAGTTTCATTGCATCAACGTCCAGCCCGCTATCGGTTTCGTCCAGAACACACATTTTTGGTTCCAGCATGGCCATCTGAAGGATTTCGTTGCGCTTCTTTTCACCGCCGGAAAACCCAACATTGACCGGACGTTTCAGCATCTCGGCGTCGATGTTCAGATCCTTGGCCTTGGCGCGCACAAGTTTCAAGAAATCTGCGGCGCTGATTTCCTCTTCACCGCGCGCCTTGCGTTGCGAATTCAGCGCCGTGCGCAGGAACGTCATGTTGCCGACACCGGGAATTTCCACGGGATACTGAAACGCCAGAAACAGCCCGGCCGCAGCGCGTTCTTCCGGATCCATTTCCAGCATGTCCGCGCCTTCCAGCGATACAGAGCCGTCCGTCACAACGTAGCCATCGCGACCGGACATAACGTAAGACAAGGTCGATTTGCCTGACCCGTTCGGGCCCATGATTGCATGGACCTCACCAGCACCGATGTTCAGATCGACACCTTTGAGGATGACCTTGTCTTCCTCTTCCAGTTTGACGTTCAGGTTCTTGATTTCCAGCATTTTTCCTCACTTCATTCCTGTTACGGGCACTTACAGAATGCGCCCGAAGATGTCGAATATTTTGCCTATTTCATCCACGGGAAATGGCGTTGGTTCCAATTCGAATTTGGCCATGCCTCCGCGCATTTCGACCGGTTTCACGAAATCCTCTACGACGTGGTATCCGGCGCGGTCCTTATAGTCGTCAAAAAGCACGGTCACAGGTGCCTTTGTGCGTATCAGAACGGCAAGAAAACAGGCCGCGCGAAACCGTCCGTCGATCAGAACCACGTCAGGCTGCGCGAAATCTTTCCGGTCCCAGATGCCAATCGGGTAATGCGAGAACTTGCGCCAGTTTTTTTCGTTCACCGGATTGCCCCAGGCTTTCGTGGGACCGATATCGGCGTGGTGCAAGCGCACATCCGCCAATGGCGGATTGGCATCAAACCAGCGCTCCAGATCCTGCGCCCAATCCTTGTCGCTTTCGACAGAAAACACCCGGCATCCAAGCTTTTCCCCGGCCAGCACCGTTGACCCGCCGCTGCCATATTCAAGGATTACCCGCGCGGCGTCGTAATGGGTCTCTACCCATTTGGCCACTTCCGGCGGAAAAGTCAGTTTTGGCGGCTTCAGTTCAGTCACTGTGCGGCATCCAATTGTCGAGGGTCGAGGCGCGAATGCGGAACGCGCGCAGCGTATTCCCCGACTGTTACGGGGTCGATCACCTTGCGATCCGTCAGGATATCAAGGCACCGCACCGCCAGGTCGAAACTTTCCAGCACCCCGTCAGCAAGAATGGCCAGCGCCTTCAATGTCTCATCCGCAACACCAGTGGGGTCGCGTATGTCACGTATAAAAACTGCGTCGCCGTCGATGATCTGGTTTACGTGCCGCCGTGGGCGCAGGTGTTTCGAATGGCCACTTGTCAACGACCTTGCGTTGTAATGCAGGAATTTGTGAAACATGAAACCTTGTGCGCGCAATTCGGCCATTTGTTCATCGAACAGCGGCTGGCCTTCGTAGAGCGGCATGAACGCAACCTCGGTGATCACAGCCGCCGCGTTGGAAAGTTTTTGCCTCCCACCCCTGAAGACATCAAGTTCCGCGCCCTGAACGTCGATCTTCAACAGATCGATGGCAGGCACCTCTTCCAGATCGTCAAGACGATGAGTCTGAACTGGCACCTCTTCCACAACCTTCATCAGATGTTGCCAACGCCCCAAATGCGCGATTGACGCCTGATCGGGCTTGAGGAGAGAGGAGAATCCGCCGCCTTTGCAAATGTTCAAAACTGCCTTGCCACCATCGCCGATTGCGTAGGGCAGATAAGTCTCCCGCTCGGACTGCAGCGGCGCGAGCGCGGCGAACGCCACTTTGCCCGGTTCAAACCCGATGATGTCGACAAAACCCGCATCAGCCAGCGCGCGATAGGGACTTTCGTTTATCGGATTTGCCCCGACATCCGCAATTGTAATGGCGGGCATCGGGTTCAGGCTATCGGTCAGAAACGCCAGCCGGTCGGCGGAGAAATGAGCCTTCATTTGTGACGTCCCATGCCAACAGGGACGAATACCGATCGGAAGAATTCGGCGAGGTTGCCGCTAAGCAGGTCAGCCATCGGAATGCGATGCGTCGGAGCTGGTAATTCTTCGACTTCATAAAATGCCCTGCCGGCACGGTATTTCTGAGCATCGCCGCACGGATTCACGCGCGAGAAAGGCAACCTCTGCCCGAGAATTTCACCGCGCACCTTATGCGCCTTGGGAGAGACATAATATCCCCGACGACCAAGCCGTCGTGTTATTTTCCAAGCGAGACCCAGCATAAACTATCTATCCCAGGCACTCGGCTTTTCGCAAAAGATCAGGTCATTGGCGTCTGGCTCGAATAGATCAAGATTGGACACGACAGTCAGATCACCCGGCCATACCGGGAGGCACGTCGACTGTTCCGCAAAACCGGTCGCATCAATCACCATTATTGCTCCGCCCGCCAAGCCAGACGGCACCCAGATAACAGCCGCCCGCAAAAAAACCGATCAAAACCGAAAATATCAGGTTCGGCACAAAAGAACCGCCCATGCCGGTGATCCAGCCGACAAACCAAACCGCCGCGCCGGTGATCAACCCATATGTAACTGCCGGGCGCATCAGACTTTACCCCGCATCGCGACGAGCCTTCTTTCGGTTTCTGCGACTTGTTCGGCCCGCGCGGCTTCCAATTTTGCCACACGAGCCGCGCTTGCCCGGCGCTCAAACCACACACCCAATCGCCACGCGACCAGAACGCAAACCGCAGCGCCCGTGAGCACGCACAACCAAAACGTCGCCAATGGCAGCACGCGCCAGACCAGCTCTCCTGCGGCCCAACCGGCAAGCAGGGATGCGGGCACAATCACCCGCCCACGATCCAGATGCGACGGGTTTCCCAGCTGGCCCATCAGCCCTTCTTCTGCGGCGTTACCGGCCATTAGGGTTCAATTTGGTTTTGAGCTCTTGCAAGGCGGTACGCGCCGCTTCGACCTTGGAGTCGGTCCATCTAGAGTAAATGGCGCAAATACCCGCGGCCAGTACGCCGCCGCCGATGATCGCGATGGTAACGCGCGACAGTTGCAGCGCTTCGCCAATGAAAAAGTACGCCGGGAATACCGAGGCGAGCACAAAAACCACCAGAACCCAGACCATCGTCCACAAGAGCGCAGCCTCGACCGCCGGTTCACGCCGCGCTAGGGCGGCCAGCCGGTCGATGTCAGACACTGATTGGGGTGTCATGGCCATCAGCCGACCGAGCCCTCCAACGAAATCGCCACCAGCTGCTGTGCCTCCATCGCGAACTCCATCGGCAAGGCTTGTAAAACCTCGCGCGCAAAACCGTTGACGATCAACGCCACGGCTTCTTCCTCGTCCATGCCGCGCTGGCGACAATAGAACATTTGATCGTCGTCGATTTTCGACGTCGTCGCCTCATGCTCCACACGGCTCGAATTGTTGCGCACCTCGATATAGGGCACCGTATGCGCCCCGCAATCCGACCCGATCAGAAGCGAGTCGCATTGGGTATAATTGCGCCCGTTCTTCGCGCGCGGGTGCATCGTCACCTGCCCGCGATAGGTATTCTGGGCCTTCCCGGCGCTGATCCCCTTCGAGACGATCCGCGATTTCGTGTCTTTCCCGAGGTGGATCATCTTGGTGCCGGTATCAGCCTGCTGGTAGTTGTTGGTGATCGCGATGGAATAGAACTCTCCTTGCGAGTCATTGCCACGCAAAATGCAGGACGGATATTTCCACGTCACTGCAGAACCGGTTTCAACCTGCGTCCACATCACCTTGGACCGGTCGCCCCGACAATCGGCGCGTTTGGTCACAAAATTATAGATCCCGCCCTTGCCGCTTTCATCGCCGGGATACCAGTTCTGCACGGTCGAGTACTTGATCTCGGCATCTTCCAGCGCCACCAGTTCCACGACCGCGGCATGAAGCTGGTTGGTATCGCGCTGCGGCGCTGTGCAGCCTTCCAAATAAGACACGTAGGCACCTTTGTCGGCGATGATCAGCGTCCGCTCAAACTGGCCGGTATTCTCTGCATTGATGCGGAAATAGGTGGAAAGCTCCATCGGGCACCGCACCCCTGGCGGCACATAAACGAACGACCCGTCCGAAAAGACGGCCGAATTCAGCGTCGCGAAATAATTGTCCGACACCGGTACGACCGATCCAAGATATTTCTTCACCAGTTCCGGATGCTCCTTGATCGCTTCGGAGATCGAGCAAAAGATCACCCCGGCCTTTGCCAGCTCCGCCTGAAACGTCGTGCCGACTGACACGGAATCAAACACGGCGTCGACCGCCACTTTTCGCCCTTCTGCCGGCGCGTCTTCGGCCCCCTCGACACCTGCAAGGATCATCTGTTCTTTCAACGGAATGCCGAGCTTGCTGTATGTCTCCAGCAATTTCGGATCGACGTCATCCAGCGATTTCGGTTTTTCCGCCATGCTTTTCGGCGCGGCATAGTAATACTGATCCTGATAATCGATCTTGGGATAATCGATCATCGCCCAGGTCGGTTCTTCCTTGGCTTTCCAGCGCTCAAATGCATCCAACCGCCAATCCAGCATCCACTCCGGCTCGCCGTTCCTTTCCGAAATCAGACGCACGATGTCTTCGTTCAGCCCCTTGGGGGCATAATCCATCTCGATCTCGGTTTCCCAGCCGTACTTATACTTGCCAGCCAGCGACCTGACCGCGTCGACGGTTTCTTCCTCGACGCCATCCTTGACCTGCAACTCATCCAAAGCAGCCATTCACTTTCCTCTCATGCGGCGCGGGCGCGAAACTTCGCGAACGCCGTGCCCCAAGCGTCAACAAAACGCTTGATTTCAGTCTCTGTCGTCATCGGTCCCAGTGACACCCTGACCGCCGATCTCGCCTCTTCCGGCGTAAATCCCATTGCCCGCAGAACGCGGCTTTCCCTGACCTTGCCGCTGGAACAGGCCGAGCCTGCGCTGATTGCAAAGCCTGCCAGATCCATCGCCATCACCTGCGTCTCGCCCTTCCAGCCGGGAGTAATGAAACAGGACGTGTTTGGCAGCCGCGCGACATTATTACCGACAAAAATAGTCTGATTTGACGCCGCCGCAATGCCTTTTTCTAGAATCGTTCTAAGTTTTTCGACTTTGGCCCAGATATCGGCCTCAAGATCGCGCACTGCCGCTTCCGCCGCGGCCCCGAAACCGGCAATCCCGACAACGTTCTCTGTCCCTGACCGGCGGCCCATTTCCTGACCGCCGCCCCTGATCTGCGCCGACAATTCGGTGCCACGCCGGATCACCAAGGCACCAACGCCCTTGGGCCCGCCAAACTTGTGGGCCGACAACAATGCGGATTCCACGCCCAGCCAGTTGAAGGCAATCGGAACCTTCCCGAACGTTTGCACCGCATCACACAGGACGGGTACTGCATAGCTCTGAAGCTCCGGTCCCAATCGATCCATCGGCTGACAAATTCCGGTTTCCGAATTGGCCGCCTGAACCGCAATCCCGACGCCTTTTGCAACACCCCGGCTCACCTGGCTCATTGGCAAATTGAGAAGTCCGCGCCGATCCACATAGTCGAGCACTGAAGACGCGTTTTCGCACACACAATCATGTTCGATTTCCGCGGCCATCAATCCATCAGGATAAAGCCCGCCGCGCGCCAGCGCCGCCGCCTCGGTCGCGCCGGACGTAAAGATAACGTCCGCACCATCTGCGCCAAACGCCGCCGCAACCTGCGCCCGTGCACGCTCAACAATTCCCTTCGCCGTGCGCCCTTCGGCATGAACACTGGACGGGTTGCCGACAACATCCATCGCCGCGATCATCGCGTCACGCGCCTCTATACGCAAAGGCGCGGTCGCGTTCCAATCCAGATAGACCCGCTCAGCCATCTTTCACGCTGGCTCCCCGGTTCTTCGCGGTCATGAATATGGATTGCGCAACTTTGCCATACGCGCAGCGTCCAGACAGGGCGTCGCCTTGCACTGCGCTGAATAAAAGTGTGCGGAAGCACTCAAATTGGCAACAGCAACTCACGCCTCATCCACCACATCAAACAGGTTCGGCACGGCTGGGCATGGTGCAAGCTCATTGTTCACCACATCGCTTAACCGCGTCTGGTGCAAAAACACATACACATGGGCAGAAAGCCCTTCCCACAACCGGTTGGTGACTGATTGCGCTCGCGAGCCTGATACGCCGCCGGACACACCCGCCCCGGTGTGAAGCGCGGACACGGTTTCATCGACGGCCGCCAGAATGTCCGACACTCTGATTTCAATTGCGGGCCGCGCCAGCCGATAGCCGCCACCGGGACCGCGAACCGACTGCACAAGCTTTGCCCGGCGCAGTTTGACGAACAGCTGTTCCAGATAGGGCAGGGAAATATCCTGTCGCCGGGACATTTCATTCAAAGACACAAGGGCACCATCGGGCTGTTGCGCCAGATCGGCCAGCGCAACCATTGCATAGCGTCCTTTTGTCGAAAGTTTCACGCTGAGGCAGGGCCTCCCTGCCCTTGAAAAACATTGACCTCTCAAGGCCCAAGCCTTAACTCAAGCCGGACCGGGTGCGCCGCTGCGCATTCTTTAGAATAATTCTAAATTGACTGCCGCCGACCGTCAAGCACGCCGGCAGAACACTTGACGAAGGAGGCAATATGCCAGAGGTGATTTTCCCCGGCCCCGAGGGCCGTCTGGAGGGGCGCTACCACCCGCAGAAAACCAAAGACGCGCCAATCGCCATCATCCTTCATCCGCAATTCGGCGGTACGATGAACAACCGCGTGGTCTATAACCTGCACTACGCGTTCTTCAACATGGGCTTCAACGTGCTGCGGTTCAATTTCCGCGGTGTCGGGCGCAGTCAGGGTGAATATGATCAGGGCATTGGTGAGTTGTCGGATGCGGCCAGCGCGCTGGACTATCTGCAATCGATGAACCGGAACGCCAAGCACTGTTGGGTTGCCGGTTTCAGCTTTGGCGCCTGGATTGGAATGCAGCTTCTGATGCGCCGCCCGGAAATCACCGGCTTCATCTCGGTCTCACCGCCCGCCAATATGTACGACTTTTCCTTTCTGGCGCCCTGCCCGTCCTCCGGCCTGATCATCAATGGCACGAGCGACCGCGTGGCGCCGCCCAAGGATACGCATCTGCTGGTCGAAAAACTGCACGAACAGAAAGGCATCACGATCACCCATACCGAGATCGAAACCGCCGGCCATTTCTTCGAAGACCCGCATATGGAAACGATGATCGGCAATGTGGACGAATACGTGCGCCGTAGGCTGACCGAAACGACCCGTTAACCAACACCCGCCTACACAGGCGGCACCGACTGTCGCAACGGCTCGCAAGAACGCATCGGGTGGAGCAATCCCATGACCAAGATCAAAGTCGATAATCCCATCGTCGAACTCGATGGCGATGAAATGACCCGCATCATGTGGGCATTCATCAAGGAAAAGCTGATCCTGCCCTATCTGGACGTGGACCTTCTTTACTATGATCTCGGGATCGAAGAGCGCGACCGCACCGACGACCAGATCACCATCGACGCGGCTGAAAAGATCAAGGAAATCGGTGTTGGCGTGAAATGCGCCACGATCACACCCGATGAGGCGCGGGTCGAAGAGTTCGGCCTGAAAAAGATGTGGCGCTCTCCAAACGGCACCATCCGCAACATCCTTGGTGGCACGATCTTTCGCGCGCCGATCATCTGCAAGAATGTCCCCCGCCTTGTCCCCGGCTGGACGCAACCCATCGTCGTCGGGCGCCATGCCTATGGCGACCAGTACCGCGCCACCGATTTCCACTTTCCCGGCCCCGGCAAGCTGACACTGAAATTCGAAGGCAACGATGGCGAGGTGATCGAGCGCGAGGTATTCGATGCGCCAGCGTCCGGTGTCGCCATGTCGATGTATAACCTCGACGCTTCGATCTATGATTTCGCCCGCGCCTCGTTCAACTATGCGCTGGGGCTGAAATGGCCGCTTTACCTCTCAACCAAGAACACGATCATCAAAGTCTATGACGGCCGCTTCAAAGACATCTTTCAGGAGGTGTTCGAGACCGAGTTCAAAGAGAAATTCGAAGACGCCAAGATCTGGTACGAACACCGGCTGATCGACGATATGGTCGCCTCATCGCTGAAATGGTCCGGCGGATATGTCTGGGCATGCAAAAACTATGATGGCGACGTGCAATCCGACACAGTTGCACAGGGCTTCGGCTCTCTCGGTCTGATGACTTCGATCCTGATGACACCCGACGGCAAGGTCGTGGAATCCGAGGCCGCGCACGGCACCGTCACCCGCCATTATCGCCAGCATCAGGACGGTCAGGCAACCTCGACCAATTCCATCGCCTCGATCTACGCCTGGACCGGCGCGCTGAAACACCGCGCCAAGCTGGACGACAACATGCCCTTGATGAAATTCGCCGATACGCTCGAAAAGACCATCATCGATACCGTCGAAGGTGGGCATATGACCAAGGACCTCGCCCTTCTCGTTGGCCCCGACCAAGGCTGGCTGACGACGATGGGCTTCCTGGAAATGGTCGACGAGAACCTGAACGCTGCGCTGGCTGGCTGAAGCCGTACCAAGCGCCTGACCGGGGGCTGGCGCTGCGAAGGCAGTGGCTCGCACTTTTATCCTGCGGCGTGCATCTTCCCTCTTTTCGGGGCACTAACCTTGCGAAAGCGCCAGACCGCCGGACCGGTCAGGCGCTTGGCACGGCGGCGAGGCTTTTGCCTCGCCTTGATTCCGTGCCTTGGGTTCGGTGTTTCAATGTTGGCGAAGTGTCCATTTTACACGGTAAAATCTCTGCCCTATGCTCATGGTATAACAAGGAAAATACCATGTCTGACCGGCCACCGCTGACGCTTGGGATCGAAGAAGAATACCTGATTGTCGATCAGGAATCCCGCGAGCTGGTCACAGAACCCCCTGCGGATTTCGCGAAAAAATGCGAACGCGAGCTGGGCGATCAGGTCACAGGCGAGTTCCTGCAATGCCAGCTTGAAGTCGGTACCCGCCCGCATCGCACCGTTCAGGACGGCATATCCGAGCTGCGCAGCCTTCGTGACGGGGTGAAAAAGATCGCTGCCGAATTCGGCTATGCCCCGATCGCCGCGTCCACGCACCCGTTCAGCCGCTGGCGCGACCAGCACCGCACGGAAAAAGACCGTTACGCGGGCCTCGAACACGACATGGGCCGTGTTGTGGGCCGGATGCTGATCTGCGGGATGCACATTCATGCCGGGATCGAAGACGAAGATCTGCGCATCGATCTGATGAATCAGGTCAGCTATTTCCTGCCCCATCTGCTTGCGCTGTCCGCTTCTTCCCCGTTCTGGGAAGGTGACGATACCGGCCTCGCCTCTTACCGTCTGACCGTTTTCGACGCCATGCCGCGCACAGGGCTGCCCGACGAATTCAATTCGTTCACAGAATACCGCCGCCTCGTCGACCGATTGGTCACCGCAGGCTGCATCGAAGACGGCACCAAGATCTGGTGGGATATCCGCCCCTCCGACAAATTCCCAACCGTCGAACAGCGCGTCACCGACATCTGTTCACGCCTTGAGGACACCGCTTGCATCGCCGCGATCTATCAATCGCTTCTGGCCTATATCTACCGCCTGAAATGCCGCAATCAACGCTGGCGGCTTTATCCGCGCACCCTGATCATGGAAAACCGCTGGCAGGCGCAACGATTTGGTGTCACTGGCAAACTGATCGACCACGGGCGTGGCGTGCTGGTGCCGATGCCGGACCTTATCGAAGAACTCATTGACCTCGTCGGCCCGGACGCCGAAGCTCTCGATTGCAAACGCGAACTCCTGCACGCCCGCCGCATCGTGGCTGAAGGCAATTCCGCCACCCGTCAACGCGCAACCCGCGCCGCGGAAATAGAAAACGGCGTTAGCGAGGCCGAGGCGATGGTGGCCGTCGTGGACCAGTTGATCGCGGATTTCTGAAGCCTCTGGCGTTCATGCGAACATCGCGTTAAGGCGGCGGCCCGACCCCTCCAAAGGCCCGAATTCATGGATCTGCGCAACATCGCCATTATCGCCCATGTCGATCATGGCAAGACCACCCTTGTCGACGAATTGCTGCGCCAATCCGGCGCTTTCCGTGCTGGTCAGCAAGTCGCCGAACGGGCGCTTGATTCCAACGATCTGGAGCGAGAACGCGGTATAACCATTCTCGCCAAGGCCACATCCGTTGAATGGCATGGCGCGCGCATAAACATCGTCGACACCCCCGGCCACGCCGATTTTGGCGGTGAGGTGGAACGCATTCTCAGCATGGTCGACGGCGTGGTTCTATTGGTCGATGCCGCGGAAGGCCCAATGCCGCAGACCAAATTCGTGACTTCCAAGGCGCTCGCCCTCGGCCTGCGCCCGATTGTGGTTCTGAACAAGGTCGACAAGCCCGATGCCGAACCTGACCGCGCGCTAGATGAATGTTTCGACCTGTTCGCCGCTTTGGATGCAAATGAAGACCAGCTCGATTTTCCGCACCTCTATGCGTCAGGCCGCTCCGGCTGGGCCGACGCAGAACTCGACGGGCCGCGGGCCGACCTCTCTGCGCTGTTCAATCTGATCGTCAACCACGTCCCCGCCCCGAGCCAGCTTGCCCGCGTGGGCGAGGATTTCTCCATGCTCGCCACCACGCTTTCCGCCGACCCGTTCGTCGGGCGGATGCTGACCGGCCGAGTCGAAACCGGCAGTCTTAAGGTCGGCCAAACCGTCCAGGCCCTGTCCCGCGTCGGCCAGAAGATTGAGCAATTCCGCGTCACCAAAATCCGTGCCTTCCGTGGCCTGGCACAGCAGGATATCGACACAGCCAGTGCAGGCGATATCGTCAGCCTCGCGGGCATGTCAAAGGCCACCGTGTCTGACACAATTGCCGCCCTGGCGGTGGACACGCCTATCGAAGCCCAACCCATCGATCCGCCCACGATCTCTGTCACCTTCGGCATCAATGACAGCCCGCTTGCCGGCCGCGACGGATCAAAGGTGCAATCGCGCGTGATCCGCGACCGACTGCTTAAGGAAGCCGAATCCAACGTCGCCATTCATGTCACCGACACGCCCGGTGGCGAAGCGTTCGAGGTTGCCGGACGTGGCGAACTTCAAATGGGCGTTCTGATCGAAAACATGCGCCGCGAGGGGTTCGAGCTTTCAATCTCTCGCCCGCAGGTTCTGTTCCGCGACATCGACGGCCAGCGCCACGAGCCCATTGAAGAGGTTACGATCGACGTCGATGACGACTATTCCGGCGCGGTGATCGAAAAAATTACTGGTCCGCGCCGTGGTGAGATGACCGAAATGCGCCCCGCAGGTGCCGGAAAAACCCGGATCATCGCCCATGTCCCGTCACGCGGCCTGATCGGTTATCACGGCGAGTTCCTGACGGACACACGCGGCACCGGCGTTCTGAACCGCGTCTTTCACGGCTGGGCGCCTTTCAAGGGCGCGATCCCCGGTCGCCGCGCTGGCGTGCTGATCTCGATGGATCCCGGCACATCCGTTGCTTACGCGCTCTTTAACCTTGAAGAGCGTGGCCGCATGTTCATCGGCGCGCAGGAAGCGGTCTATCAGGGCATGGTCATCGGCGAACACAGCCGCAACAATGATCTGGAAGTGAACCCGATGAAAGGCAAGAAGCTGACCAACATCCGCGCCTCTGGCAAGGACGATGCGGTTGTGCTCACCACACCGGTGCGCTTCAGCCTCGAAGAGGCCATTGCCTATATCAACGATGATGAGTTGGTCGAAGTCACCCCGAACGTAATCCGGCTTCGCAAGCGGCACCTCGATCCGCATGAGCGCAAACGCGCTTCGCGCGCCGCAGGTTAAGCATACTCAAACGGCTGGCTTTGGCCGAATGCGGACGTCGCTTGCCTGCGCGCCAGGCGCGGAATCAAGCCGCAGGCGCCGCGCGATCGCCTGCCCGTCCCCATGGGCTGGCGATTTGGCGAGGTCGGCACACGCCGTTGAATTCGCACGGACTTGGCTGGTATAAAGCGCGTCACTGAGATGTTGCATCGCCACCCCACGGGCAGGCAGTCGCGCGTCTTGTTTCCAGTAAAAGGTGCTTCCGCTTCGGGCCAACAGCCGCCGTCCTCGATCACGATTTAGACGCTAAATCTCTTCGACAACAACCACTTCACGCTCCGACGCACCAACGGCGTGCTTCAACGCGGCTTGATAGGTATCAGAGTGATAAACCGCTTCCGCGGCCTCCAGACTCGGATAACGCACCACAACGTTTCGCGGCCGATCCGGGCCCTCAAGTTGCACATACCGTCCACCGCGCGCCAGAATTTCGCCCCCGCCAGCCTTGATCGCCTCACTCGCAAGTGCCGCGTATTTGGCGTAAGCCTCCTCGTTTGTGACCTTCACCGTCGCGATCCACAATGCGCTCATAGCCTATCCCTCCAAAAATGCCTCTGCGGCCTTGATCGCGGCATCTGCGTTTTCGGCGCTGGCACCGCCGCCCTGCGCCATATCCGCCCGACCACCACCACCCTTGCCACCCAGTTTCGGTGTCACTGCCCGCACAATTGCGCCCGCGTCAAAGCGATCCGTCAGGTCGCCCGTCACCCCTGCCGCCACGGCAGCCTTACCACCGGTATCGGCAATAAGAAGCACGACGCCAGAACCAATCCGCGCCTTGTGATCGTCAATAATGCCCGGCAAATCCTTCCCGCTCACCCCGCTCAGAACCTGCGCCAGAAACGCGACGCCGCCGATATCCTTTGCGCCTGCTCCGCTGCCGGATCCCCCGGATGCCAACTCCCGTCGCAGCTGCGCCACTTCGTTCTGCAGCGTTTTGCGTTCATCCAACAGGGCCTTTACACGGCTCGGAACCTCCGGACCCTGCGCCTTCAAAAGCCCAGCCGTCTCCGCAAGACTCTGATCCTGCTTTGACAGGTAGTCCAGCGCCGCTGCCCCGGTCAGCGCCTCGATCCGGCGTACACCAGCACTGGATGCACTATCGCCTAGCGTCACGAACAGGCCAATATCGCCGGTTTGGCGTACATGGGTACCCCCGCAGAGTTCAATGGAATAAGTCTTTCCATCCAGACCCTTGCCAGTCTCGGCAGTGCCCATCGACACGACCCGCACCTCGTCACCGTATTTTTCTCCAAACAGCGCCTGCGCCCCGATCTCGCGGGCATCATCCGGCGTCATGATCCGGGTTTCGACCGGTGAATTCTGCCGGATAAAAGCGTTCACCTCCGTTTCGACCTGGCGCAATTCCTCATGGCTCAACCCCTTGGAATGGCTGAAATCGAACCGCAATCGGTCGGGCGCATTCAGCGACCCACGCTGCGCCACGTGATCACCGAATGCGTTGCGCAACGCCTCGTGCAACAGGTGCGTCGCCGAGTGATTGGCGCGGATCGCGCTGCGGCGGGTATGATCGACCCGCATCGACACCGCGTCCCCGACTTTCAGTGCGCCGGTGTCCATTTTGCACGAATGGCCGAAAATCCGCCCACCAGCAAACCGCTGAACATCCGTGACATGGCCGAACACGTGATGATCCGCCAGCGACCTCAACGTGCCGTGATCCCCGACCTGACCGCCAGCCTCGCCATAAAACGGCGTTTGGTTCAGAATGACCCAACCGGTTCCGCCTTCGCCTATCTCGTCGATCAGCTTGCCATCTGCAACAATGGCCAACACCTGTCCCTCAGCGTTTTCAGTGTCATATCCCAGAAATTCTGTTGCCGCGTGTTCTTCTGCCACATCGAACCAAATCGTCGCGTCCTTGGCTTCGCCGGAACCTGACCATGCCGCTCGCGCCTTGGATTTCTGCTCTTCCATCGCCGCCTGAAATCCGGCCACATCCACGCCACGCTTTTTCTCGCGCAGCGCGTCCTGCGTCAGATCGAGAGGAAATCCATAAGTGTCATACAGACGAAACGCCGCCTCGCCCGGCAAGTCTGTGTCGTCGGGCAACTTGTCCAACTCATCGTCCAAAAGGCGCAATCCCCGCTCCAGCGTTTTCTTGAACCGGGTCTCCTCCAGCAGAAGCGTTTCCTCGATCAGAGCCTGCGCCTGACCGAGTTCGGGGTAAGCCTGCCCCATATTGCCAACCAATGCAGGCACCAGACGATGCATCACCGGATCCTGCGCACCCAGCAGATGTGCGTGCCGCATCGCGCGGCGCATGATCCGGCGCAGTACATAGCCCCTGCCCTCGTTTGACGGCATCACGCCATCGGCAATCAGAAACGACGTTGAACGCAGGTGATCGGCGATCACCCGATGGTGCACATTCTGGTCGCCGTCAGGATCAACATTGGTGGCATTCGCGCTTGCCTCAATCAGCGTGCGCATGGTGTCGGTATCGTAATTGTCGTGGCTGCCCTGAAGCAGCGCACCGATCCGCTCCAACCCCATGCCCGTGTCAATCGACTGTATCTCCAGATCGATCATCGAGCCGTCTTCGAACTGCTCGTTTTGCATGAAAACGATGTTCCAGATCTCAATGAACCGGTCGCCTTCTTCCTCCGCGCTACCCGGTGGTCCACCCCAGATGTGATCGCCGTGGTCATAGAATATCTCGGTGCACGGCCCGCAGGGGCCCGTCGACCCCATCTGCCAGAAATTATCATGCGTCGCGATGCGGATGATCCGGCTTTCCGGCACACCCACTTTCTTCCAGATTTCAAAAGCTTCGTCGTCGGTGTGATAGACCGTCGTGTAAAGCCGGTCCTTCGGGATTTCGAAATCCCTGGTGATCAGTTCCCAGGCAAACGGAATCGCCTCTTTCTTGAAGTAATCGCCAAATGAAAAATTCCCAAGCATCTCGAAAAACGTATGGTGTCGCGCGGTGTAACCGACATTGTCCAGATCATTGTGCTTGCCACCGGCACGTACGCATTTCTGCGCCGTGGTTGCCCGAGTGTAATCGCGCTTTTCGACGCCGGTGAACAGGTTCTTGAACTGCACCATGCCGGAATTGACAAACATCAATGTCGGATCATTGCGCGGTACTAACGGTGACGACGCCACCACCTCGTGGCCATTTCGGCTGAAGTAATCGAGGAACGTTGCGCGTATGTCGTTCAGGCTGGCCATGCTTGTCGTCCGGGAATTCAGGTTGGCTTGGGTCTTATCGCTGCGCTGCGGCGCTGTCCACCGATTGCGCATATCCGCAAACGAGAAAGGGCACCGCCGTCGCAGCACCCTTTCCCAAGATATTCTCCGCATCGGCGTCCCGGTGCGTGGGGGTTTCAGCTGTCCCCGTCAGCGACTGAAATCACGCTTCCAGCACGTCCTCGTCATCTGTTTCCGCTTCGGCGCCTTCAGGCAAATCGAAATCAAGTCCGTGGGCAGCCCGGATCTTGTCTTCGATCTCAATCGCCGTACCGGAATTTTCCGTCAGGAAGTGTTTGGCGTTTTCGCGCCCCTGGCCGATACGCTCATCGCCATAGCTGAACCATGACCCCGACTTTTCCACAACACCGGCCTTGACGCCGAGATCCAGCAATTCGCCGGTTTTGGAAATGCCCTCGCCATACATGATGTCGAACTCGACCTGTTTAAACGGCGGCGCGACCTTGTTCTTGACGACCTTCACGCGGGTCTGGTTGCCCACTACCTCATCGCGATCCTTGATCGCGCCGATGCGGCGGATATCCAACCGGACGGAAGAGTAGAATTTCAGCGCGTTGCCACCGGTCGTGGTTTCCGGAGAGCCGAACATTACACCAATTTTCATGCGGATCTGATTGATAAAGATCACCATACAGTTCGACCGTGAGATCGAGCCCGTCAGTTTGCGCATGGCCTGGCTCATCAGGCGGGCGTGAACGCCGACCGAAGAGTCACCCATGTCGCCCTCAAGTTCCGAGCGCGGGGTCAGCGCGGCCACCGAATCGACGACGACCATGTTCACCGCACCCGAACGCACCAGTGTATCGGTAATCTCAAGGGCCTGTTCGCCTGTATCAGGCTGCGAAATCAGCAGTTCATCAAGATTGACACCCAACTTCTTTGCATATTGTGGATCCAAGGCGTGTTCCGCATCGACAAAGGCACAAACGCCGCCTTTTTTTTGCTCTTCAGCCACACAATGCAGCGTAAGCGTCGTCTTGCCCGAGGATTCGGGGCCGTATATCTCGACGATACGGCCTTTTGGCAGGCCGCCGATCCCGAGCGCGATGTCGAGCCCCAGTGAACCGGTAGATGTCGATTCGATTTCAGGCAGCGCGTTGTCGCCGCCCAGTTTCATAATCGACCCCTTGCCGAACTGCCGTTCGATCTGGGCCAGCGCGCTGTCGAGCGCCTTTTGTTTTTCGCTGTCGCGCTTGTCTGTCATGGAAAGTAATTCTGCCGTCGCCATCGGGTGTTGCCCTCCTTATCACACAGCCAATGCACATCGGCAATCGCTGCTCATGTTCGCCTCTTGTTCTCATGTTGCTTATGAGAACATTTAGCGTACATTTCAACTAAAATTTTCACAAGTTCAGTTTTGGGCAGGATGGTTAAATCTTGGTTTACGCCGCTTCGGATAAATAAGAAATTTTCAGACCAGCGCAAAAAACCTTTGGTATCAAGCTATTGCATTTGCTGCTGAACGGTCTCTGTCAGTTGGTTCAGCGAAAAAGGTTTCGGCAAAAACACTGAATTCGGGATTTTCGACCTGTTGTGACGCAGACTGTCCTCGGCATAGCCGGACACAAAGACGACTTTCACATCAGGGCGCTTTTGCAACGCCTTGGAAACCCAACTCGGCCCGTCCAGCCCGGGCATGACGACGTCGGTGACAAAGACGTCGAATTTAAGCTCTCTGTCCTCCAGTTTCTCCAACGCCTCCTCGGCGCATTCCGCCTCAATCACGGAATATCCCCTAAGTTTCAGGGCGCGGCTGGCGAATGCGCGCACGGGCGCCTCGTCTTCCACCAGTAAAACGACGCCGCCATCCAATGACGCCTTCGATTTTTCCGGTGACGATTCGGTCACTGCCGGTTCCGTTTCGACGACGTTGCTGGCAGGAAAATACATCGTAAAAACAGACCCATTTGAAACGACACTGTCGGCGAAAATGTAGCCTCCAGATTGCTTTACAATGCCGTAAGCCATTGAAAGCCCAAGCCCGGTTCCCTCCCCCAGCCTTTTTGTTGAATAAAATGGCTCGAAGATCTTCGGCAGCTTATACCAAGGGTTATTCAATCTGACCGACTTTCGCCCAGTTGCGGCTTGCGATGGATGTGATGGTTTGCGGTCTTGCGATGAGGTTGTTCCAGGCCTCGCACCCCGCGTCGAGAATCGCGTCATATGTGTCGAACGTCCGGTTTGCGAGCCATGTCTGGCGGAGATATTGCCAAATGTTTTCGGTTGGATTCAGCTCTGGTGATTTGGGCGGCAGAAACATGAGCGACAGGTTTTGCGGGATTTCCAGAGCGGATGTCGTGTGCCAGCCGGCTTGGTCCATGAGGATGACGGCGTGGGCGCCATCGGAGACAATTTTGCTGATTTCTTCCAGGTGGCGCTGCATCGCATAGGTGTCGGCTGCTGGCATCATGATCGCCGCGCCGGTGCCGCGTTCGGGGCAGATGGCGCCAAAAAGATACGCATTTTGGTAACGCTGATCGGCGGGCTGGCGGGGCCGTGTGCCCTTGCGTGCCCACTGGCGGACGCGGGTGTTCTTCTGACCGAGACGCATCTCGTCCTGGAACCAGATTTCGACGGGTTTGTCCGGCGGCACCCCCTGAAGCGTCTCCTTCAGATTGTCGCCGAAGTTTTTTTGAAATCCTCAATGACCTGCACGTCCTGCCCCGGGTGCTGAGGGCGTGCGCTGATGTGGGAAAAGCCCAGATTGTGCAGAATCTGCCCCACATGGCGCTCGTGATAGTCGACGCCAAAACGCGCCTTGATCACATTCTTCAAATCGACCCGCCGCCAGCGGACGACACCGTCCTTTTCAGGATCAGGACCGGTCTCGACAAGAGCCGCCAGTTCATCCAGTTGCGCATTGTCAAGGCGGGATCGCGAGCCTCCTCGCTGCCGATCCAGCAGCCCCGCTGGACCATCAGCGTTGAAACGGAGCACCCAGTCCCTGAGCGTTTGCCGGTCCATCCCGCCAATGCGGGCCGCAGCCCCACGCGACATGCCATCGGCGATAGCGGCAAGCGACAAAAGCCGTCGGCTCTGCCGGGCATCAGAACTCTCTGCGGCAAGCTTGCGCAGATCATTGGCGGTAAAATCGGCTCGCATCGGTATCCTGGCTGGCATCGGTGGTCTCCTTTGCCAATCTTGAATCACCTCAGCACCTCAGGCGGTACCCAAAATCCATAGCTGAGTCATTTTGAAGCACCCTTGGTATTATCCGCCGAGATCCCGCAGCCCTCATCCTTGACCCTGACAACAACATATTCGCCAACCGGCACTTCCGCGCGGTCGCGGCAGAGCGGCTCGGTAAGTCGCACGGTGCTGGTCACCACCTCGATGCGTCCTCCCGAAGGCATGGCATCACGCGCATTGACCACCAGGTTCATCAAAACCTGTTCCAACTGCCGTTTGTCGGCCCGTATGCTTGGCAGATCGGCACCGTGACTCCAGCGGATGTCGATCTTTTCGCCGACCAATCGGTTCAGCAGATGGGTCAGGTCCCCCAGCGTGTCGCGCAGATCGATCAGCTCAGGCTGCATGTTCTGTTTGCGCGAAAACGCCAGCAATTGCCCGACCAGGCTTGCCGCGCGGTTGGCGTTCTGACTGATCTACATCAGGTCGCCATAGTTCGGATCGCCCGGCTCATGACGCAGCATCAAAAGATCGCAATGGCCTGAAATGGCCGTCAGCAGATTGTTGAAATCATGCGCAACACCGCCCGCCAATTGTCCGATTGCCTGCATTTTCTGGCTTTGAACGAATTGCGCCTCAAGCGTTTTCAATTCAGTCGCATCAATCAGAACGGCAATAACGCATACTTCGCCCTCATGAATGACCCGGTCCAGCGCAACCTGCAGAAACACATCCTGTTCGGGCCTTGTCGCGCGAACGATTTCTGTGCGCCCCGTGTTGCGCCCGTTTGAGACGTCCAGAATCCATTCGTTGATCGGTCGACCCAAACCTTCGACCACTTCCGCAAAATCGGTCTCAGCCTCATCCAGTCCCAAAAGCGCCCGGGCCCGTATATTGGCCATCTTGATTCTGCCATCCAATGATATCCGCAAAAGCGGTACCGAAAGCGAATCCGCGCTCGACGTTTCATGCCCCGGGACCGGATCGGGACAAATCGCAATCTGCGTCTGGCCGTCGGGAAGATCGAACGTAACCGGGTTAACTTCTTTTCGCCCGTCCGCCGTGTCCATGACCACACGCGATCCGGGATCTATCGGCCATTTCGCAAAAACTCTGTCCAATGATCGGGGGCGTCCGCCCAGCAAAGCCTCCATCTCCGGCGTCATCGCCGTGATGACGTTGGATCGATTGACCTGCATGACCGGTAAAGCCGGTCTAATTTCGGGATTTTGATCGCCTGTTTTTGGTTCCAGCCGCCAAAGATACCCAATATCCCGCAACCGGTTCACCGACATCCGAAGAACACCGCGCCCGGTCGCGACATCTTCATAGGTGTTTTCGCAATGCGCGACTTTTTCCTTCAGACGCGCAACCACGCTTTTCGGGGCAGAAAGCTGATCCCCGATCGCAGTCGAAAGAAACTCGCCCTGATCGCCGAAAACCATTTCTGCCGCTTCATTGCGAAATACGATTTGGCCTTCGGAATCGGTACCAAAACAGGGAATGCTGTCATTCTTGGCGGCCAACTCAAAATCTCTCCACGTTTCGCGGTGAAGAGTGGCTTTGCGGATTTTCAATACCTTTACCAAAGCGACCGCGGAAATCAGTGTCAGACCGACACCAAGTGCCAAAAGCGCCAAAAACCTATCTGACAGCAAAAAGGCCAGCGCAACGCAAAGAATTGCGGGCGCGAGAACATGAACGGCGCCGGAAAAACCATGAACTGAAAAGCGCGATATCCGACCAGCCGACGATTCAGACATGTCCGACACAATACGCTCCCATTTCTTCCGGGGGAGACTGCATTGGAAATAGTTAACCGGTGGTTAAGCTTTTGGTTGATAGGCGGTTTTCAGCGCGTGCGGCGAAAGATCGCCAGAAAGAAACCGTCACCATGCCGCAACGGGTCAAACCGATACGTGTTCACGACTGCCCAATCCCGCTGAGCCGCAACAAATCTATCAGTGACATCTTCATTTTCGGTGCGAAAGAACGAACAGGTCGCATAGGCGAGAACCCCATTTTCCGCGACATAATTTGACGCCTTGTTCAGAATTTCGAGTTGCGTTTGCGTCAGTGACTTCAATCGGTCGGGCGTCAGTCGCCATTTCCCCTCGGCGGAGCGCCGCCAGGCGCCGCTTCCCGAACATGGTGCGTCGCACAAGACCAGATCAAATGGTGGCTCACTTCCTAGGTCCTGCGTTGAAACTTGCTGAATATTGGCCCCCGCCCGTTTGGCCCGCTCTGGCAGATCGGCCATTCGGGCAGGATTGATGTCATGTGCAACCACATGGGCCATGCCCCGAGCCGCCAGTGCCAGCGATTTACCCCCGCCGCCTGCACAAAAATCCAGCACACGTGTCGTGTCAGGCAAATGCCCCACAACGGCTTGCGAAGAAACGTCCTGCAATTCCACCAAGCCACTCTTGTAAGCTGCCGAAAGATGAACCCGGTGAGCGTTTCCAACGACCTCCAATGCCGTATCGGCCGCAGGATGGCGGATGGTCTCGGTGCCGTCTTCCCTTAGCGCACTTGCGGCCTTCGCCACATCCGTCACCGCACTATTAACCCGCAGGTAAATCGGCG
Organism: uncultured Paracoccaceae bacterium; assembly: GCA_951812305.1. Classification (GTDB taxonomy): domain Bacteria; phylum Pseudomonadota; class Alphaproteobacteria; order Rhodobacterales; family Rhodobacteraceae; genus Rhodobacter_B. The sequence continues at coordinate 925,892 of CATOSB010000004.1, forward strand.
CACGCTGGTTCATCGCCTCGAGAATGGGCTCAAAATCCGACGCAAGACTTTCGCGATATTCCGGCTCGAGCCAATCGGGAATGTTCAGCCTTACCGCGTCGGGTGCATCTCGAAGGCTGGTGTCAGGAACTTCACCGGGGCCGAGAACTGGCGGCGCGTGGCCTTCACCGGTGAAAAAGGATTCTGGCGCCTCGCCACGATTGCGAAGCGCGCCAATCATCAATCCCCGCCCGGTCTCTGCGCCGCCCAACAAGGCATAGCTGCGTTTCTGGCGAATGGCGTCAAAGACAAGATCCCGTATCGCACGACGGTCACCCGACCCGGCAAATCGATTCCTGCGCGCCCATGTCGTGAGAGTTTTTTCCGCTGCTTCGCCACCCAGAACGGTATCCAGAATTTCAATCGCTGCCGCGACCCGCGCCGCCGGTGTCATCGCAATTCCCTAGAACGCGCGATAGTTTGGCGCCTCACGGGTGATCTGCACATCATGCACATGGCTTTCTTTCAGGCCCGCATTGGTGATCTTCACGAAGTTGCAGTTCTGCCGCATCGCATCGACCGTGGCGCACCCGGTGTACCCCATCGCTGCGCGCAAACCGCCGACCAACTGATGCACCACTGCACCCGCAGATCCCTTATATGGCACCTGCCCTTCGATCCCTTCGGGAACCAGCTTGTCGCTGGCGGCATCTTTCTGGAAATACCGATCCGCCGACCCGCGCGCCATCGCACCCAAGGAGCCCATACCGCGATATGCCTTGAAGGACCGGCCCTGATACAGGATCACCTCGCCCGGGCTTTCATCGGTGCCTGCAATCATGCTGCCCACCATCGCGCAGCTGGCTCCGGCGGCAATCGATTTGGCGAAATCACCGGAAAACTTTATGCCGCCATCGGCGATCACGGGCGTATCCCCGGCTGCGTCTGCGCAATCCATTATCGCAGTCAGTTGCGGCACACCGACACCGGCCACCATGCGCGTGGTACAGATCGAACCCGGTCCGATCCCAACCTTGATGCCATCCGCCCCAGCCCCGATCAGCGCACGGGTGGCCTCGCCCGTCGCGACATTACCGGCCACGACCTGAACTTCATTTGACAGCCGCTTTACCCGTTCGACCGCGTGCGCAACGCCCTCTGAATGGCCATGCGCAGTGTCGATCACGATCAGGTCCACCTGCGCATCGACAAGTGCCTCGGAACGCTCAAACCCCGCATCCCCCACCGTCGTCGCCGCCGCCACGCGAAGCCGCCCGATTTCGTCTTTGCACGCCGTTGGGTTCAAAACGGCCTGTTCGGTGTCTTTCAAAGTCAGAAGGCCAGTGAGCCTTTTGTCCTTGTCCACGACCAACAGCTTCTCGATCCGCCGCGACCGCATCAGGCTTTTGGCTTCCTCCAATTCGGCCGGTTCGGTCAGCATCGCCAGATTGTCAGTCGTCATCATCACATGAACCGGCGTGTCATCGTCATTGGCAAAACGCATGTCGCGATTGGTGACGATCCCGACCACCCGGCCATCTTCGCCCACAACCGGGAAACCGGTAAAATTATACCTTTCAATCAACGCCTTAGCGTCGGCCAATGTTTGATCCGGGGTCAGTGTGACCGGGTTAAAGACGATCCCGCTCTCAAACCGTTTGACCCGCCGCACCTCTCGCGCCTGTTCCTCAACCGTCAGGTTGCGGTGTACCACACCCATGCCGCCAGCCTGCGCCATTGCGATGGCCATGCGCGCCTCTGTCACTGTATCCATTGCGGAGCTGAGAAGCGGAATGTTCAGATCAATTGATTTGGTCACCCGCGTGCGCGTATCCGCGTCCGTTGGCAGCACGCTGGACGCACCGGGAACCAGCAAAACATCGTCGAAGGTAAGTGCCTCGCGAATCTCCATTTGGGTCTCCATTGGAGGATTTCGTTTGACGCCTCCCTATTTCACGGGGTGGAAAGAAAGGAAAGAGGGTTTCACGCTTTTGCCGCGCCGGTGGTTGCGGCAAGGCGTCCGTCCAGCCACATCCGCCAGACCCGCGCCGCAATCCAAAGCGTGATCAACGTGCCGATGATCAAAACACCGGCGCCGACGTAACGAAGCATTCCCATGAATGGCGCAAGCGACAGAAGCGCGCCACCAAAGGCCACAATGGGAAAGGTGAACGCCCCCCACATGGGCGAAAACCCTGCCCGGTCAGCCACCGGACATTTGCCAAAAGCAAAATTGCCGTCAGTGTCGCCAGCCCAAGGAATGCAAATGCCAATCCCGCCAGCCCCAGATCAGCCGCCAGCGTCGTGAACAGGCTGATCGGGGCAAGGTGGATGACCTGCAACGGGCGCTGCGGTGCCGGTATTTCCGTTTCCACCACCCGGTTTAGCGTAATCGTGTATATCGCAATCGCGATGATGATGGTTGCCAGGAATACTGCCAGGCCAAGGCTTGAATACCCGACCGGGAATGCGGCGAACGGAATGGCGATGAAGCCCACAAAAGTAAGATGCCATGCGGGTGTTGCCAACCTTTCAGGGGCCGACATCTTCGCCAGAACCCGAACGACCAGAAACAACAACGCCAGATGGCTGACAATCCCTATCCATAGCGCTGCCTTGGTCACGAATTCCGACACCGGAAAGACATGTGCGCCCCAAAGGATGAAACCCAGCGACGCCGCGGCGAGCCCAAGTCGCCCCGGCAACTTCTGTAATTCCTCCACAACAACGCCTGGCCGTGCCACCAGCTTCGCCACGTAAGCGCCTAGCAACAGGGTAAAAAATGCCGCAACTATCACGGAAATCGCGACCGACATCCCATGTCCGGCGTCAAGCACGTCGCTGAAACGTTTCCAGCCAAGTGCGACGCCGATAAACCCGAGCATCGGGGCAAAAACTGCCGGGGGCATCTGCCGCCACATCCGTTCTATGGACATCAAGACCACTCAACCTGTTGATTGATTTGCCGTAAAGTGCCCTAAATCTTGATGACTTGGCAAGGAAAAGCGCAAATCCGCCCTTGTCCATCCACGCGTCATTTCGCAATCATCCATTGAAAGGAGTATCGCAATGGCAGGACACGGCTATGAAAGCGGGCGGCTGAACCTGCCCTTCGTTGGAATCTCAACGTTCGGCAAACGGCACTATGTCGAGGACTGGAGCGCGATTGACGCGGATGTCGCGATCCTTGGCGCGCCTTTTGATTTTGGTACGCAATGGCGCCCCGGTGCCCGGTTCGGCCCCCGTGCCGTGCGTGAGGCCTCGACGTTGTTTTCCTTCGGCCATGCCGGTGCATATGACCATGAAGACGATGCCATTTACCTTGGCAGCGATGTGCGCATTGTCGATATCGGCGATGCGGATATCGTGCATACGGACACAACCCAAAGCCACGCGAACATTAAGAGCGGCGTGCAAGATATTCTGAAAGCTGGCGCTTTGCCTGTCGTGATCGGCGGCGATCATTCCATCAACATCCCTTGCATCGACGCGTTCGATAATCAGAGCGACATCCACATCCTGCAAATCGACGCCCACCTCGATTTCGTTGATGAACGCCATGGCGTGCGCTTTGGCCACGGCAACCCGATGCGCCGTGCCGCCGAAAAACCCTATGTCACCGGTCTGACTCAACTGGGAATCCGCAACGTCTCTTCCACTGCCAAGGAAGGTTATGAAGATGCCCGAAACATGGGCTCTACAATTCTCAGCGTTCGGCAGGTCCGCGCTGCTGGTATCAATAAAGCGCTCGCCTCAATTCCCGCAGGCGCGAAGGTTTATGTCACCATCGACATAGACGCGTTCTGCCCTTCTATTGCGCCGGGCACCGGCACGCCCAGCCACGGTGGGTTTCTTTACTATGAAGTCCTCGAGATCCTTCAATCCGTCGCCAAAACAAACAAGGTCGTCGGGATAGATCTGGTCGAGGTTGCGCCAGATTACGACCCAACCGGATCAACCGCGATTCTGGCGGCGCAAATCTTGTTGAATTTCCTCGGCTTCATCTTTCATTTTCGCGCCTGAAGCGACTGAATTTCTTTCAGAATTCTCCAATACCTGCTACTAAACGATCAATATTCACGAAGAGGTCGCAGAATGCTTCGCGCCACATTGTTTCTGGCTTTGATGTCGTCGCCCGCACTTGCCGACGGGCTGTTTGATCGCTTCTCCGCCAACGGGACATTCCATCTCGGCTATTCCAACCGAACGGCGGGTGCAGATGCATTTCTCGTTGGCGATGGCACGGCACGCCTGTCCTTCGGCCGCTTTGGGTTTGAGCTTGGCGTTTATGGCCGCGCCGATGCGCTGGACACACCGCACGAAACCTACGGTGCGGCCACGCTCGACATCGGCACAAACGGACGCATTGCTGTCGGTGTACCTCGCTCCGCTTACGACCAGTTCGCGGTATCCGCGCCTGAGAGCAGTTTTCCGTCGCTCGCTATCGACCGCACGGCTTCGACGCGCAGCGCAGCGACTTTCGGCGCAATGTTCGGTGGCTGGCTGCCCTATGGCGCCCTGTTTTCATTCGACGACGGCGACATGCGGTTTGCAATTTCGGCACATCATTCGGAACTTCCCGGCGACACGGTCATCGGCGCCGGCGCGGCCCGCGGAATCGGCGGCATTCACCTGTCCGCCGCTCTAGAGGCGACCTCAGGCGACGTTAGCGCCAAAGCGCAAATCATGGGGCCGATCGGCCCGGCCACCGCGGGGTTGGCATATTATGCACCGTCCATCGCTGGTGCTCCGGATATGGTCGAGGTTTTTGGCAGCTACGATGTAACTGAACAACTCGCCGTCACCGCCATCGCGCAAGTGCCCACGAATGGCGGTAACGCAACGGCGGGTGTTTCCGAAAAATACGATTTCTCGGACAATGTTGGCGTCTCTCTCGGCGTTGCGAGCGACGCGGGCGCGAATACTGTTGTCAGCGGATTCCTGACATTCGCATTCTAGGCTGGTTCGCCGGTCAACGCCCTGAACTCTTCCAGCAATTGCTCGCCTTCAGTCTTCTCGGCAGGCGCCCTTTGCGCCAACGCGGCTTCGCCACGCGCCATTCCTTCTGCCGACAATGCGCCTGCGGCTGCAGTAATTTCCTCCATCTCCGCCAGGTCGCCATTGCAATGCAGGACCACGTCGCAACCCGCCGCGATCGACCGTACTGCCCGCTCTGTCAACGATCCATCCAATGCTTCCATGGAAATGTCGTCGGTCATCAACAATCCACCAAACCCGAGTTCTTCCCGGATCAGTTGAACTATGCGCGGCGATTGCGTGGCCGGGTTTGCATTATCAAAGGCGGAAAAGACGATATGCGCCGTCATCCCCAGTTTGAGATCGCTTAAAGCGTTGAAAGGTGCGAAATCCCGTGCGCGCAGGGTGTCTGCATCATCATCCACTTGCGGCAATTGCAGATGGCTGTCGACGAACGCGCGCCCGTGACCCGGAATATGTTTCAAAACCGGCAGCACACCTGCTGACAGCAATCCGTTTGCCACCGCCCTGCTAACTTCGCCGACGGTTTGGGTGTCCATCCCGTAGCAGCGGTTTTTCAACACCGAATGCGTGCAATGTTCCGCGATATCCGCCATCGGCGCACAATTCACGTCGATCCCGACGGCGCGCAGTTCCGCACCGATGATGCGATAGCGCAATTCCATTATCCGTGCTGCGTCGCCACCGGCCAGTTTCACCTGATCCAGCGGAGGCACCCATTGATGCCAGTGGGGCGGCCCCATGCGTTGTACCCGCCCGCCTTCCTGATCGATCAGAATCGGCGCGTTCCATCCAACAGCGTCGCGCAACCCGTCCGTCAGCCGCCGGACCTGATCGGGCGTCTCAAGGTTGCGGGCAAATAGAATGAACCCCCAAGGATTCGCCTGCTGGTAAAAAATACGCTCATCTGCTCGCAACCGCGGACCAAGACAGCCAAGAATGGCAGCGGAATGCTGGCTCATCAGCGAACGACGACGGGAATACAAGCCTGCCGCTCGGCAACCAATGCCGAACAGAACCGCCGTGCATCGCTTAAATCAGCAAAGCCCATCGCGCGCAGTCGATAGAACGTCTTGCCGCCCGATACCGCCTCTTGCACGACCTGCGATTTGCCGACCAGAAAATCGGTGAACCGCGTCGAAAGCGTATCCCACGCCGCATTTGCCGCCTCCGTCGTATCATAGGCGCCGAACTGAACCAATCGCGTACCTGCTGGCACATCGCTCGCCGCTGTCGCGACTGCCACCCGCGCCGCCGTCAGCGCGACGGAATTCGCCACCGCCTCGGCCGTCAGATCGCCAACCGGTCGCGGGCGCGGTACTGGCGAGCGCGCGACGCCCGGCGTGGATTCAGGCACACGGTCCGCCAGATTGGCGGCCAATGGCGTAACCCCTTCGGCAAGTTCATCCGCCATCGCCTGTAATTCGTCGCGGCTTGGCCGGGGCGCCGGTTGCACCACCGGTGTCGCGGTTGCTTCAAGCTGCGGTTTTGGCAGGTCTTCGTCGGTCAATTCACCCGGAGCAGGTGCCAACACCAACCGCTCAGCCGGTGCCTCCGCCGTTCCCTCGGCAGCGACCGAATTCACCGCCAGCCCCTGATGCGCGGCCTGTGACCCGCCCGGGTCCTCTGGCTGAACGCGCATCGGCCCTTCCAGCGCCTGTACAACTGGCACGCCCGAAACATCGCGCATCGCCAATTGATAAACCCAGAAACCCAGGCCCGCCAAAAGTGCGACAGACAACAACGCCCCGCACCAATTCAGCAAAACTGAAACCAGCCCCGGATCTTTCTCCGGCGTGCCAAATGGGGCACCGCCCCCATCAATATCAGCGTAATCTGCCATCACCGCCTCACCGTCCGCGACTTCGTGGTCACGGATCACTTGCCTGCTCGTTAAACCCCTTGCTGGCCGGGCTGCGGTCTTTGCCGCGCGCTCCTAGCGCATTTCCTCGACCGGGGTTACGCCCAGAATACCTAATCCGGCTGAAATAACAACGCCAACGGCGGCTGGAAGCGCAATTTTTTCCACAGACTGGCCTGTGGATTCCTCATGGATGAATCTCAGATCAGGATTCTCGTTCCCCTTGTTCCACAATGTGTGAAATGTGCTGGCAAGCTCATAGAGGTAAAAGGCGATTCGATGCGGCTCATTTGTGCGCGCAGCGATTTCGACCAAACGCGGCCATTCGGCCAGCTTTTTGGCGACATCAATTTCCGCGACATCCTCAAGTTTCGCCTGCCCCGGTTCAACACCCAGATCAGCCGCCTTACGCAGCACCGAGCGCACCCGTGCATGTGCATATTGCACATAGAAAACCGGGTTATCCTTGGATTGCTCAAGAACCTTGTCAAAGTCGAAATCCAGCGGTGCATCGTTCTTCCGTGTCAACATCACGAACCGCGTCACATCCGCGCCGACCTGCTCTACAACGTCGCGAAGGGTCACAAATGTTCCGGCCCGTTTCGACATCTTGAACGGCTCGCCGTTCTTATAAAGCTTCACCAGTTGCGTCAGCTTTATATCGAGTGGAATTTTGCCATCCGACAGAGCCGACACCGCCGCCTTCATGCGTTTGACATAACCGCCATGATCGGCGCCGAACACATCAATTAGCTCATCGAACCCTCTGGAAACCTTATCATAATGATAGGCGATATCGGGCGCGAAATAGGTCCATGATCCGTCGGATTTCTTTACCGGCCTGTCAACATCGTCACCGTGCTCGGTCGAGCGGAACAGCGTCTGCTCCCGCGGTTCCCAATCCTCGGGCTTCTTGCCCTTGGGCGGTTCAAGAACGCCCTCATAGATCAGACCACGGTCATCCAGCGCCTTCAGCGCGGCCTCGATCTTGCCTGTGTTGTACAGCGATTTTTCCGAGAAATAGGCATCCATTTGAATGCCTAACTGCGCAAGATCTTTGCCGATCAGGTCCATCATCGCATCGGTTGCGAAGTCACGCACCTCAGTCAGCCAAACCTGTTCGCCCTTACCGACAAAGGCATCGCCAAACTTGTCTTTCAACGCCTCGCCAACCGCGATCAGGTAGTCACCGGGATAGGTGCCATCCTCGAACGCCACATCCTGACCATGCGCCTCAAGATAGCGCAGATAGACTGACCGGGCGAGCACATCGACCTGCGCCCCGCCATCGTTGATGTAATACTCGCGGCTCACGTCGTAGCCTGCGAAATCCAAGAGGCTCGCCAGCGCATCGCCAAAGACCGCCCCACGAGTGTGGCCGACATGCAATGGCCCGGTCGGGTTGGCCGACACAAATTCAACCTGCACTCGCTTTCCCGAACCCATATCAGAGCGGCCAAATTTCGGATTGACCAGAATACCGCCCAACAGATCAACCCAAACATCGTTTGACAGCCGTAAGTTCAAAAATCCCGGCCCTGCAACTTCGGCGCTCTCAATCCGTGCATCTGACGCCAGCCTCTGCGCCAGAGTCTCGGCAATCTCGCGCGGTTTTTGTCCGGCGGGTTTCGCCAGAACCATCGCGGCGTTCGTCGCCATGTCGCCATGTGCCGCGTCACGCGGCGGCTCGACGGTCACATTCGCCATTTCCAGCCCATCAGGCAGAACGCCATCGCGCACCATGCCTTCCAGAGATGTGATCACCGCCGCCCGAATATCCGCGAAAAGGTTCATGAAACGCATTCCTTGATCTGCGCGCGCGGTTTAACACCCCCCCAAGCGAGGTCAACATCGCGGGGTTGGTTAACTCCGCAAGCACATCTTAACTATTTGTTAAACGGTTGCCGAAAGATTCAACTCATGGTCGTATGACCAAAGAGGGAAGGATCAAATTATGCGTATGTTTTTAGCGACACTTATGTCGGTTTTCTTGGCGACCGCAGCGATTGGCGAAGACACAGCCGACCCAACCGGCCGTATTTTGTTGACGATTGGCGGCGCGGTCGAGAAATCAAATGCCCCAGGCTTCAAGGCAGAGGCGGTCAATGTGGCAGGATTCCTTGGGGTTGTATCCGAAAAGGCCTTTGCCTTTGATGACATCATGCTGGCCGGGCTTGATCAACACGAGATCACCGCGAATTTGCTCGATACCGGAAAGGACATAACCTATACTGGCCCGCGGCTCAGCACAGTCATGATGGCGGTCGGCGCAGAGGGTAAAACCGCAAGCCCGATGGCGCTGGACGGGTATCAGGCCGAACTAGACTGGAACACGATCAAGAAATACGAACCAATCCTGGCCACCCATGCCGATGGCCGGCCGCTTGTGGTCGGCAAACTTGGACCCGCGATGGTGGTCTTTCCGGTGGTTGATGATCCCGAAACCAATGAGTCCTTCAAAGCGATGCAGGTCTTCGCAACGTTCTATATCAACGCGGAATAGCCGCTTAGGCCCCGAACAACCGTTCATATTCCTGCAACGCGAAGCGGTCGGTCATACCCGCGATGTAATCCAGCACGATGCGCGCCAGCGTCACCTCGCCCTGCGCATCAGCCACGTCCTTGCGCCATTGCTTGGGCAAAAGATCGGATTCGGCCATGAACAGCGGGAACAACGCATCGACGGCCTTGGTCACCTCTTTGCGCATCTCCACCACATCCGGCGCGCGATACATTCGGTGGAACAGGAATTCACGCGTCACCTGCAGCTTTTCCCAAACCGCCCCGGAAAACCGCACCATCGGTTGGCCGGCATTGCGGATATCTGCCGCGTTGCCAGGTGCCAGATACTTCAACCTCATTTCCGCCTGAACGATCACGTCCTCGACCAGAAATCCAAAGAACCGTCTCAGCGCCTCGTGCCGCCGCCGATAGTAATTGAGCCCCGGATAAATCCGGTCCACTTCGGCAAAGCATCCGTCCAGCAGCGGCAACTCCGCCAACTCATCGGTTGAAAACAGCTCCGCCCTCAGCCCGTCATGCAGATCGTGGCTGTTATAGGCGATGTCATCGGCCAGCGCCGCCACCTGCGCCTCCGCACTGGCGTGGGTTCCAAGCTCCAGATCATGCCGCGCGTTGTATTCCGCCAACGCATAAGGAATGTCACCCGTCACCGGCCCGTTGTGTTTCGCAATCCCTTCAAGCGTCTCCCAGGTCAGGTTTAACCCGTCGAAATCGGCATAATGCCGCTCCAGCGAGGTTACGATGCGGATCGCCTGCGCGTTGTGATCAAACCCGCCATAGGGTTCCATCAACCGCTGCAGCGCATCCTCGCCGGTATGCCCGAACGGCGGATGCCCAAGGTCATGGGCCAGCGCCACCGCCTCGGTCAGTTCCACATTCAGCCCCAGGGCCCCGGCAACCGTGCGCGCCACCTGAGCAACCTCGATCGAATGGGTCAGCCGGGTGCGGAAATAATCGCCCTCATGCTCGATAAAGACCTGAGTCTTATGCTTCAGGCGGCGAAACGCGCTGGCATGGATGATCCGGTCGCGGTCGCGCTGATACGGTGTGCGAAACCGGCTTTCTTCTTCGGGGTAAAGCCGCCCGCGTGTCTGATCCGGTTGCACCGCATAGGGTCGCAACATGTCGCCTGTCCTTGTCCGTCCGTCCCGCCCCCCATATATTGGCTTTACGAAACTTCTGTAACCCCGGTGTCACCACATGATCGTACCGCCCAAAGTCACATCTCGCGCGTTTGAGCGCCTCGCCGAAATCGGCGCCGCAGCGGACGGCAAGGTCCTGCGTGTGGCCGTCGAGGGTGGCGGCTGTTCGGGGTTTCAGTACGAAATCACTTTGGGCGAACCCGCCGACGATGACCTTGTTTTATCGGACAACGGCGAAACCGTTGTCGTCGACCAGATCTCTCTCCCCTTCCTCACCGATGCCACCATCGACTTCTCCGAAGAACTGATCGGCGCCCGTTTCGTGATCGACAACCCGAATGCCACGTCAAGCTGTGGGTGCGGGACGAGTTTTTCAATCTGAAATTACGTCCGAATCCGGTTCGCGCCTTTGATCTCGATCCCCGCCACTCGTCACGCTGAATTGAAGCCCAAGCAAATTAATACTGCAATTGCGGCACTTTAGCAGTATGACTGGAAGTGAAATGCGCTGGGGACAGCTATGAAAATCGAGATTGACGGTGAAAACCCCACCGAAGAAAAACTTCGTGCCTATGGGGATTTGGCCTTTCTATATCTGCGCTCAGAGCATCACCGCGAGTTGCCGCTGCGCCTAGCTCGACAGATGGTGCAGCCGCCGATAGACCTTGGATTTTACAAGGTATTTTACATCGATGACGTGCCTCGCTATGCTTTTACTTGGGCGTTTTTGGATGAGGACGCCGAGGCGAAAGTTATTCGGGGTGAGTTACTTTTGCCGAAGGAATGGCGGTCTGGAGACCGGATGTGGGTGATGGAAATCATTGCACCCTACGGCCAAGGCACTGCCGCGTTTGTGATCAAATGGTTGCGTCATTCCCTTCCAGAGGAGATCAACAAATTCCGCTGGATGCGTGTGGATCGGGAACACAGGATGACCCGCGTGACCGAGATCACGCGCATTAAAGGGGCCCATTGGGGGGCACACAGGGTGAAGACCGGAACGTAAGCTAAGGGGGTAGCTGGCATGGGAATTCAACTTTATCTCGAGACACATACCGTTGGTGGGGTCGCCAGCGGCACTTTCGCTGAGAACAGTCAAGATCCAAATCAGGGAACCGGTATTACGGGGGACGAGTATACCTACACGATCGATCTTTCGGTTGGTGAGACCCTGCAGATTGGCGGAGACTGGGGAAATGGCATCTCAAATACCCAAGGAAATGGAGGCGGAGACGGAGGTTGGACTCTCCTTAGTGGTCCGTCGGCCGGTTTTTCTCTCGACAGTTCCACCGGCGTATTTTCTTACACGCTGACCGTGGGCGCGGGCGACATTGGCAATACCATTACCTGGGTGATCAGAGACGGTAACTTTCCAGGGCCAAATTACGACCAGGACACTGTTAACCTCGTCATTACCTGCTTTGCGGCTGGCAGCCAGATCGCCACGCCTTTGGGTGAAACCTCAGTGGATGCACTAACCATTGGCGATGAGATCGTCACCGCAACAGGTGAAACTGTGTCGGTCAAATGGATCGGGCGACAGACTGTAACGCAAATTTTCGCTGGTCCACGAATGCAGCCTGTGCGGTTCCGCGCCGGATCACTCGGGCAAGGTCTGCCCCACAGCGATCTGACCGTGACGGCTGATCATGGCATGGTGGTCGACGGGATGGTCATCAACGCGTCGGCACTTGTGAACGGCAAAACAATTGACTTTGTCCCGGCTGGCGAATTGCCCGACCGCGTCACATATTTCCACATCGAGACGGAAAACCACGACGTGATCCTCGCCAATGGCGCGCCGGCGGAAACATTCGTCGACAATGTCGGGCGGCAGGTGTTCGACAATTTCGAGGAATACGTGAACCTCTATGGCGCCGAGCGGATCATTCCAGAGATGAACCGACCGCGAATATCTTCGCGGCGCCTTGTGCCCGCCGGCATAAAGGCACAGCTCGGCATTGAAGACTTGGGCACGGACGCGGAAATCCAACTTACAGCCTAACTGTTGCGGTCGGATGTATTGGCGTTGTTCGAAACGGCGGCGGCTGCGCTTTCGCCGCCGTGAATGCGTCCATGCTGTACCAACACCCAACGCGGATATGGCACCGGTCTAGCTGTCTGGTTAGAGCGCTGGAAAATCTTTGCCGCCCCGGCCGTTCGCGGGGCACGCCTCATGGCGCGCGATAGCTTCCGGCCAGTAGTGCCGACACCGCAATTACCACTGCCGCGATCGGGAACAGCGACGCGCCCAACGTCACGTAGAACACGCCACCCGCAATCAGCCCGATGATGCTCGCCACAGCGCCTGCGCTTTGCGCGAAACCCTGTACCGCGCCCTGCAAGTCCGACCCGGCCGCTTTTGACAAGGCGCCCATGAACGTCGGCCACATCAGGCCATTGCCAAGAGCCACAAGCAAAGCGGACAGATAGACGACCGGGGTCGAATTCACGAAAAGCAACGCGAAACCAACGGCCAGTGACACCCCGCCGAACCCCATCAGTACCCTGTCGGGAACACGCTTTGCCGCGCGCGCCAGAACCGGCGAGCTATGCCCAAAAGTTGGTGACGGCTGTCATCAGGCGGCGATTTGAACTTGCTTGATGCCGTCTTTGAACTCAACCCCCTGAATGACCTCGGGCAGACGGTTCGGCCCGGAGATTTTTCGCCACTTTTTCCTGGCCGAAATCATTAGCCTGAAGACCATGGCGAGGGCGGTCTTGCGATTGAGGCAGCCTTTGGTTTTTCGGGTACGGTTTCTAACCGTGGCGAAGACGCTCTCGATCGGGTTTGTGGTCCTGATGTGCTTCCAGTGTTCGGCTGGGAAGTCATAGAAGGCCAGCAATTCTGCACGATCCTTGACCAGCTTGGCCACGGCCTTTTCGTATTTCACACCATAAGTTTCCACGAACAGATCGAAGGCCGCATTCGCTTCCTTCTTCGTCTCGGCCATCCAAATGTCTTGGAGATCCGACTTCGCCTTTTCATGCAGAGATTTAGGCATCGCCCCCAGCACATTGGAAGTTTTATGAACCCAGCATCGCTGCTCCCGTGTCTTGGGAAAGACATCGCGCAGCGCGGCCCAAAACCCCAGTGCGCCGTCGCCGACGGCCAATTCAGGCGGCACCGCAAGCCCACGCCTCTTCAGCCCCTTCAACAGGTCGCGCCAACTGTCGGCGTTCTCACGGAAGCCGTCTGCGATCGCCAGAACATCCTTCTGCCCATATTCATCCGCCCCAATAATCACCAACATACATTGACGATCGCCGTCCAGGCGCGGTGTGAAGTAGACCCCGTCGGCCCAGATATAAACGTAGCGCTTGCCCTTCAGATCGCGCTTGCGCCAAGCTTCATATTCTTCCCACCACGCAGCCTTCAGGCGCGTAATGGTCGATGACGACAGCCCCTCGGCATCGGGGCCCAGAAGCGCTGCCAGCGCCTCGCTGAAATCCCCCGTCGAGATCCCCTTCAGATAAAGCCAGGGCAATAGCTCCTCGACGGACTTGGCCTTGCGCAAATACGGCGGAACCAGCGCCGAGCGGAACTTGATTTTGCTCCCGTCTTCATTCTGACCGCGATCCCGCACACGCGGAACCTGCACGGGAACGGTGCCAATCCCGGTCATCATCTCGCGCTCGGGCAGAAAGCCGTGACGTACCAAACGCTGGCGGCCTTCTTCGTCCAGAAGGTGCATGTGCTCCGCGATGAACGCGGCAACCTCGGCTTGAACCGCCGTCCTCAGAAGCTCCTTCGCACCCGCTTGAATGACCTCTGTCAGCGGATCAGGTGAAAATTGTGATGGTTGCTCGAATGGTAAGACTGTAGACTTGGCCATGGTGGCATATCCTTTCTCTTGGAGAATGACGGCGTGCTAACACCGCCATGATATGCCGCCCGCTTCAGGCCATCACCAACTTTCGGGCATAACTCGAACCGGGCCCTGCACCGCGATCATCGCAAGGCTCAGCACGGCGAAATAGCTGCCGATCTGTGCCACGCTCCAGTTTAGCCCCTGCACTGCATGAACCGGAAACGCCACGTAATAGAAACTGAAGCCAAGCATTACGAGGAAGTTCACTGCCATCAACGCCGGCATATTCGGCAGGGCCAGAATTGCGCCCAGACCGTCGGCCTTCGGGCATTTTACCTCGTAGGCAGGCTTATGTTCCTGCCCGTAAAGATCGCAAGGCGTTGGCTGTTCCAGTGCATTTGTAATTGTTTTCGGCGTAATTTCTGAAAGCCCGAACCGGATCAGCAACAGCGCAACTGCCGAGATCACGAAAGCGGCGATTACCGGCAGAACGGCCCCGAACAACGTCGCGCCCAGCAGACCAGCAAGCGCTGGTCCAAGGACAAAGCCAAGATTGCTCGACACCGCCATCTGCCCAAAATTCTTCGACCGGTCTTCTTCTGTGGTGATGTCCGCCAGATAGGCGTTGGAGACGGAAACATTTCCACCGGTCAGCCCATCCGCCGCGCGCGCCAGAAACAGGATCAAAAGTGGCAGGGTCAAGCCGAATTCGCCAATCCACCGGGAATCGACCGCCAACAGGTTCGTCGTCGGCAACGCAAATGCCACCAGAAACACGCCCCAGGACAAAAGCGTACCAAGCTGACTTAACAGCAAAACACGCCGTCGCCCCACCCTGTCGGACATGCGCCCCAAAATCGGCGCGCCGAAGAGTTGGAAGGTAACTCCCAAGCACCCTGTCCGATAGGGTTGCGGGGTTTTGTTCCGTCAGAGCCGTGCGATGATCTGAGGTGGTGACAGGGTCAGGATTTCCAGGATGTTGAACCGGTGTTTTCTGGCCGTCGAGATGACGGACCTGATGTCGGCGAAGACCCGCGCGCCCTCGAGGGTGCGGAAGGTGCCCGAGATTTTCATGCGCAGCTTCATCATGCGCAGGTCCTGTTCGGCCTGATTGTTTGTGAATGGGACCGCGAAGTCGGCGATGAATCGCAAAACGTCATCGCGGTAGTCACGCAGGCGGAGGAGCAGGTTGTGGCCTGGCCGCCTGGCTTTTCGGCCGCGGGTGCCGGGGCTTTTGGCCAGCGGGGGCTGGCGTTCGTGGAAGGCGAGCCCCTTGGCGAGGATCGCCATGTATCTGGTGACTATACCCTGGCGAACCAGTTCCGGGAGTTCGGTCTCGCCTTGATCCTGAGCCGCGCATCTGAGCTGATTGGCGCTATGAAGCACTGCGCTCATCTCCGTCGCCCAAGGCTCTTTTTCGATCTCTTCGATGGCCTTGAGTTCGCGCAAGTGATGCGCCCCGCAGAGGGCGTGGGCGTCCACTCCGCTCATATGGGCGTAGTAGGGTTTCCAGTGATCATGAATGATCGTCCCGCCGGTCAGGAAGGTTGGAACAGCACCGCGTTTGGCGCTGATGCGGTAATGGGTGAAGGCGGTATCGCAGATCGTGTGCAGCCAGTGCAGCTTGCCGGCAACACGAAGTCCGGTCTCGTCCAGATGCCGAACGCCGCCTTCGGCAAGCCGGGCGAGAATGTGTTCAACCACGACACCCATCTTATTTGCCGCGCCGCGCGTCCAGTTGGTCACGCTGGCCGCGCACAAGCTGGTGGCCCCAAACAGGTCGCGCATAAGCTGGCAGACCCGATCCTCGGGTATCAGCTGCTGAACATTGCAATAGACCGCCACTGCCCGCATGCGCGTGCCATATTGCACATGCGCGGCCACGCCATCGGGAAAGCCAGCCGTCGTCGTGGCTCGACAATGGTCGCAACAATAAACCGCCGCCTGATGCTCGGTGACCTCCAGGCGTGGCGCAGGCAAGTCGAACACCTGACGCTTCTCGATCCCTTTCACCATCTCCGCCGTCAGGGCGCTCTGACAGGCGCTGCAATGCGTCGCCTCATGCCGTTCGACAAAGTCGGGTGTTGACGTCTGGCGCAGGGTGTCGCCCCGGTGGCCAACTTGGCCGCCACTTTTCTTTCCGGATTTGCCACGCAGGCTGCGCGGGGCTGGCTTCTTCAGGCCATCACTTGAAGGGGGCTTGCTGCTATTGCTGCTGTTCTTGGCCAACTGTCGGCGCAGGTCCGTGATCTCTTCCGCCATGCTCGCCAACGCAGCTTCAAGCTCAGCGATCCGACGCAGAGCCGTGGCGAGAAGTTGTTCAAGGGCGGCAACCTGATCCATCCCACCACTGATTCAGAGAAATCAACCCGGCGCCACAGAATTCAGACAAGAAAGAAAAAAAAACACGCGCAAAATGGCAAATTCGACTCACCATAAAACTGACAATAACACTCAAACGTGGGGGGTGCTTGGGAGTTACGTTGGAAGAAAGAATAGGTCGCAGCAAGGATGCCATAGATCACCGCATTGCCGCCCCAATCGGTGACAAGGACAACCAGAAACGGCGTGACGATGGAAAACCCAAGCGTACCGACAAAATTCACCGCCAGCAGCGGTGCGATTGACGGTCGAGTTTGTGAAATGTTGTCGATGATAGTCACCTGCTTTGAGTGGCGCGGCCGTACAGGCGGATGTTAGATGGCGCATGCACCCGCTGGCAACCATACCGACGTGAAACAGACAGCCAATTTCACTTGATCCCGGCCCCACAACGCGCCACCCTGAACCCATGAAAATCGCTACTTTCAATATCAACGGAATCAAGGCCCGTGCGCAGGCATTGCCTGAATGGCTCGACGAGGCACAGCCTGATGTCGTGCTGTTGCAGGAAATCAAGTCCATTGACGAAAACTTCCCCCGCGAGATATTTGAAGAGCGGGGCTATAACGTTGAAACACATGGACAAAAAAGCTTCAACGGCGTCGCGATACTGTCGAAGTTTCCGTTGGAAGATGTGACCCGTGGTCTGCCCGGTGACGACAGTGACGAACAGGCGCGCTGGATCGAGGCAACTGTTGTGAACGACAAAGCAATCCGTGTATGCGGGCTTTATTTGCCGAATGGCAATCCCGTCCCCGGGCCGAAATACGACTATAAACTTGCCTGGATGGCGCGCTTGAAGAAACGCGCGCAAGACCTTCTGAACACAGAAGAACCTGCACTGATGGCAGGTGACTACAACGTCATTCCGCAGCCAGAGGATGCAGCCCGCCCAGAGGCCTGGACGGAAGACGCCCTGCACCGCCCGGAGACTCGCGAAGCGTACCAGGAAATCCTCAATCTCGGCTTTACCGAAGCCTTCCGCGCCCGCACACGCGCGCCGGGGCATTATTCGTTCTGGGATTATCAGGCCGGTGCCTGGCAACGAAATGACGGCATCCGGATTGATCACTTCCTGTTGACCCCGCAATGCGCCGATCTTCTGTCGGATTGTCAGATCGACAGCCACATCCGCGACCGGGAAAAACCGTCAGATCACGTCCCTGTCTGGGTGGAGCTTGATGCCTGAAGCGCAGGCCATACCTGCCCACGGCGCACCGGAATTCCGCGCTGTTGAAATCAAAATGTTCCGCCGCGCGCTTCGTCTTGGCTGGTCAGACCTAGTCAGCGCGCCAGTCTATGCGCTTGTTTTCGCGGGCGCCACTGTTCTCGCCGGTTGGGTCATGATCTGGATCATTCAGATCACAGGGCAAAGCTATTGGCTGGTCATTGCCGCCCTTGGGTTCCCACTTGTCGGACCGCTTGCCGCAGTGGCGTTTTACGAAGTCAGTCGCCGGCGCGAACTGGGTCAGAACTTGAACTGGCGCGACATAACAGCAGTCGTCATCCAGCAATCACGCCGACAGTTACCCTCACTTTGCGTAATCATAACAGTCATTCTGCTATTTTGGTTCTTTCTCGCACACATGATTTTCGCGTTGTTCATGGGACACGTGACCATGACAAATGTCTCCACTTCAGCAGATGTCTATTTGTCCGCTCAGGGCCTGAAAATGCTAGGATTTGGGTCTGCCGTCGGGTTGGGATTTGCAACGCTTCTATACATGGTAACTATGCTATCCATGCCGATGTTGCTGGATCGAGATGTCGATTTCATGACCGCGACGATCAAAAGCTTCGCTTATGTACAGGCGTACCCGATCCAGATGTTTGGCTGGGCAATCTTCATTGCCGTACTGACATTCGTGGCGCTGATCCCGGCGTTTCTGGGGCTTCTGGTCGTGCTGCCGCTATTGGGTCATGCAAGCTGGCACTTATACCAAGGGTTATTCAATCTGACCGACTTTCGCCCAGTTGCGGCTTGCGATGGATGTGATGGTTTGCGGTCTTGCGATGAGGTTGTTCCAGGCCTCGCACCCCGCGTCGAGAATCGCGTCATATGTGTCGAACGTCCGGTTTGCGAGCCATGTCTGGCGGAGATATTGCCAAATGTTTTCGGTTGGATTCAGCTCTGGTGATTTGGGCGGCAGAAACATGAGCGACAGGTTTTGCGGGATTTCCAGAGCGGATGTCGTGTGCCAGCCGGCTTGGTCCATGAGGATGACGGCGTGGGCGCCATCGGAGACAATTTTGCTGATTTCTTCCAGGTGGCGCTGCATCGCATAGGTGTCGGCTGCTGGCATCATGATCGCCGCGCCGGTGCCGCGTTCGGGGCAGATGGCGCCAAAAAGATACGCATTTTGGTAACGCTGATCGGCGGGCTGGCGGGGCCGTGTGCCCTTGCGTGCCCACTGGCGGACGCGGGTGTTCTTCTGACCGAGACGCATCTCGTCCTGGAACCAGATTTCGACGGGTTTGTCCGGCGGCACCCCCTGAAGCGTCTCCTTCAGATTGTCGCCGAAGTTTTTTTGAAATCCTCAATGACCTGCACGTCCTGCCCCGGGTGCTGAGGGCGTGCGCTGATGTGGGAAAAGCCCAGATTGTGCAGAATCTGCCCCACATGGCGCTCGTGATAGTCGACGCCAAAACGCGCCTTGATCACATTCTTCAAATCGACCCGCCGCCAGCGGACGACACCGTCCTTTTCAGGATCAGGACCGGTCTCGACAAGAGCCGCCAGTTCATCCAGTTGCGCATTGTCAAGGCGGGATCGCGAGCCTCCTCGCTGCCGATCCAGCAGCCCCGCTGGACCATCAGCGTTGAAACGGAGCACCCAGTCCCTGAGCGTTTGCCGGTCCATCCCGCCAATGCGGGCCGCAGCCCCACGCGACATGCCATCGGCGATAGCGGCAAGCGACAAAAGCCGTCGGCTCTGCCGGGCATCAGAACTCTCTGCGGCAAGCTTGCGCAGATCATTGGCGGTAAAATCGGCTCGCATCGGTATCCTGGCTGGCATCGGTGGTCTCCTTTGCCAATCTTGAATCACCTCAGCACCTCAGGCGGTACCCAAAATCCATAGCTGAGTCATTTTGAAGCACCCTTGGTATTATACGATCAACTCGCCGTTTCCGAAAGCTAGGCCGCCTCTTCTTCTGCCATCTGACGATGCCAAAGCGCGGCATAGCGGCCCTCTCGTGTCAAAAGGCTATCGTGATCGCCCTCTTCAGCGATTTTGCCGTCCTGAAGAACCACAATTCTGTCGGCATGGACAATCGTCGACAAACGGTGCGCGATGGTGATCACCGTGCGCCCCTCACCCATTTCGCGCAGCTCATGCTGAATCTCAGCTTCAGTTTCCGTGTCGAGCGCAGAGGTCGCCTCGTCCAACAAAAGGATCGGTGGGTTCTTTAACAAGGTTCGCGCGATGCCAACCCGCTGCTTCTCGCCACCGGAAAGCTTCAGCCCGCGTTCTCCAACGGTGGTCTGATAGGCATCCGGCAGGCTCACAATGAAGTCATGGATCTTTGCTGCCTTCGCTGCCGCTTCAATCTCGGCGCGCGTTGCTTCGGGATTGCCATAAGCGATGTTGTAGAAAATCGTGTCGTTGAACAGAACGGTATCCTGCGGCACAACGCCAATCTGCGAATGCAAGCTGACTTGCGTGACATCGCGGATGTCCTGACCATCAATCAGAAACGCGCCATCATTCACATCGTAAAACCGGAACAACAGCCGCCCGATGGTGGATTTTCCGGAACCCGAGGGGCCGACAATCGCCACAGTTTGCCCTGCAGGAACCGTTAGCGAAACGCCCTTTAGTATCGGACGCTCCGGCTCGTATCCAAAGTGCAGATCGCGCAGTTCGACCTCTCCGCCGTTAACAATTAACGCCGCTGCATCCGGTTTGTCGGCAACTTCCGGCGGTTGATCGAGAAGATCGAACATCTCGCCCATATCAACCAGCGACTGACGGATTTCGCGATAAACCGTGCCAAGAAAGTTAAGCGGCATGGTGATCTGGATCATGTAGGCGTTGACCATGACAAAATCACCGACTGTCAGCACATCCTGCTGCACACCGATTGCGGCCATCACCATCACGATAACCAGCCCGGATGTGATCAGAAAGCTCTGGCCAAAATTAAGAAAAGCCAGAGAATACGACGTCCGCAGCGCGGCATTTTCATAAAGCGCCATTGCGCCATCGTACCGATCAGCCTCACGCGCCTCTGCGCCAAAATATTTGACGGTTTCGAAATTCAGAAGGCTGTCGATGGCCTTCTGGTTGGCGTCGGTATCCTGATCGTTCATTTCCTTGCGGATCTGCACGCGCCATTCGGTGACCTTGAACGTGAACCAGATATAGATGCCGATCGTCACGACGACGACCACCAGATACCAGATGTCAAAAACAACGGCGAGAATGACGGCAATCATCAGAAGTTCAAGGATCAGCGGGCCGATCGAAAACAACAGGAACCGTAAGAGGAACTCGACGCCCTTCACCCCGCGTTCAATGATGCGCGAAAGGCCACCTGTCTTGCGCGTGATGTGATAGCGCATCGAAAGACGATGGATATGCTGGAAAGTTTCCAGCGCCAATGCCCGCAAGGCCCGCTGCCCGACCTTGGCGAATATCACGTCGCGAAGTTGCTGAAACCCGACCGTCATCAACCGGGCCACGCCGTAGGCAATGGTCAACCCAACTGCACCGACGGCCATCAGAAACGTGGCGGAGGCCTCTTGCGTCAACGCGTCAACCGCCGCCTTGTAAAAGAACGGCGTTCCCACGGCCACAAGTTTTGCGATGAACAGGGCCAGCAGCGCCCAGACAACGCGATACTTCACCCAGGCCTGATCTTTTGGCCAAAGATAGGGCACGACGCGGCGGATCGTTCGCCACCCGCTTTTGCGCGCGTCTTGCGCGGCATTGGCGATTTCGGATTGGTCGGCCATCTGCTCTGTCCCTTGCCCTGACCCACTTACCTAGGTCCACCGGCGACACTACGCCACCCCCAGACGCAAACTAATTGGGTTTACTAGAGATCGCGCAAGCGCCAATAAGCCCCACACATCACGAAATAAGA
Source organism: uncultured Paracoccaceae bacterium (assembly GCA_951812305.1). Classification (GTDB taxonomy): domain Bacteria; phylum Pseudomonadota; class Alphaproteobacteria; order Rhodobacterales; family Rhodobacteraceae; genus Rhodobacter_B. Next base: position 947,676 of record CATOSB010000004.1, read on the forward strand.
GGCGTTCGATGGAAGCCCTGGGTCTGACCTATGAAATGGTTGTCGTGTTGGCGGTTCTGGCGGCCACGATCACGTTGTTCGTGACAGAGGTCGTTCGGGTCGATGTCGCCGCGATCATTGTGATGGTCTTGCTCGGCTGCCTGACGATGGTTCCGGGGCTGGAAAACCTCGTGGATGTCTCCACCCTGTTCAACGGTTTCGGATCAAACGCCGTGGTGTCGATCATTGCAGTGATGATCATCGGCGCGGGCCTTGATCGAACCGGGGTCATGTCGACCGTCGCGGCGTGGATTTCGAAGGTTGGCGGCGCGACGGAGTCGCGGATCATTCTGCTGATATCCTCCACCGTGGGTGTGATTTCGAGCTTTATGCAGAATGTCGGCGCCGCCGCGCTTTTTCTGCCGGTGGTCAGCCGCGTGTCGTCGCGCACCGGCCTGCCAATGTCGCGGCTTCTGATGCCGATGGGCTTTTGCGCAATTCTGGGCGGCACAATGACAATGGTGGGCTCGTCCCCGCTGATCCTGCTGAACGACCTGCTTCTGTCGATCAATCCGTCACTGGCAGACGATCAGCGGATGGAAACATTCTCTCTGTTTTCCGTCTTTCCGGTCGGCATCGCGCTGGTTGCGACAGGGCTGCTCTACTTTATCGTATTTGGCCGCTTCGTTTTGCCCGGAACAAGCAATGAGGAAGGCAGTTCCGCACAATCAACCCTGGAATATTTCAACACAACCTATGACGGGCTGGACGGCACAATCCACGAGGTTGACGTGCCCGAAGGGTCGCTTTTGATCGGCAATACGATCGACGACATTCAGCGCGCGTTTAATCTGCAGATCATTGCCACGCACTATCAGGGCCGCACCTATCCTGCACCGCCGCGCGATACTGTTCTGCAAGCGCCCGCGAAGCTTGCCGTCATTGCCGATGCGCATGAAATCGAAAGCTTTGAATTCAGTTTTGGCCTGACGGAATCGTCCGGGCTGGACGAATTTTCAAATACGCTTGGCGCCGACAAGGCCGGGATCGCCGAGGTCGTGATACCGCCCGGCAGCGGCGTCATTGGCAAGAATATGCGCGAGATCTGGCTGCGCAAGGTCTATGGTCTGTCGCCGCTGGCCATGCATCGCGGCGGCGGGACCCTGTCGCGTGACGAAGGCCACTTTGGCGACATGCCGTTGCAGGCTGGCGACACGCTGGTGTGTCACACAGCCTGGGACGCACTGGCGCGATTGGAAAAAGACCGCGACTTCGTGGTCGTCACCACCGAATTCCCGCACGAAGACCTGCGCCCGAAAAAAGTTGGCTGGGCGATGCTGTTCTTCGCCATTGCACTGTTCCTGATCCTGTTCACCGATCTGCGCCTGTCACTTTGCCTGCTTGTCGGCGCGGCGGGTATGATCGTGACGCAAGTGCTGTCGATAGACGAGGCCTATGAAGCCGTCGGCTGGAACACAGTCTTTCTTTTGGCCAGCCTCATCCCGCTTGGACAGGCGGTGCAGGCATCTGGCACCGCAGAATGGATCGCCAATCAGGTGCTGTTCGTACTTGATGGGATGCCGATCTGGGTCATACAGGCCAGTGTCGCGGTGCTGGCGACGTTTTTCACGCTAGTGATGTCCAATGTCGGTGCGACCGTCCTGCTCGTACCTCTCGCGGTCAACATCGCACTCGGCGCGGGCGCGAATCCGGCGATTTTTGCCCTGACCGTCGCAATCTCAACATCGAATTCATTCCTGATCCCCACGCATCAAGTCAATGCGTTGATCATGGGACCGGGCGGCTATCGTGTGACAGATTTCATGCGCGCGGGCGGGGTCATGACAGTGTTGTTTCTGGTGGTTTCGCTGACGGTCATGAACTTGGTTTACTGACGGCGGTTTTATAGCCTGAAACGGACATTGCTCGCTTGCGCCCCACGCGCGGAATCAAGGCCCTTGGGCCGCCGCGCGATCGCCTGCCCGTTCCGGCGGGCTGGCGATTTGGTGAGGCTGCGTGCAAGCTATTGAACGTCTACGATTTGGCTGGGATAAACGGACAAATTTCGAGGTTGGTTCGCCACCCCACGGGCAAGCAATCGCGCGGCTCGTCTTTTAGATATGCGAATGTCCGCTTCAGGCCAAATTCGACCATCCCAATACGAACCTAATCGGCAAAATAAAGTACCTATTCCGGCATCGTGAAAACTTGCCCGGGGAAAATCAGATCCGGGTCGCGGATGCGATCACGGTTGGCCTTGAAAACCCGCACATAAAGCAACCCATCGCCCCATTTTTCAGACGCAATGCCCCAAAGCGTATTGCCCGGCTGAACTGTCACAACGCCCAGGTCTTCCTTGTCATCTTCCGCTCGGGTGTCGAGTGCCGCAACGACTTCGGGCTCTTCCCGCTTGAACGGCGTTTCGACGCGCGAAGTCACTTCTCCCTCGGCATTCACCTCATCCACGCGAAGCGTGTAAACGCCAGTGTCCACTTCTGGCAGCGGCGTGCGCCATTGACCGCCAACATCAATCCGCGTGGTCTTAACCGGTTGGTTGTCGAGATAAACCCGAACGAAACCGTCGGTGGAGCCGCGCCCGCCAAGAGCCACTTCGCCAGTGGGCGTGTATGTAATCGTATCAATTACGATTGACTGTACGCTGGCGGGACCGCGGTCATCGGATTGCAAGACGCGAATTCCGTCGTCATCCGCCAAAAGAACGGTCGGCGTATCCGGGTCTTCCCCGTCGCTCGGTGTGGTTCCGGCCGCGGCGTTATCCGTAGTCGGCGCATTTGCCTCGCTGTTGTTGGAATTCGTTTCAGTAGACGCCGCTTCGCTGGTGTCCGCACTTACCGCGGCCATCTCGACATTGCCGTCATCGGTTTCTGGCGCATCCGACGTGGCCACCGTCACCGCCGGTTCAACCTCGTCTTCGGTAGGTTCGACTTGCGCGTCAGCTACAACTTCGGACGTATCGCTTTCTGGTTCCGCCCCGGCCGTAGCTTCCGGCGCCATGGCCGGTTCAGTGGATGTATCAGCACCCGCAGTCGGGGCATTGACGATTTCGGTCGACAGTCCGTTATCAGATTCCGGTTCGGCGTTCTCAGCGATTGCAGGCTGATCCGCAGGCTCGTCAACTGTTATAAGAACATCGGGATCCGGCGTCTCTGTCGAGGCAGCGACTTCGTTTTCGGTAATTTCGCTTACGCCAGCGGGTTCCTCGGTAACCGTTCCATCAAGGGCGGCAACCTCTTCATCACCAGTGGCTGCTTCGTCGGTTTCTGACGCTGCTTCTGCCACCGCGACACTTGGGTCCAGAATGACCGTGGCGTCGGATGGCACTGGCTCTTCGCCCTCGCGGTCCATAACAAGGCTGACTTTGCGATGCGTATCCGCCGGCGGGATCGAAAAAAACGCGGCAAACTGGCCGCCTGCATCGGCGGAAGCCTGCGCCACCTCGGCGCCTTCCAGAAGGATGCGAACCATAGATCCCGGTGCCGCGCGACCGGCGACCAGTGCATTTCCATCCGCTTCAACCCGCACAACATCGAAACTTGGCGCTGGTGTCGAAACCGCTTCCGGTTCGGCTGATACTGTCTCTTCCGTATCGTTTGTCGGCGTGGGCGTTGCCTCAACCGCGACCTGTTCCACCGATACCGGAGTGTCGGGCTCGGGCACCGGTTCGTCACCCATCCGCATCACAACAATACCACCGACGACAACAACGGCCACTGCAGCGGCAGACGCCGCAACAGTTCCACCTGTGCCCATGCTCGACCAGATCGCCATATATACTTCCCCCGCGCGCCGGTTGGCTCTTACCGGCGGTTGATCGTGTGTATCAACAGGTCTAACAAAGGTCAAAACCCATTGGCGTGATAGCTTACCACCCTTCAAAATTTCCGGATCTGATTTGACGTTTGTCTGATCTGTGTGATTCAAGGAGTCTCCACTGCTGATATTGGAGGCTGGTTTGTTGGGAAATGTTTGTTTTTCAGAGCTTTATTCGAAGGTTGAGGCGGATTTTCAGGACCGCTTGCTCGGGTATCACAAGTCGCGCCGGGAGGGATTGTGCATCATAGCAAGCGTGATTTTGAACACGCGCAGCGTCAATCTGATGGAAAATGCGGCTGCTCTGCCCCGCGATATCGGCTCTGTGGACCACCGCTATCAATACATTTCGCGGGTTCTGGGCAATCCTCACATCGATACTGATGAGATCATGCAGGCCTATGTTGGTGAAATTTTCCGCCGCCAGTGTGAGGCCGGAGAAACGATTGTGGTGGCCCTTGATCAAAGCAAGCTCAACGAAGGGCATGAGGTTTTGATGTTATCGGTGCGGATGCGGGATCGGGCCCTCCCGGTCGCCTGGCGTGTACGCCAGACCAAAGGGCCGATTGGATGGCGCGTGCAACATGAGCTTTTGGAAGCAGTCCGCCCATGGCTCCCGGCGGATGCGCGTGTGTTGCTGGCGGGAGATCGGTTTTATGGAACCGCCCGATTGGTCGCATGGTGCCAGGAGGCTGGATGGGACTACCGGCTGCGCATGAAGGGAAATATCACACTGCAACATCAGGGTGGCGAGATGATGACGCGCGAAATTGCCCAACTGATGCCCGAAGGGCTTGTAAACGCTGAGCTTTACGGAACGGGCGTCTTTAGCAACATTGGAGTGCTTCACGAAGAGGGGCACAAAGAGCCTTGGATTATTGCCATGAATGCAGCACCGTCCGAGTACAAGGTGCTCGATTATGGAATGCGTTGGGGAATTGAAGCCATGTTCTCCGACTTCAAAACCCGGGGCTTTGAAATTACTCAAAGCCAGATCAAAAAGCCGGATCGATTGGCCCGCCTCATTTTGGTGCTGGCAATCGCCATGTACTGGGCTGTTTCAACCGGAGCAAACGAAGAGCACCACGTCGCAATACGCGGCGAAAAAAGGGGATTCGAAAAGCCCGAAGGTCCTTATGCTCTCTCTTCAAGACAGGCCTTCGTGCTATCCGACGATGCCTCGCAGGTTATGCCAAAATCCCCAAGCTCTGGGATGTCTGGCTAAATTGAAGGGTGGTAAGGGTGTCGGCATAAATCCTGCGCCACATTTGGGTGATCTCCGGTACTTCTCGATGCGGCATCGCGCGATCCCGCATTCGTGCCTCCACAGATAGGGCAAGACCCTGACGAACGGCCAGATCTATGACTTCGTCATAAAGGCTGGGACGCGCGATTTCGTCCTCCAGCAATTGACGCAGATCATCGCGGTGCGCATGTGGTTTTATCATCGCCGAATTACGATTGCCGAGCACGAATTCGATCAGCCGATACTGATGGGACTGAAACCCCGATGACTGGCCAAGGCCCGCGCGAAATGTCGTGTAATCGCTTGGCGTCATCGTGCGCAGAACATCCCAGGCATTGTTCAACTGTTCGAAAATCCGCGCCACACGCGCCAGCATCTTGAAGGCCATCGGCAAAGCGTCCTGCGAAATTGCCTGCCGTGCCGCGTTCAATTCGTGCAGCGCGAGTTTCAGCCACAACTCGGAAGTCTGATGCTGAATGATGAACAGCAATTCATCATGGGCCTGCGACAGTGGCTTTTGCGCGGACGTGATTTCATCAAGGTGCAGATAGTCGACATAGGACATGCGCCCGTCGAATTGCATTTCTGCGCCGTCATCTGCCGGATCGTAAACTGCCATGGTTCAAAATCTCCTGATCGAATCTGCGCTCGCCTCTTGAAGTGCCGCGCGGCCAAGGGTAAGGCAAGCTTAACTCCCCCAGACGGCAGAATCGATCCAAGCGGCAAAGCCCGCGCCCCGGGGGATGTGGTCAAAGCGCATTTCGCGCAAGCTGGGAAGGCAAAGAGAAATGGCAAAACGGTGGTATTCGATCAGCGTACTTTCGAACTATGAAAAGAAGGTGGCGGAACAGATCCGCCATTCGGTCGAAGATGCCGAGTTGCAGGACGAGATCGAGGAAGTTCTTGTTCCCACCGAAGAGGTGATCGAGGTGCGCCGCGGCAAGAAAGTGACTGCCGAACGCCGCTTTATGCCGGGCTATGTGCTGGTGCGGATGGAAATGACCGACAAGGGCTATCACCTGATCAACTCGATCAACCGCGTCACCGGATTTCTGGGGCCACAGGGGCGCCCGATGCCGATGCGTGACGACGAAGTGAACGGCATCCTGAACCGGGTCGAGGAAGGTGCCGAGGCACCGCGCACCCTGATCCATTTCGAGATTGGCGAGCAGGTTTCCGTCACTGACGGGCCGTTTGAAGGCTTTGACGGCATGGTCGAGGAAGTTGACGACGACAACCAGCGCCTGAAGGTGACGGTGTCGATCTTTGGCCGCGCCACGCCGGTAGAACTGGAATATACACAGGTCAGCAAGCAGAACTGATACCTGGCGGTCTGGCGCCTTATTGATGGAACATTCCTTCTGGCATGACCGCTGGGCCGAAAACCGGATCGGGTTTCACGAACCGGCACCGAACCGCCTGCTCAGGGATGAAATCGCGCGTCTCTCGTTGTCTCCGGGGGATCGCGTTTTTCTTCCGCTTTGCGGAAAGGCGCTGGACATCGACTGGCTTTCTGGTGCCGGGTTTCAGATTGTTGGTTCAGAATTAAGCACCAAGGCCGTCGCGGCGATTTTCGAGCGTCTGAACCTCACACCAGAAATCACGCCCCTGGGTCCGCTCACTCGGTATTGCGCGCAAAATATCGATATATACGCCGGGGATTTCTTCGAATTGAGTGACGAGCAACTTGGCCCTGTGAACGCAATCTATGATCGGGCGGCACTTGTCGCTTTGCCAAACACGATGCGCACCCAATATGCGACCCATCTGATGTCAATCACGGATATCGCCAAACAATTGCTGATCTGCTTTGATTATGACCAATCGCGCATGTCCGGTCCGCCATTTTCCGTGACTGCCGATGAAGTCGCGCGGCTATACGCGGATAATTACAACATTGAACTGCTGCGGCGAGAGCCCAACACCGGCAACCTTGCAAAACGTGCGGGCGGGTATGAAGAGGCGTGGCTGATGGTGCCGCGCCTTACCACCCTTCAATTTAGCCAGACATCCCAGAGCTTGGGGATTTTGGCATAACCTGCGAGGCATCGTCGGATAGCACGAAGGCCTGTCTTGAAGAGAGAGCATAAGGACCTTCGGGCTTTTCGAATCCCCTTTTTTCGCCGCGTATTGCGACGTGGTGCTCTTCGTTTGCTCCGGTTGAAACAGCCCAGTACATGGCGATTGCCAGCACCAAAATGAGGCGGGCCAATCGATCCGGCTTTTTGATCTGGCTTTGAGTAATTTCAAAGCCCCGGGTTTTGAAGTCGGAGAACATGGCTTCAATTCCCCAACGCATTCCATAATCGAGCACCTTGTACTCGGACGGTGCTGCATTCATGGCAATAATCCAAGGCTCTTTGTGCCCCTCTTCGTGAAGCACTCCAATGTTGCTAAAGACGCCCGTTCCGTAAAGCTCAGCGTTTACAAGCCCTTCGGGCATCAGTTGGGCAATTTCGCGCGTCATCATCTCGCCACCCTGATGTTGCAGTGTGATATTTCCCTTCATGCGCAGCCGGTAGTCCCATCCAGCCTCCTGGCACCATGCGACCAATCGGGCGGTTCCATAAAACCGATCTCCCGCCAGCAACACACGCGCATCCGCCGGGAGCCATGGGCGGACTGCTTCCAAAAGCTCATGTTGCACGCGCCATCCAATCGGCCCTTTGGTCTGGCGTACACGCCAGGCGACCGGGAGGGCCCGATCCCGCATCCGCACCGATAACATCAAAACCTCATGCCCTTCGTTGAGCTTGCTTTGATCAAGGGCCACCACAATCGTTTCTCCGGCCTCACACTGGCGGCGGAAAATTTCACCAACATAGGCCTGCATGATCTCATCAGTATCGATGTGAGGATTGCCCAGAACCCGCGAAATGTATTGATAGCGGTGGTCCACAGAGCCGATATCGCGGGGCAAAGCAGCCGCATTTTCCATCAGATTGACGCTGCGCGTGTTCAAAATCACGCTTGCTATGATGCACAATCCCTCCCGGCGCGACTTGTGATACCCGAGCAAGCGGTCCTGAAAATCCGCCTCAACCTTCGAATAAAGCTCTGAAAAACAAACATTTCCCAACAAACCAGCCTCCAATATCAGCAGTGGAGACTCCTTGAATCACACAGATCAGACAAACGTCAAATCAGATCCGGAAATTTTGAAGGGTGGTAAGGGTGCCGCGCAATTCATCCTTGAAATAAACACTGCGCCAGTGTACTTCGCGCGCCTGTCGTGCCTGTCACGACATTCCCATGTGGGAGGCGAGGGTCACGCGTGATCCAAAACCGCACCACATCCACATAACGCCCCTGCACGCGAGCAGGGGCAGGATAAAAGGAGTGGCCCAAATGGCCAAAAAAGTTGCTGGCACCATGAAATTGCAGGTGCCTGCCGGACAAGCGAATCCATCCCCGCCGGTCGGTCCGGCGCTCGGTCAGCGCGGCATCAACATCATGGAATTCTGCAAGGCGTTTAACGCCAAGACGCAGGAACTGGAGCCCGGGGCGCCCTGCCCAACGATTGTCACCTATTTTGTCGACAAATCCTTCACGATGGACATCAAGACGCCCCCGGCGTCGTATTTCCTGCGCAAGGCCGCCAAACTGAAATCCGGTGCCAATCTGCCGGGTCGTGAGGTTGTGGGCCACGTGACCACGAAACAGGTGCGTGAAATCGCCGAAGCGAAGATGAAAGATCTGAACGCCAACGATATCGACGCGGCGATGAAGGTTATCCTGGGCTCTGCCCGCTCTATGGGCATCGAGGTGAAGTAAGATGGCAAAACTAGGAAAAAGAACCCGCGCCGCACGCGAAGCATTTGCTGGCAAGGACAACGTCACCGTCGAAGAGGCCGTCGATCTGGTGAAGACCAACGCCAAGGCAAAGTTCGATGAAACCGTTGAAATCGCGATGGCGCTGGGCGTTGACCCGCGTCACGCCGACCAGATGGTGCGTGGCACGGTCGATCTGCCAAACGGCACCGGCAAAACGGTACGCGTTGCTGTGTTTGCGCGTGGGCCCAAGGCTGATGAAGCCAAAGAGGCTGGCGCGGATATCGTGGGTGCTGAGGATCTGATGGAAACCGTTCAGGGCGGCACGATCGAGTTTGATCGCTGCATCGCGACGCCTGATATGATGCCAATCGTGGGTCGTCTGGGTAAAGTCCTTGGCCCCCGCAACCTGATGCCGAACCCCAAGGTCGGCACCGTGACGATGGATGTCAAAGAGGCTGTCGCCTCCGCCAAGGGCGGTCAGGTGCAGTTCAAGGCGGAAAAGGCCGGTGTGGTCCATGCCGGCGTCGGCAAGGCGTCGTTTGACAAGGACAAGCTGGTCGAAAACGTCCGTGCGTTCATTGACGCCGTTCAGAAGGCGAAACCTGCGGGCGCGAAGGGGTCTTACATGAAAAAGATCTCTGTCAGTTCGACGATGGGACCAGGGGTGTCGATCTCGGTGGACAACGCGACCGGGAACTGACGCTGTAAACCAGAACCAATTGAAAGAGCGGGCAGTCAGCCCGCCTTACCACCCTTCAATTTAGCCAGACATCCCAGAGCTTGGGGATTTTGGCATAACCTGCGAGGCATCGTCGGATAGCACGAAGGCCTGTCTTGAAGAGAGAGCATAAGGACCTTCGGGCTTTTCGAATCCCCTTTTTTCGCCGCGTATTGCGACGTGGTGCTCTTCGTTTGCTCCGGTTGAAACAGCCCAGTACATGGCGATTGCCAGCACCAAAATGAGGCGGGCCAATCGATCCGGCTTTTTGATCTGGCTTTGAGTAATTTCAAAGCCCCGGGTTTTGAAGTCGGAGAACATGGCTTCAATTCCCCAACGCATTCCATAATCGAGCACCTTGTACTCGGACGGTGCTGCATTCATGGCAATAATCCAAGGCTCTTTGTGCCCCTCTTCGTGAAGCACTCCAATGTTGCTAAAGACGCCCGTTCCGTAAAGCTCAGCGTTTACAAGCCCTTCGGGCATCAGTTGGGCAATTTCGCGCGTCATCATCTCGCCACCCTGATGTTGCAGTGTGATATTTCCCTTCATGCGCAGCCGGTAGTCCCATCCAGCCTCCTGGCACCATGCGACCAATCGGGCGGTTCCATAAAACCGATCTCCCGCCAGCAACACACGCGCATCCGCCGGGAGCCATGGGCGGACTGCTTCCAAAAGCTCATGTTGCACGCGCCATCCAATCGGCCCTTTGGTCTGGCGTACACGCCAGGCGACCGGGAGGGCCCGATCCCGCATCCGCACCGATAACATCAAAACCTCATGCCCTTCGTTGAGCTTGCTTTGATCAAGGGCCACCACAATCGTTTCTCCGGCCTCACACTGGCGGCGGAAAATTTCACCAACATAGGCCTGCATGATCTCATCAGTATCGATGTGAGGATTGCCCAGAACCCGCGAAATGTATTGATAGCGGTGGTCCACAGAGCCGATATCGCGGGGCAGAGCAGCCGCATTTTCCATCAGATTGACGCTGCGCGTGTTCAAAATCACGCTTGCTATGATGCACAATCCCTCCCGGCGCGACTTGTGATACCCGAGCAAGCGGTCCTGAAAATCCGCCTCAACCTTCGAATAAAGCTCTGAAAAACAAACATTTCCCAACAAACCAGCCTCCAATATCAGCAGTGGAGACTCCTTGAATCACACAGATCAGACAAACGTCAAATCAGATCCGGAAATTTTGAAGGGTGGTAAGGTCAGCCCGCTCTTTTTTTTGTTCAGCGTGTCCTGAATTTTTTAGCTTAACCTGAGTTCTGGATAAGCGCTATATCTGGTATTCGACCTGCCTGATTGTTTCCGGCACGGTTATGGGTCCCATTTTAACTTTGGTTTTCCCGAGCATATAGGCTGCGACACACGAGATGAGGTGTACGAATGCGTTGGCAGGCGATCTGTGTCGAGTGTGTTCCAGTCCCATGCTGGTTTTCAACTTATCGAACAGAGTTTCGATGATGAACCGCCTTCGCAACAGGATTTTGTTCAGGATTGGCAGGAGATAGTTTTTCATGTTGCGGCGAATGCCGGTGACGAGGTGGAGCCCACGCTGCCAGAGCCGTTGGAAGAGGGATTTGGAGATATAGCCCTTATCAGCAAATATTTTGCCTTCGAGGCCCGCGATCATGGCTTCAAACGGCTTTCGATCATCGACATTACCTGCCGTGATTTTGACGGCCATGATCTCCCCCTTGTTGTTGATGATTAGATGCAGTTTGAAGCCAAAGAACCAGCCCATTGTGCTGCGACCGCGCTTTGCCAGCCCCTTGAAGACCTTGTTTCGTAACTCCCAAGCACCCTGTCCGATAGGGTTGCGGGGTTTTGTTCCGTCAGAGCCGTGCGATGATCTGAGGTGGTGACAGGGTCAGGATTTCCAGGATGTTGAACCGGTGTTTTCTGGCCGTCGAGATGACGGACCTGATGTCGGCGAAGACCCGCGCGCCCTCGAGGGTGCGGAAGGTGCCCGAGATTTTCATGCGCAGCTTCATCATGCGCAGGTCCTGTTCGGCCTGATTGTTTGTGAATGGGACCGCGAAGTCGGCGATGAATCGCAAAACGTCATCGCGGTAGTCACGCAGGCGGAGGAGCAGGTTGTGGCCTGGCCGCCTGGCTTTTCGGCCGCGGGTGCCGGGGCTTTTGGCCAGCGGGGGCTGGCGTTCGTGGAAGGCGAGCCCCTTGGCGAGGATCGCCATGTATCTGGTGACTATACCCTGGCGAACCAGTTCCGGGAGTTCGGTCTCGCCTTGATCCTGAGCCGCGCATCTGAGCTGATTGGCGCTATGAAGCACTGCGCTCATCTCCGTCGCCCAAGGCTCTTTTTCGATCTCTTCGATGGCCTTGAGTTCGCGCAAGTGATGCGCCCCGCAGAGGGCGTGGGCGTCCACTCCGCTCATATGGGCGTAGTAGGGTTTCCAGTGATCATGAATGATCGTCCCGCCGGTCAGGAAGGTTGGAACAGCACCGCGTTTGGCGCTGATGCGGTAATGGGTGAAGGCGGTATCGCAGATCGTGTGCAGCCAGTGCAGCTTGCCGGCAACACGAAGTCCGGTCTCGTCCAGATGCCGAACGCCGCCTTCGGCAAGCCGGGCGAGAATGTGTTCAACCACGACACCCATCTTATTTGCCGCGCCGCGCGTCCAGTTGGTCACGCTGGCCGCGCACAAGCTGGTGGCCCCAAACAGGTCGCGCATAAGCTGGCAGACCCGATCCTCGGGTATCAGCTGCTGAACATTGCAATAGACCGCCACTGCCCGCATGCGCGTGCCATATTGCACATGCGCGGCCACGCCATCGGGAAAGCCAGCCGTCGTCGTGGCTCGACAATGGTCGCAACAATAAACCGCCGCCTGATGCTCGGTGACCTCCAGGCGTGGCGCAGGCAAGTCGAACACCTGACGCTTCTCGATCCCTTTCACCATCTCCGCCGTCAGGGCGCTCTGACAGGCGCTGCAATGCGTCGCCTCATGCCGTTCGACAAAGTCGGGTGTTGACGTCTGGCGCAGGGTGTCGCCCCGGTGGCCAACTTGGCCGCCACTTTTCTTTCCGGATTTGCCACGCAGGCTGCGCGGGGCTGGCTTCTTCAGGCCATCACTTGAAGGGGGCTTGCTGCTATTGCTGCTGTTCTTGGCCAACTGTCGGCGCAGGTCCGTGATCTCTTCCGCCATGCTCGCCAACGCAGCTTCAAGCTCAGCGATCCGACGCAGAGCCGTGGCGAGAAGTTGTTCAAGGGCGGCAACCTGATCCATCCCACCACTGATTCAGAGAAATCAACCCGGCGCCACAGAATTCAGACAAGAAAGAAAAAAAACACGCGCAAAATGGCAAATTCGACTCACCATAAAACTGACAATAACACTCAAACGTGGGGGGTGCTTGGGAGTTACCTTGTTTCGATTAATGCGGGCATTGTGGCAGACCGCGAGCTTAGTGCTGTCGGCAAAATAGACGCCGGTTTTTTCACCGCTGAAGCAGTGCAGCAGTATGCAAAACGGCACCATTAATCTTGGCATGAGGCTGACAAACCGACCATAGCTCGGGAGGTTGCCAAAGCAGTCACGGTATTTCTGCTCAACGCCATAAATCCAATAATGTTTGAAGTCCTTGAACGGCGACAAGTGAAACAAGACCATGATGAACAGGCTCTCCCCCAGGGTCAGCTTGCCGGCGCGAAGCCTCTGACGACCCGAGGGGATCAACCGGTGGCGCTCCCAGTCCTCGTAGGTTTTTGCAAAATCATCGAGACAGACAAAAAGTGCGGTGTTAGTGATCGACATGAGTGGCGGTCCATATTGTGTCGCTTTTGAACCTTGAATCATGGGGCAACGTACCTGGAAACCCCTCTCACCCCATACTAATCACGGGGGCATTCAGGCTGGTCAACACGGGGCAAAAGGTGCGCGCCATGGAGAACAACTTCCCAATCAACGAAGATCTCGCTTATGAGAAGATCCGGGACCTCATGTTCGACATGATGGAAGAGGACCCCAACCGTTTCTACGCCCTCACGGATAAGCTCAATGAACTGGCTGCGCTCCCTAAAAGAACCATGACACTTGTGCTCGATCTGATGGCTGCCACTCCCTTTCAGGTGATCATCCCGAAACACGTACGGAAAAATGACCCTGATACATTCAAAGCAGATCACGAAACCGTTTCAAATGTTCTATTTCTTGGAGAGTTTGGCGGAATTGCCGTTGAACTGGAGCCAAATGAGGCTTTGAGAGAACCGAGGATCATTTCCATAACAATGGTGGAAATCCCTCATCGCAACCCTCTGCGAAAAAGGGTCAACGAGTATCGTAAAAAACGAATCAAAAAACTACGAAAAAATTCTGTCGAGTAGTGCACTGGTGACGCCAACGTCTTATCCAGAATCGGGGTTAGCTTAACCCCCAGAAATACTGACTTGCGGCCAATTATTTAACAAAATTCCGCCATGCGTGTGCCGAACCGCCTTGTTAACTGACGACCAGAAAACCGGAAATCGGTCAGCGTATTCCAACAACAAGATTGGATACATGAGGTAACTGTGCCAACGACGTTCAATGTCATATCGCTTGGGATTCTGCCGGATATTGATCCGACGGATGGCAATATATTAGCTGAAAATGCGGCCGCGCTCGTTGGCATGACATTCGGCGGCGTCAACGATTCACTGGTCAACGACTTTGTGTCTTTTTCACCGGGAAGCACCGGATTCGACGGTGGTGTCGTCGGGACATACGACCAGTCCAACACGCCATCAGAGGCGTTTTCGATTGACGGCGGTCCTGATCAGATCTTTGACAGCGCCGCGCGCTATTTCGCGACCATAACCTATATCGACGGGACGACCGACTCTATCGAGGTGGTCATATTTCAGGACACATCCGGCGCAACCTATCTGGCGCCTGACACAACGCAAAACGCAAATCAGGACGCGCTGGAACTTGCGGCAATCCGGTCGATTTCACTGGATGGCGTTTCCTTCGCCTCAACGAATGGTTTGGTCGCGGATCGCAATGCATTTGAGTTCGTGACCTGCTTCACACCCGGTGTTCGAATTGCGGTCCCCGGTGGCGAGACGCCGATTGAGGACCTGTCGGTTGGCGATCTGGTCAGAACGCGTGACGACGGTGCACAGGCGATCAGGTGGATCGGACGGGTAACGCGTTGTACAGGCGGTGCGCTGACACCGATCCGAATTTACGCCGGATCTCTTGGCAACGGGTTGCCCAGACGTGACATTCTGGTGTCGCAACAGCACCGTATGCTCGCGTCGTCCAAAATTGTAAAACGCGTGACGGGCGCGTGTGAAATCCTGCTGGCCGCGAAAAAGCTGTTATGTGTGCCCGGCGTTGAACTGGCCGAAGATCTGCCCGAGGTGACGTATATTCATTGGTTGCTGGACCGGCATGAGATTATTTATGCCGATGGCGCACCAACGGAGTCCTTGTATCTTGGCCCACAGGCGGAACGCGCGGTGGGACAAGAGGCGATGCGCGAGATTAGGAACCTGTTTCCGGAAATCGTGCCACAGGCCCTCCAGCTTGCCCGCATGGTGCCAATGGGAGAAGCGCTGGGCCAAATGGTCTATCGGCACTGGAAGAACCAGCAGCCAATGTTACAGACCTTCGCCCAGTAAGGACATCCGACGCTGTTGCTCACATCCTAAGGCGTAACTCGTCAGCTTGCCCGAATGCGGCGATCACGGTTCAATAACTTGCGCATTTGATTTCGCTTGGCAAATTTCTGAAATCGCTGTAAGGCCCAGTCCTCGGCCTTCGTGCTTGAGTCGCGAATGCCGTATTCGTCCAAGACGGTGGGTGGCATGTGCCATAAATCCTGCCTGAGACGGGGAAAGAACAGTTTCTTTTGAACAGCCGTTTTCGCGGCTCTTCAGGGCGATTGAACAGCACCCTCTCCACGGACCCGATGTCGGGACGCGAGTTCCGGCAAAACTGAGCCGGAGGGTTAAACCCCTCCATAACTGGAGTGAAACTGTGGATAGAGCCCAGAAAGAGAAAGTGGTCGACGAACTCGGCCAGATCTTTGAAAGCTCTGGCGTTGTGGTCGTTGCCCATTACGCAGGTCTGACAGTTGCCGAGATGCAGGATTTGCGGGGTCGTATGCGCGACGCCGGTGGATCCGTACGCGTCGCCAAGAACAGGCTCGCCAAAATCGCCCTTGAAGGTAAAGAGAACGCAAGTATCGCTGACCTTCTGAACGGGATGACCGTTCTTGCCTATTCCGAAGATCCCGTGGCTGCGGCCAAGGTCATGGAAGGCTATGCCAAGGATAATTCCAAACTGGAAATCCTCGGTGGTGCCATGGGTGAGACCGCGTTGGACCGGGCCGGTGTCAAGGCAGTGTCCGCAATGCCGTCGCGCGAGGAGCTTATTGCCTCCATCGTCGGCTGCATCGGTGCACCTGCTGCAAACATCGCCGGGGCCATTGGCGCACCTGCTTCAAACATCGCTTCGATCCTGTCCTCAATCGAGGAAAAGGCCGAAGCGGCATAGGCAACTTACGATCTGCGTGGCGGTGAACCCGCGACGTTGGAACACATGAATGGAAACGGAAAAAGCAAATGGCTGATCTGAAGAAACTGGCTGAGAGCATCGTGGGTCTGACCCTTCTCGAAGCACAAGAACTGAAAACCATCCTCAAGGATGAATACGGCATCGAGCCCGCTGCTGGCGGCGCTGTGATGATGGCGGGTCCGGCTGGCGGCGACGCTGGCGGTGAGGCTGCTGAAGAGCAGACCGAATTCGACGTAATCCTGAAATCGGCAGGTGCCTCCAAGATCAACGTGATCAAGGAAGTCCGTTCGATCACCGGTCTGGGCCTGAAAGAAGCCAAAGACCTGGTCGAAGCGGGTGGCAAGGCCGTCAAGGAAGGCGCCTCTAAAGACGAAGCTGAAGAGATCAAAGGCAAGCTGGAAGCAGCTGGTGCCGAAGTCGAACTCAAGTAATCGACACTGTCGTGTTGAAAGAAAGGCCGGGTATTTTTGCCTGGCCTTTTTTTGTCGGATTTGCGGGCAAAACTGACGTTGGCGCGGTATAGACGCTCGTTTCGAATTTCGGATTTGACTTGTTGCTTTCTGAAAAAAAAATGGCCAACACCGACCATTGGGCAATTCTTAGTTCGGCGTCTCTGGCCATTCCGGCCCGTCCGTGATCCGCTCCTTCAATTGATCGAAGGGCCGCAAGCAAGTTACTTCTACATGGGCTGGGAACCGTTCGCCAAGGATCAGGGAGCCGTCGCTAATTTTCGCCTCGAAGGAATATCCAAACTCATCCTGAACAATCGGCCCATTTCGAAATATATCCCAATCTTCGTCGCCAAGAGAAATTCGGCTCGCAAATATCCCTGTAATGCCTCCGTCATCTTCGCGAATTAGATTGATCGAAAAAAAGGTCACATAGGCGGCTTCTTTTTTGTAGATACCAAAGCCCGAAGAGTCGCATTCACCAGCTATCTCAACGACTTCAATTCCGAGCGTCACAATAGCGCGACCAGGATTCGTCGCGGGGTCTTGCCCGAATGCAAGATGTGGCAAAATGATCGCGAAAAACACTGCCGAAGCTGATGAAAGCAGGCGCATCTGTAGCCCTCAAGCGCGTCTTGGTAAGATCGAAACAGAGTAAGCGTGGAGCACTGTTCCTGTCAAAGTTCCACGACTTAGATTCGCCCATAAGGCAGGAAGGACGGCATTGAGGGATGCATGGGTTTTCTCGAGTGATCAAACTCTAGCTGATCAGGATATGTCTTCTGCGGTACTGCGAGGTTTCGGGGTGGCAAATAAATTGGTAGGGACCAAATTCGGTGACCCATTTGCGAAGCCCGAAAGGTCCCATGTTCAAGAACCGCGCCATTCTTTTCATCCTTATCACTCTGATGGTCGACGCCATCGGGATCGGCATCGTCTTTCCAATCATGCCGGATCTGATGGACCGTGTCGGCGCATCAGACACCGGGCAGGGGGCGTTCTGGGGCGGCCTGTTGATGGCGGCCTACGCAACGGCGTTGTTCCTGTTCGGCCCAATCGTGGGCAGCATTTCGGACGCTGTGGGCCGCAGGCCGGTTCTGATTGCAGCACTTGTGATGCTTTCGCTCGACTATGTGATCATGGCGCTGGCGGATAGTTTCTGGTTGCTGCTTCTCGGGCGGACGCTGGCGGGGCTTGCGGGGGCAACCTACATCACCGCAACGGCCTATATCGCCGATATTTCATCCCCGCAGGAAAAGGCCGCGAATTTCGGGCTGATCGGTGCGGCCTTCGGAATTGGCTTTGTGTTTGGTCCGGCTTTGGGGGGCATCGCCGCAGAGATCAGCATCACCGCGCCGTTCTGGATTGCCGCCGTATTGTCGGCGGGCAACGCGTTGTTCGGGTATTTCGTACTGCCCGAAAGCCTGAGCCCCGACAAACGCCGGGCCTTTGGCAAACGCGACCTCAACCCGCTCAAGTCGATCTTCGATGCCTTTCAATTGCCCGGGCTTGCCGTGCCACTCCTATGCATCTTTGTGTTTGAGTTGGCCAATATGGTCTACCCCACGCTTTGGGCATTCTGGACCCGCGAAGTCTTTGACTGGCCCACGCTCTACATTGGCTTGTCGCTCGCCGCCTACGGCGTGCTTTTGGCACTGGTCCAGGGCGGGCTGATGCCGGTTCTGATCCGCTGGATCGGGGATTTCCGAACGTTGATGCTGGGGATGATCGCCGCGTTGATCGGGTTGATCGGGTTTGGGTTTACGACGATGATTGCGGCATTGGTCTTCTTCTTACTGGTCGCGGCCTTGTCGGACCTTGTGCCAGCGCTTTTGACGGCAATGGCGTCAAATCAGACAGATGATGATCGCCAGGGCGTGGTGCAGGGCGTCATCGCGTCGCTATCTTCAGTTGCCGCAATCCTGTCGCCGATCATCATGACGGGCCTGTTTCAGGCGTCGGTGGACGGGGAAGGCATTTATCTGCCCGGGGCACCCTTCCTTTTTGCGGCGTGCCTTGTACTTTTGATGATGCCTCTCATCCTTCGTCTTCGCGGTCATGCAACGGCATGAGAGTCGCGATGCCGTTGGTCAGCGAGGTCAACGAATGGTCTGCCGCTTGCAGGATGTGATTGCTGCCCTGTTTGACACGCTGTGATGTGTCGCCAATGCTGCAATATGGATGGACCTATATTAAGAGAAATCCACTGCCTTAGTCCCTTGCACATCCCCCTCACAGGGCCTAAATGAACACTTCCGCTGGGGGCGAGTGATTCGTGCCCGGCTTTTTGCGTCAAAAACCAGGCAGGAGCAGGTACCCAATCAATCATATGATCACCGAGCCTTTCGTAGAGAGTCGCCATATTCTCCTTGAAAATCAAGGAAAATCTTAAATTGGCGCCTCTCTTGGGAAGGACTTGGTCGGGCGCGCATCTTGGGCAGGTGCGCAAGAATTGACCAACCTTTCGATCTTTGAGGTTCATGCGCGGCTCGCCCCGCCCGCGTGTGAGCGTAACAAAGATGGAGTGCGAAATCCGCATGTCACAATCGTTTCTTGGACAAAAACGTCTTCGTAAATACTACGGCAAAATCCGCGAAGTTCTGGAGATGCCAAACCTCATCGAGGTGCAGAAATCCAGCTATGACCTGTTCCTGAATTCCGGCGACCAGCTGGAGCCTATGGACGATGAAGGCATCAAGGGTGTCTTTCAGTCGGTCTTCCCGATCAAGGATTTCAACGAAACCGCCGTTCTGGAATTCGTGAAATACGAGCTGGAAAAGCCGAAATATGACGTCGAGGAATGTCAGCAGCGCGACATGACCTATAGCGCACCGCTGAAAGTCACCCTGCGCCTGATCGTGTTTGATATCGATGAGGATACCGGCGCCAAGTCGGTCAAGGACATCAAGGAACAGGACGTGTTCATGGGCGACATGCCCCTGATGACCCCGAACGGCACGTTCATCGTGAACGGCACTGAACGCGTGATCGTATCCCAGATGCACCGTTCACCGGGCGTGTTCTTTGACCATGACAAGGGCAAGACCCACGCCTCGGGCAAACTGCTCTTTGCCTGTCGGATCATTCCTTATCGCGGCTCGTGGCTCGACTTTGAATTCGACGCCAAGGATGTTGTATTCGCCCGTATCGACCGTCGCCGGAAATTGCCGGTCACCACGCTGCTTTATGCGCTGGGGCTCGATCAGGAAGGCATCATGGATGCCTATTACAACACGGTCGATTTCAAACTGAAGAAAAAGGGCAAATCCGTCGCGGGCTGGGTCACCAAGTTCTTTCCGGATCGTGTGCGGGGCACCCGGCCGGCATTTGATCTGGTCGATGCAAAATCCGGCGACGTGATTGCCGAAGCGGGCAAGAAAGTGACCCCGCGCGCGGTCAAGAAACTGATCGATGACGGCAAGGTTACCGACCTGTTGGTGCCTTATGATCACATCCTTGGCAAATTTGCCGCCAAGGACATCATCAACGAAGATACCGGCGCGATTTATGTCGAAGCGGGTGACGAGTTGACTTTGGAATTCGACAAAGAAGGTGAAGTCACCGGTGGGTCGCTGCACGAACTGATGGAGGCAGGGATCACGAGCATCCCGATACTCGACATCGATAACGTCAATGTCGGCCCATACATGCGCAACACGATGGCGGTCGACAAGAACATGAACCGCGACACGGCGCTGATGGATATCTATCGCGTCATGCGCCCGGGCGAGCCGCCCACGGTCGAGGCCGCGTCGGCCCTGTTTGATACGCTGTTCTTTGACAGCGAGCGCTATGATCTGTCCGCCGTTGGTCGTGTGAAGATGAACATGCGTCTGGCACTGGATGCGCCGGATACACAGCGCACGCTGCGCAAGGAAGACATCGTTGCCTGTATTGGCGCGCTGGTTGAGCTGCGCGATGGCAAGGGCGATATCGACGACATCGACCACCTTGGTAATCGTCGCGTGCGGTCTGTCGGCGAGTTGATGGAAAACCAGTACCGCGTCGGTTTGCTCCGCATGGAGCGCGCGATCAAGGAACGCATGTCATCCGTCGAAATCGACACGGTCATGCCGCAGGATCTGATCAACGCGAAACCTGCCGCTGCCGCCGTGCGCGAATTCTTCGGGTCTTCGCAGCTGTCGCAGTTTATGGACCAGACCAACCCGCTTTCGGAAGTGACGCACAAGCGACGCCTCTCCGCGCTTGGGCCGGGCGGTCTGACGCGCGAACGAGCAGGGTTCGAGGTGCGCGACGTGCACCCGACCCATTATGGCCGCATGTGCCCGATTGAAACGCCGGAGGGGCCGAACATTGGCCTGATCAACTCGCTGGCCACATTCGCCCGCGTGAACAAATACGGCTTTATCGAAACGCCATACCGCAAGGTCGAAGACAGCAAGGTGACCGACGAGGTCCACTATATGTCCGCGACCGAAGAAATGCGCCACACTGTGGCGCAGGCCAACGCGACGTTGGATGAAAACGGCCAGTTCATCAACGATCTGGTGAACACACGCCGGTCGGGTGAATACACAATGTCACAGCGCGAAAGCGTTGATCTGATTGACGTATCGCCAAAACAGCTGGTGTCAGTTGCCGCGTCTTTGATCCCGTTTCTCGAGAACGACGACGCGAACCGGGCGCTGATGGGGTCCAACATGCAACGTCAGGCGGTGCCGCTGTTGCAGGCCGACGCCCCGTTTGTCGGCACCGGAATTGAGGGCAAGGTCGCCATCGATAGTGGCGCGGCCATTCAAGCCAAGCGCGCCGGTGTGATCGACCAGGTTGATGCGCAGCGGATCGTTGTGCGCGCGACGGAAGATCTGGAACCCGGCGATCCGGGCGTCGATATCTATCGTCTGCGCAAATTCCAGCGGTCGAACCAGAACACCTGTATCAACCAGCGTCCGCTGGTGAAGGTGGGCGATACCGTGACCCGCGGCGAAATCATCGCTGATGGTCCGTCGACCGACCTTGGTGAACTGGCGCTTGGCAAGAACGTGGTCGTCGCCTTCATGCCGTGGAATGGTTACAACTACGAGGACTCGATCCTGATCTCAGAGCGCATCGTGCGCGACGACGTCTTCACCTCGATCCATATCGAGGAATTCGAGGTTGCCGCCCGCGACACCAAGCTTGGGCCGGAAGAGATTACCCGCGACATCCCCAATGTCGGCGAGGAGGCGCTCCGCAACCTCGACGAGGCAGGCATCGTCTATATCGGCGCGGAAGTTGGCCCTGCTGACATCCTTGTCGGGAAGATCACACCGAAGGGTGAAAGCCCGATGACGCCGGAAGAAAAGCTTCTGCGCGCCATCTTTGGTGAGAAGGCCTCTGACGTGCGCGACACATCCCTGCGCCTGCCGCCGGGGGATTTCGGCACAGTTGTGGAAGTGCGCGTGTTCAACCGCCACGGCGTTGAAAAGGACGAACGTGCCCTTCAGATCGAACGGGAAGAGGTCGAACGCCTCGCCCGCGACCGGGACGACGAGCTGCACATTCTGGAGCGCAACATCTATCAGCGTCTGAAAGGCATGATCCACGGCAAGTCCGCGGTGAAAGGCCCGAAAGGCGTAAAGCCGGGATCGAAGATCGACGACGATCTGCTGGAAAGCCTGAGCCGTGGCCAGTGGTGGCAACTCGCCCTTGGCGACGACAAGGAAGCCAGCCAGGTCGAAGCCCTGAACGCACAGTTCGAGGCGCAGAAACGCGCGTTGGACGCCCGTTTCGAGGACAAGGTCGAAAAGGTCCGTCGCGGCGACGATCTGCCCCCGGGTGTCATGAAGATGGTCAAGGGCTTCGTGGCTGTTAAGCGCAAGCTGCAGCCGGGCGATAAGATGGCCGGACGGCACGGCAACAAGGGTGTTGTGTCCAAGGTCGTGCCGATCGAAGACATGCCGTTCTTGGCGGATGGCACACCGGTTGATCTGGTGCTGAACCCGCTGGGTGTTCCCAGCCGGATGAATGTTGGCCAGATTTTGGAGACCCATATGGGTTGGGCCGCGCGCGGTCTGGGTGTGCAGATCGACGATGCGCTTGGGGCTTACAAGCGTTCGGGCGACCTGACGCCGGTCAAGGAAGCAATGCGTCTGGCTTATGGCGACGATGTCTATGAAGAGGGCATCGAAGGCATGGATGACGATCAGCTGATCGAGGCCGCAGGCAACGTGACCACGGGTGTGCCGATTGCAACGCCGGTCTTTGACGGTGCGAAAGAGGCCGACGTGAACGACGCGCTGGTGCGCGCCGGGTTCTCGGAAAGCGGGCAGTCGCAGCTTTATGATGGTCGCACAGGAGAGCAGTTTGCCCGCCCCGTTACGGTCGGCATCAAGTATCTCTTGAAACTGCACCATCTGGTCGATGACAAGATCCACGCCCGTTCCACCGGGCCATACAGCCTCGTCACCCAGCAGCCGCTGGGCGGTAAGGCACAGTTCGGAGGTCAGCGTTTCGGGGAAATGGAGGTCTGGGCGCTGGAAGCGTACGGCGCTGCCTATACCTTGCAGGAAATGCTGACGGTGAAATCCGACGACGTTGCGGGACGGACCAAGGTCTACGAAAGCATCGTCAAGGGCGAGGACAATTTCGAAGCCGGTGTGCCGGAATCGTTCAACGTGCTTGTCAAAGAAGTGCGGGGCCTTGGCCTTAACATGGAACTCCTGGATGCGATTGAGGACGACGATCCGTCGGACATCGCGGCTGAATAGGCCGCTTTGTCCCATCGCCCCTCAACGCCAGATTAGGAATATCAAATGAACCAGGAACTGACCCACGGAAACAACCCGTTCAACCCGCTGACACCGCCCAAGGTGTTTGACGAGATCAAGATCTCGCTGGCGAGCCCGGAACGGATTTTGAGCTGGTCCTTCGGCGAGATCAAAAAGCCGGAAACCATCAACTATCGTACGTTCAAGCCCGAACGCGATGGTTTGTTCTGCGGACGTATCTTTGGCCCGATCAAGGACTACGAATGCCTGTGCGGCAAATACAAGCGGATGAAGTATCGCGGCGTTGTCTGCGAGAAATGCGGTGTGGAAGTCACGCTGCAAAAGGTCCGCCGTGAACGGATGGGCCATATCGAACTGGCAGCGCCGGTTGCACATATCTGGTTCCTGAAATCGCTGCCGTCGCGCATCGGTTTGATGCTGGACATGACGCTGCGCGATCTGGAACGCATACTGTATTTCGAAAACTACGTTGTCATCGACCCGGGTCTGACTGATCTGACCTATGGCCAGTTGATGAGCGAAGAAGAATACATGGATGCGCAGGATGCCTTCGGGATGGAGGCGTTCACTGCCGATATCGGCGCCGAAGCGATCCGTGAAATGCTGTCCCGGATCGATCTGGAAGCCGAAGCTTCGGAGCTTCGCGAGGAACTGGCTGTGGCAACGGGCGAGTTGAAGCCCAAAAAAATCATCAAGCGCCTGAAGATCGTTGAGTCGTTCATCGAATCCGGCAACCGCCCGGAATGGATGGTTCTGACCGTCGTGCCAGTGATCCCGCCGGAACTGCGCCCGCTGGTGCCGCTGGATGGCGGTCGTTTCGCGACGTCTGACCTGAACGATCTGTATCGCCGGGTGATTAACCGGAACAACCGCCTGAAGCGATTGATTGAGCTTCGTGCGCCGGACATCATTGTCCGGAACGAAAAGCGGATGTTGCAGGAATCTGTCGACGCGTTGTTCGACAACGGCCGTCGTGGCCGCGTCATCACCGGTGCCAACAAACGCCCGCTGAAATCGCTGTCTGACATGCTGAAAGGCAAGCAGGGTCGTTTCCGCCAGAACCTTTTGGGTAAGCGCGTCGATTTTTCCGGTCGTTCGGTCATCGTGACCGGCCCAGAGTTGAAGCTGCATCAATGTGGTTTGCCGAAAAAGATGGCATTGGAGCTGTTTAAACCGTTTATTTACAGCCGCTTGGAAGCCAAGGGGCTGTCATCCACGGTCAAACAGGCCAAGAAGCTGGTCGAGAAGGAACGCCCGGAAGTCTGGGACATCCTCGACGAAGTCATCCGTGAGCATCCGGTTCTTTTGAACCGTGCCCCCACGCTGCACCGTCTGGGCATTCAGGCCTTTGAACCGGTTCTGATCGAGGGCAAGGCGATTCAGCTGCACCCGCTGGTCTGCTCGGCGTTTAACGCCGACTTTGACGGCGACCAGATGGCTGTTCACGTGCCGCTTTCGCTGGAAGCACAGCTTGAAGCCCGCGTTCTGATGATGTCGACGAACAACGTTCTGTCGCCGGCAAACGGCGCGCCGATCATCGTTCCGAGCCAAGACATGATCCTTGGTCTTTACTACATCTCAATGGAACGTGAGGGCATGAAGGGCGAAGGCATGGTCTTTGCCGATGCCGACGAGGTTCAGCACGCGCTGGATTCCGGCGAGGTGAACCTGCACGCCAAAATCATTGCGCGGATGAAGCAGATCGATGACGAAGGTAACGAGGTTTACCAGCGGTTCGAGACGACACCGGGCCGCGTGAAACTCGGCGCGCTTCTGCCGCTGAATGCCAAGGCACCGTTCGAACTGGTCAACCGCCTTCTTCGCAAGAAAGAGGTGCAGACGGTCATTGACACGGTTTACCGTTACTGTGGCCAGAAAGAGAGCGTCATCTTCTGTGACCAGATCATGGGCATGGGTTTCCGCGAGGCTTATAAGGCCGGTATCTCGTTCGGTAAGGACGACATGCTGATCCCCGATGAAAAGTGGGACATCGTGAACGGCGTCCGCGATCAGGTCAAAGAGTTCGAACAACAGTATATGGACGGCCTGATCACTCAGGGTGAGAAGTACAACAAAGTGGTCGACGCCTGGTCCAAGTGTTCGGATCAGGTGGCCGATGCGATGATGGGCGAAATGTCGGCGATGCGTAAAGATGACGCTGGCGCCGAAATGGAACCCAACAGCGTTTACATGATGAGCCATTCTGGCGCCCGGGGCTCCCCGGCCCAGATGAAGCAGCTTGGCGGGATGCGCGGGCTGATGGCCAAGCCTTCCGGCGAGATCATCGAAACGCCGATCATCTCGAACTTTAAAGAGGGCCTGACGGTGTTGGAGTACTTCAACTCCACCCACGGTGCCCGTAAGGGTCTGGCCGATACCGCGCTGAAGACGGCGAACTCGGGTTATCTGACCCGCCGTCTGGTCGACGTGGCGCAGGATTGCATCGTGCGGATGGACGATTGCGGCACCGAAAACTCGATCACCGTCGAAGCGGCGGTGAACGATGGCGAGGTTGTTGCGTCTCTGTCAGAGCGTATTCTGGGCCGTGTTGGCGCGGAAGACGTGCTGAACCCTGCCACCGAAGAGATTCTGCTGGCCGAAGGCGAGTTGATCGACGAGCGTAAGGCTGACGATATCGAAGGCGCTGGCATCGCAGCCGTGCGCATCCGCTCGCCCCTGACCTGTGAGGCCGAGGAAGGCGTTTGTGCGCAATGTTACGGTCGCGACCTTGCACGCGGCACCAAGGTGAATATCGGCGAGGCTGTCGGTATCATCGCGGCGCAGTCCATCGGTGAACCCGGCACGCAGCTGACGATGCGGACATTCCACATCGGCGGCATCGCGCAGGGTGGTCAGCAATCGTTCCAGGAAGCCAGCCAGGACGGCAAGATCGAGTATCGCAACGCCAGCACACTGAAGAACGCTGGCGGAGAGATCATTGTGATGGGCCGCAACATGTCGATTGCAATCATCGACGAAAACGATGTGGAACGATCTTCGTTCAAGCTGACCTATGGCTCAAAGCTGCACGTCAAGGACAAGGCCAAGGTCGCACGCGGCGACAAGCTGTTCGAATGGGATCCCTATACCCTGCCGATCATCGCCGAAAAGGCCGGGACAGCGAAGTTTGTCGATCTGGTCAGCGGCATTTCGATCCGCGAGGATACCGACGATGCAACGGGCATGACCCAGCGCATCGTCAGCGATTGGCGCGCGGCTCCGAAAGGCAACGAGCTGAAACCAGAGGTCATTCTTGTCGACAAGGATGGCGAACCGGTGCGCAACGATGCAGGCAATCCGATCACCTATGCCATGTCGGTTGATGCCATTCTGTCGATTGAAGACGGGGCAGAGATCAAGGCCGGTGACGTTGTTGCGCGTATCCCGCGCGAGGGCGCCAAGACCAAGGACATCACCGGTGGTCTGCCGCGTGTGGCCGAACTGTTCGAAGCACGTCGTCCCAAGGATCACGCGATCATCGCCGACATTGATGGTTACGTGCGCTTTGGTCGCGACTACAAGAACAAGCGCCGCATCTCGATCGAGCCTTCGGATGAAAGCCTGGAGCCGGTCGAATACATGGTGCCCAAGGGCAAGCACATTCCGGTAGCGGAAGGTGATTTTGTTCAGAAGGGTGATTACATCATGGATGGCAACCCGGCCCCGCATGACATTCTTGCGGTGATGGGTGTCGAGGCGCTGGCCGATTACATGATCGACGAGGTGCAGGACGTCTATCGACTGCAGGGCGTGAAGATCAACGACAAGCATATCGAGGTGATCGTGCGCCAGATGCTGCAGAAGTGGGAGATCCTGGATTCAGGGGAAACCACACTGCTTAAAGGCGAACATGTCGACAAGGCAGAGTTCGAAGAGGCGAACGAAAAGGCGATTGCCAAGGGTGCGCGTCCTGCATCGGGCGAGCCGATCCTTCTGGGCATCACCAAGGCGTCGTTGCAGACACGGTCGTTTATCTCTGCCGCGTCATTCCAGGAAACCACGCGGGTACTGACCGAGGCGTCGGTTCAGGGCAAGAAGGACAAGCTTGTTGGCCTGAAGGAAAACGTCATCGTCGGGCGCCTGATCCCGGCCGGTACCGGTGGGGCAACCCAGCGCGTGCGCCGGATCGCGACAGAGCGCGACAACGAGGTGATCGAAGCCGCACGGGCCGAGGCGGAAGCCGCGGCACAGCTGATGGCGCCGGTCGACGATCTGTCAGTGGCAGAGGATCACTTTGCCGACGCGGGACTGGTGGAGACGCCGGAAAGCCGTGACTGATCTCGCTTTCATATCATTGGAATTGGCCCCGCTTTGCGGGGCCTTTTTCGTTTTTGGCCGACGGTTTCGATCATCTGACTTGCCGCGCGATTGACGACGCGCGCGGTGGCGATGCAACAACAGATTGGATCACTTTATCTCGCCAAATCCGTACATGTCCTGAAATTACCGCCAACCTCGGCCAAATCGCCGCCGCGTTGGGGCGCGTCGTCGATTGCGCGGCGGCCCAAGGGCCTTGATTCCGCGCGGGGTGGCAACATTCGGTGTCGCCCTGAGATCATCGCTTGCGGCTCGGATGATCAAGCCGCATCCGTATTCAGATCAAACGCCGCTGCCATCAACTCGCGCGTATAATCCGTCTGCGGATTGTGGAAGATGTCGTCTGACGACCCCGCCTCAACGATATCGCCCCGGCGCATCACGATGACCTTGTGGCTGATTGCGCGAATGACTTTCAGGTCATGGCTGATGAACAGATAGGCCAGCCCATAACGCTTTTGCAGGTCGCGCAAAAGCTCGACGATCTGTACCTGCACCGTCATATCCAGCGCCGATGTCGGTTCATCAAGAACCAGAAGCTTGGGCCGCAGGATCATCGCACGGGCAATGGCGATCCGCTGCCTCTGCCCGCCTGAAAACTCATGCGGATAGCGGTGCATGGTCATCGGATCGAGTCCGACCTCGTCCATGATTTCGGCCACAAGCTCGCGCCTGGATTTGTCGGAAGCAATTTTGTGAACGCCCAACCCCTCGGCAATGATCTCTTCCGCGGTCATGCGCGGTGAAAGGCTGCCATAAGGGTCCTGAAACACGATTTGCATGTCACGGCGAAGGGATCGCATGTCGCCGCTACGCCGGGTATGGATCGGTTCGTCCATGAAATGGATCGCGCCGTTGGACGAAATCAACCGCATGATGGCCAGTGCAAGGGTGGTCTTTCCCGACCCGCTTTCACCAACGATTCCAAGCGTTTCGCCGGACCGGACATCAATCGTCGCCGCGTTCACCGCCTTGATATGGCCAACGACTTTCCGGAGCAGCCCACGCTGGATCGGGAACCAGATGCGCAAATCTTCAGTGCGTGCGACGACTTTTGCATCTGTGGGCACCGGCGCGGGCTGGCCAACCGACTCTGCCCCGAGAAGCTTCCTGGTATAGGGGTGCTGCGGGTTGGCGAAGATTTCCTTCGTTGCCCCCTGCTCCACGATCTCGCCGTTCTGCATCACGCAAACCCGGTCGGCGATCTTGCGTACGATGCCAAGGTCGTGAGTGATGAACAGCAGGCTCATATCCTCGGCCTGTTTCAGGTCATACAGCAGGTCGAGAATCTGCGCCTGAATGGTGACATCAAGTGCTGTGGTCGGCTCATCGGCGATCAACAGTTCCGGCCCGTTCGCCAGCGCCATCGCGATCATCACCCGCTGCCGCTGTCCGCCTGACAATTGGTGTGGATAGTCCTTCAGCCGGGTTTCCGGGTCGCGGATACCGACCTTGTTCAACAGCTCGATAATTTTGTTCCGCGCCGCGTCGCCCGTCAGGCCCTGATGCAACTGAATGCTTTCACGGATCTGTTTTTCCAGTGTATGCAGCGGGTTCAGCGAGGTCATCGGCTCCTGAAAGATGAAGCTGATGTCGTTGCCGCGTACCTTGCGCAGCCGCGCTTCGGACGCGTCGACCATTTCCTCGCCTTCATAGTTGACGGAACCGGAAATTTCGGCGCTGTCTGGTAGAAGCGAGACGGTGGACAGCGCGGTCACTGATTTGCCCGACCCGCTTTCACCCACCAGCGCGACGGTTTCGCCCTTGTCGACATGGAATGACACCCCCCGAACGGCATCGGTTAGCGCGCCGTCCTGACGGAAGGAAACGCTTAGATTTTTGATGTCCAGAACGCGGTTCATTCAAACGTCTTTCTGGGGTCAAACGCGTCGCGGATGCCTTCAAAGATGAAAATCAACAGCGACAGCATGACGGCAAAAGTGATGAAGGCGGTGAAGCCGAGCCACGGCGCCTGCAGGTTCTGTTTCGCCTGCAATGTCATCTCGCCCAGCGACGGCGCCGAGGACGGCAGGCCATAGCCAAGGAAATCGAGCCCCGCCAGCGACCCGATTGTGCCGGTGATGATGAAGGGCAGCATGGTCAGCGTCGCGACCATCGCATTGGGCAGCATGTGGCGGAACATGATGGTCCAGTTCGACACACCCAGCGCCTTGGCGGCGCGGATGTATTCGAAATTGCGCGCACGCAGGAATTCGGCGCGCACCACACCGACAAGCGATGTCCAGCCGAAGATGACCATCAGGAAGATTAAGAGGCTAAGACTTCGCCCGAATATCGCGAACATGATGATGATGACGTAAAGCGACGGTGTCGCGCCCCAGATTTCGATCACCCGCTGGAAGATCAGGTCAGTCCAGCCGCCGAAATAGCCCTGAACAGCCCCGGCGATGATTCCAAGAAGGGAGGTCAAAGCGGTCACAACGATTGTGAAGAAGATCGACAGGCGAAAGCCATAGATCACGCGGGCCAGCACATCGCGTGACGTGTCATCGGTGCCAAGCCAGTTCTGCGCGCTCGGGGGGCCGGGGGCCACGCCGCCCGTGTCGGCAATCGAGTCGAAGCGATAGGGGATCGGCGGCCACAGAAGCCAGCCCTTTTCGATGGACTCGCCATTCACAAACCCGGTTTCAGCCGCCTCGATAATGCCGTCGGGGTCATCAAAGCAATCTTCGAGACCGCCAGAGATGATCAGACATTTGACCTCCGCGTCGCCATAGACCGCCTCTGTCTGGAAATCGCCGCCAAATTCCGTTTCGGGATAGAAACTGAAAATCGGCATGTAATAGCCGCCACGATATTGCACGAGGATCGGCTTGTCATTGGCCAGAAACTCCGCGAACAGCGACAGGCCAAAGAGAATGGCGAATATCCACAGCGACCACAACGCGCGGCGGTTGCGGGTGAAATTGCGCCAACGACGCTGGTTCAGCGGCGACAGCGTGAACCAGCCTTTTGGGGGTTCCGGAATGGCGGGGGCTTTGGTGCCCGCGGTGGTGTCGGGTTCGGTCAGTGGCATCTAACCCTCCCGCGTTTCAAAATCGATGCGCGGGTCGACAAAGACATACATCAGGTCAGAAAGGATGCCGACGACAAGGCCGATGAGGCCAAAGAAGAACAGCGTTCCGAAGATCACCTGAAAATCACGCGCGACTGCGGCCTCGAAGCCGAGCCGCCCAAGGCCGTCGAGCGAAAATATCGTCTCGATAATCAGCGAACCACCGAAGAAGATGCCGATGAACAGCGCCGGGAAACCGGAAATCACGATCAGCATCGCGTTGCGGAAGACATGGCCATAAAGCACACGGCGTTCCGTCAGCCCCTTTGCTTTGGCGGTGGTGACATATTGCATCTTGATCTGGTCGAGGAAGGAATTCTTCGTCAGCAGAGTCAGCGATGCGAACCCGGCGATGGAATAGGCGATGATTGGCAGCGTGATGTGCCAGAAATAATCCAGCGCCTTGCCGATCATCGACAGCTCTTCCCAGTTGTCGGACGTCAACCCTCGGAGCGGGAAAATCTTCCAGAATGACCCGCCCGCAAACAAGACGAGCAACAGGATCGCGAACAAAAAGCCGGGGATCGCATAGCCGACGATGATGGCAGAAGAGGTCCATGTATCAAACGGCGTCCCGTCTTTCACCGCCTTGCGCACACCCAACGGGATCGAGATCAGGTAAATCAAAAGGACAGACCAAAGGCCGAGGGACAATGACACAGGCAGTTTTTCCAACACCAATTCCAGCACGCCGATGGATCGGAAGTGGCTTTCGCCGAAATCGAACTGGATATAGCGCCACATCATCAACAGAAAGCGTTCCAGCGCCGGGATACGCACCGCTTCGCATTCTTCGTGCTTCAGGTCCGGTTCGCCCTCAAAACCCGGTGAACACACAACGCGGCTGAAATTGAACTGCACTTCCAGATCGGCCAGCAACTCTGGCGGCAACCCGCGCCCGCCGATATAATCGGTTTCCTCTTCGAAGGAGGAGCTTGCCTCCTCCCCACCACCGGTGATCTGCTGAAACACATCGCCTTCGCCTTCCAACTGGGCAATGACTTGTTCAATCGGCCCGCCGGGCACGAACTGAACCAGTGTGAAGTTGATGACCATGATCCCCAGAAGCGTGGGGATCACCAGCATCAGCCGTCGGAGGATATAGGCGCCCATTTCGCTGGCCCTAAAGCGCGCCAGCCGCTTTCAATGCGTCGAGCTTTTCCTGATTGGCCCACCAGAAATCCAGAAACCCGAGCGAGTAGCGCGGCAGCGGATCGGGGTATTCGTAAAAGTCGTAATAGCTGACCCAGTGGTTGGGGTTGTACCATTGCGGGATGCGCAAACGTTCCCAGCGCAACACACGGTCCAGCGCCTTCACGGCATTGGTCATCTCATCTTTTGTTTCGGCATTCACGACGGTTTCGATCAGAACGTCGATGGGCTCGCTGCCAACGCCGGAAGGATTGAAGACAGACGCGTCCTTGGATTCCTGACCGTAATACTGGCGCAGGCCGGATCCGGGCTCATACCCCATCGGGAAGTGATCGGTTATGATATCGAAATCGTAATCCCGCTCGCGCTGTGTTGATTCCGCGTTGTCGACCCGGTTCAGCGAGGCGTTGACGCCAATCGAGCGCAGATTTTCCACGTAAGGATTGATGATGCGGTCAAACAGGGCGCTGGAATTCAGGTATTCCACATCCAGCGTTTTGCCGTCCTTGCGCAGCATCCCATCGTCACCGGCAACAAATCCTGCATCCTGCAACAGCCGCAGCGCCCTGCGCGCCTTGCGGCGGTCGCGTGCCTCTGCCTCGTTAGACGGCGTCAGCGTATAGGCAGGTTCGGTAAAAACTTCCGGCTGCAACTGGTCGCGCAACGGTTCAAGGATCGCCAGTTCCGCGTCGCTCGGCAAACCTTCGGCCGCCAGATCAGACCCGGTCCAGAAGCTTGTGCCTTGCGCATAAAGCCCAAAGAACAGCGTCTTGTTGGTCCATTCAAAGTTGAACATCAGCGCGAGCGCCTCGCGGACGCGCACGTCCTGAAACTTCTCGCGCCGCATGTTCATGACAATGGCCTGACCGGATGTGATCGTGTCATCGGGCAATTCCGCTTTGACGATATGGCCCGCATCCAGTCCGGGAAAGTCATAGGCCGTGGCCCAGTTCTTTGAGGAACTTTCCTGACGGAACGTATACTCACCCGCCTTGAACCCTTCAAAAGCCGCGATGGCATCGCCGAAATATTCAATCCGGATCGAGTCGAAATTGTTGCGCCCCTGGGTGATGGGCAGGTCCTTGCCCCAATAGTCCGTGTTGCGGGTGTAGATCACCCGATTGCCGACATCGATTTCGCCCAGCGTATAGGCAGCCGAGCCCAGCAGAGGTTCCAGCCTGCTGTCTTCAAAGGCCAGTCCGCTGGCATCGTGGCTGGCACGGCTGAATACCGGCAAGCCACCGGCGGATTCGATACGACCGCGCAGCGGTGCGGTTTCGGTGAATGTGTATTTTATGCGTTTGTCATCCAGCACCTCGGCACTGGCCAGCGTTTTTCCGATGGAGGCGCGAAAGCTGGGCAAGCCTTCGTCACGCAGAATTTCATAGCTGAACAGTGCGTCATCGGCGGTCAGGTCCGAGCCGTCGGAAAATTTTGCCTCATCTCGGATCTTAAAGATCACCCACGCTTTGTCTTCGGGGTATTCGATGTATTCGCAGAGCAGGCAATATGACGAGCCTATCTCATCCGCCGTACCTTCCAGCATCGATTCAAAGAATACGCTGGCAAGAACGGCGGAACGCCCTTTGCGCGTATAGGGATGCATTGAGTCAAATGAACCCGATGACCATGCAAACGAGATTTCGCCGCCCTTGGGGGCGTTTGGGTTCACATAGTCGAGATGTTTGAAATCAGCCGGATATTTCAATTCTCCAAAAGTTGAGACGCCATGTGTGCGGATGGTTTCGGCCTTGGCCGCAACCACCATCGCGGCGAGCGCCAGAACGCCAAGGGAAAGGGACCAGAGCAATCTTTGCAGGAACGCGACCTGCCGGGAAAGGGTGGCTGCGCGCGCGTTTGTTTTGCGTTGCGTCATGTTATTTCCTCCGCTCTTCGGCCCATGTTAACCAAATCGTCCGACCGTTGCCTGAAATACTGGTTAATTTTGCCTTGTGATGAAAGAATATGTTCCCTGTTACCAGAGCATTCTCACAATTTCACAGGGCTTTGAGACTTTGTTAACAAAAAGGCCGCCCAAAGCGGGCGGCCAATCGTACGCATTGTTAGCGAATTCTTAACCGTCGAGCGAATCGAGCCACTTGATCAGGTTCGCGCGGTCTTCGGGGTCTTTCATGCCCTTAAAGGACATCTTGGTGCCCGGGGCGTAACCCTTGGGGTTTTCCAGAAACGCGTCCAGCTCTTCAGGCCCCCAGGATTGAACGACTTTCACCAGATTGCCCGAGTAATTGAACCCGTCAACAACGCCAACTGCGCGCCCGACAATGCCAAACAGGTGCGGGCCGGTGCCGTTTTTGCCGTCTTCGATCTTGTGGCAGGACCGGCAGGCCTTGAATTCGCCCTCGCCCTTGCCGGCATCGGCAACTGCGTAGAGGTCGGCAAATGGCACTGCATCCTCTTCCTCGTCCCCGTGGCTGTCAGATGCGCCGGTGTCGATGGTGTAAGCCTGCAAAGCCGCGTGGTCTTCGCCATGTCCGCCACCCGCAGGGCCAACATGGTAAATCGTTTCCGCGGCCCATTTGCCCAGCAAAAAGACCAGGAACATGCCGCAAACGCCGCCTACGATCTTGGTCATTGTCATTGTGTCGAACATGTCGCGTTTGTCCTTACTCAGAAGTTGGCCGTATCTATCCGCTTCCGCGCGCCCCTTTCAAGGTGTATCAGGCGCGACCAAACGCCCCTTTGGGCAGGGATGGATCAGATGGCAAAAATCGCGTTTCAGGGAGAACTTGGCGCCTATAGTCACGAGGCCTGCGTCGCCGCGCACCCCGATCACGACCCCTTGCCGTGTCGCACATTTGAAGACGTGATTGCGGCGGTGAATGCGGGCGCGGCGGATCTGGCGATGCTGCCGGTCGAAAATTCGACCTATGGACGCGTGGCCGACATTCACCGGCTGCTGCCGGAATCGGGTTTGCATATCGTGGAAGAGGAATTTCTGCGGGTGCATATCTCTCTGCTCGGGGTTCAGGGGGCGAATATTGCGGATGTGAAGGAAGCGTATTCACATCTCGTTTTGCTGCCACAATGTGGAGAATTCCTGAACAAGCACCAGATTATCGGCTGGATCAGCCCTGATAACGCCCGTGCGGCGCGTGAAGTGGCGGAATGGGCGGATCCCACCAAGGCGGCGCTGGCCAGCACGCTAGCCGCCGATATTTACGGTCTGGATGTGTTGGCCAGACACATCGAGGATCACGACCAGAACACGACACGCTTCCTGATCATGGCGCCTGAGCCGGACAATTCCCGGCGCAGCGAGACCATGATCACCACATTCGTGTTCCGCGTAAGGTCTGTTCCGGCAGCGCTTTATAAGGCGATGGGCGGGTTCGCGACCAATGGCGTGAACATGACCAAGCTTGAAAGCTATATGGTTGACGGTTCCTTCACCGCGACACAGTTTTATGCCGATATCGAAGGGCATCCCGATGACCGCTCGGTGCAGCTGGCGTTCGAGGAGCTGGATTATTTCACGAGCTATCTGAAGGTGCTGGGGACCTATCCGGCGGACCGGCCGCGCGTTTAGAGCAGTTTTGTTTAGTACGGGAACATCGGGTTTCGTCACCACGCTTGTTTGGGGCATTCCCTCCCCGCGCGGAATCAAGTCCCCTCGGGCCGCCGCGCGATCGCCTGTCCGTCCCCACGGGTTGGCATTCGCGCGTCTTGTCCTTGTGGTCGCGGGCGGTCTGAAATTGGTAGGTTCGAACATCTTGATCCAATTCTAACACGTTGCCTCCTGCCAAACCCCGGTGGACTTCCGCCAAGCCATATGACATGGGATTGCCGCTCAAGGAGACCCCCATGACCACCACCCGCTTTGCCCCCTCGCCCACGGGCTATCTGCATATCGGAAACCTGCGCACGGCACTGTTCAACTTTCTGATCGCACGGGCCGCGGGCGGGACTTTCATCTTGCGGCTCGACGATACAGACCCGGAGCGTTCAAAATCGGAATATGCCGACGCCATTCAGGAGGACCTGGAATGGCTGGGGCTGACATGGGACCGGATTGAAAAGCAATCCGACCGGCTGGATCGCTATGCATCCGCCGCGGATCAACTGCGCAACGCGGGGCGGTTTTATGAAGCTTTCGAAACGCCCGTTGAACTGGACCTGAAGCGCAAGAAACAGCTGAACATGGGCAAGCCCCCGGTCTATGACCGCGCGGCGCTGGACCTGACTGACGACGCGCGCGCGGCGCTAAAGGCGGAACGCGGGCAAGGTGTTTGGCGGTTCAAGCTGGACCATGAACGCATCGAATGGGTCGACGGAATCCTCAGCGAGATCTCGATCGACGCCGCATCTGTCAGCGACCCGGTGTTGATCCGGCAGGACGGTCAGGTGCTCTACACCTTGGCCTCGGTCGTGGACGACACCGAAATGGGCGTCACGCATGTTGTGCGCGGGTCGGACCATGTGACCAACACCGCGACACAGATCCAGATCATTCAGGCGCTTGGCGGTGCCGTGCCGGAATTCGCGCATCATTCGCTGTTGACCGGCCCGCAAGGCGAAAAACTGTCCAAGCGTTTTGAGTCCTTGTCGCTGCGGGGATTGCGCGAACAAGGCGTCGAACCGATGGCAATCCTCAGCCACATGGCGCGGCTTGGGTCTTCGGACCCGGTGGAGTTGCGCAACAAGATGGGCGAGTTGATCGACGGCTTCGACATCTCGCGCTTTGGTGCGGCACCGACGAAATTCGACGAGGCAGATTTGGCCCCCTTGTCGGCGCGGTATCTCGCCGGTTTACCCTTGGCCGCGGTGGCCGACGACATCGCCGCACTTGGCGTGCCGGGGGGGCAGGCAGAGGCCTTCTGGCAGGTCGTGCGCGAAAACATCGCTATTCGCGGGGACATGGCGCAATGGTGGGCCTTGTTCCGGGACGGGGCGGCGCCATTGGTCGATGACGAAGATCGCGACTTTGTCGCCACAGCGCTCAATTTGCTGGGCGAACCGCCTTACGGTCCCGACACATGGGGCACCTGGACTTCGGACGTGAAAGAGGCCACGGCGCGAAAGGGTCGCGGGCTTTTCATGCCGTTGCGCAAAGCCGTAACCGGGCGCGAACGCGGGCCCGAGATGGCAGAAGTGATGCCGCTTTTGCAGGTCAAGCCGGGAAATCGCTAGGCCGGGCAACCAGCGCGGGTGCTATCGGATCATCTGAAAGCGGCAAACCTCCACTTTGCGGCACACGCCGCTCCTTCCGGTTCCCGCGACCACAAACCGTCATACCGGCCCGAGCTTTTCCCGGGCAGCGACCGACCTGGAGGGCGCTTTTGCAGCGTTGTGAAATTCTTGAACGTCGGAGCATGGACGTGATCACACCGCTTATTCCAGCCGGTCACGGCGCCCTCCAAGCCGACCCCTGGCCTGCGTTTCGCTAAAGAGTTCGTTTGGCCGGGGCCTCTTGAAAAGAAGCTGACGACCCGACCGGCTATCGCGCAAAACCGCCGATAGTCCAATTCCAGCCAGTAACGAACTGTCGCCAGCAACACACCGGCAACCGGTTCCTTCCCTACCCCGCGACCATCGCACAGCTTTCTTCACCCAGTTCAATCTGCGCCCAACCCATGGCTGCGGTGATCCCGTTCAGCATGACTTCTACAAACGTCCAGTCGCCCACATCCTCAAACTGAAACAGCATCGTGTCGCCCTTGCGGATCGCGCCGGTAACGTCACTGGCCGTGTCCCGACCCTTGTGCAGCGTCACGCGCTCGCCAAGCCAGCCGATACAGGAACTTTCATAAAGCGTGGGAAATGGGTGATCGACCAGCGCCTTGCGCGCCTCGGGCATGATGACCGGCATGATCGTGCGGCTGGTGTCTACCTTGCAGCCTTCTTCAGCCTCGGCGGCGCGCAGGCGCGCGATAAATGCCCGATCTTTATCCAAAACCGTGACCCCGCCGGAATCGCAGCTTTCGTTGCCGAACACGGCCTTGCCCAAAGGCGAGCTAAAACAATGGCCGCCATTGTGGAAAATCAGGTTTCGCGTGAACCAGAGTTCATCGCAGTATTCCAGCGCGAGACTGCGGGACGGGACCAATAGTAAGAATAGAAGTAACTCCCAAGCACCCCCCACGTTTGAGTGTTATTGTCAGTTTTATGGTGAGTCGAATTTGCCATTTTGCGCGTGTTTTTTTCTTTCTTGGTAACTCCCAAGCACCCTGTCCGATAGGGTTGCGGGGTTTTGTTCCGTCAGAGCCGTGCGATGATCTGAGGTGGTGACAGGGTCAGGATTTCCAGGATGTTGAACCGGTGTTTTCTGGCCGTCGAGATGACGGACCTGATGTCGGCGAAGACCCGCGCGCCCTCGAGGGTGCGGAAGGTGCCCGAGATTTTCATGCGCAGCTTCATCATGCGCAGGTCCTGTTCGGCCTGATTGTTTGTGAATGGGACCGCGAAGTCGGCGATGAATCGCAAAACGTCATCGCGGTAGTCACGCAGGCGGAGGAGCAGGTTGTGGCCTGGCCGCCTGGCTTTTCGGCCGCGGGTGCCGGGGCTTTTGGCCAGCGGGGGCTGGCGTTCGTGGAAGGCGAGCCCCTTGGCGAGGATCGCCATGTATCTGGTGACTATACCCTGGCGAACCAGTTCCGGGAGTTCGGTCTCGCCTTGATCCTGAGCCGCGCATCTGAGTTGATTGGCGCTATGAAGCACTGCGCTCATCTCCGTCGCCCAAGGCTCTTTTTCGATCTCTTCGATGGCCTTGAGTTCGCGCAAGTGATGCGCCCCGCAGAGGGCGTGGGCGTCCACTCCGCTCATATGGGCGTAGTAGGGTTTCCAGTGATCATGAATGATCGTCCCGCCGGTCAGGAAGGTTGGAACAGCACCGCGTTTGGCGCTGATGCGGTAATGGGTGAAGGCGGTATCGCAGATCGTGTGCAGCCAGTGCAGCTTGCCGGCAACACGAAGTCCGGTCTCGTCCAGATGCCGAACGCCGCCTTCGGCAAGCCGGGCGAGAATGTGTTCAACCACGACACCCATCTTATTTGCCGCGCCGCGCGTCCAGTTGGTCACGCTGGCCGCGCACAAGCTGGTGGCCCCAAACAGGTCGCGCATAAGCTGGCAGACCCGATCCTCGGGTATCAGCTGCTGAACATTGCAATAGACCGCCACTGCCCGCATGCGCGTGCCATATTGCACATGCGCGGCCACGCCATCGGGAAAGCCAGCCGTCGTCGTGGCTCGACAATGGTCGCAACAATAAACCGCCGCCTGATGCTCGGTGACCTCCAGGCGTGGCGCAGGCAAGTCGAACACCTGACGCTTCTCGATCCCTTTCACCATCTCCGCCGTCAGGGCGCTCTGACAGGCGCTGCAATGCGTCGCCTCATGCCGTTCGACAAAGTCGGGTGTTGACGTCTGGCGCAGGGTGTCGCCCCGGTGGCCAACTTGGCCGCCACTTTTCTTTCCGGATTTGCCACGCAGGCTGCGCGGGGCTGGCTTCTTCAGGCCATCACTTGAAGGGGGCTTGCTGCTATTGCTGCTGTTCTTGGCCAACTGTCGGCGCAGGTCCGTGATCTCTTCCGCCATGCTCGCCAACGCAGCTTCAAGCTCAGCGATCCGACGCAGAGCCGTGGCGAGAAGTTGTTCAAGGGCGGCAACCTGATCCATCCCACCACTGATTCAGAGAAATCAACCCGGCGCCACAGAATTCAGACAAGAAAGAAAAAAAACACGCGCAAAATGGCAAATTCGACTCACCATAAAACTGACAATAACACTCAAACGTGGGGGGTGCTTGGGAGTTACAATAAAACGATAAAAATCTCCGTAGCCGCGATTCATGAACTGAACCGTCGAATACCAGTTGTCATTTTGCCATTGCGCGATATTTCCATGCCTATTTCTAGTGCACGGATAGCACTTCGGCGTTCCAAATCTTTCAACCAATTGTTCAACCATTGTGGATTTTGTGATCTGAGAGTCAGTCTCTTCAAACGAAATGCTATAAACTCGGTTTCCCTCTGGCCAGGGTATGAATCTGACGCTAACGGTCAACGTTCCTTTTGCTGCGGTGACTGAGTATAACACATCGTGCTTGGCGTTCACTTCACCCGCAGAAATCATTTTGACTCGTGTGTCAAATGATATCGTAGTACTTGTCTTTCCTATACTAAAACCTCCGTTTTCCAATGCAGACAATGCGACAGATTCAAAGTCATTCAATTGAATGCCCTTACCACCCTTCAATTTAGCCAGACATCCCAGAGCTTGGGGATTTTGGCATAACCTGCGAGGCATCGTCGGATAGCACGAAGGCCTGTCTTGAAGAGAGAGCATAAGGACCTTCGGGCTTTTCGAATCCCCTTTTTTCGCCGCGTATTGCGACGTGGTGCTCTTCGTTTGCTCCGGTTGAAACAGCCCAGTACATGGCGATTGCCAGCACCAAAATGAGGCGGGCCAATTGATCCGGCTTTTTGATCTGGCTTTGAGTAATTTCAAAGCCCCGGGTTTTGAAGTCGGAGAACATGGCTTCAATTCCCCAACGCATTCCATAATCGAGCACCTTGTACTCGGACGGTGCTGCATTCATGGCAATAATCCAAGGCTCTTTGTGCCCCTCTTCGTGAAGCACTCCAATGTTGCTAAAGACGCCCGTTCCGTAAAGCTCAGCGTTTACAAGCCCTTCGGGCATCAGTTGGGCAATTTCGCGCGTCATCATCTCGCCACCCTGATGTTGCAGTGTGATATTTCCCTTCATGCGCAGCCGGTAGTCCCATCCAGCCTCCTGGCACCATGCGACCAATCGGGCGGTTCCATAAAACCGATCTCCCGCCAGCAACACACGCGCATCCGCCGGGAGCCATGGGCGGACTGCTTCCAAAAGCTCATGTTGCACGCGCCATCCAATCGGCCCTTTGGTCTGGCGTACACGCCAGGCGACCGGGAGGGCCCGATCCCGCATCCGCACCGATAACATCAAAACCTCATGCCCTTCGTTGAGCTTGCTTTGATCAAGGGCCACCACAATCGTTTCTCCGGCCTCACACTGGCGGCGGAAAATTTCACCAACATAGGCCTGCATGATCTCATCAGTATCGATGTGAGGATTGCCCAGAACCCGCGAAATGTATTGATAGCGGTGGTCCACAGAGCCGATATCGCGGGGCAGAGCAGCCGCATTTTCCATCAGATTGACGCTGCGCGTGTTCAAAATCACGCTTGCTATGATGCACAATCCCTCCCGGCGCGACTTGTGATACCCGAGCAAGCGGTCCTGAAAATCCGCCTCAACCTTCGAATAAAGCTCTGAAAAACAAACATTTCCCAACAAACCAGCCTCCAATATCAGCAGTGGAGACTCCTTGAATCACACAGATCAGACAAACGTCAAATCAGATCCGGAAATTTTGAAGGGTGGTAAGATTGAATGCCTGCAATCTTCACTTCTGGTGCAGCGAAGGCACTGTTGACTACCAGTACTATTAACACACTGACCAACTGAACCAATTTTGAAATCATTTGCATTTCTCCAATAATTCTCGACTTTATTGCTGCGCGATCACATATCGTCATTCAAACACCTAAATCGAACCCCAAGCAAAATATACTCCGAAACTGCTACCAACCAGCAGGTGTCGTTTGTGCGAATTCACGGACTGTATCAAGTGCTCGATATTTTCCGAGAACGGTCTATCTAGCCGGTTGGCCCTGCCAAAAGCTAAATCGATTGTTTTGAAGTACTAGCCGCTCACCTCAATTTCCTCTTAATTTTACACGGTTTTGTCGCGGACGCCAATCGCAGTTTCACTCCGCCGGAACCCCTACAGCCCCACGTTCCTTCGGGAACGGCACCAGACGTTTCGCCTCTTCGTCCCAGAGTTTCAACCCAAACGACGCAATCGCCTCGGGCCACTTGATGCGGCGCAGGGCGAGGTGCTCGGGCAGGCCGTGGTGGGCGATGCGCAAACGGTAGCTGGGGATCGCGGGCATGAAGTGGTGGATGTCGTGATAGGCGATGTTGCAGGTGCCGATGTCCCAGAGGTGGCCAAGATCGAGGCAGGAAGAACCCTGCAAAGTGGCCATGCGGAAATCGAGGTCGGGTTTACGGTCCCAGTATGTATCCTCGAAATTATGCTGCAGGAACACCATGAAGACACCGACATTTGCCGCGAGGATGGCGGCAATGGCCAGCACGGCAATGCCAGTCCAGCCAAGCCACAGGTAAAGCAGGATGAACCACGTCGCCATCATGGCGTTATGGGCGAGCACGCCGGGAATGCCGATTTTCGGCGTGTTCTTGGGCCAGCGATAGGCGATGAAATAGGTAAACAGCCCGCCGATGGGAATCAGGATCGCCGGGTTGCGGTAGAGGCGATAGCGCAGACGTTCCCAAAACCCGGCAGCATCCCATTCACGGCGCGTCATGGTGTAAATCTCGGTCGTCTCGCGGTGGTCGAGATTGCCCAGATAGGCGTGGTGCATGTTGTGATTGTACTGCATCGCGCGATAGGGCGTGAAGGTGAAGATCGACAGGCCATACCCGGCCCAGTCGTTATGCGCCTTCTTCGAAAAAAGCGAATGGTGCCCGGTGTCGTGCTGGAGGACGTAAAAGCGTGTCAGGCAGAAGGTGGTGATGATCACCAACGGCGCGGACGCCCACCAAA
Organism: uncultured Paracoccaceae bacterium; assembly: GCA_951812305.1. Lineage (GTDB taxonomy): Bacteria > Pseudomonadota > Alphaproteobacteria > Rhodobacterales > Rhodobacteraceae > Rhodobacter_B. The sequence continues at coordinate 990,113 of CATOSB010000004.1, forward strand.
GCCCCGCGTCGATCAGCGTGGCCGCGGTCCAGAGGACGGGAAAGAACACCGCGTATGTGCCGAAATAGCTTAACGACGCGATGCGATTGTCTTTCTTCGTGAACGGTTTCAGATACTCTCGAATATCCATTGCAGCCACCGGATGATAATCCCCGCGCGCCTTAATGCGAGCGGCCCCTTAATCACTGTTAATAATAGTTTTCGAGCGATGAATGACAAGGTGCAGTCGCGGATTCACGCACCAGTGTCGCAATGCTGCACAAAAGACGGCCGCTATTTCGGGAAATCCTTCTTTGGCTTTGCAGGGAGACGGGGCGCAAGTTCGCCGTATAACGGGCGCAATGTGCGCGGGTCGTATTGCCTGTTGCCATCACCGCCGAAGGCAAGCCGGTGCAGCGTGACCTCGGAGACATCCATCGCGTCGGTGGCGAGTTGCCTCTCACGGCCGCCAAATCGAATGCGACGGTTGGAAAGCGGCCCGCCAAAGCCGCAGCCAGCGGCGACGCGTTTCATAAATTCTTCCTCAAATACAAGCCCTTGCGCGATTGCACCTTCCAGCACCCACTTAAAGGCAAATTCAGACAGTTCGCGGTTCTTACCCGACCCACCAATCATGCCGTGGTCGCCGGGAAACCATTGCTGCAGGTATTTATACATCGCGCGCTCCTCTTCCAGCGAGGGCTGCGCGACACGGTTACTGCGACGGTATTCATCCACAACCGCCCGATTGAGGTTTTCGAGATTCTCCCAAAGCGTCGGCGGATAATTGCGACGCCGCTCATCCGCGGCGAGCGCGTGGCGTCCCGCCTCGACCAGTCGCGACAGTTTCGCGTCGTGGAAATTGTATTCCTTGTTCCACGCCCGAGCCCATTTATTGAAGATGCCCGGCACGCCAAGCGCCCCGACCGTGTCCCAGATTCCGACATACCGGATGCGGATTTCCTGGCCTTGCGCGTGGCCATTGGCGAGGCGCCATTTCCCCTCGGCCTCGCCGGTATAAACCTTGGGCGACACCCGCCAGCGGAATTCAGAGCTTTTCTCGCTGTTTGGGTGCGTGTCGATATGGCGGGATCGATACCGGTCGAAGGCTTCGTTGACGAGGATGCCGTTTTCAACAGGGTTTTCGATGATCCCGGCGGCGCGAACGAACCCGGCCAGAGAGCGCGCAGTATAGGCGCCGCGCGAAAACCCGAACAGATAGATTTCGTCGCCGGGGTCGTATTCCTGCGCTATCCAGACATAGGCTTCTTTGATTTTTTCGTTCAGGCCACTGCCCAACGCAGCGGCTTTCAGGTTGTTAAACGTGCGGCTGACGACATTGTTCATCGTGTCAGTGCCAAGGCCTTCGACATATTTGACCCGCTGTTCAATTCTGATCGCGCCGCCTGATTTGCTGAACGGGCGTTCGGCAAAGGGTTTGACCGCGTTCTGGCGCAGGCGGGCGACATTGGTGTGATGCCCGTCAAGCGTGTTCCAGGTTCCGTCGCAAAGAACGACAAGGCGCTTCATCGGCGGGAAATCCCCTGAATGACTCAACCAATGGGTATTTCTAGCAACGGCATAGTTGGTGAGGTCAAGGGGAGAGTGGGCGCTGTTGCGGAAATTCGGAGACCTGAAAGCCGGTATCTTGGTGTCGAATTCGGCCCGAAACGGGAGGTCGCGACCCAAAAACCAAGACGCGCGATTGCCTGCCCGTGGGATGGCGATACGACTTTGAAGTTCGTCCGCTTATCCAAGCCAAGTCCGTACGAGTTCAAAGGATTGCGCTGCCCTCATCAAATCGCCAGCCCGTGGGGACGGGCAGGCGATGGCCGGGGCGCCTGCGGCTTGATTCCGCGCGAGGGGCGCAAGTCCGCAAGGTCCGCATCAGAAAAATTTCCGACGCTGCCACCTGGCAGGCACCACCTTGCGCCTACTTCTTCTTGTCCAAATGCTTTCTAAGCCGCGATGGCGTTGATTTCTTGCGGTTTTTATACGGGTTCTTGTCAGCCTGCGACCGCATTGTCAGCCGGATCGGCGTGCCGGGCATGTCGAAATCCTCGCGCAGGCCATTGACCAGATAGCGCTCGTAACTTGCCGGCATCTTGTCAGGATGGGAGCACATGACGACAAAACCGGGAGGGCGGGTTTTGGCTTGGGTGATGTAGCGCAGTTTGATGCGCCGCCCGCCGGGAGCAGGGGGCGGATGCGCCTCCAGCATGCCGGTCAGCCATTGGTTCAGTCGCGCGGTGGGCACGCGGCGGTTCCAGACGTCATGCGCCTTCAGGATTGCCGCGTGCAGGCGGTCAAGCCCCCTGCCCGTCAGCGCGGAAACCGTAACCAACGGTGCGCCGCGCAATTGCGGCAACAACCGCTCGAACGCCTCCTTCAACTCCGCCAATTTGGCCTGCTTTTCCGGTTCGGCATCCCATTTGTTCACCGCTACCACGACGGCACGCCCCTCGCGCTCGGCCAAATCGGCAATGCGCAGATCCTGTTGCTCGAACGGGATCGCAGCATCGAGCAAAACGACGACAACTTCCGCAAATTTCACCGCCCGCAGCCCGTCGGATACGGACAGTTTTTCAAGCTTGTCCTGCACTTTGGCCTTTTTGCGCATTCCGGCGGTATCGAAGATGCGCATGTCGCGACCCCGCCAGTTGGCGGTGACGGAAATTGCATCGCGTGTGATCCCGGCCTCTGGGCCGGTCAGCAAGCGGTCCTCGCCGATGATCTTGTTGATCAGTGTCGATTTGCCCGCGTTGGGCCGCCCGACGACTGCAATCTGCAATGTGCGCTCGGGGATCGTGGCATCCGCACCCTCGGTGACATCGACATCGACAAGCGGCGTATCCGCCTGTTCACGCTCGGAAAATTCATCCGAGAGCGGCATCAGGACGCTCAACAGGTCGCCGAGTCCTTCGCCATGTTCCGCGGACAAGCCAATCGGCTCGCCCAGCCCCAGCGAAAAGGCCTCGATCAGCCCGCTTTCGCCCGCGTTTCCTTCGGCTTTGTTGGCCGCCAATATGACATGGGCATTCTTGCGCCGCAGGATGTCGGCGAAAACCTCGTCCGCTGGCAGCACTCCTGCGCGTGCGTCGATCAAAAACAGACAGATATCGGCCATTTCGACCGCACGTTCTGTCAGCTTGCGCATTCGCCCCTGCAGGCTTTCATCATCGGCCATTTCCAGACCGGCAGTGTCGATCACGGTAAAGCGCAAATCCCCAAGCCGCGCCGCGCCTTCGCGCAGATCGCGCGTCACGCCGGGCTGGTCATCGACCAGTGCCAGCCGCTTGCCAACCAGCCGGTTGAACAGCGTCGACTTACCCACATTGGGGCGCCCGACAATGGCGAGGGTGAAAGACATGAAACGTTCCGGGTTCAGATCAGGCTGGCGCTCTAACACGCCTTTGCAGGACAGCGAAAGTCCCCTGCTTCTTCTTGGTCACAAATACGGCCGGGGTCGTCCTTGGTTGCGCCATTGGTTTGAGAAACCAATGGACGACGGGGCTGCCCCCCCAGACCAGCGACCCGCAGCCGGGATTTCCGAAGGAAATCCGGACCGGGGCGCAATCCCTACCGGAAGGCCAGAAGCTGCCCGCGGCCGTTAATCAGATACATCGTGCCGCCCACAATCGACATCGACGTCGCCGCGCCGCCGGGGATGTCGATGCTGGATCGTGCAGCGCCGGTTTCGGGGTCATAGGAGGACAATCTGCCATTGTCGGAGGCGACCCAAAGTTGCCCTCCGGCCAGCACCGGACCGAAATGCGCAAAGATATCCCGGGCACGCCGGGACGTTTCGCGTTTGAACAAAGGCAGTTCCTCGCCCCAGATCTTTTCTCCGGTCGCAGCATCAATCCGGATCAGGTCATTCTGATCCGAAATCATGAACACCGACCCACCGGCCACGGTCACCGGGCCATAGGCGCCGTCACGTGCCGTCCAGATTCGCTCGCCGGAATTCAGGCTGAGCGCAACGGCGCGACCTGACTGGCTGCCGGTATAAATGACATCGTCCACGATCACAGGATCAGCCGTGATGTCCGTAATATTGGCGTAAGCGACGCCTTTGCGTTTGCCCGACACCGCAGACCCCCAAAGGCGCACCCCGCCCTGACGCAACGCGGCGACCAACTCGCCGGACCCGAAGGGGAAAATCGCCACGCGGTCATTCACCGCAGGGCCGGCCCCGCCGACCACGCCGGACACATCCGGCGTTCCGGGTAATTGCCATTTGATGCGGCCATTGCCAGTTTCGATTGCCCAGGCGACATTGTCGCGGCTGACGACATAGACCAGATTGTCAACAACCGTTGGCGCGGACGTTGCGGGCGCGTCGAGCCGTTGACGCCATTTTTCTCCACCGGTTGCGGCATCCAGCGCGATAAGTTCACCAAAACCCGTTGTCGCAAATACGGTATTGCCGGACACGGCGACGCCGCCGCCAGACGCATCCTGTTCACGCTCTTCGGGCGGGGTCAGGTTGCGGTTCCAGATTTGCGCGCCACCGGTTGAGACAGCGCTGACGCGGCTTTGGCTGTCCATCGTGAAGATGCGCCCGCCAGCGACGACCGGATCGGATGTAATGCGGTGCTTGCGGCTGTTGCCCTGACCGATGCCAACAGACCAGATCAGTGTCGGCGCGGAAGAAAAGGCCGCGTGCTGCATCCGGTGCTGGGCATTTCCGGCCTCATGCGTCCATTCGGTGACATTCACGCGCGGCGGCATTTCAAACGCCGTATCGGGGGGCGCAATGGGTTCGGCGGCGGAAACAGGTACAACCTCGTCGCCATCAAGAACGACAGGCGCGCGCAGACCAAGGCGTTCACCGCGCAAGATGACCTCTGGATCAGCGCAGGCAGAGATAAACCCGGCGGCGCCTAGGCCCAGTAGAATTCGGGATATTCGCACGGCTCGCTTCTCCCCTCTAAGTCGCGGGTCCGCGCCCGCTTTTTCTTGGCAATCCTTTGCGAATGGTATCACGAAAGGTCTGCATCACCACCTAAGGCCACAATCAACTGTGTCGCGCGCTGACGCAAGCCCTGGCTTGCCTCTGTATCTTCCAAAAGCGCACGAAGGCGGGCAATCGCGGCATCGGTGTCACCCTTTTCAACCTCTGCCCAGGCGATCTGTTCCTCGGCCAGCACCCGGAATGGCGCGCCAGCGGCGGTCAGCGGCGTCAGCGCATCGATGCGCGCATCCGGATCGGTGCTTTCAGCGGTCAGCATCACCCGTTTCAGTGTGGCGAGTTGCCGGTAGAGAACCGGGGCATCGGCATCGCCCTCAATCTCGGCCAGCGCCGCGATGGCGGCCCCTGCATCCTCGGCCTCCAGCGCGAACGCCGATTTCAGAAGTGAAACAACGGGCTGCGCGGCGCCGGGATCAGCAATTTCACCCAGCGCGGCGGCGGCATCATCGGCGTCCATCGCGGCCAGAACCGCATCGCCAAGACCTTCAGCCTGATTGCGCACCTGCGCCTTACGGTATTCGTTGAACGCGGCCCCACCCACGATGAGGAGAACGACAAGAACAGCGATCCAGCCATAGCGCCGGATCAACGCGAAAAGACGGTCGCGGCGCACCTCTTCGGTGACTTCCTCGATAAAGCTGTCGGTCTCGCTCAACGCACTCTCCTTAGGCACTTGCGGCCCCTCTTACACGGAAGGGATTGCGCTTGCCAAGACCGCCCATATTACGCCGCGTCGCAGCGCTTGCGAGGGCTATTGGAAATGACTAAACTGAACCGAACAGTTTAGCGCATTTTTTTCGCTCCAGCCATTGCAGGTTGCGGTTAACCGCTTATCTGCCGGTGAAGGGCTTCGGGCGCTGAACTTATAAGAGAGGCCGAGACCAGTTATGCGATTTTTTTCGATCCTGACCGCATTGTTGGTCACTGCATCGCTTTATCTGATGGTGTTTGAGCGCGAGGCGGTTGTCGCCTTTGCCGCCGGTGATGCGCCGGATGCGGACGGAACCGGGTCAGAGGCAAAGGTGGAACCGGTTGAGAGGGTGTCCGTTGTTGCCTTGTCTTCAAACGCCAAGATGATTGAACAGGCAATCCTTGTTCGGGGCCGGACAGAGGCCGCGCGGCAAGTCGATGTGCGTGCGGAGACCAGCGGCGTTGTGGTATCAGAGCCATTGCGCAAGGGTACAAACATCGCCGAAGGCGATCTGTTGTGCAGCATTGATCCCGGCACACGTCAGGTGTCGCTGGCCGAAGCGAATGCTAGGCTGGCCGAGGCGACGTCTCGCCTGCCTGAATCACGAGCGCGGCTGGCCGAAGCGCGCGCGGCACTGCCTGCGGCAGAGGCAAGGGTCGTCGAGGCGCGCGCGCGGGTGCCCGAGGCGAAGGCGCGGCTGTCGGAAGCACGCGCCAATGTACCGGGCGCAGAGGCGCGACTGGATGATGCGCGGGCTTCAGTTCCTACAGCCGAGGCGCGCCTGAAGGAAGCAGAAGTTGCGATCCCGACAGCGGAAGCGCGACTTCTGGAGGCGCGAACCGCGATTCCAACTGCGGAAGCGCGGCTGGCGGAGGCTGAAGCATCGATCCCCACGGCCGAGGCGCGACTTGCGGAAGCGCTGGCGGCAGTTCCAGCCGCGTTGGCGGCATTGGAAGAAGCCCGTGCGCGGTTGCCTGAGTCCGAGGCGCGCGTAAACGAGGCTCGCGCGCGGCTGGCCGAAGCGGAGACAAACGCCCAGGCGGCCAAGGGTTTGGCAAAGGACGGGTTCGCCTCGGAAACACGGGTCAAGGCGACCGAAGCGGCGCTGCAATCGGCGGTGGCGGGCGTTCAATCCTCGATCACCGGACTGGAAAGCGCCAAATCGGGCGTTCAATCGGCAATATCCCGGGTTGAAGGGTCTCGCGCCAACATTCAGGCCGCAAAAGGTCAGGTTGAAAGCGCCAAGGCCGCGGTGGTGACTGCGCGCGGTCAGGTGGAAAGTGCCCGCGCGACGGTGCAGGCCGCCATCGGGCAGGTCGAAAGCTCGAAAGCGGCGCTGCAATCGGCCAAGGGCCAGGTCGAAAGCGCGCGTGCGGCGGTGAAGACCGCGGAAGGCGCGATTGAAAGCGCCCACGCGGCGATTGAGTCCGCACTGTCCGGCGTTGAATCGGTGGATGCGGGTATTGCGACGGCGTTAAGCCAGGTGGAAAGCGCCAAGGCCGGGATTGAAAGCGCCAAATCAGGCGTCGAGGGTGCGCTGGCGGGTATTCAGGCGGCAAATGCGGGTGTGGCAAGTGCCGAAAACGAAATCGAACGGCTGGAAATCCACGCGCCGTTTTCTGGCCTGTTGGAATCGGACACCGCCGAACTTGGCGCGTTACTACAACCCGGCGGGCTGTGCGCGACGATCATTCAGCTTGATCCGATCAAACTTGTCGGCTTCGTCCCGGAAACTGAAGTCGACAACGTCACGGTTGGCGCGCTGGCCGGTGCGCGGCTTGCGACCGGGCGCGAGGTCGTGGGCAATGTGACGTTCCTGTCGCGCTCTGCCGACCCCACGACGCGGACATTCCGTGTCGAAATCGCCGTGGCAAATGACGATCTGTCTATCCGCGATGGTCAGACCGCCGAAATCGTCATCGGCGCGGCGGCGCAAGAGGCGCATCTGATCCCACAATCCGCCCTGACGCTGGATGATGCCGGGACTTTGGGTGTCCGTGTGGTCGGCGACGGCGACATCACAGCGTTCAAAGCAGTCAATATTTTGCGCGATGCGACGGACGGTGTGTATGTTGGCGGACTGGGAAGCGCGGCCAATATCATTGTCGTCGGACAGGAATTCGTCACCGAGGGTGTGCCGGTAACGCCGACCTATCGCGAGGCGACACAATGAAGGGCGGCCCGCTTACCGGCGTCGTTGACTGGGCCGGTGGCCGTGCGCGGATGGTCATCGCATTCATTATCCTGTCGCTTTCGGCGGGAATATTTGCCTATGCGTCACTGCCCAAAGAGGGCGAGCCGGATATCGACATCCCGGCGCTTGTCGTGTCCATGCCCTTCCCCGGCATTTCGGCAGAGGACAGTGAGAAACTGCTGATCCGCCCGATGGAAACCGAGCTGGCTGATATCGACGGGCTCGACAAGATGACCTCCACCGCCGTTGAGGGCTATGCCAACGTCGTGCTGGAGTTCGAATTCGGCTGGGACAAAGCCAAGACGATTGCCGATGTGCGCGACCGGATGAACCGGGCGGAGGCGGAATTTCCCTCCGGTGGCGAGCAATATGTGATCGAAGAGATCAATTTCAGCGAATTCCCGATCATCATCGTCAACCTCTCCGGCGCCCTGCCCGAGCGCACTTTGTTGAAATATGCCAAAACGTTACAGGATCGTCTTGAGACACTGGATGCGGTATTGGAGGCCGCGCTGACCGGCCATCGCGACGAAATGCTGGAGGTGATCATCGATCCACTTCGGCTGGAGGCCTATAACGTGACGGCGGGCGAGTTGATCAATGTCGTGGTCAACAACAACCAACTGATTGCGGCAGGCACGATTGAAACCGAAAGCGGGGCCTTTCCGGTCAAAATCCCGGCGAGTTTCGATGACCAGACAGATGTTTACAGCCTGCCGATCAAGAATAACGGCGACCGTCAGGTCACGCTGGGAGAGCTGGCCGACATTCGCCTGACATTTGAAGACCGCGCCGGAACCGCGCGGTTCAATGCCGAAACGACAGTCGCGTTGCAGGTCGTGAAGCGCAAAGGCTTCAACGTTATCGACACCGCCAAGCTGATCTCGGCAGAGGTCGAGTTGGAAAAGGCGACCTGGCCGGAAGAATTGCAGCAGGCGATCACAGTGGGCGTATCCAACGACATGTCGATCACGGTCGGCTCGATGGTCAGCCAATTGGAGGGGTCGGTCCTGACCGCGATTGCGCTGGTGATGATCGTGGTTCTGGCCGCGCTTGGCACGCGCTCGGCACTGCTTGTCGGCTTCGCGATCCCGACCTCGTTCCTGTTGTGCTTTGCCTTCCTCGCCGTCATGGGCGTGGCGATTTCCAACATCGTGATGTTCGGGCTGATTTTGGCTGTGGGGATGCTGGTCGACGGGGCCATTGTGGTCGTCGAATACGCGGACAGGCGAATCAAGGAAGGCGTCGGGCCGATGCAGGCCTATGTCGCCGCCGCCAAGCGCATGTTCTGGCCGATTGTGTCCTCCACCGCGACTACGCTCTGTGCGTTTTTGCCGATGCTGTTCTGGCCAGGTGTGCCGGGCGAGTTCATGGGGATGCTGCCGGTTACGCTGATCTTCGTTCTGTCCGCCTCTTTGGTCGTTGCACTGATCTACCTGCCGGTCATGGGCGGGGTTGCGGGGCGGTTGAGCCGGTTGTTTGAAAACGGATCGTTGGCGTTGCGCCAGTATGTACCTTGGTGGATTGCGCGCGCCGCTTTGGTTTTGGTGGCTGCCGGAATCATGTTCCTCGGCGCGATGCAGTCGATTAACCCGGCCTATCTGACGGGGCCGACGGAAACACCGGCCACGGGTCTGGGTTCTGTTCTACCGGGCGCAATCATCTTTTTGATTGGCGCAGTTCTGACATCGATCACGATGGGATCGGTCAAAACCCAGCCCAAGCCGAAGAAGATCAGATCCGGCCATCGCCGCACGCCGTTCGGTTGGTTCATCAAGGCCATTGTCGGCAATCCGATCATGCCGATCCTGATGCCCGCAGCCGTGATCGGGTTTGTTGTCTATACGTTTGGGTATTTCGGCGAGAACAACTACGGCGTCGAATTCTTCGTCGCCACCGAACCGGAACAGGCGATCCTTTATGTTCGCGCCCGGGGAAACCTGTCGCTTGCCGAAAAGGACGCGCTGGTGCGCCAGGCTGAAGACATCGCCGTCGCAACCGCCGGAATCGACTCGACCTTCGCATTCGCCGGTGAGGGCGGACTGAACGCCAATACCGGTGGCGCGGCGGGGCCGATTGACACGATCGGCCAGATTCAGATCGAGATGGTGCGTTGGGAGGACCGCCCGACAGTCACCAAAGAAACGAGACTTTTGGGTTTCATCCCCTGGGAATTGCAGGAAGTCGACCCGTTCTATGACGGCGACGCCGTTCTGGCGCGGTTGGAGGCGGCACTGGCCGAAATCCCTGGTATCAGGACCGAAACGCTGAACCTTTCGGTCGGTCCGGCCAGCGCAAAGCCCGTTCATCTGCGCCTGAAGGGCGACAGTTTCGACGATCTGCTCGTCGCGGCCAATTTGGCGCGCACGCAGTTCGAGGCGACGCCGGGCCTGACAGATATCGAGGACTCGACCCCCCTGCCCGGTATCGACTGGGAAATCACTGTCGATGTCGAAAAGGCAGGCCGGTTTGGCGCCGATGTCGTCACCGTGGGCGCGATGGTGCAATTGGTGACGCGTGGCATCCTTTTGGACACCATGCGGGTGCCCTCCTCGGACGAGGAAATCGAAATCCGCGTGCGTTTACCAGAGGAGTTCCGCGTTCTGTCGACGCTCGATACGCTGAAAGTACGCACGGCGGACGGGCTGGTGCCCTTGTCGAATTTCATCTCCCGCAAGCCGGTCAAAAGCTTTGGCCGCATCAGCCGGGTGGATCAGAAGCGGTTTTATGACGTGAAAGCCGGGGTTGGCGAGAATCTGGTTAAGGCTGTGCTGGATGAAGAGGTCGATGGCGAGACCGTGTCGCAAGAGATCGCGATTTTGCGTCAGCTGACCGTGGGCGACAACGATGACGCACAATATACGGTACTGGATGGCGAATTCACCGACGCGGAAAATCTGCGCCTGATCCCGGTGAACCCCAATGAGCGGATCGAGACACTCACCAAATGGCTGGAGGCGGAAAACCCCCTGCCCCTTGGCGTCGAATATGAATGGACTGGCGACACCGAGGATGAAGCCGAAAGTCAGGCGTTCCTCTCTTCCGCATTCACCGCCGCGCTGGGATTGATGTTCATCATCCTTCTGGCGCAGTTCAATTCCTTCTATAACGCGGTTCTGGTTCTGCTGGCCGTGGTGCTTTCAACCACCGGTGTGCTTTGGGGCATGATGATATTTGAACAACCGTTCAGCGTAATCATGACCGGCACCGGCATCGTCGCCTTGGCGGGGATCGTGGTGAACAACAACATTGTTCTGATCGACACCTATCAGGAATATTCCAAATATATGCCGCGGATCGAGGCGATCATCCGCACCGCGGAAACCCGCATTCGTCCTGTTCTTTTGACCACGATCACCACGATGGCGGGGCTTGCGCCGATGATGTTCGGGCTGTTCTTGAATTTCTTCCAGGGCGGCTATTCAATAGACAGCCCCACCGCGCTTTGGTGGAAGCAACTTGCCACGGCTGTCGTTTGCGGGCTCGGTGTGGCGACCATGCTGACGCTGATCCTGACGCCGTCGCTTTTGGCGTTGCGTGTCTGGTTCGGTGCGGCCTTCATGGGCCTATTCCGCACGATTGGCCGGACAATCGGTGACCGCGACTCCGTCCTGTCCCGCGACCGTCGTCTCAGCCGCGCCGCAAAAGCCATCGGCGCGCCGGATCTGGTTTGGGAAATCGGTCAAGCTCTCCCGGTTCTGGAGCCGGTGGAGGATGCTGACTTGGCCGGGGCGCCGCCACTTGCCGCGCAGGTACAGGCCGCAGATGAAGAAGATGGCGACGTCCTCGATCCGGACGCCGAACTCGTCAAGATGCTGTCAATGCGGGCGGCGGAGTAACGAGACACATGGACAATACTGGACGACCGTCACATCTGGTTGTAGCGTAACGGTATCCTACAACCTGTTGGGTTCCGCGCGTTGTGCAGACCATAAAGAAATTGACCCGGCAATCGACCGCCGCCAATCCTCGCAGCGGTCCACGTGGCAAGGCCATGCGCTCTCCTCGGTTGGAGGCGTTACAGCAAATCGCAAACACCCAATATGAACCTGGCCGTCAGATGCCATCGCGCAGGCGACCAGACCGCCACACACAGGGTACGATCCAGCGCCACATCACGGTGGACTACGGCATCAAAGTCTTCAAACAGATTGAATCGGCGAAAGAACGTGGGTTCCAGCTTAGAGCGGCCGCCAAAAAAGACATCCGCAAATCGCTGAGTGAGAACGAATATGGCGAACTGCGAAGCGGCAAATTAGTGATTGCGGCAGAGGCCTTTACCGCCTTTGACAAAATCAGGAATGTTTGCAAAAACCCGGATTTGCTGACGACCCTGAACGGGGTCCAGTACGCGCGGACGATAATCAACGACAATGTTCGCGTTATTCGAAACATCAAAGAAAGCGGAAGCTCTGACGAAAGCTCCAAACTGGCACTGCCCAGCATCACGGTGGGAAACGAATTCACATTCACCAATGTAGAGTTTCAGGATCTCACCACCAAAGAATGGAAAAACAAAGAAGAAGCCGAAGAAGCCAATTTCAAGATTTTTCATAAGCTTATGTTGGCGTGGAACGAAAAGATGTCCGGATACGGCATTCCCGGCAAGCCAATGAAAGACAAGTACAAGCAAGATATGATGCGGTTCGAATTCGATCTGGGGCTTGAGAACTGGTCCTATGACGTCACGGTGGACGACGGATGCGTCGAGATCATCACACCGCCGGTGCAGGCCAGCAAACTGGAAGTCGGCGAAATCGCCATGGCAATGGATCGCTATATCTTCGGGATCGCCAGCAAGCTGAAGCTTGACGCCGGTCAGAAAGCCGGCGGCGGGCACATAAATCTTGGACGTGTTGGGCTTGAGGGCACGAAAGCCGGGCTTATTGGATTTATCTCGGCTTTTTACGAGGATGCCGCTTTTTGGATGAAATTGGATGGTGACGCCAAAAACGCGCCCTTCCCCGAAGAGGTCAAAGACAACGAAAAGGCAAAATCCGAAACCGAAAAACTGGTCGAAAAATATCAGGGCAAGCTGTTAGAGGGCACCAAGTACAGCGACGACGATGTGGCGAAAGATTTCCTGAAATACGTCCTGAAATTTCGCCATAAAGACCTGCCCGGATCGGTGAAGGACGAGGATGTCTCTCATTACCAAGCGCTTAACCTTGACCATTTCAACGCTGGCAATTTGAATGAACAGCGTGTCGAGGTGCGTCGCGTTCCGGCGCAAGAGTCACGGATCGAGCTTTTGGGGCAATTGTCGCGATTGCTGTCCATGGCGAAAACCGGCAAACCGCCCAAATAGCACTGGAACTGGCGGCTTGCGGTCGCCTATTCGGCGGCAACGCGATTTTTCGCGGCCAGCATGTCTTTCAGATAGTGACCCGTATGGCTTCCGGTGTTCTCGGCCACGTCCTCGGGCGTTCCGGTTGCCACGATCTGCCCACCGCCATCGCCACCCTCGGGGCCGATATCGACAATCCAGTCGGCGGTTTTGATGACGTCGAGATTGTGTTCGATCACCACCACTGTGTTGCCCTGATCCACCAGTTCATGCAGCACTTCCAACAGCTTGCGCACATCCTCAAAATGCAGACCCGTCGTCGGTTCGTCGAGAATATAGAGCGTGCGACCCGTCGAACGTTTCGACAATTCCTTGGACAGCTTCACACGCTGCGCCTCGCCGCCGGAAAGCGTTGTCGCTTGCTGCCCGACCTTGATGTAACCCAAGCCCACCCGGTGCAGCGCCTCCATCTTGTCGCGGATCGCAGGTACCGCCTTAAAGAATTCACGCGCGTCCTCGACCGTCATGTCCAGGACGTCGGCGATGGACTTGCCCTTGAACTTTACCTCCAAAGTCTCGCGGTTATAGCGTTTGCCCTGACAGGTCTCGCAGGTGACGTAGACGTCCGGAAGAAAGTGCATTTCGATCTTGATCAGCCCGTCGCCCTGACAGGCCTCGCACCGTCCGCCCTTGACGTTGAACGAAAACCGCCCGGGTTTGTAGCCGCGCGTCTTGGCCTCTGGCAGCCCGGCGAACCAGTCGCGGATCGGGGTAAACGCGCCGGTATAGGTCGCCGGGTTCGACCGTGGCGTGCGCCCGATGGGGCGCTGGTCGATATCGATGACCTTGTCGAGATGTTCCAGCCCCTTGATCGTTTCACATGGCGCGGGCGTCTGGCGGGCGCCGTTCAGACGCATAGACGCGGTCTTGAACAGCGTCTCGACGGTCAGGGTTGACTTGCCGCCGCCTGAAACCCCGGTGACACATGCAAATTTGCCCAGGGGAAAATCAACTGTCACGTTCTGAAGGTTGTTGCCGGTCGCCTTGACCACGGTGACTTTCTTGCCTTTGCCCTTGCGTCGTTCCATCGGCACGGAAATCTCACGCGCGCCGGTCAGGTATTGTCCGGTGATCGATTTCGGGTGCGCGGCAATGTCGGCGGGTGTGCCCTGCGCGACAATTTCACCGCCATGCACCCCGGCGCCGGGGCCGATGTCGAAGACGTAATCCGCCTCGCGGATCGCTTCCTCGTCATGTTCAACCACGATCACAGTATTGCCCTGATCGCGCAGGTTCTTCAGCGTGCCAAGCAGGCGGTCGTTGTCGCGCTGGTGAAGGCCGATGGAAGGTTCATCGAGCACATAAAGCACGCCTGTCAGGCCGGACCCGATCTGGCTGGCAAGGCGAATGCGCTGGCTTTCCCCGCCCGAAAGTGTTCCCGCGTTGCGCGACAGCGTCAGGTATTCCAGCCCGACATTGTTCAAAAACCCAAGCCGTTCGCGGATCTCTTTCAATATCGCGCGGGCAATTTCATTTTTCTGGTTCGTCAGCGTTTCTGGCACGGTTTCGATCCAGGCAAATGCCTCCTTGATCGACATCTTCACCACTTCACCGACGTGAAGTCCCGCGATTTTCACTGCCAACGCCTCTGGGCGCAGCCGGAATCCGTTGCAGTCGCCGCAATGGCGGTTGTTCTGATAGCGTTCGAATTCTTCGCGGATCCAGTTCGAATCCGTCTCGCGATAGCGGCGTTCCATATTCGGGATGACGCCTTCAAATGGTCGCGACACCTGATAAACCCGACCGCCTTCGTCATAACGGAACTGGATTTCCTCTTTGCCCGAGCCATAGAGGAACACCTGTTGCACATGCGCTGGCAGGTCTTTCCAGCGCAGGTTCTTGTCAAATTCATAGTGTTTGGCGATGGATTCGATGGTCTGCAGGAAATAGGGCGACTTGCCTTTGCGCCACGGTGCCAGCGCGCCGTTGGCAAGCGTGACGCCAAGGTCCGGAACGACGAGACGTTCGTCAAAGAACAATTCCACCCCCAGCCCGTCACAGGACGGACAGGCCCCAAATGGCGCGTTGAAGGAAAACAGGCGCGGTTCGATTTCGGGGATGGTGAAACCGCTGACCGGGCAGGCGAAGTTTTCTGAAAACGTGATCCGCTCGGGTTCTTCGATCTCTTTATCTTCCCCTGACCCACCCCCTGCAGTTTCCAGAATGGCAATACCATCGGCGAGATCAAGCGCAGTGCGGAAGCTGTCGGCCAGCCGGGTCTCTATGCCCTCTTTCACCACCAGCCGGTCGACCACGACGTCGATATCGTGGCGGAATTTCTTGTCGAGCGTCGGGGCGTCATCAAGGTCATGAAATTCTCCATCGACCTTGACCCGCTGGAAGCCGGACTTGCGTAACTCAAGGAATTCCTTGCGGTATTCGCCTTTTCGGTCGCGCACGATGGGGGCCAGCAAGTAGGCGCGCAGGCCCTGTTCCATACCCATCACGCGATCGACCATATCCTGCACCTGCTGCGCCTCAATCGGCAGGCCGGTTGCGGGGGAAAACGGCGTACCGACACGCGCGAAGAGCAGCCGCATATAGTCGTAAATCTCGGTGACCGTACCGACGGTGGATCGGGGGTTTTTCGATGTGGTTTTCTGTTCGATGGAAATCGCGGGGCTCAAGCCTGCGATGTGGTCAACATCCGGTTTTTCCATCATATCAAGGAATTGGCGGGCATAGGCCGAGAGTGACTCGACATAGCGCCGCTGCCCCTCGGCATAGACGGTGTCGAAGGCAAGGCTCGACTTGCCCGACCCGGAAAGCCCGGTGATCACCACAAGCTGATCGCGGGGAATATCGACATCGATCCCCTTCAGATTGTGTTCGCGCGCACCGCGAACTTCGATGTTCTTCAACTCTGGCATCTGCCGCCTCTTAACCGTTCATTCATACATAGCGCGGGGAAACGGCATCGCCAATCAAAAAAAAAGAACATACAGCGAACATACACCGCGATCTTGCAGCCAACTGCCAACTACCTGACATCTACAAACCGCAGAATGCGCGGTGCAGAAAGGCCCGGCTCTGACGGACCCACGCTTTCGGGTTAATGAACGGTTGTTCAGAAATGAACGGCGCGACCGTAAGCGTCCAGAACGCTTTCATGCATCATTTCGCTGAGAGTCGGATGCGGGAAGACGGTGTGCATCAGGTCTTCTTCGGTGGTCTCCAACTGGCGGCCCACGACATAGCCCTGAATGAGTTCTGTCACCTCTGCGCCGACCATATGGGCGCCCAGAAGCTCTCCGGTCTTGGCGTCGAATACCGTTTTCACCAATCCCTCCGGCTCTCCCAATGCGATGGCCTTGCCGTTGCCGATGAAGGGGAAGCGGCCGACCTTAACGTCAAATCCCTTTTCTTTGGCCTGCGCCTCAGTGAACCCGACTGACGCCACTTGCGGGTGGCAATAAGTGCAACCAGCGATACTTTCGGGTTTGACCGGATGAGCATGTTTGCCAGCAACCAGCTCTGCGACCATCACGCCCTCGTGGCTGGCCTTGTGCGCAAGCCAGGGTGCGCCGGCGATGTCGCCAATGGCGTAGAGGCCATCGATGCCGGTGCGGCAGAATTCGTCAGTGACGACATGCGTTCGGTCAACTTTCACGCCCAAGGCTTCGAGCCCCAGACCTTCCACATTTCCGACGATGCCGACGGCGGAAATCACCGTGTCAAAGTCCTGCTTTTCTACTTTGCCGCCGGTCTCGATATGCGCGGTTACTTTGCCTTTGGCGCGATCAAGCTGCTTGACCATCGCCTTTTCGCGGATCTTCATGCCCTGTTTGACGAAGGCTTTCTTGGCGAAAGCTGAAATCTCGGCGTCTTCGACCGGCAGAACGCGGTCCATGACTTCGACAACGGTCGTGTCGGCGCCCAAAGTGTTGTAAAAGCTGGCAAATTCAATACCAATGGCGCCGGAACCGATGACCAGAAGCTTCTTGGGCATCCGGGGCGGCAGCAGCGCGTGCTTATAGGTCCAGACCAGATCGCCATCGGCCTCCAGCCCCGGCAATTCGCGCGCGCGCGCACCGGTGGCTAGGATGATGTTTTTCGCCGTCAGGTCCTCGGTGCCCTTGTCGGTTTTGACAGAAACCTTGCCCTTGGCGGGCAGCGACGCCTCACCCATGAAAACCGCAACTTTGTTCTTCTTCATCAGATGGCTGACGCCAGAGTTCAGCTGTTTCGCCACCCCGCGAGAGCGTTTGACCACTGCATCAAGGTCGTAATCGACACCATCCGCCTTCAATCCGAATTCTTTCGCCCGGTGCATCAGGTGGAACACCTCAGAAGACCGCAACAGCGCCTTGGTCGGGATACAGCCCCAGTTCAGGCAAATACCGCCCATGTGTTCGCGTTCGACAATCGCGACATTCAGGCCCAGTTGCGCACCCCGGATTGCGGCGACATAGCCGCCCGGACCCGCGCCAATCACAATCATATCAAAGGTCTTCGCGGCCATGTTTTCCTCCTCAAACGGAAATTAGTTTAGTGTTAAACTATTTTTCCTGTTCACTCAATCCACCACGTAGCGATTGCACCGAATTCCCGCGTTGCATGACACGCATGGCTTGCCGCGCAACAGCCCGCTTGGTATCACCGCGCCCTGTAGACTTAAAGGATAGCCCGCAAATGCGCGCCGAAACCCAGAACATCGTTGAAGAGATCAGCAAATCCCTGGACTTGCTGCGCCAGCGGATGGATTACGAAACGGCGCCGCACCGGCTGGAAGAATTCAACGCGCGGGTCGAGGACCCGACACTTTGGGATGATCCGGAAAAAGCGCAAAAGCTGATGCGCGACCGCCAGATGCTGGTTGATGCGCTGGAAAGTTTTGAAGGTCTCACCCGCGACATGAACGACAATGTCGAACTGATCGAACTGGGCGAGATGGAAGAGGACGCCGAGGTCATTGCCGAGGCCGAGAAAGCGTTGAAACTGTTGGCGCGGAAGGCCGCAAAGAAAGAGATCGAGGCGTTGCTGAACGGTGAGGCCGACGGCAATGACACGTTTCTGGAAATCAACTCCGGCGCCGGTGGCACCGAGAGCTGTGACTGGGCCGCGATGTTGGCACGTATGTATGTCCGCTGGGCTGAGAAAAAGGGCTACAAGGTCGAGTTGCAGTCAGAGAGTTCTGGCGAGGAGGCCGGGATCAAATCGGCGGCCTACAAGATCAGTGGCCCGAATGCCTATGGCTGGCTGAAAACCGAAAGCGGCGTGCATCGTCTGGTGCGGATTTCGCCGTTTGATTCCTCTGCCCGGCGGCACACATCGTTCAGTTCCGTCTGGGTCTATCCGGTCGTTGACGACAATATCGAGATCGAGGTGAACCCGTCTGACATCCGCGTCGACACCTACCGCTCTTCCGGAGCTGGCGGGCAGCATGTGAACACCACCGATTCCGCCGTTCGGATCACCCACATCCCCACCAATATCGTTGTGACGTCTTCTGAAAAATCCCAGCACCAGAACCGCGACATCGCGATGAAAGCCTTGAAATCAAGGCTTTATCAGATGGAACTTGACCGCCGGAACGAGGCAATAAACGAGGCGCATGAGGCCAAGGGCGATGCGGGCTGGGGCAACCAGATCCGGTCATATGTGTTGCAGCCCTATCAGATGGTGAAAGATCTGCGCACAAACCATGAGACCTCGGACACGCAAGGGGTTTTGGACGGTGATCTCGATGCATTCATGGCCGCCACGTTGGCGCTTGACTTGTCCGGCAAATCCCGCGCGGAGGCGACGGCTGAGGACTAGTCTCGCGCCCCGGGGAACGTTGTGAACTCTGGCGCGCGAATTTTCTGGAAATCCGCTGAAAGACAAGGTTTTCTCAAGCTTGTGTGCTCGGTTGATGCGGCGGCCTCGGGCGGCCGTATTTGAAGCCAAAAAGAAGGGTTGGGTATGGGTGATCTAACAGACCTGTCGGCGAGCGAATTGTCGGCAAAAATCGCGGTGCGAGACGTGTCCTGCGTTGAGGTCATGCAGGCCACTCTGGGCAGAATCGATGCGGTGAACCCGGGGCTGAATGCGATTGTTTCGTTGCGTGGCCGCGACGACCTGATGGCTGAAGCAGCGGATGCAGATAACTCACCGAGCAAGGGCTGGCTGCATGGGATCCCGATGGCGGTGAAGGATCTGGTACCGACGACGGGGATCAGAACGACCTGGGGGTCCCCGATTTATGCCGATCACGTCCCCGATGAAGACGCGCTTTTGGCGCGGCGTCTGAAGGCGGACGGTGCAATTCTGATCGGCAAGACCAACACCCCGGAATTCGGGCTTGGGTCCAATACGTTCAACCCGGTTCATGGTATAACGGCCAACGCTTACGACGCCACGCGATCCTGCGGCGGTTCTTCGGGCGGCGCAGGCGTCGCTCTTGCCGCGCGCATGGTCTGTGTGGCGGATGGGTCTGACATGATGGGCAGTCTGCGCAACCCCGCAGCGTGGAGCAACGTTTACGGGCATCGCCCAACTTTCGGCCTTGTCCCCGGCGATGCACAGGGCGATTCATTTTTGCATCAGCTGGCCACGCTCGGCCCGATGGCGCGCAATCCAGTTGATCTGGCAAAGCTGCTGCAAACACTTGCCGGACCTGACCAGTCTCAACCTTGGGGCCGCAAGTTTGAGGCGGAGCCCGTTTCGAACGGCCTTGATCTTAAAGGTAAAAAGATCGGCTGGCTTAGCGACTGGGGCGGCGCGCTTGTCTATGAAAGCGAGATCTCGGACCTGACCGAAGAAGCACTGCAAGTGCTGGAGGATCTCGGAGCCGTGGTCGAACCGGTCGCCCCGCCCCACCCTTTTGAGCAGATTTGGGATGCCTGGATCACCTTGCGAAGCTGGGCGGTTGCGGCGCGGATCAAGGATGTCTGGGACAATCCAGTGCGACGCAAGCGGTTGAAACCGGATGCGGTTTGGGAAATTGAACGCGGGCTCGGGTATTCAGCGATGGATGTTTACGAGGCCTCCTCGCGGGCATCGGAATGGTTCCGCGCGGCTGCACAGCTTTATCAAACCTATGATGCGCTTGTCCTGCCTACGGCGCAGGTCTGGCCCTTCCCCAAGGATTGGGATTGGCCGAAAGAGATCAACGGGCACGCGATGGAGACCTATCATCAGTGGATGGCCGTGGTTGTGCCCGCCAGCCTGATCGGGTTGCCTGCGGTCAATCTGCCGGTTGGGTTCGGGCGCAATGGTTTGCCTGCGGGTATGCAACTTTTCGGGCCGCGAGGGGCAGATTTGAGCATCTTGCAGATGGCGAATGCGTACCATTCGGCGACGGATTGGCCGAACCGGCGACCGCCGGAATTGGGTTGAACGGTTGTTCAGTTTTTACGATGCGTTTTGAGTGTTAGCTTTATATGCCAAGTGTTCAATTTGGCCTTTAGCTGCCATTCGCAAATCAAGCGGCAAGACGCGCGGCTGCCTGCCCGTGGGATGGCGATGCAACCTTGCAATTCGCCCGTTTATCCCAGCCAAGTCCGTAGACTTTCAACGGCTTGCGCCCAGCCTCACCAAATCGCCAGCCCGCCGGGACGGGCAGGCGATCGCGCGGCGCCTGCGGCTTGATTCCGCGCGAGAGGCGCAATCGCGCAATGTCCCCTTCAGGCCAAATGCAGCCCTTCAAAAGGGAATTATATACCAAAGTCACAAAATCGTTTCCTTGGTAAGCCGATGTTATATTTTAAAAACCATCGAATAGGAATGATTTAGCCCTCGTTTGAAGTCGTTTAGTCTTTGTCGTGATTTGGAAACATCTCTGGCTCGGGCGGTAAAGGAGGGGCGCATATCTTCAGTTTGATCCGATCACGTCTTGGCAGAACACCATTGAACGTCAAAAGATCACTTCCATCGAAGGTGTGGAGTTCATCTAGATTTTCCAATAGACAGCTGGCGACGTGAATTGCATCTTGCGGTTTGCCAAGGCCAGAGTGGCATCGAAGTAGTCGTCTGGCTAGATTGCCAACGTCCACGTTGACTTCGATCTTCTTGATGAACTCCGCTTCAATGAAATCCTCAAACTCCCTGTCCTTTTCCTCCTCAATTCCGGACGACTCTCCGTCACACTTCTTTTTCCAGACCTCTGCTAAGGTAAATGCAGACGTCCAAAGCTCCGCCTTACCACGTTTAGCGAGGTCTATAACGTGCCGACAGCGCTCCACACGGTCAGCATCTGCTTGCGTGATCATCTCTATCCACAAACATGCGTCCCAATAGTATTTCGGCACATCAGCCAAGTTCGTTTTCTCGCAACTTATCTAAATATTCGTAGGCAGGAAGTCCGCCGGTGAAATCCGGATCATGAAGGTCATTGACTTTGGAGTCTTTGGTTCCAATGAAGGAAATTCTGCCATCGTATACACGAAGCATCTTCCCGTTTGCATCGTAATTTATGACGCCTCGAACGCGAGCACGGCGGTGCGCCCAAACATCGCCAGCTGTGAGGCTTCGTTCAATTTCATCTCGGGCATCATCGGAAATTCGGCATTGAATTTCACGTCCACTTCGATGCTCGCGTAGTTTAATTGCGGGTTCATCATAAGAAGTGCTTAGATCAAGTATCCGGCCTTCTATGGAGCCATACTCCTTCCGCGCAAAAGTGCTGAATAGATACTCATATTCTTCGTCGTCTTCACCGTTGATTGCGGCCAAAGAGCGCTCTGCCTGTTGCGGCTCAATCCTGTAGACAGCATCTTCTCCCAATTCGATTGTCGTACAACCAATTCCATTGAAGTTCCGCTGCAAAATGCGTTTTACAACTTTGCGCTTTTCGGCAGGAAAATCCGCGTCTAGTGGCTTACCTTCCTGGAGGCGAGAAAGGCCGCGCTCAATTACCGCCACATAATCACGTACTTGACCAAAGGCGGGTGCGTTGGTTCTGAGGTCAACTGGTGTTGCTTCTGCTGTAAATGGAGAGTTGGTACTGGCGGACACAAGATTCCAGACAATGTCAGACTGCCCTTGATCCGTGATCAGATCAAAGTAGTCCATGACTTGTTGCATGGCGTCTTTTACGTCGAGAACTTCCGGATGGTCCAGGGAAGCTTCAATGGTGATTTTCTTTTGCTTAATCACGTTACTCACCTCCTGTGCAGATTCTACACGCCCAATGAAACCCGGTAAAGGGTTCTACTCCCTCCGTCCGCTCCACTGGAAACGCAGATGCCTAAGCGGGACAGATCATCGCTTCCTTGGTAGAGATTAGCGCGGGTAAGCCCGTAATGCACGTCAATTCGGTTTTCTTGCGTTATCCCGAATCAGCTTGACAGGCTTGAGCACGGCTTCTGCAAGTTCATCAGGCGTTGCATCGATCCTCACATCCTCAAGCATTTCCTTCTTACCGGGCTGATAAGTATTTGGTTGCAACCGGACTTCCGATTTATCGCTCATTGCGCCGCTCTCCATTCAGCCATGGTGCGTCCGCCCTTGCTTCGGTTGCAGCCTGAGCAGAGCAGTTGCAGGTTATCGGGATGGTCCGCGCTGCTGGCGAAGTTCACGGTCATGCCGCTGGATTGGCACCACTTGCCAATCCTGTGTGTGCAATAAGGTCATTATACCGAAGGCGCTTGCCAACCATACCCGCAGCCATTTGGCCCATCTGGTCAGCAGTATCCCTGGACCGAACATTGTGACGGCCCGAGAACTCATCAACATAGCGGTTCAGGTGCTTGGGTGACATTTTGTGGAACGTCCCCTTGTGTGCCCGCTTGAGCGGTGCCCAGAAGCTTTCCAGCCCGTTTGTGTGCGCCTGATCGCGAACATACTCCCCGACAGAGTGCCTGACCGCTTCGTGCGGCCTGTCGATGCCCTTATAGGCGCTGGCGTCGTCTGTGTAGACGGTCGCGCCTTCAACCGTGTGATCGGTCACAAATCCTTGCAGCGTCATGGCATCGGTTTTTTCCACGACTTTAGCCACAACCCGACCCGTAGCCCGATCCCGGATGCCAGCAACGGCGGCCTTACCTACCGCGCCGCGTCCGGCTTTCAGCTTCTTGTGAGAGTGCTTGTTTGTCTCCTTGCCGCCAACGTAGGTTTCATCGGCCTCAACAGGGCCGTTGAACAAAGGTTTTCCGGCCTTGTGTGCTTCTCTGAGACGATGGGCCAGGTGCCAAGCGCTTTTCTGGGTGATTTCAAGGTCACGATGCAGCTTCATGCTGGACACGCCCTTGAGATTGGTTGTCACAAGGTAGATGGCGATTGCCCACGTCTGATAACCAAGTTTCGTCCCTTGCATTACGTTGCCGGTTTTCAAGCTGAACATCGGGCGGTCCGGGCAATCACGGCAGCGATGGGTCATTGACTTGTGCTTGATGTTTGATTGCACTTCAAAAGACCCGCAATGGGGACAATAGGGGCCGTCCGGCCATATTTTGTCTGCAAACCACTTTTCGGCAGCTGCGTCATCCGGGAACATGCGAAGAAGTTGGATCAGGCTTATGCCTTCACGATCTGACTTGCCGGGTGCCTTATGCGCCATATCTTGCCCTCCGTTGTGACTTTAATATAAACCACCTTCGCAGTCAGGGCAAGCTTGAAATGTGACTTTGGTATATAATTCCCCTTCAAAAACCCCGCTAACGCATCGTTTCCGGCAAAAACAATGCAATCTGTGGGAACAGGACCAAAAGGATCAGGCAAAACGCCATCGCAAACCAGAACGGCAAAACACCCCTGAAGATCGTGCCCATCGGCACACCCGATGCAACGCCCTTCACAACGAACACATTGATCCCCACCGGCGGCGTGATCAGGCCCATTTCGATCACGATCACGCAGATCACACCAAACCAGATCGGATCAAACCCCTGACTGATGATGATCGGATAGACGACGGGCATGGTCACAACCAGCATTGCAAGGCCGTCAAAGAACATCCCCAAAATGATATAGGCGATGAGGATCAGAACCAGCGCGCCGTATGGGCCGAGGCCCAGCGCTTGAAGCTGCAGTGCCAGCGTTTCGGGAATATGTGTCAATGCCAGAAACGGCCCGAAGACATGCGCACCGATCACGATCAGATACAGCATGGCCGTGATCCGGACGGTTTCCAGAAGGATATCTGGCAGCTTGGTGATCTTCACCGCACCGGTCCCCAGTGCCATTGCAGTGACCAGAGTGGCCCCGACGCCTGCCGCCTCGACCGGGGTGAACACGCCCAGATAGATGCCGCCGATCGATACGAGGATCACACCAATCAGCGGCAAAGACTTGACACTGGCCCAGAATTTTTCACTGGCCGTGGTCCTGGGGCCGGCTGGCCCGGTTTCGGGCTGCATCGCCGTGACGATGGTAATCGTGGCCACAAACAACAGCGCCAGCAATATACCGGGCAAGATACCGGCGATGAACAGCTTGCCGATGCTTTCCTCTGTCAGGATGGCGTAAAGAACAAAGCCGGTGGATGGCGGAATAAGGATGCCGAGCGTACCACCTGCAGCGACCGACCCGGTGGCCAACCCATCGGCATAGCCGAACCGCTTCATCTCTGGCAGGGCGACTTTGCCGATGGTTACCGCGGTCGCCACGGATGATCCGGAGACTGCGGCAAACGCCGCGCAGCCAAGCACCGTGGATGATGCCAGCCCACCGCGCAACCGGCCGATCCAGGCATAGGCGGCCTCGTAGAGGCGTTGGGAATAGCCCGCAGCACCGGCAACATTTCCCATCAGAACAAAAAGTGGAATGATCGACAGGCTGTAAGCGGTAATCGAGGAATAGGTTTCCGAGGACATCGTGGCGATGGCCGCGCGTTGCCCATCAATAACCCAGATGCCGCCGAAACCTACGAACAGTAACGCCATCCCAACCGGTGTGCGTGCAACAAGGAAGAAGAACAGGGCCAGAATGCCGAAGACACCGATCAGA
The DNA here is from genome assembly GCA_951812305.1 of uncultured Paracoccaceae bacterium. GTDB lineage: Bacteria > Pseudomonadota > Alphaproteobacteria > Rhodobacterales > Rhodobacteraceae > Rhodobacter_B. The sequence goes on from CATOSB010000004.1 coordinate 1,015,167, forward strand.
GTTTCACTCATACCCTGAAACCCCCGCTTTCACTTGCACGAAAAGTTGCCAGAGCAGAACAAGTATATAGAGACCGAAACCAACGGTGATCGAGGCATAGGCGATCCAGACCGGGATCTCGATCATGTTGGTGACGTCGCCATATTCGACTGCATCAAGCGCCTTGTCCCATGTCTTTTGGACCAAAAGGAACAACACATAACACCCAAGCCCCCGCGCAAGGAGATCGCCAATATACCGGCCCCAATTGCCGATCCATTCGTCGAGGATATCGACGCGAATATGGGCACCGGAATGGGTGGCAAAAGGCATGGCCAGCATGACAACCACGGACATTCCGATTTCCACCAACTCCTGATCACCCAGAATGGGTTCATTCAGGATATACCGGCAATAGACGGCGTAACTTACCAACAACATGATCATAAACAGAAAACCGCCGCCGATCAGTGCGACCGCTTTCAAAAGGCGCTCGGACAGGATCCGAGCGCCTTTCAGATGTGTAGAGTCATCCAAGACCTATTCTTTCAGCGCAGCAGCCCATTCCGCTGCACCAATGCCCTCAGCTTCCAGCTCGGCGATGAGCTTTTCGGCCAATGCGGCGGATGCGGCATCGAATTCCGCCGCTGCTTCGGGTGATAATTCAATCACCTCGCCGCCTTCGGCTGCCCATTTTTCCAGTGACTTCACACCGGCGGTCGACATGGTGACATGCCCGCCTTGCGACATCTCTGCCCCTGTCATGCCCTCAAGCTTGGCTTGCGTGTCCGCATCCAAACCATCCCAGCTGTCGCGGTTCATCACCAGCATGAAGAGCGAATTGGAACCGTCCATACCCGTTGTGACGTATTTGACGACTTCGCCGAGTTTGAAGCTGGTCAGTACCGACGTGTCCACCAGAACTCCGTCAACCACGCCGGTTTCCAGCGACTGATAAACCTGGGTGATCGGCATCGAAACGGCCGTTGCGCCCCAGGCTTCGATCACCAACCCGGTGTTTTTGGACGGCACCCGGATCTTCAGACCGGCAAGATCGGACATCTTTTCGATCTTCTTGTCTGCCATCAATAGCTTGGCCGGTTCAGCGGACCACAGGCCCAGTAGCTTGGTGCGCTTAAACTCGTCGCCAACAATGTCGATGCTGTTCCACATCTTCTTGGTGATGTCCTCGTTCCCCGGCACCACACCCGGCAATTCGACCAGCAGCGTTTTCTTGAACTGTGCCGCCGTGTATCCCGGAAGCGCATAGACAATATCGGCAACGCCATCGAGCACCCGGTCATATTGCTTGACGGGCCCTTTGCCCAATTCGCCACCGGGATAGACGCGGATCGTCGTTGCGCCGTCGGTCGCGCTACCGATCTGTTCTGACAGCGGCAGGAACATTTCGTTGTGCAAATGGTATTTGGTTGACGAGAAATGCGCGAGCTTCAACTCGTCCGCTTGTACCATCGTACCGATGGAAATGGCGGCGATCCCACCAAGGATTGCTTTGAAAGCGGTCATGATTTCCTCCCATATTAGACCGGTCTGTTCGCCCGGTTTTCCGGGTCGTTAACGCATATTACCCCAGATCACTTATAAAAAATCAAACCTAAAGCCCGATGCGCTGCGGAATTTTTCTTTCCCACCTGCATCACCGGGATTCGGTTCAGTTTGCGGGCTTGTGGTCGGTAAAGTCAATTTTCGGGTTGATCCGCCTGCATTCAGCCGACATCGATAGCAAACCAAACACGTCGGAGTAGCCGTGAGCGCGCTTAAGATTTCAAACCGCGACGCCCGTAATCTGTGGTTGTCAACGCATGGATTGGGCGAAACCCCGACGGGCAGGATTGAACTGATGGCGCTGGTGCGTGCCTTGGGATTCGTGCAGCTTGATACGATTCAGGTCGTGTCGCGTGCCCATCATCACATTTTATGGAGCCGCAATCAGAACTACCGCGAACCGATGCTGAACAAGCTGATGGCGAAGGAACGTGCCGTGTTTGAGCATTTCACCCATGATGCATCTGTGTTGCCGATGGAATTTCTGCCGATGTGGCGGCGCCAGTTCGCACGGATGAAGGCCAAGGTCGGGCGCTCATCGTGGTATGGGCCGCATCTGGATGCGGAACTTCAGGGCGAAATCAAACGACGCATCGCCGAGGAAGGCCCGCTGTGTACACACGCCTTTGATACCAAGATCGAGGGGCCAAAAGAGATGTGGCGCCGCCCGCCGCATAAGATCCAGATGGATTACATGTGGCACGCTGGCGAGCTGGCGACCTGTCACCGCGATGGATTCACCAAATATTACGACTTGGCGGAACGGGTGTTTCCGGCTGATTTGATGGCCGAAGAGTTGCCGGATCAGGATCAGATCGACTGGTTATGCCACGGCGCGCTTGATCGCATCGGGTTTGGCACGCTGGGCGAAGTGCGCAAGTTCTGGGATGCCACCGAGGTGAAGGAGGTTTCCGCCTGGGCGGAACGCAATGCCGGAACGCTGGTGCCGGTTGAGATTGAGACGGCTGGCCGGGAGTGGATCAAGGCTTTTGCCTGTCCCGACATCGAGTATCGGTTGAAATTGTCGGGACCGCCGACGTCCCGCCTGCGCATTCTGAACCCGTTCGATCCCGCAATCCGCGACCGGGTACGACTGAAGCGGCTGTTCGGGTTTGACTATACGGTCGAGATGTTCGTGCCCGCGGCCAAGCGTCAGTGGGGGTACTACGTGTTTCCACTTTTGGAGGGCAGCCGGTTTGTGGGAAGGCTGGAAGCCAAGGCGGATCGGGCGACGGGAACGCTGAATGTGATCAACCTTTGGTGGGAACCGAAAGTTAAGCTGACCGCAGATCGCTTCGAGAAACTTGAGGCGGAGCTCACGCGACTGTGCCGGTTCGCCGGCGTTCAGGAGGTTGTCTGGCAGCGTGGTCGGTCGAGTGAATTGTGACGTTACTGGCCTTGAGTTGCCTATCGCAAATCACGAGAAAAAACGCGCGATTGCCTGCCCGTGGGGTGGCGATCTAAGCTTGCAGTTTGCCCGTTTATCCCAGCCAAGTCCGTAGAAGTTCAATAGCCGGCACTCAGCCTCACAAAATCGCCAGCCCGTCGGGACGGGCAGGCGATCGCGCGGCGCCTGCGGCTTGATTCCGCGCGAGGGGCGCAAGCCACCAACCTCCGCATCAGGAAGCGAGCGGCTCCATTCTCACAAACCCAGCGCCTTGCGCTGCTCCTCTGCAAACCCTTGAACAATCCGGTCCGCAACCAGCGCAAGGATCGCCATCGCAAATCCCGCGGCCAGCCCAAGCCCGACATCTGCCTGACCGAGTGCCAGGAAGATCGATTGCCCCAGACCCGTGGTGCCAATCAGCGCAGCGATCACCAGCATGGCAAAGGCATAAAGGATCGTCTGGTTCACGCCCAAAAGGATGGTCGGCACGGCATAGGGAATGCGGACGTCGCGCATGATCTGCGCTTCCGTCGCGCCTGAGGAAACCGCCGCCTCGACCAGTTCTTCAGGCGTGTTGACCAGCCCATGCTGTGTGTAGCGGATCATGGGAACGATGGCATAGGCACAGATCGCGAGGAAGGCGGAGAACTCGCCGATCTGGAAAAACATCAAGACCGGGATCAGGAAGACGAAAAGCGGAATTGTTTGCAGCATGTCGCATACGGGGCGCACCAATCGCCAAGCCAGCGGGCTGACCGCGCAAAGCAGGCCGATGGCACCGCCCAGAACGGCACAGGCGAAGACAGAAACACCGGAGAGATAGAGCGACAAGAGCGCGCGTTCCCACAGCCCGGAAATCAGGATGAGGCCCATCAGAACCGTGACGGTAACCGAGAGCCGCCTGCCCCCTGAAACCCAGCCCAGCAACGCAGTACCCGCCATGACAAAGAGCCAGGGAAGCTCTGCGATGCCGGTTTCTATGATGATCGCGGCCAGCACCACAACTGCCCCGCCAACCAGTCGGCCCTGCCAGCCCAGCGCCGCACCCGCCAATACCGCCGCAACCAAAAGCGTCGTACTCATCGTCGCAGTCCATGCGAAACCCCAGGTGAACGGAAGCACGGCGCCATCCAATCCGATCCGAAGTGGCAGCATGATGTAAAACAGGATGCTATTCTTGAACGCGTCGAGGTTTGCGCCATAAGCGGCGGTGAAATTTCCCAGACCCTCATCAACGCTGGCCGCGACCGGATCAAACAGCGTGAACGTCGCCGGATCCGGCAGCCGCCCCCACAAAAGCACGGTAAACGCCGTTGCCACAGCAAGCAGCAGAACGATCACCCGTTTGTCATAGCGCTTGCGCTCCAGCGCCAGCGCCCCACTCATCCGGTCTATGACCATCGCAAAGACTACAATCACAAGTCCGGCGAGAAAGCTTTGCCCAAACTGCGCCTTGCGCATGGTCAAAAGCACTTCCCACCCGATATCGTTGAACCCGCCGATAACGGCGGCGATGATCACCATCGACAGGGCCGCCATCAGACTTTGGTTCACGCCGATCATGATTTGCGTCGCGGCAGAGGGTAGTTCGACAAGAAACAACTGTTGCGCGCGGTTGCCGCCCGACATGACAGCGGCGTCCTTGATGTCGCTTTCAACCCGGTCGAGGCCCAGCAAGACATTGCGCGCCATCGGCGGCGCGGCATAGATGGCAGAGGCGATCAGACCAACCACCGGGCCAAAGCCGAACAGGAACAAGAGCGGCGTCAGATAAGCGAATGTCGGCACGGTCTGCATGAAATCCAGTACCGCCTGAACAACGCTGCGCAATCGGGGGTATTCATAGGCAAAAATACCAATGGCGAGACCAGCAATGAGCGCAAGCGGAACCGACACCGCGACCAGCGCGAGCGTGTTCATGCTCTCTACCCAATAGCCTGAGGCCAGAACGAGACTGAGGCCCAGAAACCCCAGCGCCGCCATGCGCCAGCCGCCCAGATACCAGCCAATGGCGGTCACAACGCCAATCACGATCGGCCAGGGCGTTGAGACCAGAAGAAAATTTGCCCCTGCCATCGGATAATCCAGAAGATCGGCAAACAACCGCGCCGATGGCTTCATCCAGGCCAGAATGACCTCCATCACCGCGCCGATCCATTCATTGGCCGGAACCGTCAGCGCGGCGGGCCACTCGATCAGCCACGGCAGGAATGGCCCCAGTGCCAAGCAGACCAAACCGATTGCAGCACTTGTCCATCCGGCGATTGCGCCGGGGCTTAGTTGAAGGGGGTTGCGGCGGTGTTCGGCGACGGGTGGGTCCGCCGAAACACTCATTGATCGCTCTCCGCCTGAAGCGCGGCGGCCAATGCGCCCGGGCGCACGAAACCTGCTAATTCGCCAGCGTCGTCGCGCACGGGCACGGGTTCATAAAGCGTCATGCATTTCGCTAACGCGGTTTCAATCGTCATGCCCGCGCGCAGTCCGGGATCGTCGGGCATGTTTTCAGGCATCGGATTCTCGCCGTCCATGACCGAGGCGACCCTGGCATGTCGGCCCTTGGCGACGTCTTTGGAAAACTCCGCAACATAGTCGTTCACGGGATGCAGAACGATTTCTGTCGGGGTGCCGATCTGCACGATCTCGCCGTCTTTCATGATCGCGATGCGGTCGGCGAGTTTCAGCGCTTCGGTAATGTCATGGGTGATGAAGACGATGGATTTCTTCAGCGTCGCCTGAATGTTCAGAAACTCATCCTGCAATTGCCGCCGGATCAGCGGGTCAAGCGCCGAAAATGGCTCATCCAGAAACCAGATATCGGGGTTCACGGCGAGCGAACGCGCGATGCCGACCCGTTGCTTCTGGCCACCCGACAATTCGCGCGGGAATGCATCCTCGCGGCCTTCCAACCCAACCAGATTGATCACTTCCAGCGCACGGGCGCGGCGTGATTTACGGTCATGGCCCTGCATCTTCAAGGGAAAGGCCACGTTTTCCGCCACCGTCATATGTGGAAACAGCCCGAAATGCTGAAACACCATGCCCAGTTTGTGGCGGCGCAACTCGATCATGCGTTTTTTCGAAACTTTGAGGATATCCTCGCCGTCCAAAGAAATCTCGCCTGCGGATGCATCAAGAAGACAGGAAATCGCCCGGATCAGGGTGGACTTGCCTGATCCACTGAGGCCCATGATGACGAAAAGCTCGCCTTCTTTCACCTCGAAATTCGCGTCCTGCACAGCCGGGATATACCCCCGGCTGCGCAGATCATCTGCCGCCTTGCGCGCGTCCCCGCCCGAACGTTCCAGCGCCTCTTCGAGGCTTTTCTCGGGATTTGCACCAAATACCTGCCAAACGCCTGTGCATTTGATGGCAGCGGGTGCGCTGGAACCTTCAGACATGGGTAAAGCTCAGTTCATCGCGGCGTCGACAACCGGTTTCCATGTCGCCTCGTTGGCGGCCATCCAGTCCGCGACGACCTGCTCAACAGACCCACCGTCCACGTCAATCGCTCCCATCATCGGCTGTTGGTCTTCGACCGCCAACTGATAGTTGGAAAGGATTTCATGCGCGGCAGGCCACTTTTCGGCCATGCCCGACCAGCCTGCCTTGAAAATCCGCGACGGCGCGAAATCGCAGTCATGGGTTGCGTTCGGGTTCGGGCCCCAGGAGGCATCGTTGAAGCAATCGTCATTGCCAACCGGCAGATCGACAAACTGCACGTCATAGGCCGACATCGCCCAGTGCGGTTGCCAGAACGTAATCAACAGCGGCGACTTTTTCTCGGTCGCGGCGCGTAGTTCGGTGATCAGCGCGCCTTCAGATCCGGCGGGGATCGCCTTGAACGGCAGGTCAAGACCGGTCATGCGGTCCGCACCCGGTGTTCCCCAATCAGCGGGATAATCGACCAGACGGCCCATCGGAATGGTCTCTGCGCTCGCAAAGTTCTGCGCGCATTCCTTCAGCGCCTCCCATGCGGGAAGGCCGGGGCAAAGTTCGGCGACATGCGCCGGATAAGCGATGCCTTCCTTCGCATCGAGGCCCAGATCGCCAAGCTCGGTCACGCCACCCGCCTCGACATGCTTGGCGTAATCGTCACTGACGTTGGACGACCAGATTTCAAGTGCGGCGTGAAGGTCACCGTCTGACATCGCCTGATACATATTCATGTAACCGGCGGTCACATATTCGACCTTGTAACCTGCGGCTTCCAGCATCTGACCGGCGATATGGGTGCTGACATGCTGGCCCGTCCATTCGTTGATGGCCAGCTTGATCGGTTCATCGGTTGCGCCCATTTCTGCGGCCTGAACCGACCCCGCAAGCGCAAGGATACCGGCGCCTATGGCAAGTGATTTCATTGTTTTTCTCCCTGAAAATTCTCGAAGGCCTTTTGATCGTAACAGAATAGTTGCAGGAGGTTGGAGATAGTTTTACGAATTGTGGCCTGAAATTTAACCTGAATGGACGCGAATTGAATAAATTCAACGGGCCCTTCCACCTGCGGATCATCGTTGTGCCGAATTTCAACCTCGCCGCGACGATGGGATTCGTCGATCCGTTCCGGGCGGCGAATTATCTGGAAGGCATTTCGCATTTCACTTGGGAGTTCGTCTCCGATGCCGGCGGTGATGTCCGCGCAAGCAACGGCGCAAGCATTGCGACGAAACCACTGGGTTCCGCTTCTGATACGGCTGCGGATTTTCTGATCATTTCATCCAGCTGGACGCCGGAAGAATTTGGCACAGGCGCGGTGCTTTCCGCACTGCGTCAGGCAGCCCGGCGCAACGCGACCATCGGCGGAATAGATACCGGCGCATTCCTGATCGCACGGGCCGGTCTGCTTAAAGGGCGAAAGGCAAGTGTGCATTACGAACATATCGATGCGTTTCAGGAGCTTTATCCGGGCACGGAAACCACCGAGAACCTGTTTGAATTTGACGGCAACCGGATCACCTGTTGCGGCGGGGCGGCATGTTTCGATTTTGCCCTTCATATCCTGCAAGGCCTGCACGGATCAGCCGTGGCCAATGCCGCCGCACGATATGTATTTCACCCCAAACTGCGCGAGCGGGGGACGCCGCAAAACCCAAGAGACGCAGAGCCACTGGGTTCGATGGTTCCGAAAGCCGTCCGGAACGCCATCAAGGCGATGGAGAAACATCTGGAAGACCCGCTTGCGATCTCTGAAATCTGCAAAATCGCCAACGTCTCCCATCGTCAACTGGATCGCCTGTTTGCCCAGCATCTGAAAAAGACGCCCGCGCTTTATTACCGCGACATCCGGCTTGATCGCGCGCGCGGTCTGGTGACGCAAACGACACTATCGATGGCGGAAATTGCGTTTGCCTCGGGGTTTTCCAGCCAGGTGCACTTTTCCCGCGCCTACAAGGACCGTTTCGGCTTGCCACCAATCAGGGACAGGATTGAGGGGCGCATCCCGTTTGAATTTCGGGCATGGCCCATGCATCGGGGAAAATTTGACAGAATTTCCGGCCAGTGAGGTAAAAATGGTGGCGGTTCATGTAATGCGTGTCGGCAGTCTAGGTACAATCCTGAGACGGTCAAAGACCGCGGCGATGCGCCACCCCTGCCAGATATGAGGATGACCGTGACCGATATGCCGTCGACTGAAGAATTTCGCGCCATATCCAAAGGGTATGACCGCGACGCTTCGCGTTCCCTTTCGCTTCGCAAAGAAGCCTATGTCGAGCCGGTCTGGCATAACGCGGATCTCGACGCGATCATCGCAAAGTCGTGGCAATGGGTCTGCCACGGCGAAAAACTGCGGGATGCCGGGTCTTACATCACAATCGACATCGCCGGACAGCCGATTGCCGTGGTGCGGGACCGCGATGGTGTCCTGCGCGCATTCTACAATGTCTGCAAACACCGGGCGCATGAATTGCTGTCTGGCGAGGGCAATATCACCCGCATCATGTGCCCCTATCACGCCTGGGTTTACAAACTCGACGGACAACTCGCGCGGGCACCTTACACTGAAAACCTCGAAGGTTTTGACCTTCGGGATATCTGTCTGGATCAGGTGCAGGCAGAGGAATTCTGTGGCTTTGTGTTCGTCAATCTTGACCCCAAGGCAAAGCCGCTCCGCGAAGCGTCCGGCAATCTGGAAACCGAAATCCGCCACTGGGCGCCCGAAATCGAAAGCCTGACATTCGGCCACCGCCTGACTTATGACATCAAGTCGAACTGGAAGAACGTGGTCGACAATTTTCTGGAATGCTATCACTGCCCCACGGCGCACAAGGATTTCTGCGATCTTGTCGACATGGACACTTACAAGGTCACGACCCACGGGATTTATTCCAGCCATATGGCCGAGGCCGGGAAAGGTGCAAATACCGCTTATAACGTCTCAAACGCCACGGTCAGAACCCACGCGGTGTGGTGGCTTTGGCCGAATACCTGCCTGATGCGCTATCCGGGCCGCTCCAGCATGATCGTTATGAATGTCATTCCTGTTGGCCCCGACCGGACATTTGAAACGTATGATTTCTTTCTGGAAACGCCGGAGCCCGACGAGATGGAACTGGATGCGATCCGATATATCGATGACGTGTTGCAGGTCGAGGATGTCGGACTGGTCGAAAGCGTGCAGCGCGGGATGAGCACACCTGCATTTACACAAGGGCGCATCGTCAATGACCCAGACGGATCCGGCAAATCGGAACATGCGGTGCATCATTTTCATGGGCTCGTTCTTGATGCATATGCGCGGGCCGCTCCGGCATGATGTTGTCTGGAAAAGTGGCAGTGGTCACCGGCGGGCGCGGCGGGATCGGGCGCGCCATCGTGGCCCGGTTCCTGCGGGAAGGGGCGGATGTTTATGCCGCCGATTTGAGCGAAAGCGGATCGCTCTCCGCGCCTGACAGCGCGTCTCGCTATCTGCCGCTGGACGTAAGCGACGAGGGGTCGGTTCAGGCGGCAATTGATGTGGTGCGCACGGAGGCGGGCAAGCTCGACATCCTTGTGAACGCCGCCGGGATCGAGATTGAGAAGACCATCGAAGACACGACGCTGGAAGAATGGAACCGGTCGTTTGCGGTGAATGTAACCGGCACATTTCTGACGTCGAAACATGCGCTGCCATTGATGCGCGCGGCGGCAGGCGGCGACACCACTGCGTCGATCATCAATTTCGGGTCCTATGACGGTTTCATCGCAGATCCGGGCCTCGCCGCCTATTGCGCGACAAAGGGCGCGGTACATGGGCTGACCCGTGCGATGGCTTGCGATCACGGGCCGGAAGGCATTCGTGTCAATGCAATCTGCCCCGGTTACATCGACACGCCGATGTTGCAGAGTTTTTTCACCGGAGACGGTTCCGGTGCGGGCGGCAAAAGCATCGAACAACTTCAGCAGGCAGTGCGCGACGTGCATCCCATGCGCCGCTATGGCACGCCGGAAGATATCGCCAACCTTGTTAACTGGCTGGCCTCTGATGAAGCGCGCTATGCCAGTGGGCAGCTCTGGGTTCTGGATGGCGGGTTGTCGGCACAGGTTCAGCAGATGAGACTTTGATGGCAGACCTTACACGATACAACGCGAAATCGGGCCGGTTGGAGCCGGTATTCACTATCGAGGTGCAGACCTTGATGGAAGATACCGACCGAATCCTCGATGAAATCCTGAAGGTGCATCCGCTGGGTTATGGCAATTACCGCCGCAATGCGTCGATTTCCGCGGAGGGCCGCGAAACCGCGCGGCCAAATCCTGGCTCAACCACCACCACCCATGTCCAGGGGTTCGAGGCTGGTTCGACCGAGACTTTTCCAATGGTGGAACTGAAAATCTCTATCGAGCGCGACCCGGATGTTCTGGCCAAGGTCATGGACGCCATCATCGCGGTGCATCACTATGAAGAGCCGGTGATTTTCGTGCGCGAGGACTGGGTCAGCCGCGCGAATTACGACCCGAATTCCGACAACCCGCACCGCTGGTGGAACAACGGGCGCGGTCTGCCGGAACGGCTGGAGTAAGCGAATTGCCAAAACCCGTCATCATCACCTGCGCGCCCACCGGCGGTATCCACACGCCAACCATGTCGGACCATTTGCCGATCACACCCGATCAGATCGCGCGGGCCAGCATCGAGGCCGCCGAGGCCGGGGCGTCGATCATCCACCTGCACGCCCGCGACCCCGAAACCGGCAAGCCCGACCCGAGCCCCGATCTGTTCATGCAGTTCCTGCCGCGCATCAAGCAATCAACCGGCGCGGTGGTGAATGTCTCCACCGGTGGCGGTTTGGGCATGACGATGGACGAACGCCTTCGCGCCGCTACCACCGCCAGCCCGGAAATGGCGAGCCTGAATATGGGCAGCATGAATTTCGGCATCTTCCCTCTTTTGGACAAATACGACACCTGGAAACATGACTGGGAACCGGAATTCCTGGCCATGACGCGCGATTTCATCTTCCCGAACACATTTGCCACCATCGAATATGCGCTGACGGAATTGGGCGAGAAGCACAGCACGAAGTTCGAGTTCGAATGTTACGATCTGGGCCATCTTTATAACGTTAAATGGTTCGTCGATAAGGGGCTGATCAAACCGCCATTCTTCATTCAGTTCGTTCTTGGCATTCTTGGCGGCGCCGGGGCCGATCTGGAGAACCTCCAGCACCTGCACCGAATGGCCGATAAGCTGTTCGGCGCAGAAAGTTACGAATGGTCGGTGCTTGGCGCGGGACGTCACCAGATGCCATTGGCGACGCAGGCTGCGCTGATGGGTGGCAATCTGCGCGTCGGGCTGGAGGACAGCCTGTTTATCGAGCGCGGCGAGTTAGCGGTCTCCAACGCCCAGCAGGTCGAAAAGGTCCGCGCCATCGTCGAAAATCTTGGCCGCACGGTGGCAACGCCGGACGAAGCCCGCGAAAGGCTGGGATTGAAGGGCGGTGACAGGGTGGCGTTCTGAGATGGGCAGTGATCTGAGCGAACAAGTAGCTATCGTGACTGGCGGCAGCCGGGGGATTGGCCGCGCCATTGTCGCGCGGTTGGCGACCGACGGCTACAACGTTCTGACCTGCGGTCGCGGCGTGCGGCCTGACGATCTGCCACCGGGCGTGGTTTGGGAAACGGCAGACGTATCTTTGGTCGGTGCCGCCCAGCGGTTGATTGATGCGGCCAATCGCGCCTTTGGGCGTGTCACTCATCTGGTCAACAACGCCGGAGTTCAGGTCGAAAAGACCGTCGCCGACAGTGAAGAGGCCGATTTTGATCTGGTGATGAACGTCAACTGCAAGGGCGTGTTCAATATGTGCCATGCGGCGCTGGTGGATATGACGCAGCATGGCGGCAACATCATCAATATCGGGTCCATTTCTGGTAAGGCGGCAGACCCCTCAATCGCGCTCTACAATGCGTCCAAGGCATGGGTGCACGGGCTGACACGGTCGATTGCCGTCGATCACGGGCCAAAGGTGCGCTGCAATGCCATACGCCCGGGCTGGATCATGACGGACATGGCCGAGGACGCCTTTGCGCTGGCCGATGACCCGGCGCGTGCCAAGGCGGATGGACTTGCGCGCCACCCGGTCGGTCGATTTGGCGCGCCGCAGGACATCGCGAATGCGGTTGCATGGCTGGCATCCGACCAGTCTGCTTTTCTGAACGGCGAATGTATCACGGTCGATGGCGGCATGACGGCGGCGTCACCACTTAATCCGAGGCTATTCTGATGGACTTTGACCATACCGCGGTTCTTGGCGCTGGCGTGATCGGTGCCAGCTGGACCGCGCTGTTTCTCGCCTCTGGCAGGTCGGTCGCCGTCTTCGACCCCGCGCCGGACGCTGAAAAAACCGTACGCGATTATATCGAAACCGCGTGGCCGACGCTGACCGAACTTGGCCTGACGTCGAACGGAACGCCGGATGCCGTCAGTTTCCACGACAGCGCGGCAGACGCGGTTGCCGGTGCCAAATTCGTGCAGGAAAACGTGCCGGAACGTCTTCCGATCAAACACGCAACTTACGGCGAGATTGAACCGGTGCTCGACGCCGGCGCTATCGTGGCGAGTTCGGCCTCGGGCCTGATGCTGAGCCAGATGCAGGAAGGCTGGTCCGACCCATCGCGCTTTGTGCTCGGCCACCCGTTCAACCCGCCGCATCTGATCCCGTTGGTCGAGGTCACCGGGAATGAGCGGACCGCAACTGGCGTGATTGCCGACGCGAGGCGGTTTTATGAGGCGGTTGGCAAAGTTACGATCCGCTTGAACAAGGAAGCCTCCGGTCATGTCGCCAATCGGCTGCAGGCCGCGCTCTGGCGCGAGGCGATTCATCTGGTCGTTGAAGGCGTCGCCAGTGTTGAGGACGTGGACAAGGCGATGTGGGCTGGACCGGGCCTAAGATGGGCGGCGATGGGGCCAACCATGCTGTTCAACCTTGGCGCGGGCGATGGCGGGCTGGCCGCCTTTTGCGACCATTTCAAAGACACGTTCAACACCTGGTGGGATGATATGGGCAAGCCCTATATCGACAAAGAAATCACCGCACAGATCGTGGCCGGGGTTATGGAAGAGGCGCGGGGTCAGCCAGTTGCCGAGCTTTCTGCGAAACGTGACGCCCTGTTGCTTGCCATTCAGAAAGCGACAGCGGATCTGCGATAGCACGCGATGACGGAACTTCCGCCTGCGCTCCCGCTATTTGAGAATCCGCCGTCCAAAACCGGGAAACCATCATCAGTAAGTCGCCCGCCCACCGGACAGGTCAAACACCGCACCGGTGGTATAGGAGCATTCCTCTGAGCACATCCAGCCGACCATATTCGCAATTTCCTCGACTGTACCTGCGCGGCCCATCGGAATTTTTGACAGCATGTAATCCAACTGCTCCTGACTCACATCCTGCAGCATCTCGGTCATGATCACGGCGGGGCAGATGACATTGACCCGGATGTTGGATGTCGCGAGTTCTTTGCCCAGCGACTTGGTCAACCCGATGACTGCCGCCTTGGAGACGGAATATGCGCTGGCATTGGGATTGCCATCCTTGCCGGCCATCGACGAGATATTGGCGATACGGCCATAGTCGGATTTCTGCATGATCGGCACAATCGCGCGGCAGGTGTGGAATATGCCATTGAGGTTCACATCCATCACTGCGTTCCAGGTCTTCAAAGGATATTCTGTCAGCGGCACGTTTACGCCCGCGATACCGGCTGCATTCACCAGTATTTCAATTCCGCCGAGGACATCAGCCGCTTCATTTGCTGCCGCTTCAACGCTTTCATAGCTGGACACGTCGACCGCTTGCGACATGACCCGCCCAAGCGGCGACAGAAGGGACTGCGCGTCAGCGAGCGTTTCTTCTGAAATATCCCACAATGCAACAGACGCGCCACCTTCCAGAAACCGCTTTGCCATTGCAAAACCCATGCCGCGACCGCCACCAGTAATAACTGCGCGCCGACCGTCGAAATTAGGTGGATTGGTCATCATCTCTCCTGGTTTGCGATCATGGTTCCGCTTGACGTGCCGGTCGATTAATTATCAGCCGCCGATCTTTGTTTCGAAGTTCGATGTAACAAACGCCATCGTCAACTGAAATGACGCCGCGCGCTTCAGACACGGTCGGCGCGGGTGAATGCTGTTGGGAACGGAGGATTTAAAGGAGTGCGCCCCCGCCAAAACGCAAGGCAGGGGGCGCATCCAGGGAGGTTACTCGGAAGAAAGTCCGATACGAGCCAGGAATTCCTTGTGGCTCGCCACCATTGCTTTTGCTTCAGGTGTGCGTGTTCCCCAATCATCCCAGGCGGCTTTCGCAGCAGCGCGGAACTTGGCGCGCTCTTCCGGCGACCAGTTGTAAACGGACACGCCCATTTCAGGCATCTTGGCCAGCGCTTCGCCGTTTTCGATCATGGTCACCATGACGTAATCGGCCATCAGCTTTTTATGCGCAACTTCGATGATCCGCTTGTGGCTGTCTGGCACCGTATTCCAGATATCCGTGCGGCAGGCCAACTGGTCTGACGACATAGAATGGAAGCCCGGAAAGGTCGTGTGCTTGGCAATGTCATAGATGCCGATGGAGGTATTCACGGCCAGCGTTGACGCGTCCGCGCCATCGATGATTCCGGTTTCCAGTGCCGTGAAGATTTCGGTGAAATCCATCACGATCGGTTTGGCACCAAGCGCGGCGAAAATTTCCGATTCCATTCCCGGAGGCGAGCGGAACTTGAACTCTTTAAGATCCTCAGTGCTGCGCAATGGCCGTGTCGAGTTCAGCGATTCCTGACCACCAACATGAGCACCGATGAAGGTCATGCCGTGGGCCGCATAAAGCTCGTTGATCGCTTCGCGCCCCCCGCCAAAATTGACCCATGCAAGGTACTGAATCGGCGTGTCGTAACCACCCATCGTGTCAGCCACAAACTGGAATGCCGGGTTTTTGCCGGTTTGGTAGGACCCGTTGGTCATATCGCAGTCAAGAATACCGGTTGCAGCGGCATCAAAAGTTTCAGCTGATTTAACAACCGCTGACGAGAAGAAGAATTCCAACTCGATTTCCCCGCCCGACATCACGCTGACATCGTCGACGAATGTCTGCAGCAGGCGGCCTTGGGTCGTATCTGGCGACTGATGGCTCTGAACACGCAGTTTCGTTTGAGCCTCAACAGCCCCAGCTGTCAGCCCGACGGCCAGCGCGGCCGCAGTCATAAATTTGAACTTAGTGTTTCGCATGATTTTCTCCCTATTTGCGTTCACTTTCTTAGTTTCACTAATCCCGGGAACACGTCAGACAGACGGCGTATTCCCCGAATGGCTTCAAAGCCGCGCGCTAAGTTGATCCCTGTGTCTTTCAGAAGAGTGGTCAGCGCGGCAGACGCCGCATCACCATCCCTTCTGAGAATCGCCTGCGTTACGGCTTGGTGGTATGGAATTGCCAAGAGATTGTGCTCTCGGCTGGTGTTGGTCAGTCGGATTGATCCCAGAAGCGCCGAAAAGATGATTCCCTCCATCGAGCGCAGGATCTCGTTGTGCGCGGCACGCAATATGGTGCGATGGTAAACGGCGTCGGCAAAAACGAAATTCTCCATTGCGGCCACCTCGCGCTCCATGCTTTCCTGCGCCTCTTTGATGGCCGTCATTTCCTGGTCGGTGGCTCGCTCCGCCGCCCATCGCGCCGCGTTGGGTTCGATGACCAGCCGAACTTCGGTCAATTGCAGCAGAAAGCCGACCTTCATTGTCGTCGATTGGTGCCAGGCCAGAACGTCATCGTCCAACAGGCCCCAGTGTTGCCGCTCCTTCACCCGGGTCCCGATCCCGCGGCGCACCTCTAATACCAAGGGTGCTTCAAAATGACTCAGCTATGGATTTTGGGTACCGCCTGAGGTGCTGAGGTGATTCAAGATTGGCAAAGGAGACCACCGATGCCAGCCAGGATACCGATGCGAGCCGATTTTACCGCCAATGATCTGCGCAAGCTTGCCGCAGAGAGTTCTGATGCCCGGCAGAGCCGACGGCTTTTGTCGCTTGCCGCTATCGCCGATGGCATGTCGCGTGGGGCTGCGGCCCGCATTGGCGGGATGGACCGGCAAACGCTCAGGGACTGGGTGCTCCGTTTCAACGCTGATGGTCCAGCGGGGCTGCTGGATCGGCAGCGAGGAGGCTCGCGATCCCGCCTTGACAATGCGCAACTGGATGAACTGGCGGCTCTTGTCGAGACCGGTCCTGATCCTGAAAAGGACGGTGTCGTCCGCTGGCGGCGGGTCGATTTGAAGAATGTGATCAAGGCGCGTTTTGGCGTCGACTATCACGAGCGCCATGTGGGGCAGATTCTGCACAATCTGGGCTTTTCCCACATCAGCGCACGCCCTCAGCACCCGGGGCAGGACGTGCAGGTCATTGAGGATTTCAAAAAAACTTCGGCGACAATCTGAAGGAGACGCTTCAGGGGGTGCCGCCGGACAAACCCGTCGAAATCTGGTTCCAGGACGAGATGCGTCTCGGTCAGAAGAACACCCGCGTCCGCCAGTGGGCACGCAAGGGCACACGGCCCCGCCAGCCCGCCGATCAGCGTTACCAAAATGCGTATCTTTTTGGCGCCATCTGCCCCGAACGCGGCACCGGCGCGGCGATCATGATGCCAGCAGCCGACACCTATGCGATGCAGCGCCACCTGGAAGAAATCAGCAAAATTGTCTCCGATGGCGCCCACGCCGTCATCCTCATGGACCAAGCCGGCTGGCACACGACATCCGCTCTGGAAATCCCGCAAAACCTGTCGCTCATGTTTCTGCCGCCCAAATCACCAGAGCTGAATCCAACCGAAAACGTAACTCCCAAGCACCCTGTCCGATAGGGTTGCGGGGTTTTGTTCCGTCAGAGCCGTGCGATGATCTGAGGTGGTGACAGGGTCAGGATTTCCAGGATGTTGAACCGGTGTTTTCTGGCCGTCGAGATGACGGACCTGATGTCGGCGAAGACCCGCGCGCCCTCGAGGGTGCGGAAGGTGCCCGAGATTTTCATGCGCAGCTTCATCATGCGCAGGTCCTGTTCGGCCTGATTGTTTGTGAATGGGACCGCGAAGTCGGCGATGAATCGCAAAACGTCATCGCGGTAGTCACGCAGGCGGAGGAGCAGGTTGTGGCCTGGCCGCCTGGCTTTTCGGCCGCGGGTGCCGGGGCTTTTGGCCAGCGGGGGCCGGCGTTCGTGGAAGGCGAGCCCCTTGGCGAGGATCGCCATGTATCTGGTGACGATACCCTGGCGAACCAGTTCCGGGAGTTCGGTCTCGCCTTGATCCTGAGCCGCGCATCTGAGTTGATTGGCGCTATGAAGCACTGCGCTCATCTCCGTCGCCCAAGGCTCTTTTTCGATCTCTTCGATGGCCTTGAGTTCGCGCAAGTGATGCGCCCCGCAGAGGGCGTGGGCGTCCACTCCGCTCATATGGGCGTAGTAGGGTTTCCAGTGATCATGAATGATCGTCCCGCCGGTCAGGAAGGTTGGAACAGCACCGCGTTTGGCGCTGATGCGGTAATGGGTGAAGGCGGTATCGCAGATCGTGTGCAGCCAGTGCAGCTTGCCGGCAACACGAAGTCCGGTCTCGTCCAGATGCCGAACGCCGCCTTCGGCAAGCCGGGCGAGAATGTGTTCAACCACGACACCCATCTTATTTGCCGCGCCGCGCGTCCAGTTGGTCACGCTGGCCGCGCACAAGCTGGTGGCCCCAAACAGGTCGCGCATAAGCTGGCAGACCCGATCCTCGGGTATCAGCTGCTGAACATTGCAATAGACCGCCACTGCCCGCATGCGCGTGCCATATTGCACATGCGCGGCCACGCCATCGGGAAAGCCAGCCGTCGTCGTGGCTCGACAATGGTCGCAACAATAAACCGCCGCCTGATGCTCGGTGACCTCCAGGCGTGGCGCAGGCAAGTCGAACACCTGACGCTTCTCGATCCCTTTCACCATCTCCGCCGTCAGGGCGCTCTGACAGGCGCTGCAATGCGTCGCCTCATGCCGTTCGACAAAGTCGGGTGTTGACGTCTGGCGCAGGGTGTCGCCCCGGTGGCCAACTTGGCCGCCACTTTTCTTTCCGGATTTGCCACGCAGGCTGCGCGGGGCTGGCTTCTTCAGGCCATCACTTGAAGGGGGCTTGCTGCTATTGCTGCTGTTCTTGGCCAACTGTCGGCGCAGGTCCGTGATCTCTTCCGCCATGCTCGCCAACGCAGCTTCAAGCTCAGCGATCCGACGCAGAGCCGTGGCGAGAAGTTGTTCAAGGGCGGCAACCTGATCCATCCCACCACTGATTCAGAGAAATCAACCCGGCGCCACAGAATTCAGACAAGAAAGAAAAAAACACGCGCAAAATGGCAAATTCGACTCACCATAAAACTGACAATAACACTCAAACGTGGGGGGTGCTTGGGAGTTACCCGAAAACATTTGGCAATATCTCCGCCAGACATGGCTCGC
Source organism: uncultured Paracoccaceae bacterium (assembly GCA_951812305.1). Taxonomy (GTDB): domain Bacteria; phylum Pseudomonadota; class Alphaproteobacteria; order Rhodobacterales; family Rhodobacteraceae; genus Rhodobacter_B. The sequence goes on from CATOSB010000004.1 coordinate 1,034,030, forward strand.
AAACCGGACGTTCGACACATATGACGCGATTCTCGACGCGGGGTGCGAGGCCTGGAACAACCTCATCGCAAGACCGCAAACCATCACATCCATCGCAAGCCGCAACTGGGCGAAAGTCGGTCAGATTGAATAACCCTTGGTATAACAGCCCCTTGCCGACAAGAATTTTGACGGCATCGCGAATAACGCTGCGGCTGACCCGGTATTTTTCGGCAAGCTCGTCTTCGCCGTTCAGCAAGTCGCCCGGTTCATAAGATTGACCCACAATACGGCGCCCGATTTCGCGCGCGATCTGTGTTGCGAGACTGTGCGTCAGCCCCGTCGTCTCTTTCAAATCATAGTACAGAGACTCATTCATAGGCTTTTTGTAAACATATGATGTTTGATGAGTCCAGAGCGCGCCGGCATTTTGTTTGGCCGTCCGGTGCGATGATGGCTGAATCGGTATCGTCGGAACGCGGCCCAGACGCTAATCGGGGCAGTCGCGCAATCAGGAGCGCAGCCGAGCCTCCAGCCCGTCAAGCATATCGAGACATTTTTGTAGTTGGTCGAGCGCAAGAAACTCGTTTGGTTTGTGCGCCTGTTCTATGGACCCCGGGCCGCAAACCACTGCTGACATGCCCAGCGCGCTGAAAATTCCAGCCTCGGTGCCGAAAGCGACCACATCCGCACGGTTGCCACCGGTCAGTTCGATCATAATATCGCGCGCCTCGTTCACACTCGCGGGTTCCAGCCCCGCCACCTCGCCCATCACTTCGGTCGTGATCGCCGATTGCGCGCTGACTTGCTGCATCGCGGGTAGCAAAACTGTGTTTGCGTAGTCTTCGATCTCTGCTTTGACGAATATGAAGTCCGCATTTTGTACCGGGCGAAATTCCCATTCCACAGATGCTTCCTGGGGGATCACATTATGTGCCATACCGCCGTTCAGCGCCCCGGTGTTGATCGTCGTCCAGGGTGGATCAAAGCGGCTGTTCGCGGGCGCGCGGGATTTCAACGCCTCGCCCAGTTCCAACAGCCGCGTGACATAACGGACCGCGTATTCCACCGCGTTAACCCCCCGATCCGGCGCAGAGCCATGACCGGCCAGCCCGTGAAACCGGGTGGTATATTCGCAGCAGCCCTTGTGCCCCTCGATCACGCGCATCATTGTCGGCTCTCCGATGATGGCGAGACGTGGGCGGATGTCTTGTTTCTGCAGCCACTGCGCCAGCGCCCGCGCGCCGAGGCAGCCGGTTTCCTCGTCATAGGTGAAGGCGAAATGCAGGGGTTTTGACAATGACAGGGCCGCGAATTCGGGCGTCTTGGCAACCACTGCCGCGATGAAACCCTTCATGTCACACGTGCCGCGACCGTAAAGGCGACCGTCTTGTTCCACCATCTCAAACGGGTCACTGGACCAGTCCTGCCCCTCAACCGGCACCACATCAGAATGCCCCGACAGCACGATGCCGCCCGATTCCTGTGGCCCAAGAGTGGCGAACAGGTTCGCTTTGCGGCCATCCGGCGAGGTCTGAATCCCAACAAGCGCGCCTGCATCCTCCAACCGCTCAGCAATATCCGCGATCATGTTGAGGTTGCTGTCGGCTGACACCGTCGGATGGGCTATGAATTCGCCCAACAGGTCGCGGGTTTGATCGAGGCTCGCCAACTCTAGTCCTTTACGAACAGTTTGCGCTCGACTTTGCACAGGGCCTCTGCGGGGCCTTCGGGCTTGATCAAAAGCGTCTCTGTCGTCTCCAGCCCCCAATCATCCATCCACAGACCCGGCATGAAATGGAACGTCATATTGGGCTTCAACTCGGTCTCGTCGGTAGGGCGAATGGAATAGGTGCGCTCGCCCCAATCAGGCGGATAAGACAGGCCAATCGGATAACCACAGCGCCCGCCCCGGTCGATGCCGACCTTGGCCAGTTCCGCGTTCATTGCGCGCGCCACATCGCCCGCAACTTTTCCCGCGCGCGCGGCGTCGATCCCCGCCTCCAGCCCGGCGGTCAGCGCCTTGGAGGCATCGAGCATCTTTTGCGGCGGTGTGCCCAGAAAGACCGTGCGGCACAGCGGCGCGTGATAGCGGCGATAACAGCCCGACAGTTCAAAGAATGTCCCTTCCCCGGCCCGCATCTCGTTGCCATTCCACGTCAAATGCGGTGCGGCGGCATCATCGCCCGACGGCGTCAGCGGCACGATAGCCGGATAGTCGCCCCAATCCTCGCCCACACCCGTGATCGCGGCATGAACAATGTCGGCCACCAACTCATTCTTCTTCAACCCCGGTTCCGCCCTCTCCAAAGCCAGCGTCGAAATCTTCTCTGAAATCCGCGCCGCCTTGCGGATGAAGGCGAGTTCTTCTTCCGATTTCACCGCCCGCTGCCAGTTCACCAGCGCGGTGGCGTCAAGGAATTTCGCATCCGGCAACTGGGCCAACAACACCGCGTGCGCCTTGGCGGAGTAATAGTAATTGTCCATCTCCACCCCGATCCGCGCGCGCCCATGCCCCAGATCGCGCAGGCGCTTGGCAAGGTCTTCCATCGGATGGTCGACCGGGTTCTGAACGTAATCGTCGGAATAGCCTTGAACGTTCTCATCCGCCATCCAGACCGTACGAACACCGCCATTCGCGTCCTGAATGCGGCCCCACCAGATCGGGTCGCCTTCCAGCCCCAGAATCACACCCTGATGCACGTAAAACGACCAGCCGTCATATCCGGTCAGCCAGGCCTGATTGGACGGGTCTGTCGCAAACAGCACGTCGATCCCGGCTTCTTGCATCGCCGCGCGTGTCTTGGCGATGCGGCGGTCATATTCGGGTTTTGAAAACGGTGCGTGTTCGATTGGCATGACGGACGTCCTTCCTTGCAAGGCGGTGCCCGTTGACCAGAACGTCCTTCGTCGTGCCGGGATTTACAGAAGGGTTCTCTTGACAGGCTTCGGACCGCCGTGATGTTGTCTGAAACGTTGCCTTCCGGGAAGGTCGGGGGTCAACCAAAAATGCCGCCACAAAGGAATATTCCGTTCATGCAGAAGGCCTTCGCGCGATGCCGGGAATTTCTGAAATGAGCATGGATTTCTCGCTTGCCGACATTCTTGCCGCGCGTCAGGTCATTCGGGGCGTTGCGGATGGCACGCCTTTCGTACCGTCGCCCTTCATGTCCGCGGTCTGCGGGCAGGACTTCCTGCTGAAGCTGGAAAACATGCAACCCATTGGCGCCTTCAAACTGCGCGGCGCTTATAATGCGGTGATGTCCCTGCCCGAGGACGCAGGCGGCGTCACATGCTGTTCCACCGGAAATCACGGGCGCGGCGTGGCCTATGCCGCCGCCAAACGCGGCATTCGGGCGGTGATCTGCATGTCGACGCTTGTTCCGCAGGCCAAGGTCGATGGCATCAAAGCGCTGGGGGCCGAGGTCATGATCTGCGGCAACAGCCAGGATGAGGCCCTGGTGGAAAGTCAGCGTTTGGTCGAATCCGATGGGCTGGTCGACATCTCGCCATTCGATGACGCCAGGGTCATTGCCGGCCAAGGTACGATCGGGTTTGAAATGCTGGAGGCACGGCCCGATCTCGACACGATTTTGGTGCCGCTTTCCGGCGGCGGGCTTGCGGGCGGCGTCGCACTGGCTGCGAAATCGATCAATCCCAAGGTCCGGATCATTGGCATCACGATGGATCGTGGCGCGTCCATGCACGCCTCCATCGCTGCCGGTCACCCGGTCGATGTCGAGGAGGTGCCAAGCCTTGCCGACAGCCTTGGCGGCGGGATCGGGGACGACAACATGCTGTCCTTCCCACTGTGCAAGGCACATCTGGATGACTCGGTTCTGGTCAGCGAAGAGGACATCCGCGACGCCATGCAGACGTTGTTCTTCGAAGATCGCATCGTTGCAGAAGGATCCAGCGTGGTGGGTCTTGCGGCTGTTCTGGCCGGCAAGCTGCCGAAACCGGACGGGCCGGTCGGCACGATCATCACCGGGCGCAATCTGAATATGGACATGTTCGCCAAAATCATCGCAGGCGAGGATATCCAGCTTGGCGATGTGACCGTGAAGGGCAAACGCTATGGCGCATGACATCCGCATCGTGACGGAAGCGGAACTGCGTACGGTCGTGTCGCTGGACCTGACCACCGTCGACGTGATTGAACGCGCCTTTGCCGCGCTCGCTGCTGGCGATGTCGTGATGCCGCCGATCCTGTCTATGGAACTGGCCGAGGTGAATGGCGAGGTCGATGTCAAAACCGCCTATATCCCCGGCTTTGACGGTTTCGCGATCAAGGTCAGCCCCGGTTTCTTCGACAACCCCAAGCGGGGCCTGCCCAGTCTGAATGGGCTGATGATCCTGTTTTCCGCGAAGACCGGACTGGTCGAGGCCTTACCACCCTTCAAAATTTCCGGATCTGATTTGACGTTTGTCTGATCTGTGTGATTCAAGGAGTCTCCACTGCTGATATTGGAGGCTGGTTTGTTGGGAAATGTTTGTTTTTCAGAGCTTTATTCGAAGGTTGAGGCGGATTTTCAGGACCGCTTGCTCGGGTATCACAAGTCGCGCCGGGAGGGATTGTGCATCATAGCAAGCGTGATTTTGAACACGCGCAGCGTCAATCTGATGGAAAATGCGGCTGCTCTGCCCCGCGATATCGGCTCTGTGGACCACCGCTATCAATACATTTCGCGGGTTCTGGGCAATCCTCACATCGATACTGATGAGATCATGCAGGCCTATGTTGGTGAAATTTTCCGCCGCCAGTGTGAGGCCGGAGAAACGATTGTGGTGGCCCTTGATCAAAGCAAGCTCAACGAAGGGCATGAGGTTTTGATGTTATCGGTGCGGATGCGGGATCGGGCCCTCCCGGTCGCCTGGCGTGTACGCCAGACCAAAGGGCCGATTGGATGGCGCGTGCAACATGAGCTTTTGGAAGCAGTCCGCCCATGGCTCCCGGCGGATGCGCGTGTGTTGCTGGCGGGAGATCGGTTTTATGGAACCGCCCGATTGGTCGCATGGTGCCAGGAGGCTGGATGGGACTACCGGCTGCGCATGAAGGGAAATATCACACTGCAACATCAGGGTGGCGAGATGATGACGCGCGAAATTGCCCAACTGATGCCCGAAGGGCTTGTAAACGCTGAGCTTTACGGAACGGGCGTCTTTAGCAACATTGGAGTGCTTCACGAAGAGGGGCACAAAGAGCCTTGGATTATTGCCATGAATGCAGCACCGTCCGAGTACAAGGTGCTCGATTATGGAATGCGTTGGGGAATTGAAGCCATGTTCTCCGACTTCAAAACCCGGGGCTTTGAAATTACTCAAAGCCAGATCAAAAAGCCGGATCGATTGGCCCGCCTCATTTTGGTGCTGGCAATCGCCATGTACTGGGCTGTTTCAACCGGAGCAAACGAAGAGCACCACGTCGCAATACGCGGCGAAAAAAGGGGATTCGAAAAGCCCGAAGGTCCTTATGCTCTCTCTTCAAGACAGGCCTTCGTGCTATCCGACGATGCCTCGCAGGTTATGCCAAAATCCCCAAGCTCTGGGATGTCTGGCTAAATTGAAGGGTGGTAAGGGTCGAGGCTGTATTTCTTGACAACGGCTATCTCACCGATATCCGCACAGCAGCAGCAGGAGCGGTCGCCGCGCGGCATCTGGCACCAGCAAACGTTGAAACGGCAGGTGTAATCGGCACCGGTGTACAGGCACGGTTGCAAATGCAGGCCGCGCATCTTGTACGGCCCTTCAAACATCTGCTCGTGTATGGGCGTGACCCTGCCAAAGCGGCGGTCTGTGCGGGCGATCTGGCCGATAGTTTGGGCATCGAGGTGGACGTGGCGAGCGGCGCCGCCGACCTCGTTGCGCGATCGCAATTGGTGGTGACGACCACGCCGTCCCGTGAACCGGTGATATTGGCGGATTGGTTGCATCCAGCGCTGCACGTCACAGCGATGGGCTCAGATCAGACCGGAAAGAACGAGATTGACCCAATCGCGCTGGCGGTCAGCGACCTATACGTCGCCGACCGGCTGAGCCAATGCGAGGTGTCGGGCGAGTTGGAGGCCGCGCTGGCGGCTGGTCTCACACCTAAGGAAACAGCTGAACTTGGCGATGTGATTTCGGGCAAACATCCCGGCCGCACCTCAGACGCCGGCATCACCATCGCCGATCTGACCGGAACAGGCGCTCAGGACACCGCCATCGCATCCCATGTTCTCGCAGCAATGGGCGCGGCGGGGACGGTCATTTCGACATGAGGCTCGGCGTATTTCAATCTGCTTGCGGTGGGTGCGATTTTGAGCGGCGGATTGAACGCCTCGATGCCGCTTTGACCGGCCAGTCATTGGATCTGGTGGTTTGTCCGGAACTGTTCGCGAACGGGTATCATATCGAAGGCGATCATCGTGACGTCGCCGAACCCGTCGAGGGTCGATATTTTCAAAGCATCGCACTATTGGCCCGCCGACATAAAACGGCGATTGCCTTTGGTTATCCGGAGGCCGCAGAACAAACGTTCAATTCCGCTGCAGCGATCGGCGCAGATGGAATACTTCTTGCCAATCATCGAAAGCGCGTGGTCGCTCCCGACAGCTTTGAGGAGCACAGCTTCGCGACTGGCAAAACGCCCACAATCTTTGATTTGGCCGGTCTGCGGATCGCCGTCGCCATATGCTATGAAATCGAATTTCCCGAAACCGCTCGGGCTGCTGCCAAGGCTGGCGCAGACCTGTTAATCGCACCAACGGCGCTGGTCGACGCTTGGCCCATTGTTGCAGAGCGGCTCATACCCACGAGGGCCTTCGAGAACGGGTTTTGGCTGGCCTATGCCAACCACGGCGGCCACGAGTTGAGCCATCGCTATCTGGGTGGCAGCCGCATCGTTGCGCCCAACGGCATCGAAGCAGCAATTGCCGGACAGGGCGAGGAATTGATCACGGCCCGGATCGACAAGGCCGCCGTGACCTCTGCACGGAACCGGCTGCCATACTTGCGCGACTGCGCTGTTCTGTGACGGTTGCTGTCCATGTCTTGTCGGTGCCGGACATGCCTGGGGTGACCTGTGGGTGTCTGAACGGTCCAGTACGACCGTATGAGGCGCAAGTTTACTGAAACCGCAAAGCGTTCTAGAGTTCCTTGTGCCTGCTGCCACAGGAGAGTCTCATGATCCTTTATCCCCTGATCGAACTTCAGGAAGGCCGCTGCGTCAGCCTGTTTCGTGGCCGGCTGGACGAGCCGCATTTCTGGCATGTCGATCCGGTTGAAAAAGCCTGCTCATTTGCTGCTGCCGGTGCCGAATGGATGCATATCACCGATTTCGACGCAATCAGCGGCGATTTCCGCAACCACGATCTGATCCACGAGATCATCGTGGCCGCCGGTATCCCGGTGCAGATCGGCGGCGGGATCAGGTCGATTGCCCATATCGACAATTGGATTTCCGAGGGTGCCGGGCGCGTTGTCGTCAGTTCGCTCGCCGTGCAACAACCCGAGGTGGTGAAACATGCCGCGCGCGCCAATCCTGACCAGATTGTTGTGTCCATCGACGTCTATCAGGGCCATGTGGTGGGCGAGGGTTGGCGCGAGCAAAGCGCATATTTGCCATCCGACATCGTGAAAGCCTTTGACGGCGTTCCGCTTTCGGCCTTTGTGGTGACGGATATCGACGCCGATCTTGAAGAATCCGAGGACAGTCTGGCGCTGATCACGCAGATCGCCGGTGAAACGAAGACCCCTGTCATCGCACGCGGGCTGTCTCGGTCGCTGGATGATCTGTCACGAATGAAATACGTGCCCTACCTGACGGGGGCCATCGTCGGGCGGGCGTTGTTTGATCACAGCATCGATCTTGCCGAGGCGCTGGAACTGGCCAAACCAGAGGCGGAACCGAAGGCGGAATTCCTGTAGGCGACTGGATTGACGAAACGCGCCCAGTTTCAGCGAATTGGCATTATGCGGCCATTCTCTTAGATAACCTGAGTTCTGGATAAGCGCTATATCTGGTATTCGACCTGCCTGATTGTTTCCGGCACGGTTATGGGTCCCATTTTAACTTTGGTTGTAACTCCCAAGCACCCTGTCCGATAGGGTTGCGGGGTTTTGTTCCGTCAGAGCCGTGCGATGATCTGAGGTGGTGACAGGGTCAGGATTTCCAGGATGTTGAACCGGTGTTTTCTGGCCGTCGAGATGACGGACCTGATGTCGGCGAAGACCCGCGCGCCCTCGAGGGTGCGGAAGGTGCCCGAGATTTTCATGCGCAGCTTCATCATGCGCAGGTCCTGTTCGGCCTGATTGTTTGTGAATGGGACCGCGAAGTCGGCGATGAATCGCAAAACGTCATCGCGGTAGTCACGCAGGCGGAGGAGCAGGTTGTGGCCTGGCCGCCTGGCTTTTCGGCCGCGGGTGCCGGGGCTTTTGGCCAGCGGGGGCCGGCGTTCGTGGAAGGCGAGCCCCTTGGCGAGGATCGCCATGTATCTGGTGACTATACCCTGGCGAACCAGTTCCGGGAGTTCGGTCTCGCCTTGATCCTGAGCCGCGCATCTGAGCTGATTGGCGCTATGAAGCACTGCGCTCATCTCCGTCGCCCAAGGCTCTTTTTCGATCTCTTCGATGGCCTTGAGTTCGCGCAAGTGATGCGCCCCGCAGAGGGCGTGGGCGTCCACTCCGCTCATATGGGCGTAGTAGGGTTTCCAGTGATCATGAATGATCGTCCCGCCGGTCAGGAAGGTTGGAACAGCACCGCGTTTGGCGCTGATGCGGTAATGGGTGAAGGCGGTATCGCAGATCGTGTGCAGCCAGTGCAGCTTGCCGGCAACACGAAGTCCGGTCTCGTCCAGATGCCGAACGCCGCCTTCGGCAAGCCGGGCGAGAATGTGTTCAACCACGACACCCATCTTATTTGCCGCGCCGCGCGTCCAGTTGGTCACGCTGGCCGCGCACAAGCTGGTGGCCCCAAACAGGTCGCGCATAAGCTGGCAGACCCGATCCTCGGGTATCAGCTGCTGAACATTGCAATAGACCGCCACTGCCCGCATGCGCGTGCCATATTGCACATGCGCGGCCACGCCATCGGGAAAGCCAGCCGTCGTCGTGGCTCGACAATGGTCGCAACAATAAACCGCCGCCTGATGCTCGGTGACCTCCAGGCGTGGCGCAGGCAAGTCGAACACCTGACGCTTCTCGATCCCTTTCACCATCTCCGCCGTCAGGGCGCTCTGACAGGCGCTGCAATGCGTCGCCTCATGCCGTTCGACAAAGTCGGGTGTTGACGTCTGGCGCAGGGTGTCGCCCCGGTGGCCAACTTGGCCGCCACTTTTCTTTCCGGATTTGCCACGCAGGCTGCGCGGGGCTGGCTTCTTCAGGCCATCACTTGAAGGGGGCTTGCTGCTATTGCTGCTGTTCTTGGCCAACTGTCGGCGCAGGTCCGTGATCTCTTCCGCCATGCTCGCCAACGCAGCTTCAAGCTCAGCGATCCGACGCAGAGCCGTGGCGAGAAGTTGTTCAAGGGCGGCAACCTGATCCATCCCACCACTGATTCAGAGAAATCAACCCGGCGCCACAGAATTCAGACAAGAAAGGTAACTCCCAAGCACCCTGTCCGATAGGGTTGCGGGGTTTTGTTCCGTCAGAGCCGTGCGATGATCTGAGGTGGTGACAGGGTCAGGATTTCCAGGATGTTGAACCGGTGTTTTCTGGCCGTCGAGATGACGGACCTGATGTCGGCGAAGACCCGCGCGCCCTCGAGGGTGCGGAAGGTGCCCGAGATTTTCATGCGCAGCTTCATCATGCGCAGGTCCTGTTCGGCCTGATTGTTTGTGAATGGGACCGCGAAGTCGGCGATGAATCGCAAAACGTCATCGCGGTAGTCACGCAGGCGGAGGAGCAGGTTGTGGCCTGGCCGCCTGGCTTTTCGGCCGCGGGTGCCGGGGCTTTTGGCCAGCGGGGGCTGGCGTTCGTGGAAGGCGAGCCCCTTGGCGAGGATCGCCATGTATCTGGTGACGATACCCTGGCGAACCAGTTCCGGGAGTTCGGTCTCGCCTTGATCCTGAGCCGCGCATCTGAGCTGATTGGCGCTATGAAGCACTGCGCTCATCTCCGTCGCCCAAGGCTCTTTTTCGATCTCTTCGATGGCCTTGAGTTCGCGCAAGTGATGCGCCCCGCAGAGGGCGTGGGCGTCCACTCCGCTCATATGGGCGTAGTAGGGTTTCCAGTGATCATGAATGATCGTCCCGCCGGTCAGGAAGGTTGGAACAGCACCGCGTTTGGCGCTGATGCGGTAATGGGTGAAGGCGGTATCGCAGATCGTGTGCAGCCAGTGCAGCTTGCCGGCAACACGAAGTCCGGTCTCGTCCAGATGCCGAACGCCGCCTTCGGCAAGCCGGGCGAGAATGTGTTCAACCACGACACCCATCTTATTTGCCGCGCCGCGCGTCCAGTTGGTCACGCTGGCCGCGCACAAGCTGGTGGCCCCAAACAGGTCGCGCATAAGCTGGCAGACCCGATCCTCGGGTATCAGCTGCTGAACATTGCAATAGACCGCCACTGCCCGCATGCGCGTGCCATATTGCACATGCGCGGCCACGCCATCGGGAAAGCCAGCCGTCGTCGTGGCTCGACAATGGTCGCAACAATAAACCGCCGCCTGATGCTCGGTGACCTCCAGGCGTGGCGCAGGCAAGTCGAACACCTGACGCTTCTCGATCCCTTTCACCATCTCCGCCGTCAGGGCGCTCTGACAGGCGCTGCAATGCGTCGCCTCATGCCGTTCGACAAAGTCGGGTGTTGACGTCTGGCGCAGGGTGTCGCCCCGGTGGCCAACTTGGCCGCCACTTTTCTTTCCGGATTTGCCACGCAGGCTGCGCGGGGCTGGCTTCTTCAGGCCATCACTTGAAGGGGGCTTGCTGCTATTGCTGCTGTTCTTGGCCAACTGTCGGCGCAGGTCCGTGATCTCTTCCGCCATGCTCGCCAACGCAGCTTCAAGCTCAGCGATCCGACGCAGAGCCGTGGCGAGAAGTTGTTCAAGGGCGGCAACCTGATCCATCCCACCACTGATTCAGAGAAATCAACCCGGCGCCACAGAATTCAGACAAGAAAGAAAAAAAACACGCGCAAAATGGCAAATTCGACTCACCATAAAACTGACAATAACACTCAAACGTGGGGGGTGCTTGGGAGTTACCTTTGGTTTTCCCGAGCATATAGGCTGCGACACACGAGATGAGGTGTACGAATGCGTTGGCAGGCGATCTGTGTCGAGTGTGTTCCAGTCCCATGCTGGTTTTCAACTTATCGAACAGAGTTTCGATGATGAACCGCCTTCGCAACAGGATTTTGTTCAGGATTGGCAGGAGATAGTTTTTCATGTTGCGGCGAATGCCGGTGACGAGGTGGAGCCCACGCTGCCAGAGCCGTTGGAAGAGGGATTTGGAGATATAGCCCTTATCAGCAAATATTTTGCCTTCGGGGCCCGCGATCATGGCTTCAAACGGCTTTCGATCATCGACATTACCTGCCGTGATTTTGACGGCCATGATCTCCCCCTTGTTGTTGATGATTAGATGCAGTTTGAAGCCAAAGAACCAGCCCATTGTGCTGCGACCGCGCTTTGCCAGCCCCTTGAAGACCTTGTTTCGATTAATGCGGGCATTGTGGCAGACCGCGAGCTTAGTGCTGTCGGCAAAATAGACGCCGGTTTTTTCACCGCTGAAGCAGTGCAGCAGTATGCAAAACGGCACCATTAATCTTGGCATGAGGCTGACAAACCGACCATAGCTCGGGAGGTTGCCAAAGCAGTCACGGTATTTCTGCTCAACGCCATAAATCCAATAATGTTTGAAGTCCTTGAACGGCGACAAGTGAAACAAGACCATGATGAACAGGCTCTCCCCCAGGGTCAGCTTGCCGGAGCGAAGCCTCTGACGACCCGAGGGGATCAACCGGTGGCGCTCCCAGTCCTCGTAGGTTTTTGCAAAATCATCGAGACAGACAAAAAGTGCGGTGTTAGTGATCGACATGAGTGGCGGTCCATATTGTGTCGCTTTTGAACCTTGAATCATGGGGCAACGTACCTGGAAACCCCTCTCACCCCATACTAATCACGGGGGCATTCAGGCTGGTCAACACGGGGCAAAAGGTGCGCGCCATGGAGAACAACTTCCCAATCAACGAAGATCTCGCTTATGAGAAGATCCGGGACCTCATGTTCGACATGATGGAAGAGGACCCCAACCGTTTCTACGCCCTCACGGATAAGCTCAATGAACTGGCTGCGCTCCCTAAAAGAACCATGACACTTGTGCTCGATCTGATGGCTGCCACTCCCTTTCAGGTGATCATCCCGAAACACGTACGGAAAAATGACCCTGATACATTCAAAGCAGATCACGAAACCGTTTCAAATGTTCTATTTCTTGGAGAGTTTGGCGGAATTGCCGTTGAACTGGAGCCAAATGAGGCTTTGAGAGAACCGAGGATCATTTCCATAACAATGGTGGAAATCCCTCATCGCAACCCTCTGCGAAAAAGGGTCAACGAGTATCGTAAAAAACGAATCAAAAAACTACGAAAAAATTCTGTCGAGTAGTGCACTGGTGACGCCAACGTCTTATCCAGAATCGGGGTTAATAGGTAAAGCCGTCGAGCGGCATCTTGGCGACCTGATAGATAGTTGAGCCATTCACCAGTGCGCTGGCGTTGATCAGCACCCCGTCGATTTCGATGGCGTGGTCAGGCGAGACAAACAGGTTGCGCGCTGGCACATCATCGGCAATTGCTCCGGCGCTGATGCAGATCGGGTTGATCTTTGCGGGGTGCACGAAACGCGGCGCGATCTCTTGCCGGCCAAGCCATTGCACATTGGTCTCTCCACCATCGGCGGTCCGCAGACGCATGCCGGGCAATACGTCCTCTACCGCTATGTCGCCATTAGCGGTGGCGATGCGGGTGCCCGCGCAAAAACAGTTCAACGCATTTGCGCTCAGTTCGTTGACACCGAAAGAGTCCCGATTGACGCTAAGCGTCGTGAACCGGATCCCGTTGATGTTCGGGGCAACCACTGCGAACGTGAAGTTCTGATTGGAACTGGTCTGGTTCGCGAAGGCAGTTGTGGCTGCCGCAACGCCGCCTCCAGTAGTCAGATACTCGATTCTCGCGGAGGCGAACGATGGCGCAGCAAGCCCAAAAAAGGGGAATTATATACCAAAGTCACAAAAGCGACAGTTTTACGCAACGGAGGTCGTTTCTATTAGATGTTGTCAACATAAATATGCTATGTTCTAAGCAGAAAAAAAGGACATCGCCATGCAACAGACTGAAGCGTTGAAAATTGTAGTTTACAAAGAAGAAGAAAAATTCGTCGCGCAAGCGGTGGATTTTGATATCTGTACGCAAGCCGATGACATTGAGACTTTGACTGCACGCATGGATTGCCTAATCGAAGTTGAGTTAAGGGCAATGCAGGAAAGTGGTCAACAGGTTGACCCAGCCCCAAAAAGATTCCACAACATGTGGGAGCAAAATCAACGGCTGTCAGATAGTGCTAACGAGTACAAGGTGGTGGCCGCATAACAAGCTAGGCCTTTATTATGTCTGCACCCTTCGCGCCCTCTCCAAAATTTAGAGAATACGTAACTCCCAAGCACCCCCCACGTTTGAGTGTTATTGTCAGTTTTATGGTGAGTCGAATTTGCCATTTTGCGCGTGTTTTTTTCTTTCTTGTCTGAATTCTGTGGCGCCGGGTTGATTTCTCTGAATCAGTGGTGGGATGGATCAGGTTGCCGCCCTTGAACAACTTCTCGCCACGGCTCTGCGTCGGATCGCTGAGCTTGAAGCTGCGTTGGCGAGCATGGCGGAAGAGATCACGGACCTGCGCCGACAGTTGGCCAAGAACAGCAGCAATAGCAGCAAGCCCCCTTCAAGTGATGGCCTGAAGAAGCCAGCCCCGCGCAGCCTGCGTGGCAAATCCGGAAAGAAAAGTGGCGGCCAAGTTGGCCACCGGGGCGACACCCTGCGCCAGACGTCAGCACCCGACTTTGTCGAACGGCATGAGGCGACGCATTGCAGCGCCTGTCAGAGCGCCCTGACGGCGGAGATGGTGAAAGGGATCGAGAAGCGTCAGGTGTTCGACTTGCCTGCGCCACGCCTGGAGGTCACCGAGCATCAGGCGGCGGTTTATTGTTGCGACCATTGTCGAGCCACGACGACGGCTGGCTTTCCCGATGGCGTGGCCGCGCATGTGCAATATGGCACGCGCATGCGGGCAGTGGCGGTCTATTGCAATGTTCAGCAGCTGATACCCGAGGATCGGGTCTGCCAGCTTATGCGCGACCTGTTTGGGGCCACCAGCTTGTGCGCGGCCAGCGTGACCAACTGGACGCGCGGCGCGGCAAATAAGATGGGTGTCGTGGTTGAACACATTCTCGCCCGGCTTGCCGAAGGCGGCGTTCGGCATCTGGACGAGACCGGACTTCGTGTTGCCGGCAAGCTGCACTGGCTGCACACGATCTGCGATACCGCCTTCACCCATTACCGCATCAGCGCCAAACGCGGTGCTGTTCCAACCTTCCTGACCGGCGGGACGATCATTCATGATCACTGGAAACCCTACTACGCCCATATGAGCGGAGTGGACGCCCACGCCCTCTGCGGGGCGCATCACTTGCGCGAACTCAAGGCCATCGAAGAGATCGAAAAAGAGCCTTGGGCGACGGAGATGAGCGCAGTGCTTCATAGCGCCAATCAGCTCAGATGCGCGGCTCAGGATCAAGGCGAGACCGAACTCCCGGAACTGGTTCGCCAGGGTATAGTCACCAGATACATGGCGATCCTCGCCAAGGGGCTCGCCTTCCACGAACGCCAGCCCCCGCTGGCCAAAAGCCCCGGCACCCGCGGCCGAAAAGCCAGGCGGCCAGGCCACAACCTGCTCCTCCGCCTGCGTGACTACCGCGATGACGTTTTGCGATTCATCGCCGACTTCGCGGTCCCATTCACAAACAATCAGGCCGAACAGGACCTGCGCATGATGAAGCTGCGCATGAAAATCTCGGGCACCTTCCGCACCCTCGAGGGCGCGCGGGTCTTCGCCGACATCAGGTCCGTCATCTCGACGGCCAGAAAACACCGGTTCAACATCCTGGAAATCCTGACCCTGTCACCACCTCAGATCATCGCACGGCTCTGACGGAACAAAACCCCGCAACCCTATCGGACAGGGTGCTTGGGAGTTACGAGAATACTTAGAATGGGCGCGAAAAGAGGCTGATTGTGAAGTCAGCGAGGGCTTCCTCGACAAAAAATCCTTAAAGCGAATCAAATCTCCTGAGGGGAAAGTAGTCTATGAGGTGGGAATTAGTGATGATGAAACGCTATCCCACAGTGTTGTTGCGCACCTTGATCGTAGGCTTGGGATAGACTCTCCGTTTCCTAAAACACCAGATAGCTACATATAGGCAGCCCCATCGCGGATGATCTCGCCACGGATGTAGTACAGGCGGCGTTGTATGCGCTCGTCGCCTATCTTGCTCATGAGGGTTGTTTTGGGGTCGGGCTTTCCATCCATGGCCCCGGGGGTTCGATTCCCTCCGTCCGCTCCACTGGAAACGCAGATGCCTAAGCGGGACAGATCATCGCTTCCAACAAGCATGATGGCCCTGGATATCCCTAAACGCACGTCAATTCGGTTTTCTTGCATCGGCTCGAATCAACTTGACAGGTTTAAGCACAGATTCCGCAAGTTCATCCGGTGTTGCATCGATCCTCACATCCTCAAGCATTTCCTTCTTACCGGGCTGATAAGTATTTGGTTGCAACCGGACTTCCGATTTATCGCTCATTGCGCCGCTCTCCATTCAGCCATGGTGCGTCCGCCCTTGCTTCGGTTGCAGCCTGAGCAGAGCAGTTGCAGGTTATCGGGATGGTCCGTGCCGCCTTTGATCCTATCGGGGCCTCGTAGGTGCGGTTGGAGTTGAACGGCGGATCGAGGTAGATCAGATCCACGCAGGCATCGTTCATGCCGCGCAGGACGGCCAGATTGTCGCCGGTCCAGATCGTGCCGCTGGCGAAGTTCACGGTCATGCCGCTGGATTGGCACCACTTGCCAATCCTGTGTGTGCAATAAGGTCATTATACCGAAGGCGCTTGCCAACCATACCCGCAGCCATTTGGCCCATCTGGTCAGCAGTATCCCTGGACCGAACATTGTGACGGCCCGAGAACTCATCAACATAGCGGTTCAGGTGCTTGGGTGACATTTTGTGGAACGTCCCCTTGTGTGCCCGCTTGAGCGGTGCCCAGAAGCTTTCCAGCCCGTTTGTGTGCGCCTGATCGCGAACATACTCACCAACTGAATGGCGAACTGCCTCATGAGGCCTGTCGATGCCCTTATAGGCGCTGGCGTCGTCTGTGTAGACGGTCGCGCCTTCAACCGTGTGATCGGTCACAAATCCTTGCAGCGTCATGGCATCGGTTTTTTCCACGACTTTAGCCACAACCCGACCCGTAGCCCGATCCCGGATGCCAGCAACGGCGGCCTTACCTACCGCGCCGCGTCCGGCTTTCAGCTTCTTGTGAGAGTGCTTGTTTGTCTCCTTGCCGCCAACGTAGGTTTCATCGGCCTCGACAGGGCCGTTGAACAAAGGTTTTCCGGCCTTGTGTGCTTCTCTGAGACGATGGGCCAGGTGCCAAGCGCTTTTCTGGGTGATTTCAAGGTCACGATGCAGCTTCATGCTGGACACGCCCTTGAGATTGGTTGTCACAAGGTAGATGGCGATTGCCCACGTCTGATAACCAAGTTTCGTCCCTTGCATTACGTTGCCGGTTTTCAAGCTGAACATCGGGCGGTCCGGGCAATCACGGCAGCGATGGGTCATCGACTTGTGCTTGATGTTTGATTGCACTTCAAAAGACCCGCAATGGGGACAATAGGGGCCGTCCGGCCGTATTTTGTCTGCAAACCACTTTTCGGCAGCTGCGTCATCCGGGAACATGCGAAGAAGTTGGATCAGGCTTATGCCTTCACGATCTGACTTGCCGGGTGCCTTATGCGCCATATCTTGCCCTCCGTTGTGACTTTAATATAAACCACCTTCGCAGTCAGGGCAAGCTTGAAATGTGACTTTGGTATATAATTCCCCAAAAAAGCTGGTCGAAAAAGCACCAATCTCAAGAGCGACCGGATTTAAGGTCGTGCCGCTGAGAACTGTGTTGGTCGGTGCCCCGGTTTCGGTGAAGCGCATCGTCCAGATATCGTTTCCAGCTGTACCGCCGCTGCCGCCGTCGCCAAATATCACAGCATCGCTGACTGCGGCGTTGGGGAAGCCAAAGCTTTCGAACCCGCCTGCGACGTTGGGTGAAATCGTGAACGTTACCGTTTGAACAAAGGCGAAAGTCTCGGGGTATGTATGCGTCACCGGGCCAACCGCAGTACCCGCAGTCGTGTTTGCGGGGCCCAATTCAAAAAAATCGAAAAAGACAGGCATTCAGGGTTCCTTTTTGTCGTTCAAGACGCGCAAACTTTCGCGATGCAGAGATCACTTTCCTCGTGCCAATCAAACCCAATTCGACGAAAATGTCCATACGTTCGGCCCGGTTACACCGGATGGTCGATGGCGACACGGCAGGCAGGCCGAATTTCATGGGAGCAAAAAGATGTTAAACATTCAGTCTGTTTTTCCTGCGCCTCGGCTCCTGCTCACCAGCCATTGCATTTGGCCAACAAATTTGATGTGATTTCTGTCGTGCACATTTGGCGTGGAAATCCGCAAATCTTCGATAGGAAAGAACAGGGTTTAAGTCCGAACCAACCAATCCCATTTGACGAACAGCGTTTCTTCTGACGTGTCCGGTTCGGAGTTTCTGCGCTGCGGTCAACAACACCTTAGCGTCAAAGCAACCATTCTTTTGTTGGAAGAACATGACCGATTTGTCCCGCAATTTGTCTGTCCATTAAGTCCCCAGACAAAGTGCAGTTCGGAATTCATCGAAATAGGCCCTAATGAATGACTGCAAAAAGGAAGCGCGCCGCGCCGCATAAAGCATCACGCTGCATGTGCACGGCAGTGCTGCGTCAGCAAAGTTTGGAAATCCGAGGTCGGGAATGTCCCGCATCATCCCAGTTCCGGGCGGGCGCGGCGAATAGCTCTCATGTCGGAGACTGGTCGTTGACGATCGGCGCGGCGGATGAGGAAGAAGAGCCCGTTCCGTGAATTCGGTTTTTTTTAGCTGAGTGCGCACGCAGCACAGGTTTTGCTGCGTGAGCGTGATTTCATACGCCGCGATGCGGCTTCACCGAACCTGCAATTTGCGCACGACGCAGCATTTACGTATTTGAAATGACCGGATCATGGATGGAGTGGATGGCGTCTGCACCCGACTGTCGCGCAAAGCGGCATAGTGCAGATGTTTTCATCAGCTAGGAATAGAGCTCCATCATGGATGTTACGACAATGGGATTGGATCTTGGGAAGGACGTTTTCCAAGTTCACGATATCACCGATGACGGTACAATCGTCTTCAATCGTTCGATCCGGCGCAGACAATTGTCAAGTTCTCTGAAACGCTGCCGAGTTGTCTTGTGGGCATTGAGGCTTGTGGCTCGGCCCATCAATGGGCGCGTGAACAAACTGCGATTGGGCATGACGTGCGGCTAATGCCAGCGGTCTACGTAAAGCCTTACGTGAAGCGCGGAAAGACAGACGCCGTCGATGCGGAGGCAATCTGCGATGCCGTCACACGACCTACCATACGGTTTGTCGCTGTGAAGTCGAAAGAGCAACAGGCGCTGCTGACCATCCGCCGGGTGCGCCAGCTTATCGACCGCCAAAAAAACCAGATGCTGAACGTGATCCGTGGTTTTCTTCGTGAGTTTGGCCATGCGATCCGGAATGGACCAGTTGCTGCGATGCGCTTCATTCAGACGTTTCAGACAGATGACTTCCTGGACATGCCTGATGTGGCCAAGACCATGCTCAAAACACTCTGCGAACAGGTTGTTGCGCTCGATGAGCGGGTGACCTTCTATGACAAGCTGATTGAGTATCATTCCCAGATTAATGAACGCGCCAAACGGATTAGGACGGTTCCCGGCGTTGGCCCCATCACCGCCTCGGCCATTGTCGCGACATCTGCAACGGCAAGCAGTTCAAGAACGGGCGCGAGTTCGCCGCCTGGCTGGGGCTTACGTCGCTTAGCAGGTCGAGTGGTGGTAAAGAGCGCCTGGGGTGTATCAGCAAGAAGGGAGACCGCTATCTCAAACGATTACTCGTGATCAGTATGACCTCTCAAGTTCAGCGTGCCCGTGGGTACCCGGAGCGTGTGCATCCATGGATCATGCAGCTTCTTGAACGCAAACCGGTCCGCCTCGCAACGATTGCTATGGCGAACAAAGCGGCCAGGATCATCTGGGCGATCCTTACCAAAGATACATACTACCGCCAAGTAGCTACATAAAAGGAGCCGAACAAAACCGAATTGCAAGACGAATGCCCCCTCTCGGCAGATTTGCCTTGCAAATCGCCTGCCGGGCAACGGATGGCACGTGCGGTCATCCGAAAACCTGAAATCCCGTGCTTTGTCCTGAACTAACAGGTTCACGTCGCCGATCGGGAGCAGGTTTATTGAACCAATCAAGGCCAGCGGTAAATATCGAAGCCGCGATCAAAGGTCCATCTCGGCAGATTTGCAAGGCAGACGCCATCCACACAGGACAAAGCCGTCTTTTGCCAGCGCAGTAAGTACGACAGCTTTGTGCGCTGTCTGACCGCAGCAGAAAACGGGTAAGCCGGGTAAGTGGTGGTTCGCTGCAGTTGCAAGATATCCAGTGCGAAATTTGGAGTCGGATAATGGTTTGTTCGTTAAGCAGCGAATTCGATGGATGTTCCAAGAAAAGTGTTAGCCAGTTCAAATAGGATTCTCAGCCACAGCCGATTGCGCCTACGATGCGCTGGCCATCAGACCAGGCAATTGGGACTCTGAAGGAAGAAGGCCAAGCCAAGCCAGACCAAAGCAGAAACAGCGGCCAGATCGTGCGAACCCTGTCAGTTATTTTTTTGCGTGTGACTGCCTCCAGGTAAGGCCATCGTGATCCATTGTTCGATAGGGGATTGCGTCGACTCATCACCTTAAATGTCTGAAAACTTGCTAAATTGCCTTGCGCTGCAGAAGTTAATGGACACAGACTTGATGCAGGGAGCCTGAATAAGCGACTCGCCCGGTTTAATCTAAGCGATGACTGCCGAGTGCGCGTCACAACGGAAACTGTTTGGGAGGACAAAATGATCCGCAGAAAATTCAATAGATTGGTAGCAGCTGGTGCCATCGCAACCGCGACCCTTTGGGGCGGCGCGGCGCTGGCACAGGATGTCATAAAGCTTGGTGCGATCGCACCAAAGACCGGCCCGCTGGCTGGCGGTGCCGTCGTGACGCAATGGCCGAACGTCCAATTGTGGGTGGAGCAGGTGAACGCCCGCGGCGGTCTGAATGTCGGCGACAAGCAGATGATGATCGAGCTGATCGAATATGACGACAAGACCAACCCCGGTGAACATATCAAGCTGGCCCAGCGGTTGGCTGAACAGGACAAAGTCGATTTTGTGGTTGCGCCATACGGCACCGGTTTCAATATCGCGACGGCGCCGATTTATGGGCGCTATGGGTATCCGATGATTGCGGTCAGCGCGATCACCGACAAGATGGATGAACTGACCCAGCGCTATCCGAACCTGTTTTTCACACTTGGAACCACGACCGCATTTGTCGATGGGGTAAAGGAAATCCTGATTGAAAAGCGCGAGGCCGGTGAGATTGGCAATGAAATCGCCATGGTCAACGTCGCCGATGCCTTCGGGATAGAACTGGCCGACCGCGCACGTGAATTGTTCACCGAAGCCGGTTTTGAACTGGTCTATGACAAATCCTATCCGCTGGGCACGCCCGATTTGTCGCCAGTAATGAAGGGCGCCAAGGACTCTGGCGCCAAGGCATTTGTCGCGTGGTCCTATCCGCCTGACAGCTTTGGCCTTGCCGAACAGGCCATCATCGAGGATCTGGACGTCAACGTCTATTACTCTGCCGTTGCCACCAGCTTCCCGGCCTTCAAAGGTGCCTATGGCAACAAGATCAACAACGTGCTCGGCGCCGGCGGCACTAATGTCGATGATCCGGCGATTGCCGAGTATCGCAAAGCGCATCTGGAGATCACCGGCAAGGTCGCGGACTACTGGGCGTCGGCCAACACCTATGCGGCGCTGCAGGTTCTTGAGCAAGCCATCGAGGGCGCGGCAACTTTGGATCGTGATGTGGTGACGCAATATATCAAGGACAACACGTTCGACACGGTTATGGGCGATCTCAGCTTTGAAAATAACGTCAGCCACACGTTCTGGTCGGTTGGCCAATGGCAAGACGGCGTCTTTCGCGGCGTGAAAGGGTCCAATGTTGACGGTGCCGTACCTGTTCGCAGCAAAGACGGCTGGGCCGAATAAGACAGCCTTAGGGGCGGGAATCCTCCCGCCCCATACGGTACGTTTTTAGCATGGACATCATCGTCTCTGGCTTATTGCTGTCAGGCACCTACGCGCTGGTCGCCATGGGTCTGAACCTGCAATACGGCGTCGCACGTATCATGAACCTCGCCAATGGCGAGGTTCTGGTTCTGGGCGCACTGGCTGCGTTCTGGCTATATACGACCAGCCAGGTGAACCCTTATCTGACGGTGATACTGGCCGGTCCAGTGGCCTTTGTCGGTAATTGGCTGATCTATCGGTTTCTGCTGGCACCGCTGGTGAGGCGGTCAAAGACGCAAGGGCATCTGGAGGTCGACTCGATCCTCGCCACCTTTGGCATGTCCTTCATCATCATCGGCGTGATCGTGTCGATCGAGGGCGGGTTCTTTGCCTATAAATACCTGTCCGAACCGATCTCGATCCTGGGATCGACCACTTCGTTGAACCGTCTCGTTGCTTTCTTGTTTGCCGTACTGATCGGCGGCGGGCTTTACCTGTGGCTGAACCACACGCGCCCCGGCGTCGCCATGCGCGCCGTGTCTGTCTCGACCGAGGCATCCGGTCTTGTGGGCATCAATGTCCCGCGCATGTCGGCGCTGGCCTTCGCACTAGGCGGCGCAATCACTGCTGTTGGCGGCGCGTTGATTTCAACCTTCATCACGCTGGATGCCTCCATCGGCGTCGTCTTCACCCTGAAAGCGCTGATCATCGTCATCATGGGCGGCGTGGGCGACATTCGTGGGGCCATCGTGGCCGCAGTAATCCTTGGCCTTGTCGAGACGACCGTAGCGACCCTGATCGATCCCGGTCTAACGTTGGCCGCCGCCTATCTGATCTTCGTCCTCATCCTGCTTTTCCGCCCGCAGGGTCTGTTCGGAAGGCGCACGTTATGAAGCCATCGGGGTGGATCGAGCTGCTGCTGGCGGCCTGTGTCGCCATTCTGGCCGCCTTCCTGCCATGGGTCGCGAACAATTACTGGCTGGGCATTGGCGTCGATGTTATGATGTACGTCGCACTTGCCACGTCCTGGGCTCTGTTCTCGGGACCGACACATTACATCAGCCTCGCGACCGCGGCGTTCTTCGGAGTCGGTGGGTTCCTCGTAGGCACGGGGATGAGCGACTATCAAACGTCATTCTGGTCGATGCTGGTCCTGTCCGGCGTCGTCGGCGGCGTTCTTGCTGCGCTGATCGGCCTCGCCACACTGCGGCTGTCAGGTGTCTATTTCGTGATCTTCACGCTGGGTTTGGCAGAGATGATCCGCAACCTTGTCAGTTGGGTGCAGAACAATTTCCTTGGGTCACGCGGCCTCTATGTTCTCACCGATTTCCGCGATCAGCACCTTTACTGGATGCTTCTCGTCGTCGCGGCCTGTGTCTATCTGCTTGGCTGGGTAATCAACCGGTCCCGAATTGGCTTTGCCCTGCGCATCATCGGCAACGACGAAACCGTCGCGCGCCATGTTGGCATCAACACCGCCACAGCCAAGGTGATCCTTTTCACCACCACCGGCATCTTTGCGGCCCTCGTTGGCGCGATCATTGCGCCCCGGTGGAGCTACATCGAACCCAATCAAGTCTTCTCACCCCAGCTCAGCTTTTTTGTCGTTATCATGGCGCTTCTGGGGGGCGCAGGCCGCCTGTGGGGGCCAATCGTTGGCGTCATCCCCTTCCTTTTGATCTGGAACTGGGTCGATAGCAATTTCCCGACCCAGTCGATCCTCGTCCTTGGCCTCGCCTTCCTGATCATCGTCTACTTCCTACCCAACGGCTTCGTCGGACGCCTCGAACAGTTGCGCGATAAACTGCGCGGGGGCGGCACATGAATCACCGCCCCGTCCTGTCCGTCCAGAATGTCAGCAAACGCTTTGGCGGTCTGGTGGCTGTGCGCGATTTAAGCTTTGATGTGGCAAACCACGAAATGGTCGGCGTCATCGGGCCCAACGGGTCTGGCAAGACCACGATGATGAACATGATTTCCGGCCTTTACCGCCCCAGCGCCGGGCGGATCAGCCTGAGGGGCCGCCGCCTGTCGGATTTGCCCGCGCAGAAGATCGCGCGCGAGGGCGTTGGGCGGACATTCCAACTGGTGCGGTTGCTGTCCGGTCTTTCGGTTCTGGAAAATGTGAAGGCCGGTGCCGTGTTCGGCCATCGCCGCCGCTGGGGCCGGGACGCCGAAGACTTCGCGCATGACATGCTGGATCGTGTCGGGCTGGATGGTCTGTCCGACGCGCCTATCTCTTCGCTGACCTATATCGACCAGAAACGCGTCGAACTCGCCCGCGTGCTGGCAGGTGAACCGGAAGTTCTGTTGTTGGATGAATGGCTAGCGGGCCTGAACCCGACCGAGTTGGAAACCGGCATCGAATTGATCCACGCCCTTCGCGATGAAGGGCGAACCGTGGTATTGGTCGAGCATGTGATGGACGCGATCCGCGCGTTGTGCGACCGTTGCGTGGTGATGTCGGCGGGCAAAAAGATCGCCGAGGGCACCCCCGATGACGTTCTGAGCGACCGCGAAGTGATCCGCGCCTATCTGGGGGATGACGATGCTTGAGGTCCGCAACCTGTCCGCCGCTTTTGGCCCGCATCCTGCGCTGCAGGATGTGACGCTGAGTGTGAACGCGGGCGAAATCGTGGTGATCCTCGGTGCCAATGGCGCAGGAAAATCGACGTTGCTACGCGCCATATCCGGCATATGCGAGGGGCAAGTCGATGGTGAAATCACGCTGGATGGATCATCGCTGTTGGGCCACACTTCGGATGAAATCGTCGAGCGCGGCGTCGCGCTGGTGCCAGAGGGTCGCGGGATATTCGGCGACCTGACCGTCAACGAAAACCTGTTGCTCGGGGCTTATTCCAACCGTGCGCGGCGCGACGAGAAATCGAACCTCGACCGTGTCTTGCGGCTGTTTCCGAAACTACGCGAACGGCAGGGGCAGACCGCGCGCACAATGTCGGGCGGCGAACAGCAGATGGTCGCGATTGGTCGCGCCATGATGTCCGCGCCGCAGATACTAATGCTGGATGAGCCTTCGCTCGGCCTATCACCGCTGTTATGCAAAGAGCTGTTCCAGAACCTCGCACATGTGAAAGACCTCGGCATCGGCGTGTTGCTGGTCGAACAGAACGCCAAGCAAAGCCTAGCCATCGCCGATCGCGGCTACCTGCTCGAAAACACCCAGATCGTGCATGAAGACAGTGCCGCGCGTCTGGCCACCGACCCCGCGGTGCAAAAGGCCTATCTCGGCGGCACCGGCAACGCTGCGCCGAGGCCGACTGCAAAGGTGGGTGAGGCACCCGCCCCGAGACCCGCCGCGCAAAACGCCAATCTCGGTCACCCACGTCGCAGCGCCGACGAACAAATCGGCCTTTCCATTGACGACATGGTTGCAAGCGCTTCTGCGGCGTCAGCCACTGCGCCGCGAAGCGCTCCTAGCGCCGACGCCGTTGCCGCTGCCGACAAACTGGCAAGGGATCGCGTGCAGATTATGATGAAGGATATCGAGACTGCCGCGCAAAACGCCCGCGCCCGCGTTTCAAACGCGCAAAAAAAAACCGACGTAAAGCGCACGCAATACCGACGTGATGCCGACGTCGAAAAACCGCCAATTATCGAAGTCTACAAACGCCCCCGCGTCGAGGTCTATCGACGCCGCCCCTCTGGTGAATTCGAAAGGGATTAACATGCTTGATGCGACACCCACCGCCCCGAATATCAAAGGCTGCTATATCAACGGCCAATGGGTCCAGACGCCTTCACAATTCGATGTTATGAATCCGTCCGACGGCTCGGTCTGGACGACCGCGCCAGACGCCGGTGTCGCCGAAACCCGCGCTGCCATCGAGGCCGCAAGGGCGGCTTTCCCGGCCTGGTCCGCGTTGCCCTTCCAGCATCGTGCAGAGCTGATGCTGAAGGCCGCCGATGTCGTGGAAAAGCGCGCGCCCGATTACGTCAACGCGGCCCAATTCGAAGGCGGCGGATGGTACGGAAAAGGCGTCTATGAAACCAAGGCGATACCGGGGATTCTGCGCGCTGCGGCGGCCGTTTGCTATGCCCCGATTGGAGAAGTTCTGCCTTCGCTGCAGGGCAAAGTATCCACAGCCGTTCGCGTTCCGATGGGTGTGATCGGCGTCATAAGCCCCTGGAATGCCCAAGGGATTCTGGCCACGCGCCAATACTCTTTCACGATGGCGGCGGGCAATTGCATCGTACTGAAGCCCTCCGAGGAAACCCCCTATTCCGGCGGGTTGTTCTTTGCAGAGGTGATGGAAGAGGCCGGCGTTCCACCCGGAGTTTTCAACGTCATTTCCTGTTCGCGCGACAATGTCGCCGCCGTCGGTGACGAGATCGTCGACAACCCCACCGTCAAGGGCGTCGCCTTCACCGGCTCAACCGCCGTGGGCCGCCGCATCGCCGCCAAATGCGGCGCACATCTGAAGAAATGCTGCATCGAACTTGGCGGCAAAGACAGCCTGATCGTGCTGGAAGATGCCGATATGGAACGCGCCACATCCGCCGCCAGCTTCGGCGCCTTCATGCACCAGGGCCAGATCTGCATGAGTGTTGAAAAGGTGCTGGTGCAAGAGCAGATCTATGACGAATTCCTCGCCGGTTTCGTGGCCCGCGCGTCCAAGCTGAAAACAGGAGATGTCGCAGATAAATCCAATGTTATTGGACCCTTGATCAATGATCGCCAAGCCGCACGGGTTGCGCATCAACTGGAAGACGCTAAGGCCAAGGGCGCGAAGATCGCGCTTGGTGGCGGGGTCAATGGCCGCTTTGTCGAACCGACGATTGTGACCGATGTGACGCCGGATATGGATATCTGGCGCGATGAAACCTTTGGCCCGGTCGCCATCGTCACCACTTTCCGCACCGACGCCGAAGCCATCGCGATGAACAACGACACCGAATATGGGTTGTCCTCGGGCATCATCTCGCGCAACGAACAACGCGCTTTGGACATCGCGCGGCAGCTTGAAAACGGCATGAGCCATATCAATTGCTCGACCATCAACGACGAGGCCCACGCGCCCTTTGGCGGCACCAAGGCCAGCGGCATTGGCCGCTATGGCGGGCGTTGGTCGCTGGAGAGTTTTTCCGAAACCCGCTGGATCACGATGGAACGCGGCGGCAAGCAATTTCCTCCGGTGTTTTGATGGGCAAGCGTATTTCCATCTATCGACGCAGTCCCGGACTTGATCCGGGACCTCATCGCTGGCCGGATAAGAGGTCCCGGATCAAGTCCGGGACTGCGTTGTGGTACACGCACAGGGGCGGTCATTCATGAAAGACCTCGTCAAAGGCAAGCGCATTGTCGTGACCGGCTCTTCCTCCGGCATCGGCTGGGAAACCGCACGCATCCTGACCGAACAGGGCGCGGAGGTTCTTGGCGTCGATCTGAACAAGAACTTCGACCATGTCGAGGAATTCTACCGCGCCGACCTTGGCGATCAGGCCACTATCGACGCGCTTGTTGACGTGTTGCCCGACAATATCGACGGGCTGGTGAACAACGCCGGCCTTCCACCGACCAAACCCGCCAACCAGCTGCTCAAGGTCAACTTGATCGGTCTGAAGCAACTGACCTATGGCTTGATACCCAAACTTGCTGACGGCGCGAGCATCGTGAATGTCGCGTCGCTGGCGGGTCACGGCTGGCCCAAGGCGGTGGATGCGATCAACGCAGCGGATCACCTGACCTATTCCAACGTTGACGACTTCATTGAACGCTGGAGCGTCTCATCCGAAGGTGGCCGCAGTTACTTTTTCTCGAAAGAAGCACTAATCGTGTGGACGATGCAGAACCGCTGGACGTGGCGCGACCGGAATATTCGCATGAATGCGGTTAGCCCGGGGCCGGTAGACACGCCGATCCTGCCGGATTTCATTCAAACGCTTGGCGACCGCGCTAAGGAAGATCGTGACACAATGGATCGTCCCGGCACACCGCAAGACATCGCACCCGTGATCATGTTTCTCTTGAGCGACATGACCCACTGGATCCGCGGGTTCAACATTCAGGCCGATGGCGGCATGGCATCAAATCTCACGTGCCGGGCGCACGGATTGTAGGGAGGAAACGAAGATGAGCGCGATAGGCTGGATCATCCTCATACTCATTGTTCTGGCGATCATCATCGCCCTGGCGGCCTGGTTTTATGAACGCGCCACAAACGAAGTGTCGCTCTTGCGCACCGGCGTCGGCGGGCGGCGCGTGGTCATCGACGGGGGCGTTTTGGCGATCCCGTATTTCCACGAAATTAGCCGGGTGAATATGCAGACCCTGCGTTTGGACGTGGACCGGCGCGGCGACGCATCACTGATCACGCAGGATCGGATGCGGGTCGATGTCGGCGCGGAATTTTACGTCAGCGTGATCCCAGAGGATGAGGCGATCACTCGCGCTGCCCAAACGTTGGGCCAACGGACCTTTCAACGCGATGAGTTGCGCGGCTTGATCGACGGGATGATGGTCGATGCTTTGCGCTCGGTCGCGGCCCGCATGACGATGGATGAACTGCATGAAAACCGCGCCCAATTCGTTGCGGAAGTCCGCGACATGCTGGGTACTTCGCTCGAAAAATACGGGCTGCAGCTCGACAACGTCTCGCTGACCGCTTTGGATCAGACACCATTCGCCGCATTGGACGAAAATAACGCCTTCAACGCCGTCGGTATGCGCAAACTGGCCGAGGTAATCGCCAAGTCGAAGAAAGAGCGTGCAGAAATCGATGCCGACAGCGAAGTCTCCGTGCGCCGCGCCGCGATGGAAGCCAGCCGAAAGCGGATGGAAATCGACCTTGAAGAACGCCGCGCAGAGATCGCGCAGCAGCAGGAAATCGAAACACTTGCTGCCGCCCAGATCGCTGAAATCGCGCAACGCAAGGCCGACAGCGAACGCGCCGCGACAGAGGCGCGCATCGACATGGAACGCAACATTCAGGCCGCCGAAGTGGCACGAGAGCAGGCGCTTTCTATTGCCGAACAGGACCGCCAGATCGCGATCAACGCGAAATCCCAGGAAGAAAGCCGTGCGCAAGCTGAGGCCGACACCGCCCGCGCCGAGGCGGTCAAGGCGTCGGAAGCCGTAGAGACCGCGCGTGCTTTGGCAGAAGCTGAACGCCGCGCCGAGTTGTCGCGTGTGTCCGCCGAAGCCGAGGCAAGAACGGCTGCATCCCGTGCGGCAATCGCCGCCGAAAGCGATAAAGCCACCGCCAAAGACAAGGCTGCAGCAAAACGTGAGGCCTCCGAGGCCGACAAAGCCGCGAATATCGCCGAGGCCGACGCCAACCGCGCCCAGATTGAGGCGGAAAATGCACGCTCAGAGGCGCTGGTCGCGATGGAACTGGAAAAGGCCCGGCTGGAAGCCATGCCAAAAATTGTCAGCGAAATGGTCAAGCCCGCAGAGAAGATCAAGTCGATCAACGTCAACCACGTCACTGGATTGGGCGGAGGTTCAGGCGACGGCGGATCTCGGGCGCCAGTGGCCACGGCCATCGACTCGATCATGGAAATGGCGGTGCAATTACCATTGTTGAAAAAGATTGGGGACCAAATGGGCGTGTCGTTTGACGAGACCACTGGATCCAAATCCGATAAGGGCGAATGACCCCAATTGGTATGCGCAAATTCAACATCTGGAACTAAAGTTTCCCGGCTTGGTTTCTCTAATTGGCAATAGTATTTTTCAGTTATACCAACGGCGGGATGATTTGACTCGCTTTTTGGATTCCCAAATTGTTCGGTATGTGACTCACTGTTTCTGTCCAGAGAAGGAGGGAGATATGGGTGCCGCGGTTCCGGTTTTGCGCGATGATTTCACGGTGCACGAGTTGCGCGCTTTAGCCGGTCGCGCGTCGAACGGCAAAGTAGCACGTCGGCTTTTGGCGATTGCTCTGGTGCTTGAAGGGTCGTCGCGCAAGGTTGCTGCCCAGAGTTGCGGGATGGATCGCCAAACCCTTCGAGACTGGGTCCATCGATACAATGTCGAAGGTCCTGACGGGCTGTCAGATCGTGGGGGTGGCGGCGCGAAACCTCGATTGTCGCCGGAGCAGATAGCGCAGCTTGCGGTCTGGGTGGAGGCTGGCCCTGATCCGGCCCGCGATGGTGTGGTTCGCTGGCGTCGCGCCGATCTTGCCCGGCGCATTGAGGCGGAGTTCGAGATCAAGCTCCACGAACGCACAGTAGGTAGTTATTTGGTTCAACTGGGCTTTCGCAGGCTGTCGGTCCGCCCCGAACATCCCAACGCCGACCCAGTGGCACAGACTGCATTTAAAAAAAACTTTGCCAGCATCGTAGCCGACATTTTGACTGAACGGGCGAAAGGAAAGCCACTGGAAATATGGTTCCAGGACGAAG
Source organism: uncultured Paracoccaceae bacterium (assembly GCA_951812305.1). Classification (GTDB taxonomy): domain Bacteria; phylum Pseudomonadota; class Alphaproteobacteria; order Rhodobacterales; family Rhodobacteraceae; genus Rhodobacter_B. The sequence goes on from CATOSB010000004.1 coordinate 1,063,870, forward strand.
CACGGGTGGGCCAGCAGGGAACACTCACCCGTGTCTGGGCGAAGCGGGGAACCCGCCCACGTGCGCCCCGGGATACCCGCTACAAATGGAGCTACGTATTTGGCGCTGCCTGTCCGGCACGTGGTGCCGCAGCTGGGCTGATCCTGCCTTATGTTAACACAGAGGCGATGGGCCTGCATCTCGACGAGGTCTCAAAAACAATCGCACCCGGTTCTCATGCGCTCCTGGTCACAGATGGCGCGGGGTGGCACGGAGCCAAGGGGCTCTTGGTGCCAGACAACATAACGCTCCTGAAGCTGCCCCCCTATGCGCCCGAACTCAACCCGATGGAAAATGTCTGGGCCTATCTGCGCTCCAACAAGCTGGCCATCACCGTGTTCGATACCTACGAGCAGATCCTCGACAAATGCGCAGACGCCTGGAACTTCTTCGAAAATGACCCGCAGCGCATAACCTCAATAACGACCAGAGAATGGGCAACGGTCAATTGATCAAGCCGTTGGTATTAGAAACGCCCAACACCGGATTGCATGATCTCGGCAATTCACAAGTTTCCCGCCCGCCAGAAGTGTCCATTGTCGGGCGCCGCACATCCGAAACGGACCCGGTGAACAAGGCCGGTATTGGGCCGGCCTTGAAGAGGTCAATGTCGGAATTCGGCGCGTCGCGGGTCTTGGCGCAAAGTGCAGCATTTGTTGCTATGGACTCCTTGCCGCCGAATGCATTCGCGGCATTCCGCTGATAAGTCAGCTAATGAGACCTGACGTTCGCATGTGTTGGTAGAATCTGCCGCCATCGCGGTGCTGATGTTTGGGCCTGGAGGGAGGTTTGGAGGGCAAATCAAGCCTAGAGTTCAACTTCCTGCAACAACGCCAAAACGTTGGGCCTGGAACAAGGGCCGGATCATCGACCAAAAGCGACCTCTCCTTCTGAAACAAGTTTGGGCGATCCGTGCCCGCCTGGAATTGGCGGAAAATCTACGCGACCTCGCTTTGTTAAAAGTCGCTATCGACAGCAAGCTGCGCAGCTGCGACCTAGCTCGCCTCAAAGTCAGGCACCTCGTCAGTAGCGAACGCGCTCGCGAAAGGGTGACTGTCGTGCAGAGCAAAACCGGTCAACCGGTTCAGTTCGAACTCACTGAGAACACACGGGATTGTGTGGCGACCTGGACAAACACGCCAGAAATGATGCGAACTGAGTATATGTTCCCGAGCCGATTTCATGATCGCCCCCATATTTCGACGCGCCAATATGGAAGGTTGGTGCGCGATTGGGTGACCGCCATCGGGCTTGAGCCGAGCTGATACGGCACCCACTCGTTGCGCCGGACAAAAGCGTCGGAGATTTACCGCAAAACCGGTAATCTTCGCGCCGTTCAACTCCTGCTTGGCCACACCAAAGTGGACAGCACAGTGCGCTACTTGGGCGTTGAGTTGGAAGACGCGCTGAGCATCGCCGAAGAGATCGACCTCTGAACGATCGTGGCGGGCGGCCGTGGTCGTTCGCCATCCAGGACCGGCCAACCCGGATATCTGTTCGGTAGACCCCAGTGAGCCCATATCGCCAATGCTGCAGATCATACGAACCACTTCAACGCGCCGAAAGCGATCATTGTTCGCATAGTGGACGGCAGCGCGGACCTGCCGTTGGTTAATACCAACGGCTTGATCAATTGACCGTTGCCCATTCTCTGGTCGTTATTGAGGTTATGCGCTGCGGGTCATTTTCGAAGAAGTTCCAGGCGTCTGCGCATTTGTCGAGGATCTGCTCGTAGGTATCGAACACGGTGATGGCCAGCTTGTTGGAGCGCAGATAGGCCCAGACATTTTCCATCGGGTTGAGTTCGGGCGCATAGGGGGGCAGCTTCAGGAGCGTTATGTTGTCTGGCACCAAGAGCCCCTTGGCTCCGTGCCACCCCGCGCCATCTGTGACCAGGAGCGCATGAGAACCGGGTGCGATTGTTTTTGAGACCTCGTCGAGATGCAGGCCCATCGCCTCTGTGTTAACATAAGGCAGGATCAGCCCAGCTGCGGCACCACGTGCCGGACAGGCAGCGCCAAATACGTAGCTCCATTTGTAGCGGGTATCCCGGGGCGCACGTGGGCGGGTTCCCCGCTTCGCCCAGACACGGGTGAGTGTTCCCTGCTGGCCCACCCGTGCTTCGTCCTGGAACCATATTTCCAGTGGCTTTCCTTTCGCCCGTTCAGTCAAAATGTCGGCTACGATGCTGGCAAAGTTTTTTTTAAATGCAGTCTGTGCCACTGGGTCGGCGTTGGGATGTTCGGGGCGGACCGACAGCCTGCGAAAGCCCAGTTGAACCAAATAACTACCTACTGTGCGTTCGTGGAGCTTGATCTCGAACTCCGCCTCAATGCGCCGGGCAAGATCGGCGCGACGCCAGCGAACCACACCATCGCGGGCCGGATCAGGGCCAGCCTCCACCCAGACCGCAAGCTGCGCTATCTGCTCCGGCGACAATCGAGGTTTCGCGCCGCCACCCCCACGATCTGACAGCCCGTCAGGACCTTCGACATTGTATCGATGGACCCAGTCTCGAAGGGTTTGGCGATCCATCCCGCAACTCTGGGCAGCAACCTTGCGCGACGACCCTTCAAGCACCAGAGCAATCGCCAAAAGCCGACGTGCTACTTTGCCGTTCGACGCGCGACCGGCTAAAGCGCGCAACTCGTGCACCGTGAAATCATCGCGCAAAACCGGAACCGCGGCACCCATATCTCCCTCCCTCTCTGGACAGAAACAGTGAGTCACATACCGAACAATTTGGGAATCCAAAAAGCGAGTCAAATCATCCCGCCGTTGGTATAAGTAGGCTCGAGCTGTGCTGCAACTTCCCGAAGGCGGAGATTGATGTCAGCATGGCGAAAACGTCGGCGTAATGACGGGGACATGCAAACAGCGGACCGTTGCGTGCGACTTGGATGCAGCTGTACATCTCTGATTTACGTAGCTCGCGCTGGTTCTAAAAAGTCGCATCGGCGTCGCGGATTTCCCCGGATCAGCCGTTTGGGCGCGATCGAACGGGTCGACTTCGCTCCGCCATATCGTTGGGTCTATATCCGGGAATTGGGCGCCGACAAAAAATTGCTCTTCGGACAGTCCCGCGACGGGCAAATAGATTGCAGTGAACCGCAGGCAATTGCTGGTAGCACGCCGGATCTCTCGAAATTGTAATATTGCCCGAAAAACGTGATGCAATTCTGGAAACAATGCTCGCGTCCGTCTCGGCGCTGAGGGCGTCCAAGGAGATATGCACAGCCACGATATGTTCAGCACCGGCCCGGGTCGCCAGCGCGCCCAAGTGTTCGGGCGTCAAGTAATGTTCCGTCATATGTTGGCTGAAGGCATCAATCCTTTCTCTTGCCATCTGCGGATTCTTTTTGCGTATCCGCGCCATTGTCGTTTCAACGTCAATCACTTCCCCGACCAACAATTCGGCACCGGTGGCGAATTCTTCCAACGCCTTACAGCGGCCGGTGTCGCCGGTGAACACAATCGACCGATCAGGCGCATCAAACCGCAATGACAGAGAGATTGGGCCGTCTTGGCCAAACTTGTCTTCGGTGCGGTAATGCGTGTTCTCGCACGCAGATATGCGAATGCCGTCGATTTCAAATTCGTCCCCGGGCGAGATCTCTTGAACACGTACAAATTCGCCGGGGTGCGGCAGGTTTTGCCCGGCCACGCCAAAGCCGATCTCTTGTGGCACCTCACAGGCGGCGATTAGCCCATCAATGATCCGACCCGTGCCTGGCGGGCCAAAAATGTTCAGCGGCACCTGCCGCTGCATCATCATGTTGATGCCCAGACAGGTGAACAAACTGCCAATATGGTCGAAATGGTGATGGCTTAGAATGATGTCGTGCAACTGGCGAAAGTCGACGCCTGCGCGCATCAATTGTTGCATCGCGCCTTCGCCGCAATCGACAAGGATGGGCAAGAAGTATGGGCGTCCGTTCCGGGACGCCCATCATGTCTTTCTGCTTTACTGTGACACTTCGTTCAACAGGATCTCAGATTCTTCGAAGCCCTTGTTTATCAACGCACTGAGTTCTTCGCCCTGGACGACTAACGGTCCGCCAAACGCTTTTTTAATCAACCCGCCTGCCTGGGTGCTCTCATCTGATACAACCGCGCCGATGGCTTCTGCCAGGGCGTTACGCGCATCTTCAGGCATTCCACCTGGTCCGGCGAACATGAAAAAAGCGTCGCCGTCAAAGCCCACGCCCAGATCAGCAAGCAGCGGCGCGTCTGGCGTCTGCTTCAATGGATTTGACATGGCTGAGGCAAGATTCACCAGTTCGCCCGAAGCGACACCCTTGTTTTGAATGCCAGCCATAAAGCCGACATCCATATCATCGGCATTTACGCCATTCATGACCGCCTTGCCGCCACGTACAGCGATGATGTTGAATTCAACGCCTTGCGCCTTGCCAAGCAAGTAGGCCAGGTCGCCCAGACGTTGGCTCATCGTGCCAAACCGGATTTCTTCGCCGGACTTGGCCGCAGCGATCACGTCATGAAAGTCTTTCCAGCCTTTGGATGACAGCGCCACGATACCCATTTGGGCGCCAGCGGTCGTTGTGATCGGGGTGAAATCGGCCGGGGTCAGCCCGATATCGGCAACATAAAGGTTATAGCCCATGGACTCCGCCACAACCATGCCGATGACCGAACCGTCGTTGGGCTCGTCCTTCATGGCATTCAGAAGGTTGACGCCACCCTTCCCGGTGACCTGTTCGGGAATGAATTCCCAGCCCATGCGGGACTCTAGCTCCTCGGCAATCAGACGCGCTTGCGTGTCCGCACCGCCACCTGCAGCAAACGCGATCATCAGTTTGATTGGCCCCGGTGGTGTCCAATCCGCGGCGAATGCCGCGGTTGACATTGCGGCGCTGATGACAGCCGCCGCTGTGAGTTTGAAAATATTCCGCATCATTATCCTCCCTGGTCGATGCTTTGATTTGCAGGCAAAGGTGATCAGCCGCGTTTTATGGGTTCTGGATCGACCTTCACTTGTACCGTCTTTTGTATATGGCGTTCTACAGCGGGTTTGCCCGATCCGCCATTCGGTTCTCCCCAAATTAGCGTCAGTTCCCTTCCCTCAACCGCAAGGTCTGGACGGATCGACGCAAGAGAAATGCAGGACCGGTCGGCCTCTGAATAGACCGGGTAATAGGAAACGCCGACATCGACGCCGTCCAATTGGACGCGGTCGCTGGGCGATGTGGTGTAATTGCCCACGGGCAGCTCGATCCGCTTATATCTGTCGCCGGCGCCAAACATACTGGCATATATCGCCACCACATCCTCGGAATTCCAGACAAGGCGCACTTTTTTCAGCTTCTGTTCTGGGCGCAATGCCTCGAGCGCGGCGCGTCCAATGAATTCATGGTCGAATTTGACCATAAAGCCATAGCCCAGATCATAGGGTGTTCGATAATAATCCTCGACATTGCCGGTGGCCAGCGAACCACCAATCGAATGCATCGCCTCGAACCCATTACCGGGCAACCATTCGCGATAGGCGCGCATTTTATCGCCGGTGTAGATGGCTGGAAGGACAGACCCGACCCAGCCGGAAACACAGGCCGTCACCGGGTAGATGCGGCCGCCGATCTGGGCGATGTCATATTGCGCTCCCGCTTCAAGGATCAGAGCCCGCACCGCGTCACCTTCGGCCGACGGTCCCCAGAATTCGTACCCCGGCGCGCCCGACATGCGATGGTTTAGCGCCGTCACTCGGTGGAGCCCGATGTTGAATTGCCCCATTTTGAAGAACGGTATCTCTGGAAGTGGCCCGCCGTTGAGTTCCTCCAGAATTTTATCGGCATTGGGCCCCTGAACCTGAAACCGAAATAGGCGTCGGTCTGTAAGATTGGCGGAGGGGCGGTCGATATGCTTGACCTGCACGTCATAGTCACCGGTTTCAATGTGGAATCGCAGCCAATTGGCCACCATCGGCTTGCCAACGACGCTGACCTTATTCTCTTCCTCACAAAACAAAACGGCGTCGCCGATATACTGGCCATCATAGTTGCATACGACATATTGCTTGGCTTGCATCGAGCCGAAGCCGTCAAAAGAGTTAATCCCAAGATCAGACAAAAGCCGGATGACATCCGGGCCTTCAAAATACACATCGGTCATATGGTGCGACATATTCTGGAAAATCGCCGATGTGCCCCAGGCGCGTTGCTCGTCTATCCAGTTCGAAAATTCTGCCTGCACAGGGAAGGTGAAACGCTGGCCATGCGCATCATAAAGCATCGACCAAAGATCGCCATGCGCGTCGATCTTGTTCTGTAGAGATTGGTGTTCGGTGTCTGTCATGACCGTCGCCTTAATATTTTGCGGTAGTTTTGCACGGCAAATGCGAAGTTTCCGTCATCCGAACGGATGACGCCTTGCACGCAAAAAACTCAACTGGCTCGATTGTCATTTACGATCAGTGCCATCAAAGCCGTCGCCGAACCCACGCCCAGTTTGCGATAGGCGCGCCTGCGCAACGTTCTCACGGTCGCTTCAGATATGCTTAGATCAAGCGCTGTCCCGGCCACCGTTTTGCCCTCGATCAAGCAATCACAGACCTCGGCCTCACGCGGTGACAACTCCACGAACCCTGGTGCGTTGCGCTCCCGCAGGCTCGAGGCGCTGGTGCCTGCAACGAATTGAAAATGCTCAGACCCCACCAACCGCTGACGCAGACCAATCAACGCGTGGACCAGCGGTAAAGTGCGGCAAAGCCCATCATATTCTGCATCGCTCAACCAGCCCGCATTGACGCTGCGCAGGTAAAATGACTGAAACCCGGTCTTGCCATCACGCGAAAACAACGCAACGCGTTCGATTACCCCGGCGCGCTCAAAAATCGACCTGCGCGTATCATCTTTGCCGGGATGCCACCGTTCGATCAGCACGCCGCCCGCGGGCGCGGCCTGTATGCGCTCGACAAGCTCTTTGTGAATATCCGGATCGCTTAGGATTCTCTTGGCATTGTGTCGAAACCACAGGGCAATCGCGCTTCAGAAGCCCTGGATGAGGGTTTTGAGGAAGTCATTGCTCCAGCCTGCCTTTTTGAACTTCCCACGGTTTGAGCCTTTTGCGGGATTTGCCTTGATGATGTTCAAAGCGATGCGCCTCAAGGCGGCGAAGTTGGCTGGCGCGTGATCTTTTCGTGCGCGGTGCTGATCATCGTTCATCACCACGTCGAGAGACCAATGCAAACTGTTCTCGATCTGCCAGTGACCACGGATCAGAGAAGCGGCAACTTGAGCCGAGGGACATTTGGAGAGGAGGTAAATCCGCTCTGACCGGTTTGTTTTGTCATCTGCTGCTCGCTCAGAAACGACGTGGACGAAGGCTTGTAGATGCGGCCAGTTATGGATGTCCGTGAGATACTGCGGCACATTATAGACGCGATATGACCGCTCCTCGATGCGGCCGTGGTCAGCGTCGACCGTGTCATATTTATCAATGTAATCAGTACCCTGATCGTCAACAAAGGCCCGTACATCAGCCAGCATGTCGCCCTGGTTGCCCTTGAGCTGCAAGCAATATTCGCCGCCCGCCTGCACGATCAATTCGCAGGTCTCTCTCTGGCAGTGCAGCGCATCAGCGGTGATGGTGATGCCACGGATATCAAGCATCCCGATCAGGTCGCGCAGCGCCAGTATCTCGCCGCCGCCCCTGGCGCTTTCTGCGATGCCCAGGCTCAGGCGCGCGCCATGGGCAAAGGCGGTCACGATGTTCATGTTCGACTGCCCGGCGGCCTTGTCAAAGCTGCGCCGCATCTCTTTGCCATCGATAGCGATTGCCGGCTCATCTCCAGCCTTGACCGCAAAATCGGTGCGAAACTTGTCGAAAAAGGCCTGAAAGCTCGACGGCTTCATAAGGCGGAAGAGCCGCGAATACGCGTCATGGCAGGGAATGCCGTGGGGCAATTCGAGAAACTCTCGCAGGAAATCCTCCTTCATATGCCCGAAAAGCTCCATGTCGACCGCCGTCTCACCGCCGCACAGCGCGCACAAAAGGCTGATCGTCATGAGATCGCAGAAATTGTGACGCGGGGCATTGCCACCCCGAGGATCGTCCATGTCGTTGAAATAGCTGGTCAATGTAGGCATCTCAAAACTCCATCAAGTGATGAATCCTCAAGAATCCAATTCTAATCCACAGTCAAACTTCAAGCGCGATTCCCCTGGTCGAAACCAATAGTCACTCACCTTTCCGGACCAAACCGACAGGGTCGGTTTGGGGTGCGCAAGGTCGGCAATGTAGAAGGCACCAAAATTGCTGATCGCGGCATGGGATGAAATATGGTCCAGCACCGCTTTTCCAAAGTCCGGTTTCGGAACTGCAGCGGCCAACGACGCCACGCCATCGAGCGTCAGCACACTTGTCTGAATTCCATCCGCCATTCCCTACCGTAGTCGGGGAATAGGTTGTGCGACAACTGCCGCAATCGCTAAAGATCGACCTCGATCACGCCGTCCGGTTCCGCCGCGCGCGATTGGCACAGGATCACGTTGGTTTCCCGCTGTTTCTTCGACAAGACGAAATCACGATGCTCCACGTCGCCGGAAATCAAACCACATTTGCAGACGCCGCACAGCCCGTCCGAACATTTGACGTCGATCTGAACCCCGTTTTCGGTCAGAACATCGGTCGCCGACTTATCCGCGGGAACCGTCAGCACCTTGCCGGACCGCGCGAGTTTCAGCGCGAATGCGTGGTTTTCATATTCCGGCTGCTCCGGCACGCTGAAGTATTCCAGATGCGTGGCGTCTTCGGGAAACCCTTGCCGCGCGGCAGCTTCCAGAACACCGCTCATATAGCGGTCCGGCCCGCAGGTGTAGACATGCCACCCGGCCTGATACCCAGCCAACAGCGCATCCAGATCGGCCCGCGATGCCTGATCAGAGAAATGGTAGTGGACGCGATCAGCCCAGGGGACCGAAGCCAGGTCGTCCAGAAAACCAGCCCCGTCCTTGCGACTGGCCGAATAGTGCAGCTCAAAATCCATACCCATGGCATGCAGGCGGTGACCGAACGCAATCATCGGCGTGATGCCGATCCCGCCGCCCATGAGGAAGGTTTTGGTTGCTGTCTCATCCAACTCAAAATGATTGATCGGTTTGGAAATGAATATCTTGCGGCCTTCGTTGAAGATCCGATGCAGCAGCTTGGAACCGCCGCGGCCCTCATCTTCGCGCAAAACGCCGATCTGGTATTTCGACTGGTCCGCCGGGTCACCCGACATCGAATATTGCCGCAAATAGGCGGGGCCGACGACGATATCCAGATGCGCACCCGCCGTCCATTCCGGCAGGTCAGTGCCGTCCAAAGCGCGGAATTCATACTTGGCCACATCCGGCGTCATCTTTTCGACCTTCGACACCTGAACGCGGACAACGGGGGACGGGCCGTCATTGGTATAGATATGCAGGTGATCGCGTTCACCGCGTGCCAGCTTGGCCTTGTATTCCTCTGCTGTCACCAACGCCTGAAACGCTTCGATCCCCGCCTCGCGGTCCATCGGGAACGGATAGGGCCAGGGATGGGGCGCAAGGTTGGCGGGGTAGACCGCAAGCGTCTGATCCTCATATTTCAGGTCCAGATCCTTTTGCAGGTCACGCCGGTTTACGGGCACATCAACCGGGTGGTACCCGCCATCGTCCTTCAAACCGATATCCCACCACCATTTCTTGGTTTCATTCAGCCCGCCATGGCCGACCATATCGTCCAGTTTTGCAAGCATCGGCGCCGCCTTGGGAAAATTCATCGCCGCCCAGCGAAATGGCTTTTCTGCAAACAGACCCTCAAGATTCCAGGGGCAGGTTTTCATACAGCGCCCACACATCGCGCCGCCATCCGTGGTGATCCGATAGGTTGCGCATTTCTGGCTGTCGGATTTCCAGATCTCATAGCCATTGAACATCAGTTTCGGTCCGGCAGTGATGGCCCCGGACGGACATTCGCGGGCGCATTTATTGCATTGTTCGCAAAACTTCTGCAGGCCAAAGTCGATCGGCCTGTCATGCGCGATTGGCATATCCGTTGTGACCACGCCGGATTTCAGGCGCGGCCCAAGGAACGGGTTCAGGATGACCTCACCGATGCGAGAGACCTCTCCCAACCCCGACAGCAACAACAGCGGCGGCTGCAACACCTGACCATCCATATTGGTATGCGCCCGCGCACCATAGCCAAGGTTGCGGATATGCTTGGCCAGAACGCCCCCCAGCAGCGCAAACCGCAGATAGGCGCGCATGGACTGTGCGACACTGATCCAGTCATCGCCGCTGGCACCCTCCATCGTCTCATAACCCTGATCAATGATCATGCTGATCGCCTGATCATGCGGCGGATCTAGGGGCGCACCGGTTGCGTCATGGGAATACCAGACCCATTCCGGACACCGGCTAAGCCCGACAGCATCCGCCCCCAGAAAATACGCAGCAGCCTTGATATTGGCGGCGTTTCGCTCTGCATCGCTGGGGCGTGGTCCGTCGCCCGCCGCAGCATCCTGCAAGACGACAAAGGCCCCAAGCAGTCGCCGCTGTGCATGTGATGGCGCGGCTTTGCGCCCGAAGTAGCCACCGGCCGCGTTCTGTTGAACGGACTTGCCCAACTCACCAAACTGTGCCCGCGCAAACATATCGGTGCGTTTGGGCACACGGGCCACGTTGGGTTCATCAATAAAGGTTGTCGGCGCATCTACGCGTTTCAGAGTCTCAAACGGATAGGCCCCGTCCATATAACGACGCTTGGCATAGGGGTCCCGGTTTAGAGCGTTTTTCTGCGACGCGGTTCCCAGCCACCAGGCCGGTCCGTTTGTGCGTGACCACGGTTGTTCACTCGCCAATGGCTGATCCGGCTTGATCTCCAAGGTCGTCGTGACCGCCGCGACGCCGAAACCTTTACCCAGCCACGGCACAATCAGTTCGCCGTCCTGCACCATCGCCAACCCTGCAGCCACAGTCAGTTGGTTCAGGTCCACATCCGTCGTCGTCGCCGTATGCGCCATGGCGTCAAACCCCAGCGCGCGGATGTAATTTGCCACTACTACCGCCGTTTCAGACGCCCGCAAACAGGCGCGGTGGTCCTGCGCGTCCTGAATCCAGTCGCACCCCAACTCATCCGCACCGGGATCGCGCATATGTTCATATAGGAAGACAATCGCATGGGTGTGATGATCCGAGGCGGCAGGCGGGGCTTCCATCGACTCCTTAAGATCGGCCATGATCATGTCGATGCCCGACGCCAGCGTTTTGGTCTGCTTCGTTCTTAGGTCTTCGGCCAACCGATCAATGTCGGGATTTCGAACGGGCGTCTTCAACCGCGCACTGCCCGACAGACGCGCTGCCCCGACCATCGATGCATCGTAGAAATAGCCAAATGATTTCAGGTGATTGGCGCGTTCCGTCAAATCCTCAGGAATTGTCGATTTTACCTTGCCGACCAGCCCATCGCGGATTGCATCCATCATGGACTGGTATTCGGACATCGCGTTAACGATCGACGCCGGGTCTTCACCGTGCCGAAACTCAAGGGGTTTCGGTTCAGGAACATGAGACAGATCCGGCAATTCGCCCCGACCCAACCGCTCTAGCGGGTAGGGACCCAAGTGGAACGGCCTGCCTTTCTGGGAAAATAGGTGAGCGGTCATATGCAATTCCGTTGGGCTGAGATTCAGGCGTTTTCTTATCGCCGTATCACATGTGTCAGGCGCCAAATGTTTAATTTGCTGTAACTCCCAAGCACCCTGTCCGATAGGGTTGCGGGGTTTTGTTCCGTCAGAGCCGTGCGATGATCTGAGGTGGTGACAGGGTCAGGATTTCCAGGATGTTGAACCGGTGTTTTCTGGCCGTCGAGATGACGGACCTGATGTCGGCGAAGACCCGCGCGCCCTCGAGGGTGCGGAAGGTGCCCGAGATTTTCATGCGCAGCTTCATCATGCGCAGGTCCTGTTCGGCCTGATTGTTTGTGAATGGGACCGCGAAGTCGGCGATGAATCGCAAAACGTCATCGCGGTAGTCACGCAGGCGGAGGAGCAGGTTGTGGCCTGGCCGCCTGGCTTTTCGGCCGCGGGTGCCGGGGCTTTTGGCCAGCGGGGGCTGGCGTTCGTGGAAGGCGAGCCCCTTGGCGAGGATCGCCATGTATCTGGTGACGATACCCTGGCGAACCAGTTCCGGGAGTTCGGTCTCGCCTTGATCCTGAGCCGCGCATCTGAGTTGATTGGCGCTATGAAGCACTGCGCTCATCTCCGTCGCCCAAGGCTCTTTTTCGATCTCTTCGATGGCCTTGAGTTCGCGCAAGTGATGCGCCCCGCAGAGGGCGTGGGCGTCCACTCCGCTCATATGGGCGTAGTAGGGTTTCCAGTGATCATGAATGATCGTCCCGCCGGTCAGGAAGGTTGGAACAGCACCGCGTTTGGCGCTGATGCGGTAATGGGTGAAGGCGGTATCGCAGATCGTGTGCAGCCAGTGCAGCTTGCCGGCAACACGAAGTCCGGTCTCGTCCAGATGCCGAACGCCGCCTTCGGCAAGCCGGGCGAGAATGTGTTCAACCACGACACCCATCTTATTTGCCGCGCCGCGCGTCCAGTTGGTCACGCTGGCCGCGCACAAGCTGGTGGCCCCAAACAGGTCGCGCATAAGCTGGCAGACCCGATCCTCGGGTATCAGCTGCTGAACATTGCAATAGACCGCCACTGCCCGCATGCGCGTGCCATATTGCACATGCGCGGCCACGCCATCGGGAAAGCCAGCCGTCGTCGTGGCTCGACAATGGTCGCAACAATAAACCGCCGCCTGATGCTCGGTGACCTCCAGGCGTGGCGCAGGCAAGTCGAACACCTGACGCTTCTCGATCCCTTTCACCATCTCCGCCGTCAGGGCGCTCTGACAGGCGCTGCAATGCGTCGCCTCATGCCGTTCGACAAAGTCGGGTGTTGACGTCTGGCGCAGGGTGTCGCCCCGGTGGCCAACTTGGCCGCCACTTTTCTTTCCGGATTTGCCACGCAGGCTGCGCGGGGCTGGCTTCTTCAGGCCATCACTTGAAGGGGGCTTGCTGCTATTGCTGCTGTTCTTGGCCAACTGTCGGCGCAGGTCCGTGATCTCTTCCGCCATGCTCGCCAACGCAGCTTCAAGCTCAGCGATCCGACGCAGAGCCGTGGCGAGAAGTTGTTCAAGGGCGGCAACCTGATCCATCCCACCACTGATTCAGAGAAATCAACCCGGCGCCACAGAATTCAGACAAGAAAGAAAAAAAACACGCGCAAAATGGCAAATTCGACTCACCATAAAACTGACAATAACACTCAAACGTGGGGGGTGCTTGGGAGTTACAATTTGCTTTCCTCGCAATCTTACCACCCTTCAAAATTTCCGGATCTGATTTGACGTTTGTCTGATCTGTGTGATTCAAGGAGTCTCCACTGCTGATATTGGAGGCTGGTTTGTTGGGAAATGTTTGTTTTTCAGAGCTTTATTCGAAGGTTGAGGCGGATTTTCAGGACCGCTTGCTCGGGTATCACAAGTCGCGCCGGGAGGGATTGTGCATCATAGCAAGCGTGATTTTGAACACGCGCAGCGTCAATCTGATGGAAAATGCGGCTGCTTTGCCCCGCGATATCGGCTCTGTGGACCACCGCTATCAATACATTTCGCGGGTTCTGGGCAATCCTCACATCGATACTGATGAGATCATGCAGGCCTATGTTGGTGAAATTTTCCGCCGCCAGTGTGAGGCCGGAGAAACGATTGTGGTGGCCCTTGATCAAAGCAAGCTCAACGAAGGGCATGAGGTTTTGATGTTATCGGTGCGGATGCGGGATCGGGCCCTCCCGGTCGCCTGGCGTGTACGCCAGACCAAAGGGCCGATTGGATGGCGCGTGCAACATGAGCTTTTGGAAGCAGTCCGCCCATGGCTCCCGGCGGATGCGCGTGTGTTGCTGGCGGGAGATCGGTTTTATGGAACCGCCCGATTGGTCGCATGGTGCCAGGAGGCTGGATGGGACTACCGGCTGCGCATGAAGGGAAATATCACACTGCAACATCAGGGTGGCGAGATGATGACGCGCGAAATTGCCCAACTGATGCCCGAAGGGCTTGTAAACGCTGAGCTTTACGGAACGGGCGTCTTTAGCAACATTGGAGTGCTTCACGAAGAGGGGCACAAAGAGCCTTGGATTATTGCCATGAATGCAGCACCGTCCGAGTACAAGGTGCTCGATTATGGAATGCGTTGGGGAATTGAAGCCATGTTCTCCGACTTCAAAACCCGGGGCTTTGAAATTACTCAAAGCCAGATCAAAAAGCCGGATCGATTGGCCCGCCTCATTTTGGTGCTGGCAATCGCCATGTACTGGGCTGTTTCAACCGGAGCAAACGAAGAGCACCACGTCGCAATACGCGGCGAAAAAAGGGGATTCGAAAAGCCCGAAGGTCCTTATGCTCTCTCTTCAAGACAGGCCTTCGTGCTATCCGACGATGCCTCGCAGGTTATGCCAAAATCCCCAAGCTCTGGGATGTCTGGCTAAATTGAAGGGTGGTAAGCCTCGCAATGGAAACCTTGAGCTGCGATCCAATTGAGTGAGGCACGTAGCGATTAGTTGCACTCCTGCTTGTGAACCTCGCTTCCCGAGATCAGGCAATAACAATTTGGATGTCCGCTGAGAAAGTGTTCGTCAATCTCGGTCACACCCGCCGAGAATGGCCGACATCCGACCGTGTCACATTTCGCCGCAGACTCGATGCGTATTAATGCAGACTTTCGTACGGATCGGTTGATTGGCAGACTTGTCCCGCGACTAGTCTGCTGATCCTGGGCGCAGCGAAACGGCGGTTTGAATTTACCCAATTTAAACCCGGATGAATGACTGAAAACGGGAATCGTGACGCACTGCAGAAACCAACCCGCTGCACTTGCGAACGGATGCTGCATTAGCGAAGGTTGGAAATCCAAGGCGGGAAATCCCGCGATGCGTGTATTGGCCTTTCCGAAAATGCTGCGGTCAGCATGAATGGACGCAATATGGGCTGCATCCACAGCATTCAGAAAGGGTGGCCGACGGCAGGTATGGGCCGAAAATTGCGATCGGCTCAGTATTCCTACTTATACCAAGGGTGCTTCAAAATGACTCAGCTATGGATTTTGGGTACCGCCTGAGGTGCTGAGGTGATTCAAGATTGGCAAAGGAGACCACCGATGCCAGCCAGGATACCGATGCGAGCCGATTTTACCGCCAATGATCTGCGCAAGCTTGCCGCAGAGAGTTCTGATGCCCGGCAGAGCCGACGGCTTTTGTCGCTTGCCGCTATCGCCGATGGCATGTCGCGTGGGGCTGCGGCCCGCATTGGCGGGATGGACCGGCAAACGCTCAGGGACTGGGTGCTCCGTTTCAACGCTGATGGTCCAGCGGGGCTGCTGGATCGGCAGCGAGGAGGCTCGCGATCCCGCCTTGACAATGCGCAACTGGATGAACTGGCGGCTCTTGTCGAGACCGGTCCTGATCCTGAAAAGGACGGTGTCGTCCGCTGGCGGCGGGTCGATTTGAAGAATGTGATCAAGGCGCGTTTTGGCGTCGACTATCACGAGCGCCATGTGGGGCAGATTCTGCACAATCTGGGCTTTTCCCACATCAGCGCACGCCCTCAGCACCCGGGGCAGGACGTGCAGGTCATTGAGGATTTCAAAAAAACTTCGGCGACAATCTGAAGGAGACGCTTCAGGGGGTGCCGCCGGACAAACCCGTCGAAATCTGGTTCCAGGACGAGATGCGTCTCGGTCAGAAGAACACCCGCGTCCGCCAGTGGGCACGCAAGGGCACACGGCCCCGCCAGCCCGCCGATCAGCGTTACCAAAATGCGTATCTTTTTGGCGCCATCTGCCCCGAACGCGGCACCGGCGCGGCGATCATGATGCCAGCAGCCGACACCTATGCGATGCAGCGCCACCTGGAAGAAATCAGCAAAATTGTCTCCGATGGCGCCCACGCCGTCATCCTCATGGACCAAGCCGGCTGGCACACGACATCCGCTCTGGAAATCCCGCAAAACCTGTCGCTCATGTTTCTGCCGCCCAAATCACCAGAGCTGAATCCAACCGAAAACATTTGGCAATATCTCCGCCAGACATGGCTCGCAAACCGGACGTTCGACACATATGACGCGATTCTCGACGCGGGGTGCGAGGCCTGGAACAACCTCATCGCAAGACCGCAAACCATCACATCCATCGCAAGCCGCAACTGGGCGAAAGTCGGTCAGATTGAATAACCCTTGGTATTACCTGGCCCCAAACAAGATTTCCGAATTCAGTACCTTGGGCCGTTGGCGGCAATCATGTAGGTTAGTTTGAACCGTTAATCCAATTCGTCGTGCGTTCGTTTGGACACCAAATTCGCAAGAATTCTGAATGCTCCCGGTTTGAGTTCGTCAAGTTGATGGTGCAGGATCAACGCGCAGTGGATGTGTCGCCCGCGCCCCACGTCAGCACAAAGTAGGGAGCCGCGGTGTGCGTCCTCCCCCGGATCGGCCATTTCAAGTAGTGGCTGATAGGTATGGTCCCAGGACTTTGCGAAATACAGGCCGCGTTCCTTGCGCCAATCCTGCCAATCGGCCTGCGCGATCGCGTTCGGCTGTGTCAGCAGTGCATGATCAGGCGACAGGTGAGTAACAGCCGCGTTTTCATCCGTCACGCGCCAACGCAGGCTGGGTTGACCGATCTCTAGGCGACGCGGTGGGACGGTGTCGGGATCCCAATCATCCCATGGGCGATGATACAGGGTCAGCAAAGTTCCGCCGTTCTCGATCCAGTCGTGAATGGTCGACATGGCTTGTCGTAGCCCGTCGCGAAACCGCATGGCAAAAATGCCGACGACCAGTGTATCGATACCGTCGAGCGCATTTTGCCGTTCAAGCGACGCGCCACTCAGGTCCACAACCTCTGCGCCCATCGCCGCCAGCCACTCACATACGCGGTCATTGCCAGCCCCGATATAGCCGATCCTGACCTTTGGCAGTTCTGCGTTCATCACTAGAACCGACAGGTTCGCAGGCACAGCGCGGGCGCGCGGATCAACATGAGGGTATTGAATGCGCCGTACAGTTTGCGCCGGTTTTCCACCAACAAAAACGGGGAAATCGTATCGCCCTTCTTTGACATTTTCAGGTGTGGTTATGTGCCAGTTCGCACCGTCCGACTTTGCCCGCCAGCCGGATGGCAATTGAAAAACCACCTGAGCGCCCTCCGGCACGACACCGGCAACAGAGACATCAATGGAATTGTTCGAGGTCGCGGTATTCACGACGGTTCGATCAACTGAAAGCTCGGCACGGCGGCCTGGAACCACAACAGGCGGCACCAGAAGCGGCAGTTTCGAGGCGCTTGTTTGGCCCCCGATCCGGGTTGACACGGCCAACGCTGGCGCGCGCGGTTCAAGCGGTTTGTACTCTGCGGGGTATGGGTCCGTACCATTTGCCCCCTCATTTGGGCCGATGCACGCGCCCTTGCTACGCCAATCACCCGGTAAGCCCGGAGTCACTGAAACCTCATCGGCAATGCCGCTGCGCTTTTCGACTGTCAACTCAGTCAGGTCGCCGGGGCACAGCCATTCATTTGCCACATACCCGAACACCTCGACACCAGCGGCAATGCGGATGACCCGCGCCAATTCCAGCTCTTTGCGTTGGAAAAGGTGGCGCTTTGACGGGTCGGTTTGGTTCATTCCTTCGTTGATAAGATGCAGGGCATTCATCGCGGATTTCGCTACTGCCTTTCCATCAGGGAACGCCGCCACGGTATCGTTCAACGCCCGCGCGACGGGCTCGCCCAGTTGGTCCAAAGTGGGTAACCCGTGGACGAGCGTTTCGTCCTTTCCCTCAACCCGCGTCATCCACAGATGCAGTCGGCGATCCCTTTCGGCCCCGGCGGGCATCCAACGCCCCATACCCTGTGTCCTGTGAAAGCCGCGCGACATCTGCCCGATCCGCTCCCACGTCCAGCCCGTCACCGCGTCTTCGCCCGTCACCTCGACTGTCAATGTCGCGGGTGGTGGCGGCACCTCGTCATCATAAGACCCGCCCGCGCCGGACCACGCCGGAAGGTAAAGTTTTGAAACCTCCCAAACCGGCAGATTCACCGGATATGCAGGGTCTGCGGCCGCTTCGAACACCTGCCCGACGGCTTCGGTCATCGCGCGGTGGTGGCCATGCTGGCCAGGGATATCAAGGAAGGTCGGGCACAGGATATCGGGCCGCTCGGTGCGCACAATCTCAACCAGCCGCGTCAAAACCCGGGTCTGATCCCACCGCGCCAGTGTATCCTTGCCATCCTTGGAAAACCCGAAATCGAAAATCGAGTCCTCCGGCGTCTCGCTCAGCCAGTAAAGGTTCATGTCCAAAACGTCGGCGGCGCGTTCCATCTCTGCCGTCCGCAAGACACCCAGATCGTGGATCAGCTCTGGCCCGATGTCGTTCTGTCCACCTTCCCCGCGCACCGCGCAGGCGTAGGACACCCCGAACCCCTCGCGAAATGACAGCGCCGCCAGCATCGAACTGATCTCATCATCAGGGTGCGCGCCGGTCTGCATAAACCGCACGCAGGACTTCAATCCTTGCAGCGCGAACCACAATTGAACGATACGCGGCGTCCGACGATCCAATGCGATCCGGTCCTGATGGTTCAGCGGCATGTCAAATTCTCCTGATCGCGGCCTTACCACCCTTCAATTTAGCCAGACATCCCAGAGCTTGGGGATTTTGGCATAACCTGCGAGGCATCGTCGGATAGCACGAAGGCCTGTCTTGAAGAGAGAGCATAAGGACCTTCGGGCTTTTCGAATCCCCTTTTTTCGCCGCGTATTGCGACGTGGTGCTCTTCGTTTGCTCCGGTTGAAACAGCCCAGTACATGGCGATTGCCAGCACCAAAATGAGGCGGGCCAATCGATCCGGCTTTTTGATCTGGCTTTGAGTAATTTCAAAGCCCCGGGTTTTGAAGTCGGAGAACATGGCTTCAATTCCCCAACGCATTCCATAATCGAGCACCTTGTACTCGGACGGTGCTGCATTCATGGCAATAATCCAAGGCTCTTTGTGCCCCTCTTCGTGAAGCACTCCAATGTTGCTAAAGACGCCCGTTCCGTAAAGCTCAGCGTTTACAAGCCCTTCGGGCATCAGTTGGGCAATTTCGCGCGTCATCATCTCGCCACCCTGATGTTGCAGTGTGATATTTCCCTTCATGCGCAGCCGGTAGTCCCATCCAGCCTCCTGGCACCATGCGACCAATCGGGCGGTTCCATAAAACCGATCTCCCGCCAGCAACACACGCGCATCCGCCGGGAGCCATGGGCGGACTGCTTCCAAAAGCTCATGTTGCACGCGCCATCCAATCGGCCCTTTGGTCTGGCGTACACGCCAGGCGACCGGGAGGGCCCGATCCCGCATCCGCACCGATAACATCAAAACCTCATGCCCTTCGTTGAGCTTGCTTTGATCAAGGGCCACCACAATCGTTTCTCCGGCCTCACACTGGCGGCGGAAAATTTCACCAACATAGGCCTGCATGATCTCATCAGTATCGATGTGAGGATTGCCCAGAACCCGCGAAATGTATTGATAGCGGTGGTCCACAGAGCCGATATCGCGGGGCAGAGCAGCCGCATTTTCCATCAGATTGACGCTGCGCGTGTTCAAAATCACGCTTGCTATGATGCACAATCCCTCCCGGCGCGACTTGTGATACCCGAGCAAGCGGTCCTGAAAATCCGCCTCAACCTTCGAATAAAGCTCTGAAAAACAAACATTTCCCAACAAACCAGCCTCCAATGTCAGCAGTGGAGACTCCTTGAATCACACAGATCAGACAAACGTCAAATCAGATCCGGAAATTTTGAAGGGTGGTAAGGATCGCGGCAAACTTGTTGGACGCTAACAACTGCGCTAGGCTTTACCACATCATCCGGCGGCGCTGCGCCAAGCCCGGACAAATACCATTTAATACATCAAACCACAGGGAGAGTATGTCATGTTGCCAAACGCCTTTAAATCACTTGCCGCAGGGGCCGCCCTTCTATTAGGATCGACCGCCGCAAACGCCGTGGAAATCGAATATTGGCAGTACTTCTTTGATGCCCGGGTTGCCGCGATGGAGCAACTGATCGATAATTTCGAGGCGGCCAATCCTGATATCACGGTCAAGATGACCCATTTCCCGTATGCCGACTATCGCACCAAGGTGGCGGCTGCGATTCCAGCTGGCGAAGGTCCCGATGTCGTTCAACTGTTTTACGGCTGGCTGAACGACTATGTGGCCGCCGACCTGATCCAGCCCTTGCCTTCTGATACGTTCCCCGCCGCCAAGATCGACGAAGACTTCTTCCCGATGGTTCAGGCGATGAAAGACGGCGATCAGTATTGGGCGCTACCCACCGCCGTCCGGTCACTGGCCCTGTTCTACAACCAGCGCCTGTTTGACGAGGCCGGGGTAGACGGCCCACCGGAAACGCTGGACGAGCTGGTCGAAATCGCAGGTAAGATCACCAAGCGCGACAGCGCCGGAAACCTGACCCAGGCCGGCATGACCATCGGCATGAACGCGCAGGATCACCACTGGTTCCGCGAAGTTCTGGTCCGCCAGATGGGCGGCGAACCCTATATGGATGACTACAAAAAGGTGAACTACAACTCTGACGCCGGTGCCAAGGCGATCGAATTCTACACCGGTCTTGTAAGCGAGCACAAAGTTGCCGCCTTCGGGTTCATGGATGAACCACAGGCCGCGTTCAAAGCCGGTCTCGCGGGCATGCATATCGACGGTTCATTTCGCATCGGCTCGCTGAACAAGACGCGCGGACTGAAATGGGGCGTGACCGAATTGCCCGCAAATGCGGCGGGTGAGCGGTTCAACTATTCCTCATATTGGGTGAACGCGATTACGACGAAGGCAGAGGGTGAAAAATACGCCGCTGCCGTCAAGTTCATGGAATATGTCACTTCGGATGAGGCGATGCAGATCTGGCTGGACGTCGTCGGAGAGCTGCCTGCGAAACCATCGGTCGGCATGACGGACGCCAATGCCAATCATGAGGTCTATGGCCCGTTCATCCGTGGTCTCGCCTATGCCAATACAACCAAATTCGCCAATGAATCCGGCCAGCGCCAGATTCTGATGGATATGGTTCAGCGCATGGATATCGAGGGCCAGCCCGCTGCCGAAAGCATCGCGGTTGCGGCAGAGGCAGAACAGAAGCTGCTCGACGAATACTACCAATAAGCGACATCGCAGCTCCGAACTCTGATCCGGGGCCTCTTCGTTGAGGTCCTGGGTCAAGCCCGGGACTGCGTCGCAACGGGCGGATATGCAGCTTTATCGAAACCTCTCTATCCGACATAAACAGATCGTCTGGGCTTGGATCTTCCTGATCGTCCCCGTCATCTTTTATGTCGTCATCCGGTTTTACCCCACTGGCAACGCCATCCTGATATCGTTTCAGGACTGGAACCTTCTGGGCGCGCGGACGTGGGCGGGGGCTGAAAATTACATCAAACTGGTGAACGACCCGGTGTTCTGGAAGGTCTTCCGAAACACCTTCGCCTATCTGATCATCGGCACGCCGGTCAGCTTAATGATCAGCTTTGTCATCGCGTACCATCTCGACAAAACCCGGTTCATGCACGGGATCATCCGGATGCTGTATTTCTTGCCGTTCATGACCAGCGCGGTGGCAATGGCATGGGTCTGGCGCTGGTTTTACCAACCCGTGCCGATTGGCCTGTTCAACAATTTCCTTGCCGGGGCAGGCATCCCGCAGATCGAATTCCTGCGATCCACAACCAACGCCTTGCCCGCCATCCTTGCCCCCGCCGTCTGGGCCGGGCTTGGCTTTCAGGTCATCATCTTCATGGCCGGCCTGCGCGCGATCCCCAAAAGCTATTACGAGGCCGCACGTATTGACGGGGTGCCGTGGTGGACAGTTCTGTTTGAAATCACCATCCCGCTGTTGAAACCCACAATCGTGTTCATCGTGGTGTTCAGCAGTATCGGGTTCCTGCGCATCTTCGACCACGTCTTTAACATGACAACCGGCGACCCTGGCGGCCCGCTGAACGCCACCAAGCCACTTGTCCTGATGATCTACAACTCGGCCTTCACCGACTTCGACATGGGCTATGCCGCGGCGCAAACTGTCGTCCTATTTGTCATTCTGCTTTGCGCGTCGCTTCTTCAGCTTCGCTTGCTGAGGGATAGGTAATGGCCGTCACTGACATCCGCCCCTCCAGCGAAACGCTGTTGTCCACGGACACGGCGCGTAAGCCCGCCAATATGGGCCAGATCATCCGCTGGACGCTGCTGTTTCTGGGCGGCGTCGCGATGATCATGCCGATTGTCTACATGATCTCGACCTCGCTGAAGTGGCCGCATGAGGTCTATCATGTGAACCTCTGGCCCAAGGAACCGACGGTCGAAAACTATACCTATGTGCTCGAAGACGGCCGGTTCTATGGCTGGATGATCAACTCCACGATCATCGCGATGATCACCACGATTTGTAATCTGCTTTTCGACAGTCTGGTGGGCTATGCCCTGTGCAAATTCACCTTCCCCGGCCGCTACATCATCTTTATCGCGATCCTTTCGACCCTGATGATCCCCACGGAAATGCTGGTAATCC
The DNA here is from genome assembly GCA_951812305.1 of uncultured Paracoccaceae bacterium. GTDB lineage: Bacteria > Pseudomonadota > Alphaproteobacteria > Rhodobacterales > Rhodobacteraceae > Rhodobacter_B. Next base: position 1,086,567 of record CATOSB010000004.1, read on the forward strand.
CCTGGTATTTGATGAGTCAGCAATTCGGGTGGCTCGATAGCTATTGGGGCATCATGTTCCCCGGCCTGATGACGGCATTTGGGACCTTCCTGATGAAGCAGTTCTTCGAAACCGTGCCGGATGACTTCATCGAAGCCGCTCGGATTGACGGTCTTAATGAACTGCAAATCTGGTGGACCGTGGCGATGCCGCTGGTGAAACCAGCACTGGCCGCCCTGGCAATCTTCGTATTCTTGGGCAACTGGACCGCGTTCATCTGGCCCCTGATCGTCACCAACTCTGTCGAGATGTACACGCTGCCCGTGGGTCTGGCGAGCTTCGGCGACGAGGCCGACGTGCAATGGGAGTTGATCATGACCGGTGCCGCGATCTCGACCATCCCGACGCTGATCTTCTTCCTGATCTTCCAACGGTTCATCATTCGCGGCGTCGTCATGGCGGGGCTCAAGGGATGATGAGGTCTGACTCTCTTTCCCGGCCGCAAGGCCGGATCCTATGCGCTTGGCAATGGGTTGGGATCATGACCGACCACTCGACATTCCCTGATCCAACCTATCGAAACACCGTGCTTGCGCCGCTGTTTGAGGGCGTCAAAACCCACTATGCGCGGCATATGATGGCGATCCACAAGGCGCATCTTGTGATGCTTGCCGAGACGGGCGTGGTCGCGCCCGATGAGGCGCGCCAGATCGCAAATGCGTTGGCAGAAATCGAGGCCGACACCGATATCGACGCGCTGACATACACAGGCGAGCATGAGGATTTCTTCTTCTTGGTCGAGGCGGAACTGAAACAACGTCTCGGCGACCTCGGCGGGGCGCTCCATACCGCGCGCAGTCGCAATGACATCGACCACACGCTGTTCAAAATGGCGCTGCGCGACCGCGCGACGGCCACTTTGGAAGCCCTAACAACCCTGACCCACGCTCTGATCGCCAAAGCCGAAACCGAACGCGACACGCTGATCGTCGCCTATACCCACGGCCAGCCCGCGCAGCCGTCCACCTTTGGCCACTACCTTGGCGCGGTGATCGAGGTTCTGATTGGCGACACCAAACGTCTGGCCGACGCCGCGCAGACCCTTAACCAATGCCCCATGGGCGCGGCGGCCATAACCACCAGCGGGTTTCCTATCGACCGCCAGCGCGTCGCCGATCTGCTTGGCTTTGCCGAACCGAAACTCAACAGCTATGGCTGCATCGCGTCGGTCGACTACATCACCGGCCTCTATTCCGCGCTGAAACTGGTCTTCCTGCATCTGGGCCGGGTGGTGCAAGACCTCGCCTTCTGGTCCGCTTTCGAGGTCGGCCAGCTGCGCGTGCCCAACAGCCTCGTCCAGATCAGTTCGATCATGCCGCAGAAACGCAACCCTGTCCCAATCGAGCACATGCGCCACCTTGCCAGTGCCGCGATGGGCCATTGCGACACGATCATCACCACCATGCACAACACGCCCTTCACCGACATGAACGACAGCGAGGGCGAGGTGCAGCAGGCCGGATACGCGGCCTTCGAGGTCGGCGCACGCATGCTGGCCCTGTTCACCGCCTTCCTTCCTGCCTGTCAGATCAACGCCGCCGCCGTTCAGCGAAACAGCGACGCCGCCTGCATCACCATCACAGAGCTTGCCGATACGCTCGTCCGATCCGAAGACCTGACATTCCGACACGCCCACGAAATCGCGGCTGCAACCGCCCGCGCCGTGATCGCCCGCGGGGTGGGGTTGGCAGAGGGCTTCACAGATTTCGCCAACGCCTTCGAGAACCAAACCGGACGCGCATCAAAGCTGACCGACCAGACCTTTCGGAGGGTCACATCGCCCGCCCATTTCATCGCTGTGCGCACCCGCCCCGGCGGGCCGGCTCCCGAGGCGCTCGACGCCGCCTTAGCCGAATATCGAAAAAATACCGACGTAATACCGACGCAATACCGACGTGATACCGACAGGCAAATCCGGGCCAAATCGACGCTGAACGACGCCTTTGCCAAGCTGATGGAGCGCTGAAAAATGGCCAATGTCCACCTCCGCCAACTCGCCAAGGCCTTCGGCAAAACCAAGGTGCTGCATGACATCGATCTGGACATTGCAGACGGCGAATTTGTCGTGCTGGTCGGCCCGTCGGGCTGCGGAAAATCCACAACTCTCAGGATCATAGCGGGCCTGGAAGAGGCCACATCAGGAGAGGTCGAAATCGCCGGGCGCGTGGTTAACAATCTGGAGCCCAAGGATCGCAATATCGCGATGGTCTTCCAGAACTACGCGATCTATCCGCATATGACGGTGCGCAAGAACATCGGCTTTGGCCTGCGGACATCCAACATGCCCCGCGCCGATAAAACCAAACGATTGGAAGAGGTTGCCGAACTTCTTGGCATGACGGAATACCTCGACCGCAAGCCCGCGGCCTTGTCAGGCGGTCAACGCCAGCGGGTCGCCATCGGGCGCGCCATGGTCCGCGATCCGGCCGTGTTTCTGTTTGACGAACCCTTGTCAAACCTCGATGCCCAGCTACGCACTCAGATGCGGCTCGAAATCAAAAAACTGCACCAACGTGTTGGCAACACGATCATATTTGTCACTCATGATCAGGTCGAAGCGATGACTATGGCCGACCGGATCGTCATCATGAAGGACGGTGTGATCCAGCAGATCGGCACCCCATCAGAGGTCTATCACAACCCCGCCAACACCTTCGTCGCCAGTTTCATCGGCGCGCCGTCCATGAATATGCTCACCGCTGAAGTCACCGAGTCAGACATCCGCCTCGGACCCGAAGGAGTCGTAGCGCGACCAGAAAGTACCAAGCCGGGTCAAACCGTAACGGTGGGCGTTCGCCCCGACGACCTGACCGTTGGGGATGGCAACCTCATTTTCGCGGGTCAAGTAACGGTGCTGGAACCGCTCGGGTCAGAAACACTGGTTTACGTCGCCCACGGCGAGCAGGAAGTCATCGCAAAGGCGCCCGGCAAAAGACCGCCACTGATCGGCGAGACGGTAAATTTGGTCGCTGATCCCGAGGCTCTACATGTGTTCGACGCCGCCACCGGCATCGCTTTGACGTGAACGGTCCAAGGTGTCGCATTCACGCGGTATGGCATTCTTCCCGCGAACTCTCATCCAGTTGGCCCGAATTTCCCGCCGGTGAGGCAGAGACTTTCAACATAAGCCCCAGAATTGGGTGTCAATCCATCGCGGCGTTGGCCAATGAGCGCGGATGCTGATCTCAGGTCCCAGCGGCAGTGGTTTTCGGTAAAAATGCGTGCTTTCAGTTCCCGCCAGACGGGGTAGTATTACCGCCGGACAGCGCCGATGGAAGTACGAAAATCGATGTACACTCCTGCGCCTGAATTGGCCTGATGATTTTGATGCCTGTGAATCACTTTGCCGCATGGTCACAGGTACGGGGGTTTCTATTTCGAGGGTATGAGCAAGCGAGACAAAACAGTCACCTTATCCGACGAGCAGCGCATAGCGCTTGAAGCGCTTTGCCGCCGCCGCAAAGTTGAGGCCCTTGTTTGGAAACGTGCGCGTGCGTTTCTTCTTCTGGACACAGGAGAAGACGCCGGAACGGTTTGCCGGATTTTGGATATCGGTCCAACGGTTCTGACGGAATGGCAGTTCGCGTTTGCCGGAGCGGGGTTGTCATTTTTTGGCTTGAAGGGCTACAGCCAGCGACAGGGGCATCTATCGGTGGAGCAGGAACGGGCTTTGAAAGCGCATTTCACCGAACATCCGGCACAGAACGTAGATGAGGTCTGTGCCTATGTTCTGGCCGAGTGCGACCAGAGCTACAGCCCCTCGGGAGCCGCCAGGCTGATGCGCCGCCTGGGGTTTGTGTATAGGAAACCACAATTGCTGCCTGCACAGGCCGATGAAGCCAAACAGGCTGCGTTTATTGCCCAATATGAGGCCATGATGAACGGGTTGGCCGCAGATGAGATGGTTGTCTTTTCGGACGCTGTTCACCCCGAGCATCAGAGCCGCCCCGCCCATGGCTGGTTCCCAAAGGGACAAAAGACGGCCCTGAAGGCGACATCCGGGCGCAAACGGCTCAATATTCAGGGAGCGCTTGACCTTGAGACCTTCCAGTTCACCTTTGTAGAAGGCGAAAAGATCAATGCCCGGACAACCCAACAAATGCTGGAAAAGTTGGAGCGCAACAACCCAACCATGACGACCATCCATGTCTTTGTCGACAATGCCCGCTATCATCATGCCAGGATACTTCAGCCATGGCTCAACAGCCCGGAACGCCGGGTGAAGTTGCATTTCCTGCCAGCATATGCCCCGCATCTCAACCCAATCGAGCGCCTTTGGGGCGTCATGCACGATTGGGTCACACACAATCGCCACTATGCAACGTTCAACCAGTTCACAGAGGCTATTTTCAATTTCTTCCGTACGACACTGCCAGAAAAATGGCCTGATACCAAGGGTTATTCAATCTGACCGACTTTCGCCCAGTTGCGGCTTGCGATGGATGTGATGGTTTGCGGTCTTGCGATGAGGTTGTTCCAGGCCTCGCACCCCGCGTCGAGAATCGCGTCATATGTGTCGAACGTCCGGTTTGCGAGCCATGTCTGGCGGAGATATTGCCAAATGTTTTCGGTTGGATTCAGCTCTGGTGATTTGGGCGGCAGAAACATGAGCGACAGGTTTTGCGGGATTTCCAGAGCGGATGTCGTGTGCCAGCCGGCTTGGTCCATGAGGATGACGGCGTGGGCGCCATCGGAGACAATTTTGCTGATTTCTTCCAGGTGGCGCTGCATCGCATAGGTGTCGGCTGCTGGCATCATGATCGCCGCGCCGGTGCCGCGTTCGGGGCAGATGGCGCCAAAAAGATACGCATTTTGGTAACGCTGATCGGCGGGCTGGCGGGGCCGTGTGCCCTTGCGTGCCCACTGGCGGACGCGGGTGTTCTTCTGACCGAGACGCATCTCGTCCTGGAACCAGATTTCGACGGGTTTGTCCGGCGGCACCCCCTGAAGCGTCTCCTTCAGATTGTCGCCGAAGTTTTTTTGAAATCCTCAATGACCTGCACGTCCTGCCCCGGGTGCTGAGGGCGTGCGCTGATGTGGGAAAAGCCCAGATTGTGCAGAATCTGCCCCACATGGCGCTCGTGATAGTCGACGCCAAAACGCGCCTTGATCACATTCTTCAAATCGACCCGCCGCCAGCGGACGACACCGTCCTTTTCAGGATCAGGACCGGTCTCGACAAGAGCCGCCAGTTCATCCAGTTGCGCATTGTCAAGGCGGGATCGCGAGCCTCCTCGCTGCCGATCCAGCAGCCCCGCTGGACCATCAGCGTTGAAACGGAGCACCCAGTCCCTGAGCGTTTGCCGGTCCATCCCGCCAATGCGGGCCGCAGCCCCACGCGACATGCCATCGGCGATAGCGGCAAGCGACAAAAGCCGTCGGCTCTGCCGGGCATCAGAACTCTCTGCGGCAAGCTTGCGCAGATCATTGGCGGTAAAATCGGCTCGCATCGGTATCCTGGCTGGCATCGGTGGTCTCCTTTGCCAATCTTGAATCACCTCAGCACCTCAGGCGGTACCCAAAATCCATAGCTGAGTCATTTTGAAGCACCCTTGGTATGAGTTCCGCGACACCGTCACCGACAACTTCCGCGTTGTATCGCTCAAGGAATACAAAGTGATATAGATACCCACGGGCTTACACCCGTGGTTCTTTCAAAGGTCAAGCTCCGCTTGTCCATTATCTTCTCGGCCCTGCCATCGGACGTAATTCCGTATCGTTTGCTCGTCGACCCCAACGGTGGACACAAAAAATCCTTTGTAAACGCTGTGGGACGATTTTCGCAGCCGCATTCTGCAGACGATAGCCCGAAGACAATGGAAGGGCTATCATCCCCGCGCTTACACGCGGGGAGTTCCCGCTGGATTAAAATCATCATCGGGCTCGGGTGGCGTCTGGTTCTTGATGTATTCCAACCACACCTCGTCTGTCACGTTGCCGCTGCTGGCAACCCGGTAACCGCGGGCCCACAGGTGTTGCCCCCAATATCTTTTGCGCAATATCCCGAACTCGCTCAGCAGCTTGTGCGAACTGCGCCCTTTCAGATATTGCTCCGCACGGCTGACCGACAGGTTCGGCGGGGTCGACACCGGCATATGCTCGTGGTCACGGTTGATTGATCCGGCATGCACAACCATCCCATGCGCCCGCGCCGTCTCGCGCAGCAACTCACGGCAGCGGTTGCCGACATCGCCGCCCAACACCTGGTAGCGGTACTTCGTCACCCACACCAAGTGGTATTTGCAGTCCCAAACCGTATGGCTGCCACGCTTGTACGAATCCATAATCAGGCATCTTAACGCAAATGCCGCGATCCCGTCCGGCTAAAGCCGTGGGGTTTACAGATCCCCTATCGGGGACTCTAACCCGGAAAACATCAGGCCAATTCAGGCGCACGGGTATAAATCAATTTCATATCGGCGAGTTGGCTGTTTTGGCAGCGCCCCAGAAATGCCAGCCACAGCACGCGAGGTAAGTAAATCATCTTTTTTTCGTAACTCCCAAGCACCCTGTCCGATAGGGTTGCGGGGTTTTGTTCCGTCAGAGCCGTGCGATGATCTGAGGTGGTGACAGGGTCAGGATTTCCAGGATGTTGAACCGGTGTTTTCTGGCCGTCGAGATGACGGACCTGATGTCGGCGAAGACCCGCGCGCCCTCGAGGGTGCGGAAGGTGCCCGAGATTTTCATGCGCAGCTTCATCATGCGCAGGTCCTGTTCGGCCTGATTGTTTGTGAATGGGACCGCGAAGTCGGCGATGAATCGCAAAACGTCATCGCGGTAGTCACGCAGGCGGAGGAGCAGGTTGTGGCCTGGCCGCCTGGCTTTTCGGCCGCGGGTGCCGGGGCTTTTGGCCAGCGGGGGCTGGCGTTCGTGGAAGGCGAGCCCCTTGGCGAGGATCGCCATGTATCTGGTGACTATACCCTGGCGAACCAGTTCCGGGAGTTCGGTCTCGCCTTGATCCTGAGCCGCGCATCTGAGCTGATTGGCGCTATGAAGCACTGCGCTCATCTCCGTCGCCCAAGGCTCTTTTTCGATCTCTTCGATGGCCTTGAGTTCGCGCAAGTGATGCGCCCCGCAGAGGGCGTGGGCGTCCACTCCGCTCATATGGGCGTAGTAGGGTTTCCAGTGATCATGAATGATCGTCCCGCCGGTCAGGAAGGTTGGAACAGCACCGCGTTTGGCGCTGATGCGGTAATGGGTGAAGGCGGTATCGCAGATCGTGTGCAGCCAGTGCAGCTTGCCGGCAACACGAAGTCCGGTCTCGTCCAGATGCCGAACGCCGCCTTCGGCAAGCCGGGCGAGAATGTGTTCAACCACGACACCCATCTTATTTGCCGCGCCGCGCGTCCAGTTGGTCACGCTGGCCGCGCACAAGCTGGTGGCCCCAAACAGGTCGCGCATAAGCTGGCAGACCCGATCCTCGGGTATCAGCTGCTGAACATTGCAATAGACCGCCACTGCCCGCATGCGCGTGCCATATTGCACATGCGCGGCCACGCCATCGGGAAAGCCAGCCGTCGTCGTGGCTCGACAATGGTCGCAACAATAAACCGCCGCCTGATGCTCGGTGACCTCCAGGCGTGGCGCAGGCAAGTCGAACACCTGACGCTTCTCGATCCCTTTCACCATCTCCGCCGTCAGGGCGCTCTGACAGGCGCTGCAATGCGTCGCCTCATGCCGTTCGACAAAGTCGGGTGTTGACGTCTGGCGCAGGGTGTCGCCCCGGTGGCCAACTTGGCCGCCACTTTTCTTTCCGGATTTGCCACGCAGGCTGCGCGGGGCTGGCTTCTTCAGGCCATCACTTGAAGGGGGCTTGCTGCTATTGCTGCTGTTCTTGGCCAACTGTCGGCGCAGGTCCGTGATCTCTTCCGCCATGCTCGCCAACGCAGCTTCAAGCTCAGCGATCCGACGCAGAGCCGTGGCGAGAAGTTGTTCAAGGGCGGCAACCTGATCCATCCCACCACTGATTCAGAGAAATCAACCCGGCGCCACAGAATTCAGACAAGAAAGAAAAAAAACACGCGCAAAATGGCAAATTCGACTCACCATAAAACTGACAATAACACTCAAACGTGGGGGGTGCTTGGGAGTTACTTTTTTTCTTCGAATTGCAAAAACTTCTGCAACGCTATCTTACCACCCTTCAAAATTTCCGGATCTGATTTGACGTTTGTCTGATCTGTGTGATTCAAGGAGTCTCCACTGCTGATATTGGAGGCTGGTTTGTTGGGAAATGTTTGTTTTTCAGAGCTTTATTCGAAGGTTGAGGCGGATTTTCAGGACCGCTTGCTCGGGTATCACAAGTCGCGCCGGGAGGGATTGTGCATCATAGCAAGCGTGATTTTGAACACGCGCAGCGTCAATCTGATGGAAAATGCGGCTGCTCTGCCCCGCGATATCGGCTCTGTGGACCACCGCTATCAATACATTTCGCGGGTTCTGGCAATCCTCACATCGATACTGATGAGATCATGCAGGCCTATGTTGGTGAAATTTTCCGCCGCCAGTGTGAGGCCGGAGAAACGATTGTGGTGGCCCTTGATCAAAGCAAGCTCAACGAAGGGCATGAGGTTTTGATGTTATCGGTGCGGATGCGGGATCGGGCCCTCCCGGTCGCCTGGCGTGTACGCCAGACCAAAGGGCCGATTGGATGGCGCGTGCAACATGAGCTTTTGGAAGCAGTCC
>CATOSB010000005.1 GCA_951812305.1 uncultured Paracoccaceae bacterium
AGCTTGTTGGCCAGCAGGATGGTCAGTTGATCATTACCGAGGACATGCATGAACGCAAAAAAGTCATGCACATGAATTCGGACGCCTCGGTTGTCTTGCCCGATGGCGCGGGGTCGCTGGACGAGTTTTTCGAAGTGCTGACATGGCGACAGATCGGGCTACATTCCAAACCGATTTATCTTTTGAATATAGATAATTATTGGGATAAACTCATCCAACTTATGGATCATGTTATTGCAAGCGGTTTTGCCGATGATACACTGCTTGAATATGTTCAGATTGCCGATGATGTAGAGACGCTTTTGCCGTTGATGCGTGCCGATCTTTCCTGACGAATTGCGTGTAGTGAATAAAGCGCCAAAGCGCACCAGATCAGTGGAAAGGCAATCGCGTGCCATCTGGTAAAGGGCTCGCTGAACACCAGAACCGCGACGAGGAATTGCAGGCTTGGGTTGACGTATTGCATCAATCCCACGGTCGCCATCGCCAACCGCCGCGCGGCATAAGAAAACAGGATCAGCGGCAATGCCGTCAACGGCCCCGAAAGCATCAAAAGCGTGGTGTCAAAAACATCCGCCCCAAAGGCTGCCGAACCGTCATCAATACTTGGTCCCCACAGCTGATTGTGCACACCCAGCAACCAAATCAACAGAAACGGGGCGATAACAGCCACTTCAGCCGTGACTGAAATCACCGGCCCGACGGTGGTGCGCTTTTTGATCAACCCGTAAATGCCGAAAGTGGTTGCCAGAACCAACGAAATCCACGGCAATTGACCCAGACCAAATGTAAGGACCAGTACTGCGAGGGCTGCCAAGCCAACGGCTGAAACCTTCAGCCAACCCATCCCTTCGCCAAACACAAATGCGCCAATCAGAACCGCTATCAATGGGTAGATGAAATACCCCAACGATGCCTGCAATGTCCGCTCTGCCTGTATGGCCCAGATAAACAGAAACCCTTACCACCCTTCAATTTAGCCAGACATCCCAGAGCTTGGGGATTTTGGCATAACCTGCGAGGCATCGTCGGATAGCACGAAGGCCTGTCTTGAAGAGAGAGCATAAGGACCTTCGGGCTTTTCGAATCCCCTTTTTTCGCCGCGTATTGCGACGTGGTGCTCTTCGTTTGCTCCGGTTGAAACAGCCCAGTACATGGCGATTGCCAGCACCAAAATGAGGCGGGCCAATCGATCCGGCTTTTTGATCTGGCTTTGAGTAATTTCAAAGCCCCGGGTTTTGAAGTCGGAGAACATGGCTTCAATTCCCCAACGCATTCCATAATCGAGCACCTTGTACTCGGACGGTGCTGCATTCATGGCAATAATCCAAGGCTCTTTGTGCCCCTCTTCGTGAAGCACTCCAATGTTGCTAAAGACGCCCGTTCCGTAAAGCTCAGCGTTTACAAGCCCTTCGGGCATCAGTTGGGCAATTTCGCGCGTCATCATCTCGCCACCCTGATGTTGCAGTGTGATATTTCCCTTCATGCGCAGCCGGTAGTCCCATCCAGCCTCCTGGCACCATGCGACCAATCGGGCGGTTCCATAAAACCGATCTCCCGCCAGCAACACACGCGCATCCGCCGGGAGCCATGGGCGGACTGCTTCCAAAAGCTCATGTTGCACGCGCCATCCAATCGGCCCTTTGGTCTGGCGTACACGCCAGGCGACCGGGAGGGCCCGATCCCGCATCCGCACCGATAACATCAAAACCTCATGCCCTTCGTTGAGCTTGCTTTGATCAAGGGCCACCACAATCGTTTCTCCGGCCTCACACTGGCGGCGGAAAATTTCACCAACATAGGCCTGCATGATCTCATCAGTATCGATGTGAGGATTGCCCAGAACCCGCGAAATGTATTGATAGCGGTGGTCCACAGAGCCGATATCGCGGGGCAGAGCAGCCGCATTTTCCATCAGATTGACGCTGCGCGTGTTCAAAATCACGCTTGCTATGATGCACAATCCCTCCCGGCGCGACTTGTGATACCCGAGCAAGCGGTCCTGAAAATCCGCCTCAACCTTCGAATAAAGCTCTGAAAAACAAACATTTCCCAACAAACCAGCCTCCAATATCAGCAGTGGAGACTCCTTGAATCACACAGATCAGACAAACGTCAAATCAGATCCGGAAATTTTGAAGGGTGGTAAGACAGAAACCAGTTGCACGAGATCAGAAGTGTCGAAAGCAGTATGATCCGAAGTGTCACAGGGTGGCGCAATATGTCGGTCAGCACGGAAATCCGGTTTTGGAAAAGTAGAACCGCACTGAAGAAGACGAATGACCAGACAATCCGATGGCTCATCACTTCTAGCGGTGGGATGTGGTCCAGAGCTTTGTAAAGTACCGGCGCCAGCCCCCAAATCAGGTTTGCACCCAAAACCGCCCACAGCCCTTTTGTCGTTTCTCTCACTGCAGGTCCAACCGGTGTGACATCGTCATTATTGACTCTGCCGCTCCGACGGCCTGAGATCAACAACGGCTACGACGGAACTTGTGCAAGCAAATCAGGCGCAGATCAAAGTCCGCCAACCGGCACCAAAGAAGGACCGGCGCTTCAGCTGTCGTCGACGCCCATTTCGGCGCCAAATTTCTGACGTGGAGACCCGTCAAATTTGGCGGGAACTCCGTCCACAGCTTTGCCGCAAATCACCCAGTCTTCCTTGGTGTCAATGTCGGATTGCTGTTCGCGAACCAGCTCTTCACAGACCCGGTCAATGTGCACAAGGATAGCTGCAATGTGAGCCGCATCCAATTTCCAAGCGCGCAGTTTTTCGTTGTCAGCAAGGTTGATGGACATTTTCAACGCAGCGCTTATCGGTCGATAATCCGGATTTGCGGCCATGGAGACATCATGCAGATTGTCAGCAAAGCTTTTGACGAGTTTATTGCAGTCAGATGGCCTATCTCCGGGTGCTAATTTCGCGCATTGAACGGCAATGCTGTCTGCAAAAATGATCGACAGATCGCGATAGGTCGCCAAGTATTCCAGCATAATCGGTATAATACCAAGGGTGCTTCAAAATGACTCAGCTATGGATTTTGGGTACCGCCTGAGGTGCTGAGGTGATTCAAGATTGGCAAAGGAGACCACCGATGCCAGCCAGGATACCGATGCGAGCCGATTTTACCGCCAATGATCTGCGCAAGCTTGCCGCAGAGAGTTCTGATGCCCGGCAGAGCCGACGGCTTTTGTCGCTTGCCGCTATCGCCGATGGCATGTCGCGTGGGGCTGCGGCCCGCATTGGCGGGATGGACCGGCAAACGCTCAGGGACTGGGTGCTCCGTTTCAACGCTGATGGTCCAGCGGGGCTGCTGGATCGGCAGCGAGGAGGCTCGCGATCCCGCCTTGACAATGCGCAACTGGATGAACTGGCGGCTCTTGTCGAGACCGGTCCTGATCCTGAAAAGGACGGTGTCGTCCGCTGGCGGCGGGTCGATTTGAAGAATGTGATCAAGGCGCGTTTTGGCGTCGACTATCACGAGCGCCATGTGGGGCAGATTCTGCACAATCTGGGCTTTTCCCACATCAGCGCACGCCCTCAGCACCCGGGGCAGGACGTGCAGGTCATTGAGGATTTCAAAAAAACTTCGGCGACAATCTGAAGGAGACGCTTCAGGGGGTGCCGCCGGACAAACCCGTCGAAATCTGGTTCCAGGACGAGATGCGTCTCGGTCAGAAGAACACCCGCGTCCGCCAGTGGGCACGCAAGGGCACACGGCCCCGCCAGCCCGCCGATCAGCGTTACCAAAATGCGTATCTTTTTGGCGCCATCTGCCCCGAACGCGGCACCGGCGCGGCGATCATGATGCCAGCAGCCGACACCTATGCGATGCAGCGCCACCTGGAAGAAATCAGCAAAATTGTCTCCGATGGCGCCCACGCCGTCATCCTCATGGACCAAGCCGGCTGGCACACGACATCCGCTCTGGAAATCCCGCAAAACCTGTCGCTCATGTTTCTGCCGCCCAAATCACCAGAGCTGAATCCAACCGAAAACATTTGGCAATATCTCCGCCAGACATGGCTCGCAAACCGGACGTTCGACACATATGACGCGATTCTCGACGCGGGGTGCGAGGCCTGGAACAACCTCATCGCAAGACCGCAAACCATCACATCCATCGCAAGCCGCAACTGGGCGAAAGTCGGTCAGATTGAATAACCCTTGGTATTATAGGCGCAGATGAGTATGGTCAGAAGGATGTTTTGGCGATTATGGACGGGTTCCGAGAGAATGCCGACAGTTGGCGCGACCTGTTGAAGGGGCTAAAGAAACGTGGTCTGGCGGTGCCCCCGGAACTGGCCATCGGCGACGGCGCACTTGGGTTTTGGACCGCTCTGCGCGATGTCTTCCCCGAGACGCGCGAACAGCGATGCTGGGTCCACAAAACAGCCAACGTGTTGGGCGCGATGCCAAAATCTCTACACGAAAAGGCCAAGTCCGATCTTCAGGACATCTGCCCTCTCGGTGAATGCATGCATTCACCTGTCAGGTAACAGATGGCCGAGACCAGGAAGGAGGCGAACGCGGCTTTCGATCTTTTCGTGGAAACCTACGGCGTGAAATACGAGAAGGCCGTCGCCAAGTTGGTGAAAGACCGCAGTGAATTGTTGGCTTTCTATGACTTCCCTGCCGAACACTGGAAGCACATCCGAACCACGAACCCAATTGAAAGCGTTTTTGCCACTGTCAGGAACCGCACCCGGAAAACCAAGGGCTGCCTGAACCGCAAAACCGCCCTCGCTATGGTGTACAGGCTGATGATCCTTCTCGGGACATTGCTGCGCAATACCCTGTCAGACAATGGTCAGCCAAGAAAAAGTGGCGGAAGATCTCCGGACCAAACCGTCTACCCGAAGTCATTCAGGGGGTTGAATTCAAGGACGGCATCAAGCAAGTTCAAATCGCCGCCTGATGAAGGCCGTCACCAACTTTTGGGCATATCTCTGTGCTGATCGGGTATTGCGGTGAGCGGTCAGAGAAGGAAGGCAGTGAGCAGGTGGCGGATTTCGTGCGTGCCGAAGGGTGGGAGGCCGTGGTTGCGCCGATCAGCCGGGAATTCGTGCACATGGACGGGTTGATCGTGCCGTTGGCGGAAAAGCTGGCGGTGGCTTGCGTCGATGCGATGGAGCCGTGGCTGATCGACGTTGTGCGCGGATGGGGGATTGAGATTGTCGAGGTGGAGTATCGCGAGGCGAAGAATCTCGGAGTCAATCTGGTGGCGCTGGGCGATGGCAAAGTGTTGTCGATGGCGGGCGCAGACGATTTGAACGCCAAGATGCGCAGTCTGGGGTTCGAGGTGTACGATCCGGACATGTCGATGTTCACGCTGGGCGGTGGCGGGGTGCATTGCCTGTCACAAGCGCTTTGTCGGGACGAGGCCTGAAGGAATAGGATGGCGTTGCAATCCCTTCGCGCTTGCGAGCATTGACAGGCAGTGCACTGCCGGACGCTATTCATACAGAAGGCGGCGGTATCACGCACAGGTCTTAACGGTTGCCTGAAAGCTCCGCCAAAACCCGATCCATCATTTCATCGCAGGCTTGAAGCTGTGAAATTGTGATGAATTCATCCAGTTTGTGCCCCTGAGATTCCATCGATCCCGGACCGCAAACGATTGACGGGATCCCCAGTTTGTCGAAAAAACCGGCCTCTGTACCAAAGGAGACTTTGGTTAACTGGTTTGTCCCGGCGAGCTTGCATCCCAGATGCACGACCGGCGCATCGCTGGGTGTATCCAATCCGGGGTATGCGATGTTGCGTTCGAGACTAATATCGGATCCGGCGAAGGATTTGATCTTGCGCAAAACCGCCTCGACATCGCCTTCCACCAGATATCGGAATTCAAAGTAGAGCTCGGCGTGATCCGGCACGATGTTAAGGGCGGTGCCGCCCGACAACCTGCCAACGTGAAACGTTGTGTAGGGGATGTCATAGGCCGGGTCTTGCGCGCCGCTCCTGGCGTACCAATCCTGCAAGCCCCGCAGTTCAGCGATGAAGTCAGCGGCAACATAAAGCGCGTTCTTGTGGAGCGGTGCCAAAGATGAATGCCCAGCCGAGCCGCTGGCGGCCGCGCGAAACCCCATTTTACCTTTGTGTCCGATCGCCACGACCATCTCGGTTGGTTCGCCGATGATGGCCGCACGGGGTTGACCCAATGCAGTAGTCAGCGCGCCGCACATCCGGGCGATGCCAAGGCAACCGACCTCTTCGTCATAGGATATTGACAGTTTCAGGGGCTCACGCAAATCGGCGCTTGCGGCCCGATCTGCCAGTGCCAGCATTGAGGCCAAAAACCCTTTCATGTCTGTGGTTCCGCGCCCGTATAACCGGTCATCCCGGCGGGTCAGCCGAAAGGGATCACGCGACCAATCCTGTCCGTCCACGGGTACGACATCCGTATGGGCGGACAAAACAATGCCTGCCCCCGCCGGTCCGATGCTGGCAAACAATCCCGCTTTCGCACCGGTTTCATCGGGAATTCGGGTCAGCTCAAACCCGCGGGACTTCAGGAAATCCTGCACAAAATCAATGAGCTGGAGGTTCGAATTGGAACTGACAGTATTGAACGCAACCAAACGGTCCAAAAGTTCGAGCGTGGAGGTCATGTTTGCGGCCAGTTCAACATTCTGCTGGTGGGAATTGGCGAAAAGAGAAACGGACGGGTCATATTAGTCCAGCGCCAGTTCCGTGATTTCTCGGCGAAACGGCAACGCGTCGCCGATGTCGACCTCGTCGAGTTCACGGGCATAACGGTGCCCGGCATAGGTCGCCCAGGCGATGGGTCCGGGCGCCTGTGCATCGCCGATGATTTTCACCGATTTGAGTCCGGCGTCGGCCCATTCGCCTTCGCGTGTTTTGAGCGCCAGATAGATCTCATCGTTTTCCCTGCGGGATGTGACCATCAGGACGGCATCACATGCGTGTTGCCGTTTGTTGCCGGTGAATGTGCAATTCGAAATAACGTGGTTTGACCCCACAGATTGAACGCCTCTGTTCAGGACAATATCGACGTCCATTTCCGCCAACCGACGATGTATTTCGTACTGCTCAAGTGTATTCTGCGTCCAGTCCGAAAGGATTGCCGAAGGCGTTATGATTGTCACTTCGCATCCCTGATTGCGCAGCAGTTCGGCAAGAACGCCGCCCATGTAGTAATGATCGTCATCAAAGATCACGACATGACCCTTCGGCGTTTTCCCGTCCATCAGATCATCCGGCGTAAAGATCGGCATCGCCGGATCCATTGGGAAGGGCACAACATGCTGGCGCGCGACGCCGTCACGACGCCAATGAGAACCGGTGGCGATGCAGACATGTTCAAACCCGAACTCGAGAATCTGATCCGCGGTCAGCTTGCTGTCGAAGTAGATTTCGACATTCGGCTTCTGGCCGATCTGATATTCGCGAAAGTCAGCGACACGACCCCAGGTGGAAAGGCCGGGCAAAATCCTTTCCTTGGCAACCCGACCACCAAGCGTCGTTGTCGCCTCTGCCAGCGCGACGTCATAGCCACGTTCGGCAAGCGCGCGGGTCGCCTCCAGCCCTGCCGGTCCCGCGCCGACGACCAGAACATTCGAGCTTGCACCTTTAGGATTCATGATTTCCGGGTGCCAGCCTTTGCGCCATTCTTCCATAAAAGTCGGGTTTTGGGTGCAGCGGCTGATCGCCATTGTCATGTCGCCGGTGATGCAGATGTTACACCCAATGCATTCGCGAATGTCCTCGACCCGTCCTTCGTCGATCTTACGCGGGATGAACGGGTCAGCGATGGATGGCCGGGCGCAACCGATGAAATCGAGCGTGCCGGATTTTATCATCCGCGCCATGACATCGGGCGAAGTGAATCGGCCGACGCCCACAATCGGCTTGTCGGTCAGGTCATGGATGCCACGCACCAGTTCTTCCTGCGCCGCCTCTTCCTTGAACCGGCTGGGGCCAGAGCAGTCATCCCACGTTCCGTGCGCCAAATCCCAAAGGTCGGGCAGGTCGCGGTTCATTTCGATGAAATCACGCAGTTCGGCGTTGGAGAAACCCAGATCGCCAATGGTCTCGTCCAGCGAGACCCTGAGCGTGATGCCCATGCTGTCACCCACCGCATCGCGGATGTCGGCCACAACTTCGTTCACGAACCGGGACCGGTTTTCGAGGCTGCCGCCATATTCGTCAGTTCTGTGGTTGGTGGCACGGCTTAGGAAATGTTGAAAAATGCCGAAACCGTGCGCGCCATAGAGACAGATCAGGTCAAATCCGGCGGTCTTGGACCGTTTGGCAGCATTCACAAACCAACGGCGCAAATCCTTGATATCAGCCTTGTCCAGCGCGCGCGCCTGAACCGGATCATTGGTAAAAGTGCGGATCGGCTGGGCAGAAACCGCGAGCGGGACTTCGCGGGTATAGAAGTTCGGGCCATTGACGCCGGAATACGCCAGTTGAATGCCCGCCAGCGCGCCGTGGGATTTCATCTTCTCCGCCATTTTGGCGATCATCGGGATGTCTTTGTCTTCCCAAAGGCGCAGCTCGATGTACGGTGTGATTTCGGACGTGTGGTGAATTTCGCACTGTTCGGTAAAGATGACGCCCCAGCCGCCTTCGGCCTTTATCCCGCGCATCGCAGCTGCCGCAGACGGATCGCGATACCCGCCGCCATTGCAATGTGGCACCTGAAAGAACCTGTTCTTGGCGGTGACGGGGCCGATCTTCATCGGCTCAAACAGTATATCGTAACGCGGATCGCGCATGGTTACTCGTCTCCGGGAACGCCGAAGGACGGCGCCTGTCGCGGGTCGAGCGCGCGTTGAACGTATGCATCAAGTTGCGGTTTGTAGACGTCCCAGGCACGCGCGACCGCCTCAATCGGGCAGTCCTCGGTCCAGTCGCAACGCAAATCTGCCACTGGCCAAGGCACCTTGTCGCACAGTTGAAGGCCTGCGGAATGGACAGGCCCGGCCTCGCCACCTGCCGCCAGACCTGCGCGCATGGCGGCGATCAATCTGTCGCCAAGATGGCCGGTTGCGCCCTCAAACCCCGCGACGATTGCGGCGGGTACGCCTTCATTGGCCAGAAGATTGCCCGCTGACACCACGTCTTTGCCTGCGGCATCCGTCCAGATACCCAGTGAATTCGGGCCGGAGTGAATCGCGGTTTGCCCGTTGGGATCGATGGCCAGCACCTGTCGGTATTCGATGAATTGCCCCTGATCGCGGACACCGTCGATCGCCTGCGCCGCGCTCATTCCACCTTGCATCAAATCCAGAGCAAAAGGGCCAAGGCGCGGGTCGGTGATGTTCTGGCTGGCCACGGCACCAACGCCGGCGCGGGTGTAGGAACACCGTGCCGCAACGGCGGGGGATGAAGAGGATATTGCAACACCGAACATGCCGGTTTCCGCGCATCTGGCAACAAGGGAAAATGTCATTGCATCAATCCGGAATGACGGCGGTTGCGTCGATTTCGACCAGCCACTCGGGTCGCGCCAACGCCTGCACGACCAGCCCGGTGGATACAGGATGCACGCCTTTGATGTATTCGCCCATCGTACGGTAAACCACCTCTCGGTGGCGAACATCGGTTATGTAGACGACGACTTTTACCAGATGCTGCATGGTGCCACCGGCCTCTTCGATCAACTGGCGAATGTTCTGCATGACCTTGTGGGTCTGCTCAGCCGGGTCGTGGCTGTCGATATTCTTTGCGTCATCAAGGTTTTGCGGGCATTGGCCGCGCATCCAGACGGTGCGCCCGCTTTGGGTGACAACGGCCTGACACAGATCGTTATCGAGGTTCTGTTCCGGATAGGTATCGCCGGTGTTGAATTTGCGAATGCGGGTATGAGCCATTCGGTGCGTCCCTCAGTTTGCGCCTGAAAAGTAGGCTGCGCGTGTTTTCACCTCAGGTCAAACCTCGTTTTTCACGATCTCGGCCGAACCTTTGTACACGGAATATTTCTGTTGAATGAAAATATGGTCCGCGATGTGTTTGGCGTCGTGCCAAACGCCGTAAATAAACGACGATCCACGGCTCATAAGCCACGGCAGCCCCAGGAAATAGATGCCCGGAATGGCACCAACGCCACGCACATGGTTTGGATTGCCCACCTTGTCGAAGATATCGACATCCAGCCAGCTGAAGTCGGGCCTGTAGCCCGTTGCCCAAAGGATGTTGGATATGCCCGACTGCGCCAGATCAACCCGCGTAACTGGATTGGAGATATTGTCCGGTACCGGCCCCAGTTCGCGCGCGTCTGGTTCTTGGGGCAGGTCAAGCCCGTTGGCCCGAACATAAGTGTCGCATCGATCGAGAAATTCCAGATATACCCGTGCGCCTGAATTGGCCTGATGTTTTCCGGGTTAGAGTCCCCGATAGGGGATCTGTAAACCCCACGGCTTTAGCCGGACGGGATCGCGGCATTTGCGTTAAGATGCCTGATTATGGATTCGTACAAGCGTGGCAGCCATACGGTTTGGGACTGCAAATACCACTTGGTGTGGGTGACGAAGTACCGCTACCAGGTGTTGGGCGGCGATGTCGGCAACCGCTGCCGTGAGTTGCTGCGCGAGACGGCGCGGGCGCATGGGATGGTTGTGCATGCCGGATCAATCAACCGTGACCACGAGCATATGCCGGTGTCGACCCCGCCGAACCTGTCGGTCAGCCGTGCGGAGCAATATCTGAAAGGGCGCAGTTCGCACAAGCTGCTGAGCGAGTTCGGGATATTGCGCAAAAGATATTGGGGGCAACACCTGTGGGCCCGCGGTTACCGGGTTGCCAGCAGCGGCAACGTGACAGACGAGGTGTGGTTGGAATACATCAAGAACCAGACGCCACCCGAGCCCGATGATGATTTTAATCCAGCGGGAACTCCCCGCGTGTAAGCGCGGGGATGATAGCCCTTCCATTGTCTTCGGGCTATCGTCTGCAGAATGCGGCTGCGAAAATCGTCCCACAGCGTTTACAAAGGATTTTTTGTGTCCACCGTTGGGGTCGACGAGCAAACGATACGGAATTACGTCCGATGGCAGGGCCGAGAAGATAATGGACAAGCGGAGCTTGACCTTTGAAAGAACCACGGGTGTAAGCCCGTGGGTATCTATATCACTTTGTATTCCCTGATCGAAACCTGTAAGCTTAACGACGTCGAGCCCTATGCCTATCTCAAGGCAACCCTCGAAGCCATCGCTGCCGGCCATCCAGCAGCCCGCATCGACGAACTCATGCCATGGAACTTTGACAGGGCGCGGTGACACCGCTTACATTTTTTTGGCAGTGTCGTACGGAAGAAGTTGAAAATAGCCTCTGTGAACTGGTTGAACGTTGCATAGTGGCGATTGTGTGTGACCCAATCGTGCATGACGCCCCAAAGGCGCTCGATTGGGTTGAGATGCGGGGCATATGCTGGCAGGAAATGCAACTTCACCCGGCGTTCCGGGCTGTTGAGCCATGGCTGAAGTATCCTGGCATGATGATAGCGGGCATTGTCGACAAAGACATGGATGGTCGTCATGGTTGGGTTGTTGCGCTCCAACTTTTCCAGCATTTGTTGGGTTGTCCGGGCATTGATCTTTTCGCCTTCTACAAAGGTGAACTGGAAGGTCTCAAGGTCAAGCGCTCCCTGAATATTGAGCCGTTTGCGCCCGGATGTCGCCTTCAGGGCCGTCTTTTGTCCCTTTGGGAACCAGCCATGGGCGGGGCGGCTCTGATGCTCGGGGTGAACAGCGTCCGAAAAGACAACCATCTCATCTGCGGCCAACCCGTTCATCATGGCCTCATATTGGGCAATAAACGCAGCCTGTTTGGCTTCATCGGCCTGTGCAGGCAGCAATTGTGGTTTCCTATACACAAACCCCAGGCGGCGCATCAGCCTGGCGGCTCCCGAGGGGCTGTAGCTCTGGTCGCACTCGGCCAGAACATAGGCACAGACCTCATCTACGTTCTGTGCCGGATGTTCGGTGAAATGCGCTTTCAAAGCCCGTTCCTGCTCCACCGATAGATGCCCCTGTCGCTGGCTGTAGCCCTTCAAGCCAAAAAATGACAACCCCGCTCCGGCAAACGCGAACTGCCATTCCGTCAGAACCGTTGGACCGATATCCAAAATCCGGCAAACCGTTCCGGCGTCTTCTCCTGTGTCCAGAAGAAGAAACGCACGCGCACGTTTCCAAACAAGGGCCTCAACTTTGCGGCGGCGGCAAAGCGCTTCAAGCGCTATGCGCTGCTCGTCGGATAAGGTGACTGTTTTGTCTCGCTTGCTCATACCCTCAAAATAGAAACCTCCGTGCCTGTGACCATGCGGCAAAGTGATTCACAGGCATCAAAATCATCAGGCCAATTCAGGCGCAGGAGTGTAATACGCGTCGCCCGCGCGAAAACTTTCTGGAAGGTCTTCGGCAAAAGTCATGATGCCTTCCTCGTAACCCGCCGTCAGCCCGACAATTGTCATACCGCGTGATGCGAGTTCGCGAAAATCGATGGTACGCCCGCCATAGGCCCCGCTGACAGAGATGGTGATGTGTTCCTTGCCCGGTGGAATGCGCTCGTCATCCCACATACCCAGAACACCCATCCACCAGACATAATCGCGCCCGCGATAGCGACGGGGCAACCTGTCATGTGGACCGACAGATAGGGCGACGTGACGACCGGATCGTTGCAGTTCATCGGCAATTGTAGCGCGACAAAAGTCTTTGGAATCGGCGGAGTTTTTGGCTGGAAACCGGTTGGATTTTCGGGAGCGGTTGAATTAGGCCTGACGCGGATGTTCACAAATCCGGAGACAAGCCACGCGATTGCCTGCCCGTGGGGTGGCGATCAAGCCTTGCAGTTGGCCCGTTTATCCCAGCCGAGCCCGTACGAAATCAAAGGATAGCACCCAGCTTCACCAAATCGCCAGCCCGTGGGGACGGGCAGGCGATCGCGCGGCGGCCCGAGGGGCCTTGATTCCGCGCGCGGGTGCAGGCCACCAATGCCCGCTTCAGGCCAAAACCCGACAATTGCGCCCTTATGCTTTCTATCCGGAAGCGTCGAAACCATTCGCACGAACCTCATCGCCATGCTCATCCAAATTCGGCGAGGGACGGGTGAGCGACAAATCGGCCTCTGAAAACTGAAACGGTGGGCGCACTGAAGCCACGCCGTCCAGCTCCAACTGCACACCGCGGTGTTGCAGCTGCGGGTCGGCGAACACTTCGGCCATGTCGTTGATGGGGCCGGCTGGCACGCCCTCGTCCTCGCAAGCGGCCAGCAGTTCGGCCTTGTTCATCTTCCGGGTCGCACCGGTCAGCAGTTCTGCCAGGATTTCGCGATGCGCGATGCGGTCCGCATTTCCGCGATACCTTTCGTCGCCCGCCAGTTCCGGCAAGCCAAGCAATCCGCAAAGCCGCTGATACTGCGCGCCATTCCCGGTTGCGATGATGATCCAGCCATCGGCACAGTCAAACACCTGATAAGGTGTCAGGTTGGGGTGCGCATTGCCCATTCTGGTCGGCGCTGTGCCGGTGGCTAGATAATTCATCGCCTGATTGGCGGTAATCGCCGTCGCCGCATCCAACAGCGCCATGTCGATATGTTGTCCTTTGCCGGTGGTCCCGCGCTGAACCAGCGCCGCCAGAATGGCGTTCACCGAATAAAGCCCGGTGAAGATATCCGTCACTGCCACGCCGACTTTCTGCGGCTGTCCGTCGGGTTCGCCGGTGATCGACATCAACCCAGACATACCTTGGATGATGAAGTCATATCCGGCGCGGTGGGCATAAGGGCCGGTCTGGCCAAACCCGGTGATCGAGCAATAGATCAGGCCGGGGTTTGCAGCCTTCAGGCTTGGGTAATCCAGACCGTATTTCGCCAGCCCGCCGACTTTGAAATTCTCGATCAGGATGTCGGCCTCGCTGGCCAGCCGCCGCACAAGCGTTTGTCCTTCCTCAGTGCGGAAGTCCGCCGCGACAGAGCGCTTGCCGCGATTGCAACTGTGGAAATAGGCGGCCGTTTTCTGGCCGTTCCGGGTGATGAATGGTGGCCCCCAATGGCGGGTGTCATCGCCTTTTGGTGCCTCGACCTTGATCACATCCGCGCCCAGATCGGCCAGCGTCTGACCTGCCCAGGGGCCAGCCAGAATGCGCGCAAGTTCAAGGACTTTCAGTCCGGCAAGCGGCGCGGACATGTGGGACTCAGAGCTTTTCGTCGAGTAAGGCCGAGAATGACTCGTAAGACTGATCACCGGTTACCAGCTCGCCGTCGATCAGGAAGCTTGGCGTGGAGCGAATACCGTCGCGGTCCGCATGTTCCTGAAACACGGCGACCATCGCCGGGGCCATATCGCCATCGGTGGTGCAAGCATCCAGTTCCGCCGCCGTCAGCCCGGCCTTTTTGCCAATGGTCTTCAGGTTTTCGGCGATCTCCGCGGGCCCGTCGCCGTTGGTCCAGCTGGCTTGTTCGGTGTAAATCAGATCAGAGATTGCGAAATAGCGATTCATGTTTTCATCGGTCACGCCACAACGGGCAACCATGCCAGCCCACAAACCGAAGCGATCAAAGTAAACCTCGCGATAGATGAAATGCACCTTTCCGGTGTCGATATAGTTCTCTTTGAACTGTTTGAACGTGTTCAGATGAAAGTTCTTGCAATGCGGACAGGTGTGAGAGGCGTATTCAACAACCGTCAACGGCGCGTCCGGATCGCCCAGCGTCAATTCCAGAACACCGGACGTGTCGATTTCGCCGTCGCTTTCCTGCGCTTCGGCGGCACCGAACCCGGCAAGCTCAGTCGCGTTGTCTGATGACGGCCACAGGTAATATGCACTGCTCGCAGCAAGGGCGACAACGAATGCGATGATCGGAAGACGGTTCATTTCGGATAGCCTCAATTGGTTTTCTCGCGGGATAGGACGTTTTCGCCCAATGTTTCAAGCGCTTGGCGCAGGTCTGTGTCGGCGACGCCGGTTGCGGTTTTCGCGGCCTTCGCCTTGGTCGCCGGGTCGGGGGGTGGTTTTTCCTTTGGCGCGGGCTGAAATTGTACCTGTCCTTCGGCGAATCCGGTCGGCGCAGTCTGGGTAACCCGAATGTGCTGGATCGCGGCATATCCATAAGCCGCATTTACCCGTTCGCGCACCTTTTCGATCTGCATCTGAAGGATCGGCGCCTGCGCGCCGGTGGTCAACAGCGTCAGCGTTGCTCCGAATGCCCCGCGCCCGTAGGTCACGTTCACGGGCCGGGCAATGGCGGCAATGTCCGCGCCAACAAACTCTGCCCAATGGGTCAACAGCCGCGATTCCGCGAATCCGCGCGACTCACTGGCCTTGCGCACACGCGATTTCAAAAGGCCCGAAGCCCTTTCAAATCCGCGCATTCGCCGGTCATGTTTTGCTGCATCCGCCACTGGCGCATCCTTTCCTCACCGCTATTCTAAACCGTGGGGGTCGATGCGCCAGAGGAAAGCCGTTTTAGGAGACATAAAGATTGCGTGACGACATGTGTTCAACGCTTCTGGCCTGGTATGATGCCCATGCCCGCGTGATGCCGTGGCGGGTTGGTCCGTCAGACCGGGCGCGCGGCATCCGCCCCGATCCCTATCATGTCTGGCTGTCAGAGGTGATGCTGCAGCAAACGACCGTCGCGGCAGTGGACAAGTATTTCCGCAGATTTCTGGCGCGTTGGCCGAGCGTCAACGCGTTGGCGGCTGCGGATGACGGCGATGTTATGGCCGAATGGGCGGGGCTTGGATATTACGCCCGTGCGCGCAACCTGTTGAAATGCGCGCGGGTCATCACCTCAGATTTTGGCGGGACGTTTCCGGAATCCCGCGATTCATTGCTGAACCTGCCCGGAATTGGCCCCTACACCGCCAGCGCCATTGCAGCCATCGCATTCGACGAACCTGCGACGGTCGTCGATGGCAATGTCGAGCGGGTCATGGCGCGGCTTCATGCGGTGGAAGCGCCATTACCGGCGGCCAAAGGCAAACTGGCGAAATTGGCTGCGGATCTGCCTCCTGCAGAACGCCCCGGCGATTATGCGCAGGCGGTCATGGATCTGGGCGCGACGATCTGTACACCGCGATCGCCCAAATGTGGGATTTGCCCGTGGATGTCCAATTGTCTGGCCCGCGCCAATGGAATGCAGTCGGAATTGCCAAGGCGCGCGCCGAAAGAGAAGAAACCGATCCGCTTCGGTATCGCCTATATCGCGCGGCGCGCGGATGGCGCCTGGCTGTTGGAAAGACGGCCAAACAACGGGCTGTTGGGCGGGATGCTCGGCTGGCCTGGTGCCGACTGGGGCGAGAGCGCCATCGAGGCGCCGCCGATCAGTGTAAGCTGGGAAGATGCGGGCGTCGAAGTCCGCCACACATTCACGCACTTTCACTTGCGGCTAGGATTGCGCATCGCACGGGTCGGTGACACCGCAAAACCAACAACCGGCATGTTCATCGAAAGCGATGCATTTGATCCCGCCAGCCTGCCGACGGTGATGCGCAAGGCGTATGACCTCGCGGCACCGATCATAGCCGGGAATTGATCGGTCGCGGCATTCAGCATATGTAAACACTGGGGGAAACGACGGAGCAGTGTGATGATCCCCACGTCTCAAGTCGCAAACATATCCCGCGCGCTGCCGTTCTGGATGTCGCTGGTCATGATACCGCTGGCCTGGATGGCGACAATTCATGGCGGTTGGTGGCTTGTGGGCGTGCCGGTCTTCGGGCTGATCGTGCTGCCCATTCTCGACGGCATTCTGGGGTTGAACGCGGAAAATGCCGACCCTGACACGCCCGATCAGGATCTTGGCTGGTACCGCTTGATCACGTTGATCTGGGTGCCCTTGCAGCTGATCACGATCTTTGGCGCGCTTTGGTACGTCACCGCGAACGACCACATGAGCGGGCTGCAGCAATGGCTGTTATTCGCCCTTAGCATCGGGGTGATGACCGGTGCGATCGGGATCAACTATTCCCATGAATTGATGCACCAATCGCCGCGCCTTGAACGCGATGCCGGTGATCTTTTGCTGGCGTCGGTTCTTTATTCGCATTTCCGTACCGAGCATCTGCTGATCCACCACCGTCATGTCGGCACCCCCAAGGATGCAGTGACCGCGCGCTACAATGAAGGGTTTCACAGGTTCTTTCCGCGTGTGTTGCGGCAATGTTTTGTGTCGGCCTTTGAGGCGGAAAAAGAGCGCCTGAGCCGCAAGGACCTGCCGTGGTATCACCACACCAACCCGTTCTGGCGCTACTGGGTGTTGCAGGGCGTGATGCTGGTTCTGGCCATTCTGATCGGCGGCTGGTTCGGTCTGTGGCTGTTCATTGTTCAGGCCTTCACCGCGATCCTTTATCTGGAACTGGTGAATTACATGGAACATTACGGCCTGACGCGGAAGCATCTGGGCGAGGGCAAATATGAACACGTCCTGCCGCGTCACAGTTGGAATTCCTCACACACCGCGTCGAACTGGATGCTGATCAATCTGCAGAGGCATTCAGATCACCATTATAAGCCGAGCCGCCGATTTCCGCTGTTGCAGACTTATTCCCCGGATGAAGTCCCGACGCTGCCACTGGGGTATCCCACGATGGGATTTGTCGCGCTGATCCCGCCTTTGTGGCGACGACTGATGAACCCGAAGGTGCGCGCGTGGCGGGCGCGGTATTATCCGAAAATTGAGGACTGGCAGCCCTATTCGAAGGGAACAAACCCGTTGCCGGTGCGATGAGAGCGCTTGTGGGCC
This sequence comes from uncultured Paracoccaceae bacterium, assembly GCA_951812305.1. Taxonomy (GTDB): domain Bacteria; phylum Pseudomonadota; class Alphaproteobacteria; order Rhodobacterales; family Rhodobacteraceae; genus Rhodobacter_B. The sequence goes on from CATOSB010000005.1 coordinate 17,717, forward strand.
GGAGCGAACATTGAGAGTTGACAATGAGACTCGCGATTGCCTGCCCGTGGGGTGGCGATGCAACCCTGCAGTTTGCCCGTTTATCCCAGCCAAGTCCGTGAAAGTTCAACGGCCTGCGCCAGCCCCACCAAATCGCCAGCCCCCTCTCGTGCATTGCATCACTATGCAATGCACTGCCGGCAACACATTGCTTTGGCAATGCGTGAGAGGCGGGACGGGCAGGCGATCACGCGGCGGCCCAAGGGCCTTGATCCCGCGTGGATCAAATTGAAAACGCTCTTTAGATAACCGCCTTCTCCACCAGAGGTTCCCCGCGCAGAACCCGGTCGAAATGATAAGGCGACAGGTCAAGCGACCGGTACGCACCATAGGTCAACCACTCCGCCGTTGCCCGACCCATCGCCGGGGATTGCTGCAAGCCATGCCCCGAAAACCCGTTCAGGAACAGGAAGTTCCCGATCTCAGGATGTGGCCCGATTACAGCGTTCTGATCGAGCGTGTTATAGGCGTAATGACCGGCCCATTCGGACACCACACGGATCGCCTCGAACTGCGGGATGCGTGTGGCGATCACCGGCCAGACGTGATCCATCCAGCGGTTGTGATCCATCGCAAAGTCGGTCGGGTCAACCGCCGGGTCGGGATCAGCCGGACACCCGGCCAGATAGCTTTTCGGCCCGTCCTGACGCATATGAACACCCGATGGATCGATGGTCAGTGGTAATTCCTGATCAAGCGGCTGTTCGGCGGTGAAGATCCAGGTGAAGCGCTTGCGCGGTTCGACCGGCAGTTCGATCCCCGCCATTGCCGCTGTCAGCGCGCCGCGCGGGCCAGAGGCATTCACCATCTGGCCACAAGCAATCACGTCGCCCGAGGCCAGCGTAACGCTGGTGATTTTGTTGCCTTCGCGATTGATACCGACAACCTCGCCGTCGATATATTCGATCCCACGTTCACGGGCCGACCGGCGGAACCATTCGAAAACTGTGCCGCCGTCCCAGTACCCTTCGTCTTTCTTGTTGATGCTGCCCAGTACGATGTCGTCGAGTGCATAAAACGGGTATTCTGCGGCAATTTCATCGGGTGTCATCAGCCGGGTTTCGGCCCCGGCGGCAATCTGCACCGCTTGGTTCTCGCGCAGAACACCAGCAAAGCCATCATTGTCGGCCAGATACATATACCCGTAACTCTGGATGCCCATCTCGGGCACCCGCACGTCCCCGCCCATATAGCTGCGCAGGTTCTTGATGAAATCGGCCGCAAACTGGGAAATGCGCACGTTTAGCTCGTTGGAAAACTGCTGCCGGATGCAGGAATTGGTGTGTGCCGTGGAACACCACTCATAGGACGGGTCGCGTTCGATCACCAAAACCGAGCCATCAAAATCCGGGTTCGCCGTCAGGAACCATGCCGTCGACGATCCCATCATCGCGCCGCCGATGATCACAACGTCATAGGAGGATTTCGTGGGTGTTTTTGGGAAGGCACCTGTGGACATGTCAGAACACCTCTCCCTTGGTGGCACGGGCCTGAATGTCGGCGATCTGCTGCGCGCTGAACCCGTGGAATTCCGACGCATATTCCGCAGAAATGTAGCCGCCCGCAAGATCACGGGCGATATCCGCACGATCGCGATCCGCAGGGTCGCCATACCCAGCGCCACCGGGAAAGGACATTTCAACATGGCACCCGTGCGGCACAAACTGTTTGCCCTTGCCCTGCATCGCCACGCCATCGCTGCGCCCGATTTTGGTCGCCCCTCCGTTCTGTCCGCCGCGACGGCCACGCGCGGGGTGATCGACCCTGTCGAACATGGCAGAGATGTCAAACTCGTGCCCCTCGCGCGCGCCGACATCCATGTATTGACCGAGCCCGCCGCGTGTTTTGCCGGCACCGCCGCTGTCGGGCCTGAGCTCCTTGCGCCAGATGATCACCGGGCCAACTTGTTCGGTGGCTTCGACCGGCATGGTCATCACACCCGATGGAAACGCGGTCGCGTTCATGCCGTCGAGCATGGGCCGTGCGCCGGAACCGCCGGAATTGAAGGTCAGAACCTCCGAACGTCGCGCATCTTCCGGGGCGGGGGCGTCGGTGCGCGGCCTGAGTGAAACCTGAAAGTTGCACAGGCACCCAGCCCCTTCCGCAGGGACCAGATCGGGCAACAATTTGTCGAGCGCATCGTAAACCGTGTCCGGCACCATATGCCCGATCACATGGCGCAGCGCGACCGGTGCGGGGTGGACGGCATTGACGATGCTGTCCTTGGGCGCGGTGATCTCGAACGGGGCAAGGCTCGCCGCGTTGTTCGGAATTTCCGGCGCGATGGCACATTTCAGCGCGTAACAGGCATAGGCCTTGGTATAGACCAGCGGTACATTGATGCCCTTTTTGTCCAATCCGCTGGTGCCCTTCCAGTCGCTTAGGATGCGGTCCTTTTCGATGGTCAGCTTCACGCGCAGATCCACCGGGTTGGAAAACCCATCGATCCGCATTTGCCCGTCCGCCGTGCCGGGCGTCAGCGCGTTGATCCGCTCCAACGTGGCTTTGCGGGAATTGGTCAGGACGAAGTCCGACACGCCGGACAGATCGGTGAGATCGAATTCATCCATCATGTCGATCAGGCGGCGGTGGCCTATTTCGTTGCAGGTGGCGAGCGCGTAGATGTCACCGACCAGTTGGTCCGGCTCCCGCACGTTGCCGCGAATGATGCGGATCAGAGTGTCATCCACCGCGCCGCGGTCAAACAGCCGCATGATCGGGATATAAAGCCCTTCTTCATAGACCGAATTCGCATCCGCCCCGAACCCACGCCCGCCAATATCGACAATATGGGCAGTGCAGGCGAAGAAACCGATCAGCACGCCATTCCGGAAGGACGGCGTGACGATTGTGATGTCGTGCAGATGCCCGGTGCCTTCCCACGGGTCGTTGGTGATATAGACGTCGCCTTCGGCCATCGTTTCGCGCCCGATGCGGCGGATGAAATGACCCACGGCATCGGCCATCGCGTTGACGTGACCGGGTGTGCCGGTAACGGCTTGGGCCAGCATCTGACCAGCCTCGTTATAGACCCCTGCAGAAAGATCACCGGCCTCCCGGACGGATGTCGAAAAGGCGGTGCGTACCAACGCCTGTGCCTGTTCCTCGACCACCGATATCAGGCGGTTCCACATGACCTGATAGGCGACTTGGCTGATCCCGGTCATTGGCTGATCTCCAGTGGATAAAGCTCGATTGTTCCGTCGCCATGCGCCGTAAGGGCACGGCTTGAAGGCACAACGATTGTGGTCTCGCGTTCCGTGACCAACGCAGGGCCATGCGCCACTGCACCAGCAGTCATGCCATCGCGCGGGTAGACGGCGGCGTTTACGGATTTTCCGGCGGCGGGGTCGAAAAGCGTGCGCTCCTCCGCTCTGACAAGCGGCGTCGCGGCAGTGACCGCTTCGATGGGCGGCGCGGCCTCTTGCGTTGTGAAGGCATTGACCGACCAGACGGCGATTTCGACGGCCATTCCGGTGACCGTACGGGCGAAGAGATTGGTGTATTCCTCCTCGAACCGGGCGAGGAAGGTCTTGGCGTTGGGGTTGGCCACCTCTTCGGCGCTTAACGGCACAGGGATTTCCCAGCCCTGCCCGGCATAGCGCATATAGACTTTGTGCTCCTGTGAAATCGCGGCAGTCGCATCGCAGGATCGCACGAATGCGCCCGCCTCTTCTTCCATCTCGGCGAACAGGGATTTGACCGTGTCGGCGTCGAAATTATCAAGCCGCATGAAGACCGAGCGGTTCGCTTCGAAACTGAACGGTGCGCGCAAAAACCCGATGGCAGAGCCGACGCCCGCGCCCGAGGGGACGAGACAATTGTCGATGCCCAGCTTTTCACACAACCGGGCGGCGTGAAGGGGTGCCGCGCCACCGAAAGCGATCATTGTGTAGTCGGACAGGTCCTCGCCGTTTTCCACCGCGTGTACACGCGCGGCGTTGGCCATGTTCTCGTCGACCACTTCGGCCAACCCCCAGGCGGCCTCGGTCGCGTCCATGTTCAGTTTTTGTCCGATAGCCGCGTCCAGCGCAGTGGCAGACTGGTCGGGATAAAGCGGGATGGTACCACCAGCGAAATTGTTCGGATCCAGCTTGCCCAGCACCAAATCGGCATCTGTGACCGCCGCGCCTTCACCGCCACGGCCATAACAGGCCGGGCCGGGTTCGGAGCCCGCGCTTTCCGGCCCGACACGGATCTGGTTCAGCGCATCGACATGTGCCAGCGACCCGCCGCCCGCGCCGATTTCGACCATGTCGATCACGGGGATGGAAATCGGCATCCCGGACCCTTTTTTGAAGCGATAGGAACGGGCGACTTCGAACACACGGGCTGTCTTCGGCGTCTGGTCCTTGATCAGACAAATCTTGGCTGTGGTCCCGCCCATGTCGAAACTCAGAACCTTGTCCAGTCCATGTCGCGCAGCGATGTCGGCGGCGAAGATGGCGCCACCGGCCGGGCCACTTTCCACCAGCCGCACGGGAAACTCCGCTGCACTTTCCAGCGATATGATCCCTCCACCGGAATGCATCAGGAAGACCGGGCAATCGGCGCCTTCGCTTGCCAGCCGTTCCTTCAGCCGTCCGAGATAGGATTTCATCAGCGGCTTGATATAGGCGTTGGCGATTGTCGTGTTGAAGCGTTCGTATTCGCGCATTTGCGGGCTGACTTCGGACGACAACGACACCATCGCACCCGGCATCTTTTTCGCCAGCACTTCCGCCACCAGCCGCTCATGGGCGTCGTTGGCGTAAGCGTGCAGAAACCCGACCGCGACGCTTTCATATTCTGCGGATGCCAACTCATCGACCAGCGCCTCGACCTCGGCCCGGTCAATGGGAATAAACACGTTGCCATCGGCGTCCAAACGCTCGGCAATCGTGTAACGCCGGTTTCTAGTTAACAGGGGGTCGGGCAGGCGCAGGTTCAGGTCGTACTGCTCGAAGCGCGACTCGGTGCGCATCTCGATCACATCGCGGAACCCTTGCGTGGTGATCAGAGCCGTCTTCGCCCCGCGCCGTTCGATCAGCGCGTTGGTGGCCAGCGTGGTGCCGTGGATGATCTGGCCGATGACATCCGGCGCAACACCAGCATCGGTGCAGACCCGGCCCATCCCCTCGACAATTGCATCCTCCGGCGCGCCGTAAGTTGTCAGCACCTTGGTGGTAAACAACCGACCGCCCAGATCCAGCACCACATCGGTAAACGTGCCGCCGATATCGACGCCAAGCCGCGCGTCCTTGCTCATTGGGAATCCCCTGATGTTTCAGGCGCAAGGATAGCGGCATCAATTGATGCTTTCCAATTATTCTATTGGATCGAAAGGATCACGATTTGTTATCACCTTCCGTCTCGCAAACTTCGGCGGCCAATTGCGCCGCCTCTGCGACGAAACCCGGCGCGACCTCTCCTTCAAACCGGGCGACAAACCGCAGCGGATCGGGAACCCATGCATAACTGAGTTGTTCTAACGCGCGCGTATTCAATGCGGCTCGAACCATCGCGCGCGGCAGGCAGGCAATGCCGATCCCGTCAAGCGCCATTTGCAGGCACGCAGCAAGATGGGTCGAGGGCACCAATCGCACAGGGCCGGTTGCCTGTTCATCCAGATGCGCGCGCAACTGTTCATAAGGCAACGTGCGATTGGCGTGGGTCAGGATCGGGCGACGGGTCAGATCCTCAATCGTCACCTCGCCATCGCCGTATTCAAGCGCCGGGGCGGCCACCCAGATTAAAGGAAAATCGCCCAACGCGACATTGCCCGAGCAAGGCCGATCGAATGGGCCGCTTTGCAGGGCAAGGTCGATAGTACGATCAAATAGCGCGGCAGAGATACTGTTCGAAATATCGACCGTCAGTTTTAGGTCGACATTGGGAAACCTGTCGCTCAAGGCGGCGAGAAACCGGCCAAGCCAGGAATGCGCGACCATTTCGGTCACGCCAAGGCGGAGTGTGCCATCGAATATCTGATCATCGCCGACAGCAGATAAAAACCGGTCTTGCGCCGCAAGAACTTCACGCGCCTTCACCAATAACCGCCGCCCCGGCCCCGTCAGGCGAACGGAACCAGCATCACGTGTAAACAGCCGTTGGCCGATCTGCTCTTCCAGTGAACGAATGCGTGCCGACACATTTGGCTGCGTTGTGTTCAGCCGTTCTGCCGCGCGGCGAAAGCTGGAAAGGTCCGCAACGCTTACGAACGCTTCGATCTGTTTGAGGTTGATGTTTGCCACGATTCCCCGCCCGCTCATGCATGGATACCGCCCCGTCATAGGCAAAGCCACCAGCACTTTTCCGTCACAGCCAACACATACCATAGCGGGAAATTTTCTTTCGTCGAAAACTCTTGCGGGAATCAATGAAGCCGGATTAACCTCGCGTTAAGCATTGGTTCGAGTGCCCGTTTGGGCGCGATTGTTCAAAAACCCATACCCACCCTCTGTTTCGAGGAGACCAAAATTGTTGGATCAAGGAACGTCCGCAACAGCGGGCAGCAGCCATACACATGCAGACAACGCCGCGCTGATCTTTCAGCCGCTGGAAATGCGGAACCTGACGATCAAGAACCGCCTGTTCCGGTCAAACATCTCGGGCATGTTTGACGACTATAACGGGCATGGCGGCAACGCGCGGGTAAATTGGGAGACCAAGTTTGCCAAGGGCGGTGTCGGCTGTGTGATCTCGTCCTACACGCCGGTCATGGTGCGGGGCCGCATTCTGACCCGCTATGCGATGATCGACAATGACGACAAAATCCCGTTCTGGCGGGCTGTTGGCAACTCGGTGCATGAGCATGACAGCAAGTTCTTCATGCAATTGTCCCATTCCGGCCGGCAGCAGGATCTTGGCGGGGTCGAAAACGTCTATAAAACCGCGCCGTCCTCGACCGACAAAAAGGATTATTTCCACGGCATCCTGTGCCACGCGATGAAGAAGGACGAGATCAAGGAGATCGTCGAAGCCTTCGGTCAGGGCGCGCGGCGTGCGCGCGAGGCGGGGCTGGATGGCGTCGAACTGCACGGCGCAAACGGGTACCTTATCACGCAATTCCTGAGCAGCGGCATCAACGACCGAGACGACGAATACGGCGGTAATCTGGAAAACCGCGCGCGGTTCTGTCTGGAAATCATCCGCGAGATCCGCAAACAGGTCGGCTACGACTTCCACCTGCAAATGAAGATGAATGCGGAGGATCACAATTCGTGGCTCTATCCGTGGCAGAAACCTGGGAATACCCAGGACGAATACCTCAAGATCGCTCGCATCCTGATGGATAACGGCAAGGGCGTGGACGCGTTCCACGTTTCTGCCGGGTCGACCTTTCCGCATCCGATGAACCCGCCCGGCACTCTGCCGATGCGCGACCTTGTGCGCTGGTATGACGGGATGCTGAGCCAAGGCGTTCGCGCGCGGCTGAACTATCGCATCTTCGCCAACCCCATCGGCGCGTGGTTCTTCAAGAACTACTGGAACTGGCGGCGCGGCAAGAAGATCGAGGGGATTTCCGAGGATTATTCGGCCGCCTTCAAGAAAACGGTGCAGGAAATTGACCCAAGCGTCAAAATCCTCGTAACCGGCGGATGGCAACATGCCGACAGGATCGCCGACGCAATTCGCAATGACCGCACCGATGCGGTGTCGATTGCCCGCTCTCTGATCGCCAATAACGACCTGCCAAAGATCCTGAAAAAGCAGAACGGGCCGGATCCGGGCAAGGAATGCACCTATTGCAACAAGTGCCTGATCAACGATCTGGAAAACCCGCTGGGCTGTTTTGAACTCAGCCGCTTTGACGGCAATGACTGGGACGAGAAATACGAAAACATGATCGCCGAAACGATGTCGGTCTTTGATCCGCCCACTTTCCGCTAAACACACGACCCCGCATGTCCAACACGGGAGATTTTGAATGGCTATTGACTATGACCGATTAACCCCGGTCGAAGCATACGAGAAAAAGCGCAAGAATATTTTCCGCGTGATCTGGCTGATCGTCATCGCGCTGATCATTGTCTGGTTCCTGCGCACCGACTGGGTCATCGCCCATGACGATCCGGTCGAGCACTTCAAGTATGGCTCTATCGGGTCAGAGGGAAATACCGGCCTGCCCACGCCGATCCTGCAGGCGCTTCCGGTACTTTATAAGGATCGGCTGGGACCGAACGGCTTTGGCGCGTTCGGCATGATTACCGAACCGGGCAAAGACCTGCCCATCGGGTTTTCGAAACGGTTCACCGGCGGCGTCGAACGTGCCTGGCTGAACTGTTCTGTTTGCCACTATGGCACCTATACGCTCCCGGGATCGGACGAGGTTCACGTCATCCCCGGTGGAGCGTCCAATGATCTTGAGCTTTACAAGCTCATGCGGTTTTTCATCGATGTGGGGAACGACCCCGGCTTTACCGCCGACGCTGTGATTAAGGCGATCAACAGCGACGAGGTCCCCGGACGTCTGAATTTATTTGAACGCATTTTGTACCGCGTGGCAGTGATGCCGCTGGTCAAAAACGCGCTGCATGAACTATCCGGCCAGTTGGAATTCGTGGCACGGCAGGAAGATTACGGGCCCGGGCGGGTCGATACGTTCAACAGCTATAAAGTCTTGCAGTTCAACTTCCCGATGGGGCCGGACAACATTTCGGACTCGGCGTTGAACGGGTCATCCGACTACCCGTCGATCTGGATGCAGGGGCCGCGCGCGGGCATGAATCTGCATTGGGACGGCAACAACTCCTCGGTCACCGAGCGTAATTTCTCTGCCGCTCTGGGCGCCGGTGTGTCGCCAGTGACAGTGGATGTCGAGGCGCTTTATCGCGTGCGTGACTGGATCGAAACGTTGGAGGCCCCGTCGTTCCCGGGTGTGGTAGATCCGGAGTTGGCCGCGATTGGCGAGCCGCTTTATTACGAATACTGCGCCGATTGCCACGGCATGGGTGGCGACGATGGTTTTGATTATGACACCGGACGTTATCCGTATCTGGGCGAAGTGGTTGAACTGAGTGAGATCGGCACAGATCGCGGACGCTGGGAAAGCTATGATCAGGACTTCTCCGCCGCACAGATGAACCTTTATGCGGGCTATCCCTGGCAATTCAAAAACTTCAAGAAAACAAATGGCTACGCCAATCATCCATTGGACGGCATCTGGGCGCGCTCGCCCTACCTGCACAACGGTTCCGTTCCGACATTGCGCGACCTGATGAACCCGGTGAGCGAGCGCCCTGCCGTCTGGTGGCGCGGCGCACGTGAGCTGGATCTGGTGAATGTCGGCTATCGCAGTGACGAGGCGGCTGGCGGCACGTTCAGATACGACACATCCGTCCTGGGCAACAAGAACACCGGTCACGAAGGCACAGAGTATGGCACCGATCTGAGCGACGCCGAAAAGGACGCCATCGTGGAATACATGAAGACGCTATGAACAACGCCTCCAAAATACTCGTGCGATGGAAGGTCCGCCACGCGGTCGTGACATGGATCGGCATCGTGCTGAACGCCCTGATCGCGGTGCCGTTCCTGATCTGCCCGACATGGATGCTGAACCAACTGGGTATCCTGCCGGTGGCGCCAATCTGGCCGATGGCGGCGGCAGGGGCCTATCTGATCATCACCTGTTTCTACTTTCCGATGATCATCGATATCGACCGGTTCCGTGTCTTCGCGTGGCTCTCGATCCTGCCCGCACGCACCTTCCCGGCGCTGTTCTTCTTTGCCGCCGTGCTTTTGTGCGGCGCATCCTCCGGTTTTCTGGTCATCGCGGTTGTCGATGCGGCCATCGCAA
>CATOSB010000006.1 GCA_951812305.1 uncultured Paracoccaceae bacterium
GATGTAACCGGTGCGAGCGCCCCATGGTATCGGCTTGCGGTTTGATATGAGATGCTGGTCTCCAATGATCTGGAGGTGATTTGATGTTGGATGATGGGGCGGAGGTTTCGCGTCGCAAACCTGTACTGCGGACGGCGGCGGAGCGCGCGGCGATTGTGGCCGAGACGTATGCGCCAGGCGCGACGGTTGCGGGTGTGGCTCGCAAACACGGTATGTCGGCGACGCGGTTATCGACATGGCGCACGACGGCCAGGCGCAAGGTCGCGCGTGACGAGGGTCAGACGTCTGGTTTTGCAGAGATCGCAGTGCTTGCGACACCACCGCCTTCGCCCTTTGACGGTGTTGAGATCATCGCGGGATCTGTCACTGTCCGCCTGCCCAAAAGCACGGCCACAAAACGGATCAAGGATGTTGCGCGGCACCTGGCGCGACAGGGATGATTGTTCCGTCGCAATCGGTGCGGGTTGTGATTGCGACCAGGCCGGTGGATTTCAGGAAGGGCCATGACGGGCTGGCGGCGGTTGCCGAACGCGATCCGGGCCTTGATCCGCACTCGGGCGTAATCATCGTGTTCCGCGCCAAACGTGGAGATCGCATCAAGGTTCTGCTTTGGGATGGGTCCGGTCTGGTGATGACGTACAAGCGGCTGGAACAGGGCAAGTTCGCCTGGCCCAGGGTCCATGATGGCGTGATGCGGCTGTCCAAGGCGCAATTTGAGACTCTGTTTGAGGGTCTGGACTGGCGACGGGTGACGGCGCGGCGGACACGTCGACCGGGTGCGGCAGAGTGACTCTCAGCCTTATGTACAGGGTGTAAATCGTGGCCTGATCTGCTAAGAACACGCCATGCCTGACGCCCTTGAATCCCTTGATCTGGATGCCCTTCCCGCGGAGGTGCGGGCGGTTGTTTTGGCGGCACGGAAAGAGGCGTTTGGCGTGAGCCTGTTGAACAGCAACCTGACGTCGCGCAATTGTGCACTCGAAGAAAGCAACGCCGCTCTCGCCACGCAGAACGTGGAACTTGAGGCGATCAACGCGCGTCTGGAGCATTTTGTCAAAGAACTGCACCAGCTGGTCTATGGCAAACGCTCCGAGAAGCTCAGCCCGGATGAACGGCAACTGGCTTTTGAAGATCTGGAGGTCGCGACAGCGGAGGCCGAGGCGCAGTCAGAAACAATCGAGATGACCAAACCGCGCAAGAAGCGCAAACCTGCGCAGCGCAACCTTGGGAACCTGCCGGATCATCTGGAACGTATCGAACAGGTGATCGAGCCTGACAGCATTACATGCCCCTGCGGCTGTGGTGAGATGGTCAGGATCGGCGAAGATCGCACCGAACGACTGGATATTGTTCCGGCCCAGGCGCGGGTGATCGTGACCATCCGGCCCAAATACGCCTGTCCGAACAAGGACGCTGGCGTGACCCAGGCACCTGCACCGGTACATCTGATCGAGGGTGGCCTGCCTACCGAGGGGACATTGGCGCAGGTGGCCGTGTCCAAGTACGCCGATCACTGCCCCTTGTTCCGGCAGGCGCAGATTTATGCCCGATCCGGCCTTGATCTGCACCGCTCCACCCTTGCGGGCTGGATGGGCCGGATATCCTTCCATCTTGCTCCCGTGGTGGATCATCTGTTCAAAGATCTCAAATCTTCCAGCAAGCTCTTTGCCGATGAGACGCGCTGTCCGGTGCTCGATCCGGGGCGCGGCAGAACCAAGACCGGGTATCTCTGGGCCATTGCCCGCGATGAGCGGCCCTTCGGGGGCACCGGCCCACCGGGTGTTGTGTTCTGTTACGCCGATGGGCGTGGCGGCAAACACGCAACGGAGTTCCTGACCGGCTTCAGCGGTACGCTGCAGGTGGATGGCTATACGGGTTATAATGCCCTGACCAAACCGGGCCGTAACTCAGGATCCGTCAAACTGGCCTATTGCTGGGCTCATGCGCGGCGCAAGCTCAAGGAAGTGCATGACCGCGATGGCTCGCCCATTGCAGGGGATGGGCTCAGGCGGATTGCCGAGTTCTACAAGATCGAGGCTGAGATTAGAGGAAAACCCGCCGCCGAGCGCAAAGCTGTTCGCCAGGAAAAGACCAAGCCGCTGATCGAGGCATTCGAGATCTGGCTCAAAACCGTCCGCTCCCGCATCTCGGCCAAATCACGCCTCGGCGATAAGCTCTCCTACATCGCCAAACACATGGACGGACTGAAGCTCTTTCTCGATGACGGCGCTATCGAGATGGACAGCAACGTGGTCGAGCGAACCATCCGCCCGATTGCCCTCAATCGTAAGAACGCGCTCTTTGCGGGCCATGACGAAGGTGGCAGAAACTGGGGGCGTATCGCCTCCCTGATCGAAACCTGCAAGCTTAACGACGTCGAGCCCTATGCCTATCTCAAGGCAACCCTCGAAGCCATCGCTGCCGGCCATCCAGCAGCCCGCATCGACGAACTGATGCCCTGGAACTTTGACAGGGCGCGGTGACACCGCTTACAGAGGTGTTTGTGCCCCTGTCGCATGCTCCAGGCCATGCCCAGGTGGATTTTGGAGAGTCTCTTGGTGTGATTGGCGGCGTCGAATGCAAGCTGCATTACTTTGCGATGGCCTTGCCGCACTCGGACGCATTCTTCATCAAAGCGTATCCGGCTGAGACGACGGAAGCCTTTTGTGACGGCCACAATGCGGCTTTTGCATTCTTTGGCGGCGTGCCTCAGTCGATCCTCTATGACAACACCACAATCGCCGTTGCGAAGATTTGTGGCGACGGGAAGCGGGAGCGGACCAGAACATTCGCCGAGTTGCAGTCCCATTACCTTTTTGATGACAGGTTTGGCCGACCGGGAAAGGGCAATGACAAAGGTAACGTCGAAGGTGTGATCGGCTATGGGCGACGCAACTTCCTGGTTCCCGCGCCCCGGTTCGACAGCTTCGACGAGTTGAACGCCTGGCTGGAAGAGCGTTGCCTGAAGCGTCAGGATGACACCGTGCGTGGTCATGCAGAATCCATTGGCGACCGCCTGATGCGCGACTTGGATGCGCTGATGGTGATGCCACCCACGCAATACGATGCCTGCGAGAAGGTCAGCACGCGGGCGACGTCGATCTCCATGGTCCGCTATCGCAACAACGATTACTCGGTGCCCGTCGCATACGCCCATCATGAAGTTCAGGTCCGAGCCTACGTCCATGATGTCGTGATCGGCTGTGGCACCGCAGTGATCGCCCGCCACAGCCGGTCTTAACTGAGGCCGATGTACGGGAGGTCTTAGAGAAACCCGAAAGTGGGCAGGTTGAGGTCAAGGGATCAGTGCTGCAGGACCTGCGGGCGTATCTCAAAGACGGCACCGTGACAAAGATGGAACCCAAGGACGGTGTGGATCCAATTTTGAAAACTATTGCGGGTTTTTTGAACACGAATGGTGGCTTGCTGATCATCGGTGCCGTTGAAGAAATTCATTTTAAGGGTGCTGATCTAAGCGCCTATCCTCAGATTGGCGATCACCGACTTGTCGGAATCGATACCAACATGGATTTCGACAAAGCGGAGCGCACTGTGACAAACAAGATCCGACAACAGATCAGCTCTGTTGCAAGTCGGTTATGCAAGATCAGTTATTTTAAGATTGAAGATACCGAAATTATGACTGTGGAAGTTCGCAAGAGTCCAACGCTTCAGGACTATCAGGGGAATATCTATGCGCGTGAGAACGCGCAAACCCGACAATTGACCGGGGCAGAGGTTGCGGAATTCGTCTCATCACGTGGCATGTAAAACGATGCCTGATACCAACGGCTTGATCAATTGACCGTTGCCCATTCTCTGGTCGTTATTGAGGTTATGCGCTGCGGGTCATTTTCGAAGAAGTTCCAGGCGTCTGCGCATTTGTCGAGGATCTGCTCGTAGGTATCGAACACGGTGATGGCCAGCTTGTTGGAGCGCAGATAGGCCCAGACATTTTCCATCGGGTTGAGTTCGGGCGCATAGGGGGGCAGCTTCAGGAGCGTTATGTTGTCTGGCACCAAGAGCCCCTTGGCTCCGTGCCACCCCGCGCCATCTGTGACCAGGAGCGCATGAGAACCGGGTGCGATTGTTTTTGAGACCTCGTCGAGATGCAGGCCCATCGCCTCTGTGTTAACATAAGGCAGGATCAGCCCAGCTGCGGCACCACGTGCCGGACAGGCAGCGCCAAATACGTAGCTCCATTTGTAGCGGGTATCCCGGGGCGCACGTGGGCGGGTTCCCCGCTTCGCCCAGACACGGGTGAGTGTTCCCTGCTGGCCCACCCGTGCTTCGTCCTGGAACCATATTTCCAGTGGCTTTCCTTTCGCCCGTTCAGTCAAAATGTCGGCTACGATGCTGGCAAAGTTTTTTTTAAATGCAGTCTGTGCCACTGGGTCGGCGTTGGGATGTTCGGGGCGGACCGACAGCCTGCGAAAGCCCAGTTGAACCAAATAACTACCTACTGTGCGTTCGTGGAGCTTGATCTCGAACTCCGCCTCAATGCGCCGGGCAAGATCGGCGCGACGCCAGCGAACCACACCATCGCGGGCCGGATCAGGGCCAGCCTCCACCCAGACCGCAAGCTGCGCTATCTGCTCCGGCGACAATCGAGGTTTCGCGCCGCCACCCCCACGATCTGACAGCCCGTCAGGACCTTCGACATTGTATCGATGGACCCAGTCTCGAAGGGTTTGGCGATCCATCCCGCAACTCTGGGCAGCAACCTTGCGCGACGACCCTTCAAGCACCAGAGCAATCGCCAAAAGCCGACGTGCTACTTTGCCGTTCGACGCGCGACCGGCTAAAGCGCGCAACTCGTGCACCGTGAAATCATCGCGCAAAACCGGAACCGCGGCACCCATATCTCCCTCCCTCTCTGGACAGAAACAGTGAGTCACATACCGAACAATTTGGGAATCCAAAAAGCGAGTCAAATCATCCCGCCGTTGGTATGATGCACTGACATAGATTAGCGGATGGTCATTTCTGATATATACGTTGGGTAGTGTAGTTTGAGATATTTTCTTTGGAGACTCCAAATGACCAATTTTACTTTCGTCAAAAGAGTGATTTGCATCGGCGCATCTTTGGGTCTCTTTGCAAATAGCGCTATTGCACAGGACAGCGCGGCACTCCTAATAATGAAGACAGATGGGCAACCGCCAATGGTAGAGGCAGGTAGCGTCGATCTGGTCGGTGCGACTCAGCTATACGAGTTACTCGGCGAAAACTACATTGTCATGTCGGGCAATAAGACATTCAATCCGGTCCGAATGCCGGTGCCATTGAAGTTACCACCTGGGACAAAACCCCCAATCACTCCAATTTGTCAGTGCCCTGAGGGCTATATCGCAGCGCTCGAAAATCGGTTTTTAACGATAGAGGTGAACCCACTGCTTCAACGCCAATCTGTAAACGGTTTTGATCATGCCAAACCTGTTCAACAGTTTGGTGTTGATAAAAACATGATGCTTGAGAAATTTGCCGTGCCCGGCGCAACACCTACCTTCGGCGGTAATTGAGCGGTGGATGAGGAAGAAGTAAACGTAACCCCCCTAACCAAGGTCCCTTGGTATCAGCGTTTTTGGGGTCAGGTCCTGCATACTGGTGACATTAGCGGTAAAGTTCTGACCCTGATCGCGTTACCGAGCGCCATTGCCGCAGTAATCGCTTATTACGACGAGTTCTATGACGTCTTAACTGAGCCGGATGTTGTCGCGAAAATAGAAAGTGTTGGTATCAGGTGCGCTTTGGCAATCAACGAGGATCCCAATACGCCTGGCCTGCGTGATCTCCTGAATTCTCAATGCGGCAAGGCGGCGATCTCGACTTGGGTTGGGCTTGAACTTCACAATGAAGACAGTATTGACCGAACAATTGTTGCGATCGGCGCACGGGTGATCTTCCCCGCTGACATCGAGATTTCAAACCGTAAAATCGAGCTAACTCAAGCACGTATCGTTGAAGACGTTCTGCAGAATGACTTCAAGGTTCATCAACTTATACCCTGGCGGGCTTTGCAGCTTGGACCGGGTCAAGAAGTTCCTATCGAGATAGATCTCCGACCGTTCGCGAGTGCGCAACAAGTACCGTTCAACGAGTTCCGCGCGCTCATCACCGCCGATCCCTCGCCGCTTCCTGGATCGGATGTTGACCTTGAAGTCCGCGCACGCTTCTCGGGCTCTGAGGGATGGCAGACAATCGGTCGATGCAAACTAAATTACAAGCCTGACTTAGTCGCCAAGAAGGCCCAATCAGACTTCATTCGGGGATATACAAGTTCGTGCCATTAGGGCGTTTGACATGCGTCTTCGAGAAACTCGATAGCAGCATCAACTTGCGCTTTTGTTGAGAAGCGGCCGAAGCTAAAACGGATGCACTCGGATGTAGCCTGACGATCTAACCCCATTGCGAGCAAAACGTGCGACGGCTCAACTGAACCGGACGAACATGCTGACTGAGTTGAGGCTGCGATCTGCGGCTGTAAGCGCGCTAAAAGATCTGACGCGTCGTGACCTGGAAAACTCATTAAGGCGTTTCCGGGATGGCGCTGGTCAACTGATCCAATCAGTTTTGCAATTTGCTTTTGCTCAAGTGCTTTGACGAAGTGGTTGCGAATGGCGGCCACACGAATGCGCTCCTCTGACCCGAGCTCTTTTAATATGCGGCAGGCCTCACCGAAACCCACAATCAGCTCCGTCGGCATAGTACCACCACGGCGTCCACCTTGTTGGCCGGCTCCGACGATCACAGGTTTTAGGCGTTGTTGCATAGATCACCCGCCTTCTGATATCGACGCATTTTGTTTCCTTGAGGATGTTGTAGATGCCGCACAAATTCAACGCAGATCGTCGAGACAAGATCCCGAAACAGAAGTATCGCGTGGCCAATTGGGCTGAATACAACGAAGCGCTTCGTCGGCGCGGTGATCTGACGATCTGGATTAGTGAGGATGCAATGAGTTCATGGGCGGCGCCGCGGCGTACTACCCGTGGCGGGCAGCGCAAATATTCGGATCTGGCGATTGAGATGTGCCTGACGCCGGGCATGGTATTCCGCCAACCATTACGCCAGACGCAAGGCTTGATGCGTTCGATTGCAAAGCTGCTCTGTGTCGAAATCGCGGTACCTGATTTCTCCACCTTGTCGCGGCGGGGCAGCGGCCTGGCGTTACCTGCAAAGCCAGGGATCGATGGCCGGGCGGCGATCCATTTGGCAGTGGACAGTACAGGTCTTAAGATCTTCGGCGCGGGCGAGTGGCTTGAGGAAAAGCACAAAATCAAGCGTAAACGGCGCTCCTGGCGCAAGCTACACCTCGGTCTTGATCTTGTCAGCGGGGAGATCGTCTGTTC
The DNA here is from genome assembly GCA_951812305.1 of uncultured Paracoccaceae bacterium. GTDB lineage: Bacteria > Pseudomonadota > Alphaproteobacteria > Rhodobacterales > Rhodobacteraceae > Rhodobacter_B. The sequence continues at coordinate 7,353 of CATOSB010000006.1, forward strand.
TGATCTCACCACGGATGACGTCGGCGGTCCGACGGTGCTGCCAGATCTCCTGGATCAGGTCGATGGTCCGGTTGATTGGTTCCTCGCAGATGGAGCATACGACGGAGAACCAACATCCGATTTACTTGCCGCTCGGTTCGGACCGATGATCAAGGTGACGATCCCACCTCCCAAAAACGCGGTTGTGAGCCCCAATGCGGCCCACAATCTGACGGCACGAGACTGCCATATCGCCGAGATCGCAGCCCGCGGGCGGATGGCCTGGCAGAAAGCCACTGGCTACAATCAACGCAGCCGGGGTGAGACTCTCATGGGCCGCTGGAAGGCGGTTATTGGGCCCAGGCTAAAGTCGCGCGACTTCAAAAACCGGAAATCGGAAGCCAGGATTGGCGTGCAGATTCTCAACCGAATGACCGGGCTTGGCCAGCCACGTTTCGAACGCACCGCCTGAATTCCGTCTCGGGCAGGGCGCGTTCCGAGCTCCAGAGCTTCCGTGCAACAACGCCCACCAGAACAAGGTTTATGCTTGTCTGAGCAGCCTCGCGTAGATCGATGTGACCTGCATCAATGATGAATAACAAGCTTTGCTTTTGCCCATGCTCTGCGGGTTGTGGCTTGCGATATCCATATAGGATTGTTTGGCTACGTTGATCAGTTCTTCATCTTTTAACTGAGCTGGTTTGTTCAACTGCCAACCTGCGGCAGATTGGTAAACAAAGGCCGCATGTGATGCGAGAATCGGGAAGATGATCCCATCAGGAACGTCTACAACCTTGCCACCATCTCGTTCGACAGACCTAATTTGAGTGCCGATAAAGTTCTGATTTTTTTTTCCAGTGTTCATAAAGTTTCCAAGCCACCGGCGCGAGTCCAATGAAAGCTTTGTACATTTCTGTATCAGGCTCATCGGCAAGCTTTTGGAAGATTTTGAGACAGCGTGTTTTCTGACTGTAGGCAAACACCTTGTTGCTAAGGTCGAGATTGATACCTGCGGGTTTCTTGATGCCATCAGGAAGCAGCGCAAAGGTAACTTGAATGAGTTTTTCAGTGTCGAGAAAATCATCATTCGCCGTTAAGTCGCTTTCACTTTTGCGAAGCTTCTTGTTCGGATAAAGTGTCTTAACACTTCTTTCCAATTCCTCCAATTGCCCTCGGCGGCCTGCGATAGATATGGATTTTACATCGTTCTGAAAGTTGCGCGAGATCGAGATTTCGGCAATCAAATAGTCGTCGTCTGTCACGATAATTTCAAATTTGATACTTGGATCGGCGGTTTCATCTTCACTGCGGTGATCGAAGTAACGTTTCACCTCGCCGCGCGTTTGAGACCCATTGATGATACTAGCATCCGTTAAAATTAGCTGGCGAGACTTGTCATCAATTTCCGCAGACCTTGCAACTAATACTGTGCCACTGTTCAAAACCCCGAAAACCTCGGGATTTTCTTTTAATGTCTTCCGAATTGCTTGGTGAACCAGAGTTGGCGATTTTCGCTGTTTGCCCTTTGCATCCAGAAGATATTCGCGAACGTTTTCGTTGTCTTTCAACCCAAGAATAGAAGACACTGGGGCAGAGCCTGAATACACTTTACGACCCTCTGAATCATCTTCAGGGGAAGAAATGTTACGACATTTGTGGAAGGTAAAGCGGTAGTTTTCACTCAAAGGAGTGTCCATGGTAGTTCCTTTCGTTTTCCTGTCTGCCAACATAAATGGACGCACCCACCATGGGTGACCCGTTAATCAGACAATTATTGTAACTCCCAAGCACCCTGTCCGATAGGGTTGCGGGGTTTTGTTCCGTCAGAGCCGTGCGATGATCTGAGGTGGTGACAGGGTCAGGATTTCCAGGATGTTGAACCGGTGTTTTCTGGCCGTCGAGATGACGGACCTGATGTCGGCGAAGACCCGCGCGCCCTCGAGGGTGCGGAAGGTGCCCGAGATTTTCATGCGCAGCTTCATCATGCGCAGGTCCTGTTCGGCCTGATTGTTTGTGAATGGGACCGCGAAGTCGGCGATGAATCGCAAAACGTCATCGCGGTAGTCACGCAGGCGGAGGAGCAGGTTGTGGCCTGGCCGCCTGGCTTTTCGGCCGCGGGTGCCGGGGCTTTTGGCCAGCGGGGGCTGGCGTTCGTGGAAGGCGAGCCCCTTGGCGAGGATCGCCATGTATCTGGTGACGATACCCTGGCGAACCAGTTCCGGGAGTTCGGTCTCGCCTTGATCCTGAGCCGCGCATCTGAGCTGATTGGCGCTATGAAGCACTGCGCTCATCTCCGTCGCCCAAGGCTCTTTTTCGATCTCTTCGATGGCCTTGAGTTCGCGCAAGTGATGCGCCCCGCAGAGGGCGTGGGCGTCCACTCCGCTCATATGGGCGTAGTAGGGTTTTCCAGTGATCATGAATGATCGTCCCGCCGGTCAGGAAGGTTGGAACAGCACCGCGTTTGGCGCTGATGCGGTAATGGGTGAAGGCGGTATCGCAGATCGTGTGCAGCCAGTGCAGCTTGCCGGCAACACGAAGTCCGGTCTCGTCCAGATGCCGAACGCCGCCTTCGGCAAGCCGGGCGAGAATGTGTTCAACCACGACACCCATCTTATTTGCCGCGCCGCGCGTCCAGTTGGTCACGCTGGCCGCGCACAAGCTGGTGGCCCCAAACAGGTCGCGCATAAGCTGGCAGACCCGATCCTCGGGTATCAGCTGCTGAACATTGCAATAGACCGCCACTGCCCGCATGCGCGTGCCATATTGCACATGCGCGGCCACGCCATCGGGAAAGCCAGCCGTCGTCGTGGCTCGACAATGGTCGCAACAATAAACCGCCGCCTGATGCTCGGTGACCTCCAGGCGTGGCGCAGGCAAGTCGAACACCTGACGCTTCTCGATCCCTTTCACCATCTCCGCCGTCAGGGCGCTCTGACAGGCGCTGCAATGCGTCGCCTCATGCCGTTCGACAAAGTCGGGTGTTGACGTCTGGCGCAGGGTGTCGCCCCGGTGGCCAACTTGGCCGCCACTTTTCTTTCCGGATTTGCCACGCAGGCTGCGCGGGGCTGGCTTCTTCAGGCCATCACTTGAAGGGGGCTTGCTGCTATTGCTGCTGTTCTTGGCCAACTGTCGGCGCAGGTCCGTGATCTCTTCCGCCATGCTCGCCAACGCAGCTTCAAGCTCAGCGATCCGACGCAGAGCCGTGGCGAGAAGTTGTTCAAGGGCGGCAACCTGATCCATCCCACCACTGATTCAGAGAAATCAACCCGGCGCCACAGAATTCAGACAAGAAAGAAAAAAACACGCGCAAAATGGCAAATTCGACTCACCATAAAACTGACAATAACACTCAAACGTGGGGGGTGCTTGGGAGTTACCAATTATTTAGATAGAGGTGGTTTACAAAAAATACAACCCGGGGGGCATTGTCAAGTTGCGGTGCCACTCACTTGGCGATAGGTATCCTTATGACCAAACCCAGGCAATCCGGCGCCTTTTCAGGCCATCGCTTCCCACCCGGGATTATCTCATACGCCGTCTGGGCCTATCATCGGTTTCCCATGAGTTTGCGCGATGTCGAGGATTTGTTGGCCGCACGCGGTGTTCTGGTCCCAGTGTTTCTCTTCGAAACACGTCGGACCTACGCGTGTGCAAATGCACATCGCTGGGTCAGTTACGAGACCATCCGCGCCTGGGTTGCGAAATTTGGATCGCAATATGCCAATGTGATCCGTCGGGATCGCCCCGAAGTGACGGACAAATGGCACGTGGACGAAGTCGTCCTTCCGATGAAAGGCAAGAAATATTGGCTGTGGCGCGCCGTCGACAGCAAGGGCGACGTGCTGGATATCCTCGTCCAATCCCGGCGCAATAAGCAGGCCGCCATTCGGTTCTTTCGCAAACTATTCAAGGCATATGGTGAGCCACGGGTGATCGTCACCGATAAACTCCGAAGCTACGGGGCCGGACTGAAGGAGCTTGTTCCGGGCATAGAGCACCGCAGCCATAAGGGTCTCAACAATAGATCCGAAGGGTCACACAGACCGACCCGACCTAGAGATGCGCTTCAGGCGCACTCGTTGGTCCGACGCGTTTCCGCAGGAAACGCTGGGACGACGAGAAAAGATCATGGGGCGGTTCAAGTCGCCCCGGCAAGCACAGCAGTTCCTATCCGTCCATGACCAGGTCCAAACCATCTTCCGCCCACGCCGCCACACCCTTTCAGCCGCTGCCTATCGACAGACCAGAGCCGACGCCCACTGGATTTGGGACGACATCACGCGTGAGTTGAAGGCAGCCTAAGATCGAGCACTCCGGCTATCGTTGCGAATACCTCCCACAACTTGACAATGCCCTCGCCGGTGTTGCTGTTGCCTGCTTTGCCTGAAACCGTCCAGATCAAAGGCACGCGATAACGCCGCGTGGCAATGGCAAGAACCAACAGATTGATCTCTTTGCGCCCAATCTTCCAGTTCGTACGATCCAGGCACAGGTTCCAGTTCTCGGAAACCCCGAGCATCCGGATCGCCAGGCGGGCGGACCAGCCTTGTCCGAGGCTGACGTGCTGAAAGAACCGCTGCAATCGACGGCAGGTGCTTTCAACCTTCGCCTGTGTCGGCATCTCGCCGCTGATATGGCTCAGGTTCACCGTTCGCGCGCTGGCCATGCCAATCACCAGAAGATACCGTAATGGGCCTCGGCGCGAATCTCGGTCGTTACGCTTGAAGCGGTGTCGCGGAGAGGGTGTCGTTGCCCTTTGATACGCATGATGCGTGTCTACGAGGTCTTGCCAGATGGCGCGCCTCAATTCCAAAGAATAGAAAGGACAACGACATGGATATCTTTATCGGACTGGACGTCTCTCTGGCAAGCACGGCTGTTTGCGTGCTCGGTGATCGCGGCAAGATCCTGAAGGAAACTGACGTCGCCAGCGAGCCGGAAGTGTTGGTCAGCTTCCTCAAGGCCTTGCCCTGCGAGATTACCGGGATTGGCCTGGAAGCGGGTCCACTGTCCCAATGGCTTCACAAGGGGCTGACCGAGGCCGGGCTACCCGCGATCCATTGCCCGGCAGGTGATTGCAGAGCAATCGCCGAGAGGGGGGATGGAAACGCGGCAAGTGAAGGCGGCGCTGAAAGCAAGCCCGATCAAGACGGATCGGCGGGATGCACAGGGGATCGCGCATCTCCTGCAGATGGGTTGGTTCAGCGCCGTGCACTGCAAGTCGGTTCCTGCTCAGGAAACACGCGTGTTGCTGACGGCGCGCAAGGCGATCCAGAAGGTACTGATCCAGCTGGAACTGTCGGTGCGGGGCGTGTTGCGCAACTTTGGCCTGAAGATGGGACCCGTCTCGAAAGGTCGCTATGACCAGCGGGTCAGGGATCTGGCGTCGGGCAATGCGGTGCTGAAGGCGGCTATAGAGCCGATCCTGCGTGCCCGCGCCGAACTGCGAAAGGAACTTGCGGGGTTCGGGAAGATGGTCCGCGATCAGGCGAAGATCGATCCGATCTGTCGCCTGCTGATGACCATGCCCGGTGTGGGCGCCGTCGTTGCGCTGACGGTGAAGGGCGCGATTGATGACCCCGCACGCTTCAGGCGATCCCGTGATGTTGGCCCCTGGGTCGGGCTGACGCCCGGACGGAATGAATCCGGTGAGCGGTCCATTGTGGGCGCGATCACCAAGGTCGGAGACGCAGGTCTCCGGGCGGCGCTCTACCAGGCGGCCAACGTGATGCTGCATCATGGCGGCCCGAACTGGCTCAAGTCCTGGGCGCTGCGCCTTGCCGAGCGTCGTGGGAAGAGACGTGCCACCGTGGCGCTGGCCCGTCGCATCGGCGTGGTGCTGCACCGGATGTGGGTGGATCCAGTGATCTTACGGGCGCGCTGGTGCGCACCCTGAGATGGAACCGGGTTCCGCTTCACCCGTGACGAGGCGATGGCGCTCCGGCAGAACGCCTGAGCGCCCCGCATCCCATGATTGAAATGTTTTCAGCACAAGGAGCGTTCGGCCGCACCTGACGGTGCCGGCCCACCAGTGTCCCAGCCGGGACGCGGTCCCCGATGATGTACGCGAAACAGCCATCTGCCGACCCGTTCCAGGGTTGAGCGCGCCCTGAAGATCGACACTCGGGAACCGAACCGGACAAGGTATGAAGTTGGCAGCCATTGCGCTGACCACGGACGGAAGCACGAGCCCGGCGCAGACACATCACGGTGAGCAGGCATGCCGACAGTCGAGGCCAACAACACTGGCATATTCCCCATCGCCACAGCGCAATCACTCCGCTGTGAACCTCACTGCGCCTGGCAGGCACCCCGGAACCTTCGTCGGTTCCCGGGTTTTTGAGGGTGAAAACGCTGTCCTTGACATCAACTGGCCCATTACGGAAGGCAGAGTGTTTCGAGGCGGCTATTGCTCAGCGACAGGCCATCAGATAGCTTCGTTGAGAGGGTGTTGATCGCTTTTCGGATCATGGGATGCTCCATCAGAAACTGAAGAATCCCAACGAAAACCACAGATCAGCGCCCTCAACCACCCCTACTGTCGTGTACAAGGGCTTCTCACATTAGAACCTCATTCGCTTGGTGCGATCCACACCCGTGTTGATGCATGGACTACGGTAGTCCATGTAATGCTTTGGCGGCGGTAGATTGTGAGTCAGATGTGTCGAATTCCAGCCTCTAGTCAGCGACCGATCCGCAATCTTGAATATATTCAAGACTCAATTCTTGCTGCATTAAGGTCCATAAAGAGCGTCTATTTAGCATAGGAGCGCGTTATCTATACAACATGTACCAAACCATGCTACCAGTAAGGCAGAACCGATTCCACAAGAGAATCGGAAACAGTGGTAAGTATCATGAGCGGTACACTAGAACAATTTTTGAGCGACCTTTCGCGTGGTCTTGATAAGACAATGGTCTCGGTCAACAAAGACCTGACTATTCGAAATCGGATCAAGCGATCGTGGTCCATGCGGCAGTGCGCCCGGTTTCTCAATGTCAGCATTCAGTACCTTACAAAGTTTGCAAGGGAGCATGATGACTTTCCGGCCGGTGAATACATTGGGAGAGAGCGAGTTTTCACGCTTGTGGATTTGATGCACATCAGAGCTCTGTTGGCAGCGTCCGCAAAACGTCCGTATGACTATCTAGCCTGGAGAAAGCCAAGCGATCCGCTTCCTGTGATATCGTTCGCGAGCCAGAAAGGTGGCACAGCCAAATCCCTAACGGCTGCCCATTTTGCTCAATATTTGAGTTTGCATTTTGGGATGCGGGTTGGAGTCATGGATGCCGACCCCCAAAGTACAATCACCCTCTATTTTGTTGGAGGTGAAGGCCTGCCGCAACTTCCGACAGAAGACACAGCGACTCTGGTCGATTTCGGTGGGCTATACATGAGCGAAGATGGAAAGCCTTACACAGAACATGACGCAGAGATTCTAGACAGTTTTTTCCTGAAGACGTCTTGGCCTGGTTTACGGATCCTCCCTGCGCATGGAGAAACCTCTGAGGGCGAACTTCAAATCACACGGCTTATCCGTGATAACCCCCCGGAAAAGGCTTTCTACAGGTACCTACGGGACTCTATCGAACGCTGGCGGGACCATCATCAACCCAAGACCGCGCCAAATGAGTTGCTGTCCAATGGAACTGTTGATCCGTTGAAGCTTGAAGACGCACTAGGCGAGACGCTCGATTGCATAATTATCGACTACCAACCGGCGCTGACGCTTTTTCAACTGAACAACGTTGTCGCATCGACCAATCTCGTCATTCCGCAGACCATGAAAGGTTTTGACATTGCAACCTTGTCTACCTTCGTCACCGGACTTCGTGGGATGATCAACCATATCCTCGACCATGATCGCATCGAAATTGGCACGGGGGCTAACATGTTACTCCCAACTATCGTGCAGAGAACCAACGACCAAGATCTCAAGCAGGTGGCCAATCTCTTGGAGCATTGTCCCACCGAAGTCTTGCCAGTGTTCTATCTGCGTTCTGATGCGATCGCGAACGCGTCAGATGTGTACCAGTCAGTGTATGAATACGAGCCAGATACTCGGGGCAAAAAAAAGGGCATAGAGCGTTTCATTACGAATGCTGATGCCGTCAACGATGCCATCGTATCCCGAATTTGGCCGGGCCGTGAGCGAGGCTACTCGGATACGTGGATCAATGAGTTCTACGAAGAAGACGGGGAGGAAACAGCATGAAACTCAAGCGTTCCTTGTTAAAAGGTAACTCCCAAGCACCCTGTCCGATAGGGTTGCGGGGTTTTGTTCCGTCAGAGCCGTGCGATGATCTGAGGTGGTGACAGGGTCAGGATTTCCAGGATGTTGAACCGGTGTTTTCTGGCCGTCGAGATGACGGACCTGATGTCGGCGAAGACCCGCGCGCCCTCGAGGGTGCGGAAGGTGCCCGAGATTTTCATGCGCAGCTTCATCATGCGCAGGTCCTGTTCGGCCTGATTGTTTGTGAATGGGACCGCGAAGTCGGCGATGAATCGCAAAACGTCATCGCGGTAGTCACGCAGGCGGAGGAGCAGGTTGTGGCCTGGCCGCCTGGCTTTTCGGCCGCGGGTGCCGGGGCTTTTGGCCAGCGGGGGCTGGCGTTCGTGGAAGGCGAGCCCCTTGGCGAGGATCGCCATGTATCTGGTGACTATACCCTGGCGAACCAGTTCCGGGAGTTCGGTCTCGCCTTGATCCTGAGCCGCGCATCTGAGCTGATTGGCGCTATGAAGCACTGCGCTCATCTCCGTCGCCCAAGGCTCTTTTTCGATCTCTTCGATGGCCTTGAGTTCGCGCAAGTGATGCGCCCCGCAGAGGGCGTGGGCGTCCACTCCGCTCATATGGGCGTAGTAGGGTTTCCAGTGATCATGAATGATCGTCCCGCCGGTCAGGAAGGTTGGAACAGCACCGCGTTTGGCGCTGATGCGGTAATGGGTGAAGGCGGTATCGCAGATCGTGTGCAGCCAGTGCAGCTTGCCGGCAACACGAAGTCCGGTCTCGTCCAGATGCCGAACGCCGCCTTCGGCAAGCCGGGCGAGAATGTGTTCAACCACGACACCCATCTTATTTGCCGCGCCGCGCGTCCAGTTGGTCACGCTGGCCGCGCACAAGCTGGTGGCCCCAAACAGGTCGCGCATAAGCTGGCAGACCCGATCCTCGGGTATCAGCTGCTGAACATTGCAATAGACCGCCACTGCCCGCATGCGCGTGCCATATTGCACATGCGCGGCCACGCCATCGGGAAAGCCAGCCGTCGTCGTGGCTCGACAATGGTCGCAACAATAAACCGCCGCCTGATGCTCGGTGACCTCCAGGCGTGGCGCAGGCAAGTCGAACACCTGACGCTTCTCGATCCCTTTCACCATCTCCGCCGTCAGGGCGCTCTGACAGGCGCTGCAATGCGTCGCCTCATGCCGTTCGACAAAGTCGGGTGTTGACGTCTGGCGCAGGGTGTCGCCCCGGTGGCCAACTTGGCCGCCACTTTTCTTTCCGGATTTGCCACGCAGGCTGCGCGGGGCTGGCTTCTTCAGGCCATCACTTGAAGGGGGCTTGCTGCTATTGCTGCTGTTCTTGGCCAACTGTCGGCGCAGGTCCGTGATCTCTTCCGCCATGCTCGCCAACGCAGCTTCAAGCTCAGCGATCCGACGCAGAGCCGTGGCGAGAAGTTGTTCAAGGGCGGCAACCTGATCCATCCCACCACTGATTCAGAGAAATCAACCCGGCGCCACAGAATTCAGACAAGAAAGAAAAAAACACGCGCAAAATGGCAAATTCGACTCACCATAAAACTGACAATAACACTCAAACGTGGGGGGTGCTTGGGAGTTACGATGCGGCGCTGGCCGCCGGACGCGAACATGACATGCTGCCATTGACCGTTGTGGTGCTGGACAGCGGCGGCAAGGTCATCGCGGTGCAGAGCGAGGATGGATCGGGCATCCTGCGTCTGGATATCGCCTTGGGCAAGGCATGGAGCGCGCTTGGCATGGGTATTTCCAGCCGACTGATCCGGGATCGGCTGGCAAAACGCCCGACATTCCTGAATGCTTTGTCAGCGGCGTCAGACGGGCGGTTCATCCCCGTGCCGGGTGGAGTGCTGGTCGAGGACACCGACGGAATGACCATCGGTGCCGTCGGGATCAGCGGGGATACATCGGAAAAGGATGAATTCAGCGCCATTCAGGGCATTCATGCCGCTGGCTTGGTGTCGGAACCCGCCGAACCAGACCCCGACTGGACGCAATCGAAACTGTCGGATCAGAACCACTGATCGCGCCCCCGGGGAAACGCCATGGTACGCAAAAGCTATTTGGGAGAGATGCTAGACGGGCTGCTGGACCCCCCACGCAGGCTGCTGGGCGGTCGGCGCAACGGGACACTTAGCGCGCTGTGCGACAAATTGTTGTCAGAGACGACCGAAGTTTCGACGTTTCAGACCGCAGCCGAAATTCTCGCGCAATTTGCCGAGCTGGACGATGCAGAAAAGCGCACGTTCTTTCAGCACATCAACGACCAGTTGGAGCTGTGTCCCGAAGAGGTCATTAGACCGCCCAAAGCTATCAGTCGTCCGGATCGCCAGAGGATTATTCCGCGCTGGTGCGTGCGACAGAACCCAGACGCCACGAGCTTTTGCGCCGCCTGAACCAGCCGCCCGGCGCGACGGTGGAGCTTGTCCGGATGCGCGAAGATCTGCTGCGGCTGCTGATCTCCAACCCCGCCCTTGCCCGCGCCGATGCAGGTTTCGCGCTGATGCTGCGCGCATGGTTCAATCGGGGGTTCCTCATCCTGCAACAGATCACATGGGACACGCCTGCCTCGATCCTGGAAAAGATCATCGCCTATGAGTCCGTTCACGAAATCGATTCATGGGACGACCTGCGCGCTCGCCTGCAACCGGACGACCGCCGCTGTTTTGCGTTTTTCCACCCCGCCATGCCGGCAGAGCCGCTGATCTTTGTCGAGGTTGCGCTGTCCAAGGGATTGCCGACCTCCATTCAGGATGTACTTGCAAGCGAGCGCAGTTCGCTGGACGTAGACGCTGTGGACACCGCCGTATTCTATTCGATTTCCAATTGTCAGGCTGGTTTGGCCGGTATTTCTTTCGGCAACTCCCTGATCAAACAAGTGGTCCGCGATCTGAGCCTTGATCTGCCAAACCTTCGCCGTTACGTCACGCTGTCGCCCATTCCCGGTCTGCGCCGCTGGATCGACGCGCAAGGTTTGGAGGACCACGCAGGTGATGAACAATCCCTGTCCCGTCTTTGCGCGGCATACCTGACTTCGCGCAACGCGCGGCAGCTTCCCATTGACCCGGTCGCGCGGTTTCATCTGCAAAACGGTGCACAAATTCTGGCCGTTCTGCCCGGTGCTGACACGTCGGACACTGGACAGGCGAACTCTTTCGGGATGATGGTCAACTATTCCTATGAGGCCGGGAAAATCGCAGATAACCTGCGTCTGCTTGAACAGGGTGAAACCGTGGCGATGTCTGCAAACGTTCGCGGGCTGGCCCGCCGTGGGCACCAGCTGTGGGAAAAGGCCAAAAAGATTGCATGATCAGGTCGGTACGTGATCGCCGACGTCGATGATCTGATCAAAGAACCGCGTGTTGGTTTGTCGCTTTGGTTTCGCCTCATCCTCTGCATCCAGATAAGAAATCGACGGCTTTCCAAGATAACCTGAGTTCTGGATAAGCGCTATATCTGGTATTCGACCTGCCTGATTGTTTCCGGCACGGTTATGGGTCCCATTTTAACTTTGGTTTTCCCGAGCCTATAGGCTGCGACACACGAGATGAGGTGTACGAATGCGTTGGCAGGCGATCTGTGTCGAGTGTGTTCCAGTCCCATGCTGGTTTTCAACTTATCGAACAGAGTTTCGATGATGAACCGCCTTCGCAACAGGATTTTGTTCAGGATTGGCAGGAGATAGTTTTTCATGTTGCGGCGAATGCCGGTGACGAGGTGGAGCCCACGCTGCCAGAGCCGTTGGAAGAGGGATTTGGAGATATAGCCCTTATCAGCAAATATTTTGCCTTCGGGGCCCGCGATCATGGCTTCAAACGGCTTTCGATCATCGACATTACCTGCCGTGATTTTGACGGCCATGATCTCCCCCTTGTTGTTGATGATTAGATGCAGTTTGAAGCCAAAGAACCAGCCCATTGTGCTGCGACCGCGCTTTGCCAGCCCCTTGAAGACCTTGTTTCGATTAATGCGGGCATTGTGGCAGACCGCGAGCTTAGTGCTGTCGGCAAAATAGACGCCGGTTTTTTCACCGCTGAAGCAGTGCAGCAGTATGCAAAACGGCACCATTAATCTTGGCATGAGGCTGACAAACCGACCATAGCTCGGGAGGTTGCCAAAGCAGTCACGGTATTTCTGCTCAACGCCATAAATCCAATAATGTTTGAAGTCCTTGAACGGCGACAAGTGAAACAAGACCATGATGAACAGGCTCTCCCCCAGGGTCAGCTTGCCGGAGCGAAGCCTCTGACGACCCGAGGGGATCAACCGGTGGCGCTCCCAGTCCTCGTAGGTTTTTGCAAAATCATCGAGACAGACAAAAAGTGCGGTGTTAGTGATCGACATGAGTGGCGGTCCATATTGTGTCGCTTTTGAACCTTGAATCATGGGGCAACGTACCTGGAAACCCCTCTCACCCCATACTAATCACGGGGGCATTCAGGCTGGTCAACACGGGGCAAAAGGTGCGCGCCATGGAGAACAACTTCCCAATCAACGAAGATCTCGCTTATGAGAAGATCCGGGACCTCATGTTCGACATGATGGAAGAGGACCCCAACCGTTTCTACGCCCTCACGGATAAGCTCAATGAACTGGCTGCGCTCCCTAAAAGAACCATGACACTTGTGCTCGATCTGATGGCTGCCACTCCCTTTCAGGTGATCATCCCGAAACACGTACGGAAAAATGACCCTGATACATTCAAAGCAGATCACGAAACCGTTTCAAATGTTCTATTTCTTGGAGAGTTTGGCGGAATTGCCGTTGAACTGGAGCCAAATGAGGCTTTGAGAGAACCGAGGATCATTTCCATAACAATGGTGGAAATCCCTCATCGCAACCCTCTGCGAAAAAGGGTCAACGAGTATCGTAAAAAACGAATCAAAAAACTACGAAAAAATTCTGTCGAGTAGTGCACTGGTGACGCCAACGTCTTATCCAGAATCGGGGTAAGATAGGCTTCGGGCAGAATAGACGCGCGAATAAACTCGGTTTCCTCGGTTTCGGACGCAACCGCGCGCACCGGCGCATTCTTATCTTCGAACCACGCATCGCCGGGCTGCATCAGTTCCGTGCCATGGTCGGATTGCACGCTAAGTGATCCCTGCAGCAGGTATCGAATACCCGCACCGGCATGGACATGGCGATAGGCAATCGCACCGCGGGGAAAGGAGACCTGATCCAACCTGAATACCGCCTGGCCGGTTGGGATTTGCACGTGCTGGACGAGAATTGGGGTTTGGCTGGTCGGGGCCGCTTGAAGGGAAAAGCAAAGGCATTTGGCCGAATTGGGTCCGGTTGCTTCGAGGTCTGCGTCAGACATGGCAAAGACACCTTGGCCGGTTTCGATATGCGCACCCGCGACTAAAACCGTTCCCTGCTTGACCCAGATCGCATGATAGCCGGTAGTAAACATGTGACGCACGGTGGTTCTGGGCTCGAATGTCCGAACTGAAATCTGCATTTGCTGTGTTGTCACTTAGGCCTCCCTTACCACGGCCAGGATCAATGCGAGTTCCCTCAAGCGGTTCGCCAGCGATCCCGAAGAGCAGGCCAATATTGTGCGCCCGATCTGCGCATCGTGTCTGCAGCGGCGGCATCTATCCTGCCAAGGACCTCATTTTTGAAGCTGTCGCGCGCTTGCATGCGTTTCAACCAATCATGCACGCGGGTTCCGCCCATCAGCCCGTCAAAACCCAGCCGTTCCAGCCGGTCGAAATAGGAAACTACTGCGATATCCGCTATCCCGAAATCCGCGCCACTGATCCATGGCGTGTTTTGCAGTTCAGCGTCCATCTCGGCAAAGCAGCGCCGCAACGTCTTCAGTGCTTGCGATACATGCACCGAGTCCAACCCGTTGTCTAACAAATCTCTGCGTTTTAACGCCTTGATTGGGTCAGGCATCTTTGCGATCGACGCCTCGATTTCCTCGGCTGTCTTATTCGCCAGCGTCCGGTCGCGGTTCGCGGTCGAGAATGTCAGCGAATTGATTGCATCATGGATTGCAAGAGTTTTCAGTAGCCAATGCCGCGCTGTGGCCTCTGCCGCGCGGCCCCGGGGCATCAATTTGCCATCGTTATATTCCCGGTCGAGGTATTCCAGGATCAGGCTGGATTCCACCAGCACCAGTTCCCCATCAACCAGCGTCGGAACATCGCCATTGGGGTTCAGTGCGAGATAATCGGGGTGAAACTGATCGCCCTTTTGCAGGTCCAGCACTTGTTCATCATAGTTCAACCCGATCTCGGCCAGCCCAATGCGGACCTTGATCGAACAAACGCTGGTTATTCCGTGATAAAGTTTCACATTGCCCCCAATCTGGCCTAATCATTTGGGCGTTAAAGCCCAAGCAAAGCCTTGGCGTTTTCGCTGCAGACCTTTTGGCGCGTTGTGTTCGAAATGTCAGCAGCTTCGATCCAGTCCACGGCAAGTTTCGTCTGCTCAAACGGGTGATCGACCGAAAACAGCACACGATCTTCGCCGAGCGCCGCCAGCGCACATTTCAAAGGCTCGTCTGAGCAGACCCCAGAGGTCGTGACCCAGAGGTTGCGTTTCAAGTATTCTGACGGCTGCAATTTCAGCGTCTTGCCCTGCGCGTTGCAAATCTTCCAACGCCCGTCCAACCGCCACAACTGGAACGGTAAGGTTTCGCCCATATGGCCAAGGACCAACTTGGCCTTAGGGTATCGGTCGAACACACCGCCAAAGATCAGCCGCAGCGCGTGATTGGCGGTCTCGACCGTCCAACTCCATACCGGGCCGTATAGCTCGCTGTGTCCATCGAACATCGGTGGCATCGCGGCTGGGTTGGCGGGATGGATATAGATCGGCGCGCCCAGCGCTTCTGCGCGTTCCCAGAAGGGGGAAAACTGGTCCTCGTCCAGATAGGCGCCGTTTGTTGCGCCATTGATCATTGCGCCTTGATAACCAAGGTCCGTCATACAGCGTTCCAACTCGTCGCTCGCAGCCGTCGGGTCTTGCATCGGCAGATGCGCCAACCCGCCGAACCGGGGCTGATCGCGCATCTTGTCGGCGAGATAGTCGTTGCACAGTTTTGCGCGCCGGATCGCGACATCGGCGTTAGGTTCGACCTGCACACCCGGACCCGCGAGCGACAACACCGCAATATCAATGCCCGCCGCGTCCATGACGCCCAGTCGCCCGTCGCCGAAATCCGTCAACGGCGCGTGCGCTTTGTCGAACAGATCGGGCGATATGTTGATCCGCGTCGTCGCCCAATAGTCGGCCATTTCGGGGTGCATGAAATGCTCTTCAAGCGCAATTTTTGGCGTAAGGTCGGGCATGGTCAGTTGATCTCGAATATCTGTTTCGGGGTCGCGTGCAGACAATCGCTGACACCGTCCTCGGTCACCAGATAATTGTCGCAGATCACCGCGAAGACGGTGCCATCGTCATAGCCGGGATGAACGGTGAAGTTCATGTTGGCGGCCAATTCCATCGTCTCGTCCGCGCGGATCAGAGGGCGTTCGACCAGATCATAGCCCTGCCCATGCGCATAAAGGCGACACTCTGCCGGCAGGCCCCGGCTGGTCATCCAGGCGTCATGGGCGTTTGCGATATCCGCAGCCTTGGCGCCGGGTTTCATCAGTGACAACGTATGGTCCTGCGCCTCTTTCACAGTGGCAAACTGGTCTTTCAGCTCATTGGTGGCTTTGCCCAACACCATCGTGCGCGCGACTTCGGCGTACATGCTGCCGGGGCCGTTCACCTCGATCAGCAATGAGAAATGTTCGCCGTCTTCAATCACGCCGCCTTGCCGCTGGCGAGGTTTGAACCGGGCGGCCATGCCCATTGGTGCGGACGATCCCAGAAACAGGCCGTTGTCCGAGCCCAGCCGATGCGCCTCTGCCTGCGCAAAGTTGATCACGTCGATGTCGCGCAGGCCTGGCTTGATGAAACCGCACACAGCCTCGAATACCTTGTCTTGCATCACGCAACAAGCACGCACTTGATCCAGCTCTTCGGGGCTTTTGATCGCCTTGATCCAGTCGATCGGGTCGGTGGCGTCGGTGATTTTCACACCCTCAATCGCCTCGATCCCGCGCACAAGGCTGACGGGCAGGCTGTCGGGCGTCAAAAGACCCACGCGCGTGACGCCATTGGCCTGCAGGTCGCCAACGACAAGGTCGGCATCATAACGCGGTGAATAGCCAACCGAAAAGAACGATGGCGTCGAAAGGATGTGGTCAACGCCCCGGTTGACCAGGTCGTCGTCACCCACATCAATCCTTGTGTCGAAGGCCCCCATTTCGACCACGGTCATCGGGCGATCTGCGTAAAAGATGACCGTGCGGGGATAGCCATTCACCGCCCAGATATCGGTGAACCAGCGCACGTAGCCGCCCAGCCAGTCGTCACGGCCCTGCATGACCATCGCCTGTACATTCATGTCCCGCATCGCGGCGCGAACGGCGGTCCAGCGGCGTTCCAGTTCTGCGGTGCTGGTATGGGTTATGAATTCGCTCATGTCGTGTCCTCTCGATCAATGCGGTCAGGCAGACCCGCCGCGCCGCCCTTGGCCCATGCGGTAAGGTTGCGGATCACAACCGGTAGCACCTGTTCTTTGTAATTATCGCTAACCCCGCCCAGATGCGGGATGATTGTCATGCCGGGTGTATCCCAGTTCGGGCTGTCGGGCGGTAAGGGTTCTTGTTCGTACACATCCAACGCCGCCGCGCGGATGGTGCCCTTAGCCAAATGCCGCCGCACTGCCGCCTCATCGACACAGCCACCGCGCGAGATATTGATCAGGATCGCGTCAGAGCGCATTGCGCCAATGACGGCATCGTCAACGATGTGGTGGGTCTGCGGCGTATAAGGCGTCAAGACGACCACGAAATCCGCATCGCTTACCGCTTTCACAAGATCGGTGCGTTTGAAGATTTGAGCAAAGCCATCGACCTCTGCCCGCCCATCTGAAACGCCGGTAACCGTCATCTCCAGCGCGTTAAGTCTTGCGGCCAAAGCCTCTGCAATCAACCCGACGCCAACGATACAAGCCGTACGGCCCTGCAACAACGGCTGCGGCCAGCGCTGCCAATGTTTGGCACGTTGGTTATCCAGAATGCGGGGATAGTCGCGCAGGGTGCTGAGCATCAGCAGGATCGCCAGTTCGGACATCTGCGGCCCGTGGAACCCGCTGCTGTTGGACAAGACGACGTCCTTGCCCACGGACGGCGAGGTCAGCAGGTTATCGACCCCGGTCGTCAGCGCGTGGATCCATTTCAAATTGGGCGTCGCTTGGATCAGCGGTTCGCTCAGCGCCGGTGCCAGCCCGATCAGAATCTCTGCATCAAGCGCGGCCCCCATGGCGTCTTCCGCCGTTGTCGCCGCCGAATAAGTATACCCCGGACAGGCCGCCGCCAATTGATCCGCGATCCATTCAGCGTCGGCATTCATGACAAGCACACGGTCTTTCATGGCATCCCCTAATATAGCAGATCCGGCAACCACAACGCGATTTGTGGAAAGCCAAAGAGCAGAACAATAAGAACCAGCGGCGCGGCCAGAAACGGCACGATGCCGCGGTATAGCTGGCCCAGATTTACATCGGGTGCCTGCGCCTGAATGATGAAGATATTCATGCCCACAGGCGGCGTGATCAAGCCAAGCTCTACAACGATCACCACGATGATCCCAAACCAAAGCGAGTCATAGCCAAATTCGGTAATGACCGGCAGAAAAACCGGCACCGTGATCAACACCATGCCGATGCCTTCGAGGAAACATCCCAGGATCACGTAAAGGCAGATGATGATGGTCATCACAGTCAGCGGCGCAAGGTCCATCGCCTCCGTCATGCCGATCAGCAGGTTTGGCAAACGCGTTTGAACAACGAAATTGGCAAACATCGTGGCGCCGATGACGATCATGAACAGCGTGGCCGTTGTGATCGCGGTTGAACGCAACGCGTCCAATAAGCCTCTGATGCTGAGGCGGCGTTCCAGAAATCCAAGAACCATCGCCCCGAAACAACCAATCCCGGCGGCCTCATTAGGGCTGAAGATTCCGGTGTATATCCCGCCGATGGTAACGACGAAAAGCAGCACAAACTGCCATGGCTTTAACGCGGCGATGACCCTTTCACGGAAGGGGGCTGACGTTTCACTGGGCACCATTCCGGTCTTGGCATTGGCGATAGTTAGCGCCACCGCAATATATAGCGTCAACAGCACGATGCCCGGAAGCAGCGACGCGGCGAACAGACGTGGAACTGAAATCTCTGCAATCGCCCCGTATATGATCAGGATGATTGACGGCGGGATAAGGATGCCCAGCGTCCCGCCCGCAGCAACCGACGCGGCCGAGAACCCATCGTCATAACGCGCCTTGCGCATCTCTGGCAGTGATATTCGCGTCATCGTCGCAGCCGTGGCAACCGACGAGCCCGAGATCGCCCCAAACGCGCCCGATGCTGCAATGGTGGCCACCGACAGCGCACCGCGCAAGCCGGACAGCACAACTCGAGCAGACGCGAAAAGCGTCGCGGACAATTGCGACCGCGTGGCGATTTCCCCCATCAGAATGAACATCGGGATCACAGACAACCCGTATCTCGACGACATATCAAACGCCGTCGACCCGGCGATAAACTGTGCGACAGTGACATTTGACAGGATGATATTGCCGCCAATCCCGATCAACGCCAGTGCCAGCCACACCGGCACCCGCATGAATAAAAGCGCGAATAAGACGCCAACAGAGGAAAGACCTATTACCGCCGGGGTCATGACGACTCGACTGGCATTGGCGGCTCGGATCTGTCGGGGCGCTTGGGGTTCACCACACTTAAGATTGAGGCAAGCAAGCCTCCACACATGCCCGTTAGCGCGATGACCCAAACAATCCAGACCTGCATGTTCAGTTCCAGCCGGATTTCGCCATATTGATAGGATTGCGTTGCGGGTGTCACCATCGCAACGAAAATGAACAACAGGACTGCCGCGGACAATAGACCGGCAATGCGGCACAACACGCGCACAAGGTGCTGCGGTGCCACCTGATCCACCAGGTCGATGACGATCTCATGAAACCCCGAAATCGCCGCGCCCATGCTATAGAAAACTGCGACCACAAGACAAATTTCAACCACGTCAAACGTGCCCATAACTGGTGAATTGAACGTGTATCGCATGAACACATCAATCACGATTGCCATCATCATCACAAACAACGCCGCCATGGCGACGCCGAGGTAAACCCGGATAACTAGGCGGGCGATGGCATTTAGCTTGGACATTCAGGTTTCCGGCTGAAAGCTTGGTCGAACCGGCAGGGCCCTAAGAACGGGCCCGCCGCATTGATTTGTTATTGGGTGTAGGCGTCGAAAAAGGCTTGGCCGGGTTTTCCGCTGTCCTCAACCGCTTTGATCGTGTTCGCAATGATTGGCTCGACAATCGCGGTCAACTTGTCCAGTTCCCCGCCTTCAAGCGTGACGATCTCAACACCCTTGGACAGAATGTACTCCTTGCCATGCTTCTCGCCCGCGTCCCACATTGCACCATACGCATTGGCGCGTGCAGGCCCAGTAGTGTCGATGATCAGTTGCTGGTGCTCCGCAGACAGCGCGTTGAACTTGGCCTCATTCATCACGACAGAGAACACAGCCGACGCCATGCCTGGTTCGATGGAATGGCTCAGGGCGTCACCCAGATCAAAGGCCATCAGAGCTTCATATGGGAAAGTCGCGCCGTCGATGACACCTTTGGACAGGGACTCCGACACCTGACTCGGTGACACCGGCATTGGTGACGCGCCCAGATCCTCGATCATTGCCTGAAAGACCTTGCCCGCATAGCGGATGCGCAGGCCTTCAAGGTCGGAAAGCATGGAAAGACCATCGGTTTTGACGTTGATTTTCAGGGGTGGCGTAACTGCCATCCACAAGATCTTGGTACCGGGGTTCTCAGCGGCCAGATAGTCGCCCGCCAACTCGGTCAGGCGCTGTGAACTGGTCGCACTATCGCTTCCGGCAGATGGATAAGACAGCGGTAAGGCCGCCAGTTCTGCCATTGGAAAACGTCCCGGCGTCGTTGCTGTCAGGTGTACCGCCACATCTGCCGCGCCGGTGGCGGCCAGATCGTATTGCCGTGGCGGCGGCCCAAGTTGGCCTGCCGGGAACAGATCAATCGTCAATTCCCCGCCTGATTTCTCTGCCAGTTCTTCCCCCCAGGCCGTTAGCATACGGTTGAAGGCATGCTTAGGCGGCACAAAGGTAGATACTTTTAGCGTTTCGGCAAAAGTCGCGCCGGGTAATGTGCCTGCAACAAGAACGGCGACAGCAGCTGTTGCTTTGAAAATGTTCATTGGATCCTCCCTATGCGACACATTTGGCGATCCAAGCAGTGCGTCGCCAACGCGTCTTTCATGATCTGGTGTGCCATTCGCTTTTGCCATGACACCCCGCAAGATTGACACTTGTCAGTATATTAGCGCTAATATGAAAATATCAGGCTTCAATAAGCTGGCATTATGGAAATCAAACCTCGATATCTGCGCTATCTCGCTGCGATCGGCACGCATGGCAGCTACGTCAAAGCCGCAGGCGCGTTGAATATCTCTCAACCTGCGCTGTCGCTCAGCATCCAGCGGATTGAGGATATTACCAAGGCCAAACTTGTCGATCGTGGCCGCCACGGGGCGCGATTGACCCGCGCCGGTATGGCGTTAGCACGGCATGGCAATGAGATCGAGGCCTCGATCCTGTCGGCTGCCGAAGAGATCAGCCTTTTGTCTCACGGTATCAGCGGGCGGTTGCGGATCGGCGGCACGCCCCTGTCGGCCAGCGGTTTGATCCCGATGGTTATCAGCCGGATCCTGTCGATCACCGACGACGTCGCGATCAGTGTGACAGAAGGCATCGACGAGGATCTGATGGCGCTGTTGGCCCGCAATGAACTTGATGTGGTGATCGGCGCGCCGGGCACCGCCGCCAACCGGCCAGAGTTTTTCACGCAACCGCTGTTTTCGGCCAAGACGGTGCTCGTGACCCGTCAGGGCCACCCGCTTGCCCAGCAAAATTCTGTTTCATTGGCCTCCCTGCAGGATGCATTGTGGGCGATCCCGCCGCACGGCGGTTCCTTTCGCGCGCAGATCGAGGCGCTGTTTACTGCCAACGGTATACCCTTCCCGCAACGCACGGTGCAGGCCGCGTCAATCGACGTATTAAAAAATATCGTGCGCCAGTCGGATGCGGTGACTTTGGCCGCAGAACTGATCGTGCGCGATGAGGTCGCCCGGGGGCAGCTAAGCTGCATCGACATCGCCGAACCGGTCGCCGTTCGTGTGTTCGGGTTGCATACGAGGGAGAAAAAGGAGCTTGGCGATCTGGGAGAGCTGTTTTGCCAATTGGTGACCGAACAGGCCCCGGAATACGTCGCCCACGAAGCCGATCCGGCGTTTCTGGCGGTTACTTCCTGAGAATATTCACATCATCGGGTTGCACTCGCAAAGTGACCCCTGCGCCCGGTTCCGGCCCATGGGCGGGGTGCAGCTGCATGGTCAATTGGGCCGATCCGGTTTTGACCGTGCATTCCAATATGCCGCCCAAAAAGATGACCTCTTCGACGATGCCGTCCAGCAGATTGGCGTCCTGTGACGCGCCTTTTGTGTCGGGAAACAGGTTCTCTGGCCGGATCGCGACGGTCACCTTGGTGCCGGGTTCCGGGCCGTCCTTGTCGACATAGCGCAGCTTGCCCGCAGGCGTGTCGACCACGCCCTTTTCCTTGATCTCGCCTTCCAGAAAATTGATCTGCCCGATAAAGCTGGCGACAAAGCGCGAAATTGGCTTTTGATATATCTCTCGTGGTGGCGATTCCTGCACTATCTCGCCCGAATTCATCACCGCCACCCGATCTGCCATGGTCAACGCTTCGGTCTGGTCATGGGTCACATAAACCGCCGTCATGCCAAGCCGTTTGACAAGACTGCGCAGTTCCAGACGGGTTTCGGCGCGCAGCTTGGCGTCGAGATTGCTTAGCGGCTCATCCAACAGCACAACCGGGGATTCCCGGCAGATTGCGCGCGCTAGCGCCAGCCGCTGTTGCTGGCCGCCAGACAAAAACGGCGCGGGACGCTCGTCATAGCCAGTCAGTTGCACCAATTCCAAAGACCGCGCCACCCGGTCCTTGATCTCTGCGTCTTGCACACGCGGACGCATTTCGCGCAACGGGAAGGCCACGTTTTCAAAGACCGTCAGATGCGGCCAGATGGCATAGGATTGAAACACCATCGCAATGTCGCGCTGATGCGTCGGCACGGTGATACCGCGCGCGCCGTCAAATACAGTTTCGCCATTGAGCAGGATGCGCCCCGCCGTCGGACGCTCCAGCCCCGCAAGGCAACGCAAAGTCGTGGTCTTCCCACAGCCGCTAGGCCCGAGCAAGGTATAGAACTCTCCCTCGGCCACATGGATGGACACGTTCTTGACCGCATGCACATCGCCATGATCGGTGCGAAACGTCACAGCCAGGTCTTCTATTTTGATCAAATCGCGGCTCCTACATTGCGCTGACGGCCAAAGCCCACAAAGCGCAGAACAAGCGCCAGACAGAACATAAACAGCATCAGCCCGACCCCGATGGCACCGACAGAACTGATGTTGCCGTTGTCCCAAAGATACCAAATCATCACGCCCAGCACTTCGTTATCGCCGCCTTGGGACAGGATCAGCGGCAGGCTGATGAACCGCACGCTGAGCAATGCGCAGTAAATCCAGATGCCGACAATCGTAGGCAGCAGCAGCGGCACAAAGACACGAGTGGCAACGCGCCACGGCGGTGCCCCGCACAGTTTCGCCGCGTCTTCCAGATCAGCGTGGATTTGGATCAGCGCCGTGCTCATCGCGCGCACACCATACGCGATGAACAGGACCGTAAAGCCAAAAACCAGCGCATAGATTGAGCCAAATGTGCTGGCGCCCGTCATGATGTCGAACTGCAGCAGCAACCAGAATAGCGCCAACCCAAGCACGATGCCGGGGATCGAATGGGGCAGGAATGACAGCATATCCAGCGCATAACGCGCCACAAACCGAGTGCGCACGATGATGTATGCGATGATAAAGGACAGCACCGTCACCGCCGTTGCGGTCAGCAGGGTCATATAGATCGTGTTCCAAAGCACCTTTTGCGCGCGCGGCTGGTTGAACACCTTTTCATAATGCTGGAACGAAAAGCTTTGCACCGCTTCCCAACTGGGTTGGCGCATGTAGTTGATCAGTGACACATAAAGCATGACCAGAAATGGCAGCACGATGGTCAGGAACAGGAACAATAAGGCCCCACTCAGCGCAACGTAGCGCCAACCGCGCAAACGCACCTGGCGGGGAGTATAACCCTTGCCGGTGATCACCGCGTAACGCTCGGAATGGCGCACGAGGCGGATATAGAAGAACGACGTGATCAGTGCGATGACCAGATAAAACAACGCCGCCGCGTTCGCCTGTCCAAAGGCGGGTATGGTCCCCACATTGTCGATGATGTTGAACACACGAGTTGAGAAAACATGCAGGCCAACCGGCAGCCCAAGGATGCCGGGGATCTCAAAATTTTCCAGCGCGGTGATCGCCTGAAAAATCGTGATCGCGGCCAATCCCGGCAACATCAGCATCAGCGTCACACGCCGTGTCGCGCGCAATGGTCCAGCGCCATTGGTCGCCGCTGCTTCCTCCAATGCGGGGTCCATAGACCGTAGCAGCGGCACCAGCATCAGAAACGCCACCGGCACCAGTCGCAAACCTTCGGCAAAGATCAGGCCGCTCATGGTATAGATGTCAAACAGCGGCACTTTGGTGTCCCAAAGATACATCCAGCCGCGATTGATGAATCCCGATCGCGGGCTCATCAGCAGAACCCACGTGATCGAATGCAGGATGCCCGGTACCGCAATCGCCAGTGGCACACCGGCGTAAATCCACATCTTGCCCGGCATGTCGCTGCGTTCGACCAGCCAGGCCAGAATAACCGCGACGCTGACCCCGAAAATCGTGGAACCAGCCACATAGATCAGCGTGGTCCACAACACCTTGTCGATGCGCTGTTCGACCCAGACCGCGTAGAAATTCGCTAGCCCGAGGTTTTCGAAAGAGAAATCGTTTGGCAGCCGCGATAGGCTGAACGACCCGGCAATCAGGGAAAAGATCGGCATGATCGTCATCACCAAGACGATGGCCAGGACGATCCAGGGAAACGCCCTGGTCAATACACCCCGGCTTGCACCCGCGGCGATTGGATCGCTTTTTGATGAGGCTGACGTCTCAGTCATGTGTAACGGTCGCGATCAGGTTCGTTTCAAATCTCGGATGGCGACAGGGAGAACTACCGCCATCCAACTTTCGCGTGGCTTCGACCTTAGCGTGCAGGCCCGCCCGCGTCAGCCCACATGGGGTTGTAGACGCCGTAGAGATTCGACAGCTCTTCCGTCAGACCCTTTAAGGTGCGCAACGCGATGTCCTTGCCTTCAAACGAGCCACCAAGTGCTGTGGACGCTGCGGTTTGCAGGTCCTTGTGGATCGGTCCGTCCAGCCCGGCCACATAGCGCGTCAACTGACCTTCCTGGCTTAGCATCCAGTTGATTAAGATCTTCGACGAATAGTGGCTGGGTGAATCTTTGAACATGCCGATCAGGCTGAAATATTGCGCCACCGGTTCAGGGCAGTGAAAGCCCACAGGCGCGCCGGTCTGCATCATCTCAAAGGTCTCATCGTTCGGTACCGGTAGGGCCACATCAAATTCACCCGCAAGCAGCAGGTTCGAAATGCCGCCGATGCCTTCTTTGCGAAGCTGCGGGCGCAGGTTGTTAAAGAACCCCGGAAGGACTTTCTCTGAAACGCCTTCCGCACCGTAATCGGCGTGTGTCCAAAGATTGATGGCCCAAAGCTGCGCGCGGTTCGCGGCGCCAACCCGGCCATCGGCCAATGGCGTGCCTTCGGCCATCAAGTCATACCACGTCGCAGGCAGCTCATCGGCGCTGACCGTGTCGGTGTTGTAGCCCAGACACCACGTTGTATTTTGCATGCCTGTGTAACGACCATCCGGATCCTTGCGGTCATCCGGAACACCGGCCAATGCGGGCAGGTCGCTGATATCAGCCAGCGCATCGGCCTCTTGATAGTCCTGCAACGACCCCTCAAAGCTGTTGACGATATGACGCGTCAGTTTGCCGGCGTTGAACGCCAAAAGCGGCTGAACTGCCCGCGCCGCGCCAGAGGTTTCGGTGGCGTCTAGCTGAACGTCAGGATAGCGGGCATTGAAGATCGGCAGCCACATCGCGACATGTTCGGATGTGTCGTTGGTGCCCATATTGATGGGACCCTCTTCTTTGGCCTTGTCGATCCATTCCTGTGGAACGCTCAATTCGCTGGCCGTGGCGGCCCCAGCCTGTTCGATCAGGGCGTCCGGTAGTCCGCCGTCTGACAGGAACGCGCTTGCGGCATCGGTAACTTGAGCTTGACCCGGTCCCGCGATCGCAAGCGTCACTGCGGAAATGCCTAAGAATTTGGTGAATGTCATCTTTCCAAGTTGCATTGATTTCCTCCCTAGAATTTCATTGGGCTCTTCGGCAAAGGATGACACTTCCAATCGAGCAGCCACCCACGGCCCAAATTTTCGGTTTCGGCACCAAAAGCCTGTCACTAGAGGAGGTATAATTTCCAATATGAAATTTTACGGTTTCCATTAAAAAACTGATGGAAAATTCCGCACCGCTTTTCTGGCGGCACAATTTTAATCCCCGAGAAAAATACCAACTGCGCCTGAAATTCTGTAAATGGAATTCGGAAATCTTCGGCGCGTGACGCCAAATTGCGCTTACGAAGTCACGCAGCCAAGCGAATTTTCGAGATCACGATAAGATCGACTCGACCCTGCTCTTCGAATGAACTCCTCTCTTTGTTCGCTATTTGCAGACATTTGATCTTATTGCTTCATTTGTCACGCTGGGTTCTTTCCCGCCGACTTCAGACCAGCAGCCCACTGATCCGTGGTTTCAAGCAAACCACTTTCGACCTAGTGCATTGCCTCATGCAATTTGCTGGGTTTCCCTGCCTTTTGTTTTCTGATTCATGACGGCCATAGATGACGTTTGAGGAGAGGTCCTATGGCAAACAAGATTTACATTGTCGAGCTGAGTTCAGAGGAGCGTGCGCGACTTCGCGGTATGTTGAGCAATAGCAAATCATCGTCGCAGGCCAGTCTGAAGGCGCGTATTTTGCTCAAGGCAGATCAGGGAGCGGAGGGGGATAGCTGGACTGACAGCCGCATCTGCGAAGCGCTGGAGACCAACAGCGCCATGGTGGAGCGGGTCCGACAAAAATGCGTCACAGAGGGCGTGGACGCCGTGTTTCGGCGCAAGCCGCGCGCAACGCCGCCGACGGCCCGGATATTCGACGGTGAAGCTGAGGCAAAGCTCATTACGCTGGCCTGCCCGGAGCCACCTGAGGGCTATGCGCGCTGGTCGATCCGGCTGTTGGCCAAACGGGTTATAGAGTTGCAGATCGTCGACAAGGTGCATCACAATACCGTCGGGCGCACGCTCAAAAAAACACGCTCAAGCCCCATCGCAGCCAGTATTGGGTGATCCCGCCAGGTCAAAACGCCGCTTTCGTCGCGGCGATGGAGGACGTGCTGTCGGTCTATATGCGACCCCGCGACCCGACGCGGCCGCTCGTGTGCCTCGATGAGACATCAAAGCAACTGGTGGCCGAAACCCGGACGCCGATCCCGATGCGTCCCGGACGCCCTGCGCGCTTCGACTATGAATATCGCCGCTGCGGCACGGCCAACCTGTTCATGGGCTTCGCACCGCTTGAGGGACGCCGCCATGTGAAAGTAACCGACCGGCGCACGAAGGCTGACTACGCCAAATTCCTGCGCGATCTGAGTGACATCCACTTCCCCGACGCTGACCAGATTGTGCTGGTGCAGGACAACCTCAACACCCATAGCCCGACGGCCCTCTATGAGGCCTTCCCCGCATCTGAGGCCCGCCGCCTGACAGAGCGGTTCGAGTGGCACTACACCCCGAAACACGGAAGCTGGCTGAACATGGCCGAAACCGAACTATCCGTTCTGTCACGCCAATGCCTGGACCGAAGGATACATGACAGGCACAGCCTGTGTGAAAAGGTGCAGGCCTGGCAGGCAGATCGAAACGCAACCGCCACAAAAGCAAGCTGGCAATTCACAGCAGACGACGCCCGAACAAAACTCAAACAGCTATACCCGGCATTTTAGGTGATTCAGCCCACTAGATAAATGAAGAACCGGGTTGCGCTGCGCCAATCTATGAGTTTGGTGGGACGGTTGGAGGGCAAGCCAGGCCCAAAGTTAGATTTCCCGCAAATACCCCAAACGCACAACTTTGAACACGGCCCGTATCATTGGCCAGCAACGCCTTCTCAAGCGGGAACAGGGCTGGGCGATCATGGCACGTCGGGAATTACAGGGGCAATTTTCGCGATTCGGCTCGTGATCTCCTCCCACTGAAGTGGCATGGCCCCGGTATTGGTCCAAGGCATTTTGGCGTTCACGAACGCCCGGTACGGGGACCTTCGCTACGAAGCTGCAAAAGTCTCGCTGCAACTTTGATTTAGTGCTGCATTAGCGAATGGCGAAAACCTAAGGTCGGCTTCGTCCGCGATTGATGAATTCATCCAACAATCAATGCTGCGGCTTGAACCAATGACCAGTCTCTTCTCTGCGCGGCGGCGCAAAGTTTTTCGCTCATGCCGCATTTTTTGCGCTGCGTGCGATCGCAGCACAAAATCACAATGACTGGGTTGGGCATTTGGAGGTCGTTAGGGTCGCCACAGCATCCGTGATTGGATCAGCGGTTCACGGCCTCCTAGGACGGCCCAAAGGGGATGAGTTGGGTGGCTCCTGCTCCACCGGCATCGAATGTGCCAAAGTGCAGTTGGTATCAGCTGCTAGTCCCTTGATTCATCCGATTTGCGGGTAAAGGTGAGCAAGTTTGATGCGTGCGTCTTTAGTTGAGAATCGCCATGTCACCTTTGCGGATGCGGTGTTTCGCTCGGTTTCCCATGCCTTTGCTTCATTGGCCAAGGTGTTGCGATCAGGAATGCGGCGGTCGAGACATTGACGCGCAAGTGTGCTGAGTTCACATTCTGCGATGTTGAGCCAGGAGCCGTGTTTGGGCGTGAAGTGCCACTCAAACCGTTCGACAATGCGACGGGCTTCATCAGGTGGAAAGGCCTTGTATAACGACGCCGGGTTGTGGGTGTTGAGATTGTCCTGAACCAGTGTAATCCGGTCAGCCTTGGGGAAGTGGGTGTCGGCGAGGTCCTTGAGAATGTGGGCAAAATCGATGGCGGTTCGGCGGTCTCGAACGGCAACATGGCGCCAGCCTTCAAGCGGGGCAAACAACATGAACAGGCTGGCCACACCCGCGCGCTCGTATTCATAGTCGAAACGGGCTTCGCGCCCCGGCCGGATTGGGATCGGCGTACGGGTCTCAAAGGTCAGCTGCTTGCTGGTCTCGTCAAGGCAAACCAGCGGGCGGGCCGGATCATAGGGGCGCGTGTAGACTTCCAGCACATCTTCCATCGCAGCAACAAAACCTGCATTGGCTTTCGGAGGGATCACCCAATAGCGGCTCTTGTGCGGTTTGAGCGCGTTTTTTTGAGCACCCGATGGATCGTGCTGTCGCTGGCTGCTTCAACGATGCCCAATTCGACCACGCGCGTTTCCAGAAGACGCAAAGACCAGCGCGCGTGACCCTCCGGTGGTTCCGAACAGGCCAACGCAATGAGCTTCGCCTCAGCGGTTCCATCAAAGATTGCTGGCGTGGACGGGGTCTTCTGCTTTTTGCGACCCAGAGCCGCCTCAAGGCCTTCTTCCACAACCTGGCGGCGGGTACGGAATACTGTGGAAACACTGGTCTCCAAAGCTTCTGCAATCCGCTCGTCATCCCAGCCGCCACTGTCTGAAGATACATCTGCCTTGAGCAATATCCGCGCCTTGAGCAGTCGATACGCCGCCTGCCGACCCGTGCGGATCATATCCTCAAGCTGCAACCGCTCACCAGCATTCAGTCGAACAACATACTTCACAGCACGACCACATTTTGACATCTCAATACCCTCCCAAAATCTATAGCAGAGTGATTCAGAAAAATATCACAACGTCAAATCATGCGAAGCGAGGGACTAGGAAAGGAGCCACCCAATGACAGTTAAAACCGTAGGCCTCGATCTGGCCAAGGATGTTTTTCAAGTTCACGGCATTTCGGAGAATGGCCGCGTTATTTTCAACAAGGCTATTAAGCGTGCGAAGCTCTTGGATTTCTTTGAGAAGTTGCCACGGTGCATTGTCGGCATGGAAGCCTGCGGATCGTCCCATCACTGGGGTCGGCAGCTGCGTAAACTTGGGCACGACGTGAAGTTGATGCCTGCAGGTTACGTCAAACCGTATGTGAAGCGTGGAAAGAACGACGCTGTTGATGCAGATCGATAAGTTGAAAACCAGCATGGGACTGGAACACACTCGACACAGATCGCCTGCCAACGCATTCGTACACCTCATCTCGTGTGTCGCAGCCTATATGCTCGGGAAAACCAAAGTTAAAATGGGACCCATAACCGTGCCGGAAACAATCAGGCAGGTCGAATACCAGATATAGCGCTTATCCAGAACTCAGGTTAATTTGGCAAACTTTACCATTTCATGCGTTATCCCTGTCCCCGAGTGCGACAACGGGCTAATGTCGCTTTACGGGCTCCTCCGCGCCCCTCAGCCGCGATAGCCCAGGTGTTCCTTCGATTCAATAGGTCCTGAACCCGGGTTGGCCACAAGGCTCTCCGCATGCCTTTTCAGTAACTCCCAAGCACCCTGTCCGATAGGGTTGCGGGGTTTTGTTCCGTCAGAGCCGTGCGATGATCTGAGGTGGTGACAGGGTCAGGATTTCCAGGATGTTGAACCGGTGTTTTCTGGCCGTCGAGATGACGGACCTGATGTCGGCGAAGACCCGCGCGCCCTCGAGGGTGCGGAAGGTGCCCGAGATTTTCATGCGCAGCTTCATCATGCGCAGGTCCTGTTCGGCCTGATTGTTTGTGAATGGGACCGCGAAGTCGGCGATGAATCGCAAAACGTCATCGCGGTAGTCACGCAGGCGGAGGAGCAGGTTGTGGCCTGGCCGCCTGGCTTTTCGGCCGCGGGTGCCGGGGCTTTTGGCCAGCGGGGGCTGGCGTTCGTGGAAGGCGAGCCCCTTGGCGAGGATCGCCATGTATCTGGTGACTATACCCTGGCGAACCAGTTCCGGGAGTTCGGTCTCGCCTTGATCCTGAGCCGCGCATCTGAGCTGATTGGCGCTATGAAGCACTGCGCTCATCTCCGTCGCCCAAGGCTCTTTTTCGATCTCTTCGATGGCCTTGAGTTCGCGCAAGTGATGCGCCCCGCAGAGGGCGTGGGCGTCCACTCCGCTCATATGGGCGTAGTAGGGTTTCCAGTGATCATGAATGATCGTCCCGCCGGTCAGGAAGGTTGGAACAGCACCGCGTTTGGCGCTGATGCGGTAATGGGTGAAGGCGGTATCGCAGATCGTGTGCAGCCAGTGCAGCTTGCCGGCAACACGAAGTCCGGTCTCGTCCAGATGCCGAACGCCGCCTTCGGCAAGCCGGGCGAGAATGTGTTCAACCACGACACCCATCTTATTTGCCGCGCCGCGCGTCCAGTTGGTCACGCTGGCCGCGCACAAGCTGGTGGCCCCAAACAGGTCGCGCATAAGCTGGCAGACCCGATCCTCGGGTATCAGCTGCTGAACATTGCAATAGACCGCCACTGCCCGCATGCGCGTGCCATATTGCACATGCGCGGCCACGCCATCGGGAAAGCCAGCCGTCGTCGTGGCTCGACAATGGTCGCAACAATAAACCGCCGCCTGATGCTCGGTGACCTCCAGGCGTGGCGCAGGCAAGTCGAACACCTGACGCTTCTCGATCCCTTTCACCATCTCCGCCGTCAGGGCGCTCTGACAGGCGCTGCAATGCGTCGCCTCATGCCGTTCGACAAAGTCGGGTGTTGACGTCTGGCGCAGGGTGTCGCCCCGGTGGCCAACTTGGCCGCCACTTTTCTTTCCGGATTTGCCACGCAGGCTGCGCGGGGCTGGCTTCTTCAGGCCATCACTTGAAGGGGGCTTGCTGCTATTGCTGCTGTTCTTGGCCAACTGTCGGCGCAGGTCCGTGATCTCTTCCGCCATGCTCGCCAACGCAGCTTCAAGCTCAGCGATCCGACGCAGAGCCGTGGCGAGAAGTTGTTCAAGGGCGGCAACCTGATCCATCCCACCACTGATTCAGAGAAATCAACCCGGCGCCACAGAATTCAGACAAGAAAGGTAACTCCCAAGCACCCTGTCCGATAGGGTTGCGGGGTTTTGTTCCGTCAGAGCCGTGCGATGATCTGAGGTGGTGACAGGGTCAGGATTTCCAGGATGTTGAACCGGTGTTTTCTGGCCGTCGAGATGACGGACCTGATGTCGGCGAAGACCCGCGCGCCCTCGAGGGTGCGGAAGGTGCCCGAGATTTTCATGCGCAGCTTCATCATGCGCAGGTCCTGTTCGGCCTGATTGTTTGTGAATGGGACCGCGAAGTCGGCGATGAATCGCAAAACGTCATCGCGGTAGTCACGCAGGCGGAGGAGCAGGTTGTGGCCTGGCCGCCTGGCTTTTCGGCCGCGGGTGCCGGGGCTTTTGGCCAGCGGGGGCTGGCGTTCGTGGAAGGCGAGCCCCTTGGCGAGGATCGCCATGTATCTGGTGACGATACCCTGGCGAACCAGTTCCGGGAGTTCGGTCTCGCCTTGATCCTGAGCCGCGCATCTGAGCTGATTGGCGCTATGAAGCACTGCGCTCATCTCCGTCGCCCAAGGCTCTTTTTCGATCTCTTCGATGGCCTTGAGTTCGCGCAAGTGATGCGCCCCGCAGAGGGCGTGGGCGTCCACTCCGCTCATATGGGCGTAGTAGGGTTTCCAGTGATCATGAATGATCGTCCCGCCGGTCAGGAAGGTTGGAACAGCACCGCGTTTGGCGCTGATGCGGTAATGGGTGAAGGCGGTATCGCAGATCGTGTGCAGCCAGTGCAGCTTGCCGGCAACACGAAGTCCGGTCTCGTCCAGATGCCGAACGCCGCCTTCGGCAAGCCGGGCGAGAATGTGTTCAACCACGACACCCATCTTATTTGCCGCGCCGCGCGTCCAGTTGGTCACGCTGGCCGCGCACAAGCTGGTGGCCCCAAACAGGTCGCGCATAAGCTGGCAGACCCGATCCTCGGGTATCAGCTGCTGAACATTGCAATAGACCGCCACTGCCCGCATGCGCGTGCCATATTGCACATGCGCGGCCACGCCATCGGGAAAGCCAGCCGTCGTCGTGGCTCGACAATGGTCGCAACAATAAACCGCCGCCTGATGCTCGGTGACCTCCAGGCGTGGCGCAGGCAAGTCGAACACCTGACGCTTCTCGATCCCTTTCACCATCTCCGCCGTCAGGGCGCTCTGACAGGCGCTGCAATGCGTCGCCTCATGCCGTTCGACAAAGTCGGGTGTTGACGTCTGGCGCAGGGTGTCGCCCCGGTGGCCAACTTGGCCGCCACTTTTCTTTCCGGATTTGCCACGCAGGCTGCGCGGGGCTGGCTTCTTCAGGCCATCACTTGAAGGGGGCTTGCTGCTATTGCTGCTGTTCTTGGCCAACTGTCGGCGCAGGTCCGTGATCTCTTCCGCCATGCTCGCCAACGCAGCTTCAAGCTCAGCGATCCGACGCAGAGCCGTGGCGAGAAGTTGTTCAAGGGCGGCAACCTGATCCATCCCACCACTGATTCAGAGAAATCAACCCGGCGCCACAGAATTCAGACAAGAAAGGTAACTCCCAAGCACCCTGTCCGATAGGGTTGCGGGGTTTTGTTCCGTCAGAGCCGTGCGATGATCTGAGGTGGTGACAGGGTCAGGATTTCCAGGATGTTGAACCGGTGTTTTCTGGCCGTCGAGATGACGGACCTGATGTCGGCGAAGACCCGCGCGCCCTCGAGGGTGCGGAAGGTGCCCGAGATTTTCATGCGCAGCTTCATCATGCGCAGGTCCTGTTCGGCCTGATTGTTTGTGAATGGGACCGCGAAGTCGGCGATGAATCGCAAAACGTCATCGCGGTAGTCACGCAGGCGGAGGAGCAGGTTGTGGCCTGGCCGCCTGGCTTTTCGGCCGCGGGTGCCGGGGCTTTTGGCCAGCGGGGGCCGGCGTTCGTGGAAGGCGAGCCCCTTGGCGAGGATCGCCATGTATCTGGTGACGATACCCTGGCGAACCAGTTCCGGGAGTTCGGTCTCGCCTTGATCCTGAGCCGCGCATCTGAGCTGATTGGCGCTATGAAGCACTGCGCTCATCTCCGTCGCCCAAGGCTCTTTTTCGATCTCTTCGATGGCCTTGAGTTCGCGCAAGTGATGCGCCCCGCAGAGGGCGTGGGCGTCCACTCCGCTCATATGGGCGTAGTAGGGTTTCCAGTGATCATGAATGATCGTCCCGCCGGTCAGGAAGGTTGGAACAGCACCGCGTTTGGCGCTGATGCGGTAATGGGTGAAGGCGGTATCGCAGATCGTGTGCAGCCAGTGCAGCTTGCCGGCAACACGAAGTCCGGTCTCGTCCAGATGCCGAACGCCGCCTTCGGCAAGCCGGGCGAGAATGTGTTCAACCACGACACCCATCTTATTTGCCGCGCCGCGCGTCCAGTTGGTCACGCTGGCCGCGCACAAGCTGGTGGCCCCAAACAGGTCGCGCATAAGCTGGCAGACCCGATCCTCGGGTATCAGCTGCTGAACATTGCAATAGACCGCCACTGCCCGCATGCGCGTGCCATATTGCACATGCGCGGCCACGCCATCGGGAAAGCCAGCCGTCGTCGTGGCTCGACAATGGTCGCAACAATAAACCGCCGCCTGATGCTCGGTGACCTCCAGGCGTGGCGCAGGCAAGTCGAACACCTGACGCTTCTCGATCCCTTTCACCATCTCCGCCGTCAGGGCGCTCTGACAGGCGCTGCAATGCGTCGCCTCATGCCGTTCGACAAAGTCGGGTGTTGACGTCTGGCGCAGGGTGTCGCCCCGGTGGCCAACTTGGCCGCCACTTTTCTTTCCGGATTTGCCACGCAGGCTGCGCGGGGCTGGCTTCTTCAGGCCATCACTTGAAGGGGGCTTGCTGCTATTGCTGCTGTTCTTGGCCAACTGTCGGCGCAGGTCCGTGATCTCTTCCGCCATGCTCGCCAACGCAGCTTCAAGCTCAGCGATCCGACGCAGAGCCGTGGCGAGAAGTTGTTCAAGGGCGGCAACCTGATCCATCCCACCACTGATTCAGAGAAATCAACCCGGCGCCACAGAATTCAGACAAGAAAGAAAAAAAACACGCGCAAAATGGCAAATTCGACTCACCATAAAACTGACAATAACACTCAAACGTGGGGGGGTGCTTGGGAGTTACCCTTTTCATAGTCTTTACAAAACTCCGAGGCTTTGAGCATGGAGGAGCCACCTGCAGCCTCACTTGTGCTAAAATTTGCATTCACTCCAAAAGTATTCATCCCCACCACATAGGGCTTTCCTTGGCTTCTTGCGATATAGGGCGCACCGGACACCGAGGGTTCCGTAGGGCAATTATGGTAAAGTTTAGAACCTTTTTGTCCATTGAATTTACACGCCTGATTCACCTTTTGAGGGGATTGGTATAAGGACTCTAAAAGTTTATCAGGGTGTGCAGGAATGGCCTCATCCTTAGACCAGTTCAAACCTCGTCTCTGTGTTTTGTACCTTGATTTTCCGCGGTACAAATGAACCTTCAGCCTTTTCAACTGTTCAGAAGAGGCGGAAATGACTTTAATGAAGTTGTGGGACCTAAGAAGAGGCTTGTCAACTCGTATAAAAACATAGTCGCTATTCCTGTGCTCAGGATGACTTTCATTCCAAAGCTCGGGGTCTCTCAATCTTGGTGAATAATAATTTTCATCTTTTTCAGCGACCATCATATTTTTTCTTTATGGGGTAAGCAACAACTCTTGCAGGAAAATTTCCTGGGCTAACCCTTTTTTTGGCTGTGATTGGATCTTGTAAGGCTCCATGTGCTGTGGTGAGATAAACTCCCGGGCAGACTTGAATACCTTGAAGTACAGCACTACGCCCGCCGAGCACCACGGCCATGGATTTTTGAATCTCTGGCTCAGCATCGGACATGGAGTTGTCCCGGTCCGTGTACCAGGCCACGTTTGTCACGTTTGTATGGGAAGCCCAGGCCCCGGGGAAGTCCAGGGCACCCATCTTTTTGCCGGACGTTTCAGGATGACCGGTCCAGACACGAAACATCTCCGGCGATATTGTCGCCACCTTTTCGACACAGGCATTCCTGACACCTTCGAAAGGTGCCATCGCTTCATTCATGTCCATGTCATTGCAGGCCAGTGCAGACCCTGCCGATATCGCCAAAACCGTCCCGGCAAAAGCCAGCTTCTGTCCGATCATTGCGCAAACCTCCATATGCTTTGCGCCCCCGTCCGAGCGATATTCCTTATTCAAATTTACCGTAAGCGGTATCACCGCGCCCTGTCAAAGCTCCAGGGCATCATACCAACGGCTTGATCAATTGACCGTTGCCCATTCTCTGGTCGTTATTGAGGTTATGCGCTGCGGGTCATTTTCGAAGAAGTTCCAGGCGTCTGCGCATTTGTCGAGGATCTGCTCGTAGGTATCGAACACGGTGATGGCCAGCTTGTTGGAGCGCAGATAGGCCCAGACATTTTCCATCGGGTTGAGTTCGGGCGCATAGGGGGGCAGCTTCAGGAGCGTTATGTTGTCTGGCACCAAGAGCCCCTTGGCTCCGTGCCACCCCGCGCCATCTGTGACCAGGAGCGCATGAGAACCGGGTGCGATTGTTTTTGAGACCTCGTCGAGATGCAGGCCCATCGCCTCTGTGTTAACATAAGGCAGGATCAGCCCAGCTGCGGCACCACGTGCCGGACAGGCAGCGCCAAATACGTAGCTCCATTTGTAGCGGGTATCCCGGGGCGCACGTGGGCGGGTTCCCCGCTTCGCCCAGACACGGGTGAGTGTTCCCTGCTGGCCCACCCGTGCTTCGTCCTGGAACCATATTTCCAGTGGCTTTCCTTTCGCCCGTTCAGTCAAAATGTCGGCTACGATGCTGGCAAAGTTTTTTTTAAATGCAGTCTGTGCCACTGGGTCGGCGTTGGGATGTTCGGGGCGGACCGACAGCCTGCGAAAGCCCAGTTGAACCAAATAACTACCTACTGTGCGTTCGTGGAGCTTGATCTCGAACTCCGCCTCAATGCGCCGGGCAAGATCGGCGCGACGCCAGCGAACCACACCATCGCGGGCCGGATCAGGGCCAGCCTCCACCCAGACCGCAAGCTGCGCTATCTGCTCCGGCGACAATCGAGGTTTCGCGCCGCCACCCCCACGATCTGACAGCCCGTCAGGACCTTCGACATTGTATCGATGGACCCAGTCTCGAAGGGTTTGGCGATCCATCCCGCAACTCTGGGCAGCAACCTTGCGCGACGAC
Organism: uncultured Paracoccaceae bacterium; assembly: GCA_951812305.1. Classification (GTDB taxonomy): domain Bacteria; phylum Pseudomonadota; class Alphaproteobacteria; order Rhodobacterales; family Rhodobacteraceae; genus Rhodobacter_B. Next base: position 44,163 of record CATOSB010000006.1, read on the forward strand.
CCTTCAAGCACCAGAGCAATCGCCAAAAGCCGACGTGCTACTTTGCCGTTCGACGCGCGACCGGCTAAAGCGCGCAACTCGTGCACCGTGAAATCATCGCGCAAAACCGGAACCGCGGCACCCATATCTCCCTCCCTCTCTGGACAGAAACAGTGAGTCACATACCGAACAATTTGGGAATCCAAAAAGCGAGTCAAATCATCCCGCCGTTGGTATCAGTTCGTCGATGCGAGATGATGGCTGGTCCGTCTGTGACCGGAAACCCTTCATGGCGCCCTGTGCGCCGCTGCAGCGGACATGGGAGGCAACTGTCCGGGCCTCGAACATGACTGCAGTACCCAATAGCCCGGTGGTCGACCACACGCGCCCACATCGTGGCGGCCCGGACCTGTTTTGGGATGAAGACAACCTGCAGGCCGTGTCGAAGGCATACCACGACAGGGTCAAGCAAGGCATCGGGAAGCGCGGGCGGCACTGACCGCCCGTTCACCAACAACGATCAATCAAGGGGGGGCGGTCAAAAGTCTGAGCACCCCGAACGGCTGGACCCGCCTCCCCCGGATTCGGGGATTTTTTTTCCTGTGAAACCTGAAAATTCCACCGCAGATCCGGAAACAGACCTCTTTGGAAATCCCTTGCTGCCGATGAAAGACCCGCGCGGTCGGAAGGCATACGCAAAAAGCAAGGCAAATCAGAAGCTTGTCGTGGACCTGCGCGGCGGAGGCATGACACATGGCGAAATCGCCATCGTTCCGGGATGCGAGGAAAAGACCTTGCGGAAGTATTATTCCCGTGAACCGCGTGAGGGTGCTATTTTGGTTCAGGCCGAAGCCATCCGCGTCATGATGCGCAGGATGCGCACCGCCCTATACACCGGCAACATGGATAACCGCAGGATTTGGCCCTCGGCGGTAATCGACCCCGGCCCTGGCACGCTGTCGAGCGCCCGCCCGGCATCTCCGTCCAGATCGAGCCGCTTCGGCAGCTTGACCTGCGGGACCATGGTCTATCCGCACGTTTTTCATATGGTGCGTCGGTGCTGTCCAGGTCTGCCGGAAATGCCGTAAGCCGTTTCGGAGGCGTACTTTCCGGTCAGTGCGGGCGGCCTTCCGCGAAGACGGCCGCGAGGTCGGGCGCGTCCAGAACGGCATCCAGCCAGGCCTCGATCCGATCGGGTTCGGCCGCGGCGATCCGCGTCTCGATGTCCCGGGGCAGGGGGCCGAAACGGCGCTCCAACTGGCGTCCGAGGGTTTCCGCCTTGCCTTCGGCCTTGCCTTCGGCCTTGCCTTCGGCCTTGCCTTTCGCTTCGCCCGCTTTCAGGCCTTCCGCCTTGCCCTGTTCGAGCAGTGTTTCTGCAATGGTTCCCACAAGCGCCTCCAGTTCGTTATGGCCCCCGGTCCTGAGCGTGGCCCGCAGGGCGTCCAGATCCACATTATAGACCCGCAGCACATATTCAAGAACCTGTCGCCGCAGATCGGTCCCCTCGGGCAGGCTCCCGGCGATCTCCGCCAGAAAAGCAAGGGCCTGCCGCCGCAGCGTGATGAACCCCGCCCTCAGCGCGGCGTTACGCGACAGCGCGTCGATCTCCATGGCCCGCAGGTTGCGCAGGATATACCCCGCTCCGGGCAGGAAAGCGAGATCGGGATCATCGGTGGCGATCATGGCGCGCAGGCTGTCGGGCACGGTCCAGGGCTCCGCGCCATGATAGACGACCACCGGAATGATCGGGGGCAGGGCGCGGAGCCGGGCTGTTCCGGTTCCGGCGTAGCGTTTCCAGATGCGCACCATATAGGAGGCCAGCTGAAGCGGCAGCGCCGGATCGGGGGTGCTTTTGTGCTCCGCCAGAACATATACGAAGGCGTCGGTCCCGGAGGTCAACGCGACCTTCATCAGCAGATCGCTCTGGCTGGCGGCGAGCGCTTCATCGACGAAGTTGCCCTCGACGATCTCGGGCGGTGCATCGGCGAGGTGCCCGGCGATGGTATTGGGCAGGTGATCACGCAGGAAGTCCCGCGCCCGCCCGGGATCGGACAGCAGCGCGCGGAACAGGGTGTCGTGGGGGTTGTGCAGCTCGGCCATCTGATCCCGTGCAAAGTGGTGTCACCCCTGCTGCTATGACAGGGCGGGCCAACAGGCAAGCCAGGGGCGGCAGGAAACTTCGTATAGCCCCGGTGTTGTCATAGACCCTTGTACACAACAGTAGGGGTGGTTGAGGGCGTTGATCTGTGATTTTCGTTGGGATCCTTCAGTTACCGATGGAGCATTCCATGATCCGAAAAGCGATCGACACCCTCTCGGAGAAGCGATCCGATGGCTTGTCTCCGAGCAATAGCCGCCTTGAAACACTGTGCCTTGTGGTGATTGGCATTGCCAGTGCACGGACGGTCAATTTGAGCCATATCCGCAGAGAGATGCCAACACAGGCCAAGGCTGAAAGCATCTACTGAAATTACTTCTTCAACGGAGGTGGTCGAGGTGATATCGTAAGTTATGCGAAGTTTTGATCATTGTCGCTTAGCTGAGCGTCTCGTAATACTAGGCACTATACCAGACGACGACGAGTTTGCTTGTTGGATCGAAGCAAAGAGCCATCTTTCGTTTCTGACGCAGAATGTAGGTGAAGATGAACTTGCTGTTTATGCTGCTGGGGCCTGCACCTACTTCACCTCAGTTTTGATACCTCGCAACAAACTGGAAAACTCTTCAGACATTGATGAGTTGCTTAATTGGAGCGTCCATGGAGGGGAATTTCGGTCTGCATACGTTACCGCCGGTGGCGAAACATGGCTTGAGGAAAACAACGCAGCAGACGGATGTCCTGCTTTGGATGGATCAAAGCATTTGTTTTTTTGGCGTACCTTCGAAGGTTGGAAGGGTAAAGGCAGCCGTTATCTGGAGCTTTTGCAAGAGTTTGCTCACACAGCAGGAGTACATTGGCGAGAGGAGTACGAAGCCTTTATCAAGTTCGATGACGCAGGAGACGTTGATCCTGTGTTCTCTGTCTCTAGGCGCGGGCAGGACTACGATGGATTTTCTTTTGCTTCTGTAAAAAGAACTGTGTTGGATGACTTCCTTGCTGCAGGAGATTTTGTACTTTTGCGGTAACTCCCAAGCACCCCCCACGTTTGAGTGTTATTGTCAGTTTTATGGTGAGTCGAATTTGCCATTTTGCGCGTGTTTTTTTTCTTTCTTGTCTGAATTCTGTGGCGCCGGGTTGATTTCTCTGAATCAGTGGTGGGATGGATCAGGTTGCCGCCCTTGAACAACTTCTCGCCACGGCTCTGCGTCGGATCGCTGAGCTTGAAGCTGCGTTGGCGAGCATGGCGGAAGAGATCACGGACCTGCGCCGACAGTTGGCCAAGAACAGCAGCAATAGCAGCAAGCCCCCTTCAAGTGATGGCCTGAAGAAGCCAGCCCCGCGCAGCCTGCGTGGCAAATCCGGAAAGAAAAGTGGCGGCCAAGTTGGCCACCGGGGCGACACCCTGCGCCAGACGTCAACACCCGACTTTGTCGAACGGCATGAGGCGACGCATTGCAGCGCCTGTCAGAGCGCCCTGACGGCGGAGATGGTGAAAGGGATCGAGAAGCGTCAGGTGTTCGACTTGCCTGCGCCACGCCTGGAGGTCACCGAGCATCAGGCGGCGGTTTATTGTTGCGACCATTGTCGAGCCACGACGACGGCTGGCTTTCCCGATGGCGTGGCCGCGCATGTGCAATATGGCACGCGCATGCGGGCAGTGGCGGTCTATTGCAATGTTCAGCAGCTGATACCCGAGGATCGGGTCTGCCAGCTTATGCGCGACCTGTTTGGGGCCACCAGCTTGTGCGCGGCCAGCGTGACCAACTGGACGCGCGGCGCGGCAAATAAGATGGGTGTCGTGGTTGAACACATTCTCGCCCGGCTTGCCGAAGGCGGCGTTCGGCATCTGGACGAGACCGGACTTCGTGTTGCCGGCAAGCTGCACTGGCTGCACACGATCTGCGATACCGCCTTCACCCATTACCGCATCAGCGCCAAACGCGGTGCTGTTCCAACCTTCCTGACCGGCGGGACGATCATTCATGATCACTGGAAACCCTACTACGCCCATATGAGCGGAGTGGACGCCCACGCCCTCTGCGGGGCGCATCACTTGCGCGAACTCAAGGCCATCGAAGAGATCGAAAAAGAGCCTTGGGCGACGGAGATGAGCGCAGTGCTTCATAGCGCCAATCAGCTCAGATGCGCGGCTCAGGATCAAGGCGAGACCGAACTCCCGGAACTGGTTCGCCAGGGTATAGTCACCAGATACATGGCGATCCTCGCCAAGGGGCTCGCCTTCCACGAACGCCAGCCCCCGCTGGCCAAAAGCCCCGGCACCCGCGGCCGAAAAGCCAGGCGGCCAGGCCACAACCTGCTCCTCCGCCTGCGTGACTACCGCGATGACGTTTTGCGATTCATCGCCGACTTCGCGGTCCCATTCACAAACAATCAGGCCGAACAGGACCTGCGCATGATGAAGCTGCGCATGAAAATCTCGGGCACCTTCCGCACCCTCGAGGGCGCGCGGGTCTTCGCCGACATCAGGTCCGTCATCTCGACGGCCAGAAAACACCGGTTCAACATCCTGGAAATCCTGACCCTGTCACCACCTCAGATCATCGCACGGCTCTGACGGAACAAAACCCCGCAACCCTATCGGACAGGGTGCTTGGGAGTTACCTTTTGCGGCTCTTTGACTTCACGCTTCTTCGACACAGCCATTTTACGTCTTATGGTGACACCTCAGAAATCTACGGCGGGAGTGAGGATATCTGGTATCGGCAACGCGTGAATCCTGGCCATGCGGCTTATACACGGGGATACCAAATAATCAGGCCTCGAGACGGATACGAGGCCATCCGCAAAACCATTTCTGATAGGCGGTTTAGTTCACCTGCAACTGACTACGTTGAATTTATCGCACATGATTGGCGAAATGATCAGGTTGTAAAAATATCAACCGATCCGGCTGCTACCACAAACTACTTCGAAGCAGAAAACAATGATTTACCATTCGAGGTATCACCTGCGTTCTTCCAACCAGATGTTTTGCTAAAATATCACGGTGATGCGGAAAAATACACTGTCAATACGCGAAGGATAAGCTGTCGCGCTGCTTGGGAGCTTGAGTCATACGACGTAAACGAGGCAGGGCAAGTTCACGCCTATATCCGCTACCTGCGGCGCCTGCCTTACAAGGAGCAGTTGCATTGGCTAAGCCACAACGAGCAGCCTAAAGCACCGATATCAGAGCGCGCCTTGCGATCAGATATGCATGGACAGTTTCACGAAAAGACTGACCCTCTTGACGATCTGAAGTCTAAGTTGCGACGATTGCATGAACGTAGAGTGGCATGGTGGGCGCTTGGTTCAGAAGATCTTCTCGATCAAGCATTCACACCACGCACCAACTCGCGAGACGACTGGGCAGAAGCATTCTTGCGTGTCGCAAAGCTCGTCAACGAAGGTCTCGTCGAAAAGAAAATCAAGCAACACCTCAAGAGCAGCGAGATTTATTTCGAGACCACGGACAGGTCAATTAAGCTTTTAGAGCGACTATGGTCAGCAAAAACAGGTGACTCTGAGTCGTTTTCTGCGATGCGTGGTGTTCAAGCTGTTCGATCAAAAGTGCGAGGTCATCGGCCGACTACTGAAGGTGCAGAAATTGCTCCGAGTGCGCTTTCCGAGCACGGTAGTTATACGGCGCATTTTGAGGCCACGTGCGAGAACCTCGTCAACGAATTGGCCGTTGTCAGCCATCTGTTCGAAGCGCAATAGATCATTCTAATGCAATGCATGGCTCACAAAAACCTCAGAGACATGGTGCATATACTCGTGCGCCTGAATTGGTCTGATGTTTTCCGGGTTAGATCACTTTGTATTCCTTGAGCGATACAACGCGGAAGTTGTCGGTGACGGTGTCGCGGAACTCAGGCCATTTTTTTGTAAGCGATGCGAACGCCCCATGGTATCGCGCGCGCGTCTGATGTGAGATTCTGGCCTCCAATGATCTGTAACCGGTGCGAGCGCCCCATGGTATCGGCTTGCGGTTTGATATGAGATGCTGGTCTCCAATGATCTGGAGGTAATTTGATGTTGGATGATGGGGCGGAGGTTTCGCGTCGCAGGCCTGTACTACGGACGGCGGCGGAGCGTGCGGCGATTGTGGCGGAGACGTATGCGCCAGGCGCGACGGTTGCGGGTGTGGCTCGCAAACACGGTATGTCGGCGACGCGGTTATCGACATGGCGCACGACGGCCCGGCGCAAGGTCGCGCGTGACGAGGGTCAGACGTCTGGTTTTGCAGAGATCGCAGTGCTTGCGACACCACCGCCTTCGCCCTTTGACGGTATTGAGATCATCGCGGGATCTGTCACTGTCCGGTTGCCCAAAAGCACGGCCACAAAACGGATCGCGAATGTTGCGCGGCACCTGGCGCGACAGGGATGATTGTTCCGTCTCAATCGGTGCGGGTTGTGATTGCGACCAGGCCGGTGGATTTCAGGAAGGGCCATGACGGGCTGGCGGCGGTTGCTGAACGCGATCCGGGCCTTGATCCGCACTCGGGCGTAATCATCGTGTTCCGCGCCAAACGTGGAGACCGCATCAAGGTTCTGCTTTGGGATGGGTCCGGTCTGGTGATGACGTACAAGCGGCTGGAACAGGGCAAGTTCGCCTGGCCCAGGGTCCATGATGGCGTGATGCGGCTGTCCAAGGCACAATTTGAGGCCCTGTTTGAGGGCCTGGACTGGCGACGGGTGACGGCGCGGCGGACACGTCGACCGGGTGCGGCAGAGTGACTCTCAGCCTTATGTACAGGGTGTAAATCGTGGCCTGATCTGCTAAGAACACGCCATGCCTGACGCTCTTGAATCCCTTGATCTGGATGCCCTTCCCGCGGAGGTGCGGGCGGTTGTTTTGGCGGCCCGGCAGGACGCTTCAAACCTAACATCTCAGTTTGCCGAACTCGAAGAAAGCAACGCCGCTCTCGCCACGCAGAACGCGGAACTTGAGGCGATCAACGCGCGTCTGGAGCATATTTTGTCAAAGAACTGCACCAGCTGGTCTATGGCAAACGCTCCGAGAAGCTCAGCCCGGATGAACGGCAACTGGCTTTTGAAGATCTGGAGGTCGCGACAGTCGAGGCCGAGGCGCAGTCAGAAACAATCGAGATGACCAAACCGCGCAAGAAGCGCAAACCTGCGCAGCGCAACCTTGGGAACCTGCCGGATCATCTGGAACGTATCGAACAGGTGATCGAGCCTGCCAGCATTACATGCCCCTGCGGCTGTGGTGAGATGGTCAGGATCGGCGAAGATCGCACCGAACGACTGGATATTGTTCCGGCCCAGGCGCGGGTGATCGTGACCATCCGGCCCAAATACGCCTGCCCGAACAAGGACGCTGGCGTGGCCCAGGCACCTGCACCGGTTCATCTGATCGAGGGTGGCCTGCCTACCGAGGGGACATTGGCGCAGGTGGCGGTCTCCAAGTACGCCGACCACTGCCCCTTGTTCCGGCAGGCGCAGATTTATGCCCGATCCGGCCTTGATCTGCACCGCTCCACCCTTGCGGGCTGGATGGGCCGGATATCCTTCCATCTTGCTCCCGTGGTGGATCATCTGTTCAAAGATATCAAATCTTCCAGCAAGCTCTTTGCTGATGAGACGCGCTGTCCGGTGCTCGATCCGGGGCGCGGCAGAACCAAGACCGGGTATCTCTGGGCCATTGCCCGCGATGAGCGGCCCTTCGGGGGCACCGCCCCACCGGGTGTTGTGTTCTGTTACGCCGATGGGCGTGGCGGCAAACACGCAACGGAGTTCCTGACCGGCTTCAGCGGTACGCTGCAGGTGGATGGCTATACGGGTTATAATTGCCCTGACCAAACCGGGCCGTAACTCAGGATCCGTCAAACTGGCCTATTGCTGGGCTCATGCGCGGCGCAAGCTCAAGGAAGTGCATGACCGCGATGGCTCGCCCATTGCAGGGGATGGGCTCAGGCGGATTGCCGAGTTCTACAAGATCGAGGCTGAGATCAGAGGAAAACCCGCCGCCGAGCGCAAAGCTGTTCGCCAGGAAAAGACCAAGCCGCTGATCGAGGCATTCGAGATCTGGCTCAAAACCGTCCGCTCCCGCATCTCGGCCAAATCACGCCTCGGCGATAAGCTCTCCTACATCGCCAAACACATGGACGGACTGAAGCTCTTTCTCGACGACGGCGCTATCGAGATGGACAGCAACGTGGTCGAGCGAACCATCCGCCCGATTGCCCTCAATCGTAAGAACGCGCTCTTTGCGGGCCATGACGAAGGTGGCAGAAACTGGGGGCGTATCGCCTCCCTGATCGAAACCTGCAAGCTTAACGACGTCGAGCCCTATGCCTATCTCAAGGCAACCCTCGAAGCCATCGCTGCCGGCCATCCAGCAGCCCGCATCGACGAACTGATGCCCTGGAACTTTGACAGGGCGCGGTGACACCGCTTACGATGCTGATCTGTAACCGGTGCGAGCGCCCCATGGTATCGGCTTGCGGTTTGATATGAGATGCTGGTCTCCAATGATCTGGAGGTAATTTGATGTTGGATGATGGGGCGGAGGTTTCGCGTCGCAGGCCTGTACTACGGACGGCGGCGGAGCGTGCGGCGATTGTGGCGGAGACGTATGCGCCAGGCGCGACGGTTGCGGGTGTGGCTCGCAAACACGGTATGTCGGCGACGCGGTTATCGACATGGCGCACGACGGCCCGGCGCAAGGTCGCGCGTGACGAGGGTCAGACGTCTGGTTTTGCAGAGATCGCAGTGCTTGCGACACCACCGCCTTCGCCCTTTGACGGTATTGAGATCATCGCGGGATCTGTCACTGTCCGGTTGCCCAAAAGCACGGCCACAAAACGGATCGCGAATGTTGCGCGGCACCTGGCGCGACAGGGATGATTGTTCCGTCTCAATCGGTGCGGGTTGTGATTGCGACCAGGCCGGTGGATTTCAGGAAGGGCCATGACGGGCTGGCGGCGGTTGCTGAACGCGATCCGGGCCTTGATCCGCACTCGGGCGTAATCATCGTGTTCCGCGCCAAACGTGGAGACCGCATCAAGGTTCTGCTTTGGGATGGGTCCGGTCTGGTGATGACGTACAAGCGGCTGGAACAGGGCAAGTTCGCCTGGCCCAGGGTCCATGATGGCGTGATGCGGCTGTCCAAGGCACAATTTGAGGCCCTGTTTGAGGGCCTGGACTGGCGACGGGTGACGGCGCGGCGGACACGTCGACCGGGTGCGGCAGAGTGACTCTCAGCCTTATGTACAGGGTGTAAATCGTGGCCTGATCTGCTAAGAACACGCCATGCCTGACGCTCTTGAATCCCTTGATCTGGATGCCCTTCCCGCGGAGGTGCGGGCGGTTGTTTTGGCGGCCCGGCAGGACGCTTCAAACCTAACATCTCAGTTTGCCGAACTCGAAGAAAGCAACGCCGCTCTCGCCACGCAGAACGCGGAACTTGAGGCGATCAACGCGCGTCTGGAGCATATTTTGTCAAAGAACTGCACCAGCTGGTCTATGGCAAACGCTCCGAGAAGCTCAGCCCGGATGAACGGCAACTGGCTTTTGAAGATCTGGAGGTCGCGACAGTCGAGGCCGAGGCGCAGTCAGAAACAATCGAGATGACCAAACCGCGCAAGAAGCGCAAACCTGTGCAGCGCAACCTTGGGAACCTGCCGGATCATCTGGAACGTATCGAACAGGTGATCGAGCCTGCCAGCATTACATGCCCCTGCGGCTGTGGTGAGATGGTCAGGATCGGCGAAGATCGCACCGAACGACTGGATATTGTTCCGGCCCAGGCGCGGGTGATCGTGACCATCCGGCCCAAATACGCCTGCCCGAACAAGGACGCTGGCGTGGCCCAGGCGCCTGCACCGGTTCATCTGATCGAGGGTGGCCTGCCTACCGAGGGGACATTGGCGCAGGTGGCGGTCTCCAAGTACGCCGACCACTGCCCCTTGTTCCGGCAGGCGCAGATTTATGCCCGATCCGGCCTTGATCTGCACCGCTCCACCCTTGCGGGCTGGATGGGCCGGATATCCTTCCATCTTGCTCCCGTGGTGGATCATCTGTTCAAAGATCTCAAATCTTCCAGCAAGCTCTTTGCTGATGAGACGCGCTGTCCGGTGCTCGATCCGGGGCGCGGCAGAACCAAGACCGGGTATCTCTGGGCCATTGCCCGCGATGAGCGGCCCTTCGGGGGCACCGGCCCACCGGGTGTTGTGTTTTGTTACGCCGATGGGCGTGGCGGCAAACACGCAACGGAGTTCCTGACCGGCTTCAGCGGTACGCTGCAGGTGGATGGCTATACGGGTTATAATGCCCTGACCAAACCGGGCCGTAACTCAGGATCCGTCAAACTGGCCTATTGCTGGGCTCATGCGCGGCGCAAGCTCAAGGAAGTGCATGACCGCGATGGCTCGCCCATTGCAGGGGATGGGCTCAGGCGGATTGCCGAGTTCTACAAGATCGAGGCTGAGATCAGAGGAAAACCCGCCGCCGAGCGCAAAGCTGTTCGCCAGGAAAAGACCAAACCGCTGATCGAGGCATTCGAGATCTGGCTCAAAACCGTCCGCTCCCGCATCTCGGCCAAATCACGCCTCGGCGATAAGCTCTCCTACATCGCCAAACACATGGACGGACTGAAGCTCTTTCTCGACGACGGCGCTATCGAGATGGACAGCAACGTGGTCGAGCGAGCCATCCGCCCGATTGCCCTCAATCGTAAGAACGCGCTCTTTGCGGGCCATGACGAAGGTGGCAGAAACTGGGGGCGTATCGCCTCCCTGATCGAAACCTGCAAGCTCAATGACGTCGAGCCCTATGCCTATCTCAAGGCAACCCTCGAAGCCATCGCTGCCGGCCATCCAGCAGCCCGCATCGACGAACTCATGCCATGGAACTTTGACAGGGCGCGGTGACACCGCTTACGCTGGTCTCCAATGATCTGGAGGTGATTTGATGTTGGATGATGGGGCGGAGGTTTCGCGTCGCAAACCTGTACTGCGGACGGCGGCGGAGCGCGCGGCGATTGTGGCCGAGACGTATGCGCCAGGCGCGACGGTTGCGGGTGTGGCTCGCAAACACGGTATGTCGGCGACGCGGTTATCGACATGGCGCACGACGGCCAGGCGCAAGGTCGCGCGTGACGAGGGTCAGACGTCTGGTTTTGCAGAGATCGCAGTGCTTGCGACGCCACCGCCTTCGCCCTTTGACGGTGTTGAGATCATCGCGGGATCTGTCACTGTCCGCCTGCCCAAAAGCACGGCCACAAAACGGATCAAGGATGTTGCACACTCGCTTGCGCAGCAGGGATGATTGTTCCGTCGCAATCGGTGCGGGTTGTGATTGCGACCAGGCCGGTGGATTTCAGGAAGGGCCATGACGGGCTGGCGGCGGTTGCCGAACGCGATCCGGGCCTTGATCCGCACTCGGGCGTAATCATCGTGTTCCGCGCCAAACGTGGAGATCGCATCAAGGTTCTGCTTTGGGATGGGTCCGGTCTGGTGATGACGTACAAGCGGCTGGAACAGGGCAAGTTCGCCTGGCCCAGGGTCCATGATGGCGTGATGCGGCTGTCCAAGGCGCAATTTGAGACTCTGTTTGAGGGTCTGGACTGGCGACGGGTGACGGCGCGGCGGACACGTCGACCGGGTGCGGCAGAGTGACTCTCAGCCTTATGTACAGGGTGTAAATCGTGGCCTGATCTGCTAAGAACACGCCATGCCTGACGCCCTTGAATCCCTTGATCTGGATGCCCTTCCCGCGGAGGTGCGGGCGGTTGTTTTGGCGGCACGGAAAGAGGCGTTTGGCGTGAGCCTGTTGAACAGCAACCTGACGTCGCGCAATTGTGCACTCGAAGAAAGCAACGCCGCTCTCGCCACGCAGAACGTGGAACTTGAGGCGATCAACGCGCGTCTGGAGCATTTTGTCAAAGAACTGCACCAGCTGGTCTATGGCAAACGCTCCGAGAAGCTCAGCCCGGATGAACGGCAACTGGCTTTTGAAGATCTGGAGGTCGCGACAGCGGAGGCCGAGGCGCAGTCAGAAACAATCGAGATGACCAAACCGCGCAAGAAGCGCAAACCTGCGCAGCGCAACCTTGGGAACCTGCCGGATCATCTGGAACGTATCGAACAGGTGATCGAGCCTGACAGCATTACATGCCCCTGCGGCTGTGGTGAGATGGTCAGGATCGGCGAAGATCGCACCGAACGACTGGATATTGTTCCGGCCCAGGCGCGGGTGATCGTGACCATCCGACCCAAATACGCCTGCCCGAACAAGGACGCTGGCGTGGCCCAGGCGCCTGCACCGGTGCATCTGATCGAGGGTGGCCTGCCTACCGAGGGGACATTGGCGCAGGTGGCGGTCTCCAAGTACGCCGACCACTGCCCCTTGTTCCGGCAGGCGCAGATTTATGCCCGATCCGGCCTTGATCTGCACCGCTCCACCCTTGCGGGCTGGATGGGCCGGATATCCTTCCATCTTGCTCCCGTGGTGGATCATCTGTTCAAAGATCTCAAATCTTCCAGCAAGCTCTTTGCCGATGAGACGCGCTGTCCGGTGCTCGATCCGGGGCGCGGCAGAACCAAGACCGGGTATCTCTGGGCCATTGCCCGCGATGAGCGGCCCTTCGGGGGCACCGCGCCACCGGGTGTTGTGTTCTGTTACGCCGATGGGCGTGGCGGCAAACACGCAACGGAGTTCCTGACCGGCTTCGGCGGTACGCTGCAGGTGGATGGCTATACGGGTTATAATGCCCTGACCAAACCGGGCCGTAACTCAGGATCCGTCAAACTGGCCTATTGCTGGGCTCATGCGCGGCGCAAGCTCAAGGAAGTGCATGACCGCGATGGCTCGCCCATTGCAGGGGATGGGCTCAGGCGGATTGCCGAGTTCTACAAGATCGAGGCTGAGATCAGAGGAAAACCCGCCGCCGAGCGCAAAGCTGTTCGCCAGGAAAAGACCAAGCCGCTGATCGAGGCATTCGAGATCTGGCTCAAAACCGTCCGCTCCCGCATCTCGACCAAATCACGCCTCGGCGATAAGCTCTCCTACATCGCCAAACACATGGACGGACTGAAGCTCTTTCTCGATGACGGCGCTATCGAGATGGACAGCAACGTGGTCGAGCGAACCATCCGCCCTATTGCCCTCAATCGTAAGAACGCGCTCTTTGCGGGCCATGACGAAGGTGGCAGAAACTGGGGGCGTATCGCCTCCCTGATCGAAACCTGCAAGCTTAACGACGTCGAGCCCTATGCCTATCTCAAGGCAACCCTCGAAGCCATCGCTGCCGGCCATCCAGCAGCCCGCATCGACGAACTCATGCCATGGAACTTTGACAGGGCGCGGTGACACCGCTTACGTTCGAACCACGGCAGAGCACATTCTGAGCCTTTCGAAACAGGCGCAATCCCAGCACCATCAGAACATCAAGATGCCGCTTAACGAGCAGACACGCATCGTCAGATCCGGCGACTTCACCGCCAACCAGATCACTATTGCAGTCGAACAGGCCTTCGACGAGGCCCTCGCAAGCGACCACAACCTGCCCGACGACCTGATCCGCCTCCCCGGCATGACCGGGCGCAAGTACCGGTATTTCATCAACAATCTCGTCCGCCTGGTCGACAATCCGCGCTATCTTGAGGTGGGCAGCTACACAGGCTCCTCGGTCTGCGCCGCGATCGCCAGCAACCGCGCCACCGCCATCGCCATCGATAATTGGAGCCAGTTCGATGGCCCCAAGGATGAGTTCCTTGCAAATATCGAACGCTTCGGATCTGACGCCGTCGACCTGACCATTCTGGAGCAGGACTTCCGAACGGTCGGCTGGGCCAACCTCCCGAAATCCAACATCTACCTGTTTGACGGCCCCCACGCCGCAGCCGATCAATATGACGGTCTCGCGCTGGCCCTCCCCGCCCTCGACGACACGTTTGTCTTCATCGTCGATGACTACAACTGGACGGAAGTCCGCGACGGCACAGCGCGTGCAATTGCCGATCTCGGGCTGGTGATTGATTGCGGGATCGAAATCCTGACAACCACGGATGACACCCATCCGACGATGCTGATCCGCGAGAATAGTGACTGGCACAACGGTTATTTCATTGCAGTCCTGCGCAAACCCGGCGCGGATTAACCGCATCTGACCGGTCAAATTAAACGGTCCCCGCGTTGCGCACCGCCCCCATGCGGCGGATACTGCAGCCAAAATCAAGGAGATGTCATGCCCTGGATCGACACCGTCAGCTATGCTGACGCCACCGGAAAACTCAAAACGCTTTACGATCGCGTTAAGGGTCCGGACAACAATGTCGACAACATCATGATGATGCACAGCCTGCGCCCTCATACGATGGAAGGGCACATGGCGATTTACAAATATGTGCTCCACCATTCCGGTAACACAGTTCCAAAGTGGTTTTTGGAAGTCCTTGGTGTTTGGGTCTCGTCGCTTAATCGCTGTAACTACTGTGTCGAGCATCACTTTGCGGGGATGAAGCGACTGTTGAATGACGGTCCGCGTTCGGACGAAATCCGTAGTGCCATAGAGAGCCGCGACATTTCAAACGCGCCGCTTGACGACGCCCAGAAACAAGCAATGCACTACGCCAGAAAATTGACCGAGGCGCCGTGGGATCTGACCGAGGCAGATGTCGAGACCATGCGCAATGCCGGTTTCAGCGACGGTGAAATCCTCGAGGTTAATCAGGTTTCCGCCTATTTCAGTTACGCTAACCGCACCGTTCTTGGGCTAGGCTGCAGCACGGATGGGGACATTATCGGACTGTCGCCCAACAATTCTGATGACCCCGATGACTGGAACCACAGCTGAGGTGCCTAAACGGGCGGCGTTGGTGACGGGTCGGTATGTTCGCCGTTACCAAATATTTGCGCGCGGAAAGTTTTGCGGGTAACCTGCGAACATGAACGGTCAGAAAATACGGAACATGGAAGAGTTCGCTTCGGTCAGCGGGATTTCCCGTCCGACCATTTCCAAATACTTCCACGATCCCGACAGTGTGCGCAAATCAACCCGCCGGCGGATTGAAGCGGCGCTGGAACAGTACGAGTATCGCCCTAACATCTATGCGATGAACCAGAACCGGCGACTGACGAAGAATATTGGTATCGTTGTGCCCTATCTGGCGGACCCATTTTTTGCAGAAATCGTGCGCAACGTGGAGAGAATCGTGATTGGAGCGGGTCACCGCCCAATCTTGTTGAGTTCTCACGGCGAGCGCGATCAGGAAATCGACAACCTTGAAAGCCTGCGCTCGATTCGACCGGGGGGCGTGTTGATGGCGCCGCTGGGCCGGATATCCGACCGAGAAGCAATCGAATCGTTTTGCGACGACATCACGACCGTTTTGTTCGACAGTAATTTAGATAAAACCGGCGAGGCATTCGTTGGGTCAAATAACGATCAAAGTATTGGTTTAATTGTGGATTACCTGTGCCGAACGGGCGAGCCACCTTCCTTTTTTGAAATGCGGTTGCCACCTAACCCGAACGCGATCAGACGCCGCAACGCCTATGTTAGTGCGATGGAAAAATTGGGGCATGACCCGCATTTGGTTCAGGTCGAGGGCGAAAGCTGGGATTTCGAAGAAATCGGATTTCATGGCGCTTCGCGGGTTATCGCGGATCGAGCATTGCCAACAAACACGGTTCTGTGCAGCAACGACCGCCTTGCAATTGGTTTCCTTTCTGCGGCTTACGAGGCGGGACTGCGCATTGGCCAAGGAAGCGGGAACGCAATGCGCGTTGCGGGACATGACGATCACCCATTCTCACAATTCACCTGCCCGACGCTGACGACGGTTGCGCAAGATTACCTGTCGATTGCGGAGAAGAGTGCCGAGACCCTACTGGGATTAATCGAATCAGACCAGCGCGCGGATTCGCGCGATGCAACTTTGTTCGAGGGGAAACTCGTGATGCGCGGTTCCGCGTAACCTGTTTACCAGCAAGCATTTCTCAAATAATTTTTTACGCGCGTAAAAAATTAATTGACGCCGCGGCAAATCCTCGCATATCGTTTCAGCACCACATCCATTTACAGGGAGGACCCGGATGTACCTGAGAAACGCACTTCGTGCGGCAACCGCTGTTTCGCTAATTGCGACCGGCGGCGCTTATGCGCAAGAACTCACCATCGCGATCGTGAACAACGGTCACATGATCAACATGCAGAAGGTCGCAGAGGCCTATACTGCGGAAACCGGCGTGGAACTGAACTGGGTTTCGCTGGAAGAAGGCGTTCTGCGCGAGCAGGTGACGTCTGACACCGCAACCGGCGGCGGCCAGTATGATGTCATCAACATCGGTATGCAGGAAGCTCCGATCTGGGGTGCTGCCGGTTGGATCGAACCGCTGAGCTTCAGCGCCGAATACGACGTTGACGACATTCTGCCGGCCATCCGCGCTGGTCTGTCCCATGAAGGTCAGCTTTATGCTGCACCGTTCTATGGCGAATCCTCGATGGTCATGTACCGCAAGGACCTGACTGACGCTGCTGGCGTTTCCATCGGTGACAAAGACAGCTGGGACAACGTCAAGGCCGCTGCTGCAGCGATCCACGACCCTGACAACGGCGTCTACGGCGCATGTCTGCGTGGTAAGCCGGGCTGGGGCGACAACATGGCGTTCATCACGACTGTTGTGAACTCGTTTGGTGGCGCATGGTTCGACGCAGACTTCAAACCAACCATCGACAGCGACGAATGGCGCGCAGCAATCAACTTCTATGTTGATCTGCTCGGCAATTACGGTCCTCCGGGTTCGGAAGGCAACTCGTTCAACGAGATCCTCGCGCTTTACAACGAAGGCAAGTGCGGCATGTGGATCGACGCCACCATCGCGGCTTCGTTCCTTGAAGTTGACGGTGTCGCTTACGCGCAGTCGCCAAATGCCGGAAACCCGGTTGGTGCGAACTGGCTGTGGGCATGGGCAATGGCCATTCCGGCTGGCTCGCCGAACGCTGAAGAAGCTGGCAAGTTCATCGAATGGGCAACGTCGAAAGACTATGTCCAGGCTGTTGGCAACCACCCCGACTTTGGCTGGGGCGCGGTTCCGACCGGTCAGCGTGCGTCGACCTACATGCTGGATGAGTTCAAGGCAGCAGCTGCATTCGCAGAGGCCGAAATGATGGCCATCGAATCTGCAGCACCTGAAGCAACCGATCTGAAGCCTTACGTTGGCGTTCAGTTCGCTGCGATCCCTGAATTCCCTCAGGTTGGTTCGGCAGTTGCACAGGAAATGGCTGCGGCACTGTCTGGCGCCAAGTCGGTGGATGATGCTCTCGCGGCCTCCCAGGCAGCAGCTGACGCCATCATGAAAGAAGCTGGCTACTACTAAGCCGCTTGCTTGAAACCGGAAGGCCCGGAACGCCCGGGCCTTCCACCCAAGACAAACCTGCTCGATTTACCAGTATTTCCTACGGCGCAGTTTGCCGACACAATCAAACCGAACACCTTCGTTGCAACACAGATGGCGAGCACCGACTCGCCGGGATGGTAGAGATATGTCCGACAGATCGCTTCCCCGCCTCCTTCAGACGCCGGCAGTAATACTCCTGCTGATCTGGATGCTGGTCCCGCTGAGCATGACGCTCTTCTTCTCCTTCATCCGCTACGTTCTGAACAGCCTGAACCGTCCTGAATGGACATCGCCTTCGCTGTCAAACTGGCGCGGATTCGGGAACTACGAATTCGTTCTGAAATCAAAGGACTTCCTCTTTGCTATTCAGAACAGCCTCTTGATCGTCGGTTGCATCCTGTTCTTCACAGTCATCTTCGGCATCCTGATCGCCGTTCTGATCAACAAGTCCTTCCCCGGCCAAGGCATCGTCAGGGTTCTTCTGATCTCGCCCTTCTTCGTCATGCCCGCCGTGAACGCGGTTTTGTGGATCAACATGATCCTTGACCCTGTACTTGGCCTGAACGGGCTTGCGGTTGGGGCCATCAACGACATTATCGCCAGTTTGCAGAACGCGCCGATTGTCGGTGGCTTCTTCTCGCTCTGGCCAGAATTTGAACCGATCTCGTTCCGCGCCACGCAAACCTCGGCCTACGCGGTGATCATCATGGTCACGTGGCAATGGACACCGTTCGCCGTCTTGATCTTCATGACCTCGCTGCAATCCGAAGACCAGCAGCAGAAAGAGGCCGCGATCCTCGACGGTGCCAGCACCTGGTCGATGTTCCGCTTTTTGACGTTGCCGCATCTGGGCCGCCCGGTCGCGATCGTGGTGATGATCCAGGCGATCTTCCACCTCTCGCTTTATGCCGAGATCGAGATCGTCAGCCGTGGCAACGGCAACAAGAACCTGCCGTATCTGATCGGCGAGTTCGCAACCAACAACATCGGCGCAGCCAGTGCCACCGGCATCTTCGCCGTCATTCTCGCAAACATCGTCGCCATCTTCCTTCTTCGGATGGTCGGCAAGACATTGATGGAATAGGGGGCCGATCCAATGGCAATCGTCGCACAATCATCAAGATTTGGAATATATGGCCGGCCCGTTCTGGCTTGGGCAGTCGCCCTGATCTTCTTCTTCCCGATCTTCTGGATGATCTTCACCAGCTTCAAGACCGATGCTGATGCGGTGAAACCTGAATTCCTGTTGTTCTTCACCCCGACGCTGGAGAACTACCTTAATATGACCGAAAACTATGACTACTGGCGCTTCGCCATCAACTCGGTCATCACCTCGGTCTTCGCAACGGCCTTCGCATTGGTGGTTGGCGTGCCCTGCGCATACGCGATGGCATTCAATCCATCCCGGCACACCAAAGACGTGCTGATGTGGATGCTGTCGACCAAGATGCTGCCAGCTGCGGCGGTGCTTTACCCGATGACCTTCCTGACCAAGAACTTCCTTGGCATCTATGACACCAAATTTCTGGTCATCATCGTTCTATGCCTGATCAACCTGCCCATCGCGATCTGGATGCTCTTCACCTACTTCAAGGAGATCCCGAAAGAGATCATCGAAGCGGGCAAGATGGACGGCGTCAACACATGGGGCGAGGTCAAGGAAATCCTTGTTCCGCTCGCTTGGGGGGGCATTGCGTCAACCGCGCTTCTGACCTTCATCTTCTGCTGGAACGAAGCTTATTGGACGGTCCGGCTGACCACCACAGATGCCGCGACGCTGTCAAAGCTAATCGAAGGCAACCGCGCGCCAGAGGGCCTGTTCTTCGGGCGCCTGTCTGCCGTCTCCACCGCCGCCGTCGGACCGATCATCGTTCTCGGCTGGTTCTGTCAGAAACAACTTGTCCAAGGCCTGACCTTCGGCGCTGTGAAATAGGAAAAAATCATGGGACGCATCGTACTTGAAAAAGTCAGCAAAAGCTTCGGCGAGACAGAAGTCATCCCGCCGCTGGATCTGGAAATCGACGATGGCGAATTCGCCGTATTCGTCGGCCCCTCGGGCTGTGGTAAATCCACGTTGTTGCGCCTGATCGCGGGGCTGGAAGACACCACTTCAGGCAAAGTCATCATCGATGGAGAGGACGCCACGGAAGTCTCGCCATCAAAGCGTGGACTGGCAATGGTGTTCCAGACCTACGCGCTTTACCCGCATATGACGGTGCGCAAGAACATCGCGTTCCCGATGCGAATGGCGGGGATGTCTCAGGCCGAGCAGGACAAGAAGATCGAGGCGGCAGCAACCGCGCTGAACCTGACCGACTATCTGGATCGTAAACCCGGCCAGCTCTCGGGTGGTCAGCGTCAGCGTGTCGCCATTGGCCGCGCCATTGTGCGCGATCCGTCGGCCTTCCTGTTTGACGAACCCCTGTCAAACCTCGACGCCGCGCTGCGTGTAGGTATGCGGCTGGAAATCAGCGAAATGCACAAGCGCATGGAAACGACGATGATCTACGTCACGCACGATCAGGTTGAAGCCATGACAATGGCCGACAAGATCGTCGTGCTGCAGGCTGGCGTGATCGAACAGGTCGGCAGCCCGCTGGATCTTTACCGGACGCCGCGCAACGTCTTTGTCGCCGGATTCATCGGCTCGCCGAAGATGAACCTGATCGATGGCACTGAAGCGGCCAAGCAGGACGCACACACCATAGGTATCCGGCCAGAGCATATCGATGTCTCGACCACCGAAGGCTTGTGGCAGGGCACCGTTGGCGTTGCCGAACATCTGGGCAGCGACACGTTCATTCACGTCCACGGTATCGAAGGTTGCGACCCGTTGACCGTGCGCGCCGGCGGTGAAATGTCGGTAAAACATGGCGACACGATCTTCCTGTCGCCGCAAATGGAGCATTTGCACAAGTTCGACGCGCAAGGCCTGCGTGTATGAGGCTTGCCGGCAAAACCGCGCTCATAACCGGTGCCGCACGCGGCATCGGACGCGCTTTTGCTGAAGCCTACATTCGAGAGGGCGCGCAAGTCTCAATTGCAGATATCGACATTGCGCGCGCCCATGAAACGGGCATCCAGATCGGGGCAACAGCCATCGAAATGGATGTGACCGATCAGACCAGCATTGATTCGGGCGTCGCGCAAGCCATTGACGCAATGGGCCAGATCGACATTCTGATCAACAACGCCGCCGTGTTCACGGCTGCGCCGATTGTTGAAATCACGCGCGAGGACTACGCTCGCGCCTTCGATATCAACGTCTCCGGAACGCTGTTCACAATGCAGGCCGTCGCGCGCCACATGATCGAGACCGGCATTCGCGGGTACATCATCAATATGGCCAGCCAGGCTGGCAGGCGGGGCGAACCACTCGTCGCGGTTTATTGCGCCACCAAAGCCGCCGTGATCAGCCTGACCCAATCCGCGGGCCTGAACCTGATCCAGCACGGCATCAACGTGAACGCCATCTCTCCCGGTGTGGTCGACGGTGAACACTGGGACGGCGTTGACGCATTCTTCGCCAAATACGAAAACAAGAAACCGGGGCAGAAAAAGGCCGAGGTCGGTGCCGCCGTACCACATGGCCGCATGGGAACGGCGGAGGACCTGACCGGCATGGCGGTCTTTCTGGCCAGCGGCGGGGCAGATTATGTCGTCGCGCAAACGTATAACGTAGACGGCGGCCAGTGGATGAGTTGATGGACGATATCGCGCAGGATACCAAGCCCGTAAGGCTGTCGAATGCGACACTTTCGAAACTTCCCGATGGCGTCGATCGTCCGCGCTATGACCGCAGCAAACTGACGCCGGGGATCGTTCATATCGGCCTCGGCAATTTTCATCGCGGCCATCAGGCCTGGTATCTGCATCGCTTGATGCAACAGGGGCTGGCGCATGACTGGGCGATCATTGGTGCCGGTGTCCGCCCTTATGACGCCAAAATGCGCGAAAAGTTTCTGGCACAGGATTGCCTGACCACGTTGATCGAGCTTGATCCGCACGGCACCGCCGCAGAGGTCATCGGCTCCATGATCGATTATCTGCCGGTCGAACCCGGCAACGGTCCGTTGATCGAGGCGATGATCAATCCCGCCATTCGCATCGTGTCGCTCACCATCACCGAAGGCGGGTATTTCGTTGATCCCGTGACCGGCGGGTTTGACGCTGATCACCCCGATATTCGACGCGATGCCGAAGATCTTTCAGCACCGATCACTGCTTTCGGGGC
The DNA here is from genome assembly GCA_951812305.1 of uncultured Paracoccaceae bacterium. Taxonomy (GTDB): domain Bacteria; phylum Pseudomonadota; class Alphaproteobacteria; order Rhodobacterales; family Rhodobacteraceae; genus Rhodobacter_B. The sequence goes on from CATOSB010000006.1 coordinate 65,848, forward strand.
TATCGTAACAGCACTCGCTGCCCGCCGCGAAGCCGGGTTCGGGCCAATGACGCTGCAATCCTGCGACAACCTGCAAAACAACGGCTCCATACTGCGCCAGACAGTTGTGTCGCTGGCGCGATTGGTTGACGCTGCCCTTGCCGACTGGATCGACGAAAATTGCAGCTTCCCGAACTCGATGGTCGATTGCATCGTTCCGGCAACCGGGCCCGACGAATTGGCGCTGGCGCACGCTCTTGGGATCGAGGATGCAGTTCCGGTAACCCATGAAAACTATCGCCAGTGGGTGATCGAGGATGACTTCTGCGCCGGACGCCCCGAATGGGAGAAATCCGGCGCAACGATTTCGGATCAGGTCCACGACTACGAGGCAATGAAGATCCGCATTCTGAATGGCGGCCACCAGATCGTCGCAAATGCCGGGGAGCTTCTGGGTTGCGAGATGATTGCCGACTGCATGGCCGACCCGGAAATCCTCGGGTTCTTCCGCAAAGTCCAAAAGGATGAAATCGCGCCTTACGTTCATAAGGTTCCCGACATTTCGACCAGCGATTATATTGCCCTGATCGAAAGGCGTTTCGCAAATCCAGAGATTAAGGACACAACGCGCCGGGTCGCGTTCGATGGTTCCTCCCGCCACACCGGCTTTATCCTGCCAATCCTTCGCGACGCAATTACTGCCGGCGGCTCAGTCGAAGGTCTGGCGCTGGCAGAGGCGTTGTGGGCGCGAATGTGCGCCGGAACCCGCGAAGACGGTTCTGCAATTGACGCCAATGATCCGCATTGGGATGACCTGCATTCCGCCGCCGGCGCCGCCCGCTCACGTCCTGCTGCATGGCTCGAGCAATCACATTTCTACGGCGACCTTGTCGACAATCCAGACTTCAGCGGCGCGTTTGACCGCTGGCTCGTCCAGATCTGGCGCGACGGTTGCCGCGAAACGTTACGCGGCTACATCGGGAGCTGAATGAAGCTTCCTGCCTTCGCTTGAAGCGCACCTCGCATTTTGCGACCCCCGCGCGGAATCAAGGCCGCTTGGGCCGCCGCGCGATCGCCTGCCCGTTCCCACGGGCTGGCGATTTGGTGAGGGCAGTGCACGCCATTGAATTCGCGCGGACTTGGCTGGCATAAATCGCGCCATTGAGAAGTCGGTTTCGCCACCCCACGGGCAGGCAATCGCGCGTCTAGGTATTCGGTTGATGGTTGCCTGCGTCACGCAGGCTTGTTTGCCGCAAGGAAATCAGCCCAAAATCGTTTCCAACAACGCCCGCAGCGGCCCATCATCCACAAGCCGCAACCGCACCGGCAGCGTCAATACCTTCGCCCGGAACGCATCGGGCAATCGCACTGCATCCTTCTCCGTCGTCACCAGCTGCGCCCCGAGCCCCTCTGCTTCCGACTCCAGCCTGCTCAAAAGAGTGGCATTCAATGTCTGGTGGTCATCCAATGGCACCTTGCGCGCGATATCAGCACCGACCCCATCGAGTGTTTCGAAAAACTTTCCCGGCCGTCCGATACCTGCAAAGGCCAACACACGCAGATTGTGCCAATCCATACCTGTGGCCAATGGCTCCAATTCGGCCTCCACTACCGGGATCGCAAGCGCACCGCGCCAACGATCCAGGAACACATTGCGCTCCCGTTCCCGGCCGATCAAAATCACGATATCGGCGCGCGCCAACCCAATCTCAACTGGTTCACGCAGCGGTCCGGCCGGGCAAACCCGACCGTTGCCAAATCCCACCGTCGCATCGACGGTGACAATTGAAAGCGATTTTTGAACAGCCCCATTCTGGTGCGCGTCGTCAAGCACGACGACCTCGGGACCCGCTGTCTCGGCGGCCCGCACACCTGCCGCACGATCCCGCGCCACCCAGACCGGTGCAAAGGAAGACAACAGCAACGGCTCGTCCCCGACATCTGACGCCGTGTCGCGGCGCTCATCCACTCTGTGCGGCCCCGTTTCCCGCCCGCCATATCCCCGAGACACAACATGAACCTTACGTCTCGACATGGCCTCAACCAACGCAATCACCGTTGGTGTTTTCCCCGTTCCGCCAAGGTTCAGATTCCCGACAGAAATCACTGGCACGCTGGCCTCGTAGCCTTTGTGCGCGATGCGCCACGCCGTAGCCTGAGCATAGATTGCGCCAAGCGGCGTCAGCAGCCGCGCCCAAATCGACGGCTTCTCGGGCGGGGTAAACCAGAACACAGGCGGCTGCATCAGATGTCGTCCAGCTCGGCAAGGACCAGATCAATCGCCCGGTCGGTCACCTCTGCTCCGGCTGACGAAACATTCCACGCCGCATGAGCCATCTTCGCCGCAGTTGCCGGTGATAGTGTTTCCTCAACAGCCTGACCCAGCGCTTTTGCGTCCCTGACGCGACGTGCCGCGTCGCCGGCTTCGTATTTTGCATAAGCCGCAGCGTGATTTTTTACATTCTGACCAAACAGGATGGCCGATCCCAACGCCGCCGCGCCGTGCGGAGAAACCCCGCCGCCATCGTCAAGCGACTGACCCAGAAACGTTATCTGAGCCAGCCGAAGCCAAAGACCCAATTCTCCGGCCTCATCGGCGATCAAGACCTGAACTTCGGCTTCCGGGTCTTCATCCTCAGACCGCAGCGCGACGCCGATACCTTGTTCCCGCAGCGTCTTTGCCCAAACTTCACCATCGCCGGGGTCTTGGGGAACCATAATCAGCAGCAGGCGGTGCGCCTTGCGTTCTGCGAACAGATGCGCGGCGATACTGGCGTCGCATTCCGCCTGCGTGACCCCAATCGCCGTCCAAACCGGACGCCCGCCAATCACTTTCGCAAGCCGGTCTCGTTCCGCCTCGTTGCACGGTGGGGCAGGGGTGGCTTCCTCCAGGAACCCGGAAACTTCCAACCGGTCACCCGGCATCCCCATCAATTGCAACGTGGTCGCCACATCCGTGTCGCCAGTGATAACCGTTTGAAACCGCTCAAGTAATGATGCCGACATGCCTCGATACCACCGCCAGGACTGTGCGTCGGGCCTCGCTGATCCTGCATCAAACAGATAAAGCGGCACGCCGCGATCCACCGCTTCGGTCATCAGTGCCGGGCGCAATTCAGGTTCGGTCCAGACTCCGATATCCGGCTTCCAATGATCAAGAAACCGACCGACCGCCGGAACGTTGTCGTCCGGTACCAGCAGGCGAAAAATGTCCTCGGTGCCGTCCGGACGCGTCGCCGCACTGGTGGTGAAGGCAAAACTCAATTCTTCGCGTTCCGCCAGCAAACGTCCGGCAAGTTCCATTGCCGCGCCTGCCTCTGCATCCGACCCTGAATGTACCCAGACCAACGGCCCCTCCGGCCTTTCCTGGGTCGTATACCCGCCCCGCTCCGCCTCAGCAGATTGCCTCTCTCCACGCGCGCGTGTCGCAAGGTACCAGGCAAGCTGCAGCGACTTCGCCATCTGATCTAGGTATCCAGTTCCTCGGTCGTCGACGCCTCGGCCTCTTCATCGCGCAGCCGGTGCAAATGGGCGATGAAATAGCGGGTATGCGCATTATCCACTGTGCGCTGGGCTGCGGATTTCCACGCGTCATAGGCCGCCTGATAATTTGGATAAATCCCCACTACGTCGAGGTTGTCGGGGTCCTTGAACTGCGTCTTCGTCGGATCAACAAGCTCGCCGCCAAAAACAAGATGCAGGCGCTGGGGCATGGGAGGTCTCCTCTGAGTTTGGCGGCAGGTTAGTGGAGGATAACGAGAATCGAAAGGTACCGTCTGGTGCGGCACTCGGTCCGGTGGCTTCTGTATAGTTTTCAAGCAACTGGCGCAAAATAGACAATTCGATTTACCAGACCCGCAATAAGTGATAAGATTTGCGCATTGTATTATGGAGATTGAAATGAAATATAGTAACTCCCAAGCACCCTGTCCGATAGGGTTGCGGGGTTTTGTTCCGTCAGAGCCGTGCGATGATCTGAGGTGGTGACAGGGTCAGGATTTCCAGGATGTTGAACCGGTGTTTTCTGGCCGTCGAGATGACGGACCTGATGTCGGCGAAGACCCGCGCGCCCTCGAGGGTGCGGAAGGTGCCCGAGATTTTCATGCGCAGCTTCATCATGCGCAGGTCCTGTTCGGCCTGATTGTTTGTGAATGGGACCGCGAAGTCGGCGATGAATCGCAAAACGTCATCGCGGTAGTCACGCAGGCGGAGGAGCAGGTTGTGGCCTGGCCGCCTGGCTTTTCGGCCGCGGGTGCCGGGGCTTTTGGCCAGCGGGGGCTGGCGTTCGTGGAAGGCGAGCCCCTTGGCGAGGATCGCCATGTATCTGGTGACTATACCCTGGCGAACCAGTTCCGGGAGTTCGGTCTCGCCTTGATCCTGAGCCGCGCATCTGAGCTGATTGGCGCTATGAAGCACTGCGCTCATCTCCGTCGCCCAAGGCTCTTTTTCGATCTCTTCGATGGCCTTGAGTTCGCGCAAGTGATGCGCCCCGCAGAGGGCGTGGGCGTCCACTCCGCTCATATGGGCGTAGTAGGGTTTCCAGTGATCATGAATGATCGTCCCGCCGGTCAGGAAGGTTGGAACAGCACCGCGTTTGGCGCTGATGCGGTAATGGGTGAAGGCGGTATCGCAGATCGTGTGCAGCCAGTGCAGCTTGCCGGCAACACGAAGTCCGGTCTCGTCCAGATGCCGAACGCCGCCTTCGGCAAGCCGGGCGAGAATGTGTTCAACCACGACACCCATCTTATTTGCCGCGCCGCGCGTCCAGTTGGTCACGCTGGCCGCGCACAAGCTGGTGGCCCCAAACAGGTCGCGCATAAGCTGGCAGACCCGATCCTCGGGTATCAGCTGCTGAACATTGCAATAGACCGCCACTGCCCGCATGCGCGTGCCATATTGCACATGCGCGGCCACGCCATCGGGAAAGCCAGCCGTCGTCGTGGCTCGACAATGGTCGCAACAATAAACCGCCGCCTGATGCTCGGTGACCTCCAGGCGTGGCGCAGGCAAGTCGAACACCTGACGCTTCTCGATCCCTTTCACCATCTCCGCCGTCAGGGCGCTCTGACAGGCGCTGCAATGCGTCGCCTCATGCCGTTCGACAAAGTCGGGTGTTGACGTCTGGCGCAGGGTGTCGCCCCGGTGGCCAACTTGGCCGCCACTTTTCTTTCCGGATTTGCCACGCAGGCTGCGCGGGGCTGGCTTCTTCAGGCCATCACTTGAAGGGGGCTTGCTGCTATTGCTGCTGTTCTTGGCCAACTGTCGGCGCAGGTCCGTGATCTCTTCCGCCATGCTCGCCAACGCAGCTTCAAGCTCAGCGATCCGACGCAGAGCCGTGGCGAGAAGTTGTTCAAGGGCGGCAACCTGATCCATCCCACCACTGATTCAGAGAAATCAACCCGGCGCCACAGAATTCAGACAAGAAAGAAAAAAACACGCGCAAAATGGCAAATTCGACTCACCATAAAACTGACAATAACACTCAAACGTGGGGGGTGCTTGGGAGTTACGAAATATTTTATTTTGTTTGTTTATTGCGCTGCTTTTTCTTTTGTTACTGACAGCGCTAGTGCTGCGACAATCAACAAAAAAGCCAAAGCAAATGGAACCGTGAAGCTTGAGTTATGGCTGAATCTGGTGTTCGCGTGGTTTGAGTGTTGGCGGTGCATCTGTTTGGATTGTTTTTGCAAAAACCCAATCCGACCCAAGAAGGACGCACCACCATGGACGAGACTAACATCGTTGAATTTGCCGGTCGAGAGGTCAGCCTTGATCCGTTGACTGAGCTTTTGCGCACGGGCGCGCAGGCTCTGATCCAAGCCGCCGTTCAAACTGAGCTTGCGGAATTGATGGATCGCTTTGCTCACCTCAAAACACCAGACGGGCGCGCCGGGGTGGTACGTAATGGCAGTCATCCCGCCCGTGAAATCCAAACGGGTGTTGGACCTGTGACCGTAGAGATTCCAAAGATACGCTCGAAAACCGGCAAGCCAGTGAGTTTCCGCTCCGCGCTCGTACCGCCCTACGTGCGCAAGACCAAGACGCTGCAGGCTGCGATCCCCTGGCTCTACCTCAAAGGCATTTCCACTGGCGAAATGGGAACGGCGCTGAAGGGTTTGCTCGGGGCTAATGCCACCGGATTTTCGGCCAAAACAGTTGCCAGATTGAAGGCCGAATGGGCCGCTGAATACAGGGCGTGGCGCACCGCAGACCTGTCCCAAGACGAGTGGGTCTACATCTGGGCCGACGGTATTCACAGTGGCTTACGCGGCGAGGATCACAAGTTGTGCGCGCTGGTCGTGATCGGCGTAAATACCCGTGGTCAGAAACAATTTCTGGCAATCGAGGACGGCACTCGTGAAAGCACACAGAGCTGGAGGGAGGTTCTAATCGGCCTCAGAGAACGCGGTCTCAACACTCCAAAATTGGCCATCGGAGACGGTGCTCTGGGATTCTGGGCCGCTCTTGAAGAAACCTATCCGGGCACACCTCAACAACGCTGCTGGGTGCATAAGACGGGCAACGTCCTCAACTGTTTTCCCAAGTCCACCCAGCCAAAAGCCAAAACGATGCTGCACGATATCTGGCGCGCTGAAACGCGCAAGTCAGCTGAACAAGCGTTCGATCTCTTCGTGAAAACGTTTGAAGACAAGTACCCCAAAGCCACCGCCTCGCTTCAGAAAGATCGAACCGAACTGCTGGCATTCTACGATTTTCCCGCAATGCATTGGCAAAGCATCCGAACGACCAATCCAATTGAATCCGCCTTTGCCACGATCCGTCATCGCACCAAGCGCTCAAAGGGCTGTCTGGCCCGCGACGGCATGCTCCACATGATCTTCAAACTGGGGCAGTGCGCCGAACAAAACTGGCGCAAACTTCGCGGCTTCAATCATCTCGCCGACGTCATCCAAGGCGTCAATTTCAAAGACGGCATCAAGCAAACCCAGACCGAAACCGCCGCCGCATGAAAGATCCCGCAAACACCAGATTTGACAATAACTCGTGAAGCTTTGGGATCAGGCCTATTTCCCAGATGCAACTTGTGCCGCGACACCTGTGACTTTTACGTCAAGGACTACTAGTCCTAGCGCAGCAGTAAAGGTTGTTTGGGAAAATCGTACCTTGAAGCGATCTGATAATTTCGCGGTTCCCAGCTGCTTGGGGAAACCTTCCCTAGTGCCGAAAATCAACTATATCGCAGGGCCGGATTTGGGTCGCGATCATGTGACTCTGACCGTCAAGCCGACGAATGGAGAAGCGCGGACCTATTACTACGCAATCAATGTCCTTACGCCTGCAAGAGGCAAGACTACGGTTGTTAATCCCTAACGCGCCTCGCGCGCCGCGTAGATTTTCAATACTTCACTGCGCGGCGCCCATTTGTAGCGGCGGTCATCCAGCACGCCGATCCATGTCAACTCGCCACCCTTGCGCCACGGGTCCACAACGATGCCCTGATACATGTCCGCCCCTTTTGCCGACACGATGGCGGTCGAATGATCCACGCGGATGTTATCATGGTTGGCAATCGCGCGGTGCAGATCGAGCGTCGTGAACTGCTCTGCCTTTAGCCGCCGCTCCATATCCTCGGCCCAGTGCCAGCACAGCCCGCGCGGCTTGATCCCGGCATTGACCTTGGCGTTGTGGATCAATGGCGGGTCAACGATCTGATATTCCGCACGTAAAACGGCGGTGTGGCTGTAAGATATTGCTGCCGCTCGCGCCGCCTCTTCCGGATCGATTGAAGGCGACAACGCCAGAATTTCCCGGGCCAGCGCCGCGACGTCTGCCTGATCGGCCAACGCTGCAATCGGCGGCGGGTCGACGGGCAGCGACAAATCGGGCGGCGACGCGCGCGACGAAGTATCGGTGGTGGTCTGACAGGCCGCCACCGATAAAACCGCAAGTATCGCAAAAATCCGCGTGATCACAGCCACCAAAGCCACCTCAATGGTTTTCAGTTTTGCTACCGCGCCGGTGCGCCGCTGTACAGGGTGATCAAGCGATTGTGCAACTGCGGCCCCGCCGCAAACACGCCCGCCGCCTGCGGATGTCGTCGGTTCAGCCCGATATTCGCGCCGTTCCGGTCCGTCACCGCCGCCCCGGCCTCTGCCGCAATCAGAATGCCAGCTGCGATGTCCCATTCCCAGGCATCCTTGATCGTCAGAACCGCATCGAACCGTGCCTCTGCAACCAGACAGAACCGATAGGCCAGCGATGGCCGCCAATGCCGCTCCAGCTGCGGTGGTTGAATGGCCCACCATTGCGGATCGAGGCTGGCCTTGGGCGACAGTGTTGTCGCGCCATCCGCTTCAACCCGGTCACCCGACCGAATCGGCGTTCCGTTCAGCGTCGCGCCTTGCCCGGCAACTGCGGCATAGATCTTCTCGCGCGCAGGCAGCAACACCACGCCCGCCACAGGAACGCCGCGTTCCGCGACCGCAATCGAAATCGCCCAGGTTTTCTGCCCGTCGACATAGGCGCGTGTCCCGTCAATCGGATCGACGATAAAACAGCGGTCCCGGTTCAACCGTTCAGGGTCGTCCTCTGTCTCCTCCGAAAGCCAGCCATAGTCGGGCCGTGCTGCCAAAAGTTCGCTGCGCAGAAATTCGTCTACCGCAAAGTCGCCCTCCGACACCGGGCTGCCACCATCCTTGCGATCAACGCGCTGGTCAGATTTCCAGTATTTCAGTGCGATTTCAGAAGCTTGCTGCGCAGCATCGCTCAGCAAATCCAGGTCACTCTCCGGCAAGGGTCAACCCCTCAACCAACAGTGATGGCACCACGCGCGACAGGTGTTTGCGCGCGTCATTCGCCGGAACAATGCTGCGCAGCATTTCGCGCAGGTTCCCGGCCAGCGTGCACTCATTTACCGGGTATGAAACCTCGCCATTTTCAATCCAGAACCCGCTGGCTCCGCGCGAATAATCGCCCGTCGTGGGGTTGATCGATGACCCGATCATCGATGTCACCAAAAGCCCGGTTCCGATCTCGCGCATCAGGTCTTCGCGGGATTTCTCGCCTTGGGTCAACGCAATGTTGGTCACCGTGGGCGACGGCGGTGCCGACGTTCCGCGCGAGGCATTCGCGGTGCTCTCCAGTCCGAGCTTCCGCGCCGTTGCAAGATCCAGGGTCCAGCCGGTCAACACGCCATCATCGATGATCTTGCGGGCCCGGCTTGCCAAACCTTCTGCATCAAACGGGCGTGACCCAGAAACGCGTGCGCGCAATGGGTCCTCTACAACGTCCAGACCTTTGGGTAAGATCTCGTCATTCAAAGCATCACGCAACCACGACGCACCGCGCGCAATCATTGATCCGTTCGCGGCTTGCAGCATGTGGCCGATCAGACTGGACGATATCCGCTCGTCAAAGATCACCGGAAACGAACCTGTCGGCGGCTTCCGCGCCCCGGCCCGCGCTGCGGTCCGCTCCCCGGCCAGCCGCCCGACGGTTTCGGGGTCATCCAGATCGGTGGCGTGCAGGCGCATGTCACCGTAATAATCCCGCTCCATTTCCGTGCCATCGCCGGTGATCGCGACACAGCTCAAGGAATGTGCGCTGCGCGAATACCCGCCGGAAAACCCGTTACTGGCCGCCAGATGTATATTGCGTCGGCCATAGGTGGCCCCCGCATCGGTGATCTTGGTCACGCCAGTCACGGCCATCGCGGCAGCCTCGGCCTGCCGCGCGGCCTCTTCCAATCCGGCTGGCTCCGGCTCGGCGCCATCGTCGCAAAGCTCAAGCGCCGAAACGTCCCACGTCGCGGCCAATTGATCGGGGTCGGCGAGACCGATATGGGGGTCCTCCGGTGCTTCCCGCGCCATCGCAACCGCGCGTTCCGCCATCGCCTCAATTGTGCCCGCCGACGTATCCGACGCCGATACACAAGCCTGCCGCTGACCGATCAGCACCCGCAGGCCGATATCGATGCCTTCGGCGCGCTCTGCCTCTTCCAGTTTGCCCTCGCGAACCGCAATCGACAGCGCCGTTCCGTCAACGGCGATTGCATCGGCGGCATCAGCGCCTGCATTTCTTGCGGCGTCGAGAAGCTCTGCGGTCAGGTTCTGAAGCGGTTTTGACATTATTCCTCGTCTGACAGTGCAAGTCAGTTAGTATGTAGACAGATGCAGAGCAAGGAGCGCGACGCCAAGGCCTGCAATTTTAAATAGGGAATTGAACATGATTTCTAACGATATCAGAGTTCTTCTTGAAGATGCGTCCATAGACAAAGAGCTGAAAACTGCCCTTTTGCCTCATATGATTGAGGCGCAAAACCGCGCCAAAGGTCCCTGGACGAAATTCTTCACCAGCGCGCCATTCGCGGCCCTTCTTTCAGCGGTGCTCGTGGCCAGCATTACCGAGGCGATCCGCCTGCAATCGCGCGGCGAAGAACTGGTGCATGAACGCAATCTGGAACGGCAGAAGTTTCAGTATGAGGTGATCACAAATTCACTTTCAGAGGCGAAGACGCCAAAACAAAGGGCCGAAACGCTGCGTTTCCTGCATGATATCAAGATCCTGACCGGGCTTGATGATGACAAGCTGAAAGAATGGGCAAGCGAAAATGCTACGCCGCCCTCGTTTGAATCCACCTCAAATGCTTCCGCCACGACACCACTCGTCCAACGGACGGTCGAGCAATATAAAGAGCTTTTTGGCGAAGACATCTACGGCCCGGACACGTCCCACTTGATCCCATCCAACGCCGATCTCGAAGCGGTGCTCGGAACGCCCGGGCAAAGCATGGAGCGGTGCCTTGTCCGGGTCGAATTTCCTTATCCGATGGTGATTGACTGGAACCGAAATCAGCGCAGCAGTTTCGGCCGCGCGCACAGATCCGTCGCGCCCTATTTTGAGAAAGCGTTTCAATTGATCGTCGAAGCCGGTGCGCAACGCCATGCAGAGCTTTATGGCGGCATGTATAACCACCGAAAGAAACGCGGGGGCAGCGAGTGGTCGGTCCACGCGTATGGTGCTAGCATCGACCTCAATCCCAGCGAAAATGGCCTGCGCTCCGGCCCCGACCTTATGACCATGCATCCCGATGTCGTCAGAGCTTTTAAGTCCGCCGGATTCGCCTGGCTTGGTGATCGGGGTTTTGACGGCATGTCCTTTGAGATATCGACAGAAACGCTCAAAGAGATCGCGAATTCGCGCCCGAACAACCCAGGTTGCTGAACGGAAAAGGCGCGCCACATTGGCGCGCCTTAGTCTGATTTTTCGGACTATGACTTGCAGGATTACTGCAAAGGCGTCCCGTTGGCGGAAATGCCGCCTTTACCATCAAGCTCGATCTTTGATGTCAGAACATCGTCGCCGGCAGGTACAGCAAACATGCCCATCATCATCTTGGCGCCCATCACCTGCTCTTCAGGCAACAGGCCCATTGCCACAAGCTTGTCCATCAACGCGTTCGATCCTGACAGAGTCAGGTCAATCGACCCCGTCGGTGCCGGTGCGCCGCCATAAGACTGGAAGTCGTTCATATCAAACGTGAACCCACCTTCGCCGGTCAGTTCTGCGCCGACAATCGACAATTGCAGCTTGTTGATGTCCATCGATTCCAGTGATCCGGGCAAGCCGCCACCGAAATTTTCCATCGACGCCGGGTCCATGATGTCCATGAACCAGTTGGCCTTGCCCGCCAGTTCCACAATCAGGGTCGCCGGATCATGCGGCAGTTGACCGCCCGCATCGATCATCCCCCAGATCATGTCGCTGACCTGAAGGCCCTCAAGCGCGAAAGTCAGGCCCAAGTCCTGCGCAGTGTCGCTTGCCAGAACCGGCATGACCAACCCGAACGTCGAAGCCGCTGCAGAAATGGCGATTTCCGGCAACGGAATTTCCGATCCCGATACAACCGTGCTCATGTCGGTGCTGCTGACTTCATAGGCCAGCCCTTCCGCATCCATCGCGAACACGACTGAACCCGATGAACTTGACCCCGCCATTGCAAACGCGTCAGAGCCGTCCTGAAAATCCATGCTGTATTCGGACCCGCCATGCGAAATCGTCCCTGCCGATGCGAAACCAGCGCGCAGCATCGATGCGATGTCGCCCGGTTTTTCGGCCATCGCATAGGTGCCGGTTGCATCCCATGCCATGTCCCGCATCGCGATAACGGCATTCAGGCTGCCCTCTTCACCGGGCGGCGTTACCGCGACCACGGCATCCATACCCGCACTTGTGAATTCCATGTTCAATTCAGGCGCATCGCCCGACCCAAGGGCATAGCTGCCCTCGTAGGCCCCAATCGACATTTCCACGACAATGGCGTCTGAAACATCGGGTTCATCGGGTATCTCGATCAAGTCGATCACACCGGACATACCGGGGCCAGAGAAATCATACATCACGCGATCAGGATCACCCGACGCCGTCATCTGCATGCCCGCCTGATTGAACGTCATGCCCAACCGGCCCGGGTCTTCACCCTCTGGCGCGATATCAACGATCATCGTTGCTTCGTCCGACATCGTGATCGAAACGGTGCCGTCGCCGTTGTTGCTCAACACCATTTCGCCAATGGTGAAATTGATGTCGAATTCAATCTCGCTTTGCATGTCTGCATAGGGGTTCGGCATCGATACGTTAATGTCGCTAAGTGTCAGCGTGTCACCTGAATCGTTAATCGAACCCGGCTCTACCGAATAACCGGATGCCGCGTAAAAACCTGACATGTTGTTCCAGACATCCTGTGCGGTCACATCCGCCTGCGCCATTGAGGCGAGCGAAAGGACAAGCGCAGAGGAGCCCAGGTATGTTTTGATATGAGTCATCTTTGCCTTCCGGAATAAATATGGATAGCTGATAACTTCAGCCCGCATCCCCAGCGGGTCAAGGTGTGACTTTCCAGACCTTTTACGCGCGACGCGGTGGTCGGAATCTCTATGACGAGAGGATACAGCGTTGAATTTACATGGAAAAACCGTTGTCATTACAGGTGCGAGCCGCGGAATCGGCGCCTCAGCAGCAGAAATTTTTGCAGCAGAAGGCGCAAATGTTGTGCTTTTGGCGCGCTCGGCCGACAAAATCGAAGACCTTGCCAAGGAAATCGGAAACAACGCATTCGCGCGGGCTTGTAATGTTGCGGATTACAAAGACGTTTCGTCGGCGATTTCAGAAAGCATTGAAAAGTTTGGCAAAATCGACGTCCTGATCAACAACGCCGGGGTGATCGAACCGATTGCGCGGATGGCCGATGCCGATCCCGCCGGTTGGAGTACAACCATAGATATAAATCTGAAAGGCGTTTTCTATGGAATGCGCGCCGTGCTGCCCGGCATGGTTGCCGCAGGTCGCGGAACGATTCTCTCCATTTCCTCCGGCGCCGCGCATGGCCCGGTGGAAGCCTGGTCGCATTACTGCGCGGGCAAGGCCGGGGCGGCGATGCTGACCCGCTCGCTCGACAAAGAATACCGCGGCGACGGCATCCGCGCCATGGGCCTCTCGCCCGGCACCGTGGCCACGACGATGCAGAAAGAAATCAAGACCAGCGGCATCAACCCGATCTCGAAACTTGAGTGGACCGATCACATCCCGCCCGAATGGCCCGCGAAATGCCTCGTATGGATGTGCTCGTCCGAGGCGGATCCCTATCTGGGAGAAGAACTTTCTTTGCGAGAGGAATCCCTGCGCCGAAAACTGGGCCTGATCGGGTGATCGACGTTGCCAAAGACGGTGTCCTTTGGCGCGTTACCATCAACCGCCCCGACAAGGCCAACTCGCTGACCCGCGATATGCTGACGACCCTCGCCGAGACTGCCGAGCAAGCGGCGGACGAGGCACAGGTTCTTGTCCTGATCGGCACGGGCAAGGTTTTCTCCGCCGGCGCCGACCTTGAAGAGGCCCGCGCCGGCCTCGCCACCGACCCGGTTTGGGAGCGTCTTTCCGCTGCCGTCGCTGCATTCCCCGGCCTCTCAATCGCTGCATTGAACGGCACCGTCGCAGGTGGCGCCTTCGGCATGGTGCTTGCTTGCGATTTGCGCATTTCCGTGTCCGAGTCGAAATTCTTCTACCCCGTGATGAAGCTCGGTTTTCTCCCGCAACCCTCCGACCCGCCGCGATTGGTTTCCCTCGTCGGTCCGGCGCGCGCCAAGTTGATCCTGATGACGGGGCAAAAGGTTGCGGCAGCGGAGGCGTTGGCGTTCGGGTTGGTGGACGAGATTGTCGATAGTGATGGTCTGAACGAGCGAGCGCAGGAATTCGCCGCAGATGCGCTTGCGGCGACGCCAGGTCACGTGTCAGCGATTAAGCAGATGGTGAATTAGCCGCCGATGTCACCAAGAAGTGTGCGCCGGCAATTGACTTGAAGCGGACATTGAGTTTTGGCAGTCCGCGCGGAATCAAGGCCCCTCGGGCCGCCGCGCATCGACGGGCCGTCCCCTGGCCCGGCGATTTCTTGAGGGCTTTGCTACATTTCAAACTAGTACGGATTTCGCGAGATTAAGTGGCAACGACAAACGTGGTTCGCCGTGCCACGGCCCATCGATGCGCGTCTTCGCGATAATGTTGTTGAACGTCAGCATCTAGGCCAGTTCCGGACGTAACCCAATTCCCTACCAAACCCTTACCCCACCGCCCGCACACCTACCAAACCCTTACCCCACCGCCCGCACACCTAACAAACCCTCAACCATTCCCGCCTAAAACCACGCCTGCCTGATCAAGCACCGGGGCGGGCCACAAACCCGACCCGAAACCGTTTATCCGGTCCCCAAGACCACCCCCGCCTGACCTGGGCATATCGGGTGCAGGGACAGTCGAAATCTGACACGGGCGGCACTCTTACGCTGTCCGGACGGCGGGGCGCATTTGCCCCGGGATGACAGCGGCGGCGCCGCCACCCTTAACAAAAGAACGGCAGCCAATTACCGACACGAGAAACCGCAAAACCAGACGCAGGACCGGCGCATTTCATGCATTCGTTCCCACTGGTCGAATCGGATTGCTATATGCTATCCCTAGTGTCATGCCTGCGGCCAACCCCAAGATATCCACAAATTCACCCGTCATTCGCCAACTTGACGAGGCCGCGATCAACCGTATCGCGGCGGGCGAAGTCGTTGAGCGTCCCGCTTCCGCCGTCAAGGAACTCGTCGAAAACGCGATCGACGCGGGTGCGCGCCGGATCGAGATCGCCTATGCTCAGGGCGGCAAAACGCTCATCCGCGTCACCGACGATGGCTGTGGCATTCCCGGCGCCGACCTGCCCCTTGCGCTATCGCGTCACGCGACCTCTAAAATCGATGGCTCCGACCTTCTGAATATCCACACTTTCGGCTTCCGGGGTGAGGCCTTGCCATCCCTCGGCGCCGTCGGTCGCCTGTCGATCACCTCGCGCGCGACGGGCCATGACGCCGCAGAAGTCTCCGTCACCGGTGGCGTGATGGCTCCTGTCCGCCCCGCCGCGCTCAACGCCGGCACCGTCGTCGAGCTGCGCGATCTGTTCTTCGCTACCCCTGCGAGGCTCAAATTCATGCGCACCGACCGGGCCGAGGCACAGGCGATCACCGAAACCGTCAAACGCCTCGCCATGGCCGAACCCTTCGTCGCCTTCACTTTGCGCGACGTGACCGGCGGCGGCGAGGGCCGCATCACTTTCCGCGCGGATGCCGAAACCGGCGATCTGTTCGATGGCCTGCGCGGGCGCCTTGCATCGGTGATGGGCCGCGAGTTCATCGAAAACGCCGTGCGCATCGAGGCGGAGCGCGAGGGCATCAGCCTGATCGGTTATGCCGCCCTGCCGACCTATTCCCGGGGCGCCGCGGTAGCCCAACACGTCTTCGTCAATGGCCGCCCCGTGCGCGACAAGGCCCTGACCGGCGCCCTGCGCGCGGCTTACATGGATTTTCTCAGCCGCGACCGCCACCCCGCAGCCGCGTTGTTCATCGATTGCGAACCGACCCGCGTGGATGTGAACGTTCACCCCGCGAAATCCGAAGTCCGCTTCCGTGACCCCGGTACCGTGCGCGGCCTCATAATCTCCGCTTTGCGCCATGCGCTCGCAGAAGCCGGCCACCGCGCGTCTTCCACCGTCGCCGATGCAACCCTCGGCGCAATGCGCCCGGAACCAACCGGTGCACGCGTCTATCAGATGGACCGCCCTTCTCCCGGCCCGCTTCGAACCGGCGCGATGGTCTTTGACCCATCCGGGGCGCCGGGTCTGGCAGAAGCACCCGCGGCTTGGGACACCGCGCCCGGCGTGCAGCAACCCGATGCGCCCGATGCAGCGGAAGCTGGCGCGGAACATCACCCGCTCGGCGCCGCCCGCGCGCAGGTGCATGAAAACTACATCATCGCGCAAACCGCCGATGGCATCGTCATCGTTGACGGCCACGCCGCGCATGAGCGGCTGGTCTATGAAAAACTGAAAACCCAGATGGCCGAAAACGGCGTCGCCGCGCAGGCGCTGTTGATCCCCGAAATTGTGGAATTGTCCGATGGCGACGCGGCGCGGCTGATCGACATGGCGGATGATCTTGCGCAGCTCGGTCTCGGCATCGAATCCTTCGGCGGCGGTGCAATCGCCGTGCGTGAAACCCCAGCCATCCTTGGAACCGTCGATGCCAGGGCATTGATCCTCGACATCCTCGACGAACTCACCGACAGCGGTACCGCCGAGACGCTCCGCACCCGCATTGATGCGATCCTCAGCCGCATCGCCTGTCACGGCAGCGTCCGCACCGGGCGGCGGCTGCAAGGCGACGAGATGAACGCGCTGCTGCGCGAGATGGAGGCGACGCCGCATTCCGGTCAGTGCAATCACGGGCGACCAACTTACGTGGAATTGAAACTCGCCGACATCGAGAAACTGTTCGGGCGCACATGATCCAGATTGGCGACACGGTGATCGATCTGGGCGACCCGCTGACGCTTGCCGCGCTGGGCGCCCTTACGCTTCTGTTTCTGGTGCTAATCTTCGGCCTTGTTGCCATGCGCCGCGCAGGACATTCAGCCATCGCAACCGAGCAGATGCTGCGCGAAATGGGTGGCCTCGGCAGCCGGGTTCAGGCGCTCTCGGACGGCCAGCAGCAACTCTCCGGTGGCCTGACGCATGTGTCCGAGGCGCAAGCCGCCTCGCAAACCAACACGCTGAAACTGATGGAGGCACGGCTGGCCGAGGTTAGCCAGCACATGACCGAAAACCTGCATGGATCGGCCACCAAAACCGCGCGCTCCCTTGGTGAACTTCAACAGAGACTGGAAGCCATCGACAAGGCGCAGGAGAATATCGAGAAGCTGTCGGGCGATGTGCTCGGCCTGCAGGACATCCTGTCGAACAAACAAACCCGGGGTGCGTTCGGCGAGATCCAGCTTAAGGACATCGTCGGCAAGGCGCTGCCCTCGGACAGCTATACCTGGCAGGCGACGCTTTCCAATGGCAAGCGTGCCGATTGCCTGATCCACTTGCCCAATCCGCCCGGGCCGATCGTGATCGACGCCAAATTCCCGCTGGAGGCTTACGAAGCTTTGCGTAACGCCGACAGTGACTATGCTGCCAATGAGGCCGCCAAATTCATGCGCCGCAGCGTGAAAGAGCACATCCGCGCGATTTCCGACAAATACATCCTCGATGGCGAAACTGCCGACGGCGCGCTGATGTTCCTGCCGTCGGAGGCGGTCTATGCCGAGCTTCACGCCAACTTCCCGGAACTGGTGCGCGAAGGATTCGATGCCCGGGTCTGGATAGTCTCGCCCACCACCTGCATGGCGACGTTGAACACCATGCGCGCCGTCCTGAAAGACGCCCGGATGCGCGAACAGGCAGGCGCGATCCGCACGACGCTGCGCCAGCTGCACCGTGACGTGGACCTTGTAGTCGAACGTGTCGGCAAGCTGGAAATTCATTTCGATCAGGCCCGTCGCGATCTTGATGGCATCGGCACGGCGGCTGAACGCGCCGGCAAACGCGCCGCGCGGCTGGATAATTTCGATTTCGAGGAGCTGTCGCCGGAATCGGAAAGCGCGCCGGTTGTCCCGTTACGCGCGCCCGATCCCTAAGCGGAACGCAGTCCCCTTTCTTCTTGGTCTCAAATACGGCGGGGGGTCTGGGGGGGCTGGCCCCCCAGTTGGTCGGAATTGCTGAAAGCAAATTCGAAACCAAAATGAGCTTACCACCCTTCAAAATTTCCGGATCTGATACCAACGGCTTGATCAATTGACCGTTGCCCATTCTCTGGTCGTTATTGAGGTTATGCGCTGCGGGTCATTTTCGAAGAAGTTCCAGGCGTCTGCGCATTTGTCGAGGATCTGCTCGTAGGTATCGAACACGGTGATGGCCAGCTTGTTGGAGCGCAGATAGGCCCAGACATTTTCCATCGGGTTGAGTTCGGGCGCATAGGGGGGCAGCTTCAGGAGCGTTATGTTGTCTGGCACCAAGAGCCCCTTGGCTCCGTGCCACCCCGCGCCATCTGTGACCAGGAGCGCATGAGAACCGGGTGCGATTGTTTTTGAGACCTCGTCGAGATGCAGGCCCATCGCCTCTGTGTTAACATAAGGCAGGATCAGCCCAGCTGCGGCACCACGTGCCGGACAGGCAGCGCCAAATACGTAGCTCCATTTGTAGCGGGTATCCCGGGGCGCACGTGGGCGGGTTCCCCGCTTCGCCCAGACACGGGTGAGTGTTCCCTGCTGGCCCACCCGTGCTTCGTCCTGGAACCATATTTCCAGTGGCTTTCCTTTCGCCCGTTCAGTCAAAATGTCGGCTACGATGCTGGCAAAGTTTTTTTTAAATGCAGTCTGTGCCACTGGGTCGGCGTTGGGATGTTCGGGGCGGACCGACAGCCTGCGAAAGCCCAGTTGAACCAAATAACTACCTACTGTGCGTTCGTGGAGCTTGATCTCGAACTCCGCCTCAATGCGCCGGGCAAGATCGGCGCGACGCCAGCGAACCACACCATCGCGGGCCGGATCAGGGCCAGCCTCCACCCAGACCGCAAGCTGCGCTATCTGCTCCGGCGACAATCGAGGTTTCGCGCCGCCACCCCCACGATCTGACAGCCCGTCAGGACCTTCGACATTGTATCGATGGACCCAGTCTCGAAGGGTTTGGCGATCCATCCCGCAACTCTGGGCAGCAACCTTGCGCGACGACCCTTCAAGCACCAGAGCAATCGCCAAAAGCCGACGTGCTACTTTGCCGTTCGACGCGCGACCGGCTAAAGCGCGCAACTCGTGCACCGTGAAATCATCGCGCAAAACCGGAACCGCGGCACCCATATCTCCCTCCCTCTCTGGACAGAAACAGTGAGTCACATACCGAACAATTTGGGAATCCAAAAAGCGAGTCAAATCATCCCGCCGTTGGTATGATTTGACGTTTGTCTGATCTGTGTGATTCAAGGAGTCTCCACTGCTGATATTGGAGGCTGGTTTGTTGGGAAATGTTTGTTTTTCAGAGCTTTATTCGAAGGTTGAGGCGGATTTTCAGGACCGCTTGCTCGGGTATCACAAGTCGCGCCGGGAGGGATTGTGCATCATAGCAAGCGTGATTTTGAACACGCGCAGCGTCAATCTGATGGAAAATGCGGCTGCTCTGCCCCGCGATATCGGCTCTGTGGACCACCGCTATCAATACATTTCGCGGGTTCTGGGCAATCCTCACATCGATACTGATGAGATCATGCAGGCCTATGTTGGTGAAATTTTCCGCCGCCAGTGTGAGGCCGGAGAAACGATTGTGGTGGCCCTTGATCAAAGCAAGCTCAACGAAGGGCATGAGGTTTTGATGTTATCGGTGCGGATGCGGGATCGGGCCCTCCCGGTCGCCTGGCGTGTACGCCAGACCAAAGGGCCGATTGGATGGCGCGTGCAACATGAGCTTTTGGAAGCAGTCCGCCCATGGCTCCCGGCGGATGCGCGTGTGTTGCTGGCGGGAGATCGGTTTTATGGAACCGCCCGATTGGTCGCATGGTGCCAGGAGGCTGGATGGGACTACCGGCTGCGCATGAAGGGAAATATCACACTGCAACATCAGGGTGGCGAGATGATGACGCGCGAAATTGCCCAACTGATGCCCGAAGGGCTTGTAAACGCTGAGCTTTACGGAACGGGCGTCTTTAGCAACATTGGAGTGCTTCACGAAGAGGGGCACAAAGAGCCTTGGATTATTGCCATGAATGCAGCACCGTCCGAGTACAAGGTGCTCGATTATGGAATGCGTTGGGGAATTGAAGCCATGTTCTCCGACTTCAAAACCCGGGGCTTTGAAATTACTCAAAGCCAGATCAAAAAGCCGGATCGATTGGCCCGCCTCATTTTGGTGCTGGCAATCGCCATGTACTGGGCTGTTTCAACCGGAGCAAACGAAGAGCACCACGTCGCAATACGCGGCGAAAAAAGGGGATTCGAAAAGCCCGAAGGTCCTTATGCTCTCTCTTCAAGACAGGCCTTCGTGCTATCCGACGATGCCTCGCAGGTTATGCCAAAATCCCCAAGCTCTGGGATGTCTGGCTAAATTGAAGGGTGGTAAGCCAAAATGAGTGCTTCCGCACGCTCCTAATTCAGCGCACCCTGATGCGACGCACCAAATAACCGCTTCCAAAGGCGTGTTGTTGGATTCCGCTTGGCTAAGGGACGTTTGAGGGGCAAACCTGCCCTCAAAGCGCCGTGTCGATTGTGACGCGCTGCCGACTCGCGAAGGAGGGAATGACAAATGGGTGATGGATTTTTTCAGCCGGTATCGGGGATGGACCTGCCGCGTTTTGCCGGGGTTCCGACATTCATGCGACTGCCGCAGGTGGGGTTTGATCACGACAGGATCAGTGAGGTTGATATCGGGTTGATCGGCGTTCCCTGGGACACCGGCACGACCAACCGCCCTGGGCCGCGGCACGGGCCCCGCCAGTTGCGCGATCTGTCTACAATGATCCGGGCGGAAAACGGCGCGACAGGTGTGCGCCCGTTTGAATTGGTGAATTGCGCCGATCTTGGCGATGTGGGGCCGAACCCGGCGGACATTGCCGATTCGATGGATCGAATCACGTCGTTTTATGATCGGGTGGTCGCTGCAGGTGTAATGCCACTGACTGGCGGCGGCGATCATCTGTCCAGCCTGCCGATCTTACGCGCCGTTGCCAAGGACGGCCCCGTGGGCATGATCCATTTCGACAGCCACACTGATCTGTTCCATTCATATTTCGACGGCACCATGTACACCCACGGCACGCCATTCCGTCGCGCGGTGGAAGAGGGGTTGCTGGACCCGAAACGCGTCGTGCAGATCGGCATTCGCGGCACCGCTTATGACACCGAGGACAGGGACTTCGCACGCGCCGAGGGCATCCGGATCGTTCCGATCGAGGAGTATTTCGCGCGCGGGGTTGAGGATGTGATGGCCGAGGCGCGTGAAATCGCGGGCGACGGTGCAACGTATATCAGCTATGACATCGACTTCGTCGACCCGACTTTCGCGCCCGGCACCGGCACCCCGGAGGTAGGCGGACCGAACTCGTATGAGGCGTTGTTGGTGGCGCGGTTGCTGGATGGCGTGAACATTGTCGGCGCTGATCTGGTTGAGGTGTCACCGCCGTTTGATCAATCCGGTGGCACGGCATTCCTGGGCGTGTCGATCATGTTTGAGATGCTGTGTGTGATGGCGAAAGCCCGCGCCGGGACTTAACTCGCTCCCGGATTTGATCCCTGGCAAACTTGGTGCGCGATGATTTACGAAGGCAAAGTGGCATCCGGCATTGGGCCGAAGCGGACGGCGGCGAGCACACGGGCAACCTCTGGAATGACCCGCTGATTATCAGAAATTTCTGGAAATTTCTGCCCTTACGAGATCTTCTAGAAGATCTCGCCAACAACCGCTCTGGCCTAATTTCAAACGTATCACTTTCAAACAATCCATTCGCTACTATTTCTTCCGGCAAACAAGTTAAATATGAACGTAATCCATTGCGTGCCTCTCGGGGCTGGCGGCGACCGTCGTTTCATAGCGGCCATAGAATTCATCCAGAATGGCAAGGCATCGTGGCGAGCGCGATCTTCCGACAGTCCGCCGGCGAAGACGGGTTCCGACCACGACCGCAATGTTGGGTTATAGGCATGGGCGAATTCGGCCGCGGTTTGATTTGTCTGCGCGAAATGCTGCTAAAACGGGCAGCGAACCGTGCGCGCCTCGACATGTTCCAGCCGAAGCCCGGCCTGATGTACCGGTCCGTCTAGCTCACCGATCGGCGCGACGAATTCTTCCTCGGTGCGGTAACACTGTGGGAAATTGGTGCTGAGATATTCATCAGGCGTTATCACCCCGTCCCCGCGCATCCCTGCCCAAAGTGCGTTGAACGTGTCGAACATGTTCACCCCGCCGGTATTGCCAAGGTATTGACCGCCCCCGTCGATGCCGAAATTGAACAGGCACAACCGCGCGCCGGGTTTCATTTCCACCGCGCGGTGGGTCAGACCCAAGCAGGTTTGAAAAGCCGCCGAAAGCACCCGGCGATTTTGTAAGTCCACATCATCATATTCTTGCGGATCGGAGGAACTGAAGCCGCAACAACCCCGACCGCCATTCCAATGCCGAGCCCAGTCGGCGGACGCGGAAATCCCGGGGTGACAACACTGAGCGCGCTGCAAATGACCGCGTAAAATAGGATAGAAATCTGGTCCATGCGCACAGCTTAACATGTGATCGCTAACGGTAATGGCGCGACGAAATACCTCACGAAAAGTTAGCGTTAAAATTGAACAAGTGTTCATAAACGCGGTTGACGCATCGACCGGAAATCCGTTCTATTGCTGAAAGGATTCGATACGGGGTCTGTGGCAGTTGCTGCCACCTGGGAGGACGGATTGACGGATGCTGCGAATGCGCCCGGTGCGCTGATCTCGATACCTGCGCTGTTGGCGCGAAACGTCAAATCATTCGGCGACAAAACCGCCTATCGCGAAAAAGAATTCGGTATCTGGCAAAGCTGGACCTGGGCCGAGGCCGCCGAAGAGGTGCGCGCGATTGCGCTGGGGTTGCTGAACCTTGGCGTAGCGAAGGGCGACCATGTCGCGGTGATCGGGCGTAACCAGCCCAAGCTTTATATGTCGATGGTGTCCGCGCAGATGGTCGGTGCGATCCCCGTGCCGCTTTATCAGGACGCGGTGGCCGAAGAGATGGCCTATGTGTTGGAACATTGCGGGGCGCGTTTCGTGGTCTGTGGTGATCAGGAACAGGTCGACAAGGTGATCGAGGTTCAGGAGACCGTGAAGGGCATCGAGCAGGTCATCTATCACGACAAGCGCGGGATGCGAAAGTACGACCATGCCCAGATGAACGCGCTGGAAGATATCGAGGCCGAGGGCCGCGCCAGCCATCAGCGGTTTGACAAGGAACTCGATGCCCGGATTGCCGCGCTGACATATGACGACACCTGCGTGATGCTATACACTTCCGGCACTACAGGTCGGCCAAAGGGCGTGGTCCTGTCGAACCGGAACATTATCGAAGCGTCGAAATCTTCGTCAGAGTTCGATCATCTGCGTCAGGACGAACAAATCCTCGCCTACCTGCCCATGGCCTGGGTGGGGGATTTCATATTTTCCGTCGGGCAGGCGTACTGGAACGGGTTCTGCGTGAACTGCCCCGAACAGCCCGCGACGATGTATGAAAACCTGCACGAGATCGGGCCGACATATTTCTTTGCGCCGCCGCGGTATTTTGAAGAACGCATCACGCTCTTGATGATCCGGATGGAAGATGCCGGGCGGTTGAAGAAATGGCTGTTCGACAAGGTCATGGCGTTGGCCGGCCGGGTCGGGGCGAAGATCCTTGATGGCGAACACGTCAGCGCCTGGGACCGGTTCCTGTATAAAGTTGTCGGCGAGTATCTGATCCTCGGCCCGATGCGCAGTCGCGCGGGCATGTCGAATGTACGCGTGGCTTATACGGCGGGCGAAGCCATCGGCCCGGAGATTTTTGATTTCTGGCGGTCCTTGGGGATCAACCTGAAGCAGCTTTACGGCCAGACAGAGGCCAGCGTGTTTATCACCAACCAGCCCGACAGCGAGGTGCGCTCTGACACCGTCGGCGTGCCGATCCCCGGTGTCGAGATCAAGATTGGCGACAATGGCGAGGTGTATTATCGCTCCCCCGGTACGTTCGTGGAATATTACAAGAACCCGGACTCGACCGCGTCGACAAAGGACCCCGAAGGCTGGGTCGCGACGGGGGATGCGGGGTTCATCGAGGAAAGCTCCGGCCATCTGCGCATCATCGACCGGGCCAAGGATGTGGCCAAGCTTTCGACGGGGCAGATGTTCGCGCCGAAATATGTCGAGAACAAGCTGAAGTTCTATCCCAACATTCTGGAAGCCGTGGTGATCGGCGCAGGCCGCGACCATTGCTGTGCGATGATCAATATTGACCTGACGGCCGTGGGCAACTGGGCCGAACGCAACAACATCGCCTATGGCAGCTATCAGGAACTCGCCGCGCATCCGGACGTCTACGCCACGGTTCAGTCCCATGTCGAAGAGGTCAACAAATCGGTGGCCGAGGACGAGATGCTGTCGGGCTGTCAGATCCACAGGTTCCTTATTTTGCACAAGCAACTGGACGCTGATGATGGCGAATTGACCCGCACGATGAAGGTACGGCGCGCGGTGATCAACGACAAGTTCGAGGATCTGGTGAGTGCGCTCTATGACGGGACCAAAGAGATCTATACCGAGACCGAAGTGACTTATGAAGACGGCCGCAAGGGCAAGATCACCGCGACACTGGAGATCCGGGATGCTGCCGTGCAACCGATTGGTCAAAGGATGGCGGCGGAATGATAGCTTCGAATTTTGCAAGCAAAATCCGACGAACTGGGGGGCCAGCCCCCCAGACCCCCCGAGGGATTTGTAAAGAGAAGAAGGGGTTTGCGGGTGCTTGATTCATCTGAGAGTTTTGTAACTCCGGACGGGCGCACCATTGGCGGTGTGCTGATGGAGATGAAGAATATCACGCTGCGATTTGGCGGCGTGGTGGCGATCAAGGATATCTCTTTTGATATCCGCGAGGGCGAAATCCGCGCCATTATCGGGCCGAACGGGGCAGGGAAATCCTCAATGCTGAATGTCGTCAGCGGGTTTTACCATCCCCAGGAAGGCGAGGTCTGGTTCCGCCGCGAACGGCGCCCCTCGATGCGGCCATTTCAGGTGGCGCAATTGGGCATCGCGCGGACGTTTCAGAACATTGCGCTGTTTGAGGGCATGACGGTTCTGGACAACGTCATGACCGGGCGGCTGACGCATATGACCAGCGGGTTGCTGGCGCAGGGGATGTGGTTTGGAAAGGCCGAGGCGGAAGAGGTCGAAAACCGCGAGAAGGTCGAGAAGATCATTGATTTCCTTGAGATTCAAGCGATCCGTAAGACGCCCGTGGGGCGGCTGCCTTACGGGTTGAAGAAGCGGGTCGAGCTGGCGAGGGCCTTGGCGGCGGAACCGATGTTGCTATTGCTGGATGAGCCGATGGCGGGGATGAATGTCGAGGAAAAAGAGGACATGAGCCGCTTTATCCTTGATGTTAATGACGAATTTGGGACGACCATTGCACTGATCGAACACGACATGGGCGTGGTGATGGACCTGTCGGATCGTGTCGTTGTGATGGATTACGGCCGCAAGATCGGCGACGGGACGCCGGAAGAGGTGCGCAACAATCAGCAGGTGATCGACGCCTATTTGGGGGTCAGCCATGACTGATTTCGCGTATCTGTATCACGTCTGTATCACGTCGGTATTACGTCGGTATTTGCATGACCGCGTCCTGGGCTTGACCCGGGGCCACATGGCGGTTGAGGCCCCGGATCAGGTCCGGGGCGGGCACCGCGAGTTGAACATGGAGTTCTCTGATGCCTGATCAACTCCTTTACGCAATCGAAGCCGGGGTTAACGGGCTTATGGCGGGTGTGCTTTATGCGTTGGTCGCCTTGGGTTTTGTGCTGATCTTCAAATCCTCGGGGATCTTCAATTACGCGCAAGGGGTGTTTGCGCTGTTCGCTGCGCTGACGCTGGTTGGGATTATGGACGGGCAGGTGCCGTTTTCGCATCTGATCAACGCGATATTCGGCACCGATGTGCATCATTTCGGGTGGCACGCCCATGCGATCATCGGGATCGTTTTGACCGTGGTGGTGATGGTGGTGCTCGCCATCGTGGTGGAGCGGTTTATCCTGCGCCATCTGGTCAATCAGCCCGACATCATCCTGTTCATGGCGACCATTGGGCTCGCCTATTTCATGGAAGGGTTCGGCGACCTGATGTGGGGGTCGGATATCAAAAAGCTTGATATCGGCATCCCGCAGGGCGGGTCATT
Organism: uncultured Paracoccaceae bacterium; assembly: GCA_951812305.1. GTDB lineage: Bacteria > Pseudomonadota > Alphaproteobacteria > Rhodobacterales > Rhodobacteraceae > Rhodobacter_B. The sequence goes on from CATOSB010000006.1 coordinate 92,129, forward strand.
CTGGATCGAAGAGAACACCGCGTTTCTGGGCGGCGAGGGGTTTTATGGGTTCTTCATCGACCAGCTCGACATCATCGCCGCGATTGTGGCGGCGGTGCTGGTGATCGCGCTGACGCTGTTCAGCCAGTACACCAAGCAGGGCCGGGCGCTGCGCGCGGTGGCCGATGACCATCAGGCGGCACTGTCGGTCGGGATTTCGCTGCGGTTTATCTGGGTTCTGGTCTGGTCGATTGCGGGTATCGTGGCGCTGGTGGCGGGCGCGATGTGGGGGTCGAAATCGGGTGTGCAGTTCTCGCTGTCGCTGATTGCCCTGAAAGCCTTGCCTGTGCTGATGCTGGGCGGGTTCACCTCGATCCCCGGCGCTATTGTCGGCGGGCTGATCATCGGCATGGGCGAGAAGCTGTTCGAATTTGCCATCGGCGCGCCGTTCCTTGGCGGCGCGACCGAAAACTGGTTCGCCTATGTGCTGGCGCTGTTATTCCTCGTCTTCCGACCGCAGGGATTGTTCGGAGAGAAGATCATTGAGAGGGTGTGACGTTGCATATGGCGACGCGCATTGCCGCGTGGGTGCTGGCGCTTTTCGCGTTGGGCTATACACTCCTGTTGTTGTTCTTCCTCGGCACATTGGTGGGCGGCACACCGGAGCTTCTGGTTTTCGCATTGCTGCTTCTGCCAGCGGCGGCGGCAGTTTACGCGGCGTTTCGCATCGGGTTGGTTCTGCGGGGTTTGAACGAGCGGTTCTATCTGCTGCCCGGTCTCGCGCTGCTTTGCGGGGCGGGATATTTCGGGCTGCTGTTCATCTCGGAACCAACCGACGGTTTCCCATCGATGGACGCGGTCAGCGTCTTTTTGGGTTTTGGCTCGCCCGCCATTTTGTCGTTTTGGATCGGCGGGATCTATCTGTGGTCAGGAATTCAGGCGATGCGCGGGGCAGGACAGTGAACGCCTATTCCCCCAGCCGCTTGAAAGCCCGCACTGTCAGAGCGGCGAGGCCGGTGACGGAAAGCGTGAGCGCGAGCAGAAGGTCGCGCAGGAGCCATGCGCCGATGAGTGTTGCCAAGATCAACAGCGCGACGATCAGGCAGGCCATGCGGGCGGCGCAGGGAAATTCGTGGGGAGACGCGGTGTCTGCGGGCACATCTTCGTCAAGCGCTACCGCATCCTCGACGGCCTCTTTGATGGCCTGTCGCCGGGTGGTGAATTCCGCCTCGCAAATGTCGCCGCTCTTCAGCGCATCTTCGAGCCGTTGGAGTTCTGTCAGTGTCGATGTGGTCCGCATACCGGTTCTCCCCGGTGCGCGGGATGGCGCCGGAATGCGGCGGGAATTTGGTGACAGCGTGGAAGCCTGTGACAGTGTTAATGACAGGTTAACAGGGGGCGCTGCCCCCGTCGCGCAGGCGCGACTCCCCCGGAGTATTTGTCAACAGGGTGAAGGGGCCGAGGATGAACCGACATACGGCTGGGGAGGTCTAGATGTTCTATCGCGAGTCGGGTGACTTCAGCACCACGTATCAGCAGGACAGTCAGACCTTCCCGATCGCGTTTGACCGGTGGCGGTATTACGCAGTGCTGGCGTTTGCGTTTCTGGTCGTGCCGTTCATCATCAACGATTACTGGGCTAACGCCGTTCTGCTGCCGTTTCTGATCTATGCGATCGCGGCGATCGGGCTGAACATTCTGACCGGGTATTGCGGGCAGGTATCGCTTGGGACCGCCGGGTTCATGGCCGTGGGGGCGTATTCCTGTTACAAGTTCATGACCGGCATGGACATCTATCTGATGGGGGTGGATGGCGAGTGGGTCCGCTATGCCCTGCCGCCGATCAACATCTTTTTCAGTGTGATATTGGCGGGGTTTGTGACGGCGGCGGTGGGCGTGCTGTTCGGGCTGCCGAGTTTGCGGATCAAGGGCTTCTATCTGGCCGTGGCAACGCTGGCGGCGCAGTTCTTTCTCGTCTGGTTGTTTAACAAGTGGGAGTGGTCCTACAACTACTCTGCCTCGGGCCAGATCAACGCGCCCACGCGAGGCATGTTCGGGTTCGAGGTTACGGGGCCGACGGCGACACCGGCGGCGGCTTACCTGTTCTGTCTGGTCTTCGTGGTGGCCGTGGCATGGATTGCGCGAAACCTGACCCGCGGCGCGCAAGGGCGCAAATGGATGGCGATCCGCGATATGGACATCGCGGCGGAAATCATCGGGGTGAACCCGCTGATTGCGAAGCTTTCGGCATTTGCCGTGTCATCGTTCTTTGTCGGTATCTCCGGCGCGCTGTTCTTCAGCGTCTATCTGGGCGCGGTCGAGGTAGGCGAGGCGTTTGGGATCATCAAGTCATTCCTCGTCCTGTTCATGATCATTATCGGCGGGCTGGGAAGCATTTTCGGCAGTTTTGCGGGCGCGGCCTTTATGGTTCTGTTGCCGGTTCTGCTAAAGAACATCCTTGTTGGGCAACTCGGCTGGGCCACCGATCTGGCGGCGCATATCGAGTTCATGATTGTCGGCGCGCTGATCATCGGGTTCCTGATTGCCGAGCCGCACGGGCTGGCGCAGCTTTGGCGGTTGGCGAAGGAAAAATTGAGACTCTGGCCCTTCCCGTATTAGGGTGGGGTCATCGTGGGTGCCGGGACCGATCCTGACGCTCGAAATGTTGAAACCTTGGGAGGTAATATTCATGAAACTTAAACTGGCAACAATGGCGCTGGTCGGGGCGATGACCGCCGCGGCACCGGCACTGGCGGACCTTGTGTTCCCGTCGCTTTCCTATCGGACCGGGCCTTATGCGGCGAACGGTATCCCGTTTGCGGATGGCTATGCCGATTATCTGACGTTGGTGAACGAGCGTGATGGTGGCGTTGGCGGCGTCATGACCCGGCTGCTGGAATGCGAGACCGGGTACAACACCGAAAAAGGTGTTGAATGCTATGAAAGCACCAAAAGCGAAGGCGCACTGATGTATCAACCGCTGTCGACGGGTATCACGTATCAGCTGATCCCGAAGGCATCTGCTGATGGCATTCCGGTGCACTCGATGGGCTATGGCCGGACGTCTGCCGCGAACGGCAAGGTGTTTGAGTGGATCTTCAACTATCCGACGAACTACTGGAACGGCGCGTCGATCGCGGTGAACCACATCCTTGACGTGAACGGTGGCGACATCAACGGCAAGACCATCGCGCTGGTCTATCACAACTCGGCCTACGGCAAAGAGCCGATCCGCACGCTGGAAGAACTGTCCGGCAAGCATGGCTTTAACCTGAGCCTTCTGCCCGTTGACCATCCCGGTCAGGAGCAGAAGTCGCAGTGGTTGCAGATCCGTCGTGAGCGTCCGGATTACGTGCTGATGTGGGGCTGGGGCGTGATGAACCAGGTCGCCATTCAGGAAGCCGCGAACATCCGTTTCCCGATGGAAAACTTCATCGGCATCTGGTGGTCAGGGTCTGAAAACGACGTGCTGCCCGTGGGCGATGCCGCGAACGGTTACAAGGCGCTGAACATGCACCTGCCGGGGTCGGACTTCCCGCTTTATGGCGATCTGAAGACCCATGTTTACGACAAGGGTATGGCCGCAGGTGCGGGCGATCATTCGGGTACGGTCCTGTATAACCGCGGCATGTACGCGGCAATGCTGGCGGTGGAAGCCGCACGTACAGCGCAGGAAATCCACGGCGAGGCCGAGATCACACCTGCAATGATGCGCGACGGAATGGAGGCGCTGGAAATGAGCGCGGCGAAGATGGAATCGCTGGGCATTCCGAACTTTGGCCCCGCATTCGCGGTCAGCTGTGAACAGCACGGCGGTGCAGGTCCTGCGATCATTCAGCAGTGGGATGCGCCCTCTGGTCAGTGGAAGCAGATCACCGATTACATCGCACCCGATACCGAAGTGATCAACGCGCTGATCATGGAAGACTCGATGGCATATGCTGCCGAGAACAACATCGAAGAGCGTTGTAACTGATCGCGCGTGCGATCACCCCGGACTTGATCCGGGGTCTCAAAAAAACTGGGCGCGCCACATCAATTGGCGCGCCCGACACTGAAACGAGGTCCCGGATCTGGTCCGGGACTGCGTAGGGACAAGACACCATGCTGGACGCCGGACACACCGACGAGACTCTGCTTGAGGTCAACAATATCGAGGTGATCTATAACCATGTGATCCTTGTTTTGAAGGGTGTCAGCTTGTCGGTACCCAAAGGCGGGATTACCGCGCTTTTGGGCGGCAATGGAGCGGGGAAGACCACCACGTTAAAGTCGATATCGAACCTTTTGCGATCTGAACGCGGTGAGGTGACGAAGGGGTCGATCCACTACCGCGGCGAGGATGTTGGTCATATGGACCCGGCTGATATGGTCATGCGCGGCGTAATTCAGGTGATGGAGGGGCGGCATTGTTTTGAGCATCTGACGGTTGAAGAGAACCTGCTGACCGGGGCCTATACGCGCAAAGACAATGCCGCGGTGAAAAAGGACCTTGATCTGGTCTATTCATACTTTCCGCGGCTGGCTGAACGGCGGAAATCGCAGGCGGGATACACGTCTGGCGGCGAACAGCAGATGACGGCGATTGGCCGCGCGCTGATGAGCCGCCCGGAGACGATTTTGCTGGACGAATCCTCGATGGGGCTGGCGCCGCAGCTGGTGGAAGAGATTTTCGGCATCGTGAAGAATTTGAATGAGAAGGAAGGTGTCAGCTTCCTTTTGGCAGAGCAGAACACCAATGTCGCGCTGCGGTTTGCGCATTACGGGTATATTCTGGAATCGGGCCGGATCGTGATGGATGGGCCGGCGGATGAATTGCGCGAGAACCCGGATGTGAAGGAATTTTACCTCGGGCTATCCGAAGAGGGGCGCAAGAGCTATCGTGACGTGCGGTCCTACCGGCGTCGGAAGCGGTGGTTGAGTTAAGCCCATCCGGTTGATTGAGGAAATTCATCAGGCATAGCCTGAAGCGGGCATTCATCAATTTGGAATCAAGCTGCGCGATTGACGACGCGCGCGGTGGCGATCCAACACAAGTGTAATACACTTTATCCCCGCCAAACCCGCAGAACCCTCGACGTTGCCACTTACCTCGGTCAAATCGCCGCCGCGTTGGGGCGCGTCGTCGATTGCGCGGCGCCTGCGGCTTGATTCCGCGCCTGGCGGTTTTCCGATACGTCCACTTCAGGCAGGTGCACGCTTCTGGAAGCCTAACACGCGCGCTGGAAAGAAATGCGCCTAAGGCTGTTCTTCTTCATTCCCCATCGACTCAAAACACAGAAAGAACGCGTTTTCGGTGAGCGAGATGAACGGTAAGCGGTGTCACCGCGCCCTGTCAAAGTTCCATGGCATCAGTTCGTCGATGCGGGCTGCTGGATGGCCGGCAGCGATGGCTTCGAGGGTTGCCTTGAGATAGGCATAGGGCTCGACGTCGTTAAGCTTACAGGTTTCGATCAGGGAGGCGATACGCCCCCAGTTTCTGCCACCTTCGTCATGGCCCGCAAAGAGCGCGTTCTTACGATTGAGGGCAATCGGGCGGATGGCTCGCTCGACCACGTTGCTGTCCATCTCGATAGCGCCGTCATCGAGAAAGAGCTTCAGTCCGTCCATGTGTTTGGCGATGTAGGAGAGCTTATCGCCGAGGCGTGATTTGGCCGAGATGCGGGAGCGGACGGTTTTGAGCCAAGTCTCGAATGCCTCGATCAGCGGCTTGGTCTTTTCCTGGCGAACAGCTTTGCGCTCGGCGGCGGGTTTTCCTCTAATCTCAGCCTCGATCTTGTAGAACTCGGCAATCCGCCTGAGCCCATCCCCTGCAATGGGCGAGCCATCGCGGTCATGCACTTCCTTGAGCTTGCGCCGCGCATGAGCCCAGCAATAGGCCAGTTTGACGGATCCTGAGTTACGGCCCGGTTTGGTCAGGGCATTATAACCCGTATAGCCATCCACCTGCAGCGTACCGCTGAAGCCGGTCAGGAACTCCGTTGCGTGTTTGCCGCCACGCCCATCGGCGTAACAGAACACAACACCCGGTGGGCCGGTGCCCCCGAAGGGCCGCTCATCGCGGGCAATGGCCCAGAGATACCCGGTCTTGGTTCTGCCGCGCCCCGGATCGAGCACCGGACAGCGCGTCTCATCAGCAAAGAGCTTGCTGGAAGATTTGAGATCTTTGAACAGATGATCCACCACGGGAGCAAGATGGAAGGATATCCGGCCCATCCAGCCCGCAAGGGTGGAGCGGTGCAGATCAAGGCCGGATCGGGCATAAATCTGCGCCTGCCGGAACAAGGGGCAGTGATCGGCGTACTTGGAGACCGCCACCTGCGCCAATGTCCCCTCGGTAGGCAGGCCACCCTCGATCAGATGTACCGGTGCAGGTGCCTGGGTCACGCCAGCGTCCTTGTTCGGACAGGCGTATTTGGGCCGGATGGTCACGATCACCCGCGCCTGGGCCGGAACAATATCCAGTCGTTCGGTGCGATCTTCGCCGATCCTGACCATCTCACCACAGCCGCAGGGGCATGTAATGCTGTCAGGCTCGATCACCTGTTCGATACGTTCCAGATGATCCGGCAGGTTCCCAAGGTTGCGCTGCGCAGGTTTGCGCTTCTTGCGCGGTTTGGTCATCTCGATTGTTTCTGACTGCGCCTCGGCCTCCGCTGTCGCGACCTCCAGATCTTCAAAAGCCAGTTGCCGTTCATCCGGGCTGAGCTTCTCGGAGCGTTTGCCATAGACCAGCTGGTGCAGTTCTTTGACAAAATGCTCCAGACGCGCGTTGATCGCCTCAAGTTCCGCGTTCTGCGTGGCGAGAGCGGCGTTGCTTTCTTCGAGTGCACAATTGCGCGACGTCAGGTTGCTGTTCAACAGGCTCACGCCAAACGCCTCTTTCCGTGCCGCCAAAACAACCGCCCGCACCTCCGCGGGAAGGGCATCCAGATCAAGGGATTCAAGAGCGTCAGGCATGGCGTGTTCTTAGCAGATCAGGCCACGATTTACACCCTGTACATAAGGCTGAGAGTCACTCTGCCGCACCCGGTCGACGTGTCCGCCGCGCCGTCACCCGTCGCCAGTCCAGGCCCTCAAACAGGGCCTCAAATTGTGCCTTGGACAGCCGCATCACGCCATCATGGACCCTGGGCCAGGCGAACTTGCCCTGTTCCAGCCGCTTGTACGTCATCACCAGACCGGACCCATCCCAAAGCAGAACCTTGATGCGGTCTCCACGTTTGGCGCGGAACACGATGATTACGCCCGAGTGCGGATCAAGGCCCGGATCGCGTTCAGCAACCGCCGCCAGCCCGTCATGGCCCTTCCTGAAATCCACCGGCCTGGTCGCAATCACAACCCGCACCGATTGCGACGGAACAATCATCCCTGTCGCGCCAGGTGCCGCGCAACATTCGCGATCCGTTTTGATGCCGTGCTTTTGGGCAACCGGATAGAGACAGATCCCGCGATGATCTCAATACCGTCAAAGGGCGAAGGCGGTGGTGTCGCAAGCACTGCGACCTCTGCAAAACCAGACGTCTGACCCTCGTCACGCGCGACCTTGCGCCGGGCCGTCGTGCGCCATGTCGATAACCGCGTCGCCGACATACCGTGTTTGCGAGCCACACCCGCAACCGTCGCGCCTGGCGCATACGTCTCGGCCACAATCGCCGCGCGCTCCGCCGCCGTCCGCAGTACAGGTTTGCGACGCGAAACCTCCGCCCCATCATCCAACATCAAATCACCTCCAGATCATTGGAGACCAGCATCTCATATCAAACCGCAAGCCGATACCATGGGGCGCTCGCACCGGTTACGATGAACGCGACATGGGCGGTTTCGACGGCTCCCTGATGTGCGTAAATCTCTTTCACCGCAGCATCCGCCTGCTTGCGGTCGCGAAATCGCATTTGGGCGAAATAGGTCGCCTCGATGTTACTTGCAGTGTCGAGAACAGGGTGACGGTTTCGCTTCGCAATTGGCGATGCATCGAGGATCAGATCGGCAGTTCGCAGCGTATCGCTAAGAGCCTCCATCGAGGCGCGGGCTTCATCTAGCGAGATGCCATCCTTGAGGTCGAACCCAAAGAACATGTGATAGGCCATTTCGTGCACCCGGTGTTTCGTGACTTGCCCGGAAAACTATCCCGAAAACTTCGGCGGACGCTTTTGAAAATTTGCCATTACCGCCTCCATCTGGTTCGCCCCGCCGATGATGGGCGCCTGAATCTGTGCCTCGATTGTCAGCCCTTCGCCCGGTGGCAGATGCCACGTTTCGGCGACAAGACGTTTCACGCCATTGACCGCCTCGGGAGAGCGGCCCGCCAGTTCGCTTGCGAGTTCACGGGCAGTCGCCAGCGGCGTGTCGGACAATTCGGAAACAAGGCCTTCCTGCCGCGCCTCGGCGCCCGAAATCATCCGCGCGGTCATCATCAGCATCTTGGCGCGGTCAGCGGGCATAAGACGGGGCAGGTTTTGGGTGATCCCCATATCCGGGATCATGCCCCATTTCGCCTCCATGATCGAAAGCCGCGCCTCAGGGTGGCAGATGCGGAAATCGGCGGCGAGCGCCAGTTGCAGGCCGCCGCCGAGGCATACGCCTTCGATGGCGGCGATGACGGGCACCTGCAATTCCTGCCAGACGGTGCAGGGTTTCTGGAACCAGTTGGCGCGTTCACCGGGCGGCGGGTTCAGCAACCGTTCGCGCATTTCTTCCAGACGCGCGCCGAGGCTTTGCATCACCGCCAGATCAAGCCCGGCACAGAAATCGCCGTCCGTCCCGGTCAGGATCACGGCGCGCAGACCGGGGGCGGATTTCAGGTCCTCGCCGGTCTGGGCCAGGCTTTCGAACAATTCTTCGGACAGGGCATTCTTGCAGTCGGGCCGGTTCAGCCGGACTTCGGCGATGTTGTCGGTGATCTCCAGCTCAAGCTCACTCATCTCACTTCCCCTGCGATTGGCAATCGGAGAGTATGGAAGAATGCTGAAGGCCACCAGAACCAACGTGGCGTCAGGGGGCGGAGATGAGTGAAAAGAAAGTTGGGTGCCGGACACCGGCAGTGGGACGCGATGGCGTTACGAATATTCCGAAGTGGAAGTTCGACCTGTTGCGCGCAGCGATTCTGGATGTGCTGGCGCAGGGGGACATCCGGTACAAGGATTTGAATGAGGCCGTGGGCGCGCTTGTGTCAAAGGATGATCTGGCGCGGCTCGGCAATCTCGGCTGGCATGTGATCAGCGTCAAACTGGAATTGGAAGTGCGCGGCGAGTTGGTGCGCCGCGACGTGAAGGGGCCACAGGTGATTGGGTTGGTTTTGTGAGCAACGGGTTTTGAGGAAAGGCGATCACGCGCGGTGTGGTTTTGGTGACGTGGTTTGCTGGACAAGGCGGGCTTTCGCTGCTCGACAGAAATGTGACATAATTTTAAGGATTCGCATGGGAACCCTGACCAAGTCATGTATGTGATCTGCGGTCACTTTCCACAACCGAGCGAAGTCGACCGTTTTTTGCTGGCCAGTATCGTTAAGGGGTTAATGCAAAAGAGCTATATCCAACTAGGCAATGTTACCGGAGAATGAGGGGCGAAAAGACTGATATAGCACTAATGGGGAGCCGTAGAGGATATGAGTTATTGTCAAATCTGGTGTTTGCGGGATCTTTCATGCGGCGGCGGTTTCGGTCTGGGTTTGCTTGATGCCGTCTTTGAAATTGACGCCTTGGATGACGTCGGCGAGATGATTGAAGCCGCGAAGTTTGCGCCAGTTTTGTTCGGCGCACTGCCCCAGTTTGAAGATCATGTGGAGCATGCCGTCGCGGGCCAGACAGCCCTTTGAGCGCTTGGTGCGATGACGGATCGTGGCAAAGGCGGATTCAATTGGATTGGTCGTTCGGATGCTTTGCCAATGCATTGCGGGAAAATCGTAGAATGCCAGCAGTTCGGTTCGATCTTTCTGAAGCGAGGCGGTGGCTTTGGGGTACTTGTCTTCAAACGTTTTCACGAAGAGATCGAACGCTTGTTCAGCTGACTTGCGCGTTTCAGCGCGCCAGATATCGTGCAGCATCGTTTTGGCTTTTGGCTGGGTGGACTTGGGAAAACAGTTGAGGACGTTGCCCGTCTTATGCACCCAGCAGCGTTGTTGAGGTGTGCCCGGATAGGAGACACGCAAGAATAATTGCTACGTTTGGTGGCGGCGGCGTGGTGTGATTGTGTAGTTCCATTCTGGGTGGAATGCATTCCCTTCGATGACGAGGCTATCCATTTCAGCTTTGGTGACCTTAACACCCTTCTCGTAAATACTTTCGTCAAGTGCGCATTCTACTTTCAGCCCAGCGTTCGTCGTCGTCGCCCCGATCAACTCGACGACTGCCATACGGCTGGACAGCGGCCGTCCGCGCCAGTTCTGTGTGATGTGGCAAAACATCCGATGCTCGATGAGGGTAACTCCCAAGCACCCTGTCCGATAGGGTTGCGGGGTTTTGTTCCGTCAGAGCCGTGCGATGATCTGAGGTGGTGACAGGGTCAGGATTTCCAGGATGTTGAACCGGTGTTTTCTGGCCGTCGAGATGACGGACCTGATGTCGGCGAAGACCCGCGCGCCCTCGAGGGTGCGGAAGGTGCCCGAGATTTTCATGCGCAGCTTCATCATGCGCAGGTCCTGTTCGGCCTGATTGTTTGTGAATGGGACCGCGAAGTCGGCGATGAATCGCAAAACGTCATCGCGGTAGTCACGCAGGCGGAGGAGCAGGTTGTGGCCTGGCCGCCTGGCTTTTCGGCCGCGGGTGCCGGGGCTTTTGGCCAGCGGGGGCTGGCGTTCGTGGAAGGCGAGCCCCTTGGCGAGGATCGCCATGTATCTGGTGACTATACCCTGGCGAACCAGTTCCGGGAGTTCGGTCTCGCCTTGATCCTGAGCCGCGCATCTGAGCTGATTGGCGCTATGAAGCACTGCGCTCATCTCCGTCGCCCAAGGCTCTTTTTCGATCTCTTCGATGGCCTTGAGTTCGCGCAAGTGATGCGCCCCGCAGAGGGCGTGGGCGTCCACTCCGCTCATATGGGCGTAGTAGGGTTTCCAGTGATCATGAATGATCGTCCCGCCGGTCAGGAAGGTTGGAACAGCACCGCGTTTGGCGCTGATGCGGTAATGGGTGAAGGCGGTATCGCAGATCGTGTGCAGCCAGTGCAGCTTGCCGGCAACACGAAGTCCGGTCTCGTCCAGATGCCGAACGCCGCCTTCGGCAAGCCGGGCGAGAATGTGTTCAACCACGACACCCATCTTATTTGCCGCGCCGCGCGTCCAGTTGGTCACGCTGGCCGCGCACAAGCTGGTGGCCCCAAACAGGTCGCGCATAAGCTGGCAGACCCGATCCTCGGGTATCAGCTGCTGAACATTGCAATAGACCGCCACTGCCCGCATGCGCGTGCCATATTGCACATGCGCGGCCACGCCATCGGGAAAGCCAGCCGTCGTCGTGGCTCGACAATGGTCGCAACAATAAACCGCCGCCTGATGCTCGGTGACCTCCAGGCGTGGCGCAGGCAAGTCGAACACCTGACGCTTCTCGATCCCTTTCACCATCTCCGCCGTCAGGGCGCTCTGACAGGCGCTGCAATGCGTCGCCTCATGCCGTTCGACAAAGTCGGGTGTTGACGTCTGGCGCAGGGTGTCGCCCCGGTGGCCAACTTGGCCGCCACTTTTCTTTCCGGATTTGCCACGCAGGCTGCGCGGGGCTGGCTTCTTCAGGCCATCACTTGAAGGGGGCTTGCTGCTATTGCTGCTGTTCTTGGCCAACTGTCGGCGCAGGTCCGTGATCTCTTCCGCCATGCTCGCCAACGCAGCTTCAAGCTCAGCGATCCGACGCAGAGCCGTGGCGAGAAGTTGTTCAAGGGCGGCAACCTGATCCATCCCACCACTGATTCAGAGAAATCAACCCGGCGCCACAGAATTCAGACAAGAAAGAAAAAAAACACGCGCAAAATGGCAAATTCGACTCACCATAAAACTGACAATAACACTCAAACGTGGGGGGTGCTTGGGAGTTACCGATGAGGTTCCACTTGGATGTGCCGGGCGGATAGTGATGGACGTGCAAGACAAGGTCGGTTTCGTCAGCAAACCTCTGCAGCTCTACCTTCCATAACCGGACGCGCGCACCGTTCGATCCGCCGCAGTCAGCAGTTATTGTCAGCTCGCGCATGCCAGGATGGCGCTTCTGACCCATGCGCTTCCGCCAGGTACGGATAGAGTTGACGGCGAATGAAGCAGTGTCAGCGGTGACGCCCACGCTAACCCAGCCAGTATTGGTGCCAACGTCGTAGACACCGTAGGGCGCCACCTTGCCGAGCTCCTTGTCGGGGAAATCATGTATGTTAACGCAGCGGGGGTCGCCTTTTGGCCGGTAGTCGCTGCCATCGTTGCGGTAGTTTCCGATCAACTCCTTCTTTTTGGTGTCGACCGAGATGACAGGCTGCCCAGCCGCCTGCGCGTCCAATACCCTGGCGTTAATATGCTCAAACTGCGCGTCGCGATCAGGGTGGTTGGTGCCATCGTGCGTTTTGCGATTGACCTGCCGCGAATATTCCAACTTTGTTTCCAGCAACCTGGCGACAGTATTGGCACATATAGTATGGCCTGCAGCACACAGTGCCGCTGCCAGCTTTGCCGGGCTCTTCGACACCCATTTAAGCGGACGTATAGGATCACCCATCGTCGCTGGCTCGGCGAGACGCTGCAAGTCGGACACCAGCGTCGTATCAAGGTCGGCGACCTCGCGTCGCCCTCCACCCTTGCGGCGCACGCGGCCATTGCCTGGACCTGGAGTATCAAGATCATTGATGCCTCGCCCGATGGTGGAACGTGCGAGGCCAGTGATCTCCGCAACTGCCGCAAGACCGCCACGCCCCGCCGCTCGGGCTTCTGCGGCAGCAAACAAACGCCGACCTCGTTCGCCAAGCTTCGAACCAAAAACTTCCCATCGCTCCTGAATTTGTTCTCGCTCTACCATGATTATCGATTACCATATTGAGAACGGCATGGGAATCGCGCGGACCAGAGTCAAACCGTCGCAGCGGCAAAGGTTTGCGATTCACTTATTGTTGCGTGTCTCCTAAAGCGTTTCGCGATTAAGCTGAGACACAGCTTGATTGTGAAACGCATGCAAAATCGGTATGTTGCGGGCGTTTTATAGCGTTTCGACTTTAACTTGATACATCACTTATCGCTTAGCGCGTTGAATTCTTTGATTTCAGGCAGCGTTCTCTGAGGCCGATTAGAACCTCCCTCCAGCTCTGTGTGCTTTCACGAGTGCCGTCCTCGATTGCCAGAAATTGTTTCTGACCACGGGTATTTACGCCGATCACGACCAGCGCGCACAACTTGTGATCCTCGCCGCGTAAGCCACTGTGAATACCGTCGGCCCAGATGTAGACCCACTCGTCTTGGGACAGGTCTGCGGTGCGCCACGCCCTGTATTCAGCGGCCCATTCGGCCTTCAATCTGGCAACTGTTTTGGCCGAAAATCCGGTGGCATTAGCCCCGAGCAAACCCTTCAGCGCCGTTCCCATTTCGCCAGTGGAAATGCCTTTGAGGTAGAGCCAGGGGATCGCAGCCTGCAGCGTCTTGGTCTTGCGCACGTAGGGCGGTACGAGCGCGGAGCGGAAACTCACTGGCTTGCCGGTTTTCGAGCGTATCTTTGGAATCTCTACGGTCACAGGTCCAACACCCGTTTGGATTTCACGGGCGGGATGACTGCCATTACGTACCACCCCGGCGCGCCCGTCTGGTGTTTTGAGGTGAGCAAAGCGATCCATCAATTCCGCAAGCTCAGTTTGAACGGCGGCTTGGATCAGAGCCTGCGCGCCCGTGCGCAAAAGCTCAGTCAACGGATCAAGCAGGGGAATCGCGCTTGAAGTTTGACTGTGGATTAGAATTGGATTCTTGAGGATTCATCACTTGATGGAGTTTTGAGATGCCTACATTGACCAGCTATTTCAACGACATGGACGATCCTCGGGGTGGCAATGCCCCGCGTCACAATTTCTGCGATCTCATGACGATCAGCCTTTTGTGCGCGCTGTGCGGCGGTGAGACGGCGGTCGACATGGAGCTTTTCGGGCATATGAAGGAGGATTTCCTGCGAGAGTTTCTCGAATTGCCCCACGGCATTCCCTGCCATGACGCGTATTCGCGGCTCTTCCGCCTTATGAAGCCGTCGAGCTTTCAGGCCTTTTTCGACAAGTTTCGCACTGACTTTGCGGTCAAGGCTGGAGATGAGCCGGCAATCGCTATCGATGGCAAAGAGATGCGGCGCAGCTTTGACAAGGCCGCCGGGCAGTCGAACATGAACATCGTGACCGCCTTTGCCCATGGCGCGCGCCTGAGCCTGGGCATCGCAGAAAGCGCCAGGGGCGGCGGCGAGATACTGGCGCTGCGCGACCTGATCGGGATGCTTGATATCCGTGGCATCACCATCACCGCTGATGCGCTGCACTGCCAGAGAGAGACCTGCGAATTGATCGTGCAGGCGGGCGGCGAATATTGCTTGCAGCTCAAGGGCAACCAGGGCGACATGCTGGCTGATGTACGGGCCTTTGTTGACGATCAGGGTACTGATTACATTGATAAATATGACACGGTCGACGCTGACCACGGCCGCATCGAGGAGCGGTCATATCGCGTCTATAATGTGCCGCAGTATCTCACGGACATCCATAACTGGCCGCATCTACAAGCCTTCGTCCACGTCGTTTCTGAGCGAGCAGCAGATGACAAAACAAACCGGTCAGAGCGGATTTACCTCCTCTCCAAATGTCCCTCGGCTCAAGTTGCCGCTTCTCTGATCCGTGGTCACTGGCAGATCGAGAACAGTTTGCATTGGTCTCTCGACGTGGTGATGAACGATGATCAGCACCGCGCACGAAAAGATCACGCGCCAGCCAACTTCGCCGCCTTGAGGCGCATCGCTTTGAACATCATCAAGGCAAATCCCGCAAAAGGCTCAAACCGTGGGAAGTTCAAAAAGGCAGGCTGGAGCAATGACTTCCTCAAAACCCTCATCCAAGGCTTCTGAAGCGCGATTGCCCTGACGGATCAAGGCTGACCTCTCGACCGGCAAATTCAACGATGTTAGTCTCGTCCATGGTGGTGCGTCCTTCTTGGGTCGGATTGGGTTTTTGCAAAAACAATCCAAACAGATGCACCGCCAACACTCAAACCACGCGAACACCAGATTCAGCCATAACTCTGGGCCGTCATCCGCATTTGAAACTGCGCATTGGCGTTTTGTTCGACTTCACGCAATTGCGCTGTTAGCGGGCTAGGCATACCAGCGGGCCGGATCATGGAATTTTGACTGTTTGACGACGGTCGCGTGGTCGTTTTCCGATGATCTGATAGATCTTTCGGCTGCGTCGATGGTTTGTTGTCCGACACTCTCATGTTCCACCTAGGCCTAAATCAAACGTTACGATCAGGTAGTCCGATGTTGTCTTTGTGCATAACCGTGAAGATCGTGTAGTCGGAAGTCAACAAGTGCCGTTGACGCCTTGGCCGGTCAGTGCCAGATCGACGTCGCAAATAAGTGGAAAGTCCCCACAGGTTCATGTCGCATTACGATGAAAGCCCGATCAACCCGCTGCCGCCGGTGGTGATGCTGTTGTCGCTGGCAATTGTCTTGCCGGAATTGGCATTTCAGCTGGGAGAACGGGGGCTGATCGGCGGGCCAGAAGCGGTCGGCTGGCGTTTGGCGATGGTGAACCGGTTCGCCTTTGTCGATGGCGTATTCGACCAGATGGTAGCGCGGCGGGTCTGGCCGCCCGAACATCTGGCGCGGTTTGTCACCTATCCGTTCGTTCACGCCAGTTTCGTGCAGGCGGTCTTTGCGTTGGTCTTTGTCCTGGCACTGGGCAAGATGGTCGGAGAGCGATTTTCCGGGCTCGCCGTGCTGGTCGTGTTCTTTGGCGCGTCAATATTTGCGGCGCTGGTTTACGGCACGCTTCTGGATGAGGACTTTCCGCTGTTTGGCGGGTTTCCCCCCGCTTACGGGTTGATCGGCGCCTATACGTTTTTGTACTGGCTGAAACAAGTTGCCACAGGAGGCCCACAGACGCAGGCCTTCATGCTGATCGTTCTTCTGATGGGGATACAGTTGGTTTTTGGTCTGCTGTTTGGGCCGCGCAATGACTGGGTCGCCGATCTGGCCGGGTTCGTCGCCGGATTCGGGCTGTCATTTCTGGTTGTGCCAGGCGGCGCGAAGCGGCTGGTGACGTGGCTCAGGGATCGCTGAACTTGGGCGCCAGCCCCCAAAACCCCCGATATATTTTATGTACGTGAATAAGGATCAGCGGCGAAGAGCGCGCCTGATCTCGCTGAGGCGAAGTGCGCCGGATACCTGGGCGGCGACGAAGAATATCGCGATGCCGATAACCACGAGTCCTGCGAGCGCGACGTAGCGGACCGTTGCAGTCGTAAGCGGGTCGGCGAGGATCCACGACGCGGCGTATAGCGCGGCGGCCATGAGAGCTGAGGCAAGGATGATGCGGGGCAGGCGGGCCTTGAAGCGGTCATCAAGTGCGGCGGTTTCACCCATCGGGGCGGTGCCGCGCGACAACAGCCAGACCATGCCCCAAGCAGCGACCGTGGTACCCAAGGGCGCGGCGAGAAAGCCGATGACGGGCGCAAGGCCGATGGCAGCCACGGCATTAATGACAAGAGACACGACTGCGTATTTCAGCGGGGTACGCGTGTCCTCTCGTGCGAAATAAAGCGGTTGCAGGACCTTTTGCAGAACGAAAGCAGGCAGGCCAACGCCATAAATCGTCAGCGCCAGCGCAGTTGCGGCACTGTCGACGGCAGTGAACGCGCCGCGTTCGAACAGGACCGAGACAAGCGGTAGGGGAATCACAATCAGCGCGGCGGCAGCGGGGATGGTCAACGCCAGAGAGATCTCCGTGGCGCGGTTAAAGGCATCGCGCCCGCCCTGATCATCGCCGGCGCGCAAACGGCGGGAAAGGTCGGGCAAAAGGACAACGCCAACCGCGATGCCAACGACACCAAGGGGCAGTTGGTAAAGCCGGTCAGCCACCGAGACCCATACGATTGCGCCGTCGAAAAAACTGGCAACCTGACGCCCGACAAGCAGGTTGATCTGTACGACGCCGCCAGCCAGGGCGGCGGGCGCGGCGATAATGGCGAGCCGTTTGAGGTCCGGCGTCATGCGCGGCCACCGGATGGTAAGTGTAAACCCGGCCCGATGCGCTGCCCACCAGACAAGCGCGAGTTGGGCAATGCCGCCTACCGGCACGGTCCATGCCAGCGTGTCGCCGATATTCCATCCCAGCCGCCACGCCAACGTCAGCGCGGCGATGAATAAGATATTTAGAAGCGAGGGCGCGGCAGCAGCAGCGGCAAACCGGCCGGTTGCGTTCAGAAGGCCCGAAAGCAGCGCAGCGAGCGAAATGAAAAGGATGTAGGGAAAACAAATACGGCCATAAAGCGTGGCGAGGTCGAAGCGGCTGTCGCCGATAAATCCGCTTGCCATTGCAACCACCAGCCACGGCATCGCCAAAAGCGCGACGAACGTGAAAATTACCAGAACCGCCGTGAGCCCACTGAACGCGTCCTGAGCAAAGTCACGCGCGTCTTCGTCGCCCTCCAGTTTCTTGGAGAACATCGGCACGAAGGCCATGTTGAACGCGCCCTCGGCAAAGAAGCGGCGGAACATGTTGGGAAGTGCGAAGGCGATCAGAAACGCCTCTGCCACCGGGCCAGCGCCAAGAAAAGCTGTGATCAGGATATCACGCGCGAAGCCAAGGATGCGGCTCAGAAGTGTCCATGCGCCGACGGTAAAGAGGCTGGCGATGAGTCGGATCGGTTTCACGCGTGGTCTGCTCGGGTGCTTGTTATTTTCGTGTTCTTAGCCGTTTTGAGGCCGTTGGGGTAGAGGCCGGGGGATTTGCTGACGCCATATTCGCGGTTTTCGCCAAAACCGACGGTCGCAACCCGTGGCATGATCCACGCTTAACCCGTTGCACGCTCCACTCGCGCAGATTCAGGTAATGCCTCTTGCGCCTCCATTAACCGGAAGCCAATCGCCTCGGCCACATGGGGTTTCTGCACCGTTTCTACCCCCTCCAGATCGGCAATCGTGCGCGCGACCCGCAGCACGCGGTGGTATCCCCTTGCAGACAGGCCGAACTTCTCGGCGACACGGGTCAGAAGCGCGCGGCCTTCGGTGTCCGGGGCGGCACATTCTTCCAGAAGTTTGCCCTCAAGATCGGCGTTGACACGGGTCTGGTCCATTTCGGTGAAACGCTCTGACTGCCGCTGGCGTGCGGTAGCAACCCGCGCGGCCACCTCTGCGGAACTTTCCCCGCTTTCGGGCAGATCAAGGTCCGTAAAGGCCACGGGCGGCACGTCAAGACGCAGATCGAACCGGTCCATCAGCGGGCCGGAAATGCGACCCAAATAATCTTCGCCACAGTGCGGAACGCGGGCACAGGCGCGCGCGGGGTCGGATAAATAGCCACATTTGCAGGGGTTGGCGGCTGCGATCAGCATGAATCGGCAGGGATAGCGCACATGTGCATTGGCGCGCGCGACCACCACTTCGCCTGCCTCAATGGGCTGGCGCAGGGTTTCCAGCACCATGCGGGGGAATTCCGGGAATTCGTCCATGAACAAAACGCCGTTATGGGCGAGGCTGATCTCACCCGGCTTTGCACCACGCCCGCCGCCGACAATTGCGGCCATCGACGCGGTGTGATGCGGTTCGCGAAACGGGCGCGTCCGCGATATCCCGCCTTCGGTCAGCAACCCGGCGAGCGAGTGGATCATTGAGGTTTCCAGCGCTTCGGGCGCTGTCAGGGGCGGCAGGATGCCGGGAAGGCGTGCCGAAAGCATGGATTTGCCCGATCCCGGCGTGCCGGTCATCAAAAGGTGGTGACGCCCAGCCGCGGCGATTTCCAGCGCCCGCTTGGCACGTTCCTGCCCCTTCACATCTCGCAAATCACGGGTGCCGTCTATGCCCTGAACCTCGCCGGGTTTGGCGGGTTCCAGAACTCGCTGGCCGGTGTAGTGGTGCAGCGCCTCTGTCAGTGTCGCGGGGGCGATCACATGGGCCGCGCCGACCCACGCGGCCTCTGCTCCGCATCCCTTGGGGCACAAAAGCGTGCGGTCATCCTCTGCCGCCGTCATCGCCGCCGGAAGCGCGCCAATCACCGGGATCAGCTTGCCATCAAGCGACAATTCCCCCAGCGCTACGGTGGATTCAACATCCTCCGGTGGCAAAATTCCGATGGCCGCCAGCAACGCCAAAGCGATTGGCAGATCGAAATGCGAGCCCTCCTTTGGAAGATCGGCGGGTGACATATTCACGGTGATCCGTTTCGAGGGCAGCGCAATGGACATCGCGTTCAACGCGGAACGCACCCGTTCTTTTGCCTCCGATACCGCCTTGTCGGGCAATCCCACGATGGAGAATCCCGGCAATCCGGGCGCGGTGGCGCATTGCACCTCGACCAGACGCGCCTGAACGCCTTCGAATGCCACTGTATAGGCGCGCGCCACCATGTAACCTCTCCCTAATCTTAGGAAAGGTTAATGCGCGCGTGGTTTATGAACCGTTAACCAGCGTCATGAAGGCAGGCCAGGCTTCGGGATCGGCGATGGTCTTGTTGCGGCAGAAGGGGTTGCAGAAGCCATAGACCTTACCGCCAAGTTCCAGATAGTCCGTTACCGGTTTGCCGGAATAGGGACAGGCATCGTTGATCGATGGACCCATTTCGACGGGTTTTGCGTCCAGCGGGCGAGGACCGGGCCAGTCGCCCTGATCAAAATCCATCGCGTACCAGGGCAAATCCGGCCCCTTTACCAGACCCATCGCGCGCCAGCGGCGGAAGGCATCGTCGCTGAGGTGGCGATCGACATACGCTTGTGCGTCCTTGCTTAGGCCGATCCCGTAACCGGCGAACCGCGCCGCAATGGGCGCGAAAAAAACATCTGCGGCGAAAAAGTCCGGCCCGCACAGCCACGGGCCACCAAAAGTCTCGAAGGCGTGCGACCAGATGGTTTCAATCCGCGCCACGTCCTTTTGCACGTCCGCAGAAGGGCTGTAATTCGTATATGCGCAGCGCAGATTCATTGGGCAATCATTGCGCAGCGCGCCGAACCCGGAATGCATTTCTGCCGCCAGTGTCCGTGCAGTCGCCCGCGCCAATGGATCAGCGGGCCAGATGCCGGCGTTCGGGTGCCGTGTGGCCAGCTCCTCGGCGATGGCGAGGCTGTCGGACACCACCGCGCCCTCTGGCGTGACCAATGTCGGCACGGTGTTCGCAGGCGGATACCCATCTATTGCGTCCCAGCCTGTGCCGTCATCGCCGAACGAGACATATTCCTGTCGCCGGTCGATGCCGAATTTCTCGAACAAAAGCCAGCCGCGTAAGGACCAGCTGGAATAGGCGTAGTCGCCGAGGATCAGAATGTAGGTCATGAGGCGAAAGTTATTCCGCTGGGCTCATCAGAGGAAACGAAATTTCGCGATGACCCCGATCACGGACGGTGATTGATTGGGCCATAACTGCCGTCAAGGGAAAGGCGCGTGACCGAGAGATTGTCGATCTTCCGGGCGATAATTTCCTTTGGCGGCAGGTTCAAAGTACGGCCAAGCTGGGTCAGGATGGCGCCGAAATGTGCAACGGCGATAATGTCGCGGCCCGGATAAGCCTTGGCTAGGCGGTCGGTCGCCTCGCTGACACGCGCCTCGGTCTGATGCCAGCTTTCGCCATTTGGCGGCGCGTGGTCGCCGGGGTCTTCCCAGAACGCGCGAGACAGGTCCGGGTCCTGCTTGGACACGTCGTGGAAATGCAGGCCATCCCAATCGCCGAAATGCATCTCGCGCAGATTCGGATCATGCGGCAGCCGGGTGCGCGCAGCCTGAATGGCGTCCGCTGTGGCGGCAGAGCGTGAAAGATCGGAAGAAATTATGAGCGCCGAGGCCGGAAGGTATTCTGACAACCGGTCCAGTGCGGCGTTATCAGACAAGTCCGCAGGCACATCGCGCCAGCCGGTAAAGGCGCGCTGATGTGTCGGCCCGTGGCGCACCCACCAGAAAGTTGTCACGGAAGCTTCCCCTTTAACACCAGCGGCAATCCGGCACTGACGAGAACCGCCAGATCAGACCATTCAGCGAGACTCTGGTTCAGGGCGCCCTGCGCATCGCGAAAGGCACGACCCAAAGCATTCTCAGGCACGATCCCTTGTCCGACCTCATTGGAAACCACCACAATTTTGGCCGGACAATCTGACACTGCGCGCAAAAAATCGCTGCTGGCCAGATCGGGATCCTTCCCGGCGAGCATCTGGTTTGACAGCCACAGGGTCGCGCAATCCAGCAGAACCGTTTCATCCCTCTTTGCTTCAGCCAGTGCTGTCGATACTTCCACCGGCGCCTCAACATCGCGCCAGCCATCGCCGCGTCGGGATTTATGGGCCGCAATTCGCGCCTTCATTTCCTCGTCAAACGCCTGTGCGGTCGCGACGTAGACGCGGGCGCCGCCGTTGGCGACCACGAGTGATTCCGCAAAGCGAGATTTCCCCGACCGGGCGCCGCCCAGAATAAATGTGCGTTTTGGCTGCATGTCGTCTCGATCACCGAACCCAGAAACGAAACCTGCCTAGCAGGATCGTATCCGGCATGTAAGGCTTGCGACACACAACGATGCAGTGCAGATTTCCTTGGTGAAACACGCGCTGATCATCACCATCCTGATCCTGTGGCTTGCGCCGTTAAGCGCGCATTCCGAGCAGATTACGATACCTGACCTTTCCAACCTGCCGGAGGCAGATGTCTATGTTCTGGGCGAGGTGCATGACAACCCGGCCCATCATCTTGCACAGGCCGCAGCGATTGCCGCCCTGTCACCGACGGCAGTCGTTTTTGAGATGTTCACGGATACCACTGCCTTGCGTATCCGCCCAGAGATGCTGGGTGATGCCGCCGCGCTTTCTGATGCGCTGAATTGGGACGCCAGCGGTTGGCCCGATTTCGCGATCTATTTCCCGATATTCACCGCATCCGGCGATGCGGGCATTTATGGCGGCGGTACGGATCGTGCGATTGTGCGCGACGCTGTCAGCGAAGGTGCGATTGCGGCCTTCGGGGACAGCGGCGCGTTGTTCGGGCTTGATCGGGTCCTTGATGATGACGAGCAGATCGCTCGCGAGGACCTTCAATTCGCCGCGCATTGCGATGCGCTGCCATTTGAAATGCTTGCCGGAATGGTCGAAGCGCAGCGGTACCGCGATGCGGTTCTTGCGCGTGCCGTAATTGCGGCATCGTTGGAAACCGGCGGACCGGTCGCCGTGATCACCGGTAATGGACATGCGCGCAAGGACTGGGGCGTGCCCGCAATGCTGGAAATTGCGGATCCGGAACTGCGCGTTTTAAGCCTTGGCCAATTCGAAGTCGCGCCAGATGAGGACGTGCCCTATGATATCTGGCTTTTGGCTGACCCAGTTGATCGCGAAGATCCCTGCGCCGCTTTTGCAGATAAATAGATCCCCGCCGGAAATTGAGCGGTTCGCGGCAACGCCTGCTGAAACATAACTTTGGACCGTGGGTCCGCCAATGTCCCTAGGCGAAACTCTTCCAACATTTCCTAAGCCGCCCTGATCACCTGACCCGACAGCGCGCCAGTTGCTGTTGATACATCACACCGCGATCAGCGACCTCTCCGGCGATCCGAACCAGCCACGCCTTGCGCTTGTACGTGCCGCGAAGGTACCCGCTGCGCCCCTCGTGATAGGCCAGATACTGGTTGCGGGTGTCGGTCATTGCGACGCCTGTGCGTTCCTTTGTACCGCTCATGTACCAGCCCATGAAATCCGTCGCATCGTTGATGTTGTTTCGCCGCGCGCTGCGTTTACCGGTTTCGCTTTTGTACTCCTTCCACGTCCCATCCAGCGCCTGAGAGTAGCCATAAGCCGATGACTGGCGGCCAAACGGGATCACGCCCAGCGCAAAACGCAGTGGTGTTCGCGCGTCGGCTTTGAACTTTGATTCCTGATAGATGGTCGCCATCTGAACATGCACCGGTACGCCCCAGCGGCGTTCGGTTTTACGGAAGGCCCGCATGAATCCGGGGTTCTTTTTTACAATGGTGCACGCATTGTCCAGATCGCGGCTGGAAACATCCTTGCCACCACTGCCGCCGCAAGACGCGACAAGCGTTAAAAGTATCAAAGCGCGGAGGATCCTGCCCATTTGCCCCTCGCATGTTTTTTGTTGTGGATAACTTTAGCGGAAAAGGATTTGAGAAGAAATGACTTTCGGATCAAAAACCTTACCACCCTTCAATTTAGCCAGACATCCCAGAGCTTGGGGATTTTGGCATAACCTGCGAGGCATCGTCGGATAGCACGAAGGCCTGTCTTGAAGAGAGAGCATAAGGACCTTCGGGCTTTTCGAATCCCCTTTTTTCGCCGCGTATTGCGACGTGGTGCTCTTCGTTTGCTCCGGTTGAAACAGCCCAGTACATGGCGATTGCCAGCACCAAAATGAGGCGGGCCAATCGATCCGGCTTTTTGATCTGGCTTTGAGTAATTTCAAAGCCCCGGGTTTTGAAGTCGGAGAACATGGCTTCAATTCCCCAACGCATTCCATAATCGAGCACCTTGTACTCGGACGGTGCTGCATTCATGGCAATAATCCAAGGCTCTTTGTGCCCCTCTTCGTGAAGCACTCCAATGTTGCTAAAGACGCCCGTTCCGTAAAGCTCAGCGTTTACAAGCCCTTCGGGCATCAGTTGGGCAATTTCGCGCGTCATCATCTCGCCACCCTGATGTTGCAGTGTGATATTTCCCTTCATGCGCAGCCGGTAGTCCCATCCAGCCTCCTGGCACCATGCGACCAATCGGGCGGTTCCATAAAACCGATCTCCCGCCAGCAACACACGCGCATCCGCCGGGAGCCATGGGCGGACTGCTTCCAAAAGCTCATGTTGCACGCGCCATCCAATCGGCCCTTTGGTCTGGCGTACACGCCAGGCGACCGGGAGGGCCCGATCCCGCATCCGCACCGATAACATCAAAACCTCATGCCCTTCGTTGAGCTTGCTTTGATCAAGGGCCACCACAATCGTTTCTCCGGCCTCACACTGGCGGCGGAAAATTTCACCAACATAGGCCTGCATGATCTCATCAGTATCGATGTGAGGATTGCCCAGAACCCGCGAAATGTATTGATAGCGGTGGTCCACAGAGCCGATATCGCGGGGCAGAGCAGCCGCATTTTCCATCAGATTGACGCTGCGCGTGTTCAAAATCACGCTTGCTATGATGCACAATCCCTCCCGGCGCGACTTGTGATACCCGAGCAAGCGGTCCTGAAAATCCGCCTCAACCTTCGAATAAAGCTCTGAAAAACAAACATTTCCCAACAAACCAGCCTCCAATATCAGCAGTGGAGACTCCTTGAATCACACAGATCAGACAAACGTCAAATCAGATCCGGAAATTTTGAAGGGTGGTAAGGATCAAAAACGCGCGTGTAAGCGGCAATGTGATCACTTCCTGCCGACGAGCGCTTCATATGTGCCCCAAAGAAACCCGCGAATCGGCGCCCGTTTTCGCTGATATTTCCTGGCTGGCAGAGGATTTGGAATGAAATTCCCGGATATCGGGCAATTCGCATTTGCCGATCCACCGGTGAAACTATCGGTCTCGCATAGGGACGTCAGCCGAACAAGCACGCCGGTTCTCAAGGGAATTTCGGGTCGACTTGGCCGCGCTGGATCGCTGATCCCGACTACTGTAAAGCGCGGGTTCACAGTTTGTTTCCAGTGATTCTGACCTCTGCGCGTAGACAAGCGGCGTCGGCTCGGTCTAGGACTCGGAACAAGGGACGGGTTACATGCTTAAGAAAGCAGCAAAATACCATTTGGGCCAGATTGTGCGCCATAAAAAGCACCCGTTTCGTGGGGTTGTCTTTGATGTCGACGCGATGTTTTCCAACACTCAGGATTGGTATGAGGCGATTCCGGAAGATAGCCGTCCGGCAAAGAACCAGCCGTTCTACCACCTGCTGGCTGAAAATGATCACAGTTACTACGTGGCCTATGTGTCCGAGCAAAACCTGATCGCGGACACATCAGGAGAGCCGGTCGATCACCCCGATCTATTCGGTGATTTCGAAGACGGTCATTATCCGCTGCATTTTCAACTGAACTAGGGCGTTAGTACCCCAGCGCGCAACCGTCCTTGCGCGGGTCGGATGCGCCCTCGAGCACGCCCATTTCATGATCGATGCGGATCATTTGCGCGCCGCCGATTCCGACATCCGGGATCACGACCGGGTGGCCAAGATCAGACAACTCCTGCCTGACCTGATCGCTGTACCCTTTTTCAACTTTCATTTCGCCGTCTTCGAAGAATGAACGCGGGGCGTCGACTGCCCCCTGAAGGTCAAGGCCAAAGTCGGCGAAGTTCGTTACCATTCGGGCGTGACCATTCGGCTGATAGGCACCGCCCATGACGCCGAACGCGGTCGTCACACGCCCGCCTTCGCACAGCATCCCGGGAATGATCGTGTGCATCGGGCGTTTGCCGCCCTTGGCCTCGTTCGGGTGCCCTTCTTCAAGTGTAAATCCGGCGCCGCGATTCTGAAACAGAATGCCGAACTTGT
The DNA here is from genome assembly GCA_951812305.1 of uncultured Paracoccaceae bacterium. Taxonomy (GTDB): domain Bacteria; phylum Pseudomonadota; class Alphaproteobacteria; order Rhodobacterales; family Rhodobacteraceae; genus Rhodobacter_B. The sequence goes on from CATOSB010000006.1 coordinate 117,763, forward strand.
CGCTGGCGAGGCCCGATCCGAAGCCATGATAGATCGAATATATCAGCGACACCGCCATTCGATCCTTGTCGATGACCGTCAGATAGACGGTGTCGCGGTGGATGTCCTCGGTCAGCGGTTTCGCCGCCGCCATCGCGCGATCCATATCGATCAAAGCGGCGAGTTGCGCGGCGGTGTCCGGGGCCAGCATGTGTTCCAAACGCGTGGTGTGATCAGGATCTGCGATCAGGCGATTGCGCGCGTCATAGGCCAGCTTGGCGGCTTCCGTCTCGACATGCGCGCGTTGGCTGCCCCACGGGTCCATCGACGCGAGGTCGAAATGGGACAGGATGTTGTTCATCAGAATCGCGGTGGCGCCTTGCCCGTTTGGCGGATGCTCGACCAGTTCGATGCCCTTATGCGTTCCGCGGATCGGCGTGGTGTACATACATTCGGTTCTGGCGAAATCCTCCGCTGTATGCGTGCCGCCAAGTGCGTTCAGCGATGCAACCATATCCTCGGCGATCTCACCTTCGTAAAACGCGCGGCGTCCCACTTTGGCGATCCGGCGCAGAACCTCGGCCTGCATCGGGTGACGAAAGGTCTGGCCCAAAACGGGCGCTTTGCCATTGTCGAGAAAGAACAGGCGCGCCGCGCCTTGCAGCGTGTCGATGGTGGCCGCCCAATCGCGTGCCACGCGCGGCGCAACGGGCACACCGTTTTCGGCGGCGTCGATTGCGGGGGCCAGAATGGAATCAATGCCGATCAGGCCATAGTGTTCGGCGAGTGTGCAAAATGCGTCAATCGCGCCCGGCACAGTCACCGCATGGGCGCTGTCGATTGGCATGGCCTCAAATTCATCGGCGCGCAAGTTCGCCGCATCCAATCCTTTTGGCGCGCGTCCCGATCCGTTCAAGGCCACGATTTCCTCGGTGCCTGCTGGCTTGATCAACGCAAAGCAGTCGCCGCCAATCCCCGTCATCTGTGGTTCGCAGATACCCAAAGCAACCGACCCCGCAATGGCGGCGTCCACCGCGTTGCCACCACGTTGCAGCGTTTCGATGGCAATCCGGGCGGCATGTGGGTGCGATGTCGCGCAGATTCCGTTGGCCGCGAAAACGGCGGATCTGCCGGGCAATTGGAAATCGCGCATGAAAGCCTCCCGATTGGACCGGGTGAGACTAGCTTGATCTTTCGGGATTGCCAGCCCCCAAACTGCATGACCCGGTGCCGCGTACTGGGTGGGGGCTATGACGACGCGACACCGGGTGAAGCCATGCAGCTACAGGTGACGTTGTCGCGCTTAATTCGGGCCGGGGTTTGTGCGGAATTGGGCATTTCAGAGAAAGAATAAGGCGCGGCGGTGGCGCGAACGCAAATTCCGGTCATGTGGCGAGCATTGTGGACGATTGAGCGACGACACACGCAATCAGGCGAGAATTGTAAAACTCAGATGGTTCCAGTCCCCGACGCGTCGGTAATTCAGGCCGCAGGTCAATGTACGGATCAGGAACCAGCCAAACCCGCCCTCTGGCAGATCGTCCAAAGGTGTCGCGCTCACATCGGCCAGTTCGCCCTTGGGAAGCTGGTCATCGGGCATCGGCGCGCCGTCATCCATAATCCGGCATTCCAGTGCATCGGCATTGCGGCGGGTTTCAAGAACGATCTTTCCGCCCGGCCTTTCGGCCTGGGCATGTTCGACGACGTTGTTCAACGCCTCTGCGATCACCTGTTCGGCCATGCCACAGTGATCGTCGTTCAGACCGTCCGCACGCCACGCTTTTCGGGCCGCAATCAGAACGTTGCGCACTTCCATCGGGTCGGAATTGAATACCAGCCGCGTAACCACCGGGCGGGGCGAGGCCGTTTCGGGTTCATGAAGCATTGCGCAGACCACGCATCGCCGATTCTGCGGTCGCGTGAATCTTGAAAACACTATCCATCCTTGTCAGGCGAAATACTTGCTGCACCGTTGGCGTCAGGCTGGCAAGTTCCAGCTTTCGCGATTGCCCCAACTGCTTCATCGCGGCAACAACTGCACCAAGGCCGGAACTGTCGAGGAAGTTGACCTCGTCCATATCAAGAACGACGCGGCCCTCGCTACCTTGTGAAAGCTCTTTCACCTTGTCCTTGAATTGAATGGCGACAGCGGCATCAATCCGCGGCTCTGCCACAGTAATCAATGTGCCGTCGTCAAACTCCTGCGCCTCAAGCTGCATTCGCGATCTCCTTGCTGAATTTCTCCGGTGGGCAAGCTATCGGCCATTGGTTACCATTCGGTGAGCAAACGGCGATTTCGAATCTTGAGGGGCGACATGCGCGAAGTGTTCATTTCCGGGGCGGCACGAACGCCGATGGGCGGGTTTCAGGGTGTATTTGCCGATGCACCGGCGGCGCAACTCGGCGGTGCTGCAATACGCGGCGCCTATGAGGATTCTGGCGTCGATGCCGACAAGATTGAAGAGGTTATCATGGGTTGCGTTCTGCCAGCCGGGCAGGGGCAGGCACCGGCGCGTCAGGCCGGGTTTCTCGCAGGCTTGGGCGAGGATGTTCCGGCCACCACGCTGAACAAAATGTGCGGTTCCGGCATGAAGGCGGCGATGATCGGGTTTGATCAGATTGCGCTGGGCCAAAGTGACGTATTGGTCACTGGCGGCATGGAGAGCATGACGCAAGCGCCCTACATCCTGCCGCAGATGCGCAAAGGCGCACGCATCGGGCACGGGGCCGCAAAGGATCACATGTTCCTAGACGGGCTTGAGGATGCTTATGACAAGGGCCGCCTGATGGGCACATTCGCCGAGGATTGCGCCGAGAAATACCAGTTGACGCGCGAGGCGCAGGACGAATACGCGCTGCGCTCGCTTTCCCGCGCGATTGCTGCGACGGATAGCGGCGCGTTTGCGGGCGAGTTGGTGCCGGTCACAGTTTCCGGGCGCTATGGCGAGGTCTCCGTCGTGCCGCGCAAACGCGAGTCCGGCACTTACGTCGACCGCGATGAGCAACCCGGCAACGCGCGCCCCGAAAAGATCCCGCATCTGAAACCGGCCTTCCGGAAAGACGGCACGGTGACGGCCGCAAATTCCTCGTCCATCTCCGACGGCGCGGCGGCGCTTGTATTGGCCTCCGGCGAAGCGGTCGAAGCACAAGGCCTGAAAGCCCGCGCCCGCATCGTCGGCCACGCCAACCACGCGCACGCGCCCGGTTGGTTCACCACGGCGCCGATCCCCGCGGCACAGAAGCTGTTGGAGCGGATCGGATGGTCAAAAGAGGATGTCGAGCTTTGGGAGGTCAACGAAGCCTTCGCGGTTGTCCCGATGGTCTTCATGCGCGAAATGGGCCTCGACCCGGAAATCGTGAACGTCAACGGCGGTGCCTGTGCGTTGGGTCATCCGATTGGCGCCAGTGGCGCGCGGATCATGGCAACGCTTCTGAACGCGATGGAAAAGCGAAACCTCAAACGCGGCGTGGCCGCGATTTGCATTGGTGGTGGCGAAGGCACGGCAATTGCGTTAGAAAGGCCTCATTAGATTAAAGTCATTTGAGGTCCCAATGTCACAAGCTGATGTGAATTCTAATAGTATTTTTGACCAACAACGCTTGAGCGCCGGTGGTGCAATCGTGCGCAATCCGCTTAGTGTGATTGCTTTGTTCGTTTTGCTGACCGAAGCAATTGCCACAACCGCGCTTGTTCAGGTTCATGAGTCACCAATTGTCGCGACACCGTTGACTTGGTTCGTGGTGATCTATCCCTTCCTGATTGCCGCGGCATTTTTCCTGACAATTTGGATTCGGCACGAAAACCTTTATGCACCCATGGATTTTCGCAGCGACGAGTCATTCCACAAGGTCAACAAACGCCTGGATCTTGTCGAGATTCGTCAACAGGCAACCCAACTCGACCATTCCTCGGCCGTGCAAAGTGAATGGAAGGACGTTATCGACCGGTTACTCAAAGTTAACGATGTTCGTTCCGCCGTACGGGTTGGTCGGACCTTCCTTGAAAACCGCCAGTATTTTGCAGCCGAAGAGGTGTTTCGCTACGTTCTGGAATGCATTCCCAAGGATCATGAGCGCTATTATCACCCACTTTCCAACCTCGGATACGCGCAAATTGGTTATGGAAATTACGACGAAGGTATTGAAAGCCTGAATGCGTCTATTGCGCTCAGAAAGTCGCCGCCGCGCAAGTGGCATCTCTACGCGCTTGCTTATGCCCATTTTCAGCGCGCCAATGGGGAAGATGACCAGGATCTTGAAAAATTTCGGGTTTACATTTCGCAGGCAAACGAAAAGGTCCGGCGCAGTGAGGTTGGGTTTTATCAAAGCCTCTATCCCGAGATTAAGGATCAGATCGCATGTCAGAACTAGATTGCGGGGATCATGGCCGACTTCGATAGTCTTCGAAAAACCATCGCGAGCCTGACCGAAGGCGAATCCGATGCCGTCGCTCTTATGGCGACCGTGGTGGGCGAATTGCACCACGCTGACGACCGGTTCGATTGGACGGGATTTTACCGTGTGACTGAACCCGACTTGTTGAAGATCGGCCCTTATCAGGGCGGCCACGGCTGTTTGTTAATCCCGTTTGACAAGGGCGTCTGCGGCGCGGCTGCGCGCACCGGCGAAGTGCAGATCGTGGCCAATGTCGACACCTTTCCCGGCCATATCGCCTGTTCGTCATCCACACGTTCGGAGATTGTTCTGCCGGTCAGAAACCGCAATGGACAGGTGGTCGCAGTTCTTGATATCGACAGCGACCAGCCCGATGCCTTTGACCGGGAAGATGCAGACGGGCTGGCGCGGATACTGGCCGACGTGTTTGAGACCCGGGAATTGACGTGAGCGCGGATTACAATCCTCCCAACACCCCCCTCGACCTTCTCCACGCGGACCATGAAATCCTCTTGGTCAACAAGCCGAGTGGGCTTTTGTCCGTCCCCGGCAAAGGCGCGCATCTGGCCGATTGCCTGATTTCCCGCGTGCAGGCGGTTTTCCCCGAAGCTTTGCTCGTGCATCGTCTGGACCGCGACACATCAGGCGTCATGATCTTTGCGCTGACGCCCCATGCCCAACGCCATCTGGGCCTGCAATTTGAAAAACGTCAGGTGAAGAAGACCTATGTTGCGCGGGTCTGGGGGGTCATGGCCGAAAAGACCGGAACGGTTGATCTGCCGCTAATCGTCGACTGGCCAAACCGGCCCTTGCAGATGGTTGATCACGACAACGGCCGCCCGGCGGTAACGGATTGGCGTGTCTTGCGTAACGAGGGAGATGCAACGCGGGTTCGGCTGATGCCACAGACAGGCCGGTCTCACCAGCTGCGGGTGCACATGAAGGAAATCGGCCATCCGATCCTTGGCGATCCGTTTTATGCATCCGGTCCGGCGCGCGATTATCCCCGCCTGATGCTGCATTCCGAAAGTCTGCGCATACGTCACCCCGATGGCGGTGTTGGATCGACTTTTAAAGCCAAAGTTCCGTTTTAGCGGCTCTCATTTCCCGGTTTGGCTGGCATTGGCGAAATATGGCTTTGGCCTCGGCGGACATGGCCACCTTGCCGGGGCTGATCAAACAAATTCGCACCAACGCCACATGACGGCGACGAAACCCTGATCCACGGCGCGTGGAAAAACGCGTTGTTTCAAACGCAATTGTTGAAGGTTGGTTCGGACTCGCCGGGTATGACACGTTCGGCAAAATAATTGCGCGGTCCATCGCGCGCCAAAGTCTGCCATCCGAAATCGGATCAACGGTGCGCTAATCTGCCAAACCCAGCACATCCATCATGTCATATTGCCCGGGCTTTTTGTCGAGCCCCCAAAGCGCGGCCTTCAACGCGCCTTTGGCAAACAGGCTGCGGTCGCTGGCGGCGTGGCGCAAAACGATGCGCTCCCCCTGTCCGGCGAAAATCACGTCATGTTCGCCGATGATGTCGCCGCCGCGAATGGCCGTGAAACCGATGTCGCCGGGTTTGCGCGCGCCGGTGATACCGTCGCGGCCCCGGTCGGACACATCGCTCAGATCAACGCCGCGCCCATCCGCCGCTGCCTGCCCAAGCATCAGCGCCGTGCCCGAGGGCGCGTCAACCTTCTGGTTGTGATGCGCCTCGACCACTTCGATGTCGAAATCCTCATCCAGCGCCGATGCGACCATACGCGTCAGCTTCACCAGAAGGTTCACCCCAAGGCTCATGTTGCCTGCGCGCACGATGACGGCGTGGCGCGAAGCTGGTTCCAGCGCCGCGATTTCACCCTCGCTCATGCCCGTCGTGCCGATCACGTGCACGGCGCGCGCCTGTGCGGCCACGCGGGCAAACTCAAGCGTCGCGGCGGGGGCAGTGAAATCCAGCACCGCCTGCGCGAGGGCAAATGGTTCCAGCGGGTCATCCGTAACCGTGATGCCCAGCGCCGCACCGCCCATTGCTTCGCCCAGGTCATTCCCCAGCCAGTCGTGGCCTGCACGCTCTACGGCGCCAACGATCCGCGCCTTGCCGGAATTCTGGACGGTCCGGACCAGCATCTGCCCCATGCGGCCTGATGCGCCTGTCACCACGATGCCCGGTAGTTCCGACATGTCACGCTCCTGTCTTATTCGCGCTCTCCTCTACACCCTTCCTCAAAAGGCGCAAAGCCCCGCTTGCGCGTGCGCATGAAGGCGCATAGATGGGCGCCATGCCAAAACATGCGCATTCAAAAGAACCAAGCCAGCGACAGCTGCGCGTCGGCGAACTGATCCGCCGCACGTTAAGCGACGTGCTGAACCGGGGTGATATTCACGACCCGGACCTGAACCGCATGTCGATCACTGTCAGCGAGGTACGCGCCTCGCCAGATCTGAAGGTCGCGACAGCCTTCGTGTTACCGCTTGGTGGGTGCGGGCGCGACGAGGCACTCGATGCCCTGCGCCGTAACAAGGGCGAATTGCGCCGCGCGATCAACAAGGGTCTGACGCTGAAATATTCGCCCGATCTGCGGTTCGTGATCGACGAAAGCTTTGACCGTATGGATGAAACGCGCCGTCTGCTTAGTCAGTACAACGTCCGGCGCGATCTGGACGAGCGCTGAGACATGGCGCGGCGCAGGAAGGGTCGGGATATTTCCGGCTGGCTGGTTGTCGATAAGCCCGCGGGCATGACCTCGACCGCAGTGGTGAACAAGGTTCGCTGGGCATTTGATGCCAAGAAGGCTGGTCATGCGGGAACTTTGGACCCCGAAGCAACCGGCGTTTTGGCCGTGGCGCTGGGGGAGGCAACAAAAACAGTGCCGTACATTACCGATGCGCTGAAAGCCTATCGCTTCACCGTGCGCTTTGGGCAGGCGACCAATACGGACGACGCAGAGGGCGAGGTGATCGAGACCTCGGACGCGCGGCCAAGCGATGAAGAGATCACCGAAGCTCTGAAGGATTTCACCGGCGACATCATGCAGGTGCCGCCGCAGTTTTCAGCCGTCAAGATCGATGGTGAACGCGCCTATAAACGGGCGCGTGACGGCGAGGAAATGGACCTGACCGCAAGGCCGCTTTATGTGGATGAGCTTGCCTTTGTGGAGCGCCTCGATGCGGACCACGCGGCATTGGAAATGGTTTGCGGCAAGGGTGGTTACGTTCGCGCCGTCGCACGTGATCTGGGACGCGCATTGGGGTGTTTGGGCCATGTCGTTTCGCTGCGCCGGGTCTGGTCCGGCCCGTTTGAGGCCAATGACGGGGTAAGCATCGACGTAATTGACGAATTGGCGAAGTCACCGGACCTTGACGGTTATCTGCGCCCTTTGGAAGAAGGGTTGGCCGACCTGCCTGAACTGCGCGCCAGCGCTGAGGGCGCGGCGAAAATGCGCAACGGCAACCCGGGGATGGTCGTGACCAGCAATGTTGAATTCGGCGATGAGGCCTGGGCGAGTTGCGACGGTAAAGCAGTGGCCGTTGGCATCTATCGCTCGGGTCAACTGCACCCAAGCCGGGTTTTCAACCAGTGATCACGCGGCACCACAGGAAAGGCGATGCCGCCTCGACCGCGGTTTATTCCGATTGCGAGCGGTACCGGTATCTGCTGACCCGTGTCTGGAATGATGCGGGGCGCAGGGCGCTGTTCATCATGCTCAACCCGTCAACCGCGACTGAGGTTCAGAACGACCCAACCGTGGAACGCTGTGAACGCCGCGCGCGGGCGCTTGGATTCGGCGCATTTAGGGTGACGAACATATTTGCCTGGCGGGACACCGATCCAAAGGCATTGCTGCGCGCCGTGGAGCCCGTCGGTGAGGCGAATGACAAGACCATTCTGGACAGCACCGGTTGGGCAGACCAGATCATTTGCGCATGGGGCGCGCATGGCGCGCATCTGGATCGCGGAGCGGCAGTTGCCGCAATGCTGCGCGGCACTGATTTGCCACTGTTTCACTTGGGTTTGACCAAGGCGGGACACCCCAAGCACCCGCTCTACATCGGCTACGCAGTGAAGCCCGAACCCTGGGCTTGAAGTTGCTTTGAGGCCAATTAGGACACGTCGGAAAGTGGCCTGAAGCGGACTTTTACTCACGTCCCCACCAAACCACCTTGTTGGCGGCCATTGCCTGCCCGTGGGATGGCGATGCAACATCTCAACGGCGCGCTTTATGCCAGCAAAGTCCGAACGAACTCAATGGATTGCACTTGCCTCAAACAACCGCCAGCCCGTCGGGACGGGCAGGCGATGGCCGGGGCGCTGCGCGCTGTTAACCCGGCTGGGGTGGCATGTTTGGAAGGCAGATTCAGCCAAAAAACGACGCTCACACATTCGCCCGACGGGATCATCCCACCGGCCCTGCCGGGAAAACATCCGGCGCCACCTCGACATATATGTCGGACAGGGTCGCCTCCGGTGCGCCAAGCAGTGTGACGATGTGATCACCGTTGACAAAGACCAGACCATCGTCGCCATCGTCAGACGCACGTATTTCTACGTCGGGTTCACCATTCTCGCCGATTTGCGGATTGAGTTGAACGCGCAGAAAATCCTCGCCAATTTCGAAGTCGGTGATTTCCGGGACCGCGCCGGAATCAGCACCGTCGAAATAAAGCCAGAACTGATCGGCGCCCGCCCCGCCGGATGCGGTGTCGGCCCGGTCAAAAATCAATGTATCGTCGCCTTCGCCACCCGACAGGCTGTCCGCGGCATTATCCAGATGCCAGCCAAATTCATGATGTTCGGCGACGGCGCTTTCCTCGTTGCGCCCAAGATGGTCGATCACGTCGTCACCAGTGCCACCAAACAGGCTGTCTGCGCCGTAACCACCGCGGATCACATCGTTGCCACTGCCGCCGCCGATTGTGTCGTCGCCAACACCCAATGCCTCGTGCTCGCCACCTTCAAGCGTGTCGTCCCCGGCACCGCCGACCAGCAGGTCATCATCAGCACCACCATGCAGGAATGCACCGGTTTCATTGGCAATCAGTTGATCATCGCCGTCGCCACCCAGCAACGCGGCGGCACCTTCACCCGCGACAAGCGTATCATCGCCTTGCCCGCCATATGCGAATGCGGCTTCGTCTCCGGTTTGCACAAGGTCATTCCCGGCGCCCGCATCCAGAACCTCAATCGGTGCGTCAGAGGTAATCACTGGCGTCCCTTCCGCTGTTGCAATTTGACCGGCCCCTGTGCCTGCTACACCGTCATCCGCCAATTGCGTGACATCATCACCAGCGCCGAGGGTTGTTTCGACCACGCTGCTGGCTTCAGCCTGCAAAAGCGCGGATTGCATTCCGGCTTCGCCAACGCCGGAATCGGCGAGAATTCCGGTCAGCGTCTGATCCGCTTCTTCTCCCAGTGGTATGGCACCCGGCGGCGTAGGTTGAATTACTTCCGTCACCGGATCCAGCAGATGCTCCTGATCGGGCAAGTCGGGATCCAGCGGGTCCAGCACAGGACCGCCGTCATCTTCGGGGCCGGGCTCATCGGGCGAATCCGGGTCGTTCGGGCCGATTGCCACCGGTTCGGATTCATCCGAAATCTTGGGCAGCACCTGCGCCATCTGAACCGCATCATCAAGGGACAATTCAAGGAAACTCCCCTCTTCTGTCTGTTCAAGGCGCAGAATGATGTCACCACCCGGAAGCGATCCGAGTTCGGGAAATGCCAGAGTTGTGGTTGCGTTCGCCGCAGTTGAAAACGATACAACCGATCCCGTTTCATCGGATGCCTGATCAAAGTAAATCGGGCCTTCAACGCTTGATAGATCGACCAGAACCAAATCATGGTCGGGTTCAAAGTCATTGAACATCGATGTCCCGGGTGTCGGATCGATCTGATGAAAATCGCCATCGAATTCGACGCTTTCGATTCCCGGTTCGCCCAACGCCTCCAGAATCCCGCCGCCCTCAACAGGAACTGGTGCGGTTCCCTGTGCGCTGGCCTGAGCATCGCCGGAATCAGTATCTTCGCCTTCAAAAAACGGCATGGCCGCCAAAGCCAAAAGCCCCAACAGTATCAATGTTGCCAGCATACCATTTTCCGCGACAGCCCCCGGTTTTCCCCGCTGGCAATATCGAACATATCGGGAACACTCTCAATTCATTTCGCTGAAACTGGTTAACGGGCGTTCCGTTTTCGGGTCGTCAGAAAGGGCTTTGCATCTGTGGCGATCTTCGCTATATGCGCGGCTTCGGCGGCAAATTTGCCGTCGGAATCAACTCCACGGGCCCTGCTGGACGACATCCCGGCTTGCGCCATAACCCTTTTCCAAAAAGGAGACCCCGATGTCGATATCTGCTGAAGACAAAGCACGCGTGATCAAGGAATTCGCAACCAAAGACGGCGACACGGGATCGCCGGAAGTACAGGTTGCCATCCTGACCAGCCGGATCAACACGCTGACCGAGCATTTCAAAAGCCATAAGAAAGACAACCACTCTCGTCGTGGGTTGTTGAAGCTGGTGGCCCAGCGCCGGAAACTTCTGGACTATACCAAAGCCAAGGACGAGGCCCGTTATCAGGACCTGATCAAGCGTCTGAGCATCCGCCGCTAAAACCAGCCAAACATGTTTTGACGTGGGGTCGGTATTGACCGACCCCTTTCCCATGCGCTTTTCTTGGTCAATCCAAGGGAAAGCGACATGCTTGCGACACTAAAGGTTTTGGTAAACATGGGCGGGCTGCAGCGGCTGGCGCCGTTTTGGCTTTCGGCCCTCATTGCCCTGATCGTCTGGTTATCGCCGCTTCTTGTCTTGGCCGTCTTATACGGGTTCTTCGCCCAGTTCATCGTCGAGTACGTCATGCACCGGTTCCTTTACCACCGGGAGCCGCCGGACGAGCAGGGCGTTTTCAACGATCTTTACCGGACCCATATCGGGCATCACGAATTTCCGAACGATCCCGAGTTTTTTTACGGGCGGCGATCACTGGTTCGCGGTGCGGTTCGGGTTGGTGTCGGTTGCCCTTCACACGCTGATCCTGTGGCCGTTCCTGGGTTTTGGCACGGCCTTGTTGACGGCATGGGTGGCGCTGTGGTTCGGCTCTGTCAGCGCGTTTGCGTTCTACGAATACTGCCACACGCTGGCACATCTGAAAGTGCCGAAAGGCTGGTTCGGGCGAAAGATTACGCATGAACATTTGCGGCATCACTTCAACGATCATGAATCCAATTACCATGTCAGTTTCGGCATGGGCTGGATCGACCAAATGTTTGGCACGACCTATGACCGCGAGGTTGCGCAGGAAAGGTTTGATCCCGAAACCATCCTGTCGATGGGCATGGATCCAGAGGATTTGCGGTTGGTGACGGCACGCAAGGCGTTTGGTATCAATCGGATGCCAAGGATGCGCCGGGAGGCCTGAACGATGAGCACCGAAAAAGTCGATACCTGGATGGATAGTTATGACAACCCGATGAAGAAGGTTGTTCAGGCGATGCGCAAGGTGATCATGGCCGACGAACGGGTCACCGAAGACATCAAGTGGCAGGCGCCGACCTTCATGTACAAGGGCAATATCGCGAGCTTCTTTCCACGGTCGAAGAAACACGCCTCACTGATGTTTCACAAAGGGGCTGAAATACCGGGTGTTTTTCCAAACCTTGAGGGGGACGGGAAGGAGTCCCGGTCGTTCAAGGTGGCGAGCCTTGACGACTTGGAGGCGAAGAAAGACGAACTGACGGCGATCGTGAATGCGTGGTGCGCGCTGCGCGACGGAGGGTGACGCATTCTTGCCGTGCGCGGCGCCTGACCGGGGGCTGGCGCAGCAACGTCTGATGTTGGCATTTTTATCTTGCAACGTACATCTTCTATCGAAATGGTGCGTGCACCTCGCACAAGCGCCAGACCGCCGGACCGGTCAGGCGCTCGGCACGGCGGCGAGGCTTTGGCCTCGCCTTGATTCCGTGCCAGTGACGCCCACAACACCAGTTAGAAAACAAAGGTTTCCAAACCTTCAAATCCCGTGTATGCGCCAACACATCTGAAAACGTGACGCTTTAGACCCCGGCGCATGGAAAGATATTGGGGTCGGTGGCAATGGGGCCACCAATGAAAACGGAGGACCCGGGATGGGCCTGGGAGTGCCTCCAAAAGGATACGATACATGTTTGATATAACGACAAAGTCCATTCAGTGGGGCGAGGAAACGCTTACGCTGGAATCAGGAAAAGTTGCGCGACAGGCCGACGGTTCGGTCATCGCCACATTGGGCGAAACATCGGTGATGGCCAACGTCACCTTCGCCAAATCCCAAAAACCCGGGCAGGATTTCTTCCCGCTGACGGTTCACTATAACGAGAAATATTATGCCGCCGGCAAAATCCCGGGCGGATTCTTCAAGCGCGAGGCGCGCCCGACGGAAAAAGAGACGCTGACAAGCCGTCTGATCGACCGTCCGATCCGCCCGCTGTTTGTACCCGGCTTCAAAAACGAGGTTCTGGTGATCTGCACCTGCCTCAGCCACGATCTGGTCAACGACCCCGACATGGTCGCAATGATCGCGGCGTCTGCGGCGCTGACCATTTCCGGCGCACCCTTCATGGGGCCAATCGCTGGCTGCCGCGTCGGTTTCGAGGATGGTGAATACATCCTGAACCCGGAAATCGACGACATGCACAAGCTTCGGGAAAATCCCGAGCAGCGGCTTGATCTGGTTGTCGCAGGCACAAAAGACGCCGTGATGATGGTCGAATCCGAAGCGTATGAGCTGACAGAAGCGGAAATGCTGGGCGCAGTGAAATTCGCCCATGACAGCATTCAGCCGGTCATCGACCTGATCATCGATCTGGCCGAAGATTGCGCGAAAGAGCCGTTTGACTATCAGCCTGCCGATTACAGCGATCTTTACGATGCTGTGAAGACCGCAGGCGAAGACAAGGTTCGCGCGGCTTATGCAATTACCGACAAGCAGGAACGCACCACGGCTGTCGCCGACGCGAAAGACGCCATCAAAGAGGCGCTGAGCGAAGAGCAGCTTGAAGACGAGAACCTCGGCAATGCGCTGAAAAAGCTCGAAGCCACCATTCTTCGCGGCGACGTCGTCAAAACTGGCAAGCGTATCGATGGCCGCGATCTGGCCACGGTGCGCCCGATCGTTTCGGAAACCGGCATTCTGCCGCGGACCCACGGTTCGGCCTTGTTCACCCGTGGCGAAACGCAAGGGTTGGTCGTGACCACGCTGGGCACTGGCGACGACGAACAGATGATCGACGCGCTGCATGGTACGTATAAGTCGAACTTCATGCTGCACTATAACTTCCCGCCCTATTCGGTCGGCGAAGTTGGCCGCTTTGGTTTTACCGGACGCCGCGAGATTGGTCACGGCAAGCTGGCATGGCGCGCATTGCAGGCGGTTCTGCCTGCGGCCACCGATTTCCCCTACACCATCCGCGTCGTATCCGAGATCACCGAATCCAACGGCTCGTCCTCGATGGCATCGGTCTGCGGCGGTTCACTGTCGATGATGGATGCCGGTGTGCCGCTGACCGCCCCGGTCGCCGGCGTCGCGATGGGGCTGATTTTGGAAGATGATGGCTCTTATGCGATCCTGACCGACATCCTTGGCGACGAAGATCACCTCGGCGACATGGATTTCAAGGTCGCAGGTACCGAAAAAGGCATCACCAGCCTGCAGATGGACATCAAGGTCGCGGGCATCACGCCTGAGATCATGGAGAAAGCTCTGGCGCAGGCCAAAGAGGGCCGGATGCATATTCTGGGCGAGATGGCGAAATCCATCACCGAAGCACAGGATTTCTCGATCCACGCCCCGCGGATCGAAACGATGAACATCCCGACCGACAAGATTCGTGAAGTGATCGGGTCCGGCGGCAAGGTCATCCGCGAAATCGTGGAAGTGTCCGGTGCAAAGGTCGACATCAACGACGACGGTGTCATCAAGATCGCCTCGCCCAACGGCGAAGCCATCCAAAAGGCCTATGACATGATCCATGCGATCGTGGCGGAGCCCGAGGAAGGCATGATCTACAAAGGCACGGTCGTGAAGATCGTCGATTTCGGCGCCTTCGTGAATTTCTTCGGCAAGCGCGACGGTCTGGTGCATGTGTCCCAGATTCTGCCCAAGCGCCTGAACCATCCCTCAGATGTGCTGAAGGAAGGTCAGGAAGTGTACGTGAAGCTGCTGGGCTTTGACGACCGCGGCAAGGTGCGTCTTGCGATGAAGATGGTCGATCAGGAGAGCGGTGAAGAGATCAAAGAAGAGAAAGCCGACGCCTGATAGGCCCTTTAGTCTGAAATTGCCTTTTGAGGCCCCGGATGTATGGTCCGGGGCCTTTTGTGTATAAAGCATTTCTGTGTTTCAAGTGACAAACGGCTTCTGGCCCGAAGCAGACTCTGCACTGGGCGCCGTTACACGCCCCAGTTGGCGGCCAACGCCAGCCCGTGGGGACGGGCAGGCACCTCTCGGCAGATTTTGCAAGCAAAATCGCCTGCCGGGCAATGGATGGCCGGGGCACTTGCGGTGCTGTTAACCCGGCTTCGGAATTGTTTCAAAATCTATTCTGACCGGAACGCGGCGTTTCCATCCAAACCTGAATCGCTCCGGGGCCGTTACGCCTCCAAAGGACTCTTGGAAGAAAAAGCCGACGCCTGATCGGAATTACCTGACATGTTGAAATAAGCCCCGCCCAATTGGCGAGGCTTATTTTCAGCCTGGGTCCGACGTGGTGCGCAGATAGGGAAGTTTCTTTTCAAACGAGCCGAATTTTGCCTTTGCGTCCTCATCGCTGACCGCCACCGGGATGATCACATCCTGACCGTGTTCCCAGTTTGCCGGTGTCGCGATGCCGTGTTTGACGGTGGCTTGCAAAGCATCCAGTGCCCGCATGATCTCGGCAAAGTTGCGACCGACCGTCATCGGATAAGTCATTGTCAGCTTCAATTGCTTGTCCGGGCCGATGATATATACAGAACGAACCGTAGCTGTATCTGCCGGGGTGCGACCGTCTGGCAAATACGCTTCCGCAGGCAGCATGTCATAGGCCTTGGATACTTCAAGCGCCTCGTCTGCGACAATCGGAAATCCAACATCGGACCCTCCGACGGCCTGAATGTCATTGATCCACCCGGCGTGATCCTGAACACCGTCCACGGACACGCCCATCACTTTGGTGTTGCGCTTGGCCCATTCATCGGCCAGCTGCGCGACGATGCCGAATTCAGTCGTGCAGACTGGGGTGAAATCCTTCGGGTGCGAGAAAAGGATCGCCCAGCTGTCGCCGATCCACTCGTGAAAGCTGATTGTTCCCTGGCTGGTCTCTGCCGTGAAATCCGGGACCGTGTCATTAATGCGAAGCGCCATAACTCTCTCCTTATCCGTTTTGTTTCCCGACAATTCACACATGGTTCTATCATTATCAATTCGCAACGGCTGAACCGCAGGTTGGCCCGCAGAGTCCTGCAAAAAGGAAAATGACGCCCCTCGTGGGTGCAAGGCGGGAAATTTTCCCCTTCGCCTGAATTGCGGTTTCGGGCAGAAACGCGACATCAAAACGGTGGCGACCCGATCGCCACATGGAAATAGGGGACAGATATGCAAAAACCATTGGCAGAATTCATTGGCACGTTCACTCTCGTCTTGTTTGGCTGTGGCGCGGCGGTACTGGCGGGCGGCGACATCGGCCTGACCGGCATCAGCTTTGCCTTCGGGCTGGCGCTGATCGCGATGGCCTATGGAATCGGCACCGTTTCGGGCTGTCACATCAACCCGGCGGTCAGCCTTGGCGCCGTTGCAGCGGGACGGATGACACTGGCCGAGGCCGTGCCGTACATGATCGCGCAAGTCGCTGGCGCAATTGCCGGTGCACTTGTTCTGATGCTGATCGCGTCCGGTAAAGCGGATTATTCCCTGGCTGAAAACGGGCTGGGCCAAAACGGCTGGGGCGCAGGGTATCTTGGCGAATACAACATGACAGCAGCGTTCCTGTTCGAAGTCGTGGCAACCTTTCTCTTCATGGTGGTGATCCTTGGGGCCACCGGGCCGGGCGCCCCGGCTGCGATGGCGGGTCTTGCCATCGGCCTGACGCTTGTCGTCATCCATCTGGTCGGGATCAACGTGACCGGCGTGTCGGTAAACCCCGCACGTTCCATTGGCCCGGCGCTTTTTGCCGGTGGTACCGCGCTGGCGCAGCTTTGGCTGTTCATCATCGCACCGATCATCGGCGCAGTCGCTGCCGGGATGCTGTTTCGCAGCGGGATGCTGGACGGCAGTGCCGAATAGGAGCATTTATCGGCCAGCGGGGCTGTCTGTTGGCCGGATCCACCTGTGTTGTCCGCCCTGGACCAAGGACATGACCCCTTACCACCCTTCAAAATTTCCGGATCTGATTTGACGTTTGTCTGATCTGTGTGATTCAAGGAGTCTCCACTGCTGATATTGGAGGCTGGTTTGTTGGGAAATGTTTGTTTTTCAGAGCTTTATTCGAAGGTTGAGGCGGATTTTCAGGACCGCTTGCTCGGGTATCACAAGTCGCGCCGGGAGGGATTGTGCATCATAGCAAGCGTGATTTTGAACACGCGCAGCGTCAATCTGATGGAAAATGCGGCTGCTTTGCCCCGCGATATCGGCTCTGTGGACCACCGCTATCAATACATTTCGCGGGTTCTGGGCAATCCTCACATCGATACTGATGAGATCATGCAGGCCTATGTTGGTGAAATTTTCCGCCGCCAGTGTGAGGCCGGAGAAACGATTGTGGTGGCCCTTGATCAAAGCAAGCTCAACGAAGGGCATGAGGTTTTGATGTTATCGGTGCGGATGCGGGATCGGGCCCTCCCGGTCGCCTGGCGTGTACGCCAGACCAAAGGGCCGATTGGATGGCGCGTGCAACATGAGCTTTTGGAAGCAGTCCGCCCATGGCTCCCGGCGGATGCGCGTGTGTTGCTGGCGGGAGATCGGTTTTATGGAACCGCCCGATTGGTCGCATGGTGCCAGGAGGCTGGATGGGACTACCGGCTGCGCATGAAGGGAAATATCACACTGCAACATCAGGGTGGCGAGATGATGACGCGCGAAATTGCCCAACTGATGCCCGAAGGGCTTGTAAACGCTGAGCTTTACGGAACGGGCGTCTTTAGCAACATTGGAGTGCTTCACGAGGAGGGGCACAAAGAGCCTTGGATTATTGCCATGAATGCAGCACCGTCCGAGTACAAGGTGCTCGATTATGGAATGCGTTGGGGAATTGAAGCCATGTTCTCCGACTTCAAAACCCGGGGCTTTGAAATTACTCAAAGCCAGATCAAAAAGCCGGATCGATTGGCCCGCCTCATTTTGGTGCTGGCAATCGCCATGTACTGGGCTGTTTCAACCGGAGCAAACGAAGAGCACCACGTCGCAATACGCGGCGAAAAAAGGGGATTCGAAAAGCCCGAAGGTCCTTATGCTCTCTCTTCAAGACAGGCCTTCGTGCTATCCGACGATGCCTCGCAGGTTATGCCAAAATCCCCAAGCTCTGGGATGTCTGGCTAAATTGAAGGGTGGTAAGACATGACCCGCATGTGAATTGACGGTGTCGGCAGGTGGACGCTAAATATAACATATTCGTAACTCCCAAGCACCCTGTCCGATAGGGTTGCGGGGTTTTGTTCCGTCAGAGCCGTGCGATGATCTGAGGTGGTGACAGGGTCAGGATTTCCAGGATGTTGAACCCGTGTTTTCTGGCCGTCGAGATGACGGACCTGATGTCGGCGAAGACCCGCGCGCCCTCGAGGGTGCGGAAGGTGCCCGAGATTTTCATGCGCAGCTTCATCATGCGCAGGTCCTGTTCGGCCTGATTGTTTGTGAATGGGACCGCGAAGTCGGCGATGAATCGCAAAACGTCATCGCGGTAGTCACGCAGGCGGAGGAGCAGGTTGTGGCCTGGCCGCCTGGCTTTTCGGCCGCGGGTGCCGGGGCTTTTGGCCAGCGGGGGCTGGCGTTCGTGGAAGGCGAGCCCCTTGGCGAGGATCGCCATGTATCTGGTGACGATACCCTGGCGAACCAGTTCCGGGAGTTCGGTCTCGCCTTGATCCTGAGCCGCGCATCTGAGCTGATTGGCGCTATGAAGCACTGCGCTCATCTCCGTCGCCCAAGGCTCTTTTTCGATCTCTTCGATGGCCTTGAGTTCGCGCAAGTGATGCGCCCCGCAGAGGGCGTGGGCGTCCACTCCGCTCATATGGGCGTAGTAGGGTTTCCAGTGATCATGAATGATCGTCCCGCCGGTCAGGAAGGTTGGAACAGCACCGCGTTTGGCGCTGATGCGGTAATGGGTGAAGGCGGTATTGCAGATCGTGTGCAGCCAGTGCAGCTTGCCGGCAACACGAAGTCCGGTCTCGTCCAGATGCCGAACGCCGCCTTCGGCAAGCCGGGCGAGAATGTGTTCAACCACGACACCCATCTTATTTGCCGCGCCGCGCGTCCAGTTGGTCACGCTGGCCGCGCACAAGCTGGTGGCCCCAAACAGGTCGCGCATAAGCTGGCAGACCCGATCCTCGGGTATCAGCTGCTGAACATTGCAATAGACCGCCACTGCCCGCATGCGCGTGCCATATTGCACATGCGCGGCCACGCCATCGGGAAAGCCAGCCGTCGTCGTGGCTCGACAATGGTCGCAACAATAAACCGCCGCCTGATGCTCGGTGACCTCCAGGCGTGGCGCAGGCAAGTCGAACACCTGACGCTTCTCGATCCCTTTCACCATCTCCGCCGTCAGGGCGCTCTGACAGGCGCTGCAATGCGTCGCCTCATGCCGTTCGACAAAGTCGGGTGTTGACGTCTGGCGCAGGGTGTCGCCCCGGTGGCCAACTTGGCCGCCACTTTTCTTTCCGGATTTGCCACGCAGGCTGCGCGGGGCTGGCTTCTTCAGGCCATCACTTGAAGGGGGCTTGCTGCTATTGCTGCTGTTCTTGGCCAACTGTCGGCGCAGGTCCGTGATCTCTTCCGCCATGCTCGCCAACGCAGCTTCAAGCTCAGCGATCCGACGCAGAGCCGTGGCGAGAAGTTGTTCAAGGGCGGCAACCTGATCCATCCCACCACTGATTCAGAGAAATCAACCCGGCGCCACAGAATTCAGACAAGAAAGGTAACTCCCAAGCACCCTGTCCGATAGGGTTGCGGGGTTTTGTTCCGTCAGAGCCGTGCGATGATCTGAGGTGGTGACAGGGTCAGGATTTCCAGGATGTTGAACCGGTGTTTTCTGGCCGTCGAGATGACGGACCTGATGTCGGCGAAGACCCGCGCGCCCTCGAGGGTGCGGAAGGTGCCCGAGATTTTCATGCGCAGCTTCATCATGCGCAGGTCCTGTTCGGCCTGATTGTTTGTGAATGGGACCGCGAAGTCGGCGATGAATCGCAAAACGTCATCGCGGTAGTCACGCAGGCGGAGGAGCAGGTTGTGGCCTGGCCGCCTGGCTTTTTGGCCGCGGGTGCCGGGGCTTTTGGCCAGCGGGGGCTGGCGTTCGTGGAAGGCGAGCCCCTTGGCGAGGATCGCCATGTATCTGGTGACTATACCCTGGCGAACCAGTTCCGGGAGTTCGGTCTCGCCTTGATCCTGAGCCGCGCATCTGAGCTGATTGGCGCTATGAAGCACTGCGCTCATCTCCGTCGCCCAAGGCTCTTTTTCGATCTCTTCGATGGCCTTGAGTTCGCGCAAGTGATGCGCCCCGCAGAGGACGTGGGCGTCCACTCCGCTCATATGGGCGTAGTAGGGTTTCCAGTGATCATGAATGATCGTCCCGCCGGTCAGGAAGGTTGGAACAGCACCGCGTTTGGCGCTGATGCGGTAATGGGTGAAGGCGGTATCGCAGATCGTGTGCAGCCAGTGCAGCTTGCCGGCAACACGAAGTCCGGTCTCGTCCAGATGCCGAACGCCGCCTTCGGCAAGCCGGGCGAGAATGTGTTCAACCACGACACCCATCTTATTTGCCGCGCCGCGCGTCCAGTTGGTCACGCTGGCCGCGCACAAGCTGGTGGCCCCAAACAGGTCGCGCATAAGCTGGCAGACCCGATCCTCGGGTATCAGCTGCTGAACATTGCAATAGACCGCCACTGCCCGCATGCGCGTGCCATATTGCACATGCGCGGCCACGCCATCGGGAAAGCCAGCCGTCGTCGTGGCTCGACAATGGTCGCAACAATAAACCGCCGCCTGATGCTCGGTGACCTCCAGGCGTGGCGCAGGCAAGTCGAACACCTGACGCTTCTCGATCCCTTTCACCATCTCCGCCGTCAGGGCGCTCTGACAGGCGCTGCAATGCGTCGCCTCATGCCGTTCGACAAAGTCGGGTGTTGACGTCTGGCGCAGGGTGTCGCCCCGGTGGCCAACTTGGCCGCCACTTTTCTTTCCGGATTTGCCACGCAGGCTGCGCGGGGCTGGCTTCTTCAGGCCATCACTTGAAGGGGGCTTGCTGCTATTGCTGCTGTTCTTGGCCAACTGTCGGCGCAGGTCCGTGATCTCTTCCGCCATGCTCGCCAACGCAGCTTCAAGCTCAGCGATCCGACGCAGAGCCGTGGCGAGAAGTTGTTCAAGGGCGGCAACCTGATCCATCCCACCACTGATTCAGAGAAATCAACCCGGCGCCACAGAATTCAGACAAGAAAGAAAAAAAACACGCGCAAAATGGCAAATTCGACTCACCATAAAACTGACAATAACACTCAAACGTGGGGGGTGCTTGGGAGTTACACATATTCACACAAATCCCATTGCCCGGAGTATTATTGTGCTTAACAGAAGACATTTCATCGCAAGTGCCGGTGCTGCAATCGCCGCGCCGACTGTTTCGCTGGCGAAGGAATCTTATACCATTCCCGAAGAACACATGCCGGTGAATGTTCGCATTCAGAAGGGCATTCCGCCAGGTGAAATCCACGTCGATCCGAACCGGTATTACCTTTACTGGACGTTGGAAAAGCGCCGCGCAATTCGCTATGTCGTGGGCGTCGGCAAGCGGGGCTTGTACGAGTCCGGCACCTTCACGGTTGGCGCCAAGAAAGAGTGGCCGTCATGGAAACCGACCGAAGACATGATCGAGCGCAATCCCTATTATAACCCCGATTCTGGATAAGACGTTGGCGTCACCAGTGCACTACTCGACAGAATTTTTTCGTAGTTTTTTGATTCGTTTTTTACGATACTCGTTGACCCTTTTTCGCAGAGGGTTGCGATGAGGGATTTCCACCATTGTTATGGAAATGATCCTCGGTTCTCTCAAAGCCTCATTTGGCTCCAGTTCAACGGCAATTCCGCCAAACTCTCCAAGAAATAGAACATTTGAAACGGTTTCGTGATCTGCTTTGAATGTATCAGGGTCATTTTTCCGTACGTGTTTCGGGATGATCACCTGAAAGGGAGTGGCAGCCATCAGATCGAGCACAAGTGTCATGGTTCTTTTAGGGAGCGCAGCCAGTTCATTGAGCTTATCCGTGAGGGCGTAGAAACGGTTGGGGTCCTCTTCCATCATGTCGAACATGAGGTCCCGGATCTTCTCATAAGCGAGATCTTCGTTGATTGGGAAGTTGTTCTCCATGGCGCGCACCTTTTGCCCCGTGTTGACCAGCCTGAATGCCCCCGTGATTAGTATGGGGTGAGAGGGGTTTCCAAGTACGTTGCCCCATGATTCAAGGTTCAAAAGCGACACAATATGGACCGCCACTCATGTCGATCACTAACACCGCACTTTTTGTCTGTCTCGATGATTTTGCAAAAACCTACGAGGACTGGGAGCGCCACCGGTTGATCCCCTCGGGTCGTCAGAGGCTTCGCTCCGGCAAGCTGACCCTGGGGGAGAGCCTGTTCATCATGGTCTTGTTTCACTTGTCGCCGTTCAAGGACTTCAAACATTATTGGATTTATGGCGTTGAGCAGAAATACCGTGACTGCTTTGGCACCCTCCCGAGCTATGGTCGGTTTGTCAGCCTCATGCCAAGATTAATGGTGCCGTTTTGCATACTGCTGCACTGCTTCAGCGGTGAAAAAACCGGCGTCTATTTTGCCGACAGCACTAAGCTCGCGGTCTGCCACAATGCCCGCATTAATCGAAACAAGGTCTTCAAGGGGCTGGCAAAGCGCGGTCGCAGCACAATGGGCTGGTTCTTTGGCTTCAAACTGCATCTAATCATCAACAACAAGGGGGAGATCATGGCCGTCAAAATCACGGCAGGTAATGTCGATGATCGAAAGCCGTTTGAAGCCATGATCGCGGGCCTCGAAGGCAAAATATTTGCTGATAAGGGCTATATCTCCAAATCCCTCTTCCAACGGCTCTGGCAGCGTGGCCTCCACCTCGTCACCGGCATTCGCCGCAACATGAAAAACTATCTCCTGCCAATCCTGAACAAAATCCTGTTGCGAAGGCGGTTCATCATCGAAACTCTGTTCGATAAGTTGAAAACCAGCATGGGACTGGAACACACTCGACACAGATCGCCTGCCAACGCATTCGTACACCTCATCTCGTGTGTCGCAGCCTATATGCTCGGGAAAACCAAAGTTAAAATGGGACCCATAACCGTGCCGGAAACAATCAGGCAGGTCGAATACCAGATATAGCGCTTATCCAGAACTCAGGTTATTATAAGAAATTTGAAGATGGCGTTCCGGGTGGTCCATCCAACCCGCTGGGCGCGCGGGCGCTATATCTGTTTTATCCCGGAAGCGGCGACAGTTTCCTGCGCATTCATGGCACACCGGAACCGTGGACGCTTGGGCAGGCAGTGTCCAACGGCTGCGCGCGGCTTGCCAACAGCCACATTCAGCATCTCTATGAGATGGTGCCGATCGGGACGAAGGTGGTTCTCTATCCGCAGGTTTAATGCGGGCTGTTAGGTTACGGCAGCGATCCCGGAATGTTGCCGTAGTCTACCAACATCCCGAACTTACAATGCATCCCCGGCTGATCACATTTGGCCAATCACGCTTTGCAACGCTTAGAAATCCACGGCAATTCCGTTCTTTTCCCAATCGCCATAACGCACCGGTTCCGGCCCATCCCGTCCGCCAAGTTCGGTCTTTGCTTTCTCGTCTGTCGCCTTCCTGCGCCGTTCTTCTGCCTCGGCCAACGCACGCTTTGCCGCTGGCGGCAGGTCCGGTTTTGATGTCTCCGTCACGCCCAAACTCTCACTGACATTGCACTTCGCTCTCTGTTATAGCCGCTCTGACGCAAAACCAACAGGCCGCCCCACTTGTCTAAACCACACCCCTCTGCCCGCGCCGGTGCGCTGATCCTCTTGAATGGGGTAACAGCCAACCGGCGGCTTTTGACGGAACTCCTGCCCAAGTCCGTGGAACACCTGTCCCCACCAGACAGGGCCCGGGCACAACGGCTGGCGACGACGACGCTGCGCTGGGCCGACCGTGCCGACCGGATGCTGGGCCCCTACCTGCGTAACCGCCCGGAGGATCCGGTGCTGAACGCCCTGCGCCTGGGCGTCGTGGAAATGGCGGAGCTTAATGGCGACCCGCATGGCGTGGTGCATGCGCTGGTGGGCATCGTCAAATCGACCGTCAGCCAAAGCAAATCGCGTCTCGTGAACGCGGTTCTGCGCAAGATCCCCGGTGATCTGGAAAAATGGCCCGAGCTGCCGGTGCCGCAAATGCCAAAATGGCTGCGCCGCGCGCTGCGCGATGCCTGGGGCAATGATGTCGTAAAAGCGCTGGAGACCGCGCATTCGATGGAACCGCCACTGGACATAACACCTAAACCCGACGCGCCCGGTGACCTTGCGCAGCTTGGCGGCGCGGTCTTGTCCAACGGCACAATCCGACTGACCAACCGCGGCCAGATCAGCAAACTGCCGGGCTATCCGGACGGCACATGGTGGGTGCAGGATGCCGCTGCCTCGCTGCCTGCCGCGGTGCTTGGCGCGAAGGCGCGCGAGGCTGTACTTGACCTGTGCGCGGCGCCCGGTGGCAAGACCATGCAACTCGCCGCCACAGGTGCGACGGTCACTGCACTGGACGATTCCGAACGCCGGATGACCCGGTTGCGCGAAAATCTCGCGCGCACCAACCTGACGGCAGCGATCACCATCGCCGATGCGCTGGAATGGCTGCCCAAATCGACCTTTGACGCGATCCTTTTGGATGCGCCCTGTTCGGCGACCGGAACGATCCGGCGGCATCCGGATCTGCCTTACGCAAAGTCGATGGAAGACATCGCTCCCCTGATCCCATTGCAAGCTGCCCTGCTTGACCGGGCGCTTGGCTTCCTCAGGCCCGGCGGCAGGCTGGTTTATTGTACCTGCTCGCTGCTGCCATCCGAAGGCGAGGATCAAATCGCGGCCCTGTTCGCGCGGTACCCCAAAGTGCAGGTTCACACCGAAAGCCTGAACGTTAGTGGCATCGATAAAGGCTGGATCGGGGAATTCGGCGTCCGCACGCGCCCCGATTTCTGGGCCGATGTGGGTGGCATGGACGGCTTCTTTATCACCTGTCTGCGAAAACACGCCTGAACAAAAATTCAGCGATGACAGAAAACAGTCATCGGCATATGATGGCCTGAAAGAACGATAAGATTTCGACAAGAAAGTCGAGGCAAGGCAGGGCATCCGTGTCGCACCACAACCCGCTATCCGAGCGCGTAACGCGTTGGATGAACCGCTTCCATGCGTGGCGGGCGACCTTTGGTCGGGCGGCGGCGGGGTTTGTCTCGCAACCGGAACCCAAGACAATCGGTCGCGTGGCGCGCGGGCGGCAGCTTTGCGCCGGGAACTTTCTGTTCGCCGGACGGGTTGTCGAGGCGCCGGGCAAAAGCATTTGGGATCTTGGTGTCGCTGACCGCAACTTCAACGAGGAATTGCACGGCTTTGCCTGGCTTGATGATCTGGCCGCCTCTGGCGACCCAAAGGCGCGCAGCATTGCACAGGAATGGACGCGACAATGGGTCAGAAGATATGGCCACGGAACGGGCGAGGGCTGGACCCCCGACCTGACCGGACGCCGGCTGATCCGCTGGATCAACCACGCGATTTTTCTGCTGACGGCGCAGGAAAAGGAAACTTCAGATGGGTTTTATCGTTCGCTGGGGCAGCAAACCGTCTTTCTCGCCCGACGCTGGCACACGACCAACAGCGGCGTGCCCCGGTTCGAGGCGCTGACGGGGCTGATCTATGCCGGTCTGGCGACCATCGGCATGGATGTCTATGTCGACCCGGCGGTGAAGGCGCTGGCCAGGGAATGCCGTACCGATATTGACGAACACGGCGGAATACCAAGCCGGAACCCCGAAGAGCTGCTTGAGATTTTCACACTCCTGAACTGGGCCGCGTCTGCATTGGCCGAAGCCGGGAAAATCCCCCCAAAGGCGCTGCTTGAGGCAATCGAACGAACGGCGCCGACACTGCGCGCGCTGCGCCATTCCGACGGCAGTCTGGCGCGTTTTCATGGCGGTGGTCGCGGGCTTGACGGACGGCTCGACAATGCGCTGGCAAGTTCCGGTATTCGCACCCCGCCGCGCGCGGGGTTGGCGATGGGATATGCGCGCCTGTCCGCCGGCCGGACATCTGTGATCATCGATGTCGCCCCGCCGCCGCATGGCCCGACCAGCCAAACCGCGCACGCGTCAACACTTGCATTTGAACTGACGTCAGGCCGTCGCGCGGTGATCGTAAATTGTGGCTCCGGCGTGCCGTTCGGTGCGAAATGGGCGGCGGCGGGTCGTCTGACTGCGTTGCATTCGACACTTGAGATAAAAGGCCACTCCTCGGCGATCTTCGGCACGCGGGGGTTCTGGGGCGATCAGACCGTCCCGCCGCCTCGCGTTCCCGGCGATGTGCGAATGCAATCGCGCGGCGATACCGGCGGCACCGGGTTGATCGCCGGGCATGACGGTTACGTCAAAACCCACGGCCTGACCCATGTGCGTACGATTGAACTGGCCAGAGATGGTCGTGGGCTGGTGGGTGACGACACGCTGGCCACGATATCCAAGGATGACAACAGGCAATTCGACAGGATGCTGGATCAGACCGGGTTGAGCGGTATTCCCTTTAACGTGCACTTCCATCTTCACCCCGAGGCCGATGCCACACTCGACATGGGCGGCGCGGCGGTCTCGGTGGCCCTGCGCAGCGGCGAAATCTGGATTTTCCGCCATGACGGCGTTGGCGAATTGAGCCTGGAGGGCAGTTTTTTCCTCGAGAAGGGTCGCCTGAAGCCGCGCGCGACAAAACAGATCGTCCTGTCCGCCAAGGCCGTCGAATACGCAACCCGCGTGCGCTGGACCTTCGCCAAAGCACAGGATACACCGACCCATCTGCGTGATCTGGAGCGTGATGAAAGCCAGATCGTGGGGTAAGAGCGTCAGGTGTCGGAAAGCTGAATTGGCTTCAAAGCAGGCATTCGAATTGCTTCCAAGACGTTTCGGGCTTTGCCCGAAAGTCGTTGAAAACAATCCGACGAACCGGGGGGCCAACCCCCCGGACCCCCCGAAGTATTTATGGCCAGATGAAAGAGCCCGGGGGACAGGTGTGAGGGTCCGTTCAAGACCGGTCGCGGCGCACCTTCATTCACGTAGCGAAAGTTAAAAGCCGACAAATCACCCCGACATTTCGGGTGCCCGATCTGCGCCATTGTCGCGATGCCGATTCCGCCAAACTGCGACCATTTTGAGATTTCATCCGGACCCCATACATCATATAGCCAGCGCCAACTGAAAACTCCGCCGATTGGACCCTGCCGTATGACCGACCTCGCCCCTGTGCGCCGCGCCCTTCTTTCCGTCTCAGACAAAACCGGACTGATCGAATTCGGCAAGGCGCTTGCTGCGCGCGGGATCGAACTTCTCTCCACCGGCGGCACGGCGAAAGCGCTGCGCGAGGCCGGGTTGGATGTAACGGATGTGGCCGAAATCACGGGATTCCCCGAAATGATGGACGGCCGTGTCAAAACACTGCATCCGGCGGTGCATGGCGGGCTTTTGGCGCTGCGCGACAACGCTGAACACAAGGCAGCGATGGAAACGCATGGAATTGGCGGTATCGATCTTTTGGTCGTCAATCTATACCCGTTCGAGGCCACAGTCGCCGCCGGCGCAGACTATGATGATTGCATCGAAAATATCGACATCGGCGGACCCGCGATGATCCGCGCGGCGGCCAAGAACCATGCCTTTGTGAATGTCGTGGTGGATGTTGAGGATTACGCGACCGTGTTGTCCGAACTCGACGCAAACGACGGCGCAACGAAATATGCGTTCCGCCAGAAACTGGCGCTGACGGCCTATGCCCGCACCGCTGCTTACGACGCTGCTGTGTCCGGCTGGATGGCCAATGCCCTGAACGATCCCGCCCCGCGCCGCCGTGCGTTTGCCGGTGGCGAGGGCACAACGCTGCGCTATGGCGAAAACCCGCATCAACAGGCCGTATTCTACAAGGACGGATCCGCGCGCCCCGGCGTGGCGACCGCCAAGCAACATCAGGGCAAGGAACTCAGCTACAACAACATCAACGACACCGACGCCGCGTTTGAACTGATCAGCGAATTCGCCCCCGAGGCCGGCCCCGCTTGCGCGATCATCAAACACGCCAACCCCTGTGGCGTCGCGACCGGGGCCACCCTGGCACAGGCCTATTCCCGCGCGTTTGACTGCGACCGGACCAGCGCGTTTGGCGGGATCATCGCCTTGAATCAGCCGCTGGACGGCGAAACGGCAGAGGCGATCACAGGCATCCTGACAGAGGTGGTGATCGCCCCCGGCGCGGATGCGGCGGCGAAAGAAATCTTCGCGGGCAAAAAAAACCTGCGGCTCCTGACGACCGAGGGGTTGGCCGACCCTACCTCCTCTGGAAACGCCGTGCGGCAGGTCGCGGGCGGCTGGCTGGTGCAGGATCGCGACAATGGGCGTGTCGGCCCGGACGATCTGAAGATCGTCACCAAACGCGCCCCGACCGGGGATGAACTGCGCGACCTTTTGTTCGCGTGGACCGTTGCGAAACATGTAAAATCCAACGCCATCGTCTATGCCAAGAACGCCGCAACTGTTGGCATTGGCGCAGGCCAGATGAGCCGGGTGGACAGCTCGACAATCGCCGCGCTTAAAGCGCAAAGAATGGCCGAGGAAATTGGCGTGTCCGAGACACCTGCAAAGGGTTCGGTTGTGGCATCGGACGCTTTCTTTCCCTTCCCCGATGGCCTGTTGGCGGCGGCAAAAGCGGGTGCGACGGCCGTGATCCAACCCGGCGGCGCAATGCGCGATGATCAGGTGATCGACGCCGCGAACGAGGCCGGATTGGCGATGGTCTTTACAGGTCAACGGCACTTCCGGCATTAAGGCTTATGCGCTGGATGTATCTTGTTGCTTTGGTGGTGTTTCTGGCCGATCAGGTCAGCAAATATTACGTGCTGCGGTTCCTTCGTCTGGATATCCGTCTGGCGATTGATGTCATCCCGCCGTATTTCAACCTGCGCATGGCGTGGAATACCGGCATCAATTTCGGCTGGATTGCCAGCGAACAGGATCTGACACGATGGATCCTGATCGGCGTTGCCCTGATGATCACAATCTGGGTGGTATGGTGGATGACGCGCGAACACCGGACTATAGCGCGCGTTGCTGCGGGGTTCCTGATCGGCGGCGCGCTTGGCAATGTCGTGGACCGGCTGGTCTATGGCGCAGTGGCCGATTTCATCAACACGTCCTGCTGCGGGATTGACAACCCGTTCGCCTATAACATCGCCGACATTGCAATATTTGCCGGCGCCATCGGGCTGATCCTGTTCACCGGAGAGCGAAAGACCGCGTGACGCCGCGAAAATCTTGCGGTAAACAAATGCCAAACAGGTGAGGGGCCGCGTAAATGCAGGCTTTGGGCATGAAATTCGTTCTTTTGTTGCTGTGCATCGGCGTGGTGGCCGGATGCAGCCGCAATAAGGAACCAAAACTTCTGAACATCACATCCAGCACACAGGGACCGGATGAATTTGCGATTATCCCAAACAAGCCGCTGGAAGAGCCTGAAGATTTCGCCGCCCTGCCAGCACCGACACCCGGCGGCAAAAATCGCGTCGATCAGACCCCGACCGATGATGCCATTGCCGCACTGGGCGGCAACCCCGCTGTCGTATCGCGTGGGATATCCTCCGGTGACGCAGGGATCGTGAACCATGCCAGCCGCTATGGCCGTGACGGGTCAATCCGGCAGAAACTGGCGGCAGAAGACCTTGAATTCCGCCGCCGCAACGACGGCCGCATTCTTGAACGCCTGTTCAACGTCAACGTTTATTTCAAAGCCTATCGGCGCATGTCGCTGGACCAATATGCCGAACTGGAACGGTTCCGCCGCATCGGCGTGCGCACCCCAGCCGCACCGCCGGAGGTGGTCGAATAACAGGGTTCGGGACTTTCGGGTGTCATTCTCGACACTAGAAAAATTCGGTTCTGATGTGATTAATTGCCCCGCGCGGAATCAAGGCCCCTCGGGCCGCCGCGCGATCGCCTGCCCGTCCCGGCGGGCTGGCGATTTGGCTGATCAGGGTTCAATCTTTTGATTTCGTACGGACTTGGCTGGCATAAAGCGTGTCGTTGAGACGTTGCATCGCCACCCCACGGGCAGGCGTTCGCGCGTCTTGTCAACTCGTCGGTCTAGACGGGCCGCTAACGACAAAGCGCCACCGAAAGTGAACTTGGTGTAGTTTGGAAAACTCAGACAACATCCCCAAATTTGGCCAGTATCCCCACAACCCCTCACTTCTGCGTAACATGCCTTGATGCGCGGGCATTGAGGTGTAGGTTCCCTTTCAACCTGTCCGCGTTTGATTGGAGAAGCGATGCGTCGCCTGTTTTTAGGTTTCATTTTCTGGGCCACCGCCGGAATGGCATTCGCCGCAGAGGTCACTGATTTCACGCTCGACAATGGAATGCAGGTGGTGGTGATCGAAGATCACCGCGCGCCGGTTGTCGTTCATATGGTCTGGTACAAAGCTGGTGCCGCCGATGAACCCCCCGGCAAATCCGGCATCGCGCATTATCTGGAACACCTTCTGTTCAAGGGGACCGACACATTGGCACCCGGCGAATTCTCCTCAACGGTTGCAATGAATGGCGGCACGGACAACGCCTTCACGTCCTGGGATTACACGGGTTATCACCAACGCGTCGCCGCTGACCGGCTGGAATTGATGATGCGCATGGAAAGCGACCGGATGCGAAACCTGCGCCTGTCGGATCGCGATATTCTGACGGAACGCGACGTGATCATTGAAGAGCGAAATCAGCGCACTGAAAATGACCCCGGTGCCTTATTCGGCGAACAGCGCCGTGCCGCGCAATATTTGAACCACCCCTATGGCATCCCGATTATCGGATGGAAGCATGAGGCAAACGCACTGACGCTGGACGACGCGCTGGCGTTTTATCGCAAATACTATGCGCCCAACAATGCGATCCTGATTGTGGCCGGGGACGTCGAACCGGGCGAAGTCTTAACGCTTGCTAACAAATATTACGGCGTTCTTGAACCGACGCCCGGGCTTGGTGAACGGATGCGCCCATCAGAACCGCCGCAACTGTCCGAACGCCGGTTGATATTCGAAGACCCGCGCGCGTCAGAGCCTTACGTGATCCGCACCTATCTGGCGCCAGAACGTGACCCCGGCGCGCAGGAGGAAGCGGCAGCACTGACGCTGCTGTCCGATCTGCTGGGGGGAAATACGGCGACCTCGGTTCTGGGAAAGAAACTGGTCTTTGGAAGTGAAGAGGCGATCTATGCCTCTGCCTTTTATCAGGGCCTCAGTCACGACGACTCCAACTTTGGCGTGTTCATCGTGCCCAAGCCCGATGTCTCTCTGGAAGATGCCGAAACTGCTTTGGACCGGGCCTTGGCCGAATTTCTGGAGGAAGGTATCGACGCGGAACAATTCGCCCGCATCAAGCAACAGATCAAGGCCAGCCGTATCTATGCCGAGGATTCCACATCGAGCCTGGCGCGCCGCTACGGCGCCGCTTTGACCTCGGGCCTGACTGTCGAAGATGTGCAGGCGTGGCCGGACATCTTGCAGGCCGTCACGGAAGAGGACGTTCTGGCCGCCGCCGCGCGCCTGTTTGATCGCAAACGCGCGGTCACCGGATGGATGAAACGCCCCGAGGAGGTTACGCAATGAGCCGTCTGTTTTGGGCCGTTCTGGCCGCGCTTTCTCTGACCACAACCGCAAATGCGGCGGTCGAAATTCAGGACGTCAAATCTCCGGGTGGCATCACCGCGTGGTTGGTGGAAGAACATCAGATCCCCTTTGTCGCGCTGGAAATCCGCCTCAAGGGCGGTGCATCGCTGGACGCCCCAGGCAAGCGAGGGGCGATCAATTTGATGACCGGGCTGATCGAAGAAGGTGCGGGCGAGATGTCGGCGCAGGATTTCGCAGCGGCACAGGAGGCCTTGGCCGCGCGGTTTGACTTCGATGTGCATGACGATGCGCTGTCCGTTTCGGCGCGATTTCTAACCGAGAACCGGGATGAGTCGATTGCCTTGCTGAAATCCGCGCTGAACGAACCCCGGTTCGATCAGGACGCAGTGGACCGGGTGCGCGGTCAGGTTCTGTCGATCCTTCGATCCGACGCGAAAGATCCTGACACGATTGTCGGCAATCGCTGGTCGGAGATGGTCTATGGCGATCACCCATATGCTACGGCTTTGGAGGGCACGATTGAAAGCGTCGGAGCGCTGACCCGTGATGATGTCGTTGCGGCCCACAAAGCGGTGCTGACACGCGACAAGCTGTTTGTCGGCGCTGTCGGGGATATCACGGCGGAAGAGCTTGGCGCGTTGCTGGATGATTTGCTGGGCGGGTTGCCGGAAAGCGGCGCGCCGATGCCGGAGGTGGCAGAGCTGACGTTTTCGGGTGATGTCGAGGTGGTCGACTTTGAAACGCCGCAATCGGTCGCGCTGTTCGGCCACGCGGGAATTCACCGTGAGGATCCGGATTTCTTTCCGGCATTCGTGTTGAACACGGTGTTGGGCGCGGGCAGTTTTGACAGCCGGTTGATGAAGGAAGTGCGCGAGAAACGTGGGCTGACCTACGGAGTTTACACTTATCTGGCGGGGCGGGATTATGCCGATCTGATGGTGGGGCGCGTGGCGTCGGCCAATGACCGGATTGCCGAGGCGATTGACGTCATCCGTGAGCAATGGGCGCAGATTGCCGAGGAAGGCGTTTCGCGGGAAGAGCTGGAACTGGCCAAGACATACATGACCGGTGCCTATCCTTTGCGGTTTGACGGCAACGCGCGGATTGCGGGGATACTGGTGGGGATGCAATTGGGGGATTTGCCGATCGATTATATCCCGAC
This sequence comes from uncultured Paracoccaceae bacterium, assembly GCA_951812305.1. Taxonomy (GTDB): domain Bacteria; phylum Pseudomonadota; class Alphaproteobacteria; order Rhodobacterales; family Rhodobacteraceae; genus Rhodobacter_B. Next base: position 150,468 of record CATOSB010000006.1, read on the forward strand.
GCGTAACGACAAGGTCTGGGCGGTGACGTCGGAGGACGTGAAGCGCGTAGCGAAGCGGTTGCTGGATTCCGAGGCGCTGACCTTTGTGGTGGTGGGGCAGCCTGAAGGGTTGTGACGCTTGGTTATTCGCGACTGGCCGGAAAATGTTTCGCATGCGAAACAATTGACCGCTTGGTCAAAAATTATTTAATATTTACAAAGTGTTAATGAGCTTCTGTGACGTGGGACGGCAATCGACGAAACGACTGCGATATTTCGCGCGACCGATCAGAGTGAACACTTGCGATGATGGGCCGGAGCGGACGTTTGTTGATTTGGCAATGAGACGCGCGATTGCCTGCCCGTGGGGTGGCGTTGCAACCTTGCAGGGATACTAAATTTATCCCAGTCAAGTCCGTAGAACATCAAAGGCTTGCGCCCAACCTCATCAAATCGCCAGCCCGTGGGGACGGGCAGGCGATCGCGCGGCGCCTGCGGCTTGATTCCGCGCGTGTGTGGCACTTCGCGGCGTGGTTTATGAGCCAATATTGCCGTTTTTGCGTAAGCTCTACGCCTCACCCTTCATATGCACCACACGCTGCGGATAGGGGATCTCGATCCCGGCATCCTTCAGAGCATTCCAGATCAGAAACAGGACATCAGAGGTGTACTTGTTGTCACCATCATCGATGCCATTCACCCAAAATTCGACCGCGAAGTTAATACCGCTGTCGCCGAAACCCCGCAGCTCGCAATCAAGCGGATAAGGTTTTTTCAGCACGTCCTTGTGCTTGGCCACCGCCGCCTCGACCAGCGGCGGGATCTCGTTGATGTCGGTGTCATAGCTGACGGAAAAATCCGCCTCATACCGGTTGGCAGACCCGCTGTCAGAATAGTTGACCACGCGGGTGGTGATGAAATCCTCGTTCGGCACAACGATCCAACGACCGTCATAGGTTTCCAAAATCATGGCGCGGGCGGTTGTCTTGATGATCGTCCCGGCCTCGCCGCCGTCCAGTTCAACGTAATCGCCGACCGTGGCCTGCCCTTCGAGCAGAAGGATGATGCCGGAGATGAAATTGGCGGCGATCTTTTGCAGGCCGAAACCTAGACCGACGCCGACGGCACCACCAAGGACAGCGAGCGTCGTCAGGTCGATGCCAAGGATGTTCATCAGGATCAGGAACGCGGCGCCGAAAATCAGGATTTCGGCGGTCTTGGCCGAAAGCTGGCGCATGGCGGGGCGCATTTCCTGCTTTTCGATATAAGCGCTGGATTGCTGGTTCGACCATTGGCCAAGCCAGAACAGGACCGAACCGAAGACCACCGCGCGGATAACCGCAAGAATCGAGAACTGGATGTTGCCGACGCCGACAGTGGTGGCTTCAAGCTGCACCAGAACCGGGTCGAGTATGCCGAGCGCGTAAAGTGCCGCGACCGGGATCAGGATGTATTTGCCCAGAAGCCTGAGGAATGGTTCCTGTATGATGTCCTTAACCAACGCCCGGACGGCGAGGAACAGGAACACGCGCTTGCCAAAGGCGATGACCGCGCCGGAGCCGAAAAGCGAGCGCGTGACCTGTTCGCCAATGCCGGTGAAAGCATAGGCGAGGACGGGCAAAAGCAGTGGCAGAAAGATCAGAACAAAGCGGCGGATGCGCGCGAGGTAGCTGTCGCTTTCCTCTGGCGGGGTCAGCAGCCGCGAGATCAGGGGAGCAAGCCGTTTACTGGCAAACCATGCGGCAATGAAGGCCACGATCAACAGCGCGAATTGTGACCACGCGGCGGGGCTTAACAGCCAACTTTCCGCCAGAGCCAATCCCTGTTCGACATATCCCTTAAGGTCTTCCAGCATGTTCAACTACTCACACGTCTTGCCCTGAATTTCGGTTGGCTTCATGCTCTGGCATTGGATTGCCCGGCTGACAAGGTGTGAGACTTGGACGAATTCCCCATATGCCCGTTATGTGAACGTCCGATCCCGCCTGATGTGCCGCAATCGGTGCATCATCTGGTGCCCCGTTCAAAAGGCGGGCGTGGTGGGGAAGCGGTGTTGTTGCATCACATCTGCCACAAGGAAATCCATGCCGAGTTGAGTGAGACGGAAATTGCACGGGACTTCGCGACGATTGCCGAATTACGGACGCATCCGCGGATCGCGAGGTTCATCGCGTGGGTGGATAAACGTCCGCCGGGGTTTCTGTCGCGTGTGCCGGGGCCGCGGCGGAAGCGCTAGAAATTCTCTTCGGGACAAGTTCTTGCGTGTTGTCCCCAGGTATTTCGCTGTAATCCACAACATATTGCGGTTGCCGCGAAAATAACGCTTTACACGGTGATTCGCGGTGCACTACCGTATCTTGTAGGGGGAGGTGGCAAATCACCTATCCCTTCGAGCAGGCAACGGTATCTTGGGGGCAACGATCCCTCAAGGGACGATAAAAAGCGAGGCCGGGACATGTCCCTTTCAGAGCAGTTTCATACAGACGACCTGCATCCCATTGATATCGTGGAGCATATAGCAGCGCATCATGAATGGGATTTCGACAGGGTTGCGGACGATCAGATCGCGATGGCGGTGGAGGCGCAGTGGCGGACCTATTCCATCACGCTGGCCTGGTCAGGGTTCGATGAGACGCTGCGTCTGATCTGCACCTTCGAGATGGAGCCACCGGAAGAGAAATTGCCCCTGATCTATGAAACGCTGAACCGCACCAATGACATGTGCTGGGCCGGGGCGTTTACCTATTGGTCCGAGCAGCGGCTGATGGTTTATCGCTATGGGCTGGTCATGGGCGGCGGGCAAATCGTTGCAGCGGACCAGATCGACAAGCTGATCGGTGCGGCGGTATCCTCGGCAGAGCGGTTCTATCCGGCATTTCAGCTGGTGGCCTGGGGTGATCAGTCGCCCGCAGACGCGATGCAGGTGGCGATGGCCGAGGCCTACGGGCGCGCCTGAATAATCGAATTTTGCAAGCAAAATCCGACCAACTGGGGGGCCAGCCCCCCAGACCCCCCGCCGTATTTGAGACCAAGAAGAAATTAGGTTTTCAGGCGACAGACTGACGACTTGAAGCGTTTCGAAAATCGGTTGAGACGCGACTTGATTTCGAAACGCCCACAACATCGGAAGGTTGCGGGCGCTTCGGGCCATACCGGTGGTTCAAGTTTAAATCGAAACGCTGTAGTCTGATTTCCTTTAGACGGGGGCGCTTGATGTTAGAGCAGATCGAAAATCGCGGTATGGTCCTGCTGGGCTGTGGCAAGATGGGTTCGGCGATGCTGGCCGGCTGGCTGGAAGGCGGGCTGTCGCCGGGGGCGGTTTGGGTTCTCGATCCCTATCCCTCGGATTGGGTGCAGGCGACGGGGGTTCATGTGAACGAAGGGCTGCCGGAGAGTCCTGCGGTGGCGCTGATCGCTGTGAAGCCGCAGATGATGGGGGAAGCGTTGCCGAGCCTTCGGGCGCTGGGCCGCGAAACATTGTTCGTGTCAATTGCGGCGGGAACGCCGATAGCGGCGTTTGAGGCGGCGTTGGGCGAGGTGCCAGTGGTGCGCGCGATGCCGAACACGCCAGCGGCCATCGGGCGCGGGATCAGCGCGATTGTCGGCAATGCGGTCGCTGGGGCAGAAGCGTTGAATATGGCCGAGGCGCTGTTGAGTGCGGTGGGGCAGGTTGTTCGCTTGCCGGATGAATCGCAGATGGATGCGGTTACGGCGGTGTCCGGGTCGGGACCTGCCTATGTCTTTCACTTGATCGAGACACTGGCGGCGGCGGGGGAGGCCGAAGGCTTGTCGCCCGCGTTGGCGATGGAACTGGCCAAGGCGACGGTGACGGGCGCGGGCGCGCTGGCGGTTGACGCAGAGGAGGATCCGGCACAACTGCGGGTGAATGTGACCAGCCCGGGCGGCACGACGGCGGCGGCGCTGGAAATTCTGATGGATGAGGACAATGGGTTTCCGGCGTTGTTGCAGCGCGCGGTAAAGGCGGCGGCGAACCGGTCGCGGGAGTTGGCAAATGGCTGAGATTTCGTTTGATGATTTCATGCAAATGGATATCCGGGTCGGGCAGGTGGCGCGCGCAGAACCCTATCCCGAGGCGCGCAAACCGGCGATCAAGCTGTGGGTGGATTTCGGCCCGGAGATCGGTGAGCGCAAGAGCTCGGCCCAGATCACCCGGCACTATGAACCGGAAGACCTGATCGGGAAGAGGGTTATGGGTGTGGTGAATTTTCCGCCGCGCCAGATCGGCAAGTTTATGTCAGAAGTTTTGGTGTTGGGTGTGCCGGATGCTGATGGCGAGGTTGTTTTGCTTGTGCCGGACAAAGATGTGCCGATTGGCGGGCGGATGTTCTAAGGAAGCCAGCCAGTATTCGCGTTCCGATTATTGGCCCCAACCAGATTTGAACGAAGTGGCCGCATTGAGCCCGCGTCGGAAATGTCTGAATTATGCTGCGTGCACTCGCAACGTTGAAATGCTGCGGCAGCCCAGAATTCGGTTCCGCTGTCCGGTGGGAAACACGGGCATTCGTAACTCGCACGGCTATCCTTAGGCGGCTATTGTCTGACAATTGGTAACTCCCAAGCACCCCCCACGTTTGAGTGTTATTGTCAGTTTTATGGTGAGTCGAATTTGCCATTTTGCGCGTGTTTTTTTTCTTTCTTGTCTGAATTCTGTGGCGCCGGGTTGATTTCTCTGAATCAGTGGTGGGATGGATCAGGTTGCCGCCCTTGAACAACTTCTCGCCACGGCTCTGCGTCGGATCGCTGAGCTTGAAGCTGCGTTGGCGAGCATGGCGGAAGAGATCACGGACCTGCGCCGACAGTTGGCCAAGAACAGCAGCAATAGCAGCAAGCCCCCTTCAAGTGATGGCCTGAAGAAGCCAGCCCCGCGCAGCCTGCGTGGCAAATCCGGAAAGAAAAGTGGCGGCCAAGTTGGCCACCGGGGCGACACCCTGCGCCAGACGTCAACACCCGACTTTGTCGAACGGCATGAGGCGACGCATTGCAGCGCCTGTCAGAGCGCCCTGACGGCGGAGATGGTGAAAGGGATCGAGAAGCGTCAGGTGTTCGACTTGCCTGCGCCACGCCTGGAGGTCACCGAGCATCAGGCGGCGGTTTATTGTTGCGACCATTGTCGAGCCACGACGACGGCTGGCTTTCCCGATGGCGTGGCCGCGCATGTGCAATATGGCACGCGCATGCGGGCAGTGGCGGTCTATTGCAATGTTCAGCAGCTGATACCCGAGGATCGGGTCTGCCAGCTTATGCGCGACCTGTTTGGGGCCACCAGCTTGTGCGCGGCCAGCGTGACCAACTGGACGCGCGGCGCGGCAAATAAGATGGGTGTCGTGGTTGAACACATTCTCGCCCGGCTTGCCGAAGGCGGCGTTCGGCATCTGGACGAGACCGGACTTCGTGTTGCCGGCAAGCTGCACTGGCTGCACACGATCTGCGATACCGCCTTCACCCATTACCGCATCAGCGCCAAACGCGGTGCTGTTCCAACCTTCCTGACCGGCGGGACGATCATTCATGATCACTGGAAACCCTACTACGCCCATATGAGCGGAGTGGACGCCCACGCCCTCTGCGGGGCGCATCACTTGCGCGAACTCAAGGCCATCGAAGAGATCGAAAAAGAGCCTTGGGCGACGGAGATGAGCGCAGTGCTTCATAGCGCCAATCAGCTCAGATGCGCGGCTCAGGATCAAGGCGAGACCGAACTCCCGGAACTGGTTCGCCAGGGTATAGTCACCAGATACATGGCGATCCTCGCCAAGGGGCTCGCCTTCCACGAACGCCGGCCCCCGCTGGCCAAAAGCCCCGGCGCCCGCGGCCGAAAAGCCAGGCGGCCAGGCCACAACCTGCTCCTCCGCCTGCGTGACTACCGCGATGACGTTTTGCGATTCATCGCCGACTTCGCGGTCCCATTCACAAACAATCAGGCCGAACAGGACCTGCGCATGATGAAGCTGCGCATGAAAATCTCGGGCACCTTCCGCACCCTCGAGGGCGCGCGGGTCTTCGCCGACATCAGGTCCGTCATCTCGACGGCCAGAAAACACCGGTTCAACATCCTGGAAATCCTGACCCTGTCACCACCTCAGATCATCGCACGGCTCTGACGGAACAAAACCCCGCAACCCTATCGGACAGGGTGCTTGGGAGTTACGACAATTGTATCCACGGGACAGATTTAGGGTGACCCAGTCTCCGCAACGCGGATCGGTCTGGAAATGCATCTTGGAAACTGAGCTCGAGGAAGTCGTCGGACTTCGTTGCGAACAGGCTGCGAATGGTCACGATGATGCGACACCGCCAAACTCTTTTCGTAAGTTTTCATGCAAAGTCGAAACCGGCTTTGACGCTGAATCGCACCACTTACACCATCAATTCGACGCAATCTTGGTGGATAAAGTCTAAAATCGTCCGCGAACTAAATGTGAACGTGTTGAGAACGTAGTGTGAATGACAAACGATCAGATTAAACCAACGACCAAGTCGACGCATGCACGCGAGGACGCGCTGCGTCCGGGCGCCACACTGCTGCGTGGTCAGTACAGAATTGACAAATATCTGAACGCCGGCGGTTTTGGCATCACTTATCTGGCCTCCGACAGTCTTGAGCGTCAGGTGGTGATCAAAGAGTGCTTTCCAAACGTCATGTGCACCCGGAGCGATCAATCCGTTCGCGCGAGTTCGCGGTCACTGGACACCGAATTTGCAACCGTGGTGAAGCAGTTCGTTCAGGAGGCGCGCCGACTTGCGAAACTCCGGCACCCTAATATCGTGGGTGTGCATCAGGTGTTCGAAGACAATGGCACCGCCTATATGGCGCTTGACTATGTTGAAGGTCGCGATCTTCTGGATATCGTCGAGTCGAGCCGTGACGAGCTGACACCGGCGATCATCAAGGACATGCTTCTCAAGCTGCTCGACGCCATCGCGTTCATTCATGAACGCGAGATCCTTCACCGCGATATCTCTCCTGACAACATCCTGGTCGATGCAGACTGGCGGCCGGTTCTGATCGATTTTGGGGCGGCGCGGGAAGTCGCTTCGAACAAAAGTCGTGCGCTTTCAGCGCTTCAAATCGTCAAAGACGGATATTCGCCACAAGAGTTCTATCTGGCGAACAATTCGCAGTCGCATTCAAGCGATCTCTATTCCCTTGCCGCGACGTTTTATCACCTGATCGCTGGCAAAGCGCCGCCAAACAGCCAGGTGCGACTTGCCGCGTTGGCAGGCGAAGAGATGGATCCCTATGATCCAATCCCGCCCAGGTCAGAAGATTACGACCATTTCTTCCTTCAGGCTCTCGACAAGGCTCTCGCGGTATTCCCAAAGGACCGCATCGCATCTGCCGTGGCGTGGATCGAGGAAATCGACGAAGCGCGACGTCGGCAAGCTTTAACGGAACGCGCGAAAGAGGACAAAGAAATCGACGTGGCCATTCGCCAAATGGTCCTGGAAACCAATAGCGAGATACAGGCGACTGAAAAGACCGACGAGCCCGCGCCGAAAGCGCAACCTGCCAAGCAAAAGGCTTGGAGATTCGTGCCATTGCGGCCAGCGGATGACTCTAACCAGGTTTCGAATGCTATCAAGAGAACCGGATTGGGCGGTGAAGCGGTGCCAAGAGCTGGCGCGCCAAGGCGGTCGACATCAGCCGATGTCGTGGACGACAGCGGCGTCGATCCGTTTCAGGAAGATGTCATACCGCCGCCTCGGCGACGGTCGGTACTGTACCGTTTGGTCTCGAAACCGCTTTCGCAACTATTCAGTCGCCAGTCGAACAAGCAGGATCAAACGCGGAGGCCACAGTCGTGAACTTTTTGAGGGGAATCATAGCCCGCGGATCGTCGTCCGCGGAAGCCGCCGCGCCTATGGCAATGGCGGCGCAGGCCAACAGTCAGTTTGACGGCGACGACCTTTATCCCGAAAGCAGCAGTATCGAAGAATTCGACACAGATGTTGGTAAAGAGGATGAATACCAAGGCACCCTCGCGTCAACATCAGACGACGGTGTGGAAACAGGCGACTTTGGCGATGACGAAGAGTGGGCGGATGACTGCATTGCGATGTTAAAGAGCGCCGATATGACAGAAAACGGTTCCTCTAAATTCGCAGCCGCCACAACTCCACCTGCCGATTCCGGCGGCGGCGAGGTCGTCTCGGCGAGCCCAAAGATCTGGGAATTGTTTGACGACGAAGAAAATGAACCAGCCGCGGCCACGGACTCGCCAAGTGCAGCCGCTACAACGGATCAGGAACTCGCGCGCCAGGCGCTTAAGGGAATGAAGGGGCGGGCTAAAACGCCCGGCACCACCGCGCCAAGCGGTGGCCGAGCAAAAACGCGACTTTTGGGTTTCAACCACGATGTTATGGAAGAGCTTGATGTCTTCCACCAATCAGAAGCCGAAGCAGCCACCAAACCCACAGTATACCCTGTCGGTTGGTTGGTGGTGATCGAGGGGCCCGGTCGCGGCGCGTCATTCACGCTGCATAACGGCGTGTCCAAGATCGGCCGTGGAGAAGACCAGTCGATCCGGCTTGATTTTGGTGATGACTCGATATCGCGCGATAACCATGCCGCGATTGCCTATGACGAAGAACAGAACACGTTTTATCTTGGCCATGGTGGCAAGGCGAATCTGGTTCGGCGCAACGGCCACCCGGTTCTTACAACCGAGGAACTGTCGAACGCGGACTTGATCCGGATCGGTGAAACCCAGCTGCGGTTTGTCGCGTTTTGCACCCCGGAATTCGCTTGGGACCTGACCGGAGACGGAGGTATCTAAGGTGGGTGAGCGCCGTCGGCTTCAGTTCGATGTTGCGTCTGCATTGGATGTGGGCAAGCGCGAAACACAGGAAGACGCGATTGTCGCGGACTTCCCGATTGGCAACGGAATTGGCATCATCGTCCTGTCTGACGGCATGGGCGGACACAGCGCTGGCGAGGTTGCCAGCAAGATTGCCGTTACTGAGGTCTATAGTGACCTGAAGCTGAGAAGCGGAAACAAGGCGAATTTCAGTGACAATATTGGCGGCACACTTCGTGCTGCTGCGGAATCTGCCAATATATGCATTCGTCATCACACTGACAGGAATCCAGAGACCGCGGGTATGGGCGCCACGCTGATCGCGGCCGTGCGCATCGATGACCAGCTGCACTGGCTGTCGATCGGGGATTCGGTACTTTTCTTGTTTCGAAAGGGCAGAATGATCCGGCTGAACGAGGATCACTCTTTGGCGCCGCAAATCGACTATATGGTCAATAACGGGATGATTTCCGAAGAAGCGGGCCGCAATCATCCCGACAGGAATTGCCTGACGTCGGCTTTGTGTGGCGACGACATACCGTTCGTTGATTGCCCGGAAAAACCGCTTGAACTTCGTGACGGCGATGTCGTGATTGCGGCGAGCGATGGGCTGATGTTTCTTGAAAACAAATCCATCGCCCGGATCGTGTTTGAAAATGCACAATCCGGCAGCGAGGTGATTTCTCAGAAGCTGTTGAGTGCAATTGCCAAAATCGGTGCGCCGGACCAGGACAATCTGTGCTTTTCGGTTGTCAAAGTGCAAAAGCCCCGTGTGGTCGAGCGCTCGAAATTGCCTGAACAGGTTGCGCCCCGGCCCAAACGCCATCCTGCAAACGTGGTTCATGCCGTGAACAATTCGGCATTGGCGGAGTCTATCTCGCCATTTCTGGACTTTTTCAGGAGAAACCGTGCCGGTCGGGTAAGATGACATCGGAAATGTCGAAAGACGAGATTGTCGCATCCCTCAAAGCGGTTCAGTCGCGGCAAAGCCCTGCCAGCAAAGTGGGTCAGATTTGTGATCGGTTGCTGCATCAATTGTCCTCGCCCGTACGGATTACCCTTTTGGGGCCGAAGGGTGCAGGCAAACGTCGTCTGTGCAATGCGCTGTTAGGTACGGATATTCTGCCAGAAGATATGCCGATACCGACATTCGAACTTATGCATGGCGATGCTGAGAGCATAAGTGCGACGTTGAGTGATCGCAGTGAGCGGACGGTAAGCGGGCGCGAATTCGCCGACGTCCTGGACGATCACCCCTCGCTCTTGCGCGTCTTTGCGCCTATCCCGATGTTGCGTGACCTTCGTATGCTGGTCCTGATGACCGATGATTGGCAAACCGAGGCATTGCCGGCAGCGAAATGGGCCGCGCCACGCACCGACATGGTCATCTGGGTTGCACAAGACTTTGACTCTGAGCAACAGGCGCTTTGGCAGCAAATGCCCGCAACGATATCAGATCATGCAATGCTGGCGCTGACGTCGGAGCTGTCGGCACCAGAAAGTGATACCGCCGCACAAATCAATCAAGACAACCCGTTCGGAAGCGAATTTCTTGGCGTTTACCGCGTGTCGCTGGGCGCTGCGCCAGCAAGTGATGGTTCTGGACCGTCGCCCGACTGTCGGGCGCTTTCGGACCCGTTGATGCAACATCTTGAACGTGCGCGTCAGGCAGATCTCGACCGGGCTATGATGCTGATCAATCGATTTGGCAGCACGGCGCGTGGCCCCAAGCCCTCACCCGAGGCCCCGGCGCCGGCAGAACACATACCTGTCGTCACGGGCACGCAGGACGCACCCGTCCCGGAACCCTTACCCCAGCAACCGGCGCATGACCCGCCGGAAGAAAACCTGACGGAAATCCCGACCGCACAGCCAGAGGCCCTTGAGTTACTGCGGAATTGCGCGAAAGGTGTATTGTCCGAAATCGACGCGCTCGACGAGACCGAAGCCTCGGAACTCGTGCTGGACCGGTGTGTCGATGCCGCCGACGAGCTGTGCCAGATTCTTCCACCAAATGGCGCGGTACAGGATTTTGCAAGCCAAGCGGCAGATTACCTTTTGCTTCTCAAGCTTGAGAATGACGATTCCGCGTCCGAAGAGGCGCTGATTGCCATGCTGCAATTAAAACGCAGTGTCGAAGGGGCCTTAGCGGCGTAAGGAAATTAGGTACAGTTCGCTGGCACGGGCCAAATGATGGCGCGGCGCGGTCGTAAAATGGCCGCAGTCTAAGTCCAAACCATAATTGAAACGGCAGTATCGGTAAATACAGGATGGCGTGTCGCTATGGTGTGCCACCGCCCGACCCAAAGTGTTGTGGCAGCAGAAAATGAACGCAGAAACAAAGATAGTTACCAACGAGAAGCAGCCTTCGCCAATTTACGGGCGCAAGGTCAAAGACGGTTTTGAGCCCCTCAATCCGCTTATCGAGCGTATGGTTGACTTGGAAGATGTGCTGTTGCGGCTTGGTCAAATTGGTGACCCCGGAATTTCCAAATCGGCGGCGCAGCTGCAATCCAAACTGCAAAGCACCGAAGCAAGCGTAACGATGATCGGTCAGGTAAAAGCCGGAAAAACCTCGCTGGTGAACGCGATGGTTGGTTGGCCTGACCTCTTGCCCGCCGACGTAAACCCATGGACTTCGGTTGTGACGTCACTGCACCTCAACCCGCGCAGCTCTGAAATGGATACAAAGGCCCGCTTTCAGTTTTTCAGTCAGGAAGAATGGGACCGGCTGGTTACAAATGGCGGCCGCGTGGGCGAACTTGCAGGCCGTGCTGGCGCCGACAGTGAAATTGAGAAAATCCGCCGCCAGATCGCAAACATGCAGGAAAAGTCGCGAAAGCGACTTGGCCGCAAGTTCGAGCTGCTTCTGGGGCAGGGCCACGAATACAGTGAGTTCGACCCTGATATGATCGAGCGTTACGTCTGTTTGGGCGACGATTTCGAAGATGACACCGAAACCTCGAAGACCCGCGGAAGGTTCGCCGACATCACGAAATCCGCCGAGCTTTTCCTGCATCGTCCTGAATTGCCGGTTTCGCTGTGTCTGCGCGACACTCCGGGTGTCAACGATACTTTCATGGTGCGTGAACAGATCACCATTCGTTCGATCCGCGATAGCCGGATTTGTGTGGTGGTGTTGTCTGCACATCAGGCGCTGTCATCGGTTGATATGGCGCTGGTGCGGATGATCTCGAACGTCAAATCGCGTGAAGTCATCATTTTCGTTAACCGGATTGATGAACTCGCCGACCCCGCACAGCAAGTCCCGGAAATTCGCAAAAGCATCGTCGAAACCCTGAAGACCCATCAAGGGCCGTCGGACGCGAAGATTATTTTCGGTAGTGCCCATTGGGCCAACCTCGCACTCCAAAACCGCGAAGGCGAAATCAACGAAGACAGCGAAACGGCGTTGGAAAACTGGGCTGCCGCCTGCATCAAGGAAGGCATGGATAATTCGCCAACGATGTGGCGCATGTCGGGCGTGAACGCCCTGTTCGAGGAAATTTCGGAGCGTATCGCCGAAGGTCCAATCGGTGAAACAGTCGAGGACGTGGCGCGCAGTGCAAAGAACATCGCCGGCAGTGTCAGAAGCGCAACCAACGTCGTGAGATTTCGCCCCAGAGCCGCAAACACCCGCAGCGTAGACCGCAAAAGGCTCGCAACAGAACTTACGCGGGTCGCCAAGGATCAACAGGCTGATATCGACCGCCGGTTCGAAAAGGTTCTTGATGATTTCGGTGCGCGACTCGAACGGTCACACAATAGCTTTCTGCAGCGTGCGACGGCCGCGCTGATCAACTATCTGGAACGTCATGGCGAGGGCAGTGCCTGGAAATATGATCCAACCGGGTTGCGGGTTTTGTTTCGGTCGGCCTATCAACTGTTTTCCAAACGCGCCAATGACGCCGTGAACGCGACTTTCGCCGATACCGGTTCGCGGCTTATGGCGATTTACAAGGATTTCGGGTTGGTCGATGAAACCGGGCTGGAAATTGCACCCCCGCGCCCGCCGCGAATACCGCCGCCCGTGCTGCTGGGCCAGACCATTGCGCTGGATCTGCAACTGAACTGGTGGTCGCGCTGGTGGCGCAAACGTCGCGGCTATGATGCATTCGCCGAGGAATTCCACACGTTGATCCGCGCTGAAACGGCACCCATCGTCGATGGATTGCAAAATGAACATGCGATCAAAGTCCGTGCAGAAGCAAAACGCGTTCTGCATGGGTTTGTCGTAGATCAGGCGCGGCTTTTGGCAAGCGTCCTGTCGCTGGAGCAAAACGGGTCCGATACGGCTGGTGCGGATGGCCGTCGATCAAGGGACGATGAGAAGCTGAAAATTCTGACCGACGCCATGCACCGGCTAGACAAAATCTCGGCATGAAAAACGAGGCAAAAACATGAACGAGACTGCTATGCAGCACCACCTCAATGTGGTCGAAGATAATAACGTCGTCGAGGCCGGCGACGTCAGCGAAGAAAACGCGCGCAAACCCCGCGTCGCCCTTATGGGTGAATTCAGCGCTGGTAAAAGCACGCTGGCCAATCTTCTGATCGGCGAAGCCGCGCTTCCTACGAAAGTAACGGCCACTCAGCTTCCTCCTGTCTGGATTTCTTATGGCTGTGCCGCGCCTTATCGAATCGGGTTGGATGGCGAAGAGGAAGAAATCGACCTTGGTAATCCCGAAGGCATCTTGCCTGCTGACACCCAATTCATTCGCGCATTCTGCAAAAGCGATGTGCTGGAAATCTGCGATCTGATCGACATGCCGGGAATTTCCGATCCCAACATGCCCGCCGAAGTGTGGGAGCGTGTATCGCATTTTGCAGATGCCGTAATTTGGTGCACACATGCCACGCAGGCTTGGCGGCAAAGCGAGGCCGCGGTTTGGGAAAGCTTTCCGGAGACGCTTTTCGATCACAGCCTTCTCTTACTGACGCGCATCGACAAATTGACCAACGAGCGCGACCGCCAACGTGTTGTCAGGCGTGTCGAAACGGAAACCGATGGTTTGTTCCGCAACGTATTTCCCATCTCACTCACACAGGCGCTGGAGGCCGGAAACGACTTCGATAACTGGCAGGCTTCCGGGGCAGACGCATTCGCCAATGCATTGATTGAGGTTGTCAACGGACTTGCCTTCGACAAACCTGATCATGGTGTCGCCGAGGACCAGAACATATCAACGGATGAAGCTGATTGCGAAAAGGCTCGGGTCCTTGTCAGAGAGACAATAGCCACGTCAGAACCGGAATCACCGCTTGAGCTGCCGGGCAGCCGGATCACACCGCGTCGCATCGTTCATTCGGGCAATCCGCGCGCGCGTGGCGCCCGCCCGACCGCCAGCGAATTGAAAATCGGCGATTTTTGAACCAGATTGCGCCAATCAATTCCCGCGAATATTTGGCGGTCAGACAACTGAACCAGTTCTGCGTGGCGCCGCTTCCCCGTTTGCTTGAGAAGCGGTCTGTCTGTTCTGTACCTTAGACCAGATGAGCGTTTTGCGGCGGGCACAATGCCTGTGGTTTTCTCGACGAACATGGACTTGTTCGAAGGAGGAAACACGAATGAACAAAACGGCTTACGTTGGTCTTGACGTTCACAAGGACACGATTGCGGTGGCCATTGCAGATGAAGGGCGGCGGGGCGAGATGCGCTTTTTCGGGACCATCACCAGTTCCGCTGATTCTGTTTTGCGCCTAACCAAACAGCTGACGGCGGCGGGCAACACGCCGAGCTTCTGTTATGAAGCAGGACCTTGTGGTTACGGACTGTACCGCCATCTCACCAAGCTCGGATTTGAGTGTGCCGTTGTCGCGCCCGCACTGATCCCGCGCAAGGCTGGCGACAAGGTCAAGACCGACCGGCGCGACGCTGAAATGCTGGCGCGGCTCTGGCGGGCCGGTGAACTCACCCCCATCTGGACACCGGACGAGGAGCAGGAGGCCATGCGCGATCTGATCCGCACGCGCAAGCAGGCGACGGATGCCGTGAAGGTCGCCAAGCAGCAATTGCTCAGCTTTCTCTTGCGTCATGGACTCCGATACGAGAATGGCAGCTATTGGACGAAGCGGCATCGCCGATGGCTGGCAGAATTGCGCCGCTTCCGCTTTTCTCACCAGCAGCTGGCCTTCGAGGAACTGAAGCGCGCTGTTGATCAAGCCGAAGCCCGAGTGGCCACCCTGGACCAGGCGATTGAAGAGGCAATTCAGACCTGGCGCTTCGCTCCTGTCGTCGATGCCTTGCGTGCGCTGCGTGGGGTGAACACGATCATCGCGAGCACTGTGGTGGCCGAGATCGGCGACATCACGCGATTTGAAAATCCACGCCAACTCATGGCATGGCTTGGACTGGTGCCAACCGAACATTCCAGTGGTAACACAACGCGGCGGGGGCGTCTGACCAAGACCGGCAATGCCCTGGCCCGGACGATGCTGGTGGAGGCGAGCTGGTCCTACCGGCATCCGCCGAAGGAGGGGCATCTCTACCTGAAACGCTCCGAGCACCTGCCACAGGAGATCCGCGACATCGGCTGGAAAGCGCAGACCCGTCTGTGCAAGCGGTTCCGGTATCTGTCGAACACCGGCAAACCTCAGCCGCGCGTGCTCGCCGCAATCGCCCGCGAACTGGCTGGCTTCGTCTGGGACATCGCACGGAAAGCGCCGCTCCCGGCCTGAGTTGGCAGGCATCACAGCCTGCCTGTGTAGCACGCTGGAGATGGCGGCCATTGATAGGGAAACCCTCGGAACACTTTGGGAAAAACATCCGGTCTTAGAGAGAGGTAACCCCGTATCGAACTTGGTCAGGCGGTATCCAATCCGCGGATGAGAGAATGATAACCATCGGTTCGGCCCACCGTCTCCAGCGCCTGCACAGGCTACAACTTTTGACCATCCCGCACCAGCGGGGTAGATAAAGCGTGTCGAGAAAACCAAAAACGCTCATGAGAGGTGTAAATCTGGCCTATCGTTTCCCATGAGCAAAATAATCGCTGAACACCTGGACGCGTTGCGCGCCACATTACCTTTGGCGCGGCTGACCGCGTTCGTCGATCTGCACTCTGAGCTCGTGCTGATCAACAGTGCAAGTTATCAGCCGCGGCAAGAGGAATTGGACAGGCTAGCTGCGTCGGCTGCGCGGGCTCTCTCTTCGGCAAATGAACCGTCTGGCGCGGCCAATCAAACAGAGGCAATTCTTCTGACGTCGGACAACACAATGGTCTTTGTGCGATCACCGATTGACCAGAACGAAGCGCTTTGCTGTGTTTGTGACCCAAGTGCCGATGCCAATGCCGCATTGGATGGCGTCCACACGGCGATGGACGAAATCGCGAAAACACCCTAAGGGGAGCACGAGTTTCCAAAAACCGGTGATCGCCGCGTGAACGACAATGACCGCCAAAAACGCATTCTCGAACGCCTCGCGGCGGAAGACAGCGTGGTCGAGGACGGCTGGCGGCGAATTGGCACCGGGCGGCAACAAGACCTTGTCCTGGCCCTTCTTGCGGAAATCGATGAAACCGTCATTCCCAGCGCATTAAGCATCAGAAACCAGAACGGCGGCATTTTGCAATTCCAGGTCGCCAACCGGCGCCTTTTTAATATCGACCTTCCATTGCCGGAAGACCTTGAGGAATTTCAGGCGATTTGCAACGCACCGCTTGCTGGGTCCGACGAGACCACGCTGGCAAAATCCGGCGCAATGGTCAGGCGCCACCTTGACGCGAGCCCATATATCTGGATCCGCAGCGCACTGGCGATGCAAGAGGGATCGGCCGCGCACACCGGCGTGGCGAGCGGCGTTTTGGGCGTACATTGGTCAAGCCAGGATCACGGTGACGAAGCGGACAAGGTCAACGCCTTTGCGGATTTCGTAGAAAACGTACAGTCTTGCGCAAACGATTGGATCCTGCTTCGGGATGGGGAGTTGGCCGAACGGGCGCCGCCGTCTCAGGGTTTGGTGATATCAGCGGGTCCCAATCCGCCGCTGGCTGTGGACCATTCCGCCGCGCTTGCCAAACTATGGAAGGCGTCGGGTACGCAGGCCACTCTTCTGGTGACGGGGTCCGAAAAGTCCAAGAAACGGTTTCTTCATGCAACCAACGGAAACGAATTTATTTCGGCGGAAATATCGGACGCGTATGAAGTTATGTTGCTTCATACATGGCGTGACTCTGGTCTTTAGAAACCTTCGGTTGCCTGGACCGGCATTCGCAATATCCGCATTGTCCGGCTCTCTGCCGGATAATGATTGCAATAGTTACATTTATTGTGGTGTCCCAAAAAATGAGCTTATGCAGGCAATAATGGAAGTCTGTTGGATGACCCGCTTGTTTGCAAAGCTGTAATTGGTTTTTTCAATCGCTTCGATCTCCCATCGCCTCGCGCCAGTGTTTCCGGCAGAGCGAGACATAGGTCTCGTTCCCGCCGATCTGGATTTGTGCACCGTCTTTAAGCACTGCGCCTGATTCGTCGGTGCGGATGACCATCGTGGCTTTTTTGCCGCAATGGCAGATGGTTCGGGCCTCTCGCATCTCGTCGGACAGGGCCAGAAGGGCGGCGGAACCGGGGAACAACTCACCGCGAAAATCAACGCGCAGACCGTAGCACATGATCGGTACTTTCAGGTCGTCGACGGCGCGGGCCAACTGCCAGACCTGATCACTTTCGAGGAACTGCGCCTCGTCTATGAAGACACAGTCGACCGCGCCTTGCCCAATCCGATGCGCGATCTTTTGAAACAGGTCTTCGCCGGGCGCAAACCTGTCGGCATCCTCAGATATCCCTATCCGGCTGGCGATTCTGCCTTTTCCGGCGCGATCATCAAGGCGCGCGGTCAACAGATAGGTTGTCATTCCACGTTCGCGGTAGTTGTGCGAGGCCTGCAGAAGTAGCGTCGATTTGCCCGCATTCATGGTGGAATAGTGGAAGTAAAGTTTTGCCATGCGCTGTGCTACCCCGAGCCTTGCGTGGGGCGCAAGAAGGTGGGCCCGCCACTTGGCCGATGGAGTCAATTTGACCGTGCGGCGGACCCGAAACCTTGCCAATGCTGGGGACACTGACAAAGCCTATTCCCGGTCGCCCGAGAACGGTTTATACATCGCAACTGGAGTTCTGGGGAATAAGGGGATTTCCGGCAAGGAATTCCCCGAAAAGACGGGGACAGAAAAGCTAGGACGCGGGAACAGTGAACGCTCGGTACCTTAAGAAACATACAGAGACACTTGTCAAAGAGGTGGGTCTGGAAGCGGCGTGTGCCATCACCGGAAAATCCAAAGCCACTTTGGGCAGGTATTATTCCGATGCTGATGAACATGGGGACCGGTTCATGCCGGTGGATGCCGTGGCGCAGTTGGAGGAAGCGGCGGGATATCCGCACTTGACAGCCGCGCTGGCAGAGCTTCGCGGCATTACGCTGACCTATGATGGCAACCGCCGGAATTCACCGCCCGATGGGGGCGTGAATGCGGATGTTGTCGCGTTGAGCCAGCGGTTTGCGATGCTGATGGGCGAATACAACCAGGCCATCGAAGACGGGAAGATCACCGTGAATGAGGCCAAGCGCCTGTTGCGGGAGACGCTGGAATTGCAGCGTGTGTTGTTAGATATGAAGCTGCATCTGGAGGAAGAGAGTGTTTAGGTGGCGCTGGGTTTTCCGCGCATAAAAATTGCCTTTACGCGCCCTTCAGACCTGCCACCCCAGCCGGGTTAACAGCGAACAGCGCCCCGGCCATTGCCTGCCCGTCCCGACGGGCTGGCGATTATTTGAGGCAAGTGCAATCCATTGAGTTCGTTCGGACTTTTCTGCCATAAAGGGCTGCCTTTGGAATGTTGCATCGCCATCCCACGGGCAGTCGGTGGCCGCCAGAGAGGTGGCAAGAAGGGGAAGTGAGTTAACGACTGCTTCGGGCCACTTTTGCCAATTCCACATGTTCCCCAAAGCCGTCACGCAAATGCGCTGGGCCAGACACGCTCGACAAACCAGTACGCGCCTATGACTGCGATGATCAGCGATGCCGGGATCGCGATGGCGTTGCGATACCAGGGGCGTTTGCCAAAGGGCAGGCCGACAAGCAGAAGTGCGGCGAGGATCACCGCAAGCTGGCCGAATTCGACACCAATATTGAAGCCGATCAGGCGGGCGATGAAATTGGCCTGCCCGCCGCCCAGTTCGCCAAGAACCGAGGCGAAGCCAAGCCCGTGAAGCAGGCCGAAACCGAAAACGACGGCCGTGCGCCAGACGCCGAGCTTGGGGCGAAGTATGTTTTCCACGGCCACAAAAACGATTGAGGCGGCAATCAGCGGTTCCACGATGCTCGCGGGGATCTGAACGATGCCAAGCGCGGCAAGGGCCAGCGTCACGGTATGGGCGAGCGTGAATGCGGTAACTTGCGTTAAAAGCGGGCGCAGGGCGAGCGAGAAGAAGAACAAGCCGAGGACGAACACGATGTGATCCAGACCCTTGGGGATGATGTGTTCGAAGCCCTGAACGATGAAGCGGGTAAACACCGTTCCGGCGGATTCCACGGCAAAGCCGATACGCGGCAACGGCACGCTGACCATCCCAAGTTCCAATAGCGCGGCATAGGCGTTCTCGCCGCCGCCAACCTGGCGGATGATCAGCGGGCCGTTTTCGGCGGCCCAGCCGACGGTTACATCGGTCCCATCGTCGGGAAGCGCCGCAGTCACGATTATCCGGCTGTCGCGTGGCAGTGTGGAATCACCAACGTCGGGGATGTCAATTTCGCCCAAATCCGCCTGCAACGGTGTGTTACCGGCCATAAGCAGAAATGTTGCTCGCCGCACTGGCCAGATTTCCTGCAGTTCCCTACCAAGCTCGGTTGCGTCCATTGCCCGCAACTCATCGTAACGCGCGGCTTGAGGGGCGTTGTCGGTATCGTCGAGTCCCTGCAGGTCAATTCCGGCGACAAATGTTTCCAGGGTAAGCTGGATTTCAAGTGTCAGAGTGGCGGCGCCCACAGTGACATCCGCGATTGACGGGCGGATCTCATGGGCATGTGATGGGTTTTGCGCCGCAAAAAGGATCAAGAATACGTGCAGAACCAAAGCGAGGCTTGACTTCGCGGTGGCCCATGCGAGCCTGAAAGCCCCTGCACATGCGAGGATAAATTGGATGCGATCATTGCTGTTGGTCATGTCGGTTCTTTTTGCGTTGCCCCTGAAGGCGCATGAATTCTGGATTTCGCCAGAGAAATACATGATTTCACCGGGGGATCAATTGCGCGCAGCACTGAGAGTCGGGCAGGAGTTCGAGGGGTCGGAATACGCCTATGTGCCGCGCAATTTCCGGCGCTTTGATCTGGTTCAGGGTGGCAGTTGGGTGCCGGTGGAGGGACGTGTCGGTGACAGACCGGCATTGTCGAGCGAGATTGCCGCGCCGGGATTGGTGATCGTCGTCCACGAAACCAGCGACAGCACGCTGACATACAACGACTGGCAGAAATTCGTGAATTTCGTCACGCATAAGGCGGCCGAATGGGTTCTCGCCGAACACCAAAGCCGGGGTTTGCCGGATAAGGGATTTCGCGAACGCTACAGCCGTTACGCCAAGAGCCTTATCGCTGTCGGGGATGGCGCAGGGGAAGATCGTGCGGTGGGATTGCTGACAGAGATCGTGGCAGAGGCGAATCCATACACAGATGATGTGAGCGGCGGGATGCCGGTGCGGATCCTCTATCAGGATGCGCCGCGCGATGGGGCGCAACTGGAAGTGTTTGAAAAGGCCTTTGATGGGACGGTTTCGATTGTCACCTATACCGCCGACGGCGACGGTCGCGTGATCGTTCCTGTGAAGAAGGGCCACTGGTATTTGCTCGATTCCGTGGTTCTGCGCGCGTTGGAGCCGGAAACAGAGAACGGGCCGGTCTGGGAATCGCTTTGGGCGGCGTTGACGTTTCAGGTGCCGGAGTAGTTTTTGCCGGCCATGTTGGGTCTGTCGCTGGGGTGATCGGGACGTGGCCCAATAGAGACAAGACGCGTGATTGCCTGCCCGTGGGATGGCGAAGCAACCTTGCAGATTGCCCGTTTATCCCGGCCAAGTCCGCAAGCGATCACTGGATTGCGCTGCCCTCACTAAATCGCCAGCCCGCCGGAACGGGCAGGCGATCACGCGGCGCCTGCGGCTTGATTCCGCGCGAGGGGGGCAAACGTGCAATGTCCGTTTCAGGCCAGAATCTGGTTCTGTGCGAAACTTGCCCAACCGCAGCCTTACCTACCCCGCGCAACCGCGGATATCTACCGCGCGTCCGGAACCAATCAGTGTAATGCGCACAGAGCTGCGATCCAGCGCGAAAGGTTTGGAATTGGGCGGCACAAGGTCGGCCGTCGCACGTAATGTGCGACCGTCACGCTGGGTTGAGGCCTCTGACACCCAGATGCGCGCATCGGGCAATTCGAATACCGCAACCTCGTTGCGGGAGATTTGCGGCATGTCGATTTCTGCCGTCAGGCGCAGGCCATCGGCAATAGGATCGACGCGACAGGACACCTTGCGCATTCCGGCCTCTGCCGCCGTATCAGCGCGGGCATTCAGTGCAGATTGAATCCGCGCGTCAGGTGCGCCTGCGCCGCTTACGTCGGTGGACAGGCGGAACGTCACGGGGACACAGACATCCTCGCAAATGCCGATTTCGATACGCGCGCGCAGTGCGATAGCTTTGCCTGCGGATTTCGGGGTCAGCTCAATGGGCAGAACCACTTCGCCTTCATAGCCGACAGAGCGCATTCCGTTTTGGTGGAATATATCGGGCACCGGCCAGTGGTATCGCACGCCCGCGAGGTTTTTTGACCGCCGCCAGTTAAAGCGTGGCGGGATGCCCGCGTCGCCAGGCGCGCGCCAATATGTTTTCCACCCCGGCGCAAGGCGGATGCGCAGGCCCACGATGTGGCCGCCATCATCGGTGCGCCAACCCGGCAGGATGTCGACATCGGCCACGTCATCGATGTTGATGCCGTGATAGCCCGCGTGAAGCGGTGCGCCGATCATGATAATTCCGGCGAAAAGAAGAGCTACGAGATTTCGCATGACGTCTATCTAGCCATAAACGGCAAATGCTGAAATCACGATTAAGCGACGCATCCGTGTATGTGACATTGCCACATCGGGGCCACAGCTGGGTGCAACGGCGCGGGAAAAGCCTTAGATTAGGTGTATGTCTGATGCTGATTCCATTGATCTGAACGGCAAGCTGTTGATTGCAATGCCGGGGATGGGTGATCCACGCTTCGAGAAATCGGTCGTCTATATGTGCGCGCATTCGTCTGACGGGGCGATGGGGCTGATTGTGAACAAACCCGCGCCCGATCTGAAGATGGACGACCTTTTGGAGCAGCTGGACATCCCGCGCGGCAATGGCAGCCGGGATGTACGGGTGTATTTCGGCGGGCCGGTGGAACACGGGCGCGGCTTTGTGCTGCATTCGGCCGAATATACGTCGGAAGAAGCGACCCTGAAGGTTGATGAACGTTTCGGGATGACCGCGACTCTGGACATTTTGCAAGACATGTCGCGTGGGGACGGGCCGCAGCGGCGGATTCTTGCGCTTGGTTATTCCGGCTGGGGGCCGGGACAGTTGGAGGAAGAGATCAACCGCAATGGCTGGCTGACCTGCGATGCGACGCCAGACATCGTTTTTGCGCGCGACGATGAGGCGAAGTGGATCGCGGCGCTGAATTCGATGGGGATTGATCCGTTGTTGCTGAGCGCGGAGGCCGGACGGGCGTAAGCATCAAGGCAAAATGAGTGCTGTCGCACGCTTTATTCTGGGATGTGTGGTGAGGCGACGCCAGATATGCGTGTTGGCGCCAGCCGCGCGAGCTGGAATTTCCGTATTTATGACCAAGAAGAAGCGGGGGATGCGTTTTTGGGCGCGGCGGCGCGCGTGAGGCGGTCGTTGATGGCGCGACCGAGGCCGGATTGCGGGATCGGAGCGACGGCGATGGGTTTCTGGAGGGCGTCCAACGCGTGCAGGTGACCGAAGAGATTGGCGGCGGCCTCGGTCAGGTCGCTGGATTTTGAAAGGTTGAGCGTGGCGGGGCCGGGTCCGAAGCCCAAATAGGATTCATTTGGTTTCGGGTTTTGTGCGTTCAGGCGGATTGGGGCGTTGGGTGCATAGTGAGAGGCGAGTTGCCCCGGTGCGTTGATTGCACCTTTGTGGGTCGCGAGCGGGTGGTTGAGAAGGGCTTCGATTTTTTCGGCCGGAACACCTCCCGGGCGCAGGAGCGTCGGTTGCGGGGTGAGACCGAGAATGGTGGATTCGAGACCAATGGGGCAGGGACCGCCGTCCAGCACGGCGGCGATGCGACCATTCAGGCCCGCGAGTACATGCTCGGCACTGGTGGGGCTGATCCGGCCGGAGCGGTTGGCCGAGGGGGCAGCGACGGGGCGCCGGGTCGCCGCAAGCAGGTTCTGCGCGAGCGGGTGATTTGGGACGCGGATGGCGATGGTGTTGAGTCCGGCGGTGACAAGGGGGGCAATGCCGCTTTCGGGTTTCAGCGGCAGAACAAGTGTCAGCGGGCCGGGCCAAAACGCGTTGGCCAAAGCCAGCGCGGTCGCGTTGAAACCGGCGAGTTCGCGGGCGGCAACCAGATCGGAAACATGGACGATCAGCGGGTTGAAAGTGGGGCGGTTTTTGGCGGCGAAGATTTCGGCAACGGCGCGATCGTTGGTCGCGTCAGCGCCAAGGCCATAGACTGTCTCGGTTGGGAAGGCCACGAGGCCGCCGCCGCGCAGAATTTCGGCGGCGCGGTCGGTTTCGTCGGGCAAAAGGCGCAAGGTCTGCGGCATCGTGACGTCGGGTTCCTAGTGATCCCAGAAGACAGGTCGTGTTACTTAGCGCGGCAGGATGGTTCTGCCAAGGTGGAGAGAACAAATGCCCAATCGCGCGCCTTTGTCGGATTTTCGGTTTCTGCTGGATCAGGTGGTCGGGTTTTCGCAAGTTGCGGCTACCGAGCGCTTTGCGGAGGCCGATGCGGAAACCGTGAATGCCGTGTTGGGCGAGGCCGGACGGCTGTGTGAAGAGGTGCTTTCGCCGTTGCAGCGCGCAGGCGATTTGCACCCGGCGGTTCTGGAAAACGGCGTGGTGCGCACGTCGCCGGGGTTCGGTGACGGGTATCGCGCGATTGCAGACGGGGGCTGGGTATCTACAAGTGCCGCACCTGAGTTCGGGGGGATGGGCCTGCCGCTGACGGTGACGACGGCGGTGAATGAGATGATGTCGGCGGCATGCCTGTCGCTGCAACTGAACCCGCTGATGACGCAAGGCCAGATCGAGGCGTTGGAACATCACGGCTCTGACGCGATCAAGACACTTTATCTGCCCAAGCTGACGAGCGGTCAGTGGAGCGGGACAATGAACCTGACCGAACCGCAGGCCGGCTCGGATCTGGGTGCGTTAAGCAGCAGGGCGACGGATAATGGCGACGGAACCTTTGCCGTTACTGGTCAGAAGATTTTCATTTCCTGGGGCGACAATGATTTCACCGAAAATGTCTGCCATCTGGTGCTGGCGCGCCTTCCGGATGGGGTGCTAGGGACGAAGGGCATTTCGTTGTTCATTGTGCCGAAATACATTCCCGACGGGAACGGTAATCCTGGTGTCGCGAACAGTCTGAAAGTCGTGTCGCTGGAACACAAACTGGGGTTGCATGGCTCGCCCACAGCGGTGATGCAGTATGACGGTGCAACAGGCTGGCTTGTGGGCGAGGAGCATGGCGGCATGGCCGCGATGTTCACGATGATGAACAACGCGCGCCTTGGTGTCGGGGTGCAGGGGATTGGCGCGGCAGAGGGCGCATTACAGCAGGCGCTGGCGTTTGCTGGCGAACGTAAGCAAGGCAAGGCGCCATTGACCGGCACGATCATGGATCATGCCGATGTGCGCCGGATGCTGACGACGATGAAGGCGGAAGTGTTTGCGGCGCGGGCAATTGCGCTGTCGACCGCGGTGGCGATTGATATGAGCCATGCAACGGGCGGGGCCGAATGGCAGGCCCGCGCGGCGTTTCTGACGCCGATCACCAAAGCCTATGGTACAGAAACCGGGTGTCGTGTGACTGAAATGGGCGTGCAGGTGCATGGCGGCATGGGATATATCGAGGAGACCGGTGCGGCGCAGTTTTATCGCGACGTGCGGGTGACGGCGATTTATGAAGGGACGAACGGTATTCAGGGGATGGACCTTGTGGGCCGCAAGCTGATGGATGCCGGCGAGGCAGCGTTTCGGCTGCTGGATGAGATCGAGGCGAATGCCGAGGCTGCGCGGGGGGCGGAGCCGGAGTTGGCGCAAGCGGTTTGGGATGCCGCCGAGACGTTGCGGGAAACGACGGAGTGGATGCTGGACCACGAGATGAATGACCGGTTCGCCGGTGCTGTGCCTTATCTGATGGGGTTTGCGCGGGTGCTTGGCGGGCATTTTCATTTGCGGGCTGCAACGGGTGGCGGCGCGCGAAGGGCACTTGCTGCGTTCTTTGTCAAACGACTTTTACCGGAACATATTGCGCTTTGCGCTCAGGCTCGGGCAGGGGCCGAGGGGCTTTATGCGCTTTCGCCGGAAGATCTGGTGGCTGGGTGATGGCGGGACCGGAAGGCTTTGACTGGACCACGCGTAAGGGCGGTGAAGTAGTGATCACACATCGCGGGCGGCAGGCCACGACGCTGCGTGGCGACAAGGCTGCCGATTTTCTTCAGGACATGGAGGCGCTGGATGGCGACGGGCAGCAGCACGAAATGGCGCGGCTGACCGGCAATTACCGGCGCGGAAACGAGCGCTTGGCCAAATCTCATCCTCGCAATGGCTGATGGATCGCGCCAAATCCGCTATCCTTGGGCGGAGCCGCCGGGTGAGGGGCAGGCGATAGAGGTCGCCGAGGGTATCCATTGGATGCGCCTTCCGCTGCCGATGAAACTGGATCACGTCAATGTCTATGCGCTGGACGACAGCGATGGCTGGACACTGGTTGATACCGGATTTGACTCCAAACGCAGCCGCAAGATCTGGCAGTCTTTGCTTGACGGGCCATTGGCGGGCAAACCTGTTGCCCGGGTGCTGGTCACGCACCATCACCCGGATCATGTTGGTCTGGCGGGATGGTTTCAAAGTGAACATGGCGCGGAGCTGGTGACGACGCGCACCGCGTGGCTGATGGCGCGGATGCTGACGCTGGATGTGCATGACGTACCGGTGCGCGAGAATCTCGATTTCTGGCGCGGCGCGGGAATGCGCGCAGATTTGCTGAAGCAACGCGCCGAAGAGCGGCCGTTCAACTTCGCTGATGTGGTCGCGCCGATGCCGCTGGGATTTACGCGGATCAAAGAGGGTGACGTGTTTCGCGCTGGTGGCCGGGATTGGGATGTGCGCATTGGAAACGGGCACGCGCCGGAACATGCAACGCTTTGGTCCGGCGATCTGGTGATTGGTGGTGACCAGTTATTGCCATCGATTTCACCGAATCTGGGCGTCTATGCGACAGAACCCGGTGCCGACCCCGTCGGCGAGTGGATGGAGACCTGTGAACGGCTTTCCGCGTTTGCCACCGAGGCGCAGCTGGTGCTGCCCGGGCATAAATTGCCGTTCACGGGGTTGCCGATGCGGATGCGCCAGAAGATCGAGAACCATCACGGCGCACTGGCCCGGTTGCGGGAGTTTCTGACTGAGCCGAGAGTGGCTACTGACTGCTTCCAGCCGCTTTTTATGCGGTCGATTGGGGATGGGGAATATGGGTTGGCGCTGGTTGAGGCGGTGGCGCATCTGAACCATTTGGAATTGCTGGGCGAAGTGACGAAAGAGATGGGGAAAGACGGTGCTTGGCTTTGGCGACTCGACGGTTAATACCAAGGGTTATTCAATCTGACCGACTTTCGCCCAGTTGCGGCTTGCGATGGATGTGATGGTTTGCGGTCTTGCGATGAGGTTGTTCCAGGCCTCGCACCCCGCGTCGAGAATCGCGTCATATGTGTCGAACGTCCGGTTTGCGAGCCATGTCTGGCGGAGATATTGCCAAATGTTTTCGGTTGGATTCAGCTCTGGTGATTTGGGCGGCAGAAACATGAGCGACAGGTTTTGCGGGATTTCCAGAGCGGATGTCGTGTGCCAGCCGGCTTGGTCCATGAGGATGACGGCGTGGGCGCCATCGGAGACAATTTTGCTGATTTCTTCCAGGTGGCGCTGCATCGCATAGGTGTCGGCTGCTGGCATCATGATCGCCGCGCCGGTGCCGCGTTCGGGGCAGATGGCGCCAAAAAGATACGCATTTTGGTAACGCTGATCGGCGGGCTGGCGGGGCCGTGTGCCCTTGCGTGCCCACTGGCGGACGCGGGTGTTCTTCTGACCGAGACGCATCTCGTCCTGGAACCAGATTTCGACGGGTTTGTCCGGCGGCACCCCCTGAAGCGTCTCCTTCAGATTGTCGCCGAAGTTTTTTTGAAATCCTCAATGACCTGCACGTCCTGCCCCGGGTGCTGAGGGCGTGCGCTGATGTGGGAAAAGCCCAGATTGTGCAGAATCTGCCCCACATGGCGCTCGTGATAGTCGACGCCAAAACGCGCCTTGATCACATTCTTCAAATCGACCCGCCGCCAGCGGACGACACCGTCCTTTTCAGGATCAGGACCGGTCTCGACAAGAGCCGCCAGTTCATCCAGTTGCGCATTGTCAAGGCGGGATCGCGAGCCTCCTCGCTGCCGATCCAGCAGCCCCGCTGGACCATCAGCGTTGAAACGGAGCACCCAGTCCCTGAGCGTTTGCCGGTCCATCCCGCCAATGCGGGCCGCAGCCCCACGCGACATGCCATCGGCGATAGCGGCAAGCGACAAAAGCCGTCGGCTCTGCCGGGCATCAGAACTCTCTGCGGCAAGCTTGCGCAGATCATTGGCGGTAAAATCGGCTCGCATCGGTATCCTGGCTGGCATCGGTGGTCTCCTTTGCCAATCTTGAATCACCTCAGCACCTCAGGCGGTACCCAAAATCCATAGCTGAGTCATTTTGAAGCACCCTTGGTATAAGGCCATTCGGGTGTTGACGAAATCTGGTCTGGTAATGGCCTGAAGCGGACATTGCACGTTTGCGCCCCTCGCGCGGAATCAAGCCGTAGGCGCCGCGCGATCGCCTGCCCGTCCCGGCGGGCTGGCGATTTGGTGAGGCTGGGTGCAAGCCGTTGAACATGCACGGACTTGGCTGGGATAAACAGGCCAACTGCAAGGTCGCATCGCCACCCCACGGGCAGGCAACCGCGCGTCGAGTCACCAGTTATGGAAAGTCCGCTTAAGGCTAACAGCCGCCAGTACCAGGGAAGTCCTGATTGGCTTGGAAACAGCCCGGCAATTGGCCAATGCAATACACACTTTTCTCTTGATCGCAGGCCGGCACCGCCCTATACGGCACGTCTGCAAACGACGTGGCCGGTGAAAGGGCATACCGAGTCGCGTCTTCGACCACCCTGAAGAGGAGATGGAAATGCCTAAGATGAAGACCAAGTCGAGCGCCAAGAAGCGCTTTAAAGTGACGGCCTCTGGCCGCGTTCTTAGTGCCCAGGCGGGCAAACGCCACGGTATGATCAAACGCAGCAACAAGTTCATCCGCAACGCGCGTGGCACCACCACGCTTTCTGCCCCTGACGAGAAAACCGTCAAGGGCTACATGCCATACGCGCGCTAGGGGGACCTGAAAGATGTCACGCACCAAAGGCGGCACAGTCGCCCACGCACGTCACCGCAAGATCGTCAAAGCCGCCAAAGGTTATTACGGCGCGCGGTCCCGCAATTTCAAAACCGCAACGCAGGCCGTCGACAAGGCGAACCAGTATGCGACGCGTGACCGCAAGGCCCGCAAGCGCAGCTTCCGCGCGCTGTGGATCCAGCGGATCAACGCCGCGGTGCGCAGCCACGACGAGGCGCTAACCTATAGCCGTTTCATCAACGGCCTGACGCTGGCAGGGATCGAGGTCGATCGTAAGGTTCTGGCCGATCTGGCCGTGAATGAGCCCGATGCTTTCGGCGCGATTGTGGCCAAGGCGCAGGCTGCGCTTGGCTAGATTACCTGAGTTCTGGATAAGCGCTATATCTGGTATTCGACCTGCCTGATTGTTTCCGGCACGGTTATGGGTCCCATTTTAACTTTGGTTTTCCCGAGCATATAGGCTGCGACACACGAGATGAGGTGTACGAATGCGTTGGCAGGCGATCTGTGTCGAGTGTGTTCCAGTCCCATGCTGGTTTTCAACTTATCGAACAGAGTTTCGATGATGAACCGCCTTCGCAACAGGATTTTGTTCAGGATTGGCAGGAGATAGTTTTTCATGTTGCGGCGAATGCCGGTGACGAGGTGGAGCCCACGCTGCCAGAGCCGTTGGAAGAGGGATTTGGAGATATAGCCCTTATCAGCAAATATTTTGCCTTCGAGGCCCGCGATCATGGCTTCAAACGGCTTTCGATCATCGACATTACCTGCCGTGATTTTGACGGCCATGATCTCCCCCTTGTTGTTGATGATTAGATGCAGTTTGAAGCCAAAGAACCAGCCCATTGTGCTGCGACCGCGCTTTGCCAGCCCCTTGAAGACCTTGTTTCGATTAATGCGGGCATTGTGGCAGACCGCGAGCTTAGTGCTGTCGGCAAAATAGACGCCGGTTTTTTCACCGCTGAAGCAGTGCAGCAGTATGCAAAACGGCACCATTAATCTTGGCATGAGGCTGACAAACCGACCATAGCTCGGGAGGTTGCCAAAGCAGTCACGGTATTTCTGCTCAACGCCATAAATCCAATAATGTTTGAAGTCCTTGAACGGCGACAAGTGAAACAAGACCATGATGAACAGGCTCTCCCCCAGGGTCAGCTTGCCGGAGCGAAGCCTCTGACGACCCGAGGGGATCAACCGGTGGCGCTCCCAGTCCTCGTAGGTTTTTGCAAAATCATCGAGACAGACAAAAAGTGCGGTGTTAGTGATCGACATGAGTGGCGGTCCATATTGTGTCGCTTTTGAACCTTGAATCATGGGGCAACGTACCTGGAAACCCCTCTCACCCCATACTAATCACGGGGGCATTCAGGCTGGTCAACACGGGGCAAAAGGTGCGCGCCATGGAGAACAACTTCCCAATCAACGAAGATCTCGCTTATGAGAAGATCCGGGACCTCATGTTCGACATGATGGAAGAGGACCCCAACCGTTTCTACGCCCTCACGGATAAGCTCAATGAACTGGCTGCGCTCCCTAAAAGAACCATGACACTTGTGCTCGATCTGATGGCTGCCACTCCCTTTCAGGTGATCATCCCGAAACACGTACGGAAAAATGACCCTGATACATTCAAAGCAGATCACGAAACCGTTTCAAATGTTCTATTTCTTGGAGAGTTTGGCGGAATTGCCGTTGAACTGGAGCCAAATGAGGCTTTGAGAGAACCGAGGATCATTTCCATAACAATGGTGGAAATCCCTCATCGCAACCCTCTGCGAAAAAGGGTCAACGAGTATCGTAAAAAACGAATCAAAAAACTACGAAAAAATTCTGTCGAGTAGTGCACTGGTGACGCCAACGTCTTATCCAGAATCGGGGTTAGATTGCGGCCTCTGCGTCGAACAGCCAGAACGCGCCCGGTCGGGGCGCGTTTTTTTTGTGAAAATTTGTGGCAGATAATCTAATATGATGCGGTGAGCCCAACGTTATTTGGAGAGTCCCATGAAAACACTTTTTGTCTCTACCACGATGTGCCTTGCTGTTGCCGCGAGCTCTGCTTCGGCATTCGACCAAGCAACGCTGACCGCGCTGAAAGCATGTCACGACTTTGTCTGGACCGAAATTCCCCCATATTCGGATCTGCCCAACGCGGCGATCTCGGCCTACCCGTACAGTTCGGATGGGGATAGCGTTACCACTGTCTGGCACGTTCGTTGGGATGACCCAGAAGTTAAATCGGCAGGTATTTGTGAGGTAGTAGGGGGCAAAGTCGAGCGTGTCGAAGACTATACAAAATAAGCAGCGATAATAGTTCGTGTCGCCGATCATATATCGTGCGATGTACAATGTGAACCGGGTCGGCAACGCTTTTGCGTTTGACAGCGTTACTGTTGATGCATTGAAGGCCTGCCACGAATATGTCTGGTTTGAAGTTCCGACGTTCAAAGATCTTTGGAATGCTGCAGTCAGCGTCTATCCCCTTTCTGCAGATGGAAGCCAGCGCACGGTTAACTGGAATGTGAATTGGGACAGTCTGGTTATCCGTGCAGTCGCAACCTGTTCAACCGTGGACGTGAAAAAATCCGATGCATAGATTACACCGGATAATCCACGAAACACGCCGTTGGCAGGATAACTGCCAGCGTGATAAAATACTGGAGAGCCCATGATATCGTTTTTGCGTCATAACACCGTGGCCACCGCGCTGATCTGTGTCGTCGGCTATTTTCTGGTATTTGCCAGACCCGCATTTTTCTCGGATGAACGGTTTGGCAACGGGCGTGGCATCGACACGGTTTTGGACGCCGCCGGACAGTTCTGGTTTGAAGTTGGTCTGGTTGTCTCGTTGTTTCTAATCATCGCGGTGCTGCGGTGGTGGCGCCAGATTGCATTGCCGGGAAGTTACAACAAGGGAACCTGGATCTTTCTGATCCCACCCTTGTTGTTTACGACGTCATTACTGGTGCTTGGACTGCTGTCGCATTTCAGCGGGCCTTCTGAGCCGCTGGACAGTGAATATGTTCGGGTCCTGCCAGTATTGTGGCCCTGTCGGAAAAGTCTCTGGACAGGACTGTGATGAATTGATTCAGTCTGCGTGAGTATTTTTTGGGGTGGCTGGCTATGAAGCGTGATCAGATTGAAATGTTTGCAACGTTGGATGGGCTTGTGTTGGCTGATCATCCGTACCGCAAGTTTGAAGCGGTTGTTGACCTGTGTGCTTTGGCAAAGCCTCCGGCAGCGCTTTATTCTGATCGCGGGCGCCCTGAATTGGGTGCCGGGCGTGCGTTTCGCATGCTGGTGCTTCAATTCCTTGAGGACATTTCCGATCGGGAGATGGAACGGTTCATGCGTGAGAACCTTGCAGCCAAATGGTTTTGCGGCTTTGGGCTCAGTGAGAAGACACCTGATCACTCGTTTTTCGGCGATTTCCGCAAGCGGTTGGGTACAAAGGGGCTCATGGACATTTTCAATCGTCTGCGCGTCAGCTTGAAGGCTGCAGGTTTGATCCGGGAAGTGTTCACCTTTGTGGATGCCAGCCAGCTGGTTTCGAAATTCTCGAACTGGAGTGATCGGGACAAAGCCATCGCCAAGGGTCTGGAGAAGTTCAACAACGAAACCGCTCCCAGGGTTGCTGCCGACAAGCAAGCGCGTTTTGGCGCAAAGAACAAAAACAAATATTGGTATGGCTACAAGGAACATGCCAGCGTGGACATGCAATCAGGTCTGGTCAACAAAGTGGCGGCCACACCGGCCAATGTCGATGATGCCAAAGGTCTGCGCCATGTGTGCCCGGATCAGGGTGCTGTTTATGCAGACAAAGGCTATTGCACTGCACCTGCACAGAGGGAACTCAAACGCAAAGGATGTCACAGCGCGGTCATCAAGAAGAACAATATGGCGGCAAAAAACCGCGATAAGGATCGCTGGCTCAGCAAGATGCGTGCGCCATATGAGCGCGTGTTTTCAAAGCGCTCGAAACAGGTGCGCTATCGTGGTCAGGCCAAGGTACAGTTCCAGGTCGCTTGCACCGCTATTGGACATAACCTGAAGCGGCTGGTTGTGCTTGGCGTGGATAAAATCCCGATCGTAACAGCGTGATCCCCGGGGCGAGTCCGCCCAAAAACCGGATTTTCGGCCAAAACAAGGACAAAATTCCAACCCAAAAGGCAAAACCTGAAATCCAGAAGGCTGAAACAGCGCCAGTGGCCCCTCGGAAGACTTTCCCGACGGCGCCATTGTTGGTTACGATGCTTTTGGTGGGCGTCTACGAAGAAGTCTTGTTTCGCGGGATAGTCTTTTACGGCTTTGACAAGAAATTCGGAAAGCTGGTTGCCGTCTTGGCGTCGTCCGTCCTGTTCGGGGCGATGCATTACGTGAACTGGGTCACCGGTCAGGAATTGGCCAGCACCCATCATCAGGTCATACATGCCGCCGGAATGGGTTTGATGTACGCGGGCCTGCGATTACATTTGGGAACGATCATTTTTCCGATCCTGCTGCATGGGTATTGGGATGCGACCGTGTTTCTGTTTGGGACGCTGATTTCTTCTGAAACCGCCGCCTCCGCCAATGACAGCGCGTTTGTGTCGTTGTTCCTGCGATATTTTGATGCGGCATATGGCGTTCTGCTGGTCGGTCTTTGGTTCGCCTGGAATTGTGGATCGGATAAACAGGCGGCCTGACGCTTCCAGGACTAGTTGCAGGCCGAGCCCGGTTAGCGAGGCCGCTGTTTGGCTTATTCTGGTTCTGTCGCCTTGCGGTATCTGGCCCGAAGCGATAGCAGCAGCCAAGATTTCAAAAGGCCCGTTGCGATGGACGATCTTCGCGCTAAATTCTTTACCCTGATTTCGCAGGCCAGCGACGAGCAATCGCTGGAAGACCTGCGTGTGCAGGCCGTTGGCAAAAAAGGCGAGATCAGCCTGCAGATGCGTGAGCTGGGGAAAATGACGGCTGAAGAGCGCCAGGTTGCGGGTCCGAAGCTGAACGCGTTGAAGGACGAGATCAACGCGGCGTTGGCAGCGAAAAAGGCGGCGCTGTCGGATGCGGCGCTGGATGAGCGGCTGCGCACCGAATGGCTGGACGTGACTTTGCCAGCGCGTGAGCGGCGGCAAGGCACGGTGCATCCGATCAGTCAGGTGACCGAAGAAGTGACCGCGATCTTTGCCGATATGGGTTTTGCAGTGGCTGAAGGCCCGCAGATTGAAAGCGACTGGTACAATTTCGATGCGCTGAATATTCCTGCAGAGCACCCGACGCGGACCGAGATGGACACGTTCTATATGCACCGCGAGGCGGGAGATAACCGGCCGCCGCATGTGCTGCGCACGCACACGTCGCCGGTGCAGATACGGTCGATGGAAAAGCACGGCGCACCGATCCGGATCATCGCACCGGGGCGGGTTTACCGCGCCGATTACGATCAGACACACACGCCGATGTTTCATCAGTTGGAAGGTCTGGCGATTGACCGCGACCTGAGCATGGCCAATCTGAAATGGTGCCTGGAAGAGTTTTGCCGCGCGTTTTTTGAAGTCGAGCAGGTCGAGCTGCGCTTTCGTGCGTCACACTTTCCGTTCACTGAGCCGTCGGCAGAGGTCGATCTGCGCTGTTCATGGGACGGTGGGCGTTTGAAGGTGGGCGAGGGCGATGACTGGATGGAAATCCTCGGCTCTGGCATGGTGCATCCGAAAGTTCTGTCCGCGGGCGGGATTGACCCTGAAGAATGGCAGGGCTTTGCCTTTGGAATGGGCATCGACCGGCTGGCGATGCTGAAATACGGAATGCCCGATTTACGCGCGTTCTTTGACAGCGATTTGAGATGGCTGAAGCATTACGGATTTGCCGCGTTGGATTGCCGGCACTGCAGAGCGGATTGAGCCGGTAGCGGGCTGTTTGGCGACGTTCGGGGCGCATCGGCTACAAAGGAATTCGGGTGCGTCATGTGGGCTTAAACGGATCCACGTTTTGGAACACAAGCCGCACATTCGATGACGCGCACGGTGGCGATCCAACGCAAGTGTTACGCGCTTTATCCCTGCCAAACCCGTAGAACGTTCGAAGTTGCCACTATCCTCAGCCAAATCGCCGCCGCGTGGGGCGCGTCGTCGAATGCGCGGCGGCTTCGCCTCGACTCCGCGCAGGGCGAAACATCTCTGGGTCCGCGTCGGGTCCAGTCCGCCAAACCGAGAAAGCCGAAACAGATCTAAAGCCAGTTCGAACTGAGCGGGTTGGCGCACGGGTTTTCGTAGGGGTGTGGCATCCCGAGATAGGCCAGATCCTGATTGTCTTCCTTCGCCCGCACTGCGTTCGTCGCGCGCAGGAACATTTCCAGCACGTTTTCTTCAAGCGCATCGCGTTCTGTCTTTGCCTTGTCTGAAAACACCGCAACGGACCAGTATCTCGGGCGATAGGGCTGGTTGCGCGGCGAGGTTTCGGCGCGCCAGAGCGTGGCAAATTCCTCGATGAACTGGTCGGCATCCGGCGCATTTGCAATTCTTTTGGTAACTCCCAAGCACCCCCCACGTTTGAGTGTTATTGTCAGTTTTATGGTGAGTCGAATTTGCCATTTTGCGCGTGTTTTTTTTCTTTCTTGTCTGAATTCTGTGGCGCCGGGTTGATTTCTCTGAATCAGTGGTGGGATGGATCAGGTTGCCGCCCTTGAACAACTTCTCGCCACGGCTCTGCGTCGGATCGCTGAGCTTGAAGCTGCGTTGGCGAGCATGGCGGAAGAGATCACGGACCTGCGCCGACAGTTGGCCAAGAACAGCAGCAATAGCAGCAAGCCCCCTTCAAGTGATGGCCTGAAGAAGCCAGCCCCGCGCAGCCTGCGTGGCAAATCCGGAAAGAAAAGTGGCGGCCAAGTTGGCCACCGGGGCGACACCCTGCGCCAGACGTCAACACCCGACTTTGTCGAACGGCATGAGGCGACGCATTGCAGCGCCTGTCAGAGCGCCCTGACGGCGGAGATGGTGAAAGGGATCGAGAAGCGTCAGGTGTTCGACTTGCCTGCGCCACGCCTGGAGGTCACCGAGCATCAGGCGGCGGTTTATTGTTGCGACCATTGTCGAGCCACGACGACGGCTGGCTTTCCCGATGGCGTGGCCGCGCATGTGCAATATGGCACGCGCATGCGGGCAGTGGCGGTCTATTGCAATGTTCAGCAGCTGATACCCGAGGATCGGGTCTGCCAGCTTATGCGCGACCTGTTTGGGGCCACCAGCTTGTGCGCGGCCAGCGTGACCAACTGGACGCGCGGCGCGGCAAATAAGATGGGTGTCGTGGTTGAACACATTCTCGCCCGGCTTGCCGAAGGCGGCGTTCGGCATCTGGACGAGACCGGACTTCGTGTTGCCGGCAAGCTGCACTGGCTGCACACGATCTGCGATACCGCCTTCACCCATTACCGCATCAGCGCCAAACGCGGTGCTGTTCCAACCTTCCTGACCGGCGGGACGATCATTCATGATCACTGGAAACCCTACTACGCCCATATGAGCGGAGTGGACGCCCACGCCCTCTGCGGGGCGCATCACTTGCGCGAACTCAAGGCCATCGAAGAGATCGAAAAAGAGCCTTGGGCGACGGAGATGAGCGCAGTGCTTCATAGCGCCAATCAGCTCAGATGCGCGGCTCAGGATCAAGGCGAGACCGAACTCCCGGAACTGGTTCGCCAGGGTATAGTCACCAGATACATGGCGATCCTCGCCAAGGGGCTCGCCTTCCACGAACGCCAGCCCCCGCTGGCCAAAAGCCCCGGCACCCGCGGCCGAAAAGCCAGGCGGCCAGGCCACAACCTGCTCCTCCGCCTGCGTGACTACCGCGATGACGTTTTGCGATTCATCGCCGACTTCGCGGTCCCATTCACAAACAATCAGGCCGAACAGGACCTGCGCATGATGAAGCTGCGCATGAAAATCTCGGGCACCTTCCGCACCCTCGAGGGCGCGCGGGTCTTCGCCGACATCAGGTCCGTCATCTCGACGGCCAGAAAACACCGGTTCAACATCCTGGAAATCCTGACCCTGTCACCACCTCAGATCATCGCACGGCTCTGACGGAACAAAACCCCGCAACCCTATCGGACAGGGTGCTTGGGAGTTACAAAGGATTCAGCACGAACTAGCCTTATGACAGCCCTCAACTTCCGACTGCCATCTAGCGGCCTCTTGAAAATCGCACAGAAAGCCTAAGCTACGGTTAAAGTGCGTCCGCGATCCCAGCCCCACTAATGAAATTGAGGCGTATCTATGATTAGCTAACTTCCGCTTTGCGCCAAACAAGTCGATACCGGGGGCACATCGCCACCCCCTTTTAGTACCAAATACCTCGCCCTAGACTGTTATGGTGGGTAGTTTGTATTTTGCCCCATGACCTTGGAGGCGCATGCTTTCCCAGAACAGGAGTGTCTGCTCCAAACCAAACTCCGTAGGGCTAGGCGAGCTCTGAAGGTCAAGCGCTGCGCCAACGGATTTAATGAGCTTCCGCTTTAGAAGTACTCCTTCCCCCCCAGAGATCATCAGCTTGCGAACATCAGTATGAGAGAGAACTTCAGCCAGCCTGCTGAACAATATCTTTCTGTGATTTTTCTTGCTGCCTTTCCGTTGACGAAACCTACCACTTTTGAAGGCCCCTTCAGTGTCAAACACCTTATCCACCCAAAGAGTTTTTCCTCCTTGTGGGGCCTTAAACAGATAGCTCGCAAGCCGCCTGA
Source organism: uncultured Paracoccaceae bacterium (assembly GCA_951812305.1). Classification (GTDB taxonomy): domain Bacteria; phylum Pseudomonadota; class Alphaproteobacteria; order Rhodobacterales; family Rhodobacteraceae; genus Rhodobacter_B. Next base: position 187,670 of record CATOSB010000006.1, read on the forward strand.
TATGCACGGGAGTGTCTTTGCACATAGTTATTTTCACCACTTTCATACCATTCACGCTCTCAGCGAGAGGCTTAGAAAGATTTTTAGTAACTCCCAAGCACCCCCCACGTTTGAGTGTTATTGTCAGTTTTATGGTGAGTCGAATTTGCCATTTTGCGCGTGTTTTTTTCTTTCTTGTCTGAATTCTGTGGCGCCGGGTTGATTTCTCTGAATCAGTGGTGGGATGGATCAGGTTGCCGCCCTTGAACAACTTCTCGCCACGGCTCTGCGTCGGATCGCTGAGCTTGAAGCTGCGTTGGCGAGCATGGCGGAAGAGATCACGGACCTGCGCCGACAGTTGGCCAAGAACAGCAGCAATAGCAGCAAGCCCCCTTCAAGTGATGGCCTGAAGAAGCCAGCCCCGCGCAGCCTGCGTGGCAAATCCGGAAAGAAAAGTGGCGGCCAAGTTGGCCACCGGGGCGACACCCTGCGCCAGACGTCAACACCCGACTTTGTCGAACGGCATGAGGCGACGCATTGCAGCGCCTGTCAGAGCGCCCTGACGGCGGAGATGGTGAAAGGGATCGAGAAGCGTCAGGTGTTCGACTTGCCTGCGCCACGCCTGGAGGTCACCGAGCATCAGGCGGCGGTTTATTGTTGCGACCATTGTCGAGCCACGACGACGGCTGGCTTTCCCGATGGCGTGGCCGCGCATGTGCAATATGGCACGCGCATGCGGGCAGTGGCGGTCTATTGCAATGTTCAGCAGCTGATACCCGAGGATCGGGTCTGCCAGCTTATGCGCGACCTGTTTGGGGCCACCAGCTTGTGCGCGGCCAGCGTGACCAACTGGACGCGCGGCGCGGCAAATAAGATGGGTGTCGTGGTTGAACACATTCTCGCCCGGCTTGCCGAAGGCGGCGTTCGGCATCTGGACGAGACCGGACTTCGTGTTGCCGGCAAGCTGCACTGGCTGCACACGATCTGCGATACCGCCTTCACCCATTACCGCATCAGCGCCAAACGCGGTGCTGTTCCAACCTTCCTGACCGGCGGGACGATCATTCATGATCACTGGAAACCCTACTACGCCCATATGAGCGGAGTGGACGCCCACGCCCTCTGCGGGGCGCATCACTTGCGCGAACTCAAGGCCATCGAAGAGATCGAAAAAGAGTCTTGGGCGACGGAGATGAGCGCAGTGCTTCATAGCGCCAATCAACTCAGATGCGCGGCTCAGGATCAAGGCGAGACCGAACTCCCGGAACTGGTTCGCCAGGGTATCGTCACCAGATACATGGCGATCCTCGCCAAGGGGCTCGCCTTCCACGAACGCCAGCCCCCGCTGGCCAAAAGCCCCGGCACCCGCGGCCGAAAAGCCAGGCGGCCAGGCCACAACCTGCTCCTCCGCCTGCGTGACTACCGCGATGACGTTTTGCGATTCATCGCCGACTTCGCGGTCCCATTCACAAACAATCAGGCCGAACAGGACCTGCGCATGATGAAGCTGCGCATGAAAATCTCGGGCACCTTCCGCACCCTCGAGGGCGCGCGGGTCTTCGCCGACATCAGGTCCGTCATCTCGACGGCCAGAAAACACCGGTTCAACATCCTGGAAATCCTGACCCTGTCACCACCTCAGATCATCGCACGGCTCTGACGGAACAAAACCCCGCAACCCTATCGGACAGGGTGCTTGGGAGTTACCTTTCTTGTCTGAATTCTGTGGCGCCGGGTTGATTTCTCTGAATCAGTGGTGGGATGGATCAGGTTGCCGCCCTTGAACAACTTCTCGCCACGGCTCTGCGTCGGATCGCTGAGCTTGAAGCTGCGTTGGCGAGCATGGCGGAAGAGATCACGGACCTGCGCCGACAGTTGGCCAAGAACAGCAGCAATAGCAGCAAGCCCCCTTCAAGTGATGGCCTGAAGAAGCCAGCCCCGCGCAGCCTGCGTGGCAAATCCGGAAAGAAAAGTGGCGGCCAAGTTGGCCACCGGGGCGACACCCTGCGCCAGACGTCAACACCCGACTTTGTCGAACGGCATGATACCAAGGGTGCTTCAAAATGACTCAGCTATGGATTTTGGGTACCGCCTGAGGTGCTGAGGTGATTCAAGATTGGCAAAGGAGACCACCGATGCCAGCCAGGATACCGATGCGAGCCGATTTTACCGCCAATGATCTGCGCAAGCTTGCCGCAGAGAGTTCTGATGCCCGGCAGAGCCGACGGCTTTTGTCGCTTGCCGCTATCGCCGATGGCATGTCGCGTGGGGCTGCGGCCCGCATTGGCGGGATGGACCGGCAAACGCTCAGGGACTGGGTGCTCCGTTTCAACGCTGATGGTCCAGCGGGGCTGCTGGATCGGCAGCGAGGAGGCTCGCGATCCCGCCTTGACAATGCGCAACTGGATGAACTGGCGGCTCTTGTCGAGACCGGTCCTGATCCTGAAAAGGACGGTGTCGTCCGCTGGCGGCGGGTCGATTTGAAGAATGTGATCAAGGCGCGTTTTGGCGTCGACTATCACGAGCGCCATGTGGGGCAGATTCTGCACAATCTGGGCTTTTCCCACATCAGCGCACGCCCTCAGCACCCGGGGCAGGACGTGCAGGTCATTGAGGATTTCAAAAAAACTTCGGCGACAATCTGAAGGAGACGCTTCAGGGGGTGCCGCCGGACAAACCCGTCGAAATCTGGTTCCAGGACGAGATGCGTCTCGGTCAGAAGAACACCCGCGTCCGCCAGTGGGCACGCAAGGGCACACGGCCCCGCCAGCCCGCCGATCAGCGTTACCAAAATGCGTATCTTTTTGGCGCCATCTGCCCCGAACGCGGCACCGGCGCGGCGATCATGATGCCAGCAGCCGACACCTATGCGATGCAGCGCCACCTGGAAGAAATCAGCAAAATTGTCTCCGATGGCGCCCACGCCGTCATCCTCATGGACCAAGCCGGCTGGCACACGACATCCGCTCTGGAAATCCCGCAAAACCTGTCGCTCATGTTTCTGCCGCCCAAATCACCAGAGCTGAATCCAACCGAAAACATTTGGCAATATCTCCGCCAGACATGGCTCGCAAACCGGACGTTCGACACATATGACGCGATTCTCGACGCGGGGTGCGAGGCCTGGAACAACCTCATCGCAAGACCGCAAACCATCACATCCATCGCAAGCCGCAACTGGGCGAAAGTCGGTCAGATTGAATAACCCTTGGTATTAGGCGACGCATTGCAGCGCCTGTCAGAGCGCCCTGACGGCGGAGATGGTGAAAGGGATCGAGAGTAAGCGGTGTCACCGCGCCCTGTCAAAGTTCCATGGCATGAGTTCGTCGATGCGGGCTGCTGGATGGCCGGCAGCGATGGCTTCGAGGGTTGCCTTGAGATAGGCATAGGGCTCGACGTCGTTAAGCTTACAGGTTTCGATCAGGGAGGCGATACGCCCCCAGTTTCTGCCACCTTCGTCATGGCCCGCAAAGAGCGCGTTCTTACGATTGAGGGCAATCGGGCGGATGGTTCGCTCGACCACGTTGCTGTCCATCTCGATAGCGCCGTCATCGAGAAAGAGCTTCAGTCCGTCCATGTGTTTGGCGATGTAGGAGAGCTTATCGCCGAGGCGTGATTTGGCCGAGATGCGGGAGCGGACGGTTTTGAGCCAAGTCTCGAATGCCTCGATCAGCGGCTTGGTCTTTTCCTGGCGAACAGCTTTGCGCTCGGCGGCGGGTTTTCCTCTAATCTCAGCCTCGATCTTGTAGAACTCGGCAATCCGCCTGAGCCCATCCCCTGCAATGGGCGAGCCATCGCGGTCATGCACTTCCTTGAGCTTGCGCCGCGCATGAGCCCAGCAATAGGCCAGTTTGACGGATCCTGAGTTACGGCCCGGTTTGGTCAGGGCATTATAACCCGTATAGCCATCCACCTGCAGCGTACCGCTGAAGCCGGTCAGGAACTCCGTTGCGTGTTTGCCGCCACGCCCATCGGCGTAACAGAACACAACACCCGGTGGGGCGGTGCCCCCGAAGGGCCGCTCATCGCGGGCAATGGCCCAGAGATACCCGGTCTTGGTTCTGCCGCGCCCCGGATCGAGCACCGGACAGCGCGTCTCATCAGCAAAGAGCTTGCTGGAAGATTTGAGATCTTTGAACAGATGATCCACCACGGGAGCAAGATGGAAGGATATCCGGCCCATCCAGCCCGCAAGGGTGGAGCGGTGCAGATCAAGGCCGGATCGGGCATAAATCTGCGCCTGCCGGAACAAGGGGCAGTGATCGGCGTACTTGGACACGGCCACCTGCGCCAATGTCCCCTCGGTAGGCAGGCCACCCTCGATCAGATGTACCGGTGCAGGTGCCTGGGTCACGCCAGCGTCCTTGTTCGGACAGGCGTATTTGGGCCGGATGGTCACGATCACCCGCGCCTGGGCCGGAACAATATCCAGTCGTTCGGTGCGATCTTCGCCGATCCTGACCATCTCACCACAGCCGCAGGGGCATGTAATGCTGGCAGGCTCGATCACCTGTTCGATACGTTCCAGATGATCCGGCAGGTTCCCAAGGTTGCGCTGCGCAGGTTTGCGCTTCTTGCGCGGTTTGGTCATCTCGATTGTTTCTGACTGCGCCTCGGCCTCGACTGTCGCGACCTCCAGATCTTCAAAAGCCAGTTGCCGTTCATCCGGGCTGAGCTTCTCGGAGCGTTTGCCATAGACCAGTTGGTGCAGTTCTTTGACAAAATGCTCCAGACGCGCGTTGATCGCCTCAAGTTCCGCGTTCTGCGTGGCGAGAGCGGCGTTGCTTTCTTCGAGTTCGGCAAACTGAGATGTTAGGTTTGAAGCGTCCTGCCGGGCCGCCAAAACAACCGCCCGCACCTCCGCGGGAAGGGCATCCAGATCAAGGGATTCAAGAGCGTCAGGCATGGCGTGTTCTTAGCAGATCAGGCCACGATTTACACCCTGTACATAAGGCTGAGAGTCACTCTGCCGCACCCGGTCGACGTGTCCGCCGCGCCGTCACCCGTCGCCAGTCCAGGCCCTCAAACAGGGCCTCAAATTGTGCCTTGGACAGCCGCATCACGCCATCATGGACCCTGGGCCAGGCGAACTTGCCCTGTTCCAGCCGCTTGTACGTCATCACCAGACCGGACCCATCCCAAAGCAGAACCTTGATGCGGTCTCCACGTTTGGCGCGGAACACGATGATTACGCCCGAGTGCGGATCAAGGCCCGGATCGCGTTCGGCAACCGCCGCCAGCCCGTCATGGCCCTTCCTGAAATCCACCGGCCTGGTCGCAATCACAACCCGCACCGATTGCGACGGAACAATCATCCCTGTCGCGCCAGGTGCCGCGCAACATTCGCGATCCGTTTTGATGCCGTGCTTTTGGGCAACCGGATAGAGACAGATCCCGCGATGATCTCAATACCGTCAAAGGGCGAAGGCGGTGGTGTCGCAAGCACTGCGATCTCTGCAAAACCAGACGTCTGACCCTCGTCACGCGCGACCTTGCGCCGGGCCGTCGTGCGCCATGTCGATAACCGCGTCGCCGACATACCGTGTTTGCGAGCCACACCCGCAACCGTCGCGCCTGGCGCATACGTCTCCGCCACAATCGCCGCACGCTCCGCCGCCGTCCGTAGTACAGGCCTGCGACGCGAAACCTCCGCCCCATCATCCAACATCAAATTACCTCCAGATCATTGGAGACCAGCATCTCATATCAAACCGCAAGCCGATACCATGGGGCGCTCGCACCGGTTACGATCGAGAAGCGTCAGGTGTTCGACTTGCCTGCGCCACGCCTGGAGGTCACCGAGCATCAGGCGGCGGTTTATTGTTGCGACCATTGTCGAGCCACGACGACGGCTGGCTTTCCCGATGGCGTGGCCGCGCATGTGCAATATGGCACGCGCATGCGGGCAGTGGCGGTCTATTGCAATGTTCAGCAGCTGATACCCGAGGATCGGGTCTGCCAGCTTATGCGCGACCTGTTTGGGGCCACCAGCTTGTGCGCGGCCAGCGTGACCAACTGGACGCGCGGCGCGGCAAATAAGATGGGTGTCGTGGTTGAACACATTCTCGCCCGGCTTGCCGAAGGCGGCGTTCGGCATCTGGACGAGACCGGACTTCGTGTTGCCGGCAAGCTGCACTGGCTGCACACGATCTGCGATACCGCCTTCACCCATTACCGCATCAGCGCCAAACGCGGTGCTGTTCCAACCTTCCTGACCGGCGGGACGATCATTCATGATCACTGGAAACCCTACTACGCCCATATGAGCGGAGTGGACGCCCACGCCCTCTGCGGGGCGCATCACTTGCGCGAACTCAAGGCCATCGAAGAGATCGAAAAAGAGCCTTGGGCGACGGAGATGAGCGCAGTGCTTCATAGCGCCAATCAGCTCAGATGCGCGGCTCAGGATCAAGGCGAGACCGAACTCCCGGAACTGGTTCGCCAGGGTATCGTCACCAGATACATGGCGATCCTCGCCAAGGGGCTCGCCTTCCACGAACGCCAGCCCCCGCTGGCCAAAAGCCCCGGCACCCGCGGCCGAAAAGCCAGGCGGCCAGGCCACAACCTGCTCCTCCGCCTGCGTGACTACCGCGATGACGTTTTGCGATTCATCGCCGACTTCGCGGTCCCATTCACAAACAATCAGGCCGAACAGGACCTGCGCATGATGAAGCTGCGCATGAAAATCTCGGGCACCTTCCGCACCCTCGAGGGCGCGCGGGTCTTCGCCGACATCAGGTCCGTCATCTCGACGGCCAGAAAACACCGGTTCAACATCCTGGAAATCCTGACCCTGTCACCACCTCAGATCATCGCACGGCTCTGACGGAACAAAACCCCGCAACCCTATCGGACAGGGTGCTTGGGAGTTACTTCTTTTGCCGAAATTGCGGCGCAGGATAGCGCGCAGTTCGGTTTCAATGTTACGCGACCAGACCCAGCCGCCCCCAGCCAGAATTGCGCCAAGGCCGCCCGCGAGTATGAACCTTCGCGTCAGGGCCATCAGACTGCCCGCCCGGCGCGCAACGCAATGGCTGACAGGGTCAGCGTTGGGTTGGCAGGCGACGAGGTCGGGTAAACCCCGGCGCCAAGCGCGAAAAGCCCCGGCATCTCGTGCGTTTCGCAATTGTCGTTGACGACCGAATTCTCCGCCGTCGTTCCCATGCGATGCGTGCCCTGGATATGCGCTTCTGTCGCTGCGGATCGGCGGCTCACGATCCCCTCGATCTGAAACGGCAGAATGGATTGCAGGTCTGCAATCGCGCGGTCGAGCCCCGCGTCGGCATATGCCGAATAGCCGTTCCAAATGATGTTCGGGGTGTCGTCGGCAGATAATTCAACGCGGTTTTCCGGGTTCGGAATATCCTCGGCGATCAGCTTTAATTTCATGCGGTCCGTCCACCGCCCCGGTTCTAGGCGCAAGTCGTTGGGCGCGTTGTAGTTTTCAACCAAAACTGCCGCCGTGTCCTTGCGATGCGCACCATCATAAAAGCCATAGCAATGGCCGGTGATCGAGGTGCCGCCGAAATAGCCGGGTGCTTCGACGTCGATCACGAGTTCGACGGAATGCTGTTCGTGCAGATACCGGCCCAGTGCAGGTGAGGTCAGCCCACTTCGAAGCAGGATCGCAGCGTTGGAGACCGCGTTCGTGCCCAGTGCAACGATGTCGGCGGCGATGCGGTGATCGCCTTCAGCGTCGCGAACCGTAAGCGCGCTTGCGCGGCCAGCCGTTGCCTCGACCGAAACGGCCTCTGTTCCGGTCACAAGAAGCACGTCGGGGCGCAGAAAGCTGTCGATGCCGTTCAGCACGGTGAACTTGGAATCGACCGGGCAGAGGTCACAGACCCCGTTGGCGCAGCATTGTGCGCGGCTGCCGCCATTGGCGCGGGCGGTCGCGACAGGCACCCAGATGTCGGGGAAGGCGTCCATACAGGCCTGATCACTGCGCGATGGTGCGTGCGGAGTGTATGGGAAGGCGGAGGAGCGAGGCAGGATATGATCGACGCCGCCGCCCGCGACCTCCATCACGGTTTCGACACGTGCGTAATAAGGTTCCAGATCGTCATAGCCGATGGGCCACGGCGCGCCCTGCCCGTAGAGTTCCGACATACGGAAATCGTTGGGGTGAAAACGAGGAACCTGCCCCCACCAGCAATTCGAATTGCCGCCGAACATCCGGTGCGCCACCCATTCCTTCGGGCGGTCGGACAGGTTTTGCATGGCGTAGTCTTCGCGCGGCCGATCCAGCGCGGCGAGTTGTTCGTCATGCGGAATGATCCCGCCTTTTTCGACGATCAGTGCGCGGGTACCGGCGGGCAAGCCGTAAAGAAAGAACATCGCCGAAAAGCTGCTGCCTGCGATGACAACATCCCAGTTCGATCTGGCTGCTTCGGCCGCTGTTGTGGTCTGGAACACTGCCCGGTGCCCTGTGGATTTGTTTTATTTTGGCGGATCATATGGCATGGGCGGTGTTAAGCAAACCCCGTTGCGCATGGTCGGCGTTTACCTGTTAGGACAGCCCCTGAAGGTACCGCCGGAGGATTCTTTCCAGTTTTTCCGAACCCATCGGGGCCATCGCCTTGGTATGCTCGTGACTGATCGACTCATCCGACATTCCCGCCGCCATATTGGTGATGTTCGAGATTGCCGCGACTTTCAGGCCCAGAAAACGAGCGAGTATGACTTCGGGCACCGTTGACATGCCGACGGCATCGCCGCCCAACATCTTTATGGCGCGGATTTCGGCGGGTGTTTCGAAACTGGGGCCGGAATACCAGGCGTAAACGCCACGTTCCAATGTGATCGCCTCGAACCCGGCGGCGCGTTCGAGATCGGCGATCATGCCCCGGTCATAGGCTTCGGTCATCGGGACAAACCGGGCATCGGTTGGCTCGCCGATCAAAGGGTTCAGGCCGGAGAAATTGATGTGATCCTCAAGAAGCATCAATTCACCGGGCGGAATGTCGGGGCGCATCGATCCGGCGGCGTTTGTCAGGATCAGACGTTCGGCACCGAGCGCCTTCAATACTTCCAACGGCCGACGCATCGCATCACCGCGCCCGCCTTCATAGTAATGTGCGCGACCACCGAAGACCGCAACGCGAATGCCCTCAAGGTCGCCGATCACCAGTTTTGGGTTGTGGCCCGAGACGCCTGCATGGGGGAAGCCGGGCAGGTCGTCATAAGGGATCGCAGTGCCTTGCACCGCCTCTGCCAGATGGCCAAGGCCGGACCCAAGGACTAGGCCGAGGCGGACAGGGGCGTCGCCTACCTTGGCGTGAATGGTCTTTACGAGGTTTTCCACTGTCATCGCACTTGCCCCATTGCTGAATTCGCGCCGATCATGGGGGCATAAATTGCAGGGCGCAATGCCATACGTGGGCGCGTTCGTGGCGGCGGTTCCGGTTAAGAACAAAGAGGCCCATGTGGCGCTTGCGGAGAGTGTCTGTGCCGTCCTGCGTAGCAATCGTGCGACGTCGGTGGCCGAAGACTGGGGCGACGATATGCCGGGCGGCGAAGGCGAATAGTTTCGAGTGCGATGCTCGACGGTTCGGGATTTATCGACTTTTGGTCTTGGTGTTTTTTTTGAGGTTAGGTGTACGGGAATCCTTGGTAGAGTTGCGGCAATCGGCCTGAAGCCGGCAATGGTGGCTTGCGCCCCTCGTGCGGAATCAAGCCGCAGGCGCCGCGCGATCGCCTGCCGTCCCGACGGGCTGGCGATTTGGTGAGGCTGGGTGCAAGCTATTGGGCTTCTACGGGCTTGGCTTGGATAAACGGGCAAACTTAATGGTTGCATTGCCATCCCACGGGCAGGCGAGCGCGCGGCTTGTCTCCAGTTAAGGGACGGTCGGTTCAAGGCCAATACCCCGACCCGATCAATACAAGCTCGCACTGTGTAACCTTTGCACGGGACGTCAGCGTTACCGTTCTTTCACGTATGGCTCACCACCCGCGCGCGGCGGGACCGCCTTGCCGACAAAGCCGGCGAGAATAATGACGGTCAGGATATATGGCAGCGCCTGCATGAATTGCACCGGAACCTGGAACTGGCCGATCTCGATGTTCTGATACCGGATGGCAAGGGCTTCGAGCAGGCCGAAAAGCAGGCAGGCCATCAGTGCGGCACCAGGGCGCCATTTGGAGAAGATCAGCGCGGCGAGTGCGATAAAACCGCGACCGGCGCTCATTTCCTTGACGAAGCCTGCCGAGATACCTGTGGCAAGATGGGCGCCCGCGAGGCCGCAGAGGACACCACAGATGATAACCGCGGTGAAGCGCATGCGCGTGACGCTGATGCCGGACGTATCGACGCTTTCGGGGTTCTCGCCCACGGCGCGCAGACGCAGGCCGAACCGGGTACGAAACAGGACCCACCAGGAAATCGCGACAGTCAGAAGACCGACGTAGACGAGAATTGTATGGCCAGAAACCAGATCGCTGTAGATCGGGCCAACGAACGCGGCGTCTCTGAGGGCGTCGGCAAAGGGCCATTCCAGCGCGTTGAACCGCGCGCCGCCTTCGAGTGCCGGTGTGCGGCCTCCCTGACTGAACCAGTCTTTCGAGACAACGACCGTCAGGCCCGAGGCGAGGAAGTTGATCGCGACGCCGGAGATCAGTTGGTTGCCACGGAAGGTGATCGAGGCGACGCCATGGATCAGGGACAATACGACCGAGGCCGCGATACCGCCCAAAAGGCCAAGCCAGACGGAGCCGGTCAGATAGGCGACCGAGGCCGACATGAAAGCCGCCATCAGCATCTTGCCCTCAAGCCCGATGTCGAAGATGCCCGCGCGTTCGCTGAACAGACCGGCGAGGCAGGCGAAGAGAAGCGGCGTGGCGAGGCGCAGCGCCGAGTCGAGGATCTGGATGATGGTGACGAGATCCATCACGCAGCCCCCCGCTTCAGCCTGACAAAAAACCGTTCAATGGGAACGCGGATCATGTTGTCGAGCGCGCCGGTGAACATGATGACGAGCGCCTGAATGACGAGGACCAATTCCTTGCTGACCTCAGGTTTTTCGAATTCCAGCTCACCGCCGCCCTGCACGAGCATCCCGAACAGGATGCCGGCGATCAGGACACCCAACGGGTGGGACCGGCCCATCAGCGCGACGGCGATACCGACGAAACCCGCCCCTTGCACGGGATCGGTCACAAGGCGTTCCGCCTCGCCCATCACGGCATTGATGCCCAAAAGCCCGGCCAGTGCGCCGGAAATCAGCATGACGATCATAGTGATGCGAATCGGGCGGATGCCGGCATACTTGGCGGCTGGCTCCGATTGCCCGAAGGCGCGGATTTCGTAGCCGAGGCGCGTGCGCCAGATCAGAAGATAGACAAGAAGACAGGCAAGAAGGGCGATGAAGAACGTGATGTTCATGGGCGCCGAGCGAGAGAAATTCAGTCCGATGAGGCTGGCCATATCATGTGCCGAGGGAAGGAATGTACCTTCTGGAAACCTTGGGCTTTCGGGGTTCATAGACCCCGGCTTTTTCATCACCTTGACCAGAAGATAGATCATGAGAGCCGAGGCGATATAGTTGAACATGATCGTGGTGATCACGATGTGGCTGCCGCGTTTGGCCTGCAGGTAAGCGGGGATCGCGGCCCAGGCGGCGCCGAAAAGCGCACCGCCGAGGATCGCGAAGGGAAGCGCTAGCGTCCAGTGCGGCCAGGGAATGGCAAGGCAAACGAGCGCCACGCCAAGCCCGCCGAGCATGGCCTGTCCTTCGCCGCCGATGTTGAACAGCCGTGCCTGAAAGGCGACGGCCACGGCAAGACCGGTGAAGATGAAATTGGTCGCGTAATAAAGCGTGTAACCCCAGCCGTAGGTCGATCCGACCGCGCCGCGCACCATGATCGCCATCGCCTCGAACGGGTTCTCGCCGATGTAAAGCACGACGAGGCCGGAGACGATCAGTGCGAGGATCAGGTTGATGAACGGGATCAGCGCGATGTCGACCCATTTCGGCATCTTGTCCATCAGACCGTGCCTCCGTGTGAATGCGCGAGGTTCGCGGCGACCTCTTCGACGGAATGCGGTCTGTCGGTGTCGGTGATCCCGGCCATCAGCAGGCCGAGTTCCTGCTCACCGGTTTCACCGGGCAGGCGCTCGCCCATGATCTGGCCGTCGAACATCACCGCGATGCGGTCGGCGAGGCCCATGATCTCGTCGAGTTCAACGCTGACAAGAAGTACGGCGGCGCCCTTATCGCGGAGCGCAATAATCTGCTGGTGAATGAACTCGATCGCGCCGATATCGACGCCGCGCGTGGGTTGGCCGACCAGCAACAAATCGGGGTCACGCTCGATTTCGCGCGCCAGGACGATCTTTTGCTGGTTGCCACCTGAGAAGCTCTTCGCCTGCAGTGTCGCGTTCGGTGGCCGGACATCGAAGCGTTCCATTTTTTGCGCGGTTATGCCCTGGATATTTTTGTTATCCATCAATAGCTTGCTGCGTTGGTATTCTGGATCGTGGTGGTAGCCAAAGATCATGTTCTCCCACGCGAAGAAATCCATGATCAGCCCAAGGTGCTGTCTGTCCTCGGGCACATGGGCGATGCCCTGTGCGCGGCGGGACTGGCCGTCGGAATGCCTGCCGGTGATGTCGATTTCGTTGCCGTTCACGCGGATCGATCCAGACGTTGCGGGCGTAATTCCGCCCAGCACTTCCAACAACTCTGACTGACCGTTGCCGGACACGCCGGCGATCCCGAGGATCTCGCCTGCGCGGACGTCCAGAGAGATGCCGCGCAACCGCTCTACCTTATCCTCGTCCACAACTTTGAGATTGCTGACCTTCAGAACTGTCCGGCTGGGATTGGCGGGTGTTTTGTCAACGCGCAGAAGGACCTTGCGGCCCACCATCAACTCGGCGAGTTGTTCGGGGCTGGTCTCTGCCGTGGTCAATGTGGCGACCATTTCGCCGCGTCGCATGACGCTGACCTCATCGGTCACGTCCATGATCTCGCGCAGTTTGTGAGTGATCAGGATGATGGTTTTGCCCTGATCCTTCAGACCCTTGAGGATGCGGAACAGGTGGTCAGCCTCTGCCGGGGTCAAAACGCCGGTCGGCTCGTCGAGGATCAGGATGTCGGCCTGACGATAAAGCGCCTTCAGGATTTCAACACGCTGTTGCATCCCGACGCCGATTTCTTCGATCAGCGCGTCGGGATCGACGTTCAGTTCGTATTCTTCGGCAAGCTGCTTCAACTCGCGCCGCGCCTTGGCGAGCGAGGGGCGCAATAGCGCGCCGTCTTCCGCGCCAAGGATGATATTTTCCAGAACCGTGAAATTCTGCACCAGCTTGAAATGCTGGAACACCATGCCGATGCCAGCCCCGATGGCCTGCAACGGTTCGCGGATGTTGGTCAGTTCGCCACCGATATAGATGTCGCCCTTGTCGGCCTGATAAAAGCCGTAAAGGATTGACATCAAAGTAGATTTTCCGGCGCCGTTTTCGCCGATTATGCCGTGGATCGTGCCCGGCATGACGCGGATGTCGATGTCTTTGTTGGCCTGAACCGGGCCGAAGGACTTTGAAATGCCCTTAAGTTCAATGGCAGCCGCTGTCATTCAGCGCCTTTGCCGACGAAACCCACGATGCGGGTGATCTTCCCGTCGCCGTCCAGATCGGCGAAATACTGGCCGGTCTGCTTCATCTCTGCGCTCATCACGAAGTTGACAGTGGCACGCGCGTGGCCGTCTTTGACGTCGACCGGGTCGACAACCTCGACCATTGCACCCGGCGGGCACATGGGCAGGAAGCCGCCGACGTAGCTGCAAAGCGACGCCATGTCGGTCAATGCGCCGTCAGAGCGCGGGTCGCTGTAGTAAACGCTGTCGCCGAAGGCCGAGGCGATTTTATCGTCCCGGCCTTCGTCTTCTGTCATGGTCCATGCCGCGAAGAAGTCATTCAGTGATTGCGTCATTTCGTGTCTTCCTCGCGGATCGGCTGGCTTAGAATGCCGGGCAGCTGTCGTCGGTGGTGTAGTTATGAACCGAGATGTTGCCCGCGATGATGTCGGCCTTGGCAGCTTCAACCGCGGCTTTCATATCCTCGCTGACAAGCGCCATGTTGTGCTCATCCAGCGAATAACCGACGCCGTCGGTCGACAAATCCATCGTGATCACGCCAGCCTCAAAGCCTTCTACGCCGGCGTTGAAGACGTTGTACGTCGCGTTGTCCACGCGCTTCAGCATCGAGGTCAGGACCGAGCCGGGGTGCAGATAGTTCTGGTTGCTGTCGACGCCAATTGACAGGATGCCCGCATCCGTTGCGGCCTGCAGAACACCAACACCGGTGCCGCCAGCAGCGGCATAAACTACGTCAGACCCCTGATCTTACCACCCTTCAATTTAGCCAGACATCCCAGAGCTTGGGGATTTTGGCATAACCTGCGAGGCATCGTCGGATAGCACGAAGGCCTGTCTTGAAGAGAGAGCATAAGGACCTTCGGGCTTTTCGAATCCCCTTTTTTCGCCGCGTATTGCGACGTGGTGCTCTTCGTTTGCTCCGGTTGAAACAGCCCAGTACATGGCGATTGCCAGCACCAAAATGAGGCGGGCCAATCGATCCGGCTTTTTGATCTGGCTTTGAGTAATTTCAAAGCCCCGGGTTTTGAAGTCGGAGAACATGGCTTCAATTCCCCAACGCATTCCATAATCGAGCACCTTGTACTCGGACGGTGCTGCATTCATGGCAATAATCCAAGGCTCTTTGTGCCCCTCCTCGTGAAGCACTCCAATGTTGCTAAAGACGCCCGTTCCGTAAAGCTCAGCGTTTACAAGCCCTTCGGGCATCAGTTGGGCAATTTCGCGCGTCATCATCTCGCCACCCTGATGTTGCAGTGTGATATTTCCCTTCATGCGCAGCCGGTAGTCCCATCCAGCCTCCTGGCACCATGCGACCAATCGGGCGGTTCCATAAAACCGATCTCCCGCCAGCAACACACGCGCATCCGCCGGGAGCCATGGGCGGACTGCTTCCAAAAGCTCATGTTGCACGCGCCATCCAATCGGCCCTTTGGTCTGGCGTACACGCCAGGCGACCGGGAGGGCCCGATCCCGCATCCGCACCGATAACATCAAAACCTCATGCCCTTCGTTGAGCTTGCTTTGATCAAGGGCCACCACAATCGTTTCTCCGGCCTCACACTGGCGGCGGAAAATTTCACCAACATAGGCCTGCATGATCTCATCAGTATCGATGTGAGGATTGCCCAGAACCCGCGAAATGTATTGATAGCGGTG
The DNA here is from genome assembly GCA_951812305.1 of uncultured Paracoccaceae bacterium. Lineage (GTDB taxonomy): Bacteria > Pseudomonadota > Alphaproteobacteria > Rhodobacterales > Rhodobacteraceae > Rhodobacter_B. Next base: position 202,901 of record CATOSB010000006.1, read on the forward strand.
GTCCACAGAGCCGATATCGCGGGGCAGAGCAGCCGCATTTTCCATCAGATTGACGCTGCGCGTGTTCAAAATCACGCTTGCTATGATGCACAATCCCTCCCGGCGCGACTTGTGATACCCGAGCAAGCGGTCCTGAAAATCCGCCTCAACCTTCGAATAAAGCTCTGAAAAACAAACATTTCCCAACAAACCAGCCTCCAATATCAGCAGTGGAGACTCCTTGAATCACACAGATCAGACAAACGTCAAATCAGATCCGGAAATTTTGAAGGGTGGTAAGGACCCCTGATCGATCTGGCCGCGCGTGATTTCCGCGCCTTTGACGGGATCGTTCCATGCAGCCGGTGTTGTGCCTGTCATATTGACGATGACGTTTGCATCGGCATTCACGGCTTTCACGCCCTGGGCATAGCCACAGGCAAAGCGGCTGATTAGCGGGATATCCATACCACCGACAAAGCTGACGGTGCCGGATTCAGAGGCCATCGCGGCCATCATACCGACGAGGTAGGAACCTTCATGCTCTGAAAATGCAATCTGGCGGACGTTCGGCAGGTCGAGCCAGTTCACGTCGATGATTGCGAACTTGGTGTCCGGGTAATCCGGGGCCACCTTTTCGATGGTCGATGCGTTTGCGAAGCCAAGCACCACGATCGGGTTGGCGCCGCGTTCGGCCATCTTGCGCATGTTCTGTTCGCGCTGCGCCTCTGACTGCAATTCGGTTTCAAGGAACGAGCCGCCGGTTTCTTCGGCCCACCGCTGCGCGCCGTTAAACGCGCTTTCGTTGAACGATTTATCGAACTTGCCGCCAAGGTCGATGATCAGGCCGGGTTCGGCCTGCGCGGCGGTCGCCGAGATTGCCAGGGCAGCACCGGCGTTAAGTAGTTTGGACATAAGGGTCATTGTTCTCTCCCAGTTGTTTTCGGGCGTTGAGGTTGCAGACATCGCCCCAGGTAAACGGACATCCGCGACCTGCGATGGACAATTTAGGACCCAGCCGCGCCAAAGCGTCAATAGGAATCTGCCAAATTGCTGGGGATAACTGGGCGGTGACTTTCGGTTAGCTGCCGATAATGGCTGGATAAATCTGGCGCGTCTTACAATTCGCGCACCATCGTCAGCGCGTCATGGCTTTGGCCTTCAACGGTGTAATAGCCCGGGCGTCGGCCCGCGGTGTCGTAGCCAGCACCTTCATATAATGCGATGGCAGCGGCGTTTTCCTCGGAAACTTCAAGGAACATGCGTTTCACGCCACGAAGGCGCGCGGTGGCCTCAACATCTGAGAGTAATTCGCGACCTATGCCTTTGCGCTGGTGATCGGGATCAACCGCGATTGTCAGTAGCTCTGCTTCATCGCCTATCACGCGGCCAATCCCGAAACCCGCATTGTTCCGCCAGCAGGTAAAGCAAACGGGATCTCTGTCAAAGGCTTGGAATTCGGCCTCGCTGTAGGGTCGCGGGGTGGTGAAAACGCGGGCGTGAAGCGCCGCGCAGGCGGCGGGCGTCATGGCAGAATGACCGGGGCGGGGTTGCGTGGCGGCGCGGCGTCTGGTGCGCGCAGGTAAAAAGGTGTCGGCCGCGCATTCTTTGAACCCAGTCGGGTTGCGGCGATGCGTGCGATGGCAGAGGCTGGGGCGAACTGTGCTGGCGCGTGTTCTGCGCTCAGCTTTTCGGCCAATTCCGCGCCGAGATTGCCGATACATTTCAGGCCGTCGGGTCCAATTTCAACGTCATCAATTGCGCCGATAAAGGGTGTGGGATCACCATAGCCGAAGCGCTGAAAATAGCCTTGCCCACGGCGCGCATCAATGCAGGCAAGGATCGTGCCGTCTGTGCCAAAAGCGAGCGCATCAAGCAGCGTCACGCCAATGGCCGGAATGCCGAGACCGAGCGCCAGACCGCGCGCGGCGGACACTGAGATTCGGATCCCAGTGAAATTGCCCGGGCCGATACCGACGCCGACGGCCGTCAATTCGCCCCACTCCGCCCCCGCCTCTGCCAGCGTATCTTCCAACATCGACATCAAATGTTCGGCCTGACCCTTGGCCATGTCGACATACTCAGCGGAAAGGCACTTTGCCCCGGACATCAGCGCGGTTCCGCACCACGGGCCAGACGTGTCGAAGCCCAGAATAAGCGGCCTTTTCGTCACCTCGCGCGCGTCAGCTCACGCAACGGGGCGCACTTCGACCACTTCGGGGATGTAGTGGCGCAGAAGGTTTTCGATGCCCATTTTCAGCGTCAGCGTCGAGGAGGGACATCCTGCGCAGGCGCCTTGCATATGCAGGTAAACCACACCGCGATCAAACCCGTGAAATGTGATGTCGCCACCGTCCTGTGCCACGGCAGGGCGGACGCGTGTATCGAGCAACTCTTTGATTTGGCCAACGATTTCGCCGTCTTCACCGTGGTGTTCCGCGTGACCGGCATTCACCGCCTCGCCGTTGATCGCGGGTTGTCCGGACTGGAAATGTTCCATGATCGCGCCAAGGATGGCCGGTTTGATGTGATCCCATTGTGTGCCGTCATCCTTCGTCACGGTAACGAAATCATTGCCGAAGAAGACGCCTGTGACGCCCTGCACCGCGAAGATGCGGCTCGCCAGGGGTGAATCGCCCGCCGTGTCAGCGCTTGGGAAGTCCGCGGTTCCGGCCCCAAGCACAGTCTGACCGGGCAGAAATTTCAGCGTCGCGGGGTTCGGTGTGGACTCGGTTTGTATAAACATCAGGACATCCTCTGTGTGCTTCAGATATGCGCCTTCGCCCGCGTGAGGTCAAGAAGTTGGAATGATTCTAATTTGGCCGGGCAGATCGGGCCTCGTTCACCGCGACCATCTGAAGATCATGCAATGCGGATCGATATCCCGGTTCGATCTTCAAGGCTTTTTCAATGTAGTTCCGCGCCTTGGCGTAATCTCTGTGGAACAGCGCGACGTTGCCAAGACCGTTCAGGGCGCTCGGATCCTCGGGATCGCGGTCGATCACGGTCTGGAACGAGGATTCGGCATATTCAAGCGCATCTTCGATGTCTTTGTGGTCGCGGTCCCGGCGGTGCATCCGGGACATTGCCCAGTTTTTGTACTGATAGCCTTGCAGGTTCAGATACATAAGGTCGTCTGGAGCATTGCTGCGCGCCATCTGGATTCGGCGCCAGGTGTTTTCCAGCACCGCCTCGGCGATCTCCTGCCCGACTGGCCCTGTCTGCATTTGCTGGATCGCGTGCAAGTGCATGGCATTGATCAGCGTCACCTCCACCTCTCGTCGCGCCACGTCTGCGTCGACCTCTTCGGGTTCCGGCAGTTCGCCGTCCTTCGAACGCTCGATCCAATCCTTGGTGGCGGCAAAAGCCATGTGCGCGGCAGTGTCGGCGGCCTGTTCCTGTTCGGCGACAGGATCGTCCCAGCGTGGGCCGAAATAGCGCACGCCGGCATACATCACCAGCGCCTTGGCGCGGGATGTGCCGCCAGCAAGGCAGGCTTCGTAAAACATGCGATGCACGTCGCGCCAGGTTTCCGAATGATAAGGCGGTTTGCGGTCTGCATTGTCGATTTGGCAATAGGCGTCATGCACCACGGCCGCGCCCATGAACTCGTCGCGGATACGCCCGTTGGTGATGATCAGCGCGGGCCGGGGCACTGATGCGCCGTCGGTCATCGTGCCAACCGGTGCGTTCCATTCCTTGCCATCCGCGTCGATGAAGGTAACCGGTTCCGCCTGAAGGCAAAACAGGCTGCCTTTATTCTGGAAGACCAGATCAAACTTTTCCGGAACAATCTTGCCGGACATCGCGGGACGGCTCCAATTCGCTGGTGGAATGCCGGCAGCCTATCACATCGGCTGGGTGCTGTCGAAATGGCGGCGGCCCCGGGTCAGGCCGACATCGCCCAATCCCAGTACATTTCGCGCACCCGGCGGGTCATGGGACCGTGTTGATAGTTGGTGTCGTCGAAGGCGCTGATCGGTGTGACTTTCATCATGTTGCCGGACATGAAGACTTCATCGGCGTCGCGGAAATCTTCAAAACTCAGAATGGTTTCATGCACTTGCACGCCGTCGGTTTTGAGATTCCTGATGTGCCGCGCGCGGGTGATGCCAGCAAGGAAGGTGCCGTTGGGGATCGGGGTGAAGACCTCGCCATCCTTGACCATGAAGATGTTGGCGGTGGCGGTTTCGGCGACATTGCCCATCGCGTCTGCGACCAGTGCGTTGTTGAAACCTTTCTGACGGGCTTCAACTAACATCCTGGCATTGTTGGGATAAAGACAGCCTGCTTTGGCGTTGACCACGGCGTCTTCCAGAACGGGGCGGCGGAAGCGGGTTGTGGTCAGCGTTGCGGTTTTCTCGGGCGGGGCGAAGGGGATTTCTTCAAGGCAGATGGCAAATCCGGTGGGGCCGATTTCAGGCGCCACACCCATCTCGCCGCCCTGCAGCGCCCAGTACATCGGGCGGATATAGACAGGGGCGTCGTGGGAATATGCCTTCAACCCTTCTAACGTGATCGCCACCATTTCCTCTGCAGAAACAGTGGGTTGGATCATCAGCGCCTCGGCAGAGCGGTTGACTCGCTGGCAATGGGCCAGGAGATCGGGTGTCACGCCGTTGACGAACCGGGCGCCATCAAACACCGAGGTGCCGAGCCAGGATCCGTGGTCGGCGGCGCGCATGATCATGATGTCGCCGTCATGCCATGTGTCTTCGAAATAGGTGCGGACATTGGTGCCGGTGGGCATGGTCTGATCTCCCTTGGCGCGACCCTATGGCGGGTTTGTTGGGAGGTCCAGAGCAAGAAAGTTGCCCCCGGTCCTGGGCAGACCGGGGGCAGGGGCAGCGATTGGGAAGGGGATCTGACAATCGCCGGGACAGTGGGTGTTTTCTGCCAGATTCGGGTGACAGTTTTGTGACGGATTTGGTGTTTCACCATTGCCGGTCTGGCGGAGCGGGACCTTGTGCTGCTGAAAGCCAAGGCGTTAGAGTTGGGTGTGCCCTTTCAGACGCTGCTGGCGTCCATTGTGCATCAGTATGTCGAGGGGGATTTGGTGGAGCGGGGGTGAGCGGTGGGCAGGAATGCTTGCCATATGCTTGTTGTGCGTTGTCCGCACATAACTCGTGTCAAAACAAAGTCGCCAGTAGGACTGTAATCGCCGAGGCGACGACGATGGCGAAGGCAATTGGTCTGTCAGCCGTAATGATGATCAAGTTGCTTTTCTTCGAAGCGACCGGAACTGGGATCTCAATAGAGAGCGAAGGTTTTGGCTTCTCGGTCATCGCGTAATTTTGCCTGCTTATTTCGGATGCAAGCGTAATGTCATTTACAGAAAACACTGTAAACTTACACGAATTCTGGGCACGAATTGTAGCCCAATCGCGGTCAAACGATGTCTATGCACGAAATGTGTAGTGGTTAACATTACTTACAGGTGATATTGTTGCCCGAGTATTTGTCTTGGGACACGCTTATGCAGCATATCGCATCTCATGGAGACTCGACGGAGAGTCGCGCGGCGAAAGAATTAGATCACAAAGATGCTGAAGAGGTAGCAGTGCTGGTAACGGCCGATGTTACCCATAAAATTAGCAGCCTTCGCGAAGCGTCCATAAAAAAGTTTCTGTCGCTACAGCAGCTCGACGAGTTATGGCTGAATCTGGTGTTCGCGTGGTTTGAGTGTTGGCGGTGCATCTGTTTGGATTGTTTTTGCAAAAACCCAATCCGACCCAAGAAGGACGCACCACCATGGACGAGACTAACATCGTTGAATTTGCCGGTCGAGAGGTCAGCCTTGATCCGTTGACTGAGCTTTTGCGCACGGGCGCGCAGGCTCTGATCCAAGCCGCCGTTCAAACTGAGCTTGCGGAATTGATGGATCGCTTTGCTCACCTCAAAACACCAGACGGGCGCGCCGGGGTGGTACGTAATGGCAGTCATCCCGCCCGTGAAATCCAAACGGGTGTTGGACCTGTGACCGTAGAGATTCCAAAGATACGCTCGAAAACCGGCAAGCCAGTGAGTTTCCGCTCCGCGCTCGTACCGCCCTACGTGCGCAAGACCAAGACGCTGCAGGCTGCGATCCCCTGGCTCTACCTCAAAGGCATTTCCACTGGCGAAATGGGAACGGCGCTGAAGGGTTTGCTCGGGGCTAATGCCACCGGATTTTCGGCCAAAACAGTTGCCAGATTGAAGGCCGAATGGGCCGCTGAATACAGGGCGTGGCGCACCGCAGACCTGTCCCAAGACGAGTGGGTCTACATCTGGGCCGACGGTATTCACAGTGGCTTACGCGGCGAGGATCACAAGTTGTGCGCGCTGGTCGTGATCGGCGTAAATACCCGTGGTCAGAAACAATTTCTGGCAATCGAGGACGGCACTCGTGAAAGCACACAGAGCTGGAGGGAGGTTCTAATCGGCCTCAGAGAACGCGGTCTCAACACTCCAAAATTGGCCATCGGAGACGGTGCTCTGGGATTCTGGGCCGCTCTTGAAGAAACCTATCCGGGCACACCTCAACAACGCTGCTGGGTGCATAAGACGGGCAACGTCCTCAACTGTTTTCCCAAGTCCACCCAGCCAAAAGCCAAAACGATGCTGCACGATATCTGGCGCGCTGAAACGCGCAAGTCAGCTGAACAAGCGTTCGATCTCTTCGTGAAAACGTTTGAAGACAAGTACCCCAAAGCCACCGCCTCGCTTCAGAAAGATCGAACCGAACTGCTGGCATTCTACGATTTTCCCGCAATCTTTGCCACGATCCGTCATCGCACCAAGCGCTCAAAGGGCTGTCTGGCCCGCGACGGCATGCTCCACATGATCTTCAAACTGGGGCAGTGCGCCGAACAAAACTGGCGCAAACTTCGCGGCTTCAATCATCTCGCCGACGTCATCCAAGGCGTCAATTTCAAAGACGGCATCAAGCAAACCCAGACCGAAACCGCCGCCGCATGAAAGATCCCGCAAACACCAGATTTGACAATAACTCCAGCTCGACTTTCAAGGAAAAACTTTGCTTGAAAATGGTGCTGGACAAAAAGAGTTCAAGAACTTGAACTCTGTCATTGGTTGTCTCACTAAGCCCTTGGCGTACGATGTTAGCTTTATTGTCTGGCGGGAGTCACCTTTCATATCAGAGCGAGCGATTGAGCTGGCCGGCCACAAAAAAATTCTCGCGTCTTCTCAAGACTTAAACAAAAATGCGATTGCAAGTACGATTTCGAACGGACTTCAGTTTTCAACTGCGCAAGACGTTCATAGAATTAAGAGAAACACAGATCGCATTTGTTTGGCAATGGAGATATTTAAATTAAGTAACTCCCAAGCACCCTGTCCGATAGGGTTGCGGGGTTTTGTTCCGTCAGAGCCGTGCGATGATCTGAGGTGGTGACAGGGTCAGGATTTCCAGGATGTTGAACCGGTGTTTTCTGGCCGTCGAGATGACGGACCTGATGTCGGCGAAGACCCGCGCGCCCTCGAGGGTGCGGAAGGTGCCCGAGATTTTCATGCGCAGCTTCATCATGCGCAGGTCCTGTTCGGCCTGATTGTTTGTGAATGGGACCGCGAAGTCGGCGATGAATCGCAAAACGTCATCGCGGTAGTCACGCAGGCGGAGGAGCAGGTTGTGGCCTGGCCGCCTGGCTTTTCGGCCGCGGGTGCCGGGGCTTTTGGCCAGCGGGGGCCGGCGTTCGTGGAAGGCGAGCCCCTTGGCGAGGATCGCCATGTATCTGGTGACTATACCCTGGCGAACCAGTTCCGGGAGTTCGGTCTCGCCTTGATCCTGAGCCGCGCATCTGAGCTGATTGGCGCTATGAAGCACTGCGCTCATCTCCGTCGCCCAAGGCTCTTTTTCGATCTCTTCGATGGCCTTGAGTTCGCGCAAGTGATGCGCCCCGCAGAGGGCGTGGGCGTCCACTCCGCTCATATGGGCGTAGTAGGGTTTCCAGTGATCATGAATGATCGTCCCGCCGGTCAGGAAGGTTGGAACAGCACCGCGTTTGGCGCTGATGCGGTAATGGGTGAAGGCGGTATCGCAGATCGTGTGCAGCCAGTGCAGCTTGCCGGCAACACGAAGTCCGGTCTCGTCCAGATGCCGAACGCCGCCTTCGGCAAGCCGGGCGAGAATGTGTTCAACCACGACACCCATCTTATTTGCCGCGCCGCGCGTCCAGTTGGTCACGCTGGCCGCGCACAAGCTGGTGGCCCCAAACAGGTCGCGCATAAGCTGGCAGACCCGATCCTCGGGTATCAGCTGCTGAACATTGCAATAGACCGCCACTGCCCGCATGCGCGTGCCATATTGCACATGCGCGGCCACGCCATCGGGAAAGCCAGCCGTCGTCGTGGCTCGACAATGGTCGCAACAATAAACCGCCGCCTGATGCTCGGTGACCTCCAGGCGTGGCGCAGGCAAGTCGAACACCTGACGCTTCTCGATCCCTTTCACCATCTCCGCCGTCAGGGCGCTCTGACAGGCGCTGCAATGCGTCGCCTCATGCCGTTCGACAAAGTCGGGTGTTGACGTCTGGCGCAGGGTGTCGCCCCGGTGGCCAACTTGGCCGCCACTTTTCTTTCCGGATTTGCCACGCAGGCTGCGCGGGGCTGGCTTCTTCAGGCCATCACTTGAAGGGGGCTTGCTGCTATTGCTGCTGTTCTTGGCCAACTGTCGGCGCAGGTCCGTGATCTCTTCCGCCATGCTCGCCAACGCAGCTTCAAGCTCAGCGATCCGACGCAGAGCCGTGGCGAGAAGTTGTTCAAGGGCGGCAACCTGATCCATCCCACCACTGATTCAGAGAAATCAACCCGGCGCCACAGAATTCAGACAAGAAAGAAAAAAAACACGTAACTCCCAAGCACCCTGTCCGATAGGGTTGCGGGGTTTTGTTCCGTCAGAGCCGTGCGATGATCTGAGGTGGTGACAGGGTCAGGATTTCCAGGATGTTGAACCGGTGTTTTCTGGCCGTCGAGATGACGGACCTGATGTCGGCGAAGACCCGCGCGCCCTCGAGGGTGCGGAAGGTGCCCGAGATTTTCATGCGCAGCTTCATCATGCGCAGGTCCTGTTCGGCCTGATTGTTTGTGAATGGGACCGCGAAGTCGGCGATGAATCGCAAAACGTCATCGCGGTAGTCACGCAGGCGGAGGAGCAGGTTGTGGCCTGGCCGCCTGGCTTTTCGGCCGCGGGTGCCGGGGCTTTTGGCCAGCGGGGGCTGGCGTTCGTGGAAGGCGAGCCCCTTGGCGAGGATCGCCATGTATCTGGTGACTATACCCTGGCGAACCAGTTCCGGGAGTTCGGTCTCGCCTTGATCCTGAGCCGCGCATCTGAGCTGATTGGCGCTATGAAGCACTGCGCTCATCTCCGTCGCCCAAGGCTCTTTTTCGATCTCTTCGATGGCCTTGAGTTCGCGCAAGTGATGCGCCCCGCAGAGGGCGTGGGCGTCCACTCCGCTCATATGGGCGTAGTAGGGTTTCCAGTGATCATGAATGATCGTCCCGCCGGTCAGGAAGGTTGGAACAGCACCGCGTTTGGCGCTGATGCGGTAATGGGTGAAGGCGGTATCGCAGATCGTGTGCAGCCAGTGCAGCTTGCCGGCAACACGAAGTCCGGTCTCGTCCAGATGCCGAACGCCGCCTTCGGCAAGCCGGGCGAGAATGTGTTCAACCACGACACCCATCTTATTTGCCGCGCCGCGCGTCCAGTTGGTCACGCTGGCCGCGCACAAGCTGGTGGCCCCAAACAGGTCGCGCATAAGCTGGCAGACCCGATCCTCGGGTATCAGCTGCTGAACATTGCAATAGACCGCCACTGCCCGCATGCGCGTGCCATATTGCACATGCGCGGCCACGCCATCGGGAAAGCCAGCCGTCGTCGTGGCTCGACAATGGTCGCAACAATAAACCGCCGCCTGATGCTCGGTGACCTCCAGGCGTGGCGCAGGCAAGTCGAACACCTGACGCTTCTCGATCCCTTTCACCATCTCCGCCGTCAGGGCGCTCTGACAGGCGCTGCAATGCGTCGCCTCATGCCGTTCGACAAAGTCGGGTGTTGACGTCTGGCGCAGGGTGTCGCCCCGGTGGCCAACTTGGCCGCCACTTTTCTTTCCGGATTTGCCACGCAGGCTGCGCGGGGCTGGCTTCTTCAGGCCATCACTTGAAGGGGGCTTGCTGCTATTGCTGCTGTTCTTGGCCAACTGTCGGCGCAGGTCCGTGATCTCTTCCGCCATGCTCGCCAACGCAGCTTCAAGCTCAGCGATCCGACGCAGAGCCGTGGCGAGAAGTTGTTCAAGGGCGGCAACCTGATCCATCCCACCACTGATTCAGAGAAATCAACCCGGCGCCACAGAATTCAGACAAGAAAGAAAAAAAACACGCGCAAAATGGCAAATTCGACTCACCATAAAACTGACAATAACACTCAAACGTGGGGGGTGCTTGGGAGTTACGAAATTGATAGATCAAAGTCTAATGTAAGACCTTTGAACGCGACTATAAGGCTCGACGTTATGATGAAGAATGTTTGCGCCGAAATCGGTGCACTATTGGATTCAATTTAAAGGGCGACATCTGTATGCATAACATCACATTTGACCTGTCGACGCTGCATGAGCATGGATCAGCGTTCTTTGATTACCTGAAGTTGCGGAAGCGCTTCTTCGTGGATCGTCTTGGCTGGGACGTACCCCACAATGAAAATTACGAAATGGATCAGTACGATAATCCGACTGCCTGGTATTCGCTCTTGATGGAAGACGGCCAAGTATTGGGTGGCGCGCGGGTGATGCCGACGACATCCGTCTGGGGGAAGCACACCTATATGTTGCGCGACGCCTTTCGCGGTACAATCGATACAATTGCTGAACGTGCAATGCCGTCGGAGATTCCAACCCCGATGGTGTGGGAATGCACTCGCCTTGTGGTTTCTGACAACCTCCGCACCCAGCAGCAGCGTAGTGAAGGCTTGTCACTGGTTGTCGACGGGCTTGTTGAAATTGCATCGCAGCAGGGTGCAAGCGAGCTTATGACGCTGTCCACCATCTCGCTCATGCGTGCACTGCGCCAGCTTGGATTTCCCGCCGATCAAATGGGCGAGCCCTATCGCGATCCCGGCGATGGTCGCCGCTATGCCGTTCTTCGTATGCCGCTTGTTTCAAATAATGACGCGGCCGGTGATAAATCATTCTTAGAAGATCAAGATGTGCAAGAAATGAGTGTCTCCTCGGCGGCCTTTCATGGTACTGACGCACCTACTTTGGTTGACAAGTTTGGATGGCGCGGTGCTTTAGAGCAAACGGTTGGTGAATTTGTTGCAGCTTCACCGCTGTACACCAACATCAATGTGTCAGATTCTGTGGTGAATTTTTCTGATCGGTGGGAGAGTGAATCAATTGACCGGAAAACAGATCCAGGAGTTATTGTCAAATCTGGTGTTTGCGGGATCTTTCATGCGGCGGCGGTTTCGGTCTGGGTTTGCTTGATGCCGTCTTTGAAATTGACGCCTTGGATGACGTCGGCGAGATGATTGAAGCCGCGAAGTTTGCGCCAGTTTTGTTCGGCGCACTGCCCCAGTTTGAAGATCATGTGGAGCATGCCGTCGCGGGCCAGACAGCCCTTTGAGCGCTTGGTGCGATGACGGATCGTGGCAAAGGCGGATTCAATTGGATTGGTCGTTCGGATGCTTTGCCAATGCATTGCGGGAAAATCGTAGAATGCCAGCAGTTCGGTTCGATCTTTCTGAAGCGAGGCGGTGGCTTTGGGGTACTTGTCTTCAAACGTTTTCACGAAGAGATCGAACGCTTGTTCAGCTGACTTGCGCGTTTCAGCGCGCCAGATATCGTGCAGCATCGTTTTGGCTTTTGGCTGGGTGGACTTGGGAAAACAGTTGAGGACGTTGCCCGTCTTATGCACCCAGCAGCGTTGTTGAGGTGTGCCCGGATAGGTTTCTTCAAGAGCGGCCCAGAATCCCAGAGCACCGTCTCCGATGGCCAATTTTGGAGTGTTGAGACCGCGTTCTCTGAGGCCGATTAGAACCTCCCTCCAGCTCTGTGTGCTTTCACGAGTGCCGTCCTCGATTGCCAGAAATTGTTTCTGACCACGGGTATTTACGCCGATCACGACCAGCGCGCGCAACTTGTGATCCTCGCCGCGTAAGCCACTGTGAATACCGTCGGCCCAGATGTAGACCCACTCGTCTTGGGACAGGTCTGCGGTGCGCCACGCCCTGTATTCAGCGGCCCATTCGGCCTTCAATCTGGCAACTGTTTTGGCCGAAAATCCGGTGGCATTAGCCCCGAGCAAACCCTTCAGCGCCGTTCCCATTTCGCCAGTGGAAATGCCTTTGAGGTAGAGCCAGGGGATCGCAGCCTGCAGCGTCTTGGTCTTGCGCACGTAGGGCGGTACGAGCGCGGAGCGGAAACTCACTGGCTTGCCGGTTTTCGAGCGTATCTTTGGAATCTCTACGGTCACAGGTCCAACACCCGTTTGGATTTCACGGGCGGGATGACTGCCATTACGTACCACCCCGGCGCGCCCGTCTGGTGTTTTGAGGTGAGCAAAGCGATCCATCAATTCCGCAAGCTCAGTTTGAACGGCGGCTTGGATCAGAGCCTGCGCGCCCGTGCGCAAAAGCTCAGTCAACGGATCAAGGCTGACCTCTCGACCGGCAAATTCAACGATGTTAGTCTCGTCCATGGTGGTGCGTCCTTCTTGGGTCGGATTGGGTTTTTGCAAAAACAATCCAAACAGATGCACCGCCAACACTCAAACCACGCGAACACCAGATTCAGCCATAACTCGAATATCAGCGCATCATCGAAGATCACATGGCCCGTATCTGGGCCGACTTCTGATCAGGAGGACGCCATGACATTGGCTTCAAATGCAGCGCTTCGTCCTCTCTTCTCGGTGACGCTCATCGCGGCGGCGCTGACGGGTCAAAGGGCAGAAGCCGCCTGCGACATCTTCTATGATGTCCAGCTGGGCGACAGCTATTACTCGATATCCGAGGCGCAATACGGTTCCCGCGCCCATTGGTCGGATATCTTCAACGCCAACCGGACGGCAGATGGTCAACCGGCGCTGGCGGTGGGAAAGTCGCTCTACATTCCCTGTATTCCGGGTTTGGAGATCACCGATATCGCGCCGACGGCCGCCACGGTTGCGACACCTGCGCCCACAGCCCCCAACGCGACGGTACAGGACGCGCTGACCGTGTCCGCCGCGCCACCCGTGGAGTGGACCCGCGAATACCCGGCTAACCCCGATATGACGCTTTTGACCGGTGGCGACTATGCGCCGTTCACCGACCGGAGTTTGCCAAACGGTGGCATGGTGACAGAGCTTTTGCACGCCGCACTGGATTTGACGCCCTCACCGGTTACGTTTTCGGTGACATGGGAAGACGATTGGTCCCAGCATCTTTTCCCGCTTTTGGACGAAAAGTCATACGACATGGGTTTCCCCTGGCTCAGACCGGATTGCGAGGCGACGCCGGATAATGAGCGCTGCGCGAACTTCCACTTCTCGGAACCCCTGATGGTGATGCCGATCATGTTGTTCGCGCGCGATGACAATCAGTTCCGGTTTAAGGAAGACGACGACATCATCGGGCGTTCGCTTTGTCGGCCCAAAGGCTATTTCACCCACGATCTGGACCGCAAGGACAGGCGCTGGATCAGCGAGGAGAAGATCGAGTTCGTCGTCGGCGACACCCCGCGCGATTGCTTTCAGAAAGTTGCTGATGGCGAGGTCGATGCGGCAACTGTAAATCTGTTTCTCGGCGCGAACGTGATCCTTGAAATGGGCTTGCGTGGTCAGATCGTACCGCTGGAACGCCCGGTTTCAGAACAGGGCCTGCATGTGGTGATCTCAAAACGCCACTGGCGCGGAACAACGCATCTCTATCGGATCAACGCCGGGATTGAAGTGTTGCGCAACGAAGGCAAATACCAGGAAATCGTATCCCGCCACATGGAACATTTCCGGGCGCAATTGAACTAAGCGGTACCTTCGCGATTCGGCGACGGGTCAAGGCTGCCGCAGGCACCGGGCTTTGCCCGGTTTGGCCTTGATGCGCCGACGACTCGCAACACACTTGTACAGGCGCATTGAGGGCAGACCTGCCCCTCAATCGCCTCTCAGCAAATCAACACCCGTTTGCCAAAATGGCTCGTGACCGGGACACGTCGCGCCGAGGCACATTGAATAAAAGTGTGCGGAAGCACTCCTTTTTGTTTCGAATGGGCCTGCGGCCCATCCGACCGGTTTGAGGGGGGCCAGCCCCCCTCAAACTCCCCCGGGCATATTATCAAACCTGAGTTCTGGATAAGCGCTATATCTGGTATTCGACCTGCCTGATTGTTTCCGGCACGGTTATGGGTCCCATTTTAACTTTGGTTTTCCCGAGCATATAGGCTGCGACACACGAGATGAGGTGTACGAATGCGTTGGCAGGCGATCTGTGTCGAGTGTGTTCCAGTCCCATGCTGGTTTTCAACTTATCGAACAGAGTTTCGATGATGAACCGCCTTCGCAACAGGATTTTGTTCAGGATTGGCAGGAGATAGTTTTTCATGTTGCGGCGAATGCCGGTGACGAGGTGGAGCCCACGCTGCCAGAGCCGTTGGAAGAGGGATTTGGAGATATAGCCCTTATCAGCAAATATTTTGCCTTCGAGGCCCGCGATCATGGCTTCAAACGGCTTTCGATCATCGACATTACCTGCCGTGATTTTGACGGCCATGATCTCCCCCTTGTTGTTGATGATTAGATGCAGTTTGAAGCCAAAGAACCAGCCCATTGTGCTGCGACCGCGCTTTGCCAGCCCCTTGAAGACCTTGTTTCGATTAATGCGGGCATTGTGGCAGACCGCGAGCTTAGTGCTGTCGGCAAAATAGACGCCGGTTTTTTCACCGCTGAAGCAGTGCAGCAGTATGCAAAACGGCACCATTAATCTTGGCATGAGGCTGACAAACCGACCATAGCTCGGGAGGTTGCCAAAGCAGTCACGGTATTTCTGCTCAACGCCATAAATCCAATAATGTTTGAAGTCCTTGAACGGCGACAAGTGAAACAAGACCATGATGAACAGGCTCTCCCCCAGGGTCAGCTTGCCGGCGCGAAGCCTCTGACGACCCGAGGGGATCAACCGGTGGCGCTCCCAGTCCTCGTAGGTTTTTGCAAAATCATCGAGACAGACAAAAAGTGCGGTGTTAGTGATCGACATGAGTGGCGGTCCATATTGTGTCGCTTTTGAACCTTGAATCATGGGGCAACGTACCTGGAAACCCCTCTCACCCCATACTAATCACGGGGGCATTCAGGCTGGTCAACACGGGGCAAAAGGTGCGCGCCATGGAGAACAACTTCCCAATCAACGAAGATCTCGCTTATGAGAAGATCCGGGACCTCATGTTCGACATGATGGAAGAGGACCCCAACCGTTTCTACGCCCTCACGGATAAGCTCAATGAACTGGCTGCGCTCCCTAAAAGAACCATGACACTTGTGCTCGATCTGATGGCTGCCACTCCCTTTCAGGTGATCATCCCGAAACACGTACGGAAAAATGACCCTGATACATTCAAAGCAGATCACGAAACCGTTTCAAATGTTCTATTTCTTGGAGAGTTTGGCGGAATTGCCGTTGAACTGGAGCCAAATGAGGCTTTGAGAGAACCGAGGATCATTTCCATAACAATGGTGGAAATCCCTCATCGCAACCCTCTGCGAAAAAGGGTCAACGAGTATCGTAAAAAACGAATCAAAAAACTACGAAAAAATTCTGTCGAGTAGTGCACTGGTGACGCCAACGTCTTATCCAGAATCGGGGTTATCAACGAAAAGAAGGGTTCAGGACACTCGCAGACCGGCAATGACCCCGCGCAACTCCGCGAGTCCGCGCAACCGCCCGATCAGTGGATACCCCGGATGCGCATCGCGGGTCAGGTCGGGGCCGATCTCGTGCCCGTGATCTGGGCGCCAGACGAAATCTGTGCCAGCGCGACCCTGTGACATGCGACGTTCCGATTCCGCCAACAGAACGCGGATCAGCACAACCATATTCGTGTCGCCTACCAGATGCGCGGCCTCCTGAAAGGATCCGTCTGGTTCCCTCGACACGTTCCTCAGATGGGCGAAGTGAATGCGGTTTGCGTGATCTGCCGCGATGGTTGGCACGTCGTTTGCCGGGTTCGCGCCCAGCGAACCGGAGCACAAGGTCAGCCCGTTGGCGCGCATATCCACCGCATCCATGATCCACGCGATATCCTCGGCATCCGAGACAATCCGCGGCAGGCCCAGAATGTCCCGCGGCGGGTCGTCGGGGTGCACACACATGCCGATACCAAGTTCTTCGGCGGTCGGGATCACCTCTTCCAGAAACCGCTTGTAAGCCGCGCGCAATTCCTGGCGCCCGATGCCGTCATAGCGCGCCAGGGCTTCCCTCAACCCGTCGATCGAGTACCGATCAAACGCCCCGGGCAACCCGGCCATAATACTGGTCAGCAGCGTTTCGCGATCCGCCTCGCTGCTCGCATCGAACCACTCGCCCGCCCGCGCAATCACCTCGGGCGGATAATCATCAGCTGCCGCATCTCGCCCTAGCATATGCAGTTCGAACGCGGCCATGCGTACCGCGTCAAAGCGCAGCGCGGTTGCCCCGCCGCGCACCGGCGCATTCAGCGTTGTGCGGGTCCAGTCCAGCACCGGCATGAAATTGTAACACACCGCCTTGATCCCACATTCCGCCAGATTGGCGAGCGATTGGCGATAATTGGCGAACAGTGCCGCCAGATCACCTGTGCCGCGCTTGATATCCTCATGCACCGGCAGGCTTTCGACCACGCGCCACTCCAACCCCAGCCCCGCATCGGCAATCATGGCCTGCCGCTCCCGGATCGCTGCAACCGGCCAGACTTCGCCATAAGGGATGTCATGCAGGGCCGTCACAATTGCGCGCGCGCCAGTCTGCGCAACCTCCGGCAAGGTCACCTTGTCCACCGGTCCGAACCAGCGCCAACCTTCAATCATTCCCAATCCTCCAGCACATCCTTCACGCCCCGTTCGGCCAGCGCGTCATAACTGGCGCTCAATGCAGCACGGAATTCAACGTTCCCGGCAAGCGCGGGACTAATCACCGCAGACGTCGCGAGGATGGAAATGACCGGGTCGCCACCACGCGCTGCTGCCATCAGTTCTGTGGCCAGCGGATCGTTGACTTCGTGGGCGGAACCAGCATCGTTTTCGCCGCGCAAAAACCTGATCCACGCAGCGACAACGAGGCACAATCGCGCGACCGGTCGGCCATCTCTCAGATTGTCCGCGATGGTGCCCAATATCCGCTGAGGCAGTTTCTGCGATCCGTCCATCGCGATCTGGATTGTCCTGTGATGAACGGCCGGGTTTGCATATCTTGCCATCAGATCGGTTGTATAACCCGCCAGATCAACACCGTCTGGTGCTGCAAAACTTGGCACGATCTCGTCACACCACAATCCTTCCGCGAAGCGCCTGAACGCCGGGTCAGTCACGGCATCTGCCACACTTTCCTTTCCGGCCAGAACGCCCAGATAGGCCATCGCGGAATGCGTCCCGTTCAGGCAACGCAGTTTCATTTCCTCATAAGGTGCAACGTCGCCCGTCATCAGAACACCGGCTTCTTCAAACGCCGGTCGCGGGCCGGCGAAGCGATCCTCGATCACCCATTGCCGAAACGGTTCATGCACCACCGCGCCGCGATCCCTTGCCCTCGTCAGGCGCTCGACCTCCGCAAGGTCGTCCTCTGTCGTCGCCGGAACGATCCGGTCGATCATCGTGGCCGGAAACGTTCCTTCCGCCGCGATCCAGTCTGCCAAACCGGTGTCCAGCGCCTGCGCGAATTCCAGAACCACCGCACGCAATACTGACCCATTTCCCGGCAGGTTGTCACAAGACATCGCGGTGAACGGTGGCACATTCGCTGCGCGGCGCCGTGCCAGCGCGGCGACCAGAAATCCCGGAACGGTCTGCGGCGCGTCGACGTGGTCAAGGTCGTGTTGGATTCCAGGATGATCTAAATTCAGCGCACCTGTTGCAGGAGAATGGCAGTAACCTTTTTCGGTGACCGTCAGCGTCACCAGATGCACGCGCGGATCCGCCATCGCCGCAACAACCGCGCCTGGGTCCTCCGGCGCAACCAGCACGCTGCGCAAGCCCTCCACACGTCGGACGCGCGTGCCATCCGCACCTTTCTCCAGTGCGTGATAGGCAAATCCCTGGGGTGCCAAAGCGTCGCGTACGGTCGGCGAACGCAGCGACACGCCGATCGTGCCCCATACGCCCGTGTTGTCGACCTCTTCGATCCACGGCAGACCGAATGCACGCCAGAAGGCCCCAAGGCCAAGATGCACGATCCCGACAGTTGGCGTCATAGGCGATAGGCCTCCTTTGCCAGCGCGTAGGTCAGATCATGCGCCACAACATGCGCCTCCTCCTCATCCAGCCGCCCGGTCACCACTTGTTCTGCGAGGAATGCCGCGTCCACCCGCCGCGCAACATCGTGTCTCGCCGGGATCGAACACAGCGCACGGGTGTCGTCATTGAAACCAACGCTATTATAAAAACCTGCCGTCTCGGTCACGATCTCGCGGTACCGCCGCATCCCTTCGGCAGAATCAAAGAACCACCACGCCGGACCCAGCCGCAGACAGGGATACACGCCCGCCAAAGGGGCCAGTTCCCGGCTCATCGCGGTTTCATCCAGTGTGAACAGGATCAGCCGGAAATCGGGGTTCATGCCCATCTCATCCAAAAGCGGTTTCAAGGCGCGAACATAGTCGGCACGCGCCGGGATATCGAAGCCCTTGTCCGCCCCGAATTCTGCAAAAATGCCGGGTGAATGGTTGCGCACCGATCCGGGGTGCAACTGCATCACCATGCCGTCATCCAGCGACATCCGCGCCATCTCGGTCAGCATATGGCCTCGAAACCGGTCGGTCTCTTCCGGGTTGCACGTGCCCGTCAGGGCTTTGTCGAACAGGGCTGCAGCTTCGACGTCCGACAAGGTCTCTGTGCGCGCGTTTGCATGGCCGTGATCTGTCGCCGTCGCGCCCATCTCGCGAAACGCGGCGCGGCGGCGACGATGCGCCTCCAAATAGCCCGGCCAGGTGGTCGCGTCGCACCCTGACATGTTCGATAACCTTTCGATGTTTCCCGCGAAATCCGTTGTCTCCGGATCAATCACGGCATCGGGACGATAGGTTGTCACCACGCGCGCGTCCCAGCCATCGGCGCGCATCTTCTTGTGGTGACGCAAGTCGTCCAGCGGGCTTTCGGTGGTCGCCAGCACCTCGATATTGAACTGCTCAAAAAGCGCGCGCGGCCGGAATCCCGGCATTGCCAGTCGTTCATTTATTGCATCGTAATAGGTATCCGCCGTTTCTGCCGACAACCGCTTTTTCATGCCGAACATGTTCTGAAAAACATGGTCCAGCCACATCCGGCTCGGGGTTGCGCGGAACAGATGGTAGTTCTGGGCAAAAAGCCGCCAGACCCTGCGGTTATCCGCCTCTCCGCGCGTCCCGTCGCGACGCGGCACGCCCAGTTGATCCAGCGGCACACCCTGACTAACCAGCATTCGCGTCACATAGTGATCAGGGATGATGAACAGTTCGGTCGCATCTGCAAAGGGTTCGTTATTTGCAAGCCATGCCGGATCGACATGCCCGTGCGGGCTGATGATTGGCAGGGATTTGATCCGCTCATAAATGTCCCGCGCAAGTGCGCGCGTGGTCGGGTCAGCCGGAAAGAGCCTGTCTTCGTTCAGCAGCATATATCGCCCGTTCAGTTTTGGCACCGGGACCATCGGCGATCCGGCGGTTCAGGGCAAGGCGACGGACGCTTTCGTTTGGCGATGGCATGGCCGGTGGGCGCAGGTCTAAGGCTGACCTGCATCGGTCTCGCGCGACTGATCGTCAAAATATTGATTTATTTAAATGAAATCAGCGTGAAGCCTTTTAGTGATTTCGGTACGACCGGCTGCTTCAGGCCAAATTCGACAAATTCAACCAGAATTCGGACCGGTCTGAACAGTCTGTTTTCTTTTCTTCCACGGCGGGTCGCGATATTCGCGGGTTGGGGAGATCAATTAATGACTGAATACATGCGCGTCGTCGAAATCAGTGAATCCGGCGGACCGGAGGTTCTGAAACCCGCGAAACGTCCGGTGCCTGTACCCGGACACGGGGAAATCGTGATCAAGGTTGCCTATGCCGGGGTCAACCGACCCGATGCGTTGCAGCGGGCGGGAAACTATAGCCCGCCGCCCGGTGCGTCTGACCTGCCCGGGCTGGAAGCGGCCGGCGAGGTTGCCGCCATTGGCCCCGGCGTGACAGAACACGCCGTTGGCGATCAGGTGTGCGCACTATTGCCCGGCGGCGGGTATGCCGAATATGCCGGGACGCCCGCGGTTCATGCCTTGCCAGTGCCGGAAGGTATGAGCCCGCGGGATGCGGCGTGTTTGCCGGAGACATTCTTCACCGTTTGGACAAACGTATTTGATCGCGGCGAGTTGAATGCGGGAGAGCGGTTTCTGGTACATGGCGGATCGTCAGGGATCGGAACAACGGCGATCCAGCTGGCAAACGTGGCTGGCGCGAGGGTATTCACGACCGCTGGAAGTGCCGAGAAATGCCGGGTTTGCGAGGATTTGGGCGCGGAGCGCGCGATCAACTATAAGGAAGAAGATTTTGTCGAATTCATGCGCGCCGAAAATGGCGCCGATTTGATCCTCGACATGGTAGGTGGCGGTTATATTCCGCGCAATATCAAGGCATTGGCAGATGATGGCCGCATGGTTCACATTGCGTTTCTGGGCGGGCCGAAGGCGGAAGTGAACTTTGCCCAGATCATGGTGCGGCGGTTGACGATCACAGGGTCGACGCTCCGCCCGCAAAGCGATTTGGCAAAAGCCCGGATCGCCGAGGCCTTGCGCGAAAACGTCTGGCCGCATCTGGCCTCGGGGCGGATCGCGCCGGTGTTTGATTCAGAATTTGCGCTGGAAGACGCATCACAGGCACACGCAAGGTTGGAGAGTTCAGAACATATCGGGAAGATCGTTCTGAAGGTCTGACAGGGCTGTCTGTATAATGTCGGCATCGCGTGGGTATTTTGTCAGCGCCGTGTTGGCCGACCCATCGCGCGACGTTGTCACAGCGCCGCCGAACCACCTTCCCAGAAGCCCATGTCAACCGCGCGCGGTGGGCCCTAGGCTTGGCAGGTCGATCATTTTGGACAAAAAGAATCGAGGAATGACCCGCCAGGGATACGTCAGCCGTTTCTGGCCAACTCGGCCAATGTTGGGATCAATGGTTCAAGCGCGTTTTCAAGTTCACAGAGTCGGTCAAGTTGCCAGTCGATCATTTCGGGCCAATTGGATTCATCGACGCCGTCAACTTCCTTTTTGACGATAATCAGGCTGCGCTTGATGTCGCTTTTTCTATGCCATTCCACGTTATCGTTGATCTTTGGCTCAATGTCCTCGAAATGCTCATGAACCACATCGAACAGCTCTTTGTTCAATTCCTTGCTGCGAGTTTCGAAAACCACATCCGCCTTGATTTCCTGTTCTTTGACGACCAGCCCGAAGTGCAGCCCGCCAATCCCACATGGCACTGTGATCCAATTGTCCCGGGTCGGAGACTTGCGCGAAAGGCCGGTAATTTTCCGTTCGTTTGCCCGCTCCAATAATTGCGACCAATACGCAAATCTGCGCCTGTGCCGCTCCGCTTCGTGACTGCTGGCCTGATCGTCGCTGGCGTTTTTCTCGGCCAATTTGATGACGTAGTCAGCAGTTTGCGGGGTGGGAATTATTTGGACAATGTCCAACAAAATATCGTCGCCGGATTGGAAGGGGGTGACCTCGTGACAGGCGATCTGGACGCCTTTGCCCAACAGCCACAGCGCGGTTGAAGTCACCTCTTTGCGAAACCATGCGGCGACGAGAATTATGCGCTGGCTGCTGGCAGGGTTCAGCACGAGGTCCTCGGCAGAGGTGTCTTCCATGAAATCGGCGATTGTCTCTGCCGCGTCTTCGCGTGTGCCCTTGGCCAGATAGCTGTGAAAGATGTCGATGATCTGGTCCGTTTTGAGCGTCGAGCAATAGGCGGCGTATTTCAAAGCCTGCCAGATTACGTCGCGACCACTGTCGTCGAGCTTGTTTTCGATAATTGCCAGCCGACCGCCAGTATCGAGCGCCAGCAGGTCGAGTCGTTCCTGTGTGCCTTCAAAGCCCGAGAATTCCTTTTGAATGATCAAAAGGTCCTCTCCCATTGCGGAGGGTTCGTTGGCCAGCCATTCCTGAAGATGTGCGCGTTCCTGAATTTGCAATTCAGTGAATGTCTTTTTCTGAATTGGCTGTATACGGTTAGTTTCGGGGTTGATCTGGTACATGTCATTCACTCTCTATCGGCTCAAACAATGCATCGCGCATCGTACAATCCCGCACCACATCCGCGCCGCACAGGCGCGGCTCCAAATCCCGCGTCAGACAAATCCGCGCTTCCTGAATGCGGTCACGTTTGCAGGTGATGGTGATCATGTCTGCGACCAAATCAGGGTTGGCCTGCAGGAACGCCTCTTCTATGACACTGGCGGGCAGCTTCACCGGGTCGGTCAGTTTGCGCAACAGGGCAGGGCGCACCACCCGGTCGTAGGCCAGTCGCGACAAGGCATAATAGTCATCCGCCGACAGCCCGCTGCACCGCCCGTGTTTCTTCCACTGATGCCAGGCCGAGCCGCTGGATCCCATGATATCCGCCATCGCCGCGGTGTCGGCACGGGATGGGTTGCTTTCGACGCCGCGGCAATAACTCGGCCATCCCGCCTCATATTGCGGCCACAGCCCGTGCAGCACCCAACCCAGCGGCCTGTCGCATTGCGGATTGCCGCGCGCGTCGCCCTCCAGCGCGCAATAGGTCGGCGACCACGAAAGTGACAGGACGTAATAGTCGAAAACCCCCGCCGCCTCGCCTTCGGCCCGCGCCATAGATACAGAAAACAGAAGGTAACTCCCAAGCACCCCCCACGTTTGAGTGTTATTGTCAGTTTTATGGTGAGTCGAATTTGCCATTTTGCGCGTGTTTTTTTTCTTTCTTGTCTGAATTCTGTGGCGCCGGGTTGATTTCTCTGAATCAGTGGTGGGATGGATCAGGTTGCCGCCCTTGAACAACTTCTCGCCACGGCTCTGCGTCGGATCGCTGAGCTTGAAGCTGCGTTGGCGAGCATGGCGGAAGAGATCACGGACCTGCGCCGACAGTTGGCCAAGAACAGCAGCAATAGCAGCAAGCCCCCTTCAAGTGATGGCCTGAAGAAGCCAGCCCCGCGCAGCCTGCGTGGCAAATCCGGAAAGAAAAGTGGCGGCCAAGTTGGCCACCGGGGCGACACCCTGCGCCAGACGTCAACACCCGACTTTGTCGAACGGCATGAGGCGACGCATTGCAGCGCCTGTCAGAGCGCCCTGACGGCGGAGATGGTGAAAGGGATCGAGAAGCGTCAGGTGTTCGACTTGCCTGCGCCACGCCTGGAGGTCACCGAGCATCAGGCGGCGGTTTATTGTTGCGACCATTGTCGAGCCACGACGACGGCTGGCTTTCCCGATGGCGTGGCCGCGCATGTGCAATATGGCACGCGCATGCGGGCAGTGGCGGTCTATTGCAATGTTCAGCAGCTGATACCCGAGGATCGGGTCTGCCAGCTTATGCGCGACCTGTTTGGGGCCACCAGCTTGTGCGCGGCCAGCGTGACCAACTGGACGCGCGGCGCGGCAAATAAGATGGGTGTCGTGGTTGAACACATTCTCGCCCGGCTTGCCGAAGGCGGCGTTCGGCATCTGGACGAGACCGGACTTCGTGTTGCCGGCAAGCTGCACTGGCTGCACACGATCTGCGATACCGCCTTCACCCATTACCGCATCAGCGCCAAACGCGGTGCTGTTCCAACCTTCCTGACCGGCGGGACGATCATTCATGATCACTGGAAACCCTACTACGCCCATATGAGCGGAGTGGACGCCCACGCCCTCTGCGGGGCGCATCACTTGCGCGAACTCAAGGCCATCGAAGAGATCGAAAAAGAGCCTTGGGCGACGGAGATGAGCGCAGTGCTTCATAGCGCCAATCAGCTCAGATGCGCGGCTCAGGATCAAGGCGAGACCGAACTCCCGGAACTGGTTCGCCAGGGTATAGTCACCAGATACATGGCGATCCTCGCCAAGGGGCTCGCCTTCCACGAACGCCGGCCCCCGCTGGCCAAAAGCCCCGGCACCCGCGGCCGAAAAGCCAGGCGGCCAGGCCACAACCTGCTCCTCCGCCTGCGTGACTACCGCGATGACGTTTTGCGATTCATCGCCGACTTCGCGGTCCCATTCACAAACAATCAGGCCGAACAGGACCTGCGCATGATGAAGCTGCGCATGAAAATCTCGGGCACCTTCCGCACCCTCGAGGGCGCGCGGGTCTTCGCCGACATCAGGTCCGTCATCTCGACGGCCAGAAAACACCGGTTCAACATCCTGGAAATCCTGACCCTGTCACCACCTCAGATCATCGCACGGCTCTGACGGAACAAAACCCCGCAACCCTATCGGACAGGGTGCTTGGGAGTTACAACAGAAGAACAACAATCCAGCGCATCAGGGTCTTTTCCTTCTCGGCTCTCGGGTCTATATAGGCCGCAACTTCCCTGAAATCGCGGAAAGGGTCCAGCCGGACCACCGGATTTCCCCGGTCGAAAAGTATTTGTGTCGAAGGAGATACGACATGTCGAAACCGATCATGGCCAAAGCCACCGCCGTCTGGCTGGTGGACAACACCACCATCAGCTTCAAGCAGATCGCCGATTTCTGCGAATTGCACGAGTTGGAGGTGCAGGGCATCGCCGATGGCGATGTGGCCACAGGTGTCAAAGGGTTCGACCCGATTGCGAATAACCAGCTGACACAGGATGAAATCGACGCCGCCGAAAAGGACCCGCTGCACAAACTGGAACTGAAGTTCTATGCCGCAGCCGTGGGCGAAGAAAAACGTCGCGGACCGCGCTATACACCGCTGTCCAAGCGTCAGGACCGGCCTGCGTCGATCCTGTGGCTGGTCAAGTTCCATCCGGAATTGACCGATGGCCAGATCTCCAAGCTTGTTGGCACCACCAAGCCGACGATTCAGGCGATCCGCGAGCGGACGCATTGGAATATCTCCAACATTCAGCCCATCGATCCGGTGGCGTTGGGCCTGTGTAAACAGTCTGAACTGGATGCCGCCGTGCAAAAGGCCGCCAAGAAGAAAGAAGCCGATGGCGAAGTCATGAGCGATGACGAACGCCGCAAGCTGGTGTCGACCGAGCAAAGCCTTGACATGGAGCCGGAACCGAAGATCCCAAGCGCATTGTCGGGGCTGGAAACCTTCTCGCTGTCAGAGCCTGACGGCGACCCGCGTGGCGACGAGCCGAAAGACGACGTGCCGGACGCCGACAGCTTCTTCAACCTGCCGGGTGATGAACAGCCCGATGTCGACGACCAGCCGGACGCAGAAGAAAAGACCTAGGGCACAGGCTCCGTGACCAATGCCGGGATGAAGGTCGCCGTCGTTGGTCGCGGTTTGATCGGTTCTGCGGCGGCGAAGTATCTGGCGCAGGCCGGTGCAAGTGTTACGCTGATTGGCCCAGACGAGCCGGAAGACTGGGCGGCACATAGGGGCGTTTTTTCCAGTCACTACGATGAAGCGCGCATCACCCGCGCGCTGGATCGCAACGCGTTCTGGGCACGGGTCAGCCGTGCGTCGATTGGCCGTTATCGCGACATCGAAGCCGAAAGCGGTGTCAGGTTCTTTGCCGAGGTTGGTTCGGTCATTGCCGGCGCTGCAGACGGTGAACTGGTTGCCGGTGTGGCCAAGGTCGCCGAAGCCAGCGCAACGCCGGTGGAATGGCTGGATGCGCGCGCGTTTTCGACGCGATTTCCGTATCTGCGAATTCGCGAGGGGGATAGCGCGGCCTATGAAGCCCGTGGCGCGGGGCATATCAGCCCACGGAACCTGGTTCGGGCGCAGGGGGTTCTGGCGGCCAAACTGGGCGTCGACATCGCTGTGACCGAAGTTGATGACGTGACCGATGGTGTAGGTGGCGTTTCATTAGCTTTTGCGGGAGCAAGTCGGCGTTTTGACAAAGTGCTGATCGCCACCGGTGCGTTCTGCAACCAATTGCTGGGTGAACAGGTGGCCGATGTTACGCCATTCCTGCGCACGGCGGCGTTCTTCGAACTTGAACCGGCAGAGGTGGCGCGGCTGTCGGGTATGCCGACCCTTATCCATCCAACACCCGATGACGACCCCTATATCCTGCCGCCGATCCGCTATCCGAACGGACGAACTTAT
>CATOSB010000007.1 GCA_951812305.1 uncultured Paracoccaceae bacterium
CCGAGACCGAACCCGAGAAAGATGCTGTTCACGATGATTGTGTCGACAAATTGGGAGATCATCGTCGATGCATTGTTGCGCAGCCACAGATGTCGACCGTCGGTCACGCGCTTCCAGAAATGGAACAGCCGGACATCCATCAACTGGGCAACCAGATAGGCAGACATTGACGCGACAACGAGGATACCCGGCAGGATAAAGACGGAATCGTAGGCCTGTTGCATGGCCGCTACCGTCCCGTAGTGGGGATTGCCTGCTGGCCAGACCGGAGAGCCCGGCACCACCAGGGCGGTCTGGATGAGCACCAATGAGAGGGCGCTCATCACAAACCCGGTCGCGACCATCAGACTGGCACGCTTGCGGCCATACACCTCACAGACCACATCGGTGATCAGGAAGGTGAACGGATAGGTCAGGATACCGGTGGTGAGTGTGATCGGCTCGCCGAAAAACCCGCAGGGCAAGGTTTCCGGAAACGCCAGAAAGAGTTTCACACCGATGATATTCGTCAGCACCAGGAACACGACGAATCCCGCCATCAGCACGCTGAACGCCGTCTCTGCCCTTTCCTGTATCATTGCGTTTCCCTAGACTTCGCCCCTGTTTCCGGACAGTTCGATTATTGACCCTGTGCGGTCATTTTCCAAGTCATATTGTTGAACGCCTGTTGCGGCGTTTGGTATCCGATGGCGGAATGGCGGCGCTGGCGGTTGTAGAAGACCTCAATGTATTCGAAGATGGCGACCTTGGCCTGCGCGCGGGTTTTGAACCGTTGACGGTGAACCAGCTCCTTTTTCAATGATGGCCCTGTCGGAAAAGTCTCTGGACAGGATTGTGATGATTTGATTCAGTCTGCGTGAGTATTTTTTGGGGTGGCTGGCTATGAAGCGTGATCAGATTGAAATGTTTGCAACGTTGGATGGGCTTGTGTTGGCTGATCATCCGCACCGCAAGTTTGAAGCGGTTGTTGACCTGTGTGCTTTGGCAAAGCCTCTGGCAGCGCTTTATTCTGATCGCGGGCGCCCTGAATTGGGTGCCGGGCGTGCGTTTCGCATGCTGGTGCTTCAATTCCTTGAGGACATTTCCGATCGGGAGATGGCCTAAGGGGCCCGAAGCTGTGTGTGGACGCCTCCTGGAACGCAAGCAGAATCTTTAGGTGATTTTGGGAAATGCGGTCGAGTTCCTACGTGTGTCCGGCCTCTGATTGCGACGCTCTTGTTCGCGGGCCCTTATGGATAGTTCGAAGATCGGGTCCAAATCATATTTGCGGGGTTTCAACTCCACACAGCTTCCCTGGTTTTCCCAATCCCGTCATTCTCGACTGTTCGCCCATAATCCTCCGCTAAGATCTACCGCATTCCGGCTGACAACTGGCTGTCGTTACGCAGCCAGCTGAACTCGATATACATCCTCGTTTTTCATCACAGCCCAAGCCATTCTGGCCATCTTGTTTGCCAGTGCGACTGCGACGAGCAGTTTGGGTTTGCACTTCAACATCCGATCAAGCCAGGAGCCATTGGGCGCGCCACCTTTTCGTTCATTGGATTGGATGACGGACATTGCTCCAGGGATGAGTAATCTTCTGATATCTTTCTGGCCCATCTTCGACGTTCGCCCCAGCCGGGTTTTCCCGCCTGTTGAATTCTGTTTTGGCGTCAGGCCTGCCCAGGCGGCAAAATCCCGCCCCTTGCGAAAACTCTCACGTGGGGGTGCGAGAGATGATATTGCCATGGCGCACATGGGCCCGATTCCAGGTATGGTCATCAACCGCTGCGCATTCTCATCCATTCGGGCCGCGGCTTCGATCCGGGATGTCAGGTCATCAATCTGCCAATCCAGAATGCTCAAGTGATCGAAGAGCCGGATGCACATATTGCGCATTATCAACGGGAGTTCGGTGGTTTCGTCGTCGATAACCATAGCTTCGAGTTTTCTGATGTGGGACGGGCCCTGAGCTGCCACAATCCCATACTCGCCTAGATGACCGCGTAGTGTATTGATGACCTGCGTGCGTTGACCGACAAACAATTCTCGCGTTTTCAATAGCATGGATCGGGATTGCTGTTCCGCCGATTTCACGGCGACAAATCTCATCCCGGCGCGCGCTGCGGCCTCCGCAATTGCTTCGGCATCAGCCATATCGTTCTTCTGTCGCTTCCTGAATGGCTTGACATATTGCGGAGGGATCAATCGAACCTCATGTCCGAGCCGTTCGATCTCGCGGCCCCAGTGATGGGAACTGGCGCAAGCCTCCATCGCAACAAGGCAACATGTTTGCGCCGACAGAAAATCCAGAACACACCCGCGCCGGATTTTGCGGCGGAATACGGTAGACCCATCTGCGGTAGCTCCATGAAACTGAAACACATTCTTGGCAATATCGATCCCGATTATGCTAACTTCCATCTTGGACGTCTCCTCTTGTAGCTGTTTTGACACCGCCACCTTGGCACAATGCGATGCCCTTGGGGGAAGAGGCGTCCACTCCATCATATTTGGGCTTTTGAAAGAACAAAAGATGATCATTCCAGCAGCACTGAAAGGCTGAAAACCAGTGAAGGCAAGGGAGACAGCGGCCAGTCATGCCATCATGGGTATACCCATGATGACGATGCGCATGAACACTGAAACCCGCCATTTTTATGTTCACTTTGGGTCTGTTTCGAGATAATGAACAGATCATGTCAGAGGCACACCCAAAATGAACACTTATCAGGCCAAAATCGGATATGCCCGCATCTCGACCGTGGATCAGAACCTCGATGCTCAAATCGAGGCACTGACAGCGGCGGGATGTGGGATGGTCCGTCAGGAACAGCGTAGCGGGACGACGCTTGAGGGTCGCCCCGAGCTGAACAACATTCTCGACTTCATTCACAAGGGCGAAACTTTGGTTGTCACGCGGATCGACCGTCTGGCACGCTCAATGCACGATCTTCAGACCATCGTCACCCGACTGAAGGACAAGGGCGCGCATCTCGCGGCCACGGAGCAACCCGTGGATACGTCCACCGCAGCGGGTAAAGCGTTCTTCGATATGCTGGGCGTCTTTGCTGAATTCGAGACCAATCTTCGCCGGGAGCGCCAGTCAGAGGGTATCGCCACAGCGAAGCGACGCGGCGTATATCGCGGGCGCAAACCGAAGATCGATATGGTCGCCATTGGTGAACGATTGGCTGGCGGTGCCACGCCCACCGAGATCGCCCGCGAGATGGGCGTCTCGCGCGGCACCGTCTATAAAGCAAAGGCTTTGATGCCCTCGGATGGCCAAACGACAGGGCAGAGCCCATAATGAAAAAGAACAAGCGGAAAGCGCGCGTGCAGACGGCCAAGCCACCTGCGAAGGTCGGCCAGGCCAATTCCAGGGTGCCCCCGCCGCGCAACCTGACACCCGAGCTATGCAAACGCTTGCGCCGGGACATGACGAAGGCCTGCCTCGCCGTGGTGGAAACGCATGGGCTGACGGTTGAAGGTGGCGAACTGAGTGACATCGATCTGCGTCATGGCTTCGACATCAGTTTCCGCGTCGGCATTCCGATGGCAGACGGCGCAATCTATTCGCCAGACAAAGCCATGTTCGAGGTCCTTGCGCCGCATTTTGGCCTGGAACCCTCTGACTATGGGCGGACCTTCAGATCGAAAGATGAGGTCTTCCGCATTGTCGCCATCAATCCAAATAGACCAAAATACCCCATCAGCGCTGAACGCGTCTCAGACGGTCGGGGCTTCAAGTTCCACCCAGACAATGTCGTCATGTACTTGCAGAGTTCAGGCGCATGAAACGTACACCATTTGTTCTTTCAAAAGCCCAAATATGCAGCTTCGGGCCAGCCAGGCCAGATTGAGATTTCCAGCCTTGACGGCTGCTGCGACGTGCTGAAACAGAAATACCTTATAGAGTGATAATCGAAACTGGCCGCCGATGGGCGTCAGAGCGGTGCGCTCCTGATCACTCAAAAAATCCAGGCAAGGAGCAAGGTCATCTTTGAATTGGGTGATGGCCTTGGCCAGAGGATGCGACCGCGCGTTCGCCTCAAAGTCAAGCGCTCTCAGGATTGGACTGATCTTGTTCTGCAGACGTCGTGATTGGCGTTCAAGAAGATCATGCCATTCAGGTTCATCCCCGCTCTCAAACATATCTGCCTTCAGTTGCTCGAAATTTGATGACACATCAATTTCGAGCAACCCTCTGATCTGCTTAACTTTCTGACTGTCTGTGAGATCGGCATCGTCAGTCAGGGCCTGTACCTGATTGCGAAAAACGAACGCAGATTGATCCAATTCCACCACTACGGTTTTGAGCCGCGCCGTCTGTTCATTTCGCTGTTCAAACATCCGTTCTTTGTACTGACGCGCTGCGGTCGTCTGAAAGCTCGCCATGGCGCTGAGCAGTTGATCGATAAGTGTATCACCCAAACGAAACAGCTGATGGTTGATGAAAGCCGTAGCGTGAATATAGCGGTCCCCGTCTGAGCGGCGTTGCAGTTGAAAAATCTCTGATTTGAGCACGCCCTGTGCAAAGTATTGGATGCCTGCTGGGCTCAGGTCCAGCACATCAATTGATGGCTCTAACTGTTTGAATATCTCGGATACTGTTTCGAAATCTGCGACCGTTTCTTTGATTTGCGTTGGTTTGATCGATTGCGAAATACGCTTGAGCAGGGTCAACCGATAGCGACTGCTTTCCTGTTCGATGGTGAAAAGCCCATCGAGCAAGGCGCGCGCATTATCGCCAAGCTGCTCATTCATCCCTTCGACCAGTTCGGCCTTGCGTGCCTGGAGCCCTATGCGGATCAACTCGATGAGTGTCCTGGCTTTGGGTAACTGATACTTCTGCTGCAAGAGAAAATCGGTGCAGCGTTCAAAGATCAGGCGCGGTTTCAAATGCTGCCGCGCCATAGTAGCAATCTCGACTTCCACAGAATTGGCCGCATCAGTATCGAAGGGGCGAAAACCATAGAATTCGAGGATCATCTTTTGATGACGTTGACGAGCACGGTCGGGATAATTCCAGCCTGTCACATCTGTGACGGATAGTTTATGCGCGACGTATTCCAGATCGCGCTGATGGAAGCTGTTTGATGGAAAGAAGCGCTTGCAGGCTTTGAAATATCCGCACCCGACCAGAAACATGACTTGGTAAGCCGGGTGTCGCAGCGTCTGCGCCAGGTCGACCAGAATGCTCGAAAAATCAAAGGCTGATTGGCGTTCTCGATGATCAAAGGTGGGCGGGCTGTCGAACGCCTTTTGGGCCGTTGGATTGAGAACTTGCATACGGGCCATAGCGCCCCTCCCCGGGGTAGACGTTATTGTGGAAACGTTCGTTATGACTGGCTGGTATGAGAGGTAAATATCGCTGATTAAAATGAACTATTCGATATCGTAATAAACGATCCAATGTGTTTTTATCGAACGATGACCAAAACCACCCAAAGCATCGGTTATCTCCGGGTTTCCACCGCCGATCAGGACCTCGAGAAAAACAAGGCCGATATCTTAGCCTTCGCCAACAGCCGAGACCCTGGCCGCGTCACGTTTGTTGAAGAAAGAGCATCAGGCAAAACGCCCTGGCGCAAACGTAAGGTCGCTGAGGTACTTGAAAACCTGACCCGGGGTGATACGCTTTTGGTAAGCGAACTTTCACGGCTCGGCCGTTCCATGCTTGAGTGCATGGAAATCCTGTCAATCGCCACGCACAAGGGTGTGCACGTCTATGCTCTCAAAGGTAATTGGCAACTGGATGACACCATCCAAAGCAAGATTATCGCAATGGCTTTTGCCATGGCTGCCGAGATTGAACGGGATCTGATTTCCTCACGCACCAGGGAGGCCCTACGTGCGCGGCGCGCGTCCGGAAAACCTCTTGGACGCCCCAAAGGTCCAGGGAAGTCCAGGCTGGACGCCTTCAGGCCTGAGATCAAAGCCCTACTCGCCAATGGCTCAACACAACGCTTCATTGCAAACCGCTACAGCACCACGCCCGCAAACCTGTCCAACTGGATCAAAAAAAACCGTATTATACCAACGGCGGGATGATTTGACTCGCTTTTTGGATTCCCAAATTGTTCGGTATGTGACTCACTGTTTCTGTCCAGAGAGGGAGGGAGATATGGGTGCCGCGGTTCCGGTTTTGCGCGATGATTTCACGGTGCACGAGTTGCGCGCTTTAGCCGGTCGCGCGTCGAACGGCAAAGTAGCACGTCGGCTTTTGGCGATTGCTCTGGTGCTTGAAGGGTCGTCGCGCAAGGTTGCTGCCCAGAGTTGCGGGATGGATCGCCAAACCCTTCGAGACTGGGTCCATCGATACAATGTCGAAGGTCCTGACGGGCTGTCAGATCGTGGGGGTGGCGGCGCGAAACCTCGATTGTCGCCGGAGCAGATAGCGCAGCTTGCGGTCTGGGTGGAGGCTGGCCCTGATCCGGCCCGCGATGGTGTGGTTCGCTGGCGTCGCGCCGATCTTGCCCGGCGCATTGAGGCGGAGTTCGAGATCAAGCTCCACGAACGCACAGTAGGTAGTTATTTGGTTCAACTGGGCTTTCGCAGGCTGTCGGTCCGCCCCGAACATCCCAACGCCGACCCAGTGGCACAGACTGCATTTAAAAAAAACTTTGCCAGCATCGTAGCCGACATTTTGACTGAACGGGCGAAAGGAAAGCCACTGGAAATATGGTTCCAGGACGAAGCACGGGTGGGCCAGCAGGGAACACTCACCCGTGTCTGGGCGAAGCGGGGAACCCGCCCACGTGCGCCCCGGGATACCCGCTACAAATGGAGCTACGTATTTGGCGCTGCCTGTCCGGCACGTGGTGCCGCAGCTGGGCTGATCCTGCCTTATGTTAACACAGAGGCGATGGGCCTGCATCTCGACGAGGTCTCAAAAACAATCGCACCCGGTTCTCATGCGCTCCTGGTCACAGATGGCGCGGGGTGGCACGGAGCCAAGGGGCTCTTGGTGCCAGACAACATAACGCTCCTGAAGCTGCCCCCCTATGCGCCCGAACTCAACCCGATGGAAAATGTCTGGGCCTATCTGCGCTCCAACAAGCTGGCCATCACCGTGTTCGATACCTACGAGCAGATCCTCGACAAATGCGCAGACGCCTGGAACTTCTTCGAAAATGACCCGCAGCGCATAACCTCAATAACGACCAGAGAATGGGCAACGGTCAATTGATCAAGCCGTTGGTATTAAAAACCAAATGACACCCTAAATCCTATGTCGCGTTTTGTACCTTTGTTGGATTTAGGCCCTCGGCGCAAAACGAAGCCATGTTCGAGGTCCTTGCGCCGCATTTTGGCCTGGAACCCTCTGACTATGGGCGGACCTTCAGATCAAAAGATGAGGTCTTCCGCATTGTCGCCATCAATCCAAATAGACCAAAATACCCCATCAGCGCTGAACGCGTCTCAGACGGTCGGGGCTTCAAGTTCCACCCAGACAACGTCGTGATGTACTTGCAGAGTTCAGGCACATGAAACGTACACCATTTGTTCTTTCAAACGTCCACACACACACGTTCGGGCCGGTTGGGCCTGTCCAGGTTTTTTTCGGCTCGACCAGTTGTTCGAATATCACTGATGGTGTCTGGTTTATGAGTGATCTTTGCAGGCGGGCGCCTGTCTCTGAATGAAAGCTCTTGGCCGGTACACAGACGACACAGAGATCCGCCCTAGGACTGCGTCCATGCTCTCAAGATGTTCGAACCCTCAACGTTCTCGAAACTGACAGGTTTGCCTTCCTCATGGAGCTTTCTCAGTCTTTTGACACTTTTGCCTGACGGTGGCCAATACATGTATTGGCCTACAATTCGGGGAACGCGGATATTGATAGTTGTGTGAGCTTTTGAGGTGACTGCGTTTAGATTTTCCCCTGTGGCATGAGTTTTCAGTGTGGCTGATGTCGGCATATCTGGTGCTGCGGTCTCCGTCCGACGAAGAACGGTCTTGTCGTTCTCAAAGTTTCGTAGCGTGGCTGTACTTAACTTGCCCAGGCCAACAAACGAATGTGCGGTAACGATCACTTCACACACAGCAACGGCGTGTGTTTCTCCCGAGAGGTGGACTATGTGCTGTCCTACGGTCATCGGAATCTCGTCGATCAACCAGAGCTGCCATATCGTATCGAGTGAGGCTTCTTGCCACTGCCGACCCGGGGCCATCTCTGCAACAACCCATTTCTTTGCGGCGTCTGGAAGGAACGGAAAATGGCTGGTCGTCGCCCAGGTCGCGACCCAGAATACCAGCGCACCCAAGATTTCCTGCACTTTCGTAACTCCCAAGCACCCTGTCCGATAGGGTTGCGGGGTTTTGTTCCGTCAGAGCCGTGCGATGATCTGAGGTGGTGACAGGGTCAGGATTTCCAGGATGTTGAACCGGTGTTTTCTGGCCGTCGAGATGACGGACCTGATGTCGGCGAAGACCCGCGCGCCCTCGAGGGTGCGGAAGGTGCCCGAGATTTTCATGCGCAGCTTCATCATGCGCAGGTCCTGTTCGGCCTGATTGTTTGTGAATGGGACCGCGAAGTCGGCGATGAATCGCAAAACGTCATCGCGGTAGTCACGCAGGCGGAGGAGCAGGTTGTGGCCTGGCCGCCTGGCTTTTCGGCCGCGGGTGCCGGGGCTTTTGGCCAGCGGGGGCTGGCGTTCGTGGAAGGCGAGCCCCTTGGCGAGGATCGCCATGTATCTGGTGACTATACCCTGGCGAACCAGTTCCGGGAGTTCGGTCTCGCCTTGATCCTGAGCCGCGCATCTGAGCTGATTGGCGCTATGAAGCACTGCGCTCATCTCCGTCGCCCAAGGCTCTTTTTCGATCTCTTCGATGGCCTTGAGTTCGCGCAAGTGATGCGCCCCGCAGAGGGCGTGGGCGTCCACTCCGCTCATATGGGCGTAGTAGGGTTTCCAGTGATCATGAATGATCGTCCCGCCGGTCAGGAAGGTTGGAACAGCACCGCGTTTGGCGCTGATGCGGTAATGGGTGAAGGCGGTATCGCAGATCGTGTGCAGCCAGTGCAGCTTGCCGGCAACACGAAGTCCGGTCTCGTCCAGATGCCGAACGCCGCCTTCGGCAAGCCGGGCGAGAATGTGTTCAACCACGACACCCATCTTATTTGCCGCGCCGCGCGTCCAGTTGGTCACGCTGGCCGCGCACAAGCTGGTGGCCCCAAACAGGTCGCGCATAAGCTGGCAGACCCGATCCTCGGGTATCAGCTGCTGAACATTGCAATAGACCGCCACTGCCCGCATGCGCGTGCCATATTGCACATGCGCGGCCACGCCATCGGGAAAGCCAGCCGTCGTCGTGGCTCGACAATGGTCGCAACAATAAACCGCCGCCTGATGCTCGGTGACCTCCAGGCGTGGCGCAGGCAAGTCGAACACCTGACGCTTCTCGATCCCTTTCACCATCTCCGCCGTCAGGGCGCTCTGACAGGCGCTGCAATGCGTCGCCTCATGCCGTTCGACAAAGTCGGGTGTTGACGTCTGGCGCAGGGTGTCGCCCCGGTGGCCAACTTGGCCGCCACTTTTCTTTCCGGATTTGCCACGCAGGCTGCGCGGGGCTGGCTTCTTCAGGCCATCACTTGAAGGGGGCTTGCTGCTATTGCTGCTGTTCTTGGCCAACTGTCGGCGCAGGTCCGTGATCTCTTCCGCCATGCTCGCCAACGCAGCTTCAAGCTCAGCGATCCGACGCAGAGCCGTGGCGAGAAGTTGTTCAAGGGCGGCAACCTGATCCATCCCACCACTGATTCAGAGAAATCAACCCGGCGCCACAGAATTCAGACAAGAAAGAAAAAAAACACGCGCAAAATGGCAAATTCGACTCACCATAAAACTGACAATAACACTCAAACGTGGGGGGTGCTTGGGAGTTACGCACTTTCATGGACAACCGGTCGTCAGCCAGGCCATCAAGAACAAGAGTTGAAATACCCGCCTTTTTGGCTCTTTCCGAGGCGCCCTTAGTGAATCCAATTGTTGAAACGAAAATGCCAAATGCAGGTGGAATACCCAAGTCAACAAGTTTGCCCACAAATGCGTCAATGAGCCCAACGCCTACCTTGTTACCGTAGTTTTTGCATTCGATTGGAATCAAGACCGAACAGTCATCGAGCAACTTATCGTCGGCACGCAACAAGACATCGATCTCCCGTGTTCGTCCGCTTCCATTTATGACGGGCAGTTGCGCGTTCTTCTCGGCATGCAATCCTATGTCGGTGTAAAGTTGTTTGACGATCTCTTCGAGCAGCCGACCTTTTAGGTTGTTCTGATCAAACATGAATCGTCCTTGCTACCGGTTCCGGCACCACCTGGTCCAAATCAGGAAGATCTCGTAAGGACTGCAGCCCGAACATCGCCAGGAAGTCGGGCGTCGTCACGAAGGTATGAGGCGCGCCTGGCCGCGGCGCTCGGAGACCGTTTGCGATCAGTTTTTGATACCTCAGTCGTAACTCCCAAGCACCCTGTCCGATAGGGTTGCGGGGTTTTGTTCCGTCAGAGCCGTGCGATGATCTGAGGTGGTGACAGGGTCAGGATTTCCAGGATGTTGAACCGGTGTTTTCTGGCCGTCGAGATGACGGACCTGATGTCGGCGAAGACCCGCGCGCCCTCGAGGGTGCGGAAGGTGCCCGAGATTTTCATGCGCAGCTTCATCATGCGCAGGTCCTGTTCGGCCTGATTGTTTGTGAATGGGACCGCGAAGTCGGCGATGAATCGCAAAACGTCATCGCGGTAGTCACGCAGGCGGAGGAGCAGGTTGTGGCCTGGCCGCCTGGCTTTTCGGCCGCGGGTGCCGGGGCTTTTGGCCAGCGGGGGCTGGCGTTCGTGGAAGGCGAGCCCCTTGGCGAGGATCGCCATGTATCTGGTGACTATACCCTGGCGAACCAGTTCCGGGAGTTCGGTCTCGCCTTGATCCTGAGCCGCGCATCTGAGCTGATTGGCGCTATGAAGCACTGCGCTCATCTCCGTCGCCCAAGGCTCTTTTTCGATCTCTTCGATGGCCTTGAGTTCGCGCAAGTGATGCGCCCCGCAGAGGGCGTGGGCGTCCACTCCGCTCATATGGGCGTAGTAGGGTTTCCAGTGATCATGAATGATCGTCCCGCCGGTCAGGAAGGTTGGAACAGCACCGCGTTTGGCGCTGATGCGGTAATGGGTGAAGGCGGTATCGCAGATCGTGTGCAGCCAGTGCAGCTTGCCGGCAACACGAAGTCCGGTCTCGTCCAGATGCCGAACGCCGCCTTCGGCAAGCCGGGCGAGAATGTGTTCAACCACGACACCCATCTTATTTGCCGCGCCGCGCGTCCAGTTGGTCACGCTGGCCGCGCACAAGCTGGTGGCCCCAAACAGGTCGCGCATAAGCTGGCAGACCCGATCCTCGGGTATCAGCTGCTGAACATTGCAATAGACCGCCACTGCCCGCATGCGCGTGCCATATTGCACATGCGCGGCCACGCCATCGGGAAAGCCAGCCGTCGTCGTGGCTCGACAATGGTCGCAACAATAAACCGCCGCCTGATGCTCGGTGACCTCCAGGCGTGGCGCAGGCAAGTCGAACACCTGACGCTTCTCGATCCCTTTCACCATCTCCGCCGTCAGGGCGCTCTGACAGGCGCTGCAATGCGTCGCCTCATGCCGTTCGACAAAGTCGGGTGTTGACGTCTGGCGCAGGGTGTCGCCCCGGTGGCCAACTTGGCCGCCACTTTTCTTTCCGGATTTGCCACGCAGGCTGCGCGGGGCTGGCTTCTTCAGGCCATCACTTGAAGGGGGCTTGCTGCTATTGCTGCTGTTCTTGGCCAACTGTCGGCGCAGGTCCGTGATCTCTTCCGCCATGCTCGCCAACGCAGCTTCAAGCTCAGCGATCCGACGCAGAGCCGTGGCGAGAAGTTGTTCAAGGGCGGCAACCTGATCCATCCCACCACTGATTCAGAGAAATCAACCCGGCGCCACAGAATTCAGACAAGAAAGAAAAAAAACACGCGCAAAATGGCAAATTCGACTCACCATAAAACTGACAATAACACTCAAACGTGGGGGGTGCTTGGGAGTTACCCTCAGTCTTGAGATCAAATCGCGGCCGATCTCTTTGCCAAAGATTTCGGCTAATCCGGCGCGATCGATAGGTTGGTGATAGGCGATCGCGCCTTCGAGCGCAACCGTCTTCTTGGACGCAATCGCATTGGCGCAATGGGCATTCCAATTGTCGACAATGTAGGCTCGCAGCTTGATCGGATCATCGATGAGGTCCTGGAACTCGCCCGTGACACCTTTACGTGTTACGAACCAGTATTCTGACGGCAGGGAGAAGTCGCCTCGAAAGCTGTAGAACAGCACTTTTGCAATTTCCGCTATCCCTTTGCCTGCGCCAAGCGCCGAGGCGTATCGTTTGCACTGGTAGAGGTGCCAGTGGCGGGACGCCGTACCGGGCTTGCCAAACCAAACGACGATGTCACGACCTTTGTCACCTGCTCCACCGCGTTGCTGGATTTCAGTGACGTT
This sequence comes from uncultured Paracoccaceae bacterium, assembly GCA_951812305.1. Taxonomy (GTDB): domain Bacteria; phylum Pseudomonadota; class Alphaproteobacteria; order Rhodobacterales; family Rhodobacteraceae; genus Rhodobacter_B. The sequence continues at coordinate 12,489 of CATOSB010000007.1, forward strand.
AGGCAGTTTTTCACGAAGGTAGCCATCGGCCCATTCCAAGGCGAAGCGCTCAAAGTCATCCGCACTGAAATCCGCGAGCCTGTCTAAAGGCTGCACCGGCAATCCAGCGCCCAAACCCAGTAACCGTGCATTCGCTGAGGGCCATTTTGACGGCTTGTCCAAGTCTTTAAGCATCGGGAGGGTGTCAGACATCGCTTTCGCCCTCCCACGGGTTTTTTATCTCGATATCGAATTGCTGGAAGTCTTTGACGTTTCTGGTGACGAGCACCATGCTGTGGTCGATTGCGACTGCTGCTATCTGCGCATCGGCAGATGCAGGTGTAAGCCCTTTCCGATCACCGTCACCCATCAGGCGACCCCAGGTACGTGCCGCCTTGTCGTCAAAGGATAGGATGTGTCCATCAAATTGCTGCGTGAGATCATCTTCGATCCAGCGTTCGTATACTTCCCTGCGCGGCACCTCCTTTATCTTTCTCGCACCCCGCATGAGTTCACCGATCGTCATGGAAGCCAGAAACAATTCCGACGGGTTCTGGCCCTCAAGCCAAGACAGCACATTCGGTTCCGGCTTGGGTCGAACGGTTTCACTCACAATGTTTGTATCAAGCAAGAATGCCATCAGGGCAGTTCAACCGTCCGGCCCGAAGAGCGATCACGAGAAATATCCAACTGCTCTTCGACCAGAGGTGAAGATCGAAAAAACGCGACTAGCTCCGCCCCATTGCGGGCCTTGGTTGTAGCAACGATGGGTTTCAACGACTCTCGAATAAGTTCTGCGCGCTTACCACCAGTGCGTAGCGACTCAGCAATCGATTTTACCAATGCCGCGTCCTTATTAGGCACAGTGACCTCGACACGCCGCGACCCACTGGCTGCGACTTTCGTTCGATGCAGTGCCACGCGCGCGCTGACCTGATCTGTTGAGTTTGATTGAGCCACTACACAATCTCCGGTAACGTTACCGGTACATAAGCGACGCGTCCGACAATGTCAAGAACACATCCAGACAGGGCAATCGACTGAAGGTCATTGAGCGATAATTTTGTACATGTATTCATCGTCCCAGGCCGCGGAATGCCGTTTTTGAGGTATGCTCATTTTGGCAGGATCGTTGCGTAACAGGTTGATGGCAGCGTGCTTGATCGTGGCAAAATTTGCGGCAGCATTCCCCGTTCTGATCCGACAGTCATCTTGTCTGAATGTTACATCCATAACCCAGTGCAGACTATTTTCGATCTGCCAGTGATTGCGAATAAACGTCGCCATCTCCTCAGCCCCTCTATCGAGAGACGCGATGTAAAACTGTCGTGTCGTTTTGACATCACCTTTAATTTCACGCGTGGACTGAACCATTATTATGGCTTTCATCCCAGACCAATGGTGGCGTTCTTCGAGCCAGCTCGTATCGCTGCAGACCACGTAACTGCGTGTCTCAATGCGTCCATGCGCCCCATCAATCGTCTGACATTGTTTCATGAAGTTTTGAGCTACTCCGCGTTCACAGTATTCGTCAAAAAAGAGTTCAACATCTTCATGTAAACGTCCCTGATTACCCTTGAGACCAATCACATAATCGGCCTCCTGGTCTATAATTTGTTGGCAAATCCTGCGTTGGCAGCCCATCGCATCGATGGTCACAATCGCACCCTTGATCGCCAGGAGTTCCAGTAGCTCTGGTATGGCTGTTATCTCGTTGGATTTGTCATCTACTTTGCGCTGCCCCGGAACGGGTTTCTGCTCACAAGCCCAAGCGGACACCATATGAATTGCGGCCTTGTTTGAGGCAGTGTCGAACGAACGACGCAGAGTTTTTCCGTCGATGGCGACGACACCTTCAAGCGTGCCGTGGAGATCTGCAACCCACTTCACAAAACAACGTTGAAATTGATCCATATCAAGTCTGGAAAATAAAATCCCCAATTGGTCATGACTTGGGGTGCCATCCCCAAACGGTAGAAAACGCCGCAGAAGATCAAGCTTCCTTTGACCATATAAAGCTATTGAAACCCAATCCTGCGCACCTGATATTACGGCACATACCACGAGAAGGAATATCTCGTTCAGTGGGCAGGTAATTTTTGCCGTCTGGCGAGGGTCGTCTATACCCCCGAAGTGGGATAAAAAGTCAGGGGAAGCTCCTGAAACAGTGACATCGGCCATGAAAAACTCCAAAATGGGTGCAATTCACAACACTGATTCAGAAATCATCAACAATGTCAGCTATTTATTCAATCGATTGCCCTGCATCCTGTCGCTAACATGGTTGCTTTTTGTAAGGAATCTTTTATATGACTTTCGCCAGGTCCGCTGGCGACGCTGATGAGTATGACCTGTGACTTTCACCACTGACATACGGGCGCATATTGCGCTGCCATGCTGTAGGGCGTGGCGTTCGAGGCGACCCGGGTGACCGCCCGGGCGGCATATCGTCAGCGCGCCGCCGCCCGCACCCCGCACCCCTACACCTTCCTTCGGAAATCAGGCCGGTCCGACCGGTCTGAAACTGCCTGTCAGGGTCCGAAAGCCGGAATGCGGGGTTTGGGGGAAATCCATTCAAAACAATATGTTGCCGCCCAATATCGGCCCGAACGGCCCGAACGGCCCGAAATGGGGCCTTTGCATGCGCGCGCAAGGATGGGGGTTTAGGGGAATGGAGTTGTTCCATGCGTTAGTTGGCATCTCAGGCCGTTCGGGCCGTTCGGGCCGTGACCCACCATCATTCCCCATTGTTTTCAGTGACTTGGGTTTTGGGTGTTCTTCTGAGTTTCGGACCCTGTCTGAACCGTTTCGGACCCGTCGAACCCTGTCTCTCACATTCGAATTCAACATCTTGTATTTAATTCAATCGAAACAACAACATCTGGTAAATTGAGGTTAGATATGAAGTTAAAAAGGGTCGAAAAGACGTGCTGTGTGGATGAAACAGGGGCCAGGGTGGCCTTTCATCTGTGTTGCCGGGACTGCCGCAAGGAAATGTCACAAGAGGAACGCACGCGGCTGATGGATCTCGGGACGGCCCCCGATGGATGTAGCCCTGAGATCACTCCCGCGCCTGCGCGTGGTTCTATGGACCCATTCCGCGAAGGCTATTGGCACGATACGGACAGCGGCGGCGAATGGCGGCATGTCCCTTATCGGTCGGGCTGTCCCGGTCAGGTCCGCGACATCTTCGACACCATGACCGACCAGGCCACGCGGCGCGGCGGTGATGTCCCTTTCACTGCGGCACAGGTCGGTGCGGGTCGTGACTATCGCGCCCTGCATGAGCGGGTGCAGTCTGCGGGCGTGAAGTGTTCCAAAGCCTTCGATGTCCAGATGGGTGGTCAAGGCGACACCGACTTCATGACCGCCTATATGTGTGACACGGAACGGCTGGCCATGTTCCATGAGGCTATCGGCAGTGTAATTGCCAAAGATATGAAGCGGGTCGGCCCTGACAAAGCACAGCGCGTCATCATCACGGATGACACACCCTTGTCCAGGCCGACAGGCGCATCATCACTGTGCGAACGCTGGTGGATGATGTCTGCATCAAGGAACACGCCCTGAGCGACGTTCCGGACGCGCATGGCCGTCTGTGACCGCAAACCCTGCATACGCCCTGTGCGCCGCTCCAGGGCGTATGCAGGGCATTTAATGGCGGCGAAACCTAAAGCGTTTTGACATGATGTTGAATCACAATATTATGTTAAAACGCCCGCAACATACTGATTTTGCGTGCGTTTCACAATCAAGCTGTGTCTCAGCTTAATCGCGAAACGCTTTATGAAGCCGCACCCGATGCGAACCGTAGCACAGCCGATGGGAACGGCACCGGGGAGAAGGCATACCACGACGGGGTCAAGCAAGGCATCGGGAAGCGCGGGCGACACTGACCACCCGTTCACCGACACCGATCAATCAAGGGGGGCGGTCAAAAGTCTGAGCGCCCCGAACGGCCAGACCCGCCTCCCCCGAATTCGGGGATTTTTTTTCCTGGATCGTGAAAATTCGATCTCGGTCGACCTCTTCGGGAATGTCACTTTTGACAAGCCTCGAACGCGCGGGCGACCGCCGTTCGGGAGGACCGGGGAAAATGCCCGTAAAATCATCATGTTGCTGGCCATGGGGTGGTCGAACAATCGAATGGCCGGGGGTATTCGCGTTCCGCGCACGGGTAAAGCGATCTCGACCCCAACGTAGAAACGGCATTTTAGATCCGGGCTCAAAATACGGGAGTTTGCGCGGGATCACATGACAGCCCGGCAGATCATGCGGGTTTGGCAAGCAGCGGAGGTCGGCAATGTCGGGGCAGGGCGCAGCTTTATGAAATTGGTCGCGGAGAACGACCTGATGCAGGTCAAGCGTAACCTCGATCAGGAGTTGTAGCTTACAGGCTTGGTATCGTCAAACAGTTCAGACCTAAATCCTTACCACCCTTCAATTTAGCCAGACATCCCAGAGCTTGGGGATTTTGGCATAACCTGCGAGGCATCGTCGGATAGCACGAAGGCCTGTCTTGAAGAGAGAGCATAAGGACCTTCGGGCTTTTCGAATCCCCTTTTTTCGCCGCGTATTGCGACGTGGTGCTCTTCGTTTGCTCCGGTTGAAACAGCCCAGTACATGGCGATTGCCAGCACCAAAATGAGGCGGGCCAATCGATCCGGCTTTTTGATCTGGCTTTGAGTAATTTCAAAGCCCCGGGTTTTGAAGTCGGAGAACATGGCTTCAATTCCCCAACGCATTCCATAATCGAGCACCTTGTACTCGGACGGTGCTGCATTCATGGCAATAATCCAAGGCTCTTTGTGCCCCTCTTCGTGAAGCACTCCAATGTTGCTAAAGACGCCCGTTCCGTAAAGCTCAGCGTTTACAAGCCCTTCGGGCATCAGTTGGGCAATTTCGCGCGTCATCATCTCGCCACCCTGATGTTGCAGTGTGATATTTCCCTTCATGCGCAGCCGGTAGTCCCATCCAGCCTCCTGGCACCATGCGACCAATCGGGCGGTTCCATAAAACCGATCTCCCGCCAGCAACACACGCGCATCCGCCGGGAGCCATGGGCGGACTGCTTCCAAAAGCTCATGTTGCACGCGCCATCCAATCGGCCCTTTGGTCTGGCGTACACGCCAGGCGACCGGGAGGGCCCGATCCCGCATCCGCACCGATAACATCAAAACCTCATGCCCTTCGTTGAGCTTGCTTTGATCAAGGGCCACCACAATCGTTTCTCCGGCCTCACACTGGCGGCGGAAAATTTCACCAACATAGGCCTGCATGATCTCATCAGTATCGATGTGAGGATTGCCCAGAACCCGCGAAATGTATTGATAGCGGTGGTCCACAGAGCCGATATCGCGGGGCAGAGCAGCCGCATTTTCCATCAGATTGACGCTGCGCGTGTTCAAAATCACGCTTGCTATGATGCACAATCCCTCCCGGCGCGACTTGTGATACCCGAGCAAGCGGTCCTGAAAATCCGCCTCAACCTTCGAATAAAGCTCTGAAAAACAAACATTTCCCAACAAACCAGCCTCCAATATCAGCAGTGGAGACTCCTTGAATCACACAGATCAGACAAACGTCAAATCAGATCCGGAAATTTTGAAGGGTGGTAAGGACCTAAATCAGCAGGTCAGGCGATGTGGTGAAAGAATCAACGGTGCGGACGCGCCAAAGACACATTGCATCATCAACCATCGTGCTGGATGCAGCGCCGCGCGTTGCCAGCGGTTCCGTCAGGGATGCAGCCTGCACCGCCATAATGGCAGCGCCGGTCAGACCGTCAGGGGCAACATCAACTTCAGCCAGAACATTTGCACCCATCAGCAGGTCTGCTTCGGGCTTCCAACTACACACGGGACGTTCTCAGCAAAGCGGATCAAGACCGGACGGATGCACAGCGCCAGCTTTGGGAACGTGAACGGAAGCTGGATCAGTTCAAAAGCCGTCTGCGTTGGTTGGTCCCTGGTGCTGTCGTTTTGGTCGTGGTCCTGACGCTGCTGCTCTCTCGTTTTTTAGCAGATTTTGAAGCGGGATGCATGGTTCTGGGTGGGACCTGGACACAGACTACAACCGGTGTCGATGTCTGTGTCAGCTAACGCCCGTTGTCTGATGTGAGCTGTCTGTGGCAGCTGAACCGCAAGCTGGGTATTATACCAACGGCGGGATGATTTGACTCGCTTTTTGGATTCCCAACTTACCACCCTTCAATTTAGCCAGACATCCCAGAGCTTGGGGATTTTGGCATAACCTGCGAGGCATCGTCGGATAGCACGAAGGCCTGTCTTGAAGAGAGAGCATAAGGACCTTCGGGCTTTTCGAATCCCCTTTTTTCGCCGCGTATTGCGACGTGGTGCTCTTCGTTTGCTCCGGTTGAAACAGCCCAGTACATGGCGATTGCCAGCACCAAAATGAGGCGGGCCAATCGATCCGGCTTTTTGATCTGGCTTTGAGTAATTTCAAAGCCCCGGGTTTTGAAGTCGGAGAACATGGCTTCAATTCCCCAACGCATTCCATAATCGAGCACCTTGTACTCGGACGGTGCTGCATTCATGGCAATAATCCAAGGCTCTTTGTGCCCCTCCTCGTGAAGCACTCCAATGTTGCTAAAGACGCCCGTTCCGTAAAGCTCAGCGTTTACAAGCCCTTCGGGCATCAGTTGGGCAATTTCGCGCGTCATCATCTCGCCACCCTGATGTTGCAGTGTGATATTTCCCTTCATGCGCAGCCGGTAGTCCCATCCAGCCTCCTGGCACCATGCGACCAATCGGGCGGTTCCATAAAACCGATCTCCCGCCAGCAACACACGCGCATCCGCCGGGAGCCATGGGCGGACTGCTTCCAAAAGCTCATGTTGCACGCGCCATCCAATCGGCCCTTTGGTCTGGCGTACACGCCAGGCGACCGGGAGGGCCCGATCCCGCATCCGCACCGATAACATCAAAACCTCATGCCCTTCGTTGAGCTTGCTTTGATCAAGGGCCACCACAATCGTTTCTCCGGCCTCACACTGGCGGCGGAAAATTTCACCAACATAGGCCTGCATGATCTCATCAGTATCGATGTGAGGATTGCCCAGAACCCGCGAAATGTATTGATAGCGGTGGTCCACAGAGCCGATATCGCGGGGCAAAGCAGCCGCATTTTCCATCAGATTGACGCTGCGCGTGTTCAAAATCACGCTTGCTATGATGCACAATCCCTCCCGGCGCGACTTGTGATACCCGAGCAAGCGGTCCTGAAAATCCGCCTCAACCTTCGAATAAAGCTCTGAAAAACAAACATTTCCCAACAAACCAGCCTCCAATATCAGCAGTGGAGACTCCTTGAATCACACAGATCAGACAAACGTCAAATCAGATCCGGAAATTTTGAAGGGTGGTAAGGATTCCCAAATTGTTCGGTATGTGACTCACTGTTTCTGTCCAGAGAGGGAGGGAGATATGGGTGCCGCGGTTCCGGTTTTGCGCGATGATTTCACGGTGCACGAGTTGCGCGCTTTAGCCGGTCGCGCGTCGAACGGCAAAGTAGCACGTCGGCTTTTGGCGATTGCTCTGGTGCTTGAAGGGTCGTCGCGCAAGGTTGCTGCCCAGAGTTGCGGGATGGATCGCCAAACCCTTCGAGACTGGGTCCATCGATACAATGTCGAAGGTCCTGACGGGCTGTCAGATCGTGGGGGTGGCGGCGCGAAACCTCGATTGTCGCCGGAGCAGATAGCGCAGCTTGCGGTCTGGGTGGAGGCTGGCCCTGATCCGGCCCGCGATGGTGTGGTTCGCTGGCGTCGCGCCGATCTTGCCCGGCGCATTGAGGCGGAGTTCGAGATCAAGCTCCACGAACGCACAGTAGGTAGTTATTTGGTTCAACTGGGCTTTCGCAGGCTGTCGGTCCGCCCCGAACATCCCAACGCCGACCCAGTGGCACAGACTGCATTTAAAAAAAACTTTGCCAGCATCGTAGCCGACATTTTGACTGAACGGGCGAAAGGAAAGCCACTGGAAATATGGTTCCAGGACGAAGCACGGGTGGGCCAGCAGGGAACACTCACCCGTGTCTGGGCGAAGCGGGGAACCCGCCCACGTGCGCCCCGGGATACCCGCTACAAATGGAGCTACGTATTTGGCGCTGCCTGTCCGGCACGTGGTGCCGCAGCTGGGCTGATCCTGCCTTATGTTAACACAGAGGCGATGGGCCTGCATCTCGACGAGGTCTCAAAAACAATCGCACCCGGTTCTCATGCGCTCCTGGTCACAGATGGCGCGGGGTGGCACGGAGCCAAGGGGCTCTTGGTGCCAGACAACATAACGCTCCTGAAGCTGCCCCCCTATGCGCCCGAACTCAACCCGATGGAAAATGTCTGGGCCTATCTGCGCTCCAACAAGCTGGCCATCACCGTGTTCGATACCTACGAGCAGATCCTCGACAAATGCGCAGACGCCTGGAACTTCTTCGAAAATGACCCGCAGCGCATAACCTCAATAACGACCAGAGAATGGGCAACGGTCAATTGATCAAGCCGTTGGTATTATATATGTGTTAGAGTCTGTGTTACGCGAATCGCCATGTTCTACATGTCATTGAAAATGTTATCTGAATTAGCCTCATTTTGGGTGCCCGGTGTGTGATATTACGATAAGGGGTGTGTGATATTACGAAAGATGGTGTGTGATACTACGAAGCCCTTGCCTTGGTGTGTGATATTACGAATAGTGCAGACATGGTGGGTGATATTACGAAACCGGATCGAACGCCTCTCCTCCCCTTGCGCCTTTTTGCGGAGTTCATGAGGCGGATCGCGGATCAGACTGAACGTGCGCGGGCGGCAGGGACGCTTGATCTCGGCGTCGAAGCCCTGCGTGGCCAAAAGATCGAGCAGGTCGTGGCGGAGGACCTCTGGACCTGCCCGAAATCCGGCGCGGTGACGCGGATCATTGGGCTTCAGGTCACGGACCCGGTCGACGTCCTTAGCGCCGAGGAGGCCATTTCGCGCAATCCCGACAAACGACCGATGGTCAACCGTGCTTCCGGCCGCGCGGCGTTCATCTCGGCGCGGCCCATGCAGATGTATGACGAGGACATTGTCACGTGCATGCGCAAGGCGGTGCGGCCCAATGGGTCCAGCTATCTCGAGGAGACCCGGTTTGAGGCTTCGGCCTGGGAAAAGATCGGGAGGGCAGAGTTCACCCGGCTCTGGGATGACGAAGCCGCGTCCTTACCAAAAACCAGCATGACGAAGCTCTACCTGCTGACCGGGCTGTTGCTGCCGATTTGGAAGGACATTCCGACCACGAATGAACGCATCTACCGGGTCACGCCCGACGGCGGAACCAGCATGATCGGCCGCACGCTGAGCGAGGAAGGCGCGGCGGCGCTGCGCGCACGCTTCCTCGTTTCCAACCCACAAACCCCAGAAGAAATGCTGACCGTCGCCCTCGGCACCACCGCGCCTGTCGATCTGGGCCGCGGCCTGACCCTGACCCGCCGCCGTGTCGCGGGCGAAATGCGCCTCGAGCTGGGCGGCGCCGACAGGGGCATGATCGATGGCCTCAAGGCAATGGGGTGTTTCACGGAGATCATCGCCTTCCAGCTTCGTGTGTTCCTGCCGCATGGGGACGGTGTCGACACATTGGGCATCCTCTCCCGGATTGTTGGAACCGGACCAGACGCCACGCGGGACGTAACTTCAGTGGCAGCAGAATAGCGAGGGGGCGATCATGACACTCGAAGAGATCAAAGCCGCCATCGATGCAGGTCAGACCGTACATTGGGCCAACACCGGCTACCGCGTGCACAAGGACAGACTCGGTCAGTACCTGATCACGTTTGAGCCGAACGGTAGCACCATCGGGCTGACCGGCATGAGCGAGCAGCGGCTGAACGGGGAGGAAGCAGAGTTCTTTATCGCAGGACCGGAGGGTGGCGACGAGAATACCCAGGACGGCCATCCGAGGCCAGACGGGCAGGGGAGGGGCGTCGTACCCGGCGGGAAGGTGGCACAGTCTCTCAGGCGCCAGCGCTGAACTGAAGGTTGGGAAGAAAGGAAAGCGAGCTTTCTGATTTGTGATCCCAGGAGGGGTCGAAAAAGCAATCCCGGTTGCGCTGGCAAGAACGTAAGCGGTGTCACCGCGCCCTGTCAAAGTTCCAGGGCATCAGTTCGTCGATGCGGGCAGCCGGGTGACCTGCTGCGATGGCTTCGAGGGTTGCCTTGAGATAGGCATAGGGCTCGACGTCATTGAGCTTGCAGGTTTCGATCAGGGAGGCGATACGCCCCCAGTTTCTGCCACCTTCGTCATGGCCCGCAAAGAGCGCGTTCTTACGATTGAGGGCAATAGGGCGGATGGTTCGCTCGACCACGTTGCTGTCCATCTCGATAGCGCCGTCATCGAGAAAGAGCTTCAGTCCGTCCATGTGTTTGGCGATGTAGGAGAGCTTATCGCCGAGGCGTGATTTGGTCGAGATGCGGGAGCGGACGGTTTTGAGCCAGATCTCGAATGCCTCGATCAGCGGCTTGGTCTTTTCCTGGCGAACAGCTTTGCGCTCGGCGGCGGGTTTTTCTCTAATCTCAGCCTCGATCTTGTAGAACTCGGCAATCCGCCTGAGCCCATCCCCTGCAATGGGCGAGCCATCGCGGTCATGCACTTCCTTGAGCTTGCGCCGCGCATGAGCCCAGCAATAGGCCAGTTTGACGGATCCTGAGTTACGGCCCGGTTTGGTCAGGGCATTATAACCCGTATAGCCATCCACCTGCAGCGTACCGCCGAAGCCGGTCAGGAACTCCGTTGCGTGTTTGCCGCCACGCCCATCGGCGTAACAGAACACAACACCCGGTGGGGCGGTGCCCCCGAAGGGCCGCTCATCGCGGGCAATGGCCCAGAGATACCCGGTCTTGGTTCTGCCGCGCCCCGGATCGAGCACCGGACAGCGCGTCTCATCGGCAAAGAGCTTGCTGGAAGATTTGATATCTTTGAACAGATGATCCACCACGGGAGCAAGATGGAAGGATATCCGGCCCATCCAGCCCGCAAGGGTGGAGCGGTGCAGATCAAGGCCGGATCGGGCATAAATCTGCGCCTGCCGGAACAAGGGGCAGTGATCGGCGTACTTGGAGACCGCCACCTGCGCCAATGTCCCCTCGGTAGGCAGGCCACCCTCGATCAGATGCACCGGTGCAGGCGCCTGGGCCACGCCAGCGTCCTTGTTCGGGCAGGCGTATTTGGGCCGGATGGTCACGATCACCCGCGCCTGGGCAGGAACAATATCCAGTCGTTCGGTGCGATCTTCGCCGATCCTGACCATCTCACCACAGCCGCAGGGGCATGTAATGCTGGCAGGCTCGATCACCTGTTCGATACGTTCCAGATGATCCGGCAGGTTCCCAAGGTTGCGCTGCACAGGTTTGCGCTTCTTGCGCGGTTTGGTCATCTCGATTGTTTCTGACTGCGCCTCGGCCTCGACTGTCGCGACCTCCAGATCTTCAAAAGCCAGTTGCCGTTCATCCGGGCTGAGCTTCTCGGAGCGTTTGCCATAGACCAGCTGGTGCAGTTCTTTGACAAAATGCTCCAGACGCGCGTTGATCGCCTCAAGTTCCGCGTTCTGCGTGGCGAGAGCGGCGTTGCTTTCTTCGAGTTCGGCAAACTGAGATGTTAGGTTTGAAGCGTCCTGCCGGGCCGCCAAAACAACCGCCCGCACCTCCGCGGGAAGGGCATCCAGATCAAGGGATTCAAGGGCGTCAGGCATGGCGTGTTCTTAGCAGATCAGGCCACAATTTACACCCTGTACATAAGGCTGCGAGTCACTCTGCCGCACCCGGTCGACATGTCCGCCGCGCCGTCACCCGTCGCCAGTCCAGACCCTCAAACAGGGTCTCAAATTGCGCCTTGGACAGCCGCATCACGCCATCATGGACCCTGGGCCAGGCGAACTTGCCCTGTTCCAGCCGCTTGTACGTCATCACCAGACCGGACCCATCCCAAAGCAGAACCTTGATGCGGTCTCCACGTTTGGCGCGGAACACGATGATTATGTCCGAGTGCGGATCAAGGCCCGGATCGCGTTCGGCAACCGCCGCCAGCCCGTCATGGCCCTTCCTGAAATCCACCGGCCTGGTCGCAATCACAACCCGCACCGATTGAGACGGAACAATCATCCCTGTCGCGCCAGGTGCCGCGCAACATTCGCGATCCGTTTTGATGCCGTGCTTTTGGGCAACCGGATAGAGACAGATCCCGCGATGATCTCAATACCGTCAAAGGGCGAAGGCGGTGGTGTCGCAAGCACTGCGATCTCTGCAAAACCAGACGTCTGACCCTCGTCACGCGCGACCTTGCGCCGGGCCGTCGTGCGCCATGTCGATAACCGCGTCGCCGACATACCGTGTTTGCGAGCCACACCCGCAACCGTCGCGCCTGGCGCATACGTCTCCGCCACAATCGCCGCGCGCTCCGCCGCCGTCCGCAGTACAGGTTTGCGACGCGAAACCTCCGCCCCATCATCCAACATCAAATCACCTCCAGATCATTGGAGACCAGCATCTCATATCAAACCGCAAGCCGATACCATGGGGCGCTCGCACCGGTTACGCTTCACTTTCTGCTCCCCCACGCGAACGCGGAAACAATGGCATCGCCTGCACACTCAAAGGCAGCGTGCCTTGCGGCACCCCTCCCCCCGGTTCCGGAAACGGCAGTTCCCCAGTCTGCACATCATGGATTGCTTTGAACAGCCGGTCGTCGAAATACTGGATCCGCTTCGCCCGGATCGGCATCTGCGCATCGACGACCATGACAATCTCGTCGAGCGGCAGGCGGCGAGCCTCGTCCTCGGGCAGAAGCGAGGTTTCCTCAGTGCGGACGGACTGGCTGCGCCCTTCGAAGGGATTCTTGCCAATGGACCGCGAGCGCGTGACGACAGTCTTCGTGGTCTTGCCGACGGCTTTGCTGAGTTCTTCGACCGTCTTTTCGTCGGAGGGCGTCAGGTAAAGCTTCACGCCGGCGTTGCCCTGCAAAGCACGGCGGGTGTTCTCGCCGTAGATTTCATCGAGGGCGGGGATGGTCTGAGTGACCACAGCCAGGTGGCCGCGATAGGTGCGCAGGGTTTCTATGCTCTCGACCACGATGGGCATTTTGCCCAAACGATTGAACTCATCGAGCATGATCATGACCGGCCAGGGCTCATCCGGTCCGGGGTCCTTTTCCTGCATGGCGGAGAGGAGATCGGAGAAGAAGAGCCGGATCAGCGGTGCGAGCGGTTTCACCATGAGGGGCTGGACAACGAGGTAGACCGAGAAGGGCTTTTTCCGGATCGTGCGGAAATCAAAATCCGACACCGCCGTCGCCTCATCGATGGCCGGGTTTTGCCATTGATCCAGCCCCGAAGTCATCAGGAGCGAGACGTATGAGGTCAGCGTGTCGTTGTTGGTCGAGGCCAGCCGCGTGAAGATCAGCTTGGCGGCCCTGTTCTCCACCTCATGGCCTCGCGCGAAGTATTCCTTCTGCTTGTTCCCGCCCGAGGCGGCGATGCGGTAGATCTCGCCCAAGGTGGGGCGCTTGCGCTGGAAGGCCAGCAGGCCTGCCGCCACGAAGAGATCGATCCCGCCTTTGAGGAGGCCCTGCACCCGGTCGTTGTCACTCTGCAGGAACAGCGTCGCCAGGAGCTGTAATTCCATCTGCTGGCGCGCGGGGTCGGTCAGCTCGAAGATGCGCAGGAGCGGGTTGTAGCGATGCGTGCGCTTGCCCTCCCAGTCGGTCGGCGCGAAGCGATAAACCTTGTCTCCCTGTGCCGCGCGGTGCCGGGCCGTGGCTTCAAAACATTCGCCCTTCACATCGAGGGTGACAGCAGAACCCTGCCAGGTCAGCAGGTTTGGAATGACGAAGCCCGTGGTCTTACCACGCCCGGTGGGGGCCACGATCAGCGCGTGGGGGAAGATCTTCGAGCAGATATATTTCGCGCGAAATTTCGGGGGCCCCAATTTGCCCAGGATGAAGCCGGTGCCGGGCGGCCCGAAGAACCCGTTGGCCTTCATCTCGCCGCGCTTCTGCCAATGGGTCTGACCGAAGCGCGTGAGCGCGGAACCAGACATGGCGATACTCACCATCAGCCCGGCCACGGCGCAACCGCCGATGATCAGGTTGATCAGCTGGAAGTCATCCGGGCGCCGATCCCGGATCGCGAGATAGTGTTGCGCGATATAGGCGAAGTCGATGTCCGCCCCGAAGCCAAGGTCTTTGAAGGTCAGTACTGCCGAAGCAATCGTATAGCCAATTGCGGCGGCGACCAATGTGACCAGCAGAACTCCGACGGCGATGCGCGCCTTGCCCATGGACCCGCTCAATGGACCTGCCCGCGCTCAGACTCGCCGTCCACGTCCGCGGCGCGGTGTTTTTCATACTCGGTGTCGGCAAGGTCATCTACCACCTGGCGCAGGGCCTCCGAGTTGGCAGTCGCTGCATCTGACTGGAGATAGACCTTGGCGGCGTAGAGCCGGTCGAGACGATCCTCGAGAACCCTCTCCAGCGCGTCGGCATCCCCGGATGTGAGCCGGTCCAATTGCCTCTCGTCGAGGACCCGCGCGATCTCGCTTCGGAAGGCATCACGATCAGCTTCCGTCTCAAACGGTCCGGTCAGCTCCCCTGCCCGCTCATGGGCGAGAACACGATCCAGTTCAGGCGTCTCGATCAGACGCGCGTTTCGTTCTACCTGACTTGCCTCTTGGACGCGCACATAGGTGTCACCCAGACCCTCGGCCAGTTGCTCGGGCATATCCGGATAGCGCGCCTGCAGGTCCCGCGTGATGGCCACGGAGATCGGCGTGGAGCTGTGGGCACCCATGCGCGCGGCCTCGACTTCCTGTGTGATGCGGGCGGCAAGATCACGATCGACGATCCGCGCTTGGCAGTCCTCATCCATGCGGATGACGTCGGTCGGGCTTTGCAGAAGCTCCGGGTGACCATTCAGATAGGCGCTCTGTTCGTCCTCAAGCCGCTCCACGGCGCGAGTTTCGATCACGGCCTCGTCGCGCTGTGCAAGTGGCGTCTCGAGCCGCACCGCGTCAGCAGTTTCTTCGATACGATCGTCAGTGAGATGCGCGCGGACTTCCCGGGCCTCCTCGATCACCCCATCCCGGCGCAGCACCTTCTCGCGCTCCAGAAGCGTGCCAAGTTCCACATGCACATCGTTGAGGATGTCCCGCGCCTGTTCCAGATCGGCGCGGCGCTCGAGATTGAGATCCCGCGCCTCCGCCACCTTGGAGAGATCATCGGCGATCCATTGATGCTCGAGTGCTGCGTTCTGGGCACCCGCCTCCATCCGGGCCACAACCTCCGTTGTGCTGATCCCGGTGCCGCGCAGGGCCGTATCGATCCGCGACCGAAATCGGGGCTCACTCAAACGCTCCAACTGGCTTTGCTGAATATTGACCTCGGAATAGACCCCACCCGCTGACGGAGCGTCCGACAGCGTGCTCGAGCGCAGTCCCAGCGGCTGCATGTGTTGCACCTGTGCCTGTATCTCGATGAGGCGTTTTTCCAGCACGGGACGTTCCGCGCCAGACTTCTCGGCGATCATGCCCTGCACCCGCGCGAGCTTTTCCGCATAGAGGCTTCTCAGATCCTCAAAGCTTTGATCCTCGGCCATATACACATCTCCTGTTCGGTCCACCTGCCCGCCATGCGCCAGCACCTCGCCCGCGCGAAAAAGTGCTGCGGCAATATCCTCGCGGGCCTCCCGGGAGGCTTCCGCGGCAAGCGAATGGTAGACGGTTCTGGTGTTGGCGATCTCCGCCAGCGTCCGGGCTAGGTCGGTCCCAACCCGTTCCCGCTCGCGGGGCGCGCGACCCTCTTCTTTCGCCGCATAAACCTCGCTGGTGCGGGCTGGGTAATGCACAACCCCGCGATCCACCCGGCGCGTGGCCTCCAGGCGCACACCATACTTTTCCGCCTCCTCGACCATGGCGAGGCGGAAATCGTCATAGTTGAAGCGATGATTGCGCCCCAGAAAAAAGAACTCGCCTTCCTGCGAGCGGCGGTTCAGCACCAGATGCGCATGGGGGTGATCGCGGTCCTCATGCACCGCGATGATATAATCGAAATGCCCCGCGTCGGTCTGGAAGAACCGCTCGGCTACATCCGTCGCGATGTCGCGCACATCCTCGCCGCGCGTGCCGATGGGGAAGGACATGAGCATGTGGGTGGTCTGCCCGAGCTTGGGTTTGAAGCCCGCATCCCACCGCTTGGCAAAGCGCTCGGTCAGATCCTTGATGTCACCCGCCTCGAGCTTCGCCTTGCCATCCAAGAACCCGCTGGAGTCGACGATATGGGTGGACTTGGTCGTGAGGTAATCGAGCTGGTTTGCAAGCTGCGACTTGGTATGCGTGCCGCCGCTCCGGATCGCCTTGAAGACCGCCGACCGGTGCCCGGCTGCCGCGCGCATGAGCTGGGTCTGCTTGGACACGTGCAGCCCTTGCATCGAGCCCCGGACGCGGCTCCAGCCATCCCGGAAGACCTCTCCCGTGACGGCATGGACGGCATCATTCAGCCGCATGCGCAAACTCCCTCAGCGCGGCCGTGGCCTGCAGCTGCATCGCGTGCCGACGGCGGCGCAGAAGCAGATCGATCTCGTCAGCAGAATCCAGAATGAACCGCGCCAGCCCGCGCATCTGCGCAAGGCGCAATTCGGTGAACTCGGCACTCGTGCCCCCCACGGCCCCTGCCCCCGCCGGTTGGCCTGCGTCATCTGTTTGGAGATCTGCGCGACCCCATTGCCGACCTCGTGCAGTGAAGCGCGGTAGCGCGCCATCTCTGCTGCCATCTGCGCATCCGGAACGAACACCCCGCCTGCCGCCTGAATGAGCCGCCTGAGCCCCTCGGCACGGCTCTCGATCCCGGCCTCGGCCAGCACCTCGTCGAGCGCTGCAAGCTCCGCAGCCGTGACCTTCACACTGACTGCTGAGACCGGGATCGCGGCATCCGTCTGGCGCTCGGCATCGGCTTTCAAGACGTAGCGCACGGCGCGCGATGTGACCTCGAAACGCTCAGCCAGCTCAGACGTCGACACACCCTCCGCGGCCTCGCGGACGATCTGCATCTTCTCGATCTCTGTCAGGCGTTTTGTTCGGGACATGCGGAAGAAAGACCCCCTATTTCCTGCCACCTTCCACCAAGGCTGCTTACACCTTACGATAATATACCAAGCGGTCGAATATATACTTACGTCGCATTCAGACTCAGGCAGCCTTGGTGTCCGCTTCACGCCGCGGCCCGCAGGGACGCGGCTCTGCCGCCCTCACCACCGGGCAACCAACCTGCCCTAGGGGTCCCCCCGCCCGAGGGTCTGGCCGAACGCCAAGTGTTCGGACGGAAACGCGGGCGGGCGCAAACCCCACCGACAGGGCGGACAGGCAGGGTCAAGGAGGGCCAGATTTGGCTTGGCCAAATCTCTGCCGCAAAACCCGCCAGGCCCGGCCTGGCTGTTTTTGGGGATGGCCCCCTTGAGGCTGGCTGGCTGCTCTGTCGCGATTCCTTTGATCTTGGCGGCGTTCGACCCACGAACGAGCAGCGACCGACACCTGGGGGTCGCCACCGGCAATCAACCCCGCCGGTGACGGCGTCCCTGGAACAGGGAAAGGGCCGCCTGATGGCGGCCCATCCTCGTCAGAGGATTTAGTCCTGAGGTTCCCTCGAGCTCGGCGGGAACATCACCAGCTCCGAAACCGCGACCGGGAAGTCGAGCTTGAGGCTGAAGAACTCCGAGCCGTCCCCGTTGCGGGTGTTGCGGAACATGGCGCCCACGCGTTGGAAGCGGGTGCGTTCCTGGCCGTCATTGTCGGTGAATTTGACTGGGACGGTGGCGACGTAGTGGTTGGTCATTTGGGTCTCTCCTTTTTGCGATGGGGATCTCACAGCACGGGTGCAAGAGGCCCGGTCGCAAGCGCAAATGCGGAGGGTCCGCGCCAAAGGCGTGGAAGCCGTATTTGTGCTTGCCGAAGCGCAAGCGGAGGGCACGGCCGGACCGACCCCGTGCGATCCCCATCCATGAGCAAAAAGGAGGGACCCAAATCTGTGCCGCCACTTTGAACCCGCCATCGATCCCGTTGATCCCGATCTGAGATGGCTTGGTTCGTTCTAATCTAACGCACGTGGATAATGATCCGTCACGCTCAAGACATGGCAGGTCAGCGTTCAGCCGCGAGCGAAGATCAGTCGTCTATGTCGGGTGAGTGCCCCTGCTATCGGCACCAGGGTTGAGGGCGTGAGGGACAACTGGCGCGGCCACATCGGTATGGCACGGCCAAACCTTCAGCGATGAGCGTACTTCCCACGTCCCGACCGTCAACGAACAGCGAGCCACAGAACCGCCCGAAATTGCACTGATCCGTGCCTTCAGTCCCGGGCCGACAGGAACAGGCCACGCGCTCAAATTCAATTGACGCCGCACCCCTCACCAATTGATCAAGACGCTCTGTTGCGCGTTCCCCGACCTGCCGCTCCGCAGTGCAGGACGGTCTCCATGTCTCAGGCGCGTTAAACCCGACGAGTCGCACGTTCGCTGTCATGCCTCGAACATCGATCGTATCACCATCAATGATCCGTATATCGCTGGCTCGAAGCGACCGGTCCTGGGAGGCGGGTCGCTCTGCAGGTGGCGCCGCCGACGACAGGAAACCGGAAGACATCCAGCCCGTTCCCAAGTTAGACCGAATTTGGGTCCACTGCCCTTCATCGCGAAGCTTTTCGACGCGGGTCCCTTCGCTCAAGACGCCCATCACGGCGTTCGAGGTAGACGGCCCAGCACGTTGGTTGACACGTGTCCCTGTCACATAGACGTAAGCGGTGTTTGCCGTTTGCGATGTGGGCAATGCTGACGGACTGTAGGGTGTGGATCGTAAATTTGATGACTCAAACAATGATCCAACCAACGCGAAAAACGCGACAGCAATAACCAACGGCACCATGATTTGGCGTTGAGCCTTGCGCACGGCACGCCGAGGTGCGGTGATCGCGCGGGTCACGGAGATCGGACGGGGTCTCGCCTGTACGGCTCTGGAGCTGCGCTTTGGTGCAGGTTGAGAAGTGCCGTCGTCGGCAGCTGACCTTGTCTGGGCTGGTTTTTCCCGTTCCAGTTTCAGGACTTTGTGCAGGCTGGCATACTGTGCTTTGCTAAGACGCGTCTCCGTCCCATACCGCTGAAACCGTTCAGCCATGTTTGTGAGAAAAGACACTTCCCAATCGTTTGCCTGCCCAGACCGCAAACGCGCATCAATGCGCGATTGAATCTCTTTGGTGCGTTCCGGAGAAAAAGGCATCGGGGGTAAAACCTGGGCGGGTGTTGAGCTGCGCAACAAATGTCTTCTGCCGCACGACCATAATAAGCTGTGATTGCATCGAGATACCATCCAGTCATTCCCAAAAACCAGATTGGCCAGATTGCAATCACCAAGACTTTCGATGCCCATTGCTGGAGTTCACTGCGATACCCCTGAGGTTCGCGCACCTCTGAGAAACGAAGAAAGGGCCGCCCTTAGGCGACCCTATCAATTACATCTCCGCGGTCTTCTTCGCCGGATCAGTGACCCGCATTACCGTCAGCCCTTTTGCCTCGGCCTTCTGTCCGAGGTTCAGCGCCACGCCATTGCCGCCAAAGAGAACAACCCCCGTCGCGGCAAACTTGTCGTCCAGCATCTCATCGTTGCACTTGAACGGAGCCGCCCGCCCATGGGCGGACCAGCGCGGATCGAACCGCGCCTGCGAGACCCCGCGCGCCCGCGCCCAGCGGGCCGCGATCATCTCGGCCCCGTGCTTGCCACCCTTGTGGCCTATAAGATTCACACATCTCACGATGCACGGTGATGTATACTCTCTGCGATATACGCGCCGTGTTTGATGGATTGGAACTCGGTCCAACCTGACAGGATTACAATAGGCCCTGGTTTTCCATAGTATCCGGTCCAGCCGCCCAACCTTGCGCAGACCCACGAGGCGAAAGCGAGGCTGCCTTTGGGGTGGGGGTTTTTCTGTCGGTCTGTCTTGCCCTCGAGGTCTGCGCTGAGCGCCTCCAGCAGAGGTTGATCGGCGGCATCGAAGGCATCGGTCAGCGGACGCAGGCACCGGCCATCGCGTTCGGCGACCATCTGCATCACAACCGTCGCGGCGATCATGCAGGCCAGGATCAGGCGATTGCGCGGACCGGTGTCGTTGATGCGCAGGGCCTCGATGTCGAACCCTTTGCGCTTCATCGTGCGGAACAGTTCCTCGATCCTCCAGCGTTTGGCATAGCGCTCGGCGACGTCCAAAGCGTCGGTGACATTGATGATGTCGTAGCTCGTCAGCAAACGCCAGTGTACGGGTTTGACGCCGTCAGGCGGTGTTTCCTCGCGCAGGTCGATATAGGTGAGAGTGACCGGTGCAGATGTCGTTTTTTCCAATCTTTTCGGCGGCTTCATGGTTGCCTGGCCAAACCGGATCGACAGCCTGGCGTCGCGGGCGGCCCGCCCCGGGCTCTTGGGAAGAGTAAGCAGGGTCGTGCCCAGCCTCGGCATGGCGGCAATCCATTCGGCTATCTTATCACCGCCCTCAAGCGTGCGGTTGTGATTGGCCCTAACGATCAACTCCACATTTTGGGGCCTGCGCGCAAACAGGTCGAAAATATCGGCCTCGCGATCCGCCACCATCGTGATCCGCCCAGCCCCGGCGATCTCGCCCGCCCGCTCGGTGGCCGCCAGCCAGCGGTGGCTTTCTTTGTCTTCGAAGGCACGCGCATGCCGGGTCGCACGTTGGCCGGTGTCACGCTCGCAAAACGTTGCATCCAGCGCCCCCGGGACAGCGCCATCCCGCGCATCCACCGCGATCATCGCATGCAGGTAATCGCCACCGCCGCCACTCGACCGCGTTACCGTTGTGTCCTGCACTGCCAGAATATCACGCCCTTCGCAGGCCTCCCGGGTCCGAACAAAGGCCGCATCGCACATTGCCTCTAGCGTCACAGCCGGATTGCGTAGAAACCGCGTGAACCGGATCTCGCCCGCCCGCGTGCCCCCGAGCCGCCGGACCCGAACCCCGTCACCGCCTGTTGCAACCAGCCTATCCAGAAGCAAGGCCCCCCTTTTTCGAGGCGAGCATCCCCAAAGTTCCCAAGCGTTTGCTGCATCATTGCCTCCCTTTTCAACAAGAGAATCAGAAAAGCTGACTGACGGCAACCAAGATGTGTGAATGTCATAGCCTTGTGGCAGAGGAAGATCTCCTGATTGCGGTTTTGTTTGATCCGCTCCCGAACCTTGTCGAGCGTATTGAAGATGACGTCGATATCGGTCCAGTCGGTTGCGCCAGAGACAATCAGCGGCACGCCTTCGACCTTGGACTTCGCGGCCGTCTCGCGATCATGCTGCTCCAGAAGCTGCCGGGCCTCGAAGACGGCCCCGGTCTCCTGCGCCCGACCACTGGCGCGTGACCCTGCCGCCGGGATGAAGGCATGTCCCGTCTCGATCTCGTAGCATTCCGCTGCTGCTTCGCTCATCACCTCGATGGCGCCTACGATCTCGCGCAGCTGCAGAAAGCGCGCCTGCGCCTCTTCGAGCGCCGTCTCGGCGATCTCCGATCCGTCGTGAGATTTTGCCAGCGCGCCGATCTTGTCGGCTGTGCGATCGACCTCCTTGCCGAGCGTCACCTTGCTCCGTTGCAGGATCGTCGCGAACCCGTGGGCCAGCGGTTCGATTTCTGCCTCGAGGCCGGTCCCGCGCAATTGCCCGAGCAGGGTCTCGAAGGTTTCGCGGATGATGCTGTCCTTCAGGATGTGATCTTCCGGGATCGGCAGATGGGCGTCCTTCTCGGTCAGCCCGAAAAGCTCGATGGTCTCGTAGGTGTTCGCTTGGTCGTAAGCCATTTTGGTATCTCCAGATGTTTGACTGACCACCACGTGAGTGTGGTGGCATGGCCGAATGTCTGGTTTCCGAATCTGCCCGGGTCAGGGACGGCGCAGCCGCCGGCCTGCCGGGCGCAAAAGTTTTCCACGCGCAGCACCCGATACATGCGCACGCTCACATACGGGACCGCCCCGCGCCATAGGCCCCGCCCTCGCCGAAAAGTTTTGTGATCCTTGACGCGGGCTGATTTGGGGGCCATCCGGAGGATATGCTTCCACGCTCATGTGTGTGTGTTTTGACGGTAGGTTTGCCCGACCCGAGCAGGCAAACGGCGTGACCGGACGCGGAAGACGGATGGAGCGGCGGGATCGTTTTGCCTCGCAAAACAGACCAGAGCGCAATCCGGCGGAGCGGCCGGGGAGCGCAGTGCTCGCGAGGCGGGCAAACCGGGATGCTGGCGCTACGCCGCGGTGAGGCCGAATGGCCGAATGCGCGACGGACCGCAGGGCCGTTCTCACCTGCGACACGCGAAGCCGAGCAAGGGAGGCCGGAAGGCAAAGTCTCAGGTCGATGGTCGAGTGCACAAAACCGACACACTCCGCGTGCAAACCGCGCAAATTGTCTGGTCTGTTAAAGGGTTCGGATGTAGAAAAGACCCTATCAAACCCCGATACTGGATAAGACGTTGGCGTCACCAGTGCACTACTCGACAGAATTTTTTCGTAGTTTTTTGATTCGTTTTTTACGATACTCGTTGACCCTTTTTCGCAGAGGGTTGCGATGAGGGATTTCCACCATTGTTATGGAAATGATCCTCGGTTCTCTCAAAGCCTCATTTGGCTCCAGTTCAACGGCAATTCCGCCAAACTCTCCAAGAAATAGAACATTTGAAACGGTTTCGTGATCCGCTTTGAATGTATCAGGGTCATTTTTCCGTACGTGTTTCGGGATGATCACCTGAAAGGGAGTGGCGGCCATCAGATCGAGCACAAGTGTCATGGTTCTTTTAGGGAGCGCAGCCAGTTCATTGAGCTTATCCGTGAGGGCGTAGAAACGGTTGGGGTCCTCTTCCATCATGTCGAACATGAGGTCCCGGATCTTCTCATAAGCGAGATCTTCGTTGATTGGGAAGTTGTTCTCCATGGCGCGCACCTTTTGCCCCGTGTTGACCAGCCTGAATGCCCCCGTGATTAGTATGGGGTGAGAGGGGTTTCCAGGTACGTTGCCCCATGATTCAAGGTTCAAAAGCGACACAATATGGACCGCCACTCATGTCGATCACTAACACCGCACTTTTTGTCTGTCTCGATGATTTTGCAAAAACCTACGAGGACTGGGAGCGCCACCGGTTGATCCCCTCGGGTCGTCAGAGGCTTCGCGCCGGCAAGCTGACCCTGGGGGAGAGCCTGTTCATCATGGTCTTGTTTCACTTGTCGCCGTTCAAGGACTTCAAACATTATTGGATTTATGGCGTTGAGCAGAAATACCGTGACTGCTTTGGCAACCTCCCGAGCTATGGTCGGTTTGTCAGCCTCATGCCAAGATTAATGGTGCCGTTTTGCATACTGCTGCACTGCTTCAGCGGTGAAAAAACCGGCGTCTATTTTGCCGACAGCACTAAGCTCGCGGTCTGCCACAATGCCCGCATTAATCGAAACAAGGTCTTCAAGGGGCTGGCAAAGCGCGGTCGCAGCACAATGGGCTGGTTCTTTGGCTTCAAACTGCATCTAATCATCAACAACAAGGGGGAGATCATGGCCGTCAAAATCACGGCAGGTAATGTCGATGATCGAAAGCCGTTTGAAGCCATGATCGCGGGCCTCGAAGGCAAAATATTTGCTGATAAGGGCTATATCTCCAAATCCCTCTTCCAACGGCTCTGGCAGCGTGGCCTCCACCTCGTCACCGGCATTCGCCGCAACATGAAAAACTATCTCCTGCCAATCCTGAACAAAATCCTGTTGCGAAGGCGGTTCATCATCGAAACTCTGTTCGATAAGTTGAAAACCAGCATGGGACTGGAACACACTCGACACAGATCGCCTGCCAACGCATTCGTACACCTCATCTCGTGTGTCGCAGCCTATATGCTCGGGAAAACCAAAGTTAAAATGGGACCCATAACCGTGCCGGAAACAATCAGGCAGGTCGAATACCAGATATAGCGCTTATCCAGAACTCAGGTTATCAACGCTGAAAATGATCAATCAGAAAGAGCAGTTCGACCTTGGCTTCCGCCCAACAACTCATCGGTCTCGTTAAGAGCCACGCAGAAGGGGACGCTGATCGTTTTTTCGATCTGGCGATGCAACTCTCTGCAGCCGAAGAACAGAAGGGGCACACCCGGCTGGCCGAACAGTTGCGGCAATGGGCCGAAGCGGGACAAAAACCGCCGGCGAAGCGTACTCCTGCCGTCACCCCAATGGCGACACCTCGCGGCGATCTAGCGGAGTTTCTTGCCGCGAGCTATCCGACCGAGCGGCTCGTCGATGTAATCTTGCCGGACAGGATCGAGAGCGAACTTGCCCATCTCGTTGTCGAGACACGCATGCGCGAGAAGCTCGAAGAAAAGGGGCTAAAGCCACGGCGGCGCGTTCTTCTCTCCGGCCCTCCCGGGACCGGCAAGACCCTGAGTGCATCAGCGCTTGCCGGGGAGCTGCAATACCCCCTCTTTTCGGTCATGCTCCACGGGCTGATCACGAAGTTCATGGGTGAAACAGCACAGAAGCTGAAAATGGTCTTCGATGCGATCAAGACCACTCGCGGTGTTTATCTTTTCGATGAGATTGACGCTCTAGCGGCAGCCCGGGGTGGCGAGAATGATGTCGGCGAAGCCCGGCGGGTCCTGAACTCATTCTTGCAATTCCTCGATGAGGACACAGGACCTTCGATCGTCATCGCCACTACGAACCTACCAGGAATTCTCGACCGAGCTGTACTGCGCCGCTTCGATCTCGTGTTGCCATATGTGATGCCCGACGGCCCCGCGATCCGGCAGGCGCTCGAACGCCGTCTGATCGGTTTCTCGCTCGCTCGCATGGGATGGAAGCAGGTGACGGATGTCGCCGAAGGCCTCTCGACGGCCGATGTCGTGGCGGCGGCGGAAGATGCCGCCCGACGTGCTGTGCTGAAAGATACCGACAAGATTGCGACACAGGATTTGCTTGATGCCCTCGAACGCCGACGGTCGCTCCAAGAATTAGGGACGGACGACAATGGCACGAGATCTTCGACACTTCCACCTTCGCAATCTCGGACAACCTCGCCCATTCCAAGCAAAGGGCGGGGGCGGGTCCAAAAGACCAAGTGATGTCCCCAATCGCGCCGCGCACGCTCAAGCGCTGCTTCAGGCTATTGATGCGCTGCCGGATATTCCGGCCACTGACCTTCCCGGCGTTTATCTGGAAGTCAGCTCCCGTGTCGACGAGCGCCTGAAAAGGGACAGCCTAGACGCCAGTGGCCTGACGCTCCTTCGCGTCGCCGAGACGCCTGATCCGGGTGTTGCTCAAGAGCGGGCAACGGTCTTTGCGACTGCCAAAGGTATCGAAAAGCTGCGCAAGAAAGTTGAGCAGTTCCGAACGGAGGATACACCCGATCGAGAGAAGGATGGTGAGGTCGTTCCCGGTCGCCCAAGAAACGCGGACCTAGTCCAGAGCGTGGCGGCAGTTACCGAAGCTGGCCTTCGTGCCCTCTGGCGCAGCCCGCCAGACAAATTTCCAGCGGCGGATCTTGCGACTGTCTGGGAAGTTTGGCTCGAGCCGGAGATGACTGAAGCCTTCGTGGCTGCGGCGCCCAACTATGGCGTGGCTGTGGGTGCGGATCGGTTGGAGTTTCCCGAAGATACCATCCTGGTCGTGCAAGCCGATCGCAATCAGCTCGCCCAGGCCGTCCGCCGACTTGGCGGCGTTCGCGCCCTTGCTGCTCCAACCATCACCGCAGATTTCTTTGACGGCCTGCCGGTGGACGAACAGGCACAGTGGGTCGATGAGCTTACGGGCCGGACGACATATAGCGACAATCCCGATCCTGGTTACGTTACGCTTATGGATACCGGCGTCAGTCGGGCTCATCCTCTCCTTCAGCCTGCGCTGAGCGCTCAGGATCGGCATGCCGCCAACCCGGCTTGGGGACTGGAGGATGTGAAAGGCCACGGCACAGAAATGGGTGGTCTCGCGCTCGTCGGAGATCTGGCGCCAAAACTGCATCAGGCGAACCCAGTTTCTGTCGCGAACCGTCTGGAATCCGTGAAGCTCTTGCCTGATGCCGGGATAAACCCGCATCATCTCCTCGGCGCGGTGACCAGGCAAGCGATCAACGTGGTCGAACAGGTCGGCCCCCGGCGCCGTACTTTCACAATGACAACGACGACGGGTGAGGACACCCCGCATGACGGGGCCCCGACCTCGTGGTCGACGGAGCTCGATCAACTTGCCGCCGGTGTTTCAGGTGAGGTGAAACAGCAGCGCCTGGTGCTTGTCTCGGCCGGGAACACCGACAACTTCACTTTCGGTGCCGGAAACTACCTCGACCGATGCGATCACGAAGACAACGAGATCGAGTCGCCGGCGCAGGCTTGGAACGCGCTGTCTGTCGGTGCCTTTACCGAGAAGACCGTGCTACCCGTCGGCGAACCAGCCCAAGCGCTTGCACCATTCGGGGATCTATCGCCTGCGTCGCGAACGGCATCCTGGTCGTCCCATTGGCCCAACAAGCCGGACATTGTCCTCGAGGGTGGAAACTGGGCATTATACCAAGGGTGCTTCAAAATGACTCAGCTATGGATTTTGGGTACCGCCTGAGGTGCTGAGGTGATTCAAGATTGGCAAAGGAGACCACCGATGCCAGCCAGGATACCGATGCGAGCCGATTTTACCGCCAATGATCTGCGCAAGCTTGCCGCAGAGAGTTCTGATGCCCGGCAGAGCCGACGGCTTTTGTCGCTTGCCGCTATCGCCGATGGCATGTCGCGTGGGGCTGCGGCCCGCATTGGCGGGATGGACCGGCAAACGCTCAGGGACTGGGTGCTCCGTTTCAACGCTGATGGTCCAGCGGGGCTGCTGGATCGGCAGCGAGGAGGCTCGCGATCCCGCCTTGACAATGCGCAACTGGATGAACTGGCGGCTCTTGTCGAGACCGGTCCTGATCCTGAAAAGGACGGTGTCGTCCGCTGGCGGCGGGTCGATTTGAAGAATGTGATCAAGGCGCGTTTTGGCGTCGACTATCACGAGCGCCATGTGGGGCAGATTCTGCACAATCTGGGCTTTTCCCACATCAGCGCACGCCCTCAGCACCCGGGGCAGGACGTGCAGGTCATTGAGGATTTCAAAAAAACTTCGGCGACAATCTGAAGGAGACGCTTCAGGGGGTGCCGCCGGACAAACCCGTCGAAATCTGGTTCCAGGACGAGATGCGTCTCGGTCAGAAGAACACCCGCGTCCGCCAGTGGGCACGCAAGGGCACACGGCCCCGCCAGCCCGCCGATCAGCGTTACCAAAATGCGTATCTTTTTGGCGCCATCTGCCCCGAACGCGGCACCGGCGCGGCGATCATGATGCCAGCAGCCGACACCTATGCGATGCAGCGCCACCTGGAAGAAATCAGCAAAATTGTCTCCGATGGCGCCCACGCCGTCATCCTCATGGACCAAGCCGGCTGGCACACGACATCCGCTCTGGAAATCCCGCAAAACCTGTCGCTCATGTTTCTGCCGCCCAAATCACCAGAGCTGAATCCAACCGAAAACATTTGGCAATATCTCCGCCAGACATGGCTCGCAAACCGGACGTTCGACACATATGACGCGATTCTCGACGCGGGGTGCGAGGCCTGGAACAACCTCATCGCAAGACCGCAAACCATCACATCCATCGCAAGCCGCAACTGGGCGAAAGTCGGTCAGATTGAATAACCCTTGGTATTAAGCGCCATGCCACCGCCGATGCGGCATGGATGGCTGTCTCTCCTTTCGACGCACCACAATTATCCGGTGCGGTCCTTCACATTCACCTTCGACACTAGTCCCTTGATTCATCCGATTTGCGGGTAAAGGTGAGCAAGTTTGATGCGTGCGTCTTTAGTTGAGAATCGCCATGTCACCTTTGCGGATGCGGTGTTTCGCTCGGTTTCCCATGCCTTTGCTTCATTGGCCAAGGTGTTGCGATCAGGAATGCGGCGGTCGAGACATTGACGCGCAAGTGTGCTGAGTTCACATTCTGCGATGTTGAGCCAGGAGCCGTGTTTGGGCGTGAAGTGCCACTCAAACCGTTCGACAATGCGACGGGCTTCATCAGGTGGAAAGGCCTTGTATAACGACGCCGGGTTGTGGGTGTTGAGATTGTCCTGAACCAGTGTAATCCGGTCAGCCTTGGGGAAGTGGGTGTCGGCGAGGTCCTTGAGAATGTGGGCAAAATCGATGGCGGTTCGGCGGTCTCGAACGGCAACATGGCGCCAGCCTTCAAGCGGGGCAAACAACATGAACAGGCTGGCCACACCCGCGCGCTCGTATTCATAGTCGAAACGGGCTTCGCGCCCCGGCCGGATTGGGATCGGCGTACGGGTCTCAAAGGTCAGCTGCTTGCTGGTCTCGTCAAGGCAAACCAGCGGGCGGGCCGGATCATAGGGGCGCGTGTAGACTTCCAGCACATCTTCCATCGCAGCAACAAAACCTGCATTGGCTTTCGGAGGGATCACCCAATAGCGGCTCTTGTGCGGTTTGAGCGCGTTTTTTTGAGCACCCGATGGATCGTGCTGTCGCTGGCTGCTTCAACGATGCCCAATTCGACCACGCGCGTTTCCAGAAGACGCAAAGACCAGCGCGCGTGACCCTCCGGTGGTTCCGAACAGGCCAACGCAATGAGCTTCGCCTCAGCGGTTCCATCAAAGATTGCTGGCGTGGACGGGGTCTTCTGCTTTTTGCGACCCAGAGCCGCCTCAAGGCCTTCTTCCACAACCTGGCGGCGGGTACGGAATACTGTGGAAACACTGGTCTCCAAAGCTTCTGCAATCCGCTCGTCATCCCAGCCGCCACTGTCTGAAGATACATCTGCCTTGAGCAATATCCGCGCCTTGAGCAGTCGATACGCCGCCTGCCGACCCGTGCGGATCATATCCTCAAGCTGCAACCGCTCACCAGCATTCAGTCGAACAACATACTTCACAGCACGACCACATTTTGACATCTCAATACCCTCCCAAAATCTATAGCAGAGTGATTCAGAAAAATATCACAACGTCAAATCATGCGAAGCGAGGGACTAGCGCTGCGACGGCTCTTGCAGCCAAGGATGTGACCGAGCTCTGGTCGGACTACCCGACGCTTTGGCCCGAAACGGTTCGCGGGCTTTACGTGTCTTCAGCACGATGGTCACAGCAGATGCGAGCACATCTACCTGCCCAAGCGAACAAGGGGCACTACACGCCGCTCTTCCAGCGCTATGGAT
Source organism: uncultured Paracoccaceae bacterium (assembly GCA_951812305.1). GTDB lineage: Bacteria > Pseudomonadota > Alphaproteobacteria > Rhodobacterales > Rhodobacteraceae > Rhodobacter_B. The sequence goes on from CATOSB010000007.1 coordinate 41,757, forward strand.
ATGGCGTTCCCGACATGGCCCGCGCCCGCCGCAGTGCGTCAAATGCGCTAACACTCATCGTAGAAGATACGATCACACCCTATGGGATCTCAGAAAAGACGGGCGGTGACGTCCACAACGAGTTGAAGCTTTTCCCCCTTCCCTGGCCCGTTGAGGCCCTGCGTGCGCTTGGCAATTCTGATGTGACCTTGCGGGTGACTCTCAGCAGCTTCGTCGCCCCGAACCCATCAGAAGCTTCTCGTGGCGTTCGGTATCGCTACGCCTCTCACAATCTGCGGTTCCAACTCAATCGTGCTGACGAGAATGAAGCGCAATTTCTAGCGCGGATCAGCCAAGCGGCCGAAAAACCGGATGGCCCCGGAAGTGAAGAGGATGATCTTTGGGAATACGGAAGCAATCGGCGTCATGTCGGATCGCTGCACATCGATCAACTGACATGCAGGGCATCAGATCTCGCAAGGCGAAACTTGTTGGCCGTTCACCCAGTCACCGGATGGTGGAAATCCAAAAAGCTTCTCGCTGAAGGTTTGCCTTCTGTGCGCTATGCATTGATCGTGGAAATCGATGCGGAAGAGTTGGACACCGAACTTTATGCCGAGGTTCAAGTAGCTGTCGAAGCCCTAATTGCCGCTCAAGCGGTTGTGCAAGTTTGACTCTATTGGAGACGCTGTGCAGCGCTTCCAATCTAGACAACGCATCTACATCGGACCGCCCCATGCAATCGCCATTCGATCACTCGACTGAATCAAACATTGCAAAAGGGGAACCGTGATCCCACGGCTCCCCTTTCGGTTCAGATCGTCTCACCTTGCGCGCTGATCAGGCAACCAGCGACAGCCCCGCGCCCGCGTCCTGCGGCTGCTCACCGCTGTCGATGAACGGGATGATCGAGAAGGTCTGCCCGCCGCGCTGTTCTTCGTTCTGCACGGCGTTGACGCGCAGGTCACCATCGGGCGTGTTGATCAGCAGCGACAGGTAGTCATTGCCCGTGCGGCTGCTTTTCGCCATCCACGCCGAGCCGACGCGGATCGGTGTGCCCCGGGGCGAGCTGACCTCGATGCGGTAATCGGGGTGGGTCTCTTCGGATTTGTAGCTGTTCTCGATCAGCATGAACTCCAGATCGAACATCATGTTCGCGATGTAGCCGGTGTAGGCGTTGTCGGCGTCCGTGGCGGTGAGTTCGCCCGAGATCGAGCCGGATTTCATCAGGCCGTACGAGACCAGTGGGATGATCTCGAACGCGCCGCTCTGGGCGGCGCGCGCCTCTTTCGTCTGCACCGCGTTGACCCGGAACGGGCCGAGGCCGACATCGATCTGCATCGAGATGTAGGGGTTGCCGCTTGTATTGCCGGTCTCGTTCCATGCGGTTCCAATGCGCACCTTGCGGCCAGACTTGTTGACCGCGGTCACGTCGTAATCCGGGCTGCGCTCGGACATCTTCGGGCGGGTCTCGAGCTGGATGGCGATATCGAAACGCGTCGAATGGATCATGCCGGTGTATTCGGCGGCTGCGGTCTCGGCATTGCGGGTGAGGGTTCCTGCGAACATGGGATGGTTCCTTTTGGATTGGCCGGTGCCTGACGTTCTTGCGTAAGCGATGCGAGCGCCCCATGGTATCGCGCGCGCGTCTGATGTGAGATTCTGGCCTCCAATGATCTGGAGGTAATTTGATGTTGGATGATGGGGCGGAGGTTTCGCGTCGCAGGCCTGTACTACGGACGGCGGCGGAGCGTGCGGCGATTGTGGCGGAGACGTATGCGCCAGGCGCGACGGTTGCGGGTGTGGCTCGCAAACACGGTATGTCGGCGACGCGGTTATCGACATGGCGCACGACGGCCCGGCGCAAGGTCGCGCGTGACGAGGGTCAGACGTCTGGTTTTGCAGAGGTCGCAGTGCTTGCGACACCACCGCCTTCGCCCTTTGACGGTATTGAGATCATCGCGGGATCTGTCTCTATCCGGTTGCCCAAAAGCACGGCATCAAAACGGATCGCGAATGTTGCGCGGCACCTGGCGCGACAGGGATGATTGTTCCGTCTCAATCGGTGCGGGTTGTGATTGCGACCAGGCCGGTGGATTTCAGGAAGGGCCATGACGGGCTGGCGGCGGTTGCTGAACGCGATCCGGGCCTTGATCCGCACTCGGGCGTAATCATCGTGTTCCGCGCCAAACGTGGAGACCGCATCAAGGTTCTGCTTTGGGATGGGTCCGGTCTGGTGATGACGTACAAGCGGCTGGAACAGGGCAAGTTCGCCTGGCCCAGGGTCCATGATGGCGTGATGCGGCTGTCCAAGGCGCAATTTGAGACTCTGTTTGAGGGTCTGGACTGGCGACGGGTGACGGCGCGGCGGACACGTCGACCGGGTGCGGCAGAGTGACTCTCAGCCTTATGTACAGGGTGTAAATCGTGGCCTGATCTGCTAAGAACACGCCATGCCTGACGCCCTTGAATCCCTTGATCTGGATGCCCTTCCCGCGGAGGTGCGGGCGGTTGTTTTGGCGGCACGGAAAGAGGCGTTTGGCGTGAGCCTGTTGAACAGCAACCTGACGTCGCGCAATTGTGCACTCGAAGAAAGCAACGCCGCTCTCGCCACGCAGAACGCGGAACTTGAGGCGATCAACGCGCGTCTGGAGCATTTTGTCAAAGAACTGCACCAGCTGGTCTATGGCAAACGCTCCGAGAAGCTCAGCCCGGATGAACGGCAACTGGCTTTTGAAGATCTGGAGGTCGCGACAGTCGAGGCCGAGGCGCAGTCAGAAACAATCGAGATGACCAAACCGCGCAAGAAGCGCAAACCTGTGCAGCGCAACCTTGGGAACCTGCCGGATCATCTGGAACGTATCGAACAGGTGATCGAGCCTGCCAGCATTACATGCCCCTGCGGCTGTGGTGAGATGGTCAGGATCGGCGAAGATCGCACCGAACGACTGGATATTGTTCCGGCCCAGGCGCGGGTGATCGTGACCATCCGGCCCAAATACGCCTGCCCGAACAAGGACGCTGGCGTGGCCCAGGCGCCTGCACCGGTGCATCTGATCGAGGGTGGCCTGCCTACCGAGGGGACATTGGCGCAGGTGGCCGTGTCCAAGTACGCCGATCACTGCCCCTTGTTCCGGCAGGCGCAGATTTATGCCCGATCCGGCCTTGATCTGCACCGCTCCACCCTTGCGGGCTGGATGGGCCGGATATCCTTCCATCTTGCTCCCGTGGTGGATCATCTGTTCAAAGATCTCAAATCTTCCAGCAAGCTCTTTGCCGATGAGACGCGCTGTCCGGTGCTCGATCCGGGGCGCGGCAGAACCAAGACCGGGTATCTCTGGGCCATTGCCCGCGATGAGCGGCCCTTCGGGGGCACCGCCCCACCGGGTGTTGTGTTCTGTTACGCCGATGGGCGTGGCGGCAAACACGCAACGGAGTTCCTGACCGGCTTCAGCGGTACGCTGCAGGTGGATGGCTATACGGGTTATAATGCCCTGACCAAACCGGGCCGTAACTCAGGATCCGTCAAACTGGCCTATTGCTGGGCTCATGCGCGGCGCAAGCTCAAGGAAGTGCATGACCGCGATGGCTCGCCCATTGCAGGGGATGGGCTCAGGCGGATTGCCGAGTTCTACAAGATCGAGGCTGAGATCAGAGGAAAACCCGCCGCCGAGCGCAAAGCTGTTCGCCAGGAAAAGACCAAACCGCTGATCGAGGCATTCGAGATCTGGCTCAAAACCGTCCGCTCCCGCATCTCGACCAAATCACGCCTCGGCGATAAGCTCTCCTACATCGCCAAACACATGGACGGACTGAAGCTCTTTCTCGACGACGGCGCTATCGAGATGGACAGCAACGTGGTCGAGCGAACCATCCGCCCGATTGCCCTCAATCGTAAGAACGCGCTCTTTGCGGGCCATGACGAAGGTGGCAGAAACTGGGGGCGTATCGCCTCCCTGATCGAAACCTGCAAGCTCAATGACGTCGAGCCCTATGCCTATCTCAAGGCAACCCTCGAAGCCATCGCAGCAGGTCACCCGGCTGCCCGCATCGACGAACTGATGCCCTGGAGCTTTGACAGGGCGCGGTGACACCGCTTACGGTGCATTGCCCACCCCGGTCGAACCTGTGACGCCATATCTTTCACGCGTAGAGGCCGCTGATCCCGACGGAATTATCGCCCTTCGCTGTCTTTGGTGTCACGAAAACAAACAAGGAGTTGATGTCTATCCGGAGCCAAACCTTTGGAATATTGTGAATCGCCCTATTGGCAGCCTACCCGATGAACCGATTAGCCCGGCGCTCCATGCGATTGGCGACGTATGGGACTACGAAACTTTGAACAAGTTCATTGCCAGACCAGCGGAATATGCGCCCGGAACCGCCATGGATCTGTTCGGAATATTGGATGTTGAGGTGCGTGCCAGCATTATCCTTTATCTTCGAAGTCTCGCCGAAACGCCCACGCCACTGCCCGAACCGTAAACAAATTTTGACTAACTTTTTTGACTGGAATTATGGCTGGAGACTGACTGATCACATTTTTTGGCCGCGCCAAATGACTGTTCGATAGAGAGCGCAAGTGAAAGCGGACCATGACGCATGACGTAAGACCCGACGCATCGGGCTCGTTCTCGTCATCCGAGCATTTCAGTCGGCTATTTCACCGCTGAACGGCAGCTTTCAAAACATCGGCAGAGACGACGTTGAGCTGGAGCCAAGGTCCGGTTTTCTCTCGAAGCGATTTTCACTGATGTCGCGAACCGCGGATACCGACCATTCGAGTGCGGAAGCCCGACGGCGGGAAAGTCCGCGACCCGGTCACTGCCGGATCGGAAATGCTGCACAATGCACGAATGTCTGGTCTGGGGAAGCCGCATTGCAGCGACACAAGCATCGGTGAATGGCTCCTAAGGGCCGTCCTCAACGACCGCTAATTCGCGTCACCACATGGATGCTGCACCGGCTCCAAGGGCCGCCATGAGCCCGACCCAGTCATTGTGATTTTGTGCTGCGAGCGCACGCAGCGCGAAAAATGCGGCATGAGCGAAAATCTCTGTGCCGCGGCACAGCGTCAAACACGGCCATTCGTGCACGTTGCAGCATGGGTCAAGCGTCCAACTTACAGGTCGCGGGACTGAACGGCCATTCGGTAGGCCGTCGCCAAAGTCCACTTCTCTTATTTCTTAATCCGCGGTAACTCCCAAGCACCCCCCACGTTTGAGTGTTATTGTCAGTTTTATGGTGAGTCGAATTTGCCATTTTGCGCGTGTTTTTTTCTTTCTTGTCTGAATTCTGTGGCGCCGGGTTGATTTCTCTGAATCAGTGGTGGGATGGATCAGGTTGCCGCCCTTGAACAACTTCTCGCCACGGCTCTGCGTCGGATCGCTGAGCTTGAAGCTGCGTTGGCGAGCATGGCGGAAGAGATCACGGACCTGCGCCGACAGTTGGCCAAGAACAGCAGCAATAGCAGCAAGCCCCCTTCAAGTGATGGCCTGAAGAAGCCAGCCCCGCGCAGCCTGCGTGGCAAATCCGGAAAGAAAAGTGGCGGCCAAGTTGGCCACCGGGGCGACACCCTGCGCCAGACGTCAACACCCGACTTTGTCGAACGGCATGAGGCGACGCATTGCAGCGCCTGTCAGAGCGCCCTGACGGCGGAGATGGTGAAAGGGATCGAGAAGCGTCAGGTGTTCGACTTGCCTGCGCCACGCCTGGAGGTCACCGAGCATCAGGCGGCGGTTTATTGTTGCGACCATTGTCGAGCCACGACGACGGCTGGCTTTCCCGATGGCGTGGCCGCGCATGTGCAATATGGCACGCGCATGCGGGCAGTGGCGGTCTATTGCAATGTTCAGCAGCTGATACCCGAGGATCGGGTCTGCCAGCTTATGCGCGACCTGTTTGGGGCCACCAGCTTGTGCGCGGCCAGCGTGACCAACTGGACGCGCGGCGCGGCAAATAATACCAAGGGTGCTTCAAAATGACTCAGCTATGGATTTTGGGTACCGCCTGAGGTGCTGAGGTGATTCAAGATTGGCAAAGGAGACCACCGATGCCAGCCAGGATACCGATGCGAGCCGATTTTACCGCCAATGATCTGCGCAAGCTTGCCGCAGAGAGTTCTGATGCCCGGCAGAGCCGACGGCTTTTGTCGCTTGCCGCTATCGCCGATGGCATGTCGCGTGGGGCTGCGGCCCGCATTGGCGGGATGGACCGGCAAACGCTCAGGGACTGGGTGCTCCGTTTCAACGCTGATGGTCCAGCGGGGCTGCTGGATCGGCAGCGAGGAGGCTCGCGATCCCGCCTTGACAATGCGCAACTGGATGAACTGGCGGCTCTTGTCGAGACCGGTCCTGATCCTGAAAAGGACGGTGTCGTCCGCTGGCGGCGGGTCGATTTGAAGAATGTGATCAAGGCGCGTTTTGGCGTCGACTATCACGAGCGCCATGTGGGGCAGATTCTGCACAATCTGGGCTTTTCCCACATCAGCGCACGCCCTCAGCACCCGGGGCAGGACGTGCAGGTCATTGAGGATTTCAAAAAAACTTCGGCGACAATCTGAAGGAGACGCTTCAGGGGGTGCCGCCGGACAAACCCGTCGAAATCTGGTTCCAGGACGAGATGCGTCTCGGTCAGAAGAACACCCGCGTCCGCCAGTGGGCACGCAAGGGCACACGGCCCCGCCAGCCCGCCGATCAGCGTTACCAAAATGCGTATCTTTTTGGCGCCATCTGCCCCGAACGCGGCACCGGCGCGGCGATCATGATGCCAGCAGCCGACACCTATGCGATGCAGCGCCACCTGGAAGAAATCAGCAAAATTGTCTCCGATGGCGCCCACGCCGTCATCCTCATGGACCAAGCCGGCTGGCACACGACATCCGCTCTGGAAATCCCGCAAAACCTGTCGCTCATGTTTCTGCCGCCCAAATCACCAGAGCTGAATCCAACCGAAAACATTTGGCAATATCTCCGCCAGACATGGCTCGCAAACCGGACGTTCGACACATATGACGCGATTCTCGACGCGGGGTGCGAGGCCTGGAACAACCTCATCGCAAGACCGCAAACCATCACATCCATCGCAAGCCGCAACTGGGCGAAAGTCGGTCAGATTGAATAACCCTTGGTATAAGATGGGTGTCGTGGTTGAACACATTCTCGCCCGGCTTGCCGAAGGCGGCGTTCGGCATCTGGACGAGACCGGACTTCGTGTTGCCGGCAAGCTGCACTGGCTGCACACGATCTGCGATACCGCCTTCACCCATTACCGCATCAGCGCCAAACGCGGTGCTGTTCCAACCTTCCTGACCGGCGGGACGATCATTCATGATCACTGGAAACCCTACTAACCCCGATTCTGGATAAGACGTTGGCGTCACCAGTGCACTACTCGACAGAATTTTTTCGTAGTTTTTTGATTCGTTTTTTACGATACTCGTTGACCCTTTTTCGCAGAGGGTTGCGATGAGGGATTTCCACCATTGTTATGGAAATGATCCTCGGTTCTCTCAAAGCCTCATTTGGCTCCAGTTCAACGGCAATTCCGCCAAACTCTCCAAGAAATAGAACATTTGAAACGGTTTCGTGATCTGCTTTGAATGTATCAGGGTCATTTTTCCGTACGTGTTTCGGGATGATCACCTGAAAGGGAGTGGCGGCCATCAGATCGAGCACAAGTGTCATGGTTCTTTTAGGGAGCGCAGCCAGTTCATTGAGCTTATCCGTGAGGGCGTAGAAACGGTTGGGGTCCTCTTCCATCATGTCGAACATGAGGTCCCGGATCTTCTCATAAGCGAGATCTTCGTTGATTGGGAAGTTGTTCTCCATGGCGCGCACCTTTTGCCCCGTGTTGACCAGCCTGAATGCCCCCGTGATTAGTATGGGGTGAGAGGGGTTCCAAGTACGTTGCCCCATGATTCAAGGTTCAAAAGCGACACAATATGGACCGCCACTCATGTCGATCACTAACACCGCACTTTTTGTCTGTCTCGATGATTTTGCAAAAACCTACGAGGACTGGGAGCGCCACCGGTTGATCCCCTCGGGTCGTCAGAGGCTTCGCTCCGGCAAGCTGACCCTGGGGGAGAGCCTGTTCATCATGGTCTTGTTTCACTTGTCGCCGTTCAAGGACTTCAAACATTATTGGATTTATGGCGTTGAGCAGAAATACCGTGACTGCTTTGGCACCCTCCCGAGCTATGGTCGGTTTGTCAGCCTCATGCCAAGATTAATGGTGCCGTTTTGCATACTGCTGCACTGCTTCAGCGGTGAAAAAACCGGCGTCTATTTTGCCGACAGCACTAAGCTCGCGGTCTGCCACAATGCCCGCATTAATCGAAACAAGGTCTTCAAGGGGCTGGCAAAGCGCGGTCGCAGCACAATGGGCTGGTTCTTTGGCTTCAAACTGCATCTAATCATCAACAACAAGGGGGAGATCATGGCCGTCAAAATCACGGCAGGTAATGTCGATGATCGAAAGCCGTTTGAAGCCATGATCGCGGGCCTCGAAGGCAAAATATTTGCTGATAAGGGCTATATCTCCAAATCCCTCTTCCAACGGCTCTGGCAGCGTGGCCTCCACCTCGTCACCGGCATTCGCCGCAACATGAAAAACTATCTCCTGCCAATCCTGAACAAAATCCTGTTGCGAAGGCGGTTCATCATCGAAACTCTGTTCGATAAGTTGAAAACCAGCATGGGACTGGAACACACTCGACACAGATCGCCTGCCAACGCATTCGTACACCTCATCTCGTGTGTCGCAGCCTATATGCTCGGGAAAACCAAAGTTAAAATGGGACCCATAACCGTGCCGGAAACAATCAGGCAGGTCGAATACCAGATATAGCGCTTATCCAGAACTCAGGTCTACTACGCCCATATGAGCGGAGTGGACGCCCACGCCCTCTGCGGGGCGCATCACTTGCGCGAACTCAAGGCCATCGAAGAGATCGAAAAAGAGCCTTGGGCGACGGAGATGAGCGCAGTGCTTCATAGCGCCAATCAGCTCAGATGCGCGGCTCAGGATCAAGGCGAGACCGAACTCCCGGAACTGGTTCGCCAGGGTATAGTCACCAGATACATGGCGATCCTCGCCAAGGGGCTCGCCTTCCACGAACGCCAGCCCCCGCTGGCCAAAAGCCCCGGCACCCGCGGCCGAAAAGCCAGGCGGCCAGGCCACAACCTGCTCCTCCGCCTGCGTGACTACCGCGATGACGTTTTGCGATTCATCGCCGACTTCGCGGTCCCATTCACAAACAATCAGGCCGAACAGGACCTGCGCATGATGAAGCTGCGCATGAAAATCTCGGGCACCTTCCGCACCCTCGAGGGCGCGCGGGTCTTCGCCGACATCAGGTCCGTCATCTCGACGGCCAGAAAACACCGGTTCAACATCCTGGAAATCCTGACCCTGTCACCACCTCAGATCATCGCACGGCTCTGACGGAACAAAACCCCGCAACCCTATCGGACAGGGTGCTTGGGAGTTACAATCCGCGAGGCGAAAAACGGACAAGGCTTTTCGTCTTTGGGTGAAAGTCGGGCATTGACATGAATTGTTGATGTAGAAATACTGCCGTAAATTCCAAATATGGAATTCTTAGTTCCAATAGTGAAATTCACCGTGAATCCGACGGAGCGCACATTGCAGGTTTTGGAATATGTCATGGCCGCTGGGCCCGGGCCCCTGAAGCAGGTTGATATCGCGCGCGATTGTGGTCTTTCACCCTCAACGCTCAATCGCATCATTAAATCGCTGTCAGATTGGGGCTATCTGTTCAGAACCAGCGAGAAATATGTGGTTCGCAACTTCCGTCTGGAACGCAACGTCCCGATGTCTGAAGTCTATTTAGCCAAGCTGGATGAAACTATGCGTGGGCTGTCGGATAGACTCGGCGTGTCAGCGGAAGTGGTCGTGGTTGCCGGACACGAGTTACTTTGGCACTCGAAAACCGACTACCCGGACCCGAATGTGGTGATCCGTGCCGGTGTCGGTTTTCGTCGGTCGCTTTATGAACTGGATGTGTTGTCGCAGCTTTATCTCAGCCGTTTGGATTGGGATATTGTCGAAGCCCGTTTCTTCACCGATGGCTTTTACGAAACAATGCGCGAGCCGGGCAGCCTCAATACAGCGCTGCCGGTGGCGGAGGTCCAAGCCCAACTAGACAGCATTCGTGAAGAGGTGTTCGCTGCCGATCTGCTTGGCAACCACGTGGGTATCCGCCGTTTTGCGACCGTCATCCAAGATTCAGATGGTAAATTTCTGCATCTTTTGGCTTTGGCAGAACCTGCGTCCAAAGCCTGCGCCCCCATCGAGAAATACCAAGACGCGCTGCTCAAGGCGCGCGAAGAGCTTTCAGAGCTCGTTTATCAAGAGAGCGCCGCAAATAGACTGCGGCCAAAACACCATGCCATGCCGTTGCGCGGAGGTTAGTGCGCGGCGGGGTAAACCCTAGGGAGGAAACATGAAACATTTTCTATCAACGGCCCTTGTGGCCAGCTTTGCCCTGGCCGCACCACTTGCGCCCACGGCGGCTCAGGCCGAAGAGGTCAACGTCGTGCTATTTGGCATGCCCTACACGCGCGGCTTGCAGAAACTGGCGGGTGATTTTGAGGCCGAAACCGGCATCAAGGCCAATATCGATGTTGTCGGTCAGGACGTGTTCGAGAACCGCATCACGCTGACGTTCACTGGCGGTTCGGGTGACATCGACGTGGTCCACACTCCGGTCATTCAGGTGCAGCGCTGGGTGGCAGCGGATTGGCTGAAACCAATTACATCCGAAGTGGATGCGATGGCGGTCAAGGATGACATCATGGCCGGGCCGCTCGATGCCTATAACGTCCGCGGCGAGCAATGGGCGGTGCCCTTCATGGCAGCGACCGGTCTGATGACTTATCGCGAGGACGTGCTGGAGGCTGCCGGTCTGGACGTGCCGCAGACCTGGGAAGAGATGCTGGAAATCGCGCCACAGCTTATGGATGGTGATCAAACGGCCATCGCGCTGCGCGCGGTGCCCGGTCAGGGTTTCAACATGTTCATTTTCCCGATGATCATGCGCGCCTATGGTGGCAAATTCTTTGCGGATTATGTCGGAGGTGACCTGACCCCAGCCATCAACTCACCCGAAACGCTGGAGGCGCTGAATGTCTATATGCGCCTGATCAACGAATTCGCCCCACAAGGCGCAGGCAACTTCAACTTCTCTGAGGTGAACGCAGCGGCTCAGAACGGTCAGATCGTCTTTGCGGTCGAGGGAACCGGTGTTGTGGCCCAGATCGTTGACCCGGGTAAGAACCAACATGCCGAAAACACTGGGTTGGCATTGCCGCCGGGTGGCCCGGCTGGCCGCTCCCCCGCGATCGCGGTGCACGGGCTTGGGATCCCGGCCTCTGCGCCAAATGCGGAACTGTCAGCAAAGTTCATCGAATGGGCGGTCAGCCCTGAGACAATGATCAAGATAGCGCTGTCAGAACCGTTCGCGAACTTCACCACCATCCCGGTTGCCGAAAACGCAGACGTTGTGGCCAAGTATGAGAAGGTGCATCCGGAATTCCTGCAGGTGCAGGCGGACGCGCTGAACCTGGCCATCGGTCACTACCGTCCGTTGTTGCCGGAATGGCCCGCGCTGGGTGCCGCGATCGGCGAGAATATCAACGCCGCGGTGAACGGGTTGATTTCGCCGGAAGAGGCGCTTGAAAACGCCGAAGCCGAAATGGCCGACATCCTCGGTCAGTAACGGTTTCTCGATAGGTCGCCCGGCGGGGAACTTCGCCGGGCGACACAAACGGTTCAAGGTATTTCATGACACCCACCACGGCGAAACGGCGCGGCGCGACTTACGAGCTGGAGCGCGGCTATCGCAGGATGATCATCCCCGCGATTCTGGCCGTTGGGATATTCGCGATTGTCCCGCTTGCCGGGATGCTAGCCCTGTCATTCAGCGACTATCACCTGATCCGGGGCTCCAAGGGCAATTACGGCTTTCACAACTTCATCAAGCTGGTCAGCGACAAGCGGCTGATGAATTCGATCTATGTCATGGCGGTCCTTTCGGTATTTGGGGTTGCCGCGCAGGTGATCATCGGCACGGCTGTGGCTGTGGGCTTGCAAAAGATCACAGGCAAATGGCGGGTCGGGCGGGTCCTGTTTCTGGTCCCCTATGCCGTACCTCATGTAGCCGTGGCCCTGATCTGGTTGTCCCTGTTCACACCAACTTTGTCACCGATCAACGCTTTTTTTGACCTGTTCGGCATAACGGTCCCAAGTTTCCTGACCACGCAAAACGGCGCCCTGTTCGCCATCATCATGGCGGATACCTGGACGAACTTTCCGTTTGCCATGTTGATCATCCTAGCGGCGTTGCAGGGTATATCGCCGGACTTGGATGAGGCCGCCGCCCTGGACGGCGCCACGCGGGTAAAGACCTTCATCTTCATCACATTGCCCTTGTTGATGCCTGCGTTGTTGATGATCACGCTCTTTCGCTTCATCGATTCCCTGAAGCACTTTCCGATGATTTTTGTCATTACCAAAGGCGGCCCAGGGCGATCCACCCAAGCCACGAATTTCTATGCCTATGTGCAGACGTTCCAGAATTCGAACGTCGCCTATGGCGCGTCAATTGCGGTTTTGTTGTTCGCGACGGCGGCGCTGATCAGCTTTTACGTCGCGCGCCTGAACCAGAGGGTTTCGGCATGATCGACAACAGCCGCGAATTCCGCGTCAAGCGATCCATCGGCATCATTGTGATGCTGGCGTTGCTGTTTTTTGCAGCCTTACCAACCGCTTGGGCGCTGCTCTTGGCCATCCGAACACCCACCGCGGTGTTCGAGCCGATCTGGGAAAGCCCGCTGGCCCTGACGCTGGACAATTTCTTTAACATCACGCGGTCGGATTTTCCCAAGGCGTTGCTGAATTCGTTCATCACCGCGGGCGCGTCGACGGTTCTGGCCATGCTGGTCGGGGTGCCCGCCGGGTTCGCGCTGGCCAAGTCGCGGGTGTCGGGTAAGTTCATCGCCTCTTGGGTGTTGCTGCTGTTGCGCATGGCCCCGCCCGTCGGGTTCGTAATCCCACTGTTCCTGCTCTACGTCAACGCCGGGCTGATCGACACGTACACCGGCCTCGTCTTTGCCTATATGACGCTGACCCTGCCGCTGGTGACCTGGTCGATGTGGAATTCTTTCAGCCAGGTGCCCGATGAGCTGATCGAGGCCGCGATCATGGATGACGCATCGCTCACCAAGGCGTTCCTGCTGGTCGCGCTGCCAGCCGCGCGACCCGGTGCCGTCGCTGCCGCGATCCTTGCCTTCCTCGTGGCGTGGAACGACTTCTTCTATTCGCTGATCATCACCAGATCCGATACCACTACCGCACCCGTTGCCGTGATGAACTTCATTTCCTTCGATAGCGTGGACTGGGCCTCGATTGCCGTCGCCAGCATCGCGCTGACCCTGCCCATCCTGCCACTGATGGCGATCGCCAACCGTTACATCGTGCAGTCGCTTTCCGGCGCGGTTAAGGGGTGAGCATGCGTTCGAATATCGTTTTCATCATCACCGACCAGCAACGGTACGACACGATCGCGGCGCTGGGGTTTGATCACATGATCACGCCCAATCTCGACCGGCTGGCCGCTCAGGGCACGGCGTTTGAGAATATGTATATCACCTCGCCCTCCTGCGCCCCGTCGCGGGCGTCTTTGTTCAGCGGCACCTACCCGCATACGAACGGCGTATTCCGCAATGACGAGCCATGGCAGTATTGCTGGGTCAAGGACCTCGCCGAGGCCGGGTATCGCACGGTGAACGTCGGTAAAATGCACACGATGCCGGTCGAGGGCGCGTTCGGGTTTCACGAACGTCATGTGAACGAGAACAAGGACCGCGATCACCCCAACCTGCCGTTCTATTTGGACAATTGGGATAAGGCTTTTTTCCTGCGCGGTCAGGAAAAACCGTCCCGTGTCACCCAGCGCCGCGCCACGGATTATAGCGAAAAGTTGGGTGCGTGGGTGTGGGAGCAGGACGAAATCCTGCACCCGGATGTCTTCACCGGGCAAATGGCGAAATGGTGGCTGGATCGTTATACCGGTGAGGGTCCGTATTTCCTGCAAGTGGGTTTGCCGGGACCACACCCGCCTTATGATCCGACGCAAGACGCGCTCGATCTCTACGAGGGCCGCGATTTGCCTGACGTGATCCCGCCCGACCCAGAGGCGCAGCCCCAGGCCCTGCAAGGCCTGCGCGACTTCATGCTCGGAGACGATGCCGACGGTGTGGTGCATTTGGCCGATCCCACACCCGAGCAATCCCGCCGCCAACGCGCACATTACTACGCTAATGTCACCATGATTGACACGCAGGTGGGCGAGATCATCGACATGATCGAAGCGCGCGGTGATCTGGACAATACGATCATCGTCTTCACCTCCGACCACGGCGACGCCTTAGGTGATCACGGTCATTCGCAGAAATGGAACATGTACCAGTCCACAGTGCATGTGCCTTGTGTGGTTGCTGGCCCCAGCATTCCGCAGGGCAAACGGGTTTCCGACAACGTTGCGCTTTTCGATCTGGGTCCGACGATCCTTGAATGGGCGGATCTCAACGTTCCCAGCTGGATGGAGGCGCAATCACTCGCCCCCTATTTCTCCGACACGCCTGTGCCCAAGCGCAGCAAGGTGTTCGCAGAACACTCCAATGATAATCTGTTGACCGACACCCGGCTGATGACCATGTTATTGGATGGCGCAACAAAGTTGGTGCATTTTGTCGACAGTGACGAGGGCCAATTGTTCGACCTATCCAGCGACCCTAAGGAACAAGTGAACCTGTGGGACGATCCAGCTCATGCCGAAACGCGCGCTCGCTTGATCGACGACATCCTAAAATGGCGATCCGAAAGTAGCCTGAAAACTCAAGGTTTCGTCGACGCCTGCGTGCGCGGCGCGCATGCGCTGCATTCGCCACCACAACACATGGCCCGTGGCCAACACCGGGAAGGGAGCCGCTGATATGGGGCGTATCCAACTGAAAGCCGTGCAAAAGGATTTCGGTCCGGTCACGGTCATCCCGCCCTTGGATCTGGAAATCGACGAGGGTGAATTCGTCGTTTTTGTCGGGCCCTCGGGCTGTGGAAAATCTACGCTTTTGCGCCTGATCGCGGGGTTGGAGGACGTGACCGATGGCGTCATCGAGATCAACGGCCAAGACGCGACTGACCTGCCACCAGGCAAGCGCGGGCTGGCGATGGTGTTCCAGTCCTACGCGCTATACCCGCATCTGACGGTTGCCCAGAACATTGCCTTTCCGCTGCGAATGGCGGGCCATAGTCGCGATGAACAGGCTCGACGGATCGACAACGCTGCCAAGGTTCTAAATCTCACCGACTATCTTGATCGCCGCCCGAAACAGCTTTCCGGTGGACAGCGGCAGCGTGTCGCCATCGGGCGCGCCATCGTCCGTGAACCCTCGGCGTTTTTATTTGACGAACCGCTTTCGAACTTGGATGCGGCGCTGCGCGTCGGCATGCGGTTGGAGATCAGCGAGTTACACAAGCGGCTCGACACAACAATGATCTACGTCACCCACGATCAGGTCGAAGCGATGACGATGGCCGACAAGATCGTGGTGTTGAATGCAGGTGTGATCGAACAGGTCGGTAGCCCACTGGAACTATATGACACACCGCGCAATCTGTTTGTCGCCAAATTCATCGGGTCACCAATGATGAACATCATCGACGGCGAAGAGGCGGCAAAGAAGGATGCGGCGACGATTGGCATTCGCCCCGAACATATGATGCTGTCGACGGAGGCCGGGCAATGGCAGGGCCGGGTCGGTGTGTCAGAGCATCTGGGCAGTGATACGTTCATTCGCCTCGATGTGGATGGCATCGCGGACACGCTGACAATACGTGCCCCGGGCAAGGTGCAACTGGACTATGGTGACACCGCTTTCGTGACCCCGGATGAATCGAACGTGCACCGGTTTGATGACGCCGGATCGCGTATGGGTTAGCGTAAGACGGTGACCCGCCCCAACATCCTGCTTGTCGCATTTGACAGCCTGAGCGCAAAGACCTTGGCGGCGTATCAGGACAGCCTGCCGGCCTTGCGCAATTTGCGCGAAGCGAGCGTCTTTTTTGCCAACGCCTATGCAACGTCGCCGGAGAGCAGCCCGGCGCGCGCCAGTCTGTTCACCGGGCTGGATATAGCGGCGCATGGGCTATGGACCGATGGTGTGGCCTTGCCTGAGCGCGAAACCACACTGCCCGCGCATTTTGCCGGGCACGGCTATCGCACCAGCCTGGTGGGTCGCAGGCAACTGGCAGGTGTGTCCAACTGGACCACAGAGCATGCGATTCCAGGAGAGTTTCACCAATTCGACTGGGCGCAAGGTCCGCTGCACCGATCGCGTCAGAATGCCTATTTGATCTGGCTTCAAGAAGAGGCGTCTGAGACATATTCCGCCATCTTTCCCGCCCAGCCCAACCCAGATGACACCGACATTCCCGCGGGACAGCGCGCAGCGATCGCAGAACTCCCAGATGAGTTGAGCTTCAATGCTTGGGTGGGTGAGCGTATTTGCCAGCAATTTTCCCAGCCCGCGAAACAACCGTTCTTCAGCATTGCGAGCTTGGTTGTCGGTGTCGATATGGGCGCCGAGCCCATCAATGTCGCAGACGCCATAAATGAACGCGCGCTCATACAGGCCGATGCCGCACTTGGGAAGATGCTGGGCACGTTGCCCGAGGACACGATACTTGTTGTGACCTCTGCGCGTGGCGCGATGTCCGATCCGGCGGCGCCCCAACTGGCAGAGCCCGCGATCAAAGTGCCGCTGATGATCCGCGCGGGTAATGGTATGGCGCGACAGGACGAGAGGCTCGTCTCCACGATGGACATCGCCCCAACGCTGTATGAGATCGCGGGTATCAAGTCGCCGCAGCGTATCCAAGGACGGTCCTTTATGAACGACAGTCCACGCGGTTGGGCGCTGGTGCGCACCCGCAATCCCGGCCGCGATCCGCAGACCGCCCTTGTGACAGACCGGTGGAAGTTGGTGATGTTACACGGCAACCCCGATGCGGCCTTGGCGCCCGTTTATCATCTTTATGATCTGACGAATGACCCAGACGAGGCACGCGATCTGTCGGCAAGCCCTAAGCATCAGGGCGAACTGGAAGACATGATCGACCAGATGATTGACGCGCGCGTCGCGCTGGAGGATCGCACCGAACCCAGGATCGCGAGCTTCTGATGTCGCAGCGCCCCAATGTCCTGTTCATCTGCACGGACCAGCAGCGCGGCGATAGCATGGGGTGTACAGGCGCAGATTGGGCCGTGACGCCGAACCTCGACCAATTCGCTGCAGAGGGCGCGCTCTTTCGAAACTGCTATGTTCAGAACCCAGTGTGCAGCCCGTCTCGCGCCTCACTCTTCACAGGAAAATACCCTTCCAACCATGGGCTTTATGCAAACGGCGTGCCTCTGCCCGCTGACCAGCACATGTTCACGCGGACGCTCGCCGATGCGGGTTATGACTGCGGGATGATCGGCAAACAGCATCTGGCGCCTTGTGACACCTGGCGCACAGAGCCGCGCCGGGATGACGGGTATCGCGTTTTCGAATGGGCGCATGGGCCGAACCACCGGGCGCTGGAAAATGACTATCACCGCTGGCTGCGCAAGATGCATCCGGACATCTATCAAGGCATCTTTCCCGACACAGGCGCCAATGAGAACACCGAATATAGCAATCAGTCCCGCACCGGCACGCCCATCGACCATGTCCCCAAAGAGGCGCATTATACCAAGGGTTATTCAATCTGACCGACTTTCGCCCAGTTGCGGCTTGCGATGGATGTGATGGTTTGCGGTCTTGCGATGAGGTTGTTCCAGGCCTCGCACCCCGCGTCGAGAATCGCGTCATATGTGTCGAACGTCCGGTTTGCGAGCCATGTCTGGCGGAGATATTGCCAAATGTTTTCGGTTGGATTCAGCTCTGGTGATTTGGGCGGCAGAAACATGAGCGACAGGTTTTGCGGGATTTCCAGAGCGGATGTCGTGTGCCAGCCGGCTTGGTCCATGAGGATGACGGCGTGGGCGCCATCGGAGACAATTTTGCTGATTTCTTCCAGGTGGCGCTGCATCGCATAGGTGTCGGCTGCTGGCATCATGATCGCCGCGCCGGTGCCGCGTTCGGGGCAGATGGCGCCAAAAAGATACGCATTTTGGTAACGCTGATCGGCGGGCTGGCGGGGCCGTGTGCCCTTGCGTGCCCACTGGCGGACGCGGGTGTTCTTCTGACCGAGACGCATCTCGTCCTGGAACCAGATTTCGACGGGTTTGTCCGGCGGCACCCCCTGAAGCGTCTCCTTCAGATTGTCGCCGAAGTTTTTTTGAAATCCTCAATGACCTGCACGTCCTGCCCCGGGTGCTGAGGGCGTGCGCTGATGTGGGAAAAGCCCAGATTGTGCAGAATCTGCCCCACATGGCGCTCGTGATAGTCGACGCCAAAACGCGCCTTGATCACATTCTTCAAATCGACCCGCCGCCAGCGGACGACACCGTCCTTTTCAGGATCAGGACCGGTCTCGACAAGAGCCGCCAGTTCATCCAGTTGCGCATTGTCAAGGCGGGATCGCGAGCCTCCTCGCTGCCGATCCAGCAGCCCCGCTGGACCATCAGCGTTGAAACGGAGCACCCAGTCCCTGAGCGTTTGCCGGTCCATCCCGCCAATGCGGGCCGCAGCCCCACGCGACATGCCATCGGCGATAGCGGCAAGCGACAAAAGCCGTCGGCTCTGCCGGGCATCAGAACTCTCTGCGGCAAGCTTGCGCAGATCATTGGCGGTAAAATCGGCTCGCATCGGTATCCTGGCTGGCATCGGTGGTCTCCTTTGCCAATCTTGAATCACCTCAGCACCTCAGGCGGTACCCAAAATCCATAGCTGAGTCATTTTGAAGCACCCTTGGTATTATTCCCATTGGGTGGCAGAACGGGCAATCGATTTCATCGAAACGGATCGGACAGAGCCGTTCTTTTTAATGGCGAACTTCTTTGACCCGCATCATTCCTTTGGCGCGCCGCAGGAATTCCGGGACATGATCGATGCGGATGCAATCCCTGAACCGAACACTAAGGTCGGTGAGTTGGACGAGAAGCCCGCCGCCCATCATGCCTATTCCGCAAAGAGCTATGGCGGCACCGCGCCAGGGTTTCAGGACTACACCTCGGAAGAGATCAAAGAGATCCGCGCGCAATATTGGGCGATGAATGCGCTGATCGACTACGAGATTGGGCGCATTTTGGCGGCGCTTGACGCCTCGGGGCAGGCGAAGAATACGCTGGTGGTGTTCACCTCGGACCATGGTGAAATGCTGGGCAATCACCAGCAACTTCTGAAAGGCCCGCAGCTTTACGATGATCTGGCGCGGGTACCGTTGATCATGCGTTGGCCTGACCGGTTTCAGCCCGAAACCGAGGTCGCAGAGCTTGTTCAATGGATCGATCTGCCCGCAACTTTATTGCAGGCCGCAGGATGTGCCACCGGCAATGGTGTGCAAGGCAGGTCACTCCTGCCTCTCGCATCTGGAGACAACGTTGCGTGGCGAAGCTGGGCCATCTGCGAATACCGTGACTCCGGATTTGCATGCGATCCTCAGATCATGACGACCATGCTGCGCCAGGGAGATTGGAAGCTGATTATTTGGCATGGGGAACCTGCTTGCGGGAGCACCCGTGACGGGGAGTTATATGACCTGGCACGCGATCCGGGCGAATTGCAAAATCTTTTCCATGATCCCTTACCACCCTTCAATTTAGCCAGACATCCCAGAGCTTGGGGATTTTGGCATAACCTGCGAGGCATCGTCGGATAGCACGAAGGCCTGTCTTGAAGAGAGAGCATAAGGACCTTCGGGCTTTTCGAATCCCCTTTTTTCGCCGCGTATTGCGACGTGGTGCTCTTCGTTTGCTCCGGTTGAAACAGCCCAGTACATGGCGATTGCCAGCACCAAAATGAGGCGGGCCAATCGATCCGGCTTTTTGATCTGGCTTTGAGTAATTTCAAAGCCCCGGGTTTTGAAGTCGGAGAACATGGCTTCAATTCCCCAACGCATTCCATAATCGAGCACCTTGTACTCGGACGGTGCTGCATTCATGGCAATAATCCAAGGCTCTTTGTGCCCCTCTTCGTGAAGCACTCCAATGTTGCTAAAGACGCCCGTTCCGTAAAGCTCAGCGTTTACAAGCCCTTCGGGCATCAGTTGGGCAATTTCGCGCGTCATCATCTCGCCACCCTGATGTTGCAGTGTGATATTTCCCTTCATGCGCAGCCGGTAGTCCCATCCAGCCTCCTGGCACCATGCGACCAATCGGGCGGTTCCAAAAACCGATCTCCCGCCAGCAACACACGCGCATCCGCCGGGAGCCATGGGCGGACTGCTTCCAAAAGCTCATGTTGCACGCGCCATCCAATCGGCCCTTTGGTCTGGCGTACACGCCAGGCGACCGGGAGGGCCCGATCCCGCATCCGCACCGATAACATCAAAACCTCATGCCCTTCGTTGAGCTTGCTTTGATCAAGGGCCACCACAATCGTTTCTCCGGCCTCACACTGGCGGCGGAAAATTTCACCAACATAGGCCTGCATGATCTCATCAGTATCGATGTGAGGATTGCCCAGAACCCGCGAAATGTATTGATAGCGGTGGTCCACAGAGCCGATATCGCGGGGCAGAGCAGCCGCATTTTCCATCAGATTGACGCTGCGCGTGTTCAAAATCACGCTTGCTATGATGCACAATCCCTCCCGGCGCGACTTGTGATACCCGAGCAAGCGGTCCTGAAAATCCGCCTCAACCTTCGAATAAAGCTCTGAAAAACAAACATTTCCCAACAAACCAGCCTCCAATATCAGCAGTGGAGACTCCTTGAATCACACAGATCAGACAAACGTCAAATCAGATCCGGAAATTTTGAAGGGTGGTAAGCCATGATCCAGAGCATTTTGCTCAACGCGCCAAGATGAAGGCACTGCTTCTGGACGTATTTGTCCACGTGGAGGACGCATCAGCGCCACAAAAACGCATCTGGTAGCGGCAAATTTTTTGGACCCCAGGCGCAAGATCAGCAGGCGGCCATATCCATCGACTGTAAGCGGTGTCACCGCGCCCTGTCAAAGCTCCAGGGCATCAGTTCGTCGATGCGGGCAGCCGGGTGACCTGCTGCGATGGCTTCGAGGGTTGCCTTGAGATAGGCATAGGGCTCGACGTCATTGAGCTTGCAGGTTTCGATCAGGGAGGCGATACGCCCCCAGTTTCTGCCACCTTCGTCATGGCCCGCAAAGAGCGCGTTCTTACGATTGAGGGCAATCGGGCGGATGGTTCGCTCGACCACGTTGCTGTCCATCTCGATAGCGCCGTCGTCGAGAAAGAGCTTCAGTCCGTCCATGTGTTTGGCGATGTAGGAGAGCTTATCGCCGAGGCGTGATTTGGTCGAGATGCGGGAGCGGACGGTTTTGAGCCAGATCTCGAATGCCTCGATCAGCGGTTTGGTCTTTTCCTGGCGAACAGCTTTGCGCTCGGCGGCGGGTTTTCCTCTGATCTCAGCCTCGATCTTGTAGAACTCGGCAATCCGCCTGAGCCCATCCCCTGCAATGGGCGAGCCATCGCGGTCATGCACTTCCTTGAGCTTGCGCCGCGCATGAGCCCAGCAATAGGCCAGTTTGACGGATCCTGAGTTACGGCCCGGTTTGGTCAGGGCAATTATAACCCGTATAGCCATCCACCTGCAGCGTACCGCTGAAGCCGGTCAGGAACTCCGTTGCGTGTTTGCCGCCACGCCCATCGGCGTAACAAAACACAACACCCGGTGGGGCGGTGCCCCCGAAGGGCCGCTCATCGCGGGCAATGGCCCAGAGATACCCGGTCTTGGTTCTGCCGCGCCCCGGATCGAGCACCGGACAGCGCGTCTCATCAGCAAAGAGCTTGCTGGAAGATTTGATATCTTTGAACAGATGATCCACCACGGGAGCAAGATGGAAGGATATCCGGCCCATCCAGCCCGCAAGGGTGGAGCGGTGCAGATCAAGGCCGGATCGGGCATAAATCTGCGCCTGCCGGAACAAGGGGCAGTGATCGGCGTACTTGGACACGGCCACCTGCGCCAATGTCCCCTCGGTAGGCAGGCCACCCTCGATCAGATGCACCGGTGCAGGCGCCTGG
The DNA here is from genome assembly GCA_951812305.1 of uncultured Paracoccaceae bacterium. GTDB lineage: Bacteria > Pseudomonadota > Alphaproteobacteria > Rhodobacterales > Rhodobacteraceae > Rhodobacter_B. The sequence continues at coordinate 63,972 of CATOSB010000007.1, forward strand.
GCCACGCCAGCGTCCTTGTTCGGGCAGGCGTATTTGGGCCGGATGGTCACGATCACCCGCGCCTGGGCAGGAACAATATCCAGTCGTTCGGTGCGATCTTCGCCGATCCTGACCATCTCACCACAGCCGCAGGGGCATGTAATGCTGGCAGGCTCGATCACCTGTTCGATACGTTCCAGATGATCCGGCAGGTTCCCAAGGTTGCGCTGCACAGGTTTGCGCTTCTTGCGCGGTTTGGTCATCTCGATTGTTTCTGACTGCGCCTCGGCCTCGACTGTCGCGACCTCCAGATCTTCAAAAGCCAGTTGCCGTTCATCCGGGCTGAGCTTCTCGGAGCGTTTGCCATAGACCAGCTGGTGCAGTTCTTTGACAAAATGCTCCAGACGCGCGTTGATCGCCTCAAGTTCCGCGTTCTGCGTGGCGAGAGCGGCGTTGCTTTCTTCGAGTGCACAATTGCGCGACGTCAGGTTGCTGTTCAACAGGCTCACGCCAAACGCCTCTTTCCGTGCCGCCAAAACAACCGCCCGCACCTCCGCGGGAAGGGCATCCAGATCAAGGGATTCAAGGGCGTCAGGCATGGCGTGTTCTTAGCAGATCAGGCCACGATTTACACCCTGTACATAAGGCTGAGAGTCACTCTGCCGCACCCGGTCGACGTGTCCGCCGCGCCGTCACCCGTCGCCAGTCCAGACCCTCAAACAGGGCCTCAAATTGTGCCTTGGACAGCCGCATCACGCCATCATGGACCCTGGGCCAGGCGAACTTGCCCTGTTCCAGCCGCTTGTACGTCATCACCAGACCGGACCCATCCCAAAGCAGAACCTTGATGCGATCTCCACGTTTGGCGCGGAACACGATGATTACGCCCGAGTGCGGATCAAGGCCCGGATCGCGTTCGGCAACCGCCGCCAGCCCGTCATGGCCCTTCCTGAAATCCACCGGCCTGGTCGCAATCACAACCCGCACCGATTGAGACGGAACAATCATCCCTGCTGCGCAAGCGAGTGTGCAACATCCGTGATCCGTTTTGTGGCCGTGCTTTTGGGCAACCGGACAGTGACAGATCCCGCGATGATCTCAATACCGTCAAAGGGCGAAGGCGGTGGTGTCGCAAGCACTGCGATCTCTGCAAAACCAGACGTCTGACCCTCGTCACGCGCGACCTTGCGCCGGGCCGTCGTGCGCCATGTCGATAACCGCGTCGCCGACATACCGTGTTTGCGAGCCACACCCGCAACCGTCGCGCCTGGCGCATACGTCTCGGCCACAATCGCCGCGCGCTCCGCCGCCGTCCGCAGTACAGGTTTGCGACGCGAAACCTCCGCCCCATCATCCAACATCAAATCACCTCCAGATCATTGGAGACCAGCATCTCATATCAAACCGCAAGCCGATACCATGGGGCGCTCGCACCGGTTACCATCGACTGATAAAATGCCGACATCCGTGAACTTTGCAGCATTTGCCGCGATGGGCTCAGGTCCGCCTAATGCCGGTGCAGCATGGTTGATGATGAAGGCGGTCCCGAACCCGCCGTTGGCGTGGCGGGCTACTTTGCTGAGATTTATGTGTTATTGCTCACGCGCCGACATTAACGTTTCGACAGTCAGCATTGAGCCACCGCGCCGCGAAATCTGGCTGAGAGCCCGCAAGTGTCAGATCCTAAGACATATCGGAATGTCCGCAATCGTTGAAATGACGATTCTATTTTCGAAAGAGGGACACTTGCTTGGTCACGCTCTGTAGGCTGGCAAGGGTGATCGGTCTTGGAGTTCGATCATTCGGCGCAGCATGATCTCGTTGAGAGAGGATCGTGCATCAGCGCTGGCTGGATCGTCAAACAGGTTGGACATCTCATCGGGATCTTGCGCCAAGTCAAATAGCTCGCCCCAGTTTCCGCCTTGGCGCAAGGACATGCGATGGGTGTTGGTCACAATCGTACGCACCCTTTGTGGTCGGTCGAAACCGATCATAGTGCGTTGGCTGTCTTCCTCGATGATCACAGCCTCGGGCGGAGAAGTGCTGAACAAGTCGCGCCCCTGAATGCCGTTGTTTGGCTGGATGCCAGCCCGCGCGAGGATGGTGGTAGAGATATCGATGGACGACCCAAGCCCCGCCTCGCGTTGGCCTAAACCAGGCGTGGCTGGGTCATGCCAGATGAATGGCACGCGGATAATGCCTTGATAATGCAGCAGAAGCTTCAGCATTAACCCATGGTCGCCCATATAGTCACCATGGTCTGAGGTAAAGATCACGACTGTGTCTTCGGCGAGACCGAGGGCCCCCAAACGTCCCAACACGCGGCCAATTGCGTCATCAATCATTGTGATCTGGCCATAGGTCAGCGCGATTATCGCGCGGGCCTCATCCTCTGTCACGGCAAAGGGGTTTTGGTTGTCCCGCGGATCGCTGCCATTTTCCATGGCTTCCTTCATTGCCTTGATCGGCGGCAGATCCCCTTCGCCAAAAGAAGGCGGCAATTCCATTTCGGCGGGGTCGTACATGTCCCAGTATTTGCCCGGTGGCGTGAAGGGATGATGCGGGTCGGGGAAGGACATTTGCAGGAAAAACGGCTGATCGCTGTCGGCCTGTTCGGTCAGCCAAGCCTCGGTCCGGTCGGCAATCCATGTCGTGGAGTATAATTCCTCTGGCACAGCTGTACGCCAGGCTTGCGGGGCATTGATACGGTTGTCCGGCAGCGCGTTTTCCGGACCCACCAGGTTATCGAAATCAGCGCGCTGCTCGCGCGCCCACAAAAGGTAATCACCACAGGCCTTATCCGCGTGATCGGCGGCCACTTCGACATGGTCAAAGCCATAAAAATGTTCGCCCATCCGGTCGGCCAGCGGTGTATCCCATCGCGTTTTAACCTCTAGGTCATATTCTGGGCCGTGGCGGTTATTTTTGACCGCATCACGCAGGCCAAGGCTGGGTGTTCTGAGCTCGTTTTGCGGCTCATATTTATTGGTCGCCGGTAGCCCGGTGAAGCTTTGCAGATGCGATTTGCCGATCAGGCCGGTCTTGTAACCTGCGTCGCGCAGCAGCTCGACAAAGGTCGTGTGATCTTTGGACAAAGGCACGCCGTTGTGGCGCGCGCCATGAAGCGACGGCATCCGCCCGGTCATGATCGAGGCGCGATTGGGCATGCAGATCGGATTGGCGACATAGAACTTGTCCCAAGCCGTCCCCTTTGCGGCGATGCCGTCGATATTAGGGGTCCGAACAACACGGTTTCCATAGCAGCCCAAGTGATCCGCGCGGTGCTGGTCGGTGATGATAAACAGGAAGTTCGGGCGCTTGGTCATGTCGCGTGGTCCTTGCGGGTTGATGCGCTGCGTATGTCAAAGAGGATCAGGGCGAGCCCAATTGCGACGGCGGGCAGATGGATGGCCGGACTAAGCGCGAGCGTCGCGAAGGCTACTGCAAAGCGCAGGCCGATCTCTGCCCATGTCAGTTTGCGGCGGTCATAGCCGGACAAGGCGGATGAGAACAGCCAGATGCAGAAACAGGTCCGCGCGGTGATCCAAAGGAAGGGCAGTAGGCTGAATTCCTCGATGATCAGAAGCGTTGGGTAAAAGGCGAAAATGAACGGTATGATGAACTTGGCCATGCCAAGGCGGAAGGCCATCAGCGCGGTCATCAATGGGTTCGCCCCGGCAATCGGTGCCGCTGCGTAGGCCGCGATGGCAACAGGCGGTGTTAGGGAAGAGGCGACGCCGTAGTAGAAGACGAACATATGCGCGGTCAGCATAGAGACGCCAAGCGCCTGGATCGCAGGGCCCATCACAAGGATGATGATTAGATAGGCGGGCAGTGTGGGCATGCCCATGCCGAGGATTAGTGCGCCGACCATCGCAACGAGCAAGGCAGAGAACAGGCTCTCGCCGCGCACCTCGGCAATCACGCTGGCCAGCTTTAGGCCAAGCCCCGTGCTGTCGAGCGACCCGACCAGGATGCCAATCGCGGCGATGGCGATCAGCAGCGACGCGCCCGATTGCGCGCCTTTCAGAAAGCTTCGCCAGATGCGCATCGGGTCGCGGCGCACCTCTGGATTGACGACCGACAGCACCAATAGCACCACGACCGCGTTGAACCCGGCGGCAGAGGTCGATACGCCTGCAACGAGCGATCCGATGACCGTCAGGATCGGGCCGACAAACAGGACCGAATTGATCAGGTCGATTCGGCTGATTTTGTCGTCGATGCTCATAGGCTGGACGTCGATGCCTTGGCGGCGTGCCTCGACAGTGACCGCAGAAAACAAGCTGAAATAGTAGAACAGGGCCGGGAACAAAGCGGCGACGATGATGTTAAGGTAGCCCGCGCCGGTTAAATCCGCCATGACCAGCGCGGCGGCCCCCATGATCGGGGGCATGATCTGGCCGCCGGATGAGGCCGTTGCCTCGATCCCCCCTGCGAAGGTCGGGGAAAACCCGCGCTTCTTGATCATCGGAATGGTGAATGTACCGGTACCGACGATATTGGCGACGGTGGATCCAGACATCGTGCCGAACATGGATGATGCCAAGATCGCCGCATGGGCCGGGCCGCCTCGCGTGCGCCTTGTGATGAGGAAGGCGAACTTCAGCAGTGTATCGCCCGCGCCGGTGCCCTCTAACAGAACGCCGAAAATAATGAAGATGAAGACAGTGGACAGAACGATATTGGTGATCGATCCGAACACACCTTTGTTGGTGTTATACCACAGAGCCTCGGCGACCTCTTTCAGCGAAAACCCGGTATGGGCCAGAAGTCCCGGCAAATCCTGCCCCCAAAGCAGGTAGATGACCCCAAAAGCGCCGACGCCAAAAAGGCCCCAACCCCAGAGCCTTCGGCACAGTTCCAGAAAGATCACAAGACCGGCCAGCGCGGGCCAGGCGTCGCGGTTGGACACATCGTAAAGCGCGACTTCCATCTGCGTTTGCACGTAATGGAACGACCAGATCGCCCATAGCCCTACGACAATCATCGCAATATCGAGCGCCAGATGCACAATTGCCGCTGTGCTTGTTGGAGCGCCATCCGCCTCTCGTTTTCGACGCGCTACCCCGACCGCCACGATCAGGGCCAAGGCAAACCCGCCCGCGCGGTGCAGTTTCGGATCGATCAGATCGATGCCCGAGCTGTAAAGCGCAATTGCGCCAAGCGCCGCCGCTGCCAAAGCGGTGAGCAGGGTGAACAAGCGGCTTGCGCCGCTGGGCGTGTCTCCCGGTGCGGTCATGAAGGTACCTTAGAAGTTGGTAGTAGTGGCCGGGCGCGCGATTGCACCCGGCCAGTCATGAAACGCGTTACGGGCGCAGTTGGTCAGGTATGGCAATACCCGCTTCTTCGTAATACCGCGCCGCACCGGGGTGTAGCGGCACATTAACGGCGGTGAATGCGGTTTCTGGCGTGACCGATTTTAGGAAAAAGGCCGTCGCGTGGACTTCATCCAGCCCCTCCCAGAACGCTTTGGTGGCCTGATAGACCACCTCTTCATCAACTCCTGCATGGGTGCCAACGAACTGAGTGAAGCCAAGCGCCGTTATCTCGCCGCCGGTCAACTGACCCTTATAGAGGTCACCGTCAAACATCAGCATGCCACGACCCGGGCGCCCAAATAGCGCCTGCATTGCGTCAGAACCGACGACTTCTTCAGGGATCGACAGGATACGGAATTCACTATTCAGTCCAAAGCGTTCAATGTTAGCGGACCCAACCTCGGCAGGGCGCACCATCATGTCGATCTTGCCATCGGCCAGCGCCGCATAGCCTTCACCCCAGCTGAGGCGCACAGCCTCATAATCCGTGCCCGCCTCGTAACCGGTGATGATCTTGATCAGCGCCTCTGACGTGGCAGAGGCCGATCCAGCGGGCGGGCCGGTAAAGACGGTCTTGCCCTTTATGTCCTCCCAAGTCTCGATACCGGATCCCGACAACGTAACCGGGTGATAGGCCCCGGCCTTGAAGCCGACGATCGAGCGGAGGTTTTTGGCCAATTCACCAGCGCCTTCAACGTTCTGGTACATCCGCTTTTGGCCCGCCATCAGCGGCACCAGCGACGGGACAGAGGAAAAGAAATCGTAACTCCCAAGCACCCTGTCCGATAGGGTTGCGGGGTTTTGTTCCGTCAGAGCCGTGCGATGATCTGAGGTGGTGACAGGGTCAGGATTTCCAGGATGTTGAACCGGTGTTTTCTGGCCGTCGAGATGACGGACCTGATGTCGGCGAAGACCCGCGCGCCCTCGAGGGTGCGGAAGGTGCCCGAGATTTTCATGCGCAGCTTCATCATGCGCAGGTCCTGTTCGGCCTGATTGTTTGTGAATGGGACCGCGAAGTCGGCGATGAATCGCAAAACGTCATCGCGGTAGTCACGCAGGCGGAGGAGCAGGTTGTGGCCTGGCCGCCTGGCTTTTCGGCCGCGGGTGCCGGGGCTTTTGGCCAGCGGGGGCTGGCGTTCGTGGAAGGCGAGCCCCTTGGCGAGGATCGCCATGTATCTGGTGACTATACCCTGGCGAACCAGTTCCGGGAGTTCGGTCTCGCCTTGATCCTGAGCCGCGCATCTGAGCTGATTGGCGCTATGAAGCACTGCGCTCATCTCCGTCGCCCAAGGCTCTTTTTCGATCTCTTCGATGGCCTTGAGTTCGCGCAAGTGATGCGCCCCGCAGAGGGCGTGGGCGTCCACTCCGCTCATATGGGCGTAGTAGGGTTTCCAGTGATCATGAATGATCGTCCCGCCGGTCAGGAAGGTTGGAACAGCACCGCGTTTGGCGCTGATGCGGTAATGGGTGAAGGCGGTATCGCAGATCGTGTGCAGCCAGTGCAGCTTGCCGGCAACACGAAGTCCGGTCTCGTCCAGATGCCGAACGCCGCCTTCGGCAAGCCGGGCGAGAATGTGTTCAACCACGACACCCATCTTATTTGCCGCGCCGCGCGTCCAGTTGGTCACGCTGGCCGCGCACAAGCTGGTGGCCCCAAACAGGTCGCGCATAAGCTGGCAGACCCGATCCTCGGGTATCAGCTGCTGAACATTGCAATAGACCGCCACTGCCCGCATGCGCGTGCCATATTGCACATGCGCGGCCACGCCATCGGGAAAGCCAGCCGTCGTCGTGGCTCGACAATGGTCGCAACAATAAACCGCCGCCTGATGCTCGGTGACCTCCAGGCGTGGCGCAGGCAAGTCGAACACCTGACGCTTCTCGATCCCTTTCACCATCTCCGCCGTCAGGGCGCTCTGACAGGCGCTGCAATGCGTCGCCTCATGCCGTTCGACAAAGTCGGGTGTTGACGTCTGGCGCAGGGTGTCGCCCCGGTGGCCAACTTGGCCGCCACTTTTCTTTCCGGATTTGCCACGCAGGCTGCGCGGGGCTGGCTTCTTCAGGCCATCACTTGAAGGGGGCTTGCTGCTATTGCTGCTGTTCTTGGCCAACTGTCGGCGCAGGTCCGTGATCTCTTCCGCCATGCTCGCCAACGCAGCTTCAAGCTCAGCGATCCGACGCAGAGCCGTGGCGAGAAGTTGTTCAAGGGCGGCAACCTGATCCATCCCACCACTGATTCAGAGAAATCAACCCGGCGCCACAGAATTCAGACAAGAAAGGTAACTCCCAAGCACCCTGTCCGATAGGGTTGCGGGGTTTTGTTCCGTCAGAGCCGTGCGATGATCTGAGGTGGTGACAGGGTCAGGATTTCCAGGATGTTGAACCGGTGTTTTCTGGCCGTCGAGATGACGGACCTGATGTCGGCGAAGACCCGCGCGCCCTCGAGGGTGCGGAAGGTGCCCGAGATTTTCATGCGCAGCTTCATCATGCGCAGGTCCTGTTCGGCCTGATTGTTTGTGAATGGGACCGCGAAGTCGGCGATGAATCGCAAAACGTCATCGCGGTAGTCACGCAGGCGGAGGAGCAGGTTGTGGCCTGGCCGCCTGGCTTTTCGGCCGCGGGTGCCGGGGCTTTTGGCCAGCGGGGGCTGGCGTTCGTGGAAGGCGAGCCCCTTGGCGAGGATCGCCATGTATCTGGTGACTATACCCTGGCGAACCAGTTCCGGGAGTTCGGTCTCGCCTTGATCCTGAGCCGCGCATCTGAGCTGATTGGCGCTATGAAGCACTGCGCTCATCTCCGTCGCCCAAGGCTCTTTTTCGATCTCTTCGATGGCCTTGAGTTCGCGCAAGTGATGCGCCCCGCAGAGGGCGTGGGCGTCCACTCCGCTCATATGGGCGTAGTAGGGTTTCCAGTGATCATGAATGATCGTCCCGCCGGTCAGGAAGGTTGGAACAGCACCGCGTTTGGCGCTGATGCGGTAATGGGTGAAGGCGGTATCGCAGATCGTGTGCAGCCAGTGCAGCTTGCCGGCAACACGAAGTCCGGTCTCGTCCAGATGCCGAACGCCGCCTTCGGCAAGCCGGGCGAGAATGTGTTCAACCACGACACCCATCTTATTTGCCGCGCCGCGCGTCCAGTTGGTCACGCTGGCCGCGCACAAGCTGGTGGCCCCAAACAGGTCGCGCATAAGCTGGCAGACCCGATCCTCGGGTATCAGCTGCTGAACATTGCAATAGACCGCCACTGCCCGCATGCGCGTGCCATATTGCACATGCGCGGCCACGCCATCGGGAAAGCCAGCCGTCGTCGTGGCTCGACAATGGTCGCAACAATAAACCGCCGCCTGATGCTCGGTGACCTCCAGGCGTGGCGCAGGCAAGTCGAACACCTGACGCTTCTCGATCCCTTTCACCATCTCCGCCGTCAGGGCGCTCTGACAGGCGCTGCAATGCGTCGCCTCATGCCGTTCGACAAAGTCGGGTGTTGACGTCTGGCGCAGGGTGTCGCCCCGGTGGCCAACTTGGCCGCCACTTTTCTTTCCGGATTTGCCACGCAGGCTGCGCGGGGCTGGCTTCTTCAGGCCATCACTTGAAGGGGGCTTGCTGCTATTGCTGCTGTTCTTGGCCAACTGTCGGCGCAGGTCCGTGATCTCTTCCGCCATGCTCGCCAACGCAGCTTCAAGCTCAGCGATCCGACGCAGAGCCGTGGCGAGAAGTTGTTCAAGGGCGGCAACCTGATCCATCCCACCACTGATTCAGAGAAATCAACCCGGCGCCACAGAATTCAGACAAGAAAGAAAAAAACACGCGCAAAATGGCAAATTCGACTCACCATAAAACTGACAATAACACTCAAACGTGGGGGGTGCTTGGGAGTTACCAAGAAAGAAAAAAAACACGCGCAAAATGGCAAATTCGACTCACCATAAAACTGACAATAACACTCAAACGTGGGGGGTGCTTGGGAGTTACCAAGAAATCAATCTCGCTCTTCGCGCCTTTTAGCATCGATTTGGTCAGGGTTTGGCCCGCGTTCACCTGGATGTCGACACCGGCCTTTCCGGCCTGAGTGACAAAAGCGACGAACATCGCATGCACAGGACCACCAGCGCCTGCTGTTTCGCCCTTGTAGATTTGCGCGGCGCCCGTTGTGGGCAGCAGCGCGGCCGCAGCGACGCAGGCTGCAGCGATGATTGATTTGAGTTTAAGCACAGAATCCTCCCTTAGATTTTGATGCACTCTAGCAGAGACATCTCATTTGGAATAATCAAACGTATGTCTGCATACATAAAGAATTGCTATGAAAATTGATCCCAAACATCTGGCACAGCTGTCCGTCATCGTCGAGGCCGGGTCTTTTCAATCTGCGGCTGACAGGCTGGGGTTGACGCAACCCGCGCTGAGCCGAAACATGAGCCCGCTCGAGGCCCGCATGGGAACGCCGGTGTTCAAACGCGACGGCAGGCGATCGGTACCAAACACTCTGGGGCTAAGGCTTGCGCGCAACGGTCTGGCCATCCGCCTTGCGGAAGAAGAGGCCAGCGTGGTGGCGGATCAATCGGCCAAGGGCTCAGCAGGAGAGCTGCGTATCGGTGCGCCGCCGATTGTGGCCGGACGGTTCATCACCGAGGCGCTTTCTAAATTTATTACTGAGAATCCAAATTGCGTGGTCGAATTGCGCACTGGGTTGGTGCATGAGTTGCGTGCGATGCTGGAACGTGGCCAGATCGACGTTGTGCTGGGCCCGCACAGCTTGGCAGATCCAAGCGAAGGGTTGGAATTCTCGCCGTTGATCGATGACCGGGTGGGCATTCTGTGCAGGGTTGGCCATAAGCTGACCGGTCGCGCAACCATTACGCCGTCTCATCTGGAAGAGCAGGCCTGGCTTGCCCACTCGCGTGGTAGCTTGTTGCGCCAACAAACCGAGGCCGCGATGTTGGCCTCTGGGATTAAAGCGATGCAGATCGTGTGTGAAACAGACTCTATCCGCTCTGTTCTGGAGATCGTCGCAAATACCGAACTCATCACGACTATGCCCATGGCCACCACGCAGCCCTACCTTGAAGGTCGCCTAACCTTCCTTGATTTCGACCACCCACAATTCCGCAGGCCCTTGGGCGCCATACGTCGCCGCGACACCCCGACCAACCGGGTCGAGGACAGGTTTTTGGGAATGATACAGGCGCATGTTGGGGCGTAGTATGACTTTTCGGGTTCTGAATTTTTTTGCCAACTTGAAACGGTGTTTCGGCTCAAGGTTGCCCGCAGTGCGGACCCCCAGCTTGCCAACTCGATTGGCTGCGCGGCCGCGACTTGTCTGTGGATTCAGATCGCAGCGAAAGAGCAGTTTGCATTATATAGATTTCCGCCCTCGTGATTGCCCGCAAACGGGAAATTCGCTGTCCCGCAGAAAACATAACACTGCACATGCAAAAGAATGCTGCGCGCGCGAAGTGGCAAAAATGAATGACCGCAAAGTCCGCGATGTGTGAATTTGCCTTTCCTAAAATGCTGCAGTCTGCATGAATGGCCGCAATGCGGGCTGCAACCGCAGCAACTCGAACTCATGGCGGATGTCGGCATTGGGCCGTCCTCAGCGTCGTGGCACGGCCCAGCTGGGCAGATGCTGCGTTGTCTCCAAGGTCGGTTCAGAGCCCAAAGCGTACCAATGTTCTGTATAATCCAACGTGGGCTTTAGCTGCAGGCCAGTTAGGAGACACGCAAGAATAAGTGCTACGTTTGGTGGCGGCGGCGTGGTGTGATTGTGTAGTTCCATTCTGGGTGGAATGCATTCCCTTCGATGACGAGGCTATCCATTTCAGCTTTGGTGACCTTAACACCCTTCTCGTAAATACTTTTGTCAAGTGCGCATTCTACTTTCAGCCCAGCGTTCGTCGTCGTCGCCCCGATCAACTCGACGACTGCCATACGGCTGGACAGCGGCCGTCCGCGCCAGTTCTGTGTGATGTGGCAAAACATCCGATGCTCGATGAGGTTCCACTTGGATGTGCCGGGCGGATAGTGATGGACGTGCAAGACAAGGTCGGTTTCGTCAGCAAACCTCTGCAGCTCTACCTTCCATAACCGGACGCGCGCACCGTTCGATCCGCCGCAGTCAGCAGTTATTGTCAGCTCGTGCATGCCAGGATGGCGCTGCTGGCCCATGCGCTTCCGCCAGGTACGGATAGAGTTGACGGCGAATGAAGCAGTGTCAGCGGTGACGCCCACGCTAACCCAGCCAGTATTGGTGCCATCGTGCGTTTTGCGATTGACCTGCCGCGAATATTCCAACTTTGTTTCCAGCAACCTGGCGACAGTATTGGCACATATAGTATGGCCTGCAGCACACAGTGCCGCTGCCAGCTTTGCCGGGCTCTTCGACACCCATTTAAGCGGACGTATAGGATCACCCATCGTCGCTGGCTCGGCGAGACGCTGCAAGTCGGACACCAGCGTCGTATCAAGGTCGGCGACCTCGCGTCGCCCTCCACCCTTGCGGCGCACGCGGCCATTGCCTGGACCTGGAGTATCAAGATCATTGATGCCTCGCCCGATGGTGGAACGTGCGAGGCCAGTGATCTCCGCAACTGCCGCAAGACCGCCACGCCGCTCGGGCTTCTGCGGCAGCAAACAAACGCCGACCTCGTTCGCCAAGCTTCGAACCAAAAACTTCCCATCGCTCCTGAATTTGTTCTCGCTCTACCATGATTATCGATTACCATATTGAGAACGGCATGGGAATCGCGCGGACCAGAGTCAAACCGTCGCAGCGGCAAAGGTTTGCGATTCACTTATTGTTGCGTGTCTCCTTAGCGTCACGCGCAAGGAGTATTTTGCTCAGTGGCAACCGATTCAGGGTCCATCGGCATAAAGGTACGCGAGGTCCCACAGGAATGTTCGTGTTTTCGGTCCCTTTGGATTTGCGGGACGACGGATCAGTTTGGCGCGTTTCGTGAGGTGTCCGCGTTGATCGCGTCGTAAAGAGCGGTTTTGCCGATTTTTATGCGGGCCGCGGCTTCACGAACAGTCAGGCCTCTTTCGATCAGCATTTTCGTTCGCTTCAGTTTTTCAGCGGTGACGACAGCCTTGCGTCCGCCTTTTCGTCCGCGCGCGGCAGCGGCGCTCAGGCCAGCGCGGGTTCTCTCGCGGATGAGGTCGCGTTCGAACCGGGCAAGGGCGCCGAACAGATGAAAGACGAGTGTGCCCCCGCTCGTTGTCGTGTCGATACCTTCAGTCAGAGACCTGAATCCGATGCCGCGCTGGTCAAGATCGCGAACCGTATCAATCAGGTGACTCATGCTGCGTCCGAGACGGTCGAGCTTCCAGACAATCAGCGTGCCGCCGGCACGCAGGTGATCGAGCGCTTCATTTAATCCTGGCCGATCCGTTTTGGCACCAGATGCGCAATCTTCAAATATTTCCCCGCAACCAGCAGCCTTGAGCGCGTCGATCTGTGGGGCCAGCGATTGATCGGCCGTTGAGATGCGCACGTATCCGGCTGGGGCATAAAATCTTGCAGTGTTTGTCCGTTTTTCCATCCGTCAATCATCTTGTCCGTCATTCCGTTGTCAAGCCATATTGCCGGACAACAAAACACGGGGCCGTCAAACGACCGATTCCCGGACACCACTATGACGGAGAGCCTTATGCCCCGAATGCAAATCCTTTCATCCTCCGAACAAGAGGTGTTTGACGATCCGCCGGTATTCGACTTCCGCGAGCGCAAGCGATGTTTCGATCTGCCAAAACCCTTGTTGGACATCGCAACTGAGTTGCGTTCACCCGCTAGCCAGATCGGCTTTCTGGTGATGTGCGCCTACTTCAAAGCGGCGAAGAAGTTCTACAATCCTCGCGATTTTCACGCCCCGGATATTGAGGCGGCAGCAAAGCTTCTGAGGCTCACAGGATCGGAGTTCTCGCCAGCAACCTACCCCAAACAGACCCGTGCGCGTCATCGTAAGCTCATTCTGGATTTCTATGGCTTCATGCCATTCGGGCGGAAAGCCAGGAAAGACCTGATCGCCGAGATTGCGACGATGGCGCGAACATATCTGAAGCCGCGCCTGATCTTTGATCGATGCGTGGATTATTTGATCCAGCGGCGCGTCCAAGTTCCAAGATCGGGTGTTTTGCTGGAGTTGATCCGATCCGGATTGCAGGCCCGCAAAGTAGAACTCATCGCACTGATGGATGCACATCTCACCGATGACGCGCGCGCCTTGCTGGACGAACTCTTCACGACCCCGGACGATCAGAACCGGTATCGTCTGACCCTGTTGAAGAAGCTGTCGCAGTCGGCAAGGCCAACGAAGATCAAGGAAGCCATCGCTGATTTTGAGACGCTCGCTGATTTGCATGGCCAACTATACGACCCTCTGTCGGCGCTCGATTTGGGAACTGCCGGTATTCGATATTTTGCGGGCAGCGTTCAGCGGTCACGGTTGTTTCAGCTCAAACAACGCACAGACAATGACCGCCGTATCCATGCCACGGCCTTTGTTGCCCATCAGTTTTACCGCACGCAAGATAATCTGATCGATCTCTGGCTCAGTGTCATGGCGTCCTTTCACGCAAAGGCGACGCGCGATCACAATGATCGGCTGCTGGAGAACCGGGCAGCACAGCAAAAGCAGATCAAGTCCGTCATCAATGATCTGGACACATCTGTGTTTGGCCTGTTGCGCGACATTCGCGGCGTGACCGAGGCGGATGGAATGTCGGACACCCAGAAAGTCAGCACAATTCGAACCTTGCTGGATAAAGGTCGGTCGAGCGCATTCGAGCAGCTGAAGGATGATCTTTCCGCAACCGCGCGGGATGAAAGCTGGTTTGATGTGCTTGAGGCAGGGTCCTTGCGACTACAAAATCGACTCAGTCCCATCCTTCGCGTGATCACGTTCGAGCGGAACGACCGGGCCGCCAGTCTCATCACCGCCATCGACCGGTTTAAACACAACGATGGCGTAGTCGGGCCAGGTGCGCCAACGGATTTCCTCGATACAGACGAGCGGGAAGTACTGATCCGCAGTGACGGAACATTCCGAACCTCGCTCTACAAGGTCTTTCTGTTCCAGCATGTTGCCGCCGCCATCAAATCCGGCGATCTTAACCTTTCGCAGTCCTATAAATACCGCCCCATGGACGCTTATCTGATTGATCCGGACAGGTGGAAGCGCGAGAAGCCGGAACTGTTGGAACGAGCCGGATTGGCCGAGTTTGCCGACCCGCAACCTGTTCTGGTAACCCTCCGGAAGGTGCTGACACAACAATATCAGCGCACGAATGCCAATGCCGCTGCCAATCCACATCTGAAGGTACGTGCCGATGGCACCTTCCACATCGCTACCCCGGCAGCCGGGGCTGATGGTTCCAGCCCAACCAATGAACTGTTCCCTCAACGGCACGATGTACCGCTGGCACAGGTGCTTGAGACGATTAATAATCACTGCGGGATGCTCGGCGCTTTCGAACACTGGCAGCAGACCCACATTCGTCAGGCGGTCTCCCGCCCCGCACTCCTGGCCGGGATCATGGGCCTTGGATGTGGAATCGGCGTGCGCAAAATGGCAAGGATCTCGTCTCGCGTGACCGAGGGCGAACTGGAACACGTCGTTAATTGGCGGTTTTCTCTCGACAATATCCGCGCCGCGAACGACGCTGTGGTCAAAGCTATGGATGAGATGGACCTGCCCAATATCTATCGGAACGAAGCGGACAAGCTGCATACCGCCAGTGATGGACAAAAGTTCGAGGTTCGCGGCGAAAGCCTCGCTGCCAGCCGTGCATTCAAGTATTTTGGCCAGGGACAAGGCGTCAGCGCCTACACATTCGTCGATGAACGCCACATCCTCTGGCATTCCCTTATGATCAGCGCCGCCGATCGGGAAAGCGCGTTCGTGATCGATGGCCTCATGTGCAATGACGTCGTTAAAAGCGACATCCATTCCACCGACAGCCACGGCTACACCGAAGCCATCTTCGGGATGACGCATCCGCTGGGCTTTTCCTTCGCCCCCCGGATCAAAGGCATTGGAAAACAGACCCTCTACATCTTCAAGCCGGGCCGACCAAGGGATCATAATTGGATCATCGCCCCGGACAAAACCATCAATGAGACCCTGATCCGCGAGAACTGGGATGCGCTTCTGCGCCTCGTCGCCACCATCAAGCTCAAGGAAAACACCGCCTCCGACATCTTCCGGCTGCTGAATTCCTATTCCCGACAGCACGCGCTCTATCAGACCCTGAAAGCCTTCGGGCAGATCATCAAATCGCTGTTCATCCTGCGCTATGTCGATGACCTGAGCCTGCGGCAGACCATCGAGCGTCAGCTCAACAAGGTCGAACTCGCCAACCGCTTCACCCGCGCCGTCGCCGTTGGCAATCCCCGCGAGTTCACCCAAGCCGAAAAGGAGGAACAGGAGATCGCCGAGGCCTGCAACCGTCTCATCAAAAACAGCATCATCTGTTGGAACTACCTCTACCTCGCTCACCAACTTGAAAAGGCCCCGGATGAGGAAACCAGAGAAAACCTGCGTCGCACGATCGCCGCACACGCCCCAATGGCCTGGGCACACATCAACATGCTCGGCGAATACGACTTCTCTGATGACAAACTCCGCGACGCGCTCGGAATCCTCCCCCTGAAATCAGCCGCCTGACACACCCTCCAGATCAGGGGGAGATAAAACAGGAAAAATCGTAACGAATTAACCGCTTACAGAGATCCCTGCGGGACCAAACGTTCCTTTATGCCGACGGACCCATGAGGGTGCTATTTTGGTTCAGGCCGAAGCCACCTGCGTCATGATGCGCAGGATGCGCACCGCCCTATACACCGGCAACATGGATAACCGCAGGATTTGGCACTCGGCGGTAATCGACCCCGGCCCTGGCACGCTGTCGAGCGCCCGCCCGGCATCTCCGTCCAGATCGAGCCGCTTCGGCAGCTTGACCTGCGGGACCAGGGGTCTATCCGCACGTTTTTCATATGGTGCGTCGGTGCTGTCCAGGTCTCCGGGAAATGCCGTAAGCCGTTTCAAAGACGTGGTTTTCGGTCAGTGCGGGCGGTCCTGTGCGAAGACGGCCGCGAGGTCGGGCGCGTCCAGAACGGCATCCAGCCAGGCCTCGACCTGACCGGGTTCGGCGGCGGCGACCCGCGTTTCGATGTCCCGGGGCAGGGGGCCAAAACGGCGCTCCAACAGGCGTCCGAGGGTTTCCGCCTTGCCTTCCGCCTTGCCTTCCGCCTTGCCTTCCGCCTTGCCTTCCACTTTGCCTTCCGCCTTGCCTTTCGCTTCGCCCCTGGCCAATCCGCGCGCTTCGCCCGCTTTCAGGCCTTCCGCCTTGCCCTGTTCGAGCAGTGTTTCAGCAATGGTTCCCATAAGCGCCTCCAGTTCGTTATGTCCCCCGGTCCTGAGCGTGGCCCGCAGGGCGTCCAGATCCACATTATAGACCCGCAGCACATATTCAAGAACCTGGCGCCCTTACCACCCTTCAATTTAGCCAGACATCCCAGAGCTTGGGGATTTTGGCATAACCTGCGAGGCATCGTCGGATAGCACGAAGGCCTGTCTTGAAGAGAGAGCATAAGGACCTTCGGGCTTTTCGAATCCCCTTTTTTCGCCGCGTATTGCGACGTGGTGCTCTTCGTTTGCTCCGGTTGAAACAGCCCAGTACATGGCGATTGCCAGCACCAAAATGAGGCGGGCCAATCGATCCGGCTTTTTGATCTGGCTTTGAGTAATTTCAAAGCCCCGGGTTTTGAAGTCGGAGAACATGGCTTCAATTCCCCAACGCATTCCATAATCGAGCACCTTGTACTCGGACGGTGCTGCATTCATGGCAATAATCCAAGGCTCTTTGTGCCCCTCTTCGTGAAGCACTCCAATGTTGCTAAAGACGCCCGTTCCGTAAAGCTCAGCGTTTACAAGCCCTTCGGGCATCAGTTGGGCAATTTCGCGCGTCATCATCTCGCCACCCTGATGTTGCAGTGTGATATTTCCCTTCATGCGCAGCCGGTAGTCCCATCCAGCCTCCTGGCACCATGCGACCAATCGGGCGGTTCCATAAAACCGATCTCCCGCCAGCAACACACGCGCATCCGCCGGGAGCCATGGGCGGACTGCTTCCAAAAGCTCATGTTGCACGCGCCATCCAATCGGCCCTTTGGTCTGGCGTACACGCCAGGCGACCGGGAGGGCCCGATCCCGCATCCGCACCGATAACATCAAAACCTCATGCCCTTCGTTGAGCTTGCTTTGATCAAGGGCCACCACAATCGTTTCTCCGGCCTCACACTGGCGGCGGAAAATTTCACCAACATAGGCCTGCATGATCTCATCAGTATCGATGTGAGGATTGCCCAGAACCCGCGAAATGTATTGATAGCGGTGGTCCACAGAGCCGATATCGCGGGGCAAAGCAGCCGCATTTTCCATCAGATTGACGCTGCGCGTGTTCAAAATCACGCTTGCTATGATGCACAATCCCTCCCGGCGCGACTTGTGATACCCGAGCAAGCGGTCCTGAAAATCCGCCTCAACCTTCGAATAAAGCTCTGAAAAACAAACATTTCCCAACAAACCAGCCTCCAATATCAGCAGTGGAGACTCCTTGAATCACACAGATCAGACAAACGTCAAATCAGATCCGGAAATTTTGAAGGGTGGTAAGACCTGGCGCCGCAGATCGGTCCCCTCGGGCAGGCTCCCGGCGATCTCCGCCAGAAAGGCCAGGGCCTCCTGCCGCAGCGTGATGAACCCCGCCCTCAACGCGGCGTTGCGCGACAGCGCGTCGATCTCCATGGCCCGCAGGTTGCGCAGGATATACCCCGCTCCGGGCAGGAAAGCGAGATCGGGATCATCGGTGGCGATCATGTCGCGCAGGCTGTCGGGTACGGTCCAGGGCTCCGCGCCATGATAGACGACCACCGGAATGATCGGGGGCAGGGCGCGGAGCCGGGCTGTTCCGGTTCCGGCGTAGCGTTTCCAGATGCGCACCATATAGGAGGCCAGCTGAAGCGGCAGCGCCGGATCAGGGGTGCTTTTGTGCTCCGCCAGAACATATACGAAGGCGTCGGTCCCGGAGGTCAACGCGACCTTCATCAGCAGATCGCTCTGGCTGCCGGCGAGCGCCTCATCAACGAAGCCGCCCTCGACGATCTCGGGTGGTGCATCGGCGAGTTGTCCGGCGATGGTGTTGGGCAGGTGATCACGCAGGAAGTCCCGCGCCCGCCCGGGATCGGACAGCAGCGCGCGGAACAGGGTGTCGTGCGGATTGTGCAACTCGGCCATCGGATCCCCGTGCAAGGTGATGTCACCCCTGCTGCTATGACAGGGCGGGCCAACAGGCAAGCCCGGTTGTGTCGGCCCGTTTCATGTATTCCTCCTGTGATGCAAGGTTTTCAAAAGCGACGCTCCAATCCGAGAGCCACGGAATGGGTCCGCCAGGAAAACGCCTTGATGTCCGAGTTCACCTGGCTGGCCGACAGTGTGGCATAAGGCGTAAAGCCATTGCCCAGAACAAGGCGGCTGGTCTCGATTGTCAGGGACACGCCCGTACCGGTTTCATCCGCCGCCGCAGGACCGGACTTGTCTACCTTCTTGTGCTCAAAGTAGAGACTGGGCCGCAGGGTGATCCCCCTTCCCACATCAAAGGTTCCAGAGGCCGTCAACCGCGCCAGGCGGTGATTATCGGCGAGCGAGATTGCTGCCGCTCGGTCCGCAAGCGACAGCGACATGCCCAGCGAAGCTCTGGGGGTGAGCGACCATGTGCCACTGAGGCCCAGGGTTGCAACATGACCGTCCCGACCGTCTGACCGCAGGTGGTCGATATCCTGCCAGCCGGCCCGGATCGCATAGGCCGCGCCCTGACGTGAGCGTATTCTTGCTTCAGCCTGAAAGCCCAGACGGTCTTCCGTGGCTGCCCCGGCCAGAAACTGTCGGGAAACGGAGGGCGACAACGACAGGGTGGTACGTGGCCATACAAGACGGATACCCGCTTCCCCCCTCACCGTCAGGTCATCAAACCGGGAGCCGGGGCCTTCTTCGCCCGACAGGGTGAAACGGCCAAAGCCCAGTGTCTGAAGATCCGGGCCGGACAGTCCCGGAAAACCCTGCTTTACAACCCCGCCCAGCCTGTATCGCAAGCCCAGGGCCGTTTCGCCGTCACGGCCGTTAAGTGTGAACGGCAACCCGTTCACCATAATTGTATCGCTTTCGTAGCGGCGGGTATTCCCCAGTCGAACAAGGGCAAAATCCACATCCCAATCGACGCCCCGGCGCGCGTCAATAGCCCGCAAAAAGCCCAGCACATTGTCCCGAACCGGCTCAGGTAATCTTCCCGAAAGCACCGACAGGAATTCACTCCGTGCCTTGCCCCATTGTTCGGAAAGAAACCAGGCGCGGGCCAGTTCAAGCCGCACCCGGTCAAGGTTGGGGTTCCGGGCCAGAATATCCGAAAACACCTTCGCCGCCTCACGTGGACGATCCGCCGCCACAAGCGACAGCCCAAGCCGGAACCGGTGCTCAGTATTCACCTCATGCTGTTCCGGCACCGGAGGCGTGGTTTGGGCTGCTGCGCCGGGTACGAACCACCCTGCGCCAATCACCCACAGCGCTGCACAGAATATCCAACTGTGACGACGCCGGTCACGGAACAGCAAAAAGATCATTCTGTATCGATTTTGGCCCCATAAGCTCCGACGATACCGCTTTTATCGAACACACCGGCAGTTTCCTCATGTTTAGGCCCGCCAAAACCACCGTATATCTCACCGCTTTCGACCCCATAGCTGCCGTCTTCCCTAACCGACACATCTGCAAAAATGACCTCAGGCGTCTCGTAATCCTTCCCGCGGGCAAGGTCCTTGATATCGCTGAAAGTGGCATCAAGCTTTGTAGTATCCAAATCGTAGTTCAACACCGCATCCCCTTGCAGGAAGTTGCCATGATACTTTCCTTCTTTGGGTGTACCGACCATCAGGCCTTTCCAGGTTGCATCAGCAGTCGGGCGGCTTCCCGTGGGCGTACCACCAGCGATGCCATATCTGACAGAAAGTTTAATGTTCTTCTCACCTATCTTACCGCGGGCGTCTTCCGTTAACACCCCAAATGCGGCATGCTCCATCCATGCGCCATACGTGCGATAACTACTCTTAATATCACCATTACCAGCATTATTTGACCCCCGGCCTTCAAAGGTCGTGATGCCGTTTTTCGTGAGAATGGTGCGGACTTTAGAAGTGTCCAGGACGTTATCGGTTAAAGGACTACTAGCGGAGGTGAGGCGCAGTTTTTCCTCGGTGTATGTACAGCTAAGGCCATCGCATTCAGGTACAAATTTAACATTAACTGTAACTCCCAAGCACCCCCCCACGTTTGAGTGTTATTGTCAGTTTTATGGTGAGTCGAATTTGCCATTTTGCGCGTGTTTTTTTTCTTTCTTGTCTGAATTCTGTGGCGCCGGGTTGATTTCTCTGAATCAGTGGTGGGATGGATCAGGTTGCCGCCCTTGAACAACTTCTCGCCACGGCTCTGCGTCGGATCGCTGAGCTTGAAGCTGCGTTGGCGAGCATGGCGGAAGAGATCACGGACCTGCGCCGACAGTTGGCCAAGAACAGCAGCAATAGCAGCAAGCCCCCTTCAAGTGATGGCCTGAAGAAGCCAGCCCCGCGCAGCCTGCGTGGCAAATCCGGAAAGAAAAGTGGCGGCCAAGTTGGCCACCGGGGCGACACCCTGCGCCAGACGTCAACACCCGACTTTGTCGAACGGCATGAGGCGACGCATTGCAGCGCCTGTCAGAGCGCCCTGACGGCGGAGATGGTGAAAGGGATCGAGAAGCGTCAGGTGTTCGACTTGCCTGCGCCACGCCTGGAGGTCACCGAGCATCAGGCGGCGGTTTATTGTTGCGACCATTGTCGAGCCACGACGACGGCTGGCTTTCCCGATGGCGTGGCCGCGCATGTGCAATATGGCACGCGCATGCGGGCAGTGGCGGTCTATTGCAATGTTCAGCAGCTGATACCCGAGGATCGGGTCTGCCAGCTTATGCGCGACCTGTTTGGGGCCACCAGCTTGTGCGCGGCCAGCGTGACCAACTGGACGCGCGGCGCGGCAAATAAGATGGGTGTCGTGGTTGAACACATTCTCGCCCGGCTTGCCGAAGGCGGCGTTCGGCATCTGGACGAGACCGGACTTCGTGTTGCCGGCAAGCTGCACTGGCTGCACACGATCTGCGATACCGCCTTCACCCATTACCGCATCAGCGCCAAACGCGGTGCTGTTCCAACCTTCCTGACCGGCGGGACGATCATTCATGATCACTGGAAACCCTACTACGCCCATATGAGCGGAGTGGACGCCCACGCCCTCTGCGGGGCGCATCACTTGCGCGAACTCAAGGCCATCGAAGAGATCGAAAAAGAGCCTTGGGCGACGGAGATGAGCGCAGTGCTTCATAGCGCCAATCAGCTCAGATGCGCGGCTCAGGATCAAGGCGAGACCGAACTCCCGGAACTGGTTCGCCAGGGTATAGTCACCAGATACATGGCGATCCTCGCCAAGGGGCTCGCCTTCCACGAACGCCAGCCCCCGCTGGCCAAAAGCCCCGGCACCCGCGGCCGAAAAGCCAGGCGGCCAGGCCACAACCTGCTCCTCCGCCTGCGTGACTACCGCGATGACGTTTTGCGATTCATCGCCGACTTCGCGGTCCCATTCACAAACAATCAGGCCGAACAGGACCTGCGCATGATGAAGCTGCGCATGAAAATCTCGGGCACCTTCCGCACCCTCGAGGGCGCGCGGGTCTTCGCCGACATCAGGTCCGTCATCTCGACGGCCAGAAAACACCGGTTCAACATCCTGGAAATCCTGACCCTGTCACCACCTCAGATCATCGCACGGCTCTGACGGAACAAAACCCCGCAACCCTATCGGACAGGGTGCTTGGGAGTTACAATAAATGCTATCAAAGGAGCGCCACCAAACCGCGACAGGTCCACAATGGTTTGCAGGATCGCATCCGGGTCGGTTGGACAGGTCCCTTCGAACATCCCTGTCCCGTCCTCGTTCAGAATGCACACCGCGCACTCATCCTGAGATACATCCAAACCCACATAGCGTTTCATGGTCGTTCCTCCTACGGTTCAAGGTTCCTGAGAAACGACCTTAGCCGTTCTCAGCACCCTCGAAGCCGCGATCGCAGCAGTTACGCCATGTCCGCTTCCCGCCGTTCGGGAAAAACTTCAGTCGCACGAACCGCCAGACCGTCTCAAACGCCCTGTTTCAAGGTCGATTCCAACTCTTCCAAGCCACCCACGGCATTCCGTACCTGCTCATCGTCCGACTCTCTTTCTGAATCGGTCGCTGGCACCTGCGCGGCAAAATCCATCTCCATCTGCCTTTGCGCCTCTGCGACAACCGCCTGCACCACGGCTGCGGACTTTTTCGGCGAGCCGTCAGCTCTCGCCAGCTGCTGTTTCGCCTCACCCCGCGCATGATCCGCGCCTTCAGGGTCGGCTTCACTGTAAGCGGTGTCACCGCGCCCTGTCAAAGCTCCAGGGCATCAGTTCGTCGATGCGGGCAGCCGGGTGACCTGCTGCGATGGCTTCGAGGGTTGCCTTGAGATAGGCATAGGGCTCGACGTCATTGAGCTTGCAGGTTTCGATCAGGGAGGCGATACGCCCCCAGTTTCTGCCACCTTCGTCATGGCCCGCAAAGAGCGCGTTCTTACGATTGAGGGCAATAGGGCGGATGGTTCGCTCGACCACGTTGCTGTCCATCTCGATAGCGCCGTCATCGAGAAAGAGCTTCAGTCCGTCCATGTGTTTGGCGATGTAGGAGAGCTTATCGCCGAGGCGTGATTTGGTCGAGATGCGGGAGCGGACGGTTTTGAGCCAGATCTCGAATGCCTCGATCAGCGGCTTGGTCTTTTCCTGGCGAACAGCTTTGCGCTCGGCGGCGGGTTTTTCTCTAATCTCAGCCTCGATCTTGTAGAACTCGGCAATCCGCCTGAGCCCATCCCCTGCAATGGGCGAGCCATCGCGGTCATGCACTTCCTTGAGCTTGCGCCGCGCATGAGCCCAGCAATAGGCCAGTTTGACGGATCCTGAGTTACGGCCCGGTTTGGTCAGGGCATTATAACCCGTATAGCCATCCACCTGCAGCGTACCGCCGAAGCCGGTCAGGAACTCCGTTGCGTGTTTGCCGCCACGCCCATCGGCGTAACAGAACACAACACCCGGTGGGGCGGTGCCCCCGAAGGGCCGCTCATCGCGGGCAATGGCCCAGAGATACCCGGTCTTGGTTCTGCCGCGCCCCGGATCGAGCACCGGACAGCGCGTCTCATCGGCAAAGAGCTTGCTGGAAGATTTGAGATCTTTGAACAGATGATCCACCACGGGAGCAAGATGGAAGGATATCCGGCCCATCCAGCCCGCAAGGGTGGAGCGGTGCAGATCAAGGCCGGATCGGGCATAAATCTGCGCCTGCCGGAACAAGGGGCAGTGATCGGCGTACTTGGACACGGCCACCTGCGCCAATGTCCCCTCGGTAGGCAGGCCACCCTCGATCAGATGCACCGGTGCAGGCGCCTGGGCCACGCCAGCGTCCTTGTTCGGGCAGGCGTATTTGGGCCGGATGGTCACGATCACCCGCGCCTGGGCCGGAACAATATCCAGTCGTTCGGTGCGATCTTCGCCGATCCTGACCATCTCACCACAGCCGCAGGGGCATGTAATGCTGGCAGGCTCGATCACCTGTTCGATACGTTCCAGATGATCCGGCAGGTTCCCAAGGTTGCGCTGCACAGGTTTGCGCTTCTTGCGCGGTTTGGTCATCTCGATTGTTTCTGACTGCGCCTCGGCCTCGACTGTCGCGACCTCCAGATCTTCAAAAGCCAGTTGCCGTTCATCCGGGCTGAGCTTCTCGGAGCGTTTGCCATAGACCAGCTGGTGCAGTTCTTTGACAAAATGCTCCAGACGCGCGTTGATCGCCTCAAGTTCCGCGTTCTGCGTGGCGAGAGCGGCGTTGCTTTCTTCGAGTGCACAATTGCGCGACGTCAGGTTGCTGTTCAACAGGCTCACGCCAAACGCCTCTTTCCGTGCCGCCAAAACAACCGCCCGCACCTCCGCGGGAAGGGCATCCAGATCAAGGGATTCAAGGGCGTCAGGCATGGCGTGTTCTTAGCAGATCAGGCCACGATTTACACCCTGTACATAAGGCTGAGAGTCACTCTGCCGCACCCGGTCGACGTGTCCGCCGCGCCGTCACCCGTCGCCAGTCCAGACCCTCAAACAGAGTCTCAAATTGCGCCTTGGACAGCCGCATCACGCCATCATGGACCCTGGGCCAGGCGAACTTGCCCTGTTCCAGCCGCTTGTACGTCATCACCAGACCGGACCCATCCCAAAGCAGAACCTTGATGCGGTCTCCACGTTTGGCGCGGAACACGATGATTACGCCCGAGTGCGGATCAAGGCCCGGATCGCGTTCAGCAACCGCCGCCAGCCCGTCATGGCCCTTCCTGAAATCCACCGGCCTGGTCGCAATCACAACCCGCACCGATTGAGACGGAACAATCATCCCTGTCGCGCCAGGTGCCGCGCAACATCCTTGATCCGTTTTGATGCCGTGCTTTTGGGCAACCGGATAGAGACAGATCCCGCGATGATCTCAATACCGTCAAAGGGCGAAGGCGGTGGTGTCGCAAGCACTGCGATCTCTGCAAAACCAGACGTCTGACCCTCGTCACGCGCGACCTTGCGCCGGGCCGTCGTGCGCCATGTCGATAACCGCGTCGCCGACATACCGTGTTTGCGAGCCACACCCGCAACCGTCGCGCCTGGCGCATACGTCTCGGCCACAATCGCCGCGCGCTCCGCCGCCGTCCGTAGTACAGGCCTGCGGCGCGAAACCTCCGCCCCATCATCCAACATCAAATTACCTCCAGATCATTGGAGGCCAGAATCTCACATCAGACGCGCGCGCGATACCATGGGGCGTTCGCATCGCTTACAGAGCACTTAGGAATTAGAATCAAGCCTTTTCAAACGAACGCATGACTTTCCAAATAACTATACCGATCAGGGGCAAAGCGATGGATGCTCCCAAGAATAGCAGTAGCGAACCTTCGGTATAAGCAAGTGTACCTAGATAGGCATAGATTGCGGCCAACCCAGCGTTGGAAAGTCCA
>CATOSB010000008.1 GCA_951812305.1 uncultured Paracoccaceae bacterium
GGCCCCACATGCGCCGGGGC
Source organism: uncultured Paracoccaceae bacterium (assembly GCA_951812305.1). Lineage (GTDB taxonomy): Bacteria > Pseudomonadota > Alphaproteobacteria > Rhodobacterales > Rhodobacteraceae > Rhodobacter_B. Next base: position 21 of record CATOSB010000008.1, read on the forward strand.
AGTCTTATGCGCACGCTCGATCTGATCGACTGGTGTCTCACCTCACCGCACTGCCGCCATGAGGTTCATGTCTGGAGGCTGCGGGCGCGGCTCGAAAGTCCGCTCCGCTGGCATCTTCATCGTCTGCGCGCCGTGATGCGGGACCGCCCGCCCGGGACCCCGCGCTGGCTGTCCGGCGCCGACAGGACTGTTCAGACCCCGATTGAAGAAAAAGGACAAAGCCTTTGACCTTGCGAAAGGAAATCATCCGGTCTCTTGTGTTCGGCGCACCGGTCATGGCGGTTTTGCTGCTCGTCTGGGCCGCAAGTGCCGCCGGGCTTCTGATCGGCAATGCCACCAGTTCCGTCCCGCGCGGTCTCTATATCCGGTCAGGACCGGAAGTGGCGAGCCATGTCACCTTCTGCCTCGACCCCCGCCACCGGGGCGCACCATGGTATTCCCGTCTCTGCTCGCCCGATGCCCCGGACGGCGTGCGCATCCTCAAGCGCATCGCGGAGCGCCGACCCGACGGATCGCTCATCGTCGAGGGCGACACGCCCGGGGCGCTGGACAGCCGCGTCCTCGGCGCGGTCCGGCGCGAGAACGTGAGGGGCTGGTGGAAGCCACTTCTTCTCATCGATCCGTCGCCCGCATCCAAAGCACCGGGCTGACAGCCGCAAACATCGAAAGGACGACCATGACCGGAAAGACAGATCCTGCGACCGGGGAGAAAAAGACCGAAAACCCGCTCACAAAGGAATACTGGTTTAATGAAGAGGCCGACAGGGATATCCGCCCAGGCCTCCAACCGAAGGGAGTAACTTATGACAAAACGCCCCAAATCCAAAAGACGCATGACCAGAACGCCCAGGGCAATCGATTGAATGGAAAAAATGCTGCAAAAGAGCCATATGACGTTCGCGCATCCTGCACTCGGGGCATCAAAAGGCGTATTCAGGGCAATTCCGGGAGGAAACGTGCAACTTTGTAGGGTTGTTACGAGTCGCGTTGAACGCTTGAGTTGTTCAGTCGATTGCCCTGCCAGAACGCCCCGCAAAATAGCAAGGGCCCGGCCTATCGAGACAGAATACCCATCAGCCTCGGACCGCCTTGTAGATTTGTCGCCTGATACGACGAAGATCGTGTCCGAAGACAGCCCGGACCCCGGGCCGGAGGACGCCGACATGACCGCGCCCAAACCACGATCAAACAACCCATTCAGCAAAGAGTTCCGGGAAGCGGGCCATGTGGCCGGGGCCACTTTGCTCGATATGATGTGCTGATGTGCATCTCATGTTCCATGCAAATCTGCCGCAACAGGTCCCGCGCACGTTCTGCTGCTTGTCCCGTCAAAACCCTCTTGCGGTCCTTCGGTATCCAAATCAGGTGTACTTTCAAATCGTATTTGCTGTGCGCATTCGTCCTGTATGACCGCAAGGGCTTCTCCGTCGCCGGGGCGACGTCGATAATAGCTTCCCTTCGCCTGAAGGCGAGGGATTATATGACCCCGATGGGGGACATTTATTTGAATATCTCACCGTCATACCCCCCCTTCACCCGACATTATTGGAGCGATCAAGCCGCCACACGCAAGACCTGCAAAACAACAGTGGCGCGTAGAACGCCGAGGATGCCAAATGACCCAACCACCCCAAAAGGCCGCTTCAAAATCCGGCAACAAGCGCCGGAAGCCGGATCCCGGAGAGCAGACCGCCGCGCTTGAGGCCGAGGCCGAGCGGGTCCGCGCCCGGGAGGAACAGCGCCTGCTCGTGGCGGCCGGAAAGGCGGGGTATTTCCGGCACCGGCTGACAACGCCCCGGCTCGTCGAGATGTTCAGGGACATCATCGAGCGCGACACGCCGCCGCTCTCGTCCCTTGCCAGACTCACCGACCAGGTCCGGAGGATCAGGCACCGCGCAAGCAAGTCCGGGCGCACCGATGACGCCCGGCGCAAGGCCATCCTCGGAGGGTTTCTCGTGGCGCAGTTTCGCCACAAGCCCGATCTTTGCGATGAATTCAAATCCGATATCGAGGCCCATATCGCCGGGCACCCCTCAGCGGCAACGGCGGCGCGCAACAGCGCCTTCATGAAGGGCTTTCTCCATAACCCCGATTCTGGATAAGACGTTGGCGTCACCAGTGCACTACTCGACAGAATTTTTTCGTAGTTTTTTGATTCGTTTTTTACGATACTCGTTGACCCTTTTTCGCAGAGGGTTGCGATGAGGGATTTCCACCATTGTTATGGAAATGATCCTCGGTTCTCTCAAAGCCTCATTTGGCTCCAGTTCAACGGCAATTCCGCCAAACTCTCCAAGAAATAGAACATTTGAAACGGTTTCGTGATCCGCTTTGAATGTATCAGGGTCATTTTTCCGTACGTGTTTCGGGATGATCACCTGAAAGGGAGTGGCGGCCATCAGATCGAGCACAAGTGTCATGGTTCTTTTAGGGAGCGCAGCCAGTTCATTGAGCTTATCCGTGAGGGCGTAGAGACGGTTGGGGTCCTCTTCCATCATGTCGAACATGAGGTCCCGGATCTTCTCATAAGCGAGATCTTCGTTGATTGGGAAGTTGTTCTCCATGGCGCGCACCTTTTGCCCCGTGTTGACCAGCCTGAATGCCCCCGTGATTAGTATGGGGTGAGAGGGGTTTCCAGGTACGTTGCCCCATGATTCAAGGTTCAAAAGCGACACAATATGGACCGCCACTCATGTCGATCACTAACACCGCACTTTTTGTCTGTCTCGATGATTTTGCAAAAACCTACGAGGACTGGGAGCGCCACCGGTTGATCCCCTCGGGTCGTCAGAGGCTTCGCGCCGGCAAGCTGACCCTGGGGGAGAGCCTGTTCATCATGGTCTTGTTTCACTTGTCGCCGTTCAAGGACTTCAAACATTATTGGATTTATGGCGTTGAGCAGAAATACCGTGACTGCTTTGGCACCCTCCCGAGCTATGGTCGGTTTGTCAGCCTCATGCCAAGATTAATGGTGCCGTTTTGCATACTGCTGCACTGCTTCAGCGGTGAAAAAACCGGCGTCTATTTTGCCGACAGCACTAAGCTCGCGGTCTGCCACAATGCCCGCATTAATCGAAACAAGGTCTTCAAGGGGCTGGCAAAGCGCGGTCGCAGCACAATGGGCTGGTTCTTTGGCTTCAAACTGCATCTAATCATCAACAACAAGGGGGAGATCATGGCCGTCAAAATCACGGCAGGTAATGTCGATGATCGAAAGCCGTTTGAAGCCATGATCGCGGGCCTCGAAGGCAAAATATTTGCTGATAAGGGCTATATCTCCAAATCCCTCTTCCAACGGCTCTGGCAGCGTGGGCTCCACCTCGTCACCGGCATTCGCCGCAACATGAAAAACTATCTCCTGCCAATCCTGAACAAAATCCTGTTGCGAAGGCGGTTCATCATCGAAACTCTGTTCGATAAGTTGAAAACCAGCATGGGACTGGAACACACTCGACACAGATCGCCTGCCAACGCATTCGTACACCTCATCTCGTGTGTCGCAGCCTATATGCTCGGGAAAACCAAAGTTAAAATGGGACCCATAACCGTGCCGGAAACAATCAGGCAGGTCGAATACCAGATATAGCGCTTATCCAGAACTCAGGTTCCATACGCTTGCATCGGATACCGCCCTGCCCGCCGACGGCCACATCACACCCGGGCAGGCCCGGCGCGACCGCACAAGACGGCAGATCATGCTCGGCGCATGGGGCCTCGACCGCCGCGCCGCCCTCCCCCGTCTCGACGCGCTCATCCGGGACGAACTCGACGGGTTTCTGGCCACCGAAACCGATCCCGGATCCAAACGCGCGTTGCTTGCCGATCTGTTGAAATCGTAAGACGGATTTTGAACAACAGGCCGGGGACAGGGCAACTGTATCACCTGGCTGGTTTCAAAGGACAATACTGCGCTATGATAAAGCGCAGGGAGAGCAGTCGGAATGGCCACCGGAAACAATGCGCGCAGGACGCGGCGAAAAAAGCGTCCAGGGTCAGGCACCCCCGATCCCACCCCGGAACTGTCGCCTGCAATCGAAGCGCGGCCGGTACGGATTGGGGAACACTGGTATGTCACGGTACCGGCTGACACCGCGGAGATGGCCGAAGCCCTGGAGGGCAAAATCGCCACCGTGCGCGGACACACAAATGTCTTCAGCGCAACGCTGGCGCAATGCCGTGCGTGGTGCATGGTGGACCACCTCGGCTATTACACAACGTCCAGGGTGCGGCGGGGCGCCCTTTCCAGCTTTCGACAGCAGGCTTATCTTTACGATCGCGCTCACCAATACCCCGTCGATGCCGCCCGGCTCGGCCTAACGGCTCCCTTCACAAAGACAGGCGCAACCGGGATCCTGCGTGGCATGATCGCTGATCTTCTCGACCTTGCATCAGACGAGACACTGCCCCTGCCCCCGAAGAGCCATTTACCGGAGACGCCCGCCAGCTTTCGGCAGGCAGCCCATATCTTCCGACTGTGCGAAGCCGGCAAGAAGCTCGCGGTGGATCATGGCATTGAACCCGTCATGGATTTCGACACCGCCTGCACCCTGATCAATGCGCTTCTGGAGGCCGGGAATGCAAAAGGGGCCGCCGCCCGGCCCGGAACCCCCGACTTCATTGACGACAGTTCCGGCATCCCGTTTGCAGACTGACAAGCGCGCATCGAAGGGTCTTCCGTGGTTTCCCAGGGCAATCGATTGAATGGAAAAAATGCTGCAAAAGAGCCATATGACGTTTGCGCATCCTGCACTCGGGGCATCAAAAGGCGTATTCAGGGCAATTCCGGGACGAAACGTGCAGCTTTGTAGGGTTTTTACGAGTCGCGTTGAATGCTTGGGTTGTTCAGTCGATTGCCCTGCGTGGTTTCCCGCGCCGCCTTGTCCCAGAGGGTGATGTCTGCGAAGCTCCAGGCCGATTCACACGCCAAAACCTGCGAAGTCTGGGAAAGGGGCAGTCCATGACCCTTACCCCTGTCAATGAGCGTTTAAAACTGACCCACTCTTGATGATGCAAAGCCGGGCCAACTGGACGAGACCAGCATCGGGTATCCTGCTTGTGGCCATTTTGCACGACTTCTGGACAGCATGTCCGAAGCGTTACAAGGCGGCGCGTTTGATGATATTCCCGGGTGCGGGTAAAGCATGTCTTTCGGAAGGCTCAGGCGGGAGCTCAGCCTTCCGAAAGACATGCATCTTCCAACTGTTCCTTGCCGGAGGCAGTGTCGAGGGGGTCGTCCCGCCGCTGCACGGTGCCTTCGAAAATCGCGCCGGATTCGATGGCGATTATCCTGTGCAGGATGTCGCCCTCAACGCGGGCCGTTGATGTCAGGCGCAGTTTCAGGGCGCAAATACGGCCAGTGACGCGTCCCTCCACCACGACATCATCACCGACTATCTCACCCTTGACGAGAGCGCCCTCACTGACGTCGACGCAATGGGCGCGGATATCACCTTCCACGGTGCCTTCAACCAGGATATCACCGGGCGTCCCGAGAGTGCCGACAATCGTGAGATCGGGCGACAGCCTTGAGGGTTTGGATTTCGGTTTTGCCGGAGCCAAAGACGCCGAAGAAACATCCGGTGTCAAAGCCGCCTCGTGTTTTCCCGCCGGTTCCAGTGGCGTGCCGGGAGATGGCCCGTCCCCTGCGCCCTTAATCTTGCCTTTTGAAAACATTGTGTCCCGCCTCGTCCTGCACGCGCGATATACCTTTCCGGGTGCCAGATGCCGAATTTCCATACCTCAGGTCAGATTGCACAATCCAGGGCGTCAAGCCACTCAAATCCGTTGCGGCACCCCTTTAATCCAGCGGGAACTCCCTGCGTGTAAGCGCGGGGATGATAGCCCTTCCATTGTCTTCGGGCTATCGTCTGCAGAATGCGGCTGCGAAAATCGTCCCACAGCGTTTACAAAGGATTTTTTGTGTCCACCGTGGGTATCCATGCGCTTTGTAATGGTCGCGTCCCGTCCTGTCCCAATCAAGCGCCAACGTCGGTCGAGCATGGCCATATCCACAGCGGCACTTTCAGCAACATCCACCGCATCGAGCGATTGGGTAAATCGAAAGAGACAGGCGTTCAGCTTGTGATCCAGACTGGATTTCAGGATGACCCTGGGGTTGTGTAATGTCGTGCCGTTTTTACGAGCCGAAAATGTGATGTCCACAGAATGCGTGCTGTGCGGATTGTGATCACCGCGCATATCCGGCGCCCGCCCAAACGAAGATTGCTTTCGATAAGATCCCTTGTAGCGGTAGCCGACATCGACCGAGCCTGGAAAGTCAGTCATTGGGGGCTGTTTTTTGCCTGTGGGAACACCGGCATCAAAAAGCCGGTCCAGGACATCTATACAGCGATCCATCAAGCCCTGCATCGCTGATGTGGCAGCCTCGGTGGCATCGGTGCCAGATCGGGTGGCGAAAATGTCGCCGCAATCGAATTGAGCCCGCCTTCTGTCCCTGTGACAAAAAAGCCGTAGCTGAATTCTGTCAGCACAATGTTCACAATCTGCGCTCCAGACAATCCGTACCGGATATCCTGCCGGCATTATCAAGCGTTGTATCGGCAAAACTCCAGGGCCGGGCATTGCCTTTGACCCATAGCTCGAAGAGCCGATGTCTGTCCCTGAGATCATACAGGCCGGCAAGCAGGGCGCTCGACCGGGATCCCATCCGTTCATGATCTTCTTCCGACAGCATGTCCGCGTCGAGCCAGGTCCGGATCGAGAGAATGCGCTGCCGCTCCTCACCGCTGCCTGTCTTGCCCGGATCCATGTCCATGCTGACCGCGACAAACGCGCCGCGCGGATGCGGGATCATGAAGCTCTGCATTCCCTCCGGCCCGATCCCCATCTGACGGGCAACATCCGCAAGCTTGGCTGCCAGCCGCAAGGCCAGCTCCACCTCGAAAGAAATGTCCTCCGGAGATGCGCCGCCCCGTTCCAGGAGCCGCGCGAGCGCATGGTGGCTCATGCTCGCCCGGGTGCTGACACCGAACTCTATTTCGAAGTCATCCGTCGCCAGTATAGCATCGGAGAGGAACACCGCGCGTTCGGCATAGAGCGGCTCCGCGTCCTGCGGCAGGTGGAAGATGCGGTTCTCGGAGACCTTCGAAAGCCCGGAGGCAACGACCAGCGTCTCCCGTTTCGTCCAGACCGGAATCTCGGGATCGTCGAAGACCGGGCGCATGAGCGGCCGCAGGCGCTTGAGCACCCGCCCGGGTTTTTTGGAGCAACTGGAACGGTCGAAGACATCCAGGGCCTTCCGGCCTTTTGGCCCATCCGGCCAACCCACGATGCGGTCGTGATCCCGGAGGGAGTTCAACCAGGCTGTGGCATGGCCCCGCGCAGGTTTTCCATACATCCCTCACATCCCCCTGCCCATGCCGCGCCCGCGCGAGCGTTCCGGATTGAGACCCGTACCGAGCGACCTGGCCGCGTTGGACCAGGCGTACCAGGCGTATTGGATACCTTCCTCGTTGGTGACTTGCTTCAGCCCCCGGGCGATTTCAGCGTGCCGCCCGGTGTCCATCTCCGGCAGTGTCGCGGGCAAGTCCGCATCGGGACGGGCCAGGGCCAGCACTTCCCGATGCGTGAAGTTTCGATAAAGCCGTGCCATGAAGAGATAGTGTTGGCCCGGGATGTCTTGCGCTGAAGTCAGGGCGTCGAGCAACACCGTCCGGTCTGTCAGAATATCCTCGGCCTTTCTCGGCGACCCGTCCCGAAAGACCTGCTTCATCGCCTCCACAAGACCACCTGCCCCGTCCGGTAGATTCGGCAGTGATGCAATCCGCGCGACCGCCATTTCGCCCGGAGCTGGCTCAAGCCCTCGGCCAAGCGCTGTGTCAACTCTGGGCTGGACGGTCCCGTCGTAGTCCTTCTGGAGTGGGTATGAGTCGAACTGAAGCGGATGATTGCCTTGCGTATTTCTTTCGCTGAGATTGTTTCTGAACACGGTTTCATTGAACAGCCCGGCTGTAAGCTCCTTGCCCAGGGCCAGCCTGGCATCGAACGTGATGCGATCCTGCGCGAGCGCGGTCGCCACCTCACTCACGCGCTCCTGCGGCAGGCCGTCCGTCCGGTCCGCCACCTTGAGCAACGTCTGGATGTCACGCACGAGATCGCGCCGGTGAACCGGGTTCTCCGCATCCACCCGCTCGGTGATCGCCACCGCCAGTTGCAGGGCCATGTCATAGTGTTTCGGGTCGGGGACAAACGGCGGCTCTGCCGGAGCACCCTGCGCCGGCGGACCCGCATCAAGGGCAGCGGCGATGGCGCGGCGTTCTTCGGGGTCGAGTTCCGGCAGGCTCTGTGGCAGGGCTTTCGCCGGATCCTTCAGCACCCGGATTTCATCAAACGTGAAGGCTGCCTTGAGATCATCAAAGGTTTCCCGTGTCGCGTCATTGACCAGCATCGCCCCCAGCACCCCATTTCGGATTTCGTCGCGGGGCCGTGCATCGCGCGTCTCTGTCTGAACCATGTCCTCTCTCTCCTGTCGCCGTGTGTGATGTCCGTCTTCCGGACCCTGCCGCCGCGCGGCCTCGCGCCCCAGATGCCGGGCCGCGTTCGCCCGCGCCGCCGCATCGAGCGCGGGCAGGCTGGACGGCATCTCTTCGGCAGCCTCATAAAGCGCCCATATCTCGGACTGCGTGAAGCGCGCGCCCATGCGCTCGACCATATCCTCAGGCAACCCGTCACCAGCCCCGGTCAGATGACCAAGAATATCGGCCCGCTCCTTTCGAAGCTCCGCCGCCGACGGCAACGGCCCCGCGCCCAGAGCCTGCCCGATCGCTGTCGCAAGTTCCGGGACTCTGTCTTTCGCCGCCGCTGCGGCCCGCGCGGCCCACGCCTCGGACACCTCGCCCTGCTCATGCCCTGCCGCTTCGAGCATCCGGGCAATGGACTTCGCAAGATCCGGATCCTTGTGCACCGCGTCGCCCAGGGGCACATGACGGCTGATCGCCACGGCCAGAACAAGCGCAAGATCTTCGGTCGCCTTGCGGGGGGCCGGCTCTGCACCCCCGCCCCATGGGCCGCCCGGCCCCTCCACCGCTGCCCGAACATAATCCGGTGCCACCACATCGCCCTCGATCCGCTCCGAGCCGGGGATATCCCGCCCGCGTGCCGTCTCCGCAGACACAGACGTCGCACGGCTCACATCCACGCCGCGCATCCCCGCCCTCTCTTTACTTCGGACCTCTCTTCTTTCCGCCACCGCAGCAGCATAGGCGCGCGGCCTGGTTCCCGCCCGCACAGACGGACCCAGCCCCCAGAGCGCCAGCGCATCCCGCGCGACCTGCTCGTCCGACGCATGCAGGCCTCCCAACAGCCCCCGCCCCCCTGAACGTTGCGGGCGCGGCCGGGACCGCCGCATCTCTTTCGCCCTCTCTGCCTCCGCGCGTACACGCGGATCGGGAAAGCGCTCCGGCGCACCCGGCCCGGGCACCAACTCCGCAAGGCGCCCCTCCGCCCGCGCCATCTCCGCACGCGCCATCTCCGCACGCGCCATCTCCGCACGCCTGCCATAAAGCGTCAGCCCGTCCCGGAAGAGACCGGCCAGCCGCGCCGCGCCGAGCGCTTCGGCCACGACCGCCCCCCGCGCCAGCATGCGTCCCACAGTCAGAAGACGCCCCTCATGGTCCGTTCCCGCGATCCGGTCTGCCTCCCGGTCCGCGACGACCGGAATGTCCCCCGGCAGCTGCCGCAGCACCTTTCGCCAGGCGCGCGGATCGGACAGGCTGCGCACCATCTCCTCCACCGCATCGCGATCCTCGCCCACAGGGGCCTCCCCCTCCCGCAGCGCCGCCGCACCGATCACCTCCGCCAGAACCTCCGCCCCGACACCCGGAGACAGCGGCGCGCTGCCCGGCGCAAAGCCCAGACCCGTCATCTCGCCGAACCGGCGCATCGCTTTGGCGATGTCACCATCCTCCCGCTCCTCCGTCTCTGTCGAATGACCCCTGAGCGCCTCACGCGCGCCCATGGCCGGATCGAAGCCGTAATCCAGAACGCTGGTCGCCCCCGCGTCCCGCCGCGCGATCCGCAACAGCATCTCCTGCACGCGCCCCTGTGCGCACGGCGCCACGATATGGAACTCACGCTCGTGCAGCGCGATGGCGCTCGCCAGCACCTGCCGGTTCATCCCCGGGGCGGCCAGCAGGTGGACACTTTCGCGCACCCGCCCGAGTTCGCCATGGATCGTGCCCGCAAAGCCAAAGCGCCACGCCGGAATGCCCTCCATATCCCGCGTCAAAACCACCTCGCGGGCCTCCCCGGGGTCTTCGCACACGGCGAGCACGAGACCGCCCGTCTCCTCGTCACGACCCCGCACCACCGCCGTCTCCCCGGCGCCGAGGGGCGGCACGGCACGCTCACCCGCCTCCCGTGCCCCCCGTGCCCAGGGCGTCGAGCCCATGAACCGGATCCGGTCCTGCGGCCTGAGACCCTCAAGCGGACCCGCTTCGTCCGCCGCGAACGCCGCCCGCTCCGGCACCGCCCGGTCATATTCGGCGCGGATGGCGCACGTCAGCCGGTCAGCATCCGCCCGGCTCCAGGCCAGCGCGATCCGATCATCGATCCCGTCCTCCACATAATCCCGCGCCACCTGCCGCAGCGCTTCCCGCGCCGTGCCCACGGACTGGACAAGCCCGATCTCGTCGAGATCCACCGCCGCCGCCTCGGCCTTCCCGCCGCCGGCCTCCAGACCTTCCAGAACCTCGGTGATATAGCCGACATGCCGACGGTTGCGCACCAGACGCGCCGCCCCCACCCGGCTCCAGGCCAGCGCGATCCGATCATCGATCCCGTCCTCCACATAATCCCGCGCCACCTGCCGCAGCGCTTCCCGCGCCGTGCCCACGGACTGGACAAGCCCGATCTCGTCGAGATCCACCGCCGCCGCCTCGGCCTTCCCGCCGCCGGCCTCCAGACCTTCCAGAACCTCGGTGATATAGCCGACATGCCGACGGTTGCGCACCAGACGCGCCGCCCCCACCCGGGTTTCCAGCGCCCGGAACACCGGACCCGCCTCCAGCGGCACATGCATCCCCTCGTCAAGACAGGCCACAAGCTTCGCCCCGCTGTCCTCGATCCGCCGAAGAAGCTCTGTCGCCTCCCGGCCCCCCAGCCGTCCGGCATCGTCGAGGATCACCACAGTGGCGGGATCGAGCGTGACATCGGGCGCATCGCCCTCCGTCTCCCCCAGAAACCGCGCCAGCGTCCGGGGCCGCGCCACACCGGCCGCGCGCAGCGCATCAAGCCCCGCCCCGCCGGGAGCTGTCGCCAGCACCTGCCAGCCCGCATCCTCATGGCTCCCCGCGATCCCGCCCGCCAGACGCGTCTTGCCGCTCCCCGCCGCGCCGCGCACCAGCCTCAGCCGCCCCGGGGCCAGCGCATGGCCGAGCGCAGCGATCTGATCGGGATCCAGCGTCGCGCCCGCCGCCTTCAGAACCCGGTCCACATGCCTGGCTCGCGGGGCCCGCTCCGGTGCCGGGGCCAGCGCCAGCCGCACCCCGCGGTCCACCGCGTCCAGTTCCGCCGCGAGTTGCGTCTTCGTCGTGTAGACCCGATCCCGGGAGGGGGTCGCACCGCTCTGCGGGCCGGGCCCTTCATCATCCCCGCGCCCCGGTCCCGGGGACCGCCCTCCGGGCACGACCAGGTCGGAATGCGACATGGCCGCGCGAAAGAGCCGCAGGAAGGTCTCCGGTTCGCAGACAGCCCGCGCCAGGCGATCGGCCACATCCTCGGCCCGGATCACCGAGCGGCGCTGGATCAGATCGTCGATCACCCGCCGCGGATGGCGCGCATAGCCGCGCGGATCCTCGCCCACCACCGGATCGCCCCCCTTGCGCCAGGTCGCCGCCATCAACCCCGCGCGCCGCTCCGCGATCCCCATCAGTTCCGCATCCCCCGCAAATCCGACCCGCGTCATCTCCACCCCCGAGGCGCGCCAGTCGGCGCGGCCCGAGAGACCCAGACCCTCCGCGCCCGGTACCATGCCGCCCGGGGGCCGCTCCGCATCCGCCGGCATATCCATGTCGAGATGACCCGCCGCCTGGGCCAGCCCCACCAGATCGGCCGCACAGTCCATGTGACCTACACGTCCGTAGACCGCCAGATGATCCCGGTGGCGCGAGAGCGCCACGTAAGCCGCATGCCGGTGCATCTGGCGATGCGGCAGCACGAAGACCGCATCCGCCGTCATGCCCTGCGACTTGTGCACCGTCGCCGCATAGCCGTAGTCGATACCCCGGAACGTCCAGGGATCGAGCGTCACCTCCCCGTCCCGCCCGTCGAACCGGACGCCGACCTCCCGCGCGCCCGTCCGCGTCACCGTCCCGAAGGACGACCGCGCCAGCCCCAACTCAGGATGCGACGCTCTCAGCATGATCCGCTCGCCCACCCCGATCTCCAGCGGCACCCGCACGGTCTTCACCCCCGCCCCCTCGCGCATATCCCGGGTGATCATGTCGTAATGCCGCAGGCTCGCCGGGTCCACGATACCGCGCGCCAGCGCCTCGGCCCGGATCCGGTCATTCAGCGCATGCACGTCCCGGTTGGTATAGGCCAGCGCGATACGGCTCCCGGTCTTCGGCTCGTAATAATCCCGCGCGATGGCGCCGACGGGATCGGCCAGAACCTCCGGGCTCAGCCGCAGCGCGCCCTTCCCGTCGTAATAGCCGATCGCACTCGCCACATTGTCACCGCCGCGCGCCAGCGCCTCCGTGGCCTGGGCATCCATCATCTCCGACTGCCGCCGCACCGTATCGATAACCACCGCGCCCGCGCCCGAGGCCCGCTCCGCAATCGCCCAGCCCGGAATATCCGAGACCGGCTGCAACTGGTCGGGATCGCCCACCGCGATCAGCTTGCCCCCCGGATCGCGGATGCGGGCCTGGATCCGGGACCACGCCCCGGCCCCCACCATGCCCGCCTCGTCCATGATGAACACGAACCCACCCTCCGCCGGGACCTCGCCGCGCGCCCACCGCGCCTCCCAGGCCGCCAGCGTCGCCGCCTCCACGCCCGCGATCCCCTCAAGCTCCGACACCGCCCGGCCCGAGGGTGCCCCGGCCAGCACCCGAACCCCGCGCTCTTTCCAGGCCTCCGCCACCGCCCGCAGCGCGAAGGTCTTGCCCGTCCCCGCATGGCCCTGCACCAGCGTGAGACGCGCATCGTCCAGCATCGCCTCCGCCGCCAGCCGTTGCGCGTGGTTCAGGGCGTCCAGAGCATCCGGTCGCATCACCGGGGTTTCTCCCGGCGCAAACCGCCCGCCCGCCAGCGCCCGCGCATCCCGCTCCGCCTCTTTCGCCAGCGCCGCCCGCGCCGTCGTCATGTATTGCGGCGACCCGTCCGGGGCCGAACGCTCCAGACGCAAAAGCGACTTCGAGCGCATCGCCCGGTCCCCGAGGCGGCGCAGCGCTGTCTCGCTCACCTCCTGCCCGAGGCGCTCGCGCAGGCATTGCCGCACATCTGCTTGCGTGAAGACCGGGCGATCAGCCGCCACGATCACCACCGCGTGATCGGGATGATCCTTCAGGAACGCCCTGTTCGCACGCCCCGCCTCCGTCCGCGATCGCGAGACCGTCGGCACCGTGGTCAGGGCCGCGACCTCCGGCGGAGAAAGACCCTCGGGATCTTCCAGGGAGAGCGCCGCAGGCTCAACTGCGGGCGGATCCACCTGGTCCCCTGCCCGGCCCGCCGCCTCCGCAGCCCGGCCCGGATCAAAGCCGTGATCGAGCGGGGAGCGTGGTAAACGCTCCCGTGACGCAAGCCGCACCAGCGCCGCATCAAGACGGGCGGGAGCGACGGGCAGCGCCATGGTGAGCCTCTCCCGCGCCACCAGCGCCGCCGTGCTCACCACCTCGCGGTCCATGCCCGGGTTTGCCAGCACATGCACACTCCCGTGACGCCGCCCCGAGGCCGCCGCGATGGTCGAGGCAAACGCAAACCGCCAGGGCGGCAGGGAGCGTGAGGCCACGCCCGGGCCCTCCGGCGCAACCGCGATCTCCCGCGTCCCGTCCTGTCCCGTAACCCGCAGCCGAAGACCCCCCTCCACCGCAGCGCCCAGAACCTCACCCACATCGCCCCGACGGATCGGATCCCCCTGCTCCGCTGGCAAATTGTCCCCGGCCTTGCCCGCCACCGAGGGCCGGCCATAAGCCCCTGCGGCCGGGAACCGGATGATATCCCCCGGCTTCAGACCCTTGAGCCCGCCATGCTCCGCCGCCACGAACGCCGCGCGCGACGGATCGGTCGCATCGAGCCGCGCCCGGATCGCCGCGGTCAGCGCCTCCGCTTCCGCCCGGCTCCAGGCCAGCGCCAGCCGGTCGGCGCTCCGATCCGAGACATAGGCCTTCGCCACCGCCTCAAGCGCCGCCTCCGCCGTGCCCGTCGCTATCAACTGACTGCGCTCCACAAGCGAACGCAGTGCCCGTTCCGCGTCCTCGCCGCCCGTCCGCAGGTCCCGCGCGATCTCCCGATACTCCCCCTCCACGCCATGAAGGCCCTCCAGCCGGACCGTCCCGAGCCGGTCCGCAAGCGTCCGGAACACCGGGGTGCCCCGCCGTTCGGGATTGACAAACGCCACCAGCTTCGCCGAAAGCCCCGCGCACCGCGCCAGCACAACCTCGGCATGATCGATCCCGGGACCCTGCGCATCATCGAGAATAACCACGCGTTCAGGACTGCCGACCTCTTTCGGCAAAACCGGATCGGAGAAGAATGCACCCGGCGTGAGCGCTTCTATCCCTTCCGCCGCAAGTGCCGCGCATCCGGCCTGCGTCGGCGCGAGCACCGTAACGACCCGCCCCGACGCCCGTTCGGCCCGCGCCAGCGCCGCCGCAGCCCGCGTCTTGCCACTTCCCGCAGGCCCCGCGATGATCTTCAGCCCACCGGACCCCTGCGCATGGACCACCGCCCGAAGCTGCTCGTCGGAAAGATCGGGGGTGTCAGGCATCTGTGGTTCAGGCTCCGGCGCGGCATCCGTCAGAACATCACCGGCCTCACCGCCCACCGCCGCCAGCCGCATCCCCCGGTCCAGCGCCGCAAGCTCCGCCTCGAGTTGCCGCCCCGTCGTGTAGACCCAGGGCTCATCGCGCGCCGCGCCGCCCTCCGCCGGCAATGCCACGAGGCCCGGATGCGTCATCGCCGCGTGGAAGAGCCGCAGGAAGGTCTCCGGGTCCGACACCTGGCGCGCAATCGCCCCCGCCACTTCCTCCGCACGGATCACCCCGTTCCGCCGGACCAGATCGTCGATCACACGTGTCGGCTCGCGCGTATAGTCTCCCGGATCCTCCACATCCCGCGTCAGCAGCGGATCATCCCCGGTGTGATCGGCCGCCAGCAGCCCCGCGACCCGCGTGGCGACCGACATGCACTGCCGGTCCCCTGCAAAATCACCCGCCCGCACGACATGCCCCGGTCCCGTCCAGTCCGGACGCCGCTCGAGGATATCCTTCGCCGGAAGCGGCACCATCGACCCCGTCCCCCGCCGCCGCGGGGCCTCGACAACCGCGTCCGGAGAGCGCTGGCCAAGATCGACAAGCTGCTCCGCCCGATCCAGATGACCCGCCCGCGCGAACACCCGCACCCGCTTCCGGTGCCGGCTGAGCGTCACATAGACGCTGTGACAGTCCATGCGCCGGTGCGCCAGCACATAGCTCTCGTCCACCGTCATGCCCTGCGCCTTGTGCACTGTCGCCGCAAAGCCGTAATCGAGATGCACAAACGCGACCGGATCAATCTCCACCGGGTCCGCCCGCCCGTCCATCGCCAGCCGCAGCCGCCCCGGACCCACCTCCAGAACCGTCCCGAACCCCGAACGCGGCAGATCCATCTCCGGCAAAGGCCGCGTCAGCATCACCCGGTCCCCCGGCGCAAGCATGACTGTCACCCGCTCCCGCGAACCCGCCCCGGACCGGTCCACCCGCGCGATCTCTATCCGCATCCCGTCGGGGGGATCAGCGACCGGGCCGTCTCCACCCGCCACCTCCGTCTCCCGCAGCCGCGCCCGGATCGCATCGTTCAGCGCCCGCACATCGGCATTGGTCGCCGCCAGCGCGATCCGGCTCGCCTCCGGTCGCGCAGCCGCATCCGCCGCCCAGGCCCGCGCGATCCCCGCCACCGCATCCGCCGGTTCGATCTCCGTCACACGACCCGCCTTCGACGGGGCATGGCTCCGGGCCGTCTTCGTCACCAGCGCGTGATCCACACCCATGCTCCGCGCCCGCCGGCCCGTCGCCGCATAGCCGTAATCGATGTCCAGAACCCCGGACGCCGCAAAAATCACCGGCTCCACCACCCCGTCAAAGCGCACCGAAAGACCCGCATGGCTCACCGCCGCCACCGTGCCCAGGGAATTCGCCGCGACCCCCTCTTCATCACTCTCCCGCATCAGCATCACCCGGTCCCCCGGTGCCACCGGGATCGCCACCACCTCGCTCCGCCGGGTCTTGCCCTCGCCCTGCCAGCGCCGGATGTGAATCTCCTCCGTGTGGCCGGTATCAATCCAGCCCCGCTCGAGCGCCATCGCACGCAGCGCATCGTTCAGCGCCCGGACCTCCGGGTTCGACGGTGCCACCACAAGGCAGGTCTCCCCCGCCGCATGTGCCGCCTCCCGGAGCCGGGTCACCTCCGACGACGCCGGAAGCGGCTCGACAGCCCCCATGAAATGCTGCAGGCCCGCCACACGCTCAGCGCCGCCCCGCGCCAGACCCGCAACCGCCGCCCGGTCTTCCGCGTCGCGCTGGCGGATCACCATATCCATCACCGGAACTGCACCCGCCTCGCGCTCCGCCGCCAGCCAGCCCGACATATCCGACACCGGTTGCAACTGGTCGGGATCGCCCACCGCGATCAGCTTGCCCCCCAGTGCCGCAACCCGCGCCCCGATCCGCGACCATTGCCCCAGACCCACCATCCCCGCCTCGTCCATGAAAAACACGAACGGGCCGTCGATCTGCGCCTCGCCCCGCGCCCATCTCGATTCCCAGGCCGCCAGCGTCGCCGCCTCGACCCCGGCGATCTCCCCGAGCGCCCGCGTCGCCTTCGCCGACGGCGCGCCCGCCAGAACCCGCACACCCCGCGCACGCCACGCCTCGGCCACCGCCCCCAGCGTGAAGGTCTTCCCCGTCCCCGCATGGCCCTTCACCAGCGTCAGACGCGCATCGCCCAGCATCGCCTCCGCCGCTTCCCGCTGACCCGCAGTCAGCGTCGCCGGAAGCCAGCGCGCTACCTCCCGCGCCCCGGTAATCGCCGCGCGAACCGCCGCCGCCCCCGCCCGTTGATACGTATCGTTCAGATCCCGCTTCGAACCCGACGCCTCCGGGGCCAGCGCCACCTTCAGCCGACACCCCCGGCCCAGATGATGCGCCACCGCCGCGCGGAACGCCCGTCCCGCCGGGCTGTCCGGCGCATCCCGGTCCGGCGCGAGGATCACCTCGCGATCCACCGGGACCGGCGCGCTCTTCCATCCCGACACCCCGAACACCGCCCAGGTCTCGCAGCCCGTCGCCGCCCGGATCGACAGCGCGCTCTCGGGGCCTTCCGCTATGATCAGTGGGTCCGGTGCTGAACCGGGTTTGCCCGGCAAACCGTCCGGGGGACGGTTTGAAGCGCCGGACGGGCGGAGCCCCGGATCCTGCGCCCGCCAGCCCTCACCCTCCATGGCCGCGCGCGCCGGAAACCGCGCAGGCGCTCCGGCAATCGCGCCGAAGGACGGCTTTGCGATCTCCACTGCAGCCTTGCGCCCCTCCGCATCGAGCAGGATGCGCTGACCCCCCTGGATGCGACCGGCCCCGTCTTTCGCCCAGACCGCCAGCGCGCCGTGATCGGGGTGCAAAACACCCGCGCCGGGAACCGGCGGCAGATACCCGATCCCGTCCCCCGGCAGGTCGGTGATCCCGCGCGACGCCAGATAAGCCGCCGCCGCCGTGCCCTCTACCGGCAGGGACGCCTCCGCCAGCCTCCGGACCAGCGCGGCTCGCCGCGCCGCCTCCCGCGTCTCTTCGGCCGCGACCCGTTTCGCCGGCTCTGCGGCACGCGCCCGGAACGCAGCCGTCTCGCCGATCACCCCTACTCCGGTGAACCTTGCCGCCTCTTCCAGAACCTTCGGGAAATCGTCCCGCGCAGAGGACAGCCCGCACCACGTCACCGCAACCAGATCGAGAAGATCACCCCCCGCCCCGGCTGTGTGATCATGCCAGAGACCGCGTTTGGAACCCTGCATCTGCATCGCAAGACCCGCATTCTCCTTCGCCCGCCATTCCCGCGCGCCCGGCCGTGCCGGCTCCCCGAACGCCGAACGGAACAGATCCTCCGCCCGCGCGCTCAGCGCCTCCCGGACAACCGCTGCGGAGGGACCGCGCTCCCGGACCGAAGCTCCGCCCTTGAGCGCAACAGATCCACGATCCACGCCCGGTCCGTCTCGTCCAGAGGTGCCGCCTCTTCCTCCTGTATCTTTAAGGTCACCCGCTTCAGATCCGTCTCGCTCGTCATCATATCCCTCCCGTTCAATATCCACAAAAACCGGCCCGGTCCCCGTCTCGAACGGATCCTCGAAGACCGCACCGGCTTTGAGCCGACCTTCCGCCAGCGCCTTCGCATCCCGCGCCAGCTGACCCGCCATCTCCGCCTTCGCCCGGCTGATGTAAAGCTGATCGCCACCCTCCGTCCGTGCCGCCAGAGGAACCAGATCATCCGACCCCTCCACCGCCGCAACCATCGTCTGATCCAGACCCTCCACCTCAACCCCCAGCCGCGACGCCAGCGCGGCCAGAAGATCGTCCTTCGTGAACTGCGCACGCTGCGTCTGAACGACCGCGATGATATGCTCGGGATGCGCCACCAGATACGCCCGGTTGCGTTCCCGCACCTCCGCACACCGCATCTTCTCCCGCGCCACATCGCCAACCCGTTCCGCATGATCGGCCACATGCGGATTGTACCCCTCCGGTGCCAGATCAAGCCCCTGATCCTCCAGCGACCGCAAATCCACACGCTCGGCAAACCCCGCCCGTTCAAGCGCGAGATTGGCATGCGCCTGCCAGCCCTTTCGCCAACCCGCCAGAACATCCGCCCGGTTCCACGCCCGGTTCTTGCGCCCCCAGTCCCCGTCGCCAATATCCCGCAGGCTCAGCACCACATGCGCATGCGGATTGCCGTCCCCCTTGTCGTGAATAACCCAGTCCGCGACCATCCCCCGCGACGCGAACGCCGACGCCACATAGCCCCGCATCAGCTCGATCTGCGTCTCACGACCCAGCACCCGCGGCAGCGCGATCGTCAGGCTCCGGGCAAGCTGGGCTGTTGCTTGTTTGCGGTTCAGACGCTCCTCGGCTTCCTCGACCGAATTCCACAGATCTGCGCTCACACGCGCCCAGGCCAGACGCGCGGCAGCCGGGCCTTCTTAATGTCAGCCCCGAATTTATCGACCCGCCCAGGCCAGACGCGCGGCAGCCGGGGCCGAAACCTCCCGCCCCGCCGACGTCGCCTCCGCCAGAACCTCCGCAAGCGCCCGCTCGAAAGCAGCCTGACCAAATGCTTCACCGGCCCAGTCCGGCACTCCCTCCGGCAACGAAACCTCCGAATGCACAAGCTCCGCTGCCTTCCCCGAATAGTCACGCACCTCCCCCCGAAGAACCGACCGCATACGCGCCGCATGACGGTATGCGGCGGACGCAACCGCACTTCCCCCGGTGGCGCGGGACACGATGGAAACATTGAAATGCGGGCTCGGCATGCCGGTAGCATACAGATTACATCAAAATGAATTTCAATTTTGATGTATAATCGTGCCTTTCCCTGTTGTCCCGGATCAGGGGCCTTTTCCCCAGGGTTCCCCTCGGGAGGCCCGTTTTCCGGCGCAGGGGAAGATGTGAGGGGTGGGGAAACCGGGAGGGGAGCGGCAATCTCTCAAGGGGAACAACGGGTTAGGTCAGGAGGGAAAGGGGAGGGGATTGGGTTTCCCTCTTGGGCGAAGCGGGGGAAAGGGGGAACACCGGGGACGAGACGGCGGAAAGGAGGGAGATACGGGGGGTTCCCTCATGGACGGTTCGCCCCTCGGAAGGGGACGCCGGGGAACAGGGGGACGCCGGAGAATTTCCCCGGTTCCGCTCGGGGAAGATCGCAATACGGGGGATCGCAGGACGAATCGCGGAGGGACCGGGGGAGGGAAACACGGGCCGAAACTGGTCGAACGGTGCGATCCTGCGGGAGTGCCGGTCTCTCCCGGATCAGGTGCTTTCGGCGATTTTGCAGGATTGGCAAAAAAAGGGAAATGCGCTAAGGTCCGCGTCGATGGAGTTCAAGCCGAACCACCGAAGGGGGTGAACGCTCCGGGGGAGCGTTCAGGGCGCAGAACGGGTGCGGGCCTGATGCCGCAGATCATACACTCGGCACGAACCCGAAAGGACCGGATCAATGCCAAAGCCAAACAACCCGCTCTCTCCGTACAAGCGCAAGGTCGGCGTCGGTCATCTGCCCATGATGCAGAGGCTGCTTGCAAGGATCAGCGCCAACGATCTGCACTGGCTCACAGGCATCGAGACCCAGGAGTTGCGCGCGCTCCTCGATCTCGTCCAGACCGCCAAACGCAAACGCCTCGATATCGCAACCTTGCTGGAACAGCATAACCGGCATT
The DNA here is from genome assembly GCA_951812305.1 of uncultured Paracoccaceae bacterium. Taxonomy (GTDB): domain Bacteria; phylum Pseudomonadota; class Alphaproteobacteria; order Rhodobacterales; family Rhodobacteraceae; genus Rhodobacter_B. The sequence goes on from CATOSB010000008.1 coordinate 20,653, forward strand.
GCACCGGACCGGAGTCGGCCTGAGCCAGGGGCCACAACTGGACGCTGTCCCCGCCCGGCAATCCTGAAACGCGACCGGCTCGGCGCGTAAACAAAAACGCCGCCCCCGGAGGGACGGCGTTTTGAATGTAGAAATGGGGGGAGCGTCAGTTCCCGACACCGAACAGCGGGATGATCCGATCAAGGACAAAAAGAATGCCCACAAGACCCCCCAGCGTGTAAATGGCCCGGTTCGCGGACTGCGCGATCTCCGTGCGGACCTCGGCGATTCTGTTATCAACCTGCGCGATCTTCTCGACAAGCTCCGTCTTCACCTCGGCCAGATCGCCTTTGGTCGCCAGTTCGGAAGTGTCCGCTGCTGTCAGCCCCTCGACAATAGCTTCGGCAAGACCCTCGTCGGCCCCCGCCTCGCGCAGCTTCTTCGAAAACGCCAAAGTGTCTATTTGCAGTGCATGTGCCATCTCTCTTCCTTTCCTACATCCGTTTCCGATTCTGCGCCAGCCTCTCTGCACATCATCCCACATCATCCTTGTGATGGAAGGGCGCGCCTGCGCGCCAACCGGCAAAGCCGGTCGGGGCGGCCCATGGCCGCCCCTGCTGTCCCGGGGCTCCTTTGGAGCCTCCGCCGGTTTTGCCGGATCGTCGATCACTCCGTGTCCCCGTTCTCGCCGTTCTCGCCGTTCTCCTTCGGCTTCGGCGGGAAGGCGACAAGCTCGGTCACGCCCACCGGGAAGTCGAGCTTGATCGTGTAGAACACCTCGCCGGTCTCCCGGTTGTGGTTCTCGAAGAGCGCTCCCACCCGGGGGTAGCGGGTCTTGCCGTCCTTCGACTTGACCGGTGCGGTGATTGTGTAGTGATTTGCCATGTTGTCCTCCGTGGCCCGGCACGGATCGTCACACACCCGTCACGACAGCGACCGGCCAGACGACACCCCTCGGGAATCATGCACGGCCGGACCACAACCGGGAGACCGGTGAAGGGTCCGCAAGAACAGCCGCACATTTCTCAAAGGGCCTGACCAGCGCAGGCCGGGAACAGCGGGACCACTGGCACAGGGTACGAGGGCCAGCCGGGGCATTGCCGCCGCCCCGCGTCAGTCGCGCCGACGGCGCAGCATTCACGCGGCAAGCGGCCCCGGTCCCGCAGGACCGGAGCCACAGTCCGAGCGCCTCAGCCGGCGCGCACCCGCATCACCGCAATGCGTTTCGCCTCCGCCTCCTGCCGCTCATGCGCCTCGATCCAGGCCTTCGCCTCGAAGAGCACCCCCGTCTGGCGGGCATCCCGGCCGCTGCGACCCCCGGCAGGTGGCAGATACGCCCGGCCGGTCTCGATCTCGTAACACCGCGCCGCCGCCTCGGCCATCACCTCCAGCGCGTCCAGACGGTCGCGCGCCTGCTCTGCGACACGCTGCGCCTCTTCCATCTGCATTTCCAGCACCTCCGAGCCATCGGCGGTCCGCACCAGACCCCGGATCGTGTCCGTGGCCCGATCAAGAACAGTGGCCATCGCACCCTTCCGGCGATGGAACAGCGTCGCCAGCCCATGAGCCAGCGGCTCGATCTCGCCGTGAAGCCCGGTGCCCTGCAACCCGCCCAGAAAACTCTCGAACGCCTCGCGCACGATCCGGTCGCGCAATGCGTCATCGTCGGGGATCGGCAGATCGGCAAGGCTCTCCGACAGCCCGAAAGTCTCAATTGTCTCGTATACATCCAGCATGGGATACTCCTCTCGCAAGCGCCACACGCACCATTGCGGGCAGCGTGCGAGGCTCCCGCCCCCCAAAGGGCGCCGGGGTCAGGGACACCGAAGGTGCCGGGCTTCGCCCGGGCGCAAAAATTTGCCGCGCGGGACAGCAACCCATGCGCAAGCTCACCGACGGGTGACCCCCTGCCCGCCAGCGCCATCCTCGCCGCAAAATTTTGTGATCCTTGACGCGGGCGTGCTTTGGAGGGCCACCTGCAAGGTATGCTGACCAATCGTGTGTGTGTGCCCCACCGCAGGGGCGCGCGACAGGGACAGGCAAAGGGCGAGGCCGGGTGCCGGGGACGGATGAAGCAGAGGGAGGCCCGGCGAAGACGGGCGACCGGCGCGCAATCCGGTCCCGCCAGCCGCCGCAGGCCTGCTCGGCCCCCGCGCGGCCCGTCTGACCCCGCGCCAACGCCTGATCGGTGTCCGGGCATCGAGGCAGCAACCGAACCGGCCTCAATGGCCGGTACGGCTGCTCCGCAGGGCGTTCGGCGCTAGCCCGAATCCGCTGCGAGCGCGGCACCGCCGCGCTTCCCTCTCCGGCGAAACCAGGAGCGGGTTGCGTCCAGCCGCACTCCGCAGCAACGGCGAACCCGTTCCGTTCAGCCGCCCGCAAAAACCCTGCGGATCGCCCCGAGCGCATCGCGCACCCGTACCGCGCGGCCATGGCGGCGGATCAACGGCGCGACCGGTACCTCCCCCACATGCCCGCAATCGCATACCAGTTGCAGGAAAGCGCAGTCGAGCGCATCGAGCCGCAACCCGTCAACCCGCAGCCGAGGCATGTCGCTCGCCGGAACGACCGGCGGCAGCGGCGTCTTCGTCGCCGCCCGCTCCGTCCGGGATCTGCGCCTGGGAAACATCAGGGGACATCCCCTCCCTGTCACGATTGCCCCGGAAGCATAGCGCGGGCGCGCCGCCTCCGACAAGGACGCGCGGGATGACGGACGCGCGGGACGGCGCGCCTTTCCTCCGGGCCACGCAAAACGCCGCCCCCGGAACAGGGGCGGCGCGCGCCGGGAGTCTCGGATCGGGGTGTTTCAGGCCGCGTCCGGGAGCCCCGCCTTCCCGATCAGCCAGTCGGCCGCCTTCTGTGCCGCAGAGGCCGCCCGCACGATGGCCCGGGTATCGCTCTTCAGAATGTCGATCCAGTGCTGAAGGTAAGCGGCATTGGCCTCGAACTGCGGCGCGATGCCCAGCTGCGCCCCCGCCATGGCGGATCCGAGCTCGGCCACCATCTCCTCGCGTGCATAGTCCACATCGCCAAAGCCCGTTCCGAACGGTCGGTCCAGCCGCGATTTCGCCCCTGTGGCATGACACGTCTCATGAAGAAGCGTTCCCGCGTGGGCCTCCCGGCTCTCGAACCGCCGTACCGGCGGCATCTCGATGCAGTCCGCGGCTATATCGTAACAGGCCCGCCCCGCATCGCGCGTCCGCAGCTTCAGCCCGGTGCGGCCGAACCACTCCGGAAACCCCGCATCCGCCTCTGTCCCGTAATCGCGCAGCGGCGGCGGAGCAGCAGACCACGCCGCATCCAGACCGTCGATCTGTGCCACGTTGAAGACAGCGTAAGACCGCAGATAGCCAAAGGTGGATCCATCCTCCGCCCCGTCCTCTCCCTCGGGAGCCGCCCGTCTCACCGTCCCGTATTTGACCACCCGCACGCTGGTCTCGCCCCGGCGCACCTGCCCGCCGAGCCTGATCGCCTGCGCATAGGTCATCCAGTTCGGCGAGACATAGCCCCGCGCCACCGCGGCCTGCCACAACAGCACCACGTTGATGCCACGATAGCACTCGCCCGTGACCCGCACGGGTAGCCGGGCCGGGACACCGCCGTCCCAGGGTTGGCGCCAGGGCACCACCCCCGCCTCGAGATGCGCAAGGATCGCATCTGTCACCTGGTCGTAAATGTCGGGTTTTGTCTTCGCCATTGGGTCTCTCCTCCCGGGCTGATCAGAATCACCCCTCCCGAAGATCCCTCCGGCTTTCGAAAACACCGTCCGGCCCGACCCCCGGCCCGACGCCCGTGACCCGCTTCCATGGAAAAACGCCGCCCCCGAATACGGGGACGGCGCGAGGATCAGGTCTTCGGCGGAGCGACGCGCTCAGGCCGCCAGAGAGGCCTCGCCGGCGGCCTCCCCATTCGCCGGGGACGGCGCGGGAGCGTCATCTTTGGTCTCTTCCTGACCGCGCTCCGGCACTTCCGTCGCCATGCCCGGCGGGCACCAGCGGGCGATGGCCGCCCGCTGCTCGTCGCTCAGCGTGGCATCCGGTGCGGTAAAGAGCGCGGCCAGCTTCTCCACGATCTCCGACTTCTTCGCCTTGGCCAGCGTATCCGCCTTCTGGCCAAGCCCCAGATCGTCGCGCAGGATGCGCAGGAGGTCAGGCTTCGTCAGACGCCCGAAGAGCCGCGCATCCGGGGTCCAGAGCGTCCGGATGTCCGGCAGCACCGCCGCCTCCACCGCCGTACGGGCCGAGGGACGCACCGCATCGCCCGCCACAGGCTCCAGACTGCGCGACACCGCCCATGCCACCAGCATCTCCCGCTCCGCCGGATCGAGTACCGCGAAGCGATCAAAGGCGGTCCCGTCCGGACCATCCTCACCATCGACCCAGCCTGTCGGCAGCCCGGCCTCGTGCTCAAAAAGCATCCGTTCCACCACGCCGTGTTCACCCTCAATGGCCGCGCCCGGGTCCTCCACGCTTGCGCACTCATGGATAAGCCCCGGCGCATGGGTCGCCGCCTGAAACCGCAGGCTCGACTGTTCCGCACGGCGCACAAGCCCCTGCGCCACATTGCCCGGAAGCAGCCAGTCGCCATAGACCCGCGCGGTCGCCGGATCGCGCGCCAGCGCCAGACCCACCGCCCGCGTCCGCTCGCAGGCCATATCCGAAGCCAGCTTCGCGGAGATCTTCAGGCCACCCTCCTCTGCGGCGCGGTCCGCGGCACCGGTCCCGCCCGTCGCCGGGCCCCTGTCCGTCCGGTCCTCGGGACGCACCATGCCCGCCATCAGACGCAGACCCCCGTGCTGCCAGAGAGCGATCACACCGGCCCCTTGCGCCTCGTCAGCCTCGAACGCATGGGTCAGCGCCTCGATTTCGGCCTGCGCGGTCTCGTGCTCCTCACCCAGGCGGTCCTGTTCGGCCCGGTCCTCTGCCGCCTCATGGGCGTCCGACAGATCGTCGAGCCTTGCCGTCAGCGCCTCCACCCGCTCCTGCGTGGCCGCATCAAGGTCGACCGGCTGCGGCCAGATGCGCCCATAGGCCGAGAGCGCCTCCCGGTCGGGATCAATCCGGTGTTCGGCCCAGCCCATGCCGAGCCGCGCCCGCTCCTCCTCGGCCAGATCGTCGAGTTTCCGCGACAGCACAGACTGCACAAGACCGGGATCGCCGAGCACACTGTCCTCCTCGATCAGGTCCGGCGCGATCCCGCCCCCGGCCTTGCGGTAGTCCTCCAGCACAAAGGCCCCGAGCGCATCGCCCTGCCGCACGCCGCGATCACCGAGCGCCCGTTTCACCGTCCACGCCTCCACACGGCCCCCCTCGCCCGAAAGCGCGGCGAACACCTCCGCCTGCACCGCGCGGTCGGGATGCCCGGCAAAGGCCTTCAGCGTCTCCAGCGAAATCTCCCCGGCCCGGTGCGCGGAGCGGATGTCCTCATGCACCAGCCCGATCCGCAGGCTCTCGCGTACCGACCGTTCCGTCTGCCCGAAAAGACGCGCGATATCGGCAACTCCGAGACCGTCTTCGTCCCGGAGCGCCGCAAACGCCTCGTACCGGTCGAGCGCATCCATCGGGGCCTGCATCTCGTTCTCCGAGAACGACAGCGCCGCCGTCACCGGCGCATCCCCCGGCACCAGCTGGCAGGCCACCTTCATGCGTGGCCCGAAACCTTTCGCGCCCGTGTCCGCGGCCAGCAGGTTGAGTGCCGCCAGCCGGCGGCCTCCGGCCAGCACGCCGTACTGCGCCTTGCCGGTCTCCTGCACCAGCAAGGGCTGCAACAGCCCCACCTCCCGGATATTGGCCGCCAGCGCCTGAACGCCGGTCGCGCTGTAGGCCGCCGCGTTCTGTGCGCGCACATTGGCGGGATGAACCTCAAGGCGCGCCAGCGCCACCTCAAGAGCCGTATAGGTCTGTGTCTTCGTCATTGCATTGTCTCCATTTCATGACATCCGATCCGGACCATCCACGGGAACGCTTTCCCCCCGGACCCGGATCGCCCGGACAAAAAGCCGCCTCACCCTTTCGGGGCGAGACGGCCAAAGTTGGCAAAACGGTTTGAAGAGCGCCCGAACCGGGCGGCCGGGACCGCTGCCGGTCAGAACGACCGCAGGCGGGTGCGGTTCACGAGAAAACTGTAAAGCGCGCACTCCGCCCCGCCGGTGATCCCTGACGCGGCATGGTGCCAGCAGAACCCCGCAGGTCTGCAATCGACCGCCTCCCCCACCGTCAGACCCGCGTCCGCAAGGCAGGTCGCCAGATGCGCGCGGTCTTCGCCATCCAGGCCCAGGGGATCACAATTGATCAGCGCCGATGCCCAGTAAGCCGGGGCCAGAAGTTCTACCACCTCCCGCGCGCTCATGCCACAAGCGCGCCCCGGTCGCGCGCCAGAGAGGCGTAATCGCTCAGCGACATCTCCGCCTCGAAATACAGGTCCCGCTCCACCGGCAGGCCGAGCGCGCCGCGCACCGCCGCGATCTCCGAAAGCCGCACCGGCCCGATCTCGGGACATCCCAGCCCCGGATCGCAGCAGCCCCAGGCCACATCCCCGTCCTCCGGGTCCAGCCAGGCCAGAAGCCAGGTCGCCCCCGCATCCGGCGTAAAAAGCTTCACAACCGGCCACACCGCGCACGATATGTCCTCCTCCGCCATCCTGTGGCCGTTTTCGAGAAGCGTCTTGCGCTGTTCAGTCGTCAACAATTCCATGGGTCCAGTCCTTTCCAACTCCGATCCCCCATCGGGATCGCCCGGACCCAAAGCCGACTTTGCTCCTTTCGTGTGACCCGCCGGAGGCGGGCGACCCGGTGGGGAGGGGACCGGACGGTACGGCACCCGACCGGGGCTTTCCGGTTCGCTGTCAGCCCTGCCGACGACAGGATGGGCCATGAAGGGCAAGCTCGGGCCACGCGGCCAGGCCCCGACCAGAGCACAGGCACCCTCTTCCATCGTGACCGCGTCTGCACCTGGTACGCCACAGACAAACGGGCCGCCCGGAAAGGCGGCCCGCTCGCGAGCGCGAGGGATGCCACGCCCCTCAGGTCACGCCGCGTCGGCGCGGACCATCTCCACACCCGGACGCTGCGCCTGCATGGAAAGCCAGTCGGCAAGGCCCAGAAGCGTCTGGCCCCCGGCCACGGCCCTGCGCCAGTCGGCTTGCGGATCGGCACCCACCGGCTCGGTATCGGGCAGGATCACCCCGTTGATCATCCACGGCACAATCGGGGTCCCGCGCAGCCAGTCCGATACTGACGGGATCCGGCGGCAATCCTCCCGCACATGCTGCTCGGCGATGAACCGCACCGGAATATCCCGGCCTGCGGAGTTCGGAACCGAAACGCCGAACACCGCCTCCGCCTCGAATATCCCGAAGATACCGTAATGGGCCTCGGCGCGAATCTCGGTCGTTACGCTTGAAGCGGTGTCGCAGAGAGGGTGTCGTTGCCCTTTGATACGCATGATGCGTGTCTACGAGGTCTTGCCAGATGGCGCGCCTCAATTCCAAAGAATAGAAAGGACAACGACATGGATATCTTTATCGGACTGGATGTCTCTCTGGCAAGCACGGCTGTTTGCGTGCTCGGTGATCGCGGCAAGATCCTGAAGGAAACTGACGTCGCCAGCGAGCCGGAAGTGTTGGTCAGCTTCCTCAAGGCCTTGCCCTGCGAGATTACCGGGATTGGCCTGGAAGCGGGTCCACTGTCCCAATGGCTTCACAAGGGGCTGACGGAGGCCGGGCTACCCGCGATCCATTGCCCGGCAGGTGATTGCAGAGCAATCGCCGAGAGGGGGGATGGAAACGCGGCAAGTGAAGGCGGCGCTGAAAGCAAGCCCGATCAAGACGGATCGGCGGGATGCACAGGGGATCGCGCATCTCCTGCAGATGGGTTGGTTCAGCGCCGTGCACTGCAAGTCGGTTCCTGCTCAGGAAACACGCGTGTTGCTGACGGCGCGCAAGGCGATCCAGAAGGTACTGATCCAGCTGGAACTGTCGGTGCGGGGCGTGTTGCGCAACTTTGGCCTGAAGATGGGACCCGTCTCGAAAGGTCGCTATGACCAGCGGGTCAGGGATCTGGCGTCGGGCAATGCGGTGCTGAAGGCGGCTATAGAGCCGATCCTGCGTGCCCGCGCCGAACTGCGAAAGGAACTTGCGGGGTTCGGGAAGATGGTCCGCGATCAGGCGAAGATCGATCCGATCTGTCGCCTGCTGATGACCATGCCCGGTGTGGGCGCCGTCGTTGCGCTGACGGTGAAGGGCGCGATTGATGACCCCGCACGCTTCAGGCGATCCCGTGATGTTGGCCCCTGGGTCGGGCTGACGCCCGGACGGAATGAATCCGGCGAGCGGTCCATTGTGGGCGCGATCACCAAGGTCGGAGACGCAGGTCTCCGGGCGGCGCTCTACCAGGCGGCCAACGTGATGCTGCATCATGGCGGCCCGAACTGGCTCAAGTCCTGGGCGCTGCGCCTTGCCGAGCGTCGTGGGAAGAGACGTGCCACCGTGGCGCTGGCCCGTCGCATCGGCGTGGTGCTGCACCGGATGTGGGTGGATCCAGTGATCTTACGGGCGCGCTGGTGCGCACCCTGAGATGGAACCGGGTTCCGCTTCACCCGTGACGAGGCGATGGCGCTCCGGCAGAACGCCTGAGCGCCCCGCATCCATGATTGAAATGTTTTCAGCACAAGGAGCGTTCGGCCGCACCTGACGGTGCCGGCCCACCAGTGTCCCAGCCGGGACGCGGTCCCCGATGATGTACGCAAGCTGCCATCTGCCGACCCGTTCCAGGGTTGAGCGCGCCCTGAAGATCGACACTCGGGAACCGAACCGGACAAGGTATGAAGTTGGCAGCCATTGCGCTGACCACGGACGGAAGCACGAGCCCGGCGCAGACACATCACGGTGAGCAGGCATGCCGACAGGCGAGGCCAACAACACTGGCATATTCCCCATCGCCACAGCGCAATCACTCCGCTGTGAACCTCACTGCGCCTGGCAGGCACCCCGGAACCTTCGTCGGTTCCCGGGTTTTTGAGGGTGAAAACGCTGTCCTTGACATCAACTGGCCCATTACGGAAGCTGTGATGCCGGAGTGCCCGGTGTATCGGCAGCGCTTCATGGGCTTTGCCGGCGTCGAACCATGTATGTATGTCCAGATAGTCCTCCGCCGCCCCGCCGAATTTCCGGGCGGAACTTTCCGCGTGGTGTAACGCATGGGCCATAATCATACATCCTCGTGGCTGTAGTCGTTGCGCTCGGTGTAGAAATCGGCGTGATCCACATCGATGCGGTCTTCGGCCACATTCCAGGTGAAGCTGCCCTCTGCCCCGTCGTTGGTCTCGAAGCCCGGGTGCAGCCCATAGGCGACATCCCACACGAAATCCATCAGCCGGGTTTCGATATCCCCGATCCCGGCGCTCTCCGGGCGGCCCGCGACACTGTTCACGTTGCCGCTGTCGCCATAGCCGTCATAGAAGGCTTCCACCTCTTCAACCCCCCGCGCACGCAGTTCCGCCAGCAATGCGGCGCGCACCACCTTCAGGCGCTCCGCTTCCCCGGCGCGCTCCCGCGTCCAGCGGGCCTGAATCGCCGTCCGGTCAATCGCAGCGGCAGGGGTTAACGGTGTGGTCGCCACCCGGGTCTCTTTCTTCGTCGGCGTTGTCATCTCGGTCCTCCTCTTCTCCTGGGTCAATGACACCCCGACCCAAAGACACCTTCCCTCCCGGTCACGACCGCCGGACCTCCGGGGAGACGGACGCGGGGGTGGAGACCCGCGCATCCCGGGTGCCGGGCCAGACCGTGGATTGGCCCGCCGCCGGGGGACCGACCGCAGGCGCCATCCCGGGCGAACAGCAAGCACCCGGGCTTGACCTGACGCGCGTTTTCCCCGAAAGCCACGGCAACCACACCATCAGACCAGGAGAGCTGCTTATGCCCAAACCCTCACCCGTTCCCGCCGCAACGCTTCACGCCGCCATCGCCGAAGAGCTGGGCTGTTCGCGCGACGAAGCCAAACGTCTCTCCGGCGGCGTCCAGTCGGCAGTGCAGAAACTGGTGGCGGACGGCCACCCGGTCCGCCTGCCCGGCCTTGCCACCTTCTCGGTGGTGGACGTGCCCGAGCGGCAGGTTCGCAATCCGGCCACCGGAGAGATGCAGACCGCCGCGCCCACACGGCAGGTGCGGGTCTCCGCCACAGGGCCCCTCAAGGCCGCCGTAAAGGGGAAGACATGATGTGCGATCAGCACATGGACACCGCGCCGGAAGCGGCCGGTAGAGAAACGCCGATACCGGGGGCAGGCAAGGCCGAACCGGCAGAGGTCACAGGCACCATCAAGACTTACCGGCCCGACAAGGGCTTCGGCTTCATCTCCCGATACGGCGCGGCGGATGTGTTTTTCCACGCCTCGAACCTTGCGCCGCCGGAAGCCCTGCCAGAGGTCGGCCAGCGGGTGCGCTTTGCACGCGTCCCGAGCAAGCGAAAACCCGGAACTCCGGCGGCGGTCAACGTCCGTCCTGAAGGCGCGCCGGCCGGGGATGCCGAAAGCCAGCGCGATGGCTGACAGGGCGAACGACGGCGCAGAGGCGTACGATGACCTCACGGTCGAGGCAACGATGTGTTTGTGTCTCTGCGGGCGGGATCCGCAGGACCCGGAGGTTCAGGGCGAATTCCAAAAAGTGATCGCCCTCGCCCTGCGATACGGTTTTCAGCTCAATGGATGCCTCCGCGAGGCCGCCGGAGCCTTCGATGATCTTCTCTGCGATCTGAAGCCCAACGCTGTCAGGGAACTCGAACGCGCGCGGCAAGCGGTCCAGCAGCAAATGGATGCAGATCGGCTCGAGACGCTGCTTACCACACATCCCGATGCCGTAAGCCAGCGCCTGAATTGAGAAGCCGCCCCGGTTTTTGTCACCGCTTCGATCATGATGGCGATCACCGCATGTCTCAAGGCGCTCGCGGCACCCAACCCCCTCTCCCGGCGCTCACCGGCCCGCCATTCGACAACTCGACGAAGTCACGATCAGCCGCATCGCAGTTGGCGAAATCGGGGAACGCCCCGCCAGCGCGGTCCAGGAGATGGTGGAGAATGCGCTTGATGCGGGTACCAGGCCAGCACCGGGGGATCAGGGTCAAAGGTATCTGACACCCCCGGACAGACTGAAGCGGCCCGACACAACCGACCACACACAACCGGGCTTGCCTGTTGGACCGCCCTGCCATAGCAGCAGGGGTGACACCACTTTGCACAGGGATCCGATGGCCGAGTTGCACAATCCGCACGACACGCTCTTCCGCGCGCTGCTGTCCGATCCCGGGCGCGCACGGGACTTCCTGCGGGATCACCTCCCCAACACTATTGTGGGACAGCTCGCCCCTGCGCCCCCAGAGATCCTTGAAGGCAGTTTCGTCGATGAAGCGCTCGCCGGCAGCCAGAGCGATCTGCTGATGAAGGTCGCGTTGACCTCCGGGACCGACGCCTTCGTATATGTTCTGGCGGAGCACAAAAGCACGCCCGATCCGGCGCTGCCGCTTCAGTTGGCCTCCTATATGGTGCGCATCTGGAAGCGCTGCGCCGGAACCGGTACAGCCCGGCTCCGCGCCCTGCCCCCGATCATTCCGGTGGTCGTCTATCATGGCGCGGAGCCCTGGACCGTACCCGACAGCCTGCGCGACATGATCGCCACCGATGATCCCGATCTCGCTTTCCTGCCCGGAGCGGGGTATATCCTGCGCAACCTGCGGGCCATGGAGATCGACGCGCTGTCGCGCAACGCCGCGCTGAGGGCGGGGTTTATCACGCTGCGGCAGGAGGCCCTGGCCTTTCTGGCGGAGATCGCCGGGAGCCTGCCCGAGGGGACCGATCTGCGGCGACAGGTTCTTGAATATGTGCTGCGGGTCTATAATGTGGATCAGGACTCCCTGCGGGCCACGCTCAGGACCGGGGGACATAACGAACTGGAGGCTCTTATGGGAACCATTGCTGAAACACTGCTCGAACAGGGCGAAGCGCGCGGATTGGCCAGGGGCAAGGCGGAAGGCCTGAAAGCGGGCGAAGCGCGCGGATTGGCCAGGGGCGAAGCGAAAGGAAAGGCCGAGGGCAAGGCGGAAGGTCTGGCCAGGGGCGAAGCGAAAGGCAAAGCCGAAACCCTCGGACGCCAGTTGGAGCGCCGTTTCGGCCCCCTGCCCCGGGATATCGAGACGCGGATCGCCGCGGCCGCACCCGATCGGATCGAGGCCTGGCTGGATGCCGTTCTGGACGCGCCCGACCTCGCGGCCGTCTTCGCGGAAGACCGCCCGCACTGATCGAAAACCACGTCTTCGAAACGGCTTACGGCCTTTCGCAAAGACTCCGTCTGCGCCGCCGCACCGGCGGCACCATATGAAAAAGCGCACGCATATCGGCGCGCACCTGGCAGCAACGCTGCATGTCCGGCGTTCGCGCGCGGCGCTTTTGTCCACTATGTACGGGCTAAACCGCCCCACCTCGCTGGTCTCTGTCACGTCCAATAATTCGCCAAACTTATCGGACGTAAAAAGATATGCTCAGCGACATGTCAGAAATGAAGCCCGCGTTGCCCGGTTCTCGGGGCACTCCCTGCGGGCGGGTCCGGCGTCCGGCGCAGAAGTCGATGAGCGCTACGTCCAAAAAAAACTTGGGTACGCTTCTGCAGAAATGACCCGTCAGTATCAACGGCGCAGAGATCGGTTCCGCGTGAACCTGACCAAAGCGGCCAGATTATAGGCCACTGCCCTGCTCCGGCAGATCACTGAGCCAACGGGTCAGCATATGGCGAATGTGATCTTGCCCGCCATAAAAGATCGCCAGGACCTGCACCGTCTTTCGATCCTCATCCGCAACAAACCAGTAGACTGCCTGATTGTGCCGGACAAATCGCAACCCATCGAGGATATCCGGGCGCAACGTCCCCTGATAAGGTATCTTCGCCAGATCCTGTGCAGCGGACTGAATGGACAGAAGACGCTGCGCGGCACGATCAATGGCGACGTCGAACTCATCTCCGAAGTCTTGATACGATTGCAGCAGATGGTCAAAGATCAGGTCAAAATCGCGCTCGGCTTGTGCCGCAAATTCAACTCTCCACACGGGCGTTTTGCCGCTTTTTGTCAATCATCGCCACAACACGTGTTTCCATCTCAGCCCCAGAGACAAAGTCACCACGGAACCGATCTGACAGCAAGGCACTGAGCGCCGCTGTCTCGACCTCTTCGGCTTCAGTTCTTTGACGCAAAAGATCGAGCCCGTTCTGAACAACGGCACTGACACTGGAAAACCGGCCCTGCTCCACCAGACGACGGGCAAAGGCATCTTGTTGGTCAGACAAAGAGATCGATGATTTTACAGCCATGGGAAAACTCCTTTGGCCATAAAGTAGCACTGAGTAGCACCCCGTTCAAGATAAGACGCGCCCATCATGCTGCCTTGCCACTCAAACGACCATAAAAGCTTCTCTCCAGATGCAACTCCCCTGCCCCGGCTTTCTCAACCATACCGCGCAGATATCCCCCTGCTGAGCTCACTTCGCCATCGTTGAACTTGTCAAAAATCATCGCCATGGCGGCTGAGGCCAACTGCGGTCCCAGTTTTTCTTGAGCAACCGTCCAGGCGTGTTCTGAAACCCCGACCATCGGGCGCACCTGTCCCGCGACGCGGTGTAATTGGTTCCAATTTTTGATGTAGCCGCCAAGATCACGGGCCATTTGAGTAAATCCAGGACACGCCTGCAACACCGTTCCCAAATCAAGTACCGTGTTGCGTGGTTTTTTGGTTGTCATACTCCACTCGTCTTGCCCCGTTTCACCAGGCGGCTCGGAATCCAGTTTTAGAGCTGTGCCTCCCGCTTTCTCAGATTCTGAGGAATTACTAATTACAGGATGGAGTTGTTTTGTAACTGGTATGTGAGGTTCATTATTGGACCGCTTGGGGTTCATTTCTATAGTATTGGTTGGCAAATACACCTTATCTGTACTGTCGTTTTCCACAGGCATTTCAACAACTTCTTCAGCCTTAACAAAGGCAGCTTCGACCTGCTCTTTGAGATCTGTGAACCGCTGGAGGAGATCGAGGAGCCAATCAGAGCCCTTTGTGCGCTTTGGCAAACGATCCAAAAGTGCCTGAAAGGCCTCTGAGAAGCCGTTCCAGGGGCCGTTGATGGCACGATCGAGGGCGACTTCCAGCTTAGCCCGGATCACACGCCGTGTGATTGTGATTTGGCGCTTCACACGCAAGCAAAGTTGGCGCTCGGCTTGCAGGTGTCCGTGAAGGATCTCGAATTCTTCTGCGCGTGCCGCCAGTGGAGCCAGATCGAAGCCATAAGCTTCAACTATATGTCCCTCTGCATCTCTGTGTCCCCAGCGCTTGCCGTTAGGGCTGTCTTTGAATGCAATCACACCGACATCAACAAGCCGCCTAGCGTGGCGCTTGAGCGCGGAGAGCGAGAACCCGGTCTGTTCCATGAGATAGGCGTTAGACGCCCACACAATGGGCCGCCTGCCCTCTTCCCAGTCTTGAGTTTGGGTGAATGCCCCAAAGGTGTCGAGCAACAGCATGTCGCTGGCCTTGAGGCCAATATGTGCGGCCACGCGTTTGCAGGCCAGCAAGGCTTGCTTTTTGGGTACAACTAACTGTTCACCGGCTTGGCCAAGCTGTTCAGCGATGCCAAGTCCCGGTGTCGGCTTGCGCCAACCATTATGTTTCATGAGTGTTTTTACACCTCCATCAGTTGAATGAAGGCAAAAGGGTCCCGTTCACCAAATCGGTGTTGTGTCGTTGACTTCGATTCGCGGGAAAGGTATCTAAACGTTGCACAACGAATTAGATCAGCTCTCAGGCCGCGCGGTTTGGGGGCTTTTCTTTTGCCGCTAGATCACGTGATGTTCCTTTCTGCTCTTTGCCTCAAATGAGGGTCGCGCGCCCTTCCCTGTCGTTGCAGGTGAGCGCTTCATTTTGTCGACCCATGTTCTTGCAGATAAGCTGCGATCACATCACCAAGGCCTTCAAGACCCTGCTTATCCAAATCTAATCCAGCCGCACTGACGGATAGCTTTCCACCTTGTGATGACATCGAAAGGTTTCTCGATCCGACCGCTCTCGTAACGATAACCTTCTTGGATTTTGCCGATGCCTTGGCCTTCGTCGTCTTGGCTTCAGTCAAGCTAGAAACAGCTTTCTGAAGGTCCGGAAAACTGAGGTCATAGGCATTCTTGAATTTATTCAAGATTTGCGTAACTCCCAAGCACCCCCCACGTTTGAGTGTTATTGTCAGTTTTATGGTGAGTCGAATTTGCCATTTTGCGCGTGTTTTTTTTCTTTCTTGTCTGAATTCTGTGGCGCCGGGTTGATTTCTCTGAATCAGTGGTGGGATGGATCAGGTTGCCGCCCTTGAACAACTTCTCGCCACGGCTCTGCGTCGGATCGCTGAGCTTGAAGCTGCGTTGGCGAGCATGGCGGAAGAGATCACGGACCTGCGCCGACAGTTGGCCAAGAACAGCAGCAATAGCAGCAAGCCCCCTTCAAGTGATGGCCTGAAGAAGCCAGCCCCGCGCAGCCTGCGTGGCAAATCCGGAAAGAAAAGTGGCGGCCAAGTTGGCCACCGGGGCGACACCCTGCGCCAGACGTCAACACCCGACTTTGTCGAACGGCATGAGGCGACGCATTGCAGCGCCTGTCAGAGCGCCCTGACGGCGGAGATGGTGAAAGGGATCGAGAAGCGTCAGGTGTTCGACTTGCCTGCGCCACGCCTGGAGGTCACCGAGCATCAGGCGGCGGTTTATTGTTGCGACCATTGTCGAGCCACGACGACGGCTGGCTTTCCCGATGGCGTGGCCGCGCATGTGCAATATGGCACGCGCATGCGGGCAGTGGCGGTCTATTGCAATGTTCAGCAGCTGATACCCGAGGATCGGGTCTGCCAGCTTATGCGCGACCTGTTTGGGGCCACCAGCTTGTGCGCGGCCAGCGTGACCAACTGGACGCGCGGCGCGGCAAATAAGATGGGTGTCGTGGTTGAACACATTCTCGCCCGGCTTGCCGAAGGCGGCGTTCGGCATCTGGACGAGACCGGACTTCGTGTTGCCGGCAAGCTGCACTGGCTGCACACGATCTGCGATACCGCCTTCACCCATTACCGCATCAGCGCCAAACGCGGTGCTGTTCCAACCTTCCTGACCGGCGGGACGATCATTCATGATCACTGGAAACCCTACTACGCCCATATGAGCGGAGTGGACGCCCACGCCCTCTGCGGGGCGCATCACTTGCGCGAACTCAAGGCCATCGAAGAGATCGAAAAAGAGCCTTGGGCGACGGAGATGAGCGCAGTGCTTCATAGCGCCAATCAGCTCAGATGCGCGGCTCAGGATCAAGGCGAGACCGAACTCCCGGAACTGGTTCGCCAGGGTATAGTCACCAGATACATGGCGATCCTCGCCAAGGGGCTCGCCTTCCACGAACGCCAGCCCCCGCTGGCCAAAAGCCCCGGCACCCGCGGCCGAAAAGCCAGGCGGCCAGGCCACAACCTGCTCCTCCGCCTGCGTGACTACCGCGATGACGTTTTGCGATTCATCGCCGACTTCGCGGTCCCATTCACAAACAATCAGGCCGAACAGGACCTGCGCATGATGAAGCTGCGCATGAAAATCTCGGGCACCTTCCGCACCCTCGAGGGCGCGCGGGTCTTCGCCGACATCAGGTCCGTCATCTCGACGGCCAGAAAACACCGGTTCAACATCCTGGAAATCCTGACCCTGTCACCACCTCAGATCATCGCACGGCTCTGACGGAACAAAACCCCGCAACCCTATCGGACAGGGTGCTTGGGAGTTACAGATTTGCTTCCGATCTCTAAAAACCGCCCTTCCGCGTGACACGACGCTCTCATGAACGCCTATGCGTTTAGCGAAGGAAACCGCCGTTATGTTGCTCGATGTGCTGCTGGCTTTGAGGTTCTCAAACATTTCTCCAATTGATAGGAGGCGTTCGAACGGTCCAAGGTTTTCACGTTCCTCGTTCTCTCTGAACCGCATGAACAGGAGTTCAAATTCTTCGTCCCGAGAACCACGTTTTTCCGGCGAAGCTAGAACGGCGCGCAAAGGCCTACCAAGCAACTCCGCGATCGCATGTCGCCTTCTTCCGGTGATTAGGTCAAACTGCACTCCTTCAACGTTTTCTGGATTGAGCGGGTCTGGTTTCCAATTCGGATCACTCGGCCAGACCTGGATCGGAGTATCTTGACCATTGGCCTCGATGCTATTCTTTAGGGTTAGGAACGCCTCCTGGCTTAGCCAATCCACGCGACGATCCGAACCAAGTCGGTCAGTGACCATGGATGATGCAATGGAGAGTTCATGATGACCAGTCAGAATATCATCAACCATTTTTTGGCGAGCTCTGCTCAACGCCGCTTTGTTCTGCTCAACAGCTCCAGCCTTCCAAGCGCTTCCTGCACCACCTACGCGTGGTTTAGTAGCGACAGCAGGGTCTGATACAACTTCATTGGGCGCCAGGTTTGGCTCATCGTCTAGTTTTTCAGAGTTTCCAACATCGGCTGTTCTATTTGTGTCTTTTAACGTAACTCCCAAGCACCCCCCACGTTTGAGTGTTATTGTCAGTTTTATGGTGAGTCGAATTTGCCATTTTGCGCGTGTTTTTTTTCTTTCTTGTCTGAATTCTGTGGCGCCGGGTTGATTTCTCTGAATCAGTGGTGGGATGGATCAGGTTGCCGCCCTTGAACAACTTCTCGCCACGGCTCTGCGTCGGATCGCTGAGCTTGAAGCTGCGTTGGCGAGCATGGCGGAAGAGATCACGGACCTGCGCCGACAGTTGGCCAAGAACAGCAGCAATAGCAGCAAGCCCCCTTCAAGTGATGGCCTGAAGAAGCCAGCCCCGCGCAGCCTGCGTGGCAAATCCGGAAAGAAAAGTGGCGGCCAAGTTGGCCACCGGGGCGACACCCTGCGCCAGACGTCAACACCCGACTTTGTCGAACGGCATGAGGCGACGCATTGCAGCGCCTGTCAGAGCGCCCTGACGGCGGAGATGGTGAAAGGGATCGAGAAGCGTCAGGTGTTCGACTTGCCTGCGCCACGCCTGGAGGTCACCGAGCATCAGGCGGCGGTTTATTGTTGCGACCATTGTCGAGCCACGACGACGGCTGGCTTTCCCGATGGCGTGGCCGCGCATGTGCAATATGGCACGCGCATGCGGGCAGTGGCGGTCTATTGCAATGTTCAGCAGCTGATACCCGAGGATCGGGTCTGCCAGCTTATGCGCGACCTGTTTGGGGCCACCAGCTTGTGCGCGGCCAGCGTGACCAACTGGACGCGCGGCGCGGCAAATAAGATGGGTGTCGTGGTTGAACACATTCTCGCCCGGCTTGCCGAAGGCGGCGTTCGGCATCTGGACGAGACCGGACTTCGTGTTGCCGGCAAGCTGCACTGGCTGCACACGATCTGCGATACCGCCTTCACCCATTACCGCATCAGCGCCAAACGCGGTGCTGTTCCAACCTTCCTGACCGGCGGGACGATCATTCATGATCACTGGAAACCCTACTACGCCCATATGAGCGGAGTGGACGCCCACGCCCTCTGCGGGGCGCATCACTTGCGCGAACTCAAGGCCATCGAAGAGATCGAAAAAGAGCCTTGGGCGACGGAGATGAGCGCAGTGCTTCATAGCGCCAATCAGCTCAGATGCGCGGCTCAGGATCAAGGCGAGACCGAACTCCCGGAACTGGTTCGCCAGGGTATAGTCACCAGATACATGGCGATCCTCGCCAAGGGGCTCGCCTTCCACGAACGCCGGCCCCCGCTGGCCAAAAGCCCCGGCACCCGCGGCCGAAAAGCCAGGCGGCCAGGCCACAACCTGCTCCTCCGCCTGCGTGACTACCGCGATGACGTTTTGCGATTCATCGCCGACTTCGCGGTCCCATTCACAAACAATCAGGCCGAACAGGACCTGCGCATGATGAAGCTGCGCATGAAAATCTCGGGCACCTTCCGCACCCTCGAGGGCGCGCGGGTCTTCGCCGACATCAGGTCCGTCATCTCGACGGCCAGAAAACACCGGTTCAACATCCTGGAAATCCTGACCCTGTCACCACCTCAGATCATCGCACGGCTCTGACGGAACAAAACCCCGCAACCCTATCGGACAGGGTGCTTGGGAGTTACAAAGTATCAAACCGTATGTTGATAGTTTGTTCGACATACCTTCAATAAATAACTTTGTGTCTGATAAAGCTTTGTTATTTTCTGCGGTATTCAAGGGTCGACTGAAATTTACTTCCAATACTGGCTTTTATGGAACCAATCCACAACCACAACGATTTAGATTTTTTCAAATTCCAGCCAATCGAGATGCGGCAGTCAAACTCAAGCTAAACAAAGGTTCTGTAGAACAAGACAATAATTCATATTTGACACCTGCGACCGCATGCCAGTTGCGAGCGGACTTAAATTTGTTGCTACAATTGAATGCGGAAATTGGTGGAGCCCCAGTACGAAAACATATTATCGAACTAGGTGATAACCTGCATGCGATTTCGGAGGAGTATTTTGGTAGTCAGGAGTTTGTGATGACAATCGCTCAACTCAATGGGATAAAGAACCCTAACGCTTTAGCCGTGGGAAAGGAGTTAACAATTCCAAGAGTTTCGCATATGGCAGATGTCAACACTTACGTGGTTCAAGATGGGGATACATTGTGGGCCATAGCCGAAGAAAAATTTGGTGACGCTAATCGATTAGCCGCACTTGTTGAGGGAAATTCATTACCTAACGGTGCGAATAAGATTTATCCAGGTATGGCGATACAACTTCCGGAAAACTAAGAGAATCAATTTTCGAGTTTTATAGAAAGTCGTCTGTGATTTTTCCGTAAGCCCTTGAATTGGAGCAGACAATTCAGGTTTTCAAGTATTGAATTTCGCAAGGTTTGGTTGAGATTTCGCTCAAAAGCTTGCGATTTCGTGCGCAGGTGTGCGCGAGGGATTCCCGAGTTATTGTCAAAGGGACGTGCGGCTGAGGGGAACGATATACCCTCATAAGGACTGATTTTTCTTTTCAAAAGTCCCACGCGGAAATAGGGTCTCTGAGAGGCCTTAGGTAATCCCCCCATTTTTAATGGGGTCCGCCTGTAGAACTACGCGGCCATTTTCAGTTTCATAGCGGGTGTGATCCCGCCGATGGCCATGTTGGGCTGGTCGTTGTTGTAAGACAAGCCATTTGGTGGCCTGATCTTGTGCCTCCTCTATCGTTTCAAAGATGTTCTGATCCAGCCATTCGTGGCGCACCGTGCGATTGTAGCGCTCGATGCAGGCGTTCTGTTGCGGTTTGCCTCGCTGGATGTATTCGATGTGAATGCCGCGCATCTCAGCCCATGTTTTCAAAAGCCCACTGACGTATTCGGGGCCGTTGTCGACACGAATGATCCGGGGTGCACCGCGCCACTCTATGATCTGGTTCAAGCTGCGAACGACACGTACAGCGGGCAACGAGAAGTCCACTTCGATACCCAAGCCCTCTCGATTGTAATCATCCAGCACATTGAGGGTTCGGAACTTACGACCATCTGCAAGCTGGTCCTGCATGAAGTCCATAGACCAAGTCTGGTTGGGAGCCTCAGGCACGGCCAATTCGTCTGGCTTGGGCCGCTTCAGCCGTGTGCGCGGCCTGATACGCAGGTTCAACTCCAACTCACAGTAGATCCGGTACACGCGCTTATGATTCCACTCACATTGCTGCTGTTCTTGGCCAACTGTCGGCGCAGGTCCGTGATCTCTTCCGCCATGCTCGCCAACGCAGCTTCAAGCTCAGCGATCCGACGCAGAGCCGTGGCGAGAAGTTGTTCAAGGGCGGCAACCTGATCCATCCCACCACTGATTCAGAGAAATCAACCCGGCGCCACAGAATTCAGACAAGAAAGGTAACTCCCAAGCACCCTGTCCGATAGGGTTGCGGGGTTTTGTTCCGTCAGAGCCGTGCGATGATCTGAGGTGGTGACAGGGTCAGGATTTCCAGGATGTTGAACCGGTGTTTTCTGGCCGTCGAGATGACGGACCTGATGTCGGCGAAGACCCGCGCGCCCTCGAGGGTGCGGAAGGTGCCCGAGATTTTCATGCGCAGCTTCATCATGCGCAGGTCCTGTTCGGCCTGATTGTTTGTGAATGGGACCGCGAAGTCGGCGATGAATCGCAAAACGTCATCGCGGTAGTCACGCAGGCGGAGGAGCAGGTTGTGGCCTGGCCGCCTGGCTTTTCGGCCGCGGGTGCCGGGGCTTTTGGCCAGCGGGGGCCGGCGTTCGTGGAAGGCGAGCCCCTTGGCGAGGATCGCCATGTATCTGGTGACTATACCCTGGCGAACCAGTTCCGGGAGTTCGGTCTCGCCTTGATCCTGAGCCGCGCATCTGAGCTGATTGGCGCTATGAAGCACTGCGCTCATCTCCGTCGCCCAAGGCTCTTTTTCGATCTCTTCGATGGCCTTGAGTTCGCGCAAGTGATGCGCCCCGCAGAGGGCGTGGGCGTCCACTCCGCTCATATGGGCGTAGTAGGGTTTCCAGTGATCATGAATGATCGTCCCGCCGGTCAGGAAGGTTGGAACAGCACCGCGTTTGGCGCTGATGCGGTAATGGGTGAAGGCGGTATCGCAGATCGTGTGCAGCCAGTGCAGCTTGCCGGCAACACGAAGTCCGGTCTCGTCCAGATGCCGAACGCCGCCTTCGGCAAGCCGGGCGAGAATGTGTTCAACCACGACACCCATCTTATTTGCCGCGCCGCGCGTCCAGTTGGTCACGCTGGCCGCGCACAAGCTGGTGGCCCCAAACAGGTCGCGCATAAGCTGGCAGACCCGATCCTCGGGTATCAGCTGCTGAACATTGCAATAGACCGCCACTGCCCGCATGCGCGTGCCATATTGCACATGCGCGGCCACGCCATCGGGAAAGCCAGCCGTCGTCGTGGCTCGACAATGGTCGCAACAATAAACCGCCGCCTGATGCTCGGTGACCTCCAGGCGTGGCGCAGGCAAGTCGAACACCTGACGCTTCTCGATCCCTTTCACCATCTCCGCCGTCAGGGCGCTCTGACAGGCGCTGCAATGCGTCGCCTCATGCCGTTCGACAAAGTCGGGTGTTGACGTCTGGCGCAGGGTGTCGCCCCGGTGGCCAACTTGGCCGCCACTTTTCTTTCCGGATTTGCCACGCAGGCTGCGCGGGGCTGGCTTCTTCAGGCCATCACTTGAAGGGGGCTTGCTGCTATTGCTGCTGTTCTTGGCCAACTGTCGGCGCAGGTCCGTGATCTCTTCCGCCATGCTCGCCAACGCAGCTTCAAGCTCAGCGATCCGACGCAGAGCCGTGGCGAGAAGTTGTTCAAGGGCGGCAACCTGATCCATCCCACCACTGATTCAGAGAAATCAACCCGGCGCCACAGAATTCAGACAAGAAAGAAAAAAACACGCGCAAAATGGCAAATTCGACTCACCATAAAACTGACAATAACACTCAAACGTGGGGGGTGCTTGGGAGTTACTAATAAATTTAGAAAGCGCCTCGGTGATGAACCGTCCGGCCACAATCGGCGGCGCACCGATACGCAGCTCTCCTGCTGAGCCCTTGGCCGATTGATCCGCCACCACGCTGGCCTCTTCTTCCGCAAGGCGGATGGCCAGACCGTTGCGCGCAAGCCTTAGCCCCAGAGTGTTTGGTACCGATCGCCTGCCGTCGCGTTTGAACACCGGCGTTCCCATGCGGGCCTCGAGCGCGCTCATGTTTCGACTCAGCGCGGGTTGCGTCAACTCCAGCCTGTCAGCCGCAGATTGAAAAGACCCGGCCTCGACGATGACGGACAGCTGTGCCAGATGTTTGGGATCAATTTTCATAGCAATTCTTTATGTATGCAGACATACGTTTGATTATTCCAAATGAGATGTCTCTGCTAGAGTGCATCAAAATCTAAGGGAGGATTCTGTGCTTAAACTCAAATCAATCATCGCTGCAGCCTGCGTCGCTGCGGCCGCGCTGCTGCCCACAACGGGCGCCGCGCAAATCTACAAGGGCGAAACAGCAGGCGCTGGTGGTCCTGTGCATGCGATGTTCGTCGCTTTTGTCACTCAGGCCGGAAAGGCCGGTGTCGACATCCAGGTGAACGCGGGCCAAACCCTGACCAAATCGATGCTAAAAGGCGCGAAGAGCGAGATTGATTTCTTTTCCTCTGTCCCGTCGCTGGTGCCGCTGATGGCGGGCCAAAAGCGGATGTACCAGAACGTTGAAGGCGCTGGTGAATTGGCCAAAAACCTCCGCTCGATCGTCGGCTTCAAGGCCGGGGCCTATCACCCGGTTACGTTGTCGGGATCCGGTATCGAGACTTGGGAGGACATAAAGGGCAAGACCGTCTTTACCGGCCCGCCCGCTGGATCGGCCTCTGCCACGTCAGAGGCGCTGATCAAGATCATCACCGGTTACGAGGCGGGCACGGATTATGAGGCTGTGCGCCTCAGCTGGGGTGAAGGCTATGCGGCGCTGGCCGATGGCAAGATCGACATGATGGTGCGCCCTGCCGAGGTTGGGTCCGCTAACATTGAACGCTTTGGACTGAATAGTGAATTCCGTATCCTGTCGATCCCTGAAGAAGTCGTCGGTTCTGACGCAATGCAGGCGCTATTTGGGCGCCCGGGTCGTGGCATGCTGATGTTTGACGGTGACCTCTATAAGGGTCAGTTGACCGGCGGCGAGATAACGGCGCTTGGCTTCACTCAGTTCGTTGGCACCCATGCAGGAGTTGATGAAGAGGTGGTCTATCAGGCCACCAAAGCGTTCTGGGAGGGGCTGGATGAAGTCCACGCGACGGCCTTTTTCCTAAAATCGGTCACGCCAGAAACCGCATTCACCGCCGTTAATGTGCCGCTACACCCCGGTGCGGCGCGGTATTACGAAGAAGCGGGTATTGCCATACCTGACCAACTGCGCCCGTAACGCGTTTCATGACTGGCCGGGTGCAATCGCGCGCCCGGCCACTACTACCAACTTCTAAGGTACCTTCATGACCGCACCGGGAGACACGCCCAGCGGCGCAAGCCGCTTGTTCACCCTGCTCACCGCTTTGGCAGCGGCGGCGCTTGGCGCAATTGCGCTTTACAGCTCGGGCATCGATCTGATCGATCCGAAACTGCACCGCGCGGGCGGGTTTGCCTTGGCCCTGATCGTGGCGGTCGGGGTAGCGCGTCGAAAACGAGAGGCGGATGGCGCTCCAACAAGCACAGCGGCAATTGTGCATCTGGCGCTCGATATTGCGATGATTGTCGTAGGGCTATGGGCGATCTGGTCGTTCCATTACGTGCAAACGCAGATGGAAGTCGCGCTTTACGATGTGTCCAACCGCGACGCCTGGCCCGCGCTGGCCGGTCTTGTGATCTTTCTGGAACTGTGCCGAAGGCTCTGGGGTTGGGGCCTTTTTGGCGTCGGCGCTTTTGGGGTCATCTACCTGCTTTGGGGGCAGGATTTGCCGGGACTTCTGGCCCATACCGGGTTTTCGCTGAAAGAGGTCGCCGAGGCTCTGTGGTATAACACCAACAAAGGTGTGTTCGGATCGATCACCAATATCGTTCTGTCCACTGTCTTCATCTTCATTATTTTCGGCGTTCTGTTAGAGGGCACCGGCGCGGGCGATACACTGCTGAAGTTCGCCTTCCTCATCACAAGGCGCACGCGAGGCGGCCCGGCCCATGCGGCGATCTTGGCATCATCCATGTTCGGCACGATGTCTGGATCCACCGTCGCCAATATCGTCGGTACCGGTACATTCACCATTCCGATGATCAAGAAGCGCGGGTTTTCCCCGACCTTCGCAGGGGGGATCGAGGCAACGGCCTCATCCGGCGGCCAGATCATGCCCCCGATCATGGGGGCCGCCGCGCTGGTCATGGCGGATTTAACCGGCGCGGGCTACCTTAACATCATCGTCGCCGCTTTGTTCCCGGCCCTGTTCTACTATTTCAGCTTGTTTTCTGCGGTCACTGTCGAGGCACGCCGCCAAGGCATCGACGTCCAGCCTATGAGCATCGACGACAAAATCAGCCGAATCGACCTGATCAATTCGGTCCTGTTTGTCGGCCCGATCCTGACGGTCATCGGATCGCTCGTTGCAGGCGTATCGACCTCTGCCGCCGGGTTCAACGCGGTCGTGGTGCTATTGGTGCTGTCGGTCGTCAATCCAGAGGTGCGCCGCGACCCGATGCGCATCTGGCGAAGCTTTCTGAAAGGCGCGCAATCGGGCGCGTCGCTGCTGATCGCCATCGCCGCGATTGGCATCCTGGTCGGGTCGCTCGACAGCACGGGGCTTGGCCTAAAGCTGGCCAGCGTGATTGCCGAGGTGCGCGGCGAGAGCCTGTTCTCTGCCTTGCTCGTTGCGATGGTCGGCGCACTAATCCTCGGCATGGGCATGCCCACACTGCCCGCCTATCTAATCATCATCCTTGTGATGGGCCCTGCGATCCAGGCGCTTGGCGTCTCTATGCTGACCGCGCATATGTTCGTCTTCTACTACGGCGTCGCCTCTTCCCTAACACCGCCTGTTGCCATCGCGGCCTACGCAGCGGCACCGATTGCCGGGGCGAACCCATTGATGACCGCGCTGATGGCCTTCCGCCTTGGCATGGCCAAGTTCATCATACCGTTCATTTTCGCCTTTTACCCAACGCTTCTGATCATCGAGGAATTCAGCCTACTGCCCTTCCTTTGGATCACCGCGCGGACCTGTTTCTGCATCTGGCTGTTCTCATCCGCCTTGTCCGGCTATGACCGCCGCAAACTGACATGGGCAGAGATCGGCCTGCGCTTTGCAGTAGCCTTCGCGACGCTCGCGCTTAGTCCGGCCATCCATCTGCCCGCCGTCGCAATTGGGCTCGCCCTGATCCTCTTTGACATACGCAGCGCATCAACCCGCAAGGACCACGCGACATGACCAAGCGCCCGAACTTCCTGTTTATCATCACCGACCAGCACCGCGCGGATCACTTGGGCTGCTATGGAAACCGTGTTGTTCGGACCCCTAATATCGACGGCATCGCCGCAAAGGGGACGGCTTGGGACAAGTTCTATGTCGCCAATCCGATCTGCATGCCCAATCGCGCCTCGATCATGACCGGGCGGATGCCGTCGCTTCATGGCGCGCGCCACAACGGCGTGCCTTTGTCCAAAGATCACACGACCTTTGTCGAGCTGCTGCGCGACGCAGGTTACAAGACCGGCCTGATCGGCAAATCGCATCTGCAAAGCTTCACCGGGCTACCGGCGACCAATAAATATGAGCCGCAAAACGAGCTCAGAACACCCAGCCTTGGCCTGCGTGATGCGGTCAAAAATAACCGCCACGGCCCAGAATATGACCTAGAGGTTAAAACGCGATGGGATACACCGCTGGCCGACCGGATGGGCGAACATTTTTATGGCTTTGACCATGTCGAAGTGGCCGCCGATCACGCGGATAAGGCCTGTGGTGATTACCTTTTGTGGGCGCGCGAGCAGCGCGCTGATTTCGATAACCTGGTGGGTCCGGAAAACGCGCTGCCGGACAACCGTATCAATGCCCCGCAAGCCTGGCGTACAGCTGTGCCAGAGGAATTATACTCCACGACATGGATTGCCGACCGGACCGAGGCTTGGCTGACCGAACAGGCCGACAGCGATCAGCCGTTTTTCCTGCAAATGTCCTTCCCCGACCCGCATCATCCCTTCACGCCACCGGGCAAATACTGGGACATGTACGACCCCGCCGAAATGGAATTGCCGCCTTCTTTTGGCGAAGGGGATCTGCCGCCGATCAAGGCAATGAAGGAAGCCATGGAAAATGGCAGCGATCCGCGGGACAACCAAAACCCCTTTGCCGTGACAGAGGATGAGGCCCGCGCGATAATCGCGCTGACCTATGGCCAGATCACAATGATTGATGACGCAATTGGCCGCGTGTTGGGACGTTTGGGGGCCCTCGGTCTCGCCGAAGACACAGTCGTGATCTTTACCTCAGACCATGGTGACTATATGGGCGACCATGGGTTAATGCTGAAGCTTCTGCTGCATTATCAAGGCATTATCCGCGTGCCATTCATCTGGCATGACCCAGCCACGCCTGGTTTAGGCCAACGCGAGGCGGGGCTTGGGTCGTCCATCGATATCTCTACCACCATCCTCGCGCGGGCTGGCATCCAGCCAAACAACGGCATTCAGGGGCGCGACTTGTTCAGCACTTCTCCGCCCGAGGCTGTGATCATCGAGGAAGACAGCCAACGCACTATGATCGGTTTCGACCGACCACAAAGGGTGCGTACGATTGTGACCAACACCCATCGCATGTCCTTGCGCCAAGGCGGAAACTGGGGCGAGCTATTTGACTTGGCGCAAGATCCCGATGAGATGTCCAACCTGTTTGACGATCCAGCCAGCGCTGATGCACGATCCTCTCTCAACGAGATCATGCTGCGCCGAATGATCGAACTCCAAGACCGATCACCCTTGCCAGCCTACAGAGCGTGACCAAGCAAGTGTCCCTCTTTCGAAAATAGAATCGTCATTTCAACGATTGCGGACATTCCGATATGTCTTAGGATCTGACACTTGCGGGCTCTCAGCCAGATTTCGCGGCGCGGTGGCTCAATGCTGACTGTCGAAACGTTAATGTCGGCGCGTGAGCAATAACACATAAATCTCAGCAAAGTAGCCCGCCACGCCAACGGCGGGTTCGGGACCGCCTTCATCATCAACCATGCTGCACCGGCATTAGGCGGACCTGAGCCCATCGCGGCAAATGCTGCAAAGTTCACGGATGTCGGCATTTTATCAGTCGATGGATATGGCCGCCTGCTGATCTTGCGCCTGGGGTCCAAAAAATTTGCCGCTACCAGATGCGTTTTTGTGGCGCTGATGCGTCCTCCACGTGGACAAATACGTCCAGAAGCAGTGCCTTCATCTTGGCGCGTTGAGCAAAATGCTCTGGATCATGGAAAAGATTTTGCAATTCGCCCGGATCGCGTGCCAGGTCATATAACTCCCCGTCACGGGTGCTCCCGCAAGCAGGTTCCCCATGCCAAATAATCAGCTTCCAATCTCCCTGGCGCAGCATGGTCGTCATGATCTGAGGATCGCATGCAAATCCGGAGTCACGGTATTCGCAGATGGCCCAGCTTCGCCACGCAACGTTGTCTCCAGATGCGAGAGGCAGGAGTGACCTGCCTTGCACACCATTGCCGGTGGCACATCCTGCGGCCTGCAATAAAGTTGCGGGCAGATCGATCCATTGAACAAGCTCTGCGACCTCGGTTTCGGGCTGAAACCGGTCAGGCCAACGCATGATCAACGGTACCCGCGCCAGATCATCGTAAAGCTGCGGGCCTTTCAGAAGTTGCTGGTGATTGCCCAGCATTTCACCATGGTCCGAGGTGAACACCACCAGCGTATTCTTCGCCTGCCCCGAGGCGTCAAGCGCCGCCAAAATGCGCCCAATCTCGTAGTCGATCAGCGCATTCATCGCCCAATATTGCGCGCGGATCTCTTTGATCTCTTCCGAGGTGTAGTCCTGAAACCCTGGCGCGGTGCCGCCATAGCTCTTTGCGGAATAGGCATGATGGGCGGCGGGCTTCTCGTCCAACTCACCGACCTTAGTGTTCGGTTCAGGGATTGCATCCGCATCGATCATGTCCCGGAATTCCTGCGGCGCGCCAAAGGAATGATGCGGGTCAAAGAAGTTCGCCATTAAAAAGAACGGCTCTGTCCGATCCGTTTCGATGAAATCGATTGCCCGTTCTGCCACCCAATGGGAATAATGCGCCTCTTTGGGGACATGGTCGATGGGCGTGCCGGTGCGGGACTGATTGCTATATTCGGTGTTCTCATTGGCGCCTGTGTCGGGAAAGATGCCTTGATAGATGTCCGGATGCATCTTGCGCAGCCAGCGGTGATAGTCATTTTCCAGCGCCCGGTGGTTCGGCCCATGCGCCCATTCGAAAACGCGATACCCGTCATCCCGGCGCGGCTCTGTGCGCCAGGTGTCACAAGGCGCCAGATGCTGTTTGCCGATCATCCCGCAGTCATAACCCGCATCGGCGAGCGTCCGCGTGAACATGTGCTGGTCAGCGGGCAGAGGCACGCCGTTTGCATAAAGCCCATGGTTGGAAGGGTATTTTCCTGTGAAGAGTGAGGCGCGAGACGGGCTGCACACTGGGTTCTGAACATAGCAGTTTCGAAAGAGCGCGCCCTCTGCAGCGAATTGGTCGAGGTTCGGCGTCACGGCCCAATCTGCGCCTGTACACCCCATGCTATCGCCGCGCTGCTGGTCCGTGCAGATGAACAGGACATTGGGGCGCTGCGACATCAGAAGCTCGCGATCCTGGGTTCGGTGCGATCCTCCAGCGCGACGCGCGCGTCAATCATCTGGTCGATCATGTCTTCCAGTTCGCCCTGATGCTTAGGGCTTGCCGACAGATCGCGTGCCTCGTCTGGGTCATTCGTCAGATCATAAAGATGATAAACGGGCGCCAAGGCCGCATCGGGGTTGCCGTGTAACATCACCAACTTCCACCGGTCTGTCACAAGGGCGGTCTGCGGATCGCGGCCGGGATTGCGGGTGCGCACCAGCGCCCAACCGCGTGGACTGTCGTTCATAAAGGACCGTCCTTGGATACGCTGCGGCGACTTGATACCCGCGATCTCATACAGCGTTGGGGCGATGTCCATCGTGGAGACGAGCCTCTCGTCCTGTCGCGCCATACCATTACCCGCGCGGATCATCAGCGGCACTTTGATCGCGGGCTCTGCCAGTTGGGGCGCCGCCGGATCGGACATCGCGCCACGCGCAGAGGTCACAACAAGTATCGTGTCCTCGGGCAACGTGCCCAGCATCTTCCCAAGTGCGGCATCGGCCTGTATGAGCGCGCGTTCATTTATGGCGTCTGCGACATTGATGGGCTCGGCGCCCATATCGACACCGACAACCAAGCTCGCAATGCTGAAGAACGGTTGTTTCGCGGGCTGAGAAAATTGCTGGCAAATACGCTCACCCACCCAAGCATTGAAGCTCAACTCATCTGGGAGTTCTGCGATCGCTGCGCGCTGTCCCGCGGGAATGTCGGTGTCATCTGGGTTGGGCTGGGCGGGAAAGATGGCGGAATATGTCTCAGACGCCTCTTCTTGAAGCCAGATCAAATAGGCATTCTGACGCGATCGGTGCAGCGGACCTTGCGCCCAGTCGAATTGGTGAAACTCTCCTGGAATCGCATGCTCTGTGGTCCAGTTGGACACACCTGCCAGTTGCCTGCGACCCACCAGGCTGGTGCGATAGCCGTGCCCGGCAAAATGCGCGGGCAGTGTGGTTTCGCGCTCAGGCAAGGCCACACCATCGGTCCATAGCCCATGCGCCGCTATATCCAGCCCGGTGAACAGACTGGCGCGCGCCGGGCTGCTCTCCGGCGACGTTGCATAGGCGTTGGCAAAAAAGACGCTCGCTTCGCGCAAATTGCGCAAGGCCGGCAGGCTGTCCTGATACGCCGCCAAGGTCTTTGCGCTCAGGCTGTCAAATGCGACAAGCAGGATGTTGGGGCGGGTCACCGTCTTACGCTAACCCATACGCGATCCGGCGTCATCAAACCGGTGCACGTTCGATTCATCCGGGGTCACGAAAGCGGTGTCACCATAGTCCAGTTGCACCTTGCCCGGGGCACGTATTGTCAGCGTGTCCGCGATGCCATCCACATCGAGGCGAATGAACGTATCACTGCCCAGATGCTCTGACACACCGACCCGGCCCTGCCATTGCCCGGCCTCCGTCGACAGCATCATATGTTCGGGGCGAATGCCAATCGTCGCCGCATCCTTCTTTGCCGCCTCTTCGCCGTCGATGATGTTCATCATTGGTGACCCGATGAATTTGGCGACAAACAGATTGCGCGGTGTGTCATATAGTTCCAGTGGGCTACCGACCTGTTCGATCACACCTGCATTCAACACCACGATCTTGTCGGCCATCGTCATCGCTTCGACCTGATCGTGGGTGACGTAGATCATTGTTGTGTCGAGCCGCTTGTGTAACTCGCTGATCTCCAACCGCATGCCGACGCGCAGCGCCGCATCCAAGTTCGAAAGCGGTTCGTCAAATAAAAACGCCGAGGGTTCACGGACGATGGCGCGCCCGATGGCGACACGCTGCCGCTGTCCACCGGAAAGCTGTTTCGGGCGGCGATCAAGATAGTCGGTGAGATTTAGAACCTTGGCAGCGTTGTCGATCCGTCGAGCCTGTTCATCGCGACTATGGCCCGCCATTCGCAGCGGAAAGGCAATGTTCTGGGCAACCGTCAGATGCGGGTATAGCGCGTAGGACTGGAACACCATCGCCAGCCCGCGCTTGCCTGGTGGCAGGTCAGTCGCGTCTTGGCCGTTGATCTCGATGACGCCATCGGTCACGTCCTCCAACCCCGCGATCAGGCGCAAAAGCGTAGATTTTCCACAGCCCGAGGGCCCGACAAAAACGACGAATTCACCCTCGTCGATTTCCAGATCCAAGGGCGGGATGACCGTGACCGGACCGAAATCCTTTTGCACGGCTTTCAGTTGGATACGCCCCATATCAGCGGCTCCCTTCCCGGTGTTGGCCACGGGCCATGTGTTGTGGTGGCGAATGCAGCGCATGCGCGCCGCGCACGCAGGCGTCGACGAAACCTTGAGTTTTCAGGCTACTTTCGGATCGCCATTTTAGGATGTCGTCGATCAAGCGAGCGCGCGTTTCGGCATGAGCTGGATCGTCCCACAGGTTCACTTGTTCCTTAGGGTCGCTGGATAGGTCGAACAATTGGCCCTCGTCACTGTCGACAAAATGCACCAACTTTGTTGCGCCATCCAATAACATGGTCATCAGCCGGGTGTCGGTCAACAGATTATCATTGGAGTGTTCTGCGAACACCTTGCTGCGCTTGGGCACAGGCGTGTCGGAGAAATAGGGGGCGAGTGATTGCGCCTCCATCCAGCTGGGAACGTTGAGATCCGCCCATTCAAGGATCGTCGGACCCAGATCGAAAAGCGCAACGTTGTCGGAAACCCGTTTGCCCTGCGGAATGCTGGGGCCAGCAACCACACAAGGCACATGCACTGTGGACTGGTACATGTTCCATTTCTGCGAATGACCGTGATCACCTAAGGCGTCGCCGTGGTCGGAGGTGAAGACGATGATCGTATTGTCCAGATCACCGCGCGCTTCGATCATGTCGATGATCTCGCCCACCTGCGTGTCAATCATGGTGACATTAGCGTAGTAATGTGCGCGTTGGCGGCGGGATTGCTCGGGTGTGGGATCGGCCAAATGCACCACACCGTCGGCATCGTCTCCGAGCATGAAGTCGCGCAGGCCTTGCAGGGCCTGGGGCTGCGCCTCTGGGTCGGGCGGGATCACGTCAGGCAAATCGCGGCCCTCGTAGAGATCGAGCGCGTCTTGCGTCGGATCATAAGGCGGGTGTGGTCCCGGCAAACCCACTTGCAGGAAATACGGACCCTCACCGGTATAACGATCCAGCCACCATTTCGCCATTTGCCCGGTGAAGACATCCGGGTGCAGGATTTCGTCCTGCTCCCACACCCACGCACCCAACTTTTCGCTATAATCCGTGGCGCGGCGCTGGGTGACACGGGACGGTTTTTCCTGACCGCGCAGGAAAAAAGCCTTATCCCAATTGTCCAAATAGAACGGCAGGTTGGGGTGATCGCGGTCCTTGTTCTCGTTCACATGACGTTCGTGAAACCCGAACGCGCCCTCGACCGGCATCGTGTGCATTTTACCGACGTTCACCGTGCGATACCCGGCCTCGGCGAGGTCCTTGACCCAGCAATACTGCCATGGCTCGTCATTGCGGAATACGCCGTTCGTATGCGGGTAGGTGCCGCTGAACAAAGACGCCCGCGACGGGGCGCAGGAGGGCGAGGTGATATACATATTCTCAAACGCCGTGCCCTGAGCGGCCAGCCGGTCGAGATTGGGCGTGATCATGTGATCAAACCCCAGCGCCGCGATCGTGTCGTACCGTTGCTGGTCGGTGATGATGAAAACGATATTCGAACGCATGCTCACCCCTTAACCGCGCCGGAAAGCGACTGCACGATGTAACGGTTGGCGATCGCCATCAGTGGCAGGATGGGCAGGGTCAGCGCGATGCTGGCGACGGCAATCGAGGCCCAGTCCACGCTATCGAAGGAAATGAAGTTCATCACGGCAACGGGTGCGGTAGTGGTATCGGATCTGGTGATGATCAGCGAATAGAAGAAGTCGTTCCACGCCACGAGGAAGGCAAGGATCGCGGCAGCGACGGCACCGGGTCGCGCGGCTGGCAGCGCGACCAGCAGGAACGCCTTGGTGAGCGATGCGTCATCCATGATCGCGGCCTCGATCAGCTCATCGGGCACCTGGCTGAAAGAATTCCACATCGACCAGGTCACCAGCGGCAGGGTCAGCGTCATATAGGCAAAGACGAGGCCGGTGTACGTGTCGATCAGCCCGGCGTTGACGTAGAGCAGGAACAGTGGGATTACGAACCCGACGGGCGGGGCCATGCGCAACAGCAGCAACACCCAAGAGGCGATGAACTTACCCGACACCCGCGACTTGGCCAGCGCGAACCCGGCGGGCACCCCGACCAGCATGGCCAGAACCGTCGACGCGCCCGCGGTGATGAACGAATTCAGCAACGCCTTGGGAAAATCCGACCGCGTGATGTTAAAGAAATTGTCCAGCGTCAGGGCCAGCGGGCTTTCCCAGATCGGCTCGAACACCGCGGTGGGTGTTCGGATGGCCAAGAGCAGCGCCCAAGCGGTTGGTAAGGCTGCAAAAAACAGCAACGCCAGCATCACAATGATGCCGATGGATCGCTTGACGCGGAATTCGCGGCTGTTGTCGATCATGCCGAAACCCTCTGGTTCAGGCGCGCGACGTAATACCAAGGGTTATTCAATCTGACCGACTTTCGCCCAGTTGCGGCTTGCGATGGATGTGATGGTTTGCGGTCTTGCGATGAGGTTGTTCCAGGCCTCGCACCCCGCGTCGAGAATCGCGTCATATGTGTCGAACGTCCGGTTTGCGAGCCATGTCTGGCGGAGATATTGCCAAATGTTTTCGGTTGGATTCAGCTCTGGTGATTTGGGCGGCAGAAACATGAGCGACAGGTTTTGCGGGATTTCCAGAGCGGATGTCGTGTGCCAGCCGGCTTGGTCCATGAGGATGACGGCGTGGGCGCCATCGGAGACAATTTTGCTGATTTCTTCCAGGTGGCGCTGCATCGCATAGGTGTCGGCTGCTGGCATCATGATCGCCGCGCCGGTGCCGCGTTCGGGGCAGATGGCGCCAAAAAGATACGCATTTTGGTAACGCTGATCGGCGGGCTGGCGGGGCCGTGTGCCCTTGCGTGCCCACTGGCGGACGCGGGTGTTCTTCTGACCGAGACGCATCTCGTCCTGGAACCAGATTTCGACGGGTTTGTCCGGCGGCACCCCCTGAAGCGTCTCCTTCAGATTGTCGCCGAAGTTTTTTTGAAATCCTCAATGACCTGCACGTCCTGCCCCGGGTGCTGAGGGCGTGCGCTGATGTGGGAAAAGCCCAGATTGTGCAGAATCTGCCCCACATGGCGCTCGTGATAGTCGACGCCAAAACGCGCCTTGATCACATTCTTCAAATCGACCCGCCGCCAGCGGACGACACCGTCCTTTTCAGGATCAGGACCGGTCTCGACAAGAGCCGCCAGTTCATCCAGTTGCGCATTGTCAAGGCGGGATCGCGAGCCTCCTCGCTGCCGATCCAGCAGCCCCGCTGGACCATCAGCGTTGAAACGGAGCACCCAGTCCCTGAGCGTTTGCCGGTCCATCCCGCCAATGCGGGCCGCAGCCCCACGCGACATGCCATCGGCGATAGCGGCAAGCGACAAAAGCCGTCGGCTCTGCCGGGCATCAGAACTCTCTGCGGCAAGCTTGCGCAGATCATTGGCGGTAAAATCGGCTCGCATCGGTATCCTGGCTGGCATCGGTGGTCTCCTTTGCCAATCTTGAATCACCTCAGCACCTCAGGCGGTACCCAAAATCCATAGCTGAGTCATTTTGAAGCACCCTTGGTATAAAAGCTGATCAGCGCCGCCGTCGCGAACAACAAAACCGCAATTGACGCGCCATAGGCGACGTTCGAATTCTGGAACGTCTGCACATAGGCATAGAAATTCGTGGCTTGGGTGGATCGCCCTGGGCCGCCTTTGGTAATGACAAAAATCATCGGAAAGTGCTTCAGGGAATCGATGAAGCGAAAGAGCGTGATCATCAACAACGCAGGCATCAACAAGGGCAATGTGATGAAGATGAAGGTCTTTACCCGCGTGGCGCCGTCCAGGGCGGCGGCCTCATCCAAGTCCGGCGATATACCCTGCAACGCCGCTAGGATGATCAACATGGCAAACGGAAAGTTCGTCCAGGTATCCGCCATGATGATGGCGAACAGGGCGCCGTTTTGCGTGGTCAGGAAACTTGGGACCGTTATGCCGAACAGGTCAAAAAAAGCGTTGATCGGTGACAAAGTTGGTGTGAACAGGGACAACCAGATCAGGGCCACGGCTACATGAGGTACGGCATAGGGGACCAGAAACAGGACCCGCCCGACCCGCCATTTGCCTGTGATCTTTTGCAAGCCCACAGCCACAGCCGTGCCGATGATCACCTGCGCGGCAACCCCAAATACCGAAAGGACCGCCATGACATAGATCGAATTCATCAGCCGCTTGTCGCTGACCAGCTTGATGAAGTTGTGAAAGCCGTAATTGCCCTTGGAGCCCCGGATCAGGTGATAGTCGCTGAATGACAGGGCTAGCATCCCGGCAAGCGGGACAATCGCGAATATCCCAACGGCCAGAATCGCGGGGATGATCATCCTGCGATAGCCGCGCTCCAGCTCGTAAGTCGCGCCGCGCCGTTTCGCCGTGGTGGGTGTCATGAAATACCTTGAACCGTTTGTGTCGCCCGGCGAAGTTCCCCGCCGGGCGACCTATCGAGAAACCGTTACTGACCGAGGATGTCGGCCATTTCGGCTTCGGCGTTTTCAAGCGCCTCTTCCGGCGAAATCAACCCGTTCACCGCGGCGTTGATATTCTCGCCGATCGCGGCACCCAGCGCGGGCCATTCCGGCAACAACGGACGGTAGTGACCGATGGCCAGGTTCAGCGCGTCCGCCTGCACCTGCAGGAATTCCGGATGCACCTTCTCATACTTGGCCACAACGTCTGCGTTTTCGGCAACCGGGATGGTGGTGAAGTTCGCGAACGGTTCTGACAGCGCTATCTTGATCATTGTCTCAGGGCTGACCGCCCATTCGATGAACTTTGCTGACAGTTCCGCATTTGGCGCAGAGGCCGGGATCCCAAGCCCGTGCACCGCGATCGCGGGGGAGCGGCCAGCCGGGCCACCCGGCGGCAATGCCAACCCAGTGTTTTCGGCATGTTGGTTCTTACCCGGGTCAACGATCTGGGCCACAACACCGGTTCCCTCGACCGCAAAGACGATCTGACCGTTCTGAGCCGCTGCGTTCACCTCAGAGAAGTTGAAGTTGCCTGCGCCTTGTGGGGCGAATTCGTTGATCAGGCGCATATAGACATTCAGCGCCTCCAGCGTTTCGGGTGAGTTGATGGCTGGGGTCAGGTCACCTCCGACATAATCCGCAAAGAATTTGCCACCATAGGCGCGCATGATCATCGGGAAAATGAACATGTTGAAACCCTGACCGGGCACCGCGCGCAGCGCGATGGCCGTTTGATCACCATCCATAAGCTGTGGCGCGATTTCCAGCATCTCTTCCCAGGTCTGCGGCACGTCCAGACCGGCAGCCTCCAGCACGTCCTCGCGATAAGTCATCAGACCGGTCGCTGCCATGAAGGGCACCGCCCATTGCTCGCCGCGGACGTTATAGGCATCGAGCGGCCCGGCCATGATGTCATCCTTGACCGCCATCGCATCCACTTCGGATGTAATTGGTTTCAGCCAATCCGCTGCCACCCAGCGCTGCACCTGAATGACCGGAGTGTGGACCACGTCGATGTCACCCGAACCGCCAGTGAACGTCAGCGTGATGCGGTTCTCGAACACGTCCTGACCGACAACATCGATATTGGCCTTGATGCCGGTTTCGGCCTCAAAATCACCCGCCAGTTTCTGCAAGCCGCGCGTGTAGGGCATGCCAAATAGCACGACGTTGACCTCTTCGGCCTGAGCCGCCGTGGGCGCAAGTGGTGCGGCCAGGGCAAAGCTGGCCACAAGGGCCGTTGATAGAAAATGTTTCATGTTTCCTCCCTAGGGTTTACCCCGCCGCGCACTAACCTCCGCGCAACGGCATGGCATGGTGTTTTGGCCGCAGTCTATTTGCGGCGCTCTCTTGATAAACGAGCTCTGAAAGCTCTTCGCGCGCCTTGAGCAGCGCGTCTTGGTATTTCTCGATGGGGGCGCAGGCTTTGGACGCAGGTTCTGCCAAAGCCAAAAGATGCAGAAATTTACCATCTGAATCTTGGATGACGGTCGCAAAACGGCGGATACCCACGTGGTTGCCAAGCAGATCGGCAGCGAACACCTCTTCACGAATGCTGTCTAGTTGGGCTTGGACCTCCGCCACCGGCAGCGCTGTATTGAGGCTGCCCGGCTCGCGCATTGTTTCGTAAAAGCCATCGGTGAAGAAACGGGCTTCGACAATATCCCAATCCAAACGGCTGAGATAAAGCTGCGACAACACATCCAGTTCATAAAGCGACCGACGAAAACCGACACCGGCACGGATCACCACATTCGGGTCCGGGTAGTCGGTTTTCGAGTGCCAAAGTAACTCGTGTCCGGCAACCACGACCACTTCCGCTGACACGCCGAGTCTATCCGACAGCCCACGCATAGTTTCATCCAGCTTGGCTAAATAACCCCGATTCTGGATAAGACGTTGGCGTCACCAGTGCACTACTCGACAGAATTTTTTCGTAGTTTTTTGATTCGTTTTTTACGATACTCGTTGACCCTTTTTCGCAGAGGGTTGCGATGAGGGATTTCCACCATTGTTATGGAAATGATCCTCGGTTCTCTCAAAGCCTCATTTGGCTCCAGTTCAACGGCAATTCCGCCAAACTCTCCAAGAAATAGAACATTTGAAACGGTTTCGTGATCCGCTTTGAATGTATCAGGGTCATTTTTCCGTACGTGTTTCGGGATGATCACCTGAAAGGGAGTGGCAGCCATCAGATCGAGCACAAGTGTCATGGTTCTTTTAGGGAGCGCAGCCAGTTCATTGAGCTTATCCGTGAGGGCGTAGAAACGGTTGGGGTCCTCTTCCATCATGTCGAACATGAGGTCCCGGATCTTCTCATAAGCGAGATCTTCGTTGATTGGGAAGTTGTTCTCCATGGCGCGCACCTTTTGCCCCGTGTTGACCAGCCTGAATGCCCCCGTGATTAGTATGGGGTGAGAGGGGTTTCCAAGTACGTTGCCCCATGATTCAAGGTTCAAAAGCGACACAATATGGACCGCCACTCATGTCGATCACTAACACCGCACTTTTTGTCTGTCTCGATGATTTTGCAAAAACCTACGAGGACTGGGAGCGCCACCGGTTGATCCCCTCGGGTCGTCAGAGGCTTCGCTCCGGCAAGCTGACCCTGGGGGAGAGCCTGTTCATCATGGTCTTGTTTCACTTGTCGCCGTTCAAGGACTTCAAACATTATTGGATTTATGGCGTTGAGCAGAAATACCGTGACTGCTTTGGCAACCTCCCGAGCTATGGTCGGTTTGTCAGCCTCATGCCAAGATTAATGGTGCCGTTTTGCATACTGCTGCACTGCTTCAG
Source organism: uncultured Paracoccaceae bacterium (assembly GCA_951812305.1). Lineage (GTDB taxonomy): Bacteria > Pseudomonadota > Alphaproteobacteria > Rhodobacterales > Rhodobacteraceae > Rhodobacter_B. The sequence goes on from CATOSB010000008.1 coordinate 59,491, forward strand.
CGGTGAAAAAACCGGCGTCTATTTTGCCGACAGCACTAAGCTCGCGGTCTGCCACAATGCCCGCATTAATCGAAACAAGGTCTTCAAGGGGCTGGCAAAGCGCGGTCGCAGCACAATGGGCTGGTTCTTTGGCTTCAAACTGCATCTAATCATCAACAACAAGGGGGAGATCATGGCCGTCAAAATCACGGCAGGTAATGTCGATGATCGAAAGCCGTTTGAAGCCATGATCGCGGGCCCCGAAGGCAAAATATTTGCTGATAAGGGCTATATCTCCAAATCCCTCTTCCAACGGCTCTGGCAGCGTGGGCTCCACCTCGTCACCGGCATTCGCCGCAACATGAAAAACTATCTCCTGCCAATCCTGAACAAAATCCTGTTGCGAAGGCGGTTCATCATCGAAACTCTGTTCGATAAGTTGAAAACCAGCATGGGACTGGAACACACTCGACACAGATCGCCTGCCAACGCATTCGTACACCTCATCTCGTGTGTCGCAGCCTATATGCTCGGGAAAACCAAAGTTAAAATGGGACCCATAACCGTGCCGGAAACAATCAGGCAGGTCGAATACCAGATATAGCGCTTATCCAGAACTCAGGTTAAATAGACTTCAGACATCGGGACGTTGCGTTCCAGACGGAAGTTGCGAACCACATATTTCTCGCTGGTTCTGAACAGATAGCCCCAATCTGACAGCGATTTAATGATGCGATTGAGCGTTGAGGGTGAAAGACCACAATCGCGCGCGATATCAACCTGCTTCAGGGGCCCGGGCCCAGCGGCCATGACATATTCCAAAACCTGCAATGTGCGCTCCGTCGGATTCACGGTGAATTTCACTATTGGAACTAAGAATTCCATATTTGGAATTTACGGCAGTATTTCTACATCAACAATTCATGTCAATGCCCGACTTTCACCCAAAGACGAAAAGCCTTGTCCGTTTTTCGCCTCGCGGATTAAGAAATAAGGTAACTCCCAAGCACCCCCCACGTTTGAGTGTTATTGTCAGTTTTATGGTGAGTCGAATTTGCCATTTTGCGCGTGTTTTTTTCTTTCTTGTCTGAATTCTGTGGCGCCGGGTTGATTTCTCTGAATCAGTGGTGGGATGGATCAGGTTGCCGCCCTTGAACAACTTCTCGCCACGGCTCTGCGTCGGATCGCTGAGCTTGAAGCTGCGTTGGCGAGCATGGCGGAAGAGATCACGGACCTGCGCCGACAGTTGGCCAAGAACAGCAGCAATAGCAGCAAGCCCCCTTCAAGTGATGGCCTGAAGAAGCCAGCCCCGCGCAGCCTGCGTGGCAAATCCGGAAAGAAAAGTGGCGGCCAAGTTGGCCACCGGGGCGACACCCTGCGCCAGACGTCAACACCCGACTTTGTCGAACGGCATGAGGCGACGCATTGCAGCGCCTGTCAGAGCGCCCTGACGGCGGAGATGGTGAAAGGGATCGAGAAGCGTCAGGTGTTCGACTTGCCTGCGCCACGCCTGGAGGTCACCGAGCATCAGGCGGCGGTTTATTGTTGCGACCATTGTCGAGCCACGACGACGGCTGGCTTTCCCGATGGCGTGGCCGCGCATGTGCAATATGGCACGCGCATGCGGGCAGTGGCGGTCTATTGCAATGTTCAGCAGCTGATACCCGAGGATCGGGTCTGCCAGCTTATGCGCGACCTGTTTGGGGCCACCAGCTTGTGCGCGGCCAGCGTGACCAACTGGACGCGCGGCGCGGCAAATAAGATGGGTGTCGTGGTTGAACACATTCTCGCCCGGCTTGCCGAAGGCGGCGTTCGGCATCTGGACGAGACCGGACTTCGTGTTGCCGGCAAGCTGCACTGGCTGCACACGATCTGCGATACCGCCTTCACCCATTACCGCATCAGCGCCAAACGCGGTGCTGTTCCAACCTTCCTGACCGGCGGGACGATCATTCATGATCACTGGAAACCCTACTACGCCCATATGAGCGGAGTGGACGCCCACGCCCTCTGCGGGGCGCATCACTTGCGCGAACTCAAGGCCATCGAAGAGATCGAAAAAGAGCCTTGGGCGACGGAGATGAGCGCAGTGCTTCATAGCGCCAATCAGCTCAGATGCGCGGCTCAGGATCAAGGCGAGACCGAACTCCCGGAACTGGTTCGCCAGGGTATAGTCACCAGATACATGGCGATCCTCGCCAAGGGGCTCGCCTTCCACGAACGCCAGCCCCCGCTGGCCAAAAGCCCCGGCACCCGCGGCCGAAAAGCCAGGCGGCCAGGCCACAACCTGCTCCTCCGCCTGCGTGACTACCGCGATGACGTTTTGCGATTCATCGCCGACTTCGCGGTCCCATTCACAAACAATCAGGCCGAACAGGACCTGCGCATGATGAAGCTGCGCATGAAAATCTCGGGCACCTTCCGCACCCTCGAGGGCGCGCGGGTCTTCGCCGACATCAGGTCCGTCATCTCGACGGCCAGAAAACACCGGTTCAACATCCTGGAAATCCTGACCCTGTCACCACCTCAGATCATCGCACGGCTCTGACGGAACAAAACCCCGCAACCCTATCGGACAGGGTGCTTGGGAGTTACGAAATAAGAGAAGTGGACTTTGGCGACGGCCTACCGAATGGCCGTTCAGTCCCGCGACCTGTAAGTTGGACGCTTGACCCATGCTGCAACGTGCACGAATGGCCGTGTTTGACGCTGTGCCGCGGCACAGAGATTTTCGCTCATGCCGCATTTTTCGCGCTGCGTGCGCTCGCAGCACAAAATCACAATGACTGGGTCGGGCTCATGGCGGCCCTTGGAGCCGGTGCAGCATCCATGTGGTGACGCGAATTAGCGGTCGTTGAGGACGGCCCTTAGGAGCCATTCACCGATGCTTGTGTCGCTGCAATGCGGCTTCCCCAGACCAGACATTCGTGCATTGTGCAGCATTTCCGATCCGGCAGTGACCGGGTCGCGGACTTTCCCGCCGTCGGGCTTCCGCACTCGAATGGTCGGTATCCGCGGTTCGCGACATCAGTGAAAATCGCTTCGAGAGAAAACCGGACCTTGGCTCCAGCTCAACGTCGTCTCTGCCGATGTTTTGAAAGCTGCCGTTCAGCGGTGAAATAGCCGACTGAAATGCTCGGATGACGAGAACGAGCCCGATGCGTCGGGTCTTACGTCATGCGTCATGGTCCGCTTTCACTTGCGCTCTCTATCGAACAGTCATTTGGCGCGGCCAAAAAATGTGATCAGTCAGTCTCCAGCCATAATTCCAGTCAAAAAAGTTAGTCAAAATTTGTTTACGGTTCGGGCAGTGGCGTGGGCGTTTCGGCGAGACTTCGAAGATAAAGGATAATGCTGGCACGCACCTCAACATCCAATATTCCGAACAGATCCATGGCGGTTCCGGGCGCATATTCCGCTGGTCTGGCAATGAACTTGTTCAAAGTTTCGTAGTCCCATACGTCGCCAATCGCATGGAGCGCCGGGCTAATCGGTTCATCGGGTAGGCTGCCAATAGGGCGATTCACAATATTCCAAAGGTTTGGCTCCGGATAGACATCAACTCCTTGTTTGTTTTCGTGACACCAAAGACAGCGAAGGGCGATAATTCCGTCGGGATCAGCGGCCTCTACGCGTGAAAGATATGGCGTCACAGGTTCGACCGGGGTGGGCAATGCACCTGCCTTGCGCAAGGCTGAAGCCAATTCGTTGTGGCCACCTTTCATAGCGTAGTGAATGGGCGGGTGCCCGGCGAGGTTCAATGCATTAACGTCAGCGCCTGCTTGAAGAATGAGTGTAGAAATCTCGAATTCCCCTGCCTCTGCGGCAACATGCAGTGCCGTCCAATTTTCTTCCATTGTAACTCCCAAGCACCCCCTGCAAGATGAGCAAGATGAGCGGGGCTTTGGTGGGTGCTGTCCGGTTATAGGCGCGCGATGATCTGAGCTGGTGGGACCGTGATGATCTCAAGGATATTCAGCCCACGCTTTCTGGCTGTGGAGATCACGGACCGGATGTCGGCGAAGACCCGGGCTCCCTCGATCGTGCGGAAACTCCCCGGGATCTTCATGCGCACTTTCATCATGCGCAGGTCCTGTTCGGCCTGATTGTTGGTGAAGGGGACGTCAAAATCCGTAAGGAACCGCAAGACGTCGCCGCGGAAGTCCCGCAAGCGAATGAGGAGATTATGCCCCGGCCTTCGCGGCTTTCTCCCTCGAGAACCGGTTTTTGGCACCAATGGTGGCAGCCCTTCATGGAAGTCTGTGCCCTTGGCAAGGATTGCCATGTACTCGGCGAGTATATCCTCATGAACGGATGCCGGGAGTTCGGTGTCGCCTCTCCCCTGCGCGGCACACTTCAGCTGATTGGCGTTGGTGAGCAGCGCGCTCAACTCTGTCGCCCATGGCTCTTTTTCGATCTCGGCGACGGCCCTCGGTTCGCGCAGGTGATGTGCCCCACAGAGGGCGTGTGCGTCCACCCCCTCCATATGGGCGTAATACGATTTCCAGTGATCATGGACGATCGTCCCACCGTTCAGGAAGGTTGGAACAGCACCGCGCCCGGGATCGATCCGGTAGTGGGTGAATGCGCCATCACAGATCGTATGCAACCAGTGCAGCTTGCCGGCGACACGCAGCCCGGTCTCGTCCAGATGCCGAACACCGCCTCCCGTGAGGGTATCACGAATGTGCTCGACCACGCCACTCAGACGCTGCGCTGTGCCATTGACCCGGTTGGTCACGCTGGCCGCGCACAGGCTGGTGGCTCCGAACAGATCCCGCAGGAGTTGGCAGACCCGATCTTCGGGGATCAGCTGCTGGACATTGCAGTAGACCGCCGCGGCCCGTATGCGCGGACCATATTGCACATGCGCGCTCACGCCCTCGGGAAACGCGGCCGTTGTCGTGGCCCGGCAATGCGCGCAGCCGTAAATCATTGCCTGATGCTCGGTGACTTCCAGCTGCGGCGGGGGCACGTCGAACACCTGACGGTTCTTCACCCCCTCGATCATCTCTGGCGTCAGGCGCTGCTGACAGGTACGACACTGCGCTGCTTCATGGCGTTGCACAAAGTCTGGCGTTGGCGTCTGGCGCAGGGTGTCGCCCCGGTGGCCAGTCTGGCCGCCGCTTTTCTTGCCGGACTTTCCACGCAGGCTGCGTGGTGCCGGCTTCTTCAGCCCATCACTCGAGGGAGGCTTGCTGCTGTTACGGCTGTTTTTGCCAAGCTGCCTGCGCAGTTCATCAATCTCTTGCGCCTGGAATGCTACAAATTCTTCCAACTCCGAGATCCGGCGCAGAGCCATAGCGGGGCTTTGTTCAAGGGAGGCAACCTTATCCATTCCAGCAGTGATTCAGAAAATCAACCCGAGCGCAATGGAACCCTGAGCAGAACCTTACCACCCCTCAAAAAATCCACACTTTCCACAGTTTGGGGATTTTCTCGTAACCTATGAAGCATCTTCGCAGGAAGCGAAGGCCTTGTTTGAAGAGGGAGCAGAGTGATCTTCGGGTTTTTCGAACCCCCTTTTTTCTCCGCTTTGGGCGACCATTTGTTCATCCGCTGCACCTGCTGAAACGGCCCAATACATGGCTATTGCCATGACAAGAATAAGCCTTTCCAGTCGATCCGGCTTTTTGATCTGACTTTGCGCGATGCCAAACCCACGGGTCTTGAAGTCCGAGAACATAGATTCAATCCCCCACCGTAACCCGTAGTCAAGAACAGTGTATTGCGAAGGCTTTGCATCCATCGCGATAATCCATGGTTCAGGGTGGCCTTCATCATGCAGTACGCCGATATTCGTAAACACACCCGACCCATAAAGCTCTGCGTTTATAAGGCCTTGGGGCATCAGGTCCTTGATCTCACCACAAGACAACTCTCCACCTTGGTGCTGTAAGGTCAGGTTGCCTTTCAAGCGAATTCGATATCCCCATCCCGCTTTTTGGCAATAGTGTATTAACTTTTCTGTGCCGAGATATGCCCAAAAGTTGGTGACGGCCTTCATCAGGCGGCGATTTGAACTTGCTTGATGCCGTCCTTGAATTCAACCCCCTGAATGACTTCGGGTAGACGGTTTGGTCCGGAGATCTTCCGCCACTTTTTCTTGGCTGACCATTGTCTGACAGGGTATTGCGCAGCAATGTCCCGAGAAGGATCATCAGCCTGTACACCATAGCGAGGGCGGTTTTGCGGTTCAGGCAGCCCTTGGTTTTCCGGGTGCGGTTCCTGACAGTGGCAAAAACGCTTTCAATTGGGTTCGTGGTTCGGATGTGCTTCCAGTGTTCGGCAGGGAAGTCATAGAAAGCCAACAATTCACTGCGGTCTTTCACCAACTTGGCGACGGCCTTCTCGTATTTCACGCCGTAGGTTTCCACGAAAAGATCGAAAGCCGCGTTCGCCTCCTTCCTGGTCTCGGCCATCTGTTACCTGACAGGTGAATGCATGCATTCACCGAGAGGGCAGATGTCCTGAAGATCGGACTTGGCCTTTTCGTGTAAAGATTTTGGCATCGCGCCCAACACGTTGGCTGTTTTGTGGACCCAGCATCGCTGTTCGCGCGTCTCGGGGAAGACATCGCGCAGAGCGGTCCAAAACCCAAGTGCGCCGTCGCCGATGGCCAGTTCCGGGGGCACCGCCAGACCACGTTTCTTCAGCCCCTTCAACAGGTCGCGCCAACTGTCGGCATTCTCTCGGAACCCGTCCATAATCGCCAAAACATCCTTCTGACCATACTCATCTGCGCCTATAATGACCAACATACATTGACGATCCCCGTCCAGACGCGGCGTGAAGTAAACCCCGTCCGCCCAGATGTAGACATAGCGCTTGCCAGTGAGATCGCGCTTGCGCCAGGTCTCATATTCCTCCCACCACGCAGCCTTCAGACGCGTGATGGTCGAAGACGACAGCCCCTCGGCATCCGGCCCAAGAAGTGCTGCCAGTGCTTCGCTGAAGTCGCCTGTCGAGATACCTTTCAGGTACAGCCAGGGGAGCAACTCTTCCACTGACTTCGACTTGCGCAAATAGGGCGGCACCAGCGCCGAGCGGAACTTGATCTTGCTTCCATCTTCATTGCTGCCGCGGTCCCGAACGCGCGGCACCTGTACAGGAACCGTGCCGATCCCCGTCATCATCTCGCGCTCCGGCAAGAAACCGTGACGGACAAGGCGTTGGCGGCCTTCTTCGTCCAAAAGATGCGCGTACTCGGCGATGAATGCGGAAACTTCAGCTTGAACCGCCGTGCGCAGAAGCTCCTTCGCACCGGACTGGATCACTTCGGTCAGCGGATCAGGTGAAAATTCCGATGGAAGTTCGAATGGTACAATAGTAGATTTGGCCATGGTGGCATATCCTTTCTCATTGAGATTGACGGCGCGATTGCACCGCCATGATATGCCGCCCGCTTCAGGCCATCACCAACTTTCGGGCATAACTCTCTGTGCCATAAAAGCGATCAGCCGTTAGCAAAACATCAGCCCCTTCGGGCACCCAGTCCTGCATACTGTCCAGCACCTCTTTTTGGACAGCAAACCGTAAGCGGTGTCACCGCGCCCTGTCAAAGTTCCATGGCATGAGTTCGTCGATGCGGGCTGCTGGATGGCCGGCAGCGATGGCTTCGAGGGTTGCCTTGAGATAGGCATAGGGCTCGACGTCGTTAAGCTTACAGGTTTCGATCAGGGAGGCGATACGCCCCCAGTTTCTGCCACCTTCGTCATGGCCCGCAAAGAGCGCGTTCTTACGATTGAGGGCAATCGGGCGGATGGCTCGCTCGACCACGTTGCTGTCCATCTCGATAGCGCCGTCATCGAGAAAGAGCTTCAGTCCGTCCATGTGTTTGGCGATGTAGGAGAGCTTATCGCCGAGGCGTGATTTGGCCGAGATGCGGGAGCGGACGGTTTTGAGCCAGATCTCGAATGCCTCGATCAGCGGTTTGGTCTTTTCCTGGCGAACAGCTTTGCGCTCGGCGGCGGGTTTTCCTCTAATCTCAGCCTCGATCTTGTAGAACTCGGCAATCCGCCTGAGCCCATCCCCTGCAATGGGCGAGCCATCGCGGTCATGCACTTCCTTGAGCTTGCGCCGCGCATGAGCCCAGCAATAGGCCAGTTTGACGGATCCTGAGTTACGGCCCGGTTTGGTCAGGGCATTATAACCCGTATAGCCATCCACCTGCAGCGTACCGCCGAAGCCGGTCAGGAACTCCGTTGCGTGTTTGCCGCCACGCCCATCGGCGTAACAGAACACAACACCCGGTGGCGCGGTGCCCCCGAAGGGCCGCTCATCGCGGGCAATGGCCCAGAGATACCCGGTCTTGGTTCTGCCGCGCCCCGGATCGAGCACCGGACAGCGCGTCTCATCGGCAAAGAGCTTGCTGGAAGATTTGATATCTTTGAACAGATGATCCACCACGGGAGCAAGATGGAAGGATATCCGGCCCATCCAGCCCGCAAGGGTGGAGCGGTGCAGATCAAGGCCGGATCGGGCATAAATCTGCGCCTGCCGGAACAAGGGGCAGTGGTCGGCGTACTTGGAGACCGCCACCTGCGCCAATGTCCCCTCGGTAGGCAGGCCACCCTCGATCAGATGCACCGGTGCAGGCGCCTGGGCCACGCCAGCGTCCTTGTTCGGGCAGGCGTATTTGGGCCGGATGGTCACGATCACCCGCGCCTGGGCCGGAACAATATCCAGTCGTTCGGTGCGATCTTCGCCGATCCTGACCATCTCACCACAGCCGCAGGGGCATGTAATGCTGGCAGGCTCGATCACCTGTTCGATACGTTCCAGATGATCCGGCAGGTTCCCAAGGTTGCGCTGCACAGGTTTGCGCTTCTTGCGCGGTTTGGTCATCTCGATTGTTTCTGACTGCGCCTCGGCCTCGACTGTCGCGACCTCCAGATCTTCAAAAGCCAGTTGCCGTTCATCCGGGCTGAGCTTCTCGGAGCGTTTGCCATAGACCAGCTGGTGCAGTTCTTTGACAAAATGCTCCAGACGCGCGTTGATCGCCTCAAGTTCCACGTTCTGCGTGGCGAGAGCGGCGTTGCTTTCTTCGAGTGCACAATTGCGCGACGTCAGGTTGCTGTTCAACAGGCTCACGCCAAACGCCTCTTTCCGTGCCGCCAAAACAACCGCCCGCACCTCCGCGGGAAGGGCATCCAGATCAAGGGATTCAAGGGCGTCAGGCATGGCGTGTTCTTAGCAGATCAGGCCACGATTTACACCCTGTACATAAGGCTGAGAGTCACTCTGCCGCACCCGGTCGACGTGTCCGCCGCGCCGTCACCCGTCGCCAGTCCAGACCCTCAAACAGAGTCTCAAATTGCGCCTTGGACAGCCGCATCACGCCATCATGGACCCTGGGCCAGGCGAACTTGCCCTGTTCCAGCCGCTTGTACGTCATCACCAGACCGGACCCATCCCAAAGCAGAACCTTGATGCGATCTCCACGTTTGGCGCGGAACACGATGATTACGCCCGAGTGCGGATCAAGGCCCGGATCGCGTTCGGCAACCGCCGCCAGCCCGTCATGGCCCTTCCTGAAATCCACCGGCCTGGTCGCAATCACAACCCGCACCGATTGCGACGGAACAATCATCCCTGTCGCGCCAGGTGCCGCGCAACATCCTTGATCCGTTTTGTGGCCGTGCTTTTGGGCAGGCGGACAGTGACAGATCCCGCGATGATCTCAACACCGTCAAAGGGCGAAGGCGGTGGTGTCGCAAGCACTGCGATCTCTGCAAAACCAGACGTCTGACCCTCGTCACGCGCGACCTTGCGCCTGGCCGTCGTGCGCCATGTCGATAACCGCGTCGCCGACATACCGTGTTTGCGAGCCACACCCGCAACCGTCGCGCCTGGCGCATACGTCTCCGCCACAATCGCCGCACGCTCCGCCGCCGTCCGTAGTACAGGCCTGCGACGCGAAACCTCCGCCCCATCATCCAACATCAAATTACCTCCAGATCATTGGAGGCCAGAATCTCACATCAGACGCGCGCGCGATACCATGGGGCGCTCGCATCGCTTACAGCAAACCCAATGTTGCCTTTCGTTTTGCGAACGCGCCAAGCCACAGGCAAGGCGCGATCTCGCATGCGCACCGAGATCATCAAGACTTCATGCCCGTCACTAATATACCTGAGTTCTGGATAAGCGCTATATCTGGTATTCGACCTGCCTGATTGTTTCCGGCACGGTTATGGGTCCCATTTTAACTTTGGTTTTCCCGAGCATATAGGCTGCGACACACGAGATGAGGTGTACGAATGCGTTGGCAGGCGATCTGTGTCGAGTGTGTTCCAGTCCCATGCTGGTTTTCAACTTATCGAACAGAGTTTCGATGATGAACCGCCTTCGCAACAGGATTTTGTTCAGGATTGGCAGGAGATAGTTTTTCATGTTGCGGCGAATGCCGGTGACGAGGTGGAGGCCACGCTGCCAGAGCCGTTGGAAGAGGGATTTGGAGATATAGCCCTTATCAGCAAATATTTTGCCTTCGAGGCCCGCGATCATGGCTTCAAACGGCTTTCGATCATCGACATTACCTGCCGTGATTTTGACGGCCATGATCTCCCCCTTGTTGTTGATGATTAGATGCAGTTTGAAGCCAAAGAACCAGCCCATTGTGCTGCGACCGCGCTTTGCCAGCCCCTTGAAGACCTTGTTTCGATTAATGCGGGCATTGTGGCAGACCGCGAGCTTAGTGCTGTCGGCAAAATAGACGCCGGTTTTTTCACCGCTGAAGCAGTGCAGCAGTATGCAAAACGGCACCATTAATCTTGGCATGAGGCTGACAAACCGACCATAGCTCGGGAGGGTGCCAAAGCAGTCACGGTATTTCTGCTCAACGCCATAAATCCAATAATGTTTGAAGTCCTTGAACGGCGACAAGTGAAACAAGACCATGATGAACAGGCTCTCCCCCAGGGTCAGCTTGCCGGAGCGAAGCCTCTGACGACCCGAGGGGATCAACCGGTGGCGCTCCCAGTCCTCGTAGGTTTTTGCAAAATCATCGAGACAGACAAAAAGTGCGGTGTTAGTGATCGACATGAGTGGCGGTCCATATTGTGTCGCTTTTGAACCTTGAATCATGGGGCAACGTACCTGGAAACCCCTCTCACCCCATACTAATCACGGGGGCATTCAGGCTGGTCAACACGGGGCAAAAGGTGCGCGCCATGGAGAACAACTTCCCAATCAACGAAGATCTCGCTTATGAGAAGATCCGGGACCTCATGTTCGACATGATGGAAGAGGACCCCAACCGTTTCTACGCCCTCACGGATAAGCTCAATGAACTGGCTGCGCTCCCTAAAAGAACCATGACACTTGTGCTCGATCTGATGGCTGCCACTCCCTTTCAGGTGATCATCCCGAAACACGTACGGAAAAATGACCCTGATACATTCAAAGCAGATCACGAAACCGTTTCAAATGTTCTATTTCTTGGAGAGTTTGGCGGAATTGCCGTTGAACTGGAGCCAAATGAGGCTTTGAGAGAACCGAGGATCATTTCCATAACAATGGTGGAAATCCCTCATCGCAACCCTCTGCGAAAAAGGGTCAACGAGTATCGTAAAAAACGAATCAAAAAACTACGAAAAAATTCTGTCGAGTAGTGCACTGGTGACGCCAACGTCTTATCCAGAATCGGGGTTAATATGGCTTTGATCCATCATCAAAACGATGGTCTCTCCGTTGGGGGCCAAACGGGTAAATACATCGCCAGCATAGGCCTGCATAGTTTCTGCGCAATCAATGTGGGGATTGGCCAAAAACACGGGAAACATACTGGTATCTATGGTCCTTTGTGCCGATATCACGCGGCAAAGCCGCCGATAACTCCATCAAATTGGCGCTTCGCACGTCAAGAAGGAGGGTTGAGAGCAATGCCAACCCTTCACAGCGAGACTTATGGAACCCTGGAAGCCGCTGCATAAAATCAGCTTTGATAGCCTCGTTCACCCCGGAAAAGCCCGATAAAACGTAACTCCCAAGCACCCTGTCCGATAGGGTTGCGGGGTTTTGTTCCGTCAGAGCCGTGCGATGATCTGAGGTGGTGACAGGGTCAGGATTTCCAGGATGTTGAACCGGTGTTTTCTGGCCGTCGAGATGACGGACCTGATGTCGGCGAAGACCCGCGCGCCCTCGAGGGTGCGGAAGGTGCCCGAGATTTTCATGCGCAGCTTCATCATGCGCAGGTCCTGTTCGGCCTGATTGTTTGTGAATGGGACCGCGAAGTCGGCGATGAATCGCAAAACGTCATCGCGGTAGTCACGCAGGCGGAGGAGCAGGTTGTGGCCTGGCCGCCTGGCTTTTCGGCCGCGGGTGCCGGGGCTTTTGGCCAGCGGGGGCTGGCGTTCGTGGAAGGCGAGCCCCTTGGCGAGGATCGCCATGTATCTGGTGACTATACCCTGGCGAACCAGTTCCGGGAGTTCGGTCTCGCCTTGATCCTGAGCCGCGCATCTGAGCTGATTGGCGCTATGAAGCACTGCGCTCATCTCCGTCGCCCAAGGCTCTTTTTCGATCTCTTCGATGGCCTTGAGTTCGCGCAAGTGATGCGCCCCGCAGAGGGCGTGGGCGTCCACTCCGCTCATATGGGCGTAGTAGGGTTTCCAGTGATCATGAATGATCGTCCCGCCGGTCAGGAAGGTTGGAACAGCACCGCGTTTGGCGCTGATGCGGTAATGGGTGAAGGCGGTATCGCAGATCGTGTGCAGCCAGTGCAGCTTGCCGGCAACACGAAGTCCGGTCTCGTCCAGATGCCGAACGCCGCCTTCGGCAAGCCGGGCGAGAATGTGTTCAACCACGACACCCATCTTATTTGCCGCGCCGCGCGTCCAGTTGGTCACGCTGGCCGCGCACAAGCTGGTGGCCCCAAACAGGTCGCGCATAAGCTGGCAGACCCGATCCTCGGGTATCAGCTGCTGAACATTGCAATAGACCGCCACTGCCCGCATGCGCGTGCCATATTGCACATGCGCGGCCACGCCATCGGGAAAGCCAGCCGTCGTCGTGGCTCGACAATGGTCGCAACAATAAACCGCCGCCTGATGCTCGGTGACCTCCAGGCGTGGCGCAGGCAAGTCGAACACCTGACGCTTCTCGATCCCTTTCACCATCTCCGCCGTCAGGGCGCTCTGACAGGCGCTGCAATGCGTCGCCTCATGCCGTTCGACAAAGTCGGGTGTTGACGTCTGGCGCAGGGTGTCGCCCCGGTGGCCAACTTGGCCGCCACTTTTCTTTCCGGATTTGCCACGCAGGCTGCGCGGGGCTGGCTTCTTCAGGCCATCACTTGAAGGGGGCTTGCTGCTATTGCTGCTGTTCTTGGCCAACTGTCGGCGCAGGTCCGTGATCTCTTCCGCCATGCTCGCCAACGCAGCTTCAAGCTCAGCGATCCGACGCAGAGCCGTGGCGAGAAGTTGTTCAAGGGCGGCAACCTGATCCATCCCACCACTGATTCAGAGAAATCAACCCGGCGCCACAGAATTCAGACAAGAAAGAAAAAAAACACGCGCAAAATGGCAAATTCGACTCACCATAAAACTGACAATAACACTCAAACGTGGGGGGTGCTTGGGAGTTACGATAAAACAAACATATGCATCTCCAATTCTATGACAGGAGACTCCTTGAATCACAGCTTTTGAGTGAATGGCAAACTTATTTTAATAACTTGAAGGGTGATAAATCGCCCGGGCAATCGATTGAATGGAAAAAATGCTGCAAAAGAGCCATATGACGTTCGCGCATCCTGCACTCGGGGCATCAAAAGGCGTATTCAGGGCAATTCCGGGAGGAAACGTGCAACTTTGTGGGTTTTTTACGAGTCGCGTTGAACTCTTGAGTTGTTCAGCCGATTGCCCTGCTGGTTCTACGCAGCAGAACACGCGACACATTCAAAGGAGTTGAGTACAATGTAGGTGCGATGAGGTTCAAAAGAGCCTACTGGTTTTTGGTCGACCGTTTGGTCAGGTCGATGCCGATAACTTTTAAGTTTGACACGCCAAGGTCACGTATCTCGCGATCTGTTGTCGTTATTTGTACGGCATGCTCCCGCAAACCTTCCACAACGCCCACGAAGCTCACCGACTTTCCATCTGGCAGCTTCCACTTTTTTCGCTCCTCCCCGCGATTGACCAGCAAATAGATCCCGTTTTCATTGGCTGGGTCCCGCAAGTAGTCACCACAAAGCTGAAGGCGGAGTTTTTTAAACAGATCATTTCCCGACCACTTGTCCGCAATCTTCAGTTCCACTGGAACCATACCTCTTACCGATGCGTGCATGAACCGAATGTCGGTGCGTTGTTCATTTGGCAATTCGTCTTCTTGCGAGATTGAATACCGGCTCTGAGCGTTGCGCTGCAACTCGCTTGCAAGGTAGTTGCGCAACTCCTCTTCGAGGTGAGTTTGTATCACAACCGTTGCCGGGCTGTAATCACCGTCCTCGTAGTCGTGTTTCAAATCAAGTAACCGGTTTACGGCGATATCATACAATTCGCGAGACGTGGTGGGTGTCAATTCCAGAGCGGTTTCAAACTCGTTGATTTTACCTGTGCTCCACGGGCGATCTGCATCTGCACGTGCACGAGAATAAGCTCTGCTGTAGATCCAGGCCTTTTCTTCTTCATTGGCTGCCAGTTCTGCAATGTCGACAAGGGCATCGAATGCCTCCTTGCCGGAAATGTCGCATAGCGCGTCATACAGCTTCCCTCGAGCATCTTGTGCGTCATCCCGACTTGTAGGGCTGTATACACCACCACTTGATCGATTAATATCTACTGCCTTCCTTATGTATTGGTGCATCAGCAGATGTAAGTCTTTGAGATGTGCGGCATTGAAGTGACTTTCGCGGACACCTAAGCCTCTTTCTTGACGGGTACCGTTCAATGCATTGATAAACGCGATGGCGAAATCCCGAGCATCGTCACGCTCATTGTTTCCGCCCACTTCCTTAGGATTTTCTGCGCCCAAATCCCGGAGTGCGCTGGTCAAGTGCGGTATCGCCTTTGAAGGCTCGACCGAAACCCACGCTGCATACCAGAGTGGTGAATAGTCGGCGTTTTGCTGAGCCGCCACAATCCTACTGGAAGCCAAATCAGCGATTTCCCTGTCAGAGATCGCGTTGCTGCCCAGCACGAAACTAAGTGCGTATCTAAGCGTTTGGAGGTGATTGGGATTGCCCTTGGCAAGCAATTGAAGCAGATGCTGAGCGACCTTATCGTTGTACCACGGCGCGTGGTAGAACAGGTCCGACAGCACATAATGCGGGGCCTTGTCAGTCGGACAGTGAAACATTTCCCAATCGATTTCCGCGGTGATCCGTGCATGAGTGATAGCCGGGAATCGATCTGCAAAGGCTTTGAACCAGGCCGGGAAACCGTTCAGTTCGCTCATCAAATAACGAGACGCGCGCTCTGCATCATCTTTGCTCAAGGCAGAGGGCCAATCCCGGACTTCGGCAGCTTCGATCTCCAGGCCCGACAAGCCCATAATTTCCATCGTTGGAGTCGAGTTCGATTGGTTCGTGCCGTCGGATATCAGTCCCGGCTTGTAGCGCCGCCAAGTGTCAACGAGACAGACACGCATAGCCTTGGCGACTTCTTCGCCGTATTCCTCAATCAAATCGTGCCAATTCGTTTGCGACGAACGACTGTTGGCCTCGCGTTTTTCGCGCATGCGTTCGAACAGATATATCTGAGAGTTCCAAATGTACCCTTCGCCCGCCAGTTTCTCATTACGGATTTCGGCAAGACGGTTTGGAAGAACCTTCTTCCAATCTTCATTGTTCGCTTCGGTGGCAGCTAGTCGCGCCTTGTGTCGTCGCTCCCACTGCGCGTGAGCCTTTTGAGCACGTTTTTCTTCTTTGGTTTTTCGGGGAGGATTCAAAAGACGTTTGAGCGTATCGCCTAATTCTTGGTTTCCTTCGACGGTTTTCCAAAGCCGCCTACGAACGGATTGAGGGCGGTTCGCTTCTCGGTACAGGGTGAAAGCGAGGCTAAGAGCGACGAGTTTATCATCCTGCAAATCGCGCTCTTGGATCCAGCCAATAACAAGATCAAGGTCGTCATCGCTAAAGCGCCATTGATTCCGGTAGCTGTGAGCATGCCAAAACAAGGCGCTGTTCAGTTCGGGCCATGCCGGGATTTTTTTACCCAGATTTGTCTCGGCCTCTCTGACTTCGAAGTCGCGGGAAGACTTCACCAATGATAGGATTATCAGTGCGTTTTCCGAGAGTGCTGCAGCATGCCGAGCGTCGACGAGGCGTTCGCACGCAGGAACTGCAAAGTTGAGCATCCATGCATGGCTTTTCGATACTTCGAAGTAACTTTTTGCAATGTGCGGCTTGGATTTGATTTGGCGTGCTGCAGCGTCCACTATGTCAGACAACGCATCAAGGCGGCATTCGGCGACATAGCCTTGGATCGCCCGGATAAGGCCATCCGACTCATGCCTTTTGGGTTGATTGACAGCGCCGATCAGCTCGGTCAGCGTCTGTACAGGAATGTGTTCTCGATCAAAACAATCGATAAATTGCGCCAACGCACGTCGATTTTTGAGGCTTGGGTCGCTCGATACCTTTTGTGCAGTTGATTCCAATTCGTTGTGGGAGGCAACGGCGCGCACGGCAAGCATAGCCGATTGACGGGTGTACAGCGATTGATCCGGCTGGCATGCCATTCCGATTGCCAGATCAGCCAAGTCGGTGAGTGCACCGATTTCGATGCATCGCAGGAGGAGCCTTTCGATCCATTCATGGCCAACATGTTCATTCGCCAATGAGCGAATAAGAGGGGCCATGTCATTTGAGATCAATCTTTGCAGAGCACTTTGGTCAAACGACAATCTCGGGCCAGGGGAGGCCGCTAATTTGGAGCAGTAGTGCCTCAAGAGCGGCGTTCGGTCTTCCAGTGGCAAAGACGAGGGGTCGCCGCCCTCAAGCAGTATTTCCGGCCAGTCCCGAACTAGGCGCGCTCTGATGGGTGCATCGAATAGCGCCATCCACGGCAAGATGGGCCTTAGGCTCGGCACAACGATCCCGACGCCGTACTGAGTTCTAAAAAATAGTGTCTCAATGCGGCGGCGATGGCCTTGGGCGATGAGATTCAAAAACCATTTAGCTGCTAAGAATTCTTTGCTGTTACGATGATCAAAGCGCACATAACCATAGGTTTCGGGTTCGAAAATTGGCCGTGCAATAAGCGAAGCGCAGTTTTGCGTGGACCAACCTGGCAAGACAGCGATGACAGCAAATCCGTCCGTTGGAGCCCCCTGGTCGGGAACCACAATTTTGGTTTGCTGCATGAGTGCCGTGGACGCAGCCAGCTTATTCGCCCCTGATTCGGCCAGGTCGGGCGTTAACGCATCGCGTTCAGATCGATCAAGGTCGTGCTCTACCATTTTACGCGCAACGCTGGCACCAACCATTTCAAGGCGCTTGCCTAAGCGCCTGTTCGTTCCCCAAAAGCTGATAATGTCATCCAAATCCTTTGGTCGTCCTGCCAAGTCGGCCATCTGCGCGCTAACTATCTCCGCAATCATCGCCTCAGCGCCTTCAGCCTGCTTGCCGGTAGCGTAGAGACGCATCTGATCGGAAGTGAGCGGTCGCAACGTAAAATACCTGATCGAGGACCGATCGCCGCCAGAATCCGATTTTCCTTTGTCCTTGAACGGAAAAAGAGCGTCTAGCCGCATCGCATCATCCGTCGGTCGCCAAGCCCCGATACGACTGGTCAGGATGAGATGGGTCCGATCCAGATGGTCGTTGAGAACTGGCTTTAGGTGCTTGAGCGCTTTTTCAAATTCGCGAGGGCCGGAAAGCCGAGCCTCATCGATTGAATCCAAAAACAACCAAATCTCATCGTCACGCAATATCGCGCTCTGCAAAGAATTAGTGTCGCCTTGCTCGAAAACCGTTTCGTCGTATCCAGCAGACAAATCCTCCAAGCGGATGAAGAACGCACTCTTGCCGTCATTCCGTAAACTTCGGCACTGGTTGGCGACTTCCCAGCTCTTTCCGGTGCCAGCGGAAGACAGAAGGACAACGCGGTGTTCCGCCAAAAGATCGGGCCACGTCGGGAGATCAATATGGCCCCATGCCATCATGGCCTCGATGTCGGCTTGTTCGACATCATTTTTGGACAGCTCTGTGAACTGCCTTCCAAGTTCGATGTGTTTATCTAAGTTAATCATCAACTCGTTATTCAGCAATTGGTCCGGGAGCGCGTCGGCCATCATATGGCGTCCATTTGCCTCCATTCTACAAAATGTTGACAGACGATGTAAGACCGAGGCGAGTGGTTCCCGTCGAGAATATCAAAGCCCGATAACTCAACAACGCGACGGGTATCAAGAAAAGTCCGAAGTAGCTTCGGTTGCACGGTTTAGCCGGCCGGGATCGCGGCATTTGCGTTAAGATGCCTGATTATGGATTCGTACAAGCGTGGCAGCCATACGGTTTGGGACTGGAAATACCACTTGGTGTGGGTGACGAAGTACCGCTACCAGGTGTTGGGCGGCGATGTCGGCAGGCGCGTGACCCGGTGGGGCGGAATGCCATCGAGGACGGCAGGCCCCAGCTCGATCACCTGCAGAAACTCCAGTCGGTCCAGTTGCCGGTTGAGATCGGCCGTATTCCGCCCCACCTCGAACTGGCGCAGCCAGATGAACCGGCTCAGTCTGCCATCCACATCCTCGCTGAGCAGGTTGTCAAGCCGATTGCGCATCCCGCTTTCCAGACGCGCCACGATCCGGGCGTCAATTCGGCGTTCGGCTGCAACCAGAGCATC
The DNA here is from genome assembly GCA_951812305.1 of uncultured Paracoccaceae bacterium. Lineage (GTDB taxonomy): Bacteria > Pseudomonadota > Alphaproteobacteria > Rhodobacterales > Rhodobacteraceae > Rhodobacter_B. The sequence continues at coordinate 78,255 of CATOSB010000008.1, forward strand.
GGCGCAGAGCCTCTCGATGGTCGATATGGCAGGCAGGATGATCTGCCGGCGCCGGCATTCCCCTACGAAGTCTTTCACAAGGCCCTCGCTGGATTGGGCCGCTTCGGCTTGTTGGTCGAGCCAGGACTTCATCTGCTTCACGCGCTTGCCCGTGAACATCTTGTACCCGTAAATCTTGCGCAACGTGCCGAGGTGTTCTCGACGGGTTTTTTTGCGGGCCGCATAGCACAGCAGATTCTCCACCTTTAGCCCCAGCTGAGCTGCGATGAAACGGGAGACGGCTTCCGGGATCACCTCGCCCGGCTTCAATAGCCGACCAGGATAGCGCAGGACGCAAAGCTGAAGCGCAAAGCCGATCTGGTTCTCCGGCCGCCTGCGCGTCCGGATGTGCTCGATATCATCATCCGCCAGGGTGTAGTGCTGTAGCAGGGCAGGTTCGCCCGTGGGCAGGTCGAAGAGAGCGGTCCGCTGACGATGCGTCAGAACATTGCGTCTTGGCATGAAATTTGTCCTTTTGAAGGAGTGTCTGTTCAGTGCAAAATCCACGTCAACAAAATCAACGAGTTGCAGGACGAAAATCCAGGGGGGTTCAATTGGGACAACGCGCCGCCATCTATGCCAGAGTGTCCACTTCGGACCAATCCTGTGATCGGCAGGTCGCGGATCTAAAGCGTTTCGCGATTAAGCTGAGACACAGCTTGATTGTGAAACGCATGCAAAATCAGTATGTTGCGGGCGTTTTAACATAATATTGTGATTCAACATCATGTCAAAACGCTTTAACCGCTTTTGCAAAGCGCAGCGATTACGATGTTATCGATATCTTCCGAGAAACAGCCTCAGGCTCCAAAGTGAGCCGAGCGGCGCGCAACCGGATCATGAAGCTTGCACAGGCCCATCAGATTGATGCCATTCTCGTCACGGAACTGTCCAGATGGGGTCGTTCAACACAAGACTTGCTGGGAACACTGGATCAACTGGCCGGCTGGAAGGTGTCGGTGGTTGCAATGAGCGGTATGACCTTCGAACTCGACACGCCGCACGGGCGCATGATGGCGACGATGCTGGCCGGGATCGCCCAATTCGAGCGCGACATGCTAAGCGAGCGTGTCAAGTCCGGGCTGGCCGCAGCCCGCGCCCGAGGCAAAAAGCTCGGTCGTCAGCCAGGTCAAAGACCGGTATCAGACAAGTTCGCTCCGAAGGTCATTCGGGCTGTCAGCGAAGGTCGTAGTTATCGCTGGATAGCCCGAGACCTCGGGATCAGCAAAAATACCGTCCTCAACATCATGAAAAGACACCGGGAGAATCCTTAGCCCGATTCCGCCCCCTCCGGTAATCGACCCCGTATTCGCCGCGCCCGCGCTTCTGGCGTTCCAGAAGCATGTCCGGGTCCGTCACATTGCCGGTCTTCCGGCGGCGCTTCTGAACCCCGCAGATCACCGCCAGCGGCAGGACCACAGACCCCGATTTTTTCTGCGCTTTTTGGGTGGCTCTGGCGAGGTTGATATCCTCCTGTGAAATCCCGTGGATTTGCTTCAGTTCACGGACGGAAATTCGGGCCAACTTTTTTCCCCTCGAATCGCTGATAGTTATCGGTGTGATAACTATCAAGCCCTGAAAAGTCGTCGTATCAATCTGATTCCAAAGCGGAAAACACGAAACGTGCACTTCGCGTAGAGGAGATGAAGCTGCCATTGCCGGAGCGGTTGATGCATCTTGCGGCAGGGGTGAGTTGGAAAGCCTTGTCGTCAAAGCGAGCCAACTCAGGGCAACCGTCAAAGCGGATGTTTTGGCCTATGTTTCCAAGGGGTTTCATCGGTTCAGACTCTACGCCCGGCGGATGTTGACCGCATTGGATGTCACCTGCGCTGAAGTGGCCCAACCTTTGCTAACGGCTGCTGAGGTGATCCGAAACAAGCAGGATATTCCACGTCGCTCGCTGTCCTTTCTGCTGCCGCGCTCCAAGTGGCGCGGGCACTTCCGTGATCCAGAGACCGACAAGGAACGACTCTGGGTCGTGGCGGTTCTGTTCCACCTGCGTGACGCATTCCGATCCGGTGATATCTGGTTGGTCCATTCCCGCCGTTACGTTGATATGAAGCAAGCCCTGGTATCGATTGAAGCGGCCCGAACGATGGGGCTTTCGATGCCGCTTGATCCCGAGGCCTGGATTGCAGATCGTAAGCACCGTCTGGAAAATGGGTTGAAGCGCCTCGCAAAAGCAGCCCGGACAGGGACACTTCCTGGTGGTGTCATCGAAGACGGCACATTGCGCGTCGAGCGCCTTGAGGCGGATGTTCCAGAAGAGGCCAGCGATCTTGTTCTCGACCTTTACCGTCGTCTGCCAGAGGCGCGAATTACGGATATCCTGATGGAGGTGGATGAGGCCACCGGATTCACCGAGGCCTTCTCCCATTTACACACTGGCACACCCTGTCGGGACAAAGTCGGATTGCTGAACGTGGTGCTGGCCGAGGGGCTCAATCCGGGCCTGAGCAAAATGGCGAGCGCGACCAACCCCCATGATTTTATGCAGCTCTCACGTCTGTCGCGTTGGCATGTGGAAAGCGAGGGCATGGCCCGTGCGGTGGCCATGGTGATCGAAGCGCAGGCGCGGTTGCCGATGGCGCAATTCCGGGGCGCGGGCACGACCGCATCAAGCGATGGTCAATTTTTCCCGACCACGCGCCAGGGCGAGGCGATGGATCTGATCAACGCTAAATACGGCAGCGATCCAGGCATCAAGGCTTACACCCATGTCTCCGATCAATATGCGCCGTTCGCTACACAGGTTATCCCAGCCACGGTGAGCGAAGCGCCCTATATTCTGGATGGTTTGCTGATGAACCCGACAGGCAAACGGATCAAAGAGCAATACGCCGATACCGGTGGCTTTACAGATATCGTCTTTGCAGCCACGTCCCTGCTGGGATATCTGTTCCACCCGCGCATTCGTGACCTCGCGTCCAGGAGACTGCATGTCTTTGACTCGCGCGCCGTCCCAAAGGAATTGAAGGGGCTTACGGGCGACCGGATACGGGAAACACCCATCATCGCCAATTGGCCGGACGTTCTGCGTTGCATCGCAACGATGCTCTCCGGCAGGATGCAGCCCAGTCAACTCCTGAAGAAATCAGCAGCACGGCCACGGCAACATGACCTGGCCATCGCCTTTCGAGAAATCGGGCGTGTTGAACGCACGTTGTTCATCATCGAATGGCTGCTCAACGCAGACATGCAGCGCCGGGCAAACATTGGCCTCAATAAAGGTGAAGCACATCACGCACTGAAGGGGGCCTTGCGGATCGGACGCCAGGGCGAAATCCGTGACCGTACAACAGAAGGCCAACACTTCCGCATCGCGGGCCTCAACCTGCTCACTGCCATCATCATTTATTGGAATACAAACCAGCTCGGGATCACCATCGCACGACGAAAGAGGGCCGGTTTGGATTGCTCTCCGAACCTCCTGGCGCACATCTCGCCACTCGGATGGGCGCATATCCTTCTCACAGGCGAATATCGATGGCGGAAAGCTCGAGCGTAAATCCTACCGCCCTATTCTGCACTCAGCCTCACTCGACCCCAGGAGGATTGTTTAACCCCCGGCAAAATGAGGACATCGCGGGATGCGCCAGCGACTTTTACAGCACCTGCGCGAAGATCATCGAGTTGTGTGGGAGCCGACAGATAAGGCGCTTCGCACCACCCTTGCGTCGCGCCGGCCATGCCGCTGATGATAACAGGAATACCCCGCGCCACACTCAGTTTCGCAAGCTATCTTCCAACGCGCGATCATATTCATCAGGCTTTAGACGGGACATGCCATAGGGGCCGGTGGCTGCGGCAAGGATGTTGGCGTCTTCGTCCATCACCCAAAGCCGGAAACTGGTTGTGCCCCAGTCAACTGCGACAAAGGAAGCTTTTGACATAGGTAAGCCTCAGTCGCAGATGTTGAATTTACGGATAAAGTCGCGATCAGGTGTCACGCCAATACCCGGTCCCATCGGCAGGGCCACGGTACCGTTGTTCGCGGCAACCTGTCCCTGAATGTCCAAAGGCGTCGTCAGCAAATCGTCACGGAATGCATTGTGCGTTGTGTCAAATTCCAGCATCGGCTCCCATGGATGTAACCCGCCTGGCAATGGCGGCATCGCTGCAAGCAGGTGCATGTTGGTTGCTACAGCAACGGCCGAGCCCCAGACATGGTTCACAACGGGCGTGAAATGCGCATGGCACAGGGCCAACACACGCAGGTATTCGGAGATGCCGCCGAGAGCACATACCTCGGGTTGGGCGATGTCGAGCCCCCGGTTTTCCAGCAAAGCGCGCCAGCCCCAACGGTTGAATTCAGCTTCGCCGCCCGAGACCTTCACCCGTAGCCCCCTGCGCAACTCATGGTAGCCATCAAGATCCTCAGGGGCGACGGGTTCTTCAAACCAATAAGGATTAAATTCCTCCATGGCGCGGCCTACATAGAAGGCATCATGGGTCGTGTAGGCATGGTTGGCGTCGACCATAAATTTGTAATCGTCCCCGACACCGCGCCGCACAGCTTCGATCAAGCGCACGTCGTCCTTGGGGCCTAGGCCAACCTTCATCTTGGCCGCCTTGAAACCCATACCCTTTATAGCGGCCGCCTCATCCCCAAAGCGCGCAACAAGGCTGTCGGCGCTTTCGGGGCGCAGCATCATGCCATAGCCGTACACCTCAATCCGGTCGCGATGCGCCCCACCGATCATCTGATATAGCGGCATCCCCGCGACTTTGCCCGCAATATCCCACAGCGCAATGTCGACGCCGGACAATGATTGCAGCGGCATCCCCTTCTGGCCGTGATCGCGCATCAGGTTATAGACCTTGTGCCAGATCACGTCGCGATCCAGCGGATCCATTCCCAGCACCATCGGCTGGATCACCTGCTCGACGATTCCCTTGTTGGCCAGCGCGATATTGCCTGCACCAAAACACTCACCCCATCCGGTGATGCCCTCGTCGGTTTCCACTTCAACCAGATGGGCAGTCCGTTTGGTGTAATACTGCTGCGAATAGCCCAATGGTTCCGGCAGGTCATAGCCCAAAACATGACTTGTAATGCGGGTGATTTTCATGGGTTCAGCCCTCCGAAATCTGTGGTGCCCTTGGCGCGCGTGATCCGCTTTTGCACATGGTAATCGTGCAGCGCGAGGGCAGAGCAATCATGCCCGATCCCCAATTGCCCGATCCCGCCATGCGGCAGATCAATGTCGTATTTCACGCTGTTGATTTGGATTTCGCCGTAGCGCAGCCGCGCCGCATAATGTTCGGCCTGCGCTAGATCGCGGGTAAATATATAGGCCGTCAGCCCCCCTTCTTCGCAATCATTGGCCATGCGCAAAAGGTCCGTTTTCGTATCGAATGGTACGATACTGACGATGGGTCCAAAGGTCTCTTGGCGGTACACGGCCATTGTCTCGGTCACATCTGTCAGGACGGTGGGGGCCAAGTAATGCCCAGCGTTCAGGCCCGCTGGCCTGTCGCCACCTGCCAAAAGCGTTGCACCCTCGGTCACGGCGTCATCAATCAGCCGCTTGAGCCGCGTCCATGCCCGCCCGTCGATCACGGGGCCGGTGGTGATGTCGGCGTCTTTGTCGAACCCGACCTTGGCTGCTTTTGCAAGCTCCACGACCTTTTTCGTAAAGGCATCGCGCACCGCTTCGGCGACAAACACCCGGTTGGGGGAGACGCAAATTTGCCCTGCATTGCTGAACTTCACGCCTGTGACGATGTCAGCCGCCAGATCAAGGTCGGCATCCTCAAACACCAGCACGGGCGCGTTGCCGCCCAGTTCCATCGAGTAGCGTTTGATCGAAGTCGCGCCCGTGCGCATGATATGCTGACCGGTCTTGGTGGATCCGATCAATGTGATCACTTGCGGGATGGTCGAGGCCGTCAGCGCATCGGCCACATCGTAACTTTCGGTCGCCAAAATTTGTACGACACCCTTAGGCAGCCCAATTTTTTCACAAAGAGCACCGACAGCATAGGCCGAGATCGGTGTGGCGTCGGATGGGCGAATGATAATCGGGCAGCCTGCCGCCATCGCCGGACCGATTTTGAAGGCAAGGTTTAGCAGCGGAAAGTTCCACGCCAGAAACGCAACAGCCACACCTGCCGGTTCATAGACCATTCGGTGGGTATGGGTGCCTGCACGGTCGGTCAGACCATAGTCATGCAGCCGCGCGATTTCGTCAGCGTAGAAATCAAGTGAGTCAACCAAACGATCCCAGTCTTCTTCGGTCTGCGCCCAAGGCTTGCCCATTTCGTGGTGGACACAGGTGCGCAGCCAGTCTTCGTTTGCGACGACTTCATCACGCAACTTGCGCATCCATGCCTGCCGCTCTGCACTTGGCGCAGCCGCCGAGGTGGGAAAAGCTGCCTTCGCTGCCTGCAAAGCACGTTCCACATCATTCGTGCCCGCGACAGCCACGGTCGCCACCGCTGTTTCTGTCCCAGGATTGACCACTTCGCGTGTTGCAGAACCGCTTGCCAGCACGCCGTCGATGTACATTTGAGTTGGAAAATTCATCGCATGGCCTCAATCAAACAGGGTTTCAATATTGGTTTTGATCCTGTCGCCGACATAAAGCGCCATCGCCTGAATAGTGGAGGTCGGGTTGACCGCCCCTGCTGTCGGAAATATCGAGCCATCAACAATGAAAAGGTTCTTCACGTCGTGACTGCGACCCCAGCCATTCACCACCGAGGTTGCGGGGTCATCGCCCATCCGACAGGTACCCATTTGGTGCCACCCGGCACGCCACCACACCTTGTCGTCATTCTTGGACAGCACTTTCTTCGCGCCAGCCGCGAGCAGGATTTCCTTTGCCTGCTCTTCTCCATGGCGCAGCATCTTTCGGGTGTTCTCGCCCAGGCGGTAGGTAATCTTTGGCGCGGGAATGCCGTCACTGTCGGTCAGACCAGGATCGAGCGTGACGCAGTTGTGTTCCTCGGGTAGGTCCTCGCTGACGATCGTGAGCCCCGCCAGATAAGGATAGACGTTGTCCATGATCTCGCGGTGTTCGGCACCCCACGGGATTGGGTTGTCGATGCCATACCCACCCAAAGCATAGGTCATTGGCGTCGTGGACCGCCCCGAGTGCAACCCGTATCCACGCACAAAATCGCGGTTCGGGTCGGTCTCATAGAACTCCTGTGACAGGACCGAGCAGGCCATAGGCCCCTCATGTCCCAACATCGGTTCTTCAAAGACACCTGCCACACCCGTCAAAGGATGAAACATCAGGTTTTTGCCGACCATACCGTTGTGATTACCCAGCCCGTCAGGGAAAGCTTTGGATTTGGAGTTCAGCAGTAAACGCGGTGTACCGACACCGTTGCAGGCAACAACAACCAGCTCGGTACGTTGCTCATGCACTTGCCCGTCTGGCCCGTGATATAGTACGCCAGTTGCAAAACCGGTCGCCTCGTCCACAAGGATTTCGCGGACGCGACATTCCGTGCGCAGCTCGACGCCTGCGTTTTCCAACATTGGCCAATAGGTGAAATTGGTGCCACCCTTGGCCCCCGCGGCACAGCCCAGATCACAGGTGCCCGCATTCACGCATTTCTGACGTCCATCGTGATCCTGACTGAGGATCGACACATCCGACGGCCACCAGTGGTAACCCTTTTCATTGAAACCCTTGGCAAGCGTCTGTCCCAGCTTGCCGATCGGGATCGGTGGCAGTTCAGGCGTATAGTCGGGATAGGCCGGGTTTCCGCCCAGACCCGACACGCCTGTATTGCGGTCATTCATGTCGTAAAACGGCGCGAGCGTTTCATAATCAACCGGCCAATCCGCACCCACACCATCCAAGCTACGCGTGCGGAAATCTGAGGGCTTCATCCGAGGCCAATGGCCCAAAAAGTTGATCGTAGAACCACCTACTGCGTTGAAGTTCACAGGGGTGATGCAGCTGTCTTCGGCATTGATCGGGTAGTCCTGTTTCAATCCCCGGACATTGGGATCGCAGGAGAATTCGCCGTAGCGGGCCAGTTCATAGTCGTCATCACGGCTGGGAAGATCCTTGTCTTCCAGCTTTGGTCCCTGCTCAAGACACAGGATCCGCATCCGGGTTTCCAGCAACGACCATGCGATGGCCGCACCAGAGGCACCCGCACCAATGATCAGAACGTCGACGGGTTCATTTTGCATCGCGATAGACCTTTCCTCGCGCACGCACCGGTGCAGTCAATTCATCCATCATCGCGTCACTTTCGCGATCAACGGGGTAGCCTTGTGGGTGGATGGGATGGGCTCCTACGCCAACATAGGGGCGTGTGTCAGGGCGGCTGTAGTAGCCCATGTAAGTCAGCCGGACGAGCGTCTCAAAGGCTTGACCGTGTGCCGCTTCGACACGCTTCAAAACCGCGATCTTTTCATCCCGCGGAAGAGCTACGAAATCGCCCGAGACCGCGTCTAGGGTCGTTTGTACGGATCCAGCCGGATCGGGCGCATAGGCTTGGGCGGTCGGGAGAAACTCCGCCACACCCAATGCGCCTGCTCCGGGGATTTTGCCATCATCGCTCGGTGGGATGAGCTCATCCAGGATGGCATCGAGAACGGATTTGTTGTTTTCATTCAACATGTTGGCCTACCATTCCGATGTGCCCGAACGGGACACGGCATCAATGGCCACGGCCAGCAACAGGATCGCGCCCGAGAACATCAGTTTGTCCGCAGCGCTCGCGCCAGACAAATCCAGCCCGTTACCAAGCGATCCGATGACCAAAGCGCCAAGGATCGCGTTCCAAACCGATCCACGCCCGCCAAACAATGAGGTACCGCCAATGACAGCCGCGCCAATGGATTCCAGCAGTAGCGAGCCACCAGCAAAGGCGGTGTAGCTGACGGAGCCAAACCGCGACGCACCAAAGATACCGCCGATAGCCGCCATAAGCCCGACAATGGCAAAGGCCGACACACGGATGCGTTTGACGTTCATGCCCACTCGCCGTGCGCTCTCAGGATTGCCGCCGACCGAAAAGATGGAACGGCCATAGGGGGTTGAGGTCGTAATCCATCCGACAAGCGCGGTGATCGCCATGAGAAGAACGATAAGGAGCGGAACCGAGCGATAGCTATTCAGCGTCGCCACTGTCGCCAGCATGAGCGCTCCGAAAAACGCGATCTGACCCCAGACAGCTGTTGTGCTGTCCAACTCCAATCCGCGTGCCTTACGCTGCCCTTGCTTGCGCAGGCTTAGCCACGCGAAGACCGCGATACATGCCAGTGCCAGCACCCAGCCAAGCGCGTCCGGCAGCAGAACCCGCGCAAATCCGCGCACAAAGGGATCACCAACATTCAGGTTTCCCGTCGGCAGGATTTTCTGCATCAAGCCCTGAAAGCCGAGCAAGCCAGCCAGAGTAACTACGAACGAAGGAATGCCAACATAGGCCACCAAGATGCCCTGCGCCGTACCCATGATGATGCCAACACCCATGACGATCAGGCAGGCAATGGGGCCTGGCACACCAGCCAGTACCAACACCCCCAGCAGCGCTGCGCAAACCCCTGCAGTTGCGGCGGCAGACAGGTCAATGTCGCCCAACAAAAGCACGACGGTGATCCCGACCGCCAAGGTGGCGATCACGGCCGATTGCATGAACAGATTGTAGATGTTGCGCGGGCTGAGGAAGATAAACCGAATGTTCTGTGCATCCGCGTCGCCCCAGTATTCCCACAGCGGCACAGCCAGGCCGAAATAGGTCCAGATGGCGGCAAGAGCCAAAAGGACAGGCACAAAAGCGCCAAACCGCGTTTCGCGTATGATGCGCAGTCGGTCGATAAAGGAAAGTTTGTGCTCAGGCTGCATTACCGGCCTCGTCACCCAGGCCGCGCGTCATCGCGACAACAATTTCATCAGGGGTGGTTTCATCCCTGCGCCACGTCGCGACATTGCCGCCGTGACGCAGGACACAAATGCGGTCAGCGACCTCAAAGATGTCGCGCATATTGTGAGAGATGTAGACAACTGCGTGGTTGGTATCGCGCAGCCGTTTGACCACATCGAGAACCTGCCGGGTTTGCGCAACACCAAGCGCGGCGGTGGGTTCATCCAGCATCACCACTGACCCGTCGGCGCCAACGGCGCGGGCAATTGCGATCGCTTGACGCTGTCCGCCGGACAACCCGCCGACCTTGGCGCGCACGGATTGAAGGGTGCGGACTTGCAAACGATCAATCGCCTGTTGTGCCTTCACCTCCATCTCAAGGTCGTCGAGCGGGCGGAGCAGGCGTGGCAGGAACGCCCACCCGGATTTCACCGGCTCAGCACCCAATGACAGGTTCGCAGACACATCCAGATTTTCGCAAAGCGCAAGGTCTTGATAGACGATCTGGATGCCCAGATCACTTGCGTCATGAGGGGTATTCACACTCACCGGGGCTTCGTCCATGAAGAACTGGCCTTCGTCGGCGGCATGGGCACCGGCCAGCACCTTCATCAAGGTGGACTTTCCCGCACCATTATCGCCGACCAGCGCCATAACCTCACCGCGGGCGACCTCAAAGTCGACACCGCGCAGGGCGTGGACGCCACCAAATCGTTTGTGAATACCGCTCACACGCAGGTGTGGGGGTGGGGCCGCTGGCCCCACCTTATTTTCATGTTCAGACATTTTTGTTCCTGTTACTGGCAGAAAGTCGTTTCTGCGGCTTCGCCTTGGCACACCATCTCTTTGGTGATCGATGCGTCGTTGGCGATCACATAGGCGACGCCATCCACACCAACGGCGGAGTATGATCCGACCGGAACGTAAGCCACGGTCGCGCCGACACCGTTTTCAACGGTTTGTGGGGCGAGATCCGAGAAGTCTTCGCCGTTAACCAAGCGTACGGTCACTTGCGCAGCTGCTGCGGCCATATCTTCAAGCGGACGCCAGCCACATTGAGTTTGCTTGCCAAGCAACATCAGTTGCTGAGCCTGTACCGTGCAGTCCAGACCGGAGACAGGAACCGTGCCCGCCATGCCTTGTTCTTCCATCGCGGCAATCGCCGCGCCGGCGTTGCCATCGTTGGAGGAGACTACTCCCTGAACATTATTGTTCAACTGCGTCAAAGCTTGGTCCATGGATCGGCGTGCAATCGCCGGATCCCAGCCTTGGGTCCAGTTTTCATAGCCCATCACACGTGCGCCGCTTTCGTAAAGCGGTGTCAACGCGCGGAGTTGGCCATTGTGGATCACGGCCGCGTTGGGATCAGTGGGAGAGCCTTTCAGCATGACCAGCGTATCGCCGTCTGCGGTGTTATTGATCACGTGCATCGCTTGGTCATAACCCATTCCTTCAAGATCAGCCTGAACCCAGAACGTCGTGTTCTCAGAGTTGATCATCCGGTCATAGGCGATTGTGGGCACGCCCTCTTCTGCGGCAGTGTCTGCGATAATAGCTGAGCTTTCACCGTCAATCGGGATCACAACCAGTACTTTGGCACCTTGTGTCAACGCTTGCTCAGCCTGACGCTGCTGCACGGACGTATCGTTGTTGGCGTTGAAGACCTCGACCTTCACGTCAGGGGCAATCTCGGCCATGGTGCGCAAAAAGGCTGCTGCATCCTGTTGTTCCCAACGTGGGTTTACGTTTTCAGGCAGCAAGAGTGCCACCATGTCTTCGGCAGAAGCGGACTGGGCAACAAACGTTGCACTGGCCAGCATGGTCGTCGCGAGAAGACCTTTCTTTAGGTTGGAAAACATCATATCCTCCTTGTTGATGTTTTGACGCTTTATTGGGCGTCTTTTCGTCTAGTGGTTTCCCCGAAATCTTGGGTTGGATCCGGTAGCGCGACGTTGATTGAATCCGGTGTCGCGCTGCCACCCACTAGCCTGCACACCACTGCGGGCTGGTGAATATCTTTGCCCCGCTGGGCGGTCAGTTTTTCAAAGCTCCTCCAGCCATATCTTTCAGTGCGCTCTCAAGACGTTGGCTCGTGTCGTTCAAGTGGGCCGTCATCATCTCTTCTGCGAGCGCATGATCCCGCGCCTTGATCGCCTCAAGGACCTTGCGGTGAAACGGGATCGAATTTGCGTTTTCTCGCGGATCACGATTGGTCAGTCGGATCGAACTGAGCAGGGCGGAAAAGATCACCCCCTCCATCGACAGTAAGATTTCGTTGTTGGCCGCGCGCAGTATCCCACGGTGAAACAGGGCGTCCGCGACCACGAAGTCTTCAATCGAATGGGAGTCTTCTTTCATGCGCACCTGTGCGCCCTCGATCTCGGCGAATTGTTCCTCCGTCCCGTGCATGGCGGCCCAGCCCGCAGCCTTAGGTTCCATCATGCGGCGCATATCGAGCAACTGGCGCAAAAAGGCGGGCTTGGGGTCGACAGAAAGATGCCATGCCAACACATCGTCATCCAGCAAAGCCCAACTCGCCCGACGGCGTACCCGCGTGCCGCTGCCCCGCTTAACTTCAAGCAGACCTTTGCTGACCAGTAACTTCACACCCTCACGAATGACTGACTTACTTACCCCAAACCGTTGCGAGAGCCTTCCCTCATCCTCGATCAGGGCGTTTTCCTTGTAATGACCCGCAACAATGCGACGGCCCAGCTCCCGCGACACCTGCGTCGCAAGCCCTGGGGCAACCCCGCTGGCATCCTTTAGGTCATAGTACAACATCTCATTCATTGGATAATACTAAACATCTGATGTTTGGTATGTCCAGATCAAATTTGCTTCCTTCAACCAGGGGTCCATTAGGGCTCAGTGCAAAATACCCCTCTCATGGGCGTTGTTGCACGGAAGCTCTGGAGCTCGGAACGCGCCCTACCCGAGACGGAATTCAGGCGGTGCGTTCGAAACGTGGCTGGCCAAGCCCGGTCATTCGGTTGAGAATCTGCGCGCCAATCCTGGCTTCCGATTTCTGGTTTTCGAAGTCGCGCGACTTTAGCCTGGGCACAATAACCGCCTTCCAGCGGCCCATGAGAGTCTCACCCCGGCTGCGTTGATTGTAGCCCGTGGCTTTCTGCCAGGCCATCCGCCCGCGGGCTGCGATCTCGGCGATATGGCAGTCTCGTGCCGTCAGATTGTGGGCCGCATTGGGGCTCACAACCGCGTTTTTGGGAGGTGGGATCGTCACCTTGATCATCGGTCCGAACCGAGCGGCAAGTAAATCGGATGTTGGTTCTCCGTCGTATGCTCCATCTGCGAGGAACCAATCAACCGGACCGTCGACCTGATCCAGGAGATCTGGCAGCACCGTCGGATCGCCGACGTCATCCGTGGTGAGATCAGAACAGACGATCTGGCCACTGACAAGATCAAGACCGAGGTGGAGCTTGCGCCAGGAGCGCCTTTTACGCTTGATTTTGTGCTTTTCTTCAAGCCACTCGCCCGCGCCAAAGATCTTAAGACCTGTACTGTCCACTGCCAAATGGATCGCCGCCCGGCCATCGATCCCTGGCTTTGCAGGTACCGCCAGGCCGCTGCCCCGCCGCGACAAGGTGGAGAAATCAGGTACCGCGATTTCGACACAGAGCAGCTTTGCAATCGAACGCATCAAGCCTTGCGTCTGGCGTAATGGTTGGCGGAATACCATGCCCAGCGTCAGGCACATCTCAATCGCCAGATCCGAATATTTGCGCTGCCCGCCACGGGTAGTACGCCGCGGCGCAGCCCATGAACTCATTGCATCCTCACTAATCCAGATCGTCAGATCACCGCGCTGACGAAGCGCTTCGTTGTATTCAGCCCAATTGGCCACGCGATACTTCTGTTTCGGGATCTTGTCTCGACGATCTGCGTTGAATTTGTGCGGCATCTACAACATCCTCAAGGAAATAAAACGCATTGATATCAGAAGGCGGGTGATCTATGCAACAACTCCGTGCGTCGCGATGTTGACGGCGTTTTGCAGGAGGTTCAGGTCACGCTGTCGGATTGGGTTTTCAACGCGATCCAGGCGAAAGAAGTTCTGACGATCAGCCGCGACTATTTCCGGCTGAAGAAACCGCTCGAGCGCCGCATGTATGAGATAGCGCGCAAGCATTGCGGGAAGTCGGCCGAATGGCGCATCGGGTTGGAGAAGCTGCGTCTTAAGTGTGGGTCTCAGTCTTCTGCCAAAGAGTTCAAGCGGCTGGTCAGCAACATCATCGCGGATGCTGAGCAACATGACCATTTCCCGGATTATGATCCGTCGTTGGACGGCAACATTGTGATCTTCCGTGGCAAGGGAACGGTCCCGGTCCCGGTGATCGAGATCTACGAGGGGAGGCTGGACCCGGAAGCCTATCACGACGCGCGGACTGCGGCCCCGGGTTGGGATGTGCGCATGATCGAGCAGGAATGGCGGGCCTGGTGCGGCAAGGAAGAAATTGAGCCGAAGCACCCAGCTCGGCATTTCATCAAGTTTTGCCATAGCTGGTTTGAGAAGCGCGGCAAACCATAGGAGGTTTAGGGGTGGCAAGTCTGCAGAAGGCGGTCCTCAAAAAATTCATAGCGACGCTTCAGGCAGATGAGAGCTTCGATCCCGCCAAAGTCGAGGCGTTGAAAATGCGCCTCACCGACGGAATGAAAATCAAGGCCGACGATCTGGTCAAGATCTTTTCATTGCCTGATGGGGGAGAAGTTCTGTGATCAAAATCAATTCTGCCCATATCGAGGAATTCCGCGGAATCAGAAATCTCGACCTTAAGCTCGACGGTAAGACTTTTGCCGTGTCAGGTCCCAACGGGTCTGGTAAGAGCGGAGTGATCGACGCAATCGAGTTTGGTCTGACCGGTCAGATCCGGCGATTAACTGGACGGGGGACAAAAGGGCTGACGATTTCCGATCATGGTCCACATGTCGATCGAACAAATTTTCCAGATGCAGCCTTTGTCGAACTACACCTATCGTTTCCAACACTTGGAAAGTCAGCGACACTCACGCGCAAGGTGTCAGCACCCAAGAAGCCCAAGATCGAACCCGAAGACCCGGAAATGCTTGCGATCCTTGATCAGGTCGCTGACCACCCTGAAGTCACGCTTGCCCGCCGGGAGATTCTCAAATTCATCCTCGTTGAGCCCGCCAAACGGTCGGAAGAAATACAAGCCATTCTCAAAGTCGAGGAGCTGGGGCAGACGCGCGGGGCCCTCAATACAGCGCTAGGCAAACTGAACCACACGGCTAGTCCCTCGCTTCGCATGATTTGACGTTGTGATATTTTTCTGAATCACTCTGCTATAGATTTTGGGAGGGTATTGAGATGTCAAAATGTGGTCGTGCTGTGAAGTATGTTGTTCGACTGAATGCTGGTGAGCGGTTGCAGCTTGAGGATATGATCCGCACGGGTCGGCAGGCGGCGTATCGACTGCTCAAGGCGCGGATATTGCTCAAGGCAGATGTATCTTCAGACAGTGGCGGCTGGGATGACGAGCGGATTGCAGAAGCTTTGGAGACCAGTGTTTCCACAGTATTCCGTACCCGCCGCCAGGTTGTGGAAGAAGGCCTTGAGGCGGCTCTGGGTCGCAAAAAGCAGAAGACCCCGTCCACGCCAGCAATCTTTGATGGAACCGCTGAGGCGAAGCTCATTGCGTTGGCCTGTTCGGAACCACCGGAGGGTCACGCGCGCTGGTCTTTGCGTCTTCTGGAAACGCGCGTGGTCGAATTGGGCATCGTTGAAGCAGCCAGCGACAGCACGATCCATCGGGTGCTCAAAAAAACGCGCTCAAACCGCACAAGAGCCGCTATTGGGTGATCCCTCCGAAAGCCAATGCAGGTTTTGTTGCTGCGATGGAAGATGTGCTGGAAGTCTACACGCGCCCCTATGATCCGGCCCGCCCGCTGGTTTGCCTTGACGAGACCAGCAAGCAGCTGACCTTTGAGACCCGTACGCCGATCCCAATCCGGCCGGGGCGCGAAGCCCGTTTCGACTATGAATACGAGCGCGCGGGTGTGGCCAGCCTGTTCATGTTGTTTGCCCCGCTTGAAGGCTGGCGCCATGTTGCCGTTCGAGACCGCCGAACCGCCATCGATTTTGCCCACATTCTCAAGGACCTCGCCGACACCCACTTCCCCAAGGCTGACCGGATTACACTGGTTCAGGACAATCTCAACACCCACAACCCGGCGTCGTTATACAAGGCCTTTCCACCTGATGAAGCCCGTCGCATTGTCGAACGGTTTGAGTGGCACTTCACGCCCAAACACGGCTCCTGGCTCAACATCGCAGAATGTGAACTCAGCACACTTGCGCGTCAATGTCTCGACCGCCGCATTCCTGATCGCAACACCTTGGCCAATGAAGCAAAGGCATGGGAAACCGAGCGAAACACCGCATCCGCAAAGGTGACATGGCGATTCTCAACTAAAGACGCACGCATCAAACTTGCTCACCTTTACCCGCAAATCGGATGAATCAAGGGACTAGTGCAGCAGAAAGAGGCAAAAAATCGAAGCGAGACACGTTGCTCCAGCACCTCGGCATCTCCGCTTTGTCGGCGTCTGAGATGATGGCAGCCGTGAATGTCAAACGTGATCTTCTTGGTCTTGCCAAACACACCGAAGTAACGGGCGATACAATTCTGGATGAGGGATTGGATGATCCATCGGAGGCACAGGTCTTCAACAAGGCCGCGACGCTCCTCGAACTGTCAAAGCTGTCAGAGAAGATCGCAGAGATTCGGCGAGACCCCCCGCCGGCTGTCGCGAGACTGATGAAACATTTCGGCACGCTGCAGAGTGATCCACAGTTGCTCGTGTCCTTACATCAGCGCGCGTTGGTCGAGCAAGGCTTGGAACTTGTTGAAGGCCCTGAATGTCCGATGTGCGATCACGAATGGCCGGACGAAGCGCAGTTGCTCTCGCATCTTCACGCAAAGCAAAAGAAGTCGGAGGCGGGAGGTGATGTTCAAATGGACATCATGGATCAAGCTGCCAACTTGAGCTTTAAAGTTGAAGAGATCATCACGCTATTGCGTGAGGCACATCGCCTTGCAACAGGAGAGAAAGCGACCGATTTTCTGACGACGATTGAGACATGGGGGAAGGATCTTGCCAGCATGCAGGATCCTCTGAAACTGTTTCCGGACGTCTTAAACCTCAACAATCGACTGGAGGCAGACTGGGCAGGTATTCCATCGGGGTTTGATGAAGCGTTGGCGACGTTTGTCGATGCTGTGAAGGCTAAGCCCGACCAGTCAGCGACGGTCGCCGCCCAGAGCTATCTGATAAATGCACAGCAGAGATTTCAAGATTACAAAAAGGCGCGGCAGGAGGAGACCAATGCCAACAAAGCGCGCGACACAGGAAAAATAGCCTACGATGCCTGGTGCGCGGCGATGGAGGCAGAGCTGGATGCACTCTACGAGGCTGTTGAAGATGACTTTAGCAAATTCTATCGGCTCTTGAACGATGGTGACGAACAGAAGTTCGTTGCTCGTCTGAAAGCTTCAGAAGGGCGGCTCGACTTTGACGTGAATTTCTACGAGCGCGGACTTTTTCCACCAGGGGCGTTTCACAGCGAAGGTCACCAAGATGGCATGGGGGGGCGTTGTTGCACGGAAGCTCTGGAGCTCGGAACGCGCCCTACCCGAGACGGAATTCAGGCGGTGCGTTCGAAACGTGGCTGGCCAAGCCCGGTCATTCGGTTGAGAATCTGCACGCCAATCCTGGCTTCCGATTTCTGGTTTTCGAAGTCGCGCGACTTTAGCCTGGGCCCAATAACCGCCTTCCAGCGGCCCATGAGAGTTTCACCCCGGCTGCGTTGATTGTAGCCCGTGGCTTTCTGCCAGGCCATCCGCCCGCGGGCTGCGATCTCGGCGATATGGCAGTCTCGTGCCGTCAGATTGTGGGCCGCATTGGGGCTCACAACCGCGTTTTTGGGAGGTGGGATCGTCACCTTGATCATCGGTCCGAACCGAGCGGCAAGTAAATCGGATGTTGGTTCTCCGTCGTATGCTCCATCTGCGAGGAACCAATCAACCGGACCATCGACCTGATCCAGGAGATCTGGCAGCACCGTCGGATCGCCGACGTCATCCGTGGTGAGATCAGAACAGACGATCTCCCCGCTGACAAGATCAAGACCGAGGTGTAGCTTGCGCCAGGAGCGCCTTTTACGCTTGATTTTGTGCTTTTCTTCAAGCCACTCGCCCGCGCCGAAGATCTTAAGACCTGTACTGTCCACTGCCAAATGGATCGCCGCCCGGCCATCGATCCCTGGTTTTGCAGGTAACGTCAGGCCGCTGCCCCGCCGCGACAAGGTGGAGAAATCAGGTACCGCGATTTCGACACCGAGCAGCTTTGCAATCGAACGCATCAAGCCTTGCGTCTGGCGTAATGGTTGGCGGAATACCATGCCCAGCGTCAGGCACATCTCAATCGCCAGATCCGAATATTTGCGCTGCCCGCCACGGGTAGTACGCCGAGGCGCAGCCCATGAACTCATTGCATCCTCACTAATCCAGATCGTCAGATCACCGCGCTGACGAAGCGCTTCGTTGTATTCAGCCCAATTGGCCACGCGATACTTCTGTTTCGGGATCTTATCTCGACGATCTGCGTTGAATTTGTGCGGCATCTACAACATCCTCAAGGAAACAAAATGCGTCGATATCAGAAGGCGGGTGATCTATGCAACAACGCCCACGAACGCCATATGGCTTGCCCCGCCAAACACATTTTCCCGCTCCTGGCTGGCTCATTGAGGGAATTACTTGTCGAACCCGGTCAGCCCTAGGAAATTGTATGCACCAGCGCCGCTTTCGGTCGCGGCCACGACGTCGTATTCGGCACTCAATGATAACGAACCGCTGTCAGAGATATCGTAGCTGGACAGTGTGAACGTCTGGAACGCGCCCAGCACATACATGAACGCGCCGTCGGGCGTGATGTACATGTCCTTGGTATCCCCCCGGAGGCGTGCCTTCCATGCGCAGTGCATAGGCGGTCTCTGCACCGTCACCCACGGTCGAAACGACACCATGGGCATTGACGTTGAACTCCGAGATGAGGTTGCTGCCGAAGCTGGAGACGTAAAGCTTGGTGCCATCGGGGTTGATCAGCGTCCAGCACGCCTCGTCGATATCTGCACCTTCGCCGGTGCCGAAATTGGCGGACTTCGCAACCGTTACACCATCGTCGACCAGAACCGTCAGGCTGTTGTCGCGCTTGTCGCCAGCCAGGTTGAAGTTGGACACAAAGATGCTGTCGCTGTGAACATCCCAGCTAAAGCCAATGCTGCCGGCGATGCCGGCTTCCTCAAAAAACCGTTCATTGGCAACGTCGCCGGATGCGGTGTCGAAGTCATAGACATAGATACGGCTGGGCTTCTGGTGGGTCGGCGTTTGGGTGCCGAAATGCGCGATGCCCCAGGTTGCAACCGCGACCTTGCTGCCGTCGCGGTTGAATTCCACGGTCGTCGGCCCGCCATTGGTGCCGGGATAGGTTGCCAACGTCCTGACAGAAGTCAGCGCGCCCGTGGCCGCGTTGAACGAGAACAGCTGAATGTTGCGGTCATCCAGCACCGCTTCATGTCCGCCGCCTTCGGCGTGGAACGCTGCGTTGGGATACACCTCGATCGGACCTTCGCTCTCGCCACCCTTCTGGACGTTGGGGTTGTTCCACTGGTTGCCGACCACAACCCAATATTCGTCGCTACCAGGGGTCGTGGCGTGATATGCGATGCTGACGGGCCTGGTACCGCCGGACGCAACGTTTTCGACATGCGCTAGCGCGCCGTTTGACCGGTCGATACCAAAGACCGATATGGTATTGCCACCGGCATTCACCGCAAGCAGGTAGTCACCGACGATCTGAACCGCGCCTTGACTGTCGAAATCGCCTGCCGCGCCGCCACCGACCGCACGGTTGGCACCGCCCTGCGAATCGGTCAAATAGGCAACCTGTGCACCCAGCGTCCCGTCGTCATAACGTTCGAACGAGATCACCTGATTGGTGCTCTCGCCGTTCAGCGTGGTGTAGAGGTAGCCGTCGACCTCGGCGGCAAAAGCGGTCGATGCCATCAATGAGGCAAGGAGTGTTCCATAGAGTTGGGTTTTCATGTTCGTCTCCAGAATGGTTACAACGCCGAATGTGTCTCGAAAGTGGTGGAAATTCTCCAGTGGCGTTCCCCGAGCGGTTTAATTTGGGCCTGATCAGGCGGCAAGGTCAAGTGTCAAGGGCTCGATAGGTTGCGCTCCATATTGCGTGTTTATCGATCCAATCGTGATAGCTTGGCCTATGAGGGGGCGAGTGAGGTTCAGGGCAGGAAAGGGCGTTCTCATGAGCCTTTTTGGTTTTCTCGACACGACTACCCCACTGGCATTGGATGATCAAAATATATAGTCTGCACAGGTTACATATCAACCTCTATGGCCGATTCGAGGTTGATCTGGACAAGCGGATCGATTTCGGGCTCTTGGCCGCGTAATTGGAGTCCGTATGTCCTCTCAACTACTCGCAGAATGTATGGAGCAATTCGGTCTCCATGGTTTTGAACCGGAATTCCAATCGTATTTTTTGCGGCTAAAATCCCGCTTGCTCTCCAGCGGCGATGTCGCCTGTGGTTTGGTGGTGCTCACCGCACAAGAAGATAACCACTCAGGCCACGCACATCAGATGCTGAGCCTGCTTCTGGATGAAGCTCGGATGGGCCTGGAAAATGATAATGAGTACGCGGAAGATTTCCTGGAAGCGGTAGAAATGGCCGTTCAAGCCGGTGTTGCTGCGGGCGCGGTAAAGCAGAAAAACATGATGGAATTTGCGGGCCTCTATCGAAGGGTTGGCTTGCCGGTGCCACAATCATTTATGATCGATCCTGACAATATGGCCCCTCCGCCGGACATGGAGGGCTTCGACCTCTCCGAAAATTTGGAAAGTCTTGCGCGGGATGTCGTGTCAGAGGGCGGGTCAGCCCACGACCTGTTCAACGCCATCGATACGATGCTGGCGGCCGTACCCGAGGAGATTCAGGCGAGTCTGGCCAATCACATTGCTACGATGGATGGCCCGTTCTTTGAGCGCTGTGGTCTCTTCATGCTTCTGTCAGGCTCAGAACTTGTTCAGGAGGCAACCATCGCAGGCCTGCTCGAACATCTTGATAGTTCTGCCCTGAGTGGCGAAACAATGACACTTCTTCCGATGATCCGAGGGTGGTTTGGCAGCGGCGCGGTTCAGGCTGGGCTGGACGAATTGATCAAGAAAACGCGGCGAAAAGCTGCTCCGGGGCAAAGCAGCGCGGCTGGTCCACAGATCCAAGAGATAGTTGCGAGCATAACAGATGGCGTCGGAGCCCAAAACATAGTGGTAGTGCTGAAACAGAGTTCAAAGACCGTATTGGCAATGATCCTGATCAAGGCAGGGCATGGGATCAGGGACAGCTTCCTTGTTCCCCTTGAAAGCAGTGGCGATGCGGAACAAATGATCGGACAACTCCGCGCAGAAACTGGCGCCGACGATATTTCCGCTGACACTTTGCGTGTCTTGCTGGAGGGTGCATTGGCTGATGGCTTGGCAAACGAATGCCTGCCCGCTCCGGGTTTTCTGGACGTTGTCGAATCCTGTAACCTGTTCGACCTGCGCCCTCAGGAATTGGGGCTTCAGGCACTACTCGACTTGGCAGATCCCAACCGAAAGATTCAAGATGCCTCAGCGCAGGCGCTCGGGCGCTGGATTAATGATGATATGGCGTTGGACTTCCTGGAGCCTCTTACAGACAGCTGGTTCGAGGACAGCCAGGAGACCCGTGAGATTGTCGCCACCGGAAAAACAGCGCGCAGTATCGAAACCAAGCTCTGGAAATTCCTCGAGACGCGGCGCGATATTTGGGCGCGACGGTTTTTGCAAACAGCGGTGATGTTGAGAGATGGAGACCGGCTCCGGGAGTGGAAAACCCTGACCGCATCCGCATATGGCTTGATGAATGGACGGGCTTTGAAGCGTATCCCCCTGATGGAAGACATCATGCATACGACAATCGAAGCGGATGATGCAAAACTTTGGGGATAGCGCGTCACTATGAGTATACCCATGATGACGATGCGCATGAACACTGAAACCCGCCATTTTTATGTTCACTTTGGGTCTGTTTCGAGATAATGAACAGATCATGTCAGAGGCACACCCAAAATGAACACTTATCAGGCCAAAATCGGATATGCCCGCATCTCGACCGTGGATCAGAACCTCGATGCTCAAATCGAGGCACTGACAGCGGCGGGATGTGGGATGGTCCGTCAGGAACAGCGTAGCGGGACGACGCTTGAGGGTCGCCCCGAGCTGAACAACATTCTCGACTTCATTCACAAGGGCGAAACTTTGGTTGTCACGCGGATCGACCGTCTGGCACGCTCAATGCACGATCTTCAGACCATCGTCACCCGACTGAAGGACAAGGGCGCGCATCTCGCGGCCACGGAGCAACCCGTGGATACGTCCACCGCAGCGGGTAAAGCGTTCTTCGATATGCTGGGCGTCTTTGCTGAATTCGAGACCAATCTTCGCCGGGAGCGCCAGTCAGAGGGTATCGCCACAGCGAAGCGACGCGGCGTATATCGCGGGCGCAAACCGAAGATCGATATGGTCGCCATTGGTGAACGATTGGCTGGCGGTGCCACGCCCACCGAGATCGCCCGCGAGATGGGCGTCTCGCGCGGCACCGTCTATAAAGCAAAGGCTTTGATGCCCTCGGATGGCCAAACGACAGGGCAGAGCCCATAATGAAAAAGAACAAGCGGAAAGCGCGCGTGCAGACGGCCAAGCCACCTGCGAAGGTCGGCCAGGCCAATTCCAGGGTGCCCCCGCCGCGCAACCTGACACCCGAGCTATGCAAACGCTTGCGCCGGGACATGACGAAGGCCTGCCTCGCCGTGGTGGAAACGCATGGGCTGACGGTTGAAGGTGGCGAACTGAGTGACATCGATCTGCGTCATGGCTTCGACATCAGTTTCCGCGTCGGCATTCCGATGGCAGACGGCGCAATCTATTCGCCAGACAAAGCCATGTTCGAGGTCCTTGCGCCGCATTTTGGCCTGGAACCCTCTGACTATGGGCGGACCTTCAGATCGAAAGATGAGGTCTTCCGCATTGTCGCCATCAATCCAAATAGACCAAAATACCCCATCAGCGCTGAACGCGTCTCAGACGGTCGGGGCTTCAAGTTCCACCCAGACAATGTCGTCATGTACTTGCAGAGTTCAGGCGCATGAAACGTACACCATTTGTTCTTTCAAAAGCCCAAATATGCAGCTTCGGGCCAGCCAGGCCTTCAAGCCTGCGCAGCTGAACCGCCTGCGCGTCCATCTGGTCGGAGAGCCTGTGGCATTCGGTGCGGATGCCCCCGAGGTCTCCCAGGATCTGTTCGGTGACCGCCTCGCTCCCGCCCTGCAACCCGTTCAGCCGCTTTTCCAGCCACGTGGCCAAATCAAAGAGATCCCCGGCGGTGGCCGCCCGGCTCTGATCCTCTTCCCCGTCCGCGTCTTCGCGCGCCGGGTTGTCCTCGGTCGCATTGTCCATGCCCTGCGGTATATCGCAGGTCCGCCGCCAAGGCTATTCCGCTTCGGTCCTCTCCTGCCGCCGCCATGGATCGTCGGCAGGGTCTTTCGGCATGGTGAAGACCCAGAGGCAGACGAGCGCCATCAGCACACCATAGGCGATCGCACCCGCCATGAGCCCGAAGAGCGCCCAGACGAGACCGGCGGGCAGCAACATCGCGCCGGTCACGGCGGCCCAGGCGAGAATGACGCTCTCGCGGGCGGGCGGATCGTTGTAGCCGACGAAGGGAAGATGCCTGGGCAGGCTCGGATCGGGCAGCACATCGGGCAGGTGGCGGGGGTATTTCATGGCCTCCCAGCGCACCGCGAACCAGAGCGGGTCCTGTGCCGCGGCGCGGCGCAGCGCGATGAAGCCGGTGATAAAGAGCCCCGCACCGCCGATCATGCCAAAGATATCCAGTCCGAACACCACCACGGTGATGAACCCGACCCCGCCAATAAGGATCAGAAACGGCAGTCGCTCGCAGCCGAAAAGCTGCGGCGGGCGCATCAGGTCCATGTCGATCCGGCCATAGGGTTCCTGGGATTTGCGGTCCTCTGTCACGGGCACCTCCATTTCAGCAGGCCCCTCACCTGCACGGTGGAGAGCCTGGATAACGATGCGCAGCACTTCGTGCATCTCTCAATCTCCCGTGAGTGTTTGGTGATTCTCACAATGGGAGAGGCGGGGGTCCGGGTCAACGATCCGGTCCCCCGCCACCTTTCATCACCACATGGTCCCGCCACGCCGCGGCGACCCCACCCGGCGCGGGCCGCCCCGGTCCCGGAGGCTTGCGCATGAGCTCTGTCACCGGCATCGCCTCCCTGCTTGGCCCCCTCGGCACCCTTCTCGACGCGCCAGACGTGGTTGAGATCAGCTGCAACCCCGATGGCCGGGTCTTCGTGGAGCGCTTCGGCCGCGACCCCGAGCCTCATGGGCATATGGACGCGCGGGACGCGGACCGCTTCATCCGCTGGTGCGCCACGCTCTCGAAGACGCGGGTGGCAGAGGACGACCCGATCTTCTCGGGACGCATTCCGGGCACCGCCCACCGCATCGAGGCGCTGGTGCCGCCCGTGGTCGAGGCCCCCGCCTTCTCGATCCGCCGTCACAGCACGCGCGTGATCACGCTTGCCGATTTCGTGCCGGAGGAGGAGCCGAAACGCCTCATCGGGACCGCCATCGCGGCGCGGCGCAATATCCTCATCGCGGGTGCCACGGGCTCCGGCAAGACCACGCTTCTCAACGCCTGTCTCGACCATCTGAACACCCTCGCCCCCGAGACCCGGCTGGTCGTGATCGAGGACACGCCCGAGATCCGCTCGCCCTTTGCCAATTCCATGGCGATCCGGACCGCGGACCGCGTCACGATGGACCGCCTGCTGGTCTCCGCGCTCCGGCTGGCGCCGCGCCGCATTATCGTCGGTGAGGTCCGCGAGGGCGCGGTCCTGATGACCCTGCTCAAGGCCTGGAACACCGGCCATCCCGGCGGCCTCGTCACGCTCCATGCCAACGGCGCCGATGAGGTGATGGGGCGGCTGGCCATGCTGGCCACCGAGGTCACACCCACCGACCAGACCCCCTTCATCAGGAGCACCACCGACATGATCGTCTTTGTCCGGCGCGGGAGGACCCGCCCCGAAGTGGCCACGATCACCTGCCGGACAGGATCAGAACTGGAGACGACTTATGCGATATAACCTGCTTGCCGGGGCCGTGCTCACGGGGCTTCCGGGCGCGGCGTGGGCCACCGACCAGATATTCACCGGGCGCAGCCCGATCATGGCCTTTACCGATTTCATCCTCGGACCCTTCGCCTACATGCTGCTCATCGTCGGCCTCGTGGCCACGATCGGCGGCATGATCTTCGGCAGCGACCTGGGCGGGTTTTCCCGCCGCGCGCCGCTCGTGGTCCTCGCGGGCGCGGTTCTGGCGGGAGCCAATATCATGGCCTCGACGCTCTTCGGCGAAAGCCGCGCCTACACGATCCCGCAGACATGGGTCGCCGGACAGGCATGCGCGGCGGCACCTCCCTGCCCTGACAGCGAACCCGATCCGTCCGACCGCACCCCGTCCCCGGAAGGATCGCAATAATGCGCTGGCTCATGGCAATGGCCCTTGTGGCGGGCCTCAATCTGCCCGCGACCGCCCAAGAGGCCTTCGAGCCCCCCGCACCACCCGGCATCGGCAGCGATCTTCTCGAGGCCGCGACCGAAACCCCTACCCCGGACAGACCCGATCCCGCCGCGGTGCTCCCCACCACCCCGGATCCCCCTGCGGGCGAGACGCCTTTGGAGCCGGCCGACACCGGGATGGCCCCTCAACCGGTCGCCCATCCTGACCCTGTGCCGACCCCTGCCCCGGCAGAGCCCGCGCCCTCCGTGCGCGCGCTGCTCCGGGACCTCTGGCGCTCGGAGGTGGCCGGCGGGCTGACCGATCTGGGCTTTGACGCCTGGCTGGCCCGCGAGGTCGGGACAGGACCGCCGGCCGCACCGCCCCGGCCCGACACCCAGCCCGAGCGCATCCGCGCGGTCTCCGAACGTTGGGAGAGCCGCACCGGCCCGGTGGCGCTGGGGCAGGCGGGACGTGTCGTGACCACCTTCGGCGCGGCGATCCCCACCGCGTTCTGCTCGCCGCTCACGGTCTGTTACATCGAACTGGAACCGGGCGAGGTTCTGACCGACACGCCGTCCTGGGGCGATACCGCCCGCTGGCAGGTGGCCGCCAAGGTCCAGGGCCGCGAGCCGGAGACCGTCGTGCTCGAGGTCAAGCCGGCAGGCGACGCGGAAACCACCAACCTCGTCATTCCCACCGACCGGCGGCTCTATACGATCACGCTCGTCAACGACGCGGAGGTCCACACCCCGATCCTGTCGTTCCGCTGGCCCGACAGCGAAGCGCACGCCATCGCTGACCGGATCGCCGCGCGGGAAGAGACCGAGGCGGCAGCGGAGCGCAGCCGCGGCGGCCCGTGCCGCCACGCTGGCGCGCAGCGGTGTCGAAACGTCCACCGGGGCGCGTGCCGCCGAAGAGCTTGACTTCGCCTTCCGTATCACCGGCGATGCCCGCTTCCGCCCGGTCCGCGTCTATGCCGATGGCAAGCGCACCTATTCCCTCGCTTCGCATGATTTGACGTTGTGATATTTTTCTGAATCACTCTGCTATAGATTTTGGGAGGGTATTGAGATGTCAAAATGTGGTCGTGCTGTGAAGTATGTTGTTCGACTGAATGCTGGTGAGCGGTTGCAGCTTGAGGATATGATCCGCACGGGTCGGCAGGCGGCGTATCGACTGCTCAAGGCGCGGATATTGCTCAAGGCAGATGTATCTTCAGACAGTGGCGGCTGGGATGACGAGCGGATTGCAGAAGCTTTGGAGACCAGTGTTTCCACAGTATTCCGTACCCGCCGCCAGGTTGTGGAAGAAGGCCTTGAGGCGGCTCTGGGTCGCAAAAAGCAGAAGACCCCGTCCACGCCAGCAATCTTTGATGGAACCGCTGAGGCGAAGCTCATTGCGTTGGCCTGTTCGGAACCACCGGAGGGTCACGCGCGCTGGTCTTTGCGTCTTCTGGAAACGCGCGTGGTCGAATTGGGCATCGTTGAAGCAGCCAGCGACAGCACGATCCATCGGGTGCTCAAAAAAACGCGCTCAAACCGCACAAGAGCCGCTATTGGGTGATCCCTCCGAAAGCCAATGCAGGTTTTGTTGCTGCGATGGAAGATGTGCTGGAAGTCTACACGCGCCCCTATGATCCGGCCCGCCCGCTGGTTTGCCTTGACGAGACCAGCAAGCAGCTGACCTTTGAGACCCGTACGCCGATCCCAATCCGGCCGGGGCGCGAAGCCCGTTTCGACTATGAATACGAGCGCGCGGGTGTGGCCAGCCTGTTCATGTTGTTTGCCCCGCTTGAAGGCTGGCGCCATGTTGCCGTTCGAGACCGCCGAACCGCCATCGATTTTGCCCACATTCTCAAGGACCTCGCCGACACCCACTTCCCCAAGGCTGACCGGATTACACTGGTTCAGGACAATCTCAACACCCACAACCCGGCGTCGTTATACAAGGCCTTTCCACCTGATGAAGCCCGTCGCATTGTCGAACGGTTTGAGTGGCACTTCACGCCCAAACACGGCTCCTGGCTCAACATCGCAGAATGTGAACTCAGCACACTTGCGCGTCAATGTCTCGACCGCCGCATTCCTGATCGCAACACCTTGGCCAATGAAGCAAAGGCATGGGAAACCGAGCGAAACACCGCATCCGCAAAGGTGACATGGCGATTCTCAACTAAAGACGCACGCATCAAACTTGCTCACCTTTACCCGCAAATCGGATGAATCAAGGGACTATATCGATCTCCACCCCCGCTACCGGGGCACGCTGCCCGCGATCCTGCCCGGGCCGGGCGAGGCCAACAAGGCGCTCAACACACGTGTGACCGAAGGCGGCACACGGCTCGTAGCCGACCGCGTGATCACCGACATCTGGCTTCAGGCGGGACGTGAGCGGGTGCGTATCCGAAAGGTCGGGCCATGAAGGCGCTTCCCGATCTTTTCGAACTCACACCGATGTTCATGGCCGTCCTTCTGGTTCTCAGCTGTGGTCT
The DNA here is from genome assembly GCA_951812305.1 of uncultured Paracoccaceae bacterium. GTDB lineage: Bacteria > Pseudomonadota > Alphaproteobacteria > Rhodobacterales > Rhodobacteraceae > Rhodobacter_B. The sequence continues at coordinate 106,354 of CATOSB010000008.1, forward strand.
CGTCTTCGTGGCGTTCAGGCTGCTCCGGGCCTTGCGGGACCGGCCCGATGAACCGGCGTTCCGGGCCAACCCGCTTCTCAACCGGCCCGAGGCGAAGCTCTACCGGATGATCGCGCACCGGCTGCCGAAGGGCTATCACCTGATGGCGCAGGTCTCCTATGGCGAGATGCTGCGCTGTGCGAGTGCCGCCAAATTCCTCACCGTCAATACCCGCCGCGCCGATATCGCGATCACCGACCGCGCCTTCAACGTGATCGCCGTCTTCGAATACCAGGGCCCCGGCCATTACGGACGCAACGTGCAGAGCGCCCTTCGTGCGCGGCGCGGCGACGCCGCCAAACGCCGCGCCCTCGACGAGGCCGGGATCCCGCTCATCGACATCCCGAAACACTTCGATGCCACCACGGTGGACGCGGCCCTCGCCGTGATCTTTCCCGCGGAGGCGCCGGAGCGACCGCCCGTCGCAATCCGGAGGACCACCTCATGAGGACCCCCCTTCTTCCCGCCGCGCTGGCCTGTCTTCTTCTCGCAGGCTGTGCAGGATCCCCGGGGCCGGGGCTGACCCTGCCCGGCCCCGCCCTTCACCCAGGCGCCGCCCGGGTGAGCGCGGCGCAGGCCTGCGCCATCGGCTACGATCTGGCACGCTCCATCCATGACCGGGTCTCGCTCAGGCGCACCGTGATCGTGGCACCAAAGCGGGAAACCGCCTGCGAGCGCCATGCGCTCGAATACCTCCGCCGCGCGGGCTTCCGCATCGACCGCACCGGCCAGGGCGGGGTGAGCTTCGACGTCACGCTGGACCGGCTCGACGCCGACACCGTCTCGGCGGTGGCGGAGGTGGGCGGGACGCTCAGGATCGCGCGGCTCTATCGCCCGGTGCGCACCGGCGTCCTTCCCGCCGGCCCGGTCAGCGTACAGGATCTCGATCCCGACACTTATGCCTCCCGGGAGGCCACCCGATGAGACCGGTTCGCCGTTTCATGGATCTGCTGAACTGGGGCGCACTCATCGCGCCGGGCGTGATCCTCGGCAAGGACGGCACCTGCCTCGCCGGCTGGCGGATGCGCGGGCTCGATACCGAAAGCATGGAACCCGACGCGCTCGCGGGCTGGCTGGCCGCACTTGCGCGCAGGCTGTCGGAGTTCGGTGACGAACATGTGCTCTGGACGGTCTTCCGCCGCCGCCCGTCCGAAACCGTCCCCGCGCTTGCCGAGACCGGCCACGAGGCGCTGGACGTGCTCGCCATCGAGATGAACGGGCTCATGGCCGCGCCGGGCACGCTCTGGGCCGACGATCTGCTTTTGTTTTTCTCCTGGACGCCGGAGACGGAGATGGCGCTCGGAGAGACGCTCTCCGCCTTCGCCGAAGAATGCGACCTGCTGGAAACCCGGCTCGATCACACGCTCGGGCTCACCCGTCTCGACCGGGGAGAGGGGGCAGAGGAGGACGGGGTTCTGGTCTCCGAACTTTGCGCCCATCTTTCGGCGCTGACAGGCGAGCCGCGCCCCGCCCCCCGGATCTCGCCCGACACCCTGCCCGTAGGGCTTGACGCACTTCTCGGCCCCGATCTCGTCCAGGAACAGCTCTCCGGCCCGCTCCGGGTCTCCGGGCGACCGCTGGCCTGCGCCACCATCGGGGGGCTGGGGGAGGTCTACCCGCTCGCGCCGCTGGCCGCGCTCCAGGACGTGCGGATGAAATTCACATGGGTGACGCGCTTCGCGGCGATGTCGCCGGGCACCGCGCGGACCCGGGTGCTCTGGAACCGCAAGCTCTGGCACCAGTCCGGCGCCGACATGATCGGCAATATCGCCGGCACCGGCGGCGGCAGACCGAAGCTCTTCGAGGCCGCCATGACCGAAAGCGCCGACGAGACCGTCGCGGTCGCCACGCGCGGCGAGGAAGGCTTCGGGGACTTCCTGCCGGTCCTTCTCGTCTATGGCGAGCCCGGGCAGTCCCATGCCGAGCTTGCACCCCGCCTGCGCATCCTGCGCGAGACCCTCGGTGTCGGAAGCCTGATCCTGCGCGAGGAACGCGCCAACGCGCTCCCGGTCTTCCTCTCGGCCCTGCCCGGCCATGTCGCCCCGAACCCGCGCGCCTTCATGGTGCGGGCCTGCGTCATGGCCGATCTGATGCCGGTCAGGGGCATCGACCGGGGTCGTCCCGTCTGCCCCTCCGCGCTGATGCCGAAACGCGCGCCCGCGCTCCTGCCCGCGCGGGCGCGCACCGGCGAGCTGTTTCACTTCAACCTGCATGTGGACGATGTCGGCCACACCCTCATGTTCGGTCCCACCGGCGGCGGCAAGTCGGTGCTCCTCGGCCTCATCGCCTCGGCCTGGCTGCGCTACCCCGAGGCCCGGGTGATCTTCTTCGACCGCCACCGCTCGATCCGCCACGCCTGCAACGCGCTTGGCGGCACCTTTCTCGAACCCGGCACCGGCGAGAGCCAAGGCCTCGCGCCCATGGCCCATGTGGCCGATCTCGGCGCGCCCTGGGCGGTGGACTGGCTCTGCGAGCTGGTGCGCCAGGGCACCGGCGCACGGCCGGACCCGGACCAGGCCGGGGAGCTCGGCCGCGCCGTCGACGTGCTGATGCGCACCCCCGAACCGGGGCTCCGGCAGGTCCAGGAATACGTGCAGGATCCCGTGCTCCGTCAGGTTCTGGAGGAATGGCTCTCCGGGCCGCTTGCGGACACCTTCGACCGGGACGGGGTCGATGTGAATGCCGGTCTCGACGGCGCGCGCCTGACCGTCTTCGAGACCGCCGCCCTTCTCGATGCCCGCGAGGCCGTCACGGTTCTGTCGCTCGACTATATATTCGCGCAGGTCGCGCGGCGTTTCGACGGACGCCCGACGCTGGTCATTCTCGACGAGGCCTGGAGCTTTCTCGCCCACGATATGTTCGCCGCCCGCATCCGGTCCTGGCTGAAAGAGGGCCGCAAGATGAATGTCGCGGTCCTGATGGCGACACAGTCGATCTCGGACGCGGTGAACTCCGGGCTGATCGCCGATCTTCTCGACAGCTGTCCGACCCGGATCTTCCTGCCCAACCCGCAGGCGCTGACCTCGGTGCAGGAGCCGCAATACCGCGCCCTGCAACTCGATCCCGCGGAGGTCGCGCTGATCGCGGCAGCGCATCCGAAAAACGAGCTTTACATCGCCCAGGAGAGAACCCGCCGCCTCATCAGCTTCGCCCTCGGTCCCGCCGCGCTCTCGATCCTCGGCCAGACCAGCCAGGCCGCGAGCAGACGCGCCGCCGCCCGCACCGATCCCGGCCACTGGAAGGAGGACCTGATCCATGACACGCAAATCCCCTGAAACGCTTTCCGGCAATCGCGGGGGTCCCGCATCCGCGGGCGCGCCGCGCGGCGGAAACGGAGGCCCCGAAGTCGGGAATTGCCTCAAGGCCCTCCTGCTTTTTGCCGCGCTGACCGCCACCGCCCTGCCCGCGCAGTCCGGCGGCGTCACCGGTCACGCCACCGAATGGACGCAACTTCTCAACAACAAGCAGCTGGCAGTTGCTCCAGCGTGGCCCCCGCTTCCGCGTGAAGGCCGGCACGCTCATGAACGTCCTCGTCGAAGACGACATAACCCTTCCCGAGGTGCTCCGGTGAACGCCTACAAGCCCAAAGCCTCGCGCAAAAGCGCATTGGCGCGCGTCTGCCAGCCCCGACCGTCCGCCTTCAGGCGGTCGATAATGTCGGGATCGAGACGCAGGGAGACCTGCCGTTTCGTCGGGGCCACCTGCGGCCCGCGCACGCGCACCAGTTTTCCCGCGGCGATATCGTCTTCCGAAATCGGTCGGGCATCGGGATCCGCCCTGGCCGCCCGGGTAATCGTCCGGTCCTCTTCGGAAGAGGGCTTGACCAACGTCTCAGACATGTCGCACTCCCATATACATCTCGAATTCACGCGCATTGGCTTTGCGCAGGCTGATGATCCGTCGTGCCGCCGCGCGATCCGAATAGACACAGACATGCAGGCGGTCACCGATTGGCCCAAGTGCCACATGCCGGAGTTCGCCGTAGTCGCGCCGCCGGTCTTCCCATATGACCGCCGCCTCCCACGCGAAGACATGAACCGCTTCAAAAGACACGCCGTGCCGGGATGTGTTGCTTCGGTTCTTGTCCTCATCCCAGGAAAACATCATCACTTTTTTGTAACGACAATCAGCCCGTGTGACAAGACCAGCCAGAGAGCGGTGTGGCGGGGCAGCGAGCCCGATGCGAGGCGGCGATGACAGGGGCGATCCACCGGATCCTTGTACCCATTGCGATGATGACCTTGGTTTTGCTCGCCCTGCCCGCGCGCGCCTGCACCGAGGACACGGTGCTCGAACTCGTGGGGCGGCTTGAGGCGCCGGGGGGCTACGACACGGTCTATTACGGGGTCCGGGTACGCCCGCCGCGCGCAATCACGACGATGACCGTGGGCGAGGTGCTGGCCTGGCAGCGCAACACCGTGCGCGGCGGCTCGGTCTCCTCTGCTGCCGGACGCTACCAGATCATCCGCCCCACCCTCCAGGGCCTGGTCAACCAGGGCGTGGTCCTGCCCTCGGAAACCTTCGATGCGGCGACGCAGGACCGGCTCGGGCGGCACCTCCTGCGGGCCACCGGCTACCGGGCGGGCGATACCTCGCCCGGGACCGCCAACAGGATTGCCGGGGTCTGGGCCGCGCTGCCGCGCGTCGATGGTCCCGGCGCGGGGCACTCGATCTACGAAGGGGTAGCCGGCAACCACGCGCTCATCACCGCCCCGAGCTACATGGCGGTGCTCGCTTGCGAGCGCGCAGTCGCCTCGCTCGGCCCCGAGGTCGGCGCGGTGCGCGCCGGTCAGACCTTCGGCTTCAACTGGGACCGGGTTCTCGAAAAGATCGCGGAGGCCTCGGAGAAGGTGCTCGCGGGGATCGGCACCTGGGCCATCGGCCTGCTTCTCGGCCTCTTCGTGATCGATCTCGTTCTCAGGGCGGGGCACTCGATCTTCTCCGGCGATCTCCGGCGCCTCTACAAGGGGCTCGCCTTCCGGCTCCTGACCGTCTCTGTCTCGCGCTTCTCACCATGCCGGGCGCGTTCATCGACTTCATCGACGCGGCGGTCCGCCAGCTTGCCGGAAGTGCGGGCACCGGGACGGCGTTCTCGCTCAGCACCTTCGTGTCGGGCCGCATGGCGCTCATCTTCTCTCTCTTCGAAGGGATCGGAATCTGGCCCGTGAGCATACAGATCGCCGTGGTCGTCCTTGCCGCACTGATCCTTTTGCCCTTCGCCGTGCTCCTCGGCCTTCTCGTCTACCGGAGCGCCACGCTGCTGCTCGCCGCCGCCGCCGGTCTCTTCGCCCTCGGGTTCGGCGGGCTGAAGGAGACCACGGCAACGGCGCGCAATGCCGTGCTGCTTCCGGTCTCGGCGGGGCTCTCGCTGCTCGTGGTCATGCTCATCACCGGGGTTGCGCTCGAAATGGCCTGGTCGATCCGGTCCCATACCAACCCGCTTTCTGCTGCGATGACATTCCTGCTGCTCGAAATCGCCGCCGCCGCGCTTGCCTGGTTCCTGCCCTCCGCCATCGGAAAGATCGTCAGATGAACCGGATCACAATTCTCTTGCGTGCGCGCATCAGGTGTATCAGGCTCCTCCGCGGTGCGGGGATAACCAGCGTTCACTGTCCTAAACCCTGGGCGAACTCCAGGCGGGCAGTGTCCCGCACCGCCCGGGCCGGGGCGCCGGGCGGCACACAAAGCGCCGCTCCAATGGATCGCCATTGATCTTCCTCCGCCGCGCTGTCAGGGTCGTCTGCGGTGCGGGGCAGGGTTTTATCCTCCTGCTTCTTCTCTGCCTTTACCCACTCCACACTGCTCGGGCAGAGACCCGCACCACCACCGATCTTCTGAGCTTCATCCGTACGCTCGAGGCCCCGCTCGGCTATGACGATTACGAACGCCGCATTCCGCTGGCACCTCCGAAGCCGCTCACCGCCATGTCTGTGGGCGAGGTGCTCGACTGGCAGGCCCGGGTCCGGACCGCCGGCGCGCCCTCCACCGCCGCCGGCGGTTACCAGTTCATCCGCGACACGCTGGCGCGCCTGGTCAGAACCCACGGGATCGCGCGCGATACACGCTTCGGCCCGGCGCTTCAGGACCGCCTCGCCCGGCTCCTGATCGCGGAATGCGGAAACCCCGACCCGCCGGCGCGCCATCCCCACTATGGCAATTGCCTCGCGGGCATCTGGGCCGCACTGCCGCTCACCCATGGCCCACAGCGTGGCCGCTCCGCCTATCGCGGGGTGGCCGGCAACCGGGCGCTCACCACCCCCGCCGCCGTGCTGGCGGTTCTGGCGGGCCAGCCGGTCCCGCTGACACTCCGTAGCCCCCGGCGCAGCGCGCCCATTCCCGACACAAGCGTTCTCGCCTTCGGCGCGGTCAGGCTCAGAGATGTCACTGCCGCCATGCGGGGCGCGGCACGCGCCGGCACACTTTCCCCCTCGGTCCGGACCTGGAGCTTCGATCCCTATGCCGTCGAGTGAGAGCCATATCCTCAAAGAGGACACTCGTGCCGGTGGCACGGCGGGGCGCAAGAGCCGCCGCAAGACGCGCAGCAGCGGCAAACCGGCGGGTCCGGATGCGGAGAAGGTCAGGGTCGCGCTCGAGGCGCGTGTAGCGCGACAAAAGTCTTTCAGAATCCGCGACAAAAGTCTTCGAAATTGGGGCTGTTTTGGGCTGGAAATCGGTTGAATTTTCGGGGCTGTTTTGGGCTGGAAAAGGGCGCTCGAAGTGTTGAAGATCCAGCTTTACCCTCGCGTTGGGCGCGGGGTTGGTCTGGGTGATGTAACCGGGGCGGCACTCTGCCGTTCTTCCTCCCGCCTCTGGTCGGCGTCGGAGTTGTCGCGTTCTGCTTGCCGCTGCCGTTCTTCCTCCCGCCGTTGGTCGCTGTCGGAGGTGTCTCGCTCCGGGACTGCTGGTGACTCTTCCGGATTTTTGCTGTCATCGGGTGGAGGAGGTGGCTCCGGCGCATCGCCGACCCCGGTCAGATCGAGGGTTCGTGACACGGTTCGGTCGGGCGTTTCGATACCGGCGCCTTTGGTAATAGGCGTCGACCTCGTCGATGGCGGTGAGGCGGATGCGGTCTTCGCCGCGCGGCTCGGTTCCGATGATGCGCAGATGGGCGTATGGCTCGGTGGCGGAGTGCAGCCGCCAGAGAGTGTCTGCGGGGTCGGCCCCGTCGGCGTCGAGGGGTTGGGGGAGTGGCTTTGCGAGCTTGAGGCGGTCGACGGGGCCGGTTGCTGCATCACCCGGATGCCGGCCCACGGCGCTGTCATGTATGCTGCCATCGGAGCTGCGGATCAGGATGCGGTCGCCGTCGTCGATCTCCACGGCACGGTCGATGCTCAGGACAGTGCGTTGCGGGTTTGCGGTGGCGCGCCCGGCGATACCGCCGTCAAGCAGGCCGTGACTGAGGGCGACGACGTCGCCGCGGGCGATGGCGAGACCTTCGAGTCCCATGTCCCATGAGATGCGGCGGCGGTGATAGATCTGGCGGGCGGCCTGCAGCGCGCATTCTTCTTCGGCGCGGGCGGTATCGGTGATACCGGGGAATGTCACGGTTGTGGTTGATGCGGGGGGTCCGGTGAGGCCGGGCATGAGACGGCGCACGGTCTGCCATGTCCAGTCGCGATCCTTGTCGATATAGCGGAGCGCGATTTCCTCCGCCGCGGCGCCGCTGGCCCAGGCGATACGCAGGCTGCCGGGGATGATATTTCCCGGCGTGATCAGGGAGGAGACGGGGGTGTCGGGATCGTCGTATATGACGCCGAGCCTGCCGCTGGCCCATGTCGGGGTGGCGCGGCCACAGCGGGCGACCATGGTCAGCAGGTCGCGGGCGACCATGGCGCTGGAGATGACGGCATCGCAGCGGAGCCCGTGGCGGGTGCAGAAGGCGGCCCATGCACGGATGGCATCAAGGTTGATGCGGGCGTCGGGAAGCCCTGCACCTGCGATCAGGCGGCCATCCACGCGGAGGCCCTTTGCGAGCCAGAGGAATATCCATGCCGGGTTGGAGTTGGGCTTCGTCTGCCAGCCGCCCTGGCCGTCGGGGACGGGCACGGGCTGGCGCGCCATGCAGGAGAGCCGGGGGGTGGAGCCTGAGAATTGGCCCGAGGCACGGATGCGCAGCCAGAGTCTTGTCTGTCCTCGGTAGTCGCCGGTGTCGGGACGGATCGAGCGGAGCGCGGTCCACTGCAGTATGTCGACGTCGCGGTTTCCGTCGGCGGGTGCGGCGGTGCGGCGAATGCGGACATCCCATGTACCGGGGGACGGCAGGCGGATCACGGTCGAGCGCCGGACCTCGCTGGCGCGCTCGTCGCCGGCCAGGCTAAGCGTACCGGGTCCGAGGCGGGTCCATGGGTCGCTGGTGTCGGCCGGGCGCGCCTCAAGATCGAGGGTCACGGTGCGGCCCGATCCCTCGCCCTTGTCGTTATAGGCGGTTTGGCGGGCGGCGAGATCGATGGCGACATGGGTGCTCTTCTCCGCTGTCCGCCGGGTCTGCCAGTCGGTGTTGTCGAGCGCGGGTCCGGCTTCGGTGTGGATATCGGCGCGTTCGGGTCCTGCGCGGCCGCGCAGGATGTGGCGCGACACGTTCTCGAAACTGTCCAGCGGGGTATTTTCGATGCGGGTATCGGAGATCTCCGGGGCCCCTACACCGAGGCCGAAGACCTGGACGAGGTCCTGGTTATTGTCGTTGTCGAAGCGCGCCCAGGGCGCGGCGGCGAGATCGGGGAAGATGCGGTGCGCACCGAGGATGAGCGGGACGGGCGCATAGGGCCGTGCCCGGTTGGCGCCACCGGTGAGCGAATAGACGGGCTCCGGCCCGGCGGCGGCACCGGCGGGATCGGGGGGCGGAATGAGGGCGTTGAGGACGAGGCCGCCGGCGACCATTATGCCGGCGGAGACGAGCGAGGCCTGAAAGGAGGTTAGGCCCGCAAGGAAAGACGCGCCGGGCAGCCAGGCCCCGAGGGCGAGGAGCGCGATGGTGCCGATGATCTGGAGCGGATTGCTGTCGCCCCCGCCGGCGAGCGCGGGGCGCAGCGCCACATGCTGGCCGGCGCGGAGCCGGGTGCGGGCGCGGGCGGACGGTGGCACGGCGCGGCCATCGACGCTGACAAGGATGAGACCGGGACCGAGGCCGGGGAGCGCGGCGGCGGCGAGTGTATCGAGGGGGGTGCCGGGCGGCAGCATGATGGTGGTCCGCCCCTCTGCCGTCAGGGGGTGCGGCCAGATCTCGACGCTGCAGGGGGCATGCAGGGGCTCTGCAAGGGCTGTGCGGCGGCGGTGGAGGGCCGCATCCGGGGTTCCGGTCGCCGCCTGGGGGAGGATCACAGCCATCGGTAGAGCCCGGCCAGGATCAGGCCCCGGTCTTCGAGCCGCGCCAGCGGATGCAGGCAGGTGCCGAGCCTGGCCATGTGATGCAGGACATGCGGGGTGCCGGGGGCGCCGGTCCAGAGCCCGATATGGTGGCCAAGGGCGCGGGTGCGGGCGGCGGCGCGCATCAGCACCGCATCGCCCTCTTGTGGCGCCTCACCGGTGTCGAGCGGTCGGGCAAAGTCGCCACCGAGCGCCGCGATGGCCCCGTCCCGCGCGCGCAGGCTGCCGGGGCTGGGTGGCAGGTCAAGGGCATGCCCGAACACGGCGTGGCGCACCCGAGCGACCAGATCGGCGCAATCCTCCGCCGGCGCGCCGACCCAGGCGTCGGCCCAGTCGGGAGTGTGGGGGCGATCCTTACGCGTCATCCGCCTCGAAGGCCTCGGCGACGCTCGTGATCCGGGTGCCGATCTCGATAAGCGCGGCGGCCTGCCCGCCGGTCTTGACCTTGTAGGGCAATTTGATGGTGCCGTCGGCGACGCCTGCCACAAGCGGGTCGAGCGCGTCGGCCAGCGGAGTGGCGGCGGTTTTCATGGCGGCGATATTGGCCGCAACCTTAAGCGCGGCGGTGAGCTTGCCGATTTCCACCAGCAGGAAGGTCACGCCGTCGCCATAGGTGCCGATCAGGGTCTCCGTATCGCCGACCGTGCTGTGTATTGTGCGCCGGGTCGCTGCCCTGATATCTGCGGCGTTTGCCTCCACGGTGACATCCTCCTTGCTGAGACCCTCTTCCGTGAGCCACTGGTCCACGTCCCCGAGCGCCATGGCGGCGATTGTTTCCGGGCCTTTTTTGATAAGTGCCATTGTCTTGTCCTCCTGTTGTGGATCAGTACGCGACCCCGGCGGGCAGCCGGTCATCGCCGTGGGTGTAGCGCCCGAGCGACTGGGCGTAGATGAACGCGCCGCCATGATCGCCGGTGCCGATATAGGGCAGCGCCAGCGCCACGGTCATGCTGCCTGTGCCCTCGAAGAGCGGCTGGTGGCATCCGCCCCAGCCGGGCCGGGTGTTGTGCAGATATGTCCAGCCATCGCCCTCGAGATCGCCCCCCGCCGTGAGGGTGGCCGACATGTTGTCGGAGGGATAGAAGGTGGTGGCCCCGTCATGCGTGACGACGTTGACAAAACAGGCGGCCTGGGTTTTGAACTCGCCCTTCCTCCAGCCGGTAAAGCGCGGGCAGCCCTGGCGCAGCACATAAAATCGCGCCGGCTTGCCGTCGCTCTGATCCGCTGTGATGTTGACATCCAACAGCAGGACGCGGAAATCCGATCCGTGCCAGGGAGTATCGCCGTCCGGCCCGTTGGTCGCCTTGTCGAGATCGCCGCCGAAGGCGATGCCTTTGTCGGAAAGCTTCTCCAGCGTGACCACATCGATTTTGCCCGTGGCCTTCGTTCCGTTGTAGAGATGGGTGGACCAGGCGGACCCGTTATGAGCCTCGAATATGTCGAATTCTGTGTTTACGCTTCCGCCGCAAAGGGTTGCGAATTTCCTGGTGTCGGCCAGCAGGTTGGGGGCGAGCGGGAACGATGCCTTTGCGCCGGCGACGAACGTATCGGCCCTACTCGCCGCGCTGATCGCGCGGCGGGCCGCGGCGGTCGCGGAGGCGCCCTGAGAGCGAATTTCACTGCTGACGGGTGCGGCATCGTTGATCGAGACGCTGCCCTGGCTCGTGGAGATGATGGTGCTCATGTTGTGATGTCCTCCAAGACCTGGATGATGAATGTGTCGGTGCTCTTTACTGTATCCATGTCCGTAAATTGAATGTCCGCGTGCCAGCATCCGGTAGGCCATTTGCTCGTCTCGTCCGCCCGCGCGGAAATGACGAAGCGGCCGCTCATCAGCGGATCGCCAACTATCACAGTCATTTTTACTTTCATTCCGGTTTGCGCGTGGCGCATCTGGCATTCCGGGGCCCAGACGCTCAGATCGCGAGATACCCCAGCATCTGCCCCCTTTGGTGGGGTCAGCCAGGCGGTGCAGTCGAGTGCGAGGCTGTCGCCGCGCTTGATGTATATTCTGTCCGGCATGTCGTTTCTCCTCCTCAGATCAGAACAGCCCCGGCGCGGTTGCGGGCTCGTAGCGCAGCGCCACCGCGGCGCGGTCGAGGCCGGGGTCGTACCCGAGCGTGGCGACGATCTCGACGGCGGTAACCTCGATGCCGAGCACGTCGAGCGTACGTTCCCAGTCGGGGGGATGGGCCCGGGAATCACCGTCGGCCAGGCAGAGCATGATCCGCACGCTGGCCCCGGCACCGCCGCCGGACCGCGCGATCCACGCCATCGCCTCGCGCCCGACATTGTCCATGCGCAGCTCCGCGCGCGGTGCCCGCCCGGCCCGGTCGTCGGCCATCTTTAGCCGCAGCGCGATGGCGGTATATGTCTGCCCCGCGATGTCGCGGTCCCCCGGCGACACCGCCAGGCGCAGGGGATCGTCAAGTGCCGGGTGACAGATTTCCAGCGCCGGGACGATGTCCTCGGGCGCGAGTGCGCGCAGGGCGATATCGAAGCCGGGGGCGGGCATCAGGCGGGCCCCTCCAGCGTCAGGCGCAACTCCCAGCGGCGTTGACCTCCGGCGACACGGGCCCGGGCGGTGATGCCGCCGGCCCCGCCCCGGACACGGACGCGCAGGGATCCCGGCCCCAGCGGATCGGGAAAGGCGAACCAGCGATGGGCATGGGCGTCGGCCCAGCCTGAAAACCGCTCCAGCGCGGCATCGCTGTCGAGATGTGCGAGGATGTCCCATGTGCGCAGGCCCCGCCCCCGGCGGGCCTGGCGCACCGTGCCGTCCTCAAACGGCGTGCGCAGCACATCCTCCGCCCGGCCGATCTCGAACGCCTCGGCGTCGATCCGGGCCTCGAAGGGCCAGAGAGGCAGCGGCGCGCTCACCAGAAATCCCCCCGGCGTTTGCCGATCGCGCGGGACATGGTCTGGCTGATCGGCCCGCCGGTCGCGTCGTCCTCGGTGATGATCCGGACGACCGCCCCCTCGATGTCGGGTTCAATAGCCGCCTCGCGTGGCCGCAGCGGCGGCCCGGAGCCCTGGTTGTCGATATGGACGCGGAGTTGGCGAGGGCCGTCCGCCGCGCTGGCCAGCCGTTCCATGAGGGGCGTCAGGGAGGCCGCAAGCCGGTCGGCGATGTCCTGGCCGGTCGCCGCCGCCGACACACCGACGGTCGGGGCGGCGGGCTCGTATATTTTCGGGATCGTGGCGGGGTCGATGGCAACACCGCCCGCATGAAACCGCGGCCGGTCCAGCGAGGCCAGCGCCGCCTCGATCGCGGCCGCCTGGGGCGCGGTCAGCACCGCCTCGCCGGCGGTGAGAAGGGCCGGCACCTCGCGGGACGAGGGACCATGGCGGGAAGACGCAGTCACGATCTCGCGGGCGCGGGTGAGCGCTGTCGCCCCGGCCACACCGCCGGAATGATAGAGTGCAGGCGTATCGGTGACGACGCCGCCCACATGCCACGGCCGCGCGGTCGGTCGCGGAGATGTTGCCGGGGCGGCTCCGCCGCCGAATATCCCGCCAAGGACCTCGCTGAGCGCATCCGCCAGCGGCCCGGTGATGCCCTGGCGGATGACAATGCGGGCGAGATCGGCCAGGATCGCATCGACCAGCCCGGAAAACTCAATCTTGCCGGTGGTGACAAAGCCCACCAGCGCGTCCTCCATGCCCTTCAGGGCGCGCGTGGTGGCCTCGGCGATCTCGTCGCCGGCGTGGATCGCGTCCTCGGCATAGTCCCGCAACGCCCCGGCCATGGCGGCGGCGCCCTGCGGGCCGAGGCGCAGCTCGCGATTGAGTTCCGCGGCCTCGGTTGCCGCCGCGATCAGCGCGGTCTCAAGCGCGCGGATCCCGGCGACCTGCGCGGCGGCGCCGGGTGCGTCGCCCACTTTGGCGATGGCCGCCTCGGCGAGATGTGCGGCCTCGGCCGCCGCAATGGCGCGGGCCTCCTCGACCTCGCCCAGGCCCTGCAGCGACACCCGGGCGCGCTCGGCGGTGCGGACATAACCCTCGAGCCGGCGCTCCAGCGTCGCGGTGGGATCGGCGCCGCGCCCGCCACCGCCGCGCCCGCCACCGCCGCGCCCGCCACCGCCGCGCCGGGCCTTGCGCAGTGCGGCCTCCGCGGCGGCGGTTTGCTGATTGAGGCGGGCCTCCTCGGCGGCTTCGTCGGCAGTGGTTTGCGCTGCAAGCCGCCGGTCCCGCAATATCTGTTGAATTATGCCGCTGTCCACGCCCTGGCCCCGGAGGCTGGCCTCCGCGGCGGCGATATTGCCCTCGGCGTCATGCAGCGCCTCCGCGCGGGCCCTCTGCACCGGCTGGCCTACGGTCGCGGCACGGATGCGCGCGATCGCGAGGCCATGGCTTGCCCCGGCGGCGAGCCCATCGAGCGCGGCCAGGGCGCGTTCGAATTCTTCGGCCAGCGTGCGCGCCTGCTCGGACATCGTGTCGAGGCCCGGGTTGCGGCCATCGGTTGCGAGCAATTCACGCAGATGGCCCTCGAGATCCACCACGTCACCCAGCAGCTGATCGTTCTGGGCTTGCTGATCATCCGTAAGGTCTGGGGCCGCATTGGCGGCGGCGCGGAGCGCATGGCGCAGCCTTGTGGCGGCCTCCTGCTGGGCCTTGATCCCGTCCGCGTCGCGGAGCGCCTCAAGCGCCGCGCCGACCTCTCTGACGGCGTCGACGCTCAGACCCGTCTTCGCGGCCAGCTTCTCAAAGCCCGCCTCCGCCAGATTCAGGCGCTCTGCGATCTTATCCCCGACAAAGTCGGAATTCGTTTGCAGGTCAAAGACGGCCAGCGCCAGCGCCTCTACGGAGACACCGGCGGCTTTCGCCTCGTCGGCAATATCCGCAAATCCGAACTGGTAGAGAACATCGCGCGGGTTGACCCGTGACCATGGCTGGATCGCAGCATTATACTTCCGGCCAAAAGCCTCCGCATCGCCGGCGTGGGCAACATGCTGCCGGAACGCTTCTGCAAACTCCAGCGCGGCTTTCTCCCCGGCGGCACGGGCGGAATATGCGGTCCTGTCGAGCGTCTTGGCGGCGAGATCGCCGGACAGAATGTCCTCGACCGCCTGCCGGGCGGCACGGGCGCTGGCGCGGCGTTCAATCTCCCGCTCGGCGGCGATGAGCGCGTAGACCCCGGCCGTCACTTCGCCGTATTTTTCGCGAATGGCGTCGAGATCGCCGCGCAGATCTTGCAGGCCGCGCAGCCGGTCGGTGCTGTCGGCCAGCCGGTCGGTGGCGTTGCCAGCCTCTTCGGCCGCCTCGCCGGCGCCGAAGAGATGCCCGGCCAGGGGGATGAGCACGGCCGAGGCGGTGCCGAGGACGACACCAAGAAGCCCGAACCCCGACAGCAACTGCGGCAACTGCTGGCTGAGCGCGCGGGAGGCCGCGGTGCCGGAGGCCATCTGCACCGCCACGTCCTGCACCTGGTAGCCGACATTGATCAGGGAGGCCCGGCTGGCCCCCATAGCCTGGCGATGGGCCAGGCCCGCCGCAGCCCCGGCCCGGGTGGCCCGGGTGAGCCGCTCCTGCGCGGTGGCGGCCTGCAATGCGGTCCGCGCGGCGCGCTGGGTGGCCATAACCGCGGAGGTCTCCGCCCGCGCCACACGCAGCGCCTCCCGTGCCGCGCGATCACGGTACACGGCCAGCTTCAGCGCCGCTCGGGCGGCCTTGGTATCCGCCGCACTTACGCGCTCCCGCACTGCGCTCAACTCCCGCGCGGCGCGCGCCGCATGCTGCGCGGCTGTCGCCTGTCCGGCAGTGGCCGCCGCCCCGGCCCGGGTGGCCCGGGTGAGCCGCTCCTGTGCGGTGGCGGCGCCGCGGGCGGCGGTGGTGCTGCGGGCGATGCCCGAGGCAGCCTGCTCATAGCCCCGCCCCGCGGTTCGCGCGGTGGTGCCGGCCTGCCCGGTCTCCGCGCGCAAGCGGCGCAATTCGGCGCGTGCCTGATCCAGATCGGCGCGGATCCGCAGGGCGAGGTCCAGATCGCCACTCATGCCGGCGTCACCGTGTCAGCAGGCCTGCCGCCAGCGCCGTGGCAAGGGTCTGCGCCTCGCGGGCGCGCCGGGTCTCGCCGGCCTGCCACAGGAGCATGATCTGCCGCCATGTCAATGTGTCCGGGAGGGATCGGATGTCTCCGTGCCCCTCGGCGGCAAGGGTTGCGAGGATGTCTGCGAGGCCGACAGGCGTGCCATCCATCCCGGCCCGGCCTCGGCCACGATGTGGCGCACGAAAAAACCCATGTTCGCCTGCCAGAGCGCGCCCGAAACCTTTGCCGCATCCGCGTCCCGGAGCCGGGCCAGCCAGTCCACCTCGCGCCCGCAAGCGCGGGCCGCAATCTCCAGCCAGAGATCGCCATGAGCGGCAAGCGCCGCCTCTACCACGCCGCCCGAAGGCTCGGCCTCGTCGCCCACTTGTGCCGCCAGGTCGGCAATCAGCGGCCCGGCCAGCGCGCGGATCTCGAGCCCCTCGCGGAACCGGAACTCGCGCACCGTGATCTGCACCGGTTTCCCGGTGTCCGGATCGGCCACCTCGAGCGCGATATCGGGATCGAGGATCTCGAGCGCCTTGGCATCGGATGCCGGGGCGGGCTTTGGTGTGATGTTTCGTGCTTTTCGGGGTTTTCGGGGTTTTGCGGGTTTACGTGCCAAGGGGCTCTCCATCGACGATGAGGGCGGCGCCGCAATCCGCCGGCTGGAGGATGAGCGCGGCGATCTGCAGTCCCTGGATATCCTGACCGATGAGCGACAGATCGCCGGCGGGGCGCAGCGAGACGAGCGGCGCGTAGTAATGCCGCCCATGGCTGTCAGGGACGATATCGGGCGAGAGCTCGATATAGCGCAGCGCGCCGCGCACCGGTTGCGGGTGGTCGATCGCCAGGCGCTCGCCTTTGGTCACGGTGTAGCTGGCATAGAGCGTATCGCCGTTTGCGGCACCGCCGTCGGATTGCAGGAGCCGGAGGCGGCCGTGACTCTCCTCGGCGCGGTAATGGGTGCCGACCGCCAGCTTGGTGCCGGCCTTGTTTTTCGCCTTGTAGACCACCAGATCCTTGACCTTGCGTCCGCGCGCGCCTGGCAGGCCGTAGCAGGGCCCGGTCTCGATCGCGGCCACGGCGATCTCGTCATCCTTGACCGCCTCCTCCGGGCGCGGCAGGGCGGCGTCCGAGCCGAGAAAGGCGGCAAGGTTGGCGAGCGACATGTCGTTCAAGGTCATCGTGATGGTGCGGGTGACCGAGCGGACGGCATCGACCAGCGTGCGCGGCGGGCCCGAGGAGGATTGCACCGTGACGCGCTCCTCCTGAATGGCGAGCGTGGCCTGGCTGACATGGCCGAGATGGCGCTCCGCGCCCAGGGCCCCGCCGGGTTCAAGGGGCGCGAAATATAAATCTCCCGCCCCGACGATGATGTTGTCTCGATGATTGCTGATCATAATGTATCCTCTGGTGGCTGGGCATGTATCCAGTATTTGGCCGCCCATTCGTCCTGCCAGACCACGCGTCCGGCCTCGATCTCCAGCAAACGCCCGGAGACCAGCGCCAGCGGGGCCGGGCGGCCCGGAACACCGGCGCAGGGGTCGGGGCACCAGCCGAGAAGCCGCCTGCGCACCGGGCCCAGAAGCTCCGCCAGGCGGCCCCGGGATCGGGTCTTCCTGCCGCGCGGATCGTCCGGGGCGGCGATCAGGATCGTGGTGGCGATGGTCAGCGTGACCTCTTGCAGCGCGCCGGCCCGGCCGGTGCGGTTGGGTCCGGCGGAAAACGCCGCCGGCACCACCGCCAGGACGGGTGGTTTGAGCGTGGTCTCGGCCGCCGCATCCAGCAAGCCGATCACGCGGCGAAACGGACGGCCGGGACCGGCGAGCGGTGCCAGATGCTCGGTCAGCGCATCGCAGATCAGCAGGCCCGGATCGGGTGCGGTGTGGGGTGTCTCCAGCCGGGTCATGACGTGGCTCCTGCGGCCCGGCTGATCGCACGCGCCGCAATCTCCAGCACCGCATCGCGATCAGACGCATCAAGCCCCAGGAAGGGCCGGGCCGGCATGGCGATCTCGCGGGCGCCGATTTCGGCGAATGCCACACGTACCGTGCCCGCCTTGCGCGCCCGGGTACTCTTGCGCGAGGCAAAGCGCATCACATAGGCACCCGAGGCGGTCTTCACGCGGCGGAAGGCCAGCGTCTGGCGGCGGGCCTTCTGTTTGATGGTGCCGCCGAACTGGTGGATCGCGGCATAGATGACATTGGTGCCGACATCGACGCCGGTCGCGTCGACGCGGTGGGTGACCGACGATCCCAGACGCCCGGATTTGACAAGTGTCTGCCCGCCGTCCCGACCGGCGCGTTTCGAGGGTGGCCATTTTTTGCCATCCGGGCCGGTCCCGGTCTCAAAGCGCCGCGCGACCGTCGCCACGAGCATGGCGCCGATCTCGTCAAAGACCGCGCGCGGGTCCTCCGCGACGCGCTCCATCCGCGTGAGCGCCCCCCGGACCTCCGCATCGTCCCACTCCAGATCGATCCTGACGCCGGCACCGGCCATGTCAGCACTCCCCCGGTGCGCCACGGCCCAGGGCGACGGCGATCACCGCAGACGGCCCCCGCACAGAGATCAGCGTCTCCTCGCGGCGCGCCACGATGGAACTGGCGGCGTCAAGCAGCGCGCTCTTGCCATCGACCAACCCGCGCAGCGCCGAGCGCGCCGCGCGGGCGCGGGCGATCACGCCTTCGGGCGGTGCCTCGTCATAGAGCCTGAGCCGCGCCAGATCGCAGGCCGCCGCGGTCAGCGCCGGCCAGGGGCCGGGGCCTTCCAGCGGCAGATCCCAGGCCCGCGCCAGGGCCGCGTCGATCTCGGCGGAGACATCCGCCAGGACCGCGTCAATGCGGCCCGGATCGTCGCGCCCGTCCATGTCCTCGTCAGCCAGATCGCCGATCTCGCAAGACCCGAAGCGCGCCACCAGATCGGCGCGGGTCGCGTAACGGGTCGGCCTCATACCTCATCCTCTGCCTCGGCGGGAACCGCCGCGCCGTCGGCGATCAGGCCGTCGGCGATGCCCGGCACCATGTCCAGAATGGCTCCGGTCTCATGGCGGACCCGGTCGATCTGCACCGGCGTGGTCAGCCGGACGCGGACCGTTTTGTCAGTCCCGGCACCCGGAGGATCCTTCGCGGGGGTCGTCGTCTGTTTGGCCGGTTTCCGCTGCGTCATCTCTCACCCCACCCGTTACGCCACGGCGTCTTTGATAAGATAGCCGGCCGCAGGGGCCAGAATCCGCTCCTCGCAGCTGTCGACCACGCGGATGCGGTGCAGCCCGCGTGCGCCGCGCGCACCCTCGAATCGGGAATAGACCTCAAGACCACGATAGCCCGCGGTCACACCCAGTTGCGGTGCGCCCATGGGATCAGGCGCGGGCGACCGGCGATAGAGCAGCGCCGACTTGCCCCAGATGCGGGCGAGCGTTGGCGGCTGGCCTTGCGCGGCGGTGTTGATCCGGCTCTGTCCGACGACGATGTCCTCAAGTTCGAAGAGATCGGCAATGGCGCGCCGCGCGGCGATGGCGACATCGCCCGAGGTCGCGTTGACCGCCTTGGCGATCTTCTTGTGCGATCTGAGCTTCAGCCAGACCGAAGAACCCATGGCAAGATGCGTGGGCGCCACGATCATCGCGTCGATCGCCTTGAGAATATCATCGACCGGATCGGAATGGGCGTGGTCAGCCGACCACTGGTCGTTGACCCCCAGCGTCACCTTGTTGGTGTCGGCATATGTGGCGGCGTTCAGGACGAGATCGGCCACGCGCTTCTCGCGCCCGATGGCCAGAAGGTCGGTCAGTGTCATCACCGAGCGGTCGCGCGGGTCGGAGACGCCGGGGGGTATGTTGCGGATGTCATCGTCCGGAATGAGGTCCTGCAGACCGTAATCGGTGACCATGCCGGCCATCTCGGTCGCACTCAGGTGTACGGTCGTGGGGTCCGAGCGCCGCCCGATCCGCGTGTCGGGAAGCGTGTAGCTTTCGGCCAGCGGATAAGCGGTGTAGCGGTAGGTCCGCAAGGGCACCGTGACACGCGGCAGCACCAGATCGGCGATGTAGGCCGGGTTGCGGTACCCTATCGCAATGCCGGTGCGCGTCTCGTCGACCGGATAGGCCGAGCCGGGATGGGGGATTGGGTCGGGCATCTGCTGTCTCCTCAGATCCGTTGCGGTGCGACCAGCACCTGGATGATGGCACCGTCCGCGCCCGCGGTGAGGGCGATGCCGACAACGAAGTCTTTCGCGGTTGTGGTTGCGACCGCCTTGCCGTCGGCATCGGCCTTTAGGCTGGCACCGCGCGCGACCGCACCGCCCGCCTCGCAGAGGGCGGTCCCGGCGAGGTGGACATCCACCGTCGCGCCGGACGCTGTGTTGACCTCGGAGGAGATGCCGATCGGGCGCTCGGCGATCGTGGTATCGCTGCTGGCGTCGGCCTGGATCACCGCACCATCGGCGGTGCCGATCTGCACGATGCGTCGCGCCGCGATGGGCCCGCCGGCCGTAAACGCGCGCGCCATCATGTAGATGCGCTGCGGTGCGATCAGCACCGGGATGATGTCGCCGTCCGCCGCGGCGGAGGTCAGGGCAATGCCGACCACAAAATCGTTCCCGGTTTCGGTTGCGACCGCCTTGCCGCTGGCATCGGCCTTGACCGACGCGCCGCGCGTGACCGCACCGCCCGCCACGCAGAGGGCAATGCCGGCGAGGTGGACATCCACCGTCGCGCCGGACGCTGTGTTGACCTCGGAGGAGATGCCGATCGGGCGCTCGGCGATCGTGGTATCGCTGTCGGCGTCGGCCTGGATCACAGCGCCGTCGGCGGTACCGATCTGCACGATGCGTCGTGCCTTGATGGTGCCGCCCGCCAGAAAGGCGCGGGTAAGTGTTGGGTTATGCATGCGCCGCCTCCCCTGCGAGAACCTGGCGCACCGCCAGATCCAGCGTCAGCGTGCCGGTGGTGTCCGCGGCCAGAAGCGCATTGGCGCGGCGCGCCAGCACATTCCGGTCAACCCCGGCGGGATCGGCTGCCTGGGTGTAAATATCCACGCCTGGCGCCTCGCCCGAGAGTTCGCGCAGCTCCGGCCCGCGCCGGGGCAGACCCTTGAGGAACGCCTCCAGCACATCCGCCGGGCTGGCGCGCGTCGCGGTGCCGTCCTCAGCGCTCAGCGCGATGGTGTCGCCCTCACCGGTTCCCGCCAGACTTGCGCAAAGCGCCGTCAGTGGTTCCGCCTCGGCGGGCAGCACACGGCCGGCCTGGACATGGGCGGCGATCCGGGTGCGCGCCGCGGCCTGCTGTTCGGCGGCCAGGCGGGCCACGCGCTCGCCTGTCAGCGCCGCGGTAAGTTCGGCGACCTGCACCGCCAGTTCCCCGCCCGCGGCGGGCGGCTCTGCGGCTGGCGCGGTTGCGCCGGGGATGGGAATGTCGTCGGGCATCGGGGGTTCCTTTTCAGTGACCGCCGGCGCGCGGCGGGAGGTGAAGTGAGGGGCGGGTGCGCCGCCGGGGTCTGTGCCGGGGTCTGTGCCGGTGGCGAGGGTCGCGCCGAGCCTGCCGACCAGCGCCACCATATCCTCGGGCTCTGCCAGCTCGCGCAGCGTATCGAGCGACCATGCCGGCATCACCCGGTCGGCCGTCGTGATCGTCGAGCGCTCGATCACCCATTCGCGCAGCGAGCGCAGCATGCTCTCGACCGCATACCAGCCCAGACGCTCCTCGGCCCCTCCGAGCGGGGCGGCCAGCGCGGTATCGATCGGCGCGGACAGCGCGATCGTCATGCCCTTCGGGTGGCGCGAGAAATGTGATGGTGCCAGCCCGTCAACGGCGGGCGATGCCGCGCCCAGAAACGCCAGGTGGTCAAGCACCCAGCCTGCGTGGTCATTGACTGCACCGATCGAGCGGGGGGCATACCGGCCCGCCTGACAGGCCGCCCGGAAGCCCTCGTCGAGCCGCGTGAGCCGCGCCTGAAGGCGGTCGCCGACACGGCGCAGCCGATCCACCCAGCCCTGCGCGGGAACATCGTCGCTCGTCGGATGGCCGAGCACGACAGGGGCCGGGTCGGCGCGCTCGAAATTGGCCACCATCTCGTCGAGATCGGCCTCGTCAAGCGTCACAGGCCCGGTCGAGGCTGTAAAGCTTCCCGTGCGGCAGATGTCGATCCAGCCGTCAAGGGCGGAGAGCGTAGCGGGTCCGCCCGGCGTAGAGGGCGAAGGGGCGGGATTGTGGAGCATGGGATCGGGCATATCACCGCCCGGTATAGCCGATCCCGGCGCGCGGGTGCAGCGGACCATGGTCCGCTAACAACGACCCGGCGTGCGCGCTAGGATGGGCCTGATCCCACCGCAACCTCTATGGAAGCCCCATGTCCCGCCGGATCGACGAGATCATCATCCACTGCACCGCCACTCGGGCCGATTGGTGGAAAAGCCGAAACGCCAACCAGAAAGTCGCCGAGGTCCGCCGATGGCACGTCGAGGATCGCGGCTGGTCCGATATCGGCTACCACTTTCTGATTGATCGGGACGGCGCGGTGAGCGAGGGGCGTCCGCTTGAGCGCGCTGGCGCACACGCCAAGGGACACAATAAGCGCAGCATCGGCATTGCGCTGTTCGGCGGTCATGGCGGCTCGGAGAACGACTTGTTCAGCGATCATTTCACGCCCGAGCAGGAGAGGGCTCTGCGGGGGCTGATCGAGCGGCTAGGGTCGCGGTTCGGCGACCTCAAGGTCTCCGGCCACAACCAGTATGCCGCGAAGGCCTGTCCCTGTTTCAGTGTGCCGGAGTGGCGCGCGGGCAAGCCCGTGCGCACGAGCCCCGTGCAATCCACTACGCTGCAGGCCTCAGCGACCCAGATCGCCGCCGCCACAGGCACCGGTGCAACAGCACTCGCCGCACTCGACGGCACCGCGCAGGCAATTGCCCTGACCCTCGCCGGAACAATCGCCCTCGCCGCCCTCTGGATCATGCGCGAGCGGCTCAGGAAGTGGGCCGGGGGAGACCGCTGATATGCGAACTGCCGTCGTCGCACTCGCCCTGACCGCAACACTGCAGGCTACCTCCGCCACCGCCAACGGGTCCGCCTGCTTTGATACCGATACCCTCAGAGCCCGGCTGGAGGCGCGCTATGGCGAGACCTCCCAGAGCCTTGGCCTGACCGCGAAAGGGGCGCTTATGGTGCTCGTGGCCAACACGAAGACCGGCACATGGACCGCGATCATCATCCACCCCGACGGCGTGACATGCGTCGCCGCCAGCGGAACGAACTGGCAGGTCACCGCAACAAAGATCGGCGAACCTACCTGATACACCAGTCCCTGAAAGGAACTGATCTATGCCTGTAACAGCCGCCACCATGACCCTCCTTTCATCCAATGCAATAATTGCGTTAATAATTATCGCCGTACTTGGTTTTCTCGCGTTTGCCTGCTGGAAGATCTGGAATATTTTACGCGACTTCAATGGTGATCGGGATTAACCTGGTGTTCGCCGTCCTCGCCCGCCTGATCCCCTCCAAAGCCGCGCTCTATGCGGGCCTCGCCGCCCTTGGGGCCGTGGTCATGGCTCTGATCCGTATGGATGCAAAACGCGATGAGCGGCGGAACGCACAACTCAAGGACCATGAGCATGCAGAAGATATCGAAGATGACGTTGCTCGCAGCCGCGCTGATCCTGAGCGGCTGCGCAAATACGACGACACCGGGTGGCGCGACTGAGGCCGCGCTCTGCCGCGCATGGGGGACCAGCCTGCCCACCCGCTCACGATCCGACACAGAGCAGACGCAGCGCGAGATCGCCAGCGCCTATGCCGACTTCGACGCGGCATGCCCTGACTTCGCACACCTGACGCCCTGAGCGCGGAGGCGCGCGCCGGACCATGGTCCGCTACAAACCAGGGTCCGAATGTGGTGGGATCGCTGCCACCCACAACCCCGACACCCCATGGAGACCGACATGTGCAAAAAACGCCAACACGCCAAGGGAAAGATCGACACTCTGATCCAGGCCATCGACAGGCTCTCGGAGCGGCTGGAAGTCCTGGTCGCCACGCCGGATGATCGACGCAAAATCGTGAATTAGGAAGACGGCTCAACAGAACCTGAAAAGGCGTAGGCTGCCGGCGATGATCGCCGGAAAGTCAGGAAACGTCACCGATCTTCTCAATCGTAACCTGGACCGGATGGCCCATGAGCGAAAGTTCCCGGGCATCGCCATTTGCAAAGTCTGACGGCCAATCGATGGTAAGCGGGATCGATTGCCCGGCGGGCAATGGATCGCCCGTGACCAGGACCGAACCGCCCGGCGGAGAGGAAAGCGTTACATTGCCCTTCACTCTTCCATTCTCCTCAGTGTAAGTACCATGGTAACGACCATTCGAGACATCAACGCCCACAATCGAGCCTCTGCCGATATAGACGGCCCCCATGCCAATTCCTGATTGGCCCAAATAACGCATTGCATAAAGAGCGCTCATAGTTACCTCCTTAAGATTGGTTTACCTGCGGCCAGGCGCGAAGCAGGTCATCCGTTCATTCCTCCCATTCCGGTACACCGGCGGACCATGGTCCGCTGCCCGAACCCCTTGCGGCATGCTATGCCGCCGCTACGCCGCCACCGCGCCAATGATGGCCAGGACGGGGGCCGGGGTGCTTCCAACACCCCGAACCGGGAGACAAACCTCCCACGACCGGAACCGGCCAGCCCTGGCCGTCCCGCCACCGCAGCTGCGGCGGGATCATGATCGTGGGAGGCAGCCCCCTTGTCCATGCCCGATAACATGCCGACAGAACCCGGCACCCTGACGCCGGTCCCGCCCGCCGAGCCGCTCGCACCCTGGATCGGCGGCAAGAAATATCTCGCTAAAACCATCGCCGCGCGGATCGGAGCAACCCCGCATAGCTGCTACGCCGAGCCGTTTTCCGGCATGGGCGGCGTGTTCCTGCGGAGATCAATGCGCCCGAAGTCCGAAATCCTCAACGATATCAATGGCGAGATCGTCAATCTCTTCCGCGTCCTGCGCGATCACGCGGACGCGCTGGCCGCCCAGTTCGATCTCTGCCTTGCCGCGCGCGCGGAGTTCGCCCGCCTGCTGGCCACCCCGCCCGGGACGCTCACAGACATCCGCCGTGCCGCCCGATGGGCTTCACTCCAGCGCCTGAGCTTCGGCGGAAAACCCGCCCATCTCGCCACGCCCGGGCCAGATGGCCCCCACGGTCCATCATCCTGCGCGCCTCTCCGCCGGCCGTATGGGCGCACTGATTCGCAGCGCCCATGACCGCTTGCAGGGCGTCCATATCGAATGCCTCGACTGGGCCACCTTCATCCCGCGCTATGACCGGGCCTTCACGCTCTTCTATATCGACCCGCCCTATATGGGCCACGAGGCCGACTACGGACAGGACGTGTTCGACCGGGGCGACTTCGCCCGGCTGGCGGAGATGCTCAAGGGGCTGAAGGGCCGGTTCATCCTGTCGATCAACGACCGACCCGAAATCCGCGAGATGTTCGCATGGGCGACCATCGAAGAGGTCCAGACGCGCTATTCGGTCAATGCGAAAACAACCCGCCGGGTCGGCGAGTTGCTGATCTCAGGGGGCGGGTGAGAGGTAATCCCAGCGCGCATCGTGCAGTCGCCAGTAGACAGGTGTCCCTATGATGTCAGAGTCTTCGGGGATCATATCAAATGGAACCCGACCCTTTTCGTCGCGGATACCCGGGTCCGCTCCACCCTCCAGCAGCGCTGCAACCACTGCCACCGCCCCCGCGCGTGATGCGCGGTGTAACGCGGTCGCCCCGCGCTCATCCCTTGCCGAGAGATCGGCTCCACCATCCAGCAGCGCCGTAATTAAGGCGAACTGTTCGTCGCTGATTGCTACATCCAACGGAGTCCAGTCATACCCATCCACAACGTTGGGATCGGCTCCACCCTCCAGCAGGGCCACAACAACAGATGCGTGCTCTCCGTGAACCGCCAGATGTAGCGGTGTTTCCGCTCCGCCGAACACATCCCCGTCATCACCCCAGGCGGCATTCCGAACGTTGGGATCGGCTCCACCCTCCAGCAGCGCCGCAACCGCCGCCTCTTTCCCGCTACGTGATGCGGCGTGTAATGGGGTCGAGCCAGACTCATCCCTTGCTGAGGGATTGGCACCGGCTGCAATGAGCGCCTGAATTACAGCCGCAACTGCCTCCCCACTCTCACTACTTGGCTGGCGATCGTCGAACGGCACAAACGCCAGACCTGTAGCCGCGCAGTGCAGCGCGGTGGCGCTCAATATGTTTCGCACATTGGGACTGGCCCCAAGTTCTAGCAATGCCATGACAATCTGATTGCGCCCATGACACGAGGCCCAAAATAGCGGACCTTCACCAGACCAGACCCGCGCGTTTGGATCTGACCCGCCTTCAAGGCAGTCCTGCACGCGCTCAATTGTGACACTCTCAAACGCCTCATGATCCAACCACCACGCGCATGCGTCCTTCGCATGGCTGCCGGGCGCACCACCAAGCAGTACGAGGGCCGCGATGGCCATAGATCTCACATTTTCAGGCGTGGAACTCACTGCCTTGTTCACCGTCCACGTCATCTTAATTCTCCCTTCAATTGATCTCCCTCACTCGCCCTCGACTATCGCACCCTCCGGTCCGAACCAGACTACCCGGCCGACAATGCGATCCTCCTCTGAGACCGGGCGCGGACTCCAGTCGCCAGCGTCGCTGACCATGGTCCAGGCGTCGCCATCCTGTTGCAGCCGCTTTACGACAAGGCCCGTGTCGGTCCTGACCACGAAGAGCACCCCATCCCGCGGCTCGGTTTCGTCGAGGTTAAGGACCAGTATATCGTCGGTGTGGATGGTCGGCTCCATCGAGCACCCCAAAGCGCGGATCGCGACGGTACGCTCAAAGTCCAGGTTCGGAGGCAGATCGTCGGCGGCGATCATGACCGTGCCTGTCGCCTCCTGAAGTATTTCCTCGCCAATTCCGCCCGCTGCATGCACGTCACGCGCAATCCGCATGAAGAGCCTATGGATGCCCGATGCCTCGGCCGGGGACTGCAGGCGCTCGGCAAGCGCGTCCAGCTTTTTTGCCAGCTTGGCTTCCAGCGCACGGGTCTCTGACTTGAGCTTGCTGTCGAGCAACTGCCCCATGCTGCGCTTGTCCAGCGCAGCGACGGGACTGGCATGGGCTGTGCCCCGGCCCGTTAGCCGCGTCTGGATCGCCGCCACAACCGCGTCGGCGCTCGCCCCCTCGGGCAGGGCCAGCATGTCGGTGACAGGTTTCGGGATGCGCTCCAGTGGCGCGATACTGGAAGGCTCCGGGGGCCGGTCATGCTCGGGCGGGTGCGCGGCGGGCGGTGGCTCCCCGGGTGATTCGGTGCCAGCACCCCCGCGCGGCGGGCCGATGTAGAATTCAAGGCCGAGTTCTCTGCACAGTGCCTCAAGAGTAGAAGCGCGGGCATCTAAACCGCGCTTTAGGCTTCGAATGGCACTTTCATGGCCAACGGCCGCTATGGATATGTCTCGCTCAGATCTCCCACTGTGCGCTGCGGCTTTTAGTATCGTATTTGGGTAGGGCATTACTTCCCTATAACGAAGTTTACGCTTTACACTAGGGAATATATGCCTTATCAAGTGAGGCATGAATTCCCTAGATGCCAATCTCGTGACGCTTGCCCGAGCATTTGCCGACGCCCGAAACATCAGTCTCTGGCGAGTTGGTCACCTTGCCGCTGGCCGCGGATCGTTCTTTGTAGATCTGGGTTCGGGAAAGCGGACCTGTACGACCGATCTGCATATCCGCGTGACGCAATGGTTCTCCGACCACTGGCCCGCCAACACCCCCTGGCCCGCCGACATCCCGCGCCCTGCGCCTACACCGAAATCACCTGCGGCACTGGCATTGACCGAGGCACCGCCGGAGGATGCTGCATGAAGACCGTGTGCCCCCGGAGCCCGGCTGACCTGCCGCTCGCGCAGCGGGATTGCGAGGCGGACGGGGCCACGTATTTCAGCGTTGATCCGGTCTGCCGCGACCTGGGCCACCCGCAGGGCGGCTGGGTGCTCTGCGGCGAGGCGGACGCGGAGCGGTTCGGGCTTTACCGGGTTCAGGCCGACGGGAGGTCCGAGTGGGTTTCGGATCATCCCACACGCGCCGGGGCGGAGGCCGCAGCGCATCTCGCTGAGCGGGAGGATGCGGTGTGAGCGCGCGCTGCGACAGATGCGGGCGGCGTTCCGCCGGGATTTACGAACTGGCGCTGATCCGGGTCGATGACGGGGCCATGGAGACCGACGCGGTGGCCTGCGCGCGGATGATTGAGCTGTGCCCGGTCTGCCGGGACCGCCTCGCCGACCGGGTGGCCGCGCTGGTGCCGGTCCGGGAGGGCGACGGCAGAGGTCACGACGCGGGCGCGGAGGGGGTGACATGAGATTCAACACCCCGCAGCGGATCGACCAGTTCATCAGTTTTGCCGACGGCAGCACGGCTCGCTTTTTCCCGGGCGTCGGCTGGACCGCCATGCCGCCCGAATGGGATCCCGATCCGGGTGCGTGCATCGCGACCGAGTGGTGTGCCGTCATGAAAGAGCGCTTTCCAGGCATGCTCGGACTGACAGTCGAGTTCAGGGAGGGGGTATAGTACCTTGCGAAATCGCCTCTTCGACATTCGCCGTGACATCCATGAGTACGACTTCCAGATCGCAGGTCTCGGTTTGCACGTCGCCGGTCTTGGTCATGGTTTGGCTGCAGACGGATGGCGGCGGGCCAATCCGGGCATAGGCAGGTGTTCCGGTCTCCGGCCAGATCATCACAAAAAAGCATCGAGCGTGATTCAGGAAAAAGTCCTGAAGCCGGTCGCGCTGTTGGGCCGTAACCGAAACCCGTCCCCGAAACATCGGCTGCGCCGGCTGGCGTGTGTGGCGCACATGGCCATCCTCAAAGGGCGTCTCTTTTATGATCTGGTGCTCCGTTTTGCACAGGCTTGGCAGAAGATAGTCAAATTCGGCGGGCCATTGGATGATTTCGAGGCTCGGGCCTGTCATGGTTCTTTCTCCATCGGGTGTGTTGCAACGCCGATGGTAGCGGCGGACGGATCGGGTGTCACGATGCCCGCCCCGGCCGCCGCGTCTGACCCGGCCCCCACGCCGTCTGATCCGCCGTCTGAGGCGGACGGGTTCATCACCGTCCATCCCGACGTGCATGCGCCCCGGCGTGACGAGGCCCCGTCGCACCCGGCCTGCAGCCTCTGCGACGGCCCCGGCGCGCATCCGCGCACGGTGTCGCTTATGGACATCCCCGATCTGGCGGCGGGTGACCTGCCGGGCGGGGCGGCGCATATGTGGACCCTCACGCTTTGCCCGGCCTGCGAGGGGTATCTCGCCCATCTGATCTCCGACCTGCTGGGCGCCCGCCCCGGGAGGGTCGCATGAGCCCGCACCTGTCCCGATCTCCCTGTCCACCGCCTGCGCTGACTGCTCGCGCGGCGGCACCTGCCCCGGCCCTGCGCACAAGTTCCCGCTGGCGGGAAGTTCTGTCCCCCATCGCGCGCAGGGCCGGGGCCTTTTTCCGGTGACTGGGCCAGGTTCTTGCGGCGCTGGAGGATCACTGGATCGGCGATCTGATCGGGGTGGCGGCGATATTCGGGATGCTGTGGCTGGGGCTCCTGTTTGCCCACGCGTTGGGGGTAGCCCCGTGAGCGCAGCGACAGACATGCAGGCCCTGCGCCGGGCGCTGACGGAGACGGGGCCTCTGCTGACGCGGGGGAGCGTTGCCTTCGACAGGTCCGCGGCACGGGCGCTGCTGCGCCAGATGCGCATCGCGGTCGCCGCCACGAAGCGACTTGAGGATACAGGGGCCTGGGAGCGCTGTCTCGCCGCGCACTCCAAGGTCACAATCCCGTCTAGGGCCTCGCTGCGCGCGGCGCTGGACGGGCTGGGATCGCTACCGGATATGGCGGGCGGTGATAACCGGGCCCTGGCGCGGATCGTATGCACGACAGCGCATGTGGCGGGTCTGGACGCGGAGACCTTGCGCGGTCCGCGCCCGGCGCAGCACATCGTCCAACCGCGCCAATTGGCAATACTGCTGGCGGCGGCGCTGACCGGAGCGAGTTACGCGCGCATCGGCGCCGCACTCGGGGGTCGCCATCACACCACGGTGACCCATGGGCTGCGCCGGGCGCGGGAGCGGCTGGAGACATCCGACACAGCAGCGCTGATGGCGACCGAGGTGCTGGACCGGCTGGAAAGCGGCCGGGCCGGGAGGGCGGAGAGATGCAAGAGGAGAACGGATCAATGAACCCACACAGGAATGTAATCGAGACAGAGGACGTGGAACGGCTCGCCCTTGTCATCCTGAACGCGCTCGACGGACTGCCGGTCATTCAGGCGAAGGCTGTCCTCCGCGAGGCGCGGGACCTTTTGGTGTTCGGATCCACCTTCGATGCCCGACATCTGGACTTTATTCGTCAGACAGGATCTGACGGATCACCTCCTTCCGTCTCTCCCGAATGAGAGAGACGGCCTCATGAACGTAATCGCCTCCGATCCGACGCATTCCGGCTTTTCTTTTCTGCCGGGCGATAGATTCTGCGAGAAGCAGGATCTCCGCCGTCAGAATGGATTCGAACAGTGTCCTTTCGGGTTCGGTGGCCATGCCCTTCCCTCCATCGGTTGTGTGGCAGCACCGATGATCGCGGCGGCGGGCCTGGGCGTCAATGCCCTGCGCTCCGCCGCCGCACCAGCGTGCGGGAGGGCGGCGTGATGGAGGTCGGGATGAGCATCCGAACGCGGCGGGACGTTGTTTGTTTCGCCCGCCGGGCGGGCGATCTGATCTCAGTCCTGACTGTCGATGCGGATGACGTTGTCATCGTCAGGGATCGCGGGATCGACATCGTCCATGATGATGCG
This sequence comes from uncultured Paracoccaceae bacterium, assembly GCA_951812305.1. Taxonomy (GTDB): domain Bacteria; phylum Pseudomonadota; class Alphaproteobacteria; order Rhodobacterales; family Rhodobacteraceae; genus Rhodobacter_B. Next base: position 136,662 of record CATOSB010000008.1, read on the forward strand.
GGGCAGCGTCGTGGCGGGCTTGAACCGGAACTTGCCGCCGGGCGGGACGACGAACATGATTGATCCAAAGGGGCCACACTCGAATGTATACCGTTTGGCGTCGCGGCTGCCATTGGTGAGTTCCAGCGTAGCTCCGGCGGGGACATCAAACGACAGTCGTTGCATCTCTTTCTCCATCGGTTGTGTGGCAGCACCGATGATCGCGGCGGCGGGCCCGGGCGTCAATGCCCTGCGCTCCGCCGCCGCACCAGAGTGCGGGAGGGCGGCGTGATGCATGCGGCAAGGCTCTCCCGGTCGCCCCGGCTCAAGCGGGTGCATGCATGTCTCGCCGACGGTGCCGAGCGCTCGACACTTGAGATCATCACGGGCGCGCGGGTCTGCGCGGTCAATGCCTGCATCGCGGAGTTGCGCGCCAACGGGGCCCAGATCGCCTGCCGCCAGATCCGCGACCCCGCCACGGGCGGACGGCTCTGGCTTTACCGGATGGTGAGGCCCGCCCCGCCATCGGTTCAAGGGGAGGGCCGAACGCCCGCCCCGCCATCGGTTCCGGGGGAGGATATGTCATGACGGACCGTGCCGACCTGAGGATCGTGGAGAATCCGGGCACCCCCGGGCTCGTGTTCGCCGGCGAACTTTCGCACGCCGATTGGCGCGATATCGGTCTTGGGCTGGCGCGGGAGCGATGTGACAGTGCGTTCGAATGGCGCATCGGTGACTGGGCGGTCGCCGCCTCAGGGGTCATCTCGACCCTGGCGGAGGCGGCGGGGATCGTTGGCGAGAGCGAGGGCAATATCCGCAAGTTCGTCTCGGTCGCCAGGGTTTTCCAGCCTGTTCGCCGGCGAACAAATGTTTCATTCCACCTGCATCTTGAAGTGGTGGCTTTGCCCGAGGTCGAGCAGGAGCGCCTGCTTGATCTGGCCAGCGCCGAACACTGGACGCGTGCGCTTATGCGGGAAGAGGCACGGGATGTTCGCCGGCGAACAAACGTCAGTGATCTGGCGGGTGAGAACGCGCGGCTCAAGCGCGATCTGGCCGCAGCGCGCGCGGACCGGGACACTGCGCGCGCGGCGCTCAGGGCGACGGAGGCGCGCACGAAGGACGCGATCGGCGAGATCGGGCGGGTCTGGCACGAGATTGACCAGGTGACGGCGGCCTTCTTTGATCCGGACAACCCCGCCGGGGCAGCCGCCCTGCACGGCAACGCGCGGGCGAAAGCCGCGACGCGGCTCAAAAAACGGCTCGAAGCCCGTGTGGCGGAGATCAACACCATTGCGGCGCGCATCGAGGCCCGGCTGGTGGCCTCTGGCGCAGCGGACACCGGCGCGGACACCCGGGGGGATCGGTAATGGGCGCTCTGGCACTCAGATCGCTGCGCGGGCAGGTCCCCGATTTGCAAGCCCCCTGCGCAGCGGCTGCACCCTGCGTACAAGCCCCCTGCACCCCCGGTGTACCGCCGTCCCCGCCACATCCATCCCTGCCGCCCGAGGGTGCGGCGCTCGACCGCGCCCGGGTGCGGCTGGCGGCGGTGGCAGAGGCCGGGCGGCTGGCGTCCGACGGGATGGCGCATGCCGAGGCTGACAGGATCGCAGCTGAGGGGGCAGGTGTTTCACCGGCCTCGGTGGCGTCCTGGCGCGCCCGGGTGCGCGGCCTCGGCCCCGAAGCGCGTCTGGCGGCCCTGATGGATGCACCCCGCCGGGGCCGGCCCAAAGGCGGAGGCGGCGGCCCCGGCGCGCCGGAGGAGGCACTTGACGATCTTCTGGCGGCCCTGGCCTTCGAGCACGGCGCGCATCTCACCGCCTCCCATGTGGCCCGCGTGGCAAGCGTGCGCCTGCGTGTGGATCTCTCACTCAGATCGATCCAGCGCCGCCTGGCGGCGTTTCGTGAAGAGCACGCCCGCGATCTCTCTGCGGTCTCGGACCCCGACAGGCACCGCTCCCGCCGTGCCCCGGCTTTCGGGCGGCGCTCGGAGGATATCTCAGGCGTAATCACGGAGCCGAACGCGCTCTGGGAACTCGACAGCACGCCTGCGGACGTGATGTGCAGCGACGGGCGGCAGACCATCGTGGGCGCCATCGACGTGGGTACGCGGCGGGGTCGGCTTCTGGTGGTGCCGGTCAGCCGGGCCACGGCGATCTGCGCGCTTCTGAGGCGCTGCCTGATCGACTGGGGTGTGCCGGAGGTTGTGCGCACCGATGGGGGTGCGGACTATACCTCGGCACATCTCGTGCGCGTACTGGCCGATCTGGCCATCGGCCATGACATCTGCCCGCCCTACACGCCCGAGGCCAAGCCCTTCATCGAGCGGTTCTTCGGTACCGTGACGCGGGATCTCTTCGCCTACCTGCCGGGCTTTGTCGGCCACAGCGTGGCGGACCGCAAAAAGATCGAGGCGAAGACGTCGATGGCGGCACGGCGTGGCAAGAAGGCGCGTGAGACCTTCGCCGTGGCGCTGAGCGCGGGTGAGCTGCAGGCCCGCTGCGATGCGTGGACCGAGACCGTCTATCACACAAGGCCCCATGCGGGGCTGGGCGGCGAGACCCCGGCGGCACGGGCGCGGGCCTCGGCGGAGCCGCTGGCCCGGATCACGGATACCCGCGCGCTCGACCCGCTGCTGGCCGAACCGGTCAAGGGCGGCGGCACAAGAGTGGTGCAGAAGGACGGCCTCGAGATCGGCGGGCACTGGTATATCGCGCCGGAGTTGGGCGAGCACGTGAAGACGCGGCTCCAGGTCCGGCTCGATCCCGCCGATCCGGGACAGGTCTTCGTCTTCACGGGTGACGGGCGGTTTCTCTGCCTGGCCGGGGAGGCGACCGGGCAGGCACGGGCGGAAGTGGCAGCCAGGGCGAAGGCCCGGGCGAAGGCAGCCGACAGCGCGGCGCGCGCCCGGGCGCGCGAACTCAAGTCCACCCACAGGCCGGACCGGGCGATGGACGACGTCCTGGATGCCGGATCGCGCGCGGCCGGCAATGTGGTCGATCTCCCGCGCCCCGCCGATCCCCATCAGACGCCGGCACTCGCGCAGGCCGGCAAGGCCGCCCGCGCGGCCGGGGATGCCAACGCGGCGGTCCCGGAGCGGAGCGGTGTGGCCCGGGCTGCGGGTGATCCGTTCAAGGCCGCGCTCAGACAGCTTTATCTCAAGGAGGACCAGACATGACCGAAACGGTAACCCGACTGCCCGTGCCCGCCGATACGGCCCCGGATACGGCGGCCACGATGCGCGCGGTGTCCGCCGAGATGGCGGCCTGCGGGCTAAGCCAGGCCGTGACGGCGCGCGGTTTGGGGGTGAGTTCCACCACGCTCCATCGCTGGCTCAAGGGCGACTATGAGGGCGATGTGGCCCGCGTGAGCGCGAAAGCGCGCGCCTGGCTGGAGACCCGGTCCGAGGCGCGCGCGCTGACGCTGACGCCCGCCGGTCTCGACACCCATGCAGGGTTAAGCCTGACCGAAGAGGTGATGGCCGCGCTCGCCCATGCCCAGGCCACCGGTGATGTGGTGTTGATCCATGGCCGCTCGGGCGCGGGCAAGTCCTGGGCCCTGAAGAGCTACGCGGCGGCGCGCGCCCAGGTCACCGTGCTGACCGTGACCTGCGGCATCACCTCGCTCCATGGTCTTTACGGGCGCATCGCGCGCGGCCTCGGGGCGGGCGGGCGCTTCGTTTCCGCGCTGGAGGCCGAGGATGCGATTCTCGCGCGCCTTGAGGGCCGCCACGCGCTTCTGGCCATCGACGAGGCGCAGCATCTCTCCGCCCGGCATCTCGATGCGCTGCGTGGCCTGCGCGATCTCTCCGGCTGCGGGCTGGCGCTTCTGGGCGACGAGACCTTGCGCATGACGCTCGGGCGCTGCCCGCAGGTCACGGGCCGGATCGGTGTGCGCGTCGGCCTCGGCGTGCCGGGTGAGGCCGATGTGACGACGCTGCTGGAAACCGTGCTGGGGCGGACGCCTTCGGGGGCCGAGCGCAGGTGCGCGCAAGCCGCTGTCGCCGCGCCCGGGGGGATGCACGCGCTGCGCCGGCTCATGGCGCGCGCCTTCATGATCGCCCGCGCCGATGAGCGGACGGCGATCACACCCGACGATATCGCCGCCGCTGCGGCCGGCATGGAGGCCTGAGCTCCCCGTCCCGCCCGCGAAATCAACCGACCCACCAACCCGGAGGACATGATATGACCCGACCACAGACCGGCCCCGCACCCCGTGACGCGGGCGGAAACCAGATTATCCCGGATGCGCCCGCGGGCTGGATCCACGAGGCAACCGTCCTGATCGACGGGCAGCGCTACATGCGGGATGCACAAGGTCGCCTCACGCCGGTCGATCTGGTGCGGCCCCAGGACCAGCTGCAGGACGAGATGGTCAGGACGGTGATCGGCCATGCTGAGGATCTCTCGGCGCAGATTGCCCGGTTTCGCGGCCACAGCTTCGACGACATCGCCGCCTTTGATGCGCTGTTGCAGGACGAATATGGCGGCCATGCCCGCCGCTCGGTGAAGGGCAACCGCACCTATATGAGCTATGACGGCTGCCGCAAGGTGCAGGTGCAGATCGCCGAGCGTGTGGCCTTCGGGCCGGAACTGCAGGTGGCGCGCGATCTGGTTGAGGAATGCCTCGCCGAATGGGCCGAGGGCAGCCGCGACGAGATCCGCGCGATCGTGGCCCATGCGTTTCAGGTGGACCGGGAGGGCGAGATCAGCCGGGGGGCGATCTACAGTCTCCTGCGGCTCGATATCGACGATGCGCGCTGGCAAAAGGCCATGGCGGCGATCCGCGACGCGATGCGGGTGGTGGGCTCGAAAACCTATATCCGCTGCTACCGCCGCGAGAGCCCCGAAGGTGCCTGGGAGCCCATCACCATCGATCTGGCAAAGGCGGGCTGAGCGATGTCAGACTTCGTGAACCGGCGCCTCGGACGCGTGGGCCTGGACGAGGCCGATGGAATGCAGACATGCATCCTTGCGGACATATCCCTCTCCCGCAACCGCGACAATCTTGTTGTTTGTGCCACGAAACCGCCAGCGCCATTGCCCCGATACGTCCTGAAATATCTGAAAGTACATGATTATGTCTGAGCCTTCCTATCATGATTACCTGTTCGATTATCACTTCGAGGGCTGTACCTGGTCAATCACCATCCGCGCAACCTCGCCGAAAGAAGCACGGCAGCGCATTGAGGCAATGGCCCGGGGAGTTGTTTATGTCGGCGAGCTTTACGCGGAAATCCCCGTTCCGCTCGGCGGACCTCTTCGCCGCCTCTGGCGGGGCGTGCGAGGACGAGGCTGAGATGCCCCGCCGCTCCACATCCCCCGGACCCTCGGACCGCCGCGCCACGCTGATGCGCGCGGCCCATGCCGCCTGCCGCCGGCTGGGGCTGGACAACGATGCCCGCCACGATGTGCAGCTTGCCGTCACCGGCAAGGCGTCGATGCGGGATATGGGCTCGACCGATCTGGCGCGGCTTCTGGACCACCTGAACGCCCGTGGCGGCGGACGCAGGGGCCGCAGGAACGGCGCGCGTGGACGATACCATCCCAAAGCGCCGCGCGCCGATCTCAGGCTCATTCACGCGCTCTGGGGCGAGTTGGCCCGCCGCGGGCTGCTGACCCGCCCCGGACGCCACGGGCTCAACACGTTCATCCGCGCCCGCTTCGGGCCACATTGGTCCTTCGTGCCGATGGATGTGGATGCGCTCACCGAGACCGCGCATATCACCGCCGTGATCCAGGCGCTGAAAGCCTGGCTGGCGCGCGACGGCGGCGGCGATGACAGGTCGGGCGGCGGGGCGGCATGACCGTGCGGGTCCATATCACCGACCATGCGGTGTTGCGCTATCTTGAGCGCGGGCTCGGTGTCGATGTTGCCGGGCTCCGGCGGCGCATCGCCCGCTCCCCGTCGCCCGCCCTGGCGCTTGCGGACCGCCCGGGCGACGGGGCCGCGCTGATCTGTAACGGGCTGCGCTACTGCCTGCGGCGCGGCGCGGATGGCACGCTGACGGTCGTCACCATCACCTCGGCGCAGGCGGGCGCGCTCTCAAACCGGGCCCGGCGGCTCAGGCGGCGGAGGACGGTGCTATGAAACGGATTGAGGTCACGCCCGCTGACCGGTCGCTCCATCAGGAGCTCATCGACATCATCGAGCGCCATGCCGGAGACCTGCCCCCGGCGCAGATACTGGCGATCGGGGCGCAACCGGTTGGGCAAATCCTGACGTTGCAGGATCCGCGCGAGATCAATACAACTGACGCCATACGCCTGATCAAGGCGAATGTAGAAGAAGGCAACCGGTCGGCCCTCTTGACCGTGACGCGGGGGCCTGTGCAGTGAGCGTGCCCGCCGGTCCGCCGCTTGATCTGCACTGCGGCGATTGTCTCGATCTCCTGCCCCGGCTGGTGGCGGACCGGGGCGGACCCTTCGATCACATAATTGCCGATCCGCCCTACGAGAATATCCACCATGCCCATCACGCGCGCCGCGCGATCACACGGACAGACGGGCGGCCATCGCCGCGCGGCGTGGCCTATTCGGGTATCGACGATATCCGGTGCCCGGCGGCCGCCGCGATGGTGTCGGCGAGCCGGGGCTGGGTGGCGGTGTTCTGTCTGGCCGAGGGAGTGCGGCCCTGGCACGACGCGCTCGTTGCCGCGGGGGGCAGATGGCATGGCACCATGGCCTGGGTCAAGCCGGACGCAGCCCCGATGTTTGCCGGGACCGGCCCTGCAAGGGGCTTTGAGTGTATCGCGCTGGCCTGGGCCGGGGCGGGGCGGCGGCGGTGGAACGGCGGCGGTGGGCGCGGTGTGTTGACCTGCCTGACCGCGAAGGGCGGCGCGGTGCCGGGCACCAAGCCCCTGCCACTGATGCAGGCGCTGGTGGACCTGTTCACGCGCCGGGGTGAGGCGATCTGCGATCCGTTCATGGGCTCGGGCACTACCGGTGTGGCGGCGATGGAGGCCGGGCGCGGCTTTACAGGCATCGAGATCGACGCGCAGACATTCCTCGGTGCCGATGCGCGCCTTGCCCGTGCGCGCCGGGCTCCGGCCCTGCCGCTTCGGCCGCGGCCCGTGCAGGCAGCGATGGATCTGTCGTGACCCGTTCCCCCGCCGATATCCCGGCCCTGCCGGCCGGCCTGCGCGAGATCGCCGATCACGCCGGTCGCGAGGCCGCGCTGGCGGTCGCCGCCACGTATGGCGGCCGGGACTGGCGTGTGCCCGCGCGCCAGGACAGTCCGGCGGCCCGCGCGCTTGCGGAGGCGGTGGGGCCGTCGGCGGCAGCAGCGCTGGTCACGGCTCTCGGCGGTCATGTACTGGATATCCCGCTGGCGCGCCGCGCGGTGACGCGCTGGCTGGCCGGTCAGGGGCTCGGATCAAGGCAGATCGCGGCCCGACTGCGTATCTCGGAGCGCACCGCGCGGCGCTATATCAAGGGGCGGAGGGATGGCGATGGATGATCACATGGCGGTGACGCGCGCGGAACTGCTGGACCGGCTTGCGACCATGACCGACCCGGAAGACATCGCCGAAGCCGTCACCACGGAGCTTCTGGAGGCCGGCGGGGCTATGGATGTGCCGCAGGCCGCCTGCGGCGTGGTGGAGATACAGCTTCACGGGATTGTGGCCCATGGCACCGACCTGGAAGCCGCCTGTCTCGCCTGGGCAATGGCGGCGCGCAGCGCTCGTGATGGCTGAACGCCGCCAGCCCCTCCTGCCGGGCCTTGCGCCCCCGCCAGTGCCCCGTGTAGGGTGATCATGCATGCCGTCGATGTCGGACAGGCCCCCGGTATGATGCCGGGCTGGCGGAGTGCAAAGGGTGGAGAATTTGCCTGCGCGCGGTGCGGTCATAACGCGGGCTGGCTCTTTGACATGACCATGAGCGAGATCAACCGGGGCCTGCCATGTCCCGTCTGCAATGAAGGGGTGGATGATGCCGGATATTGCTTGCGCGAATTGCGATGGGCCCGGCGGGGAAGTGACCTACGCGAACCAGGTTCTCATGCCGTTGAACGGTAGGGTCCGGTGCATCGATCATTGCATCCACCACATCGTCGCGGCGCTGAATGCCGGACATGTCCTGACCACCGATTGCTGCTGTGGGCATGGCGAAATGCCCGGCTACATCGGTCTTGAGGATGGCCGCGTCCTTGTGATCTTCCCATCGCGCGAAGAGGCCAGGATGTATGACACTCCCGAGAGCAATGGCAGCACCCGCTCGAGCGCGGAAATATCCGCCTGGCGACCGCCACGGCTTGATGGCACGTATTAAACCATCCGGGCGGGGTTGTGCTGCCGGTCCCGGATAGCGGCCCTCTTGCGGACCATGGTCCGCTGCCCTCGTGCGGCAAGGCCGGGTAGTGTGGGGCCGAACCGATCCCGACGCTCGGAGCCCGCGCACGCCATGACCATCACGCCCGAACACTGGCAGACCTTTGCCGCCATGGTTGCCATTCTGGCGCTTTTGAGCGGGGCCGTGGTCTCGCTCCGGCGTCTGGGCTTTCTGCGTCCGCCCGCCCGGCCCCCCGATGCGCAAGGCGCGGTCTCCGAGCGCCTGGACCGGCATGCCGAGCGTCTGGCGCGACTTGAGGGTGCGGTGGCGGGGCTGGCGAGCCGCGAGGATATTCATCACCTGCAGATGGCGATCGAGCAGCAGGCCGGGGCCGTGCGCGAGATCCGCGCCTTCATGGCGCGCGACGCGGAGGCCGTCGGGCGGCTTGATGCCGCGATCACCCGGATCGAGGATCACCTGATGGGAGAGGGCCGCTGATGAGCTATGCCTCCACGCTTGAGGAACACCGCCGCCTGGCCCTGCTCACCCATCTGGCGGCCTGCCTGGATTATGCCTCCAACTCGGAGATCCTGCTGGATGTTCTGAACGGGCTGAGGATCGCGACCGGGCGCGACCGGCTGGTGGGCACGCTGGCCTGGCTGCGCGAGCAGGATCTGGTCTCGATCGAGGACCACGAGGGCTTCCTGCTGGTCGAGGCAACGGCGCGGGGCGTGGATGTGGCCGAAGGCCGCGCCCGGGTGCCGGGCGTGCGCCGCACCGCGCCGAAGGCCCGGTAATGCCGTCGCGCAGCAAGATCGATCGGCTGCCCGACGCGCTGAAGACGTGGCTGCGTGCCGAACTCAACGCCCGGGGCTACAGCGATTACGATGGTGTGACCGCCGCGCTGAACGAGCGGATGGCCGAGGCGGGTCTCGATCTTGTAATCAGCCGGACCGGCCTTGGGCGCTGGAGCCAGGCGCAGAAGAAATACGCCGATATCCAGCGCGAGGCTGACGGATGGGCGCAGAGCTTCCTGAGTGAAGAGGGCGTGGATGCCGAGGCGCATCGGCACCGGGTGCTGTTTTCGATGTTATCCCACCATGCCTTCCTCACCATGGCCAACGGCCTGACCGAGGGGGACGAGAAAGAGGAGCTCGACTTCGACGCCCGTGACCTGCACTTCCTGGGCCGGATGCTGAAAGACCTGATGACCTCCTCCGGCATCCGTGAGGCGATCGGCGAGAAGGAGCGTCGGCGCCTGGCGGAGGCCGAGCGCAAGGCCGGCGCAGACCGGGCGGTGTCCGCCGCGCGCGGGGCCGGGCTCTCCCCGGAGGTCGCCGCCGCGATCCGCGCTGCCGTCGAGGGCGGCGCACAGGCGGAGGGTGCCACATGAGCAACCGCGATCTACTGCCTTACCAGATTGCCTGGGTGACCGACCCGAACCCGGTGGCGGTGATCGAGAAGTCCCGCCGCATCGGCATCTCCTGGGCCGAGGCCTATCACGCGGTCATGCATGCCGCCGAGGGCCGCGGCGATATCTATTACCTGTCCTATAGCCGCGATATGACCCGCGGCTTCATCGACGATTGCGCGGGCTGGGCGAGCGACCTCGGCATCGCCGCCTCGGCCGCCGGTGAGGTGCTGATCAGCGACGAGGGGCGCGATATCCAGGCCTTCCGCATCGTGACGGCAAAGGGCAAACAGATCCTCGCCATGACCTCCAGCCCGCGGGGGTTTCGCGGCAAGGGCCGTCCGGGCGACGTCGCGGTCATTGACGAGGCCGCCTTCGTCGACGATCTCGAGGAGGTTCTGAAAGCCGCGCGCGCCTTCACCACCTGGGGCGGGCGTGTGCGCATCATCTCCACCCATAACGGTGAGGCCTCGCCATTCAACACGCTGGTTCGCGACATCCGCGAGAGGCGTCAGCCCGGAAGCCTGCACCGGGTGACGCTCAGCGACGCGCTCGATCAGGGGCTCTATTCCCGTATCGCCGCTGTGACCGGGCAGCCCGACACGGGCGCCGCGCAGGCGGCCTGGGAGGCGGCGATCCGCGCGCAATACGGACGCCACGCGGGCGAAGAGCTCGACTGTATCCCGTCCGCGGGGGGCGGGGCCTGGATCACATGGGATCTGATCCGCACAGCCGGGCGCGACGCGGCGGGCGATCCCGGCCTGCGCGGCTCCGGTCCGGTCTATATCGGCGTCGACGTGGCGCGGCGGCGCGATCTCTGGGTGGCGGCGGTGATCGAGGATGCCGGCGACGCGCTCTGGCTGCGCGAGCTGGTGACGCTGCGCGACGTCTCTTTCTCCGAACAGCGCGCCGAGGTGGCACGCCTGGTGCGTGCCCATCGCCCGCTCAGGATCGCCATCGACCAGACCGGCATGGGCGAGGCGGTGGTCGAGCAGCTGGCCGAGGATCACGGGGCCTTCACCGTCGAAGGCGTGCTGATGACTGCGCCGCGCCGGCTTGATGTGGCCACGCGGCTCAGAGAGTCCTTCGAGGACAAACGCATCCGTATCCCCGCCGATGATGCCCTGGCGGCCGACCTGCACAGCGTCCGTGCCGAGCCCGGCACCACCGGCGCGCCGCGGCTGGTGGCGGATCGCGCGGAGAGCGACGGCCATGCCGACCGGTTCTGGGCGCTGGCGCTCGCGGTCTCGGCCGCCCGCACTGCCATCGGACCCTTCGAGGCCTGGACCGACGCGCGCCGCCATGCGGCCTGGTCGGCGCCGGGCAATCCGTTCGGCATACCGGAGTATCATGCCGACAGCGATCTCGGCGTCCTGCACTCGCCGCTGGCCGCCCTGAGGGGCTGGTAGATGGCGAAGACCGACATCCCCGCCCGCGCCCCGACCGGCGAGATCGCCGCGCCGGAAGTCACCTTGGGCGGCGGCGGGGCCTGGGACCTCACCGAACGCTATCGCGATTTCGGGATCGGCTCCGATCCGCGCCATTGGCAGGCCGATCCCACCGGTGTCGTCGCCGCCACGGCAGCACTGGCCGACCCCCATGCCCGCGCCGTCCTCGACCAGCGCCTCGATGCGGTGGTGGCGGCCCCGCTTGAGATCACACCGGGCGGGGCGATGCGCCGGGACCGGATGGCGGCCGGGGATCTCGAAGAGCAGCTGGGCGCGCTGGAGATCGACCGGATCAGCCGCGAGCTTCTGCACGCCGCCTGGTATGGCTATGCCATCGCCGAATGCCTCTGGAAGATCGAGGGCACCGCCGTGCGACTCGCCGATCTCCGCGTGCGCAACCCCGCAAGATTCCGCTGGCACCGTGACGGCACACCGCGTCTGATTACGCGCAACCGCCCGAGCGGTGTCGTCCTGCCCCCGGCCAAGTTCTGCGTCCTGGTCCAGCCGCGCCAGCATGGCGGGCAGGCGCATGGTCCCGGTGCCGCCGAATGGTGTGTCTGGCCGGTCTGGCTCAAGCGCCACGTGGTCTCGATGTGGGCGGTCGCGCTCGAACGTTTTGGCACGCCAACGACCTATATGACGCTTGGCGGCGATCCCAGCGCTTCCGCAATCGAGAAGGCTCTGGCCCAGCAGGCGGCGCTGGTCGGCGGCGCGGGCCTGGTCCTGAAAGAGGGCCACAAGATCGAGCTGCTGGAAAGCGGTCGCCGGGCCGGTGGCGATTACGCAGAGTTCGTCAGGGCGATGGACGCGATGATCGCCGATGCGGTGCTGGGCGAGCGCGCCACCTCCGAGATCGGCCAGTGGCAGGCCACCGCCGAGGCCCATGCCGACGTGCTGCAACGGCTGGTGGCGGCGGATGCGCGCCGCCTCTCGGCCATGCTGCGCCACTCGGTCGCGACATGGCTGACCGCCTGGAACTTCCCCGGTGCCGCCGTCCCGCATCTGACCCGCAACACCGCCCCGCCCGAAGACCTCACCGCGCGCGCCGCGCGCGACGTGCAGATCGGCGCCGCCTCCGGCCTCAGGCCGACACACGCCTCTGTCGAGGAGATCTATGGTGGCGAATGGGAACCCGATCCCCGTCAGGCCACCCCCGCATCGCCCCGCCCGCCAATCGCCGGACCGGGTGCCGGGCCGGGCGCGACCGCCGCACTGGCCGCAGCACTGGCCGCCGCCCGCGAGCCTCCGGCGCGCGATGCCATCGATGCCGCCGTCGACCGCCTTGTCGGCGAGAGCGGCTGGGAGGCGCTGATGGAACCGGTGATCAAACCGCTCGGTGCCGCCGTGACGGAAGCCGACACCCCGGACGCGCTCGCCGCGGCACTGGACGCCCCCGATCTCTACGCGGCCATGGACACGAACCCCATGGCCGCACGGCTCGCCCGGGCCACCACCTCGGCGCGTCTCTCGGCAGAGGGGGATGACGGGGCCGACAGAAACGATGACGATGGCTGATCCCGCGCCTGTGATCATGGACGTGCCCCCCGAGGAAGCGATTGAATTCTTCCGCGCCAAGGGCATCCATGTCGGCTACGACTGGCGCGACACCTCCGCAGCCCAGCATGCACGCTCCTTCACGGTGGCCAAGGTCGCCCGTCTCGACATCCTGACCGATATCCGCGCGGCCATGGACCGGGTGCTGGCGGAAGGCGCCACCTTTGAGAGTTTCCAGGACGAGCTGGAGCCGATCCTGCGCGCCAAGGGCTGGTGGGGCCGCAAGACCATGACCGACCCCGCAACCGGCAAGACCCGCGTGGTCCGGATGGGCAGCCCGCGCCGGCTCAGAACCATCTTCGACACCAATCTGCGCATGGCCACCGCCGCCGGCAAGTGGGCGCAGATCACGCGCCTGGCCGACCGCCGCCCATGGATCCGATACATCGCCACGCTCGATGACCGCACCCGGCCCCTGCACCGGGTCTGGCACGGCACCATCCTGCGCTGGGACCACCCGTTCTGGCAGACGCATTTCCCGCCCTGCGGCTGGCATTGCCGCTGCACCGTGCAGACGCTCTCGGATGCCGATCTGGAGCGCTTCGGCCTCACACCCTCGCCCGGCCCGCCTGAAGGGTGGAACCGCACACGGCCATGGCTCAATCGCCGCACCGGGGAGACTGAGGAGGTGCCTGTCGGTATCGATCCCGGCTTTGCCCACAATCCCGGCACCGTCGATCCCGTGGCCGGCGCCCGCGATATCCTGAAGGACCGGCTCGCCAAAGCCCCGCCCGCGCTTGCGCGCGCGGCCACCTCCGATGTCACCGAATGGATTGCGCGTGGGCGCGAGAGGCGCAAGCAGCTTGTCGACGCCACCGGACTGGCGCCGGACCAGACAGGCTTTACCGATCGCCTGCGTGGCCTCGCCGCCCGGGGCCTCACAACCGGCCGCGGCGCCGGAACCGTGGCGGCATCCGTCACGCCCCTGCGCGCAGGCGGACAGGACCGGGCCGCCGCCGACGCCATCCATGCCGCCTCGCTGCGCTTTCCGGCAAACTGGGTGGCGCGCGCCAATGCCAGCCCGCTCAGCGTTGCAGCGGGCGGACAACCGACCGGGGGCAGCTATATCCCCGCCGCCGCACGTGGGCCGGTCCGCATCGGTCCCGACCGGCTGACCAAGGCCGATAACACCGCCTGGGCCATCACCTCCCGCGACCCCGGCAACGCCACACATGAATATGCCCACCACCTGCAAGCGGCGATGCCGGAGATCGACCGGCTGTTCCAGACCCTCCATATCCGCCGCACAACTCTGCCCGGCGGCAACCGTGAGCCTCGCATCCTGCTCAGCCCCTACCGGGTCCCCGGACGGCGAGACCAGTATGTCGATGAGTATTTCGGGCGGGAATACCCAGGCGGCCACGCCGCCGAGGTCATGACCCGTGCCTTCCAGATACTCTTCCACAGGCTGCCCGGTCGACGTGGCGTCGATCTCGACAAGCTCGTGCGCGACGACCCGGAAATGCTCGATCTGGTGCTGGGCCTTCTCTTCCATTACGATCCCCGATGAACCGCCCGACAGGTGACCCATGGCCATTCACAGGATCAACCTTCCCGACATGCTCTACGGGCGCGAGATGCGCACCGTGATCTGGGACGACGTGGCAGGCACCGTTGCCGGCACCCATTCAGATGTGCCGGACATGCAACGGGACCTCGCCCTGCCTACGCCGCTGGATTGCTCCTCCGAAGGCCGTGTGCTCTACCTCCACGATCCGGCCCACGATCCCGCCGACTTCCTCTGGCTGCTCGGGCTCACCTTCAACGGGATACTCTATGAGCCACTGCGCTCGACCCTGCCGCCCATCTTCGACGGTGTCGACCTCAGCCCCATGGAACCCGCGCCGCGCGCGAGGCGCGACGGCGAAGACAACATTACCGACCGATACGAAGACGGCTCAATCATCGGCTACGACATGCCCTACAGCTGACAGCCGCAGTCCTCTTGCAGGCATCATGCAAGGAGGCTGCAACGGCAGGATTGCCGCGCTCGCGCAGGTGTCCGGAAGCCGGAAAAACGCCACCCCTAAAACGCCCGGAAAATCCGGCGAAAAACGACCCCCCGAAAAACACCGTTTCCAGCGGGTTCGCACCCCCCGAAACGCTCCGATTCTGAAAGACTTATGGCGCGGGCCGAATTCGACGCGGCCATCAGGTCCTCGCCCCACGAGGCGCTCAAAGCCCTGATCTGCCGGGAAAATTCAATTCTCATCCCACCTCATCCCGAATAGTCCCGGATAGTCCCGCTTCCCAAAGACTTTTGTCACCCCACAGTTCGTGGAAGGCGAGCCCCTTGGCGAGGATCGCCATGTATCTGGTGACTATACCCTGGCGAACCAGTTCCGGGAGTTCGGTCTCGCCTTGATCCTGAGCCGCGCATCTGAGCTGATTGGCGCTATGAAGCACTGCGCTCATCTCCGTCGCCCAAGGCTCTTTTTCGATCTCTTCGATGGCCTTGAGTTCGCGCAAGTGATGCGCCCCGCAGAGGGCGTGGGCGTCCACTCCGCTCATATGGGCGTAGTAGGGTTTCCAGTGATCATGAATGATCGTCCCGCCGGTCAGGAAGGTTGGAACAGCACCGCGTTTGGCGCTGATGCGGTAATGGGTGAAGGCGGTATCGCAGATCGTGTGCAGCCAGTGCAGCTTGCCGGCAACACGAAGTCCGGTCTCGTCCAGATGCCGAACGCCGCCTTCGGCAAGCCGGGCGAGAATGTGTTCAACCACGACACCCATCTTATTTGCCGCGCCGCGCGTCCAGTTGGTCACGCTGGCCGCGCACAAGCTGGTGGCCCCAAACAGGTCGCGCATAAGCTGGCAGACCCGATCCTCGGGTATCAGCTGCTGAACATTGCAATAGACCGCCACTGCCCGCATGCGCGTGCCATATTGCACATGCGCGGCCACGCCATCGGGAAAGCCAGCCGTCGTCGTGGCTCGACAATGGTCGCAACAATAAACCGCCGCCTGATGCTCGGTGACCTCCAGGCGTGGCGCAGGCAAGTCGAACACCTGACGCTTCTCGATCCCTTTCACCATCTCCGCCGTCAGGGCGCTCTGACAGGCGCTGCAATGCGTCGCCTCATGCCGTTCGACAAAGTCGGGTGTTGACGTCTGGCGCAGGGTGTCGCCCCGGTGGCCAACTTGGCCGCCACTTTTCTTTCCGGATTTGCCACGCAGGCTGCGCGGGGCTGGCTTCTTCAGGCCATCACTTGAAGGGGGCTTGCTGCTATTGCTGCTGTTCTTGGCCAACTGTCGGCGCAGGTCCGTGATCTCTTCCGCCATGCTCGCCAACGCAGCTTCAAGCTCAGCGATCCGACGCAGAGCCGTGGCGAGAAGTTGTTCAAGGGCGGCAACCTGATCCATCCCACCACTGATTCAGAGAAATCAACCCGGCGCCACAGAATTCAGACAAGAAAGGTAACTCCCAAGCACCCTGTCCGATAGGGTTGCGGGGTTTTGTTCCGTCAGAGCCGTGCGATGATCTGAGGTGGTGACAGGGTCAGGATTTCCAGGATGTTGAACCGGTGTTTTCTGGCCGTCGAGATGACGGACCTGATGTCGGCGAAGACCCGCGCGCCCTCGAGGGTGCGGAAGGTGCCCGAGATTTTCATGCGCAGCTTCATCATGCGCAGGTCCTGTTCGGCCTGATTGTTTGTGAATGGGACCGCGAAGTCGGCGATGAATCGCAAAACGTCATCGCGGTAGTCACGCAGGCGGAGGAGCAGGTTGTGGCCTGGCCGCCTGGCTTTTCGGCCGCGGGTGCCGGGGCTTTTGGCCAGCGGGGGCTGGCGTTCGTGGAAGGCGAGCCCCTTGGCGAGGATCGCCATGTATCTGGTGACGATACCCTGGCGAACCAGTTCCGGGAGTTCGGTCTCGCCTTGATCCTGAGCCGCGCATCTGAGCTGATTGGCGCTATGAAGCACTGCGCTCATCTCCGTCGCCCAAGGCTCTTTTTCGATCTCTTCGATGGCCTTGAGTTCGCGCAAGTGATGCGCCCCGCAGAGGGCGTGGGCGTCCACTCCGCTCATATGGGCGTAGTAGGGTTTCCAGTGATCATGAATGATCGTCCCGCCGGTCAGGAAGGTTGGAACAGCACCGCGTTTGGCGCTGATGCGGTAATGGGTGAAGGCGGTATCGCAGATCGTGTGCAGCCAGTGCAGCTTGCCGGCAACACGAAGTCCGGTCTCGTCCAGATGCCGAACGCCGCCTTCGGCAAGCCGGGCGAGAATGTGTTCAACCACGACACCCATCTTATTTGCCGCGCCGCGCGTCCAGTTGGTCACGCTGGCCGCGCACAAGCTGGTGGCCCCAAACAGGTCGCGCATAAGCTGGCAGACCCGATCCTCGGGTATCAGCTGCTGAACATTGCAATAGACCGCCACTGCCCGCATGCGCGTGCCATATTGCACATGCGCGGCCACGCCATCGGGAAAGCCAGCCGTCGTCGTGGCTCGACAATGGTCGCAACAATAAACCGCCGCCTGATGCTCGGTGACCTCCAGGCGTGGCGCAGGCAAGTCGAACACCTGACGCTTCTCGATCCCTTTCACCATCTCCGCCGTCAGGGCGCTCTGACAGGCGCTGCAATGCGTCGCCTCATGCCGTTCGACAAAGTCGGGTGTTGACGTCTGGCGCAGGGTGTCGCCCCGGTGGCCAACTTGGCCGCCACTTTTCTTTCCGGATTTGCCACGCAGGCTGCGCGGGGCTGGCTTCTTCAGGCCATCACTTGAAGGGGGCTTGCTGCTATTGCTGCTGTTCTTGGCCAACTGTCGGCGCAGGTCCGTGATCTCTTCCGCCATGCTCGCCAACGCAGCTTCAAGCTCAGCGATCCGACGCAGAGCCGTGGCGAGAAGTTGTTCAAGGGCGGCAACCTGATCCATCCCACCACTGATTCAGAGAAATCAACCCGGCGCCACAGAATTCAGACAAGAAAGAAAAAAAACACGCGCAAAATGGCAAATTCGACTCACCATAAAACTGACAATAACACTCAAACGTGGGGGGTGCTTGGGAGTTACGCCGTTTGAAGCCATGATCGCGGGCCCCGAAGGCAAAATATTTGCTGATAAGGGCTATATCTCCAAATCCCTCTTCCAACGGCTCTGGCAGCGTGGGCTCCACCTCGTCACCGGCATTCGCCGCAACATGAAAAACTATCTCCTGCCAATCCTGAACAAAATCCTGTTGCGAAGGCGGTTCATCATCGAAACTCTGTTCGATAAGTTGAAAACCAGCATGGGACTGGAACACACTCGACACAGATCGCCTGCCAACGCATTCGTACACCTCATCTCGTGTGTCGCAGCCTATATGCTCGGGAAAACCAAAGTTAAAATGGGACCCATAACCGTGCCGGAAACAATCAGGCAGGTCGAATACCAGATATAGCGCTTATCCAGAACTCAGGTTACTTACAACCTATCTGACGTCAGTTTGGTTGTGGCTTTATGCGGCCGCCGTGATCTGGCTGCGCATACTGATCCTGATCGACCCGTTGCGCCGGATGCTCGATTGGTTTTTTAGTGCCCGCAAACAACCGTTCTTTGTGCTGGCACTGATCGCCGAGTTATTGTCAAATCTGGTGTTTGCGGGATCTTTCATGCGGCGGCGGTTTCGGTCTGGGTTTGCTTGATGCCGTCTTTGAAATTGACGCCTTGGATGACGTCGGCGAGATGATTGAAGCCGCGAAGTTTGCGCCAGTTTTGTTCGGCGCACTGCCCCAGTTTGAAGATCATGTGGAGCATGCCGTCGCGGGCCAGACAGCCCTTTGAGCGCTTGGTGCGATGACGGATCGTGGCAAAGGCGGATTCAATTGGATTGGTCGTTCGGATGCTTTGCCAATGCATTGCGGGAAAATCGTAGAATGCCAGCAGTTCGGTTCGATCTTTCTGAAGCGAGGCGGTGGCTTTGGGGTACTTGTCTTCAAACGTTTTCACGAAGAGATCGAACGCTTGTTCAGCTGACTTGCGCGTTTCAGCGCGCCAGATATCGTGCAGCATCGTTTTGGCTTTTGGCTGGGTGGACTTGGGAAAACAGTTGAGGACGTTGCCCGTCTTATGCACCCAGCAGCGTTGTTGAGGTGTGCCCGGATAGGTTTCTTCAAGAGCGGCCCAGAATCCCAGAGCACCGTCTCCGATGGCCAATTTTGGAGTGTTGAGACCGCGTTCTCTGAGGCCGATTAGAACCTCCCTCCAGCTCTGTGTGCTTTCACGAGTGCCGTCCTCGATTGCCAGAAATTGTTTCTGACCACGGGTATTTACGCCGATCACGACCAGCGCGCACAACTTGTGATCCTCGCCGCGTAAGCCACTGTGAATACCGTCGGCCCAGATGTAGACCCACTCGTCTTGGGACAGGTCTGCGGTGCGCCACGCCCTGTATTCAGCGGCCCATTCGGCCTTCAATCTGGCAACTGTTTTGGCCGAAAATCCGGTGGCATTAGCCCCGAGCAAACCCTTCAGCGCCGTTCCCATTTCGCCAGTGGAAATGCCTTTGAGGTAGAGCCAGGGGATCGCAGCCTGCAGCGTCTTGGTCTTGCGCACGTAGGGCGGTACGAGCGCGGAGCGGAAACTCACTGGCTTGCCGGTTTTCGAGCGTATCTTTGGAATCTCTACGGTCACAGGTCCAACACCCGTTTGGATTTCACGGGCGGGATGACTGCCATTACGTACCACCCCGGCGCGCCCGTCTGGTGTTTTGAGGTGAGCAAAGCGATCCATCAATTCCGCAAGCTCAGTTTGAACGGCGGCTTGGATCAGAGCCTGCGCGCCCGTGCGCAAAAGCTCAGTCAACGGATCAAGGCTGACCTCTCGACCGGCAAATTCAACGATGTTAGTCTCGTCCATGGTGGTGCGTCCTTCTTGGGTCGGATTGGGTTTTTGCAAAAACAATCCAAACAGATGCACCGCCAACACTCAAACCACGCGAACACCAGATTCAGCCATAACTCCTGATCGCCACGTTGTTCTGGACGATTGCATACTCCGCCACGCTGCTCGTAAGCGCGCAATACGCCGAAGTTAATGTTCCAGAGTCCGGACCGGCGCAGGAGGAGATATTGGATCCGCCTTCACCAATCACCGTTGATCCCGACAGCGGTTAACGCAGGTCCGGTGGTGTCGCGTCAATTGCCAGCGAGGCCCTGATGTCATCAAGGCTGGCGACGCTGGTCTGCTTGTCACCCAGACGGCGCACCGAAACGGTTCCGGCTTCAACTTCCTTCATGCCGCAGGCCAGGATCACAGGCACCTTGGACAGAGAGTGCTCGCGAACTTTGTAGTTGATCTTTTCATTGCGAATGTCGGCTTCGGCGCGGATACCAGCGGCCTGAAGCTCGGCAACTACCTGATGCACATAATCGTCCGCGTCTGAAACAATCGCGGCGACAACCACCTGACGCGGGGCCAGCCAGAAGGGCAGCCTGCCCGCGTGTTCCTCGATCAGAATGCCAATGAAGCGTTCGAACGAACCAAGACAGGCGCGGTGCAACATGACGGGGCGGTGTTTGTTGCCATCGGCGCCAATGTAATTGGCGTCCAGCCGTTCCGGCAGAACAAAATCCACCTGATGGGTGCCGCATTGCCAGTCACGTCCAATCGCGTCGGTCAGAACGAATTCAAGCTTCGGCCCGTAAAATGCCCCTTCTCCCGGATTCATCTCTGGCTCGATGCCAGCGTTGCGCGTCGCCGCCAAAAGCGCGGATTCAGCCCTGTCCCAAACCTCATCCGATCCGGCACGGGTTTCCGGGCGGTCGGCGAATTTAACGCGGTATTCGGGAAAGCCAAGGTCTGTGTAAACGCTTGAAAGATAGTCGATGTATTTCGCTGTCTCTTCCTCGATCTGGTCTTCACGACAAAAGATATGGCCATCGTCCTGCGTGAACCCCCGCACACGCATGATGCCGTGCAACGCGCCGGACGGTTCATATCGATTGCACGACCCAAATTCCGCCATAAGCAAGGGCAGGTCGCGATAGGATTTAAGTCCCTGATTGAAGATCTGCACATGGCAGGGGCAGTTCATCGGTTTCAGCGCGTTGACCGCCTTTTCGCGGGCGTGTTCTTCGTCCACCTCGACGATAAACATATGCTCCTGGTATTTCTCCCAGTGCCCGCTGTCTTCCCACAGCTTGCGTTCTACAACCTGCGGTGTGTTCACCTCGACATAGCCGCCCGCGTCCTGTTTGCGGCGCATGTAATCCTGAAGCGTCGTATAGATGCGCCAGCCATTGGGGTGCCAGAAAATCTGGCCGCGCGCCTCTTCCTGCATGTGAAACAGATCCATCTCGCGGCCCAGCTTTCGATGGTCGCGTTTGGCGGCCTCTTCCAGCATGTGCAAATGCGCCTTGAGGTCGTTTTTGTTCTTGAACGCCACGCCATAAATGCGTTGTAGCTGTGCATTTTTGCTGTCGCCACGCCAGTATGCACCGGCCACCGACATTAGCTTAAAGGCATCCGCCGGAACTTGTCCTGTATGTTGGAAATGTGGCCCTCGACAAAGATCCTGCCAGTGACCGTGCCAGTACATCCGGATTGGTTCATTCCCCGGAATCGCGTCGATCAATTCGACCTTGTAGGGTTCGCCGTTGTTCGAATAGTGTGCTTTGGCCGTTTCACGGTCCCAGACCTCGGTGCGAACTTCGTCACGTAGATTGATGATTTCCTTCATCTTCTTTTCGATCACGCCCAAATCTTCCGGCGTGAAAGGTTCCTCGCGGTCGAAATCGTAATACCAGCCGTGTTCGATCACGGGGCCAATTGTCACCTGTACGTCGGGCCACAATTCTTGCACCGCGCGCGCCATGATGTGGGCGCAGTCATGTCGGATAAGTTCAAGCGCTGGCGCGTCA
This sequence comes from uncultured Paracoccaceae bacterium, assembly GCA_951812305.1. GTDB lineage: Bacteria > Pseudomonadota > Alphaproteobacteria > Rhodobacterales > Rhodobacteraceae > Rhodobacter_B. The sequence continues at coordinate 158,169 of CATOSB010000008.1, forward strand.
TCCTGCATCGTGTGAATGGCAATGGCCGCATCGTTTTCAACCGGCCACTGCAAATCGAAATGTGCGCCATCCACAGATGCGCTGATCGCTTTCTTTGCCAGCGACGGCGCAATCGAGGCCGCCACTTCGGCAGGTGTCACGCCAGCGTCAAAGGCACGGCTGTTACCATCGGGGAATGTCAGGGAGATTTGAGCCACAATTGGCCTCCTCGTCAGTTTGGCGCCCACGGAACGCCCGGTTGCGGGTTATGTTGCGTTTCTTTGACCGTGTGAGCGGCCTTGGGTCAAGCCTCAATCGCCAATTTCCTCCCCAGAAAAAATCATTCGTGCTAAAGGTGAGTCGTATTGGTTTAAGTCACGTATTTTAGCTTGGGGGCAAACATGGCAGATCATCTCGTTTTAGTTGTTCACGGTATTGGTGAGCAGAAAGAGGGCGAAACCGTTGATCAGGTGGTTGCCGGCGCCGTGGGAGAGCACGAGCGGCAAGGCCGCCCGCCGCTGACCATTCGCAATCAGGTCGTTCACCTGCCTGAGAAGAAATTTGCAGACACGGAACCCGACTCTCCCAAACGAAAACAGATTTTTCCGGTCCATTTCAAACGCATCTTTTCGGATAAGGCGAATGGTGCGCCGGGACAACAGCAGGAAACCGTTTTCGCAGAAGTCTTCTGGGCCGATAAATCCACCGCGCCCAGCGGCGCATTCGCCACTATTTTTGATCTCGTGAAGATCCTTTTGGCGGTGATGTTTCTTGCAATCGACAACGCTGAAAACGTGGGCAACAAAGCCGCCTACAGAGTGGTCCAACTGTTTTGCATCGCGTTTTTTAGCGGTGTTCTGGCCATCAACGGCATGTTGCTGATGGGTGTCATAGTACTCGCGATTGAAACACAGGCGATTTCTTTGATGGAGTTGGCGACAGGACCATCCAAGGATGAGGTCTGGGATGCCGCTGCGGAACTGATCATTTTGTCATCCGTGGTCCTGACTGCACTTTTTGCGATTTGGATTTTCCTTACACGCTTCAATTACTATCTCTGGCGGCTCCTGTGCCTTGGGCTGGTATTTTTTGCCGTACTGACAACAGTATACTGCATCTTCGCGCCCACTTTGGTTGAACTGAAGGACAGTGCAATCCTCGCGATTTTGGGGTTTGAGGAGATTGCACGACTGCCCGGTGGCAGTGCGGAAGAAATCGCGATTGCCACAGAACAACTTGCCCGTCCGCACGAAATTCAACAGCTTGATGTGTTCATTGCGCTGGCTTTTTTCATCATGCGGGTATTGTGGGTGCCGGCGATCCTGGCTTGTGCGGCGTTATTCGCCATATGGGCGTTCGATAACAAGCACCTCGATAATGCCGTTGGCCAAAGACGGATCTACGCGCCGATATCTGCTGCGGTCATCGTTCTTTGGATGGTGATGGCAGCCGCGTTTTGGCAGGGGGTCAATCGCCTGACCCGGCCATTGGGAATATCAGGCGTGGAAAAAAAAGAGCATGATCACGAAAGCGCGGGCGTTCTTACGGCTGCTTTTGACACACATCTTGAAAACGCTCTGCAGGTCGCGATGGTTGGCGGGCTTGGATTTTTCGCGCTGATTATGGTTGCGGTGTATGTCGTTATACGGCGCCACAAAAAGCGCGACACATTGTATAAGGAAACCAATCCTGTCGTCAGCCGATTGCTCCTAAACAGCTTATTTCAGGTCGTGTTCAGCGTTACCGCACTGTTAATCGCTGTGATGATATGCCTCGTTATCGCCGCTCGCATTGCACCTGAAAACGAAATTGACTGGGTCGCAAATACCATTGAATTTTTTCAAAAGGCGACACCGGTTATCGCGCCCGCACTGCTTTTGGTTGGGATAATTGTTTATCGCGGTTCTGAAACCGTGGCCGGGATGCTTGGCACATTGCGCGATATTGTTGTGTACGCATCGTCAAACAAATCCAATCCATCGATGAAACCAAACCCTAAAAACTTCCCGGACCGGTTCGAGATTGAATACCGGTTCCGTCGTGTGTTCGACTATATGGTGGAAAATGAAAGACCTTCGCACCTGACGATCATCTGCCATTCCCAAGGGACAGTTGTGACCACGCGTTCAATGCGGAAGATCATGCGAGACAACGAAACAAAGCTCAACAAATGCACAATGGGTTGTACGACAACGCTGGTGACGATGGGGTCGCCGGTTACGCATTTGTACCGGCAATACTTCCCGCGTGACTTCTGCGTTCCGGAAACCGGCTTTGATGGTGTGATGTGGCACAACATTCACCGGGCGGATGATTTCGTCGGGACAGAGATAACCGGTGTGAACACCAACATTCAAAACCACCCGGTTCCCGCCGGTGGACACCCCGGATATTTTACCGATCCCACGGTTTGGGCCAAATTTGACAGCGCGGTCGAGTTTTCGCTTTGCGACCAAAAGCCCCAAGTTCCCGCGCCTTAAGGATTTGCCAAAGGCCCGGCATTTCCAAGGCTGGGAATTTGTGCCAATTCTCTGGCAAAACAATGGGGACGGCATGAGCGAGGCAAGATTTCTGGACACGCCTTCGGGTCGGCGCATCGCCTATCACGTGACCAAAGGCCAGGAACCCACGGTCGTATACCTGGGCGGTTTCAAATCCGACATGGAGGGAACCAAGGCGCTTTATCTTGAAGACCGGGCGCGAAGGCGTGGTCAGGCCTTTCTGCGGTTCGACTATTCCGGTCATGGGCAAAGTTCAGAGGCGTTCCTTGACGGCTCCATCGGTGAATGGACAGAGGACGCGATTTCCGCCGTTTTGGAATTGACAGAAGGCAGGGTCGTTCTGGTGGGATCGTCGATGGGCGGGTGGATCGCGCTCAACCTGATCTCAAAGATCGCTCAGAAGATTGCCGGTTTCGTCGGGATTGCCGCCGCGCCGGACTTCACTGAAGATTCCATGTGGACGGGGTTCAGCGAAAAGGAACGCGCGACGGTAATGCACGAGGGACAAATCGAGTTGCCAAGCGATTATACCGACGAACCCTATATCATCACGCGCAAGCTGATCGAAGATGGGCGCCAGAATCTCGTTTTACGCAAACCTTTGGCCTTGAACATTCCAACCCGGCTATTGCAGGGCACAGCAGACACCGATGTGCCCGTGTCGGTTGCCATGAAACTTCTGGATCACGCCGAGGGTTCGGACATCCGCCTGACACTTGTCAAAGACGCGGATCACAGGTTTTCCACGCCCGAATGTCTGGCGCTGATTGAAAACGCCGTTGAAGACGTTCTAAAGGCGCTGTGACATCGGGTGATGTATTGACCAAACCTATCCCCAAGCGCCCATGAACTGGCCCAGTTTCGACCCTGACCGTTTCAACGGCGATGTTGACGCGTATTTTGCCGCCCAGGAAGCGCGGTTTGACACCCTGACACCGGGGACCAACAAGCGCGTCATTTGGGCCGGTAAAGCGGGAAAGAAGACCAACCTGTCTGTGGTCTATCTCCACGGGTTTTCGGCGACATCGGAAGAAATCAGGCCTGTGCCGGATCTTGTTGCCGCGGCATTGGGCGCGAATCTGGTGTTCAACCGGCTCACCGGGCACGGGCTGGGTGGTGAAGCGATGGCAAAGGCGAGCGCTGATGATTGGCTGTTGGACGCAGCCGAGGCGCTGGCCGCCGCGCGACTGGTTGGGGACGAGGTGATTGTCATTGCCACCTCAACCGGCGGCACACTTGCGGCTTTGGCCGCGCTTGAACCCGAGCAATCGGAGAATATCCGTGGAATCATTTTTGTGTCGCCCAATTTCAAACTGATTGAGCCGGTGAATTTCCTGTTGAATTTGCCCGGCGCGGCCGTTTGGGGACCTGCGTTGTTTGGTCGAGAGCGTGTGTTCAAGCCAAAGAACGAAGACCACGCACGATACTGGACCACGCGTTATCCCACAGAGGCGCTGAAACCAATGGTGGAGGTCGTAAAGAGGTTTCGACGGCTTGATCCCGCAGATGCCCTGATTCCGGCACTGTTCATGTATTCCCAAAATGACCGGGTCGTATCGCCAAAGGCAACCCGGAAGGTAGCGCGCGTCTGGAGCGGTGTTGCCAAAGAGATAGTTGTTTCCGTTCAACCCGGTGATGACGAAAATTCGCATGTCATCGCGGGGGACATTTTAAGCCCCGGAATGACTGACGCGGCGGTGGCGCATATGCTAGATTGGGTGGCGGCTATCTGATCGTGCGGTCAATCGTCGGTACAGGTTTGAACCGTCTTGGCAATCCGTCTGATCAACGCCTCGTAAAGCTCTGGCCCCGGTTCCAATCCCATCCCAATCTGATCAAGGTCTGCAATCTTGGATCCATCCTTGCCTAGTTGCTCCAATGCACGCGCACCAACACCGTTTTGAGAAAACATACATACTTTATCTGCAAGATCCGCGCGCTCCCTGATTGTGGCCAATCTTGCCGCGCTCGCGGGTATGCTTTCACCGGTCGTGATGCCGCCTGCCCAATCGAGGCCAAAGCGGATCCAAAAATAAGCAAACGCGTCGTGATGCGTGATCATTGCGGCGTTTTGAAAAGGCGCAAGATCTGTTTGCAGTTCACTGACCAAATTGGCCATTTGGCCGGAAAATCGTGCCGCGTTCTGATAATAGATTTCGCGATTGTCCGGGTCAAATTTGGAAAGAACCTGCGCCGTTTCCGTTGCAAGCCGGGCGGCATTCAACGGGTCCAGCCAGAGGTGTGGGTCAAAATCACCGTGGCCGTGGCTGTGCATGTCTTCGTGCTGCTCGTTTTCGTCCACGTTGTTTTGCCCGCCGTCATCCTGCTCATGTTCTTTGACCTCGGGCGCGTCATCGCGACTCGCATTTCCTCCCTGAATACTCAGTTGAGTGAACCGGCCCTCGACCAGCATCGGCAGAGCGTGAAGTTCCAGCATTTCGATTTCTGCTTGAAGCGAACTGGCGGTGGTTTCAATTGCGCTCGCCAACCAAGGGGTCAATCCTTCGCCCACCCAAACCAGAACTTCGGAATTTGCCAATTCGGCTGCCTGACTTGGCCGCAATTGAAAATGGTGCGGGTCCGCGCTTGCCGGCAACAACAAAGCTGGCTCGCCGACGCCAGACATGACATTCGCGACGATTGAGTGAACCGGTGCGATATCGGCAAGAACGCGGGGTGGGTCTGCACTGGCGGCACTGGCCGACAAAATCATGGCAAGGGTCAAAGCGAAACGCATAAGGGCCTCTTGTGGGCGGTGGGTGATTGGCATAAATGTAATGTTATAACAATTCGGGAATTGCAATGACCGATCAGCATCTCGCTTTCGCCAGCCATGATCACAGCGCCTGTTCGGGGGGCGTGATGGCCGAAGCCGAAGCCCAGTGTTCCGCCAAGGGCCTGCGATTGACACCCGTTCGGCGGCGAACGCTGGAGATATTGGCAGAAGCCCACCGCGCGATGGGGGCTTATGAAGTGCTGGAAAGATTGTCGAAAGACGGCTTTGGTTCTCAACCGCCTGTGGCCTACAGGGCGTTGGAATTCTTAGTCGAAAATGGTCTTGCTCACCGCATCCGGCGACTGAACGCCTTCACTGCGTGCACGCACTCGGCCGCGCCGCATTCCCCGGCCTTTTTCATCTGTCGCGAATGCGATGCGGTTGCCGAGGCGCCAGCGGGCGAGATCCGCGAGACATTGGACGGCGCGGCCAGCAAAATCGGCTTTGTCGTTGAAAGGGTGAATTTGGAAATGTTGGGCCTGTGCCCAAGCTGCGCCAGCGCATGAGCCTGATTTCAACCAAGGATATGACCCTGCGTTATTCCGGCCAGCCGGTGCTGGAACATGTCGATTTCACCATTAAGCCGGGCGAGATCGTAACGCTGGTTGGGCCCAATGGCTCGGGCAAATCAACACTTGTGCGCGCGCTTCTGGGCGTTTTGAAACCGCAGGCCGGTTCGATCAGTCGCGAGCCAGGTTTGCAAATAGGTTATGTCCCTCAGCGGCTGGCGCTCGATGGGATGATGCCATTGACGGTCGCACGGTTCCTCTCGTTACCGAAACGAAGAAGTTCGACAGCGATTACCGATGTATTGACGCGTGTTGGTGCGATGGGGTTGGAAACGAAGGACGTTGCTCAGTTGTCCGGCGGCCAGTTTCAGCGCATTTTGCTGGCGCGGGCGCTGCTGATGGAACCGCATATCCTGATCCTGGACGAGCCGACGCAGGGGCTGGACCCACCGGGGATCAGCGAATTCTATAGGCTAATCAATGAAATTCGCGATGAAACGGGCTGCGCGGTGTTGTTGGTCAGTCACGATTTGCATGTCGTGATGCGCGCTTCTGATCGGGTCGTCTGTCTGAACGGGCATGTGTGTTGCGAAGGTACGCCGCATGTGGTGCAAGCCGCACCGGAATACCGCGCACTGTTTGGTGATGAGGCTGAAGCGACACTGGCGCTTTACACCCATGCACATGATCACAGCCACGATCATCAACATGGCGAGGGCCACTGAATGCTACCCGAGTTCATGTTGCGTGCCTTTCTCGCGGGTGCCGGGGTTGCCTTGGCCGCCGGTCCGTTGGGGGCCTTTGTCGTTTGGCGCCGCATGGCGTATTTCAGTGATGCAACTGCGCACGCCGCACTGTTGGGTGTTGCGCTTGCAGTTGGGTTCTCTACCTCAGTTTTGCTGGGGACACTTGCCGTCGCGCTTGCAATCGGGTTCGCGATTTCGGGATTGGCACGAAGAGGCCACGCCGCCGACAGCACGTTGGGTGTTTTGAGCCACCTGTCGCTTGCCGCAGGTCTCGTCGCGGTCAGCCTGTTCGGAGGCACCCGCATTGATCTGACGAGTTTCCTGTTTGGCGATGTCCTTGCCGTTGGTTGGATGGATCTGGCCATCATTTGGTGTGGAGCAATTTTGGTTTCCGGGTTGATCGCGTTTCGCTGGCAGGCGCTTTTGACGGCGACCCTTAATGAAGAATTGGCAACGTCAGCCGGGTTCAATCCGGCGCGGGACCAAATGATTCTAACGCTGACATTGGCAATTGTTGTTGCCGTGGCGTTGAAAGTCGTCGGCGCGCTGCTGATAGGGGCGATGCTGTTGATCCCTGCGGTCGCTGCGCGGGCGTTTGCGCGCTCACCGGAAGTTATGGTGTTTATCGCAGTTTTGATCGGCGTGGCTTCAACCGGTCTTGGGTTGGGGTTGTCGTGGCAATGGGACACGCCTGCCGGCCCCAGCATCGTGGTTGCAGCAGGGGGGATTTACATTCTTTCGTTGTTGAGGCCACGGAGATAGCCTCGAAACGGTTTGAGCTTATGCGAGATTCAGAAGGCCCGGGTCTTTGAAAGTTCCGGTTTGAACGGGTTGCTACGCTTCGGTCTCTTCAAGCAAAATCTCACTCAACCGCGCCGCACCGTGAAAAAGCGCCTCTTTTCGTTCCAACGCCTGACCAATTGAAAGCCGCTGCACAGGGCCGTGAAAGGCCAGCGACGCCAGGTATTTGCCGTTTGGTTCCCGCACAGGCACTGCAATTGCGACCATACCTTCCATGAATTCCTCGTCATCCACTGCAAAGCCGCGTTTTGCGATACGCTTGAGGTCTTCCAACAAGCTTTCGGCCGTTACGTGGGTTTTGGCGGTCAGGCGATCCAATTGTAGTGCATCAACGAACTTGGCCCGCGCCTTGGGTGGCATCGACGCCATATATGTCTTGCCGCTTGCCGTGCAATGAAACGGAACGCTAGAGCCGACCGGCAATTGAATGCGAAACGGCCAGTCGGTTTCAACCCGGTCAATATAGGACATCCCCGTTTCCACCGGCACAACGAAGTTCACCGTTTCACGGGTGCGACGTGCCACTTCCATAAGTACCTGATGGCGCGCAATGTGGTTGTTCGATGCAAAGAGCAGCCCTGTCGCCATTTGCCGCAACCTTCGGGCGGGAATGTATTTCCGCGTGTTTCCGGGGTGGGCGATATATCCCTCTGCCTCCAGCGTCGCGCATAATCTGTGGATGGTTTGCTTGGGCAGGCCAAGTTGGGAATTGATTTCCGTTGCCGTCATCGGTTGGTCGCTGTTTCCCAGAATCTCCAGAATTCGCAGCGTGCGCAAATTTGTTGGAACATGATCGGCCATTTGAAGAGTCCACTTGCCTTCTTTCAGAATCACTGTAACGTGAAATTTGGCAAATAATCGAGACCAAAAGTCTCATTTTTTGATAAAAAGGGAAGATGGAAGCCGATTTCGTCGTCGTAGGTGCGGGGTCCGCGGGATGTGCCCTTGCCGCGCGCTTGTCAGAAAGCGGGCGGCATTCGGTGATTCTGCTGGAGGCCGGGGGCCGGGACACGAACCCGTGGATCCATATTCCGGTTGGTTATTTCAAAACCATGGGGAACCCGAAAACCGACTGGTGTTACGTGACTGAAGCGGATGAAGGGATCGCGGGGCGGTCAATCGGCTGGCCACGTGGCCGGGTTCTGGGCGGGTCGAGTTCGATCAACGGTTTGCTTTATGTTCGTGGCCAGGCGCAGGATTATGACGGCTGGCGGCAAATGGGAAATGTCGGCTGGGGCTGGGACGATGTGCTGCCCTATTTCAAGCGTTCCGAAAGCTGGAAAGGTTTGAACGGCGACAAGGCATTGCGCGGCACCGACGGGCCGCTATCGGTGCAAGACAGCCGGCTGGAACGAAAGATCGTCGACTACTGGGTCGATGCGGCGGTGAACGCCGGATACAAGCGCAATCCTGACTATAACGGCGCCGATCAGGAAGGCGTCGGGTATTGTCAGCAAACGATGTCCGGTGGGCGGCGCTGTTCTTCCGCGACGGCCTATCTGAAACCTGCGCGCGGGCGGCAAAACCTGACAATTGTGACGAATGCGCAGACCGAAAAGGTCATGATTTCCGACGGTCGCGCCACCGGTGTGATGGCCCGCGTCAATGGGCAGATGACCGAGATTAAGGCGCGCGCAGAGGTCGTACTTTCGACCGGAGCGATCGGCTCGCCGCAAATCCTGATGCTGAGCGGCATTGGCGACCCTGACGAGTTGTCAGAACACGGCATTGAAACCCGCGTCGCGGCCCATGGAGTTGGCAAGAACCTGCAGGATCATCTTCAGGCGCGCCCGGTCTACAAAACCCAACTGTCGACGATGAACATCGAGACAAACAATATCTTCAAACAGGCAAAGATTGCGCTGCAATACATCGCGACGGGACGCGGGCCGATGACGCTTGCGGCCTCGCTGGGCACCGGTTTCCTGAAAACAGAAGATCATCTGGAAACCCCGGATATTCAGTTCCACATCCAGCCCTTCAGCGCGCAGAACCTCGGCAAAGGCCCGGTGCCGCACGAGTTTTCGGCTTTCACCGCATCGGTCCTGCAATTGCGCCCCGAAAGCGCGGGCCATCTGGAATTGCGGTCGGCCAGCATGGACGATCATCCAGCGATCCATCCCAACTACCTCGCGACGGAAACTGACCGGCGAACGCTCGTAAAGGGTATCCAGATTGCCCGAAGGATTTCGCAGATAGAGCCGTTGGCGACGCATATTGTTGGCGAACACGATCCCGGCCCCGACATCGCGCTTGATGACTACGACGCGACCCTTGATTGGGCGCGGAAGACGGCTGTGACGATCTATCACCCCACAGGTACCTGCAAAATGGGCGACGACAAGATGGCGGTCGTCGATGCCCGCCTGCGCGTGCGTGGGGTCGACGGGCTGCGCGTGGCCGATGCCTCGATCATGCCCCAGATCGTATCGGGGAACACAAACGCGCCCTGCATCATGATTGGCGAAAAAGCCAGTGACCTGATTCTGGAGGACGCGCGATGAGCGTCGTCCCCACGAATACCGGCAACCCGCCGGATGAGTTGTGCCGTGACAAACGGCACGTGGCCGCCCCTTGGCCTTTGGGGGTCGGACTAATGAACAAGAAAAGGGTCATTCACAAACTGGGAGGTAATCCATGTTTAAACTAACAACTCTGACGAAGGGCATCACGGCTGCGGCTGTGGGTCTGACAGCGATGGCGTCCGCCGCGTTCGCGGACAGCCATGGCAAAGTCCTTCGTATCCAGTCGGTTCTGCCGACAACAGCTGACGAAGTCGTCATGCTGAAAGCTTTCGGTGACGACGTTGCTGCCCTGACCGGCGGTTCACTGACCATCGAAGTTCTGCCTGCGGGTGCCGTTGTTGGCCCACGCGACATCATGGACGCGGTTGACGCCGGTCTGGTCGAAGGCGGCTTTGCCTGGACCCACTATTGGGGTGGCAAGCACGTTGCTGCCAACCTGTTCGGCGCACCTGTTGCCGGTGCCGGCGTTGGCATGGACAACATCGCGTTCCTGAGCTGGTTCCAGTTCGGCGGCGGCAAAGAGCTGTATGACCGTCTGTGGGACGAAATGGGCGTAAACGTCAAAGGCTTCATGCTGCAACCGGTTGGCCCGGAAGCCCTCGGCTGGTTCCCAAAGCCGATCGAAAGCATGGATGACTTCCGCCAGATGCGCTTCCGCGCGCCTCCGGGCATGGTTGGTGCTGCTTACGCTGACATCGGTGTTCCTGCTGTTGCAATGGGCGGCGGTGACATCCTGCCGGCACTTGAAAAAGGCACAATCGACGCGGCTGAATGGTGCTGCCCCAAGCCTGACTCTGTGTTTGGTTTCCAGAAAGTGCTGAAGCACTACTATCTGCAAGGTCTGCACCAGGTTGTCGTGAACGCCGACATGTATGTAAACGGCGATTTCTACGATGGTCTGACCGACCTTGAGAAGAAGGCTCTGGAAGTTGCGGCAACCGCGTCGCTCAGCAAGTCCATGTCCTATCGTATCTTTGAAAACGGCAAGGCGCTGAAGGACCTGACGGAAAACCACGGCGTCATCCTCGAAGATACCCCTGCTGACTACTTCACCGAGTACTCGGCAGCGGCTGCAAAGGCGCTTCAGGCTGCTGCAGATGAGAACGAGTTCTTCGCAGAAGTGTGGGCCTCGCAGCGCGCATTTGCAGTAGTGGCTGTTCCATTCTGGGCCGGTGCACAGACCTCGAACGCTGGTCTGGGCCGCGCATTTGCGGACACTTTGAAGTAAAATCAATCAGAACGGGCCCTTTCTGGGCCCGTTCGTTCTTTTTTTCCGAACACCACCTGCGGGCGTTTCGATAAAAAGAACGGGGATAACAAATCCACGTCCAGGGGAAGGATCGCCACATGGCCGACGAACCAAATCCAGAAGATCTGGAAATCGCCGACGAATTGATCGCGGAACGCCGTGCCGAAGCCCCTGGAGAAACACCGCCGGATATGACGCCCTGGCAGCGCCCGATCACGGCAATCATCGACGTGATCAACTGGCGCGCGGGCCAGATCATTGCCCTTCTGATGGTGCCGTTGATTGCGGTTGTGGTGTACGAGGTTTTTATGCGCAACTCCTTCGCAATCCTGCAAAACGCAGGATTCGAAGAGCTCGCGCGTTCTTTCGGCCTTGGCCCTACACTCTGGGTTTATGACACCAGCCGGATGATTGCGGGCGTTTTGTTCATGGCCGCCGCCGGTTACGGCCTGATGCGCGGCGTACATATTCGTGCGGACTTCCTTTACCGAAATTGGACTGACAAGACACAGGCAACGGTCGACGCCAGCCTTTATTTGCTGTTCTTCATGCCTTCGATGATCTTCTTTACAATCGTCTCGGCAGAATTCTGGTGGCTGGCCTATTCGCGTGGCGAGACGATGCAGATCGACAGCGCCTGGGGGCCCTTGCTGTGGCCTGCACGGACGGCAATGCCGGTTGGTGGGTTCCTGTTGATGCTGCAGGGTATTCCGGAAATCTTCCGCGCCTTCCACAAGATGGGCAAAGAGCGAGAGCGCATTTTCGTGCGCGCGTTGCCGATCTATCTGATCGCGTTGTTGTGGCTGGTCCTCGCCATCTTTGCCCCGAACGTGGTGCCCGGCGGCGAATGGTTCACCGAACTTATGAAGGCGCGTCCGGGGCTTGATAAACCCACAATCGGGTTGATCATGCTATTCGCGATGTTGTTCGTGATCTTTATCGGTTTCCCGATTTCCTTCACGCTGATCTTCCTTGCCTTTGTGTTCGGCATTTGGGGTGCGAATTTCAAACTCACGACGCTGTTGATGACGCTCAACACCAACTCCACCATGCTGAACGACCAGCTGATGGCGGTGCCTTTGTTTGTCCTGATGGGTATCGTGATGGAGGCGGCCGGGTTGATGGAACGTCTGTTCGCCTCGATCCAGATGATCATGGCCCGCGTGCGCGGGGCGTTGTTCATCGCGGTTCTGATTGTGTCCACGATCTTTGCCGCAGCGACCGGTATCGTCGGTGCATCCGTGACCTTGCTCGGCATCATGGCGGGCGCAACGATGAGCCGGTCCGGCTACAACGTGCAACTCGCTGCGGGCACCATCACGGCGGGTGGCACTCTTGGCATCCTGATCCCACCGTCGATCATGCTGATCGTCATGGGGCCGGTGCTGGAGGTGTCCACGCTTGATCTCTTCCGCGGGGCATTCGTGCCCGGTGCGTTGCTGGCGTCGCTTTACCTGCTCTACACACTGGGTCGCTGCTGGCTGAACCCCGAACTTGGGCCGATCCTGTCAGAAGAGGATCAACCAGAGACGTCCAAATTCTATGGCGCAGAGGTCGCGTTGATTTGTTTTGGCGTCCTGACCGTTTGCCGCATCTTTGGCCTTGGCTTGGGTGGCACATTTGGTGGGCTGCTGCCATTTGGCGGGTTGATCGTTTTGGCCATCACTTTGGCAGTGGCCTATGCGGCCTACCGGCACCTGAATATCCTGCGGATCGTTGTGCCCGTCGCAATTCTCTTCCACCTCTACATGGTCGTCGCCAGCATCGGCGAAAGCGGCGTTTCGACATGGTCGATTGTGTTTGCGGCCTTCATGGTCTTTTTGGCGTTCCTGGGACGCCCGATCTACAACAAAGAAGCGGATGGCGGGTTCTATTTCGCTGGGCTTTGGGATGAATTTTTTGCCGGGTTGATGCCGCCCACGATCCTTATCTCTTTCGCGCTCGGTTCCATCCTGCTTGGCTTTGCGACACCTGCCGAAGCCGCAGCAATGGGTGCCTTTGGCGCGATCCTATTGTCGATCGGCTATCGCAAATTCACGATACCCAGCTTCTTTGACAGCCTGATCAAGGCGCTGGAAATCACGGTTCTGATCATGTTCCTCGTCGCGGCATCGAACTTCTTCGGCGCAGAATTCTCGGCACTTGGCACGCCCAAGATGCTGACAGAGCTGCTGTTGGGTCTCGATATGTCACCCTACATCATCCTTCTCTTGGTGATGGCGCTGATCTTCCTGCTGGGCTGGCCATTGGAGTGGGTGCCGATTGTGCTGATCGTTGTCCCGATCCTTTTGCCAACGGTCGAAGCGCTTTCAGTGCATGGGTTGGAACGCTATGAGCTTATGGTCTGGTTCGGCATCCTTGTGGCGGTGAACCTGCAAACCGCGTGGCTCAGTCCACCGGTTGCGCTGTCGGCCTATTTCCTGAAAGGCGTGGTGCCGAACTGGGATCTGAAAGACATCTACCTTGGCATGATGCAGTTCATGCTGGTGCAGCTGTTCGGCCTGATCCTTCTGTTCATCTTCCCGCAACTTGTGCTCTGGCTGCCGAAGGTGATGGGCGGTTAACAACCGTACCAGATAGAACACGCAAATCGCCGGGGCTTAGTTCCGGCGATATGCGACTCTGCGGCACAAAAGGACAACGGGGAGCAACCCGACTCCGGCAATCACAAGGCTCGGCACCGCCGCGCCTTCCAAACGTTCATCCGACGCCAGCCGAAAGGCCTGAACCGCAAGCGTGTCAAAGTTGAATGGCCGCAGGATCAATGTGGCCGGAAGCTCCTTCATTACGTCGACAAAGACCAAAAGCGCGGCAGTCATAAGGCTTGGGGTGAGAATGGGCATATGGACCTTGCGGATTGTCCCGTAAAGCGAATGACCCAAAACGCGTGCCGCTGAATCCATATTTGTGCTGACGGTGGCGATCCCACCCTCATATGCGCCAATTGCAGCGGCCAGAAACCGTATCATGTAAGCCGCGACCAGAACCCAGATCGACCCGGTCAGAAGCAGACCCGAACTGATCCCGAAGGAAACCCGCAACCAACTGTCGAGTGCGTTGTCAAACGCGGCGAGAGGTACAAGCAGCCCCACCGCAATGACACCGCCCGGAACCGCATAGCCCAGACGGGCAAAAGACATGCTGACCATTGCGATCGGGGAATTGGAGGCCCGGCGATATGAGCCGATTGTCAGGGCGGCCGCGACAGTGACAACCGCAGCAATGGCCGCAAGCATCACCGAGTTGCGGATGAATGTCAGATAACGCGGGCTCAACAAGTTCTGCTCGCTCTCCAACGCCATGGATACAAGCGCGATTGTCGGGATCAGCACACCGAACGCCACCGGAACAAGACAAGCCAAATATGCCATCCAGCCTGCCATGCGGCTAAGCCGAATACGCGCCATAACCTCTCCGGGGCGGGGCGCGTTATACTGTGCACCACTCCGGTTCAGCCGTTCCAGAAATACAAACAACAGCGCGAATGCGAGCAATCCCAACGCCAATTGTGCGGCCGCAGCGCGGTCACCAAATGTCAGCCAACTGGAATAGATGCCGGTTGCGTAAGTCTGCACGCTGAAATGGCTGACAGTTCCGAAATCCGCAATCGTTTCCATCGCGACCAGCAACACGCCCGCTGCGATGGCCGGGCGTGCAAGTGGCAGCGCGACGCGTAAGAAGGCAACCCAAGGACCCCGCCCAAGCGTTCTGGCCGCGACAAACGCCGTGGCGCTTTGTCCAAGAAAACTCGCCCGCGCCAGAAGATATACGTAAGGGTATAGGACGAGGGTCAGCATCAGGATGGCACCGCCCAGGGACCGGATTTCCGGGAACCAATAGTCGCGCGGCCCCCAACCCGTTAATTCGCGCAGTGTCGATTGCACGATGCCGGGATGATCCAGCAAATGCGTGTAGGCATAGGCAAGAACGTAAGCCGGAAACGCCAACGGGATGATCAAAGCGATTTCAAGCCAGCGGCGCCCGGGAAATGTCGTCATCGTGACAAGCCACGCAGCGCCGGTTCCAATGGCGAAGGCACCGAACCCCACAAAGGCGACCAAAATCAGGGTCGTCGCGCTGTAACGCAACAAAACCGTGTTTGCCAAATGCGAAAGTGTTTCCGTACCGCCGGAAAACGCAGCTGTCAGTACGGCGACGACAGGCAGCGCACATACCGCGGCGACGATGACGGCCGTTACACCAAGGCGGTGAGCAGAACTCACCTGCCGTTTCAATGTGTTCGCAGAGGACAACGCGCCGCGCCTTACCGTGATTTAGGCTAGTATTTTAGTCAGGTATTGCCGGGACGGCAACTCGATACCGCAAAAAAGGATCCGGCCCGCCGCGAGGGACGCGGCGAGCCGGGTAGCTTGCATTCATTTAGTGTCGTCGCGGGTCGCTTATTCAGCGGCCATCGACTGACGCAACATCCGTGCCTCATGCGCTTTCAGCGACTGACGGGCAGAGCTGTAGGCGCGGCGGCCTTCCGCTTTTTGCAGATCTGGGAAGAGCTTGAAGATCTCGTCCCGCTGATCATCGTCGATACCATTCAGGCTGTGATCACCCGGCTGGAAGCTTTCGGTCCAGGATCCATCGCCCAGAATAACCTGGTGACGTTCAAACATCACGTGGATGTATTCCGTCCCCAGTGTGTCGATCTGGTGAACACCCGGCTGACCGACCAAATGCTTGGCCGCTACCAGAACCTCGCGCTCGTCAAAGAGCACCTGGGTCTGGCTGTTGGCCACCAGCATACGGTGGTTCGGGCTGACCATCATGTCACGCTCTGGCAGATTGTTGCCAAGCGCACCTTTCTTGATCAGCACCGGTTTCAGCTTTGGTTCCTGGATAAGGTCCTGAGCGGACAGCTTTTTCTTGCCGATCCAGTGGATGTCCTGAACACCATCGTCACGTGTGATAACACGGTCGCCGACATGCAGTTCCTCGACGTTGATCTCGCCCCGCGGCGTTGCGATGCGCGATCCCGGCGTGAAGCAGATGATCAGACGCTCGATTTCGGCAAAAGTCATCGTGCCTTCGATGGTGCCGTCATCCGCAAGGAAGTTGACCGTACCGCTGGTCGAGTCGCCGTCGGCATCCACTGTCTCGCCCACGATCTCGAACCGACCAAGACCAGTCAAGTCCAGGGTATCGACGTCGTTGCCGCCAGTGCCACCGTCGGCAATGTCGCCAAACGCATCCTCGCGGTTGTTGATGATGAACTCATCGCGGTCATCGCCACCGAACATGGTGTCGGCGCCCTGACCACCGATCAGATCATCCTGACCGACCTCGCCGTGAATCTCATCGTCGTCGATGCCACCGTCCAGAGTGTCGGCGCCGTTGCCACCAAAGATGGTGTCATCGTCGTCTTCACCGAAGATCAGGTCGTTGCCATTTTCGCCATCCAGAAGGTCGCGGCCATTCTCCGGGTCCGGGTCGCCTCCATTGGGGTACGAACCTTCGTCTGGAATATTCAATGCGTCGGGCGCACTTGGGCCCAGGCCACCATAAATGGTGTCGTTGCCACCGTCGCCACGGACAGTGTCGGCACCTTCACCTGCCGTGATGATGTCATCACCCAAACCGGCCTCGACGACGTCGTTGTCGATGCCAGATAAGATGGTGTCGTCACCGCCACCGGCATTGATGGTATCTGCATCGTCGCCGGTCGAGATCCAGTCGTTGCCTGTTCCCGAGATGATAAAGTCGCGGTCATCGTTCGGATCGACGTCGACCGGTATACCCGGCAGCGGGCCGTAAGGGCCAAAGCCCCAACCGTCGCCGTTCTTGTCGTCTAGCAGCCGCGGATCGTCGTTGCCAACATTTATGACATTGTCGCCGTTGCCCGCGTCGATCGTGTCCGAACCACCAGGACCATCGACAGTATCGTCGCCATCGCCCAACATGATCCGCTCGATCTCTTCGAACGTGGTTGTGCCGCTGCCATCGGTGATCGTGCCCTCTTCTGGCCCGGTCAGCGTAACGGTCAGATCATCGTCGATATCGGATGTGTCGATTTTGTCGCCATCTGTCTCGTCAGCCTCGCCGCCGATGATCTCATCATTGTCGATACCGTCGGTCAGAACAAATTCGTCGTCACCGGCACCACCGTCCACAGTGTCGTCGCCGTCACCACTGTCGATGGTGTCGTCGCCGCCGTTGCCGAATATGGTGTCATCGTCACCGTCAAAGCCGTCAATCTGGTCTCCCGGAAGGTCGGTGTAACCCGGCTCCATCAGTTAGCCCGTATCCAACCCGTCAACCGGCCCAATCACGTCATTGACGACGACACTAACCGTTGCCGTATCCGTGCCACCATTTCCATCGGAAACGGTATAGGTAAACGTATCGGTTCCAACAAACGCGACATCCGGCGTGTAGCTTACGGTGCCATCGCCATTGTCGACCACTGTACCGTTTGGCGGTTGAGTAATGCTGTCAACCGTCAGGGTATCGCCTTCAACGTCGCTGTCATTGGCAAGAACATCGATGATAACGGGTGTTCCCTGATCTGTAGTGCTAGAATCGTCGACCGCATCCGGGTCGTCGTTGATTGGATTTACAGTAACCTCGATCAGTCCGATCCCCTGATCCCCGTCGGGATCCTCGGCAATGTACGTAATGGTGTCGCTGCCGTTGAAGTCTTGGTTCGGAGTATAAGTGATCGTCCCGTCGGGGTTCACTACAACAGTACCATTTAGTGCAGTCGGCGTGCCGGCGATCATCAACGCGTCGCCATCCGGGTGAGTGTCATTTGCCAGCGGATCAATGACAACAGGAGTGTCCTCATCCGTTTCTGCAACGTCGTCCACAACAATTGGCGCATCGTCATCCGGTGCAATGACCACCGTCACTTCCGCGGTATCGGTCAGCCCGTTGCCGTCCGAAATCGTGTAAGTGATGGTCGCTGTACCGTTGAAATGCTCGGCCGGTGTAAACAGAAGCTCGTTGGCAACAATTTCCACAGTGCCCTCGTCGGCAGGCACAGTCGCGGAAATGATCGTCAGGTCGTCTCCGTCGGGATCGCTGTCGTTAAACAGGACGTCGATCGTGACCGGCGTATCTTCGTCGGTTGAGTCGAGGTCATCTTCAGCAATCGGCGCATCGTTGACCGCGCCGACGGAAATAATCGCTTCACCATCGTCAAAGCCACCGTTTCCATCCGTTACTGTATAGGAAATCGTGGCGGGGCCATTGAAGTTTAGCGCCGGTGTGAACGTGACCGTACCGTCGCCATTGTCGACAACGCTGCCCTGCTCTGGCGGAACGCTTAATGCGAAGATTTCGAGATCGTCGCCATCGACATCAGTGTCGTTGCCCAAAAGGTCGACAACAACTGGTACATCTTCGTCCGTTGTATCGATGTCATCCACCGCAACCGGATCGTCGTTGACCGGGTGCACGGTGACCGCAACTTCGGCGTCCGAGGTGCCGCCATTGCCGTCGGTGATCGAGTAAGTGATCGTCGCCGGGCCGTTGTAGTTTTCGGCGGGCGTAAAGACCAACTCATTGCCAATGATTTCAACTGTACCCTGATTCGCCGGAACCGAAGCGCCGGTGATTTCAAGGTCGTCGCCATCGGGATCGGTGTCGTTCGCCAGAACGTCGATGGTGACAGGCGTGTCCTCATCAGTTTCGGCAACATCGTCATTGGCCGTCGGGCCGTCATTGACCGCGCCGACATTGACTGTTGCCATGCCGGTGTCAGTGCCACCATTGCCGTCAGATACGACGTAGGTGATGATAGCCGGACCGTTATAGTTGGGTGCAGGCGTAAATGTGACGGTTCCGTCGCCATTGTCGACGACGCTGCCAACGGCAGGATCGACATCCAGCGAGATGATTTCGAGGTCGTCACCATCAACGTCGACGTCATTGCCCAAAAGATCGACCACGACCGGAACGTCTTCATCCGTTTCGGCAAAGTCATCCACCGCAATCGGAGCATCGTTGACGTTATTCACAGTCACGGTGACCTCGGCCACATCGGTGCCGCCGTTACCGTCGGTGATCGAGTAGCTGATCGTCGCCTCGCCAAAGAAGTCGTCGGCAGGCACGTAACGCAACTCATTGCCGACAATCGATACCGTGCCTTGTTCTGCCGGAACCGAGGCGCCGGTGATCGTTAGATCATCGCCGTCAACGTCCGTGTCGTTCGCCAGAACGTCGATCAGAATAGGTGTTTCTTCGTCCGTCTCGGCTACATCGTTGACCGGTGCGACGTTGAACGTGATCTCTGCCGTGTCGGTTCCACCGTTGCCATCTGAAATGGTGTAGGTGATCGTCTCCGACCCGTTCCAGTTTTCATCTGGCGTATATGTATAAGTGCCGTCGCCATTGTCGGTCAGCGTGCCGTTGACCGGATCGTCGATAGAGATCACCTCCAGCGGGTCGCCATCGGGATCGCTGTCATTCGCCGTCGGATCAAACGTGGCCGACGTGTCCTCATCAAGGTTCACAACATCATCCATCGCATCCGGGTCTTCATTCTGCGGATCGGTCAGGATGGTTTCGATCTGGCTGAACTCCAGCGTCGAGCCGTCTTCGAACGTTACGGTGCCCATAAGCGCGCCGTCGTCAGATCCGTCCGTCGAGGACACAATGGTGACGCGGCCAGTGCCGCGCAGGTCGAGCACGTCGTTGTCGGTTTCGTCGTCGGGGCCGTTGCCGCCCACGATAACGTCGCCGTCACCGTCTGCAGCGGTCGACACGATGAACGTGTCATCGCCGTCTTCGCCGAACATGTCGTCGGAACCGCCGCCGCCGGTGATCACATCGTCGCCAGCAACACCAGGATCGAAATCGGTAACATCAAAGGCGATGTCGGTGACGTTGATGCCGGTGTTAAGGTTGCCAAGTTGCTCGTGGTAGATTTCGAACCGCACAACTGGTCCCGGGATCGTCACCAGAACCGAATGCTGGGGCGAATCATCGTTATGATAATTGTCGTCATTGCTGGCCGCCGTGTCGTTGCCAGCCACGCCATCTGTATCGCTCAGATCAAGGCCAGTACCTGCGTCTGACAGAACAACCTCAATCGGGTTGCCGTCAGCATCCCAAGCGCGAACCGTGACCTGACCGTCGCCGTCGATATCGTTGATACGGAATTCGACATTCTCAAGCGGGGTGTCGGACACCCAGCGATAGCCTGCTGCACCGTCGTCACCGTTGGTGATCGATTCCAGCGAGGCGTTTTCGTTTGCCGCTGCGTCAAGATCATCGGTATTCTGATCCGTCGTTTCATATACAGTCTCGGCGTCATCATCTTCATACAAGATCGAGAAGGTGACATTCGCGTTGCCAGTGTCCTGCGTAAAGCCGTTGGCGTCATTGTCGTGGCCGAAGTTCGGCGCCTCGTCCCATTCGAAGATTTCGCGGGTCGTGCTACCGCTGCCGCCGGAATCACCGTAAATGGTGTCGTCACCACCTTCACCATCGATGGTGTCGTCGCCGCCGTTACCATAGATCAGGTCGGCGTCTTCGGTGATGATATCGCCGCCCTGATTGGTCGGCGCATTGGAATCGTCGTAGCCGAGTTCCATCACCTCGCCGAAGGCTTCGCCGTCTACGGCGCCATCCGGCGCGGTTTCGGATTCATACACCGCGACGTAATCAATTGAGCCGTCGAAGTAATGATCATATTCGGCGTCGTCTTCTTCGCGGGCACCGAATGTGAAAATCTCATCGTCATTGTCACCAATGTCCATTGTCAGACCAGTTTGGTTGCTGGTCAGAGTCTGGTTATTGCCATCGGTCAGGTTCTCGACGACCAACGTGACGCCGGTGTCTTCGTCCCATGTGTATTTCACATTGATCAGATCGCCGGGGTCCACGATTCCGGCCTGCGTCGTGAGAATTTCCTCGTCGCCGTCGCCGTTGCAGTGAATTACTTTTATACGGCCATCCTGCAGCACCGAGATATTGAAGTAACCCTCGCTGCCGCGATCGTCGTATTCGCCGCGGTTTACTATCGAGTCAGGGCTGGAGCCGATATGCTGGTCCTGTGTGAACTGCACCTCGATGGTGCCGCGGGCCATGTCGAAAACACTTTCTTCCGGTCCGCCGTCGTCTCCCTCGACATCGAAGTAATCGCCATTCCCATCGAAATGGGCGCGATCACCGCTGGCCGATCCGTTTCCGTGGAAGTGTCCGTTTTGGGCGATCCCATCGTCCAAACCAGTGTCGGCATTTGAATTGCCGTTGATGAAGTCCCAAAGGCCAACCAGGCCCGTTACGGAATTCGGATCAAAATTCGACATCGCTTATGTTCCTTCACAATCCGACCCACACCCACCCAGTTGCGCGAGACGTTTCCCCTAAATACGCGGACGCACCCATTGCGCCAGCGTTTCCCTAGTTTTCATTCCTGGATCGAAGTTTTTAGCCCCGGATCCCCTGCGTTCTCTTTTGCGGTGGGCGAGATTTGGAACATGCAAAAAGACCGGCCCCGTGCCTGAGTCTTCTAATTGCAGATGGTTCCGATCCTGTCGAAACCCAACGTCACCGAACCCCCTGTCCGATGTGCGTCTTCCAAACCGTGCCACATTGGCCGCAGCAACCCCCACAAAAACAACATCTAATATGAAGGCATATGGCGGTCGCTAAAACAGTTTTATGGCAATCTTCGGTAACTCCCAAGCACCCTGTCCGATAGGGTTGCGGGGTTTTGTTCCGTCAGAGCCGTGCGATGATCTGAGGTGGTGACAGGGTCAGGATTTCCAGGATGTTGAACCGGTGTTTTCTGGCCGTCGAGATGACGGACCTGATGTCGGCGAAGACCCGCGCGCCCTCGAGGGTGCGGAAGGTGCCCGAGATTTTCATGCGCAGCTTCATCATGCGCAGGTCCTGTTCGGCCTGATTGTTTGTGAATGGGACCGCGAAGTCGGCGATGAATCGCAAAACGTCATCGCGGTAGTCACGCAGGCGGAGGAGCAGGTTGTGGCCTGGCCGCCTGGCTTTTCGGCCGCGGGTGCCGGGGCTTTTGGCCAGCGGGGGCTGGCGTTCGTGGAAGGCGAGCCCCTTGGCGAGGATCGCCATGTATCTGGTGACTATACCCTGGCGAACCAGTTCCGGGAGTTCGGTCTCGCCTTGATCCTGAGCCGCGCATCTGAGCTGATTGGCGCTATGAAGCACTGCGCTCATCTCCGTCGCCCAAGGCTCTTTTTCGATCTCTTCGATGGCCTTGAGTTCGCGCAAGTGATGCGCCCCGCAGAGGGCGTGGGCGTCCACTCCGCTCATATGGGCGTAGTAGGGTTTCCAGTGATCATGAATGATCGTCCCGCCGGTCAGGAAGGTTGGAACAGCACCGCGTTTGGCGCTGATGCGGTAATGGGTGAAGGCGGTATCGCAGATCGTGTGCAGCCAGTGCAGCTTGCCGGCAACACGAAGTCCGGTCTCGTCCAGATGCCGAACGCCGCCTTCGGCAAGCCGGGCGAGAATGTGTTCAACCACGACACCCATCTTATTTGCCGCGCCGCGCGTCCAGTTGGTCACGCTGGCCGCGCACAAGCTGGTGGCCCCAAACAGGTCGCGCATAAGCTGGCAGACCCGATCCTCGGGTATCAGCTGCTGAACATTGCAATAGACCGCCACTGCCCGCATGCGCGTGCCATATTGCACATGCGCGGCCACGCCATCGGGAAAGCCAGCCGTCGTCGTGGCTCGACAATGGTCGCAACAATAAACCGCCGCCTGATGCTCGGTGACCTCCAGGCGTGGCGCAGGCAAGTCGAACACCTGACGCTTCTCGATCCCTTTCACCATCTCCGCCGTCAGGGCGCTCTGACAGGCGCTGCAATGCGTCGCCTCATGCCGTTCGACAAAGTCGGGTGTTGACGTCTGGCGCAGGGTGTCGCCCCGGTGGCCAACTTGGCCGCCACTTTTCTTTCCGGATTTGCCACGCAGGCTGCGCGGGGCTGGCTTCTTCAGGCCATCACTTGAAGGGGGCTTGCTGCTATTGCTGCTGTTCTTGGCCAACTGTCGGCGCAGGTCCGTGATCTCTTCCGCCATGCTCGCCAACGCAGCTTCAAGCTCAGCGATCCGACGCAGAGCCGTGGCGAGAAGTTGTTCAAGGGCGGCAACCTGATCCATCCCACCACTGATTCAGAGAAATCAACCCGGCGCCACAGAATTCAGACAAGAAAGAAAAAAAACACGCGCAAAATGGCAAATTCGACTCACCATAAAACTGACAATAACACTCAAACGTGGGGGGTGCTTGGGAGTTACCGTTTTTCTTTATTAAGCGATGGCAAAAAATATGGCCACAATGTGCAGTGAATGGCCACATTGTGCACAGTCGTTCAACCTTGCTGGGGTATTTCGCCCCGAAACTCGCCCGATTGTCGCGAATCGGAGTTTCCAATTGGCTGTACGGAATTCCTGTGGATTTGGCCCGGTCGCCGCTTTCATCGCAGGTCAGTTGTCGCAAAGAATATTTCGCCGTCCTGACTCGCAGGACCTGCAGAGTTCAAGTTAATCAGGCGGCGGATACTGCATCCGATGCAGGACATCATCCCAGCTTACGGTATTGCGAACATATTCTTCGGATGCGCGCCGCGGTGGATTGTAATCCCATGCCGTCCAAGCGCCTTTTTCCATCGCATCGTGAACCGCGAACCGCCGCTTTTGCGACGACAGAATTGACTCGGTCATCGTTGTTTCGTCCCAATTCCGTGTGATGTCTTTCTGGAACGCGGCAACGCGTTCGCGTTGTGCCGGGTCCGCGGCCAGATTGGTTCTTTCAAACGGGTCCGCAACCACGTCATAAAGTTGCGGCGGATCGGTTTCGCAATGGATGTATTTATAGTCGCCGCGCCGGATCATCAGCACCGGTGCGCAGGTCATTTCGGCGCAATATTCTCCAAGAACCGTTCTCTCTTCCGCATCCGAACCTTGCAGGATCGGCCAAAGAGTGAAGCCGTCAACGGGCATTCCCAAATCAGGCTGGGCCGTGCCTGCGATGTCCAGGAAGGTTGGCAGCAGATCGACCAGCGACACAGGTTCAGACCGGGTGGCGTTCTCAATGCCGGGGCCGGAGAAGATGAGCGGAACACGCGCGGAATGCTCGTGGAAATTCATCTTGTACCACAATCCACGCTCGCCCAGCATGTCGCCGTGATCAGAAGTGACGATGATGATCGTGTCGTCAAATAAATCGGCGTCTTTCAATGCCTTGACCACCTCTCCAACTTTGGAATCGAAATGGCTGACGTTGGCGTAATATCCGTGGCGGGCGCTGCGAATGGACTCTTCCGTCAGGTTCGATTTATCGACCTCGATCCCTGAACGCAGGCGTTCGGTCATCGGGTCATCGGCAGGCCCGGTTTCGGGCAGGTCGATGGCGTCGTGATCGTAGAGGTCCCAGAATTCGCTCCGCGCGACATAGGGGTCGTGGGGGTGGATCAGGCTGACCACCATCGCAAACGGTGCCGTCTTTTCCATGGCATAGTCGAATATCCGGCGGCGCGCGAGGAACGTGGCTTCGTCGTCATATTCATATTGGAATGTGGTCGCCGCAGGCCCCGCCTGAGTGACGGCATCCATGTTGTGATACCACTTTCCGATGCGTTCCTCGGAATGTTCCCAATCAGCTGTCCAGGCGTGATCGGCGGGATAGACATCGGTGGTCAGACGTTCCTCGAAACCATGCATCTGATCGGGGCCGACAAAGTGCATTTTCCCTGACAAACAGGTGCGATAGCCCATGCTGCGCAGATAGTGCGCAAAGGTCGGGATGGAGGCGGGAAATTCGGCGCCATTGTCATATGTGCCGATCCGGCTGGGCAATTGACCGGACATGAATGAGGCCCGCGACGGGGCGCAAAGGGGCGAGTTGCAATAGGCGGCGTCAAAGCGGGTGCCGGTCGCTGCAAGGGCATCAATGTGGGGCGTTTTGACCAAGGGATGACCATAGGCGCCGGTAAAATGCGGGGCCAGCTGGTCGGCCATGATCAGGACGATATTGGGCGATTTTTGCATGTCGGTATCACGTCGGTATTGCGTCGGTATTTTGTCGGTATCGAATTCGGACCCGACGAGAAAGCTGTAACTGTTTTGCGTTGCCACCAGCGGCCTGATTTCGACATTTCCGGTGTCGTTCCCGCTCTTGCACGCATTGCGAAAGACATGAAACAAGCGCACAGGATCCAGTCAGACAAACCAATGCCCGGCAGACACATCAACCTTCCTGTCTTTACGGCGGCCTTCGCGGCCGTGATCTTCGGGCTGTGGTGGGTTCCGATCCGGTTCATGGAAAGCCTTGGGATGCACGGTGCATGGGCCGGGTTGTCACTGAACGCCGCGGCGGCGGTTTGCGGATTGGTCTGGTTCGCGATCCTGAGGCCGCCGTTCGAGGTTTCCCGTCGTGCTCTGATTGGTGCGATGTTCGCAGGTGTGGCGGCGACGCTTTATTCCACGGCCATCGTTTACACCGATGTGAGCCGTGCAGTGTTGTTGTTCTATCTGCTGCCGGCATGGAGCAAGCTGATCGAATGGCTGCTCTGGAAACAGCCTTGGCGCTGGACGTCGACGCTTGCCATCGCGGCGGCGCTGACCGGAGCCTATCTGGTGCTGGGCGGCGAAATCGTCGGCGGGGCGCTGAACGCAGGTGATTTCATGGCCATAGGCTCGGGATTGGCGTGGGGCATCGGCGCCGCAATGATCTTTTCGGGCGGGCGCGCGCCGGTGTTTCCGGTGACCTGGGTTATGGTGATTTCGGCGGCCGTTGTCGCGGCGGGCATTGCGTTGTTCGAACCGACCCCCACGATTGCGACGCGCGTTGTGCCGGTCAGTTTCGGTATTGCAATCATCTATATCCTGCCGCTTCTGGCTTTGTCTTTGTGGTCGGCGCAGCGGCTTGCGCCCGTGGTGTTCAGCTTCCTGCTGACCGGGGAACTTCTGTCGGGCGTGATTTCCAGCGCGATATTTCTGGACGAGCCATTCGGCTGGATGCAGGTCGCTGGCGCGGCGCTGATTGTGCTTGCCGCCGTCAGCGAGATTTTCAGCCGACAGGATGTCGGCGAATTGCCATTGCACTCGGACCAGAAATTGCCAGAGTAAACGTGCACGGCGAATGCCGCGCAAAGTGTCAACCTCGGGCATGGGCGCCTGGTTTCCGAACATTCGGAAACGGAAAGCCAAATTGAGAGGAGATTTCCATGAAAAGAGTAGGAGTCGTGGGTCTGGGCGATATGGGCTCTGGTCTGGCGAAAAACCTGATGAAAGCCGGGTTCGAAGTGGCCGGGTTCGATTTGTCTGAGAAGCGTTTGGCTGATTTCGGGCGCACGGGCGGTGTCGCCTGTGCCAGCGTGTCAGAGGTCGGGACGGGTGCAAGCGCCGTGCTGGTCATGGTGATGAATGGCGCGCAGGCCGAGCATGTGATTGTCGGCCAGTTGAAAGACGTGCTGGAGCCGGGTGCGGCGGTCGTTTTAACCGCGACGATCCACGCTCACGAGGCCAAGGCCATCGCCAAGGCGATGGATGGAACCGGGATTGATCTGATCGACACGCCGGTTTCCGGCGGCCAACCGGGCGCGATGGGCGGCGCGCTGACTTTGATGGCGGCAGGTACGGATGAGGCGATGGCGCGCCATGAAGACGTTTTGCAGGCGATATCGAAGACGATCCACCATGTGGGGCAGAATTTCGGCGATGGGCAAACCGTAAAGGCGTGTTTGCAATCGCTGATTGGGGCGATTTTTTCGGCGACGTATGAGTTGTCGGTTCTGGCCGGGAAGGCGGGGATATCCGGTGAGGTGTTGCGCAAGGTGATTGCCTCGACCGGGGCCGGGAACGGCATCACAGACGGGTCGCTTGAAAACATCATGAACCGGAAATTTGAGGGCACCGGGTCCGGCATCGGAACGATGTGGAAGGACCTGACAATTTCGCTGGAACTGGCCAAGCAGCTTGGCGTGCCGATGCATACCACGGCGACCGCGATGCAGATCTTTCAGGCCGGGATGACGAAATACCCCGACGCCGACAATCAGGCGGCGGCGAAAGTGATCGAGGAAATCGTTGGCGCGGGGTTGCGCCCATGAAGCTGGGTGTCATCTGCGACGGCATCAGCCGCGACCTGAAGCACGCCTTGAGCGTGATGGACGAGTTCGGACTGGAATATGCCGAACTGCAATTCGTCGGTGAAAAAGAGGTCGGCGATCACACAAGCGACGAGATTGCCGGGATCAAGGCGCTGGTGAACGGCTTTGGCAAACCGGTGTCGTGCCTTTCCCGGCATGTTTTTGCCGGACTGACGACGGCGAACAAGCCCGGCGATGAGGCGCATACCCGCCATATGGATGCGCTGAAACGGGTGATTGCGATGGCGCACGAGCTGGACTGTCCGCTGGTCAGGATCATGACCAACAAGAAGGAGCAGATCCTGTGGGGGCAAGGTGGGGCCGAGAAATGGAATGTTGCGCATGGGGCGTGGGACGCCACCCTGCCGCTGATTGCGCCTGCGGTGGAACTTGCGCGCGCTGAGGGTGTGACGCTGGTTGTTGAAACCGGCAACGGGACGATGGTGAATTCGTCTTATACGGGCCGCAAGCTGATTGATGACCTCGATGCCAAGGATGTTTTGAAGGTGTTGTGGGACCCGGCGAATAATTGCTGGTGTCACGAATTGGCCTATCCCGACGGCTATGAAGAACTGCGCGGCGGTTATCTTGGCCATGTGCATATCAAAGATGTGCAGGTGGACACACCGCGGGCCAGGCTGGAAGTGCGCGAGATGGGGCAGGGGCAATTGGCGGATTTGTTCCAGCCAATGGCGGATGCGTTGCGCAAAGATGGCTATGACGGGGTGATTTCGTTTGAGAGTGTTTATCACCCCGGGAATGGCGATTTCGAAGCCGGGTTCCGGAAATGTATCGGGATGTTCAAAGAGATCTTTGGCGCGGCGGGGTGAAAAGCGCGGTGATGTTGGTTTTAGCCTGAAGCGGACATTGCTCTCTTGCGCCCTTCGCGCGGAATCAAGCCGCAGGCGCCGCGCGATCGCCTGCCCGTCCCCACGGGCTGGCGATTGGGTGATGGCAGCGCAGTCCTTTGAATTCTTACGGACTTGGCCTGGATAAACGGACCAACTGCAAGTTTTGATCGCCATCCCACGGGCAGGCAATCGCGCGTCTTGGTTCTTGATTTGCGAATGACCGATTTAAGGTCAGAAGTGCCGTTGCTTGTACAAGGGGTTACAACAATTGTGCTTTTCCGCTCGCCTTGCCATTGAATTTTGCACGGTGACACTGATGGCGAACGCTGCGTAGTCTGTGGGTGCGGCGCAGCCCGTATTTTGACCGAAAAGAAGGGGCGCTCGCCATATGTCCGAACAAGCGAAATTCCTTGAGGGCTCTCTCTTCCGCCATATCACAGTGATGTCGTTGACAGCCTCGGTCGGGTTGATGGCGGTCTTTGTCGTCGATTTCGTCGACATGATTTTCATTTCAATGCTGGGCAAGGCGGAACTGGCGGCGGCTGTGGGCTATGCCGGCGCGATCCTGTTTTTCACCACATCCTTCGGGATCGGGATGGCGATTGCGGCGGGCGCGCTGGTTGCGCGCGCATTGGGAGCCGGAGACGACGTAAAAGCGCGGCAACAATCCAGCCACGCGATGATATATGCGATTGTTTTTGCCTCTCTTTTTGCGTTTCTGGTGTGGCTGAACCTCGCGACGCTGGCCGTGTTGATGGGGGCGAAGGGCGAAACGCTGGATCTGGCGGTGGGGTATCTGTCGATCATTGTGCCTTCGCTGCCGCTTTTGATGGTTGGCATGATCGGCGGCGCAATCCTGCGCGCGCATGGGGATGCGCGCCGCGCGATGATGGCGACGGTCTGGGGCGGGTTGGTGAATGCGGTGCTGGACCCGATCCTGATCTTTGGTCTCGACTGGGAGCTCTCGGGCGCCGCATGGGCCAGCGTGGCGGCGCGCGCGACCATCGGGATTACGGCGCTCATTCCAATTTATCGCCACTATGGGGGGTTGGAAAAGCCCGAATTCAGCGGTCTAAAGGACGATCTGAGGCCCGTTCTGGTAATCGCGGTGCCTGCCATCCTGACGCAATTGGCGACGCCCATTGGGCAAGCCTATGTTACCCGCGCGATGGCAGCCTATGGCGAGGGTGCGGTTGCGGGGATGGCGATCGTGGCGCGGATCACGCCGGTGGCCTTTGGGGTGATATTCGCGCTGTCCGGGGCCATCGGGCCAGTGATCGGGCAGAATTACGGAGCCGGAAAGCACGACCGGGTGCGGGGGGCATTCCGGGACGGTGTGATATTCACCGCGGCTGTGGTGGTATTGATTTCGGCGCTGTTGTTTCTGCTTCGCGGTCCCATTGCGGCGCTGTTTGATGCGACAGGGCTGACGTTGACGCTGGTCTATCTGTTCTGCGGACCGCTGGCGCTGATGTTCTTCTTCAACGGGCTGATTTTTGTCGGTAACTCGGCGTTCAACAATCTTGGCCATCCATTTTATTCAACCTGGATCAATTGGGGCCGCCACACCTTAGGGACGATCCCGCCTGTGATCCTGTTTGCAGCGTGGTTCGGCGCGCCCGGCGTATTGATCGGGCAGGCGTTGGGCGGTGTATTGTTCGGATTGCTGGCTTGGTGGATGGCCTTGCGGGTCATGGCGAAAGCGGAAACGATGGAGTTGCCCGATCAGCCGAGATTTGCGCGGCAGTCAAGGCTGATGTCGTTGCTGCACCTCAGACGCTAAACGCTGGACATCCACCCGCTGTGGTTGTTTGTTTGGAGCGAAGGGTTCATGCCCTTTCTCTGGGGATTGAAGACAATGAATTTATCCGACCGCGCAATCTGGATTGCATCCGGCGTGATGTCACTGGTTTTGATATTGGTCTTCTTGTAACTCCCAAGCACCCTGTCCGATAGGGTTGCGGGGTTTTGTTCCGTCAGAGCCGTGCGATGATCTGAGGTGGTGACAGGGTCAGGATTTCCAGGATGTTGAACCCGTGTTTTCTGGCCGTCGAGATGACGGACCTGATGTCGGCGAAGACCCGCGCGCCCTCGAGGGTGCGGAAGGTGCCCGAGATTTTCATGCGCAGCTTCATCATGCGCAGGTCCTGTTCGGCCTGATTGTTTGTGAATGGGACCGCGAAGTCGGCGATGAATCGCAAAACGTCATCGCGGTAGTCACGCAGGCGGAGGAGCAGGTTGTGGCCTGGCCGCCTGGCTTTTCGGCCGCGGGTGCCGGGGCTTTTGGCCAGCGGGGGCTGGCGTTCGTGGAAGGCGAGCCCCTTGGCGAGGATCGCCATGTATCTGGTGACTATACCCTGGCGAACCAGTTCCGGGAGTTCGGTCTCGCCTTGATCCTGAGCCGCGCATCTGAGCTGATTGGCGCTATGAAGCACTGCGCTCATCTCCGTCGCCCAAGGCTCTTTTTCGATCTCTTCGATGGCCTTGAGTTCGCGCAAGTGATGCGCCCCGCAGAGGGCGTGGGCGTCCACTCCGCTCATATGGGCGTAGTAGGGTTTCCAGTGATCATGAATGATCGTCCCGCCGGTCAGGAAGGTTGGAACAGCACCGCGTTTGGCGCTGATGCGGTAATGGGTGAAGGCGGTATCGCAGATCGTGTGCAGCCAGTGCAGCTTGCCGGCAACACGAAGTCCGGTCTCGTCCAGATGCCGAACGCCGCCTTCGGCAAGCCGGGCGAGAATGTGTTCAACCACGACACCCATCTTATTTGCCGCGCCGCGCGTCCAGTTGGTCACGCTGGCCGCGCACAAGCTGGTGGCCCCAAACAGGTCGCGCATAAGCTGGCAGACCCGATCCTCGGGTATCAGCTGCTGAACATTGCAATAGACCGCCACTGCCCGCATGCGCGTGCCATATTGCACATGCGCGGCCACGCCATCGGGAAAGCCAGCCGTCGTCGTGGCTCGACAATGGTCGCAACAATAAACCGCCGCCTGATGCTCGGTGACCTCCAGGCGTGGCGCAGGCAAGTCGAACACCTGACGCTTCTCGATCCCTTTCACCATCTCCGCCGTCAGGGCGCTCTGACAGGCGCTGCAATGCGTCGCCTCATGCCGTTCGACAAAGTCGGGTGTTGACGTCTGGCGCAGGGTGTCGCCCCGGTGGCCAACTTGGCCGCCACTTTTCTTTCCGGATTTGCCACGCAGGCTGCGCGGGGCTGGCTTCTTCAGGCCATCACTTGAAGGGGGCTTGCTGCTATTGCTGCTGTTCTTGGCCAACTGTCGGCGCAGGTCCGTGATCTCTTCCGCCATGCTCGCCAACGCAGCTTCAAGCTCAGCGATCCGACGCAGAGCCGTGGCGAGAAGTTGTTCAAGGGCGGCAACCTGATCCATCCCACCACTGATTCAGAGAAATCAACCCGGCGCCACAGAATTCAGACAAGAAAGAAAAAAAACACGCGCAAAATGGCAAATTCGACTCACCATAAAACTGACAATAACACTCAAACGTGGGGGGTGCTTGGGAGTTACGTCTTGTTTTCCCTTTGGGCCGAAAAAAACCAGCGTGAAACTGACCCGACGCAGCTTCCGACGCAGGCCTCCGTGCAAGCCTATCTGGACGCGAACTGGCCGGAGCCGGATCTGACGATCAAAACCGGGATTTTCATTCAATCACTGCGGTTTGTTGGGGCAAGCGACGTGCACCTGTCCGGGTATATTTGGCAGCATTATGAAGACGGGGTTCACGACGAGATCAAACCGGGACGGGGCGAGATTGGCTTCATTCTTCCCGAAAGCATTGATGCGGCGGGGGGTGGCGTGCGTGAGGCTTATCGCATCAGGCAATCTGGCAGCGAGGTCATCGGCTGGTATTTCGAACAGACGGTGCGCCAGACTTTTGATTATCTGGACTATCCGTTTGATCACAAAACCGTCTGGGTCCGGCTTTGGCCGAAGAATTTCAGCGAAAACATCGTGCTGGTGCCAGATCTTGGGTCTTACGAAAAAACCGGCCCAAAGGATGTGTTCGGTATTGAAGAGTTGATCGTGCTGGGAACTTGGCAGCGCGAGAACACGTTCTATGACTTCAAACCGGCTGACTATGACACGAATTTCGAAATCGAGGCCTATGCGGGTCAGGAGCATTTTCCCGAGCTGCATTACAATGTCGTAGTCAAGCGTAAGTTCAAAAACGCCTTTATCGTCAATATGATCCCGCTTTTCGTGGTTATGGCGTTGTTGTTCGGCGCGGTGATGATGGTGACACGATCGCCCGAAAGGGCGCAGCGGCACGGGGCGAGTACGTCAAACGTGATCGGCACCTGTTCCGTATTGTTTTTCGTGGTTCTGCTGGCGCATGTGCAGTTGCGCGAAGGCTTTGCCGGGTCGCCGGTTGTATATCTGGAATACTTCTATTTCATGATGTATTTTCTGTTTCTCGCCGTCGCGATCAATACGTTCTTGTTCGCTCTTCGCGAAAGACCGGGGCTGCGCGTTATTCATTATCAAGACAACTTGATCCCCAAGGCCATGTATTGGCCTTTTGTCCTGGCGGTTATGGTTGGCATCACGTTGGTGTTTTAAGAATTTGGTGGAGCCGATCGGGATCGAACCGACGACCTCGTCATTGCGAACGACGCGCTCTCCCAACTGAGCTACGGCCCCATAAAATCTAGATGGTGGAGCGCCGTGCATGAGTCAATATCGCAGCAAAACCAGTGTTTCTGCGGGTGCGACAAAATTTCATGCTGCAGTGCAGAAAAAGACTTGTAATGCCGCAACGCAGCATCTATGTTCTTCGCATACGCAGCATTCCTCCCCAACGCTGTCGAACCAGGAGATTTAGAGATGACCGCCAAGAACACCGACTACACCAAGATGATGAAAGACATGATGGGTGCATTCCCCGTTGACATGACCGCCGTTCAGGAAGCTTTCAAAACCCAAGCCACGCTTGGCGAAAAGCTGTCCGGCGTTGCGCTTTCTGCCGCTGAAAAGTCGACCGAGATTTCGACAAAGTGGACCAAAGACACGCTTTCCAAGGTCGGCAAAGTTGCCGTCGTTAAGGAAGAGCCTGCAGATTACGCCAAGGCGATGACCGATCTGGCATCTGCTCAGGCAGAAATGACCGCCGAATCGATGGCTGCATTCGCAGAGATCGCCAAGAAAGTTCAGATGGACACGGTTGAGCTGATGCTCGCTGCTGGCAAGGACTTCTCGGAAGACGCGACTGCCGCTGTCAAGAAAGCGACCGCTGAAGTGACCGCAGCTGCGAAGAAAGCTGCCGCACCGGCAAAGTAAGTTTCAGCATACGTCCGGCTCCCTCCCTGCCGGTATGCTAAACTCGGGCGGGTCCTTTGTGGCCCGCCCTTTTTCTTCGTGAAAACCTGAACTTAGACCAGACGCGCAATTTCGCCGCTTCGACAAAGCCGAGGCGTTCCCGATATCTCAATTACGCGCGCCGCCCATTTTTCTTGCTAAAAAACAAAAATTCGCGGAGCCTCCCCGCATAATCAAAAGGAGGGACAGATGAGTACAGCAGAAGGCTCCGGCCCGGAAGACACGGAATTCCAAACAGATTTCGAACTTGGACAAGACAATATTCGACCCTTCGGGCTCGATATCCATAACCCGGTATTCCTGATTTCGGGCCTTGTGATTATCGGATTTGTTCTGATCGCTCTGGCCAATCAGGAGGCGACAGCAACATTCTTCGGCTGGCTTCGGCCCTGGCTGACCAGCACATTTGACTGGTTCCTCGTTCTGTCAGTCGATGCAATGCTGTTATTCTGTCTGGCTTTGATCGTTTTGCCGGTGGGCAAGGTGCGCATCGGCGGCAAAGACGCAAAACCGGATTATTCGTACTCAGGTTGGATCGCGATGATGTTCGCCGCAGGCATCGGCATCGGGCTGTTGTTTTTCGGCGTCCTTGAACCGGTTTATTACAACTTCTCCGAAGGCGGCAACGCCAGCCCGTTGAATATCGATATCAACGAGCCGGGCAATGAATATGCTGGAGTTGTAGGGACGATCCACCACTGGGGTCTGGAAGGCTGGTGCGTTTATGCTGTTGTCGGCCTAACCTTGGCAATCTTCGCCTATAACAAGGGCCTTCCCATGACGCTGCGCTCTGCGTTCTACCCGCTTTTGGGAGAGCGCATCTGGGGCTGGTGGGGACACCTGATCGACACATTGGCAGTGTTTGCCACACTGTTTGGCCTGACAACTTCGCTTGGGCTTGGTGCGCAACAGGTTGCGGCCGGCCTGAAAGAAGTCGCCGGAATCGAACCCTCTAACACCGTGACAGTCCTGTTGATCATCGGAATCACCGTGATTGCGCTGGGCTCCGTTCTTATGGGGATGGACAAAGGTGTTAAGCGGTTGAGCGAAATCAACATGGTCATGGCGGTTTGCCTGTTCATATTCGTGATCGTTGTCACGGGCATTGGCACCGCATTCACACGTTACGGTCAGGTTATGGTCGACTATGTGGTGATGCTGCCAGCGCTGTCCAACCCGTTTGGACGTGAAGATACAAGTTACTTCCACGGCTGGACGACGTTCTATTGGGCTTGGTGGATCGCGTGGTCGCCGTTTGTGGGCATGTTCATCGCGCGTATTTCCAAAGGCCGGACGGTACGTGAATTCGTGCTTTGCGCGCTGATCGCGCCGACGCTGGTCTGCGCGCTTTGGATGTCCACATTTGGTGGCGCGGCGATCGATATGCTGAATGCTGGCGGCGCCGAAGGCGTCAAAGCGACAGTGATCGACAGCTACAAGCCCGAAGGTGCACTTTTTGGCTTCCTCAAAGAGCTGCCGCTTTATGGCATCGTGGCGCCGATCGCGCTGATCCTGATCGTGATCTTCTTTGTCACGTCATCTGACAGCGGATCGCTGGTGATCGATACGATCACGGCAGGTGGCAAAATGGATGCACCCGTGGCGCAGCGGATATTCTGGTGCACGCTGGAAGGTTTGGTGGCTATTGCGTTGCTTTTGGGTGGCGGGCTGTCGGCCTTGCAAGGCGCGGCGGTGTCAACCGGCATACCCTTTACCATCGTCGTTCTTCTGATGTGCTGGTGTGTTTATAAGGCGCTACAAACGGAACCACGATAGCAAAGAAAAAGAGGGCGGGCGCATTGCACATGCGCCCGTCTGTTCCTGCACAACATTGCAGCGCCAGGCGACATACCCTTTACATTACGCCGCATCGCAGTAAGCTTTGCTGCACTGCCAAAGGGAGGGCTGGTCGATGGCCGATAAAGACACACCGCTTTTGATCAAACGGTATGCCAGCCGAAGGCTTTATAACACCGAAACAAGCGACTACGTGACACTGGATGAGATTGCGAAATTCATTCGGGCCGGTCGGGATGTACAGATCATCGATCTAAAGTCCGGTGATGACCTGACACGACAATATCTGCTGCAGATCATCGCAGATCACGAAAGTCAGGGCGAAAATGTTCTGCCGATCAATGTTCTGACCGATCTGGTGCGCAGCTATTCCTCAGGCGTGCAATCGGTGGTCCCGGATTTTCTGGCCGCAAGTTTCGAGATGCTGCGGGACGGGCAATCAAAAATGCTTGAGAATTTCAGCAACCCGATGTCGGCCCTGCCCGGGTTTGAGGCGATGAAGGCCCAGCAGGAAGCATTCTTCAAAGCGATGTCGGGCGGGTGGACCGGGTCAGCGGCGGCACCGAATGAAGACGGTGTCAAAGAGTCAAAGAGCGAAGACCTTGACGAAATCAAATCGCAATTGGCCGATCTTCAGAAAAAACTGTCCCGGCTCGGCTGAACTTAGTCAAATTACCCCGAAATAGGCGGCGCTGGCTGCCAACAGCGCACCGATGCCGATTGCGCAAAGTGCAAGGTCGGCAGGTTTCTGTGCGTCTTTCAGGGTATCCTGTGCCTGCCACGCCGCGCGAAGCCGCCGGTAAAGCGACGTGAACGGGCAGGAAAACCGGATTTTCGTATCGTCAGGGCCGCAAGCCTCTACAATGGGAGGCAGCGATTTTCTGGACAAGTCGACGTCGATTGAATCGTTCATTTCACTCATACTTTGACAGTTTCTGGCGAGGATGAATTCACCAGGAAAATGGGGTGATTTGATGGCAATGTTAAATCATTTTCGGTTAAAATTTTCTGCTATTTTTCAATAATTTGTTCAATCCTGCACGTTAACCAAGATTGTCTCCAGATGCGCGCCTGTTTCACGATCAAAAATTAGGATTTCGTTAACTTCCGTTACCACCGCATACCAGTCGGCCGTTTGCGTAAACGCGACCGGTTTTACGCCATTTGGAACGGTGATGCTTTCTGGAAGGTCGAGTTCCGCCGTTCCGGGGAAACGGGTGACAAGGAAGACAATCAGAACTAAGAAACCGACGATCATCACCAGCGTCAGCGTGGTGACGAAAATCCGCAGAAACCGCAAGTTTGCGGGATCGCCTTCCGGAGTGTCGTTCATGTCTGCCTCTTTAATACAGGTCACGATTGGCGCGAACCCGCCGCCGCGTCTTGATAAGGCATTGGCGCGCGACGTGCCAGCACAGGCGCATCTGAGCCGAACGCAGATCGCGCGGCTGATTGGGGCGGGTGCGGTTGGTTTGAACGGTACTGCGGTGACAGATGCAAAGGCGCGGGTCGAGGAGGGGCAGATCTTTACGATCACACTTCCGGACGCGGTGGAGTCCCATATGGAGCCGGAACCGATACCGCTGGACGTTGTATTTGAAGACGACGACCTGATTGTCGTGAACAAGCCCGCAGGAATGGTGGTTCACCCTGCGCCGGGGACGTCGAATGGTACGCTTGTCAACGCATTGTTGCATCACTGCGGTGACAGCTTGTCCGGGATCGGCGGTGAGAAACGCCCCGGAATTGTGCACCGGATCGACAAGGATACATCTGGATTGCTGGTCGCTGCAAAAACCGATGCCGCGCATCACGGTCTGGCCGCGCAGTTTGAGGCGCACAGTGTCGAGCGTGCCTATCTGGCGCTGGTTTATGGCGTGCCGGATGCCGGCGACCCCCGATTGCGTGGCGTTAAGGGCGTGAGTTTTGAACATGGTGGTGTCCTGAAGATATCCACCCAACTCGCGCGGCACAAAACCGATCGTCAGAGGCAGGCAGTGACATATTCCGGCGGACGGCACGCGGTGACACGGGCGCGGGTGCTGCAGCGGTTCGGCGAAGATCTTTCACTTGTCGAATGCCGGCTGGAAACCGGGCGCACCCATCAGATCAGGGTCCATATGGCATATGTCGGGCATGGGCTGGTCGGCGATCCGGTCTATGGCGGACGGCGAAGATTGTCGGAAAAAAAGCTGGGGCGCGAGATTGTTACAGCCGTTCAAATGTTTCAACGTCAGGCGTTACATGCCGTGATCCTTGGGTTTGAACATCCCGCAGGGACGGGTTTTTTAGGGTTCGAGGCGTCATTGCCCGGCGATCTGGCCGATCTTATCAATGTATGTAACTCCCAAGCACCCTGTCCGATAGGGTTGCGGGGTTTTGTTCCGTCAGAGCCGTGCGATGATCTGAGGTGGTGACAGGGTCAGGATTTCCAGGATGTTGAACCGGTGTTTTCTGGCCGTCGAGATGACGGACCTGATGTCGGCGAAGACCCGCGCGCCCTCGAGGGTGCGGAAGGTGCCCGAGATTTTCATGCGCAGCTTCATCATGCGCAGGTCCTGTTCGGCCTGATTGTTTGTGAATGGGACCGCGAAGTCGGCGATGAATCGCAAAACGTCATCGCGGTAGTCACGCAGGCGGAGGAGCAGGTTGTGGCCTGGCCGCCTGGCTTTTCGGCCGCGGGTGCCGGGGCTTTTGGCCAGCGGGGGCTGGCGTTCGTGGAAGGCGAGCCCCTTGGCGAGGATCGCCATGTATCTGGTGACTATACCCTGGCGAACCAGTTCCGGGAGTTCGGTCTCGCCTTGATCCTGAGCCGCGCATCTGAGCTGATTGGCGCTATGAAGCACTGCGCTCATCTCCGTCGCCCAAGGCTCTTTTTCGATCTCTTCGATGGCCTTGAGTTCGCGCAAGTGATGCGCCCCGCAGAGGGCGTGGGCGTCCACTCCGCTCATATGGGCGTAGTAGGGTTTCCAGTGATCATGAATGATCGTCCCGCCGGTCAGGAAGGTTGGAACAGCACCGCGTTTGGCGCTGATGCGGTAATGGGTGAAGGCGGTATCGCAGATCGTGTGCAGCCAGTGCAGCTTGCCGGCAACACGAAGTCCGGTCTCGTCCAGATGCCGAACGCCGCCTTCGGCAAGCCGGGCGAGAATGTGTTCAACCACGACACCCATCTTATTTGCCGCGCCGCGCGTCCAGTTGGTCACGCTGGCCGCGCACAAGCTGGTGGCCCCAAACAGGTCGCGCATAAGCTGGCAGACCCGATCCTCGGGTATCAGCTGCTGAACATTGCAATAGACCGCCACTGCCCGCATGCGCGTGCCATATTGCACATGCGCGGCCACGCCATCGGGAAAGCCAGCCGTCGTCGTGGCTCGACAATGGTCGCAACAATAAACCGCCGCCTGATGCTCGGTGACCTCCAGGCGTGGCGCAGGCAAGTCGAACACCTGACGCTTCTCGATCCCTTTCACCATCTCCGCCGTCAGGGCGCTCTGACAGGCGCTGCAATGCGTCGCCTCATGCCGTTCGACAAAGTCGGGTGTTGACGTCTGGCGCAGGGTGTCGCCCCGGTGGCCAACTTGGCCGCCACTTTTCTTTCCGGATTTGCCACGCAGGCTGCGCGGGGCTGGCTTCTTCAGGCCATCACTTGAAGGGGGCTTGCTGCTATTGCTGCTGTTCTTGGCCAACTGTCGGCGCAGGTCCGTGATCTCTTCCGCCATGCTCGCCAACGCAGCTTCAAGCTCAGCGATCCGACGCAGAGCCGTGGCGAGAAGTTGTTCAAGGGCGGCAACCTGATCCATCCCACCACTGATTCAGAGAAATCAACCCGGCGCCACAGAATTCAGACAAGAAAGAAAAAAAACACGCGCAAAATGGCAAATTCGACTCACCATAAAACTGACAATAACACTCAAACGTGGGGGGTGCTTGGGAGTTACCAATGTATTAAGAAATTCACCCCAACACACTAGAGCGTCGTCCATCTAATCTGCAACATATCCGGCAGCTTTGAAGAGGTTTCGGCACTCGGTTGGCGGGAAGAGGTCGCAGGTTTGGGCGACGGATTGGAAAAGGGCGTCGAAGGTGCGGGCCTTGAGCCGACGCAGGTGTGCCTTGAGTTTCGAGTACGCCATTTCGATCGGGTTGAGATCGGGCGAATACGGCGGCAGGAAGAGCAGCCAGCTGCCTTGCGACTTCAGCAGTTCCTGCGCATTGGCCGATTTGTGCGATGACAGGTTGTCGGCGATCACCACATCGCCCGGCTGCAACGTTGGAGCCAGCTGGGTCTCGATGTAGAGGTCGAACGCGGCGCGGTTCATGGGGCCGTCCAGCACCCAGGGGGCGCTGAGTTCGTCGATCCGCAGGCCCGCGATGAAGGTCTGGGTGCGCCAGTGGCCGAAGGGCGCGTCGGCTTCCAGCCGGGTGCCGCGTGGGGATCGACCACGAAGCCGTGTCATCTTGGTCGTGACAGCTGTTTCGTCGATAAAAACCAGCCGGTGCGGCTCAAGGCGCATCCTCGGCATCCGGCGGTGCTGCCACTCGTACCTGGCAGCGCGCACCCGTTTGCGCAGCCGCTCCGTCGCGATCAGGGATTTTTTTATATGTGAACCCAAGACGATGGATCAGATAACGCGAGAGCATCGCCGGTGTCGCGGTGAGGGCATGTTCCTGTTTCAGCACCTCGGCCAGTTCCGGCATAGTGATATCCGGCTCGGCTTCCACGCGTGTCTTAAGCCAGTTTGAGACCACATCCAGCTTGCTGCGCCGAGGGCGGCCTTGAGGCGCAGCTCTCACCCCACCCGTTCGCCTCTTACGTTGCATGATCCGCACCGCGCTGGCAGCTGATATCCGTAAACGCCGCGCAGCCTCATGGCAGGAAAGGCCGTCATCAACCAAAGCGACGACACGTTCCCGAATATCCAGTGATAGCGATTTGCCCATGATCCACCTCCACATATGGTGAATCACAAAACCTGCCACGTGGGAATCCCATCGATTCAGATTTCAAGGACGACGCTCTAGCGCGTGAAATTGCATTTCACCGCATTTACCTGCGACGGAACGCATCCCATCTTACGTTTAATGGGCAAATATGAACGCGAAGGCAAAGATTGTTAACGCTACCACTTGAACCCGGAATGACCTGTACCTATCTCAATGTTAACGCTCGTTACATAAGCGTGAAAGAGGGAGTGATATGAGCAACTACAAGAATCTTCCTGCACCAACCCCAGAGGGTGGTCTGAACCGTTATCTGCAGGAAATCCGGCGCTTTCCGATGCTGGAGCCGGAAGAAGAGTATATGCTGGCAAAAGCATGGGTCGAACGCGAAGACAGCGGTTCGGCGCATAAGCTGGTGACCAGCCATCTGCGTCTGGCCGCCAAAATCGCGATGGGCTATCGCGGCTATGGCCTGCCGCAGGCAGAAGTGATTTCCGAGGCCAATGTGGGCCTGATGCAGGCGGTCAAACGGTTTGACCCTGAACGGGGCTTCCGCCTTGCAACTTATGCGATGTGGTGGATCCGCGCCTCGATTCAGGAATATATTCTGCGGTCGTGGTCGCTGGTAAAGTTGGGCACGACATCAGCGCAAAAGAAGCTTTTCTTCAATCTGCGCAAAGCCAAGGCACGCATCGGCGCGCTGGAAGACGGCGATCTGCATCCCGACAAGGTCAAGAAAATTGCCACTGATCTGGGCGTGAAGGAAGAAGAGGTCATCTCGATGAACCGGCGGCTGTCGGGCGGAGATGCCAGCCTGAACGCGATGGTTGGCGGTGCCGACGGCGAAAGCGCGACCGAATGGCAGGAATGGCTGGAAGACGAAGATGCCGATCAGGCAGCGGATTACGAAGCGAAAGATGAGCTTCTGGTGCGCCGGGAATTGCTGGCTGAAGCGCTGGGTGTATTGAACGAACGCGAGCAGGATATCCTGACCCAGCGGCGTTTGCAGGACAGCGTGGTCACGCTGGAAGAGTTGTCAGGTCAGTATGACGTCAGCCGTGAACGCATCCGCCAGATCGAGGTGCGCGCGTTTGAGAAGCTGCAGAAAAAGATGCAGGAACTGGCCAAGGCCAGGGGAATGCTGGCGAACGCCTGATACTGAAATCCCCAAGCGCAGGACCGTCAAGCCCGGCTTTGCGCCAACGAAGCCCCGCGTTGTCCCGCGCGGGGTTTCTTTTTTTCGAATTTGCCTTTGGCAAATCCGACCGATGCGAGGGGGACCAGCCCCCCTCGCGCACCCCCAGGCATATTTGTCAACGAGAAGAAGGGGGTTTCAGATTGGTGCGTTCGATTGCATGATTGATCAGGAGTCG
Source organism: uncultured Paracoccaceae bacterium (assembly GCA_951812305.1). Classification (GTDB taxonomy): domain Bacteria; phylum Pseudomonadota; class Alphaproteobacteria; order Rhodobacterales; family Rhodobacteraceae; genus Rhodobacter_B. The sequence continues at coordinate 199,644 of CATOSB010000008.1, forward strand.
CCGTTGACAGGAATTGCGAGCAGGAGCGCGTAGATGACCGATCCGATCAGATGGGGCGTTCTGGGGGCGGCAAAGTTCGCCCATGAGCATATGGCGCGGGCAATTCACGGCGCCAAGGGCGCGAAACTGGCTGCCCTTGCCACCTCAACGATGGAAAAGGCGGCGCCGTTTCAGGCGTTTCAGCCCGATCTGGAAGTGTTTCTGGACTATAAGGCGATGCTGGCGGACCCGGCGATCGATGCGGTTTACATACCGCTGCCCAATCATATGCATGTGGAATGGACATTGCTTGCGCTGGAATCCGGCAAACATGTGTTGACCGAGAAGCCTTTGGCGATGAAGGCGGATGACTTTGACGCCGTGATTGCAACGCGTGATGAAACCGGCCTGGTGGCGGCAGAGGCCTATATGATCGTGCACCACCCGCAGTGGCAGATGGCGCGCGAGATCTACCAGTCGGGTGTGCTTGGCGATCCGGTGCTGGTGGATGGGGTCTTCAGCTATGACAACCGGGCAGATACGGAAAACATCCGCAACCGGCCTGAAACCGGGGGCGGATCGTTGCCCGATATCGGTGTATACACTTTTGGTTCGGCCCGGTTCGTTACAGGCGAAGAGCCGCTGGCCGTTCAGGCCGCGGATATCCGGCGGGAGAACAATGTGGATGTCTTCGCCCATGTGACAGCGGATTTCCCTTCATTCCGCTATTCCTCGGTCACGTCGATGCGCATGTTTCCCCGGCAATATATGGCGTTTCACGGCACCGAGGGGCTGATGGTTGTGCACACGCCGTTCAACGCCAATGTGCATGGCATGGCGCATATTTCGGTGGAACGTGCAGGTCACGCGGTGGAAACCTTTCGCTGGCCGGGGGTGAACCATTATGTGTTGCAGGTGGAGGCCTTTGGCCGCGCAGTGCGGGGCGAAGCAGAGTATCCCTGCCCGTTGGAATTTTCGCGCGGAACGCAGGCGATGATTGATATGGTCTGGGCATCTGAAAAGGGGGCATGATGGCGGACGACGACAAGTATGAAGGCCGGGTGCACGGGCCACAGGTTGAACCGGAGGAAAAAGACACGATCTGGAAGCGGCTGCTTTACATGATCCTGATCGCGATTTTGCTGTCTTTCGCCTCAACCGTTCTGACGGTTCTGACTGTGCTGCAGTTCATCCTGATGCTGATCAACAAGGGTGAACCGAATGCGGCGGTGTCCGATTTCGGCACGACCTTGGGCGTGTGGATCGCCAAGGCGGCACGGTTCCAGACGGCGGCGAGCGAGGTGAAGCCGTGGCCGTGGAGCGAACTTGACTGACGCGCGGCTTTCAGCGGCAATCGAGGCGCGGCGGGATGATCTGATCCGTCTGACGCAGGAACTGGTGCAGATCCCGACAATCAACCCGCCGGGGCGTCGGTATCACGAGATTTGCAGCTATCTTGAGGCTAGGCTGGGTCGCGCCGGATTTGACTGCAAGATGACCCGCGCGGTTGGCACACCCGGGGACAGCCATGATTATCCGCGCTGGAACATCGTCGCCCGACGCGAGGGCAAGAGTCCGGGCGATTGCGTGCATTTCAACAGCCATACGGATGTCGTCGAGGTCGGGCACGGCTGGACCTTTGATCCATTCGGCGGCGAGGTGCATGAGGGCCGGATTTACGGGCGCGGGTCGTGCGACATGAAGGGCGGGCTGGCGGCGAGCATCATCGCGGCAGAGGCTTTTCTTGAGGTTTGCCCGGATTTTGGCGGCGCAATTGAGATCAGCGGCACGGCGGATGAGGAAACCGGCGGCTTTGGTGGCGTCGCCTATCTGGCGGAGCAGGGGTTTTTCGATCCGGACAAAGTTCAGCATGTGATCATCCCAGAGCCGTTGAACAAGGATCGCATCTGTCTGGGTCATCGCGGTGTCTGGTGGGCAGAGATCGAAACCAAGGGGCGCATCGCGCATGGGTCGATGCCGTTTCTTGGCGACTCGGCTATTCGGCATATGGGGGCCGTCCTGGAAGAAATGGAACGCACGCTTTATCCGTTGCTGGCGGGCAAACGGACGGACATGCCGGTTGTCCCGGAGGGCGCGAAGCAATCGACGCTGAATATCAATGCGATACATGGCGGCGAACCTGAGCCAGAGCCGGGTTTCACGGGTTTTCCGGCGGCCTGTGTCGCGGATCGGTGTCGGATCACCATCGACCGGCGGTTTCTGATTGAGGAGGACGTGGCGGAGGTTAAGGCCGAGGTGTCGCGGATGCTGGACGGGATCAAAGCGACGCGCCCCGGATTCGAATATGAAATCAAGGATTTGTGGGAAGTCAGGCCAACGATGACAGAACGCGATGCGCCGGTGGTCAAAACGGTTGCGGGCGCGATTGAAAAGGTGCTTGCGCGCCAGCCGGATTACGTTGTCTCTCCCGGCACATACGACCAGAAGCATATCGACAGGATCGGGCGGTTGAAGAACTGTATCGCCTATGGACCGGGGATATTGGATCTTGCGCATCAACCCGATGAGTGGGTCGGGATTGACGATATGGTGGACAGTGCAAAGGTGATGGCGCTAACGCTGGCGGAGCTTCTTTGTGACGGCGGCGGGTGATCAGTATCGCTTCCTTGTTGGTGGTGAAGCGCGACCCGATTGGGGTGAACTTCACAGATTTCTGACGCGGAACTTCGCGTTCATGACGGGACGGATTGATCCACCATCATCGCTAAATCGCCTGACGGCGACAGGCTTGGCGAATAAGGCCGCCGAGGAGACGCTGATCCTTTGCATGAAGGGCGAAAGGATCGTTGGTTGCGGCTTCGCGAAATTAGTTGGCGATGGGCTTTATCTGGGGAAGCTCGCAGTTGATCCGGCGCATCGCCGACGTGGGGTTTTGCGTCAGATGCTGGCGCAGGCGGACCGTTTCGCGCGTTCGGAAGGTCTGAGCCATTTGGAACTCGAGACACGAATAGAACTGGTCGAAAACCACGATACATTCGCTCGTCTGGGATTTCGCGAAGTGGACCGCACGGCGCATCCCGGATTTAACCGGCCCACCAGCCTGGCAATGCAACGCATGGTGGCCACTAATGCAGGCTGATCCTCAAGTGGGCCGCGGTTTTCCGTGCAATTGGCACGTTTTGGCTGGAATTGGCAGTCAATTGTAGATGCGGTTACGCCCGCGGGGGTTTTGCACCCGCAGAATTGAGTGCTAGGCTTTCATCAATCTGACCTGGAGGAAGAAACATGCTTCTCAATAGCCTGAAATTGTCCGTTGCTGCGCTGGCCTTTGCCGCCACAGGCGCGTTTGCACAAGACTCAATTACCATCGGTATGCAACTTGAGCCGCCCAATCTGGATCCGACGGGCGGGGCCGCTGCCGCGATTGACGAGGTGGTTTATGCCAATGTTTTCGAAGGCTTAACGCGCTATCAGGCAGATGGATCGATTGCGCCGGCGCTGGCCGAGGCCTGGGAAATTTCCGACGACGGGACGGTGTATACGTTCAAGCTGCGCTCTGGTGTGACGTTCCATGACGGGACAGATATGAATGCCGAAGACGTCAAGTTTTCGCTGGATCGCGCGCGGGCTGAGGATTCGACCAATGCGCAAAAGGCGCTGTTTGCGGGCATCGCGGACGTGGCCGTGGTGGATGACACGACGGTTCAGGTGACGCTTTCTGCCCCCAACGGCAGTTTCATAACAAATATGGCGTGGGGCGATGCGGTGATCGTCGCGCCCGAAAGCATCGAGAATGCGGCAACCGCGCCCGTGGGCACGGGGCCGTTCAGGTTTGGCCAATGGGTGCAGGGCGATAGGGTCGAGCTGGTCGAAAACCCGGATTACTGGGGCGAGAAGCCAGCTTTGAAATCGGCGACGTTCAAATTCATTTCTGATCCGGCAGCCGCATTCAACGCGATGATGGCGGGCGATCTGGATGCCTTTCCGGGCTATCCCGCGCCGGAAACGCTGGCGCAACTGGATGCGGACCCTCGGTTTAGACTGCTGATCGGGTCGACTGAGGGCGAGACGATTCTTTCGACCAACAACAAATCCGAGAAGCTGATGGATGTGCGGGTCAGGAAGGCGATTGCCCATGCGATCAACCGGCAGGAAATCATCGATGGCGCGATGTTCGGCTATGGCACACCGATTGGAACGCATTTCGCGCCGCATAACCCGGATTACGTCGATCTGACCGGTCAGTCCGCCTATGACCCGGATATGGCGCGCAGCCTTTTAGAGGATGCAGGTGTCGAGAACCTGTCCCTGCGCCTGCATCTGCCGCCGCCATCCTATGCGCGGCGCGGTGGAGAGATTATCGCCGCACAACTACGCGCAGTGGGGATCGAGACCGAGATTTCGAATGTCGAATGGGCGCAGTGGTTGGAACAGGTGTTTCGCGGCAAGGACTTCGATTTGACGATTGTCAGCCATACCGAGCCGATGGACATCAACATCTATGCACGGCCCGAATATTACTTCCAGTATGACAAGCCGGAGTTTCAGGCGCTGATGGAGGATCTCAATCTGGCAACCGACCCGGCGAAACGGTCCGAAATCCTCGGCGCGGCACAGAAGATGATCGCGGATGACTATGTCAACGGTTATCTGTTTCAACTTGCCCGCACCGGGGTGGCAGATGCGAAAATCGAAGGGCTTTGGGCTAACTCCCCGACGCAAGCCAATGATCTGACAGGTGTAATACCAAGGGTTATTCAATCTGACCGACTTTCGCCCAGTTGCGGCTTGCGATGGATGTGATGGTTTGCGGTCTTGCGATGAGGTTGTTCCAGGCCTCGCACCCCGCGTCGAGAATCGCGTCATATGTGTCGAACGTCCGGTTTGCGAGCCATGTCTGGCGGAGATATTGCCAAATGTTTTCGGTTGGATTCAGCTCTGGTGATTTGGGCGGCAGAAACATGAGCGACAGGTTTTGCGGGATTTCCAGAGCGGATGTCGTGTGCCAGCCGGCTTGGTCCATGAGGATGACGGCGTGGGCGCCATCGGAGACAATTTTGCTGATTTCTTCCAGGTGGCGCTGCATCGCATAGGTGTCGGCTGCTGGCATCATGATCGCCGCGCCGGTGCCGCGTTCGGGGCAGATGGCGCCAAAAAGATACGCATTTTGGTAACGCTGATCGGCGGGCTGGCGGGGCCGTGTGCCCTTGCGTGCCCACTGGCGGACGCGGGTGTTCTTCTGACCGAGACGCATCTCGTCCTGGAACCAGATTTCGACGGGTTTGTCCGGCGGCACCCCCTGAAGCGTCTCCTTCAGATTGTCGCCGAAGTTTTTTTGAAATCCTCAATGACCTGCACGTCCTGCCCCGGGTGCTGAGGGCGTGCGCTGATGTGGGAAAAGCCCAGATTGTGCAGAATCTGCCCCACATGGCGCTCGTGATAGTCGACGCCAAAACGCGCCTTGATCACATTCTTCAAATCGACCCGCCGCCAGCGGACGACACCGTCCTTTTCAGGATCAGGACCGGTCTCGACAAGAGCCGCCAGTTCATCCAGTTGCGCATTGTCAAGGCGGGATCGCGAGCCTCCTCGCTGCCGATCCAGCAGCCCCGCTGGACCATCAGCGTTGAAACGGAGCACCCAGTCCCTGAGCGTTTGCCGGTCCATCCCGCCAATGCGGGCCGCAGCCCCACGCGACATGCCATCGGCGATAGCGGCAAGCGACAAAAGCCGTCGGCTCTGCCGGGCATCAGAACTCTCTGCGGCAAGCTTGCGCAGATCATTGGCGGTAAAATCGGCTCGCATCGGTATCCTGGCTGGCATCGGTGGTCTCCTTTGCCAATCTTGAATCACCTCAGCACCTCAGGCGGTACCCAAAATCCATAGCTGAGTCATTTTGAAGCACCCTTGGTATAAGCTGGTCTGAATAGTCGCGAACTGCAATGATGAGTCGGGCAGGACCTTTGTCCTGCCCGACGCTTTTTTCTGCCCAATTTGGGCTTGGCCCAAATCGGGCCCGTTTGGCACAAATTCCGGCGTTTCACTTAAACCCACCGTTGCCACAAGCGGCGGACGTGGTGAAATCCGTATTTATGACCAAGAAGAACAAGGGACGGGGGCTTTCCCCCTTATGAGTCGCGCCTTAGGGTGGCTTTTATGCTGCGCTATCTCAGTTCTCGCCTGATTTCACTTTGCGTATCGCTCGTCGTGGCAAGTGTGGTGATTTTTGCGGTGATCGAAGTGATACCGGGGGACCCGGCGTCGTTCATGCTGGGGCTGAATGCAAGTGAGGACACGGTTGCGGCTTTGCGTGAAGAGCTCGGGTTGTCCGGGTCGGTCGCATCGCGGTATGTAGGCTGGATCAGCGGGCTTTTTGTCGGCGATTTTGGCATGTCCTATACTTATCGCGTGCCGGTTTCGGAACTTGTCGGCGCGCGGTTGTGGGTGTCTTTGCCGCTGACGATCTATGCGCTGATCCTGTCGACACTGATCGCGATTCCGGTGGGCGTGATTGCCGCGTCGATGCGCGGCGGGCCGGTTGATTACGGGATCATGGGGGCCACGCAATTGGGGATCGCGGTGCCGAATTTCTGGTTCGCGATGCTGCTGGTGCTGTTCTTCGCGATCACTCTGCGCTGGTTCTCTGCCGGGGGGTTTCCGGGCTGGGAGGATGGTTTGCTTCCGGGGCTGAAGGCGCTGACGCTGCCAGCCATTGCGCTTGCACTGCCGCAGGCGAGCATTCTGGCGCGGGTGATGCGTTCGAGCCTGATCGAGACGTTGGGTCAGGATTACATGCGCACCGCGCGGGCCAAGGGGCTTACCGCTCGGCAGGCTGTGGTGGGCCACGCATTGCGCAATGCGTTGATCCCGGTGATGACCATTATTGGCCTGCAGTTTTCCTTTCTGCTTGCCGGCGCGATCATCATCGAGAATGTGTTTTTCCTGCCGGGGCTGGGGCGGCTGATCTTTCAGGGCATCACGCAGCGCGATCTGATTGTTGTTGAATCCGTCGTGATGCTGTTGGTCTTTGCGGTGATCCTTGTGACCTTTCTGGTGGATGTGGCCTATGCCGCGATTGACCCGAGGCTCAGGCGCTCATGAAGCGTTTGCCGGGACAATTGTGGTTCGGCGCGGCGTTGTCGGCGGTGTTTTTGGCAGCGGCGCTCATTTCGTTCATCTGGACACCATTCCCGGTCGACGAATTGGCGATTGCCTCGAAACTGCTGCGCCCCGGTGGCGTGCATGTTCTGGGCACAGATCATTTCGGGCGCGACATCCTGTCGATGATCATGGTGGGTGCGCGCGTTTCGATTGCGGTCGCGATCGTGGCGGTTGGCATCGGCATATTGTTGGGCGTGCCGCTGGGCCTTTGGGCGGCGGCAAACCGGGGTGGCTGGACGGATGAGATCATCATGCGCGGAAACGACCTGATCTTTGCTTTCCCGTCTTTGGTCATTGCGATCCTGGTTACGGCGGTATTCGGGCCATCGGCGTTCAACGCCATCGTTGCGATTGGCATATTCAACATTCCCGTCTTTGCGAGGGTCACGCGGGGCGGGGCGCTGTCGCTCTGGACGCTGGATTACATTCTGGCGGCGCGGGTGGCAGGCAAAGGGCAGGTCAGGATTTCTATTGAACATATCCTGCCAAATGTGGCGAATCTGCTGATCGTGCAGGGGACGATCCAGTTCAGTTTGGGCATTCTTGCGGAAGCCGGGTTGAGCTATGTCGGACTTGGCGCGCAACCGCCGGTGCCAAGCTGGGGGCGGATGCTGGCCGAAGGCCAGACGATGATTTCGCTCGCCCCCCACATCGCGATCTTTCCCGGGCTGGCGATTGTGCTGACGGTTCTGGGGCTGAACCTGATGGGTGATGGGTTGCGCGACTGGCTTGACCCACGCCTGAGGCGCCTGCGGTGAGGGAGGTGTTGTCAAAATGGGTGCTTCCGCACGCTCTTTTTCAGCACGTTGAGAGGCGACGCTTTTGCAGTGACGTGGTTTTGTTTTCCTCGCGCAGCGCAATCCGTATTTGGAACCAAGAAGAAGGGGCGGGCCGGTGCTAAATATCGACCAGCTCTCACTCGACATCGGGGATGCGCCGATCCTGCGCGACGTGGGATTTTCCATTTCGCCGGGAGAGGTGTTCGGGCTCGTCGGCGAAAGCGGATCGGGCAAGTCGATGACTGCGCTGGCGGCCATGGGGTTGTTGCCGCGCGGCGCGCAGGCGAGGGGGCAAATCGCGTTCGATGGCGAAGACCTGCTGAGGGCGGGAGAGCGGGCCATGTGTGGCCTTCGTGGGCGCGAAATGGGCATGATTTTTCAGGAGCCGATGACGGCGCTGAACCCGATGCACCGGATCGGGGATCAGGTCGCCGAGACATTGGTGGTGCACGGTGCGGCGACGCGTTTTGAGGCGCGCGGGGTCGCAAAAGAACGGCTGGCCCGGGTGGAGTTGGGTCAGATCGGGCTGGACCGGTACCCGCACGAATTGTCCGGTGGTCAACGGCAGCGGGTCGCCATCGCGATGGCCGTGGCGTTGCGCCCGAGGCTGCTGATTGCTGACGAACCGACCACTGCGCTCGACGTCACAACGCAGGCGCAAATTCTGGATCTGTTGCAGGGGCTGGTCGAAGAAGAGCAGATGGCGCTGTGGCTGATCACGCACGATCTGGCCGTGGTGGCGGGGATTGCGCATCAGGTGGCGGTCATGCGTGATGGGCGGCTTGTTGAAGCCAGCGAAACCGAAGCTTTGTTCCGCGCGCCACGCGAAAAATACACAAGGCGACTATTGGCGGACAGCGCGCATGTGCCTGTGCGGGTGGCGTCGCGGGCTGACGAACCGGTGCTCGACGTGCGCGATGTTGTGCGGGAATACGCATCGCGCGGCGTGACGCTTTGGGGCAAGCGGCGCGCGTTTCGGGCGGTTGATGGCGTTAGCCTGAAGATCAGGACCGGCGAAAGCGTTGGTCTGGTTGGGGAAAGCGGTTGTGGGAAGTCGACCCTGACACGGGCAATACTGGGGCTCGATCCGCTGCAAGGGGGAGAGATCCTTTTGGGTGGAGCGCCGGTTGTGGCGGGGCAGGTGCCTGGCGCGTTGCGCAGCGATATGCAGGTGGTGTTTCAGGATCCGTTTGGGTCATTCAACCCGCGCCACAAGGTCGGGCGTCTGGTGGCCGAGCCGTTTCATTTGACCCCGATTGGCCCGGAGGAGCGTCGGACGCGCGTGGCCGGGGCGCTCGAAGCCGTGGGGCTGCAGCCTGCGGATCAGGATAAATTTATCCATGAGTTTTCCGGTGGGCAGCGGCAAAGGATTGCCATCGCGCGGGCAATCGTGATCCGGCCCAAACTGGTGATACTGGATGAGGCGGTGAGCGCGCTTGATGTCTCGATCCGCGCGCGCATTCTGGATTTGCTCGCCGGGTTGCAGGAGCAATTTCATCTAAGTTTCCTGTTTATCAGTCACGATCTGAGCGTGGTGCGGTCGGTGACGGATCGGGTTCTGATCATGCGCGGTGGAAAGATTGTGGAAGAGGGAGAAACGGAAGATGTTTTTCACGCCCCAAAGACAGGTTATGCGCGAGAATTGATTGCTGCGGCGCCGCAGATACCGGAGGGCTGGATCGCTGCGTAGGGTGGGTACGACGTTTTCTATTGCGGCCGTGATGGCTACTGCAATCCGCTCAACAGAACCTCTGGCCGACAGGCATCGTCAGCGAATTTCACCGAACCCACCCGCGTGACCGGAAACGGCGTTGGCGGGGCGACCTGGCTTTGTACGATCAACGCGCCATCGACGCAAAGATCCTGCGCGGCGTTACCGATGTTGAACCCAAAACCGGGGTTGCCGCAATTCTCGCCGAAACCATTCATGTTCCAGGCCTGTGGCATCGGGTGCAGTTCCGAGAAGACGACAAATTCCTGCGTACCCGGATCAAAGGTCAGCACCCAGGTTGTGTCCAGCGTCAACATGCCAAGCGCCCAGCGACCGATCTGTTCTTCGCCGGATTTTCCCGTGATCTGAAAGCAGGACATATCATCCTCTCTCACCAGCTTGCGCCCTAAAAGCGCGGCATCAAACGACATCGCGCCGGACATGACAAATCCCCCACCACCCTGCCATTCAAATCGATACGTCACATCCTGCGCACGAGCCGGACCCGCCAGAATTGCAATCAAAAGGCACAATATTCGCGTCATCAGTCTCACCCAGTTCATACATTGTGAAAATAGCCGCTGAATTGGCCAAGGCAACGGCTTCCGCCCATTGCCAAAGCGGTTTAGTTTGATTCCGATACCGCCGATCAACAGGCCAACCAGAATGCAAGATACCGCAGCTGCGCCCGTCCAAGAACACCGGTTTCCGTGCGACAATTGCGGGGCAGATTTTCGTTTTGATCCCGCTGCCGGTCTGTTGAAATGCGACCATTGCGGGAACGAAGCAGAACTTGGCTCACCACGCGCGCGTGGTGGTATCAAAGAGCTTGATTTCAAGGCGGCGCTGAATGCGCGCCTGCCGGAGGCGGAGATCGAGGAAACGAGGGTTTCCAGTTGCCCCAATTGCGGCGCGCAGGTGGAATTCGACCCCGACACCCATGCCGCCGAATGCCCGTTTTGCGCGACGCCCGTTGTGACCGATACTGGCACGCATCGCCACTTCAAGCCCAAGGGATTGTTGCCTTTCGCGCTGAACGAGGAAACCGCGCGCGATGCGATGACCAATTGGCTGGGCCGGCTATGGTTCGCACCGGGTGGCTTGCAGGAATACGCGCGAAAGGGGCGGCGGCTGGAGGGGATATATACGCCCTATTGGACGTTCGACGCGGATACGAAATCAAAGTATCGCGGCCAGCGCGGGACAGTTTATTACGAAACGCGCACCGTTATGCGTGACGGCAAAAGCAAGCAGGTGCGCGTGCAGAAAATTCGCTGGACAAATGCACGTGGCAAGGTGGCGCGGTTCTTCGATGATGTGCTGGTTTTGGCGTCAAAAAGTCTGCCCAAACGGTATACAGATGCCTTGCAACCCTGGGACCTTGCGGCGTTGGAACCTTACAGCCCGGAATACCTCTCCGGATTTCGCGCCGAGGCCTACACGGTGGAACTGGACGAGGGGTATCAGGAGGCGCGCGTGCATATGGATCGTGTGATCGAACGCGACGTGCGCTTTGACATTGGCGGCGACCGGCAACGGATTTCAGATATCGATACCGTGATTTCGGACGTGACGTTCAAGCATATCCTGCTGCCCGTCTGGATGGCGGCCTATAAATACCGGGGCGAAACCTATCGTTTCGTGGTCAATGGCCGCACCGGCAAGGTGCAGGGCGAACGCCCGTGGTCGGCGTGGAAGATCGCGTTCGCGGTCGTGCTTGGTCTGATTGTCGCGGGCGCGGTCGGCTATTTCATCGCGCAGAACCAATGACAGATATCGAAACCCTTGATGCGCTTTTGCGCCGCCGCCATTCCTGCCGCGCCTTTCTGCCTGATCCGGTGCCGGAGGCGAAGCTCACGCAAATTCTGGAAACCGCGCAGCTTGTGCCAAGCTGGTGCAATGCACAACCCTGGCAGGTTACGCTTACGATGCCACAAGAAACGGACGGCTTGCGCGATGCGTTGTTTAAGCATGCCTCCAAGGCCGCGCATCATAGTGACATACCTTTCCCGGCCGCATATACCGGAGCCTACAAGGAACGCCGCAGCACCTGTGGCTGGGCCCTTTATGACGCGGTTGGTGTCCAGAAGGGCGACCGCAATGGCTCAGCCAAACAGATGATGGAGAATTTCCGTCTGTTCGCTGCCCCGCATCTGGCGCTGATCACGACGGAGGCTGATCTGGGGCCTTACGGTGTTCTTGATTGCGGTGCGTATGTCACTGCGTTCACGCTTGCCGCCGAGGCGCTGGGCGTTGCGTCCATCCCTCAGGCTGCACTGGCGGGGTATTCGCCATTCTTGCGGGATTGGTTCGATCTGCCCGAAAACCGTCAGATCGTTTGTGGCATTTCCTTCGGCTATCGCGACGAAACGCACCCGGCCAACCAGTTCCGCACCGAACGCGCCGGTCTAGAAGACGTCGTTACGTACAAAGTCTAATCTTCTTCTTGGTCCAAAATACGGCAGGGGGAGCGCGAGGGGGACAGCGTCCCCCTCGCATCCTTACCACCCTTCAAAATTTCCGGATCTGATTTGACGTTTGTCTGATCTGTGTGATTCAAGGAGTCTCCACTGCTGATATTGGAGGCTGGTTTGTTGGGAAATGTTTGTTTTTCAGAGCTTTATTCGAAGGTTGAGGCGGATTTTCAGGACCGCTTGCTCGGGTATCACAAGTCGCGCCGGGAGGGATTGTGCATCATAGCAAGCGTGATTTTGAACACGCGCAGCGTCAATCTGATGGAAAATGCGGCTGCTCTGCCCCGCGATATCGGCTCTGTGGACCACCGCTATCAATACATTTCGCGGGTTCTGGGCAATCCTCACATCGATACTGATGAGATCATGCAGGCCTATGTTGGTGAAATTTTCCGCCGCCAGTGTGAGGCCGGAGAAACGATTGTGGTGGCCCTTGATCAAAGCAAGCTCAACGAAGGGCATGAGGTTTTGATGTTATCGGTGCGGATGCGGGATCGGGCCCTCCCGGTCGCCTGGCGTGTACGCCAGACCAAAGGGCCGATTGGATGGCGCGTGCAACATGAGCTTTTGGAAGCAGTCCGCCCATGGCTCCCGGCGGATGCGCGTGTGTTGCTGGCGGGAGATCGGTTTTATGGAACCGCCCGATTGGTCGCATGGTGCCAGGAGGCTGGATGGGACTACCGGCTGCGCATGAAGGGAAATATCACACTGCAACATCAGGGTGGCGAGATGATGACGCGCGAAATTGCCCAACTGATGCCCGAAGGGCTTGTAAACGCTGAGCTTTACGGAACGGGCGTCTTTAGCAACATTGGAGTGCTTCACGAAGAGGGGCACAAAGAGCCTTGGATTATTGCCATGAATGCAGCACCGTCCGAGTACAAGGTGCTCGATTATGGAATGCGTTGGGGAATTGAAGCCATGTTCTCCGACTTCAAAACCCGGGGCTTTGAAATTACTCAAAGCCAGATCAAAAAGCCGGATCGATTGGCCCGCCTCATTTTGGTGCTGGCAATCGCCATGTACTGGGCTGTTTCAACCGGAGCAAACGAAGAGCACCACGTCGCAATACGCGGCGAAAAAAGGGGATTCGAAAAGCCCGAAGGTCCTTATGCTCTCTCTTCAAGACAGGCCTTCGTGCTATCCGACGATGCCTCGCAGGTTATGCCAAAATCCCCAAGCTCTGGGATGTCTGGCTAAATTGAAGGGTGGTAAGCCCTCGCATCAGTCGGATTGGCAAAGCCAATTCGAAACCGCTATAGCATGTTGCGTCACAATGCCGTCACGGACACCATTGCTAGCGCTAACATCAACAGCTAAAAGACCCGAAATCTGAAAATGAGCGGCTCAAAATGATCCTTTGCTGCGGCGAAAGCCTGATCGATATGCTCCCCCGGGACACCACCGCCGGAGAGGCCGCGTTTGCGCCCTATGCGGGCGGTGCGGTGTTCAACACGGCCATCGCGCTTGGTCGCCTGGGTGCGCCATCGGGGTTTCTTTCGGGGATATCCACCGACCTGTTCGGCGAGGTGCTGATCGAAGCGTTGAGCGCGTCAAAAGTGCACAGCGGCTTTGCCATCCGCTCTGACCGGCCCACGACCCTGGCCTTCGTCAAGCTGGTGGACGGGCAGGCCTCCTATGCCTTTTATGATGAAAATACCGCGGGTCGGATGATCACGCCGGAGGATTTGCCAGAGCTGGGTGATGGTATTTCGGCGCTGTTTTTTGGCGGCATCAGCCTTGTGTCAGAGCCTTGTGCAAAAACATACGAGACGCTGATGCTGCGCGAGGCAAGTAGTCGCGTCAACATGATCGACCCGAACGTCCGGCCCGGTTTCATCACCGATGAGGCAGCATATCGCGCAAGAATTGAACGGATGCTGGCGGCGGCAGATATCGTGAAACTGTCCGATGAGGATCTTGCCTGGTTTTCTGGCGATAAAGACCCGCGAGAGTTTGCCCTCGGCCTTCTGCAAAACGGCCCGAGCCTGATCTGTATCACCGAAGGATCCAGTGGCGCGCGCGGGATCACGCGCGATATCGAGGTGTTTGCCCCCGCAACCAAGGTTGAAGTGGTCGATACCGTGGGCGCAGGAGATACGTTCAACGCCGGCGTTTTGGCCTCGCTGCACGAAGCTGGGGTGCTGACCAAACAGGGGATTCGAGGCCTCGGCAAAGAAGCTTTATTCAACGCATTGGCGCTGGGCACAGGCGCGGCTGCGATCACTGTCAGCCGGGCAGGCGCCAACCCGCCGTGGAAGGGCGAGTTTTGAGGGCGCTCATCCAGCGGGTCAGCGAGGCGAGCGTCACAATTGACGATACCATCATCGGGGAAATCGGCAGTGGCATGTTAATTTTGGTCTGCGCCATGCAGGGTGACAGCGATGCGGGCGCGGACAAACTTGCCTCCAAGATATCCAAATTGCGCATTTTTCCCGATGAAGCCTTACCACCCTTCAAAATTTCCGGATCTGATTTGACGTTTGTCTGATCTGTGTGATTCAAGGAGTCTCCACTGCTGATATTGGAGGCTGGTTTGTTGGGAAATGTTTGTTTTTCAGAGCTTTATTCGAAGGTTGAGGCGGATTTTCAGGACCGCTTGCTCGGGTATCACAAGTCGCGCCGGGAGGGATTGTGCATCATAGCAAGCGTGATTTTGAACACGCGCAGCGTCAATCTGATGGAAAATGCGGCTGCTCTGCCCCGCGATATCGGCTCTGTGGACCACCGCTATCAATACATTTCGCGGGTTCTGGGCAATCCTCACATCGATACTGATGAGATCATGCAGGCCTATGTTGGTGAAATTTTCCGCCGCCAGTGTGAGGCCGGAGAAACGATTGTGGTGGCCCTTGATCAAAGCAAGCTCAACGAAGGGCATGAGGTTTTGATGTTATCGGTGCGGATGCGGGATCGGGCCCTCCCGGTCGCCTGGCGTGTACGCCAGACCAAAGGGCCGATTGGATGGCGCGTGCAACATGAGCTTTTGGAAGCAGTCCGCCCATGGCTCCCGGCGGATGCGCGTGTGTTGCTGGCGGGAGATCGGTTTTATGGAACCGCCCGATTGGTCGCATGGTGCCAGGAGGCTGGATGGGACTACCGGCTGCGCATGAAGGGAAATATCACACTGCAACATCAGGGTGGCGAGATGATGACGCGCGAAATTGCCCAACTGATGCCCGAAGGGCTTGTAAACGCTGAGCTTTACGGAACGGGCGTCTTTAGCAACATTGGAGTGCTTCACGAAGAGGGGCACAAAGAGCCTTGGATTATTGCCATGAATGCAGCACCGTCCGAGTACAAGGTGCTCGATTATGGAATGCGTTGGGGAATTGAAGCCATGTTCTCCGACTTCAAAACCCGGGGCTTTGAAATTACTCAAAGCCAGATCAAAAAGCCGGATCGATTGGCCCGCCTCATTTTGGTGCTGGCAATCGCCATGTACTGGGCTGTTTCAACCGGAGCAAACGAAGAGCACCACGTCGCAATACGCGGCGAAAAAAGGGGATTCGAAAAGCCCGAAGGTCCTTATGCTCTCTCTTCAAGACAGGCCTTCGTGCTATCCGACGATGCCTCGCAGGTTATGCCAAAATCCCCAAGCTCTGGGATGTCTGGCTAAATTGAAGGGTGGTAAGCGATGAAGCAGGGAAGATGAACCGCTCTTTGGCAGATACCGGCGGTGCAGCGCTGGTGGTCAGCCAGTTCACGCTTGCCGCGGATACGTCACGGGGCAACCGACCGGGGTTCTCTGCGGCGGCGGTGCCAGTTGAAGGTGCCCGGCTTTACGAGCATTTTGCCGCGCAGTTGCAAAAATTGGGCATCCCCACTGAAACCGGGCAATTCGGGGCCGACATGAAGGTACGGCTTTTAAACGACGGACCGGTTACCATCTGGATGGATACAAACGACTAGGCAAATTTAAGTGGCTTTGAGAAACCCCGATTTGGCCTGAGGCGGACTCCGAGATGTTTTTCCCATGCGCGGATTCAAATCGCAGGCACCGCGCAAACGACAACGCACCCCAACGCAGCGGCGAATTGGCTGAGCACGGCGGCAGTCGCGAACGGCTCTACAGCTTTGGCAGGGATTAACTACGTCACACTTGCGTTTGATCGCCGCCGCGCGCCCGCGTTACGAGCCTTCGGATAACTGCGCGGCAAGCCGGTTCTGCTCTTCGACTACGGTTCCCAATTCGATGGTCGTCATCTGCCCGTCGCGCACCACCTGTCGCCCCTCGACAAACAAATCGCGCACCCTGTTTGGCCCAGCCAATAACAATGCCGCCGGGTCCCAGGACCCCGCAGCCTCGACACCGGACACATCCCAGATTGCGATATCCGCGCGACAGCCTATGGCGATCTGGCCACATTCCGGGCGTCCCAAAACCTCTGCGCCACCACGCGTCGCGATCTCCAAAGCTTCCCGTGGGCTCATTGCGTCCGCCCCGGACGCGACACGCTGAAGCAACATCGCCTGTCGCGCTTCTGCCACAAGATTTCCAATGTCGTTAGACGCAGACCCGTCGACGCCCAGCGCCACTTTTACACCGGCGTCCCGCATCGCCCTGATCGGCGCAATCCCGGACCCAAGACGGCAATTGGAACATGGGCAATGCGCGACGCCGGTGCCGGAACGCGCGAACAAATCAATCTCAATTCCGTCCAATTTTACGCAATGAGCGTGCCAGACATCATCGCCAGTCCAGCCAAGCTCTTCGGCATATTGCCCCGGGCGGCAGCCGAATTTTTCCTCGGAATAGCTTATGTCCTCGTCATTTTCCGCCAGATGTGTGTGCTGCATCACGCCCTTTTCGCGCGCCAGAATGGCAGCATCGCGCATCAATTCGCGCGACACGGAAAACGGCGAACAGGGCGCGATGCCGACGCGCACCATCGCGCCCACGCTGGAATCGTGGAACGAATCCACGACGCGGATGCAATCTTCCAGAATATCCGCTTCCCGCTCGACCAGCGAATCGGGCGGCAAGCCGCCATCGGATTCGCCAATCGACATCGCCCCGCGCGTGGGATGAAACCGCAAACCAACGTTCGCGGCGGCTTCGATAGTGTCATCCAGCCGCGACCCGTTCGGATAAAGATACAAGTGGTCTGATGTCATCGTGCAGCCCGACAATGCCAGTTCCGCCAATCCAACCTCGGCGGATACGCGCATTTCATCGGGCCCAAACCGCGCCCAGATTGGATAGAGCGTTTGCAGCCAGCCAAACAGCAAAGCGTTTTGCGCATCCGGCACCGCGCGGGTCAGAGTTTGGTAAAGATGGTGATGCGTATTCACCAGCCCCGGCGTGACCACCGCGCCATTGGCCAGAACAGTTTCACCGTCTGACCGCAACGCCTCGCCGATTTCGGCTATCACGCCATCGCGTATCCGAATATCCGCGCCCCGCAACTCGCGGCGATCATCATCCATCGTGACGATGTAATCGGCATTTTTAATCAGGGTTTCCGGCATTTTACCCGCCCAACAGCTTCAGCGCGACCGCATGCAGATCCCGATCACCTGCCGCGATCACATTGCCACCGTTATGGACGGGATTTCCCCGCCAATCGGTTACAACGCCGCCAGCGGCCTCGATAACTGCAATCGGGGCCTGAATGTCATAGGATTGCAGACGTGCCTCTATCACCAGATCAATCTGACCCGCCGCCAAAAGCGCATAGGCATAGCAATCCATGCCATATCTGGTGAGCTTGCAATTCTGCGCGACGCCGTGAAACGCATCGCGTTCCCCATTGGAACCGACCTCGGGAAACGTCGTGAAGATGACCGCCTCGGACAGTTGGCCACACTGGCGCGTCGCCAGTTGCAATTGCCCGCTGGGGCCAGCAACTTCCGCGGTACCAAGCCCGCCGATAAATCGCTCCCGAATATATGGCTGGTCGATCACACCCAAAACCGGGCCAGACTCCGGCCCGACCGCAATCAAAACGCCCCATGTCGGTGTGCCGGCAATAAACCCGCGCGTGCCGTCAATCGGGTCAAGCACCCAGGTCAGTCCGCTGTCGCCTTCGGAGTTGCCGTATTCTTCGCCAACAATCCCATCTTGCGGTCGGCGGCGTTGCAACACGTCCCGCATTGCCCGCTCTGCCGCCCGATCTGCGACGGTTACGGGGTCAAAGCCGGACTCGGCCTTGTTATCCGTGGTTAGTGTCTGGCTTCGAAAGTGGGGAAGAATGGCTTCGCGCGCCGCGTCCGCCATTTCATGCGCGGTCCCAATCAAGGCACCACGCAATTCTGTATCAATCGTCACCATCAGCCCGCCAATCCAATACGCCTAGTCTGGCGTATTGGCAGGAAGCCCTCCGGTCAAGATGTGCTCAAGCAGCGTCTTCGCTGATTGCGCGTGCCAGGTCGAACAGGCGGCGGCGCTGCGTTTCCGGAATCTGATAGTATGACCGCACCAGTTCCAGCGCTTCTTTATCCGCCAGAAGATCACTGGGAGCGTTTTCACCGGACTGAATTTCGATCTGGTCAGAAATTCCTTCAAAGAAGAAACTCACTGGAACATCCAATGCTTCAGCGATATCCCAAAGGCGCGACGCGCTGATCCGGTTCATGCCCGTCTCGTATTTTTGAATCTGTTGAAACTTGATCCCAACCTTGCCCGCCAGCTGCTGCTGGGTCATGCCAACCATCCACCGACGGTGACGAACCCGCTTTCCGACGTGTACATCCACAGGATGCTTCATTCCTTCCACTCCTTACAACTCATGAAGGTACAACCAGAAACCATGTTGAGGTCGATTTGCTCAACCTGTCCTTTTAGACAGGTGCCGGTATCTTTTTGATTTTTAGGTAAAAATCTCGTTAACCATTTTACATTTAATGCATTTTCGGGCTTTTTTGGTCTTGCAACACAGGGTTGAATGAATTTTCGGGCAAGAATCTCTGAAAGTATATTAATACTTTACCTAGCGTAACACTATCCCGTTTAGCGTGTATTTCGCTTCCGCAAAATCTGGATTGCAGAAGCGCCACGCGCTTCTTAAACCGAACCAATGAAAGCATTCCATATCAATGAGTATGGCGCAACCCCGGCCTTGGTGGATGTTGACATTCCAAAGCCTGGACCTGGCGAGGTTCAAGTCCGGATCGCCGCATGTGCGTTGAATTTTGCCGATCTGTTGATGATCAAAGGTCAGTATCAGGAACGGCCCGAGCCACCGGTGACTCTTGGCATGGAACTCGCCGGTATTGTTCAGGCCGTGGGGGCGAACGTTTCCGGATTTCACGCAGGCATGCGGGTCGCGGTTTATTCCGGTCAGGGTGGCCTGGCAGAATTTGGCACCTTTCCTGCCGCCCGATGTGTCATCCTGTCGAACGCAATTCCGTTTGATCACGCCGCCGGATTGCTTATCGCCTATGGCACAAGTCATCTGGCATTAAAACGCCGCGCACGTTTGCAGGCGGGTGAAACCCTTCTTGTTCTTGGGGCCGCGGGTGGCGTTGGCCTGACGGCGGTTGAGATCGGCAAACAGTTGGGCGCCAAAGTCATCGCCGTCGCGCGCGGCGCAGAAAAACTGGAGGTCGCCAAAAGGGCCGGGGCCAGGCATCTGATTGACAGTGAAAGCGGTGACTTGCGCGATGAGGTCAAAGCGTTCGGCGGCGCGGATGTGGTTTATGAACCTGTCGGTGGCGACCTTTTTCGCACCGCGCTTCGTTGCGTCCGGCCAGAAGGGCGCATTCTGACAATCGGGTTTGCCAGTGGTGACATCCCGCAGATCCCCGCCAACCATCTTTTGGTGAAGAATGTGGATGTGATCGGTTTGAATTTCGGCGGTTATCTCGATTTCAACCCCGCGGCTTTGACCGAAAGCATCGCGGAGATTCTGGAATGGTATGCCGAAGGCGCCATCAAGCCGCATGTCAGCCACCGATTCCCGCTGGAACATGCAACAGAGGCGCTCGAAACCCTGCGCGCCCGGAAATCGACCGGGAAGATCATTGTCGAGATGGGGCAGGCGCCGGGAAAGCGACTAGGACAGTGACCCGTACGGGGGCAACAGGTTGCCACAGACCAGCCGGGTCAAGATGCGGGGAAACGGCGGTGTCACCGAAAGCGGCCCCAATATGACATCGCGGATGCCGGGCAAAATTCGGCTATCAGATTGATATTGCGGCGTGAACGCCGCGCTCATCCATTGATAGGCCAATACATGCCAGCGCCGCGCTTTGACATAGGCCGAAAGTGCATCGCCTAAATCGTGACGCCCCAGCGCGATGGCCAGCGCATATGCGTCCAACAAGGCCATATTCGCGCCTTGCCCCAATTGCGGGCTGGCGCGGTGTGCCGCATCGCCGATACGCGCCAAACCCGGCTCTGCCGGTCGCCAAAGCTGGCCGTGAGAATAGACCGCCATTGTCATGTCATCGTGTGTTTCTATCGTTTGCAGGAACGGCGCGAATTCCGGCCACAGCGTCGCGGCCTCTACTTTCCACGCCTCCAGCGGTGCATTCCGCCAGTCGTCAAATGCACCCCGTGGCAATGACCAGAACACTGCAGTCAGTGGGTTGGTTTCACCCGGTAAATAGCCAATCGGAAGAATGCCCGCCATTTTGTCTGCCCGGCGATACTTCTGGGTCAGTTGGTCTTGCGGCAGGGTTGTATCATCTACCCAGGGCACGGTTCCCCAGATCGCCCCGAAATCCAATGCCCGTGCCTTCAGCGGCGACATGGGCGAACCTGCCCCCAATGCATCAACGATCAGATCAAACGATCCGGCTCTGCGCCCATCGGCGAAGCACAAGTATTGCCCGTCCTGCACCGCGATTTCGTGGTTTTGTTCCAGCTCTGCGCCCGCAGAAAGTGCCGCATCAAGCAGGCATTGGAACAAGCTCGCGCGATGGATGGCGAGACCGAACCGACCATTGTTGCCGCGATCATAGTGCACATCCAGAACCTTGCGGCCACGATCCACCTCATGCCCCAGCATTCGGGCGATGTTCTGCCCCAAAGTAACGGCAGCATCCTCGGCTTCGATTTCGGACAGGACCGCCTGCCCAACCGGCTGAATGACCAATCCGGATCCGACCGGACGCGGTTGGTCGAACTGATCGAAGACCACAACGTTGTTTCCGTTGCGCGCCGCCAGCGCTGCAAAAGCCAGCCCGCCGATCCCGGCCCCTGCGACGGCAATGTTTCTTCGCGGGGCAGCCATCAATAAAATGTCTGCGGATCGATATCGATGGACAGGCGCAAGTTGTTGGGCAGCTTCACCTGACCAACCCATTGAGCGAGCGCGCCCTGCAACGGCGCGGTTTTTGCCGCCTTGACCAACAGGCGGACGCGATGCCGCCCCCGGATCCGCGCAATTGGCGCAGGCGCGGGGCCGTAGACTTGCGCACCGATCCGGCGCAAGGGTTCGTCATTGCGCGCCAGAATGCCACCGATGTCGAACACCTCCTGCACATCGGGCGATGACAGGACAATACCCGCCAACCGCCCGTATGGCGGAACACCGGCATGTCGTCTTTCTGCCGCTTCCGAGGTCCAGAATGCCTCTTCATCGCCGGAAAGAATGGCCCGAATGACCGGGTGCTCTGGCTGAAACGTCTGCAACACCGCCTCGCCTTGTCGTTCGGCCCGCCCGGCCCGGCCTGATACCTGCCGCATCAACTGGAATGTTCGCTCCGCAGCGCGCAGATCGGACCCTTGTAGGCCCAAATCCGCATCAATCACGCCAACCAGCGTCAGCAGAGGAAAATTATGCCCTTTCGCCACCAATTGCGTGCCGATGATGATATCTGCTTCACCGTTGGCAATCGCCTCAATCTGCGCCTTCAGCGCCCGCGCCGATCCGAACAAGTCGGATGACAACACGGCGATGCGGGTATCCGGGAACAGGGCGGCAGTTTCTTCCGAAATCCGCTCAACCCCCGGACCGACCGGCGCAAGGCGATCTTCCGCTTCACAGCTTGGGCACTTCACCGGCATCGGTTTCGTCTCGCCGCATTGATGGCACATCAGTCGCTTCAGAAACCGGTGTTCCACCATGCGCGCATCACATTGATCACAGCCAACCTGATGCCCACAGGCCCGGCACACGGTCACCGGCGCATAGCCGCGGCGATTGAGGAAGATCAGCGATTGCTCACCGGCCTCCAGCCGCGTCTCGATCTTCCGCCTCAGCTGCTCGGATATCCACCGGGTCGCGGGCAGGTTCTCATCGCGCATGTCAATCGCGCTCAGCTTAGGCAGTTCCGCAACCCCGAACCGCGACGTCAGTTCCAGCTTTTCGTACTTCCCCGCCTCGACATTCGCCCAGCTTTCAAGCGATGGCGTCGCAGAGGCGAGCACAACCTGTCCGCCAGAAATCGAGGCGCGCAGCACGGCCATATCGCGCGCGTTATAAAGAACGCCGTCTTCTTGTTTGTAGGACGTGTCGTGCTCTTCATCGACGACCACCAACCCCAGATCCTGAAACGGCAGGTAAAGCGCCGAACGCGCGCCGACGACAAGTTGCGCGCCGCCCTCGCCAACCATCCGCCACGCGCGGCGGCGTTCGGTCATTGTCACGCCGGAATGCCATTCCGCTGGTCGGGCACCGAACCGCGCTTCGACACGGGTAAGGAATTCTGCTGTCAGTGCGATTTCCGGCAACAACACCAGCGCCTGCCGCCCCTGCGCCAGACATTCCGCCACAGCTTCAAGATAAACTTCGGTCTTGCCTGACCCGGTCACGCCCTTGAGCAATACGGTCGCATATTCCTTTGCCCGAACCTTCGCTCGCAGGTTCTCAGCAGCGGCCGCCTGATCTTCGGCCAGTTCAACCGATGGCAAGGTCGGATCCAGTCGTGGATAGGGCGTATCACGCGGCGATTCCTCTTCATGCACCGCGCCCAGTTTCACCAACCCTTTGACGACGGATGTGGACACCCCTGCCATCTCCGCCAACTCGCCCAGCGTGAACGCCAGCCCGCCATAGTCGCGCAACGTCGCCAGCACCCGCTTGCGCGCATCCGTTTCGCGATCCGGCAGCTTGTCGCCCAGCCGGTACACTTTGCGCATTGACGGCGGGTCGCCCAAACCCGGCGAGCGGGTGGCCAGCCGCAACATCTGCGACATCGGTGTGATCGTGTATTCAGAAACCCGTTGCAGGAAATCCTGCATCTCTTCGCGCATTGGCACGACATCCAGCACGCGCATCACGCTGCGCACCTTGTTAATGTCCCAATCGCCGCGCCCCGGCCCCCAGATCACGCCCATCACCTTACGCGGGCCGAGGGGCACCTCGACAAATGCGCCCACGAAACACCCGCCTTCGGGCGCCTTGTAGTCCAGTACGCGGTCAAGCGGTTGCGTGGTCAGAACGCCGACCAGTTCACCTTCGTCGAAATATGCCGGGGTTGTCGTCACGAATTTCTCGCATTTAGCGTGCGGATGGCAGGTTACGCGCGAGGTAATCCGAGAAACCAGACGATGTCGATAGGGCCGAGGATAACAGGGCTCGGGGTTACACTTCAACGACCAACAAAATCGTTGGGTTCCTGGCCTGACGCTGCCATTCGGATTGCTTTCAAGTCCTTTTGGGCGTTGCCCGAAAATCGTTGAAAACAATCCGACGAACCGGGGGACAGCCCCCGGACATCCTGGAGCAATTGAATCAGGGTGAGGAGAGCAGGATGTGCACTTCATTGGCGGCTTCAGGCCAGGAGACGTTCAAAAACCCCTGCAGCAGTTCTCTAGATCATCCGGATCACATCCTTGTCGATCGACAGGACATAGCCCTTGCGCGCAATGTTGCGGATCAGAAGCTCACTTACCATCTGGTTTCCTAACGCGTCGCGCAGCCGCTTGATCCGGGTGGCACCGGCGGCTTCATCGGAATCTGCTGCCGACTTGCCTGAAATTACGGCTTCGATCTCGGCACCTGACAGCACATCGTCATCCATCCGCGCTTCTGCCAGCACGCCCAGCGTTTCAATCGCTGCGGGGGTCAGATCGAATGCCATGTCATTGATATAAACCTTGCGTTCGTCCCGGCTGATGACCAGCGACGAGACTTCGATCCCCGCCTTCTGAATCTCGCCGATCCGCCGGTTGAGCGCGATGATGGTCACCAGAAAAACCAGCGAGGCAATTAACAGTGCGGTCGCAAATATCATCAAGACGAAGATGACCACGCGATAGGATACCAGCACATCGCTGAATGCTGCGCCGCTATCGGCCAAAATCCCCAAAAGCCGCCCGGTCGTTTCGGCCTCCGGCCCGGCGTTGGTCAGGTCGTAACTGACGAAGATGTCGTCCACCCGTTTGGTGAACGCATTCCCGCTGGGCAGGTTCACGAATAACAGCACCGCCGCCAGCGTCAGAATCGCAACAATCGCAGCGATCCCAAGCGCAACCACGCGGGTGCCAGACCGGCGGGTGGCGGCGGGGTCAGGGTCTTTGTCAGTTAAACTCATGGGCGGACAGTATCGCCCATCAATCACGATTTGAAATGATATTCGCGGGTGCGGCAGGCTTCAGGCGTTCAGGACGCCTTTTTGACGATTGCCAAAAGGGTCCAGCCGCGCGCCGCTAGCTGCATACGCACATAGCGTTTTGCAGCCGGTGCGGTGCAATGCTGATCGGGAACTTCCATGATGTCATGGCGGTATTCGGTCGGGTTGTCGCGCTTTGCTTTAAATTCAACAAGACAGGACGCCGAGGCCGTGGACGCGGTCAGAAGAAGCGCGAATGCGCTGATGATCAGGTGCTGTTTCATGGCCACGATATAGGGCCGTGCAGCGTTGTTATTCAATAACAACATGCTCAAAACCCGATGATATCCAATAGCATCGGGCCGTTATTGCATAGCTTTCCGCGACCGGCCCAAATCATCGACATCTGCAACACGCCGTGCCCGACACACCGGGCGGTAAACGTCCCGGAAAGGACCCTGACATGACAAAGAAACTGATCGCTTCCGTACTCGCCGCGTCCATCGCAATAACCGGTATGACCGCCGCGCCCGCCCGTGCACTTGATAACGGTGAACTTGGTCGTTTGATCTTTGGCACTGGCGCGCTCATCATCATTGGTTCGGCGCTGGCCAACAGGAACAATAACAATAACAACGGCGCCGTGGTCACCCGCCGTGGCGGCGATGCCGACCGTCCACGACGCCATCACCGCAAAATTGCGCCAGCACGGTGCGTCAGGCACAGCCACTTCAACAACGGGCCGCGTCGGTTCCTTGGCCAGCGTTGTCTCAACCGTCATATGCACAATGCGCACCGCCTGCCATCCGCCTGCAAACGGAAAGTCTATACCAACAATGGTCGCCGCAACGTCTTTGGTGCGCGCTGCCTGCGTAACCACGGCTGGACCTTTGGCTAGGACTTAAGTCGTCGAGCAGTGGCCTGATATCCCCAACTGGTCAGGCCGCTTTCCGGGGCAGGGTTCTTCGCGGGTCTCCTGCCCCGGATTTGACTCTTCATCACCTTCACGGGATGGAAGGGCGATGAAGACGCCAAGCCCTGATTTCTCGCACGAAGAAGCCGCCTTTCAGCGCGGCTTTTCTGTTGTCTGCGGGGTGGATGAGGTCGGGCGGGGGCCATTGGCCGGACCAGTGACGGCCGGAGCGGTGGTGCTGGATCCAAACAATATTCCAGACGGGCTTGCCGATTCCAAAACGCTCTCCGCGCCCAAGCGCGTGCGGCTGGCTGGCGAAATCCACGCCCATGCGCGCGTGTCGATTGCTCATGCCAGCGTTGAAGAGATCGACCGGATGAACATTCTGCAGGCCAGTCTGCTCGCCATGACGCGCGCGGTGATCGGGTTGGGCGATGCCGAACTGGCGCTGATTGACGGCAACAGGATCCCTCCCGATCTCGACATTCAAGCGCAGACATTTGTTGGAGGTGACGCACGCATTTTGTCGATTTCGGCGGCGTCAATTGTGGCGAAAATCTGTCGCGACGAAATTATGGAGTCTTTGGCGCAACAATTTCCCGGTTATGGCTGGGAGCGAAACGCCGGATACCCCACCCAAGAACACCGCGCGGCGTTGCAAAAACTGGGCGTGACCCCACATCATAGGCGGTCGTTTAAACCTGTCCACAACATCTTGTATCAAGATAAAATCTAACCACCTGATTCAAATAAAAAATTTGACCGGAATTCGCGGATGACTCATGTTGTCCCCAAAGTAAGCGCCGCAAAAGGCGCATGGGACAGAGGCGTCAGAGTCAGCGATGGCTAAAGTTAAAACAGAAGTGGTTAATCTGCCGCTTAACACGATTATCGCCGATGATTGTATCGACGCGATGCGGGAATTGCCTGCCGCGTCGATAGATCTGATCTTTGCCGACCCGCCCTATAATCTGCAGCTGAAGGGGGATCTGCATCGTCCCGACAATTCGATGGTGGATGCCGTCGATGATCACTGGGATCAATTCGACAGTTTCAAGGTTTATGACAAATTCACCCGTGACTGGTTGTCGGCTGCGCGGCGGTTGTTGAAACCTCACGGCGCGATCTGGGTGATCGGCAGCTATCACAACGTTTTTCGCATGGGGACAGAATTGCAGAACCAGGGGTTCTGGATCCTGAACGATGTGATCTGGCGCAAATCCAACCCGATGCCGAATTTCCGCGGTAAGCGGCTGACAAATGCGCATGAGACGCTCATTTGGGCGTCAAAAGAAGAAGGCGCGAAATACACGTTCAATTACGAGGCGCTTAAGGCGCTGAACGAAGGCATACAGATGCGTTCTGACTGGGTGCTGCCGATCTGCACAGGCCATGAGCGGCTGAAGAATGAACAGGGTGACAAGGCGCATCCGACGCAGAAACCCGAAAGCCTGTTGCACCGGGTGCTGATCGGCACGACGAACCCCGGCGATGTCATCCTTGACCCATTCTTTGGCACCGGCACGACCGGCGCTGTGGCAAAGATGTTGGGGCGGGATTTCATCGGGATTGAGCGCGAAGAGGCATATCGCAAGGTGGCCGAGAAACGGATTTCGCGGGTACGGCGGCTGGATCGTACGTCGCTGCAGGTCTCCACAAGCAAACGCGCGGAGCCGCGTGTGCCATTTGGTCAGCTGGTTGAGCGCGGGATGCTGCGCCCCGGCGAGGTGCTGACCTCGATGAACGGAAAGACCGCCAAAGTGCGCGCTGACGGCACGCTGGTCGCGGCGGACGTGACCGGATCAATCCACCAAGTCGGCGCGGCACTGGAAGGCGCGCCAAGCTGCAATGGCTGGACATACTGGCAGTATAAACGCGACGGCAGGCATGTCCCGATCGACGCGCTGCGCCAGCAGATCAGATCGGAGATGAACTAGAGCGTAATCCGAAAAGTGGGAACCGGTTCTCGGAAAAAATTGCGCGAAGACTCAAAATAAGGACGGTATTTCAGGTTTACCGCCGGTGCCTGTGGCCTGACACCACGGCACAAACTTGCCCCGCCTCCTTCACAGGATGGCGGGGTTTTCTTTGGTATCGAATTTTGCATGGCAAAATCCGACTGATGCGAGGGGGCGCTGCCCCCTCGCGCTCCCCCGAGGTATTTGTAAAGAGAAGGTAACTCCCAAGCACCCTGTCCGATAGGGTTGCGGGGTTTTGTTCCGTCAGAGCCGTGCGATGATCTGAGGTGGTGACAGGGTCAGGATTTCCAGGATGTTGAACCGGTGTTTTCTGGCCGTCGAGATGACGGACCTGATGTCGGCGAAGACCCGCGCGCCCTCGAGGGTGCGGAAGGTGCCCGAGATTTTCATGCGCAGCTTCATCATGCGCAGGTCCTGTTCGGCCTGATTGTTTGTGAATGGGACCGCGAAGTCGGCGATGAATCGCAAAACGTCATCGCGGTAGTCACGCAGGCGGAGGAGCAGGTTGTGGCCTGGCCGCCTGGCTTTTCGGCCGCGGGTGCCGGGGCTTTTGGCCAGCGGGGGCTGGCGTTCGTGGAAGGCGAGCCCCTTGGCGAGGATCGCCATGTATCTGGTGACTATACCCTGGCGAACCAGTTCCGGGAGTTCGGTCTCGCCTTGATCCTGAGCCGCGCATCTGAGCTGATTGGCGCTATGAAGCACTGCGCTCATCTCCGTCGCCCAAGGCTCTTTTTCGATCTCTTCGATGGCCTTGAGTTCGCGCAAGTGATGCGCCCCGCAGAGGGCGTGGGCGTCCACTCCGCTCATATGGGCGTAGTAGGGTTTCCAGTGATCATGAATGATCGTCCCGCCGGTCAGGAAGGTTGGAACAGCACCGCGTTTGGCGCTGATGCGGTAATGGGTGAAGGCGGTATCGCAGATCGTGTGCAGCCAGTGCAGCTTGCCGGCAACACGAAGTCCGGTCTCGTCCAGATGCCGAACGCCGCCTTCGGCAAGCCGGGCGAGAATGTGTTCAACCACGACACCCATCTTATTTGCCGCGCCGCGCGTCCAGTTGGTCACGCTGGCCGCGCACAAGCTGGTGGCCCCAAACAGGTCGCGCATAAGCTGGCAGACCCGATCCTCGGGTATCAGCTGCTGAACATTGCAATAGACCGCCACTGCCCGCATGCGCGTGCCATATTGCACATGCGCGGCCACGCCATCGGGAAAGCCAGCCGTCGTCGTGGCTCGACAATGGTCGCAACAATAAACCGCCGCCTGATGCTCGGTGACCTCCAGGCGTGGCGCAGGCAAGTCGAACACCTGACGCTTCTCGATCCCTTTCACCATCTCCGCCGTCAGGGCGCTCTGACAGGCGCTGCAATGCGTCGCCTCATGCCGTTCGACAAAGTCGGGTGTTGACGTCTGGCGCAGGGTGTCGCCCCGGTGGCCAACTTGGCCGCCACTTTTCTTTCCGGATTTGCCACGCAGGCTGCGCGGGGCTGGCTTCTTCAGGCCATCACTTGAAGGGGGCTTGCTGCTATTGCTGCTGTTCTTGGCCAACTGTCGGCGCAGGTCCGTGATCTCTTCCGCCATGCTCGCCAACGCAGCTTCAAGCTCAGCGATCCGACGCAGAGCCGTGGCGAGAAGTTGTTCAAGGGCGGCAACCTGATCCATCCCACCACTGATTCAGAGAAATCAACCCGGCGCCACAGAATTCAGACAAGAAAGAAAAAAAACACGCGCAAAATGGCAAATTCGACTCACCATAAAACTGACAATAACACTCAAACGTGGGGGGTGCTTGGGAGTTACGATCGAACAACCAAATCGATTACCCGACGGGAGTGTTTGACAAAGCCAAGCGCGCAGACTTAGCGTCGTACAATGAATATTGGGGAATGCCAGGAATGCTCGACGACGCATTAGTCTCGATTGAAAATCTGAGGGTCGAGTTTGAGACCAACGATGGCACGGTCGTCGGGGTAGAGGATATTTCATTTGATATCGCGCCGGGTGAAACCGTATGTGTGGTTGGTGAAAGCGGATCGGGCAAGTCGGTGTCGTCGCTTTCGTTGATGCGGCTGGTGGAATTTGGCGGCGGGACGATTGCGAAGGGTGCGCTGAACTTCCGCGTTGACGATGGCAGCGCGATGAACCTCGCCGATGCAGATGCCGAACTGATGCGCACCATCCGCGGCAACAAGATCGGCATGATTTTTCAGGAGCCGATGACGGCGCTGAACCCGGTCTTTACCGTCGGGCGGCAATTGACCGAAGGCTTGCGGGTTCACAAGGGGCTCAGCCAGTCAGAGGCCGAGGCGCGCGCGGTGGAACTGCTGCGGCAGGTGCGTATTCCCGAGCCGGAGCGGCGGTTGAAGCAGTTTCCCCATGAACTGTCCGGCGGGATGCGTCAACGCGTGGTGATCGCGATGGCGCTGGCCTGCGAGCCGCGCCTGTTGATCGCGGATGAGCCGACAACGGCGCTGGATGTGACCATTCAGGCCGAGATTCTGGCGCTGATTGATCGGCTGAAGCGGGAAACCGGCACGGCGGTGCTGTTTATCACGCACGACATGGCCGTGGTGGCGCAGATGGCGGACCGCGTCGTGGTCATGTTCCGCGGCAACAAGGTCGAGGAAGGCACGGTCGAGGAAATCTTCGCCAACCCGAAAGAAACCTATACCCAGCAGCTTTTAGCCGCCGTGCCAAAACTTGGAGAAATGCGCGGCAAAGATGCGCCCGAGCCGATGAATATTCCGGGCGAGAAAGCCTATGTCGCCGGGCCGGTAAAGCCGCGTTCCGACAAGGTGATCCTTGAGGTCGAAAACCTGACCACTCGGTTCCCCGTCAAGGGCGGCGTTTTGCGCCGCACCGTGGCGCAGGTCCACGCGGTTGAGGATGTGTCGTTCGCCATTCGCGAAGGCGAAACTTTGGCGCTGGTTGGTGAATCCGGGTGCGGCAAGTCCAGTTGCGGGCGCTCGATCCTGCGGCTGGTGGAACCTCATTCCGGCCATATCACCATTAATGATCGCGACGTGGTGGCAATGACACCGAATGAATTGCGCGACGCGCGGCGCGACATGCAGATGATCTTTCAGGATCCGTTTGCCTCTCTCAATCCGCAAATGACCCTTATGGCGCAGGTGGCGGAGCCGCTGAGAAATTACCACCAGATGAGCAGTTCCGAATTGCAGGACCGCGTGTCAGAGCTGTTCGACCGCGTTCACCTGCCGCGCTCTTTCCTGCGCCGCTATCCGCATGAGTTGTCCGGTGGACAGCGTCAGCGGATCGCAATTGCGCGCGCGCTGGCGCTGAATCCCAAGCTGATCATCGCGGATGAGGCTGTCTCCGCGCTCGACGTGACCGTGCAGGCGCAGGTTTTGAACCTGCTTCTGGAATTGCAGAATGACCTTGGCATTTCGATGCTGTTTATCAGCCACGATATGGCGGTCGTGGAACGGGTCAGCCACCATGTGGGCGTGATGTATCTTGGCCGGATCGTCGAAATGGGCCCACGGGCGGCAATTTTTGAGGATCCCCAGCACGCCTATACCAAATCGCTTCTCAGCGCGGTGCCGGTCGCTGACCCGAAACAGCGAAAGCTGGAACGCGACCTGAACTTCAAACCGATCCCGTCGCCGATCCACCCGATGGGCTATGACCCGGGCGCGTCGATCTATCACGAGGTCACGCCGGGGCATATGGTTCTGACATCTGAAAGCGGATATTGATCTGGATATGGACGCGCGTTCAATTCTGGAGAAACTCGTTTCTTTCCCAACGGTTAGCCGGGACAGCAATCTGGAGCTGATTGACTGGGTCGCCGATTACCTCGATGGTTTCGGAATCAAATCGACCATTGTCCCCCACAAATCCGGCAAGAAGGCGCAGCTTTATGCGCATATCGGGCCGGACGTCGACGGCGGTGTCGTGCTTTCGGGCCACACCGATGTGGTGCCGGTGGATGGGCAGGACTGGGACACGGACCCATGGACGGTGATCGAGAAGGATGGGCGCCTTTACGGGCGCGGCACGTGTGACATGAAAGGCTTCGACGCGCTGGCACTGGAACGCGGGATCAAACGGCCTTTGCAAATTGCGCTGTCGCGGGACGAGGAAATCGGTTGTGTCGGCGCACCAGAGATGGTCGACCACATGGTCGCCTCGGGGATGCCGCGCGCATCTGCCGCGATCATCGGAGAGCCCTCGCGAATGAAAACGGTGACCGGCCACAAGGGCGGCACCGGGTTCAAAACCCATATTCATGGCTTCGAAGTACATTCCTCGCTGATGCACACGGGCGTGTCCGCGATCATGGAGGCCGGCAAGCTGATTCAATGGGCCAATGAACAGAACGACGCCAACCGTGCGAAGGCGCCAAGCGAGATGGATGGGCTGTTTGACCCGCACTGGACAACGCTATTTGTCGGAACGATCTCGGGCGGCACGGCGAATAACATCACGTCCAAGGATTGCGAGTTCGCGATGACGTTCCGTGTCGTGCCGGGCGAAAGCATGGAAGACTGGAAAGCCGCCTATCTGGCCAAATGCGCCGAGGTCGAGGCCGAAATGCAGGCCGTGGTGCCCGAAACCCGCATCGAGAACCGCCCTTTCTTTGATGTGCCGGGCCTGAAACCAGAAGAGGATGGCGAAGCCGAGGCTTTGGTGCGCCGTCTGACCGGCGACAATGGCACGCATGTCGTCAGCTACGGCACGGAAGCCGGGCAATTTCAGGAACGCGGCTTTTCCTCGGTCATCTGCGGCCCCGGCGACATTGCGCAGGCGCATCAGCCGAATGAGTATCTCGAAATCAGCGAATTTCAGGCCGGCTGGAGATTCATGGAAGAACTGGTGGCGTATCTGTCACAAGATCCCTGATTGACACCCATCAACTGACTGAAAAACATAAGTAAATTTACGATTTGCATTTTCCGGTGGTTGGCCGAGAATGCAAATGGAAATTTGGAGTACTTATGATGACTTGGGACATCGGAAAAATTGCGGCGGTTTTCGTTGTCGCCGGTCTGTCATTCACGGCGACTGCCGATATCGCGCTGGGTCAAACCACACTTCAGGATCTGGAGGCGATCGACAATCCCAGTGTCGACATCAACGAACTCATTCGATTGACCAAACTGGTCATCAAGGAAACCTGCGAAGAGATCGAGGAATTCAAGCTGCAGCGCGACTTCGCCGATGATGAGTTGGCGCAGTTCCAACAGCAGATTGATGCGATCGACAAGAAAAAAGACGAAAACTGGCAGACCCATGAAGATATTTCTCAGCAGATCATAGACAGTCGGAATCTCACAACCGTCGCCCAGCTTCAGGATGATCCGGACCTGCAACGGGCGAGAGCGGATAAAGAACGCGTGGACGCGGCACTTGACGCTGAAAAAGAGGTGATATTAAGCAGCGACGCCTATCTTTCCAGTGTTCGCAGCCGAGCGGGCGCACAAAACGGCATCAATTCCAGTGGGATTTACAAATCCAGAATGGAAGAGCGCCTGACAGAGCTGGAAAACATCCGTGACCTCAATCCGGAGTCAATCATCGCCAAACCCGATGGCACACCGGATCCGACACCGAAACCGCCCGGCGTGCCGGATGTTGAAGTTCCTCAGCGCGAAGCCGAGTCGGATCCGGAGTTTCGGCTGCGTTTCGACATTTCGAAACCGGGGCCGATTGACCACACCTTTGAAACCTTCAACCAGCGGCTTTTGACACAGGATGAACTTGGTCTTGGCATTGATCTGGGAATCTCGCCCATCTTTGGCGACCGGAATTTCGTTTCGGTGGATATCATGACGATGCCCGGCGACTATAATGGCCACGAAAACCTGCCCGGCGGCGCCGTTGGCGCAAGCAGCGGTTCTTTCCGGCACAACTATTTCGGTCTCAGTGGCACGGCAGAGTGGGACATGCCGGATGAGCGGTTCAATTTCGGCCTCACCGCGGGTGCGGGCGCGTTGAATTCCCGAGGCGATGGCACGTTTGAGTTCAAAGGAACGCAAGCGGCCGTCAAACTTGGCGGCTATGTAACCTATGATACCAACGGCGGGATGATTTGACTCGCTTTTTGGATTCCCAAATTGTTCGGTATGTGACTCACTGTTTCTGTCCAGAGAGGGAGGGAGATATGGGTGCCGCGGTTCCGGTTTTGCGCGATGATTTCACGGTGCACGAGTTGCGCGCTTTAGCCGGTCGCGCGTCGAACGGCAAAGTAGCACGTCGGCTTTTGGCGATTGCTCTGGTGCTTGAAGGGTCGTCGCGCAAGGTTGCTGCCCAGAGTTGCGGGATGGATCGCCAAACCCTTCGAGACTGGGTCCATCGATACAATGTCGAAGGTCCTGACGGGCTGTCAGATCGTGGGGGTGGCGGCGCGAAACCTCGATTGTCGCCGGAGCAGATAGCGCAGCTTGCGGTCTGGGTGGAGGCTGGCCCTGATCCGGCCCGCGATGGTGTGGTTCGCTGGCGTCGCGCCGATCTTGCCCGGCGCATTGAGGCGGAGTTCGAGATCAAGCTCCACGAACGCACAGTAGGTAGTTATTTGGTTCAACTGGGCTTTCGCAGGCTGTCGGTCCGCCCCGAACATCCCAACGCCGACCCAGTGGCACAGACTGCATTTAAAAAAAACTTTGCCAGCATCGTAGCCGACATTTTGACTGAACGGGCGAAAGGAAAGCCACTGGAAATATGGTTCCAGGACGAAGCACGGGTGGGCCAGCAGGGAACACTCACCCGTGTCTGGGCGAAGCGGGGAACCCGCCCACGTGCGCCCCGGGATACCCGCTACAAATGGAGCTACGTATTTGGCGCTGCCTGTCCGGCACGTGGTGCCGCAGCTGGGCTGATCCTGCCTTATGTTAACACAGAGGCGATGGGCCTGCATCTCGACGAGGTCTCAAAAACAATCGCACCCGGTTCTCATGCGCTCCTGGTCACAGATGGCGCGGGGTGGCACGGAGCCAAGGGGCTCTTGGTGCCAGACAACATAACGCTCCTGAAGCTGCCCCCCTATGCGCCCGAACTCAACCCGATGGAAAATGTCTGGGCCTATCTGCGCTCCAACAAGCTGGCCATCACCGTGTTCGATACCTACGAGCAGATCCTCGACAAATGCGCAGACGCCTGGAACTTCTTCGAAAATGACCCGCAGCGCATAACCTCAATAACGACCAGAGAATGGGCAACGGTCAATTGATCAAGCCGTTGGTATGACATCAATGACCGTTTTGCGGTCGGCACGGGCGTGGACTATTACAATCCGCTTGGCGGCGGGGTCAGCGGCGGCGTGACCGGCGGCCCGCGCAGCAATGTATTGATCGATCCGTTTTGGGTGGGATCCGTGCGGTTCATCGTGAAACTGGACTAAAACCTCGATCCGGTATCCGCGCAGGGTGGCGACTGACAATTCTCAATTCGTGCAAATTGGTTCTTGCCCAGCGATCCCAGACCTCAATCATGCGCGCCCGCGCCGCAATGCGACCAGATTGGAGATAACCAGCGCGCCGATCACCACGGCGCCACCAATCAACGCCCAGCGACCGGGGTTCTCATCAATGACGGCCCAAACCAATAATGGCGCGAGAACGGATTCAAGAAGGATCAGCAGCGACACTTCTGCCGACCGGATATAGCGCGGCCCGAGTGTCAGAAAACACGTCGCAACGCCGATAAAGCCCCCATGCGCGAGGATCAGTGGCCAGTTTCCGGCGAGTGCCTGCCAAGGGTCGACAAAGATCAGGATAACAAGGGCAGAGCCGATATAGGCGACCGGAATGGTCGGAATCATCGGAATGTTCCTGACCTTGCGCACCGCTGTCAGCGCCGCCGCATAGGCAACCGAGACGTAAAGTGCCCAAAGATCGCCGGTCCAGTGCGCCGTCTCTGTTTCGCCGGACCCATAAGCGATAATCGCCAGGCCGACCGCGACAAATGCCATTGTGATGACCATGCGCCAACCGATTGACTCACCCAGAAAAAGCCAGCTGAAGATCGCTGCAAAAACGGGCAGAGTGGCGAAGATGAACACGGCATTGGCGACGCTGGTGTTGCTGATCGCCAGAACGAAGGCCGCCGTGGTGGTGCCGATCAGCGCAATATAGATCACGCCGGACCAGCCGGTTTGTCGGATCGACCGTACAGTGCCAAGGCGCGGGATCAGCAGAATCGCGATTAACACAACCGTTCCCGAAGTCAGCCCGCGCCAGAATGCGGTGACCATCGGCTCGGCAGCAATCAGGCGAACGAAGAGGCTGTCGGGGACCACGAACAGGACGCCCAGCGCCGTGATCAGAAGCCCCCTGAGATGCGTATTCAAAGGCCCAGCTTGGCGGTGAGTGTCGCCAGTGCTTGTTCGTCCCCCGCTTCCATCCCGGCAGTCAGCGAGCCGAACAGGTTCGCCTGACTGGCGTGGATCGGGTCGCCCTGCAGTACTTTCAGATGGTTCGCCTCAAGCGTGGCGCCGGTGGTGGTGATATCGGCAATCGCCTCGGCGGTCAGGTTCGCCACCGTGCCCTCGGTCGCGCCCTGACTGTCGACCAGCAGATAATCGGCGATTTCGTTTTCCTTCAGATGCTCGCGCACAAGCCGGTGGTATTTTGTGGCGATGCGCAGGCGGTGGCCGTGGGTAGCCCGGAACGCGGCAGCCACAGCGTCCAGATCGTCGAGCGTTTCGACGTCGATCCAGGCCTGCGGCACGGCGATGACCAGGTTGGCAAATCCGAAGCCCATTTGGGTCAGCGGCTCAACAAGCGTGTCCCAATGGGCCAGCTTTTCGCGCACGACGTCAGAGCCGGTGACGCCAAGGTGGACGCGGCCCGCGGCCAGTTCGCGCGGGATCTCGCCAGCAGGGAGAAGTACGAGCGCGACGCCGTCGATGCCTTCGACGGCGGCGGCATATTCGCGATCCGATCCGGTGCGCGACAGCGTGATGCCGCGTTCTCCGAACCAGTCGAACGTGTCGGCCATCAGCCGGCCTTTGGAGGGGATGCCGAGCTTGATCATGGCGACAATTCCGCCGTCAGCGCCGGACGGATCATGCCACCGACCGCGGGAACCTCGCCGCCGAGCGCGCGGGCCAGCGCGTCATACCGCCCGCCCGTCGCCACAGGCGGCATCGGGGTTTCGTCGGCATAGAAGCCAAAGACGAAACCGTCGTAATACTCCATATTGGTGCGGCCATAGGAGCCTTCGAAATCGACTGCGGCAATATCGACACCGCGCGCGCCGAGGGCGTCGAGGCGGGTGGCGAAGATTGCGACGGCGTTGCCGATGACGGGCATGTCCGCAGCAAGGGCTTGCAGCGCAGTAAGCGCCGCTGGCAGTTTGGCGTCGAGGTTCAGAATGGCCTCAATCACAGAAACTTCGCCAGCAGGGATCGACGGTTCATCAGCATCTTTGACCAGCCAGGCCACGCGATCTGCAATCTCCTGCGGCGTGCGCAACCCGATCACCGACGCATCCGGCACTGCCTTGCCCGCGCGGGCCAGTGCAATCAGGTCATCACGCCCCGCAGGCATGTCGCCCTTGCCGGAAAAACGATTGAGGAGTTTCAGGAACCGCCCCGGGCGCCAAAGGTGGCGCAACAGCGCGCGTTTGCGGCGGTCTGATGCGGTGAGGCCAAGAACTGCCGCGCGCAGGATGTTGATGTCACCGGTCGCGATACGTAGGGGCAGATCGGAAAGGGTTTCGGCAAACAGGGCGAAGACCTCGGCGTCGGCCTCTGCCGCATCCGCCCCGCCCAGATATTCGAACCCGACCTGCGCATATTCGCTGGGCCGGATCGAATTCAGTTCCTGCATCCGGAAGACCTTGCCCGCATAGACATAGCGCGCCTCTGTCGCGCCGTCGGTCAGGTGTTTCTGTACCACTGGCACAGTAAAGTCAGGGCGCATCATCAACTCGCCCGCCAGCGGGTCGCGGGTGGTGTAGGCGCGGGCGCGGATGTCTTCGCCGTAAAGGTCCAGCAGCGTTTCGGCCTTTTGCAGAACCGGCAGATCGACGCGCGCAGCGCCTGCGGCCTCAAAGGCGGCGAGGATGCGCGCCGTCTCCTCCGCCGCGCTGGTCATCCGGCAATCTCGAACAGGTTCTTTTCGGTCTCGCCGATATAGCGCGTGACAACTTCGGCCAGCCGGTTGCGGGCGATTTCCACCTGAGCGGGCTGTTCTTTCCACTCCTCGTTGCTGGCGATGTCGGCGGCGAGTTTCTTGCCCAGCGCGAGGTCTTTGATAATCACGACGCCGCGGTCTTTTTCGTCCGACCCTTCGATCACGGCCAACGGGCAATCGCGTTTGTCAGCATATTTCAATTGGTTGCCGAAATTCTTCGGGTTGCCGAGATAAACCTCTGCGCGGATGCCAGCGCCGCGCAATTCCGCCACCATCGCCTGATAATCGCCCATCCGGTCGCGATCCATGACGGTGATCAGGACGGGGCCAGCTTCCGTGCCGCCAATCCGACCCTTGGCGCGCAAGGCAGCGAGCAGGCGGTCAACGCCGATTGAAATACCGGTCGCGGGCACTTCCTGCCCGGTAAACCGCTTGACGAGGTCATCGTAACGGCCCCCGCCCGCGACGGAACCGAACTGGCGCGGACGCCCCTTTTCGTCGGTGATTTCGAAGGTCAGTTCGGCCTCGAAAACCGGGCCGGTGTAATAGCCAAGGCCGCGTACGACGGAAGGGTCGATGACGATGCGGTCGGGGCCGTAGCCTTGGGCGGTGAGTAGGTCAGCGATGGATTGCAACTCATCGACGCCCGCCGCGCCGGTGGCGCTGTCGCCAACGGCGGTGCGCAGGTTGGCCAAAGTGGTTGCCGCGTCGCCCGCACGGGAGGTGAGGAAAGCGATCACGGGGTCGGCTTGTTCCGGCGCAAGGCCCACGCCGTCGATATAGGCCCCGGACGCATCGAGCCGCCCCTTGCCGAGAAGCTGGCGCACGCCCTCTTCGCCGACCTTGTCGAACTTGTCGATTGTACGCATGACATCGGCGCGTTGAGCGTCGTCGGTCAGCCCCATGCTTTCCAGCACCCCGTTCAGAACCTTGCGGTTGTTGATACGGATCACATAGTCGCCGCGCGGGATGCCGACGACCTCCAGACAATCCGCCAGCATGGCGCAGATCTCGGCATCCGCGGCCATCGAGGCGGTGCCGACCGTATCCGCATCGCATTGATAAAACTGGCGAAACCGGCCCGGTCCGGGTTTCTCGTTGCGCCAGACCGGACCCATTGCATAGCGGCGGTAAGGCGTCGCCAGATCATTGCGGTGCTGCGCGAAGACACGGGCGAGCGGTGCGGTCAGGTCATAGCGCAGGGCTAGCCATTTTTCATCATCCGCCTCTTGCCAGGCGAACACGCCCGCGTTGGGCCGATCCACATCGGGAAGGAACTTGCCCAGCGCCTCGACCGTTTCCACGGCAGAGGATTCCAGCGCGTCGAAGCCATAGCGGTGATAAACCTCGGCGATCTGGGCCAGCATCGCATTGCGCCCTGCCACTTCTGCACCGAAATAATCACGGAAACCTTTCGGCGTTTCCGCCCGGGGCCGAGGGGTTTTCTTGGGCTTTGCCATCGTGGATGTGCCTGTCCTTCACTGTCCGCGCGGGGTCTAGCGGATGGGGGGGCACGGGGCAAGGTGTACGCCCTGTAACTTCGTGCAATGCTGGCGTATCAGGGGCAATGTCAGAACGGTTGGACAAGCAGGAAGAACAGCTCGCGCATCTTCAAAGGATGTGTGAAGAGTTGTCTGACGTTGTGGCGCGCCAGGAGGGCGAGATCGCGCAGCTGACCCGGCGGGTTGAAATGCTGATGGCGCGCGAAGCGGAGCGTGAGGCCGAAACGGGCGCGGGCGTGCCGCTGGGAGATCAAAAGCCGCCGCATTGGTGAGTTACGGCCGCTTGAGAGCTTGGGCGCAAGATTCTGAACTTCGCACGTCAGTTTCACGCCACGATCCGACATCCCCCGGTGTGTGAACTCAGAACAACTCTCGCGCGATGAGTACGAGCCCCGAGACCAGCATCAGCGCGATAATCAGCCATCGGAATGCGCTGTCCGAAATCCGTTTGAACGTCATGATCCCGATCTGAGCGGTCGCCACGGCCACGGCAAGTGCGATCGCCAACGGCAAAAGAAGTTCGGTCGTATAGGCGCCTTGTACGGCGAGAAAGGCCGCCGAAATCGCCAACACAACCACGTTGAACGGTTGCAACACGGCGCGGGTTTCGTGGCGCGGCCAGGGGCGCAGGGCGCACCACATGGCGGGTAACGCACCTGACAAACCTGCAAGGCCACCAAGAAAACCACCTAAAAGGCCGATACCGGCATCGGCGGCGGGCGTGGGGCGGTCGAAATGCGGCAAC
Source organism: uncultured Paracoccaceae bacterium (assembly GCA_951812305.1). Lineage (GTDB taxonomy): Bacteria > Pseudomonadota > Alphaproteobacteria > Rhodobacterales > Rhodobacteraceae > Rhodobacter_B. Next base: position 239,389 of record CATOSB010000008.1, read on the forward strand.
TTGCGGCGGATCAGAAAAAACGCGGCGTAAACCAGCATGAAACCGGCGATCAGAAACTTCAGCGGGCGCGGTTCAATCAAGCCAAGCGCAAGCAAACCCAGCGGAATACCAAACAGGGCCGGGATCAAAAACCGCAAAAGGCGTCGCTTCTGCGCGCGGATTTCGCGCCGAACGACCCAAAGTCCCTGAAGACCGGTCGCGCAAGAGACAATCAGCGTCATGGCGACGGCCTGAACCGGCGAAAACACTTGCAACCAGAATCCCAGCGAAAATAGTGCAGTGCCAAATCCGGCCAGGCCGTTGACAAACCCGGCGGCGGCGGCCCCGGCAATGATGAGAAAGAGCGCGTCCATATTCAGGCCACGATGGCCCGACGCAGAAGGTTAAGCCCCATAAGCGCGAAAAACACCAGGATGACGCGGCGAAATCCGGCCTCTGACACATGGGTGCGTAGCTTTTCACCCAATGCAAACCCTGCAAATGTCGGGACCAGAAGGGCAATACCCATCCAGGCAACATCCGAGGTCAGGAAGCCCTGCCTGACATAACCAATCGTTAACGGGATTGAGCCGAGGAACAGCAGAAACCCGGTGGCGCGCACGAATTCGTCCTTGGTGGTGTTTCGCGCCGCCAGATAGGCGCCCATCGGCGGGGCCCAGACGGCCACAAGGCCACCCATAATGCCCGACATGGTGCCAGCTATGACTTGCGCCGCGCGATCACGGTGGGCCGGAATATTCGGTGCCCAGCGCGAGAAAGTCAGCGCGACGTAAATCAAAATCACCGCGCCCAATGCACCAAGCAGGAACCCCTGTGGTGCATTGGAAGACAGCCAAAGCGTGATCAGGATGGTGACCACCAGCAGGGCCAGAAATATCCCGTAACGCCGCGCCGCACCAAGGATGCCGCCGGATCGGTAAAGCTGCCAGGCGTTGGACGTGACCATTGGGATCAAAGCGAGCGACATCGCCATGCGTGGATCGACCACAATCGTCATAAACGCGATGGCGGTGGTCGGCAGGCCCATCCCCACCACGCCCTTCACGGTCCCGGCAGCGAGAAAAACCAGCGCCGCATAGGCGAATGTCGGCAACAAATCTTGCATGACAGCCTCCTAGCGGTTTCCGGGGCATCTGACCATCGGGGCAGTCCGTTAAAAATGTTCGACGGGCGCCGCGAAGACCGGTATGTACGGGTAATACCAAGGGTGCTTCAAAATGACTCAGCTATGGATTTTGGGTACCGCCTGAGGTGCTGAGGTGATTCAAGATTGGCAAAGGAGACCACCGATGCCAGCCAGGATACCGATGCGAGCCGATTTTACCGCCAATGATCTGCGCAAGCTTGCCGCAGAGAGTTCTGATGCCCGGCAGAGCCGACGGCTTTTGTCGCTTGCCGCTATCGCCGATGGCATGTCGCGTGGGGCTGCGGCCCGCATTGGCGGGATGGACCGGCAAACGCTCAGGGACTGGGTGCTCCGTTTCAACGCTGATGGTCCAGCGGGGCTGCTGGATCGGCAGCGAGGAGGCTCGCGATCCCGCCTTGACAATGCGCAACTGGATGAACTGGCGGCTCTTGTCGAGACCGGTCCTGATCCTGAAAAGGACGGTGTCGTCCGCTGGCGGCGGGTCGATTTGAAGAATGTGATCAAGGCGCGTTTTGGCGTCGACTATCACGAGCGCCATGTGGGGCAGATTCTGCACAATCTGGGCTTTTCCCACATCAGCGCACGCCCTCAGCACCCGGGGCAGGACGTGCAGGTCATTGAGGATTTCAAAAAAACTTCGGCGACAATCTGAAGGAGACGCTTCAGGGGGTGCCGCCGGACAAACCCGTCGAAATCTGGTTCCAGGACGAGATGCGTCTCGGTCAGAAGAACACCCGCGTCCGCCAGTGGGCACGCAAGGGCACACGGCCCCGCCAGCCCGCCGATCAGCGTTACCAAAATGCGTATCTTTTTGGCGCCATCTGCCCCGAACGCGGCACCGGCGCGGCGATCATGATGCCAGCAGCCGACACCTATGCGATGCAGCGCCACCTGGAAGAAATCAGCAAAATTGTCTCCGATGGCGCCCACGCCGTCATCCTCATGGACCAAGCCGGCTGGCACACGACATCCGCTCTGGAAATCCCGCAAAACCTGTCGCTCATGTTTCTGCCGCCCAAATCACCAGAGCTGAATCCAACCGAAAACATTTGGCAATATCTCCGCCAGACATGGCTCGCAAACCGGACGTTCGACACATATGACGCGATTCTCGACGCGGGGTGCGAGGCCTGGAACAACCTCATCGCAAGACCGCAAACCATCACATCCATCGCAAGCCGCAACTGGGCGAAAGTCGGTCAGATTGAATAACCCTTGGTATAAGGCGATTGTTTGAAGTTGTTGCCCTTAGAGGTTGTGGCGAGTTTTTGGTGTGTGGTTTTGGCCGGACTACGCGACAGCAAACGCATTCTGGTGAGCATTGAAGACGAAATGACCGAGCAGACCAAGACACCAGAGGAAGACGCCGCGCAAATCATCCGACCCGACCAGATGATTGGCGAATTTCCCTTTCCGATTACGGAAAGAAAAGAAGAGTCCCGCTATCTGAACTGGCTGCGAAATCATTCCAACTACATGGTTGAGAACGGGTTTACCGATTATTTGCGGATTATCGCGGTGCTGGTGCGCGGAATATTCCTGAACTTCCTGATATTGCTGCCTTATTTCATGATCATCGGGGCGTTGATGTCGCTGTTGCACCTGACCCTGTCAGAGCCGCAATCAGTTGAATTCGACTTTGAACAGAAACAGGTGGCCCCGGGGTCACGGGTGGGCACCATCGGCGAGGAGCTGACCATCACGGTCGTCTCGAATTTCTGGAAGACAGACAGCCTGACCTTCGATTTCGACAGAACCAGCGACGGGATCATTCAATCGCTGGAATTTCTGCTGCTGGATTTGTCGGACTCGTCGATCAATGACGATTCACAATTTTCCGAAATTGCCTGGAATCTGGATGAGGACTGGCTGGTTGCAACGGTGATTTCGAGCGGTGAAATGATCGAGGTCGACAGGCGCGAGTTGCAACTTGGCGACGTCCAGCGTGATTTTCGTGTGCGCGCGCCGCTTTTGTTTTCCAGCCTTCTTTTGGCCGCCGCCGGGGTCATCGTGATTGCCTATCCGATCGTCATTCGGATGAGCCGTGTCAGGCGTTACAAAAAGGCGTTGCGCACCGGGCATTTTTCATCCGTCAAGCGTCGGGATCTTTATGAGCGGCTTTTTGGCGGGCTTTTGCTGTTCATGATACTGGTCGCTTTTTTTGAGACATTTCCGTTGCTAACGGCGCTGTTTCATTCTGTTCGACAGGGCGATGTGGCGGTGGCGGTGCCGACCATTGCGTCGATGGTCGGGCTGATCGTCGGGGCAAATCAGGTGCTGCCAAGGCTTGGCGGCTGGGTGAAAAGCCTCGGGATTTTTCTGGTTGGTATTCTCGGCATTGCGATCCCACTTTTGGTGATCCTGTTCGTGGTTGAATTCCTTGTTTACACCGACAAGCAGGCGCTTTTGGCGAATGAATGGTTTTGGTATGTGCGGCCCGCATTGATGGTGTTGCCGTCCATTTTCGCGTTCCTTTTGTTCATGTCCTGGGTGATCGGCTTGCGGTCGTTCCGGTTGCGCGGGCATCTGCAGTTGATCGCGCTTTTCAGCCTTATGATCTTGATCGTGTTCGGGGTGCGCGAGGGCGCGGAATATATCGAAACCAACTGGTCGACCTATTTGTTCACCTATTACATCGTCATCGCCGCGCTGGAGATCAGCCTTTATTGCTGGCTGGCGGTGGATGTGAACCAGACATCGATCAACAGCCTATATCGTGACAGGCTGGCCAGCGCCTATCTGATCGGGGTGGATACCGAGGGTGATATCGATATCGAGCAGGACATCAATCTGCAGGAAATCTGCAATTATGATGCGGGGTCGAGCGCGCCTTATCACCTGATCAACGTCGCGCTGAACCTGCAGGCGACCAAGGACCCCGACATCCGCGACCGCAACAGCGATTTCTTCATCTTTTCCAAGCGCTTCATCGGCGGAGGGCGTACCGGGTATTGCCGCAGCGAGAATATGGAAGCCGTTTTTGCCCAGATGGATCTGGGCACCGCGATGGCGATATCGGCCGCGGCCGCCTCGCCCAATATGGGCCGCGCCGGCAGCTCGATGATGGCCGCGTTTCTGACCTTGTTGAACATTCGGCTTGGGTTCTGGGTGCCCCATCCTGACCGGCTGGAAAAATACCTCGCGCGGAAGAAATACACCGAAAGCGATGACGAGATGATGCGGTTTGACGATCATGTCTTCCTGGGTGAGATCCCGGAAATCGCGAAGCGTCGCTATCAGGCGTACCATCCGGGCGAGCCGCGACCGATGGCCGACATGATCAAACCGACCGTCGCGCATAACATGGTCGGGCTGGCATTTTCCGGCGGCGGTATCCGGTCGGCGACGATCAATCTGGGCATTGTGCAGGAACTGCACCGGCGCGGCGTGTTCCAGCACGTGGATTATATGTCGACGGTTTCTGGTGGCGGGTATCTCGGGTCTTCGATCAGCACGCTGATGCGCCACAAGGTGGCGCCATATGCAGAGTTCGACGGCAAGGTTCGGATTTCTCAGGATCGCCCCAAAACTGTGACTGTCGAAAGCGGCGGGACGGAAATGCGCCGTCAGGAGCACGGGTTTGCGCCCTTTGCCCGGTTCGCACCCGAGCTGGAAGACGGGATGCAGGTTCAGGCGGGCCAGATGCTGCTTGACCGGACGGGACCGGCGGGGCGTGACCGGTTTGTCTCGCTGATGGACAGCTTTTCATGGCGGGTGCGTCCGAATGCGCTGCGCCGGGAAATGTTTTCGAAACTGGATGAAACCACGGACTGGATCAATCTGTCCGATGGCGGCCATATTGAAAACCTTGCGGGCATGGAGTTGTTGCGCCGCCGCTGCAAGATCATCATTATCGGCGATGGTGAGGCCGATCCGAATATGGCGTTTAACGGTTTGGCCACGCTCATTCGGTTTGCGCGGCTGGATCTGGGGGTGAATATCGACATTGATATCACCCCGATCAAGCTGCGCAGCAAGAACCAGACCAGCAAACAGCATTTCGCCATAGGGCGGATCACCTATCCCGCCGTAGAGGAATATGGGATCGACACGCCGGAAACCGGCTATCTGGTCTATCTGAAATCATCGATGACGGGTGACGAAGATGCGGTGATCGAAGAGTATCAAAGCCGCAACCCGACTTTCCCACATGAAAGCACGGCGGATCAGTTGTTCGATGAGGGCCAGTTCGAGGCATATCGGGCGCTGGGCGAACATATCGCGCGCTCTACCCTGCCCAAGGTCGGTAGCGGGGTGAACAAGCTGATGAGTTATGACAATCTGGAGCGCTGGGTGGCGGGGCGGAAATTTCCGGAGACATCGTCGGAGAACGTTGGCACCTGATGGTTGTCGCGTCGCTTTTGGCCTGAAGCGGACTTTCCCTTGACTGCATACAAGCCGCGCGATTGCCTGCCCGTGGGTTGGCGATGCAACGTTGCATTTGGCCCGTTTATCCCAGCCAAGTCCGTAAAAGTTTAATAGCTCGCGCCCAGCCTCACCAAATCGCCAGCCCGCCGGAACGGGCAGGCGATCGCGCGGCGGCCCGAGGGGCCTTGATTCCGCGCGAGGGGCGCAAGTCTGAACAGTCTGCTTCAGGCCAACGATCCCCGCCTCGCAAGTTGCGATTGCAGTGTCAGAATGCCTTGAATGTCAGCGTCGTGCGGGATCGCTCGATACCTGCAATATCCAGAAGACTGTCGTTGATGAACTTGCCGACATCTTCGCTTTCGGGGACGTATAGTTTCATCAGAAGGTCGAAATCCCCGGAAGTCGAATAGAGTTCGGAATGGATTTCGCGCAGGACAACTTCTTCGGCGACCTTGTAGGTCTGGCCGGGTTTACAGCGAAGCTGTACGAATACGCAGGTGGTCATGGATGCCCCCATCTCGAGGTCTCTGTTATGGCACAATCGCCGCGGTTTGGCGGAACTTCAAGCCCTTGGCTTGGAAAGGGCAGACCCCGCGCGTATAAGCCCGCTCGGCAGGCGAAGGAGTGCGGCCATGCGTAAAGCGACGGTGAAGCGGAAGACGGCAGAGACCGAGATTTCGGTTGAGATTAACCTTGATGGATCGGGGTCCTATGACAACGAGACCGGTGTCGGGTTTTTCGACCATATGCTGGACCAGTTGGCGCGTCATTCGCTGATCGACATGAAGGTGCGTGCCAAGGGGGATTTGCATATCGATGACCACCATACGGTTGAAGACACCGGGATCGCGCTGGGTCAGGCGCTGGTGGAGGCGCTGGGCGACAAGCGCGGCATCCGGCGCTATGGCGCGTGTCTGTTGCCGATGGATGACGCATTGGTGCGGGCCGCGCTGGATTTGTCGGCCCGACCCTATCTGGTGTGGAATGTCGAAATGCCGACGCCGAAGATCGGGACGTTTGATACCGAATTGGTGCGCGAGTTCTTCACTGCGCTGTCGACGCATGGCGGGATAACTTTGCATGTCGATGGACTGCACGGCGTCAATTCGCATCATATTGCCGAGGCCGCGTTCAAGGCGGTGGCACGGTCGCTGCGGGAAGCGGTTGAGGTCGATCCGCGCAAATCGGATGCGGTGCCATCGACGAAGGGTGCGCTTTGAGCGGGTTCGAATTTTCCAAAGGAAAATCCGACTGATGCGAGGGGGCGCAGCCCCCTCGCGCTCCCCGGGAGTATTTGAAACAGGGTGATGACACGGGAATGCTGACGGCGATCATCGATTACGACAGCGGCAATCTGCACTCGGCGGAAAAAGCGTTTGAGCGGATGGCGCGGGAGGGCGATTCCGGCGATGTTGTGGTGACCTCAGATGCTGACGTCGTAGCGCGGGCGGACCGGATCGTATTGCCCGGCGACGGGGCGTTCCCGGCCTGTCGCACGGCACTGTTTGCCGTGGACGGCGTGGCCGAGGCGATGGGCGAAGCAGTTGTCGGCAAGGGTCGGCCGTTCTTGGGGATTTGCGTCGGGATGCAGATGTTGGCGACCCGCGGCCATGAATATGAGGTGGTGCCGGGCCTTGATTGGATTGGTGGGGACATTGTTCGGATTGAACCGGAGGATCCGGCGCTGAAAGTGCCGCATATGGGGTGGAACGATCTGGTGGTGAAGGGGACGCATCCTGTACTGGCGGGGATCGAGACCGGCGATCATGCCTATTTCGTTCATTCCTATCAGTTTGATGTGAGCGATCCATCACACAGGCTGGCGCATTGTGAATATGGCGGCAAGGTGAGTGCGATTGTGGGTCGCGACAACATCATCGGCACACAGTTTCACCCGGAAAAAAGCCAAAGCGCGGGGCTCCGGCTGATTTCGAATTTCCTGAAATGGGCGCCCTAGGGCTTACTGAAGTCGCGTCCATTTTTGTTTGGCGCAGATCAGGCCGCCAGCGACGCAACCGCGCAGATCCATTTTTGTTGCGCTGCTTTTCAGCGTGACCTTTCCGATATAGATCTGGTCATTGGACGGTCGCCAAACCTGACCGTTGTATTTGTTGGTGCCCGAAGGAACCATGTTGATGACGATCATTTCGCCAAGATTTGGCGACTGATATTCACCATCCGCGTTGAATGTTCGCGAAATAATGCCGCAGAAACCCGGGTTGCACGGCGAAATCGTGACATGCGCATAGGCGCCGTCATCGACCTCGGTCTGCCAGACGCCCTCGATCGGGTCCGCGTTAACGACACCTGCTGTAAGCGTTGCCAAAACGGCGGATATTGCGAAAACTCTCATGATTTTCCTCCCGTGGATTGCGCCGAGTTTGGCAAACGCGGGCGGTCGGGATCAAGTGTGACGTGGGGTCGGCTTGCGCAAGGGGCACAACGGTGCCAAGGAGCGGCGCGAAATCAAGATGGGTGCGGCGATGATCCTTTATCCGGCAATTGATCTGAAAGACGGCGCTTGCGTGCGTCTGCTGAAGGGCGAGATGGATCAGGCGACGGTGTTCAATGATGACCCCGCCGCGCAGGCGCTTGAGTTTCAGAATGCCGGGTGTGAGTGGCTGCATCTGGTTGATCTGAACGGGGCCTTTGCTGGCGCGCCAGTAAATGCCAACGCGGTTGAGGGGATCTTGGCGGCAGTGGATGTGCCAGCGCAGTTGGGCGGTGGCATCCGCGATATGGCGACGATTGAGGGCTGGCTGTCGAAGGGGCTGGCGCGAGTGATCCTTGGGACTGTGGCGGTGGAAGACCCGGAATTGGTGCGCGAGGCGGCAAAAACGTTTCCGGGGCAGGTTGCAGTCGGGATCGACGCACGCGACGGTCGGGTGGCGACAAAGGGATGGGCAGAAGAGACGGACGTGATGGTCACGGATCTGGCGCAGCGATTCGAAGACGCGGGCGTGTCGGCGATCATCTATACCGACATCGATCGCGACGGGGCGATGCAGGGACCGAACGTTACCGCGACGGCGGCGCTGGCCAAAGCGGTGTCGATCCCGGTGATTGCATCTGGGGGTGTTTCGTCACTGGCGGATTTGCGGGCGCTGAAGGATTGCGGTGCGTCGCTGAACGGTGCGATTTCGGGGCGGGCGCTTTATGACGGGGCGATTGATTTGGCTGAGGCGTTGGAGGTGATGCGGCAGTAGCCTCTGAAAATAGTTTCGGATGGCTGAGGCGGCATTGATTTCAAGTCTGGAATTTGGCCTATGGCCATCCTGCATACATACCACCTCAGCCGGGTTAACAGCGCGCAGCGCCCCGGCCATCGCCTGCCCGTCCCCACGGGCTGGCGATTTTGCTTGGCTGGGCGCTATCCATCGATTTCGTTCGGACTTGGCTGGCATAAAGCGCTACTCTTGAGATGTAGCGTCGCCATCCCACGGGCAGGCAATGGCCGACCGAGGAGTTGTATGATCCGGACGTGAAGGAACGTCGGCTCAATGCCAAAACGCATCATCCGCCAATGTACTTGAACTATGCCACCAATCGCCAACTGCGCCAGTGATTGCAGGGGCGATTTTGCCCTACGCAGATATGGTGCCGGGTTGTGGATCATTCGGATCTGGGCATATAGAGGCGCCCATGCTGAAAACCCGCATCATCCCCTGTCTGGACGTGGCCAAGGGCCGCGTTGTGAAGGGCGTGAATTTCGTCGATCTGGTAGATGCCGGTGATCCGGTCGAGGCGGCGAAAGCTTATGATGCTGCTGGCGCGGATGAGCTATGTTTCCTCGACATCATGGCAACCGAAGAGAACCGGGGCACGATGTTTGATCTGGTGCAGCGCACTGCGGAGAATTGTTTCATGCCCCTGACGGTGGGCGGAGGCGTCCGAACCCATGAAAATGTGCGCGAATTGCTGTTGGCTGGCGCGGACAAGGTCAGCTTCAACTCTGCCGCCGTGGCGGACCCGGATGTGATTGCGCAAGCGGCGGAGCGATTTGGCAGTCAATGCATCGTCTGTGCAATTGATGCCAAGACCGTCGCGCCGGGCAAATGGGAGATATTTACCCATGGCGGGCGTCGCGAGACGGGGATTGATGCGGTTGCATTCGCCAGGACCGTGGTGGCGAAAGGGGCAGGGGAGATCCTGCTGACCTCGATGGACCGCGACGGAACGCGGGCAGGGTTCAACATTCCGCTGACAAGGGCGATTTCGAATGCGGTGAACGTACCGGTGATTGCCTCGGGCGGTGTCGGAACGCTGGATCATCTGATCGAGGGCGTGACCGAGGGTCGGGCCAGCGCCGTGCTGGCAGCCTCAATCTTCCATTTCGGTGACTTCACGATCGGCGAGGCCAAGCGTCATATGGCGGCGGCGGGTATTCCGATGAGGTTGGCATGAGTGCATTGGAGCGGCTGGCGCGCGTGATTGAGGCGCGCAAGGGAGCAGATCCAAAGGAGTCGTGGACGGCAAATTTGCTCGCCAAAGGGCCGGAAAAAGCGGCGGAAAAATTTGGCGAAGAGGCTGTCGAAGCGATCATAGAGGCGGTGAAGGGCGACAAAGAGCGGCTGACGGCAGAAGCAGCGGACGTGCTTTATCATCTGCTGGTCATGCTGGCGGCGCGGGATGTAACGCTTGATGATGTGTTGGTGGAACTTGAACGGCGCGAAGGAACGTCGGGGATCGACGAAAAGTCGCGAAGGTAGTCCAATCCAATACATTCGGTTTTGTCGCCGCAAAGGATCAACGCGAATTCGTCTTGCGTTGGCGCGAAATATCCAAAACTCTGCCGGTAGATTGCGGCGACGGAGGCGAAATGGCACTCAGCGTTCAGGAACAGGTAAGGTATTGGGGGATCGCCACCGCGGTTATCCTGATAATTCTGTGGTTTCTGGGCGATGTGGTTCTGCCATTCGTTCTGGGCGGGGCGATTGCGTATTGCCTTGACCCGATTGCCGACTGGTTTGAACGTTTGGGGTGTAACAGGGCAATTGCCACGCTGATCACGTCGTTCGGCGCGATATTGGCGTTTGTGATTTTGGCGTTGGCAGTGCTGCCGCTGTTGATCACGCAGGCGCAGGCCTTGGTCGAAACCGCGCCCACGCTAATGCAGGATTTGCGCGACAGCCTGACGATGCGGTTCCCATCGCTGATGGTCGAGGATTCGCCGTTGCAGCAATCACTCAGCCGGCTGGGAGAGACGATTCAGGAGAAGGGCGGCGAGTTGGTTGCGAGTATTCTGAGTTCAGCGCGCAGCCTGTTGAACGTGCTGGTTCTGGCGGTGGTCGTGCCGGTCGTCGCGTTTTATCTACTTTTGGATTGGGACCGGATGGTGGCGCGTGTTGACGAAATGCTGCCGCGCGATCATGCGCCAGCAATCCGCGATCTGGCGACGGATATCGACAAAACACTGGCCGCGTTCATTCGTGGTCAGGGCACAGTGATGCTGATTCAGGGGACATTTTATGCGATTGCGCTGGCGGCTGTTGGATTGCAGTTCGGGCTGGTTGTTGGGGCAATTGCTGGGTTGTTGTCGTTCATCCCCTATGTTGGCGCTATTGTTGGCGGCGGGTTGGCGATCGGCCTGGCACTGTTCCAGTTCTGGGGCGAATGGTGGTGGATCCTTGCGGTCGTGGCCATTTTCTTTTTCGGCCAGTTTGTTGAGGGCAATATCTTGACGCCGAAACTGGTTGGGTCGAGCGTTGGGTTGCATCCGGTTTGGTTGCTGTTTGCGCTAAGCGTCTTTGGAACGTTGTTCGGTTTTGTTGGCCTGCTGGTTGCCGTGCCCGTAACCGCCGCGCTGGGGGTTCTGGCGCGATTTGGGGTCGGGAAATATCAGGAGGGACTTCTTTATCGCGGGATGGATGGGCGTGGCAAAGACAGCTGAGACCGGATTTGAATGCCTGAACAACTGACCTTCGATTTGCCGTCTCACGCGGCTTTGGGCCTTGGTGATTTCTTCGTCGCGCCAAGCAACGCGGCGGCAGTCGAGGCGATCCAAAGCTGGCATGACTGGCCGCTGGGCAAGCTGGTGATATCAGGCCCCAAGGGATCAGGAAAAACGCATCTGGCACATGTCTGGGCGGCGATCACCGGGGCGACGATCGTCGCAGCAGCGAAGCTGGCCGAAACAAATATCGATGAACTGGCCAATCAGGCCGTAGCAGTTGAAGACGCAGATCAGATTGCAGGCGACGGGAGCGCCGAAAATGGCCTGTTTCATCTGCACAACGCGGTGTTGGAACGGGGTCATCCGTTATTGCTGACCGCTTCCACTCCTCCTGCGCGCTGGAACCTGACGCTACCCGATATTGAAAGCCGGATGCAGGGCACGGCATTGGTGACCTTGTCTGCGCCGGACGATGCGCTGTTGTCCGCCGTATTGGTAAAACTCTTCCGCGACCGCCAATTGGCGATTGACCCGGGGCTGATCCCATATCTGACGACGCGGATGGAGCGGTCGTTTGCGGGCGCAGGCGCGCTGGTGGCGGAATTGGACAAGCAGGCCCTTGCGCAGAAAAAGCGCATCACGCGGGCGCTGGCAGGCGAAGTTCTGGACAAACTGGCGGAAAAAGGGGCATAAAGCCATCTTCCCGTAACATTCGGTGTTTAATCCTGACCCATGCCGCAGGCTGACTTTCTAACTGCCCCGTTTCCCGATCCGGTCGAAGTGCCGGACCAGGATATTGCGGGCGCAAAGCGGTTTCATAACCGCGAGTTGAGCTGGCTTGGGTTCAACTGGCGGGTGCTGGAAGAAGCCGAGAATGTGCGGGTCCCACTGCTGGAGCGGCTGCGGTTCCTGTCGATTTCAGCGACCAATCTGGACGAGTTCTATACCGTTCGCGTGGCGGGTTTGCGCGAATTGGCGCGCGAGCACAACGCAACACCCAGCATTGACGGGCGCACGCCATTGGAACAGCTTGCGGCCATAGATGCCGATGCCCGCAATCTGATGGGGCGACAACAGGTTGCGTGGGAAGATCTGCAAATCGGGCTGGAGGGCGCAGGCATCGCGCTGGCGAACGCTGAAACCCTTTCTGATGCCGATAAATCCTATCTGGAAGATGTTTTCCTGAACGAGGTGTTTCCGGTTCTGTCGCCTCTCGCCGTCGATCCCGCGCACCCGTTTCCGTTTATTCCGAACGCCGGGTTTGCGTTGGCACTGCAACTGGAACGCAAGAAGGACAAGGGCATTCTGCAGGCGCTGTTGCCGATCCCGCAACAGATTGACCGCTTTGTGCCGCTGCCCGAGGATGACACCGGCGCGCATCGGTTCCTGCCGCTGGAAGAGCTGTTACTGTTGCATATCGGCGCACTTTTTCCGGGGTATGGCATCGCGGGCCATTGCGCATTTCGCATCCTGCGCGACAGCGATCTGGAACTTGAGGACGAAGCCGACGATCTGGTTCGCGAATTTGAGGTCGCGCTGAAACGGCGCCGCCGCGGCGAGGCGATAATGCTGATGCTGTCAACCGGCGCGCCAAAGGCGCTGCGCCGCGTGATCATGGCCGAGATCGGTGTTGACGAGGCGGATGTGATCGAGGTCGACGGGCTGATCGGCATGGCAGATCTGAACGAGCTGATCCTCGACGATCTGACCGAACATCTTTGGCGGCCCTATGTGCCGCGCGTACCGGAACGGGTGACCGACCACGAAGGCGATATGTTCGCGGCAATCAGCAAGAAAGACATGTTGCTGCAGCACCCCTATGAGACATTTGACACGGTGGTGCGGTATCTTCAGCAGGCGGCGGTGGATCCCAATGTGCTGGCGATCAAGCAGACTCTGTATCGGACATCGAATGAAAGCCCGATTGTCGATGCGTTGTGCGAGGCGGCGGAATCGGGTAAATCGGTAACGGCGCTGGTGGAGTTGAAGGCACGTTTCGATGAGGCCGCCAATATCCGGCAGTCGCGAAAACTGGAGCGCGCGGGCGCGCATGTTGTGTATGGGTTTCTGAACTACAAAACCCACGCCAAGATTTCGACCGTGGTGCGCCGCGAGGGCAAGAAACTTGTGACCTATACGCATCTGGGGACCGGCAATTACCACCCGATTACGGCGCGGATATATTCCGATTTGTCGCTATTCACCTGCGACGCCGCCATTGGACGGGACGCGACCAAGGTATTCAACTATGTCGGTGGATATGCCCCGCCTGAAAAGCTGGAAAACATCGCGATCTCGCCGAGTTCTCTGAAACCGCGGTTGTTGGATCTGATCGCGGCAGAGGCCGAACACGCCGAAGCCGGCAAACCTGCCGAGATCTGGGCCAAGATGAACTCTCTGATCGAACCGGACGTGATCGATGCGCTTTATGCGGCCTCGCAGAAAGGCGTGAAGATCAGCCTCGTGATCCGCGGCATTTGCGGTCTTCGGCCCGGCATCAAAGGGCTAAGCGAGAACATCCGTGTGAAAAGTATCGTGGGCCGGTTTCTGGAACATTCGCGCATCGTCTGTTTCGGAAACGGCCACGGGCTGCCGGCGAAAAAGGCGCGGGTCTTCTTTTCGTCCGCCGACTGGATGGGGCGAAACCTGAACTGGCGGGTTGAAACGCTGATCGAGGCGAAGAACGCGACTGTGAAGGCGCAGATCATGAGCCAAATCATGGCGGCCAATCTGGCGGACGAGGCGCAAAGCTGGGTGATGCGACCCGATGGGTCGTTCGAGCGCGCCGATCTGAGTGGCGTGGAACATCCGTTTAGTTGCCACAGGTTCTTTATGGAAAATCCATCGCTTTCAGGTCGTGGCTCTGCGGGCGCCTCCGATGTTCCGGAATTGACACACACGCCGGATTGAGTTGTCGGCGATGTTTGGCACAAGGCCAGTTCTGTCCACGTTGAAGCGAACCAAAATCGCGACGGCGCAATCAGGGAACTACCCGGCGGGATAGCCCAGCGGCTTCATCGCTTCCCTGATCTCATCCAGAATGACCGGGTCATCAATGGTCGCGGGCATCTTGAAATCCGCGCCATCGGCGATCTTGCCCATGATGCCGCGCAGGATCTTGCCTGACCGGGTCTTGGGCAGGCGATCCACGACCGCGACCAGTTTGAACGCAGCGACCGGGCCGATCTTGTCGCGCATCAGTTTCACGCATTCCTTGCCGATCTCTTCATGCGGGCGATTGACCCCGGTTGTCAGGCAGACGAATCCCATCGGCAACTGGCCCTTCAACTGATCCGCCACACCGATCACAGCGCATTCCGCGACATCCGGGTGGGCGGCCAGAACCTCTTCCATTGCGCCGGTCGACAGGCGATGACCGGCGACGTTGATCACATCATCGGTGCGCGCCATGATCCAGACATAGCCGTCTTCATCCTTCATGCCAGCGTCGCCGGTTTCGTAATAGCCGGGGAATTTGCTGAGATAACCCCGATTCTGGATAAGACGTTGGCGTCACCAGTGCACTACTCGACAGAATTTTTTCGTAGTTTTTTGATTCGTTTTTTACGATACTCGTTGACCCTTTTTCGCAGAGGGTTGCGATGAGGGATTTCCACCATTGTTATGGAAATGATCCTCGGTTCTCTCAAAGCCTCATTTGGCTCCAGTTCAACGGCAATTCCGCCAAACTCTCCAAGAAATAGAACATTTGAAACGGTTTCGTGATCTGCTTTGAATGTATCAGGGTCATTTTTCCGTACGTGTTTCGGGATGATCACCTGAAAGGGAGTGGCAGCCATCAGATCGAGCACAAGTGTCATGGTTCTTTTAGGGAGCGCAGCCAGTTCATTGAGCTTATCCGTGAGGGCGTAGAAACGGTTGGGGTCCTCTTCCATCATGTCGAACATGAGGTCCCGGATCTTCTCATAAGCGAGATCTTCGTTGATTGGGAAGTTGTTCTCCATGGCGCGCACCTTTTGCCCCGTGTTGACCAGCCTGAATGCCCCCGTGATTAGTATGGGGTGAGAGGGGTTTCCAGGTACGTTGCCCCATGATTCAAGGTTCAAAAGCGACACAATATGGACCGCCACTCATGTCGATCACTAACACCGCACTTTTTGTCTGTCTCGATGATTTTGCAAAAACCTACGAGGACTGGGAGCGCCACCGGTTGATCCCCTCGGGTCGTCAGAGGCTTCGCTCCGGCAAGCTGACCCTGGGGGAGAGCCTGTTCATCATGGTCTTGTTTCACTTGTCGCCGTTCAAGGACTTCAAACATTATTGGATTTATGGCGTTGAGCAGAAATACCGTGACTGCTTTGGCACCCTCCCGAGCTATGGTCGGTTTGTCAGCCTCATGCCAAGATTAATGGTGCCGTTTTGCATACTGCTGCACTGCTTCAGCGGTGAAAAAACCGGCGTCTATTTTGCCGACAGCACTAAGCTCGCGGTCTGCCACAATGCCCGCATTAATCGAAACAAGGTCTTCAAGGGGCTGGCAAAGCGCGGTCGCAGCACAATGGGCTGGTTCTTTGGCTTCAAACTGCATCTAATCATCAACAACAAGGGGGAGATCATGGCCGTCAAAATCACGGCAGGTAATGTCGATGATCGAAAGCCGTTTGAAGCCATGATCGCGGGCCTCGAAGGCAAAATATTTGCTGATAAGGGCTATATCTCCAAATCCCTCTTCCAACGGCTCTGGCAGCGTGGGCTCCACCTCGTCACCGGCATTCGCCGCAACATGAAAAACTATCTCCTGCCAATCCTGAACAAAATCCTGTTGCGAAGGCGGTTCATCATCGAAACTCTGTTCGATAAGTTGAAAACCAGCATGGGACTGGAACACACTCGACACAGATCGCCTGCCAACGCATTCGTACACCTCATCTCGTGTGTCGCAGCCTATATGCTCGGGAAAACCAAAGTTAAAATGGGACCCATAACCGTGCCGGAAACAATCAGGCAGGTCGAATACCAGATATAGCGCTTATCCAGAACTCAGGTTGAGATAGCTCTTCTTGAACCGCTCCGGCGCATTCCACAACGTCGGCAGCGTGCCCGGCGGCAGGGGGAGCCTCACCGCAATCGCACCCAAGTCTCCGGCAGCGACCGGGTTGCCGTCATCATCCAGAATGTCGATGTCATAGCCGGGCATAGGCACGGTGGGTGACCCTATCTTGACCGGCAGATGCTCGATCCCCATCGGGTTGCCGGCAATGGTGTAACCGGTTTCCGTCTGCCACCAATGGTCGATCACTGGCTTTTTCAACATGTCCGCCGCCCAGTGGATCGTGTCGGGGTCGGCGCGTTCGCCAGCGAGGAACAGGATTTCCATGTTTGAGAGGTCGTATTTCTTCAGGAGCTCACCCTTGGGATCGACCCTCTTTATCGCGCGGAAGGCGGTGGGTGCGGTGAAGAAACTGCGCACTTTGTGCTCCGAGATCACCCGCCAGAACGTGCCTGCGTCCGGCGTGCCGACAGGCTTGCCTTCGAACACAATTGTCGTGTTGCCGTGGATCAGCGGGGCGTAGGCGATGTAACTGTGGCCGACGACCCAGCCGACATCAGACGCCGCCCAGAATACATCGCCCGGATCGACGTTGTAGATGTTCTTCATCGTCCAGTTCAGTGCCACCAGATGCCCACCGGTATGGCGCACAACACCTTTGGGTGCGCCGGTGGTGCCGGATGTATAAAGAATATAGGCCGGATGGTTGCCTTCGACCGGAACGCAATCGGCAGGCGCAACGCCGTCCTGCGCGCTGTGCCAGTCGAGATCGCGGTCACCTAAGTCGCACGGGTGCTGTTCACGCTGCAGGATCATGGTGAAGTCGGGCTTGTGTTCGGCCATTTCGATGGCCCCGTCGAGAAGCGGTTTGTAAGGCACAATCCGCCCGGGTTCGATCCCGCAGGAGGCGGCGAGAATGGCCTTTGGCTGCGCATCGTCGATGCGCACCGCCAGTTCGTTGGACGCGAAACCGCCAAACACCACCGAGTGGATCGCGCCGATGCGGGTTACGGCAAGCATGGCGATCACTGCCTCGGGCACCATCGGCATATAGATGACGACGCGGTCGCCCTTTTCGATGCCGCGCGCCTTCAGAACGCCCGCGACACTGGCCACACGCGCCTGTAAATCGCGATAGGTGATGGTTTCCTTGGTGTCGGTGATCGGGCTGTCATAGATGATCGCCGCCTGATCGCCGCGGGTTTCAACGTGGCGATCAACGGCATTCCAACAGGTATTCGTCATTCCGTCGGCGAACCATTCATAGATGTGGTCGCCCCGGTCAAACAGCGCTTTGGAGGGCGCCTTATCCCAGTCAATCGCCTCGGCGGCCTGCATCCAGAATGCCTCTGGGTCGGCCTGCCAGCTTGCGCAAACCTCTTTGTACCCCATCTATCCCTCCAGCGTGGTTGCCGCCCTGTTAGCGATGTGTGCAACAGCATACAACGCGGCAAGGTGTCAGGTTTAGCGCTGACAATTGGGGTTGGGCCAATCCTAGGTTTGCGCTTGGCCTTTACCTGCCTTTCAAACACGCCACCCCAGCCGGGTTAACAGCGCGAAGCGCCCCGGCGATCCATTGCCCGGCAGGCGAATTTGCTTGCAAATTCTGCCGAGAGGGACCTTTCCGTCCCGCCTCTCACACATTGCCAAGGCAATGTGTTTCCGGCAGAGCATTGCATAGTGATGCAATGCACGAGAGGGGGCTGGCGATTTGGTGAGGCTGGGCGCTATCCTTAGAATTCGCACGGACTTGGCTGGCACAAAGCGCTGCCTTTGAGATGTTGCGTCGCCATCCCACGGGCGGGCGTTGGCCGCCCGAGAGGTCGTGACTTTGGAGGTCTGGGGAAGGGCAGCTTCAGGCTAAATTGTCCCCTCCATTGCGTTCAGATGCGCCAAATAATCAGTAACAGATCAAGCGCGTCCAGCTGCATTTACCGGAGAAACTCTACCCTAACGCACACCGGCGACAAGAAAACACGTTTACGCGCCAAGCAGTCATTCGTAAAACTATAGGCAAAGTGGAGGGGTCACATGAATCGAATTCGCAATCTTTTTCCGTTGGTTATCCTGACCTTCTATGGATTTCCTGCTTTTGCCGGTCTGGAGATCTGCAACGACACGAATGAAACTCAGGCGATTTCCGTCGGCTACAAGGGCGATGATGTCTGGACATCCGAAGGTTGGTGGAACCTCGATCCCGGCGGCTGCGCGACCCCTATCGGCGGCGATCTGACCCAGCGTTATTACTATTTCCGTGCCGAGAAATCGGGTGGGCCGTTTCAGGGCGGCAATTACTATTTTTGCACCTCGACGACCGCCTATACGATCAAGGGCGACACCGAATGTGAAGAACGCGGGTATGACAAGGAAGATTTTCAGGAAATCGACACCGGCGAAACCGGCACTGAATTTACTTTTCGCCTGACGCAATCGGCGATGGACGTCGCGCAATCGGGCGAAGGCCTTGGGCTGGAATTCTGCAATGAGACCGAATTCACGCAAGCGGTGTCTATCGGATACAAACAGGGCGAAGGCTATATCTCGCGTGGTTGGTGGAATGTTGAGCCCGGAGAATGCAGTAAACCGTTAAGCGCGGCATTGCAGCAGCGGTATTACTATTACCGCGCAGAGGTATCGGCTGGCGATTTCAGCGGTCAGGGATACAGCTTTTGTACCGCGTCGGAAGCCTATGACATCGAGGGCGACAAGGATTGCGAAAACCGTGGTTATGTGACCGAGGATTTTGCCGAAATCGACACCGGTGAAAGCGCGCGGGGGTTCACCTTTACACTCACAAACGCAACAGGCGGGAATATAGAAAACGCAAGCGCAAGCGACGGTGATGACGGGCTTCGCATTTGTAACGAGACAACCGCCACACAGGAAGTATCCATCGGGTATCAGGCAGAAGACGGCTGGACGTCAGAAGGCTGGTGGCGGATTGAACCTGATGGCTGTGCAACCGTTATAGATGGCCCGCTGAAGAACCAGTGGTATTACTATCGCGCCGAGGTTCAGGGCGGACCGTTTGACGGCGAAAACTATACGTTCTGCACGACCACCCAAGCCTATACGATTGTCGGCGACGAGGATTGCGAATCCCGCGGCTATGAAAGCGAGAAATTTCGCGAGTTCAGCATCGGGTCCGGTACATCCTCCTTCGTTTTGACAATTGGGTCCTCGGCCGCAATTCCCGGCGGGGAATCGTCAGGCGATGAAACCGTGAGCGAAACGACGGCAGAACCAGTGGTGAACGCGGGCCTGAAAGTCTGCAACGAGACCGAACACAACCAGTCTTTGTCCTTTGGCTATGACGGCGCGGATGGCTGGACGTCCGAGGGCTGGTGGGTCGCGGAACCCGGTGAATGCGTGACACCCGCGCTCGATGGACAGCCGCATCGCTATATCTACTATCGGGCCGAAGTGAACGGCGGCGAATTCGCAGGTCAGAATTACTTTTTCTGCACGACGCCAGATGCTTACACCATAGTGGGCGACGACAATTGCGCATCTCGCGGATATGATCGTGAAGATTTCTATGAAATCGACACAGGTGCCGGTGAAGAGTTGTTCACCTTCACGCTGGTTTCTGATCCCGGAAGCGAAAGCCCGGCCGGGACCGCCGAAAGCGTAACCACTGCGACGGATTCCAAAGGTGGCGGCGTCGAATTTGACCGCAACAGCGAGGCCGCCGTTGAACCGGAGCCAGAGCCGGAGACAAACCCCGATCCCGGCCCGACAACGCAGCCAGAACCTGAAATTGAACCCGAACCCGAGCCGGAGCAGAAGAAACCCCCACGCCGCGGTGGTTCGCGGGGCGGATGATGCAAAAGGCCTTGCGCGTTTTTCTTGCCACGCTGGCCGCATTATGCGCGCCGGTGGCAGGGCACGCGGGGCTGGAAATCTGCAATTTCACTGGTGAGGCCAAGCATATCGCGCTTGGCTATAAGGGCGACAAAGACTGGACGTCCGAGGGCTGGTGGCGCGTGAAATCCGGCGGTTGTTCGATGATCGTGACCGGCGATCTGACGCGCCGGTATTACTATTATCACGTCGCGAGCCGCTCGGGTCTGTTCGCGGCGGAAGATTACTTCTTCTGCACGGCGCAATCGGTTTTCACCATTGCCGGTGATACCGATTGTGAAAACCGGGGCTATGACCGAACCGCGTTTCGCGAAATCGATACCGGCAAAACCGCGACGGAATACACGCTGACTCTGCGCGCCGATGGGCGCGATGTTCGCCCCGACCAGCCGGAGGCTGATCCGGCGCTGAACGTGAGCAATGAAAACACCGTCAACGGCGAGGTGCTGAGGGCCGATTTCGCCCCCGGCGCATTTGGCAAACCCATCGAGATTGATGCACTTTTTCAGGGCTGCGAGCTAGAAAATGGCGATGCATATTGCAGTTTTCACAGCAATGGACATAAGTACCGCGCCGATTATGAAGGCTCCACACCGGCACATATACTTGCGGCGCTGGAACAGATGCCATTGCTGAGCCGCGTACAGATCCGTGGCGATCAGGTTGCCCGAAAGGGGCGCGAGGCGGCGATTGTCCTGCGATACGCGGCGCCGATTGCCGAAGATGCGCCGTTCAGCGACTTGCGCCGCGCCTTTCAGGGGGATTGGATTGCGGTGAATGACAAAGAGTCGGCGATCACCGTTCGCGGCTCGGAAATTCATGTCCGCTATGAAACCGAGTTTCGCACCACCCGGTTTATGGATTTCGCCGAACACTGCCCGGGGGCAACCGCAACCGGCCCGAAGCTGTTGCAGTCCACAGTCGATGAAAAAGAACCCAAATGCTATCTGGTGACCCGGGCGGACCGCGAGCTTGAACTTCTGCCCGTCGGCGGCGGCCAGACATTGCGGTTTCGGCGGCCATAGGCGGCGTCAGTTTTGAAACGGTCCCGGGTTCGACGTTGGCGTTTAATCTTGGGGCCGGGTGGTGATTTCTTTGAAGAGCCCTCGGCAAAACGAATGCCCTGGCGGAACGACAGGGCAGCGACCGGCCTGGAGGGCGCTATGAACGGCAGAAATCTGTGGCGTGGTTGCGACAAAACGCTAGCGTTCAGGCATGTGATAACGTTGCAAAAGCGCCCTCCGGGGGGAGGTCGCTGCCCGAGACAAGCTCGGGCGGGCAACGGTATGCTGTCGCGAGAACCGGAAGTCGAGATGATTGGCGCGAGGGGCGGGTTTTCGAGAAAGTCTCTTCAACGAAATTGGCCCTGAAATTCTCAATGTCTCCCGCGCGCCACGCTGATCGAAAGCGGAGGCTTAGGGTTTCGAGCGGCGGATACCGCGTACCTGTCACGTCGCGAACGCGACCTAAGGGTTCGATTTTCAAAAAGACTTTGGCGAACAATCCAAATAGCTGGCTATCATTGGCCCTCTGTGACCAGCCAAAGGAACCCAAGATCATGCTAACCGTTTTCGGGCGCGCGACCTCTTCCAATGTTCAACTTGTGATGTGGGCCATTGCCGAGTTGGGTTTGGAATATGAGCGCCACGATCTTGGTCACATTCATGGTGGTCTGGACAGGCCGGATTACCTTGCGATGAACCCCAACGGTCTGGTCCCGACTTTGAAGGACGGCGACACTGTTGTTTGGGAAAGCTGTGCCATTTTGCGATATATCGCGGCGCAGTTTGGCGATGACAGTTTCTGGCCATCGAACCCAGCGCGGCGCGCCGAAATCGACAAATGGGCGGAATGGGGAAAGATCAACTTCGCGCTCGCCTTCACCGCGCCGATATTCTGGCTTCGGGTGCGCACCGCCGCCAAAGACCGCGACGAGGCGGCCATGATGCGCGCCATCGCGCAGTTCGAGCGTCAGATCGACATTCTGGAAGGTCAGATCGCCGACAAGGACTTTGTTTGCGGCAACGTGCTGACCGCCGCCGACATCGTGATTGGCCATGTGCTCTATCGCTGGTTCGACATAGATGTCCCACGCAAACCGCGCCCCGTTCTTGAGCGCTATTACCACAACCTGACCACCCGCCCGGCCTATCGCGAACATGTCATGATCGACTATTCCGTGCTGGCCGTCGACGGCGCGTGAATGGAGGCTGATTTCGTCATAATCGGCGCCGGGTCGGCGGGGTGTGCACTGGCCTACAGGCTGTCAGAGGCCGGCCATTCCGTGCTGGTTGTGGAATATGGCGGCACGGATTTCGGCCCGTTCATTCAGATGCCCGGTGCGCTGAGTTTTCCGATGAATATGGCGCGTTATGACTGGGGTTATCAGACCGAACCGGAAGCGAACCTGAACAACCGCCGCCTTGCCTGCCCGCGTGGCAAGGTTATTGGCGGCTCGTCATCAATCAATGGCATGGTATACGTCCGCGGCCACGCGCGCGACTTTGACAGATGGTCGGAAATGGGCGCGGACGGTTGGGGCTATGCGGATGTGCTGCCCTATTTCCGGCGTATGGAGAACTGGCACGGGCAGGAAACCGAAGGCGAAGGTGATCCCGCGCTGCGGGGAAAGGACGGCCCGTTGCATATCAGCCGGGGCGCGCGCCAGAACCCGCTGACACGCGCCTTTGTCCGGGCCGGACAGCAGGCGGGATATCTTTTCACACAGGACTATAACGGTCGCCAGCAGGAGGGTTTCGGGGCCTTCGAGGCGACGATCTGGAAAGGGCAAAGGTGGTCGGCGGCCAATGCCTATCTGAAACCCGCATTGAAACGGCAGAATTGCGATCTTGTGCGCGGCCTGGCTGAGCGGATCGTGATCGAAGACGGTCGCGCAACCGGCGTCATGGTCAAAGGCAAAGGCAAGATCACCGCGCGGCGCGAAGTGATCATTGCCGCGTCGGCCATCAATTCGCCGAAGCTTTTGATGCTGTCCGGCATCGGCCCCGCCAAACACCTTGCCGAACAGGGTATAGATTTGGTTGCCGATCGACCGGGCGTCGGACAGAACCTGCAGGACCATCTGGAAATGTATATCCAGATGTCTGCGACCCAACCCGTCAGCCTGTACAAATACTGGAATTTGTTCGGCAAAGCATGGGTCGGCGCGCAATGGATGTTGACGCGCTCCGGCCCCGGTGCCTCCAACCAGTTCGAAAGCTGCGGGTTCATCCGGTCGCGCGCGGGTATCGAGTACCCCGACATCCAGTTTCATTTCCTGCCCATCGCCGTGCGCTATGACGGGACGGTCACGACGCGCGGCCACGGTTTTCAGGCACATGTCGGTCCGATGCGGTCGAAGTCACGCGGTGCGGTGACGCTTCGGTCATCTGATCCTGCCGACGATCCGCGCATCGACTTCAACTACATGAGCCATGCCGAGGATTGGGAAGATTTCCGCGCCTGCATCCGCCTGACCCGCGAAATCTTTGCGCAAGAGGCGTTCGCCCCTTATCGCGGGGAAGAAATCCAACCTGGGGCGTCTGCGCAGACCGACGCAGAGCTTGACGACGCCATTCGCGAGCACGCTGAAAGCGCTTATCACCCGTGCGGCACCTGCCGGATGGGCCGTGCCGATGATCCGATGGCCGTTGTGGACCCGGAAACACGCGTCATCGGCGTGGATGGATTGCGACTGGCGGACAGCTCGATCTTCCCGCAGATCACCAACGGCAATCTGAACGGGCCCTCAATCATGGCTGGCGAAAAGGCGGCGGATCATATTCTGGGCAAAATACCGCTGTTGCCGGTCAATGATACGCCTTGGATCCATCCGGATTGGGAGAATTCCCAGCGTTGAGGGATGGGCGAAGGGTTGATTTGCATAGCGCGCCTACTGGCGTTTCTTTTGGCCTAGGGCGGACCTATGCACCAAAGCCAAAGCCGGGTTAACAGCGCTGAAAGCGCCCCGGCCATCGCCTGCCCGTCCCCACGGGCTGGCGATTTGGTGAGGGCTGTGCAGTCCTTTGATTTCGTACGGACTTGGTTGGCATAAAGCGCTGCCTTTGAGATGTTGCGTCGCCAACCCACGGGCAGGCGTTGGCCGCCAATGAGGTCGTCATTCCGAGGTTCGGAATGTCCACCTCAGACCACAACAAGCCGTTCCCGAGTTAACCGGAACCGTCTTAACCACTCTCGACTGCGTTTCTAACGTCGCCCTAGGCATCTTCAAATAAGGGGCGGTACCGCCGATCTTCATTCCGGTTTTCACCGTCGTCCGGACAGCGCATTTCGCCGCCCGTTTTTGGTCTTCGACTGTCCCTGCAACCAATATGCCGTTTTCAGGCGGCGATGGTCATCGGGACCGAATGAATGGTGGGAACGGATTGTTAAACCGATCCCGGATGTGGTTCCACGGGTGGGGGTTTTAGAAGCGAATGCCTAAGAATCCCTTCGACCTGCGTGCGGTGGCGAAACGGTTTGTTAACCCGGTGCATTGGAAAGCGATCAACACAGCGACCCAGAACCGGATGCGTACCATGATGATCTCGCGATTTTACTTGCCGCGCAGGATCAGTCGGCCTAGGTCATCGTTCTCATGAAAATACTGTTTCTCGGCGATGTTGTGGGCCGCTCGGGTCGCGCGGCGGTGACAGAAAAGCTGCCGCATTTGCGAACAACCTGGGGCCTGGATTTCGTCGTGGTCAACGCCGAAAACGCCACCAATGGCGCGGGGTTAACCGGTGCTCACGCTCGTGTTTTGTTGGATGCGGGCGCCGATTGTCTGACCCTTGGCGATCACGCCTTTGATCAGCGCGAAATGATGCAGTTCGCCGAAACCGAGCCCCGCATCATCCGCCCGCTGAACTTTGCCAAGAACGCACCCGGTCGTGGCGCAGGCGTGTTCGAGGCGACCCGTGGCCGCAAGGTTCTCGTGGCGCAAGTTCTCGGGCAGGTGTTTATGAAACGCCCCTTTGACGACCCGTTTTCCGCTATTGAAGAAGTGCTGAAAAAGCACCCGCGCGGCGGACAGGTCGCGACCTCGATCATCGACATTCATTGCGAGGCGACGTCGGAAAAAATGGCGATGGGACATTGGTGCGATGGCAGGGCAAGCCTTGTTGTCGGCTCCCACACCCACGTCCCGACGTCAGATGCCCAGATATTGAACGGCGCGACGGCGTATCTTAGCGATGCGGGTATGTGCGGCGATTACAACTCGGTCATCGGCATGGACAAGGAAGAACCTCTGCGGCGTTTCATCACCGGCATGTCCGGTGGTCGATTTACGCCATCAGCGGGCGAGGCGACGCTGTCGGGCGTCTATGTTGAAACCGACGACAAAACCGGCAAGGCAACGCGGATCGAAATGGTGCGTCAGGGTGGTCGGTTGCAACCGACCGGGCCATGAGCAGAACATGACGTCGCGCCCGGCGCTGATCCTGCTGCTTGTCCTTTTTGGCGCCGCGTGGGGAACGACCATGCCGCTGACCAAAATCGCGGTCAGCGAGGGATACCGTCATTTCGGACTGATCTTCTGGCAATTGGTCATCGGTGCTGTGATCCTGAGCGTCATCACGCTTGCGCGCGGTAAGGCCCTTCCGGTGCGCCGCGCCACGCTGGTGATGTATCTGTTCATCGCCCTTGTCGGCACGGTCCTGCCCAATTCCGCGAGTTACGAGGCAGCGCGGCATTTGCCCGCCGGGGTCATGTCGATTGCCATCGCAATGGTGCCGATGTTCGCCTTCCCCATCGCGCTGATGTTTGGAACTGACAGGTTCGACTGGGTCCGGTTTCTGGGGCTTGGCGCCGGTTTGTTCGGCGTCGGGCTTCTGGTCGCGCCAGAGGCCAGCCTGCCGGAACGCGCGATGGTTGCCTTTATCCCGCTCGCTCTTGTCGCGCCGTTTTTCTATGGGATCGAGGGCAATGTGGTGGCCAAATTTGGCACTGCCGGGCTTGATCCGATCCAGCTGTTATGCGGAGCGTCCATTATGGGCGCGCTGATCGCGTTGCCTTTGGCGCTGATCAGCGGTCAATGGATCGACCCGCGACCGCCCTGGGGCACGCCGGATGCGGCGCTGCTTATCGCCTCGATCATCCATGCGCTGGTTTACAGCGGCTATGTCTGGATGGTCGGTGCGGCGGGCGCAGTATTCGCTGCGCAGGTCAGCTATCTTGTCACCGGGTTCGGCGTGCTCAGTTCCATGCTCCTTCTCGCAGAGCGCTATTCGGGATGGGTCTGGCTGGCATTGCTGGTCATGCTTCTCGGCCTGTTCTTGGTACAACCACGCCCGCGCATCAAAGATGGCCTTGCTCAGCCGCACACCATTGGCGACAATAAGGCAAACTGACAGGCAGGTGCGCATGGGTATTGCAGCGATGTTCGGCCCCAATGGCGGGGCAATACTGACGCTGATCGTCGTTTTGGGCATGTTCACGCTGTTCGTTCGCGAGGTTTTCCCGCCCGAGGTCACAGCAATCGCCGGGGCGGGCGCGCTTCTCGCACTTGGCGTATTGCCCTACGAAGATGCCCGCCATGTTCTGTCAAACCCCGCACCGTGGACCATCGCGGCCATGTTCATCGTGATGGGCGCACTGGTGCGCACCGGCGCGTTGGAATGGTTTACCCGGCTGGCCGAGGCGCAGGCTGATACCAACCCGAAACTCGCCATTGCCGGGTTGATGGCGCTGGTGATTGTCGCGTCGGCCTTCGTCAACAACACACCTGTCGTCGTGGTGATGATCCCGGTCTTCGTGCAACTGGCAACAAAGATTGGCATTTCGCCCAGCAAGATCCTGATCCCGCTGTCTTATGCCGCGATCCTTGGCGGCACATGCACGTTGATCGGCACCTCAACCAACCTTCTGGTCGATGGCGTTGCACGCGCCAGCGGGATGGAGGCATTCACCATCTTCGAGGTTACTCCACTGGCAGTTGTCCTCGTCGCCTGGGGGATGTTGTACTTGTGGTTGATTGCACCGCGCCTGCTGCCGGACCGCGCCAGCATGACGGCCCTTTTGGGCGGTGGTAAGAAGATGAAATTCTTTACCGAAGCAATGATCCCGCCGGAATCTTCCTTGATCGGACAAGCGGCGCGGTCTGTCGCCCTTTTCAAGCGCGATGGTGTGCGGCTGGTCGATGTCGTGCGTGGTGATGCATCGCTGCGCCGTGATTTGAAAAATGTCGAATTGCAGGCCGGTGACCGGGTGATCCTGCGCACACAGATGACTGAGCTATTGGGCCTGCAACGCGACAAATCCCTGCGCAGTGTCGATCAGGTTTCTGCCGTGGCCACAGAAACGGTCGAGGCGCTGATCACGCCACGCTGCAAGATGGTCGGCCAAACGCTCGGCCAGCTGCGGCTGCGCCGCCGCTATGGGGTCTACCCATTGGCCGTTCACCGGCGCGACCAGAACATCAGCGGCCAACTGGACGATCTGCGCCTCGAAGTCGGCGACACGTTGCTGCTGGAGGGCGCCGCAGAGGACATCCAGCGGCTGGCGCAGGACATGGTCATGATGGATGTCAGCAAACCCGCCGAACGCGCCTATCGCCGCAGTCACGCACCCGTGGCGCTTTTGGCGCTTGCCGGGATCGTGGCGTTGGCGGCATTCGGCATTGCGCCCATCCTGCTGTTGGCGGTTTTGGCGATGGCCGTCATCTTTGTGACCCGGTGCATCGATGCGGATGAGGCGTTCGGCTTTGTCGATGGGCGGCTTCTGGCGCTGATCTTCGCGATGCTCGCGGTCGCAACGGCGCTGGAAACCTCAGGTGCCATCGAACTGATCGTCCACGCACTGGCCCCGCAGATCGCGGGCCTGCCGCCGTTCCTGATCGTTTGGGCGATCTATCTGCTGACCTCGGTTCTGAGTGAGTTGATCAACCACGCGGTTGCCGTTGTCGTCACTCCGGTTGCCATTGGTCTGGCGGTATCACTGGGCGTCGATCCCCGCCCGTTGGTCATCGCCGTGATGGTCGCCGCCAGCGCCACATTCGCCACGCCGATCAGCTATCAGACCAACATGATGGTTTTTGGCCCCGGCGGGTACAAGTTCACTGATTTCCTGCGCGTCGGCATTCCGCTCAACCTTTCTGTGGGTGTCCTTGCATCGGCTTTGATCCCGCTACTTTGGCCGCTTTAGGACAATTCAACAGAACTTTGGCGCTTATGGTTTTATGCGGACATCGCAGCCTCGCGCCCTTTGCGCAACATGACTCTTGA
This sequence comes from uncultured Paracoccaceae bacterium, assembly GCA_951812305.1. Lineage (GTDB taxonomy): Bacteria > Pseudomonadota > Alphaproteobacteria > Rhodobacterales > Rhodobacteraceae > Rhodobacter_B. The sequence goes on from CATOSB010000008.1 coordinate 267,894, forward strand.
TTTACGATTATCCGCTTCAGGCCAAACTCAGTCTGGACGTCCGAACTGACTAATACCAACGGCTTGATCAATTGACCGTTGCCCATTCTCTGGTCGTTATTGAGGTTATGCGCTGCGGGTCATTTTCGAAGAAGTTCCAGGCGTCTGCGCATTTGTCGAGGATCTGCTCGTAGGTATCGAACACGGTGATGGCCAGCTTGTTGGAGCGCAGATAGGCCCAGACATTTTCCATCGGGTTGAGTTCGGGCGCATAGGGGGGCAGCTTCAGGAGCGTTATGTTGTCTGGCACCAAGAGCCCCTTGGCTCCGTGCCACCCCGCGCCATCTGTGACCAGGAGCGCATGAGAACCGGGTGCGATTGTTTTTGAGACCTCGTCGAGATGCAGGCCCATCGCCTCTGTGTTAACATAAGGCAGGATCAGCCCAGCTGCGGCACCACGTGCCGGACAGGCAGCGCCAAATACGTAGCTCCATTTGTAGCGGGTATCCCGGGGCGCACGTGGGCGGGTTCCCCGCTTCGCCCAGACACGGGTGAGTGTTCCCTGCTGGCCCACCCGTGCTTCGTCCTGGAACCATATTTCCAGTGGCTTTCCTTTCGCCCGTTCAGTCAAAATGTCGGCTACGATGCTGGCAAAGTTTTTTTTAAATGCAGTCTGTGCCACTGGGTCGGCGTTGGGATGTTCGGGGCGGACCGACAGCCTGCGAAAGCCCAGTTGAACCAAATAACTACCTACTGTGCGTTCGTGGAGCTTGATCTCGAACTCCGCCTCAATGCGCCGGGCAAGATCGGCGCGACGCCAGCGAACCACACCATCGCGGGCCGGATCAGGGCCAGCCTCCACCCAGACCGCAAGCTGCGCTATCTGCTCCGGCGACAATCGAGGTTTCGCGCCGCCACCCCCACGATCTGACAGCCCGTCAGGACCTTCGACATTGTATCGATGGACCCAGTCTCGAAGGGTTTGGCGATCCATCCCGCAACTCTGGGCAGCAACCTTGCGCGACGACCCTTCAAGCACCAGAGCAATCGCCAAAAGCCGACGTGCTACTTTGCCGTTCGACGCGCGACCGGCTAAAGCGCGCAACTCGTGCACCGTGAAATCATCGCGCAAAACCGGAACCGCGGCACCCATATCTCCCTCCCTCTCTGGACAGAAACAGTGAGTCACATACCGAACAATTTGGGAATCCAAAAAGCGAGTCAAATCATCCCGCCGTTGGTATAATTGGCCCTAAAGCTTTGTCGCCACCACCGGCGGTGTCACGGCACGACGGCGCAACACGGCCTCGCGCCATGCGATGAAGCTGACCGAACCGATAATCACAGTTCCGCCAAACAATACCCAGCCATCGACGGGTTCCGAAAAAACAATCGCGCCCAGCATGGTGGCCCATATCAGTTGCAGGAACGTGACCGGTTGAGTCACCGCCACCGGCGCGGCGCTGAGCGCCAGTGTCATGGTGTAATGACCAGCGGTCGCAAGTGCCGCGACAAGGAATAACCACGCGACCTGTTCCGGTGTCGGCCAGACCCAGACGGCAATCGCGAACGGGGCCAGCACGATGGTCACGATAATCGACAGCCAGCCCACAACCACGCCGGCTGGTGCCCGGTCGGCCATGATTTTGGCGATCAGGTAGGAACAGGTGAATAACAGCCCGTTGGTCAGCATTGCGAAATGCCCGCCAGATATTTCGCGAATGCCGGGCCGCAGGATTACCATTGCGCCGGCGAGCGCGATAATGACGGCGATGATGCGACGAGCGGCAAGGCGCTCTTTCAACACGAAAGTGGCAGCAATTGTGACAAAGATCGGGGTCAGATACCCGATGGACACAACCTCGGCGATGGGGATCTGCGTCATCGCGTAAAACCAGAGCATCACGCCAAACGCGTGGGTCACGCCGCGAAGTGTAAACAAACCCAATGCGTTACGGTTCATGCCCGCACGTATCATCGGTCGGATCATCGGGATCAGGAACACCAGCCCGAACAGATAGCGCAGAAACGCCGCCTCCGGCGCTGGAATGCCGTCGCCGATGAATTTGACTGTCGCCGTAACTCCCACGAACAACAGCCCCGTTGTCAGCATCCAACCGATGGCGACCAAGGGCCTGTTATTTCGGGCTGTTTCCGTCATGCGCGATCTAGAACTGATCGCGCGCGCAGCGACAAGGACTATCCAAGAATGAGCTTTGCGGCAATTGCCCACATCGTTATACCAACGACGACCTCGAGAATGCGCCACGACGATGGTTTGGCGAAAAACGGTCGCAGCAACGCCGCGCCGTAACCCAGCGAGAAAAAGAACGTGAACGATGAAATGACAGCCCCGGTTCCGAATGCAAATTGATGGCCGGGATATTGCGTTGACACCGAGCCGAGCAGCAAAACTGTATCCAGATAGACATGCGGGTTCAGCCATGTCAGCGCGAGGCAGGTCAACAGGGCGACACGTAAAGATCCAACTGCCTTTGCGGTCGGATCCAGCGCCCCGGAGGATTTCAACGCAGAACGAAAGGACAGCGCGCCGTAGACGATCAGAAACGCCGCGCCTGCCCATTTCATGACTGGTGCCAGCGCAGGGATCGCCTCGTTCAGAACCGCAAAGCCGGACACGCCGACCACAATCAGTAAGGCGTCGCTGACCGCGCAGGCCAGACAAACCGCAAAGACATGATGCCCCCGCAAACCCTGCCGCAAAACAAATGCGTTTTGTGCGCCGATTGCGAGGATCAGTGAAAAGCCAAGCGCGAATCCGGCGATTGCCGCTGCGAACATACAGATATTCCCTTCAACGGCCCGTCCTATACCCGTCACTGTCAGGCGCGCAAGCGTCTGTCGACATTGCGTTTTAAAGCTGTCATCACCGCTTGGATAATCACGAAAGACCGCGCCGGTGAAAGACCCCAGATATTCCGTTGTTGCCGGTGCCTGCCTGACGCAATTCACGGTGATTGGGTTCCTGTTCGGGTTCGGGGTGTTCTTCGCAGAACTGGAACGCAGCCTTGGATGGTCGCGCACGATGCTGTCTTTCGGGACATCGCTTGCCTTTCTGGCGATGGGGACATTTGCAATTGTTGCGGGTCGACTGAATGATCGCTTTGGCCCACGCATCGTGTTGACCGCGGCGGGGCTGTCATACGGCACGGGCATCGTGCTGATGAGCATGGTTGGTGCGCCCTGGCAGTATTTTCTGCTGTTTGGCACGCTGATCGGGGCCGGGTTCGCGGCGCATGATGTTGTGACGCTGTCAACCATTGCAGGGTGGTTCGACAAACGCCGTGGGATCATGACCGGCATCGTCAAAACCGGTACTGCACTTGGGCAGGTTGCAGTGCCACCAGTGGCAGCGGCACTGATACTCGCTTATGGCTGGCGGCCCGCAATGCTGATCATTGGGTTAATCGCAGGTGTTATTCTGGTTTTGGCGGCCCAGTTGATGCGACGGCCAGAACCGGCGGACCACCCAGAGGCGGTTGCCCGGTCCGGCCAAAGCTATACCGAGGCACGGCGCACACGCGTATTCTGGATGATCTGTGCCATGCAGTTCCTGTTCTTCCCGACGTTGATGACAGTGCCGACGCATCTGGCCGTGCATGGGCAGGATCTGGGCATGTCGCCCGAGACTTCGGCGCTTTTGCTGTCGCTGATGGGCGCGGCAAGCATCGCCGGGCGGTTGGCCATTGGCGGGATTGCCGACAGGTTCGGGGGCCGGGCGGCGTATTCCGTCGCTCTTTTGGGTTTGGGGATCAGCCTTCTGGGCCTGACGGTGATCACCGGCCACGCAGCTTTGTTCGCAAATACAATCCTTTACGGGTTTGCGCACGGGGCGCTGTTTGTCGTCGTTTCACCCACGGTTTCGCGTTATTTCGGGATGCGCGCGCATGGGGCGATTTTCGGGATGGTGGTGTTCTTCGGCACGATTGGCGGCAGCGTCGGGCCAACGCTGGCGGGCTGGGTGTATGACACCTGGGGCAGTTACAACCCGGCCTTCATCACGCTGGCCGCGGCGACAGGGCTGGCTATTGTGATTGCGCAGATATTGCCGAAGATCGAACGCTGACGGTCGGCTATTTTGCGTGGAACGCAATCGGCCACATGAAATCCAAAGGAATGAATCCATCGCCAAGGTAAAGCGGCAGTTGGGACTTGTCCGGATTCGGCCCGTAATACTGCGGCGTCAATGCACCGGTCGGAACCGTAAACGGAAAGTAGGTTTCGGTCGTTGGATTGATCGCGGCCGTGGCGTGGCAGGAATGACAGGAGGCTTCGAAATGCCGCCAGTATTCGGGTTGCGCCGTATTGGGCGCGCCCGCGAAATCTTCCATATCCGTATGGCCAAGGATCACCGGCGTTTCACCGGCGCCATCGACAGTGTATCTGATCTGTGTGCCGTTCGGCGCGTAGTTTTCAAAACCGAAATCCGCAATCCCGCCTTCCGACAGAATTTCCGCTATTGCCCCGTCCGTTAGAGGCGCGCGTTGGGTGATGAAAGACTCTCGCACATGTCCAACACCGGGATTGTCGTTGAATTCAAACGTGGTCCAGAACCAGCTTGGGTTTTCAGAATAAAACAGATCAGTGCCTGATGGCGCGGGCTGCATCTTGGCCATGATGTGGATCCCCCGCCACCAATAGGCGCCCGATGCGAATTCGAATGTCAAAGCGCCGTCCGGGGCGGCGCCGCCTTCGGGAACGCGCAACCAGGAGGCTTTGATTTCAAGCGACCCGACCGGCATTTGCACGTCGTTCCCGGCCCTGACATAGGCGAGAACGCCATCCTTGGTGTTCAGACCGGCGGTTTGGGTGATGTAGTCGAAGCCGACCTCGTTGCGCGTCACCTCTTCGTTTGCGGCATCGGGGTCATTCATCGAGATGTTGCCGGCCAGCAGCTTTTTGTCGGTCACCGGTTGCAGGTCATCGCGGTTAACCTCGTTGAAGTCAAAGTTTGGATTGTCACCGAATGTGTCGCCATCGGAGGGCCATGCCATCCAGACCGGAACACGACCCGACGCGGACACGCCGCCCTGATCCGCGATCAATTGATCGACGCGGGTGAAGAACATCCAGGCAAGGATTTCGCGGTCTTCGATGGTGCCATTGAACGCCATGTGGACGCAATCGGCGGCGAATTGTTCATCAGATTTGGTTAACCAGTCAGGGGACTTGCAGGAGTTACCGGACTGGGACCACGCTGCCGACGACAGGGCTGCGGCAGCGACAAAGGATAAAGTGGCGACGCGGAAGTTGACGGGCATTAAGAAATCTCCGGTTTGAGAAAACGTTCGAAAAATATCGGTGGGCAAACGCGCGCAGGCGCCCATAATGAAACGTTAGTCGGACTTGTTGAATCGGTCAATCAGAGGATTAGTGGCGGAAAATAATTCACTCTAAAGTTAGCCGAGCTGCTCCATCACCTCGTCGGACACTTCGAAATTCGCCGTCACGCGTTGTACGTCGTCGTCATCTTCCAGAACCTCGATCAGGCGCATGAGTTTTTGCATTCCGTCGAGGTCCAACTCGGTCGTTGTGGTGGGTTTCCAGATCAGTTTGGTGGATTCCGCTTCGCCGAGTTCGGCCTCCAACGCGTTCGAGACATCGTTCAGATCCGTGTCGGCGCAATAGATCGCGTGACCGTCTTCTGAGCTTTCGACATCTTCCGCACCAGCCTCAATCGCGGCCATCATCACGGTGTCTTCGTCGCCTATGTCCGCCGGATAGAGGATTTCGCCGGTGCGGTCGAACATGAACCCTACCGAGCCGGTTTCGCCGAGGTTGCCGCCGTGCTTGCCGAATGTGGAGCGCACGGTCGATGCCGTGCGGTTGCGGTTGTCGGTCATCGCCTCGACAATCACCGCGACGCCGCCTGGGCCATAGCCCTCGTACCGGATTTCTTCGTATTCGTCGCCTTCGCCGGCCACGGATTTCTTGATCGCGCGGTCGATGACATCCTTCGGAACGGATTGCGACTTGGCTTCTTTCACGGCCAGTCGCAGACGCGGATTCTTGTCGGGGTCGGGATCGCCCATTTTCGCGGCAACGGTGATTTCCTTGGAGAGCTTGGAGAAAAGCTTGGACCGCGCGGCGTCCTGGCGTCCTTTTCGGTGTTGGATATTTGCCCATTTGGAATGGCCGGCCATTTGAGGTTCCTCGTGCGTGCGATGTCTTGTTGCGCCGCGTTCTATGGCAAGGCGGGCAGGCGGGGCAAGACCTGTGGTTGGGTTGTGCCTGGTGGAAGCCTGACCGGGTGCGATTGAGCGTAGCTGGAAATGGCCTTGAGCGGGCGTTCACTCACCTCTCCATCACCCAACCTCAATGGCGGCCATCGCCTGCCCGTGGGATGGCGATGCAACATCTCAGTGACGCGCTTTATGCCAGCCATGCCCGTGCTAGATCGAAGGCTTATGCTTGGCCACACAAAATCGCCAGCCCGCCGGGACGGGCAGGCGATGGCCGGGGCGCTTCGCGCTGTTAACCCGGCTGGGGTGGCATGTCAGAACGTTCGCTTCAAGCCAAAACGTGCCGTTCCGGGCCAGCCGGAAATACGCTAACGTCATCCGGATCAAAGAGGGAATTCAGAATATGGCACGGATCGAACGGGTGGCGGTTTCAATGGTGGTTCTGGAGCCGAAGGTGCGCCGCACCGATGCGATCCAATCCTTTGATGCGCAGGAAACGCCGTTGGTGCGGATCACTGATGTCGATGGGGCGGAAGGCGTGGGCTACACCTACACCATCGGGCAGGGCGGCCCGGCGATCCTGTCGCTTTTGCGCGAAACGCTGTTGCCGCAGCTGATCGGGCGCGAGGCCGAGGATATCGGCGGTATCTGGCGCGATCTGTTGTTTTCGACACACGCGACGGCGGTCGGGGCGATCACTTCGCTGGCGTTGGCGGCAATTGACACCGCACTTTGGGATTTGCGCTGCAAGCGCGCCAGCTTGCCGCTTCACCGGATGCTCGGCGGGGCGAAGCAATCGGTGCCGGTTTACACGACCGAGGGCGGATGGCTGCATATCGAAACCGGGGCGCTGGTCGAGGATGCCTTGGAGGCACAGAGCAAGGGATTTGCAGGCTCGAAGGTCAAGATCGGGCGGCCGCGTCTGTCCGAGGATCGCGCACGCCTGTCGGCAGTGCGCGAAGCGGTGGGGCCGTCATACGAAATCATGGTTGACGCCAACCAGTCGTTCAATCTGGCCGAGGCGACACGGCGTGCGCGGGTCTTGGAGGAACTGGACATTGCCTGGTTTGAAGAGCCGATGCCCGCCGATGACGTGCTGGAACATGCGCGGCTGGCTGCATCGACGTCGGTACCGATTGCGGTCGGCGAAAGCATGTACTCGATCAGCCAGTTCAAGGATTATCTGGTCGCCGGCGGCGCCTCGATCGTGCAGGCGGATGTTGCCCGGATCGGGGGGATTACGCCGTGGATCAAGGTGGCGCACATGGCAGAGGCGTTCAACATACCCATCTGCCCGCACTTCCTGATGGAACTGCACGCGAGCCTTGTCTGTGCAGTGCCAAATGCGCCGTGGCTGGAATATATTCCGCAGCTTGACGACATAACGACCGAAGGGTTGCGGATCGACGAAGGCCACGCGTGGCCAAGCGATGCGCCGGGATTGGGGATCGCGTGGGATTTTGAGAAGATTTCGCGGCTGGAGCAGGGGCGCAAGGAAATTGCGCGGACTTAAGGCGGAGGCGTCAAAAGCTACTGTCCCGAATTCCTTCGAGATACGTAGCGAAACCCGCCGATCCAGCCAAACGCGCCGCGACCGGGCCTCGCGTAGCCACTCCGCCTTGTCCGCCCGAGCTTGTCTCGGGCAGCGCCCGACCTCCCCCCGGAGGGCGCTTTAGCAGCGTTGCCAGTTACAAGAACGTCAGAGCTTCTTGCGACGACTCCGCGCAACCCAGTCAACCAATGCGCCCTCTAGGTCGGGCGCAGCCCTGTTGCTGTTCAGGAAAAGTCGTTTCGTCGGGGTCTTTTTGAAGAATTCGCCTGCGCCGCGCGTCAGGCTGTTCAGTCCGCCGGAAATCCGCGCTAGGGTCCGGCCATGACAAGTGATCAGATCATCCTGTTCGCGCTGTTTGGCGCTGTGTTTGGAATGCTTCTTTGGGGCAGGTTCCGTTATGATCTTGTGGCGTTCGGCGCACTGATGGCCGGGGTCGTCCTGGGCGTTGTGGAAACCAAGGACGCATTTGCCGGTTTCGGGCATCCCGCGACGCTGGTGGTGGCGCTGGTGCTGGTGGTTTCCGCCGGTTTGGTGCGCTCTGGCGCGGTTTACTTGATTACGCGGACGATGGTGGACTCCACACGATCCCTTGGCGCGCATATCGCGATCATGGGCGGGATCGGCGGGATATTGAGCGCGTTCATGAATAACGTGGCTGCGCTTGCGCTGTTGATGCCGGTCGATATTCAGACCGCAAAGAAGGCCGGGCGTGCCGCCGGCGTGACGCTGATGCCTTTGAGTTTCGCGACGATCCTTGGCGGTATGATCACCCTGATCGGGACGCCGCCGAATATCATCATCGCCACGATCCGCGAGGATGCGCTGGGCGAGCCGTTCCGGATGTTCGATTTCGCGCCCGTGGGCAGCGTGGCGGCGATTGCGGGGCTCGCCTTTGTGGCGTTGATCGGCTGGCGCTTGATCCCTCAACCGGAGACCACTGGCGGTGACGAGGCGGCGACGGAGTATGTCGCGGAACTAACAGTGCCGGACGGGTCAAAGCATATCGGAAAGCGGTTGCAGGACCTTTATGAGATTGCCGAAAAGAACGATGTGGCGATCATCGGGCTGGTGCGCGACGGGCGGCGGTTGTTCGGGATGCAGCGGCGCAGCGAGATCACCGTGAATGACGCGCTGGTGATCGAGGCGGAACCGCAGGCGCTGGACGAATTCCGCGCAGCGATGGGGCTGGATTTTGCCGAGCCGGGGCGGCGCGAGAAGCTGGAAGCGACGGGGCAGGGCCTGTCGAAGATCGAGGTCGTGGTGCCGGAAACCGCGCGGATTACTGGCAAAACTGCTGCATCGATTGGTCTGAACTGGCGACAGGGTTCGGTCCTGCTGGGGATGCAGCGGCGCGGTGCGCGCATTCGCCATCAGGTGCGGCGGACGCAGGTTCAGGCCGGCGACATCCTGTTGCTGTTGGTGCCACAGGGGCGCGAGGCGGACGTGACCGACTGGCTGGGATGTTTGCCGCTGGCGGATCGCGGGTTGGCGGTAACGCAGGACCGGAAGGTCTGGCTGGGGATCGGTCTGTTCGCCGCGGCCGTGCTGGCAGCCTCGCTTGGCTGGCTTTATTTGCCGGTGGCCTTGGGATTGGTCGCCATAGGGTACGTGTTGCTGAAGATCCTGCCGATCCAAGAGATTTACGACCATATCGAATGGCCGGTTGTGGTGCTGTTGGGGTCGATGATCCCGCTTGGTGCCGCGTTGGAAAAATCGGGCGGGACGGAGTTGATCGCAGGCGCGCTGGTCGGGCTGACCGAGGGGATGCCGGCCTGGGCCATTTTGACGGTGTTAATGGTCGTGACGATGACGTTGTCAGACGTGTTGAATAACACAGCGACGACGATAGTGGCCGCACCGGTCGGCATTCAGATGGCGCAGTCGCTGGGCGTGAACCCGGATCCGTTCTTGATGGCGGTTGCGGTAGCGGCGAGTTGCGCGTTTCTGACGCCCATCGGGCATAAGAACAACACGTTGATCCTTGGACCGGGCGGGTACAGGTTCGGGGATTACTGGCGTACCGGATTGCCGCTGGAGGTGATCATCGTGGCGGTTTCAATCCCGGCGATTTTGGTGTTTTGGCCGTTGTGAATGGAATGTGGTTTCGGTTTCACGCGGAATCAAGGCCCTCGGGCCGCCGCGCGATCGCCTGCCCGTTCCGGCGGGCTGGCGATTTGGTGAGGCCAGGCGCGCCATCGAATTCGCACGAACTTGGCTAGCATAAAGCGCGACAATTATACCAAGGGTTATTCAATCTGACCGACTTTCGCCCAGTTGCGGCTTGCGATGGATGTGATGGTTTGCGGTCTTGCGATGAGGTTGTTCCAGGCCTCGCACCCCGCGTCGAGAATCGCGTCATATGTGTCGAACGTCCGGTTTGCGAGCCATGTCTGGCGGAGATATTGCCAAATGTTTTCGGTTGGATTCAGCTCTGGTGATTTGGGCGGCAGAAACATGAGCGACAGGTTTTGCGGGATTTCCAGAGCGGATGTCGTGTGCCAGCCGGCTTGGTCCATGAGGATGACGGCGTGGGCGCCATCGGAGACAATTTTGCTGATTTCTTCCAGGTGGCGCTGCATCGCATAGGTGTCGGCTGCTGGCATCATGATCGCCGCGCCGGTGCCGCGTTCGGGGCAGATGGCGCCAAAAAGATACGCATTTTGGTAACGCTGATCGGCGGGCTGGCGGGGCCGTGTGCCCTTGCGTGCCCACTGGCGGACGCGGGTGTTCTTCTGACCGAGACGCATCTCGTCCTGGAACCAGATTTCGACGGGTTTGTCCGGCGGCACCCCCTGAAGCGTCTCCTTCAGATTGTCGCCGAAGTTTTTTTGAAATCCTCAATGACCTGCACGTCCTGCCCCGGGTGCTGAGGGCGTGCGCTGATGTGGGAAAAGCCCAGATTGTGCAGAATCTGCCCCACATGGCGCTCGTGATAGTCGACGCCAAAACGCGCCTTGATCACATTCTTCAAATCGACCCGCCGCCAGCGGACGACACCGTCCTTTTCAGGATCAGGACCGGTCTCGACAAGAGCCGCCAGTTCATCCAGTTGCGCATTGTCAAGGCGGGATCGCGAGCCTCCTCGCTGCCGATCCAGCAGCCCCGCTGGACCATCAGCGTTGAAACGGAGCACCCAGTCCCTGAGCGTTTGCCGGTCCATCCCGCCAATGCGGGCCGCAGCCCCACGCGACATGCCATCGGCGATAGCGGCAAGCGACAAAAGCCGTCGGCTCTGCCGGGCATCAGAACTCTCTGCGGCAAGCTTGCGCAGATCATTGGCGGTAAAATCGGCTCGCATCGGTATCCTGGCTGGCATCGGTGGTCTCCTTTGCCAATCTTGAATCACCTCAGCACCTCAGGCGGTACCCAAAATCCATAGCTGAGTCATTTTGAAGCACCCTTGGTATTAGATGTTGCGTCGCCACCCCACGGGCAGACAATCGCGCGTCATTTCGCATAAGTGATCGAACAGACGCCGTCCTAATACCCCGCCGAGCGATCCACCAGAAATCGCGGTTTTTCACCCGTTTCAATCCGGCGAATGTTGTCAGCCACAACAAGGCTGGCGGTCTCGGCGCGGGTTTCGCTGGCGATATGCGGCGTCACGGTCACATTGGGGTGGGGCCAGAATGGATGATCCTTCGGTAAGGGCTCTGTGCGAAACACGTCCAGCGTGGCATGGCCGATCTGACCCACATCCAGCGCGGCCAGCAAGGCGTCGTCGTCAATCAGCGGCCCACGCCCGGGATTGATGATCACTGCGCCTTTGGGCATCCGCGCCATCGCGCGGGCGTCGATCAGGTTTTCGGTCTCAGACGTCAGCGGCAACAGCAGCACAAGTATGTCAGAGCGTTCAAGCGCGTCGTTCAGCCCTTCGGAACCCGCCAGACAGGTCACGCCGGGCACCTCTTTCTGCCGCCGGCTCCAGCCCAGAACGTTGAATTTCAACGCCGCCAGCGCCTGCGCACAGGCAGCCCCCAACTCTCCGAGACCCAAGATGCCCACAGTCCGGGATCGTGCCAAGGGCGCGGGGTCGAAGACCCAGTCATGGTTCGGGTTGACGATGTGACGGTCCATGCCAAGGTGATGGCGCAAAACGTGGCCAGTCACCCATTCCACCATGCCTTCGGTCAGACCGATATCGACCATCCGGGCCAGTGGCTGCGTCAGGGACTTGTTCGTGACGATACCCTCGACACCGGCCCATAAGCTTTGCACGAGTTTTACGTTTGTGAACGCCGCGAAATCGGAAAAATCCTTGTTCGGCGCATAGATGATGTAATCGGTGCCTTCCGGTGCATGATCCAGCGCCAGATCGACCTTCAGCCCTTCCGACGCAAACGCCTGCTTCAGGGGTTCTTCATACTGCCCCCACCGAAACGCCCCACCGGCGAACAAAACCCGGATCACGCGCGGCCCCGCGGGCGGTGGATATGCACGGATTGCACCAGCCCGAACCCGATCAGCAGCACCAGCATCGCGGTGCCGCCATAACTGACGAGCGGTAGCGGGATGCCGACAACCGGAACAAGCCCCATGACCATTGACATGTTGACCGCGAAGAACAGGAAGAAAGTAACCGTGACTCCGAGGACGAGGAGCGAGCCAAACCTGTCACGCGTGCTGAGTGCCGTGATGAAACAGAACACGACAATCAGGACATAGAGCAGCAAAAGCGCGACGCTGCCCAGGAATCCGAATTCTTCGGCCAGCGAGTTGAAGATAAAGTCGGTGTGCTTTTCAGGCAGGAAGTTCAGGCGGGATTGTGAGCCTTGCATGAACCCGCGCCCCGTCCAGCCGCCGGACCCCATCGCGATCTTGGCCTGTGTGATGTGGTAACCCGCGCCAAGGGGTTCAGAGCTTGGGTCGAGGAAGACGTCGATGCGGCGATACTGATAATCGGCGAGGAACTGATAGGGCGTGTTTCGAAACTCGAACACCGCCGCAATCAGCCCGCCACCCATCCCCGCCACGGCGACGAAATAGGCCCAATGAACACCGGCGAGGAACATCATGATCGCGCCACCGATCAACAGCATCATCGACGTTCCAAGGTCCGGTTGGCGCAGGACGATGAAGACGGGGAGCAGGATCAGCAGGACGGGAATGACCACCCAAAGCGGTCGCGAGATCTTCTTGACATCCAGCCAGTCATAATAGGCGGCCAATATCATCACCATCGCGATTTTCATCACTTCAGAGGGTTGCAGGCGGAAGAATCCAAGGTCGATCCAGCGCTGCGCGCCCTTGCCTTCGGTGCCGACGAATTCCACCGCCACGAGCAGCAAAAGCGCGACAATATAGCCAAGCCCCGCGACGTTGCGCCAGAAATAGACCGGCACCATCGCGATGAAAAACATCAGACCGACACCAACGGCGAAGCGTTTCATCTGCGGTTCGCTCCACGCGGTCGCATCACCGCCAGCGACGGAAAACAGCATCAGAAACCCAATCGCCGCCACAGCTGTGACCAGAACCAGCAATGGCCAGTTCAGATACAGGATTTTTGACGGTCCCGAGGGCGTGCGTTGGACGGAATACTCAAGATAACTCATGCGCGATCGCTTTCGCGACCAAACTCTGCCGGGTCGCGCAGGATCAGTTTTTCCTGCTGGGTGCGGATACGCCCGCGCTGGCTGGACGGATAGGCCGACAAGGGCGGCGTGCCATCATAAAGCGCCTGCAGGATGATATCGCGCGCAATTGGTGCCGCCGCCTGTGACCCGCCGCCGCCATGTTCAACGACGACGGAACAGGCAAATTTCGGGGCGTCATAGGGCGCATAGTTGACAAACAGCGCGTGGTCGCGCCGGTTCCAGGGCAAATCCTCGTTTCGTGTGATTCCCTGAGCGCGTTCGGCGTTGGTGATGTTACGCACCTGGCTGGTGCCGGTCTTGCCCGCCATGCGGATGCCGTCCGCCGCGACCCGGCTGCCGCGTGCAGTGCCACGCGGGCCGTTTACAACATCGAACATGCCTTTGCGGACCAAATTCAGGTGATCGGGATTGATGTCGAGTGGCGGCATGTTCGGCAATGGCACTTCCACGCCGTTTTCGGTTTTGACGATACGCGGCAGTAATGTGCGCCCGCTGGCGAGCCGCGCCGTCATGATTGCCAGCTGCAAAGGCGAGGCCAGCACAAATCCCTGCCCGATGGCAGAGTTCAGTGTGTCACCGATCACCCAGTCGCGACCACGGTTTTGCGTCTTCCAGCTTCTTGACGGCATCAGGCCGGAATGCACTGCTTGCGGCAACTCATATCGCTGCCCCAGTCCAAGCTTGCGCGCCATCGCGGCGATTTTTTCAATGCCAACGCGTTCGGCGAGGTCATAGTAAAAGACATCGCAACTTTCCATCAGCGACCGGTTCAGCGCGACCTTGCCGTGGCCGCCCCGTTTCCAGCAGTGGAACTTGCGATCCGCCACTTCTTTGAAACCGTTGCAAGTGATCGTTTCATCCGGTGTGATCACCCCGTCATCCAACGCCGCAAGTGCAGTGATCATCTTGAAGGTCGATCCCGGCGGATAGGCGCCCTGAACCGACTTGGCGAAAAGCGGGCGGTATTCGCTGTCCTGCAGGGCGTTATAATCGGCAACCGTGATGCCGCGCACGAATTTATTGGGGTCAAACGCGGGCGAGGATGCCATTGCCAGAATGTCACCATGTTCGACATCGACCACGACGGCGCTGGCACTTTCTTCGCCAAGGCGCGCCTGCAGATAATTCTGCAGCATTGAATCGAGCGTCAGTTGCAGCGCATCGCCTTTGCGACCTTCTTCGCGGCCCAGTTCGCGCATCACGCGACCCACTGCATTGACTTCGATCCGCTTGGTGCCGGCGGCGCCGCGAAGCCCATGTTCCAGTTTCGCCTCGACGCCGGTCTTGCCGACCTGAAAGCGCGGGATCTGCAACAGGGGATCATTGTCGTCCTGCAAATAGCCTTTGGTCAGATCATAATCGCTGACCGGGCCGACATAGCCGACGACATGGGCGAAATCCTTGTCCAGCGGATAAACACGGCTGAACCCGACCTCGGGCGTGATGCCGGGCAGGGCGGGGGCGTTGACCGCGACGCGCGAAAACTGTTCCCAGCTCAGCCGGTCGGCGATTGTGACAGGTACGAAAGGCGAGCGGCGGAATATCTCTTCTTTCAGCTGTGCAATGTCTTCATCCGTCAGGTCGATGATCGGCGCGATCCGCGCCAGCACATCATCGACATCGCCAGCATCCTCGCGCACCAGAACGATGCGGTGGTTCTGTTCATTTTCGGCCAGTGTCACGCCGTTGCGGTCATAGATCAGGCCGCGCGCGGGTGGCAGCAGGCGGATGTTGATGCGGTTTTCATCGGCCAAAAGGCGGAATTCATCGGCCTGATCAACCTGCATGAACCGCATTCGTGCGATCAGGGTTCCTGCCACAGCCAGTTGCACTCCCCCCAGCAGCAGGGCACGGCGACCGATGATGCGGGCGCTGTCTTCGGTGTCTTTGGGTGACCGCCTCATCTTGGGCGCCCCATCGCATCGGTGTCGTTTGGCGTCATTTTCGTGATGCCAAACAGATAGCGCGAGGCAAGGATCACCAACGGATAACAAAGCACGGTCATGACATATTGGACAAAGGTCAGGGCCAGCGCGGGTGGTTCTATCAGCGCGACAAGCAGGATGATCCGGTATGCCACCACCGCCAACAGCAATGTCACGGCCATCGAGGCCCATTCGACGGGAAATTGCCGTTCACGCATATTCCGCTCTCGAAGGCGTAGAAATTCGACGGACAAGACCATCAGAGCCGCCCAAAGACCCGGTGGGCGCATGAAAAGGATATCCGCGAACAGGAATACCGCCGCGACCAGAACGACAGGCACGGACCGCGGGCGACGAAGCACCCAGGCGAAGGTGATTGCGACCAGCAGGTCCGGCCCCGGCCAGCCGAAACCCACTGATACCGGAAGCAGATGGAAGATCATCAGCGCGAGCGCCAGCCCCACATATACCAGCGAATAGATCGTTCGTCGGTTGGACAGGGCGACATCAACCATCGGCAGGCTCCTCGCCCGTCGTGGTGGTATTTTCACTGTCCGGAAGAACGAGTTCGCCGGCCCCAACGATGTTATCGCGCGGCAGCGCGCGCAATACGCGCAACAGATCAAGACGTTCGTAGTCGGCGGCAAGAATGACACGTAAACGCCCGCTTGGGTCCTGTGCCACATGGCCCAGAAGGATATCAGCGGGGAAGACGGCACCGTCGCCGGAGCTGACCACACGGTCGCCGGGACGCACAAGTTCGTCGGTTTCGATGAAATCGAGCGGCGGGCGGGCGGAATTGTCACCAACGACGATGGCGTGTTCGCCCGATGGCTGGATTGTCACCGGAATGCGGCTGTTGCTGTCGGTCAGAAGGATGACACGGGCGGTTTCGTTTCCGACCCCGCTGATCCGTCCGACAAGGCCGAGGCCATCGGTGGCCGCCCAGCCATCAACCAAGCCGTCGCGTGCGCCGATGTTGAGAAGGACGGATTGACGGAAAGGAGAGCCGCTGTCAGCCAGCACAATGCCCGTGACGTAGGACAGTTTCGGGTCCAGCCGGACGTTGTTGAGATCCAGAAGCTTGGCGTTTTGCTGTTCCAGTTGCCGGGCGGCCTCTTTCCAGCGTTTCTGTTCCTGCAATTCGCGGCGAAGTTCCTGATTTTGTTCGTAAAGACGGGTATAAGATTGGAAATTCTGGATCATCTCCGCCGATTTGGTCACCGGCACCATGATCCAGTCGAACCGGGGCAGGGTGTTGTCGATGATGCGTGCGCGAAGGTATTCCGCGCGAGGGGAATCGATGCGCCAGAACAGGAAGATCGCGAACAACACGAAGACCAGCGCGCCAACCATGATGCGGCGAACCGGTCTTACATAGTCTTCGCTGTTCGTTCTTTCCCGAGCCACGTCACCTCTCAAACAGGCGCCGCCTGGCGCCTAGCTTTCGTAGTCTATCACATGCCGCAGCTGTTTTTCATATTCCAGCGCCTTACCGGTGCCAAGCGCTACACAATTCAGCGATTCATCGGCAACTGAAATGGCAAGGCCGGTCTGTTCGCGCAGGGCAAGGTCGAGTTCTCCAAGCAGCGCGCCACCACCAGTAAGCATCACGCCCCGGTCGACAATGTCAGCGGCCAGATCGGGCGGTGTGGCCTCAAGTGCGGTCATCACAGCCTCGCAGATCTGTTGCACGGGTTCAGAAAGCGCCTCGGCGACCTGTGCTTGATTGATCTCGGTTTCCTTCGGAACACCATTCAGCAGATCACGACCACGGATCTGCATCCCTGCGCCGCGACCGTCGTCGGGCATACGCGCGGTGCCTATAGAGGTCTTGATCCGTTCTGCTGTGGATTCCCCGACCAGCAGGTTTTGCTGACGGCGCAGATAGTTGATGATCGCTTCATCCATCCTGTCACCACCGACACGGATAGAGCGGGCGTAAACGATGTCACCCAAAGACAAAACCGCGACTTCGGTCGTCCCGCCGCCGATATCGACAACCATGTTTCCCGTCGGGTCCGTGATCGGCATTCCGGCGCCGATAGCTGCCGCGATGGGTTCCGGAATCAATCCCGCGCGGCGGGCGCCGGCGCCAAGCACCGACTGGCGGATGGCGCGTTTTTCAACCGGGGTTGCGCCGTGGGGCACGCAAACGATGATCTTCGGTTTCGAAAACGTTGTGCGTTTGTGCACCTTGCGGATGAAATGCTTGATCATTTCTTCCGCCACATCGAAATCGGCAATCACGCCTTCACGCATGGGGCGAATCGCCTCAATCGTGCCCGGCGTGCGACCCAGCATCAGCTTGGCATCCTCGCCCACGGCAAGCACCTGCTTGCGCCCATCCTTGACATGATAGGCCACAACTGAAGGCTCGTTCAGGATCACACCCCGGCCTTTCACATAGACGAGCGTGTTCGCCGTCCCAAGGTCGATGGCCATGTCGGACGAAAAGAGGCCAGAAAAAATTGACATATGTTGGTGCGGTCCCCTCGAGCGCGCAGGCAGCCTGAATCGCAGGACTTATAGATAGGCCTTCTATCTAGGGAAAGGGGCGGCGGGCTTCAATTGTGCGCCTTTTTGCCAAAAGTGGGGAAGTTTTGTTCGCCGCAACAAAGCTTTGGGGGAGTTTGGGGGAACATTATGGGCTTGACCGACTGACGGCCGAATGCGCCACCAGCCGCGCAGGAACGGTTGGATTGTGAGACAATATATCGGAAACGCGCCGCCAGTTTGAGGACGCTTGGGCCGAAATCATGTGTGGTTGTGGTGCGTATTGATCGAGCACCGGATGCACTGCATTGATGGTAACTGGGGAGAAAATCCGGCTGTCGATATGCAGGCAGTGGCGGCCAAACCGGTGGACGTTCAGTTCCATCACCTCGTGGCCGGGACTCCTATCTTCTTGAAAGCGCAGCTGTTTTCGCTGGCCGTTTTGCCGTACGGATTCAAAAAGGGCGGCGTAGCGGAGGAAAACTGCCTCTCCTTTCAAGAACGCCCATATTGAGCGACCGATGACACGGCTGGCGGTTAATTCTGGCGCACCGCCTTTCGTTGCGGTGGCGGCCCATTCCGGCGAGACGGCCGAAATCCTGTCTACCGCGTCGATCTGATACCACATGCGCAAATCCTCTTCACCGGCGACGCTGATTTTTGTCGCATTGCGCAGACGGTGGCGCGGGTTTGGTTAAAATGCGGTAAACCGAAAGCTGGTAATGGAGACGGTATCCCCAAATGCGCAGGATCGGTGAGACGCACGTTTCGAGAATTTCAGTTCATGAGTGAATCACTTCTGGTTCTGGTCTGAAGCGGACATTGCGCTCTTACGCTCCTCGCGCGGAATCAAGCCGCAGGCGCCGCGCGATCGCCTGCCCGCCCCACGGGCTGGCGATTTGGTGAGGTTGGGCGGGAGCTGTTGGGCTTCTACGGACTTGGCTGGGATAAACGGGCAATCTGCAGGATTTGATCGCCACCCCACGGGCAGGCAATCGCGCGGCTTTTCTCTTGATTTGCGCATGCCCGCTTCAGGCCAAAAGTGTTCAATCCGGCAATGAGGTCACACGCCAAAAGAGTGATGAATGAATTCCAAAACCGGCGCAGTGAACATATCCGGGCGTTCCATTAGGCCAAGATGCTGAAGTCGTGGAATAATCCTGACTTCCGCACTTTCGATCTCGTCGGCGATGGCATGGCTCATCGCTGGCGTCGACCCACTGTCGTTCTCACATGTTATCACCATAGACCGGGCCGAAATCGGTGGTTCCGGCGTGATCAGTTCGCGCACGCCGTTGGCAAGAACCCAGGCGGCCTGGGCATAGCTTTCGACGTCCGCCTGCGATCGCCAGTTTTGCACTTTTGTCGGGCCATCGGCGCCGGACGCGAGGTATTCCGGCGTGAACCACCGTTTCAAAGCGGCATCCATCGTCGCCATCGCGCCTTTATCGCGCACGATTTTAGCGCGGGATTCAACCGCCGCTTGTCCGTCGGCGCCCCGGTCATGTGGCGAGTTGAGGATCACAAGGCTTACAACCCGGTCCGGAAAATCGAGCGCGAAGCGGCGGTTTATCATTCCGCCGATGGAAAACCCTAGGATATGGGCGTGCGGGATCGCCAGATGGTCCAGCAATCCCGCCAGTTGCCGGGCGTATAGCGAAAGCGTCGCCTCTTCGGGCAGTGGCGCGCTTTGTCCATGCCCATAAAGGTCATAGCGCAGGATGCGGTAATCGGTGAAGGCACCAGCCATCCCGTCAAAGACGGCCGAACACAGGCCAAGCCCGTGAATCATGGCGACGACGGGCGCGTCAGGCGGCCCGTCGAGCCAATATGCCGTGCCATCGGGCGCGATCATGCGAATTCGGGCATGACCCGTTCGATGAAGGTGTTGAGCGAGCGTTCCTGAACCACCATATCCAGCCCCATTGAGGCGTAGTAGATGAAGGCATCGACCCCAAGCGCCTGATAGCGTTTAAGTTTTTCGATCACCTCGTCCGGGTTTCCGAATAACAGGTTCTGCTCTAGCATGGCGGGATCGACGCGGGCGTTGCCGTCGAGTTCCTCCAATGGCACCGGATCGGGAAAGCCGTTTCTGACCGCGCCCTTTTTCATCATCAGATTGCCGAACTGACCGAGCACGTTGCGGATGGCATCCATCGTGGCGGTGCGATCGGCCGCGTCCAGCCATACGCCGGAATGGCGCATCATGCCGAATTTGCCGTCCCAGCCACCGGCCTTGGCGATGGCATCATCCAGTTGCACGCGGTATTTTTCTGCCTCTTCCATGCCCATCGTCAGGGGCCATGACATGATGTTGCAGCCATTCGCGACGCCATAATCAAACGTGATGGGGGACCGCGCGGCGACCCATAAAGGCACCGGATTCTGCAATGGTTTCGGGCAGGATGTGGCAGCGGGGAACTGCCAGAATTCGCCGTCATGCGCGACGTCGCCCTGCCAGAGCGCGGGGATCAGCGGCAGCATTTCCTGCAGGTATCTATAGCCTTCCTTCTGATCCAACCCCGGCTTCATCCTATCGAATTCACGCTGATAGGCGCCCGAGCCGAGGCCCAGATCAAGCCGTCCGTTCGAGATCAGGTCGACCATTGCCGCCTCTCCGGCCAGATTGATCGGGTGCCAATAGGCGGCATTGGCGACCCCGACGCCGAGACGGATGTTTTCGGTGTGGGCGGCCCACCATGTCAGGATTTGGAACGGGTTGGGCGCGATGGTCATTTCCAGCGCGTGGTGCTCGGCCGCCCAGGCGGTTTCAAAACCCGCTGCGTCGGCCATCTGGATCATGCGCAATGTGCGGTCGCGCACGGCTATTATGTCCGTTGCGGGCGACATACGTTCAAGATTGATCGCAATGTGGAATTTCATGTTGGACTCCAGGAATTGGTTGCAGATTTGGGGTTCAACCCGTCAGCAACCCGCACCAAATGAAAGGAGTCCAATCGCGTTTCATGGCGCTTATTTTAGCGCATTTGGAAGGGATTCGCCATCGGTTCGTCTGACAGATTCATCCAAACGGTTTTGGGGCGCGTGTAGTCGTACATCGCCTGCATACCGGCCTCGCGCCCAAAGCCGGAGCCCTTGACCCCGCCGAAGGCCGCAATCGGAGATATCGCGCGATAAGTGTTGACCCAGACAATACCCGCTTTCACCGCTTTTGACATACGGATGGAACGAGCGCTGTCACGGGTGAAGATGCCCGCGGCCAGGCCGTGCACGGTGTCATTGGCAAGTGCGATCACCTCGTCTTCGGTGTCAAATCTTTGCACCGCAATAACCGGACCGAAAAGTTCCGTATCGACGATCTCCATGTCCTGACGGGGGCAGTCGAGGATCGTTGGGCGATAGTACAAACCCTGCAAATCGGGTTGCGACCCGCCGGTGAGAATTTTGCCACCCTGAACCTTGGAGCGTGAAATTTGCTGTTTGATATGTGCAAGCTGGCCTTCTGTGCATAGCGGCCCCATCTGGGTTTCCGCTACCTGCGGGTCGCCGATATGTATGTTTTCTGCAATTTTGACCATTTTCTCAAGAAACGCGTCCGCGATGCCGTTTTGCAGGTAAAGCCGTGAGCCGGCTACACAAGACTGACCCGTCGCGCCGAAGATACCAGCCACGCTGGCGTTCACGGCGCTTTCGACATTTGCGTCGTCAAAGACGATAAATGGCGACTTGCCGCCAAGTTCCAGTGACACCTCAGCAAAGTTTTCTGCCGTGTTGCGCACCACGTGGCGCGCTGATGCCGGACCGCCGGTAAAGGCCACGCGCGCGACAAGCGGATGGCTCGTCAGGACTTTGCCGCAGGGGTCGCCATGCCCTGTAATAATGTTGACCACGCCCGGCGGAATTCCGGCCTCTTCGATCAGGGGACCAAGCGCCAAGAGCGGCGCAGAGGCGTGTTCGGACGCTTTCAGCACGATTGTATTTCCCGCGGCCAGCGCCGGGGCGACCTTTGTCGCCGCCAGAAACTGCTGGCTGTTCCAAGGGATCACCGCCGCCACGACGCCCAGTGGTTCGCGTTCGGTGAAAACGAACATGTCGGGCTTGTCGATGGGCAGGGTTTCGCCCGCGATCTTGTCGGCGGCGCCGGCGAAGAAGTGGTAATATTCGGCGATGTATTTCGCCTGCCACGCGGTTTCAGCGTAAAGCTTGCCGGTGTCGCGGGTTTCGATCCGGCCCAGTTCCTCTGACGCTTTCGCCATTAGATCGCCCAAACGGCGCAGGCATTTGCCGCGCTCAGTGGCGGTCATCTGCCCCCAAGGGCCGGAAAGCGCCGCGTTTGCGGCCCGCACGGCGCGGTCTACGTCATCCGCAGTGGCCTCGGGCACTTCGGCCCAGATTTCGCCGGTTGCCGGATTCTGGCTCGCGAATGTCGCGCCATCGCCTGCATCAACCCTTGCGCCGTCGATCAGCATCTTCAATGTTTCAGGTGGCGTCATGGGCATTTCTCCTCGCGCAGCATCAAACGCGACAGCTCAGAAAATAACCAGCCCTTTTCGCCGCCCGACTTTAGCGGTAACAGAGCGGCAAATCCTGTAATGGCGGGTGTAATGCAGGAAGAAACCTACGACATTTTCGTAATCGGCGGCGGCATCAACGGCTGCGGTATCGCGCGGGACGCGGCGGGCCGGGGCCTGAGCGTGGCTTTGGCCGAAATGAACGATCTGGCGTCCGCGACATCCTCCAGTTCGACAAAACTGTTTCACGGCGGGTTGCGCTATCTTGAGTTTCTTGAAATCGGCCTTGTGCGCAAGGCGCTGATCGAGCGCGAAACTCTTTTGCGCGCGATGCCGCATATTTCCTGGCCGATGCGGTTTGTACTGCCCTATCACAAGGATCAGCGGTTTGACTCCGACACGCCTGTCAGCCGGTTTCTGAGCATTGCGATGCCGTGGATGCGTGGGCGGCGGCCCGCTTGGCTGATCCGGCTAGGGTTGTTCCTATACGACAATCTGGGCGGGCGGAAGATATTGCCGGGGACGTCTTCGGTGGATTTGAGATCCGATCCCGTCGGCGCGCCGTTGCAGGATAAGTATCTGAAAGCGTTTGAATATTCTGACTGCTGGGTGCAGGATGCGCGGCTCGTCGTTTTGAATGCACGCGACGCCGAAGCACGTGGTGCAAAGATCATGACCCGAACCCGCGTTGTTTCGGCGTGGGTTGAAGACAGGGCGTGGCGCGTCACCGTCGAAAATGGCGGCAAACAAACCACAATTCGTGCGCGAATGCTGGTCAATGCCGCTGGCCCGTGGGTTGGCGAGACGATGCGCGGCACGCTCGGCCTCAACACACAGCAAACCGTTCGCCTCGTGCGTGGCAGCCATATCGTGACCCGCCGTCTGTTTGAGCACGACAAATGTTATTTCTTTCAGGGAACCGATGGGCGGATCATCTTCGCAATTCCCTATGAGGAGGATTTCACGCTGATCGGCACCACGGATGAGGACCACGCAGGCCCCGATACGCCGCCGGAATGCACGGACGAAGAACGCGATTACCTGCTGAGTTTCGCCAATGAATACTTCAAAACGCCAGTAACAAAGGACGATATCGTCTGGACATATTCCGGCGTGCGCCCGCTTTATGAAGATGGCGCGAAATCGGCCACGGCGGCCACGCGGGACTATGTCCTGAGCGTCGATGACAGTGCCGGTGCCCCGGTGCTGAATGTCTTTGGCGGTAAGATCACGACTTTTCGCAAACTGGCGGAAAACGCGTTGGAAAAGGTGAATGAAGCGCTGAGTCTCAACTCGGAGATCTGGACCGCGGGCGTCGCACTGCCGGGTGGTGACTTTGGCGTCGCCGATGCCGATAGGATGCCGCATGATCTGGTTGCGGAGTATCCTTTTTTGAACGAGCCGTGGGCGCGGCGTCTTGCGCGCGCCTATGGGACCGAGGCGCGCATGATACTAGGGGAGGCCAAGGCGGTTGGTGATCTCGGGCAGGATTTCGGCGCGACGCTGACGGAGGCCGAGGTGCGTTGGCTGATCGAGAAAGAATACGCGCGTACTGCCGAGGACGTATTATGGCGGCGCAGCAAGCTGAGTCTCAGACTGTCGGATGAAGAAGCAAAGGCGCTTGCGGAATTTCTGAAATCTGCCGTTTGAATTCACCCCTCGTAAAGCCGATCGGCTATCTTCAATGTCCGGCCCAGAACCTCCAATCCCCACATCATATCCTCTTCGGAAATGTTAAGCGGCGGTGTCAGGCGGATTATGTTTGAAAAGGACGACAGATAGAGCCCTTCGTTCATCGCGAACGCCATCATCTCGGCCATTGGCTTTGCGGCCTCGCCTTTGGCCGCGAAGGGCACAAGCGGCTCGCGCGTGTCGCGGTTTTTGACCAGTTCGATGCCATTGAACATGCCCAAGCCCCGGATATCGCCGATTGAAGGGTGCTTTTCCGCCATCCGCGCCAGTTCGGCGCGCATTTTCGTGCCCATCTCGGTGGCATGGGCCAGCGTGTTTTCTTCCTGCATCGCCCGGATCGCCGCGACGCCGGAGGCACAGGCCAGCGGGTGGCCGGCATAGGTCAGCCCACCGGGTAGGGGGTTGTCCATCAGCCAGCCGCGCAATTCCAGCGATACTGACATCGTGCCGAGCGGCACATAGCCGGAATTGATCCCCTTGGCGGAACACAGAATGTCAGGCTCCACGCCCCAGTGATCCACCGCGAACCACTCGCCCGTGCGCCCGTACCCGGCCATGACCTCGTCCACGATCAGAAGGATGCCGTATTTCGTGCAGGTCTCGCGGATCGACTGCATGTAACCATCGGGCGGCACGATGATGCCGTTCGTGCCGACGACCGATTCCAGAATAACCGCGGCGATGGAATTCGGGTTTTCATACATCAGGATTTCTTCCAGATGCGGCCCGCCCTGACAGACCGGGCAATCGGCAGGATCTTTGTGACCTGTCGGGGAGCGATAAGCGTAAGGGTCCAGCATCCGAACCACGCCGGGCATGTCGGCGCGGGTCAGGTGGTGGCGTGGATCGCCGGTCAGCGACAGCGCCCCCCCTGTGGCCCCATGGTAAGAGCGGTAGCGCGCGATGATCTTCTGGCGTCCGGTGAAATGCCGCGCCAGACGGATCGCGGTTTCATTGGCTGCCGCGCCGCCGGTGGTGAAAAGGGTCGAGGCGATGTTCGGTGGCGTGATTTCGTTAATTAGCGCGGCGAGTTCAGAGCGGACATCGCAGCCCATCGCCGGGCCGATATAGCAGAGCTTGTCGGCCTGATCCTTAATCGCGGCGACGATCTTCGGGTGCTGATGGCCGAGGTTCATGTTCACCAGCTGCGACTGGAAATCGAGATAACGCTTGCCATCGCTGTCCCAGAACCAGCTGCCTTCGCCGCCGGTGATTACACGAGGGCGGTTGCCCTGCTTCGACCAGCTCTGCAGATAATGATTGGCGTGCTGGTCGCGCACCCACTCTGGATCGTCGGTGGGAAAGGCATTTGAGAAGTCGTCCATATGGTAGCTCCGGGGTCAGTCGAATATGGCGTCAGGTGCGCCGAGGAGGTCGAGGTCGGGGGTTACGCCAAGGCCGGGGCCGTCTGGCGGGGCGATGCGTCCCTTGGCGCGGGTCGGCGCGGTCGGGTCGAGGCGTGGCGTGACATAGCCCGACAAATCGCAGGTGTTCATCAGGAATTTCGGCTCGGTCGCCGCCGCCAGATGCAGCGCGGCAGCGGTGGCGATGTCGGACCCCCAGGTGCATTCGATGCACATCTTCGCGCCCAGATGCAGACAGAGATCGCGCGCGGTGCGCAGCTTTGAAAGCCCGCCGAATTTCGAGAGTTTCAGCGCAACGGCGTCAAGAATGCCGCGCTGATTCGCCTCAAGAAGTGTGGCGATGTCATGGGCCAGTTCGTCCAGTTTCATCGGCAGACCGCAGGCCTCGCGCACGGCCTGACAATCCGCCAGCATGGCGCAGGGCTGTTCAAGCATCACGTCCAGATGCGCCACCGCACGACCCACGCGGGTGGCGGTCAGCCGGTCGGCACCCATGTTCCAATCGCCATAGACCAGCGGGCCGGAACCTACAGCCTCGCGCACCTTGGTCAGACGCTCAACATCCGCCTGCCAGTCATCATCCGCGCCGAGCTTGGCCTGAAACTGGGTGATGCCGGTTTCTTGCGCGACGCGTGACATGCGCGCCATCTCGTCGGGTGCGACGCAGGTGATTGAGTGATAGAGTGGCAACGTGTCCTGCCGCCGCCCGCCGAGCAGCGCATAAAGCGGCAGGTTTGCCGCTTGCGCGGTCAGATCCCAAAGCGCGATGTCCATCGGCGATTTGGCGTAGCGGTGGTCCGGCAGATGGGTGTCGAGACGAGACATCAGGGCCTCTGGCCCGAGTGGCGAGGCACCGAGGATCACCGGCGCCATTTCTGCCACCGCCGGGGCCACACCGCGGGCATAGGCGGGCAGGTAATGCGGGATCGGGCAGACCTCTCCCCAGCCGGTCAGGCCGGTGTCGGTATCGAGTGCAAGCACCACGGTTTCAACCGTGTCGCAGGTTTTGCCTTCGGCCATGTAATAGGTCTCAAGGCTGGTCAGCGCGACGTGCCAGAGGCGGATGCGGGTGACTTTCATGGGCGCCACCGGATTGCGCCGCCTGCGGCGTCGCCGGGGGGCAGGAGGGCTTTGCCCCCCTCTTGGCCCTTGGCCAATTCACCCCCCAGAGTATTTGAAACAGGGTGACGCAGCAGGTCATTCATAATCTGCAACTTTCGTTAGGGCCTTTTCGCTTGGCCGGACGCCAAGTCCCGGACCTTCGGGTAAATGCAAGTGTCCATTCTTGGCGCGTGGACCAGCACCGTCCGCGATTTCGGTGGTAATCATGTCCTGACAGGCCCAGGTGCCAAGCATGTTGTGATCGGGAATGGTGGCGGCAAGGTGCAGCGCTTCGGTATCGGCAAGGACCGAGCCGCCGGTCGCCATCACGAAAGTGTCGATGCCGTGCGCCAGCGCAATGTCGCGCATCCGCGCGGCCTTGGTCAACCCACCGACGCGGTTCAGCTTGATGCCAAAGACTTCGGCCAGCCCGTCGCGCGCGATGCGGGCGGTGTCCTGCAACGTGACGAGGCTTTCGTCCACGCTGACCGGGGCGGCGTGTTTTGTTCGGATCGCGGCGATATCGTCCAGCGTCTCGCCGGGCTGTTCGAACATTACATTCAGGTCTTCGGTGGCGGACATCACCCGCAGCGCCTGTTGCCGGGTCCAGCCGCGGTTGACATCGTAGAGGATGGTTTCGCCCTCGGCGCGGTGTTCTTCAACATCGCGGATGCGGGCAATGTCGCGGTCCACATCGCCGCCGATTTTCACCGAATGCGCAATGTAACCCCGGTCGCGATAGCGTTTCAACACCTCGCGGGTCTCTTCAACGGTCTTCGCGCCGACGGACGAGGCAATCGGCTTTGGCGTCCGCGACCCGCCGCCCATCAGATCCGCAATCGGCAAGCCCGCCGCCTGCCCGGCAATGTCCCAGCAGGCCATGTCGATGGGGGATTTGGCGTAGAGATGGCCGGGCAGGGCCAGATCCATCGCACGTTCCACATCCAGCACCCGGCGGGGATCGAGGCCAAGAATGAAGGGTGCCATCGTTTCGATTCCTGCGCGGATACCGGGGCCGTGCGCGGGGACATAGGTGTGGCCCCAGGGCGTGCCTTCGCCCCAACCGGTCAGGCCCTCATCCGTGTCGAACTTGACGAGGGTGGCGTCCAGCGTTTCGAACTTTAGCCGACCGCCGGACAGCCAATAGGGATGCTCCAGTGTGAGGTTCTTTTGGAAGACGGTGATGCAGGTGATCTTCATGCGTGTCTCACGGATTGGTGCGCCTCTAATTGCAAGGGCGCATGTGGCTGGCCGACCCTCCAGGGGCCGTATTTGCGACCATAGAGAAGCAATGGGCTATTCATGGATGGCAACCGGGTCTCCTAGGCTTTCAAAATCAGGGGTGACGCCGAGGCCGGGGGTGTCGGAGGCAAAGAGGCGGCCATTGGCAGTGCGCGGCGCGGGCGTGCCGGTGGAGCGGGTGTTGTAATTGTGCAGATCGGTTGTGTTGATCAGCCATTCCTCAGGCGTTGAGGCGGCGAAATGGGAAAGCGTTGCGGTGGCGATTTCGCCGCCCCAGGTGTCTTCGGCGACGACGGCGATGCGATTGTCGATCAGGTAATCGCGCACCCGGCGTGCCTTTGACAGACCGCCGAGATTTGAAATCTTCAGGCAGCAGATTTCCGCGCCGCGGTCTGCCACGATGCGCTGGGCGGCGTGGATGCCGGTGACGCATTCATCCAGTTTCATGGGCAGGTCGGTGCGGCGGCGCACCTGTTGGCATTCTTCGTAAGTCTTGCAAGGCTGTTCGAGGATGTAATCGAGGTCGCGCGTCGCGCGCGTCACCCGGATCGCCTCGTCCACATGCCAGCCCTGATTGGCATCGGCTATCGCCTTTTCGCCAGGTTGCAAAAGCGGGACAGTGGCACGGATGCGTTCGATATCCGTGGCCCAGTCGGCCCCGACCTTGATCTGAAACTGGCGGTACCCGGCGGCGCGATGCGCCTGCATCTCGGTAACCGTTTCCTCGGGGCTATTATGCGGTGCCACGCGGTACATCGGCGCGCCGTCGGTCAGCTTGCCGCCCAGCAGAAGCCAGAGCGGCGCGTTGAGCGACTGGCCGAGAATGTCCCAACAGGCGGCGTCGATGGGGGCCTTGGCATAGCCGTGGCCTTGGATCGTGGCGTCCATGATTTGCTCGATTCGCGCCACCTGTCGCGGGTCTTCGCCGATCAGCGCTGGCACCAGCAAACGCGCGGCGGCTTCCACACCTTCGGAATGGGCCACCATGTAGTTTTCGCCACAGGGCGTGAATTCTCCGCAACCCTGCAGCCCCGCATCCGTGTCGATCACCACAACGCTTGCCAACGCGGTTGAAATTGCATTTCCGCGTCCCCAGCCATAGGTACCGCCGACATAGGGCAGCGGCGTCTTGTAGACGGAGATGCGGGTGATCTTCACTTCAACTCGACCTCGACGAATGACATGGGCGCATCGCCTGCGTTGACGACGTTGTGTTCGACTCCCTCATCGCGGGCGTAAGAGGTGCCGGACGCCACGTCGGTTGTGCGTGTGCCCCCGCCCGGTTCTTCGAGCAACATATGGCAATCGGTCAGCGCGATGATGACGTAATACCAAGGGTGCTTCAAAATGACTCAGCTATGGATTTTGGGTACCGCCTGAGGTGCTGAGGTGATTCAAGATTGGCAAAGGAGACCACCGATGCCAGCCAGGATACCGATGCGAGCCGATTTTACCGCCAATGATCTGCGCAAGCTTGCCGCAGAGAGTTCTGATGCCCGGCAGAGCCGACGGCTTTTGTCGCTTGCCGCTATCGCCGATGGCATGTCGCGTGGGGCTGCGGCCCGCATTGGCGGGATGGACCGGCAAACGCTCAGGGACTGGGTGCTCCGTTTCAACGCTGATGGTCCAGCGGGGCTGCTGGATCGGCAGCGAGGAGGCTCGCGATCCCGCCTTGACAATGCGCAACTGGATGAACTGGCGGCTCTTGTCGAGACCGGTCCTGATCCTGAAAAGGACGGTGTCGTCCGCTGGCGGCGGGTCGATTTGAAGAATGTGATCAAGGCGCGTTTTGGCGTCGACTATCACGAGCGCCATGTGGGGCAGATTCTGCACAATCTGGGCTTTTCCCACATCAGCGCACGCCCTCAGCACCCGGGGCAGGACGTGCAGGTCATTGAGGATTTCAAAAAAACTTCGGCGACAATCTGAAGGAGACGCTTCAGGGGGTGCCGCCGGACAAACCCGTCGAAATCTGGTTCCAGGACGAGATGCGTCTCGGTCAGAAGAACACCCGCGTCCGCCAGTGGGCACGCAAGGGCACACGGCCCCGCCAGCCCGCCGATCAGCGTTACCAAAATGCGTATCTTTTTGGCGCCATCTGCCCCGAACGCGGCACCGGCGCGGCGATCATGATGCCAGCAGCCGACACCTATGCGATGCAGCGCCACCTGGAAGAAATCAGCAAAATTGTCTCCGATGGCGCCCACGCCGTCATCCTCATGGACCAAGCCGGCTGGCACACGACATCCGCTCTGGAAATCCCGCAAAACCTGTCGCTCATGTTTCTGCCGCCCAAATCACCAGAGCTGAATCCAACCGAAAACATTTGGCAATATCTCCGCCAGACATGGCTCGCAAACCGGACGTTCGACACATATGACGCGATTCTCGACGCGGGGTGCGAGGCCTGGAACAACCTCATCGCAAGACCGCAAACCATCACATCCATCGCAAGCCGCAACTGGGCGAAAGTCGGTCAGATTGAATAACCCTTGGTATAATCCATCCCGTGGCGATGCCAGCCGGTTTCTGCGCCGGGCGCGAAATCGAACCGCGTGACGCGGGTGCGCCCGTCGTCAATCATAGTGGTGGCTGTGGCCGCAGGGCGGGTCATGCACGTACCTTTTTATTGCGGTGATAGGTAAGCGCGGCGGCGATGACTTGGCTTAATGCATCGCTGTTCAACGGCTTATCGTGCGGGATCAAGACAGCGCGGTTGCCTTCATAGGCGAATTCGGTCGGGAACCGTTCGCGGTAGTCATTCACAAGCGTGGTCTGGCAATGGACATAAAGCGCGCAATGGCCGGGCGTCGCGCCAAGGCGGATGGTGGTGCCTGCGCGTTTGGCAGGAAGATAGGCCGGTTGTCCCCATTTCAGGGTTTCTTCCAAAGGGGCGGTGTCGGTCGCGATGGCCGTTTCATGTATTAATTCACGGATCTGCAGAAGACGCGCGGGAGCAGGTGTTGCGTCGATCGCAGCGGCGACAGCGCCGGGGATTGTGGGAGCGGTGGTGGTCATGTCGACATCTCTGGCAGGGCGGCCAGTCCGGGGCCTTTCCAGACAGCATAGCAAAGAAACGGCGCGTCGCCGGATTTCATTGCGTGGCGTTCCCATGGCGCGTGGTGGCGGGTTTGGCCTGGTTTAGGCCAACTTTCGGGTTGGGTTTCAGACAGGAATTGCGGGGCACCTGAGATGGAATAGTAGATCTCTTCTGCTTCGTGGCGATGCCAGCCGTAATCAAGCTCCTTGTCCCAAAACCCGATGTAACCACGCAGCTTCGCACTGTGGAAATGGCCAGAGGGGCCGTACAGCTCGAAATAGCCGTATCGGGCAAGGAATTCTGCGCCGACTTCGCTTTCGGTATAGGTCTGGCGCCATTCGGCGTGCTCGGCGGCGTGCCTGATTGCGTTTGTCACATCGTCGTCGGCGTCCAGCGCGATAACGAGCGACATTGCCGCGCATGGCGCCGGCGCGGTTTTCGTTGGCGTCAGGTCATCAGGCCAAGGGGCAAATGCGCGAATTGCAGGCGTGTCGTTGTGCAGGTCGCGGATGGTGGACAGGAGGATGGACAAACTCATCTGAGCGCCTCCTTCGTCCAGATCGGCTTGGTGGCTTGGTCGCCCTTCCAGACGACATAAGCGATCAATGAACTGTCGGCGGTCATCGTCGCGTGGGGCTGACCGGGTGTGTGATGGCTGATCTCACCCGCCGACAGGGTTTCGGGTGCGTGTCCCTCGCGATGGAACTCGGCACTGCCGGCAAGGATCAGATACGCTTCTTCCGCGGGGTGGTGATGCCACGGATATGGCAGGTCTGGCGGCATATAAACGACATAGGCGCCCATCTGGTCGCTGAGATAGGCGCCGCCGGACCCGATCAGGCAAAAACACCCAAACCGGTTAAGAAAGTCGTCACCGATGGCGGAACCCTTGTAGGTTTCGCGCCACTGGGCGTAAGGGCTGGCGGCGCAGAACTGCCGGGCCAATGGGTGGGCGTTGGTCAGGTCGATGTCAGCCTCAAACAGATCGGCGGCACCGATGCGGTGTGGGGTGAGCGTCGTCTCGCGCAAATCGTCCGGGAAAGTGCAGAACCAAGGCAGCGCCGCGCGGTGGGTTTCGCGCGCGGCATCCAGAAGGTTTTCCCAGACGGCGCGGGTCACGGGATGACCACGATGTTGCCGGTGTGTTTTTTGGCTATGAATGCCTCTTGCGCGGCGTGAAAATCTTTTAGCGGGAAGGTGGCGGCAAGGATCGGGCGGATTTCGCCCGCCTCGATATAGGTGATGAGGTCGCGGAAGATGTGGGGTTCGACAACTGTGGACCCGTGGAAGGTAAGGTCTTGCAGATAAAGCGTGCGGACATCGAGATCGACGATGGGTCCGGCGATGGCGCCCGAGGTGACGTAATGCCCACCCCGCGCGATCTGTTCGATCAAGGTCGGAAAATAAGGACCGGCGACGATATCGGCGACGACATCGACCTTGTCATCGCCAGTGGCGTCGTAAAGCGCGGCGGCGAGATCGTCGGGCGCGCGGTCGAGGATATGAGCTGGGTTGAGGGCAGCAACGTCGGCATGTTTGGCGGCAGAGGCCATCGCGATGGTGGTCGCGCCACGGCGGTTGGCGAGCTGGATTAGAGCGGAGCCAACGCCGCCGGACGCGCCAGTGATCAGCACCCGGTCGCCGGATTTCACACCGGCGCGCGACAGCATGCCTTCGGCGGTGGTGTAGGAACACGAGAATGTGGCGAGTTCAGCGTCTTTAAGGTCGGTGTCGACCGCCCCGACATTGCGGAAGTCGATCACGCAATATTCGGCGAAGCCTCCATCGAGCTCAGAGCCGTAATAGCGGGCCTTGTCGCGGTTCAAAGGATCATCCCAGTCGCGCACCCAATTGTCTGTGATGACGCGTTTGCCGATGAGTGTCTGGTCGGCATTAGACCCAGCCGCAACGACCGTGCCGCAGACATCGGCACCCTGAATGCGCGGGAAGGTAATGCCGGAGCCGCCCCATGTGCCATCGTCGTCGGTGATGGCATCATAGGCCCCGCCGGTCGTGGCCTCGGTCACGTCTTTGGAATACCAGCCCGAGCGGGTGTTGACGTCGGTGTTATTCATCCCGGTGGCGTGGACCTTTATCAGCACCTGATGGGCCCCGGGCTGAGGCGTGGGCCAGTCGTCGTGGTATTCCAGCTTGTCGAGGCCACCGTGGCCGGTCAGCACGATGGCGTTCATGGATTTGGGAATATCGGTCATCGGCGCGGTCCTTTTATTGGGCATCGAATTTTGCTTCGCAAAATCCGACGGGGGCGAGGGGGCGTTGCCCCCTCGCGCTCCCCCGAGGTATTTTGAAAGAGAAGAATTGGGTGGGGGTTAGGCTGCATCGGTTCGTGGCAATTTGGAAGCGGGGTCGTAGGCGGGCTCGGAGAGGACGCGCGCCGGGCGGGGATTGCCGTGGATCAGGACGGTCAGGTCAGTGCCCGGTTCGGCGGCTTCGGGTTTGACATAGGCGAAGGCAAGGATCTTGCCGACGGTGGGGCCGTAAGCGACAGATGAGGTGGACCCGACGACCTGTCCGTCTTGCAGCACCGCCTCGCCACCGTGGCCGTCGGCAATCCCATCAGGTTCGATTTGCAAGTAGACGCATTTCCAGCGCAGCGGTTGAGCGAGTGAGGCCTCCTTGCCGAGGAATTCCTTGTCGGTCCTGACGAAGCGCATCACGTCAGCCTCGGGCAGTGTGACCTCGTTGGTGAGTTCGCCCGCGCCTTTGAAGCCCTTTTCCATTCGCATCGCGTTCATGGCGAAAGAGCCATAGTTTTGGAGGCCAAGCGGGGTTCCAGCGGCCATCAGCGCCTCATAGATCGGGGTGATATGGGCCATCGGGGCGTGGAATTCCCAGCCCAGTTCGCCACCATAGGACATGCGGATGGCGTGCACCGGAGCACCGGCAACTTCGATCATCCGGGCAGAAAGCCAAGGGAAGGCGACATTGGTAAACTCGGCGTCAGTGCAGCGTTGCAAGATATCGCGGGCGCGTGGGCCTTGCAGGGCGAGGGCGCCGAATTCTTCGGACTGGTTGAAGAGCTGCACGTCTTTGCCGGTGCTGTGCTGTGTCAGATGATCAATCACCCGCTGCTCGAAAAAGGCGGCGCAGGTGATATAGTACCAGTCTTCGGCGATGCGCACGATGGTAACTTCGGCCTCGATGGTTCCGGCGCGGTTCAGGAAATGGGTGAGGATGACGCGGCCATCCTTGCCGGGCAGGCGGTTTGGGACAAGGCCGTCAAGGAACACGCGGGCATCCGGCCCCGCAACCTCGATCTTGGCAAAGCTGGAGATGTCCATGATCCCGGCGGCTTCGCGGCAGGCGCGGACTTCGGCGGCGATGATGTCGTCCAGCGCCGAGCGTTTGAAGGCATAGATATCCTTGGCGGGCGTGCCCTCCGGCGCGAACCAGCGGGGGCGTTCCCAACCATAGACCTCTTCATGCACGGCGCCCTTTTCGTTGAGCGTCTCATAGAGTGCTGAGGTTTTGACCGGGCGGCCATCCAACCGGTTGAAATGCGGGAACGGGATTTCGTGGCGCAGGCAGTAGTCTTCGCGCGCCTTGGTGATCTGATATTCCTTGTCGGCGTAAGGCCCAAACCGGCGCGGGTCGTATTCGCGCATGGAAATGCTCGCCGCGCCATGAACCATCCAGCGCGCCAATTCTCGGGTCAGCCCCGGGCCCCAACCGATGCCGATCTGCGTGCCGCAGGCGCACCAGTAATTCGGCGCGCCCGCCACCGGCCCGATCAGCGGGTTGCCATCGGGCGGATGGCTGATCGCGCCATGCACCTCGCGCTGGATGCCGAGATCGGCGAAGATCGGCATCCGGTTCAGGCTTTCTTCCAGCCACGGCATGATCCGGTCGTAATCGGCATCGAACAGCTCGTTCTCCGCATCCCAGGGGCAGTGATCCTCCCAGACTGTGTTGGGGTTGGCTTTCTCGTAGATGCCGATCAGCCCGCGTTTCTGTTCCATGCGGATATAGCCGGAGACCTTCTTGTCGTCGCGGATGACGGGTAACTCGCGGTCTAGATCGGCAAATTCCGGCACGGGTTCGGTGACGAAATAGTGGTGCGTCATTGAGGTCGTGGGGATGTTGATCCCCGACCATTCGCCCATCTGACGGGCATAGGTGCCGCCAGCGTTGACGACGTGTTCACAGGTGATCGTGCCGTTTTCGGTTTCGACCACCCATTCGCCGTTGGCGGCACGAGTGATGTTGGTGGCGCGGCAGCGGCGGATGATCTTGGCGCCTTTGGCGCGGGCCCCGGCGGCCAGGGCTTGCGTGACGCCAGAGGGATCCACGTGGCCGTCCTCGGGCGTGTAAAGCGCGCCGCGTACGCCGTCGAGATTGTAGAACGGATGGAGTTCGGCAACACGGTCGCGCGCGACCAACTCGATGTTGAAACCAAGCGAGGTGGCGACGCTGAGCGTGTGACGCAGCCAGTCCATCTCGTCTTCGTCATAAGCCAGCCGGAAGGAACCGCAGCCATGCCAGGTGACGGAATGGCCGGTCTCGGCTTCCAACGCACCGGAATATAGCCCGATATTGTAATCGACGCATTTGCCGAGTGAGAAGCTGGAGGTCGAATGCGTGATCTGCCCCGCCGCGTGCCATGTCGATCCGCTGGTCAGTTCCGCCTTTTCCAACAGAACCACATCCGACCAGCCCTCATGAGCCAGATGATAAGCGACGCCACAGCCCATGATGCCACCGCCAAGGATGACCACGCGGGCATGTGTGGGAAAGTCTGACATCGCAGGCGAATCCTTCGCAAAAGTTTTCTCTCGACAGGCTATTCGCACATATGTACCATCGTCAATGATGAATGACACAAATGTTTTGGATCGGCTGACCGAGGAATGGGAAAGCCTGACGCCCGCGGCGCAAAAGGCCGCGCGTTACGTGCTGGAAAACCCCGCCAGTGTCGGCGTGTCGACAGTGCGGGGGCTGGCGGAGGCGGCAGAGGTCACACCAAATGCTTTGGTGCGCATGGCGCAGCAGGTCGGGTTCGAAGGGTTTGCGGATTTTCAGGAGCCGTTTCGTCAGGCGATTCGGGACGGATCGGCCTCTTTCCCTGACCGCGCGCGCTGGTTGCAGGAACAGGCGGGGCGCGGCGCGATTGGTACGCTTTACGCGGATATGGTGGGTTCGGCCCTGCGCAATATCGAAGAGACCTTCGCCGGTATCGACACTGATGAATTGCAGGCGGCGGCGCGCACAATCTGGGGCTCGCGGCAGGTCTTCACACTGGGGGTTGGGGTGAATTCGGCGAATGCGCAGAACTTCACGTATCTGGCTTCGACAGGCATGGTGCAGTTTCACGCGATACCCCGGATCGGGTCAACGGCAGTGGACGATCTGGCGCGCACGGATAAGCGCGATGTTCTCATCGCCATCACCTGTCGGCCTTATCGCGCTGAGGTGATCGCCGCCGTGGAAGTGGCACGCGAACAGGGCGTGAAAATCATCGGGATCAGCGATTCGCTCGCCTCGCCGGTTATTCGCGGGGCAGATCACAGCTTTGTCGTCGCCGCAGACACGCCACAGTTTTTCCCCTCATCAGTTTCCACGATTGCGCTTTTGGAGACGCTGTTGAGTTTCGTGATTGCCGCCGCCACCCCGGAGATCGTGGAACGGGTGGAGCGGTTTCACGACCGTCGCCACGCGCTGGGCATATATTCTGAAGAAGGGGCCTGAGGGATGTCGGTCACCAAGTCCTTAGAGGCGCGCTATTACATCGATTCGGACATCTATGCCGCCGAGATGGCGGGGCTATTCGCGCGGACCTGGCAATTCGGCTGCCATGCCTCGGAGATTCCCCAAACAGGTGATTACGTCACTTTCGAGATCGCCGGTGAAAGCCTTTTCGCAATTCGGGGCCGCGACGGCGAGGTGCGCGTGTTTTACAACGTCTGTCAGCATCGGGCGCATGAACTGGCACAGGGAAAGGGAACGACCCGCGTCGTGGTTTGCCCGTACCATGCCTGGACCTATGAACTAACCGGCGAACTGCGTGCCGGGCCGAACATCAAATCAGTGCCGGGCTTTGACCGGGCAACGGTGTGTCTGACCGAAGTGCGGTGCGAGGATTTCAACGGATTTCTGTTCGTCAATCTCGACGCGCAGGCTGCGCCGATGGAGGAATGGTATCCCGGTGTCCGTGGTGAACTGGCCGAATATGTGCCGCAAATTCAGGATCTTGCGCCGCTGGAGTGGGTGGAGATCGACGAAAAGTGCAATTGGAAGGTTTCTGTCGAGAATTACTCGGAATGCTATCACTGCTCACTGAACCACCCGACATTTGCGTCTGGCGTTGTGAAGCCGGAAACTTACGACATTTCCAAAGCGGGCGGCTATGTTCTGAAACACACGACCGAATGTCAGGCGGTGGAGCAGATGAGCTATCCCATCGACATGTCGGTGCCGCATGCGGGTGAATATCGCAGCTTTTTCCTTTGGCCGATGTTTTCGTTTCAGGTTTATCCCGGCAACCTTTTGAACACCTATCATTGGAGGCCGGGCGGGGTTGGCGATTGCACCGTCTGGCGGGGGTGGTTTTCGGTCGGTGGCGAAGAAGATGCCGTTGTGCGGCAGATGGCTGTGCAGGATCGTGAGACGACGGTGGAAGAGGATATTCACCTTGTTGAAAGCGTTCAAAGGGGACTTGGATCGCGCGGCTACGTGCCGGGTCCGCTGGTGGTTGACCCCGGTTGCGGGGTGAATTCGGAGCATTCCATCAAGGCGTTGCAACAATGGATGCGCGAGGCGGTGGATGGCGTGTAGCTATTTCTTCAAGAGACTTCGGCAAACCGACTGCCTTTGCGGAACGACAGGGCAGCGACCGGCCTGGAGGGCGCCTTGGACGGCTGGAATCTGTGGTGCGGTTGCGACAAAATGCTAGCGTTCAGGCATTTGATAACGTTGCAAAAGCGCCCTCCGGGGGGAGGTCGGTCGCTGCCCGAGACAAACTCGGGCGCGCAAGACAGAACGTGGTCGCGAGAACCGGAAGTCGAGGCGATCGGCGGGAGGGACGGGTTTTGCAGAGGTCTCTTCAAAAGAACACCGACCGGATCGGCTAAGCGATCCACATATTGGGAGGAGCGACATGGCACAACAATCCGGTCATTGTTTTTGTGGCGCGGTTACATGGCAGCACAATGGCACGGCGACCCGCAATCTCAATTGCCATTGCGATGAATGCAGGCGCGGCGTGTCGGGGGCTTTCTCTGCCGTAGCGGGGCTTTCCGCTGAGGGCATGACAATTGATGGTCCCTGGGCCGACTACCGTTACACGCCCGAATCTTCCCGTGCGTTCTGCACGGTCTGTGGCACACGAATCTGGTTCCGGTCGGACCTGTGGCCCGACGAGGTGTTCATCAATGTCGGCGCGCTCGACGCGCCACAGGATCACCAGCCCGACCAACACGTCCTTTACGCCCAAGCGGTCCCCTGGGCGCCCGTCGCCGACGACATCCCAAAATCCGCAAGCTTTCAGAACCCGGTGACGGACGCCCCGGACACCAGCGGCCCCGCATGTATCACCGACGCCGCTTTGTCGGGTCGATGCCTTTGTGGAGATGTAACCTGGAAAACCGATGCCGAGCCGCTCTGGTCGGGCCATTGCCATTGCGACAGCTGCCGTCGCGCGACAGGGGCACCGTTCGCAAGTTTCTTCGGCCTGCGAAAAGGACAGGCCAAGTGGACTGGGGGTATGACCGAGTTTTCCTCGGCCAATGGCAAGGTTCAGCGACGGTTCTGCACGACTTGCGGCACCCACATGGTCTATGAGGCTGACATCTGGCCCGACGAGAGCCATCTTTATGCTGCTTCTCTGAATGACCCGTCAAACTATCATCCGCAGGCGCATATCCACTGCGCGGATAAGCTGGCGTGGGTTACATTGGATGACGATCTGCCCAGCCATTCGGCGACGACCGACGGGAAGGACCCAACCGCATGATGCCCACCGAATGGCGGCCTGAGCATAAGCTGTTTCCGCATCAGGTCGGATTCACATGCCCGCCCTTTGATTATGACGCCGCGCCTTCGGATTTTCTGCGCATTGCGCCGCGATCCGTTGGCGTGCATGGTTGGATGCTGCATGTGCCGGGCTACGCGCACGGGTTGGATCAGCGCCGCGCCAATTTCGGGATGATGGAGGATTTCTGTCATTGCATGTCGCGCAACGGTGCGGATGTGGCGGCGCAGGTCGGCTCGAACTGGGTGCATGCCAGTGGGTTGGGCGTAGACGGTATTCGCGATCACTGTGCCGCGCTGTCGGACAAATACGGGCTGGCCTTTCACATGGCAGGGTATGCGATGGTCGAGGCTCTGCGCGATCGGGGGATCGAAAGCGTTGCTCTGAACGCCGCCTATCACTGGCCGGAGTGGTGGCAAGGCACCGTTGGATTTCTGGAGGAGGCTGGGATCCGCGTGCTTTGGGCGGGGAATTTCCACGATCAGGGCTGGTTTGACACCCAGGAGGCGGTGAATGAGCACCGCTGGGTGTTTGACGGCGATCTGGCGTTGAAGAGCTTTGAATATGCGGCGGAACAGGCGCCCGAAGCAGAGGCGATCCTGATCAACGGGATGTGTAATTTTCGAAATGCGGACGGCGTGCCGGAACGACCGCTGCATCTGACGAAAGTGCTCGAAGAGGCTGTGGGTAAACCGGTCATCGGGCATGACTCGGCGCTTTACTGGCGGGTGTTCAAATCACTCGGGATCGCGCCAGAGGGGGATCACGGGGTGCTGCTGAATGGTCTTTGATGGTCAAGCACACCGCAGTCCCGGACTTGATCCGGGACCTCACATCACCGCCGGGCAAGAGGCCCCGGATCAAGTCCGGAGCGGCGTAACGCGATGAACAAAATCATCGCGCTTTGGGCCGTGCCCCGATCCACCTCCACCGCGTTTGAATGGATGATGCGCCAGCGCGGCGATCTGGAATGCCTGCACGAGCCCTTTGGCGAGGCTTGGTATCAGGGTGAGGAGCCGCTTTGGCAGCGCTGGAAATCCGGCGACCGGACCACGCCTGGCCTGACGCTGGAAAGTGTGTGGGAGGATTTGCAGGAACGCGCCGCAAAGGGCGCGGTCTTCATCAAGGATTTTCCGCATTATATCAACCACATGTGGGGCGCGGAGTTCCTGTCTCATTTCACCCATGCGTTCCTGATCCGCGATCCGGCCAAGACGGTCACGTCGATCTTCAACAAATGGCCGGATTTCGATGAGGGCGAGGTGGGTTTCCCGGAACAGCGGGCGCTGTTTGATCTGTTGACCGCGCTCGACGGCGCACCGCCGCCAGTGATTGACAGCGACGATCTGTTGGAAAACCCGCATGAGATGGTGCGGGCCTTTTGCGACGCTGTGGACATCCCGTTCATCGAGGACGCCCTGACCTGGGATCCCGGTGGCGACCCGTCAGAGCACAGCTGGTGGGATGGCGGGTCGTTTCACCACAACCTTGCGAATTCCACCGGCCTGACGCCGCAGAAACGCCGCTATGTCGAGATCGATGCCGCGCCGGAGCGTGTGAAACAGGTTCACCGCAGGATGAAACCCCATTACGATCACCTGTATCGGCATCGGATCAGGGTTGGACATTAAGTGAAAGTCAGCATTATCACGGGCGCGGCGCGGGGGATCGGGCTGGCGACGGCGCGGTTGATGTCTGACGCCGGGCATCAGGTGGTGCAGGTTGACCGTGACGGTGCGGCATTGCGCTCTTCCGCCCTGACAGGCGGTCTCGCGCTGGAGCGCGACATTTCCGAACCCGAGCAGGTTGCCGAAATGGTTACGGAGGTTCTGAAAACCTATGGGCGCATCGACAACCTGATCAATAATGCCGGCGTGGCGGAGTTTGGCCCCATTGAATGCCACGATTTCGACATGTGGCGCCGGGTGATGGCGACCAATCTTGATGGCACGTTTTTGTGTACGCAAGCTGCAACGGAGGCGTTGAAGGAGAGCAAAGGCGCGGTCGTCAATATTGCGTCGATCTCTGGTCTGCGCGCCTCAACGCTGCGGGTGGCTTATGGCACCTCTAAGGCAGCGGTGATTCAGTTGACCAAACAGCACGCCGCCGAACTCGGCGAACATGGCATCCGCGTCAATTGCATCTGTCCCGGTCCGGTCAGGACGAAGCTGGCGATGGCGGTACACACTCAGGAAATCATCGACGCCTATCACGACGCGATCCCGCTCAATCGATACGGGTCAGAGGAAGAAATCGCCGAGGCGATTGCGTTTCTGTGTTCGGAAAAGGCGAGCTATATTACGGGGCAGATTCTGGCGGCGGATGGCGGGTTTGAGGCGACTGGCGTGGGGCTTCCGGCATTGAGGGCAACATGAAGAGCTATTGGCAGAATTATATCGCAGGCGATTGGGTCGATGGCGGCGCGGGGCGGATCGATGTTGAAAACCCCGGCACAGGGAAGGTCTGTGCCGAACATGCGTTGGCGGATGCAGGCGACGTGGACCGGGCGGTTGGTGCCGCGCGCGATTTCGCTGATGCGAACATCTGGACCGACATGCGGCCAATGGCGCGGGGGCGGATCATTCAGGACATGGGCCGCTGGTTTGAGGCGCATATTGAAGAGATCGCGACCGTGCTTTGCACCGAACAGGGCAAAGCGATGTGGGAAGCCCGCGGCGAGGTCGGCAATGCGGCGAAGTATTTCGACTATTTCGGGGCGCAGGCAGCACTTATCGAGGGCACGTCGATCCCGCTGGGCGCGGGCTATGTCGATTTTACGGCGCGGGAACCATATGGTGTATCGGCCCAGATCATCCCGTGGAATTTCCCGCTGGAAATCGCGTCGCGGTCAATTGCCTGCGGGTTCGCCACTGGCAACGCCGTGATCGTGAAAACCTCGGAACTGACGCCATGTGCAAGTGAATTCTTCGTCCGCGCGGCAAAGGATTGTGGCGTGCCAAAAGGCGCTCTGTCGGTTTTCACGGGGCTTGGGCCGGATGCAGGCGCGGCGCGGGCCCGTCATCCGGGCGTCGATCAGATCGTATTTACCGGATCGGTGGCCACGGGGTCGGCAATTGCGGCAGCGGCGGCAAATAACATCGTGCCGTGCGTTCTGGAACTGGGCGGAAAATCGGCCGCGGTGGTGCATGAAGATGCGGATCTGGAAAGCTTTGAAGGCGACATCCGTCGCGGAATTTTCGTGAATTCCGGGCAGATATGTTCCGCGCTGAGCCGGGTTGTGGTGCATGAGAATGTGCATGACGAACTGGTCGAGCGCATCGCAGACGTCGCAATGGGTGTAAAAATGAGCATCGGGGCCGAGGCGACCGAACCGCTTGGCGCGATGGGGCCGATGATATCGGCGGGTCAACGGGATCGTGCGGTGGGTATGGTGGCCGAGGCCGAACGGCAGGGCGCACGCGTTGTCGCCGGCGGGCGCGCCGGGAACCTTCCGGGGTTCTTCATGGAACCAACCGTGCTGGTAGATGTCAAAGCCGATATGGCGATTGCGCAGGAGGAAGTTTTCGGCCCCGTCGTCAGCGTGTTGAAATACCGTGACGAGGCTGAGGCCGTCGAGATCGCGAACGGCACCCAATACGGATTGGTCGCTGGCGTCTTCACCCGCGATCTCGACCGGGCCACACAGACGGCACGGGCGCTGAAGGCCGGGCAGGTTTTCGTCAATGAATGGTTTGCAGGCGGGGTCGAGACGCCTTTCGGCGGCTATGGCAAATCGGGTTATGGGCGTGAAAAGGGGCAGGAGGCGCTGCTGAATTACGTCCAGACCAAAAATATCGCGATCCGGGTGCGATAGGCGGTGGCGTTAATCTCGGTGCAACCACTGACCGGTGAATTGCAGGAGGAGGCCTTCGCGCTTGCCGCGGAAGTTTTCGTTGAAAGCAGCACGTTGCACCGGGCGTTGGGGATTGGGCTTGAAGAATACCGCAACTACTTGCGTCAGTCATTCGCCGAAATGCTGGCCGAGGATCTGTCTGTGGCCGCAGTGGATGAAAAATCCGGGCGGTTGTCCGGGTGCCTGATCGCCACAGATTTTGCCGGGCAATTTACGGCGCAGCGTGAGCCATCGGGGCGGTTCGCGCCGCTGGCGGCTCTGACCGCCGCGCTGTGCGATCAGTACGGGCCTGCGCCTAATCCGGGGCAGGCAATGCTCGTGGATATGGGCGCGGTATTGCCCGGTTATGCGGGGCATGGGGTATACAAACAACTTCGCAAAGCAGTTGAGGTTCGGGCGCGAAACCGCGGGTTTCAAACAATAATCGGCGAACTTTCATCGGCGGCGACCCAGCACGTGATTCTGAACCGGCTTGGGCACCGGAAAGTGGCTGAAATTTCTTTTGCCTCCTTTGAACACGACGGCGGGTTTCCCTTTGCGGCGATCACCGAGCCAGCGAGCATCGTCTTGGCAGAAGGGGTGCTCTAGGGGATGCTTGGGCAGAAACGGATGACCGGCGGGGGATGCGGATGAAGGCACGATACAAGCTTTATTACTGGCCGATTCCGTTTCGCGGACATTTCATCCGGTTCATGCTGGCGCAGGCCGGGCAGCAATGGGCGGAAGCGTCGTTTGAAGAGGTGGCGGCGCTGAAGGACGACGATCCGACGTTATCGCGCTATCCGGTGCTTGCGCCGCCTGTTCTGGAAGATCGCGTCACCGGCGTTCGATTGGCCCAGATGCCCGCGATCGTCATGGCTTTGGGCCGCGAATACAGCTTGATCCGCGATCCCGATGTGGCATTGCGACTGACCTGCGACGCCTCCGATATACTGTTTGAGATCACCCGCACGCATGGCGCGCAGATGTGGGATGCACCGAGCTGGCAGGGCTTTGTCGAAGAACGCCTGCCGCGCTGGCTGGCCGTTCATGAGGCGGTGGCAAAGACCCTTGACGCAGGCGCCCCCGGGGCGGAAGAGATCATCCTGACCGCGTTATGGCACACGATGATTGACAAGCTGCCACCCCTGCGCTCGATTGCGCAGACGCACGCGCCGGGATTGGTGGCGCTTGTGGATCACGTCACCGCCACGCCTGCCATCGCGGGTGTCATCACCGATTGGGCGGATAAAAAACCGATTTATTGCGCGGGGCAGATCGAGGCCTCGCTGTTAAACGTTCTGAATATGGAGAGCTGACATGAGCCTGTTTGACGAAGACCTGTTCCTGAAGGGATTGGAACAGCGCAAAGGCACGCTGGGTGCGGAGTATGTGGAAAAGAATCTTGCTGCGGCAGACGAATTTTCGCGCCCGTTTCAGGAAGCGATGACGGCGTGGTGCTGGGGGTTCGGTTGGGGCGATGAGGTGATTGACGCCAAAACCCGAAGCATGATGAACCTCGCCATGATCGGTGCTCTGGGGAAAATGCATGAGTGGGAAATCCACTGCAAAGGCGCGCTGAATAATGGCGTGTCCAAAGAAGAAATCCGCGCCATCGTTCATGTGGTCGGCATTTATTGTGGTGTGCCGCAGTCGTTGGAATGCTTCCGGGTTGCGCGAAAGGTTCTGGAAGAGCGCGGGTTGCTTTGATTTTGTTGTGATTCCCGCGGTTCTGAGTTGGCGGTTTTGGCCTTGAACAGACATTGGTGGCTTGCGCCCTTCGCGCGGAATCAAGGCCCCTCGGGCCGCCGCGCATCGACGGGCCGTCCCCTGGCCCGGCGATTTCTTGAGGGCTTTGCTACGTTTCAAACTAGTCCCTCGCTTCGCATGATTTGACGTTGTGATATTTTTCTGAATCACTCTGCTATAGATTTTGGGAGGGTATTGAGATGTCAAAATGTGGTCGTGCTGTGAAGTATGTTGTTCGACTGAATGCTGGTGAGCGGTTGCAGCTTGAGGATATGATCCGCACGGGTCGGCAGGCGGCGTATCGACTGCTCAAGGCGCGGATATTGCTCAAGGCAGATGTATCTTCAGACAGTGGCGGCTGGGATGACGAGCGGATTGCAGAAGCTTTGGAGACCAGTGTTTCCACAGTATTCCGTACCCGCCGCCAGGTTGTGGAAGAAGGCCTTGAGGCGGCTCTGGGTCGCAAAAAGCAGAAGACCCCGTCCACGCCAGCAATCTTTGATGGAACCGCTGAGGCGAAGCTCATTGCGTTGGCCTGTTCGGAACCACCGGAGGGTCACGCGCGCTGGTCTTTGCGTCTTCTGGAAACGCGCGTGGTCGAATTGGGCAT
Source organism: uncultured Paracoccaceae bacterium (assembly GCA_951812305.1). Lineage (GTDB taxonomy): Bacteria > Pseudomonadota > Alphaproteobacteria > Rhodobacterales > Rhodobacteraceae > Rhodobacter_B. The sequence continues at coordinate 312,735 of CATOSB010000008.1, forward strand.
CGTTGAAGCAGCCAGCGACAGCACGATCCATCGGGTGCTCAAAAAAACGCGCTCAAACCGCACAAGAGCCGCTATTGGGTGATCCCTCCGAAAGCCAATGCAGGTTTTGTTGCTGCGATGGAAGATGTGCTGGAAGTCTACACGCGCCCCTATGATCCGGCCCGCCCGCTGGTTTGCCTTGACGAGACCAGCAAGCAGCTGACCTTTGAGACCCGTACGCCGATCCCAATCCGGCCGGGGCGCGAAGCCCGTTTCGACTATGAATACGAGCGCGCGGGTGTGGCCAGCCTGTTCATGTTGTTTGCCCCGCTTGAAGGCTGGCGCCATGTTGCCGTTCGAGACCGCCGAACCGCCATCGATTTTGCCCACATTCTCAAGGACCTCGCCGACACCCACTTCCCCAAGGCTGACCGGATTACACTGGTTCAGGACAATCTCAACACCCACAACCCGGCGTCGTTATACAAGGCCTTTCCACCTGATGAAGCCCGTCGCATTGTCGAACGGTTTGAGTGGCACTTCACGCCCAAACACGGCTCCTGGCTCAACATCGCAGAATGTGAACTCAGCACACTTGCGCGTCAATGTCTCGACCGCCGCATTCCTGATCGCAACACCTTGGCCAATGAAGCAAAGGCATGGGAAACCGAGCGAAACACCGCATCCGCAAAGGTGACATGGCGATTCTCAACTAAAGACGCACGCATCAAACTTGCTCACCTTTACCCGCAAATCGGATGAATCAAGGGACTAGTACGGATTTCGCGAGATTAAGTGGCAAAAGCGAACGTTTGTTCGCCGCACCACGGCCCATCAATGCGCGTCTTCACGCTTGCGTATTTGATTGCCCTCGTCGGACCAAACTTTGTCCCCAGATCACTTCCGCGGAAAAACTTAACAGCGCCACGCAACGTGGGTTTTTCATGTCGCCTTTCCGGTTTAAGTGGAGCCCATGATAAATCCAGTTAACCGAGACCTCCTGACCTCACTTTTCGACGCCGCCGTTGCGGCCGCCGATCCAAAGCTGGTGTTGCCGAAACACCTGCCTGACCCGCCAAAGGGGCGCACGGTCGTTATCGGCGCAGGCAAAGGTGCCGCGCAGATGGCGGCGGTGTTTGAACAGGTCTGGCCGGGACCATTCGAGGGCGTGGTGGTCACGCGGTACGGCTATAGCGTGCCGTGCCGGACCATCAGAGTGTTAGAGGCTGCTCACCCGGTGCCGGACGCGGCGGGGCTTGCGGCAACAGAAGCTCTGTTCGGGGCTGTAGAAGGATTGAGTGCGGAAGATCTGGTGATTGCGTTGGTCTGTGGGGGCGGGTCGGCGTTGTTACCAGCACCGCCCGATGGGCTGACGTTGGAAGATGAGGCCGCATTGAACGCCGCGCTTCTGGCATCTGGTGCCCCGATCACGGCAATGAATTCAATCCGTAAACAAGTGAGCGGCATAAAAGGCGGGCGGCTGACGGCGGCGGCGCACCCGGCGCGCGTGGTGAGCTTGATTGTCTCTGATATTCCCGGTGACGATCCGGCGATGGTCGCCTCTGGCCCAACTGTGCCAGATGACACGACACTGGAAGACGCATTGGCAGCGGTCGATGCCTTTGGGATCACCTTGCCGCCGACGGTCGCGGCATATCTGCACGGCGACGTGCCTGCAGCACCCAAGCCATCGGATACAGAATTTGAAAGCGACGAGGTGCGCGTCGTCGCCTCTGCCAATCTGTCGCTTGAGGCCGCCGCCGAAGCGGCGCGCAAGGCCGGGCTCAAGCCGGTGATCCTGTCGGATGCAATTGAAGGCGAAGCGCGCGATGTCGGGCTGATGCACGCGGCCCTGGCGCGCGAAGTGCGGCTACGCGGGCGGCCGTTTGAGGCACCGGTGGTGATCCTTTCCGGTGGAGAAACCACTGTGACGCTGTCAGGCGATGGCGGGCGCGGCGGGCGCAACAGCGAGTTTCTGCTGTCGGCAGCGGTGGCGTTGGACGGCGTGGAAGGTGTGACAATGCTGGCCGCGGACACCGACGGGATCGATGGGTCAGAAGATAATGCAGGTGCCTTTGCAGATGGCACGACAGCGGCGCGGATCCGGGCGGCGGGATCGGATCCGAGGGCGCTGTTGGCAGCGCATGACGCGTGGGGCGCGTTCGATCTGGCAGGCAATCTGTTTGTTCCGGGGCCGACAGGAACGAATGTGAACGATTTCCGGGCAATTCTGGTGCGGTGAAAGCCGGAGTCCGCCACTGACCCCGAGGGCTGCAATTATCACGCATAGTTGCGTTAGCGCCTTTAAACCATTTGGCTCACACGCTAGGTACGTTAAAGGCAATCCGGCGAGATAAATGACCGATAATCTGGGGCGCATCGTTGCGGTGCTGGGACCCACGAATACAGGCAAGACGCATTACGCCATCGAGCGGATGCTGAGTTACCGGACAGGGGTCATCGGCCTTCCGCTGCGCCTTCTGGCGCGCGAGGTTTATGACAAGATCGTTGCCCTGCGCGGGCCGTCGGTTGTGGCGCTGGTCACCGGGGAGGAGCGGATCGTTCCAGAACGTACGCAGTTCTGGGTGTGTACCGTCGAGGCGATGCCAGAAGGGCTTGGTCCCGATTTTCTTGCGGTAGACGAAATCCAGCTTTGCGCGGATCCCGAACGTGGGCACGTGTTCACCGACCGGCTGTTGCGGGCCCGCGGCACGCATGAAACGCTGTTTCTTGGCGCCGACACAATGCGCGGCCCTATTGCGGCGCTGGTCCCCAAAGTGCAGTTTCAGCGGCGAGAGCGGTTCTCGACCCTCACCCATTCCGGCGCCAAGAAGATCAGCAGGCTGCCGCCGCGATCCGCGATTGTCGGGTTTTCGGTCGATCAGGTTTACGCAATTGCCGAGCTTTTGCGTCGTCTGAAGGGCGGTGCGGCCGTGGTGATGGGCGCTCTGTCCCCGCGCACCCGCAACGCGCAGGTGGCGATGTATCAGGAAGGCGAGGTTGATTACCTGGTGGCGACAGATGCCATCGGCATGGGGCTGAACCTTGATATCACCCATGTCGCCTTTTCTTCGCTGGCAAAGTTTGACGGGCGGCGAATGTGCCCGCTCGCGGCAAACGAACTGGCCCAGATCGCGGGTCGCGCGGGGCGGTATCAGAGTGACGGCACATTTGGCACCACCGGCGAGGCCCCCAAGATTGACGACGGGCTGGCAGAGGCGATCACTGACAACCGGTTTACACCACTGAAGCGGCTGCAATGGCGCAATGCCGCGTTGCGGTTTGGCTCTGTCGACAAACTGATTGCAACGCTGGAAGAAGGTAATGACAGCGAGCATCTGACCCGCGCCAGAGAGGCCGACGACCTGATCGCGCTGAAATCACTTGCGGAAATCGGGCTGATCCGGGAACGCGCCAGCAATGCTCAAGCCGTCAAACTTCTGTGGGATGTTTGCCGCATCCCGGATTTTCGCGGCATCAGCCACGGCGAACATGCCGGTTTGCTGGAGGCGATCTTTGGCTATCTGCACGAATTCGGCCGCGTTCCCGATGACTGGCTGGGCGCGCAGGTGCAGCGCATTGACCGCGCGGACGGCGATATCGACGCGCTATCCAAGCGGTTGGCGTATATCCGCACATGGACCTATGTGGCGCAGCGAAATGGCTGGGTCGATGACGAAAACCATTGGCGTGGCGAAACGCGCGCTGTAGAAGACAGCCTGTCAGATGCGCTCCACCAGGCGTTGACGCAAAGGTTTGTGGATCGCCGCACCAGCGTTCTGATGCGGCGGCTCAAGGAAAAGGAGGCCCTTGTGGCCGAAGTGAACGACAAGGGCGAAGTATCGGTCGAGGGCCATTCGGTTGGCCGCATCGAGGGCTTTCGCTTTATTCAGGATGCCTCTGCCACGGCGGATGAAGCAAAGACGCTGCGTCAGGCGGCATTGCAGGCCCTGAAGCCGGAATTCCACCTGCGTGCGGACAGGTTCTATAACGCACCGGATACCGAAATCGATTTTACCGATCAGGGCGGGTTGATGTGGGGTGAACTTGCCGTGGGCAAACTGGTGGCCGGGCCGGAAACGATGAAGCCCAAGGTTGAGGCGTTTGTCGATGAAGAGACCGGGGATGACGTCGCGCAGAAAGTCGCGCGCCGGCTGCAACATTTCATCGATCGCAAGGTCGCAACGCTTTTTGAGCCGTTGTTGGAAATGCAGCGCAATGAAGAACTGTCTGGGCTGGCCAAGGGTTTCGCGTTTCAGATGGTCGAAGCGCTGGGCCTCGTTCGCCGCGACAAGGTTTCCGATGATGTAAAAGCGCTGGATCAGGATGCACGCGGTGCATTACGCAAGCACGGGATCCGGTTTGGCCAGTTTACGATTTTTTGCCCGCTTCTGTTGAAACCTGCGCCGACGCGGCTGCGGCTGGTGTTGTGGTCACTGTCAAAGGGGCTTGATGTCTTCCCCGAAAGCCCACCGCCTGGGCTGGTGACGATTCCGTCGCCCAAAGATGCGGTCGAGAATGCCGATACCATGGCGGGCTACCGGATTGCCGGAGAGCGGGCGATCCGCATCGACATGCTGGAACGTTTGGCCGATCTGCTAAGGGGCGAGAATTCACGAGGTGGTTTCGAAGCGAACCCTGATATGCTGTCGATCACCGGCATGACGCTGGAACAGTTCGCCGATCTGATGCAGGGGCTGGGCTATACCGCTGACAAGGGTGAGCGGGAGAAGGTCAAACCCGCGCCTGCCGCAGCGTCGGAGACAATCCCTGAGGACGCAAGCGAAACAGCGAACGGTGAGAGCGATTCGAAAGACGCTACGGTGGTCGATGCAGCCACCAATGCGAGCGACGCGGCGCCGGCGGAAAAAACCACGGAGGCGAGCGACAAAGAAGCGGCAGAGCCAACCGAAAGCGCGCCGGAAGAACCCACGACCGAAGTCTTTTACACGTTCAAATGGGGCGGATTTACGAAAGCCCGCGCCGAAAGCCGCCCGCGCGGCAAGCCCAAACCCAAAGGCAAGCCAAAGGGAAAACCCAAAGGTCAGCCCGGCGCCCGGAAATTCGAAGCCCGCCCGCCAAAGAAAGAAAAAGCCATCGATCCCGACAACCCGTTCGCGGCTGCGTTGATGGGGTTGAAGGACAAGGGCTGAGTGGCCGAGCAGACCCTGACAATCCGCATCGACAAATGGCTGTGGTATGCGCGGTTCTTCAAAACACGCGGGCTTGCGACGAAAATCGTCAATGGTGGCCATGTCCGGGTTAATTCCAACCGGATCGGCAAGGCATCGCACAGTGTTTCGGCAGGCGATACGCTGACATTTCCGCAAGGCAACCGCATACGGGTCGCCAGGATTCTCGCAGTTGGCACACGGCGTGGTCCGGCGCCGGAGGCGCAGGCGCTTTACGAGGACCTTTCGCCGCCATCGCCACCTAAAGAGGTGGAAAAACCAAGGGTCGGTGCGCGACCGACAAAAAAAGAACGCCGCGATGCGGCGAAACTCAAAGGGTTCGATCTTGAATGATCCCTGCGCCTCAATTAGCTAGACCTTCGAGCCAGAGCAGGACGCCCCGAGATGACCTATATCGTCAACGACAATTGCATCGCGTGCAAATATACCGACTGCGTCGAGGTGTGCCCGGTCGATTGCTTTTACGAAGGCGAGAACATGCTGGTCATACACCCCGATGAATGCATCGATTGCGGGGTTTGTGAACCAGAATGCCCGGTCGAAGCGATCCTGCCTGATACAGAGCCTGACACCGAGAAATGGGTAGAGTTTAACCGCAAATATTCCGAGCTTTGGCCGGTCATCATCACCAAGAAAGATCCGCCACCGGACGCAGAGGCGATGGAAGGCGTGGCGAACAAGCTGGAGACTCATTTCTCTGAAAATCCGGGTGAAGGCGGATAGCCAATTCGCACAGCTGGTTCTTACCGCGTGGTAATCAAAACAGAACCAACACCCCGAAAATGCGCAATTTTAGAAACTATCGTAACTCCCAAGCACCCCCCACGTTTGAGTGTTATTGTCAGTTTTATGGTGAGTCGAATTTGCCATTTTGCGCGTGTTTTTTTTCTTTCTTGTCTGAATTCTGTGGCGCCGGGTTGATTTCTCTGAATCAGTGGTGGGATGGATCAGGTTGCCGCCCTTGAACAACTTCTCGCCACGGCTCTGCGTCGGATCGCTGAGCTTGAAGCTGCGTTGGCGAGCATGGCGGAAGAGATCACGGACCTGCGCCGACAGTTGGCCAAGAACAGCAGCAATAGCAGCAAGCCCCCTTCAAGTGATGGCCTGAAGAAGCCAGCCCCGCGCAGCCTGCGTGGCAAATCCGGAAAGAAAAGTGGCGGCCAAGTTGGCCACCGGGGCGACACCCTGCGCCAGACGTCAACACCCGACTTTGTCGAACGGCATGAGGCGACGCATTGCAGCGCCTGTCAGAGCGCCCTGACGGCGGAGATGGTGAAAGGGATCGAGAAGCGTCAGGTGTTCGACTTGCCTGCGCCACGCCTGGAGGTCACCGAGCATCAGGCGGCGGTTTATTGTTGCGACCATTGTCGAGCCACGACGACGGCTGGCTTTCCCGATGGCGTGGCCGCGCATGTGCAATATGGCACGCGCATGCGGGCAGTGGCGGTCTATTGCAATGTTCAGCAGCTGATACCCGAGGATCGGGTCTGCCAGCTTATGCGCGACCTGTTTGGGGCCACCAGCTTGTGCGCGGCCAGCGTGACCAACTGGACGCGCGGCGCGGCAAATAAGATGGGTGTCGTGGTTGAACACATTCTCGCCCGGCTTGCCGAAGGCGGCGTTCGGCATCTGGACGAGACCGGACTTCGTGTTGCCGGCAAGCTGCACTGGCTGCACACGATCTGCGATACCGCCTTCACCCATTACCGCATCAGCGCCAAACGCGGTGCTGTTCCAACCTTCCTGACCGGCGGGACGATCATTCATGATCACTGGAAACCCTACTACGCCCATATGAGCGGAGTGGACGCCCACGCCCTCTGCGGGGCGCATCACTTGCGCGAACTCAAGGCCATCGAAGAGATCGAAAAAGAGCCTTGGGCGACGGAGATGAGCGCAGTGCTTCATAGCGCCAATCAGCTCAGATGCGCGGCTCAGGATCAAGGCGAGACCGAACTCCCGGAACTGGTTCGCCAGGGTATAGTCACCAGATACATGGCGATCCTCGCCAAGGGGCTCGCCTTCCACGAACGCCAGCCCCCGCTGGCCAAAAGCCCCGGCACCCGCGGCCGAAAAGCCAGGCGGCCAGGCCACAACCTGCTCCTCCGCCTGCGTGACTACCGCGATGACGTTTTGCGATTCATCGCCGACTTCGCGGTCCCATTCACAAACAATCAGGCCGAACAGGACCTGCGCATGATGAAGCTGCGCATGAAAATCTCGGGCACCTTCCGCACCCTCGAGGGCGCGCGGGTCTTCGCCGACATCAGGTCCGTCATCTCGACGGCCAGAAAACACCGGTTCAACATCCTGGAAATCCTGACCCTGTCACCACCTCAGATCATCGCACGGCTCTGACGGAACAAAACCCCGCAACCCTATCGGACAGGGTGCTTGGGAGTTACAAACTATCGGTGCCAAAGCGCCGCAGGCTTCTTTAAAACGGCGGCAAAATTTGATATACTGCACCGCAGAAACTGAATGAAACATGCTGCCGCCCGCGGCGCTCTTTGCCTCGGGACGGTGTTTTTGGCGCTGAATTTGGAATTGGCCTGATCGTGGCACGATCCCATCTTTATGTTGCCAAAGGCCCCGGATGGGGCTGATAGGAAGGACGCTGAATGAGCAAGAAAAACCTGGCATTTCGCCCCAACGAATTCGTGGTCTATCCCGCGCATGGCGTGGGCAAGATCGTCTCGATCGAGGAACAGGAAGTCGTGGGCATCAAGATGGAGCTGTTTGTCATCTCGTTTGAGAAAGACAAGATGACCCTGCGGGTGCCGACGCATAAGGCCGTTGAGGTTGGAATGCGGTCGCTGTCCTCGCCAGAGGTCGTTTCACGCGCGATGACGACACTCAAAGGCAAGGCCAAGGTCAAGCGGGCCATGTGGTCGCGCCGGGCGCAGGAATATGAACAGAAGATCAATTCCGGCGACCTGATCGCGATTGCGGAAGTCGTGCGTGATTTGCACCGCACAGATGATCAGCGCGAGCAAAGTTATTCCGAACGCCAGCTTTACGAGGCCGCTTTGGAGCGGCTGACGCGTGAGATAGCCGCAGTGGCCGGATCGGATGAAGATTCGGCGCAAAAGGAAATCGGCGAGGTGCTTATGGCCCGCGCGGCCTAGGTGACGCCGGATATTTCCATAGCAGACGCCGCCCCACCGGGCGGCGTTTTTTGTTGGGAAGGATCGATTTTGCGGCCTGCGATTGGCCTGAAGCTGACGTTCGCCAACCCAGAGACAAGCCGTGCGATTGCCTGCCCGTGGGATGGCGATGAAACCATTGTGTTTGCCGGTTTATCTCGCCTGATCCGTAGAACCTGAACGTCGTGCGCGGCGCAACGATATCGCCAGCCCGTGGGGACGGGCAGGCGATCGCACGGCGGCCCAAGGGCCTTGATTCCGCGCATGGGTGGCACTCTTCAATGATCGTTTCAGGCAAAGTACGACCGGATTAAGCGCAGCCCACCTCCTTAGGCCGCGGCAAACACCAAAATTGCGATTTCGCTCAATTGCTGCACCGCACCAAGGATGTCGCCTGTCTGGCCGCCGATTTTGCGCTTGGCAATCGCCGTGACCGCCAGCGTCAACGCCGCCAGCAGCAGCACCAGAAACACGCCGGCCATACCAAATGCTACGAAACACCCAACCGCGCCGATCCCCAATGCCACGAGTGTCGTGTCGCGCGAAGGGTGCCCGGTCTGAGCCGACAGGCCATCACCCCGCGCATTGGGCAATAAATACATCACGGCCACCATTGGCACCCGACTGAGCGCCGCCGCCACCAGAACAGCGGGCCAAAGCGTTCCACTTCCGGCTATCGCGCCCAATGCCGCCCATTTCAGGCCGATTGCGAGGATCAGCGCAAGAACCCCAAAGGCGCCGATGCGGCTGTCCTTCATAATCGCGAGCCTCGAGTCCGCGTCACTGCCGCCCCAAAGCCCATCGGCCGTATCCGCAAGTCCGTCTTCGTGCATTGCCCCCGTCGCAATGATCAGCACGGCAAGAACCAGTCCGGCACTGACCATCGGCGGCAATGCATGTGTCCACGCCGCAATCAGCGCGCCAATCAGGCCCACCGCCAGACCGGCCAACGGATAGGCCCATGCTGCACGCGCACCTCGGTAAACACCCGAATGCGGCACTGGAAGCCGGGTCAATAGCTGGATCGCCTCGGTTACATCGCCAAGCTGCATAAGGGCCGTGTCGCGATCAGGCATCGGGCCGGTCATTCGGGACTGTTCCTTGCATGGTGAAAGCGATAAGCCGCGTCGGAATATTCTGCAATGAGAGACGTACATGAACGCGCCAAACGATCTTGACGGATACCGCAACATTCTGGGCGATTTGCCTGTGCCCGATGCCCGCGCGATTGACGCGGCTCAGGACCGGAACGCGCAATTAACCAAGCCGCCGGGTGCGCTGGGGCGGATGGAAGAACTGGCGATCTGGTATTGCGGCTGGCGCGGCGATGCAAAGGCGACGATTGATAACCCCCAGATCGCGATATTCGCGGGAAATCATGGCGTTGCGGCACAGGGCGTGTCCGCCTTTCCGCCGGAGGTAACCGCGCAAATGGTGGCGAATTTCGCAGCGGGCGGTGCCGCGATCAACCAGTTGGCGCAATTGCATGGCGCACGGCTGGACGTTGAGGCCTTCGACCTCGATCTACCGACAGCAGATTTCACCCAAGCGCCTGCAATGAGCGAAGCGCAGTTTCTTGTGGCGCTCAAACGTGGCTGGGACGCTGTGGCCGCCGAAACGGACCTGCTGGTCGTTGGCGAAATGGGGATCGGCAACACAACTTCCGCAGCCGCAATTGCGAACGCGCTGTTTGGTGGCGCGGCGGAAGACTGGGTTGGCCGTGGCACCGGCGTTGATGATGCTGGTCTGGCGCGCAAGGCAGAGGTTGTGGCAAAGGGTGTTGCATTGCATGGCAACACCGATGCGTTGGAAGTGCTTCGGCGCCTCGGCGGGTTCGAATTGGCGGCGATGGCGGGCGCGGTTCTGCGCGCGCGTGTATCCGGCATTCCGGTCATCCTTGACGGTTTCATCTGCACTGCTGCCACAGCAGCGTTGGAACGGGCGGCCCCCGGCGCGCTTGATCACTGCGTTGCAGGACACGTAAGCGCAGAGGCGGCGCATATCAGGATGCTTGACGGGTTGGGAAAAGTAGCGTTGCTTTCGCTCGGCCTGCGTCTTGGCGAAGGGTCCGGCGCCGCCACTGCGATTGGCATTCTGAGGGCGGCCGTGGCCTGTCATTCGGGGATGGCGACATTTGCGGAGGCTGGCGTCAGCGGCGGATAGGTTGGTATTGGGTGGACTAGTCCCTCGCTTCGCATGATTTGACGTTGTGATATTTTTCTGAATCACTCTGCTATAGATTTTGGGAGGGTATTGAGATGTCAAAATGTGGTCGTGCTGTGAAGTATGTTGTTCGACTGAATGCTGGTGAGCGGTTGCAGCTTGAGGATATGATCCGCACGGGTCGGCAGGCGGCGTATCGACTGCTCAAGGCGCGGATATTGCTCAAGGCAGATGTATCTTCAGACAGTGGCGGCTGGGATGACGAGCGGATTGCAGAAGCTTTGGAGACCAGTGTTTCCACAGTATTCCGTACCCGCCGCCAGGTTGTGGAAGAAGGCCTTGAGGCGGCTCTGGGTCGCAAAAAGCAGAAGACCCCGTCCACGCCAGCAATCTTTGATGGAACCGCTGAGGCGAAGCTCATTGCGTTGGCCTGTTCGGAACCACCGGAGGGTCACGCGCGCTGGTCTTTGCGTCTTCTGGAAACGCGCGTGGTCGAATTGGGCATCGTTGAAGCAGCCAGCGACAGCACGATCCATCGGGTGCTCAAAAAAACGCGCTCAAACCGCACAAGAGCCGCTATTGGGTGATCCCTCCGAAAGCCAATGCAGGTTTTGTTGCTGCGATGGAAGATGTGCTGGAAGTCTACACGCGCCCCTATGATCCGGCCCGCCCGCTGGTTTGCCTTGACGAGACCAGCAAGCAGCTGACCTTTGAGACCCGTACGCCGATCCCAATCCGGCCGGGGCGCGAAGCCCGTTTCGACTATGAATACGAGCGCGCGGGTGTGGCCAGCCTGTTCATGTTGTTTGCCCCGCTTGAAGGCTGGCGCCATGTTGCCGTTCGAGACCGCCGAACCGCCATCGATTTTGCCCACATTCTCAAGGACCTCGCCGACACCCACTTCCCCAAGGCTGACCGGATTACACTGGTTCAGGACAATCTCAACACCCACAACCCGGCGTCGTTATACAAGGCCTTTCCACCTGATGAAGCCCGTCGCATTGTCGAACGGTTTGAGTGGCACTTCACGCCCAAACACGGCTCCTGGCTCAACATCGCAGAATGTGAACTCAGCACACTTGCGCGTCAATGTCTCGACCGCCGCATTCCTGATCGCAACACCTTGGCCAATGAAGCAAAGGCATGGGAAACCGAGCGAAACACCGCATCCGCAAAGGTGACATGGCGATTCTCAACTAAAGACGCACGCATCAAACTTGCTCACCTTTACCCGCAAATCGGATGAATCAAGGGACTAGGCCCAGCGGCAAGAATCCCGGGCATTTTAGACTAACGGAGAGACTAATCTGTGTTTGGGCCGAGGCGGGCATTCACGGATTTGGCACCGAGACGCGCGGTTGCCTGCCCGTGGGATGGCGATCAAGCCTTGCAGTTGGCCCATTTATCCCAGCCAAGTCCGCACGAATTCAAAGGCTTGTGCCCAGCCTCACCAAATCGCCAGCCCGTGGGGACGGGCAGGCGATCGCGCGGCGGCCCGAGGGCCTTGATTCCGCGCAATAATCGTTTTCAAAATCCGGGCCAACCCGAATTTTTCGCATCCGCCAAATTCTGACCTACCGCAGCCCATCCGGCATCAAAGCCCGGACACAACCGCATCCACGGTTTGGATCCGCTGTGCATTTGGCGGGTGCGTGCCAAGGAAGCGGTTCCCGGGATCGGCGATGCGGGTGAAATACCGGGCACCGGCGCGTGCATCAAAACCGGCCCGGTGCGCGATGAGCGCGCCAAGCGCATCAGCTTCCAGCTCGAATTCCTTGGAATAGGTCCGCGCGCCAATTTCGGCACCTACCTGTACTGCGCGTTCGACAATCGCCTCACTCGCGCCACCGATACGTGCCAAAATCCCCGCCGCCAACGCACCGCGCAGGGCGCTGTCCTGCTGTTTGGGCAGATGCCCCTCGATATGATGCGCCGCCTCGTGGCCGAGGATAAAGGCAAGCTCGTCTCTGTTTCTTGCCTCTGCGATCAGGGATACGGTAAACACGATCAGCGGGCGGCCATCGTCATCCACGGTCTGGAAAGCGTTCGGGGGCAATTCGGCGCGGCTGTCGACAAGAATGATATAATCGCAATTCTCGCCAGTTGTCCGGTTGCGGCAAGTGGATTCGGCCACCGGTTCAACGCGCTTCACCACGGCAATGAAATTGTCGGCCGCCTGTTTTGCAGACGGCAGTGCGGCGTTTGTTGGCGGTGGACTACTCGCCGGCGGAACGGTGTTTTGCGGAACCACGGCACAGGCCGAAAGCGAAAGGCAGGCAAGGAGAACGGCAATGCGCATGGTGCTATTTCAACCGGCGGGGCGGGCGAGGTCAATGAGCGCGACAATCCCAAAGTTGAATTTGGCGTGACCCCGCGCGTGAATTGCTAAAACACGAGGGATTGGCGGTTCAATTGCATCGCGATGGCGGCTAGGGTCTCGACATGTTTACCATCGAACACGAATTTGACGCGACAATCATCACTTTGGTTGACGAAGGCGCCGCGCCCTTGGGCGAGGATGTGACAATCGCCGCCTTTGAAGAATGCGTAACGGTTGAGCAATTGGACCATAACGGATCAGTTGCGAAGATCACGCTGACCCTGTCGCAGATGCGCGACCTTGCTGCGGCGCTGGATTTGCCGGAAGGCATATATCAGCTTGGCAAAGCGCCGACCTGAGGCAGTGCATTGAGAGGTTCGTTCAAGTTTGCTAGACTTCAACTCACGAATTGAAGGCACTGAATTGCAGGGATATTCCGGGGTGAGCGACGAAATTCAAGAAAACCAGAGTGACGATGGCTTTTCGCTTTTGGAGCTGATGGTCGTCGTGGTCATCATGTCGATCCTTGCGCTGGTAATCGTGCCACGGATCATTGATCGGCCCGATCAGGCGCGGGTGGCGCGGGTGCAATCGGACCTCGCCGTGTTGAGCGAGGCGGTGAACCTCTACCGGCTGGACAATTTGGGCTATCCCACGACCGAACAGGGGTTGCAGGCGCTCGTGGCCCGTCCGGTATCAGACCCAGTGCCCGAAAACTGGCAGGATGGCGGGTATATCCAGAACCTGCCGACAGACCCCTGGGGCAAGGAATATCAGTATCTGTCGCCCGGCGTGCATGGCGATTTCGACATTTTTACCTTTGGCGCGGATGGAGTGGCCGGGGGTGACGGCGTGGATGCGGATGTCGGCACATGGACCGGCAGCTGATCAAGGACGCCGGGTTTACCCTGATCGAATTGATGGTGGTGGTCGCCATTCTGGCGCTTTTGGCAACGACGGCGACTTTGTCGGCTGTGCGCCCCGGCGGCGTGCAAAGCGATGCGGCGCGGTTTCTGGCGGCGGTAGAGCGGCAGCGCGCAAAGGCCGTGTTGTCACGGAAATTCACGGGCATCTCGGTTGATGGCGATGGGTTTGCGGCGGTCGCGTCAAGCGCGGGCGGTTGGGTCGAGGTTGGTCAGGGCACTGACTGGCGCGGCAGTGTCAGCGGCGTGTTGCCAGAACGGATCGTCTTCACGCCCAGCGGCCAGATGACGCCGCTGCGCCTGACGCTTTCACATCGCGGGCGCAATGTGATCTGCGAAACCGATGGCTGGGCGGAATTGCAATGTCGCGGCGGATGAAGCGCGCCGAAGATGGCGTCAGCCTGATCGAGGTTGTCGTGGCGGTTCTGGTTCTGTCGATTGGAATAATTGCCGGATTTCAAAGCCTTGGCCAAGCACGTCGCGGGATTGGTGCAGAGCTGCCAAGGCTGGCCGCGCATCAGGTTGCGCTGAACCGTGCATCAGAGTTGCAGATGTTCGGCGCTGGTGCCCCATTGCCTGAACAGGTGACAATGGCGGGCATTGTCTGGGACGTTGAAGCGGAACGTGCAAGCACGGTATCGGGGGTTGTTGAAGTGCGCGTAAGGGTCAGCGCGGCGGGGCAACCGGGCGCGATTTACACCGTCTATGCGCCGCCGGGACCGCCGCAATGAAACGACAGGATGGATTTTCACTGTTGGAACTGGTCGTCGTTCTGGCGATTTTCGCGCTGGTTGCCCTGATCGGTGCGCAGGTTTTGCAGGTGACGGCGCGCAGCAGCGAACGACTGACCGAGATCAGCGAGGAAAGCGGAGAACTGGCGACCGCTTTAGCGCTGTTGCGGGCAGATATGGCCGCTGGTGTGCCGCGCCCATTTGCGCCCGCGCAGGGCGGCAGCGCCGCGCCATTGGTGGTGTCAGCGCAAGGCTTTGCACTTTCCATCGGTGGATTGGCGCGGCTAGAGGCACATGTGACTGGCTTTGGGCGGGTTGAGTGGCGCCTTGACCGGCAAGCCGCGACGCTGAACCGCGCGGTGTTTACCAGCCTGACGCCCGGCGCTCCACGCACCAGCGACGTTGTGGTGCTGCGCGATGTTGAGGACATAGCTGTCGAAATTTACCGCGATCAGGCCGGTTGGGGGACCAGCCTGGGGTCGGACAGTGGCAGGTTGCCACGGGGAATGCGGGTCGCAATAACACACAGCCGCGCGGGTGAATTGATGGTGACAGAGGCGATGCGATGAGCCGGGATCGTGGCGCCGTCCTGATCAACGCACTTGTCGTGGTGCTGGCGATTGCGACGATCGCAACCGCGTTGCTGGTGCGGTCTGAAAGCGCACGAATTCGCGCCTTTGATGCACGCGCGGGCCAACAGCAAGTATTGAATCTGGATGCCGCAGAATTGCTGGTGCCGGGGTTGCTGGCCGAACCAGCGCGCGACACGATCGTGCATCAGGATCAGGCCTGGGCGCGGGGCGATTTGACATTTCCATTGGGGGACGGGCGCGTCGATTTGACATTCGAGGACCTGCAAGGGCGGTTGAACGTCAACTGGCTGACAACTGATGATGACTACGTGCTTGGGCTGTTTCGCGCCGTCTTCGCCGATACGGGTGTTTCGCAGGCGCTGGTGGCAGATATTGCGCGGTTTATCAGTGCTGATGGCCCGCCGACGGGGGCCTATATGTCGCGCCGTCCGCCGGTTCTGCCCCGTGGCGGACGGTTGCGGGTTCTGGAGGACTTGCGCGCGCTGGATGGGTTGACGGAGGCAGATTACAAGGCGCTCAGCGATATTCTGGCGGCCTTGCCCAGCGACACGCGGCTAAACCTGAACACCGCGCCCGATGGAATCAAACGCGCCGCGTTGCAGCCGTTTCCGCCCGAACTGATTGCCGAACTTATGGCGCGTGAAGAACCGATCCTCGCAATGTCGGAAATTCGCCAACGGGTGATGGAATTGCTGGAAACAGAAGACATTGATCACCTGCCCTTGGATCGGCTTACAATCATATCGGGCTGGTTTGCGGTCGACATAACCGCCACGGATGCTGCCCGCGCGGATTACAGGCGGTCAATCTATCGCGTTGATCCGGCGACGGAAAACCCGGTTCGCCGGGACTTAAGCTGGGTGGTCTTCAATTGAAAGTCTGGTTTCTAAACATCATAGTTGCGCGCAGGCGCGTTGTCGCGCCCGCAACTGGCCGAAAGGGCAACAGGATTTGACGAAACAACCGGGCATTCCGGGCGCACCTGCGCTTTGGCATTACGGGGACGGCACACCACCGTCGCAGGCGCATGTGATGCTTGTGCCCGGCGCATTGGTGCCGCTGATGCCACTGGGATTGCCAGAGGGTTTGCGCGGTGCCGCGCGGGAACAGGTGGCGGCCCGGCAATTGGCAGAGCAATTGGCCATGCCCGCGGATCGGTTCGAAGTTCATCCGTTTTTCGCGCCCGGTGGCAAGACCTGGGACTCTGCGCTTGTCGCAGATGCCACGAAGGCGACCGAATGGCGGCAGGCATCCGGGCGTCGGTGCGAGGCGATTTTGCCGGATTACATGGCGTTGCCAACCGCAGAAGGCCTTTGGTCACTGGAGGTTTTGGGGCCAGAAGGCACCTCCGTCCGGGCGCGCCTTGGGCCCGGTGACGGGTTTTCCGGTGAGGTTGATCTGGCGATCACCCAATTGCGCGAACTGACGCCGCCGAAAGCAATTTTGCGGCTTGGCAGTGAAAACGCAGCCTTGGACACATTTCTGGGCGGGCTAGACGTGCGAGTGCTGCACGATGCAGGCGAACTGAAGACCGCGGGATTGAAAACTCTGCGGTGGGCAGATGCGACCAGTGGCGGAAATCTGATCGAACCGCCACGCAGCGCGGCAGACAGAATTGCCGATACACTGCGCCGTTGGCGGATGTTTGCAGTCGCTGCGGTCATCGCGATTGCGGCGTGGCTTGGTGGCATGTGGGTGGAGACGGACCGTATGCGCGCGGCCAAAAGCACGGCTGAGTCGCAGACCGAAGGCATGGTACGCGAACATTTTGTACCTACTGGTCCGATTCTGGACGTTCGCGCCCAGGTCTCGGCAGTGATGAACGCGGTACCGGAACACATCGAAGCGCCAGAAAGCGCGCTGACCCCGGTGCAGCAATTTCAGACCGCCGCGCCGGTTCTGACTGGCAATGGTATCGTGGTCACGGTCGCCGAACACCGTGCCGGAACGGGGCTGGTCGTGTCCGTCAACGCAACTGATTTCACGGCGCTGGACGCGGTTGTCATCGCCTTGCAGGACGCCAACTTTCTGGTGGAACAACTGGACGCCCGCGCGCGGCAATCCGGCGGCGTCTCGGCGGATTTGCGGTTGGAGTTACTGCCATGAGCGCAGGGGCACTGGCGAAAGGACTGGCCCGGCTGAGCGAGCGCGAGCGGCTTTTGATCGGGCTTTTAACGCTTGTCGCTGTGCCTTTGGCAATCGTGTTTCTTGTGGTGTTGCCTTTGATCGGCGCGCGCCAGGAGGCGGCGGCGGACCTGCGCGATGCTGAAGAGATGCGGAACTGGGTTTCCGAACAGGTCAGGGAATTTCCGGCGAATGCCGGGGAATTGGGATCAGAAGCCGCCGGCATTGCCGCGGCCTTCAGCTTGAGCGAAGTCGAAGAAAGCCTTGTCGGGGCAGGGGTGCGCGAGGCGGTCAGTCAGTTGTCTGATCGCGAAGGCGGCGGCATGGACCTGAGTTTTGACGCGGTGGCGTTCGCGCCGTTGGGGGCGTGGCTGGATGATATATCGCCAATTTGGGGTCTTGATATCACGGCATTTCGGATCGAGGCGGTCTCCCCCGGACTTGTCAGCGCACGATTTACGCTTGAGCCCGCACAATGATCCGGCTGCTGTTTCGATTACTGATATTTGCGCTGGGGTTGGTGATCGCTGCGCTTTGGTTCGGGCAAATGCACCATTTGCGCGCGGTTGTGCCCGACCAATTGCCTGCGTGGAGTTTGGGAATCGCCGAAAATGCGAGCGTTCGCCGTGGCAGTGGGATTTTTGTGATAGGCGCAAGTGGACAGGGAATTGAAGTGACCTGGGCCGCCAAGCGCTTGGATCAGACCGGATTTCACTGGGACATTACGGCAAATGGTGATGGCTTGTCATTCGAGGGCGACGTAACACTTCCGTTTTGGCCGGATCGGCTTTTGTTCGATAGTCGCGGAACCGTAGATCTGGAAGTTTTGACCAGCGGTCAGGAGCGCGGGCTGTTATCGGTTCGCAGCGCAATCGGGCATACGCGGTGGGATGCCACGCGAAAGATCGTATTCATTGATGCGGAAATTGAGGCGGATGTTCCGCGCGACCTTCCGAATGCCTACGCGCAAGCGCTTGCTTCGCTTGGCTATTTCCCCGGAGAGCCCTGGCGAATTCGCGCGCCGGTTCCGTTTTCCGCATTGCAATGATCTGATTGAACGCGCGTAGTCGGGCGGGGATTCCAGCCAGAAATCGTCGATTGTGGCTTCTCCTTTGATTTTAGGCTGGAAATGTTGGACACTCACTCTGCTGTGAAAGGCAATTTTGGCTTGGGGAATGAGGGGTTAGCAGAGGAACAGGTGCGGCTATTTAGTGGGCTACTAACGATTTGTGCGGTTGCGGCGGCAGGGTTCGCCTGCGGCGCGTTGGTGCTTGCGATCTATCCGTCGCCCGAAACCCTGTTTGAACCGCCCGAGCGCGCCGTGCCAAGGGAAATGGTCGTTGCCGCGCCGACCAATGCACCCGGCGAATGGCCAGAGGTCTTTGGTGTGGTGCCCGAAATTGCGCCCGAACCTGCGCCCGAACCAGAAATTGCCGAGGAGCCGCCGCAGGAAAACACGACCTATTGGCTGACCGGGCTGGTTGCGGGTCGTGGCGATGACAGCTGGGCGATGATCAGTGAGAATGACCGCGGGTTGGTGGTGCGCGTCGGTGACAAGTTGATAGGCGGAGAGATCGTGACCGCGATTGATGCGCGGGGCGTCTGGATAGAGCGGGACGGCGTTAAAGAGCTGATTGCGCTGCAAAAATCGGACCTCGAAGCGCTCGCCACCCGCGGCGAAGAGGACGAAGGTGTTACCGTTTCAATTTCCGATATTCCGGTCTCAGATTCCACCATTGTTGTCGAAGCTGTCGATGCGGACTACATCCGCTCGTTGCTTGGCGAGGCGGGGAATTTGAATGGTGATCAGGTGATTACAGCCGTCACGCCGGGGCGGGTCTTTGAACAAATCGGGTTGCGCGAAGGCGACAGGATTACCGGCGTGAACGGAAATCCCTTGCAGAGCGGGGACGTATTGGCCGATATCGCAGGGGAAGATCTGGCGAGCGGGTTGCTTGAGCTGGAAATTCAACGCGATGGGGCGCGACATAGCGTGAAGGTTCATTTTGAAGCAGGTTAGCAGATATCTGTTTGTGGCGCTGTTTGCGCTGTGCGCGATGGCCGCTGGCCTGCGTGCGCAGATTTCGCTTGATCTGCGCGATGCCGATTTGCGCAGTTTTGTTGAAATCGTGGCCGAGGCGACGGGGCGGAATTTCACCCTGGATAACCGCGTGGATGGCACGGTGACGGTAATTGCGCCGGGGACGGTTTCGGCTGCGGCGTTGTACGAGATTTTCCTGAACGTGCTGGAACTGAATCGCCTGACGATCATCGAAGGGGATCAGGTAGACCGGATCGTACCACTTGACATCGCGCGGGAACTGGCACCCGGAGAGCGGGTGCGCACCGCCGGGGGCGCGTTTGAGACGCGCGTCTTCGTGGTGCGCAACATCTCCCTGTCAGAAACGGTGGAAGTCGTGCGCCCGTTGCTGCCCGCAGAGGCGGTATTGTCGACGGTGGAACAATCGGGCCTGATCATCATTTCGGACCGGACCGAGAATATCGACCGGATTGGCAAGCTGATCGATCAGCTTGATCGCCCGCGTCGGACGACGATTGAAACCATCCGCCTGAATTACTCCAACGCGCAGGAAATGATCGCGACAATCCAGTCGCTGGCTTACCACCCTTCAATTTAGCCAGACATCCCAGAGCTTGGGGATTTTGGCATAACCTGCGAGGCATCGTCGGATAGCACGAAGGCCTGTCTTGAAGAGAGAGCATAAGGACCTTCGGGCTTTTCGAATCCCCTTTTTTCGCCGCGTATTGCGACGTGGTGCTCTTCGTTTGCTCCGGTTGAAACAGCCCAGTACATGGCGATTGCCAGCACCAAAATGAGGCGGGCCAATCGATCCGGCTTTTTGATCTGGCTTTGAGTAATTTCAAAGCCCCGGGTTTTGAAGTCGGAGAACATGGCTTCAATTCCCCAACGCATTCCATAATCGAGCACCTTGTACTCGGACGGTGCTGCATTCATGGCAATAATCCAAGGCTCTTTGTGCCCCTCCTCGTGAAGCACTCCAATGTTGCTAAAGACGCCCGTTCCGTAAAGCTCAGCGTTTACAAGCCCTTCGGGCATCAGTTGGGCAATTTCGCGCGTCATCATCTCGCCACCCTGATGTTGCAGTGTGATATTTCCCTTCATGCGCAGCCGGTAGTCCCATCCAGCCTCCTGGCACCATGCGACCAATCGGGCGGTTCCATAAAACCGATCTCCCGCCAGCAACACACGCGCATCCGCCGGGAGCCATGGGCGGACTGCTTCCAAAAGCTCATGTTGCACGCGCCATCCAATCGGCCCTTTGGTCTGGCGTACACGCCAGGCGACCGGGAGGGCCCGATCCCGCATCCGCACCGATAACATCAAAACCTCATGCCCTTCGTTGAGCTTGCTTTGATCAAGGGCCACCACAATCGTTTCTCCGGCCTCACACTGGCGGCGGAAAATTTCACCAACATAGGCCTGCATGATCTCATCAGTATCGATGTGAGGATTGCCCAGAACCCGCGAAATGTATTGATAGCGGTGGTCCACAGAGCCGATATCGCGGGGCAGAGCAGCCGCATTTTCCATCAGATTGACGCTGCGCGTGTTCAAAATCACGCTTGCTATGATGCACAATCCCTCCCGGCGCGACTTGTGATACCCGAGCAAGCGGTCCTGAAAATCCGCCTCAACCTTCGAATAAAGCTCTGAAAAACAAACATTTCCCAACAAACCAGCCTCCAATATCAGCAGTGGAGACTCCTTGAATCACACAGATCAGACAAACGTCAAATCAGATCCGGAAATTTTGAAGGGTGGTAAGAGTCGCTGGATATTATTCCACCTGGTGGCTCGGTCAGCGCGGATTTTCGGTCCAACGCCATTGTGGTTTCCGGCAATGATGAATTCCGCAGTCGCATTCGCACCGTGGTCAACCAACTCGACACACCTCAACGCAGCACGTCGACCAGCGTGGTTCAACTGAACTATGCCGACGCATTACAGCTGGAAGGGATTATCGCTCGCTCGGTTCTCGCCGCAACAGCTGATCAGCAGGGCGAAGTAACGATTGTGGCGGAACCACAGACAAATTCGATCATCGTCACGGCGCCATCAGACCGGATGTCATCCATCGTGTCGTCCATCCGGCGGCTTGATCAGCGCCCGTCTCAGGTTCTGGTCGAGGCGGTGATATTCGAATTGAGTGTCGAGACGTTAAGCGATCTGTCGGCGCAATTCGGTGGGGTTCTGAACAACGCGCTGTTCGGCGGCGCAGAATTCAGCATCGGAGGCCGCCCGACGTTGACCAGTATGCTGAACACAGCAATCGCAGGGTCAGTTCCAAGCCCGGGGTCCGGATTCACCGGCGGTGTGCAGCACGTGAATGCAGCGGGCGACAGCGGGTTCATCGGGTTCCTACAGGCGTTGGCCGGCGAAACTTCGGCGCGGTTGTTGGCAACCCCGTCGATACTGACCCTGAACAATACAGAGGCCGAAATTGTCGTTGCGCAATCGGTGCCCTTCGTCACCGGGCAATTCGCCACGGTGGGCGACAGCCCGGTCCCCGAACGCCCGTTTCAAACCATCGAGCGGCAGGATGTGGGTCTGACATTGCGTGTCACGCCGCAGATCACTGGCGACAACACCGTGCGGATGGAGATCGAGCAGGAAGCGTCGAGCCTGACGCGGCAGGCTTCCGCTGCCGGTGGCGAGATCACGTCGAAACGGACGCTTATACCAAGGGTTATTCAATCTGACCGACTTTCGCCCAGTTGCGGCTTGCGATGGATGTGATGGTTTGCGGTCTTGCGATGAGGTTGTTCCAGGCCTCGCACCCCGCGTCGAGAATCGCGTCATATGTGTCGAACGTCCGGTTTGCGAGCCATGTCTGGCGGAGATATTGCCAAATGTTTTCGGTTGGATTCAGCTCTGGTGATTTGGGCGGCAGAAACATGAGCGACAGGTTTTGCGGGATTTCCAGAGCGGATGTCGTGTGCCAGCCGGCTTGGTCCATGAGGATGACGGCGTGGGCGCCATCGGAGACAATTTTGCTGATTTCTTCCAGGTGGCGCTGCATCGCATAGGTGTCGGCTGCTGGCATCATGATCGCCGCGCCGGTGCCGCGTTCGGGGCAGATGGCGCCAAAAAGATACGCATTTTGGTAACGCTGATCGGCGGGCTGGCGGGGCCGTGTGCCCTTGCGTGCCCACTGGCGGACGCGGGTGTTCTTCTGACCGAGACGCATCTCGTCCTGGAACCAGATTTCGACGGGTTTGTCCGGCGGCACCCCCTGAAGCGTCTCCTTCAGATTGTCGCCGAAGTTTTTTTGAAATCCTCAATGACCTGCACGTCCTGCCCCGGGTGCTGAGGGCGTGCGCTGATGTGGGAAAAGCCCAGATTGTGCAGAATCTGCCCCACATGGCGCTCGTGATAGTCGACGCCAAAACGCGCCTTGATCACATTCTTCAAATCGACCCGCCGCCAGCGGACGACACCGTCCTTTTCAGGATCAGGACCGGTCTCGACAAGAGCCGCCAGTTCATCCAGTTGCGCATTGTCAAGGCGGGATCGCGAGCCTCCTCGCTGCCGATCCAGCAGCCCCGCTGGACCATCAGCGTTGAAACGGAGCACCCAGTCCCTGAGCGTTTGCCGGTCCATCCCGCCAATGCGGGCCGCAGCCCCACGCGACATGCCATCGGCGATAGCGGCAAGCGACAAAAGCCGTCGGCTCTGCCGGGCATCAGAACTCTCTGCGGCAAGCTTGCGCAGATCATTGGCGGTAAAATCGGCTCGCATCGGTATCCTGGCTGGCATCGGTGGTCTCCTTTGCCAATCTTGAATCACCTCAGCACCTCAGGCGGTACCCAAAATCCATAGCTGAGTCATTTTGAAGCACCCTTGGTATTAGTACCAATGTGCTGGTCAGGAACGGCAAGGTCATCATGCTGGGCGGGTTGCTGGAAAACGGCGCCGGTACGCAAAATCAGGGCGTGCCGGGTCTGAAAAACCTGCCGCTGTTCGGCGCGCTGTTCCGTGGGCGCGCCGTGACACGGAATCAGCGAGTGCTGCTCTTGCTGTTGCGTCCACGCGTGGTGAACAACGATGCGGAAGCGACGCGCCTGTCACGAGAGGTCGCGCGGGAAGCGAAACGTGCGGCACGGGCGATTCAGCCTGATCCCGACGGGCAATTTCCATCCAACCCGATCACAACGCTGCCCTTTGATGGCGCGGACCTGAACCAGCCGTTTGATGCCGGTTTCATCGACAGCTACGCGCGGACGAAAACATTCCCGCCCCTTCCGTCGCGGCTGAAATTCAACGACTGAGTGATGGCACGGCCCGATCTGCCATTCGCTTTTGCCAGAGACCAGAAAATGGTCTTGCGGGGCGATGTTCTGGTGTGCGGCCCCGGCGCGACGGTGTTCGGAATGCGCGAGGCGCGGCGCCGCGCCGGATTTGCGCTTGGCGTCGAGCGCGTCGATGAGAATGCGTTCGAAAACCTTTTGAACAGCCATTATCGGCAAGGCGATGACGGCGGCGGCGAAGAACATCTGAGTTTTGATCTGGAATTGCGCGAGGATGCTCCGGGTACCCGCGATCTGTTGGAAGACGCAACTGAAGCGCCGGTAATCGAACTGGTGAACCAATTGTTGCGCCGCACGGTACGGGGTGGGGCTTCGGATTTACATGTGGAACCCCATGAGGACGGTCTGCGCGCGGGTGCGGATTGATGGGATGCTGCGCACGGTTCTGGATCGCGCCGATGTGCCGGTAAAGCGGGTCATTTCACGGCTGAAAGTGATGGCGGGGCTCGATACCTCTGAAACGCGGTTGCCGCAGGATGGTCGGATCGGGCTGCGTTACGGCGGGCGGGACATCGATGTGCGGATGTCGACCTTGCCGGGGCATTTTGGCGAGCGGGTCGTGCTCAGGGTTCTGGACAGGCATTCGGGGTTGTTGCCGCTCGATGCGCTAGGCTTGGCAGAGGCGCAGGAGGCTGCGCTCCGGCGGCTGGCGGACAGACCGGACGGTATTGTTCTGGCGACCGGGCCGACGGGGTCGGGTAAAACCACGACGCTTTATTCCTTGCTGCAACTGGCCGATCACGGGCGGCGTAATATCGTGACGGTCGAGGACCCGATCGAATACCACATGCCGGGGATCAGTCAGACGCAAACCAATGCCGAGATCGGGATGACCTTCGCCGCCGGGCTGCGCGCGACGCTGCGCCAGGACCCCGATGTTATTCTGGTCGGCGAAATCCGCGACCATGAGACGGCAGAAGTGGCGGCGCAGGCCTCGCTGACCGGGCATCTGGTGTTTTCGTCCCTGCACGCAAACGGGTCTGTGGCCGCGGTGACGCGCCTGCGCGATCTGGGGCTTGATAATTACCTGATTGCGGCCACCTTGCGGGGCATTCTTGCCCAGCGGTTGCTGCGGGTATTGTGCCGTGAATGCGCCGAAGAAACCGCGCCAGACGTGGCAACCACAACACTTTTTGAGTCCAGCAATCTGGCGCCGCCTTCGACCGTTTGGACATCGAAGGGCTGCGAAAACTGCGACGACACTGGTTTCGATGGCCGTCAGGGCGTGTTCGAGATCGTCGAGATTGGCGAGGATATCGCAGCGGCAATCGGCGACAACGCATCCGAGCAGCAATTAAAGGCGCTGGCAGTTCCCAAAAGCGGAACATTGCTGGCCGAGGGGTTGAAACTGGTCGCATCCGGGCGAACCTCGGTGGAGGAAGTGCGGCGGGTTCTGGGTGACGTCTGATGCAGCCATTCGCCTATACCGCCTATGACGCGGACGGAAAGCGCAAGTCTGGCACGCTGATCAGCGAAAGCGAGCGTGCGGCGTTCGATGAGTTGAAATCGCAGGGCTTGATGCCTGCTGAAATCAAGGCGCGTGCGACCGGGCGGTTGGGTCGACGTCGTGCGCGGCTGGATGCGGATGAACGCGCGATCTTCTCTCGACAAATGGCCGTGTTGCTGGGCGCCGAGTTGCCGGTCGAATCCGCGCTGGACGCGGTGATCGAAAGCGAGGGCTCTTCGCGGATGCAGGCCTGTGCCGAGGAACTGAAAGCGGCCACGCTGGAGGGATTTCCCCTGTCCGACGCAATCGGGCGCGGGCGCAGCGGGTTTGCGCCTTACTACACGTCGTCGTTGCGCGCGGGCGAGGAAAGCGGCGAACTTGCAAGGGTTTTTGAGGGGTTGGCGGATTTTCTGGAAGCACAGGGCGAGAACCGGGCGGAAATCGCCACGGCGCTTTTGTACCCTGCCTTTGTGGCGGCGGTGTCCCTTGTCGTTTGCGCCGTGCTATTGACCAGCGTAGCGCCGGAAGTTGTGGCGATGTTCGAAGTGTCGGGCCAACCCCTGCCAGATCTCACGGTCGTTGTTCTGGGCATTTCGGACTGGATTTTGAAAAACTGGATCTGGATTGTCGTCGGGACTGTCGCAGGCGTCATTTGCGCGTGGCTATTGCTGCGCTTGCCGTCGGTGCGGGACCGGGTGGACCGCATATTGCTGCGCCTGCCGTTTTTCGGGCGGCTTCGGCGTATGGCGATGGCGGGACAATATCTGCGAACCCTGGCGGTGGTGCTTGGGTCGCGCCAGACGGTGTTGAATGCCGTAACCGGCGCGGCAGAGGTTCTGAGCGTCCGCATGTACCGGACGCAGGCGGATGAGATTGTCACAGCGGTGCGCGAAGGCGAAGGGCTTGCCCACGCCGCCCGGGGCCTGACGCTGCTGCCGCCCGTGGCGTTGCAGCTTTTGCGCGTCGGAGAGGAAACCGCCCGGCTCGCACCGATGGCCGAACGCGCCGCAGTGATCGTAGAGGCGCGTCATGCCAATGACCGCAAGCGCATCGCATCAATCCTTGATCCTGTGCTGATGATGCTGGTCGGGGCATTTGTTCTGATCGTCGTGCTGGCAATTTTGCTGCCGATCTTCGAATTGCAGTCAGTCGTGATCAGCTAGAGCAACGCACGATAAATCTAATTCAATTGCGATGCTCTAATGCTTTGTATTTACGTGCAATTTGCTCCGAAAACCGGTTCTCACTTTACGGATTGCGATCCAGCGTTCGCTCAAACCCCTACGCGACCTCCTTTCGCCTATTGCACGTTGGCTTTGTGGAACGGGATGTTCAGGCTGAACATCAGGCCCCAGGCCTCAAATCCGCTACGGAACAAACCGTCATAGGTTGCGCCAAACCCAAGCTGCACGCCATTGGGCGAGGTCATATCGACACCAGCCTGCACGCGGCCACGCCAACCGGATGTCGATGGCGTTTTCGGGCTGGTGGGGGTGGCCCCGGACACATCACCAAGGTTGTAGATCGCGTCAAAGCCGAAATACGGCGCGAATACAGTGCCGTCTTCCGCTTCGAACCGGCCATTGAACATCGGGCCAATCTGTAATTGTCCCAATTCGATGGTCTGGCTTGGGATCGTGGCACCAACGCTGTCGACATAGCTGTCCTGTGTTTCAGTGAAATAGGACAGGGTCGCATTTGGCCGGATCGTCCAATTGCCCTTTTCGAACTCGCCGGTAAGGCTGGCTTTGGCCAGCCACCGGGTTGTGGAGAAGCTGTCGGTATAGGTGTTGAACGGGCTGACCTCGTTGTTTGAGCGGCCCCCGGCGATACGCGCATCGAAGTAAAGGTTCGGTGCAAGGCGCGCAGTGACATACGGCCCGAACATCCAACCTACGCCGCTGGCCGAACTGTTTGCAGCGCTGTTGCTGTTTGACATGTCATCCAGAGAGAACATTGCGCCGACAAGAAGGTTGTCACTGACAAGGTAATCCGCGCCGGCGTAAATCACCGCGAAATGGCCGTCGGTGGTGCCGCCTGTGTTGAACTTCTTGTAATGCGCCTCAAGCCAGGCATCGAAACGATAGTTCGGCACATATTCAACACTCTTGGTCGATCCGTGGGCAAGGCGTACACTTGCGGCTGCCTCGCGAACCTGCACCAGGCTGGTTGAGAAGCTATAGCTGTCCTTGTCGACCTGTGCAGTGAACGGCAGCATCGATTTCAGATCGCCCGGGGCAAAGGCAAGCTTGCTGGCTGTACCGGGAGAGCGATTGAACCGCGCAAGACGACGGTTCTTCGATGGCTCTGTCGTCAGCAAAAGATCGGCCCGCTGCGTTAGGAACTCGTGGATCGTATCGACTGTCTTTTGCGTCGAACTTTGCGCTGTCACAGTGCAAGTCAGGGACTCTCCGACATCGACGGCGAGCGCTATCGTGTCGTCCGGGGTGGACCCGACGCTGTCCGTATCGCTGCAGGATATGTCGAGAATTTCCACGCCGGTTGGCGCAGTGACGTCCACCATATGGCTTCCTGCGCTGACTGTCAGCGGGCCGGTCGTGCCTGATCCGCTGCTGACTTCGACAATTTCGCTAAGCGGTACGGTCGCAGAGGTAAAGCTATAAGCACCGCCACCGGCATCGTCAGCTGTAACTTCAAACGTCACTTCACCGGCGGTGGGTGCGGTTACAGAAAGCGTGGCAGACGTATCTGAACTGTCGCCGAGGTTTGACGTGATGCCGTCAGTCGCGTTCAAAAAGTCGCCCACTGTTGGACCAACAACATCAACCTCGATCTGACAACTTGAACTCGAACCAACACCGCCGCCCGTATAGGAAACCGTTGAACCTGATGCCGGGGCCGTCAACGTGCCGCCGGTACAGTTCGTCGTGGCATTCGGAGCAGCGGCAATCAGGAACCCAACAAGATTGTCGGTGACACTCACGCCGGTTGCATCAATTACAGCCGAATTCCGCAGTGAAATGGTCATTCTCGACGTTGAGTTCTGGGAAATGCTCGCCGGAAAGAATGACAACACCGCATCAAGCGGCACAGGATTGACCGTAATGGCATCCGTTGCGCCCGCCGCTGTTTCCAGGCTGGATGTCAGATCTTCCGTGAGGTTGACCAGATCACCGTGTTCAACCACCTGGACATCCACCGAGATTGTGCAACTGGCAAGCTCGGCAACGGTGCCACCGGCCAGCTCGACAGACGTTGCGCCTGCATTGGCAGTGAACGTTCCGCCACAATTGTTGGTCGCCGCGGACGATGCGACGATCATGCCGGACGGGAAGTTGTCAATAAATGCAATGTCCGTCGCTTCGATCAGATTGCCGGAATTATCGATGGTGAATGTCAGCGTGGTGCCAATACCCTGGTCAATCGTGTCAACCTGGAATTCCTTCGAAAAGAGCGGTGTTGCGGCATTGACTGTCAGTGTTGCGCTTGGGCCAGCGGCGTCGTCCATAAGGCTGGAGGACAAGTCGCCGGTATCATTGACAATCGCACCACCTACAATCCCGCGAACATCGACCGAAATCGTGCAGGTGTCACCTTCAGCAATCGTCCCGTTTTCGAACATAAACGTGGTATCACCCGCCGCTCCTGTGACATCGCCGCCGCAATTGTCGACAATGTTGGGAACAGGCGCGATCACCAGACCGGTGGTAAGATTATCGGTAAATGCAAGATCAGCGGCCTCGATCAGGTTTGCCGAATTGTCGATTGTAAATGTCAGCGTTGAAATGTCGCCCTGATCAATCGTATCGGGTGCAAATGCTGAGGCGAAGCCGGGCGCAGGTGCCGCTGTTACGGTAAGCGTTGCAATTGCGCCGGATGCATCGAAATCGAGGCTGGAGTCCAGGTCGCCCGACGTGTTCAAAAGCGGGCCATAATCGGTGGCACGGACGTCAATCTGAACGGTACAGGTGCCACCCGCATCCACGGTTCCGTTCGCGAATGAAAATGACGTATCCTCGGCGACCGCCGTGATATCTCCACCACAGGTGTTGGAACCGTTCGGTGGATCGGCAACCACCATACCGGCAGGGAACGGATCAGAGAAATTCAGGTCGCTGGCCTCGATCAGATTGCCGCTGTTGTTGATGGTAAATGTCAGCGTGGAAATATCACCCTGATCAATCGTATCAGGCGAAAAGGCCTTCATGAAACCGGGCGCTGGCGCGGCAGTAACATTCAGCGTGGCCGCAGCAGTGTTAAGCGTTGTCCCGCTGATCGAGGAATCCAACGGATCTGACAGATTGTCGAGATTGCTCGACACCAAGGCGCGGACATTGACCGAAACGGTACAATCAGAGGCTGCATCAACCGTGCCGCCAGTATAGGTTACGAAATTCGAATCCGGGCTCGCTGTGAGCGTGCCGCCAGTACAGGTTGTGCTTGCGCTTACTGGCGTTGCGACGACCATTCCAGTGGGGAAGTCATCGCGGAAATCCAGATCGGTGGCTTCGATAAGACTGCTGATGTTGTCGATGGTGAATGTCAGGGTCGACACACCGCCCTGATCCACCGTATCGGCAAAGAACGCCTTGCTGAAACCGGGCGCCGGGGCAGGTGTCACACCACAAGGGTGGCTGCCGCTGTCGGCGGCGGCGAACCGTCTGACAGCGACGAACCCAGCGCACCGGACAGATTGTCGAGATCATCATCGGCAAGGGCGCGAACGTTGACGTCAACGCTACAGGATGCGCCGGCAGCGACGGTTCCGCCCGCTAAAGTCACTGTGTCTGTGCCCGCTGTTGCCGTGACAACACCGCCGGTACAGTCCGTGCTTGCGGCGGCTGGATTCGCGACAACCATTCCGGTTGGGAATACGTCGGTGAAACCCAGACCCGTCGCCTCGATCAGGTTACTGCCGTTGTCGATTGTGAATGTCAGGGTGGAAATGTCGCCCTGCACGATAGCAGCGGCATTGAAAGCCTTTCTGAATGTCGGTGAAGGGGCGGGGTTGATGTTCAATGTCGCGTCTGCGCCCGGCGTATCGTCGGGGAAATCAGACGTCAGCGGTTCGGATGAATTGTCAAGCGCCGTGGCGCTGAGCGCGCGGATGTTCACGGAAACGGTGCAGTTCGCACTTGTTCCGACACTACCGCCGCTGAACGACATGGATCCCGCTCCGGGCGTGGCAGAGACTGCACCGCCGGTACAGGTGGTGCTTTCATTGGCCGGGCTTGCGACCACCATGTCGGTCGGGAAATTGTCGCTGAAGCTGAGATTCCCGGCACCCACATCAGCGTTCGGATTGGTGATGGTGAATGTCAGGGTCGTGACACCGCCCTGCGTCAGCGGATTATCCGCGAACGCCTTGGTGAAAGTCAGCGGCGTTGGCGCGGAAACGACGGTGTCGCCATCCTGTGCACTGTTATTTCCCGAAACCGGGTCGATTGCCAAAGAACCGGAAATGTCCGCGGTGTTGACCAGTGTGCCGGTAAACGAGAAATCGACGACGCAAGTTGCGGTATAGGTCACGGACGACCCGTTTGGCATCGACAATGTGTCGTCAATATTCCCCGCAGCCGAGGTATTGCCCGATGCGCCGCCCGCAGCGGCGGAAGTGTAGGCACAGGTCAGGCCGGTCGGGAAATCGTCGGTAATATTGACCGACGGATCATCGTGCGGGCCGTTGTTGCTGGCCACGATTGTGTAGACCAGAGTGTCGCCGGCAGTGACCGAGGTGATGCCGTCCGTCTTGGTGACGGCCACATCCGCAGTTGGCGTGACAGAGAAAGAGGCAAATGCACCGGCCGCAAGGTCGATACCGCCTGCCTCCAGGGCCGAACTGATATTGTCATAGGAACCCGCGGCCGCGGTGGCAGGAATATTGACAATAGCCGCAATGGTGCAGGCCTCTGTATCGGCGAGATCAAGCGCGGAAACGGTCAGCAAGCCGGTTCCGGTACCACTGATCGTGGGCGCGCCGTCGCAGGAGGTGGCAGATGCGCTTGCAAGCGTTGCGCCAGTCAGGAAACTGTCAAGATCGTCGGTGAACCGCAGTCCGGCAAATGAACCGCCGCTGTTGTTCTGGATGCTGAAATTCAGCGTGGTTGTAGAACCGGGACTGCCGCTGGTTGGTGCGAAGCTCTTGCTGAAATCCGGCCCCGCAGAGGAATCGACGGCAAGCGAATCCGACGCGTTCACGCCCGCGGGGACAGCTCCGCCGCCAACCGTTCCAGATATGTCTGTCGTGGTATTTAGGTGAATGCCAACTGTTGCGGCGGCATCCGTTCCAACCTCGATCGAAATCTCGCAGGTCGAAACCGGGCCAAGACCGAAAGATCCAGACCCGAATGCTCCGGTGCCCAGACCAGTTGTCGTTGACGCACAGGTATTGCTGTTCTCTGACAGGAATGTCGAATTCGTCAGCATCGCGTCCAGGTCGTCGCTGAACGACAGCGCTGTGGCTGAAGCGGCTGACTGATTGGTGATCGTGAAGACCAGCGTCGCGGCCTCTCCCTGACGAACCGGATCATTGGTGAATTCTTTTGTGAACAGGATCGGGTCGGACACGACCGTCAGGCTGTCCTGCGCTGGGTCGACTGTGACCGCGCCGCCTTGGTTGGCGGACAAAAAGCTGGTGAGGTTGTTGTATGTGCCGTCTGCCGTTGCCAACGGGACAAGCAAGGGCACTTCGATGTTACAGGTGTCGCCAGCCAAAACAGAGCCACCGACATAAGTCAGGAAAGTGGTCCCCGAAAGCGAGCCGCCACACTCGTTCAACGTCGGCGCACCCGTGGCGGCCAGGCCCGTCAGTTCCTGCTGAAGGTTGTCAGTGAAGAAGGTGATCGTCGCATCTTCGGTCGGGTGAAGGTTTTCAATCGTGAAACGCAGTGTTGTGTTTCCGCCGGCGATGGCTGGGTCGGTCAGGAACTCTTTGGTGAAATTCAGCCCCGTTACCGTCAATGTGTCGGATGCTGCAGTGAAGGTCTCTGCGACGCCGCCAGAAGGCGTTGCGGACAAGTCAGATGTGGTGTTCGGATAAGACCCGATCGTGGCCCCGGCAGGTACATTAAGACGGGTTACAATCGTACAAGACAATGTCGCGCCAGATAGCGATCCACCGCTGTAGGAAATCGTGCTTGTGCCAGTTGCGCCGCCGCCACAAGTGTCAGAAACAGTTGAAGCCAGCGTGGTACCCGTCAACATCGTTTCCAGGGAATCCGTGAAGTTGATCGCCGCCGCATCGGGACTGTCGCCCGTACGCGCGATATCAAACTGCAAGTCCACGGTGCCGCCCGGGACTCCGGCGCCAAGGAACACTTTTGTAAATGTGATGCTGAGGTCGCTGCCGACATTCATCGTGTCCGACGCCGAAAGACCGGTTCGCGTCGCACCGCCAATCGATCCTGCCGGCGCTGAAGACGTGAACCCGTAAAGACCGGGTGACACGCTACCGGGCAGGTTCATGTCGGCTGTGAATGTACAGGAATCGCCAGGGCTTCCCGTTGGTGCAAGCAACGCGCCCGACAACCTGACTGCCCGCTGATCAATGTCAGGACTAAAAACAATAAATGTTGAACCGACCCCACAAGCGGGATTGGGACTTGTCGGTGTTGTTATTGTTGTCACATCCGGCAGCGGCGGCGCAAAAAGCAAATCGAACGTGCCGTCGGTCAACGCGGCGGTGGCGGTGTTCGTCAATGTAAAGCTCATCGTGACGGTGTCGCCGGGGCTGCCATCGGGAATGTCAAAGCTCAGTGTCGGCGGCGTTACCGTGATGTCGGCGACCGTCAGATCCGCAGTCGCCATATTGCCGGTGACCAAATCTCCACCAATTGTGCCGGTCACCGCGCTGGTCGTGTTGGTGTGATCCCCAGCCGGGGCGCCGCCGGGCACATCAAGTGTGACGCGAATGGTGCAGCTGCCCTCCGGAGTGATTGTTCCGCCCGAAAGGCCCAGCAATCCGGTACCGACGCCGGTGACCGAGCCGCCACAATCATTTGAGACCAGACTTTCAAACTCCAACCCGGACACAACCGCATCCAGATCATCAGTGAAAGCAACGCCCGTCGCACTGAAGTTGCGGTTAAGATTGCTGATTACAAATTGAAGATCGATTTCGTCGCCGGGTACTACGGGGTTGGTGATGAAGGATTTGGCGATGTTCAGTTCTTCGACATCCACCTGCAGCGTCGTCGAAGCACCACCCGCACTGTTGAAATCCGCCAGCATGTCCGGAACCACAAGGTTGAATGTGCCAGCGCCAGTCGACAAAACATCGACGGTGGTTGTGCAGGTGCCGCCCGCCGCAAGCACTTCGAGACCAGGAAGAATTGTGTTTCCATCAGCGTCCAATTCAATTGTGCTGGTTCCGGGCACGGCCGTCACGGTCGTATCCGGTAAAGTTGCAGAAACACAGGTCGATGCCGCGTTTGATGGGCTTGCGACCTCCAACCCGGCAGGAAGGGACAATGTAAAGCTCAGATTGCCGACACGCGATGCGTTTGCAGTATTGTCTGCCGTGAAGGTCAGCGTGGATATTTCGCCCAGGTCGATCGTCGAAGGCGCCGCCGAGAGCATTAGCCCCGGAAGGGCCGTGGAAACGGTCAGGTCCGAGGCCAACGAGTCGCTTGGCCCGGCGGAAGACGACAGCGTTACCACCGGGTTTGTGTGCGTCCCAGGTGTTCCGGCGGTGACGTTAACTGTGACAGTGCAGGTGCTGCCTGCCGCGATCTGCCCGTTCGAAAACGAAACCGTGCCGCCGCCGTCAGGCGCAGTAACGGTCGCGAAGGCCGCACCGCCCATGCCGGAACAATTGGTGAATGCGTTGGCCGGATCTGCAATGTCGACGTCGCCGGGGACGGTTGGCAAGACATTGGTGAACCCAAGACCGGTGACAGGCGAGCCCGAAAGGGTGTTGTCGATCGTATATGTCAGCGTGGACTCGCCGCCCGGTCCGATTGTCGTGGGGCTGAACGAAGTGGAAAATACGGGTTGCGCGATTGCCGGACTGGCGGCCAGCGCGAACACCGCAAAAATGACCTGCCAAATGATGGATTGAATGAACCTGAGCATGTATATCGGCCCCGCCTTATGGAACAAATTTCCCGGGACTTTGGCCGCGCTGACTTAATAACTGGTTCAGTTTCGTAGAACTACAAAAAAAACGTAACCTTCGCCCCAACTTACGCGGAATATTACACAACGTAACGGCGGGTACAAAGGCTCCGTTTGGTCGTGCCGGGAATTCTTGCGGCACCGGGCAAAAATGCGACACCGGCGAACAAATGGTTGATTGCTGCGTCGTTGATTAAATCACGTAGTGGATTGATGTCTCTACGGCGTGCAGAAATGACTTTGCCGATGAACTTGCAGACAGCAACAGGAACCGGTCGCTTCCCTCGCGGATGATGAACACACCCAGATGTTCCATTACCGTCCTGTCGGCCCGGTCAGGCGGGAAGGCCTCTGGATGCAGATCCAGCGGACAAATACGCTCCAAAACATCGCGAACATTTGCGCCCTCGATTGCCAACGCGGCCCAGGCGTCGGTCTGGTTTGTCGTATAAAACGCCCCCTTCAATGCCGAGTGCACGTCGGGTTCCGCAAGCGCGCTGTCGCTTTCGAAAACCAGCATTGCCTGATCGGGGGATGTCCGAATGATCCGATGGCTTGGCGTCGCACCGGACATGCCGACATCCGTCAGGGCGAGCTTATAAGCTGACTTCAGCGCCTTTTTGGCAGTCGTCAGACCGCCAAGCGGAATTGCCAGTGAAACGAGCGCCAGTTCCGGTCGCTCCCAAAGGCGCATGCCATTGAAATCCTGATCGTAACCGGACAATGGAGAGATGGGTTCAAGCACGCTGGCGCACTCCGTCAGTGTCGATGTGATGGGCGGAGGTGACGATAACTTCGGTGTCTTTCCCGCGCACAGGATCATAGGCGCGGACAGTTTCGCCGATCCGTTCCTTACCACGTTTCAAAAAGCCCAGCCCGATGTGGTGGCGGAGTTCTGGGGAATACGCAACCGAAGTCATCCAGCCCTGATCGCTGTCCATGTCGGGCTTTGCATCATCGGCGTTGATGAAATGCGCACCAGCATCAAGTTTCGCTGATTTATCAACGGGATGGAAGCCGACGAGGCGCAGATCGTCGCCGCGGTTCATCTCTGGACGTTCGCCGAGTTTGGAACCGATGGAATCTTTCTTCTTTGATACCATCATCGCGAGATTCAGCTGTTGTGGCGTTGTCTGGCCAGTCAACTCGTTTCCGGCAAAATGGCCTTTTTCAATGCGCATCACGCCAAGCGCCTCGGTGCCGTATGGCGTGACACCGAATTCCTCTCCGGCCTCCAACAACTTGCGGGCCAAAGCGTCACCGTACCGCGCGGGCACTGCCACCTCATAGGCCAGTTCACCGCTGAACGAGATACGAAACAGCCGCCCCGGTGTGCCGCCGCAGACAGTGCATTCGGTACAGGCCATGAAAGGGAATCCGTCATTTGACAGGTCGAGATCATCGACGATCTTGCTCAACAAATCACGCGACTTCGGTCCGGCGACGGAGAATTGCGCCCAGGCATCGGTGGTCGATATCAGATGCACGTCCATGTCAGGCCACAGGCACTGGCGTGCGAATTCCATGTTTCGGAACACCAAACCGGCATTGGCGGTGGTAGTCGTCATGACGAAGTGATTTTCGGCCAGTCGCGCGGTCGTGCCATCGTCATAGCAGATACCATCCTCGCGCAGCATCAGGCCATAACGCACCTTGCCCAGGGGCAGCTTGGCAAAGCCGTTGGAATAGATTTTGTTCAGAAATTCAGCGGCATCGCGGCCCTGAACATCAATCTTGCCGAGCGTGGACACATCGCAAAATCCGACTGCGGCGCGGGTCTGACTGGCCTCGCGATCCACGCTGTCGCGCCAACCCTTTTCACCCGGTTGCTTGAACCACTGCGCGCGCATCCAGGCGCCGACTTCGACGAAATCGGCCCCGTTTTCTGCCGCCCATTTGTGGCTGGGCGTCAGGCGGGTGGGGCGGAAATCCTTGCCGCGCGCGCGACCGGCGAATGCGCCAATGGCGACAGGGGAATAGGGCGGGCGGAAAATGGTTGTGCCGGTCTCGGGGATCGACTTGCCACTGGCTTCGGCCATGATCGCAAGGCCAAGCACATTGGCTGTCTTGCCCTGATCGGTCGCCATGCCAAGTGTTGTGTAGCGTTTCAGGTGCTCAACCGCGCGGAAGCCTTCCTGATGGCTTTGCTTTACGTCCTTGGTGGTAACGTCGTTCTGAAGATCGACCCAGGCGCGGTGCTTACCTTCGACATGCCAGAACGGCGTGATGTCGAATTCTTCGTCGCTGGCCTTTGGGGCCGCCTTGCGGGTGGCTTTAAAGCCAAGATCTTTTACCGCGCCATTGCCCTGCGCGCGGCCTTCTGCAAGCGCGGCGGCGAGTGTCATCGACCCGTTTGCGGCGCCCGCAACCGACATGCCGACCGGCAGGTCGCCCCCGGGCACAAAGGCGGCGATGTCATCGCGCCAGACCGGGCGCCCACGCTGATGACAGGTCAGGTGGACATTCGGCGACCATCCGCCCGAAACGGCGAGGCAATCTGCCGGAATCGTGCGGCCGTTTTGATCCGTGACGCTCCGCAGGCCTTTGCGCCCCCGCGTCATCGTGACGACATCGCCTTTGCGGGCATCAAAGATACCCGTGACCTCAACCTGTTGCGCGCGCAGCGCGTCAACCGTGCGCAACCCATTGGAATTGTTTGAAAACACGGCAACTTTTTGCCCCGGCGCGACGCCGAAGCGGTTTGCATAGGACCGAACGGCGCCGGACAGCATGATGCCGGGACGGTCGTTCATTGGAAAAGCGATGGAGCGTTCGGTGGCCCCGGCACAAAGGATCGCGCGTTTGGAATAGATGCGCCACAGGACCTGTCGGGGTCTGCCGTCGGACTGGGCGAGGTGGTCGGTCTTGCGTTCCAGCGCGCCATAAATGCCGTGATCAAATGCGCCATAGACGGTCGTGCGGGTCATGGCGCGGACATTGGGCATGGCGTTCAGTTCGGTCCAGGCGGCGGCGGCCCACGTAGCGCCCGGCTGTCCATCGATCTCGTAGAAATCAGAATTCAAACGCCCGCCGGGCAGAAAATCCTCGTCCGCGATCAGAACCCGCGCGCCTGCACGGGCGGCGGTAAGGGCGGCTGTCAGGCCTGCGGGACCGGCGCCGATGACAAGGATGTCGCAATGCAGGAAACCGCGGTCATAAACGTCCGGGTCCGGTTCCATCGACAGGCGGCCAAGACCGGCGGCGGCGCGGATGGTTGGTTCATACAGCTTTTCCCAAAACGCTTTCGGCCACATGAAGGTCTTGTAATAAAACCCGGCACTTAAGAAGGGTGAAATCAGGTCGTTCAGCGCCAGAACGTCGAAATTCAGACTGCCGCGATGGTTCTGGCTGGTGGCGTGAAGGCCGTCATAAAGCTCGGCCATCGTCGCGCGCGTGTTCGGTTCTTGCGCTGCACCACGGCGAAGCTGGACGAGCGCGTTCGGTTCTTCCGAACCGGCGGTGAAAATGCCACGCGGTCGGTGGTATTTGAACGAGCGCCCGACAAGGCGCTGGCCATTAGCGAGGAGGGCAGAGGCCAGCGTATCACCCTGAAACCCTTGCATTATTTTTCCGTTGAACGAGAAGTTCAAGGGTCGCGTGCGGTCAATCAGGCCATTGGAAAGGCGGTTGGGTTGGCTCATGATTTTGCGGCCCTCGCGACGTCGCGGGCCAGTTCCACGGTCGTAATTTCGTGGGTCAGCGTGTTGCGCGTGACGACGAGCCAGGAGCGGTCGCCCTGTTCATGATACCAAAGCTCGCGATGTTCACCGGCCGGATTGTCGCGAAGATATTGAAAATCATGCATTTCTTCGATGCCTGCCGTCATACCGTCTGGGCGGTTTATGAGCGCGGCGTCACCGAGAACGGTGAATTCAGCGGCATCGCGGGGGCCGAGAAACGGGTGGTTGATGATCAAGTTCCGGACCCCACTATTGGCTGTCGGTATTGCGTCGGTATAACGTCGGTATCGCGTCGGTGCGTCGCGAACAGACGCCAGCCCCGGACCTGATCCGGGGCCTCATCGTCGGGCTGGAGGTCCCGGGTCAAGCCCGGGACGGGGCGGGAGGCTATCGAATGCATCTTTCCCTTCAGTGCAAATTCGGCTGCGGGCCGACGCCCTTTTCATCGATCATCGCGCCGGTCAGAAATCGGTCGAGGCGGTAGGCGGCAGCGGTTGGATGGGGCTCGTCTTTGGCAAGCAGGTGGGCGTAACAGAAACCGGAGGCCGGGGTGGCCTTGAACCCGCCGTAACACCAGCCCGCATTCAGATAGAGGCCGTTAATATCAGTGCGGTCGATGAAGGGTGAGCCATCCATCGACATATCCATCAACCCGCCCCACATCCTGAGCAGTCGGGCACGCCCGATCATCGGCATGATCGCCATGCCGCCCTCGCAGACATCTTCGACCACCGGAAGGTTTCCGCGCTGGGCATAGGTGTTGTAGCCGTCGATGTCGCCACCGAAGACCAAACCGCCTTTGTCCGACTGGCTGACATAGAAGTGGCCCGCGCCAAAGGTGATGACACCGGGCAGTGTGGGTTTCATACCCTCAGAGACGAAAGCTTGCAGAACATGGCTTTCAATCGGCAGGCGCATGTCCGCTAGCGCGGCAACACGCCCAGATGACCCGGCGGCGCACATGGCGACCTTGCGCGCGCGGATCGGGCCACGGGACGTCTGCACGCCTTTCACCACTCCGGCCTCGATGTCGATGCCGGTGACCTCGCAATTCTGGAGGATGTCGACGCCGCGCTTGTCGGCACCGCGCGCATAACCCCAGGCGACGGCGTCGTGGCGCGCGGTGCCACCGCGTTTTTGCATCAGCGCGCCCTGGATCGGGAAGCGGGCGTTGTCGAAATCGAGATAGGGGCACAGCGCGCGGATTTCGTCGGGGCCAAGAAGTTCGCTGTCGGCACCCGACAGACGCATTGAGTTGGCACGTCGCGCAAAAGCATCGCGCTGACCGTCTGAGTGGATCAGGTTCACGATTGAACGCTGGCTGACCATCGCATTGTAGTTGAAATCCTGCTCCAGATCCTCCCACAGCTTCATCGACAGTTCATAAAATGGCTGATTTCCCGGGAGCAGATAGTTGGAGCGGATGATGGTGGTGTTGCGCCCGATATTGCCCGACCCGAGCCAGCCTTTTTCCAGAACGGCCACATTGGTCAGCCCGAATTCCTTGGCCAGGTAATAAGCCGTCGCCAACCCGTGCCCGCCGCCGCCTATGATGACGATGTCGTATTCCGCTTTTGGCTCTGGCTCGCGCCAGACCGGCTTCCAGCCCTTGTTGCCGGTCAGGCCCTGCCAGAAAACCTGTAACGCGTTGTAGCCCATTTGAGGATCGCCCCATTCCGTCGGATAAAAACTGGCGTCGGTACCGCGCGGATACTTTGCCAGAAACGACGGATTTTCGCCCGTTCTGGCAATCTAAGCAGGCGGCTGACAATCACAAGCATTTCGCTTGTACGCCTATCAGGGGATCACGTCTGATAGATTGGGTGGCCGGCGGCTTGAATGCTCGGTAGTTCGCCGATTAAACCTCAGGAAATTCGGGCTGAACAACCGTTCGGGGGACAAAGAGCAATGAAAACATTGGACGTGATCACGATCGGGCGCTCCTCGGTCGACCTTTACGGCGCGCAAGTGGGCGGGCGGCTGGAGGATATGGCCTCGTTCAACAAGTATATCGGTGGCTCGCCGACGAATATGGCTGCCGGGACCGCGCGATTGGGGTTGAAGTCGGCGCTGATCACGCGAGTGGGCGACGAACATATGGGACGGTTCATCCGCGAGGAACTGGTTCGCGAGGGCGTCGATGTGCGCGGCGTAAAGACCGACCCCGAACGTCTGACGGCGCTGGTTTTGCTGGGTATTCGCGATCAGGAGCAGTTTCCGCTGATCTTCTATCGCGAGAATTGCGCGGATATGGCGCTTTGCGAAGATGACATTGACCCGGGTTTCATTGCCGAGGCCGGTGCGGTGGTGGTGACGGGCACGCATCTGAGCCATCCCCAAACCGAGGCGGCGGTGATCAAGGCGTTGAAACTGGCACGTGAAAACGGCGCGCGCACTGGGTTGGATATTGACTATCGCCCAAACCTGTGGGGCGTGGCCGGACATGGCGATGGCGAAAGCAGGTTTGTCGAAAGTGCAGGCGTGACAGCGAAACTGCAATCGACGCTGCATTACTT
This sequence comes from uncultured Paracoccaceae bacterium, assembly GCA_951812305.1. Lineage (GTDB taxonomy): Bacteria > Pseudomonadota > Alphaproteobacteria > Rhodobacterales > Rhodobacteraceae > Rhodobacter_B. The sequence goes on from CATOSB010000008.1 coordinate 352,975, forward strand.
TGATCTGATCGTGGGGACCGAGGAAGAATTTCACATTGCGGGTGGGACCACTGATACGATTGCCGCATTGCGCAAGGTGCGCGAGCATTCTGATGCGACGCTGGTCTGTAAACGCGGGCCGATGGGTGCGTCAGCCTTCACCGGCAACATTCCCGACAGTCTTGATGATGGCGAATCCGGCCCGGGCTTTCCGATCGAGGTGTTCAATGTGCTGGGTGCGGGCGATGGGTTCATGTCGGGCCTGATGCGCGGCTGGCTGAGAGATTGCGATTGGCCGACATCGCTGACCTATGCCAATGCCTGCGGGGCCTTGGCCGTCAGTCGGCATGGTTGCGCGCCAGCTTATCCGTCCTGGGAGGAACTTCAGTTCTTCCTGAAGCGCGGGGTGCAGGTGCCAGCGTTGCGCAAGGACGCGGCGTTAGAGCAGTTGCACTGGTCGTCGAACCGCAAAGGCGACTGGTCGACGATGCGGGTCTTTGCCTTCGACCACCGCATTCAGTTTGAAGAAATGGCAGGCGCCAATGAGGAGAAGATCGGCGCGTTCAAATCGCTTTGTCTGGACGCGGCGGTCCAGGTGGCAGGCGGCGCGCCAGAGTATGGCGTGCTGTGCGACAGTCGGTTGGGACGCGATGCGCTATACAAGGCGGCGGGGCAGGGGCTTTGGATCGGGCATCCGGTGGAGTGGCCGAAATCGCGCCCCCTGGAACTGGAGCCAGAGATCGGACCGGATTTTGGTGGATTGGCCGAGTGGCCGCTGGAGCATGTTGTAAAGGTTCTGTGCTTTTGCCATCCGGATGACGATGCGGCGATGTGGGACGCGCAGCTTTCAACTTTGGAGCGCTTGTTCCATGCGGCGCGGCGCAACCGGTTGGAATTGCTGATGGAAGTGATCCCGTCAGTTGTGGGCGCGGTCGATGAGGACACGACGCCGGAGGTCATTCAGCGCATCTATGATCGCGGCATTTATCCGGATTGGTGGAAACTTGAGCCGTTCAAGACAAAAGCGGCATGGGACAAGGCGGCGAACGCGATTAACAGCAATGACGCGGATACCCGTGGAATTGTGGTTTTGGGGCTGGACGCACCGGCGGCAGTGCTGGCCGAAAGCTTCGCATTGGCCGCCGCGCAACCTCTGGTCAAAGGCTTCGCAGTTGGACGGACGATCTTCGGCGATGCCGCACGGGCGTGGATGGCCGGCGAGATTGACGATACTGGGGCGGTGGCGCAAATGGCGGAAAGATATGCAACACTTTGCGCGGTCTGGGACAAGGCGCGCGAGGGGGCGACATGACCGATCTTTTGAGAAAATCGACGGGCGCGTCGGGTAAGCTGCACGACATTACGATTGCCTCCGCCAAAGGGCCGCAATCGCCGGATTGGAATTATGTCGGTTTTGGTTTGCACAAGCTGGCGGCAGGGGACCGGGTGGCGGAGGCGACCGGCGACACGGAGGTCATTCTGGTTCTGGTCGAAGGCAAGGCGCGGATATCGGGTGCCGGGCAGGACTGGGGCGAACTTGGCGAACGGATGAGCGTTTTTGAACGTACGCCGCCCCATTGCCTGTACCTGCCAAATGGCAGCGGTTGGGAAGCCGAGGCGACGAGTGATTGTGTGTTGGCTGTGTGCACGGCGCCGGGGTCTGGTGGGCACCTCGCACAGGTGATCGGCCCGGCGGGGATCGTGACGACACCGCGTGGCAAAGGCACGAACACGCGCTATATCAACGCGATAGCGATGGAAGAACGCGACGTGGCCGACAGCCTTTTGGTGACAGAGGTATTCACACCGGACGGGCATTGGTCATCCTACCCGCCGCACCGGCATGACGAGGATGACTTCCCGCGCATGACCTATCTGGAAGAGACCTATTACCACCGGCTGAACCCTGGCACCGGGTTTGGGGTGCAGCGGGTATTCACGGACGACCTGTCGCTTGATGAGACGATGGCGGTATCGGACCATGACGTGGTGCTGGTGCCGAAAGGCCACCACCCCTGCGCGGCGCCCTATGGGTTTGAGATGTATTATCTGAACGTCATGGCCGGGCCATTGCGCAAATGGCGATTTGAAAACCATCCAGATTTCGACTGGATCGCTGAGCGGGATGCGTGAACGAATGTTTTGAACAGACGTTCACACCAACTCTCCCCAGCTCCTTCTTCTTGGTTGCAAATTCGGCGGGGGTGGTCCGTGGTTGCGCCATTGGTTCGAGCAACCAATGGACGACGGGGCTGGCCCCCCAGCCGGTCGGATTGCTTTAGCAATTCGATTGCCCACTTCAGCCCACAAAGCCGATTCCAACCATTCTGGAAATGATTTACCCTTGGCCCCATGAACAAAATGGCCGAACTGCACAAGCGACAGGAGATCATCAGCTATTGCCTGAAACTGAATGCGTCAGGACTGAATCAGGGGACGTCTGGCAATATCTCGATCCGGCATGGTGACGGGTTTCTGATTTCACCGACAGCGACGCCCTATGAGGACATGACGCAGAAGATGATATCTTTCGTCGGATTTGACGGTCGGGCCGCGGGACCATTGCCGCCCTCAAGTGAATGGCGGTTTCACAGGGATATCTATACCGCGCGGGAGGATGTTAACGCTGTTGTCCACGCCCATCCGGCACACTGCACGGCACTGGCAATCCACAGTCGCGAAATCCCGCCCGTGCATTATATGGTTGCCATATTTGGTGGCAAAAACGTGCGCGTCGCGCCCTATGCGACCTATGGCACGCAAGAATTGTCGGACGGGGTTTGCACCGCTTTGAACAACCGATTTGCCTGTTTGATCGCGCATCATGGGGCAATCGCCCTCGGCGCAAGTATTGAACAGGCGTTCTGGCGGATGGAAGAACTGGAAACGCTGGCGCAGCAATATCTGCTGGCGTGCCAGTTAGGGAATCCGCCGGAGTTGAGCAATGAACAGATGGAAGCGGCGTTGGGTAAGATTTCAGGCTGTGACTTGAGCGACAAGTTGTGAGTAGATGTTCTGGGCTCGGGAAGATTGGTAGCCCGTAGGGGAATCGAACCCCTCTTTCCAGGTTGAAAACCTGGCGTCCTAACCGATAGACGAACGGGCCAAGCCTTGGCGTGGCCGTGTACTTAGGCAAAGGCAGGCGCGGTGGCAAGAGTAATTATACGCCATTGAAGCGCGAATGATGCGCATTTTGAACATGGCAGATATTGGGGTGCTTTCGAATTGCTGTGAATTGGCACTTTTGGCCTGAGGCGGACCTAGACTCGCTTCCCCATCACACCACCTTGCTGGCGGCCATCGCCTGCCCGTGGGATGGCGAGGCAACATCTCGATGATGCATTTTATGCCAGCCAAGCCCGCACGAAAGCGAAGGCTTGCACCCAGCCTCACCAAATCGCCATCCCGTGGGGACGGGCAGGCGATGGCCGGGGCGCGGCGCGCTGTTAACCCGGCCGGGGTGGCATGTCCGAAAGGCAGTTTCAGGCCAACACCAGACCCCTTCCCGGCAAGACAAAAACGGCACTAACCGGTGGCCCGGGCGGCATCTTCAAGCCGTAATTGCGGGCTTTGACGACCCTGCCATGTGTTGATTTCCAACCGCCCGGCAAGGTGAAACGGCGCGCCGCCGTGGTTTTCAAGCGCCGGGCCAAGGTCGCTGTCATATGCCCCAAACGCGATGGCATCGAGCTTTGCGCCGAAATTGTCGGTCACAGAAAGCTTCAGATGGCTTTCGCCGACGCGCCGGGCAAAGGCGATTTTGGCGGACGGAATCGCGAAGCGCGGGGCAGGGGCACTTGCACCGAAAGGTCCAGCCCGTTCAATTGTTTCGATCAGGTCCACGCTTGCCGCACCGGGCATCAGAATAGAATCCAACCGCAACTCGCGCGGGCCGGATGCGCCCGCACCCTGCCGCGCCAGCAATTCAGAAAGCCGACTCATGGCTGGTTCCAGTTGCGCGCGCGCAACCGTGAGGCCCGCAGCCATCTTGTGCCCGCCGCCCTTCAGCAAAAGCCCCTCGCGGGTCAGCGCATGGACCGACGCACCCAGATCGACGCCAGCGACCGACCGGCCCGATCCCTTGCCTTCCTCGCCATCCAGCCCGATCACGACGGCTGGTCGGTTGGTCGCCTCTTTCAGGCGCGACGCCACAATGCCGACGACACCGGGGTGCCAGCCTTCGCCTGCGGCCCAGACAAGCGGGGCATCTATGCCGCGCTCGGCGGCTTGCTCGAGCGCTTGCTCGCGCACAATGTCTTCGATTTCGCGGCGTTCCCTGTTCAGCTGATCCAGCCGCCCGGCCAGCGCCGCCGCCTCATGGGGATCATCCGTGGCCAGAAGGCGCGCGCCCAGATCCGCCTTGCCGATCCGTCCGCCCGCGTTGACGCGCGGGCCGAATACGAATCCGAGCGTATAGGCCGTTGGCGCGGCGGACAGCCGTGCAATGTCTGCAAGTGCAACCAGACCGGGCCGTTGGCGTGTCGCCATGATCTTCAACCCTTGCCGAACAACGGCGCGGTTCACACCGGTCAGGGGCGCAACATCGGCGACGGTGGCCAGCGCGACAAGATCGAGAAAGCCCATCAATTCAGGGGTTTCGGTGGATTTCTCCCGCAATTGGCGGCGCAGTTCTACCAGAAACAGAAACACAACGCCCGCGGCACAAAGCTGCGCCAATGCGCCGTCTTCATCCTGCCGGTTTGGGTTTACGACCGCGAAGGCGGGGGGGAGTGTTTCATTGCCGAGGTGATGGTCCAGCACGATCACGTCCGCGCCTTTTGCGGCGGCGATGGGCTCGTGGCTGAGGGTGCCACAATCGACGCAGACGATCAGGTCATGATTGGCGGCGAGTTCGGCCATTGCCGTGGCATTTGGGCCATAGCCTTCGTCGATGCGGTCGGGTACATAAAGTGTGGGCTTTTGCCCCATCTGCTGCAGCCAGGTTGTCAACAGTGCCGCAGATGCGCCGCCATCCACATCGTAATCGGCGAAGATCGCGATCTTTTCGCGGCTGTTCAAAGCCGCCAGGAATCGGCTGGCGGCGCGTTCCATGTCCTTCAATCCGCGGGGATCGGGCATTAGATCACGCAACGATGGCGCGAGAAACGATGGCGCATCCTCCGCGGCGACGCCGCGCTGGGCAAGGATCGTGGCAACCGCAGGCGGCAGGCCGGTAGACTGGATCAGCGCCTCGCTCGCGCGTTCAATCTCGGGCGCAGGACCAACCCAGCGGCGGCCTGTCAACGAGGTGTCAACATCCAGAAAACCCGCCATGTCAGCGGGTTTTGGCAAAGTGAGGCTGAGTCAGAATCAGCGCACCGGATTGCGGTAATTCATGCGGCGAACCGATCCGGTTTTGGACCGCATCAGAAGTGTTTCGGTCTCAATAATCCCCGGCTCGCGTTTCATGCCCGCAAGGATCGACCCGTCTGTGACGCCGGTGGCCGCGAAGATCACATCCTGCGTCACCATCTCGTCGCGGGAATAGATGCGGTTGAGATCCTCGATCCCGGCCTTGCGGGCGCGACCGCGTTCATCGTCGTTACGGAACAACAACCTGCCCCACATTTGCCCGCCCATGCATTTAAGCGCGGACGCGGCCAGCACACCCTCCGGCGCGCCGCCAGCACCCATGTACATGTCGATGCCGGTCTTTTCCGCCTCGGCACAATGGATGACACCGGCCACGTCGCCATCGGTGATCAGCCGGATCGAAGCCCCCGTGCCGCGCAATTCGGCGATCATGTCATCGTGGCGCGGGCGTTCAAGGACACAAACGGTGATGTCTTCGGGCAGGCAGCCTTTGGCGGAAGCCAGTGCTGATACACGGGTTGCCGGTGGCATATCCAGACTGACGATACCTTCAGGATATCCCGGCCCGATGGCCAGCTTGTCCATATAGACATCGGGGGCGTGCAACAGCGTGCCGCGCGGCGCCATTGCAATCACCGTCAGAGCGTTGGGCATATCCTTGGCAGTCAGCGTGGTGCCTTCCAGCGGGTCAAGCGCTATGTCGACCTCCGGGCCGTCACCAGAACCGACCTCTTCACCAATAAAAAGCATCGGCGCTTCGTCGCGTTCGCCTTCGCCGATGACCACAACCCCCTGAATATCCAGCATATTCAGCTGATCTCGCATCGCATTCACAGCCGCCTGATCGGCAGCCTTCTCATCGCCGCGACCAACAAGCTTGGCCGAGGCCATCGCCGCCGCCTCGCTGACGCGGGCAAGGCCGAGGGACAGCAATCTGTCCTGAAAAACGACTTTCGAAGAGGTGTCTGGCATTTGCGGTATCCTGTGGGTGATGGAATGCGGTCACGCGTTATGTAGCCTGCCTGAAGGGGCGGTCACAAGGGGCGTGAATTGAAGACGCGCTCGCGTATTTTCGAACGGGCGTTAGGGTCCAAATTCCGAGAAATTTCCGTTTCGACAGGCTGTGCCGTCGCCAAAGCAATCATTTCAAACCGCCTCCACACGGATGGCCACCGGCGACCCCTCGACCACATCCGTTTCGGCCATCGCCGCAAGCGCCTGATCCAGCGCTTCCTGCGTGGTTTTGTGGGTGACGATCAGCACCGGGGCGGTGGGTTCGTCGTGGCCGTATTGGCGCATTCGATCGATTGACACCGCCGCTTCGCCCAGTGCTGTTGCAACTTTCGCCAATGCGCCCGGTTTATCGTGCAATTGCAGGCGGATGTAATAGGGCGCGGGGATGCTCGTGGCCGACGGCGGCGCAGCGGAAAGCGTGGCGGCAGGCTGGCCAAAGGTGGACAGGCGCGTGCCCCGGGCAATGTCGATTACATCTGCCATCACGGCGCTGGCGGTCGGGCCTTCGCCCGCGCCGGGGCCGCGCAGCACGATCTGTTCGACGCTGTCGCCTTCCAGCACGACCATATTCGTGCCGCCCTCAAGCTGACCAAGCGGCGAGTTCGCGGGCACCAGACAGGGCGACATCCGCTGTTCCAATCCGCGCGGCGTCATCTGGGCAACGCCCAGAAGCTTGATGCGAAACCCCATATCGGCGGCTTGTTCAATATCGGTTGTTTCAATCTTTTCAATGCCTTCAAGCTGGACATTGTCAAAATCAACATTGGTACCGAAGGCGATGGAGGCCAGCAGGCAAAGCTTGTGGCCCGCATCGATGCCGCCGACATCCAGCTTCGGGTCAGCCTCCAGATATCCCAACGCGTCGGCCTCGGCGAAGACATCGTCATAAGGAAGCCCGGCGTTTTCCATCCGGGTCAGGATATAGTTGCAGGTGCCGTTCATCACGCCCATGACGCGGGTGATTTCATTGCCTGCAAGACCTTCCGTCAGCGCCTTGATAACCGGGATGCCACCGGCAACGGCGGCTTCAAACCGCAAGACGCGCCCGTTATCTTCGGCCAAATTGGCAAGCGACTGACCGTGATGGGCCAGCATGGCCTTGTTGGCGGTCACCACATCCTTTCCGGCACCAAGCGCGGCCTCGGTCGCGGCCTTCGCCGGGCCGTCGGATCCGCCCATGAGTTCAACGAAAACATCGACATCGTCCCGTTTGGCCAGGGCGACAGGGTCATCCTCCCACGCATAGTCGCCAAGCCGGATGCCGCGATCCTTGTCGCGGGACCGCGCCGAGATGGCAGAAATCGTGACGGCGCGACCGGACCGCTTTTCAAGCAGCGCCGCCTGCCGCTGGACGATTTTGACAACACCGGTGCCGACCGTGCCCAATCCGGCAATACCCAGGCGAAGAGGGGTGGTCATGGCGCATGTCTCCAACAGAATTACGTGGCCAGAGGGTTAGCTGCCTTTGGCTGTGGCCTCAACCACCCAAACGCCGCAGACGCGCCGCAATGCGCTGGCGCGTCGCGTCGTCGATTGTCGCCAGGTTGCGCAGGATCCGGCCACGCGCACGCAGATGGGCGGCCCGCGCCAAAAGTGCGGCGCCGTCGGTTTCGTCCAACCGGCCTTCATTGCGCCGGTTCAACAGGGATTCGGCGGGTATCAGCGATGGATAATCGGCCTTTTTCGCCGTATCGGTCACGGCGGCATCAAGCTCTGGGAAGCTGGCGCAACCGCTAAGCGCCAGAATGACCGCACCTATACCGATGAATTTGCGCAAGCGACTGCCCTTGTCTTTCGCCACAATCCTAATGGGTTGTGGCGGTTTCTTGCAAGGAAGGCTTTTCAACTGAACGGATGTTCATATAAGGTTCGATCATGGCAAGAAAAACCGGATCACATTCAGAAATTACCGGCCCCCGGATACGGGAGGCGGCGCTGAAACTTATTGCGCGCCACGGATATGCCGCCGTTTCGATGCGCCAGATTGCGGCAGAGGTCGGCGTGCAGGCCGGCGCGCTTTATCTTTATACACCTGACAAGCAAACATTGCTGTTTGATCTGTTGAAACAGCATATGGAAGACCTGCTGGAAAGTTGGGGGGCCGAGGAAAAGGACAAGGACCCGGTCAAACGGCTGGAACAGTTCGCGCGCTTTCACATCCGGTTCAATCAGGCGCGGGTCGATGCGATCTTCACGTCTTACATGGAGTTGCGAAATCTTGACGCTGAGAACTTCAAGGTCATCGAAAAGATGCGCAAGACGTATGAGGACGAGCTGGAAGCGATCCTGATCGAGGGCGCGGATGCGAAGAAATTCAGTGTCCCGGACACCAAGCTTGCGACGATGGCTGTGATTGCGATGTTGAACGGGGTAAATACATGGTTCCGCGAAGGTGGCCGGTTAAGCCTTGATCGCGTGGAAAGAATTTACTGGAACATGGTGCGCCGCGCCGTAGGCGCCAAGGGCGCAACGTGAGGTCCGAAATTGTCTGATGAAGAAGTGATTTTCGAGGTGAAGGCAGCCTTGGTGCGCCGCTTGATCGCGATTGCGGCTTTGTTGTTTTCTGGCGCGTGCCTGATTTATCTGGCGCTGAACGGAGCGGTTGGTGGATTTCTGCTGAAAATTCTGATGATTGCCGCAGGTGCTGCAATTTTGGTTTTCGCTGAATGGTTCCGGCGCACAACCGGCGCACCTTTGGAACTGACAGAAGACGGATTGCGGGAAGCGAACGGTCGGTGGCTTTGCCAGATGGATGATGTCGTCAAGGTTGATCGTGGAATTATCGCGATGAAACCGAGCAATGGGTTTTTGATCCGCCTGAAAGACAAGGCAAACATGCAATGGTCGCCCGGCATGTGGTGGCGGTTGGGCGCGACGATTGGTGTGGGTGGCGTGACGGATCGATATATGTCCCGCGCGGTTGCCGAATATATGGCGCTTGCAATTGCAGAGCGGGACAAACCCAAGGACGAGGAAAGCTAGGCTGTGTGCGGCCAGCCACCGCGTCGGGCCGATATTCGCAATCATACGCGATCCGGCGAAGCCTGATTTTTGCCGACACACCTGTCCGTGCTTGATTTAGAGCGTGTCTTGAGGCGCACAATTCCCCTATTACGCGAAATTTTTTGTAAAGGGGCACCGAATATGTCGAAAGCGATCATCGGAATCCACGGGCTGGCGAATAAGCCACCCAAAAATGATCTGACGAAGTACTGGATCAAATCGATTCAGGAAGGGTTGGAAAAGAACTGTGACAACCCAAATGCGCAATTTGACTATGAAATGGTGTACTGGGCCGACCGGCTTTACAAAATGGCAATGCATGAAGACGCTGGGTTCAATTTCGACGATTTGTACAATTCGGAACCCTATCTGCCCGCGCCCGGTCCCTTGGTGGAATACCGTGCCGGGTTGCTAGACCGCGTGCGCATCGGCGGTAACGCGGCCTTTGGTGCCACGGTCGATTTCGTCAAGAACACGTTTGGGGTCGAACGAGTTGCGGATTGGGTTTTACAGCGGGTGCTGAAGGATCTGGATTTTTACTACGATGATGACCGTAAAATCCCCGATCGCTCTGACCCGCCAAAACTGGTTCATGCCCGCCGCGTGCTGATGGACGAATTGGCAAATGCCGTTCGTGCGCAAAAGGGTAAGGAAATCATGCTGATCGCCCATTCGATGGGAACGATTATTGCTTTTGACGTGCTGCATGAGCTGGCCGACAGCGACCCGGATCTTAAAATCGCCGAATTCGTCACCATCGGCGCCCCGCTTGGCCTGCCGCATGTAAAAACGAAGATCCTGCAGGAAGCCGGGCCGGATGATGCAGCGGATGCGCTGTGTACGCCGGAGAATGTGACCGGTTCGTGGATCAACTATTGGGATCGCCGCGATGCCGTTGCGATTGACGGTCACCTGCGCGACGATTTCCGCGCCAACAAGGCAGGTATTCGCGTGGTCGATGATCTGGTCGACAACAGCTACGAGGGAACGACAGGCGCGCCGAATTACCACAAATCCTATGGTTATTTGCGCGCGCCAGAGCTTTCCAAACAGATCAACACGTTCCTGAACGGATAAGCCTGCTGCGCGGGCGTTAAGCGGGCGCAAAACAATTTCGGCCTATATGCCGGGCGCGTGTCGCACCTGTGCCCTGATCAATTTTTCGCATATTCGCGCCTGAAATCGCCCTGGGCCGTTGCGAGATTTTAGTGTGCGGGCTAGGTTCGCCGCAAATAAACGTGAGGCAGCAACGTGAAAACCAGATCCCTGATCAGCGGTATCTTTGCATCTGTAATGGCAATAGCGACGTTCCTACCATCGGTTGTGGTGGGCGACAGCGGCTCTTATCTGGCGGCGCGCCACGCAAGCGCGTTCAGCGATTATCGTGCCGCGACAGGCTATTATGCCCGCGCCATTGCGGATGATCCCGACAACCCCGGCCTGCTTGAAAACGCTGTCATCGCCTATCTGGGTCTTGGCAAAGTGGGCGAAGCGGCGACGGTCGCCGGAAAGCTTTTCGCGCTCAACACCGAAAGCCAGGTTGCCGCGATGGCGGTGTTGGCTGACCGGTTTCAGAACGAAAACTACACCGGTGTGCAAGAGGCGCTGGACGACGGGCTTTCTGTTGGGCCGCTGGTTGACGGTTTGCTGAAAGGCTGGGCGCAGATCGGGCTTGGGTCGATGTCCGATGGGCTTGCGACATTTGACGAGGTTGCCGCAACAAACGGGATCGAGGTTTTTGGCCTGTACCACAAGGCACTTGCCCTTGCGATGGCGGGCGATCTTGAAGGCGCCGAGGTTATCCTGTCCGGCGATGCCGGTGGGCCATTACAACTGAACCGCCGCGGCATCGTGGCATTCGCACAGGTTCTGAGCCAGCTTGAACGCAATGGTGATGCGATCGAACTGCTTGACGCCACATATGGCAATGATCCCGACCCGTTAATCGCCGCGCTGCGACACCGACTTGAGGCGGGCGAACCGGTTCCTTTTGACGCCGCACGCACGGCGCGCGACGGCGCGGCAGAGGTGTTTCTGGTGGTCGCCGGCGCGCTTAGTGGCGAGGCGGCGGACAACTACACCTTGCTATACTCACGCGCCGCCGAACACACCCGGGCGGACTTTGTCGATGCCATAATGCTCAGCGCATCGTTGCTGGAAAGACTTGAACGCTACGATCTGGCGACTGAAAGTTATATGAAAGTTCCGCGCGATCATCCGGTCTTTGACGATGCCGAAATGGGGCGGGCCGATGCATTGCGAAAATCCGGCAATCCCGAAGCCGCGATTGAGGCACTGCGCCAACTGTCGCGATCCAGTGCCGACAACCCGATTATCCACGTCACGCTGGGTGACACGCTGCGTGGGCTGGAACGTTACGAAGAGGCGCCGAAAGCCTATGATGCCGCCGCCGCGCTCTACCCTGATCCACAACAGGAACAGTGGTTGTTGTATTTCGCCCGCGGCATCACCCATGAACGCGAAGACCGCTGGGAACAGGCGGAAAAGGATTTCCGCTTTTCGTTGGAACTGAACCCCGGTCAACCACAGGTGCTGAACTATCTCGGCTATTCCTTTGTCGAGATGGGCCAGAATATGGAAGAGGCGCTTGGGATGATCGAAGAGGCTGTCGCGGCGCGCCCCGACAGCGGTTACATTGTCGATAGCCTTGGCTGGGTGCAGTTCAAGATGGGGCATTTCGCGGACGCGGTTGTGAATCTGGAACGCGCCGCCGAATTGATGGCGGTCGACCCCATCGTCAATGACCACCTGGGCGATGCCTATTGGGCCGTGGGTCGCAAAATCGAGGCGGAATTTCAGTGGAAGCGCGCGTTAAGCTTCGATCCCGAAGAGGAAGATGCCGACCGCATCAGGCGCAAGCTTGAAGTCGGACTTGATGTTGTGCGGGAAGAAGAAGGTGAGGCGCCTTTCGATGTGTCCTCGCAGGATGGCTGACGCGAGCCAAGCGCATTTGCACCTGCGCAAAACCTCGCGCAAGTATACCCCTCCCTACCACCCCCAATCCTTTGGGGAATTCGGGTAAGGTGGTGTTAATCCACGAAAATCAGAGGGTTGGTGGGTGAACAACGCCGTCCCCGATCAGACATCGGCAACAGGTGGCTGGGTCGAGGAATTCGCCCCGGCAAAAATCAACCTTTCCCTGCACGTCACCGGGCGGCGCGAGGATGGTTATCACCTGCTCGATTCTTTGGTGGCATTTGCGGATATCGGCGACACGGTGCGTGTTCGAAGGGCCGATACGATGTCGCTATCGGTCAGCGGACCATTGGCTGCCGGGGTTCCCGACGATGCGAGCAACCTCGTCTGCCAAGCGGCAGAACTGATTGGCGGCGGCCCTTTCGAGATTGCGTTGGTGAAACGCCTGCCATCCGCCGCCGGAATAGGCGGTGGGTCCTCGGATGCGGCGGCGGCGTTGCGCGCCATTGGCCGGGCCACCGGGCGGCCCTTGCCAGACACGGGTGCGCTATTGGCACTTGGGGCGGACGTGCCGGTTTGCACGTCGCAGGGTTTTTGGCGGACGGGTGGGATCGGAGACACGTTAACACCTTGGGCATTTGACCCAATCACGCCGCCAGGGATCGTTCTTGCCAACCCCCGGCGCTCGCTTTCGACTGCAAAGGTGTTTGGCGCACTGTCCCATGTCGATGGCCTGTCGATGCCGGATACTATTCCGCGGTTCAGGTCGGTCGAAGATTTGGGTGAATGGTTAACAGGACAGCGCAATGATCTGGAGATTTCGGCGCGGGAACTGATGCCTGAGATTAACATCGGTTTAAACGAACTGCGCACCGCCAACCCATGCCTCGCCCGTATGTCCGGTTCCGGCGCGACGCTTTTTGCGCTTTTCCCTGACACGTCAACCGCTTCGGACGCCGCCAACCATCTACGCGGGAAACTCCCCACGTGGTGGGTCGAATCCGGTGGTCTAGTGGTTGGTTAAGAGGCTGTAAATAAAGGTAAAATTCTGACCAAATGGTCAATTGTTTTGCATGCGAAACATTTCCGTTCCTTAGTTCAGTCGTGCCACCACGTAGTCACTCAATTCCAACAGCATTTCGCGCAGTTCATGATCCGGCAATTTGCCCAACGCGGCTTTTGCCGTTTCTGCCCAAGCCAGCGCGTCAGATCGCGTCGACTGGATTGAACCATGCCGTGCCAAATTCTCCAGCGCTCGCTCAAGATCGCCATCCCGCTGATTGCCTTTTTCGATCACACGCGACCAGAAAGAGCGCTCTTCAGCGTCTGCTTTTGCAACGGCCTTGATCACCGGCAACGTCAGTTTCCTTTCGCGGAAATCGTCGCCGATATTCTTGCCTGTCACTGCCGGATCGCCATCGTAATCCAACAGATCGTCGGCAATCTGGAATGCGATCCCCAGCGCATCTCCGAAATCAAAAAGCGCTTGCACGACATCTTTTGGCTGATCGGCGATGACCCCGCCAACTTCGGTTGCAGCAGAAAACAGGGCCGCCGTTTTTCCACGCACGACCTTCAGATAGATATCTTCATCCGTGCGAAGATCCTGCGCGGCGGTCAGTTGCAGAACCTCGCCTTCCGCAATCGTTGCGGCAGCATTTGAGAGGATACTCAGAACCCGCAGATTGCCGGGTTCCACCATCAACTGGAACGCGCGCGCAAAAAAATAGTCACCGGTCAGAACGCTGGATTTGTTGTCCCAAAGCAGGTTCGCCGTCGGTCGCCCGCGCCGTTGCGCGCTTTCATCCACCACATCGTCGTGCAAAAGCGTTGCCGTGTGAATGAATTCCACTGTCGCCGCCAGATGCACATGAAACGGCCCCTCGTATCCGCACATCCGCGCCGCAGCGAGGGTCAGCATCGGACGCAGCCGCTTGCCGCCCGCGCCAACGAGATGCGCGGTGACTTCCGGGATGCGTGGCGCGTGTTCAGACGCCATGCGCGCCGCGATCAGCGCGTTTACCGCGGCCAGATCATCCGCCAGATATTCGGCAAGCCGCTCATGCGGTTTGGTGGCGATCTGGTCCAGTCCCATCACGCTCCTGTCAGGCCTCTCGACAAGGCCGCCTCTCTCCACCTAAGTCTTGGCGCATGAAAGAGCTTTTGCGCAGCACCGACCCAACGATCATCGCCTATGCCAAGGCCCTTCTTGAGGGCGAGGATATAGGCTGTTTCGAAATGGACGTCCATATGAGCGTGCTGGAAGGATCGATCGGCATTTTGCCGCGGCGGTTGATGGTGATCGAACGCGACCTTGTGCACGCGGAACGGGTGATGCGCGATAACGAGATCGACCTTGGAAAATGAGCTGACGCGCGATGCGTTTCTGGGCGGGCGGTTGCAGATCTGGCAACCTGCGAAAGGCTATCGCGCAGGAGTGGATCCGATCCTTTTGGCGGCGGCGGTAAACGCGAAACCGACCGATAAGGTGCTGGAACTGGGGTGCGGTGTGGGTGTCGCGTCACTGGCGCTTTCGCAGCTAACTGGTGCTGGTTTGACAGGGATCGAATTGCAGCCGGAGTATTCGGAACTGGCGCGGCGCAATGCCCGCGAAAACGATCTGCCGCTGACGGTGTTCGATGGTGATTTGCGTGATATGCCTGCGCCGGTTTGCGACTTGTCCTTCGACCACGTCATTGCCAATCCGCCCTATTTTGACAGAGGTCGCGGGAGCGTTGCGCGTAATTCGGGGCGAGAACTCGCAATGGGCGAAGAGACGCCGCTTCACGAGTGGATTGACGCAGCCGTCAAGCGGTTGAAACCGAAAGGTCTTTTAACTGTTATTCAGAATGCCGAACGGCTTGTTGATCTTTTGTCGGTCTGCGATAGTCGCATGGGTGACGTGACCCTGATGCCAATTTCCCCGCGCGTGGGGCGCAATGCGGAGCGGATCATCCTGCGCGCCAAAAAAGGCGCGGGTGGTGCACCCCAGCTATTGCCGCCATTGGTCATGCACAAGGGTCAACACCATCGCGACGGGGCCGGTCAGTATACCGATGACGTCGAGGAAGTCTTGCGCAACGGCAAAGCCTTACCAAATATGAATAAGTGACTTGCCGTTAACGCTTGCTTTACGGATGTTCGTAACAATTCCGTGACAAGTGGCAGATTTTGTGGTGGGATGATCGTGCGACAACAACATAGGAGTGTATGTCGATGAGCCTGAGTTCGCATCTGGAAGAACTTCGCCGGAAACATGAAAACCTGAAAGCCGAAGTCGAAGAAGCCCAACGCAGCCCCGGATACGACCAATACGCAATCTCAGATCTCAAGAAACAAAAACTGAAGGTTAAAGAGGAAATCTTCCGATTATCCGCCGCCTGACGGCCATGATTTGATCGGTCGGCTTGCGTTCTGGCAAGTCGGAATGAAGCGTCTCACCGAAGTATTTACGCGGTGGCGAATGTTGGATTTGCCATTCGGCAAAATGCGAGCCGCAAATATTTTTTCGAATTTTGGGAAAGCTGCTGACGCCGATTGTATTGCTTCTGGTGTCGGTCTGAAGCTTACGTTCCACCAACACTTAACACGCAGCCTTTCCGGCGGCCAACGCCTGCCCGTGGGATGGCGATACAACTTCTCAAAGGCAGCGCTTTATGTCAGCCAAGTCCGTGCGAATTCTAAGGATCGCACCCAGCGTCACCAAATCGCCAGCCCGTGGGGACGGGCAGGCGATCGCGCGGCGCCTGCGGCTTGATTCCGCGCGACGGGTTCATACTGGCAACGTGTCCCCTTCAGGCCAAAAGGCGAAAGGCAATGAAGGCAACGCGCGTTCTTTCGTCGCACAAAGCTGAACACCGGCTTTACCCGAATTCTCATGCAACTTTACCTTTCGTCACAACTTTTTCATCCAGCCATGGATCTGCGGCGGCTGACAGCGTGTCATGAAGATTCAGAAAAGCGCTGCGACAATGTTCCCCCAACCAATCCTTCGGCAACAACTCTGGCGGCAGGTCTGCGTGACGCAGCAATACGCGCCGCCACTGATGCACCAGCAAAACACGGCAGGCGGCCGCCGTTGATCCATCGGGCTTGGCGGCAAGGGTCCCTTTGATCGCCTCGAAAAGCGAAAGGTAATCGTCTTGCAGCTCCTTCGGCGCAAGCCTGGATCGTGCCCAATCGGGAAGCTGTTCGGGCTGGAGTTCGGTCGTAAGCGCGCTGGCCACCGGAACATCGGAGGCGGCATGGCCGAGATACAGGTTTGGCACCAATTCCTGAAAGCCGCGTTCTGCCATCTCAACGGCCAGGTCGTTGTGGCCGTTTTCAGCAATGGGGGGCAGCACATTCAGCGTCCATGGGCCGACAAGGGCAGGGCCCGTCGCGTAGATGCGTTGCGTGGCCGGCAGAAACTCTGCCTTGCCGATATCCGAAAGCGTGTAGAACGCCTTTCGCCCGGTTCTGTCGCGCGCAATCCAGCCATCCTTGACCAATCGGTGCAATGCCACGCGCAGCGCCTCTGGCCGGATGCCAAGCGGCTCGGTCATGGCGCCCAGGGCGGATGCGGATATGTCGCCACCCCTTGGCACCACCGCGTCGCCAAAAATGGTGATGATCACAGACCAGACTCGCATCTCACCCAAGCCGGAAAGCCGCGCGATAAGCTCTGCGCCGGATATCGAACAATTGTCGCTCATTCAGTTGGTTATAGACAGGCCACGCCCTTCGCGCCACTGATAGAGCAGCGAATTTGGAGAGGCGGGATGAGCGAACAAAGCCTTGCGGCAAAAGAGGCGATGGCGGCGGTGGACCACACATTCGCGCCGTGGGTTGCGGATTTGGGGCTGGAATTGATCGAGTGTTCAAAAAGCGGGGCGCGGTTGCGTTTGCCGCAGAACAAGGCGCTGGAATTGCGTGCAGGGCCGGGGGTTGGGGTGATCTGCGGACAGGCGATGGCAGCGGTGGCGGATACGGCTTGTGTCTATGCGCTGACCGGGGCGAACGGGCGGTTTCGCAATTGCACGACCACGGATATGTCGGTGCGTTTTGTGCGCCCCTTGCCGGGGGGCGACGTGGATGTGCGCGTCGAGCTGGAAAGCAACGGGCGCAAACTGGCAGTGTGCCGGGTGACGCTGACGGCGGCGGGCAGCCCGAAAACGGCCTGTCTGGCGACAGCGACATTCATGTATCTGGAAGAATAGAAGCCGTGGCGCTTTATGATCGGATCGGCATTGATTACGCCAATCTGCGACGCCCTGATCCACGGATCGCGGCCCGGATTTGGGCGGCGTTGAGAGATGCACAGAGCGTGTTGAATGTGGGTGCCGGTGCCGGGTCCTATGAGCCGGATGGGCGGGACGTTACAGCGTTGGAGCCGTCCGCCGAAATGATCGCGCAGCGGCCAGCGGGCAGCGCGCCCTGCGTGCAGGGTGTGGCGGAAGAATTGCCGTTTGAGGACGACGCTTTTGATGCGGTAATGGCGGTGCTGACCGTGCACCACTGGTCCGATCAGGCGCGCGGGATGGCCGAAATGCGGCGGGTGTCGCGCGGGCCAATTGTGTTGTTGACCTATGATCCGGCGTTCCGGGGGTTCTGGCTGACCGATTACCTGCCCGAGCTGATCGCGATGGATGAGCGCCAGATGCCGCGGATGGAGAGTTACGAGGCGTGGCTTGGTGCGGTCGAAATCAGCGACGTGCCGATCCCGCACGACTGTGCGGACGGGTTCTTATGCGCCTATTGGCGGCGGCCTGCGGCCTATCTGGATGCTAAACTGCGGGCGGCAATATCGTCGTTTCATGCTTTGGGCGATGTGAGCGTGCCGATGGCGCGACTGGAGGCGGATTTGCAGAGTGGCGCTTGGGGGGAGCGGTATGGCGCACTGATGGAACGGAACCAGCTCGATTGCGGGTATCGGTTGGTGGTGGCGGAAGGGTGAATTTCGGTCTGGCCTGAAGCTGCCGTTGCGGGATTGCGCCCTCGCGCGGAATCAAGCCGCAGGCGCCGCGCGATCGCCTGCCCGTCCCGACGAGCTGGCGATTTGGTTAGGCTGGGCGCAGGCTATTGAGCTTCTACGGACTTGGCTGGGATAAACGGGCAAACTGCAAGGTTGGTTCGCCACCCCACGGGCAGGCAATCGCGCGTCCTTTCTCGTGACTTGCGAATGTCTGCATCAGGCCACCACTGCCCAAAGTTTCGATCTTCAATACGCGTTCATCGTCAGCAGCTCATATTCCGCGCAAACCGCATCGTCCTGGTTGGTCAGCGTCACATGCCAGCGGACCTCGCCATATTCGTCATTCCGCTTCGTCTTTTGCTTCACCGTCAGACGTACCTTGATGCTGTCGCCGGGGCTGACAGGTTGCAAAAACCGCAGTGAATCCAGGCCTGTATTTGCCAGAACCGGGCCGGGATCAGGGTCGACGAACAACCCCGCGGCGAAAGAGAGGAGCAGATAGCCATGCGCGACGCGGCCCGGGAAGAACGGGTTGGCGGCGGCGGCCTCCTCGTCCATGTGGCCGTAGAACGTGTCGCCGGTGAAACGGGCGAAATGCTCGATGTCTTTCAGTGTGACCTCGCGGGCGTCGGTATGGATCGTCTCGCCGATTTCCAGCGCGTCGAAGGGGCGGCGGAACGGATGCTCGCCGGTTTTGAATTCGCGCGATCCCGGCACCCACGGGCCGCCCACAGCGGTCAACATGTCGGGTGAGCCCTGAATGGCCGTGCGCTGCATGTAGTGCATCACGCCGCGAATGCCGCCCTGTTCCTCGCCGCCGCCAGCGCGGCCCGGGCCGCCGTGAACCATATGGGGCAGGGGGGAGCCGTGGCCGGTCGCCTCATCCGCGCTGTCGCGGTTGTTGATGTAAATGCGACCGTGGTGGCTGGCGCTTTGCAGCACGATCTGGCGCGCGGTGTCGGTGTCGTGGGTGAAAAGCGAGGCGACGAGAGAGCCTTCGCCCCGGTTCGCCAGTTCGGCGGCATGGGCCGGATCGCGGTATTCCATGATCGTGGAAACCGGGCCGAATGCTTCTGTGCGGTGGATTTCAGTGGCCGTGTCGGGGTCGGTACAATGAAACAGGATCGGCGCAAGAAACGCGCCGGCGCCGTCGGGATGGTCGCCCTCGAATACACGTTCGGCTTCGGTGCCGATGATGGCGGATTTCTCAAGCACATCGGCACGTTGGGCGCTGGAAATCAGCGCGCCCATTCTTGTTTCGCGGTCGCGCGGATCGCCGATCCGCGTTGCCTTCAGCCTTGCGGACAGCGCCTCGATCACAGGGGCGGCATCCGGCACGATCAGGCGACGCATGGCGGTGCATTTCTGGCCTGCCTTGGTGGTGATCTCCGCGGTGGCCTCCTTTATGAAGAGGTCGAATTCGGGGGTTCCGGGCGCCGCATCGGGGCCGAGGATTGCGGCGTTAAGGGAGTCTTGCTCGGCAATGAACGGCACCGCGCCAGACAGGATCGCGGGCGTCGATTTCAGCATCAAGGCGGTGTCTGCAGAGCCGGTGAAACTGACCACATCCTGCCCGTCGAGCCGGTCAAGCAGATCGCCGGTCGAGCCGCAGATCAGTTGCAGCGCACCACCGGGAAGCACGCCGCTTTCGATGATCATACGCACGCATAACTCGGTCACGTAACAGCTGTTCGACGCTGGTTTGACGATGGCAGGCATCCCGGCGAGCAAGGTCGGCGCGAGCTTCTCAAGCATTCCCCAGACGGGGAAATTGAAAGCGTTGATATGGACCGCAACGCCCTGTTTTGGAACGGCAATATGCCGCCCCAAGAAGGTGCTGTTTCGCGACAATTGTTCCACCGGGCCGTCGAGATAGACATGCGCATCCGGCATTTCGCGCCGCCCCTTGGAGGCAAAGACAAAACTCGCGCCGATGCCGCCATCGATGTCGATCAGATGGTCCTTCTGCGTCGCGCCGGTGTTGAAGGAGAGGTCGTAAAGCGGATCTTTTCTCTCCGACAGATACATCGCCAGCGCTTTCAGCATGCGCGCGCGGTCGTGGAAGGTCATCGCGCGCAGAGCGGGGCCGCCGACGTCGCGCGCGTATGAAAGCATCGCGGCCGTTTCGGGCACACCACCGGCCTCGGCAATCACCTCGCCTGTGATCGCGCTGGCAATCGGGCGCGCGCCGGATCCGGGAGGCACCCAGCGACCGGCGGCATAGGAGTTGATTTGCAGGGCGCTCATGGGCAGTCTCCGGCTTTAGGTGGCTGGACGCGGGGCCGGTCGAAATGTAACAGATTATCGGAATGTTGCACAATCTTGTAACGTATCCGGGGCGAGAAAGCATGACACCGCAGGAACGGGCCGAGAAATCTGCAGATGCGATGTGGGCAAGCGATGATGCTTCGCGCTGGTTTGGAATTGAACTGGTTGAGGTGGCGCCAGGGCGCGCGGTCACAAGGCTGGTGGTGGAACGCCATCATACAAACGGGCACGATATCTGCCACGGCGGCGTGATTTTCAGCCTGGCCGACAGCGCCTTTGCCTTCGCCTGCAATTCCTACAATCGGGTCGCCGTGGCGCAACACAACACGATCAGTTTCATTGCGCCGGGGCAATTGGGCGATGAACTGACCGCCACCGCGCGGGAAATCAGCGTCAGCGGGCGCAGCGGCATTTACGACGTGCAGGTGTCGCGTGGCGATGGCACGGTGATCGCCGAAATGCGCGGCTGTTCGCGCGCGTTGAAAGGCCAGCATTTTGAGGAGGACGTGCCATGAAAGACCTGACACCGGATCGGGCCAGTCTGGACCCGATTGAATTTGCGAGCCGCGATGAGATCGAAGCATTGCAGTTGGAGCGTTTGCGTCGGTCGCTGGCGCGGGCCTATGAAAAAGTGCCCCATTACAAAGCGAAATTCGATGACGCGGGGGTTCATCCGGACGATTTGAAATCGCTCGCCGATCTGTCGAAGTTTCCGTTCACCGTGAAGGATGATCTGCGGCAGAATTATCCCTTTGGCTTGTTCGCGGAGCCGATGGAGAATATCGCGCGGGTTCATGCGTCCTCTGGCACGACCGGCAAACCGACAGTGGTGGGTTATACCGCAGGCGACGTGGATCGCTGGGCAGAACTGGTCGCCCGGTCCATGCGCGCATCGGGCACGCGCCCCGGCAGCCTCGTGCATGTCGCCTATGGCTATGGGCTGTTTACGGGTGGTCTGGGCGCGCATTACGGGGCGGAGAAGCTCGGGTGTACCGTGGTGCCGGTGTCGGGCGGGATGACGCCGCGCCAGGTCACGCTGATCGAGGATTTCAAGCCCCAGACGATCATGGTGACGCCGTCATACATGCTGAACATTCTGGAGGAATATAAGCGGCAGGGTTTGGACCCGCGTGGATCGTCTCTGGAGGTTGGAATTTTCGGTGCCGAGCCCTGGACCAACGCGATGCGGCGCGAAGTCGAAGAGGCGTTCGACATGCACGCCGTTGATATCTATGGGCTTTCCGAGGTGATGGGGCCGGGTGTGGCGAATGAATGCGTCGAGACCAAGGATGGTTTGCACATTTGGGAAGATCACTTCCTGCCCGAGATCATCGACCCGGAGACGGGCGAGGTGCTGCCCGATGGCGAGATGGGGGAGCTGGTCTTCACGACGCTCACGAAAGAGGCGATGCCGATCATCCGCTATCGCACCCGCGATTTGACCCGGCTATTGCCGGGGACGGCACGCACGATGCGACGGATGGAGAAGGTGACGGGGCGCAGTGATGACATGATCATCCTGCGCGGCGTGAATGTTTTTCCGACCCAGATCGAGGAATGCCTTCTGGCGGTGCCGGGTCTTGCACCGCACTTTCAGATCGTTCTGTCGCGGGACGGTGTGATGGATCACATGGCGGTCCATTGCGAACCGGTGCAGGGTGGGTCTTCACGCGGGCTGGCGGAAGCACTAGGCAAGCGGATCAAGGATGTGGTTGGAGTTTCGGCCGAGATTGTCGTTGCCGACGAAGGTGGCGTCGAGCGCAGTCAGGGCAAGGCGCGTCGGGTCGTGGACAACCGGCCCAGGGAGTGATGGCGTCTGAATGTGTGCTTTCAGCACGCTCGTTTGAGCCCGTACTCGGCTTCGCCTCCGAGCGGGCAGTGCGAGGGTGTTCCACCCCCTCGTGCTCCCCCGCCGTACTTTTGACCAAGAAGAAACCGGATCCTCCTTCTTCTTGGTCACAAATACGGCGGGGGTCTGGGGGCTGGCCCCCAGCCGGTCGGATTTGCGCAAGCAATTCGACACTACTGGTCGTAATCCACCACGACTTTCGGCGTCACCGGCACTGACTGGCAGGTCAGGATATAACCGGCGCGCACCTCGTAATCTTCCAGCGCGTGGTTGGAGATCATTTCGACCTCGCCCTCGATGAGTTTTGCGCGGCAGGTGGAGCACACACCGGCGCGGCAGGCATAGGGCGCGTCGAGTGACTGCGCATTGGCGGCGTCAAGCAAGGTCGTGCCGTCCATCGGCAATGCGATATTGCGGGTGCGGCCATCGAGCGTGACGATGGCCTCGCCGTCGGTTTTTTCCGATATTGCCGAGGCGGTGGGTTTCTTTAGCCGCCCGGGTTGACCGGATTTGAACAGTTCGACCTTGATCTGATCGCGGGCCATGCCCGCGTCTTCGAGCGCCGCGCGGACCGTCAGCATCATCGGTTCCGGCCCGCAGATAAAGGCTGTGTCGGCGGCGGCGACATCGACCCAATGTGAGAAGAGGGCGGCGCATTTTTCGGGTGTCAGGATGCCGGTGAAGAGGTCGATGTCCTGACTGTCGGCTTCAAGCATGTGAATGACATTGAGCCGCCCGAGATAGGTGTTTTTCAGATCCTCCAGTTCCTCACGGAACATGATCGTGGCCACGGCGCGGTTTGCGTAGATCAGAGTGAATTCGCTTTGCGGTTCGCGGGCGAGGACAGTTTTCAGGATCGACAGGACCGGCGTTATGCCCGAACCACCCGCGAAGCCGAGATAATGTTTGGGATTATCCGGCTCGATCGGGGTGAAGAATCGCCCGGCTGGGGGCATCGCCTCTAGCGTCATTCCGGGTTGAAGCTCGCTATTGGCCCAGGTCGAGAATGCGCCCCCTTCGACGCGTTTGATGCCGATTCTGATCGCGTTCTCGTCGAGCCCGGTGCAGATCGAATAGTTGCGGCGCAACTCTGTGCCGTCGAAGTCGCGGCGGAATGTCAGGTATTGGCCCTGAGTGAAGCCGAAAATATCGGGCTCTTCGGGTTTCAGCGTTACGACAACGGCGTCGCGGATGGTTTTTTCAACATCGGTGACGGTCAGGGGATGAAAACTTGGGGCCATGTCAGATGCACTTGAAATAGTCGAAGGGTTCCAGACAGGTATCGCAGCGCCATTGCGCCTTGCACGGGGTGGAGCCGAACTGGCTGATCCGCGTCAGATCGGTCGATTGGCAGCGCGGGCAGCGGTTGGGGCCTGCCGCATTGGGCGGTGCGATGCCGTATTTCTCTAACGCGGTACGGCCTTTGGCGGAGAGCCAGTCAGTCGTCCAGGGCGGCGACAACTGGCGCTTTATCGCGACATTGGCGATGCCCGCGTCATGGAGCGCGTTTTCGATATCCATGTTTATGACGGCAGTGGCGGGGCAGCCGGAATAGGTGGGCGTGACGGTGATTTCGAGTGTGTCTCCGGCTTGCGTGACAGCGCGAATTGCGCCGAGATCCACAAGCGATATGGCTGGTATTTCGGGGTCCGGGATGCCTTCAAGGATGTGCCAGATGTCGCTGAATGACATGCCCTCGGCAGGCTCCTGCCCGGGGGTATTCCCTGCCGCTACCATGTGGCCCCCGGATGCGTGCGTTGCAACCATTGCATTTCCGCCAAAAGGTAGCCGAGATGTTCGGAATGTTGGCCTGTTTTTCCGCCCTGATGGGCGAAGTCGGTTTCGGGAAGGTTGAGTGTGCCGACGGTTTCCAATTGCTTCACGGTGCTCATCCAGTCGGCACGCAGGTCGGCAGGGTCCACGCCAAATTCGGCGTCTACGTCGTCGCGGGTGAACATTTCACCGGTATAGGGCCAAAGGTCATCGAGCGCGGCCTGCATCCGGCTATGGCTTTCCTCTGAACCGTCGGAGAGACGGACACAAAGATCGGTGGAGCGTTCAAGGTGATATGCGGTTTCCTTGGCTGTCTTTGCCGCAATTTCGGCGATGCGAGGGTCGTTATGTGCGGCAAGCCGCGCCAGCAATGGTTTGGAATATGCGTCGAACAGAAATTGCCGCATGATCGTGGATGCGAATTCGCCGTTTGGGCGTTCGACCAACAAGAGATTGCGGTATTCATGGCTGTCACGCAGGAAGGCGAGGTCGTCGGCTGTGCGCCCCTTGCCTTCAACCTCGGCGGCGTATTCCAGCCAAAGCGTCGCCTGTCCGATCAGGTCCAGCGCCGTGTTGGCCAGCGCGATGTCTTCTTCCAGATAGGGGCCATGCCCGCACCATTCGCTGACGCGGTGGCCGAGGATCAGAACGCTGTCGCCGAGGCGCAGGAGGTATTCGAGTTTACCGCTCACATCGCCCCCACGTCGTCGGGAATGTCGAAAAATGTCGGGTGGCGATAGACCTTGTCTTCCGCCGGATCGAAGAGGGGGCCTTTTTCCGAGGGGCTTGTCGCCGTGATTTCGGATGATGGGACGACCCAGATCGAAACCCCTTCCTTGCGGCGGGTATAGACATCGCGCGCTGCCATGATCGCCTGTTCGGCGTCCGCCGCGTGCAGGCTTCCGACATGGCGGTGGTTCAGGCCATGCTGGCCACGGATAAAGATTTCCCACAGGGGTAATTCGCTAGCCATGAGTCGTCTTCTCCTCATCGAGTATTTGCGCAAATGCGATGCAATGCCCGTCGGGGTCGTAAACCGCGAAGTCCCTGCAATTGTACCATTGGTCGACCGGGGCCCCGGTGACTTCGATGCCTTTTGCCACTAATCTGGCATTCAGCCCATCGACGTCCTTGGTATAGGCGTAAAGGTTCCAGCGACCGCCAGCGGTTGCGGATTTTTCGCCCTCTTGCAGCATTACTGGCACCTGACCCATTTGCAGGATCGCAACCCGGATCGGCGGATCGTTCCAGACACCCTGATCAGCGAAGCCGAGGCTTTGATAGAACGCCATTGAGCGTTCGAAATCCGTCACCTGAAGGACAGTCATCGAATGGGTCAATGTCATTCGGCGGCCACGGCACAGCGGCGCCATGCGCCTTGTTCGACGAAATCCCAGCCGAAGGCATGATCGGTTGAACCGTGCCCGTCCTTGTGGGCGAGCCGGTCCATTGCTTCGACCAGCGTCGGGATATGTCCGTCTTCGATCCACCACATCACGAAATGCTGGCTTTTCATGACCTGAAACCATTCTGCGCGGCGTTCGTAAAACCGGGCGTGAACGGTGTTGAAAACATAGTTTCCCAGGCTTTCGATATCGTCCCAGACCGACATGTTCGGCAACATCGCCTCATCTCCGGGCACGTCAATGTCGGTGGCATTGCCACTGTCGGATTGCAGGCGCCACACGAACCCGGGTGACCGTTCGGCCAGCCCGTTGATCTGGTCGAGATTGTTCATGAAATCGGCCATGCGCGGGTCGTCAAGATCATGCGCCGTATAGGCGACATTCAGTTCTGCGAGTTTCATTCAGCGGCCATCCTTGCGGTTCGTTTTTCTGCATTGGCCATCAGGCCCTCGCGCACCCATGCGCCTTCGTCCCAAGCCTTGACCCGCGCGCCAAGCCGTTCCTTGTTCATCGGGCCATTGCCGCGCAGGACCTCGAAGAATTCTTCCCAGTCGGGTTCGGAAAAGTCGTAGCCGCCTTTTTTGTCGTTCCATTTCAGGTTCTTGTCGGGAATGGTGAGGCCAAGGTATTCAGCTTGTGGCGCGGTCTGGTCGACGAATTTCCGGCGCAGCTCGTCATTGGTGTTCATCTTGATTTTCCACGCCATCGACTGAGCGGAATGCACCGAGTCCTTGTCGGACGGGCCGAACATCATCAGCGACGGATACCAGAAGCGATTGAGCGCGTCCTGCGCCATCGCGCGCTGCGCCTCAGTTCCGTTCACCATTTTCATCATGATGTCGAACCCCTGACGCTGGTGAAAGCTTTCTTCTTTGCAGATGCGGATCATCGCGCGGGAATAGGGACCGAAGGAACAGCGCTGCAACGGTACCTGATTCATGATCGCGGCACCGTCCACAAGCCAGCCGATGGCGCCGATATCGGCCCATGTCAGTGTGGGATAGTTGAATATTGAACTATATTTCATCCGACCGTCATGCAGCGCCTCGGTCAGTTCATCGCGGCTGACGCCCAAGGTCTCTGCGGCGCAGTAGAGATAAAGACCGTGGCCGGCCTCGTCCTGCACCTTGGCGATCAGGATGGCCTTGCGCGCCAGGCTGGGCGCGCGGGTGATCCAGTTGCCCTCTGGCAGTTGGCCGACGATTTCGGAATGTGCGTGCTGGCCGATCTGGCGGATCAGCGTTTTGCGATAACCCTCTGGCATCCAGTCTTTCGGTTCAATCTTTTCGCCGGCGTCGATACGATCCTGAAAGCGGGCTTCCTTGGCGCTCATCTCGTCGCGGGATTTGACCGATTTGCCGGTGGATTTGACCATTTGCGCGTACATCGACGGGCCTCGCTGAACTGAAACTGGTCAGAAAATAGCGCATCGCGGCGGATGCATCAAACGAAATGTTACAAGATGCGCAGGAATCGGCAATTCGTGTAACATATCGCCGCAAAGTAACGTCATCCCGAATTGACGGCGAGACGTCAGCCGGTGAAGCGGGTTATTAAATCGCGAATATTGGTAACGAAAAAGTCGATGCCCTGATTGATCTGTGCACGCAACTGGTTGGCCCAATCGACATAGGCGATCATCCAGGGTTCAGATTGCGGCACCCATTGCACAATCTGTGGCGCCAGCACGTAGACCACGATCCCGATGAACACGACCAGAAGGATCAGGCGGAAGATCAATCGCCCACCGCCGCGTCGGCGCGGTTCCTGATCCAGTTCGGCGTCTTCCAGGAATTCTTCCTCAACAGGGCTGGCATCGGTCGGCAATGTCGGTTCGATGTCATCGACATCTGGCAACCGGTTGCGGCGCGGTCCGGCATCGGCGGCAGCTGCGTCGCCGCCGGATGCGCCTTCGTCAAGACCACGCAGCCGCGCCATCCGCGAACGGGCGGCGGCACTTCTGCTTGCGGCGGCGTCATCGGCTTCTTCAATGCCAAGATCGGGCTGTGTTTCCAGACCCTCAGCTTCGTTTGCGCGTTCTGCAGCCTCGCGTTCGGCTTCCTCGCGTAAAAGATCCGCAATTTCTGGATCAAGACCACGCGGTTCTTGATCTTCCGGTTGCTCATCGGAAGTTTCGGGTTCGAATTCCGCTTGCAGGTCGTCGCTGTCCTCTGCGGCGAGTTGAACGGCCGATTGCTGAAACCATGTGTGGCCACAGTTTGAACATTGCACATCACGACCCTGATCGGGGATCACTGCATCGTCGACCTCGTACTGAGCCCCGCAATTCGGGCATATCAGTCGCATGGTTTCACCTGTTCTCGCCTGCGTTTAGCAGATTGCCATTCAACATTTGTTTGTAACTCCCAAGCACCCTGTCCGATAGGGTTGCGGGGTTTTGTTCCGTCAGAGCCGTGCGATGATCTGAGGTGGTGACAGGGTCAGGATTTCCAGGATGTTGAACCGGTGTTTTCTGGCCGTCGAGATGACGGACCTGATGTCGGCGAAGACCCGCGCGCCCTCGAGGGTGCGGAAGGTGCCCGAGATTTTCATGCGCAGCTTCATCATGCGCAGGTCCTGTTCGGCCTGATTGTTTGTGAATGGGACCGCGAAGTCGGCGATGAATCGCAAAACGTCATCGCGGTAGTCACGCAGGCGGAGGAGCAGGTTGTGGCCTGGCCGCCTGGCTTTTCGGCCGCGGGTGCCGGGGCTTTTGGCCAGCGGGGGCTGGCGTTCGTGGAAGGCGAGCCCCTTGGCGAGGATCGCCATGTATCTGGTGACTATACCCTGGCGAACCAGTTCCGGGAGTTCGGTCTCGCCTTGATCCTGAGCCGCGCATCTGAGCTGATTGGCGCTATGAAGCACTGCGCTCATCTCCGTCGCCCAAGGCTCTTTTTCGATCTCTTCGATGGCCTTGAGTTCGCGCAAGTGATGCGCCCCGCAGAGGGCGTGGGCGTCCACTCCGCTCATATGGGCGTAGTAGGGTTTCCAGTGATCATGAATGATCGTCCCGCCGGTCAGGAAGGTTGGAACAGCACCGCGTTTGGCGCTGATGCGGTAATGGGTGAAGGCGGTATCGCAGATCGTGTGCAGCCAGTGCAGCTTGCCGGCAACACGAAGTCCGGTCTCGTCCAGATGCCGAACGCCGCCTTCGGCAAGCCGGGCGAGAATGTGTTCAACCACGACACCCATCTTATTTGCCGCGCCGCGCGTCCAGTTGGTCACGCTGGCCGCGCACAAGCTGGTGGCCCCAAACAGGTCGCGCATAAGCTGGCAGACCCGATCCTCGGGTATCAGCTGCTGAACATTGCAATAGACCGCCACTGCCCGCATGCGCGTGCCATATTGCACATGCGCGGCCACGCCATCGGGAAAGCCAGCCGTCGTCGTGGCTCGACAATGGTCGCAACAATAAACCGCCGCCTGATGCTCGGTGACCTCCAGGCGTGGCGCAGGCAAGTCGAACACCTGACGCTTCTCGATCCCTTTCACCATCTCCGCCGTCAGGGCGCTCTGACAGGCGCTGCAATGCGTCGCCTCATGCCGTTCGACAAAGTCGGGTGTTGACGTCTGGCGCAGGGTGTCGCCCCGGTGGCCAACTTGGCCGCCACTTTTCTTTCCGGATTTGCCACGCAGGCTGCGCGGGGCTGGCTTCTTCAGGCCATCACTTGAAGGGGGCTTGCTGCTATTGCTGCTGTTCTTGGCCAACTGTCGGCGCAGGTCCGTGATCTCTTCCGCCATGCTCGCCAACGCAGCTTCAAGCTCAGCGATCCGACGCAGAGCCGTGGCGAGAAGTTGTTCAAGGGCGGCAACCTGATCCATCCCACCACTGATTCAGAGAAATCAACCCGGCGCCACAGAATTCAGACAAGAAAGAAAAAAACACGCGCAAAATGGCAAATTCGACTCACCATAAAACTGACAATAACACTCAAACGTGGGGGGTGCTTGGGAGTTACATTTGTTTTAATGTTGTGTAACAGCCCGAAACGGCTTTTCAAAGACTTTGCACACCATCTGATTGAATCACCTTGGAAGCTGAGGCAAAACGATCCCAGATAATGAAAACGAAAGGGGCGATGGTGATAGAGCATTCTGACGTCGCCTATAGCTATGGGGGCGGCGAGTTGTTGTCAGGCGTCAACGTCTCTCTGCCGCCGGGTTCCTTTCATTTTCTCACCGGCCCGTCGGGCGCCGGCAAGACAACGTTCCTGAAACTTTGCTATGGCGATTTGCTTGCGACCTCGGGGCGTGTTTCGCTGTTTGAAGAGGATGCGCGGACGCTGGATCGTGACGGCATCGCCTCGATCAGGCAACGGATCGGTGTTGTGCATCAGGATTGCCGGTTTCTGGATCACCTTTCGATGGCGGAAAACGTGGCGCTGCCGCTGACTGTGGCGGGGCGGGATGTGGATGCGCAGTCGCAGAACCTGACGGATCTGATCACGTGGGTCGGGATGAGGGATCATATGGATGCCTTGCCGCCGTCCCTGTCGGGTGGGGAACGTCAGCGGGTTGCATTGGCGCGCGCAATCATCATGGACCCCGAAGTCGTCATTGCGGATGAGCCGACCGGGAATGTCGACTGGGAGATGTCGCAGCGTCTTCTGTCACTGCTGGTGGAGTTGAACAAACTGGGGAAAACTGTGGTTGTGGCGACCCATGACCTTAACCTTATCCGCTCCGCCAAAGCGCAGGTGTCTGCCCGCGTTCTGCGTATTCAAAATGGCGGCATTCAGGCGGCAGGGGCGGATTTGTGAGGGTTCTGCGCGATATCTTCGCGGTTGTGCGTGGCGACAAATCTGCGGACCGTGTGGTACCGCCCAGCGGGTTCACGGCGCAGCTTGTGTTGTTTTCGTCCGCCGCGATGGCGTTTCTGACGGTGTTTGCGCTGGCCCTGTCGCTGGCGACAGGGCGATTGGCGGAACGGTGGTCGAGTGAGCTGGCGCGCAGTGCGACGATCCGCATATCGGCACCGACGGCGCAGATAGAAACACAGGTGCAGGCCGCGTTGCGGGTGCTGGAAACGACGCCGGGGATCGCAGAGTTTCGCGCACTCGGTGAAGACGAACAACGCGCGTTGCTGGAACCCTGGTTCGGCCCGCAACTGCCATTGGAAACGTTACCGATCCCGCGCATGATTGAGGTGGTCGAGGACGCCGACGGATTTGACGCCGAAGGGTTGAAACTGCGCCTGCAGGCAGAGGCCCCCGGCGCAGTTCTGGACGATCACACGCGATGGCGGCAGCCGCTGGTGAAGGCGGCGGGGCGATTGCGGGCGTTGGGGATCGTGTCGATTGTTCTGATCGCAGCGGCGATGGGGGCGATGATCACGCTCGCGGCACAGGCGGCGTTGGCGGCAAATGAAAGGTCGTCCGCGTGTTGCGTCTGGTGGGCGCGCGGGATGATTACATCGCGCGGGCGTTTATCCGGCGCTTCACATTGCGGGCACTCTTCGGCGCAGGGGCGGGAATGTTCGTCGGCATGATTGCCGTCCTTTTGCTGCCGCGTGCAGCAGAAGAGGGCGGGTTCCTGACCGGGTTAGGGTTTCAGGGCGTGCACTGGTTCTGGCCGCTGGCAATTCCGGTTCTGGCGGCGGTTGTGGCCTTCATCGCAACCCGGCTGGCGGCCATCCGCACGCTGCAAAGGCAAAGCTGATGGGCGCGGTTCAATGGGTCCGCTCGGTGATCTTCAACATCCAGATGTATCTGGTGATGGCGATCATGGCGTTCTTTTTTTCATGCCGCTGGCGGTGTTCGATCGCGTCTGGGCCTATCGTGGGGTGAGAACCTATTGCCGCTGGGTGCGCTGGACCGCCGGGTGGATGATCGGATTGAAATCGGAAGTGCGCGGAGAGGTGCCACAGGACGAGGTGCTGATCGCGTCCAAACATCAAAGCTTTTTTGACATCATTATGCTGGTCAGCGTTTTGCCGCGCCCGAAATTCATTATGAAGAAGCAACTGCGCTGGGCACCAATTCTGGGCTGGTTCGCAATGCGCATTGGTTGCATTCCGGTTGATCGCGGGAAACGTGGGGCCGCAATTGACAAGATGAAAGAGGATGTCGCCAAGGGCGCGGCATTGCCCGGACAGTTGATCATTTACCCGCAAGGGACCCGTGTCGCCCCCGGCGCGATGCGCGAATACAAGATCGGAACGGCAATTCTTTACGAACAGCTGGGGCAGGACTGTGTGCCTGTTGCCTGCAACGTCGGCGTGTTCTGGCCACGCCACGCGGTGGTGCGCAAGCCGGGGCTGGCGGTGGTTGAATTCCTGCCGCGGGTTCCGGCAGGCGTGGGAAAGAAAAAGTTCATGACCGATCTGGAGCACGCCGTCGAAACCCGGTCCAACGAATTGATGTCGGAAGCGGGTTTTGAGGTGCTGGCAAAATGAGCCGGATCGACACAATCGAAGCGCTGGAAACGCTTTATGACCGCAAACCCGGTGCGGCGGCGCTGGACAAGGTCGCGCGGGAGCTGACACCGCTTTACCGCAAATGGATCATGGCCTCGCGGTTCTGCATTCTGTCCACGGTTGGGCCCGACGGCACCGATGCCAGCCCGCGCGGCGATGACGGGCCGGTGGTGGCTGAACTGGATGCGCGGCACATCGCGATGCCGGATTGGCGCGGCAACTATCGGCTCGACTCACTGCGCAACATCGTCAGCGACGGGCGGGTTTCGTGCATGTTCATGGTGCCCGGAAGCAGCAATGTAGTGCGCGTGAACGGTCGCGCGGATCTGCGCGACGATGCGGACCTGATTGCGCGATTTTCAGATAGGGGCCGCGCGCCGCGTTCGGTGATCGTGATTGAAATCGGTGAAATTTACACTCAATGCGCCCGTGCCATCATGCGCGCAGGGCTTTGGACGTCTGGGGATGAAAGCGCGGGATTGCCAAGTGTCGGGGACATCCTGAGCGAAATGACAGACGGTGATTTTGACGGCGAAACCTATGATGCGGATTGGGCCGGGCGCGCCGCAAAGACCATGTGGTAAGGCGCCGATTCTTTTCGCATTAACGGCGCGATTGTGTTCGAAATGTGGTCAATCCACCCGTTTCAGGGCGGTTTTCGCGCCGATCCTTCCCAATTCTGCCCAATTTGTGCCATGATTTGCCTTCTTGTCGCCCGATTCCCTATGACGACATTGGGTGCGGGGCGTTTGCGAAACTCATGGGGGGACCGTGATGTCGTTTTTGCCTCTGGCGCGTGTGGGGCGCGCCGCAAAACTGGCTTTCCTTGGCCTGATCTTGGCCGGGACAGCGGGCGCTAAGGACGCACGTATTCTTGCGATTGGGGATTCGCTTTTGGCAAGCCACGCGATTTCGGGGCGCGCGGTTGCCGATTTTCTTGAGCGCGAACTGGGACAGCCGGTGAAGGATCGTTCGATTGCGGGGGCACGGATGATCTATAATTTACCGCTGACGGGGGCGATGGGAATGTCAATTCCCGCCCAGTTCAACGCCAAGAATAACTGGGACTGGGTCGTTATGACGGGGGGTGGAAACGACCTGTTCCTGGGGTGTGGGTGTAACCAGTGTGACCGGCGGATCAACAGAATGATCGCCAGCGATGGGTCTCGGGGGAAGATCCCGTCGCTGATGGCCAAGATCCGCCGGTCGGGTGCACAGGTTGTCTATGTCGGCTATTTGCGCAGCCCGGGCATGGGATCACCGATTGAAAGCTGCAAGGATGACGGGGATGAACTGGAGGCGCGTGTTGAGCGACTTGCTGGCCGGATCGACGGCATCCACTATGTGTCGCTGCAGGATATGGTGCCGCATGGCGACCGCAGCTATTTCGCGTTTGATATGATCCATCCCTCTATCAAGGCCAGTCGCAAGATTGCCGGACGGATTGCGGATGTGATCCGGCCGAATCTGGTGGGTCGGTCGGGGTACAGGCCTGCGGAATAGGGCAGTTCTGGCAATTGTTGCACCGAATGGCCGGATCGGCCTGAAGCGGACTTTCCATCAACCCCGAGCACGCAACCTTTCCGGCGGCCAACGCCTGCCCGTGGGGTGGCGATGCAACATCTCAAATGCAGCGCTTAATACCAGCCAAGTCCGAACGAACTCAATGGATTGCGCTTGCCTCAAATAATCGCCAGCCCGCTCGGACGGGCAGGCGATGGCCGGGGCGCTTCGCGCTGTTAACCCGGCTGGGGTGGCATTTCTGAGAGTCCGCTTCAAAGCCATACTTGCCGTTTCCGGGAAAACCAAACCGGCTCCGGAGTTTTCCGGGCTGGAAATCCGCTCTTCCATTTCCTGCAAACCGACGTATGATTGGGCCCCATGACGATTAAGGCCCATATCATTGATTTGCCCGCGCCCAGCGCGGCGCTTGGCCTCGTCCTACTCCTTAGCCGCCTCTGAGCGTGCCGTAACGGCGCGACCGCTCAGAGGATATTTCGCGCCATACGCAATCGGCTTAAGGACCAAATACATGAACAAGATCAACCTTTCTGAAAAACTGTCGCTGTTTGACAGTCACTGGGATCCACATGTTGTCGCCAACTATAACGACAACGATGTGATGGTGGTGAAATTCAAGGGCGAATTTCCTTTTCACAAGCATGACACAACCGATGACTTTTTCCTCGTGCTCGATGGCGAAGTGACGATGGATTACGAAAAATCCGACCCGGTGACCTTTGGCGCGGGCGAGATGGTTATCGTGCCCAAAGGTGTCGTCCACCGCCCTCGCGCGGCGGAAGAGGTCAAAGTGCTTTTGATCGAGCCGAAAGGCGAACCGAATTCGGGTGACGCAGATCGCGAACCCGCCCCGAAACCACATATCTGAGAGTAGAATCCATGTCAGACAAAGACAGAGTACTGATATTCGACACCACACTGCGCGACGGCGAACAAAGCCCCGGCGCGACGATGAGCCATGATGAAAAGCTGGAGATCGCCGGCCTGCTTGATGAAATGGGCGTCGATATCATCGAGGCCGGGTTTCCGATTGCCTCGGAAGGCGACTTCGCCGCTGTGTCCGAGATCGCCAAACAGGCCGAGACCGCCCAGATCTGCGGCCTTGCGCGGGCGAATTTCAAGGACATAGATCGATGCTGGGAGGCAGTAAAACACGCGAAACGTCCACGGATTCATACGTTTATCGGCACTTCGCCCCTGCACCGCGCCATTCCGAACCTCAACAAGGACGAAATGGCGGAACGCATCCATGACACCGTGACCCACGCCCGCAATCTGTGTGAAAACGTGCAATGGTCGCCGATGGATGCCACGCGCACAGAGTGGGATTATCTGAAACGCGTTTGCGAAATCGCGATCAGGGCGGGCGCGACCACGATCAACATTCCTGATACCGTGGGCTACACGGCTCCTGTGGAATCCGCTGACCTGATCCGCGACCTGATCGCGGAAATCCCCGGTGCGGATGAGGTGATCTTTGCCACGCATTGCCACAATGACCTTGGCATGGCGACCGCCAACGCGCTTGCCGCGGTTGCGGGCGGCGCGCGCCAGATCGAATGCACGATCAACGGTCTTGGGGAACGCGCCGGTAATACCGCACTGGAAGAGGTTGTGATGGCGATGAAGGTGCGGGGCGACATCATGCCGTATTTTACCGACGTGGACACGGCCAAGATCATGAACATCTCGCGCCGGGTGGCGTCTGTTTCCGGTTTTGACGTGCAGTTCAACAAGGCCATCGTCGGCAAAAACGCTTTTGCCCATGAAAGCGGCATCCATCAGGACGGGATGCTGAAAAACGCCGAAACGTTTGAAATCATGCGCCCGGAGGATGTCGGCCTGACCGAGACCAACATCGTGATGGGCAAACATTCGGGTCGTGCAGCTTTGCGGTCGAAACTGAAAAACCTCGGGTTCGATCTGGCGGATAACCAGCTGAATGACGTCTTCGTGCGCTTCAAAGCACTGGCGGACCGCAAGAAGGAAGTCTTCGATGACGATCTGGTGGCGCTGATGCGGGATTCCAGCGCGGAACAGGCCAATGAGCATCTGAAGGTCAAGTTCCTGCGGGTGATCTGCGGCACCGAGGCGCCGCAATCGGCGGATCTGACGCTGATCGTCGATGGCGAGGATCACCAAGTGACGGCCACCGGCGACGGGCCCGTCGATGCGGCGTTCAACGCAGTGAAGCAGGTCTTCGACCACGACGCGACACTGGAGTTGTATCAGGTTCAGGCGGTCACTGAAGGCACCGACGCACAGGCGACGGTCAGCGTTCGTTTGAATGAAGATGGCCGGATTGCCACGGGTCAATCCGCGGATACCGACACCGTGGTTGCCAGCGTGAAGGCTTACGTGAACGCACTTAACCGTTTGATCGAGCGCCGGAAAATGGGCCAGGTCGGGTATGATGAGAAGACGGTGAGTTATAAGGATGCGGGGTGAGGCAACGCGGTTCCGGCTTTGAGTAAATCGTGCGGAATGGGCTGAACTTAACTATCA
Source organism: uncultured Paracoccaceae bacterium (assembly GCA_951812305.1). GTDB lineage: Bacteria > Pseudomonadota > Alphaproteobacteria > Rhodobacterales > Rhodobacteraceae > Rhodobacter_B. The sequence continues at coordinate 388,911 of CATOSB010000008.1, forward strand.
AGTATACCACCAATGCCGGGTTAACAGCGCGCAGCGCCCCGGCCATCGCCTGCCCGTCCCACGGGCTGGCGATTTGGTGAGGCTGGGTGCAAGCCTTAGGTTGCGTGCGGACTTGGCTGGCATAAAGCGCAACATTGAGAAGCTGCATCGCCATCCCACGGGCAGGCGGTGGCCGCCAACCACGTCGCGTCATTGCAGGTGCATCGAACTTTCGCGTCATGGCAGGTATTATTCGCAGGGACCTTGCGCCAGTTTGGCGAAGCGGGTTCGGTCAGACCAATTCTGCCGCCGGAATGATCGGGAAAAACGTGCCGCCTGACCGAACGCCGAACCAATCCACACCGTCGACCGCTTCGGTCTCTCCAATCTCGACCAGCCGATAAAAACTCTTGCGGTCAATCAGCGCCTCGAGGTTGGCGCGCACATGGACATAAGGTGACGGTTCGCCGGTTGCTGCATCCCGTTCCACGCGGATCGGATGATCCGGCCCGGCATCCACAAAATCCCCGACTTGCGTTTCGAAAGTCAGAATGCCGTCGTCCGCCTCGAAATCCACAGCCACGAACGGCGCATCATCGACTGTGATCCCGACTTTTTCGACCGGAGTCACGAGAAAGTAATCGTCCCCATCCTTTCGCAGAATGGAGGAAAACAGTTTCACCAGCTCCTTCCGCCCAATTGGCGTGCCGAGATAGAACCACGTGCCATCCCGCGCGATCCGCATGTCGAGATCGCCGCAAAACGGCGGATTCCAAAGATGTACGGGCGGCAAACCCTTCTTACCGGCCTGTTTTGCGGCGGATGCGAGAGATTCCGCCGAAGGTTTCACGATCTTTTGTGCCAAGGTGCGTTTTGTCGTTTGTGCTTTTCGCGTTACCTCCCGATACTAACGCCAAGGCCAGTTCAGGAGCAATCACATGTCAGACGAAAACCTTGTCGCCGAGATCGAGGCGCTGAGTGCGAAATTGCAGGAGGCGGAAACCTCGATTGCCAGACGGTTTATCGGCCAGAAAGGCGTGATCGACCTGGTGTTATCGACGCTGGTCTGCGGCGGGCATGGGTTGCTGATCGGCCTGCCGGGTCTGGGCAAGACGCGGCTGGTAGAGACGCTGGGCACGGTGATGGATCTTTCCGAGGCACGGGTGCAGTTCACGCCCGATCTGATGCCGGCGGATATTCTGGGGTCCGAGGTCTTGGAAACATCCGACGACGGCAGCCGGGCATTCAAGTTCATCGAAGGGCCCGTGTTCTGTCAGCTTCTGATGGCCGATGAGATCAACCGCGCCAGCCCGCGGACACAATCCGCGCTGTTGCAGGCGATGCAGGAAAAGGCGGTGACCATCGCAGGGCAGAGCCATGATCTGCCTGCGCCATTTCATGTTCTGGCAACGCAGAACCCGATTGAACATGAAGGTACTTATCCGTTGCCCGAGGCGCAGCTTGATCGCTTCCTGTTGCAGATTGATGTGGATTACCCGACCCGCGACGCGGAACGCGATATCATACTGGCAACGACGGGCACCGAAGATGCGCAAAGCCACAACGTGTTCTCGGCCGCTGATCTGATGGCGGCACAGGAACTGGTGCGGCGGATGCCGGTCGGTGAATCGGTGATGGAACTGATCCTCGATCTGGTGCGCGCTTGTCGTCCAGAGGAACCGGACGCACCGGATTCGGTGAAGGCGTCCGTTGGCTGGGGGCCGGGACCGCGCGCGGCGCAGGCGCTGATGCTTACGGTGCGCGCGCGGGCGTTGCTGGAGGGTCGCTTGGCCCCGAGTGCCGAGGATGTCACGGCAATGGCGCGACCTGTTTTGAGCCATCGCATGGCATTGACCTTTGCCGCGCGTGCGCGTGGCGAAACGCTGTCGTCGATCGTTGATGAGGTCGCCGAGCAGGTCACACGCGTCGAGGCGGCGGCCTAAGACGTGTCACTCGCCCAAGCCACATTGCGGCAGCGCGCCGAGGCGCTGGCCGGGCCACTGCCGGATCTGCTGGCAGAGGCGGAACGGCTGGCGCAGGCCGCGATGCTGGGACAGCATGGGCGGCGGCGCGCGGGCATGGGAGACGAGTTCTGGCAATACCGCTCTGCCGTGGCAGGCGACCCTGTGCGCGCGATTGACTGGCGGCGATCTGCCCGCTCGGATGCGCATTTCATCCGTGAAAAGGAATGGCAGGCCGCGCAATCGGTCGTGATGTGGGTCGATCAGGCGCAGTCGATGAATTTCACATCGTCGGACAAACATGCGACCAAGGCAGACCGTGCGAAAATTCTGGCGATGGCAGTTTCGATCCTGCTGGTGCGCGCGGGAGAGAAAGTGGCACTGGCGGCATTGGGCACGCCGCCGCGTTCCTCGCAATTGCAGTTGTTGCGTATCTCGGAAGCGTTGAGTGATGAATCCCTCGGTGAGGATTTCGGTGCGCCGGTGGTGCGGATCATGCCGCAGCATTCCCGCGCGCTGTTCATGTCGGATTTCTTGGGAAATATGGAACAGGTGATCGCGCAACTGACCCGCGCAGCGGACCGCGGCGTCCGCGGCGTGCTTTATCAGGTGCTCGACCCGGCGGAAGAGGCATTTCCTTATGACGGGCGGACGATATTCGAATCGATGGGTGGCACCGTCAGCCACGAAACGCTGAAAGCTGGCGAATTGAAGGACCGATATCTGGAGCGGTTGGCAGAACGTAAGGCCGAACTTGCCGATCTGGCACACGCGACCGACTGGCATTATGCCTGTCATCACACGAATGACACGGCGCAGTCGGCGTTATTGTATCTTTACAATGTGTTGGAGCGGCGGCGGTAGATGTTCACATTGTTTGGCATAGGGTTCACGGCTCCTTGGCTGCTGGTCGCACTGGCGGCGCTGCCGATCCTGTGGATCCTGCTGCGCGCGGTGCCGCCCGCACCGATCCGGCGACGGTTTCCCGGTGTCGCGCTTTTGCTCGGGCTGGAGGATGACGAAACCCAAACGGACAAGACGCCGTGGTGGCTGTTACTGCTTCGGATGCTCGCTGTCGCGGCGATGATCATTGGCTTCGCGGGGCCGGTCCTGAACCCGCAGGATCGAACAGCGGGAAGCGGGCCGCTTTTGATCCTGATGGATGGCACATGGGCCGATGCACGTGACTGGTCGGCGCGGGTTGACCGGGTTGAGGCGCTGCTTGACGAGGCCAGCCGTGCAGCGCGGCCCGTCGCGGTTGTGCATCTAAATGATTTGCCGGCGGGCGACCTGCCGTTTCAGGCGGCGAGCGCGTGGACGGCGCAATTGCCCGGAATGCTACCACTGCCGTTTGCACCAGATGATGCGGCAGTCGCGGAATGGGCGGCAACGTTGCCGGACACAAATTTCGACTCGTTCTGGATGTCGGACGGGGTGGCGCGCGATGCGCGCGCGATCCTTTTGCAAACATTGGAAGCGCGCGGGCAGGTGACCGCGTTTGAAAGCCCGCGCTCGGTATTCGGGCTGCGGCCCGCACGCTTTGAGGATGGCGCGGTTGTCGTCTCGGCGCTTCGAAGCCGGTTTGAGGATGCAGCACAGGTTACGATTAATGCGCGCGGTCTGGATCCGAACGGGGTTGAGCGGCAATTGGCGACAAGTGATCTGTCGTTTGAGGCGGGTGCCGCGGAGGCCGAGGTTGCATTGTCGTTACCGCCCGAATTGCGCAACCGGATTTCACGGTTCGAGATCGCCGGGATCCGGTCCGCCGGGGCGGTCAGCCTGACGGATGATGCGTTGCGTCGCCGCGAAGTGGCGCTGATCGCGGGGCGGAAGGACCGCGAGGGATTGGAGCTGTTGTCGCCGACGCACTATCTGGAACAGGCGCTGGAACCCACCGCCGATCTGATCGATGGTGATCTGCTCGATATTCTGTTGGCGAACCCTGATGTGATCATCCTCGCCGATGTGGCGAAAGTGTCTGAAGGCGAAGAAGTGCCGCTTTTGGAATGGGTCGCCGAAGGCGGGCTGCTTTTGCGATTTGCCGGACCACGGCTGGCGGCAAGCGATGTCAGTCGCGCCGAGGAAGACCCGCTGATGCCGGTGCGATTGCGCGCAGGCGGGCGCAATATCGGCGGGGCGATGTCCTGGGGTGAACCCAAGGCGTTGCGTCCATTCGTCGAAACCTCGCCGTTCTTTGGTTTGTCGATCCCCGAGGATGTTCGGGTGTCCTCGCAAGTGATGGCACAACCCGATCCATCGCTTTCGGAGCGCGTGATCGCGTCACTGGCCGATGGCACGCCGCTGGTCACCCGCAAACGGCTGGATCAGGGGCAGATCGTTCTGTTTCATGTCGCCGCGAATGCGGAATGGTCCAGCCTGCCATTGTCGGGACTGTTTGTGGAAATGCTGGAGCGGCTGGCGGTTTCGACCCGGCCCGCAAGCCCCGACGCCGAGGATCTGGCGGGCACGACATGGGTGGCGGATACGGTGCTGGATGCGTTCGGCGTGGTCGGCGCAGCGGAAAACCTGCCCGGTATTGAGGGCGAGAAATTGGCAACCGGTACACCGAGTGCCGGGATGCCGCCGGGGTTATATGCCGGCGAAGACCGGCGCATCGCGGTAAATGTGATCAACGCGGAAACCGAATTGCAGCCCACAGAGTGGCCGGGCAGCGTGATTGTCGAGGGGCTGAACGTGTTGCGCGAAACCGCGCTGAAGGGCTGGTTACTGGCCGGGGCGCTGGCGCTGTTATGCCTTGATATTCTGGCGTCGCTTTGGCTGTCGGGGCGGCTGCGCGGTGCATCGAGCGGGGTTGTGACGGGGTTGGCCGTCGCGCTGGTCATGTCATCGACGCCGTCAGATGCGCAACCCGGCGACGATCTGGCGTTGTTGGCAACGGCGGAGGTGGTGCTGGCGCATGTCGTGACCGGCAACGAACAGGTCGACCGCATTGCGGGCGCGGGATTATTGGGCTTGTCCGATGTGCTTTGGTCGCGCACTTCGATCGAACCGGCCAACCCGATTCCGGTCAATCTGGAAATAGATGAGCTGGCGTTCTTTCCGTTTCTTTACTGGCCGGTCACGCCCGATCAACCGCTGCCATCGGTGGATGCCTATGCCAAGCTGAACCGTTACCTTCGCGGTGGCGGCATGATCCTGTTCGACACGCGGGATGCGGATATCGCGCGGTTCGGACAGGCGAGCCCTAATGGGCGGAAACTGCAGGAACTGGCGCGGCCGCTGGACATCCCGGCGCTGGAGCCGATGCCGGAAGACCATGTCCTGACCCGCACATTCTATCTGCTCCGCGATTTCCCGGGACGTCATGCGGGCACCAATATCTGGGTCGAAGCCGCGCCGCCGGATGCGGAACTGATCGAGGGGATGCCGTTTCGCAACCTCAATGACAATGTGACGCCGGTGGTGATCGGCGGCAATGACTGGGCCGCGGCCTGGGCAATCACCGAGAATGGTCAGCCGATGTTGCCGGTCGGGCGCGGGTTTGCGGGGGATCGGCAGAGGGAGCTGGCGAACCGGTTTGGTGTGAACCTGATCATGCATGTGCTGACCGGGAACTATAAATCCGATCAGGTGCATGTGCCGGCATTGCTCGACAGGTTGGGGCAATGAGCATGTTTCGAATTGCTATCGCAATCCGACCAGTTGGGGGGCCAGCCCCCCAATCCCCCCGGAGTATTTGCAACAGGGTGACAGGAGTTAGGGTTGTATGAGCGGGTCGGTGATCTTTGATCCGCTTCTGGAGTGGCCGCTGGTCTGGGCGGCGCTGGGTGTGGTGTTGTTGTTTGTGGTGCTGGCTGTGTGGCGGCGGATGTCGGGCTGGTGGCTGCGGGCGCTGGCGGCAGCTGTGTTGCTGGTGGCGCTGTTCAACCCGTCGGTGCAGCAGGAAGAACGCGATGGTCTGAGCGATATCGTGGTTCTGGTGGTGGATGAAAGCGCCAGCCAGCGGATCGCGGGCAGGCCGAATCAGGTGGCCGAGGCCATTGCGGGCGTGGAAGCCGAGATTGCGGCGATGGAGAATACCGAGCTTCGAATTGTCCGGTTGGGTGACGGTGAGGGCGATCAGGGTACGCTGTTGATGACGGCGCTTACAGAAGCGCTGGCGGATGAGCCCCGCGCGCGGCTGGCCGGAGCGATATTGCTGTCGGACGGGCAGTTGCATGACATCGATCGCGCTCCGGATTTGCCCGCACCGCTGCACCTGTTGCTGACCGGACAGGAAGAGGACTGGGACCGGCGTCTGGTGATCACAAGCGCCCCGGCATTTGCCATTCTGGGTGAGCCGGTAACGCTGAAGTTGCGCATCGAGGATCAGGGCGCGGTGCCGGAAAGCGTTGGCGGCGAGGCTGTGCTTGACATTGCTGTGGATGGCGGAGCGCCGCAATCCTTCAATGTGCCAGTCGGTCAGGAACTGGAATTGCCGGTGACTTTGCCCCATGGCGGGATGAACGTGATCCAGTTCACGCTGCCGGAAGCGGATGGCGAGTTGACGGATCGCAATAATGCCGCCGTGGTGCAGATCAATGGCGTGCGGGACCGACTGTCGGTTCTGCTGGTGTCAGGCGAGCCGCATCCCGGCGAACGCACATGGCGCAACCTGCTGAAGTCGGATTCCTCGGTTGATCTGGTGCATTTCACCATTCTGCGCCCACCGGAAAAGCAGGATGGTGTGCCGGTCAATGAACTGTCGCTGATCGCATTCCCGACGCGGGAATTGTTCATCGACAAGATCGACCAGTTCGATCTGATCATCTTTGACCGCTACAAGCGGCGCGGCATATTGCCTGCGCTTTATCTCGATAATGTCCGGCAATATGTCGAAGACGGCGGCGCGGTTCTGTTCGCGGCGGGGCCGGATTTTGCGCAGGCCTCAAGCCTGTTCCGCTCTCCTTTGGGTGAGGTTGTGCCGGCAGAGCCGACATCGATCGTGATCGAAGAGGGCTTCCGCCCCGAGATCACGGAACTGGGCGCGCGCCATCCGGTGACAGAAGGGTTGGAAGCCTTTGCGCCGGAAAGTGAGGAGGGGCCGGGCTGGGGGCGCTGGTTCCGCCTGATCGAGGTTGCCGAGCGGTCGGGAACAACGGTGATGTCCGGGATCGAGGACCGGCCTTTACTGGTGCTGGACCGTGTGGGGGAAGGTCGTGTCGCGCTGTTGGCGTCTGATCATGCCTGGCTGTGGTCGCGGGGATTTGAGGGCGGTGGTCCGCAACTTGAATTGCTGCGGCGGCTGGCACATTGGATGATGAAGGAACCTGAACTTGAGGAAGAGGCGCTGTCTGCGCGCGCAGAAGGGCAGACGATGACGATCACGCGCCGGACGCTGGGCGAGGATGCCGGAGAAGTGGAACTGACCGCGCCGGACGGGACTGTGAGCGTGGTGCCGATGGAAGAGATCAGCCCAGGGCGATTTGAGGCGGTTTTTGAAGGCCCAGAGATCGGGCTTTACCGATTGGTTCAGGGCGACGAGGAGGCTGTCATTGCGCTCGGTCCCGCGGCACCGCGTGAATTTGTGGAAACGATTGCAACCGGGGAACTGGCGGCGGAAGCCGTGGCGGCGACGCGTGGCGGTATTGCGCAAATGTCCGACGGAATGCCGGATCTGCGGACGGTGCGCGAAGGGCGGCCAGCGGCGGGGCGCGGATGGCTCGGGATTACGCCGCGCGGTGCTTATCTGACGGCGGATGTGATTGTGACGCCATTGGTGCAGGGGTGGTTGTTCCTGCTTTTGGGCGCGTTGTTCATCGTCGGCGCCTGGTTGCGGGAAGGCCGGCGTTAGCGGCGGGTGTCGAAATGTGTGCTGTCGCACGCTTTTATTCAGCAGTTTGAGAGGTGACGCATCGCTTTGGCGGTGTGCGTTTGGCGGTTTGGGCGCGCGATCAAGGGTTGGCTGGTTTTTTGAGAGTGCGAACGATGGCGGATGTTTCGCCGCCGGATCAATCAGATCGCGGTCTTAATTGGGAAGATTGTAGGTGCGGGTATCGTCAGCCCAACCACCAACATTATCTTTTGGACGGATGTGAACGGCGATGACGCCCGGTGGAATGGCGATGCCAGATTGCGACCGGGTGAAGGGTTGTTCATTGACATGAGGGTGATGCAGGATGCGGGTGCCCAGCACGGTGCCGTCAGGCAGTTCCACCCGCCAGCCGTCTGCATAATCATCCCATCCGGTATCCGCGTGGCTGAGCGTGACTGAAAAGCGCCATGTGTCGCCGTTTTGTGCGGCAGTGACATCTTCGACAACCGGCGCATCCGCGCAGACCGGCGTGGCGAAGGCGAGAAGGGCGAGGGCGAGGCGCATTGGGAGGCTCCGTTTTGGGTTGGTATCATCATAGCCTGTCTGAATTGAATTTGAGTCACAAATGCGCGGGGTCTTGGCTTGCGCTGAGGTGAAATTGGTAATATTATTTTACCAATTCTAGGAGGTTTGTTATGGAAATGCCCAAGCCTGATGCGGCGATTCTGGCCCGGAAATCAGAGATTGTTGCCGGATTGCGGGCATTTCTGCCGGGTGACGCCTTGGTGTCGGACCCGCGCGAAACGCTTGTTTATGAATGCGATGGGCTGACCGCCTATCGCTGCCCGCCGCTGGCCGTTGTGCTGCCGCGAACAACCGACGAGGTGGCGGCGGTGCTGCGATATTGCCATCAGAACGCGGTGCCCGTGGTGCCACGCGGGGCGGGAACATCCTTGGCGGGCGGGGCACTGCCGCTGGAAGACGCGATCATTCTGGGTGTGGCGCGGATGAACGCCGTGCTGGAGACAGACTATGCGAACCGGTTCATCCGGGTGCAGACGGGGCGAACGAACCTGTCCGTGACCGGCGCGGTCGAGGCGGATGATTTCTTTTACGCGCCGGACCCGTCAAGCCAGTTGGCCTGTGCGATTGCCGGCAATATCGCGATGAATTCCGGCGGCGCGCATTGCCTGAAATATGGGGTGACGACCAACAACCTGCTGGGCGTGACAATGGTCACAATGGCGGGGGAAATTATCGAGATTGGCGGCGCGCATCTGGACGCGGGCGGGCTCGATCTGTTGGGCGTCATCTGTGGGTCCGAGGGGCAGTTGGGGGTGGTAACCGAGGCGACGCTGCGGATTTTGAGGAAACCCGAGGGCGCGCGCCCGGTGCTGATGGGGTATGACAGCGCGGAAGCTGCGGGGCAGGTCGTGAGCGACATCATCAAGGCGGGTGTTCTGCCGGTGGCGATCGAATTCATGGACCGGCCCTGCATCCGGGCGACAGACGAATTCTCTGGCGCTGGATATCCAGATTGCGAGGCGTTGCTGATCGTGGAGGTTGAGGGTTCTGACGCGGAGATCGCCGAGCAGCTGGGCGTGATCAACCAGATTGCGCGCAAGCATGACCCGGTAGAACTGCGCGAGGCGGGGGATGCCGATGAAGCTGCACGGATCTGGCTGGGACGCAAGGCGGCGTTCGGCGCGATGGGACAGATCAACGACTATATGTGCCTGGATGGGACTATTCCGGTCAGCGAATTGCCCCATGTTCTGAAACGGATCGGCGAGATGAGCCGCGAATTCGGGCTGGACGTGGCGAATGTGTTTCATGCCGGGGACGGCAACATGCACCCCCTAATCCTGTTTGATGCCAACAAACCGGGTGATCTGGAAACCTGTGAGGCATTCGGGGCCGAAATTTTGAAGCTTTGTGTCGACGTCGGAGGATGTCTGACCGGCGAACACGGGGTTGGTGTCGAGAAGCGGGAACTGATGGGGAGCCAATATGGCGATGTCGATCTGGAGGCGCAGATGCGGGTGAAGGACGTGTTTGATCCGGCGTGGCTTTTGAACCCGGGCAAGGTGTTTCCGTTGAGCGTTGTGTCTGCAAGGATGGATGTCGCCGCCTGACGGGCTTTTCAAAAAGAAAAGCTCCGCAAAGCGTCGACCAACCGGGGGGGGGACGCTGTCCCCCCGGACCCCCCTGCCGTATTTGAGACCAAGAAGAAAAGGGACCGGTTTTTTGATTTCTCCAGCCGATGAGATGGAACTGGCCGAGGCGGTTCGCGACGCGAGCGGGCCATTTACGGTTCGGGGCGGTGGCACACGGGGGGTCGCGGGCGCGGGTGAGGTCTTGTCAGTCGCCGGGCTGTCAGGTGTCACGCTTTACGAACCCGGGGCTTCGACGTTGGTGGTGCAGGCGGGAACGGCGGTGGCGGAGGTCGAGGCTTTGCTGGCGGCAGAAGGGCAGCGGTTGGCGTTTGAGCCGATGGATTACCGCGCGTTGATGGGCACTGAGGGGGAGCCGACAATCGGTGGTGTTGTGGCCGCCAATGTGTCGGGGCCACGCCGGGTGCAGGTCGGGGCGTGCCGGGATTTCATGTTAGGGGTGCGGTTTGTCGATGGCACCGGCGCGGTGGTGAAAAACGGCGGGCGGGTGATGAAGAATGTCACCGGTTATGATCTGGTGAAGCTGATGGCGGGGTCGTTTGGGACATTGGGTGTGCTGAGCGAGGTGGCGTTCAAGGTGCTTGCCAGACCCGAGGCGGAAGCGACGCTGTACCACGTCGGTAAATCGTCGGTAAACGCGCTGTGTGATTTGTCTGCCGCGCTGGGATCGCCGTTTGATATCAGCGGGGCGGCGTATGTCGGCGCAAAGAAACGGACACAGGTGCGGATTGAGGGGCTGGCGGGTTCGGTGGAATACCGCAAGGGGCGCTTGTTGGCGGATGTGTTGCAGGGGTTCGAGGTGGCCGAAGGGGAAGCGAGCCGCGAGATGTGGCGCGAGATTCGTGATGTGTTGCCGTTTGCTGGGAGGTCCGGGGATGTCTGGCGGGTGTCCGTAAAGCCGTTGGATGGCGCCGTGTTGAGTGAGCGTCTGAACGAGGCCGGTACGCATCATGAGGCGATTTTTGACTGGGGCGGCGGGTTGGTCTGGCTGCTGTTGGGCGTTGACGATGAGGATGGGGCCGCCAACATCCGGGATCACGTTACGAGTCTGGGGGGGCACGCAACACTGGTTCGGGGATCAGTTGAGATACGTGCCAAAGTACTGGTGTTTCACCCTGAACCGCCGGTGCTCGCGGCGATTTCGGGCGGGCTTCGCGCCCGATTCGACCCGCGGGGGATTCTGAACCCTGGAATGATGGGCTAGCGATGCAGACGAATTTCACCGATGAGCAACTCGCCGATCCGGGCATTCAGCGCGCCAATGAAATCCTGCGCTCTTGCGTGCATTGCGGGTTCTGCACGGCGACCTGCCCGTCTTATCAAGCGCTTGGCGACGAGCTCGACAGCCCGCGCGGGCGGATCTACCTGATCAAGGACATGTTGGAATCCGGGCGTCCGGCAGATGCGCAGACGGTGAAGCATATTGATCGCTGTCTGTCCTGTCTGGCCTGCATGACGACCTGCCCGTCGGGTGTGCATTACATGCATCTGGTGGATCATGCGCGGGCGCATATCGAAAAGACGTATAAGCGGCCATTCATGGATCGTGCATTGCGTTGGGTGCTGGCGAAGGTGCTGCCCTATCCGGGGCGTTTCCGGCTGGCGCTGTTGGGCGCAAAGATCGGGCGGCCATTTCGCGGGCTTGTGCCGGACAAGCGGCTGAGGGCGATGCTGGACATGGCGCCGAAGCGGATTCCACCGGTCAGCCGGAATGACGATCCGCAGGTGTTTACCGCGCGCGGGGTGCGGAAGATGCGTGTGGCTTTGATGACCGGTTGCGCGCAAAAGGCACTGAACACGGATATCAACGACGCAACAATCCGTTTGCTGACGCGGTTGGGGGCAGAGGTTGTCGTGGCGCGCGGGCAGGGGTGTTGCGGGGCGTTGACGCACCATATGGGACGCGAGGCGGAGGCGCATGGGTCTGCGAAGGCCAATATTCGCGCATGGATGGCGGAAGTGAATGGCGACGGGCTGGATGCAGTGGTGATAAATACGTCTGGCTGTGGAACCACCGTCAAGGATTACGGGCATATGTTCCAGCTGGATGGAAAGGCAGAGGATGCCGCGACAGTGGCGGGTCTGGCGGCGGATGTGAGCGAAGTTCTGACGCGGCTGGAGTTGCCGGAAGGGGCGGCGAAAGGCGTGCGTGTTGGCTATCACGCGGCCTGTTCCCTGCAGCATGGGCAACAGATCAAGGACGCGCCGAAAGCCTTGCTGAGGCGGGCCGGGTTTGAGGTTGTTGAGCCAGCGGACAGCCATTTGTGTTGCGGTTCGGCAGGGACATACAACCTGATGCAGCCAGAGATTTCCGGAGAGCTAAAGAGGCGCAAGGTGGGCACATTGGAAGCAATTGCGCCGGATGTGATCGCGGCGGGAAATATCGGTTGTATGATGCAGATCGACGGCGGAACCGGGGTGCCGGTGGTGCACACGGTTGAGTTGTTGGATTGGGCGACAGGTGGGCCGAGGCCGCGGGAGTTGTCTGATATCAACGATTAGGGTGTGCTGGGTTCGGTCCAATTTCGACGGGAGTGGATATTGGAAAGCGGAACGCCGGGCGCGGGATCCAACACGCGCGGAGGTCTGAACGGCCTTGAATTCGTCCGGTGGGTTGTACGCTTTAGGGTCAATTTCAGGCCATATCCCTAAATTCAATGATCTCGGAAATTCACTCTTTGATCACGGCCAAAAAAACAGGAACGGCAGCGCGCCCAAAAGGCTGCCGACCACGAAAGGACCCGCGCCAGTCCACTTTGGCGCGGGCCAGAACTTCCCATGAGATCAACTAGTTAATGTGGTCTGACGTAAACACATAGTCGTCGCCATCGGCGTTGGAGTGGCAGGCAATACATCCGGCATCCGCGCCCTTGGCCACGCGACCGGCAAGTTGCATCCCTTTGGGGTTCTTGTCCAAAGAGCCGTCAGCCAGATACTTCGCCCAGAACCAATCGGCATTGTCCGCGTCATATCCCGCCTCGCGCTTGAACATGACGGTGTAGGCGCCAAGGTGTTTGCCCGGATCCATAAGGACCTGCGTCACTTCCACGCCTTCCGGGCCGTAATTGCGCTTTACGATCAGCGTACCGGTGTGGTCGCCGATTGTTGCCTCTGTATAAAAGGTTTCCAGCATCATGCCGTGAGGGTCGAGGCCTTCATAGGGGCCCTGTCGGAAAAGTCTCTGGACAGGACTGTGATGAATTGATTCAGTCTGCGTGAGTATTTTTTGGGGTGGCTGGCTATGAAGCGTGATCAGATTGAAATGTTTGCAACGTTGGATGGGCTTGTGTTGGCTGATCATCCGTACCGCAAGTTTGAAGCGGTTGTTGACCTGTGTGCTTTGGCAAAGCCTCCGGCAGCGCTTTATTCTGATCGCGGGCGCCCTGAATTGGGTGCCGGGCGTGCGTTTCGCATGCTGGTGCTTCAATTCCTTGAGGACATTTCCGATCGGGAGATGGAACGGTTCATGCGCTTACCACCCTTCAAAATTTCCGGATCTGATTTGACGTTTGTCTGATCTGTGTGATTCAAGGAGTCTCCACTGCTGATATTGGAGGCTGGTTTGTTGGGAAATGTTTGTTTTTCAGAGCTTTATTCGAAGGTTGAGGCGGATTTTCAGGACCGCTTGCTCGGGTATCACAAGTCGCGCCGGGAGGGATTGTGCATCATAGCAAGCGTGATTTTGAACACGCGCAGCGTCAATCTGATGGAAAATGCGGCTGCTCTGCCCCGCGATATCGGCTCTGTGGACCACCGCTATCAATACATTTCGCGGGTTCTGGGCAATCCTCACATCGATACTGATGAGATCATGCAGGCCTATGTTGGTGAAATTTTCCGCCGCCAGTGTGAGGCCGGAGAAACGATTGTGGTGGCCCTTGATCAAAGCAAGCTCAACGAAGGGCATGAGGTTTTGATGTTATCGGTGCGGATGCGGGATCGGGCCCTCCCGGTCGCCTGGCGTGTACGCCAGACCAAAGGGCCGATTGGATGGCGCGTGCAACATGAGCTTTTGGAAGCAGTCCGCCCATGGCTCCCGGCGGATGCGCGTGTGTTGCTGGCGGGAGATCGGTTTTATGGAACCGCCCGATTGGTCGCATGGTGCCAGGAGGCTGGATGGGACTACCGGCTGCGCATGAAGGGAAATATCACACTGCAACATCAGGGTGGCGAGATGATGACGCGCGAAATTGCCCAACTGATGCCCGAAGGGCTTGTAAACGCTGAGCTTTACGGAACGGGCGTCTTTAGCAACATTGGAGTGCTTCACGAGGAGGGGCACAAAGAGCCTTGGATTATTGCCATGAATGCAGCACCGTCCGAGTACAAGGTGCTCGATTATGGAATGCGTTGGGGAATTGAAGCCATGTTCTCCGACTTCAAAACCCGGGGCTTTGAAATTACTCAAAGCCAGATCAAAAAGCCGGATCGATTGGCCCGCCTCATTTTGGTGCTGGCAATCGCCATGTACTGGGCTGTTTCAACCGGAGCAAACGAAGAGCACCACGTCGCAATACGCGGCGAAAAAAGGGGATTCGAAAAGCCCGAAGGTCCTTATGCTCTCTCTTCAAGACAGGCCTTCGTGCTATCCGACGATGCCTCGCAGGTTATGCCAAAATCCCCAAGCTCTGGGATGTCTGGCTAAATTGAAGGGTGGTAAGGTTCATGCGTGAGAACCTTGCAGCCAAATGGTTTTGCGGCTTTGGGCTCAGTGAGAAGACACCTGATCACTCGTTTTTCGGCGATTTCCGCAAGCGGTTGGGTACAAAGGGGCTCATGGACATTTTCAATCGTCTGCGCGTCAGCTTGAAGGCTGCAGGTTTGATCCGGGAAGTGTTCACCTTTGTGGATGCCAGCCAGCTGGTTTCGAAATTCTCGAACTGGAGTGATCGGGACAAAGCCATCGCCAAGGGTCTGGAGAAGTTCAACAACGAAACCGCTCCCAGGGTTGCTGCCGACAAGCAAGCGCGTTTTGGCGCAAAGAACAAAAACAAATATTGGTATGGCTACAAGGAACATGCCAGCGTGGACATGCAATCAGGTCTGGTCAACAAAGTGGCGGCCACACCGGCCAATGTCGATGATGCCAAAGGTCTGCGCCATGTGTGCCCGGATCAGGGTGCTGTTTATGCAGACAAAGGCTATTGCACTGCACCTGCACAGAGGGAACTCAAACGCAAAGGATGTCACAGCGCGGTCATCAAGAAGAACAATATGGCGGCAAAAAACCGCGATAAGGATCGCTGGCTCAGCAAGATGCGTGCGCCATATGAGCGCGTGTTTTCAAAGCGCTCGAAACAGGTGCGCTATCGTGGTCAGGCCAAGGTACAGTTCCAGGTCGCTTGCACCGCTATTGGACATAACCTGAAGCGGCTGGTTGTGCTTGGCGTGGATAAAATCCCGATCGTAACAGCGTGATCCCCGGGGCGAGTCCGCCCAAAAACCGGATTTTCGGCCAAAACAAGGACAAAATTCCAACCCAAAAGGCAAAACCTGAAATCCAGAAGGCTGAAACAGCGCCAGTGGCCCCTCGGAAGACTTTCCCGACGGCGCCATAGGGGAAGGATTTGATCATCCCGTCGCCGGCAAGTTTGGCGTCCTGCATCGCGACCCACAACTGGGCGGCATAGGCGATCGACTCTTCATCGCCAAATGGCGCCATCTGCGCATGTGCGATACTGCCCGTGACAGCGACAGTTGAGGCGAGTGCGAGCGTTTTCAGATACATCTTCTGTTCCCCTTATCTTTATGTGCAGGGCGCTGACGCCCCTGCGACATTCTGTCACCAAGAAGCATGTGCGAGGCCAGTAAACACGTGTCACCTTTCTGCGCGTTAGCGTTACCAACAGTGATTGGACAGGCTGACACACGGTGGCTCAAGCTTCCTGAAAACGGGAGAATCCGAAATGCCCCGCCTTATCGTTGCCGCCGCAATTGCGACAATGCTTGCAGCCCCGCAGACACATGCCCAGGACATTGAAGAGGGCGAGAAGGTGTTTAAGAAATGCAAGACATGTCATCGGGTCGGCGAGGATGCGAAACATGCTGCCGGGCCGGTTCTGAACAATATCATCGGGCGTCCGGTTGCGACCGCTGAGGGGTTCACGAAATACAGCAAGGACATGCTGGCGATGGGAGAGACCGGGATGGTCTGGACCGCCGAACTTATCGATGCGTGGATAACCGACCCTCGCGCATTTTTGCGCGAGCAGACCGGCAATAAGCGTGCAAAGACGAAAATGACGATCAAGGTGAAGGATCCAACCGACCGGCTGAACGTGATCGCTTATGTTTCGCAATTCTCGGATGGGGTGGAGAGTGTTTCTGCGGATGAGGATGTGGCGTCGCAGCCTGACGTGATGGTGAATCCCGACAAGAACCAGCTTTGTGTGGTGAATGCATCGCCGGAGGATCGCTTCTTCGCGGTCGAAATTCGTGATGGCGCACGTTTGACCGGGACGGTTGAGGCGGGCGGCGCGCTTTGCTCTGACGCGATGGTGGACGTTGTTGGCGGCACCGTCAGCGTTTTTGAGACTGAGGACAGTCTGGAAGGGTGTTCCCGGCTTGTGTCAGGCGAACAGGTTGCCGCCGGGTTTGTTGAGGAGTTGCGCAAATACGCCGAATTCGACCGCTGCCTTTGGGCGTCGAATGATGGTTAGGGCGCGGGGTGGTCAAGTTGAAGCAGGTTCGTTTATGGACTGACGCGGACGTTCAGACACGCCACCCCAGCCGGGTTAACAGCGCTGAAAGCGCCCCGGCCATCGCCTGCCCGTCCCCACGGGCTGGCGATTTTGTGAGGTCGGGTGCAAGCTATTGAATTCGCGCGGACTTGGCTGGCATAAAGCGCGCCCTTGAGATGTTGGTTTCGCCACCCCACGGGCAGTCGTTGGCCGCCAATGGGGTGGGGTGATAGGGAAGTAAGTGAACGTCAGTTTCACGCCAGACCGCTTCCACAACCCCATGCCACACCAGCATTGGAAACAATCCCACGCTATTGTTTCCAATTCTCGCCCAATTTGATCCTGAATTGAACGAAATCGGGCCGCATTTCCGCCTTTTGCCCCCGGTAGCTCTTTCATTCAAACGAATGGGAGTACGCAGATGTTGCGTCGGGGCTTACAAATTCTTTGCGCGATGGCTTTGTCGGCCGGCGCCGCGGGTGCCGAAAGTGCATCGGCGCTCAAAACGCTGATGACGGGCGATGACAGCCGCGGCTGGCAGGCTGTTGGACGGCTTAACATCGGAAATACAAGCTTTTGCACCGGTGCATTGATCGCGGACGATCTGGTGCTGACGGCGGCGCATTGCATGTATGATACCAAGGGTTATTCAATCTGACCGACTTTCGCCCAGTTGCGGCTTGCGATGGATGTGATGGTTTGCGGTCTTGCGATGAGGTTGTTCCAGGCCTCGCACCCCGCGTCGAGAATCGCGTCATATGTGTCGAACGTCCGGTTTGCGAGCCATGTCTGGCGGAGATATTGCCAAATGTTTTCGGTTGGATTCAGCTCTGGTGATTTGGGCGGCAGAAACATGAGCGACAGGTTTTGCGGGATTTCCAGAGCGGATGTCGTGTGCCAGCCGGCTTGGTCCATGAGGATGACGGCGTGGGCGCCATCGGAGACAATTTTGCTGATTTCTTCCAGGTGGCGCTGCATCGCATAGGTGTCGGCTGCTGGCATCATGATCGCCGCGCCGGTGCCGCGTTCGGGGCAGATGGCGCCAAAAAGATACGCATTTTGGTAACGCTGATCGGCGGGCTGGCGGGGCCGTGTGCCCTTGCGTGCCCACTGGCGGACGCGGGTGTTCTTCTGACCGAGACGCATCTCGTCCTGGAACCAGATTTCGACGGGTTTGTCCGGCGGCACCCCCTGAAGCGTCTCCTTCAGATTGTCGCCGAAGTTTTTTTGAAATCCTCAATGACCTGCACGTCCTGCCCCGGGTGCTGAGGGCGTGCGCTGATGTGGGAAAAGCCCAGATTGTGCAGAATCTGCCCCACATGGCGCTCGTGATAGTCGACGCCAAAACGCGCCTTGATCACATTCTTCAAATCGACCCGCCGCCAGCGGACGACACCGTCCTTTTCAGGATCAGGACCGGTCTCGACAAGAGCCGCCAGTTCATCCAGTTGCGCATTGTCAAGGCGGGATCGCGAGCCTCCTCGCTGCCGATCCAGCAGCCCCGCTGGACCATCAGCGTTGAAACGGAGCACCCAGTCCCTGAGCGTTTGCCGGTCCATCCCGCCAATGCGGGCCGCAGCCCCACGCGACATGCCATCGGCGATAGCGGCAAGCGACAAAAGCCGTCGGCTCTGCCGGGCATCAGAACTCTCTGCGGCAAGCTTGCGCAGATCATTGGCGGTAAAATCGGCTCGCATCGGTATCCTGGCTGGCATCGGTGGTCTCCTTTGCCAATCTTGAATCACCTCAGCACCTCAGGCGGTACCCAAAATCCATAGCTGAGTCATTTTGAAGCACCCTTGGTATGACATGGAGCGGGGCACCCGCATCCCCGACCACGAGATCGAATTTCTCGCCGATTGGCGTGGTGGTCGCGCGGCGGCCTACCGCGGGATCAAGCGATCCATCGTGCACCCGGAATTTGCCGCCAGCTCCAAGGAATTTGTCGAACGCGTTGCGTTTGACGTGGCAATTCTGGAACTTGATCAGCCGATCAGGAACGGGTCCATCCAGCCGTTCGAAACCGATGTCCGCCCTTTGGAAGGCATGGAAGTCGGCGTTGTCAGCTATGCCCATGACCGCTCTGAAAGCCCGGCCTTGCAGGAAGTCTGTCACGTCCTGGCACGTCACGGCGGGTCGCTGGTGTTGAGCTGTTCGGTCGATTTCGGGTCCTCGGGCGCGCCGATATTTACCATCGAAAACGGCGAACCTCGGATCGTTTCACTGGTTTCGGCCAAGGCGAAAGTGCGCGGCGAGCCGGTGGCGCTGGGCACCAATCTGACCGGACCATTGGGCGACCTGATGGCGATGCGGGCAGATGGCGATGGCGTTTTCGGGCGGCCCAAGCCTGTGGTACGCTCGATGGTATCAACCGACGCGCATTCCAGCACCGGGGCGAAGTTTCTGCGGCCCTAGAGCATCGCTCGATAAATCTGAATCAATTGCGATGCTCTAATTCTTTGTAATTACGCGCAATTTGCTCCGAATTCCGGTTCCCACTTTTGCGATTGCGCTCTAGGGGTCGCTTTTCGCGCCGGCAATCAAATCGGCCAAAAGCTCCTTGTCGCCGCTGCCCTTGACGATCCAGGCCAGCGAAAAGGCCCAGATCCCCAAGACCTCGATCCAGAAGACCAGCTGCCATTGCGTGACGAAATCCGACATCGCAGGCGTTCCGGCCTGACGCATGATGGTCGCCACGAACAACCCCGCGCAGGACAAAATGATGGCCCAACCGCATCGCCGGTAAATCCGCCGCCGCCGCAAGTCCTGTGTCTTGGCAAAGCGGAACATGCAGAAGTGCCCCATGCAGTAGAAGAAAACAAACGCGCTGGAATAGTGGAATAACGGGCTGAGCTTTACGCCGACAATATGCTGGGTCAGCGCGGCGACTTCACCGGTCGGGCTTTCATTGGGAAACAGGGCCACGCCGATCACAGAGATCCCCGCGATGGTGGCAATCCAGTTATCGGCGAGCGTTTCGTCGGGTTGCCGGTCATACCCTTCATAGACGAAGAGAAAGACGCCGATGGAAAAGAGAACGCCGACATAGACATCGCGCGACAGCGTATGGAAAAAGTCGCTGACGGACGGGGCCAGCCCACCGGAGAATACCCCCGTCAGGATCAACAGAACAGGTAAGGAAAACCCAAGCCAGCCAAGCGCCTGACGTACCCGGAAGGTAACTCCCAAGCACCCTGTCCGATAGGGTTGCGGGGTTTTGTTCCGTCAGAGCCGTGCGATGATCTGAGGTGGTGACAGGGTCAGGATTTCCAGGATGTTGAACCGGTGTTTTCTGGCCGTCGAGATGACGGACCTGATGTCGGCGAAGACCCGCGCGCCCTCGAGGGTGCGGAAGGTGCCCGAGATTTTCATGCGCAGCTTCATCATGCGCAGGTCCTGTTCGGCCTGATTGTTTGTGAATGGGACCGCGAAGTCGGCGATGAATCGCAAAACGTCATCGCGGTAGTCACGCAGGCGGAGGAGCAGGTTGTGGCCTGGCCGCCTGGCTTTTCGGCCGCGGGTGCCGGGGCTTTTGGCCAGCGGGGGCCGGCGTTCGTGGAAGGCGAGCCCCTTGGCGAGGATCGCCATGTATCTGGTGACGATACCCTGGCGAACCAGTTCCGGGAGTTCGGTCTCGCCTTGATCCTGAGCCGCGCATCTGAGCTGATTGGCGCTATGAAGCACTGCGCTCATCTCCGTCGCCCAAGGCTCTTTTTCGATCTCTTCGATGGCCTTGAGTTCGCGCAAGTGATGCGCCCCGCAGAGGGCGTGGGCGTCCACTCCGCTCATATGGGCGTAGTAGGGTTTCCAGTGATCATGAATGATCGTCCCGCCGGTCAGGAAGGTTGGAACAGCACCGCGTTTGGCGCTGATGCGGTAATGGGTGAAGGCGGTATCGCAGATCGTGTGCAGCCAGTGCAGCTTGCCGGCAACACGAAGTCCGGTCTCGTCCAGATGCCGAACGCCGCCTTCGGCAAGCCGGGCGAGAATGTGTTCAACCACGACACCCATCTTATTTGCCGCGCCGCGCGTCCAGTTGGTCACGCTGGCCGCGCACAAGCTGGTGGCCCCAAACAGGTCGCGCATAAGCTGGCAGACCCGATCCTCGGGTATCAGCTGCTGAACATTGCAATAGACCGCCACTGCCCGCATGCGCGTGCCATATTGCACATGCGCGGCCACGCCATCGGGAAAGCCAGCCGTCGTCGTGGCTCGACAATGGTCGCAACAATAAACCGCCGCCTGATGCTCGGTGACCTCCAGGCGTGGCGCAGGCAAGTCGAACACCTGACGCTTCTCGATCCCTTTCACCATCTCCGCCGTCAGGGCGCTCTGACAGGCGCTGCAATGCGTCGCCTCATGCCGTTCGACAAAGTCGGGTGTTGACGTCTGGCGCAGGGTGTCGCCCCGGTGGCCAACTTGGCCGCCACTTTTCTTTCCGGATTTGCCACGCAGGCTGCGCGGGGCTGGCTTCTTCAGGCCATCACTTGAAGGGGGCTTGCTGCTATTGCTGCTGTTCTTGGCCAACTGTCGGCGCAGGTCCGTGATCTCTTCCGCCATGCTCGCCAACGCAGCTTCAAGCTCAGCGATCCGACGCAGAGCCGTGGCGAGAAGTTGTTCAAGGGCGGCAACCTGATCCATCCCACCACTGATTCAGAGAAATCAACCCGGCGCCACAGAATTCAGACAAGAAAGAAAAAAACACGCGCAAAATGGCAAATTCGACTCACCATAAAACTGACAATAACACTCAAACGTGGGGGGTGCTTGGGAGTTACCAAAAAACAGAAGGAAAGGCGCTATTCCCAGAAGGAAAACGGGATGGCGATAAAATCTATAGGCCATCTGGCCAAGAAACCCGCGGCGTTGGAACTCTTTGACCGTGATTGTGCGCACTTCGCCCAGTTCCGGAGCATCAAGGTTGCCCGCATTAGCATGATGCGCACCATGCATAACCCGCCATGTGTGGTAGGGCGTGATCGTCAGAACACCAAGGGCGCGGCCAAGCCAGTCGCAGACGTGGCGGCTGGCGAACAGGCTGTAATGCCCGCAATCATGTTGCAGGCAGAAGACCCGCATCAGCAGGAAACCGATACCAATGGCGAGCATAAGCGTGATGATGCGTGGCCCATCAAGCGACGCCCATGCAAGTGCCCAGAGCAGGATGAACGGCACCAGCGTGACCGCGATTTCGCGAATGGAACGCTGCGCGTCCGCTTGGCGATACGCCGCCAGCACCAGAAGCCATTCCTTCGCAGTCATCTTTTGCAAGCTGATATCGCCGTCCACCGTCGCCCTCACCCCTGGCTTTTCGGATAGAAGCAAAAGACACAGGTAAATTGCAAGTTCCGTGTTGAAAAACATGTGATTGCACAGAATTTGCACGTGTTTGGATCAAAATATTTTTTTGCGCCGTCCGGGCGGTCTTGAAATCGTCAATGTGATCCCCAGATTCCTGTTGTCGGATGCCGAAATCGGGTCCGGCAAATGAACCGCCCGTCCAGACAGGAGGGCACCCGAAATGGTATCGCTCATAGGAGGATCACCCATGCGTACCTTTGATTTTGCACCCCTTTATCGTGCCACCGTTGGCTTTGACCATGTTGCCGATCTGATGGATCGGGTTCTGAACGCCGATGTCAGCCAACCGGCATATCCCCCTTACAACATTGAGAAAACTGCCGAAGATGCCTATCGCATTTCGATTGCGGTTGCGGGTTTCGGCGAAGATGAACTTTCCGTCGAAGTGAAAGAAAACTCGCTGGTTGTTTCGGCACGCAAGGCCGAGACCGTCGAAAACGGCACCTATCTGCATCGTGGCATCGCGACCCGTGCGTTCGAGCGCAAGTTCCAACTGGCCGATCATATCCGCGCAACTGGCGCGGCCCATGAAAACGGCATGTTGCATATCGACCTTGTGCGCGAAGTGCCAGAGGCGCTGAAACCACGCCGGATTCAGATTGCCTCGGCAAATGGCGACACCAAGGTTGTGGAGCATAAGCGCAAGAAAAAAGCCGCCTAAGCCGCAACCACCGGGAAATCGAGCGAAAGCGCGCCGCCGGGCGCGCTTTCTTTGTTTTTATGGGCCGTTGGCATCAAAACTTGTGGATAACACGCCCGCAGCCCTTGATGGTTTGCGTGTGATACGGCATCGTACCCCAACATCTTGTGTGGGGGCACAGTATGCTGCGAATTCTTTCGACCACCGCGATAATCGCTGGGATCACGCTTGGCGCGTCGCAATCAACGGCTCAGGCATTGCGCAATTCTGACGGTCCGGCGGAGTTTCCGCCGTCCAGTTACACGGCCAAGCAATATGTCGACAGCAAGGGATGCGTTTTCGTGCGCGCGGGCGTTGATGGCGCGATCACCTGGGTGCCGCGTGTGAGTCGCCAGCGCAAATTGCTGTGTGGGATGCAACCGACATTCGCCGAGGCGCCAAAGCCGGAAGTTCGTGAAGCACCTGTTGTGGTCGCAACACCTGCACCGGCACCCGCGCCAAAACCGAAACCGGCGCCGGTCGCAACGAAACCAACGCCCACCGTTGTGGCGAAACCCAAACCGGCACCAGCCCCGGCACCAAGGGTTGTTGCCGCCGCACCGGCACCGCGCGTTCAACCCGCGCCCACGCCAAGAGTGCGGCCTGCGCCCGTGCTTCGCACCGTGGCGACAAAGCCAAGGCCAGCGCCAACACCACGTGTCGTGAGACGCCCCGCACCGACCGTCGCCACAAGCTGCGCAGGTCTGACTGGTGTCAGCGCCAGATATGCAGGCAGCGGAAGAGGCGTGCGCTGTGGCCCGCAGACAAATCACCCAAGTGCGGGTGGTTATGCGGTTAGCAGCGCGCCGGGCACCGCTGGGCCAAGGCCAAGGACCAGTGCCGAAATCCGTGCAGGTGATGTGATCAAGGTCCCACCACTTCCCAAGATTGAACCCCCGGCGGGATACAAAGCCGCTTTCAATGATGATCGTTTCAACCCGAACCGGGGCAGAGGCACGCTTGAGGGTCACGCGCAGATGCGGCTGGTCTGGACGGCGGGTGTTCCGCGTCGCCTGGTCGATCAGAACACGGGCAGGGATGTAACCGCATTGTTCCCGGGGCTGAGATTCCCGTTCATCTCGCTGAAACAGCAAAAGAAATACGTGCAGGTCAACGGATGGCCGGCAAATTCGGGCGTGACCGGCGGCGGTAACGTCGTGGTGTCCACCAAGAACACGCCGCCGACAGCGACGGTGAAGCCGAAGCCAACAGTCACAAGCAACGGGCACAGATATGTGCAGGTTGGAACCTATGGACAGCCCGGCAACGCAGATCGTGCCGTCAGGCGGCTGCAACAGATGGGCCTGCCGGTGCGGCTTGGGACGTATAAGAAAAGCGGCAAGACCTATAAAATCGTGCTGGCGGGGCCGTTCAACAGCGGCTCGGCACTGAAAAGCGGGTTGAATGCTGCGCGGCGTGCCGGGTTTTCGGACGCTTTCACACGAAAATAACCTTCGTTATCAAACAAGAAAACGGCCCGGGCGATGTCATCCGGGCCGTTTTCAGTTGGGGTGGGTGGTTTAGGTACTAACCGGGCTCTGAATCGGGCGCGCGAATAGGGGACAAAAGCGTGCCTTGCAGGGGTTCGGGGATTTGGGATCCAGAGCCCGGTATCTCGATAGTCTTTGTCGTTCAGGCGTAGGCGATTTCCTGTGCCTGAGAAGGTGCGATGATCTCTTCGTCGATCAGAAGTTCGATCAACAGCTGAGCCTCATCACGGGGCAAAACCGAATAGAAGGCGGCCTCGGGGCGGGCGGCCAGCAACTCGGCCATATTCACCACCTGAAGGCTTGGGCAGAACAACAGCGCGCCGGATGCTGCAAAGACGATTTCATCATCGTCAAAGTTCAGCTCGATCACGTCGATTTCGACGCGCGGTGGCTGGCGTTCGATGCCGCGAAAGCCTTCCAGGTCAGTGGCCGAGATCAGCGAGAAGGGGTCGCCGAACAGTTCCTCGGCAATACCGCTTTCAATCAGAACGGCCTGTTCGGGAAGCAGGATCATGGCGTCGTTATTGCCTATGGCGCCGGCGGGATGTGTAGCGGCCATAGCGATTTGGGGCAGTCTTCAAGGGTTTTCCAAAGCGTGCCGCGGGATATTGAGCGCACAGGCTGCATTCCGCGATCGAAGGTCAGGACGAGGTCGCCAACAGCGATTGCTTCCGCTTCGCGCCAGCCCATTGCGGTGGCCACACGGGTGCCATGCACAAGGCCACTGGCCATGCCGCTTTGCTTTGTTGATCTTCCACCCCACGCGCCGCCGATCTCTTGTCGGTGTGTCCGGGGGTCTCCGCCGAAAATTTTATTGTACAGTCCAAACATTTGCACCTCCACCATGCGTTGTTTCTTGGACTGCTCGATGGGATCACCAAGCGCGATTCGATGGCCATTTGTTCGACGCAAATGCGTTAAGATTCAGGCACTATTTCTTGGGAGGGTTCAATATCCGGCTGGTTTGCCGAATTGTTGCCATACCCGCGACAAATTCACGGGATTTCGGTTAATGCTGGATTCAAAGGTAAGGCAGCGCAGACTCAAAACCGATAACCGAATCGCTCGATATCCTTGGTGCATATTCGCGCAATACGGGTGCGGGTTTCGTCGTTGAAATATCCGCGATATTCGCGATTGCGGTCCGAGACGTTAACTTGCGCGATTGGCCCGAGCTTAAAACCAAGATGCGCCTCAAATGGCGCAAGATCCGTTTCCAGCGCCTCAAGACGAATGAAATGTGCGTCCCGGATGTTCGCGTTAATATCGGTCAGATAGCTGTCGGTGTAGCTGTTAGAGAAGGACGATTCCGTTAATGGGTGAAGCACGAAGTCTTCAAATTCCAGTTCATGCGCCAGATCGACGGCCGGATGCTCGAAAGTCTGATCCCGCAGCCAGTGGTAATAACTGACCATCCGGTCCCAGGGATTGCGCACCAGCATGACGATGAAGAAGTCGTCCAGTTCGTCGGCCGGGATGATGTCGTCAATATCGGCAAGGCTTGAGTGTTTCCACAGTCTGCCGGGCGTGGTGAATTCCTTCAAACGGTTTTGCCGCTTCTTTGCCTTGGGCGTGTCGCCGATAACGATGTCATCCTTCATCAACCGCTCTTCCATCGCCAGCGTCAGCGCCGTGCCACCGGTTTTCGGCATATGTACAAAGATATAGCGGCGACCGCGCGAGATGATCATGGCTGCGTGTTTAGGCTTTGGCGGTGCGGTTTGCCAGCCGTTGGGTGTGAGACAAAAGCAGGCCAGAGCAGATGAGCAGCGCAAAGCCGACCCATGCCAAAGGTGTCAGGGTTTGCCCCCAGATCAGCCAGCCCCAGAACGCCGCAGTGATCAGGATGGAATATTCAAAGACGGCGACGAAATAGGCCTCTGCCAGCAGATAGGCGCGTGTCAGAAGCCCGACGCCAATGACTGATCCCACGGCCTGAACCGTGGTCCAGAGCGCGAAGTCGCCGGTAATTGCCTGCCAACCCCGTGTCATGAACCCATCCGCGCCATCCGCTGTTTCGACGGACCAGACGCTGAGGGCGATCAGACCCAAAGCGCCCCAAACGAGGAGGCCAATGAAAAATCCGAACAAAAGCGTCAGGGTCGTCTCTTGACGGCATGGGCCTCGGGTGACGATGGCGCCGATAGCATAGAAGATTGCCGCGCAGACGGGCATAAGCTTTGCGGGCGAAAATGCCGCGAGATCCGGTTGCAGTACAAAAAGCACGCCGCAGAAGCCAATGATGACGGCAAGTATATTCGCACCGGGAATGCGATGGCCAAGGATGAGGCCTGAGATGAGGACGACAAAAATCGGGGATGCAAACAACCCAGCCGCGGTTTCCGGCACGGTCAGAAAGGCCAACGCCCCGAAATAAAGGATCATCGAGGTTGATATCAGCGCGCTGCGCATGGCGACCGCCCAAATGTTGACGGGGCGCAGGCGTCCGCCAATAACCCTTGCGACCAGCAAGACGATGATAAGCGCCAGAACCGCGCGACAGAAATGGAACTGCCAGATACCGGCGATTTCGGCGATATAGATTACGGTGTTGTCGATCAGTCCGATCAGCGCCATCGCCGAGATAACCGAGAGTGCGGCCTCAAATGGTCTGGATGCGGGGCTTTGCGACATCATTCGCCCATATTCCCCCTTTGCATTTCTGGCAAGCGGCGCAATAAAGTTTGCTGCGGCATTTGGGATGGAGGATGCGCTATGGGTTGGCTGGCTGATGAAACCGGGCTGGATAAACGGCGCGCGAATTACGTGCCGTTAACGCCGCTAAGCCACCTCAATCGCGCGGCGAGGGTGTTCCCGAATACGCAAGCCGTTGTCTATGGCACCCATCGCAAGACTTACGCCGAATACCACGCGCGGTGTTCGCAACTTGCCTCCGCGCTTGGGCGCATGGGGGTGAAGCCCGGCGATGTGGTGTCCACGCTTTTGCCCAATATCCCGGCGCAGGCAGAGGCGCATTTTGGTGTCTCCGCCTGCGGTGCGGTGCTGAACACGATCAACATCCGGCTGGATGTCGATACGGTCGCCTATATCTTTGACCACGCCGAGGCGAAGGTTGTGCTGGTGGATACGGCATTTCTCGGGCTTGCCGAGGCGGCGAAGGCAGCGATGGACGGGCAGGGGCCAGAGATCATCGAAGTCGCCGATCCACAGGCTGGATTTCCCGCGTCCGGCAACTACCCGGAATATGAGGATTTCATCGCCGGTGGCGATGCGGGTTTCATATGGCTGATGCCCGAGGATGAATGGGAAAGCCTCGCGCTGTCATATACATCCGGCACGACAGGGCGCCCCAAGGGCGTGGTGCACCACCATCGCGGCGCGTATCTGATGACGATGGGCACGGTGGTGTCATGGCGGCTGCAACTGCATCCGATTTACCTGACCATTGTGCCGCTGTTTCACTGCAATGGCTGGAACCACACCTGGATGATGCCGGTTCTGGGCGGCACGGTGGTGTGCTGTCGCGATATCACGGCGGGTAATATCTATGATGCGATTGCCGATGAGGGTGTCACCCATTTCGGCGGCGCGCCGATTGTGTTGAACTCCATTGTGAACGCGCAGGACGAAGAACGCCGCGCATTTGATCATACCGTCGAGGTGTTCACAGCCGGTGCCCCGCCGGCGGCGGCGACCTTGGCGGCGATTGAAAAGCTCGGTTTCAATGTCACGCAGGTTTACGGGCTGACGGAGACTTATGGTCACGTCACCGAATGTGTCTGGGACAGCGCCTGGGACGGGCTGGAGGACGCGGAAAAGGCGGCGATCAAGGCGCAACAGGGCGTGGCGTTTCCGATGATGGAAGACATCACCGTGATGGATGACGCGATGGCGCAGGTTGCAATGGATGGCGCGACGCAGGGCGAGATCATGATCCGGGGAAACTCGGTCATGAAAGGGTACCTGAAGAACCCTGAAGCCACTGAAAAGGATTTTTCGGGCGGGTATTTCCATTCCGGCGATATCGCCGTGCAGCATCCCAACGGTTACATGCAGATCGCCGATCGGGCCAAGGACATCATCATATCAGGCGGCGAGAACGTGTCTTCTGTCGAAGTCGAAGGCGCGTTGATGCATCATCCGGCGGTGTCGCTTTGCGCCGTTGTGGCGAAGGCAGACGAGAAATGGGGTGAGGTTCCTTGCGCATTTGTCGAGTTGAAGGAGGGGGCGTCGGTGGCGGAAGTGGAATTGATTGCCTTCGCACGGGAACGCCTTGCAGGGTTCAAGACGCCGAAACAAGTGGTGTTTCAGGAATTGCCGAAAACCTCGACGGGGAAGATTCAGAAGTTCGAGCTGCGGAAAGTGGCGGAGCGGTTATGAATTTCGCCCGAGACAGCAAGGTTGGCGGCTTGGTGTTGGCCTGAAGCGGGATTTTTATGAATACGGTGAATAGACGCGCATCGTTGGGCCGTGGCGCGGCGAACAAACGTAGGGCGTTGTCACTTAATCTCGCCAAATCCGTACTTGATCAATACGTAGCGACGCCCTCAAGAAATCGCCGGGCCAGGGGACGGCCCGTCGATGCGCGGCGGCCCGAGGGGCCTTGATTCCGCGCATGGGCGGTACCTTAAAATGCCCACTTCAGACAGATACCGTTCCTCAAACCAGTCAGTTCGGCAGTTGCCCAAGCAACCCACTTGCGGCGGCCTCAATCAGATCAAGCGACTCTTCGATATCACCTGTGTAATAAGGATCCGGCACGTCAGAGGCGCCAGTACCCTCTGCAAATTCCAGAAACCTGTTCACCGGCACCGCGTTCCCCTCCGGCCTTAGATTCTCAATCGCGGCAACGTTGGCGGTATCCATGCCTATGATCAGATCGAATTGCTCGAAATCGGCGGCCACGAACTGCCGCGCGCGCTGTGATGTCAAATCAAAACCGCGATCCGCGGCGGCGCGGATCATCGGCGGATAGGGCGGATCGCCAATATGCCAGCCGCTGGTTCCCGCGCTGTCGATCACCCAATCGCGCCCCGCTGCCAAGGCGCGCGTTACACCCTCCGCCGCAGGAGAGCGGCAGATATTGCCAAGGCAAACAAACAGGATACGCAAGATAATGGACCTTCCTTGGATGCGTCGCGGTTCCCACATATGCTGCAAGCCGGACAGCAATCAATGGCCCATCGATGAGCAAGAATATCGTCATCCTGACAGGCGCGGGCGTCAGCGCGGAAAGCGGGCTTGGCACGTTTCGCGATGCGGGCGGGGTCTGGACAAAATACGATCTGAACGACGTGGCCACGCCGGAAGGCTTTGCCCGCAACCCCGGGCGGGTGCACGATTTTTACAACGCGCGGCGCGTCAATGCCCGCAAAGCGCGCGCTAACGCGGCCCATGCAGCTTTGGCACGGCTGGAGGTCGAGCATCAGGGGCAGGTTCTGATCGTCACGCAGAACGTTGACAACTTGCATGAACGGGCTGGGTCAAAGGCTGTCTGGCACATGCATGGCGAGCTGTTTCGCGCGCTGTGCGCGGCTTGCGAAGCGCGCTGGGACGCGCCGGATCAAATGCACCTTGATGATGAATGTCCAGAGTGCCGGGCCAAGGCAACAAGACCGGATGTGGTGTGGTTTGGCGAAATTCCCTATCGCATGGACGAGATTTACGAGCGTGTTTTGGATGCAGATCTGTTCGTTTCCATCGGCACATCCGGCAGCGTTTATCCGGCCGCCGGGTTCGTTGAAATCGCCAACGGGGCCGGTGCGCATACGATGGAGTTGAACCTTGAACCCTCTGAAACAGCGACGGCATTCGCGGAATCCCGGTTGGGCAAAGCGACCGAAGTGGTG
The DNA here is from genome assembly GCA_951812305.1 of uncultured Paracoccaceae bacterium. Lineage (GTDB taxonomy): Bacteria > Pseudomonadota > Alphaproteobacteria > Rhodobacterales > Rhodobacteraceae > Rhodobacter_B. Next base: position 418,800 of record CATOSB010000008.1, read on the forward strand.
CCGAATTGGGTTGACGAGGTGTTGGCCGACACGAATTGATTCATCTTTGCGACGTTGGCAGCCTCGAAATCTTGGGGTAAGACTGCATCCAGGCAACTAAATCGAGCAATCACCGTCCCAAATAATGACGGCACTTGACCAATATCAAAAGCTGGAGGCCCTGGGCCTTTGGCGTGGCAATGCGGATGAGCAGCGCCGCGAAGTCGTGGTGTCGATCGGTGACGCGACGCTGATGATCTATGACAAGGCTGATCGCCCGATTGCCCATTGGTCGCTGCCAGCTGTGATCCGGCGCAACCCGGGGGCGCGACCGGCGCTGTTTTCGCCCGCCGAAGACGCCGCTGAAGAGCTGGAACTGAGCGACGACGAAATCATCGACGCCGTCGAAAAGGTGCGCAAGACGATAGAACGTCGGCGCCCGCATCGCGGGCGTTTGCGGGCGGTTGTCATGGCGCTGGTGTTGTTTCTGGTCTTTGCGCTGGGCGACTTCTGGCTTCCTGACGCATTGGTGAAACACGCCGCATCCGTTGTGCCGGACGTCAAGCGGCAGGATATTGGCAACCGATTGCTGACGAACATTCAGCGCGGATCAGGGCAACCGTGTGAAACCAGAGCCGGGCGGCGCGCATTGGATCGGTTGAAGGCGCGCCTGATGCCAGACGCCGACGGCAGATTGGTTGTGGTTCCGGGCGGCATCTCCTCTACCGTGCACTTGCCGGGTGAATTCATCGTCCTGAACCGCGCCCTTGTCGAGGATTTCGAGGCACCTGACGTTGTGGCCGGTTACGTGATCGTAGAAGCGGTCCGCATGAGCGCGAAAGACCCGCTGGAGCGGCTTTTGGAAGATGCGGGGCCGATTTCGGCGCTGCGATTGATGACCACCGGCGACCTGCCAGACAAGGTCCTTGCGCGGCATTCTGAAAACCTGATGACCTTGCCGCCTTTGCGCCCGTCAAACGAGGCCGTTCTGACGGTTTTTCGCAGGGCCAAAGTTGCGACGTCGCCATACGCTTATGCCGTTGATATTACCGGCGAAAAAACACTTTCTCTGATCGAGGCTGACCCCGGCGGTGGCGCAGAAATCCTGCCTGATTCCGATTGGATCAATTTGCAGGGTATCTGCGGCGAATAGGGGCGTGCGTGACCGCTATTCGATCTGGTAGGGCAGGATGTCCCGCCGCGTGTGGTCAACAAGCAACCGTCGTTCCAGCGGCGGCACCGAACGTTGATGACAATCCCGTCGCTCGCAAATCCGGCAGGAAATTCCAATGGGCGCATAGGCGGCGGGGTTCATATGGTCGAGGTCATCAATATAGACCAGCTTGTCCGCATGGGCGATTTCACACCCCAGACCAATGGCATAACGGCGCACCGGCGCGGCAAATGACCCGCCGGGCTTGGACACATCGCGCGCCAGACAGAAATAGCGCACACCATCGGGCGTTTCCGCCAATTGGCGTAAAAATCGCCCGGGCGTTTCGAATGCCTGATGGACGTTCCACAAGGGACAAGCCCCGCCGAAACGGGGAAATTGCAGGCGCGTGGCAGAGTGGCGTTTGGTGATTGTCCCGGCCTGATCGACGCGGACAAAAAAGAATGGCACGCCACGCGATTGCGGGCGCTGCATGGTCGACAGGCGGTGCGCAACCTGCTCGATAGAGGCGCCAAACATATCGGCGAGCATTTCCAGATCGTGGCGCGTTTCCTGCGCCGCCGTCAGGAACCGGCGATAGGGCAGAAGCGCGGCACCGGCGAAATAGTTCGCCAGCCCGATTTTGGCGATGGCGCGGCTTTCATCAGATTTGAAACGGGCAAGATCAAGTGTCGCCTCCAACAATTCGTTTTGCGTGGTTAGTGCAATCTGGTGCAAAAGTTGAAAGCGTCGCGTCGCGGCGCTGGCGCGCGATGACATGATCAGTTTTCCGCTTTCTGCATTATATGAACGCAGGGGCGCATCTTCCTGAATTTCCGCAGTTATCCCACGCCGCGCCAAATGCGCAATTGCGCCGTCTTCCAGATCATCGGGGGTTGAATTTTGGGTTGAAAAACCCTCTGCCGCCCGATCAATTGCATCGAGGTAATTATCGCAATAGTGAAAGAAATCCCGCACCTCTTCCCACGGGCTGGGTTGCACAGAACTGCCATCACGCCCTAGGGCTTCGTCCAGCGATGCGAGCCTTTCCTGACTTTGGCGATAGGCGCGGTGGAGGCTGAGGAAGGCATGGGCCAGAATTGGCGCGTTTGATGCGGTCAGTCGCACATCTGCCAATGGCGGCGGATTGACGGAGAATACCGGGTCGGCCAGCGCCTCTCGCATATCCAGCACCACCCGCTCTGAATCGCCGGACGACAGCTCTGTCACGTCGACGCCGAATTCCTGTGCGAGCGACAGGACGACCCCGGCGGATACCGGGCGGCGGTTGTTTTCCATCTGGTTCAGATATGGGAGCGACACGCCGAGCTTTTCGGCAAAGTTCTTTTGCGTCAGCCCCAGCCGGGTGCGGATTTCGCGCAGCTTTGCTCCCGCATATAGTTTCTGTTGTGCCATTGACGCTGAATACTGGTTTGCAAACCCATTGGCCAGAGTTTGCAAATTGTCTTTCAGTCCTCGTATTCCGGCAAGCCCAATTGCCGGACCCGCCATAAGACCGTCAATATGCAGGTCAGTGACACAATGGCCGTGCCGGACATCAACAACAGCAACGGTATCGCGCCGGTTTCCTTTGTAAGTATGCTGCCCGCGACACCGGACATCGCCGCGCCGACACCAATGGCGATCATCCCGCCAAAACCTGCCGCGGACCCGGCGAGATGGGGGCGAACAGACAGCATCCCTGCGTTAGCGTTGGGGATGACCATGCCGTTGGCAATGCCCACGAATGTTATGGTGCCGAAAAACAGAAATACGCCGCCAAGTCCGGAAACGAAGATAAGCGTGGAAATCGTCATACTGATCACAAGTATTGTCGCACCTGTCACGATCATGCGGTCTATGCCGAGCCGTACCGAAAGCCGGGCAGAGGCAAAGTTGCCTAGGAAATAACCAATGCCGGGCGCAATGAAATAAAGCCCCAGCTCTGATGGCGACAGGCCGTAAACAACCGTCCCCACGAACGGTGCCCCGCCGATGAACGAAAAGAATGCCCCACCGCCAAAGGCGCTCGTCAGGCAGTAACCCCAAAACCGCACGCTTTTGATGAGCTCTGGATACTGCGTGAACTGTTCGGCAAATGAGGCAGAGCGATGTTTGGCTGTTTCACCAAGATCAAACCAGACAATCAAAAATGTGCCAGCGCCGACCAGGGTGAGAATCCAAAAATTAGCCTGCCAGCCGAAGATCTCATCGAGGTAGCCGCCTAGGACGGGTCCGATCATCGGTACGATGGTCATGCCCATCGTGACATATCCGATCATCGACGCCGCCTGATCGCGGGGCACCATGTCGCGCACAATCGCGCGGCTGAGGACCATACCGACGACAACACCTGCCTGGATCATTCGGAATGTCAGAAAGGTTTCGACGGTGGGTGCCAAGACGCAACCAATTGAAGCGACTGTGAAAATTGCGAAACCGGACAGAACGACAGGCCGCCTGCCAAACCGGTCCGACAGGGGCCCAAGAATCGTCTGCAAAATCGCGTTGAACCCAAGATACACCGCCACCGAAAGCTGCATCAGCGCATAGTCGGTGTGAAAATGCACCGCCATGTTGTTGAGCGAGGGCAAAAACACATTCATCGACAGTGCCGAGACCCCGGCCAGCAGGATCAGCGTAAAGATATGCGGTGGGGTAGTGCGGTCGAGAAATCGAACCACCGGACGGTCGGACATTCGGCGACGGTATTGTGGGTTCGCACCCTTGTCTACCGCAATCGCGGTAGTGTTTTTGCGCGTTGAACTAGGCCGGGTTGGGCCATGTATCAGCGACCTTATAGCCGCGCGGCCACGGGTCGGTCGGGTGGCAGAACACCTCGTGATGTCCGGTGATCCAGGCGCGGCCCTTTATCGAGGGGATGATGGCGGCTTTGTCGCCGATTTTGGATTCTGCCGTGATCCGGCAGTCGAATCGGCTGTCGATAATCGAGGTGCCGATATACCGGTCGCCGGTCTTCAACTGTCCTTTGGCGTGCAAAACCGACATCCGCGCCGAACACCCCGTGCCGCACGGAGAACGGTCGATCTTGCCCGGGTCGATCACAACCGCGCTTTTTCCTGTCGCGACGTGGGCGGAGAAATCGACCGGTAAAGTGAACTGGCAGAACGAGATATGCGACCAGTCATCGGTTGGATGTCGGAAGCCGAGCTGTTCATTCGCGGCCCTTGTGATCCCGGTGCCGAGCGCGGCGATGTCCGCGCCTTCCTCTGGAATTAGTGCAAGACCGATGGCTGTTGCGTCGGCCAACACGTAGCTGTCGCCGCCATAGGCCAGATCAACGGTGAGCGTTGGCAGCCCCTCGACCTCCAGTTTGACGTCCAACTGGTCGGCAAAACTCGGAACATTCGTGATTTCAACAGCTTCTGCCTTGCCGTCCTTGCAATGGGCGCGAATGGAAACCAGACCCGCCGGGGCCTCGAGAGTGAATTCGGTGATCGGCTCGACCATCGGGACGATGCCGGTTTCAAGGCAGGCGGTGGCGACGCACATTGCGTTCGAACCGGACATGGGCGGGGTATGTACCGGCTCCATAATCAGAAAACCCATTGCGGCGCGCGGGTCTTTGGGCGGGACGAGCAGATTGCAGTGCGTGAAAACGCCGCCGCGTGGTTCGTGCAATATCAGATCGCGCAAAGTGCCGTCGGCGGCCAGCCAGTCGCGTTGCTCCCAAAGTGTTTCGCCAGGCGGTGATGCGACACCGCCGGTAATGACATTGCCAACCTCGCCCTCGGCGTGAACAGAGATTATCTTGATGGGGAATCCGGAGTCATGTTTGCATCTTTGCAGTTCGCGAATTGATCTTTGCGAAGAGTTTGCAAATTTACTGAAATTCGCTTCCCCTTTGCGGCACTGCAGCGTAGTTTGCCGCAAATCGGCGTGGAGGCAAGGTTATGAAAGATATTCTGTCAGAATTGGAGACGCGGCGCGACACGGCACGCCAGGGCGGGGGCCAAAAGCGGATCGACAGCCAACACGCCAAGGGCAAGCTGACCGCGCGGGAGCGGATCGAGCTGCTGCTCGACGACGGGTCGTTTGAAGAATTCGACATGTTCGTTGCTCATCGCTGCACCGATTTCGGGATGGAAAAACAGCGTCCGGCGGGGGACGGTGTGGTGACCGGCTGGGGCACGGTGAACGGGCGCATGGTCTATGTGTTCTCTCAGGATTTCACGGTCTTCGGCGGCTCGCTGTCGGAAACCCACGCCCAGAAGATCTGTAAAATCATGGATATGGCGATGCAGAACGGCGCGCCGGTGATCGGGATCAATGACTCCGGCGGCGCGCGGATTCAGGAAGGGGTGGCGTCGCTGGCAGGTTATGCCGAGGTCTTCCAGCGCAATATCATGGCATCCGGCGTCGTGCCGCAGATTTCCGTGATCATGGGGCCGTGTGCGGGTGGGGCAGTCTACAGCCCCGCGATGACCGACTTTATCTTCATGGTCAAAGACACCTCCTACATGTTCGTGACCGGCCCGGACGTGGTGAAAACCGTGACGAATGAGGTGGTGACGGCAGAGGAACTGGGCGGTGCCTCGACCCACACGCGTAAATCCTCGGTGGCCGACGGCGCGTTTGAGAACGATGTCGAGACGCTGGCAGAGGTGCGGCGCCTGGTCGACTACCTGCCGCTGAACAACCGCGAAAAGCCGCCGGTGCGGCCGTTTTTCGACGACCCGGCGCGAGTTGAGGACAGCCTCGACACAATCATCCCCGACAACCCCAACAGCCCCTATGACATGCAGGAACTGATCCGCAAGGTCGGCGATGAGGGGGAATTATTCGAAATTCAGGCAGAGTTTGCGAAGAACATAATCACCGGGTTCATGCGGATGGAGGGGCAGACGGTCGGCGTTGTCGCCAACCAGCCGATGGTGCTGGCCGGGTGTCTGGACATCGACTCCAGCCGCAAGGCCGCGCGGTTTGTCCGCTTCTGTGATGCGTTTGAGATTCCGATCCTGACATTTGTCGATGTGCCGGGGTTCCTGCCGGGGACGTCACAGGAATATGGCGGCGTGATCAAACACGGCGCGAAACTGCTGTTTGCCTATGGCGAGGCGACGGTGCCCAAGGTCACGGTCATCACCCGCAAGGCCTATGGCGGGGCCTATGACGTGATGGCGTCCAAGCACCTGCGGGGCGATTTCAACTATGCCTGGCCGACGGCGGAAATCGCGGTGATGGGCGCCAAGGGCGCGACGGAGATCATTCATAGGGGCAAGTCACCCGAGGAAATCGCGGTGGAGACGCAGACTTACGAGGACCGGTTCGCCAACCCGTTTGTGGCGGCAGAGAAGGGGTTCATCGACGAGGTGATCATGCCGCATTCAACGCGGCGTCGGGTGTGTCGGGCGTTTGCGTCGTTGAAAGGGAAACGGCTCACGAACCCTTGGAAGAAGCACGATAATATTCCGTTGTGATATGCAATTGCTCGGTCAAATAGAGAAATGCGCCCACCCACGGGACGGGCGCGATCCTCTGTGGTGCATGGAACGCAGTCCCGGGCTTGACCCGGGACCTCATTGACGATGAGGCCCCGGATCGGGTCCGGGGCTGCGGAGGGCTTCATGCCTAAATTTCACCTCTTCCCCACCGGCCCGGAGCCTGTTGCGCCGTTTAGCCACGCGGTGGAAACCGATGACGGCTGGGTCATTCTGACCGGGCAGATGCCGACGGTGGCGGGGCGGCCGGATGATCCGTTGCCCGACGGCATTGAAAACCAGACACGGCAGGTGATGGAGAACCTGTCGTTGATCCTCGGCGAACTGGGGCTGGGGCTGGAACATGTGGTGCAGTGCCGGTGTTTCCTGACGGAATTCGAGCGCGACTACAAAGCGTTCAACGACACCTATCAGACCTTCTTCCCCGCCGACCGCCGCCCGGCCCGCACCACCGTCGGTGTCACCGCGCTGGCCGTCGGCGCGCTGGTGGAAATCGACTGTATCGCGAAGAGGCCGGCCTGATGGACGGCGGGGCGATCACCGGGGTGGATGTGTCGGGCCTGGATTATTCCATGCTGACCCACGGTGATCTGGTGAATATCGTCCTGCAACGTTCTGACGTGATCAATGACGAGAAACGCCCCGGTGACGTGATCCGCGAATGGGAAGCCGGTCAGCCGGAGCGGCTCAACAAAATCGTCGAGGAAAAGGGCGTGGTGCTGGCACAGCGTGCGGCGCGGATCATACAGACAGAGTTCGAGGCGATGCTGCCGGAACTTGACGCGATGGCGCCTTCGCGGGTGGCGGATATCGGCTGTGGTTACGGGTTTTTCGATCTGTTCGTGCATGACCGCTATGGCGCGGAATTGTTGCTGATCGATATCGAAGGCAATGACCGCCGACATTTCGGTTTTGAGGAAGAAGGCGCGGCCTATACCAGCCTGTGGACGGCAGAGCGGTTTTTGCAGGCCAATGGCGTTTCACTCGACAAAGTCGACAGCTGGAACCCCGAAGTCGATGACGCGCCCCAGACCGACAAAATCGATCTGGCGGTCAGTTTCCTCGCCTGTGGCTATCACTTCCCGGTTGATATGTACCTGCCGTTCTTCCGTTATGGCGTCCGGAAAGGCGGGCATATTGTTCTGGATGTGCGGGCGCAGTATTTTCAGGACTGCAAGCGTATTCTTTCGCAATACGGCAAGGTGCGGCTGTTCAGTCAGGGCAGGGGCAAAAAGCGCGTCATCCTGCAGAAAGGCCACGCGAAATGAGGTGGATTGCTGTTTTGATATCAATGGCTTCGCCCGCATTTGCGCAAGCCGTCGATGTGCCATCGGGCCAAAACGTCAGTTTTGTCGAACTGATCCGCGACGATGCAGGGACAACGGGTGAGACATGGCGCTTTCGCTTCCTTGCGCCGGGTATTGCCCGGGCGGGCGGAACAGTCTCTCTCGATGCCGCGCTGGAAGACATGCAGGCGGTCTGCGATGCCCATGTGGCGCCCGCGCTTGTTGACCGCGGGGTGAGCACGGCGCAGATCATCATTTCACTCTCGGATCGTGACGTGCCATTCGGGCAGGCCGACCCGGCGGCGACGCAGTATTTCGAGGCCTATATGCTGGAGGGCGGAACATGCATTTGGGACCAGTTCTGATGCCGCTTGGCCGCGCCTTCGATGATGCAATCCGGCCACATCCCGCCAATGAGGCGAGAATGGCATATGCACCTGCAGAAATATCCGTTAATGTCGCAACAGGTTACCGGAACGGGACCAGTTTGTGGAAGCGGGGGCCAAGCGCTGTGGCGCGAGGTCTTCGTTGTTTTGACAGGAGATACCGATGTCCAAGAGCATCAAGATCGTACTTACCCTTGGCCTCGTCGCTTTCGTGGCTGCATGTGGTCAGCAGGAAGAAGAAGTCGTTTTCGTTGATCCAGAGCCGATCACGACCGACACCTCGACCGGCAAGTACAAGTAAGAATTCGAAAGGGCGGGTCTTTCGACCCGCCCTTCCGAAACGCTGGCGCCCCGTACGGGAGGGGTGGCCATGCTGAAACATCGCGGCTTTCCCGGTCGCCTTCCCGGTACCGATTTCCAATTCACCATTCGTCGTGCCAATCCGCGCGGGGTTACGGCCATTGTTCGCCGCGACCGTCATGCGGATCGCAAGCCTGCGGACAGGCGGGCCGATGCGGTCTTTATGGCTGCTTTATGGGCGCAGTTTGGTGATGAACCCTTTGAGCGGGGCAATCTGGACGCAGGGCGGTTGTCATGGCTGTTCGGGCGCGAGGTCATCCCGGCTGAGGACCCGTTTGATCCAGCCAGCTATGATGCGCTTTTGCGGATTGATGCCGATTTGGCCCAGGTCAGCTTCCCCGAGGCTTTTGAGCGGGGAGAATCGGCATGATTTCGCGAATGCCCCCGGGATTTGGGCGAGTTGGCGCGCAAATTATCGCCTTTTGCGGTGGCTGCTTCCGCTTGGGCGCGCATGTGTTTCATGGTGTCGGTGTAACGGATGGCCACATACCCCAGTTACGGCCAACAAGTTACTACCGTTACCCTTCCCCTTCTCTACGGTCTGGCCCTTCATGGGTCAGACCACCCCTTTTTGGGCAAGTTATCCACACGAGGTTTCGGCGGCAAAGCGCCGGAATCGCATGTTATTTTGCCATTAATGTTGAAAACTTACGGCGAAAGGCGCATCTGAGTCCCATAAACGAGAAAAACAAGGGACTTGAGGTATGCGGATCAAGATTATCACGTTGTTGGGCGTTGCCGCGCTGGGGCTTTCGGCCTGCGGCGACACCTATGGTGAACAGGGGCTTGTTGGCGCTGCTGCGGGTGTCGGAACGGCCGTGGTACTGGACGGCGACCCAATTCTGGGCGGTGTTATCGGGGCGGCGGGCAATGTGGCCTTTTGTCAGAAGTTCCCGGAAAAGTGCGGCTCTCTCTGAGATACAGCTAATAGCCCGGCCTACGGGCCGAAGAACTGAAATGACGCCGTGCGGGGCAGCCCCCCGCGCGGTGTTTTCGTGTGCGTGACGCACGGGGGAAAGAAGGAATTAGGGATGTTTAAGAAGATATTGATCGCGAACCGTGGGGAAATCGCCTGTCGCGTAATCAAGTCAGCGCAGAAGATGGGGATCAAAACGGTCGCAATCTATTCGGATGCCGATGCCAAGGCGCTGCATGTGGAAATGGCGGATGAGGCCGTGAATATTGGACCGCCACCTGCGAACCAATCCTATATCGTGATTGACAAGGTCATGGCGGCGATCAAGGAAACAGGGGCCGAAGCGGTTCATCCGGGCTACGGTTTTCTGTCGGAGAACCCGAAATTCGCGGATGCGCTGGAACGGGACGGTGTTGCGTTCATCGGACCGCCTAAACCAGCCATTGAGGCGATGGGCGACAAGATTACGTCAAAGAAGATCGCGCAGGACGCCAATGTCTCGACTGTGCCGGGGTATATGGGTCTGATCGAAGATGCCGATGAGGCGGTGAAGATTTCAAACGAGATCGGCTATCCCGTCATGATCAAGGCATCCGCTGGCGGCGGCGGCAAGGGGATGCGGATCGCGTGGAATGATGACGAGGCGCGCGAGGGGTTTCAGTCGTCGAAAAACGAAGCTGCGTCGAGTTTCGGCGATGACCGGATTTTCATCGAGAAGTTCGTCACCCAGCCGCGCCATATCGAGATTCAGGTCCTGTGTGACAGCCACGGCAATGGAATTTACCTGGGCGAGCGTGAATGTTCGATTCAGCGCCGGAATCAAAAAGTTATCGAAGAGGCGCCCTCGCCATTCCTTGATGAGAAGACCCGCAAGGCGATGGGAGAGCAGGCCGTAGCACTGGCCAAGGCGGTGGATTATGCCAGCGCCGGAACAGTGGAATTCATCGTCGATGGCGACCGCAACTTCTATTTCCTTGAAATGAACACGCGCCTTCAGGTGGAACATCCGGTAAGCGAGCTGATCACGGGCGTCGATCTGGTGGAACAGATGATCCGTGTCGCCAATGGCGAGAAGCTGAAGATCAAGCAATCGGATGTGAAACTGAACGGCTGGGCGATGGAAAGCCGCCTTTATGCCGAGGATCCCTTTCGCGGGTTCCTGCCTTCGATCGGGCGACTGACGCGATATCGGCCGCCTGCGGAAACACCGGATTATCTGCCCGGCGTGGTGCCGAAGGCTCCGGTTGTTCGCAACGATACCGGTGTTTTTGAGGGCGGTGAAATTTCCATGTACTACGACCCGATGATTGCCAAGCTTTGCACCTGGGGTGCGAGCAGGGAAGAAGCAATCGAAGCGATGCGCGTGGCGCTGGATCGGTTCGAAGTGGAAGGGATCGGGCATAACATCCCGTTTCTTCAGGCAGTTTACGACCATCCGAAATTCATCTCCGGAGATATGACCACCGCGTTCATCGAAGAGGAATACCCGGACGGGTTTGAGGGTGTTACGCTTGACGACGCCACAACCCGCAAGGTCGCAGCTGGTGTGGCCGCGATGAACCGGGTGATCGAAATTCGCCGCGCCCGCATTTCCGGCACGATGGACAATCACGAACGTCACGTTGGGACGGAATGGGTTGTCACAGGGCGCGGACTGGATGACATCGCACTGACAATTGCGGCTGACCCTGATGGCGCGACAGTGACATTTGAAGATGGCACAACGCATCGGATCGAAAGCGACTGGACGCCCGGAGATTCGGTTGCCGCCTTGATGGTCGATGGCAAAGAAATGGTCCTGAAGACCGAACGTGTCACAGGCGGGATTCGCGTGCGCCATCGCGGGGCGGATATGAAGCTGGCGATTTACACGCCGCGTCAGGCGGAACTGGCGGCGCTTATGCCCGAAAAACTGCCGCCTGATACATCGAAAATGCTGCTTTGCCCGATGCCGGGTCTGATCGTGAAGGTCGACGTGGCTGTAGGCGACGAAGTGCAGGAAGGTCAGGCGCTTTGCACGGTCGAGGCGATGAAGATGGAAAATATCCTGCGTGCCGAAAAGCGCGCGGTTGTATCCAAAATCAATGCAGCGGCAGGTGACAGTCTGGCCGTGGACGACGTGATCATGGAGTTCGAATGACCCCGCGCGAAGGGCCATCCCTTGCGCTTCCGCTGGTCGCGCTGATCTTTGGAGGATTGGCGTTTCTGGCGCTGTTGGATTCAAGTGTGGTCACCGCGGGTGGCGTGTTTGAATACCCGTTGGATGATACGTACATCCATCTGGCGATGGCCGAACAACTGGCGGCTGGCGGGTATGGCGTTAACGCGGGTGAATATGCGGCTGCGTCATCTTCGCCTTTGTTTTCCGTGCTTTTGTTGCCTTTTGCCGGTGACGCGGTCCAGCGATATTTGCCGCTGATCTGGAACGTTGTCGGACTGGTGGCGGCGCTGATCCTGTGGGGGCGGATCCTGTGGCAGGCAGGATGGGGCGCGCGTTGGCTTGGGTTCCTGATTGCTGCAATTGCGCCGATCGCGCTGAATATTCCTGGCGTCGCCTTTGTCGGTATGGAGCACAGCCTGCATGTCGCGGCATCTCTGGCGATATTGTCGGGACTGATCCGGTTCGTGGATGAGGGCAAGATTGGCTGGCTGTTGCTGGTCGGTGTCCTGTTGTCGCCACTGTTACGGCTTGAGGGCGTGGCATTGGCCGGGTTGGCGGGGCTGGTCGTCTTGTTTCACGGACGTATCGCTGCGGGAATAGCGTTGGGTGTTTTGGCCGTCGCACCGTTGGCCGGGTTTGCATTTTGGCTGACTACCCTTGGTCTGGAGCCTTTGCCGAGTTCAGTTTCCGCGAAGCTGGCCTTGCCGGGTAGCTCGGCATCTGGGTTCGGGGCGTTCATCGCGGGCAAACAGGCAATGATCGTGGCCGAACCGCGCGCATGGGTTCTGTGTGCGATGCTGCTTTCGGCGCTTGTATTGCTGGTGGTTGGGCGCCTGCACAAGCCGATCCTACTGGTCGTTCTTCTGGCCGGATTGGCACATCTGTTGGCCGGTCGATTCGGCTGGATGGACCGGTACGAAATCTACATTCTTGCAACGATGGCGTCAGGGCTCTTTGCGACGACGGCGGGCAATTTGCGGCTTGCTTTGTTGCCGGTCGCAACCGTTTCGCTGCCTGCCTGGGTATATCTGCCGTTCGTGACCACGCTTTACCCTCATGCGCCACGATCTGTGGCGTTCCAACAGGTTCAGATGGGCCGGTTCGCGAAAGAGCACTGGCAGGCGCCGGTGGCGGTGAACGATCTGGGATACGTTGCGTGGCGCAACCCGAGTTATGTGCTGGACCTGTGGGGACTGGCCAATCACGAGGCGCGCCAACAACGGCTGTTTGGGGACGACCGGCTGTGGGCGGCGAAGCTGGCCGAAAAGCACGGTACGGAAATCGCGATGATCTACGAGAAGTGGTTTCCCAACCAATTGGGCGATGACTGGCAATTGCTCGGGCATCTGAAACTGCAGGTGCCGCGCGCATATCTGGCCGATGATACCGTCAGCTTTTTCCTGACGCATGGCGGAGACACGGCGCCGGCGGTGGAGAGGTTGAATGCATGGGTTGTGGGATTGCCGGACGGCGCGGTATTCGAATTTGCTTCAGCGGAGGCCGGGCAATGAGCGCCTATTCACCGGCACTTTCGCGGATTTCCTGCTGGCGCAGCGGGGTTTTGTCGATGACGCGGGTCAGCTCGCGGATGTCCCAGGGGAAGGGTTTGCGCAGCTTCACGCCGCCATCCTTGCCGATCAGCGTCAACTGGAAGCCGCGCGGACGCAGTTTGGTTCGGATTGCGGATTCAGCCGCTGGATCGGTGTCGGTGATGATAACAACGTCGCGCTCCAGCAATTCCTCTGGCCGGTCCAGCAGCAACTCCAACTGCTCGGCAAACCGCGGGTCGGCGTCGGTGTCGGCAAAGACCACAACCGGGCGTTTCAGCCACAGGAATTCAGACAAATCGACCTCTGCCGCGTCCATGATCGCGAGCGAGGGTTCCGCAATCAGCTCCACGGTTTCGGCGTCGTCAGTCTCGGACGCAGCGACAATGGTTTCCTGTGCGGCCAAAGGTGCCGCCAATGAAATCGCCATAAGTGTTGAGAAGAGCGTCTTCATGCATCCTCCTTGTCAGACAGGATATAGGATGCGTTTGACGAAAAACGAAGGTCTATCCGCGAGATTGCCGCGCGAAAGCAGATTTTGCGCGCAATTCGCCAATGGGAAAGGATCACAAGATGGGTGACAAAGCTGCCTGGGCCGCCCGTGCCGAGAAGGAATTGCGCGGTCGTGCGTTGGACGAACTGACGTGGGAAACGCCCGAGGGGATTGCCGTTGACCCGGTCTATTCATCGGCGGATCTGGACGGGTTGGCGCATATGGGCGCGATGCCCGGGGAAGAACCATTTACACGTGGCCCACGATCGACCATGTATACAGGCCGCCCGTGGACGATCCGGCAATATGCGGGGTTTTCCACGGCGGAGGAGTCAAATGCGTTTTATCGTCAGGCGCTTGCGGGTGGTCAGCAGGGTGTGTCTGTGGCGTTCGACCTGGCGACGCACCGGGGCTATGACAGCGATCACGACCGCGTGGTGGGCGATGTTGGCAAGGCCGGTGTGGCAATTGATTCTGTGGAAGACATGAAGACGCTGTTTGACGGAATTCCGCTGGGCGACATCAGTGTTTCCATGACAATGAACGGCGCGGTGATCCCGGTATTGGCGTCTTTCATCGTGGCCGGTGAAGAGCAGGGGGTGGATCGCGCGGCGCTGTCAGGCACCATTCAGAACGACATTTTGAAGGAATTCATGGTGCGCAACACCTATATTTACCCACCTGAGCCTTCGATGCGGATCGTGTCGGATATCATCGAGTACACGGCGAACGAGATGCCGCGTTTTAACTCGATTTCGATCTCCGGTTATCACATGCAGGAAGCGGGCGCGAACCTTGTGCAGGAACTGGCGTTCACGCTGGCGGACGGCAAGGAATACGTGCGTGCGGCAGTGGAGCGCGGCATGGATGTCGATAAATTTGCCGGCCGTTTGTCTTTTTTCTTCGCCATTGGCATGAATTTCTTCATGGAAGCGGCCAAGCTGCGCGCGGCGCGGTTCCTGTGGCACCGGATTATGAGCGAATTCAATCCACAAAAACCGCAATCCTCAATGCTACGGACGCACTGCCAGACCAGCGGCGTCAGCCTGCAAGAACAGGATCCCTACAACAACATCGTGCGCACGGCCTATGAGGCGATGAGCGCGGTGTTGGGCGGCACCCAGTCGCTGCACACGAACTCTTTCGACGAAGCCATTGCACTGCCGACGGAATTTTCATCGCGCATTGCCCGCAACACGCAGTTGATCCTGCAGAATGAGACCGGCGTGACCAATGTGGTCGACCCACTGGCGGGGTCATACTATGTCGAGAAGCTGACCGCCGATTTGGCGGATGCGGCGTGGGAGATCATCGAAGAGATCGACGAAATGGGCGGGATGACCAAGGCGGTCGCAACCGGAATGCCCAAACTTCGCATTGAGGAAGCAGCGGCCAAGCGTCAGGCGCGGGTTGACCGGGGCGATGAGGTGATCGTCGGCGTCAACAAGTTCCGTCTGGACGAAGAGCCGGAAATCGACGTGCGCGAGATTGACAATGCCGAGGTGCGCGAAGCGCAGGTGGCACGGCTGGCGAAGATCAAGGCAAACCGGGACGCTGCTGCCTGTGGCGCCGCTCTGGCGTCACTGGAACGCGGCGCGGCTGACGGCAATGGCAACCTTCTGGCGCTGGCGGTTGATGCCGCGCGCGCAAGAGCAACGGTGGGAGAGATTTCGATGGCAATGGAAAAGGCATTCGGACGGCACCGCGCCGAGGTGAAAACATTGGCCGGCGTCTATGGCGCGGCCTATGAGGGCGACGAGGGCTTCGCCGCGATCCAGAAGGATGTGGAAGCCTTTGCCGAGGCAGAAGGGCGGCGGCCCCGGATGCTGGTCGTGAAAATGGGCCAGGACGGGCATGATCGCGGCGCCAAGGTCATCGCGACTGCATTTGCCGATATCGGGTTCGATGTGGACGTCGGCCCGCTGTTTCAGACGCCAGAAGAGGCCGCGCAGGATGCCATCGACAATGATGTGCATGTTGTCGGGATTTCGTCGCAGGCGGCGGGGCATAAAACGCTCGCGCCAAAACTGATCGAAGCGTTGAAGGCGCAAGGAGCGGGCGATATCATTGTTATTTGCGGCGGCGTCATCCCGCAGCAGGACTATGAGTTCCTGCAGAAGGCCGGGGTAAAGGCGATTTTCGGTCCCGGTACGAATATTCCTTTGGCCGCGCAGGACATTTTACGGCTGATCGGAGAGGCGCGGGTCGGGCAGGCGGCGGAATAGTCAATGTCTGACCGCCGCGAAATCCTGATTGGCATGGGGCTTGGCCTTGTCTGGGCCATACTTCTGGTCTGGATTGGGACGGCATTTGTCAACGTCCCGGTTTTCTCGCGTCAGTTCGTGACCCCATTCTATTTCCTTGCTCCGGGTCTGGTTCTGCTGGCCATGATCGCAAGATTGGCGCAGCGACGGATGTTTGACGACACGATCCTTGATGGCGGCGAGGCTGCACCGGGATCGGGTGCAGATATCGACCGGCGCGTATTGCAAAACACAATTGAGCAGGCGGTCCTTGCGATATGCCTCTGGCCTGCAATCTCTTTCATCGTGCTGGAGGACGGCCCGGGCATTGTGCTGACGCTGTCGATCGGATTTGCCATCGCGCGCGTCGCGTTCTGGATCGGGTATCACATCTCGCCACCACTGCGCGCCTTCGGCTTCGCTGCCACATTCTATCCGACAATTGTCGCATTGATCTGGTCAGCGCTTTGGTGGGCGACGACATGAGCAGTTCTCTGGCCATTGACCATATTGTCGTATCCGCGAAAACGCTGCGGGAGGGTGTTGCATATGTGGAAGATTCGCTGAGCGTCAAGATGGCAGCTGGTGGCAAGCATGCCGCAATGTCGACCCATAATGCGTTGTTAAATCTGGGGGATGCATATCTGGAGGTCATTGCCATAGACTCCGAAGCCCCTGACCCGGGCCGGGCACGATGGTTCGATCTGGACAATTTCAACGGCCCGCCACGTTTGACGAATTGGGTTGCACAAACCGAACATTTGGCAGATGCAATTGCCTTGGCTCCAGATGGCGTCGGCGAACCAATGGAACTGTCACGCGGGGATTTGCGCTGGAAGATCGCCATATCTGAAGACGGCACTTTGCCATTCGACGGCGCGTTTCCAGGGCTCATTGACTGGGAAGGGGCCCCGCATCCGACCACAAGGCTGCCAAAACCCGAATGCCGGTTGGAAGTATTGCAAGTGGGCCATCCGGATTCCGCCAACCTTCACGCCGCCCTGTCCGCTTTCAGTGGCGGATTGCAGAATTGTGTGGCCGACTCGGCGACCTTTGGGTTTCGCGCCGCCATCAACACGTCTGCGGGTTTGAAAGTGCTGTCGTGATCATCAGAGCGGGCAAGACGGATGATGCAACAGCTATCGCCGCGTTTTGGCATCCGCTGATCCGCGAAACGGTCATTACATTCAGCACCACAGAGCACGCACCGGACGCGATTGCAAAAATGATCACGGATAACCCGGCATTTCTGGTGGCGGTACGCGACGGAACCGTCGTTGGTTTCGCAACTTACAAGCAATTCCGGGCTGGCAACGGATATCGTCATTCAATGGAACATACGATCATCGTTGATCCGGTGGCACAACGCGGTGGTGTCGCGAGTGCGCTGATGGATGCGCTGGAGACCCATGCCCGCGGCGAAGGCGTTCATACGTTGATCGGCGGGGTCACAGGGACAAATACGGAAGGCATCAAGTTTCACCAGGCGCGTGGCTACAAGCTGGCAGGCGTCATCGCGCAAACAGGGCGCAAATTCGATCGATGGCTCGATCTGCATCTGATGCAAAAGATGCTCTGATTTTCACCTGGCCAAAAATACTTCTGGTGGGGTTTGAGGGGGACTGTTCCCCCTCAACCGGTCGGATTGCCGCCAGAGGTTTTGCAATGCAAAATCCCGGGAGGCAATTTCGAATTCGCCCTGACATTCGCTGCCTGTCAGCATATTAGGCAAACATGTCGATCTGGTCGCGCATCGCCTCTGCCATTTCCTCGCTTGCATCGGGCGAGGGGCTTAGCGCTGTTTTCGACCAATTGCGTTCACCACCTGAACGTTCCGTTGCTTTCACAATCGCCGTCATCGCGCTGGGGGCTAAAATGGCGAAAGCCGATGGTCAGGTAACGCGCGACGAAGTGACGGCATTTCGCGAAGTGTTCCACATCCCCGAAAACGCAGAGGCACAAGCGGCACGGGTTTTTAACCTTGCACGTCAGGATGTTGCGGGATTTGAAGACTATGCCCACCGCATCGGGCGCATGTTCGAACCGCAGTCAAACGTCCTGACCGATCTGATGGAAGGCTTGTTCCACATCGCAATTGCCGATGGCGAATACCACCCAAATGAAGACGACTTTCTGCAACGTGTGGCGGATATTTTCGGTATGGGCGAGCGCCCTTTTCGCCGCCTGCGCGCGCGGTTTGTCACCGACGCGCCTCCAGACCCCTATGAGGTGCTGGGCGTGACGACCGACATGGCACTGGACGACATTCGCAAGGTCTGGCGCGGCCATGTGCGCGAAAGCCACCCCGATGCGATGATTGCGCGCGGATTGCCGGAAGAAGCGGTGAAAATGGCAGAGAAGCGGCTGATTGCGCTGAACCGGGCGTGGGAAGAAATACAAGGCATCGCGGGCTGATGCGGATTGCGACTTACAACGTGGAATGGTTTGACTCGTTGTTTGACGACGACGGCAGGCTGCGAATGGATGACGGCTGGTCGGGTCGGCGCGATGTCACCCGCGCAGAGCAAATCGAGGCGCTGGGCACCGTGTTCTCTGCGATGGATGCTGATGCGATTATGGTGGTCGAAGCGCCGGATACGAACCGCACGCGGGATACGGCGACCGCGCTTGAGGAGTTTGCACGCACCTTCGATTTGCGCACGACACGCGCGCTGACCGGGTTTACCAATGGCACGCAGCAAGAACTCGCGCTGCTTTATGATCCGGCGAAAGTTGAGGCGGTACATGATCCGCGAGGCGAACAAACCGGCAAGAAAGGCGCCTGGGATGCGCCGCGCTTCGACGGGGTGCTGAAGATCGATCTTGATATCGATTCCAGCCTTGATCACGTCAAGTTTTCAAAGCCCCCGCTAGAGGTGCAGCTGCGCGACAAGGTAACGGGACGCGATATGCGCCTGATCGGCGTGCATATCAAATCCAAAGCCCCGCACGGTGCGGAAAACGAAGCCGAAGTGATGCGCATTGCCATTGAGAACCGACGCAAACAGCTGGCGCAATGCATCTGGCTGCGCCGCCGGGTTGAACAGCATTTGGAGGACGGCGACGATCTGATCGTTCTTGGGGATTTCAACGATGGCCCCGGTTTGGACGAATATGAAAAGCTGTTCGGGCGCTCTGGCTTAGAAATCGTGTTGGGTCATGAAGGTGGGCCAAGGCTTTTTGACCCGCACGCGCATCTGGCACTGACCAAGAAAATGGCCGCAGCACCGGTCACGGCACGGTTCTATCTGCACCGCGAAGACCGCTATCTAAGCGCTCTGCTGGATTACATCATGGTGTCGTCGAAAATCCGTTCCCTTTCGCCCAGCTGGCGAATTTGGCACCCGTTTGACGATCTGCCTTGTTACCGGATGCCCGAGTTGCGCAATGCGCTTTTGCACGCCTCCGACCACTTCCCCGTCAGCATGGATTTGCCGACGCCCTCGTAGTGGCGCGCGTTTGTCCCTATATTGGGGGCATGAGAAAACTTCTATCCATATGCCTCATCTCGTCTTCAATTGCGCTTTCGGTTCAGGCGGAAGAACAATCCGATCTGCAGGACGGCATGGATTTACTGTCGGAAGGCACGCAATTGCTGTTGCGTGGTCTTATGGGAGAAATCGAGCCCGCCCTGCGCGATCTGGAAGCGGCACTCAAAGACATGACGCTTTATCATCCGCCAGAAGTGCTGCCCAATGGCGACATCATCATTCGGCGCAAAACGCCGGATGAAATCGATGCCGAACCTTCGGAAGAGGGCGAGATCGAGCTTTAGGCAGGCAGTTCATCGCAGCCGACCATCCAGCGGGTGCCGAACTTGTCGCTGAAGACGCCGAAACCTGCGCACCAGAAGGTTGGGGCCCAGGGCATACTGATTTCGCCACCGGCGGACAGTTTGTCGTAATATCCCTTGGCTTCGGCCGCGCTCGGATAGTTCAACTGGACGGAACAACCGGCCATTGCGGGCGACTCTTCGAAGATGCTGTCAGATGCCATCAGTGTCGTATCTCCGACCGAAAGTTGGCTGTGCATCACCTGTGTTTTCTGATCATCTGACGCGGCGAATTCCGCCGGCAATCCGCTGGCGTCCATGATCATTGGCTCGCCGCCAAAGACATACGCATAAAAATCCATTGCCTCGCGGCAATTGCCGTTGAAGAAAAGATACGGGCTGACACTCATGTTGGCCTCCTTCGCTGCATTGGCATATTAACCTGAGTTCTGGATAAGCGCTATATCTGGTATTCGACCTGCCTGATTGTTTCCGGCACGGTTATGGGTCCCATTTTAACTTTGGTTTTCCCGAGCATATAGGCTGCGACACACGAGATGAGGTGTACGAATGCGTTGGCAGGCGATCTGTGTCGAGTGTGTTCCAGTCCCATGCTGGTTTTCAACTTATCGAACAGAGTTTCGATGATGAACCGCCTTCGCAACAGGATTTTGTTCAGGATTGGCAGGAGATAGTTTTTCATGTTGCGGCGAATGCCGGTGACGAGGTGGAGCCCACGCTGCCAGAGCCGTTGGAAGAGGGATTTGGAGATATAGCCCTTATCAGCAAATATTTTGCCTTCGAGGCCCGCGATCATGGCTTCAAACGGCTTTCGATCATCGACATTACCTGCCGTGATTTTGACGGCCATGATCTCCCCCTTGTTGTTGATGATTAGATGCAGTTTGAAGCCAAAGAACCAGCCCATTGTGCTGCGACCGCGCTTTGCCAGCCCCTTGAAGACCTTGTTTCGATGTAACTCCCAAGCACCCCCCACGTTTGAGTGTTATTGTCAGTTTTATGGTGAGTCGAATTTGCCATTTTGCGCGTGTTTTTTTTCTTTCTTGTCTGAATTCTGTGGCGCCGGGTTGATTTCTCTGAATCAGTGGTGGGATGGATCAGGTTGCCGCCCTTGAACAACTTCTCGCCACGGCTCTGCGTCGGATCGCTGAGCTTGAAGCTGCGTTGGCGAGCATGGCGGAAGAGATCACGGACCTGCGCCGACAGTTGGCCAAGAACAGCAGCAATAGCAGCAAGCCCCCTTCAAGTGATGGCCTGAAGAAGCCAGCCCCGCGCAGCCTGCGTGGCAAATCCGGAAAGAAAAGTGGCGGCCAAGTTGGCCACCGGGGCGACACCCTGCGCCAGACGTCAACACCCGACTTTGTCGAACGGCATGAGGCGACGCATTGCAGCGCCTGTCAGAGCGCCCTGACGGCGGAGATGGTGAAAGGGATCGAGAAGCGTCAGGTGTTCGACTTGCCTGCGCCACGCCTGGAGGTCACCGAGCATCAGGCGGCGGTTTATTGTTGCGACCATTGTCGAGCCACGACGACGGCTGGCTTTCCCGATGGCGTGGCCGCGCATGTGCAATATGGCACGCGCATGCGGGCAGTGGCGGTCTATTGCAATGTTCAGCAGCTGATACCCGAGGATCGGGTCTGCCAGCTTATGCGCGACCTGTTTGGGGCCACCAGCTTGTGCGCGGCCAGCGTGACCAACTGGACGCGCGGCGCGGCAAATAAGATGGGTGTCGTGGTTGAACACATTCTCGCCCGGCTTGCCGAAGGCGGCGTTCGGCATCTGGACGAGACCGGACTTCGTGTTGCCGGCAAGCTGCACTGGCTGCACACGATCTGCGATACCGCCTTCACCCATTACCGCATCAGCGCCAAACGCGGTGCTGTTCCAACCTTCCTGACCGGCGGGACGATCATTCATGATCACTGGAAACCCTACTACGCCCATATGAGCGGAGTGGACGCCCACGCCCTCTGCGGGGCGCATCACTTGCGCGAACTCAAGGCCATCGAAGAGATCGAAAAAGAGCCTTGGGCGACGGAGATGAGCGCAGTGCTTCATAGCGCCAATCAGCTCAGATGCGCGGCTCAGGATCAAGGCGAGACCGAACTCCCGGAACTGGTTCGCCAGGGTATAGTCACCAGATACATGGCGATCCTCGCCAAGGGGCTCGCCTTCCACGAACGCCGGCCCCCGCTGGCCAAAAGCCCCGGCACCCGCGGCCGAAAAGCCAGGCGGCCAGGCCACAACCTGCTCCTCCGCCTGCGTGACTACCGCGATGACGTTTTGCGATTCATCGCCGACTTCGCGGTCCCATTCACAAACAATCAGGCCGAACAGGACCTGCGCATGATGAAGCTGCGCATGAAAATCTCGGGCACCTTCCGCACCCTCGAGGGCGCGCGGGTCTTCGCCGACATCAGGTCCGTCATCTCGACGGCCAGAAAACACCGGTTCAACATCCTGGAAATCCTGACCCTGTCACCACCTCAGATCATCGCACGGCTCTGACGGAACAAAACCCCGCAACCCTATCGGACAGGGTGCTTGGGAGTTACGTTTCGATTAATGCGGGCATTGTGGCAGACCGCGAGCTTAGTGCTGTCGGCAAAATAGACGCCGGTTTTTTCACCGCTGAAGCAGTGCAGCAGTATGCAAAACGGCACCATTAATCTTGGCATGAGGCTGACAAACCGACCATAGCTCGGGAGGTTGCCAAAGCAGTCACGGTATTTCTGCTCAACGCCATAAATCCAATAATGTTTGAAGTCCTTGAACGGCGACAAGTGAAACAAGACCATGATGAACAGGCTCTCCCCCAGGGTCAGCTTGCCGGAGCGAAGCCTCTGACGACCCGAGGGGATCAACCGGTGGCGCTCCCAGTCCTCGTAGGTTTTTGCAAAATCATCGAGACAGACAAAAAGTGCGGTGTTAGTGATCGACATGAGTGGCGGTCCATATTGTGTCGCTTTTGAACCTTGAATCATGGGGCAACGTACTTGGAAACCCCTCTCACCCCATACTAATCACGGGGGCATTCAGGCTGGTCAACACGGGGCAAAAGGTGCGCGCCATGGAGAACAACTTCCCAATCAACGAAGATCTCGCTTATGAGAAGATCCGGGACCTCATGTTCGACATGATGGAAGAGGACCCCAACCGTTTCTACGCCCTCACGGATAAGCTCAATGAACTGGCTGCGCTCCCTAAAAGAACCATGACACTTGTGCTCGATCTGATGGCTGCCACTCCCTTTCAGGTGATCATCCCGAAACACGTACGGAAAAATGACCCTGATACATTCAAAGCGGATCACGAAACCGTTTCAAATGTTCTATTTCTTGGAGAGTTTGGCGGAATTGCCGTTGAACTGGAGCCAAATGAGGCTTTGAGAGAACCGAGGATCATTTCCATAACAATGGTGGAAATCCCTCATCGCAACCCTCTGCGAAAAAGGGTCAACGAGTATCGTAAAAAACGAATCAAAAAACTACGAAAAAATTCTGTCGAGTAGTGCACTGGTGACGCCAACGTCTTATCCAGAATCGGGGTATATTAGCACGGCTTGCGCGTCTGACCGACAGGAAATAGATACGCGCGAAATGGCGTGAAAGGGCGTTTGGAATGGGGTTCAAAACCGGTATTGTCGGGCTTCCCAATGTGGGAAAATCAACGCTTTTCAATGCGCTGACCAGAACTGCCGCTGCACAGGCCGCAAATTTCCCGTTTTGCACTATTGAACCCAATGTTGGCGAGGTTGCCGTGCCGGATATGCGGGTGGATAAGCTGGCGGAAATCGCGAAATCGGCCAAGACAATTCCAACCCGGATGACATTTGTCGATATTGCGGGGCTGGTGAAGGGCGCGTCCAAGGGTGAAGGGCTGGGCAATCAGTTTCTGGCCAATATCCGTGAAGTCGACGCAATTGCGCATGTGCTTCGGTGTTTTGAGGACGGCGACGTGACCCATGTGGAGGGACGCATCGATCCGGTTGCAGATGCAGAAACCATCGAAACCGAACTGATGCTGGCCGATCTGGAATCAATCGAAAAGCGGATGCAGGGGCTGGTTCGCAAAGTGCGTGGCGGCGACAAAGAGGCGTTATTGCAGGAACGGTTATTGAAAGCGGCGCAGGCGGCGTTAGAAAATGGTCAACCCGCGCGCGTGGTTGATGTTTCGGACGAAGACGCAAAGGCTTGGGACGGCCTGCAGCTTTTGACGACCAAGCCGGTTTTGTTCGTCTGCAACGTGGCAGAGGATGAAGCAGCGCAAGGAAACGAGCACTCAGAAGCGGTCGCCAAGATGGCGGAGGAGCAGGGTGCGGCATCGGTCGTGATATCAGCGAAGATCGAAGAGGAAATCAGCCAGCTTGATCCCGAAGAGGCAGAGATGTTCCTGTCGGAGATGGGGCTGGAAGAGCCCGGGTTGGATCGTCTGATCAAGGCAGGATACAAGCTGTTGAACTTGCAGACCTATTTTACCGCTGGCCCCAAAGAATCCCGCGCATGGACGATTGCCGAAGGCACGCTGGCACCCCAGGCCGCAGGTGTCATCCACGGCGATTTTGAACGTGCGTTTATACGTGCGGAAACGATTGCCTACGATGATTACATCGCGCTTGGCGGAGAACAGGGCGCGAAAGACGCAGGTAAGATGCGCGCCGAAGGGAAAGGCTATATCGTCAAGGACGGTGACGTTCTGAACTTCCTTCATGGTGCGTAAGGAATCGCCTCGTTATCGTACATGCGGGACTGCGAGATCTTCTAGAAGATATCGCAGCGACGGAATTTTCTAGAAAATTCTGCATAGCCGTTCGGCTAAAACAGACCCTCGATTTGTCCTTCGGCATTAATGTGGATGGCTTCCGCAGCTGGTTTTCGTGGCAGACCCGGCATAGTCATGATGTCACCACAGACCACCACGACAAACCCGGCCCCGGCAGACAGGCGCACCTCTCTGATCGGCACGGAATGCCCGGTCGGCGCACCCCTAAGCGACGGGTCTGTTGAAAAGCTGTACTGCGTTTTTGCCATGCAGACGGGCAGGTTGCCATATCCCTGATCTTCCCAATCTTTTAACTGGTTACGGATCTTGGCATCCGCAATCACCTCGTCGGCACGATAGATTTCCTTTGCGACGGTTTCGATCTTGGTGAACAGGCTCAGTTCATCTTTATAAAGCGGTGCGTATTTCGCTTTGCCCTCGTCGATGATTTCCACAACGCGGGTGGCCAGGTCTCTGGTGCCCTCGCTGCCCAGTTCCCAATGGCGGGCAAGCACAGCCTCGGCACCGAGCGAGGCGACGTAGTCCTTGACTGCCTGCACTTCTGCATCCGTGTCGGTCACAAAGTGGTTGATCGCGACAACGGCGGGAACGCCGAATTTCTGGATGTTCTCGATATGCCGACCAAGGTTGGCGCAACCTTCTTTGACCGCGGCGACATTTTCCGCGCCCAGATCGGCCTTGGCGACGCCGCCATTCATTTTCATCGCGCGCACGGTTGCAACGATGACGACTGCAGACGGTGACAGCCCGGCCTTGCGGCATTTGATGTTCAGGAATTTCTCGGCACCAAGATCAGCCCCAAACCCGGCTTCGGTTACCACGTAATCGGCCAGTTTCAGCGCCGTCTTTGTGGCAACGACAGAGTTGCAACCATGCGCGATGTTGGCAAATGGGCCCCCGTGGACGAATGCCGGGTTGTTTTCCAGCGTTTGCACGAGGTTGGGCTGCATCGCCTGCTGCAGCAGCACCGTCATTGCGCCGTCAGCCTTGATGTCGCGACAGAAGACGGGGGTGCGGTCGCGGCGATAGGCGACGATCATGTCGCCAAGGCGTTTTTGCAGATCGGCCAGATCGTTGGACAGGCACAGGATCGCCATAACCTCGGAGGCAACCGTGATGTCAAACCCGCCTTCACGCGGGAAACCGTTGGCAACGCCACCAAGCGAACATGTGATCTGGCGCAGGGCGCGGTCATTCATGTCGACCACCCGGCGCCAGGCCACGCGGCGGACGTCGATTTCCTGCTCGTTGCCCCAATAGATGTGGTTGTCGATCATCGCGGCCAGCAGCGAATGCGCGCTTGTGATGGCGTGAAAATCGCCGGTGAAGTGAAGGTTCATGTCCTCCATCGGAACGACCTGAGCGTATCCGCCACCGGCGGCGCCGCCTTTCATCCCAAAGTTGGGGCCAAGCGATGCCTCGCGAATACAGATACAGGCGTTTTTGCCGATGGCGTTGAGACCGTCGCCGAGGCCAACTGTCGTCGTTGTCTTGCCTTCACCTGCCGGGGTCGGGTTGATCGCGGTCACAAGGATCAGCTTGCCATCTTCCTTGCCCGCCTGCGCCTTGATGAAGTCAGCGCTGACCTTGGCCTTGTCGTGGCCAAACGGCAGCAGATCATCGGTCGGGATGCCAAGTTTCGCGCCGATTTCCTGAATCGGTTTCTTCTTGGCGGCGCGGGCGATTTCGATGTCTGACATTGGGCGATCCTTCGTAATGTATTTGGTCAGTTTCCAGGAGCGTCACTGGCTGACAATCCAGCCGGTTGAGCCCATTCTGGTGGCGCTTGTTCTCTCTTCGCGCGCAGGTCTGACGCGTTTGATACAGATACGGCCGCCAATCAATTGCATAGTTGCGCCGTCTTCTGTCGCGTCCACGACTTTTCAACGTTTCC
Organism: uncultured Paracoccaceae bacterium; assembly: GCA_951812305.1. Lineage (GTDB taxonomy): Bacteria > Pseudomonadota > Alphaproteobacteria > Rhodobacterales > Rhodobacteraceae > Rhodobacter_B. Next base: position 445,255 of record CATOSB010000008.1, read on the forward strand.
CGTGCCCCCATGCGCATCCGCTGATCACGTGCCTAGGCCGGCCAGGGCAGGGAGTATGTTTTCACATTGGTAAAGAACTTCATTGCTTCGATCACGCCTTCTTTCACCCCGTTGCCGCTGTCCTTGATGCCGCCAAAAGGTGACATCTCGATACGGAATCCGGGTTGTTCCCAGATGTTGCATGTGCCGACGTCCAGCCCGTTGATAAACGCAATTGCTCGGTTCAGATCGTTGGTGCAGACACCGGAAGACAGGCCGAATTCGGTTGAATTCGAGATGGCCATTGTCGCCGCATCGTCATCAGATACGCGAACGATCGGGATGATCGGTCCGAATGTTTCTTCGACGACCAATTCACAATCATGCGGCACCCGGTCGACCACAATCGGCGGTAAGAGCGCGCCGTTCCGTCCCGGATGATACAGAATCTCGGCGCCGGCCTTTTCCGCCGCGAATACCCGGTTTTCGAACCGCTCGGCCGCTTGCCCGGATATCACACATCCCAATTCTGTATTTGGATCCTTGGGGTCGCCGACTTTCAAGGCCTTGGCCCTTTCAACGACCAGCGGCACGAATGCATCCGCCACGCTTTCCTGTACCAGAATGCGTTTGATGGCGGTGCAGCGTTGGCCGGAATTGCCTGTGGCTCCGGCCACAGCAATGGCGGCGGCCCGGTCCAGATCTTCCGCGTCCAGATCATTCAGAACAATCAGGGGATCATTCCCGCCAAGTTCCAGCGCTGCGCGCTTATAGCCAGCTTTTTCAGCAATCATTTTGCCGACAGGGACCCCGCCGGTGAAGGTGATGATGTCGATATGTTCGTTCGTCACCATTTCGTCGCCGATATCGTCAGGCCACCCGGTGACGACCTGAAACATTTCCGGCGGCAGGCCGGCCTCGTAAAGGATGTCGGCCAACGACAGTGCGGTCAGCGGCGTCAGTTCAGTGGGCTTGCACACCATGCAATTGTTGGTCGCAATGGACGGCGCGATCTTGTGACTGACCATATTGAGCGGGTGATTGAACGGCGTGATCGCCGAGATTGCCCGGACGGGTTCACGCTTGGTGAAAATCTTACGCTGTTTGCCATTCGGCGTGAGGTCACAGGAAAACACCTCTCCGTCGTCTTTCAGCGCCTCTGCGGCGGCGAACTGAAAGACGTCTTGCGCGCGCTTGGTTTCGTAGATCGAGTGCTGCAGACATATACCAAGTTCCAATGTCAGCCATTGCGCAAGGTCGTTGCTGCGCTCGCCGATGATCCGGGCTGTATTCTGAAGGATCTGGCTGCGTTCATGTCGGCTAAGGTTCGCCGTGTAATTCGCGCCGATCTCGAAGGCCCGGGCCGCATGTTCTGCCTGTCCCGCCGGAACGGATCCGACGATTTCGCCCGTATAGGGGTAGTGCACGGGAATGACATCATCGGTAAAAACCACCTCTCCGCCGATGCGCATCCCTTCATTGCGTATCTTCATATCTGTCATCGGTCGAAGAATCCTTTCCGCGCGCCATAGCAGACGGTTGAACACGCATGAAATGACGATGAACGCCGCGAATTCACGGGTCAACCCGCCAGTAGCTTGATAAAGTTAACCCCGATTCTGGATAAGACGTTGGCGTCACCAGTGCACTACTCGACAGAATTTTTTCGTAGTTTTTTGATTCGTTTTTTACGATACTCGTTGACCCTTTTTCGCAGAGGGTTGCGATGAGGGATTTCCACCATTGTTATGGAAATGATCCTCGGTTCTCTCAAAGCCTCATTTGGCTCCAGTTCAACGGCAATTCCGCCAAACTCTCCAAGAAATAGAACATTTGAAGTAACTCCCAAGCACCCCCCACGTTTGAGTGTTATTGTCAGTTTTATGGTGAGTCGAATTTGCCATTTTGCGCGTGTTTTTTTTCTTTCTTGTCTGAATTCTGTGGCGCCGGGTTGATTTCTCTGAATCAGTGGTGGGATGGATCAGGTTGCCGCCCTTGAACAACTTCTCGCCACGGCTCTGCGTCGGATCGCTGAGCTTGAAGCTGCGTTGGCGAGCATGGCGGAAGAGATCACGGACCTGCGCCGACAGTTGGCCAAGAACAGCAGCAATAGCAGCAAGCCCCCTTCAAGTGATGGCCTGAAGAAGCCAGCCCCGCGCAGCCTGCGTGGCAAATCCGGAAAGAAAAGTGGCGGCCAAGTTGGCCACCGGGGCGACACCCTGCGCCAGACGTCAACACCCGACTTTGTCGAACGGCATGAGGCGACGCATTGCAGCGCCTGTCAGAGCGCCCTGACGGCGGAGATGGTGAAAGGGATCGAGAAGCGTCAGGTGTTCGACTTGCCTGCGCCACGCCTGGAGGTCACCGAGCATCAGGCGGCGGTTTATTGTTGCGACCATTGTCGAGCCACGACGACGGCTGGCTTTCCCGATGGCGTGGCCGCGCATGTGCAATATGGCACGCGCATGCGGGCAGTGGCGGTCTATTGCAATGTTCAGCAGCTGATACCCGAGGATCGGGTCTGCCAGCTTATGCGCGACCTGTTTGGGGCCACCAGCTTGTGCGCGGCCAGCGTGACCAACTGGACGCGCGGCGCGGCAAATAAGATGGGTGTCGTGGTTGAACACATTCTCGCCCGGCTTGCCGAAGGCGGCGTTCGGCATCTGGACGAGACCGGACTTCGTGTTGCCGGCAAGCTGCACTGGCTGCACACGATCTGCGATACCGCCTTCACCCATTACCGCATCAGCGCCAAACGCGGTGCTGTTCCAACCTTCCTGACCGGCGGGACGATCATTCATGATCACTGGAAACCCTACTACGCCCATATGAGCGGAGTGGACGCCCACGCCCTCTGCGGGGCGCATCACTTGCGCGAACTCAAGGCCATCGAAGAGATCGAAAAAGAGCCTTGGGCGACGGAGATGAGCGCAGTGCTTCATAGCGCCAATCAGCTCAGATGCGCGGCTCAGGATCAAGGCGAGACCGAACTCCCGGAACTGGTTCGCCAGGGTATAGTCACCAGATACATGGCGATCCTCGCCAAGGGGCTCGCCTTCCACGAACGCCAGCCCCCGCTGGCCAAAAGCCCCGGCACCCGCGGCCGAAAAGCCAGGCGGCCAGGCCACAACCTGCTCCTCCGCCTGCGTGACTACCGCGATGACGTTTTGCGATTCATCGCCGACTTCGCGGTCCCATTCACAAACAATCAGGCCGAACAGGACCTGCGCATGATGAAGCTGCGCATGAAAATCTCGGGCACCTTCCGCACCCTCGAGGGCGCGCGGGTCTTCGCCGACATCAGGTCCGTCATCTCGACGGCCAGAAAACACCGGTTCAACATCCTGGAAATCCTGACCCTGTCACCACCTCAGATCATCGCACGGCTCTGACGGAACAAAACCCCGCAACCCTATCGGACAGGGTGCTTGGGAGTTACCATTTGAAACGGTTTCGTGATCTGCTTTGAATGTATCAGGGTCATTTTTCCGTACGTGTTTCGGGATGATCACCTGAAAGGGAGTGGCAGCCATCAGATCGAGCACAAGTGTCATGGTTCTTTTAGGGAGCGCAGCCAGTTCATTGAGCTTATCCGTGAGGGCGTAGAAACGGTTGGGGTCCTCTTCCATCATGTCGAACATGAGGTCCCGGATCTTCTCATAAGCGAGATCTTCGTTGATTGGGAAGTTGTTCTCCATGGCGCGCACCTTTTGCCCCGTGTTGACCAGCCTGAATGCCCCCGTGATTAGTATGGGGTGAGAGGGGTTTCCAAGTACGTTGCCCCATGATTCAAGGTTCAAAAGCGACACAATATGGACCGCCACTCATGTCGATCACTAACACCGCACTTTTTGTCTGTCTCGATGATTTTGCAAAAACCTACGAGGACTGGGAGCGCCACCGGTTGATCCCCTCGGGTCGTCAGAGGCTTCGCGCCGGCAAGCTGACCCTGGGGGAGAGCCTGTTCATCATGGTCTTGTTTCACTTGTCGCCGTTCAAGGACTTCAAACATTATTGGATTTATGGCGTTGAGCAGAAATACCGTGACTGCTTTGGCAACCTCCCGAGCTATGGTCGGTTTGTCAGCCTCATGCCAAGATTAATGGTGCCGTTTTGCATACTGCTGCACTGCTTCAGCGGTGAAAAAACCGGCGTCTATTTTGCCGACAGCACTAAGCTCGCGGTCTGCCACAATGCCCGCATTAATCGAAACAAGGTCTTCAAGGGGCTGGCAAAGCGCGGTCGCAGCACAATGGGCTGGTTCTTTGGCTTCAAACTGCATCTAATCATCAACAACAAGGGGGAGATCATGGCCGTCAAAATCACGGCAGGTAATGTCGATGATCGAAAGCCGTTTGAAGCCATGATCGCGGGCCTCGAAGGCAAAATATTTGCTGATAAGGGCTATATCTCCAAATCCCTCTTCCAACGGCTCTGGCAGCGTGGGCTCCACCTCGTCACCGGCATTCGCCGCAACATGAAAAACTATCTCCTGCCAATCCTGAACAAAATCCTGTTGCGAAGGCGGTTCATCATCGAAACTCTGTTCGATAAGTTGAAAACCAGCATGGGACTGGAACACACTCGACACAGATCGCCTGCCAACGCATTCGTACACCTCATCTCGTGTGTCGCAGCCTATATGCTCGGGAAAACCAAAGTTAAAATGGGACCCATAACCGTGCCGGAAACAATCAGGCAGGTCGAATACCAGATATAGCGCTTATCCAGAACTCAGGTTAAAGTTACGTCCAGTTTGGCATTTCGGGCATTAGCGTTCGCTTTTGGCTTAGGCACAGGTTCTGAGGGAAATTCAACGGTATGAACGAAACATCGGTTGACACCAAAGCGGCACAGATCGTCGAAGCCCTTGCGCCGCTGGCCGCATCGCAAAGGCGTAGTCTGGTGGCGATTGCCGGGCCACCGGCGTCCGGAAAATCCACTGTTGCCAGCGCGGCGTGGGAGTTAGCGCAGTCAAGGGGTATAAGTTGCGGTTTGGTGGCGATGGATGGGTTTCATCTGGCCAACGAAGTCCTTGACGAACGCGGGTTGCGCCCCAGAAAAGGTGCGCCGGAAACGTTTGATCTGGCAGGGTTTGACGCGCTTTTACGTCGGTTGCAGAGCGAAGATGAGGTTTTGGCCCCAATTTTCGATCGCGAACTCGATGCGGCGATCAGCAGCGCCATGGTCATCAGGGCAGACCAAAAAATCGTTTTGGTGGAAGGAAATTATCTCTTGCTGGATGAACCCGGCTGGCGGGATCTGGCGCGGCATTGGACATTGAGTTTCTTTCTGGACGTTGACGAGGCGGTGCTTGAACAACGCTCGATTGAACGCTGGCTATCTCATGGGTTTGACGCCGATCAGGCGCGCCAAAAAGCCCAAGGAAATGATCTGCCAAACGCCCGCAGGGTGATACACAACCGCGTTCCCGCAGATATGGTGATCGGGCTTACCACCCTTCAAAATTTCCGGATCTGATTTGACGTTTGTCTGATCTGTGTGATTCAAGGAGTCTCCACTGCTGATATTGGAGGCTGGTTTGTTGGGAAATGTTTGTTTTTCAGAGCTTTATTCGAAGGTTGAGGCGGATTTTCAGGACCGCTTGCTCGGGTATCACAAGTCGCGCCGGGAGGGATTGTGCATCATAGCAAGCGTGATTTTGAACACGCGCAGCGTCAATCTGATGGAAAATGCGGCTGCTCTGCCCCGCGATATCGGCTCTGTGGACCACCGCTATCAATACATTTCGCGGGTTCTGGGCAATCCTCACATCGATACTGATGAGATCATGCAGGCCTATGTTGGTGAAATTTTCCGCCGCCAGTGTGAGGCCGGAGAAACGATTGTGGTGGCCCTTGATCAAAGCAAGCTCAACGAAGGGCATGAGGTTTTGATGTTATCGGTGCGGATGCGGGATCGGGCCCTCCCGGTCGCCTGGCGTGTACGCCAGACCAAAGGGCCGATTGGATGGCGCGTGCAACATGAGCTTTTGGAAGCAGTCCGCCCATGGCTCCCGGCGGATGCGCGTGTGTTGCTGGCGGGAGATCGGTTTTATGGAACCGCCCGATTGGTCGCATGGTGCCAGGAGGCTGGATGGGACTACCGGCTGCGCATGAAGGGAAATATCACACTGCAACATCAGGGTGGCGAGATGATGACGCGCGAAATTGCCCAACTGATGCCCGAAGGGCTTGTAAACGCTGAGCTTTACGGAACGGGCGTCTTTAGCAACATTGGAGTGCTTCACGAAGAGGGGCACAAAGAGCCTTGGATTATTGCCATGAATGCAGCACCGTCCGAGTACAAGGTGCTCGATTATGGAATGCGTTGGGGAATTGAAGCCATGTTCTCCGACTTCAAAACCCGGGGCTTTGAAATTACTCAAAGCCAGATCAAAAAGCCGGATCGATTGGCCCGCCTCATTTTGGTGCTGGCAATCGCCATGTACTGGGCTGTTTCAACCGGAGCAAACGAAGAGCACCACGTCGCAATACGCGGCGAAAAAAGGGGATTCGAAAAGCCCGAAGGTCCTTATGCTCTCTCTTCAAGACAGGCCTTCGTGCTATCCGACGATGCCTCGCAGGTTATGCCAAAATCCCCAAGCTCTGGGATGTCTGGCTAAATTGAAGGGTGGTAAGGGTGATCGGGTGATCTATTCGCCCGGGGCAAAGCCCACGATCAACTGACGCAGACCGAACATGGCGCCGGCGAAAATCGCGATAAAGGCCAGTGGCGCGCTGTAGGCGAGGACAGAGAAGGCCGAAATCCCCTGTCCGACGCTGCAACCGACGGCCAAAATCGCGCCCGGTCCCATTATTGCCGCGCCTAGGATCTGCCGTTTCAATTCACGTGGGTCTTCGCAGGCCTCCCAACGGAAATGACCTTTGGAAAGCGACCCCAGGAATGCGCCGATGATTACACCTACGACCGAGCCGACACTGAACGACAGCGTGTTGCCCGAGGCAGTCATCGCATAAAAGATCGTGTCGCCAATCGGGGCTGCAAAAGTGTGGGTTTCAATTGGTTCCGCCTCGAACCCTGTTGTTGCGATCCAATATGTGCCGACCCAACCCGATACTACCGCCAATCCGACCACAATGCCCCAGATTATGTGCCCCGGAGAGCGCAACATTTCGCGGCTCGACAGGGCAAAGACAAGGATTGCCCCACCAATCAGTGCGCCGGTTGCCAGCGGCGGAAATCCCAGTGCGGTTTCCGCCAACTGGCTGAACCCTTGCGGCGTGGTCGCGCCTTCTTCGGCGGGAAATATCCAGACGCGGAAATGTGCCAGTGGGCCGGACATGACGATGTAGGCTGAAAGCCCCATAACAATGACGATCACAAAAGAACGCAGATCGCCGCCACCAAGTCGCGCCAGCGCGCCATAACCGCAGTTTCCGGCCAAAGCCATGCCATAGCCGAACATCAACCCGCCAACGACAGTGCCCATCGGGTTCCATATACGATCGAGATAGGCCGTTTCGCGCCCATCCAGCCCGCCGAACTGCATGGCTACATGCGCACCGATGACCGCGACGCCGATGGCAAGGCCCCACATCCGCATTCGCCTGTCATCACTGGAATATAGAAGGTCCTCGATTGCGCCCAAGGTGCAGAACCGACCGATGCGCGCGGCCAGACCCAGAAGGACACCGCCCAAAAGCCCTATGATCGCGGCTGAATTTGCTTCTCCCAGAAAATCCAGCATACCGAGCCCTCCAAGTTAGCAGCGCCTGGTTATTCCTGCGCGTCCGGTTCGCGGCAAAACAGATCGTATACGACCTCAATAATCTGGCGCGGACGTTCATCGGTCAGGCTGTAGTAAATTGCCTTGCCGTCACGGCGTGGTTTTACCAGCCCTTCCAGCCGCAAGCGGGTCAGTTGTTGTGACACTGCCGCCTGTCGCGCCGAAAGCAAATCTTCAAGCTCTGTTACAGATTTTTCACCCGACGCAAGGTGGCACAGTATCATCAACCGCCCTTCATGGCTGATCGCTTTCAGAAAATGTGATGCGCGTTCCGCGTTTTTCACCATCTTTTCCATGTCTTCGGGGCACATATTGACGTCGAAAACCGGCAAGCGGCTTTGCGGTGCTCCGGTGTCCTGGGGTTCTGCGCTCATGCTTATTTGCCTCAACCTGTCTCTTCGGTGTCTATACCCGATTGTTCCATCAATTGTCCAAGAAGACCCCAAAAGAAATCTTCGCCCGGGTAACCTTCGATCCGGCCGAGTTCCTGCCCGTCACGCACAAGAATGAAGGTCGGTGTAAAAACGACCCGGCGTGTAAGTTCCACTCCAACGGGCGGACTTAGGATGTCGTAACGTTGCAGCGGCGCTATGTCGCCTTCGGTCGTTTTGGGATAGATTGGACCGATTTCCTTGTTCCAGCGTTCACACCAGACACAGCCCGGTTCTTCCGCCATCAGAAGCCGTGTCTCTGCAGGCGCCGTCATCGGTATGAGGCCGATCAAACAAATCAAAATCGCACGGAGCACTTCGTTTCCTTTGATTGACGCTGGCGTTGATTCAATCATAATCTAATATTTGAATTCTTCAAGGAAATGGAACGCACAAGTGTTTGATGTAACCGCAATTGGCGCGTTGGTGGCCGGTTTGATCTCGTTCCTGTCGCCCTGCATCCTGCCGATTGTTCCATTTTACCTGAGTTATCTGGCCGGGGTCGGCATGAACCAAATTACGGCGGATGCAGATATCTCCGGGCAAGTGCGAATGCGCGCCTTTCTGGCGGCGGTAATGTTTTCGCTGGGCGTCATCACGGTGTTCATGGGGCTGGGCGCCACCGCGACCGCATTCGGACAGATGGTGCGGGACTATTTCGACATCCTGCGCTGGATCGCGGCGGCAATCATCATCGCGATGGGTTTGCATTTTCTGGGCGTGATCCGGATCGGTATACTTTACCGCCAGTTCCGCGCGGATGCAGGCGGCACCAGCAATGTCAGTCTGGTTGGCGCGTTCGTCATTGGCCTCGCCTTCGCCTTCGGCTGGACGCCTTGCGTCGGGCCGGTACTGGCAGCGATCCTGTTCACCGCCGCAGGGCAGGAAACCGCAGGGCAGGGCGCTTGGCTGTTGTTCGTATACGGGCTGGGCATGACGTTGCCGTTTATTGTCGCAGCTCTGTTCATCGGCCCATTCATGCGCTGGATGTCGCGGTTCCGGCGACATCTGGGCCTGATCGAGAAATTGATGGGCGTCATGCTGATCCTGTTCGTTGTGCTGATTGCCACAAATTCCATCAACTACATCGCGCAATGGATGCTTGACGTATTTCCGTGGTTCACGGCCATTGGCTAAAGGAACCCCGATTCTGGATAAGACGTTGGCGTCACCAGTGCACTACTCGACAGAATTTTTTCGTAGTTTTTTGGTAACTCCCAAGCACCCTGTCCGATAGGGTTGCGGGGTTTTGTTCCGTCAGAGCCGTGCGATGATCTGAGGTGGTGACAGGGTCAGGATTTCCAGGATGTTGAACCGGTGTTTTCTGGCCGTCGAGATGACGGACCTGATGTCGGCGAAGACCCGCGCGCCCTCGAGGGTGCGGAAGGTGCCCGAGATTTTCATGCGCAGCTTCATCATGCGCAGGTCCTGTTCGGCCTGATTGTTTGTGAATGGGACCGCGAAGTCGGCGATGAATCGCAAAACGTCATCGCGGTAGTCACGCAGGCGGAGGAGCAGGTTGTGGCCTGGCCGCCTGGCTTTTCGGCCGCGGGTGCCGGGGCTTTTGGCCAGCGGGGGCCGGCGTTCGTGGAAGGCGAGCCCCTTGGCGAGGATCGCCATGTATCTGGTGACTATACCCTGGCGAACCAGTTCCGGGAGTTCGGTCTCGCCTTGATCCTGAGCCGCGCATCTGAGCTGATTGGCGCTATGAAGCACTGCGCTCATCTCCGTCGCCCAAGGCTCTTTTTCGATCTCTTCGATGGCCTTGAGTTCGCGCAAGTGATGCGCCCCGCAGAGGGCGTGGGCGTCCACTCCGCTCATATGGGCGTAGTAGGGTTTCCAGTGATCATGAATGATCGTCCCGCCGGTCAGGAAGGTTGGAACAGCACCGCGTTTGGCGCTGATGCGGTAATGGGTGAAGGCGGTATCGCAGATCGTGTGCAGCCAGTGCAGCTTGCCGGCAACACGAAGTCCGGTCTCGTCCAGATGCCGAACGCCGCCTTCGGCAAGCCGGGCGAGAATGTGTTCAACCACGACACCCATCTTATTTGCCGCGCCGCGCGTCCAGTTGGTCACGCTGGCCGCGCACAAGCTGGTGGCCCCAAACAGGTCGCGCATAAGCTGGCAGACCCGATCCTCGGGTATCAGCTGCTGAACATTGCAATAGACCGCCACTGCCCGCATGCGCGTGCCATATTGCACATGCGCGGCCACGCCATCGGGAAAGCCAGCCGTCGTCGTGGCTCGACAATGGTCGCAACAATAAACCGCCGCCTGATGCTCGGTGACCTCCAGGCGTGGCGCAGGCAAGTCGAACACCTGACGCTTCTCGATCCCTTTCACCATCTCCGCCGTCAGGGCGCTCTGACAGGCGCTGCAATGCGTCGCCTCATGCCGTTCGACAAAGTCGGGTGTTGACGTCTGGCGCAGGGTGTCGCCCCGGTGGCCAACTTGGCCGCCACTTTTCTTTCCGGATTTGCCACGCAGGCTGCGCGGGGCTGGCTTCTTCAGGCCATCACTTGAAGGGGGCTTGCTGCTATTGCTGCTGTTCTTGGCCAACTGTCGGCGCAGGTCCGTGATCTCTTCCGCCATGCTCGCCAACGCAGCTTCAAGCTCAGCGATCCGACGCAGAGCCGTGGCGAGAAGTTGTTCAAGGGCGGCAACCTGATCCATCCCACCACTGATTCAGAGAAATCAACCCGGCGCCACAGAATTCAGACAAGAAAGAAAAAAAACACGCGCAAAATGGCAAATTCGACTCACCATAAAACTGACAATAACACTCAAACGTGGGGGGTGCTTGGGAGTTACGTTTTTTGATTCGTTTTTTACGATACTCGTTGACCCTTTTTCGCAGAGGGTTGCGATGAGGGATTTCCACCATTGTTATGGAAATGATCCTCGGTTCTCTCAAAGCCTCATTTGGCTCCAGTTCAACGGCAATTCCGCCAAACTCTCCAAGAAATAGAACATTTGAAACGGTTTCGTGATCTGCTTTGAATGTATCAGGGTCATTTTTCCGTACGTGTTTCGGGATGATCACCTGAAAGGGAGTGGCAGCCATCAGATCGAGCACAAGTGTCATGGTTCTTTTAGGGAGCGCAGCCAGTTCATTGAGCTTATCCGTGAGGGCGTAGAAACGGTTGGGGTCCTCTTCCATCATGTCGAACATGAGGTCCCGGATCTTCTCATAAGCGAGATCTTCGTTGATTGGGAAGTTGTTCTCCATGGCGCGCACCTTTTGCCCCGTGTTGACCAGCCTGAATGCCCCCGTGATTAGTATGGGGTGAGAGGGGTTTCCAGGTACGTTGCCCCATGATTCAAGGTTCAAAAGCGACACAATATGGACCGCCACTCATGTCGATCACTAACACCGCACTTTTTGTCTGTCTCGATGATTTTGCAAAAACCTACGAGGACTGGGAGCGCCACCGGTTGATCCCCTCGGGTCGTCAGAGGCTTCGCTCCGGCAAGCTGACCCTGGGGGAGAGCCTGTTCATCATGGTCTTGTTTCACTTGTCGCCGTTCAAGGACTTCAAACATTATTGGATTTATGGCGTTGAGCAGAAATACCGTGACTGCTTTGGCAACCTCCCGAGCTATGGTCGGTTTGTCAGCCTCATGCCAAGATTAATGGTGCCGTTTTGCATACTGCTGCACTGCTTCAGCGGTGAAAAAACCGGCGTCTATTTTGCCGACAGCACTAAGCTCGCGGTCTGCCACAATGCCCGCATTAATCGAAACAAGGTCTTCAAGGGGCTGGCAAAGCGCGGTCGCAGCACAATGGGCTGGTTCTTTGGCTTCAAACTGCATCTAATCATCAACAACAAGGGGGAGATCATGGCCGTCAAAATCACGGCAGGTAATGTCGATGATCGAAAGCCGTTTGAAGCCATGATCGCGGGCCTCGAAGGCAAAATATTTGCTGATAAGGGCTATATCTCCAAATCCCTCTTCCAACGGCTCTGGCAGCGTGGCCTCCACCTCGTCACCGGCATTCGCCGCAACATGAAAAACTATCTCCTGCCAATCCTGAACAAAATCCTGTTGCGAAGGCGGTTCATCATCGAAACTCTGTTCGATAAGTTGAAAACCAGCATGGGACTGGAACACACTCGACACAGATCGCCTGCCAACGCATTCGTACACCTCATCTCGTGTGTCGCAGCCTATATGCTCGGGAAAACCAAAGTTAAAATGGGACCCATAACCGTGCCGGAAACAATCAGGCAGGTCGAATACCAGATATAGCGCTTATCCAGAACTCAGGTTAAAGGAGGAGAAATATGAAACGCCTGTTTGCACTCGCCATTTCACTGCTAATCGCGACCAGCGTAACTGCCGTCGAAATCGGCGATGACGGTCTGCACAAGACGCCCTGGATGCGCGACACGTTCAAGGACCTGACAGAAGATCTGGAAGAAGCCAACGCCGAAGGCAAACGCCTGATGATCATGTTCGAACAGCGCGGATGCATCTATTGCACCAAGATGCATGAAGAGGTGTTCCCGGATGAACGGATCACCAAATTCATCGAGGACAATTACTTCGTTGTTCAGCTCAACCTGCATGGATCGACCGAGGTCACCGATTTTGACGGCGAAACGCTGGAAGAACGTCAGATGGCGCGGAAATGGGGCGTTCTTTTCACGCCATCAATCATGTTCATGCCAATGGACGTCGAAGATGGTGCGACCGCTCCCCAAGTGGCAGTTGCCGTGATGCCGGGTGCGTTCGGTAAGGGCACGACGCTCGATATGCTGACATGGGTAGCCGAAGAGCGTTATCTCGATGACGAAGAGGATTTCCAGCGGTATCACGCCCGAATGATTCAAGAGCGCAACAACGGTTCCACCGACTAAAGCCTGCGTACGTAACATTAAATTCAACTAGTTGAATTTGTTGTTGCGTGACGGGTTTTGTGTGCGCTAGTGTACCGAGAACAAAGATCCAGGGAGGACTCATGAAAAACCATGTCTTGGGGGCAGTGGCGGCGTTGGCGGTTTCGTCAACGGCTGTGACTGCGGCGGAGGTTTCGCCAAGCGACGTTGCCTTTGACGAATACGGCGCGGTCATGGCCTCGCTAAGTGGCGCGGATGGCGATCCTGCAAATGGCGCCAAAGTTTTCGCGAACCGCAAACTCGGCAATTGTCTGGCCTGCCACGAAAATTCTGACATGAGCGAAGCGCCATTCCATGGCGAGGTTGGCCCATCGCTGGACGGCGTCGGCTCACGTTGGGAAGTTGGCGAACTGCGCGGTATCGTGACGAACTCGAAAAAGACGTTCCCGGACACCATGATGCCGGCGTTTTACATCGACGGAGGTTACGAGCGCCCGCTTGAGAAATTCGCAGGCAAGTCCATTCTTTCGGCGCAGGACGTCGAAGATGTGGTCGCCTATTTGCTGACGCTCAAAGACGAATAACGCCAGGTATCCGGAGGACATGAGATGACACTGACAAGAAGAGAGATGCTGGCCATCGGCGCAAGCGCGATTGCGGTTGCCACCGGTGCCCCGGCATTTGCAGTAACCGACGCGGTGATGGAATTCACCGGCGGCGCGGAAACCGGCGAGGGCGGCGTAACGGTCACCGCGCCTGAGATCGCCGAAAACGGCAACACGGTTCCGATCACGGTTGAAGCCCCGGGCGCAGAGGCGATTGCGGTCTATGCCGATGGCAACCCGGTTCCAAATGTCGTGACGTTTAAATTTGGCGAATTGAGCCCGGCACAGGCCGCTTCAACCCGCATCCGTCTGGCCAAAAGCCAGAATGTCGTTGCCGTCGCAAAAATGGCGGACGGTTCGTACAGCATGTCTCAGGCAGCTGTGAAAGTCACAATCGGCGGCTGCGGCGGCTGAAGCAGGGGAGAGAAAGACATGGCATCCGGAGTAAAACCCCGCGTCAAGGTACCGAAATCAGCAAGCGCTGGCGATACGATCACGATCAAGACGCTGATCAGCCACAAAATGGAATCGGGCCAACGCAAGGACGGCGACGGCAACACAATCCCCCGTTCGATAATCAATCGCTTCACTGCCGACTTTAACGGCAAGAACGTGATTGATGTCGCATTGGAACCGGCGATTTCGACCAATCCGTACTTCCAGTTCGACGCGACCGTGCCCGAAGCAGGAGAGTTCCATTTCACCTGGTATGACGACGACGGCGACGTCTATGAGACAAAGAAATCCGTCAAAGTCGGCTAAGCCGCGTGACAGGGAGGAAAAATATATGAATAAGATGCTCTCAGCCGTTGCTGCGCTGGCCCTTGTGGCCGGATCCGCGACGGCGGGCGAGGACGCGATACTGTCGATTGATGGTGAGAACTTTGTCACCCAAATCGCCGCGCCATCGCATATGGAAAATGTCGATACGATCTTTTCCGGCTGGGTGTTCCGAACGGACGAAACCCAGGAATTGCAAACAGATGACTTCGATAATCCGGCTTTCGTCTTCGTCGATCAGGCGATTGATCAGTGGGACACGGTTGAAGGTTCCGAAGGCAAATCCTGCTCGGATTGCCACAGCGACGTTGCAGATTTTGTGGGCCTGAAGGCCACATTGCCGCGCGTCGAAAATGGCGAGTTGGTGACGCTGACCAATCTGGTCAATGAGTGTGTGACTGAGCGGATGGGATCCAAAGAGTGGAAATACTCCGGCGGCAAGATGTCGGCGATGACGGCGCTTATTGCGCACCAGTCCCGTGGTATGCCGGTGAATGTCAGCATCGACGGCGATGCGGCGTCTCACTGGGAACTTGGTAAAGAGATTTACTACACTCGTGTCGGTCAGTTGCAGATGGCCTGCGCTAACTGCCATGAGGACAATTTTGGCAACATGATCCGCGCCGACCACCTGAGCCAGGGCCAGACCAACGGCTTTCCGCTTTATCGTTTGAAGAACGCCAAGATCAACACGACGCATGGGCGTTTCAAGGGATGCATGAGCAACATCCGCGCCACGCCTTACAAAGAAGGCTCGCCGGAATTCAAAGCGCTGGAACTTTACGTCGCATCGCGTGGCAATGGGTTGAGCGTAGAGACGCCCGCAGTCCGCAACTAAAGAGTTCGTATAAGGCCCTGCAACTCGCTGCGGGGCCTTTTCTTTTCATATGAATTCAAATATGCGAATATGAATTCAGGAGACGCAAAATGATCTCGCGCAGAGACTTTATGCAAGTCGGGATGGCTGCCGCTGCGGTCGTTGGTGGCTCCGGCTTTGGGAATTGGGCGCGATTGGCGGCACAGCAATCGCTGACGCAGGATCAGCTGCTGGAATTTGACACGTTCGGCAATGTCTCTCTGATCCACGTAACAGACATCCATGCGCAGATGAAACCGATCTACTTTCGGGAACCTTCGGTCAATATCGGAGTTGGCGGCAACGCCGGCGCAGTTCCCCATCTGACCGGTGCGGATTTTCGCAAGTTATACGGCATCGCGGATGGCTCACCCTCACACTACGCGCTGTCGTCGGGCGATTTCACGGCACTCGCGCAAGGCTATGGCCGCGTCGGCGGGCTGGACCGCATGGCGACCGTTATCAACGCGATCCGTGCCGACCGGCCCGATGCGATCCTGCTGGATGGTGGCGATACATGGCATGGGTCTTACACGACCTATCACACGGCCGGGCAGGACATGGTCAACGTGATGAATGCGCTAAAGCCCGATGCGATGACATTCCACTGGGAATTCACACTTGGCTCTGACCGGGTGCATGAAATCCTCGAAGATCTTCCCTTCGCGGCGCTCGGTCAGAACATTTTTGACGTTGAGTGGGATGAACCGGCGGAACTTTTCCCGCCCTACACGTTCTTCGAACGCGGCGGCACCAAGATCGCGGTGATCGGGCAGGCCTTCCCCTATATGCCGATTGCCAATCCCGGGTGGATGTTCCCGGAATACTCTTTCGGTCTGCGGCAGGAAAACCTGCAGGCGATGGTCGATGAGGTGAAAGGCGAGGGCGCGGAATGCGTCGTGCTTCTGAGCCACAACGGTTTTGACGTCGACAAGAAAATGGCGAGCGTCGTCAGTGGAATCGATGTGATCCTGTCGGGCCACACCCACGATGCCCTTCCTGAACCTGTTTTGGTGGGGCAAACCATCATCCTGCCCTCCGGTTCGAATGGAAAATTCGTCACTCGCGTCGACCTTGATATCCGCGATGGGCGGATGATGGGATATAAGACCAAACTGATCCCGATCTTCTCTGACGTGATCGAACCGGATGCTAAGGTGGCTGCAATTATCGATGCTGAGCGGGCGCCTTACGAGGCGGCGATGTCAGAGGTGATCGGCAAAACCGACAGCCTGCTGTACCGGCGCGGCAATTTCAACGGAACTTGGGACGATCTGATCTGCGATGCGCTTCTGTCGGAGCGCGATGCCGAGATTGCCCTGTCGCCCGGCGTCCGCTGGGGGCCATCGATCCTGCCCGATCAGGATATTACCCGCGAGGACATCTTTGGCGTTACATCCATGACCTATCCCAACGCCTATCGCACGGAATTTACCGGCGAATTCCTGCATGTCGTGCTGGAAGACGTCGCCGACAACATCTTCAACCCCGACCCGTTTTTCCAACAGGGTGGCGACATGGTGCGCACTGGCGGGCTTGGCTACACCATCGACGTGTCTAAGCCGCAAGGCGAACGGATCAGCGATATGACGCTGCTTGCAACAGGCGAGAAAATCGATCCGGCAAAGAACTACGTCGTGGCCGGGTGGGCCAGTGTGAACGAGGGAACCGAAGGCCCCCCGATCTGGGACGTGGTGGAAGGCCATATCAGGAAACAGGGCACCGTGACGGTGCAACCCAACACCAGCGTTGAAGTTACAGGCATTTGACCAAGGAGACAAAGGGCATGGATGGCATGTTCAGGGAAACCTCGCGCAGGGCCTTTCTGCGCGGCAGTGCGGCGGCAGCAGCGGGCGCGACGGTTGGCGGCGCAGCTGCGGCAGCAACGCCAGACCCACTGATCACCGAAGTTCAGGATTGGGCTTCTTTTACCGGTACCGGCGTCGACGAAGTGCCGTACGGGATGCCGATCCACTTTGAAAAAGATGTCATCCGCCGGAATGTCGAGTGGCTGACCGCCTCGCCGATATCTTCAATCAATTTCACCCCCATTCATGCGCTGGACGGAACGATCACACCGCAGGGATGTGCGTTTGAGCGCCACCATTCCGGGGCGATAGAATTGAGCAAGCCGGATTACCGCCTGATGATCAATGGCCTGGTCGAACGCCCATTGGTGTTCACTTACGACGATCTGGAACGGTTCCCGCGCGAAAACCATGTCTATTTCTGCGAATGCGCGGCCAATACCGGCATGGAATGGGCCGGCGCACAGCTTAACGGTGTTCAGTACACCCACGGCATGATCCACAACATGGAATATACCGGCATCCCGCTGCGGTTATTACTTGCCGAAGCCGGGGCACAGATGGACGAGAATTTATGGGTGTATGTAGAGGGTGCAGACGCGTCCTCCAACGGGCGTTCGATCCCGATGGCGAAAGCGCTCGACGATGTGCTCGTTGCCTTCAAGGCAAACGGCGAGGCCTTGCGTTTAGAGCACGGGTACCCGGTGCGCCTCGTCGTTCCCGGCTGGGAAGGCAACATGTGGGTGAAATGGCTGCGTCGGATCGAAGTGACCGACGCGGCGGTCGAAAGCCGCGAGGAAACGTCGAAATATACCGACGTGCTTGAAGACGGAACCGCGCGGAAATGGACCTGGGTGATGGATGCCAAGTCGGTCATCACGTCCCCAAGCCCGCAATCGCCCATCACGCATGGCGCGGGACCGCTCGTGATTTCCGGCCTTGCATGGTCAGGGCATGGCAAGATCACACGGGTGGATGTGTCAAAGGACGGCGGCGTAACGTGGGAAACTGCGCGGCTTGGCAAGCAGGGCGACACCAAAGCACTGACCAGATTCTATCTGGATACCAACTGGGATGGGTCGGAAATGCTGCTGCAAGCCCGGGCGATGGACGAAACGGGTTATATCCAGCCAACCAAAGAACAGCTGCGCGAATTGCGCGGCGAAAACTCGGTCTATCACAACAATTGCATTCAGACCTGGTGGGTCGATGAAAGCGGAAAGGCGGAAAATGTCGAAATCTCCTAACATCTTCATGCCCGCCATCGGGGTTACCGGCATCGTTTTGGGCGCCGCTTACGGGCTTTCGACCCGCACTTATCAGGCGCAGGAGGCGGAAGCGGCACAGGCCGCCGCCTCCGCCGCCGAAGCGCGCGCGCAAGCCACCGCTGATGATGTTGTGTCACTGGAAGAGCGCATCATCGCCATTCAGGCAGAGGCGAAAGAAGCGGTTCGGCTGGCGGCAGCATCCAGCAGCGGCTCTTTAACCGAACCGGCACCGGGAAGTGTGGTAACTTTCGGCCTTGGTCGTGCGGCGATGCCCGAAGAGATTACCGCATGGGACGTCGATGTTCTTCCGGATGGTCGCGGGCTGCCCGACGGAAGTGGCAGCGTGCTTGATGGCGAAGAAGTTTTTGCGGAACATTGCGGGTCTTGCCACGGCGATTTTGCCGAAGGCGTCGACAACTGGCCGGTTCTTGCGGGCGGCTTCAATACCCTTGCCGATGTCGATCCGGTCAAAACCGTCGGGTCGTATTGGCCTCATCTTTCCACAGTTTGGGATTACGTCCATCGCTCGATGCCTTTTGGCGGCGCGCAAACGCTTTCAGACGATGATGTCTATGCGATTGTGGCATATATCCTTTATTCCAATGACGTGGTGGACGAGGAATTCGTGCTAACCCGCGAAAATTTCACCGAAATCAAGCTGCACAACGCCGGTGGTTTCATAACTGACGACCGTGCGGCGACGGAATACCCGATTTGGTCCGGCGAGCCTTGCATGGAAAATTGCAGGGACAGTGTCGAGATCACGATGCGCGCCACTGACCTGAATGTCACACCGGTGGATGAAATGGCCGAGGATCAAGCCAGCGCAGAGATGGCGCCATCCGACGATGCGGGGGCGGCTGAAGGTCCTGATCCGCAACTGATTGCGGCAGGTGAGAAGATTTTCAAGAAATGTAAAGCATGTCACCAGATCGGTGATAACGCCAAGAACCGTTCCGGTCCCCAACTAAACGCCGTTATGGGGCGCGCGATCGGCACAGTGGACGGGTTCAAATATTCCAATGTTTTCAAGGCGGCAGCGGATGCAGGCGAAGTGTGGGATGCAACGAACCTGACTGCGTTCCTGACCAAGCCGAAAGACGCAATGGCGGGCACCAAAATGAACTTTAAGGGTCTGTCAAAACCAGAAGACATCAACGCTATTCTCGCCTATCTTGCCGCAGCGGGAGGCTAGGAACGTGTTCAAAGTCATGATTGGCGCTGCGGTCTTAGGGCTGTGCTCTGGCATGGCGTTTGCGCTAGAGGCGGGCGACCCCGAACGCGGTGCGAAGCTGTTCAAGAAATGCGTCTCATGCCATCAGGTCGGACCCAAAGCCAAAAGCCGGACAGGCCCGGTACTGAACGAGATTGTCGGCAGGGCGGCAGCCTCGGTTGAGGATTTTCGCCGCTATTCCAAGCCGATGAAGGCGCTGGGCGACACCGGCCATGTCTGGACGCCCGAAGAGCTGGATGCATTCCTTGAGGAACCCCGCAAATACCTGCCCAAGACGCGGATGACATTTCGCGGCATGTCCAAACCGCAGGATCGGGTCGATGTCATCGCCTATCTGGTCAGTCTCAGCCCGGAAGACGCAACGGTTGAGGGTTTCACTGTCGCCCCGGAAATTCTGGCGATTGAGGGCGATCCCGAATATGGCGAATACCTGTCCAGCGAGTGCGTCACCTGCCACAAGGCTGATGGCGCCGATGACGGTATTCCGTCCATTACCGGCTGGGAAACGGAACTGTTCGCAACCGCCATGCACGCCTATCGAGAAAAGAACCGCGAACATCCGGTTATGAACATGATTTCGGCGCGCCTATCGGATGAGGAAATCGCCGGATTGGCCGCCTATTTCAACGGTTTGGGCAACTGACCGGTTGAGAAGCCGGTCGGATATCTCAGCAAAAGCAGTCTCTTACGAACTTTCACTCATGATTCTCAACGCGCAGCACTGCAAGCGCCGAGTTACTCGAACTCCATCTCGGCATAGACATAGCCCGCGTTGCGCGTCGCCAATTCCTCGTAGGTATCGAGATGGGCATAGGGCGACTGATCAACATAATAAGCATCGTCAAGCGAGCCACCGTCATCCAGATGCGCACGGATTTTCGCGCGCAGATAGATCAGATAGTCGCGCGTATACCGGCGCACCTGCGCCATGTTGGTCGGGTGGCCGTGGCCCGGGATTACATAGGTTGCGCCAAGCGCCTCGAACTCTGTGTCCCATGTTTCCAGCCAGTCATAGGTGATCGTATCGGGAAAGATCGGTAACATGCGTTCGTGAAATGCCATGTCGCCCGCGATGACCAGGCTTTGTTCCGGCAACCAAACTTGTGTGTCACCCGGGCTGTGCGCTGGGCCGAGATGCAGGACCTCAATCGTGAAATCGCCCATTTCGATGACGCGCTTATCTTCGAATGTCTCGGTCGGTCCGGCGAGAGACGTGCCTTCCGCCTTGTCGCGATTGTATCGTTGCATGCCCTCCAAAATCTGCGGGCCACGATCTTCGAATTCATGTGCCGCATCGACATGGGCAAGGATCGGAACGCCTTGCTCGGCCCAGTATGAATTGCCCAGCATCGCGTGGCCCTGACCGTTTTCGTCGATGACGAGTTTCACCGGCTGGTCCGTGATCTCCATGATTTCCTGATGCAGCGCCTTGGCCAGAATATAAGCCGCGCCGCCATTGATCACGATGACTCCGTCGCCTGTGATGATGAAGCTTAAGTTGTTGTTATGGCCAGAGTTTTCATAGGTTGGCGGGGCAGTGGCCCCGATAGCGGACCAGACATGCGGGATAACTTCGACCGGCTTTTGGTAAAGCGGCGAACCGGGATACTGATCCGCGATGTCCTGTTCCGCGAAAGCTGGCGCTGCCAGTGCCAGAAACGCCAATATCAAGCGCATGTTTTATCCCTCCAAAACAAAGCGGTATCCATCGCCATCGGCTTCGGCACGCCCAATCCCACCTTTCGGCAAATGAAATCCCACGATCCGCATCTTTTCGTTGGTGATCCGGTCAAACAGCATCGTTCGCGTTTTTGCCGCCGCGGTCGCATCCTGATCCGACCCGCTTTCCCAATCCGGGCGGGCAAAGGCGACGTGATGATTGCCAATTGCATCCCCCAGCACCAGTGCGCTTTCGCTGCCGTTTCGGATTTCAAAACTCATATGGCCGGGCGTGTGGCCATAGCTCGCGACCGCCGCGATACCGGGAAGGATTTCGTCGCCATCATCAAACAGCGTTACGGTATCCTCGATGGCCTCCATCCGCCGCTTCGCGCCAACAGCAAAGGCTGCGCGGGCGTCACCGATCATGTTAACGGTCTCGGGGTTCCACCAGTAATCCCACTCGTCGCGGCCCATGAAATACGCGGCTTCGTAGAATAGGGGGTCGTCGAAATCGTCGAGCAATCCCCAAATGTGATCGGGGTGGGCATGGGTAAACACGACATGCGTGATGTCCTCGGGTGCCAGATCAACGGCCGCCATACTGTCGGCGATCATCCCCGCGCTTGCCATGAAATCCGCGCCTGATCCGACATCGAACAACACCGTACTGGTCCCATCGCGATAAAGTGCCAGATTACATTCCGGCAAAAGCCGTTCAGAGGACACGCCATATTCATCAAGTATGGGATGCAATTCATCCTTCGGCATCGGCGCGAAGATGAAATCACCCGGCAAAACCAGACTGCCATCGCTGACAGTCGTTAGTGTTGCTGTGCCAAGGTTGATCTCGGCGAGGGCAGGGGCCGCAATCGGGGAAAGCGCCGCGGCTGAGGCTCCTGTTACAAATGAACGTCGGTTCAGTTTCATCGTGACCTCATACAAATTCTATTATTCGAATATGATGGGAGAGTCGTCGCGCCGCAACTAGTTTCGTCAATTAGACGAAATCAGGCATCATGACGTTCAACGAGAAACTATTGCGTCGCTACGTCCGTTTGCTCAAAATCAATGATTATCAATGCAATAGGAAGGATGTTATCCGCCGCATCGCCTCAATCAAATGTCTACCGCGATACCCGGTGGATCGCATCCGGGCGAGACATCAAATCCGGCAACAGATCGAGGCCCAGTCCGGCGCCATCCGGAACTGAGATCATGCCGTTCTTCAACGGTGGAAGGTGGTCGACGAAGTCCTGGTGCCAAGCGTAATAGAACCCTCGGGCGATTTCCTGTTCTCTGACATTGGGAAGGGAAAGCGCGAGATGCGTCGAAACCGCCAAAGTTACGGGGCCAGAGCAATCATGAAAAGCAATAGGCCGGGAACGTGCTTCGGCCAAGGCCGCCACCTTTTGGGCCGCCGTAACTCCCCCGCCCCAGGTGATATCCATAATCGGCGTGCCAATATTGCCGGAATTGATAAGCGCATCGAATTGACCAAGACTGGCAAGCGTTTCGCCACCGGCCAGCGGGGCATTGGTGAAGCTTCCCAGTTCCGCAATTTCGCAGGGACGGTCCATCCAAACCGGGTCCTCGATCCAATCGATGTCGATCGGCTCCAGCGCCGCGGCGATCTTCTTGGCGGCGTTCAGACTCCAAAGTCCGTGTAGTTCGGCCTTCAGTCGCATTTTATCCCCGTGCGCCGCGCGAATGCGTTCAAAGGGCTCAATTCCCTTTTTCAGATCGGCGGGCGAGATATCGATGCCATCCGATGCACCCGCTGCCAGGTCAAATGGCCAGATTTTCATGGAAAAGATGCCCATTTCCATCAGCGACGCGGCAAGATCTTCCGGGTAGTTCAGAAAAGCCTCCAGATCCTCGTACACCGTACCCGCGCCCGCATCTGACACTTCACCGAAATTGTCCGGTCGAACGGCCTTACCACCCTTCAAAATTTCCGGATCTGATTTGACGTTTGTCTGATCTGTGTGATTCAAGGAGTCTCCACTGCTGATATTGGAGGCTGGTTTGTTGGGAAATGTTTGTTTTTCAGAGCTTTATTCGAAGGTTGAGGCGGATTTTCAGGACCGCTTGCTCGGGTATCACAAGTCGCGCCGGGAGGGATTGTGCATCATAGCAAGCGTGATTTTGAACACGCGCAGCGTCAATCTGATGGAAAATGCGGCTGCTCTGCCCCGCGATATCGGCTCTGTGGACCACCGCTATCAATACATTTCGCGGGTTCTGGGCAATCCTCACATCGATACTGATGAGATCATGCAGGCCTATGTTGGTGAAATTTTCCGCCGCCAGTGTGAGGCCGGAGAAACGATTGTGGTGGCCCTTGATCAAAGCAAGCTCAACGAAGGGCATGAGGTTTTGATGTTATCGGTGCGGATGCGGGATCGGGCCCTCCCGGTCGCCTGGCGTGTACGCCAGACCAAAGGGCCGATTGGATGGCGCGTGCAACATGAGCTTTTGGAAGCAGTCCGCCCATGGCTCCCGGCGGATGCGCGTGTGTTGCTGGCGGGAGATCGGTTTTATGGAACCGCCCGATTGGTCGCATGGTGCCAGGAGGCTGGATGGGACTACCGGCTGCGCATGAAGGGAAATATCACACTGCAACATCAGGGTGGCGAGATGATGACGCGCGAAATTGCCCAACTGATGCCCGAAGGGCTTGTAAACGCTGAGCTTTACGGAACGGGCGTCTTTAGCAACATTGGAGTGCTTCACGAGGAGGGGCACAAAGAGCCTTGGATTATTGCCATGAATGCAGCACCGTCCGAGTACAAGGTGCTCGATTATGGAATGCGTTGGGGAATTGAAGCCATGTTCTCCGACTTCAAAACCCGGGGCTTTGAAATTACTCAAAGCCAGATCAAAAAGCCGGATCGATTGGCCCGCCTCATTTTGGTGCTGGCAATCGCCATGTACTGGGCTGTTTCAACCGGAGCAAACGAAGAGCACCACGTCGCAATACGCGGCGAAAAAAGGGGATTCGAAAAGCCCGAAGGTCCTTATGCTCTCTCTTCGTAACTCCCAAGCACCCTGTCCGATAGGGTTGCGGGGTTTTGTTCCGTCAGAGCCGTGCGATGATCTGAGGTGGTGACAGGGTCAGGATTTCCAGGATGTTGAACCGGTGTTTTCTGGCCGTCGAGATGACGGACCTGATGTCGGCGAAGACCCGCGCGCCCTCGAGGGTGCGGAAGGTGCCCGAGATTTTCATGCGCAGCTTCATCATGCGCAGGTCCTGTTCGGCCTGATTGTTTGTGAATGGGACCGCGAAGTCGGCGATGAATCGCAAAACGTCATCGCGGTAGTCACGCAGGCGGAGGAGCAGGTTGTGGCCTGGCCGCCTGGCTTTTCGGCCGCGGGTGCCGGGGCTTTTGGCCAGCGGGGGCCGGCGTTCGTGGAAGGCGAGCCCCTTGGCGAGGATCGCCATGTATCTGGTGACTATACCCTGGCGAACCAGTTCCGGGAGTTCGGTCTCGCCTTGATCCTGAGCCGCGCATCTGAGCTGATTGGCGCTATGAAGCACTGCGCTCATCTCCGTCGCCCAAGGCTCTTTTTCGATCTCTTCGATGGCCTTGAGTTCGCGCAAGTGATGCGCCCCGCAGAGGGCGTGGGCGTCCACTCCGCTCATATGGGCGTAGTAGGGTTTCCAGTGATCATGAATGATCGTCCCGCCGGTCAGGAAGGTTGGAACAGCACCGCGTTTGGCGCTGATGCGGTAATGGGTGAAGGCGGTATCGCAGATCGTGTGCAGCCAGTGCAGCTTGCCGGCAACACGAAGTCCGGTCTCGTCCAGATGCCGAACGCCGCCTTCGGCAAGCCGGGCGAGAATGTGTTCAACCACGACACCCATCTTATTTGCCGCGCCGCGCGTCCAGTTGGTCACGCTGGCCGCGCACAAGCTGGTGGCCCCAAACAGGTCGCGCATAAGCTGGCAGACCCGATCCTCGGGTATCAGCTGCTGAACATTGCAATAGACCGCCACTGCCCGCATGCGCGTGCCATATTGCACATGCGCGGCCACGCCATCGGGAAAGCCAGCCGTCGTCGTGGCTCGACAATGGTCGCAACAATAAACCGCCGCCTGATGCTCGGTGACCTCCAGGCGTGGCGCAGGCAAGTCGAACACCTGACGCTTCTCGATCCCTTTCACCATCTCCGCCGTCAGGGCGCTCTGACAGGCGCTGCAATGCGTCGCCTCATGCCGTTCGACAAAGTCGGGTGTTGACGTCTGGCGCAGGGTGTCGCCCCGGTGGCCAACTTGGCCGCCACTTTTCTTTCCGGATTTGCCACGCAGGCTGCGCGGGGCTGGCTTCTTCAGGCCATCACTTGAAGGGGGCTTGCTGCTATTGCTGCTGTTCTTGGCCAACTGTCGGCGCAGGTCCGTGATCTCTTCCGCCATGCTCGCCAACGCAGCTTCAAGCTCAGCGATCCGACGCAGAGCCGTGGCGAGAAGTTGTTCAAGGGCGGCAACCTGATCCATCCCACCACTGATTCAGAGAAATCAACCCGGCGCCACAGAATTCAGACAAGAAAGAAAAAAAACACGCGCAAAATGGCAAATTCGACTCACCATAAAACTGACAATAACACTCAAACGTGGGGGGTGCTTGGGAGTTACCTCTCTTCAAGACAGGCCTTCGTGCTATCCGACGATGCCTCGCAGGTTATGCCAAAATCCCCAAGCTCTGGGATGTCTGGCTAAATTGAAGGGTGGTAAGGTTCCTTCAGTGAAGATCATGGAGCGGCTTGCGCGCGCGGCCCGTCGGGATTTCCGCGAGGGGTATTTGACGAAGGTGGCATCGCGGTTATCGACCGAGAGGGTTACGCAGTTAGAATGGACGCTGTCTGAGCCCTTGGCGACAACGGGGTTTCAGCGTCTGAAGGATGATGTCGGTGCTGCAACGCTAGACAGCGTACTGCTGACGGCGCAAAAGGTGTCCTTTGTCGCGGCGCTCAATCTTCCATTGGATATTCTTGGTGATGTCGAACGCGGTTGGGTGATGCGTATTGCATGTCAGGTAGAAGGCGAAACCGCCTCGGAAATGCGTCGCCATGCGCCCGAGAAGCGCTTCGGGCTTCTTGCGGTCTACCTGATGCATCGCCGCTCTCAGCTGATTGACGGCCTCATTGACCTGCTTTTGGAGGTGGTTCATCGCCTGGGAACACGGTCACGCCGAAAGGTCATTCAGGGCATCGCGGCAGATATAGGCGCGGTTCATGGCAAGGAGCGTTTGCTTGTCGAGATTGCCATGGCCGCGCTGGATCATCCCGAGGGTCGGATTGAAGACGTTATCTTCCCTATCGCTGGGGCGGCTAAACTCCGGGCAGTCATTGACGAACATCGCGCCAAGGGTACCTTGGACACGCGCATCCAACAGACCATGCGCAACTCATATGCCAGCCACTACCGCCGCATGCTGCCACCGTTGCTCCGGGCTTTGCGATTTCGCTCGAACAATGCAATGTGGCATCCGATATTGACCGCCTTGGTTCTGATTGTCCGGTTTGCGGAAGCCGGTCGCCGGGTTGTTTCTGAAAATGATATTCCAGCAGGGATCATTCCCGGAAAATGGCGCAGCGCAGTCATTGATGAGAATGGTCGGGTCAATGTTGTGTCCTTCGAGCTCTGTGTGCTGACACAGCTTCGCGAACGCATCCGCGCCAAAGAGATATGGATCGAAGGTGCGGACCGCTACCGCAACCCGGATGATGACCTGCCGGGAGATTTCGACACGCGTCGAGATTCCTACTACGCTGATCTGGGGCTATCGCAGGATGCAAGAGGCTTTGTCGCGGGCGTGAAAGCCGAGCTGGAGAAGGAACTGCGGCTGTTGAACGCCACCTTGCCTGACAATGATAAGGTGCGCTTGCGGCGGGGTGGGGAGAACCGGATTTCCATTACGCCCTTTGCGCCAGCCCCAGAGCCGCCTGGTTTGGCCACGCTGAAAAGCGAGGTTGCCCGGGCGTGGCCGATGACCGGGCTTTTGGATGTTCTCAAAGAAACAGCACTCGATACTGGGTTTTTGAGCGGCTTTCAGACCTCGGCCAGTCGGGAGGCTCTGCCGCCTGCCGTGCGAGATCAACGCCTGTTGCTCTGCCTTTACGGCTTGGGAACCAACGCGGGCCTGAAACGCGTGGCCGCTGGTTCACCCGATGTCAGTTATGACGAACTTCTGCACATTCGCAGACGGTATATTGACCCGGCTTCCTTAAAGGCGGCTTGCGCGCAGGTTGCCAATGCAACGCTTGCAATTCGCGAACCGGAAATCTGGGGCACGCCGGGCACAACATGTGCTGGGGATTCCACCAAGTTCGGGGCCTGGGATCGCAATCTGATGACGGAGTGGCATGCGCGCTATGGCGGGCGCGGCGTCATGATTTATTGGCATGTAGAGCGTCAGGCGACCTGCATTTATTCTCAGCTGAAGCGTTGTTCGTCCTCTGAGGTAGCCGCAATGATTGAGGGTGTCTTACGGCATTGCACGGACATGGAAATCCAACGGCAGTATGTGGACAGCCACGGCCAAAGCGCAGTTGGCTTTGCTTTCTGCCATCTTCTGGGCTTTGAGCTTGCGCCGCGCCTCAAGGCAATTGCGCGGCAGAAACTCGCCCTCCCTAGTGCGGGTATGCGAGGGCAACTGCCCAATCTCCTTCCGATCCTGTCGGGCGTGGTCGATTGGGGCGAGATCGAACGCCAGTATGACGAGATGGTCAAATACGCAGCGGCCATGCAGCACGGGACGGCTGATCCCGAGGCCATCCTTCGCCGGTTCGCCCGATCCGATGTGATGCACCCCACCTACAAGGCGCTGGCGGAGCTTGGTCGCGCCATAAAGACGATTTTTCTGTGCCGCTATCTGCGCTCAGAGGCCTTCCGTCGGGAAATTCATGAGGGATTGAACGTCGTCGAGAACTGGAACAGCGCCAACAGCTTCGTGTTCTTTGGCAAGGGCGGTGAAATTGCCACCAATCGTGTGCGGGATCAGGAGACCGCTGCTCACGCGTTGCACTTGCTACAATCGTCACTGGTCTACGTGAACACGCGGATGGTGCAGTCCGTCCTGCGCAACCCCGATGTGGCCGCCCGCTTGTCCCCTGAGGATTATCGCGGCCTGTCCCCGCTCATCTACCTACACATCAACCCTTATGGCCGCTTCGAGGTCGATCTGGATAAGCGGATCGATTTCGGGCTCTTGGCCGCGTAATTGGAGTCCGTATGTCCTCTCAACTACTCGCAGAATGTATGGAGCAATTCGGTCTCCATGGTTTTGAACCGGAATTCCAATCGTATTTTTTGCGGCTAAAATCCCGCTTGCTCTCCAGGGGGTCGAGTGAGGCTGAGTGCAGAAAACCACGTTAAGAAATTTAAAATCATTTGAAAACAATGAATTAAGAGGCTTGCAAATGCGCACAAAATTCGCAGAAAGCACAGCTATAAAAATCATTTGATTACAACGGGTTACTTTTCTTAGAGGGGTATTTTGCACTGAGCCCTAATGGACCCCATATACAACCTCAAATGTAACTCCCAAGCACCCCCCACGTTTGAGTGTTATTGTCAGTTTTATGGTGAGTCGAATTTGCCATTTTGCGCGTGTTTTTTTCTTTCTTGTCTGAATTCTGTGGCGCCGGGTTGATTTCTCTGAATCAGTGGTGGGATGGATCAGGTTGCCGCCCTTGAACAACTTCTCGCCACGGCTCTGCGTCGGATCGCTGAGCTTGAAGCTGCGTTGGCGAGCATGGCGGAAGAGATCACGGACCTGCGCCGACAGTTGGCCAAGAACAGCAGCAATAGCAGCAAGCCCCCTTCAAGTGATGGCCTGAAGAAGCCAGCCCCGCGCAGCCTGCGTGGCAAATCCGGAAAGAAAAGTGGCGGCCAAGTTGGCCACCGGGGCGACACCCTGCGCCAGACGTCAACACCCGACTTTGTCGAACGGCATGAGGCGACGCATTGCAGCGCCTGTCAGAGCGCCCTGACGGCGGAGATGGTGAAAGGGATCGAGAAGCGTCAGGTGTTCGACTTGCCTGCGCCACGCCTGGAGGTCACCGAGCATCAGGCGGCGGTTTATTGTTGCGACCATTGTCGAGCCACGACGACGGCTGGCTTTCCCGATGGCGTGGCCGCGCATGTGCAATATGGCACGCGCATGCGGGCAGTGGCGGTCTATTGCAATGTTCAGCAGCTGATACCCGAGGATCGGGTCTGCCAGCTTATGCGCGACCTGTTTGGGGCCACCAGCTTGTGCGCGGCCAGCGTGACCAACTGGACGCGCGGCGCGGCAAATAAGATGGGTGTCGTGGTTGAACACATTCTCGCCCGGCTTGCCGAAGGCGGCGTTCGGCATCTGGACGAGACCGGACTTCGTGTTGCCGGCAAGCTGCACTGGCTGCACACGATCTGCGATACCGCCTTCACCCATTACCGCATCAGCGCCAAACGCGGTGCTGTTCCAACCTTCCTGACCGGCGGGACGATCATTCATGATCACTGGAAACCCTACTACGCCCATATGAGCGGAGTGGACGCCCACGCCCTCTGCGGGGCGCATCACTTGCGCGAACTCAAGGCCATCGAAGAGATCGAAAAAGAGCCTTGGGCGACGGAGATGAGCGCAGTGCTTCATAGCGCCAATCAGCTCAGATGCGCGGCTCAGGATCAAGGCGAGACCGAACTCCCGGAACTGGTTCGCCAGGGTATAGTCACCAGATACATGGCGATCCTCGCCAAGGGGCTCGCCTTCCACGAACGCCAGCCCCCGCTGGCCAAAAGCCCCGGCACCCGCGGCCGAAAAGCCAGGCGGCCAGGCCACAACCTGCTCCTCCGCCTGCGTGACTACCGCGATGACGTTTTGCGATTCATCGCCGACTTCGCGGTCCCATTCACAAACAATCAGGCCGAACAGGACCTGCGCATGATGAAGCTGCGCATGAAAATCTCGGGCACCTTCCGCACCCTCGAGGGCGCGCGGGTCTTCGCCGACATCAGGTCCGTCATCTCGACGGCCAGAAAACACCGGTTCAACATCCTGGAAATCCTGACCCTGTCACCACCTCAGATCATCGCACGGCTCTGACGGAACAAAACCCCGCAACCCTATCGGACAGGGTGCTTGGGAGTTACCCTCAAATAAACTTAAATGAATCCTGTAACGCGGATAAACCCGCGTCAATGCGGACGCCAGCTTACGCCGGCGGCTGGAATTTAGGGAGATCACCCTCATTCGAGGGTGATCAAGAAGGCCTTGAAAACAAGGCTGGCGGCGGGGACGGTCCTGTCAACCCCGAATTCATGGCATGGCTCACACCGGAGAAGCTGCGTGAGATGGCGTCCGATGACGCCGTGCTCTATCTCGATGCGCTGGAGGACTGGCGCGAGGCCATCCCCTTCATCCTGCGGGAACGCGGCATCAATGTCTCCGCATGGCTCGATGCATGTGACGTCATGGGCGAGGACATCGCCTTCCTCGCTCTCCTCGTCATCGATCGCAACAGGTACCATCCCACAGCACCCATCCAAAACCCCGGTGGTGCCATGCGCGCCTTTACCCAAAGGGCCAAAGACGGAAAACTCAATCTGGCTTTCGCAATCCTCAGCATCATCGAACGCGGAAGACAGGGACGACAGCCAAAAGGCGATACAGCCGAAAGAACCCTCTCGTGAAGGCGAAAGGAAAGGAGGTGGCAGGGCGTGCCGCGCACCGGAGGCCGTCATGGTCCGGGCGACTACATTCAACGATATCCTGCGCGCAATCGGTATCCGTCCGGAGACGACAAAGCTCTACCGGCATGCCGGTGAGGAGGGGCGGGCCGAATGGGCAAAGGGCCGGGCCCGGTTCCTGAGCTACGTAACCTACCAGAACGCCGCCGCGCGGATATTCACCGACCGGGTCACCCATTGTGCGCATTTCCTGGCGGAACA
The DNA here is from genome assembly GCA_951812305.1 of uncultured Paracoccaceae bacterium. Lineage (GTDB taxonomy): Bacteria > Pseudomonadota > Alphaproteobacteria > Rhodobacterales > Rhodobacteraceae > Rhodobacter_B. Next base: position 476,403 of record CATOSB010000008.1, read on the forward strand.
GGGCGCTTCGGGACCTGTCGGGTTGTTCATCGGGGTCAGTGCGGTCATGGGGCCGACCCGCCGCTTCGACGAGGCCAATCCCGTGGAAGGATATATCCCCGGGTCAGCTTATCCGAAAGCCTCGTCCGACGAGGGGCGGGTCGCAACACCGCTGCGATGGGTTAAGGCGGAGGGGCTCCAGGCCCTTGTCGGGTATACCCGCATCGACTGGGGGCCGGGGGCCCGCGCCAAGGCGCAATGGGCCCATCGCCACGACAAGGCGGTGCTCTCCGGTTGCCCCTCCGCCGGGGCCGGACAGTCTCTGCCAGCAGCCCCGGCAAACGATGCGCTTGGATACGAGACCCGGCTGGCCCGGATCCATCGGGTCATCGAGAGGCGCGGTGTGGATGCGGACCGCATCAAGGCCATGCGCGGGCTGGTCTGTGAAGGATGCGGGCTCGATGCCGTAGCCGCGTTCGGCAGACCCCATGCCCGCAGGGTGATCGAAGCGCATCACCTGACGCCGATGGGAGATATTGCGCCGGGCGACTGGCGAAAAACCCGCGTGGCCGACTTCCGGGTGTTGTGCGCCACCTGCCACAGGCTGATACACGGGCTTGAGCGCCCCGACGATATGGACGGCTTGCGGAAGATCGTGAACCGCGTGGCCGAACTGAAAAAACGACTGACCCCTGGACCGGCACGTCGCCCGGCGCAGGCGACAGAACAGGCCACGTTTCTTAGAAGCCTTCATGGCTGGCTCTAAGCCAAATCCGTTTCGGAAAAATCGTTACCTTTATAGATGAGCTTTACCCTGTAAGCCTTCGCACAGGCGTAGGTGAAACAATCCCCGAAGTTTAGACCGGCGGCATGGCCGACGGTCTTGCCGTATTTGGCGGCGGCGCGAACCGCTCCGTCGCCAATGCTACTAGTAATGTGCATATCCTTTGCCCCAACCTCTTTCGCGAAAGCTGAAACCAGTGCAGCGCAATCCGCAACCAGATCGGGGGAAGGCTTCTTGTCTTTCCCCGAGCGCTGGCGCGCAAGACTGACTGAGGCTTCAAAGCGGGACAACGGCGACGTATAGAGTTGGTCTGCCACATCTTCGATGCGGCGGGCCAGATCTTCATAGCCAGCCTCGCGATTGAGAACTGCGAAAATTGCAGATGCGTCAATGAACATTAGGCGTCTTCCCACATTTCATCAGTGAACTTCCTCATGTCGAAATCAGGGTCCGTCGGACCCAGATCATCGGCGCGTTTAAGGATCGGCTCGAGGCGCTCCAAAAGCGGTTTCTGGTTGGAAACGGCTTCAAACTGGGCCATAAGAGCCATACGGACCGCGTCCGTTTTGGATTTAGCGCCTATCAGCTTCATGAAGCGAACGGCAAGGTCGTCAACTTGGTCGTCTCGGATATAGAGTGGCATAGCGGTTCTCCTGTTACCCATGTGTATATCCAAAAACGAATATTCAAGCAATGCACTTATGGATATTGAGCAAGAAAAGAAGCATCGCCAAAGCCGTGGACTGACATTCGAACTCCGCACACCCCATGGCCGGATGATGACAACCCTGCTCGCTGGCATCGCCCAGTTCGAACGCGACCTGGGGTCCCTCGACGTGCAAAGGCAGGGGCTGCGCGCCGTCGCCGCAGACCCGCTCCTTCCCCTCGCCAGCAACCATCGCCTACGAGGCCCAAAAGACCGGACTCATCGAGTGCGACGATCACGCCTGCAAATGGGTGCTCGCCGACAAGGGAAGGCGTCAGGGGTCCGGTGATGAGGCTCAATGACAATGACATCCTGCGCACCGCCGGGGTCGACCCGGAAACCACAAAGCTCTATCGCCATACCGGTGACCGGGCACAAGCGGAATTGGCAAAGGGGGAGATACCGTAATGATGGTGGATGGCACCACCTGAAGGCATCACAATGTCCTGAGCGGACCCGGCGCCCCCCTATTCCTTGGAGAGAGTTCCCCTATCAAAGGATGACCGTATCGCTGAAGAACTCGATCAATGATGTCTTGGAAGCAAGTAAGTGACGAATTTCTTGGTAACCGGTGCGAGCGCCCCATGGTATCGGCTTGCGGTTTGATGTGAGATTCTGGCCTCCAATGATCTGGAGGTGATTTGATGTTGGATGATGGGGCGGAGGTTTCGCGTCGCAGGCCTGTACTACGGACGGCTGCGGAGCGCGCGGCGATTGTGGCGGAGACGTATGCGCCAGGCGCGACGGTTGCGGGTGTGGCTCGCAAACACGGTATGTCGGCGACGCGGTTATCGACATGGCGCACGACGGCCCGGCGCAAGGTCGCGCGTGACGAGGGTCAGACGTCTGGTTTTGCAGAGATCGCAGTGCTTGCGACACCACCGCCTTCGCCCTTTGACGGTATTGAGATCATCGCGGGATCTGTCTCTATCCGGTTGCCCAAAAGCACGGCATCAAAACGGATCAAGGATGTTGCGCGGCACCTGGCGCGACAGGGATGATTGTTCCGTCTCAATCGGTGCGGGTTGTGATTGCGACCAGGCCGGTGGATTTCAGGAAGGGCCATGACGGGCTGGCGGCGGTTGCTGAACGCGATCCGGGCCTTGATCCGCACTCGGGCGTAATCATCGTGTTCCGCGCCAAACGTGGAGATCGCATCAAGGTTCTGCTTTGGGATGGGTCCGGTCTGGTGATGACGTACAAGCGGCTGGAACAGGGCAAGTTCGCCTGGCCCAGGGTCCATGATGGCGTGATGCGGCTGTCCAAGGCGCAATTTGAGACTCTGTTTGAGGGTCTGGACTGGCGACGGGTGACGGCGCGGCGGACACGTCGACCGGGTGCGGCAGAGTGACTCTCAGCCTTATGTACAGGGTGTAAATCGTGGCCTGATCTGCTAAGAACACGCCATGCCTGACGTTATTAAATCCCTTGATCTGGATGCCCTTCCCGCCGAGGTGCGGGCGGTTGTTTTGGCGGCACGGAAAGAGGCGTTTGGCGTGAGCCTGTTGAACAGCACCCTGACGTCGCGCAATTGCGCACTCGAAGAAAGCAACGCCGCTCTCGCCACGCAGAACGCGGAACTTGAGGCGATCAACGCGCGTCTGGAGCATTTTGTCAAAGAACTGCACCAGCTGGTCTATGGCAAACGCTCCGAGAAGCTCAGCCCGGATGAACGGCAACTGGCTTTTGAAGATCTGGAGGTCGCGACAGCGGAGGCCGAGGCGCAGTCAGAAACAATCGAGATGACCAAACCGCGCAAGAAGCGCAAACCTGCGCAGCGCAACCTTGGGAACCTGCCGGATCATCTGGAACGTATCGAACAGGTGATCGAGCCTGACAGCACTACATGCCCCTGCGGCTGTGGTGAGATGGTCAGGATCGGCGAAGATCGCACCGAACGACTGGATATTGTTCCGGCCCAGGCGCGGGTGATCGTGACCATCCGGCCCAAATACGCCTGTCCGAACAAGGACGCTGGCGTGACCCAGGCACCTGCACCGGTGTATCTGATCGAGGGTGGCCTGCCTACCGAGGGGACATTGGCGCAGGTGGCGGTCTCCAAGTACGCCGATCACTGCCCCTTGTTCCGGCAGGCGCAGATTTATGCCCGATCCGGCCTTGATCTGCACCGCTCCACCCTTGCGGGCTGGATGGGCCGGATATCCTTCCATCTTGCTCCCGTGGTGGATCATCTGTTCAAAGATCTCAAATCTTCCAGCAAGCTCTTTGCAGACGAAACGCGCTGTCCGGTGCTCGATCCGGGGCGCGGCAGAACCAAGACCGGGTATCTCTGGGCCATTGCCCGCGATGAGCGGCCCTTCGGGGGCACCGGCCCACCGGGTGTTGTGTTCTGTTACGCCGATGGGCGTGGCGGCAAACACGCAACGGAGTTCCTGACCGGCTTCAGCGGTACGCTGCAGGTGGATGGCTATACGGGTTATAATGCCCTGACCAAACCGGGCCGTAACTCAGGATCCGTCAAACTGGCCTATTGCTGGGCTCATGCGCGGCGCAAGCTCAAGGAAGTGCATGACCGCGATGGCTCGCCCATTGCGGGGGATGGGCTCAGGCGGATTGCCGAGTTCTACAAGATCGAGGCTGAGATCAGAGGAAAACCCGCCGCCGAGCGCAAAGCTGTTCGCCAGGAAAAGACCAAGCCGCTGATCGAGGCATTCGAGATCTGGCTCAAAACCGTCCGCTCCCGCATCTCGGCCAAATCACGCCTCGGCTATAAGCTCTCCTACATCGCCAAACACATGGACGGACTGAAGCTCTTTCTCGATGACGGCGCTATCGAGATGGACAGCAACGTGGTCGAGCGGTCCATCCGCCCGATTGCCCTCATCGTAAGAACGCGCTCTTTGCGGGCCATGACGAAGGTGGCAGAAACTGGGGGCGTATCGCCTCCCTGATCGAAACCTGTAAGCTTAACGACGTCGAACCCTATGCCTATCTCAAGGCAACCCTCGAAGCCATCGCTGCCGGCCATCCAGCATCTCGTATCGACGAACTGATGCCCTGGAGCTTTGACAGGGCGCGGTGACACCGCTTACATTTCTTGTGGTCGGAGGTTACTTCTTCCGCCTATCGCGATTGTGCCGATGGCTTCGTAGGTATTCCAAACGTCCAACAAGAGATGATAGAGAGCAGTTAGCAGACTATGTCACCCGCAACGGATATCGATCTGGACACCCCAGGTCTTGCATTCTCGAAGCTACTGAGACTTGCGAAGCCAAAGAGGATCAAGGCCCTTCTTCCGGTCGAAATGCTCGAAATCATGGATGGTTTGGAGCCAGAATTCAGCAGCTCCGACAAACTGACAGAGCTGGCAGTTAGTATGTTGGATCCGGCTGACGCGCTTCAGGATGATGTGTTGCGCTCCGAGGTGATTGCATTGATGCCGCTCATGAAAGTGCGCGAGCTGTGCACCAAACTGGGTGCTTCAGCAGGACGAAACCCTTTCGATGATGCCTTGAAGCTCGCCTCATACGAAGAGCACCTCCCGGCCCTGCTTTCCTTTTTTGGTGTTGTCGACGACCCAACCGCCCCGGCTACGCAACTGCCAGGCAATGATCGCGCCCTCGTTGGCTACGGGCTTTTTGATCATCAAAGGTTGGCTGCAAGGCGAACCGAACTGATGCTCGCCAAAGGCCCACACCGAGGTGTCCTGCATATGCCGACGGGCGCGGGAAAGACCAGGACTGCAATGCATCTCGTGGCGTCCCATCTTGGCGCCAATGAGCCAACATTGGTCGTGTGGCTCGCTCAGAACACTGAGCTTCTCGATCAAGCGGCTGATGAATTCCAGAAATCGTGGCGCTTCCTTGGCAACAGGGACGCCGGAGTTTGGCGGCTTTGGGGTTCCAAACGCTTCGATTTCGCAAGCGCCAAGGACGGGCTAGTCGTTGCTGGTCTTGGAAAGATGGCCGCATTGGAGAAAAATGCGGTGAAAGATCTGCTCTCCTTGGCTGATCGGGCGTCGCTTGTGGTCATTGACGAAGCTCACCAGGCGATAGCTCCCACATATCGTTCCGTTCTAGATGCGCTGGCAACAAAGCGGGCGTCGACGCGGCTGCTCGGCCTTACGGCCACTCCTGGGCGGACCTGGGATGATTTGAGTAAGGACGAAGAGCTTTCCGAGTTCTTCGGTCGTGAAAAAGTGATGCTTGAGATAGAAGGCCACCCTGATCCGGTTACCTACCTGATGGAAGAAGGTTATCTCGCGCGCCCCCACTTCCGGACGCTAAATGTCCAGGCTGGGCTCGATTTATCTCAAGAGGACATGGCGGGGTTGTCACAAATGATCGATGTGCCAGGCGACGTATTAGAGCGTCTGGGCCAAAGTACGCAAAGGAACCTGAAGATCATCTCTGAGTGCGAGGATCTCGTATCGACCCACCGCCGCATGATCGTCTTCGCCCCGTCAGTAGCCAACGCAAGAATGCTTGCAGCCATCATGGTGGCGCGCGGCACAGAGGCGCTTGTTGTAACAGGCGAATCCTGCAGCGCGACAATCAAGATGAGAATCCAGCGTCAATCAGGATGAGAACGCGGGAGTTGGACCTCGTAGGGAGGGCGTAGCCCGACTGGAGAGGTCCAACTCCCGCGTTTTGCCCCAATTGGGCGGGTCTGACGGTCGTGGCCGGCTCGGATATGAAGAGATTTTCTGCCAGGAGGATCGTTCATGCCGGGCCGCCATGTCACCGACCAACAGATGAGGCTCTTCATGACGCTCAGACAGACCCACACCGTCCCCGTGGCCGCCGCCAGGGCGGGCATCAGCCAATCCACGGGCTATCGGCTGCAAGCCGACCCAACTTTACCATCACAGAAGAAGAAGTCGCGCGGCCGGCGTCGCCCTGATCCGCTGGCCGATATTTTCGACACTGTGGTTGTGCCGATGTTGCAGACGTCGCCGGGCATCCGGCCTGTGGCGGTTTACGAAGAGGTTATGCGCCGACATCCGGAGCCTGGCACCGGCATTCGCCGCACTCTGGAGCGGCGGATACGGGCCTGGAACGCTGAGCATGGTCCCGAACAGGAGGTGATGTTTCGGCAGGTCCATGAGCCGGGCAAGATGGGCCTGTCGGATTTTACCGCCATGGGCAAATTGGGGGTGACCATCACTGGTGAGCCGCTGGATCATCGCCTGTATCACTTCCGGCTTGCCTATAGCGGGTTCCAGCACGCCCATGTGGTTCTGGGTGGCGAGAGCTATGTTGCACTGGCCGAGGGATTGCAGAATGCCCTCTGGACGCTCGGAGGCGCTCCTCACGACCATCGCACCGACAGCCTGTCGGCGGCCTTCAAAAACCTGGACCAGGCCGCCAAAGACGACCTTACCGACCGTTTTGATGCCCTGTGTCAGCACTACGGCATGACGCCGACACGCAATAACAAGGGCGTCGCGCATGAGAACGGTTCCATCGAGAGCCCCAATGGGCATCTGAAGCGCGCCATCGAGGACGCGCTGATCATGCGAGGCTCGCGCGACTTTGAGGATCTCGTCACCTACCGTCGCTTCATCGATGAGATCGCAGGCCGGATCAATGCGCGCAATGCCAGGCGCATCGACGCCGAACGCATGAGCCTCAAGCCGCTGCCGGCGCGGCGGACCACAGATTATGAGGAGGTTACGCTGCGCGTCACGTCCTCCGGGGGCTTCACCTTGCGCAAGGTGTTCTACACTGTGCCGTCGCGGTTGATCGGACATCGTCTGCGGATCCGGCTCTACGACGATCGCCTCGAGTTGTTTCCGGGGGGCACGCCTCTGATGACACTGCAGCGGGGGCGTGCATTCCGTGACGGCAGTCATGGTCACGTGGTCAACTACCACCATGTGATCCATTCGTTGCGTAAAAAGCCCATGGCACTGATGGGGCTGGTCTACCGGGATCGGCTCTTTCCGCGCCGGGCGTTCCGCGACATGTTCACATTCCTGCTGGAGCAGACCAGTGAGAAGGCGGCGTGCCGCATGGCTGTCGATCTTCTGGCACTTGCCCATGATCGGGGCTGCGAGGCTGAATTGGCAGCGCAGCTTGAGGAGGACCTTCGCCAGAAGCGCCCGCCTGACATGGCGGCTCTACACGCGCTGTTCAGCCCGTCAGAAGACGCGCTCCCGGACGTCGAGGTACAACTCGCCGATCTCTCATCCTACAACCGGTTGCTCTGCAATGCGGTATCCGCTCAGGAGGTGACAGCATGACATCACCCCAGACAGATACCGCGCGTCTGACACTGGCTCTGACCGAGTTGCGCTTGCCTGCCATCAAAGCCCTCTGGCCCCGCTTCGCAGAACAGGCCGACAAGGAAGGCTGGCCTGCCGCCCGACTGCTCAGCACACTGGTCGAACATGAGTTGGCCGAGCGCCACCGTCGCCGCATCGAGCGACATCTGGCGCAGGCAAGGCTGTTGCCGGGAAAGACGCTTGAGGCCTTCGACTTCACAGCCGTCCCCATGTTGTCCAAAGCCCATGTCAGCGCCATCACCGCGGGCGACAGCTGGATCACAAAAGGCAGCAACATTCTATTGTTCGGGCCACCAGGTGTGGGCAAGTCGCATCTCGGCTCGGCCATCGGTCTTTCCCTTGTCGAGCAAGGCTACCGCGTCCTCTTCAGCCGCACCACGGACCTGGTGCAGAAGTTGCAGCAGGCGCGGCGCGACCTCGTCCTCGAAAGCGCCATCGCAAAGCTCGAAAAATTCCACCTTCTGATCCTCGACGACATCACCTACGTCACCAAGGATCAGGCTGAGACCAGTGTGCTGTTCGAACTGATCAGCGCGAGATACGAACGCCGCTCCATGCTGATCACGGCCAACCAGCCCTTCGGAGAATGGAATACAATCTTCCCGGATCCAGCCATGACACTGGCCGCCGTCGACAGGCTCGTGCACCACGCCACCATCTTCGAGATGAACGTGGAAAGCTACCGGCGCAAAGCGGCCAAACAAGCAAAGGGTCCTGGACGCCCGGCTCAAAAAGCAACATGCGCAAACATCAAACCTGATTGACGCGCCGCGACAATCAAAAACAACAAAACCCTTGATCGCGGACAAAAAGCCCGCCACCATCACAAACGTCGCGACCAAGGATTCTCATCCTGATTGACGCGCACTTCTCATCTTGATTGTCGCGCTGCACGAGGTGTTCTCGACGGGTTTTTTTGCGGGCCGCATAGCACAGCAGATTCTCCACCTTTAGCCCCAGCTGAGCTGCGATGAAACGGGAGACGGCTTCCGGGATCACCTCGCCCGGCTTCAATAGCCGACCAGGATAGCGCAGGACGCAAAGCTGAAGCGCAAAGCCGATCTGGTTCTCCGGCCGCCTGCGCGTCCGGATGTGCTCGATATCATCATCCGCCAAGGTGTAGTGCTGTAGCAGGGCAGGTTCGCCCGTGGGCAGGTCGAAGAGAGCGGTCCGCTGACGATGCGTCAGAACATTGCGTCTTGGCATGAAATTTGTCCTTTTGAAGGAGTGTCTGTTCAGTGCAAAATCCACGTCAACAAAATCAACGAGTTGCAGGACGAAAATCCAGGGCGGTTCAATTGGGACAACGCGCCGCCATCTATGCCAGAGTGTCCACTTCGGACCAATCCTGTGATCGGCAGGTCGCGGATCTAAAGCGTTTCGCGATTAAGCTGAGACACAGCTTGATTGTGAAACGCATGCAAAATCAGTATGTTGCGGGCGTTTTAACATAATATTGTGATTCAACATCATGTCAAAACGCTTTAACCGCTTTTGCAAAGCGCAGCGATTACGATGTTATCGATATCTTCCGAGAAACAGCCTCAGGCTCCAAAGTGAGCCGAGCGGCGCGCAACCGGATCATGAAGCTTGCACAGGCCCATCAGATTGATGCCATTCTCGTCACGGAACTGTCCAGATGGGGTCGTTCAACACAAGACTTGCTGGGAACACTGGATCAACTGGCCGGCTGGAAGGTGCCGGTGGTTGCGATGAGCGGTATGACCTTCGAACTCGACACGCCGCACGGGCGCATGATGGCGACGATGCTGGCCGGGATCGCCCAATTCGAGCGCGACATGCTAAGCGAGCGTGTCAAGTCCGGGCTGGCCGCAGCCCGCGCCCGAGGCAAAAAGCTCGGTCGTCAGCCAGGTCAAAGACCGGTATCAGACACGCTCGCTCCGAAGGTCATTCGGGCTGTCAGCGAAGGTCGTAGTTATCGCTGGATAGCCCGAGACCTCGGGATCAGCAAAAATACCGTCCTCAACATCATGAAAAGACACCGGGAGAATCCTTAGCCCGATTCCGCCCCCTCCGGTAATCGACCCCATGAAGGACGTCGCTGCCAAGCGGCGCAGGTTCGGTTATCGGCGGATCGGCGTGATGCTGGAGCGCAAGGGGATGATCCTGCCCCGCGTCGATGCAGAGGCAATGTGCCTGCACCTTCAAGAAATCGCCAAAACGGTTGCGACAGGCGCACATGCGCTCCTGATCATGGATGGTGCGGGATGGCATCAGGCCAAAGCACTCGAAGTGCCTGAAAGCATCACACTCCTGAAGCTTCCAGCCTACGCGCCAGAACTCAACCCGATGGAAAATGTCTGGGCCTACCTGCGGGCAAACAAACTCGCCATTACGGTCTTCGATAGCCACGAGGATATTCTCGACAAGTGCCAAGACGCATGGAACTTCTTCGAAAACGATCCCGAGCGCATATCATCAATAACAAGCCGCGACTGGGCAACGGTCAAGTGATCAAGCCGCTGGTATCAGAGGGCTGATCGGAGGCAAGGCTCGGGAACAGACGTTCCTCGACAATTGGCCCGATGTGTTGCGATGCACCGCAACGATGCTCTCCGGCAAGGTGGCGCCGAGCCAGATGCTGAAGCAATTGTCGGCCCGTCCGCGCCAGCATGATCTTGCCATTGCTCTTCGGGAAATCGGACGGATCGAACGGACGCTGTTCATGATCGAGTGGGCGTTGAGTATCGACATGCAGCGTCGGGCCAATATCGGGCTCAACAAGGGTGAATCGCACCACGCTCTGAAAAACGCATTACGGATCGGTCGTCAGGGCGAGATGAGGTAGGGCTATTCGGCGGGTGCGTCCGCCAGGTCGAGGCGTCGCTCGATGCGATCTAAGCGGCGTTCCATCCGGTCCAGTCGGAGAGCATGGGCCGCGATGGTTTGCGACATTCCCGCTATCTCCGTTCGCATAATGCGCACTTCGTCTTCGATGTTAGTCAACCGCCCTTGAATGGCTTTCAGGTGCTCAAGCAGTAGTTCGTTTGTGACGGTATTAGGCATCGGTTGAAATCTCCTCGTAAGCCGCTTGGGCCATGTCGGCCTCGCGGCGGGGGTATGTCCTGCCGCCTGCCTCGAAGGTGCGGCCCAAGTGATCGGCCCAGTTGTCGCGCTCTGCGTTCGTCAGCCCGTGCCACCACGTGACCGCCATTTTTACCGCAAGCGGGATGCGTTTTTTGGTGTGGACAAGAGGTGCAACGTCTCGTTGACGGCGTTCCAGGTTTCCAGGGACACAACCACGACGGACTCGCCTTTCTTGCGCGTCACGACAACTTCCTGCTTGTCATGGGTCGCCCTGTCCATGACGCCCTTCAGCTGAGCGCGTGCGTTTGAGTAGGTCATAACATCCATGTCAACTCCTGTGATGCAAGGTTTTCAAAAGCGCCGCTCCAATCCGAGAGCCACGGAATGGGTCCGCCAGGAAAACGCCTTGATGTCCGATTTCACCTGGCTGGCCGACAGTGTGGCATAAGGTGTAAAGCCATTGCCCAGAACAAGGCGGCTGGTCTCGATTGTCAGGGACACGCCCGTACCGGTTTCATCCGCCGCCGCAGGACCGGACTTGTCTACCTTCTTGTGCTCAAAGTAGAGACTGGGCCGCAGGGTGATCCCTCTTCCCACACCAAAGGTTCCAGAGGCCGTCAACCGCGCCAGGCGGTGATTATCGGCGAGCGAGATTGCTGCCTCTCGGTCCACAAGCGACAGGGACAGGCCCAGCGAAGCTCTGGGGGTGAGCGACCATGTGCCACTGAGGCCCAGGGTTGCAACATGACCGTCCCGGCCGTCTGACCGCAGGTGGTCGATATCCTGCCAGCCGACCCGGATCGCATAGGCCGCGCCCTGACGTGAGCGTATTCTTGCTTCAGCCTGAAAGCCCAGACGATCTTCCGTTGCTGTCCCGGCCAGAAACTGTCGGGAAACGGAGGGCGAAAACGACAGGGTGGCACGTGGCCATACAAAGCGGATACCCGCTTCCCCCCTCACCGTCAGGTCATCAAACCGGGAGCCGGGACCTTCTTCGCCCGACAGGGAGAAACCGCCAAAACCCAGTGCCTGAACATTCGAGCCGGACAGTCCCGGAAAACCCTGCTTTACAACCCCGCCCAGCCTGTATCGCAAGCCCAGGGCCGTTTCGCCGTCACGGCCGTTAAGTGTGAACGGCAACCCGTTCACCATAATTGTATCGCTTTCGTAGCGGCGGGTATTCCCCAGTCGAACAAGGGCAAAATCCACATCCCAATCGACGCCCCGGCGCGCGTCAATAGCCCGCAAAAAGCCCAGCACATTGTCCCGAACCGGCTCAGGTAATCTTCCCGAAAGCACCGACAGGAATTCACTCCGTGCCTTGCCCCATTGTTCGGAAAGAAACCAGGCGCGGGCCAATTCAAGCCGCACCCGGTCAAGGTTGGGGTCCCGGGCCAGAATATCCGAAAAGACCTTCGCCGCCTCCCGTGGACGATCAGCCGCCACAAGCGACAGCCCAAGCCGGAACCGATGCTCGGTATTCACCTCATGCTGTTCCGGCACCGGAGGCGTGGTTTGGGCTGTTGCGCCGGGCACGAAACACCCGGCGCCAATCACCCACAGCGCTGCACAGAATATCCAACTGTGACGACGCCGGTCACGGAACAGCGAAAAGATCACTCTGTAATCCTGGCGCCATAAGCACCGACGATACCGTCTTTATCGAACACACCGGCAGTTTCCTCATGGTTAGGCCCGGCAAAATCACCGCTGATCCCATCGGCCCCATAGCGACCGTCTTCCTCAACCGGTACATCTTCAAAAAAGACCCTAGGCGTCTCGTAATCCTTCTCGCGGGTAAGATCCTTGATATCGCTGAAAGTGACATCCAAATTTGTATTACTTAAATCGTAGACCAACAGCGCATCCCCTTGCAGGATGTTGCCACGATACGTTCCTTCTCGGGGTGTACCGACCATCAGGCCTTTCCAGGTTGCATCAGCACTCGGGCGGGTTCCCGTGCGCGTACCACCAGCCCAGCCTAATCTGCCATAAAAGCTGAACTCATCTGGCTCATCAATGATGGTGTACTTTGTCACCCCAAACGCGGCATACTCCATCCATGCGCCATACGTGCGCAAACTATACTCAAGATTAGTGGATAACCACGTTTCTTCAAGGATCGTGATGCCATTTTTTGTGAGAATGGCGCGGAATTGATCCAAATCAACGGTCTCATCATCGTCAATAATGGGCTGGATAGTATCGGAATAAGTATGCGTGAATTTGAGGTTGGGATTTTCATTGATGAATGTACATTCGTTGGCCGTGCATACACTTGAAAATTCAAAATTAACCCTCTCACCGTTAAGCAAACCTTCGCCATAAAATATAGTGTGCCGGCCCCAATCCGCCGGAGTCTGCAGCCCCCGTGTAACCGTTTCTGCCGGCTTGCTTCCGCCGGTCAGTTCTTGTGCCTTTTCTGCGTTAATGCGATCACTGCTACTACCACAGGCTGACAATCCCAGTACCGCAACCATATAGGGGGCCGTTATTGTAAACTGAGCCAAACGGTTCATCTAATATCTCCCTGGTTCCTAGCGTCACGGGCCGCGTCAGCGAGCTATGCCCGAAAGTTGGTGATGGCCCTCGTCAGGCGGCTATTTGAACTTGCTTTATACCGTCTTTGAACGCAACCCCCTGAATGACTTCGGGTAGACGGTTCGGTCCGGAGATCTTCCGCCACTTTTTCTTCGCTGACATCATCAGCCTGAAGACCATTGCGAGGGCAGTTTTGCGGTTCAGGCAGCCTTTGGTTTTCCTGGTACGGTTGCGCACCGTGGCAAAGACGCTTTCGATGGGGTTCGTGGTCCTGATGTGCTTCCAGTGTTCGGCTGGGAAGTCGTAGAAGGCGAGCAGTTCGTCACGGTCTTTGACCAGCTTGCCAACGGCCGTCTCGTATTTCACGCCGTAAGTTTCGACGAAGAGGTCGAAGGCGGCATTCGCCTCCTTCTTGGGCTGTACGCATGAATGGAACGGTGGGGGGTCATAAGGCTTTGCAAAATTACCATTCGGAATTAGCTTGTCGGAGAGGACGCAGTTCCCCGGCGGCGATGTTTTCCGGCAGGGTGAATGCGTGTCTGCCGAGGAAATTGATATGTTTGTGTGTGAGCGGCGATATTCGAGCAACGTCGGCGGGGTCACTTGCCTGATCTTCTGCTTCGAGTTGGTCGAGCACAGTCTGCATGTAGGTTGCATTCCAATAAGCGATGGCGTTGAGGGTGAATCCGAGCGCTCCGAGTTGTTCCTCTTGGCCTTGCCGATAAGGTTTGCGGATTTCGCCACGTTCACCGTGACAAACGCGACGTGCGAGACCATGGCGAAGTTCCTGTCGGTTGAGTTGGATCAAGATGCGCCGCCGCTTTTTCTCATCGTTAATGAAGCTGAGGACGTGCAGGGATTTTATGATCTTACCCAGTTCTCCAAGAGCCTTGGCGAGTGCGGTAGCGCGCTCACGCACCTGCAGCGTGCGCATGACTGCACCGGCATGGATGTATCCAAGCTTCAGCGATCCGGCCAAGCGCAGCAAATCCTCCCAGTTCTCAATGATCACCCGGATATTGACCCTGTTACGGGCAAGCGGATCAAGTGGGCCATAGTCGGCTTTCGGATTGATGCGCCAAAGTCGGGTTTGACCAATATCGGCGAGGCGCGGGCTGAACTGATAGCCGAGCAACCAAAAGAGTCCGAAGACGATATCGGAATAGGCTGCAGTGTCGGTCATGATTTCCACGGGATCAAGGTCGGTTTCCTGTTCGAGCAGAAGCGCGAGGATGAACATGCTGTCGCGCAAGGTTCCGGGCACAACGAGGGCATTGAGACCGGTGAACTGATCGGAGACCAAGTTGTAGAGCGTGATGCCTCGCCCGGTCTGAAAATACTTCGGGTTTGGCCCGGCATGGATGACGGTTGGCGGAGCGGAGAACCTCACACCATCGGCGGAGGCGACATCACCGGCTCCCCAATGATGAACGATTGGCAATTCATTATGAGCGGCGACAAGACGCGCGGTGGCCGCGGTGATTGTTTCAGCTCGAATGAAGTTCTGGCTGACCCAGGAAAGCCGGTCGCGCTTGAGTGGCTCAAGGGTTGGCTGTGCGATCGGTTCGAAACCAATATTGCAGGCTTCAGCAAGCAGCACGGCGCACAGGCTGGTCTGGAACCCACCGACCCGCGCCTGTCGTTCCGTGACATGGGTAAAATCCTCTGCAAATCCGGTGCGGGTGGCAACCTCCAGGAGCACGTCCGAGAGATCGACTTTGGGAAGTCTTTTCCGCATGGAGGATTTCAGTGCCCTCAGGCTGTCTGGCTCTTCGATACGATCAAGTGGCGAAACGGCGAGGCGGGCTTTCCCACCTGTAATTTCAATCCTTGCCGCTGGATTGGTGTCGAAATTCTTTGCAGTTCGGCGGTAAGCCTGATCGAGTTGACCAGCGAGCGTAGCCAGTTCGGCTTGTCCGTCAGGAGAGCGTTCAAGGGCGCGGCATACGGTTGGCTTCGCTGCACGCCAGGCTTCGCCACTCAACAAGCCCCTCCGGGGGTCATCGAACCGCACACCACCACGCACGAAAATATCGCGGGTTTTGAGAGCGTTTTGCCAAGCCTCGCACGCCGCAAAAACGAAAGCCTTGTTGTCTTTGACATTCCCCTCGCTATCAAGAGCGTATTTGCACCACCCCCCACGCAGGATGTCAGTCGGCGCATCACGCATATTGGCCTTTCCCCAATTCTCAAGGCCACGAAGATAGTCGAGCACCTCTTTGACAGGTTGACCCTTGGGCGAAGCGTCAAACGTGATGCGCATAAGGAGGTTACGAAAAAGAGCCTGCGTTGTGCGCCATTTTGCAAGCAATTCCTCCAGCGGTTTATCTTCGGGTGGTTGGGCCAGAGCGTCGATGCGGTCGGCGGCCTCAGTGAGGGCTCCGAAATTCAAGTCGGCATAGAGGGCATTGCGCCAGGCTGGGAAAGTAAGGTCTGTGTTGTCATCATCGGTCATAACGCGCCGTGCAAGATCGCGCAGCGTGAGGGCAGCAGCGTCCAGATCTCCCAGGTTGCGCATCCTTTTTCGCTTACTTGTAGCCTTGGCGTTTCGGAAAATATCCGCCATCAAAGCGTCAAACAGCTCCACCGCGTCGTCAATGGCAACTGCTTCCAGCGTGTGAAACAAGGCAGCAACAATTGCGGTGCGACGCGGCTCCCTAGCGGCAGCAATAGCAGATGGCCGCATCGTTCTGGCCACCTTTGCCAGGCGCTGGACGAGCGCATTCGGAACTGTTGCTGGCGGTGGCAGCGCCAACTCGTAAGCGCGAATGGCATCAATGCGATCAAAGTGGCGTATCAACTCTATCATAGCCCGTTTTGTCGGTGCCGCGCGCAAGGCATCAAGCGTGCGAAACGATCCACCTTCCCCGTCGAGCAGGACGCTAATCTTTCTACGCTGTTCGTCCGACAACACATCAGACAAGTTTTGCCACAGCCGCCGATGCGCACGATCACGAATGCGGGCAACGAGGCGTTCCAGGGTGCTGATCCCAGGCAGCAGAATCTTGTTTGCCAACATCCACGCTGTGGCCCGATCAATCAGCAGGCTCGGTCGATCATCACCAGACCAGCACAGCGCATTAAGCCAACGCGTCAGGCGAAACCGGGCGCAAGCATCATCGGCCAGCTCTCGAAACCCATAGGTCTTTCGAATGATCGCAGCATGGTGCTTTTTTGGCCGGCCAGTTCTGTATGCAGCCAGAGAAGGTGCCGTGGTCAGGTCGAGCTGCGCAGCAAGTGCGTCGACCACGATGTCGGGAACCTCGTCGAACCTACTCGGAAGGACGCCAAGAAAACGAACGGTTCCAAGCTGAAGGGCGAAGCCCAGACGATTGTGGGCGCCGCGCAAGCGAGCGATGATTTCGCGGTCGGCCGCATCAAGGTGAAAATGCCGCGCAATCTGGTCTCGGCTGGGCGATCCATCGTAGCGCCCGTATCGCTCCCGTTGCGCATCACTGAGAAACCGGGTGGGCATGCTGTGCGAAACTCACAACATTTGCGACGCAGATCGGTCGCTCTGATTCCAAAGGAAAAATCCCTCGCAAAACATATGCGCGAAACAAATCACTTTTGCAATAAGAATCGCACATCAAGGGAGATGGCCAAATGAAAATTGGCTACGCGAGGGTTTCAACAAAGGATCAGACGCTCGAAATCCAGAGAGACAGGCTCACCAAAGCTGGCTGTGAGTTCTTCTTCGAAGAGAAGGTCTCTGGTGCGGCCAAAAAACGCCCTGAACTCGAAAAGCTTCTGAGCCAACTGCGCAAAGAGGATGTGGTGGTCGTTACCAAGCTGGACCGGTTGGCGCGGTCGACAGCCGAACTCCTTCGCATTGCAGAGGCGTTGAACGATAAAAACGCAGGATTACAATCCCTTGACGAGCCTTGGGCAGATACCACCAGCCCTACAGGTAAGATGATCATGACCGTCTTTGGGGGTATTGCCGAGTTCGAACGATCGCTGATCCTAACCAGAACACAGGAAGGTCGCGAAGCCGCTCAGGCCCGGGGCGTCGCCTTCGGTCGCCCCTCAAAGTTACGACAGGATCAAAAGGAAGTCGCCCGAGATCTAGTCAAGAGCGGCCAATCAATCGCCTCCGTCGCCAGAACCTTCAACGTCCACCCCGCGACCATCTATCGGTGCCTGGACGAAAAACCGGCCTTATGACCCCCCACCGTTCCATTCATGCGTACAGCCCATCACTGGGTGTTTATGAGCGAACACGCCGTCGTACATGAGGTTCACCTCAGCCGGGCCGCCCAGGTCGTGCGCGATGTCATGGGCGGGCATCGCCCGAAGATATGGCTTTCCGATGGGTATTCGGCACAGCAAAACCATGGGCAGCAGCATCAGACCTGCCTGGCCCACCTGGCGCGTGACATCGCTTATGGGGTTGACGCCAGTCAGGACCGGCTTCCGTTTCAGCTGAAGCTCTGGATGGACCGGGTGTTCGCGCTGGCACATGACGTTACGAGCTATGCCGCCAGCACGATCAAGCGCAAGAAACGCGAGTTGGAGCGCAATCTGGCAGAGCTTCTCAGCGCCCCGTCAAACTGCCTATTTGCCGAGGACTTGCGGGGCAAATTGGCACGAGCCAGCCCAAAGATGCTCACGTTCCTGGACTTTCCCGGCGAGGTCGAGGTCACCAACAACGGTTGCGAGCGCGCTTTGCGCCCTTCGGTGACACAGCGCAAAGTCACCAACGGCTTCCGGTCAATGTGGGCCGCGAGAGGTGACTGCATGGTCAGAACCGTCGCCGATACAGCCAAAATACGCGGTCAAACCCCCTGGGAAACCATCAACCTCACCCTCGCTTGAAATCTGCGGTAAACAGGGGGTGATACCAAGGGTTATTCAATCTGACCGACTTTCGCCCAGTTGCGGCTTGCGATGGATGTGATGGTTTGCGGTCTTGCGATGAGGTTGTTCCAGGCCTCGCACCCCGCGTCGAGAATCGCGTCATATGTGTCGAACGTCCGGTTTGCGAGCCATGTCTGGCGGAGATATTGCCAAATGTTTTCGGTTGGATTCAGCTCTGGTGATTTGGGCGGCAGAAACATGAGCGACAGGTTTTGCGGGATTTCCAGAGCGGATGTCGTGTGCCAGCCGGCTTGGTCCATGAGGATGACGGCGTGGGCGCCATCGGAGACAATTTTGCTGATTTCTTCCAGGTGGCGCTGCATCGCATAGGTGTCGGCTGCTGGCATCATGATCGCCGCGCCGGTGCCGCGTTCGGGGCAGATGGCGCCAAAAAGATACGCATTTTGGTAACGCTGATCGGCGGGCTGGCGGGGCCGTGTGCCCTTGCGTGCCCACTGGCGGACGCGGGTGTTCTTCTGACCGAGACGCATCTCGTCCTGGAACCAGATTTCGACGGGTTTGTCCGGCGGCACCCCCTGAAGCGTCTCCTTCAGATTGTCGCCGAAGTTTTTTTGAAATCCTCAATGACCTGCACGTCCTGCCCCGGGTGCTGAGGGCGTGCGCTGATGTGGGAAAAGCCCAGATTGTGCAGAATCTGCCCCACATGGCGCTCGTGATAGTCGACGCCAAAACGCGCCTTGATCACATTCTTCAAATCGACCCGCCGCCAGCGGACGACACCGTCCTTTTCAGGATCAGGACCGGTCTCGACAAGAGCCGCCAGTTCATCCAGTTGCGCATTGTCAAGGCGGGATCGCGAGCCTCCTCGCTGCCGATCCAGCAGCCCCGCTGGACCATCAGCGTTGAAACGGAGCACCCAGTCCCTGAGCGTTTGCCGGTCCATCCCGCCAATGCGGGCCGCAGCCCCACGCGACATGCCATCGGCGATAGCGGCAAGCGACAAAAGCCGTCGGCTCTGCCGGGCATCAGAACTCTCTGCGGCAAGCTTGCGCAGATCATTGGCGGTAAAATCGGCTCGCATCGGTATCCTGGCTGGCATCGGTGGTCTCCTTTGCCAATCTTGAATCACCTCAGCACCTCAGGCGGTACCCAAAATCCATAGCTGAGTCATTTTGAAGCACCCTTGGTATGAGTAATTACGTTTCAACAAAGGATCAGACGCTCGAAATCCAGAGAGACAGGCTCACCAAAGCTGGCTGTGAGTTCTTCTTCGAAGAGAAGGTCTCTGGTGCGGCCAAAAAACGCCCTGAACTCGAAAAGCTTCTGAGCCAACTGCGCAAAGAGGATGTGGTGGTCGTTACCAAGCTGGACCGGTTGGCGCGGTCGACAGCCGAACTCCTTCGCATTGCAGAGGCGTTGAACGATAAAAACGCAGGATTACAATCCCTTGACGAGCCTTGGGCAGATACCACCAGCCCTACAGGTAAGATGATCATGACCGTCTTTGGGGGTATTGCCGAGTTCGAACGATCGCTGATCCTAACCAGAACACAGGAAGGTCGCGAAGCCGCTCAGGCCCGGGGCGTCGCCTTCGGTCGCCCCTCAAAGTTACGACAGGATCAAAAGGAAGTCGCCCGAGATCTAGTCAAGAGCGGCCAATCAAATTAGTTGACCGTATCCTAGCTTTTCTTGCACATGCATGAACTACCGGTTGCCTCGCCTCGCCGTTCCATCAAATTTCTCGCTCATTCAGCATCTGTGACGCTGCCAGCGCGCGCATCCTCGTATCTCAGCGCTCCTATCGAGCTCACGGGCTACGCGTTCGCCTGACATTTACGTATCGACAACAGTCGCAAGACATTCTCGGCTGAAGTCATAATCACGTTCAGGATGCGGAACCGACGAACGCAAGACAGGTTGTCAGATACGAAATCTAGTTTCGAGCGCTGATTCCG
This sequence comes from uncultured Paracoccaceae bacterium, assembly GCA_951812305.1. Taxonomy (GTDB): domain Bacteria; phylum Pseudomonadota; class Alphaproteobacteria; order Rhodobacterales; family Rhodobacteraceae; genus Rhodobacter_B. The sequence goes on from CATOSB010000008.1 coordinate 496,484, forward strand.
CCCCTTTTGGGATCCCTATCGGTGTTCCGGTGCCCACTGCGCGTTTACGACCGCCCCGATTACCGACTGTTGATACTTCTTCAGGGTAGACCCGATGACCTGCGCCCCGAGGCTCCCTCATTCATAACGAGAGTCTGCAGGTTTGGTTTTCATATTCGTCGTCGTTGTTTTGGGCAAGCGCGCCGGGCGCGGAGCCCTCAAATTGCTCAAGCGTCCGGCGCGCCTCTGCGGGCGTTTTATTTCCGAGCGATGAGTGCGGCCTGACATTGTTGTACAACAGAACGCCAGAACACCCACGTTACCGACCTGCGCGAGGTTCATTATCGATGGCACCCCTGGTTTGGCCGGTCGGTTTATGTCCATGAGGTGATCGATAAATCCGGCGAAGCCGTGTTTCGGTGCAATCTCACCGGCCGCCGGTCGGACCGGCTTCTGGAAGTCCCTATATGGATGTTTGACCGGGCCTCATGTGCGGCCTGTCGTCGGGTCGATACGGCGCATGTGGACCTGGGCGCTCTGAAGGCTCTTGCGGGGCTTGTTTGCGATATCGACTATGAGTCGTTCAATAAACCCGACTCCCCATCCCGCGTTGACGCAGCATTGGACTCTGAACACGAGAATCGGAGGTTGGCCAATGCCGCGCAAAATGACGACGACGCAACTCGAACTGTTCCCGGACGCTCGGTCCGCGACCGCGACGCAGACTCCGCTTTGGCAGAGCCTCCCCGACGACACGCGGCAAACGCTGACACGGTTGATGGCACGCCTGATGGCGGAATATGCAGGCGCGGCAGACGGGGAGAATGATCATGAAGCATGAGAAGATTGGCCCGCAGCATCTGGAGCGCAAGGCGATCCTTTACGTCCGTCAGTCATCGGCCCACCAGGTCCTGCACAACCGGGAAAGCAGCACCCTGCAATATGCCATGCGGGAGCGGCTGTCGGATTTGGGTTGGAGCCGGATCGAGACCGTGGATGACGATCTCGGCCGTTCTGCGGCGGGTGGTGTTGCGCGAGAAGGCTTTGACCGGATGATCGCGGATGTTTGTTTGGGCAAGGCCGGCGCCGTCGCGGCGCGCGAGGTGTCCCGCTTTGCGCGCAACAGCAGGGATTGGCAGCACCTCGTAGAGATGTGTCGCGTCGTCGACACAGTACTGATCGACCAGGAAACGGTTTATGCACCGCGCGATGGCAATGACCGGCTGCTTTTGGGCCTGAAGGGCAGCTTGAACGAATACGAACTCGATCTTCTCAGACAACGATCTCTCGCCGCGCGCCACGAGAAAGCACGGCGCGGCGAACTTGTCGTCGCTGCCCCAGTCGGATTCGTAAAAGCTGGGGACCGGCTTGAGAAGGACCCGGACCGCCGCGTGCAAGAGGCCATATCCCTGGTTTTCGACAAGGTCGCCGAGCTGGGGAGCGCGCGGCAGGCCCTCATGTGGTTTCTCGAACATGACCTTGAATTGCCCAGTTTGCGCAAACAGGGTGAAGTGCTCTGGCGGCGGCCGACATATGCCACCATCCATCGCATGATCGTCAATCCGGCCTATGGCGGGGCCTATGCCTATGGCAAGACCCGGGCAGCGGCGGGGTTCGGGGCAACCGCCATTCGCAGGAAAGACCGCAACGACTGGCTGGCATTGAAGCCGGGCGCGCATGAAGGCTATGTGAGTTGGGAACGGGCAGAGGCGATCCGCAAGATGGTAAGCAATAACGTCCCTCAGAGCAGGCATCATGGCGCGGCCAAACATGGTTCCGCGCTCCTGGCCGGGCTGCTGCGTTGTCGGCGCTGCGGCCGCAAGCTTACGGTTCGCTATACCGGCAAGAAGCATGACATCCCGCGTTACTCCTGCTGGCGCGGCCTTTTGGACAACGGCGAAGCGCGCTGCATCGCTTTCGGCGGATTGCGGGTCGACGATGCCATTGAACAGGCGCTTTTGAAGGTAGTCGGACCCGGCGCCCTTGCCGCCGCAGAGGTGGCCGCCAGGCAAGCAGTGCGCCAGCGGGATCAGGTTCGCGATGCGCTCTGCCGTGATCTGGAAGCGGCTCAATACGCGACTGATCGGGCATTCCGGCAGTATGATGCATCCGATCCCGAGAACCGCCTCGTGACCGCCGAACTGGAAGCCCGGTGGAACCGGGCACTTCAGCAGGTTCAGGAGATCGAGAACAAGATCGTTCACCATGACGCGGTCAGCCCGAACGGGACCACGCCGCCGGTGGAAGACCTGGCGGCCCTGGGGGCCGATCTCGAACGCGTCTGGTTCGCGCCGGCCACCGATGCCAGGTTGAAGAAGCGCATCGTTCGCACGGTGATCCGGGAAGTGGTGGCAGATCTTGACGATGATGCCTCCGAGATCGTTTTGATGGTTCATTGGGTGGGTGGCGCACATACGGAAATCCGCCTGCCAAAGCGCCGCAGAGGACAGCGCAACGCGACGCCGCCGGATATTGTCGAAGCCGTGCGCCAGCTTGCGCGGATCGCCAGCGACGATGTCATCGCCGGCGTTCTGAACCGGAACGGTCTCGTCACCGGAAACGGCAACCGATGGACCAGGGAGCGAGTCACAGCACTGCGGTCCTACCGCAAGATTCCCGTATTCAAGCCCGAACCCAATGGTCTTGACCCGTGGCTCAATCTCTCTGGCGCAGCAAAACTGATCGGCGTAGCGCCAAAAACATTGCGGTTGGCAGCAGAAGCAGGTGATATCAAAGCAGACCACCCGCTTGCCGACGGACCATGGGTATTTGAGCGCAAGGAACTGTCAAAAACGAAGGCACAACAACTCAAGAAACGGGCCCGACAGAACCCAAAATACCCCGCGGTATCGCACCCGGATCAGCAAAACCTATTCTCTTCAACAACATAGAAAGATGGGCGCAATGAAGCGGAGTTGTAGTCGTAGCGCCAGAGCGCCAGCTTTCGGCGGGCATCGTCCAGGCTGTCGAACATCTCCTCGTTCAGGAGTTCGTCGCGCAGGCGGCCGTTGAAGCTCTCGATGAAGGCGTTCTGCTGCGGCTTGCCTGGATCAATGTAATGCCAGTCGACGCCGTTGTCGCCCGCCCACTTCAGGATTGCCCGGCTAGTGAACTCGGTCCCGTTGTCGCTAACAATGCTGGCCGGTCTGCCATAGACCCGGACAAGCGCATCCAGCTCCCGCGCGACTCTGGCCCCTGAGATGCTCGTGTCGGCCATCAGGCACAGGTTCTCGCGGCAGCAATCATCGTTCACTGCCAGGATACGGAACCTGCGTGAGGCTCCGAACGTGTCGGACAGGAAGTCCAGCGACCAGCGATCACCCGGCCGCAGAGCCTCTGGCATCGGCGTCCGCGATCCCCGCGCCCGTTTCCGGCCCCGTCTTCGCCTGACGCCCAGCTTCTCCTCAGTGTACAGTCGATAGAGCTTCTTGTGGTTCATGATCATCCCCTTGCGCTCCAGCATCACGCCGATCCGCCGATAACCGAACCTGCGCCGCTTGGCAGCGACGTCCTTCATCTCCTTGCGTATCTCAGGATTGTCAGGCGGGCGTTCACGCCTGACGGTTTTGGGATCGACACCAACGAGCCTGCACGCTCGGCGTTGCGAGATGTCGTGATCCCGCATCGCCTTCAGCGCTGCATCCCGCCGTTCGGTTGGCGTCGTCAGCTCTTTCCCAGCAAATCCTTCAAAACAGCATTGTCCAGCATCGTGTCCGCCAGAAGGCGCTTGAGCCTCGCGTTCTCGTCTTCCATCGCCCTCAGCTTCGCGACGTCCGACACCTCCATGCCGCCGTATTTCGATTTGTATTTGTAGAACGTGCCCTGACTGAGGCCGTGCTTGCGGCACACCTCCGCAGTCGGCATCCCGGCTTCCTGTTCCTTAATCATCCCGATGATCTGCGCCTCGGTGAAACGGCTCTTTCGCATCTGTTTGCTCCTTCAAAAGGTAGAGCAAACTCTAAATTACAACGAGGGAAGGTTCGGGGGGCAGGTCACCGATACAGCTTCTTCCAGTTCTCCTGTTAACCTTCACGCTTCAGAAGGATATGTGGTCGTCGATACCCAAAACGCCGCCGCTCGGACGAGAGTTCATTCAAACGATCCCGCAGATCAGTATCCGCAGGACGATTGGATGGTCGGCGATACAAACGCGGATCGATACCAGCCAAAGCACAGGCACGCTTCTGATTGTATCGCTTCTCCTTCATGGCCCAGGCCGCTGCGTTGCGTCGCGATCATGCGTCTATTGTCCTCGGACCAATGGCGGAAACAGCCACATGCTCAAAAGTTTTTTTCCAGCATCTCTTTCAAAGTCGCGACGTCCATCATCTGTTCCGCAAGCAACTTCTTCAGCTTGGCATTTTCTGCCTCAAAGCCTTTAGGCTTCTTGGCATCCGGCACTTACATGCCACCATACTTGCACCGCCATTTGTGAAACGTCGCATCGCTGACACCTTGTTTTCGGCACAGCTCCTTCGTGCCAAGCCCGGCCTGATGCTCTTTCAATATCCCAATAATCTGTTCTTCGCTGAAATGGCTTCTCTTCATAATCTGTCGCCTCAGATGGAGAACAGAAATACCATAAACACCGCGCGTTCGGTCAATCCGCGGATGTAAGTGGCGAATGTGCCTTTGGGGTGCTGCTGGATCGCCTGCGGGTCGGCGGACATCTGAACGGCCATGGTTCGGGCATCCCGGGCGGAAACACCGCCCGCCAGCTTGATCGAGGTGTTGGCTTCAAAGGCTTCCTGCAGGCCGTTTGAAAGCTGCCCCAGATACTGATGCGCCATCACCATGCCAACCTTGTACTTGCGCGCCTGGCTCAGGATCAGGCCGACGTTCTGATCGAAGTAGTCCTGCGCCTCATCGACATAGACCATCGCAGGCAGACGATCGCGCGCATGCAATGTCGCGCGTTCCTGGGCCGCCTGTGCGATCAGCGCGATGAAGAAGCGCCCGAAGACCTCGGTGCTCTGTTCCTTGAGCAGGCTTTTTGCGGTGTTGATCAGAATAAGCTTGCCGGCATTCATCGCGGTGAACATGTCAATGCGGGTGGGAAAACATCCGCTCGAACGGTTTCATGGCCAATTATGCCTGGTTTTCGACATGAAGGTCTCGCGGCCTTATCCGGCAAAATGACATGCCACCGTGTTCCCCTTGCTGTCCTTTTTCAACAGCGGCGTCTCGACGCGACACCGGTCCTGCGTGCGCTGACAGCGGGTGTGGAAACTGCACCCCGGTGGCGGGTCCATCGGGCTGGGCGGATCGCCTTCCAGAATGATGCGACTTCTCTCCGCCTCGATCTGCGGATCCGGAGACGGCACCGACGACAAAAGCGCCTGCGTGTAGGGATGCTGCGGGTGTTCGAACAGGGTTTCGGTTTCTCCCGCTTCCATGGTCCCGCCAAGGTACATCACGGTCACATCGCTGCACATCTCGCGGACAACCGCCAGATCATGCGAGATCATCACCACCGTCAGCCCCAGTTCCTTTTGCAGCGACACAAACAGCTTCACGATCTGCGCCTGGATCGACACATCCAGCGCCGAAAGCGGTTCGTCGCAAATCAGAATACCCGTGTCGAGCATCAGCGCGCGGGCAATCGCAACCCTTTGGCGCTGACCGCCTGAAAGCGAGCGCGGCAGACGGTCGCGTGCGCTTCCGGGCAAACCTGTCAGATCCATCAGCCGGGTGATGCGCTCTTCGCGTTCACGACGCGGAACACCATGGATCAACAGCGGCTCTTCCAGTGACTGATAAACGGTTTGCCGGCGGCTGAGCGCCCCCAGCGGGTTCTGGAATGCAGCGCGACAATCAAGATGAGAATCCAGCGTCAATCAGGATGAGAACGCGGGAGTTGGACCTCGTAGGGAGTACGTATGTCTTTTGTCATCCGCTGCCGCCTAACCGTTGTTGGTAGTTTCTGAGCGGAGCCCGTGAGGGCCTCGTCTCGGAAATCTGCCAAGTGGCGAACGCGGATGGGGGCGAGGCAATGTCATTCGACAGCAGTGGTGCGGCCCGCAGGCGTAGCCGAGGACACGGGGCTGTCTAATGGGGTTGCCCGAGGGGGAAGGCGGCGTCTTCCCCCTGATGCAGCGCGGTGGCGTTCGGCTTGCCCGAACCCCAAGCTGCCGGGATCAGTGTCGGATCCAGTGGATCCGGCCGCAGACCCCTAAGGTGCTGAAAAGGAGAGATGATTCAGTTCTGCCGAGCCCCGAGCTACACTGGTGCCATCAAATTGGGCACCAAAATGAGGAGGTTGAGGAATGGAGCAGAAATTATTTGTCGGTTTGGACGTTCACAAACGAAACGTTTCGGTTGGACTGGCGGAAGATGGGCGCACCGGCGAGGTGCGCTTTCTTGGGGACATTGAGAACACGCCGGTTGCGGTGGAAACCTTGCTGCGGCGATTGTCGCAACGTGATCGCGTATTGGACTTCTGCTATGAGGCCGGTCCCTGCGGCTATGGCATCTATCGGCAGATCACGGGCGCAGGGCATGAGTGCAGTGTCATCGCACCGACCAAAATCGCGATAGCACCAGGCGACAGGGTCAAAACGGATCGCCGTGATGCGCAACGACTGGCCGTCTTGCACAGGGCGGGCGAACTGACGCCAGTTTGGGTGCCAGACAACCGCCATGAGGCCATGCGCGATCTGATCCGGGCCAGGATGGATGCCGTCAAGCAGGTGACCACATCGCGCCATCAGCTCAGCTCATTCCTTTTGCGGCACGGTCGGAGCTATCCTCCCAACCGCAAGCCCTGGACTAAAATCCACAGCCGATGGCTGGGGACCCAAAGCTTTGACGAACCTGCGCAACAAATTGTGTTCCAGGATTATGTCCAAACGGTCTGGACCACCGCGGAACGCCGCGACAACATGGTGAAGAGGATAGAAGAGCTGGTGCCTGACTGGTCACTTTGCGAGTTTGTCTATGCGCTCCGATGCTTCCGGGGCCTCGACCTCGTCTCGGCAGCGACGCTCGCAGCCAGCATCGGCGATATCACCCGGTTCGACAAACCTCGTCAGCTGATGAGCTATCTCGGGCTGACGCCGTCTGAATACTCGAGTGGTGGCACCATCCGCCGCGGCGGCATCACCAAAACTGGGAACCGTGAAGCTCGGAGGATGTTGATCGAAGCGGCTTGGTCCTATCGGTTCCCGGCAAAGGTCGCTCAGCACAAGGCACGGGTTCTTGAAACCCAGCCCAAGTGCGTTCGCGACCTGGCTTGGAAAACACAGGAACGGCTGTGCAAGCGATACCGATCGCTTCAGGCCCGTGGAAAGAAATCGACAGTTATTGTTGCCGCCATCGCGCGCGAACTCGCCGGGTTCGTCTGGGCCTTGGGGCAAGAGATGCAGCCCAGCTCTGGCCAGGCTGCGGGTCAGGCCGGGTGAAACCTGCGGTTAAGGCAACTCTCGCTTCGCCCTTTGGGCAGGATCTGCCGACGCCCGCGAGGGAGTAAAGAGAAAGGCCTGCGACGTAGCACGTTCATGCGGTTCCAATCCGCGAATGCAAGACTGATAGACCGTCGCCATCCGAATGGCTCATCCGACCTGACCCACCCAATCTTATGGCAGACTTCCCTCCATCGGCAAGGTGGAGCAATCTCCCCTGCGCAACTGGTGTTGACAAAAGACATGCAAGGGCGTAGCCCGACTGGAGAGGTCCAACTCCCGCGTTTTGCCCCAATTGGGCGGGTCTGACGGTCGTGGCCGGCTCGGATATGAAGAGATTTTCTGCCAGGAGGATCGTTCATGCCGGGCCGCCATGTCACCGACCAACAGATGAGGCTCTTCATGACGCTCAGACAGACCCACACCGTCCCCGTGGCCGCCGCCAGGGCGGGCATCAGCCAATCCACGGGCTATCGGCTGCAAGCCGACCCAACTTTACCATCACAGAAGAAGAAGTCGCGCGGCCGGCGTCGCCCTGATCCGCTGGCCGATATTTTCGACACTGTGGTTGTGCCGATGTTGCAGACGTCGCCGGGCATCCGGCCTGTGGCGGTTTACGAAGAGGTTATGCGCCGACATCCGGAGCCTGGCACCGGCATTCGCCGCACTCTGGAGCGGCGGATACGGGCCTGGAACGCTGAGCATGGTCCCGAACAGGAGGTGATGTTTCGGCAGGTCCATGAGCCGGGCAAGATGGGCCTGTCGGATTTTACCGCCATGGGCAAATTGGGGGTGACCATCACTGGTGAGCCGCTGGATCATCGCCTGTATCACTTCCGGCTTGCCTATAGCGGGTTCCAGCACGCCCATGTGGTTCTGGGTGGCGAGAGCTATGTTGCACTGGCCGAGGGATTGCAGAATGCCCTCTGGACGCTCGGAGGCGCTCCTCACGACCATCGCACCGACAGCCTGTCGGCGGCCTTCAAAAACCTGGACCAGGCCGCCAAAGACGACCTTACCGACCGTTTTGATGCCCTGTGTCAGCACTACGGCATGACGCCGACACGCAATAACAAGGGCGTCGCGCATGAGAACGGTTCCATCGAGAGCCCCAATGGGCATCTGAAGCGCGCCATCGAGGACGCGCTGATCATGCGAGGCTCGCGCGACTTTGAGGATCTCGTCACCTACCGTCGCTTCATCGATGAGATCGCAGGCCGGATCAATGCGCGCAATGCCAGGCGCATCGACGCCGAACGCATGAGCCTCAAGCCGCTGCCGGCGCGGCGGACCACAGATTATGAGGAGGTTACGCTGCGCGTCACGTCCTCCGGGGGCTTCACCTTGCGCAAGGTGTTCTACACTGTGCCGTCGCGGTTGATCGGACATCGTCTGCGGATCCGGCTCTACGACGATCGCCTCGAGTTGTTTCTGGGGGGCACGCCTCTGATGACACTGCAGCGGGGGCGTGCATTCCGTGACGGCAGTCATGGTCACGTGGTCAACTACCACCATGTGATCCATTCGTTGCGTAAAAAGCCCATGGCACTGATGGGGCTGGTCTACCGGGATCGGCTCTTTCCGCACCGGGCGTTCCGCGACATGTTCACATTCCTGCTGGAGCAGACCAGTGAGAAGGCGGCGTGCCGCATGGCTGTCGATCTTCTGGCACTTGCCCATGATCGGGGCTGCGAGGCTGAATTGGCAGCGCAGCTTGAGGAGGACCTTCGCCAGAAGCGCCCGCCTGACATGGCGGCTCTACACGCGCTGTTCAGCCCGTCAGAAGACGCGCTCCCGGACGTCGAGGTACAACTCGCCGATCTCTCATCCTACAACCGGTTGCTCTGCAATGCGGTATCCGCTCAGGAGGTGACAGCATGACATCACCCCAGACAGATACCGCGCGTCTGACACTGGCTCTGACCGAGTTGCGCTTGCCTGCCATCAAAGCCCTCTGGCCCCGCTTCGCAGAACAGGCCGACAAGGAAGGCTGGCCTGCCGCCCGACTGCTCAGCACACTGGTCGAACATGAGTTGGCCGAGCGCCACCGTCGCCGCATCGAGCGACATCTGGCGCAGGCAAGGCTGTTGCCGGGAAAGACGCTTGAGGCCTTCGACTTCACAGCCGTCCCCATGTTGTCCAAAGCCCATGTCAGCGCCATCACCGCGGGCGACAGCTGGATCACAAAAGGCAGCAACATTCTATTGTTCGGGCCACCAGGTGTGGGCAAGTCGCATCTCGGCTCGGCCATCGGTCTTTCCCTTGTCGAGCAAGGCTACCGCGTCCTCTTCAGCCGCACCACGGACCTGGTGCAGAAGTTGCAGCAGGCGCGGCGCGACCTCGTCCTCGAAAGCGCCATCGCAAAGCTCGAAAAATTCCACCTTCTGATCCTCGACGACATCACCTACGTCACCAAGGATCAGGCTGAGACCAGTGTGCTGTTCGAACTGATCAGCGCGAGATACGAACGCCGCTCCATGCTGATCACGGCCAACCAGCCCTTCGGAGAATGGAATACAATCTTCCCGGATCCAGCCATGACACTGGCCGCCGTCGACAGGCTCGTGCACCACGCCACCATCTTCGAGATGAACGTGGAAAGCTACCGGCGCAAAGCGGCCGAACAAGCAAAGGGTCCTGGACGCCCGGCTCAAAAAGCAACATGCGCAAACATCAAACCTGATTGACGCGCCGCGACAATCAAAAACAACAAAACCCTTGATCGCGGACAAAAAGCCCGCCACCATCACAAACGTCGCGACCAAGGATTCTCATCCTGATTGACGCGCACTTCTCATCTAGATTGTCGCGCTACAGGCGAATCCGCTCCGGCGGCTCGCGAGCGGGCCATTCGGCGCTTTAAGAGTCAAGCGCCAGAACCTATCGTGATGTTCAACTATGGCGTTCTCACAACTGGCTTTGATGCACCGCAAACGAGCGCGGCCATCATCGCCCGTCCAACCAAGTCCTTGGTTCTTTACAGCCAAATGGTGGGTCGGGCTACGCGTGGCGTAAAAGCTGGTGGAAATGAGACCTCAGAGATCGTCACGGTGACGGATACTGAAATGCATGGGTTCGGAGATGTCGCCGATGCCTTCTGCAATTGGGAAGATGTTTGGAATGAACGAAATAGTTGAAAGTCGAGATGCCGTGTCCGGGTTCATTATTCCACCGGAACTTGCCGTCAAAGCGATGCGCGATAGCGGATATCGAAACACCGCCTTTGCTCTGGCTGAACTTATCGACAATTCAGTTCAGGCGGATGCTAGTGAAGTCGAGCTCATCTGTGTCGAAAAATACGAGCAGGTAAATTCCCAGCAGCGGCTTCGCTTGCAGGAGATCGGTTCGATCGACAATGGCAATGGCATGTCCGCGCAAACATTGGCTATCGCCCTGCAGTTTGGAAATGGCACTCATTTAGAGGATCGAGCCGGGATTGGGCGGTTCGGCATGGGACTTCCCAACTCGTCGATCTCCCAATGCCGTCGCCTGGATGTCTGGACATGGACGAACGGACCGGACAACGCCAATCACTCCTATCTGGATGTCGGGGACATACAGAGCGGAGTGAAAGATAACCTGAGTTCTGGATAAGCGCTATATCTGGTATTCGACCTGCCTGATTGTTTCCGGCACGGTTATGGGTCCCATTTTAACTTTGGTTTTCCCGAGCATATAGGCTGCGACACACGAGATGAGGTGTACGAATGCGTTGGCAGGCGATCTGTGTCGAGTGTGTTCCAGTCCCATGCTGGTTTTCAACTTATCGAACAGAGTTTCGATGATGAACCGCCTTCGCAACAGGATTTTGTTCAGGATTGGCAGGAGATAGTTTTTCATGTTGCGGCGAATGCCGGTGACGAGGTGGAGCCCACGCTGCCAGAGCCGTTGGAAGAGGGATTTGGAGATATAGCCCTTATCAGCAAATATTTTGCCTTCGAGGCCCGCGATCATGGCTTCAAACGGCTTTCGATCATCGACATTACCTGCCGTGATTTTGACGGCCATGATCTCCCCCTTGTTGTTGATGATTAGATGCAGTTTGAAGCCAAAGAACCAGCCCATTGTGCTGCGACCGCGCTTTGCCAGCCCCTTGAAGACCTTGTTTCGATTAATGCGGGCATTGTGGCAGACCGCGAGCTTAGTGCTGTCGGCAAAATAGACGCCGGTTTTTTCACCGCTGAAGCAGTGCAGCAGTATGCAAAACGGCACCATTAATCTTGGCATGAGGCTGACAAACCGACCATAGCTCGGGAGGTTGCCAAAGCAGTCACGGTATTTCTGCTCAACGCCATAAATCCAATAATGTTTGAAGTCCTTGAACGGCGACAAGTGAAACAAGACCATGATGAACAGGCTCTCCCCCAGGGTCAGCTTGCCGGAGCGAAGCCTCTGACGACCCGAGGGGATCAACCGGTGGCGCTCCCAGTCCTCGTAGGTTTTTGCAAAATCATCGAGACAGACAAAAAGTGCGGTGTTAGTGATCGACATGAGTGGCGGTCCATATTGTGTCGCTTTTGAACCTTGAATCATGGGGCAACGTACCTGGAAACCCCTCTCACCCCATACTAATCACGGGGGCATTCAGGCTGGTCAACACGGGGCAAAAGGTGCGCGCCATGGAGAACAACTTCCCAATCAACGAAGATCTCGCTTATGAGAAGATCCGGGACCTCATGTTCGACATGATGGAAGAGGACCCCAACCGTTTCTACGCCCTCACGGATAAGCTCAATGAACTGGCTGCGCTCCCTAAAAGAACCATGACACTTGTGCTCGATCTGATGGCTGCCACTCCCTTTCAGGTGATCATCCCGAAACACGTACGGAAAAATGACCCTGATACATTCAAAGCGGATCACGAAACCGTTTCAAATGTTCTATTTCTTGGAGAGTTTGGCGGAATTGCCGTTGAACTGGAGCCAAATGAGGCTTTGAGAGAACCGAGGATCATTTCCATAACAATGGTGGAAATCCCTCATCGCAACCCTCTGCGAAAAAGGGTCAACGAGTATCGTAAAAAACGAATCAAAAAACTACGAAAAAATTCTGTCGAGTAGTGCACTGGTGACGCCAACGTCTTATCCAGAATTGGGGTAAAGATAGGGTGCCCCCTCCTTCCCCTTCCCCGGTTCCCGCTAAATGGCGCGAGCGTTCCGAGATCTTGGGGACGTCAGGGACTCTCGTTGTCTGGTCACATTTTGAAGAATATCGCCTTACATGGCGGGGTGCAGAGGCGACACTGCGAAACACTGAGGCCATCATCGGCCGGATGTATCGCAAGTTCATCAACGACGATCATGTGGCCATTCACCTCGTGCGGGTCGAGGATGGCGGAGAAAGCAGCCGGAGGCTGGCGGTCGTCAACGATCCTCTATACCTCATGCCGAACTCCTCGACCCCAGAGCCATTCAGCAAAGAGCCGATGTTTCAGCCTTGGGGCGAGAACGACGAAGAGTTCACGATCGAGTTCGCTGGGAAACCGCACAAGGTCTTCGTAAGGTTCAGTTGGGCCAAGCCGGAAACCGTCCCCGATGACGGATTGAACCGCGGTTCAAAGCCCTACGGCAAACATGCCATGAAGAATCTCGGCCTCTCGATCGTTCGAGAGGGCCGCGAGCTCGACTTGGATACGTCTTGGACCAACAGCTATGACCCAACAGAGCGATGGTGGGGAGCCGAGGTCGAATTCCCCGCGACATTGGACGAGATTTTCGGTGTGACGAACAACAAACAGAGCGCGACGATATTCTCTCAATTGGCCCAATACGACTGGAAGGCCGACGCAGAAGACAACGAAAGCCGCTCCTCTTTCATCGAGAGGGCGAGTGGTGAAGGTGATCCGCGGGCGCTCTTAATCCCCATCGTCGAGCACATTCGGGAACAGATCACCCAGTTGAGAAAAAGAACTGAGCAACAAACGAAAGGCACGCGAGGTACTGGTGGTCGCAAACGTCACGAAAAGCCAGGTGTTGAGGACACGGTTACTTCGAAGTTTCGCCAGCGCGCTGATGAAGGACACGAGACACCCCAAGATACGGAAAATTTCGGTACCGAGGACCGGGATGCCTATGAAGACGACCTGAAGGATGACAAGCACTATCCCGACGATGTCGCCAAAGCCATTGCTGACGCTATCCTAACAAGAAAACGGAAAGTCGCTTTCCTTGAAAAAGCCATGGAAGGTTACGCTTTTTTCAACGTGGAGAGCGTTCAAGGCGGTGTGACAAACGTTGTCTTTAACTCAACCCATCCATTTTACGACACTCTGGTCAAGGCGCTGAACCCGGATACCGAAGAGGACACAGAGAAGGAACTGCTCGATCGAGTACATATGGCATCGGACACGCTCCGCATCGTGTTTTCAGCCTGGGCCCGCTACGAAATGGAAGAAGTCAGGCACAAACAGCGCCTATCAGACATGCGCCAGGAGTGGGGCAAGATGGCACGATTTTTCCTCGAAGATGGCGAGGACGATTGATGGCGAATGAGATGTTGGGCAACCAGCTACTGAAACTTGTGTCGTCGGCGGAGGAAAATGTCGTGTTGGTTGCGCCCTTTATCAAGGCGGAAACACTCAGCCGCGTGTTGGACGCCATCCCAAACCCAGGACCGCAAATCGACTGCGTGACGCGATGGCAGCCTGAAGACATTGTGGACGGCGTCTGTGACTTGGAGATATTCGAACTCATTGCCGATCGCACCAACGCCCATCTCTGGAAGCATCCAAACCTGCATGCTAAATTTTTCAGGGGCGATCAATCCTGTCTCGTCGGGTCGGCAAACTTGACCGGGCGCGCTCTGGGTTGGCGTCTCCCGACCAACCTCGAGCTTCTCGTCGATTTGGATGTAAGCTCGCTCGGGTTACAAGCGTGGGAAGCTTCAGTGATGAGCAATTGCATTCTGGTGACGGCCGAACTGCGAGACCAAGTTGCGAAGGAGGCCGAAAAATTGGCGGCACAGCGTCCAAAATTGCCGTCGATGGATGTCGAACACGATGATGATCCGAGTTTCCGGTGGATACCCCTCTGCCCCTCGCCGGAGAGACTCTTTAAGGTGTACACCGGCGAGCTCGACGAAGCTAAAATGGTCCGGTCGGCATTTGAGTTCGCTCAGCATGATCTAAGAACACTCGGCCCCCCCAAAGGTTACTCTGACGAAGACTTCCTGAGTTATATTGCCGATCGCCTCCAAAAACTTGAGGTCATCCAGGAAGTAGTGGGCGCGAGCACCGCTGGTCTGTCGGATGTTCAGGCGGCCGACCTGATTGCAGACTACATTGACCCCTTGTCAATGATTGATGCCGGTGACGCCTGGAAGATCCTCAAGCGATGGATGATGCATTTCTTTCCAGAGGACTATCGCATTGAGGTACAGCAAGAAGTTTTTGTTAAAGGCCGACGGATAGACATCAAATAACGCAGTCGGGGAGCTTCAAATCAACTACCATAATCAGAATGGGCTCAATAGAAAGTCAGTTTCGAGGCTAGTGTCATGTTCAATCATTTGTGGCAAACAACACAAGAGTTTCCCTCAAATACCCCAAATATCTCGTCGATCGACGGTTCTGCACGCGCAGCCAGAGGGTTTGGCCGCACGGCGCGCATGGCGCGGACTCGGCGCATCTCATAGTCCGCTTTGATCGCTGCGATACGTTCGGGCTTAGCCAGGTCGTCAAGGCTTTCCCCGTCGCTCCAGGTAAATGGCGAACCGTATATTTCGGCTGTCTTCTCATATGCCCGCGCTTCTTCGAACGCCTCGGGGTGCTCCTCCATCAACCGCACCCACTCGATCTTCTGCTGGAAAAAACAGAAGGTGCACCCGGACCTGGAGCGCCAGCGATAGTATTCGGGCTCACCGATGTCAGTGTCTTTCAAGAGGTCGATGACCCCAGCCTTATCGATGCCGGCTTCCCGAAGCGGGAAATGCACCATCATGTTCGGGTGCTGTGACTTGTAGCCGGCTCGGTTTGGTTCATCCGCGCGGATCGCGACGTAGGAGTGGACCGTGACACCCTTCTCTAGGTCGTCGCGCAGCCACAGATTGAGCGGTCTCAGTTTGAGCTGCCGCGTGCACCAACGCGTCTTGGCCGATGGCAGAAAGTGTCCGTACTCGGCTAGCCAGAAATCGAAATCCCGGTCCGGGTTCAGTCGGTTAATACGCTTGCCAAGGAAGCCTTCGAGCCTGTTGAGGAAATCGTAGACCTCTGGCAGTTCTTTTCCTGTATCGGTGAAGAAATATTCCATGTCGATGTCAGGATGGTTCTGGCGCATGTAGACGGCCAAGGCCGCGCTATCGCGGCCGCCCGAGATCCCGAGAATGTGCCGTTCTTCTCTCATGCTTCGATCTTGTCTACATTGTAGGTGAGCGCCGCTACGGCACGAGCCAAGGCCGCCAAAGCCAGCTCATGACTATGCTCGCGTTTCCCGAGGTCCTTGATGATCAAGTCCGCCAACTTGCTCGCGGTTTCTTTTTCGTTTTCGCTGAGTTCGAAACTCTGAAGGATTGGCGGTTGTTTTGGGTCGACGCCCACTATCAGTGCGATGGCTTCGGTGTTCGACTTTCGGTCGCGCATCAGCGCCACGGCTTCGGCTTGCCTGAAACGGCGGCCAAACTTAGCGACCTCAGACAGCGCGCCTTCCCGGTTGCGGTCGGACCAATCGCGCATGGGTTTTGGCTGCAGGGTACCGGCCACCGCTTCCAGGCTGCCTGCCCCGAGTTCAAGTTCCCCTACCCTCGCCGCGAAAGCCTCAAATTTCAGATCCGAGCTGAGACCCTTGATGGATTCTGCGCGCTCCAGGCTTCCGGCGAAGGTGTCGTTAGGAACGCCGATTGCTTGCGCCAAGGCGCGTCGTAAGTCTTCAGCTAGGACGCTATAGGCAGCTTCACACTCTTCAATTGCCGAAACCGTTTTTTCGACGAGGTCGCCGTCAATACTCAAACCAGGAAGAGCTTACCACCCTTCAAAATTTCCGGATCTGATTTGACGTTTGTCTGATCTGTGTGATTCAAGGAGTCTCCACTGCTGATATTGGAGGCTGGTTTGTTGGGAAATGTTTGTTTTTCAGAGCTTTATTCGAAGGTTGAGGCGGATTTTCAGGACCGCTTGCTCGGGTATCACAAGTCGCGCCGGGAGGGATTGTGCATCATAGCAAGCGTGATTTTGAACACGCGCAGCGTCAATCTGATGGAAAATGCGGCTGCTCTGCCCCGCGATATCGGCTCTGTGGACCACCGCTATCAATACATTTCGCGGGTTCTGGGCAATCCTCACATCGATACTGATGAGATCATGCAGGCCTATGTTGGTGAAATTTTCCGCCGCCAGTGTGAGGCCGGAGAAACGATTGTGGTGGCCCTTGATCAAAGCAAGCTCAACGAAGGGCATGAGGTTTTGATGTTATCGGTGCGGATGCGGGATCGGGCCCTCCCGGTCGCCTGGCGTGTACGCCAGACCAAAGGGCCGATTGGATGGCGCGTGCAACATGAGCTTTTGGAAGCAGTCCGCCCATGGCTCCCGGCGGATGCGCGTGTGTTGCTGGCGGGAGATCGGTTTTATGGAACCGCCCGATTGGTCGCATGGTGCCAGGAGGCTGGATGGGACTACCGGCTGCGCATGAAGGGAAATATCACACTGCAACATCAGGGTGGCGAGATGATGACGCGCGAAATTGCCCAACTGATGCCCGAAGGGCTTGTAAACGCTGAGCTTTACGGAACGGGCGTCTTTAGCAACATTGGAGTGCTTCACGAGGAGGGGCACAAAGAGCCTTGGATTATTGCCATGAATGCAGCACCGTCCGAGTACAAGGTGCTCGATTATGGAATGCGTTGGGGAATTGAAGCCATGTTCTCCGACTTCAAAACCCGGGGCTTTGAAATTACTCAAAGCCAGATCAAAAAGCCGGATCGATTGGCCCGCCTCATTTTGGTGCTGGCAATCGCCATGTACTGGGCTGTTTCAACCGGAGCAAACGAAGAGCACCACGTCGCAATACGCGGCGAAAAAAGGGGATTCGAAAAGCCCGAAGGTCCTTATGCTCTCTCTTCAAGACAGGCCTTCGTGCTATCCGACGATGCCTCGCAGGTTATGCCAAAATCCCCAAGCTCTGGGATGTCTGGCTAAATTGAAGGGTGGTAAGCCAGGAAGAGTTTCGAAGAGCAGCATTTCCGGATCGTCAGCATGTCGTATCGCGTCGCGGATCTTGCGTGTCTCGATAGAAACGAGATTGGTGCGCTTGGCGAAGTCGCTCAACGCCTCGATGCGTTGGAAGGCAGCGCTTGCCACCGACAATGCAGAAACATCAGACAGAGCCAAACCCTGTGCGAGGCGGGACAGAAACGCCAGTTGGGTTTCGGAACGGCCGGCGCGCCTCAAGACGATGGCCGAAGGATCCTGAAGCATTCTGTCGACAAAGATGTCATCGAGCTCTGCGACAAAGCGCCCATCCTGGTAGACGGCATAGTCCGACCTATTGGCGAGCATGAACGCCAGCGCCAGAACCGGCATCACACCTAGTTTCATGCCATAAGGTACGCCCTGCCAGATTCCATATACGTCCGCCAAGGATTGCTCTTTCTTCGCGTTCAGGACTTTCCAGGCAGGCTTCAGCGAAGAGCCGATATCGTTCTTTGCTGGCGCTTCGAAACGGTATCCAGACTTGGATTTCTGGTGCAGGCCGCTCGGGGCCAATGTTGTGAGGTATAGCCCGAATGCGGCTGGAAACCCCTCAAAGCCAAGGTTCTTCTGGTCTGGATTCTGCACCATTGCATGGCAAAGAGCCCGAAGTGCGGCTGCAGCACTCGAGGAAGGTCTGTCCTTTTGCAAC
Source organism: uncultured Paracoccaceae bacterium (assembly GCA_951812305.1). Classification (GTDB taxonomy): domain Bacteria; phylum Pseudomonadota; class Alphaproteobacteria; order Rhodobacterales; family Rhodobacteraceae; genus Rhodobacter_B. The sequence goes on from CATOSB010000008.1 coordinate 514,692, forward strand.
AATTCGCTATGTATGACAGGCGTTGAGGGATAAGCACTGTTTGCTAGGCTCGAAGCCGCAGTAGACAAGGTGGATACGGTCTCAGTGATGTGGTCTGCCCTGAGGATTTGCCACTGGCTCGAGAGCATCAATCGTTGGAGTTCGACATTCGAGCGATTGCGCAGCGACGCTTCGCGCGCACGGATTGCACGTCGCGCAATCCGGTCACCCGAAATCTGCGGCATTTGTTTTTGAACCTGTGAAAGAGCCGCGAGATCCCCTGCATCTTCAATCAAGCGTTTTCCATGTCCGATCAAAGCGACCGCACTCACCAATCCAGCGCCCCTTAGGGTCTGAACAATCTGATCCATCATCGCTTCGATGTCCGAAGAGAGTGGGTTTTGAGGTGCGATAGCCATCACCATGACGCCACTTGCGGATGACGCTTTGCGACTCACTGTGCGCTTGAACTTGTTTGGATCGAATTGATCTCCCAGACACTCCACATGCAGCGCGAACGTCCGCAACACGCCGCAGTCGAAATAATGTCGTTTGGCGACGATGTGATCGAATCCCGCTATTGCGGCCACTTGGGACAGATCCGCGGAGTTCGTTCGACCGCCAAACCTCTCAAGGGCGGCATCGAGGTCAAAATCGCTGCCGGAGAAAAGCGCGTATCCTCCTGAGCGCTTCTGACGTAACAGAACACCCCAGTCGCATAGTTCGTTGAGGGCCTTCTTGATGTCAGAGATTTTCCTGTCTGGAATTGCGATGAGAAGAGCGCTCTGATCGACACCTAAGCCGGTCCCGTTCTTAAAAATCTCGATAAGCGCGGCCGACTTCGCCAGTGACACGTGCAAATCTGTTCCGAGCACATTTGCCTTCTCGATTGCCTCGGTCGCGAGTGCCATCTGCGAGCCCAAAGGGCCGGCTGCGAGAGCAAGCCCGAAATTCGTTTGAAGATAATCCCAGAGTCGATCGGGTCCAAAGGTCTGTCCCGAACCAGCGAGTGTCGATTTCAGAAACTCGCGGAATCCCCCAGGCTCTTCCGAGGCGAGAAATCCGAAGATACTGCGCTCATTCTGACCAAAACTACGGCGTGTAATGCCGCCAAGCAGCAAGGCGCAAATCGGGTTCAGCGGCCAGGTCTGTGAAAGTGCCTCGGATAACTCCACCTCGTCGGTTGGCCGGTTTGAGGCGACGAACTGCGCAAGGCTCTTGGCCTGCTTTTTTGCAGATACCGCAGTCTTGTCCGTTTCGATCGCCCGGCCAAGCAATCTGACCGTCTCGTCGCTAGCCGAAAGGAAGGATAGATCCTGGAACCGCCCTTGTATCTTGGCCCATTCTAGGCGGGCGCTAGAGGCGAGCCTATCCGCATAGGCCTCGAAGGCCTGATGCAGGATACCGATCACGACAAAGCGGCCTTGGCTTCTTGAGCTAATCTCGGCCAAATCCTGCAGAAGATGCGCGTCGTGGTCTTTGTCGGCGGCAGCCTCGAGGAATTTACCGAGTTCATCCAGAACCAGGACGATCGGGCCTTGCTCTGAAAACTTGGCTACTTCTTGTACGAGTTGGCTGTCGTCTTTGGTTGCTCGTTCCCGTTTCGCGCAGGTCCATTCAAAGCGCTCCGCGATTTTTGCGGCGACAGCCTGTCTCAGGCTTACTCGGCTTCCAGTAACCGGGATGACCGTCCAATCGCCCAAGTTCGAATCGAATGCCTTATCAACAGCTTTTACCAGTTTGGGTCCGGCAATATTCCGCGCGAGTGACCTTCCTTCTTTGGAACCAGCGATAAGGTTGCCCAGCAATAGCGCAGTGCTTGACTTACCACCCCCGTAGGGCCCCGTCCACGTAAAGGCACAGTGTCCCCCCTCAGAAATCGATGCGGCCATTGCGAGGAGTGATTTTTTGGTGCTTGCTTGCAGAACGTAGCCTTCAAGGGGCGGCGTTCCTGTCAGATCCATGTCGATTCGCGCGCTGCGGACGAACCTGCCGTTCAGTCTGACGATATCTGAAAGCGTTTTGGTCGCCATGTCATGCAGCCTTTCCGTGGCGAGCAATCTCGCCGAATGCGCCTTTCAGCAGAGCGCCCGTGTCTGGACGCCGGTTGCGTTGGATCTGACGTAAGCCTGCTGTGTCGGTCCACACGAACGCGCCGGCAGTGCTTTCGTCGATCCGCATCAGACGCTCAATAACGCTGTCTTCGTCCATCTTGAACACCCGCCCAGGGCTGCCGGCGTCGTGGCAAATCAACTCCGCAGCAAGTGTCGCGCGATTCTGATGCGCTCGCTGCCAATAGGCATTCAATGCATAGGCAAAAAGAGCGTCGTGGAGGTTTGGTTTTGGGCCGACCGAGAATTCGTACCACCCGCTCGCGCCTGTTTCCTGTACCAATGCCAGTTCAGCGAGCAGGGGTTCCGCGGCGTCGTCCATCGCCCCGCTCGGGCGGCTACAGTAACTGCGAAGAAACACGGTGACGTCGCTTTGAATGGTCTTGTGTGCGCCGCGCCACCCCTTCTGTTCGATCAACTGCTCGAGCGCCTGCGCCAGATCCGCCGCTCGGAACTCATGACCAAACAACCCATTGAAACAATAGAAGATAGTTGTGGTCTGTTTAGGGCTTGATGCAAGTTTCCAGTGGATGAGCCACAGGGAAGTTGGATGCTCCAAATATGGATCAAATCCGTTCTCGCCAAAAAGCAGATCGCCCAATGACGTGGGCTTCAACTCTTTTCCGTCGAGTTCGATAACTCCTGCGGCCTGCGCCCAAAACCGCATTGAAACCGCCATGTTGCGGCCGACACCGAACCGAGAAATTGCTTCATCGTCCTTAAATACGGTCAGCGGGGCGCCGCCCCGAACCGCGTCATATGATTTGCGCAACCAAAGGATGCGCAGCGGGAATGTCTCGTGCCCGGCGAATTGTGGCTTGCCGGACCAATTGTCAAATACATCGGCCATATAGTGTATGCTACTGGTGAACCTCGCCAGTAGCAAGGTGGACTTTCGCAGCGGCGTCGTTCATCGCCGCTGCTGCCGCGTCGATATCTTGCTCAGAAAGCCACCACCCGACGCCGATACGCAAGAAGCGATTTTGCTCGTCGTGAGAAAGGTGCAGTGCTGATAGCACCGGCGATGGCTGCAACGATCCTGAATGGCAGGCGGACGCGTTTGAAATGCATATTTTTGTGTTCAGCGCGTCAATCAGATCCGACGTCGATGGTATATCCAGGATGAAAGCAGCAGCTCCGGGAATGGAAGGGCTTGATGTAAAGAGACGTTCCGCTCGGAGCGCGCCACGGGAAAGTTGCTCGTTGATTAGGGAGATTAGAAACCTGCTGTGGGCTGTTTCGCGCGATACGTTCTTAACCGATATCTCCGCGGCACGTCCCATCGCCGCTGCCAACGCGGCCGGTTGGGTACCGCTCAGATTCGCTTTGACGGGCGTTGCTGCAGTCAGTTCGTATGGCTTTGGCGCATCGGCAGCCACGAAAAGCGCTCCGACACCTTGCGGACCTCCGAATTTGTGCGCCGACAGGCTGAGGTAGTCGACGCCAAGTTCGAACACATCGACCGAGAATTTGCCCGCTGCTTGCGCCCCATCAGCGTGTATTAGGGTGCCAACGTCACGGGCCATTCTGCTTATCTTTCCAATCGGTTGAATGATACCTGTTAGATTGCTGGCGAGCATCGTGCTGACAAGAAACGTGCGCTCGTCAAGAAGGGCTTCCATGCTCTCCAGGCAAATCGCCCCATGGGCATCTGCAGGGCAGACAACGACCTCAAAGCCCAGCTCTCGCAGCGCATCGGCGGGACGACGAACGGCATCGTGCTCCATCGCGGACAAGACGATCCTATTTCTGTTTGGAGTTTGTCCTGCTACGGCGCGCGCGGTACCGATGATTGCGAGAGCGTTTGCTTCTGTTGCGCCAGAGGTCACGAAGATCTCGGTCGGCGTGGCGCCAATGAGATCTGCTACCGCCCTTCTCCCAGCTTCGTAGTGGCTGTTGGCCTGCCAGCCGGCGACATGATTGGAGTTGGCATTTCCAGGTTGCGCAAGCGCCTCCAAGAGAGTGTCTTTCGCTTCCGGACGCATTGGCCAGCTCGAAAGGCCGTCAAGATAAAGCATGATCTATCAGTTGCCTCCGCTGGTCTCTACGAACGATTGGTTATTGTCGGCACAGGTGCGCCATTCCACGCGAAGTCCCATGTCACGCCCTGCCGGACATTCTGCACGAGATGTGGGCGGAGCGCGACCAGGCATTGCCCACCCGGCAGTCGAGATGAAGGATAGAGCAGCCCGTTTCCACCTGAACCGAGCACATCCTGTGCGAGGATCTGACCAACCGGGTAAGCTACTGCGGGGTCCGGATTCAGAACGTCGTTCCTTGCCCTCCCATTGAGATCGTGCAGTTGCGTCGTGAACCCCGCGAGCAGTTCACGGTAAGTGGTTATGTTCTCGAAGATGCCCGTTGCATCCAGCTCACGTGTCAGGTGCCAAGCCACTTCGGCCTGTGCAGTCTCAATCGAATCCTTTCCGTGGCTCGCATACCATGCGCCGCGCTCTGGTCCATTAAATCGATTGCCAGTGGCCTTAGTGTAACAAAAGGCAGCATTCACATAGGTCCAACCGTACCCAGCTGCCTCGGTCAATAGCTCGGCTGGATCCAAGCCACCGGGTACGGGAAGCGCAACAGTGCGACGTGCGGAGGTGAGCCCTTCGATCTCTTCTAGGATCGCCAATTCGTCCTCATCGTCCGCCAATGGGGCCATCGCGGGCTCGTCGATGTAGGCTGTCGAGATCAGACGGACTGTAGTTGGATCCGTAAACTCTACCTCTTCGAGATCCGTAGCTCTGATCACACGCCGCCCCGGAGTGCATCAATGTGTTGTCGAACCTTCAACATCGCCGGGATGCCACCTTCGCACATGATCTGAACCGGGCTTTTTCCGAAAAACCCAGGGCCAGAGTTTGCGGTTTTTATCCAGCCGTAAGTCAGGTGGCCATTGAATAGGAGCCGCAATCCTTTGAAGAGACCGATCAATAGGCTCGCGCGCGTGACTTTGTCTTGATCGAGAACTCCCTTGTAGTTGCCGGACTTCATTCGGCTCCAAGTCGCGCTTGGAACATCGAAAAGCGCAGCAGCTTCAGCGTTGGACAAATCCCAAGCGTTCGCTGCGCGTACGACAGCTTTGACGATCGCCGCGATCTTGTCTGCCTCCGCGACAGGTTGCACGATGCCTTGTTCCGGGGCGTGCTGGATTGGCTCCAACATAAGGGTTCTCCATATGATGTGAGTAAGTTAATCATATGAAAGAAAATGTCAAGAAATCATTGAGAGAGCGTGATCTGCACCGCTCCACCCTTGCGGGCTGGATGGGCCGGATATCCTTCCATCTTGCTCCCGTGGTGGATCATCTGTTCAAAGATCTCAAATCTTCCAGCAAGCTCTTTGCAGACGAAACGCGCTGTCCGGTGCTCGATCCGGGGCGCGGCAGAACCAAGACCGGGTATCTCTGGGCCATTGCCCGCGATGAGCGGCCCTTCGTGTAGCGCGACAATCTGGGTGAGAAGTGCGCGTCAATCAGGATGAGAATCCTTGGCCGCAGCAAGAGGACGATGGACGTTTCTTCTGTCGCGTGCAAGGGGTTTGTCGCGCTACACGAGCTTACCGATCTCGCGCGCCCAGTTATGCGCGGTGGCACAGGCCTCCATGGCCACAATGCAAGTCGACTGCTCGCTGAGAAACGGCAGAACCTGATTGCGAGAGAGCTTCTTGCGGAAAACGACCGCCCCGTTCTCGGCAGCGCCATGCGCGTGAAAAACGTTCTTTGCCAGATCAAGGCCGATGATGGTAGCTTTTGCCATGTGGATGCCTCCATTTTCTATACTCACGTGACGTCACCATGACGGCACTTGGCACATTGTGATGCCTTCAGGTGGCGGCATCCACACCATCATTACGGTATCTCTCCGTGTTGGCATGCGGTGCCGCACCCATGCTTTCACATGACATCATGTGCGTACACATCACGTCATATGATGGAATTTCATTCCGCTTGACAGCACACCCTGTGATTTCGCATACTGTGATAAGGCATAAATCGAGCGGGAATAAAACAATGCCCATCATTTCTTTTGCGTCGTCGAAGGGCGGGGCAGGCAAGACGACATCTGCAATTGTCCTGGGAACCGAACTCGCTGCCAGTGGGGCAGGGGTCGTGTTGGTAGACGCCGACCCGGCTGGCCGCCTGGCGAAATGGGCCGCGATTAAGGATATCCCAGACGGAATTGAGGTCATTCAGTCTGCAGGTGAGCGGTCCATTCTGGACGAGATCGACGAGGCGGCGAGCAAAGCCGCATTCGTCATAATCGACTTGGAGGGCTCGGCATCGCGCCTTGCGTCATTCGCCATTGGGGAAAGCAACTTGGTTGTCGTCCCGTCTGGAGAGGAGCAACAGGACGCTGATTCAGCAGTCGACACCTTGGCTGAGGTTTCGAGAGAAGGGCGGTCACGCGGCAAAAGCATCCCGGCAGCGGTTCTCCTGTGCAGAACCAACGCGGCCGTGAAATCGCGGCTTGAAAAATTTATTCAAGCGCAGCTCCGGGCCGCGGCACCTGTTTTTAAAACGCAGTTGCACCGCCGAACGGCTTTCTCTGCTGTGCACAATGCAGGGGCGGGGCTGCGACAACTAGACCGAGGCGAATTCAATGGGGTCGAAAAAGCCATCGCTAACGCCCAGTCATTCGCCTCAGAAGTCATCGATATGTTGGAGGGGCAGGAGGCCACATCAGATGCCGCGTGAACTCGACACATCCCGACTTCAGCGGTTCGCCCCCATGCCCCGCAGAGCGGCCTTAGATGCGCCCCAAGAGCCTGGGAGGAGTGCCAAGGCACCAGAGCCGGCTCCTGATCTCTGGCCGTCTAGGGAGGCACCCCAGGAGGGACAGTTTACCATCCGTGCGCGACTTGATGAGATCGCTAGGTTTCGAAAGCTCTGCAAGGACGACAGGCGGACGTATGCCGACATGCTGGGGATTCTGATGGATAGCTTTGAAAAAGGTGAAGGCGGTGCCCATTAACCCGAGTTATATAAGGGGCCTCTTTTGCAAAGTTAATCGTACTACGTATATGAGACCCAAACAGCAACGGTTTTATGCCGCTTGTTTGTCCGCTTGGAACTGTCCGCTCAGCGATCGTCTATCGGACGGATGCAACATGAACGGAGGCACCCCCTCGTCCAAGACATTTGGCGGGATTATCGGACATAACCAAGACCGGCAAGGTGGGGCGGTTTGGGGTGCAATTTCAAGGTCAAACCGCCGTGCGCCGCCGCCGGGCGCAGGGGATGTGGCCCTGCGCGCACCGCGATCCGCGCGCTTTTTCGATGTGAAACCGCGGGGGCGCGCTGCAGGCGCGGGGCGGGTCTCTCCGCAACGTCGTAAATCCCTCCGGAGGCGCGGTTTTCTGGAGCATGGTGCGTCCGAGTGAAGTGACCCGCCCGAATGCTTTTGCTTGCGCAGGTGCTGCCCCGGTCGCGCGGGCGGACAGGGGTGCCGGTCTGGCGTAACAGGCTGTCGTCAGTGCGGGCTGTCCTGTGCGAAGACGGCCGCGAGGTCGTGCGCGTCCAGAACCGCGTCCAGCCAGGCCTCGATCCGCTCCGGGCCGGCATCTGCGATCCGCGCCTCGATGTCCCGGGGTAGGGGGCCGAAACGGCGGTTCAACTGGCGTCGGAGGGTTTCCGCCTTGCCCTCGGCCTTGCCTTTGGCCAATCCGCGCGCCTCGCCCTCGGCTTTGCCCTGTTCGAGCAGTGTTTCAGCGATGGTTCCCACAAGTGCCTCCATTTCGCTATGTCCCCCGGTCCTGAGCGTGGCCCGCAGGTCGTCCATATCTACATTATAGACCCGCAGCACGTATTCAAGAACCTGTCGCCGCAGATCGCTCCCCGCGGGCAGGCTCCCGGCGATCTCCGCCAGGAAGGCCAGGGCCTCCTGCCGCAACGTGATGAGCCCCGCCCTCAGCGCGGGGTTGTGCGACAGCGCGTCGATCTCCATGGCCCGCAGGTTGCGCAGGATATACCCCGCTCCGGGCAGAAAAGCGAGATCGGGATCATCGGTGGCGATCATGTCGCGCAGGCTGTCGGCGACGGTCCAGGCCGCCGCGCCATGATAGACGACCACCGGAATGATCGGGGGCAGGGCTCGGAGCCTGGCCGCACGGGTTCCGGCATGGCGCTTCCAGATGCGGATCATATAGGAGGCCAGTTGCAGCGGCAGCGCCGGATCAGGCGCACTTTTGTGCTCCGCCAGAACATAGACGAAGGCGTCGGTCCCCGCCTTCAGCGCGACCTTCAGGAGGAGATCGCTCTGGCTGCCGGCGAGAGCTTCATCGACGAAGCCGCCTTCGAGGATCTCGGGAGGCGCAGGGGCGAGTTGTCCCGCAATTCTGTTGGGCAGGTGATTACGCAGGAAGTCCCGTGCGCGCCCGGGATCGGACAGCAGCGCGCGGAACAGGGTGTCGTGCGGATTGTGCAGGTCGGCCATTGGATCCTGATGCGAAGTGATGTCACCTCGTGCTGCTATGGCAGGGCGGTCCGACAGGCAAGCCCGGTTGTGTGTGGTCGGTTGTTGTGTCTGGCCGCGTTAGCCTGTCCGGGGGTCTGATCCCTTTGTCTCAATTACGAGACGCGCTAGTTCAGGTACCCGCTGACGGCATCAGGATGGGTGGTGAGCAGGCTGTCGAGTTGATCTGCGTCCATTTGCTGGCGGACCTCTTTCCGGGCGTGTTCGAGCTTGCCGGCAGCCGCGGGGTTCAGATCGCGGAGAAGATCGTCATAGGCCCGGGCGGCGTCCCGGAGGCATCCATCGGCCTGAAGTCCGTATCGCAGGGCGAGGGCGATCACCTTCTGGAATTCTCTCTGAACCTCCGGCTCCCGGGGATCCCGTCCGCAGAGGCACAAGCACATCGTTGCCTCGACCGTGAAGTCATCGTCCCCCTCTGCACCGCGGGTCGCCCGGTCATCCATGGCCCTGGCTCCCGGTATCCCGGGCGGCCTCGCCTTCAGGACGGACGTTGAAGGCGGTCAGTGTTCCCGGTTTTCTCTTGCTCGGGGCGAGTCCGAAGCGCACCCGCTGGCCGACCTCCGGCGGGACTTCCGGGTTGGCAAGGTTTGAGATGTGAAAAAACACATCCGCCTCGCCATGCCGGGCGATGAAGCCGAAGCCCTTGTCGGCCTGGTAATTCTTGACGGTTCCGGTGACCTCTATCGTGTCGGCCCCGCCTGGCTCCGGTGCCGGCGTTTCTGCCCCGGTTTCCTGCGAACTTGTCTCCATGCCCTGTTCGCTCATCATGCATTCCCCTTTACGGCGGCCTTGAGGGGGCCTGTGGCGGAGACCCGGACCTGCCGTGTGGGCGCGGCGGTCTGCATTTCTCCGGTGGCCGGGTTGTGGACCTGCCGCTCGGGCACATCGACCACCGAGAAGGTGGCAAGGCCGGGCAGGCGGACCGGATGGCCGTCGGCCAGCAGCTTCTGCACCGCCGACTGGACGCCGTCCGAGAGACGTTTGGCTTCGGCGCGCGAACAGTCCAGCTCTTCGGCGATGGCGGCGAACAGCGTTGCGGCGGGAACGGGTGAGGGTTTGGGCATAAGGACATCTCCGGTCTGATAATGTGGCTGCCCGTGGCTTTCCGGGAAAACGCGCGTCAGGTCAAGGCGGGGCGCTTGCTTTCGCCCGGGATGGCGTTCGCGGGGCGGGTTCTCCGAGCCGCTCGCTCGCGTATCGGTCCCCCGGCCGTGTGGCGGGGCTTCGCCGCCTGTCGGGACGTGAGCAGCGCGTTGCGGATTTCACGGTTTGTTCAGGTGCGCGCCCGGTGATGCGGGACCCGGGGGTCCCGCAAGCGGAGCCCCGCTCCCGCGTCGCGCTCTTTGGGTTCCGCCCTTACGGGGCGGGTTGGTACGGTCCCGAAAGCGTTGGCTGCCGCGGGGTGGTTTCGGGGGGATTGTCCGCCTCTCTTGCCGCGCGTGCGGCCCGGGCCTCCCGGCGCCGTTTGAGGATTGTCCGGATACAGCTTTCGGATCCGCGCCTGTGCTCGTCGGCGATCGGCGCGTCGGTACGGATGTCGATGGTGAACCGGTTGGCACAGGATGTCATGGCGTTGTGATATTGCAGCGAGCGGCAATAGAGGCGCAGGGCCTTGTCGACCGCCTTGCAACGCGGGTCTTCCAGATCCTCGGGCAGGTCGTAGCGGTCAAGGATCACCTCGCTGCTGCCGATGGCGAGCGGCACCGCGACCGGCAGCTTCAGGAACGGGGGCAGTTCCCTGTCGGGGCCAATGCCCTTCTGAAACAGGGCGCGTATGCGGCCGATCAATTCCGGATGGAATGTGCGCAGCTCCATGGGGGTCCTGGGCGGCCTCTTCGTCCGGGCCTTTCCGCCGGCCGCAGGTTTCTTCTTCGCGCGGTCTGCGCCGGAGCTTTTTCCGGGCTTTGGCACGCTGGTCGCCGCCGGTCGGCCCCCGGCGGCGGGCCCGTCTTTTGTCCCTGCGGCGGTATCGGGGGTCGAACTGTCTTCCATGAGGTCAATTTAGCGATGGCCGGGGCGGATCGCTACCCCCCCGTGCCAATCCACGGGCTGGCCCGGTGCCCGGGAAGCGCGGGTCATCGGCGTTCATCCCCGCGCCCGTCTCTCCCGGGGGTCCGGCGATCGGGACGGGGAGGAGGAAGTTGTCTTTTTGGTCAGGTGTCATTGACCTGAACAGAAGGAGGACTGGCTATGACCTGTGACAAGGATCCGGGGAACAAGGGGACCGGGACGAAGCCCGGCATCGACTGGACGGCGGTTGAAGCTCGCATGAAGAAAGCGCGCGCGGAGGCGGCGGAGCGGCGGAAGGAGACCCGCGCCGAATTGCTGGCGGAACTGCGCGGTCGCGGCGTGGAAGAGGTCGAGGCGCAGTATGACGGCTATGGCGACAGCGGCAACGTGAACAGTGTCGTGGCCAGCCCGAGGCGTGTGGACATCGGGGATATCGAAACCCGCCTGATGGATTTCGTGTGGGATGTGGCCTATGGGCTGCACCCGGGCTTTGAGATCAATGAGGGGGCCGAGGGAACCTTCACCTGGGATATTGCGACCGACCGTATCGACGTGGAACACGCCGGTTTCCGCACCGAACGCGATGATTATCTCCACGAGGATATATGATCATGGCCCATCCCAATCATCACGCGGAAAGCTCGGCCCGCAAGTTCGGCGGGGTGGCGGATGACTATATCGCCATCCACCAATGGTTTGATGCTGGCAAGGCCCATGAAGCCCTGCCGGTGCATCGGGCACTTCGCCATCACAGCTGTGGGGTCTTCGACTGCGAGGCGGTGTTTGGCCGGGAGATCGTGAACGCGGCCGGTCGCCGGGTTCCTGTGCGGTTCATCGCCGAGCAGCATGTGCGGGAGGACTGTCGCCGGATCCCGTCCGTATCGGACTGGCTGCGGCGGATCCCGATTGTGCCGTGGATGGTCAACGGGGTGATCCTGCCGGACACCGAGCCGGTGAGTGCTGATCCCCAGGCTGACTGGCGGGCGGCGGTGGCCGCAGGCCAGACGATCCTCGGGTTCAGCGACTGGCTGGCCATGCAACAGCAGCGTTTGGGCGATGGGGCGTAATCACTTCTCGTGACACGCACCCTTGAGCGGGCCGCCCTTCCGGGCCGCCCGTTTTCCGGAGAGGCCGTTCCACCGGGGTGTTGTAGGGCGATGAACAGGAGGACAGGACAGGGCGCGATCGCCGCCGCACTGGCTGGCGATACGGCAGGGCTGGAGATCAGCCCGGCCTGGTGCCGGGGGCGGCCTCCGCCGACCGCCGCCGCGCTCCGCACCCGTCGTTCCGCCCCGAGGCAGGCGGGGCGCACGGGAGGAGCAAAGTCGGCTTTGGGTCCGGGCGATCCCGATGGGGGATCGGAGATGGAAAGGATTGAACCCATGGACCTGTTGACAACCGAACAGCGCAACACACTTCTGGCAAACGGCCGCAGGATGGCGGAGGAGAGCACCTCCGCCCCTGTCTGGCCGGTTGCGAAGTTGTTCACGCCGGATGCGTCGGCGACCTGGCTTCTGGCCTGGCTGGACCCGGAGGACGGGGATGTGGCCTGGGGCTGCTGCGATCCGGGGCTGGGATGTCCCGAGATCGGGCCGGTGCGGCTTTCGGAGATCGCGGCGGTGCGCGGCGCGCTCGGCCTGCCGGTGGAGCGGGACCTGTATTTCGAGGCGGAGATGTCGCTGAGCGCTTACGCCCGTCTGGCGCGCGACCGGGGCGCGCTTGTGGCATGAGCGCGCGGGAGGTGATCACCCTTCTCGCCCCGGCCTTCTGGGCCCCGGCGCTGATTAACGGGTCTGCCAGCGGCCTTGATCCTGCGGAACGCGGCCATCTGGCGGCCTGCCTTACCGCGGCGGGTCTGACGGTGGGAGAGGCGGTCGATTGCGGACCTGCGGGGTTCTGCTGGCACCATGCCGCGTCAGGGATCACCGGCGGGGCGGAGTGCGCGCTTTACAGTTTTCTCGTGACCCGCGCCGGCCCGCGGTCGCGCTGACCCACAGCGGTCTCCGCCGCCCGGTTCGGGCGCTCTTCAAACCGTTTTGCCCGCCTGCGCCGTCTCGCCCGAAAAGGTGAGGCGGCTTTTTGTCATGGGCGATCCAGGTCCGGGGGGAAAGCGTTCCCGCGGGCGGTCGGATCAGATGTCATGAAAGGACAAACCTATGACGAAGACACAGACCTATACAGCCCTTGAGGTGGCGCTGGCGCGGCTCGCGGTTCACCCCGCCAATGTGCGCGCGAAGAATGCGGCGGCCTACAGCGAGACCAGCGTTCAGGCGCTGGCGGCCAATATCCGGGAGGTGGGGCTGTTGCAGCCCTTGCTGGTGCAGGAGACCGGCAAGACGCAGTACGGCGTGCTTGCGGGAGGCCGCCGGCTGGCGGCGCTCAATCTGCTGTCCGCCGACAAGAGCGCGACGGGCTTCGGGCCGCGCATGAAGGTGGCCTGCCAGCTGGTGCCGGGGGATGCGCCGGCGACGGCGGCGCTGTCGTTCTCGGAGAACGAGATGCAGGCCCCGATGGATGCGATCGACCGGTATGAGGCGTTTGCCGCGCTTCGTGACAATGACGCTCTGGACGTGGCGGATATCGCGCGTCTCTTCGGACTCACCGAGCGCTCGGTGCGCGAGAGCCTGCGGATCGGGCTGGTGCATGAGGACATCCGCGCCGCCCACCGGGGCGGGGATATCTCGCTTGAGACGCTGAAAGCCTTTGCCGGCCACCCGGACCGGGAGGTTCAGGCGGAGGTGTTCACGGCGCTTTCCACGGATGGCCAGCGTGTTGAGGCGTGGATGGCAAAGCGCGCGCTCGGTGATCGCGGCGTGCGGCAGGGCGATGCGCTCGGGGCCTTTGTGCTGGAGGACTACCGCAAGGCCGGGGGCGGGATCGCGCCCGACCTGATCGAGGAGGACAGCGTGCTCGGCGATCCCGGTCTTGTGCAGAGCCTGCTGGCCCGGAAGCTGGACGATCTGGCCGAAGAGGAGCGGTCGCGGCCCGGCATGGGCTGGGCCGAACACCGGATCGATCCTGACCGGGAGGCGCTCTCGGCCTATGGGCGGATCTATCCCGTGCCGGTCGACCTTGATGCGGCCACGCAGGAGCGGGTGGACGCGCTGAGCGCGAAGCTCGACGATCTGGCCGAAGCCCACGATGCGGCTGAGAGCTGGGCCGAACAGGACCGGTTGGGTGACGCGCACGACGCGGTTCAGGCGGAGATCGAGGCGCTGACCCATGCGTTCGATGCACAAAAGGTGGAGACGGCCGGTGTGATTGCTCTCTGGCAGCATGGGGGTCTGCGTCTCATGGCGGGCATGGTGCGTCCCGAGGAGCGGACGGACACGGGCCCGGCGCCGGGCGGAACCGGTGCCGTGGAGAATACGGCTGAGGCGGGTCCGAAGATCTCCGCGAAGCTGGCTTCGGATATGGCGGTCGAGCGGACGCGGGCGGTGGGTCTGGCGCTGGCGCGGGATCCGGCGCGCGCGCGGGTCTATGGCGACTGGCTGCTTCCGGGCAATGTGGCGCAGGGGCTTGTGCGCCGGGCGGAACAGTCGAGCCTGCGGTTTCAGGCGGCGACCCATGCGCCGGGCCTTATCCATGAGTGCGCCAGCGCGGAGGATCCGGGCGCGGCCATTGAGGCCGGACACGGCGTGGTGGAGCGGCATATTGCCGAACACGAGGCTGGACTGCCGACAGGCTGGGTCGATGGCGAGGATGATCCGCAAGAGACCGCGTTCGCCCGTTTCGCTTCGCTCGATCCGGCGGAGCGGGACCGGCTGGTGGCATGGGCGGTGTCGCGCAGTCTGGAGCCTGTGGCGGGCGATGCGGTGCGTCCCTCGGCCCGTACGGCGGTGGAGGCGGCGGTGCTGCCGGACATCCGGACGCTCTGGACCCCGGATGCGCGGCTCTTCGGGCGTCTGACGAAGCCTGACCTCCTGCGCATCCTGCGCGACGATCTGGGGCTTGGCCAGAAGGCGGATACGCTGGCCAAGGCGAAGAAGTCGGAGATCGTGGAGAAGCTGGCCGCGCTCTTTGCCGCACCGGACGCGACGCTGAGCGACGAGCAGCGGGCGGCCATCGCCCGCTGGTGCCCGCCGGGCATGGCGACGGAAGTGCCGGAGCGCGGTCAGGAAGAGGTCGGGGAGGGTGATTGCGCGGAGACGGCCATTGAGGCCTCCCTGGCGGCCTGAGCGCATCGCTCCCTGCGCCGTCCCCGGATCCGGGGACGGCGTTTTCCACGGGCCGCGAGCCATTGGAGGGGAAGGGGGTCTTTGGAAGGGGTGACTCCGGCCAGACTGAAAGGACAGACCCAATGGCGAAGACAAAACCCGACATTTACGGCCCCGATATTTACACCCGGGTGACAGATGCGATCCCTGCGCATCTCGAGGCGGGGGTGGTGCCCTGGCGCCAACCCTGGGACGGCGGTGTCCCGGCCCGGCTGCCCGTGCGGGTCACGGGCGAGTGCTATCGTGGCATCAACGTGGTGCTGTTGTGGCAGGCCGCGGTGGCGCGGGGCTATGTCTCGCCGAACTGGATGACCTACAGACAGGCGATCAGGCTGGGCGGGCAGGTGCGCCGGGGCGAGACCAGCGTGCAGGTGGTTAAATACGGGACGGTGAGACGGGCGGCTCCCGAGGGAGAGGACGGGGCGGAGGATGGATCCACCTTTGGCTATCTGCGGTCTTACGCTGTCTTCAACGTGGCACAGATCGACGGTCTGGATGCGGCGTGGTCTGCCGCTCCGCCGCCGCTGCGCGATTACGGGACAGAGGCGGATGCGGGGTTTCCGGAGTGGTTCGGCCGCACCGGGCTGAAGCTGCGGACGCGCGATGCGGTGCGGGCCTGTTACGATATAGCCGCGGACTGCATCGAGATGCCGCCGGTGTGGCGGTTCGAGAGCCGGGAGGCCCACGCGGGAACGCTTCTTCATGAGACGTGCCATGCCACAGGGGCGAAATCGCGGCTGGCCCGGCCGTTCGGGACGGGCTTTGGCGATGCGGATTATGCGCGCGAGGAGTTGGTGGCCGAGCTCGGATCCGCGCTGGCCGGCGCGCAGCTGGGCATCGCGCCGCAGTTCGAGGCCAATGCCGCTTATGTTCAGCACTGGATCGACATTCTGAAGGGCGATACCCGGGCCATCGTGCGGGCGGCCTCTGCGGCGCAGAAGGCGGCCGACTGGCTGATCGGGAAGGCGGGGCTCATGGACGCGGCCTGAAACAGCCCGTCGCGCCGCCCCTGTTCCGGGGGCGGCGTTTTGCGTGGCCCGGAGGAAAGGCGCGCCGTCCCGCGCGTTCTTGCCGGTCGCGCCGCGCCCGCGCTATGCTTCCGGGGCAATCGTGACAGGGAGGGGATGTCCCCTGGCGTTTCTCAGGCGCAGATCTCCGAACGAGCGGGCGCGGACGAAGGCCCCGCTGTCGCCTGTCGCTCGGGCGAGTGATATGCCGCGGCTGCGGGTTGACGGTCTGCGGCTCGATGCGCTCGACAGCACCGTGCTCCGGGTCGAGTGCACCTGCGGTCATGCGGGTGAGGTTCCTGTCGCGCCTCTGGTCGAGCGCCATGGCCGCGCGGTGCGGTGTACGCGCTGCAACGAGCGGGCGATCCGCAGGGTTTTTGCGGGCGGCTGAACGGAACGGGTTCGCCGTTGCCGCCGGAGTGCGGCTGGACACAACCCGCTCCTGGTCTCGCCGGAGAGGGAAGCGCGGCGGTGCCGCGCTTGCAGGGGGATTCGGGTGCGCCGTTCTTCACCTTCAAAGCCCCCACCGGGGGCTTTGACCCTTGCGGGCTGGCTTGAACCCCCTGCGGAGCCGCGTCCCCGCCCATCGAGGGCGGGACCACGTCTGCCTCGACGCCCGGACACCGATCAGGCGTTGGCGCGGGGTCAGACGGGCCGCGCGGGGGCCGAGCAGGTCCGCGGCGGCTGCCGGGGCCGGATTGCGCGCCGGTCGCCCGCCTTCGTCGGGCCGCCCTTTACTCCATCCGTCCCCGGCACCCGGCCTTGCCCTTTGCCTGTCCCTGTCGCGCGGCCCTGCGGTGGGGCACACACACACGATCGGGCAGCATACCTTGCAGGTGGCCCTCCAAAGCACCCTCGCGTCAAGGATCACAAAATTTTGCGGCACCCCTCGCGCAAGCGGTCAGGGCGCACCAACCGGTGAGCTTGCGCCGGCGTCGCTGTCGCGCGCGGCAAATTTTTGCGCCCGGGCGGGCCCGGCGCCTTTGGCGTCCCTGACCCAAGCGCGCTTTGGGGGGCGGGGACCTCGCAGGCTGCCCGCAATGGTGCGTGTGGCGATTGCGAGAGGAATATCCCATGCTGGATGTATACGAGACCATTGAGACCTTCGGGCTGTCGGAGAGCCTTGCCGATCTGCCGATCCCCGATGATGATGTTTTGCGCGACCGGATCGTGCGGGAGGCGTTCGAGAGTTTTCTGGGCGGGCTGCAAGGCACCGGTCTTCATGGCGAGATTGAACCGCTGGCTCATGGGCTGGCGACGCTGTTCCATCGCCGGAAGGGAGCGATGACCAGTGCCCTTGATCGGGCGACGGACACGATCCGGGGTCTGGTGCGGGCCGCTGATGGTTCGGAGGTGCTAGAGATGCAGCTGGAGGAGGCGCAGCGCGTCGCGGAGCAGTCGCGCGACCGGCTGGACGGGCTGGAGGTGATGGCGGAGGCGGCGGCGCGGTGTTACGAGATCGAGACCGGGCGGGCGTATCTGCCGCCCGCCGGGGACCGCAGCGGCCGGGATGCCCGGCAGACGGGGGCGCTCTTTGAGGCGAAGGCCTGGATCGAGGCGCATGAGCGGCAGGAGGCGGAGCGCTTCCGGGTCGAGGGCCGTCCGCTGGCGGTGGCCGGTGCGCGGGACTGGATGGATCACGCGCGGGTCTGGGATGTGCTCGACCGCTGCCGGACGCGCTACCGTGATGCGCATGGCGAGGAGGTGATCCTCTATCACAAGGGCGACCGGAAGGGGGTCGATGCGATTGCGTCGGGCTGGGCGCGGTCGCGTCAGGTGGGCCAGGTGGTGTTCCGTCCGAACTGGTCGGGTTTTGGCAAGCGGGCGGGGTTCCGGGCGATTGATGACATGTTCGCGACCCCGAAGCCGCTTGGGGGCGTTGTGATCTTCGGGGCGACGGGGATTGCGCTCAACCTGGCGGAGAAGGCGGAAGCGAAGCGCATCGCGGTGATGCGGGTGCGCGCCGGCTGAGGCGCTCCGACTGTGGCTCCGGTCCTGCGGGACCGGGGCCGCTTGCCGCGTGCGGCGGCTTCTGGCCGCCCCCGTCTGCCCCTTCCGATCACCCGGGTCTGCGGTCCCCGCCGGTCTGCATCTGGCCGGTCTGCGGCAGCCGGTCAGGCGCACGGGGCGTTCCGGGTTGATCCTGCGGGCTGCCCCCGCGGTCTCTGCCCATGTGGTTCCCAAAGAGCACGCCCACCCGGGTGCGGTCGGTGGTCCAGTCCGCCAGTGACAGGGGCGGTGGGGATGTGCCGTTTGCGCGTCCTGTCCTCCGTGGCTCTGGTTTCTTCGAGATGGGGTGTCGCGGGGCGCGTCCCCGGGGTGCGGTCGCCTTTGGCTCCCCAAGCGGAAATACGGTTTCCGCAAGCGGACCCTCCGCATTTCAGCTTGCCCCGGGGCCTTTGACGCCCCGCGCCCTTGCCCCCATCGAAACCAGCGCCACGGAGGACATCATGGCCAATCACTACACAATCACCGCACCGGTCAAGTCGACGGACGGCAAGACGCGCTACCCCCGGGTGGGCGTGCTCTTTGAAAACCACAACCGGGAGACCGGCGAGGTGTTCTACACGATCAAGCTCGACTTCCCGGTTGGGGTGACCGAGCTCGTCGCCTTCCCGCCGAAGCCGAAGGAGAACGGCGAAAACGGCCACACCGAATGAGAAGGGGGGTGACGACGGGGCGGCCAGGTGCCGCCCCGACCGGCTTTGCCGGTTGGCGCGCAGGCGCGCCAGTCCATCACAGGGATGGCGCGGGTCGCAAGGGCGGCGCGTGAGATGTCAACAGGGGAATGACCGGGGGCCGGTGCCGGTGCCCGGTTGCAGATTGAGAATGGAAGTGCCGCGAGAATGCGGCTATATGAGAGGAAAGGATGTGACCGATGGCACACGCACTGCAAATAGACACACTGGCGTTTTCGAAGAAGCTGCGCGAGGCGGGGGCCGATGAGAGCCTTGCCGAAGCCATTGTTGAGGGGCTGACCGCAGCGGACACCTCCGAACTGGCGACCAAGGCTGACGTGGCCGAGGTGAAAACGGAGCTGAAGGCCGAGATCGCCGAGGTGAAGAGTGAGATACTCAAATGGATGTTTGGTGCGATCATCGCGCAGACGGCAATCATTCTGGCTGTTGTGAAGCTCTTGTGATCCCGCGCCCAAACGCTCACGCCTCCCGCGCCGTCCCTTCCGGGGCGGCGTTTTTAGTCCCGCGCCCGCCCGGTTTGCCGCGCGTTCGATCCGGCCAGGGTCGGCCAGTGTCAGTCGCGCTCCGGCCCGGTGCAATGGCGATTATGTTCTTCGACCAGTGTTTTGAGATCGAGGCGTTTGAGCTTGGCGGTCTGGACGAGATCGAGGAGCGCCTTCAGCTCCTGGGTCTCGATGGAGGTAAGCCAGTGCAGATCGTTCTGGCTGATGCGGTCCAACATCCGCTGCATCATGGGCAAGTGCCCGATCCCGACCTTGCGCTTGTACCGGGAAGGGGGGTCGGATGGTTTTGCTTTCGGCATGGGGTTGTTCCTTTCGCGTAGCCGGGGTGATGACCTGACGCGGGTTCCGCCAGTCGCGCAGGAAGGCCATCGGGTTTGTGTTTCACCGCGCCGATTCAGTTTGGGCCTGACCCTGCCACATCTTGCCGGTCCTGCCAATTCTGCAAAATCTCTGAAAACACCTGATCCGGGGGACCCCGACACTCCCGCAGGATTGCGCCGTTCGGCCAGTTTCGGCCCCTGCTTTACCCCCGGGCGCTCCGCGATTCGGCCGTCGGTCCCCCGGTTTGCGGTTTTCCCACACGAGCGGAACCGGGGGAATTTCCCCGCGTCCCCCTGTTCCCCCGCCCCCTGTGGAGGGCTGGACCGTCCAGGAGGGGAACCCCCCGGTTTCCCCTCTTTCCCCCGGGAGGGGAACGGCGCTCCCCCGGGAGGGGAAGAGGGTTTCCCTCCCAACCTAACCCCTTGTTCCCCTTGAGAGATTGCTGCTCCCCTCCCGGTTTTCCCCTGTTTCCCCTCCCGCTCCCCTCCACCCCCACATCTTCCCCTGCGCCGGAAAAGGGCCTCCCGAGGGGAACCCCCGGGGGAAAGGCCCCCAATCCGGGACAACAGGGGAAGCGAAGCGAGCAAAAGTCAGGAAGGCACGATTACACATCAAAATTTGCCAATTTTGATGTACTCTGTATGCTCCCGGCATGGCGAGCCCGCATTTCAACGTTTCGATCGTGTCCCGTTCCACCGGGGGAAGTGCGGTTGCGTCGGCCGCATATCGTCATGCGGCGCGGATGCGGTCGGATCTCCGGGGGGAGGTGCGTGACTATTCGGAGAAGGCGGCGGAGCTTGCGCATTCGGAGCTATCGCTGCCGGAGAATGCGCCTGGCTGGGCGCGCGAGGCGTTCGGGGAGGTGGCGTTCGGGCGGGCGCTTGCGGCGGTTCTGGCCGAGGCGGGACGGGAGGTTTCGGAAGGGGAGGCGGCACGTCTGGCCTGGGCGCGGGTGAGCCAGGCTTTGTGGAATTCGGTGGAGGAAGCCGAGGAGCGTCTGAACCGCAAACGTGCAACGGCCCGTCTTGCCCGAAGCCTGACGATTGCGCTTCCGCGGGTGCTGGGTCGTGAGACGCAGATCGAGCTGATGCGGGGCTATGTGGCGTCGGCGTTCGCGTCGCGGGGGATGGTCGCGGACTGGGTTATTCACGATAAGGGGGACGGCAATCCGCATGCGCATGTGATGCTGACGTTGCGGGATATTGGCGACGAGGACTGGGGTCGCAAGAACCGGGCGTGGAACCGGGCGGATGTTCTGGCGGGCTGGCGAAAGGGCTGGCAGGCGCATGCCAATCTCGCACTTGAGCGGGCGGGGTTTTCGGAGCGTGTGGATCTGCGGTCGCTGGAAGAGCAGGGGCTTGATCTGGCACCGGAGGGCTACAATCCGCATGTGGCCGAACACGCGGAGCGGGTTGGCGATGTGGCGCGGGAGAGGATGCGGTGTTCGGAGGTGCGGGAACGCAACCGGGCGTATCTGGTGGCGCATCCCGAGCATATCATTGCGGTGGTGCAGATGGGGCAGGCGCAGTTCACGAAGGGCGATCTTCTTGAGGCGCTGGCGGTGCGGCTGGGGGTTGAGGCGGAGGGTCTGGACCGGACGATGGTTGCGGCGGTGGAGGGGTCGGACGATCTGGTTCCGCTGGTGGCGCGGACGGCGGGAGGCGATCAGCTTTACATCAGCCGGGCGAAGGCGGAGATGGCGGGTCAGCTGGCGCGGGATGCGACGGCGCTTGCGGAGGGTCGGCTCAAAGCGGGGGTCGTCCCGGAGGATCCGTTCGAGACGGGGACCGGGCCGGTGCTGGTGGATATTGAACGGGAGGGGGATGATGAAGACGGAAGACATTCTGCGGGTGATGAGGGACGCGGAGGTGCCGGGGGATCCGGACGCGGAGGAGCCGCTGGACGCGGCGGGGCGGGAGAGCGTGGTTCGGCTGCTGGAGGCGCGCAGGGGCGCGGCCCCTCCGCGGCTGTCGTCCGGGAGGCGCTGAGCGCGCGGGCGGAGGATCTCTTTCGGTCGGCCTTCGGGGAGCCGGCACGTTCGGGCGCGCGGGAATGGCGGGCGAAGGAGAATGCGGGGCTTGCGATGCAGATGCAGGCCCCCCGACGCGGTCTCTGGCACGATCACACGGCGGGGACGGGGGGCGATCTTCTCGATCTCGTGGCGGTGACGTGGTGCGGGCTGGGGTCCGCGCGGGACGATTTTCCAAAGGTTCTGGAAGAGGCGGCACGGTTCACCGGGGTCGGGGCGATCGGTGAGAGCGATGCGTTCCGGGCGCGGGCGGCAAAGCGGGCGAAACAGGTTGCGGCGGAAGGGGCGCGGGAGGGCGCGCGCCGCGCCGCGCTGGTCAGGAGGCTGGCGGAGGCGTCCCTGCCGGTAGAGGGCACGCCGGCGGCGGCTTATCTGGCGTCGCGGGGGATCACCGATCTGCCGGGGGAGGGGATCGGGTATCTGCCGCCGGTTCCGGGGGCGGGTGTTTTGCACCGCGATCACGGCGCGCTGGTGGTCTGGGCCAGGGATGATGAGGGCCGCATCCAGGGGGGTCAGCGCATTCTGATCGACGCGGAGGGGGGCAAGGCTGCGGTGGAGATCGCCAAGCCGTCATTCGGGGCGATCGCCGGTCTGCCCGCGCGGTTACCGGCGCGGGCGGCCATGGAGGGAGAGGGCTGGAATGCGCCGGGCACGCCCGGTTCAGCACCGGACCCACTGATCATAGCCGAGGGGCCCGAGAGCGCTTTGTCGATTTGGGCGGCGACGGGGTGCGAGACCTGGGCGGTGTTCGGGGTGTCGGGGTGGAAGAGCGCGCCGGTTCCGTTGGACCGCGAGGTGATCCTTGCGCCGGACCGGGATGCGGCCGACAGCCCGGCGGGGCGGGCGTTTCGGGCGGCGGTGGCGCATCATCTGGGCCGGGGCTGTCGGCTGAGGGTTGCGGTGGCCCCGGAGGAGACGGACTCGAAGCGGGATCTGAACGATACGCATCGCCGCGCGGGGGCGGAGGCGGTGCGCGCGGCGATTGCGGCGGCCCGGGAGGTGGTGCGCTGGCTTCCGGGCGAACTGAATGCGGGTCAGCGGGACGCGGCGGAGGCGATGCTCGGGCCGGACCGGCTGACGCTGGTGAAGGGCCATGCGGGGACGGGCAAGACCTTCACGCTGGGGGCGGTGGCTGAGGCGTGGCAGTCGCGCGGGGTACGGGTTCTTGCGGGGGCGCCGTCGGCGAAGGCGACGCAGGCGCTCGGGGAAATCGCCGGGATCGAGGCGGCGACGCTGGCGGCGTGGGAATCGCGGTGGGCGCGCGGCGAGGCGCAGATGGACGGCCCGTTCGTGTTCCTCATGGACGAGGCGGGGATGGTGGGTCTCGGGCAATGGTCGCGGATCGGGGCGCGGGTGGCGGCGCTGGGGGGCAAGCTGATCGCGGTGGGCGATCCCGACCAGTTGCAGCCGGTGTCGGATCTGTCGGGCTGGCAGGCGGCGGAACGCGAGGCGGGTGCGGTGCCGGTGATGGACATGGTGATCCGGCAGAAGGATGCGGAAGACCGGACCGCGGTTGCGGGTCTGGCGCGCGGCGGGTCGGAGCGTGTGGCGGGCTTGCGGCATTTCATGGGGGCGGTGGAGCCGCTGCCGCCATCGCCGGAGGTGGCCCGGCTCTGGGAGGGGTCGCGTGCGTCCGGGGAGACCTGCCTCGCGGTGGCGCCGTCGAACCCGGAGGTCTGGGCGCTGAACGATGCGCTGCGCGCGGTGGAGATCGGGCGGGGCTGGATTGACACCGGCCACACGGAGACGATCCACATCCGCCGCTGGCAGGGCGAGGGCAAGACCCGCCGGAGCGAGGTGGTGACGATTCCGGTGGCGCCGGGGGACCGGGTGATGCTGATGCGGGAGAATGACGAGGATGGGATCGCGGCGAATTCTTTGGGCACGATTGCGGCGGTGAGCCATGCGGGTCTTTCGGTGCGTTTCGACGGGATGGCGGATCCGGTGATCTTCGCAACGTCCGGGGTTCTGGATATCGATTACGGTTATGCGGCGACGGGTTGGCGGGCGCGGGGCATGGCGGTGGATCATGCGCTGGTGACGAAGACGGCGCGGAGCCACAGGCCGTCGAAGGCGGGTCGTGTGACGGAGATCGATCCGCCGGATGCGGTGGACGGGATCGCGGCGGCCTGGGCGGCAGACATGGGCCTTCGGCCGGAGGCCGGCCGGATCGCGCTGGCGGCGACCAATGCCGATGTGCGGGCGCTCAACGATGCGATCCGGGCGCGGCTGCGGGCGCCGGAGGGTGCGGCCGGGGAGGATCCACTGACGTACCAGCCCGACGGGATGCGGATTGTGATCGAGCGCGTGGACCGCTCAGGGGTGGGCTCGCGGCAGCGGGTGGAGATTGTGCTTTCGCCAGGGGACCGGGTGATGCTGACGCGGCCTTTGCCGGAGTTCGATCTGCCGCGCTCGGGGTTCGGGACGGTTCTGTCGGTGGGCCCGGGGCGGTTGAGGCTGGCGATGGACGGGCGTGAGGCCCCGGTGGAGATCGATCCGACCGCGTTTCCGCATCTCGATTACGGCTATGCGGCGACGGTGCACAAGTCGCAGGGCATGACGGTGGACGAGAGCTACGTGCTGCCGCACCGGCGGATGGACTGTCACAGCGTCTATGTGGCGCTCAGCCGGCATCGTGAGCGGGTGAGGGTGTTCGCGCGGTCGGGGCATCTGGACCGGGCGGAGCAGCTGATCGATCTGGGCCAGCGCTCTCCGGACGCGGTGGCGGAGGCGCCGCGTCGGCGGGGTATCCGGTCGATGGTGCCGCTTCCGGCGAGGGATATTCTCGAACGGCGTCCGGACTGGACCGGACCGGGGCATGTCGTGCGGGCGGGTGATTTTGCGGGCGATCGGCATCTCATGTCGGTGGGCACCCGGATCGCGGGGCTGCTGGCGGCCGATCATGCCGGGGACGATCCGCTGCTGGTGGCGGGGGAGGACCCCGGGGATTATACGCGTGAGCCGACACGGGTGATCGACGATCTGGTCCGGCGCAATGGTGTGATCCGTGCGGAGGAGGTGGCGGGGGTTCTGGCGCGCCAGGTCTCCGATCCCGAGACCTTTCTGCGGCTCTTCCGCGAGGCGATGGCGCATAAGGATCTGGTCTCGCTGCCGGCGTCCCGGTCGCTGCCGGGGTCCCGGTCGGTGGAGGGCGGGGACGATGCGGCGCGCGATGAACCCTGGGTCTACACGACCGGGGGGCAGCTCGGGGCGGAGCTTGCGGCGCTGGACCGGGGGATGC
This sequence comes from uncultured Paracoccaceae bacterium, assembly GCA_951812305.1. Lineage (GTDB taxonomy): Bacteria > Pseudomonadota > Alphaproteobacteria > Rhodobacterales > Rhodobacteraceae > Rhodobacter_B. The sequence goes on from CATOSB010000008.1 coordinate 539,282, forward strand.
GGCTGGCGGCGGCTGATCCGGGTGGAGCTGAAACAGGTGACGTTCTGCCGGAGGCTGAGCCACAGATGCCTGACACCCCCGATCTTTCCGGGGATCAGCGGCGCGCGGTGGCCCATGCGCAGGGCGCGGGGGGCGTGAGGATCATCGAGGGACCTGCGGGGAGCGGCAAGACACGGGTTGCGGCGGCGCTGGCGCGGGCCGAGCGGGAAGCGGGGCGGGTTGTCACGGTGGTGGCGCCGACGGCGGCGCTGGCGGCGGAAGGGGTCGAGGCGATCACGCCGGGCGCGTTCTTCTCCGATCCGGTCTTGCCGAAAGAGGCGGGCAGCCCCGCACGGGTGGTTATTCTCGACGATGCGCAGGGTCTCGGGATCGATCACGCAGAGGTGATGATGGCGCGGTGTCAGGGCATGGGGGCGAAGCTGGTGGCGCTGGTGAACCCCGAGCGGCGGGGCGTACCGGTGTTCCGGACGCTGGGCGACCGGATCGGGAGGGCACGCCTGACAGGCCTTCATGGGGTGTCAGGGCCGCATCGGGAGATCGCGGAGGGTCTGCGCGCGGGCGGCGGGGACGCGGAACGGGCGCTGCGGTCCCTGGCGGACCGCGGTCATCTCACTGCGACGGGCACAGCGGAGGCGGCGCTCGGGGCGGTGGCGAAGGCCTATGTGTCGGACCGGAGTTCCGACCGTCTGGCGCTGGCCTGGAGCCGGGCGGATGCGGATCGGCTGACGGAGGCGATCCGGGCGCGGCTCGATGCGACCGATCCGGGCCGCGCGGCGTTTGTGGCGGCAGAGCATGGCGGGCTCAAGGGTCTGAAGCCCGGGGACATCGTCCGGTTCCCGGCCGCGGGGGCTTATGGCCGGCCCTCGGTGGCGGGCAAGGCGGGAAGCAATTTGCCGGCGGAACAGGGGGCTCCGATCCGGCGGGGGGATGTGGCCGAGGTTCTGGGCGCTGCGGAGGGCGGCGGTCTCCGGCTGCGGCTCACGGGAGTGGATGGCACGCGGGAGATCGCGGTGGCGCCGGAGGGTCCGGGGACGGCCTCACGCTCCCTGCCTCCCTGGCGGTTCGCGTTTGCCTCCACCATCGCGGCGGCCTCGGGGCGGCGGCACGAGAGTGTGCATGTGCTTTTGAGCCCGGCCATGGACCGGGAGGTGGTGAGTACGGCGGCGCTGGTGTCGCGGGCGCGGGTCAGCATGGCGCTGCCGGTGGATCCCGCCCGTCTCGATGCGGCGCTCGCCAAACTGGCGGCACGGGAGCGTTTGCCGCGCTCGGTGCTCGATCACGGCTTTGACCCGGGCCGGGCGGCGGAGGCGGCGGGCCGGGCAGGGGACCAGGTGGCTCCGCCCGCGGTTAAGCCTGCGGCGCTCTCCATGGAAGATCCCGAGGGTCTTTCGCCTGTGGAGGTCGCGGCGCTAACCACGGTGCCGACGGTCTCGCGGTCGCGCACGGAGGCGGCGCGCGCCAACAGGGTGTTCCTGAAGGCCCATCCCGATCATGCGGTGGTGATTGTGGCGGCGGATCGCCCGGTCTTCACGGAAGCCGATCTGCGGCAGGCCTTGCGCGCGCGTCTCGGGCAGGAGGTGAGCGAGGCGCGTCTGCGCCGCCTCGGGGACCGTGCGATGCGCTCGAAGGCGCTTTTGCGTCTGGAGCGTGCCGCCCCGGACGGATCGCCGCAATACATGACCACGGCGCGGGCGGCGCTGGCGCGGGATGCGGCGCGGGATGCGCGGGCGCTGGCGGGCGGGAGGTTCGCGCCGGGAGACGCCCCGGTCCTGCGGCCTGATGCGCTCGAGGCTCTGAACCACGCGCAGCGGCTGGCGGCGGAGGCGATGCTGGACGATGCGCGTCTCACGCTGGTGCAGGGCCATGCGGGGACGGGCAAGACCTTCGCGCTGCGGGCGGCGGCGGAGGCGTGGACGGCGCGCGGGGTTCGGGTGCTTGCGGGGGCGCCCTCGGGCAAGGCGGTGTCGGAGCTTGAGGGGATCGAGGGTGTCGAGGCGGCGACGCTGGCGGCCTGGGAGGCCCGGTGGGCGAGGGGCGAGGGTCCGGCGGGTGGCGGGTTCGTGTTCATCATGGACGAGGCGGGCATGGTGGGGGCCGGCGCGTGGTCGCGGATCCAGGGCCGCATCCGGGCGCTGGGGGGCAAGCTCATCGCGGTGGGCGATCCCGATCAGTTGCAGCCGGTCTCGGATATTCCGGGCTGGGCGATCGCGGAGCGGGCCTCGGGCGCAGGCGCGGTGGTGATCGACACGGTGCGGCGTCAGTCGGACATGATGGATGCGCAGGCCACCGAGGCGCTGGCGCGCGGTGGCGACAATGCGGCGAGTGCGATCGGCTATTATGACGGGAAGGGCGCGCTGCGGCTGGCCCCGGAGGTGCTGGCCGATCCCGTCGGGTCCATCGCGCGGGATTATTACGAGCCGAAGACCGGCAGCCGGATCGCGCTGGCTTATACCAACCGGGACGTGCATGCGCTGAACGATTGCGTCCGGGCCGAGGCGCTGGCGCGCGGCATCGTGGACCCGGCGAGCCTGCGGCATTACGGCACGATCACCCGGGAGCAGCGCGAGGGGGCGGGGGTGAAGACCGTCCGTGTGCCTCTGGAGATCGGTGTGGGCGAGCGGATCATGCTGACCGCGCCGCATCCTGAGTTGGGGCTGGCGCGGTCGTCCTTCGGGACGGTGACGCGGACGGGCGCGGGGGAGATAGCTGTCCGGTTCGACGGGCGGGAGGAGGACGTGACGCTCGATCCCTGGACGTTCCGGGATATCGACTACGGCTATGCGGCGACGGTGCACAAGTCGCAGGGCATGACGGCGGACGCGGTCTTCGTGCTGCCGCATCGCCAGATGCACCGCCATGCGGCTTACGTGGCGCTGAGCCGGCACCGGGAGCATCTGGCCGTCTACGGGCGTGTGGGTCACATGGAATGTGCGGCCGATCTGGTGGGGCTGGCCCAGGCGGCGGGTCATCTCGACATGGACCTGCCGGCGGATGCGGAGCGTCCCCCGGGCGGCATGGTGCCCGGTGCGGAGGGTCTCGGGCTTTCGGGCCGCGCCGACTGGCGGGCCTCGGGGGTGGAGATGACGCGGACGGGGTTTGCCGGCGATGCGGAACTGATGGGGATCGCGGAGCGGCGCGCGGGGCTGATGGCAGGCACCTGGCGCAGGGGGGGCGATCCGGTGGCGGGGGAGGATCCGCGCGGCTATGCGCGCCATCCCCACCGGGTGATCGACGATCTGATCGCGCGGGGCTCGGTGATCCGGGCTGAGGATGTGGCGGACCGGCTTGCGCGGGCGGTCTCCGACCCCGAGACCTTCCTGCGGCTCTTCCGTGCGGCCATGTCCCATCCCGACCTGATTGCGCTTGGGGAGCGTCAGCCCGGGCCGAAGAAAGACGATGGATCGCCCCGCGCCCGGGTCTACACGACGAGGACGCAGCTTGAGGCGGAACTGGATGCGGTGGATCGCGGTGTGCGTCTGGCGCTGGCGGGGGCACCGGAGCGGGCCCCGCGACCGGCCCGGATGGACCGGGTGCTGAAGGTGGCGGGGGAGAGGCTCGATCCCGATCAGGTGGCGGCGCTTGGTCATGCGCTGGCCCCGGGGCGGCTCAGGCTGGTGCGGGGCGGAGCGGGGAGCGGCAAGACACGGGTTGCGGGCGAGATCGCGGCGGCATATGCGGCGGCGGGCTGGCAGGTGCTGGCGGTCGCGCCCGGCGGGGCGGGTCTCGATAGTCTCCGCGATGCCGGAGTGGCGCGGCCCCGGACGCTGGCGCGGTTTCTGGGGGAGACCGAAGGCGCTGCGCCTAGAGCGTTTCCAGGATCGAATGAGATCAACAGCGCTGCCTCTCCCTTCGGTCGAACGCGCAGTCGATCAGAGTTTGATCTCAACAATCCATGGAAACGCGTTAAAGTCACGCTCGATCCCGCCACGGTGGTGATTCTCGACGATGCCGGTCGGCTGGGGGGCCGGGAGGCGACAGAGCTTCTCGGGCGCATCGAGGCCAGCGGGGCGAAGCTTGTGGCCTGTCTCGACGAGGGCACGCATGTTCCGCCGGAGGCGGGTCCGGTGTTCCGGGCGCTGGAAACCCGGGTGGGCGCGGCGCGCCTGGTGCGCAACCGTCGCCATGTCGGCTATATCACCGGGGTTCTGGAAGGTCTGGAGGCCGGCGGCGCCCGCGCCGAGGCGGCGGCGGTGGATCTCGACGAGATCGGGCTTGTCCAGTCCGTGGGCACGGCGCGGGAGGCGCTGCGGCAGGTGGCGCGGGATTATGTGGAGGACGGGATCGACGACCGGATCGCGCTGGCCTGGTCCCGGGCGGATGCGGACCGGCTGACGCGAGCCATCCGCGCCGAATATGACCGGGTGAGGCCGGAGCGCGCGGCGTTCGCGGCGGACGAAGCGGGTCCGCTTGAGGGTCTCAGGCCGCAGGACCGGATCCGGTTCATGGGGTCGACGCCGTGGGTGCCGGTGTCGGAGACGGACGCTCCCCCGCGTCTCAGCGCCGGGGAGACGGCGGTGGTGCTGGGCCGTGACGGGAAGACGGGCGGTCTCGTGCTCGCCGTGGGCGAAGATCCCGGAGAGGTCCGCGAGGTGGTTCTGGGGCGGGATATGGAGGGCATTCCGGAGTGGCGCTTTGCCTTCGCGGGTACGATCCATGGTGAGATGGGCCGCGCGCGGGGGAGCGTTCACCTTCTGGCCGCACGGGGGATGAACCGGCAGGTGCTGGCGAGCGCCATCGCGCTTCATGAGCGCGAGTTCCATATGGTGGCGCCGTGCGCGCAGGCGCGTGTCGGAGAGATGCTGTTGCGCATCGCGCGGCGGGATGCGGGGGCGGAGAGCGTTCTGGATTACGGCTTCGATCCGGCGCTCGGCGCACGGGAGGCGCTCAGGGGTCATTCAGGCGAGCCACAGGCGCGGGAGGACGGTGACATCGCCAAAGCGATGCGGCGGTTCCGGGAGATGACGGGTCTGGGCTTTGCGAAGGGCAGCGCGCCGCTCTCCGGCGGTGTCGGGGCCGAGGTTCTGGCGGAGGTGCTCGGCGCGGCGGCGCTCCGGGAGGGCGCGGCCCCGGCGGGCGCGGATCGCGGTGCGGTGGAGGAGATGGTGCGGACCCTTTCCGATCCGCGCGCCTGGCGGAAGGTGCTGCGGCAGCTGCCGGGAGACGTTCCGGCCATGGCGGACCGCGAGGCCGAACGGATCGCGGGCGCGGATCATGAGGGGCGTCTTCTGAGCGTGGGACGGATGCTGGCGCGGGGCGCGGTCGTGGCCGCCGCACTTGGCGAGGACCGGCTGGCCGGTCTCTTCCGGGACGGGCTGACGCTCTATGGCAAGCGGGCGGAGATGGCGCGGGCGGAGGGGCGCCTTGCGGAGCTGGTGCCCGGGCCGGTTGCGCCGGAGAGTTTCCCCGATCCGCGTGTGCGCGCGGAGGCAGAGAGGGCGAAAGAGATGCGGAGGTCCCGCCCGCGCCGGGGCCGGTCGCTATTCGCGGGTGTGCGTTTCGATGCGTCGGACGAGCAGGTCGCCCGGGAGGCGCTGGCGCTCTGGGGGCTGGGGCCGCCTGCGCGCGCGGGAACCAGGCCCCGGGCCTATGCCGCCGCGGTGGCGGAAAGAAGAGAGGTCCGAAGGAAAGGGGTGCGCGATGCGGACCTGAGCCGTGCGCGTTCCGGGCGGGATATCCGTGAAGAGCCCGGCCCGGAGCGGATCGAAAGCGATGTGGCGGCACCGGATTACGTTCGGGCAGCGGTGGAGGGGCCGGGCGGGCCCTGGGGTGTGGGTGCGGGTGCCGCGCCGGGATCAGGTTCGGACAGGGTGCGCGAGGATTTGGCGCTTGTTCTGGCCATGGCGATCAGCCGTCATGTGCCCCTCGGCGACGCGGTGCACAAAGACCCCGATCTCGCGAAGTCCATCGCCCGGATGCTCGATGCGACAGGGTATGAACAGGGCGAGGGGCCCGGGGCGTGGGCCGCGCGCGCCGCCGAGGATGGACCTCCCGAACTCGCCGCTGCCGTTGGGATGGCCCTGAACGCGGGGCCGTTGCCGGATGCGGACGCGCTGCGCAAGGAGCGGGCCGATATTCTGGGTCATCTGACCGGGGGCGGGGAGCGGCTGCCGGAGGATCTGGTCGAGCGCATGGGCGCTAGTTTTACGCAGTCGGAGATATGGGCGCTTTATGAAGTGACCGAAGAGCTGCCCTCCAGCCTGCCCGTGCCCGATGCGGCGGCGCGCGCGAATGCGGCCCGGCATCTGGGGCGCGAGGCCGCGCGGCGGCAGGGGCCGGAACATACACAACAACAGGAGAGAGACGATATGGCTGAGACAGAGACGCGGTCCCGCGAGGATATCCGGCACGGGGTGCTGGGCGCGATGCTGGTGAGGAATGTCACCCAGGCGACATTCGATGATCTGGGCAAGGGGTTCACGTTCAGGGAGATTCAGGCGTTGAAAAACCCTGAGATGGCGCTGCCCGAAAGTCTGCCGGAGATGACGGCGGCGGATCGGAAGTCTATCGCCGCCGCGCTGGAGGCGGGTCCGCCGAAACCGGAGACGCAGGGCGCGCCGGCAGAGCCGCCCTTTGTGCCGGACCCGAAATATATCGGCATGGCGTTGCAACTGGCGGTGGCGATCACCGAGCGGGTGGATGGGGAGAACCCGGTGCACCGGCGCGATCTGGTGCGCGATATCCAGACGCTGCTCAAGGCCGCAGACCGGGCGGAGACCCTGCCGCAGGAGCGCGTGAATGAGGTGGCGATGGCGCTGGCAAAAGACCGGGTCACGCTGGAAACCAAACTTGCATTGGGCAGGAAGATCGACGGCGAAAAGTTCGATGCTCTGGTGTTCCGGTACGCCCTCAGTGAGCGCAACACGGAAGGCACTCACCCGTTGCAGGTGAGCGGCAGTTCGAAGCAGAAGGCCTATGACACCAGCGTCGGGGAATGGCTGGAGGAGGCGTTTACGAAAGGCTTCGGACCGACGCAAACTGAGGTGACGGTGGCGCGGGTCGCCAGCCTGCCCGATCTGCCGCAAGAGGCAAAGAGCGTCGTGGAGGCGATGAAGCGATTGTTCCGGGCCGGATCTATCAGGACATATGAAGGCATCCGGAAGGATCGGTTGGCCTTGCTTGGTGAAATTGCGGATGTTGAACGGCGGCCAAACGATCCACCAGAGTTTCTGGCGCGGATTTACCGGAACTTCACGCATCGGGAGGTGTTGGCGTTGACACAGCCTGATTCAGAGATGCCCGCAACACTGCCGGAAATTGATGCCGCGCGTCGCGCTGACATCGCCCAGGGTCTGAAAACCATCACAAACAATGACGGTATCGGCTACCGTTGGTACGCTTGGTGCAATGCCGCGAAGTCGCTCGGCATGGGCCTCAATCCGGAACGGTCGCGCTCGAGAGGCATGGGCAGGGGGATGTGAGTCCCATTGTTCAGGTTACCCTGTCTCAGATCAAGCCGAAGAACCGCTCGAAGAACGCACTCAGTTTGTCCAGCACGGTTTGCTTTTTCACCGCATGGCTGTTGTTTTTGTTAAACCGTGAAACAGGCGGTAGGATCTTTGTGATGGCGGTGCCAGTGACAGGGATCGCGCCGTCGCGGAACGCGTTGTCAATAAGCGCCTTCGTCTCATCGGCGTTGAGGCCCTCATCCGCAATTATGCGGTCAAGCTCCTCGGCCTTTTTTGCCGTCACGAAGGACTGCCATTGCGCATCGACCTTGGCCTTTGTGGAGACGGAGTCTACAAACTGATCGATGAGATCTTTCTTGTTGCGCAAGCTGGGGCTGGCATTGATCGCACGCTCGATGGTGGACCGGATTTTCGTGTCTTCGCCCGGGCTCTTCTTCAGGTGCTTCTCGACCAGCATCAGGATGTAATCGACGCTGATTTCGACCTGTTTGATCAGCTCGATCTCGAACACCACGTCGTCATTGATCGATTCTTTTTCCGCTTCGGATGTGCTGCGGAATTCGGCATACAGGTTTAGATACAAGCTCTGATAATCCTGGAAGTTCCGTTCACTGAGGATTTCGTGACCTTCGAAATCGTCGAATGCCGTGAGAATATTCCTGAGCCGCAAGATTGAGCCAAAGAGTTTGATAAACGCCTTCTGGGCCGCTTCGCCGATGATGGCCTCGCCAAGCGGAAACGTCTCAACCAACTCCCCGATCTGTTTTTGGTACTCCTTGTAGTACTCGGCATAAGGTTTCAGCAGCACGATGCTCTTGGCGTCCTTGTTGCCGAACAGGGCCAAGGCGTGGTTGGTTTCCTGTTCAAGATCGCGGAAGGATATAATGTTGCCGTAGGTCTTGACCGAATTGAGGATGCGGTTGGTGCGGGAATAGGCCTGGATCAACCCATGGGCGCGCAGGTTCTTGTCCACCCAAAGGGTGTTGAGCGTGGTGGCGTCGAAGCCGGTCAGGAACATATTGACCACGATCACCATATCCAGCTCGCGGTTCTTCAGACGCTCCGACAAATCCTTGTAGTAGTTCTGGAACTTGTCAGCCGAGGTGTCGAAGCTGGTGCCGAACAGGGCATTGTAGTCCCTGATCGCGGCATCCAGGAAATCCCGCGAGCTTTGATCCAGGCCTTCGGTTTCGAATTCCTCTTCGCTCAGCAGGCCATCGGCTTCTTCCTCATTGGCGGCAAAGCTATAGATCAGCCCCACCCTGAGACGCCGTGCGGACGGCAGCTCTTTTTCCTGTTCGGCGAATTCGGTGTAGTAGCGCTTGGCCGCGTCAATGGAGGCCGTGGCGAACAACGAGTTGAACCCGGCCAGACGCTTGCCGTCATGGCGGTAGGAGGCGGCACGCCTGGTTTTCTGGTCGAAATGCTCACGAATGTAGCTCACCACCTGCTTGATACGCGCCGGTGCCAGCAACGCCCGCTCCGTGTCAATGGCCGACACCTTTTTGTCCTCGATGCTGGAGCCCATCCTGATCGTGTTGATGTAGTCGACGCGAAACGGCAGCACATTCTTGTCGTTGATGGCGTCGACGATTGTATAGGTGTGCAGTTGATCGCCAAAGGCATGTTCCGTGGTGCGCCTGAGCGGGTTACCATGGCTGCCCGCATTATCGGCGAAGATGGGCGTGCCGGTGAAGCCGAACAGGTGATAGCGCCTGAACACCCGGGTGATTTCGCCATGCATGTCACCGAACTGGCTGCGGTGGCATTCATCGAAAATCACCACCACATGGGCGTCGTAAACCGGGTGCCTCTTGTTCTTTGCCACAAAGCGCGAAAGCTTCTGAATGGTGGTGACGATGATGCGTGCGTCCGGGTCTTCCAACTGCTTTTGCAGTTTCGCCGTTGATGTGCTGGAATTGGCCGCGCCTTTCTCGAAGCGGTCGTATTCGCGCATGGTCTGGTAATCCAGATCCTTGCGGTCCACCACGAACAGCACCTTGTCGACCTCCGGCAAGGCCCGCGCCAGTTGCGCCGCCTTGAAGCTGGTCAGCGTCTTGCCGCTACCGGTGGTATGCCAGATATAGCCGCCAGCGGCTGTTTTCCCCAACTGCCGAAGGTTGGTGCTGGATGCGATACGTTGCAGAATCTGTTCCGCCGCCACGATCTGATAGGGCCGCATCACCAGCAGCTTGCGGTCCACGTCGAACACGCAGTAGCGGGTCAGCACGTTTAACAGCGAGTGCTTGGCGAAAAATGTCCTGGTGAAATCGGTCAACCCGGTGATGGCGCGGTTTTTGGCATCGGCCCACCAACTGGCAAACGCAAAGCTGTTGGAGGTCTTCTGGCGATTGCGTTTGCCGCGCCTTTCGGCCAGGTGACCGTCGCGCACCGTGTTGCTGTAATACTTGGTCAATGTGCCGTTGCTGATGACAAACAGCTGGACGTACTCGAACAGCCCACAGTCAGCCCAGAAACTGTCGCGCTGGTAGCGCTTGATCTGGTTGAAGGCCTCGCGGATGTCCACGCCCCGGCGCTTGAGTTCCACATGCACCATCGGCAGGCCGTTGACCAGGATGGTGACGTCGTAGCGGTTGGCGCGTGCCCCTTCGACTTCGTACTGGTTGATTACCTGCAAGGCGTTGTTGTGAATATTCTGTTTGTCGATCAGGTAAATGTTCTTGGTGCTGCCGTCGTCGCGCTTGAGAATCTGGATATGGTCTTCCTGAATGCGCGCGGTCTTTTCAACGATGCCGTCATTTGAGCCCGCGATGCAGGTCGCGAAAAAACGGTCCCATTCGGCATCGGAGAAGGTGATCTTGTTGAGCTTCTCCAACTGGCGGCGCAGGTTGGCGACCAGGCCGGCTTCCGAGGTGATCGGCAAGTACTCGTAAGCCTGCATCCGCAATTGCGAGATGAAGCCCTTTTCCAGTTCCGCCTCGGACTGATGAGCCGACTTTCGTACGTCATCGGGCGCGAATTCGGCGACGACCGTGCTTTCGTCTGAAAGCGCGACCGGCTCGATGCGGTACCTCATAAAGCCTTCGCTCATGCAATATCCTCTTATCTTTGTCTTGAAGCCTGGTCCGGCGCATCCGCGCCTTCTCTGGCCGGTTTGCCATTCCGCCAGATGACGGCGTATTGGCCCAGACGCCGTTTTCTCTCCAGGGCCTGGTCGACGGCCCGGCGGAGTGATTCCAGTTGTCGCTGTCCTTCCGGCGAAGGTACGGCTTCCTTTACGATGTTCATCGGTTGGCCTCCTCAAGCAAAAGCTGATAGTCGTCGTCATGGACAATATTGCGGACATTGCCGTGCTGCTCGAACACTAACGCCGGGCTTTCGCCGTCGTTCATGAAGCACGTGCAGCTATCGACGCGATGACTGAATTCGCCAAGCAGGTGGCGCAGACTGCGTGGAAAGCGCCGCTCGATATCCGTTGCAGCAATACCGTGCCCGCCATGCGCGACGCGTTCGGCCACGCGTAGCGTCGACATCTCGACATTGGGCAAGGCCAGGTAGATCAGCTCTATCCGCCAACCATCGGCTTGCAGACGCTTGACCAGTCGCAGATAGGCGCGTCCCGCCAGGGTGGTCTCAAAGGCGAAATCCTCGCGGGCCGCGACGTGCCGCGCGATCTCGCGCATAAAAATACGGCTGGCCGCAAACAATTCCCGTTCAGGCGCGAGCGGCGACAGCCCGGCGGCGATCAGGTCGGCATTTACAAAACGGACGTGGCTCGCCACCCGAGGCAGGTATTCCAGCGCGAAAGTGGTCTTGCCGGCGCCATTGGGACCGGCAATAATCCAGCAAGTCGGCACCCCTTTGTTCACGCGGCTTCTCGAAAAGCCAGCAACCGGTCGCGGTAGTGCTCATACTGCTGGCGGCGGGCCTTGATCTCCGCGGGCAGCCCGCTCCCGAGGTCGTTCACCAGAGCATCGAATTTATCCAGAATGGCGACGATGCGTTCTTGTTCGTCAAGCGGAGGAATGGGAATGCGATATTTCAAAATCGCTTCTTTGCTGCCTCGCGGCATCTTCGCGCCTCTGGCGTTCTGCATGTTGTAGGCAAAGAAAACATCGGAAGCCAGCAGTTGATACAAAAACTCAGGCACCAACTCAGTGAGATACGCATCTGCAATCCGAATGGCCAGTACGTCACCGCTACACCCACCGATATTACTCGCGAGCCATATTTTTTTTAGATATGGCCGAATATTCCCAAGAAGTATGTCGCCGACCTCATACGCTGTTAGTCGCACCGTGTTGGGTGCATGGCTTGCATCTGTTTTTCCAGCGGTATCCGGAAGCAAATTGTCGACGCCGACGAAGTTGGTTTCATCCAGCTCATTGGCATCAATGCGCGTATCCTTACCACCCTTCAAAATTTCCGGATCTGATTTGACGTTTGTCTGATCTGTGTGATTCAAGGAGTCTCCACTGCTGACATTGGAGGCTGGTTTGTTGGGAAATGTTTGTTTTTCAGAGCTTTATTCGAAGGTTGAGGCGGATTTTCAGGACCGCTTGCTCGGGTATCACAAGTCGCGCCGGGAGGGATTGTGCATCATAGCAAGCGTGATTTTGAACACGCGCAGCGTCAATCTGATGGAAAATGCGGCTGCTCTGCCCCGCGATATCGGCTCTGTGGACCACCGCTATCAATACATTTCGCGGGTTCTGGGCAATCCTCACATCGATACTGATGAGATCATGCAGGCCTATGTTGGTGAAATTTTCCGCCGCCAGTGTGAGGCCGGAGAAACGATTGTGGTGGCCCTTGATCAAAGCAAGCTCAACGAAGGGCATGAGGTTTTGATGTTATCGGTGCGGATGCGGGATCGGGCCCTCCCGGTCGCCTGGCGTGTACGCCAGACCAAAGGGCCGATTGGATGGCGCGTGCAACATGAGCTTTTGGAAGCAGTCCGCCCATGGCTCCCGGCGGATGCGCGTGTGTTGCTGGCGGGAGATCGGTTTTATGGAACCGCCCGATTGGTCGCATGGTGCCAGGAGGCTGGATGGGACTACCGGCTGCGCATGAAGGGAAATATCACACTGCAACATCAGGGTGGCGAGATGATGACGCGCGAAATTGCCCAACTGATGCCCGAAGGGCTTGTAAACGCTGAGCTTTACGGAACGGGCGTCTTTAGCAACATTGGAGTGCTTCACGAAGAGGGGCACAAAGAGCCTTGGATTATTGCCATGAATGCAGCACCGTCCGAGTACAAGGTGCTCGATTATGGAATGCGTTGGGGAATTGAAGCCATGTTCTCCGACTTCAAAACCCGGGGCTTTGAAATTACTCAAAGCCAGATCAAAAAGCCGGATCGATTGGCCCGCCTCATTTTGGTGCTGGCAATCGCCATGTACTGGGCTGTTTCAACCGGAGCAAACGAAGAGCACCACGTCGCAATACGCGGCGAAAAAAGGGGATTCGAAAAGCCCGAAGGTCCTTATGCTCTCTCTTCAAGACAGGCCTTCGTGCTATCCGACGATGCCTCGCAGGTTATGCCAAAATCCCCAAGCTCTGGGATGTCTGGCTAAATTGAAGGGTGGTAAGGCGCGTATCTGAAAAAGTTGCAATCTCACCCAACATCGTCCACCTTATCCTTGCTTCCTTGCTTCCTTGCTTCCTTGCTTCCTTGCTTCCTTGCTCATCGAAGGTGAGCAGCGCGTCGCGGTAGTACTGGTACTGCCGCCGACGCGCCTCAAGCTCCGCCTCAAGCTCCGCCTCAAGCTCCGCCTCAAGCTCCGCCTCAAGCTCCGCCTCAAGCTCCGCCTCAAGCTCCGCCTCAAGCTCCGCCTCAAGCTCCGCCTCAAGCTCCGCCTCAAGCTCCGCCTCAAGCTCCGCCTCAAGCTCCGCCTCAAGCTCCGCCTCAAGCTCCGCCTCAAGCTCCGCCTCAAGCTCCGTAAAGGTATCCAACACCTTTACAATCTCGCGCTGTACTTCCAAGGGTGGGACGGGGATGCGGAATTTCTTCACGAGATTGTCGGGAATGGCGCGGTAGCTGGCCCCACGTTCATTGGCTTCTACATATTCATAGAACCGTGCCGTCCCGAGCATATGAAAGAGGAAGTTTGTAAGAACAATCTTGCTGTTTGGGCGAAGAAGGCAAAAGCCTGTGCTGCAAATCTGCCCGTCGTATTCGCTTGGAATAACTGTATAACGCTTGAGCATGGGGCGCGTTGTCCCAAAAATCACATCACCTTCACGAACTATCTGTTGTGCGCGGCTGGGCGCATTCTCCGCTTTGATAGTCGATGTTTCAATGATAGCGTGGGTGATCCGGTCAACGGATGTCAGGTCTATATAACCTGAGTTCTGGATAAGCGCTATATCTGGTATTCGACCTGCCTGATTGTTTCCGGCACGGTTATGGGTCCCATTTTAACTTTGGTTTTCCCGAGCCTATAGGCTGCGACACACGAGATGAGGTGTACGAATGCGTTGGCAGGCGATCTGTGTCGAGTGTGTTCCAGTCCCATGCTGGTTTTCAACTTATCGAACAGAGTTTCGATGATGAACCGCCTTCGCAACAGGATTTTGTTCAGGATTGGCAGGAGATAGTTTTTCATGTTGCGGCGAATGCCGGTGACGAGGTGGAGGCCACGCTGCCAGAGCCGTTGGAAGAGGGATTTGGAGATATAGCCCTTATCAGCAAATATTTTGCCTTCGAGGCCCGCGATCATGGCTTCAAACGGCTTTCGATCATCGACATTACCTGCCGTGATTTTGACGGCCATGATCTCCCCCTTGTTGTTGATGATTAGATGCAGTTTGAAGCCAAAGAACCAGCCCATTGTGCTGCGACCGCGCTTTGCCAGCCCCTTGAAGACCTTGTTTCGATTAATGCGGGCATTGTGGCAGACCGCGAGCTTAGTGCTGTCGGCAAAATAGACGCCGGTTTTTTCACCGCTGAAGCAGTGCAGCAGTATGCAAAACGGCACCATTAATCTTGGCATGAGGCTGACAAACCGACCATAGCTCGGGAGGTTGCCAAAGCAGTCACGGTATTTCTGCTCAACGCCATAAATCCAATAATGTTTGAAGTCCTTGAACGGCGACAAGTGAAACAAGACCATGATGAACAGGCTCTCCCCCAGGGTCAGCTTGCCGGCGCGAAGCCTCTGACGACCCGAGGGGATCAACCGGTGGCGCTCCCAGTCCTCGTAGGTTTTTGCAAAATCATCGAGACAGACAAAAAGTGCGGTGTTAGTGATCGACATGAGTGGCGGTCCATATTGTGTCGCTTTTGAACCTTGAATCATGGGGCAACGTACTTGGAAACCCCTCTCACCCCATACTAATCACGGGGGCATTCAGGCTGGTCAACACGGGGCAAAAGGTGCGCGCCATGGAGAACAACTTCCCAATCAACGAAGATCTCGCTTATGAGAAGATCCGGGACCTCATGTTCGACATGATGGAAGAGGACCCCAACCGTCTCTACGCCCTCACGGATAAGCTCAATGAACTGGCTGCGCTCCCTAAAAGAACCATGACACTTGTGCTCGATCTGATGGCTGCCACTCCCTTTCAGGTGATCATCCCGAAACACGTACGGAAAAATGACCCTGATACATTCAAAGCAGATCACGAAACCGTTTCAAATGTTCTATTTCTTGGAGAGTTTGGCGGAATTGCCGTTGAACTGGAGCCAAATGAGGCTTTGAGAGAACCGAGGATCATTTCCATAACAATGGTGGAAATCCCTCATCGCAACCCTCTGCGAAAAAGGGTCAACGAGTATCGTAAAAAACGAATCAAAAAACTACGAAAAAATTCTGTCGAGTAGTGCACTGGTGACGCCAACGTCTTATCCAGTATCGGGGTTAGGTAATAAGCGGAATTAAGCTGAATTCGCGGGCAATATGTCGCGGTTATTCGCCTTTAAGGGTAACTCCCAAGCACCCTGTCCGATAGGGTTGCGGGGTTTTGTTCCGTCAGAGCCGTGCGATGATCTGAGGTGGTGACAGGGTCAGGATTTCCAGGATGTTGAACCGGTGTTTTCTGGCCGTCGAGATGACGGACCTGATGTCGGCGAAGACCCGCGCGCCCTCGAGGGTGCGGAAGGTGCCCGAGATTTTCATGCGCAGCTTCATCATGCGCAGGTCCTGTTCGGCCTGATTGTTTGTGAATGGGACCGCGAAGTCGGCGATGAATCGCAAAACGTCATCGCGGTAGTCACGCAGGCGGAGGAGCAGGTTGTGGCCTGGCCGCCTGGCTTTTCGGCCGCGGGTGCCGGGGCTTTTGGCCAGCGGGGGCTGGCGTTCGTGGAAGGCGAGCCCCTTGGCGAGGATCGCCATGTATCTGGTGACTATACCCTGGCGAACCAGTTCCGGGAGTTCGGTCTCGCCTTGATCCTGAGCCGCGCATCTGAGCTGATTGGCGCTATGAAGCACTGCGCTCATCTCCGTCGCCCAAGGCTCTTTTTCGATCTCTTCGATGGCCTTGAGTTCGCGCAAGTGATGCGCCCCGCAGAGGGCGTGGGCGTCCACTCCGCTCATATGGGCGTAGTAGGGTTTTCCAGTGATCATGAATGATCGTCCCGCCGGTCAGGAAGGTTGGAACAGCACCGCGTTTGGCGCTGATGCGGTAATGGGTGAAGGCGGTATCGCAGATCGTGTGCAGCCAGTGCAGCTTGCCGGCAACACGAAGTCCGGTCTCGTCCAGATGCCGAACGCCGCCTTCGGCAAGCCGGGCGAGAATGTGTTCAACCACGACACCCATCTTATTTGCCGCGCCGCGCGTCCAGTTGGTCACGCTGGCCGCGCACAAGCTGGTGGCCCCAAACAGGTCGCGCATAAGCTGGCAGACCCGATCCTCGGGTATCAGCTGCTGAACATTGCAATAGACCGCCACTGCCCGCATGCGCGTGCCATATTGCACATGCGCGGCCACGCCATCGGGAAAGCCAGCCGTCGTCGTGGCTCGACAATGGTCGCAACAATAAACCGCCGCCTGATGCTCGGTGACCTCCAGGCGTGGCGCAGGCAAGTCGAACACCTGACGCTTCTCGATCCCTTTCACCATCTCCGCCGTCAGGGCGCTCTGACAGGCGCTGCAATGCGTCGCCTCATGCCGTTCGACAAAGTCGGGTGTTGACGTCTGGCGCAGGGTGTCGCCCCGGTGGCCAACTTGGCCGCCACTTTTCTTTCCGGATTTGCCACGCAGGCTGCGCGGGGCTGGCTTCTTCAGGCCATCACTTGAAGGGGGCTTGCTGCTATTGCTGCTGTTCTTGGCCAACTGTCGGCGCAGGTCCGTGATCTCTTCCGCCATGCTCGCCAACGCAGCTTCAAGCTCAGCGATCCGACGCAGAGCCGTGGCGAGAAGTTGTTCAAGGGCGGCAACCTGATCCATCCCACCACTGATTCAGAGAAATCAACCCGGCGCCACAGAATTCAGACAAGAAAGGTAACTCCCAAGCACCCTGTCCGATAGGGTTGCGGGGTTTTGTTCCGTCAGAGCCGTGCGATGATCTGAGGTGGTGACAGGGTCAGGATTTCCAGGATGTTGAACCGGTGTTTTCTGGCCGTCGAGATGACGGACCTGATGTCGGCGAAGACCCGCGCGCCCTCGAGGGTGCGGAAGGTGCCCGAGATTTTCATGCGCAGCTTCATCATGCGCAGGTCCTGTTCGGCCTGATTGTTTGTGAATGGGACCGCGAAGTCGGCGATGAATCGCAAAACGTCATCGCGGTAGTCACGCAGGCGGAGGAGCAGGTTGTGGCCTGGCCGCCTGGCTTTTCGGCCGCGGGTGCCGGGGCTTTTGGCCAGCGGGGGCTGGCGTTCGTGGAAGGCGAGCCCCTTGGCGAGGATCGCCATGTATCTGGTGACTATACCCTGGCGAACCAGTTCCGGGAGTTCGGTCTCGCCTTGATCCTGAGCCGCGCATCTGAGCTGATTGGCGCTATGAAGCACTGCGCTCATCTCCGTCGCCCAAGGCTCTTTTTCGATCTCTTCGATGGCCTTGAGTTCGCGCAAGTGATGCGCCCCGCAGAGGGCGTGGGCGTCCACTCCGCTCATATGGGCGTAGTAGGGTTTCCAGTGATCATGAATGATCGTCCCGCCGGTCAGGAAGGTTGGAACAGCACCGCGTTTGGCGCTGATGCGGTAATGGGTGAAGGCGGTATCGCAGATCGTGTGCAGCCAGTGCAGCTTGCCGGCAACACGAAGTCCGGTCTCGTCCAGATGCCGAACGCCGCCTTCGGCAAGCCGGGCGAGAATGTGTTCAACCACGACACCCATCTTATTTGCCGCGCCGCGCGTCCAGTTGGTCACGCTGGCCGCGCACAAGCTGGTGGCCCCAAACAGGTCGCGCATAAGCTGGCAGACCCGATCCTCGGGTATCAGCTGCTGAACATTGCAATAGACCGCCACTGCCCGCATGCGCGTGCCATATTGCACATGCGCGGCCACGCCATCGGGAAAGCCAGCCGTCGTCGTGGCTCGACAATGGTCGCAACAATAAACCGCCGCCTGATGCTCGGTGACCTCCAGGCGTGGCGCAGGCAAGTCGAACACCTGACGCTTCTCGATCCCTTTCACCATCTCCGCCGTCAGGGCGCTCTGACAGGCGCTGCAATGCGTCGCCTCATGCCGTTCGACAAAGTCGGGTGTTGACGTCTGGCGCAGGGTGTCGCCCCGGTGGCCAACTTGGCCGCCACTTTTCTTTCCGGATTTGCCACGCAGGCTGCGCGGGGCTGGCTTCTTCAGGCCATCACTTGAAGGGGGCTTGCTGCTATTGCTGCTGTTCTTGGCCAACTGTCGGCGCAGGTCCGTGATCTCTTCCGCCATGCTCGCCAACGCAGCTTCAAGCTCAGCGATCCGACGCAGAGCCGTGGCGAGAAGTTGTTCAAGGGCGGCAACCTGATCCATCCCACCACTGATTCAGAGAAATCAACCCGGCGCCACAGAATTCAGACAAGAAAGAAAAAAACACGCGCAAAATGGCAAATTCGACTCACCATAAAACTGACAATAACACTCAAACGTGGGGGGTGCTTGGGAGTTACCTTTAAGGTTAGTAATCTTGTGCCGCGGCAACAAATTTCCACAATTGGTAGCGCCATCTACAAGATTCCAGTTAATGGACGGGAGATTGTGTTGACTAACGCAATAAAAAATTTATGACATTAACAATTACTTAATTATTTTGCTCCAGGGGGGTAGATAAAGGTTGTGTTTGATTTAAGCGTAGAGAGTGTCGAATTTCGACTTGATCGTTTCCAAAATCTCACTAGCTCCAAATTTTCCGGACGATTGTTTCGCATTGCAAAGCGCGGGTTCGATCTATTCCTCGCAGTGTCGTTGCTACCTTTGTTAGCGGTGAATTCCGTCGTAATTTTTGTATTGAACCCGTTCCTAAATGCCGGCCCACTTTTATTCATCCAAGACCGTATGGGACGAGACTGCAAACCATTCCCGACGATCAAGTTCCGCACAATGGAGCCGGCGGAGGTGATGACGCGAACAGCTGAAGCCCCGCTTGAGATTAACCGCATCACAAAGCTTGGTCGGATCCTGCGCAAGATGCGAATTGATGAGTTGCCGCAGATCATCAACGTAATTCGTGGCGAAATGAGCTTCATTGGACCGAGACCAGACTATTACGAGCATGCCTGTTATTTTCTGAAGGAAGTACCGGGTTATCGCGAGAGGCATGTGGTGCGTCCCGGAATGAGCGGTTTGGCGCAGACTGTGGTCGGCTATGTCGAAGGCTCTGAGGCGACCAAAAAAAAGGTTCAAGCCGATCTCTACTACATCACGAATGCGAATCTGCGATTGGAGCTTTGGCTAATTTGGCGAACGATAGTAGTCGTATTTGCGAAAGCCGGCGCCTAAGGAGAGATTTCGTACCTTACCACCCTTCAATTTAGCCAGACATCCCAGAGCTTGGGGATTTTGGCATAACCTGCGAGGCATCGTCGGATAGCACGAAGGCCTGTCTTGAAGAGAGAGCATAAGGACCTTCGGGCTTTTCGAATCCCCTTTTTTCGCCGCGTATTGCGACGTGGTGCTCTTCGTTTGCTCCGGTTGAAACAGCCCAGTACATGGCGATTGCCAGCACCAAAATGAGGCGGGCCAATCGATCCGGCTTTTTGATCTGGCTTTGAGTAATTTCAAAGCCCCGGGTTTTGAAGTCGGAGAACATGGCTTCAATTCCCCAACGCATTCCATAATCGAGCACCTTGTACTCGGACGGTGCTGCATTCATGGCAATAATCCAAGGCTCTTTGTGCCCCTCTTCGTGAAGCACTCCAATGTTGCTAAAGACGCCCGTTCCGTAAAGCTCAGCGTTTACAAGCCCTTCGGGCATCAGTTGGGCAATTTCGCGCGTCATCATCTCGCCACCCTGATGTTGCAGTGTGATATTTCCCTTCATGCGCAGCCGGTAGTCCCATCCAGCCTCCTGGCACCATGCGACCAATCGGGCGGTTCCATAAAACCGATCTCCCGCCAGCAACACACGCGCATCCGCCGGGAGCCATGGGCGGACTGCTTCCAAAAGCTCATGTTGCACGCGCCATCCAATCGGCCCTTTGGTCTGGCGTACACGCCAGGCGACCGGGAGGGCCCGATCCCGCATCCGCACCGATAACATCAAAACCTCATGCCCTTCGTTGAGCTTGCTTTGATCAAGGGCCACCACAATCGTTTCTCCGGCCTCACACTGGCGGCGGAAAATTTCACCAACATAGGCCTGCATGATCTCATCAGTATCGATGTGAGGATTGCCCAGAACCCGCGAAATGTATTGATAGCGGTGGTCCACAGAGCCGATATCGCGGGGCAGAGCAGCCGCATTTTCCATCAGATTGACGCTGCGCGTGTTCAAAATCACGCTTGCTATGATGCACAATCCCTCCCGGCGCGACTTGTGATACCCGAGCAAGCGGTCCTGAAAATCCGCCTCAACCTTCGAATAAAGCTCTGAAAAACAAACATTTCCCAACAAACCAGCCTCCAATATCAGCAGTGGAGACTCCTTGAATCACACAGATCAGACAAACGTCAAATCAGATCCGGAAATTTTGAAGGGTGGTAAGGATTTCGTACAACTTGAATGGATGTCAGTAATCTGACACTGTACTGACGTCATTTTGTGTGCGAGCGGGATACCTATGAACGAGCCCAACAAACCCCGGTTCACGCCGGTGATACTACCTGCCGATCTTGACGTAAAACGTGGGACAGGGCAGGCGTTTCAGGGCAGCATACCAACCGATCAGCAGTTCCGCGAGCCACGGGGAGAGGCGGACGACGAGATCGATCTCTTACAGCTTTTCGGTGTTCTCTGGCGCGGTAAATGGATCATCATGTTATGCTCACTCCTGGCCATGACGTTGGGCGGGTATTATGCATTTGAAGTTGCGGTGCCGAAGTATTCCGCGACGGCACGGCTTGCATTGCAGGCCAGGGACCAGCAGGTGGTCGACCTCGAAAGCGTGATGTCCGGTGTGTCCACGGAGCAGGCGGCAATTAATACAGAGCTTGAAGTCATCCGATCGCGGGGTTTGCTTGAGCGCCTGGCGACTGAATTAAACCTTGTCGAGGATCCAGAGTTTAATACGTCCTTACGGACTTCGTCGCCGTATTCGCTAGGTGAGGTCGTCAAGCGCTTCGCTGCGTGGCTCTCGATCACTTTACCAGAGGATCCGCCGCCGAGTGGGGAAGAAATTCAGAACAATGTCGTTGATAATCTACGCGAAGCGCTTGGTGTCAGCTCGCAACGCAACACTTATCTATTTGATATTCGCGCAACAACAGAAAGCCCGGCAAGGTCCGCCGAGATCGCCAACAAGCTTGCAGCGATTTATCTTGACGATCAGATCCGCATCAAGTTCGAAGCCACCGAATATGCGATCAATTGGTTGTCCAAGCGGGTCACCGATCTGGAAGTAGACCTCAAGAAAGAAGAGGACGCGATCAAGGATCTCCGGGCAGATACTGAACTTGTTAGCTTGGAGGCGCTGGAGGCACTGAATTTACGCTCCAAGGATGTCCGCGAGCGTTTGGCAATTGCTCAAGCCAACGTTGTAACGTCCCAAATGCGCGCAGAACGCATGGCTGCCCTGGCAACCACCAGGGATGTTGATGCCATTCTTGCTGAGGTGGAGGATTCGGTTCTCATCGGCCTTGCCAACGAGACAAAGGCTGGCGACCTCAATGCGAATATCAGGTTTTTTGCGCGATTCGATGAATTGGTTGAGCGTGAGGCATCAAATACCAACCGGATGGTTTTGCAGCGCAACGCATTGCAGGCGTCAAATGTTGTGCTTTTGGAGAATCTTGACGCCCAGAATGCGGACCTATCTCAACTAAACCAGTTGGTGCGAGAGGCAGACGCGACGCGAGTACTTTATGAGACTTTTTTGACAAGGTTAAAGGAAACTTCGGTGCAAATTGGCCTGCAGCAAGCCGACAGCCGCATATTGTCGCGTGCCATCCCCAGCAAGCTCGTCGAGCCGCGAAAGAGCCTGATCCTGGCGCTCTCACTGGTCCTCGGCGGCATGTTAGGAATCGGTATCGTTTTGCTCCGTCAATATTTGCACGATGGAATCAGAACGGCCGAAGAGCTGGAACTGCTTACTGGGCAAACGATTATTGGGCAAATTCCGAAAATGCCCATCCGTCGGCGCAATTCGCTGGTTAACTATCTCAAAGACAAACCTACGTCAGCCGGGGCCGAGGCAATACGAAACCTCCGGACGTCTGTTCTTCTCTCAAATATCGATAATCCGCCCAAAATAATCATGTCAACTTCCTCAATTCCGGGTGAAGGAAAGACGACCCAAGCGATTGCACTGACGCACAACCTTTCGGGCTTGGATAAAAAAGTGCTTTTGATCGAAGGCGACATTCGCCGCCGAACCCTGTCGCAATACATTCCGCAAACACCGCCGGGCAACTTGGTGAGTGTCCTGACCGGGGATCAAAGCCTCGGCGAAGCGATCATTAGCGATGACAGGCTAAATGCCGATGTGTTGATGGGGGCGAAATCCAATGTGAACGCAGCAGATCTGTTCTCGTCAGACAAATTCCATGACTTTGTGGAGAACGTGCGAAACATATACGACTTTGTTATCATCGACACGCCACCGGTGTTGGTTGTTCCGGATGCGCGTATCATCGCCCATCACTGCGACGCGGTTATTTATTCAGTGAATTGGGACAGGACAGGCAAATCCGTCGTCACCGACGGGCTGCGCCAATTCAGCTCGGTCGGTGTCAAAGTGACTGGGTTAGTGCTCTCACAAATCGAGGCGCGCCGGATGAAGCGTTACGGCTATGGCGGAAAATACGGCTCATACGCGCAGTACGGGCGTGGCTATTACGATGCTTAGCTGCCCCCCAAAAAAGGTTTGGTGTTCAGTCCCAGTATTTGAGGACGGACAGGTTTGAACCGAGAAAGAAACTCCTCGGCTCTGAATTCGAGATATTGCAGATGATGACCAAAAGACGTGAGACCGCCCAGCGTCCTTACCCGCCGCTCGCAAACGCGCTCCTCCATACACCTTTCGGGGTGGCTTAAAAGGAATCGACCTAGGTCACCGACTCATAAGTTCGCCACCAAATGCGGATTGACGCAAGTTTCACTGAGGCGAGGAAGTTGTCGTAACGGGATGCCAAAGTTGACGCTGCAGTTTGATTTTGGGCTGGCGGCAACAACATCATGAGTTATGGCTGAATCTGGTGTTCGCGTGGTTTGAGTGTTGGCGGTGCATCTGTTTGGATTGTTTTTGCAAAAACCCAATCCGACCCAAGAAGGACGCACCACCATGGACGAGACTAACATCGTTGAATTTGCCGGTCGAGAGGTCAGCCTTGATCCGTTGACTGAGCTTTTGCGCACGGGCGCGCAGGCTCTGATCCAAGCCGCCGTTCAAACTGAGCTTGCGGAATTGATGGATCGCTTTGCTCACCTCAAAACACCAGACGGGCGCGCCGGGGTGGTACGTAATGGCAGAAAAAACGGTTTCCGGGGTTTCCTTTGCTCATGGCTTATCTTCCAGGCTTGTAACTCCCAAGCACCCCCCACGTTTGAGTGTTATTGTCAGTTTTATGGTGAGTCGAATTTGCCATTTTGCGCGTGTTTTTTTCTTTCTTGTCTGAATTCTGTGGCGCCGGGTTGATTTCTCTGAATCAGTGGTGGGATGGATCAGGTTGCCGCCCTTGAACAACTTCTCGCCACGGCTCTGCGTCGGATCGCTGAGCTTGAAGCTGCGTTGGCGAGCATGGCGGAAGAGATCACGGACCTGCGCCGACAGTTGGCCAAGAACAGCAGCAATAGCAGCAAGCCCCCTTCAAGTGATGGCCTGAAGAAGCCAGCCCCGCGCAGCCTGCGTGGCAAATCCGGAAAGAAAAGTGGCGGCCAAGTTGGCCACCGGGGCGACACCCTGCGCCAGACGTCAACACCCGACTTTGTCGAACGGCATGAGGCGACGCATTGCAGCGCCTGTCAGAGCGCCCTGACGGCGGAGATGGTGAAAGGGATCGAGAAGCGTCAGGTGTTCGACTTGCCTGCGCCACGCCTGGAGGTCACCGAGCATCAGGCGGCGGTTTATTGTTGCGACCATTGTCGAGCCACGACGACGGCTGGCTTTCCCGATGGCGTGGCCGCGCATGTGCAATATGGCACGCGCATGCGGGCAGTGGCGGTCTATTGCAATGTTCAGCAGCTGATACCCGAGGATCGGGTCTGCCAGCTTATGCGCGACCTGTTTGGGGCCACCAGCTTGTGCGCGGCCAGCGTGACCAACTGGACGCGCGGCGCGGCAAATAAGATGGGTGTCGTGGTTGAACACATTCTCGCCCGGCTTGCCGAAGGCGGCGTTCGGCATCTGGACGAGACCGGACTTCGTGTTGCCGGCAAGCTGCACTGGCTGCACACGATCTGCGATACCGCCTTCACCCATTACCGCATCAGCGCCAAACGCGGTGCTGTTCCAACCTTCCTGACCGGCGGGACGATCATTCATGATCACTGGAAACCCTACTACGCCCATATGAGCGGAGTGGACGCCCACGCCCTCTGCGGGGCGCATCACTTGCGCGAACTCAAGGCCATCGAAGAGATCGAAAAAGAGCCTTGGGCGACGGAGATGAGCGCAGTGCTTCATAGCGCCAATCAGCTCAGATGCGCGGCTCAGGATCAAGGCGAGACCGAACTCCCGGAACTGGTTCGCCAGGGTATAGTCACCAGATACATGGCGATCCTCGCCAAGGGGCTCGCCTTCCACGAACGCCAGCCCCCGCTGGCCAAAAGCCCCGGCACCCGCGGCCGAAAAGCCAGGCGGCCAGGCCACAACCTGCTCCTCCGCCTGCGTGACTACCGCGATGACGTTTTGCGATTCATCGCCGACTTCGCGGTCCCATTCACAAACAATCAGGCCGAACAGGACCTGCGCATGATGAAGCTGCGCATGAAAATCTCGGGCACCTTCCGCACCCTCGAGGGCGCGCGGGTCTTCGCCGACATCAGGTCCGTCATCTCGACGGCCAGAAAACACCGGTTCAACATCCTGGAAATCCTGACCCTGTCACCACCTCAGATCATCGCACGGCTCTGACGGAACAAAACCCCGCAACCCTATCGGACAGGGTGCTTGGGAGTTACCAAAATGCGTCGATATCAGAAGGCGGGTGATCTATGCAACAACGCCCTGCGAAGATGCCTCGCAGGTTATGCCAAAATCCCCAAGCTCTGGGATGTCTGGCTAAATTGAAGGGTGGTAAGGACTGATGCCTTAGAACTTTGACAGGGTGCGGTTACACCGCTACACAAAAACGACAAGAGACGTTTGAGAGGAAGACCATGGGGACGATAATGAAGGGCGCTGCGTTTGCGGCGCTGATGGGTGCGACTGGCATTTCGACGGGTGCGGCCTCTGCGGAGGAGTTGCGGTTTGACCGGCTGTTCATTGTGGGCGACAGCCTCAGCGATGGCGGCACCTACAGTCAGGTGGTGCAAGCGGGCGGCGGCGGATTGCTCCCCCAGATCAACTACCGGTTTCTGACTAATGCGCCCGATGGGTCCTCTCGCACCTATGCGGAGATTTTGGGTGATCACTTGGGCCTGAACCTGCAACCCAACATCATCAATGGCGTGTCGGTTGCGAGCCTTCCCGATATCCCTGTGGGGGGAACCAATTATGCGGAAGGCGGCTCGCGGATCACCGATCCGGTAGGCGTTATCGCGAACCCGTCCCAAGGGATCACGCAAATCCCGCTGACCACCCAAGTGGACCGGCTTTTGGCCGACAGCGGGGTGCTTAATTCTAACGATCTTTTCGTGCTGTGGGGCGGGGCAAATGACGCCTTTGCGCAAGTGAGTGCGGTCACCGCTTTGACAATCTCCCCCACGGTTGCAATCGACAACATGGCCCAAGCTGCAAAGGAGCTTGCGGCCCAGGTTCAACGCCTGAAGGCGGCAGGCGCGGAAACGGTCATTGTGGTGACAATTCCCGACCTTGGTCAGACGCCCTCTGGGATTTCCAGTGGAGCCCAAGCCGCTGCTTTGGCCACGGGGTTAAGCACGGCGTTCAACAGAGCGCTGCTTGCCGCGATTGGTGATACTGCGGTGATCGTAGACAGCCAAAAGCTGCTGGGGGCGATTCAGGCCGATCCTAGGAAATACGGGTTCACCGCACCAAACGCCGCGACGGTCCCGGCCTGTGCGGGGGGGTCCCTGTCCTGTATCCAAGGTGTTAATGCAAGTGCAGATGGCGAGCAACGCGTGTTCGCAGATGTGGTGCATCCGACGACCACTGCCCATGAGATCTTCGGTGACGCAGCCTTTGCGGGCTTGCAAGCGGCGACCCAGGTGGGTGCGTTGTCTGTGGCGACCATGTCGGCCTCACGCCAGTTTGGTCTGTCCTTGGATAGCCGTATGAACCCCACGGTTTTGCGCACCCAAGATGAGGCTGGCAACACAGTCCGCCGTCAGGTGGGCGATATCGACTTCTACACAGCACTGGAAACCGGCAGCTTCTCCGCCGATGCCCAGCAGGTGACACCGGGCATTGAAGGCTCGGTGAACGTTGTGAAACTTGGCTTTGACGTGGCTGTGGCGCCGAATGCGACGATCGGCTTCGGCATGAGTTATGATGTGGGCAAAGCAGAGTTCGAAAACGGCGGCGGCTTTGACAACACGCTCTTTGGCGGCGCGGCCTTCGGGCAAATGGCCCTGTCCGAAGCGGTCTATGTGAATGCAGCGGCTGGTCTTGGAACGCTCGATATCTCCAACTTCACGCGTCAGTTCGACCTTGGTCCGGCCACCGAGCGCTACACGGGAGAGACCGAGGGCGGCTACAAATTCGCCAAACTGGGTGGCGGCGTTTTCCTACCAGTCAGTGAAACGGTGCTCCTGAACCCCTATGGCAACTTCACCTACGAACAGGTGTCCATCGACGGGTTTACCGAAAGCGATGGGGCCGCGAGCCTTTCCTATGGCGATACCGAGTACACCAGCCGCCGGATCACGTTGGGCCTGTCGGCCTTTATCTCACCACCGCCAATGCCCGACTGGACGATCAATCTCAAAGGTTCGGTCGAGCATGACCTGAACAGTGATCCGCTCAGCGTCAGCCTTGGTCCCAATGCAAGCACGTTGGGTTCTGTTTCCGCACCCCGGCCGGATCGGACCTGGGGCTATCTGTCGGGCACATTGGTGCGGGAACTCGATCCCGGCACCTCGATCAGCTTTACGGCTTCGACTGTCTTGGGCCTGTCGGGCAGCTCCGGCGTGGTCGGCAGCATCGCCTATAAACGTTCATTCTGATTGAAAACCTCACGACAATTTCCAGACATTACCGCCACAATCCAGAGTATCCGTCTTGATCAAGGGCATTTTTCAACCCAGCTCCGGTTCGCTTTCACCAACGCGTTTGCCATTTCGATGAGCTTGCGCATGATGGCCACAATAGCGACCTTTGCGGGCTTTCCGGCGGCGCGCAGGTTTTCGTATTTTGCCTTGAGATCGGAATTGTAACGCATGGCGACAAGGGCTGGCATGTAGAGGGCGTCCCGCAGGGGTTTGCGATCTCCGTGTCCAACTCAGCTATCTGTTTTTCGATCAGCGTGAGGCGGACCCTGGTTTGGCGCTTGAGTACGGTGCTTGTCTGAACGTGGCCGCGATTGCGCAGCCGGGTGCGCTCCTGAATACGCCTTTTGATTCCCCGAGTGCAGGATGCGCGAACGCCATATGGCTTTCGCGGCATTTTTTCCATTCGCGTTGACCTCCGGGACCGCCGCCTTCGTATATGTTCTGGCGGAGCACAAAAGGCCTAAATCCAACAAAGGTACAAAACGCGACATAGGATTTAGGGTGTCATTTGGTTTTTAATACACCCCGATTCTGGATAAGACGTTGGCGTCACCAGTGCACTACTCGACAGAATTTTTTCGTAGTTTTTTGATTCGTTTTTTACGATACTCGTTGACCCTTTTTCGCAGAGGGTTGCGATGAGGGATTTCCACCATTGTTATGGAAATGATCCTCGGTTCTCTCAAAGCCTCATTTGGCTCCAGTTCAACGGCAATTCCGCCAAACTCTCCAAGAAATAGAACATTTGAAACGGTTTCGTGATCTGCTTTGAATGTATCAGGGTCATTTTTCCGTACGTGTTTCGGGATGATCACCTGAAAGGGAGTGGCAGCCATCAGATCGAGCACAAGTGTCATGGTTCTTTTAGGGAGCGCAGCCAGTTCATTGAGCTTATCCGTGAGGGCGTAGAAACGGTTGGGGTCCTCTTCCATCATGTCGAACATGAGGTCCCGGATCTTCTCATAAGCGAGATCTTCGTTGATTGGGAAGTTGTTCTCCATGGCGCGCACCTTTTGCCCCGTGTTGACCAGCCTGAATGCCCCCGTGATTAGTATGGGGTGAGAGGGGTTTCCAGGTACGTTGCCCCATGATTCAAGGTTCAAAAGCGACACAATATGGACCGCCACTCATGTCGATCACTAACACCGCACTTTTTGTCTGTCTCGATGATTTTGCAAAAACCTACGAGGACTGGGAGCGCCACCGGTTGATCCCCTCGGGTCGTCAGAGGCTTCGCTCCGGCAAGCTGACCCTGGGGGAGAGCCTGTTCATCATGGTCTTGTTTCACTTGTCGCCGTTCAAGGACTTCAAACATTATTGGATTTATGGCGTTGAGCAGAAATACCGTGACTGCTTTGGCAACCTCCCGAGCTATGGTCGGTTTGTCAGCCTCATGCCAAGATTAATGGTGCCGTTTTGCATACTGCTGCACTGCTTCAGCGGTGAAAAAACCGGCGTCTATTTTGCCGACAGCACTAAGCTCGCGGTCTGCCACAATGCCCGCATTAATCGAAACAAGGTCTTCAAGGGGCTGGCAAAGCGCGGTCGCAGCACAATGGGCTGGTTCTTTGGCTTCAAACTGCATCTAATCATCAACAACAAGGGGGAGATCATGGCCGTCAAAATCACGGCAGGTAATGTCGATGATCGAAAGCCGTTTGAAGCCATGATCGCGGGCCCCGAAGGCAAAATATTTGCTGATAAGGGCTATATCTCCAAATCCCTCTTCCAACGGCTCTGGCAGCGTGGGCTCCACCTCGTCACCGGCATTCGCCGCAACATGAAAAACTATCTCCTGCCAATCCTGAACAAAATCCTGTTGCGAAGGCGGTTCATCATCGAAACTCTGTTCGATAAGTTGAAAACCAGCATGGGACTGGAACACACTCGACACAGATCGCCTGCCAACGCATTCGTACACCTCATCTCGTGTGTCGCAGCCTATAGGCTCGGGAAAACCAAAGTTAAAATGGGACCCATAACCGTGCCGGAAACAATCAGGCAGGTCGAATACCAGATATAGCGCTTATCCAGAACTCAGGTTATATACTGAAACTCGCTATCAGTATCTTCATTCCACCGGATGTTCTCCGTCTTCCTCGCAAAATCACCTATCGCTTTGTACTCCACCCCCTCCGGGCAATGCTTGGCGATCAACTCATCAATCCGGTTCATGCCCGTTTTCCCTCCAGGTCTACGACGATGGCGTCGATGGCCGTGCGCAATTCCGCCTGGCGCGCTACGATACGGGCAATGTCAGCGTTGAGTTCTGTGATATTGATCTCTTCGCGCTCGTCTTTTTGTTCCACATAGGAGGAGACGGAGATGTTGTAACCGTTTTCGGCAATTTCGCCGTTGTCCACCAGCCGCGCAAAGTGCTCCATGGCCTCCCGATCGGTATAGGCATCCAGAATCTTTTTCTGGTGATACGGGGTCAGCTTGTTCTTGTTGCCGTTGCGGGTGAATTCGCTCGATGCATCGATGAACAGGGTGGCGTTGTCGAACTTGGATTTTTTCAGCACGATGATACAGGTGGCAATGGTGGTGCCGAAGAACAGGTCGGGCGGCAGCCGGATCACCGCATCAACGTAATTGTTGTCGATCAGATACTGGCGGATTTTCTGCTCTGTGCCACCGCGATAAAGCACGCCTGGAAACTCAACAATCGCCGCTGTACCGTTCACCGCCAGCCAGGAGAGGACGTGCATGGTGAAGGCGAGGTCGGCCTTGCTCTTGGGGGCCAGCACACCCGCCGGGGCGTAACGCGGGTCGTTGATGAGCAATGGGTTATCCTTGCCCTCCCATTTGAGCGAATACGGCGGATTGGAGACGATGGCCTCAAAAGGCTCGTCATCCCAATGGGCGGGGTCGATCAGCGTGTCGCCATGGGCAACGTCGAACTTTTCGTAATTGACGTCGTGCAGGAACATATTGATGCGGCACAGGTTGAAGGTGGTCAGGTTGGCTTCCTGACCGAAGAAGCCCTGGCGCACTTTGTTATGGCCCAGCACCTTGGCGAATTTCAGCAGCAGCGAGCCCGATCCGCAGGCGGGGTCGTACACCTTGTTGACCTCGGTCTTTCCCACCACGGTGATGTGGGCCAGCAGCTCGGAAACCTCCTGCGGGGTGTAGAATTCGCCCCCGGATTTGCCAGCGGTGGAGGCATACATCTGCATCAGGTATTCGTAGGCGTCGCCGAACAGGTCTATGGTGTTGTCCGAGAAACCGCCCGAGCCGTTGGAGAGTGGCAGGTCGCCGATGGCGTCGAGCAGTTTCACCAGCTTTTCATTGCGCTTGGCAACCGTTGAGCCGAGCTTGCTTGAATTGACGTCGAGGTCGTCGAACAGGCCCTTGATGTCGTTTTCGCTGTCGGCGCCAACGGCGGAGCCCTCAATATCGGTAAAGATGCGGCTCAAGGTTTCGTTGAGGTTGGCATCGTGCCGGGCCCGCCGGCGCACATTGGCGAACAGGTGCGAGGGCAGGATGTAGAATCCCTTTTCCTTCACCGTCTCGGCGCGGCCGAATTCGGCATCTGCATCACTCAGCGTGGTGTAATCGAAGTCCGGAATGCCTGCCTTGCGTTCCTGCACGTTGAGATAGGCAGTCAGATTCTCCGAGATGAAGCGGTAGAACAGCATGCCGAGCACGTAGGTTTTGAAGTCCCAGCCGTCGACGCTGCCGCGCAGGTCGTTGGCGATGCGCCAGATGGTCTTGTGCAGTTCTGCGCGTTCGGCTTCTTTATTGCTCACGTTTCAGGCTTCCCGTCTTCGTCTTGTTTCGTCTGGCCTTTGGTGAGCCTTTCAATCTCGTCTTTGCGAAAGCGCCATGCGCCTCCAACCTTGAAGCCAGGAAGTCTGTCCTCAGAGTCTGAGCATAATTAATACCAAGGGTGCTTCAAAATGACTCAGCTATGGATTTTGGGTACCGCCTGAGGTGCTGAGGTGATTCAAGATTGGCAAAGGAGACCACCGATGCCAGCCAGGATACCGATGCGAGCCGATTTTACCGCCAATGATCTGCGCAAGCTTGCCGCAGAGAGTTCTGATGCCCGGCAGAGCCGACGGCTTTTGTCGCTTGCCGCTATCGCCGATGGCATGTCGCGTGGGGCTGCGGCCCGCATTGGCGGGATGGACCGGCAAACGCTCAGGGACTGGGTGCTCCGTTTCAACGCTGATGGTCCAGCGGGGCTGCTGGATCGGCAGCGAGGAGGCTCGCGATCCCGCCTTGACAATGCGCAACTGGATGAACTGGCGGCTCTTGTCGAGACCGGTCCTGATCCTGAAAAGGACGGTGTCGTCCGCTGGCGGCGGGTCGATTTGAAGAATGTGATCAAGGCGCGTTTTGGCGTCGACTATCACGAGCGCCATGTGGGGCAGATTCTGCACAATCTGGGCTTTTCCCACATCAGCGCACGCCCTCAGCACCCGGGGCAGGACGTGCAGGTCATTGAGGATTTCAAAAAAACTTCGGCGACAATCTGAAGGAGACGCTTCAGGGGGTGCCGCCGGACAAACCCGTCGAAATCTGGTTCCAGGACGAGATGCGTCTCGGTCAGAAGAACACCCGCGTCCGCCAGTGGGCACGCAAGGGCACACGGCCCCGCCAGCCCGCCGATCAGCGTTACCAAAATGCGTATCTTTTTGGCGCCATCTGCCCCGAACGCGGCACCGGCGCGGCGATCATGATGCCAGCAGCCGACACCTATGCGATGCAGCGCCACCTGGAAGAAATCAGCAAAATTGTCTCCGATGGCGCCCACGCCGTCATCCTCATGGACCAAGCCGGCTGGCACACGACATCCGCTCTGGAAATCCCGCAAAACCTGTCGCTCATGTTTCTGCCGCCCAAATCACCAGAGCTGAATCCAACCGAAAACATTTGGCAATATCTCCGCCAGACATGGCTCGCAAACCGGACGTTCGACACATATGACGCGATTCTCGACGCGGGGTGCGAGGCCTGGAACAACCTCATCGCAAGACCGCAAACCATCACATCCATCGCAAGCCGCAACTGGGCGAAAGTCGGTCAGATTGAATAACCCTTGGTATAAGTTGAATGATTTCAGCCAGTTGTGGTTCACCCGAGGTACAAACTTGGAGGAAATCATGCCTTGGATCGAAATCACTCGCCCCGACTATGACCGACGTGGCCTGCGTTATGCAAGTGACGCGACCGACACGGGGTGGGATCTGGTCTCCCCGCCTTTGGAACCGCGCTGCGCGGTTGGGCATCCTGGTGAGGTCGATATGCGCGGTATTTGGGACGCAATCCAGTACATCGGCGTGGAGGGTTGCTCGCGCCAGCGTGGTACACGTGTCATGTTGCGAAGATCAAAACGCTGAAAAAGGATTTTGTGTCCCCTTCCCAAATTGACCCCGTATCGCCCGGCGGGCGTAAACATGACAGGGCAGAGAACACCACCGGCGGATGCGGGTCTCCTGTCGCGGGCCGGAGGCTGGCCGTCTCAGCGTTTCAGCACATCGGCGAGCAGGGCTTTTTTTCGCGCGGACTGGCGTTCGGTTTCCAGAAACCCGTCCAGTTCATCCCGGATGAGCGCGTCGAGACGGGGCAGGGCGGGGCGGCGGTCGAGAGCCCATGCACCGAGCATGATCTGTCGTCTTGTGCGGTCGCGCCGGGCCTGTTCCCGCGTAATCCCGGCGTCACCGGGCAGGGCGCTCCCCGATGCAAGCGTATCGAGAAAGCCTTCCATGAAGGCGCTGTTGCGAGCTGCCGTTGCCGCCGAGGGGTGACCGGCGATATGGGCCTCGATATCAGACCTGAACCCATCGAAGAGATCGGGCTTGTGGCGGAACTGTGCCACGAGAAACCCGCCGAGGATGGCCTTGCGGCGGGCCTCCTCATTGCGGCCTGCCTTCTGCGCGCGTTTCCTGATCCCGGAGAGCCGGTCGGTGAGCCTGGCAAGGGATGAGAGCGGCGGGCTGTCGCGTCCGATGGTCTCCCGGAACATTTCCACGAGTTGGGGTGTTGTCAGCCGCCGCCGGAAATACCCTGCCTTCTGAGCCGCCACGAGCAGGCGCTGTTCCTCACGGTCCCGGACGCGGGCGATCTCGGCCTCGATCCCGGCGATTTTTTTGTCATCCGTCTGCGTGGCGGTCTTGCGCTCAGAATCGGAGGGAACGTTTTGGGTCATGACTGTCCTTTCGGTGTTCATGGGTGATGGCCATCAGCCCGGTGCCCGGGATGGTGCCGCGCGCGCCAAAGCTGTCTTCGAACAGAACTGTCGCCTTGCGGTCAACATGCTCGAATGGCGGAAAGCCTGGCAGCACGGTTTCGAAATAGTCTTCCAGAAGATAGCGCTCGACATCATCGGGCGGGCGGTTCGGATCCTCAAGGATCTCGTTTGGGCTTTCGGTCATGGTCGTCCTTTCGATGGTTGTTGGCTGTCAGCCGATGCCCGTGATGCGGGCTCCGGATCGATGAGAAGCAGAGGCTTCCACCAGCCTCTTGCGTCCTCGTGCCGGACCGGGCCGAGGACACGGCTGTCCAGCGCCCCGGGCGTATCGCCTTCCACGATGAGGGATCCATCGGGGCGGCGCTCTGCGATGCGCTTGAGAACGCGCAGGCCGTCCGGGGCGTCGGGTGAACAAAGACGGGGATACCAGGGCGCTTCCCGGTGGCGGCGCTCCAGACAGAAGGTGACATAGGCCGCGCGCTGCGGGTCGGCACGGAGATAGAGGCCGCGCGGGACCGAGGGTGTGGCGTTGCCCAGCACGAGGCCAGCGGCGCTGGCCGCCCAGACGAGCAGCAGCACCGCCATGACCGGTGCGCCGAAGAGAAGGGTTCGGGTGACGTCTCTTCTCAAGGTCAATGACGTTCAGCCTTACCTTCAATCGGGGCCTGAACAGTCCCGGAGAGCCAGCGCGGCGCGCCGGGTGGGCGGTCCCGCAACACGGCGCGCAGGCGATGGTGACGCCAGCTGAGCGGGCTTTCGAGACGAGACCGCAGCTTCCAGGCATAGATCTCATGGCGGCAGACCGGGGAGGTGAGATACCAGTCGGCCAGATCGATGAGACGCATAAAGCACTTCCCGGTTTGAACGAGCCTGCCCTGGCGCGTGTGGGGCCGGGGCAGGAGATCGGTGCTCCAGGGCCGCAGGTTCAGGGGGACGGGCATTGCGGACCCTGACGCCGCCCCGCGCCGCAGGAGGGGGCCACGCGCCGGCCCGAAGTCGAGGGTCTTGAATGGGATCCCCGGCAGTCCGTCCCAGACGCATCGGGCGTCGATGTTGTCCAGCGCAGGCTTCAACGCAGGCACCTCTTCTTCCTCAGCCGCTTGCGCCGCCGCGCCCGCCGCAGCCTGAAGCTCCGGGCCTTGCGGCGGGCCTGTTTCGGATCCCGGCCCGGGCGTTTTGGTGTCCGCGTCACGGCGCATCGGGGCTGGCCGGGACATCAGGCGTTTCAGCATTGCGGATTTCCTCCAGTTTTTCGAGCCGCTTGCGCACGGCGTGGGCGCTGCGCCCGATCTCCTTGCCGACCTCTGCGTGGGACTGGCCTTCTTTCAGCATCGCGAACATGCGCGCGTCATCCTCCTGCAACCATCTGCTGCCGTGACGCGCCGTCTTCTCTTTTTTGCCCGTGTCCGGACCCGATGCAGCGTCCGGCCCGTCACGGCCCGGGCTTGCGCCTGTCTTCCCGGCTGATCCCTGTGGGTTCGTTTCGGGTTCTGCTGACCCTGTTCCGGGTGTCTCTGCGTCTCCGGGCGCGCCCGATGCCCCGTCGGTCCCGACCGCTTCCGATGGCTCCTTCGGACCGGGATCAGCCGCAGCACCGGGGCAACCGGAGATATCCGGTTCGACCCGCGATGGATCGGGGGTCGGTGTCATCGAAGAGGGTGTTTCGCCGTCGTGTTCAGCATCGTCGGGCTGCGGCGGGACAGGGTTTTCCTGCACTGCGTCCAGTGATCCCAGAGCGGCCTCGGCCAACCAAGGTCCGCCGGCGCGCAGGCGGGCGATGAGCTGCGCTTCGGTCGCGGAGAGCGTGACATTCTCCCCAACGTCGGGGTCTTCCCCGGCTTCCTGTGCCTCAACCCCGGTGTGCAGGCTGGCCGGAGCATGTTGCGTGTCGCTGTCCCCTTCGGCCTGCGCGTCACCGGCATTCCGATCTCCGGGGCGCGGGCCGATGTCATAGTCGATATCCGGCTCGACCTCGGGGAAGCCGTCTTCGGGGCTGACGCTCTTCGCCGCCTCTTCCTGCGGTTCTTTCTTCGCGTTTGGCGGCTCCTGCGCCTCCGCGATCCGCTGCATGACCTGCGCGTGCCGTTTGGTTGCGGCCAGATGCTCTGCCACGTCTTCGGGGGATTTGACCCGGTCCTTCATGTCGGGCCGGGTGAACCAGATGGCTTTCGTGGCGAGGATCGGTTTGGACTTGCGGGTGAATATCAGCGCGCCATGCACGGGCAGCTGGCCCAGCGTTGCGGCCGACATGAGCGGCACCTCGCGGAGTTGTTCCTGCTCGCTGGTTCCGAGCGTGCCGGTCATGGGGGCGAGCGGCGCGGCCGAACTCGACGATCCCTGCGTCCGGGTGCGGATGGTGTGTTTACCGAGCATGGTGACGATATCGCTGGCGGTGCGCGATGAGCCGACGGCACTGACCACCCTGGCCTCGCAGCTGTCGAACCAGGCGGAGGCCCCGGCATCGCCGCCCCAGGCCTCCACGAGCTGCCCGTAGTTCTGATAGATCAGCATGAGATGCATGCCGATGG
The DNA here is from genome assembly GCA_951812305.1 of uncultured Paracoccaceae bacterium. GTDB lineage: Bacteria > Pseudomonadota > Alphaproteobacteria > Rhodobacterales > Rhodobacteraceae > Rhodobacter_B. Next base: position 575,236 of record CATOSB010000008.1, read on the forward strand.
AGCGCCCGGCATCGCGGACATTGGTCAGTATGTCCATGCCACCGAGTACGCGGGCCTCGTCGATGAGAAAGAGGCGGCGGGCCTTGGGGCGGTCGGGCTGCTCGGTCAGACCGGCGATGACAAACATCGCGCCGAACAAGAGGCGCGGGAAGGAGGAGAAGTCCCGTGCCGCGAGTTCGGGCAGGTTGATGAAGATGTCGGATTTGGGTCCGAGCGCGGCGATATGGTCGGCGGGGGATCTGTCGGATCGGGCGAAGGCCTGGATGTCGGGAAAGCGGACGAAGGCCAACTTGTTGGAGATGCCCTTGACCACGCCGGGGAATGTGCGGTCGTCGAGCGCGGCGATCCCGCTCATCTCGTCATTGATATAGGGCAGATCGGGGTAGGTGGCCGCGATGTCCTGCGCCTCTTCAATCACGTCCTCCCGCTTGCGGTTGATGAATCTGGAAATCTCCCCCGCGACATTGTTGTTCTTTCTCTCGACGTAATAGGCCATGAGCGCGGCGAAGAGGCTGACGGACATATCGTGGAAATATTCGCTGTTCTCGGAGGACCGCGCATGGGCGGGCATCAGCGTTTTGGCCATGGTGTAGTAGACCGAAGGGGTGTCGGGTGCGAGCGGCGCGATGGCCTTGAAGGGATCGAACCCGGTTTCGGCATCGATGACGATGGCCCGATACCCCATGGCTTCGCGTGCCTCGCGGGTGCGCGCGTAGAGGTCGCCTTTGGGATCTACGACGACGAGCGGGCCGTCATAGGTGAGAATGTTGGGAATGACGATGCCGGCGGTCTTGTACCCGGCCGAGGGGGCCAGCACCAGGGCATGGCCGTTGCCCGCGCCCGGGTCGATGGTGACGAGATGGCCGGTCCCCTGCCGCCCCCAGCTGCGGGGCCGTCCCGGATCGAAGCCGGGAGTCTCTCCGATGGGATCGGAATGTTCGCCGAGCACGATGCCGCCGGGATGGGTAAATCGCTGCCGGATCTCGCCGCGACTGGCCCATGTGGCCTGAGGCAGACCGTCTTTATGTCCGCTCCCCGCCGGGCCGTCGCGGGTGGCGTCGTCAATGGCCCTGATCAGCCCTTTCCAGAGCCGGTAGCCCACGCCTGCGGTGATGGTCGCCATGATCACAAACCCGGCGAAGGCAAAGAGGACCGCTGTTTCTGCTGTGGAATAGTTGAAGAGGATGGTCCGGAACCAGGGCCATGTATTGTCGAAGACCCATGTGGCCTGCCAGGCGCCGTCGATCTTCCAGGGCCGGGTGGCATAGAGCGCGATGCCGGGAAACCAGAGACACCACCAGAGCGGGGACCTGCGCCCGAGACCGAGGGCGATCCCGTGGCAGATCATGGCGGGCAGGAGCGCGGCGAGCAGGAGGCCGGGATCGTAGGACCAGGCGGGTGTGGTGGCGCGCATATAGAGCGCGACGTTGACGATAAACCCGAGCCATGTGGCAAGGAGCAGGGCGAGCGGCAGGAGGCCGACAGGCGAGACGAGCGTGTCCCGCGCACGGGTCAGTCCCCGCCGGATGGCGGCAGCTGTCCTTTGTCTGCGGGAGATGTTTCGGTCGGTCATTGGGACTGGCCTTTTGTGATGGGTCGGGCGGGTGTGGACAGAAGGAGCGCCGTCCGACCGGTTTCGGCGTGGTGGACCTGCCGTCCGGAGAGTCCGGCCATGGCGCGGGCGGCTTTCCGGCGCAGAACGGAAACGGGCAGCGATCCGAGCACGGGCAGCGATGCGACGACCGGCCCGAAGGCCCCATCGTTGGAGAGCACGACCACGGGCCGGGGATCTTCGGTAAGGAGAGACACCCAGGCCCAGGGCAGGAAGGCTTCGAGACAGATCAGCACATCGAAGCCCGGGTCATGGGCAGCGGAGGTCCCGTCGCCCTCCATCAGCGTCCAGGTGCCGGTGACGCCGGGAATACCGAAGCCTGCGCGGGTGATCGTGGCATCGCCTGTGCGCGCGCATGTTTCCGGGTCCAGCCGCCGGAGCGCACTGCGGCGGACGCCCTCATATGGTTCGGAGACGCCGATAAAGAGGGTGAGGTTCCGGGTCTTTGCAGCGCGGCACCAGAAGGCGCGTGCGTCGGCGTCTTCGGCCCGGAAGATGTTTTCGCCCAAGCTTGCTGTGCCGCCCTCGGGAAGGCTGTCCCTGAGCGCGATCCAGCGGGCGCGTTCGGTGATGGTGACGGGTTCGGGGATCTCCCGCCACAGGGACGTGGCCCCTGCGCCGGGCGCACCGGGTAAGATATTCCAGACCGCAAGTGTCGCGGCAATGCCGGTAAAGAGCACCGTCCGGATCCTTCGGCTCCGCAGGGTCTCCGCGACGGTCAGCGCCAGCGCGGTGACGATCAGGCCGGCAAATCCCGCGCCTGGCAGAAGGGCGGCCAGCGGCAGGAGCGGCGAGGCGGGGAAGACCGGGAGTGCCAGAAGCGCCAGGGTCACGGGCAGGATGCCAATCCCTGCGGCAAGCAGCGAGAGCGCGACCACGATCCCTGCGGCTCCGGCCCAGGCAACTCCCGGCCCCATGCCAACCCCGACAAGACCAGTGGCCGAAGCGATGGCGGGCCAGAGCATGAAGCCGGCCATGGCGGCGGCACGCAGCGCGGCCAGTCCGGACCAGGCCGCGACGAGCAATGGCAGCAGCGCCAGCGCGAAGGGCACGGGCGGCAGAAAGAAGGCCGCAAAGGCGAGCGCCGCGCTGCCGGGGACGAAGAGAAACCTGTGCCACCCGCCTGCCTTCAGGTGTCTCATGCGCCCGCCCTCCGGGCCGAGGCGATGGCGCCGAGCAGGGCGAAAGCCCCCCGGGTCATCAGCGTGTCGTTGAGATCGCGTTTCGAGCCTTCCGGTTCGGGGGCCTCGGCGATGCGGAGTCGGCAGCCCCGGTCGAGATGAGGGGCCAGCGCCGCCCGAAACGCACGCCCCGCCGGGCTGCCCGGCGCATCCCGGTCGGGCGCAAGGATCACCACGCGGTCCACCGGGACCGGCGCGCGCTTCCATCCCGAGACCCCGAACACCGCCCAGGTCTCAAGCCCCGTTACGGATCGGAGTGTCAGGGCGGTCTCGGGGCCTTCGGCGATCACCAGTGGCGCGTCCTTCTCAACACTGCCCGCCGCCGGAAACCGGGCCGGTGCCCCGCCGATTGTGCCGAAGGCGGGCTTGGGGATTTCCACGGCGGCCTTGCGCCCGTCCGCATCGATCAGGATGCGCTGGCCGCCGACCGCATGCCCGTTCCCATCCATGGCCCAGACCACAAGCGCGGGCCGGTCGGGATCGCGGACGCGCAGGCGCGGGATCGGCGGCAGCCAGGCCAGGCCGGTTTCGGGCAGGTCCCGAATGCCACGCCCGGCGAGATAGACCTCTGCCGGACTGCCCCGCACCGGACGGGTCCATCCCTCTATCGTCTGCACCAGCGCCCGGAGGTAGGCGCGGTCCCCGGTATCTCTGTCTGCGGGCTTCCGTCTGTCCGGCATTGGGGCGTTGCCCAGCCAGCGCGCGGCCTCTGCGAGCACACGCGGAAAGTCGCTTCGCGCGCTTGTGAGGCCACAGAACACGATCGCGGCGAGATCGAGAAGGTCGCCGCCTTCCCCGGCGGAATGATCGCACCAGAGCCCGCGCCGATCACCCTTCATCCTCATCGAGAGCGCGTCGTTTTCCTTCGCCCGCCAGTCAGAGGCTCCGGGACGGACCGGCTCGCCGAAGGCCCTGCGAAAGAGATCTTCCGCCCGGGCCTCGAGCGCGGCCCTGACCTTCGCCGCATCCGGGCCTGCCGGCTTGCCCGTGCCGGTATGGGTCTCACTCGACGGCATAGGGATCAAGGCTCCAGTTGCGGACAGAGGGGGACAGCGTTCCGGCGCGTTCCGCGCCGCGCATGGCAGCACCGACATCGCGCAGCCTGACCGCGCCGAAGGCGAGAACGCTTGTGTCGGGGATGGGCGCGGCAGGCCGGGGGTTGTGGAGGGCCAGAGAGACCGGCTGTCCGGCCAGAACCGCGAGCACGGTGGCGGGGGTTGTGAGCGCCCGGTTGCCGGCCACCCCGCGATAGGCGGAGTGTCCCCGCTGCGGCCCATAGGTCAGCGGCAGGGCGGCCCAGATGCCCGCGAGGCAATTGCCATAGCGGGGATGGTTGGCGGGCGGACCGGGGGTGCCGCATTCCGCGATCAGAAGCCCTGCGAGACGATCCTGAAGTGCTGCATCAAACCGTGTGGTGCGCGCGATTCCGTGGGTTCTGACCAGGCGGGCGAGCGTGTCGCGGATGAACTGGTATCCCCCGGCAGCGGTGGAGGGTGCCCCTGCGGCCCGGACCCGGGTCTGCCAGTCGAGCACCTCGCCCACAGACATGGCGGTGAGCGGTTTTGGAGGGGCGCGCGGGATGCGGCGTTCGTAATCGTCATAGCCGCGCGGGGCCTCGAGCGCGCGGATGAAGCCCAGAAGATCGGTGGTGGTGCGGGTCTCTGCCCGCGCCGCGTGGAGGGGGTAAAGGCAAAGAAGAAGCAGGAGGATGAAGGCCCACCCCACACCGCAGACGCCTGCGCGCATGAGAATTATGTCTCCGTTCATTTAATGATCTTTCCGATGGCGGGGGGCAGGAACCATGCGAGCGCGGCGGCGGTGATCTCCAGCAGCAGAAACGACATGGCGGCAAAAAGCGGGTTGGTCTCTGAGCGGACCGACCAGGCCATCTCGAGCGTGATCCCGGTCAGGAGCATGACCACGAACAGGGAGAGCCCTGCGGAGACCGGCAGCAGCGCGGCACTGCGCGCCTTTGCGGTGGTCTCCTTCAGCCCGCCGAAGCCAAGGGCGAAGAGGCCGGCGGCGGCGGCCAGAAGCAGCCGGGCGCTCCAGTAGACGATAAGTCCCGGAAGAAGGGCGAAGGGTAAAAGGTTCAGCGCGGCGATTACGATCACGCCGACCTGTATCGCTATGGGCCAGATTCCCAACCCTTCGAAGAGCGAGAAGATGAGCGCCATGCGGCCCGACACGAAGGCGTTGAGCGAAAACGCCGTGCCGGTGCCCGGGCTTCCGGCCAACTGGCGTACAACCGCACCGATGAAGTCGATAAACGCGCCCGGCATGGTAAGCAGCGCCAGACAGAGGCAGACGGTCAGAAGCCGGAAGGCCAGACCGGCGTAGAGGGCTTCGGGGTTGCCGGAGAAGATCCAGCTCCCCGCCCTGAGAACGAGATCGACAACGAAGAGGCCGAGCAACAGGCCGATGGCCGAGGTGCCGATACCGGCGAGCACCTTCTGCGAGGCCCCGGCGATCTCTTCCAGCACCTGGTCCCAATGGAACCCGAAGGTCTGACCGCCACGCACGGCGGCAATCTCGGAACCGAGAGAGGCCACAGTGCGCTCGCAGGCGAGAACCGCCCTGTAGCTCGGGGCGGTGATAAGCGCGTGGTTGGCGGCCACCCCTTCATAGACCGAGTGTCCGGCGCCTGCGCCGCTGACGCGCGGCAGCGCGGCCCAGACCCCGGCGACCCTGTTGGCGGTCTCCGGCGAGGTGTCGCCCGCCCGATACCCGGTGGCGCGCAACAGGTGCCGTCCGAGCCGGTCCTGGGTCGCCGCGTCGAAGGTCTCCGAGGGCTGCACCACACCCTGGTCGACAAGACCCTGGAGGGTGGGGCGGATGATCTGGTACTTTCCGGCGGCAGAGGAGACCGAGCCACCGCGTACCGTGTTGCGCTGCCAGGCCAGCACCTCGCCCACGCTCATCGTGGTGATCGCGCGCGGTGGCCGTACCTTCACCCCATAATAGACGGTGTCATGGTTTCCGCCCGCTTCCAGCCGCCCGACCAGATCAAGCACCGTGTCCTCGGTGCAGGCAGGCGCAGGCAGGGCCATAAAGAGACAGGCGAGACACAGCAGGGCCGAAAGCAGCCTGGACCGCAGAGGATATACGTCATGCCCCATGGGCGTGTCCCCATGGTCGTGCCGGATTGACCGCCGGAAATAATATGCATATATAAAATAGATGAAGCTGGAATGGGATCCTGCGAAACGCACGAGAACGCTGAAGGAGCGTGGCCTGGACTTTGCCGATGTCGTTCAATTTGATTGGGAAGCGGCAATTTACGCGGTGGATCAACGGCGAGAGTATGGTGAGGAGCGTTTCGTTGCGTTCGGGTTCATGGATGCTGTTTTCGTCAGCCTCGCCTACACCATTCGAAACGATACCCTGCGCGTCATATCGCTGCGCAGGGCAAACCGTCGTGAAAGGAAAATCTATGACCGTGTCAAGAGCGCCTCTGATTGATGACGATGGCGAGGTTCGCGAAATTACCGAGGAAGATGCCCAATTCTTTAAACGCGGCCGTCCGCCGCTTCCTCCATCAGATCGCAAGCATCGGGTGACGATGATGCTGGACCCCGACATTCTGGCGCGTCTGAAGGCGGAGGGGCGCGGCTGGCAGACGCGGGCCAACGCGCTGTTGCGCGAGGCATTGGGCCTGTAGGGTCTCACGGGCGTATCTCGGGAAGGGTTATGTCGTCTTCGACGAGGACGTTCATGAGGGTGCCGGCCCTGACGCGGAAGCGGGGGCCGCGCTCAAGCAACTGCCCGAGATAGTCTTCGGCCACGCGCCCCGTGGCGCTGCCGGTGGCCTGCGCGATGAGTGCCCCGAGATCACTGTCCTGTTGCGGGGTGGTTCCGGTGAGGATCTGTGTTGCGTTGCCCGCGAGATCGAGAAGCACGGCGGCGCCGAGCGCGGTCAGCAGGCCGGTCGCGCGGCGGGCGCGCACGCCCGAGGCCCCGTCGGCCCCGAGGGTGGCAAACTGGTCCAGATCATGGCGCGTCCCGTCGGGCATTCGGAGATCGGTCCAGGCAACAAAGAGCCGGCGCTGCCCGGCGCGGGTGTCCGAGCCATAGGTGCCGACAAGCGCCGCGCCGCGCGGGATGAGCACGCGCGTTCCGGTGTCGCTGTCCAGAACGTCTTCGGCGACGCGGGCGCGCACCAGGCCCGGCAGATCCGAGTCGAGCGGGGTCTCCAGCACGGCGGGAATGACATTGCCGCGGGCGAGAAGATATTCGCTGTCTTCCGCGACAGGGTCCGGCGCGACGGGGCCGGGTACGCCTGCGTCTGCGATGTCCGGCGGCACCGTGCCCCCCGGCAGCGGCGCGGCCTCCGGCTCCGGGTCACGCCGCATCACAAGCGTGGTGGCATCCTCCACGCCCGGAGTGAGCGGGCTGTCCCAGGCGAGGCGCTGACGTTCCTCAAGGCGATCATGTTCGGTGGCGAGGCGTTCGCGCAAGGCCCGCAGCGCGGGGTCTTCCGGCGGTGCCTCTGCGCCGCCAGCGGGAAGGGCGGTCCTGTCCGGTGTGACGGGGCTGCCCGCCCCTTCGGCCTGTTCCGGCAGGGCGATGCGGTCTCCGGCGGACGGCTGGAACTCCGAGGGTGGCTGTGTCCCATCGCCCTGAAGCGCGTAGCCGAAGAGAAAGCCGCCGCCGATGCCGACCAGGACGGCAAAGAGAACGATCCCGAGCACGGTGGCGGAGACGACCGGTTGTTCTGTCCTGCTCATTGCAGCCTCACGATGTCGAAATCCTCGACCACCATCCCCATGGGGTTCTGCATGAGAACCGCGTCGTCGGTGATGCGGCGGCGTCCGAGCACGAAGGTGCCCCGGAAGCGGCGGCGCTCTTCCTCGATCCCCGATCCCCGGCTGCGTCGGATCTCTTCCCATGTTGCGAGCCAGCTGCGCCCGCCCACGAGCACAACCGAAGCCACTGCAACATCCACGGTGCGGGTTTCGGCGAGCCGGAAGGGCGAGGTGTCGGGACTGCGCACCCAGGCCACGACCTTGCGGTCGGCGGTCGAATTGGCTTCCAGAAAATACTGGATGCGTCTGAGGCGACCCCGCATGACCGCCTCGTCGATGGAGACCGAGCGCCAGTCGCGCAGGAAGGCAGTGATCTCGTGGCGGATGGCGGTATCGGGCCAGTCGGCGATCTCGCGGGGCGCAATGACCGGCTGGGCCTGTCCGATCTCATCTATGGCGACAATATAGGGGATATATTCGGAGCGCACCGCGGCCCAGATGCCGAAGCCCATGGCCAGCGCGGCGAACCCCATGGCGGCGAGAAAGGCACGGCGCCAGTGTTCGCGCTCGACGGCCAGCGCGGCGTGGCGGTCCTCCCAGGCGGCGCGCGCCCGGGCGAAGGGATCGGGGGCCGGGCTCATGTGTCCTCGCCCCCGGTGCGTCCGATCTTCTCGCTGATTTTCCGCGCGATCGAGCCGCGAATGTCTCCCCGGGCGGCGGCGCTGCCCCAGTCCATGCCTGTGTTGCGCGCGCCGGTCAGCGCGGCCTTGCCAATCCCGCTCGCCCCGGCCCCGGCTTTTGCACCCGCCACGGTCCCGACAGCGGCCCCCACTGCCGTGCCCGCCCCGGTCACGGCCATGGTCTTTCCGGCCGATCCCGCCATCCTGCCCACCATCTCGGCGCTGCGACTGCCGATCTTCGCCCCGGCGACCAGCGCCTCGATTGTCTGGGGCAGGGTCAGGATCATGACCCCGCTGACGATCTGCAACAGCACGATGCCCATGGCGTTCAGGAGCCCCGCGCCTGCGCTTGTGGCCAGCGCGTCGGTCATCGCCCCCATCGAGGAGATGACGATCATCAGCCCCATGAGTTTGAAGGCCTTGCCGATGAGGGCGTTGACATAGCCAAGCGCGATGTCGCGGGTTTCGGTGAGACCGGCGAAGAGGAGGGCGGCGATGCCGGCGAGGCCGACGAGATACAGCTCGGCCCAGATCACCACCAGCATCGCCACGGACATGGCCAGCACGATGATCGAGATGACGGCGGCAAAGATGTAGAACCAGGTGCCCGGGCTCCAGAGCTCCATCGCCTGCATCCAGCCCCAGGCGCGGGAGAGACCCTGGCCGACCATGGCGCCGGGTTCGATGTTGGCGCCGCCGGCGGTCCCGGCAATATCAAGCGCCGTGCGGGCGAGCCAGTGGACGAAGACCGGCACCATTCCGGCCAGGAGCCAGACACAGCTGACAAAGCCGAGCTGGAAGGCGAAGCCCTTGACCAGCCCGGTGACATCGCTGTCGCCGAGGATTGCCCGTCCGGCGCGCAGTGTGAAATCCACCACCAGAAGCGTGATCATCGCCTGGCGCACGAGATCGCCAAGCCGCGTGCCCACGGCATCGAGCTGGCCCTTCATGGTGACAATCATGTCCTCGAGCGCATCTCCCACGGCCTGGGCCTCAGCCGGACCGGACAGCAGCAAGAGCAGACCTGCGGTCAGGGCGAGCGTGGGCGCACTGTATGAACAGATTCGGCGCATCACGGTCTGCCCAGGCCGAACATGTCCTGCATGCTGCGGCCGCGCGACCGGGTGTCGAGACGTTCAAGGGTTTCGTGGACCTCGGTCTCGAAGCGGCGTTCGGCGACCTCCCGGCGGTCCATATCCGCCAGTACCCGGCCCCAGGCCACGGCGACGGTCTCGCCCTGGGTTGCGGTCAGGGCACGCAGATCATTCATTTGCCGCGCCATGGAGGCCGCGATCTGGCTGGCGCCCTGAAGCACCTGCATCTGACCCGCCTCGGAGCCAAACCGCGCGGTGACAAGATCGATCAGCCGGGCCTCGCTCCCGACATCCCCGAGCGTCGCGCCGGCACCCCTGAGCCCGGTTTCCAGCGCGGCCTGCCAGCGGTCCTGCCAGGTGTCATAATCCTCGCCGAGGCGCGCCCGGTCGAGGTCGCGGCGCTCGAAGAGGGGATCGGTGATCAGATCGGAGCGCAGGAAGCTGTCGAGCGCGCGGCCCGACTGCGCCAGGGCGCCGGCCGCCTGGCCGATCCCGCGCAGCCGGGTCACTGCGGTCATGGCCTCGCGCAGGTGTCGCTCCGGCAGGCTTTTGATATCACGCAGCATGACCTCATAGGCGGCAAGCTCGGTTGCGAGCTGTTCCGCCTGCGCCGCGAGACTTTGGGTTTCGGTCGAGAGAATGGCCCCCTCGGTGGTGACGATCTTCGCGAGCTGGCTGTTGTTGAGAAGCTGCGTCCATTCGGTGGCATGACCGGTGACGCCACCGCCAGCGGCGGGCAGGGGGGTCATGGCAAGCGCGATGAGAAGCAGCGCGGTTTCAAGTGATTTCTGTGTCACGGATAAGGTCCTCCTTCCAGTAGTCGGGATGGGTTTTGCCCTCCGCCCCGGCGCGCCGGCTTGCGGTCTGGCTGGTCTGGCCGAGGATCGAGAGGGCGGCGGGACCGAGCGCGAAGCTGATGAGCCGTCTTGTGCCCGCCTGCATGAGGTAGAGTTCGTTTTTTGGCCGGGCCGCCGCGATGAGGGCGATCTGCGCGGGATCGAGTTGCAGGGCGCGATAGTGCGGCGCCTGCACGGAGGTCTGCGCCTGCGGGTTGGGCAGGAAGATCCGGGTTGGACAGCCGTCGAGCAGATCGGTGATCATGGCGGAGTTCACCGCATCCGAGATCGACTGGGTTGCCATCAGGACCGCCACATTCATCTTGCGGCCCTCTTTCAGCCAGGAGCGGATTCGCGCGGCGAAGATGTCGTGGCCGAGAAAGCTCCAGGCCTCGTCGAGGATGACGAGGGTGGGGCGTCCGTTCGAAACGCCGCGCGACCTGCGCGAATATATAGTCAAGCGAGAGCACTGTGACGGCCTCGCGGGCATCGAGAAGCGCGGCGGTCTCGAAGACGGTCAGGCGTGCGCCGTCAAGGCCGGCATCCAGATCGATCCCGTCGCGGTCGAAGGTTCCCGCCAGCGGTCCCGTGAGCCATTCTTCCAGGCACTGGCGCAGCGTGGCGTCCTGGACATATTCCTGGACCTGCCGGAGCCCCGGTTCCGGCGTGCGCATCAACGCCAGGGCGGCGCGTCCGAGTTCTTCGGCCTGTTCGGGGTTTGGCCGGGTGCCGGTGCCCTGGCGGACCAGTTCACAGAGCCAGTCCACCGCCCAGGGTGCCCCGAGATCATGCACATGGGCCATGGGCGCGAGGCCCTGCTCCTCGCCGGTGCCGGGTTCGAGAAAGGTGCCGCCGAGCGCGTTGCAGGCGTGGCGGACCGAACGATGCCGGTCAAAGAAGATCACCCGGGCGTCCGGATACCGGAGCCAGGCCGAGGCGATGAGGCCGAGGAGCACCGACTTGCCGCCGCCGGTGGGACCGAACATGAGCGTATGGCCGACATCGCCCACATGCAGGTTGAAATGAAACATCTCGCCGGTGCGCGCACGCGCGGGCAGAAGCGCGGGGCTGTGTTTGGGCATCAATGCGGAGGGGCAGGCGGATCGGCCCCGGTCGATGCCCCTGACCGGCATGAAATCGGCCATAACGCGGGCGCGCGTCATCCGCGCCCTTGGGTTCGGGGCGACATGGCCGGGGAGGGCGGAAAGGAAGGCCGGGACCGCGTTGGCGCGCTCCTCGCGCAGGCTGAGCGTGCCGGCACCGAGGGCCTCGCGCAGGATGCGCAGGCGCGGGGCGAGCGCGTCATGGGGCTGCCCGGGGTCGCCATAGACCAGCAGGACCGGCACGAAGGTCCCGAAGCCCTCGTCGCCGCGTGTGGCAACCGCGACCGTCTGATCGGCGCTCGCGGCCATGGAGGCCTCATAGAGCTTGGGCCTGCCGCCGGCATGGCCGGTGATGTTGCCGATCATGTCCGCACCGGACTGGTGCCAGAGCTTGCGGTTCCAGAGCGCGCTCGCCCGCGCGGTCTGGGGCGACATCGCCGCGAAGCGGGTCACCCAGGCGAAGGGCATCGGCACGTCCTGAAGTGCTGCGAGCGGCGCGAGCGGATAGGTCTCCCGCAAGCCTTCGATGGTGAGGCAGGCCAGCGGGCGGCCCGAGACCCGGAGCGGGCCGGAGAGACGCTCCTGCACGCAATCGGGGAAGAGTGCGTCAAGCCCCACCGGCAGCGTGTCGGGATCGATCCGGGGCGCGGGGCGGGGTGTGCCGGCCAGTGCGGACAGATGGGCGCAAAGTTCGGAGCGCAGACCCCCGTCCTCCTCTGTCCGGTCCAGCCGGGTCAGCCCGAGGATGTGATCGAGCCGGGTTTCCAGGAGGGCGCATTCATCGGCGAAGGCGGCGGGTTTCTCCTCCGGTGCCATCTCCACTTCGGGCGTCCAGGAGAAAAACAGCGTCAGTTCGTCGGCCCAGAGCGTGCCCGGCGCGGCAAGGAGTTCGTTCATCTCGATGGCGAGCACGTCCAGCGCCTGTTGGCCGGTCGGTTCGAGGTCGGGGACGGGTTGCAGCGCCCGGCGGTGAAAAACCACCCAGAGCACATGGTCATCGCCGAACTCCGACAGCCTGAGCGCCAGCGTGGCCATCCAGCTCTCAAACACGTCGGGTTCCATGCTTTCGGTATCGAGCCCGCGCATCCGCCAGCCCGCGAGACAGGAGCCGTCCTTTCCGAGGATCACGCCCGGGGCGATGAGGGCGCCCCAGTTCAGGAGATCCATGAAGCGCCGCGGGCCTTTCATCGGGCACCCTCCCGCGCGCTGTAGGTATCGGGGTCGAGGTGCTGCACGCTCACCGGCCCGGCGGGAAGAACGCCGGTGCGCACCGGGCGGTAGAGCCGCGCGATCCTGAGCGTTCCGCCGATTTCCGCCACGGCCGAAACGGTATCGGGGTCGAGGCGATCAAGGCGGATGTCGAGCGCGACCCCGCCCTGGCCGGTGCGGTCGATGCGGAAGCCCGCGCGGCGGAGGTATTCAAGGGCATGGCGCTCGCAGGCGGTTTCCCGCTTCGGGGCCACGATGACGGTGCGTCTGAGCGACACCCGGTCATGGATGCTGCGCGCCAGATCATAGCCGATGGCGCAGGCCTGCGCCGCGCTGACCCGGGCGGTGTCCGCGCCGCCGCCGGGCAGGGTCAGGCCGAGCGGGGTCAGACCCGGGCCAAACCCCGCGCCGCAGCCGGCGAGAAGAAGGCAGGTGAGGGCGGCGAGAAGGGGCATCCTCATGGGGTGGTCCTCCGGATTGCGCCGGGCGGGCGCTCGGGGGTTTCTGCGGGAAAGATCACGGCGAGGGCCGCGTCCACCGTGGGTGCATCGAAGTCTTTCGGGATGTCGATGAGCGGGATACCGGCCTCTTCGAGAGCGCGGCGTTTTGCGGTGTCGCCGCGCCGCGCGCGCAGGGCACTCTGCACGCTGCGTCCGTAATGGCCGGGACCCTGGTATTCGAAGACGGCGATCACGTTGAAGGCGCGGTCGGTTATTGCGATATCGGCGCGGCGGGTATTGACGGTGAGGAATTTGGCGGTGCTCGCACAGCGTACCATCTCGCCATAGGAAGCCTGCGCCATCAGGTGATAACCCTTTGGCAGCCGGTGGGCGATCATCCGGTAAAGCTTCGCTTCCGGGCGGTTGAGAAGCGCCTTGGGGCGAAACGCCGGTTCATCGGGCCGGTCCCGCACGGCCCGGAGCAGCCCGACAGCCACGACGAAGAGACCGAGGCCGAGAACAAAAAGCACCGCCATTGGTATGGGATCAAGCGGCCCCCAGGTCATGGCCCGGCCTTTCGGATGCGCACCCGCTCACGGCCCGCCTGCAACCAGATGTCGGTGATCACGCGGTCGGCCACCAGCCGGGTGCCGCCTTCGCTCACGCGGGTGTTGAGCGCCTTGTTCGCCTCGCCCGGCCCGGGCAGGATCGCGGGCAGCATACCCCGGTAGCGGGGGTGCAGATCGATATAGGTGCGCGTGCCATCGGCGAAGACGCGGACCGGGCGGAAGCGGGCCTCGCCGGTGATCCGGAAGGCAAAGTCGAGATCCCCGGCGGCGCGCGCGCCGGTGGATGTCTCGACCCCGCTGCGTTCCAGGGTGGCGGCGCGTGCCGCTGCGGTGGCGGCTGTGGCTTGCGCGCGGCGGCGCTCCGCTGCTGCTTCCGCCTCTTTCCGCGCGGCGATCCCGGCGGCGATGGCGCGGGCCTCGCTGCCCGGATAGCGAAAGGCCAGGATCGGGGTGTGGACCTCCGCGTCGTTGACAAGCGTGATCGAATAGAGGCGTCGGTCGGTGGGAATGACCAGGTTGGTGGTCTCTGCATCCCCCGCCGGCTTGATCTCGAGCACGACCGTTTCCGGGTCACGGCCCTGGACCTTGGCCACCACCTGCCAGCGGGCGGTATCGCCCCAGGAGGGGGTGTCGGTCAGAACCTCGCCCGGTTCCAGTTCGATGTAACAGACGGTGAGCGGGGCGCAGAAGGCCGTGGGGATTGCCGCACCGAAGGTGGTGACCACACGGCCTGCCTGCCCGAGCGCCACCGGGCCGGTGCGGCTCTCCCAGCGTTCGGAAACCGCGCGGATGCGGTCCGGCTGGGTGTCAGGCGTTGCAGGGGCAGGGGCTTCTGATCCGATCTCGCCGGCCAGCCAGACGTCGAAGCCGAGATCGGTCAACCCCTCCGCCACGTCCGCCCGCCAGAGACCCCGAAGCAGCGCGCGCACGGAATGTGCGCTGCCCGGGTCGGAGGAGGCGGGTGCGGGGGCCGGTGGTAAGGGTCCCGGTGTGAAGGCCTTGTCCGCGTCGCGTTCCGGCGGAGCGGGATCGATATCGGATGCCGGGACCGGCGCGGGTCTCTCGTCGACGGGTGCCGGCGTCTCTGGCCCGGGGGGCTCTGCGGCCTCCGGCGTGATGGTGGTCCCGTCCGGGGCAGGCGGATGCCCGGCCCCATCCAGAAGATTGCTGCCGATGCCCGGGGGGAGCGGCACATCGGGGGTTTCCTGCGCGAACGCGCCGGGGCTGGCGGCGAGAACCAGCAGGGCAAGGCTGACGGCGCGGATCACTTCAAAACCTCCCTGACGGTGGACGGGTCGGGAGGCTCGGGGGCGGAGACGGGCAGGTCCTGGGTGTATTCGGTGCGCCAGACCTCCGGGATGGTATAGGCGCGGCTCTCACCGAAGAGCGTCGAGGCCATGATATTGGCCCCGGCCAGCACCGCGCCGGCCAGCACCGCGAGCGGCGCGCGGCGGGCAAAGCCGCCCATATCGCTGCCCAGGATCAACCCGCCGAGCGTGGCCACGAGGCCGAGAATGATCAGCATGTAGGCGAACGGCCCCAGGATGAAATCGGTAAAGGCCATGATCGGGCTGCGCCCGGTGAATATCTGGTCGGTGGCAAATGCTGCGCCCGGGAGGCTCGTGAGCCCGGCCCCGAAAAGGAGGTTATATCGCATAGGTCGTCTCCAGTTCTGATCCTGTCCGGCAGGTGATCGTGGCCACTTCGGGGCGGCCCCGCCCGCGCCGGACAAAGACGATCATGTCTGTCGTGTTCCTGATGAAGGGGGTCTGGTCGGTGGGTGTGACCTCGGTGGCCAGCATGGCCAGCCGCGCCATCACCTCATCGGCGCCGTTGGCATGCAGCGTCACGAGGCCGCCGGGATGGCCGGTGTTCCAGGCCTTGAGCAGGGTCATCAGGACCGCGCCCTCGCGGACCTCGCCGACGATAATGCGCTGCGGTGCCAGCCGGAGTGCCGAGACCAGCAGGCGGTCCATCGTGACGCGGTCCGCGGTCCGGATCGCCATGGAATTGGCGAATGGTGCGCGGATCTCGGGCGTGTCCTCGATCACCACCAGCCGGGTCTCGGGGGCGAGATCGTTCAGATGGTGGAGGCAGGCATTGAGAAGCGTGGTCTTGCCGGAGCCCGTGGCCCCCGCGATGAGGATGTTCTGGCGTGTGGCGATGGCAGTCTCGATGAGGCGTCTCGGGGTCTCGTCGGGAACGAAACCGGCAAGGGTGATCGGCCGGGTGCTGTGGCGCCGGATCGAGAAGGCGGGAGCGTCGACCACGGGCGGCACCAGCGCCTCGATCCGGTGGGCGGTGCCGGGAATGCGCCCCGAGAAAATCGGGGTGTCCGCTGCCACCCGCGTCTTCGAGAGGGTGGCGCACCAGCGGATGTGTGGGGTGACAAAAGTCTTTGGGAAGCGGGACTATCCGGGCCTATTCGGGATGAAGTGGGATGAGAATTGAAATTTCCCGCCAGATCAGGGCTTTGAGCGCCTGGTGCGGCGCGGACCTGATGGCCACGTCAAATTCGGCCCGCGCCATAAGTTTTTCAGAATCGGCGCGTTTCGGGGTGTGCGAACCCGCTGGAAACGGTGTTTTTCGGGGGGTCGTTTTTCACCGGATTTTCCGGGCGTTTCGGGGGCGGCTTTTTTCGCGCTTCCCGGTGCTTCCGCAGCCACGATAATCCTGCCCTTGCAAGGGGCCTGCACACTCCCTGCAAGGCGCTTGCGACGGATGTGCGGGTGTCAGCTGTAGGGCATGTCGTAGCCGAGGAACGAGCCGTCCTCGTATCGGTCGGTAATGTTGCCTTCCGCATCGCGTCTGGCGCGCGGGGCGGGTTCCATGGGGCTGAGGTCGACGCCGTCGAAGACGGGCGGCAGGGTCGAACGCAGCGGCTCGTAGAGTATCCCGCTGAAGGCGAACCCGAGCAGCCAGAGGAAGTCGGCCGGATCGTGCGCGGGATTGTGGAGGTAGAGCACACGTCCCTCGGATGAGCAATCCACCGGCGTGGGCAGGGCGAGGTCCCGTTGCATGTCCGGTATATCTGAATGTGTACCGGTAACGGTGCCCGCCACGTCGTCCCAGATCACGGTGCGCATCTCGCGCCCGTAGAGCATGTCGGGAAGGTTGATGGTGTGCACGGCCATGGGTAGTGGGTCAGTTTGAAATTATGGCTTCGAACCAGAGCCAAAGAAGCTTTGCATAAGCTCAACAACAATCCACCCAACGGCCGCGACACCGGCGGTACCCAGTATCCACACGATTACCTTTAGCCACGGCTTCGCATCATCAACAATGCGGCGTATTTCATGCACATCTGAGGTGAGGGTTTTCAGGTTTTCAGCAAGGCTTTTGACGGAGTGGTCGAGAGTTTCAACATTGTCGATTACTTCTGCAAGGTTTCGACTGCGCATTCGCATCATAAATTCGACGTCTTGGGATGGAAAGTCCTTCTGTCCTTGATGTGGACCGGAGTATCCGTGTTCGTCGGCGGACATAAGTTGATAGAAAATCACCGACATTATCACCTGGCCATGTTTTAGGACAATAGGTTCCAACGTCGGATTATACAGAGAAACGAAAATCTTTCCCTTATAGCCGGGATCTATTTGAGGGCCGCCGAATGCGATTACACCTCTCCTGGCCAGGCCAGAGCGAATGCCATAGGAAGCACAAATGTCATTGGGTAGATCGAAAACCTCTTCGGAGGAGGCGGATGCCCAGGAATTGCTTTCAAGGACGAATTCGTCGCCTTCTTCCCATTTGTGACGCCCAATACCAGCCGCAAGGACATCACCTATTCGGCAATCATAGCTAGCCGGTTCGATTTTATTCTCATCAAAGGGCTCAATCGTAATCTTGCCCTCCGCGACCTTGTCGCTAATTTCTTTTCGCCCGAGGATTGCCATGCCTGCACCGGTTCTTGCCTTGAGTGAAAGGTAACACGCAGCACCGCGTGTGGGAACCCCCGGCTGGATCATAGCCTCGCTCCTTGTAAGGGCTGCAATTCAAACTGACCCACTTCCTGGTCATGGGGTGCTCTCGCTATCGTCGCTATGCGGGATCGTAATGGAAGAGAAGGCCCAGCACCAGATCGAGCATTTCCGGGTCGTCGCGCACGAGCTTGTCCAGATCAGCGCCACGTCGACCGGGCAGCCTGTGGAAGAGTATCTGGAAGGCACGGGTCATGACCTCGGCGGCGTGGCCGCCTGGGTATTCCCGCCCGAAATACTCATCGACATACTGGTCTCGCCGTCCGGGGACCCGGTAGGGGCTGAGCAGGATGCGAGGCTCACGGTTGCCGCCGGGCAGAGTTGTGCGGCGGATATGGAGGGTCTGGAACAGCCGGTCGATCTCCGGCATCGCCGCTTGCAGGTGGTGGGCATATTCATGTGTGGCGTTGCCGGGGTCGCGGGAGGTGATGGCCCAGGCGGTGTTATCGGCCTTGGTCAGCCGGTCGGGACCGATGCGGACCGGCCCACGTGCGGCGGCGGGGATATAGCTGCCCCCGGTCGGTTGTCCGCCCGCTGCAACGCTGAGCGGGCTGGCATTGGCGCGCGCCACCCAGTTTGCCGGAAAGCGCAGCGAGGCGGCATGGATGGCGTCGGCGGCGGCCCGGTCCTGTCCGCCTGCGCGCAGGGGCGTGACGGATGCCGCCACGGTTCCGGCGCCGCGGCCGGTTGTGAGGCCCCGGGCGGCGAGGCCACGCAGGCGATCGGTAAAGCCTGTCTGGTCCGGCGCCAGTCCGGTGGCGTCGACAAGCTGCTTGCGCCTCTCGCGCCCACGCGCAATCCATTCGGTGACATCGGAGGTGGCCGCGCGCGCAAGCGCGGGCGGGGCTTTGGCGAGCCGGTCCTTCAGGATATCGCGGGCGCCGGCCACGGGATCGACGGTGCCGGGATTGTGGGCAAAGCCGGGATCGATACCGACAGGCACCTCCTCAGTCTCCCCGGTGCGGCGATTGAGCCATGGCCGTGTGCGGTTCCACCCTTCAGGCGGGCCGGGCGAGGGTGTGAGGCCGAAGCGCTCCAGATCGGCATCCGAGAGCGTCTGCACGGTGCAGCGGCAATGCCAGCCGCAGGGCGGGAAATGCGTCTGCCAGAACGGGTGGTCCCAGCGCAGGATGGTGCCGTGCCAGACCCGGTGCAGGGGCCGGGTGCGGTCATCGAGCGTGGCGATGTATCGGATCCATGGGCGGCGGTCGGCCAGGCGCGTGATCTGCGCCCACTTGCCGGCGGCGGTGGCCATGCGCAGATTGGTGTCGAAGATGGTTCTGAGCCGGCGCGGGCTGCCCATCCGGACCACGCGGGTCTTGCCGGTTGCGGGGTCGGTCATGGTCTTGCGGCCCCACCAGCCCTTGGCGCGCAGGATCGGCTCCAGCTCGTCCTGGAAACTCTCAAAGGTGGCGCCTTCCGCCAGCACCCGGTCCATGGCCGCGCGGATATCGGTCAGGATGTCGAGACGGGCGACCTTGGCCACCGTGAAGGAGCGTGCATGCTGGGCTGCGGAGGTGTCGCGCCAGTCGTAGCCGACATGGATGCCCTTGGCGCGGAAGAATTCAATCGCTTCCTCGGGGGGCACGTCCATGATCACAGGCGCGGGATCAGCCATCGTCATCGTTTCTGTCGGCCCCGTCATCCCCCTCTGCCGAGAGACGCGCCGAGGTGGTGGCCCGGGCGAGCCGTGCGGCCATGGGGTTCGTGTCCATGGCCGCGTAGAGATCGGGGGCGTCCAGTGCCGCGGCGAGCGCGTCCGGGGTGTCGGCTTCCGTCACGGCGGCACCGAGCGGTTTGATCACCGGTTCCATCAGCGCCTCCCAGCCGCTCTCGCCGACAAGGCGGTCGACGGCGGCATCGATGGCATCGCGCGCCGGAGGCTCGCGGGCGGCGGCCAGTGCTGCGGCCAGTGCGGCGGTCGCGCCCGGCCCGGCACCCGGTCCGGCGATTGGCGGGCGGGGCGATGCGGGGGTGGCCTGACGGGGATCGGGTTCCCATTCGCCACCATAGATCTCCTCGACAGAGGCGTGTGTCGGCCTGAGGCCGGAGGCGGCGCCGATCTGCACGTCGCGCGCGGCGCGCGCGGTGAGGTCTTCGGGCGGGGCGGTGTTGCGGGTCAGATGCGGGACGGCGGCACCGGGGAAGTTCCAGGCGGTCAGCCATGTCGCGACCGAGTGGCGCAGCATGGCCGAGAGGCGGCGCGCATCCGCCGCCACCAGCCGTTGCAGCACGTCGGCATGGGCCTCGGCGGTGGCCTGCCACTGGCCGATCTCGGAGGTGGCGCGCTCGCCCAGCACCGCATCGGCGATCATCGCGTCCATCGCCCTGACGAACTCTGCGTAATCGCCACCGGCCCGGCGACCGCTTTCCAGCAGCTCGATCTTGTGGCCCTCTTTCAGGACCAGGCCCGCGCCGCCGACCAGCGCCGCCTGCTGGGCCAGAGCCTTCTCGATTGCGGAAGCGCTGGGATCGCCGCCAAGCGTCATATAGGTCGTTGGCGTGCCAAAACGTTCGAGCGCGACCGCCCACATCGAGACCACGTGGCGCTTGAGCCAGACCGGCCAGACACACCATTCGGCGGCACCGGGACCATGCGCCTGCCCGCCATGCTGGCGCGGCTGGACCAGGACGCAGAACTTGGCCGGGGGCAGGACGACACCGCTCGGGCGGTTGCGCGTAATCAGACGCGGTGTGCCGTCACGGTGCCAGCGGAATCTTGCGGGGTTGCGCACGCGGAGATCGGCGAGTCGCACGGCGGTGCCCTCGATCTTCCAGAGGCATTCGGCGATGGCATAGCCATACCAGGCGGCGTGCAGAAGCTCGCGGCTGATCCGGTCGATCTCCAGCGCGCCCAGCTGCTCTTCGAGATCCCCGGCCGCCATCCGGTCCCGGCGCATCGCCCCGCCCGGTGTGATCTCAAGCGGGGCCGCCACCACCGCATCGAGGCGCTGGTCGAGGACGGCGCGGGCATGGGGGTCGGCCAGTGCTGCCGTGGCGGCGACGACACCGGTGGGATCGGCCTGCCAATGGCGCGGATCGGAGCCGATCCCGAAATCGCGATAGCGTTCGGTGAGGTCCCAGGCCCCGCCGCCGCCCAAGGTGACTTCCGGCGCGGCGATCTCGCCGGTCGGGGCGCGGGCGGGGATGTCGGTCTTCGCCATCTACCAGCCCCTCAGGGCGGCCAGCGGCGAGTGCAGGACGCCGAGATCGCTGTCGGCATGATACTCCGGTATGCCGAACGGATTGCCCGGCGCCGACCAGGCCGCATGGCGGCGCGCGTCGGTCCAGGCCTCGAAGGGTCCGATGGCAGTGCGGGCGGCCGAGACCGCGAGCGCCAGCGCCCAGAACCGGTCGGCATGGCCGTCGCTCTCCGCGCGATCCGCCACCAGCCGCGGCGCGCCGGTGGTGCCGGGCTCGGCACGGACGCTGTGCAGGTCGGCCGCCAGGGCATCATCGGCGGGGATACGGATGCGTTTGTCCTCGAAGGACTCTCTGAGCCGCGTGGCCACATCAAGCCGGCGCGGCGCAGTCATCAGCACGCCTTCGACGGTGAAGGCCCCGTGATCCTCGGCCAGCTGCTCGACCACCGCCTCGCCCATGCCGGTCTGGTCGATGGCGATCCTGAGCGGGCGATGGGCACGCACCAGGCGTGCCACCTCGGCGCGCTGTTCGGAGAAAGAGACGTCGCGCAGCGTCACCAGCTCGCGCAGCCAGAGCGCGTCGCCGGCATCCTCGATCACCGCCGCCACCCAGAGATCGCGCCGCCGCGCCACGTCGACGCCGATATAGACCGGACCGGAGCCGCGCAGGCCGGGATCGCCCGCCGCGTCGCGCCCGGCTGTGCGGATCAGATCCCATGTGATCCAGGCCCCGCCCCCCGCGGACGGGATACAGTCGAGCTCTTCGCCCGCGTGGCGTCCGTATTGCGCGCGGATCGCCGCCTCCCAGGCCGCCTGCGCGGCGCCCGTGTCGGGCTGCCCGGTCACAGCGGCGATACGGGAATAGAGCCCCTGATCGAGCGCGTCGCTGAGCGTCACCCGGTGCAGGCTTCCGGGCTGACGCCTCTCGCGGATGTCGCGAACCAGCGTGTTGAATGGCGAGGCCTCACCGTTATGGGTGGAGATGATGCGCACACGCCCGCCCCAGGTGGTGAAGGCGCGCGCGGCTTTCAGAACCTCCTCGAGATCGTCGACGAAGGCGGCCTCGTCAATGACCGCGACGTCGCCCGGACGGCCCTTGCCGCGAAACCCCCGCGGGCTGGAGGTCATGGCGAGGATCTGTTTGCCCTTTGCCGTCACGATGCGGAAGGCCTGGATATCGCGCCCCTCGTCGCTGATCAGCACCTCACCGGCGGCCGAGGCGGCGATGCCGAGGTCGCTCGCCCAGCCCGCGCAATCGTCGATGAAGCCGCGGGTCATATCGCGGCTATAGGACAGGTAATAGATATCGCCGCGGCCCTCGGCGGCATGCATGACCGCGTGATAGGCCTCGGCCCAGGAGATGCCGATGCGGCGGGACTTCTCGATCACCGCCACCGGGTTCGGGTCGGTCACCCAGGCAATCTGGTAAGGCAGTAGATCGCGGTTGCTCATGTGGCACCCTCCGCCTGTGCGCCGCCCTCGACGGCAGCGCGGATCGCGGCGGCGACCTCCGGGGAGAGCCCGGCCCCGCGCGCGGCGGACACCGCCCGGTCTGCGCCGGCCTTGCGCTCGGCCTCCGCCAGGCGCCGACGCTCCTTCTCGCCGATCGCCTCACGGATGCCGGAGGAGGTCATCAGGTCTTTCAGCATCCGGCCCAGGAAGTGCAGGTCACGGGCGTCGAAGTCGAGCTCCTCTTTCTCGTCCCCCTCGGTCAGGCCGTTGGCCATGGTGAGGAAGGCATGGTGGGATAACATCGAAAACAGCACCCGGTGCCGATGCGCCTCGGCATCCACGCCCTCTTCACTCAGGAAGCTCTGCGCCCATCCGTCAGCCTCGCGCTGGATATCGGCGTATTTCTTCTGCGCCTGGCTCCAGCGCCCAAGGCCGGTCCGGCTGATTACAAGATCGAGACCCGCCTCGGCCATCCGCTCGTTCAGCGCGGCGGTCACACCATCGTAATCGCTGTAGCCCCGGGCGTTGAGTTCGGCACGCAGCCACGTCTTCAGCGCGTCGGGCAGCCGATCGATCTTGCTGCGCGACGGCATTACCGGGCCTTCGGCGCGGTGCGGCGCACGCCCGGCACCCGGGCGCGGCCTTCGGCCACATCCACGCCCCGCGCCGTTGCCTCGACCAGCAGGAAGCCCTCGTGGTCCTCGATCGAGACCAGATCCTGCTCGCGCAGCCAGGCCAGCGTGCCCACCAGCCGGTCGCGCCCGGTCGCGATCCTCAGCCCGTTCAGAACATCCAGCAGGATCTCCGAGTTGGAGGCATAATCCAGGCAGGCCGCCAGATGGGTGAGCAGGGCCAGGCGGCGGTGTTCCTCAAGCGTGGAGGCATAGCTCATCAGCGGCCCTCTCCCATCAGGTGATCCTCGATCCGGGTGATCGCGGCATCAAGCCGCCCGACGGCCTCCGCGTCGCGCGCCATGAAGGCGCGGATCTCGCGCACGGCCCCGGCCTGCTGCTCGATCGCCATCTGCAGGTGATGAATATCCTCGCGGCTCGCCAGCCCCGCCACCGCACCCTCAAGTCGCGCCAGACGCTCGGCATGCCGGTCCAGGCGCTCGGAGACCGCGCCTTGCGCATCGGGGGGCCGGGCGGGCGGACGCAGAAAGCCCAGACGCCGGAGCGAGACCACGGCCCCGCTCAAAAGCGCCAGAATGGCAACCATGGCGGCAAAGGTCTGCCAGTGTTCGGGCGTGATGGTCATGGCGTGCGCGGGCTCCGAGCGTCGGGATCGGTTCGGCCCCACACTACCCGGCCTTGCCGCACGAGGGCAGCGGACCATGGTCCGCAAGAGGGCCGCTATCCGGGACCGGCAGCACAACCCCGCCCGGATGGTTTAATACGTGCCATCAAGCCGTGGCGGTCGCCAGGCGGATATTTCCGCGCTCGAGCGGGTGCTGCCATTGCTCTCGGGAGTGTCATACATCCTGGCCTCTTCGCGCGATGGGAAGATCACAAGGACGCGGCCATCCTCAAGACCGATGTAGCCGGGCATTTCGCCATGCCCACAGCAGCAATCGGTGGTCAGGACATGTCCGGCATTCAGCGCCGCGACGATGTGGTGGATGCAATGATCGATGCACCGGACCCTACCGTTCAACGGCATGAGAACCTGGTTCGCGTAGGTCACTTCCCCGCCGGGCCCATCGCAATTCGCGCAAGCAATATCCGGCATCATCCACCCCTTCATTGCAGACGGGACATGGCAGGCCCCGGTTGATCTCGCTCATGGTCATGTCAAAGAGCCAGCCCGCGTTATGACCGCACCGCGCGCAGGCAAATTCTCCACCCTTTGCACTCCGCCAGCCCGGCATCATACCGGGGGCCTGTCCGACATCGACGGCATGCATGATCACCCTACACGGGGCACTGGCGGGGGCGCAAGGCCCGGCAGGAGGGGCTGGCGGCGTTCAGCCATCACGAGCGCTGCGCGCCGCCATTGCCCAGGCGAGACAGGCGGCTTCCAGGTCGGTGCCATGGGCCACAATCCCGTGAAGCTGTATCTCCACCACGCCGCAGGCGGCCTGCGGCACATCCATAGCCCCGCCGGCCTCCAGAAGCTCCGTGGTGACGGCTTCGGCGATGTCTTCCGGGTCGGTCATGGTCGCAAGCCGGTCCAGCAGTTCCGCGCGCGTCACCGCCATGTGATCATCCATCGCCATCCCTCCGCCCCTTGATATAGCGCCGCGCGGTGCGCTCCGAGATACGCAGTCGGGCCGCGATCTGCCTTGATCCGAGCCCCTGACCGGCCAGCCAGCGCGTCACCGCGCGGCGCGCCAGCGGGATATCCAGTACATGACCGCCGAGAGCCGTGACCAGCGCTGCTGCCGCCGACGGCCCCACCGCCTCCGCAAGCGCGCGGGCCGCCGGACTGTCCTGGCGCGCGGGCACACGCCAGTCCCGGCCGCCATACGTGGCGGCGACCGCCAGCGCGGCCTCGCGACCGGCGTGATCGGCGATCTCGCGCAGGCCGGCCGGCAGGGCCGGGATATCGGCGGGGGAACGGGTCACGACAGATCCATCGCTGCCTGCACGGGCCGCGGCCGAAGCGGCAGGGCCGGAGCCCGGCGCGCACGGGCAAGGCGCGCATCGGCACCGAGGAATGTCTGCGCGTCGATCTCGATGCCTGTAAAGCCGCGCCCGGCCTCCATCGCCGCCACACCGGTAGTGCCCGAGCCCATGAACGGATCGCAGATCGCCTCACCCCGGCGCGTGAACAGGTCCACCAGCGCCTGCATCAGTGGCAGGGGCTTGGTGCCCGGCACCGCGCCGCCCTTCGCGGTCAGGCAGGTCAACACACCGCGCCCACCGCCGCCGTTCCACCGCCGCCGCCCCGCCCCGGCCCAGGCCAGCGCGATACACTCAAAGCCCCTTGCAGGGCCGGTCCCGGCAAACATCGGGGCTGCGTCCGGCTTGACCCAGGCCATGGTGCCATGCCATCTGCCCCCCGCGGCAACGAGCGCGTCGTGCCAGGGCCGCACTCCCTCGGCCAGACAGAACACCGCCACCCAGCCCCGGCTCGCCGACACCATCGCGGCGGCCGCCGGGCACCGGATATCGTCGATACCCGAATAGGCCACGCCGCGCGGCGATGGCCGCCCGTCTGTCCGTGTGATCGCGCGGCGCGCGTGATGGGCATGGTGGATATTCTCGTAGGGCGGATCGGCAATTATGTGATCGAAGGGTCCGCCCCGGTCCGCCACCAGCCGGGGCAGGAGATCGAGACAATCGCCGCAGTGCAGATCAAGCGGCGGACCGGCGGGCACGCTCACTGCACAGGCCCCCGCGTCACGGTCAAGAGGGCCGACCGGTTGCCTTCTTCTACATTCGCCTTGATCAGGCGTATGGCGTCAGTTGTATTGATCTCGCGCGGATCCTGCAACGTCAGGATTTGCCCAACCGGTTGCGCCCCGATCGCCAGTATCTGCGCCGGGGGCAGGTCTCCGGCATGGCGCTCGATGATGTCGATGAGCTCCTGATGGAGCGACCGGTCAGCGGGCGTGACCTCAATCCGTTTCATAGCACCGTCCTCCGCCGCCTGAGCCGCCGGGCCCGGTTTGAGAGCGCGCCCGCCTGCGCCGAGGTGATGGTGACGACCGTCAGCGTGCCATCCGCGCCGCGCCGCAGGCAGTAGCGCAGCCCGTTACAGATCAGCGCGGCCCCGTCGCCCGGGCGGTCCGCAAGCGCCAGGGCGGGCGACGGGGAGCGGGCGATGCGCCGCCGGAGCCCGGCAACATCGACACCGAGCCCGCGCTCAAGATAGCGCAACACCGCATGGTCGGTGATATGGACCCGCACGGTCATGCCGCCCCGCCGCCCGACCTGTCATCGCCGCCGCCGTCGCGCGCCAGCCAGGCTTTCAGCGCCTGGATCACGGCGGTGATATGCGCGGTCTCGGTGAGCGCATCCACATCCATCGGCACGAAGGACCAATGTGGCCCGAAGCGGGCGCGGATGAACGTGTTGAGCCCGTGGCGTCCGGGGCGGGTCAGCAGCCCGCGGCGGGCCAACTCGCCCCAGAGCGCGTGAATGAGCCTGAGATCGGCGCGCGGCGCTTTGGGATGGTATCGTCCACGCGCGCCGTTCCTGCGGCCCCTGCGTCCGCCGCCACGGGCGTTCAGGTGGTCCAGAAGCCGCGCCAGATCGGTCGAGCCCATATCCCGCATCGACGCCTTGCCGGTGACGGCAAGCTGCACATCGTGGCGGGCATCGTTGTCCAGCCCCAGCCGGCGGCAGGCGGCATGGGCCGCGCGCATCAGCGTGGCGCGGCGGTCCGAGGGTCCGGGGGATGTGGAGCGGCGGGGCATCTCAGCCTCGTCCTCGCACGCCCCGCCAGAGGCGGCGAAGAGGTCCGCCGAGCGGAACGGGGATTTCCGCGTAAAGCTCGCCGACATAAACAACTCCCCGGGCCATTGCCTCAATGCGCTGCCGTGCTTCTTTCGGCGAGGTTGCGCGGATGGTGATTGACCAGGTACAGCCCTCGAAGTGATAATCGAACAGGTAATCATGATAGGAAGGCTCAGACATAATCATGTACTTTCAGATATTTCAGGACGTATCGGGGCAATGGCGCTGGCGGTTTCGTGGCACAAACAACAAGATTGTCGCGGTTGCGGGAGAGGGATATGTCCGCAAGGATGCATGTCTGCATTCCATCGGCCTCGTCCAGGCCCACGCGTCCGAGGCGCCGGTTCACGAAGTCTGACATCGCTCAGCCCGCCTTTGCCAGATCGATGGTGATGGGCTCCCAGGCACCTTCGGGGCTCTCGCGGCGGTAGCAGCGGATATAGGTTTTCGAGCCCACCACCCGCATCGCGTCGCGGATCGCCGCCATGGCCTTTTGCCAGCGCGCATCGTCGATATCGAGCCGCAGGAGACTGTAGATCGCCCCCCGGCTGATCTCGCCCTCCCGGTCCACCTGAAACGCATGGGCCACGATCGCGCGGATCTCGTCGCGGCTGCCCTCGGCCCATTCGGCGAGGCATTCCTCAACCAGATCGCGCGCCACCTGCAGTTCCGGCCCGAAGGCCACACGCTCGGCGATCTGCACCTGCACCTTGCGGCAGCCGTCATAGCTCATATAGGTGCGGTTGCCCTTCACCGAGCGGCGGGCATGGCCGCCATATTCGTCCTGCAACAGCGCATCAAAGGCGGCGATGTCGTCGAAGCTGTGGCCGCGAAACCGGGCAATCTGCGCCGAGAGATCCTCAGCATGGCCGATCACCGTCCTGACCATCTCGTCCTGCAGCTGGTCCTGGGGCCGCACCAGATCGACCGGCGTGAGGCGACCTTGTGCATCCCGCATGTAGCGCTGCCCGTCGATCAGGACGGTTGCCTCGTGGATCCAGCCCGCGGGCGCATCCGGGATAATCTGGTTTCCGCCCGCGTCACGGGGTGCGGGGCCGGTCTGTGGTCGGGTCATATCATGTCCTCCGGGTTGGTGGGTCGGTTGATTTCGCGGGCGGGACGGGGAGCTCAGGCCTCCATGCCGGCCGCAGCGGCGGCGATATCGTCGGGTGTGATCGCCGTCCGCTCATCGGCGCGGGCGATCATGAAGGCGCGCGCCATGAGCCGGCGCAGCGCGTGCATCCCCCCGGGCGCGGCGACAGCGGCTTGCGCGCACCTGCGCTCGGCCCCCGAAGGCGTCCGCCCCAGCACGGTTTCCAGCAGCGTCGTCACATCGGCCTCACCCGGCACGCCGAGGCCGACGCGCACACCGATCCGGCCCGTGACCTGCGGGCAGCGCCCGAGCGTCATGCGCAAGGTCTCGTCGCCCAGAAGCGCCAGCCCGCAGCCGGAGAGATCGCGCAGGCCACGCAGCGCATCGAGATGCCGGGCGGAGAGATGCTGCGCCTCGTCGATGGCCAGAAGCGCGTGGCGGCCCTCAAGGCGCGCGAGAATCGCATCCTCGGCCTCCAGCGCGGAAACGAAGCGCCCGCCCGCCCCGAGGCCGCGCGCGATGCGCCCGTAAAGACCATGGAGCGAGGTGATGCCGCAGGTCACGGTCAGCACGGTGACCTGGGCGCGCGCCGCCGCGTAGCTCTTCAGGGCCCAGGACTTGCCCGCGCCCGAGCGGCCATGGATCAACACCACATCACCGGTGGCCTGGGCATGGGCGAGCGCGGCCATCACCTCTTCGGTCAGGCTTAACCCTGCATGGGTGTCGAGACCGGCGGGCGTCAGCGTCAGCGCGCGCGCCTCGGACCGGGTCTCCAGCCAGGCGCGCGCTTTCGCGCTCACGCGGGCCACATCGCCCTCATAGTCGCCCTTGAGCCAGCGATGGAGCGTGGTGGAACTCACCCCCAAACCGCGCGCCGTCACGGCCTGGCTTAGCCCGCAGGCCGCCATCTCGGCGGACACCGCGCGCATCGTGGCCGCCGTATCCGGGGCCGTATCGGCGGGCACGGGCAGTCGGGTTACCGTTTCGGTCATGTCTGGTCCTCCTTGAGATAAAGCTGTCTGAGCGCGGCCTTGAACGGATCACCCGCAGCCCGGGCCACACCGCTCCGCTCCGGGACCGCCGCGTTGGCATCCCCGGCCGCGCGGGCGGCCTTGCCGGCCTGCGCGAGTGCCGGCGTCTGATGGGGATCGGCGGGGCGCGGGAGATCGACCACATTGCCGGCCGCGCGCGATCCGGCATCCAGGACGTCGTCCATCGCCCGGTCCGGCCTGTGGGTGGACTTGAGTTCGCGCGCCCGGGCGCGCGCCGCGCTGTCGGCTGCCTTCGCCCGGGCCTTCGCCCTGGCTGCCACTTCCGCCCGTGCCTGCCCGGTCGCCTCCCCGGCCAGGCAGAGAAACCGCCCGTCACCCGTGAAGACGAAGACCTGTCCCGGATCGGCGGGATCGAGCCGGACCTGGAGCCGCGTCTTCACGTGCTCGCCCAACTCCGGCGCGATATACCAGTGCCCGCCGATCTCGAGGCCGTCCTTCTGCACCACTCTTGTGCCGCCGCCCTTGACCGGTTCGGCCAGCAGCGGGTCGAGCGCGCGGGTATCCGTGATCCGGGCCAGCGGCTCCGCCGAGGCCCGCGCCCGTGCCGCCGGGGTCTCGCCGCCCAGCCCCGCATGGGGCCTTGTGTGATAGACGGTCTCGGTCCACGCATCGCAGCGGGCCTGCAGCTCACCCGCGCTCAGCGCCACGGCGAAGGTCTCACGCGCCTTCTTGCCACGCCGTGCCGCCATCGACGTCTTCGCCTCGATCTTTTTGCGGTCCGCCACGCTGTGGCCGACAAAGCCCGGCAGGTAGGCGAAGAGATCCCGCGTCACGGTACCGAAGAACCGCTCGATGAAGGGCTTGGCCTCGGGCGTGTAGGGCGGGCAGATGTCATGGCCGATGGCCAGATCGGCCAGTACGCGCACGAGATGTGCCGAGGTATAGTCCGCACCCCCATCGGTGCGCACAACCTCCGGCACACCCCAGTCGATCAGGCAGCGCCTCAGAAGCGCGCAGATCGCCGTGGCCCGGCTGACCGGCACCACCAGAAGCCGACCCCGCCGCGTACCCACGTCGATGGCGCCCACGATGGTCTGCCGCCCGTCGCTGCACATCACGTCCGCAGGCGTGCTGTCGAGTTCCCAGAGCGCGTTCGGCTCCGTGATTACGCCTGAGATATCCTCCGAGCGCCGCCCGAAAGCCGGGGCACGGCGGGAGCGGTGCCTGTCGGGGTCCGAGACCGCAGAGAGATCGCGGGCGTGCTCTTCACGAAACGCCGCCAGGCGGCGCTGGATCGATCTGAGTGAGAGATCCACACGCAGGCGCACGCTTGCCACGCGGGCCACATGGGAGGCGGTGAGATGCGCGCCGTGCTCGAAGGCCAGGGCCGCCAGAAGATCGTCAAGTGCCTCCTCCGGCGCGCCGGGGCCGCCGCCTCCGCCTTTGGGCCGGCCCCGGCGGGGTGCATCCATCAGGGCCGCCAGACGCGCTTCGGGGCCGAGGCCGCGCACCCGGGCGCGCCAGGACGCCACCGAGGCCGGTGAAACACCTGCCCCCTCAGCTGCGATCCTGTCAGCCTCGGCATGCGCCATCCCGTCGGACGCCAGCCGCCCGGCCTCTGCCACCGCCGCCAGCCGCACCCGGGCGCGGTCGAGCGCCGCACCCTCGGGCGGCAGGGATGGATGTGGCGGGGACGGCGGTACACCGGGGGTGCAGGGGGCTTGTACGCAGGGTGCAGCCGCTGCGCAGGGGGCTTGCAAATCGGGGACCTGCCCGCGCAGCGATCTGAGTGCCAGAGCGCCCATTACCGATCCCCCCGGGTGTCCGCGCCGGTGTCCGCTGCGCCAGAGGCCACCAGCCGGGCCTCGATGCGCGCCGCAATGGTGTTGATCTCCGCCACACGGGCTTCGAGCCGTTTTTTGAGCCGCGTCGCGGCTTTCGCCCGCGCGTTGCCGTGCAGGGCGGCTGCCCCGGCGGGGTTGTCCGGATCAAAGAAGGCCGCCGTCACCTGGTCAATCTCGTGCCAGACCCGCCCGATCTCGCCGATCGCGTCCTTCGTGCGCGCCTCCGTCGCCCTGAGCGCCGCGCGCGCAGTGTCCCGGTCCGCGCGCGCTGCGGCCAGATCGCGCTTGAGCCGCGCGTTCTCACCCGCCAGATCACTGACGTTTGTTCGCCGGCGAACATCCCGTGCCTCTTCCCGCATAAGCGCACGCGTCCAGTGTTCGGCGCTGGCCAGATCAAGCAGGCGCTCCTGCTCGACCTCGGGCAAAGCCACCACTTCAAGATGCAGGTGGAATGAAACATTTGTTCGCCGGCGAACAGGCTGGAAAACCCTGGCGACCGAGACGAACTTGCGGATATTGCCCTCGCTCTCGCCAACGATCCCCGCCGCCTCCGCCAGGGTCGAGATGACCCCTGAGGCGGCGACCGCCCAGTCACCGATGCGCCATTCGAACGCACTGTCACATCGCTCCCGCGCCAGCCCAAGACCGATATCGCGCCAATCGGCGTGCGAAAGTTCGCCGGCGAACACGAGCCCGGGGGTGCCCGGATTCTCCACGATCCTCAGGTCGGCACGGTCCGTCATGACATATCCTCCCCCGGAACCGATGGCGGGGCGGGCGTTCGGCCCTCCCCTTGAACCGATGGCGGGGCGGGCCTCACCATCCGGTAAAGCCAGAGCCGTCCGCCCGTGGCGGGGTCGCGGATCTGGCGGCAGGCGATCTGGGCCCCGTTGGCGCGCAACTCCGCGATGCAGGCATTGACCGCGCAGACCCGCGCGCCCGTGATGATCTCAAGTGTCGAGCGCTCGGCACCGTCGGCGAGACATGCATGCACCCGCTTGAGCCGGGGCGACCGGGAGAGCCTTGCCGCATGCATCACGCCGCCCTCCCGCACTCTGGTGCGGCGGCGGAGCGCAGGGCATTGACGCCCGGGCCCGCCGCCGCGATCATCGGTGCTGCCACACAACCGATGGAGAAAGAGATGCAACGACTGTCGTTTGATGTCCCCGCCGGAGCTACGCTGGAACTCACCAATGGCAGCCGCGACGCCAAACGGTATACATTCGAGTGTGGCCCCTTTGGATCAATCATGTTCGTCGTCCCGCCCGGCGGCAAGTTCCGGTTCAAGCCCGCCACGACGCTGCCCCGCATCATCATGGACGATGTCGATCCCGCGATCCCTGACGATGACAACGTCATCCGCATCGACAGTCAGGACTGAGATCAGATCGCCCGCCCGGCGGGCGAAACAAACAACGTCCCGCCGCGTTCGGATGCTCATCCCGACCTCCATCACGCCGCCCTCCCGCACGCTGGTGCGGCGGCGGAGCGCAGGGCATTGACGCCCAGGCCCGCCGCCGCGATCATCGGTGCTGCCACACAACCGATGGAGGGAAGGGCATGGCCACCGAACCCGAAAGGACACTGTTCGAATCCATTCTGACGGCGGAGATCCTGCTTCTCGCAGAATCTATCGCCCGGCAGAAAAGAAAAGCCGGAATGCGTCGGATCGGAGGCGATTACGTTCATGAGGCCGTCTCTCTCATTCGGGAGAGACGGAAGGAGGTGATCCGTCAGATCCTGTCTGACGAATAAAGTCCAGATGTCGGGCATCGAAGGTGGATCCGAACACCAAAAGGTCCCGCGCCTCGCGGAGGACAGCCTTCGCCTGAATGACCGGCAGTCCGTCGAGCGCGTTCAGGATGACAAGGGCGAGCCGTTCCACGTCCTCTGTCTCGATTACATTCCTGTGTGGGTTCATTGATCCGTTCTCCTCTTGCATCTCTCCGCCCTCCCGGCCCGGCCGCTTTCCAGCCGGTCCAGCACCTCGGTCGCCATCAGCGCTGCTGTGTCGGATGTCTCCAGCCGCTCCCGCGCCCGGCGCAGCCCATGGGTCACCGTGGTGTGATGGCGACCCCCGAGTGCGGCGCCGATGCGCGCGTAACTCGCTCCGGTCAGCGCCGCCGCCAGCAGTATTGCCAATTGGCGCGGTTGGACGATGTGCTGCGCCGGGCGCGGACCGCGCAAGGTCTCCGCGTCCAGACCCGCCACATGCGCTGTCGTGCATACGATCCGCGCCAGGGCCCGGTTATCACCGCCCGCCATATCCGGTAGCGATCCCAGCCCGTCCAGCGCCGCGCGCAGCGAGGCCCTAGACGGGATTGTGACCTTGGAGTGCGCGGCGAGACAGCGCTCCCAGGCCCCTGTATCCTCAAGTCGCTTCGTGGCGGCGACCGCGATGCGCATCTGGCGCAGCAGCGCCCGTGCCGCGGACCTGTCGAAGGCAACGCTCCCCCGCGTCAGCAGAGGCCCCGTCTCCGTCAGCGCCCGGCGCAGGGCCTGCATGTCTGTCGCTGCGCTCACGGGGCTACCCCCAACGCGTGGGCAAACAGGAGCCCCAGCCACAGCATCCCGAATATCGCCGCCACCCCGATCAGATCGCCGATCCAGTGATCCTCCAGCGCCGCAAGAACCTGGCCCAGTCACCGGAAAAAGGCCCCGGCCCTGCGCGCGATGGGGGACAGAACTTCCCGCCAGCGGGAACTTGTGCGCAGGGCCGGGGCAGGTGCCGCCGCGCGAGCAGTCAGCGCAGGCGGTGGACAGGGAGATCGGGACAGGTGCGGGCTCATGCGACCCTCCCGGGGCGGGCGCCCAGCAGGTCGGAGATCAGATGGGCGAGATACCCCTCGCAGGCCGGGCAAAGCGTGAGGGTCCACATATGCGCCGCCCCGCCCGGCAGGTCACCCGCCGCCAGATCGGGGATGTCCACAAGCGACACCGTGCGCGGATGCGCGCCGGGGCCGTCGCAGAGGCTGCAGGCCGGGTGCGACGGGGCCTCGTCACGCCGGGGCGCATGCACGTCGGGATGGACGGTGATGAACCCGTCCGCCTCAGACGGCGGATCAGACGGCGTGGGGGCCGGGTCAGACGCGGCGGCCGGGGCGGGCATCGTGACACCCGATCCGTCCGCCGCTACCATCGGCGTTGCAACACACCCGATGGAGAAAGAACCATGACAGGCCCGAGCCTCGAAATCATCCAATGGCCCGCCGAATTTGACTATCTTCTGCCAAGCCTGTGCAAAACGGAGCACCAGATCATAAAAGAGACGCCCTTTGAGGATGGCCATGTGCGCCACACACGCCAGCCGGCGCAGCCGATGTTTCGGGGACGGGTTTCGGTTACGGCCCAACAGCGCGACCGGCTTCAGGACTTTTTCCTGAATCACGCTCGATGCTTTTTTGTGATGATCTGGCCGGAGACCGGAACACCTGCCTATGCCCGGATTGGCCCGCCGCCATCCGTCTGCAGCCAAACCATGACCAAGACCGGCGACGTGCAAACCGAGACCTGCGATCTGGAAGTCGTACTCATGGATGTCACGGCGAATGTCGAAGAGGCGATTTCGCAAGGTACTATACCCCCTCCCTGAACTCGACTGTCAGTCCGAGCATGCCTGGAAAGCGCTCTTTCATGACGGCACACCACTCGGTCGCGATGCACGCGCCCGGATCGGGATCCCATTCGGGCGGCATGGCGGTCCAGCCGACGCCCGGGAAAAAGCGAGCCGTGCTGCCGTCGGCAAAACTGATGAACTGGTCGATCCGCTGCGGGGTGTTGAATCTCATGTCACCCCCTCCGCGCCCGCGTCGTGACCTCTGCCGTCGCCCTCCCGGACCGGCACCAGCGCGGCCACACGGCCGGCGAGGCGGTCCCGGCAGACCGGGCACAATTCGGTCATGCGGGCGCAGGCCACCGCGTCGGCGTCCATGACCCCGTCATCGACCCGGATCAGCGCCAGTTCGTAAATCCCGGCAGGCCCCGCGCCGCATCTGTCGCAACGCCCGCTCATGGGGTGGCCTCCCGCTCGGCGAGCCGCGCTGCGGCCTCCGCCCCGGCGCGCGTGGGATGATCCGAAATCCACCCGGACATCCCGTCGGCCTGAACCCGGTAAAGGGCGAACCCATCCGCGTCCGCCTCGTCGCAGAGCACCCAGCCGCCCTGCGGGTGGCTCAGGTCGCGGCAGACCGGATCGACGCTGAAATACGTGGCACCGTCCGCCTCGCAGTCCCGCTGCGCGAGCGGCAGGTCAGCCGGGCTCCGGGGGCACACGGTCTTCATGCAGCATCCTCCGGGGAGGCCTCGGCCGCCGCCAGTGCCGCAGGCGCCCCCGGTGTCGGCGCAGGGCGCGGAATGTCAGACGGCCAGGGGAGGTCGGTGGGCCAGTGGTCGGAGAACTTTTGTCCGAAACGTTTCGCGCGACCGGTGGTGATATCGCAGCCGCGCTGGAGTCGGGCAATTGTATCGCCAGAACCACCCATCCAAGTGGAAATGGTGGCCACAGACATACGACGAGCCTGCGCGAGCATTTCAGCCAGAATAATGAGGGCGTGGCTATCCATAGCCATAGTAATCGCTACCAATAGCTAAATGTCAAGTGAATTTAGCTATTGGTAACGATCTGATTTGCGCTAAAGATAGCGAATGCTGCTCACCGAAATTGCAACGACCGTCAAAGGCGAATTGGCTAGAAGGCGAACAACCCCTTACCGCGCTTCCCTGGAGGCTGGCCTACCTGGCAATGCGATACGCTATGTGCTTGAAGGCAGAGCCACTAAATCCGACCGCCTTGCCGAGATCTGCCGCGCGCTTGGCCTTGAGTTCTACATCGGACCGCCACGTGACGGCGCTGCTGCCGAATCACCCGGGGAGCCACCGCCCGCCGCGCACCCGCCCGAGCATGACCGGCCCCCGGAGCCTTCCAGTATCGCGCCACTGGAGCGCATCCCGAAACCTGTCACCGACATGCTGGCCCTGCCCGAGGGAGCGAGCGCCGACGCGGTGCTGGCGGCGATGCAGGCGCGGATCAGGGATCGGGGCACGGCCCATGCCAGCCCCGCCGCCACGCTGGACGAGAAGCGTCTGGGGCAGCTGCTCGACAGCAAGCTCAAGTCAGAGACCCGGGCGCTGGAAGCCAAGCTGGCAAAAAAGCTGGACGCGCTTGCCGAGCGCCTGCCGTCCCCGGCGGAGGCGTCGGGCATCCGCAAGCTGCACATGCGGATTGCGCGTGACGTGCATGCAGCGGGCGGAATTGGCGAGGAGATCTTCGACGAAGCGACGGACAGGGTCATGATCGCTGCCGATGATCTGCCCCGGAATCTGGATTTGGAACGGGTCGTCGCGATCCGCGCCTTGGGGTGCTCGATGGAGCCGACCATCCGCACCGACGATATACTGGTCCTCGATCTCGACCAGGCCGAGCCGCGGGAGGGGGCGCTCTTCGTGGTCAGGACCGGCACGGGCCTTGTCGTAAAGCGGCTGCAACAGGATGGCGGCGCCTGGACCATGGTCAGCGATGCTGACGACCGGGACCCGCGCCCGGTCGCGGAAGAGGACCGCATTGTCGGCCGGGTCGTCTGGTTTGGACCGGAGGGTGCGATTGTGGTTGGGGGGTGAGGGTAATGGGAGAAATGGGATGAAGACCACAGTCATGGCAATTTTCCTATGCGCTTTCGCGTTTTCTGCGCATGCGCTTGATTTTAATGAAACTTTACGCATCCAATCAAATTTGGTCGCTCTGGACCTTCTGGATTTAGATGATCTGGATGGTCGAATGGGACCTATCACCCGTGCAGCGTGCGAGAAATTTGCACAACGGTACGGAACTGACGGAAGTTGTCAGGATGCCCTGTCGTTTATGATGTCAGAAAACAGAAAGCTCGTGGCCAAAGTCACCGACGAGGCATTGCTGGAGGCAATTCGGAAGGAAGTAACATATGGTTTTTTTGATCCTTCAAGCGCTCAGTTCCGAGATGTGCATGCTCCCGCTTGGGATATTGGGGATGCGTCGATGTATATTTGTGGCGAAGTGAATGGAAAAAACAGATACGGTGCTTATGTGGGGTTCCGAACATTCAGTACTTTAGCCCAAAAAGTCGGTGACAGTTGGGAATTCCCATTCTCTTTCGCTATGGATGACGATGACGACTACTTCGAGTTCTATGAATGCGCGACCTATGCCTGGAATTCGAATGTACGCTTCCCACGCCTTATGGAATGAATCAATAACTCACCCGCCCCCTGACACCAGCAACTCGCGCACCCGGCGGTTTGCCCTGGAATTGACCGAATAGCGCGTCTCGACCTCGTCGATGGTGGCCCATGCGAACATCCTGCGAATCTCCGGGCGGTCGTTGATCGACAGGATGAACCGGCCCTTGATGCCGCGCAGCATCTCTGCCAGCCGGGCGAAGTCGCCCCGGTCGAACACGCCGCGTCCGTAATCGGCCTCGTGGCCCATATAGGGCGGGTCGATATAGAAGAGCGTGAAGGCCCGGTCGTATCGCGGGATGAAGGTGGCCCAGTCGAGGCATTCGATATGGACGCCCTGCAAGCGGTCATGGGCGGCGCGAATCAGTGCGCCCATGCGGGCGGCGGAGAGGCGGCCTGGATGATGGACCGATGACCCCATCTGGCCCGGCGTTACGAGATGCGCCGGCTTGCCGCCGAAGCTCAGGCGCTGGAGTGAAGCCCAGCGGGCGGCACGGCGGATATCTGTGAGCGTCTCCGGCGGGGTTGCGAGCAGTCGGGCGAACTCGGCGCGCGCGGCCAGACAGAGGTCGAACTCGGCGGCCAGCGCGTCCGCGTGATGGCGCAGGACGCGGAAGAGATCGACGATCTCGCCATTGATATCGTTGAGGATTTCGGACTTCGGGCGAGAGGCGCGCCGCAGGAACACCCCGCCCATGCCGGCAAACGGCTCGGCGTAGCAGGTATGCGGGATCGCCCCGATGCGCGCGGCGATGGTCTTTGCGAGATATTTCTTGCCGCCGAACCAGGGCGCGAGCGGCTCGGCGGGCGGGGCCGGCGTGAGCGCGCCGGGCTCTGCCGGGATGTCATCGGGCATGGACAAGGGGGCTGCCTCCCACGATCATGATCCTGCCGCAGCTGCGGTGGCGGGACGGCCAGGGCTGGCCGGTTCTGGTCGTGGGAGGATCATCTCCCGGTTCGGGGTGTTCTAACCACCCCGGCCCCCGTCCTGGCCATCATTGGCGCGGTGGCGGCGTTGCGGCGGCATAACATGCCGCAAGGGGTTCGGGCAGCGGACCATGGTCCGCCGGTGTACCGGAATGGGAGGAATGAACGGATGACCTGCTTCGCGCCTGGCCCGCTTCAATAAACCGCGATTTTATGTGCGGGCAGGAGTTCTTTGAGTACGAAGTGCCGATGCCAGCTCGCAGCCTGTTGGAATCGGTAAGCATTGCTATCAATCGCTTTTTCAGAGGACTCAAGGGACGGAAATCGCGTTATTTGATCGGCCCAATCCGCTTCGTTATACTGAATTTTTGCCTCATCCGGCTTGAACCCGACATTTTTGTTTTCTTTGATCATTTTGAGCCACATTGAGCTTCGATCTTCCTTCGCGCCCTCGAAGCAAACAACCGCCATGACCTCGTCTTTGATGGAGTTGAATGTGACTGGATTTGTCGATGCGTATCGCTTTTTTGCGAATGACATAAAGTACCCATGTGTACGCTCGCAGGCATCCATGTAGTCCTTGGGGTTGTCTCTGTCTGCAAAGCGCCCGTTTTCTGGCCTCGGCTTCTCGAATTCAACCCCCCAATGGAGAAATGGCCGATCAGGGAATGTCGCAACGCCCCCATGGCCGAGCGCCGCACTCACCGTTTCAGAGAACCAGCTGGCAACCTTGAACGGTGCGTATCTTGTCATGAAAGATTGCTTTTTACCAATGATATAGCGTTCCATTTCGGCGTTCTCTACATCAATTGGCACACAGGTATCGCCCTTGACGAGATTGAATTCCGAACCAATTCCGGAAAATCCGTAATGCGCAAAAGTATCCATGTACACGTGCGCTGACAGCCCGAGAAGTTCCAGCCCAAAACGGGAATCGACGGCCTTGGCGACGTGATGGTCCATCATTTCGTTTGCGGTGTCGCTGTCCTTGACGCACAGAAGTCTTTCTTCCAGCGCGGTTCCCTTTCCGCCCGGCAAAAAGTGAAACGGCACCCAAACGCGCCGCTGCTCATCTGGATCAATTTTCGAGTTTGCAACCGCTTGCCCAAGCGTGTGCACGGTCGCCGTTCCAACCAGCCGACCACCATCGCCATGCACTTCCGTATCTGTTTGTGTTGAGTCATCGACAAATTGGGCCGCATAGGCGACGATTTGGGCGTCTCGGGCCGGAATACCCGCGGCCCGGGCCATGACATAGGTTCCGTAGTAGTGCATGTCTGCCTGCATTTTGCATTCCCCTGATTATCGAGCACGCTCCTGGAGTATACTTGACGCCGCCCTCGTTATGCAAATGATCGGTGGCGGTCGCCTACGCCTTTTCAGGTTCTGTTGAGCCGTCTTCCTAATTCACGATTTTGCGTCGATCATCCGGCGTGGCGACCAGGACTTCCAGCCGCTCCGAGAGCCTGTCGATGGCCTGGATCAGAGTGTCGATCTTTCCCTTGGCGTGTTGGCGTTTTTTGCACATGTCGGTCTCCATGGGGTGTCGGGGTTGTGGGTGGCAGCGATCCCACCACATTCGGACCCTGGTTTGTAGCGGACCATGGTCCGCTGCGCGCCTCCGCGATCACGGCACCAGATGCCCATGCCCGGGACAGGCGGCGGCGAAGTCGGCATAGGCTTCGGCGATCTCGCGCTGCGTCTCACTGGTATCGCTCCGGGACCGCGTCGGCAGGCTTGTCCCCCAGACGCGGCAGAGGGTGGCCTCAGTCGCGCCACCCGGCGCCCTCGTATTTGCGCAGCCGCTCAGGATCAGCGCGGCTGCGAGCAACGTCATCTTCGATGTCTTCCGCATGTTCGTGGTCCTTCAGTTGTGCGTCGCGTCTCTCGTCCCGGCGGGCGTCCCTGCGGATCATGGCCATGACCACGGCACCAAGGGCGGCGAGGCCCGCATAGAGCGCGGCTTTGGAGGGGATCAGGCGGGCGAGGACGGCGAACATCAGGTGCCTGTGGTGGCGGCCTTGACGGCCCACATGGCGGCTTCCTCGACGGCGGTGATCGCCAGCGAGGCGTGGCGCGCGGCGGCGGGATTGTCCTGCCGGGTCGCTTCGCATTCGCTGATCAGCGCTGCGGCGAGCATCTTGATCCGGTCCACCTGGACGCTTTCGGATGGATTGAACCCCTGGCGCACGAGATCGCGGGCGCTCTCCGAGACCGCTGTTTGCGTTCCATTGTTCAGGGCGGAGTGGGTCGTGACGTGCATTTTGAGGTCCTTTCAGGGACTGGTGTATCAGGTAGGTTCGCCGATCTTTGTCGCGGCGGCCTGCCAGTTCGTTCCGCTGGCGGCGACGCAGGCCACCCCGTCGGGGCGGATGATGATCGCGGTCCATGTGCCGGTCTTCGTGTTGGCCACGAGCACCATAAGCGCCCCTTTCGCGGTCAGGCCAAGGCTCTGGGAGGTCTCGCCATAGCGCGCCTCCAGCCGGGCTCTGAGGGTATCGGTATCAAAGCAGGCGGACCCGTTGGCGGTGGCGGAGGTAGCCTGCAGTGTTGCGGTCAGGGCGAGTGCGACGACGGCAGTTCGCATATCAGCGGTCTCCCCCGGCCCACTTCCTGAGCCGCTCGCGCATGATCCAGAGGGCGGCGAGGGCGATTGTTCCGGCGAGGGTCAGGGCAATTGCCTGCGCGGTGCCGTCGAGTGCGGCGAGTGCTGTTGCACCGGTGCCTGTGGCGGCGGCGATCTGGGTCGCTGAGGCCTGCAGCGTAGTGGATTGCACGGGGCTCGTGCGCACGGGCTTGCCCGCGCGCCACTCCGGCACACTGAAACAGGGACAGGCCTTCGCGGCATACTGGTTGTGGCCGGAGACCTTGAGGTCGCCGAACCGCGACCCTAGCCGCTCGATCAGCCCCCGCAGAGCCCTCTCCTGCTCGGGCGTGAAATGATCGCTGAACAAGTCGTTCTCCGAGCCGCCATGACCGCCGAACAGCGCAATGCCGATGCTGCGCTTATTGTGTCCCTTGGCGTGTGCGCCAGCGCGCTCAAGCGGACGCCCCTCGCTCACCGCGCCGTCCCGATCAATCAGAAAGTGGTAGCCGATATCGGACCAGCCGCGATCCTCGACGTGCCATCGGCGGACCTCGGCGACTTTCTGGTTGGCGTTTCGGCTTTTCCACCAATCGGCCCGAGTGGCGGTGCAGTGGATGATGATCTCGTCGATCCGGCGGGACATGGGGCTTCCATAGAGGTTGCGGTGGGATCAGGCCCATCCTAGCGCGCACGCCGGGTCGTTGTTAGCGGACCATGGTCCGCTGCACCCGCGCGCCGGGATCGGCTATACCGGGCGGTGATATGCCCGATCCCATGCTCCACAATCCCGCCCCTTCGCCCTCTACGCCGGGCGGACCCGCTACGCTCTCCGCCCTTGACGGCTGGATCGACATCTGCCGCACGGGAAGCTTTACAGCCTCGACCGGGCCTGTGACGCTTGACGAGGCCGATCTCGACGAGATGGTGGCCAATTTCGAGCGCGCCGACCCGGCCCCTGTCGTGCTCGGCCATCCGACGAGCGACGATGTTCCCGCGCAGGGCTGGGTGGATCGGCTGCGCCGTGTCGGCGACCGCCTTCAGGCGCGGCTCACGCGGCTCGACGAGGGCTTCCGGGCGGCCTGTCAGGCGGGCCGGTATGCCCCCCGCTCGATCGGTGCAGTCAATGACCACGCAGGCTGGGTGCTTGACCACCTGGCGTTTCTGGGCGCGGCATCGCCCGCCGTTGACGGGCTGGCACCATCACATTTCTCGCGCCACCCGAAGGGCATGACGATCGCGCTGTCCGCGCCGATCGATACCGCGCTGGCCGCCCCGCTCGGAGGGGCCGAGGAGCGTCTGGGCTGGTATGCGGTCGAGAGCATGCTGCGCTCGCTGCGCGAATGGGTGATCGAGCGCTCGACGATCACGACGGCCGACCGGGTGATGCCGGCATGGTCGCTCGATACGCTGCGCGAGCTGGCAGAGCCCGAGGATATGGTGGCGCTGGTCGGCAGGCTCGGCGCGACCCTCGCCACCGGCACAGACCCCGGCACAGACCCCGGCGGCGCACCCGCCCCTCACTTCACCTCCCGCCGCGCGCCGGCGGTCACTGAAAAGGAACCCCCGATGCCCGACGACATTCCCATCCCCGGCGCAACCGCGCCAGCCGCAGAGCCGCCCGCCGCGGGCGGGGAACTGGCGGTGCAGGTCGCCGAACTTACCGCGGCGCTGACAGGCGAGCGCGTGGCCCGCCTGGCCGCCGAACAGCAGGCCGCGGCGCGCACCCGGATCGCCGCCCATGTCCAGGCCGGCCGTGTGCTGCCCGCCGAGGCGGAACCACTGACGGCGCTTTGCGCAAGTCTGGCGGGAACCGGTGAGGGCGACACCATCGCGCTGAGCGCTGAGGACGGCACCGCGACGCGCGCCAGCCCGGCGGATGTGCTGGAGGCGTTCCTCAAGGGTCTGCCCCGGCGCGGGCCGGAGCTGCGCGAACTCTCGGGCGAGGCGCCAGGCGTGGATATTTACACCCAGGCAGCCGATCCCGCCGGGGTTGACCGGAATGTGCTGGCGCGCCGCGCCAATGCGCTTCTGGCCGCGGACACCACCGGCACGCTGACGCTGGATCTGGCGGTGCGCCAGGTTCTCGCAGGGGAGGCGGCGCATGCATAACCCAACACTTACCCGCGCCTTTCTGGCGGGCGGCACCATCAAGGCACGACGCATCGTGCAGATCGGTACCGCCGACGGCGCTGTGATCCAGGCCGACGCCGACAGCGATACCACGATCGCCGAGCGCCCGATCGGCATCTCCTCCGAGGTCAACACAGCGTCCGGCGCGACGGTGGATGTCCACCTCGCCGGCATTGCCCTCTGCGTGGCGGGCGGTGCGGTCACGCGCGGCGCGTCGGTCAAGGCCGATGCCAGCGGCAAGGCGGTCGCAACCGAAACCGGGAACGATTTTGTGGTCGGCATTGCCCTGACCTCCGCCGCGGCGGACGGCGACATCATCCCGGTGCTGATCGCACCGCAGCGCATCTACATGATGGCGCGCGCGTTTACGGCCGGCGGGCCCATCGCGGCGCGACGCATCGTGCAGATCGGCACCGCCGATGGTGCGGTGATCCAGGCCGACGCCAGCAGCGATACCACGATCGCCGAGCGCCCGATCGGCATCTCCTCCGAGGTCAACACAGCGTCCGGCGCGACGGTGGATGTCCACCTCGCCGGGACCGCCCTCTGCGAGGCGGGCGGTGCGGTCGCGCGCGGTGCCAGCCTAAAGGCCGATGCCGACGGCAAGGCGGTCGCAACCACAACCGCGAAAGACTTCGTTGTCGGCATCGCCCTCACCGCGGGCGCGGACGGTGCCATCATCCAGGTGCTGGTCGCACCGCAACGGATCTGAGGAGACAGCAGATGCCCGACCCAATCCCCCATCCCGGCTCGGCCTATCCGGTCGACGAGACGCGCACCGGCATTGCGATAGGGTACCGCAACCCGGCCTACATCGCCGATCTGGTGCTGCCGCGTGTCACGGTGCCCTTGCGGACCTACCGCTACACCGCTTATCCGCTGGCCGAAAGCTACACGCTTCCCGACACGCGGATCGGGCGGCGCTCGGACCCCACGACCGTACACCTGAGTGCGACCGAGATGGCCGGCATGGTCACCGATTACGGTCTGCAGGACCTCATTCCGGACGATGACATCCGCAACATACCCCCCGGCGTCTCCGACCCGCGCGACCGCTCGGTGATGACACTGACCGACCTTCTGGCCATCGGGCGCGAGAAGCGCGTGGCCGATCTCGTCCTGAACGCCGCCACATATGCCGACACCAACAAGGTGACGCTGGGGGTCAACGACCAGTGGTCGGCTGACCACGCCCATTCCGATCCGGTCGATGATATTCTCAAGGCGATCGACGCGATGATCGTGGCGCCCACGCATCTTGCCATGGGTTCTTCGGTCTGGCTGAAGCTCAGATCGCACAAGAAGATCGCCAAGGCGGTCAACGCGACCTCGGGCGATGTCGCCATCGCCGCGCGGCGCGCCATTGCCGATCTCTTCGAACTTGAGGACATCGTCGTCGGACAGAGCCGGATCAACACCGCCGCGCAAGGCCAGCCGCCAACGCTCGCCCGCATCTGGGGCAAGTCGGCGCTGCTCTATCGCCGGTCGCCCGCGCCTGATCCCATGGGCGCACCGCAACTGGGTGTGACCGCGGGCTATCGTGGTCTTGAGGTCTATTCCCGATTCGAGGGTGCGCGCGGCGCACGCGGGCTGCACCGCATCCGCGTGGTCGACAGCTGCGAGGAGCGGATTCTGGCCCCTGCGGCCGGCTATCTTATCAAAGACGCCGTGGCGTAACGGGTGGGGTGAGAGATGACGCAGCGGAAACCGGCCAAACAGACGACGACCCCCGCGAAGGATCCTCCGGGTGCCGGGACTGACAAAACGGTCCGCGTCCGGCTGACCACGCCGGTGCAGATCGACCGGGTCCGCCATGAGACCGGAGCCATTCTGGACATGGTGCCGGGCATCGCCGACGGCCTGATCGCCGACGGCGCGGCGGTTCCCGCCGAGGCAGAGGATGAGGTATGAGGCCGACCCGTTACGCGACCCGCGCCGATCTGGTGGCGCGCTTCGGGTCTTGCGAGATCGGCGATCTGGCTGACGAGGACATGGACGGGCGCGACGATCCGGGCCGCATTGACGCGGTCCTGGCGGATGTCTCCGCCGAGATCGACGCGGCCCTGGCGCGGGCCTGGGATCTGCCGCTGGAAGGCCCCGGCCCCTGGCCGGCGCTGACCGCGGCGGCCTGCGATCTGGCGCGGCT
Source organism: uncultured Paracoccaceae bacterium (assembly GCA_951812305.1). Lineage (GTDB taxonomy): Bacteria > Pseudomonadota > Alphaproteobacteria > Rhodobacterales > Rhodobacteraceae > Rhodobacter_B. Next base: position 619,609 of record CATOSB010000008.1, read on the forward strand.
CAGGCTCTATGACGAGGCACCGCCCGAAGGCGTGATCGCCCGCGCCCGCGCGGCGCGCTCGGCGCTGCGCGGGTTGGTCGATGGCAAGAGCGCGCTGCTTGACGCCGCCAGTTCCATCGTGGCGCGCCGCGAGGAGACGCTGATCTCTGTGCGGGGGCCGTCTGCGGTGATCGCCGTCGCCCTGGGCCGTGGCGCACCGGGGGAGTGCTGACATGGCCGGTGCCGGCGTCAGGATCGATCTGGAGTGGGACGATGCGGAGGTCCGGGGGGCGCTCACGCGGATGGAGCGCGTCGCGGAGGACCCGCGCGCGGTCTTTGACGAGATCGGCGCCATGCTCGTGGCGACGGTCGCGCGGCGCTTTGAGACCGGGACCGGCCCGGATGGCAAAAAATGGCCACCCTCGAAACGCGCCGGTCGGGACGGCGGGCAGACACTTGTCAAATCCGGGCGTCTGGGATCGTCGGTCACCCACCGCGTCGACGCGACCGGCGTCGATGTCGGCACCAATGTCATCTATGCCGCGATCCACCAGTTCGGCGGCACCATCAAACAGAAGGCCCGCCGCCAGACGCTGGCCTTCCGCCGCGTGAAGACCGCCTCGGGTGCCTATGTGATGCGCTTTGCCTCGCGCAAGAGTACCCGGGCGCGCAAGGCGGGCACGGTACGTGTGGCATTCGCCGAAATCGGCGCCCGCGAGATCGCCATGCCGGCCCGGCCCTTCCTGGGGCTTGATGCGTCTGATCGCGATGCGGTGCTGGAGATTGCGGCGCGTGCGATCAGCCGGGCCGCAGGAGCCACGTCATGACCCGGCTGGAGACACCCCACACCGCACCCGATCCGGGCCTGCTGATCTGCGATGCGCTGACCGAGCATCTGGCACCGCTCGCCGGTCCCGGCCGTCCGTTTCGCCGCGTGATCGGCTTGCTGGATGCGGCGGCCGAGACCACGCTCAAACCACCCGTCCTGGCGGTGGTGCCGGCGGCGTTTTCCGCCGGACCCAACCGCACCGGCCGGGCCGGCGCGCTGCAAGAGGTCACGCTGACCATCGCCACCACGATCCTGATCGCCGCCCCGGACGATCCGCGCGGCAGGAAGACCCGATCCCGGGGCCGCCTGGCGGAGCTTCTGGGCCCGGTGCGCAGGCGGCTTCTCGGCTGGTGCCCCGACCCCTGCGCCGGTGTTCCGGGCCGCCCGGCCCCGCTGGCGCTGGTCTCCGGGCGTTTGCTGGAGATCGAGGCCGGACGCGTGGTCTGGCAGGACGAATGGGCGGCCAAATACTGGATACATGCCCAGCCACCAGAGGATACATTATGATCAGCAATCATCGAGACAACATCATCGTCGGGGCGGGAGATTTATATTTCGCGCCCCTTGAACCCGGCGGGGCCCTGGGCGCGGAGCGCCATCTCGGCCATGTCAGCCAGGCCACGCTCGCCATTCAGGAGGAGCGCGTCACGGTGCAATCCTCCTCGGGCCCGCCGCGCACGCTGGTCGATGCCGTCCGCTCGGTCACCCGCACCATCACGATGACCTTGAACGACATGTCGCTCGCCAACCTTGCCGCCTTTCTCGGCTCGGACGCCGCCCTGCCGCGCCCGGAGGAGGCGGTCAAGGATGACGAGATCGCCGTGGCCGCGATCGAGACCGGGCCCTGCTACGGCCTGCCAGGCGCGCGCGGACGCAAGGTCAAGGATCTGGTGGTCTACAAGGCGAAAAACAAGGCCGGCACCAAGCTGGCGGTCGGCACCCATTACCGCGCCGAGGAGAGTCACGGCCGCCTCCGGCTCCTGCAATCCGACGGCGGTGCCGCAAACGGCGATACGCTCTATGCCAGCTACACCGTGACCAAAGGCGAGCGCCTGGCGATCGACCACCCGCAACCGGTGCGCGGCGCGCTGCGCTATATCGAGCTCTCGCCCGATATCGTCCCTGACAGCCATGGGCGGCATTACTACGCGCCGCTCGTCTCGCTGCGCCCCGCCGGCGATCTGTCGCTCATCGGTCAGGATATCCAGGGACTGCAGATCGCCGCGCTCATCCTCCAGCCGGCGGATTGCGGCGCCGCCCTCATCGTCGATGGAGAGCCCCTTGGCACGTAAACCCGCAAAACCCCGAAAACCCCGAAAAGCACGAAACATCACACCAAAGCCCGCCCCGGCATCCGATGCCAAGGCGCTCGAGATCCTCGATCCCGATATCGCGCTCGAGGTGGCCGATCCGGACACCGGGAAACCGGTGCAGATCACGGTGCGCGAGTTCCGGTTCCGCGAGGGGCTCGAGATCCGCGCGCTGGCCGGGCCGCTGATTGCCGACCTGGCGGCACAAGTGGGCGACGAGGCCGAGCCTTCGGGCGGCGTGGTAGAGGCGGCGCTTGCCGCTCATGGCGATCTCTGGCTGGAGATTGCGGCCCGCGCTTGCGGGCGCGAGGTGGACTGGCTGGCCCGGCTCCGGGACGCGGATGCGGCAAAGGTTTCGGGCGCGCTCTGGCAGGCGAACATGGGTTTTTTCGTGCGCCACATCGTGGCCGAGGCCGGGCCGGGATGGATGGCACGCCTGTCGGCCTCGCAGACATCCTCGCAACCCTTGCCGCCGAGGGGCACGGAGACATCCGATCCCTCCCGGACACATTGACATGGCGGCAGATCATGCTCCTGTGGCAGGCCGGCGAGACCCGGCGCGCCCGCGAGGCGCAGACCCTTGCCACGGCGCTGGCGGCAGGCCTGCTGACACGGTGACGCCGGCATGAGTGGCGATCTGGACCTCGCCCTGCGGATCCGCGCCGATCTGGATCAGGCACGCGCCGAATTGCGCCGCTTGCGCGCGGAGACCGGGCAGGCCGGCACCACCGCGCGAACCGCGGGGCGGGGCTATGAGCAGGCTGCCTCGGGCATCGCCCGCAGCACCACCGCCGCCCGCGGCGCCGCCACCGCACAGGAGCGGCTCACCCGGGCCACCCGGGCCGGGGCGGCGGCCACTGCCGGACAGGCGACAGCCGCGCAGCATGCGGCGCGCGCCGCGCGGGAGTTGAGCGCAGTGCGGGAGCGCGTAAGTGCGGCGGATACCAAGGCCGCCCGAGCGGCGCTGAAGCTGGCCGTGTACCGTGATCGCGCGGCACGGGAGGCGCTGCGTGTGGCGCGGGCGGAGACCTCCGCGGTTATGGCCACCCAGCGCGCCGCGCGGACCGCATTGCAGGCCGCCACCGCGCAGGAGCGGCTCACCCGGGCCACCCGGGCCGGGGCTGCGGCGGGCCTGGCCCATCGCCAGGCTATGGGGGCCAGCCGGGCCTCCCTGATCAATGTCGGCTACCAGGTGCAGGACGTGGCGGTGCAGATGGCCTCCGGCACCGCGGCCTCCCGCGCGCTCAGCCAGCAGTTGCCGCAGTTGCTGTCGGGGTTCGGGCTTCTTGGTGTCGTCCTCGGCACCGCCTCGGCCGTGCTCATCCCCCTGGCCGGGCATCTCTTCGGCGCCGGCGAGGCGGCCGAAGAGGCTGGCAACGCCACCGACCGGCTGGCCGACAGCACCGACCGGCTGCGCGGCCTGCAAGATCTGCGCGGCGATCTCGACGCCATTCGCGAAAAATACGGCGAAGTGACGGCCGGGGTCTACGCGCTCATCGCCGCCGAGCGGGAGATTGAACGCCGCGCCAGCGCCCGTGCCGCCCGGCAGGCGGTCGAGGACATTCTGTCCGGCGATCTCGCCGCCAAGACGCTCGACAGGACCGCATATTCCGCCCGTGCCGCCGGGGAGAAAGCCGCGCTGGAGTTTGCAGAAGCGTTCCGGCAGCATGTTGCCCACGCCGGCGATGCGGAGGCTTTTGGCCGGAAGTATAATGCTGCGATCCAGCCATGGTCACGGGTCAACCCGCGCGATGTTCTCTACCAGTTCGGATTTGCGGATATTGCCGACGAGGCGAAAGCCGCCGGTGTCTCCGTAGAGGCGCTGGCGCTGGCCGTCTTTGACCTGCAAACGAATTCCGACTTTGTCGGGGATAAGATCGCAGAGCGCCTGAATCTGGCGGAGGCGGGCTTTGAGAAGCTGGCCGCGAAGACGGGTCTGAGCGTCGACGCCGTCAGAGAGGTCGGCGCGGCGCTTGAGGCGCTCCGCGACGCGGACGGGATCAAGGCCCAGCAGGAGGCCGCCACAAGGCTGCGCCATGCGCTCCGCGCCGCCGCCAATGCGGCCCCAGACCTTACGGATGATCAGCAAGCCCAGAACGATCAGCTGCTGGGTGACGTGGTGGATCTCGAGGGCCATCTGCGTGAATTGCTCGCAACCGATGGCCGCAACCCGGGCCTCGACACGATGTCCGAGCAGGCGCGCACGCTGGCCGAAGAATTCGAACGCGCCCTGGCCGCGCTCGATGGGCTCGCCGCCGGGGCAAGCCATGGCCTCGCGATCGCGCGCATCCGTGCCGCGACCGTAGGCCAGCCGGTGCAGAGGGCCCGCGCGGAGGCGCTGCATGACGCCGAGGGCAATATCGCCGCCGCGGAGGCCAGCCTCCGGGGCCAGGGCGTGGACAGCGGCATAATTCAACAGATATTGCGGGACCGGCGGCTTGCAGCGCAAACCACTGCCGACGAAGCCGCCGAGGAGGCCCGCCTCAATCAGCAAACCGCCGCCGCGGAGGCCGCACTGCGCAAGGCCCGGCGCGGCGGTGGCGGGCGCGGCGGTGGCGGGCGCGGCGGTGGCGGGCGCGGCGCCGATCCCACCGCGACGCTGGAGCGCCGGCTCGAGGGTTATGTCCGCACCGCCGAGCGCGCCCGGGTGTCGCTGCAGGGCCTGGGCGAGGTCGAGGAGGCCCGCGCCATTGCGGCGGCCGAGGCCGCACATCTCGCCGAGGCGGCCATCGCCAAAGTGGGCGACGCACCCGGCGCCGCCGCGCAGGTCGCCGGGATCCGCGCGCTTGAGACCGCGCTGATCGCGGCGGCAACCGAGGCCGCGGAACTCAATCGCGAGCTGCGCCTCGGCCCGCAGGGCGCCGCCGCCATGGCCGGGGCGTTGCGGGACTATGCCGAGGACGCGATCCACGCCGGCGACGAGATCGCCGAGGCCACCACGCGCGCCCTGAAGGGCATGGAGGACGCGCTGGTGGGCTTTGTCACCACCGGCAAGATTGAGTTTTCCGGGCTGGTCGATGCGATCCTGGCCGATCTCGCCCGCATTGTCATCCGCCAGGGCATCACCGGGCCGCTGGCGGATGCGCTCAGCGAGGTCCTTGGCGGGATATTCGGCGGCGGAGCCGCCCCGGCAACATCTCCGCGACCGACCGCGCGGCCGTGGCATGTGGGCGGCGTCGTCACCGATACGCCTGCACTCTATCATTCCGGCGGTGTGGCCGGGGCGACAGCGCTCACCCGCGCCCGCGAGATCGTGACTGCGTCTTCCCGCCATGGTCCCTCGTCCCGCGAGGTGCCGGCCCTTCTCACCGCCGGCGAGGCGGTGCTGACCGCGCCCCAGGCGGCCGCGATCGAGGCGGCGCTGGCCTCGCTGGACCGGCCGCGGTTTCATGCGGGCGGTGTTGCCATCGACCCCGCCACGATCCCGAAAATATACGAGCCCGCCGCCCCGACCGTCGGTGTGTCGGCGGCGGCGACCGGCCAGGACATCGCCGACCGGCTTGCGGCCTCCCTGACGCCCCTCATGGAACGGCTGGCCAGCGCGGCGGACGGCCCTCGCCAACTCCGCGTCCATATCGACAACCAGGGCTCCGGGCCGCCGCTGCGGCCACGCGAGGCGGCTATTGAACCCGACATCGAGGGGGCGGTCGTCCGGATCATCACCGAGGACGACGCGACCGGCGGGCCGATCAGCCAGACCATGTCCCGCGCGATCGGCAAACGCCGGGGGGATTTCTGGTGAGCGCGCCGCTGCCTCTCTGGCCCTTCGAGGCCCGGATCGACGCCGAGGCGTTCGAGATCGGCCGGGCGGAGGATGTGCTGCGCACGCCGTTTGAGGACGGCACGGTGCGCCAGGCCCGCCGGGGGCGGGGCCTGCGCACATGGGACATCCTCGCACATCTCGACAGCGATGCCGCGCTGGAGCGGTTTTCAGGCTGGGCCGACGCCCATGCCCATCGCTGGTTCGCCTTTCCCGATCCGCTGGGGCCGGGATCCCTGCGCGTCCGTGTCCGGGGCGGGGCCGGCGGCATCACCGCCCGGGCCCGTGTCGCCGGAGGTCAACGCCGCTGGGAGTTGCGCCTGACGCTGGAGGGGCCCGCCTGATGCCCGCCCCCGGCTTCGATATCGCCCTGCGCGCACTCGCGCCCGAGGACATCGTCCCGGCGCTGGAAATCTGTCACCCGGCACTTGACGATCCCCTGCGCCTGGCGGTGTCGCCGGGGGACCGCGACATCGCGGGGCAGACATATACCGCCATCGCGCTGCGGCTAAAGATGGCCGACGACCGGGCCGGGCGGGCACCGCGCGCGGAGCTGCGCATGGACAATGTCGGGCGCGAGGCGATGGCGTGGATCGCGCGGTCCGGCGGCGGTGCCGGGGCCAGCGTGCGGATCATGCTCTGCCTGGCCGACGGTGATTCCCGGGCCCATCCCCCCGACTGGGAACGTACGCTCGACGTGCTCGGCATCGAGGTTACCGCCGTCGAGATCGTCGCCACGCTCGGGTACGACCCCGGCCTCGACCGCGCCGCGGTGGCGCTGCGCTACGAGCCCGCAACCGCGCCGGGGCTGTTCTGATCTGAGGAGGAGAAACGACATGCCGGACAGAATATACATCAAGCGCGGCGACAGCCTCGCACTCGACTGCACCGCCTGGCTGACCCCACCAAAGGGGGCAGATGCTGGGGTATCTCGCGATCTGAGCGTCTGGGCCCCGGAATGCCAGATGCGCCACGCGCAAACCGGAATGAAAGTAAAAATGACTGTGATAGTTGGCGATCCGCTGATGAGCGGCCGCTTCGTCATTTCCGCGCGGGCGGACGAGACGAGCAAATGGCCTACCGGATGCTGGCACGCGGACATTCAATTTACGGACATGGATACAGTAAAGAGCACCGACACATTCATCATCCAGGTCTTGGAGGACATCACAACATGAGCACCATCATCTCCACGAGCCAGGGCAGCGTCTCGATCAACGATGCCGCACCCGTCAGCAGTGAAATTCGCTCTCAGGGCGCCTCCGCGACCGCCGCGGCCCGCCGCGCGATCAGCGCGGCGAGTAGGGCCGATACGTTCGTCGCCGGCGCAAAGGCATCGTTCCCGCTCGCCCCCAACCTGCTGGCCGACACCAGGAAATTCGCAACCCTTTGCGGCGGAAGCGTAAACACAGAATTCGACATATTCGAGGCTCATAACGGGTCCGCCTGGTCCACCCATCTCTACAACGGAACGAAGGCCACGGGCAAAATCGATGTGGTCACGCTGGAGAAGCTTTCCGACAAAGGCATCGCCTTCGGCGGCGATCTCGACAAGGCGACCAACGGGCCGGACGGCGATACTCCCTGGCACGGATCGGATTTCCGCGTCCTGCTGTTGGATGTCAACATCACAGCGGATCAGAGCGACGGCAAGCCGGCGCGATTTTATGTGCTGCGCCAGGGCTGCCCGCGCTTTACCGGCTGGAGGAAGGGCGAGTTCAAAACCCAGGCCGCCTGTTTTGTCAACGTCGTCACGCATGACGGGGCCACCACCTTCTATCCCTCCGACAACATGTCGGCCACCCTCACGGCGGGGGGCGATCTCGAGGGCGATGGCTGGACATATCTGCACAACACCCGGCCCGGCTGGGGCGGATGCCACCAGCCGCTCTTCGAGGGCACAGGCAGCATGACCGTGGCGCTGGCGCTGCCCTATATCGGCACCGGCGATCATGGCGGCGCGTTCATCTACGCCCAGTCGCTCGGGCGCTACACCCACGGCGATGACCGGCTGCCCGCCGGGGTCGCGTACTGATCCACAACAGGAGGACAAGACAATGGCACTTATCAAAAAAGGCCCGGAAACAATCGCCGCCATGGCGCTCGGGGACGTGGACCAGTGGCTCACGGAAGAGGGTCTCAGCAAGGAGGATGTCACCGTGGAGGCAAACGCCGCAGATATCAGGGCAGCGACCCGGCGCACAATACACAGCACGGTCGGCGATACGGAGACCCTGATCGGCACCTATGGCGACGGCGTGACCTTCCTGCTGGTGGAAATCGGCAAGCTCACCGCCGCGCTTAAGGTTGCGGCCAATATCGCCGCCATGAAAACCGCCGCCACTCCGCTGGCCGACGCGCTCGACCCGCTTGTGGCAGGCGTCGCCGACGGCACCATCAAATTGCCCTACAAGGTCAAGACCGGCGGGCAGGCCGCCGCGCTTATCGAGATCGGCACCCGGATCACGAGCGTCGCCGAGGCCTTCGAGGCGGATGACGCGTAAGGATCGCCCCCACACTCCCGACTGGGCCGACGCCTGGGTCGGCGCGCCGGCGGAGGATTGCGCCGATCTGGTCGCTCGGGTGCGCCACGCCGTGTTCGGGCATGCCCTTGACCTGCCACCCAGCCCCGGCAGCCTGCGCGCGCGGGACGGGGCCATCGCGGCGCTCGGTGGCGACTTTGCCCGACCGCTCGACACCGGTGAGGCGCCACAAGAGGGCGATGCGGTGCTGATGCGCGCCGCCGCCCGCACCCGCGCCCTTGGCCACCATATCGGGCTCTGGACCGGCGCCCCCGGCACCCCGCATGTCCTGCATCACATGGCCAGGCTCGGCACCTGCCTGCATCCGCTGGCGCGGCTCGAAGACCGGGGCCTGATCCTGGCCGGGCTCTACCGATGGCTGTGATCCTCCCCCAGGCGGCGACCGGAACCCCGGATGCGGCCCTCCACCGCCGCCGCACAGCCCTTGCAGAGCCCCTGCATGCCCCCTGCAGCGTCGAGATCTGGCCGCACCCCCTGACGGCAGAGGGGCGGACCACCATCATGCTGCCGCCCGGCACCCCCCTCGATACACTCGCCGCCGCCGCGCTCCCCGGCCTCGGTCCCGGTCTCATCCTTGTCAGCGTCGATGGCCGCGCCGTGCCACCGTCCGCCCGCGCCCGCACCCGGCTCCGCGCCGGCCAGCATGTGGCGCTGCGCCCCGCGCTCGCCGGCGGGGGCGACAGCAATCCGCTCCAGATCATCGGCACCATCGCGCTCCTCGCCCTCGGGGCCTGGCTGCCCGGCGCGTCTTTCCTTGCGGGCCTAACCTCCTTTCAGGCCTCGCTCGTCTCCGCCGGCATAATGGTCGCCGGCGGCCTCGTCCTCAACGCCCTCATTCCGCCCCCCGATCCCGCCGGTGCCGCCGCCGGGCCGGAGCCCGTCTATTCGCTCACCGGTGGCGCCAACCGGGCACGGCCCTATGCGCCCGTCCCGCTCATCCTCGGTGCGCACCGCATCTTCCCCGATCTCGCCGCCGCGCCCTGGGCGCGCTTCGACAACGACAATAACCAGGACCTCGTCCAGGTCTTCGGCCTCGGTGTAGGGGCCCCGGAGATCTCCGATACCCGCATCGAAAATACCCCGCTGGACAGTTTCGAGAACGTGTCGCGCCACATCCTGCGCGGCCGCGCAGGACCCGAACGCGCCGATATCCACACCGAAGCCGGACCCGCGCTCGACAACACCGACTGGCAGACCCGGCGGACAGCGGAGAAGAGCACCCATGTCGCCATCGATCTCGCCGCCCGCCAAACCGCCTATAACGACAAGGGCGAGGGATCGGGCCGCACCGTGACCCTCGATCTTGAGGCGCGCCCGGCCGACACCAGCGACCCATGGACCCGCCTCGGACCCGGTACGCTTAGCCTGGCCGGCGACGAGCGCGCCAGCGAGGTCCGGCGCTCGACCGTGATCCGCCTGCCGTCCCCCGGTACATGGGATGTCCGCATTCGCCGCACCGCCGCACCCGCCGACGGAAACCGCGACGTCGACATACTGCAGTGGACCGCGCTCCGCTCGATCCGTCCCGACACCGGCGACTACCGAGGACAGACAAGACTCTGGCTGCGCATCCGTGCCTCGGGCCAATTCTCAGGCTCCACCCCCCGGCTCTCCTGCATGGCGCGCCAGCCCGTGCCCGTCCCCGACGGCCAGGGCGGCTGGCAGACGAAGCCCAACTCCAACCCGGCATGGATATTCCTCTGGCTCGCAAAGGGCCTCCGCGTGGATGGCCGCCTGATCGCAGGTGCAGGGCTTCCCGACGCCCGCATCAACCTTGATGCCATCCGTGCATGGGCCGCCTTCTGCACCCGCCACGGGCTCCGCTGCGATGCCGTCATCTCCAGCGCCATGGTCGCCCGCGACCTGCTGACCATGGTCGCCCGCTGTGGCCGCGCCACCCCGACATGGGCCAGCGGCAGGCTCGGCGTCATATACGACGATCCCGACACCCCCGTCTCCTCCCTGATCACGCCGGGAAATATCATCCCCGGCAGCCTGCGTATCGCCTGGGCCAGCGGCGCCGCGGCGGAGGAAATCGCGCTCCGCTATATCGACAAGGATCGCGACTGGACATGGCAGACCGTGCGCCGTCTCATGCCCGGCCTCACCGGACCCCCCGCATCAACCACAACCGTGACATTCCCCGGTATCACCGATACCGCCCGCGCCGAAGAAGAATGCGCGCTGCAGGCCGCCCGCCAGATCTATCACCGCCGCCGCATCTCATGGGACATGGGACTCGAAGGTCTCGCCATCGCCCGCGGCGACGTCGTCGCCCTCAGTCACGGCCTGCTTGACGGCGGTATCGCCGGGCGCGCCACCGCAAACCCGCAACGCACTGTCCTGAGCATCGACCGTGCCGTGGAGATCGACGACGGCGACCGCATCCTGATCCGCAGCTCCGATGGCAGCATACATGACAGCGCCGTGGGCCGGCATCCGGGTGATGCAGCAACCGGCCCCGTCGACCGCCTCAAGCTCGCAAAGCCACTCCCCCAACCCCTCGACGCCGACGGGGCCGACCCCGCAGACACTCTCTGGCGGCTGCACTCCGCCACCGAGCCATACGCCCATCTGCGCATCATCGGAACCGAGCCGCGCGGCGAAGACCGCATCCGCCTCACCGCCATCGACGAGGTCGACGCCTATTACCAAGGCGCCGGTATCGAAACGCCCGACCGAACCGTGTCACGAACCCTCGATCTGACCGGGGTCGGCGATGCGCCGGAGCCACCTCCTCCACCCGATGACAGCAAAAATCCGGAAGAGTCACCAGCAGTCCCGGAGCGAGACACCTCCGACAGCGACCAACGGCGGGAGGAAGAACGGCAGCGGCAAGCAGAACGCGACAACTCCGACGCCGACCAGAGGCGGGAGGAAGAACGGCAGAGTGCCGCCCCGGTTACATCACCCAGACCAACCCCGCGCCCAACGCGAGGGTAAAGCTGGATCTTCAACACTTCGAGCGCCCTTTTCCAGCCCAAAACAGCCCCGAAAATTCAACCGATTTCCAGCCCAAAACAGCCCCAATTTCGAAGACTTTTGTCGCGGATTCTGAAAGACTTTTGTCGCGCTACACTCCAGCACGTCTTCCAAACGCGAAGGGGCCAGTGCGAACACCAGCCCCTCAACACATAACACAAGGCCAATGGCCAAAAGAATCGTCCCGATCACTCCGCAGGTGCCGGTGCACGGCCCGTGGCGCTGTCGAGGTAATTGAAGAATTCGCTGTCAGGTGTGATCACCAGCGTTGAATTCGACCCCTGAAGCGAGCGGGTATAAGCCGCCAGCGAACGGTAGAATTCAAAGAATTCTTCGTCCTGACCATAGGCTTCTGCGAAGATGTTGTTGCGGTTCGCATCCGCTTCACCGCGGACAATCTCTGCTTCACGACCCGCTTCGGAGGTCAGTTCGACCACCGTACGATCCGCCTGTGCCCTGATCCGCTGCGCCGCTTCTTCACCACGAGCGCGTTCGTCCGCGGCTTCCCGTTCCCGTTCGGCCCGCATCCTTGCAAATGTCGCATCAAGGTTTTGTGCTGGCAGGTTGGTCTGCTTCAGACGCACATCCACGACGTCCAGCCCCAAAGGCTGCGCACGCGCTTTCGCCTGCGACGTGATCCGCGACATCAATGCGGCCCGGTCAGAGGACAGGATCGTGTTCGATGTTACACCTTCCGAACCCAGAACCGCCCGGATTTGCGCGTTCAGGATGCCTTCGAGGCGATCCTCGGCGGTGCGAAGCCCGCCAACACCAACCGCTTGCCGGAACTGAACAACATCCGTGATCCGATAGCGCGCAAAGGCGTCGACGACCAAACGTCGGTCGTCCGACGGTGTTACCTCGGTCGGCGGCGTGTCGAGTGACAGGATCCGGTCGTCATAACGCACGACCTCTTGAATAAGCGGCAGTTTGAACGCCAGTCCTGGGTCTTCCTTGACGCTGACGATTTGACCGAATTGCAGAACCAGCGCCTTTTCACGCTCGTCCACAATAAAGATCGAACTCAGCAGGACGGCGATTACCACGACAACGGCGGGCAGCAATAAACTTGATCTACGCATCTTACTGGTCTCCTCCGCGGCGCAATTCATTCAAGGGCAGATAGGGCACCACGCCTTGTCCACCGCCACCACCCGAGACGCTTTCGTCCAAAATGATTTTGTCAACATCGCCAAGCACTTGTTCCAGTGTCTCAATGTACAGACGCTTGCGCGTCACTTCCGGTGCGTTGCGGTATTCGTCCAGAACCGCCAAAAATCTGCTGGCCTCGCCTTCGGCTTCGTTCACCACGCGGGCGCGGTAACCTTCGGCTTCTTCCAACAACTGCGCGGCCTCGCCACGGGCGCCTGCAAGCACTGTGTTGGCATAGGCATCCGCTTGTCGCTCCAGCCGGTCGCGTTCCTGTTCGGCGGCCTGCACGTCGCGGAAAGCGTCGATCACCTCGCGTGGCGGGTCGGCCTTGTCGAGGTTCACGCGCACGATATTCACGCCCGATTCATAACCATCCAGCGTTGATTGGATCAGCGTCTGTGCGCTGTCGGCAATCGCCTGACGATCCCGGTTCAGGATCGGCGCCAGTTCGCTGGCGGCAATGATTTCGCGCATCGCCGATTCTGACACGGCGCGAATGGTGGCGTCAGGCTGGGCGAGGTTAAACAGAAACTTCGCCGGGTCATTGATGTTCCAGACCACCTGGAAATCCAGGTCGACGATGTTTTCGTCCGTCGTCAGCATCAGACCGTTGTCGCCACCGGAACGAGACACACCGATGCTTTCGGTCTGTTCGCGCGTCACCGGCACGACTTCTGCCGTCACAACCGGCCAGGGGGCGAAGTTCAGCCCGGGATTGCCTGTCGATGAATACGACCCAAGGAACAGTTCAACCGACTGTTCTTCCGGTTTCACCGTGTAAAAACTGGCAAATACCCAAAGCGCAACGATGCCGAGAATGCCAAGGCCAACCGTTCCGCGCGTCAGGCGCGGACCACCGCCGCCACCGCCAGCGCCATTCTGGCGCCCACCGCCACCACGACCGCCCATCAAAACGCGCAATTGCTCGCGCCCTTTGTTTACGATCTCGTCAATGTCGGGAACCTGCGGGCCATCGCCCTGACCACCGGGTCGCTGTCCGCGCCCCTTATCGCCATCATCGCCACCGTTTCGACCGCCCCCGCTTCCGCCGGTTCCGCCGCCCCAGGGACCTCCATTATTGGCCATCTGACTTCCTTTTGTGAATCTTAGTCTGCTACCTGTGCCTAAAGCGGGGAAAAATCAAGTCACCCGCACCGGCGTTTTCATCAGTACGATCTCTTCGGACATGGTCGGATGTACCGCGATCGTTGCGTCGAAATCCTCTTTGGTGGCACCCATCTTCATGGCCACACCGACCATCTGGATCAATTCGCCTGCGCCATCGGCAATGATATGCGCGCCAAGGATTTTTCGCGTTGCGGATGAAACGATCAGCTTAAACAGCACCCGTTCATCCTTGCCGATGAAGGAATTCTGCATCGGGCGGAACGCGGCAGAATAAACCTCGATCTCTTCCTGATCAGCAGCTTCTTCCTCTGTCATCCCCACCGCGCCGTATTCCGGTTGGGTGAAGATCGCGCTGGCGACATTCGTATGATCGACCTTGGTGGGATTGTCGTTGAACACCGTCTCGACAAACGCCTGCCCCTCCCGGATCGCCACCGGTGTCAGGGTTATGCGGTTGGTGACATCCCCCACCGCATAGATCGATGGAATGTTGGTCTGGCTATAACCATCAACCACAATCTCACCATGCCGCCCCAGTTCAACGCCTGCGGTCTCCAGCCCCAACCCGTCGGTGTTGGGTTTGCGCCCGGTGGCATAGATCACATGATCGAACACGGTCTCATCACCGTTCGACGCCTTGACCCAGATCTGGCCGTCACGCTCTTCCATTGCCATCACATCGCAGCCGACATGCAGGTTCACGCCGCGCGCCTGGATCATTTCGGCAATATGCCCGCGCGCCTCGTCATCAAACCCGCGCAGGATCTGCGCGCCACGGTAATATTGCGTGGTCTCAACGCCCAGCCCGTTGAAAATACAGGCGAATTCACAGGCAATATAACCACCCCCAACGATCAGAATACTCTTGGGCAGGTCTTCCATCAGGAACACATCGTTGGATGTCCCGGCCAGTTCGATTCCCGGCGTTTGCGGAGGCTTGAATGGCGCTCCGCCCGTCGCCACCAGGATGTATTTTGCCGTGAATTCTCGCCCATCGGCCAATTTTACCGAATTCGAACCCGTGATTGTCGCCCTCTGATCGAATATTTCGACACCAGGACGCGCCAGATTGGTGCGGTAAATGCCTTCCAGCCGATCCAGTTCGGCGCGCAGGTTCGGCCAGAATTGCGACCACTCAAAGCCCCCTTTGACGACATTCCAACCATAGGCTTCCGCCTCCGCCATCCGCTCGGAATATCCCGACGCAAAGACCATCAGCTTCTTTGGCACGCATCCACGGATCACGCAGGTCCCGCCCATGCGGTATTCCTCGGTCAGCGCCACTTTTGCGCCGGTCTCTGCAGCCACACGCCCGGCGCGCACGCCGCCTGAGCCGCCACCAATCACAAAGAGGTCGTAGTCAAACGTCATCAGGCACTCCCGTCAAAGGCCCCTTCATCTGGCCAAAAATACCTCGGAGGGGGTCTGGGGGAGGCTGGCCTCCCCCTGTCGGTCGGATCGGCCGATGGCCGACCCGAAACCGCTCATTCCGAGAGATCAGAGAACATATTCTCGCTCTCGACAAATTCAATCCGGTCTTCCTCACGCGTGCCGGAATTGATGTCATTCACCTCCACACGGCCATCGCCATGCCCGATCACCACCACGTCGCAGATGTCGATGAACAACCCGTTTTCCACGACGCCCGGGATCTGGTTCAGAACCAGCGCCACCTGACGCGGGTTCGTCATACGGTGCAGATGCAGATCGAGTATGTGGTTGCCCTCGTCCGTCACATATGCCGCATCTCCATTCATGCGCAGCGTCACCCGGTCGCCCATCACGTCCAGTCCGGCGAGCGTTTCTTCCATCAAGGCCTTGGTGGTTTGCCAGCCAAACGGAATCACCTCGACGGGCAGGGGAAAGGCACCCAACTGGTCGACCTTTTTTGTCGCATCGGAAATGACGATCATCCGGTCCGAAGCGGTCGCAACGATTTTTTCCTGCAACAGCGCGCCGCCGCCACCTTTGATCAGGTTCAGATCGGGGTCGAACTCATCGGCCCCGTCAATCGTCAGATCAAGCCATTTTGCCTCATCCAGCGTAATCGTTTGCACGCCGACCTTGGTGGCCAGTTCCGCGGTTCGTGTTGATGTCGGAACACCGGTGATCCTCAGACCTTCTTCGCGCACCAATTCGCCAAGACAACGCACCATCCAGGCCGCCGTCGATCCGGTGCCCAGCCCGACTTTCATGCCATCTTCGACAAATTCCACGGCCCGCTTTGCAGCCACAAATTTTGCGGTATCAATCGGCGACAGTTCACCCGCCATGTCATTCCCCCGATGCCCTCGGACCCGTTATAGCAACATGCGCTGTGGGCGCGAGAGGAAATGAGTGTTCAAAGGGTGGTGGTTGGCCCCCAAAGCTCTATATCTCAACCATGTCGCGCATGGTTTTTGTCATCACCGGTTGGCTGGCGGTTGGCCTTGGCCTGATCGGTGTGATTTTGCCGATCCTGCCGACGACACCTTTCATGATTCTGGCGGCCTTCTGCTTTGCGCGCGGATCGCCGCGCGCGCGGGCATGGCTTGTGGATCGCTCACGTTTTGGCGCGCATATCACGGTCTGGGAGGAAGAGGGCGCCATCGCGCCAGCGGCGAAACGACTGGCGGTCACTGTCATGGCGCTGGTGTTTGTTGCCTCAATTATTTTCATGCTGCCATGGTGGGTGATCCTCATTCAGGCAATTTGCATGGGACCGGCGGCGGCGTTCATCCTCACACGGCCCGATCCGCAGAGGTAATGCTTTCCGCGGCTCGAGTGCTGCGGCAACAGCCCAAAGCGTGCCTCGCCAAATTCAACCGCAACCGAGGTTCGCGCTCGCCCTAGGGGTCGTGCGCGACCCAGATTGCAGGCGTTCCGGGGGTCTGTAGGGTTGGGGGCCGTTGCGATTTCGAGGCGACGGTGGTTCAGCGCGAAATCTGACCCAACAAAGCCGAGGGACGAAGGAAGATAATGCAAAAGCTGCGTTCCAAAACAGCAGGTATCTACTTCGCAAATACACCCGGTTTAAATGCCTCCGTCACCGCGCGTCCTGTCCAGCAATCCGGTGCCTCCAGCCCCAAGGCCCAGGCGACAGTCGGCGCAATGTCAGTGATACTGACGGGTGTTGAAATCACTGTTCCCGGCGCAACGCCGCGACCGGAAAAAATGATCGGTATCGTCGTCTCGTGTGGATCATCGCCGCCATGCGCATGTCCAATCCCGCCGTGGTCGGACATAACGATCACAAGTGTTTCGTCTCGTTTGCCGGTTTCATCCAGCACAGCCATCAATTCTCTGACATCGTGGTCTGCGCGATCTACCTCGCGGTGGTATTTCCAGCCGTCATAGCCAAAATCATGCCCCGCGCCGTCAACATCATCGAGATGCACGAACATCAATGTCGGCGGCCCGCCCCGGATGACGCGTTTGGCGTGCCGAACCGTGCGCCAGCCCCAGATGCCATATTTGCGTTTGTCGACAGCACCTCGTGGAAAAAACCTTTTGATTCCAATCCAGTGATGAATGACCAAGGTCTTCGCATCGGGTATTTGATCTTCCACCAGATCGAAAATCGTCGGCCACGGCTCGCCGATGCCTTGTTCGCAAAATTGCGCGTTGTCCCAGTCCTCCAGTCGCCAATGATTGCCAGCGATCTGCGTGTGCCGTGGTCCGGCCCCCATCAGCATCGCGCCCCAGTTCGGCCCGCTTGCCGTCGGCACCACCGCCTGTGCCGTGGTCGTAATTGCGCCACCGCTTGCAAGTTCCTCCATAAAACGGGTGTCGCCCAGATAGAACGAGCGCGCGGTCATACCATCAATGCCGATGATCAGAACATGTTCCGGGCGCCCGTCTGACACTTTCTCGGGTGCGTCGGAGGGCCAGATCGCACAAACCGCGCCGAAAACTACGACCAGAACGGCGATAAACGCCAACAAAATCAGCTTGATATGGCCGAGACTCGCCAAGGGCAGCTCCTGGACCTGTACATTGTCCGCGCGTTTTGGCGCGGCCCGGGCGTCAGGTCAACGGCATTCAGGTGCCATAGGCAAGCGTGGGTGATTTCACATCCTCGGCGGCCCCCGCGAGCGCCGAAATCACGAAATCCAGTTCTGCCTTCTTTAGCCGGGCGGGAAGGCGCGCGTCGCAAGCCCGCATCAGCATCGCGCGGGTTTGCGGCAATTCGGGGATTTCGCCGATAAACTGCCAGTTCCAGAATGCGCGGGCGTTATCCTCTGACATCCCAAAGACCTGCACCTTAACCCCACGACGGGCGGCGGCGTCCTGAAACGCCAATGTCTCGGCGTTGCTGAAATCCACCAGATTGAACTGAATCGAATCCGGCGCGCGAACTTCCGGCCCCAACGGATCAGGCACCACCAGATGCGGCGATGCGTTCAGAGCGGCGGCCACGTAATCATGATTGCGGCGACCATCTTTGACCCTGCGCGGGATTTCGTTCAACTGCGGGCGAATGATCGCCGCTGACAGGTTGTTCAGTCGCGTGTTGTAAAGTGGCAGTTTATTCTGCCACGCGGCAAAACGATCCTGCAGAACCGGATGTTTCTTCCAGTTATGCTCATATGCGCCCGACATGATGACGGCGCGGGCGATGATATCTGCATCGTCCGTGATAAGGACGCCGCCTTCGCCAGAGTTCAAAAGCTTGTAGGATTGAAAACTGAAACAGCCGATTTTTCCAATAGTGCCAATGTTCTGCCCGTTCCATTTCGTGCCAAGCGAATGCGCGGCATCCTCAATCAGTGGTATTCCGCGCGCATCCGCAAGCCGTTTGATCACTTCCATGTCGCTCGTGTGCCCGCGCATATGGCTGATCAGCACCGCATCGGCATTCTTGATCTTGGCTTCGAAATCGGTGGTGTCGATGCGGTAATTGTCCTTCACCTCCACCAGAACCGGCTGACAATCGGCGTGAACGACGGCAGATGGCACCGCGCCAAAAGTAAACGCCGGGATCAAAACCTTCGCATCGCGGGGCAGGTCGAGCGCTTTCAGGCTGAGGAAAAGCGCCGCAGAACAGGACGCGACGGCCAGCGCGTATTTCGCACCCATGATTTCGGCAAATTCACGTTCTAAAAGCGCGACAGGGCTGTCTTCCGAGCTGGTATAGCGGAACAGATCGCCAGAATTTAACAGGCGTTCAATTTCGTCTTTAGCTGATGCCGGGATAGGTTCTGCGTCGTAGACATTCGGTGCAAGCGTCATGATTTGACCTTTTCCGAAATTGTTTTTCGGTTTTTGTGTAAAACAAATTGGCGCGAAAATCTAGTGGGTATTGTTGCGGGACGGGCTTTTGCTACGGTCTCGCCCTGACAAATTCGGTTTTATTTGAAATGGCGCATCTGGCGTTGAAGCGGACAATCGAATTGCCAATGCAATCCGATCAACTGGGGGCCCGCGCCTAGAGACCCCCCGAGGTATTTATGGCCAGATGAAGGAGCATCGGGGGCTTGCATTTGCAGGGCAGCTTATGGCCAAACGCGTATTATCTCGGCAATCCGAAACGACCTAAAACCCCAGCTGGTCGCGCAATGCGAACCAGCGCATTGCCAGATTCAAAAGCGGGCGCCGCGCAATTCCCATGCCCGGAAAGGCCAGAGGGCGCAGGTTATTCATCAGGTCGAACCGCGATGCATCACCCGTGATCGCCCCGGCCATCATCTTTCCGGCATATGTCGCCAGCGCGACGCCATGCCCGGAATAGCCGGACGCCGACCAGAGCCCGGGTTCAATGTGCGCAAAATCCGGCAGGCGTGATGACGTGACCGCCAACGTCCCGCCCCAGGCATAATCGATCCTGACGTCGCGCAGCCCGGGATAAATTTCCAACATCGGTTTACGCACAAGTGCCTGAATGTCCTTGGGAAAACGGTCGCCATAGCTTTCGCCACCACCAAACAACAAGCGGTTATCTTCGCTCAACCGCCAATAATTGACCACGAATTTGCTGTCGGCTACGGCGACATCCTCGGCCAGAACACTTGCCGGGTCGTCCAAGGGTTCGGTCGCGACGATGAAATTGTTGATCGGCATGACGCGGGCAGAAAGGGCAGGGTGCAACCGCTCGTGATAGCCATTCAGTGCCAGAACGGTGTGCTCCGCCTTCACCCGTCCCTGACCGGTGCGCACGATTCCGCGAATGTCGTGCACCAGCGAATTCTCGAATATCCGAACACCCGCGTCCTGCGCCAGTTGCGCCAGTTTCAATGCGAATTTCAGCGGATGGATGTGCCCGGCGCCGCGATCGATCAGCCCGCCATGAAATGTGCTTCCGGGGATCAGCGCGCGCGCCTCTTCGCCGCTCAAAGGCGCAACTTGATCATAGGAATACGGCTCACCGCGCAGGAAATCGGCATATTCCCGTGTCTCTGTTGCGCCTTTCGCTGACCAATCGACATGCGCGATACCGGGGCGCCAGTCATCGGCCAGATCCCGCACCAGCGCCTTGGCGTCCTCGCCGATCTGCCAGTATTTCAGCGCATCGTCGCGGCCATAAAGCCGCTCAACTTCATCCTGATCAATCCGCAGGCCCGAACCAACCTGCCCGCCATTGCGCCCTGAGGCGCCAAATCCGACGCGATGCGCCTCCAGCATCACGACATCCACCCCGGCCTTCGCCAGATGCAGCGCGGTGGACAGACCGGTAAAACCGCCGCCAACAACGCAAACATCGGCGCGCGCCTCGCCCACCAGCCTTGGAAATGGCGGGAGAAGTGTCGCGGTGGCGGCATAGTAGCTTTCGGGATAGTCCCCGGCGCGGTCATTGGCGAACAGCAGATTCACGGTAAGAAACTCACCCGCAGACCCACTGCAAAGTCAAACATTCAACAACAGATGCTCGCGCTCCCAGGGCGAGATCACCTGCAGGAAAGCCTGATATTCAGTTTCTTTGACGGCCGCATAGACCTCGCAAAACTCGGGTCCAAGAAGCTGGTGCATCACCTTGTTTTCACGGAATAATTCCAGACTCTCGCTCATATGCTGGGGAATGTCGGGGTCTTCGTCATAGGCGTCGCCGAAAAATTCATCGCTTGGGTCTTGCCCTTCGATCAGCCCCAGATAGCCACAGGCCAGTGATGCCGCGATGCCGAGATATGGGTTGCAATCCATTCCGGCCAGCCGGTTTTCCACCCGGCGGCTTTCGGGGCCGGAAATCGGCACGCGAATGCCCGTCGTGCGGTTGTCGGATCCCCATTCCAGATTGATCGGCGCGGCATGGTCGCGGACATAGCGGCGATAGCTGTTCACATAGGGCGCGAGCATCGCAATAACGCTGGGCAAATGGTTTTGCAGACCGGCAATAAAATGCTGGAACGCGGGTGTTTCCGCGCCGTCAGCATCTGTGAAGATATTCTTGCCGTTATTGCTGCTCACCACCGAATGATGAATGTGCATCGCCGATCCCGGTTCATCCTGAATCGGCTTCGCCATAAAGGTGGCAAAGCAATCATGGCGCAGCGCGGCCTCGCGGATCAGACGTTTGAAATAGAAGATTTCGTCGGCCAGCAGGATCGGATCGCCGTGGCGCAGGTTGATCTCGATCTGGCCCGCGCCGCCTTCCTGCACGATGCCGTCGATCTCGAACCCCTGTGCTTCGGCGAAATCATAGATGTCGTCGATCACCGGTCCGTATTCATCCACCGCTGACAGCGAATAGGCCTGACGCGCCGCCGCCGGGCGACCCGTCCGGCCAATCGGCGGCTCAATCGGTTGGTTAGGGTCGGTGTTGCGCGCGACCAGATAGAATTCCATTTCCGGCGCAACGACAGGGCTCCAGCCCTTTGCGTTATAGGCCGCGACCACCCGCTTCAGCACGTTGCGCGGGGCGACCGGCACCGGATTACCGGCCTGATCCTCGATGTCGTGGATGACCTGCAGCGTCCAGTCCGCCGTCCACGGCGCCGCGCTGGCGGTCGACAGATCGGGTTTCAGAACCATATCCGGCTCGGTCCAGTTCTCGCCGTCCTTATCCGCCCAATCCCCGGTAATGGTCTGCAGAAAGATGGAGTTGGGCAAAAAGAAATGGTTCTGGCGCGCAAATTTGCTGGCCGGCATCGCCTTGCCGCGTGCCACACCTGCCAGATCGGGCACAACACATTCGACTTCGTCCAGACGCCGCCCCTTAAGATAGGTCTGTGCCGCCTCGGGCAATTGTTCCAACCAATCAGCCATCACCCACGTCTTGGCGCCTTGAAAAACGCCTCTACTTTGTCGCCCATTGCCTGACCCGCAATTGGCGTTGCAATCTGCTCCAGCGCCTTGTCTAGCAATCGGTCCGGCACAACGCCACGCCCGCGCACATTGATCAGCCCTTCCAGATAGGGCCGCTCGAATTCCGGATGCGCTTGGATCGTCAGCGCCTTGTCGCCGTATACCAGCGCCGCGTTTTCGCAAAAGTCGTTTGTCGCGATCACGTCCGCTCCATCGGGGCGCTCAACCACCTGATCCTGATGCCAGGCGTTGATCGCGGTATCCGCGCCCCCGAAGTCATAAACCTGCCGTCCGACCGCCCAACCGCCAGCAAATTTTTCGACTTTGCCGCCAAGTGCTTGCGCGATGATCTGATGGCCAAAGCAGATGCCCACCATCGGGATCGATTTGGCATAAGCCGCGCGGATCAGGTCTTCCAAAGGCGCGATCCAGTCGTGGTCTTCATATGCGCCGTGTTTAGACCCGGTGATCAGCCAGCCATCGGCCGCATCCGGCCCGCTTGGGAAATCTCCATCCACCACAGCGAAATTGGAGAACTCAAACCCCCGTCCGGCCAACCAAGCCGGAAACATCACATCATAATCGCCGTGCTCCGCGATTAGTGCGTCCGCGACATGGCCGGTTTGAAGAATGCCGATATGCATGGGTTAACGTGTCTCTGATTTTCGCGGCAGCCTACGCCCTCAAAGGCGCGCTCACAAGCTTGCCTAAAACGCAGGCGGTATTGGCACGGACAAATAATCTGCCTTTGGAATCCGGCGGATACCCTTCAGGCACAGTGTATTTCGATCACCATTCGAAAGCGCGCCAATCGCCGTTTCCAATGCGCGCGCCAACAGGTCCGGGTCGCCCGCGGGTCCGGTGATATAGGGCAACGCTGGTGTCGGATCCGTGCGCCCGATCTCTATCAGATCGCCCGCGAATGCATCCCAGCGCCGGATCATCGCCCAGGTCACCGCATCCAATGCGGCGACGTCGGCCTGTCCTTCGGTCACCATCTGCGCCGAATTTCGATGGCCGCCTGACAAAACCTTGTTTCCAATTCTGACTTTGTTCGTTGTTGCCCAGTCGAGCGCCGCCGCCCAACCGCTTTGCGAAAGCGCATCGTTGACGGCAAGTGTCGGATTACCGGGCAGGCCAGCCGCGCGTGCAACAATGACACTATAATAGTGCCCGTCCTGGCACGGCATGTCGTGAACAGGGGACGCGACCAGTTGAACCTTGTCATTCAGTCTGGCGCGAAATGGCAGACCGCAGGTCTGTGCCAGCAACAGATCCTCGCTTTGCCAAAGATCAAATGGTTCGACATCCCGCGACAATTGCGACGGTGCCTTTACGCCCATGCTGTACAGGGCCCGCTTGGTCTCTGCCCAAAGCCTGTCAGTCGCATCGCGGGTCTCACCGCGTTCATACATCGGCAATCCGGCAATCATGCCAGCCGCGTTTCAACCCGCCTGCGCACCATGTTGCTGTCGCGGTCATTTACGCCCAGCAAATTGGCGACCAGCCGTAGCAGAGCGTTTTCATCACTGTCGCGCACGCCGTCCGCCATCACGACCGCCCAAAGCGCCTCGATCACGCCCAACCGCTCTTCATAGGCCACCGCGTCCTTGATCGCGCGGGTGAAACGCACCGTGTCTGGGGCCTCTGCCTCCAGGATCTCGGCCTCCTTGCGCAAGGCTACTGACTCAAACGGGGAAAGCGCATAACGCTCCGACAAGATCCGATCGATCTGATCGGCCTCTTCCTGCGCGTAATGCCCATCGGTGCGGGCTACACGCACCAAAAGAGCCGCCAACGCCAAACGGGCATCACCATCGGGCAAAGGCGCGGGTTCCGGTTCTGTCAATTTCTTTAGAAGTTCACCAAACATCTGGGCAATATAGGGACCGTTTCTGGCGCTTGAAACCCAATTCAGCCCTGAGAAAGGCGAATCGACATGCGTTTCAGCGCCTCGATTGTATCGGGCGGCAAAACAGTCTGTCCCAACGTTAAGTTGTGCAACTCGACAAGCAATGCGGTGATTTCATCCAGCTCATGATGCAAATAGTCGCGGTCTTTTCGTGTGCATCCCAGCACCGTACGGCTGTCATTCTCAAAGATCGCCATCGTCGTTCCAAACGGCATTCCGTGGTCTGCGGCCTGACCCATAATGTTGGCCGGATCGTTTTCCGCAAGGTCGCGCCAATAAGCGAAACCCGTGTTTTCTAGAGCGTCGTCCTTGAAATCTGAATCGATGGGATTCCCACGTGGCAGGTTTTGTGATTCACCATATGTGGAGGTGGATCATGGGCAAATCGCTATCACTGGATATTCGGGAACGTGTCGTCGCTTTGGTTGATGACGGCCTTTCCTGCCATGAGGCTGCGCGGCGTTTACGGATATCAGCTGCCAGCGCGGTGCGGATCATGCAACGTAAGAGGCGAACGGGTGGGGTGAGAGCTGCGCCTCAAGGCCGCCCTCGGCGCAGCAAGCTGGATGTGGTCTCAAACTGGCTTAAGACACGCGTGGAAGCCGAGCCGGATATCACTATGCCGGAACTGGCCGAGGTGCTGAAACAGGAACATGCCCTCACCGCGACACCGGCGATGCTCTCGCGTTATCTGATCCATCGTCTTGGGTTCACATATAAAAAAATCCCTGATCGCGACGGAGCGGCTGCGCAAACGGGTGCGCGCTGCCAGGTACGAGTGGCAGCACCGCCGGATGCCGAGGATGCGCCTTGAGCCGCACCGGCTGGTTTTTATCGACGAAACAGCTGTCACGACCAAGATGACACGGCTTCGTGGTCGATCCCCACGCGGCACCCGGCTGGAAGCCGACGCGCCCTTCGGCCACTGGCGCACCCAGACCTTCATCGCGGGCCTGCGGATCGACGAACTCAGCGCCCCCTGGGTGCTGGACGGCCCCATGAACCGCGCCGCGTTCGACCTCTACATCGAGACCCAGCTGGCTCCAACGTTGCAGCCGGGCGATGTGGTGATCGCCGACAACCTGTCATCGCACAAATCGGCCAATGCGCAGGAACTGCTGAAGTCGCAAGGCAGCTGGCTGCTCTTCCTGCCGCCGTATTCGCCCGATCTCAACCCGATCGAAATGGCGTACTCGAAACTCAAGGCACACCTGCGTCGGCTCAAGGCCCGCACCTTCGACGCCCTTTTCCAATCCGTCGCCCAAACCTGCGACCTCTTCCCGCCAACCGAGTGCCGAAACCTCTTCAAAGCTGCCGGATATGTTGCAGATTAGATGGACGACGCTCTAAGCTCCATTTGACCGCAGGGTCCTGAAGTTGCAGGCCATTTGTGATGTAGAAGTCCAGCCAGGATTGCGGAAAAGTCTGAAACAGGAATGTCGGTCCACGCAATTGGATATGCAGCCCGATGGCGAAGCCGCCAGGCGTTTTTTCATCGATCTCCGCGAGCAGCGAAGCTATGGTTGCACGTTGATCCAATTGGAAAAGTTCACTCTCGACAAAGTTGCAGAACTTGCGCGAAGCGCCTATTCTCCAACCACAATGATTCCCTATCTGGTAACATTTTGATAGGGTCTGAGGTAGGTTTAGCGGCGGAAATGAGCATCGAAGGTAAAATTTCGCGTCTGAATGAATTGTGCCCAGAGGGTTTTCTGGTCGCCATTCGGATGGGTTTTTTCTTTCCGGTTTATGAAGAAAACACGCTCCCGAAGAAGTGGAGCGAACGCTATACCGCGCGCGGCTACATGGTTGCCGATCCGGTTTTGCATTGGTGTTACCACAACAACGGAATCGAACGGTGGAGCGCGCTTGGCGTCGACGATCCGCGTGACGTTTTGGGGCAGGCAAAGCTGCATGGGCTGGCTTTTGGCGCGGCTGCAAGCTGCGTTGATCCCGATAATTCGTCACCGCGCAGCTTCGGAACATTTGCCCGTGGTGACCGGGAGTTTACGGATAGCGAATTGATCGAACTGCACGATCTTCTGGAAGACATTCACATAGAGATGGTTCCGCCGACCAATCTGACCAAGGCCGAATTGGAAGCGTTGCGCATGGTTAAGAACGGTCTTTTGATGAAAGAGATCGCAAATCTTTTGGGTGTCTCCGAAGGCGCGGTAAAGCAGCGTCTGAAGAACGCAAAAACCAAGCTGCGGTCGAAAACAGGCACCCAGGCCGCGGCGCTGGCAACCAGTTTCGGCCTGATCTAAAGGTTAACAGATGCGCTAATTGTTGCTGAATCTCGGCAAATAAACGGGATTCTGCCACTTTTTTTTCGATTCACAGTTAACAAACCACACAACTATGGCTTTAAATTGCTCTTCGTAAAGGAGAGCGGGAAATGCACAATATCACTTTCGACCTGTCAACGCTGCATGAACATGGATCGGCTTGGCTGGGACGTGCCGCACAATGAAAATTACGAGATGGATCAATATGATAATCCGACTGCCTGGTACTCGCTCTTGCTCCAGGACGGAAAGGTTCTTGGCGGTGCCCGCGTAATGCCAACGACATCCACCTGGGGAAAACACACTTATATGTTGCGCGATGCGTTTCGTGGGACGATCGATACGATCCCGGAACGCGCTATGCCATCGGAAATTTCCACGCCGATGGTGTGGGAATGCACTCGCCTTGTGGTTTCTGACAACCTCCGCACCCAGCAGCAGCGCAGTGAAGGCTTGTCACTGATTGTCGACGGGCTTGTTGAAATTGCATCGCAGCAGGGTGCAAGCGAGCTTATGACGCTGTCCACCATCTCGCTCATGCGTGCACTGCGCCAGCTTGGATTTCCCGCCGATCAAATGGGCGAGCCCTATCGCGATCCCGGCGATGGTCGTCGTTATGCCGTTCTAAGAATGCCGATTCCGTCCGCCCATCATGCGATTGCCGCTGAGTAACGGAACCTCCTTTACGCCAAGCCTCAATCCGGTTTGAGGCAATATCAGTTGACAAGTCTCAACCCGGCCATTGCGCCGGGTTCTTTTTTGCCCAGACTATACCAGCCGAGACATTTCTTTTGCGGCCCGCACGAAGTCGGCGAACAAAGGGTGTGGCTTAAACGGTTTTGACTTTAACTCGGGGTGAAATTGAACGCCGATGAACCACGGGTGATCTGCCCATTCCACGATCTCGGGCAAACGCCCATCCGGCGACATGCCGGAGAATTTCAGCCCTTGCTGCTCCAGCGCTTCTTTGTACTTGATGTCCACTTCGTAACGGTGACGGTGACGTTCATCGATGGCCAGGTTGCCGTAAATACCGGCCACACGCGAACCCTTGGACAGCGCCGCGTCATAGGCGCCAAGGCGCATTGTGCCGCCCTTGTCGTCGCCCACCTTGCGTTCCACCTTGTGGTTACCCTGTACCCATTCTTTCAGATGATAGACCACGGGCGTGAAACGTTTCTCGCCCGCCTCATGATCAAATTCCTCCGACCCTGCATCCGACACACCGCCCATATTGCGCGCGGCTTCGATCACAGCCATCTGCATCCCCAGACAAATGCCCAAATAGGGCACCTTGTGTGTGCGGGCGAATTCGGCGGCCTTGATTTTGCCCTCGGTCCCGCGCTCGCCGAAGCCACCGGGCACCAGAATTGCGTTATAGGGTTCCAGATGAGGGGTCGGGTCTTCCTTTTCGAAAATCTCGGCATCGATCCAGTCGGCCTTCACCTTCACCCGGTTCGCCATGCCGCCATGCGTCAGCGCCTCAGCAATGGATTTATAGGCATCCTCAAGCTGTGTGTATTTGCCGACGATGGCCACTCGCACCTCGCCCTCGGCGTGATGGATGCGGTCTTCGACATCTTCCCAACGTGTCAGGTCAGGTTTCGGCGCCGGGCTGATCTGAAACGCGTCCAGCACCGCCTGATCAAGCCCCACATTGTGATAGGCCATCGGCGCCTCATAGATCGATTTCAGATCATAGGCCGGAATGACATCGGCGGGCCGCACGTTACAGAACAACGCGATTTTCGCGCGCTCCTTCTCTGGGATTTCATGCTCTGACCGGCAGACCAGAATATCCGGTTGCAGCCCGATGGAGCGTAGCTCCTTGACCGAGTGTTGCGTCGGTTTGGTCTTCAACTCGCCCGACGCCGCCAGAAAC
Source organism: uncultured Paracoccaceae bacterium (assembly GCA_951812305.1). Lineage (GTDB taxonomy): Bacteria > Pseudomonadota > Alphaproteobacteria > Rhodobacterales > Rhodobacteraceae > Rhodobacter_B. The sequence goes on from CATOSB010000008.1 coordinate 647,591, forward strand.
GGCAGCAATGTCAGGTGCATGAAAATGCACTGCCCGCGCGGCTTGTCCTGACTGAACTGCCGGATGGCTTCGAAAAAGGGCAAGCCTTCGATGTCGCCTACCGTGCCGCCGATTTCACACAGCATGAAATCGACCTCGTCCTCGCCAATTGAAATCCACTCTTTGATTTCGTTGGTCACATGCGGGATGACCTGAATGGTCTTGCCCAGGTAATCGCCGCGGCGCTCTTTCTCCAACACGTTGGAATATATCCGCCCCGATGACACTGAATCCGTGTTGCGCGCAGCAACGCCTGTGAAGCGCTCGTAATGCCCAAGATCCAGATCGGTCTCGGCCCCGTCATCGGTGACAAAGACCTCGCCATGCTCAAACGGCGACATCGTTCCGGGGTCGACGTTCAGGTAAGGATCAAGCTTGCGCAGCCGCACCTTGAACCCACGCGCCTGCAACAGTGCGCCCAAAGCGGCAGATGTCAGCCCCTTTCCGAGAGACGAAACCACACCACCTGTAATGAAAATAAACCGCGCCATAGGCCCGTGCGCCCCCCGTGAATTTCTGGTGTCAGCGTCGCGATTCGGCTGCCCGAATCCGCCTGATCCACGGGATTTGACTCCTACTGCAGATCGCAGATTTAGGCAAGGCGATCCCCAGATGAAGTGGTCAGTTTTTTAATGACCGCAAATATTGGTAAAGATTTAGTCTGCCCGAGGTGGCAGAAGACCTTCGTCATCGCCTGATGGTGGCAGCAATTCATCTGCCGCGGGCACGGCCGCCGGAGCCTCTTCGGTGCCTTGAGCACCCAACCGGTCAATCACCGACGTTCCAGCCGTGTCACGCGTGGCCAGAATGGTCATCAACAGGCACATCACCATAAAGGCCGCACCAAGAATCCAGGTCAGTTTACCCAGTGCTGTCGCCGCCGAACGCCCCGACACCACACCACCGCCGCCACCGATCCCCAGACCGCCGCCTTCAGAGCGCTGCATCAGCACGATGCCGATCAACGCCAGAGCGAGAATAAGAAGGATAATCAGGATGACGTTTTCCATGCGGAAACCCTATGCCTTGCAACAGGGGGTACGTAAAGGCTGATCGTCCACGGTGCAAGGGGCATTGGCGCTATGGCATTTGTGCCAAAAGTCGGTCAGGGCATGATTGCACCTACGACATGTCCGCCACAGGTTGGCTCGGTACAGCGCCATGCATTAAACATTGCCTCCGCTTTCTGAAAATCGTTCGCCCAACGATCAATATCGAGATCATGTGGCCCGAAACTGGGAAAAAACACGACGCCGCGTTCTGTCAGAACCCGAATAGTGCAGTATTTCGATTTTCCGCGACAAATCGCGGTCTGATGAACCCGCCCGCCTTCGTCGGTCAAGAAAAAGACCGTGCTGCCTGAGCGGTATTCCAGAATCCTTTGACCGGGCAGCTCGGTCGATTTTGTCATCGGCGAATGTGGCGAGTCCGGAAAGGCGAATATCGTCGTCCCGTTATAAACTGCGCCAGAATTGTCGAGACTATAGTACATCTCAAAGTCATGCAGGATCGGGTCGGGGGACAACCGAACAGTCATATGGCGCGGGATGCCTTTGATATGCCGGCACCCTCCGGCATATTTGGGTCTGTTTGTTGAATAACAATATTCAACGTAACTCCCAAGCACCCCCCACGTTTGAGTGTTATTGTCAGTTTTATGGTGAGTCGAATTTGCCATTTTGCGCGTGTTTTTTTCTTTCTTGTCTGAATTCTGTGGCGCCGGGTTGATTTCTCTGAATCAGTGGTGGGATGGATCAGGTTGCCGCCCTTGAACAACTTCTCGCCACGGCTCTGCGTCGGATCGCTGAGCTTGAAGCTGCGTTGGCGAGCATGGCGGAAGAGATCACGGACCTGCGCCGACAGTTGGCCAAGAACAGCAGCAATAGCAGCAAGCCCCCTTCAAGTGATGGCCTGAAGAAGCCAGCCCCGCGCAGCCTGCGTGGCAAATCCGGAAAGAAAAGTGGCGGCCAAGTTGGCCACCGGGGCGACACCCTGCGCCAGACGTCAACACCCGACTTTGTCGAACGGCATGAGGCGACGCATTGCAGCGCCTGTCAGAGCGCCCTGACGGCGGAGATGGTGAAAGGGATCGAGAAGCGTCAGGTGTTCGACTTGCCTGCGCCACGCCTGGAGGTCACCGAGCATCAGGCGGCGGTTTATTGTTGCGACCATTGTCGAGCCACGACGACGGCTGGCTTTCCCGATGGCGTGGCCGCGCATGTGCAATATGGCACGCGCATGCGGGCAGTGGCGGTCTATTGCAATGTTCAGCAGCTGATACCCGAGGATCGGGTCTGCCAGCTTATGCGCGACCTGTTTGGGGCCACCAGCTTGTGCGCGGCCAGCGTGACCAACTGGACGCGCGGCGCGGCAAATAAGATGGGTGTCGTGGTTGAACACATTCTCGCCCGGCTTGCCGAAGGCGGCGTTCGGCATCTGGACGAGACCGGACTTCGTGTTGCCGGCAAGCTGCACTGGCTGCACACGATCTGCGATACCGCCTTCACCCATTACCGCATCAGCGCCAAACGCGGTGCTGTTCCAACCTTCCTGACCGGCGGGACGATCATTCATGATCACTGGAAACCCTACTACGCCCATATGAGCGGAGTGGACGCCCACGCCCTCTGCGGGGCGCATCACTTGCGCGAACTCAAGGCCATCGAAGAGATCGAAAAAGAGCCTTGGGCGACGGAGATGAGCGCAGTGCTTCATAGCGCCAATCAGCTCAGATGCGCGGCTCAGGATCAAGGCGAGACCGAACTCCCGGAACTGGTTCGCCAGGGTATAGTCACCAGATACATGGCGATCCTCGCCAAGGGGCTCGCCTTCCACGAACGCCAGCCCCCGCTGGCCAAAAGCCCCGGCACCCGCGGCCGAAAAGCCAGGCGGCCAGGCCACAACCTGCTCCTCCGCCTGCGTGACTACCGCGATGACGTTTTGCGATTCATCGCCGACTTCGCGGTCCCATTCACAAACAATCAGGCCGAACAGGACCTGCGCATGATGAAGCTGCGCATGAAAATCTCGGGCACCTTCCGCACCCTCGAGGGCGCGCGGGTCTTCGCCGACATCAGGTCCGTCATCTCGACGGCCAGAAAACACCGGTTCAACATCCTGGAAATCCTGACCCTGTCACCACCTCAGATCATCGCACGGCTCTGACGGAACAAAACCCCGCAACCCTATCGGACAGGGTGCTTGGGAGTTACTATTCAACCAGTAATTCAAACGATTGGCCGGGTTGATCGGTGCCGTAAGGGCCATAGTGCCGAGGGATGGCGTAGGGCTCATCACCGACATATCGCAAAATGAAATCCGGCTGAGGATTTGTTAAGCGCACATATGCGCGCCCGCCCACATGACCCGCGACCAAAGCCCCTAACAACGCCAGCATGACCATTCCGTGAATGCGCCGACAAAAAATCGAAATCGCGGTCGCAACAACAATGGCCGCCAAGGCAACATAAGCGGCATGATTCATGATCGCCTCGTGCGCGTTCGCGCCGTCCTGCATCGGGTGGTAAAAGGAACTGAGCCCGAACATCAGGCCGCGCACCATGTTGAGAAGTGCAAACACGACCAACAGCCAACTGATTGCCAGGAATATGGGTTAAGTGTGTCGATGGGTTCGCTCCGGACTGTGCTCTGTGAAATCTAGGCGCGAACCGGCCCCTTGTAAGGTCATGAATTCATTGCCTTTACGGGCGCATTTATCCCCAATCGCAAATCAATCCAGCGGCGAGGTGCCGACTGGAAACGCAGCCGGAACAATTGCATCACGCCGACTGACCCTGCAAAACCGTGCGATGCGGCGTTTTTTGGTGTTCCCCTGAAGATGTGGCTTCGATATACGCCGATGGGTTTCGCAAATCGAAGGATCGTACATGGCCAATGTCGTCGTTGTCGGCGCCCAGTGGGGTGACGAGGGGAAGGGCAAGATCGTCGACTGGCTGTCGGAACGTGCCGATGTGATCGCGCGGTTTCAGGGCGGCCATAATGCCGGCCATACGCTTGTTGTCGGTGAAGAAGTTTATAAACTCCACGCGCTTCCGTCCGGTGTGGTTCGCCCCGGAAAGTTGTCGGTCATCGGCAACGGCGTTGTGCTGGACCCCTGGCATCTGGTGAAAGAGATCGAGACAATCCGCTCTCAAGGCGTTGAAATCACGCCTGAAACTCTGATGGTCGCAGAAAATACACCTTTGATCCTGCCGATCCACGGCGAATTGGACCGGGCCCGGGAAGAGGCCGCCAGCAAGGGAACCAAGATTGGCACCACTGGTCGCGGCATTGGTCCGGCCTATGAAGACAAGGTTGGCCGCCGCGCCGTGCGCGTCGCGGACCTGGCCGATGATGCCACGCTGGAAGCCCGCGTAGATCGCGCGCTCCAGCACCACGATCCGCTGCGCCGTGGTCTTGGGATCGACCCGATTGACCGCGACGCATTGGCTGCGCAACTGAAAGAAATTGCGCCGAAAATCCTGCAATACGCCGCGCCTGTCTGGAAGATACTGACCGAGGCACAGAAATCCGGCAAACGCATCCTGTTTGAAGGCGCGCAAGGCGCGCTCCTGGACATCGATTTCGGCACATATCCATTTGTGACGTCCTCAAATGTGATCGCGGGGCAGGCGGCGACGGGTGCGGGGCTTGGACCCGGCGCCATCGATTTCGTACTTGGCATTGTCAAAGCCTACACCACGCGTGTGGGTGAGGGGCCGTTTCCAACTGAGCTTTTGGATAATGACGGTCAGCGATTGGGCGAGCGTGGCCATGAATTCGGCACCACAACGGGGCGTAAACGGCGCTGCGGATGGTTCGATGCCTGTCTTGTGCGCCAGACCTGCGCAACATCGGGCGTAAAGGGCATCGCGTTGACGAAGCTTGACGTGCTGGACGGTTTTGAAACGTTGAAGATTTGCACCGGCTACGAACTTGACGGCAAGCACTTCGACTACCTGCCCACAGCCGCCGACCAACAGGCGCGGTGCGTGCCGGTGTATGAAGAAATGAACGGTTGGTCAGAATCGACTGAAGGTGCGCGCTCCTGGGCTGATCTTCCGGCGGAAGCGGTGAAATACGTTCGCCGCATCGAAGAGCTGATCGGCTGTCCGGTCGCCCTGCTTTCGACGTCACCCGAGCGCGACGACACAATCCTTGTTACCGATCCTTTTGCTGACTGACATGGCCCTTACCCACAAATCGCGCCGCCGCTGGTCGCTGGTAATTCTGTTGATCGGCTTGCCGATCTACGTCGTCGCGGCTGTAAGCCTTGTGAATCTGTTCGACCGCCCCGGATTTGTGATCGAGCTGTTGATCTACATCGTCCTTGGCATTCTGTGGGCCATCCCTTTTCGTCATGTCTTCAAAGGCATCGGCAGGGCTGACCCGGAAAAAGAAAGGGCGGAGTGATCGTCGATCACCCCGCCAAGTAAACTCACCGCTCGGTGAGCACACGAATTTCGGTTTATGCAGTGTTGGCGCGCGGTTCATCGCTGTTTTGTGGATGGAACCGGCTTTTTTCAGCCAACAGGAACTGGCCGCGCTGAATGCGGTGGATGCGACCCTCGCGCAAAAGAATCCCAAATGCACGCAGGCCATCTTCGCGCGTGACCGACCCATCCGGGAACATGCCGAGCATACGGTGCATGATCTGTGGGCGGGTGTTGAAGTTGGCGCCTTCGACGAACATGCCGAATGCCAGTGAGGCCTCGATAAATTCGGTCACACCTTCGGCACCGGTTTCAGCGATATATCCCTGAAAATCCTCGCCACTGCCAAACATGTTGCCGGCGGCGCTGTCTTCGCCGGTGGCGCCGTCATTGACGAACAGCTCGTTTTCCGCGTCGAAGTCGATATCGGTCGACATTACCCGGCGCGGCATGACCGGCGTAGCCGGCTCGGCATTTTCATCCTTGTCGACACGCTGTTCAGACACCAGCATCAATGGCGGCATTTTGCGTTCCGTGCGTGGGCGGGTTGTTGAGGATTCAGACACTTCCGGCTTCACAGGAGTTGGCGTCGGCGCCTCGTCCTCGTCCTCGCGTGTATCACGCACGACGTGGGCGAGGTCATCGCGATACATGTCCATTGCGCGCGCCGTTTGGGCTTCTTCTTCGGCTTTTGCCGAATCGCCATCTGCACGCACGGCTGCAACGGCAGCCTTCAGCGTTGCGATGGCAGACCGGCGGCGCGTGCCGTCATTGTCTTCCATCGCGCTGTCGGTGCGTGCCAGCAGACGCTCAACCGATGCATCATCGGCATCCACATCGCTGGCGCGGCGCTGCGGCGCCTCTTCCTGTGCGTCGCCGGACGCTTCGGCAACCAGATCTTCGAGATCACTGGCAATGTGCTGCTCTGATTCGGATACTTCAGGTGCTTCCTGCGCGTCCGTTTCCGGCGTATCGGTCAACTCGTCGGCAATGGCCGAGAAATCGATGCCGTCTTCTGCGTCCATTTCATCGGAAGCATCAGGTTCACCAAGAACACCAGCCGCATCGCGTTCAACCTCGGCCAGTTCCTTGACAAGATCATCTTCGTCCTCTGCGGACAGGCCGGTTTCGCCAAGCGTCTCGCGGATTTCAGCTTCGCCGGTTGCGTGGGGCATGTCGTCTGCCGCGCCAGCTTCCGCGTCTTCCTCGATCTCTTCGAACTGCTCTTCAAATTCGGCGCGCGACACTTTCGCGACCCGCACTTTCAATTCGGATTTTTCGTCCGCTTCGGCGCTGTCACCCTCTTCCTCGGAGTCAAGGAAGGGAGAAAGATCCAGGGGTTCATCAACGAACTCGCCAACTTCTTCCTCGGTTTCAGCGTCTTCAGCAACGGGCGCCTCATCAGGGTCATCTGCCATGTCGCCAATCACCGAAGACAGATCGATCGGGGCTTCATCTTCTGCAGTTAAATCCGGTTCCGGCGCGGTGTCGTCGCTGTCAGACAGCATGGCCGCCAACGTGTCGGTTTCGACATCGGTTTCGGCCGATGTTTCTTCACCGCTGGCCGTTTCGACATCCATCTCCATGCCGGAAAGGTCGAAATCATCGTCGGCGTCTTCTTCGCTGACCGCTTCAATTTGCTCTTCCGTAACGGCTGCCTCGCCGCCGAAAACCTCGACAACGGGTGCGTCGTCTTCGACATCGATAACCGGTTCGTCGATTTCTACGTCAAGGACGGGCTCTTCAGCTTCGGCTTCGGTTTCGACGACATCGTCTTCGAACGCTTCTTCTTCAGCCGTGTCCTCTTCGAAAGTGTCTTCAGCAAGCGCATCTTCTTCGGGCTGCTGATCTTCGGCGATGTCGCTTGCCGCGCCTTCGTCATCAAAAGCGGAAATTTCATCATTCTCGTCTGAAGTTTCCACATCAGACGCATCGTCGTCGGCAACGACTTCGCCGACCTGCGGCGCATCCTCGACATCAGCTGCATCAAAAGCAACTTCAGCCGCCGGTGCTTGCACCTGACCTTCGGCGTGTTCATCTTCAGAAAACACCGTATTCATCAGAGGCTCAGCCTCGTTCCGCGAGCGAGCGACGGCGGCGCGGATACGGGCGAGCTTCTGGGCAACGGTTTCGTTTTCGGGGATGTCGCCAACGATGGTTCCGACCGCCTCGGCGGGAACAACGATTGGCGCATTGTCAGCCTCGGTTTCCGCTTCGGCTTCTACGTTTGGGGAGGTGTCAGCGACCTCTTCAGACTGGTCTTCTACCTGACGCAGGACAACGCCATTATCCTCGACCTTCGATTCAACGCGCTTCTGAATCTCACGCTCGGCAATCCGGTGCAGCATCTCGGCATCCGGCGTCGGTGGTTCGGCACCGAAATAACGATCCTCGGACGCGAGGTCACGGAAGTATTCCGCGATAGAGCGCATCGTGTTGAACGGGTCGTCAAACCCTTCCAACGTGCACGAGAAGGTTCCATAGGAAACCGTCAGGATTTTACTGGCATTAACCATCGTTCAGTCGCTTTCTCCCCCGATCCAGCACAGTTCGTTTACCATGCAGTGGTTCCAAAATCAGAACAGAACTAGGTTTTTCGCGGTATTTTTTCTTGGTCAGATTGTGGCGTGTTTCCAAATATAGCATTAATCGGGGCATGTCGGCAGAGATTGTTCAAGCATCAGAAATAGTGACCTTGATCGGTCCTGTCGAGGTTAGCAGCGAAGTGTTGACCGAGTCTTTATCTTTGGGAACGCACATTTTTGCGGTTGACGGCGGCGCGGATCAGGCATTGGCGCGCGGATTGCGACCAGAGGTCGTGCTGGGTGATTTTGATTCGATGTCAGAAAGCGCCCGCAATGAGCTTTCATCTGCCCGGTTCGTTCATACGGAAAATCAGCATCGCACGGATTTTGACAAGGCGCTTTCGCAATTGGCGGCGCCTTTGATTCTTGCGATTGGGTTTACTGGCAAGCGGCTGGATCACGAGCTGGCGGTCTATAATGCGCTTCTGGCAAATGCGGGTCGCGCGGTTGTTGTCGTGGGCGCGGTGGACATCTGTTTTCACCTGAAAGGGCCGCTTGAACTTCAGACAGAACCGGGCACGCGCGTGTCGCTGTTTCCGATGGCGGAAGTCGCGTGCAAATCCACCGGGCTGCTTTGGCCGACGGACCATCTGAATTTTGCACCGTGGGGACGGGTTGGCACATCGAACGAGGCGGCGGCAGAAAGCTTTACGCTTACACCATCGGGGCCGGGAATGTTGGTGATCCTGCCGCGGGCAATGCTGGCTCAGGTCGCCGCGGCGCTGACCCTTTCGCGCTGAATGACGTAAAGCCCGGCGGCCATCGTGACGATAATGCCCGCCAAGGCGAGCCCATTGGGGAAGTCGGAAAACACGACCAAGCCGATCAGCGTTGCAAAAGGGATTTCCAGATACTGCATTGGTGCAACCGTCGCGGAGGGCGCAAATCGCAAAGACCACGTCATCAGTAAATGGCCGATGGTTCCGAAGGCGCCGAGCGCGATGAACAACATCCAGTCATTGCCTTGTGGCGGCACCAAGCTGAGGACGGGCGCGGCAAAATATGTGCCGATCAGCATCGCGGGGATCAATATGGCGCTGGCCATCAGGCCGGAAAGGTATTGCAGTGAAATCGGATCCACCTGTTTCGCGATCTGGCGGGTCACCAGCATGAAGAGTGCGAAGATGACGGCCACGGCCAGTGGCAGCAGCGCAGGCGCGCCCACGGCCGTGAAACTGGGCTGAACCACCATCAATGTGCCGATGAACCCGACCGCACAGGCCCCCAATCGCCGCGGGCCGACCTCTTCACCCAAATAGTACTTGCCCAATAACAGCATGATAAACGGCATGACAAAGGCAATGGCGACGGCGTCCGCCAGCGGTAGGTATCGCAGCGCGGAAAACATCGCGCCGATGCCGGCGATATGCAGAAGCGTGCGCAGAAAGATCAGCCGTGTCAGCCGGGATGTCAGGCGGATCGAACGCCCGCCAAGCCACATGAGTGGTACCAGGATCAGCACCTGAACCACGAAACGTAAGGTCAGCAGCTCTCCCAGCGGAACGCGCCCGCCAAGGATCTTAGCGACCGAATCTCCCATCGGCGCCACAACGCAAAAGCCGAGCATCAACAAGATGCCAAGAAGGGGGCGGTCACCGGTCATCCAGCCTCAGTAGGGGGTTCGAATTGCTTGCGCAATCCGACCGAGGCGAGGGGGCCAGCCCCCTCGCGCTCCCCCGAGGTATTTTCAAAGAGAAGAAGGTGCAGTTGCCAGCGACGATTTGTGGGCCACGTTTTCGCGCCAGATGACGAAGAGGCCGGAGGCGATAATGATGGCGATGCCAAGGAATGTCTGGCGATCCGGCCAGTCGCCGAAGATCAGCAATCCCAGCACGGTGGCGGCGATGATCTCGAAATATTGCAAGGGAGCGATGGTGGCCGCAGGGGCGAAGCGCAGGGCGCCGGCGAGCATCAGATGGGTAGCCGTGGCCACAACACCGACGCCGAAAAGATAGAACCAGAAACGGCCCTGCGGCTCGACAGGATCAAGTGGCGCGACACCGCTGCCCTTGAAGATGAACAGGAGCGGCAGCGTCAGGATAATCGCGCTAAGCGCGGTCCAGGCCTGCAGCGCAACGGGGTGCAAGTCCTTCGCGGTGCGGCGCGTGAGGATCATATAAAGGGCAAAAGACACCGCCGTGCCAAGCGGGAAAAGCGCGACCGGCCCAAGCTCGACAAAACTTGGCCGGATCACGATCAGCGCGCCGATGAACCCGACGCCGCAGGCCAGAAGCCGCCGCCAGCCGATGGACTCGCCAGGTAGAACTGCACCAAGGAGGGTCAGAATGAAGGGCTCGACAAAGAAGATCGCTATCGCATCGGCGATTGGCATGAACCGCAAAGCGGTGAAAAAGAAGCCCGTGGCAAGCAGGATCAGGGCGGCGCGGCTCAGGTGCCAGATCGCGGCGCTTGCGCTTGGGCGAGACAAAAGCCCAAGCACGATGGCAAGTGGGAGCAGGATCAGCGTCTGAATACCGAAGCGATAAGCGAGGGTCTGTCCGACCGGGATTTCTTCGGATGCCAGCTTCGCGAACGCATCCATGCCGGGCGCTAAAAGCGCGAACCCGGTCATCAAAGCAATGCCGAGGAGGGGGCGGTCGTGGGACATATGGGCAACGTTAGGGGGGCGCTACGGGCGAAACTGTTCTCTCAGCGACGTGTTGCGGACGCTGTTGGCTTGAATTTGTGGCGCAGTTGAGGATGTTCCCGGTGACTTGGGTTATCGGGTAATTATTGGCGTGGAGCGGACGTTTGCAAATCACGAAAAAAGACGCGCGCTCGCCTGCCCGTGGGATGGCGATCCAGCACTGCAGTTTGCCCGTTTATCCCAGCCAAGTCCGTAGACGTTCAAAAGCCCGCGCCCGGCCTCACTAAATCGCCAGCCTGCCGGACGGGCAGGCGAGCGCGCGGCGCCTGCGGCTTGATTCCGCGCGTGGGGTGCAAACCAGTAACGCCCGCTTCAGGCCAAAATAACGATTTGAGTGTGTCATCAAGAGTGACCTCACATCGTCAGCAATTCGGCACATTCACCGCCAACCCGCCAAGCGAGGTTTCCTTATACTTCTCGCTCATATCTTCACCGGTCTGGCGCATGGTTTCGATAGCGGCATCAAGCGGTACGAAGTGGGTGCCGTCCCCGCGCAGCGCGAGTGATGCGGCCGACACCGCCTTGATCGCGCCAAGCCCGTTACGTTCGATGCAGGGCACCTGAACCAAACCCTTCACCGGATCGCAGGTCATGCCAAGGTGATGTTCCAGCGCAATCTCGGCGGCGTTTTCGACCTGTTCCGGCGTGCCGCCCATCACGGCGGCCAGCCCGGCGGCGGCCATTGCAGACGCTGACCCGACTTCTGCCTGACAGCCGCATTCCGCGCCCGAGATCGAGGCGTTGTGCTTCACCAACCCGCCAATGGCGGCGGCGGTCAGAAGAAAATCCCCGATCTTCGACGGCGTTGCGGTCGGCACATGATCCAGCCAATAGCGGACCGTCGCCGGGATTACCCCGGCGGCCCCGTTGGTCGGGGCAGTGACGACCTGTCCCCCGGCGGCATTTTCCTCGTTCACGGCCATCGCATAGGTGCTGATCCAGTCATTGATCGTATGTGGCGCAGTCAGGTTCATGCCCCGTTCGGCCAAAAGCGCCTGATGAATGCCCTTCGCGCGGCGTTTCACCCTAAGCCCTCCGGGCAGGATGCCGTCACTTTCCAGCCCGCGCGTGATGCAGTCATTCATTACATCCCAGATGCGCCCAATTCCGGCATCCAGCTCAGTGGCGGACATGCGGCTAAGCTCATTGGCACGTTTCAATTCCGCGATGTTTTTGCCCGTGGCCCGGCACATCGCCAGCATTTCTTCCGCCGATTTGAACGGGTGGGGCACCGGCGCGCCGTCATCGGTGTCCTTGCCCGCCGCAAGTTCTGCTGCAGTCAGAACAAAGCCACCGCCGATGGAATAATAGGTTTCTTCGAGGATCACATCTCCTTCGGCGTCCGTCGCCGACAGAACCATGCCATTGGCGTGGCCGGGGAGGGGGGCATCGTAATTGAACACAAGGTCAGATTCTGGATCGAAGGTAAGAGATGGCAGGCCCTCAGTCTCGATCCGGCCCATGTCCGCTATCGTCGCCAATGCCTCATCTGCAGTTTCGCGATCATAAGTGTCGGGAGAGAACCCAGCCAACCCAAGGATCGTCGCACGGTCGCTCGCGTGGCCGATGCCCGTGAACGCGAGCGAACCATGAAGCGTGGCTTTGAGCCCCGCGAAGGTGAAAGGCGAGGCGCGCAAAGTGTCCAGAAACCGCGATGCAGCCACCATCGGCCCCATTGTATGGCTCGATGACGGACCGACGCCCACCTTGAACATGTCGAAGACTGAAAGGAACATGATCCCGCCATTGGTTGTTATTGTCAGGTTTTGTCAGAATACTGCCCGCAAACGCCACTCAAATACGACGTGGCAACGTGGATAGGAGACCAAAATGATCGCCATCATATTCGAGGTCGAACCAGCAGACGGGAAACAGGACGCATATCTTGACGTCGCCGCCGCAATGCTACCCCTGGTGGAACAGGTCGATGGTTTCATTTCTGTCGAGCGGTTTCAAAGCCTGACCAATCCCGAAAAGCTGTTGTCGCTGTCGTTCTTTCGTGACGAAAAAGCCGTGCAGGAATGGCGGCAACTGGCCGAGCACCGCGCGGCGCAGGCGAAGGGCAGGGCGGGGATATTCCGCGACTATCGGTTGAAGGTTTGTCAGGTTCTGCGGGATTACGGAATGAAAGACCGCGATCAGGCGCCAAAGGACAGCATTGATGCACATGGGTGAGGTTATGAGCGCACAAAATGAATGCCAGTGGCTCAAAGCGTACTGAATGGGTTCTGGTCACCGGCGGCGCGGGGTTTCTCGGCGCCTGGATCATCAAGCTGCTTTATGAGCGTGACATCGGGGTGCGGGTATTTGATCGCACGGATGATCGCCGCCTGATCCACTCTATTGCGCCGGAAGCGACGGCCGAGTTGCAATGGGTCACCGGTGATATCGCTGATACACACATAGTGAGAGAAGCGGCCCAAGGCTGCGACACCGTCATCCATCTGGCCGGGTTGATGACCCCCACGTGCCGCACGGATCCGGTTCGGGGCGCTATGGTAAACGTGATCGGCACATTGAACGTGTTCGAGGCCGCGAAAGAAAATAGGATTTCCCACATCACTTATACCAGCAGCGGCGGGGTGTACGGGCTGGAGGATGATCAAACACCCGTCCCGATCACCCATTACGGGGCGTTCAAACTGGCAAATGAAGGAAATGCCCGCGCCTATTGGGCGGACGATGGCATATCGAGCTTTGGCATCCGGCCCTTCGTTATCTATGGCCCCGGGCGCAAGGTCGGACTGACGGCCGGTATCAGCCTGGCTTGCGCTGCGGCGGCGCGGGGCGAAGCTTATACCGTTCCTTTTCGTGGTCCTGTCGCATTGATCTATGTTGAAGACGTGGCGCAGGCCTGCGTGCAAGCTTTATTGCAGCAACCAGGCGGCGCGCGGACTGCAAACCTTTCCGGGCATGACACTACGGTGAAATCCGCCGTCAAAATGATCGGCTCGGGACGGCCAAATGCGGATATTTCGATTTCCGGTGATCTCGTCCCGAGCTTGTCCTCAGCAAAAAATGAATGGCAGACCTGCGGTCTTGAACTGCCCGCCGAACACAGCCTGAAAGCGGGTTTGGAAAGGACAATCGCGTTTTACAGCCGGTGAGTTTGTATTTCGGGTGCGTAAGCTGCCGTTAGTCGCATTTTAAACAGCGGGCATTTGCACGCTCTCCAAAATCACTTTGCTGTGCGCTCGCTTTTGCCGGTGCTAAGGCTTTGCTATCTTATTTGTGTCGGTAAATCCGCTGGTAACGGAAAAGTGGTGTTGTCGATGTCGGGAAATGGAGGTTTCCAGTTGACTGAAATTCTGCATTCGCGAAGAAGCCTGATCGCCAGCGGCACTGCAGCAATTATCGGAGCGGCGACCGGATTGGTAACGCCGTCCAGCGCAGCAGGGCTTGCCCCGACAAAGTCCATGCGTGGCGGTGCGAATAACTATCACCCAGGCGCACCAATAGTGGAGCGCATCGGCGACGGCGGTTTCTGGATGACAGGCACCGTGCGTCGCGCAGCTGACGGCGCGCCGCTGGCCGGGCAGCGCATTCAGATTTGGGCACATACCACAGAAGGGCATGAGCGTGACTGGCACAGCCACGGCGCAACGCTGACGGATACCAAGGGCGAGTTTCGTCTGGAAATGCCCCAGATTGTGCCAGCTTTTGGCCAGCCGCACGGGCATCTGGCCTATGACAGCGGCGATTTCGAAACCGTGTTTCTGCGCCCGATCATGGGCAGTTCGAAGGACACGAGCCTGCAGGCGCATTTCGTGCTTCAGCCAGTCTAAGCCAACGCGAATGTATTGGTGACCACACGCCAATTCTTGATCTGGGCGGCGCTGTGTTTAACAATCGGCCTGCCGGTTGTGCTGGCGGCGTATAGCCCATACCTCGCGTTTCGCAGCGCTGTGTATATCACAGGCGGATTTGCCGGAATCTTCGCGCTTGCAATATTGCTGGTGCAGCCGTTGCTGGCGCGCGGCTTTCTTCCGGGGTTGGCAGGCAGGCGCGGGCGGTCGGTTCACCGCGCGATCGGCATATTCCTTGTTTTGGCGGTTTTTGCGCATGTCGCAGGGCTGTGGCTGACCAGCCCACCAGATGTGATTGACGCGCTGCTCTTCAGGTCGCCGACACCGTTTTCCGTCTGGGGCGTGGTTGCAATGTGGGCGGTCTTTGCCGCCGGCACGCTCGCGGTATTTCGGCACCGCCTTTGGTTAACCCCAATAGTTTGGCGTCGCGTGCACAAGACGCTTGTTTTGGTCGTGGTTGTCGGGAGCGTAGTCCATGCGCTGCTGATCGAGGGCGCGATGGAGCCGTGGTCGAAGGCATTGTTATGCGTGGTTGTCGCGTTGGCCACCGTTCTTGCCGTGTCAGGGTTTCGATGGCCAAGACGGTGAAGTGTCTCTACATTTTCCGTCAGGTCGGCACAGAATTTTCTAGAAAATTCTCAGTTTCCACAATCTTCTAGAAGATTGTGGAGATCTTGCTTCAGCAAATTATGCTGATTGGATCACAGGTACAGAATACGACAAGATGTTCGCCGCTGCGGACCATGTGAAACCCGCGCCGCCGCACTTCAAGTTCCAATGTAGACAATCCGATTTCCCGTTCGACATCAGCTACGCGACGACGCACCACGCCGCCAGTCATTGCCGCCTTCGCCCGAAACATCTGATCAAGCCAGTCTTGTCCAAGCGGGCGCGATATTTCCCGGGCCAGATACATCCCGGCAGTTTGACCGGGAATTGGTTACTGCGAGGTTAAGCGCGGCGGCGTCGCCGCCCTTCGCGTCCACCCCGACCGCCGGCATCCGCGCCGGGCACCTTGTTGAATTTGATCCACGCGGCCCCGCCCTCATCATTGTTAGTCAGGAAGTTGGCGGCGCGGATGGCCTCCATTTCCTTGCCCGCACGTGACTTGGTAGAGCCGATGTTGAACAGCTGACAGAAGGTTTCGTCATCCAAGCCGTCGGGCAGAACGACGCCAGCGGCCGCGACTTTTTCCTTTGCTTCCGCCAGCTTTTTCGGACCGACCGGAATTGCAACCGGGTTCATGATTGCGCTGGTCATCCCTGCGGCCATAGCCATCGGCAGGAATGCATTGTTGATGCCATGACGGTTGGGCAAGCCAAAAGAAATATTGGAGGCGCCGCAGGTCGTGTTGACGCCCAGTTCCTCGCGCAGGCGCCGAACCAGAGTAAATACCTGCAAACCCGCAGTACCCATTGCGCCCACAGGCATCACCAGCGGATCGACCACGATGTCATGGGCCGGGATGCCGAAATCAGCAGCGCGTTCGACGATCTTTTTTGCGACCGCAAAGCGTATATCAGGATCCTCGCTGATCCCGGTGTCGTCGTTGGAGATCGCCACCACCGGGACATTGTACTTCTTGACCAGAGGCAGAACCATTTCGAGGCGCTCTTCCTCGCCGGTGACAGAGTTCAGGAGGGGGCGGCCCTCTGCCGCTTCAAGCCCGTTTTTCAGCGCACCGGGAACGGAGGAGTCAATGCAAAGCGGGCAATCTGTGACCTCCTGCACCTTTTCGACCAGTTCTTTCATCAACGTCGGCTCGACAAAGTTGTTGTCGGCATAGCGTGGGTCTTCGGCCATCTTGCCAGAAAAGACTGCGCCAGAATTGATGTCGAGAACGGTTGCACCTGCGGCGACCTGGGCCTGGGCGTCGGCCTGAACGCGTGAGAAATCGCCGCGTTCCAGTTCCTCGTTCAGGATCTTTCGACCTGTTGGATTGATCCGCTCGCCGATCACACAAAAGGGTTGATCAAAACCTATGATGGCGGTTTTGGTCTTGGATTCGACGGTGGTGCGGGTCATGGGGCCGGTCCTTGGCTCTGCGTTGGGCGCTCGCGCCATGATGCGGCGATTCCAACGGAGACGCGCGGCGCAAAACGACATTATGCGGATTGGAAGAGACACCTAGAGCGTCGTCCATCTAATCTGCAACATATCCGGCAGCTTTGAAGAGGTTTCGGCACTCGGTTGGCGGGAAGAGGTCGCAGGTTTGGGCGACGGATTGGAAAAGGGCGTCGAAGGTGCGGGCCTTGAGCCGACGCAGGTGTGCCTTGAGTTTCGAGTACGCCATTTCGATCGGGTTGAGATCGGGCGAATACGGCGGCAGGAAGAGCAGCCAGCTGCCTTGCGACTTCAGCAGTTCCTGCGCATTGGCCGATTTGTGCGATGACAGGTTGTCGGCGATCACCACATCGCCCGGCTGCAACGTTGGAGCCAGCTGGGTCTCGATGTAGAGGTCGAACGCGGCGCGGTTCATGGGGCCGTCCAGCACCCAGGGGGCGCTGAGTTCGTCGATCCGCAGGCCCGCGATGAAGGTCTGGGTGCGCCAGTGGCCGAAGGGCGCGTCGGCTTCCAGCCGGGTGCCGCGTGGGGATCGACCACGAAGCCGTGTCATCTTGGTCGTGACAGCTGTTTCGTCGATAAAAACCAGCCGGTGCGGCTCAAGGCGCATCCTCGGCATCCGGCGGTGCTGCCACTCGTACCTGGCAGCGCGCACCCGTTTGCGCAGCCGCTCCGTCGCGATCAGGGATTTTTTTATATGTGAACCCAAGACGATGGATCAGATAACGCGAGAGCATCGCCGGTGTCGCGGTGAGGGCATGTTCCTGTTTCAGCACCTCGGCCAGTTCCGGCATAGTGATATCCGGCTCGGCTTCCACGCGTGTCTTAAGCCAGTTTGAGACCACATCCAGCTTGCTGCGCCGAGGGCGGCCTTGAGGCGCAGCTCTCACCCCACCCGTTCGCCTCTTACGTTGCATGATCCGCACCGCGCTGGCAGCTGATATCCGTAAACGCCGCGCAGCCTCATGGCAGGAAAGGCCGTCATCAACCAAAGCGACGACACGTTCCCGAATATCCAGTGATAGCGATTTGCCCATGATCCACCTCCACATATGGTGAATCACAAAACCTGCCACGTGGGAATCCCATCGATTCAGATTTCAAGGACGACGCTCTAGTTCGCCACGTCGGTTTTGGCCAGTGGGCGCAAGTTGAATCTTCTTCATCTATGTTATGAATTCGGCGCCAGACATGCGGAATTTACGCTCTGACCCGGGAATCAAAGCGTTTAATCGCGATATCTTTGTCTGGGATGCTTTGCCTTGATACCGTGGGAGGTCGGCCAATCGTGGCGGGCCCGCCTTGGGTTTGGTCGGCAGGGGTGTCAGCCCCGCCAATGATGCGCATCGGATTTGGGGTTGTAGGCTGTGTTGGTTAATAATACCAAGGGTGCTTCAAAATGACTCAGCTATGGATTTTGGGTACCGCCTGAGGTGCTGAGGTGATTCAAGATTGGCAAAGGAGACCACCGATGCCAGCCAGGATACCGATGCGAGCCGATTTTACCGCCAATGATCTGCGCAAGCTTGCCGCAGAGAGTTCTGATGCCCGGCAGAGCCGACGGCTTTTGTCGCTTGCCGCTATCGCCGATGGCATGTCGCGTGGGGCTGCGGCCCGCATTGGCGGGATGGACCGGCAAACGCTCAGGGACTGGGTGCTCCGTTTCAACGCTGATGGTCCAGCGGGGCTGCTGGATCGGCAGCGAGGAGGCTCGCGATCCCGCCTTGACAATGCGCAACTGGATGAACTGGCGGCTCTTGTCGAGACCGGTCCTGATCCTGAAAAGGACGGTGTCGTCCGCTGGCGGCGGGTCGATTTGAAGAATGTGATCAAGGCGCGTTTTGGCGTCGACTATCACGAGCGCCATGTGGGGCAGATTCTGCACAATCTGGGCTTTTCCCACATCAGCGCACGCCCTCAGCACCCGGGGCAGGACGTGCAGGTCATTGAGGATTTCAAAAAAACTTCGGCGACAATCTGAAGGAGACGCTTCAGGGGGTGCCGCCGGACAAACCCGTCGAAATCTGGTTCCAGGACGAGATGCGTCTCGGTCAGAAGAACACCCGCGTCCGCCAGTGGGCACGCAAGGGCACACGGCCCCGCCAGCCCGCCGATCAGCGTTACCAAAATGCGTATCTTTTTGGCGCCATCTGCCCCGAACGCGGCACCGGCGCGGCGATCATGATGCCAGCAGCCGACACCTATGCGATGCAGCGCCACCTGGAAGAAATCAGCAAAATTGTCTCCGATGGCGCCCACGCCGTCATCCTCATGGACCAAGCCGGCTGGCACACGACATCCGCTCTGGAAATCCCGCAAAACCTGTCGCTCATGTTTCTGCCGCCCAAATCACCAGAGCTGAATCCAACCGAAAACATTTGGCAATATCTCCGCCAGACATGGCTCGCAAACCGGACGTTCGACACATATGACGCGATTCTCGACGCGGGGTGCGAGGCCTGGAACAACCTCATCGCAAGACCGCAAACCATCACATCCATCGCAAGCCGCAACTGGGCGAAAGTCGGTCAGATTGAATAACCCTTGGTATAATACCAAGGGTGCTTCAAAATGACTCAGCTATGGATTTTGGGTACCGCCTGAGGTGCTGAGGTGATTCAAGATTGGCAAAGGAGACCACCGATGCCAGCCAGGATACCGATGCGAGCCGATTTTACCGCCAATGATCTGCGCAAGCTTGCCGCAGAGAGTTCTGATGCCCGGCAGAGCCGACGGCTTTTGTCGCTTGCCGCTATCGCCGATGGCATGTCGCGTGGGGCTGCGGCCCGCATTGGCGGGATGGACCGGCAAACGCTCAGGGACTGGGTGCTCCGTTTCAACGCTGATGGTCCAGCGGGGCTGCTGGATCGGCAGCGAGGAGGCTCGCGATCCCGCCTTGACAATGCGCAACTGGATGAACTGGCGGCTCTTGTCGAGACCGGTCCTGATCCTGAAAAGGACGGTGTCGTCCGCTGGCGGCGGGTCGATTTGAAGAATGTGATCAAGGCGCGTTTTGGCGTCGACTATCACGAGCGCCATGTGGGGCAGATTCTGCACAATCTGGGCTTTTCCCACATCAGCGCACGCCCTCAGCACCCGGGGCAGGACGTGCAGGTCATTGAGGATTTCAAAAAAACTTCGGCGACAATCTGAAGGAGACGCTTCAGGGGGTGCCGCCGGACAAACCCGTCGAAATCTGGTTCCAGGACGAGATGCGTCTCGGTCAGAAGAACACCCGCGTCCGCCAGTGGGCACGCAAGGGCACACGGCCCCGCCAGCCCGCCGATCAGCGTTACCAAAATGCGTATCTTTTTGGCGCCATCTGCCCCGAACGCGGCACCGGCGCGGCGATCATGATGCCAGCAGCCGACACCTATGCGATGCAGCGCCACCTGGAAGAAATCAGCAAAATTGTCTCCGATGGCGCCCACGCCGTCATCCTCATGGACCAAGCCGGCTGGCACACGACATCCGCTCTGGAAATCCCGCAAAACCTGTCGCTCATGTTTCTGCCGCCCAAATCACCAGAGCTGAATCCAACCGAAAACATTTGGCAATATCTCCGCCAGACATGGCTCGCAAACCGGACGTTCGACACATATGACGCGATTCTCGACGCGGGGTGCGAGGCCTGGAACAACCTCATCGCAAGACCGCAAACCATCACATCCATCGCAAGCCGCAACTGGGCGAAAGTCGGTCAGATTGAATAACCCTTGGTATAATCGGTGAGGGGTGCGTGCGGTTGGGTTGGTCGTTGTTTGGAAATCACTCTTGATCGACGAAGAGTGATGTATTCAAATTGAAGGTGGAATTTCGCCCTAAGCGGACGCTGAATTTTGGCACCAAGGCGCGGAATCAAGGCCCCCGGGCCGCCGCGCATCGACGGGCCGTCCCCTGGCCCGGCGATTTCTCGAGGGCATCGCTACGTAATAAACTAGCTCGGATTTCGCGAGATTAAGTGGCAACAACAAACGTCTGTTCGCCGCGCCACGGCCCATCGATGCGCGACTTCGTGCCAGTGTTTTGGTAGTCAGCTCAAGGCCAGGGTACCCAAAGCCGGATCAGGGAGCTTGCCAAAACCAGGGCATAACCCAGAATAAGACACACCTCGTCGATGCGCCGCCAATCAGCCACTTGCCTTTCCCGCTTGTCTTTCAGAACGGATTGAACCCGGTCCTTGAATGCCGCTGGTTCTTCTGGAAGCGCATCCTTGATCTGCTGCAGCTTCTTCTTGCGGAAATTCAGCGACCAGGCGGGGATTGCCAAGAGCGCGATGCCGATCATGGTGGCGAAATTCAGCCACCAATGGCCGTCTGCGGCGCTCATCAGACAGCCATCGCCACCAGCGGTTCGCTTTCATTTGCCTGAGAGTCGACGAAGGCGGATTCATCGAATTCATGCGGCGAGAAGCTCAACAACATATGCCCGCCGCAGGCCTCGACATAGCGCATGATCGTATCCCAGTTGGGCAGTGATCCGGTTGGCGTCTCAAGACGGGAAATCAGCGGCTGCGACAAAGTAGAATTTTTCGCGATGTCCTTCTGCGTCAGACCCTTCTCCTTACGGAGTGCGCGCAACGCCAATGCCAGTTTCCGCTTCTGCCTGTTGCGTTCAAGTTCGATGGCCACATCGGGGCGCAACTGAAGCAGTTTCGACTTGAAGTCCGAATTACTCATTTGATGGCTCCCAACTTGGTTGGAACAGTTTGAATTGCGCTGCGGCCCGTTGGCGGCCCGCATCGCAGACCCGAGCGCGTGATGACAGAAGGCCGTGAAGTGCGCAGGGCCACGGTGCGGCGCCTTTGATGTCGAGTGAAACGACAAGCGACAGGCTGCGGCATCCCGGGACAGGCATGGCGTAGATTTCGTACTGGTTGTTCAGAAGTCCGCATCGATCCTCCAGAACCGGGTCGCTGGTTTCAAGCTCTTCCAAAAGCAGCCACGCGCCCTGACAACAATCCGGAGAGGCGGAAACAAAGTCATTCAGAACCTCATCCTGCGAACCGCTCACGGGTTCGACTTTGCGCGTCAACTCGGCAATCCCATTACTCCGGTACGGTCAATATATAACTTTAAAGTAATATTTGTCAAGGTTGGACTGCGTCATCCTCCGACCCGGCTGCCGGAATAGGCGATGGCGCGTTGATAATTTCCGCTGTCGTTCCAGACTGAAAGAACCTTGAAGTTTCGGGTGCCGTCGTGGAACGGTTTGCCCTTTTTCCAGCCGTTGGATTTCAGCATATTGGCGGCTGTCGCAAGAGCATCTGCGGCGTTGTAGGGATCGGCGCGGCCATCGCCATTCGCGTCAACGGCGTATTTCAGCCAGTTGCCAGCGAGAAACTGCATATGGCCAAGTTCACCAGAAGGCCCGCCCTTCGTTCCTGCGGAAATCAAACCCTGATCGACAAGCTTTAGCGCAGCGATGGCGTGGCTTTCAAACCTTGGATGGCGGCGGCAATAGGATGCCAGCGTGACCGCGCCGGACACGATGGATGTACCGCCAAGATAGCCGCCCCAGCTGGTTTCCAGTCCCCAGATCGTGGCCAGCACGGACCCAGGCACGCCGTAGCGGTTCTCGATTGCAGCAAACAGCTGCGCGTTTTGCTGAACGCGCCGATTGACCCCGTTGATAAACGCGTCCGCACTTGATCCGCTGCGCTTGGCGAGGAACTTGGCCGGGTCGCCCTGAAGCGTGCCGGTTTGACTGCTTGGCCGGGATTCAAACCGCCATGTAATTCCCGATAATTGCGCTGAGGCCAATGCCTGAAGCCCGCGCTGCCCGACACCGGCCTTTTTGGCGTCATTGCCAAGGGCTTGCAGGTATCCTCCAAACGCGCCCTTTTGGGTGATGCAGGGCGCGGCGGTTGCAGAGACGGCGTTGAGGGTGAGGGCGGCGGCGATCAGTGCGGTGCGTATCATGGTCAAAACGGAACCTTCCAAAAGTAAAGCCAAGTATGATGCAGAATCTGGATGCCGCCAGTCTTTCCAAGATCACGCCCGGTTGCAACCTGAAGAGCGAGGATCCGGTTTGACGCTCCGGTGCGCGCCAAAGCACGCGATGACCGGATTCCTTAATACTGATCGGCCCGGAAACCTTGAAAGATGCCGGTGCGGTTGCATTAGGTTTCAACGATTTGATTAATGCGCGTGCATTGGCACGCCACTTTGTCCGCCGTTTTCAATCGCCCAGTTGGCGTTGGTCTTGATCCCGCCAAGTGGGAAGAAATGCACCGCCTCGATACCGAAATCGGGGTTCGCGGCTTTGTGGGCGGCCAGGTCGGCAAGAACCTCGGTCGGCTCATAAGGCAGGACCAGCTTGGTGACGTCCATCGCACGTTTCTGCAGGACTTTCAGGGACGGCCCGACGCCGCAGGCGATGGCAAATTTGATCAGGGTTTGCAGCTTGGCCGGTCCGGCGATGCCAATATGGACGGGCAGGGTGATGCCTTCGGCATTCAGCGCGTTGACCCATTTTATGATCGGTTTGGCCTCGAACGCGAATTGCGTGGCCAGTGCCATGTCGGCGTTAGTTCGGTTGGAGAATTCCTGCTTCCAGCGAAGGGCGTCCATAACGTTCTTGTCCGACCCGTCCGGGTCGATGTCCTTGTTGCCCTCCGGGTGACCGGCGACGTGAAGCCAATTGAAACCGGCCTTGTCGAACAATCCGGTTTCCAGAAGCTGCATGGAAGAGTGGAAATCGCCATGGGGCTGCGCCACGCCGCCCGCGAGCAGCAGCGCCTGTTTCACGCCTGCCTCGCCCTGATAGCGCGCGATCCAGTCTTCCAAAGTCGAAGCATCCTTGATGATCCGCGCCGGGAAGTGGGGCATGACGTCGTAGCCTTCGCCAGCAATGCGTTTGGCGGTGGCCACCATGTCATCGATTGGCGTGCCTTCGATATGGGCGATGTAGACGCGGGTGTCCTTTGGCAGCAAAGCGCGGAAATCCTCGACCTTCTGCGAGGTGCGCGGCATGACTTCGATAGAGTAACCTTTTAGGAACGCCTCAACCTGCGGATTGACCGGTTTTTCTTTTGGCTGCGCCTTGGCGCGGAAATTCAAAAGGGCCATTGCGGCCTCCATCCATTTCGGGCGGCTCATGCCCATCCGTTGTTGTCGATCAGCGCCTTCAGGCGGTCGGTATCATATTCGGCTTCGATCCGGGCAGCCTCGGCCTCGGCCACATCTTTGTCGGCACCTTCAACCTCATATGGGTCGGCCTTGCGAAACCCTTCAAGGTAATCATCCGTCTCTGCCGCGCCCGATTTCATCGCGGCGCGGTCAATCGCCTGCTCGAACCGTTCCGGCAGCGGCATCTTGGCGCCACGACGGCCTTTGCCGACGATCACCTGCGCGGGCATATCGCGCCAATAGACGATGGTGACAGAAGCCATTGGCGATTCCTTCGGGAAAATCTGGTTGCTTCTATGGCAGGACGGTGATTTCGCACTGCCGGTTTTCGACATAGTGCGGCTTGTCTACGACCTCTGCCAATATGACGAAAGTGTTTTGATGGCGCGCGCCGTGATGTTTCATGCTGGGTATGAGATCCACTGGGGCATTTTGGATGCAGATCAGGCTGAGGGCGGCCATAAAATTGGATCAGATTTGGGCCAATCCGACATTCGAGCCTGCCACCCATGCCGGGAATAGCACCGCAGGTGTCCCGGCCACCGCCTGCCCGCCGCAGTGGGCTGGCGATTTGGTATGGCTGCGCGCAAGCCTTCGATTTAGTACGGTCTTGGCTGGGATAAATTTGGTCTTTTGAGATGTTGCGTCGCCATCCCGCGGGCAGGAGATGTCCGCCCGAAGGGTTGGAGATGTGGCCACGGATCAAGCCCGGGGCGGGTAATTTTCAATGACTGCTTCGGCCCAAGACCTGCCGCTTCCTATCCCCCAGAACGCCTTCGGGTCTTGCCACATTTGCGTAAGTCTGTGCTTGCCAGCTTGCGCGGCCAAGCTTAACGTGAACTCAACCACGATTTGGAGGGCGGTCTGATGGCGCCCAAGCGTCCCGAAGGTGCGGGCGCGTTCCCCAAGGCGGTAGAGCCACCCGCACCGCGACGCCCGGACCCGGCGGAACTTTATGCCGCGCTGGATTTGGGTACGAACAGTTGTCGTATGCTGATTGCCCAACCCAAGGGCAGCCAGTTTCACGTGGTCGACAGTTTTTCCAAATCGGTACAACTGGGATCAGGTCTTGAACGATCCGGGCGATTGAGCAATTCGTCGATGTCCCGTGCGGTTCAGGCGCTGCGCATTTGCCGCAAGAAGATCGACAAGCACAAAGTGCGCCGGATGCGCCTGGTCGCGACAGAAGCCTGCCGCAGAGCAGCCAATGGCGACTATTTCCTGAATCTTGTGCGCGACGAGACGGGCCTTGGACTGGACATCATCAAACCGCAGGAGGAGGCACAGCTTGCCGTCGTGTCCTGTGCGCCATTGGTGTCGCAAAAGACCGAGCAATTGCTGGTCGTGGATATCGGCGGTGGTTCGACAGAGCTTGTCTGGATCGACCTGACGAATGTGCCGCGCCACGACCGCCCCAAGGCAATCATGCGGCTGCATAATGGGTTCAAACCGGCGGAAAGCCCGTTTCCACATGCCAAGGTGGTGGATTGGATTTCGGTGCCGCTTGGCGTTGCAACGCTGCGCGATCAATTCAGCGACGTGGATGAGGATGCAGCACGGTTCGCCCTGATGTCGTGTGACTTCGAAGAGAAACTCGCGGATTTCGCGCCATATGATGTCGTTCAGGCCAGGCACGGATTTCAGATCATCGGCACCTCGGGCACGGTGACGACTGTTGCCGCCAGTCACTTGGGCCTGAAGCGGTATGACCGCAACAAGGTTGACGGCTTGCGCATGACATCCATGCAGATCGACCGGGTCATTCGCGAATACCTGACGCTTGGGCCGGAAGGACGGCGCAAGGATCCGCGCATCGGGCGCGACCGCCATGCGCTGATCATGTCCGGCGCGGCGATCTTGCAGGCGCTTTTGCGGGTTTGGCCGACGGATCGGTTGTCGGTGGCGGATCGCGGTCTGCGTGAGGGGCTGCTCTACGCCCAGATGAACGCGGATGGCGTGCTGGAAGACGGCGCCTATTAGGCGTTTCCTGCGATGTTGAGCCACGAACCCCAGATTCGGTTCATCGTGTTTCTGACAATGCTGGCATTCATGGTGATTGCGGAATTTCTGTCGCCGCGGCGACGACAGGAAATTCCACGCCTGTTGCGCTGGTCAAACAACCTCGCACTAGTCGCACTGGACACCGCACTGGTGCGGCTTTTGTTTCCTTTGGCGGCGGTCGGGGTTGCCAGCTGGGCTGAGGCCCAAGGCTGGGGTTTGTTTAATCTCATCGGGATGCCGCGCGGTTTGGCGGGGATTCTGGCGTTCTTGCTTTTGGATCTTGCGATCTATGCGCAGCATGTCGTTTTTCATTACGTTCCTGTGCTTTGGCGACTGCACCGGATGCATCACGCCGATCTGGAGATTGATGTGACCACGGGCCTGCGCTTTCACCCTTTGGAAATCATCCTGTCGATGCTGATCAAGATGGCGATTGTGCTGCTGCTTGGCGCGCCTGCAATCGCGGTTTTGATCTTCGAAATCGTCCTGAATGCTACGTCGCTGTTCAACCACAGCAATCTGCGTCTGCCCAAACCGGTGGATGCGACGCTGCGGTTGATCGTGGTGACGCCGGACATGCATCGGGTGCACCATTCAGTTGAAAAAGAAGAGACCAACAGCAATTTCGGCTTTAACCTGCCGTGGTGGGATCGGTTGTTTGGAACCTATATCGCGCAGCCCTCGGCCGGACATTTGGGCATGACCATCGGACTGCAACGGTTTCGCACCAAGCGCGATCTGTGGCTTGACCGGATGTTGGTGCAACCGTTTCGCGGCAAGGAGTGACGTGCTTGCTGTTGCGTAAATAGGGCCTTAGATCGGGGCCAGGAGGCGCAGATGGCCAAAAAAACGAGCGGGCGCGGGCAGCGGGACCTGCGTGTCAGGGTTAAGACGGCGCGGGGCCGCAAGCTGTCGTCAACCCGCTGGCTTGAGCGGCAGTTGAACGATCCCTACGTGAAGCGCGCGCAGGCAGAGGGGTATCGCGGGCGCGCCGCGTTCAAGATTTCCGAACTCGATGACAAATACCGGTTTCTGGTACCGGGCGCGCGCGTGGTCGATTTGGGCTGTGCGCCGGGGGGATGGTGCCAGGTTGCCGTTAGACGAGTCAATGCGCTGGGCGAAAAGGCAGGCAAGGCGCAGGGGTTCGTTCTGGGCATTGATCTGCAGGAGGTGGAGCCGATTGCGGGGGCCGAAATCCATGTGCTCGACTTTCTTAACGAGCGTGCGGACGACAAGGTGAAGGGCTGGCTTGGCGGGCAGGCGGATGTGGTGATGTCTGACATGGCCGCCGCTTCCTCAGGTCACAAACAAACCGATCATTTGCGCATCATCGCACTGTGCGAGGCGGCGGCGGAATTTGCCTTTGACGTGCTGGCGGATGGCGGGACGTTTGTTGCCAAAGTGCTGGCCGGCGGGGCCGAAGGCGAAATGCAAAAGATCCTGAAGCAACGGTTTGCCAAGGTCGCGAACGTCAAACCGGAAGCGAGCCGGTCGGATTCTTCGGAAAAATTTGTTGTGGCGACCGGATTTCGCGGCCAGATAGAGCGTGAGGAAGATTAAGAATGGCGCTTAGTGCGTTCAAAAGTTACGATATTCGTGGAACAGTTGGCATCGATCTGGATGAGGATATGTTCTATCGCCTTGGGCGCGCTTTTGCGCGTGTGAAGAGCCCCGAGGCGGTGGTGCTGGGGCGCGACATTCGCGACTCTTCACCGATGTTGCAGGATGCTTTGGCGCGCGGGCTGATGGATGAAGGCGTCGATGTGAGCGACATCGGCTTGTGCGGCACGGAAGAGGTTTACTTTGCGACCGACCATCTGGGTGCGGGTGGGGGCATGATGGTCACGGCCAGCCACAATCCATTGGGTGATAACGGCGCGAAAGTGATTGGCGAGGGCGCGCGCCCGATCAGCCGCGCGACGGGGCTTGCGGATATGGAAGCGCTGGTCGAGGCGGATGAATTCGGGGCGCCAACCGGGCAGGGCGAGCGGCGTGTCGTGAACACGCGATCCTCTTACATCGAAAGGGTTTTGTCATTTGCTGACCTGAGAACCATTCGTCCGATGAAGGTTCTGGTCAATGCTGGCAATGGCGCTGCGGGCCCGACATTCGATTCGATCGCCGAAGCGCTGGCAGACGCGCCGATCGAATTCATCCGGATGCATCATGACCCTGACGAGACGTTCCCGAACGGCATTCCAAACCCGTTATTGCCGGAAAATCAACCGGTTACCGCCGATCAGGTGAAGACGCACGGGGCGGATATTGGCGTCGCATGGGACGGGGATTTCGACCGTTGCTTTTTCTTTGATGAGAGAGGCAGCTTTGTGGATGGAGAGTACGTTGTTGGCCTCCTTGCCGCCGCGATACTTGCGCATAATCCGGGCGCAAAGATCGTCCATGACCCCCGCATCATCTGGAATACACAGCGGATCGTCGACGAGGCCGGGGGTGAGGCGGTCGTCAGCCGCACAGGCCATGCGCTGATGAAAGAGAAGATGCGCGAGGTCGATGCGGTTTACGGTGGCGAAATGTCGGCGCATCACTATTTCCGCGATTTCATGTATTGCGACAGCGGCATGATCCCCTGGCTTCTGATTTTGGCGCATATGAACGCAACTGGGTTGCCCCTTTCGGCGTTGGTCGCTGACATGCAGGCGCAACATCCTTCTTCTGGCGAAATCAATTTTCGGCTGAAGGACGCTGATGCGGCGATGGCAGCGGTGGAGGCGGATTTTGCCAAGGGCGCGGAAGTGGACAGGCTTGACGGCCTTTCGCTCAGCTTTCCGGAGTGGCGCTTATCCTTGCGTAAATCGAATACAGAGCCGGTGGTGCGGCTGAATGTCGAATCGAGAGGAAGTCGGGCTTTGCTGACCGAGAAAACAGACGCACTGCGCGCAGTGATCGACCGCTTTGCCTGACCCGCGCGAATCTTGTTGACTCGTCAAATCTGCACAGAACATCATGACCCGTCTGCAAAACCAAAAATACCTAGCGACGACGGGAGAATATTATGAAGACATCAATTGCGGCTGTTGCCGCCGCAGTGAGCCTAATTGGCGCAAGCGCTGCATTCGCGGAATACCCTGAAAAGCCGGTGGAATTCATCGTACCCTGGCCCCCGGGCGATCTGGAAGACGTGCTGACACGAATGATCGCCGAGGATTTTCAGGCCGAATATGGCGTGGCGGCAGCGGTCGTGAACAAGCCCGGCGGCGGTGGCGGGCCATTTCCCGGTGCGATTGACGTCGCAACGGCGCCTGCGGATGGATACACCATCGGGTCATTCGTGATTGCCGTTCCGGTGATCGGCCATGTGATTGGCATCCCGGAACTTGCGCCGGAAAAATTTGATCCACTCGGGATTTTCCTGACTTATACCAAGGGTTATTCAATCTGACCGACTTTCGCCCAGTTGCGGCTTGCGATGGATGTGATGGTTTGCGGTCTTGCGATGAGGTTGTTCCAGGCCTCGCACCCCGCGTCGAGAATCGCGTCATATGTGTCGAACGTCCGGTTTGCGAGCCATGTCTGGCGGAGATATTGCCAAATGTTTTCGGTTGGATTCAGCTCTGGTGATTTGGGCGGCAGAAACATGAGCGACAGGTTTTGCGGGATTTCCAGAGCGGATGTCGTGTGCCAGCCGGCTTGGTCCATGAGGATGACGGCGTGGGCGCCATCGGAGACAATTTTGCTGATTTCTTCCAGGTGGCGCTGCATCGCATAGGTGTCGGCTGCTGGCATCATGATCGCCGCGCCGGTGCCGCGTTCGGGGCAGATGGCGCCAAAAAGATACGCATTTTGGTAACGCTGATCGGCGGGCTGGCGGGGCCGTGTGCCCTTGCGTGCCCACTGGCGGACGCGGGTGTTCTTCTGACCGAGACGCATCTCGTCCTGGAACCAGATTTCGACGGGTTTGTCCGGCGGCACCCCCTGAAGCGTCTCCTTCAGATTGTCGCCGAAGTTTTTTTGAAATCCTCAATGACCTGCACGTCCTGCCCCGGGTGCTGAGGGCGTGCGCTGATGTGGGAAAAGCCCAGATTGTGCAGAATCTGCCCCACATGGCGCTCGTGATAGTCGACGCCAAAACGCGCCTTGATCACATTCTTCAAATCGACCCGCCGCCAGCGGACGACACCGTCCTTTTCAGGATCAGGACCGGTCTCGACAAGAGCCGCCAGTTCATCCAGTTGCGCATTGTCAAGGCGGGATCGCGAGCCTCCTCGCTGCCGATCCAGCAGCCCCGCTGGACCATCAGCGTTGAAACGGAGCACCCAGTCCCTGAGCGTTTGCCGGTCCATCCCGCCAATGCGGGCCGCAGCCCCACGCGACATGCCATCGGCGATAGCGGCAAGCGACAAAAGCCGTCGGCTCTGCCGGGCATCAGAACTCTCTGCGGCAAGCTTGCGCAGATCATTGGCGGTAAAATCGGCTCGCATCGGTATCCTGGCTGGCATCGGTGGTCTCCTTTGCCAATCTTGAATCACCTCAGCACCTCAGGCGGTACCCAAAATCCATAGCTGAGTCATTTTGAAGCACCCTTGGTATTACCCCTTCGTTCTCGCCGCGGCAGGAAATGCGCCGTATGACGATATTGCGGGCATGGTAGAGCACGCGAAATCCAACGAATTGGCGCTTGGCCATTTCGGTGCGCCATTGGTGCCGACGCGTGTATCACTGGCCTATGCCAAGGTTGCAGGGTTTGAATGGGGCAGCGAGGCTGCGTTCGACGCTCTTGATTGCAACACGTTGGCGTCAGGCGACGCTGACGTGATCAACACGACGCTGCAACTGGTACTTCCTTGCCTTGATGACATAAAAATTCTGGCATCGGTTACGGGCGAACGCATTTCGCTGACCCCCGATACGCCGACGATGGGCGAGGTGGCCCCAGAACTTGGTATCGCACTTTGGAACGGACTGTTCGTGCATAAGGACACGCCGCAGGACGTGCGCGACAAGATCATCGCCGTGGCAGAGAAAACCATGATGAGCGAGCGCGCGCAAAAACTGGCCGAGGAAACCGGTGCCAGCGTTTATTGGCAGAATGCCGACGACTCGGCGGCGCAGATCGTTGCCGACCGCGAGAAGCTGGGTGGTATCGGCGCGCTTCTGGAATAAACTCTTGGCAACCGGCCCGATTTGTGGGCCGGTTGCACCCGCTTCGCAATGACGCGAGATCCCCGATACGACATTCTGTTTGAGCCGGTTAAGATCGGCCCGGTCACCGCGCCGAACCGGTTTTATGCGGTGCCACATGCCACCGGCCACGGCTGGGCACAGCCGCATGGGTCAACGGCTTTGCGCGCGATGAAGGCCGAAGGCGGCTGGGGCGTCGTCGCCATGCAGATGACGGAAATTGCGCCTGATACCGATATGGCCAATCACCAGATGGATCGCATCTGGGATGATGGCGATGTCGCGATGCACACCGCGCAGGCGGAAGCAATCCAGCGCCACGGCGCGTTGGCGGCGATTGAATTGGCGCATGGTGGTATGCGTGCACGGAACTTCCTGACCGGGGTGGCGCCGGTGGGACCGACTGCTGGTCGTATCCTGCGCCCGGACGTGCCGGTTCACGCCCGCGCGATGGATTTGACGGACATCAGGGCGTTTCGGAACGCCCACAAATCCGCAGCCAAACGCGCGGTCGAGGCCGGGTATGACATTCTCTATGTCTACGCCGCGCATGATCTGTCGCTGCTCAACCATTTTCTGATGCCTCGCAACAACCAGCGGTCAGACCACTATGGCGGATCAATGGACAACCGGATGCGCCTGTTGCGTGAGGTTTTGGAAGACACGCTGGAGGTCGCGGCGGGGCGAAAGGCCGTGGCACTTCGGTTTTCCGTGGCGGAGCCGGACAAAACCGACGGATTGCGCCACGATGAAGAAGGCCGCGCAGTTGTCGAGGCGTTGGCGGAACTGCCGGATTTGTGGGATGTGAACCTTTCGGGTTGGCCTGCGGACAGCCAGACCAGCCGGTTTTCAGACGAAGGTTTTCAACTGCCGTTCACTGATTTCGTAAAAACTGTCACCACTAAGCCTGTCGTCGGGGTCGGGCGGTTCACCTCGCCGGATATGATGGTCAGCACGGTTCGCAAAGGCAGGCTGGATCTGATCGGCGCTGCGCGCCCGTCTATAGCCGACCCGTTTTTGCCAGCGAAAATCCGCGACGGGCGCATAGACGAAATCCGCGAATGCATTGGCTGCAATCACTGTGTGTCGATGGATGCCTATTTGGTGCCAATCCGGTGCACGCAGAACCCGACGACTGGCGAGGAATGGCGGCGAAACTGGCACCCGGAGTTTGTAAAAAGCAACGCAGCGCGATCGCATCTGATCGTGGGGTCCGGCCCTGCCGGGCTGGAATGCGCTATGACTTTGTTGAAGGCTGGCCAACAAGTGACGATTGCCGAGGCGCGTGATGTTGCAGGCGGCCGGGTAACGCAGGAGGCCGCTTTACCGGGGCTATCGGCATGTGCGCGGGTTCGAGACCACCGATTGGAGCGCATCGCGCGTGACGCCAATGCAGAGTTGTTCCTGTCCTCACCGCTAACGCCCGCAGATGTGCGGGAATTCGACGCCGACGAAGTTGTCATTGCCACGGGTGCCACATGGCGTGGCGACGGGCGGGGGGCGACATCGACCGCGGCCCGGGATTTCGGGGTTCCCGTGATCACGCCCGATGATGCGATGGAAGGACGAGAGTTTGATGGTCGCATCATCGTCTTTGACGACGACCACCACTATATGGCCTCGCTTATGGTCGAGGTTCTGGTCAGGCAGGGCGCAAAGGTTACCTATGTTACGCCGCTGAATATGGTGGCAAGCTGGACCGATATGACGCTGGAACAGGACCGGATTATTGCGCGTATGAATGCGTTGGGGGCTTCGATCCATGTGAACACCGATCATGTTGAAGGCTTGGGTTTCCGCAACCAAATTGACGGGTCCGTTCTGGAGATTGCCGCTGATTGTGTGATGATGATTGGATCGCGAACGTCGAATGATAAGCTTTATCAGGATCTTATACCAAGGGTTATTCAATCTGACCGACTTTCGCCCAGTTGCGGCTTGCGATGGATGTGATGGTTTGCGGTCTTGCGATGAGGTTGTTCCAGGCCTCGCACCCCGCGTCGAGAATCGCGTCATATGTGTCGAACGTCCGGTTTGCGAGCCATGTCTGGCGGAGATATTGCCAAATGTTTTCGGTTGGATTCAGCTCTGGTGATTTGGGCGGCAGAAACATGAGCGACAGGTTTTGCGGGATTTCCAGAGCGGATGTCGTGTGCCAGCCGGCTTGGTCCATGAGGATGACGGCGTGGGCGCCATCGGAGACAATTTTGCTGATTTCTTCCAGGTGGCGCTGCATCGCATAGGTGTCGGCTGCTGGCATCATGATCGCCGCGCCGGTGCCGCGTTCGGGGCAGATGGCGCCAAAAAGATACGCATTTTGGTAACGCTGATCGGCGGGCTGGCGGGGCCGTGTGCCCTTGCGTGCCCACTGGCGGACGCGGGTGTTCTTCTGACCGAGACGCATCTCGTCCTGGAACCAGATTTCGACGGGTTTGTCCGGCGGCACCCCCTGAAGCGTCTCCTTCAGATTGTCGCCGAAGTTTTTTTGAAATCCTCAATGACCTGCACGTCCTGCCCCGGGTGCTGAGGGCGTGCGCTGATGTGGGAAAAGCCCAGATTGTGCAGAATCTGCCCCACATGGCGCTCGTGATAGTCGACGCCAAAACGCGCCTTGATCACATTCTTCAAATCGACCCGCCGCCAGCGGACGACACCGTCCTTTTCAGGATCAGGACCGGTCTCGACAAGAGCCGCCAGTTCATCCAGTTGCGCATTGTCAAGGCGGGATCGCGAGCCTCCTCGCTGCCGATCCAGCAGCCCCGCTGGACCATCAGCGTTGAAACGGAGCACCCAGTCCCTGAGCGTTTGCCGGTCCATCCCGCCAATGCGGGCCGCAGCCCCACGCGACATGCCATCGGCGATAGCGGCAAGCGACAAAAGCCGTCGGCTCTGCCGGGCATCAGAACTCTCTGCGGCAAGCTTGCGCAGATCATTGGCGGTAAAATCGGCTCGCATCGGTATCCTGGCTGGCATCGGTGGTCTCCTTTGCCAATCTTGAATCACCTCAGCACCTCAGGCGGTACCCAAAATCCATAGCTGAGTCATTTTGAAGCACCCTTGGTATTATTGCGGATAGTTCGGGTGAAAATGTCCATTTGATCGGCGACGGTTACGTTCCCGGCTCCATTCAGGCGGCGGTGTATTCTGGGCACCAAAAGGCGCGAGAACTTGTCGGCGACAATTCTCCACCCCGGCGCGAGAGACCTGTGCTAGAGGTGACATCATGAGCAATTTGCAACAAGAAGCCCCGCGACCGGGCGGCTTTGTTTTTGCACTGGCATTTCTGGCCTGTGCGCTGGTGCTGTTGTTCTATCTCGGGGAAGAAACCAAGTTTTCTGCGAGTGGCAAACTCTTTGCTCAGCCGCGTTTCTGGCCAGCGGTGGGAGTGA
This sequence comes from uncultured Paracoccaceae bacterium, assembly GCA_951812305.1. Lineage (GTDB taxonomy): Bacteria > Pseudomonadota > Alphaproteobacteria > Rhodobacterales > Rhodobacteraceae > Rhodobacter_B. Next base: position 681,823 of record CATOSB010000008.1, read on the forward strand.
TTGGTATGGTCGGCTTTGGCGCGCTGCATCTTGTCACGATCTGGCGCAACAGAACCGGACGCGACGGGTTGGAAGTGGTCAACTGGGTGCGCGCACTTGAGTATCTCGCGTGGTTCATGGTCTATGTCTGGGCGGTGCCGAAAATTGGCTATCTGGCGGCAACGATCCTGTTTTGTGTCATTCTGGCTGTTCGACAGGGATACCGCGCGGCGCGGCACCTGGTGGCGGCGGCCGTGTTGGGTTTTGCGATTGTGCTGGTTTTCAAGACCGGGCTTCAGGTCAAGATCCCCGGAGGCGCGGTTTATGAATACCTTCCCGGCGCTTTGCGCAACTTCATGATTGTGAATTTCTAAGATGGAACTGCTGGTTTCCGCCATTCTTGTTCTGGCCCGTTGGGATGTGGTCGCGGCTTTGCTCGTCGGTTCGGTTGGCGGCGTGATCATCGGCGCCATTCCGGGAGTAGGGGCTGCGGTTGCGATTGCAATTCTTCTTCCCGCGACCTTCTCACTGGACCCGATTGTTGGCCTGTCGGCGTTGCTGGGGATCTATGGGTCGTCGATGTATGGCGGCGCGATTCCGGCCATTCTGATCAACACGCCGGGGACAGCGGTGAACGCGCTGACAACCTATGAAGGTACACCGATGACCAAGCGGGGCGAGGCGCGTCGCGCCTTGTCGCTGGCCTATTCGGCGTCGTTCTTTGGGGGCGTCTTCTCGGTCGTTTGCCTGATCCTTTTATCGCCTGTTCTGGCGTAACTCCCAAGCACCCTGTCCGATAGGGTTGCGGGGTTTTGTTCCGTCAGAGCCGTGCGATGATCTGAGGTGGTGACAGGGTCAGGATTTCCAGGATGTTGAACCGGTGTTTTCTGGCCGTCGAGATGACGGACCTGATGTCGGCGAAGACCCGCGCGCCCTCGAGGGTGCGGAAGGTGCCCGAGATTTTCATGCGCAGCTTCATCATGCGCAGGTCCTGTTCGGCCTGATTGTTTGTGAATGGGACCGCGAAGTCGGCGATGAATCGCAAAACGTCATCGCGGTAGTCACGCAGGCGGAGGAGCAGGTTGTGGCCTGGCCGCCTGGCTTTTCGGCCGCGGGTGCCGGGGCTTTTGGCCAGCGGGGGCTGGCGTTCGTGGAAGGCGAGCCCCTTGGCGAGGATCGCCATGTATCTGGTGACTATACCCTGGCGAACCAGTTCCGGGAGTTCGGTCTCGCCTTGATCCTGAGCCGCGCATCTGAGCTGATTGGCGCTATGAAGCACTGCGCTCATCTCCGTCGCCCAAGGCTCTTTTTCGATCTCTTCGATGGCCTTGAGTTCGCGCAAGTGATGCGCCCCGCAGAGGGCGTGGGCGTCCACTCCGCTCATATGGGCGTAGTAGGGTTTCCAGTGATCATGAATGATCGTCCCGCCGGTCAGGAAGGTTGGAACAGCACCGCGTTTGGCGCTGATGCGGTAATGGGTGAAGGCGGTATCGCAGATCGTGTGCAGCCAGTGCAGCTTGCCGGCAACACGAAGTCCGGTCTCGTCCAGATGCCGAACGCCGCCTTCGGCAAGCCGGGCGAGAATGTGTTCAACCACGACACCCATCTTATTTGCCGCGCCGCGCGTCCAGTTGGTCACGCTGGCCGCGCACAAGCTGGTGGCCCCAAACAGGTCGCGCATAAGCTGGCAGACCCGATCCTCGGGTATCAGCTGCTGAACATTGCAATAGACCGCCACTGCCCGCATGCGCGTGCCATATTGCACATGCGCGGCCACGCCATCGGGAAAGCCAGCCGTCGTCGTGGCTCGACAATGGTCGCAACAATAAACCGCCGCCTGATGCTCGGTGACCTCCAGGCGTGGCGCAGGCAAGTCGAACACCTGACGCTTCTCGATCCCTTTCACCATCTCCGCCGTCAGGGCGCTCTGACAGGCGCTGCAATGCGTCGCCTCATGCCGTTCGACAAAGTCGGGTGTTGACGTCTGGCGCAGGGTGTCGCCCCGGTGGCCAACTTGGCCGCCACTTTTCTTTCCGGATTTGCCACGCAGGCTGCGCGGGGCTGGCTTCTTCAGGCCATCACTTGAAGGGGGCTTGCTGCTATTGCTGCTGTTCTTGGCCAACTGTCGGCGCAGGTCCGTGATCTCTTCCGCCATGCTCGCCAACGCAGCTTCAAGCTCAGCGATCCGACGCAGAGCCGTGGCGAGAAGTTGTTCAAGGGCGGCAACCTGATCCATCCCACCACTGATTCAGAGAAATCAACCCGGCGCCACAGAATTCAGACAAGAAAGAAAAAAAACACGCGCAAAATGGCAAATTCGACTCACCATAAAACTGACAATAACACTCAAACGTGGGGGGTGCTTGGGAGTTACGTTCTGGCTTTGATTGCGCCTATGTTCGGCAGCCGAGAGATTTTCCTCGCCGCGCTTTTGGGCGTCATCCTTGTGGTGCTGGCGCATCGCGGGCAGGTATTGGCCGCCGGTATGCTGGCTTGCTTCGGCATCTGGCTGAACACGATCGGGTTAGAGCCGATACAGTATTCACAGCGCTACACGTTCGGGCAAAGCTGGCTGTCGGGTGGGATCAACCTGATCGTGGTCGTGCTGGGGCTGTTCGCAGTCAGTCAGGCATTTGTCCTGCTGACCGGACCGAATGAAAGTTCAAGGGCAGAGCCGGTTCGCGGTGGGTTGCTCGCTGGTTTCAAGGAATTGGCTGTCTACAAGCGCGTGGCGTCAGTGTCGGCAAGCTTTGGCGTGATGATGGGGATGATTCCGGGCGTGGGCGAATTCACCTCGCAATTCTTAAGTTACACCTATGCGCAGAAGACGTCGAAAACGCCGGAGAAATTCGGCGACGGCGCGCCCGAGGGGCTGATCGCCTCGGAAACCGCCAACAATGCGGTCCCGGCGGCGGCGATGATCCCGCTTTTGGCGTTGGGGATACCGGGCGAGGCGCTGACGGCGATGATGCTATCGGTGTTTTACGTCCACAACGTGGTGCCGGGGCCGGGGCTGTTCCAGAACGATATGGATTTTGTCGTGGCGCTTTATCTGGCACTTCTGATCCTGAATGTTCTTGTGTTGGTGTTCCTGCTGTTCAGCGCGAATATCTTGCTAAAAGTCATTGAAATCCCAACGCATTTCATCGGTATCGCTGTGCTGACTCTCTCTTTCGTCGGCGTCTATTCCCTGCGCAATTCGGCCATCGACTGTGCCATCGCCGGGGCCTTTGGTGTATTCGGGTTCATTCTGAAACGGCTGAACCTGCCGATCGTGCCGATCATTCTGGGTATGGTTTTGGGCGGGATCATGGAGGCGAAACTGCGCACGTCGATGATGCGGGTAAAAACACCGTTTGATTTCATCGAACGCCCGATTGCGATGATCCTGTTCATAATCATCCTGCTTGTTCTTGCCAGCCATGTCAGGGGGCTGTGGAAGGCGCGCAAAAGCGCCCCTTGAGTACGCGGCGGGGCGACGAGTGTTGACCAATCCAGTCTCACGCACCCAAATTCTGGGCCGCCGATCCTAGGCAAGCAACCCGTTCGCCGCCACCGGATCCAGCGGTGCAGGCCGCGCGCAGGTGGTGGTTATCTCGATGAATCGGCCTTCGTCGCCAGAGGCGAGAATGCCCGTCATCACCTCAACCACATGCAGCGCGAAATCGTCTGAACAGCGATGTGGCCTGTCCTCGATGATGGCCAGCGCCATATCGGCCAGACCGGCGGCGCGATAATTGGCATTTCCGTCGTCATTGGCAGTGCTGAACGGGTGGTCCCAATCGGGCGCGTTGACGAATTCTTCCTTTGCCGTCAGGCGCACATCACCGCCAAAGAAGTTTGGGTCGGGAACATGCAGCGTTCCGCTTGCGCCATAGAGTTCCATTTCCGAATGCCCATGCTGCCAGACATCCCAACTGGCGCAATAGGTGACCTGCGCGCCAGAATGAAATTGCAGAATCGCATGAATCGTGGTCGGGGTTTCAACTTTTATTTTATCGCCACTGCGCGGTTCAGACGTAATGGTGCGGTATTCAGAGGCCGAGGAAGTCATGGCAGTGACGCGCTTCACCGGGCCAAGAAGTTGCACGAGGTTGCTTATGTAATACGGGCCGAGATCAAGGATCGGGCCGCCACCGGGTTGAAAAAAGAAGTCCGGATTAGGGTGCCACATCTCCATCCCTGGGCTTTGCACGAAACACGTGCCCGAGGAGATTTTTCCAACCGCATCGCTGTCAACAAGGTGGCGGGCCAGCTGATGCGCACCGCCCATGAAAGTATCGGGCGCAGAGCCGATGCGCAGATTTTGGGGCTTCGCAATTTCGGCCAGCTTCGCGCCCTGGTTCAACGAAAGAACAAAGGGCTTTTCGGAATATACGTGCTTTCCGGCCTCCAGCACCTGTTTTGACACCGCGAAATGCGCGTTCGGAATTGTCAGGTTGACGATTATGTCGATGTCGTCAGCCGACAGCAGGTCATCCACCGTTTCGTCGCGGATGCCGAATTCTTTGGCGCGGGTTTCAGCGGCCTCGGGCACAACATCGGCGCAGGCTCGCATTTCGATGCCGCGAAACAATGGCGCAAGACGAAGATAGGTGGTGGAGATGTTGCCGCAACCGATGATGCCGATGCCGAGTGTGTCGCTCATGATCTTGCGTCTCTTAGTACCTGCGGAAGGATTCGATTGACCGCGCGGCAAAGCGTCGGGCGTCGGAGGGTGCATCATGTTCCAGGACGAACAGATCGCAACCCGCGCCGCGCAGGGCGGTCATCAGACCGGGCCAATCCATCACCCCGTGGCCGACATCGGCCCAGCCGTCTTCGTCCTCACATTCGCCGGGTGGGGCAATGTCTTTGACATGGGCCGCCGTGATGCGTTCGCCGAAGCGCGCGATATAGTCCAGCGCATTGCCGCCGCCACGTTCAACCCATGCGACATCCATTTCCCATTCGATGGACGGGGCGTGTTCCAGAATCAGATCCATCGCGATTTCGCCTCCGGGCAGGGGCATGAATTCCCAATGGTGGTTGTGCCAGCCGAATTGAAGGCCAGCATCGCGAACACGTTTTCCTGCGTCTTCCAGCCGACTTGCAAATGCTATCCAGTCGGACGCGTCACCACCATTGCGCAGGTCATCTTCTGGTGCGGGGCAGAAGAGTTTCTTCATTCCCAATGCTTTGGCGGCCTTTAGAGAGGTTTGAAGATCATCTTCAAAACACCCCAAAGGAAAGAAATGGCCCGAGGGCATCGTCAACCGGTTCTGATCCAGAAGCGCGCGAAAGGCGGGTGCATCGTCGTAAACGTCACCGAACCCTTCTACTTGCGTGTATCCGTGTTCGGCCAGATGGCGCAGCACGTCTTCCCACGGGGTGTGGTTGCGGGATGAATAAAGTTGATAGGAAACATCCATTGTCATTGCCCTCGGATTCCGGTGGTGGCGGAAAACCCGCACGATGAAGCTGTTCGAACCATGTGAACAAGCTTTTCCGCACGTCGCCGTTTGAGAACAATTAAGTCAAGCGTTAACCCGCCCGAAGCATTGCGAATGCATCTTCAAAGGTAACTCCCAAGCACCCCCCACGTTTGAGTGTTATTGTCAGTTTTATGGTGAGTCGAATTTGCCATTTTGCGCGTGTTTTTTTTCTTTCTTGTCTGAATTCTGTGGCGCCGGGTTGATTTCTCTGAATCAGTGGTGGGATGGATCAGGTTGCCGCCCTTGAACAACTTCTCGCCACGGCTCTGCGTCGGATCGCTGAGCTTGAAGCTGCGTTGGCGAGCATGGCGGAAGAGATCACGGACCTGCGCCGACAGTTGGCCAAGAACAGCAGCAATAGCAGCAAGCCCCCTTCAAGTGATGGCCTGAAGAAGCCAGCCCCGCGCAGCCTGCGTGGCAAATCCGGAAAGAAAAGTGGCGGCCAAGTTGGCCACCGGGGCGACACCCTGCGCCAGACGTCAACACCCGACTTTGTCGAACGGCATGAGGCGACGCATTGCAGCGCCTGTCAGAGCGCCCTGACGGCGGAGATGGTGAAAGGGATCGAGAAGCGTCAGGTGTTCGACTTGCCTGCGCCACGCCTGGAGGTCACCGAGCATCAGGCGGCGGTTTATTGTTGCGACCATTGTCGAGCCACGACGACGGCTGGCTTTCCCGATGGCGTGGCCGCGCATGTGCAATATGGCACGCGCATGCGGGCAGTGGCGGTCTATTGCAATGTTCAGCAGCTGATACCCGAGGATCGGGTCTGCCAGCTTATGCGCGACCTGTTTGGGGCCACCAGCTTGTGCGCGGCCAGCGTGACCAACTGGACGCGCGGCGCGGCAAATAAGATGGGTGTCGTGGTTGAACACATTCTCGCCCGGCTTGCCGAAGGCGGCGTTCGGCATCTGGACGAGACCGGACTTCGTGTTGCCGGCAAGCTGCACTGGCTGCACACGATCTGCGATACCGCCTTCACCCATTACCGCATCAGCGCCAAACGCGGTGCTGTTCCAACCTTCCTGACCGGCGGGACGATCATTCATGATCACTGGAAACCCTACTACGCCCATATGAGCGGAGTGGACGCCCACGCCCTCTGCGGGGCGCATCACTTGCGCGAACTCAAGGCCATCGAAGAGATCGAAAAAGAGCCTTGGGCGACGGAGATGAGCGCAGTGCTTCATAGCGCCAATCAGCTCAGATGCGCGGCTCAGGATCAAGGCGAGACCGAACTCCCGGAACTGGTTCGCCAGGGTATAGTCACCAGATACATGGCGATCCTCGCCAAGGGGCTCGCCTTCCACGAACGCCAGCCCCCGCTGGCCAAAAGCCCCGGCACCCGCGGCCGAAAAGCCAGGCGGCCAGGCCACAACCTGCTCCTCCGCCTGCGTGACTACCGCGATGACGTTTTGCGATTCATCGCCGACTTCGCGGTCCCATTCACAAACAATCAGGCCGAACAGGACCTGCGCATGATGAAGCTGCGCATGAAAATCTCGGGCACCTTCCGCACCCTCGAGGGCGCGCGGGTCTTCGCCGACATCAGGTCCGTCATCTCGACGGCCAGAAAACACCGGTTCAACATCCTGGAAATCCTGACCCTGTCACCACCTCAGATCATCGCACGGCTCTGACGGAACAAAACCCCGCAACCCTATCGGACAGGGTGCTTGGGAGTTACCTTCAAAGAAAGATTCCGCACCGAAATTGCCGGATTTGAGGGCAAGAGCCAGTTTTCTTGCGTCCAGCGCTTCCGTCCAAGGCACGCCCGGCGCAATTTCCGGGCCGATGCGCAGCGCATCTACATCCAGCGCAGACACCACCGCGCCGGAAGTTTCGCCGCCGGCCACAACAATTCGGGAGAACCCTTTGGCTGCGAGCGATCCGGCGATGCCGCTTAAAGTATCCTCGACCATCGCGCCGGCACGTTCCGTGCCGTACTTGGCTTGTGTCGCGGCAACCTCATCCGGATCCGCAGAGCCAAAGATCAATACGGGCTGATCCTTGGGCTGGTCCAAAGCCCAAGTCACTGCTGCAGCAATTTCGTCTTTGCCTTCCGCGATGCGATCGACGTCGATCTTTCGCCACGGCCAGCGATCTTTAGCTATCGCAATCTGGGCGCGGGTGGCGGTGGAACAACTGCCCGCGACGATGAGTTCACGGCCCTGAGCGCCGGGCAGAGTGGGAGCCTTCGCCGCGCCAAGTTTTTCGGTTTCGCGCAGGTTGGCCGGTAGCCCCATGCCGATCCCGGACCCGCCAGTGACCAGCTTGTGATCTGCAAGTGCGGCACCAATCACGCGAAGGTCGGCATCATTGACCGCGTCGACGACCGCATATCGATTGCCCGCAGCCGCGAGTTCTGAGATCCGTGTGCGGATCGCATCGGCGCCGGAGCGAACGGTTTGCGAATATACGACACCAGCGGTGTTGCGGCTTTGTGCCTCCATCAGACGGACAAGGTTTGAATCCCGCATCGGTGTCAGCGGGTGGTCTTTCATCGGGCTTTCGGCAAGCGGAAGATCATGCACGAAAAGCGTGCCGCCATAGACGGTTCGACCATTGGCCGGAAAAGCGGGGCAAATGACGGCGATATCTGCGCCGAGTGCATCAGACAAAGCATCTGCAACCGGGCCAATATTGCCCTTCGGTGTAGAATCAAATGTCGAGCAATATTTGAAGATGATTTGGCCCGCGCCCCGCGCCTGAAGCCATTCCAGCGCCGCAAGCGACTGCGCGACGGCTTCGTCGGCAGGATTTGTTCGCGATTTTAGGGCAACGACAACAGCATCAGCGTCGCCTATGTCGGTGTCGGGTCTGGGGACGCCGATGACTTGCACCACGCGCACGCCTTCACCGACCAGTGTGTTGGCAAGGTCGGTGGCGCCAGTGAAATCGTCAGCTATGGCACCAAGGGCAATGGCCATGTCGTTAGCTGCCGATAAGATCCAAAAGTTCGTTCGTCACCGCCTTGGTGCCCATGTCGCCACCGAATTCCATCGGGCGCAGGCGGTTCTGTTCAAAGCCGGATTGCACAGCGTCGTCGATAAGCTTGGCGGCGTCTGCGTAAGCCTCGTTGCCTGCGCGCTCGGCGAGGTAATCCAGCATCAAGGCACCAGACAGGATAGCGGCCAGCGGATTGGCCTTGTCTTGCCCCATGATGTCAGGCGCCGAGCCGTGCGCGGGTTGGAACAAACCCACTTCGTCGCCAATTTCGGCGCAGGCGGCCATGCCCATGCCGCCGACAAGGCCGCCCGCGAGGTCGGACAGGATGTCGCCGAACATGTTTTCCATGACCATGACATCGAAATCCCAGGGGTTGCGGATCAGGTTAAGCGCCTGTGCGTCGACGTAATTGTAGCCCGTCTCGACGTCTGGGTAATCCGGCGCGATCTCGTCATAGATTTTGCGAAAGAAGGCCATCGATGGGAACACATTGGCCTTGTCGACGCAGGTGAATTTTCCGGGATAGCCACGCTCTTTACGTTTTTGCGCATAGTTAAAGCCGAAATGCATCAAACGTTCGGTAACGTCCCGCGTGATGCGCAGCGTCTCGCGCACTTCTGTGTCACCAATGATCTCGCTGCGGCCATGCGCAGCGGCGGAATAGAACAGGCCTTCCGTCGACTCGCGCAGGATAACCATGTCGATATTTGCAGCGCGCGGATCGGCGAGACGTTGGGGCGCGTTAGGATAAGCCTTGACCGGGCGCACGCCTGCATAAAGCCCGAACCGGTCGCGCAGTCGCAGGTGCGGGCTGATTTCGGTGCCGTCCGCATGGCGAACCGAAGGCAGGCCAATCGCGCCAAGAAAGATTGCATCTGTCGCACCGGCACGCTCTTCGCCGCCGGGTTCAATGTCATTTCCGGTTTCGGCGTAATAACCGGCACCAGCCCGGATCGCTTCATACGCCAACGCGGGCAGGCCCGCCTTTTCGACCGCCTTGTCAACGATTGCCAGTGTGGCTTCGGTTACGTCTATGCCGATCCCGTCACCACGAATGACTGATATACACGCCGATTCCGTCATGTTTATTCCTTCGTTCGGGTCACAATTGCCCGAGTTTGTATTTTTCAAGAATGCCCAAGAGCTCATTAGCGGCGCGTTGGCGATGCTCACGAAATGCCGTTCGCGTGGCTTCCACGTCGCCTGCTCTTAGGTGTTCCAATATCTGGCGGTGATCCTGCGTCGATCTGTAGGGTGTATCGCGCATTCTAAGCGTCACGATCCGGGCCCGGTGGGCCTGATCAAACAGCGATGCCACAAAACCCAGAAGGCGCTGATTGCCGTGCATTGCCAACAGCGTGCGGTGGAACAGATCGTCTGCTTCGGCCCAGGCATCAAGATCACCGGCTTTCAGGGCTTTTTCCATTTTGGTCGTAGCCCTGTCCAGGGGCATAAGCTGTGCATCAGTCGGCTTTTCTCTGGCCAGATTTGCCGCCGCTTCGGGTTCCAGCGCCGTCAGAATTTCGTAGATTTCCGCCATATCATCGGGTCGGATCGGCAAAACGCGGGCGCCACGGCGTGGGATCAGTTCGACCAGCCCCTCGGCCTCTAGCCGAATCAACGCCTCTCGAACCGGTGTGCGGCTCATCCCCATACGCAGCGCGATTTCAGGTTCCGGCGCCTGAAAACCGGGAGGCAAACGGTTGGACCGAATCTCTTCCTTCAGCCGCTCATAGGCGTCACCAACACGGGTTTGTCTGGCCGGTTCAGGCATAAAATTCATCCTTCGATACCGCCAATATGCACGTTCGGCGCGGTCCGTCAAATACTTTAATGTATTCATTGACGTGTGCGTTATAAAATGCTTTGCTGAATGCGTCCGGTCGGATTCGGCCGCACGAGACAACAGTCAAACCCGCACACGGGGGCGGGAGGAGGACCTTATGAAGAAGATGCTATTGGCAGCTGCTGCGCTTGCCATCTCTGCTGGTTTTGCCAGCGCACAGACCGTTCTGAAAATTCAGACATCTACGCAGTCGGGCGGATATTCGTTCGATTACCTGAAAGATAACTGGGTGCCACGCCTTGAGGCGATGAGCGGTGGAGACCTGACGATCGAGTTCTTCCCGATCAACTCTGTCGTTGACCGCAAAGAGACGCCAGAGGCCGTGATGGCCGGTGTTCTGTCGGGTGATTTGACATCAGTTGCCTATTTCTCGGGCCGTGACCCGGCATTCGCCATCATGGGCGACATGATTGCCGGTTACGACAGCCCGGAGCAGATCCAGACATTCTGTCGCCTCGGCGGTGGCCGCGACGCGCTGCAGGAGTTGTGGGAAGGCACGCTTCCCGGCGCATTGCATGTTGTGGGCTGTGGTCCGGTTTCCAAGGAAGCGCTGGTTTCCAAGGTCAAGATCAATGGCGTTGCCGACCTGGCAGGTTTGAAAATCCGCTCGCCCTCTGGTCTGGCGGCAACCGTCTTTAAGGCGGCTGGTGCTGCGCCTGCGTCGATCCCGTTCTCGGACGTGTTCACCTCGCTGGAGAAGGGCGTAATCGATGCGGCTGACGCGTCGGCCTATATCAACAACCACAACAATGGCTTCCACCAGATCGCGGCCTATCCGCTTTATCCTGGCATCCATTCGATGGCGATCCACCAGTTCACCATCAACAAAGGTCAGTGGGATTCGTTGAGCGAGGCCCAGCAGCTGGTTCTGGAAACCTGGTACTACGCGGCTTACGACGATCTGCGTCGCCAGCTTGACCTGCAGGACAAGGCACAGGTGGCTGCCGATACCGCCGGTGGTGAGATCGAAGTCATCAACTGGCCACAGGCAGAACGCGACGCCTTCCGCAACCTCGCGATGGGCGCATGGGAAGAAACCGCTGCGAAGTCCGACAAGGCACGTGCAGCGCTTGATGCCCATCTGGCGTTCATGAAGATGATCGGCCTCTTGCAGTAACCCGGCAAGAACCAATTACCCCGGCGGTCAGTTGATCGCCGGAGTTTTAACACGAGGGAGGGAAACATGCCGGCATTTGTCGAGTGGATGGGAAAGCTCAGTGTTTTTCTGGGCAAGGCCTGCGGGGTCTTTTACCTGACCGCGATCTTCCTCTCTGTCTACGAAGTTTTCATGCGCTACGCGATGAATGCGCCCACATCCTGGACGTCAGAGACGATCATGATGCTGGTGGCGACCGCGTGGCTGTTTTGCGTGGGTGCCGTCACCCAACAGCGCCGCCATATCACTGTTACAACAATGGAACTGCTGCTTGGCGCCAAGGCTTGGCGGCGGATGCAGAAAATCGCCATTGTCTTGTCGATGATCGGCGTGGCCGGAATGATCTGGATGCTTTGGGGTCCGATGGTGAAAGTGCTGAAGAACCCCGCTAACGTCGGGCAGCGCGTTTGACCCGATGGCACCGACCTACATCAAAACGGCATTTGTTGCAGCTGGTATTCTCTACTTCCTGCAACTCGTTGCAAATCTCTTAACACCCTCAGCCGAGCTGAAGGACCCAACCGAGCTGGGGGTCGAATAACATGGGCATAGAACTCATTACATTGCTGATTGTCGTCGCGCTTTTTGCGCTGATGGCCATCGGGGTGCCACTTGGTGCCTCGACGCTTCTGATCTCGGTATCGGCCGCCTATCTGGCCTATGGCACCAACGGGTTCATCCATGTGACGTCCGCCGTCACCAAGGTGATGGACAAACAGGCGCTGATCGCGGTGCCGTTTTTCGTTTTCATGGCCAATATCATGGAACGATCAGGGGTCGCGAGAGAACTGTTCAATTCGATGGCCATCCTTGGTGGCCAGATGCGGGGCGGTGTGGCAGTTCAGACCTGCCTCGTGTCGGTGGTTCTGGCTGCGATGTCCGGCATTGTCGGCGGCGAGATCGTCCTTTTGGGTTTGATCGCATTGCCGCAAATGTTCCGCCTCGGCTATGACCGTAAACTTTCAATCGGCGTGCTATGCGCATCGGGATCGCTTGCGACGCTCATACCTCCCAGCGTTGTTCTGATCGTTTATGGCGCCGAGGCGGGCGTTTCGGTGAAAGACCTGTTCACTGGCGGCATACTGCCGGGTGTTCTTCTGGCATCGCTTTACATTGCTTACGTTCTGTTTCGCGTGCGGATGAACCCGGCGATGGGCCCGGTCTATGATGCGCCCGAGGCGCAACTGCCGTTCTCGCAGCGGATCACGCACCTGAAGGGGCTTATCCTGCCCTTCCTGCTGATCTTTGGCGTTCTCGGCTCGATCTACGGCGGCATAGCAACAGTTACGGAATCTGCCGCCATCGGCGCGGTCGGTTCATTGATCGTCGCCGCCGCGCGGCGTGAATTGACCATCAAGGGAATTCGCGAGGCGTTATGGGCCACGACGATCACCACCGGGTCGATCCTGTGGCTGATCATCGGCGCGGTCAGCCTCGTGGGTATCTACAACATCCTTGGCGGCACGCGGTTCCTTGGTGGAATTCTGACCGGGATGGAGGTGGCACCCATCGTCGTGATCATCGTCATGATGCTGATCATCTTCTTCCTTGGCACGTTCATGGAATGGATCGCGATTGTCTTCATCACGGTGCCGGTCTTTGCGCCCGTCGTGGTACAACTCGGCTATGACCCGGTGTGGTTCGGCATTCTGTTTGCGATGAACATCCAGATCTACATGCTGTCGCCGCCCTTTGGCCCGGCCTGTTTCTATCTGAAATCGGTTGCACCCAAAGATGTCACCTTGCAGGAAATCTTCGCCGCCGTGCTGCCGTTCATCGCGTTGCAGATCATCGGTCTGGCGCTGGTTATGACCTTCCCGCAGATCGCGCTTTGGCTGCCGGGGCTTTGACGAAAGGATCCAGACATGGACACCAATAACGAAGAGCACAAAGTATATGATTTCGGATGGTGGCCGGAAATTGCAGGGGCCATCGGCGTGGCCCTGCTGATCTGGTTCCTGATCGCCTTTGCGCGCGGTTCTATTTAGAAGCTTGGGGGCTGCAAATTCATAATGCGTGCCCAAAAGGCCAAGTGCAGAGCATCGTTTGATAATTTTCGATTTGCCGGGCGACGTCCAATGTCACACCGGCCTCGAAGAACACCTCGTCGAATTCATCATCGGGTAACCATAGAAACACTTTTCTTGACGAGGAAATCAATCATAGCGCGGGTCTTCGCCGCAAGGTTATCTTTGCTGGCGTAAATGATGTTCACACCGGCGGGTGCTGACGCGAAGTCAGGCAAAAGCGGGACCAATGCCCCGGACTCAAGTTCGCTTTGGCACGCGAGTTTTGGAAGTCGCGTGATACCACGCCCCGCCAAAGCCAGTGCTTTTTCCGTTTGCGCGTCATTGCAACGCACGCGCGGGCGAACCGGCACGGAAATCGATGTTTGATCGGGCCCGGGATATATCCAGTTCCTTGTTGGACCGTGGAATGAAAAGTCGATGAGATCGTGGTCCGCAAGCTCTTTTGGGTTCCCAGGAACGCCCTTGCGCTTCAGATAGGACGGTGCGGCGACCGTCACACCTTCGGTTTTAAACAATTCTCTGGCGATAAAGTCGGACGGGGGTAAATCACCGATACGGACCAACAAGTCGATCCCCTCCGCAACCATGTCAGCGCGCCGTTCGGAAACATCGATGTTGAGGCTGATGTCCGGATATTGTTCCAAAAAATCTGAAAGCCAATCGTTCAGACAGCCATGAGCAAATACCACTGGCACACTCATCCTCAACTCGCCGTAAGGCCGATCACCAAGTTCGGTGAGACGGCTTTCAATGGCGCGGGTGTCCTCGATCATCCGGCGGGCATTCTCAAAGTAGGTGCGTCCTGTTTCGGTCAGGCTGATTTTGCGGGTCGTTCGGTTCAACAGCCGCGTCCCCAAGCGGGTCTCAAGCCTTGCAAGCTCTTTGCTAACGTGGCTCGGCGTATGCCCCAGGACACGTGCGGCGGCGCTCAGGCCGCTTTGCTCGACCACCGCGTGGAATAGGTACATGCCCTCGAAGAGATCTCTATTATGATCCATATGGAATAGATACTATTACAATTTTGCTATTAATGTCCATAACAGGCAAGACTATCTTCATGGCAAGGCAAGGAGACGCAAAGCCATGATTGAGATCAGCAATTTCGACCACATCGGCATTCGCATCAGCGACCGGAAAAAAACGGTGGCCTTCTACGAACTCCTGGGATTTGAACTGATCGCAGACGGTGGGTTCGATCAGGGTCATCCGCTGGTGATGCTGCATCCCTCGGGGATCAACATCAACCTGCTTGGGCCAGCCACAGCAAAGCCGGGCGAAAACATCCTGATGGATGAAAAGCCAAAATATCCCGGCATTACGCATCTGGCGGTGAAGGTGAAGGACGCCGAAGCGACCGAAGCGTTTGTCACCGCCAATGGCATCGAGATCACCGGGCGGCGCGATTTTCGTGGCACCAAAACCATCTTTATCCGCGATCCGGACCGCAACGTGCTGGAGCTTGTGGGCCCTGGTCCATCGGTTGCAACCCTGATCGCCGAACATGTTCACCAAGGCAATGACTGAAAGGATATGACTATGAAACTCTATTCCGCCCCCGGCACCTGTGGCACCGCCATGCACATCGTTCTGGAATGGATCGGCAAGCCGTATGAGGTCGAGCACCTCGACTTTGCGGGAATGAAATCGCCGGAATACCTGAAACTGAACCCGGCGGGCGTGGTCCCGACGCTGGTCGATGAAGAGCCGCTGTCCGAGGGCCTGGCGATCCTTTTGCATTTGGTGGATCAGAACCCAGAGGCAAATCTCGGCCCTGCGGCTGGTGCCGAGGGCCGTGATCAACTCTACCGCTGGTTGGCCTTCCTCTCGGCCACTCTTCACCCGTTCTTTTGGCCTTATTTCATGCCAATGCGGTATCATGCAGATGAGGCGCAGTTTGGCGCGGTGAAGGATGCGGCGCAGGTGCGGGTTGGCACCGCCTTGGATGTCATCGAGGCGCATCTTGACGGAAAGACATGGATGCTTGGCGACGAAAAATCCGTCGTAGATGCCTTCCTGTATCCGATGGCGAATTGGGCCTATGGGTTCGACAAGCCGACCAGCGCCTATCCCAATATCGACCGGGTGATCCGCCAACTGGCCGCTGATCCGGCTGTGCAGCGTGTGCATGAGGAACAGGGCACCAGCCCAAAGGTCGATCTGGCCGCGTGATGTCAGCCGACTACCAAAACCTGTCGCACCATGTTGCGATGCGGGACGGATTGCCAAACGCGATCCGTCCAACACTTCTGGAAGAGGCCGAGCAGGACTGGCGTGCGCATCCCCGGTTTGCGGGCAAGGCGCGGTTTTTCATGAACATCCACCGCCAGCTATTGGATGGGGCGGATTGGCTGGCGCAAATCACAGAGACATTGCTGGATACGCCAAATAACGACGTGTCAGATCAGGTTGCGGTTGCGGGCCTTCAACAGCGCGCCACGCATCTGTTGCAATTCGCGCATGGCCATCATGAGATCGAGGATCATGGCTATTTCCCTCAATTCCTGCGACTTTATCCGAATCTGGCGCGTGCAATGAGCCTGCTGGACGGCGATCATCAGGTTCTGGATGAGGCGCTGAACGGCGTTGAAACGGAGCTTGCTGGTGTTTTCCGCGCACCAGCGCGAGACAGCACCGCCGCCCTTTACCGACATGCGGCGGCGCTTAAGAAAATCATGCACCGCCATATTGCAGATGAAGAAGAAGTGATCATCCCGATCTTCCTGCGCCACGGCTAAGGACAACACAATGGCAGAGCAACGCAATCCCATGCTCGAACAACCCGTCAACAATATGCTGCTGAAAATGGCCGCCCCGATCAGCCTGGGCATGTTGTCGACATTTCTGTTTCAGATCGTGGACACGTATTTTGTCGGGCAGCTTGGTTCGGCAGAGCTTGCCGCGCTCGCGTTCTCGTCGACGGCCTATCTGCTGTTTCTGTCGGTGTTCATGGGGCTGTCGGTCGGTGTGTCTGCTGTGGTTGCGAAAACCATGGGCGAAGGCAATGCAGACCAAGCGCGCGGGTTGACCATGGTGTCACTTGTTTTTGTCCTCATCCTGTCAGTTGTCCTCGGTTTGGGCGCGCGAGCGCTTATTGGGCCGATGTTTACCGTGCTGGGTGCGGATGAGGCCATCCTGCCCCTGATCGAGACCTATATGGGCATTCTTTATCTCAGCTTTCCGTTCCTGATGTTGGGGATCATCGGCAGTGGGGCTGCGCGCGCCATCGGCGTCACGAAAGAGACCGAGATCATCTTTGGAATTGCCGGTGTGATCAACCTCGTCTTTGACTACCTCTTGATCTTTGGCATCGGTCCATTTCCGGAACTGGGACTGGCCGGAGCAGCATGGGCAACGGCCATGTCATTCGCCTTTATATTCATTGGGGTCATGACAATTCTGCGTCGCCACGGCCTCATCGGGTTCGGCCCTATGTTCCGCGCTCTTGCTGGTCTTCGCGAAATTCTCCGGTTTTCCGTCCCCACGATTTCGATGCAAATTCTGGTGCCTGCCACCTTACCACCCTTCAATTTAGCCAGACATCCCAGAGCTTGGGGATTTTGGCATAACCTGCGAGGCATCGTCGGATAGCACGAAGGCCTGTCTTGAAGAGAGAGCATAAGGACCTTCGGGCTTTTCGAATCCCCTTTTTTCGCCGCGTATTGCGACGTGGTGCTCTTCGTTTGCTCCGGTTGAAACAGCCCAGTACATGGCGATTGCCAGCACCAAAATGAGGCGGGCCAATCGATCCGGCTTTTTGATCTGGCTTTGAGTAATTTCAAAGCCCCGGGTTTTGAAGTCGGAGAACATGGCTTCAATTCCCCAACGCATTCCATAATCGAGCACCTTGTACTCGGACGGTGCTGCATTCATGGCAATAATCCAAGGCTCTTTGTGCCCCTCCTCGTGAAGCACTCCAATGTTGCTAAAGACGCCCGTTCCGTAAAGCTCAGCGTTTACAAGCCCTTCGGGCATCAGTTGGGCAATTTCGCGCGTCATCATCTCGCCACCCTGATGTTGCAGTGTGATATTTCCCTTCATGCGCAGCCGGTAGTCCCATCCAGCCTCCTGGCACCATGCGACCAATCGGGCGGTTCCATAAAACCGATCTCCCGCCAGCAACACACGCGCATCCGCCGGGAGCCATGGGCGGACTGCTTCCAAAAGCTCATGTTGCACGCGCCATCCAATCGGCCCTTTGGTCTGGCGTACACGCCAGGCGACCGGGAGGGCCCGATCCCGCATCCGCACCGATAACATCAAAACCTCATGCCCTTCGTTGAGCTTGCTTTGATCAAGGGCCACCACAATCGTTTCTCCGGCCTCACACTGGCGGCGGAAAATTTCACCAACATAGGCCTGCATGATCTCATCAGTATCGATGTGAGGATTGCCCAGAACCCGCGAAATGTATTGATAGCGGTGGTCCACAGAGCCGATATCGCGGGGCAGAGCAGCCGCATTTTCCATCAGATTGACGCTGCGCGTGTTCAAAATCACGCTTGCTATGATGCACAATCCCTCCCGGCGCGACTTGTGATACCCGAGCAAGCGGTCCTGAAAATCCGCCTCAACCTTCGAATAAAGCTCTGAAAAACAAACATTTCCCAACAAACCAGCCTCCAATATCAGCAGTGGAGACTCCTTGAATCACACAGATCAGACAAACGTCAAATCAGATCCGGAAATTTTGAAGGGTGGTAAGGCCTGCCACAGGGATGTTCACCACGTTCCTTTTGGCGGGGTACGGTTCAGAGGCTGTGGCCGCATTCGGTGTGGCGAGCCGGATCGAAGCACTTGCCTTGATCGGGATTTTCGCCGTCTCGATGTCGATCACACCCTTTATTGCGCAGAATTTCGGAGCTAGTGAGCATGACCGCATCGACGACGCGATCATTTTTGCGGGCAAGGCGTCAATATATCTCGGGATTGTCCTGCTTGTTCTTTTGGCGCTGCTGGGCAATGCGATTGCCCGCATCTTCTCTGACGATCCGGAAGTTATACGGTTCGTCAGCCTCTATTTTAAGATCGTCGCGATCTCGTACGGCTTTCAGGGCATTTTGAACGTGACGGTGGCGATCCTGAATGGCCTGCAGATGCCCGGAACCGCATTGCGATTGATGGCCATCCGTACATTCGCAATTGTCTTTCCGCTGCTTCTGGTTGGCGCGCAATTGGGCGTTTGGTGGATCCTGGGTGCCCTCGCGCTTGGGAATATTATCGCTGCCATTTATGCCGGTCGGCTGATGCGAAAGATCGAAAGAAAGTTCGATCGCCCAATTGCCAATGCGAATCCCGTTGCTGACATCCTTGGTGACCTTCGGAGGCTGGTTGGAAAAAGATAACGCGGCTATCCGCAGCTAGTCGCAAATGTCGAAGCCATTCTACCCGACGGGCCGAAACGGCGCTAAAAAATCGGTGATCGGCCGATATTGCAGTTACGCGCGACCTGCTTTCTCAAATTCAGAGGAATAGGGCTGGCCCTGCCCGAATTACTATGCCCAACCAGAGGGACAATGAACCAATTGGTGCCCCAACGGAGTGACGACATACGCCCAAGGCCTCGCTGATTCGTTGTCGTCGGCTTGACTGAGAATGGCCTTGCGGTTTGCGGCATTACGTAATTTTCATGTCTGAATTCAAATGGTCCAGACACACCGGCGCCCGGCGGTGGTCATGACAGAACTCGAATAGAAAAACTTTCTAAAGCCAGCATGTCCTGTTGAAGCGCAAATGTTTTTGACCGAAGAATTCACATACCTGTTTGGGGCAGTTCACCGCGCCGATAATCCGCCGCTGATTTCCATCGGTGGCTAAACAAAGGAATGCTCTTTTTTTGCCGGAAACCAACCTGAAACAAACGAATGACGCGCTTTTCACAACGCTGCAACTTCCCTGCGGTGCCATTTTGAAGAATCGCATCGTTAAGTCCGCAATGTCGGATTCACTCGGCGACGGAACCGGACACCCGGCCGCGGCTCAAGAAAATCTATATAGTGTTTGGGCCAACGGTGGCGTCGCAGTGTCTGTCGTCGGTGAAGTACAGGGCAGCCCGGACTTTGCAGAGAAACCCGGAAATCTGGTGTTGAATGAACATTCCGATCAATCGCGTTTTTCCAAACTCGCCGAGGCGGGGCAATGCAACGGTGCCACGCTGTGGCTGCAATTGGGACACGCGGGAGCGCTGGCCTATGCACCTACCAGCCGACCAATGGGCCCAAGCGCATTGAACCTGCCGGGTTTGACTTGCGAGGAACTAACCAAAACCCAAATTGCCGAACTGCCAACCGAGTTTGCCACCACCGCCGGGCGCGCAAAAAGAGCAGGTTTTGGTGGAGTAGAACTTCATGCGGCGCACGGATTTCTTCTTAGCCAATTCCTTTCACCGTTGTTTAATCGGCGAAGCGATGAATATGGCGGAGCAATCGCAAATCGCGCGCGGCTGACGTTGAAAGTCATCGAGGCCACGCGCGCCGCCGTCGGGCCGGACTTTCCCATCGCGTTGAAATTAAACGCCTCTGACCAACTTCACGGCGGGCTGAGCGAGGCGGACTCGCTGAAAGTGGTGGGAATGCTGGATACCACTTCGCTCGATTTGATTGACGTAAGCGGCGGCACCTATTTCCCCGGTGCCAAATCCGCGTCTGACAGTGGTGGGCCGGGTCCGTATTTTCTGGAATTTGCGAAACAAGCGCGGCGGGTGACATCAAAGCCGCTGATGCTGACGGGTGGATTCAAGACGCGCGCGCAGGCAGAAAGCGCCGTGGCAGAGGGCCATGTAGATGTGGTCGGGCTGGCCCGGGTGCTCGCGTTGCAACCGAACCTGGTGCATCTGTGGCGCAACGATCAGATGCCCGCGCCGGAGTTTCCCAGGTTTGCCGAAAACCCCGAAGGTGGCATAACCGCGTGGTACACTTTGCGTTTAACCGTGATTGGCGAGGGTCGGGACTTGCCGGCAATCGACAATCTGCACGATGCTATTGAGTTTTATGAAAACCGCGACAAGGTTCGGACGGAAATATGGACCCGCCACTTTGGGCGCAATCGGGAAGGACAGGCAAACGAATGATCGACCTTTACACATGGACGACCCCTAACGGGCGTAAGGTTTCCATCATGCTGGAGGAGCTTGGTGTCGAATACACCGTGCATTCCATCAACATCGGCAAGGATGAACAATTCGATCCTGATTTTCTGAAGATCGCGCCGAACAACAAGATTCCGGCGATTGTCGATCACGAAACCGGGCAGACATTAATGGAGACCGGAGCGATCCTTCTGTATCTTGCCGACAAATACGACCGCTTCATGCCCAAGGGTGCTGAACGCTGGCGCGCAATTGAATGGCTGATGTGGCAGATGGGTGGGTTGGGTCCGATGCTGGGGCAGGCGCATCACTTCCTGCATTTTAATCCCGGTAAAGCGGCCTATGCCGAAGAACGTTTCGCCAAAGAGGCGCAGCGGCTTTACGGCGTGCTGGACCGGCGTCTTGAAGGCCGTGATTTCATTGTCGACGAATTTTCGGTGGCCGATATGGCGGTCTGGCCCTGGACGTCGCGTTTTGAGTGGCAGGGCATAGACATGGACGCGTTCCCGAATGTGCGCGACTGGTATCTGCGCGTTGCGGGCCGGCCTGCCGTTCAAAAGGGCTATCACATCCCGAAATTTGTCAGCGAAATCCCACTTCCCTCCAAAGCCTGAGGCTGGTGGGCGCCGACCGGGTCAGATATCGGATTAGTTTTCGCCCAAATACTCCGCATCCGTCACATGTTCCATCCAGGTGACGTTCGACCCCGTATCATCGGCCTCCTGAATGGCGACATGGACCATTGCGGTATCAGGGGACGCGCCGTGCCAGTGCCGCTCACCCGGCTCAAACCAGATCACGTCGCCGGGAAAGATTTCGTGAATGGCTTCGCCCTCTTTTTGCGCTCTGCCCTTGCCGGATGTGACAATCAGCGTCTGGCCCAGCGGGTGCGTGTGCCATGCGGTGCGCGCACCGGGTTCGAACGTCACGTTCAACGATCGCGCCCGGGCAGGGGGATCGGGCATGTTGATTGGGTCAACGCGGACGCTTCCGCTGAAAGTCTCTGCCGGTCCAACCCGGCTGGGCCGTGATCCGGCGCGGTGAATGATCATTGTTTATCCCCTGCGTCTGCGGCGGCGTCCGCCGCCTGCCTTGTCACCGCCAGTGTTGAAGGCGACGTCGGGCAGGTCAACCACCTTTCGCAGTTCGGGAAAGGGTGCGGACGCATGGGGCATGGCATTGGCGGCGACGAAATGTTCCTGAAAGCGCGGCTCAATGGCGGTTTCGACCTTATGGATCTGCTGCACGGTTTCTTCAATTTCGGCTCGCGCCGCCCGGTTGCACAGCGCAATACGTGCGCCGGTTCCTGCGGCATTCCCTGCGCTTGTGACCCGGTCCAGCGGGCAATCGGGGATCATGCCAAGAATCATGGCGTGTTTTGGGGAAATATGCGCGCCGAAGGCCCCGGCCAGCACCACGCGATCCACCGATTCCGTCTCCAGTTCATCCATCAAAAGCCGTGCACCGGCGTAGAGCGCTGATTTCGCAAGCTGGATGGCGCGGATGTCGCCCTGTGTCACGCTGATCACCGGCCCGCCTTCGGCGGATCCATCGTGGAGCAGATAGGAATGCGTGCGCCCTTCCGGCAAGGAGCGTTCTGTGCCCGTTTGGGCCGCCGAGCCGATCAATCCGCTGGCATCGACAAGACCCGCCGCACGCATCTCTGCCACCGCCTCGATGATGCCGGATCCGCAAATGCCGGTAATGCCGGTGACGGCAGTCGCTTCGGCAAATCCTTCCTCTGTTGACCAAAAGTCGCTTCCGATGACTTTGAAACGCGGTTCTTTTGTCACCGGGTCAATTTCAACCCGCTCAATCGCACCGGGCGCGGCGCGCTGGCCCGAGGAGATTTGTGCACCCTCAAAGGCTGGACCGGTGGGTGAAGAACATGCCAGTACTCTGGTCTTGTCGCCCAACAAAATCTCGGCATTCGTTCCGACATCGACAACCAGCACGAGGTCTTCGGATTTGTTAGGTTCTTCTGATAGTGCCACGGCGGCGGCATCTGCCCCGACATGACCCGCAATGCAAGGAAGGATATAGACCTGCGCGGCGTTGTTCATCGCGTTCAGATCAAGCTCGATGGCATCGAGCGCCAGAGAATCCGATGTGGCCAACGCGAATGGTGCCTGACCCAATTCAACGGGATCAATGCCGAGGAGCAAGTGGTGCATGACCGGGTTGCAGACGAACACCGTTTCGACAATCTGGCGCGGTTCTATCGCCGCAGCTTCCGCGATCTCGACTGCCAGCGCGTTTATGGCGGCGCGCACTGCTGCTGTCATCTCCTTGTCACCGCCGGGGTTCATCATTGCATAACTGACCCGGCTCATCAGATCTTCGCCAAACCGGATTTGCGGGTTCATCACACCTGCGCTTTCAACGACCTGACCATTGCGCAAATCGCAGAGATGCGCCGCAATCGTCGTAGAACCCAGATCAATGGCCAACCCATAAAGCCGACCTTCCCAATAACCCGGCCAAACATCCAGGATGCGCTCTCCGCTGTCCTGATTGCCCTTGTGCAAGGCGACGGTCACGGCCCAATCGCCCTTCCTCAACGCGGGCTGAAGCGTGGAAAGCACATTCAAATCGATGCGCAGCGCGTCGGTGTCAATTTCCCACTGGTCCGCCAGAGCCGCCTTTAAGCGTTCAAGATCGCCCGTCGGCACATGCATGTCCGGTTCGGCGACCTCCACATAGTAAAGCCGCGTTGCCGGATCCATCGTGATGTCGCGTTCGGCGGCGGCCTTGCGCACAACCTGTTTATGCACCTGACTTTCTGGTGGTACGTCGATGACTACGTCGGTTCGCACTGTTGCCTGACAGCCAAGTCTTCTTCCCGTTTTCAAACCGCGTACACGGTCATATCGTTCCTCGACGGAATTCCATTCCGACAATGCGGTGTCTGCAACCTTCACGCCGTGTTTGGGAAATTCGCCGAAACTGGGAGTGATCTGGCACTTTGAGCAAATGCCGCGCCCGCCGCAAACACTGTCCAGATCAACGCCCAATTGGCGCGCCGCCGTCAGGATCGGCGTTCCGACCGCGAAGTGCCCACGTTTGCCCGATGGGGTGAATATGACGAGCGGATCCATTCTGTCTCTCAATTCGTTTCGCGCGACCATAGCGCGCAATACGCCTTTGAAAAGCTGGACAGCGGCAAATTCTTCACCGTCTGCGTCAGAAGTCGATCAGCGCTCCAGCACCAGTTGATTGCCTTCAATAGAAATCCGGTCAAACCGTTGAAGATAATCCATACCCAATAGTGAACCGAACATTTCGCCCTCATTGACCCAGACCACGACATTGCGATCAACAATATCGCCAAGCACGACCTCATCCACGCGCGCCCGGGCAGAGCGGGTTTCGCCATTGGCCGTTTGCGCGATGGCGCTGTAAACAAGGCGATCAAGATCAATCCCGATGCGCGCGGCATCATCTTTGGTCAGCACCACATTCGTGGCACCGGTGTCGACCACAAAATTAATTGGTTTACCGTTGAGGTTGACCGTCAAATAATAGTGCCCATCCGCCGAACGCGGCACCTCGACACGGGCATCATCGGAAAACACGGCCTGTTTGGGAACAAGATCCCCTTGAACGTCCTGCCAGACACCGTATCCCGCAATGACGCCCAGGAAAATCAATGCCCACAGGAAGACCTGACGCAGCATCTGGCCTAATTGCCCGCGATTTGCCACGATGGCATAGCCTGCAATCGCCGCGCCCAAGAGCGCGAGGTAGATCAGGGAAGCGGTGTCATCAGCGGTCATGTTGGCTCCGAATTTGACCAGAGATAGGTGTTTCGGGCACAGATTTCAGCCCTGAAATGGTAACAAGCCCGTTTGCACCAACCCATCCAGCACAAACTGCACCGACAATGCGGCCAGTAACATGCCCATCAACCGCGTCACGACCATGATACCGGTATTTCCCAACACACGCTCCAAAAGCCCTGCGCTCAAGAACAGGAAAAAGGCGATTATCAACACCGCCAACATCATCAAATGCACTGCCAATATGGATTCCCACGTCGTACCGGGCGCGCCCGCGAGAAGAACCATCGTCGCCAATGCACCCGGCCCGGCGGTAAGCGGCATTGCCAACGGAAACACTGACGGGTCGCTTTCAGGGTCATCGTCCTGTGCCTGCCCCTGTCGCCGCTTGGTGCGGCGTTCAAAGAGCATATCCAGCGCCGTCAGGAACAAAAGGATGCCACCAGCGATGCGGAAAGCCGGCATGGAAATGCCGATCCCCGCCAACAGAGATTCTCCAAACAAACCAAACAATGTCAGCAAACCGAAGGCCACGGCGCAGGCGCGCAACGCAATCCTGCGCCGACGTGCTGCACTTTCACCCTGGGTCAGCGCAACAAACAATGGTGCCAGCCCAATTGGGTCAATCACCACAAACAGCGCCGTGAACGCCGTAATAACAAAGGCCAATTCCATCAGCGCGCCTCCGCCTTGTCCAGTTTATCCTGGGCTGACAGCCACATCGCCTCGGCCCGGTCAATTCCTTCCATCACTTCGGCGTATTTCTTCTGCCAAACTTCGATCTCCCCGGAATCACCTTTTTCGTACAGTCCGGGATCGGCGAGTTTTACGCTGAGTTTGTCGCGCATGTCTTCCAGCTTCGACATCCGATCCTCGCACTTGCGCACCTCGGCGCGCAGTGACAGCAGCTTGTCCCGGCTGACAGGTTTCGGTTTATCCGCCTTTTTGGGCTTCTCCTGTCTATCCTGAGATAACAGCATCTTGCGGTAATCTTCTAAGGCATCATTATAGGGCTCAACCGTGCCTTTGTTCACCAGCCACAACCTGTCTGCGACATGCTCCAGCAGGTGCATGTCGTGGCTGACAAGGATAACCGCGCCGGTATAGGTGGTCAGCGCTTCTACCAGACCCTCCCGACTTTCGATGTCCAAATGGTTTGTCGGCTCATCAAGGATCAATAGATGCGGTGCGTCCAGCGTGGCCAGCAGCAAGGACAAACGCGCCTTTTGTCCTCCTGAAAGCTTTCGCACTTCGATTTCGGCTTGTTCGGCCATCAACCCGAACCCCGCCAGCACAGGGCGCAGTTTCGATGGCGTCCATTCGGGCGTTCTCTGTGAAGATGTTGCAGGGGCGTCTCGTTAAGCCGCAGCTCTTCCACCTGATGCTGCGCGAAATATCCGACACGCAGCTTTCGCGCGCGCGTCACGCGCCCGCCGAGCACTTCAAGTTTCTCGGCCAACATCTTGGAAAGGGTGGATTTACCCTCTCCGTTGCGGCCCAGAAGCGCGATCCGGTCATCCTGGTCAATGCGCAGGTTCAGTTTTTTCAGGACCGGCACACCGTTATACCCGGTGCTTGCGCTTTCAAGGTTTACAATTGGTGGCGAAAGCTCCTCGGGCTTTGGGAAGGAAAACACGGTTCGCGCCGCCTCTTCCGGCGGTGTGATCATCTGCATCCGTGCAATCATTTTCAGGCGCGATTGCGCTTGTTTCGCCTTGTCTGCCTTATACCGGAAACGGTCGACATAGGATTGCAGATGCGCGCGGCGGGTTTCCTGTTTCTTGGCCATCGCTGCCGCTTGCGCCGCACGCTCGGCGCGTTGGCGGGCAAATTGGTCATAGGGCCCCTGATAAAATGTCAGTTTCCGATCGTGCAAATGCAGGATTGCACCGACCGCGCGGTTCAGCAGGCCGCGATCATGGCTGACAATGATCACTGTATGGGGGTATTTCGACAGATAGCTTTCAAGCCACAGTGCGCCTTCGAGGTCGAGATAGTTGGTAGGTTCGTCAAGCAGGAGCAGATCAGGTGCGGAAAACAGAACCGATGCCAGCGCCACCCGCATCCGCCAGCCGCCTGAAAAGGCCGAACAGGGCATGGATTGTTCGTCGTGGGTAAACCCCAATCCGCGCAAAATGGAAGACGCCCGTGCTTCGGCGCTCCAGGCATCGATGTCGGCCAAACGGGTCTGAATATCGGCGATCCGTGCGGGGTCGTCACTTTCCTCGGAAATCAGGGCCGCGCGTTCGGTATCTGCCGCAAGAACGGTGTTAAGAAGCGAGACGTCATTTCCCGGTACTTCCTGTGCTACGCCGCCGATCCGTGCGCCTTTGGGAATCGAGATATCGCCAGCCTCAAGTGCCAGTTCCCTCCTGATCAGACGAAAAAGCGTTGTCTTATACCAACGGCTTGATCAATTGACCGTTGCCCATTCTCTGGTCGTTATTGAGGTTATGCGCTGCGGGTCATTTTCGAAGAAGTTCCAGGCGTCTGCGCATTTGTCGAGGATCTGCTCGTAGGTATCGAACACGGTGATGGCCAGCTTGTTGGAGCGCAGATAGGCCCAGACATTTTCCATCGGGTTGAGTTCGGGCGCATAGGGGGGCAGCTTCAGGAGCGTTATGTTGTCTGGCACCAAGAGCCCCTTGGCTCCGTGCCACCCCGCGCCATCTGTGACCAGGAGCGCATGAGAACCGGGTGCGATTGTTTTTGAGACCTCGTCGAGATGCAGGCCCATCGCCTCTGTGTTAACATAATACCAAGGGTTATTCAATCTGACCGACTTTCGCCCAGTTGCGGCTTGCGATGGATGTGATGGTTTGCGGTCTTGCGATGAGGTTGTTCCAGGCCTCGCACCCCGCGTCGAGAATCGCGTCATATGTGTCGAACGTCCGGTTTGCGAGCCATGTCTGGCGGAGATATTGCCAAATGTTTTCGGTTGGATTCAGCTCTGGTGATTTGGGCGGCAGAAACATGAGCGACAGGTTTTGCGGGATTTCCAGAGCGGATGTCGTGTGCCAGCCGGCTTGGTCCATGAGGATGACGGCGTGGGCGCCATCGGAGACAATTTTGCTGATTTCTTCCAGGTGGCGCTGCATCGCATAGGTGTCGGCTGCTGGCATCATGATCGCCGCGCCGGTGCCGCGTTCGGGGCAGATGGCGCCAAAAAGATACGCATTTTGGTAACGCTGATCGGCGGGCTGGCGGGGCCGTGTGCCCTTGCGTGCCCACTGGCGGACGCGGGTGTTCTTCTGACCGAGACGCATCTCGTCCTGGAACCAGATTTCGACGGGTTTGTCCGGCGGCACCCCCTGAAGCGTCTCCTTCAGATTGTCGCCGAAGTTTTTTTGAAATCCTCAATGACCTGCACGTCCTGCCCCGGGTGCTGAGGGCGTGCGCTGATGTGGGAAAAGCCCAGATTGTGCAGAATCTGCCCCACATGGCGCTCGTGATAGTCGACGCCAAAACGCGCCTTGATCACATTCTTCAAATCGACCCGCCGCCAGCGGACGACACCGTCCTTTTCAGGATCAGGACCGGTCTCGACAAGAGCCGCCAGTTCATCCAGTTGCGCATTGTCAAGGCGGGATCGCGAGCCTCCTCGCTGCCGATCCAGCAGCCCCGCTGGACCATCAGCGTTGAAACGGAGCACCCAGTCCCTGAGCGTTTGCCGGTCCATCCCGCCAATGCGGGCCGCAGCCCCACGCGACATGCCATCGGCGATAGCGGCAAGCGACAAAAGCCGTCGGCTCTGCCGGGCATCAGAACTCTCTGCGGCAAGCTTGCGCAGATCATTGGCGGTAAAATCGGCTCGCATCGGTATCCTGGCTGGCATCGGTATCCTGGCTGGCATCGGTGGTCTCCTTTGCCAATCTTGAATCACCTCAGCACCTCAGGCGGTACCCAAAATCCATAGCTGAGTCATTTTGAAGCACCCTTGGTATAAGGCAGGATCAGCCCAGCTGCGGCACCACGTGCCGGACAGGCAGCGCCAAATACGTAGCTCCATTTGTAGCGGGTATCCCGGGGCGCACGTGGGCGGGTTCCCCGCTTCGCCCAGACACGGGTGAGTGTTCCCTGCTGGCCCACCCGTGCTTCGTCCTGGAACCATATTTCCAGTGGCTTTCCTTTCGCCCGTTCAGTCAAAATGTCGGCTACGATGCTGGCAAAGTTTTTTTTAAATGCAGTCTGTGCCACTGGGTCGGCGTTGGGATGTTCGGGGCGGACCGACAGCCTGCGAAAGCCCAGTTGAACCAAATAACTACCTACTGTGCGTTCGTGGAGCTTGATCTCGAACTCCGCCTCAATGCGCCGGGCAAGATCGGCGCGACGCCAGCGAACCACACCATCGCGGGCCGGATCAGGGCCAGCCTCCACCCAGACCGCAAGCTGCGCTATCTGCTCCGGCGACAATCGAGGTTTCGCGCCGCCACCCCCACGATCTGACAGCCCGTCAGGACCTTCGACATTGTATCGATGGACCCAGTCTCGAAGGGTTTGGCGATCCATCCCGCAACTCTGGGCAGCAACCTTGCGCGACGACCCTTCAAGCACCAGAGCAATCGCCAAAAGCCGACGTGCTACTTTGCCGTTCGACGCGCGACCGGCTAAAGCGCGCAACTCGTGCACCGTGAAATCATCGCGCAAAACCGGAACCGCGGCACCCATATCTCCCTCCCTCTCTGGACAGAAACAGTGAGTCACATACCGAACAATTTGGGAATCCAAAAAGCGAGTCAAATCATCCCGCCGTTGGTATTACCGGTTCCGTTGCGCCCGACAAGGCCAACTTTGTGACCAACGGGGATTACGGCGCTTGCACCCTCGATCAGAGGGCGGCCATCCATCGAAAAGGTGATGTTCTCTATGCGCAACATGGGCGCGGTGTGCCGGATTGGGTAAACGCGGTCAATCGCCGCTTTTCACCGCAGATTGGCCGTGCTAGGGCGCGCGCAGATTTTGACGGGCGAACCACAGGTACGCCCAGCACACATGAGGACAATCGAGATGGCCACTGAACGCACGCTTTCCATCATCAAACCGGATGCAACCAAGCGCAACCTGACGGGCAAGATCAATGCCAAGTTCGAGGATGCGGGCCTGCGCATTGTGGCGCAGAAACGCATTCACCTGTCCAAGGCGCAGGCGGGTGTGTTTTATGCGGTTCATGAGGAGCGTCCGTTTTACGACGAGCTGTGTGAGTTTATGGCGTCAGAGCCGGTCGTCGTTCAGGTACTTGAAGGCGAAGGCGCGATTGCCAAGAACCGCGAAGTCATGGGGGCAACCAACCCTGCCGATGCAGCGCCGGGCACGATCCGGGCGGAATTCGCCGAGTCGGTCGGTGAAAACTCGGTCCACGGCTCGGATGCGCCGGAAACGGCGGCCGTTGAGATCGCTTACTTCTTTTCCGGTCTGGAATTGGTCGGGTAGATCTTTCGAATTTCCATTCTGAAAATCCGACTGTCTGGAGGGGGCGCTGCCCCCTCCAGACCTCCCCCGGAGTATTTTAAACAGGGTGATGAACGGCAGAGCCGGCTTCACGCGGTCGGGTCGTAGACCTTCGCGCGGTGCCGATCGTCGGGGTCGAGCGAGGGGATCGCGGAGAGCAGTGTTTTTGTGTAGTCGTGCTGCGGGTTGGCGAACAGCGCGCGGGTGTCGTTCTGTTCAAGGAGCTTCCCGTGATACATAACGGCCACGAAGTCGCAAACATGCGCGACGACAAAGAGATCGTGGCTGATGAACAGGAACGTCAGGTCAAGGTCGGCCTGTAATTGTTTGAGAAGATTGAGGATATCGGCCTGAATTGAGACATCAAGCGCAGCCACCGCTTCATCGGCCACCACGAATTTTGGCCCCGTTACGAGCGCGCGGGCGATGGAGATGCGCTGTCGCTGCCCCCCCGAAAAGGCGTGCGGGAAGCGGCGAAGATGTTCGAGGTTCAGCCTGCATTTGGCGGCAATTTCGCGGACGCGTTCGTCAGTCTCTGCGCGGTTCTTGGTAAGGCCCATCACTTCCAGCGGTTCGGCGATGATGTCACGCACCGTCATGCGGGGTGAAAGCGCGGCGTAAGGGTCCTGGAAGATCAGCTGCGCGCGCTTGCGATAGTCCTTGAGCGCCGCACCTTCCAGCGTTCCAACGTCATAGTCGACCTCGCCGTCGTTGTAACGCACTGTGCCGGAGGTAATCGGTGCCGCGCGCAGGATGGCGCGACCCAGTGTGGTCTTACCGGACCCACTTTCGCCAACCAACCCGACAAAGGCGCCTTTGGGGATCGTCAGCGAGACTTCGTCCACGGCCTTCAGAACCGGCACATCGCCCAATATACGCCGCCCGAGCGGGTAATGCGTGGACATATTGTCTACGGTGATAAGGGCCGGGGCGCTCATGCGGCGGCCTCTGCCTTTGCAGCAAAATGGCAGGCGGCGACGTGGCCGGGTTCAACCTCGACCTTTTGTGGCACAGTGGTCCTGCACAGCCCCGCATCGGCGCGGTCGCAACGGGTGTGAAAAACGCATCCCGGGGGCCGTTCCAGCGGCGAGGGGATGTC
The DNA here is from genome assembly GCA_951812305.1 of uncultured Paracoccaceae bacterium. Classification (GTDB taxonomy): domain Bacteria; phylum Pseudomonadota; class Alphaproteobacteria; order Rhodobacterales; family Rhodobacteraceae; genus Rhodobacter_B. The sequence continues at coordinate 712,667 of CATOSB010000008.1, forward strand.
GCCCGGAACCGGGGTCAGCGGCGCATCCAGATCGTCGAGTTTCGGCAACGCGTTGATCAGGCCTTGGGTATAGGGATGCGCCGGGTTGCGGATCACTTCCCGCACCGGCCCCGATTCCATGATCCGGCCCAGATACATCACCGCCACGCGGTCGGCGGTTTGCGCGATCACGCCGAGGTCGTGGGTGATAAACAGGATGCCCATGCCGAATTCGGCCACCAGATCCTTCATCAGATCGATGACTTGCGCCTGAATGGTCACGTCAAGCGCAGTCGTCGGTTCATCGGCGATCAGAAGCCTTGGATTGGTCGAAAGGGCCATCGCGATCATCGCCCGCTGACGCATCCCGCCGGACAATTCAAAGGCAAACTGGTCAAACCGGCTGGCCGGTTCCTTGATGCCGACCTTGTCGAGCATGTCGATGGAATGCTCTTTTGCTTCTTGTTTCGTCATGTGGGAATGCAGCTGAAGCTGTTCCACCATCTGCTTGCCGATGGTGATCGCGGGCGCGAAGCTCGCCATCGGTTCCTGAAAGATCATCGAAACTGCGCCGCCGCGGATGATGCCCATATCGCGCTCGCGTTTGAGGCCAAGGATATCGAGCGGCGGCTGATCGGGCAGGTTAAGCGTGATCCGCGACGCCGGGTCATAGACTGTGTTGCCGGCATTGAGCTGCATCAGCGCCTTGGCTGTCACCGATTTCCCCGACCCGCTTTCACCAACGAGGCCCAGCACTTCGCCGGGTGCGATGTCAAAGGACACATCTTCGACCGCCGTGATCAGGCCTTCATCGGTTTTGAACCGGATTGTCAGATCGGTGACGGAGATGAGGCTCATTTCTTGTGGCCCCCATAGGGGTCTGCGGCATCGCGCAGACCATCGCCGACGAAGACGAAGGCCATCACAAGCGCAATGAAGAAGAAGACGGGGATGAAATACCATTGATAGTTCAGAAGGACGTCTGCCGAAGTGGTGTTCTGCAGCAGAACGCCGAGGGAATTGACGGGGTCTTTCAGGCCGAGGCCGATGAAGGAAAGCGCGGTTTCGCTGAGCACCATGTAGGGGAAAGAGATCACCAAATCGACGATGATATAGCTGGTGAAACTCGGCAGAAGGTGCTTGCGGATGATGTGCCCCGGACCCGCACCGCAAAGCTGCGCCGCCAGCACATATTCCTGTGTCCGTTCGGTCAGCAGGTGGGTTCGCACACGGCGGGCCAGTGTGGGCCAGTTGATCAGGCCGATGATGATCGCAATGTAGAAGAACCGGGCCTCTGCGCTGATCTCGGGCGGAAGAAAGGCGGCGATGGCCATGAAAAGCGGTATGATCGGCACGGTGCGGATCGCGTCGGTGATCATCTGGATCACCCCGTCGATCCAGCCACCGTAAAAGCCGGCGACCCCTCCTATGATCAGCGCCAGCACGAAAGAGATAAACACCCCGAGCGTGCCGACGGCGAGCGATGTGTAAATCGCGTGCAATGTGCGGCTGAAGATGTTCTTGCCGGTGTCATCGGTGCCGAAGATATGGATGAACCCCTTGTCGACGCCGAACAGGTGGATGCTGCCCTTGAGTCCGAACAGGCGATAGTCGTCGCCGCGCACGAACCATTGCAAATACCGGCGGTCGTCTGTGTCGATCTTCGTCACCCAGCGGAAATTGGTCGCCAGCGAGCGTTCGCGCGTGACGCCATGGATGAAGGGGCGCAGGGAGCAGCCATTGTCGTCGCAAAACTGCGGAATCTGGGGCGCGCCGTTGGTGTAATCCTTGTCGCGGCCCTTGATCGTTGGGTCATAGGGCGACAGGAAGGGTGCGAAAACTCCCATCAGGATCAGCGTGACCAACACAATGGCGGCGACCAGCGCGGCGCGTTGTTTCTTGAACCGTGCCCAGATCAACTGGCGTTGGCTGGCTGTGAAATAGGCCTCTTTTCTTTTCTGTTCGATGCCTGCGGCAGTCTGGTCAGTCATCGCGAGGCCCCTTTGGTTTCGAATTTCGGCAAAGCCGAAATCCGATCAACTGGGGCTCTGCCCCCAGACCCCCGAAGTATTTGTGGCCAGATGAATGAAGGAGAAAATTCATTGCCTCAGCCTCCCACCACGGATTTACGGATGCGCGGGTCGATGAGCGCCAAAAGGATGTCGGTGAAGAAGTTCACCGCGACAATGGTGGCGGTCAGAAGGAAAATAATGGCGCCAGCGAGTTGCTGGTCATTGGATTGGGCGAGGGCGCCGAGGAGAAGGGCGCCAGCCTCGGTGAGGGTGAGGATCAGCGCCACGATCGGGAGCTCGTTGAAGATGCGATTCAGATCGAAGCCCAATGAATTAACGATCGGGCCAAGGGCATGGCGCGCCGGGTAGCGCCAAAGGAGGCGGCGGCCATAAAGGCCGCGGGCGCGGGCGGCGGTGACGTAAAGCTTGGATTGCTCATCCAGCATAAGTGCCCGCACGGTTTGCAGTGCAAATGCGGTGGCCGACCAGCCGAGCACAAAGACAGGCAACCAGGCGCGTCCCAGGAAGTCACGCAGTTTGGCCCATGACCATTCTGCGTCGCGGTATTCGTTGCTGAACAGTCCGGTAAGTGAATCCCCCCAGACCACCGTCGAAACCAACATGATCATCAGCGCCAAAAGGAAGTTGGGCATGGCGAGGCCGAGATAGCTGACGAATTTCAGCGAATTGTTCAGAACGGCGGATTCCGACGACGCCGCGATGATGCCCACGGGTATGGCGATGAGATAGGCGAGTAAGAGCGCCGTCAGGCAGATGCCAAGCGAAATCAGAAACTTGTCGCCCAGAAGCGAATTGATGTTGAGACGCAGGATACAACTGTCTCCAAACTCGCCCTTGAACATCACGTTGCCGACCCAGGATCCCCAACGCACGATAAACGGCCGGTCGAGCCCAAGGCGGCGTTCTTCGGCCTCGATATCCTCGACCGTGATGCCGGAGCCTTGTGTGTTCTTGAAGGCCAGATAGCGTTCCGCGCATGTGCCGGGCACGAGTTCCATCAATGTGAAGACGATCAGCGAGACCAGCAATAGCGTGAACACGGCCATCGCCGCGCGCAATGTCGCAAATTGCAGAAATTGCAGCATCTTCCCCCGTTGGTCCTTTGATCCGAATGGAAGGGCAGGTACCGGCCATCGTCAAGAGAAATCCGGGCGGATTCACCGCCCGGACCGGTTTTCGACCTCTCAGCCGCCTATTGCTTCAGGAACCACTGTGGCGCCAGATAGGGATAGGTGCGGTAGTATTCGTAAGATTGGGTCTTGAACTCCGCCACATTCACCAGGCTATTGCGGTGATAAATGATGTTGGGCGCCTGCACCGTGCCGATGAATGGAAGGTTGTCGGCCATGGCCGCAGCCATGCGTGCGCCGATTTCACCAGCCTCGTCTGAGCCCGGAACCGCCGACTGGAACGCATCGACGTCCGCTGTCAGGTCCTTCACCCATTGTGGCGGCTCAACACCGGAGGAACCGCTCGTGTCGACCCATTCCGCCCAGAGCATACCGGTGCGGTGTCCGAAATAGTTCTCAAACGGTGGCACCCACAACTCATTATTGCCAAGGACGATACCGACCGGCTGACCCTTTTCCCACATGCCGACATCCAGCTGGTTAGAGGATTGGGCCGAGCGATATTCATCCGGCGTCACCTCTTTCACCGCAGTCTGAATGCCCACATCGGCCCAGTTCTGCGCGACAAGTTCAACCACCTCGCCGCCGATGCCCTGTGTGGCAAACTGCATGTTCAGGACCAGCTTGTCGCCACCTGGCAACTCGCGGAAGCCATCGCCGTCGGTGTCCGCCATCCCAAGCGCATCGAGCGCTGCTTTGGCGCCATCAGGATCATAGGCGATGTGCTTTTGCGTTTCACCGGGATCGACGAAATCGGGGGTCGGAGAAAAGCCGATATACTGCTTCGGCTCGCCCTGTCCGAAGAACGCTACTTCGTTCAACTCATCGCGGTTGATCGCGATGGACATCGCTTTGCGGAACTCAATGTTTCCAAAGACTTCGCGCTTGGCAGCGTCTTCTGAGGTCACGTTAAACGAAAACACCGGCATCGCGATGGTCGGTGCAAGCTGCACCGTGTATTCACCGGCATCCATGCCATCCATCAACTGCGGCGCGCCGCCGAGCGTCAGGGATTGCGACTTATAATCCGCTTCAGCATTCACCAGCTTGAGCAGGCGAACTTCGTTATCATTGGCATACAATTCGTCCTGACGGCTGATGTAGGGAAGCTGCTGACCCGTCGTATCGACCATATGGAAGTAGGGGTTCGCCACCAGCTTCCGCCCCTCGGTCGTGTCGCTGACATAGACGTGGCTTTCCAGCGTCGGATGGGTGTCCTTAGGCAGGCATTCCACCTTGTCCGGCGAGTTCAGCATCGGTGAAGGCGTATCTGTCCAATCAGAGCTACCGAAATAGGCGGATAGCACCGCGAGGCCATTTTCAAAGCCACATTCGGCAGCAAGTGCATCGGCGTCCGGGTTGATGTCCGGGTGGTATTGGCCCAGGAAATGCACGGGCTGGAAACCCTGCGCAAACGACGTCGCGAAGTGGGCCAGAAGACCGGGCTTGGGTGCCGGAAGATTGAACACGACAGTGGTGTCGTCTGGTGTGTCAACGGTCATCGGTTCGCCGCCGACCAAGACGTAATCCTTTGGTTTCTCGATCACCTTCGAATCAAGCGAGAGGTTGTCGTACCAGAATTTCACATCCGCCGAAGTGAACGGTGCTCCGTCTGACCATTTGTGGCCCGCGCGCAGATGAAACGTCAGTTGTGTGAAATCGTCGTTCCATTCCCATGACTTGGCGATATTCGGCACAATGGTGTTCAGATCATCAGCGTAACGCACAAGGTTAACGTGGCGGGTCGAAAGGAAGTCCGACGTTCCGGCCTCTGTCGCGTTCGACAGCGCGTGCATCGTGCCACCGTAAGTGCCGATTTCCTCGTAAGGAACAACGACCAAAGGCTCTGACGGCAGGCGATCAGCCAAGTCAGGCAGATCGGGGTTACCGCGCAGTTCACTGTTCAGGTCGGCCATCTCGGGATTGCCGGAGAATTCCATCGTGCAGCCGGCGGCGGCTTCATATTCGGCCAGCTCATACTGTCCGGGGAATTCGCCCCCCGCGACCCCCATCATGTCGGCATGTGTCACCGCGTTGCAGGCCGCATTGGCCGCGGTAGACAGCAAAAGCACCGCGCTTGCGCTTAGAATTATGTGTTTCATGGAAAGCCCCCGTGTTGAGTTCATCATCGGTTTATCTAACCTAAACGTGTAACATCCATCTGACAACGCGACATCGTCATGGATTGTGCGCCAGCACCTAAAATGGGTTGGATTCGGTTAGGGTGGTAGGCCCGGAGGGACTCGAACCCCCAACCAAAGCGTTATGAGCGCTCTGCTCTAACCAATTGAGCTACAGGCCCGACCTGGCGCCACTAGCTATCAGAATTCGACAGGCCGTCAATTGTCGCATTCAGCCTAATTTACAATTGGCGCGCATGGACACCAACACGTGGAGCGGGTAACGGATGGCCAATTCTTCCAGGGCGGCAAAATGACTGTAAAGAACGGGCTGACGTACAAAGATGCGGGCGTCGATATCGATGCAGGTAATGAGTTCATCAAGCGGATCAAGCCTGCGGCGAAATCCACGATTCGGCCGGGTGTCATGGCGGGGCTTGGTGGTTTTGGCGGTTTGTTTGATCTGAAGGCTGCCGGGTATGATGACCCCGTTCTGGTGGCCGCGACAGACGGTGTTGGCACCAAACTACGCATCGCAATCGACAGCGGCCATTACGATACCATTGGCATCGATCTGGTGGCCATGTGCGTCAACGACCTGATCTGTCAGGGCGCGGAGCCATTGTTTTTCCTTGATTATTTCGCAACCGGGGCGCTTGATCTGGACGTTGCAAGCGCTGTGATCAGCGGCATCGCTGAGGGGTGCAAAACCTCGGGATGTGCGCTGATCGGCGGCGAAACGGCAGAGATGCCAGGAATGTACGCAGCACAAGATTTCGACCTCGCCGGGTTTGCGGTTGGGGCGATGGAGCGCGGTCAATCTTTGCCGGAAGGTGTGGCAGAAGGCGATGTATTGATTGGCGTTGCCTCGAGCGGTGTGCATTCCAACGGCTATTCACTGGTGCGCAAGATCGTCGAACGCTCTGGTCTGTCTTGGGACGCACAGTCCCCCTTCAGCGACGAAAGCCTTGGAACTGCGTTGCTGCGCCCCACGGCTCTTTATGTGCGCGGAGCAATGGCCGCGATGCGTGCGGGCGGTGTCAAAGGCTTTGCCCATATCACCGGTGGCGGGCTGACCGAAAACCTTCCGCGTGTTTTGCCAGACGGGCTGGGCTGTGAAGTGATCCTTGATGCTTGGGATATGCCGCCGGTATTCAGCTGGATGGCCGATATCGGCGGGATGGATCAGGCCGAGATGCTGAAAACGTTCAATGCCGGTATCGGATTTGTCGCGGTCGTCACCCCCGAATTCGCAGCACCGGCAAAAGACGCGTTCATAAACGAGGGCCACAATGCGATGGAAATCGGCCATGTGGTTGCGGGGCAGGGTGTGTCTTATACGGGTGTTCTTTTCTGATCGATGCGGGTTGCAATCTTCATCTCTGGTGGTGGCTCGAACATGCGCGCGCTCGTGCGCTCAATGAAGGGCGGTCACCCGGCGCGACCTGCAGTGATTTTTTCAAACAACGCTGATGCGGCAGGCATCGCCTGGGCCGAGGAACACGAAATTCCAACCGAGGTTGTCGATCATCGCCCCTTTGGCGAGGAGCGCGCACGGTATGAGGGCGCGATAGCGGAGGCCTTGTCGAAACACGAACCGGACCTGATCTGTCTTGCCGGTTTCATGCGCGTTCTGACCGCCAGATTTGTCAACGCGTGGGATGGGCGGATGCTGAACATTCACCCTTCGCTGCTGCCCAAGTATCGCGGGCTGAATACACATGCACGGGCCATCGCAGATGGTGAGAATGAACACGGGTGCACGGTTCATTTGGTGACACCGGAACTGGATGAAGGCCCAATTCTTGGACAGGCGAAAATTGCCGTTCTTCCAAGTGACACGCCGCAATCGCTCGCCGCGCGGGTTTTGAAACAGGAACACATGCTTTACCCCGCCGTCCTTGAGCGATTTGCCAACGGTGAAACTGACCCGTTGTTTATTTCCTGAATCTTTCCATTTCCAATGTATGCGCTTATGAGTGTCCAACGGGGCAGGGACGACAACGCAGGAACCAAAGAAAACCTATAATGCGCACACTTGTTACGACGGAACAGCTTGCCGAATTCTGTGAAAAAGCACAATCCGTACCCTACATCACCGTTGACACCGAATTTCTGCGCGAACGCAGCTATTATTCAAAGCTCTGTCTTGTGCAGGTCGCGTTGCCCGGCACTGGCGAAGAAGACGCCGTTCTCATCGACCCGCTGGTCGATGGCATGTCTCTGGAGCCGCTCTATGACGTCATGCGCAACGAAAATGTTGTGAAAGTGTTCCACGCTGCCCGGCAGGATATCGAGATTTTCTTTGTCGAAGGCGACGTGATTCCAAAGCCGATGTTTGACACACAAGTTGCAGCGATGGTCTGCGGCTTTGGCGAACAGGTCGGGTACGAAACGCTTGTACGCAAGGTTGCCAAAAAGGGCCTGGATAAGACGTCGCGCTTTACCGACTGGTCGCGGCGCCCCCTGACGGACGCACAGCAAAAATACGCGCTGGCTGATGTTACGCATTTGAGGGTGATTTATGAGTTCCTGTCCGACCAGTTGTCGAAAACCGGGCGTTATAAATGGGTCGAAGAGGAGGTCGCATTTCTGACCGATCCCGAGACGTACATCATCCGCCCCGAGGAGGCGTGGAAACGGTTAAAGACCAGAACCAACACGCCTGCATTTTTGGCTGTCGTCAAAGAATTGGCCGAGTTTCGCGAAAGTCAGGCGCAGGAGCGTAACATTCCGCGCGGCCGTATTTTCAAGGACGACGCGCTTTTGGAATTATCCTCGACCAAGCCGAAATCAATGAAAGACCTTGGTCGATCGCGTCTTCTGCTGCGCGAGGCCAGAAAGGGCATCATTGCCGACGGTATCTTGGCAGCGATAAAGCGTGGCGTCGAAACGCCACCGGAGAAAGCTCCGAAATCAAATGGTCGTCGTGAACCATTGAAGGTAAATCCTGCTTTGGCGGACCTTTTGCGTGTGCTGTTGAAAGCAAACGCTGATCGTGCCGGTGTGGCCCAAAAACTTATCGCCACTACATCAGAACTTGATGAGATAGCGGCCGGAGAAAGGACAAGCCTTGCGTTGACGGGGTGGCGGCACGAGGTGTTCGGGCAGGATGCGCTGCGGTTGTGCGAAGGCAAACTTGCGCTGGCAGTGGATGGCGAGAAGGTCGGCGCAGTCGAAATCTAGCGTTCCCAGGCATCAAACGCACCGGTGAAACTGCCGTGGTCGATGGCCGGTGGCGAAAAGTGACAACAGGTGCCCGTGCGCCCGGATTTCTTCAGGTCGACAATCAAGCGATCAAACAACCAGTCGATGGGTAAACGGCGATAATTCGGGTTGGCGGTGAGAACCTGAAGAAAAGCAGCAGCAAGACCGTAGTTAATGGCAAACACACACGTCGTGTTGACCTGAAAATCTTTGTAGAATGCCAGGCCATCTTCCGTGTGGTCCACATGATCGGGGTTATCGAGCCAACCGTGGTTTAACCCGCCAGCGATATCCGCGTAAAACAATTCATTTTGCGGCAATGCACGGATACGATCCACTAAGCCGGTCACCTTGGCAATTGAACTTTCGCGAAAAACCGCGTCATCTTCGAATGAGATGATCAGATCGGCCTGCCAGTCCAAAGCATTCGAAAGATTTCGCAGGATTTTGTCGGTAATCGCCGCCTGGATCATGAGGCTTGTCCGGGTGCCGTCCTTTCCGCCGCCGACAATCGAAATTGCTTCGTTAAAAAACCGCCAGATGAATGAACGATAAATTTGTCGAAGCCCGGTTGGATCGCCATTCTTCCGCCGCAACCCAAACTCGGATCGGCAGAACGTAATCGTGCGCATTAGCGCCTGAACAATCGACAATGGTGCCTTGTCTGGTTGCCACGCGGCCTCGAACGTTTTCACCTCATATTTTTTGGACAATGCAGATTGAAGTGCGGCGATATCGGGGCGAATACGAGCCAACCGCTCGGGATCGTGATTGTGTATCAGGCAAAGCGCGATTTTCATGGCCGCGTCAATTGCTTCACGTGCTCAGTTAATGTCAAAATCAATATGGATGTGATTGCCGTCCGGATCGTGGATGTTGACCTGGCGTATGCCAATCCCCGGAACATCGGCGATTTCATGTGCGACGCCTTTTTCATCCAACTTGGCCAGAAAGGCATCCAGCCCCTCTGCACGAAGGGCAAAATGTTCAAGCCGAGGCTCGCGAGTTTCCGGAGCGTGATCAACGCCGACCAAATGGACAAGTGCCTGGTCGCCCAGATAAAGCCATGCGCCGGGAAATCCGAAATCAGGGCGTTTCCCGGGCTTCATGCCCAGTATTTCGCCGTACCAAGCGACCATCACATCCAGATTGGCGGTAATGACGTTCACATGGTCAAAGGCTTTCAGCATCGCGGGCTAGGCCTCCAGTTCCGCATCCCAGTAAAGGAAATCCACCCACGTGTCGTGCAAATGATTGGGCGGGAACCTACGGCCAAGGTTGCGAAGCTCTTCGGCACCGGGTTGGCGCGGCGGTTTTCTCAGCGCCATACCGACCTGACGCAACGAACGTGAACCCTTTTTGAGATTACAACGCGAGCACGCTGCAACAACGTTTTCCCAGCTGGTAATGCCGCCATTGGCGCGCGGAACCACGTGGTCGAACGTCAGATCGCCGCGAGAGCCGCAGTACTGACAGCAAAATCCATCCCTCAAAAACAAATTAAAGCGCGTGAAGGCCACGCGCTTTTGAGGTTTCACGAAGTCCTTCAGGACAACGACCGATGGTATTCGTATCTCGGTCGAGGGGCTGTGTACGACTGTGTCGTACTCGGCCACGATGTCCACCCTTTCAAGAAAGGCCGCCTTTACCGCATCCTGCCAAGTCCAAAGCGATAGGGGATAGTAGCTGAGCGGACGGTAATCAGCATTCAGAACCAGCGCCGGGTGGTGGCGCAACGAATTGGGTTCCCGCACGAAATGTGTTCTGAAATCGCCGTCCATTGTTCTTGCTCTGCCGTCGCCTTTTCCAACCACGCGCTTCGGGGAGCCACCCTCGAGTCACCATAACTATATATGTCGCGGAATAGGGCGCAACCCCGCTAAATACAGTGGTGTCGTGTTCACATGCGTCTGACTGCGACCCAAGGACGAACCGGTCGAAATTCGACAATCCAGTTCAGTTGCGAAGGCCAGACAGGTCGAATGTTTTGGTCAAGGTCAAGCCAAAGCGCACGTCATCCTGCGCCACCAAACTGCCAATGCCATTACGGCCAATTGCATTGGTTGCGTGTAGATCGACGGCGAAACCGGTATCGGCGACATCATAGCGTAAGCCAGCACCCCAAGTGGGTGTGGAAGCGCTGAGACCAACCGGCGTCACCTCGGCAATCAAAGACAGCCCGTCAAAGACCTCGTAATTTAAACCTAAGCCAAATCCCGCGATTTCGGTGTTACCAAAGGCAGCGATCTTTGGATTGGCTGTGATGGCAAGCCGGTCGGATGCCTGGAAGTTGGCGACACCTTCGGCAAAAAATACGCCCACACCCGCTGCGCCGGAATTGCTGATTTGGCGGCCAAAAAGAACACGGGCCGACAAGCTGAACGGATCGCCGTTGTTTTGATCCATGAACCGCAGTTTGGGACCGAACATGTAACGCAGATCGGTTGTCGGGACCAAGGCCGCCGGTGCGGTCGCGTTGGTCGAGAACTGTTCGAATATCACCTGCACTTCGCCATCACGATCCGGGCTGAATCCCGCCATAACGCCATAGGCGTCGTCGGTTCCATACCATGCGCTGGTGCGCAATGTGCCCGGTTCGACAACATCCGCACTTGCCAGTGTGAACCCATCTTGTTGCAAGCTCTTTTGTCGCGGGGTCACCGGATTCGGGATGCCGCGATAGCTTGCCGGAATCTTCTGGCCGGGCGTGTAGATCAGGCGAAGCCCAAACATCAACGGGTCACCGTCTGGCCAATGCGACCAGGCACCTGTCGCCGGTGTCATGCCGACGCCATTCGTGACATACGCTTCCAGGGCGCCCTTAGGCGTAAAGTTATAACGACCTCCGGCAATCCAGACCGGATGCTGGGTATAGGCGCCCGTTCCATCGATATTGTTGTTGCCGGATACCGGTACATCCACTGCACCAAAAAACGCCAGCCGTTCATTCGCCTGATAGCTGGCGCCAAGCCCAACGCTTGCAAACGTGCCGTAAAATGGCGCGCCGTTCACGGTATCGGGCATAACGCTGACCGAAGGTGTGACGTGAAACTGAAACTGATCGGAAACCGAAAAGGTGACGGGGGCCTTTACCGATGCAAAACCGACAAATTCGCTGCGCCCGCCCCAAAGCTGATCTTCAAGCCGGATGAACGCGCCGGCGGATCCCATGACCGCAGCCGAAAGCCGCTCGCCCTTGTACACCTGATACTTGGCCCAGATGTCTGCCGTGTTGACGATGATGTTTGGATTGATCCCGCCAATCGGGTTGACCGATGGATCCTGATAGGTTGACAGATCGAATCCGAAAGTCAGCTGGTCAGTCGGCGAATAGGACATTCCCCCAAAATACAGCTGGTTACCTGTGCCCGCGCTTTGGCGCGGGTCGGTTTGCATCATGCCGACATTCATCGCCCACGTTCCGGCGCGATAGGTGTTTGCCGTTTCGAACGCGCCAATGGACGTGATCGGCTGGTGAAGCGGAACTTCAACCTCCTGCGCCGTCAATGCTGTTGACGACACAGCTATTGCCGCCAATGCAGCTTGTGCCCTAGTCGATTTGAAAAAGCGGTTTCTGCTGCGCTGCATCACTGACCCCGGATCATGCCCCGATTAATATTTGCCTGTGATTATAATGCCCTTAGCCCTGCGGGAAAGGATTTTGACGTTGCCCGGAAAGAAACGGTGGAAATGCACCGAGCGGATGGCAGAATTGTCACGTAGTAGGTGAATTCAGATCATTCGAGCTGCAGCACGTCGCGCATGAATGCCGCCGCGACAGACAGGCCATCCGGTGCGATTCCGTGACCTGTGCCTTCCATGACATGCGCGTATACCTGAAACCCGGCTTCAGTTAGCGCGTTGCCAGCCTCCGGCATGGATTGCACCGGTACAAGATCATCCTGATCACCGTGCGCCAACAGAACGGGTGGTCGGGAAACGACTTCATCAGCCAGCGATTCAGGCTGCAAAAGCCGCCCCGAAAAGCCAACGATCCCTGCGAATGGTTCGGCGCGCCGCGGCGCGATATGAAGGCTCATCATTGTGCCCTGAGAAAAGCTGAACAGGACAGTTTCGGCAGCAGTGACGCCTTCTTCTTCCATAGTGGTATCGATAAAGGCGTTCAGATCCTGAACTGATTGCATCATTGAAGTCTCGGCCGCTTCCTCGGACGAACCATCGATCCACGGAATTGGAAACCACTGAAACCCGCCCGGGTTCGTGGCGCAGATTTCCGGTGCGTTTGGCGCTACAAATGTTGTGCCTGGCATATGCGGCGCCAGAGGGTCGGAAAGCCCCAGAAGGTCATTACCGTCCGCGCCGTAGCCGTGAAGGAAGATAACCAGCCGCTCAGTTTCATTGCCACCTTTGCGGCGGCTGTCCAAAGTGCGCATCACTTGACCCCTTCACGTCCCTTTGCCACGCGGTAGTAGGCAAACAAAAGCCGCGCCGCAACCGCCCTCCAAGGGCTCCACGCTTCGGCCATTTCGCGCAACGCACGCTCTTTCGGGCGATCGGGTAATTCGAACAGAATTCGTGCAGATTCCTGCAGGGCCAGATCGTTCGGCGCAAAGACATCCGCACGGCCGAGCGAAAACATGGCATAGATTTCGGCTGTCCAACGGCCAATCCCACTGACCTTGGTCAACGTTTCGATGACGTCTTCATTCGGCGCGCGACGTAACGCTCGGTAATTGATACCAGCCTCGGCCAACGCGCGGGCATAGCGGATTTTCTGCCGGCTAAGTCCCACGGCACGCATTTCTTCGTCCGTTGCCATCTCAATTGGCGCAGCTTCGGTCAATCCCACATCCTGCATTCGTTTCCAGATCGCACTGGCGGACGCCGTCGAAACCTGTTGGCTGACTATCGCGCTTAAAAGTTCCGCAAAGCCGTCGGGTCGGCGGCGAAGCGGCAGTGGGCCGGTTTCCCGCAAGGCAGCGGCAAAGCGACGGTCCAGCTGTGCGAGGTATTCGGCGCCTTCCGCGACGCAGTCCGATGTCTCGATGATGCGACCGATCATATCAGGTTCCTGACCCAGCCCAGCGCCGCCGCCACTGTCGAGATGCGTGTCGCTTCCGGCATTTCAGGCCGGTTTTGCAAGGCGACCCTGATGCCAAGATGGCGTGCAGCGTCAAGTTTTGACCGGCTGGCATCGCCGCCGGAATTCTTTACGACAAGCCAATCGACGCCCAGTTCTTGAAACAGCGAGATTTCGTCCTCGACGCTGAAGGGCGGGCGTCCGACCAGAAACGTGCCTCCCGAAAAGGGGAAGGGTTGTGCCGCCGGATCGATCCGGCGACAGATCACTTTGCGGCCTTCGAGGTTTTTGAACCCCGGCAGGCTTCCCGGGCCAGTGCCAAGAAAGATCGTCGCGTCGAATGGCACAAAGCCTGCGACCTCTTTCTCTAAGTCAAAAAAAGTCCAGTCGTCACCATTTTGGGGCTTCCATTCCGGGCGCAGCACTTGGGCATATGAAACTTTCAACGCCGAACAAACTTTGGCGGTCCGGCGTGTGATATCCGCCGCAAAAGGGTGGGTTGCATCCAGAACCGCCGCGATCTTGTTGTCGATGAGATATTGTCGAAACGCCTGACCACCGCCGAAACCGCCGTGGCGTGTTGGAACCGCCAGATCGGCGGGTTGTCGTGTTGCACCCGCCAATGAGGCCGTGGCGTTGACCGGCATTTTGGACAAGGCGCGCGCAATGTCACGCGCTTCGGCGGTTCCGGCAAGCAGCAGCAGGTTCATTTAGAACGCCCGATGATCTGGCCGGCGCGATCAGTGATGACCACGTCGATTTCAGTTCCCGACAGAATTGCCCGTGCAGTTTGTTTTGCGCGTTCGGCAGACCATTCCGCAAGTGGCGGCCCAGCCAATTCATAGGCTTCCAGCGCGGTGTTCGCATTTGTCAGATCTTTGTTAAGCGCCACCGAAAGACTTTGAAAATCAACCTGACTGCGCGAGGAATGAAGATCGGTTGCGCCTTGTGCGAGTTTGGTGATCTTGCCGATACCGCCACCGATTGTAACGCGTGGAATGGGATGTCTGGCGAGGTATTTCATCATCCCGCCCGCGAAATCCCCCATGTCGAGCATCGCGCCGTCCGGCAGCCCGTAAAGGTTCTGAACGGTACGTTCGCTGGTCGCGCCGGTACAGCCCGCAACATGGCCCAGTCCCTCGGCGCGTGCCACATCGATGCCGCGATGAATTGAGGCGATCCATGCAGCACAGCTGAACGGTCGAACAATGCCAGTCGTTCCCAGGATTGATATGCCGCCTTTGATACCGAGACGCGGGTTCCAGGTCTTTTTCGCGATCTCCTCGCCGCCGGGAACGGAAACCGTAATGCGAATATCGGTTTTTTTACCGTAAGTTGCAGCACATTCTTCAACGACTTGCGTCATCATCTCTCTGGGAACGGGATTGATCGCCGCTTCGCCGGGAACTATGGGAAGGCCGGGTTTTGTGATCGTACCGACACCTTCACCAGCGGTGAACTCGATTCCACCATTTGAAGCCTCAACACGCGCAATGATCAGCGCGCCGTGCGTTACGTCGGGGTCATCGCCAGCATCTTTCGTAATCCCGGCCTCGGCCCAGTCTTCGCCTGTTGCCTGATGCGCCAGTGGAAATGTCGGCGTTTCGCCCCGTGGAAGGATAATGGTGACCTCGCTGGGAAACTTACCGTCCCAATGCCGCATCAGCGCCGCCTTTGTAGCGGCGGTCGCACAGGCGCCTGTTGTCCAGCCACGGCGCAATTCCCCTGACGGTTTGCGGCTCATGGTTTTTCTATAGGCCAGCGGATCGGGAAAGAGAATCGCAATGCGTCGCATCTGTGCTTTTCCTTAAGCTTTCCGACCGCCATAACCACAAAATGATCGACTCGCCGAAATTGCCCGAAAGCGACTGGCCCGTGTTTGAAGCGGGCTGGGTCTGGCTTTGTGGTGCAGGCCCCGGTGACCCGGGATTGTTGACGTTGCATGGATTGAATGCACTCAGGCAAGCGGACGTGGTTGTGCATGATGCGCTTGTGGAACCTGCGATCCTGAAATGGGCGGAGGGTGCCGAAATCATCAGCGCCGGCAAGCGCGGCGGAAGACCATCGCCGAAACAGCGCGATATTTCTTTGCGGCTGGTGGAACTGGCGCGCGAGGGCAAGCGCGTCCTTCGCCTGAAAGGGGGCGACCCCTTCGTGTTCGGTCGTGGCGGGGAAGAAGCGCAGACGCTGGTGCAGCATGGCGTGCTGATCCGGATCATTCCGGGCATTACTGCGGGGATCGGAGGCCTTGCCTACGCCGGAATTCCGGTCACGCATCGCGACGTGAACCAGTCTGTGACATTCGTGACCGGGCACGATCAATCTGGTTCGGCACCGACAAGCCTTGATTGGCGAGCAATTTCAAAGGCTTCCCAGGTGATCGTGATTTACATGGGAATGCGCCAGATTGGCCAGATCGTTGAAAATTTGGTGTGTGCGGGGCGGTCGGTTGATGAACCAGTGGCCGTTGTATCCAACGCGAGTTTGAAAGCTCAGAATGTTTTAGAATCGACGCTCGGGTCTGTTGTCGGTGATGTGGCGAAATCCGGAATCGGTTCGCCAGCAGTCATTTGCGTCGACAAGTCGGTTTTGATGCGTCAGGCGTTGGATTGGCAATCGATGCTAACGGGCGAAGCCCCGCGAAATCTTGACCCGCTGGGCCGCGGTCGACCCGCTGAAAGCGCCTGAGAACGGTGCCGGGACTGATCATCTCTGCGCCAACATCGGGTAGTGGTAAGACCACAATTACATTGGGACTATTGCGGGCGATGAAGCGGCGCGGTGTCGCGGTGCGCGGGGCGAAATCCGGGCCAGATTATATCGATCCGCGTTTTCATGCGGCGGCGTGTGGTGCGGAATGCATGAACCTCGACGCCTGGGCGATGACATCGGAGCGAGTGGTTTCGCTGGCCATTGGGGATGGATTTTTGCTGATTGAGGGCGCAATGGGCCTGTTCGATGGCGCACCGCCGGATGGCAAGGGAGCGACCGCGGATTTGGCCCGCATTCTCGGGCTGCCCGTTGTTTTGGTCGTCGATGCGGCGCGAATTGCGCAGTCCGTTGTGCCGTTGGTGCAGGGATTTATGAGATACGATGCCGATGTTGAGGTTGCAGGGGTTATCCTGAACCGCGTCGGAAGCCCGCGCCATGAAAGAATTCTGCGAAACGCGTTGGAACAAGCGGGAATTTCTGTTCTTGGGGCGCTTTACCGCGACGCAGGTTTACAACATCCGTCGCGCCATTTGGGACTGGTGCAAGCGCAGGAACGTGAAGATCTTGAAGAGTTTATTGAAGGTGTCGCCGATCTGGTGATGAATCGCGTGGATGTTGACGATCTGGTGGCGTGCGCGATGCCCTTACCGGCCTCAAAGCGCGATTTTTCACGAAGTCCACCCGCACAACGCATCGCGATTGCCGATGACGCTGCCTTCGCCTTTGCATATCCGCATCTGCTGTCAGATTGGCGCGCATCCGGGGCAGAGATTTCATTCTTTTCGCCACTGGCAGATCAGGCCCCGCCTGACGCCGATCTGATCATTCTGCCGGGCGGATACCCAGAACTTCATGCGGGCCAAATTTCGTCCAACGCGACGTTTCTGAACGAGTTGAGGAAAGCCTCGGAAAGCTCTGTAATCTATGGTGAATGCGGCGGCTTCATGGTGCTTGGAAGCGCTTTGATCGACAAATATGGTGTGGGTCACGATATGGCGGGGCTCCTGCAACTTGAAACCAGCTTTGCTGAACGAAAGCTGCACCTGGGTTACCGCGACCTGATTGCCAGCAAGGGGCCATTCGCCGGGGCGTGGAAAGGTCACGAATTCCACTATGCTAAAACCATCCATGCGCGTGGCGAGCCGTTGTTTGAGGCGTGGGATGCCGAGGGCAACGCGCTGGCGCCGATGGGTCTGATCGAGGGGAACGTCTCAGGGTCATTCGCCCATCTCATTGACCGCGCAGATCCTTTGTGGCATCGGGGTATAAGGCCGATTGTATGGCAATTGCAGACGCCCCAATCGATGACAGCCGCGCCAGACGCAACGTAACAATCCTTGTAATCGCGCAGGCAGTTCTGGGCGCGCAGATGCCAATGCTGTTCATCCTTGCGGGTTTGGCAGGGCAGTCGCTGGCCTCCAACATCTGCTTTGCCACACTGCCGATTTCGATGATCGTTCTTGGCTCCATGCTGATGGCGACGCCGATGGCGAACCTGATGCAAAAATACGGGCGCCGCGCGGGGTTCTTTTTCGGGGCTGCTGGTGGTGCCGTCGGGGCGGCGATCGGTTCGGCCGGATTGATTTATGCCAGCTTCCCGCTGCTTCTTCTGGGATCGCTGTGCACCGGTATCTATATGAGCGCGCATGGGTTTTATCGCTTTGCGGCAACGGATACGGCGTCAGAAGCGTTCCGCCCCAAAGCGATATCCTATGTCATGGCCGGCGGTCTGGCGGCAGCGGTGATTGGACCGCAACTGGCCAAGGTTACCGAAAGCACTTTGGTCATTCCATTTCTCGGGACTTATCTGGCAGTTGTGGCAATCAACGTTTTCGGCGCGGCAATCTTCCTGTTTCTCGACATCCCGATCCCCGAAAAACCCAAAGAGGGCGCGCCGTCGGGCCGCTCCCGCCTACAATTACTGACGGACCCGACCATTGCCGTCGCGATTATCTGTGCAATGGTGTCCTATGCCCTGATGAATCTCGTGATGACGTCGACGCCGTTGGCCGTTGTCGGGTGCGGCTTCACCGGCGGGGAAAAGAACGACGTGGTGATGAGCCATGTGCTTGGCATGTTCGCACCCAGCTTTTTCACCGGCCATTTGATTGCGCGGTTCGGGGCCGAACGCATTGTAGCAGTCGGTCTTGCCTTACTTGCCGTGGCCGGGGTGATTGGATTGGCCGGTGTGCAGCTGACCAATTTCTTCGCTGCTCTCATCCTGCTTGGCGTTGGCTGGAACTTCGGTTTTATCGGCGCAACATCGATGCTTGCTTCGGCGCATTCAGCGGAAGAGAGGGGCAGGGTGCAGGGCATGAACGACATGATCGTCTTTGGCTGTGTAACGATCGCATCACTGGCGTCTGGCGGATTGATGAATTGTTCCGGCGGTGATCCGGTGCAAGGCTGGATGGCGGTGAACTGGGCGATGGTGCCGTTTTTGGCGCTGGCAGGCGGCGCGCTGATCTGGCTGACGTTCAAACGGCGGGCGCTTGATTAGGCGGAGCAACTCGCGCCGCCGAGCACACAGAACTTTGCGCAGTGTGGGTGGTTTAGAAAGACCTTGCCTTCTGCCTCGGCCAGAGTTTCACCCATGTCGAACTGAAGGTCATAAGGCAGGAGTGTGCAGGCCACCACTGTAGGCTTTTTGGCACCTTTGCGTTTTACGACCATCCGCGATGACGAACACATCACTGACGCGGGCGACTTTCCCAAAATCTGCCAACAATCTGTTGTGATTTCGGGCACTTCCGCGGTGACGTCCATTTCCGGGAACAGAACCGTTTCGCAGGGGTTCATGGCGTCGATGTCAAAACCGTTGTCAGCGTAGAGCTTGGCATATCCTTTACGCGCATCGGCCTCGCTTTCACCCCACATGGTACGACCCGCCACCGTCATTTGGATCCCGGCGTCGCGCAACCAACGCATACCGATCAAAGACTTCTCAAACGTGTCCGGTCCGCGTTCTTTGTCGTGGAACTCTGCGCTGTGATGATCAAGGGAAACGCGGAGCGTAAGTTTGTCGCCGAACCTTGCAACCAGATTTTCGAGGCCGGAACGGATGCTCGGGCGCATCATCGGTCGCATCGCGTTGGTTAGGATCAAAACGTCATAGCCTCTCTCAAGAGATGCACGTGTAATCGCCAAAATGTCCGGGTTCATGAACGGTTCGCCACCGGTAATTCCGATCTCGCGAAGGCCCCAGTTTCGCGCCTCTGCCTGATCCAGAAACTCCTCGATTTCAGCCGTGTTCAGGTAAACCAGCCGATCGTTCGTTGGCGAGCTTTCGATATAGCAGTTTTCGCACTCGATATTGCACAGGGTCCCGGTGTTGAACCACAGCGTTTCCGGCGCGCCTAGGGAAACGAACGCCCGTTCCTCACCTTTTGCAGTGATCCGGGGATGTTCGAATTTTTCGAACGCGTTGTGATCTTTCATGCCTGACGGCCCCGTCTATTCTGGTTTGTTACCGGTATCGGAGCCGCCCCGGCGTGAAAAGGCTTATGAATTTTCCATGACGTGGTTGTGATGCGACAATGCGGTGCTAGACTCTTTTTTGGGTGCCAGCTAGTGAGGCGCCGTTAGCGCTAACAAAGTAGGTCCAGCGGTCATGGTATCCCGTGTCATCCCAGTTGAAACTTTCGACCTGGTCATATTCGGCGGAACGGGTGATCTGGCCCGACGCAAGATTCTTCCCGGGCTGTACCGTCGCTTCTGGTCAGGACAGATCCCGGAAGATGCGCGGATCATAGGCAGTTCGCGAAAAGAGATGGACGATGAAGCGTTCCGTGCCTTTACGCGCGCGGCGATTGAAGAGTTCGCCGTCGATGGGGCCGGGGACAAAGCCAAGATCGCGGAATTTCTGAAAAAGCTGTCTTATGTTGCGATTGATGCCCTTGGCGAAAACGGGTGGGATAAACTTAGCGTCGCAGTGCGCCCCGGTGTTGTTCGGGCCTATTATTTCTCGGTCGGCCCAAGCCTGTTCGGCGCGATTGCCGAGCGCTTGCACAAACACAATCTGGCCGATGATGACTGTCGCATCGTGGTTGAAAAGCCTTTTGGCCACGATCTGGACAGCGCCCGCGAACTGAACGCGACATTGGCGCAGTTTTTCAAGGAAACCCAAATCTATCGGATCGATCATTATCTGGGCAAGGAAACGGTCCAGAACCTGATGGCTATCCGATTCGGTAACGTGTTGTTCGAGCCGCTTTGGAACAGCCAGTATGTCGATCACATTCAGATCACGGTTGCCGAAACGGTTGGCGTCGAGGGCCGCGGAGGATATTACGACAAATCGGGTGCAATGCGGGACATGATGCAGAACCATCTGATGCAGCTTTTGTGCCTGATCGCGATGGAACCTCCTTCGAAGTTCGACCATGACGCTGTGCGCGACGAGAAACTGAAAGTGATCCGCGCGCTTGGTGATGTTGCGCCGCACCATATCGTCCGCGGTCAGTATTTGGCAGGTGATGGTAATAATGGTTATCGGGAGGACGTTGAAAACGAACGCTCGCACACCGAAAGTTTCATCGCGCTGAAGGCCCAAATTGAAAACTGGCGATGGGCGGGGACGCCGTTTTACCTGCGCACCGGCAAGCGATTGAAGGCGCGGGCAAGTGAAATCGCCGTTGTCTTCAAGGAAATCCAGCACCCGATATTTGGCCAGGAAGAGGGGCATCACAGGAATATCCTTTCGATCCGCGTGCAACCCAACGAGGGTATCGACCTAACCGTCACGATCAAGGAACCGGGACCGGGCGGGATGCGTCTGGTTGACGTTCCGTTGGATATGTCATTTGCCGACGCGCTGGGTCCTTCGGCAGAAAGCGTACCTGACGCCTATGAACGGCTGATCATGGATGTCATTCGGGGCAACCAGACGCTGTTCATGCGCGGCGATGAGGTCGAGGCCGCCTGGGCCTGGACGGACCCGATCATCGACGGCTGGCAGGCCCGAAATGACGTGCCGAAAACCTATGACACGGGATCAACCGGGCCGGTAGATTCCGAAATGTTGTTGCAGCGCGACAAGCGAAGCTGGCGAGAGATCGAACCGTGAGCGTTCAGGAATTCGCCAGCCGCGAGGGTTTGATTGATTACCTCGCGGATTCAATGGCTGATGATCTGCGCGCTGCGATCACCCTGGATGGCGCTGCAACCCTTGCCGTACCCGGCGGATCCACGCCCGGGCCAGTGTTCGACAGATTGAGCGGGGCCGGTCTTGATTGGTCAAAAGTGACGATCCTGCCGGGTGACGAGCGCTGGGTACCGGAAACATCTGAACATTCAAACGCGGCGCAGATTCGGGCTCGTTTGTTGCGAGGCAAAGCCATGACCGCGCAATTCCTTCCTCTTTATGACGGTGGCGACGGATCTGTGGGCGCACTTTCAGCAAGGCTCGAGCCATTGCTGCCACTGACGGTCGTATTTCTTGGAATGGGTGGCGATATGCACACCGCATCGCTATTTCCCGGCGACAAAGTGCTTGGAACGCCGACGGGCGCGATTCTGCACTATGTCCCTGTCCCCGGGCTTGATCCGCGCGTCCCACGCATGACGTTGACACCAGCCGCAATTAATGGCGCCAAGCGAAAATATCTGGTCCTTTTCGGCGATGATAAACTGGCCGCTTACAAGCGGGCACTGTCGGCGGAGGACCCGGTGCAAGCGCCAATTCTGGCAGTGTCCCGCAATTTGAACGTTCTTTGGGCGGAGTAGACGATGGTTTGGAACAAACTGAATGATGCGTATCGTAACATCGGTGAGCGTCACATTCTGGAGCTGCTTGCGGATGCGGGCAGGGCAAAAGAGTTTTCGGTGTCCGCTTGTGATATGCTCTTTGACTACTCAAAAACCAACATCGACGCGGAAACGCGGGCGCTTCTCCTCGAACTGGCCGAAGTCAGTGACGTGAAATCCCGCTGCGAGGCGATGTTTTCCGGTGAAGTCATAAATGAAACCGAGGGCCGCGCCGTTCTTCACACCGCGCTTCGGAATCTCGACGCCAGCGTCGAAGTTGATGGCGAGGATGTAATTCCTGAAGTGCGCGAAACTTTGAGGAGAATGGACGATTTCGCCAATGAAATCCGCGGCGGGTCGATTACGGATGTCGTCAATATCGGTATCGGAGGCTCGGATCTTGGGCCCGCAATGGCGTATCTTGCGCTTGCACCGTATGGGGATGGCCCGCGCTGCCATTTTGTATCCAATGTCGATGGCGCGCATATCAATGACACGCTGCAAAGCCTTAATGCTAAATCAACTTTGGTCATTGTCGCGTCCAAAACTTTCACCACGATTGAGACAATGACCAACGCGCAGACTGCGCGCGATTGGATGGTTTTGGGCGGTGGTGATCCGACCAAGCAGTTTGCCGCACTTTCCTCCAACCTTGAAAAGACCGCTGCATTTGGCATCCCCGCAACGCGCGTGTTCGGGTTCGAGGATTGGGTCGGCGGACGCTATTCGATGTGGGGGCCTATCGGGCTGTCACTGATGATCGCCATCGGGCCAGAAGATTTTCGCGCGTTCCTCGATGGCGGTGCGGCAATGGACAAGCATTTCCGAGAGGCGGAAGCCGAGGCAAATATGCCTTTGATGCTGGCGCTTGTCGGCATCTGGCACAATCAGATTTGTGGCCACGCCACGCGCGCAGTTCTGCCCTATGATCAGCGGCTGTCCCGGTTGCCCGCCTATTTCCAGCAGCTTGAAATGGAAAGCAACGGCAAGCGCGTCGGCATGGACGGCGAGATTCTGGAAATGCATTCCGGCCCGGTCGTGTGGGGTGAACCCGGCACCAACGGCCAGCACGCATTCTATCAGTTGATCCATCAGGGCACCCGCGTGATCCCCTGCGAATTTATGGTCGCCCGCGAAGGGCACGAACCAAAGCTGGCCCATCAGCACAGGCTTTTGGTTGCCAATTGCCTTGCGCAGTCAGAAGCGCTTTTGCGTGGGCGTTCGCTGGATGAAGCCCGCACCAAGATTGCCGACAAATTCGAAGGCGCAGAGTTAGAGCGACAGGCCCGCCACCGCGTATTCCCCGGCAATCGGCCCTCGACAACGCTGGTTTATCCAAAACTGACGCCCAAAATGCTCGGTCAGATCACCGCGCTATACGAACACCGGGTGTTTGTCGAAGGCATAATCCTTGGCATTAATTCCTATGATCAATGGGGTGTCGAACTTGGCAAGGAACTCGCCGTCGCGCTCGAACCCGTTCTGGGTGGAGCGGCAGACGCATCCGACAAGGACGGCTCAACGCAACAATTGGTTGTCTACCTGACTAGTGCATTGCCTCATGCAATTTGCTGGGTTTCCCTGCCTTTTGTTTTCTGATTCATGACGGCCATAGATGACGTTTGAGGAGAGGTCCTATGGCAAACAAGATTTACATTGTCGAGCTGAGTTCAGAGGAGCGTGCGCGACTTCGCGGTATGTTGAGCAATAGCAAATCATCGTCGCAGGCCAGTCTGAAGGCGCGTATTTTGCTCAAGGCAGATCAGGGAGCGGAGGGGGATAGCTGGACTGACAGCCGCATCTGCGAAGCGCTGGAGACCAACAGCGCCATGGTGGAGCGGGTCCGACAAAAATGCGTCACAGAGGGCGTGGACGCCGTGTTTCGGCGCAAGCCGCGCGCAACGCCGCCGACGGCCCGGATATTCGACGGTGAAGCTGAGGCAAAGCTCATTACGCTGGCCTGCCCGGAGCCACCTGAGGGCTATGCGCGCTGGTCGATCCGGCTGTTGGCCAAACGGGTTATAGAGTTGCAGATCGTCGACAAGGTGCATCACAATACCGTCGGGCGCACGCTCAAAAAAACACGCTCAAGCCCCATCGCAGCCAGTATTGGGTGATCCCGCCAGGTCAAAACGCCGCTTTCGTCGCGGCGATGGAGGACGTGCTGTCGGTCTATATGCGACCCCGCGACCCGACGCGGCCGCTCGTGTGCCTCGATGAGACATCAAAGCAACTGGTGGCCGAAACCCGGACGCCGATCCCGATGCGTCCCGGACGCCCTGCGCGCTTCGACTATGAATATCGCCGCTGCGGCACGGCCAACCTGTTCATGGGCTTCGCACCGCTTGAGGGACGCCGCCATGTGAAAGTAACCGACCGGCGCACGAAGGCTGACTACGCCAAATTCCTGCGCGATCTGAGTGACATCCACTTCCCCGACGCTGACCAGATTGTGCTGGTGCAGGACAACCTCAACACCCATAGCCCGACGGCCCTCTATGAGGCCTTCCCCGCATCTGAGGCCCGCCGCCTGACAGAGCGGTTCGAGTGGCACTACACCCCGAAACACGGAAGCTGGCTGAACATGGCCGAAACCGAACTATCCGTTCTGTCACGCCAATGCCTGGACCGAAGGATACATGACAGGCACAGCCTGTGTGAAAAGGTGCAGGCCTGGCAGGCAGATCGAAACGCAACCGCCACAAAAGCAAGCTGGCAATTCACAGCAGACGACGCCCGAACAAAACTCAAACAGCTATACCCGGCATTTTAGGTGGGTCAGCCCACTAGTTGATTCCGGTTCCACTTCATCTGGCCAAAAAGACTTCTGGGGAGCGCGAGGGGACTGGTCCCCTCGCATCGGTCGGATTTCGCTTTTAAGCGAAATTCGAACCCGGTTCCACACGACAACTTTACGTGCATGTCATCCAGCGGCGGTGCAATTTCCCTGAAACTCGACGAAAGGACCGTGCCTGATGAAGTTTTCCCGCCGAAACATGATCCTGTCCACTGCCGCGCTTGCTGCGGCTCCGCGCGCCGGATTTGCGCAGGTCAGTCCGGAATTTTGGGCACAGTTTTCACTTTTGTCGGGTCAGGGCGAGGACTTCGTAGCTGCCCTTGGATATATCCTTGATCGCAATTCGCCGGACATGGCTGCCGGGTTGATCCTTGCGATGCGGTTTGGGGCCGCGCCGGAAGAAGTTTATTCCGGGCTCTTGCGGAAGATCACCGGCGCGCAGGAACCGAGATCCTGGTTTGACTGGGTCGTCTGGCAGGAACAGCACCCCGAAATCGTGCCCCATGAAAGCTATCTCGAAATCACGCGCATGGTGCATCTCGGTGTCGACGAACGCTTTGACCGGTTTCTGAAGCCGGAATACCTGACTCGCGATGCTGCCCGCATCCGCGCGGAAGAGATCATGTGGGGCGGTGTGCGGATGGACGGCATTCCTTCGCTGGACAATCCCAAACTGATCGCCGCCGGCGACGCGGATTATCTCGCAAGTGATGACCTTGTCTTTGGCGTCTCAATTAACGGCGATGCGCGCGCCTATCCGCTCAGGATCATGGGTTGGCACGAGATGTTCAATGATGTGATCGGCGGTGTACCCGTGGCGCTGGCCTATTGTACTTTGTGCGGGTCTGGGATCCTGTTTGATACCGCCCGCGAGGGCGCGGACCCATTCATATTCGGGTCTTCCGGGTTTCTATACCGCTCCAACAAGCTGATGTTTGATCGCCAAACGCACACATTATGGAATCAGTTCACCGGCAAGCCCGTTGTCGGTCCGCTGGTCGGGCAGGGAGTTGAACTGACCCGCCGACCGGTTGTCATCGATACATGGGCCAACTGGCGCGCGGCGAACCCCGAAACCAGAGTTTTGGATCTGCAAACCGGTTTCTTGCGCAATTATGATTCCGGCGCAGTTTATCAAGAATATTTCGCTTCGCCCAATTTGATGTTCCCCGCAGCCGTGGATCAAACGGCGCACCTGCAAAAAGACTACATCTTCGGCATCACCGAATTTGGTGTGGCAAAAGGCTGGCCATTGAATGTGTTTGAGGGTGGCCGCGTGCTGAACGACGCGATGAACGGGCGAAATCTGGTATTGATCGGCGATACAGCAAGCAGGTCCGTGCGCGCCTATGAACGCGGCGGGCTGGAATTCACGCAGTCAGGTGCCGGTGTTTCAGATGGCGATGGCAATGTCTGGAATGTTTCCGAGGCCGCATTGACCGCGCCAGACGGGCGCAGCCTGCCGCGTGTGGCCGGACATATCGCCTACTGGTTCGCCTGGGATGGCTACAACGGGGATGTCGCAGAGCTCTATCAGGACTAACCGCCCCGAGCATTTGTCATCCAAGCGCCTGCAAAAGGGCAAGCGACGGTTTTCCTGTGACCGCCAGCCCGCTGCGCTTTTGATATGCAGAAATTGCCGCCTCGGCCTTCTTGCCGATCACCCCGTCCACATCGCCGATGTCATAGCCTTTTGCCGCAAGGCGGGATTGCAATTTCTTGCGATCCGCCTGCGTCATGCCATTGGCATCGGGTGGAAATGGCGCAACAAATGGGCCTTCGCCGCGTATCCGGTCAGACAGATGCCCGACGCCAATCGCGTATTTCAGCGAATCGTTATAGCGGCGGAAAACGCGGTAATTCTTGAACACCAGAATGTTCGGCCCCTCGGTGCGGATCAATGTGCCACTGCCCGCATTCGGCAACTGGCCGCCGCGTGCCGGGCGCACGCCAGCGGAGGCCCAGGCCGCCACGCCGCGTGTGCCGCTGCCGGTGCCGTCGGGAACCGTCACTTCTAATCCCCATGGTTGGCCCTTCTGCCAACCGGACCGCGACAGGTAATGCGCGGCAGAGGCCAGCGCGTCGGTCGGGTCGTCCGACCAGATATCGCGCCGCCCGTCGCCATCGAAATCCACCGCATAGGCCTGATAGGTCGTGGGAATGAACTGTGTGTGCCCCATCGCGCCGGCCCAAGACCCGGTCATGCGCGACGGCGTGATGTCGCCGTTTTGCAAAATCCGAAGTGCTGCCATCAACTGGCCTTCAAAGAAACCGCGCCTGCGGCCGTCAAACGACAGGGTTGCCAGCGCCGAAATCACCGGAAAATCCCCGCGACGGGTGCCATATCGGCTTTCAAGGCCCCAGACGGCCGTCACGACATGCGCCGGAACACCGAATCGTCCCTCGATTGCCGCCAATTTTCCGCCATACCGACGCAACATTGCGCGCCCGTCCTTAACGCGTGCATCTGATGCGGCGATTGCAAGGTATTCCTCGGTCGTGCGGCGAAAGTCGATCTGGGTACGGTCACGCTTGACGACATCGGGCATGAAACCCGCACCACGGAATGCTTCGTCGAGCGTTCGTTGCGAAATACCGTTCGACGCGGCGCGCCGGCGGAAACTCTTCAGCCAGGCATCAAAAGCGTCGCTACTCTGAATGGGATAGGCTGTCGCCGGTTTCGCCTTTGTGCTCTGGCTGACCGCGGCGTCAGAAACGCATCCCGCCAGCCCAAGAGCCACACCAGACAAAATGAACTCACGTCGTGGAAATGCCATAACCTGTCCCCGAAATCTCTCGCGACAAATCTAACGTTCCTGTGCCGACTTGAAAGGCTTTAGTTGGATCAACCAAGTGGTAAGCGATTTTACTCCGCCGCGGGGATTGCGGCCCCGGTCAGTGCGGAATCAGAAATGATTTTGCCGTCTTCCATACGGATCAGGCGGTCGGATTTGTCAAAGCAGTGTTCGTCATGGGTCACCGCGATCAGGCAATGCCCCGCCTTTGCAAGTCGCGGAACCAGAACATCATAGAAAAACTTGCGCCTTCCGGGATCCTGATCGCTCGCGAATTCGTCCAGAACAACGATGGGTCGTTCCTCTGCCAAGGCCAGCGAAAGCGCCAGACGCCGTAATTGGCCCGTCGATAATTCAAGGCTGGTGAACTGGTTGTCGACGATCGAGATGCCCTCGACCAATCCCATCTCTTCGATATGTTCCTGCAGCCGTTTCCGGTCTTCTTCGGACAGGCCATCGAGATGGCGGAACAGGTAGAATTCGCTGAACACCGCTGAAAATACGGACCGGTACTCTGCAACATTGTCACGCGTCACTACCTGGCCATCCAGTAAAATCTGTCCCTCGTCCGGATGACGCAGCCCGGTCAGCAACTGAAGCAATGTGGATTTACCCATGCCGTTGCCGCCGGTGATAAACACCGATTCACCTGGGCGTAATGTCAAGTCGATGGGGCCGAGTGTGAAGGTATCGCGCGCGTTTGTTCCGTCACCAACTTCGCGGGACAAATGTGCCTTTACGCCGCGCAACTCGAGTGTTTCGAAACTATCGCGTTTTTCCAGTGCGTCCGATGAAACCTCCACCTCGGCGTTTTGAGACAGCTCGGTTTCAATCCTTTCAAGCTCCTGAAAGGAAATCGCGGTTCTCGCAAATGCCGGCAGATTGCCGACCACCGTTTCTATGGGTCCGAAACTGAACAACACCAGCGTCAGGATTTGCAAGGTCGTCACGCTGTCCGCGCCACTCATCAGCGGCAAGATGACAACGATTGCGATTAACAGCGAAATCAGGGCGCCATTCGCGCCCATTTGCCCGTAGCTGTAATGCCGTTCAGACACCAGCGCCGCGTCGGCAGCGTCATTGATCTGTTGTTCCACGCGTGCGTCCGTGGCGCGACGTCGGGCCAGCCGAAGCCGCAATTCTTTGAATCCACGAAGGATGTCGTTGAGGCTGTTGTGATAGGCAACGGTCGCGTGGTGCGTTTTCGCAACCGCGCGCGAGGCCGGTCCCTCTGTCACAAAAAACGCCGTCACGCCAAGAGCAAGCGCGATGACGGTTGCAAGTACCGATGATGGCATTTCCAAAAACATGTACCCAAGGCAAAAGAGCAGAACGAGAACCGCCTGAATAAAACCAGTGATCCGCGTTGCCGTACCCGATACCGCCGCGATATGGTGCGTCGCGCTGTGATAAAGTTCGCCATGTCCACGCCTAAGAAAAAAGCTGACATCGGCGTTAAGCAATTGTTTGGTAAGATTACGTCGCATTCGCAGTTGCAGCGACTGAACCAGTTTCGCACCGCTCAGGCTCGCCCAATGGCTGAAGGCCAGAAGAATGAGCGCGGCTGCGATCAATCCGGCAAAAAGGAAAAAATTCGGACCGCCCCTCGCGGCGGTTTCGTTGATCAGGAAGATCAAAGCCGTGCGGCTGCCTGATGCGATCAACACGAAAATAAACACCGGGCTGCGCAACAGGTCGCTTTCCCGCAAAATGAAAACGACAAGCCTTTTGATCGTTTCAACAAGCTTTCGACTGGAAGAAGACATGCGTGTTTCGCGTTGCCCGTATTGGTGCGCAGATTGGTGCCACGCGGCCAGAAATCACATCGTTTGGCGCGCGTCAACGAAGCGGATGCAGATTGCGCGCAGAGAGCGGGTTAGATAGGGGTTTCGGGCCGCGCAACACAGAGCCGCATATTGAGCACAGAAATCCGACATCCGGACCATCCACTGCCACGGGTTTTGGCGTATAGCGCGCTTTTCCTGAACGTGTTTGTCTTTGTTGTCGTGAATTTCTGCATCTACTGGGCGCGCTGGCGCTGGATCGAGGCTGACCCGACCGGGCGCCCACCGACCATCAGCCTTGCCATATCGTCATCGGACATCGGGCCGGTTTTTGCAATCTGGGTTTCGGTTTCGGCCGTTTGCCTCGTTTTCGGTGTCTGGCTTCTGATCTGGCATTACCTCGGCCTTCTCAAACGCTGTCTGGCCCCAAAGCGCAGTTTGACAAACACCATCGTCGTGTCCGCGATCTTGGTTGCGGTGGCGCAGCCGGTGTCTGCTCTTGGGATGCATTGGCTCAGCACATTCCGGCTGCCGTTTGCTGCAGAATTGCACATGACCGGCAGCTATATGTTCTTTGTCGCGCAAGCCTTCGTAGTTTTGATATTTTCTATTGTTAACATGATGTTACTGAATGATGTTGACAGTCTTTCAGAGATGGAAGTGAAAGGTTTGGTCACAAGGCGCTGGGTCAAAATCCGCCTTGTCACGGGCGTCATATCCGTAATTTTGGCGTTGGCCTATCTGGGATTGTTCTTCGCCAAAGACCACTTTGTGTATCCGGAATATCCGTTGGTCTATCGTGCCTATGTCAGCGTTGAACCGATGGTGATCACCAGTTTCCTACTGGTGCTTGTCATGTGCCATGCAGACATGTTCAGGCGACGCGCTTAGCTGTCGCTATCGCCGGTTTTTAACATATTCGCCGCACGCATCATTCGCTGAATTGCCGTTAGGTGGCACAACAAGGCATAGATCGCCAGCCCGATAATCAGAATCCAGCCAGTCGAAAAAAGAGCAGAGACAACCAACATAGCGCATAGATAAATGATCCGTTCCAGCCGCTCGAACAAATCCGGCCACGCGGTATTGTCGATTGTGATCTCGATGGCCGTTCGTGCCTTGGCATAGCTTGTAATGATCGCGCCTGAAAACGCGAAAAGCGACAACGCCCATAGATCGTTCACCCAAGCGATGGCGGCCAAAACCACAAGTTCCTGATAGCGATCTACCATCGCATCGAGATATCCGCCGAATTTGGTGGACATACCGCGCTGGCGCGCCACCGCACCATCCAGTGCGTCAAACGCGAAAGCAAAGGCGAGTGTGAGACCGAAGACGAGAGCACTCTCGTGCAACAGATAGGCGGCCGAAACGAGCAGAATCAGACCAAGACCGATCAACGTGACCTGATTGGGGCTGAGACCCGCGCGCACCAGCGGTGCCGCCATTCTTTCCCAAATCGGGTCGATATATTTCTTGGCCAGTCCGTCGAGCATGCCGCGTTAAGCCCGTTTATACATGCGGATCAGGTCGCGCCGCATTCGATTGAGTTTGTTATACCGTTCTTCGGTCAGGGCGACATTCTGATCATTGGGCTCAAACACCGCAGACGCCGAATTGCCGAGCGCCGCAGCCGCGTCCCAAACACTTTCGGCCCATCCAAGTGTCGGCGACGCCATTGCTGCCGCGCCAATAACACCGCTCATCCTGGTGTTGCCCACATGGATCGGTCGGTTCAGCGTGTCAGACAGCATTTGCGCCAGATGCGGGTTCGCTGCGGCGCCACCGACCAACGGCACCGGCCCAGATTGCCGAACGCCGCGTTCCCGCAACACCTTTTCAAACGCCCAGCGGGTGTTGAACGCGACACCTTCAATCACGCTTCGCTTTACAGCATCCAACCCGTGGCGCAAGGCAAGCCCAACAAACGCGCCGCGCAGCTTTTCTTCATCCACCGGCACCCGTTCGCCCGCCAGCCACGGCACAAAATACGGGTCATCGGGCTGCGGTGCGCCAAATTCGCCATAGAAGTCCTCCAAGCCCTCTTCGGCATCACGTTGGCGCGGGTCGAACCCTTCGGCCAGCCAAGACAATGCTGCACCTGCGCTTTCCTGAGTCGCGATCAGAAGCGGGCGGTGGCCAATCGACGAGGTGATCGTAGCATAGGAATTGGCCACGCTCAGAACGCGACGGTCAAAGAACCCGGCCACCCAGCTTGAGGTGGACATGCAGATATGCAGCTCTCCATCCCCCACGGCGCCGGATCCGATGGCTGTCGCACTAACATCGCCGCCGCCGCCCAAAACCGGAATGTCGCGTTTCAGGCCGAGCTGCGCCGCTGCTGCATCCGTCAATCCGCCAACAACCGCGCCGCCATCGACGATTTTTGGCAATTTTTCCTGCGGAATGCCCACACGGTGGGTCAGTGCATCTGACCATCCTTCGCGCCCGCGCCGCGTGTCCATCAGCCAAGTCAGGTTGGCGCTGTCCGAGGTGGTGGTAAATTCACCGGTCGCACGATGCAAAAGCCAGTCTTTGACGTCGAGAAGGTAGTTGGCGTTGGCAAAAACCTCCGGCTCATTTTCCTTGACCCACAGCATTTTGCCGATTGGGTCCATGCCGTTATGTGACGGCGCGCCGTTGGCCAGCGGTAACCAGCGTGCCAACGCACCGATGCCGTATCCTGATACTTTCGGAAACCCGCCAAGCACGCGCTGCATCAGCGGCGCGGACCGCTTGTCGAGCCACACAAGGGCAGGGCGCATTGCCGCGCCACGTGCGTCAGCACAAACCAACCCACACATCTGGGCGCAGAACACAATCGCGCCTGCACGCTCTGAAAGGTCCGGAATTGTTCCCTGCAATCGCCCGATTCCACGTGCCAGCGCGCTCCACCAATCTTCCGGTGTCTGCTCGGCCATGCTGGGCCCGGGAAGGTTCAGCGGATAGGTTTCGGTTGCATCCGCCACCAAATGCAAATCACCATCGACAGCGCCGACTTTCACGCCGGATGTTCCAAAGTCGGCTGCTATTATCAGATCATGTTCTGGCATTATTCGAAGGCTCACCGGCGTCGCGTGGCCCCCATGTGCCGAACTGCGCCATCCTTGGCAAGCCATCCTCGCGCCGTTAAGGCGGGGTCAGTTGAACGGAGCGCGTAATTTGGATCGCGAGTATGATGTCGTGTTCACTTGGGTGGATGACGCCTTTCCGGGGTATCTGGAAAGCCTGAACGAATATTCCACCGACAAACGCGATCTCAATCCCAATCGCACCCGCGACAATCTTGATCTGATCCGTTACGCGATGCGATCTGTCGCACGGTACCTGCCCGAAGCGCGCCGCATCTATCTGTTCACCTGCCGCCCGCAGGTGCCCACGTGGTTGAACACAGATCATCCGAAAATCCGGCTGGTACATCATGACGAAGTGATTTCACGCGACGACTTGCCGACATTCTCAAGCTTCGCCATTGTCAGCCATTTGCATTTGTTACCCGATCTGACGCAGCGATTCGTTTATTTCGAAGACGACTTTCTCGCCAATTCCCCGAATTTGCTGAATGCTCTATCGGACGATGACGGTCAGCCCGTTGTACATTTCGGTCGCCACTGGATTGCTCCGGCGGCGAAGTTGAACACAAAAACGTCCAGCCCGTGGAACCTCGCACTCGCAAACGCGGACGGACTGCTGTCCGAGCGATTCCGGCCGGGACCGAGGCGGCAGGCCATACACGGCCCGCAATTGTTTGATCGTGACATCTGGGCAGCGGCGATTGCCGACTTCCCCGACGTATTTAAGGCAACGCGCAAGGCCAGGTTCCGGGCAGGCAACGGCATACCGCCAGAGCAGTTCATTCCGCACTATGCCGTGGAAACGGGTCAGGCGGAACTGGCGCCGATGAAGCAGGCGCGCAAGGTAGAAGGCTATGTCAGCCTGGAAAATTTCCTACCGTGGACATGGATGCAGCTGAAAACCGTGGAACGCCGCAATCCCTCAAGCATCGCGCTGAATGACAGTTTCGGCGACAATCCCAACACCCGGGTTGAGCGTCTGGTAAAACGCTGGCTTCAGCTGCGTTTCCCTGACCCGGCACCTTGGGAGAATGACGCGGCGCAGTGACGCTTTTCCGCGGGACCGCTTGCGTTTATCTTGGCATCGACAAATAGAGGCATCATGGATCAAAGCCCCAGCCAATTGCCATCTGGTGGCCGAAAGGTCGGCATCTCGCCACAAGCACGACGGCACAACGACATGCGCCGCGCGGTGATCGATGCACATCCCGAATTGAAAACGGTCGCAGGCCCGGATTGGCGGACAGTCTTTGTATTGCCGGTCATATTGGCGGCGCATTGGGGCATGGCCTGGGCGGTATCGGATGCGCCGATCTGGGTCATCTTCATTGCCGCGTTTTTTTGGGGCCAGATCGCCATTCATGCTGCTGGTTCATTGGTCCATGAGACCGCCCACAAACTGATCTTTCGCGGACGCCGCGCCAAGCTGGCTTTTGATCTGGGCTTGGAAATGATTCTGGGCTCTTACGCCAAACAGCTAACCTATCAACACGAGCACATCACCAGCCATCACCCCTATATCGGCGATTACGAGCGTGACTATGAACATGAAGATATCTGCGCCTTTCAAAGCCGGATGCAGCTGCGCCATGACAATCCGGTCATCCAACGGTTTCTGACCGTACTGACGCTGGTGATCCATGCCGTTCCACTTGGGTTCCTAATCGGCGACGAAGTGCTGCCGCGACTAAACAAGTGGTTCTCCAGCCGTCCGCAAAAAGACCCTGAACGGGTGATCGAGGCGACTCAGCCTTCCCGCTGGGAAGTTACAGCATTCATCGCAATGTCGATCCTATCCAATCTTCTGCTTTTGGCGATCTTCGGCCCCTGGGCGTTGCTTTATCACCTTTGGGCCCTGTCGCTGTTCCTTGGAAAATTCGGCATCTGGAATCTCGGGCAATCGCTGTCCGAGCATGAAGGCCCGGACGATGAAAACCCGTCGCGGTCCACCTATGGCTGGATCAATATTCCCTTGTTAAACACTGGCTATCACAACGAACACCACACGTTCCCCAATGTCGCCTGGACGAAGCTGCCCGCGCTGACTAGGACGGCGCCGGAAGTGTTTACGGCGAATGCAAAGAAAAGCTATTTCGGCTACTGGTTCGATCATCTGCGTGGCGATTTCACCGCCTCGCGCAAGTCGCCGCTACACGATCAGGACAATACCGAACGCTGCGCGGGCGCGC
This sequence comes from uncultured Paracoccaceae bacterium, assembly GCA_951812305.1. Classification (GTDB taxonomy): domain Bacteria; phylum Pseudomonadota; class Alphaproteobacteria; order Rhodobacterales; family Rhodobacteraceae; genus Rhodobacter_B. The sequence continues at coordinate 747,273 of CATOSB010000008.1, forward strand.
GCTGAAAGCCTCTTTCCGTTTCAATGATTTGCCCGTAGTTTTCGGGCGAACGTAATCGCAGTGTGGACATGCAGCCAATGCTGGAAAGTGACTGGGTCAGTTCCTTTATCGAAGTCTTTACGCTCTGCAAATTCCGGGCAGAGGAAGACATAGTCGTTCTGTCCGAAAGCCAGTCCCGCGCGCAAAACGTGCTGCTCGCTGAACTGGCATTGGGGCAGATGGAGCTGCGCCATTATCGGCTGACCGTTCCAACACCACCTGCACCCGCTGGACCGATTGCCAAATCAACCGGCGCCAGTCAGGCGCTGAGCGGGCAACCCGCCGCCGTGAAAGCCTTGTCAGAGGCCGACGTGGTCATCGACCTGACCGTAGAGGGCCTGATGCACGCGCCCGAAACGCCGCAAATCCTGAAAGGCGGTGCGCGGATCCTGAACATTTCCAACGAGCATCCCGAAGCTTTGGCGCGTCTGGTTCCACAGGCCGACATGAAAGGAGCGGTGAAAGAGGCTGTCGCCCGTTGCCGTGCTGCGAAAGCAATGCGAGTGACGTCACCCGGCGGCACCGACTTGACGGTCGCAATGGAGGGCGCGGCCACGGTCGGAATTTGGGGCTGGACGGACCGCCCCGGAACGCTCGCGCACTGGCCCGGCGGCCTTGTAGTCTCGTTTCCTAAATCCGGCACCGTCAACGGTCGCCTTGCCTATCAACCCGGCGATATCAACCTGACATTCAAACGCTACTTCGAAAGCGCCGTTGAGATGACGCTGGAAAATGACTTCGTGACCAAAGTCGAAGGGCGGGGGACTGACGCCTTGTTGATGCGGGATTACCTCGCCAGCTTTGAGGAGCCGGAAGCCTATGCCACCAGCCATGTCGGCTGGGGCATGAACCCCGGCGCGCGGTATGAGGCGCTGACGATGTACGACAAGGCCGATACGAATGGTACTGAATTGCGAGCGTTGGCCGGAAATTTCCTGTACTCGACCGGCGCGAACGAATTCGCCGGTCGTTTCACGCGCGGGCATTTCGATCTGCCGATGATGGGCTGTGACATCGCGCTTGATGGTGCAAAGGTCGTCGAGCGCGGGACGTTGCTGTGAAAGCCGCCGGCATCAGTTATTTGCAAAACGGAACCGGCCAGCCGGTGATCTATCTGCATGGCATCGGCGGCGGCGCGGCGTCCTTCCAGCATCAACTGGCGGCGGCGGGCAACACCTGCACCATCACCGCGTGGGACATGCCTGGATACCGGGAAAGCGACCCCATCGATGACCCAATCACCTTTCCCGCCCTGTCCGACCGGCTTGGCGATTTCATCACAGCGCTCGGATATGACCGCGCGCATCTGGTCGGACACTCAATTGGTGGAATGGTGGCGCTGGAACACGCGCTGCGACGCCCCCAACAGGTGGCAACGCTTACGATGATTGGGTCCACCCCGGCCTTTGGCGGGCGCGACGAGAGTTTCAAAGAGGCTTTTCTGAAGGCGCGTCTGGAACCGTTGAAACGCGGCATGTCGATGCCCGAGATGGCAAAGGCCGCCGCGCCGCATCTGGTCGGGCCGAATGCAAAACCCGCTGTCATCGACGAAATTGCCGGGATCATGGCGGAGGTTTCGGAACCGACATGGCGCGCGATCCTTGATTGTCTCGTCACGTTCAATCGTCGCGCCGACCTGACCCGCGTGTCGCAGCCCTGCCTGTTTATTGCGGGTGAGCATGACCAGAATGCCCCTGCGCGCACCATGCAACGCATGGCGGACGGCGTGGACAATGCCGAATATCACGTGATCCGGGATACCGGCCACATGATCAATCAAGAAGCGCCCAAGCGCGTCAATGCTATCCTTCGCAGCTTTTTCAGAAGGCATCGCTTATGACCCACCCGATCTTTGACCCTGACGCCTGGGGTCTGACGCCAAAACAGGCCGAGTTAACCGCCAAGGCCCGCGCGCTTGCAGAGGCCAATTTCGCCCCTCGCGCCGCGCAATATGACCGTGACGCGACATTCCCGACAGAAAATTATTCTGATCTGGCCGAAAGCGGGCTGCTGGGCATCTGCATACCCGAGGCCGAGGGCGGGCTTGGTGCAGATCTGAAAACCTACATGCTGACGGCCGCAGAGATCGGACGTTTTTGCGGTTCAACGGCGCTGACCTTCAACATGCATGTGTCTTCCTGCCTTTGGACCGGGGATTTGCTGGATCAGCTCGAACTTGATGATTCTGTGCGCGATGAATTACACACGCAGCGCAAGCTGCACTATCGGCGCATCCTCAAGGACGGCGCAATTTATGCACAACCGTTTTCCGAAGGCGGCGCAGCGGCGGCAGGGTTCAAGGCATTCGGCACCACCGCGTTGAAGGTCGACGGCGGCTGGCGGATTAATGGCAAAAAGATATTTGCGTCTTTATCGGGCCACGCCAATTTCTATGGTGCGCTCTGCACCGCATTGATGTCGCCGGATGACGAACACTCGCGGCGCAACACGATGTATATCGCGGTGCCTGCCGATGCAGACGGCGTCAAAGTTGTCGGCGATTGGGATCCGCTGGGGATGCGCGGCACGGTCAGCCGGACGCTGTTGTTCGAGGATGTTTTCGTGCCGGACGAGGCGCAACTCATGCCCCACGGTGTTTATCCTGACGCCGCGCGCCATTGGCCACATATGTTCATGACGCTGACGCCGTCCTACATGGGCATTGCGCAGGCATGTGTTGATTTCACCGTCGCCTACCTGCGCGGGGAAGTGCCGGGAATGCCACCGGTCAAACGGCGCATGTATCCCACCAAACAACTGGCCGTCGCGCAGATGCAGGTGATGCTTGAACAAACCAAGGCGCTTTGGTTTCAGGCGGTATCCGAGGCACGGCCAGACCCATCAAAAGACAGCCTGATGCGGGCATGGGCGGCACAACACACGGTGATGGAAAACGCCAACGAACTGGCGCAACTCGCGATCCGCACCTGCGGCGGGCAGGCGATGTTGAAGTCGCTACCATTGGAACGGCTCTACCGCGATAGCCGCTGCGGCTCACTCATGCTGCCCTGGACAGCGGAACTCTGCCTCGACATGCTGGGCAAGGGCACCCTTTATGAACCCGGCGAGAACGATGACGATTGATGGATGGATCGCCGATGGCGCGGCGCGGCATCCGGACAAACCCGCGCTGATCTTCGAAGGTGACACGCTAAACTATTCAGATTTCCTCGACGAAATCACCACTTGCGCGGGCGGGCTCGTTGAACGTGGAGTCGATCGCGGCGACAGGGTCGCCTGGTATGGGCTGAACCATTCCGAAGTTTTCATTCTGCTCTTTGCCTGTGCGCGGATCGGCGCAATACTGACCCCTCTAAATTGGCGTTTGTCAAAGGGGGAAATCGCAGAGGTCGTCGCCAGCTGCGCGCCAAAACTGACCGTACACGATGCGCATTATGCAAGTGCGGCGGCCTCTCTTGGCATCCCGAACTATCTTGCCGGGGCATTGCGGGGCAAAAATGCCGAGGCGAATGGCGCCGAAACTGACCCGATTCTTCTGGTTTATACGTCCGGCTCCACAGGTCGCCCAAAAGGGGTGGTGCTGACGCAGACGGCGCTGATAGCAAATGCACAAATGTCTGTCGAAGCACACGGATTAAAGTCGGACGATAAGGTGTTGAATGTTCTTCCGTTATTTCATGTTGGCGGCCTGAACATTCTGCCAACCCCGACATTCTCAATTGGTGGCACAGTAGTCCTGCATGAACGGTTTGTCCCTGAACATATGGCCGCTGAACTCCCAAAAGTTGCACACGCAATCACTGTCCCGACCGTTTTACAGGCCGTATTGAAATCTGGCATCTGGGCCGGTGACATTGGGGCATTGCGCACTCTCTCTATCGGTTCAACGGACGTACCACTGGAGTTATTCCAGGCCGTACATGAACGCGGAATCCCACTTCTGCAGATTTATGGCGCGACAGAAACCTGCCCCTTGGCGATTTACCAGATCGCTAAAAATGCCTTTGACAGCGTGGGCAGTATCGGTCGGGCCGGCTCGCGGTGCCAAATCAGATTGATGCAAGAAGGTGTCGAGGTCGGCACCGGCGATCCGGGTGAAATCTGGATCAACGGTGAAAACACGTTGCGGGAATATTGGCGTGATCCGGACGAGTCGGCAAAAGCGATCCAGAACGGCTGGTTTCGAACCGGCGACGTCGCAACGTGCGACGAAGACGGCTTCTATTGGTTCACGGATCGGATCAAGCATGTGATCATTTCAGGTGGCGAAAACATTTACCCTGCTGAAATCGAACGCATTCTTCGGCAGGTGCCGGGGGTGGTAGAGGTTTCTGTCGTTGGGCGCGCCGATCCGAAATGGGGGGAAGTGCCCGTCGCCGTGGTGAGTGGCTCAGTCGACAAAGGCAAGCTTCTGGAGTCCCTCGAAGGGCGGCTGGCACGGTTCAAACATCCTAAAGATGTGGTCATCGTTGATGCATTGCCGCGTAACGCGATGGGAAAAATCGTTGCAGAAGAGGTGCGAAAATTGATCTAAGCTTCGGCGTTCAGGCGTTTGAAAAAGCTTGTGTAATATGTAACCCAAAACGTCTCAACCAGCAGTCGATAGCCTTCTCTATACCGCACCAAAAGGGCAATATGCCCGCCAAACATCACCGCCGCTGACCTCGATGGTGTGTCCAGATCAACTCCGGTTCCTTGGGCCAGCACCATGCGCGCGCCGAGGCCGGTGATGTCCAGCGATGTATAAAGATTGGAAGCCTCGCTCACCGCAAAACCCTTTGCGTTCCAGCCGGGCTTAACCTTCTTCACCGGCGCAATGAACAGCGCGCGATCGCGGGCGATCTGAATGATGTGCGGGGCATCGTCTGTTTGTCCGATAAGCCCGACAACAGGGGCGTCGGGCGAAATAGCTTTGCGGGCAGCATCCAGATTTCCGGACACCAGAACCGCAGATTCTATCGCACAGCGTGTAATTTGCGCGGCACCCAGATCAAGCACCTCGCGCACGGCAATTGGCCGGTCGGTCCACACCCGTTCATCCATGCAGACGTGCTCCTTCAGGGTCCAACGCCACAAGTGAGGCAACTTTCATGCGTGCAACCCCTCCGTCATTGTAAACACCGACTTCCTCGCCCATCAAAGCACGGCCGTTTTCCAACAACCCAAGTGCCACCCAACGTCCCAGCACCGGGCTGTGATAGCTGGAAGTCACAAATCCCAGCGAACGCCGGTTACCTTCCAGCGGCACGAAATGCGCGCCAGTCGTGATCTTCTGGCCACCCGCGGCCTCGATCCCGACTAGCTGCCGCCGCGTTTCCGATTTGGCTTCTGGCAGGAACAGCGCGCGTTTGCCTATGAATTCATCCTCCCGCTTGTTGCGCGGCCCAACCCAGCCAATGTCATGTGGCATGGTGGCGCCATCGGTGTCCTTACCAATCAGAATATAACCCTTTTCAGCGCGCATCAGCGACACAGCCTCAAGCCCGATCCAGCGGCCATCGAACGATGGTAGCGCCGCATCCAGTCGGGCATGAAGGGCTTTGGCCAGACGCTGCGGCACGGACATTTCATAACTTTGATCACCGGTAAAACTGATCCGCGCCACGCGCATCAGTTCGCCTTCGAACGTTGTTTCCGCCACGCCCATATGCGCCAGTTCCGGAATGTCCAGTTCCGCAGCCTTCAGAAGATCGCGCGCCTTCGGCCCCGAAACCGTCAGCGTCGCCCAATGGCCCGTGACGTCATGGATAAACACACCGGATTTGCCAATCCTGTCCTGCCTAGCGTCTTCCAGTTTGGCGTGCACGCCCGCGACGTGGCTCGACGATGCAGAGACAATGAAGCGGTTCTCGTCCAGCCGCAAAACGACGCCGTCATCGTAGACAATGCCATCTTCGGAGAGCATGAAGCCGTAGCGTGCGCGCCCGGGTTTCAGCGTGGACATTGGTACATATCCGGTGAAATCCAAAAGCGCGGCAGCGTCCGGTCCAATGACCTCCAGCTTGCCAAGTGATGACGCATCAAACGCGCAAACAGTGCTGCGCGCCACCCGTGCCTCGTCCTGAATCAGTACCTCTTCATCGCCAGCACCAAACGCTGACGGGCGCAGCCACCCGCCATATTCGCGGAATCGTGCGCCACGTGCGCGGTGCTCATCTTCCAGAACAAGCCGCTTCAGCGGGTGGTAGAGCTCGCTGCGATGTGCCCCGCCAAGGATTGTAAACGGCACAGGCCGAAAGGGCGGGCGATAGGTTGTTGTTCCCGTCTCCGGAATCGACAATCCGGTGATCGCCGACATCGCCGCAAGGCCAGCAAAGTTGGAACTGCGCCCCTGATCGGTCGCCATGCCCAGCGTGGTGTAGCGTTTCAGGTGCTCGACAGAACGATAGCCTTCACGCGCGGCGAGGCCGATGTCTTTTAAGGTCACGTCGTTCTGATAGTCGATCCACTGCCTGCCCGGAATCGACGGATCCGGACGGATGGCCGCCAAATCGCCGGACCGCGCGGCGTCCGCCAGTGGCACACCGCCCTCACCGTCGGCGGCGGCGTGGCCCTGTTGCAGCACATCGGTAAGATCGAACACTCCGTTCGCGGCACCCACAACTTTCATCGCGGCTGTTCCCTCGCGCGGTATCAACCCATCGCAGCGTTCGTCGAAGTCCAGCTTTCCACCTGCCTGACACCACAAATGCACACTGGGAGTGAACCCGCCTGAAACCAGGATTGTGTCAATTGACAGCGTTTCGTGACCAACCTCCGCCCCGGTGACACATCTGCGGCCAATCGCGCGGCGAATGCGTGCGTTCGGCAGAACCCGAACGCCATCAATTTTTGGGGTTTCTGCACGTATGTCGGCGACCGTGACTTCTGCGCCGGCCTCTGCCAACGCGCGGGCTGTCGCATATGCCGGATCGCTCCCCGTCGCCAGAAGAATGCGCCGACCGGCGACTGCGCCGAACAAATTCATTTGTGCCAATGCGGCTTCCGCGGACATCACCCCCGGCAAATCGTTATTGGCAAACCACATCGGTCGCTCAATTGCACCGGCAGCAAGGATTACATCATCGGCCCGTATCCGCCAAAGAGCGTCGCGACCTTCCTCGCGCCGTTGCCAAGCCGCAAACAAGTTGTGGTCAAATGCGCCCCACACAGTTGTGTCGGTGAAAACGCGCCCGCCTGCATTCTCGACCGCCTCGCAAGCCGCCTGCGCAAATGCCTCCCAATGCGCGCCATCGATCTCGCCTCCTCGCCAGCGCATACTGCCACCGGGGGCAGCGGCCTCATCCACCAGCCAGACCTCGCGCCCCTGTTCCGCCGCCGCTTTCGCCGCCGCCAAGCCGGCGGGTCCGGCGCCAATTACCAATAAATCGCAATGCGCATTGATTTGCGTAGTGTCGGCAGGCGGCGCATTTTCCGGATCAACCCTGCCAAGTCCGGCAATCCGGCGGATCATCGGCTCCCAGCGCATCCAGCCAAGCGCCATGAAGGTTTTGTAGTAGAACCCGGCTGGCAGATAGCGATGCACGCGGTCAATTATCCGGCGCCTGTCCCGTGCCGCTGTCGGCACGGTGTTCACCGATTGCAGCGCCATCCCGTCGCGCAGCCGGATCAGCGTCGCACGCTGGTTCGGTGTGGTGACGCCGTTGATTGTGACATCGAAAAGCGCGTTGGGCTCCTCTCCGCCGTGCCCCCAAATCCCACGCGGGCGATGATACTTAAAGCTGCGCCCAATCAGGCGCGGCCCTTCCGCCAACAGGGCAGAGGCAAGCGTGTCGCCCTCAAACCCCCGATACCGTTTGCCGTCAAAGGTGAACGTCAGCCGGTGGTCGCGATGGATCTCGCCGCCAAGTGCGGGGTGGCGCCAACCGCTCATTGCTTTGCCCCCAACTCGCGGCTGGCTGTGATCTCTCGTGTGACGGTGTCACGTTCCAGAAGGAAGAATTCCCCGCACGTGACATGCTGCCAAATCTCCCGTGCTTTCCCTTTCGGTGCCTGATTAATGTAAAGGTAACGTGACCAAGCCCGATCACTGACTTCGGATGCTGGTTCTGGCCGGTGTTTTCCCGCTTCGACGGCAAAGTGAAACTCCGTCTCATCGCGCAGGCCGCAGAAGGGGCAGGGAAAGCGTTGCATAATTTCTCGCTCACCGCGGCCGCAGCATGACAGAACGGCTGATATCCGTCAGGACGCCGACAACCAGCGCGGCAAATATGATCGAAACGGTCTGATCAATTACGTCGCCGATGGATCCGGACCCCAGCAATACAGCGGGGTCTCCCGTGATCCAGCCGGTGGCAAAACCCACCGCAATTCCCAACCGAACAACCCCGATAACGATCACGACACCCGCGATGAACCTCGAAATTCTTGTATAAAACATCCCCAGTTCTCCTTAGTGTGAAATCCCTGACCCGGCGGCCTCGTCGATCAACCGACCGGTCACAAACCGGTCCAGGTCAAATGGCCGGCTGATTTCATGGTGCTCTCCATTGGCAATCAAATGCGCGAGTAACCAGCCGCCAGCTGGAATTGCCTTGAACCCGCCTGTGCCCCAGCCGCAATTGATATACAAACCCTCTGGCCCCACCGGCCCGATCACCGGGCTTGAATCCGGCACCACGTCGACCACGCCCGCCCACTGCCGCAGCATCTTCAACTGGCCAAATGGCGGGAACATTTCCAAAAGCCCGGCGATGATCGCCTCCTGCGCTGGCAGGTTGCCGCGCTGACCATGCGTTGGCACCCGGTCGATTCCACCGCCAAAGACCAGTTCGCCCTTGTCGGACTGGTGCACATAGGTGCCGGTCCCGAGATAGAGCAGGACCGCGTCCAGGCACGGTTTAACAGGCTCTGACACGAAAGCCTGCAACGCGTAGTTCAGAATTGGCAATTCAGCGCCAGCCAGCGCAACGATCCCCGGTGTTGCACCGGCCGCTGTGACACCGACCCGATCGGCGCGGATTGTGCCGCGATTTGTCTCGACACCCGCAATTCGCCCATCCTGAATGATCAAATCCTCGACCATGCAATTCTCGATGATATCGACGCCCAAATCACTCGCCGCCCGGGCATAGCCCCAGGCCACCGCATCATGTCGTGCCACGCCGCCACGGCCCTGCCAGACACCGCCCATGCACTTGTAACGCGCGCCTTCGGACGTATTCAGCAGCGGAAACAGGTTTTGCGCTTCGGTCCCGGACATCAAACGCCCGTCGACACCATTCAACTGCATCGCATTGGCAATGCGGGTTGCGGTCTCCATCTGCCCCGGCGTGTGCGCGGCCATCATCATGCCGCGCTGGCTGAACATGATGTTATAGGTAACTCCCAAGCACCCCCCACGTTTGAGTGTTATTGTCAGTTTTATGGTGAGTCGAATTTGCCATTTTGCGCGTGTTTTTTTCTTTCTTGTCTGAATTCTGTGGCGCCGGGTTGATTTCTCTGAATCAGTGGTGGGATGGATCAGGTTGCCGCCCTTGAACAACTTCTCGCCACGGCTCTGCGTCGGATCGCTGAGCTTGAAGCTGCGTTGGCGAGCATGGCGGAAGAGATCACGGACCTGCGCCGACAGTTGGCCAAGAACAGCAGCAATAGCAGCAAGCCCCCTTCAAGTGATGGCCTGAAGAAGCCAGCCCCGCGCAGCCTGCGTGGCAAATCCGGAAAGAAAAGTGGCGGCCAAGTTGGCCACCGGGGCGACACCCTGCGCCAGACGTCAACACCCGACTTTGTCGAACGGCATGAGGCGACGCATTGCAGCGCCTGTCAGAGCGCCCTGACGGCGGAGATGGTGAAAGGGATCGAGAAGCGTCAGGTGTTCGACTTGCCTGCGCCACGCCTGGAGGTCACCGAGCATCAGGCGGCGGTTTATTGTTGCGACCATTGTCGAGCCACGACGACGGCTGGCTTTCCCGATGGCGTGGCCGCGCATGTGCAATATGGCACGCGCATGCGGGCAGTGGCGGTCTATTGCAATGTTCAGCAGCTGATACCCGAGGATCGGGTCTGCCAGCTTATGCGCGACCTGTTTGGGGCCACCAGCTTGTGCGCGGCCAGCGTGACCAACTGGACGCGCGGCGCGGCAAATAAGATGGGTGTCGTGGTTGAACACATTCTCGCCCGGCTTGCCGAAGGCGGCGTTCGGCATCTGGACGAGACCGGACTTCGTGTTGCCGGCAAGCTGCACTGGCTGCACACGATCTGCGATACCGCCTTCACCCATTACCGCATCAGCGCCAAACGCGGTGCTGTTCCAACCTTCCTGACCGGCGGGACGATCATTCATGATCACTGGAAACCCTACTACGCCCATATGAGCGGAGTGGACGCCCACGCCCTCTGCGGGGCGCATCACTTGCGCGAACTCAAGGCCATCGAAGAGATCGAAAAAGAGCCTTGGGCGACGGAGATGAGCGCAGTGCTTCATAGCGCCAATCAGCTCAGATGCGCGGCTCAGGATCAAGGCGAGACCGAACTCCCGGAACTGGTTCGCCAGGGTATAGTCACCAGATACATGGCGATCCTCGCCAAGGGGCTCGCCTTCCACGAACGCCAGCCCCCGCTGGCCAAAAGCCCCGGCACCCGCGGCCGAAAAGCCAGGCGGCCAGGCCACAACCTGCTCCTCCGCCTGCGTGACTACCGCGATGACGTTTTGCGATTCATCGCCGACTTCGCGGTCCCATTCACAAACAATCAGGCCGAACAGGACCTGCGCATGATGAAGCTGCGCATGAAAATCTCGGGCACCTTCCGCACCCTCGAGGGCGCGCGGGTCTTCGCCGACATCAGGTCCGTCATCTCGACGGCCAGAAAACACCGGTTCAACATCCTGGAAATCCTGACCCTGTCACCACCTCAGATCATCGCACGGCTCTGACGGAACAAAACCCCGCAACCCTATCGGACAGGGTGCTTGGGAGTTACTGTTATAGTTCAGTTCTTTCGACAGTCCCTCGTATAGACGCAGTGCCAAATCATATAGTGCGACGCTTTCGGGGAAGAAATAGTTCGACCGGATGGTCGCAGTGTTCCGCCCGGTATTGCCGCCACCGATCCATCCGCGCTCCAGCAGCGCAACGCGGCTAATCCCGTGGTTCTTTGCCAGATAATATGCGGTTGCCAATCCATGCCCGCCACCGCCAATCACAATAGCATCGTATTCCGGCTTCGGATCGGCCTTGCGCCACGCGGGTTTCCAGCGTTTGTGGCCGCGCAACCCTTCACGGATAAGAGACAGAGCAGAATAGCGTTGCATCAGGCTCGCGCCTCGCGAAACGCGAATTTCTTGAACGCCGCTATGGCTTCCAGATCAGGCTTTTGCCCGGTGAAGCCCTCGATATAGGGTTCAAGCCGCGACATGCGCAGGTCCATCGGTTCCCGCACCTCCAGCGCGTGGTAGCCAAGCTGCATGAAATAAAGAATTCGCGCGCGGGCATCCGCCTCGACCGGGCCAAAACCATGCCTGGCGAACATTTCTGTCACAGCGGCAATCCGTGTTCTATCAGCGGCATCAATGCGAACGCGCACCGACGCATCCCGTCGCGCCCATTCCCGCACCGCGAAATCGAGCCTCTGGTCAAAGGCGCGCGCGGAAATAAAGCAGCGGAAGAAATTGCAGACAGCTTCTGTGATATTCGCCGCTGGCATCCGGCAATGTTCGACCAGAAGCGCCGTGTTGCGGCTTTCCCATTCGCTCAGAAGCGCATTCAAAAGGTCATCGCGATTGCGGAAATACCAGTAAAAGCTTGACCGCGAGACGCCTAAACGATCGCCAAGCGTAAGGATCTTAACCTCACCTACGCCATCACGCACTAACACGTCCCGCGCCGCATTCAACCAGTCGGCGCGCGTGACCTTGGTATGAGCCAGCGTATGTTGGACCGCCTCGCCCATCAGCTTTCCGGTGGCGCACCGCCCGCAGCGGTGGCTTTCTCAATATAGCGGTTCAGGTCTTCGACTCTGCCACCATCGACCGCCGGGCGATTATCGGCGGCAAGAATGTCCTGCCAAACCTTGGTGGCGCGTTCTTGCGCGGGTTTGGCACCGCGCTCTGTCCAGGTGCCGAAATTGGCATAGTCATGCAGAATCGGTTCATAGAATTCGCTGTTATAGCGCGCCATTGTCTGGGCGACGGCAAAGAAATGCCCGCTGGGTTGCACCTCGGTCAGTGCGTCGAATCCTATTTCTGCCTCCCCGGCTTTCGCGCCGGCACAAAGCTCGGCCACCATGTTCAGCACCTCGACATCGCTGATCAATTGTTCATAGCTGACCGTCAGTCCACCTTCCAGCCAGCCTGCGGAATGGATAACGACGGTGGCCCCGGCCATCAGACAGCCCCAGACACCGAACTGGTTCTCATTCGCCGCCTGCACGTCGCTCAAATTTGCCGCTGAACCGGCCGCTGACCGCCACGGCAGGCCGATCAGCCGCGCCAACTGTCCGGCGGCGAGCGATGCCTGAAAATGCGCGGGCGTACCAAAGGCAGGCGCGCCGGATTTCATGTCAACATTGGAGGTGAACGTGCCATAGCAGACCGGCGCGCCGGGATTGGCAAGCTGATTGAGTGTAATCGCCGCCAGAGCCTCGGCATGGGACAGCGTGATCGCACCGGCCACCGTGATCGGGGCCATCGCACCCATCAACGTAAACGGCGTAACGATCAAAAGCTGTTTCGAGCGCGCAAAATCGATCAGCCCGCGCGCCATCGGGATGTCGAGTGTGCGGGGCGAGTTGGTGTTGATGATCGTGAAACACCACGGGTCTTCGGCGAATTCATCATCCGTTAACCCACGAAACCCCTGCAACATCTCAAAGCTTTGTTGGACCTGCGGCGCGCCACGCGAATAGATGAAGGGCAGCTTGTCGGTCAGCGTCAGCTGCGTTTCCATTGTGAAATAGTGGCGCAGATGCGTCGGCACGTCCTGTGCCTCGACCAGCGGCGGCATGATCTGCAGCACATCGAAGTGATGCGTGATCTGCACCAGTTCACGAAAATCCTGCGCTGTTCCGGGGCGGCGACCCCGCGTCAGGTCGGTGGCATGAGGCGCACCGGCGCCGGGTTGAAAGATCAGGCTGCCAAGTTCCAGCTTCAGGTCACGATCTCGTACGCCAGCGCGCGCGTTGATGGTTTTTGGCGCGGTCTTAAGCGCCGCGTCGACCATTTCTCGCCCGATAAAGACCATATCGTCCTTGATGCGCGCGCCGCCACGTCGATAGATTTCAATCGCGTCCGGCAAGAGCACGCGAAACCCGAGTTCCTCCAGCGTGCGCAGTGACGCTTCGTGCATCGATGCGATCTCGTCGGTGGAAAACACATCCATCGGCGGGAACGGGTTTTTAAGCTGGCGGTAATTCACCTGCCGTTTGGGGGTGGTGTCAGCCAGCGCCGCTTTGCGTCCACGTCGGGGCACTTCACTGGCCTCGAATTGTGCGTTGCACAATCCGACGAACTGGGGGGCCAGCCCCCCAGACCCCCCGGAGCATTTGAAACAGGGTGAAAGCGCGAGCTCGGGTCATCTTGTCATCCGCGCATCGCTTTGCCCGCCGGGTCATAAGGCGAGGGGGCGATAACCTTGGCAGGGCGTTCCTCGCCCACGACATGGATCGTAAGGTCAGTGCCTTCGGCCGCAAGATCGGTATTCACCATTGCCATCGCCAACGACTTGCCGGTTGTGTGGCCATAGCCACCGGAGGTGACAAAGCCGACCCTGTTGCCACCGGACCATAAAGGCTCGTACCCGGAAGCATCTGCATCGCTGGCATCGACCTCCAGCGTTACCAGTTTCTGTGCAGGACCGTTTCCGTCGCGTTCCGCCATCGCCGCCTTTTTGCCGACGAAATCCTTGTCCCAGTCGATCCAGCGGTCCATGCCGGTTTGGCCGGGTGTGTAAAGTTGCGTGAATTCAGCCGACCAGATGCCGAAGGATTTTTCCAGCCGTAGCGACAGCATCGCATTGAAGCCGTATTCCTGGATGTCGAATTCGGCGCCGGCCTCCAGCAGGGTGCGGCGCAAGGTTACGTGGTCACCCATGCGGCAGTTGATTTCGTAACCTAGTTCCCCGGCGACCGACATTCGGGCGACTTTTGTGCGCAACAGGCCGACATCCATATCGGCGCAGCCCATGAAGGGCAGGGTCGTCAGGTCGTGTTCGGTCAGCTTTTGCAGGACGGCGCGGCTGTTGGGACCGGTTAAGGAGAAACCGGCCATTTCCTCGCCCAAGTCGCGGACCTGAACGCCGTCCATCATATGGTCGGCGAACCAGCGCATGTGCCATGTGCGCAGATAATAGCTGCCCATGATCCAATAGGTTTCACCGTCCCAGTTCAGAACCGTCAGGTCGCCCTTCATCCGGCCGTCTTCGGCCAGCATCGGGGCAAGCCGGGCGCGCCCGGTGCCGGGGAATTTCGACGCCATGATGTTGTCGAGCCAAGCCCGCGCGTTCGGCCCGGTGACCTCGTAGCGCGAGAAGCCCGTGATATCGACCATGCCGACATTCTCGCGTGCGTTCTTGCATTCGGCGGCGATGATCGGGAAGGCAGTGGACCGGCGCAGGGTGCCGGGTTCGACGAAATCCTTCGGCGCGAAATAAAGCGGCGATTCGAGGTCCCAGTTGGTGCCCCAGCGGCAACCGGCCTCTGTCATGTCCGCATGCGCCGGCGCGGTTTTCAGCGGGCGGCCCGCAGGCAGTTGTTCGTTGGGATAGGTGATGATGAACCGGCGCGAATAAAACTGGCCGGTGGTTTCCTTGATGTACTGCTTGTTCTCGGCAAAGGGTCCGTAACGCGCGATGTCCATGCCAAAGACGTCGGCCTCTGGCTGGCCCTCGATCATCCATTCGGCCAGCGATTTGCCAACACCGCCGCCCTGTAGGAAGCCCGCCATTACCGCGCAGGCCGACCAGTATCCGCGTTTGCCGGGGACGGGGCCGACCAGCGGGTTGCCGTCGGGCGAGAATGTAAAGGCACCGTTGACCCATGTCTTGATGCCGGTGGTTTGCAGGGCCGGGTAACGTTCAAACCCGGCGATCAGTTCCTTTTCGATCCTGTCGGTCTGTTCCTGAAACAGCTCCATCCCGTAATCCCACGGCGCGCCGTCCATCGCCCAGTGTTCGGTGTCCTGTTCGTAGATTCCGAGCAACACGCCCTTCTGGTCCTGACGCAGGTAATTGCCGCCTTCCAGATCGACGGTCATCGGCATCTCGAAATCGAGGTCGACGAGTTCGGGGATCGTGTCGGAAATCAGGTAATGATGTTTAAGGGGGGACACGGGCAATTCGATACCCGCCATGCGCCCGACCTGTTTGGCCCAGAGACCGGCGGCGTTGACCACGTGTTCACAGGTGATGTCGCCTTTATCAGTCTTAACGATCCAGCCATCACCGGTCTGTTCCAGCGCCTCGACCTTGGTGTGTTCGAAATATTCCGCGCCCCGCTTCCTGGCGGCAATCGCATAGGCGTGGACGGTGCCGGTAGTGTCCAGATACCCCTCCCGATCCGCCCACATCGCGCCGATGACGCCGTCGGTCGACATGATGGGACATCGTTTTTGCGCCTCTTTGGGGGTGAGGAGTTCGCAATCGTCAATGCCGATGGATTGCAGGATACGATAATTGGCCTGCAGCCATTCCCAGCGTTCCGGCGTTCCAGCAAGATTCAAGCCGCCGGTCATGTGCAAGCCGGTGTTGTGGCCGCTTTCTTCCTCGATTTCGCTGATCAGGTCGATGGTATAGGCCTGCAGGGCGGCCATGTTAGGGTCAGCATTCAGCGCGTGAATGCCACCGGCGGCGTGCCAGCTGGACCCTGCAGTCAGGACAGATCTTTCCAGCAGGCACACGTCGCTCCAGCCGAATTTGGCCAGGTGATATAGAACCGATGCGCCGACCACACCGCCCCCGATGACGACGACCCTGTATTGCGATTTCATGGCTGCCCCCTGATTGCCGTTTCCGGAGACGCTATTTTCAAAATCGCCTTCTGTCTAGACATGAATGTCCAGAGATAATCCTCGCATGGATTTGGGACCTGGTTGATTGCCAGTTCAACAAAGCGAATCGCGTGGCTTTCATGCGTTTGAATGGCGCAACCGACCCGTCATTCATTGTCCGTTGATTCATCCATTGCGTGATCGGTGTTAACCAAGATTAACAGATTCCCTGAAATCGTTAAGAAATTCGTCGTATTTAGTAAGATTAATCAGCCGTTTACCATCCGTTTACCATTATTGCTTCACCATTTTTGGTGACCCAAAAGGTGGGAAGGCAGATGGATATTTTTGAGACTGGTATTGTGCGGAGCACTTTGGTTTCAGCGTCCGTCCGACGGCCAGACCGAAAGCTGTTTTTTGCATGCAAGCGCTGCTTCGATATCATTGGCTCAATGGTTCTTTTGATGTAACTCCCAAGCACCCCCCACGTTTGAGTGTTATTGTCAGTTTTATGGTGAGTCGAATTTGCCATTTTGCGCGTGTTTTTTTTCTTTCTTGTCTGAATTCTGTGGCGCCGGGTTGATTTCTCTGAATCAGTGGTGGGATGGATCAGGTTGCCGCCCTTGAACAACTTCTCGCCACGGCTCTGCGTCGGATCGCTGAGCTTGAAGCTGCGTTGGCGAGCATGGCGGAAGAGATCACGGACCTGCGCCGACAGTTGGCCAAGAACAGCAGCAATAGCAGCAAGCCCCCTTCAAGTGATGGCCTGAAGAAGCCAGCCCCGCGCAGCCTGCGTGGCAAATCCGGAAAGAAAAGTGGCGGCCAAGTTGGCCACCGGGGCGACACCCTGCGCCAGACGTCAACACCCGACTTTGTCGAACGGCATGAGGCGACGCATTGCAGCGCCTGTCAGAGCGCCCTGACGGCGGAGATGGTGAAAGGGATCGAGAAGCGTCAGGTGTTCGACTTGCCTGCGCCACGCCTGGAGGTCACCGAGCATCAGGCGGCGGTTTATTGTTGCGACCATTGTCGAGCCACGACGACGGCTGGCTTTCCCGATGGCGTGGCCGCGCATGTGCAATATGGCACGCGCATGCGGGCAGTGGCGGTCTATTGCAATGTTCAGCAGCTGATACCCGAGGATCGGGTCTGCCAGCTTATGCGCGACCTGTTTGGGGCCACCAGCTTGTGCGCGGCCAGCGTGACCAACTGGACGCGCGGCGCGGCAAATAAGATGGGTGTCGTGGTTGAACACATTCTCGCCCGGCTTGCCGAAGGCGGCGTTCGGCATCTGGACGAGACCGGACTTCGTGTTGCCGGCAAGCTGCACTGGCTGCACACGATCTGCGATACCGCCTTCACCCATTACCGCATCAGCGCCAAACGCGGTGCTGTTCCAACCTTCCTGACCGGCGGGACGATCATTCATGATCACTGGAAACCCTACTACGCCCATATGAGCGGAGTGGACGCCCACGCCCTCTGCGGGGCGCATCACTTGCGCGAACTCAAGGCCATCGAAGAGATCGAAAAAGAGCCTTGGGCGACGGAGATGAGCGCAGTGCTTCATAGCGCCAATCAGCTCAGATGCGCGGCTCAGGATCAAGGCGAGACCGAACTCCCGGAACTGGTTCGCCAGGGTATAGTCACCAGATACATGGCGATCCTCGCCAAGGGGCTCGCCTTCCACGAACGCCAGCCCCCGCTGGCCAAAAGCCCCGGCACCCGCGGCCGAAAAGCCAGGCGGCCAGGCCACAACCTGCTCCTCCGCCTGCGTGACTACCGCGATGACGTTTTGCGATTCATCGCCGACTTCGCGGTCCCATTCACAAACAATCAGGCCGAACAGGACCTGCGCATGATGAAGCTGCGCATGAAAATCTCGGGCACCTTCCGCACCCTCGAGGGCGCGCGGGTCTTCGCCGACATCAGGTCCGTCATCTCGACGGCCAGAAAACACCGGTTCAACATCCTGGAAATCCTGACCCTGTCACCACCTCAGATCATCGCACGGCTCTGACGGAACAAAACCCCGCAACCCTATCGGACAGGGTGCTTGGGAGTTACGTTTTTCAGAGCTTTATTCGAAGGTTGAGGCGGATTTTCAGGACCGCTTGCTCGGGTATCACAAGTCGCGCCGGGAGGGATTGTGCATCATAGCAAGCGTGATTTTGAACACGCGCAGCGTCAATCTGATGGAAAATGCGGCTGCTCTGCCCCGCGATATCGGCTCTGTGGACCACCGCTATCAATACATTTCGCGGGTTCTGGGCAATCCTCACATCGATACTGATGAGATCATGCAGGCCTATGTTGGTGAAATTTTCCGCCGCCAGTGTGAGGCCGGAGAAACGATTGTGGTGGCCCTTGATCAAAGCAAGCTCAACGAAGGGCATGAGGTTTTGATGTTATCGGTGCGGATGCGGGATCGGGCCCTCCCGGTCGCTTGGCGTGTACGCCAGACCAAAGGGCCGATTGGATGGCGCGTGCAACATGAGCTTTTGGAAGCAGTCCGCCCATGGCTCCCGGCGGATGCGCGTGTGTTGCTGGCGGGAGATCGGTTTTATGGAACCGCCCGATTGGTCGCATGGTGCCAGGAGGCTGGATGGGACTACCGGCTGCGCATGAAGGGAAATATCACACTGCAACATCAGGGTGGCGAGATGATGACGCGCGAAATTGCCCAACTGATGCCCGAAGGGCTTGTAAACGCTGAGCTTTACGGAACGGGCGTCTTTAGCAACATTGGAGTGCTTCACGAGGAGGGGCACAAAGAGCCTTGGATTATTGCCATGAATGCAGCACCGTCCGAGTACAAGGTGCTCGATTATGGAATGCGTTGGGGAATTGAAGCCATGTTCTCCGACTTCAAAACCCGGGGCTTTGAAATTACTCAAAGCCAGATCAAAAAGCCGGATCGATTGGCCCGCCTCATTTTGGTGCTGGCAATCGCCATGTACTGGGCTGTTTCAACCGGAGCAAACGAAGAGCACCACGTCGCAATACGCGGCGAAAAAAGGGGATTCGAAAAGCCCGAAGGTCCTTATGCTCTCTCTTCAAGACAGGCCTTCGTGCTATCCGACGATGCCTCGCAGGTTATGCCAAAATCCCCAAGCTCTGGGATGTCTGGCTAAATTGAAGGGTGGTAAGGCTACTCACTAGAAAAACTTGCAATCTGTGGCTCCATCTTTATCATGTAGCTACAAGCTAGCACTTGCTATCAAATAGCTAATTAATAACAAACAGGCAATGTGAATGAAAACCATCGTATTCGCTGCTAGCAAAGGCGGTGTAGGCAAGACAACACTCTGCGCAGCGCTCTCATCTTATGCCAGCAGCGCCAGTAAGAAGAAAAAAATCGCCATTGTTGACCTTGATCCACAGGGCAGCCTTACGGCTTGGTGGAACCAGCGTCAGGAAGAACGCCCTGAACTGATAGAGGCTAGCGCCGGAAATCTTTCAGAGATGCTCGAGAAGGCTGCATCTGCAGGATATGACTACGTTTTTATAGACACCCCACCAGGTCACATGAAGACAATCGAAACCGGCATTTCTAACGCAGACTACGTATTGGTGCCTTGCCAGCCATCCCCGGTGGATATCGCAGCGATCGGCGACACGCTTTCGGCAATCGAAGAGCTTGGAAAGCCGTTTGCATTTGTTATGAACCGTGTGATCGCTCGAACTCGAATTGGGGAACAGGCCATACTGCTTCTCGCAAATCATGGCAAAGTGGCCGGTGTGCCAGTTGCCCAGCGAACGGCGTTTGCCACAGCCATGACAGATGGGCGCAGTGCACCTGAAGTGGAAGGCGGAAAGCGCGCCGAAGAAGAGATCGGGGCACTCTGGAAATTCTTACTCTCTAACCTGAAGACGAAATGAACATGAAAAAGCCAGCACAACTAAGTGACAACCTACTTTCTATGCGCCCGAGAAAAGGGGAGGCCAAACCTCAAACTGAGCGAGAGGCCGCTGAACCTATTGCACAGCCAGAAGTAAGTAAGTCACCAAAAACCACTACAAAGACCGCCCCGCGACGTCGCAGACGTCTGAGTGACAAAAAAATGCAACTCAATCTGCGCGTAAGTGAGAAATCTCTCGACCGCTTCACGAAGCTTGCTGATGATGATGGACTGATCTTTGGGGATCTCTTTGAGAAAATGCTCGATATCTACGAAAAGAAGAAATAGCTATTTGCTATTATTTGATATCAAGTAGCTACACATTAAGCCTTTGTTCCAGATCACTCATCTGAGCGCTGAGCGCTTCTGGCGTAAGCAAGTCATTTTGCGCAGCCCAATCGGATGGTGAAGGAAAGTCCAACCCGCGCGCTTCCCAGAAATTTCTGATATCGACAGCGTTCAAACGGTCTTTCCATCCACTCTTCTTAAAAGCATCGTAAGCGGTGTCACCGCGCCCTGTTAAAGCTCCAGGGCATCAGTTCGTCGATGCGGGCAGCCGGGTGACCTGCTGCGATGGCTTCGAGGGTTGCCTTGAGATAGGCATAGGGCTCGACGTCGTTAAGCTTACAGGTTTCGATCAGGGAGGCGATACGCCCCCAGTTTCTGCCACCTTCGTCATGGCCCGCAAAGAGCGCGTTCTTACGATTGAGGGCAATCGGGCGGATGGCTCGCTCGACCACGTTGCTGTCCATCTCGATAGCGCCGTCATCGAGAAAGAGCTTCAGTCCGTCCATGTGTTTGGCGATGTAGGAGAGCTTATCGCCGAGGCGTGATTTGGCCGAGATGCGGGAGCGGACGGTTTTGAGCCAGATCTCGAATGCCTCGATCAGCGGTTTGGTCTTTTCCTGGCGAACAGCTTTGCGCTCGGCGGCGGGTTTTCCTCTAATCTCAGCCTCGATCTTGTAGAACTCGGCAATCCGCCTGAGCCCATCCCCTGCAATGGGCGAGCCATCGCGGTCATGCACTTCCTTGAGCTTGCGCCGCGCATGAGCCCAGCAATAGGCCAGTTTGACGGATCCTGAGTTACGGCCCGGTTTGGTCAGGGCATTATAACCCGTATAGCCATCCACCTGCAGCGTACCGCCGAAGCCGGTCAGGAACTCCGTTGCGTGTTTGCCGCCACGCCCATCGGCGTAACAGAACACAACACCCGGTGGCGCGGTGCCCCCGAAGGGCCGCTCATCGCGGGCAATGGCCCAGAGATACCCGGTCTTGGTTCTGCCGCGCCCCGGATCGAGCACCGGACAGCGCGTCTCATCGGCAAAGAGCTTGCTGGAAGATTTGATATCTTTGAACAGATGATCCACCACGGGAGCAAGATGGAAGGATATCCGGCCCATCCAGCCCGCAAGGGTGGAGCGGTGCAGATCAAGGCCGGATCGGGCATAAATCTGCGCCTGCCGGAACAAGGGGCAGTGGTCGGCGTACTTGGAGACCGCCACCTGCGCCAATGTCCCCTCGGTAGGCAGGCCACCCTCGATCAGATGCACCGGTGCAGGCGCCTGGGCCACGCCAGCGTCCTTGTTCGGGCAGGCGTATTTGGGCCGGATGGTCACGATCACCCGCGCCTGGGCCGGAACAATATCCAGTCGTTCGGTGCGATCTTCGCCGATCCTGACCATCTCACCACAGCCGCAGGGGCATGTAATGCTGTCAGGCTCGATCACCTGTTCGATACGTTCCAGATGATCCGGCAGGTTCCCAAGGTTGCGCTGCGCAGGTTTGCGCTTCTTGCGCGGTTTGGTCATCTCGATTGTTTCTGACTGCGCCTCGGCCTCCGCTGTCGCGACCTCCAGATCTTCAAAAGCCAGTTGCCGTTCATCCGGGCTGAGCTTCTCGGAGCGTTTGCCATAGACCAGCTGGTGCAGTTCTTTGACAAAATGCTCCAGACGCGCGTTGATCGCCTCAAGTTCCACGTTCTGCGTGGCGAGAGCGGCGTTGCTTTCTTCGAGTGCACAATTGCGCGACGTCAGGTTGCTGTTCAACAGGCTCACGCCAAACGCCTCTTTCCGTGCCGCCAAAACAACCGCCCGCACCTCCGCGGGAAGGGCATCCAGATCAAGGGATTCAAGGGCGTCAGGCATGGCGTGTTCTTAGCAGATCAGGCCACGATTTACACCCTGTACATAAGGCTGAGAGTCACTCTGCCGCACCCGGTCGACGTGTCCGCCGCGCCGTCACCCGTCGCCAGTCCAGACCCTCAAACAGAGTCTCAAATTGCGCCTTGGACAGCCGCATCACGCCATCATGGACCCTGGGCCAGGCGAACTTGCCCTGTTCCAGCCGCTTGTACGTCATCACCAGACCGGACCCATCCCAAAGCAGAACCTTGATGCGATCTCCACGTTTGGCGCGGAACACGATGATTACGCCCGAGTGCGGATCAAGGCCCGGATCGCGTTCGGCAACCGCCGCCAGCCCGTCATGGCCCTTCCTGAAATCCACCGGCCTGGTCGCAATCACAACCCGCACCGATTGCGACGGAACAATCATCCCTGTCGCGCCAGGTGCCGCGCAACATTCGCGATCCGTTTTGTGGCCGTGCTTTTGGGCAGGCGGACAGTGACAGATCCCGCGATGATCTCAATACCGTCAAAGGGCGAAGGCGGTGGTGTCGCAAGCACTGCGATCTCTGCAAAACCAGACGTCTGACCCTCGTCACGCGCGACCTTGCGCCGGGCCGTCGTGCGCCATGTCGATAACCGCGTCGCCGACATACCGTGTTTGCGAGCCACACCCGCAACCGTCGCGCCTGGCGCATACGTCTCGGCCACAATCGCCGCGCGCTCCGCCGCCGTCCGCAGTACAGGCCTGCGACGCGAAACCTCCGCCCCATCATCCAACATCAAATCACCTCCAGATCATTGGAGACCAGCATCTCATATCAAACCGCAAGCCGATACCATGGGGCGCTCGCACCGGTTACAAAGCATCAACATAGATGCGACTTCCGAGACCAAGTGTAAACTCACCCGAAACCGCGCCTCTCTGCGCCTCAGAGAGCGCCTGGAAGGCCTCCTCGATCATTTCCGAGAATACCTCCGATATGAGACTTCGACCTCTCTCTGGCGCTTTTTCAGGTCTTCAAGCTGTCGTTCTAACTTTTCGCGTTCAAATCTCGCGGTCTGAACGACTTCCAATTGCTTCTGCTTAGCCGCGTTTTCGTTGTGGAAATCTTGTTCAATTGCTGACTTTAAAAAACCAGCTTTTGACGATTTTATTTTACCAGATGCAGCCTGGCCAAGCGTGAGATCCACTTTGTCCAAAACATAATCTTCACCGTATTCAATCAACCATGAACGGGCGAGGGTCTTCGAGACACCTTGTTTCAACAACGTTTGGTATGCCGCAGAAGCCGATATTTCATCCTCTTCTTCCATACCAAGTAAGGCGAGCTGAGGGTTGGACTTGACTATAAATTGCAACGCTGCCACGGATCGGCCTTGGCGTACCGTTAGCAAATCGACCTGGATATTTGAGTGTTTGTTGACTTCGGTTATCGCTGGAATGATCACATCCCGTTTCAAAAATTTGAATTCTTTATACCGTCCTTCGACCGCCATTAGCTTCCGAAAAAGAGCTAAGTCCCAGACAGGCGTCTGGCCAATGCCAACGTATCGAAGGCAGTTTTCATACAGCACTAGAGCATGAGAACTCCGCAGATTACGGAGAACGCTCAAGTTGATCTTCGAGTAGATATCCGGATGAAAAAGCTTCTCTGCAAGGGATTGTTCATAACGGTAGGTACAAACACCACCTTTCACTTTCACATAGGTAAGAAGGGACATGGCTTCCCAAGACTGTTCGCCATCGTCTTCCATGATGTCAAACTGCATCACGGTTTCTACGATACCAACTAACGCTTCTTTAAGGTAAGAGATGTTCTTGCTGTCAAAGCCAATCATATCACACAAGATACGCGTGTTGATCTTGTGGTCTCTATCAGTCAGCAAATTATCGTAGGCGTTGTAGAGGAGAGCGTTCACTAACTTCCTCTGAAGCGCGGATAGGTCTGCAACAGCGTGAATGGCAGATACATGCTTCTTGAGTATCTGCTTGTCACTGTTGTATTTTTTTATAGGCCGACTCATAAGGTGATTTTTCCAAGGTGATATTCAGTCACCATTCTACTTATCACCTGTATAATGCAAGTCTTTTTACTCAGAACGACCGGGAATCAAAAGCTCAGTGCATATTTCGCCGTTCCAAGCCCCATATCGTATCACCTTTAGGACCCTGAACTAACTCGATTCGCGGGTTTTTCCCTTTAAATACAGCATATAAAGCGATTCACCCCATATCCTATCACCTCACACCCCATATCCTATCACCTATTGACCACTAAGTTTGATTTTTTCCTTAAATTACAGATAGGTACGGACAATCAAAACTGGGCCCATATCCTATCACCCATACCCCCATATTTCATCACCTTTGCCCCCATATCTCCTCACCTAAAATAGAGCTTGGCCCCATATCCTATCACCTGTCGCCCCATATCCTGTCACCTAGCACCCCGTATCTGATTGTTTTAATTCATTTTTCAGCACCTAAACCTATTAAACGTTGTTCTATTGTAACTCCCAAGCACCCCCCACGTTTGAGTGTTATTGTCAGTTTTATGGTGAGTCGAATTTGCCATTTTGCGCGTGTTTTTTTTCTTTCTTGTCTGAATTCTGTGGCGCCGGGTTGATTTCTCTGAATCAGTGGTGGGATGGATCAGGTTGCCGCCCTTGAACAACTTCTCGCCACGGCTCTGCGTCGGATCGCTGAGCTTGAAGCTGCGTTGGCGAGCATGGCGGAAGAGATCACGGACCTGCGCCGACAGTTGGCCAAGAACAGCAGCAATAGCAGCAAGCCCCCTTCAAGTGATGGCCTGAAGAAGCCAGCCCCGCGCAGCCTGCGTGGCAAATCCGGAAAGAAAAGTGGCGGCCAAGTTGGCCACCGGGGCGACACCCTGCGCCAGACGTCAACACCCGACTTTGTCGAACGGCATGAGGCGACGCATTGCAGCGCCTGTCAGAGCGCCCTGACGGCGGAGATGGTGAAAGGGATCGAGAAGCGTCAGGTGTTCGACTTGCCTGCGCCACGCCTGGAGGTCACCGAGCATCAGGCGGCGGTTTATTGTTGCGACCATTGTCGAGCCACGACGACGGCTGGCTTTCCCGATGGCGTGGCCGCGCATGTGCAATATGGCACGCGCATGCGGGCAGTGGCGGTCTATTGCAATGTTCAGCAGCTGATACCCGAGGATCGGGTCTGCCAGCTTATGCGCGACCTGTTTGGGGCCACCAGCTTGTGCGCGGCCAGCGTGACCAACTGGACGCGCGGCGCGGCAAATAAGATGGGTGTCGTGGTTGAACACATTCTCGCCCGGCTTGCCGAAGGCGGCGTTCGGCATCTGGACGAGACCGGACTTCGTGTTGCCGGCAAGCTGCACTGGCTGCACACGATCTGCGATACCGCCTTCACCCATTACCGCATCAGCGCCAAACGCGGTGCTGTTCCAACCTTCCTGACCGGCGGGACGATCATTCATGATCACTGGAAACCCTACTACGCCCATATGAGCGGAGTGGACGCCCACGCCCTCTGCGGGGCGCATCACTTGCGCGAACTCAAGGCCATCGAAGAGATCGAAAAAGAGCCTTGGGCGACGGAGATGAGCGCAGTGCTTCATAGCGCCAATCAGCTCAGATGCGCGGCTCAGGATCAAGGCGAGACCGAACTCCCGGAACTGGTTCGCCAGGGTATAGTCACCAGATACATGGCGATCCTCGCCAAGGGGCTCGCCTTCCACGAACGCCGGCCCCCGCTGGCCAAAAGCCCCGGCACCCGCGGCCGAAAAGCCAGGCGGCCAGGCCACAACCTGCTCCTCCGCCTGCGTGACTACCGCGATGACGTTTTGCGATTCATCGCCGACTTCGCGGTCCCATTCACAAACAATCAGGCCGAACAGGACCTGCGCATGATGAAGCTGCGCATGAAAATCTCGGGCACCTTCCGCACCCTCGAGGGCGCGCGGGTCTTCGCCGACATCAGGTCCGTCATCTCGACGGCCAGAAAACACCGGTTCAACATCCTGGAAATCCTGACCCTGTCACCACCTCAGATCATCGCACGGCTCTGACGGAACAAAACCCCGCAACCCTATCGGACAGGGTGCTTGGGAGTTACCTTTCTTGTCTGAATTCTGTGGCGCCGGGTTGATTTCTCTGAATCAGTGGTGGGATGGATCAGGTTGCCGCCCTTGAACAACTTCTCGCCACGGCTCTGCGTCGGATCGCTGAGCTTGAAGCTGCGTTGGCGAGCATGGCGGAAGAGATCACGGACCTGCGCCGACAGTTGGCCAAGAACAGCAGCAATAGCAGCAAGCCCCCTTCAAGTGATGGCCTGAAGAAGCCAGCCCCGCGCAGCCTGCGTGGCAAATCCGGAAAGAAAAGTGGCGGCCAAGTTGGCCACCGGGGCGACACCCTGCGCCAGACGTCAACACCCGACTTTGTCGAACGGCATGAGGCGACGCATTGCAGCGCCTGTCAGAGCGCCCTGACGGCGGAGATGGTGAAAGGGATCGAGAAGCGTCAGGTGTTCGACTTGCCTGCGCCACGCCTGGAGGTCACCGAGCATCAGGCGGCGGTTTATTGTTGCGACCATTGTCGAGCCACGACGACGGCTGGCTTTCCCGATGGCGTGGCCGCGCATGTGCAATATGGCACGCGCATGCGGGCAGTGGCGGTCTATTGCAATGTTCAGCAGCTGATACCCGAGGATCGGGTCTGCCAGCTTATGCGCGACCTGTTTGGGGCCACCAGCTTGTGCGCGGCCAGCGTGACCAACTGGACGCGCGGCGCGGCAAATAAGATGGGTGTCGTGGTTGAACACATTCTCGCCCGGCTTGCCGAAGGCGGCGTTCGGCATCTGGACGAGACCGGACTTCGTGTTGCCGGCAAGCTGCACTGGCTGCACACGATCTGCGATACCGCCTTCACCCATTACCGCATCAGCGCCAAACGCGGTGCTGTTCCAACCTTCCTGACCGGCGGGACGATCATTCATGATCACTGGAAACCCTACTACGCCCATATGAGCGGAGTGGACGCCCACGCCCTCTGCGGGGCGCATCACTTGCGCGAACTCAAGGCCATCGAAGAGATCGAAAAAGAGCCTTGGGCGACGGAGATGAGCGCAGTGCTTCATAGCGCCAATCAGCTCAGATGCGCGGCTCAGGATCAAGGCGAGACCGAACTCCCGGAACTGGTTCGCCAGGGTATAGTCACCAGATACATGGCGATCCTCGCCAAGGGGCTCGCCTTCCACGAACGCCAGCCCCCGCTGGCCAAAAGCCCCGGCACCCGCGGCCGAAAAGCCAGGCGGCCAGGCCACAACCTGCTCCTCCGCCTGCGTGACTACCGCGATGACGTTTTGCGATTCATCGCCGACTTCGCGGTCCCATTCACAAACAATCAGGCCGAACAGGACCTGCGCATGATGAAGCTGCGCATGAAAATCTCGGGCACCTTCCGCACCCTCGAGGGCGCGCGGGTCTTCGCCGACATCAGGTCCGTCATCTCGACGGCCAGAAAACACCGGTTCAACATCCTGGAAATCCTGACCCTGTCACCACCTCAGATCATCGCACGGCTCTGACGGAACAAAACCCCGCAACCCTATCGGACAGGGTGCTTGGGAGTTACCGACGGTGTCGAAGTGACCGGTTTACAGTTACGGTGTTTTGTGTTAAGGTCATTATTAGTAATGATAGCAAGATGGTTTAATGTCATACATTAAATCTTGATTAGGGGGTCCAACGCGACCGTCGCTTACGGAGCATGTGAGCCGCATTGACGCGGCAAAGCAGGGCAATCGACTGAACAACCCAAGCATTCAACGCGACTCGTAAAAACCCTACAAAGCTGCACGTTTCCTCCCGGAATTGCCCTGAATACGCCTTTTGATGCCCCGAGTGCAGGATGCGCGAACGTCATATGGCTCTTTTGCAGCATTTTTCCATTCAATCGATTGCCCTGCTCCCACAACTTGACGATGAAGAATCCAGCAATGACTTCATGCGATCACTCCTCAAGGGCTTCTGAAGCGCGATTGCCCTGTATAATGAGACACCTTTCACAGGCACTGTTTGCTGTTCCTTTTGCATTTCTGCTTGCGGTTGCGCCGGTGTCTGCCCAGACGCTATCAAATGCCGCGCCGACTGCGGATGCCGGGCCGGACAAGACCGTAGCCTCCGGCACAACGGTCGCGCTGGACGGGTCTGAGTCAAGCGACAGCGACGGCTCGATTTCAGCCTATTCCTGGTATGGGTATGGCGTCCCGCTGCGCGGCGCCAACCCCAGTTTCACCGCACCGACCCTTGCGCCGGGGGCTGCGGACAGAAAAATCACCTTTATCCTGCTGGTAACGGATAATGACAGGGTGCCTTCCAGTGACGCGGTGGTCATCACGGTCGAGGCCCCGAATGCCAGGCCGGCAGCGAATGCCGGACCGGATCGGACCGTGGCCTCCGGCGCAACGGTCACGCTGGACGGGTTCGGCTCGAGCGACAGCGACGGCTTGATTGCATCCTATGTCTGGGCCGCGCCGGTTGGCATCGCACTGAGCGACGTAAATGCCCCCACTCCCACCTTCACTGCGCCGGGCCTTGCGACAGGGGCTGCGGACGTGCCACTCACTTTTACCTTGGCGGTAACGGATGACGATGGGGCGATTGTCCGTGACACGGTGGTCATCACGGTCGATGCCGCGAATGGCGGACCGAACGCGGATGCCGGACCGGACCGGACCGTGGCCTCCGGCGCAGCGGTCTCGCTGGACGGATCCAGTTCAGGCGACGGCGACGGCACGATTGCAACCTATGCCTGGACCCAGACCGACGGCACCTCTGTCACGCTCACCGGCACCAATACCGCCGCCCTCAGCTTCGACGCGCCCGACATTGCGACGGGGGCTGCGGACACGATCGTCACCTTTCTCCTGCTGGTGACGGATAATGAGGGGGCGACCGCCACTGACACGGTGGTCATCACGGTCGAGGCCCCGAATGCTGTGCCCACCGCGGATGCCGGGCATGACCAGACCGTCGATTCCGGCGCAAGGGTCACGCTGGACGGCTCCGCCTCGAACGACGACGGCGATCTGGATGGCGACGGCTCGATTACAGGCTATGAATGGACTGCGTCGGATGGCGTCACGCTGACCGGCGCAAATACAGCATCACCCAGCTTCACCGCGCCGACTCTGGCGGCGGGGGCTGCGGATGTGACACGCACCTTTACGCTGACGGTCACGGACAATGATGGCGGCACCGCGACCGACACGATGGTCATCACGGTTGAGTCTCCAAATGCCGCGCCCACGGCCAATGCCGGGCCGCCCCAGACCGTGGCCTCCGGCACAACGGTCACGCTGGACGGGTCCGGTTCGAACGACGACGGCGATTTGGATGACGACGGCTCAATTGCATCCTATACTTACCCCGATTCTGGATAAGACGTTGGCGTCACCAGTGCACTACTCGACAGAATTTTTTCGTAGTTTTTTGATTCGTTTTTTACGATACTCGTTGACCCTTTTTCGCAGAGGGTTGCGATGAGGGATTTCCACCATTGTTATGGAAATGATCCTCGGTTCTCTCAAAGCCTCATTTGGCTCCAGTTCAACGGCAATTCCGCCAAACTCTCCAAGAAATAGAACATTTGAAGTAACTCCCAAGCACCCCCCACGTTTGAGTGTTATTGTCAGTTTTATGGTGAGTCGAATTTGCCATTTTGCGCGTGTTTTTTTTCTTTCTTGTCTGAATTCTGTGGCGCCGGGTTGATTTCTCTGAATCAGTGGTGGGATGGATCAGGTTGCCGCCCTTGAACAACTTCTCGCCACGGCTCTGCGTCGGATCGCTGAGCTTGAAGCTGCGTTGGCGAGCATGGCGGAAGAGATCACGGACCTGCGCCGACAGTTGGCCAAGAACAGCAGCAATAGCAGCAAGCCCCCTTCAAGTGATGGCCTGAAGAAGCCAGCCCCGCGCAGCCTGCGTGGCAAATCCGGAAAGAAAAGTGGCGGCCAAGTTGGCCACCGGGGCGACACCCTGCGCCAGACGTCAACACCCGACTTTGTCGAACGGCATGAGGCGACGCATTGCAGCGCCTGTCAGAGCGCCCTGACGGCGGAGATGGTGAAAGGGATCGAGAAGCGTCAGGTGTTCGACTTGCCTGCGCCACGCCTGGAGGTCACCGAGCATCAGGCGGCGGTTTATTGTTGCGACCATTGTCGAGCCACGACGACGGCTGGCTTTCCCGATGGCGTGGCCGCGCATGTGCAATATGGCACGCGCATGCGGGCAGTGGCGGTCTATTGCAATGTTCAGCAGCTGATACCCGAGGATCGGGTCTGCCAGCTTATGCGCGACCTGTTTGGGGCCACCAGCTTGTGCGCGGCCAGCGTGACCAACTGGACGCGCGGCGCGGCAAATAAGATGGGTGTCGTGGTTGAACACATTCTCGCCCGGCTTGCCGAAGGCGGCGTTCGGCATCTGGACGAGACCGGACTTCGTGTTGCCGGCAAGCTGCACTGGCTGCACACGATCTGCGATACCGCCTTCACCCATTACCGCATCAGCGCCAAACGCGGTGCTGTTCCAACCTTCCTGACCGGCGGGACGATCATTCATGATCACTGGAAACCCTACTACGCCCATATGAGCGGAGTGGACGCCCACGCCCTCTGCGGGGCGCATCACTTGCGCGAACTCAAGGCCATCGAAGAGATCGAAAAAGAGCCTTGGGCGACGGAGATGAGCGCAGTGCTTCATAGCGCCAATCAGCTCAGATGCGCGGCTCAGGATCAAGGCGAGACCGAACTCCCGGAACTGGTTCGCCAGGGTATAGTCACCAGATACATGGCGATCCTCGCCAAGGGGCTCGCCTTCCACGAACGCCAGCCCCCGCTGGCCAAAAGCCCCGGCACCCGCGGCCGAAAAGCCAGGCGGCCAGGCCACAACCTGCTCCTCCGCCTGCGTGACTACCGCGATGACGTTTTGCGATTCATCGCCGACTTCGCGGTCCCATTCACAAACAATCAGGCCGAACAGGACCTGCGCATGATGAAGCTGCGCATGAAAATCTCGGGCACCTTCCGCACCCTCGAGGGCGCGCGGGTCTTCGCCGACATCAGGTCCGTCATCTCGACGGCCAGAAAACACCGGTTCAACATCCTGGAAATCCTGACCCTGTCACCACCTCAGATCATCGCACGGCTCTGACGGAACAAAACCCCGCAACCCTATCGGACAGGGTGCTTGGGAGTTACGTTTTTTGATTCGTTTTTTACGATACTCGTTGACCCTTTTTCGCAGAGGGTTGCGATGAGGGATTTCCACCATTGTTATGGAAATGATCCTCGGTTCTCTCAAAGCCTCATTTGGCTCCAGTTCAACGGCAATTCCGCCAAACTCTCCAAGAAATAGAACATTTGAAACGGTTTCGTGATCCGCTTTGAATGTATCAGGGTCATTTTTCCGTACGTGTTTCGGGATGATCACCTGAAAGGGAGTGGCAGCCATCAGATCGAGCACAAGTGTCATGGTTCTTTTAGGGAGCGCAGCCAGTTCATTGAGCTTATCCGTGAGGGCGTAGAAACGGTTGGGGTCCTCTTCCATCATGTCGAACATGAGGTCCCGGATCTTCTCATAAGCGAGATCTTCGTTGATTGGGAAGTTGTTCTCCATGGCGCGCACCTTTTGCCCCGTGTTGACCAGCCTGAATGCCCCCGTGATTAGTATGGGGTGAGAGGGGTTTCCAAGTACGTTGCCCCATGATTCAAGGTTCAAAAGCGACACAATATGGACCGCCACTCATGTCGATCACTAACACCGCACTTTTTGTCTGTCTCGATGATTTTGCAAAAACCTACGAGGACTGGGAGCGCCACCGGTTGATCCCCTCGGGTCGTCAGAGGCTTCGCTCCGGCAAGCTGACCCTGGGGGAGAGCCTGTTCATCATGGTCTTGTTTCACTTGTCGCCGTTCAAGGACTTCAAACATTATTGGATTTATGGCGTTGAGCAGAAATACCGTGACTGCTTTGGCACCCTCCCGAGCTATGGTCGGTTTGTCAGCCTCATGCCAAGATTAATGGTGCCGTTTTGCATACTGCTGCACTGCTTCAGCGGTGAAAAAACCGGCGTCTATTTTGCCGACAGCACTAAGCTCGCGGTCTGCCACAATGCCCGCATTAATCGAAACAAGGTCTTCAAGGGGCTGGCAAAGCGCGGTCGCAGCACAATGGGCTGGTTCTTTGGCTTCAAACTGCATCTAATCATCAACAACAAGGGGGAGATCATGGCCGTCAAAATCACGGCAGGTAATGTCGATGATCGAAAGCCGTTTGAAGCCATGATCGCGGGCCTCGAAGGCAAAATATTTGCTGATAAGGGCTATATCTCCAAATCCCTCTTCCAACGGCTCTGGCAGCGTGGGCTCCACCTCGTCACCGGCATTCGCCGCAACATGAAAAACTATCTCCTGCCAATCCTGAACAAAATCCTGTTGCGAAGGCGGTTCATCATCGAAACTCTGTTCGATAAGTTGAAAACCAGCATGGGACTGGAACACACTCGACACAGATCGCCTGCCAACGCATTCGTACACCTCATCTCGTGTGTCGCAGCCTATAGGCTCGGGAAAACCAAAGTTAAAATGGGACCCATAACCGTGCCGGAAACAATCAGGCAGGTCGAATACCAGATATAGCGCTTATCCAGAACTCAGGTTATACTTGGTTTGGGCAGGGCATCCCGCTGCGCGGAGCTAGTCCCACTTTCACCGCGCCGAGCCTTGCGGTGGGGGCTGCGGACAGGATCGTCACCTTTCTCCTGCTGGTCACGGACAATGATGGTGCGACCGCCACCGACACGGTGGTGATCACCGTCGAGGCCCCGAATGCCGCGCCGACGGCCAATGCCGGGACTGACGAGACCGTGGCTTCCGGCGCAGAGGTTACGCTGGACGGGTCCGGTTCGAACGACAACGGCGATCTGGATGGCAATGGCTCGATTGCAACCTATGCCTGGACTGCGTCGGATGGCATCACGCTGACCGGCGCAAATACAGCATCACCCGGTTTCACCGCGCCGACCCTTGCGGCAGGTGCTGAGGACGTGACACGCACCTTTACCCTGACGGTCACGGACAATGATGGAGCGACCGCCACCGACACGGTGGTGATCACTGTCGCGACCCCGAATGCCGCGCCCACGGCCAATGCCGGGCCGGACCAGCCTGTGGCCTTCGGCGGAACGGTTACGCTGGACGGGTCCGGCTCGAACGACAGCGATGGTTCGATTGCATCCTATGCCTGGACCGCACCGCCGGACATCACGCTGAGCGGCGCTGATACTGCGGGGCCGACCTTCACCGCGCCGACCTTTGCGGCGGGGACTGCGGACGTGCCACTCACCTTTGCCCTAACGGTGAGGGATAATGACGGGGCGACATCCCGCGACAGGGTGGTCATCACGGTCGAGTCCCCGAATGCCAGGCCGGTCGCGGATGCCGGGCCTGACCAGACCGTGGCCTCCGGCGCAGAGGTCACGCTGGACGGCTCCAGATCGAACGACAGGAGAGATTTGGATGGCGATGGCTCGATTGCATTCTATTTCTGGTTTGCGCTGGATGGGATCACGCTGAGCGACCAGTATATCGCCACTCCCACCTTCACTGCGCCGCGCTTGGATGCGGGGGCTGCGGATGTGACCCTCACCTTTCTCCTGCTGGCGACGGATAATGATGGTGCGACCGCATCCGACAGGGTGGTCATCACGGTGGAGGCCCCGAATGACGGGCCGACCGCAGATGCCGGGCCTGACCAGACCGTGGCCTCCGACGCAGAGGTCACGCTGGACGGGTCCGCCTCAAGCGCCAGCGACGGCTCGTTTGCAACCTATGCCTGGACCGGTCCGCAGGGCATCACGCTCACCGGCGGCGACACCGCCGAACCCACCTTCACAACGCCGACCCTCATGGCGGGGCAGGTCTGGTCATTCACCTTTACCCTGACCGTAACCGATAATGATGGTGCGACCGCCACCGACACGGTGGTCATCACGGTCGAGGCTCCGAATGCCGCGCCCACGGCCAATGCCGGGCCGAACCAGACCGTGGCCTCCGGCGCAGCGGTCTCGCTGGACGGGTCCGGCTCAAGCGACAGGAACGGCTCGATTGCAAGTTATGCCTGGACAGCACCGAATGGCATCGCACTCACCGGTGCAAATACCGTCCGGCCCAGCTTCGACGCGCCGACCCTTGCGGCGGGCGCTGCGGACGTGACACGCACCTTTACCCTGACGGTCACGGACAATGACGGGGCAACCGCGACCGACACGGTGGTGATCACGGTCGAGGCCCCGAATGCCGCGCCCACCGCCAATGCCGGGTCTGACCGGACCGTGCCCTCCGCAGCTTTGGTGACCCTGGACGGTTCCGGTTCGAACGACAACGGCGATCTGGATGGCAACGGCTCGATTGCAACCTATGCCTGGACTGCGTCGGATGGCGTCACGCTCACCGGAACAAATACAGTATCACCCGGTTTCACCGCGCCGACCCTGGCGGCGGGTGCTGTCGATGTTACACGCACCTTTACGCTGACGGTAACGGATAATGATGGTGCGACCGCCTCCGACAGGGTGGTCATCACGGTCGAGGCCCCGAATGTCGGGCCGACTGCGGATACCGGGCCGGACCGGACAGTGGCCTCCGGCGCAGAGGTCACGCTGGACGGGTCCGGTTCAAGCGACAGCGAGGCCTCGATTGCAACCTATGCCTGGACGGGTCCGCAGGGCATCACGCTCACCGGCGCCAATACCGCCCGGCCCAGCTTCGACGCGCCGGCCCTTGCGGCGGGTGCTGTGGACAGGATACTCACCTTTCTCCTGCTGGTGACGGATACTGAGGGGGCGAGCGCCTTCGATAGGGTGATCATCACGGTCGAGGCCCCGAATGCCGTGCCCACGGCTAATGCCGGACCCGACCGGACCGTGGCTCCCGGTGACACAGTCACCCTGGACGGGTCCGGTTCGAACGACGACGGCGATCTGGATGGCGACGGCTTGATCGCAACCTATGCCTGGACTGCGTCGGATGGCGTCACGCTGACCGGCGCAAATACAGCATCACCCGGTTTCACCGCGCCGACCCTGGATGTGGGTGCTGCGGACGTGCCACGCACCTTTACCCTGACGGTCACGGACAATGATGGTGCGACCGCCACCGACACGGTGGTCATCACGGTCGAGGCCCCGAATGCCGTGCCGACCGCCAATGCCGGACGAGGCCAGACCGTGGCCTCCGGCGCAACGGTCGCGCTGGACGGGTCCGCCTCAAGCGACAGCGAGGGCAGTATTGCAAGCTATGCCTGGAGCGGGCCGGCTGGCATCACGCTGATCGGCGCCGATACCGCCGGGCCCACCTTCTCCGCCCCGACCCTCATGGCGGGGGCTGCGGATCGGATACTCACCTTTACGCTGACGGTGACGGATAATGGAGCGTCGACCGCCCGCGACACGGTGGTCATCACGGTCGAGTCCGCGAATGCCGCGCCCACCGCCAATGCCGGGCCTGACCAGACCGTGGCCTCCGAGGCAACGGTCACGCTGGACGGGTCCGGCTCGAACGACAACGGCGATCTGGATGGCAATGGCTCGATTGCAACCTATGCCTGGACTGCGTCGGATGGCACCACGCTGACCGGCGCCGAGACCGCCCGGCCCGGTTTCACCGCGCCGACCCTTGTTGCGGGGGCTGCGGATGTGACACGCACCTTTACCCTGACGGTCACGGACAATGATGGTGCGACCGCCACCGACACGGTGGTCATCACGGTCGAGGCCCCGAATGCCGCGCCCACCGCGGACGCCGGGGATGACCGGACCGTGGCTTCCGGCGCAGAGGTCATGCTGGACGGGTCCGGCTCGAACGACGACGGCGATCTGGATGGCAATGGCTCGATTGCAACCTATGCCTGGACTGCGTCGGATGGCACCACGCTGACCGGCGCCGAGACCGCCCGGCCCGGTTTCACCGCGCCGACCCTTGTTGCGGGGGCTGCGGATGTGACACGCACCTTTACCCTGACGGTCACGGACAATGATGGTGCGACCGCCACCGACACGGTGGTCATCACGGTCGAGGCCCCGAATGCCGCGCCCACCGCGGACGCCGGGGATGACCGGACCGTGGCTTCCGGCGCAGAGGTCATGCTGGACGGGTCCGGCTCGAACGACGACGGCGATCTGGACGGCAACGGCTCGATTGTAACCTATACCTGGTTTGGGCAGGGCATCCCGCTGCGTGGCGCCGGCCCCACTTTCACCGCGCCGACCCTTGAGGTGGGGAGTGCAGACAGGCTAGTCACCTTTCTCCTGCTGGTGACGGATAATGTGGGGACCCCCGCCTTCGATAGGGTGATCATCACGGTCGAGGCCCCGAATGCCGCGCCCACGGCCAATGCCGGGTTGGACCGGACCGTGGCTCCCGGTGACACGGTCACCCTGGACGGGTCCGGTTCGAACGACAACGGCGATCTGGATGGCAATGGCTCGATTGCAACCTATGCCTGGACTGCGTCGGATGGCGTCACGCTGAGTGGCGCCGATACGGCCGGACCCACCTTCACCGCGCTGACTCTGGCGGCGGGTGCTGCGGACGCGACGCGCACCTTTACGCTGACGGTAACGGATAATGACGGGGCGACCGGCGAAGACACGGTGACCATCACGATCGAGGCCCCGAATGCCGCGCCGATGGCCAATGCCGGACAGGACCAGACCGTGGCCTCTGGCGCAACGGTCACGCTGGACGGCTCCGCCTCAAGCGACGGCGACGGCAGGATTGCAAGCTATGTCTGGACCGGGTCGGCTGGCATCACGCTGACCGGCGCCGATACGGCCGCACCCACCTTCACGGCGCCGACCCTCGTGGCGGGGGCTGCGGATCGGATGCTCACCTTTACGCTGACGATAACGGATAATGGGGAGTCGATCGCCAGCGACACGGTAGTCATCACCGTCGAGGCCCCGAATGCCGCGCCGATGGCCAATGCCGGACGGGACCAAACCGTGGCTTCCGGCGCAGAGGTCACGCTGGACGGGTCCGGTTCGAACGACAACGGCGATCTGGATGGCGACGGCTCGATTGAATCCTATGAGTGGACCCTTCCGAGCTTTGGCAACGACGTTCTGTATCGCACCGAGATGTTCCGTTTGCCCACGGAGACTCTGGCGGCGGGGGCTGCGGATGTGATACTCATCTTTACCCTGACGGTAACGGATAATGACGGGGCGACTGCGACTGACACGGTGGTCATCACGGTCGAGGCCCCGAATGCCGCGCCCACCGCCAATGCCGGGCCTGACCAAACCGTGCCATCCGCAGCTTCGGCTATGCTGGACGGGTCCGGCTCAAGCGCCAGCGACGGCTCGATTGCATCCTATGCCTGGACCGCGTCGGATGGCATCACGCTCGCCGGCACCGATACCGCTGCGCCCAGTTTCACCGCGCCGACCCTTGCGGCGGGGGCTGCGGATGTGATACTCATCTTTACCCTGACGGTGACGGATAATGATGGTGCGACCGCCAGCGACACGGTGATGATCACGGTCGAGGCCCCGAATGCCGTGCCCACGGCCAATGCTGGACAGGACCAGACCGTGGCTTCCGGCGCAGAGGTCATGCTGGACGGGTCCGGTTCGAACGACAACGGCGATCTGGATGGCGACGGCTCGATTGAAACCTATGCCTGGACTGCGACGGATGGCATCACGCTGACCGGAGCCGATACCGCCGGACCCACCTTCACCGCGCCCACTCTCGTTGCGGGTGCTGCGGATGTGACACGCACCTTTACCCTGACGGTGACGGATAATGACGGGGCGACCGCCACCGACACGGTGATCATCACGGTCGAGGCCCCGAATGCCGCGCCCACGGCCAATGCCGGGCCGGACCGGACCGTGGGTCCCGGCTCAAGCCGAGTCACGCTGGACGGGTCCGGTTCGAACGACAACGGCGATCTGGATGGCAACGGCTCGATTGAAACCTATGCCTGGACCGCGTCGGATGGCATCACGCTCACCGGCCCCGATACCGCCAAACCCACCTTCAACTCGCCGATCCTTGCGGCGGGGACTGCTAACCGGATCGTCAGGGTCACCCTGACGGTGACGGATAATGAGGGCGCGACCGACAGCGACACGGTGGCCATCACATTCGATGCCGCGAGTGACGTACCGAGAGCGGATGCCGGCCCGGACCGGACCGTGGCCTCCGGCGCAACGGTCATACTGGAAGTGTACGGGGCAAACGACAAGGACGGCTCTATTGTAATCCATGCCTGGACCGCGCCGGATGGCATCACGCTGAGCGACGTAAATGCCGCCGCGCCGATCTTCACCGCGCCGACCCTTGTGGCGGGGACTGCGGACGTGGTCCTGACCTTTCTTCTGCTGGTGACGGATCGTTGGGGGGCGACCGGATTCGACACGGTGGTCATCACCGTCGAGGCCCCGAATGCCGCGCCCACCGCGGACGCCGGGCCTGACCGGACCGTGGCCTCTGGCGCAGAGGTCATGCTGGACGGGTCCGGTTCGAACGACAACGGCGATCTGGATGGCGGCGGCTCGATTGCATCCTATGAATGGACTGCGTCGGATGGCGTCACGCTGACCGGCGCCGAGACCGCCCGGCCCGGTTTCACCGCGCCGACCCTTGCGGCGGGTGCTGCGGATGTGACACGCACCTTTACCCTGACGGTCACGGACAATGAGGGTGCGACCGCCACCGACACGGTGGTCATCACCGTCGAGGCCCCGAATGCCGCGCCCACCGCGGACGCCGGGCCTGACCGGACCGTGGATTCCGGCGCAGAGGTCATGCTGGACGGGTCCGGTTCGAACGACAATGGCGATCTGGATGGTGACGGCTCAATTGAAACATATGCCTGGACTGCGTCGGATGGCGTCACGCTCACCGGCGCCGAGACCGCCCGGCCCAGCTTCACCGCGCCGCCGCTTGCGGCGGGTGCTGTCGATGTGACACGCACCTTTACGCTGACGGTGACGGACAATGATGGGGCGACCGCCACCGACACGGTGGTGATCACGGTCGAGGCTCCGAATGCCGCGCCCACGGCCAATGCCGGGTCTGACCAGACCGTGGATTCCGGCGACACTGTCACGCTGGACGGCTCCGGCTCGAACGACGACGGCGATCTGGATGGCGACGGCTCGATCACAGCCTATAGATGGACCGCGCCGGATGGCATCACGCTGAGCCGCACAATTCGAGGCAGCACCGCCTTCATCGCGCCGACGCTTGCGGCGGGGGCTGCGGACCGGGTACTCACCTTTACGCTGACGGTGACGGACAATGATGGGGCGACCGCCACCGACACGGTGGTGATCACGGTCGAGGCTCCGAATGCCGCGCCCACGGCCAATGCCGGGTCTGACCAGACCGTGGATTCCGGCGACACTGTCACGCTGGACGGCTCCGGCTCGAACGACGACGGCGATCTGGATGGCGACGGCTCGATCACAGCCTATAGATGGACCGCGCCGGATGGCATCACGCTGAGCCGCACAATTCGAGGCAGCACCGCCTTCATCGCGCCGACGCTTGCGGCGGGGGCTGCGGACCGGGTACTCACCTTTACGCTGACGGTGACGGACAATGATGGGGCGACCGCCACCGACACGGTGGTGATCACGGTCGAGGCTCCGAATGCCGCGCCCACGGCCAATGCCGGGTCTGACCAGACCGTGGATTCCGGCGACACTGTCACGCTGGACGGCTCCGGCTCGAACGACGACGGCGATCTGGATGGCGACGGCTCGATCACAGCCTATAGATGGACCGCGCCGGATGGCATCACGCTCACCGGCGCAAATACAGCATCACCCGGTTTCACCGCGCCGACGCTGGTGGCCGGTGCTAAGGACTGGACAATCACGGTCACCCTGAGGGTCACGGACAATGACGGGGCTACCGCCACTGACACGGTGGTCATCACGGTCGAGTCCGCGAATGTCGCGCCGAGAGCGGACGCCGGGCCGGCTCAGACCGTGGCTTCCGGCGCAGAGGTCACGCTGGACGGGTCCGCCTCGAACGACAACGGCGATCTGGATGGCGACGGCTCAATTGAAACCTATACTTGGTATGGGCGGGACGGCATCACGCTCATCGGCGGCGATACCGCCATGCCCAGCTTCACCGCGCCGACTCTGGCTGCGGGGGCTACGGATGTGCCACTCCGCTTTTCGCTGGTGGTGTGGGATAATGAGGGGCGTCCCGGCGGCGACTCGGTTTTCATCACGGTCGAGGCCCCGAATGCTGCGCCCACCGCGGATGCCGGGCCTGACCGGCCCGTGGATTCCGGCACCACGGTGACCCTGGACGGGTCCGGTTCGAACGACAACGGCGATCTGGATGGCCACGGTTCGATTGAAACCTATGCCTGGACTGCGTCGGATGGCGTCACGCTCACCGGCGCTGATACCGCCATGCCCAGCTTCACCGCGCCGACCCTGGATGCTGGGGCTGCGGACCGGATACTTACCTTTACCCTGACGGTAACGGACAATGGGGGTGCCGCCGCCACTGACAGGGTGGTCATCACGGTCGAGGCCCCGAATGCCGTGCCGACCGCCAATGCCGGGACTGACGAGACCGTGGCTTCCGGCGCAAGGGTTAGGCTGAACGGGGCCGCCTCGAATGATAACGGCGATCTGGATGGCCACGGCTCAATTGCAACCTATGCCTGGACCGGGCCGGATGGCATCACGCTGCGCCGCGGAAATACCTTCAGGTCCGCCTTCACCGCGCCGCGCCTTGCGACGGGGGCTAAGGACCGGACACTCACCTTTACCCTGACAGTCACGGACAATGCCGGGGCGACCGCCACCGACACGGTGGTCATCACGGTCGAGTCCCCGAATGTCGCGCCCACCGCGGATGCCGGGCCTGACCAGACCGTCGATTCCGGCGACCCGGTGACTCTGGACGGGTCCGGCTCGAACGACGACGGCGATCTGGATGGCGACGGCTCGATTACAACCTATGAATGGACCGCGCCGGACGGCATCACGCTGACCGGCGCAAATACAGCATCACCCGGTTTCACCGCGCCGACTCTGGCGGCGGGTGCTTTCGACGTGACACGCACCTTTACCCTGACGGTGACGGACAATGATGGAGCGACCGCCACCGACACGGTGGTCATCACCGTCGAGGCCCCGAATGCCGCGCCCACGGCCAATGCCGGGCCTGACCAGACTGTGGATTCCGGCGACCCGGTGACCCTGGACGGGTCCGCCTCGAACGACGACGGCGATCTGGATGGCCACGGTTCGATTGAAACCTATGCCTGGATCTCGTCGAATGGCATCACACTTACCGGCGCTGATACCGCCATGCCCAGCTTCACCGCGCCGAACCTTGTAGCAGGGGCTGCGGACTGGATACTCACCTTTACACTGACGGTGACGGACAATGATACGGGGAGGGACAATGAGGGTGCGACGGCCACTGACACGGTGGTCATTACGGTCCAGGCCCCGAATGCCTGGCCGACCGCCAATGCCGGGCCTGACCGGACTGTGGCCTCCGGCGCAGAGGTCACGCTGGACGGCTCCGCCTCGAGCGACAGCGACGGTTCGATTACATCCCATTCCTGGAGTGCACCGAATAGCATCACGCTCATCGGCGGCGATACCGCCATGCCCAGCTTCACCGCGCCGACTCTGGCTGCGGGGGCTACGGATGTGCCACTCCGCTTTTCGCTGGTGGTGTGGGATAATGAGGGGCGTCCCGGCGGCGACTCGGTTTTCATCACGGTCGAGGCCCCGAATGCTGCGCCCACCGCGGATGCCGGGCCTGACCGGCCCGTGGATTCCGGCACCACGGTGACCCTGGACGGGTCCGGTTCGAACGACAACGGCGATCTGGATGGCCACGGTTCGATTGAAACCTATGCCTGGACTGCGTCGGATGGCGTCACGCTCACCGGCGCTGATACCGCCATGCCCAGCTTCACCGCGCCGACCCTGGATGCTGGGGCTGTGGACCGGATACTTACCTTTACCCTGACGGTAACGGACAATGGGGGTGCCGCCGCCACTGACAGGGTGGTCATCACGGTCGAGGCCCCGAATGCCGTGCCGACCGCCAATGCCGGGCTGGACCGGACCGTGGCCTCTGGCGCAAGGGTTAGGCTGGACGGGTCCGGTTCGAACGACAACGGCGATCTGGATGGCAATGGCACGATTGCAACCTATGCCTGGACTGCGTCGGATGGCGTCACGCTGACCGGTGCCGAGACCGCCCGGCCCAGCTTCACCGCGCCGACTCTTGCGGCGGGGGCTGCGGATGTGACGCTCACCTTTACCCTGACGGTAACGGATAATGAGGACACCACCGCCACTGACACGGTGGACATCACGGTCACGGTCGACAATATCGTGCCCACGGCCAATGCCGGACCGGACCAGACCGTGAATTCCGCCACAAGGGTCACGCTGGACGGCTCCGCCTCCAGCGACAACGGCGATCTGGATGGCGACGGCTCGATTACAGGCTATGAATGGACTGCGTCGGATGGCATCACGCTGACCGGCGCAAATACAGCATCACCCGGTTTCACCGCGCCGACGCTTGCGGCGGGTGCTGAGGACGTGACACGCACCTTTACCCTGACGGTAACCGATAATGATGGAGCGACCGACGAAGACACGGTGGTCATCACCGTCGAGGCTCCGAATGCTGCGCCCACCGCAGATGCCGGGCCTGACCAGACCGTGGATTCCGGCGCAGAGGTCATGCTGGACGGGTCCGGTTCGAACGACAACGGCGACCTGGATGGCAATGGCTCGATTGCAACCTATGCCTGGACTGCGTCGGATGGCGTCACGCTGACCGGCGCAAATACAGCATCACCCAGCTTCACCGCGCCGACTCTTGCGGCGGGGGCTGCGATTGAAAAACTCACCTTTACCCTGGACGTAACGGATAATGAGGGGGCCACTGCCAGCGACACGGTGATCATCAGGGTCGAGGCCCAGAATATCCGCCCGACCGCGGCTCCCGGGCCTGACCAGACCGTGGATTCCGGCGCAGAGGTCACGCTGGACGGGTCCGGCTCAAGCGACAGCGACGGCAGGATAACACGCTATGCTTGGACCTCGTTGGGTGGCATCACGCTCACCGGCGCAAATACAGCATCACCCGGTTTCACCGCGCCGACTCTGGCGGCGGGGGCTGCGGACGTGGCAATCACGGCCACCCTGACGGTAACCGATAATGATGGAGCGACCGACGAAGACACGGTGATCATCACCGTCGAGGCTCCGAATGCTGCGCCCACCGCGGATGCCGGGCCTGACCAGACCGTGGATTCCGGCGCAAGGGTCACGCTGGATGGCTCCGGCTCGAACGACAACGGCGATCTGGATGGCAACGGCACGATTGCCACCTATGCCTGGACCGCGCCGGATGGCATCACGCTGAGCCGCACAATTCGAGGCAGCACCGCCTTCATCGCGCCGACGCTTGCGGCGGGGGCTGCGGACCGGGTACTCACCTTTACGCTGACGGTAACGGACAATGATGGTGCGATCGCCAGCGACACGGTGGTGATCACGGTCGA
Organism: uncultured Paracoccaceae bacterium; assembly: GCA_951812305.1. Taxonomy (GTDB): domain Bacteria; phylum Pseudomonadota; class Alphaproteobacteria; order Rhodobacterales; family Rhodobacteraceae; genus Rhodobacter_B. Next base: position 790,855 of record CATOSB010000008.1, read on the forward strand.
TCCCCAGGCCCCGAATGCCGCGCCCACGGCCGATGCCGGGGGGGGACACGACCGTGGCCTCCGGCGACACGGTGAGCCTGGACGGGTCCGGCTCCAGCGCAAACAATGTCGGCCAGACCCTCACCTATGCCTGGACCCAGACCGGCGGCACGGACGTGAGCCTCACCGGTGCCGATAGTGCCGGACCCGGTTTCACCGCGCCCACTCTTGTCCCGGGCGCTGACGCCGCGATGCTGGTCTTCAGCCTGGTGGTCAATGACGGGATCGTCGATTCCGTCGCCGACACGGTCACGATCACGGTCGAGGCCCCGGCCAATGTCGCGCCCACGGCCGATGCCGGGGGGGACACGACCGTGGCCTCCGGCGACACGGTGACCCTGGACGGGTCCGGCTCCAGCGCAAACAATGTCGGCCAGACCCTCACCTATGCCTGGACCCAGACCGGCGGCACGGACGTGAGCCTCACCGGCGCCGATAGTGCCGGACCCGGTTTCACCGCGCCCACTCTTGTCCCGGGCGCTGACGCCGCGATGCTGGTCTTCAGCCTCGTGGTCAATGACGGGATCGTCGATTCCGTCGCCGACACGGTCACGATCACCGTCAATGCCCCGGCCAATGTCGCGCCCACGGCCGATGCCGGGGGGGACACGACCGTGGCCTCCGGCGCAAGGGTCACCCTGGACGGCTCCGGCTCCAGCGCAAACAATGTCGGCCAGACCCTCACCTATGCCTGGACCCAGACCGGCGGCACGGACGTGAGCCTCACCGGTGCCGATAGTGCCGGACCCGGTTTCACCGCGCCCACTCTTGTCCCGGGCGCTGACGCCGCGATGCTGGTCTTCAGCCTGGTGGTCAATGACGGGATCGTCGATTCCGTCGCCGACACGGTCACGATCACCGTCAATGCCCCGGCCAATGTCGCGCCCACGGCCGATGCCGGGGGGGACACGACCGTGGCCTCCGGCGACACGGTGAGCCTGGACGGCTCCGGCTCCAGCGCAAACAATGTCGGCCAGACCCTCACCTATGCCTGGACCCAGACCGGCGGCACGGACGTGAGCCTCACCGGTGCCGATAGTGCCGGACCCGGTTTCACCGCGCCCACTCTTGTCCCGGGCGCTGACGCCGCGATGCTGGTCTTCAGCCTGGTGGTCAATGACGGGATCGTCGATTCCGTCGCCGACACGGTCACGATCACCGTCAATGCCCCGGCCAATGTCGCGCCCACGGCCGATGCCGGGGGGGACACGACCGTGGCCTCCGGCGCAAGGGTCACCCTGGACGGGTCCGCCTCCAGCGACAGCGACGGCACGATTGCAACCTATGCCTGGACTGCGTCGGATGGCGTCACGCTCACCGGAGCCAATACAGCATCACCCGGTTTCACCGCGCCGACCCTTGTGGCGGGTGCTGTCGATGTGACCCGCACCTTTACGCTGACGGTAACGGATAATGATGGTGCGACCGCCACCGACACGGTGATCATCACGGTCGAGGCCCCGGATGGGTCCCCGAATGCCGGGCCCACCGCGGACGCCGGGGATGACCGGACCGTGGCTTCCGGCGCAGAGGTCATGCTGGACGGTGCAGCCTCCAGCGCAAACAATGCGGGCCAGACCCTCACCTATGCCTGGACCCAGGCCAGCGGCCCCGATGTGGAGTTGACCGGGGACACCACGGCTCGCCCCGGCTTCACCGCGCCCGCGTTGCCCTTCAACGCCGCCGACGCGCTGCTGACGTTCAGCTTGATCGTTAATGACGGGTTTGTGGACTCCGCGGCGGACACGGTGGTCATCACTGTGAGAGCGCAGGTGGATGTGACAAGCCCGACGGTTACGCTCACCGGGCCTCCGGAAAACTATACCCCCGGCACGCCGTTCGGGGTGATCATAACCTTCTCGGAACCGGTCACGGGCTTTGTCGCGGACGATATCACCGTGGCAAATGGCACCGTGACCGGATTGACCGGGGCGGGGGCCATCTATACCGCCCGGATCAGTCCGAGCGCCAGTGCCCAGATCAACATCAGCGTTCCGGCGGGCGTGGCAATGGATGTGGCAGGCAATCCCAATCAGGCCTCCGCCGTGATCACCGTCGCGCCCAACACCGCTGAGATTGCCGAGGAGGCCATTGTGGATGCGTTGACCGCGCGGGGACAGGCGCTGATCGCCGCGCAACCCAATCTGCACGGGTGCCTCGGCGGGCCGGGTCTCTCCGGTCTCTCGGCCAATGTCACCGGCGAGCGAGGTCGATTCCGCTTCGGGCTGGATTGCGACCGCCGGGTCTGGCTCCTGGCGCAGGGGCAATGGTCCGACAGCGACACCACCGAGTTGGACTATTTCAACCTCACCTTCGGCAGCCATCTCTACCGCAGCGACAACGTGAACATTGGCGCGATGCTGCAACTCGACAGCGCCGAGGCGACGCTTGCAGCCGGCACGTTCGAAGGGCAAGGCTGGCTGATCGGGCCATATGTCGTCGCCCGCCTGCCGGATCAGCCGTTGAGCTTCTCGGCTTCGCTCCTGCATGGGCGGACCGACAACACGCTGACACTTACGGGCCAGGCACCGGATGAGTTCTCCTCGAACCGGACGCTTTTCACCGCCGGTGTCGAGGGGCGGTACAGCTTCCCCAATGAGCTGACGCTGATCCCGTCCCTCGATCTGGCCCATGTGTCCGACCGGCAAGAGGCTTATGTGGACAGCCTGGCCAATCCGGTGCCGGAACAGACGATCCGGCTGACCGAAGCCAGCTTCGGCCTCGGCTTCGAACGACCGTTCCAGCTGGAGAACGGCGACCTTCTGCTGACCGGCGGGATCAGCGGGATCTATTCCGATCTCGACGCCCCCGGACGCTCGGAGAGCAGCACCCGCGCCCGGATCGACCTTGGTGCCAGGATCAACATCGGACCCTGGACCACGCTCAGCCTCGGCGCCCATTATGACGGGATCGGCGACGATGATTACGAAGCCTACGGTGCCGCGCTGGTCTTCGAAATGAAGTTCTGATCCGGAAATCGGTCGCCCGGTCCTCGCAAGGTCGGGCACGAGGGGGTCGAGTGGGGCTCAGTGTTAAAAAACCCTCTCATGAGCGTTTTTGGTTTTCTCGACACGCTTAATCTACCCCGCTGGTGCGGGATGGTCAAAATATCTGTAGCCTGTGCAGGCGCTGGAGACGGTGGGCCGAACCGAGTGTTATCATGCTCTCATCCGCGGATTGGATACCGCCTGACCATATTCGATGCGGGGTGACCTCTCTCCAAGACCGGATATTCGTCCCAGCGTCCACCGAGGATGTAGCACGACAAAAGTCTTTCAGAATCCGCGACAAAAGTCTTTGGGAATCCAGCCGATATTAGCCTGGAAAATCGCCGCGATTTCCGGGGCAAAGCGCCCTGGAAAATCAACTGTCTGCGCGACCTCCTGTCATCCGGTATAGTACGCATCCACATCATCGACGGCGGTGAGCCTGTATCGCGCGGCAGACAGCGGCTCCACGCTGACGACGCGAGCACGTATCGGAGGCTTGGCGGCGGCATAGAGCCGCCAGATCACGTTCTCCGGCGCTCCGGCGGCCCAGGCGTTTGCGGGAACCGGCGGCGTGATCGTCAGGGTGTCGGTCTTGCCTGCGGCGGTTGCGACCGCCGCGTCGTGCAGTGTGCCATCAGCGAGGCGCAGGAGGATGCGGTCCCCGGCCCTGGTCTCGACCGGTTCGCGGAGTATGCTGCTCGGGCTCGCCTTCAACGGGATACTCTACGAGCCGCTGCGTTCGACCCTGCCGCCCGTCTTCGACGGCGTCGAGTTCAGCCCCATGGAACCCGCGCCGCGCGCGATGCGCAAGGCAACATTACCGACCGATACGAGGACGGCTCGTTCCTCGGCTACGACATGCCCTACAGCTGACACCCGCACATCCCTTGCAAGCGTCTTGCAGGGGGCCTGCACACCCCTTGCAAGGGCAGATCATCGCGGCTGCGGATGCCCCCGTAAGCCTGAAAAACACCACCCCTGAAATGCCCGGAAAATCCGGCGGGTTCGTGCCCCCCGAAATCAGCGGCAAAATCACCGTTTCCAGCGGGTTCGCACCCCCGAAACGCTCCGATTCTGAAAGACTTATGGCGCGGGCAGTTCCGGGGCGGCGGTCACGGCCGCGCTGCACGAGGCACCTAAAGCCCTGATTTCATGGCCGTTCGGCAACCCCAGCCGGGATAGGCCGGGTTCAGCCGGGATAGGCCGGATACCCAAAGACTTTTGTCACCCTACACCTCCAGCGGGGCACACGAAAGGAGCAAAGTCGGCTTTGGGTCCGGGCGATCCCGATGGGGGATCGGAGTTGGAAAGGACTGGACCCATGGAATTGTTGACGACTGAACAGCGCAAGACGCTTCTCGAAAACGGCCACAGGATGGCGGAGGAGGACATATCGTGCGCGGTGTGGCCGGTTGTGAAGCTCTTTAACCTGAGTTCTGGATAAGCGCTATATCTGGTATTCGACCTGCCTGATTGTTTCCGGCACGGTTATGGGTCCCATTTTAACTTTGGTTTTCCCGAGCATATAGGCTGCGACACACGAGATGAGGTGTACGAATGCGTTGGCAGGCGATCTGTGTCGAGTGTGTTCCAGTCCCATGCTGGTTTTCAACTTATCGAACAGAGTTTCGATGATGAACCGCCTTCGCAACAGGATTTTGTTCAGGATTGGCAGGAGATAGTTTTTCATGTTGCGGCGAATGCCGGTGACGAGGTGGAGCCCACGCTGCCAGAGCCGTTGGAAGAGGGATTTGGAGATATAGCCCTTATCAGCAAATATTTTGCCTTCGGGGCCCGCGATCATGGCTTCAAACGGCTTTCGATCATCGACATTACCTGCCGTGATTTTGACGGCCATGATCTCCCCCTTGTTGTTGATGATTAGATGCAGTTTGAAGCCAAAGAACCAGCCCATTGTGCTGCGACCGCGCTTTGCCAGCCCCTTGAAGACCTTGTTTCGATTAATGCGGGCATTGTGGCAGACCGCGAGCTTAGTGCTGTCGGCAAAATAGACGCCGGTTTTTTCACCGCTGAAGCAGTGCAGCAGTATGCAAAACGGCACCATTAATCTTGGCATGAGGCTGACAAACCGACCATAGCTCGGGAGGGTGCCAAAGCAGTCACGGTATTTCTGCTCAACGCCATAAATCCAATAATGTTTGAAGTCCTTGAACGGCGACAAGTGAAACAAGACCATGATGAACAGGCTCTCCCCCAGGGTCAGCTTGCCGGAGCGAAGCCTCTGACGACCCGAGGGGATCAACCGGTGGCGCTCCCAGTCCTCGTAGGTTTTTGCAAAATCATCGAGACAGACAAAAAGTGCGGTGTTAGTGATCGACATGAGTGGCGGTCCATATTGTGTCGCTTTTGAACCTTGAATCATGGGGGCAACGTACTTGGAAACCCCTCTCACCCCATACTAATCACGGGGGCATTCAGGCTGGTCAACACGGGCAAAAGGTGCGCGCCATGGAGAACAACTTCCCAATCAACGAAGATCTCGCTTATGAGAAGATCCGGGACCTCATGTTCGACATGATGGAAGAGGACCCCAACCGTTTCTACGCCCTCACGGATAAGCTCAATGAACTGGCTGCGCTCCCCTTACCACCCTTCAATTTAGCCAGACATCCCAGAGCTTGGGGATTTTGGCATAACCTGCGAGGCATCGTCGGATAGCACGAAGGCCTGTCTTGAAGAGAGAGCATAAGGACCTTCGGGCTTTTCGAATCCCCTTTTTTCGCCGCGTATTGCGACGTGGTGCTCTTCGTTTGCTCCGGTTGAAACAGCCCAGTACATGGCGATTGCCAGCACCAAAATGAGGCGGGCCAATCGATCCGGCTTTTTGATCTGGCTTTGAGTAATTTCAAAGCCCCGGGTTTTGAAGTCGGAGAACATGGCTTCAATCCCCAACGCATTCCATAATCGAGCACCTTGTACTCGGACGGTGCTGCATTCATGCAATAATCCAAGGCTCTTTGTGCCCCTCCTCGTGAAGCACTCCAATGTTGCTAAAGACGCCCGTTCCGTAAAGCTCAGCGTTTACAAGCCCTCGGGCATCAGTTGGGCAATTTCGCGCGTCATCATCTCGCCACCCTGATGTTGCAGTGTGATATTTCCCTTCATGCGCAGCCGGTAGTCCCATCCAGCCTCCTGGCACCATGCGACCAATCGGGCGGTTCCATAAAACCGATCTCCCGCCAGCAACACACGCGCATCCGCCGGGAGCCATGGGCGACTGCTTCCAAAAGCTCATGTTG
>CATOSB010000009.1 GCA_951812305.1 uncultured Paracoccaceae bacterium
AGGTGAGGTCGTCAAGCGCTTCGCTGCGTGGCTCTCGATCACTTTACCAGAGGATCCGCCGCCGAGTGGGGAAGAAATTCAGAACAATGTCGTTGATAATCTACGCGAAGCGCTTGGTGTCAGCTCGCAACGCAACACTTATCTATTTGATATTCGCGCAACAACAGAAAGCCCGGCAAGGTCCGCCGAGATCGCCAACAAGCTTGCAGCGATTTATCTTGACGATCAGATCCGCATCAAGTTCGAAGCCACCGAATATGCGATCAATTGGTTGTCCAAGCGGGTCACCGATCTGGAAGTAGACCTCAAGAAAGAAGAGGACGCGATCAAGGATCTCCGGGCAGATACTGAACTTGTTAGCTTGGAGGCGCTGGAGGCACTGAATTTACGCTCCAAGGATGTCCGCGAGCGTTTGGCAATTGCTCAAGCCAACGTTGTAACGTCCCAAATGCGCGCAGAACGCATGGCTGCCCTGGCAACCACCAGGGATGTTGATGCCATTCTTGCTGAGGTGGAGGATTCGGTTCTCATCGGCCTTGCCAACGAGACAAAGGCTGGCGACCTCAATGCGAATATCAGGTTTTTTGCGCGATTCGATGAATTGGTTGAGCGTGAGGCATCAAATACCAACCGGATGGTTTTGCAGCGCAACGCATTGCAGGCGTCAAATGTTGTGCTTTTGGAGAATCTTGACGCCCAGAATGCGGACCTATCTCAACTAAACCAGTTGGTGCGAGAGGCAGACGCGACGCGAGTACTTTATGAGACTTTTTTGACAAGGTTAAAGGAAACTTCGGTGCAAATTGGCCTGCAGCAAGCCGACAGCCGCATATTGTCGCGTGCCATCCCCAGCAAGCTCGTCGAGCCGCGAAAGAGCCTGATCCTGGCGCTCTCACTGGTCCTCGGCGGCATGTTAGGAATCGGTATCGTTTTGCTCCGTCAATATTTGCACGATGGAATCAGAACGGCCGAAGAGCTGGAACTGCTTACTGGGCAAACGATTATTGGGCAAATTCCGAAAATGCCCATCCGTCGGCGCAATTCGCTGGTTAACTATCTCAAAGACAAACCTACGTCAGCCGGGGCCGAGGCAATACGAAACCTCCGGACGTCTGTTCTTCTCTCAAATATCGATAATCCGCCCAAAATAATCATGTCAACTTCCTCAATTCCGGGTGAAGGAAAGACGACCCAAGCGATTGCACTGACGCACAACCTTTCGGGCTTGGATAAAAAAGTGCTTTTGATCGAAGGCGACATTCGCCGCCGAACCCTGTCGCAATACATTCCGCAAACACCGCCGGGCAACTTGGTGAGTGTCCTGACCGGGGATCAAAGCCTCGGCGAAGCGATCATTAGCGATGACAGGCTAAATGCCGATGTGTTGATGGGGGCGAAATCCAATGTGAACGCAGCAGATCTGTTCTCGTCAGACAAATTCCATGACTTTGTGGAGAACGTGCGAAACATATACGACTTTGTTATCATCGACACGCCACCGGTGTTGGTTGTTCCGGATGCGCGTATCATCGCCCATCACTGCGACGCGGTTATTTATTCAGTGAATTGGGACAGGACAGGCAAATCCGTCGTCACCGACGGGCTGCGCCAATTCAGCTCGGTCGGTGTCAAAGTGACTGGGTTAGTGCTCTCACAAATCGAGGCGCGCCGGATGAAGCGTTACGGCTATGGCGGAAAATACGGCTCATACGCGCAGTACGGGCGTGGCTATTACGATGCTTAGCTGCCCCCCAAAAAAGGTTTGGTGTTCAGTCCCAGTATTTGAGGACGGACAGGTTTGAACCGAGAAAGAAACTCCTCGGCTCTGAATTCGAGATATTGCAGATGATGACCAAAAGACGTGAGACCGCCCAGCGTCCTTACCCGCCGCTCGCAAACGCGCTCCTCCATACACCTTTCGGGGTGGCTTAAAAGGAATCGACCTAGGTCACCGACTCATAAGTTCGCCACCAAATGCGGATTGACGCAAGTTTCACTGAGGCGAGGAAGTTGTCGTAACGGGATGCCAAAGTTGACGCTGCAGTTTGATTTTGGGCTGGCGGCAACAACATCATGAGTTATGGCTGAATCTGGTGTTCGCGTGGTTTGAGTGTTGGCGGTGCATCTGTTTGGATTGTTTTTGCAAAAACCCAATCCGACCCAAGAAGGACGCACCACCATGGACGAGACTAACATCGTTGAATTTGCCGGTCGAGAGGTCAGCCTTGATCCGTTGACTGAGCTTTTGCGCACGGGCGCGCAGGCTCTGATCCAAGCCGCCGTTCAAACTGAGCTTGCGGAATTGATGGATCGCTTTGCTCACCTCAAAACACCAGACGGGCGCGCCGGGGTGGTACGTAATGGCAGAAAAAACGGTTTCCGGGGTTTCCTTTGCTCATGGCTTATCTTCCAGGCTTTATGCTCTCCGATAAACCCGGTTCGGTTCAAACCGCCTTCCAGCGGCCCATGAGAGTTTCACTCCGGCTGCGTTGATTGTAGCCAGTGGCTTTCTGCCAGGCCATCCGCCCGCGGGCTGCGATCTCGGCGATATGGCAGTCTCGTGCCGTCAGATTGTGGGCCGCATTGGGGCTCACAACCGCGTTTTTGGGAGGTGGGATCGTCACCTTGATCATCGGTCCGAACCGAGCGGCAAGTAAATCGGATGTTGGTTCTCCGTCGTATGCTCCATCTGCGAGGAACCAATCAACCGGACCATCGACCTGATCCAGGAGATCTGGCAGCACCGTCGGATCGCCGACGTCATCCGTGGTGAGATCAGAACAGACGATCTCCCCGCTGACAAGATCAAGACCGAGGTGGAGCTTGCGCCAGGAGCGCCGTTTGCGCTTGATTTTGTGCTTTTCTTCCAGCCACTCGCCCGCGCCGAAGATCTTAAGACCTGTACTGTCCACTGCCAAATGGATCGCCGCCCGGCCATCGATCCCTGGTTTTGCAGGTAACGTCAGGCCGCTGCCCCGCCGCGACAAGGTGGAGAAATCAGGTACCGCGATTTCGACACAGAGCAGCTTTGCCATCGAACGCATCAAGCCTTGCGTCTGGCGTAATGGTTGGCGGAATACCATGCCCGGCGTCAGGCACATCTCAATCGCCAGATCCGAATATTTGCGCTGCCCGCCACGGGTAGTACGCCGAGGCGCAGCCCATGAACTCATTGCATCCTCACTAATCCAGATCGTCAGATCACCGCGCCGACGAAGCGCTTCGTTGTATTCAGCCCAATTGGCCACGCGATACTTCTGTTTCGGGATCTTGTCTCGACGATCTGCGTTGAATTTGTGCGGCATCTACAACATCCTCAAGGAAACAAAATGCGTAACTCCCAAGCACCCCCCACGTTTGAGTGTTATTGTCAGTTTTATGGTGAGTCGAATTTGCCATTTTGCGCGTGTTTTTTTCTTTCTTGTCTGAATTCTGTGGCGCCGGGTTGATTTCTCTGAATCAGTGGTGGGATGGATCAGGTTGCCGCCCTTGAACAACTTCTCGCCACGGCTCTGCGTCGGATCGCTGAGCTTGAAGCTGCGTTGGCGAGCATGGCGGAAGAGATCACGGACCTGCGCCGACAGTTGGCCAAGAACAGCAGCAATAGCAGCAAGCCCCCTTCAAGTGATAGCCTGAAGAAGCCAGCCCCGCGCAGCCTGCGTGGCAAATCCGGAAAGAAAAGTGGCGGCCAAGTTGGCCACCGGGGCGACACCCTGCGCCAGACGTCAACACCCGACTTTGTCGAACGGCATGAGGCGACGCATTGCAGCGCCTGTCAGAGCGCCCTGACGGCGGAGATGGTGAAAGGGATCGAGAAGCGTCAGGTGTTCGACTTGCCTGCGCCACGCCTGGAGGTCACCGAGCATCAGGCGGCGGTTTATTGTTGCGACCATTGTCGAGCCACGACGACGGCTGGCTTTCCCGATGGCGTGGCCGCGCATGTGCAATATGGCACGCGCATGCGGGCAGTGGCGGTCTATTGCAATGTTCAGCAGCTGATACCCGAGGATCGGGTCTGCCAGCTTATGCGCGACCTGTTTGGGGCCACCAGCTTGTGCGCGGCCAGCGTGACCAACTGGACGCGCGGCGCGGCAAATAAGATGGGTGTCGTGGTTGAACACATTCTCGCCCGGCTTGCCGAAGGCGGCGTTCGGCATCTGGACGAGACCGGACTTCGTGTTGCCGGCAAGCTGCACTGGCTGCACACGATCTGCGATACCGCCTTCACCCATTACCGCATCAGCGCCAAACGCGGTGCTGTTCCAACCTTCCTGACCGGCGGGACGATCATTCATGATCACTGGAAACCCTACTACGCCCATATGAGCGGAGTGGACGCCCACGCCCTCTGCGGGGCGCATCACTTGCGCGAACTCAAGGCCATCGAAGAGATCGAAAAAGAGCCTTGGGCGACGGAGATGAGCGCAGTGCTTCATAGCGCCAATCAGCTCAGATGCGCGGCTCAGGATCAAGGCGAGACCGAACTCCCGGAACTGGTTCGCCAGGGTATCGTCACCAGATACATGGCGATCCTCGCCAAGGGGCTCGCCTTCCACGAACGCCGGCCCCCGCTGGCCAAAAGCCCCGGCACCCGCGGCCGAAAAGCCAGGCGGCCAGGCCACAACCTGCTCCTCCGCCTGCGTGACTACCGCGATGACGTTTTGCGATTCATCGCCGACTTCGCGGTCCCATTCACAAACAATCAGGCCGAACAGGACCTGCGCATGATGAAGCTGCGCATGAAAATCTCGGGCACCTTCCGCACCCTCGAGGGCGCGCGGGTCTTCGCCGACATCAGGTCCGTCATCTCGACGGCCAGAAAACACCGGTTCAACATCCTGGAAATCCTGACCCTGTCACCACCTCAGATCATCGCACGGCTCTGACGGAACAAAACCCCGCAACCCTATCGGACAGGGTGCTTGGGAGTTACAATAGAACAACGTTTAAAAGGTTTAGGGACCGAAAAATGGCTTAAAATCAGGAAGATACGGGGACTAATACCAAGGGTTATTCAATCTGACCGACTTTCGCCCAGTTGCGGCTTGCGATGGATGTGATGGTTTGCGGTCTTGCGATGAGGTTGTTCCAGGCCTCGCACCCCGCGTCGAGAATCGCGTCATATGTGTCGAACGTCCGGTTTGCGAGCCATGTCTGGCGGAGATATTGCCAAATGTTTTCGGTTGGATTCAGCTCTGGTGATTTGGGCGGCAGAAACATGAGCGACAGGTTTTGCGGGATTTCCAGAGCGGATGTCGTGTGCCAGCCGGCTTGGTCCATGAGGATGACGGCGTGGGCGCCATCGGAGACAATTTTGCTGATTTCTTCCAGGTGGCGCTGCATCGCATAGGTGTCGGCTGCTGGCATCATGATCGCCGCGCCGGTGCCGCGTTCGGGGCAGATGGCGCCAAAAAGATACGCATTTTGGTAACGCTGATCGGCGGGCTGGCGGGGCCGTGTGCCCTTGCGTGCCCACTGGCGGACGCGGGTGTTCTTCTGACCGAGACGCATCTCGTCCTGGAACCAGATTTCGACGGGTTTGTCCGGCGGCACCCCCTGAAGCGTCTCCTTCAGATTGTCGCCGAAGTTTTTTTGAAATCCTCAATGACCTGCACGTCCTGCCCCGGGTGCTGAGGGCGTGCGCTGATGTGGGAAAAGCCCAGATTGTGCAGAATCTGCCCCACATGGCGCTCGTGATAGTCGACGCCAAAACGCGCCTTGATCACATTCTTCAAATCGACCCGCCGCCAGCGGACGACACCGTCCTTTTCAGGATCAGGACCGGTCTCGACAAGAGCCGCCAGTTCATCCAGTTGCGCATTGTCAAGGCGGGATCGCGAGCCTCCTCGCTGCCGATCCAGCAGCCCCGCTGGACCATCAGCGTTGAAACGGAGCACCCAGTCCCTGAGCGTTTGCCGGTCCATCCCGCCAATGCGGGCCGCAGCCCCACGCGACATGCCATCGGCGATAGCGGCAAGCGACAAAAGCCGTCGGCTCTGCCGGGCATCAGAACTCTCTGCGGCAAGCTTGCGCAGATCATTGGCGGTAAAATCGGCTCGCATCGGTATCCTGGCTGGCATCGGTGGTCTCCTTTGCCAATCTTGAATCACCTCAGCACCTCAGGCGGTACCCAAAATCCATAGCTGAGTCATTTTGAAGCACCCTTGGTATAAGGTGAAAGGATATGGGGGCTAAGGTGAAGGGATATGGGATTTTAACCCCCTTAAAGGTGAAAGGATATGGGGGCTAAGGTGAAAGGATATGGGAGTAAGGGTGAACGTTTATGGGATGAGATATCAAAGTGTGTAAGTCATTGTATTAATAGGAAAAATAAAGGAGAAGTTCTTAAGGTGTACAAATATGGGACTGAAAGGTGAATGGATATGGGAGGAGCGCCTTATAAAGCTGATAACAAAGGGAAAAACACCTTAGGTGCATGTCTATTGGGGATGTTGGGTGAACGTTTATGGGAGTTCTCACAAGCCTATGAAAATCAAAGAACTTAGCTTTCTCCGATCTGCTATGGTCGCCTTGTAAGGTGTATGTTTGTGGGGGTAATGGGTGAAAGGATATGGGAGCACAGTCCTATTTTGGAGCGCTTCCTGAGAAGAAAACTTGCATCCTACAAAAAATGTGTAGAATGGTGAATGAATAAACGGTAACTTCATTCACCTATAAACATGAAACCTGAAAAATACAATAAAGACAAGCAGATACTCAAGAAGAACGTTTCTGCGATTCACATCGGCGCGAGGCTTTCCCTGCTTCAACGCAAGTTGGTGAATGCTCTGTTGTACAATGCCTATGACCAACTCCTGACCGCAAAAGAACACCAGATCTGCTCGACGATCCTGAGTGAGATGATTGGTTTCGATAGCCACAATACAGCCTATCTCAAGGCAGCACTCAAGGGGCTGGTCGAGACTACTATCGAGTTCGATATCCTAGAGGACGATGGCACACGGGACTGGAAGGTCTCTTCCTTGATATCTGAGGCGGGTATACGAAAAGGTGTGTGTAGCTACGCCTTTTCGGCTTCAATGGCTGACAAGCTCTACCACCCCGATATGTACTCAAAAATTAACTTGAGCGTCCTTCGGGACATGAAGAGCGCCCACGCTCTTGTGCTCTATGAAAACTGTCATCGCTACTTAGGGATCGCTCACACGCCCTGGTGGGATGTGGATGTGTTCCGTAAACTCATGTCGGTCGATCAGATGACAAGTTACAAACAGTTCAAGCTTCTCAACCGGGCGGTTATCCAACCGGCTGTAAAAGAAGTGAACGAGCTGTCGAATATCCAGCTGGAGCTTGAGACTAAGCGCAAGGGACGCTCCGTGATGGGTCTACGCTTCTTGATACGACCAAACCCGCAACTCTCTTTGATTGGTATGGATTCTGAAGACGAGATTACCGATACCGCTGCCTACAAGGCGCTACTTGCTGAAGGGATTTCAAAGACGCTTGCCCGCGCATGGGTGCTCGAACACGATGAAGACTATATATTCGAGAAACTTGATTTGGCGTCTGACCAATCTGCCAGTGGTCGTATCAAATCGACCAAGGCAGGCTTTTTGAAAGCTGCCATTGAAGACGACTATCACAACGAAAAAGCCGCAAAGAAGCAGAAGCTGGAAGCGGCCCAGGCGGTAAAGGCGGAACGCGCGAAGCTGGAAGGTCAGCTTGAGGCGCTGAAAAAGGCCCAGAGAGAGGCGGAAACGTCATATCGCTGGACGTGTGCGGAAATGATTGAAGAGGCCTTTCAGGCCTTCCCTGAGGCGCAGAGAGACGCTGTTGTGGGTGAGTTTCAGCTCGGATTGGGAAGTCGTATTTATGTTGATGCCTTCAAGAAGAGTGGATGGAAGGACCGCCTGAACGCTTTAGAGATTAGAAAGTTTTGGGATGCGCGTGGTCTCGACTTTCCCTCTCCTTCTGACTGGGCACAAAAAAACGGCTCGATAGAGCCGGATACTTTGAAAGCGCAGATTGAAGAGCTTGAAGCGAAAATTAAAGAATCGGTTGTTTCAGTTAAACCTAAATAACTAATTTAACATAGTCATTTGAAAATATCTGTTTCATTCCGCAAGATGTGCTTGAGGTAGGTGGACTTCGGAACGAGGCCCGCCTTTTCTTCGAGCTTCGCAAGCTCAGCCTTGGTGAGCTTGATCGCGACAATCTCGGACTCTTTGTCTTCGGGCTTTTTAGCCTTCCGCACGACACTTTTCGGGGCAAGGATGGATTTCGGTTCACTCGGTTGAACCGATGCAACCGGTTTAAAGAGTGAGAGGTCATTTTTTTTAGGCATAATGTTTCTCGATGTAAGAAAGTAAGCTGTCGAACTGCGCAGCAACATCTCGGTAGGTGTAGCGAGCGAGCCCGTCCTCCTCCATCATCTGACGGATAGAGCGTTCTTGTTCGAAGATCGTATCAAAGACGCGCGAGAATTTCAGTGGGAGAACCGGTATCCCCTGCCCTACCGCGTGATCGACTACCGCTTTGATATTATTTGCATCTTCGCATTCAGACCAGTCTTTGAACACTTCCCCTTTCCGTTTCACCAGCTTGGTTGCTACGACAACGATGTTTTTGTTGTAGGGCAGAAGCTCGTGGATGGTGTGAATACCCGAGTGGATGCACTTGAGTTCGTTATAGATGGGCACCAGCACCACATCGGACTGAGAAACGGCTGATACTATACTCGCACGGGCTTCACGCGACATAAGACCGGCAAGATCAAACACCACGTCGATTTCGTCCGGAAAAGCCGGAAAATCCTCGTCAGGTTGGAGTGAAAAGAGCCTTTCTTCTGATAGGATGGTATCCAGAAGGTTGTAAGGCTCGTTCGTCGCAAGAGCGTACTCGCGGTCGAGCGCGATGTTCGTGGCTATCGGGGTTTTACCCGCTGAGCCCTTCATGTTGTAGACGGTTATTTTCATAGAACCGATTATATGTGTAAACCTAAATAACGCAAATAGCTTGTTGTTTATGTTATTTCTGTTTAACCGAAACAACATAAACTATATGAGGGAATGGGCGGTTTCGTAAATCTGAGGCAACCAATGTAACCTATTTTATCGAAATAGCAGGTTAAACCGAAATAACCAGTTTACCCACTTTCGCCCGTAAGCTTCTCAACATCCAGACCGTGCTTCTCAATGGGCATTGTCAAGTTGCGGAGCCACTCACTTGGCGGTAGGCCTAACCGGCTTGAGTTTGCGAAATCGGACAAATTCTGGAACATTTGTGAACATCACTTTCTGAGTTTGACGACGCCCAGTTCCTGCCACATCCAGGTGAAGTCGTAGACCGGTGCGCTCGTGCCGGCTCTTGCTTTGGCTTCGTTCAGTTCGAGAATCTTGAGCCAGGCAGCGATTTTCCGTCGGCCTTTCACCGTTCGCGCGCTCTCGCGCGGGGTTTTGTCGTCGAGCAGGCCGATTGGTTGATCCAGGATATTTTTATAATGTTGTCCCATCACTTCTGCTTGGATAGCTGCCTGCTCCTCGTCAGAGAGATCGAGCGGTTCGGTAGGTGCACCCTTCTCGCGATGCGCCGCCACGGCCTGTTCCAGTGTTTGCCGGGCCATGAGCGGCGGTTTGACAAGATTGCCGAGCAAATCAGTGAGACGGGCTTTGATCTCATCCGCCCGGGGTTCGGAGTTGATGTCTGCTTCGAGCGTGCGGCCCTTGAGGGTGATCATGCCGAGCACTGGTGAACCGTCGTCGAGTTGGGAGCTATACATCTGGCCACCCTCCGGCAGGGCTTTTGGCGATTTTGTCCTGGTGCGCCCCCCGCGATCAACCCAGTTGGACACCTCGAAGAACACTGATTTCCGGGCCTCGCGGAGGCGCGTTCGGACCCTTATCGCTCGCCTGGCAGGTATGGAGGGCAAGATCGGTGGTATCTGAGGCTGTGTCGTGCTGTTTGGGTCCGCCAGGGCGGGTATTTCCGGAATTCAGGCGGAGTCAGGCTGCGGTCTGTCGTCGTTCGTGGAAAATGAGGCGGCGAAAGTTGTAACTCAGGTTGGCCATGGTCATGCGGGCATTCGCACGGGTTTGACCGATTGAGCGGATGGTCAGGGCCATGGGGTGGTCGAACAATCGAATGGCCGGGGTTACTCGCGTTCCGCGCACGGGTAAAGCGATCTCGACCCCAACGTAGAAACGGCATTTTAGATCCGGGCTCAAAATACGGGAGTTTGCGCGGGACCACATGACAGCCCCGCAGATCATGCGGGTTTGGCAAGCAGCGGAGGCCGGCAATGTCGGGGCAGGGCGCAGCTTTATGAAATTGGTCGAGGGGAACGACCTGATGCAGGTCAAGCGTAACCTTGATCAAGAGTTGTTGCTTACCCCTTGAAGGGAGAAAATATGATGCCCGCAAAAAAGGATGGAAATTATTATTCCCAAAGATTGAGAAACCCCGGGCTTTGTAAAGACTGTGAAAAGGCGTGCGGAGAGCCTTGTGGCCAACCCGGGTTCAGGACCTGTTGAATCGAAGGGATTCCCGGTTCCGATGAAGTGTGGTTCATCATGGCGAGGGAGATTCACTGAATTGCCTATGACAACACCGGGGCTATACGGAGTTTTCTGCCGCCCCGGGCTTGCCTGTTGGCCCGCCCTGTCATAGCAGCAGGGGTGACATCACCTTGCACGGGGATCCGATGGCCGAGTTGCACAATCCGCACGACACCCTGTTCCGAGCGCTGCTGTCCGATCCCGGGCGGGCGCGGGACTTCCTGCGCGATCATCTGCCCAACACCATCGCCGGACAACTCGCCGATGCACCACCCGAGATCGTCGAGGGCGGCTTCGTTGATGAGGCGCTCGCCGGCAGCCAGAGCGATCTGCTGATGAAGGTCGCGTTGACCTCCGGGACCGACGCCTTCGTATATGTTCTGGCGGAGCACAAAAGCACCCCTGATCCGGCGCTGCCGCTTCAGCTGGCCTCCTATATGGTGCGCATCTGGAAACGCTACGCCGGAACCGGAACAGCCCGGCTCCGCGCCCTGCCCCCGATCATTCCGGTGGTCGTCTATCATGGCGCGGAGCCCTGGACCGTACCCGACAGCCTGCGCGACATGATCGCCACCGATGATCCCGATCTCGCTTTCCTGCCCGGAGCGGGGTATATCCTGCGCAACCTGCGGGCCATGGAGATCGACGCGCTGTCGCGCAACGCCGCGTTGAGGGCGGGGTTCATCACGCTGCGGCAGGAGGCCCTGGCCTTTCTGGCGGAGATCGCCGGGAGCCTGCCCGAGGGGACCGATCTGCGGCGACAGGTTCTTGAATATGTGCTGCGGGTCTATAATGTGGATCTGGACGCCCTGCGGACCACGCTCAGGACCGGGGGACATAACGAACTGGAGGCTCTTATGGGAACCATTGCAGAAACACTGCTCGAACAGGGCGAAGTGCGCGGATTGGCCAGGGGCGAAGCGCGCGGATTGGCCAGGGGCGAAGCGCGCGGATTGGCCAGGGGCAAGGCGGAAGGCGAAGCGAAAGGCAAGGCCGAAACCCTCGGACGCCTGTTGGAGCGCCGTTTCGGCCCCCTGCCCCGGGACATCGAGACGCGGATCGCCGCGGCCGAACCCGATCGGGTCGAGGCCTGGCTGGATGCCGTTCTGGACGCGCCCGACCTCGCGGCCGTCTTCGCGGAAGGCCGCCCGCACTGACCGGAAAGTACGCCTCCGAAACGGCTTACGGCATTTCCGGCAGACCTGGACAGCACCGACGCACCATATGAAAAACGTGCGGATAGACCATGGTCCCGCAGGTCAAGCTGCCGAAGCGGCTCGATCTGGACGGAGATGCCGGGCGGGCGCTCGACAGCGTGCCAGGGCCGGGGTCGATTACCGCCGAGGGCCAAATCCTGCGGTTATCCATGTTGCCGGTGTATAGGGCGGTGCGCATCCTGCGCATCATGATGCAGGTGGCTTCGGCCTGAACCAAAATAGCACCCTCACGCGGTTCACGGGAATAATACTTCCGCAAGGTCTTTTCCTCGCATCCCGGAACGGTGGCGATTTCGCCATGTGTCATGCCTCCGGCGCGCAGGTCCACGACAAGCTCCTGATTTGCCTTGCTTTTTGCGTATGCCTTCCGACCGTGCGGGTTTTTCATCGGCATGATACTATTGTCGAACTTGGCCGGGGCTACCCGGCCAACGCATTCAAAACCGCGTAGAACTCTCTATCCAGATAAGCACTTGAAGTTATTATCTTTTTTCTGAAAACAATCCCAAATCGGTCTCTAACTTTCCGGTTAGAGACAATTGCCAATCGCCTCGGCAGGTCACCCAACTGAACCTATCTCCGATTAGGTCAGCCCAGCCCATCGACCAGCGAAGCAATGGCGCGCTCAAGACGTGCTCGATTGATCGAGGAGAAATCCCTGTCGACCTTGATTTCCAGCCGCCCAACAGCAGCGGTACATTTGACCTGTCCGGCGGAGCTGCGGATATGGAAGGTGGTTTTGGTCCGTGTTCCCTGCCCCGGTTTGCCAGTTTTTGGTTTCGGAACTGCGTCTGGGATGGCTTCGTCCACCTCGTCGGTCAGCGTGTAGCGCCGGAGCATATCAAGTTCGTCTTTGATGCTGAGGTTCTCCCAGCCATTGAGCTTTTCTTTGATATTTCCGACGATCTCGGGCCGTTCCTTGATTGCGCGCGCCATCGCTACGCCAAGCGCGCGTGGAATCTCCGTCGGGTAACTCAGGGCCTCACCTATCATGTCCAAGAGATATGCAAAGGATCGGATGTAGCTACGCTTTGAATACGGTGCCGACTGGAACAGCGCCGCCACCGCTTCGGACAGATTTTCGGCCTCTGTCCCCGGATCGGCGGCATAGTTCTGAGCGGCATGCGCCATCTCGGCAAAGGACAGATCCTTGCGGATCACGTTCTCGTCGACCATGCGACGGTAGAGCCCTGCGATGTCCGCCTCGCCTGGCATGATCAGCGCTGGGATGAACGCCCAGGCTTCCTCTTCGGTTTCTTCCAGAAGTTGGCGATAGGCGCGAAGGCGGCGGTAACCCTGAACGAGTTCATAGCCTGTGCCGTCGGGGCGCGGCAGCAGGCGAATGGGGTTGGACAACCCAAGCTCTCGGATTGAGGTGACCAGTTCGTCAAGCTCCTCGTCCTCACCCGGCATCCGGTCACGAACCAGCATATAGGTGTGTACTTCATCGAGCGGCACCGCCTGTACGACGTGGCCCGCCTTCCTAAGGGCAACGAATTCATGGGCGAGCGCGTCGTTCTCCTCTCGAATAGCTTCGGCGGCGGTCTTACGCGCCTTGAGCGCCTCGGCATTCTCGACAATCGCACTGGCCATCGGTCCGCGCCTATGGGACGTCGTCGCCGGTTCTTGCGTTGCGACCGCCTCTTCCGGCATATCGATGTCAAACATCCTTCTCTTGCGCGTCATGCCACCGCTCCTTCTCTCTCAACCTTATCCGCGGATAAGGTTCCTGCACCCATCGCTTCCCAATGTGGCAGCATAGTTTCCTTGAATTCACCATAGGAGCGGTCGAAGCTGGTCCGTGCCCGACGCCAGGTTTCGCGAGTCATGTCGCGGTAGTCCATTTCGTAGATCGAGTTCAGGAAACGACCCGACTGTTCGACCGCGCGCGTCATCTCGACAGGATGGGCAGCCAACTTATCGCCAAAAACCTTGCCGAAGGCGTCGAACATCGCTCGGTGCAGATCGTTGCCAGGCTCATAGCGCGTCAACAGAAAGCGCACTTCATGGAACGCTTTTGGCAGTGAGACCTTATCCGCGGATAAGGCGCCCTGGAATCCATAGGCCAAGTCTTCGAGGGCTTCGCTCAGCTGGCCGATGAAGGATGTCGTGCTGTCATATTCCCAATATCCGGGACCCGACGGGACATAAAGCATGTCAGCAGCAAAGACCGCGTTCATCGACTGATAGCCGATGGCGGGAGGGCAGTCGAAGTAGATCAAGTCCCATTGATCATCGGGCAGCTGATCGAGGAACCGATTGACAGCCGCGAAGAAGGACCATTCCGGGTTCAGATGCCGGTATTGCGCTGATGCGAACTCAACAAAAGCCGCGTTGGCGCAGGACGGGATCAGTTCAATCGTCGGCCAGTTGGTCGATTGGATGAAATCGGCGACACGCAGGTCCTGAAGCCCCAAATCGGTGATCGATGCGGGGATCGACCGCCGGGGCAGGGCGGCGCCGCTCGCCGCTCCCTGCGGCGCGTTGTTCTGCGCCTCAGTTTCCCGAATCAGATCGCGGGCCATGATACCCCAAACCGTACGCTCTTCGCTGACATCTGAGAGCCCCATGGAATGGCTCAGCGTTGCCTGCGGATCAAAGTCCACGCAGAGAACCCTATACCCATCCAGTGCAGCGGCATGGGCGAAATGCAACGCGACAGTGGACTTGCCGGCGCCGCCCTTGAAGTTTGCGATCGCGGTGCGGAAGGCTCGGCCAGCGGGACGCGAAGGCATCAGCGATTTGCCCCGAGGCTTGAGTTTGCGCCGCAATGTGTTGACTTCCTCCAGCGTGAACCAACGCTGGCGTCCCTCGGGCTCGACCTTACCTGCGGGTAAGGTTGGATCGGCCGCCATCTTGCCCCGGAAGGTCGACTGGTTGAGCCCGAGGATCAGCTCGGCCACTTCCCAAGACGAGAACCGTCGCAGGGTTTTTTCGCTCTCGGGAGAGAAGGTTTGTTGTCGAATCCAGCTTTGCATCTTGAGGGAATTCGTCTGGAGTTCGCGGAGATCTGTGTGAGTCAGCATTTTGCCTCGGACGTAGATTATCTCGTTTTCTGGATTTACGCTGAATTTGCCAATTTTGTCGAGACATTTATTATTAGACCAGTGCAACGGCGCAGGTCGCCCATAGGCTTTGTTTCAATGACCCGACAGAACCGGACTCTCGCGAATCGCCCCGACCTCAATCGACGAGCTCAATCTCGGCAGCACGTGCGGATTTTGGGGGACATAAAATCGACGCTACGAGATGTTGGGGGGACATCATGCACTAACGGGGGGACATTCAGGGTGTCCCCCAATACCAAACAGATACCCTTTTTCTTTCGAAATGGGTTTAAGGGAAAGACCTCTTCGACTCGAATCCTTGACAAGTGCCCCCGTTCCAACGCTAATCGCTCCAAGATCGGGAAAAGCGTCTAAAATCACCTTCGAAAATGACGAAGGATCGCTCTCCTGATGAGGCAGAACTGGCGAAAGACCAGTGCGGGAGAGAATATGTACGGCGGGCAGACAGGTTTGGTAGGTTTGGCAAAGAAGGTCACGGGGCCAGGGGCCTCGGCGATCAAGTACGACATTCTCACAGCACTTCTAGTTACAGCGGCACGTGGCGACCCGGTGGAAGCTCGTTTGTCGCTGCGCTTATCTCTTCTAATCACCGCACGGTTCAACTGGCGACGAGGGACGTTCGCCGTTGCCCAGAAGGAAATGGCGCGAATGTGGGGCGTATCGGAACGCACAGCCAAACGGGATATGGCCGAGATGCGGGCGCGACGTTGGATCGTCGTCACGGTTCCGGCAGCACGAGGCAGGGTGACACAGTACCGGATCGAACTGCCGGTAGTGCTGCGCGAAACCATGCAGCATTGGGATGCGGTTGGCCCGGATTTCGCCGCCCGCATGGCGGATGCGCCAGAACCCGAAGGGCAGGGGACTTCAAATGTCGTTCCGCTGCACGGAAAACTTGAGCCGCTGCCCAAGGAGGACGGCATCGGATGGGCAGCCGTTGCCTCGCGTCTCAAGGCTCAAGACCCGGCGGTCTACGGGGCTTGGTTTGCGCCATTGCAGCTAATCGACCTTGAAAGTGGAGTTCTCACGCTCATGGCGCCGAATCGGTTTCAGGCAGACTACGTACGCACCCATTTCCACACCCGAATTCTGGCAGCACTAATTGCAGAGAACCGCTCTGTCAGGGAGGTGCAGATTATTTTCTCAGAAGAAGCATGAGCGGAACATTCAGAGCCCCGCGGCCTTGGTCAGGTTGACGCGGAACCGGTCCCGGCGTCGCTGGTAGCGGCGGGTCATCTCGGCCGAGGCGTGTCCGAGCTGCTTTTGGACGTAGCGCTCGTCGACTTCCGCCGAAGAGGCGAGGCCGGCGCGAAGCGAGTGGCCCGAGAACAGCGCCAATCGTTCTGCCTCGGGCAGATCGGCACGGATGCCGCTCTTGAGCACGGTGGCTTTGATCAGACGGGCGATGTGCTTGTCCGAGAGCCGGGTTTCTAAGGCGCGTTTGCCGTCGCGGGACGTCCGAACAAAGACCGGCCCGAAGTCGATCATGGCGAAGTGCAGCCACTGTTCGAGGGCAAGAGCCGGGCAGGTCTTGTCGCGCGACCCGCGTCCAACCTCAACCTCGCGCCAGCCGGTCTTGGCGTTGAGCGTGAGCAGGACGCCATCGTCGAGGATCTCGATCCAGCCGCCCGAATCCGAGGAGTCGTCCTTGCCCACATCCAGGCTGACTATTTCAGATCGGCGGAGACCGCCTGCATATCCAAGAAGCAGGATCGCCCGGTCGCGCAAACCTCGCAGATCGAAACCCAGGGTGGCCACCATCGCGAGGATGTCCTCAGGCAGGATGGCTTCCTTTTGTACAGGTGGGCGGGCGTGTTTGCGTTTGATCCCGGCCAGAACGGTGGCGATATGGCGGTTCTTGCGATCGAGCGAGAAACCCCGTTGAGCATAGTGCCAGGCCAAACCTGAGAGTCTTCTGTCAATCGTCGAGACTGTCAGGGCAGGGGAGGGGCCTGTTGGGGCGGCCAAATCAGTAAGGTACAGGCCAACCATCTCCGGTGATGGGGGCAGGGGATCGGTACCTTTCTGCCTGCACCATCGGGCGAAGTGCTTCCAGTCAGCCGCGTAGGCCTTGTTGGTGTTCTCGGCCGTCGACGCCTTGGCATAGTCACGGGCGGTGTCGACCAGCCGATCGAGCGTGCCGGGTCCAGCGACAGAGGAGGGGAGTGTCAGAGCCTCGTCGGACGTCGGGTCTCTCTCGTCGTCCTCGTTGGATGCAGGGGCGCCCGGCGCGTGTGAGCTCGATTTCGCATTCAATTCTGACATGGCGCTGAGCATATCTTTTAACGTCCGATAAGTTTGCCTTATCGGACATAGCTTGTAATTGTAAAGTGGGGCGGTTTGCACACTATATGGTAGGCAAAAGCGCCGCGAGAGACTAGTGTTGTGCCATGACCTACCAGCCCACAGCTATCGATGACGATTTGAGCATGCTACCGAAGTTACCTTCTTGGGTCACCTCCGGGCGGGCAGAAACCCCTGAAACTGTGGCTTTTCGATCCGGGGCGGCACTCACGGTGCTAGATTCGTTGGTCAGTGATCTGGCACACGGCGTCCCGGTGAAATTGCTGGCCAACTGGCTGGCGCTGAAGGCGGCGACGGCGACGTCGAAACTGGAGGGGCGTCTGGCGCAGGAAGCTGATATCCGCGACGCCTATCATCTGACGCCGCCGGGCGAGGCACGTGGTCCAGACGGCGATCTTCTGGCGTTTTGGCGGGACACGGCGCGGTTGCGATTTAGCGGCAGGGATTGGCGAACGGGCTTGGAAGGCCTCTTTGGGCCAAATTTTGAAGATGAGATCGAGGGCTGGATGGAAGCCGGGACCGCCCGCGTAAATTCTCATGGGCCGTTGGCTGGGTGTGTTTCAGTGATGCGTGCGGTTCTGGAGGTGGATGACCGGGCAGAGCGGATCGCCTGTGTGCTATCTGATATCGTCTTGGCGCGTGCGTTGGGTTGGGCCTCGGTTTTGCCGATTACGGCGCAGTCTCTCACCAAAACGATGTTGCGGGAATTGATCGCAGAGGAGCAGGGGGCCGATCTGAACGTTCAGTCGTGCTTGTTGCGTTCCTTTGGAGAAACAATCCGATTGGCGCGCGATTTGGCAGGGCACGGAGCCGCGCTTAAAGCGGTCGCGCCGAAGCTGCGGGCCAAGGGATCGGAGGCGGCGGTCGCGCTGTTCCTCAGCGAGGAGGCCGTCGCGCCGGCGTCTATGCTCTCGCCGGTGATCCAGGGCACGACCATCCCCATGACCGATCGGGCCGCGCGGCGGTTCTGTGATCGGCTGGTTGAACTGGGTGTTGTGCACGAGCTGACCGGGCGGCCGACGTTCCGGCTGTACGGGATCGCGCCATGAGTGTCGCCGCAAAACGGAAGCCCACCGAAGAGACTCGCGACATCTTCGACCGAGAGCTCGAGGGCCTGCCGCAAGAGTTGCGCTGGCGCGAATGGATGGGACGGGTCGAGGCGGTGCTCTTCGCCAGCGCATCACCGGTGGGCCGCGAGGACCTCGCGCGCGTCGTGGGGCAGGGGGCGTCGGTCGAGATGCTGATCGAGGACATCCAGGCCGAGCATGTGGGACGGCCTTACGAGCTGGCGCAGGTTTCCGGTGGGTGGATGTTCCGGACCAAGCCTCAGTTTGCGGACGCGATCAAGGCGGCGGCCGATCTTGGCGACCAGTCCCTCGCCTTCACCGAGATGGAGATGGGTGTGCTTTGCGCCATCGCCTATCACCAGCCGATCGACAGGGCTGGGTTGAAAGACATCTTTGGCAAAGATGTGAGCCGCGATCTGCTGGCGCGGCTGCGCTACAAAGATCTGATTGCGAGTGGGCCGAGGGCGCCGCGACCGGGCGCGCCGCACACCTTCGTGACGACGGAGACGTTTCTGGCAACGTTTGATTTGAAAAGTCTGCGCGACTTGCCAGAGCTGGATTTTCACCAAAAAGAGGAACCCGGGCGTGTCTGACAAGCTCAAATCGCCGGTTCATGCCGTCGGAAAAGCCGATGAAATCGATCTCGCACTTGGCCTCGATATGCGGACGTCTGCACAGATCGCGTCCATCATCATTTTTTCGGGCAACATTGATTGTAACTCCCAAGCACCCCCCACGTTTGAGTGTTATTGTCAGTTTTATGGTGAGTCGAATTTGCCATTTTGCGCGTGTTTTTTTTCTTTCTTGTCTGAATTCTGTGGCGCCGGGTTGATTTCTCTGAATCAGTGGTGGGATGGATCAGGTTGCCGCCCTTGAACAACTTCTCGCCACGGCTCTGCGTCGGATCGCTGAGCTTGAAGCTGCGTTGGCGAGCATGGCGGAAGAGATCACGGACCTGCGCCGACAGTTGGCCAAGAACAGCAGCAATAGCAGCAAGCCCCCTTCAAGTGATAGCCTGAAGAAGCCAGCCCCGCGCAGCCTGCGTGGCAAATCCGGAAAGAAAAGTGGCGGCCAAGTTGGCCACCGGGGCGACACCCTGCGCCAGACGTCAACACCCGACTTTGTCGAACGGCATGAGGCGACGCATTGCAGCGCCTGTCAGAGCGCCCTGACGGCGGAGATGGTGAAAGGGATCGAGAAGCGTCAGGTGTTCGACTTGCCTGCGCCACGCCTGGAGGTCACCGAGCATCAGGCGGCGGTTTATTGTTGCGACCATTGTCGAGCCACGACGACGGCTGGCTTTCCCGATGGCGTGGCCGCGCATGTGCAATATGGCACGCGCATGCGGGCAGTGGCGGTCTATTGCAATGTTCAGCAGCTGATACCCGAGGATCGGGTCTGCCAGCTTATGCGCGACCTGTTTGGGGCCACCAGCTTGTGCGCGGCCAGCGTGACCAACTGGACGCGCGGCGCGGCAAATAAGATGGGTGTCGTGGTTGAACACATTCTCGCCCGGCTTGCCGAAGGCGGCGTTCGGCATCTGGACGAGACCGGACTTCGTGTTGCCGGCAAGCTGCACTGGCTGCACACGATCTGCGATACCGCCTTCACCCATTACCGCATCAGCGCCAAACGCGGTGCTGTTCCAACCTTCCTGACCGGCGGGACGATCATTCATGATCACTGGAAACCCTACTACGCCCATATGAGCGGAGTGGACGCCCACGCCCTCTGCGGGGCGCATCACTTGCGCGAACTCAAGGCCATCGAAGAGATCGAAAAAGAGCCTTGGGCGACGGAGATGAGCGCAGTGCTTCATAGCGCCAATCAGCTCAGATGCGCGGCTCAGGATCAAGGCGAGACCGAACTCCCGGAACTGGTTCGCCAGGGTATAGTCACCAGATACATGGCGATCCTCGCCAAGGGGCTCGCCTTCCACGAACGCCGGCCCCCGCTGGCCAAAAGCCCCGGCACCCGCGGCCGAAAAGCCAGGCGGCCAGGCCACAACCTGCTCCTCCGCCTGCGTGACTACCGCGATGACGTTTTGCGATTCATCGCCGACTTCGCGGTCCCATTCACAAACAATCAGGCCGAACAGGACCTGCGCATGATGAAGCTGCGCATGAAAATCTCGGGCACCTTCCGCACCCTCGAGGGCGCGCGGGTCTTCGCCGACATCAGGTCCGTCATCTCGACGGCCAGAAAACACCGGTTCAACATCCTGGAAATCCTGACCCTGTCACCACCTCAGATCATCGCACGGCTCTGACGGAACAAAACCCCGCAACCCTATCGGACAGGGTGCTTGGGAGTTACCTTTCTTGTCTGAATTCTGTGGCGCCGGGTTGATTTCTCTGAATCAGTGGTGGGATGGATCAGGTTGCCGCCCTTGAACAACTTCTCGCCACGGCTCTGCGTCGGATCGCTGAGCTTGAAGCTGCGTTGGCGAGCATGGCGGAAGAGATCACGGACCTGCGCCGACAGTTGGCCAAGAACAGCAGCAATAGCAGCAAGCCCCCTTCAAGTGATGGCCTGAAGAAGCCAGCCCCGCGCAGCCTGCGTGGCAAATCCGGAAAGAAAAGTGGCGGCCAAGTTGGCCACCGGGGCGACACCCTGCGCCAGACGTCAACACCCGACTTTGTCGAACGGCATGAGGCGACGCATTGCAGCGCCTGTCAGAGCGCCCTGACGGCGGAGATGGTGAAAGGGATCGAGAAGCGTCAGGTGTTCGACTTGCCTGCGCCACGCCTGGAGGTCACCGAGCATCAGGCGGCGGTTTATTGTTGCGACCATTGTCGAGCCACGACGACGGCTGGCTTTCCCGATGGCGTGGCCGCGCATGTGCAATATGGCACGCGCATGCGGGCAGTGGCGGTCTATTGCAATGTTCAGCAGCTGATACCCGAGGATCGGGTCTGCCAGCTTATGCGCGACCTGTTTGGGGCCACCAGCTTGTGCGCGGCCAGCGTGACCAACTGGACGCGCGGCGCGGCAAATAAGATGGGTGTCGTGGTTGAACACATTCTCGCCCGGCTTGCCGAAGGCGGCGTTCGGCATCTGGACGAGACCGGACTTCGTGTTGCCGGCAAGCTGCACTGGCTGCACACGATCTGCGATACCGCCTTCACCCATTACCGCATCAGCGCCAAACGCGGTGCTGTTCCAACCTTCCTGACCGGCGGGACGATCATTCATGATCACTGGAAACCCTACTACGCCCATATGAGCGGAGTGGACGCCCACGCCCTCTGCGGGGCGCATCACTTGCGCGAACTCAAGGCCATCGAAGAGATCGAAAAAGAGCCTTGGGCGACGGAGATGAGCGCAGTGCTTCATAGCGCCAATCAGCTCAGATGCGCGGCTCAGGATCAAGGCGAGACCGAACTCCCGGAACTGGTTCGCCAGGGTATAGTCACCAGATACATGGCGATCCTCGCCAAGGGGCTCGCCTTCCACGAACGCCGGCCCCCGCTGGCCAAAAGCCCCGGCACCCGCGGCCGAAAAGCCAGGCGGCCAGGCCACAACCTGCTCCTCCGCCTGCGTGACTACCGCGATGACGTTTTGCGATTCATCGCCGACTTCGCGGTCCCATTCACAAACAATCAGGCCGAACAGGACCTGCGCATGATGAAGCTGCGCATGAAAATCTCGGGCACCTTCCGCACCCTCGAGGGCGCGCGGGTCTTCGCCGACATCAGGTCCGTCATCTCGACGGCCAGAAAACACCGGTTCAACATCCTGGAAATCCTGACCCTGTCACCACCTCAGATCATCGCACGGCTCTGACGGAACAAAACCCCGCAACCCTATCGGACAGGGTGCTTGGGAGTTACGGTGATCATTGAGAACTGGGAGGATTTGCTGCGCTTGGCCGGATCGCTGAAGCTTGGATACATCCATGCCGGTGCAGTCATGCGCACGCTGCAGGTGCGTGAGCGCGCTACCGCACTCGCCAAGGCTCTTGGAGAACTGGGTAAGATCATAAAATCCCTGCACGTCCTCAGCTTCATTAACGATGAGAAAAAGCGGCGGCGCATCTTGATCCAACTCAACCGGCAAGAACTTCGCCATGGTCTCGCACGTCGCGTTTGTCACGGTGAACGTGGCGAAATCCGCAAACCTTATCGGCAAGGCCAAGAGGAACAACTCGGAGCGCTCGGATTCACCCTCAACGCCATCGCTTATTGGAATGCAACCTACATGCAGACTGTGCTCGACCAACTCGAAGCAGAAGATCAGGCAAGTGACCCCGCCGACGTTGCTCGAATATCGCCGCTCACACACAAACATATCAATTTCCTCGGCAGACACGCATTCACCCTGCCGGAAAACATCGCCGCCGGGGAACTGCGTCCTCTCCGACAAGCTAATTCCGAATGGTAATTTTGCAAAGCCTTATGACCCCCCACCGTTCCATTCATGCGTACAGCCCGGGACAGCGGTCTACGATCCCAGTGATCCGATGGGAAAGATGTTCTTCAACATCGTCGCCACCTTCGCGGAGTTCGAAGCAGATCTGCTCAAAATGCGCACCAGGGAAGGCATGGCCATCGCCAAGGCAAAGGGCAAAATTGTAGCGCGACAAAAGTCTTTCAGAATCCGCGACAAAAGTCTTCGAAATTGGGGCTGTTTTGGGCTGGAAATCGGTTGAATTTTCGGGGCTGTTTTGGGCTGGAAAAGGGCGCTCGAAGTGTTGAAGATCCAGCTTTACCCTCGCGTTGGGCGCGGGGTTGGTCTGGGTGATGTAACCGGGGCGGCACTCTGCCGTTCTTCCTCCCGCCTCTGGTCGGCGTCGGAGTTGTCGCGTTCTGCTTGCCGCTGCCGTTCTTCCTCCCGCCGTTGGTCGCTGTCGGAGGTGTCTCGCTCCGGGACTGCTGGTGACTCTTCCGGATTTTTGCTGTCATCGGGTGGAGGAGGTGGCTCCGGCGCATCGCCGACCCCGGTCAGATCGAGGGTTCGTGACACGGTTCGGTCGGGCGTTTCGATACCGGCGCCTTGGTAATAGGCGTCGACCTCGTCGATGGCGGTGAGGCGGATGCGGTCTTCGCCGCGCGGCTCGGTTCCGATGATGCGCAGATGGGCGTATGGCTCGGTGGCGGAGTGCAGCCGCCAGAGAGTGTCTGCGGGGTCGGCCCCGTCGGCGTCGAGGGGTTGGGGGAGTGGCTTTGCGAGCTTGAGGCGGTCGACGGGGCCGGTTGCTGCATCACCCGGATGCCGGCCCACGGCGCTGTCATGTATGCTGCCATCGGAGCTGCGGATCAGGATGCGGTCGCCGTCGTCGATCTCCACGGCACGGTCGATGCTCAGGACAGTGCGTTGCGGGTTTGCGGTGGCGCGCCCGGCGATACCGCCGTCAAGCAGGCCGTGACTGAGGGCGACGACGTCGCCGCGGGCGATGGCGAGACCTTCGAGTCCCATGTCCCATGAGATGCGGCGGCGGTGATAGATCTGGCGGGCGGCCTGCAGCGCGCATTCTTCTTCGGCGCGGGCGGTATCGGTGATACCGGGGAATGTCACGGTTGTGGTTGATGCGGGGGGTCCGGTGAGGCCGGGCATGAGACGGCGCACGGTCTGCCATGTCCAGTCGCGATCCTTGTCGATATAGCGGAGCGCGATTTCCTCCGCCGCGGCGCCGCTGGCCCAGGCGATACGCAGGCTGCCGGGGATGATATTTCCCGGCGTGATCAGGGAGGAGACGGGGGTGTCGGGATCGTCGTATATGACGCCGAGCCTGCCGCTGGCCCATGTCGGGGTGGCGCGGCCACAGCGGGCGACCATGGTCAGCAGGTCGCGGGCGACCATGGCGCTGGAGATGACGGCATCGCAGCGGAGCCCGTGGCGGGTGCAGAAGGCGGCCCATGCACGGATGGCATCAAGGTTGATGCGGGCGTCGGGAAGCCCTGCACCTGCGATCAGGCGGCCATCCACGCGGAGGCCCTTTGCGAGCCAGAGGAATATCCATGCCGGGTTGGAGTTGGGCTTCGTCTGCCAGCCGCCCTGGCCGTCGGGGACGGGCACGGGCTGGCGCGCCATGCAGGAGAGCCGGGGGGTGGAGCCTGAGAATTGGCCCGAGGCACGGATGCGCAGCCAGAGTCTTGTCTGTCCTCGGTAGTCGCCGGTGTCGGGACGGATCGAGCGGAGCGCGGTCCACTGCAGTATGTCGACGTCGCGGTTTCCGTCGGCGGGTGCGGCGGTGCGGCGAATGCGGACATCCCATGTACCGGGGGACGGCAGGCGGATCACGGTCGAGCGCCGGACCTCGCTGGCGCGCTCGTCGCCGGCCAGGCTAAGCGTACCGGGTCCGAGGCGGGTCCATGGGTCGCTGGTGTCGGCCGGGCGCGCCTCAAGATCGAGGGTCACGGTGCGGCCCGATCCCTCGCCCTTGTCGTTATAGGCGGTTTGGCGGGCGGCGAGATCGATGGCGACATGGGTGCTCTTCTCCGCTGTCCGCCGGGTCTGCCAGTCGGTGTTGTCGAGCGCGGGTCCGGCTTCGGTGTGGATATCGGCGCGTTCGGGTCCTGCGCGGCCGCGCAGGATGTGGCGCGACACGTTCTCGAAACTGTCCAGCGGGGTATTTTCGATGCGGGTATCGGAGATCTCCGGGGCCCCTACACCGAGGCCGAAGACCTGGACGAGGTCCTGGTTATTGTCGTTGTCGAAGCGCGCCCAGGGCGCGGCGGCGAGATCGGGGAAGATGCGGTGCGCACCGAGGATGAGCGGGACGGGCGCATAGGGCCGTGCCCGGTTGGCGCCACCGGTGAGCGAATAGACGGGCTCCGGCCCGGCGGCGGCACCGGCGGGATCGGGGGGCGGAATGAGGGCGTTGAGGACGAGGCCGCCGGCGACCATTATGCCGGCGGAGACGAGCGAGGCCTGAAAGGAGGTTAGGCCCGCAAGGAAAGACGCGCCGGGCAGCCAGGCCCCGAGGGCGAGGAGCGCGATGGTGCCGATGATCTGGAGCGGATTGCTGTCGCCCCCGCCGGCGAGCGCGGGGCGCAGCGCCACATGCTGGCCGGCGCGGAGCCGGGTGCGGGCGCGGGCGGACGGTGGCACGGCGCGGCCATCGACGCTGACAAGGATGAGACCGGGACCGAGGCCGGGGAGCGCGGCGGCGGCGAGTGTATCGAGGGGGGTGCCGGGCGGCAGCATGATGGTGGTCCGCCCCTCTGCCGTCAGGGGGTGCGGCCAGATCTCGACGCTGCAGGGGGCATGCAGGGGCTCTGCAAGGGCTGTGCGGCGGCGGTGGAGGGCCGCATCCGGGGTTCCGGTCGCCGCCTGGGGGAGGATCACAGCCATCGGTAGAGCCCGGCCAGGATCAGGCCCCGGTCTTCGAGCCGCGCCAGCGGATGCAGGCAGGTGCCGAGCCTGGCCATGTGATGCAGGACATGCGGGGTGCCGGGGGCGCCGGTCCAGAGCCCGATATGGTGGCCAAGGGCGCGGGTGCGGGCGGCGGCGCGCATCAGCACCGCATCGCCCTCTTGTGGCGCCTCACCGGTGTCGAGCGGTCGGGCAAAGTCGCCACCGAGCGCCGCGATGGCCCCGTCCCGCGCGCGCAGGCTGCCGGGGCTGGGTGGCAGGTCAAGGGCATGCCCGAACACGGCGTGGCGCACCCGAGCGACCAGATCGGCGCAATCCTCCGCCGGCGCGCCGACCCAGGCGTCGGCCCAGTCGGGAGTGTGGGGGCGATCCTTACGCGTCATCCGCCTCGAAGGCCTCGGCGACGCTCGTGATCCGGGTGCCGATCTCGATAAGCGCGGCGGCCTGCCCGCCGGTCTTGACCTTGTAGGGCAATTTGATGGTGCCGTCGGCGACGCCTGCCACAAGCGGGTCGAGCGCGTCGGCCAGCGGAGTGGCGGCGGTTTTCATGGCGGCGATATTGGCCGCAACCTTAAGCGCGGCGGTGAGCTTGCCGATTTCCACCAGCAGGAAGGTCACGCCGTCGCCATAGGTGCCGATCAGGGTCTCCGTATCGCCGACCGTGCTGTGTATTGTGCGCCGGGTCGCTGCCCTGATATCTGCGGCGTTTGCCTCCACGGTGACATCCTCCTTGCTGAGACCCTCTTCCGTGAGCCACTGGTCCACGTCCCCGAGCGCCATGGCGGCGATTGTTTCCGGGCCTTTTTTGATAAGTGCCATTGTCTTGTCCTCCTGTTGTGGATCAGTACGCGACCCCGGCGGGCAGCCGGTCATCGCCGTGGGTGTAGCGCCCGAGCGACTGGGCGTAGATGAACGCGCCGCCATGATCGCCGGTGCCGATATAGGGCAGCGCCAGCGCCACGGTCATGCTGCCTGTGCCCTCGAAGAGCGGCTGGTGGCATCCGCCCCAGCCGGGCCGGGTGTTGTGCAGATATGTCCAGCCATCGCCCTCGAGATCGCCCCCCGCCGTGAGGGTGGCCGACATGTTGTCGGAGGGATAGAAGGTGGTGGCCCCGTCATGCGTGACGACGTTGACAAAACAGGCGGCCTGGGTTTTGAACTCGCCCTTCCTCCAGCCGGTAAAGCGCGGGCAGCCCTGGCGCAGCACATAAAATCGCGCCGGCTTGCCGTCGCTCTGATCCGCTGTGATGTTGACATCCAACAGCAGGACGCGGAAATCCGATCCGTGCCAGGGAGTATCGCCGTCCGGCCCGTTGGTCGCCTTGTCGAGATCGCCGCCGAAGGCGATGCCTTTGTCGGAAAGCTTCTCCAGCGTGACCACATCGATTTTGCCCGTGGCCTTCGTTCCGTTGTAGAGATGGGTGGACCAGGCGGACCCGTTATGAGCCTCGAATATGTCGAATTCTGTGTTTACGCTTCCGCCGCAAAGGGTTGCGAATTTCCTGGTGTCGGCCAGCAGGTTGGGGGCGAGCGGGAACGATGCCTTTGCGCCGGCGACGAACGTATCGGCCCTACTCGCCGCGCTGATCGCGCGGCGGGCCGCGGCGGTCGCGGAGGCGCCCTGAGAGCGAATTTCACTGCTGACGGGTGCGGCATCGTTGATCGAGACGCTGCCCTGGCTCGTGGAGATGATGGTGCTCATGTTGTGATGTCCTCCAAGACCTGGATGATGAATGTGTCGGTGCTCTTTACTGTATCCATGTCCGTAAATTGAATGTCCGCGTGCCAGCATCCGGTAGGCCATTTGCTCGTCTCGTCCGCCCGCGCGGAAATGACGAAGCGGCCGCTCATCAGCGGATCGCCAACTATCACAGTCATTTTTACTTTCATTCCGGTTTGCGCGTGGCGCATCTGGCATTCCGGGGCCCAGACGCTCAGATCGCGAGATACCCCAGCATCTGCCCCCTTTGGTGGGGTCAGCCAGGCGGTGCAGTCGAGTGCGAGGCTGTCGCCGCGCTTGATGTATATTCTGTCCGGCATGTCGTTTCTCCTCCTCAGATCAGAACAGCCCCGGCGCGGTTGCGGGCTCGTAGCGCAGCGCCACCGCGGCGCGGTCGAGGCCGGGGTCGTACCCGAGCGTGGCGACGATCTCGACGGCGGTAACCTCGATGCCGAGCACGTCGAGCGTACGTTCCCAGTCGGGGGGATGGGCCCGGGAATCACCGTCGGCCAGGCAGAGCATGATCCGCACGCTGGCCCCGGCACCGCCGCCGGACCGCGCGATCCACGCCATCGCCTCGCGCCCGACATTGTCCATGCGCAGCTCCGCGCGCGGTGCCCGCCCGGCCCGGTCGTCGGCCATCTTTAGCCGCAGCGCGATGGCGGTATATGTCTGCCCCGCGATGTCGCGGTCCCCCGGCGACACCGCCAGGCGCAGGGGATCGTCAAGTGCCGGGTGACAGATTTCCAGCGCCGGGACGATGTCCTCGGGCGCGAGTGCGCGCAGGGCGATATCGAAGCCGGGGGCGGGCATCAGGCGGGCCCCTCCAGCGTCAGGCGCAACTCCCAGCGGCGTTGACCTCCGGCGACACGGGCCCGGGCGGTGATGCCGCCGGCCCCGCCCCGGACACGGACGCGCAGGGATCCCGGCCCCAGCGGATCGGGAAAGGCGAACCAGCGATGGGCATGGGCGTCGGCCCAGCCTGAAAACCGCTCCAGCGCGGCATCGCTGTCGAGATGTGCGAGGATGTCCCATGTGCGCAGGCCCCGCCCCCGGCGGGCCTGGCGCACCGTGCCGTCCTCAAACGGCGTGCGCAGCACATCCTCCGCCCGGCCGATCTCGAACGCCTCGGCGTCGATCCGGGCCTCGAAGGGCCAGAGAGGCAGCGGCGCGCTCACCAGAAATCCCCCCGGCGTTTGCCGATCGCGCGGGACATGGTCTGGCTGATCGGCCCGCCGGTCGCGTCGTCCTCGGTGATGATCCGGACGACCGCCCCCTCGATGTCGGGTTCAATAGCCGCCTCGCGTGGCCGCAGCGGCGGCCCGGAGCCCTGGTTGTCGATATGGACGCGGAGTTGGCGAGGGCCGTCCGCCGCGCTGGCCAGCCGTTCCATGAGGGGCGTCAGGGAGGCCGCAAGCCGGTCGGCGATGTCCTGGCCGGTCGCCGCCGCCGACACACCGACGGTCGGGGCGGCGGGCTCGTATATTTTCGGGATCGTGGCGGGGTCGATGGCAACACCGCCCGCATGAAACCGCGGCCGGTCCAGCGAGGCCAGCGCCGCCTCGATCGCGGCCGCCTGGGGCGCGGTCAGCACCGCCTCGCCGGCGGTGAGAAGGGCCGGCACCTCGCGGGACGAGGGACCATGGCGGGAAGACGCAGTCACGATCTCGCGGGCGCGGGTGAGCGCTGTCGCCCCGGCCACACCGCCGGAATGATAGAGTGCAGGCGTATCGGTGACGACGCCGCCCACATGCCACGGCCGCGCGGTCGGTCGCGGAGATGTTGCCGGGGCGGCTCCGCCGCCGAATATCCCGCCAAGGACCTCGCTGAGCGCATCCGCCAGCGGCCCGGTGATGCCCTGGCGGATGACAATGCGGGCGAGATCGGCCAGGATCGCATCGACCAGCCCGGAAAACTCAATCTTGCCGGTGGTGACAAAGCCCACCAGCGCGTCCTCCATGCCCTTCAGGGCGCGCGTGGTGGCCTCGGCGATCTCGTCGCCGGCGTGGATCGCGTCCTCGGCATAGTCCCGCAACGCCCCGGCCATGGCGGCGGCGCCCTGCGGGCCGAGGCGCAGCTCGCGATTGAGTTCCGCGGCCTCGGTTGCCGCCGCGATCAGCGCGGTCTCAAGCGCGCGGATCCCGGCGACCTGCGCGGCGGCGCCGGGTGCGTCGCCCACTTTGGCGATGGCCGCCTCGGCGAGATGTGCGGCCTCGGCCGCCGCAATGGCGCGGGCCTCCTCGACCTCGCCCAGGCCCTGCAGCGACACCCGGGCGCGCTCGGCGGTGCGGACATAACCCTCGAGCCGGCGCTCCAGCGTCGCGGTGGGATCGGCGCCGCGCCCGCCACCGCCGCGCCCGCCACCGCCGCGCCCGCCACCGCCGCGCCGGGCCTTGCGCAGTGCGGCCTCCGCGGCGGCGGTTTGCTGATTGAGGCGGGCCTCCTCGGCGGCTTCGTCGGCAGTGGTTTGCGCTGCAAGCCGCCGGTCCCGCAATATCTGTTGAATTATGCCGCTGTCCACGCCCTGGCCCCGGAGGCTGGCCTCCGCGGCGGCGATATTGCCCTCGGCGTCATGCAGCGCCTCCGCGCGGGCCCTCTGCACCGGCTGGCCTACGGTCGCGGCACGGATGCGCGCGATCGCGAGGCCATGGCTTGCCCCGGCGGCGAGCCCATCGAGCGCGGCCAGGGCGCGTTCGAATTCTTCGGCCAGCGTGCGCGCCTGCTCGGACATCGTGTCGAGGCCCGGGTTGCGGCCATCGGTTGCGAGCAATTCACGCAGATGGCCCTCGAGATCCACCACGTCACCCAGCAGCTGATCGTTCTGGGCTTGCTGATCATCCGTAAGGTCTGGGGCCGCATTGGCGGCGGCGCGGAGCGCATGGCGCAGCCTTGTGGCGGCCTCCTGCTGGGCCTTGATCCCGTCCGCGTCGCGGAGCGCCTCAAGCGCCGCGCCGACCTCTCTGACGGCGTCGACGCTCAGACCCGTCTTCGCGGCCAGCTTCTCAAAGCCCGCCTCCGCCAGATTCAGGCGCTCTGCGATCTTATCCCCGACAAAGTCGGAATTCGTTTGCAGGTCAAAGACGGCCAGCGCCAGCGCCTCTACGGAGACACCGGCGGCTTTCGCCTCGTCGGCAATATCCGCAAATCCGAACTGGTAGAGAACATCGCGCGGGTTGACCCGTGACCATGGCTGGATCGCAGCATTATACTTCCGGCCAAAAGCCTCCGCATCGCCGGCGTGGGCAACATGCTGCCGGAACGCTTCTGCAAACTCCAGCGCGGCTTTCTCCCCGGCGGCACGGGCGGAATATGCGGTCCTGTCGAGCGTCTTGGCGGCGAGATCGCCGGACAGAATGTCCTCGACCGCCTGCCGGGCGGCACGGGCGCTGGCGCGGCGTTCAATCTCCCGCTCGGCGGCGATGAGCGCGTAGACCCCGGCCGTCACTTCGCCGTATTTTTCGCGAATGGCGTCGAGATCGCCGCGCAGATCTTGCAGGCCGCGCAGCCGGTCGGTGCTGTCGGCCAGCCGGTCGGTGGCGTTGCCAGCCTCTTCGGCCGCCTCGCCGGCGCCGAAGAGATGCCCGGCCAGGGGGATGAGCACGGCCGAGGCGGTGCCGAGGACGACACCAAGAAGCCCGAACCCCGACAGCAACTGCGGCAACTGCTGGCTGAGCGCGCGGGAGGCCGCGGTGCCGGAGGCCATCTGCACCGCCACGTCCTGCACCTGGTAGCCGACATTGATCAGGGAGGCCCGGCTGGCCCCCATAGCCTGGCGATGGGCCAGGCCCGCCGCAGCCCCGGCCCGGGTGGCCCGGGTGAGCCGCTCCTGCGCGGTGGCGGCCTGCAATGCGGTCCGCGCGGCGCGCTGGGTGGCCATAACCGCGGAGGTCTCCGCCCGCGCCACACGCAGCGCCTCCCGTGCCGCGCGATCACGGTACACGGCCAGCTTCAGCGCCGCTCGGGCGGCCTTGGTATCCGCCGCACTTACGCGCTCCCGCACTGCGCTCAACTCCCGCGCGGCGCGCGCCGCATGCTGCGCGGCTGTCGCCTGTCCGGCAGTGGCCGCCGCCCCGGCCCGGGTGGCCCGGGTGAGCCGCTCCTGTGCGGTGGCGGCGCCGCGGGCGGCGGTGGTGCTGCGGGCGATGCCCGAGGCAGCCTGCTCATAGCCCCGCCCCGCGGTTCGCGCGGTGGTGCCGGCCTGCCCGGTCTCCGCGCGCAAGCGGCGCAATTCGGCGCGTGCCTGATCCAGATCGGCGCGGATCCGCAGGGCGAGGTCCAGATCGCCACTCATGCCGGCGTCACCGTGTCAGCAGGCCTGCCGCCAGCGCCGTGGCAAGGGTCTGCGCCTCGCGGGCGCGCCGGGTCTCGCCGGCCTGCCACAGGAGCATGATCTGCCGCCATGTCAATGTGTCCGGGAGGGATCGGATGTCTCCGTGCCCCTCGGCGGCAAGGGTTGCGAGGATGTCTGCGAGGCCGACAGGCGTGCCATCCATCCCGGCCCGGCCTCGGCCACGATGTGGCGCACGAAAAAACCCATGTTCGCCTGCCAGAGCGCGCCCGAAACCTTTGCCGCATCCGCGTCCCGGAGCCGGGCCAGCCAGTCCACCTCGCGCCCGCAAGCGCGGGCCGCAATCTCCAGCCAGAGATCGCCATGAGCGGCAAGCGCCGCCTCTACCACGCCGCCCGAAGGCTCGGCCTCGTCGCCCACTTGTGCCGCCAGGTCGGCAATCAGCGGCCCGGCCAGCGCGCGGATCTCGAGCCCCTCGCGGAACCGGAACTCGCGCACCGTGATCTGCACCGGTTTCCCGGTGTCCGGATCGGCCACCTCGAGCGCGATATCGGGATCGAGGATCTCGAGCGCCTTGGCATCGGATGCCGGGGCGGGCTTTGGTGTGATGTTTCGTGCTTTTCGGGGTTTTCGGGGTTTTGCGGGTTTACGTGCCAAGGGGCTCTCCATCGACGATGAGGGCGGCGCCGCAATCCGCCGGCTGGAGGATGAGCGCGGCGATCTGCAGTCCCTGGATATCCTGACCGATGAGCGACAGATCGCCGGCGGGGCGCAGCGAGACGAGCGGCGCGTAGTAATGCCGCCCATGGCTGTCAGGGACGATATCGGGCGAGAGCTCGATATAGCGCAGCGCGCCGCGCACCGGTTGCGGGTGGTCGATCGCCAGGCGCTCGCCTTTGGTCACGGTGTAGCTGGCATAGAGCGTATCGCCGTTTGCGGCACCGCCGTCGGATTGCAGGAGCCGGAGGCGGCCGTGACTCTCCTCGGCGCGGTAATGGGTGCCGACCGCCAGCTTGGTGCCGGCCTTGTTTTTCGCCTTGTAGACCACCAGATCCTTGACCTTGCGTCCGCGCGCGCCTGGCAGGCCGTAGCAGGGCCCGGTCTCGATCGCGGCCACGGCGATCTCGTCATCCTTGACCGCCTCCTCCGGGCGCGGCAGGGCGGCGTCCGAGCCGAGAAAGGCGGCAAGGTTGGCGAGCGACATGTCGTTCAAGGTCATCGTGATGGTGCGGGTGACCGAGCGGACGGCATCGACCAGCGTGCGCGGCGGGCCCGAGGAGGATTGCACCGTGACGCGCTCCTCCTGAATGGCGAGCGTGGCCTGGCTGACATGGCCGAGATGGCGCTCCGCGCCCAGGGCCCCGCCGGGTTCAAGGGGCGCGAAATATAAATCTCCCGCCCCGACGATGATGTTGTCTCGATGATTGCTGATCATAATGTATCCTCTGGTGGCTGGGCATGTATCCAGTATTTGGCCGCCCATTCGTCCTGCCAGACCACGCGTCCGGCCTCGATCTCCAGCAAACGCCCGGAGACCAGCGCCAGCGGGGCCGGGCGGCCCGGAACACCGGCGCAGGGGTCGGGGCACCAGCCGAGAAGCCGCCTGCGCACCGGGCCCAGAAGCTCCGCCAGGCGGCCCCGGGATCGGGTCTTCCTGCCGCGCGGATCGTCCGGGGCGGCGATCAGGATCGTGGTGGCGATGGTCAGCGTGACCTCTTGCAGCGCGCCGGCCCGGCCGGTGCGGTTGGGTCCGGCGGAAAACGCCGCCGGCACCACCGCCAGGACGGGTGGTTTGAGCGTGGTCTCGGCCGCCGCATCCAGCAAGCCGATCACGCGGCGAAACGGACGGCCGGGACCGGCGAGCGGTGCCAGATGCTCGGTCAGCGCATCGCAGATCAGCAGGCCCGGATCGGGTGCGGTGTGGGGTGTCTCCAGCCGGGTCATGACGTGGCTCCTGCGGCCCGGCTGATCGCACGCGCCGCAATCTCCAGCACCGCATCGCGATCAGACGCATCAAGCCCCAGGAAGGGCCGGGCCGGCATGGCGATCTCGCGGGCGCCGATTTCGGCGAATGCCACACGTACCGTGCCCGCCTTGCGCGCCCGGGTACTCTTGCGCGAGGCAAAGCGCATCACATAGGCACCCGAGGCGGTCTTCACGCGGCGGAAGGCCAGCGTCTGGCGGCGGGCCTTCTGTTTGATGGTGCCGCCGAACTGGTGGATCGCGGCATAGATGACATTGGTGCCGACATCGACGCCGGTCGCGTCGACGCGGTGGGTGACCGACGATCCCAGACGCCCGGATTTGACAAGTGTCTGCCCGCCGTCCCGACCGGCGCGTTTCGAGGGTGGCCATTTTTTGCCATCCGGGCCGGTCCCGGTCTCAAAGCGCCGCGCGACCGTCGCCACGAGCATGGCGCCGATCTCGTCAAAGACCGCGCGCGGGTCCTCCGCGACGCGCTCCATCCGCGTGAGCGCCCCCCGGACCTCCGCATCGTCCCACTCCAGATCGATCCTGACGCCGGCACCGGCCATGTCAGCACTCCCCCGGTGCGCCACGGCCCAGGGCGACGGCGATCACCGCAGACGGCCCCCGCACAGAGATCAGCGTCTCCTCGCGGCGCGCCACGATGGAACTGGCGGCGTCAAGCAGCGCGCTCTTGCCATCGACCAACCCGCGCAGCGCCGAGCGCGCCGCGCGGGCGCGGGCGATCACGCCTTCGGGCGGTGCCTCGTCATAGAGCCTGAGCCGCGCCAGATCGCAGGCCGCCGCGGTCAGCGCCGGCCAGGGGCCGGGGCCTTCCAGCGGCAGATCCCAGGCCCGCGCCAGGGCCGCGTCGATCTCGGCGGAGACATCCGCCAGGACCGCGTCAATGCGGCCCGGATCGTCGCGCCCGTCCATGTCCTCGTCAGCCAGATCGCCGATCTCGCAAGACCCGAAGCGCGCCACCAGATCGGCGCGGGTCGCGTAACGGGTCGGCCTCATACCTCATCCTCTGCCTCGGCGGGAACCGCCGCGCCGTCGGCGATCAGGCCGTCGGCGATGCCCGGCACCATGTCCAGAATGGCTCCGGTCTCATGGCGGACCCGGTCGATCTGCACCGGCGTGGTCAGCCGGACGCGGACCGTTTTGTCAGTCCCGGCACCCGGAGGATCCTTCGCGGGGGTCGTCGTCTGTTTGGCCGGTTTCCGCTGCGTCATCTCTCACC
The DNA here is from genome assembly GCA_951812305.1 of uncultured Paracoccaceae bacterium. Lineage (GTDB taxonomy): Bacteria > Pseudomonadota > Alphaproteobacteria > Rhodobacterales > Rhodobacteraceae > Rhodobacter_B. The sequence goes on from CATOSB010000009.1 coordinate 34,704, forward strand.
CCACCCGTTACGCCACGGCGTCTTTGATAAGATAGCCGGCCGCAGGGGCCAGAATCCGCTCCTCGCAGCTGTCGACCACGCGGATGCGGTGCAGCCCGCGTGCGCCGCGCGCACCCTCGAATCGGGAATAGACCTCAAGACCACGATAGCCCGCGGTCACACCCAGTTGCGGTGCGCCCATGGGATCAGGCGCGGGCGACCGGCGATAGAGCAGCGCCGACTTGCCCCAGATGCGGGCGAGCGTTGGCGGCTGGCCTTGCGCGGCGGTGTTGATCCGGCTCTGTCCGACGACGATGTCCTCAAGTTCGAAGAGATCGGCAATGGCGCGCCGCGCGGCGATGGCGACATCGCCCGAGGTCGCGTTGACCGCCTTGGCGATCTTCTTGTGCGATCTGAGCTTCAGCCAGACCGAAGAACCCATGGCAAGATGCGTGGGCGCCACGATCATCGCGTCGATCGCCTTGAGAATATCATCGACCGGATCGGAATGGGCGTGGTCAGCCGACCACTGGTCGTTGACCCCCAGCGTCACCTTGTTGGTGTCGGCATATGTGGCGGCGTTCAGGACGAGATCGGCCACGCGCTTCTCGCGCCCGATGGCCAGAAGGTCGGTCAGTGTCATCACCGAGCGGTCGCGCGGGTCGGAGACGCCGGGGGGTATGTTGCGGATGTCATCGTCCGGAATGAGGTCCTGCAGACCGTAATCGGTGACCATGCCGGCCATCTCGGTCGCACTCAGGTGTACGGTCGTGGGGTCCGAGCGCCGCCCGATCCGCGTGTCGGGAAGCGTGTAGCTTTCGGCCAGCGGATAAGCGGTGTAGCGGTAGGTCCGCAAGGGCACCGTGACACGCGGCAGCACCAGATCGGCGATGTAGGCCGGGTTGCGGTACCCTATCGCAATGCCGGTGCGCGTCTCGTCGACCGGATAGGCCGAGCCGGGATGGGGGATTGGGTCGGGCATCTGCTGTCTCCTCAGATCCGTTGCGGTGCGACCAGCACCTGGATGATGGCACCGTCCGCGCCCGCGGTGAGGGCGATGCCGACAACGAAGTCTTTCGCGGTTGTGGTTGCGACCGCCTTGCCGTCGGCATCGGCCTTTAGGCTGGCACCGCGCGCGACCGCACCGCCCGCCTCGCAGAGGGCGGTCCCGGCGAGGTGGACATCCACCGTCGCGCCGGACGCTGTGTTGACCTCGGAGGAGATGCCGATCGGGCGCTCGGCGATCGTGGTATCGCTGCTGGCGTCGGCCTGGATCACCGCACCATCGGCGGTGCCGATCTGCACGATGCGTCGCGCCGCGATGGGCCCGCCGGCCGTAAACGCGCGCGCCATCATGTAGATGCGCTGCGGTGCGATCAGCACCGGGATGATGTCGCCGTCCGCCGCGGCGGAGGTCAGGGCAATGCCGACCACAAAATCGTTCCCGGTTTCGGTTGCGACCGCCTTGCCGCTGGCATCGGCCTTGACCGACGCGCCGCGCGTGACCGCACCGCCCGCCACGCAGAGGGCAATGCCGGCGAGGTGGACATCCACCGTCGCGCCGGACGCTGTGTTGACCTCGGAGGAGATGCCGATCGGGCGCTCGGCGATCGTGGTATCGCTGTCGGCGTCGGCCTGGATCACAGCGCCGTCGGCGGTACCGATCTGCACGATGCGTCGTGCCTTGATGGTGCCGCCCGCCAGAAAGGCGCGGGTAAGTGTTGGGTTATGCATGCGCCGCCTCCCCTGCGAGAACCTGGCGCACCGCCAGATCCAGCGTCAGCGTGCCGGTGGTGTCCGCGGCCAGAAGCGCATTGGCGCGGCGCGCCAGCACATTCCGGTCAACCCCGGCGGGATCGGCTGCCTGGGTGTAAATATCCACGCCTGGCGCCTCGCCCGAGAGTTCGCGCAGCTCCGGCCCGCGCCGGGGCAGACCCTTGAGGAACGCCTCCAGCACATCCGCCGGGCTGGCGCGCGTCGCGGTGCCGTCCTCAGCGCTCAGCGCGATGGTGTCGCCCTCACCGGTTCCCGCCAGACTTGCGCAAAGCGCCGTCAGTGGTTCCGCCTCGGCGGGCAGCACACGGCCGGCCTGGACATGGGCGGCGATCCGGGTGCGCGCCGCGGCCTGCTGTTCGGCGGCCAGGCGGGCCACGCGCTCGCCTGTCAGCGCCGCGGTAAGTTCGGCGACCTGCACCGCCAGTTCCCCGCCCGCGGCGGGCGGCTCTGCGGCTGGCGCGGTTGCGCCGGGGATGGGAATGTCGTCGGGCATCGGGGGTTCCTTTTCAGTGACCGCCGGCGCGCGGCGGGAGGTGAAGTGAGGGGCGGGTGCGCCGCCGGGGTCTGTGCCGGGGTCTGTGCCGGTGGCGAGGGTCGCGCCGAGCCTGCCGACCAGCGCCACCATATCCTCGGGCTCTGCCAGCTCGCGCAGCGTATCGAGCGACCATGCCGGCATCACCCGGTCGGCCGTCGTGATCGTCGAGCGCTCGATCACCCATTCGCGCAGCGAGCGCAGCATGCTCTCGACCGCATACCAGCCCAGACGCTCCTCGGCCCCTCCGAGCGGGGCGGCCAGCGCGGTATCGATCGGCGCGGACAGCGCGATCGTCATGCCCTTCGGGTGGCGCGAGAAATGTGATGGTGCCAGCCCGTCAACGGCGGGCGATGCCGCGCCCAGAAACGCCAGGTGGTCAAGCACCCAGCCTGCGTGGTCATTGACTGCACCGATCGAGCGGGGGGCATACCGGCCCGCCTGACAGGCCGCCCGGAAGCCCTCGTCGAGCCGCGTGAGCCGCGCCTGAAGGCGGTCGCCGACACGGCGCAGCCGATCCACCCAGCCCTGCGCGGGAACATCGTCGCTCGTCGGATGGCCGAGCACGACAGGGGCCGGGTCGGCGCGCTCGAAATTGGCCACCATCTCGTCGAGATCGGCCTCGTCAAGCGTCACAGGCCCGGTCGAGGCTGTAAAGCTTCCCGTGCGGCAGATGTCGATCCAGCCGTCAAGGGCGGAGAGCGTAGCGGGTCCGCCCGGCGTAGAGGGCGAAGGGGCGGGATTGTGGAGCATGGGATCGGGCATATCACCGCCCGGTATAGCCGATCCCGGCGCGCGGGTGCAGCGGACCATGGTCCGCTAACAACGACCCGGCGTGCGCGCTAGGATGGGCCTGATCCCACCGCAACCTCTATGGAAGCCCCATGTCCCGCCGGATCGACGAGATCATCATCCACTGCACCGCCACTCGGGCCGATTGGTGGAAAAGCCGAAACGCCAACCAGAAAGTCGCCGAGGTCCGCCGATGGCACGTCGAGGATCGCGGCTGGTCCGATATCGGCTACCACTTTCTGATTGATCGGGACGGCGCGGTGAGCGAGGGGCGTCCGCTTGAGCGCGCTGGCGCACACGCCAAGGGACACAATAAGCGCAGCATCGGCATTGCGCTGTTCGGCGGTCATGGCGGCTCGGAGAACGACTTGTTCAGCGATCATTTCACGCCCGAGCAGGAGAGGGCTCTGCGGGGGCTGATCGAGCGGCTAGGGTCGCGGTTCGGCGACCTCAAGGTCTCCGGCCACAACCAGTATGCCGCGAAGGCCTGTCCCTGTTTCAGTGTGCCGGAGTGGCGCGCGGGCAAGCCCGTGCGCACGAGCCCCGTGCAATCCACTACGCTGCAGGCCTCAGCGACCCAGATCGCCGCCGCCACAGGCACCGGTGCAACAGCACTCGCCGCACTCGACGGCACCGCGCAGGCAATTGCCCTGACCCTCGCCGGAACAATCGCCCTCGCCGCCCTCTGGATCATGCGCGAGCGGCTCAGGAAGTGGGCCGGGGGAGACCGCTGATATGCGAACTGCCGTCGTCGCACTCGCCCTGACCGCAACACTGCAGGCTACCTCCGCCACCGCCAACGGGTCCGCCTGCTTTGATACCGATACCCTCAGAGCCCGGCTGGAGGCGCGCTATGGCGAGACCTCCCAGAGCCTTGGCCTGACCGCGAAAGGGGCGCTTATGGTGCTCGTGGCCAACCCGGAGACCGGCACATGGACCGCGATCATCATCCGCCCCGACGGGGTGGCCTGCGTCGCCGCCAGCGGAACGAACTGGCAGGCCGCCGCGACAAAGATCGGCGAACCTACCTGATACACCAATCCCTGAAAGGACCTCAAAATGCACGTCACGACCCACTCCGCCCTGAACAATGGAACGCAAACAGCGGTCTCGGAGAGCGCCCGCGATCTCGTGCGCCAGGGGTTCAATCCATCCGAAAGCGTCCAGGTGGACCGGATCAAGATGCTCGCCGCAGCGCTGATCAGCGAATGCGAAGCGACCCGGCAGGACAATCCCGCCGCCGCGCGCCACGCCTCGCTGGCGATCACCGCCGTCGAGGAAGCCGCCATGTGGGCCGTCAAGGCCGCCACCACAGGCACCTGATGTTCGCCGTCCTCGCCCGCCTGATCCCCTCCAAAGCCGCGCTCTATGCGGGCCTCGCCGCCCTTGGTGCCGTGGTCATGGCCATGATCCGCAGGGACGCCCGCCGGGACGAGAGACGCGACGCACAACTGAAGGACCACGAACATGCGGAAGACATCGAAGATGACGTTGCTCGCAGCCGCGCTGATCCTGAGCGGCTGCGCAAATACGAGGGCGCCGGGTGGCGCGACTGAGGCCACCCTCTGCCGCGTCTGGGGGACAAGCCTGCCGACGCGGTCCCGGAGCGATACCAGTGAGACGCAGCGCGAGATCGCCGAAGCCTATGCCGACTTCGCCGCCGCCTGTCCCGGGCATGGGCATCTGGTGCCGTGATCGCGGAGGCGCGCAGCGGACCATGGTCCGCTACAAACCAGGGTCCGAATGTGGTGGGATCGCTGCCACCCACAACCCCGACACCCCATGGAGACCGACATGTGCAAAAAACGCCAACACGCCAAGGGAAAGATCGACACTCTGATCCAGGCCATCGACAGGCTCTCGGAGCGGCTGGAAGTCCTGGTCGCCACGCCGGATGATCGACGCAAAATCGTGAATTAGGAAGACGGCTCAACAGAACCTGAAAAGGCGTAGGCGACCGCCACCGATCATTTGCATAACGAGGGCGGCGTCAAGTATACTCCAGGAGCGTGCTCGATAATCAGGGGAATGCAAAATGCAGGCAGACATGCACTACTACGGAACCTATGTCATGGCCCGGGCCGCGGGTATTCCGGCCCGAGACGCCCAAATCGTCGCCTATGCGGCCCAATTTGTCGATGACTCAACACAAACAGATACGGAAGTGCATGGCGATGGTGGTCGGCTGGTTGGAACGGCGACCGTGCACACGCTTGGGCAAGCGGTTGCAAACTCGAAAATTGATCCAGATGAGCAGCGGCGCGTTTGGGTGCCGTTTCACTTTTTGCCGGGCGGAAAGGGAACCGCGCTGGAAGAAAGACTTCTGTGCGTCAAGGACAGCGACACCGCAAACGAAATGATGGACCATCACGTCGCCAAGGCCGTCGATTCCCGTTTTGGGCTGGAACTTCTCGGGCTGTCAGCGCACGTGTACATGGATACTTTTGCGCATTACGGATTTTCCGGAATTGGTTCGGAATTCAATCTCGTCAAGGGCGATACCTGTGTGCCAATTGATGTAGAGAACGCCGAAATGGAACGCTATATCATTGGTAAAAAGCAATCTTTCATGACAAGATACGCACCGTTCAAGGTTGCCAGCTGGTTCTCTGAAACGGTGAGTGCGGCGCTCGGCCATGGGGGCGTTGCGACATTCCCTGATCGGCCATTTCTCCATTGGGGGGTTGAATTCGAGAAGCCGAGGCCAGAAAACGGGCGCTTTGCAGACAGAGACAACCCCAAGGACTACATGGATGCCTGCGAGCGTACACATGGGTACTTTATGTCATTCGCAAAAAAGCGATACGCATCGACAAATCCAGTCACATTCAACTCCATCAAAGACGAGGTCATGGCGGTTGTTTGCTTCGAGGGCGCGAAGGAAGATCGAAGCTCAATGTGGCTCAAAATGATCAAAGAAAACAAAAATGTCGGGTTCAAGCCGGATGAGGCAAAAATTCAGTATAACGAAGCGGATTGGGCCGATCAAATAACGCGATTTCCGTCCCTTGAGTCCTCTGAAAAAGCGATTGATAGCAATGCTTACCGATTCCAACAGGCTGCGAGCTGGCATCGGCACTTCGTACTCAAAGAACTCCTGCCCGCACATAAAATCGCGGTTTATTGAAGCGGGCCAGGCGCGAAGCAGGTCATCCGTTCATTCCTCCCATTCCGGTACACCGGCGGACCATGGTCCGCTGCCCGAACCCCTTGCGGCATGTTATGCCGCCGCAACGCCGCCACCGCGCCAATGATGGCCAGGACGGGGGCCGGGGTGGTTAGAACACCCCGAACCGGGAGATGATCCTCCCACGACCAGAACCGGCCAGCCCTGGCCGTCCCGCCACCGCAGCTGCGGCAGGATCATGATCGTGGGAGGCAGCCCCCTTGTCCATGCCCGATGACATCCCGGCAGAGCCCGGCGCGCTCACGCCGGCCCCGCCCGCCGAGCCGCTCGCGCCCTGGTTCGGCGGCAAGAAATATCTCGCAAAGACCATCGCCGCGCGCATCGAGGCGATCCCGCATACCTGCTACGCCGAGCCGTTTGCCGGCATGGGCGGGGTGTTCCTGCGGCGCGCCTCTCGCCCGAAGTCCGAAATCCTCAACGATATCAATGGCGAGATCGTCGATCTCTTCCGCGTCCTGCGCCATCACGCGGACGCGCTGGCCGCCGAGTTCGACCTCTGTCTGGCCGCGCGCGCCGAGTTCGCCCGACTGCTCGCAACCCCGCCGGAGACGCTCACAGATATCCGCCGTGCCGCCCGCTGGGCTTCACTCCAGCGCATGAGTTTCGGCGGAAAACCCGCCCATCTCGCCACGCCGGGCCAGATGGGGTCATCGGTCCATCATCCTGCGCGCCTCTCCGCCGGCCGTATGGGCGCACTGATTCGCAGCGCCCATGACCGCTTGCAGGGCGTCCATATCGAATGCCTCGACTGGGCCACCTTCATCCCGCGCTATGACCGGGCCTTCACGCTCTTCTATATCGACCCGCCCTATATGGGCCACGAGGCCGACTACGGACAGGACGTGTTCGACCGGGGCGACTTCGCCCGGCTGGCGGAGATGCTCAAGGGGCTGAAGGGCCGGTTCATCCTGTCGATCAACGACCGACCCGAAATCCGCGAGATGTTCGCATGGGCGACCATCGAAGAGGTCCAGACGCGCTATTCGGTCAATGCGAAAACAACCCGCCGGGTCGGCGAGTTGCTGATCTCAGGGGCTGGTTTCCGCTAGCTTTCGAAGTTCGGTTAAATCGTTTCCAGTGTAGTGAAAATTCTCAATATTGACGCTTGGGTCGTTTCTTGTTCCCGGCTCGTCATCCGACTTTTTTATGGCCATTTTGATCTACAATCGATTCAGCCGCGTTCCTGCCCTTTGGGCTGGGCTTTTTGGAGCATGCACCACTCCGCGTAAGCAAGTTATGCGCAATCTTACGCAGCGGACGAAGAGTTAGCGTATCGTCAACACCGCGATTGAAGGCACCTGGGTTCAGCTTTACTGTCTCGCTCATTTGGAAGTCCCCATCTCTTGCTATGTTCCAAATATGGGATACTTGGTGTTTTTTGACAACCAGATTCACCCCCCAACCACAATCGCACCCTCCGGTCCGAACCAGACGACCCGACCGACAATGCGGTCGCCCTCCGCGACCGGGCGCGGGTCCCGGTCGCCAGCGTCGCTGACCATGGTCCAGGCGTCGCCATCCTGTTGCAGCCGTTTTACGACAAGGCCCGTGTCGGTCCTGACCACGAAAATCGCGCCCTCCCGTGGCTCGGTTTCGTCGAGGTTAAGGACCAGTATATCGTCGGTGCGGATGGTCGGCTCCATCGAATACCCCGTGGCGCGGATCGCGACGACCCGTTCCACATCCAGATTCCGGGGCAGATCATCGGCAGCGATCATGACCCTGTCCGTCGCCTCTTGAAGTATTTCCTCGCCAGTTCCGCCCTCCGCATGCACGTCACGCGCAATCCGCATGAAGAGCCTATGGATGCCTGCCGCCTCGGTCGCGGCCTCCGCCGGGGACTGCAGGCGATCGGCAAGCGCGTCCAGCTTTTTTGCCAGCTTGGCTTCCAGCGCACGGGTCTCTGACTTGAGCTTGCTGTCGAGCAACTGCCCCATGCTGCGCTTGTCCAGCGCAGCGACGGGACTGGCATGGGCTGTGCCCCGGCCCGTTAGCCGCGTCTGGATCGCCGCCACAACCGCGTCGGCGCTCGCCCCCTCGGGCAGGCCCAGAAGATCGGTGACAGGTTTCGGGATGCGCTCCAGCGGCGCGATATTGGAGGGATCTGCATGGGCCGGGGGCTTGGGGTCGGGGATGTATTCGCAATTCTCCGAGCCGGGTTTGCCCCTGAACACCGCCACCACCGGGTAAACTTCGCGGATGCCGGCGGCAAAGCGCTCTTCCTCGAAACTCTTCTGCTGCCCGTCCCGCTTCGGCATCCAGCCGCGCAGGAAGAGCCGCCCGTCCTCGCCGCGCTTTATGAGCCGCTTGATTGCGGCCAGGCCCTGGTGGTCGAGCACCCAGACCCGGTCGCCATCCCTTACCTCCGTGCCCGGCGAGACCAGACAGATCGCGCCGCCATCAATCCCCTCGGGGATCATCGACTGGCCCGAGGCCGACACATAGAAGGCATCTTCGTCCATAACAGTCTCCGGTTTGGGCAAGGGATCGCGCAGCGGCTGGTTCTTCCCCCAGCCCTGCACGCTGCAACTGGCCAGGCCCTTGTGCGGCAGTGTGGCCTCGGTGAAGGACTGCCAGGCGGGCGGTGGCTCCCCGGGCGATTCGGCGGCAGCACCCCCGCGCGGCGGGCCGATGTAGAATTCCAAGCCGAGTTCTCTGCACAGTGCCTCAAGAGTAGAAGCGCGGGCATCTAAACCGCGCTTTAGGCTTCGAATGGCACTTTCATGGCCAACGGCCGCTATGGATATGTCTCGCTCAGATCTCCCACTGTGCGCTGCGGCTTTTAGTATCGTATTTGGGTAGGGCATTACTTCCCTATAACGAAGTTTACGCTTTACACTAGGGAATATATGCCTTATCAAGTGAGGCATGAATTCCCTAGATGCCAATCTCGTGACGCTTGCCCGAGCATTTGCCGACGCCCGAAACATCAGTCTCTGGCGAGTTGGTCACCTTGCCGCTGGCCGCGGATCGTTCTTTGTAGATCTGGGTTCGGGAAAGCGGACCTGTACGACCGATCTGCATATCCGCGTGACGCAATGGTTCTCCGACCACTGGCCCGCCAACACCCCCTGGCCCGCCGACATCCCGCGCCCTGCGCCTACACCGAAATCACCTGCGGCACTGGCATTGACCGAGGCACCGCCGGAGGATGCTGCATGAAGACCGTGTGCCCCCGGAGCCCGGCTGACCTGCCGCTCGCGCAGCGGGACTGCGATGCGGACGGGGCCACGTATTTCAGCGTCGATCCGGTCTGCCGCGACCTGGGCCACCCGCAGGGCGGCTGGGTGCTCTGCGGCGAGGCGGACGCGGAGCGGTTCGGGCTTTACCGGGTTCAGGCCGACGGGAGGTCCGAGTGGGTTTCGGATCATCCCACACGCGCCGGGGCGGAGGCCGCAGCGCATCTCGCTGAGCGGGAGGATGCGGTGTGAGCGCGCGCTGCGACAGATGCGGGCGGCGTTCCGCCGGGATTTACGAACTGGCGCTGATCCGGGTCGATGACGGGGCCATGGAGACCGACGCGGTGGCCTGCGCGCGGATGATTGAGCTGTGCCCGGTCTGCCGGGACCGCCTCGCCGACCGGGTGGCCGCGCTGGTGCCGGTCCGGGAGGGCGACGGCAGAGGTCACGACGCGGGCGCGGAGGGGGTGACATGAGATTCAACACCCCGCAGCGGATCGACCAGTTCATCAGTTTTGCCGACGGCAGCACGGCTCGCTTTTTCCCGGGCGTCGGCTGGACCGCCATGCCGCCCGAATGGGATCCCGATCCGGGTGCGTGCATCGCGACCGAGTGGTGTGCCGTCATGAAAGAGCGCTTTCCAGGCATGCTCGGACTGACAGTCGAGTTCAGGGAGGGGGTATAGTACCTTGCGAAATCGCCTTTTCGACATTCGCCGTGACATCCATGAGTACGACTTCCAGATCGCAGGTCTCGGTTTGCACGTCGCCGGCCTTGGTCATGGTTTGGCTGCAGACGGATGGCGGCGGGCCAATCCGGGCATAGGCAGGTGTTCCGGTCTCCGGCCAGATCATCACAAAAAAGCATCGAGCGTGATTCAGGAAAAAGTCCTGAAGCCGGTCGCGCTGTTGGGCCGTAACCGAAACCCGTCCCCGAAACATCGGCTGCGCCGGCTGGCGTGTGTGGCGCACATGGCCATCCTCAAAGGGCGTCTCTTTTATGATCTGGTGCTCCGTTTTGCACAGGCTTGGCAGAAGATAGTCAAATTCGGCGGGCCATTGGATGATTTCGAGGCTCGGGCCTGTCATGGTTCTTTCTCCATCGGGTGTGTTGCAACGCCGATGGTAGCGGCGGACGGATCGGGTGTCACGATGCCCGCCCCGGCCGCCGCGTCTGACCCGGCCCCCACGCCGTCTGATCCGCCGTCTGAGGCGGACGGGTTCATCACCGTCCATCCCGACGTGCATGCGCCCCGGCGTGACGAGGCCCCGTCGCACCCGGCCTGCAGCCTCTGCGACGGCCCCGGCGCGCATCCGCGCACGGTGTCGCTTATGGACATCCCCGATCTGGCGGCGGGTGACCTGCCGGGCGGGGCGGCGCATATGTGGACCCTCACGCTTTGCCCGGCCTGCGAGGGGTATCTCGCCCATCTGATTTCCGACCTGCTGGGCACGCGCGCCCGGGTGGTCGCATGAGCCCGCACGTGTCCCGATCTCCCTGTCCACCGCCTGCGCTGACTGCTCGCGCGGCGGCACCTGCCCCGGCCCTGCGCACAAGTTCCCGCTGGCGGGAAGTTCTGTCCCCCATCGCGCGCAGGGCCGGGGCCTTTTTCCGGTGGCTGGGCCAGGTTCTTGCGGCGCTGGAGGATCACTGGATCGGCGATCTGATCGGGGTGGCGGCGATATTCGGGATGCTCTGGCTGGGCTTGCTGTTTGCCCACGCGGCGGGGGTGAGCCCATGAGCAGCCGAGGCACCCTTGTGGCCCGGATCGGAACCCTGCGCCGGGCGCTGGCGGAAGCGGGACGCCTGATGGCTCCTGCGGGGGATGCGTCCACGGCTCGCGCGGCGCTGCTGCAGATGTGCATCGCGGTCGCCGCCGCGCGGCAGCTTGAGGCCACGGGCGCCTGGGACCGCCTCATCCTGTCCCCGGAGCGGGCCGGGTGTGCGGCACCCGCCGGGGCACCCTGGCGCGGCGCGCTCGAAGGTCTCGGACCTCTGGATGGCCTGCCGGGCGGTGAGACCCGTGCCCTGGCGCGGATCGTGTGCATGACGGCGCATGTCGCCGGGCTGGACGCGGAGACCTTGCGCGGCCCTGGCCGGACGCAGGATGTGGTACGCGCGCGCCAGTTGGCGATGCTCATCGCAGCGGCGCTGACCGGGGCGGGGCTGGCGCGCATCGGCGCCGCACTCGGGGGGCACGATCACACGACGGTTCTCCACGGGCTGCGCCGGGCGCGGGAGCGGCTGGAGACATCCGACACGGCGGCGCTGATGGCGGCCGAGGTGCTGGACCGGCTGGACAGCGGCCGGGCCGGGGGGGCGGCGTGATGCATGCGGCCCGGCTCTCCCGGTCGCCCCGGCTCAAGCGGGTGCATGAGATGCTCCGGGATGGCACCGAGCGCTCGACGCTTGAGATCATCACGGGCGCGCGGGTCTGCGCGGTCAATGCCTGTATCGCCGAGTTGCGCGCCAACGGGGCGGAGATCGCCTGCCGCCAGGTCCGCGACCCGGCCACGGGCGGACGGCTCTGGCTTTACCGGATGGTGAGGTCTGTTCCGCCATCGGTTCAAGGGGAGGGGATGTCATGACGGATCGGGCCGACCTGAGGCTTGTTGATACTGCGGGTGCTCCCGGGCTTGTGTTCGCCGGCGAACTTTCGCACGCCGACTGGCGAGATATCGGTCTTGGGCTGGCGCGGGAGCGGTGTGACAGTGCGTTCGAATGGCGCATCGGTGACTGGGCGGTCGCCGCCTCAGGGGTCATCTCGACCCTGGCGGAGGCGGCGGGGATCGTTGGCGAGAGCGAGGGCAATATCCGCAAGTTCGTCTCGGTCGCCAGGGTTTTCCAGCCTGTTCGCCGGCGAACAAATGTTTCATTCCACCTGCATCTTGAAGTGGTGGCTTTGCCCGAGGTCGAGCAGGAGCGCCTGCTTGATCTGGCCAGCGCCGAACACTGGACGCGTGCGCTTATGCGGGAAGAGGCACGGGATGTTCGCCGGCGAACAAACGTCAGTGATCTGGCGGGTGAGAACGCGCGGCTCAAGCGCGATCTGGCCGCAGCGCGCGCGGACCGGGACACTGCGCGCGCGGCGCTCAGGGCGACGGAGGCGCGCACGAAGGACGCGATCGGCGAGATCGGGCGGGTCTGGCACGAGATTGACCAGGTGACGGCGGCCTTCTTTGATCCGGACAACCCCGCCGGGGCAGCCGCCCTGCACGGCAACGCGCGGGCGAAAGCCGCGACGCGGCTCAAAAAACGGCTCGAAGCCCGTGTGGCGGAGATCAACACCATTGCGGCGCGCATCGAGGCCCGGCTGGTGGCCTCTGGCGCAGCGGACACCGGCGCGGACACCCGGGGGGATCGGTAATGGGCGCTCTGGCACTCAGATCGCTGCGCGGGCAGGTCCCCGATTTGCAAGCCCCCTGCGCAGCGGCTGCACCCTGCGTACAAGCCCCCTGCACCCCCGGTGTACCGCCGTCCCCGCCACATCCATCCCTGCCGCCCGAGGGTGCGGCGCTCGACCGCGCCCGGGTGCGGCTGGCGGCGGTGGCAGAGGCCGGGCGGCTGGCGTCCGACGGGATGGCGCAGGCCGAGGCTGACAGGATTGCAGCTGAGGGGGCAGGTGTTTCACCGGCCTCGGTGGCGTCCTGGCGGGCCCGGGTGCGCGGCCTCGGCCCCGAGGCGCGTCTGGCGGCCCTGATGGACGCGCCCCGCCGGGGCCGGCCCAAAGGCGGCGGGGGTGGCCCCGGCGCGCCGGAGGAGGTACTTGACGATCTTCTGGCGGCCCTGGCCTTCGAGCACGGCGCGCATCTCACCGCCTCCCATGTGGCCCGTGTGGCAAGCGTGCGCCTGCGTGTGGACCTGTCGCTCAGATCCATCCAGCGCCGCCTGGCGGCGTTTCGTGAAGAGCACGCCCGCGATCTCTCCGCGGTCTCGGACCCCGACAGGCACCGCTCCCGCCGTGCCCCGGCTTTCGGGCGGCGCTCGGAGGATATCTCAGGCGTAATCACGGAGCCGAACGCGCTCTGGGAACTCGACAGCACGCCTGCGGACGTGATGTGCAGCGACGGGCGGCAGACCATCGTGGGCGCCATCGACGTGGGTACGCGGCGGGGCCGGCTGCTGGTGGTGCCGGTCAGCCGGGCCACGGCGATCTGCGCGCTTCTGAGGCGCTGCCTGATCGACTGGGGTGTGCCGGAGCTGGTGCGCACCGATGGGGGTGCGGACTATACCTCGGCACATCTCGTGCGCGTCCTGGCCGACCTGGCCATCGGCCATGACATCTGTCCGCCCTACACGCCCGAGGCCAAGCCCTTCATCGAGCGGTTCTTCGGCACCGTGACGCGGGATCTCTTCGCCTATCTGCCGGGTTTTGTCGGCCACAGCGTGGCGGACCGAAAGAAAATCGAGGCCAGAACGTCGATGGCGGCACGGCGCGGCAAGGATGACCGCGAGACCTTCGCCGTGGCGCTGAGCGCGGGTGAGCTGCAGGCCCGCTGCGACGCCTGGACCGAGACCGTCTATCACACAAGGCCCCATGCGGGGCTGGGCGGCGAGACCCCGGCGGCACGGGCGCGGGCCTCGGCGGAGCCGCTGGCGCGAATTACCGACCCGCGCGCGCTCGATCCGCTTCTGGCCGAACCGGTCAGGGGCGGCGGCACAAGAGTGGTCCACAAGGAGGGCCTCGAGATCGGCGGGCACTGGTATATCGCGCCGGAGCTGGGCGAGCATGTGAAGACGCGGGTCCAGGTCCGGCTCGATCCGGCCGATCCGGGTCGGGTCTTTGTCTTCACGGGTGACGGGCGGTTTCTCTGCCTGGCCGGGGAGACCACCGGCCTTGCGCGGGCGGCGATTGCCAGGGAGGCGAAGGCCCGGGCGAAACGGGCTGACAGCGCGGCGCGGGCCCGGGCGAAGAAGCTCAGGCGCAGCCAGAAGCCGGAGACCGCAATGGACGATGTGCTCAAGGTGGCGGGGTCCGCCACCGCGAAGGTGATCGACATCCCGCGCCCCGCCGATCCCCATGAGACCCCGGCGCTCGCGCAGGCCGGAAAGGCCGCCCGCGCCGCGGCCGCCATGGCGGCCGGGAACCACCCCGCTGCGGCCCGGGCCAATGGTGGTCCGGGCGGCGATCCGTTCAAGGCCGCGCTCAGACAGCTTTATCTCAAGGAGGAACAGACATGACCCGGAATAACCACGAGACGCCGAACAGGGGGCCTGAGGGCGGGCTTCCCGATCTTTGCGACATATCAGGGCCGGAGGATATCCTGCGGCTGGCCCCGGTTCTGAGAGGTAATGGGCCTCTGGGGCTGGACGGCCTGTGTTGGGTTCTGCGCCAGATCGAAGTCGCCGGCGCCAGCCGTGGGCAGGTGGCGGCTCTCTGCGGTGTTGCAGAGCCGGTGGTTCAGCGGTTCGCCGAGGGCGGGTACGGCCGCCGGTCGGAGGTGCCGCTCGGCCTGATCGACGGGCTGTCGCGGATCTGGACAGAGACGATCCTGCATTCGTTTGATATTGGAAGTGACCGTGTTACGTCCCTTGATATGGCGCTTCGTTTTGGCGTCCGGTTGCTGGATGTGACAGGTCTGTTCACCGCGCACCGCGTTCCCGCACATATCGCCGGGAATATCCGGCAAAGCTGCGAGATCGGCGATCATGCGGTCGCCTCGAAACCTTGCGGGGATGAACCGCAATGACCGATCCCGTCACCCGGCTGCATCCCGATCTTCCCGACCCCGCGCCTGCCGGCGCCCCTGAAACGCCCCCGGGTCCCGACCCCGATACGGCGGCCACGATGCGCGCGGTGTCCGCCGAGATGGCGGCCTGCGGGCTAAGCCAGGCCGTGACGGCGCGCGGTTTGGGGGTGAGTTCCACCACGCTCCATCGCTGGCTCAAGGGCGACTATGAGGGCGATGTGGCCCGCGTGAGCGCGAAAGCGCGCGCCTGGCTGGAGACCCGGTCCGAGGCGCGCGCGCTGACGCTGACGCCCGCCGGTCTCGACACCCATGCAGGGTTAAGCCTGACCGAAGAGGTGATGGCCGCGCTCGCCCATGCCCAGGCCACCGGTGATGTGGTGTTGATCCATGGCCGCTCGGGCGCGGGCAAGTCCTGGGCCCTGAAGAGCTACGCGGCGGCGCGCGCCCAGGTCACCGTGCTGACCGTGACCTGCGGCATCACCTCGCTGCATGGTCTTTACGGGCGCATCGCGCGCGGCCTCGGGGCGGGCGGGCGCTTCGTTTCCGCGCTGGAGGCCGAGGATGCGATTCTCGCGCGGCTTGAGGGCCGCCACGCGCTTCTGGCCATCGACGAGGCGCAGCATCTCTCCGCCCGGCTCATCGACGCGCTGCGTGGCCTGCGTGATCTCTCCGGCTGCGGGCTGGCGCTTCTGGGCGACGAGACCTTGCGCATGACGCTCGGGCGCTGCCCGCAGGTCACGGGCCGGATCGGTGTGCGCGTCGGCCTCGGCGTGCCGGGTGAGGCCGATGTGACGACGCTGCTGGAAACCGTGCTGGGGCGGACGCCTTCGGGGGCCGAGCGCAGGTGCGCGCAAGCCGCTGTCGCCGCGCCCGGGGGGATGCACGCGCTGCGCCGGCTCATGGCGCGCGCCTTCATGATCGCCCGCGCCGATGAGCGGACGGCGATCACACCCGACGATATCGCCGCCGCTGCGGCCGGCATGGAGGCCTGAGCTCCCCGTCCCGCCCGCGAAATCAACCGACCCACCAACCCGGAGGACATGATATGACCCGACCACAGACCGGCCCCGCACCCCGTGACGCGGGCGGAAACCAGATTATCCCGGATGCGCCCGCGGGCTGGATCCACGAGGCAACCGTCCTGATCGACGGGCAGCGCTACATGCGGGATGCACAAGGTCGCCTCACGCCGGTCGATCTGGTGCGGCCCCAGGACCAGCTGCAGGACGAGATGGTCAGGACGGTGATCGGCCATGCTGAGGATCTCTCGGCGCAGATTGCCCGGTTTCGCGGCCACAGCTTCGACGACATCGCCGCCTTTGATGCGCTGTTGCAGGACGAATATGGCGGCCATGCCCGCCGCTCGGTGAAGGGCAACCGCACCTATATGAGCTATGACGGCTGCCGCAAGGTGCAGGTGCAGATCGCCGAGCGTGTGGCCTTCGGGCCGGAACTGCAGGTGGCGCGCGATCTGGTTGAGGAATGCCTCGCCGAATGGGCCGAGGGCAGCCGCGACGAGATCCGCGCGATCGTGGCCCATGCGTTTCAGGTGGACCGGGAGGGCGAGATCAGCCGGGGGGCGATCTACAGTCTCCTGCGGCTCGATATCGACGATGCGCGCTGGCAAAAGGCCATGGCGGCGATCCGCGACGCGATGCGGGTGGTGGGCTCGAAAACCTATATCCGCTGCTACCGCCGCGAGAGCCCCGAAGGTGCCTGGGAGCCCATCACCATCGATCTGGCAAAGGCGGGCTGAGCGATGTCAGACTTCGTGAACCGGCGCCTCGGACGCGTGGGCCTGGACGAGGCCGATGGAATGCAGACATGCATCCTTGCGGACATATCCCTCTCCCGCAACCGCGACAATCTTGTTGTTTGTGCCACGAAACCGCCAGCGCCATTGCCCCGATACGTCCTGAAATATCTGAAAGTACATGATTATGTCTGAGCCTTCCTATCATGATTACCTGTTCGATTATCACTTCGAGGGCTGTACCTGGTCAATCACCATCCGCGCAACCTCGCCGAAAGAAGCACGGCAGCGCATTGAGGCAATGGCCCGGGGAGTTGTTTATGTCGGCGAGCTTTACGCGGAAATCCCCGTTCCGCTCGGCGGACCTCTTCGCCGCCTCTGGCGGGGCGTGCGAGGACGAGGCTGAGATGCCCCGCCGCTCCACATCCCCCGGACCCTCGGACCGCCGCGCCACGCTGATGCGCGCGGCCCATGCCGCCTGCCGCCGGCTGGGGCTGGACAACGATGCCCGCCACGATGTGCAGCTTGCCGTCACCGGCAAGGCGTCGATGCGGGATATGGGCTCGACCGATCTGGCGCGGCTTCTGGACCACCTGAACGCCCGTGGCGGCGGACGCAGGGGCCGCAGGAACGGCGCGCGTGGACGATACCATCCCAAAGCGCCGCGCGCCGATCTCAGGCTCATTCACGCGCTCTGGGGCGAGTTGGCCCGCCGCGGGCTGCTGACCCGCCCCGGACGCCACGGGCTCAACACGTTCATCCGCGCCCGCTTCGGGCCACATTGGTCCTTCGTGCCGATGGATGTGGATGCGCTCACCGAGACCGCGCATATCACCGCCGTGATCCAGGCGCTGAAAGCCTGGCTGGCGCGCGACGGCGGCGGCGATGACAGGTCGGGCGGCGGGGCGGCATGACCGTGCGGGTCCATATCACCGACCATGCGGTGTTGCGCTATCTTGAGCGCGGGCTCGGTGTCGATGTTGCCGGGCTCCGGCGGCGCATCGCCCGCTCCCCGTCGCCCGCCCTGGCGCTTGCGGACCGCCCGGGCGACGGGGCCGCGCTGATCTGTAACGGGCTGCGCTACTGCCTGCGGCGCGGCGCGGATGGCACGCTGACGGTCGTCACCATCACCTCGGCGCAGGCGGGCGCGCTCTCAAACCGGGCCCGGCGGCTCAGGCGGCGGAGGACGGTGCTATGAAACGGATTGAGGTCACGCCCGCTGACCGGTCGCTCCATCAGGAGCTCATCGACATCATCGAGCGCCATGCCGGAGACCTGCCCCCGGCGCAGATACTGGCGATCGGGGCGCAACCGGTTGGGCAAATCCTGACGTTGCAGGATCCGCGCGAGATCAATACAACTGACGCCATACGCCTGATCAAGGCGAATGTAGAAGAAGGCAACCGGTCGGCCCTCTTGACCGTGACGCGGGGGCCTGTGCAGTGAGCGTGCCCGCCGGTCCGCCGCTTGATCTGCACTGCGGCGATTGTCTCGATCTCCTGCCCCGGCTGGTGGCGGACCGGGGCGGACCCTTCGATCACATAATTGCCGATCCGCCCTACGAGAATATCCACCATGCCCATCACGCGCGCCGCGCGATCACACGGACAGACGGGCGGCCATCGCCGCGCGGCGTGGCCTATTCGGGTATCGACGATATCCGGTGCCCGGCGGCCGCCGCGATGGTGTCGGCGAGCCGGGGCTGGGTGGCGGTGTTCTGTCTGGCCGAGGGAGTGCGGCCCTGGCACGACGCGCTCGTTGCCGCGGGGGGCAGATGGCATGGCACCATGGCCTGGGTCAAGCCGGACGCAGCCCCGATGTTTGCCGGGACCGGCCCTGCAAGGGGCTTTGAGTGTATCGCGCTGGCCTGGGCCGGGGCGGGGCGGCGGCGGTGGAACGGCGGCGGTGGGCGCGGTGTGTTGACCTGCCTGACCGCGAAGGGCGGCGCGGTGCCGGGCACCAAGCCCCTGCCACTGATGCAGGCGCTGGTGGACCTGTTCACGCGCCGGGGTGAGGCGATCTGCGATCCGTTCATGGGCTCGGGCACTACCGGTGTGGCGGCGATGGAGGCCGGGCGCGGCTTTACAGGCATCGAGATCGACGCGCAGACATTCCTCGGTGCCGATGCGCGCCTTGCCCGTGCGCGCCGGGCTCCGGCCCTGCCGCTTCGGCCGCGGCCCGTGCAGGCAGCGATGGATCTGTCGTGACCCGTTCCCCCGCCGATATCCCGGCCCTGCCGGCCGGCCTGCGCGAGATCGCCGATCACGCCGGTCGCGAGGCCGCGCTGGCGGTCGCCGCCACGTATGGCGGCCGGGACTGGCGTGTGCCCGCGCGCCAGGACAGTCCGGCGGCCCGCGCGCTTGCGGAGGCGGTGGGGCCGTCGGCGGCAGCAGCGCTGGTCACGGCTCTCGGCGGTCATGTACTGGATATCCCGCTGGCGCGCCGCGCGGTGACGCGCTGGCTGGCCGGTCAGGGGCTCGGATCAAGGCAGATCGCGGCCCGACTGCGTATCTCGGAGCGCACCGCGCGGCGCTATATCAAGGGGCGGAGGGATGGCGATGGATGATCACATGGCGGTGACGCGCGCGGAACTGCTGGACCGGCTTGCGACCATGACCGACCCGGAAGACATCGCCGAAGCCGTCACCACGGAGCTTCTGGAGGCCGGCGGGGCTATGGATGTGCCGCAGGCCGCCTGCGGCGTGGTGGAGATACAGCTTCACGGGATTGTGGCCCATGGCACCGACCTGGAAGCCGCCTGTCTCGCCTGGGCAATGGCGGCGCGCAGCGCTCGTGATGGCTGAACGCCGCCAGCCCCTCCTGCCGGGCCTTGCGCCCCCGCCAGTGCCCCGTGTAGGGTGATCATGCATGCCGTCGATGTCGGACAGGCCCCCGGTATGATGCCGGGCTGGCGGAGTGCAAAGGGTGGAGAATTTGCCTGCGCGCGGTGCGGTCATAACGCGGGCTGGCTCTTTGACATGACCATGAGCGAGATCAACCGGGGCCTGCCATGTCCCGTCTGCAATGAAGGGGTGGATGATGCCGGATATTGCTTGCGCGAATTGCGATGGGCCCGGCGGGGAAGTGACCTACGCGAACCAGGTTCTCATGCCGTTGAACGGTAGGGTCCGGTGCATCGATCATTGCATCCACCACATCGTCGCGGCGCTGAATGCCGGACATGTCCTGACCACCGATTGCTGCTGTGGGCATGGCGAAATGCCCGGCTACATCGGTCTTGAGGATGGCCGCGTCCTTGTGATCTTCCCATCGCGCGAAGAGGCCAGGATGTATGACACTCCCGAGAGCAATGGCAGCACCCGCTCGAGCGCGGAAATATCCGCCTGGCGACCGCCACGGCTTGATGGCACGTATTAAACCATCCGGGCGGGGTTGTGCTGCCGGTCCCGGATAGCGGCCCTCTTGCGGACCATGGTCCGCTGCCCTCGTGCGGCAAGGCCGGGTAGTGTGGGGCCGAACCGATCCCGACGCTCGGAGCCCGCGCACGCCATGACCATCACGCCCGAACACTGGCAGACCTTTGCCGCCATGGTTGCCATTCTGGCGCTTTTGAGCGGGGCCGTGGTCTCGCTCCGGCGTCTGGGCTTTCTGCGTCCGCCCGCCCGGCCCCCCGATGCGCAAGGCGCGGTCTCCGAGCGCCTGGACCGGCATGCCGAGCGTCTGGCGCGACTTGAGGGTGCGGTGGCGGGGCTGGCGAGCCGCGAGGATATTCATCACCTGCAGATGGCGATCGAGCAGCAGGCCGGGGCCGTGCGCGAGATCCGCGCCTTCATGGCGCGCGACGCGGAGGCCGTCGGGCGGCTTGATGCCGCGATCACCCGGATCGAGGATCACCTGATGGGAGAGGGCCGCTGATGAGCTATGCCTCCACGCTTGAGGAACACCGCCGCCTGGCCCTGCTCACCCATCTGGCGGCCTGCCTGGATTATGCCTCCAACTCGGAGATCCTGCTGGATGTTCTGAACGGGCTGAGGATCGCGACCGGGCGCGACCGGCTGGTGGGCACGCTGGCCTGGCTGCGCGAGCAGGATCTGGTCTCGATCGAGGACCACGAGGGCTTCCTGCTGGTCGAGGCAACGGCGCGGGGCGTGGATGTGGCCGAAGGCCGCGCCCGGGTGCCGGGCGTGCGCCGCACCGCGCCGAAGGCCCGGTAATGCCGTCGCGCAGCAAGATCGATCGGCTGCCCGACGCGCTGAAGACGTGGCTGCGTGCCGAACTCAACGCCCGGGGCTACAGCGATTACGATGGTGTGACCGCCGCGCTGAACGAGCGGATGGCCGAGGCGGGTCTCGATCTTGTAATCAGCCGGACCGGCCTTGGGCGCTGGAGCCAGGCGCAGAAGAAATACGCCGATATCCAGCGCGAGGCTGACGGATGGGCGCAGAGCTTCCTGAGTGAAGAGGGCGTGGATGCCGAGGCGCATCGGCACCGGGTGCTGTTTTCGATGTTATCCCACCATGCCTTCCTCACCATGGCCAACGGCCTGACCGAGGGGGACGAGAAAGAGGAGCTCGACTTCGACGCCCGTGACCTGCACTTCCTGGGCCGGATGCTGAAAGACCTGATGACCTCCTCCGGCATCCGTGAGGCGATCGGCGAGAAGGAGCGTCGGCGCCTGGCGGAGGCCGAGCGCAAGGCCGGCGCAGACCGGGCGGTGTCCGCCGCGCGCGGGGCCGGGCTCTCCCCGGAGGTCGCCGCCGCGATCCGCGCTGCCGTCGAGGGCGGCGCACAGGCGGAGGGTGCCACATGAGCAACCGCGATCTACTGCCTTACCAGATTGCCTGGGTGACCGACCCGAACCCGGTGGCGGTGATCGAGAAGTCCCGCCGCATCGGCATCTCCTGGGCCGAGGCCTATCACGCGGTCATGCATGCCGCCGAGGGCCGCGGCGATATCTATTACCTGTCCTATAGCCGCGATATGACCCGCGGCTTCATCGACGATTGCGCGGGCTGGGCGAGCGACCTCGGCATCGCCGCCTCGGCCGCCGGTGAGGTGCTGATCAGCGACGAGGGGCGCGATATCCAGGCCTTCCGCATCGTGACGGCAAAGGGCAAACAGATCCTCGCCATGACCTCCAGCCCGCGGGGGTTTCGCGGCAAGGGCCGTCCGGGCGACGTCGCGGTCATTGACGAGGCCGCCTTCGTCGACGATCTCGAGGAGGTTCTGAAAGCCGCGCGCGCCTTCACCACCTGGGGCGGGCGTGTGCGCATCATCTCCACCCATAACGGTGAGGCCTCGCCATTCAACACGCTGGTTCGCGACATCCGCGAGAGGCGTCAGCCCGGAAGCCTGCACCGGGTGACGCTCAGCGACGCGCTCGATCAGGGGCTCTATTCCCGTATCGCCGCTGTGACCGGGCAGCCCGACACGGGCGCCGCGCAGGCGGCCTGGGAGGCGGCGATCCGCGCGCAATACGGACGCCACGCGGGCGAAGAGCTCGACTGTATCCCGTCCGCGGGGGGCGGGGCCTGGATCACATGGGATCTGATCCGCACAGCCGGGCGCGACGCGGCGGGCGATCCCGGCCTGCGCGGCTCCGGTCCGGTCTATATCGGCGTCGACGTGGCGCGGCGGCGCGATCTCTGGGTGGCGGCGGTGATCGAGGATGCCGGCGACGCGCTCTGGCTGCGCGAGCTGGTGACGCTGCGCGACGTCTCTTTCTCCGAACAGCGCGCCGAGGTGGCACGCCTGGTGCGTGCCCATCGCCCGCTCAGGATCGCCATCGACCAGACCGGCATGGGCGAGGCGGTGGTCGAGCAGCTGGCCGAGGATCACGGGGCCTTCACCGTCGAAGGCGTGCTGATGACTGCGCCGCGCCGGCTTGATGTGGCCACGCGGCTCAGAGAGTCCTTCGAGGACAAACGCATCCGTATCCCCGCCGATGATGCCCTGGCGGCCGACCTGCACAGCGTCCGTGCCGAGCCCGGCACCACCGGCGCGCCGCGGCTGGTGGCGGATCGCGCGGAGAGCGACGGCCATGCCGACCGGTTCTGGGCGCTGGCGCTCGCGGTCTCGGCCGCCCGCACTGCCATCGGACCCTTCGAGGCCTGGACCGACGCGCGCCGCCATGCGGCCTGGTCGGCGCCGGGCAATCCGTTCGGCATACCGGAGTATCATGCCGACAGCGATCTCGGCGTCCTGCACTCGCCGCTGGCCGCCCTGAGGGGCTGGTAGATGGCGAAGACCGACATCCCCGCCCGCGCCCCGACCGGCGAGATCGCCGCGCCGGAAGTCACCTTGGGCGGCGGCGGGGCCTGGGACCTCACCGAACGCTATCGCGATTTCGGGATCGGCTCCGATCCGCGCCATTGGCAGGCCGATCCCACCGGTGTCGTCGCCGCCACGGCAGCACTGGCCGACCCCCATGCCCGCGCCGTCCTCGACCAGCGCCTCGATGCGGTGGTGGCGGCCCCGCTTGAGATCACACCGGGCGGGGCGATGCGCCGGGACCGGATGGCGGCCGGGGATCTCGAAGAGCAGCTGGGCGCGCTGGAGATCGACCGGATCAGCCGCGAGCTTCTGCACGCCGCCTGGTATGGCTATGCCATCGCCGAATGCCTCTGGAAGATCGAGGGCACCGCCGTGCGACTCGCCGATCTCCGCGTGCGCAACCCCGCAAGATTCCGCTGGCACCGTGACGGCACACCGCGTCTGATTACGCGCAACCGCCCGAGCGGTGTCGTCCTGCCCCCGGCCAAGTTCTGCGTCCTGGTCCAGCCGCGCCAGCATGGCGGGCAGGCGCATGGTCCCGGTGCCGCCGAATGGTGTGTCTGGCCGGTCTGGCTCAAGCGCCACGTGGTCTCGATGTGGGCGGTCGCGCTCGAACGTTTTGGCACGCCAACGACCTATATGACGCTTGGCGGCGATCCCAGCGCTTCCGCAATCGAGAAGGCTCTGGCCCAGCAGGCGGCGCTGGTCGGCGGCGCGGGCCTGGTCCTGAAAGAGGGCCACAAGATCGAGCTGCTGGAAAGCGGTCGCCGGGCCGGTGGCGATTACGCAGAGTTCGTCAGGGCGATGGACGCGATGATCGCCGATGCGGTGCTGGGCGAGCGCGCCACCTCCGAGATCGGCCAGTGGCAGGCCACCGCCGAGGCCCATGCCGACGTGCTGCAACGGCTGGTGGCGGCGGATGCGCGCCGCCTCTCGGCCATGCTGCGCCACTCGGTCGCGACATGGCTGACCGCCTGGAACTTCCCCGGTGCCGCCGTCCCGCATCTGACCCGCAACACCGCCCCGCCCGAAGACCTCACCGCGCGCGCCGCGCGCGACGTGCAGATCGGCGCCGCCTCCGGCCTCAGGCCGACACACGCCTCTGTCGAGGAGATCTATGGTGGCGAATGGGAACCCGATCCCCGTCAGGCCACCCCCGCATCGCCCCGCCCGCCAATCGCCGGACCGGGTGCCGGGCCGGGCGCGACCGCCGCACTGGCCGCAGCACTGGCCGCCGCCCGCGAGCCTCCGGCGCGCGATGCCATCGATGCCGCCGTCGACCGCCTTGTCGGCGAGAGCGGCTGGGAGGCGCTGATGGAACCGGTGATCAAACCGCTCGGTGCCGCCGTGACGGAAGCCGACACCCCGGACGCGCTCGCCGCGGCACTGGACGCCCCCGATCTCTACGCGGCCATGGACACGAACCCCATGGCCGCACGGCTCGCCCGGGCCACCACCTCGGCGCGTCTCTCGGCAGAGGGGGATGACGGGGCCGACAGAAACGATGACGATGGCTGATCCCGCGCCTGTGATCATGGACGTGCCCCCCGAGGAAGCGATTGAATTCTTCCGCGCCAAGGGCATCCATGTCGGCTACGACTGGCGCGACACCTCCGCAGCCCAGCATGCACGCTCCTTCACGGTGGCCAAGGTCGCCCGTCTCGACATCCTGACCGATATCCGCGCGGCCATGGACCGGGTGCTGGCGGAAGGCGCCACCTTTGAGAGTTTCCAGGACGAGCTGGAGCCGATCCTGCGCGCCAAGGGCTGGTGGGGCCGCAAGACCATGACCGACCCCGCAACCGGCAAGACCCGCGTGGTCCGGATGGGCAGCCCGCGCCGGCTCAGAACCATCTTCGACACCAATCTGCGCATGGCCACCGCCGCCGGCAAGTGGGCGCAGATCACGCGCCTGGCCGACCGCCGCCCATGGATCCGATACATCGCCACGCTCGATGACCGCACCCGGCCCCTGCACCGGGTCTGGCACGGCACCATCCTGCGCTGGGACCACCCGTTCTGGCAGACGCATTTCCCGCCCTGCGGCTGGCATTGCCGCTGCACCGTGCAGACGCTCTCGGATGCCGATCTGGAGCGCTTCGGCCTCACACCCTCGCCCGGCCCGCCTGAAGGGTGGAACCGCACACGGCCATGGCTCAATCGCCGCACCGGGGAGACTGAGGAGGTGCCTGTCGGTATCGATCCCGGCTTTGCCCACAATCCCGGCACCGTCGATCCCGTGGCCGGCGCCCGCGATATCCTGAAGGACCGGCTCGCCAAAGCCCCGCCCGCGCTTGCGCGCGCGGCCACCTCCGATGTCACCGAATGGATTGCGCGTGGGCGCGAGAGGCGCAAGCAGCTTGTCGACGCCACCGGACTGGCGCCGGACCAGACAGGCTTTACCGATCGCCTGCGTGGCCTCGCCGCCCGGGGCCTCACAACCGGCCGCGGCGCCGGAACCGTGGCGGCATCCGTCACGCCCCTGCGCGCAGGCGGACAGGACCGGGCCGCCGCCGACGCCATCCATGCCGCCTCGCTGCGCTTTCCGGCAAACTGGGTGGCGCGCGCCAATGCCAGCCCGCTCAGCGTTGCAGCGGGCGGACAACCGACCGGGGGCAGCTATATCCCCGCCGCCGCACGTGGGCCGGTCCGCATCGGTCCCGACCGGCTGACCAAGGCCGATAACACCGCCTGGGCCATCACCTCCCGCGACCCCGGCAACGCCACACATGAATATGCCCACCACCTGCAAGCGGCGATGCCGGAGATCGACCGGCTGTTCCAGACCCTCCATATCCGCCGCACAACTCTGCCCGGCGGCAACCGTGAGCCTCGCATCCTGCTCAGCCCCTACCGGGTCCCCGGACGGCGAGACCAGTATGTCGATGAGTATTTCGGGCGGGAATACCCAGGCGGCCACGCCGCCGAGGTCATGACCCGTGCCTTCCAGATACTCTTCCACAGGCTGCCCGGTCGACGTGGCGCTGATCTGGACAAGCTCGTGCGCGACGACCCGGAAATGCTCGATCTGGTGCTGGGCCTTCTCTTCCATTACGATCCCGCATAGCGACGATAGCGAGAGCACCCCATGACCAGGAAGTGGGTCAGTTTGAATTGCAGCCCTTACAAGGAGCGAGGCTATGATCCAGCCGGGGGTTCCCACACGCGGTGCTGCGTGTTACCTTTCACTCAAGGCAAGAACCGGTGCAGGCATGGCAATCCTCGGGCGAAAAGAAATTAGCGACAAGGTCGCGGAGGGCAAGATTACGATTGAGCCCTTTGATGAGAATAAAATCGAACCGGCTAGCTATGATTGCCGAATAGGTGATGTCCTTGCGGCTGGTATTGGGCGTCACAAATGGGAAGAAGGCGACGAATTCGTCCTTGAAAGCAATTCCTGGGCATCCGCCTCCTCCGAAGAGGTTTTCGATCTACCCAATGACATTTGTGCTTCCTATGGCATTCGCTCTGGCCTGGCCAGGAGAGGTGTAATCGCATTCGGCGGCCCTCAAATAGATCCCGGCTATAAGGGAAAGATTTTCGTTTCTCTGTATAATCCGACGTTGGAACCTATTGTCCTAAAACATGGCCAGGTGATAATGTCGGTGATTTTCTATCAACTTATGTCCGCCGACGAACACGGATACTCCGGTCCACATCAAGGACAGAAGGACTTTCCATCCCAAGACGTCGAATTTATGATGCGAATGCGCAGTCGAAACCTTGCAGAAGTAATCGACAATGTTGAAACTCTCGACCACTCCGTCAAAAGCCTTGCTGAAAACCTGAAAACCCTCACCTCAGATGTGCATGAAATACGCCGCATTGTTGATGATGCGAAGCCGTGGCTAAAGGTAATCGTGTGGATACTGGGTACCGCCGGTGTCGCGGCCGTTGGGTGGATTGTTGTTGAGCTTATGCAAAGCTTCTTTGGCTCTGGTTCGAAGCCATAATTTCAAACTGACCCACTACCCATGGCCGTGCACACCATCAACCTTCCCGACATGCTCTACGGGCGCGAGATGCGCACCGTGATCTGGGACGACGTGGCGGGCACCGTTACCGGTACACATTCAGATATACCGGACATGCAACGGGACCTCGCCCTGCCCACGCCGGTGGATTGCTCATCCGAGGGACGTGTGCTCTACCTCCACAATCCCGCGCACGATCCGGCCGACTTCCTCTGGCTGCTCGGGTTCGCCTTCAGCGGGATACTCTACGAGCCGCTGCGTTCGACCCTGCCGCCCGTCTTCGACGGCGTCGACCTCAGCCCCATGGAACCCGCCCCGCGCGCCAGACGCGATGCGGAAGGCAACATTACCGACCGATACGAGGACGGCTCGTTCCTCGGCTACGACATGCCCTACAGCTGACACCCGCACATCCGTCGCAAGCGCCTTGCAGGGAGTGTGCAGGCCCCTTGCAAGGGCAGGATTATCGTGGCTGCGGAAGCACCGGGAAGCGCGAAAAAAGCCGCCCCCGAAACGCCCGGAAAATCCGGTGAAAAACGACCCCCCGAAAAACACCGTTTCCAGCGGGTTCGCACACCCCGAAACGCGCCGATTCTGAAAAACTTATGGCGCGGGCCGAATTTGACGTGGCCATCAGGTCCGCGCCGCACCAGGCGCTCAAAGCCCTGATCTGGCGGGAAATTTCAATTCTCATCCCACTTCATCCCGAATAGGCCCGGATAGTCCCGCTTCCCAAAGACTTTTGTCACCCCACAGCGCGGGCGGAGGATCTCTTCCGCATGGCGTTCGGGGAGCCGGTGCGCCCCGGCGCCGCTGACTGGCGGGCGCGGGAGAACGACGCGGTGTCGATGGCGATGAGAGGCCACAAGCGCGGGCTCTGGTGCGATCATTCCGCCGGGGAAGGCGGCGACCTTCTCGATCTCGCCGCGATGGTGCTCTGTGGCCTCACGAGCGCGCGGAGCGACTTTCCGCGTGTGCTCGAAGAGGCTGCGTGCTGGCTGGGCGACGCCCCAATGCCGGACAGAAGAAAGCCCAAAGCCAAAGATACCAATGAGCGCTCCTATCTCCGCGCGCTGGTCCGCTCGACAGAGGGCTGGACCGGACCGGTGCGGGGCAGCCCGGCGGAGACCTATCTCGCCGGGCGCGGCATACGGGACCTGCCCGAAACCGGCCTGGCATTTCTGCCGCCGGTTCCCTGCCTGCGTGTCCGTGATCCCGACTGTCCGGCGCTGGTGGTCTGGGCCGTGGATGACGCCGGGCATGCGGTCGGCGGCCAGCGCATCCTCATTGATGACGCGGGCCGGAAGGCGGCGGTGAAGATCACCAAGCCCGCCTTCGGCACAATCGCAAGTACGCCCGCACGGTTTCCGGCGCGGGAGCCCGGTTCAGCATCGGGCCCGCTCATCATCGCCGAAGGCCCCGAAACTGCCCTGACCATCCGCGCCGTGACCGGTCTGGAGACCTGGGCGGTGTTCGGGGTTTCGGGATGGAAGCGCGCGCCGGTCCCGATGGACCGCGAGGTGATCCTTGCCCCCGACCGGGATGCGCCGGGGAGCCCCGCGGCACGCGCCTTTGCCCATGCACTGGCGCATCATCTCGACCGGGGCTGCCGGCTCCGCATCGCCGAAGCCCCCGAACCCGAAGGCTCCAAACGCGATCTCAACGACACGCTGATGACCCGGGGGGCCTTCGCCGTGCTCGGGGCCATTGCCGCGGCCCGGCCCGTGGAGGAACGCATATGACAGGGTGGCACACGATCCTCTTCGCCCCCGGCAGTGCGACACTCGCGTTCGCGGCCTTCTTCCTGCCGCCCGTGCCCTTCGCGCTGGCGCTGCTGCCATTGCTCGTCGCGGCATGGGGCGACCGCGCGTCCCTCCGCGCCGCCGCCATGGCCGGCTTCATGCTCTGGCCCGCCATCGCCTCGGCCACCGGTCTTGTCGGGGTTGGCATGGGGCCGGGAGTTGTCTGGGCCGGAGCCGCCGGGATCGTGGTCGCGCTCTCGCTGCTCGCCGCATGGTTCGGCATCTTCCCCGTGACACTGACGCTTTTGGCAATCCCGTTCTTCCCCGCCTCGCCGCTTCTGCCCCTTGCCGCGCTTCTGCCGGGCGCGGGACTTGTCGGCCTGATCGTCACCGCGCTGGCGCTGACCGCCGCCGAGGCGGTTCGCTACCGGAAGGCTCTCTTGTCGGGCATTCTCGCAGCACTTGCAGCCTGGAATATCCTGACCGGTGTGGCGCCTGCCGAGGCCACACCTCCGTGGCGGGAACTCCCCGAGCCCGTCACCATCACCGAACGCGCCCGCTGGATCGCGCTCCGCGACAGCCTCCCCGCGGGCGGGGTGGCAATTCTCGGCGAAAACATCTTCCGGGCCGAAGACGCCGACGCGCGCGCCTTCTGGTGTGTCTGACGTCAGCACTCGTTGGAGAGAATTGGTGATTTGAGCAACGGAGGATTTCTGGTTCATCGGAACTGATATGGAGTGAAGATGAGACAGAAATCCGGACAGTCGAAAGCCGCCGCTGACAAGGTGGTGAAAGGCATTCGCCGCAAAACCCGCAAGCATTACTCTGCCGAGGAGAAGATTCGTGTCGTTCTGGCCGGGCTGCGCGGTGAGGAAAGCATCGCCTCGCTGTGCCGCCAGGAGGGTATTTCCGAGAGCCTGTATTACAGCTGGTCGAAGGAGTTCCTTGAAGCTGGGAAACGTCGTTTAGCGGGAGACACGGCCCGTCAAGCCACATCACCCGAGGTGAAGGATTTGCGGTCTGAGTCTGCCGCACTCAAAGAGGTCGTGGCTGAACTCACCCTGGAGAACCGTCTGCTCAAAAAAAGCATGATCGCGGATGGGGAGGACGAGGAATGAGATACCCAGCCTCTGAAAAACTGGAGATCATTCGCACGGTTGAGGCATCGCATCTGCCGGCCAAGCAGACGTTGGCGATGCTGGGCATCCCCAGCTCGACCTTCTACCGCTGGTACGACCTTTTCCAGGAAGGTGGTGTCGAGGCTCTGCAGGACAGATCGCCCAACCCAAAATCGGTGTGGAACCGCGTTCCCGACGACAAACGGGATCAAATCATCGACTTTGCGCTGGAGAATGAGGACCTGACGCCACGAGAGTTGGCGGTGAAGTTCACGGACACCAAGCGTTACTTCGTGTCGGAATCGACGGTGTACAGGCTTTTGAAGGCGCAAGACCTGATTGCCAGCCCCGCTTTCGTGGTGATCAAGGCTGCCGAAGAGTTCAAAGACAAAACGACGGCCATCAACCAGCTCTGGCAGACCGACTTCACCTATCTGAAAGTTATCGGCTGGGGCTGGTTCTATCTCAGCACGATCCTGGACGATTACAGCCGCTACATCATCTCCTGGAAGCTCTGCTCAACGATGAAGGCCGGGGATGTCACCGATACGCTGGACCTGGCTTTGGCTGCGTCAGGCTGTGATCAGGCGACCGTCCTGCACAAACCACGCCTGCTCAGCGACAACGGTTCATCCTACGTTGCCGGTGATCTGGCCGCCTGGCTCGAAGACAAAGGCATGGATCACGTTCGAGGTGCTCCGTTCCATCCGCAAACCCAGGGCAAGATCGAACGTTGGCATCAGACGATGAAAAACCGGGTCTTGCTGGAGCACTACTATCTGCCCGGTGATCTGGAAAGGCAGATCGAAGCCTTCGTCGAACACTACAACAATCGTCGTTACCACGAGAGCCTGAACAACGTCACGCCAGCCGATGTCTACTTCGGCCGGGCGGAAACCATCCTCAGAGAAAGGGAGAAGATCAAGAAACTGACAATCCAGAAACGCCGCTTGCAGCACCAGAAAGCTGCCGCCTAATATGAAACCCTAGATGGACCAGAGCCTCGGTTAGCCAAAAACCATCAGCTCTCCTGAAAACCCTGACGACGGACACTTAACCGTGTCCATAGCAACTCAAGCAGAACCACCATAGGGGCGTCCCGCGTTGAGCCAAAAAGGTGCCATTTTCCGTCATCCAAATCGGGAACGATGTACGGGTGCCCATTCATCTTCAGAAGGGCGTTCTTGCGACAAACGATCAAGTTTGGAAGAACCGCGGGGCCCGCTAGCCCACCGGGCACGTCTTTCAGCGCATCCAAGAAGCCATCGCGAAGGCCCAGTTCATTTGCATAGCCGCTATATCCGAACACGATCCTGATCGGTGCGAGCTGTTCATGGGCTATTGTCCTTAGAAATTCGCCGCCCGTTGACGAAAGATCGTCAAGTTCGCCATCTTCGGGAAATCTACCCATAAGCCGGGCAAACGCTCTGTTCGACGGCCCAAGGTGAACCTGCTTATTTTTGGATAGGAGCAGTTCCTTCTGCTGAAGCGAGATAGCACGCATCTTGTTGATGCTATCAGCAAGGTCTTTCGCGTAGAGGTTTTTCTTCACTTCAAACACTGCCAGAACATCGGCGATCGGCCACTCCCATTTGTCCGTTTTTGGGATTTTCCGACCGTTAGTTCCCATGACCAGCATTGCGTCGGTTTGGTGACTGTGTTTGCCGTCAACACCCAGGACAAAACCGTCGACAAGTCGAAGATTGAGCTCGCTTGGGATCGCTCGCTCAACAAGCTCGCGCGTCAGACCTTCATACATATCGCCGATTGTCGGCGCGTGTTTCACCGCTTCCGACCCGAGAACTTCCGCTTCTTTTTCCTGAAGTTCCTCCAGGAATTGAGCTAGCGTCGTAATCATGATTCACTCGCAACGAACATGTGGGCCTACATAAAGAATCGGAATTGATAAGGTGTCGCGCCGAGCCCGGACATTCGCTTGACGACCCGCGCGAGAACCTTTGCATAGCTCATGGTCACCGGTAGCTGGTCGTAGAGTGCGTCGTTGTTCCAGTTCATCTTGGACAACGCCAGGGCCGACCTTGCTGTATCGTCCCAAGGGCCGTGGCCGGCATGACGTACGAGTCGGATCGGGCGGGGTGTGCTTCTGGCTCCCTGAAAATAGGCATCGCGGTCGGTGATGCCAGCAACATTGCCGTGCATCCAAAGAAGACATTCTCGTGGACCAAGGCCGAGGAGTGATCCCCGTTCGACAGGAAATGCGGCCGGCGTTCCTTTGCGGTTGCCGCCTTGTGGGCGATCAATCCTCGCCCCACGCCACGGCACATCTTCCACGACTTGCACCAGATCAACCGCCTCACACAAATGTAGAGCCTCCATGCAACCATTGATTTCGTCTGGTTTGAATTCCGTCGATTTATGTACGATGACGCGGCGCGGCGTACGTCCGGCATGCCTACGCCTGAAGAGATCTAGTGAGCGTGTCATCACCCGGAACATTTCGTTGCGCGATAGGAAAGGATTGTCGCGTTGTACCTCGACCTCGTTGGCATTGTAGGCCATGAACTCGAGCCCCGCGCCATCGCCGTCAAAAACCTGGCTGCAACAGGTTACGAAACGTGGTTGATCAGACTGCGCCGGACGCACGGCATAGGAAATGCCAATATAGGCTGTGTCAGGGTCTGAATCTGCGAGTTTCCAAGATACGCCACCTGCCTTCGCGTAGAGCGCCAAGCCAATGCGCCACATAACGCTGGCCTTGTGGGGATAGGCTAGCGCTCGGTCTTCCCTGACGAGCTGTATCGGTAGACGACGAGTAGCGCTCGCTGCCTTCAAATGGTCGTGCAGATCGAAGTCTTCGCCCTCACCTCCGACAAAGCCAGATGACCAGGACTGAGGGATGTAAATGAAGATAACGTCAAACTGTTCCCGTATCGCGTCCAGCGTCTGCACCGCTCGTGTAAGTCGTGAAGACAGAACCACATGCGGAGTACTTGAGTCGGCCATCTCTGGTCCGAGTCGATCGTCGAGTTGGATGTGGCAGTTCTTTGCCGCCGCTCGCATGTTCAGATTGAAAACGCTCCTGAAACCAGGCCACGTTGGCAAATAGTCTCGCCTTTCTGTCGCTTTGAATTCGCTGTTGAGGTCCTTCATGAAGTTATAGAGCCGCTGGCTCTCTCCTGAAGGCGCGATTGTCGCGACACGGATTGGGTCAGGAACGAGGCCGGCGGAATACGGGCCATATCGCAGGAGTCCATTCAGCGGGTGGATTGCAACATCCCCCGTGTTTTCAGGGTGGAATGACAGTCGTGGCTCAGGAAACCAGAGATGGGGGGAGACTTCAGCGGTCATACGCGAGACCTTTTCGAAAATGCAGTTGTTTTTCCGAGAACAAAGGCGGCGTCGACCCCTGTGCTCACATTGAGTGCCCGGAGCTCCCTGCCATCCGCACAAAGCACATCGCCCCAGAACGAGATGAGATCATTAAGTTGCCGATTG
Source organism: uncultured Paracoccaceae bacterium (assembly GCA_951812305.1). Classification (GTDB taxonomy): domain Bacteria; phylum Pseudomonadota; class Alphaproteobacteria; order Rhodobacterales; family Rhodobacteraceae; genus Rhodobacter_B. The sequence continues at coordinate 68,116 of CATOSB010000009.1, forward strand.
TATCGTTTAACGCTTCGCTCTCGTGAGAAGTCCATTGCCGCTGCTCGATTCTCATCGGTAATCCCCTCGATGAGGGTTCGCGGCTCAAAGACGAGCCAGAGCTTGTCGTTTGCCCAATCAAGGCGCGTTGCAAGGCCCTCGCGCCAGGTGAGGTCAGGATGCTTCGGTATTGCGCCCGAGAGATTCCCGCCAAGCCGTTTGAGGGGCACCCACTTTGCGTCGGCGGGATCATTGGGGGCCAGAAAATCCACGCTCCTGCGACGCTTAAAAATAGGGAATTATATACCAAAGTCACATTTCAAGCTTGCCCTGACTGCGAAGGTGGTTTATATTAAAGTCACAACGGAGGGCAAGATATGGCGCATAAGGCACCCGGCAAGTCAGATCGTGAAGGCATAAGCCTGATCCAACTTCTTCGCATGTTCCCGGATGACGCAGCTGCCGAAAAGTGGTTTGCAGACAAAATATGGCCGGACGGCCCCTATTGTCCCCATTGCGGGTCTTTTGAAGTGCAATCGTAACTCCCAAGCACCCCCCACGTTTGAGTGTTATTGTCAGTTTTATGGTGAGTCGAATTTGCCATTTTGCGCGTGTTTTTTTTCTTTCTTGTCTGAATTCTGTGGCGCCGGGTTGATTTCTCTGAATCAGTGGTGGGATGGATCAGGTTGCCGCCCTTGAACAACTTCTCGCCACGGCTCTGCGTCGGATCGCTGAGCTTGAAGCTGCGTTGGCGAGCATGGCGGAAGAGATCACGGACCTGCGCCGACAGTTGGCCAAGAACAGCAGCAATAGCAGCAAGCCCCCTTCAAGTGATGGCCTGAAGAAGCCAGCCCCGCGCAGCCTGCGTGGCAAATCCGGAAAGAAAAGTGGCGGCCAAGTTGGCCACCGGGGCGACACCCTGCGCCAGACGTCAACACCCGACTTTGTCGAACGGCATGAGGCGACGCATTGCAGCGCCTGTCAGAGCGCCCTGACGGCGGAGATGGTGAAAGGGATCGAGAAGCGTCAGGTGTTCGACTTGCCTGCGCCACGCCTGGAGGTCACCGAGCATCAGGCGGCGGTTTATTGTTGCGACCATTGTCGAGCCACGACGACGGCTGGCTTTCCCGATGGCGTGGCCGCGCATGTGCAATATGGCACGCGCATGCGGGCAGTGGCGGTCTATTGCAATGTTCAGCAGCTGATACCCGAGGATCGGGTCTGCCAGCTTATGCGCGACCTGTTTGGGGCCACCAGCTTGTGCGCGGCCAGCGTGACCAACTGGACGCGCGGCGCGGCAAATAAGATGGGTGTCGTGGTTGAACACATTCTCGCCCGGCTTGCCGAAGGCGGCGTTCGGCATCTGGACGAGACCGGACTTCGTGTTGCCGGCAAGCTGCACTGGCTGCACACGATCTGCGATACCGCCTTCACCCATTACCGCATCAGCGCCAAACGCGGTGCTGTTCCAACCTTCCTGACCGGCGGGACGATCATTCATGATCACTGGAAACCCTACTACGCCCATATGAGCGGAGTGGACGCCCACGTCCTCTGCGGGGCGCATCACTTGCGCGAACTCAAGGCCATCGAAGAGATCGAAAAAGAGCCTTGGGCGACGGAGATGAGCGCAGTGCTTCATAGCGCCAATCAGCTCAGATGCGCGGCTCAGGATCAAGGCGAGACCGAACTCCCGGAACTGGTTCGCCAGGGTATAGTCACCAGATACATGGCGATCCTCGCCAAGGGGCTCGCCTTCCACGAACGCCAGCCCCCGCTGGCCAAAAGCCCCGGCACCCGCGGCCGAAAAGCCAGGCGGCCAGGCCACAACCTGCTCCTCCGCCTGCGTGACTACCGCGATGACGTTTTGCGATTCATCGCCGACTTCGCGGTCCCATTCACAAACAATCAGGCCGAACAGGACCTGCGCATGATGAAGCTGCGCATGAAAATCTCGGGCACCTTCCGCACCCTCGAGGGCGCGCGGGTCTTCGCCGACATCAGGTCCGTCATCTCGACGGCCAGAAAACACGGGTTCAACATCCTGGAAATCCTGACCCTGTCACCACCTCAGATCATCGCACGGCTCTGACGGAACAAAACCCCGCAACCCTATCGGACAGGGTGCTTGGGAGTTACGTGCAATCAAACATCAAGCACAAGTCAATGACCCATCGCTGCCGTGATTGCCCGGACCGCCCGATGTTCAGCTTGAAAACCGGCAACGTAATGCAAGGGACGAAACTTGGTTATCAGACGTGGGCAATCGCCATCTACCTTGTGACAACCAATCTCAAGGGCGTGTCCAGCATGAAGCTGCATCGTGACCTTGAAATCACCCAGAAAAGCGCTTGGCACTTGGCCCATCGTCTCAGAGAAGCACACAAGGCCGGAAAACCTTTGTTCAACGGCCCTGTTGAGGCCGATGAAACCTACGTTGGCGGCAAGGAGACAAACAAGCACTCTCACAAGAAGCTGAAAGCCGGACGCGGCGCGGTAGGTAAGGCCGCCGTTGCTGGCATCCGGGATCGGGCTACGGGTCGGGTTGTGGCTAAAGTCGTGGAAAAAACCGATGCCATGACGCTGCAAGGATTTGTGACCGATCACCTTACCACCCTTCAAAATTTCCGGATCTGATTTGACGTTTGTCTGATCTGTGTGATTCAAGGAGTCTCCACTGCTGATATTGGAGGCTGGTTTGTTGGGAAATGTTTGTTTTTCAGAGCTTTATTCGAAGGTTGAGGCGGATTTTCAGGACCGCTTGCTCGGGTATCACAAGTCGCGCCGGGAGGGATTGTGCATCATAGCAAGCGTGATTTTGAACACGCGCAGCGTCAATCTGATGGAAAATGCGGCTGCTCTGCCCCGCGATATCGGCTCTGTGGACCACCGCTATCAATACATTTCGCGGGTTCTGGGCAATCCTCACATCGATACTGATGAGATCATGCAGGCCTATGTTGGTGAAATTTTCCGCCGCCAGTGTGAGGCCGGAGAAACGATTGTGGTGGCCCTTGATCAAAGCAAGCTCAACGAAGGGCATGAGGTTTTGATGTTATCGGTGCGGATGCGGGATCGGGCCCTCCCGGTCGCCTGGCGTGTACGCCAGACCAAAGGGCCGATTGGATGGCGCGTGCAACATGAGCTTTTGGAAGCAGTCCGCCCATGGCTCCCGGCGGATGCGCGTGTGTTGCTGGCGGGAGATCGGTTTTATGGAACCGCCCGATTGGTCGCATGGTGCCAGGAGGCTGGATGGGACTACCGGCTGCGCATGAAGGGAAATATCACACTGCAACATCAGGGTGGCGAGATGATGACGCGCGAAATTGCCCAACTGATGCCCGAAGGGCTTGTAAACGCTGAGCTTTACGGAACGGGCGTCTTTAGCAACATTGGAGTGCTTCACGAAGAGGGGCACAAAGAGCCTTGGATTATTGCCATGAATGCAGCACCGTCCGAGTACAAGGTGCTCGATTATGGAATGCGTTGGGGAATTGAAGCCATGTTCTCCGACTTCAAAACCCGGGGCTTTGAAATTACTCAAAGCCAGATCAAAAAGCCGGATCGATTGGCCCGCCTCATTTTGGTGCTGGCAATCGCCATGTACTGGGCTGTTTCAACCGGAGCAAACGAAGAGCACCACGTCGCAATACGCGGCGAAAAAAGGGGATTCGAAAAGCCCGAAGGTCCTTATGCTCTCTCTTCAAGACAGGCCTTCGTGCTATCCGACGATGCCTCGCAGGTTATGCCAAAATCCCCAAGCTCTGGGATGTCTGGCTAAATTGAAGGGTGGTAAGGACCGATCACACGGTTGAAGGCGCGACCGTCTACACAGACGACGCCAGCGCCTATAAGGGCATCGACAGGCCGCACGAAGCGGTCAGGCACTCTGTCGGGGAGTATGTTCGCGATCAGGCGCACACAAACGGGCTGGAAAGCTTCTGGGCACCGCTCAAGCGGGCACACAAGGGGACGTTCCACAAAATGTCACCCAAGCACCTGAACCGCTATGTTGATGAGTTCTCGGGCCGTCACAATGTTCGGTCCAGGGATACTGCTGACCAGATGGGCCAAATGGCTGCGGGTATGGTTGGCAAGCGCCTTCGGTATAATGACCTTATTGCACACACAGGATTGGCAAGTGGTGCCAATCCAGCGGCATGACCGTGAACTTCGCCAGCAGCGCGGACCATCCCGATAACCTGCAACTGCTCTGCTCAGGCTGCAACCGAAGCAAGGGCGGACGCACCATGGCTGAATGGAGAGCGGCGCAATGAGCGATAAATCGGAAGTCCGGTTGCAACCAAATACTTATCAGCCCGGTAAGAAGGAAATGCTTGAGGATGTGAGGATCGATGCAACGCCTGATGAACTTGCAGAAGCCGTGCTCAAGCCTGTCAAGCTGATTCGGGATAACGCAAGAAAACCGAATTGACGTGCATTACGGGCTTACCCGCGCTAATCTCTACCAAGGAAGCGATGATCTGTCCCGCTTAGGCATCTGCGTTTCCAGTGGAGCGGACGGAGGGAGTAGAACCCTTTACCGGGTTTCATTGGGCGTGTAGAATCTGCACAGGAGGTGAGTAACGTGATTAAGCAAAAGAAAATCACCATTGAAGCTTCCCTGGACCATCCGGAAGTTCTCGACGTAAAAGACGCCATGCAACAAGTCATGGACTACTTTGATCTGATCACGGATCAAGGGCAGTCTGACATTGTCTGGAATCTTGTGTCCGCCAGTACCAACTCTCCATTTACAGCAGAAGCAACACCAGTTGACCTCAGAACCAACGCACCCGCCTTTGGTCAAGTACGTGATTATGTGGCGGTAATTGAGCGCGGCCTTTCTCGCCTCCAGGAAGGTAAGCCACTAGACGCGGATTTTCCTGCCGAAAAGCGCAAAGTTGTAAAACGCATTTTGCAGCGGAACTTCAATGGAATTGGTTGTACGACAATCGAATTGGGAGAAGATGCTGTCTACAGGATTGAGCCGCAACAGGCAGAGCGCTCTTTGGCCGCAATCAACGGTGAAGACGACGAAGAATATGAGTATCTATTCAGCACTTTTGCGCGGAAGGAGTATGGCTCCATAGAAGGCCGGATACTTGATCTAAGCACTTCTTATGATGAACCCGCAATTAAACTACGCGAGCATCGAAGTGGACGTGAAATTCAATGCCGAATTTCCGATGATGCCCGAGATGAAATTGAACGAAGCCTCACAGCTGGCGATGTTTGGGCGCACCGCCGTGCTCGCGTTCGAGGCGTCATAAATTACGATGCAAACGGGAAGATGCTTCGTGTATACGATGGCAGAATTTCCTTCATTGGAACCAAAGACTCCAAAGTCAATGACCTTCATGATCCGGATTTCACCGGCGGACTTCCTGCCTACGAATATTTAGATAAGTTGCGAGAAAACGAACTTGGCTGATGTGCCGAAATACTATTGGGACGCATGTTTGTGGATAGAGATGATCACGCAAGCAGATGCTGACCGTGTGGAGCGCTGTCGGCACGTTATAGACCTCGCTAAACGTGGTAAGGCGGAGCTTTGGACGTCTGCATTTACCTTAGCAGAGGTCTGGAAAAAGAAGTGTGACGGAGAGTCGTCCGGAATTGAGGAGGAAAAGGACAGGGAGTTTGAGGATTTCATTGAAGCGGAGTTCATCAAGAAGATCGAAGTCAACGTGGACGTTGGCAATCTAGCCAGACGACTACTTCGATGCCACTCTGGCCTTGGCAAACCGCAAGATGCAATTCACGTCGCCAGCTGTCTATTGGAAAATCTAGATGAACTCCACACCTTCGATGGAAGTGATCTTTTGACGTTCAATGGTGTTCTGCCAAGACGTGATCGGATCAAACTGAAGATATGCGCCCCTCCTTTACCGCCCGAGCCAGAGATGTTTCCAAATCACGACAAAGACTAAACGACTTCAAACGAGGGCTAAATCATTCCTATTCGATGGGTAACTCCCAAGCACCCTGTCCGATAGGGTTGCGGGGTTTTGTTCCGTCAGAGCCGTGCGATGATCTGAGGTGGTGACAGGGTCAGGATTTCCAGGATGTTGAACCGGTGTTTTCTGGCCGTCGAGATGACGGACCTGATGTCGGCGAAGACCCGCGCGCCCTCGAGGGTGCGGAAGGTGCCCGAGATTTTCATGCGCAGCTTCATCATGCGCAGGTCCTGTTCGGCCTGATTGTTTGTGAATGGGACCGCGAAGTCGGCGATGAATCGCAAAACGTCATCGCGGTAGTCACGCAGGCGGAGGAGCAGGTTGTGGCCTGGCCGCCTGGCTTTTCGGCCGCGGGTGCCGGGGCTTTTGGCCAGCGGGGGCTGGCGTTCGTGGAAGGCGAGCCCCTTGGCGAGGATCGCCATGTATCTGGTGACTATACCCTGGCGAACCAGTTCCGGGAGTTCGGTCTCGCCTTGATCCTGAGCCGCGCATCTGAGTTGATTGGCGCTATGAAGCACTGCGCTCATCTCCGTCGCCCAAGGCTCTTTTTCGATCTCTTCGATGGCCTTGAGTTCGCGCAAGTGATGCGCCCCGCAGAGGGCGTGGGCGTCCACTCCGCTCATATGGGCGTAGTAGGGTTTCCAGTGATCATGAATGATCGTCCCGCCGGTCAGGAAGGTTGGAACAGCACCGCGTTTGGCGCTGATGCGGTAATGGGTGAAGGCGGTATCGCAGATCGTGTGCAGCCAGTGCAGCTTGCCGGCAACACGAAGTCCGGTCTCGTCCAGATGCCGAACGCCGCCTTCGGCAAGCCGGGCGAGAATGTGTTCAACCACGACACCCATCTTATTTGCCGCGCCGCGCGTCCAGTTGGTCACGCTGGCCGCGCACAAGCTGGTGGCCCCAAACAGGTCGCGCATAAGCTGGCAGACCCGATCCTCGGGTATCAGCTGCTGAACATTGCAATAGACCGCCACTGCCCGCATGCGCGTGCCATATTGCACATGCGCGGCCACGCCATCGGGAAAGCCAGCCGTCGTCGTGGCTCGACAATGGTCGCAACAATAAACCGCCGCCTGATGCTCGGTGACCTCCAGGCGTGGCGCAGGCAAGTCGAACACCTGACGCTTCTCGATCCCTTTCACCATCTCCGCCGTCAGGGCGCTCTGACAGGCGCTGCAATGCGTCGCCTCATGCCGTTCGACAAAGTCGGGTGTTGACGTCTGGCGCAGGGTGTCGCCCCGGTGGCCAACTTGGCCGCCACTTTTCTTTCCGGATTTGCCACGCAGGCTGCGCGGGGCTGGCTTCTTCAGGCCATCACTTGAAGGGGGCTTGCTGCTATTGCTGCTGTTCTTGGCCAACTGTCGGCGCAGGTCCGTGATCTCTTCCGCCATGCTCGCCAACGCAGCTTCAAGCTCAGCGATCCGACGCAGAGCCGTGGCGAGAAGTTGTTCAAGGGCGGCAACCTGATCCATCCCACCACTGATTCAGAGAAATCAACCCGGCGCCACAGAATTCAGACAAGAAAGAAAAAAACACGCGCAAAATGGCAAATTCGACTCACCATAAAACTGACAATAACACTCAAACGTGGGGGGTGCTTGGGAGTTACTTCGATGGTTTTTAAAATATAACATCGGCTTACCAAGGAAACGATTTTGTGACTTTGGTATATAATTCCCTAAAAATAAGGCCGTGTTCCCTTGAGAGCGCTTGCGACAGAGCGTGCTTTAGCAGCCCACGTTCCTGGCTGTCATAGCGAAGGCGCCGGGTCTCGATTTCATGGAGATCAAAATCCTTGATCGAAGAATTAGCGAGTGCTGCGCGCACGTCAGCATCCACTCCGAACGCAAGAACACCCTTGGCAGAACGGGTCGCCAACACCTCGACGTCAGCTTCGGAAATCGCTTCCGATACCTCCCTGAACCCTCCGATGTCGCAATCGACCCGTCGGCACACAGTTGGGATCGAGGTCACTTCAAGACCGTTCAAACGAATGACGGGATAGCTTCGATTGCCAGAAATACGTGGCGGGGGTGAAAAGATGGACCGCTCGGCAGAAAAGTCGTCAAGCTGGGTCGTATCGATGTCGGGTATGAGACGGACAAGGTCTCGAAGTGCCTCGTCGAAATTCTCTATTCGGACCAAGCCACCATCGACGCCTTTTTTTTCTGCTGCGCTGAGAAAGCTGCAAACCCTTTCCAGCGGGTCGTGTTCCCCACGATGGAGCCAAAAGAGGCCACCCGGGAACGGTGAGACATGTTCCAGCGCGTCCTCAAACGCACTCATGATTGAATCGTCGCGCCCGCTGTAGCCGGCGACAACCAAACCTGCGCGCGCGCAGGCCCCCACAAGAAGATCTCGTAAAGTAGCATCTTGTTGGCGAAGCTCGTCACCTGTGTTCTTGAGGCGTCTTGAGCGAAAGTCGCCATGGAGCTTTATCTCCGCAGGCCAACGCTCACTGTTCATCGTTTGCCGTCCCAGATCCGGCGCGTCGAGTGCGACAGTTGTTAGGCTGCCTGATCCTCCAAACACGCGTGCGCAGGCATCTGCGACAAGCGGATCGAAGTTGGTGGACCATGTGAGTTTGGTGTGGCCAGCCTTCATCAGAGTCGCCAAAGCCATGTGGCCGTAGGAGGGTTTCGCACCACTAATCTTTCCGTCGATATAGGTCCGTCGATCCGATTCACTCGGGTACACCGCTTCAAATAGTGCCGCGTATTCTTCAGGGCTGTCTGGTGCCGGGTACGTTTCCTGACTGGTGATGAATTCCTCGATTCGGCTGCGGATTGCTGAGTTGGAAAGGTCAGAAACAGTTTGGAGTGAAACGCGCCGCTGACTGACATAAAGCTGCTGTTTGAACTCCCAGATCATATCCCAAGCGGTCGGAATGCCGGCAGACGCAGAAGCGCCTGCGCCCAAGAGCCACATGAGACCACCAGGTCGCATCGAAAATCTACGAGCGAAGTCATCGGCTTCAACGGTTGGAAATCTCGTTTCGCTCACGTGTCCGCCCACACGTCTTGCCAGGCCGAGAACTCTGAGGGTCGCACCTGGTAACGTGCAAAGTTGCCTGAGTGTAGGCTGAGGAGTTCCTCTTCAATGACGGCGGCAAATGTATCTCGGTCTTCAGGCTCGACCGCCTTTTCAACCAGCTTTGCGATCTCGTCAGCAATCGCCTTTCGCCCGATCTTGGAACGAATGATCTGTGCGACGGTGTCACGGAGCTCTGCGCGATACTTCAACCGAAACGGATCGGGTTCGCCCAGGGACTGCCTGACGGCGGCATATTGGGCGGCAGACCGCTCATAGGCCCAGAGAAACACGTCCTTCAAGAGCGCTGTATCGTTAAGCTCGTACACCCCAAGGATCGCTTCGGTATAAGCGCGCTGCGGAACATCAGTGAAAGAGAAAGGTGCCAGATTGCTTCGGATGAGAGGTATGTTGGCGGCCAAGCGCGATACGCGTTTGTTTAAGTCGTCGAAGGGCTGCAGATAAGGAATGTGTACCATCACGAAGAAGGCTTGCTCGAACGGATTGTCGATCGCGGCGGCCTTGGACAAGATCTTATTGAAGCATTCGTCGATCAGTTGCGGAACCTCAAGCGGGTGGAACGCCGACTTTTCGATGCCCACAGCGATGTAACGCAGTCGGCCTGCGGCGGTTGGATCAGCCAAGAGGTTGTTCGACAAAAGCGCGTGCAGGTTCAGAAACGTGTAGCTGTTGAAGTCGATTTCCTCGACAGAGCCCACCAGAAACTCAATGGCATCCTTGTGATTGAGGATCATTTGCGCCTCGATATGATCCCGTCCGGTCGCTTCCTCTCCGAACTCAATCAATCGTTTGGTATCGAGGAGGGAATATGTGTTTCCCTCCAAGCGGCTGGAGTTCCACGCGAGATCAATCAAAAGACGGTTCAGAATAAGCTTGGCATAAGTGCCTGCTGGCTGAGTGACCGTCTGTGGCTTGCCGAGCCTTTCGAGGCGGACCCTATCACCTTCCTCAAGATAGAATGTCGAATTCGGCTCGTATTGGTCGAGGAAGTCGCGATTGTAACCTACTGGTTTACGCCCCGCGACAGACTTCTGAACGTAGTCTCGAACGGACTTTGCTTTGTCCGACAAGGTGATGAGATCATCATAGTCCGGGCTATCGTCATCGTTCCCGACTGCAGTCGTCTCTTCGGATGCCACGAGATGATAACGCGCCCACCGACCGCTGCCTTCCATCCGCAACCGACCGTTGCTGACAAGCTGCTTCAACCGGTATTGCAAGGTTCGGCGTGGGACATCATCGGTCAGCCTTTCAGCGATACCCGGTGCGGCTATGCCATCGGTATGATCGGCCACGATGTCGATGAGCTCATCAAGGGCGTCTTCGGGGACTTTGTTGGCCATCATCGCCTTTCTTGCGCATAGACTGTAGACGCAAGTATGGTTCTTATAGGCGCAAGTTTCAAGTTTAGGCGCAAGAATTTCTCTTAGGCGCAACAATAATTGCGCGTAGCGCCGTTATGACCTCAAGCGGCGCGCGCGTATGAATGGAAAACTCAGATGACAGATGATGAAGACAGGCTCATTCAGGAGGTGCTGGCGGAACTCGGTCGAGATGCCGATCCAAAGGTCATCGCCGATAGAGTTAAGCGCCTCGATCTCGGACTACCGGCTGAGGATGAATTCATAGCCGTCTGCAGCTGGCTCGGCAAAACGCGGCTCATCCACAAACTCGATCAGCATCAGGCTCCTTCTCATTCGCACGACGACTATCAAGTTCCCGATCTCTTGGCACAGTATCTGAAAACCGGACCGGTCCTGATCGAGGTCAAGGCGAAGAAGGCGCATACCTTGTCGTTCAAACCTGACTACCTTGAACGGCTGCAGTCATATGCCAACCTCGTGAACATGCCGTTGCTCATCGCATGGAAATACCACGGCATTTGGACACTTTTTGAGGCCCAGCACCTGACTAAGGCGCGCAAAAACTTCAACATTCGATTTGATCACGCCATGCGGGAAAACCTGCTCGGTGTGCTGGCAGGTGATGTTGCCTACAAAATTTCACCAGAGGCGGGTGTCCATTTGCGGTTCAAGAAAGAGAAACTGATAGACACGGAAAAGACGGATGACGGCTTTACGGAGCAGTGGCAAATGCGCGTTGACAAGGTCGGTTTTACGTCCGCAGACGGCAAGCCAACCGACGCGCTCGATGATGAGGTAACTACTCTTTTTACAACCTGGGATCTCACGGAGCGTCAGATTCATTCGGACACCCATATCGAGATGCAATTCGTCGCCACCGACGATGATGGTATGATGTTCGGTCACATGGCCCTGGTTCATTTATTGAATTGGTCGTTGCCAGACGGGGCATCAATCAACTGGCGACACACGATTCGCCGCGATTCAGTCGTTAGGAACATGTCCAATTTCACGCAAGCACTTCAGCGCGCGCTCGAGCAAAAAGTCGTTCGGATCATTTTGAACCAGCAACCGCAAAGCTGGCCGGAGTTCTTGCCGAAATGAGTCTGGAAAACCAGGAAACCGGCTCCATCAAGCCGTTGCCGCGTTTGCTCTTCGATATCTATGCACTCGCCCTGCCGCGCGGACATGGGTTCGGGCAGCGACCGCCCATTGGCGCCTGGCAGCGTGAAGACGGCATATCCTATGGCGTGATCACGCAGCATGTTGAAACGGGAGACATCGGAATTCTCGTTATGCGTCGCCGCGTCGACAACACCTGGGCTGAAGTTGCTAACGAGACGGGCCTGGCTTCACTAGATGTAGCTATGAGCAAGATCGAACACTTGCTGCAAGATGGATCATCCAAGGAGCCAATGCCGTCGAACACAGCACCTAGACCGGCATTGGCCGACTTTGGCGATCGCAAAACGAGCGCGGTGTTTCGGACGCTCGCAACACCTTCACATCTGATTGGGGCTTGGACGCTCAATCAACTCTATTTGGCAATGCCAGCTCCAGACAAAAATTGGGTAGGCGACTGTCAGACCGGAAATTTCCACACACGGCTATGGGAGGCCCAACTTCTGGCGAGCCTTCGGGAGCAAGGTCTGCATGTGACGCAGCCGTATCCCTCCCCTGACTTCCGGATTGAAAATCGCAAAGGTGGCGCTGCATGGGTGGAAGCCGTGACGGCAAACCCAACGGTCCCCTACGATCACGTCAATGCCCGCCCAAGCCTTCAGCCTGAAGAACGTGATGCGTTGTTTTTCGGACCTGCCGCCCTTCGGTTTGCCAAGACGCTCGGGAACAAATTGCAGAAGGACTACCATCTCCTTCCCCACGTCAAAGATATGCCGTTTGCGATCGCCCTTGCAGATTTCCATGCTCCAGCCTCGATGATTTGGAGTCGTGAGGCCCTCATCGGTTACCTGTATGGATTGGGCGCCGAGCCACAGGATATCGACGGTAAGCGCGTTGCAGTATCTACGAAGAGAGCTGAACTTTTGGGGGAAACGTCTTTTCCGGCGGGTCTTTTTTCCGACAATAGACACGAAGAACTGTCGGCGGTCGTCTTCTCGAACGCCTGTTCGATTTCAAAGCTGAACCGCGTTCCGATCTCGGCCGGAGCGGATACCGGGGGGTTTCGCTATATGCGCATCGGGCACTTCTTTGACCGCACACCGGGCGCTTTGGAAGGCATTCCCTTCTGCCTCGATATCACGAGCGAAGAGTATCGATCTCTCTGGCCGCAGGGATACGAACCATGGTCGGCAGAATTCGAGGTGTTCCATAATCCCCATGCTCGGCACCCTTTACCGGAGGTACTGATCCCGGAAGCGACACATTGGGTTCAGGAGAACGGTGAGATGATTTGTAGAGCATTTTATGAGACGTCCATTCTCTGGTCGCAGACGCGGATCCTAAACCAGGATGATCGCGTGCCGACGTTGGACGACTTCCTGCCAAGGGACGGTGACACAGACCTTACCACCCTTCAATTTAGCCAGACATCCCAGAGCTTGGGGATTTTGGCATAACCTGCGAGGCATCGTCGGATAGCACGAAGGCCTGTCTTGAAGAGAGAGCATAAGGACCTTCGGGCTTTTCGAATCCCCTTTTTTCGCCGCGTATTGCGACGTGGTGCTCTTCGTTTGCTCCGGTTGAAACAGCCCAGTACATGGCGATTGCCAGCACCAAAATGAGGCGGGCCAATCGATCCGGCTTTTTGATCTGGCTTTGAGTAATTTCAAAGCCCCGGGTTTTGAAGTCGGAGAACATGGCTTCAATTCCCCAACGCATTCCATAATCGAGCACCTTGTACTCGGACGGTGCTGCATTCATGGCAATAATCCAAGGCTCTTTGTGCCCCTCTTCGTGAAGCACTCCAATGTTGCTAAAGACGCCCGTTCCGTAAAGCTCAGCGTTTACAAGCCCTTCGGGCATCAGTTGGGCAATTTCGCGCGTCATCATCTCGCCACCCTGATGTTGCAGTGTGATATTTCCCTTCATGCGCAGCCGGTAGTCCCATCCAGCCTCCTGGCACCATGCGACCAATCGGGCGGTTCCATAAAACCGATCTCCCGCCAGCAACACACGCGCATCCGCCGGGAGCCATGGGCGGACTGCTTCCAAAAGCTCATGTTGCACGCGCCATCCAATCGGCCCTTTGGTCTGGCGTACACGCCAGGCGACCGGGAGGGCCCGATCCCGCATCCGCACCGATAACATCAAAACCTCATGCCCTTCGTTGAGCTTGCTTTGATCAAGGGCCACCACAATCGTTTCTCCGGCCTCACACTGGCGGCGGAAAATTTCACCAACATAGGCCTGCATGATCTCATCAGTATCGATGTGAGGATTGCCCAGAACCCGCGAAATGTATTGATAGCGGTGGTCCACAGAGCCGATATCGCGGGGCAGAGCAGCCGCATTTTCCATCAGATTGACGCTGCGCGTGTTCAAAATCACGCTTGCTATGATGCACAATCCCTCCCGGCGCGACTTGTGATACCCGAGCAAGCGGTCCTGAAAATCCGCCTCAACCTTCGAATAAAGCTCTGAAAAACAAACATTTCCCAACAAACCAGCCTCCAATATCAGCAGTGGAGACTCCTTGAATCACACAGATCAGACAAACGTCAAATCAGATCCGGAAATTTTGAAGGGTGGTAAGGACACAGACTAATTCCGTTCCTACTCTTTTTGGTTATCGTCACCCTGCGAAGCTGATTCCAGACGAAGACGCTGAAATGCGCCCTCAGGAAAGAAAACGTCGAAGGCGTGACCTGCCAATTGCTCCTTGTTGGGTTGACCTTGGTCAAAGGCAAGATTGTCCGTCGTCAGGGTTTTCAGGAGAGCTGATGGTTTTTGGCTAACCGAGGCTCTGGTCCATCTAGGGTTTCATATTAGGCGGCAGCTTTCTGGTGCTGCAAGCGGCGTTTCTGGATTGTCAGTTTCTTGATCTTCTCCCTTTCTCTGAGGATGGTTTCCGCCCGGCCGAAGTAGACATCGGCTGGCGTGACGTTGTTCAGGCTCTCGTGGTAACGACGATTGTTGTAGTGTTCGACGAAGGCTTCGATCTGCCTTTCCAGATCACCGGGCAGATAGTAGTGCTCCAGCAAGACCCGGTTTTTCATCGTCTGATGCCAACGTTCGATCTTGCCCTGGGTTTGCGGATGGAACGGAGCACCTCGAACGTGATCCATGCCTTTGTCTTCGAGCCAGGCGGCCAGATCACCGGCAACGTAGGATGAACCGTTGTCGCTGAGCAGGCGTGTGTGGATCGGCATGCAAAATTGACCCCTGTTGAGGGGTGATCGGCGTCCAAAAGTGACCCCCCTGACAATTGTGATCAGAAGCTTCCTCAAAAGCATGAGGGAGCAGTCAGGGGATGTTGATCGTGGAGACGATTGCGAAGATCAGGCGTGCGCATTTCATTGATGGCAAGTCGATCAAACAAATATGCCGAGAGCTTCAGGTGTCGCGGAACACGGTTCGTAAGGTCATCCGGTCGGGGGCCACTGAGTTCACCTATGATCGCACGACCCAACCTCGACCCAAGATTGGCCCCTGGCGGTCGGAGCTGGACGAGATGCTGGCTGAGAATGCCCGGCGGCCGAAGCGGGAACGGCTGACGCTCATCCGGATCTACGAGGAGTTGCGCAATCGCGGCTACGGCGGCGGCTATGATGCCGTACGTCGCTATGCGGCCAGGTGGTCGAAGGCGACGCAGGAAGCGTCGGCCTCTGCTTATGTTCCTCTCAGCTTTGATCCAGGCGAAGCCTACCAGTTCGATTGGAGCCATGAGGTTGTTCTGATCGATGGCGTGACCACGACCGTGAAGGTTGCGCATGTTCGCCTGAGCCACAGCCGGATGCCGTTCGTGCGAGCCTATCCCCGCGAGACACAGGAGATGGTGTTCGACGCGCACGACAAGGCGTTCGCTTTCTTTGGTGGGGCCTGTGCGCGGGGGATTTACGACAACATGAAGACCGCCGTTGATGCGATCTTCGTTGGCAAGGACCGGGCCTACAATCGGCGGTTTGAACAGATGTGCGGGCATTACCTGGTCGAGCCGGTCGCCTGACTTCGAAGCCGCGGAGGTCAATGAGACCCTTATCCGTGACCTCGCCACCGGAGACTTCCTGGATCACCAGCGTAACCTCGTCCTGATCGGTGGCACCGGTACCGGCAAAACCCACCTTGCGGTCAGCATCGCCAGAGCGTGCATCCGGGCCGGACGGCGCGGGAGGTTCTTCAATGTGGTCGACCTCGTCAACAAGCTCGATGCTGAGGCCCGGGCAGAAAGACAAGGGCGAACCGCCGACCTGATCTCTCGCCTCGACTTCCTGATCCTCGACGAGCTTGGCTATCTGCCCTTCGCCCAGACCGGCGGCCAGCTCCTGTTCCATCTGATCAGCAAGCTCTACGAGCGCACCTCGATCATCGTCACCACCAACCTGGCCTTCGGCGAATGGCCGAGCGTGTTCGGCGATGCCAAGATGACAACCGCGCTGCTCGACCGGCTGACACATCACTGTGAAATCGTCGAAACCGGAAATGAAAGCTGGCGCTTCAAAAATCGCGCATAGCGCCAATCCGAAACCCCGCAGGCCCGCCGCCGCTGCGTTATATGGAGACTACGCAGCGCCGGGCCAGCTTAGCACCAGGGGGTCAATATTGGGCGCCGACAAGGGGTCAACATTGGATGCCGATTGACACACACAGAGCTGGAGGGAGGTTCTAATCGGCCTCAGAGAACGCGGTCTCAACACTCCAAAATTGGCCATCGGAGACGGTGCTCTGGGATTCTGGGCCGCTCTTGAAGAAACCTATCCGGGCACACCTCAACAACGCTGCTGGGTGCATAAGACGGGCAACGTCCTCAACTGTTTTCCCAAGTCCACCCAGCCAAAAGCCAAAACGATGCTGCACGATATCTGGCGCGCTGAAACGCGCAAGTCAGCTGAACAAGCGTTCGATCTCTTCGTGAAAACGTTTGAAGACAAGTACCCCAAAGCCACCGCCTCGCTTCAGAAAGATCGAACCGAACTGCTGGCATTCTACGATTTTCCCGCAATGCATTGGCAAAGCATCCGAACGACCAATCCAATTGAATCCGCCTTTGCCACGATCCGTCATCGCACCAAGCGCTCAAAGGGCTGTCTGGCCCGCGACGGCATGCTCCACATGATCTTCAAACTGGGGCAGTGCGCCGAACAAAACTGGCGCAAACTTCGCGGCTTCAATCATCTCGCCGACGTCATCCAAGGCGTCAATTTCAAAGACGGCATCAAGCAAACCCAGACCGAAACCGCCGCCGCATGAAAGATCCCGCAAACACCAGATTTGACAATAACTCGTAACTCCCAAGCACCCCCCACGTTTGAGTGTTATTGTCAGTTTTATGGTGAGTCGAATTTGCCATTTTGCGCGTGTTTTTTTTCTTTCTTGTCTGAATTCTGTGGCGCCGGGTTGATTTCTCTGAATCAGTGGTGGGATGGATCAGGTTGCCGCCCTTGAACAACTTCTCGCCACGGCTCTGCGTCGGATCGCTGAGCTTGAAGCTGCGTTGGCGAGCATGGCGGAAGAGATCACGGACCTGCGCCGACAGTTGGCCAAGAACAGCAGCAATAGCAGCAAGCCCCCTTCAAGTGATGGCCTGAAGAAGCCAGCCCCGCGCAGCCTGCGTGGCAAATCCGGAAAGAAAAGTGGCGGCCAAGTTGGCCACCGGGGCGACACCCTGCGCCAGACGTCAACACCCGACTTTGTCGAACGGCATGAGGCGACGCATTGCAGCGCCTGTCAGAGCGCCCTGACGGCGGAGATGGTGAAAGGGATCGAGAAGCGTCAGGTGTTCGACTTGCCTGCGCCACGCCTGGAGGTCACCGAGCATCAGGCGGCGGTTTATTGTTGCGACCATTGTCGAGCCACGACGACGGCTGGCTTTCCCGATGGCGTGGCCGCGCATGTGCAATATGGCACGCGCATGCGGGCAGTGGCGGTCTATTGCAATGTTCAGCAGCTGATACCCGAGGATCGGGTCTGCCAGCTTATGCGCGACCTGTTTGGGGCCACCAGCTTGTGCGCGGCCAGCGTGACCAACTGGACGCGCGGCGCGGCAAATAAGATGGGTGTCGTGGTTGAACACATTCTCGCCCGGCTTGCCGAAGGCGGCGTTCGGCATCTGGACGAGACCGGACTTCGTGTTGCCGGCAAGCTGCACTGGCTGCACACGATCTGCGATACCGCCTTCACCCATTACCGCATCAGCGCCAAACGCGGTGCTGTTCCAACCTTCCTGACCGGCGGGACGATCATTCATGATCACTGGAAACCCTACTACGCCCATATGAGCGGAGTGGACGCCCACGCCCTCTGCGGGGCGCATCACTTGCGCGAACTCAAGGCCATCGAAGAGATCGAAAAAGAGCCTTGGGCGACGGAGATGAGCGCAGTGCTTCATAGCGCCAATCAACTCAGATGCGCGGCTCAGGATCAAGGCGAGACCGAACTCCCGGAACTGGTTCGCCAGGGTATAGTCACCAGATACATGGCGATCCTCGCCAAGGGGCTCGCCTTCCACGAACGCCGGCCCCCGCTGGCCAAAAGCCCCGGCACCCGCGGCCGAAAAGCCAGGCGGCCAGGCCACAACCTGCTCCTCCGCCTGCGTGACTACCGCGATGACGTTTTGCGATTCATCGCCGACTTCGCGGTCCCATTCACAAACAATCAGGCCGAACAGGACCTGCGCATGATGAAGCTGCGCATGAAAATCTCGGGCACCTTCCGCACCCTCGAGGGCGCGCGGGTCTTCGCCGACATCAGGTCCGTCATCTCGACGGCCAGAAAACACCGGTTCAACATCCTGGAAATCCTGACCCTGTCACCACCTCAGATCATCGCACGGCTCTGACGGAACAAAACCCCGCAACCCTATCGGACAGGGTGCTTGGGAGTTACCTTTTTTGATTCGTTTTTTACGATACTCGTTGACCCTTTTTCGCAGAGGGTTGCGATGAGGGATTTCCACCATTGTTATGGAAATGATCCTCGGTTCTCTCAAAGCCTCATTTGGCTCCAGTTCAACGGCAATTCCGCCAAACTCTCCAAGAAATAGAACATTTGAAACGGTTTCGTGATCTGCTTTGAATGTATCAGGGTCATTTTTCCGTACGTGTTTCGGGATGATCACCTGAAAGGGAGTGGCAGCCATCAGATCGAGCACAAGTGTCATGGTTCTTTTAGGGAGCGCAGCCAGTTCATTGAGCTTATCCGTGAGGGCGTAGAAACGGTTGGGGTCCTCTTCCATCATGTCGAACATGAGGTCCCGGATCTTCTCATAAGCGAGATCTTCGTTGATTGGGAAGTTGTTCTCCATGGCGCGCACCTTTTGCCCCGTGTTGACCAGCCTGAATGCCCCCGTGATTAGTATGGGGTGAGAGGGGTTTCCAGGTACGTTGCCCCATGATTCAAGGTTCAAAAGCGACACAATATGGACCGCCACTCATGTCGATCACTAACACCGCACTTTTTGTCTGTCTCGATGATTTTGCAAAAACCTACGAGGACTGGGAGCGCCACCGGTTGATCCCCTCGGGTCGTCAGAGGCTTCGCTCCGGCAAGCTGACCCTGGGGGAGAGCCTGTTCATCATGGTCTTGTTTCACTTGTCGCCGTTCAAGGACTTCAAACATTATTGGATTTATGGCGTTGAGCAGAAATACCGTGACTGCTTTGGCACCCTCCCGAGCTATGGTCGGTTTGTCAGCCTCATGCCAAGATTAATGGTGCCGTTTTGCATACTGCTGCACTGCTTCAGCGGTGAAAAAACCGGCGTCTATTTTGCCGACAGCACTAAGCTCGCGGTCTGCCACAATGCCCGCATTAATCGAAACAAGGTCTTCAAGGGGCTGGCAAAGCGCGGTCGCAGCACAATGGGCTGGTTCTTTGGCTTCAAACTGCATCTAATCATCAACAACAAGGGGGAGATCATGGCCGTCAAAATCACGGCAGGTAATGTCGATGATCGAAAGCCGTTTGAAGCCATGATCGCGGGCCCCGAAGGCAAAATATTTGCTGATAAGGGCTATATCTCCAAATCCCTCTTCCAACGGCTCTGGCAGCGTGGGCTCCACCTCGTCACCGGCATTCGCCGCAACATGAAAAACTATCTCCTGCCAATCCTGAACAAAATCCTGTTGCGAAGGCGGTTCATCATCGAAACTCTGTTCGATAAGTTGAAAACCAGCATGGGACTGGAACACACTCGACACAGATCGCCTGCCAACGCATTCGTACACCTCATCTCGTGTGTCGCAGCCTATAGGCTCGGGAAAACCAAAGTTAAAATGGGACCCATAACCGTGCCGGAAACAATCAGGCAGGTCGAATACCAGATATAGCGCTTATCCAGAACTCAGGTTAACCAGTAGCCCATTGGTTGAAGACCCGGTTCAGCTTGATGATGAAAGCCTTGACCCCGTTTCTAACTACAAGACCATTTTCGATGTGGCAGAGCAGGGTTGGCACAGTTCAGGTGGATCAAATACATCGTTCCGCATTTTCCCAATCCACAAAGACAATATTGAGTTGCCCTTCGAGGGCATGACCTGGACCTGAAGGAGGCCACTATTATGAGTGAAGAAATCGCACTTGATGCGCCCGTCGAGCCATATGATCCAGTGGCGACCCGCGCTGAGATTGATGCCAAAGAGGCTGCAAACAGTCGTGGCATGTTGCGTGGTCAGATCGCGCTAAAGGCTGGTGACACCGCTTCTTTGTTGGGCACTACCGCTGATGGTGCTCAGCTTGCCATCTATGGCTTGGCCGTGTTGGTGGGCAAGTTGTCCACCGCCAACAGCCTGTCAGAGGTGCGCGAAGCCGCTGAGCCGTTTGCCGCACTGTCCGCAGAGTTCCTGCAAAAAGTCGAGAGCGGCGAGGTTGTTTTGCCGTTCATGCTGAAAGGTATCGCCAGCGTCGTCACTGATATTGAAACCCGCGCGACGGCTGTTTCTACGGCGCTTTTGGCAGTTGAATCAGACTGATGTTCACTTTCAAAGCGACTGTGGTGGCTGTCTATGACGCAGACACCATCACGGTCGATGTGGACCTTGGGTTTCATCAGAAATCCGAACACATCAAATTGCGCCTGTTTGGCATCGACGCTCCTGAAATGCGCGGACCTGAAAAGGTTGATGGCGCAAAAGCCCGCGACTGGCTGCGCGACCAAATCCTTGAACAGCAGGTTGTCATCCGCACCTACAAGGATGGGCGCGGCAAAGGCAAATATGGTCGCTGGCTTGCGGACGTGTTTGCGGTTGATGACCTTGTTCCGGATGCCCGTGGCGGGGTGTCCCTGTCAGCTGATGCTGTCAGTTTCAACCAACAGCTGGTGAACAACGGTTTGGCGGTCACGGCAAACTACTGAAGCGCATCTGCGCACAACCCGAATGGCGTAAATGCCCTTCATCCCGGCCAGCGTGCCGGGTTTTCTTTTGACCAAAGGAGAAAGACCTATGGCTGACCTCAGCTACCATCACGGCACGCGACTGTCGGAATCCAATGAAACCCCTGTTCTGGTGCAGGTGGCGCAAACGGCTGTCGTGGGCCTTCTGGGCACGGCACCCGATGCTGATGCTGGCAAGTTCCCCTTGAACACGCCGGTGCTGCTGAAGGGCACGCCAACCGATGCAGTTGGTATTGGTGACACGGGCACCCTGAAAGATGCGATTGATGACGTGTTCGACCAGATCGGCGCATACACGGTTGTCATCCGCGTGGAAGAAGGCGTGGACCTTGCTGCCACTATGTCTAATCTGGTTGGTGACGCAACGGCGCGCACGGGTGTCCATGCGCTGCTGAAATCCGAACCGATGCTTGGCATCAAGCCACGCTTGATTGCGGCACCCGGCTTCACTTCCGGTGATGGCGCGGTTGCCAATCCTGTGGTCGCTGAACTGGTGGGTGTCTTGGATGCAATGCGGGCTGTTGCCTTTGTCGATGGTCCTGACACGGATGACGCCACTGCCATCCTTTACCGTCAGCAGATCAATTCGCAGCGTGTCTATGTCGTGGACCCCAAAGTTCAGGTTTGGGACACGGCCACCAGCGCCTATGTCGCGCGGCCAGCATCCGCACGGTTTGCAGGTGTTCAGGCGCGTGTCGATAAGACGTTGGGCTTCTGGCACTCGCTGTCGAACAAGGCCATCAACGGCATTGGCGGTGTGACCCGTCCGGTCACCTATGGCGCGCATTCGAACTATCTGAACGAAAACCACGTCAACACTGTCATCAACACCGGTGAAGGATACATCACTTGGGGCAACCGTGGCGCGACGGGTGATGACCTTTGGGTGTTCTTGGCTGTTCGCCGCACTGCAGATTTCATCAATGAAGCCATCGAAAAGGCTTACATGGAATTCGTGGACAAGCCGTTTTCGGCGGCAAACGTCAAGTTGATGATTGAGTCTGGCAATGCCGCGATGCGGACCTTCATTGCTGAAGGCGCAATCATCGGTGGTAAAGTCTGGCTGGACCAAGACCTGAACGAACCAACGCAGCTGGCTGCTGGCCGCATCACGCTGTCGCTTGATTTCGAACCGCCTGCACCGATGGAAGACATCCGCTTCATCGCGCACCGCAACATCGAATATTATTTGGAATTGACCAAGGCGGCACTTCAGGCAACAGCCTAAGTCCGGTCATTCCGCAAACCCAAGATGCAGATGCGCCGCCGGTGCATCTGCACTGATGCCATCAGATGAATGGCCCATTCAGGAGATATGATATGAAATCGACCCCGGCATTCCTGCTTCGCGATTGTGCGTTGTGGCTGAACGAAGATGTGAAGGTTGGCCAAGCGTCAGAAATGACGATTCCACCCTTCAAAGTGAAGACTGACAAAATCCGCAATGCGGGCATGGTGATGGAGCGCGAAATTCGCCAAGGCTATGAACGCGAAAACGCCAAGTTCAAGATGACCGCGCTGGACCCTGCGACGGTCGGTGCCATCAATGGCATGCAGGGCACGACTGACACGCTGATGATTACCGGCGCGCTGGTCGATGAAGATGGCACTGTCACCAACGCGACGTGCTACCTGCGCGGCTTCCTGAAGGAAGCGGACTTTGGCAGCTGGAAATCTGGCGACAAGGCGGAAACTGACTACACGTTCGTGTGGGAATACCTGAAGCTGGAAATCGGTGGCGCTGAAATGATCGAAGCAGATGATTTCAATGTCGCGGTCGGTGGGCAGTCGCAGACAAGCGACATCCGTGCCGCGCTTCTGTTGTAAGGGGTCACACAAATGGACCTACCAATTGAAGTTCCGCTGACGCGGCCTGTCACGGTCGATGACCAGACCTATGACAAGCTGATGTTCGATGAACCCGACCTTGACACCCAAATTGCCTATGCGGAACTGGAAGCATCTTTTCCAGAACCCAAGATGGTGAAACAGGAAGACGGTTCTGAACTGGCCGTGCATTCACCTATCACGGCAGCAAAGGTGAACCGCTTTTGGTTGGCGCGCCTGTCGGGTGTGTCTGAAGCCGTGGTTGGCAAAATCAAGGACTCGGACCTTGAGGCTGTCAACGCTGCAGCGGAAGCTGTCTTGGGTTTCCAAGCGGCCAAGGGCAAAGGTGCTGGTGACGGTTCGGGAAACGAACGCCCGGCAAAGTAGCGGAAGACCTGCGCTTTGCCGCTGGCTTTGTGGCATTGGTGTTTTCGACGCCACTGCCGCAGGTCTTGGTGATGAAGATGTCAGATTTCAACAAATGGCACGATGCTGCACAGAAGGTGTGGGACGCGACACGTTTGAAGTTTGAATAGCCTTAGTCGTCAGCCAGTGACTGCTGAAAAGCATTTAGCGTGTCCCGGTCGTTTGAACGGTCGGGGCCGCTTTGATGGGTGCATGCCCGGTAAAGAATGAACAGCAGCAGTGCAAATGCGCCTGCGCCCCAAATCCCGCCCGCATAAACACCCAAGACAACCGTCGCAGCGATGGCGGCAGCTATCATCAAAATGGCAAATATCATCGCGAAAATATCCATGCCTTACACATAACCTGAGTTCTGGATAAGCGCTATATCTGGTATTCGACCTGCCTGATTGTTTCCGGCACGGTTATGGGTCCCATTTTAACTTTGGTTTTCCCGAGCATATAGGCTGCGACACACGAGATGAGGTGTACGAATGCGTTGGCAGGCGATCTGTGTCGAGTGTGTTCCAG
>CATOSB010000010.1 GCA_951812305.1 uncultured Paracoccaceae bacterium
GGAAACACACTCGACACAGATCGCCTGCCAACGCATTCGTACACCTCATCTCGTGTGTCGCAGCCTATATGCTCGGGAAAACCAAAGTTAAAATGGGACCCATAACCGTGCCGGAAACAATCAGGCAGGTCGAATACCAGATATAGCGCTTATCCAGAACTCAGGTTACTGACGGAATTCTGGACTATCCTCCATGCTTATTGGCTATTGCCGCGTTGCTGAAGCAATGCCTGACCGACGGCACCAAAGTCGATGACGTGATCACCTCGGAAGCGCGCAACTTCCCAGCCGAGAAACTGAACACGCCACTGCAAATCGCCGAGCACCTGAACCGCGCCTTCACCGACACGTTCCGCATGGGCGGTGATCAGGTTACCGTCGATATTGTTCGCGAAACCATCTCTGCCGGGTTTGACGATCTCGACGCCCGCCTCGCCCGCATCGGATACTCGCCGAAATCACTGGCCGAGCAGTTCGACCTCACGCAGGCTGAGGCTCGCCGCTTCCTGAAGGGCAAACTTGACACTGATCGTACCACCGAACTCGGCGACATCATGCGCCAGGCAGGTCTTCCGATCTGATGAAAGGCGGACAGGGTTCATCAACAAAAAACTCCAAGAAGATCACGCGCATGCGGATGTTCGTCCAGACCAACCAGCAAACGAGCGTTTCCCAGACAGCCGATAGTCGCAACTAATCCCGGCAAACCCCGATGTTTGCAGGCTGGTTGCAACTAATCCCGGCTCGTTCGCAGATAATCCCGGTTTGAGCACCCCGATAGTCGCAGATAATCCCGGCAGAAATTACACGATGTTTGCAGGTCGAAACCCGGATGTTTGCAAGCGCCTACAGCTATAAGATCCCGAAACAGAAGTATCGCGTGGCCAATTGGGCTGAATACAACGAAGCGCTTCGTCGGCGCGGTGATCTGACGATCTGGATTAAAGCGTTTTGACATGATGTTGAATCACAATATTATGTTAAAACGCCCGCAACCGATTTTGCATGCGTTTCACAATCAAGCTGTGTCTCAGCTTAATCGCGAAACGCTTTAGTGAGGATGCAATGAGTTCATGGGCTGCGCCTCGGCGTGCTACCCGTGGCGGGCAGCGCAAATATTCGGATCTGGCGATTGAGATGTGCCTGACGCCGGGCATGGTATTCCGCCAACCATTACGCCAGACGCAAGGCTTGATGTGTTCGATTGCAAAGCTGCTCTGTGTCGAAATCGCGGTACCTGATTTCTCCACCTTGTCGGCCTGGCTGGCCCGAAGCTGCATATTTGGGCTTTTGAAAGAACAAATGGTGTACGTTTCATGCGCCTGAACTCTGCAAGTACATGACGACATTGTCTGGGTGGAACTTGAAGCCCCGACCGTCTGAGACGCGTTCAGCGCTGATGGGGTATTTTGGTCTATTTGGATTGATGGCGACAATGCGGAAGACCTCATCTTTCGATCTGAAGGTCCGCCCATAGTCAGAGGGTTCCAGGCCAAAATGCGGCGCAAGGACCTCGAACATGGCTTTGTCTGGCGAATAGATTGCGCCGTCTGCCATCGGAATGCCGACGCGGAAACTGATGTCGAAGCCATGACGCAGATCGATGTCACTCAGTTCGCCACCTTCAACCGTCAGCCCATGCGTTTCCACCACGGCGAGGCAGGCCTTCGTCATGTCCCGGCGCAAGCGTTTGCATAGCTCGGGTGTCAGGTTGCGCGGCGGGGGCACCCTGGAATTGGCCTGGCCGACCTTCGCAGGTGGCTTGGCCGTCTGCACGCGCGCTTTCCGCTTGTTCTTTTTCATTATGGGCTCTGCCCTGTCGTTTGGCCATCCGAGGGCATCAAAGCCTTTGCTTTATAGACGGTGCCGCGCGAGACGCCCATCTCGCGGGCGATCTCGGTGGGCGTGGCACCGCCAGCCAATCGTTCACCAATGGCGACCATATCGATCTTCGGTTTGCGCCCGCGATATACGCCGCGTCGCTTCGCTGTGGCGATACCCTCTGACTGGCGCTCCCGGCGAAGATTGGTCTCGAATTCAGCAAAGACGCCCAGCATATCGAAGAACGCTTTACCCGCTGCGGTGGACGTATCCACGGGTTGCTCCGTGGCCGCGAGATGCGCGCCCTTGTCCTTCAGTCGGGTGACGATGGTCTGAAGATCGTGCATTGAGCGTGCCAGACGGTCGATCCGCGTGACAACCAAAGTTTCGCCCTTGTGAATGAAGTCGAGAATGTTGTTCAGCTCGGGGCGACCCTCAAGCGTCGTCCCGCTACGCTGTTCCTGACGGACCATCCCACATCCCGCCGCTGTCAGTGCCTCGATTTGAGCATCGAGGTTCTGATCCACGGTCGAGATGCGGGCATATCCGATTTTGGCCTGATAAGTGTTCATTTTGGGTGTGCCTCTGACATGATCTGTTCATTATCTCGAAACAGACCCAAAGTGAACATAAAAATGGCGGGTTTCAGTGTTCATGCGCATCGTCATCATGGGTATACCCATGATGGCATGACTGGCCGCTGTCTCCCTTGCCTTCACTGGTTTTCAGCCTTTCAGTGCTGCTGGAATGATCATCTTTTGTTCTTTCAAAGTAACTCCCAAGCACCCCCCACGTTTGAGTGTTATTGTCAGTTTTATGGTGAGTCGAATTTGCCATTTTGCGCGTGTTTTTTTTCTTTCTTGTCTGAATTCTGTGGCGCCGGGCTTACCACCCTTCAAAATTTCCGGATCTGATTTGACGTTTGTCTGATCTGTGTGATTCAAGGAGTCTCCACTGCTGATATTGGAGGCTGGTTTGTTGGGAAATGTTTGTTTTTCAGAGCTTTATTCGAAGGTTGAGGCGGATTTTCAGGACCGCTTGCTCGGGTATCACAAGTCGCGCCGGGAGGGATTGTGCATCATAGCAAGCGTGATTTTGAACACGCGCAGCGTCAATCTGATGGAAAATGCGGCTGCTCTGCCCCGCGATATCGGCTCTGTGGACCACCGCTATCAATACATTTCGCGGGTTCTGGGCAATCCTCACATCGATACTGATGAGATCATGCAGGCCTATGTTGGTGAAATTTTCCGCCGCCAGTGTGAGGCCGGAGAAACGATTGTGGTGGCCCTTGATCAAAGCAAGCTCAACGAAGGGCATGAGGTTTTGATGTTATCGGTGCGGATGCGGGATCGGGCCCTCCCGGTCGCCTGGCGTGTACGCCAGACCAAAGGGCCGATTGGATGGCGCGTGCAACATGAGCTTTTGGAAGCAGTCCGCCCATGGCTCCCGGCGGATGCGCGTGTGTTGCTGGCGGGAGATCGGTTTTATGGAACCGCCCGATTGGTCGCATGGTGCCAGGAGGCTGGATGGGACTACCGGCTGCGCATGAAGGGAAATATCACACTGCAACATCAGGGTGGCGAGATGATGACGCGCGAAATTGCCCAACTGATGCCCGAAGGGCTTGTAAACGCTGAGCTTTACGGAACGGGCGTCTTTAGCAACATTGGAGTGCTTCACGAAGAGGGGCACAAAGAGCCTTGGATTATTGCCATGAATGCAGCACCGTCCGAGTACAAGGTGCTCGATTATGGAATGCGTTGGGGAATTGAAGCCATGTTCTCCGACTTCAAAACCCGGGGCTTTGAAATTACTCAAAGCCAGATCAAAAAGCCGGATCGATTGGCCCGCCTCATTTTGGTGCTGGCAATCGCCATGTACTGGGCTGTTTCAACCGGAGCAAACGAAGAGCACCACGTCGCAATACGCGGCGAAAAAAGGGGATTCGAAAAGCCCGAAGGTCCTTATGCTCTCTCTTCAAGACAGGCCTTCGTGCTATCCGACGATGCCTCGCAGGTTATGCCAAAATCCCCAAGCTCTGGGATGTCTGGCTAAATTGAAGGGTGGTAAGGGCGCCGGGTTGATTTCTCTGAATCAGTGGTGGGATGGATCAGGTTGCCGCCCTTGAACAACTTCTCGCCACGGCTCTGCGTCGGATCGCTGAGCTTGAAGCTGCGTTGGCGAGCATGGCGGAAGAGATCACGGACCTGCGCCGACAGTTGGCCAAGAACAGCAGCAATAGCAGCAAGCCCCCTTCAAGTGATGGCCTGAAGAAGCCAGCCCCGCGCAGCCTGCGTGGCAAATCCGGAAAGAAAAGTGGCGGCCAAGTTGGCCACCGGGGCGACACCCTGCGCCAGACGTCAACACCCGACTTTGTCGAACGGCATGAGGCGACGCATTGCAGCGCCTGTCAGAGCGCCCTGACGGCGGAGATGGTGAAAGGGATCGAGAAGCGTCAGGTGTTCGACTTGCCTGCGCCACGCCTGGAGGTCACCGAGCATCAGGCGGCGGTTTATTGTTGCGACCATTGTCGAGCCACGACGACGGCTGGCTTTCCCGATGGCGTGGCCGCGCATGTGCAATATGGCACGCGCATGCGGGCAGTGGCGGTCTATTGCAATGTTCAGCAGCTGATACCCGAGGATCGGGTCTGCCAGCTTATGCGCGACCTGTTTGGGGCCACCAGCTTGTGCGCGGCCAGCGTGACCAACTGGACGCGCGGCGCGGCAAATAAGATGGGTGTCGTGGTTGAACACATTCTCGCCCGGCTTGCCGAAGGCGGCGTTCGGCATCTGGACGAGACCGGACTTCGTGTTGCCGGCAAGCTGCACTGGCTGCACACGATCTGCGATACCGCCTTCACCCATTACCGCATCAGCGCCAAACGCGGTGCTGTTCCAACCTTCCTGACCGGCGGGACGATCATTCATGATCACTGGAAACCCTACTACGCCCATATGAGCGGAGTGGACGCCCACGCCCTCTGCGGGGCGCATCACTTGCGCGAACTCAAGGCCATCGAAGAGATCGAAAAAGAGCCTTGGGCGACGGAGATGAGCGCAGTGCTTCATAGCGCCAATCAGCTCAGATGCGCGGCTCAGGATCAAGGCGAGACCGAACTCCCGGAACTGGTTCGCCAGGGTATAGTCACCAGATACATGGCGATCCTCGCCAAGGGGCTCGCCTTCCACGAACGCCGGCCCCCGCTGGCCAAAAGCCCCGGCACCCGCGGCCGAAAAGCCAGGCGGCCAGGCCACAACCTGCTCCTCCGCCTGCGTGACTACCGCGATGACGTTTTGCGATTCATCGCCGACTTCGCGGTCCCATTCACAAACAATCAGGCCGAACAGGACCTGCGCATGATGAAGCTGCGCATGAAAATCTCGGGCACCTTCCGCACCCTCGAGGGCGCGCGGGTCTTCGCCGACATCAGGTCCGTCATCTCGACGGCCAGAAAACACCGGTTCAACATCCTGGAAATCCTGACCCTGTCACCACCTCAGATCATCGCACGGCTCTGACGGAACAAAACCCCGCAACCCTATCGGACAGGGTGCTTGGGAGTTACTGCGAATGAACCAATGGCCGGAACTTCAAAGGAGGCGACGCGCCGTACCGGCTGCATCCCGTGTTCGGATGTCTGCACCAGATCGCCGGTGGCCAGTGACTCCACTGGTCGAGGGCCAAGCGAAGTTTCGATTGGCGTGCCCGCCACGAATCCACCCTTCAAGCCGACCGGCGCAACCCCGTCGCATATTGCCATCAATGTTATACCCGGATCCAGGTTTACGCCGTCGCCGTCGACAGTCAGCGCATGTAGGTCGGCCAGGGGCCAGGGGCTCGGATCCTCAAGCACTTTTTGACCGATCACGCCGGTATCGAGGTTTTCGACTGTCAGAATACCGATCCGGCTCGGTGCATCCCAGGAAAGGGTAACGCGGAGGTTTTCGTCCCGTTCGGGTTTTTCGAATTTCACCAATCCATAGCTGACCAGATCGCCCTGCTGATGTTCGATGAACAGGTCGCCCTTGGCGCCCAGGGTCATGCGAAACTTTCGCCGCCATTTGTCGAATCGATCAAGGATCAAAACGTCCTGTCGCTGGTCTGAATTTGCATTGAACGGCAATTCCAACAACAGCGACCCCGTCGCAAGCAATCCGCCGTCGGGCAATTGCGAAATGTCTAAATCGACCTGAGTTCTGGATAAGCGCTATATCTGGTATTCGACCTGCCTGATTGTTTCCGGCACGGTTATGGGTCCCATTTTAACTTTGGTTTTCCCGAGCATATAGGCTGCGACACACGAGATGAGGTGTACGAATGCGTTGGCAGGCGATCTGTGTCGAGTGTGTTCCAGTCCCATGCTGGTTTTCAACTTATCGAACAGAGTTTCGATGATGAACCGCCTTCGCAACAGGATTTTGTTCAGGATTGGCAGGAGATAGTTTTTCATGTTGCGGCGAATGCCGGTGACGAGGTGGAGCCCACGCTGCCAGAGCCGTTGGAAGAGGGATTTGGAGATATAGCCCTTATCAGCAAATATTTTGCCTTCGGGGCCCGCGATCATGGCTTCAAACGGCTTTCGATCATCGACATTACCTGCCGTGATTTTGACGGCCATGATCTCCCCCTTGTTGTTGATGATTAGATGCAGTTTGAAGCCAAAGAACCAGCCCATTGTGCTGCGACCGCGCTTTGCCAGCCCCTTGAAGACCTTGTTTCGATTAATGCGGGCATTGTGGCAGACCGCGAGCTTAGTGCTGTCGGCAAAATAGACGCCGGTTTTTTCACCGCTGAAGCAGTGCAGCAGTATGCAAAACGGCACCATTAATCTTGGCATGAGGCTGACAAACCGACCATAGCTCGGGAGGGTGCCAAAGCAGTCACGGTATTTCTGCTCAACGCCATAAATCCAATAATGTTTGAAGTCCTTGAACGGCGACAAGTGAAACAAGACCATGATGAACAGGCTCTCCCCCAGGGTCAGCTTGCCGGCGCGAAGCCTCTGACGACCCGAGGGGATCAACCGGTGGCGCTCCCAGTCCTCGTAGGTTTTTGCAAAATCATCGAGACAGACAAAAAGTGCGGTGTTAGTGATCGACATGAGTGGCGGTCCATATTGTGTCGCTTTTGAACCTTGAATCATGGGGCAACGTACCTGGAAACCCCTCTCACCCCATACTAATCACGGGGGCATTCAGGCTGGTCAACACGGGGCAAAAGGTGCGCGCCATGGAGAACAACTTCCCAATCAACGAAGATCTCGCTTATGAGAAGATCCGGGACCTCATGTTCGACATGATGGAAGAGGACCCCAACCGTTTCTACGCCCTCACGGATAAGCTCAATGAACTGGCTGCGCTCCCTAAAAGAACCATGACACTTGTGCTCGATCTGATGGCTGCCACTCCCTTTCAGGTGATCATCCCGAAACACGTACGGAAAAATGACCCTGATACATTCAAAGCGGATCACGAAACCGTTTCAAATGTTCTATTTCTTGGAGAGTTTGGCGGAATTGCCGTTGAACTGGAGCCAAATGAGGCTTTGAGAGAACCGAGGATCATTTCCATAACAATGGTGGAAATCCCTCATCGCAACCCTCTGCGAAAAAGGGTCAACGAGTATCGTAAAAAACGAATCAAAAAACTACGAAAAAATTCTGTCGAGTAGTGCACTGGTGACGCCAACGTCTTATCCAGAATCGGGGTAAGTTAGCATAATCGGGATCGATATTGCCAAGAATGTGTTTCAGTTTCATGGAGCTACCGCAGATGGGTCTACCGTATTCCGCCGCAAAATCCGGCGCGGGTGTGTTCTGGATTTTCTGTCGGCGCAAACATGTTGCCTTGTTGCGATGGAGGCTTGCGCCAGTTCCCATCACTGGGGCCGCGAGATCGAACGGCTCGGACATGAGGTTCGATTGATCCCTCCGCAATATGTCAAGCCATTCAGGAAGCGACAGAAGAACGATATGGCTGATGCCGAAGCAATTGCGGAGGCCGCAGCGCGCGCCGGGATGAGATTTGTCGCCGTGAAATCGGCGGAACAGCAATCCCGATCCATGCTATTGAAAACGCGAGAATTGTTTGTCGGTCAACGCACGCAGGTCATCAATACACTACGCGGTCATCTAGGCGAGTATGGGATTGTGGCAGCTCAGGGCCCGTCCCACATCAGAAAACTCGAAGCTATGGTTATCGACGACGAAACCACCGAACTCCCGTTGATAATGCGCAATATGTGCATCCGGCTCTTCGATCACTTGAGCATTCTGGATTGGCAGATTGATGACCTGACATCCCGGATCGAAGCCGCGGCCCGAATGGATGAGAATGCGCAGCGGTTGATGACCATACCTGGAATCGGGCCCATGTGCGCCATGGCAATATCATCTCTCGCACCCCCACGTGAGAGTTTTCGCAAGGGGCGGGATTTTGCCGCCTGGGCAGGCCTGACGCCAAAACAGAATTCAACAGGCGGGAAAACCCGGCTGGGGCGAACGTCGAAGATGGGCCAGAAAGATATCAGAAGATTACTCATCCCTGGAGCAATGTCCGTCATCCAATCCAATGAACGAAAAGGTGGCGCGCCCAATGGCTCCTGGCTTGATCGGATGTTGAAGTGCAAACCCAAACTGCTCGTCGCAGTCGCACTGGCAAACAAGATGGCCCGGATGGCTTGGGCTGTGATGAAAAACGAGGATGTATATCGAGTTCAGTTGGCGGCCTGAGGAAAGCCAGCTGTCAGCCGGAATGCGGTAGATCTTAGCGGAGGATTATGGGCGAACAGTCGAGAATGACGGGGCAGGGGATTCGGAATCCGCCTCTGAGGACTTCAAAACATTTTCCATACTGACGGTTATCACTCACACGCAAAGGTCTAAAAATGTCTGCCCAAAGCCGCCTCTCTCATAGAAGCACTGGTCAATTTAATCCTCAAGAGTGGGTAGCCGAAGGTGACGGCCTCTTAGCATCGTCTCGGAAGGTACGAGATACATGGGAAGATCATCGGGCGGCATTTTCACAAACCGCCAAAATCCATCAGCAAAATGGTGGGCAAAGCCCGACAGCCGATGATTGGACGCTCCTGACAGGTCTGCCTCGGGCATCAATGCTGCTTCTAGGCTATGCAGTCGAAATGTACCTGAAAGCTGGGGTCGCGAAAGCGTATCGAGGATGCGCAAACAAGATGTTTGAACGTGATGTGAAACGTTGCTTCGGACACAAACTGGATTATATGGCACATGAACTGGCATTTCCTCGTGACCAAAACGACCACCAACAGTTTAAAAAACTCACGAGCATGGTGCTTGTCGATGCTCGGTATCCAGTTTTGGTCCCCGAAGGTGGGACATATGCCGAAGCGGTAAATCAGCAGACTTCGCGAATTTGGTCTGAGAATGAATATGTTGAGTTATGCGCGATAGGACAAAGGGTTCGCGATCATGTGTCCAGAATAGATACTGATTCAAAAAATCCCGCATCATTTCAAAGTTTCAACATTGATGATGATGGATACTTGGCATTTAGGGTCGGTGGGAATCTACCGCCAAGAATCACATATCGCCTAAGTACAAAAATGCGTGAGGAAGGCGTTAACGCTGCATCAGATGTGAAGTTAATTCTAGATGAATGCGGTCACCATCAACTTTTACGATGCTGGGATCAGGCTTGGATTTATGAAGATGGCCTTAAATGCACGAAGAGGGTCAAAAGGCCGAGCGCATCGACCGGCTAGACCCGCCTCCCCCGAATTCGGGGATTTTTTTCCCGTGAAACCTGAAAATTCCACCGCAGATCCGAAAACAGACCTCTTTGGAAATCCCTTGCTGCCGATGAAAAACCCGCGCGGTCGGAAGGCATACGCAAAAAGCAAGGCAAATCAGAAGCTTGTCGTGGACCTGCGCGCCGGGGGCATGACACATGGCGAAATCGCCATCGTTCCGGGATGCGATGAAAAGACCTTGCGGAAGTATTATTCCCGCGAACCGCGTGAGGGTGCTATTTTGGTTCAGGCCGAAGCCACCTGCGTCATAATGCGCAAGATGTGCACCGCCCTATACACCGGCAACATGGATAACCGCAGATTTGGCACTCGGCGGTAATCGACCCCGGCCCTGGCACGCTGTCGAGCGCCCGCCCGGGATCGGACAGCAGCGCGCGGAACAGGGTGTCGTGCGGATTGTGCAACTCGGCCATCGGGTCCCCGTGCAAAGTGGTGTCACCCGTGCTGCTATGACAGGGCGGTCCAACAGGCAAGCCCGAGACGGCAGGAAACTCCGTATAGCCCCGGTGTTGTCATAGGCAATTCAGTGAATCTCCTTCGCCATGATGAACCACACTTCATCGGAACCGGGAATCCCTTCGATTCAACAGGTCCTGAACCCGGGTTGACCACAAGGCTCTCCGCACGCCTTTTCACAGTCTTTATAAAGCCCGGGGTTTCTCAATCTTTGGGAATAATAATTTCCATCCTTTTTTGCGGGCATCATATTTTCTCCCTTCAAGGGGTAAGCAACAACTCTTGATCGAGGTTACGCTTGACCCGCATGATCTGCCGGGCTGTCATGTGGTCCCGCGCAAACTCCCGTATTTTGAGCCCGGATCTAAAATGCCGTTTCTACGTTGGGGTCGAGATCGCTTTACCCGTGCGCGGAACGCGAATAACCCCGGCAATTCAATTGTTCGACCACCCCATGGCCAGCAACATACTGACTTTACGGGCATTTTCCCCGGTCCTCCCGAACGGCGGTCGCCCGCGCGTTCGGGGCTTGTCAAAAGTGACATTCCCGAAGAGGTCGACCGAGGTCGAATTTTCACGATCCATGAAAAAAAATCCCCGAATTCGGGGGAGGCGGGTCCAGCTGTTCGGGGCGCTCGGCCTTTTGACCGCACCCCCCTGGCAAACAAGAGTACCTTCAGGTTGGGACGTAGGGCTGAGCGGAACGATATCCCGTCATAGGGTCTGAATTTTCTTTTCAAAATTCCCATTCGGAAGGATGCTTTCCAAGCGGTCGCAAGCCGCCCTGCGCGCCGCTTTCTCGCCGGATGATATCATACGCACGAGAAAGTTGATATGCCGCGACAATATGTGAGACAGTCGCGCGACGTCTGCGGGCAGCTTTTCGACCGCGGCCTGCATGTGGCTTTGTCAAGTTGTGGGAGGGCATTGTCCAGGGTATTCGACTGAACAACTCAAGCGGTCAACTCGACTCGTAAAAACCCTAACGAGGTGCACGTTTCCTCCCGGAATTGCCCTGAATACGCCTTTTGATGCCCCGAGTGCAGGATGCACGAACGCCATATGGCTCTTTCGCAGCCTTTTTTCCATTCAATTGATTGCCCTGGACAATGCCCTCCCACGACTTGACAATGCCGGTTTCCCCTCTCGGTGTTTGTTAACTGTTCCATCCCCTCTCCAATTTGAAGCAACCTGATCCGGGAAACTTTTGCGTTTTCCGTATTTTCCGTATAATGTGGACACTACCCTCTAAGCACAAGGCCTATGAACATGAAGACCATGACCGCATCGGTCGCGAGCAAGGGGTTCGGGCGCTACCTGGACGCCGCGCAGCGCGAGCCCGTAGTCGTCACTAAGAAGAACCGCCCTGTGGCAGTGACCGTGTCCTTTCAGGACTGGGAGGAGCTGACCAAGCTTCGCATCGAGCGTGGCCTGGCCCAGGGGCTTGAAGACATCGAGAACGGGCGCTTCGAAGAAGTCAGCGATGCCAGCACAGCGGCTCGCATTGGCCGGTTCAAGGATCTTAGCTCCAGCGCCGCATGAAGGTAGTGATGACGCAGACCGCAAGCGAAAGCTTGTGGCCGATTTTCCTGTACCACTCGGACTACTCGCAGGACTACGCCGAGGCCTTTCAGTACGAGATTGACCACTTCATCGTGGAGCACCTGAGCAGCAATCCCCAGCTTGGGCACCTCTACCATGAGCCGCGCGGCATCCGGCGTCTGATTTTCCAGAAGCGCTACAACATCTACTATACGCTCAGGGACGACACCGTCTTTGTCCTCTTCATCTTCGATGGACGAATGGGGATCAATCAGGACATCGAGGAGCACGGGCTCGATATCGGTGATATTGCGGATTAAGCATACATTATAACAAGCATGCTTTTTATAATGTATTAAAGTTTGCTTTCCTGCAATTTATCCATACAATGGCAAAAAATAGATCATAACGAGCAGACATGACTAAAATTCTAGGACTCATTAGCCAGAAAGGTGGGGTTGGTAAAAGCACCCTCGCCCGCGCTATCGCCTGTGAGGCTCAGAAAGCTGAGCTAGGCGTTAAAATCGCTGACTTCGACCTCCAGCAAGGAACCTTCACCAAGTGGCACCAAAGACGCCTTCAAGCCGATCTGAATGAAGTTGGCTCCGTCGAGATGTTTAAATCCGTCAGAGCGGCGCTTGAGGCCGCTGACGGGTTCGACTTGCTCATCATGGACGGTGAAGGCCGCGCGTCCGAAAAGACGCTTGAAATAACTAAGGTGGCCGATCTGGTGATCATCCCTTGCGGAGTTAGTAACGACGACACTGAACCGACCTGCGACCTCGCCAAGGCGCTTGTTGATAAAGGCATCCCGCGCAAGAAAATCGTGGTGACATTGTCCCGTGTTGGTTCTGATGCCTCTGCAAACAGAGCCAGGGAAGACATCGAAGCCCGTGGATTCATGGTGGTTGATGGATATATCCCGGAAAAAACCAGCTACTCCGACGCGCAATATGTCGGGAAGTCGATCCTGGAGACACGCCATCAAAGTGTAAACGACAAAAGCCAGTCGTTCATCGATACGCTCATCGAAATAATTCTTAAGGTTTGAAACCATGAGTAAGCTTGCTGCATTGAAAGGGAAGACCGGACCTAGCACAGTCACGAAGATCAACGAAAACTTGACCGCTGGAAACCTGTCAGAAGCGCTTGAAGGGGACAGTGAAGCGCCACGGAAGGCCCGCAAGAAGACCAATAGGACCGTGCCGTTTTCAACCCGCGTAAGTCAGCAATTTGACGATGAGTTCCGCCGTATTGCTTTCGAGGGAAAGCATAGGCATGCTGAGCTTATGGAGCACATGTTGGAGCTTTATAAAAAGCATGAATTATAAAAAGCCTGCTTTTTATAATTAGCCCGATGAAACTTGACGAATTTGTCAAACAAACCCTCTTAGACATCACAAACGGGCGTTGCCGCCGCGCAAAACGAAGCTCTTCTGTTCATCGCTACGGGTCACGTGGAGAACGAGCGGCAAATACTTCTACAGAACATCCACTTCGACGTCTCGGTTGCTGTCACCAAAGAAGCCAATGCGGGCATCCGCGTTTTGACCTCGGAGAAGGGAAAGCTGCACTCGCTTCGGAGCAGGTCAATAAAATTAGTTTTGATGTGCCCGTATACTTTCAAGCCCCAACGGAGCGGAACCCCAAGCACCACACACAAAAAGACAAATAGCATGCTATTTGTCTTTTATGCTTTTTCTAATTCTTGACCAATGCGATCTGTCTCAACCTTAAAGGCCTCGAAGTCCTCGACACCCAACTTCTTTGAAATATCGGACATGCGGGGCAGGGGAGCCTTACGGCTCATCCAGAACTTGATAGCCGGTGACAGCGTCATACGGGATGCCCAACCGCTTCTGCGAAAATCTGTGATCTGAAAGCTTCCAAAGCTTTCGCTTTCAAGAAACTCACCTTCCACCTGCTTTTGTGTGTCAGGATCTAGCTGGTCAAAGGCCATTTGAATGGCCTCAATACAGGCTGTTGAGTAAGCGCGATCTACCTCGCGCGCCTTTTTCTCGCGCTCAGTCTTGGCATCCTCCAGCAAACGCATCTGTTGCGCTTGTTTGTCGAGCCCTGCGCGGCGCTCTGCCTGTCGAGCATCCTCCGATATGTAGTTGTTCTGGACCGCCGCTTTAAGGAACGCTGGCGCAGACTTCACCTTCCCCTTGGACATCTGCTGTTCAACGTAGTCGAGGTTTTTGGCAAGCTGCTCTTCACCAACTTCCATGATCATCTTTCGAGCAAGGGTCTTGTTGTCGTGGATTTTCAAGAAGCGCTTGAGCACCGGAGATTTATCAACCTCGCTTGCTTCGCGCATCCCCTCGAAGGACAGCTGCGGATTTGTTCGGATCAGAAAGCGTAACCCGCTGACCGAACGCCCGGTGCGTTTATATTCCATCTCCAGGATGATGTTCGAAACCTGGTTCACTTCCACAATCGCGGGCTTGATGACGTGCTTATTCAGGTCTTTGAACTGTTTGTAGGACCCGCTTTCAGCCAGCCCCATGATATCGCGGAAGGTCTCAAGGTCCCACCATCCGGTGCGGCCTCGATTCACAAAGCGATAGCAGTTTTCGTAAAGCACCAACGCATGGCTGGTTCTGATCTTCTTGATCACACCCAGGTTGATGCGTGAGTAGATGTCAGGGTGAAAGAGCTGACGCGCCAGTCCCTTGTCATAACGATACGTGCAAATCCCGTTTTTGATCTGACCACCGGACAGGAAGGACGCAAAGCCCCAGGTTTCGTCATCGCCATTCTCGCCCAGAACATTCCAGGTGATGCTGGTCGAGGTTAAACCCGAAAGAGCACGCTTGAGGTTGGCAAGATTCTTACCGTCAACGCCAGAAAGCTCGCAGAGAAGAGGCACCGGGATTTGATGTTCATCCGCCGTGAGAAGGCTATCATATGCATTGTAGAGCAAGACGTTGTTCATCTTGCGCTGCGCAAGCGTCAGCTTCGCCTTGATATGGATCGCGGCGACGTTCTTGTTGACGAAGTGCTTCTCTGGTGTGGTGCTCGACATGGTTGAAAGGATTACCTGTTATTGCACCAATTATATGGATTAAGGTGGAAAAGACAAGTCCGAAACTCTCCACCTTTTCCCGCAATCCTTCCACCTTTAGACCTCTGACAGAGTCAAATTTCCCCTTGTTTTCAGCAGCACAAAGGGGCTTGCGCAATTCTTCCACCTCAAGCGAGAAAGGTGATTGAGATGTTCATAATAACTTATATTTTTCTGCGTGTTACGCCACACATTAGCTCAGCGAAATTCTTCCACCTTTCCCCGAAATCCTTCCACCTCAACGCGCAATCCTTCCACTTTACTGCGCAATCCTTCCACCTCAATGCGCAATCCTTCCACCTCAAACTGCGCAAGCTACTGATTTTAAGCCACTTTTCTATACCTAAACATATGAAACTATTAAACGTACTTAAACAACACAGGCAGAGCCCGTGTGTGTGCTTTCTTGAATTTTGAAAAGAAAAAGTAACTCCCAAGCACCCCCCACGTTTGAGTGTTATTGTCAGTTTTATGGTGAGTCGAATTTGCCATTTTGCGCGTGTTTTTTTCTTTCTTGTCTGAATTCTGTGGCGCCGGGTTGATTTCTCTGAATCAGTGGTGGGATGGATCAGGTTGCCGCCCTTGAACAACTTCTCGCCACGGCTCTGCGTCGGATCGCTGAGCTTGAAGCTGCGTTGGCGAGCATGGCGGAAGAGATCACGGACCTGCGCCGACAGTTGGCCAAGAACAGCAGCAATAGCAGCAAGCCCCCTTCAAGTGATGGCCTGAAGAAGCCAGCCCCGCGCAGCCTGCGTGGCAAATCCGGAAAGAAAAGTGGCGGCCAAGTTGGCCACCGGGGCGACACCCTGCGCCAGACGTCAACACCCGACTTTGTCGAACGGCATGAGGCGACGCATTGCAGCGCCTGTCAGAGCGCCCTGACGGCGGAGATGGTGAAAGGGATCGAGAAGCGTCAGGTGTTCGACTTGCCTGCGCCACGCCTGGAGGTCACCGAGCATCAGGCGGCGGTTTATTGTTGCGACCATTGTCGAGCCACGACGACGGCTGGCTTTCCCGATGGCGTGGCCGCGCATGTGCAATATGGCACGCGCATGCGGGCAGTGGCGGTCTATTGCAATGTTCAGCAGCTGATACCCGAGGATCGGGTCTGCCAGCTTATGCGCGACCTGTTTGGGGCCACCAGCTTGTGCGCGGCCAGCGTGACCAACTGGACGCGCGGCGCGGCAAATAAGATGGGTGTCGTGGTTGAACACATTCTCGCCCGGCTTGCCGAAGGCGGCGTTCGGCATCTGGACGAGACCGGACTTCGTGTTGCCGGCAAGCTGCACTGGCTGCACACGATCTGCGATACCGCCTTCACCCATTACCGCATCAGCGCCAAACGCGGTGCTGTTCCAACCTTCCTGACCGGCGGGACGATCATTCATGATCACTGGAAACCCTACTACGCCCATATGAGCGGAGTGGACGCCCACGCCCTCTGCGGGGCGCATCACTTGCGCGAACTCAAGGCCATCGAAGAGATCGAAAAAGAGCCTTGGGCGACGGAGATGAGCGCAGTGCTTCATAGCGCCAATCAGCTCAGATGCGCGGCTCAGGATCAAGGCGAGACCGAACTCCCGGAACTGGTTCGCCAGGGTATAGTCACCAGATACATGGCGATCCTCGCCAAGGGGCTCGCCTTCCACGAACGCCAGCCCCCGCTGGCCAAAAGCCCCGGCACCCGCGGCCGAAAAGCCAGGCGGCCAGGCCACAACCTGCTCCTCCGCCTGCGTGACTACCGCGATGACGTTTTGCGATTCATCGCCGACTTCGCGGTCCCATTCACAAACAATCAGGCCGAACAGGACCTGCGCATGATGAAGCTGCGCATGAAAATCTCGGGCACCTTCCGCACCCTCGAGGGCGCGCGGGTCTTCGCCGACATCAGGTCCGTCATCTCGACGGCCAGAAAACACCGGTTCAACATCCTGGAAATCCTGACCCTGTCACCACCTCAGATCATCGCACGGCTCTGACGGAACAAAACCCCGCAACCCTATCGGACAGGGTGCTTGGGAGTTACGAACCTGGATCAATCCGCGCAGGCCGACCTGACCGATCGCGTTGACGCGCTGTGTCGCCATTACGGCATGGCGCCGTCGCGCAACACCAAGGGTGTGGCCCATGAGAACGGCGCCATCGAAGGCCCCCATGGCCATCTGAAGCGCGCCATTGAGGATGCGCTGATCATGCGCGGTTCCCGCGACTTCGGGACACTGGGCGCCTATCGCGGCTTCATCGACGAGATCGTGGGCCGGATCAATGCCCGCAATGCCAAGCGTATCGACATCGAGCGCGCCAGTCTCAAACCGTTGCCCGTCCGGCGGACCACGGATTATGAAGAAGTCCCGGTGCGCGTCACATCATCGGGTGGCTTCCTGCTGAAGAAGGTCTTCTACACCGTCCCCTCCCGGCTGATCGGGCATCAACTGCGGGTCCGGCTTTACGATGACCGGCTCGATCTGTTTCTCGGGTCCACCTTCCTGCAAACGCTGCCCCGCGGACGCG
The DNA here is from genome assembly GCA_951812305.1 of uncultured Paracoccaceae bacterium. Classification (GTDB taxonomy): domain Bacteria; phylum Pseudomonadota; class Alphaproteobacteria; order Rhodobacterales; family Rhodobacteraceae; genus Rhodobacter_B. Next base: position 17,189 of record CATOSB010000010.1, read on the forward strand.
CCACACCCAGCGGCAGCCACGGACACGTGGTCAACTACCGCCACGTCATTCATTCGCTGCGCAGGAAACCCATGGCGTTGATGGGGCTGGTCTATCGGGACCAGCTGTTTCCGCGCCGGGCCTTCCGCGACATGTTCGCGGCCCTGCTGGAACAGACCGGCGAAAAGGCGGCCTGCCGAATGACGGTCGATCTTCTGGCCCTGGCTCATGACCGCGGCTGCGAAGCCGAACTGGCGGCCCAACTCGAAGAGGATATGCGTCAGCGACGACTGCCCGACATCCAGGCCCTGCGCACACTCTTTGCGCCGCCGCCCGACACTCTGCCGGGGATCAACGTGCAGTTGGCCGACCTCTCGTCCTACGACCGGCTGGTGGGCAATGCCACGATCACCGGGGAGGCCGCAGCATGACATCGCACGAAATCGATGCCGCTCGTCTCACCCTTGCCCTGAACGAGCTGCGGCTGCCCGCCATCAAGGTGCTCTGGCCACGCTTCGCCGAACAGGCCGACAAGGAAGGCTGGTGTGCCGCCCGCCTGCTCAGCGCCCTGGTGGAACATGAACTGGCCGAACGCGACCGCCGCCGGATCGCCCGCCATCTCGCCCAAGCCCGCCTGTTGCCCGGCAAGACCATCGAGACGTTCGACTTCGCCGCCGTCCCCATGCTCTCCAAGGCACATGTCAATGCCATCACTGCCGGCGACAGCTGGATCGGAAAGGGCGACAATATCCTGTTGTTCGGCCCGCCGGGGGTCGGCAAGTCGCATCTCAGTTCGGCCATCGGGCTGGCGCTGGTGGAGAATGGCTACCGCGTGCTCTTCACCCGCACCACCGATCTGGTTCAGAAGCTCCAGCTGGCGCGCCGCGACCTCGCCCTCGAAAGCGCCATTGCAAAGCTCGACAAGTTCCACCTGCTGATCCTCGACGACATCGCCTATGTCACCAAGGATCAGGCCGAAACCAGCGTGCTCTTCGAACTCATCAGCGTGCGCTACGAGCGCCGCTCCATGCTCCTTCTCGGCGATTGCTTTGCAATCACCTGCCAGGCAATGGATCACCGCCAATCAGCCTTTCGGCGCCTGGGACAAGATCTTCCCCGACCCGGCGATGACCCTGGCCGCCGTCGACCGACTGGTCCACCACGCGACCATCTTCGAGATGAATGTCGAGAGTTATCGACGCAAGGCCGCGGAAAGGGCCAAAGGGCCCGGCCGGCCCCCACAAAAGGCGTCACCGGCCGACATGACCGCAGATTGACGCTCCGCGACAAACACAAGCGACAAACCCCTTGCACGCGACAGAAGAAACGTCCATCGTCCTCTTGCTGCGGCCAAGGATTCTCATCCTGATTGACGCGCACTTCTCACCCAGATTGTCGCGCTACAGTTACGCGCGGCAGAGGCCTGTGTGGGGTTCTCAGGGCGACCTGAACGAGCCGCAGAGTTGCGCGATGCGGTCCATTTGTTGCGTCCCGGAGACTTGCCCGGCCCCGCAGGCGAAACCTATCTATGTTGGCGGCGGGCCGTGGAACGTTCGGTGTCGGTTGGGGCACTAAGCCGGGCCTTGCCGGATCTGGTCCCCGAGGCGATTGGGACCTGGCTGGACGCAGGGCAGGGGGCTCCGGTTGCGCGGGCTGCGTCCGTTCTAGAGGCGGTTCTGTCCGAAACCCCACAGGGAGACATCGCTGCCCTGATCCTGGCAGATGCCACCTTGGCGCAAGCCCTGGGTTGGGATCATGTGGTCCCGTTGCTGACTGCCGGGCTGAAGCGCCGTGATCTGCGCAAGATCGGAGAAGACCTGCGGCTTGCCTGTCACCAGGCAGTGGTGGCGTCTGCCACAGAGACTGTGCGCCTGGCTGCCGACCTGGCCCGGCGGGCAGCGCGGTTGAACGCAGTCGCGCCCAAACTGCGGGCAAAGGGTGCCGACGAGGCCGTTGCGATGTTCTTGGCCCGCGATGCTGTGGCTCCGACCGCGCTGACCTCGCTGCGATCCGACCGCGCCGCGCGACGGTTCTGCGACCGGCTGGTCGAACTCGGCGCCGTACGCGAGTTGACCGGGCGGGATACGTTTCGCCTCTACGGTCTTTAGCAATGCCGAAGGACCGTCCAGAAACCGAGCTCGATCGCGAGCTGGAGGACATGCCTCCAGAGCTGCGCTGGCGCGAATGGATGCGTCGGATCGAGGCTGTGCTCTTCGCCAGCGCCAAGCCGGTGCCGCGTGAAGACCTGGCGCGCGTGGTGGGGAAGGGACCCTCGGTCGATCTCCTGATTGAGGACCTCATCGCCGATCTCGAGGGTCGATCCTTCGAAGTTGCTCAAGTTGCGGGCGGATGGTTGCTGCGCACTCGAACGGCCTACGCGCCGGCGATCCGCGCCGCGGCGGATGTAGGCGACCAGGACCTCGACCTCCGCGAGTTCGATGTCGCGGTGCTGGCCGCAATCGCTTACCACCAGCCGATCACCCGCGACGGGCTGAAGGACATCTTCGGCAAGGAGATTAGCCGCGATCTCATCGGTCGACTGCATGCCCGCGATCTCGTCGGAACCGGACCGCGGTCGCCGCGTCGTGGGGCGCCATACACCTATGTCACCACCGAGCAGTTTCTGGTGGGGTTCGACTTGGAGACGCTCGAGGACCTTCCAGATCGGGAGCAGATGGCGGACGCAGGTCTCGCTGAATGATCAGAGAGGCATATTCGTTGGGCGAGCGGCGTGTCTTTCAGGACAGTGCTAGGGAAGCACCGCAAAATGTGGGGCAGATGCTGGCAGAGCGCGTCGATCCAAGGGTGTTTCAAGGCAGTCTTTTAAAGTCCTGACCAGCTAAAGGTTCTCCAGCGAAACGTCTGCCCCACATTTTGCGGTACACTCCTATATGCGCCCCTTCGCCCCTATGGGGCGAACCCGCGCCTCCCACCACAAAGGAGGCTTCAGGACTCACCAAAAGCAGATGCGCAAATCGGAGAGGCGTCCTTGCTTTCATGAAGCCCTAAGACCATCACGAACCCCGCCACAAGGGGTGGGTGCTAGCCATGCTCAGATGCTTCGCATCCTGCGCGTGGCTCCGCTCCCGCTTTGCGCCCTTGCAGCGTGAACCGTGCTGTTCTTTTTTCGGGCTCAAGCAAGGGACGGCTCCGAAAGCAGATCAACTTTCACTTCTCGCCGAGGTTCCTGACGGATAGCGCAACGCACCAAACCGACAGGACGGCGCTTCGACCCCCATGGGGTGTAAGGCAAATACAGGGGATAATACCAAGGGTGCTTCAAAATGACTCAGCTATGGATTTTGGGTACCGCCTGAGGTGCTGAGGTGATTCAAGATTGGCAAAGGAGACCACCGATGCCAGCCAGGATACCGATGCGAGCCGATTTTACCGCCAATGATCTGCGCAAGCTTGCCGCAGAGAGTTCTGATGCCCGGCAGAGCCGACGGCTTTTGTCGCTTGCCGCTATCGCCGATGGCATGTCGCGTGGGGCTGCGGCCCGCATTGGCGGGATGGACCGGCAAACGCTCAGGGACTGGGTGCTCCGTTTCAACGCTGATGGTCCAGCGGGGCTGCTGGATCGGCAGCGAGGAGGCTCGCGATCCCGCCTTGACAATGCGCAACTGGATGAACTGGCGGCTCTTGTCGAGACCGGTCCTGATCCTGAAAAGGACGGTGTCGTCCGCTGGCGGCGGGTCGATTTGAAGAATGTGATCAAGGCGCGTTTTGGCGTCGACTATCACGAGCGCCATGTGGGGCAGATTCTGCACAATCTGGGCTTTTCCCACATCAGCGCACGCCCTCAGCACCCGGGGCAGGACGTGCAGGTCATTGAGGATTTCAAAAAAACTTCGGCGACAATCTGAAGGAGACGCTTCAGGGGGTGCCGCCGGACAAACCCGTCGAAATCTGGTTCCAGGACGAGATGCGTCTCGGTCAGAAGAACACCCGCGTCCGCCAGTGGGCACGCAAGGGCACACGGCCCCGCCAGCCCGCCGATCAGCGTTACCAAAATGCGTATCTTTTTGGCGCCATCTGCCCCGAACGCGGCACCGGCGCGGCGATCATGATGCCAGCAGCCGACACCTATGCGATGCAGCGCCACCTGGAAGAAATCAGCAAAATTGTCTCCGATGGCGCCCACGCCGTCATCCTCATGGACCAAGCCGGCTGGCACACGACATCCGCTCTGGAAATCCCGCAAAACCTGTCGCTCATGTTTCTGCCGCCCAAATCACCAGAGCTGAATCCAACCGAAAACATTTGGCAATATCTCCGCCAGACATGGCTCGCAAACCGGACGTTCGACACATATGACGCGATTCTCGACGCGGGGTGCGAGGCCTGGAACAACCTCATCGCAAGACCGCAAACCATCACATCCATCGCAAGCCGCAACTGGGCGAAAGTCGGTCAGATTGAATAACCCTTGGTATAACTTCTTTGCTTAGAAAGAAAAATTTGACACGTGGTAACGTATGTGTCACCATGACTTCTTATGGTTGAACTCGTTGTCTATGTCACTGAAGAGGGAAAAGCACCGTTCGAGGACTGGTTTACCAAGCTCGATACGGCCGCAGCCCTGAAGGTTAGAACCGCGCTCGCGCGGGTTGAGACCGGCAACCTGGGCGATGTGAAGCCCGTAGGGCAGGGCGTATCCGAACGGCGCATCGCCTTCGGCCCAGGCTATCGCGTCTATTTTGGCCAAGATGGCGACAAGCTTGTGATTTTGCTCTGTGGTGGCACGAAGAAACGCCAGTCCAAGGACATCGAGCAAGCCAAGGCATTTTGGGACGACTACAAAAACCGAAAACAGAAAGGAGACTGACATGCCACTGACCAAAGATTTCAAAGAAACCATCAAGGCGCGCGCCGAGCGCGATCCTGAGTTTCGCGTTGGCCTGTTCCGTGAAGCGATCGAGGCAATGCTCAGCGACGATCTCGAAACAGGCAAGGTGCTGCTGCGTGACTACGTGAACGCCACCGTGGGCTTCGAGACACTTGCCGAGGACATGCAAAAAGACCCCAAGAGCTTGATGCGCATGCTCAGTGCCAAGGGAAACCCGCGCGCAGATAACCTGCTGGCCATGGTTGCCCGCCTGAAGCAGCGCGAAGGCGTGTCCTTTTCGCTAACACCGAACAACGGGCTTCACGCTTAACCAAGCATTAAAAGCGCTTTGCATGCAAGCATGACTTCTTGTGTGTGGATAGCTCTCAGCAATTCCAAGTTTTGCAAGTGCAACGCTAATAACCGCCTGTTACTATTTCTAAAAACAAGACGACGACCAAGGGGAAACAGGCATGAATGCTGTTGAGATTGAAGAAGCCATATCGGCATTGGCTGAGCTTCCATTCGACGCTGAAGAATTTCCTTTCGCTTTCTTGCTCGCTTTTGGAAACAAGGCGACCACCATCAAGCGCTTGCGCACCGGCTCTTCGAACAAATCCGACCTGGGCGGTGTTCTTCAGACCAACAACATTCATCTGAAAGTCTGCGGGGCAGGGGAGGTCACAACGACCCTTGCGCAACTCAAAGCCAGTCCCGCCACCACCAAGGCCAAGGCGAAATTCGTGCTGGCCACCGATGGCACTGATCTTGAGGCTGAAGACCTGACCACCGGCGAGACGATCGCCTGCGCTTACACCGACTTTCCCGATCACTTTGGCTTCTTCCTGCCCCTCGCAGGGATCAGCACCGTCAAACAAATCCGAGAGAGCGCCTTTGACATCAAGGCGACCGGCCGTCTCAACCGGCTCTATGTCGAGCTGTTGAAGGACAACCCCGAATGGGGCACGGCCGCGCGCCGCCACGACATGAACCATTTCATGGCGCGGCTGATCTTTTGCTTCTTCGCCGAAGACACCGACATCTTCACCGAGCCTGACCAGTTCACCGGCACGATCGAGCGCATGAGCGAGAAGGACAGCTCCAACACCCATGAGGTGATCAGCGAGCTTTTCCGTGCCATGAACACCAAGGCCGACGATCGCACGGCGGCAGGCATTGCCCGTTGGGCGAATGTCTTTCCCTACGTTAATGGCGGGCTGTTTTCCGGCGGAACAGACGTGCCGCGCTTTTCCAAGATCGCGCGATCATACCTGATCCATATCGGCAGCCTCGACTGGACCAAGATCAATCCCGACATCTTCGGTTCGATGATCCAGGCCGTTGCCGATGATGAAGAGCGCGGCGCGCTTGGCATGCACTACACATCCGTGCCCAACATCCTGAAGGTGCTCAATCCGCTCTTCCTTGATGATTTGCGCGAAAAACTCGAAGAGGCGGGGGACAATCCCCGCAAGCTTTTGAACCTGCGTAACCGCATGGCCAAGATCAGGGTTTTCGACCCCGCCTGCGGATCGGGCAACTTCCTTGTCATCGCCTACAAGGAAATGCGCGCCATCGAGGCTGAGATCAACGAACGGCGAGAAGAGGCCGATCGGCGCACGGAAATCCCGATCACCAACTTCCGAGGGATCGAGCTGAGGGACTTCCCCGCCGAGATCGCGCGGCTGGCGCTGATCATCGCCGAGTACCAGTGCGACGTGACCTATCGCGGTCAGAAGGAAGCGCTTGCCGAATTTCTGCCGCTTGATGCCATGAACTGGATCACTTGCGGCAATGCCTTGCGCCTCGACTGGTTGAGCATCTGTCCGCCGACAGGGACGGGCGTGAAGCACCATGCCGACGATCTGTTTATGTCGCCTGTCGATCAAGCCGAGATCGACTTCGAGAATGAAGGCGGCGAGACCTACATTTGTGGGAACCCACCGTTCAAAGGTACGCGCAAACAAAAGCCGTACGAGAAAGAAGACCTAGAACAGGTGTTTGGTGGGATCACTTCAAAGTGGAAAAACGTTGATTACGTGGGCGCATGGCTGATGAAGGCCGCCATTTACAATGATGTTTGCCATGCACCCTTCTCTTTCGTGGCCACGAATAGCATATGCCAGGGGCAGCAAGTGCCTATCACATGGGACTTGCTGTTGAAGCGCGGGTTTCGCATCCGCTTCGCGCACACTTCATTTACTTGGTCAAACCTTGCCGCAAATAAGGCGGGCGTCACCGTTGTTGTAACGGGCGTTGACCGTGATTCTGGTGGAGCACGATGGATTTACACGGGCGAAAACCGCCGCGAAGTGACAAATATAAATCCCTATCTTACGGAACACAATATTTCTGTCGTTCCGGCATCTAGGAGGCCAATCTTCTCAAAAGTCGCAATGGATTACGGTGTCTATTATTCGAAGTCTGGAGGCTTAATCCTCGATGCCCAAGAGAAAGATTCTCTGCGCCAAGGAGGATTGTCGCATCGCTTTGTGCGGCGTTTCCTAGTCCCTTGATTCATCCGATTTGCGGGTAAAGGTGAGCAAGTTTGATGCGTGCGTCTTTAGTTGAGAATCGCCATGTCACCTTTGCGGATGCGGTGTTTCGCTCGGTTTCCCATGCCTTTGCTTCATTGGCCAAGGTGTTGCGATCAGGAATGCGGCGGTCGAGACATTGACGCGCAAGTGTGCTGAGTTCACATTCTGCGATGTTGAGCCAGGAGCCGTGTTTGGGCGTGAAGTGCCACTCAAACCGTTCGACAATGCGACGGGCTTCATCAGGTGGAAAGGCCTTGTATAACGACGCCGGGTTGTGGGTGTTGAGATTGTCCTGAACCAGTGTAATCCGGTCAGCCTTGGGGAAGTGGGTGTCGGCGAGGTCCTTGAGAATGTGGGCAAAATCGATGGCGGTTCGGCGGTCTCGAACGGCAACATGGCGCCAGCCTTCAAGCGGGGCAAACAACATGAACAGGCTGGCCACACCCGCGCGCTCGTATTCATAGTCGAAACGGGCTTCGCGCCCCGGCCGGATTGGGATCGGCGTACGGGTCTCAAAGGTCAGCTGCTTGCTGGTCTCGTCAAGGCAAACCAGCGGGCGGGCCGGATCATAGGGGCGCGTGTAGACTTCCAGCACATCTTCCATCGCAGCAACAAAACCTGCATTGGCTTTCGGAGGGATCACCCAATAGCGGCTCTTGTGCGGTTTGAGCGCGTTTTTTTGAGCACCCGATGGATCGTGCTGTCGCTGGCTGCTTCAACGATGCCCAATTCGACCACGCGCGTTTCCAGAAGACGCAAAGACCAGCGCGCGTGACCCTCCGGTGGTTCCGAACAGGCCAACGCAATGAGCTTCGCCTCAGCGGTTCCATCAAAGATTGCTGGCGTGGACGGGGTCTTCTGCTTTTTGCGACCCAGAGCCGCCTCAAGGCCTTCTTCCACAACCTGGCGGCGGGTACGGAATACTGTGGAAACACTGGTCTCCAAAGCTTCTGCAATCCGCTCGTCATCCCAGCCGCCACTGTCTGAAGATACATCTGCCTTGAGCAATATCCGCGCCTTGAGCAGTCGATACGCCGCCTGCCGACCCGTGCGGATCATATCCTCAAGCTGCAACCGCTCACCAGCATTCAGTCGAACAACATACTTCACAGCACGACCACATTTTGACATCTCAATACCCTCCCAAAATCTATAGCAGAGTGATTCAGAAAAATATCACAACGTCAAATCATGCGAAGCGAGGGACTAGGCTCTACGGAGTTCATCAACGGGAAAGAACGGTTCTGTCTGTGGATTGCTGACAGCGAGGTGGACGAAGCCACCGAATGTGCAGGTGTTCGACAAAGAATTGAAAGTGTTCGGCGCGATAGACTAGAGACCACAGACAAGGCCGTAAATAAGCTCGCTGCAAAACCTCATCAGTTCCGCGAACGTAAAGGAGACGAGGCGTCAAAAATCTTTGTTCCGATAGTTTCATCTGAAAACAGAGACTACTTCCCTGCGGGGTTGGCAGATGCAACGGTTATACCAACAAATAAGGCGTTCTTCATTTCCAACGGCCCTCTATGGGCACTATCAGTGATTTCCTCAAAGTTGCACTTGTCCTGGATTGATACCATTTGCGGTCGTCTACGCACTGATTATTCTTACTCGAATACGCTTGGGTGGAACACGTTCCCACTCCCTAAGCTGACCGAGAAAAACAAGGCTGACCTGACCCGCTGCGCGGAAGACATCCTTCTAGCGCGCGAGGCACATTTCCCAGCGACTATTGCCGATCTCTACGAGGTGAAGGATGGCGAAAGCAATATGCCCGCGGACCTGCTGGCAGCCCATGAGCGCAACGACGAAACCCTCGAACGCATCTACATCGGTCGCCGCTTTCGCAACGACACCGAGCGTCTCGAAAAGCTGTTCGAGCTCTACACCAAGATGACCACCAAGGATTTGACCAAGACCAATTCGAGAATGAAAGCATAACCCGATGACCAGTATCAAAAGCGTTCCCTCTGTTTCCGTCACCTACGCCCAGAACGGCGGCTCGACCAAATCGAACGAGCTTGGCATGCGGGCGATGCAAGAGCGCGCCTATGAGAAGCGGGGCGAGCAGTATCTTCTGATCAAGTCGCCGCCTGCGTCGGGCAAGAGCCGCGCCTTGATGTTTATCGCGCTCGACAAGCTGGCCAACCAGGGGATCAGCCAAGCGATCGTAGTGGTGCCGGAAAAGTCGATCGGGGCGAGCTTCAACGACGAACCGCTGAGCAAGTTTGGCTTTTGGGCAGATTGGACGGTCGCACCGAAATGGAACCTGTGCAATTCGCCAGGGACGGACGGCGGCAAGGTCAAATCGGTCGCAGCCTTCCTAGAGAGCGGCGATCAGATTCTTGTCTGCACGCATGCCACCTTCCGCTTTGCCGTCGAAAAGCTTGGGGTGGAGGCATTCGATAATCGGCTGATTGCCGTGGATGAATTCCACCATGTTTCAGCAAGCGAAGACAGCATCCTTGGCAAGCAGCTCAACGACTTCATCGCGCGTGACCGCGTGCATGTCGTCGCCATGACCGGCAGCTATTTTCGCGGTGACGCTGTGCCGATCCTGTTGCCAGAGAACGAGGCCAAGTTCGACACGATCACCTACACCTACTACGAGCAGTTGAACGGCTACAAATACCTGAAAACGCTCGATATCGGCTATTTCTTCTACTCCGGCTCCTATGCCGATGACATCCTGAAGGTGCTCGATCCGGCGGAGAAGACGATTGTGCACATCCCGAGCGTGAATTCACGCGAGAGCACGAAGGACAAGCATCGCGAGGTCGAGCATATCATCGACGCCCTGGGCGATTGGCAGGGCACCGATCCGACCACCGGCTTTCAGCTTGTGAAGACGCCTGAAGGGCGGGTGCTGAAGATCGCTGATCTGGTGGATGATGAGGCGGTGAAGCGCGACAAGGTATCGAGCGCGATGAAAGACCCCGCCCAGAAGAACAACCGCGATCATGTGGACTTCATCATCGCCCTGGGAATGGCCAAGGAAGGCTTCGACTGGATTTGGTGCGAGCACGCGCTGACAGTTGGCTATCGCGCCAGCCTGACGGAGATCGTGCAGATCATCGGCCGCGCGACCCGTGACGCCGAAGGTAAATCCCGCGCCCGTTTCACCAACCTGATCGCGGAGCCCGATGCAGCCGAGGCGGCCGTCACGGAGGCGGTGAACGATACGCTGAAGGCGATCGCTGCCAGCTTGCTCATGGAGCAGGTGCTTGCCCCGCGTTTCAACTTCACACCGAAGAGCCCCAAGAGCGGGCCGGTCGAAGGCTTCGACTATGGCGAAGGCGGCTATGACCCCACGAAAGAGAACGTCGGTTTCAACGAGGCAAGCGGGCAGTTTCAGATCGAGATCAAGGGGCTGGCCGAGCCAAAGAGCAAAGAGGCCGAGCGCATTTGCCAAGAGGACTTGAACGAGGTGATCACCGCCTTTGTTCAGGACAAGACGACGATCGAACGCGGGCTGTTTGACGAAGAGCTTGTGCCCGAAGAGCTGACGCAGGTGCGCATGGGCAAAATCGTCGGGGCGAAGTTCCCTGAGCTCGATGCAGAGGATCAGGAGGCCGTGCGCCAGCACGCGGTCGCCGCCTTGAACCTGACCCAGAAGGCCAAGGAGGTCGCGCTTTCCGCGCCCGATGATGCGCAGGTGAGCGGCAACACGGCGTTGATCGACGGCGTGCGCAAGTTTGCAATGGACGTGCGCGAGCTCGACATCGACCTGATCGACCGGATCAATCCATTCGGCGAAGCCTATGCGATCCTGGCCAAGACCATGAGCGAGGAAAGCCTGAAGCAGGTGCAGGCGGTGATCTCAGCGAAGAAGGTGCAGCTCTCTCCTGAAGAGGCGCGTGATCTGGCCCGCCGCGCTGCAAAGTTCAAGCAAGAGCGTGGACGCTTGCCAGACATCACCTCTTCTGACGCCTGGGAAAAGAAGATGGCCGAAGGCGTGGCTTACCTTGTGCGCATGAAGCAGGAGGCAGCCAATGGCTAAAGAATTCACTCAAGAAGACGATGCACTTCTGGCTGAGCTTGGCGTCGAGGTCGAAACCAAGAAAGCCGTCACGCGCACACCCCGCGAAGAGCGCATCATTGCAGGTTTTGAAGAGATTCAGCGCTTCGCCGAGGAACATGGTTCCGCGCCACATCACGGCGAAGAGCGTGATATCTTCGAACGCCTTTACGCCGTTCGACTAGATCGCATTCGTGAGCTTAAGGAATGCCGCGAGCTGGTCGAACCTTTGGACGAGACGGGACTCTTGACGGGTGCGGCCAAAGCGCCATTGGCTGACGCGGAAGAGCTCGACGATGATGCTCTTTTGGCCGAGTTGGGGATCGAGGTTGAGGCTCCCCCGATCACGGAGCTGAAGCACGTTAGATCGACCGCGGAGAAGAAGGCCGCTGAAGAAGTTGCGAGCCGTGACAAATGTGAGGACTTCGAGACCTTCAAACCGCTCTTTGAGCAGGTACAGAAGGAGCTTGATAGCGGCCTGCGTGACACGCGACCTTTCGAGATGAAGGCTGAGATCGAGAAGGGGCGCTTTTTTATCGTCGGGGGACAGAAAGCCTACGTTGCGGATAAGGGCGAGACGACAATTACCGACCAGGGGCGCACAGATGCCCGCCTACGGGTGATCTTTGATAACGGCACCGAGAGCAACATGCTCATGCGATCGCTTCAGCGTGCCTTGAACAAGGACGAGGCAGGGAGACGGATCACGGAGCCGACCGCCGGTCCTTTGTTTTCTGATCAGACGATCGACGGAGACGAAGCAAGCGGCACGATCTATGTGCTGCGAAGTAAGGCCGATCATCCGCTTGTAGCGGAGAACCGTGAGCTGGTGCATAAGATCGGCGTGACCAACATGAGCGTGGAAAAGCGCATCGCGGGTGCTCACCTTCAGCCGACATTCTTGATGGCAAATGTCGAGATCGTGGCAACCTACGAACTCTACAACATTAACCGCACGAAGTTGGAAAACCTGATCCACCGCATCTTCGAGCCTGCACGGCTTGAGATCGAGATCATGGATCGTTTCGGGCGGCCGGTTGTGCCGCGCGAGTGGTTTCTCGTGCCGCTTTTTGTGATCAAAGAAGCGGTCGAACGGATCAAGGACGGCACGATCTCAGGCTACAGGTATGATCCGCAAGGCGCTTCTTTGAAGCGTATTATGACGTGATCATGAGGGAGGGGCAGGAAAAGGAAGGGGCTTTGGGTTGTGGGTGAATTGATCCTTAAGGCGTTGTTATCAAACGGGTACTTTCCAAAGGAGCTCCCGCCTGTTTTCACAACAAAAGACTTCGGTTCCCATGCAGATGCAATTTTAGAAGATTGGCATGCTGCGAAGGTTTTTGAGATCAAGGAGTGTACCGCAAAATGTGGGGCAGCTGCTGGCAGAGCGCGTTAATCCAAGGGCGATTCAAGGCAGTCTTTTTAAGTCCTGACCAGCCAAAGGTTCTCCAGGGAAATGTCTGCCCCACATTTTGCGGTACACTCCTTCGTGTATGTAAGAGGCAGGGCTTTGCGGCCCTGCGCGGGCCGGGACGCACGCGTTTTTCGATGCGAAACCGCAGGTTCGGCGGCGCGGGCCGGATCTCGCCGAAACGCCGTAAACCCCTCCGGAGGCGTGGTTTTCTGGAGCGTGGTGCGCCCGGATGAAGTGACCCGCCCGACGCATTTTTTTGCGCAGGTGCTGCCCCGGGCGCGGGGGCGGACAGGTGACTACAGTCTGGCGTAACATGCTGTCGTCAGTGCAGGCTGTCCTGTGCGAAGATGGCCGCGAGGTCGGGCGCGTCCAGAACCGCATCCAGCCAGGCATCGATCCGCTCCGGCCCGGCATCGGCGATCCGCGCCTCGATATCCCGGGGCAGGGGGCCGAAACGGCGGTCCAGCTGGCGTCGGAGGGTTTCCGCCTTGCCCTCGGCCTTGCCTTTGGCCAATCCGCGCGCCTCGCCCTCGGCTTTGCCCTGTTCGAGCAGTGTTTCAGCGATGGTTCCCACAAGTGCCTCCATTTCGCTATGTCCCCCGGTCCTGAGCGTGGCCCGCAGGTCGTCCAGGTCCACATTATAGACCCGCAGCACGTATTCAAGAACCTGTCGCCGCAGATCGCTCCCTGCGGGCAGGCTATCGGCGATCTCCGCCAGGAAGGCCAGGGCTTCCTGCCGCAGCGTGATGAACACCGCCCTCAGCGCGGGGTTGCGCGACAGCGCGTCGATCTCCATGGCCCGCAGGTTGCGCAGGATATACCCCGCTCCGGGCAGAAAAGCGAGATCGGGATCATCGGTGGCGATCATGTCGCGCAGGCTGTCGGCCACGGTCCAGGTCGCCGCGCCATGATAGACGACCACCGGAATGATCGGGGGCAGGGCGCGGAGCCTGGCCGCACGGGTTCCGGCATGGCGCTTCCAGATACGGATCATATAGGAGGCCAGTTGCAGCGGCAGCGCCGGATCAGGCGCACTTTTGTGCTCCGCCAGAACATAGACGAAGGCGTTGGTCCCCGCCTTCAGCGCGACCTTCAGGAGGAGATCGCTCTGGCTGCCGGCGAGCGCTTCATCGACGAAGCCGCCTTCCAGTATTTCGGGAGGCGCAGGGGCGAGTTGTCCCACAATGGTGTTGGGCAGGTGATCCCGCAGGAAGTCCCGTGCGCGCCCGGGATCGGACAGCAGCGCGCGGAACAGGGTGTCGTGCGGATTGTGCAGGTCGGCCATTGGATCCTGATACGAAGCGGTGTCACCCATGCTGCTATGGCAGGGCGGTCCGACAGGCAAGCCCGGTTGTGCCGGGCCGTTTCAGTCCGTCCGGGCGATCACCTTCTGGAATTCTCTCTGAACCTCCGGCTCCCGGGGATCCCGTCCGCAGAGGCACAAGCACATCGTTGCCTCGACCGTGAAGTCATCGTCCCCCTCTGCACCGCGGGTCGCCCGGTCATCCATGGCCCTGGCTCCCGGTATCCCGGGCGGCCTCGCCTTCAGGACGGACGTTGAAGGCGGTCAGTGTTCCCGGTTTTCTCTTGCTCGGGGCGAGTCCGAAGCGCACCCGCTGGCCGACCTCCGGCGGGACTTCCGGGTTGGCAAGGTTTGAGATGTGAAAAAACACATCCGCCTCGCCATGCCGGGCGATGAAGCCGAAGCCCTTGTCGGCCTGGTAATTCTTGACGGTTCCGGTGACCTCTATCGTGTCGGCCCCGCCTGGCTCCGGTGCCGGCGTTTCTGCCCCGGTTTCCTGCGAACTTGTCTCCATGCCCTGTTCGCTCATCATGCATTCCCCTTTACGGCGGCCTTGAGGGGGCCTGTGGCGGAGACCCGGACCTGCCGTGTGGGCGCGGCGGTCTGCATTTCTCCGGTGGCCGGGTTGTGGACCTGCCGCTCGGGCACATCGACCACCGAGAAGGTGGCAAGGCCGGGCAGGCGGACCGGATGGCCGTCGGCCAGCAGCTTCTGCACCGCCGACTGGACGCCGTCCGAGAGACGTTTGGCTTCGGCGCGCGAACAGTCCAGCTCTTCGGCGATGGCGGCGAACAGCGTTGCGGCGGGAACGGGTGAGGGTTTGGGCATAAGGACATCTCCGGTCTGATAATGTGGCTGCCCGTGGCTTTCCGGGAAAACGCGCGTCAGGTCAAGGCGGGGCGCTTGCTTTCGCCCGGGATGGCGTTCGCGGGGCGGGTTCTCCGAGCCGCTCGCTCGCGTATCGGTCCCCCGGCCGTGTGGCGGGGCTTCGCCGCCTGTCGGGACGTGAGCAGCGCGTTGCGGATTTCACGGTTTGTTCAGGTGCGCGCCCGGTGATGCGGGACCCGGGGGTCCCGCAAGCGGAGCCCCGCTCCCGCGTCGCGCTCTTTGGGTTCCGCCCTTACGGGGCGGGTTGGTACGGTCCCGAAAGCGTTGGCTGCCGCGGGGTGGTTTCGGGGGGATTGTCCGCCTCTCTTGCCGCGCGTGCGGCCCGGGCCTCCCGGCGCCGTTTGAGGATTGTCCGGATACAGCTTTCGGATCCGCGCCTGTGCTCGTCGGCGATCGGCGCGTCGGTACGGATGTCGATGGTGAACCGGTTGGCACAGGATGTCATGGCGTTGTGATATTGCAGCGAGCGGCAATAGAGGCGCAGGGCCTTGTCGACCGCCTTGCAACGCGGGTCTTCCAGATCCTCGGGCAGGTCGTAGCGGTCAAGGATCACCTCGCTGCTGCCGATGGCGAGCGGCACCGCGACCGGCAGCTTCAGGAACGGGGGCAGTTCCCTGTCGGGGCCAATGCCCTTCTGAAACAGGGCGCGTATGCGGCCGATCAATTCCGGATGGAATGTGCGCAGCTCCATGGGGGTCCTGGGCGGCCTCTTCGTCCGGGCCTTTCCGCCGGCCGCAGGTTTCTTCTTCGCGCGGTCTGCGCCGGAGCTTTTTCCGGGCTTTGGCACGCTGGTCGCCGCCGGTCGGCCCCCGGCGGCGGGCCCGTCTTTTGTCCCTGCGGCGGTATCGGGGGTCGAACTGTCTTCCATGAGGTCAATTTAGCGATGGCCGGGGCGGATCGCTACCCCCCCGTGCCAATCCACGGGCTGGCCCGGTGCCCGGGAAGCGCGGGTCATCGGCGTTCATCCCCGCGCCCGTCTCTCCCGGGGGTCCGGCGATCGGGACGGGGAGGAGGAAGTTGTCTTTTTGGTCAGGTGTCATTGACCTGAACAGAAGGAGGACTGGCTATGACCTGTGACAAGGATCCGGGGAACAAGGGGACCGGGACGAAGCCCGGCATCGACTGGACGGCGGTTGAAGCTCGCATGAAGAAAGCGCGCGCGGAGGCGGCGGAGCGGCGGAAGGAGACCCGCGCCGAATTGCTGGCGGAACTGCGCGGTCGCGGCGTGGAAGAGGTCGAGGCGCAGTATGACGGCTATGGCGACAGCGGCAACGTGAACAGTGTCGTGGCCAGCCCGAGGCGTGTGGACATCGGGGATATCGAAACCCGCCTGATGGATTTCGTGTGGGATGTGGCCTATGGGCTGCACCCGGGCTTTGAGATCAATGAGGGGGCCGAGGGAACCTTCACCTGGGATATTGCGACCGACCGTATCGACGTGGAACACGCCGGTTTCCGCACCGAACGCGATGATTATCTCCACGAGGATATATGATCATGGCCCATCCCAATCATCACGCGGAAAGCTCGGCCCGCAAGTTCGGCGGGGTGGCGGATGACTATATCGCCATCCACCAATGGTTTGATGCTGGCAAGGCCCATGAAGCCCTGCCGGTGCATCGGGCACTTCGCCATCACAGCTGTGGGGTCTTCGACTGCGAGGCGGTGTTTGGCCGGGAGATCGTGAACGCGGCCGGTCGCCGGGTTCCTGTGCGGTTCATCGCCGAGCAGCATGTGCGGGAGGACTGTCGCCGGATCCCGTCCGTATCGGACTGGCTGCGGCGGATCCCGATTGTGCCGTGGATGGTCAACGGGGTGATCCTGCCGGACACCGAGCCGGTGAGTGCTGATCCCCAGGCTGACTGGCGGGCGGCGGTGGCCGCAGGCCAGACGATCCTCGGGTTCAGCGACTGGCTGGCCATGCAACAGCAGCGTTTGGGCGATGGGGCGTAATCACTTCTCGTGACACGCACCCTTGAGCGGGCCGCCCTTCCGGGCCGCCCGTTTTCCGGAGAGGCCGTTCCACCGGGGTGTTGTAGGGCGATGAACAGGAGGACAGGACAGGGCGCGATCGCCGCCGCACTGGCTGGCGATACGGCAGGGCTGGAGATCAGCCCGGCCTGGTGCCGGGGGCGGCCTCCGCCGACCGCCGCCGCGCTCCGCACCCGTCGTTCCGCCCCGAGGCAGGCGGGGCGCACGGGAGGAGCAAAGTCGGCTTTGGGTCCGGGCGATCCCGATGGGGGATCGGAGATGGAAAGGATTGAACCCATGGACCTGTTGACAACCGAACAGCGCAACACACTTCTGGCAAACGGCCGCAGGATGGCGGAGGAGAGCACCTCCGCCCCTGTCTGGCCGGTTGCGAAGTTGTTCACGCCGGATGCGTCGGCGACCTGGCTTCTGGCCTGGCTGGACCCGGAGGACGGGGATGTGGCCTGGGGCTGCTGCGATCCGGGGCTGGGATGTCCCGAGATCGGGCCGGTGCGGCTTTCGGAGATCGCGGCGGTGCGCGGCGCGCTCGGCCTGCCGGTGGAGCGGGACCTGTATTTCGAGGCGGAGATGTCGCTGAGCGCTTACGCCCGTCTGGCGCGCGACCGGGGCGCGCTTGTGGCATGAGCGCGCGGGAGGTGATCACCCTTCTCGCCCCGGCCTTCTGGGCCCCGGCGCTGATTAACGGGTCTGCCAGCGGCCTTGATCCTGCGGAACGCGGCCATCTGGCGGCCTGCCTTACCGCGGCGGGTCTGACGGTGGGAGAGGCGGTCGATTGCGGACCTGCGGGGTTCTGCTGGCACCATGCCGCGTCAGGGATCACCGGCGGGGCGGAGTGCGCGCTTTACAGTTTTCTCGTGACCCGCGCCGGCCCGCGGTCGCGCTGACCCACAGCGGTCTCCGCCGCCCGGTTCGGGCGCTCTTCAAACCGTTTTGCCCGCCTGCGCCGTCTCGCCCGAAAAGGTGAGGCGGCTTTTTGTCATGGGCGATCCAGGTCCGGGGGGAAAGCGTTCCCGCGGGCGGTCGGATCAGATGTCATGAAAGGACAAACCTATGACGAAGACACAGACCTATACAGCCCTTGAGGTGGCGCTGGCGCGGCTCGCGGTTCACCCCGCCAATGTGCGCGCGAAGAATGCGGCGGCCTACAGCGAGACCAGCGTTCAGGCGCTGGCGGCCAATATCCGGGAGGTGGGGCTGTTGCAGCCCTTGCTGGTGCAGGAGACCGGCAAGACGCAGTACGGCGTGCTTGCGGGAGGCCGCCGGCTGGCGGCGCTCAATCTGCTGTCCGCCGACAAGAGCGCGACGGGCTTCGGGCCGCGCATGAAGGTGGCCTGCCAGCTGGTGCCGGGGGATGCGCCGGCGACGGCGGCGCTGTCGTTCTCGGAGAACGAGATGCAGGCCCCGATGGATGCGATCGACCGGTATGAGGCGTTTGCCGCGCTTCGTGACAATGACGCTCTGGACGTGGCGGATATCGCGCGTCTCTTCGGACTCACCGAGCGCTCGGTGCGCGAGAGCCTGCGGATCGGGCTGGTGCATGAGGACATCCGCGCCGCCCACCGGGGCGGGGATATCTCGCTTGAGACGCTGAAAGCCTTTGCCGGCCACCCGGACCGGGAGGTTCAGGCGGAGGTGTTCACGGCGCTTTCCACGGATGGCCAGCGTGTTGAGGCGTGGATGGCAAAGCGCGCGCTCGGTGATCGCGGCGTGCGGCAGGGCGATGCGCTCGGGGCCTTTGTGCTGGAGGACTACCGCAAGGCCGGGGGCGGGATCGCGCCCGACCTGATCGAGGAGGACAGCGTGCTCGGCGATCCCGGTCTTGTGCAGAGCCTGCTGGCCCGGAAGCTGGACGATCTGGCCGAAGAGGAGCGGTCGCGGCCCGGCATGGGCTGGGCCGAACACCGGATCGATCCTGACCGGGAGGCGCTCTCGGCCTATGGGCGGATCTATCCCGTGCCGGTCGACCTTGATGCGGCCACGCAGGAGCGGGTGGACGCGCTGAGCGCGAAGCTCGACGATCTGGCCGAAGCCCACGATGCGGCTGAGAGCTGGGCCGAACAGGACCGGTTGGGTGACGCGCACGACGCGGTTCAGGCGGAGATCGAGGCGCTGACCCATGCGTTCGATGCACAAAAGGTGGAGACGGCCGGTGTGATTGCTCTCTGGCAGCATGGGGGTCTGCGTCTCATGGCGGGCATGGTGCGTCCCGAGGAGCGGACGGACACGGGCCCGGCGCCGGGCGGAACCGGTGCCGTGGAGAATACGGCTGAGGCGGGTCCGAAGATCTCCGCGAAGCTGGCTTCGGATATGGCGGTCGAGCGGACGCGGGCGGTGGGTCTGGCGCTGGCGCGGGATCCGGCGCGCGCGCGGGTCTATGGCGACTGGCTGCTTCCGGGCAATGTGGCGCAGGGGCTTGTGCGCCGGGCGGAACAGTCGAGCCTGCGGTTTCAGGCGGCGACCCATGCGCCGGGCCTTATCCATGAGTGCGCCAGCGCGGAGGATCCGGGCGCGGCCATTGAGGCCGGACACGGCGTGGTGGAGCGGCATATTGCCGAACACGAGGCTGGACTGCCGACAGGCTGGGTCGATGGCGAGGATGATCCGCAAGAGACCGCGTTCGCCCGTTTCGCTTCGCTCGATCCGGCGGAGCGGGACCGGCTGGTGGCATGGGCGGTGTCGCGCAGTCTGGAGCCTGTGGCGGGCGATGCGGTGCGTCCCTCGGCCCGTACGGCGGTGGAGGCGGCGGTGCTGCCGGACATCCGGACGCTCTGGACCCCGGATGCGCGGCTCTTCGGGCGTCTGACGAAGCCTGACCTCCTGCGCATCCTGCGCGACGATCTGGGGCTTGGCCAGAAGGCGGATACGCTGGCCAAGGCGAAGAAGTCGGAGATCGTGGAGAAGCTGGCCGCGCTCTTTGCCGCACCGGACGCGACGCTGAGCGACGAGCAGCGGGCGGCCATCGCCCGCTGGTGCCCGCCGGGCATGGCGACGGAAGTGCCGGAGCGCGGTCAGGAAGAGGTCGGGGAGGGTGATTGCGCGGAGACGGCCATTGAGGCCTCCCTGGCGGCCTGAGCGCATCGCTCCCTGCGCCGTCCCCGGATCCGGGGACGGCGTTTTCCACGGGCCGCGAGCCATTGGAGGGGAAGGGGGTCTTTGGAAGGGGTGACTCCGGCCAGACTGAAAGGACAGACCCAATGGCGAAGACAAAACCCGACATTTACGACCAGGTGACAGATGCGATCCCTGCGCATCTCGAGGCGGGGGTGGTGCCCTGGCGCCAACCCTGGGACGGCGGTGTCCCGGCCCGGCTACCCGTGCGGGTCACGGGCGAGTGCTATCGTGGCATCAACGTGGTGCTGTTGTGGCAGGCCGCGGTGGCGCGGGGCTATGTCTCGCCGAACTGGATGACCTACAGACAGGCGATCAGGCTGGGCGGGCAGGTGCGCCGGGGCGAGACCAGCGTGCAGGTGGTTAAATACGGGACGGTGAGACGGGCGGCTCCCGAGGGAGAGGACGGGGCGGAGGATGGATCCACCTTTGGCTATCTGCGGTCTTACGCTGTCTTCAACGTGGCACAGATCGACGGTCTGGATGCGGCGTGGTCTGCCGCTCCGCCGCCGCTGCGCGATTACGGGACAGAGGCGGATGCGGGGTTTCCGGAGTGGTTCGGCCGCACCGGGCTGAAGCTGCGGACGCGCGATGCGGTGCGGGCCTGTTACGATATAGCCGCGGACTGCATCGAGATGCCGCCGGTGTGGCGGTTCGAGAGCCGGGAGGCCCACGCGGGAACGCTTCTTCATGAGACGTGCCATGCCACAGGGGCGAAATCGCGGCTGGCCCGGCCGTTCGGGACGGGCTTTGGCGATGCGGATTATGCGCGCGAGGAGTTGGTGGCCGAGCTCGGATCCGCGCTGGCCGGCGCGCAGCTGGGCATCGCGCCGCAGTTCGAGGCCAATGCCGCTTATGTTCAGCACTGGATCGACATTCTGAAGGGCGATACCCGGGCCATCGTGCGGGCGGCCTCTGCGGCGCAGAAGGCGGCCGACTGGCTGATCGGGAAGGCGGGGCTCATGGACGCGGCCTGAAACAGCCCGTCGCGCCGCCCCTGTTCCGGGGGCGGCGTTTTGCGTGGCCCGGAGGAAAGGCGCGCCGTCCCGCGCGTTCTTGCCGGTCGCGCCGCGCCCGCGCTATGCTTCCGGGGCAATCGTGACAGGGAGGGGATGTCCCCTGGCGTTTCTCAGGCGCAGATCTCCGAACGAGCGGGCGCGGACGAAGGCCCCGCTGTCGCCTGTCGCTCGGGCGAGTGATATGCCGCGGCTGCGGGTTGACGGTCTGCGGCTCGATGCGCTCGACAGCACCGTGCTCCGGGTCGAGTGCACCTGCGGTCATGCGGGTGAGGTTCCTGTCGCGCCTCTGGTCGAGCGCCATGGCCGCGCGGTGCGGTGTACGCGCTGCAACGAGCGGGCGATCCGCAGGGTTTTTGCGGGCGGCTGAACGGAACGGGTTCGCCGTTGCCGCCGGAGTGCGGCTGGACACAACCCGCTCCTGGTCTCGCCGGAGAGGGAAGCGCGGCGGTGCCGCGCTTGCAGGGGGATTCGGGTGCGCCGTTCTTCACCTTCAAAGCCCCCACCGGGGGCTTTGACCCTTGCGGGCTGGCTTGAACCCCCTGCGGAGCCGCGTCCCCGCCCATCGAGGGCGGGACCACGTCTGCCTCGACGCCCGGACACCGATCAGGCGTTGGCGCGGGGTCAGACGGGCCGCGCGGGGGCCGAGCAGGTCCGCGGCGGCTGCCGGGGCCGGATTGCGCGCCGG
Source organism: uncultured Paracoccaceae bacterium (assembly GCA_951812305.1). Lineage (GTDB taxonomy): Bacteria > Pseudomonadota > Alphaproteobacteria > Rhodobacterales > Rhodobacteraceae > Rhodobacter_B. The sequence goes on from CATOSB010000010.1 coordinate 38,960, forward strand.
TCGCCCGCCTTCGTCGGGCCGCCCTTTACTCCATCCGTCCCCGGCACCCGGCCTTGCCCTTTGCCTGTCCCTGTCGCGCGGCCCTGCGGTGGGGCACACACACACGATCGGGCAGCATACCTTGCAGGTGGCCCTCCAAAGCACCCTCGCGTCAAGGATCACAAAATTTTGCGGCACCCCTCGCGCAAGCGGTCAGGGCGCACCAACCGGTGAGCTTGCGCCGGCGTCGCTGTCGCGCGCGGCAAATTTTTGCGCCCGGGCGGGCCCGGCGCCTTTGGCGTCCCTGACCCAAGCGCGCTTTGGGGGGCGGGGACCTCGCAGGCTGCCCGCAATGGTGCGTGTGGCGATTGCGAGAGGAATATCCCATGCTGGATGTATACGAGACCATTGAGACCTTCGGGCTGTCGGAGAGCCTTGCCGATCTGCCGATCCCCGATGATGATGTTTTGCGCGACCGGATCGTGCGGGAGGCGTTCGAGAGTTTTCTGGGCGGGCTGCAAGGCACCGGTCTTCATGGCGAGATTGAACCGCTGGCTCATGGGCTGGCGACGCTGTTCCATCGCCGGAAGGGAGCGATGACCAGTGCCCTTGATCGGGCGACGGACACGATCCGGGGTCTGGTGCGGGCCGCTGATGGTTCGGAGGTGCTAGAGATGCAGCTGGAGGAGGCGCAGCGCGTCGCGGAGCAGTCGCGCGACCGGCTGGACGGGCTGGAGGTGATGGCGGAGGCGGCGGCGCGGTGTTACGAGATCGAGACCGGGCGGGCGTATCTGCCGCCCGCCGGGGACCGCAGCGGCCGGGATGCCCGGCAGACGGGGGCGCTCTTTGAGGCGAAGGCCTGGATCGAGGCGCATGAGCGGCAGGAGGCGGAGCGCTTCCGGGTCGAGGGCCGTCCGCTGGCGGTGGCCGGTGCGCGGGACTGGATGGATCACGCGCGGGTCTGGGATGTGCTCGACCGCTGCCGGACGCGCTACCGTGATGCGCATGGCGAGGAGGTGATCCTCTATCACAAGGGCGACCGGAAGGGGGTCGATGCGATTGCGTCGGGCTGGGCGCGGTCGCGTCAGGTGGGCCAGGTGGTGTTCCGTCCGAACTGGTCGGGTTTTGGCAAGCGGGCGGGGTTCCGGGCGATTGATGACATGTTCGCGACCCCGAAGCCGCTTGGGGGCGTTGTGATCTTCGGGGCGACGGGGATTGCGCTCAACCTGGCGGAGAAGGCGGAAGCGAAGCGCATCGCGGTGATGCGGGTGCGCGCCGGCTGAGGCGCTCCGACTGTGGCTCCGGTCCTGCGGGACCGGGGCCGCTTGCCGCGTGCGGCGGCTTCTGGCCGCCCCCGTCTGCCCCTTCCGATCACCCGGGTCTGCGGTCCCCGCCGGTCTGCATCTGGCCGGTCTGCGGCAGCCGGTCAGGCGCACGGGGCGTTCCGGGTTGATCCTGCGGGCTGCCCCCGCGGTCTCTGCCCATGTGGTTCCCAAAGAGCACGCCCACCCGGGTGCGGTCGGTGGTCCAGTCCGCCAGTGACAGGGGCGGTGGGGATGTGCCGTTTGCGCGTCCTGTCCTCCGTGGCTCTGGTTTCTTCGAGATGGGGTGTCGCGGGGCGCGTCCCCGGGGTGCGGTCGCCTTTGGCTCCCCAAGCGGAAATACGGTTTCCGCAAGCGGACCCTCCGCATTTCAGCTTGCCCCGGGGCCTTTGACGCCCCGCGCCCTTGCCCCCATCGAAACCAGCGCCACGGAGGACATCATGGCCAATCACTACACAATCACCGCACCGGTCAAGTCGACGGACGGCAAGACGCGCTACCCCCGGGTGGGCGTGCTCTTTGAAAACCACAACCGGGAGACCGGCGAGGTGTTCTACACGATCAAGCTCGACTTCCCGGTTGGGGTGACCGAGCTCGTCGCCTTCCCGCCGAAGCCGAAGGAGAACGGCGAAAACGGCCACACCGAATGAGAAGGGGGGTGACGACGGGGCGGCCAGGTGCCGCCCCGACCGGCTTTGCCGGTTGGCGCGCAGGCGCGCCAGTCCATCACAGGGATGGCGCGGGTCGCAAGGGCGGCGCGTGAGATGTCAACAGGGGAATGACCGGGGGCCGGTGCCGGTGCCCGGTTGCAGATTGAGAATGGAAGTGCCGCGAGAATGCGGCTATATGAGAGGAAAGGATGTGACCGATGGCACACGCACTGCAAATAGACACACTGGCGTTTTCGAAGAAGCTGCGCGAGGCGGGGGCCGATGAGAGCCTTGCCGAAGCCATTGTTGAGGGGCTGACCGCAGCGGACACCTCCGAACTGGCGACCAAGGCTGACGTGGCCGAGGTGAAAACGGAGCTGAAGGCCGAGATCGCCGAGGTGAAGAGTGAGATACTCAAATGGATGTTTGGTGCGATCATCGCGCAGACGGCAATCATTCTGGCTGTTGTGAAGCTCTTGTGATCCCGCGCCCAAACGCTCACGCCTCCCGCGCCGTCCCTTCCGGGGCGGCGTTTTTAGTCCCGCGCCCGCCCGGTTTGCCGCGCGTTCGATCCGGCCAGGGTCGGCCAGTGTCAGTCGCGCTCCGGCCCGGTGCAATGGCGATTATGTTCTTCGACCAGTGTTTTGAGATCGAGGCGTTTGAGCTTGGCGGTCTGGACGAGATCGAGGAGCGCCTTCAGCTCCTGGGTCTCGATGGAGGTAAGCCAGTGCAGATCGTTCTGGCTGATGCGGTCCAACATCCGCTGCATCATGGGCAAGTGCCCGATCCCGACCTTGCGCTTGTACCGGGAAGGGGGGTCGGATGGTTTTGCTTTCGGCATGGGGTTGTTCCTTTCGCGTAGCCGGGGTGATGACCTGACGCGGGTTCCGCCAGTCGCGCAGGAAGGCCATCGGGTTTGTGTTTCACCGCGCCGATTCAGTTTGGGCCTGACCCTGCCACATCTTGCCGGTCCTGCCAATTCTGCAAAATCTCTGAAAACACCTGATCCGGGGGACCCCGACACTCCCGCAGGATTGCGCCGTTCGGCCAGTTTCGGCCCCTGCTTTACCCCCGGGCGCTCCGCGATTCGGCCGTCGGTCCCCCGGTTTGCGGTTTTCCCACACGAGCGGAACCGGGGGAATTTCCCCGCGTCCCCCTGTTCCCCCGCCCCCTGTGGAGGGCTGGACCGTCCAGGAGGGGAACCCCCCGGTTTCCCCTCTTTCCCCCGGGAGGGGAACGGCGCTCCCCCGGGAGGGGAAGAGGGTTTCCCTCCCAACCTAACCCCTTGTTCCCCTTGAGAGATTGCTGCTCCCCTCCCGGTTTTCCCCTGTTTCCCCTCCCGCTCCCCTCCACCCCCACATCTTCCCCTGCGCCGGAAAAGGGCCTCCCGAGGGGAACCCCCGGGGGAAAGGCCCCCAATCCGGGACAACAGGGGAAGCGAAGCGAGCAAAAGTCAGGAAGGCACGATTACACATCAAAATTTGCCAATTTTGATGTACTCTGTATGCTCCCGGCATGGCGAGCCCGCATTTCAACGTTTCGATCGTGTCCCGTTCCACCGGGGGAAGTGCGGTTGCGTCGGCCGCATATCGTCATGCGGCGCGGATGCGGTCGGATCTCCGGGGGGAGGTGCGTGACTATTCGGAGAAGGCGGCGGAGCTTGCGCATTCGGAGCTATCGCTGCCGGAGAATGCGCCTGGCTGGGCGCGCGAGGCGTTCGGGGAGGTGGCGTTCGGGCGGGCGCTTGCGGCGGTTCTGGCCGAGGCGGGACGGGAGGTTTCGGAAGGGGAGGCGGCACGTCTGGCCTGGGCGCGGGTGAGCCAGGCTTTGTGGAATTCGGTGGAGGAAGCCGAGGAGCGTCTGAACCGCAAACGTGCAACGGCCCGTCTTGCCCGAAGCCTGACGATTGCGCTTCCGCGGGTGCTGGGTCGTGAGACGCAGATCGAGCTGATGCGGGGCTATGTGGCGTCGGCGTTCGCGTCGCGGGGGATGGTCGCGGACTGGGTTATTCACGATAAGGGGGACGGCAATCCGCATGCGCATGTGATGCTGACGTTGCGGGATATTGGCGACGAGGACTGGGGTCGCAAGAACCGGGCGTGGAACCGGGCGGATGTTCTGGCGGGCTGGCGAAAGGGCTGGCAGGCGCATGCCAATCTCGCACTTGAGCGGGCGGGGTTTTCGGAGCGTGTGGATCTGCGGTCGCTGGAAGAGCAGGGGCTTGATCTGGCACCGGAGGGCTACAATCCGCATGTGGCCGAACACGCGGAGCGGGTTGGCGATGTGGCGCGGGAGAGGATGCGGTGTTCGGAGGTGCGGGAACGCAACCGGGCGTATCTGGTGGCGCATCCCGAGCATATCATTGCGGTGGTGCAGATGGGGCAGGCGCAGTTCACGAAGGGCGATCTTCTTGAGGCGCTGGCGGTGCGGCTGGGGGTTGAGGCGGAGGGTCTGGACCGGACGATGGTTGCGGCGGTGGAGGGGTCGGACGATCTGGTTCCGCTGGTGGCGCGGACGGCGGGAGGCGATCAGCTTTACATCAGCCGGGCGAAGGCGGAGATGGCGGGTCAGCTGGCGCGGGATGCGACGGCGCTTGCGGAGGGTCGGCTCAAAGCGGGGGTCGTCCCGGAGGATCCGTTCGAGACGGGGACCGGGCCGGTGCTGGTGGATATTGAACGGGAGGGGGATGATGAAGACGGAAGACATTCTGCGGGTGATGAGGGACGCGGAGGTGCCGGGGGATCCGGACGCGGAGGAGCCGCTGGACGCGGCGGGGCGGGAGAGCGTGGTTCGGCTGCTGGAGGCGCGCAGGGGCGCGGCCCCTCCGCGGCTGTCGTCCGGGAGGCGCTGAGCGCGCGGGCGGAGGATCTCTTTCGGTCGGCCTTCGGGGAGCCGGCACGTTCGGGCGCGCGGGAATGGCGGGCGAAGGAGAATGCGGGGCTTGCGATGCAGATGCAGGCCCCCCGACGCGGTCTCTGGCACGATCACACGGCGGGGACGGGGGGCGATCTTCTCGATCTCGTGGCGGTGACGTGGTGCGGGCTGGGGTCCGCGCGGGACGATTTTCCAAAGGTTCTGGAAGAGGCGGCACGGTTCACCGGGGTCGGGGCGATCGGTGAGAGCGATGCGTTCCGGGCGCGGGCGGCAAAGCGGGCGAAACAGGTTGCGGCGGAAGGGGCGCGGGAGGGCGCGCGCCGCGCCGCGCTGGTCAGGAGGCTGGCGGAGGCGTCCCTGCCGGTAGAGGGCACGCCGGCGGCGGCTTATCTGGCGTCGCGGGGGATCACCGATCTGCCGGGGGAGGGGATCGGGTATCTGCCGCCGGTTCCGGGGGCGGGTGTTTTGCACCGCGATCACGGCGCGCTGGTGGTCTGGGCCAGGGATGATGAGGGCCGCATCCAGGGGGGTCAGCGCATTCTGATCGACGCGGAGGGGGGCAAGGCTGCGGTGGAGATCGCCAAGCCGTCATTCGGGGCGATCGCCGGTCTGCCCGCGCGGTTACCGGCGCGGGCGGCCATGGAGGGAGAGGGCTGGAATGCGCCGGGCACGCCCGGTTCAGCACCGGACCCACTGATCATAGCCGAGGGGCCCGAGAGCGCTTTGTCGATTTGGGCGGCGACGGGGTGCGAGACCTGGGCGGTGTTCGGGGTGTCGGGGTGGAAGAGCGCGCCGGTTCCGTTGGACCGCGAGGTGATCCTTGCGCCGGACCGGGATGCGGCCGACAGCCCGGCGGGGCGGGCGTTTCGGGCGGCGGTGGCGCATCATCTGGGCCGGGGCTGTCGGCTGAGGGTTGCGGTGGCCCCGGAGGAGACGGACTCGAAGCGGGATCTGAACGATACGCATCGCCGCGCGGGGGCGGAGGCGGTGCGCGCGGCGATTGCGGCGGCCCGGGAGGTGGTGCGCTGGCTTCCGGGCGAACTGAATGCGGGTCAGCGGGACGCGGCGGAGGCGATGCTCGGGCCGGACCGGCTGACGCTGGTGAAGGGCCATGCGGGGACGGGCAAGACCTTCACGCTGGGGGCGGTGGCTGAGGCGTGGCAGTCGCGCGGGGTACGGGTTCTTGCGGGGGCGCCGTCGGCGAAGGCGACGCAGGCGCTCGGGGAAATCGCCGGGATCGAGGCGGCGACGCTGGCGGCGTGGGAATCGCGGTGGGCGCGCGGCGAGGCGCAGATGGACGGCCCGTTCGTGTTCCTCATGGACGAGGCGGGGATGGTGGGTCTCGGGCAATGGTCGCGGATCGGGGCGCGGGTGGCGGCGCTGGGGGGCAAGCTGATCGCGGTGGGCGATCCCGACCAGTTGCAGCCGGTGTCGGATCTGTCGGGCTGGCAGGCGGCGGAACGCGAGGCGGGTGCGGTGCCGGTGATGGACATGGTGATCCGGCAGAAGGATGCGGAAGACCGGACCGCGGTTGCGGGTCTGGCGCGCGGCGGGTCGGAGCGTGTGGCGGGCTTGCGGCATTTCATGGGGGCGGTGGAGCCGCTGCCGCCATCGCCGGAGGTGGCCCGGCTCTGGGAGGGGTCGCGTGCGTCCGGGGAGACCTGCCTCGCGGTGGCGCCGTCGAACCCGGAGGTCTGGGCGCTGAACGATGCGCTGCGCGCGGTGGAGATCGGGCGGGGCTGGATTGACACCGGCCACACGGAGACGATCCACATCCGCCGCTGGCAGGGCGAGGGCAAGACCCGCCGGAGCGAGGTGGTGACGATTCCGGTGGCGCCGGGGGACCGGGTGATGCTGATGCGGGAGAATGACGAGGATGGGATCGCGGCGAATTCTTTGGGCACGATTGCGGCGGTGAGCCATGCGGGTCTTTCGGTGCGTTTCGACGGGATGGCGGATCCGGTGATCTTCGCAACGTCCGGGGTTCTGGATATCGATTACGGTTATGCGGCGACGGGTTGGCGGGCGCGGGGCATGGCGGTGGATCATGCGCTGGTGACGAAGACGGCGCGGAGCCACAGGCCGTCGAAGGCGGGTCGTGTGACGGAGATCGATCCGCCGGATGCGGTGGACGGGATCGCGGCGGCCTGGGCGGCAGACATGGGCCTTCGGCCGGAGGCCGGCCGGATCGCGCTGGCGGCGACCAATGCCGATGTGCGGGCGCTCAACGATGCGATCCGGGCGCGGCTGCGGGCGCCGGAGGGTGCGGCCGGGGAGGATCCACTGACGTACCAGCCCGACGGGATGCGGATTGTGATCGAGCGCGTGGACCGCTCAGGGGTGGGCTCGCGGCAGCGGGTGGAGATTGTGCTTTCGCCAGGGGACCGGGTGATGCTGACGCGGCCTTTGCCGGAGTTCGATCTGCCGCGCTCGGGGTTCGGGACGGTTCTGTCGGTGGGCCCGGGGCGGTTGAGGCTGGCGATGGACGGGCGTGAGGCCCCGGTGGAGATCGATCCGACCGCGTTTCCGCATCTCGATTACGGCTATGCGGCGACGGTGCACAAGTCGCAGGGCATGACGGTGGACGAGAGCTACGTGCTGCCGCACCGGCGGATGGACTGTCACAGCGTCTATGTGGCGCTCAGCCGGCATCGTGAGCGGGTGAGGGTGTTCGCGCGGTCGGGGCATCTGGACCGGGCGGAGCAGCTGATCGATCTGGGCCAGCGCTCTCCGGACGCGGTGGCGGAGGCGCCGCGTCGGCGGGGTATCCGGTCGATGGTGCCGCTTCCGGCGAGGGATATTCTCGAACGGCGTCCGGACTGGACCGGACCGGGGCATGTCGTGCGGGCGGGTGATTTTGCGGGCGATCGGCATCTCATGTCGGTGGGCACCCGGATCGCGGGGCTGCTGGCGGCCGATCATGCCGGGGACGATCCGCTGCTGGTGGCGGGGGAGGACCCCGGGGATTATACGCGTGAGCCGACACGGGTGATCGACGATCTGGTCCGGCGCAATGGTGTGATCCGTGCGGAGGAGGTGGCGGGGGTTCTGGCGCGCCAGGTCTCCGATCCCGAGACCTTTCTGCGGCTCTTCCGCGAGGCGATGGCGCATAAGGATCTGGTCTCGCTGCCGGCGTCCCGGTCGCTGCCGGGGTCCCGGTCGGTGGAGGGCGGGGACGATGCGGCGCGCGATGAACCCTGGGTCTACACGACCGGGGGGCAGCTCGGGGCGGAGCTTGCGGCGCTGGACCGGGGGATGCGGCTGGCGGCGGCTGATCCGGGTGGAGCTGAAACAGGTGACGTTCTGCCGGAGGCTGAGCCACAGATGCCTGACACCCCCGATCTTTCCGGGGATCAGCGGCGCGCGGTGGCCCATGCGCAGGGCGCGGGGGGCGTGAGGATCATCGAGGGACCTGCGGGGAGCGGCAAGACACGGGTTGCGGCGGCGCTGGCGCGGGCCGAGCGGGAAGCGGGGCGGGTTGTCACGGTGGTGGCGCCGACGGCGGCGCTGGCGGCGGAAGGGGTCGAGGCGATCACGCCGGGCGCGTTCTTCTCCGATCCGGTCTTGCCGAAAGAGGCGGGCAGCCCCGCACGGGTGGTTATTCTCGACGATGCGCAGGGTCTCGGGATCGATCACGCAGAGGTGATGATGGCGCGGTGTCAGGGCATGGGGGCGAAGCTGGTGGCGCTGGTGAACCCCGAGCGGCGGGGCGTACCGGTGTTCCGGACGCTGGGCGACCGGATCGGGAGGGCACGCCTGACAGGCCTTCATGGGGTGTCAGGGCCGCATCGGGAGATCGCGGAGGGTCTGCGCGCGGGCGGCGGGGACGCGGAACGGGCGCTGCGGTCCCTGGCGGACCGCGGTCATCTCACTGCGACGGGCACAGCGGAGGCGGCGCTCGGGGCGGTGGCGAAGGCTTATGTGTCGGACCGGAGTTCCGACCGTCTGGCGCTGGCCTGGAGCCGGGCGGATGCGGATCGGCTGACGGAGGCGATCCGGGCGCGGCTCGATGCGACCGATCCGGGCCGCGCGGCGTTTGTGGCGGCAGAGCATGGCGGGCTCAAGGGTCTGAAGCCCGGGGACATCGTCCGGTTCCCGGCCGCGGGGGCTTATGGCCGGCCCTCGGTGGCGGGCAAGGCGGGAAGCAATTTGCCGGCGGAACAGGGGGCTCCGATCCGGCGGGGGGATGTGGCCGAGGTTCTGGGCGCTGCGGAGGGCGGCGGTCTCCGGCTGCGGCTCACGGGAGTGGATGGCACGCGGGAGATCGCGGTGGCGCCGGAGGGTCCGGGGACGGCCTCACGCTCCCTGCCTCCCTGGCGGTTCGCGTTTGCCTCCACCATCGCGGCGGCCTCGGGGCGGCGGCACGAGAGTGTGCATGTGCTTTTGAGCCCGGCCATGGACCGGGAGGTGGTGAGTACGGCGGCGCTGGTGTCGCGGGCGCGGGTCAGCATGGCGCTGCCGGTGGATCCCGCCCGTCTCGATGCGGCGCTCGCCAAACTGGCGGCACGGGAGCGTTTGCCGCGCTCGGTGCTCGATCACGGCTTTGACCCGGGCCGGGCGGCGGAGGCGGCGGGCCGGGCAGGGGACCAGGTGGCTCCGCCCGCGGTTAAGCCTGCGGCGCTCTCCATGGAAGATCCCGAGGGTCTTTCGCCTGTGGAGGTCGCGGCGCTAACCACGGTGCCGACGGTCTCGCGGTCGCGCACGGAGGCGGCGCGCGCCAACAGGGTGTTCCTGAAGGCCCATCCCGATCATGCGGTGGTGATTGTGGCGGCGGATCGCCCGGTCTTCACGGAAGCCGATCTGCGGCAGGCCTTGCGCGCGCGTCTCGGGCAGGAGGTGAGCGAGGCGCGTCTGCGCCGCCTCGGGGACCGTGCGATGCGCTCGAAGGCGCTTTTGCGTCTGGAGCGTGCCGCCCCGGACGGATCGCCGCAATACATGACCACGGCGCGGGCGGCGCTGGCGCGGGATGCGGCGCGGGATGCGCGGGCGCTGGCGGGCGGGAGGTTCGCGCCGGGAGACGCCCCGGTCCTGCGGCCTGATGCGCTCGAGGCTCTGAACCACGCGCAGCGGCTGGCGGCGGAGGCGATGCTGGACGATGCGCGTCTCACGCTGGTGCAGGGCCATGCGGGGACGGGCAAGACCTTCGCGCTGCGGGCGGCGGCGGAGGCGTGGACGGCGCGCGGGGTTCGGGTGCTTGCGGGGGCGCCCTCGGGCAAGGCGGTGTCGGAGCTTGAGGGGATCGAGGGTGTCGAGGCGGCGACGCTGGCGGCCTGGGAGGCCCGGTGGGCGAGGGGCGAGGGTCCGGCGGGTGGCGGGTTCGTGTTCATCATGGACGAGGCGGGCATGGTGGGGGCCGGCGCGTGGTCGCGGATCCAGGGCCGCATCCGGGCGCTGGGGGGCAAGCTCATCGCGGTGGGCGATCCCGATCAGTTGCAGCCGGTCTCGGATATTCCGGGCTGGGCGATCGCGGAGCGGGCCTCGGGCGCAGGCGCGGTGGTGATCGACACGGTGCGGCGTCAGTCGGACATGATGGATGCGCAGGCCACCGAGGCGCTGGCGCGCGGTGGCGACAATGCGGCGAGTGCGATCGGCTATTATGACGGGAAGGGCGCGCTGCGGCTGGCCCCGGAGGTGCTGGCCGATCCCGTCGGGTCCATCGCGCGGGATTATTACGAGCCGAAGACCGGCAGCCGGATCGCGCTGGCTTATACCAACCGGGACGTGCATGCGCTGAACGATTGCGTCCGGGCCGAGGCGCTGGCGCGCGGCATCGTGGACCCGGCGAGCCTGCGGCATTACGGCACGATCACCCGGGAGCAGCGCGAGGGGGCGGGGGTGAAGACCGTCCGTGTGCCTCTGGAGATCGGTGTGGGCGAGCGGATCATGCTGACCGCGCCGCATCCTGAGTTGGGGCTGGCGCGGTCGTCCTTCGGGACGGTGACGCGGACGGGCGCGGGGGAGATAGCTGTCCGGTTCGACGGGCGGGAGGAGGACGTGACGCTCGATCCCTGGACGTTCCGGGATATCGACTACGGCTATGCGGCGACGGTGCACAAGTCGCAGGGCATGACGGCGGACGCGGTCTTCGTGCTGCCGCATCGCCAGATGCACCGCCATGCGGCTTACGTGGCGCTGAGCCGGCACCGGGAGCATCTGGCCGTCTACGGGCGTGTGGGTCACATGGAATGTGCGGCCGATCTGGTGGGGCTGGCCCAGGCGGCGGGTCATCTCGACATGGACCTGCCGGCGGATGCGGAGCGTCCCCCGGGCGGCATGGTGCCCGGTGCGGAGGGTCTCGGGCTTTCGGGCCGCGCCGACTGGCGGGCCTCGGGGGTGGAGATGACGCGGACGGGGTTTGCCGGCGATGCGGAACTGATGGGGATCGCGGAGCGGCGCGCGGGGCTGATGGCAGGCACCTGGCGCAGGGGGGGCGATCCGGTGGCGGGGGAGGATCCGCGCGGCTATGCGCGCCATCCCCACCGGGTGATCGACGATCTGATCGCGCGGGGCTCGGTGATCCGGGCTGAGGATGTGGCGGACCGGCTTGCGCGGGCGGTCTCCGACCCCGAGACCTTCCTGCGGCTCTTCCGTGCGGCCATGTCCCATCCCGACCTGATTGCGCTTGGGGAGCGTCAGCCCGGGCCGAAGAAAGACGATGGATCGCCCCGCGCCCGGGTCTACACGACGAGGACGCAGCTTGAGGCGGAACTGGATGCGGTGGATCGCGGTGTGCGTCTGGCGCTGGCGGGGGCACCGGAGCGGGCCCCGCGACCGGCCCGGATGGACCGGGTGCTGAAGGTGGCGGGGGAGAGGCTCGATCCCGATCAGGTGGCGGCGCTTGGTCATGCGCTGGCCCCGGGGCGGCTCAGGCTGGTGCGGGGCGGAGCGGGGAGCGGCAAGACACGGGTTGCGGGCGAGATCGCGGCGGCATATGCGGCGGCGGGCTGGCAGGTGCTGGCGGTCGCGCCCGGCGGGGCGGGTCTCGATAGTCTCCGCGATGCCGGAGTGGCGCGGCCCCGGACGCTGGCGCGGTTTCTGGGGGAGACCGAAGGCGCTGCGCCTAGAGCGTTTCCAGGATCGAATGAGATCAACAGCGCTGCCTCTCCCTTCGGTCGAACGCGCAGTCGATCAGAGTTTGATCTCAACAATCCATGGAAACGCGTTAAAGTCACGCTCGATCCCGCCACGGTGGTGATTCTCGACGATGCCGGTCGGCTGGGGGGCCGGGAGGCGACAGAGCTTCTCGGGCGCATCGAGGCCAGCGGGGCGAAGCTTGTGGCCTGTCTCGACGAGGGCACGCATGTTCCGCCGGAGGCGGGTCCGGTGTTCCGGGCGCTGGAAACCCGGGTGGGCGCGGCGCGCCTGGTGCGCAACCGTCGCCATGTCGGCTATATCACCGGGGTTCTGGAAGGTCTGGAGGCCGGCGGCGCCCGCGCCGAGGCGGCGGCGGTGGATCTCGACGAGATCGGGCTTGTCCAGTCCGTGGGCACGGCGCGGGAGGCGCTGCGGCAGGTGGCGCGGGATTATGTGGAGGACGGGATCGACGACCGGATCGCGCTGGCCTGGTCCCGGGCGGATGCGGACCGGCTGACGCGAGCCATCCGCGCCGAATATGACCGGGTGAGGCCGGAGCGCGCGGCGTTCGCGGCGGACGAAGCGGGTCCGCTTGAGGGTCTCAGGCCGCAGGACCGGATCCGGTTCATGGGGTCGACGCCGTGGGTGCCGGTGTCGGAGACGGACGCTCCCCCGCGTCTCAGCGCCGGGGAGACGGCGGTGGTGCTGGGCCGTGACGGGAAGACGGGCGGTCTCGTGCTCGCCGTGGGCGAAGATCCCGGAGAGGTCCGCGAGGTGGTTCTGGGGCGGGATATGGAGGGCATTCCGGAGTGGCGCTTTGCCTTCGCGGGTACGATCCATGGTGAGATGGGCCGCGCGCGGGGGAGCGTTCACCTTCTGGCCGCACGGGGGATGAACCGGCAGGTGCTGGCGAGCGCCATCGCGCTTCATGAGCGCGAGTTCCATATGGTGGCGCCGTGCGCGCAGGCGCGTGTCGGAGAGATGCTGTTGCGCATCGCGCGGCGGGATGCGGGGGCGGAGAGCGTTCTGGATTACGGCTTCGATCCGGCGCTCGGCGCACGGGAGGCGCTCAGGGGTCATTCAGGCGAGCCACAGGCGCGGGAGGACGGTGACATCGCCAAAGCGATGCGGCGGTTCCGGGAGATGACGGGTCTGGGCTTTGCGAAGGGCAGCGCGCCGCTCTCCGGCGGTGTCGGGGCCGAGGTTCTGGCGGAGGTGCTCGGCGCGGCGGCGCTCCGGGAGGGCGCGGCCCCGGCGGGCGCGGATCGCGGTGCGGTGGAGGAGATGGTGCGGACCCTTTCCGATCCGCGCGCCTGGCGGAAGGTGCTGCGGCAGCTGCCGGGAGACGTTCCGGCCATGGCGGACCGCGAGGCCGAACGGATCGCGGGCGCGGATCATGAGGGGCGTCTTCTGAGCGTGGGACGGATGCTGGCGCGGGGCGCGGTCGTGGCCGCCGCACTTGGCGAGGACCGGCTGGCCGGTCTCTTCCGGGACGGGCTGACGCTCTATGGCAAGCGGGCGGAGATGGCGCGGGCGGAGGGGCGCCTTGCGGAGCTGGTGCCCGGGCCGGTTGCGCCGGAGAGTTTCCCCGATCCGCGTGTGCGCGCGGAGGCAGAGAGGGCGAAAGAGATGCGGAGGTCCCGCCCGCGCCGGGGCCGGTCGCTATTCGCGGGTGTGCGTTTCGATGCGTCGGACGAGCAGGTCGCCCGGGAGGCGCTGGCGCTCTGGGGGCTGGGGCCGCCTGCGCGCGCGGGAACCAGGCCCCGGGCCTATGCCGCCGCGGTGGCGGAAAGAAGAGAGGTCCGAAGGAAAGGGGTGCGCGATGCGGACCTGAGCCGTGCGCGTTCCGGGCGGGATATCCGTGAAGAGCCCGGCCCGGAGCGGATCGAAAGCGATGTGGCGGCACCGGATTACGTTCGGGCAGCGGTGGAGGGGCCGGGCGGGCCCTGGGGTGTGGGTGCGGGTGCCGCGCCGGGATCAGGTTCGGACAGGGTGCGCGAGGATTTGGCGCTTGTTCTGGCCATGGCGATCAGCCGTCATGTGCCCCTCGGCGACGCGGTGCACAAAGACCCCGATCTCGCGAAGTCCATCGCCCGGATGCTCGATGCGACAGGGTATGAACAGGGCGAGGGGCCCGGGGCGTGGGCCGCGCGCGCCGCCGAGGATGGACCTCCCGAACTCGCCGCTGCCGTTGGGATGGCCCTGAACGCGGGGCCGTTGCCGGATGCGGACGCGCTGCGCAAGGAGCGGGCCGATATTCTGGGTCATCTGACCGGGGGCGGGGAGCGGCTGCCGGAGGATCTGGTCGAGCGCATGGGCGCTAGTTTTACGCAGTCGGAGATATGGGCGCTTTATGAAGTGACCGAAGAGCTGCCCTCCAGCCTGCCCGTGCCCGATGCGGCGGCGCGCGCGAATGCGGCCCGGCATCTGGGGCGCGAGGCCGCGCGGCGGCAGGGGCCGGAACATACACAACAACAGGAGAGAGACGATATGGCTGAGACAGAGACGCGGTCCCGCGAGGATATCCGGCACGGGGTGCTGGGCGCGATGCTGGTGAGGAATGTCACCCAGGCGACATTCGATGATCTGGGCAAGGGGTTCACGTTCAGGGAGATTCAGGCGTTGAAAAACCCTGAGATGGCGCTGCCCGAAAGTCTGCCGGAGATGACGGCGGCGGATCGGAAGTCTATCGCCGCCGCGCTGGAGGCGGGTCCGCCGAAACCGGAGACGCAGGGCGCGCCGGCAGAGCCGCCCTTTGTGCCGGACCCGAAATATATCGGCATGGCGTTGCAACTGGCGGTGGCGATCACCGAGCGGGTGGATGGGGAGAACCCGGTGCACCGGCGCGATCTGGTGCGCGATATCCAGACGCTGCTCAAGGCCGCAGACCGGGCGGAGACCCTGCCGCAGGAGCGCGTGAATGAGGTGGCGATGGCGCTGGCAAAAGACCGGGTCACGCTGGAAACCAAACTTGCATTGGGCAGGAAGATCGACGGCGAAAAGTTCGATGCTCTGGTGTTCCGGTACGCCCTCAGTGAGCGCAACACGGAAGGCACTCACCCGTTGCAGGTGAGCGGCAGTTCGAAGCAGAAGGCCTATGACACCAGCGTCGGGGAATGGCTGGAGGAGGCGTTTACGAAAGGCTTCGGACCGACGCAAACTGAGGTGACGGTGGCGCGGGTCGCCAGCCTGCCCGATCTGCCGCAAGAGGCAAAGAGCGTCGTGGAGGCGATGAAGCGATTGTTCCGGGCCGGATCTATCAGGACATATGAAGGCATCCGGAAGGATCGGTTGGCCTTGCTTGGTGAAATTGCGGATGTTGAACGGCGGCCAAACGATCCACCAGAGTTTCTGGCGCGGATTTACCGGAACTTCACGCATCGGGAGGTGTTGGCGTTGACACAGCCTGATTCAGAGATGCCCGCAACACTGCCGGAAATTGATGCCGCGCGTCGCGCTGACATCGCCCAGGGTCTGAAAACCATCACAAACAATGACGGTATCGGCTACCGTTGGTACGCTTGGTGCAATGCCGCGAAGTCGCTCGGCATGGGCCTCAATCCGGAACGGTCGCGCTCGAGAGGCATGGGCAGGGGGATGTGAGTCCCATTGTTCAGGTTACCCTGTCTCAGATCAAGCCGAAGAACCGCTCGAAGAACGCACTCAGTTTGTCCAGCACGGTTTGCTTTTTCACCGCATGGCTGTTGTTTTTGTTAAACCGTGAAACAGGCGGTAGGATCTTTGTGATGGCGGTGCCAGTGACAGGGATCGCGCCGTCGCGGAACGCGTTGTCAATAAGCGCCTTCGTCTCATCGGCGTTGAGGCCCTCATCCGCAATTATGCGGTCAAGCTCCTCGGCCTTTTTTGCCGTCACGAAGGACTGCCATTGCGCATCGACCTTGGCCTTTGTGGAGACGGAGTCTACAAACTGATCGATGAGATCTTTCTTGTTGCGCAAGCTGGGGCTGGCATTGATCGCACGCTCGATGGTGGACCGGATTTTCGTGTCTTCGCCCGGGCTCTTCTTCAGGTGCTTCTCGACCAGCATCAGGATGTAATCGACGCTGATTTCGACCTGTTTGATCAGCTCGATCTCGAACACCACGTCGTCATTGATCGATTCTTTTTCCGCTTCGGATGTGCTGCGGAATTCGGCATACAGGTTTAGATACAAGCTCTGATAATCCTGGAAGTTCCGTTCACTGAGGATTTCGTGACCTTCGAAATCGTCGAATGCCGTGAGAATATTCCTGAGCCGCAAGATTGAGCCAAAGAGTTTGATAAACGCCTTCTGGGCCGCTTCGCCGATGATGGCCTCGCCAAGCGGAAACGTCTCAACCAACTCCCCGATCTGTTTTTGGTACTCCTTGTAGTACTCGGCATAAGGTTTCAGCAGCACGATGCTCTTGGCGTCCTTGTTGCCGAACAGGGCCAAGGCGTGGTTGGTTTCCTGTTCAAGATCGCGGAAGGATATAATGTTGCCGTAGGTCTTGACCGAATTGAGGATGCGGTTGGTGCGGGAATAGGCCTGGATCAACCCATGGGCGCGCAGGTTCTTGTCCACCCAAAGGGTGTTGAGCGTGGTGGCGTCGAAGCCGGTCAGGAACATATTGACCACGATCACCATATCCAGCTCGCGGTTCTTCAGACGCTCCGACAAATCCTTGTAGTAGTTCTGGAACTTGTCAGCCGAGGTGTCGAAGCTGGTGCCGAACAGGGCATTGTAGTCCCTGATCGCGGCATCCAGGAAATCCCGCGAGCTTTGATCCAGGCCTTCGGTTTCGAATTCCTCTTCGCTCAGCAGGCCATCGGCTTCTTCCTCATTGGCGGCAAAGCTATAGATCAGCCCCACCCTGAGACGCCGTGCGGACGGCAGCTCTTTTTCCTGTTCGGCGAATTCGGTGTAGTAGCGCTTGGCCGCGTCAATGGAGGCCGTGGCGAACAACGAGTTGAACCCGGCCAGACGCTTGCCGTCATGGCGGTAGGAGGCGGCACGCCTGGTTTTCTGGTCGAAATGCTCACGAATGTAGCTCACCACCTGCTTGATACGCGCCGGTGCCAGCAACGCCCGCTCCGTGTCAATGGCCGACACCTTTTTGTCCTCGATGCTGGAGCCCATCCTGATCGTGTTGATGTAGTCGACGCGAAACGGCAGCACATTCTTGTCGTTGATGGCGTCGACGATTGTATAGGTGTGCAGTTGATCGCCAAAGGCATGTTCCGTGGTGCGCCTGAGCGGGTTACCATGGCTGCCCGCATTATCGGCGAAGATGGGCGTGCCGGTGAAGCCGAACAGGTGATAGCGCCTGAACACCCGGGTGATTTCGCCATGCATGTCACCGAACTGGCTGCGGTGGCATTCATCGAAAATCACCACCACATGGGCGTCGTAAACCGGGTGCCTCTTGTTCTTTGCCACAAAGCGCGAAAGCTTCTGAATGGTGGTGACGATGATGCGTGCGTCCGGGTCTTCCAACTGCTTTTGCAGTTTCGCCGTTGATGTGCTGGAATTGGCCGCGCCTTTCTCGAAGCGGTCGTATTCGCGCATGGTCTGGTAATCCAGATCCTTGCGGTCCACCACGAACAGCACCTTGTCGACCTCCGGCAAGGCCCGCGCCAGTTGCGCCGCCTTGAAGCTGGTCAGCGTCTTGCCGCTACCGGTGGTATGCCAGATATAGCCGCCAGCGGCTGTTTTCCCCAACTGCCGAAGGTTGGTGCTGGATGCGATACGTTGCAGAATCTGTTCCGCCGCCACGATCTGATAGGGCCGCATCACCAGCAGCTTGCGGTCCACGTCGAACACGCAGTAGCGGGTCAGCACGTTTAACAGCGAGTGCTTGGCGAAAAATGTCCTGGTGAAATCGGTCAACCCGGTGATGGCGCGGTTTTTGGCATCGGCCCACCAACTGGCAAACGCAAAGCTGTTGGAGGTCTTCTGGCGATTGCGTTTGCCGCGCCTTTCGGCCAGGTGACCGTCGCGCACCGTGTTGCTGTAATACTTGGTCAATGTGCCGTTGCTGATGACAAACAGCTGGACGTACTCGAACAGCCCACAGTCAGCCCAGAAACTGTCGCGCTGGTAGCGCTTGATCTGGTTGAAGGCCTCGCGGATGTCCACGCCCCGGCGCTTGAGTTCCACATGCACCATCGGCAGGCCGTTGACCAGGATGGTGACGTCGTAGCGGTTGGCGCGTGCCCCTTCGACTTCGTACTGGTTGATTACCTGCAAGGCGTTGTTGTGAATATTCTGTTTGTCGATCAGGTAAATGTTCTTGGTGCTGCCGTCGTCGCGCTTGAGAATCTGGATATGGTCTTCCTGAATGCGCGCGGTCTTTTCAACGATGCCGTCATTTGAGCCCGCGATGCAGGTCGCGAAAAAACGGTCCCATTCGGCATCGGAGAAGGTGATCTTGTTGAGCTTCTCCAACTGGCGGCGCAGGTTGGCGACCAGGCCGGCTTCCGAGGTGATCGGCAAGTACTCGTAAGCCTGCATCCGCAATTGCGAGATGAAGCCCTTTTCCAGTTCCGCCTCGGACTGATGAGCCGACTTTCGTACGTCATCGGGCGCGAATTCGGCGACGACCGTGCTTTCGTCTGAAAGCGCGACCGGCTCGATGCGGTACCTCATAAAGCCTTCGCTCATGCAATATCCTCTTATCTTTGTCTTGAAGCCTGGTCCGGCGCATCCGCGCCTTCTCTGGCCGGTTTGCCATTCCGCCAGATGACGGCGTATTGGCCCAGACGCCGTTTTCTCTCCAGGGCCTGGTCGACGGCCCGGCGGAGTGATTCCAGTTGTCGCTGTCCTTCCGGCGAAGGTACGGCTTCCTTTACGATGTTCATCGGTTGGCCTCCTCAAGCAAAAGCTGATAGTCGTCGTCATGGACAATATTGCGGACATTGCCGTGCTGCTCGAACACTAACGCCGGGCTTTCGCCGTCGTTCATGAAGCACGTGCAGCTATCGACGCGATGACTGAATTCGCCAAGCAGGTGGCGCAGACTGCGTGGAAAGCGCCGCTCGATATCCGTTGCAGCAATACCGTGCCCGCCATGCGCGACGCGTTCGGCCACGCGTAGCGTCGACATCTCGACATTGGGCAAGGCCAGGTAGATCAGCTCTATCCGCCAACCATCGGCTTGCAGACGCTTGACCAGTCGCAGATAGGCGCGTCCCGCCAGGGTGGTCTCAAAGGCGAAATCCTCGCGGGCCGCGACGTGCCGCGCGATCTCGCGCATAAAAATACGGCTGGCCGCAAACAATTCCCGTTCAGGCGCGAGCGGCGACAGCCCGGCGGCGATCAGGTCGGCATTTACAAAACGGACGTGGCTCGCCACCCGAGGCAGGTATTCCAGCGCGAAAGTGGTCTTGCCGGCGCCATTGGGACCGGCAATAATCCAGCAAGTCGGCACCCCTTTGTTCACGCGGCTTCTCGAAAAGCCAGCAACCGGTCGCGGTAGTGCTCATACTGCTGGCGGCGGGCCTTGATCTCCGCGGGCAGCCCGCTCCCGAGGTCGTTCACCAGAGCATCGAATTTATCCAGAATGGCGACGATGCGTTCTTGTTCGTCAAGCGGAGGAATGGGAATGCGATATTTCAAAATCGCTTCTTTGCTGCCTCGCGGCATCTTCGCGCCTCTGGCGTTCTGCATGTTGTAGGCAAAGAAAACATCGGAAGCCAGCAGTTGATACAAAAACTCAGGCACCAACTCAGTGAGATACGCATCTGCAATCCGAATGGCCAGTACGTCACCGCTACACCCACCGATATTACTCGCGAGCCATATTTTTTTTAGATATGGCCGAATATTCCCAAGAAGTATGTCGCCGACCTCATACGCTGTTAGTCGCACCGTGTTGGGTGCATGGCTTGCATCTGTTTTTCCAGCGGTATCCGGAAGCAAATTGTCGACGCCGACGAAGTTGGTTTCATCCAGCTCATTGGCATCAATGCGCGTATCTGAAAAAGTTGCAATCTCACCCAACATCGTCCACCTTATCCTTGCTTCCTTGCTTCCTTGCTTCCTTGCTTCCTTGCTTCCTTGCTTCCTTGCTCATCGAAGGTGAGCAGCGCGTCGCGGTAGTACTGGTACTGCCGCCGACGCGCCTCAAGCTCCGCCTCAAGCTCCGCCTCAAGCTCCGCCTCAAGCTCCGCCTCAAGCTCCGCCTCAAGCTCCGCCTCAAGCTCCGTAAAGGTATCCAACACCTTTACAATCTCGCGCTGTACTTCCAAGGGTGGGACGGGGATGCGGAATTTCTTCACGAGATTGTCGGGAATGGCGCGGTAGCTGGCCCCACGTTCATTGGCTTCTACATATTCATAGAACCGTGCCGTCCCGAGCATATGAAAGAGGAAGTTTGTAAGAACAATCTTGCTGTTTGGGCGAAGAAGGCAAAAGCCTGTGCTGCAAATCTGCCCGTCGTATTCGCTTGGAATAACTGTATAACGCTTGAGCATGGGGCGCGTTGTCCCAAAAATCACATCACCTTCACGAACTATCTGTTGTGCGCGGCTGGGCGCATTCTCCGCTTTGATAGTCGATGTTTCAATGATAGCGTGGGTGATCCGGTCAACGGATGTCAGGTCTATATACTGAAACTCGCTATCAGTATCTTCATTCCACCGGATGTTCTCCGTCTTCCTCGCAAAATCACCTATCGCTTTGTACTCCACCCCCTCCGGGCAATGCTTGGCGATCAACTCATCAATCCGGTTCATGCCCGTTTTCCCTCCAGGTCTACGACGATGGCGTCGATGGCCGTGCGCAATTCCGCCTGGCGCGCTACGATACGGGCAATGTCAGCGTTGAGTTCTGTGATATTGATCTCTTCGCGCTCGTCTTTTTGTTCCACATAGGAGGAGACGGAGATGTTGTAACCGTTTTCGGCAATTTCGCCGTTGTCCACCAGCCGCGCAAAGTGCTCCATGGCCTCCCGATCGGTATAGGCATCCAGAATCTTTTTCTGGTGATACGGGGTCAGCTTGTTCTTGTTGCCGTTGCGGGTGAATTCGCTCGATGCATCGATGAACAGGGTGGCGTTGTCGAACTTGGATTTTTTCAGCACGATGATACAGGTGGCAATGGTGGTGCCGAAGAACAGGTCGGGCGGCAGCCGGATCACCGCATCAACGTAATTGTTGTCGATCAGATACTGGCGGATTTTCTGCTCTGTGCCACCGCGATAAAGCACGCCTGGAAACTCAACAATCGCCGCTGTACCGTTCACCGCCAGCCAGGAGAGGACGTGCATGGTGAAGGCGAGGTCGGCCTTGCTCTTGGGGGCCAGCACACCCGCCGGGGCGTAACGCGGGTCGTTGATGAGCAATGGGTTATCCTTGCCCTCCCATTTGAGCGAATACGGCGGATTGGAGACGATGGCCTCAAAAGGCTCGTCATCCCAATGGGCGGGGTCGATCAGCGTGTCGCCATGGGCAACGTCGAACTTTTCGTAATTGACGTCGTGCAGGAACATATTGATGCGGCACAGGTTGAAGGTGGTCAGGTTGGCTTCCTGACCGAAGAAGCCCTGGCGCACTTTGTTATGGCCCAGCACCTTGGCGAATTTCAGCAGCAGCGAGCCCGATCCGCAGGCGGGGTCGTACACCTTGTTGACCTCGGTCTTTCCCACCACGGTGATGTGGGCCAGCAGCTCGGAAACCTCCTGCGGGGTGTAGAATTCGCCCCCGGATTTGCCAGCGGTGGAGGCATACATCTGCATCAGGTATTCGTAGGCGTCGCCGAACAGGTCTATGGTGTTGTCCGAGAAACCGCCCGAGCCGTTGGAGAGTGGCAGGTCGCCGATGGCGTCGAGCAGTTTCACCAGCTTTTCATTGCGCTTGGCAACCGTTGAGCCGAGCTTGCTTGAATTGACGTCGAGGTCGTCGAACAGGCCCTTGATGTCGTTTTCGCTGTCGGCGCCAACGGCGGAGCCCTCAATATCGGTAAAGATGCGGCTCAAGGTTTCGTTGAGGTTGGCATCGTGCCGGGCCCGCCGGCGCACATTGGCGAACAGGTGCGAGGGCAGGATGTAGAATCCCTTTTCCTTCACCGTCTCGGCGCGGCCGAATTCGGCATCTGCATCACTCAGCGTGGTGTAATCGAAGTCCGGAATGCCTGCCTTGCGTTCCTGCACGTTGAGATAGGCAGTCAGATTCTCCGAGATGAAGCGGTAGAACAGCATGCCGAGCACGTAGGTTTTGAAGTCCCAGCCGTCGACGCTGCCGCGCAGGTCGTTGGCGATGCGCCAGATGGTCTTGTGCAGTTCTGCGCGTTCGGCTTCTTTATTGCTCACGTTTCAGGCTTCCCGTCTTCGTCTTGTTTCGTCTGGCCTTTGGTGAGCCTTTCAATCTCGTCTTTGCGAAAGCGCCATGCGCCTCCAACCTTGAAGCCAGGAAGTCTGTCCTCAGAGTCTGAGCATAATTAAGTTGAATGATTTCAGCCAGTTGTGGTTCACCCGAGGTACAAACTTGGAGGAAATCATGCCTTGGATCGAAATCACTCGCCCCGACTATGACCGACGTGGCCTGCGTTATGCAAGTGACGCGACCGACACGGGGTGGGATCTGGTCTCCCCGCCTTTGGAACCGCGCTGCGCGGTTGGGCATCCTGGTGAGGTCGATATGCGCGGTATTTGGGACGCAATCCAGTACATCGGCGTGGAGGGTTGCTCGCGCCAGCGTGGTACACGTGTCATGTTGCGAAGATCAAAACGCTGAAAAAGGATTTTGTGTCCCCTTCCCAAATTGACCCCGTATCGCCCGGCGGGCGTAAACATGACAGGGCAGAGAACACCACCGGCGGATGCGGGTCTCCTGTCGCGGGCCGGAGGCTGGCCGTCTCAGCGTTTCAGCACATCGGCGAGCAGGGCTTTTTTTCGCGCGGACTGGCGTTCGGTTTCCAGAAACCCGTCCAGTTCATCCCGGATGAGCGCGTCGAGACGGGGCAGGGCGGGGCGGCGGTCGAGAGCCCATGCACCGAGCATGATCTGTCGTCTTGTGCGGTCGCGCCGGGCCTGTTCCCGCGTAATCCCGGCGTCACCGGGCAGGGCGCTCCCCGATGCAAGCGTATCGAGAAAGCCTTCCATGAAGGCGCTGTTGCGAGCTGCCGTTGCCGCCGAGGGGTGACCGGCGATATGGGCCTCGATATCAGACCTGAACCCATCGAAGAGATCGGGCTTGTGGCGGAACTGTGCCACGAGAAACCCGCCGAGGATGGCCTTGCGGCGGGCCTCCTCATTGCGGCCTGCCTTCTGCGCGCGTTTCCTGATCCCGGAGAGCCGGTCGGTGAGCCTGGCAAGGGATGAGAGCGGCGGGCTGTCGCGTCCGATGGTCTCCCGGAACATTTCCACGAGTTGGGGTGTTGTCAGCCGCCGCCGGAAATACCCTGCCTTCTGAGCCGCCACGAGCAGGCGCTGTTCCTCACGGTCCCGGACGCGGGCGATCTCGGCCTCGATCCCGGCGATTTTTTTGTCATCCGTCTGCGTGGCGGTCTTGCGCTCAGAATCGGAGGGAACGTTTTGGGTCATGACTGTCCTTTCGGTGTTCATGGGTGATGGCCATCAGCCCGGTGCCCGGGATGGTGCCGCGCGCGCCAAAGCTGTCTTCGAACAGAACTGTCGCCTTGCGGTCAACATGCTCGAATGGCGGAAAGCCTGGCAGCACGGTTTCGAAATAGTCTTCCAGAAGATAGCGCTCGACATCATCGGGCGGGCGGTTCGGATCCTCAAGGATCTCGTTTGGGCTTTCGGTCATGGTCGTCCTTTCGATGGTTGTTGGCTGTCAGCCGATGCCCGTGATGCGGGCTCCGGATCGATGAGAAGCAGAGGCTTCCACCAGCCTCTTGCGTCCTCGTGCCGGACCGGGCCGAGGACACGGCTGTCCAGCGCCCCGGGCGTATCGCCTTCCACGATGAGGGATCCATCGGGGCGGCGCTCTGCGATGCGCTTGAGAACGCGCAGGCCGTCCGGGGCGTCGGGTGAACAAAGACGGGGATACCAGGGCGCTTCCCGGTGGCGGCGCTCCAGACAGAAGGTGACATAGGCCGCGCGCTGCGGGTCGGCACGGAGATAGAGGCCGCGCGGGACCGAGGGTGTGGCGTTGCCCAGCACGAGGCCAGCGGCGCTGGCCGCCCAGACGAGCAGCAGCACCGCCATGACCGGTGCGCCGAAGAGAAGGGTTCGGGTGACGTCTCTTCTCAAGGTCAATGACGTTCAGCCTTACCTTCAATCGGGGCCTGAACAGTCCCGGAGAGCCAGCGCGGCGCGCCGGGTGGGCGGTCCCGCAACACGGCGCGCAGGCGATGGTGACGCCAGCTGAGCGGGCTTTCGAGACGAGACCGCAGCTTCCAGGCATAGATCTCATGGCGGCAGACCGGGGAGGTGAGATACCAGTCGGCCAGATCGATGAGACGCATAAAGCACTTCCCGGTTTGAACGAGCCTGCCCTGGCGCGTGTGGGGCCGGGGCAGGAGATCGGTGCTCCAGGGCCGCAGGTTCAGGGGGACGGGCATTGCGGACCCTGACGCCGCCCCGCGCCGCAGGAGGGGGCCACGCGCCGGCCCGAAGTCGAGGGTCTTGAATGGGATCCCCGGCAGTCCGTCCCAGACGCATCGGGCGTCGATGTTGTCCAGCGCAGGCTTCAACGCAGGCACCTCTTCTTCCTCAGCCGCTTGCGCCGCCGCGCCCGCCGCAGCCTGAAGCTCCGGGCCTTGCGGCGGGCCTGTTTCGGATCCCGGCCCGGGCGTTTTGGTGTCCGCGTCACGGCGCATCGGGGCTGGCCGGGACATCAGGCGTTTCAGCATTGCGGATTTCCTCCAGTTTTTCGAGCCGCTTGCGCACGGCGTGGGCGCTGCGCCCGATCTCCTTGCCGACCTCTGCGTGGGACTGGCCTTCTTTCAGCATCGCGAACATGCGCGCGTCATCCTCCTGCAACCATCTGCTGCCGTGACGCGCCGTCTTCTCTTTTTTGCCCGTGTCCGGACCCGATGCAGCGTCCGGCCCGTCACGGCCCGGGCTTGCGCCTGTCTTCCCGGCTGATCCCTGTGGGTTCGTTTCGGGTTCTGCTGACCCTGTTCCGGGTGTCTCTGCGTCTCCGGGCGCGCCCGATGCCCCGTCGGTCCCGACCGCTTCCGATGGCTCCTTCGGACCGGGATCAGCCGCAGCACCGGGGCAACCGGAGATATCCGGTTCGACCCGCGATGGATCGGGGGTCGGTGTCATCGAAGAGGGTGTTTCGCCGTCGTGTTCAGCATCGTCGGGCTGCGGCGGGACAGGGTTTTCCTGCACTGCGTCCAGTGATCCCAGAGCGGCCTCGGCCAACCAAGGTCCGCCGGCGCGCAGGCGGGCGATGAGCTGCGCTTCGGTCGCGGAGAGCGTGACATTCTCCCCAACGTCGGGGTCTTCCCCGGCTTCCTGTGCCTCAACCCCGGTGTGCAGGCTGGCCGGAGCATGTTGCGTGTCGCTGTCCCCTTCGGCCTGCGCGTCACCGGCATTCCGATCTCCGGGGCGCGGGCCGATGTCATAGTCGATATCCGGCTCGACCTCGGGGAAGCCGTCTTCGGGGCTGACGCTCTTCGCCGCCTCTTCCTGCGGTTCTTTCTTCGCGTTTGGCGGCTCCTGCGCCTCCGCGATCCGCTGCATGACCTGCGCGTGCCGTTTGGTTGCGGCCAGATGCTCTGCCACGTCTTCGGGGGATTTGACCCGGTCCTTCATGTCGGGCCGGGTGAACCAGATGGCTTTCGTGGCGAGGATCGGTTTGGACTTGCGGGTGAATATCAGCGCGCCATGCACGGGCAGCTGGCCCAGCGTTGCGGCCGACATGAGCGGCACCTCGCGGAGTTGTTCCTGCTCGCTGGTTCCGAGCGTGCCGGTCATGGGGGCGAGCGGCGCGGCCGAACTCGACGATCCCTGCGTCCGGGTGCGGATGGTGTGTTTACCGAGCATGGTGACGATATCGCTGGCGGTGCGCGATGAGCCGACGGCACTGACCACCCTGGCCTCGCAGCTGTCGAACCAGGCGGAGGCCCCGGCATCGCCGCCCCAGGCCTCCACGAGCTGCCCGTAGTTCTGATAGATCAGCATGAGATGCATGCCGATGGAGCGCCCGGCATCGCGGACATTGGTCAGTATGTCCATGCCACCGAGTACGCGGGCCTCGTCGATGAGAAAGAGGCGGCGGGCCTTGGGGCGGTCGGGCTGCTCGGTCAGACCGGCGATGACAAACATCGCGCCGAACAAGAGGCGCGGGAAGGAGGAGAAGTCCCGTGCCGCGAGTTCGGGCAGGTTGATGAAGATGTCGGATTTGGGTCCGAGCGCGGCGATATGGTCGGCGGGGGATCTGTCGGATCGGGCGAAGGCCTGGATGTCGGGAAAGCGGACGAAGGCCAACTTGTTGGAGATGCCCTTGACCACGCCGGGGAATGTGCGGTCGTCGAGCGCGGCGATCCCGCTCATCTCGTCATTGATATAGGGCAGGGTGGGATATTTGGCCGCGATGCGCTGCGCCTGTTCTATCACCTCCTCCCGCTTGCGGTTGATGAATCTCGAAATCTCCCCCGCGACATTGTTGTTCTTTCTCTCGACGTAATAGGCCATGAGCGCGGCGAAGAGGCTGACGGACATATCGTGGAAATATTCGCTGTTCTCGGAGGACCGCGCATGGGCGGGCATCAGCGTTTTGGCCATGGTGTAGTAGACCGAAGGGGTGTCGGGTGCGAGCGGCGCGATGGCCTTGAAGGGATCGAACCCGGTTTCGGCATCGATGACGATGGCCCGATACCCCATGGCTTCGCGTGCCTCGCGGGTGCGCGCGTAGAGGTCGCCTTTGGGATCTACGACGACGAGCGGGCCGTCATAGGTGAGAATGTTGGGAATGACGATGCCGGCGGTCTTGTACCCGGCCGAGGGGGCCAGCACCAGGGCATGGCCGTTGCCCGCGCCCGGGTCGATGGTGACGAGATGGCCGGTCCCCTGCCGCCCCCAGCTGCGGGGCCGTCCCGGATCGAAGCCGGGAGTCTCTCCGATGGGATCGGAATGTTCGCCGAGCACGATGCCGCCGGGATGGGTAAATCGCTGCCGGATCTCGCCGCGACTGGCCCATGTGGCCTGAGGCAGACCGTCTTTATGTCCGCTCCCCGCCGGGCCGTCGCGGGTGGCGTCGTCAATGGCCCTGATCAGCCCTTTCCAGAGCCGGTAGCCCACGCCTGCGGTGATGGTCGCCATGATCACAAACCCGGCGAAGGCAAAGAGGACCGCTGTTTCTGCTGTGGAATAGTTGAAGAGGATGGTCCGGAACCAGGGCCATGTATTGTCGAAGACCCATGTGGCCTGCCAGGCGCCGTCGATCTTCCAGGGCCGGGTGGCATAGAGCGCGATGCCGGGAAACCAGAGACACCACCAGAGCGGGGACCTGCGCCCGAGACCGAGGGCGATCCCGTGGCAGATCATGGCGGGCAGGAGCGCGGCGAGCAGGAGGCCGGGATCGTAGGACCAGGCGGGTGTGGTGGCGCGCATATAGAGCGCGACGTTGACGATAAACCCGAGCCATGTGGCAAGGAGCAGGGCGAGCGGCAGGAGGCCGACAGGCGAGACGAGCGTGTCCCGCGCACGGGTCAGTCCCCGCCGGATGGCGGCAGCTGTCCTTTGTCTGCGGGAGATGTTTCGGTCGGTCATTGGGACTGGCCTTTTGTGATGGGTCGGGCGGGTGTGGACAGAAGGAGCGCCGTCCGACCGGTTTCGGCGTGGTGGACCTGCCGTCCGGAGAGTCCGGCCATGGCGCGGGCGGCTTTCCGGCGCAGAACGGAAACGGGCAGCGATCCGAGCACGGGCAGCGATGCGACGACCGGCCCGAAGGCCCCATCGTTGGAGAGCACGACCACGGGCCGGGGATCTTCGGTAAGGAGAGACACCCAGGCCCAGGGCAGGAAGGCTTCGAGACAGATCAGCACATCGAAGCCCGGGTCATGGGCAGCGGAGGTCCCGTCGCCCTCCATCAGCGTCCAGGTGCCGGTGACGCCGGGAATACCGAAGCCTGCGCGGGTGATCGTGGCATCGCCTGTGCGCGCGCATGTTTCCGGGTCCAGCCGCCGGAGCGCACTGCGGCGGACGCCCTCATATGGTTCGGAGACGCCGATAAAGAGGGTGAGGTTCCGGGTCTTTGCAGCGCGGCACCAGAAGGCGCGTGCGTCGGCGTCTTCGGCCCGGAAGATGTTTTCGCCCAAGCTTGCTGTGCCGCCCTCGGGAAGGCTGTCCCTGAGCGCGATCCAGCGGGCGCGTTCGGTGATGGTGACGGGTTCGGGGATCTCCCGCCACAGGGACGTGGCCCCTGCGCCGGGCGCACCGGGTAAGATATTCCAGACCGCAAGTGTCGCGGCAATGCCGGTAAAGAGCACCGTCCGGATCCTTCGGCTCCGCAGGGTCTCCGCGACGGTCAGCGCCAGCGCGGTGACGATCAGGCCGGCAAATCCCGCGCCTGGCAGAAGGGCGGCCAGCGGCAGGAGCGGCGAGGCGGGGAAGACCGGGAGTGCCAGAAGCGCCAGGGTCACGGGCAGGATGCCAATCCCTGCGGCAAGCAGCGAGAGCGCGACCACGATCCCTGCGGCTCCGGCCCAGGCAACTCCCGGCCCCATGCCAACCCCGACAAGACCAGTGGCCGAAGCGATGGCGGGCCAGAGCATGAAGCCGGCCATGGCGGCGGCACGCAGCGCGGCCAGTCCGGACCAGGCCGCGACGAGCAATGGCAGCAGCGCCAGCGCGAAGGGCACGGGCGGCAGAAAGAAGGCCGCAAAGGCGAGCGCCGCGCTGCCGGGGACGAAGAGAAACCTGTGCCACCCGCCTGCCTTCAGGTGTCTCATGCGCCCGCCCTCCGGGCCGAGGCGATGGCGCCGAGCAGGGCGAAAGCCCCCCGGGTCATCAGCGTGTCGTTGAGATCGCGTTTCGAGCCTTCCGGTTCGGGGGCCTCGGCGATGCGGAGTCGGCAGCCCCGGTCGAGATGAGGGGCCAGCGCCGCCCGAAACGCACGCCCCGCCGGGCTGCCCGGCGCATCCCGGTCGGGCGCAAGGATCACCACGCGGTCCACCGGGACCGGCGCGCGCTTCCATCCCGAGACCCCGAACACCGCCCAGGTCTCAAGCCCCGTTACGGATCGGAGTGTCAGGGCGGTCTCGGGGCCTTCGGCGATCACCAGTGGCGCGTCCTTCTCAACACTGCCCGCCGCCGGAAACCGGGCCGGTGCCCCGCCGATTGTGCCGAAGGCGGGCTTGGGGATTTCCACGGCGGCCTTGCGCCCGTCCGCATCGATCAGGATGCGCTGGCCGCCGACCGCATGCCCGTTCCCATCCATGGCCCAGACCACAAGCGCGGGCCGGTCGGGATCGCGGACGCGCAGGCGCGGGATCGGCGGCAGCCAGGCCAGGCCGGTTTCGGGCAGGTCCCGAATGCCACGCCCGGCGAGATAGACCTCTGCCGGACTGCCCCGCACCGGACGGGTCCATCCCTCTATCGTCTGCACCAGCGCCCGGAGGTAGGCGCGGTCCCCGGTATCTCTGTCTGCGGGCTTCCGTCTGTCCGGCATTGGGGCGTTGCCCAGCCAGCGCGCGGCCTCTGCGAGCACACGCGGAAAGTCGCTTCGCGCGCTTGTGAGGCCACAGAACACGATCGCGGCGAGATCGAGAAGGTCGCCGCCTTCCCCGGCGGAATGATCGCACCAGAGCCCGCGCCGATCACCCTTCATCCTCATCGAGAGCGCGTCGTTTTCCTTCGCCCGCCAGTCAGAGGCTCCGGGACGGACCGGCTCGCCGAAGGCCCTGCGAAAGAGATCTTCCGCCCGGGCCTCGAGCGCGGCCCTGACCTTCGCCGCATCCGGGCCTGCCGGCTTGCCCGTGCCGGTATGGGTCTCACTCGACGGCATAGGGATCAAGGCTCCAGTTGCGGACAGAGGGGGACAGCGTTCCGGCGCGTTCCGCGCCGCGCATGGCAGCACCGACATCGCGCAGCCTGACCGCGCCGAAGGCGAGAACGCTTGTGTCGGGGATGGGCGCGGCAGGCCGGGGGTTGTGGAGGGCCAGAGAGACCGGCTGTCCGGCCAGAACCGCGAGCACGGTGGCGGGGGTTGTGAGCGCCCGGTTGCCGGCCACCCCGCGATAGGCGGAGTGTCCCCGCTGCGGCCCATAGGTCAGCGGCAGGGCGGCCCAGATGCCCGCGAGGCAATTGCCATAGCGGGGATGGTTGGCGGGCGGACCGGGGGTGCCGCATTCCGCGATCAGAAGCCCTGCGAGACGATCCTGAAGTGCTGCATCAAACCGTGTGGTGCGCGCGATTCCGTGGGTTCTGACCAGGCGGGCGAGCGTGTCGCGGATGAACTGGTATCCCCCGGCAGCGGTGGAGGGTGCCCCTGCGGCCCGGACCCGGGTCTGCCAGTCGAGCACCTCGCCCACAGACATGGCGGTGAGCGGTTTTGGAGGGGCGCGCGGGATGCGGCGTTCGTAATCGTCATAGCCGCGCGGGGCCTCGAGCGCGCGGATGAAGCCCAGAAGATCGGTGGTGGTGCGGGTCTCTGCCCGCGCCGCGTGGAGGGGGTAAAGGCAAAGAAGAAGCAGGAGGATGAAGGCCCACCCCACACCGCAGACGCCTGCGCGCATGAGAATTATGTCTCCGTTCATTTAATGATCTTTCCGATGGCGGGGGGCAGGAACCATGCGAGCGCGGCGGCGGTGATCTCCAGCAGCAGAAACGACATGGCGGCAAAAAGCGGGTTGGTCTCTGAGCGGACCGACCAGGCCATCTCGAGCGTGATCCCGGTCAGGAGCATGACCACGAACAGGGAGAGCCCTGCGGAGACCGGCAGCAGCGCGGCACTGCGCGCCTTTGCGGTGGTCTCCTTCAGCCCGCCGAAGCCGAGGGCGAAGAGGCCGGCGGCGGCGGCCAGAAGCAGCCGGGCGCTCCAGTAGACGATAAGTCCCGGAAGAAGGGCGAAGGGCAACAGGATCAGCGCCGCCAGGACGATCACGCCGGCCTGTATTGCCATGGGCCATATTCCCAGCCCTTCGAAGAGCGAGAAGATGAGCGCCGTGCGGCCCGACACGAAAGTGCCGAGCGAAAACGCTGTCCCGATGCCCGCGCTTCCGGCCAACTGGCGGACCGCCGCGTCGATGAAGTCGATGAACGCGCCCGGCATGGTAAGCAGCGCCAGACAGAGGCAGACGGTCAGAAGCCGGAAGGCCAGACCGGCGTAGAGGGCTTCGGGGTTGCCGGAGAAGATCCAGCTCCCCGCCCTGAGAACGAGATCGACAACGAAGAGGCCGAGCAACAGGCCGATGGCCGAGGTGCCGATACCGGCGAGCACCTTCTGCGAGGCCCCGGCGATCTCTTCCAGCACCTGGTCCCAATGGAACCCGAAGGTCTGACCGCCACGCACGGCGGCAATCTCGGAACCGAGAGAGGCCACAGTGCGCTCGCAGGCGAGAACCGCCCTGTAGCTCGGGGCGGTGATAAGCGCGTGGTTGGCGGCCACCCCTTCATAGACCGAGTGTCCGGCGCCTGCGCCGCTGACGCGCGGCAGCGCGGCCCAGACCCCGGCGACCCTGTTGGCGGTCTCCGGCGAGGTGTCGCCCGCCCGATACCCGGTGGCGCGCAACAGGTGCCGTCCGAGCCGGTCCTGGGTCGCCGCGTCGAAGGTCTCCGAGGGCTGCACCACACCCTGGTCGACAAGACCCTGGAGGGTGGGGCGGATGATCTGGTACTTTCCGGCGGCAGAGGAGACCGAGCCACCGCGTACCGTGTTGCGCTGCCAGGCCAGCACCTCGCCCACGCTCATCGTGGTGATCGCGCGCGGTGGCCGTACCTTCACCCCATAATAGACGGTGTCATGGTTTCCGCCCGCTTCCAGCCGCCCGATCAGATCCAGCATCGTGTCCTCGGTGCAGGCGCGCGCAGGCAGGGCCGCCATGAGACAGGCGAGACACAGCAGGGCCGAAAGCAGCCTGGACCGCAGAGGATATACGTCATGCCCCATGGGCGTGTCCCCATGGTCGTGCCGGATTGACCGCCTGAAATAATATGCATATATAAAATAGATGAAGCTGGAATGGGATCCTGTCAAACGCACGAGAACGCTGGAGGAGCGTGGCCTGGACTTTGCCGATGTCGTGCAGGTCGACTGGGAGACGGCTCTGACACTTGAAGATGTCCGTCAACCCTATCCGGAGAAACGGTTCATCACCTACGCGCAGATCGAGGATCGGCTCTGTGTGATTGCATGGTGTTACAGAAACGATGCTCTGCGCGTCATATCGTTGCGCCGGGCAAACAAGCGGGAGACTAAAAAATATGACTGACCCGAAACCATATATTGATGAGGATGGAGAGGTTCGGGAGCTGGACGGGCATTTCTTTGCCAATGCCCGGCGCGGTCGTCCACCGCTTCCATCATCAGCTCGAAAGCATCGGGTGACGATGATGCTCGACCCCGACATTCTGGCGCGCCTTAAATCGGAGGGCCGCGGCTGGCAGACGCGGGCCAACGCGCTGTTGCGCGAGGCATTGGGCCTGTAGGGTCTCACGGGCGTATCTCGGGAAGGGTTATGTCGTCTTCGACGAGGACGTTCATGAGGGTGCCGGCCCTGACGCGGAAGCGGGGGCCGCGCTCAAGCAACTGCCCGAGATAGTCTTCGGCCACGCGCCCCGTGGCGCTGCCGGTGGCCTGCGCGATGAGTGCCCCGAGATCACTGTCCTGTTGCGGGGTGGTTCCGGTGAGGATCTGTGTTGCGTTGCCCGCGAGATCGAGAAGCACGGCGGCGCCGAGCGCGGTCAGCAGGCCGGTCGCGCGGCGGGCGCGCACGCCCGAGGCCCCGTCGGCCCCGAGGGTGGCAAACTGGTCCAGATCATGGCGCGTCCCGTCGGGCATTCGGAGATCGGTCCAGGCAACAAAGAGCCGGCGCTGCCCGGCGCGGGTGTCCGAGCCATAGGTGCCGACAAGCGCCGCGCCGCGCGGGATGAGCACGCGCGTTCCGGTGTCGCTGTCCAGAACGTCTTCGGCGACGCGGGCGCGCACCAGGCCCGGCAGATCCGAGTCGAGCGGGGTCTCCAGCACGGCGGGAATGACATTGCCGCGGGCGAGAAGATATTCGCTGTCTTCCGCGACAGGGTCCGGCGCGACGGGGCCGGGTACGCCTGCGTCTGCGATGTCCGGCGGCACCGTGCCCCCCGGCAGCGGCGCGGCCTCCGGCTCCGGGTCACGCCGCATCACAAGCGTGGTGGCATCCTCCACGCCCGGAGTGAGCGGGCTGTCCCAGGCGAGGCGCTGACGTTCCTCAAGGCGATCATGTTCGGTGGCGAGGCGTTCGCGCAAGGCCCGCAGCGCGGGGTCTTCCGGCGGTGCCTCTGCGCCGCCAGCGGGAAGGGCGGTCCTGTCCGGTGTGACGGGGCTGCCCGCCCCTTCGGCCTGTTCCGGCAGGGCGATGCGGTCTCCGGCGGACGGCTGGAACTCCGAGGGTGGCTGTGTCCCATCGCCCTGAAGCGCGTAGCCGAAGAGAAAGCCGCCGCCGATGCCGACCAGGACGGCAAAGAGAACGATCCCGAGCACGGTGGCGGAGACGACCGGTTGTTCTGTCCTGCTCATTGCAGCCTCACGATGTCGAAATCCTCGACCACCATCCCCATGGGGTTCTGCATGAGAACCGCGTCGTCGGTGATGCGGCGGCGTCCGAGCACGAAGGTGCCCCGGAAGCGGCGGCGCTCTTCCTCGATCCCCGATCCCCGGCTGCGTCGGATCTCTTCCCATGTTGCGAGCCAGCTGCGCCCGCCCACGAGCACAACCGAAGCCACTGCAACATCCACGGTGCGGGTTTCGGCGAGCCGGAAGGGCGAGGTGTCGGGACTGCGCACCCAGGCCACGACCTTGCGGTCGGCGGTCGAATTGGCTTCCAGAAAATACTGGATGCGTCTGAGGCGACCCCGCATGACCGCCTCGTCGATGGAGACCGAGCGCCAGTCGCGCAGGAAGGCAGTGATCTCGTGGCGGATGGCGGTATCGGGCCAGTCGGCGATCTCGCGGGGCGCAATGACCGGCTGGGCCTGTCCGATCTCATCTATGGCGACAATATAGGGGATATATTCGGAGCGCACCGCGGCCCAGATGCCGAAGCCCATGGCCAGCGCGGCGAACCCCATGGCGGCGAGAAAGGCACGGCGCCAGTGTTCGCGCTCGACGGCCAGCGCGGCGTGGCGGTCCTCCCAGGCGGCGCGCGCCCGGGCGAAGGGATCGGGGGCCGGGCTCATGTGTCCTCGCCCCCGGTGCGTCCGATCTTCTCGCTGATTTTCCGCGCGATCGAGCCGCGAATGTCTCCCCGGGCGGCGGCGCTGCCCCAGTCCATGCCTGTGTTGCGCGCGCCGGTCAGCGCGGCCTTGCCAATCCCGCTCGCCCCGGCCCCGGCTTTTGCACCCGCCACGGTCCCGACAGCGGCCCCCACTGCCGTGCCCGCCCCGGTCACGGCCATGGTCTTTCCGGCCGATCCCGCCATCCTGCCCACCATCTCGGCGCTGCGACTGCCGATCTTCGCCCCGGCGACCAGCGCCTCGATTGTCTGGGGCAGGGTCAGGATCATGACCCCGCTGACGATCTGCAACAGCACGATGCCCATGGCGTTCAGGAGCCCCGCGCCTGCGCTTGTGGCCAGCGCGTCGGTCATCGCCCCCATCGAGGAGATGACGATCATCAGCCCCATGAGTTTGAAGGCCTTGCCGATGAGGGCGTTGACATAGCCAAGCGCGATGTCGCGGGTTTCGGTGAGACCGGCGAAGAGGAGGGCGGCGATCCCGGCGAGGCCGACGAGATACAGCTCGGCCCAGACCACCACCAGCATCGCCACGGACATGGCCAGCACGATGATCGAGATGACGGCGGCAAAGATGTAGAACCAGGTGCCCGGGCTCCAGAGTTCCATCGCCTGCATCCAGCCCCAGGCACGGGAGAGACCCTGACCGACCATGGTGCCGGGTTCGACATTGGCAGCACCGGTGGCCCCGGCGATATCAAGCGCCGTGCGGGCGAGCCAGTGGACGAAGACCGGCACCATTCCGGCCAGGAGCCAGACACAGCTGACAAAGCCGAGCTGGAAGGCGAAGCCCTTGACCAGCCCGGTGACATCGCTGTCGCCGAGGATTGCCCGTCCGGCGCGCAGTGTGAAATCCACCACCAGAAGCGTGATCATCGCCTGGCGCACGAGATCGCCAAGCCGCGTGCCCACGGCATCGAGCTGGCCCTTCATGGTGACAATCATGCCGTCGAGCGCGCCGCCCGTGGAGGTGCCCGGGGCCTGGGCCCAGGTGGGGGCGGCCAGCGCGAATGTAGGGTGACAAAAGTCTTTGGGAAGCGGGACTATCCGGGACTATTCGGGATGAGGTGGGATGAGAATTGAATTTTCCCGGCAGATCAGGGCTTTGAGCGCCTCGTGGGGCGAGGACCTGATGGCCGCGTCGAATTCGGCCCGCGCCATAAGTCTTTCAGAATCGGAGCGTTTCGGGGGGTGCGAACCCGCTGGAAACGGTGTTTTTCGGGGGGTCGTTTTTCGCCGGATTTTCCGGGCGTTTTAGGGGTGGCGTTTTTCCGGCTTCCGGACACCTGCGCGAGCGCGGCAATCCTGCCGTTGCAGCCTCCTTGCATGATGCCTGCAAGAGGACTGCGGCTGTCAGCTGTAGGGCATGTCGTAGCCGATGATTGAGCCGTCTTCGTATCGGTCGGTAATGTTGTCTTCGCCGTCGCGCCTCGCGCGCGGCGCGGGTTCCATGGGGCTGAGGTCGACACCGTCGAAGATGGGCGGCAGGGTCGAGCGCAGTGGCTCATAGAGTATCCCGTTGAAGGTGAGCCCGAGCAGCCAGAGGAAGTCGGCGGGATCGTGGGCCGGATCGTGGAGGTAGAGCACACGGCCTTCGGAGGAGCAATCCAGCGGCGTAGGCAGGGCGAGGTCCCGTTGCATGTCCGGCACATCTGAATGGGTGCCGGCAACGGTGCCTGCCACGTCGTCCCAGATCACGGTGCGCATCTCGCGCCCGTAGAGCATGTCGGGAAGGTTGATCCTGTGAATGGCCATGGGTCACCTGTCGGGCGGTTCATCGGGGATCGTAATGGAAGAGAAGGCCCAGCACCAGATCGAGCATTTCCGGGTCGTCGCGCACGAGCTTGTCGAGATCGACGCCACGTCGACCGGGCAGCCTGTGGAAGAGTATCTGGAAGGCACGGGTCATGACCTCGGCGGCGTGGCCGCCTGGGTATTCCCGCCCGAAATACTCATCGACATACTGGTCTCGCCGTCCGGGGACCCGGTAGGGGCTGAGCAGGATGCGAGGCTCACGGTTGCCGCCGGGCAGAGTTGTGCGGCGGATATGGAGGGTCTGGAACAGCCGGTCGATCTCCGGCATCGCCGCTTGCAGGTGGTGGGCATATTCATGTGTGGCGTTGCCGGGGTCGCGGGAGGTGATGGCCCAGGCGGTGTTATCGGCCTTGGTCAGCCGGTCGGGACCGATGCGGACCGGCCCACGTGCGGCGGCGGGGATATAGCTGCCCCCGGTCGGTTGTCCGCCCGCTGCAACGCTGAGCGGGCTGGCATTGGCGCGCGCCACCCAGTTTGCCGGAAAGCGCAGCGAGGCGGCATGGATGGCGTCGGCGGCGGCCCGGTCCTGTCCGCCTGCGCGCAGGGGCGTGACGGATGCCGCCACGGTTCCGGCGCCGCGGCCGGTTGTGAGGCCCCGGGCGGCGAGGCCACGCAGGCGATCGGTAAAGCCTGTCTGGTCCGGCGCCAGTCCGGTGGCGTCGACAAGCTGCTTGCGCCTCTCGCGCCCACGCGCAATCCATTCGGTGACATCGGAGGTGGCCGCGCGCGCAAGCGCGGGCGGGGCTTTGGCGAGCCGGTCCTTCAGGATATCGCGGGCGCCGGCCACGGGATCGACGGTGCCGGGATTGTGGGCAAAGCCGGGATCGATACCGACAGGCACCTCCTCAGTCTCCCCGGTGCGGCGATTGAGCCATGGCCGTGTGCGGTTCCACCCTTCAGGCGGGCCGGGCGAGGGTGTGAGGCCGAAGCGCTCCAGATCGGCATCCGAGAGCGTCTGCACGGTGCAGCGGCAATGCCAGCCGCAGGGCGGGAAATGCGTCTGCCAGAACGGGTGGTCCCAGCGCAGGATGGTGCCGTGCCAGACCCGGTGCAGGGGCCGGGTGCGGTCATCGAGCGTGGCGATGTATCGGATCCATGGGCGGCGGTCGGCCAGGCGCGTGATCTGCGCCCACTTGCCGGCGGCGGTGGCCATGCGCAGATTGGTGTCGAAGATGGTTCTGAGCCGGCGCGGGCTGCCCATCCGGACCACGCGGGTCTTGCCGGTTGCGGGGTCGGTCATGGTCTTGCGGCCCCACCAGCCCTTGGCGCGCAGGATCGGCTCCAGCTCGTCCTGGAAACTCTCAAAGGTGGCGCCTTCCGCCAGCACCCGGTCCATGGCCGCGCGGATATCGGTCAGGATGTCGAGACGGGCGACCTTGGCCACCGTGAAGGAGCGTGCATGCTGGGCTGCGGAGGTGTCGCGCCAGTCGTAGCCGACATGGATGCCCTTGGCGCGGAAGAATTCAATCGCTTCCTCGGGGGGCACGTCCATGATCACAGGCGCGGGATCAGCCATCGTCATCGTTTCTGTCGGCCCCGTCATCCCCCTCTGCCGAGAGACGCGCCGAGGTGGTGGCCCGGGCGAGCCGTGCGGCCATGGGGTTCGTGTCCATGGCCGCGTAGAGATCGGGGGCGTCCAGTGCCGCGGCGAGCGCGTCCGGGGTGTCGGCTTCCGTCACGGCGGCACCGAGCGGTTTGATCACCGGTTCCATCAGCGCCTCCCAGCCGCTCTCGCCGACAAGGCGGTCGACGGCGGCATCGATGGCATCGCGCGCCGGAGGCTCGCGGGCGGCGGCCAGTGCTGCGGCCAGTGCGGCGGTCGCGCCCGGCCCGGCACCCGGTCCGGCGATTGGCGGGCGGGGCGATGCGGGGGTGGCCTGACGGGGATCGGGTTCCCATTCGCCACCATAGATCTCCTCGACAGAGGCGTGTGTCGGCCTGAGGCCGGAGGCGGCGCCGATCTGCACGTCGCGCGCGGCGCGCGCGGTGAGGTCTTCGGGCGGGGCGGTGTTGCGGGTCAGATGCGGGACGGCGGCACCGGGGAAGTTCCAGGCGGTCAGCCATGTCGCGACCGAGTGGCGCAGCATGGCCGAGAGGCGGCGCGCATCCGCCGCCACCAGCCGTTGCAGCACGTCGGCATGGGCCTCGGCGGTGGCCTGCCACTGGCCGATCTCGGAGGTGGCGCGCTCGCCCAGCACCGCATCGGCGATCATCGCGTCCATCGCCCTGACGAACTCTGCGTAATCGCCACCGGCCCGGCGACCGCTTTCCAGCAGCTCGATCTTGTGGCCCTCTTTCAGGACCAGGCCCGCGCCGCCGACCAGCGCCGCCTGCTGGGCCAGAGCCTTCTCGATTGCGGAAGCGCTGGGATCGCCGCCAAGCGTCATATAGGTCGTTGGCGTGCCAAAACGTTCGAGCGCGACCGCCCACATCGAGACCACGTGGCGCTTGAGCCAGACCGGCCAGACACACCATTCGGCGGCACCGGGACCATGCGCCTGCCCGCCATGCTGGCGCGGCTGGACCAGGACGCAGAACTTGGCCGGGGGCAGGACGACACCGCTCGGGCGGTTGCGCGTAATCAGACGCGGTGTGCCGTCACGGTGCCAGCGGAATCTTGCGGGGTTGCGCACGCGGAGATCGGCGAGTCGCACGGCGGTGCCCTCGATCTTCCAGAGGCATTCGGCGATGGCATAGCCATACCAGGCGGCGTGCAGAAGCTCGCGGCTGATCCGGTCGATCTCCAGCGCGCCCAGCTGCTCTTCGAGATCCCCGGCCGCCATCCGGTCCCGGCGCATCGCCCCGCCCGGTGTGATCTCAAGCGGGGCCGCCACCACCGCATCGAGGCGCTGGTCGAGGACGGCGCGGGCATGGGGGTCGGCCAGTGCTGCCGTGGCGGCGACGACACCGGTGGGATCGGCCTGCCAATGGCGCGGATCGGAGCCGATCCCGAAATCGCGATAGCGTTCGGTGAGGTCCCAGGCCCCGCCGCCGCCCAAGGTGACTTCCGGCGCGGCGATCTCGCCGGTCGGGGCGCGGGCGGGGATGTCGGTCTTCGCCATCTACCAGCCCCTCAGGGCGGCCAGCGGCGAGTGCAGGACGCCGAGATCGCTGTCGGCATGATACTCCGGTATGCCGAACGGATTGCCCGGCGCCGACCAGGCCGCATGGCGGCGCGCGTCGGTCCAGGCCTCGAAGGGTCCGATGGCAGTGCGGGCGGCCGAGACCGCGAGCGCCAGCGCCCAGAACCGGTCGGCATGGCCGTCGCTCTCCGCGCGATCCGCCACCAGCCGCGGCGCGCCGGTGGTGCCGGGCTCGGCACGGACGCTGTGCAGGTCGGCCGCCAGGGCATCATCGGCGGGGATACGGATGCGTTTGTCCTCGAAGGACTCTCTGAGCCGCGTGGCCACATCAAGCCGGCGCGGCGCAGTCATCAGCACGCCTTCGACGGTGAAGGCCCCGTGATCCTCGGCCAGCTGCTCGACCACCGCCTCGCCCATGCCGGTCTGGTCGATGGCGATCCTGAGCGGGCGATGGGCACGCACCAGGCGTGCCACCTCGGCGCGCTGTTCGGAGAAAGAGACGTCGCGCAGCGTCACCAGCTCGCGCAGCCAGAGCGCGTCGCCGGCATCCTCGATCACCGCCGCCACCCAGAGATCGCGCCGCCGCGCCACGTCGACGCCGATATAGACCGGACCGGAGCCGCGCAGGCCGGGATCGCCCGCCGCGTCGCGCCCGGCTGTGCGGATCAGATCCCATGTGATCCAGGCCCCGCCCCCCGCGGACGGGATACAGTCGAGCTCTTCGCCCGCGTGGCGTCCGTATTGCGCGCGGATCGCCGCCTCCCAGGCCGCCTGCGCGGCGCCCGTGTCGGGCTGCCCGGTCACAGCGGCGATACGGGAATAGAGCCCCTGATCGAGCGCGTCGCTGAGCGTCACCCGGTGCAGGCTTCCGGGCTGACGCCTCTCGCGG
Organism: uncultured Paracoccaceae bacterium; assembly: GCA_951812305.1. GTDB lineage: Bacteria > Pseudomonadota > Alphaproteobacteria > Rhodobacterales > Rhodobacteraceae > Rhodobacter_B. Next base: position 78,970 of record CATOSB010000010.1, read on the forward strand.
ATGTCGCGAACCAGCGTGTTGAATGGCGAGGCCTCACCGTTATGGGTGGAGATGATGCGCACACGCCCGCCCCAGGTGGTGAAGGCGCGCGCGGCTTTCAGAACCTCCTCGAGATCGTCGACGAAGGCGGCCTCGTCAATGACCGCGACGTCGCCCGGACGGCCCTTGCCGCGAAACCCCCGCGGGCTGGAGGTCATGGCGAGGATCTGTTTGCCCTTTGCCGTCACGATGCGGAAGGCCTGGATATCGCGCCCCTCGTCGCTGATCAGCACCTCACCGGCGGCCGAGGCGGCGATGCCGAGGTCGCTCGCCCAGCCCGCGCAATCGTCGATGAAGCCGCGGGTCATATCGCGGCTATAGGACAGGTAATAGATATCGCCGCGGCCCTCGGCGGCATGCATGACCGCGTGATAGGCCTCGGCCCAGGAGATGCCGATGCGGCGGGACTTCTCGATCACCGCCACCGGGTTCGGGTCGGTCACCCAGGCAATCTGGTAAGGCAGTAGATCGCGGTTGCTCATGTGGCACCCTCCGCCTGTGCGCCGCCCTCGACGGCAGCGCGGATCGCGGCGGCGACCTCCGGGGAGAGCCCGGCCCCGCGCGCGGCGGACACCGCCCGGTCTGCGCCGGCCTTGCGCTCGGCCTCCGCCAGGCGCCGACGCTCCTTCTCGCCGATCGCCTCACGGATGCCGGAGGAGGTCATCAGGTCTTTCAGCATCCGGCCCAGGAAGTGCAGGTCACGGGCGTCGAAGTCGAGCTCCTCTTTCTCGTCCCCCTCGGTCAGGCCGTTGGCCATGGTGAGGAAGGCATGGTGGGATAACATCGAAAACAGCACCCGGTGCCGATGCGCCTCGGCATCCACGCCCTCTTCACTCAGGAAGCTCTGCGCCCATCCGTCAGCCTCGCGCTGGATATCGGCGTATTTCTTCTGCGCCTGGCTCCAGCGCCCAAGGCCGGTCCGGCTGATTACAAGATCGAGACCCGCCTCGGCCATCCGCTCGTTCAGCGCGGCGGTCACACCATCGTAATCGCTGTAGCCCCGGGCGTTGAGTTCGGCACGCAGCCACGTCTTCAGCGCGTCGGGCAGCCGATCGATCTTGCTGCGCGACGGCATTACCGGGCCTTCGGCGCGGTGCGGCGCACGCCCGGCACCCGGGCGCGGCCTTCGGCCACATCCACGCCCCGCGCCGTTGCCTCGACCAGCAGGAAGCCCTCGTGGTCCTCGATCGAGACCAGATCCTGCTCGCGCAGCCAGGCCAGCGTGCCCACCAGCCGGTCGCGCCCGGTCGCGATCCTCAGCCCGTTCAGAACATCCAGCAGGATCTCCGAGTTGGAGGCATAATCCAGGCAGGCCGCCAGATGGGTGAGCAGGGCCAGGCGGCGGTGTTCCTCAAGCGTGGAGGCATAGCTCATCAGCGGCCCTCTCCCATCAGGTGATCCTCGATCCGGGTGATCGCGGCATCAAGCCGCCCGACGGCCTCCGCGTCGCGCGCCATGAAGGCGCGGATCTCGCGCACGGCCCCGGCCTGCTGCTCGATCGCCATCTGCAGGTGATGAATATCCTCGCGGCTCGCCAGCCCCGCCACCGCACCCTCAAGTCGCGCCAGACGCTCGGCATGCCGGTCCAGGCGCTCGGAGACCGCGCCTTGCGCATCGGGGGGCCGGGCGGGCGGACGCAGAAAGCCCAGACGCCGGAGCGAGACCACGGCCCCGCTCAAAAGCGCCAGAATGGCAACCATGGCGGCAAAGGTCTGCCAGTGTTCGGGCGTGATGGTCATGGCGTGCGCGGGCTCCGAGCGTCGGGATCGGTTCGGCCCCACACTACCCGGCCTTGCCGCACGAGGGCAGCGGACCATGGTCCGCAAGAGGGCCGCTATCCGGGACCGGCAGCACAACCCCGCCCGGATGGTTTAATACGTGCCATCAAGCCGTGGCGGTCGCCAGGCGGATATTTCCGCGCTCGAGCGGGTGCTGCCATTGCTCTCGGGAGTGTCATACATCCTGGCCTCTTCGCGCGATGGGAAGATCACAAGGACGCGGCCATCCTCAAGACCGATGTAGCCGGGCATTTCGCCATGCCCACAGCAGCAATCGGTGGTCAGGACATGTCCGGCATTCAGCGCCGCGACGATGTGGTGGATGCAATGATCGATGCACCGGACCCTACCGTTCAACGGCATGAGAACCTGGTTCGCGTAGGTCACTTCCCCGCCGGGCCCATCGCAATTCGCGCAAGCAATATCCGGCATCATCCACCCCTTCATTGCAGACGGGACATGGCAGGCCCCGGTTGATCTCGCTCATGGTCATGTCAAAGAGCCAGCCCGCGTTATGACCGCACCGCGCGCAGGCAAATTCTCCACCCTTTGCACTCCGCCAGCCCGGCATCATACCGGGGGCCTGTCCGACATCGACGGCATGCATGATCACCCTACACGGGGCACTGGCGGGGGCGCAAGGCCCGGCAGGAGGGGCTGGCGGCGTTCAGCCATCACGAGCGCTGCGCGCCGCCATTGCCCAGGCGAGACAGGCGGCTTCCAGGTCGGTGCCATGGGCCACAATCCCGTGAAGCTGTATCTCCACCACGCCGCAGGCGGCCTGCGGCACATCCATAGCCCCGCCGGCCTCCAGAAGCTCCGTGGTGACGGCTTCGGCGATGTCTTCCGGGTCGGTCATGGTCGCAAGCCGGTCCAGCAGTTCCGCGCGCGTCACCGCCATGTGATCATCCATCGCCATCCCTCCGCCCCTTGATATAGCGCCGCGCGGTGCGCTCCGAGATACGCAGTCGGGCCGCGATCTGCCTTGATCCGAGCCCCTGACCGGCCAGCCAGCGCGTCACCGCGCGGCGCGCCAGCGGGATATCCAGTACATGACCGCCGAGAGCCGTGACCAGCGCTGCTGCCGCCGACGGCCCCACCGCCTCCGCAAGCGCGCGGGCCGCCGGACTGTCCTGGCGCGCGGGCACACGCCAGTCCCGGCCGCCATACGTGGCGGCGACCGCCAGCGCGGCCTCGCGACCGGCGTGATCGGCGATCTCGCGCAGGCCGGCCGGCAGGGCCGGGATATCGGCGGGGGAACGGGTCACGACAGATCCATCGCTGCCTGCACGGGCCGCGGCCGAAGCGGCAGGGCCGGAGCCCGGCGCGCACGGGCAAGGCGCGCATCGGCACCGAGGAATGTCTGCGCGTCGATCTCGATGCCTGTAAAGCCGCGCCCGGCCTCCATCGCCGCCACACCGGTAGTGCCCGAGCCCATGAACGGATCGCAGATCGCCTCACCCCGGCGCGTGAACAGGTCCACCAGCGCCTGCATCAGTGGCAGGGGCTTGGTGCCCGGCACCGCGCCGCCCTTCGCGGTCAGGCAGGTCAACACACCGCGCCCACCGCCGCCGTTCCACCGCCGCCGCCCCGCCCCGGCCCAGGCCAGCGCGATACACTCAAAGCCCCTTGCAGGGCCGGTCCCGGCAAACATCGGGGCTGCGTCCGGCTTGACCCAGGCCATGGTGCCATGCCATCTGCCCCCCGCGGCAACGAGCGCGTCGTGCCAGGGCCGCACTCCCTCGGCCAGACAGAACACCGCCACCCAGCCCCGGCTCGCCGACACCATCGCGGCGGCCGCCGGGCACCGGATATCGTCGATACCCGAATAGGCCACGCCGCGCGGCGATGGCCGCCCGTCTGTCCGTGTGATCGCGCGGCGCGCGTGATGGGCATGGTGGATATTCTCGTAGGGCGGATCGGCAATTATGTGATCGAAGGGTCCGCCCCGGTCCGCCACCAGCCGGGGCAGGAGATCGAGACAATCGCCGCAGTGCAGATCAAGCGGCGGACCGGCGGGCACGCTCACTGCACAGGCCCCCGCGTCACGGTCAAGAGGGCCGACCGGTTGCCTTCTTCTACATTCGCCTTGATCAGGCGTATGGCGTCAGTTGTATTGATCTCGCGCGGATCCTGCAACGTCAGGATTTGCCCAACCGGTTGCGCCCCGATCGCCAGTATCTGCGCCGGGGGCAGGTCTCCGGCATGGCGCTCGATGATGTCGATGAGCTCCTGATGGAGCGACCGGTCAGCGGGCGTGACCTCAATCCGTTTCATAGCACCGTCCTCCGCCGCCTGAGCCGCCGGGCCCGGTTTGAGAGCGCGCCCGCCTGCGCCGAGGTGATGGTGACGACCGTCAGCGTGCCATCCGCGCCGCGCCGCAGGCAGTAGCGCAGCCCGTTACAGATCAGCGCGGCCCCGTCGCCCGGGCGGTCCGCAAGCGCCAGGGCGGGCGACGGGGAGCGGGCGATGCGCCGCCGGAGCCCGGCAACATCGACACCGAGCCCGCGCTCAAGATAGCGCAACACCGCATGGTCGGTGATATGGACCCGCACGGTCATGCCGCCCCGCCGCCCGACCTGTCATCGCCGCCGCCGTCGCGCGCCAGCCAGGCTTTCAGCGCCTGGATCACGGCGGTGATATGCGCGGTCTCGGTGAGCGCATCCACATCCATCGGCACGAAGGACCAATGTGGCCCGAAGCGGGCGCGGATGAACGTGTTGAGCCCGTGGCGTCCGGGGCGGGTCAGCAGCCCGCGGCGGGCCAACTCGCCCCAGAGCGCGTGAATGAGCCTGAGATCGGCGCGCGGCGCTTTGGGATGGTATCGTCCACGCGCGCCGTTCCTGCGGCCCCTGCGTCCGCCGCCACGGGCGTTCAGGTGGTCCAGAAGCCGCGCCAGATCGGTCGAGCCCATATCCCGCATCGACGCCTTGCCGGTGACGGCAAGCTGCACATCGTGGCGGGCATCGTTGTCCAGCCCCAGCCGGCGGCAGGCGGCATGGGCCGCGCGCATCAGCGTGGCGCGGCGGTCCGAGGGTCCGGGGGATGTGGAGCGGCGGGGCATCTCAGCCTCGTCCTCGCACGCCCCGCCAGAGGCGGCGAAGAGGTCCGCCGAGCGGAACGGGGATTTCCGCGTAAAGCTCGCCGACATAAACAACTCCCCGGGCCATTGCCTCAATGCGCTGCCGTGCTTCTTTCGGCGAGGTTGCGCGGATGGTGATTGACCAGGTACAGCCCTCGAAGTGATAATCGAACAGGTAATCATGATAGGAAGGCTCAGACATAATCATGTACTTTCAGATATTTCAGGACGTATCGGGGCAATGGCGCTGGCGGTTTCGTGGCACAAACAACAAGATTGTCGCGGTTGCGGGAGAGGGATATGTCCGCAAGGATGCATGTCTGCATTCCATCGGCCTCGTCCAGGCCCACGCGTCCGAGGCGCCGGTTCACGAAGTCTGACATCGCTCAGCCCGCCTTTGCCAGATCGATGGTGATGGGCTCCCAGGCACCTTCGGGGCTCTCGCGGCGGTAGCAGCGGATATAGGTTTTCGAGCCCACCACCCGCATCGCGTCGCGGATCGCCGCCATGGCCTTTTGCCAGCGCGCATCGTCGATATCGAGCCGCAGGAGACTGTAGATCGCCCCCCGGCTGATCTCGCCCTCCCGGTCCACCTGAAACGCATGGGCCACGATCGCGCGGATCTCGTCGCGGCTGCCCTCGGCCCATTCGGCGAGGCATTCCTCAACCAGATCGCGCGCCACCTGCAGTTCCGGCCCGAAGGCCACACGCTCGGCGATCTGCACCTGCACCTTGCGGCAGCCGTCATAGCTCATATAGGTGCGGTTGCCCTTCACCGAGCGGCGGGCATGGCCGCCATATTCGTCCTGCAACAGCGCATCAAAGGCGGCGATGTCGTCGAAGCTGTGGCCGCGAAACCGGGCAATCTGCGCCGAGAGATCCTCAGCATGGCCGATCACCGTCCTGACCATCTCGTCCTGCAGCTGGTCCTGGGGCCGCACCAGATCGACCGGCGTGAGGCGACCTTGTGCATCCCGCATGTAGCGCTGCCCGTCGATCAGGACGGTTGCCTCGTGGATCCAGCCCGCGGGCGCATCCGGGATAATCTGGTTTCCGCCCGCGTCACGGGGTGCGGGGCCGGTCTGTGGTCGGGTCATATCATGTCCTCCGGGTTGGTGGGTCGGTTGATTTCGCGGGCGGGACGGGGAGCTCAGGCCTCCATGCCGGCCGCAGCGGCGGCGATATCGTCGGGTGTGATCGCCGTCCGCTCATCGGCGCGGGCGATCATGAAGGCGCGCGCCATGAGCCGGCGCAGCGCGTGCATCCCCCCGGGCGCGGCGACAGCGGCTTGCGCGCACCTGCGCTCGGCCCCCGAAGGCGTCCGCCCCAGCACGGTTTCCAGCAGCGTCGTCACATCGGCCTCACCCGGCACGCCGAGGCCGACGCGCACACCGATCCGGCCCGTGACCTGCGGGCAGCGCCCGAGCGTCATGCGCAAGGTCTCGTCGCCCAGAAGCGCCAGCCCGCAGCCGGAGAGATCGCGCAGGCCACGCAGCGCGTCGATGAGCCGGGCGGAGAGATGCTGCGCCTCGTCGATGGCCAGAAGCGCGTGGCGACCCTCAAGGCGCGCGAGAATCGCATCCTCGGCCTCCAGCGCGGAAACGAAGCGCCCGCCCGCCCCGAGGCCGCGCGCGATGCGCCCGTAAAGACCATGCAGCGAGGTGATGCCGCAGGTCACGGTCAGCACGGTGACCTGGGCGCGCGCCGCCGCGTAGCTCTTCAGGGCCCAGGACTTGCCCGCGCCCGAGCGGCCATGGATCAACACCACATCACCGGTGGCCTGGGCATGGGCGAGCGCGGCCATCACCTCTTCGGTCAGGCTTAACCCTGCATGGGTGTCGAGACCGGCGGGCGTCAGCGTCAGCGCGCGCGCCTCGGACCGGGTCTCCAGCCAGGCGCGCGCTTTCGCGCTCACGCGGGCCACATCGCCCTCATAGTCGCCCTTGAGCCAGCGATGGAGCGTGGTGGAACTCACCCCCAAACCGCGCGCCGTCACGGCCTGGCTTAGCCCGCAGGCCGCCATCTCGGCGGCCACCGCGCGCATCGTGGCCGCCGTATCGGGGTCGGGACCCGGGGGCGTTTCAGGGGCGCCGGCAGGCGCGGGGTCGGGAAGATCGGGATGCAGCCGGGTGACGGGATCGGTCATGTCTGTTCCTCCTTGAGATAAAGCTTTTTGAGCGCGGCCTTGAACGGATCGCCGCCCGGAGCACCATTGACCCGGACCGCATCGGGGTGGTCCCCGGTCGCCATGGCGTCCGCAGCGCGGGCGGCCTTGCCGGCCTGCGCGAGTGCCGGCGTCTGATGGGGATCGGCGGGGCGCGGGAGATCGACCACATTGCCGGCCGCGCGCGATCCGGCATCCAGGACGTCGTCCATCGCCCGTGAAGACGAAGACCTGTCCCGGATCGGCGGGATCGAGCCGGACCTGGAGCCGCGTCTTCACGTGCTCGCCCAACTCCGGCGCGATATACCAGTGCCCGCCGATCTCGAGGCCGTCCTTCTGCACCACTCTTGTGCCGCCGCCCTTGACCGGTTCGGCCAGCAGCGGGTCGAGCGCGCGGGTATCCGTGATCCGGGCCAGCGGCTCCGCCGAGGCCCGCGCCCGTGCCGCCGGGGTCTCGCCGCCCAGCCCCGCATGGGGCCTTGTGTGATAGACGGTCTCGGTCCACGCATCGCAGCGGGCCTGCAGCTCACCCGCGCTCAGCGCCACGGCGAAGGTCTCACGCGCCTTCTTGCCACGCCGTGCCGCCATCGACGTCTTCGCCTCGATCTTTTTGCGGTCCGCCACGCTGTGGCCGACAAAGCCCGGCAGGTAGGCGAAGAGATCCCGCGTCACGGTACCGAAGAACCGCTCGATGAAGGGCTTGGCCTCGGGCGTGTAGGGCGGGCAGATGTCATGGCCGATGGCCAGATCGGCCAGTACGCGCACGAGATGTGCCGAGGTATAGTCCGCACCCCCATCGGTGCGCACAACCTCCGGCACACCCCAGTCGATCAGGCAGCGCCTCAGAAGCGCGCAGATCGCCGTGGCCCGGCTGACCGGCACCACCAGAAGCCGACCCCGCCGCGTACCCACGTCGATGGCGCCCACGATGGTCTGCCGCCCGTCGCTGCACATCACGTCCGCAGGCGTGCTGTCGAGTTCCCAGAGCGCGTTCGGCTCCGTGATTACGCCTGAGATATCCTCCGAGCGCCGCCCGAAAGCCGGGGCACGGCGGGAGCGGTGCCTGTCGGGGTCCGAGACCGCAGAGAGATCGCGGGCGTGCTCTTCACGAAACGCCGCCAGGCGGCGCTGGATCGATCTGAGTGAGAGATCCACACGCAGGCGCACGCTTGCCACGCGGGCCACATGGGAGGCGGTGAGATGCGCGCCGTGCTCGAAGGCCAGGGCCGCCAGAAGATCGTCAAGTGCCTCCTCCGGCGCGCCGGGGCCGCCGCCTCCGCCTTTGGGCCGGCCCCGGCGGGGTGCATCCATCAGGGCCGCCAGACGCGCTTCGGGGCCGAGGCCGCGCACCCGGGCGCGCCAGGACGCCACCGAGGCCGGTGAAACACCTGCCCCCTCAGCTGCGATCCTGTCAGCCTCGGCATGCGCCATCCCGTCGGACGCCAGCCGCCCGGCCTCTGCCACCGCCGCCAGCCGCACCCGGGCGCGGTCGAGCGCCGCACCCTCGGGCGGCAGGGATGGATGTGGCGGGGACGGCGGTACACCGGGGGTGCAGGGGGCTTGTACGCAGGGTGCAGCCGCTGCGCAGGGGGCTTGCAAATCGGGGACCTGCCCGCGCAGCGATCTGAGTGCCAGAGCGCCCATTACCGATCCCCCCGGGTGTCCGCGCCGGTGTCCGCTGCGCCAGAGGCCACCAGCCGGGCCTCGATGCGCGCCGCAATGGTGTTGATCTCCGCCACACGGGCTTCGAGCCGTTTTTTGAGCCGCGTCGCGGCTTTCGCCCGCGCGTTGCCGTGCAGGGCGGCTGCCCCGGCGGGGTTGTCCGGATCAAAGAAGGCCGCCGTCACCTGGTCAATCTCGTGCCAGACCCGCCCGATCTCGCCGATCGCGTCCTTCGTGCGCGCCTCCGTCGCCCTGAGCGCCGCGCGCGCAGTGTCCCGGTCCGCGCGCGCTGCGGCCAGATCGCGCTTGAGCCGCGCGTTCTCACCCGCCAGATCACTGACGTTTGTTCGCCGGCGAACATCCCGTGCCTCTTCCCGCATAAGCGCACGCGTCCAGTGTTCGGCGCTGGCCAGATCAAGCAGGCGCTCCTGCTCGACCTCGGGCAAAGCCACCACTTCAAGATGCAGGTGGAATGAAACATTTGTTCGCCGGCGAACAGGCTGGAAAACCCTGGCGACCGAGACGAACTTGCGGATATTGCCCTCGCTCTCGCCAACGATCCCCGCCGCCTCCGCCAGGGTCGAGATGACCCCTGAGGCGGCGACCGCCCAGTCACCGATGCGCCATTCGAACGCACTGTCACATCGCTCCCGCGCCAGCCCAAGACCGATATCGCGCCAATCGGCGTGCGAAAGTTCGCCGGCGAACACGAGCCCGGGGGTGCCCGGATTCTCCACGATCCTCAGGTCGGCACGGTCCGTCATGACATATCCTCCCCCGGAACCGATGGCGGGGCGGGCGTTCGGCCCTCCCCTTGAACCGATGGCGGGGCGGGCCTCACCATCCGGTAAAGCCAGAGCCGTCCGCCCGTGGCGGGGTCGCGGATCTGGCGGCAGGCGATCTGGGCCCCGTTGGCGCGCAACTCCGCGATGCAGGCATTGACCGCGCAGACCCGCGCGCCCGTGATGATCTCAAGTGTCGAGCGCTCGGCACCGTCGGCGAGACATGCATGCACCCGCTTGAGCCGGGGCGACCGGGAGAGCCTTGCCGCATGCATCACGCCGCCCTCCCGCACTCTGGTGCGGCGGCGGAGCGCAGGGCATTGACGCCCGGGCCCGCCGCCGCGATCATCGGTGCTGCCACACAACCGATGGAGAAAGAGATGCAACGACTGTCGTTTGATGTCCCCGCCGGAGCTACGCTGGAACTCACCAATGGCAGCCGCGACGCCAAACGGTATACATTCGAGTGTGGCCCCTTTGGATCAATCATGTTCGTCGTCCCGCCCGGCGGCAAGTTCCGGTTCAAGCCCGCCACGACGCTGCCCCGCATCATCATGGACGATGTCGATCCCGCGATCCCTGACGATGACAACGTCATCCGCATCGACAGTCAGGACTGAGATCAGATCGCCCGCCCGGCGGGCGAAACAAACAACGTCCCGCCGCGTTCGGATGCTCATCCCGACCTCCATCACGCCGCCCTCCCGCACGCTGGTGCGGCGGCGGAGCGCAGGGCATTGACGCCCAGGCCCGCCGCCGCGATCATCGGTGCTGCCACACAACCGATGGAGGGAAGGGCATGGCCACCGAACCCGAAAGGACACTGTTCGAATCCATTCTGACGGCGGAGATCCTGCTTCTCGCAGAATCTATCGCCCGGCAGAAAAGAAAAGCCGGAATGCGTCGGATCGGAGGCGATTACGTTCATGAGGCCGTCTCTCTCATTCGGGAGAGACGGAAGGAGGTGATCCGTCAGATCCTGTCTGACGAATAAAGTCCAGATGTCGGGCATCGAAGGTGGATCCGAACACCAAAAGGTCCCGCGCCTCGCGGAGGACAGCCTTCGCCTGAATGACCGGCAGTCCGTCGAGCGCGTTCAGGATGACAAGGGCGAGCCGTTCCACGTCCTCTGTCTCGATTACATTCCTGTGTGGGTTCATTGATCCGTTCTCCTCTTGCATCTCTCCGCCCTCCCGGCCCGGCCGCTTTCCAGCCGGTCCAGCACCTCGGTCGCCATCAGCGCTGCTGTGTCGGATGTCTCCAGCCGCTCCCGCGCCCGGCGCAGCCCATGGGTCACCGTGGTGTGATGGCGACCCCCGAGTGCGGCGCCGATGCGCGCGTAACTCGCTCCGGTCAGCGCCGCCGCCAGCAGTATTGCCAATTGGCGCGGTTGGACGATGTGCTGCGCCGGGCGCGGACCGCGCAAGGTCTCCGCGTCCAGACCCGCCACATGCGCTGTCGTGCATACGATCCGCGCCAGGGCCCGGTTATCACCGCCCGCCATATCCGGTAGCGATCCCAGCCCGTCCAGCGCCGCGCGCAGCGAGGCCCTAGACGGGATTGTGACCTTGGAGTGCGCGGCGAGACAGCGCTCCCAGGCCCCTGTATCCTCAAGTCGCTTCGTGGCGGCGACCGCGATGCGCATCTGGCGCAGCAGCGCCCGTGCCGCGGACCTGTCGAAGGCAACGCTCCCCCGCGTCAGCAGAGGCCCCGCCTCCGTCAGCGCCCGGCGCAGGGCCTGCATGTCTGTCGCTGCGCTCACGGGGCTACCCCCAACGCGTGGGCAAACAGGAGCCCCAGCCACAGCATCCCGAATATCGCCGCCACCCCGATCAGATCGCCGATCCAGTGATCCTCCAGCGCCGCAAGAACCTGGCCCAGTCACCGGAAAAAGGCCCCGGCCCTGCGCGCGATGGGGGACAGAACTTCCCGCCAGCGGGAACTTGTGCGCAGGGCCGGGGCAGGTGCCGCCGCGCGAGCAGTCAGCGCAGGCGGTGGACAGGGAGATCGGGACAGGTGCGGGCTCATGCGACCCTCCCGGGGCGGGCGCCCAGCAGGTCGGAGATCAGATGGGCGAGATACCCCTCGCAGGCCGGGCAAAGCGTGAGGGTCCACATATGCGCCGCCCCGCCCGGCAGGTCACCCGCCGCCAGATCGGGGATGTCCATAAGCGACACCGTGCGCGGATGCGCGCCGGGGCCGTCGCAGAGGCTGCAGGCCGGGTGCGACGGGGCCTCGTCACGCCGGGGCGCATGCACGTCGGGATGGACGGTGATGAACCCGTCCGCCTCAGACGGCGGATCAGACGGCGTGGGGGCCGGGTCAGACGCGGCGGCCGGGGCGGGCATCGTGACACCCGATCCGTCCGCCGCTACCATCGGCGTTGCAACACACCCGATGGAGAAAGAACCATGACAGGCCCGAGCCTCGAAATCATCCAATGGCCCGCCGAATTTGACTATCTTCTGCCAAGCCTGTGCAAAACGGAGCACCAGATCATAAAAGAGACGCCCTTTGAGGATGGCCATGTGCGCCACACACGCCAGCCGGCGCAGCCGATGTTTCGGGGACGGGTTTCGGTTACGGCCCAACAGCGCGACCGGCTTCAGGACTTTTTCCTGAATCACGCTCGATGCTTTTTTGTGATGATCTGGCCGGAGACCGGAACACCTGCCTATGCCCGGATTGGCCCGCCGCCATCCGTCTGCAGCCAAACCATGACCAAGACCGGCGACGTGCAAACCGAGACCTGCGATCTGGAAGTCGTACTCATGGATGTCACGGCGAATGTCGAAGAGGCGATTTCGCAAGGTACTATACCCCCTCCCTGAACTCGACTGTCAGTCCGAGCATGCCTGGAAAGCGCTCTTTCATGACGGCACACCACTCGGTCGCGATGCACGCACCCGGATCGGGATCCCATTCGGGCGGCATGGCGGTCCAGCCGACGCCCGGGAAAAAGCGAGCCGTGCTGCCGTCGGCAAAACTGATGAACTGGTCGATCCGCTGCGGGGTGTTGAATCTCATGTCACCCCCTCCGCGCCCGCGTCGTGACCTCTGCCGTCGCCCTCCCGGACCGGCACCAGCGCGGCCACCCGGCCGGCGAGGCGGTCCCGGCAGACCGGGCACAATTCGGTCATGCGGGCGCAGGCCACCGCGTCGGCGTCCATGACCCCGTCATCGACCCGGATCAGCGCCAGTTCGTAAATCCCGGCAGGCCCCGCGCCGCATCTGTCGCAACGCCCGCTCATGGGGTGGCCTCCCGCTCGGCGAGATGCGCTGCGGCCTCCGCCCCGGCGCGTGTGGGATGATCCGAAACCCACTCGGACCTCCCGTCGGCCTGAACCCGGTAAAGCCCGAACCGCTCCGCGTCCGCCTCGCCGCAGAGCACCCAGCCGCCCTGCGGGTGGCCCAGGTCGCGGCAGACCGGATCGACGCTGAAATACGTGGCCCCGTCCGCATCGCAGTCCCGCTGCGCAAGCGGCAGATCGGCCGGGGTCCGGGGAGGCACGGTCTTCATGCAGCATCCTCCGGGGAGGCCTCGGCCAATGCCAGTGCCGCAGGCGACCCCGGTGTCGGCGCAGGGCGCGGAATGTCGGAGGGCCAGGGGAGGTCGGTGGGCCAGTGGTCGGAGAGTTTTTGGGCGACGCGAGCCGCGCGGCGGGTGGTGACGTCGCAGCCGCGCTCAAGACGGTCACAGAAGTCACCTGAACCCGCCATGTACGTTGACGCAGTGCGGTGGGTGAGACCGAGCGCCTCGGCATAAATTCGGATCAATCGAGTGATACATTCGCCATTCATGGCAATTACTTTGCCAATTTTGGCGAAAACTGTCAAATACAATTTGCCACGCTTGGCGAGAAGCGGCGTCTTCGCTATCTCTAGCGAGATGGACGCTGCTGAAATTCATACGGTTGTGCGCAAAGCACTTGCAGATCAAGGTACAAATCCTTGGAGGCTGGCTGTGGATGCGGGGCTGCCAGGAAATGCGGTGCGCCATTTACTTGATGGTCACGAGCCCAAATCGGGACGCCTCGCCGAGATCTGCCGTGCCCTCGGCTTGGAATTCTACATCGGACCGCCACGTGACGGCGCTGCTGCCGAATCACCCGGGGAGCCACCGCCCGCCGCGCACCCGCCCGAGCATGACCGGCCCCCGGAGCCTTCCAGTATCGCGCCACTGGAGCGCATCCCGAAACCTGTCACCGACATGCTGGCCCTGCCCGAGGGGGCGAGCGCCGACGCGGTTGTGGCGGCGATCCAGACGCGGCTAACGGGCCGGGGCACAGCCCATGCCAGTCCCGTCGCTGCGCTGGACAAGCGCAGCATGGGGCAGTTGCTCGACAGCAAGCTCAAGTCAGAGACCCGTGCGCTGGAAGCCAAGCTGGCAAAAAAGCTGGACGCGCTTGCCGAGCGCCTGCAGTCCCCGGCCGAGGCATCGGGCATCCATAGGCTCTTCATGCGGATTGCGCGTGACGTGCATGCAGCGGGCGGAATTGGCGAGGAAATACTTCAGGAGGCGACAGGCACGGTCATGATCGCCGCCGACGATCTGCCTCCGAACCTGGACTTTGAGCGTACCGTCGCGATCCGCGCTTTGGGGTGCTCGATGGAGCCGACCATCCGCACCGACGATATACTGGTCCTTAACCTCGACGAAACCGAGCCACGGGAGGGCGCGATTTTCGTGGTCAGGACCGACACGGGCCTTGTCGTAAAACGGCTGCAACAGGATGGCGACGCCTGGACCATGGTCAGCGACGCTGGCGACCGGGACCCGCGCCCGGTCGCGGAGGGCGACCGCATTGTCGGTCGGGTCGTCTGGTTCGGACCGGAGGGTGCGATTGTGGTTGGGGGGTGAATCTGGTTGTCAAAAAACACCAAGTATCCCATATTTGGAACATAGCAAGAGATGGGGACTTCCAAATGAGCGAGACAGTAAAGCTGAACCCAGGTGCCTTCAATCGCGGTGTTGACGATACGCTAACTCTTCGTCCGCTGCGTAAGATTGCGCATAACTTGCTTACGCGGAGTGGTGCATGCTCCAAAAAGCCCAGCCCAAAGGGCAGGAACGCGGCTGAATCGATTGTAGATCAAAATGGCCATAAAAAAGTCGGATGACGAGCCGGGAACAAGAAACGACCCAAGCGTCAATATTGAGAATTTTCACTACACTGGAAACGATTTAACCGAACTTCGAAAGCTAGCGGAAACCAGCCCCTGAGATCAGCAACTCGCCGACCCGGCGGGTTGTTTTCGCATTGACCGAATAGCGCGTCTGGACCTCTTCGATGGTCGCCCATGCGAACATCTCGCGGATTTCGGGTCGGTCGTTGATCGACAGGATGAACCGGCCCTTCAGCCCCTTGAGCATCTCCGCCAGCCGGGCGAAGTCGCCCCGGTCGAACACGTCCTGTCCGTAGTCGGCCTCGTGGCCCATATAGGGCGGGTCGATATAGAAGAGCGTGAAGGCCCGGTCATAGCGCGGGATGAAGGTGGCCCAGTCGAGGCATTCGATATGGACGCCCTGCAAGCGGTCATGGGCGCTGCGAATCAGTGCGCCCATACGGCCGGCGGAGAGGCGCGCAGGATGATGGACCGATGACCCCATCTGGCCCGGCGTGGCGAGATGGGCGGGTTTTCCGCCGAAACTCATGCGCTGGAGTGAAGCCCAGCGGGCGGCACGGCGGATATCTGTGAGCGTCTCCGGCGGGGTTGCGAGCAGTCGGGCGAACTCGGCGCGCGCGGCCAGACAGAGGTCGAACTCGGCGGCCAGCGCGTCCGCGTGATGGCGCAGGACGCGGAAGAGATCGACGATCTCGCCATTGATATCGTTGAGGATTTCGGACTTCGGGCGAGAGGCGCGCCGCAGGAACACCCCGCCCATGCCGGCAAACGGCTCGGCGTAGCAGGTATGCGGGATCGCCCCGATGCGCGCGGCGATGGTCTTTGCGAGATATTTCTTGCCGCCGAACCAGGGCGCGAGCGGCTCGGCGGGCGGGGCCGGCGTGAGCGCGCCGGGCTCTGCCGGGATGTCATCGGGCATGGACAAGGGGGCTGCCTCCCACGATCATGATCCTGCCGCAGCTGCGGTGGCGGGACGGCCAGGGCTGGCCGGTTCTGGTCGTGGGAGGATCATCTCCCGGTTCGGGGTGTTCTAACCACCCCGGCCCCCGTCCTGGCCATCATTGGCGCGGTGGCGGCGTTGCGGCGGCATAACATGCCGCAAGGGGTTCGGGCAGCGGACCATGGTCCGCCGGTGTACCGGAATGGGAGGAATGAACGGATGACCTGCTTCGCGCCTGGCCCGCTTCAATAAACCGCGATTTTATGTGCGGGCAGGAGTTCTTTGAGTACGAAGTGCCGATGCCAGCTCGCAGCCTGTTGGAATCGGTAAGCATTGCTATCAATCGCTTTTTCAGAGGACTCAAGGGACGGAAATCGCGTTATTTGATCGGCCCAATCCGCTTCGTTATACTGAATTTTTGCCTCATCCGGCTTGAACCCGACATTTTTGTTTTCTTTGATCATTTTGAGCCACATTGAGCTTCGATCTTCCTTCGCGCCCTCGAAGCAAACAACCGCCATGACCTCGTCTTTGATGGAGTTGAATGTGACTGGATTTGTCGATGCGTATCGCTTTTTTGCGAATGACATAAAGTACCCATGTGTACGCTCGCAGGCATCCATGTAGTCCTTGGGGTTGTCTCTGTCTGCAAAGCGCCCGTTTTCTGGCCTCGGCTTCTCGAATTCAACCCCCCAATGGAGAAATGGCCGATCAGGGAATGTCGCAACGCCCCCATGGCCGAGCGCCGCACTCACCGTTTCAGAGAACCAGCTGGCAACCTTGAACGGTGCGTATCTTGTCATGAAAGATTGCTTTTTACCAATGATATAGCGTTCCATTTCGGCGTTCTCTACATCAATTGGCACACAGGTATCGCCCTTGACGAGATTGAATTCCGAACCAATTCCGGAAAATCCGTAATGCGCAAAAGTATCCATGTACACGTGCGCTGACAGCCCGAGAAGTTCCAGCCCAAAACGGGAATCGACGGCCTTGGCGACGTGATGGTCCATCATTTCGTTTGCGGTGTCGCTGTCCTTGACGCACAGAAGTCTTTCTTCCAGCGCGGTTCCCTTTCCGCCCGGCAAAAAGTGAAACGGCACCCAAACGCGCCGCTGCTCATCTGGATCAATTTTCGAGTTTGCAACCGCTTGCCCAAGCGTGTGCACGGTCGCCGTTCCAACCAGCCGACCACCATCGCCATGCACTTCCGTATCTGTTTGTGTTGAGTCATCGACAAATTGGGCCGCATAGGCGACGATTTGGGCGTCTCGGGCCGGAATACCCGCGGCCCGGGCCATGACATAGGTTCCGTAGTAGTGCATGTCTGCCTGCATTTTGCATTCCCCTGATTATCGAGCACGCTCCTGGAGTATACTTGACGCCGCCCTCGTTATGCAAATGATCGGTGGCGGTCGCCTACGCCTTTTCAGGTTCTGTTGAGCCGTCTTCCTAATTCACGATTTTGCGTCGATCATCCGGCGTGGCGACCAGGACTTCCAGCCGCTCCGAGAGCCTGTCGATGGCCTGGATCAGAGTGTCGATCTTTCCCTTGGCGTGTTGGCGTTTTTTGCACATGTCGGTCTCCATGGGGTGTCGGGGTTGTGGGTGGCAGCGATCCCACCACATTCGGACCCTGGTTTGTAGCGGACCATGGTCCGCTGCGCGCCTCCGCGATCACGGCACCAGATGCCCATGCCCGGGACAGGCGGCGGCGAAGTCGGCATAGGCTTCGGCGATCTCGCGCTGCGTCTCACTGGTATCGCTCCGGGACCGCGTCGGCAGGCTTGTCCCCCAGACGCGGCAGAGGGTGGCCTCAGTCGCGCCACCCGGCGCCCTCGTATTTGCGCAGCCGCTCAGGATCAGCGCGGCTGCGAGCAACGTCATCTTCGATGTCTTCCGCATGTTCGTGGTCCTTCAGTTGTGCGTCGCGTCTCTCGTCCCGGCGGGCGTCCCTGCGGATCATGGCCATGACCACGGCACCAAGGGCGGCGAGGCCCGCATAGAGCGCGGCTTTGGAGGGGATCAGGCGGGCGAGGACGGCGAACATCAGGTGCCTGTGGTGGCGGCCTTGACGGCCCACATGGCGGCTTCCTCGACGGCGGTGATCGCCAGCGAGGCGTGGCGCGCGGCGGCGGGATTGTCCTGCCGGGTCGCTTCGCATTCGCTGATCAGCGCTGCGGCGAGCATCTTGATCCGGTCCACCTGGACGCTTTCGGATGGATTGAACCCCTGGCGCACGAGATCGCGGGCGCTCTCCGAGACCGCTGTTTGCGTTCCATTGTTCAGGGCGGAGTGGGTCGTGACGTGCATTTTGAGGTCCTTTCAGGGACTGGTGTATCAGGTAGGTTCGCCGATCTTTGTCGCGGCGGCCTGCCAGTTCGTTCCGCTGGCGGCGACGCAGGCCACCCCGTCGGGGCGGATGATGATCGCGGTCCATGTGCCGGTCTCCGGGTTGGCCACGAGCACCATAAGCGCCCCTTTCGCGGTCAGGCCAAGGCTCTGGGAGGTCTCGCCATAGCGCGCCTCCAGCCGGGCTCTGAGGGTATCGGTATCAAAGCAGGCGGACCCGTTGGCGGTGGCGGAGGTAGCCTGCAGTGTTGCGGTCAGGGCGAGTGCGACGACGGCAGTTCGCATATCAGCGGTCTCCCCCGGCCCACTTCCTGAGCCGCTCGCGCATGATCCAGAGGGCGGCGAGGGCGATTGTTCCGGCGAGGGTCAGGGCAATTGCCTGCGCGGTGCCGTCGAGTGCGGCGAGTGCTGTTGCACCGGTGCCTGTGGCGGCGGCGATCTGGGTCGCTGAGGCCTGCAGCGTAGTGGATTGCACGGGGCTCGTGCGCACGGGCTTGCCCGCGCGCCACTCCGGCACACTGAAACAGGGACAGGCCTTCGCGGCATACTGGTTGTGGCCGGAGACCTTGAGGTCGCCGAACCGCGACCCTAGCCGCTCGATCAGCCCCCGCAGAGCCCTCTCCTGCTCGGGCGTGAAATGATCGCTGAACAAGTCGTTCTCCGAGCCGCCATGACCGCCGAACAGCGCAATGCCGATGCTGCGCTTATTGTGTCCCTTGGCGTGTGCGCCAGCGCGCTCAAGCGGACGCCCCTCGCTCACCGCGCCGTCCCGATCAATCAGAAAGTGGTAGCCGATATCGGACCAGCCGCGATCCTCGACGTGCCATCGGCGGACCTCGGCGACTTTCTGGTTGGCGTTTCGGCTTTTCCACCAATCGGCCCGAGTGGCGGTGCAGTGGATGATGATCTCGTCGATCCGGCGGGACATGGGGCTTCCATAGAGGTTGCGGTGGGATCAGGCCCATCCTAGCGCGCACGCCGGGTCGTTGTTAGCGGACCATGGTCCGCTGCACCCGCGCGCCGGGATCGGCTATACCGGGCGGTGATATGCCCGATCCCATGCTCCACAATCCCGCCCCTTCGCCCTCTACGCCGGGCGGACCCGCTACGCTCTCCGCCCTTGACGGCTGGATCGACATCTGCCGCACGGGAAGCTTTACAGCCTCGACCGGGCCTGTGACGCTTGACGAGGCCGATCTCGACGAGATGGTGGCCAATTTCGAGCGCGCCGACCCGGCCCCTGTCGTGCTCGGCCATCCGACGAGCGACGATGTTCCCGCGCAGGGCTGGGTGGATCGGCTGCGCCGTGTCGGCGACCGCCTTCAGGCGCGGCTCACGCGGCTCGACGAGGGCTTCCGGGCGGCCTGTCAGGCGGGCCGGTATGCCCCCCGCTCGATCGGTGCAGTCAATGACCACGCAGGCTGGGTGCTTGACCACCTGGCGTTTCTGGGCGCGGCATCGCCCGCCGTTGACGGGCTGGCACCATCACATTTCTCGCGCCACCCGAAGGGCATGACGATCGCGCTGTCCGCGCCGATCGATACCGCGCTGGCCGCCCCGCTCGGAGGGGCCGAGGAGCGTCTGGGCTGGTATGCGGTCGAGAGCATGCTGCGCTCGCTGCGCGAATGGGTGATCGAGCGCTCGACGATCACGACGGCCGACCGGGTGATGCCGGCATGGTCGCTCGATACGCTGCGCGAGCTGGCAGAGCCCGAGGATATGGTGGCGCTGGTCGGCAGGCTCGGCGCGACCCTCGCCACCGGCACAGACCCCGGCACAGACCCCGGCGGCGCACCCGCCCCTCACTTCACCTCCCGCCGCGCGCCGGCGGTCACTGAAAAGGAACCCCCGATGCCCGACGACATTCCCATCCCCGGCGCAACCGCGCCAGCCGCAGAGCCGCCCGCCGCGGGCGGGGAACTGGCGGTGCAGGTCGCCGAACTTACCGCGGCGCTGACAGGCGAGCGCGTGGCCCGCCTGGCCGCCGAACAGCAGGCCGCGGCGCGCACCCGGATCGCCGCCCATGTCCAGGCCGGCCGTGTGCTGCCCGCCGAGGCGGAACCACTGACGGCGCTTTGCGCAAGTCTGGCGGGAACCGGTGAGGGCGACACCATCGCGCTGAGCGCTGAGGACGGCACCGCGACGCGCGCCAGCCCGGCGGATGTGCTGGAGGCGTTCCTCAAGGGTCTGCCCCGGCGCGGGCCGGAGCTGCGCGAACTCTCGGGCGAGGCGCCAGGCGTGGATATTTACACCCAGGCAGCCGATCCCGCCGGGGTTGACCGGAATGTGCTGGCGCGCCGCGCCAATGCGCTTCTGGCCGCGGACACCACCGGCACGCTGACGCTGGATCTGGCGGTGCGCCAGGTTCTCGCAGGGGAGGCGGCGCATGCATAACCCAACACTTACCCGCGCCTTTCTGGCGGGCGGCACCATCAAGGCACGACGCATCGTGCAGATCGGTACCGCCGACGGCGCTGTGATCCAGGCCGACGCCGACAGCGATACCACGATCGCCGAGCGCCCGATCGGCATCTCCTCCGAGGTCAACACAGCGTCCGGCGCGACGGTGGATGTCCACCTCGCCGGCATTGCCCTCTGCGTGGCGGGCGGTGCGGTCACGCGCGGCGCGTCGGTCAAGGCCGATGCCAGCGGCAAGGCGGTCGCAACCGAAACCGGGAACGATTTTGTGGTCGGCATTGCCCTGACCTCCGCCGCGGCGGACGGCGACATCATCCCGGTGCTGATCGCACCGCAGCGCATCTACATGATGGCGCGCGCGTTTACGGCCGGCGGGCCCATCGCGGCGCGACGCATCGTGCAGATCGGCACCGCCGATGGTGCGGTGATCCAGGCCGACGCCAGCAGCGATACCACGATCGCCGAGCGCCCGATCGGCATCTCCTCCGAGGTCAACACAGCGTCCGGCGCGACGGTGGATGTCCACCTCGCCGGGACCGCCCTCTGCGAGGCGGGCGGTGCGGTCGCGCGCGGTGCCAGCCTAAAGGCCGATGCCGACGGCAAGGCGGTCGCAACCACAACCGCGAAAGACTTCGTTGTCGGCATCGCCCTCACCGCGGGCGCGGACGGTGCCATCATCCAGGTGCTGGTCGCACCGCAACGGATCTGAGGAGACAGCAGATGCCCGACCCAATCCCCCATCCCGGCTCGGCCTATCCGGTCGACGAGACGCGCACCGGCATTGCGATAGGGTACCGCAACCCGGCCTACATCGCCGATCTGGTGCTGCCGCGTGTCACGGTGCCCTTGCGGACCTACCGCTACACCGCTTATCCGCTGGCCGAAAGCTACACGCTTCCCGACACGCGGATCGGGCGGCGCTCGGACCCCACGACCGTACACCTGAGTGCGACCGAGATGGCCGGCATGGTCACCGATTACGGTCTGCAGGACCTCATTCCGGACGATGACATCCGCAACATACCCCCCGGCGTCTCCGACCCGCGCGACCGCTCGGTGATGACACTGACCGACCTTCTGGCCATCGGGCGCGAGAAGCGCGTGGCCGATCTCGTCCTGAACGCCGCCACATATGCCGACACCAACAAGGTGACGCTGGGGGTCAACGACCAGTGGTCGGCTGACCACGCCCATTCCGATCCGGTCGATGATATTCTCAAGGCGATCGACGCGATGATCGTGGCGCCCACGCATCTTGCCATGGGTTCTTCGGTCTGGCTGAAGCTCAGATCGCACAAGAAGATCGCCAAGGCGGTCAACGCGACCTCGGGCGATGTCGCCATCGCCGCGCGGCGCGCCATTGCCGATCTCTTCGAACTTGAGGACATCGTCGTCGGACAGAGCCGGATCAACACCGCCGCGCAAGGCCAGCCGCCAACGCTCGCCCGCATCTGGGGCAAGTCGGCGCTGCTCTATCGCCGGTCGCCCGCGCCTGATCCCATGGGCGCACCGCAACTGGGTGTGACCGCGGGCTATCGTGGTCTTGAGGTCTATTCCCGATTCGAGGGTGCGCGCGGCGCACGCGGGCTGCACCGCATCCGCGTGGTCGACAGCTGCGAGGAGCGGATTCTGGCCCCTGCGGCCGGCTATCTTATCAAAGACGCCGTGGCGTAACGGGTGGGGTGAGAGATGACGCAGCGGAAACCGGCCAAACAGACGACGACCCCCGCGAAGGATCCTCCGGGTGCCGGGACTGACAAAACGGTCCGCGTCCGGCTGACCACGCCGGTGCAGATCGACCGGGTCCGCCATGAGACCGGAGCCATTCTGGACATGGTGCCGGGCATCGCCGACGGCCTGATCGCCGACGGCGCGGCGGTTCCCGCCGAGGCAGAGGATGAGGTATGAGGCCGACCCGTTACGCGACCCGCGCCGATCTGGTGGCGCGCTTCGGGTCTTGCGAGATCGGCGATCTGGCTGACGAGGACATGGACGGGCGCGACGATCCGGGCCGCATTGACGCGGTCCTGGCGGATGTCTCCGCCGAGATCGACGCGGCCCTGGCGCGGGCCTGGGATCTGCCGCTGGAAGGCCCCGGCCCCTGGCCGGCGCTGACCGCGGCGGCCTGCGATCTGGCGCGGCTCAGGCTCTATGACGAGGCACCGCCCGAAGGCGTGATCGCCCGCGCCCGCGCGGCGCGCTCGGCGCTGCGCGGGTTGGTCGATGGCAAGAGCGCGCTGCTTGACGCCGCCAGTTCCATCGTGGCGCGCCGCGAGGAGACGCTGATCTCTGTGCGGGGGCCGTCTGCGGTGATCGCCGTCGCCCTGGGCCGTGGCGCACCGGGGGAGTGCTGACATGGCCGGTGCCGGCGTCAGGATCGATCTGGAGTGGGACGATGCGGAGGTCCGGGGGGCGCTCACGCGGATGGAGCGCGTCGCGGAGGACCCGCGCGCGGTCTTTGACGAGATCGGCGCCATGCTCGTGGCGACGGTCGCGCGGCGCTTTGAGACCGGGACCGGCCCGGATGGCAAAAAATGGCCACCCTCGAAACGCGCCGGTCGGGACGGCGGGCAGACACTTGTCAAATCCGGGCGTCTGGGATCGTCGGTCACCCACCGCGTCGACGCGACCGGCGTCGATGTCGGCACCAATGTCATCTATGCCGCGATCCACCAGTTCGGCGGCACCATCAAACAGAAGGCCCGCCGCCAGACGCTGGCCTTCCGCCGCGTGAAGACCGCCTCGGGTGCCTATGTGATGCGCTTTGCCTCGCGCAAGAGTACCCGGGCGCGCAAGGCGGGCACGGTACGTGTGGCATTCGCCGAAATCGGCGCCCGCGAGATCGCCATGCCGGCCCGGCCCTTCCTGGGGCTTGATGCGTCTGATCGCGATGCGGTGCTGGAGATTGCGGCGCGTGCGATCAGCCGGGCCGCAGGAGCCACGTCATGACCCGGCTGGAGACACCCCACACCGCACCCGATCCGGGCCTGCTGATCTGCGATGCGCTGACCGAGCATCTGGCACCGCTCGCCGGTCCCGGCCGTCCGTTTCGCCGCGTGATCGGCTTGCTGGATGCGGCGGCCGAGACCACGCTCAAACCACCCGTCCTGGCGGTGGTGCCGGCGGCGTTTTCCGCCGGACCCAACCGCACCGGCCGGGCCGGCGCGCTGCAAGAGGTCACGCTGACCATCGCCACCACGATCCTGATCGCCGCCCCGGACGATCCGCGCGGCAGGAAGACCCGATCCCGGGGCCGCCTGGCGGAGCTTCTGGGCCCGGTGCGCAGGCGGCTTCTCGGCTGGTGCCCCGACCCCTGCGCCGGTGTTCCGGGCCGCCCGGCCCCGCTGGCGCTGGTCTCCGGGCGTTTGCTGGAGATCGAGGCCGGACGCGTGGTCTGGCAGGACGAATGGGCGGCCAAATACTGGATACATGCCCAGCCACCAGAGGATACATTATGATCAGCAATCATCGAGACAACATCATCGTCGGGGCGGGAGATTTATATTTCGCGCCCCTTGAACCCGGCGGGGCCCTGGGCGCGGAGCGCCATCTCGGCCATGTCAGCCAGGCCACGCTCGCCATTCAGGAGGAGCGCGTCACGGTGCAATCCTCCTCGGGCCCGCCGCGCACGCTGGTCGATGCCGTCCGCTCGGTCACCCGCACCATCACGATGACCTTGAACGACATGTCGCTCGCCAACCTTGCCGCCTTTCTCGGCTCGGACGCCGCCCTGCCGCGCCCGGAGGAGGCGGTCAAGGATGACGAGATCGCCGTGGCCGCGATCGAGACCGGGCCCTGCTACGGCCTGCCAGGCGCGCGCGGACGCAAGGTCAAGGATCTGGTGGTCTACAAGGCGAAAAACAAGGCCGGCACCAAGCTGGCGGTCGGCACCCATTACCGCGCCGAGGAGAGTCACGGCCGCCTCCGGCTCCTGCAATCCGACGGCGGTGCCGCAAACGGCGATACGCTCTATGCCAGCTACACCGTGACCAAAGGCGAGCGCCTGGCGATCGACCACCCGCAACCGGTGCGCGGCGCGCTGCGCTATATCGAGCTCTCGCCCGATATCGTCCCTGACAGCCATGGGCGGCATTACTACGCGCCGCTCGTCTCGCTGCGCCCCGCCGGCGATCTGTCGCTCATCGGTCAGGATATCCAGGGACTGCAGATCGCCGCGCTCATCCTCCAGCCGGCGGATTGCGGCGCCGCCCTCATCGTCGATGGAGAGCCCCTTGGCACGTAAACCCGCAAAACCCCGAAAACCCCGAAAAGCACGAAACATCACACCAAAGCCCGCCCCGGCATCCGATGCCAAGGCGCTCGAGATCCTCGATCCCGATATCGCGCTCGAGGTGGCCGATCCGGACACCGGGAAACCGGTGCAGATCACGGTGCGCGAGTTCCGGTTCCGCGAGGGGCTCGAGATCCGCGCGCTGGCCGGGCCGCTGATTGCCGACCTGGCGGCACAAGTGG
>CATOSB010000011.1 GCA_951812305.1 uncultured Paracoccaceae bacterium
CCTCTCACTCTATTCGAAAGGCGTGGAATGTAAGCGGTGTCACCGCGCCCTGTCAAAGTTCCAGGGCATGAGTTCGTCGATGCGGGCTGCTGGATGGCCGGCAGCGATGGCTTCGAGGGTTGCCTTGAGATAGGCATAGGGCTCGACGTCGTTAAGCTTGCAGGTTTCGATCAGGGAGGCGATACGCCCCCAGTTTCTGCCACCTTCGTCATGGCCCGCAAAGAGCGCGTTCTTACGATTGAGGGCAATCGGGCGGATGGCTCGCTCGACCACGTTGCTGTCCATCTCGATAGCGCCGTCGTCGAGAAAGAGCTTCAGTCCGTCCATGTGTTTGGCGATGTAGGAGAGCTTATCGCCGAGGCGTGATTTGGCCGAGATGCGGGAGCGGACGGTTTTGAGCCAAGTCTCGAATGCCTCGATCAGCGGCTTGGTCTTTTCCTGGCGAACAGCTTTGCGCTCGGCGGCGGGTTTTCCTCTAATCTCAGCCTCGATCTTGTAGAACTCGGCAATCCGCCTGAGCCCATCCCCTGCAATGGGCGAGCCATCGCGGTCATGCACTTCCTTGAGCTTGCGCCGCGCATGAGCCCAGCAATAGGCCAGTTTGACGGATCCTGAGTTACGGCCCGGTTTGGTCAGGGCATTATAACCCGTATAGCCATCCACCTGCAGCGTACCGCTGAAGCCGGTCAGGAACTCCGTTGCGTGTTTGCCGCCACGCCCATCGGCGTAACAGAACACAACACCCGGTGGGCCGGTGCCCCCGAAGGGCCGCTCATCGCGGGCAATGGCCCAGAGATACCCGGTCTTGGTTCTGCCGCGCCCCGGATCGAGCACCGGACAGCGCGTCTCATCAGCAAAGAGCTTGCTGGAAGATTTGAGATCTTTGAACAGATGATCCACCACGGGAGCAAGATGGAAGGATATCCGGCCCATCCAGCCCGCAAGGGTGGAGCGGTGCAGATCAAGGCCGGATCGGGCATAAATCTGCGCCTGCCGGAACAAGGGGCAGTGATCGGCGTACTTGGAGACCGCCACCTGCGCCAATGTCCCCTCGGTAGGCAGGCCACCCTCGATCAGATGTACCGGTGCAGGTGCCTGGGTCACGCCAGCGTCCTTGTTCGGACAGGCGTATTTGGGCCGGATGGTCACGATCACCCGCGCCTGGGCCGGAACAATATCCAGTCGTTCGGTGCGATCTTCGCCGATCCTGACCATCTCACCACAGCCGCAGGGGCATGTAATGCTGGCAGGCTCGATCACCTGTTCGATACGTTCCAGATGATCCGGCAGGTTCCCAAGGTTGCGCTGCACAGGTTTGCGCTTCTTGCGCGGTTTGGTCATCTCGATTGTTTCTGACTGCGCCTCGGCCTCGACTGTCGCGACCTCCAGATCTTCAAAAGCCAGTTGCCGTTCATCCGGGCTGAGCTTCTCGGAGCGTTTGCCATAGACCAGCTGGTGCAGTTCTTTGACAAAATGCTCCAGACGCGCGTTGATCGCCTCAAGTTCCGCGTTCTGCGTGGCGAGAGCGGCGTTGCTTTCTTCGAGTTCGGCAAACTGAGATGTTAGGTTTGAAGCGTCCTGCCGGGCCGCCAAAACAACCGCCCGCACCTCCGCGGGAAGGGCATCCAGATCAAGGGATTCAAGAGCGTCAGGCATGGCGTGTTCTTAGCAGATCAGGCCACGATTTACACCCTGTACATAAGGCTGAGAGTCACTCTGCCGCACCCGGTCGACGTGTCCGCCGCGCCGTCACCCGTCGCCAGTCCAGGCCCTCAAACAGGGCCTCAAATTGTGCCTTGGACAGCCGCATCACGCCATCATGGACCCTGGGCCAGGCGAACTTGCCCTGTTCCAGCCGCTTGTACGTCATCACCAGACCGGACCCATCCCAAAGCAGAACCTTGATGCGGTCTCCACGTTTGGCGCGGAACACGATAATTACGCCCGAGTGCGGATCAAGGCCCGGATCGCGTTCAGCAACCGCCGCCAGCCCGTCATGGCCCTTCCTGAAATCCACCGGCCTGGTCGCAATCACAACCCGCACCGATTGAGACGGAACAATCATCCCTGTCGCGCAAGCGAGTGTGCAACATCCGTGATCCGTTTTGTGGCCGTGCTTTTGGGCAACCGGACAGTGACAGATCCCGCGATGATCTCAATACCGTCAAAGGGCGAAGGCGGTGGTGTCGCAAGCACTGCGATCTCTGCAAAACCAGACGTCTGACCCTCGTCACGCGCGACCTTGCGCCTGGCCGTCGTGCGCCATGTCGATAACCGCGTCGCCGACATACCGTGTTTGCGAGCCACACCCGCAACCGTCGCGCCTGGCGCATACGTCTCGGCCACAATCGCCGCGCGCTCCGCCGCCGTCCGCAGTACAGGTTTGCGACGCGAAACCTCCGCCCCATCATCCAACATCAAATCACCTCCAGATCATTGGAGACCAGCATCTCATATCAAACCGCAAGCCGATACCATGGGGCGCTCGCACCGGTTACGACGCAGCCTCACCTGCCTTGACGCGCTCCTTTTCTTCTTTCGTCATCCGCTGGCGCGGTGCACAGACAAGGGTCGCATCCACAATCTGGCCTCCGGTGGGTCTGTAGCCCCGCGCGCGAAGCTGATCTTCAAACGCGGCAAAAAGGAGCTTGAAAGTTCCTGTTTGCGTGTAATACCAAGGGTGCTTCAAAATGACTCAGCTATGGATTTTGGGTACCGCCTGAGGTGCTGAGGTGATTCAAGATTGGCAAAGGAGACCACCGATGCCAGCCAGGATACCGATGCGAGCCGATTTTACCGCCAATGATCTGCGCAAGCTTGCCGCAGAGAGTTCTGATGCCCGGCAGAGCCGACGGCTTTTGTCGCTTGCCGCTATCGCCGATGGCATGTCGCGTGGGGCTGCGGCCCGCATTGGCGGGATGGACCGGCAAACGCTCAGGGACTGGGTGCTCCGTTTCAACGCTGATGGTCCAGCGGGGCTGCTGGATCGGCAGCGAGGAGGCTCGCGATCCCGCCTTGACAATGCGCAACTGGATGAACTGGCGGCTCTTGTCGAGACCGGTCCTGATCCTGAAAAGGACGGTGTCGTCCGCTGGCGGCGGGTCGATTTGAAGAATGTGATCAAGGCGCGTTTTGGCGTCGACTATCACGAGCGCCATGTGGGGCAGATTCTGCACAATCTGGGCTTTTCCCACATCAGCGCACGCCCTCAGCACCCGGGGCAGGACGTGCAGGTCATTGAGGATTTCAAAAAAACTTCGGCGACAATCTGAAGGAGACGCTTCAGGGGGTGCCGCCGGACAAACCCGTCGAAATCTGGTTCCAGGACGAGATGCGTCTCGGTCAGAAGAACACCCGCGTCCGCCAGTGGGCACGCAAGGGCACACGGCCCCGCCAGCCCGCCGATCAGCGTTACCAAAATGCGTATCTTTTTGGCGCCATCTGCCCCGAACGCGGCACCGGCGCGGCGATCATGATGCCAGCAGCCGACACCTATGCGATGCAGCGCCACCTGGAAGAAATCAGCAAAATTGTCTCCGATGGCGCCCACGCCGTCATCCTCATGGACCAAGCCGGCTGGCACACGACATCCGCTCTGGAAATCCCGCAAAACCTGTCGCTCATGTTTCTGCCGCCCAAATCACCAGAGCTGAATCCAACCGAAAACATTTGGCAATATCTCCGCCAGACATGGCTCGCAAACCGGACGTTCGACACATATGACGCGATTCTCGACGCGGGGTGCGAGGCCTGGAACAACCTCATCGCAAGACCGCAAACCATCACATCCATCGCAAGCCGCAACTGGGCGAAAGTCGGTCAGATTGAATAACCCTTGGTATAACTCCCAAGCACCCCCTGCAAGATGAGCAAGATGAGCGGGGCTTTGGTGGGTGCTGTCCGGTTATAGGCGCGCGATGATCTGAGCTGGTGGGACCGTGATGATCTCAAGGATATTCAGCCCATGCTTTCTGGCTGTGGAGATCACGGACCGGATGTCGGCGAAGACCCGGGCTCCCTCGATCGTGCGGAAACTCCCCGGGATCTTCATGCGCACTTTCATCATGCGCAGGTCCTGTTCGGCCTGATTGTTGGTGAAGGGGACGTCAAAATCCGTAAGGAACCGCAAGACGTCGCCGCGGAAGTCCCGCAAGCGAATGAGGAGATTATGCCCCGGCCTTCGCGGCTTTCTCCCTCGAGAACCGGTTTTTGGCACCAATGGTGGCAGCCCTTCATGGAAGTCTGTGCCCTTGGCAAGGATTGCCATGTACTCGGCGAGTATATCCTCATGAACGGATGCCGGGAGTTCGGTGTCGCCTCTCCCCTGCGCGGCACACTTCAGCTGATTGGCGTTGGTGAGCAGCGCGCTCAACTCTGTCGCCCATGGCTCTTTTTCGATCTCGGCGACGGCCCTCGGTTCGCGCAGGTGATGTGCCCCACAGAGGGCGTGTGCGTCCACCCCCTCCATATGGGCGTAATACGATTTCCAGTGATCATGGACGATCGTCCCACCGTTCAGGAAGGTTGGAACAGCACCGCGCCCGGGATCGATCCGGTAGTGGGTGAATGCGCCATCACAGATCGTATGCAACCAGTGCAGCTTGCCGGCGACACGCAGCCCGGTCTCGTCCAGATGCCGAACACCGCCTCCCGTGAGGGTATCACGAATGTGCTCGACCACGCCACTCAGACGCTGCGCTGTGCCATTGACCCGGTTGGTCACGCTGGCCGCGCACAGGCTGGTGGCTCCGAACAGATCCCGCAGGAGTTGGCAGACCCGATCTTCGGGGATCAGCTGCTGGACATTGCAGTAGACCGCCGCGGCCCGTATGCGCGGACCATATTGCACATGCGCGCTCACGCCCTCGGGAAACGCGGCCGTTGTCGTGGCTCGGCAATGCGCGCAGCCGTAAATCATTGCCTGATGCTCGGTGACTTCCAGCTGCGGCGGGGGCACGTCGAACACCTGACGGTTCTTCACCCCCTCGATCATCTCTGGCGTCTGGCGCTGCTGACAGGTACGACACTGCGCTGCTTCATGGCGTTGCACAAAGTCTGGCGTTGGCGTCTGGCGCAGGGTGTCGCCTCGGTGGCCAGTCTGGCCGCCGCTTTTCCTGCCGGACTTTCCACGCAGGCTGCGTGGTGCCGGCTTCTTCAGCCCATCACTCGAGGGAGGCTTGCTGCTGTTACGGCTGTTTTTGCCAAGCTGCCTGCGCAGTTCATCAATCTCTTGCGCCTGGAATGCTACAAATTCTTCCAACTCCGAGATCCGGCGCAGAGCCATAGCGGGGCTTTGTTCAAGGGAGGCAACCTTATCCATTCCAGCAGTGATTCAGAAAATCAACCCGAGCGCAATGGAACCCTGAGCAGAACGGAAGTTTCATTCACCCTATGGTAAATTAGACTCACACCAAACACTACAAAACCAGACAAGTCAGCAGGGGGCTTGGGAGTTACGTTTGCGTCAGCTTCTCCCGAAACAGCCATATCGTCTTCTGGTCAGGTGTCGGCTCCCCGATCTGAAATCCCAGGAAACGCAGCCAGCTGAAGCGGTCCCGTATCAGAAACTCCATCCGCTCATCGCTCACATTGTGCATCGAGGCCAACACCAGCACCTTGAACATCACAACCGGGTCATATGGAGGACGGCCACCTTTGGGACGCTCACCGTATCCCAGGGCTTCTGTCAGAACTGAACGGAAGGCTTCGAAATCAACGTGCCGCTCCAATGCCTCCAAGGGGTCCCCCGTCACCGAAAGCCGAGCAAGATGATCCGTCAAATCAAACAATCCAGGTGCATGCATAACCAAAACCCTCCCACTTCAAGTGAATCAGATTACATCCCAAAATGCACGGTTTTTAGAGGCGTCCAGCTGATGAAGGGGGTCTGGTCGGTGGATGTGACCTCGGTGGCCAGCATGGCCAGCCGCGCCATCACCTCATCGGCCCCGTTGGCATGCAGCGTCACCAGGCCGCCGGGATGGCCGGTGTTCCAGGCTTTCAGCAGGGTCATCAGGACCGCACCCTCGCGGACCTCGCCGACGATAATGCGCTGCGGTGCCAGCCGGAGTGCCGAGACCAGCAGGCGGTCCATCGTGACGCGGTCCGCGGTCCGGATCGCCATGGAATTGGCGAATGGCGCGCGGATTTCGGGCGTGTCCTCGATCACCACCAGACGGGTGGCGGAGCGGAAGGGACCCCGTTCGAACCTTCTCCTTTTTGGGGAGTGCTGTACAAATGTCGCGAACTTCCTTCCTAATTCCGAACGACTGTAAAGGCGGCAACGGTCTTCCCGGCTAGCGCCCACCTAGCAGCGGCTGAAGCGCGAACATACCAAATTGTGCAACCCAATGACCTGCTACCAAGTAATCGTCTTTTGCCGCTGAGTACTGTTCAAACCCTTGGATAAAGTGCGATGCGTAAGCATCCACCACATCAGCGCGTCGCGAAACCGAGTGATCATACATGTCCCAGAGGCCCCAGGCTCTACTAAAGTTGAGCCCATACTCATGAGCCGTTTTGGGATCCAAAACAGGTACCGGAAGGCCGTTCACTGCTAAAAAATCATTAAGCCATATTTCAAATTCATCTCTCTCCAAGACTCGGGACACTACCATCGCCCAGTTCGTGCAGATCGCCATAAATGAGCCTAGTCCCTTGATTCATCCGATTTGCGGGTAAAGGTGAGCAAGTTTGATGCGTGCGTCTTTAGTTGAGAATCGCCATGTCACCTTTGCGGATGCGGTGTTTCGCTCGGTTTCCCATGCCTTTGCTTCATTGGCCAAGGTGTTGCGATCAGGAATGCGGCGGTCGAGACATTGACGCGCAAGTGTGCTGAGTTCACATTCTGCGATGTTGAGCCAGGAGCCGTGTTTGGGCGTGAAGTGCCACTCAAACCGTTCGACAATGCGACGGGCTTCATCAGGTGGAAAGGCCTTGTATAACGACGCCGGGTTGTGGGTGTTGAGATTGTCCTGAACCAGTGTAATCCGGTCAGCCTTGGGGAAGTGGGTGTCGGCGAGGTCCTTGAGAATGTGGGCAAAATCGATGGCGGTTCGGCGGTCTCGAACGGCAACATGGCGCCAGCCTTCAAGCGGGGCAAACAACATGAACAGGCTGGCCACACCCGCGCGCTCGTATTCATAGTCGAAACGGGCTTCGCGCCCCGGCCGGATTGGGATCGGCGTACGGGTCTCAAAGGTCAGCTGCTTGCTGGTCTCGTCAAGGCAAACCAGCGGGCGGGCCGGATCATAGGGGCGCGTGTAGACTTCCAGCACATCTTCCATCGCAGCAACAAAACCTGCATTGGCTTTCGGAGGGATCACCCAATAGCGGCTCTTGTGCGGTTTGAGCGCGTTTTTTTGAGCACCCGATGGATCGTGCTGTCGCTGGCTGCTTCAACGATGCCCAATTCGACCACGCGCGTTTCCAGAAGACGCAAAGACCAGCGCGCGTGACCCTCCGGTGGTTCCGAACAGGCCAACGCAATGAGCTTCGCCTCAGCGGTTCCATCAAAGATTGCTGGCGTGGACGGGGTCTTCTGCTTTTTGCGACCCAGAGCCGCCTCAAGGCCTTCTTCCACAACCTGGCGGCGGGTACGGAATACTGTGGAAACACTGGTCTCCAAAGCTTCTGCAATCCGCTCGTCATCCCAGCCGCCACTGTCTGAAGATACATCTGCCTTGAGCAATATCCGCGCCTTGAGCAGTCGATACGCCGCCTGCCGACCCGTGCGGATCATATCCTCAAGCTGCAACCGCTCACCAGCATTCAGTCGAACAACATACTTCACAGCACGACCACATTTTGACATCTCAATACCCTCCCAAAATCTATAGCAGAGTGATTCAGAAAAATATCACAACGTCAAATCATGCGAAGCGAGGGACTAGTTCATCGTTGTAATCGCACGAGAGCTCGTCGCGATCCAAATACAGCTTCCTAATCGAATTAGTGATTAACCCCGATTCTGGATAAGACGTTGGCGTCACCAGTGCACTACTCGACAGAATTTTTTCGTAGTTTTTTGATTCGTTTTTTACGATACTCGTTGACCCTTTTTCGCAGAGGGTTGCGATGAGGGATTTCCACCATTGTTATGGAAATGATCCTCGGTTCTCTCAAAGCCTCATTTGGCTCCAGTTCAACGGCAATTCCGCCAAACTCTCCAAGAAATAGAACATTTGAAACGGTTTCGTGATCCGCTTTGAATGTATCAGGGTCATTTTTCCGTACGTGTTTCGGGATGATCACCTGAAAGGGAGTGGCAGCCATCAGATCGAGCACAAGTGTCATGGTTCTTTTAGGGAGCGCAGCCAGTTCATTGAGCTTATCCGTGAGGGCGTAGAAACGGTTGGGGTCCTCTTCCATCATGTCGAACATGAGGTCCCGGATCTTCTCATAAGCGAGATCTTCGTTGATTGGGAAGTTGTTCTCCATGGCGCGCACCTTTTGCCCCGTGTTGACCAGCCTGAATGCCCCCGTGATTAGTATGGGGTGAGAGGGGTTTCCAGGTACGTTGCCCCATGATTCAAGGTTCAAAAGCGACACAATATGGACCGCCACTCATGTCGATCACTAACACCGCACTTTTTGTCTGTCTCGATGATTTTGCAAAAACCTACGAGGACTGGGAGCGCCACCGGTTGATCCCCTCGGGTCGTCAGAGGCTTCGCTCCGGCAAGCTGACCCTGGGGGAGAGCCTGTTCATCATGGTCTTGTTTCACTTGTCGCCGTTCAAGGACTTCAAACATTATTGGATTTATGGCGTTGAGCAGAAATACCGTGACTGCTTTGGCAACCTCCCGAGCTATGGTCGGTTTGTCAGCCTCATGCCAAGATTAATGGTGCCGTTTTGCATACTGCTGCACTGCTTCAGCGGTGAAAAAACCGGCGTCTATTTTGCCGACAGCACTAAGCTCGCGGTCTGCCACAATGCCCGCATTAATCGAAACAAGGTCTTCAAGGGGCTGGCAAAGCGCGGTCGCAGCACAATGGGCTGGTTCTTTGGCTTCAAACTGCATCTAATCATCAACAACAAGGGGGAGATCATGGCCGTCAAAATCACGGCAGGTAATGTCGATGATCGAAAGCCGTTTGAAGCCATGATCGCGGGCCTCGAAGGCAAAATATTTGCTGATAAGGGCTATATCTCCAAATCCCTCTTCCAACGGCTCTGGCAGCGTGGGCTCCACCTCGTCACCGGCATTCGCCGCAACATGAAAAACTATCTCCTGCCAATCCTGAACAAAATCCTGTTGCGAAGGCGGTTCATCATCGAAACTCTGTTCGATAAGTTGAAAACCAGCATGGGACTGGAACACACTCGACACAGATCGCCTGCCAACGCATTCGTACACCTCATCTCGTGTGTCGCAGCCTATATGCTCGGGAAAACCAAAGTTAAAATGGGACCCATAACCGTGCCGGAAACAATCAGGCAGGTCGAATACCAGATATAGCGCTTATCCAGAACTCAGGTTGATTAAGGTTCTTTCCTCTTCCAAACCGAATTGCCCACTGTAGTCGTAAAGGTTAACCAATGCCCAAGATAAACTACGGTAAGATCCTGAGAGACTGTTTCGAAGAGGGGTGGTGGCATAGTTGAGCAAATCTTCAAATATTGGCTGCGTAAGAGAAGGAATTCTGCTATCAGGCTTCAGCGTATCCAACTCGATAGCCAAGCGAAGCAACCAAGCGCGTCCATAGGGGCGCTCGAAACGCGGTCTGTCTGTTAGGAAGGCCATTTCATTTTCAAAGGCTGAAATGCCACTATTAGATTCGATCCAACCAAGCTCGGGGATAAGGTCGTCACCGCTGGAGCTCCAATTCGAATGAGCCAGCAGCGTCCAATTGCCGTGCACAGACGAATGCCAATCAATACATCCATCGAACAAAACATGTGATGTGTCCTGGCGTGATACACAAGCAGCCGCACTGTCCCGAAAATCATCTGCCAACTGGCCACGGTCCGTTAGCAAAGGCGCCAAAGCGCTTGGTACCTCGTTTGCAGAGGCAACCGAAGAAACAATCAAGAAACTCAGAGCTCGGGCAAAAATTTTCATTTTCCACCTAATGGTTTGAAACCTCCGTCTTCCGTAAGCGGTGTCACCGCGCCCTGTCAAAGTTCCATGGCATGAGTTCGTCGATGCGGGCTGCTGGATGGCCGGCAGCGATGGCTTCGAGGGTTGCCTTGAGATAGGCATAGGGCTCGACGTCGTTAAGCTTGCAGGTTTCGATCAGGGAGGCGATACGCCCCCAGTTTCTGCCACCTTCGTCATGGCCCGCAAAGAGCGCGTTCTTACGATTGAGGGCAATCGGGCGGATGGCTCGCTCGACCACGTTGCTGTCCATCTCGATAGCGCCGTCATCGAGAAAGAGCTTCAGTCCGTCCATGTGTTTGGCGATGTAGGAGAGCTTATCGCCGAGGCGTGATTTGGTCGAGATGCGGGAGCGGACGGTTTTGAGCCAGATCTCGAATGCCTCGATCAGCGGCTTGGTCTTTTCCTGGCGAACAGCTTTGCGCTCGGCGGCGGGTTTTCCTCTGATCTCAGCCTCGATCTTGTAGAACTCGGCAATCCGCCTGAGCCCATCCCCTGCAATGGGCGAGCCATCGCGGTCATGCACTTCCTTGAGCTTGCGCCGCGCATGAGCCCAGCAATAGGCCAGTTTGACGGATCCTGAGTTACGGCCCGGTTTGGTCAGGGCATTATAACCCGTATAGCCATCCACCTGCAGCGTACCGCCGAAGCCGGTCAGGAACTCCGTTGCGTGTTTGCCGCCACGCCCATCGGCGTAACAGAACACAACACCCGGTGGCGCGGTGCCCCCGAAGGGCCGCTCATCGCGGGCAATGGCCCAGAGATACCCGGTCTTGGTTCTGCCGCGCCCCGGATCGAGCACCGGACAGCGCGTCTCATCGGCAAAGAGCTTGCTGGAAGATTTGAGATCTTTGAACAGATGATCCACCACGGGAGCAAGATGGAAGGATATCCGGCCCATCCAGCCCGCAAGGGTGGAGCGGTGCAGATCAAGGCCGGATCGGGCATAAATCTGCGCCTGCCGGAACAAGGGGCAGTGGTCGGCGTACTTGGAGACCGCCACCTGCGCCAATGTCCCCTCGGTAGGCAGGCCACCCTCGATCAGATGCACCGGTGCAGGCGCCTGGGCCACGCCAGCGTCCTTGTTCGGGCAGGCGTATTTGGGCCGGATGGTCACGATCACCCGCGCCTGGGCCGGAACAATATCCAGTCGTTCGGTGCGATCTTCGCCGATCCTGACCATCTCACCACAGCCGCAGGGGCATGTAATGCTGTCAGGCTCGATCACCTGTTCGATACGTTCCAGATGATCCGGCAGGTTCCCAAGGTTGCGCTGCGCAGGTTTGCGCTTCTTGCGCGGTTTGGTCATCTCGATTGTTTCTGACTGCGCCTCGGCCTCCGCTGTCGCGACCTCCAGATCTTCAAAAGCCAGTTGCCGTTCATCCGGGCTGAGCTTCTCGGAGCGTTTGCCATAGACCAGCTGGTGCAGTTCTTTGACAAAATGCTCCAGACGCGCGTTGATCGCCTCAAGTTCCACGTTCTGCGTGGCGAGAGCGGCGTTGCTTTCTTCGAGTGCACAATTGCGCGACGTCAGGTTGCTGTTCAACAGGCTCACGCCAAACGCCTCTTTCCGTGCCGCCAAAACAACCGCCCGCACCTCCGCGGGAAGGGCATCCAGATCAAGGGATTCAAGGGCGTCAGGCATGGCGTGTTCTTAGCAGATCAGGCCACGATTTACACCCTGTACATAAGGCTGAGAGTCACTCTGCCGCACCCGGTCGACGTGTCCGCCGCGCCGTCACCCGTCGCCAGTCCAGACCCTCAAACAGAGTCTCAAATTGCGCCTTGGACAGCCGCATCACGCCATCATGGACCCTGGGCCAGGCGAACTTGCCCTGTTCCAGCCGCTTGTACGTCATCACCAGACCGGACCCATCCCAAAGCAGAACCTTGATGCGATCTCCACGTTTGGCGCGGAACACGATGATTACGCCCGAGTGCGGATCAAGGCCCGGATCGCGTTCGGCAACCGCCGCCAGCCCGTCATGGCCCTTCCTGAAATCCACCGGCCTGGTCGCAATCACAACCCGCACCGATTGCGACGGAACAATCATCCCTGCTGCGCAAGCGAGTGTGCAACATCCTTGATCCGTTTTGTGGCCGTGCTTTTGGGCAGGCGGACAGTGACAGATCCCGCGATGATCTCAACACCGTCAAAGGGCGAAGGCGGTGGCGTCGCAAGCACTGCGATCTCTGCAAAACCAGACGTCTGACCCTCGTCACGCGCGACCTTGCGCCTGGCCGTCGTGCGCCATGTCGATAACCGCGTCGCCGACATACCGTGTTTGCGAGCCACACCCGCAACCGTCGCGCCTGGCGCATACGTCTCGGCCACAATCGCCGCGCGCTCCGCCGCCGTCCGCAGTACAGGTTTGCGACGCGAAACCTCCGCCCCATCATCCAACATCAAATCACCTCCAGATCATTGGAGACCAGCATCTCATATCAAACCGCAAGCCGATACCATGGGGCGCTCGCACCGGTTACCGTCTTCCAGACGGACAAAAAAAAATCAAAAGCGCGCCGGAGGCGCTCCTTTAAAAAAGAACAGTTTCAACTGTTCCTGTTGGCACCCACCAGCTAAAGCTGGTGGTGGTTCAGCACGAGTCAGTCCTCTTCGGGGCAAACAGTCGGTGGGTTGAGGTTATACATCCCTACCATTCCTTGAAAGGGGAAGCGAGCGTTTGTGAAAGCTCCAGCGATGCCAACAGTGCCGGCCCTGTAACCGACACTGGTTGTAAATCTCGGGCGAACTTCGAACCAAGTTTGGCGGCCGCAATCGTGTAGGAACACAATGCGAGCAAGTCCGTAAATCGCTACGAGTACATCGCCACTTTCAAGTACCCTAAGACCGTCTGGCCCAGTCAAACCTTGCCAATCATAGCCGTTATTAGGGTCAGCCTTAAAGTCAAAGTAAGTTTTTACCTCTGCTCGGCTCGTATGATCATCGTAGAGGTGTATGACGGAGATGCGTTTGGCAAGGTGCTCACTCACATACAGTTGACGAGAATCCTTCTGGTATGCTACGCCGTTCGGATAGGTTAATCCATCTGTTACGAGCCGAACGGTTAAATCGGGAAGCAGCCGATACACACGGCCTATGGCACCTGCGCTTGGAGAAAATGGTCCGGGATCAGAAAAAAATGCACCGCCAAGGCCATCGGCATTTACGTCATTCGGGTTTCGCAGGCTTTTTCCATCAACTGAGCTTTTAAGAACAGAAAG
The DNA here is from genome assembly GCA_951812305.1 of uncultured Paracoccaceae bacterium. Taxonomy (GTDB): domain Bacteria; phylum Pseudomonadota; class Alphaproteobacteria; order Rhodobacterales; family Rhodobacteraceae; genus Rhodobacter_B. The sequence continues at coordinate 13,326 of CATOSB010000011.1, forward strand.
GACGGTCGCAGCATTGTCCAGAACAACGACTGATCCCTCTTGATGGCAAGCGATTGCAAACCTGTTTTCATCTAGTTTAGTGACACCTGTCGGTCCACAGCCTTCGCGCAAGAAAAAGGTCGACCGATATCCGTTCTCCACCTTTTCTACACGATCCGAAGTCATTTCAGCAAAAAAGAAAGTGCTGTCACTGTCTATGAATAGACCTTCTGGATAGTTTCCAAGGAGTTCGATTTCTGCAAACGCTTGGCCTGCGAAAGCAAAAGTAAAGATCAACGCTTGACGCACCCGCATCATACTGGACGATTTCCAATTGCTCTACTGACAACGAGTAAAACAGCAATCAAGAACAATCCACAGCCAAAAACCATGGCTATGGTGGAACTTCCAAGTGCAGGTACAAGCAAAAAGGCAGTAGCTAGTGTTCCCGCGATATTTCCCAATGTCGACAGTCCGTACACGTATCCAGCGATGGAGACCCCCAAAGAACTTCTAGACGCCAAAATGCCAACAATCATGGGCGACCAAAAACTCATCAAAAATACGGGAAGTGCTAGAATGACCATAGCCGAAGAAAAAGTAGAAATAAAATTAACGTCAAAGTTCGTTATCACCCAAAGCAAGACATTTCCCGAGAAGAAGGACACTCCGACTAAGTACGCCCCGGAGACAATAGTTATAATTGGGAGATAAAGCGCAGCCCGCTCATTTCGTGCCAAATAGCCTCCACCAAAATAGCCAAATGCCATTGAGCACAGGACGACTGAGATAATGCACGCCCATGTTTCTATGGAGCTACCGAAATATGGGTTCATAAACCGGCTTGCCAACATCTCAAAGCCCATCAAGATGAACCCTTCACAAACAAGAAGGACGCAAAGGGTCGCGTTCCGAAGGTTCACCGAACTCACTTTGTAATCTCTTCATAGCGACGATTGTGCAACTCGATGGATCTGAGATATTGCGCAGGAGCGAAGTCATCGCTGAGGGGATCAGCTTCGATTTTCGACTGGTCAACAATCCGGCGGTCACGCAGCATCTGTTGTAAGCTATAACGTGGCTCAAAAGCGCTATCAAAAGTACGCGCGCGAGCTGCCAGTTGCGAGCGCACCCTTTCCGGGCCGTCATAAGCGACCACGACAACATTTCCTCCTGCGACATATATATCCAAATTGTCGAAAACGGACCCTATGGTTGTCAATGCCGCATCAAAAAGCATGGTCGATGGCTCTACGTTTTGAACCAGCACACCGCTTTCCTTCAATCTGTTTGACACCAGTTCGTAGAACTCCTTCGTCAATAGATGAAAAGGTACAAATGGTCCGCGGTAAGCGTCGATAAAGATAGCGTCATACTGGCCTCTGTTCCTTACCAAGAATAGTCGACCGTCGGAATTTTCGATCGCCAGATTAGAACGCTCTGAAAGCTCGAAGTATTTTTCCGACAGGCTAATTACCTCAGGGTCAAGTTCCACTGTGGTTATCATCGCTCGTGAACCGATGGTGGTGGCCATGTACGACGAAAAGCGACCGCCCCCGGACCCAATCTCAAGCAAGTTTGATAATTCAGGAGTGTAAGCAAGTCCGACACCCATAAACTGAGTATATTTCACCGGTAGCTCCAAAGGGTCTTGGGTGTTAAAAACAGACTCTGTGTAGAGCTTGGTGTTGTAGCCAAACCGCATTGATATGTATGGAAGCCGCTCGTGAATAATAATCGTGTTATAGTTGCTCTCTACGACTTCGATGTCCTCAGAATGCGCTTTGAAACCGAAGCATGCAGAGTCGATTACAGCACAAAAAAACAATAGCAGGCAATTTTTCATTTCAGGCCTTCTCTTTAGATGACTGCTTCGGGAAAAATCGCGCATCGCCCTAAAACCTAGCGGACTGATATCCGCCCATGTCCTGTCCGACCCAACGACCGCTGAATAACCGTAGGATAAAATATCGCTGGTCGTTTCCACTCCGACCACCACTGCAACGGCTTGATGAAGTTGCGCATGAGAAGCGGTACGCTAGGTCAACACGGATTTCATTTGAACCACGACGAGTAACCTTCATTCGTCTCGCTTCAATCGTATAAATTCCTGCCCACTCTCCCCGTGTTTCGTAGAACTGCTTTGCAGCCGCAAAAATGCTAGGGTCCGAAGAGAAACCGTTCGGTGGAAGCTGAGTAGACGGTCGCGGAGAGGACGGAGATGGCGCAACTACGGATGGATTTGACGGGGAAGGACTGATAGCTACGGGATTGCGTCTGACCGTAACCACAAACGATGATCGCGAAGTTTGATCGGCCAAGCGAAACGCAATGACGTATTTCCCGCCTCTCAGTTGTTGAGAGAAAAACTCGGCAGTCGTGCCGGGACGGGCATGATCCGAGCGGATCGGTCTATTGTTCTGGTTCAATACAAGCATTTCGACATCACCTGTAAGCCCTGTCATTTCAATCCGGACATCGCTGTCTGGAGTAATTTCAAGGGGCAGATATAGCCTGTTTCGGCCAGATATCAGTGCTTCGTAAGGCTGACCGTCTTGAACCTTCTGGGCGGGGCGCCCTTGTGCAAGAGGTGTGAAAACAGGATCATAGGGGCTCTTCGGTTTTAGTTCCAGTTCATAGATCGCTTGTGTTCCTCGTGGGGCCTCCACCTGAACGAAACCCTTTTGCGACGGTTGGAGCGATGCGATCAACTCCTCCTCTACTGTAGCATCAGCCGCTGCGAGTTCAGCAACAACGTTTAGTCGCTTATCCAGAACTCGAACGGTAAGATTGCTGTTTGCATTTACTTTGGCTGAAATGCCGCCCAGAAGAGACGCGTTTTCAATCGGGAATGTATCAATTGCATCACCTGTTCCGACAAAACCGTTTTCAACAATGGTCCCTCGTGATCCTACTGCAACTGATCTTGCTAGCTCGCTAGGATCAGGCCTCGACAAGCCTGTGTCGGGAACGAGATCTCTTTCGATCTGAGCCAAATAATCGACGTCGGACGAGAGCCGATTGGGCGTTGAGACGCGCAACCAGTATTCGCCAGGAAGTAAGGGCCCACTTGTCAAGGCCCCTTGTGCGTTTGGCCTTTCGATCACATCACCTGACGCATCCACCAGCGCAAAGTTCAAACTTCCCTGCTGCAACAACCGTATCTTTAACTGCGCGTAGCTGACGAGCCGAACTTTGTACCAATCGTCACTATCACTTTGTGTCAACTCTTCTCTCGTTTCGATAGGAGTGCCACTCACCAGGCCCAAATCTCTGGCCTCTGCCAGAGTATTCCCGGCTTGATCGCCAACAGCGTCTGGTGCCTCTCGATCTCCAAACCCGGCATTTGCAGCATCTTCGATTGGAAAGCCCATCGCCAAACGCAATCCAGTGTTGGGAAAGTACTGTATCTGTAGGGACTCGTCTCGGTCATCTCGTCGGAACACCCTCAGTTCGATCCGACGAGACGCTCGTAGTTCGTCAGCATTCAGAGCATAGTGCCCTCCTCGAGCGACGTATCCTCCGACAGCACCAAATCCGTTCTCGGCAGTGAAAGCGTTCCCCATTAACTCTTGTGCGTTTCCGTACAAATCGTAAAAGCCGTACAGCGGCTTGCGAGAACCAATAGGTACGACACGCTCGGGATCATTTCCCACATGCGCGTACGATGTAATTCGATCAGAGCTTGGTAATGTAGGAAGATCAGACTGGAGCTCGGCTTCAGTAATACGCCCCGCAATATAGTCTGCCCCGCCGCGCGCCACATACTCCCACTCATGTTCCAGTGGCAGGCGCACAAACCCGAGAACATCGTCATTCGCGCCCATACTTTTCAATTTTGAACTGCAGTCCTGTCTTTCGATACACTGCAGGTTTAAGCGGTCAAGAAATTCGATGTAATCTCTATATGAAAGAAACGTAAGCGGCTCAGACAAGAGCACATGCAGCTGACGCGTTACTTTATCGAAGCACGCGGAATTTGGGTCTAGGTATTCATCCAAGAGATCATCAGTACGCGTTTCGATCGTTTTGTCACGCAAGATCGACAATCCCCGTCGTAGATCTCCGGATCCCATCACGGCACCATATTGTCCCTTTGTTACCTCGTACTTCCCGATCAGCAATACACCTTCACCTCTGGCATCCTGGATCGGAGAGCCCACCCGTACGCGAAGGTTTGTTTCAAACACCCGTCGCTCCGAGCTTCCCATCGTATACGTCGTGGTCGCGTCATCCCCGTAGAGGTTAGAAGTCCTCAAAGAAATCGGATTGAATACTAGGCTAAGCCCCATCGGGAGCGGCAGCGAAAAGTCGCTCCTCGCTGGATGGGGATTGTGCCAAGCCTTTAAGGCATCAGGGGTCATGCTAAAAACCGGGCACGACTGTGCACTTGCGAATGAAGCAGTCACTAGCAGAAGAAAAATGCTAAGGCCTGGGAACACAAGATTTTTGGCGCTATATCTTTGCATTTTCAGTTTGCTCCTCTCAAAGCTTGAGCTGGGTCAATCTTGGTAGCTGCTCTCGATGCGAAGAGGGATGCGAGCAGGGCAGCGGCCGCAACAATGAGAAAAGCACCGAAGAAGTGCATAATAAAAAGCATTGACAAATGCCCCGAGAATTCAAGTTGGGTTGCGACAGGTCCATTCAAAATTTCAGAGATCACGAAATAGATGCAAACCGATACAACGTATCCCAACACAGCAACAACCAAAGCTTGGTATATTGGGATCCTAGCAATGGTAGCTTTCGCCATCCCTAACAACCTGAAAGTTGCGTAATCCACCTTTTTACGCTGAACATTCGCAAAAAAACTGGACGAAAGTATTGCTAGCCCTCCCAACAGAGATACAGAGGAAACAACAAGAATAAGAAGGTTAAGGCTGGTTTCGAGTCGCTGAAGTCTCAGGATTTGGCTGGATTTAGCTCGCACTTCGATGCCTTCTTCCGAAAGTTTGTCAACAATAGGAGGAACATCATCAATCGTACGCGAAATGATACGAAATCCTCTAAAACCAGCACTTCGTTCGTAGAGGCGGAATTCGTTCTTATCAAATGACAACGAAATCCGATCTGCTCGTCCTATCGCGGATAGTAGGTTGGGCGAAACCCAAGCCTTTTCATCATTGGCTTTACCAACTACACGCAAAGGCACCTTCAGCGAGGCTGTTGCAGAGTCTGGCATAAAACGAAATTCAACGTCAATTTCCGGCGAAGCGCCCCGGAATTGCCAAGTTTCGTACAAATCGTTTGGCAAAAGAACACTATTGTTCAGCGCGAAACCCAGACCACGAGGCTCAACCTTCGAAGCCTCAGTCGAAGCGAGGCCAGCAGGAAACGCTGCAGCTTCTATTTGGGCATCCAACAAATATAAGTTTCTAGGCTCGACAACACCTATCGCTTGGCCGTCGAAGTTCGACAACACAGCGTTTGCTTCTACTACATCACGTTCAAAGTAGCCCGAGTTGTTTGGAGTCATTAGGTATAACCAAGAGCCGTCCTCAATTCCAAGCGCGCCCACGCCAACAACCGCAGCTAACTGCGATTGAGTTATGTTCTCTATGGATTTGGCACCAATCCTAATTGCCAAGTTCGAAGTATTTGTCTCCCCAAGTTCTTTCTGGGACATTACCACAATGTACTGATAGACGCCCGCAGGTTCAGAGCGGGTACCCGCCCAACCCCTTTCTGGCACAGGCACACCAGAGCGAAACGCCTCCACCTGCTGATCAATTAAAGGCGGAACAAGAACGGCCGGAGAAGAAAATGTGTCGTCCGGCAAAGAGCCCAATAAAACTAGTGGGAGCCTCTTTGATATCCTCTGATCATTCTCGATGCGTACAACGGAAATCTCAATGCTGTCGCCAATCTCCAGGTTTGCGTCTGAGATCACGGACTCTGTCGCCACAAATCCGTCAGCTGCGGGAGGATCACCAATCAAATTGCGTAAAATCGGGTCAGCAGCGGTTGAAGGTACTAATCTGGCTTGTCCGCGAGTTGGCCTATTTCCCGAGTTTGATATCCAGACGGCTTCACGAGGGGTCATTAACACGGTTGGAACGACGTACTCAACACCGTCCCAAGTGGATATCTTGTCAAAAAGAGAAGAGGTACGAAGATCCGCGGAAGCAGGAGAGATTTCTCGAAAACTCGGATCCTCAATAAAGTCTTGCCTTAGACTGTCGATGAAACCGACTTTGACCGAAAGTAATAGTAATATTGGAGCCAAAACCGCGGCAACGGAGAAAACTAAACACAGGGAAATAACAGCTTCGTGAAGCAGATCTCTAAGTGCTAAGGTGAAAAGTGTTCCATTTTTTCTGCCCATCTCGGGTCCGCCATCTAAACTAGGAATCCCTTGTACACGACAGTAGGGGTGGTTGAGGGCGCTGATCTGTGGTTTTCGTTGGGATTCTTCAGTTTATGATGGAGAATCCCATGATCCGAAAAGCGATCAACACCCTCTCAGCGAAGCTATCTGATGGCCTGTCGCTTAGCAATAGCCGCCTCGAAACACTCTGCCTTGTGGTGATTGGCATGGCCAGCGCGCGAACGGTGAACCAGAGTATCCGTCTTGATCAAGGTCATTTTTCAACCCAGCTCCGGTTCGCTTTCACCAACGCGTTTGCCATTTCGATGAGCTTGCGCATGATGGCCACAATAGCGGAGAGCATCTCAAAGCGTGGGGCATTTACGCTGCGGTTTTGATTTGGTTATTGTCTTTCATCCGTAACTCCCAAGCACCCTGTCCGATAGGGTTGCGGGGTTTTGTTCCGTCAGAGCCGTGCGATGATCTGAGGTGGTGACAGGGTCAGGATTTCCAGGATGTTGAACCGGTGTTTTCTGGCCGTCGAGATGACGGACCTGATGTCGGCGAAGACCCGCGCGCCCTCGAGGGTGCGGAAGGTGCCCGAGATTTTCATGCGCAGCTTCATCATGCGCAGGTCCTGTTCGGCCTGATTGTTTGTGAATGGGACCGCGAAGTCGGCGATGAATCGCAAAACGTCATCGCGGTAGTCACGCAGGCGGAGGAGCAGGTTGTGGCCTGGCCGCCTGGCTTTTCGGCCGCGGGTGCCGGGGCTTTTGGCCAGCGGGGGCTGGCGTTCGTGGAAGGCGAGCCCCTTGGCGAGGATCGCCATGTATCTGGTGACTATACCCTGGCGAACCAGTTCCGGGAGTTCGGTCTCGCCTTGATCCTGAGCCGCGCATCTGAGCTGATTGGCGCTATGAAGCACTGCGCTCATCTCCGTCGCCCAAGGCTCTTTTTCGATCTCTTCGATGGCCTTGAGTTCGCGCAAGTGATGCGCCCCGCAGAGGGCGTGGGCGTCCACTCCGCTCATATGGGCGTAGTAGGGTTTCCAGTGATCATGAATGATCGTCCCGCCGGTCAGGAAGGTTGGAACAGCACCGCGTTTGGCGCTGATGCGGTAATGGGTGAAGGCGGTATCGCAGATCGTGTGCAGCCAGTGCAGCTTGCCGGCAACACGAAGTCCGGTCTCGTCCAGATGCCGAACGCCGCCTTCGGCAAGCCGGGCGAGAATGTGTTCAACCACGACACCCATCTTATTTGCCGCGCCGCGCGTCCAGTTGGTCACGCTGGCCGCGCACAAGCTGGTGGCCCCAAACAGGTCGCGCATAAGCTGGCAGACCCGATCCTCGGGTATCAGCTGCTGAACATTGCAATAGACCGCCACTGCCCGCATGCGCGTGCCATATTGCACATGCGCGGCCACGCCATCGGGAAAGCCAGCCGTCGTCGTGGCTCGACAATGGTCGCAACAATAAACCGCCGCCTGATGCTCGGTGACCTCCAGGCGTGGCGCAGGCAAGTCGAACACCTGACGCTTCTCGATCCCTTTCACCATCTCCGCCGTCAGGGCGCTCTGACAGGCGCTGCAATGCGTCGCCTCATGCCGTTCGACAAAGTCGGGTGTTGACGTCTGGCGCAGGGTGTCGCCCCGGTGGCCAACTTGGCCGCCACTTTTCTTTCCGGATTTGCCACGCAGGCTGCGCGGGGCTGGCTTCTTCAGGCCATCACTTGAAGGGGGCTTGCTGCTATTGCTGCTGTTCTTGGCCAACTGTCGGCGCAGGTCCGTGATCTCTTCCGCCATGCTCGCCAACGCAGCTTCAAGCTCAGCGATCCGACGCAGAGCCGTGGCGAGAAGTTGTTCAAGGGCGGCAACCTGATCCATCCCACCACTGATTCAGAGAAATCAACCCGGCGCCACAGAATTCAGACAAGAAAGAAAAAAAACACGCGCAAAATGGCAAATTCGACTCACCATAAAACTGACAATAACACTCAAACGTGGGGGGTGCTTGGGAGTTACTTTCATCCTTGGATACCATTGTTCGAATTTATCGCGCAACGTTCCGTCCAGCGTCCGGGTTCGTGTTTGCAGCATGAGATGTGCGCCTGCCTTTGACCAGCGCATTTGCTGGCGTTTGCAGAAGCGTTTCCCGACGACGGTATTGACGGTGCTTTCGACAAATCCGGTCGAGACACGTTCGCCATAACGGCGGCGTTCGGCGTAATTGGGGATCATCCAGGCGCTGTTTGCAATGTAGGTCTGAAATTCACCCGCCGCTTTTTGCAAGGCCTTGATGCTGGCATATTCCGTTTCAACTTCATCGAGGTCCATGACCAGATCGTCGATGACTTGCTGCCCGTCATGCAGGTTGCCATTCCACAGATATCCTTTGATTTGCCGCAGCATCCTGGCCACGTCTTCGCCCTCGTCCGGATTATGATGGATCAGGCCCTTTATATATTGCCCCATCACAGTGATCCGCATTGTGATGGGGAACCAATCCAGGATGTGCTCGGCGGCAGGGGCCATATCTCGTGCAATGTTGATGACACTATCACCGCCATCAGTCATGAATGTGACCTTCTGGTTTTCCTGCCAGCCCTGATCTTTCAATATGTCATGCAGGCGGCGTTTGGGCTTTTCGTCATGGCTTTGCACAAGGCCAAGGTAGCGATCCGGGCGATCTGTTGGAATGGATTTGCCAACGGTGACCTCAAAGAGAGATTGGCCCTTTTCACGTGACCTAACATACCCACCATCAATGCCAACTGTGATGGGGCCGTCTGGAATTGGCAGGCGTTCGCGTTCATAGACGCTGGTCTCGACAAAGCTGTATCGCTCGTCAGCCAATTCCTTTTCCAATCGCTTGCCAACGCGCCCCAAATGTCGGCGCATGGTCTCCGCAGTCAGCTGTTTGTCAATCGGCAGTACATCTTTCAACAGATTCACGCTGGCACCGTATGAAACCAGTGATGCCCACTTTGTTTCCAGCCAGAGCATTTCTGGCGAAACATGGTCTGGTAACAATGAGGTGAGCGGGCTGAAGGTTTGGGCAATCTTGTCCTGGCATGTGCAATGATAAAACCGTGGGCTGTGAATAGAAATGTCACCGAAAACTGTGCGGTAGCGTATGGTTTTATGGCCCTTCCGTCGCAACTTACGATCACAGCATGGGCACGACGAATGCGACACACAATAGGCTTGTGATTGGGCAGATATGATTTCCTTTTGCAACGCAAGCAGCAAATCCTTGCTTTCAGAAATGGACAAGCCAATCTCACCAAGGTTGCTATACGCCTTATCCAAAACCGCGACCTGACAATCGTGAACAACGCCGTCAGGGTCGGTTATCTGGAGGTTGATGTGCATTTTCATTGTGCCTGATCCCTTACCCGCATGATTGTTTGGCGGCTGGTTTTCATATCGCGGGCAATGCCGGAGATCGTTTCGCCAGCTGCAAGTTTCTCCTTCACCTCGTCTTGTTGATCCATTGAAAGTTTAGGGCGGCGGCCCAACGGTTTACCCTCAGCCTTTGCACGAGACAGGCCCGATTGTGTCCGTTCAATCAGAAGGTCGCGCTCAAACTGCGCGACGGAATTGATGACCCCCATCGTCAGCTTTCCGGCCGAACTGGTCAGATCAACGCCCCCTAAAGCCAGGCAATGAACCCGAATATCATTTTCTTCCAGCTTGTTCACAGTGCTGGAAACATCGGTGGCATTGCGACCCAACCGATCCAGTTTGGTGACAATCAGCACATCACCTTGTTCCATTTTCTCCATCAGGCGGAAAAAGCCCGGGCGTTGCGCTATGGCACGTGAGCCAGAAATTGTTTCAGCGATGATCCGCTGTGGTTCCACTTTGAAACCTGCCGCTTCGATTTCGCGGACCTGATTTTGTGTGTCCTGTTCAAAGGTCGAGACCCGGACATAGGCACAGGTTCTGGACATGGGTGCGCACTGTAAATAAACAGGTGTCCGTAACTATATCTATGTCCTATATCCCGTCAAGCTGATTTTTGAACACTATCCCACGCCCTGTCCGCAACCGGTCGTTTCCGGACAACCCCTGCCATATCTGCTGGCGCATCAATTCCAGATGTTGACCCTTGCGAAATGCCTGATTAGCATCCCTGCGCGAAAATTTGGTCGTCAGATATGGCTCCCGTGCCAACATCCGATCCATCGTCATTTGCACATCATCGGTCCAGAAATTCTTCGAAGGTTTCCTGACTTGCATTTGGCTTCGTTGCGTCGTTGAGCAAATCTAACATCTCACTCATATCTTGCCAGGCATCGTATCCGTCTGCCTCATCACGACGGTAAAAATATCTCTCAGCCCCACCACAATCTTCAGGCGGACAAGATCCAGAACCGCCAGTACAGATTGGGTATTTCTGCCTGGCATCCAAATCCACGAGCTTTTCTAAACGGATTTCGTGTTCCCCGCAGCGGGACGATTCAGTTAGAATTCGACCGGCGTTACATAACAATTCAAACTCCACCGACTAATTCCGGCTCTTATTGTATTCGCAATTGCACATTCTGGCGCCGCAGGTGTCTGGTATTCCAAAGCCGCGCCAGCAAATCAACTTGTAACTGGCACGACGTCAAAAAATGGTCACGATAATCTCGTCGACGCGAAATTCGAGCTAGCGCCCGACCTGATCGTCTGTTGACACACCCCGTGCAAGCGTCAATACCGATAATGTTCCGGCTTGAACGGCCCTTCTGGCGCCACGCCAATATACGCGGCCTGTTCCGGGTCCAGCTTGGTCAGTTTCGCGCCAACTTTGCCCAGATGCAGCATCGCTACTTTCTCATCCAGATGCTTTGGCAGGATGTAGACTTCGTTTTTGTACTCGTCGCCCTTGGTCCACAATTCGATTTGTGCCAGCACCTGATTGGTGAAACTGGCCGACATCACGAAAGACGGGTGGCCGGTCGCGTTGCCGAGATTCAGCAGTCGACCCTCGGACAGCAGGATCAAACGATTACCCGAAGGCATCTCGATCATGTCCACCTGTTCCTTGATGTTGGTCCACTTGTGGTTCTTCAGCGCGGCGACCTGTATTTCATTGTCGAAATGGCCGATGTTGCCGACAATCGCCATGTCCTTCATCTCGCGCATGTGCTCGATGCGGATGACGTCCTTGTTGCCCGTGGTTGTGATGAAAATGTCGGCGTCGAGGTTTTCGTCGAGCAGAACAACCTCGAACCCGTCCATTGCCGCCTGCAGCGCGCAGATCGGATCGGCCTCGGTCACCTTCACCCTCGCACCAGCACCACGCAGGGACGCGGCAGAGCCCTTACCGACGTCGCCGTAGCCGCAAACCAGAGCAACCTTGCCAGCCATCATCGTGTCCGTCGCGCGGCGGATGCCGTCGACCAGCGATTCCTTACAGCCGTATTTGTTATCGAATTTCGACTTGGTGACGCTGTCATTCACGTTGATCGCAGGGAAAGGCAGCTGGCCATTACGCTGCAATTCATACAAACGGTGCACGCCGGTGGTCGTTTCTTCCGAGACACCTTTGATCGCGTCGCGGGTTTTGGTGAACCAGCCGGGGCTTGCGGCCATGCGTTTGGCGATTTGTTTCTTGATCACCTCTTCTTCCTCGCTGGTGGGAACCGGGATGATATCCTCACCCGCCTCGGCCCGCGCACCCAGCAGCACGTAAAGGGTCGCGTCGCCGCCATCGTCGAGGATCATGTTCGCGCCGTCTGGGAACATGAAGGATTTGTCGAGGTAATCCCAATGCTCCTCCAGCGTCTGGCCCTTGACCGCAAAGACCGGAATGCCCGCTGCCGCGATCGCCGCTGCCGCGTGATCCTGCGTCGAGAAGATGTTGCACGACGCCCAACGTACATCCGCGCCCAGCGCCGTCAGCGTTTCAATCAACACCGCCGTCTGGATCGTCATATGCAGCGACCCGACAATGCGCGCGCCTTTCAGCGGCTGGCTTTTGCCATACTCTTCACGCGTGGCCATCAGCCCGGGCATTTCGGTTTCGGCAATCGCCAATTCCTTGCGGCCGAACTCGGCCAGATTGATGTCCTTTACGGTATAGTCTTGTGCCATTGAAGGGCTCCGGCGAAGATTAGGATTGGGGGCACCTAACATCCCCAATTCGCGCGGGCAACCTGTGTCGTGGACCATTCAAAGTGGCCCTGATACCAGTTGGCCAAAGCATCAATTCATGAAACAGTGGCCCGCGAAAAACGACGTGAAAAATGAGGCGACGTTGCAAGATACGAACGACTGTGCCGTCGCGCTTTGCGTGAACCAGCGCAATCTGGCTCCGGCCCTTTTGACGGCCAGCCGGATTGCGCGGCAGTCCAAGACTAAAGATTTCGACATTGTCATTGCCAGCCTGACGCCATTGCCGATACCCGATGAATTTCAGGATCTCGGAGTACACAATGTGGTGTTGGGGATTTCAGATGATCTGAGGTCGGTCGGGATCAAACAGCCTTGGCCTGCGGCTGCGTATCTAAGGCTTTGGCTGGCGCGAGAGTTTTCCGAAACCTATCGGCGGATCCTGTATCTGGATGCCGATATTTATCCCCAAGCAGCCGATTACCGACGACTGATGAACGCCGATATCGGCGCATATGCCTGCGCGGTGGTGTTGGATAAAGAGCAGTGGCTGAACCCGGACGATCCTATTCTTGATTTGGCGCGATACCGATCAAAATCGACCAACTATTTCAATTCCGGCGTGATGCTGATCGATGTGGCTCAATACAACCGGCAGGGCCTTTTGCAGCAACTTCTGGACAGATACCGCGCTGGCATTGACAGCCCGTTCAAGGACCAATCCGTTCTGAACCTTGTGCTGGAGGACAATTTTGCCCAACTGTCCCCTGTTTGGAACTGGCAGTGGACTCACCGCTATCCGATGCTGACAAAACTGACCCGGCCTTTCCTGTTGCATTTGAGCGGCCTGCCCAAACCGTGGACATCGCATGAAAGCGCGACGCGCTTCTCGTCAGCATTGATCGAGGAATACAAGGCCTTCTTCGCGGCGCAAGACGCTCCGCTGACCTTTGAAACCACGCGACGCGGTGGTTTGCGGGAATCGTTGCGGGATCAGGTCACGAATTTGGGTGGCCATCTTGATGTCTGGGGACGTTATCGCCGCCAGATGCGGAAATTTCCCGACCCGGACACGGCGCTGTTTTAGGCGGCATTGCCCAGGATTTCACGCGTTTCGCCCAGCGCGACCTGAACAACAGCGCCCCTACACAATCATGCTGTCGATATCTTTTGGGTGGTGCGTGATCTGTTCGTATCCATCCTTGGTCACGATGAAACTGTCGCCCACCTGTGCGCGAAAACTGACCCCCTCGACACAGCCATCCACGGCAAACACCATACCGGGCTGCAAAACAGTTTTGTCGCCGGTTACCAGTTGCGGTGTTTCAAGATAACTGAACCCGGTTGCCCGACCCGCCCGGAATGGTGTACCAAATCCCGCTTTGCGCGTCACTTCGGCATAAGCGGCGTGGACGTCCTCTGCCACGGCACCTGCGCACAGTTCCGACAGGGCCGCCGTCTGACTGGCCAGCGCGATTTCATACAGCCGCGCCTGTTCGGGGTCGGCGATTTCACCGATCCAAAACGTTCGGTCAAACCCCAGTTTGAACCTGTGGAAATTTGTCATTCCGCAGAAACATGTGAACACTGGCTCTCCCCGACGCATAACGCGTGTGGTGGCACGGTGATGGGTTTTGGTAATTTCCGGGCCAGAGGCCATGATTTGCAGAAAATGCATTTGCGGTGACATCAAAGCGTCTTCGTAATGCGCGGCCAGCAATTCCGCGGCTTTTCGTGTTCCGGCCTCGGAGGTTGCCAGTGCAACTTCGAATTCCGGGACGCCGTCGCCAATTGTGTCTCGCGCAGCTTGCATCATGGCCATTCCCACCTGCCCTGCATGGCGCGCCAGTTGCAACTCTTCTTCGGTCTTCACCATTCGCATCTGGCCAAGGATCCGGGTCACCGAGATAACGCGTTCCTGATCAAAAAGCGTGTCGATAAAAGCCCGAACCACGGGCGGAATGTGATTGGGTTCCAGTCCGATGGACGACCGTCCCTCTATTGCGGCAGGTAGCTCCGCACGCCACTCTTCACCCTCACCATCATTCCACGCGGCAACGCGATCTACCCGCGCGCTTTGCTGCGCCATGACGGCATCAAGGGAGGGCGTGATCAAAAGGCTACCGCCACCGCGTTCCACAATCAGGATCGTCGGGCGGCCAAATTCCATATGAAGGTAATCATAGTAACCCGTCAGGTAATAGACATTGTCGTCATCCGTGATCACGGCGCAATCGATACCCGCCGCTTCCAGATGGTCCTGAAAGGTTTTCATCCGCGCTTCAAACATCCCGGCCCCCGGAGTTGGACGGGTTGAGGCTATCACGCAGTTAACCGACGAAAAGTGCCTGTTTAAGACAGCCGCCTTGTCAAAGGCGGCAAATCAACTCGCCACGCCTTTATCGTCAACCGGCGCAGCCAGGTGCCAGTGCGTCCCGGATGCGACAACACAGGTTGTTCCGTCTGGCCGTGACAACAGGATTGTGAACGATCCAGTTTCCGGCGACGCAAAGATTTCAAGCATCTGCTGAGAGGATTGCAGCCCACGTGCCGCAATGGTTTCCTGGTATTTGTCACCAAGACGGTCAACGACCGTATCCCGGGTGTTACATGCGGCTTGCGCATGTGCCACCTTGGGCGGTGCGAGTGCTGCGAAGCCCAGTATCAGGCCCGCCATTACCGTTCGAGTGAACATTGCTGCTCTCCTTCGATTTTGGCGACGCCACTTTTTTCGCGGACGAACGGGCGCCGCGTGTTGGGGACATGTGTAAAATATTGGGTTGTGGCCGGTCACGATCAACGCACATCTTTGCGCGGTCGCGGCACCCGGGCGTATATGCGTGACCCGGGCGGCAGCCACAGATTTACACGCATCCAAGGTTCAATTAGGCATCTAGATTGTGGCAATTGTAAGGAACTGCTGTGGTAATTAAGCAACGCGCATGGCAACGGATGCTTTCAGGCCGCAGACTGGACCTGTTGGATCCAACGCCGGTCGATATCGAGATTGAGGATATCGCACACGGCCTTGCCTTTGTTGCGCGTTGGAACGGGCAGACAAAAGGTGACTACGCCTATTCGGTCGCTGAGCATTCATTGCTGGTTGAGGAGATTTTTTCTCGGCAACACCCGGATGCCCCAATCAAGTGGCGGCTCGCGGCGCTTCTTCACGACGCACCCGAATATGTGATCGGCGATATGATTTCACCGGTGAAGGCCGCTGTTGGCCCCGATTACAAGGAACTTGACGACCGCTTGACCGCCGCAATTCACCTGCGCTTCGGCCTTCCGGCGCAGATCCCGAAATGGGTGAAGACCAAGATCAAACGCGCTGACAAATTGTCGGCTTGGCTGGAAGCGGTGCAATTGGCAGGGTTTTCCGAGGCGGAGGCGAACAAGTTTTTCGGCAAGCACACCGACACCGAAGGTCTGACCCTGCACCTGCGACCGCCGGTCGAAGTGCGCGACAGCTACACCGCACGGCACCATGCGTTGCTGGCGCAGATGTAAATGATCATTCGCCGCGCCGCGCTGGCAGATACCGGACAGATGGCCGCGCTGTTGAATGAAATCATCAATATCGGCGGCACAACTGCGTATACCAACCCCGTGGAAGCGTCAGCATTGCAGGATCGGATGAATGGCGACCATGATCGTTCGGCCTGGCGTGTAGCAGAGGCTGACGGCAATATCCTCGGGTTCCAGAAATTCGGACCAAGCGCAGAACTGCCGCCCGAAGCCTGTGATATCGCCACCTTTGTGCAGCACGGGCGCACCGGGCTTGGCATCGGCTCTGCGCTGTTTGAGGCCGCACAAAGCGCAGCGGATGATCTGGGCCATGACTGGATCAACGCCACCATCCGTGCCGATAATGAAGGCGGGTTGATTTACTACTAAAGTCGCGGTTTTCGCACCTACGACACGCTGTTGGCGGTTCCTCTGGCCAATGGTCAGCTCGTCGACCGGGTTCAGATGCGGTACGACCTGCGAGAGTGACCAATACTGGCGCGGCGTGCGGGGTAATGTCAGCGGCTGATTTCTTCCCTTAGCCCGCCCATCAATTCGGTCAGCGACGCCAAGTACTGCTCGCTCTTCAGCCTCCCCTCATCGTCAAACTCCTTCATCGCTCCTGCGACCATAACCGACGGCCCCTGAATGATACGTGGCCGGAAGGATATCATCGCGTGCCGCAACGTGTATTGCGCGCTTTCGCCCCCCGTGCGCCCCGCGGTCGCCGACATGATCGCCACGGGCTTCTGGTTCCACGGATTGCCATCTGTGCGGCTGATCCAATCGAGTGCATTTTTCAGAACACCCGACAGCGCCTTGTTGTATTCGGGTGTCGAGATTGCAATCGCATCGGCATTCGCAATCTGATTGGCCAACGTCCGAACTGTCGTCGGTATCCCATCCGCCGCCTCCCGATCGCCATCGTACAGAGGCAGGTGCAAGTCGCCCAAAACAAACTCTGCCGGTTTGAAAAGTCGCGCCGCCTCGTGCACCAGCTTGGTGTTCAAGGATCCCTTCCGAAGCGAACCCGAGATACCCAAAAGTTTGTATTTGGTCATGAACTCATCCTTATTTGTTGGTCGGACAAATAAACGCTCAGACCTGCACCGCAAGTGCTTGTCGCCGCACAGTCAAGGTGGAATGGTGCACAACGAATTCGGAGGGTAGTTCATGCGCCACGGCGGGCAAATATTGGTCGATCAGCTGAAGCTGCATGGCGTGCGGCGCGTGTTTTCGGTACCCGGCGAAAGCTTTCTTGCCGCGTTGGACGGTCTTTACGACAGCGACATTCAGAATGTCGTTTGTCGTCATGAAGGTGGCGCCGCAATGATGGCTGACGCAGTGGGCAAGTTGACCGGAAGGCCCGGCATTGCGTTTGTCACCCGCGGTCCCGGCGCCACCAACGCAAGTGCGGGCGTGCACATCGCGATGCAGGATTCAACGCCAATGATCCTGTTTGTTGGCCAGATCGCGCGTAGCCATCGTGACAGAGAAGCGTTTCAGGAGGTCAATTATCGCGCGATGTTTGGCTCGCTTGCCAAATGGGTCGCCGAAATCGACCAGACCGAGCGTATCCCCGAATATATCAACCGCGCATTCCACCTCGCAACCTCGGGTCGTCCCGGACCGGTCATTTTGGCACTACCTGAAGATATGCTCTCGGCAGTGACAGATGTGCCGGCTCTTGCCCCCACCGCTGCGCCTCTATCGGGTGTGCCAGAAGCTGCGGTTGACGCAGTTCTTGAACGATTGTCGGTTGCCAAAAAGCCACTGATCGTTGCTGGCGGCCCTGGGTGGTCAATAGAAGGGGCCGAAGCCCTGACCCGCTTCGCCGAATCCCAACGCCTGCCTGTCGTCACCACCTTCCGCCGCAACGACATTATGGACAATCGCCACGCCAACTATGCCGGTGATCTGGGTGTTGGAATCGACCCTAACCTTGCCCAACGCCTGCGGGAATCCGATTGCCTATTGGTGCTTGGTGCGCGGCTTGCCGATATCTCCACCGGCGCGTTTGAAAACCTTGATCCTGCCGCGCCGGGAAAGTGCATTATACATGTACATCCTGACCCGGACTTGCCCGGAACTGTCTATCGCACCGACATGTCATTGGCTGCGCATCCCAACGATTTGCTCGCGCGAATGGCCCAATCCCCGAAATCCGGGAACTGGGACACGTGGACGCGAGCTGCGCGCGCCGATCTGCTGGCTTGGAAATTGCTACAGGAAACCCCCGGCGACGTGAAACTCGAGGAAATCGTGGCGTGGTGTTCGGACAACCTACACGAAGACGCGATCGTCACCAACGGCGCTGGGAATTATGCCGCCTTTTTGCACCGCTATTTCACGTACAAAGGTCTAGGCACGCAGGTGTCACCAACCTCTGGCTCAATGGGATACGGCTTCCCTGCTGCCGTCGCCGCCGCCATCGAACACCCTGACCGACAGGTCGTGTGTTTCGCCGGTGACGGCGATTTTCAGATGACTTTGAATGAAATGTCGACGGCTATGCAATTCGGTGCCAAGCTAATCGTAATTGTCGCCAATAACGGCCGTTATGGCACGATACGGATGCATCAGGAAAAAACATATCCCGGTCGTGTCAGCGGTACGGAAATGTTAAGCCCTGACTTCGCGGCGCTTGCCCGTGCATATGGAGGGTTTGGTGCCGTCGTCGAACGGACGGAAGAATTCCCCGATGCGTATGGCGCTGCTTTAGCCTCAAAGGTACTTGCTGTGATCGAACTGCGCCTTGATTCCGAGATGTTATCGACAGGATTGTCGGTGACCGGCGCGCGTAACTTAGGGTCACAGTCCGGCTGAGCCGAATCGTAGATATTTTTTTGGTGCCCTGCTTTTCGAACTGAAGCGGACTTTGAGTTTCGGCACTCTGCGCGGAATCAAGGCTCCTCGGGCCACCGCGTAACGACGGGCCGTCCCCTAGCCGGCGATTTCTTGAGGGCTTCGCTACGTAATAAACCTGAGTTCTGGATAAGCGCTATATCTGGTATTCGACCTGCCTGATTGTTTCCGGCACGGTTATGGGTCCCATTTGTAACTCCCAAGCACCCCCCACGTTTGAGTGTTATTGTCAGTTTTATGGTGAGTCGAATTTGCCATTTTGCGCGTGTTTTTTTTCTTTCTTGTCTGAATTCTGTGGCGCCGGGTTGATTTCTCTGAATCAGTGGTGGGATGGATCAGGTTGCCGCCCTTGAACAACTTCTCGCCACGGCTCTGCGTCGGATCGCTGAGCTTGAAGCTGCGTTGGCGAGCATGGCGGAAGAGATCACGGACCTGCGCCGACAGTTGGCCAAGAACAGCAGCAATAGCAGCAAGCCCCCTTCAAGTGATGGCCTGAAGAAGCCAGCCCCGCGCAGCCTGCGTGGCAAATCCGGAAAGAAAAGTGGCGGCCAAGTTGGCCACCGGGGCGACACCCTGCGCCAGACGTCAACACCCGACTTTGTCGAACGGCATGAGGCGACGCATTGCAGCGCCTGTCAGAGCGCCCTGACGGCGGAGATGGTGAAAGGGATCGAGAAGCGTCAGGTGTTCGACTTGCCTGCGCCACGCCTGGAGGTCACCGAGCATCAGGCGGCGGTTTATTGTTGCGACCATTGTCGAGCCACGACGACGGCTGGCTTTCCCGATGGCGTGGCCGCGCATGTGCAATATG
Organism: uncultured Paracoccaceae bacterium; assembly: GCA_951812305.1. Lineage (GTDB taxonomy): Bacteria > Pseudomonadota > Alphaproteobacteria > Rhodobacterales > Rhodobacteraceae > Rhodobacter_B. Next base: position 32,895 of record CATOSB010000011.1, read on the forward strand.
GCACGCGCATGCGGGCAGTGGCGGTCTATTGCAATGTTCAGCAGCTGATACCCGAGGATCGGGTCTGCCAGCTTATGCGCGACCTGTTTGGGGCCACCAGCTTGTGCGCGGCCAGCGTGACCAACTGGACGCGCGGCGCGGCAAATAATACCAAGGGTTATTCAATCTGACCGACTTTCGCCCAGTTGCGGCTTGCGATGGATGTGATGGTTTGCGGTCTTGCGATGAGGTTGTTCCAGGCCTCGCACCCCGCGTCGAGAATCGCGTCATATGTGTCGAACGTCCGGTTTGCGAGCCATGTCTGGCGGAGATATTGCCAAATGTTTTCGGTTGGATTCAGCTCTGGTGATTTGGGCGGCAGAAACATGAGCGACAGGTTTTGCGGGATTTCCAGAGCGGATGTCGTGTGCCAGCCGGCTTGGTCCATGAGGATGACGGCGTGGGCGCCATCGGAGACAATTTTGCTGATTTCTTCCAGGTGGCGCTGCATCGCATAGGTGTCGGCTGCTGGCATCATGATCGCCGCGCCGGTGCCGCGTTCGGGGCAGATGGCGCCAAAAAGATACGCATTTTGGTAACGCTGATCGGCGGGCTGGCGGGGCCGTGTGCCCTTGCGTGCCCACTGGCGGACGCGGGTGTTCTTCTGACCGAGACGCATCTCGTCCTGGAACCAGATTTCGACGGGTTTGTCCGGCGGCACCCCCTGAAGCGTCTCCTTCAGATTGTCGCCGAAGTTTTTTTGAAATCCTCAATGACCTGCACGTCCTGCCCCGGGTGCTGAGGGCGTGCGCTGATGTGGGAAAAGCCCAGATTGTGCAGAATCTGCCCCACATGGCGCTCGTGATAGTCGACGCCAAAACGCGCCTTGATCACATTCTTCAAATCGACCCGCCGCCAGCGGACGACACCGTCCTTTTCAGGATCAGGACCGGTCTCGACAAGAGCCGCCAGTTCATCCAGTTGCGCATTGTCAAGGCGGGATCGCGAGCCTCCTCGCTGCCGATCCAGCAGCCCCGCTGGACCATCAGCGTTGAAACGGAGCACCCAGTCCCTGAGCGTTTGCCGGTCCATCCCGCCAATGCGGGCCGCAGCCCCACGCGACATGCCATCGGCGATAGCGGCAAGCGACAAAAGCCGTCGGCTCTGCCGGGCATCAGAACTCTCTGCGGCAAGCTTGCGCAGATCATTGGCGGTAAAATCGGCTCGCATCGGTATCCTGGCTGGCATCGGTGGTCTCCTTTGCCAATCTTGAATCACCTCAGCACCTCAGGCGGTACCCAAAATCCATAGCTGAGTCATTTTGAAGCACCCTTGGTATAAGATGGGTGTCGTGGTTGAACACATTCTCGCCCGGCTTGCCGAAGGCGGCGTTCGGCATCTGGACGAGACCGGACTTCGTGTTGCCGGCAAGCTGCACTGGCTGCACACGATCTGCGATACCGCCTTCACCCATTACCGCATCAGCGCCAAACGCGGTGCTGTTCCAACCTTCCTGACCGGCGGGACGATCATTCATGATCACTGGAAACCCTACTACGCCCATATGAGCGGAGTGGACGCCCACGCCCTCTGCGGGGCGCATCACTTGCGCGAACTCAAGGCCATCGAAGAGATCGAAAAAGAGCCTTGGGCGACGGAGATGAGCGCAGTGCTTCATAGCGCCAATCAGCTCAGATGCGCGGCTCAGGATCAAGGCGAGACCGAACTCCCGGAACTGGTTCGCCAGGGTATAGTCACCAGATACATGGCGATCCTCGCCAAGGGGCTCGCCTTCCACGAACGCCAGCCCCCGCTGGCCAAAAGCCCCGGCACCCGCGGCCGAAAAGCCAGGCGGCCAGGCCACAACCTGCTCCTCCGCCTGCGTGACTACCGCGATGACGTTTTGCGATTCATCGCCGACTTCGCGGTCCCATTCACAAACAATCAGGCCGAACAGGACCTGCGCATGATGAAGCTGCGCATGAAAATCTCGGGCACCTTCCGCACCCTCGAGGGCGCGCGGGTCTTCGCCGACATCAGGTCCGTCATCTCGACGGCCAGAAAACACCGGTTCAACATCCTGGAAATCCTGACCCTGTCACCACCTCAGATCATCGCACGGCTCTGACGGAACAAAACCCCGCAACCCTATCGGACAGGGTGCTTGGGAGTTACCTTTCTTGTCTGAATTCTGTGGCGCCGGGTTGATTTCTCTGAATCAGTGGTGGGATGGATCAGGTTGCCGCCCTTGAACAACTTCTCGCCACGGCTCTGCGTCGGATCGCTGAGCTTGAAGCTGCGTTGGCGAGCATGGCGGAAGAGATCACGGACCTGCGCCGACAGTTGGCCAAGAACAGCAGCAATAGCAGCAAGCCCCCTTCAAGTGATGGCCTGAAGAAGCCAGCCCCGCGCAGCCTGCGTGGCAAATCCGGAAAGAAAAGTGGCGGCCAAGTTGGCCACCGGGGCGACACCCTGCGCCAGACGTCAACACCCGACTTTGTCGAACGGCATGAGGCGACGCATTGCAGCGCCTGTCAGAGCGCCCTGACGGCGGAGATGGTGAAAGGGATCGAGAAGCGTCAGGTGTTCGACTTGCCTGCGCCACGCCTGGAGGTCACCGAGCATCAGGCGGCGGTTTATTGTTGCGACCATTGTCGAGCCACGACGACGGCTGGCTTTCCCGATGGCGTGGCCGCGCATGTGCAATATGGCACGCGCATGCGGGCAGTGGCGGTCTATTGCAATGTTCAGCAGCTGATACCCGAGGATCGGGTCTGCCAGCTTATGCGCGACCTGTTTGGGGCCACCAGCTTGTGCGCGGCCAGCGTGACCAACTGGACGCGCGGCGCGGCAAATAAGATGGGTGTCGTGGTTGAACACATTCTCGCCCGGCTTGCCGAAGGCGGCGTTCGGCATCTGGACGAGACCGGACTTCGTGTTGCCGGCAAGCTGCACTGGCTGCACACGATCTGCGATACCGCCTTCACCCATTACCGCATCAGCGCCAAACGCGGTGCTGTTCCAACCTTCCTGACCGGCGGGACGATCATTCATGATCACTGGAAACCCTACTACGCCCATATGAGCGGAGTGGACGCCCACGCCCTCTGCGGGGCGCATCACTTGCGCGAACTCAAGGCCATCGAAGAGATCGAAAAAGAGCCTTGGGCGACGGAGATGAGCGCAGTGCTTCATAGCGCCAATCAGCTCAGATGCGCGGCTCAGGATCAAGGCGAGACCGAACTCCCGGAACTGGTTCGCCAGGGTATAGTCACCAGATACATGGCGATCCTCGCCAAGGGGCTCGCCTTCCACGAACGCCGGCCCCCGCTGGCCAAAAGCCCCGGCACCCGCGGCCGAAAAGCCAGGCGGCCAGGCCACAACCTGCTCCTCCGCCTGCGTGACTACCGCGATGACGTTTTGCGATTCATCGCCGACTTCGCGGTCCCATTCACAAACAATCAGGCCGAACAGGACCTGCGCATGATGAAGCTGCGCATGAAAATCTCGGGCACCTTCCGCACCCTCGAGGGCGCGCGGGTCTTCGCCGACATCAGGTCCGTCATCTCGACGGCCAGAAAACACCGGTTCAACATCCTGGAAATCCTGACCCTGTCACCACCTCAGATCATCGCACGGCTCTGACGGAACAAAACCCCGCAACCCTATCGGACAGGGTGCTTGGGAGTTACTCCCATTTTAACTTTGGTTTTCCCGAGCATATAGGCTGCGACACACGAGATGAGGTGTACGAATGCGTTGGCAGGCGATCTGTGTCGAGTGTGTTCCAGTCCCATGCTGGTTTTCAACTTATCGAACAGAGTTTCGATGATGAACCGCCTTCGCAACAGGATTTTGTTCAGGATTGGCAGGAGATAGTTTTTCATGTTGCGGCGAATGCCGGTGACGAGGTGGAGCCCACGCTGCCAGAGCCGTTGGAAGAGGGATTTGGAGATATAGCCCTTATCAGCAAATATTTTGCCTTCGGGGCCCGCGATCATGGCTTCAAACGGCTTTCGATCATCGACATTACCTGCCGTGATTTTGACGGCCATGATCTCCCCCTTGTTGTTGATGATTAGATGCAGTTTGAAGCCAAAGAACCAGCCCATTGTGCTGCGACCGCGCTTTGCCAGCCCCTTGAAGACCTTGTTTCGATTAATGCGGGCATTGTGGCAGACCGCGAGCTTAGTGCTGTCGGCAAAATAGACGCCGGTTTTTTTACCGCTGAAGCAGTGCAGCAGTATGCAAAACGGCACCATTAATCTTGGCATGAGGCTGACAAACCGACCATAGCTCGGGAGGGTGCCAAAGCAGTCACGGTATTTCTGCTCAACGCCATAAATCCAATAATGTTTGAAGTCCTTGAACGGCGACAAGTGAAACAAGACCATGATGAACAGGCTCTCCCCCAGGGTCAGCTTGCCGGCGCGAAGCCTCTGACGACCCGAGGGGATCAACCGGTGGCGCTCCCAGTCCTCGTAGGTTTTTGCAAAATCATCGAGACAGACAAAAAGTGCGGTGTTAGTGATCGACATGAGTGGCGGTCCATATTGTGTCGCTTTTGAACCTTGAATCATGGGGCAACGTACCTGGAAACCCCTCTCACCCCATACTAATCACGGGGGCATTCAGGCTGGTCAACACGGGGCAAAAGGTGCGCGCCATGGAGAACAACTTCCCAATCAACGAAGATCTCGCTTATGAGAAGATCCGGGACCTCATGTTCGACATGATGGAAGAGGACCCCAACCGTTTCTACGCCCTCACGGATAAGCTCAATGAACTGGCTGCGCTCCCTAAAAGAACCATGACACTTGTGCTCGATCTGATGGCTGCCACTCCCTTTCAGGTGATCATCCCGAAACACGTACGGAAAAATGACCCTGATACATTCAAAGCGGATCACGAAACCGTTTCAAATGTTCTATTTCTTGGAGAGTTTGGCGGAATTGCCGTTGAACTGGAGCCAAATGAGGCTTTGAGAGAACCGAGGATCATTTCCATAACAATGGTGGAAATCCCTCATCGCAACCCTCTGCGAAAAAGGGTCAACGAGTATCGTAAAAAACGAATCAAAAAACTACGAAAAAATTCTGTCGAGTAGTGCACTGGTGACGCCAACGTCTTATCCAGTATCGGGGTTAATAAACTAGTACGGATTTCGCGAGATTAAGTGGCAAAAACCAACTTTTGTTCGCCGCGCCACGGCCCATCGATGCGCGTCTTCGCGCTATTGTTGTTGGACGTCCGCATCAGGCCAAAAGCCGCCGGTTGCAGGCGAAATTAAGCCAATAGAATACTACACTTCGCTGATCAGCGTTCGGCACTTGTTTCAACATCCACCCAAACAAGCCGATGCCTTGGCGCGCCATTCATCAAATCTGCATCCGCCTCACTTGGCGTGGGCCAGAACACACCAGCGTCGGCCATCGTCAAGGCCACATCTGGTAACACATAACTAACGCGCAGATTTCCCGGTCCCGGGTCGTCGCGCCAATCGACAGTATCCAACGCGGGGTCGCCGCGATGTTTGGTATTCGCGCCCCTTTGCGCCGCGGCCTGAACACCGCCCAGGCTGGTGGGTTGCGGGTCTTGAAGGCGCGGATGAGCCAGTATAGCGCGTATCGCCTCATGCCGGCCTTCGCCATCCTCCGGGTCAAGGTTGGCATTGCCAAGCAAGACAACCGGACCCTCCCACCGTTTCAAAACATCTTGCCAAAACCTGATTTCCGCAGCATTGCGCAGCCCGTTGCGATCCTCTGGGCCATCAAATACGGGCGGCCCCGCAGAAAACGCGAGCAGAGTCGGTCCGCCATCTAGCCTGACTGCCCAATGCGCGACGGATGACAGGCGCTGAACTTCATAGACCGCAGGTGAGGGAAATAACTTTCCTTCGACAAGCGGCAAGTCAGCGTCTGGCAAGTCTGCCCAAAGCGTTTCAGAAAAGTCAGTGACACTCGCAATTGGCAACCTGGACAAAACGGCCATGCCGCCATACCCGCGAAACGGGCCGAACCCCTGCGCATCCCTTGCGCCTCCGGTTCTGCCATCGCCATCCAAATCCAGTTGTGTACGCAGGCCGGAATTCGGCGGCCCGGCGAATTGGTGGCCCATTGGGTGACCGGCTTCATCCAAACGTTCCGTCAGCGCCGCCAAAGCTGCACCATTGTGATCCCAATCGATTCCAGTCAACAGAATGATATCCGGCTGGACGTGTGCGATCGTTCCAACGACCGCGCGAATCTCGTCCGTATCCTTCAGTACATCTCGCAGCAAAAGCCCCGGTCCCTTACGGGTCAATTCAACATGCCATGTTGCAATGCGCAGCGTGTCCGCTGCGACCGGAAAGCACCAGAAAATGAAAAGGATCAGGCCGGTTGCCAGCGCTCTTCTGCTTCGCGCCGCATCGCCTGCGCCGTTTTGCGGCGTTTGCGCTCCACAAGATCCGCGATCCGACCCATCGCCAGACCACGCATTAACAAGCTTGCCGGAAGAAACGCCCATGCCGCCACAATCCAAACCATCGATTGCGGGTTATCCAGCGTCACCTGACCGAACAGGCTTTCAGACGCCTTCAACGCCGCTGGAATAAAGAATGGCAGGGTAAATCCTACGATAATGTTAAAGCGCGCGTCGCGTTCCAATCGTTGCACCACATCGCCGCCCGAGGTCGGGTCGAATGTGGGCATGTTGATCCACACATTGAACGGGCCGCTATTCATTGGCCAGTTCTTCACGCGGACGAAGAAATAAAACAATGCAAGCGTCAGCATCGACACGAAATAGGCCAGACCGGCCGCTATACGAACACGTTCAATATGCTCAAGTCCGGTACCATCGGGAAGAAGAAGAACGATCTGGCGCACCGGGCTGTATGGGAAGTCGATCGCGTTTCCAACGCCAACACCGAAATCTGTCACCAATTTGGTTACAGAGGATGCATCGGTTTCACCGCGAACGACGAGCGAGATCAGGAAGACGGTCGAGAAAAGCGAGACAAAACGCAATCGGTTAAACGGCGGCGCATTTCTGAATTCTACAAGACCGGGATAAACGCTGGCATATTCGAAGATCGTCATTGCAGCGGCAAAGATCGACACCAGTGCGACGATCTGGGTCACATCAGAGCTGAGCCCCGGCAACAGCAAGGCTGGCGTTGCGATCAGCAACACAACCAACATTGCGCGCAATAGTGCGCCTGCCAAACGGGTAATCACCGCTCAAACCCCTCAAACTGGCCGAGCGCGGTCCGTGCCGCGTCCCTTGTTCCACTTTGATCCTGCCAATTATGGCAGGGTGCCTCATCTTTGCCCAACTTTTGCCTTCTTTCGTTTTGCCCAGCAAGTTGCTGATTCAGAAAACAAAAAGATTGGGGCGTTTTGAGGGAGAAACTGGTGCGCTATTGCATCAATTCAGCGACCCAATTGGGTCGCAAAGATGGCATCACGCAAGATGTTGTGTCGGCGCAACCGCCCTACCGCAAGGCCGGGAAGCACTCAAATTTGCCCCATATTTGGGTTAAATCCGAACTGTCCGGCGGTTACGACATCGCCGCCCAGCTTCTTGCCATTTCCACCGCTGGCGCCCAGTCATCCGAGTTCACGAGGTTCTCAACTGCCTGATCCATAGTACGGAAATCCTTGGATGTGGTTCCGTCGAGAGCAACAGGTCGTGGCAGTATCGGATTGAGGCGCACAATACGCTCGCCCAGCATATTTCCGGCGATCCAGGTCATATTATCCGCGCTTGCAGTCATTGTGATGTTGAGGAGTGCCCCTGCAGGAACTTCCTTGGACAGGCCCATCCATTCAAGAATGCCGAAGTCCAGAGGATGCTTGAATGCCGCTTGGGGAATACCGGTCGTGTCGACGCCGGTCCCAATAGAGATCACGCGAATATCGTCTGGCTTTGCAAGACCCTTTGCAACCGCAACCGTAATCCCGTTCAGAACCGGGTTGTTAGCAAACAAACCACCATCAGCAAAGAACCCCAGCGATTTGCCGCCAACGCTGACCTCATGTGGCGGGAAATAACTCGGTGCGGCAGAGGTCGACAGCGCCCCGTCCAACATGCTGATTTCTCGGCTGTCGCCGATCCGGCTGCGTGGCAGCGCGTGATTGCACATAGTGGTCGAAGTCCAGCCCTCTTCGGCGCCTGGGATCTTCATCGCGGCTGTGTTGACAGCCAGAACCCGTTTCTGGTCGAAATCGCCGAATTTGGCGTCTTTGACCAATACCTCGCCAACGCGCCTCAACCCATCCGCCACATATTGGCTGCTGAAAATGCCCACGCCGGCAATCAGGTCGCGCAATCCGGGCACGAATCGCGCCGCCTGTCTGATCGCCCAGACGACCTTGCGATTGTGGTTAGGGTCAAAGATTTCGTGGGCCTTGTCCCCTTACCACCCTTCAAAATTTCCGGATCTGATTTGACGTTTGTCTGATCTGTGTGATTCAAGGAGTCTCCACTGCTGATATTGGAGGCTGGTTTGTTGGGAAATGTTTGTTTTTCAGAGCTTTATTCGAAGGTTGAGGCGGATTTTCAGGACCGCTTGCTCGGGTATCACAAGTCGCGCCGGGAGGGATTGTGCATCATAGCAAGCGTGATTTTGAACACGCGCAGCGTCAATCTGATGGAAAATGCGGCTGCTCTGCCCCGCGATATCGGCTCTGTGGACCACCGCTATCAATACATTTCGCGGGTTCTGGGCAATCCTCACATCGATACTGATGAGATCATGCAGGCCTATGTTGGTGAAATTTTCCGCCGCCAGTGTGAGGCCGGAGAAACGATTGTGGTGGCCCTTGATCAAAGCAAGCTCAACGAAGGGCATGAGGTTTTGATGTTATCGGTGCGGATGCGGGATCGGGCCCTCCCGGTCGCCTGGCGTGTACGCCAGACCAAAGGGCCGATTGGATGGCGCGTGCAACATGAGCTTTTGGAAGCAGTCCGCCCATGGCTCCCGGCGGATGCGCGTGTGTTGCTGGCGGGAGATCGGTTTTATGGAACCGCCCGATTGGTCGCATGGTGCCAGGAGGCTGGATGGGACTACCGGCTGCGCATGAAGGGAAATATCACACTGCAACATCAGGGTGGCGAGATGATGACGCGCGAAATTGCCCAACTGATGCCCGAAGGGCTTGTAAACGCTGAGCTTTACGGAACGGGCGTCTTTAGCAACATTGGAGTGCTTCACGAAGAGGGGCACAAAGAGCCTTGGATTATTGCCATGAATGCAGCACCGTCCGAGTACAAGGTGCTCGATTATGGAATGCGTTGGGGAATTGAAGCCATGTTCTCCGACTTCAAAACCCGGGGCTTTGAAATTACTCAAAGCCAGATCAAAAAGCCGGATCGATTGGCCCGCCTCATTTTGGTGCTGGCAATCGCCATGTACTGGGCTGTTTCAACCGGAGCAAACGAAGAGCACCACGTCGCAATACGCGGCGAAAAAAGGGGATTCGAAAAGCCCGAAGGTCCTTATGCTCTCTCTTCAAGACAGGCCTTCGTGCTATCCGACGATGCCTCGCAGGTTATGCCAAAATCCCCAAGCTCTGGGATGTCTGGCTAAATTGAAGGGTGGTAAGGCCTTGTCCCTGTAAAGCTTGGCGAGCATCTCTGGTTTGTGCTCGGTCGCCAGCCCGATAGACAACAGACCGCCCGTCGAAGTGCCCGAATAACCATCGACGACAGACTTCGAAGTCAGGTCGATACCTGCATCCTGTTCAAGCTTGTGCATGATCCTGGCCGTCATGTAACCCCGGATGCCGCCACCATCGAGAGCCAGCAATCGAAACGTCATGAAATCCTCCTGAAATAGAATGAGTTTTATGTGGCGAGGGTTCCACGAGGTTCGATTCGGCGCAAGGAGAGAGCTGGTGCTTGAATGGGTGAACGTGGCATTGTGGCCTGAACCGGGCAATCGAATTGCTTCGCAATCCGACGAACTGGGGCGCCAGCCCCCTAGGCCCCACGGAGTATTTACAAGCAGGGTGAAGGCACTTTGGTGAGTGGAGTGTAAGGTAGATTCAAGCCGGAAAAAACCGCGCGACGGGAAACCGTACTTTCCGTGGTACCTTCTGACCACACGCGACAAATAGCGCTAACATCCAGATTAGATTGTTTACCTGCTTAACAATCTCGGATTTTGCCTGTATTTTCTTGTGATCAACAGCCCGTTCCGCTTTACTGGCTTCCGATCTATTCGAATGACAATCAGGGAGGATTCTATGTCGTTCACGAAATCCATGATGGCTGGTGCTGCCGCACTCGCGCTGACCGCATCCGCCGCGTTCGCGCAGGAAGTGACGCTGCGTTTCCAACATTTCATCTCACCAAAAGGTGCCGTTCCGGCGCTGTTCATGCAGCCCTGGGTCGACAAGGTCGAAGCCGATTCCGGTGGCAAGCTGAAGATCGAGCTTTATCCGGGGATGCAGCTGGGTGGTAAGCCACCCGCGCTATATGACCAGATCCGCGATGGCGTGATTGACGGTGGCTGGGCGCTGCCTGCCTATACGCCGGGCCGTTTCCCGGAAACTGAAGCCTTCGAACTGCCGTTCGTGTCGTCCAAATCGGCAGAGAACACTTCCAAGGCCGCGTGGGAATTCGCGCAGAAATACCTCGGCGACCGGATGGGCGACGTGCATCTGATCGCGGTTCACGTCCACGGCTCCGGCATCGTTCACACCAAGGGTGACCCGATCACCGGTCCTGCCGACTTTGAAGGCAAGAAACTTCGCGGTCCAAGCCGTGCGGCCAACAACCTGCTAAGCGCTATGGGTGCAACGCCGGTTGGTATGCCGGTTCCGGCCTTCCCCGAGGCGCTGTCCAAAGGCGTTGTCGAGGGCGGTGTGATCCCATGGGAAATCGTTCTGCCGCTGAAGGTGCATGAACTGGCTGACAGCCACGCCGAAGTTGCAGGCGACAATGCCATGTACAACACTTTCTTTATCTGGGCGATGAACAAGGACAGCTACAACAACCTGCCTGACGATCTGAAGGCGGTCATCGACGCGAACTCTGGCATTGATGCATCAGCATGGGCCGGCCGCGCGATGGATGAAGGCGACGCGATGGTCAAAGAGGTCGTCATGGGCACCGACAACAACATCGTGATGATGTCTGAAGAGGCGACAGCCGAAATCAAGGCGATTGCGGACGGTCAGATCGCGGAATGGGTCTCAGCAATGGACGATGCCGGTCTGCCCGGTCAGGCAATGCTTGATGACGCACGTATGTTGATCGAGAAGCACAAGTAAGCACGACGAGCCCCCGGCGATTCAGTTGCGCCGGGGGTCTTTTTTTGCCTATATCCTGCGACCATTTGGGGAAGAGGGGCCGATGGGGATCGCCGTAACAGCAGAAGCGCGGACCGCCAATGTCATGGAGCGCGTATCGCGCACGTTGGCATTTCTGGGCGGTACGGTGCTGATCCTGATCGCCGCGATGACAGTGATCTCGACGATTGGCCGCGCCTTTGTCGGGTTGCAGATCGGACTTGGCCCAATCCCCGGAGATTTCGAGCTGGTCGAGGCGGGGACTGCTGTGGCTGTCTTCTGCTTCATGTCGTGGTGCCAGCTTAATCAGGGTCATGTGACAGTGGATATTGTCGCCGACAAGCTGCCAATTCCAGTCAATCGCCTGCTGATCCTGATTGGCAATATCTTTATCCTGATCGTCGCTTTCGTGATCGCCTGGCGGCTGTGGATGGGGTTTGGCGAGCAGGTGACGTGGTTCAGCCAACCGGTGCGTGATGTGCTCGGCTTTGGTTTCAAACCGTTCACCAACAACACGACATACATTCTGGGGATGCCGTTCTGGTACTCTTATCTTCTGTCCTTCGTTGGCGCGTTCTTCTTCACCGTAATCAGCGCCTATACAGTTTGGCGGGCGCTGAACGATTTTCTGGGGCGCAATTAAATGAGCGGCTTTGAACTCGCCGTCTTAGGCTTTTTCGTCATGCTTGGCGGGATCTTCCTGCGGATGCCGATTGCGGTGGCGATGGCGGTCACGGGGTTTGTCGGTAGCTGGATCATCCGCGGCAATCCAACGGCCGTGTTGAGCCAGATGAAAAGCATGTCCTATGACATGTTCTCTTCCTATTCGCTGTCGATTGTGCCGCTGTTCCTGTTGATGGGGCAATTCGCGACGAAGTCGGGTATGTCGAACGCGCTGTTTGACACGGCGAGCGACTGGCTGGGACACCGCAAGGGTGGTGTTGCCATGGCCGCCGTGGGCGCTTGTGCCGGGTTCGGCGCGGTCTGCGGCTCGTCGCTGGCCACAGCCTCGACGATGGGTCAGGTGGCTTTGCCGGAAATGCGCAAGCGCGGCTACTCCGATGCACTGTCCACTGGCGTTCTGGCCGCGGGTGGGACGCTTGGCATTCTGATCCCGCCGTCAGTGATCCTCGTGATTTATGCGATCATGACCGAACAGAACATCGTGAAGATGTTCCTTGCCGCTTTCATCCCCGGCATTTTGGCGGCGCTCGGCTATATGCTGGCGGTTGCCGTCTATGTGCGGATTTATCCCAACAGCGCCACGGCGGCAGATCGAGTGCCATACGGACAAAGATTCCGCTCGCTGGGAAAGGTCTGGCCGGTGGTTGTCATCTTCGGCCTTGTCATGGGCGGCATCGCGGCGGACTGGAACTGGACCAAGGATGGCGTTCAGGCGTTATTCACACCGACCGAGGGCGCGGCGTGGGGCGCGGTGGCGACAGGGCTTTACGGGTTATGGACCGGCGGGTTGAACCGCGAGACGATCAAGGAGTGCATTCTGTCGACGGCAAGCGCCTCTGCGATGATCTTCCTGATCATTCTGGGCGCACAGTTGTTCAACTCGTTCCTCGCCATCACCCAGATGCCGCAGGCATTGGCCGACTGGATTTCAACATCGGGCTTCACACCGCTGATGGTGCTGCTGGTGATGCTGCTGGCCTATCTGGTGTTTGGCTGCGTGATGGATTCGCTGTCGATGATCCTGCTGACGATTCCGATTTTCTTTCCGATCATCGAAAGCCTCGATTTCGGGTTGAGCGCCGAGGCGACGGCGATCTGGTTCGGTATACTCGCGCTGATCGTGGTCGAGGTCGGATTGATTACGCCGCCGGTGGGGATGAATCTGTTCATCATCAACTCGATGGCCAAGGATATTCCAATCCAGCGCACCTATCACGGGGTACTGCCATTCCTGATCTCGGACATGGTGCGGGTCGCGATCCTGATCGCGTTTCCGGGGATCTCGCTGTGGCTCGTGGCGGTGATGTTTTAGGCGACGCCTGCGCAATTTGGAAACTCGCTAGTCAGGGGAAAATCGGGCACAGCGCCGGAATCTTCAAAAGATTCCGGTCCGAATTCTTTTGAAGAATTCGGGCACCGCGCGGAGTTCAGTCATTTTTCCCGCGAATGGCGTTCACTACAGCGTCGGTAACTTCATCGGTGGTCGCAGTACCGCCCACATCCGGCGTCATTACGCCAGCCTCGCACACCTGCTCCACTGCCTCCATCAGCCGTGCGGCGGCGGCGTCTTCGCCGAGGTGTTCAAGCATTTGCGCGGCGGTCCAGAAACTGGCAACCGGGTTGGCGATGCCCTTGCCAGTGATGTCGAACGCTGAGCCGTGGATAGGCTCGAACATCGACGGATAGCGCCGTTCAGGATCGATATTCGCCGTCGGCGCGACACCGAGCGAACCAGCCAGTGCGCCGGCCAGATCGGACAGGACATCGGCATGCAGGTTGGTTGCCACAATCGTGTCAAGGGACCGGGGCTTCAGCACCATTCGGGTCGTCATCGCATCGACCAGCATCTTATCCCAGGCCACGTCGGGAAAGTCCTCCGCAACTTCGGCGGCGATTTCATCCCACATCACCATGCCGTGCCGCTGGGCGTTCGACTTGGTCACGACAGTCAGCAGTCTGCGCGGGCGGGATTGCGCGAGCTTGAACGCATATCGGATGATCCGTTCCACGCCGACACGGGTAAAGACCGAGACTTCTGTCGCAACTTCTTCGGGCAGTCCGCGATGAACACGGCCACCGGCACCGGAATATTCGCCCTCGGAATTCTCGCGCACGATCACCCAGTCCAGATCACCGGGGCCGACATCGGCCAAGGGGGCCTTGATACCGGGCAGAATTCGGGTCGGGCGGACATTGGCGTATTGATCGAACCCCTGACAAATCGGCAGGCGCAGACCCCAAAGCGTGATGTGATCGGGGACGTCGGGCGCACCGACCGCGCCAAAATAAATGGCGTCGAACGGCTGCAATCTATCCAGCCCGTCGGCGGGCATCATCTCTCCACGCGCCTTGTAGTAATCGGACCCCCAATCAAAACTCTCGACCTCAAACCGGAATGAGCCTTCACGAGCGGCGAGCGCCTCCAGCACCCGCAGCCCGGCAGAGATGACTTCCGGTCCGATACCGTCGGCGGGGATGGCGGCGATCTTGTATGTGTTCATGCGGATCTCTGGTCAGGCTCAGGTGATTGCGTAAAGCTGAAGGTGCACAGACGATCTTTGCCGCGCTCCGACGCCAACGAAGAGGGTCCTGTTCACCCAGTCATATCGCTCGTCGCCGGTTTCCAGACGTGCGTGGGTTCGCATGTAATAGCTGTCAGGCGCGGCACCCTCACCCCGCGCGAGGGCGGCGATCACCTCTGGCGGGCCGTGGCGATAGCCATAGTTGATGATTTCGATGATCGCGCCGTCATGGGTTTGCATTGCATAGCGGGTATCGAGCTCTGCCAGACCGCCGTAGAAAACTGTCTGCCAATCTGCGCCGAGGCTCAGGATCGTGCCGCTTAGACGGGGACCAGTCACAGTGCCACCCACAATGGGAATGATGCGCCGCTGGCCTGCACGACCTGCGCCCATTTCGAGTATCGGATCAAGTTCGACCGCCAGATCAGCGACATGTTCCAATCGAGGTTCGGGCAGGTCCATTGCACAAAGCCTTTCAGTTGATCAACTGTTTACCGGTATAACAATACAGTGTAAATCAGGGGCGGGCTTTGAAAGGCATTTGCGATGTCGACGGCAATACAGGAATTGGGCGATGACCACCGTTCTGATCTGGAGCAATTTGTCGGTTACAACCTGAAACGCGCCTATATGATTGTTCAGGCAGATTTTCGCGAGGCCCTGGACGAGGACGGTTTGTCGCCGCGCGTGTTTTCCGCGCTGTCGCTGGTGGTTCAGTATCCCAAAATTTCGCAGAGCGAACTGGCAAGATTGCTGGGGATCGAACGGTCGGGGCTTGTCGCGATGATCGACGATCTGGAAAGTCGCGGCTATGTGAGGCGCGCGCCGGTGCCGGGGGATCGCAGGGTGCAGGCGCTGGTACCGCTGGACAAGGGGCGTGACGCTTACCGCGATGCGCTGCGCAAAGTGAAGGCGCATGAAGAGGCGCTTTTGTCCAACCTGACAGGTGCAGAGCGTCAAACGTTGCTGGGTCTTCTTGGGAAAATCAGACAAGCGGAGGAGCGGTGCGATGCCTGACTGGAAGGGACATGGCGCGATTGTAACCGGCGGCGCGTCTGGTCTTGGGGCTGCGACAGCGGAAAGACTGGCGGCCGAAGGGTTGACCGTGATGCTGTTCGATCTGAACGAAGCGGCCGGTCAGGCACTGGCCGACAAGCTTGGCGGCGGATTTGCGCGGGTGAATGTCGCCAATCCGGAATCGGTGGCGGCCGGGATCGCCGCCGCGAAAGAGATCATCGGAACGCCGCGCATTCTGGTCAATTGCGCCGGGATCGGCGGCGCCGCGAAAACCGTGTCGCGCGGTGCGGCGCATGACCCGGCGCTGTTTCAGAAGGTGATAAACGTCAATCTCGTCGGCAGTTTCAACTGTGCATCACAGGCGGCGGCAGAGATGGTGTGCGCCGATCCGATTGACGATGACGGAGCGCGCGGAGTGATCGTCAACACCGCCTCGGTCGCCGCGTTTGATGGGCAGGTCGGGCAGATCGCCTATTCCGCGTCCAAGGGTGGCATCGCAGGCATGACCCTGCCGATGGCGCGGGATCTGGCGGATAAGGGCGTGCGGGTGTGTTCCATTGCGCCGGGCTTGTTCCTGACACCGATGCTGAGTGAATTGCCCGAAGATGTGCAGAATTCGCTCGGTGCGCAGGTGCCGTTTCCCAGCCGTTTAGGCGACCCGGCGGAATATGCAGCGATGGTCAATCATATCACGCAAAACCCAATGCTGAATGGCGAAGTCTTGCGGCTGGACGGTGCCATTCGGATGGCGCCGCGCTAGAGCGATGGTTGAACCCAACGCCCCGGACTTCTGGAATCCGAGTTTCGAGATAACGCATCGCGAGGATGGCGCGATCTTGATGCGGCAGGCCGAGGATCTGGCGCCGTTCTTTCCTACGCTTGCAGATTATCTGGACAAATGGGCCGACGCCACACCGGATCAAACATGGATCGCGCGGCGGAATGACGGTGGAGATTGGGTAAATATCAGCTATGGCGAGGCGCGGGAAAAGGCGCTGGCGCTAGGGGCATCTTTATTGTCACTCGGGCTTGGGCCAGACCGCCCTCTGTTGATCCTGTCAGAAAATTCACTGGAACATGCGCTGTTGGGTGCCGCGTGTTTCTATACTGGCATCCCCTATGCGCCAGTGTCGCCTGCCTATTCGCTGGTATCGAAAGACCATGCAAAGCTTATTGATATTGCCGCGCTGTAACTCCCAAGCACCCTGTCCGATAGGGTTGCGGGGTTTTGTTCCGTCAGAGCCGTGCGATGATCTGAGGTGGTGACAGGGTCAGGATTTCCAGGATGTTGAACCGGTGTTTTCTGGCCGTCGAGATGACGGACCTGATGTCGGCGAAGACCCGCGCGCCCTCGAGGGTGCGGAAGGTGCCCGAGATTTTCATGCGCAGCTTCATCATGCGCAGGTCCTGTTCGGCCTGATTGTTTGTGAATGGGACCGCGAAGTCGGCGATGAATCGCAAAACGTCATCGCGGTAGTCACGCAGGCGGAGGAGCAGGTTGTGGCCTGGCCGCCTGGCTTTTCGGCCGCGGGTGCCGGGGCTTTTGGCCAGCGGGGGCCGGCGTTCGTGGAAGGCGAGCCCCTTGGCGAGGATCGCCATGTATCTGGTGACTATACCCTGGCGAACCAGTTCCGGGAGTTCGGTCTCGCCTTGATCCTGAGCCGCGCATCTGAGCTGATTGGCGCTATGAAGCACTGCGCTCATCTCCGTCGCCCAAGGCTCTTTTTCGATCTCTTCGATGGCCTTGAGTTCGCGCAAGTGATGCGCCCCGCAGAGGGCGTGGGCGTCCACTCCGCTCATATGGGCGTAGTAGGGTTTCCAGTGATCATGAATGATCGTCCCGCCGGTCAGGAAGGTTGGAACAGCACCGCGTTTGGCGCTGATGCGGTAATGGGTGAAGGCGGTATCGCAGATCGTGTGCAGCCAGTGCAGCTTGCCGGCAACACGAAGTCCGGTCTCGTCCAGATGCCGAACGCCGCCTTCGGCAAGCCGGGCGAGAATGTGTTCAACCACGACACCCATCTTATTTGCCGCGCCGCGCGTCCAGTTGGTCACGCTGGCCGCGCACAAGCTGGTGGCCCCAAACAGGTCGCGCATAAGCTGGCAGACCCGATCCTCGGGTATCAGCTGCTGAACATTGCAATAGACCGCCACTGCCCGCATGCGCGTGCCATATTGCACATGCGCGGCCACGCCATCGGGAAAGCCAGCCGTCGTCGTGGCTCGACAATGGTCGCAACAATAAACCGCCGCCTGATGCTCGGTGACCTCCAGGCGTGGCGCAGGCAAGTCGAACACCTGACGCTTCTCGATCCCTTTCACCATCTCCGCCGTCAGGGCGCTCTGACAGGCGCTGCAATGCGTCGCCTCATGCCGTTCGACAAAGTCGGGTGTTGACGTCTGGCGCAGGGTGTCGCCCCGGTGGCCAACTTGGCCGCCACTTTTCTTTCCGGATTTGCCACGCAGGCTGCGCGGGGCTGGCTTCTTCAGGCCATCACTTGAAGGGGGCTTGCTGCTATTGCTGCTGTTCTTGGCCAACTGTCGGCGCAGGTCCGTGATCTCTTCCGCCATGCTCGCCAACGCAGCTTCAAGCTCAGCGATCCGACGCAGAGCCGTGGCGAGAAGTTGTTCAAGGGCGGCAACCTGATCCATCCCACCACTGATTCAGAGAAATCAACCCGGCGCCACAGAATTCAGACAAGAAAGAAAAAAAACACGCGCAAAATGGCAAATTCGACTCACCATAAAACTGACAATAACACTCAAACGTGGGGGGTGCTTGGGAGTTACGCCGCGCTTTTGAACCCCAGGGCAGTGTTTGCGGATGACGGCGCGGCGTTTGCAGCAGCGCTCGCCTCAATCTCCAGCGATGGGCGGCACATTATCAACGCCCGCAAATTGGTTAATGGCGCGCTGAAACTTGATGCATTGCCAGAAGGCGACATGACAGCGGCACGAAAAGCGCGCGCGGGGCTGACGTCGGATCACGTGGTGAAGTATCTGTTCACATCCGGCTCTACGGGATCGCCCAAAGCGGTGATCAATACCAACGGCATGGTAACCGCGATGCAAGCGATGGTGCGCGACGCCTATCGCTTTCTGACCAAAGCGCCGCCGGTGGTGCTGGACTGGGCGCCGTGGAACCACACGGCAGCGGGCAATAAGGTCTGCTATCTCGTGCTGACCAATGGCGGCACGTATTACATCGACGATGGTCGCCCGGTGCCGGGGAAGTTTGACGAGACCCTGCGGAACCTGCGCGAGATATCCTGCACCTGGTATTTCAACGTCCCTGCAGGCTGGGACATGCTGGTCGCGGCGTTGGAGCGTGACAGCGCGTTGTCAGAGACGTTTTTCAGCCGATTGGACATGATGTTCTATGCGGGCGCTGGAATGGCGCAGCATACGTGGGACCGACTGCGTGCCTTAGGGCGCGATATTAGGGGGCAGGAGGTGCTGATCGCCACCGGGTTGGGATCGACCGAAACCGCGCCGTATGCGCTGGCATGTACCGAGGTTCAGGAAAAATCAGGCAATGTCGGGGTGCCCTCGCGCGGGTTGACGATGAAACTGGTGCCGCATGGTGAAAAGCTGGAATTACGTCTGAAGGGGCCGAGTATATTTCCCGGCTATTTTGGCGATGCGGAGAAAACCGCCGAAGTTTTTGACGACGAGGGCTTTTACATAATGGGCGACGCGCTGCGCCCTGAGGACCGGGATGACTTTTCCAAAGGGTTCTATTTCGACGGGCGGATTGCGGAGAATTTCAAGCTGACAACAGGAACGTGGGTGGCGGTTTCGTCGGTGCGGGAATCGGTGGTCGATGCGATGGGCGGGCTGGTGCGCGACGCAGTGATCGTTGGGGAAAATGAGGCAGAGCTGGGCGCGTTGTTGTGGTTGTCGGATGCAGCGAAGGGGATGGAGGCGGATGCGCTTTCTGCTCTCTTGCAAGACCGATTGGCGGGGGGAGCGATAATTGCGACGGGGTCGGCCAGCCATGTGAAGCGCGCGTTGGTGATGGCACAGCCCCCGAGTTTTGATCGCGGTGAGGTTGCCGAGAAGGGGTCGCTGAACCAGCGGGTGATACGGGCCAACCGGGTTGCCGAGATTGCCGAGCTTTATGCAGGTGGCAACGGGGCGATTGTTGTGTAATTTGGTCGGCGGGCGGATATCAATCGCTTTTGGCCTGAAACGGGCATTCGAATTGCTTCCAGGACGTTTCGGGCTTTGCCCGAAAGTCGTTGAAAACAATCCGACGAACCGGGGGACCAGCCCCCCGGACCCCCCGAAGTATTTATGGCCAGATGAAGGAGCTTGGGCGTTTGGCGTGAAAGTCGGTTCAGGGTCAACTCGTCACCGACACATGTGTGAATTGACCGGCCCAATTCGCGGCGCTTAGTCTCTGACAGTCTCACAACCCAACGTGTGGGGCAGAAAGCAACTCCGCGAAGGGGATGGCTTTGGCCTTTCAGACCGATGCTGAAATTATCGCCGATACGGTCGGCAAACGGGATCCGTCATTTCAATCCGTGGATGCGCGGGCGCTCTCGCGCCACCTGTCGGAAATGCGTAAACTTGCCGCCGGCACGTCGCGTGACCGCTTTCTTCTGGCGGCGATGAAACTGATGGCGCTCGCTGGCAATGCTCACAGCCGGTTGATCCCGAATGCCGCAATTTCGGTGCTGCCTTTGCGGATCGTGGCGCTTGGAGAGGGCTGGCAGATCACTCAGGGTCAGGTGACGGGCGCATTGGCCGGAATTGGCGATCTGACCATGCCTGAGATAGAGAAAAGGCTGGCGCCATATCTGGCGGGCCCCGCGTCCCGCAGGCGGGTAATTGGCGGAGCCATGCTTGCATGGCCCCCGACATTGACGGCAATTGGGGCATTTCAGGGCGACGTCTGCGTTTATGAGTTAAAAGATCGCCATGAAACCAAGCAACAGCTGACAGTTTCGAGCACGCAACTGGCACCGGCGCCGAAATTTTATCCGCCGCCAGAGCAGGGATTTCGCGTGCCCGAAACGGACCCACATACGCCAATCGATGCAGGCACGGCCGGTTTTCTTCAAATCAGGCTTCGCAGCTTTTCAGATGCCGACGATCCCGATCTCGATCGTAAGGTTGAGCGGGCCGCAGACCTGGTCTTCGCGCAACGCGCGGGCGTTTTCATCGACTGTCGCGGCAATCCCGGTGGGTCATTCCTGCGCGCATTGCCACTGCTTGAGGCGCTGAAATCGGATTGGCTCGGGTCACGATGCGCTGTTCTTGTCGACAAGTTCACCTTTTCGGCGGCTATCGTTTTCGTGGCGCTTCTATCCTATCACCTGAAAGATCGCGTGCGGGTGTTTGGGGAACCGATGGGTGACGATCTGGAATTTTGGGCGGAAGGCGGAACGATCAACCTGCCACAAAGCGGGGCACAACTTCGCTATTCCGATGGCTACCACGACTGGTATGGCGGCGATCCGCATTGGCGCGCACCCCAGGAGCTTGCGCGATATATGGTTCCGGCGGGAGAAATTGAAATTACGTCCGGCGCGTTTCACGCCAACGGCCCGCGCGGTGCGGCGGTTGATTGGCTGAGAGGTCGCGGTTCCTGATGGGGTGCGTTGAACAACTGGCCTGAAGCTGACTTTTACTCACGTCCCCACCAAACCACCTTGTTGGCGGCCATTGCCTGCCCGTGGGATGGCGATGCAACATCTTAATGTTGCGCTTTATGCCAGCCAAGTCCGTACGAATTCAAAGGATTGCACTGCCCTCATCAAATCGCCAGCCCGTGGGGACGGGCAGGCGATGGCCGGGGCGCTTTGCGCTGTTAACCCGGCTGGGGTGGCAGGTCTGAATGGCAGCTTCAGGCCAAGAGCGACGACCATTCACCGAAACTTTGGCGGCCGTTTCTCCAGAAATGCGCGCAGGCCCTCTTTCGCGCCGTCCGTAGTTTGCGACATTGCGGCGGCAAGGCTTTCGGTGAACAGACCATCACCGCGCGCCATATCGCCGATGCGCGTGATCGACTGGATCATCAGGTAATTTGAGAATGGTGCGTTGTCGGCGATCTGGCGGGCGAGTATGCGCGCCAAAGGCAGGGCCTCGCCCTCTGCAACGGCATAGTGCGTAAGGCCAAGTCGCACGCCGTCTTCGGCACCGTATTTGCGCCCTGTCAGCATCATTTCACGCATCCGGTCAGGGCCAATCAGCCGCCCGACGCGCACCGTCGCGCCGCCGCCGACAAAAATGCCCCTACGCCCCTCGGGCAGTTGGAAGACAACCGAAGGTTCGGCAATACGCACATGGGTTGAGGCGGCGATTTCGAGGCCCCCGCCAATCACCGCGCCGGTCATGGCGGAAATCACCGGCAGGCCACCATATTCAATCAACTCGGACACGCGGTGCCAGTTGCGCGAATGATAGACGCCCTCA
The DNA here is from genome assembly GCA_951812305.1 of uncultured Paracoccaceae bacterium. Taxonomy (GTDB): domain Bacteria; phylum Pseudomonadota; class Alphaproteobacteria; order Rhodobacterales; family Rhodobacteraceae; genus Rhodobacter_B. The sequence goes on from CATOSB010000011.1 coordinate 54,799, forward strand.
ATCGGTTCGCGATGTTCATGTTCCGCCAGATCGAGGCCGGAACAGAAATGCCCGCCGGCGCCAGTCAGGATCACGGCATTCACGTCATCCGGCGGGGCAGAGAAAAAGGTATCCAGCTCGGCGACCAGCGCATCATTCATCGCATTCCGCTTTTCTGGGCGGTCAAAGATGATCGTGGCGATGTCGCCATCGATTTCGACGCGCGTTACCGGCTTCTTCGCCATCGGTCGTCCTTCATTCGGTTTGCCGGTGATTGTTTTACGGTATAACAATTCTGCTGTATAGCAGTTTCAAGTCAATTCCGTCGGAAGGGTATGTCATGGTCGATTTTGCAAAGGTCAAAGCGATTGATTTTCACACCCATGCCGAAGAGCCATGCAACCATAAGCGCGATGATGGTTACAACGAGTTTCAGGCCGGAATGGCGGCCTATTTCCGAAACCCGGCGGGGGCAGATGGGATGTTGCCGACGGTGCAGGACACGGCCGCGTATTATCGCGAACGCAACATCGCGGCGGTGATCTTCCCGGTGGATGCCGAGCGCGAAACTGGGTTTCGGCGGTATTCGAATGAGAAAGTGGCCGAACTCGCCGCCGAGAATGACGATATTCTGATCCCCTTTGCCTCAGTCGATCCCCACAAGGGCAAGGCCGGTGCGCGGGAAGTGCGGCGGCTCGCCCGCGATTTCGGCGTTCGCGGGTTCAAGTTCCACCCGACCATGCAAGGGTTTTTCCCGAATGATCGCGAGGCTTGCTACACGGTGCTGGAGGCCTGCGCCGAAGAGGGTGTGATCACGCTGTTTCACACCGGACAAACTGGCGTTGGGTCGGGGATGCGCGGCGGTATGGGAATGCGGCTGAAATATTCTAATCCGATGCATCTGGACGATGTGGCCGTCGACTTCCCCGACATGCTGATCATCCTCGCCCATCCCAGCTTTCCTTGGACGGAGGAGGGTCTGGCCGTCGCCCAGCATAAACCAAACGTCTATTACGACATGTCTGGCTGGTCTCCGAAATACTTCCCGGAAACCTTCATCCGCTACGCCAATTCGATTCTGAAGAAGAAGATGCTGTTCGGGTCTGACTGGCCTGCGATCACTCCGGATCGCTGGCTGGAGGACTTTGCAAATGCACCTTTCAAAGACGAGGTGCGCCCGCTTATCCTGAAAGAGAACGCTTTGAGGTTATTGGGAGAAACCGCGTGATGGCCGATCTTGCGCCGCTGGACGAAACGATCACGCTGGATCGGCTCGACCGTGACCCGTTTCCTATCTATCGCCGTTTGCGTGCCGAGGCGCCGGTTATTCGCGTGAAAGCGGCTGGACGGACCTTTCTGACCAAGGCGGCGGATACGAAATTCGTCAAGGACAATCCGGGGCTGTTTAGTTCTGATGATCCCAACACGCCGATGAAACGCGCCTTTAGGGCACATACGCTGATGCGCAAGGATGGCGAGGCACATCAGCGTGAACGCATGGCAATGGCGCCCGCGTTCAGCCCCAAGGTCATCACGCAGGATTGGATTCCGGCGTTCGAAAAAATCGCCGAGGAATATGTGTCCCGCCTGCCACGTGGCGAAGTTGTCGATCTGTTCCCGGCCTTGGCCGGACCCTACGCGGCGCGGACGCTGGCGGTATTGCTGGGTATCGAGGACGCCAGTGACGAAGAGATGCAAAGGTGGTCGCAGCACCTGATCGACGGCGCGGGGAATTTCGGTTGGCGGGATGAGCCGTTTGAGCGCACCGACCGCGCCAATGACGAAATGGATGCGCTGTTCGACCGGCTTCAGGATGTGCATCGTGCAAAACCGAACAACTCTGCCCTGTCCGTCATGGTCAATGCTGACGACCCGATCCCGCAAAGCCAGATCTATTCCAACATCAAGATCGCAATCGGCGGCGGCATCAATGAGCCGCGCGATGCGTTGAACACCATTCTTTTCGGATTGCTGACGAATCCCGATCAGTTGGACGAGGTCAGGGGCAATGATGATTGGGACAAGGCGTTTGAAGAGGGTGTGCGATGGGTCGCGCCGATATCGGTCAGTTCGCGGCTGGTGACGGAAGACACCGAGATCAGGGGCTGCGCGGTTCCCAAGGGCGACACGGTCATGACCATTCAAGCCAGTGCGAACCGGGACGAAGACCTCTATGAGCGTGGCGAGGAGTTCATTGTATATCGGGACAAGAACCCGCATCAGTCCTTCGGCAATGGCCCGCATTTTTGTCAGGGCACTCATGTGGCGCGGCGTTCGGTTGGGCGGGTGATGTTGCCGCTGTTGTTTGACCGCTTCCCAAACATGTCGCTGCCTGATCCGGACGCGGTTATCTGGCGCGGCTTTGGCTTTCGCGGACCCGTTAATCTGCCGGTTCTGTTGCAGTGACGGATGCGCCAGTGGTTTTGATCGCTGGTGGCGGCATCGGCGGCCTGACGCTGGCCCTGACCCTGCATCAGATCGGCGTTCCGTGCCGGGTCTTTGAGGCGAATACCGAGATGAAACCGCTGGGTGTCGGGATCAACCTGCAACCCAACGCGGTGCGCGAGTTATTCGATCTGGGGTTCACGGAACGGCAGTTGGACTGCGCAGGCGTACCCGCGAAAGAATGGGCGCTGGTGGGGCTGAACGGCAAAGACGTCTATTCCGAGCCAAGGGGCACGCTCGCCGGGTACAACTGGCCGCAATACGCCATGCACCGCGGCAAGTTTCATATGTTGCTTTATGACGAGTTATGCGCACGGGCTGGGGCGGATGTCGTGGAGCTTGGTGCGCGGGTGACGCGGTATACGCAGGCGGAAAATGAAGTGACGGCGCATGTAACCCGCGCGGACGGTTCCATGGAGGAAATTGGCGGCGCGTTGCTTTTCGGCGCCGATGGAATTCATTCAACAATCCGCGCCCAGATGCACCCCAACCAGCCGCCGATCCACTGGGGCGGCACGGTCATGTGGCGCGGGACGGTGCGCGCCAAACCATTGCGCACCGGATCGTCGATGGTGGGGCTAGTCCCTCGCTTCGCATGATTTGACGTTGTGATATTTTTCTGAATCACTCTGCTATAGATTTTGGGAGGGTATTGAGATGTCAAAATGTGGTCGTGCTGTGAAGTATGTTGTTCGACTGAATGCTGGTGAGCGGTTGCAGCTTGAGGATATGATCCGCACGGGTCGGCAGGCGGCGTATCGACTGCTCAAGGCGCGGATATTGCTCAAGGCAGATGTATCTTCAGACAGTGGCGGCTGGGATGACGAGCGGATTGCAGAAGCTTTGGAGACCAGTGTTTCCACAGTATTCCGTACCCGCCGCCAGGTTGTGGAAGAAGGCCTTGAGGCGGCTCTGGGTCGCAAAAAGCAGAAGACCCCGTCCACGCCAGCAATCTTTGATGGAACCGCTGAGGCGAAGCTCATTGCGTTGGCCTGTTCGGAACCACCGGAGGGTCACGCGCGCTGGTCTTTGCGTCTTCTGGAAACGCGCGTGGTCGAATTGGGCATCGTTGAAGCAGCCAGCGACAGCACGATCCATCGGGTGCTCAAAAAAACGCGCTCAAACCGCACAAGAGCCGCTATTGGGTGATCCCTCCGAAAGCCAATGCAGGTTTTGTTGCTGCGATGGAAGATGTGCTGGAAGTCTACACGCGCCCCTATGATCCGGCCCGCCCGCTGGTTTGCCTTGACGAGACCAGCAAGCAGCTGACCTTTGAGACCCGTACGCCGATCCCAATCCGGCCGGGGCGCGAAGCCCGTTTCGACTATGAATACGAGCGCGCGGGTGTGGCCAGCCTGTTCATGTTGTTTGCCCCGCTTGAAGGCTGGCGCCATGTTGCCGTTCGAGACCGCCGAACCGCCATCGATTTTGCCCACATTCTCAAGGACCTCGCCGACACCCACTTCCCCAAGGCTGACCGGATTACACTGGTTCAGGACAATCTCAACACCCACAACCCGGCGTCGTTATACAAGGCCTTTCCACCTGATGAAGCCCGTCGCATTGTCGAACGGTTTGAGTGGCACTTCACGCCCAAACACGGCTCCTGGCTCAACATCGCAGAATGTGAACTCAGCACACTTGCGCGTCAATGTCTCGACCGCCGCATTCCTGATCGCAACACCTTGGCCAATGAAGCAAAGGCATGGGAAACCGAGCGAAACACCGCATCCGCAAAGGTGACATGGCGATTCTCAACTAAAGACGCACGCATCAAACTTGCTCACCTTTACCCGCAAATCGGATGAATCAAGGGACTAGGCACGCATTTGCACCGCTTTATCCAGTATCCGATTTCGCACGTGGATGCAGACGGCATGGCGTTGATCAACTGGATCGCCGAAGTGACGGTCGACAATGTCGATGGCTGGCAAGAAGAAGGCTGGTTTCGCGCGGTGGAGATTGAGGACTTCATCCATCATTTTGAAGGCTTTCGGTATGACTGGCTGGATGTGCCGGAAATGCTGGCGGACGCCGATTGCGCCTATGAAAACCCGATGATTGACCGGGATCCGGTGAGCACTTGGGTTGATAGGCGCGTTTCATTGATCGGTGATGCGGCGCACGCGATGTACCCAACAGGGTCGAACGGGGCCAGTCAGGCGATTGTCGATGTACGCGTGATCGGGGCGGCGATGCTGGAGCGTGGCGTGACGCCGGATGCAATAAATGCCTATGATGCGAAGCTTTGCGGACCGATTTCGGAACTCGTTCTGCGCAATCGAGGCGCCGGGCCGTTCGGGTTGTTGAACCTGCTGGATGAACGATGTGGCGGCGTATTTGATGACATCGAGGATGTGCTGCCCGAGGCCGAGCGTCGCGACTTCATGGCCAAATACAAGGCGGCCGCCGGGTTTGCCATTGAAACACTGAATGCATCGCCGCCGACCATTTCCCGCAATCGCCGCATTCACTGACCATTGGTTGAAGGTGTTTGCCCGCGCCTGTAGCAACCAATCATGATGTCCCTGTCACCCAATCGCGCCGAACGTCCTTTGCAGTTCATATTCGCCCGACGGCGTGACGCATGATGAATAAATTGCGAATATTCCCAATAACTGGATTGTTTACGGCGGCTTTGATCGGCGGCGTAGTTGCGTTCATTTTGGGCGCGCCGATGCCGTTTCTTCTGGGCGGGGTCGTGGGGTCTTTGTTGTTTGTCGGGCTGTACGAGCGTGGCAGCGCGCGGCATCTGCCGAAACTGAATCGCTATATCCGTATGTCCGCGATTGCCGCCGTGGGGGCGATGATGGGGGCGTCAGTTTCTGCCGACCTACTTGTTCAGTTGCCGCTGTTCTGGCTCTCCGCGCTCGCAATCCTTCCCTTTGTCATCATCGCACATTTCGGCGGCTATTGGATCATGCGTGGGCTTGGGCGTTATTCGACGGTGGATGCCTATTTCGCCTCGATGCCCGGTGGGTTGGTCGAAGCTGTCTTGCTTGGTGAAAAGGCCGGGGCAGATGTGCGTATTCTGACAATCCAGCACTTTATCCGAGTGCTGTCCATCGTGGCGGTCGTGCCGCTGTTGTTCTTCATTTTTACAGGCGAGGTCGTGGGTAGCGCAGCGGGCGAGAACCTGCAGTCTGGCGGTCGATATTCGGGTTCGGACGTAGCATTGATCGTTGCGATCGCGGCAGTTGGGCTGTTGATAGGGCGGTTCATCAGGCTGCCCGCCTCGCATTTGCTTGGGCCGTTATTATTGGCAATTGTGCTGTCGGTTGGCGGCATTGTTTCGGTATCCGTGCCGCCCTGGATGCTGCACGGGGCACAGTATCTGGTGGGCGTGACGCTGGGCGCGCAATTTGCCGGGATCAATGGTGCGATGCTGCGCAAGGGATTCGGGCTGGGCGCGGTCACCGTTTCCTACATGCTGGTCTTGGGGCTCGGGTTCGGTTGGGTCCTGTCCCATTTTGTTCCGGCTAGCGTGCCTGCGATGTTTATCAGTTTCGCCGCAGGCGGGCTGACAGAGATGAGCCTGATTGCCCTGTCGCTGGATCTGAGCCCACTGACCGTCGCGATTCACCATCTGATCCGCATCTTCCTGACAATCTGGGTCGGGAACGGGTTTTATCGACGTTATTTGCAGCGGTAGAAAGAGTATGGCTTGGCCGTTGAATTCTGCTTGCACCCGTCGCCCAACAACAGAGCGAAGACACGCATCGACGGGCTGCGGCGCGGCGAACAAACGGTAACTCCCAAGCACCCCCCACGTTTGAGTGTTATTGTCAGTTTTATGGTGAGTCGAATTTGCCATTTTGCGCGTGTTTTTTTTCTTTCTTGTCTGAATTCTGTGGCGCCGGGTTGATTTCTCTGAATCAGTGGTGGGATGGATCAGGTTGCCGCCCTTGAACAACTTCTCGCCACGGCTCTGCGTCGGATCGCTGAGCTTGAAGCTGCGTTGGCGAGCATGGCGGAAGAGATCACGGACCTGCGCCGACAGTTGGCCAAGAACAGCAGCAATAGCAGCAAGCCCCCTTCAAGTGATGGCCTGAAGAAGCCAGCCCCGCGCAGCCTGCGTGGCAAATCCGGAAAGAAAAGTGGCGGCCAAGTTGGCCACCGGGGCGACACCCTGCGCCAGACGTCAACACCCGACTTTGTCGAACGGCATGAGGCGACGCATTGCAGCGCCTGTCAGAGCGCCCTGACGGCGGAGATGGTGAAAGGGATCGAGAAGCGTCAGGTGTTCGACTTGCCTGCGCCACGCCTGGAGGTCACCGAGCATCAGGCGGCGGTTTATTGTTGCGACCATTGTCGAGCCACGACGACGGCTGGCTTTCCCGATGGCGTGGCCGCGCATGTGCAATATGGCACGCGCATGCGGGCAGTGGCGGTCTATTGCAATGTTCAGCAGCTGATACCCGAGGATCGGGTCTGCCAGCTTATGCGCGACCTGTTTGGGGCCACCAGCTTGTGCGCGGCCAGCGTGACCAACTGGACGCGCGGCGCGGCAAATAAGATGGGTGTCGTGGTTGAACACATTCTCGCCCGGCTTGCCGAAGGCGGCGTTCGGCATCTGGACGAGACCGGACTTCGTGTTGCCGGCAAGCTGCACTGGCTGCACACGATCTGCGATACCGCCTTCACCCATTACCGCATCAGCGCCAAACGCGGTGCTGTTCCAACCTTCCTGACCGGCGGGACGATCATTCATGATCACTGGAAACCCTACTACGCCCATATGAGCGGAGTGGACGCCCACGCCCTCTGCGGGGCGCATCACTTGCGCGAACTCAAGGCCATCGAAGAGATCGAAAAAGAGCCTTGGGCGACGGAGATGAGCGCAGTGCTTCATAGCGCCAATCAGCTCAGATGCGCGGCTCAGGATCAAGGCGAGACCGAACTCCCGGAACTGGTTCGCCAGGGTATAGTCACCAGATACATGGCGATCCTCGCCAAGGGGCTCGCCTTCCACGAACGCCAGCCCCCGCTGGCCAAAAGCCCCGGCACCCGCGGCCGAAAAGCCAGGCGGCCAGGCCACAACCTGCTCCTCCGCCTGCGTGACTACCGCGATGACGTTTTGCGATTCATCGCCGACTTCGCGGTCCCATTCACAAACAATCAGGCCGAACAGGACCTGCGCATGATGAAGCTGCGCATGAAAATCTCGGGCACCTTCCGCACCCTCGAGGGCGCGCGGGTCTTCGCCGACATCAGGTCCGTCATCTCGACGGCCAGAAAACACCGGTTCAACATCCTGGAAATCCTGACCCTGTCACCACCTCAGATCATCGCACGGCTCTGACGGAACAAAACCCCGCAACCCTATCGGACAGGGTGCTTGGGAGTTACAACAAACGTTTGTTGATGATACGTAACTCCCAAGCACCCCCCACGTTTGAGTGTTATTGTCAGTTTTATGGTGAGTCGAATTTGCCATTTTGCGCGTGTTTTTTTCTTTCTTGTCTGAATTCTGTGGCGCCGGGTTGATTTCTCTGAATCAGTGGTGGGATGGATCAGGTTGCCGCCCTTGAACAACTTCTCGCCACGGCTCTGCGTCGGATCGCTGAGCTTGAAGCTGCGTTGGCGAGCATGGCGGAAGAGATCACGGACCTGCGCCGACAGTTGGCCAAGAACAGCAGCAATAGCAGCAAGCCCCCTTCAAGTGATGGCCTGAAGAAGCCAGCCCCGCGCAGCCTGCGTGGCAAATCCGGAAAGAAAAGTGGCGGCCAAGTTGGCCACCGGGGCGACACCCTGCGCCAGACGTCAACACCCGACTTTGTCGAACGGCATGAGGCGACGCATTGCAGCGCCTGTCAGAGCGCCCTGACGGCGGAGATGGTGAAAGGGATCGAGAAGCGTCAGGTGTTCGACTTGCCTGCGCCACGCCTGGAGGTCACCGAGCATCAGGCGGCGGTTTATTGTTGCGACCATTGTCGAGCCACGACGACGGCTGGCTTTCCCGATGGCGTGGCCGCGCATGTGCAATATGGCACGCGCATGCGGGCAGTGGCGGTCTATTGCAATGTTCAGCAGCTGATACCCGAGGATCGGGTCTGCCAGCTTATGCGCGACCTGTTTGGGGCCACCAGCTTGTGCGCGGCCAGCGTGACCAACTGGACGCGCGGCGCGGCAAATAAGATGGGTGTCGTGGTTGAACACATTCTCGCCCGGCTTGCCGAAGGCGGCGTTCGGCATCTGGACGAGACCGGACTTCGTGTTGCCGGCAAGCTGCACTGGCTGCACACGATCTGCGATACCGCCTTCACCCATTACCGCATCAGCGCCAAACGCGGTGCTGTTCCAACCTTCCTGACCGGCGGGACGATCATTCATGATCACTGGAAACCCTACTACGCCCATATGAGCGGAGTGGACGCCCACGCCCTCTGCGGGGCGCATCACTTGCGCGAACTCAAGGCCATCGAAGAGATCGAAAAAGAGCCTTGGGCGACGGAGATGAGCGCAGTGCTTCATAGCGCCAATCAACTCAGATGCGCGGCTCAGGATCAAGGCGAGACCGAACTCCCGGAACTGGTTCGCCAGGGTATCGTCACCAGATACATGGCGATCCTCGCCAAGGGGCTCGCCTTCCACGAACGCCAGCCCCCGCTGGCCAAAAGCCCCGGCACCCGCGGCCGAAAAGCCAGGCGGCCAGGCCACAACCTGCTCCTCCGCCTGCGTGACTACCGCGATGACGTTTTGCGATTCATCGCCGACTTCGCGGTCCCATTCACAAACAATCAGGCCGAACAGGACCTGCGCATGATGAAGCTGCGCATGAAAATCTCGGGCACCTTCCGCACCCTCGAGGGCGCGCGGGTCTTCGCCGACATCAGGTCCGTCATCTCGACGGCCAGAAAACACCGGTTCAACATCCTGGAAATCCTGACCCTGTCACCACCTCAGATCATCGCACGGCTCTGACGGAACAAAACCCCGCAACCCTATCGGACAGGGTGCTTGGGAGTTACATTTTGGCAGCATCTACTTGTTTTACGACCTTGCCGGTGATCCACTCGACAACGCCGTGCTCCTGGCCTCCCATACGATCACCCGATGATGGTGCGCTTGAGTTTTGTCCTTGATCCACAATGAGGTTAAGGGTGTTTTTGGAGTCGTTCGTAACTCCCAAGCACCCCCCACGTTTGAGTGTTATTGTCAGTTTTATGGTGAGTCGAATTTGCCATTTTGCGCGTGTTTTTTTCTTTCTTGTCTGAATTCTGTGGCGCCGGGTTGATTTCTCTGAATCAGTGGTGGGATGGATCAGGTTGCCGCCCTTGAACAACTTCTCGCCACGGCTCTGCGTCGGATCGCTGAGCTTGAAGCTGCGTTGGCGAGCATGGCGGAAGAGATCACGGACCTGCGCCGACAGTTGGCCAAGAACAGCAGCAATAGCAGCAAGCCCCCTTCAAGTGATGGCCTGAAGAAGCCAGCCCCGCGCAGCCTGCGTGGCAAATCCGGAAAGAAAAGTGGCGGCCAAGTTGGCCACCGGGGCGACACCCTGCGCCAGACGTCAACACCCGACTTTGTCGAACGGCATGAGGCGACGCATTGCAGCGCCTGTCAGAGCGCCCTGACGGCGGAGATGGTGAAAGGGATCGAGAAGCGTCAGGTGTTCGACTTGCCTGCGCCACGCCTGGAGGTCACCGAGCATCAGGCGGCGGTTTATTGTTGCGACCATTGTCGAGCCACGACGACGGCTGGCTTTCCCGATGGCGTGGCCGCGCATGTGCAATATGGCACGCGCATGCGGGCAGTGGCGGTCTATTGCAATGTTCAGCAGCTGATACCCGAGGATCGGGTCTGCCAGCTTATGCGCGACCTGTTTGGGGCCACCAGCTTGTGCGCGGCCAGCGTGACCAACTGGACGCGCGGCGCGGCAAATAAGATGGGTGTCGTGGTTGAACACATTCTCGCCCGGCTTGCCGAAGGCGGCGTTCGGCATCTGGACGAGACCGGACTTCGTGTTGCCGGCAAGCTGCACTGGCTGCACACGATCTGCGATACCGCCTTCACCCATTACCGCATCAGCGCCAAACGCGGTGCTGTTCCAACCTTCCTGACCGGCGGGACGATCATTCATGATCACTGGAAACCCTACTACGCCCATATGAGCGGAGTGGACGCCCACGCCCTCTGCGGGGCGCATCACTTGCGCGAACTCAAGGCCATCGAAGAGATCGAAAAAGAGCCTTGGGCGACGGAGATGAGCGCAGTGCTTCATAGCGCCAATCAGCTCAGATGCGCGGCTCAGGATCAAGGCGAGACCGAACTCCCGGAACTGGTTCGCCAGGGTATAGTCACCAGATACATGGCGATCCTCGCCAAGGGGCTCGCCTTCCACGAACGCCGGCCCCCGCTGGCCAAAAGCCCCGGCACCCGCGGCCGAAAAGCCAGGCGGCCAGGCCACAACCTGCTCCTCCGCCTGCGTGACTACCGCGATGACGTTTTGCGATTCATCGCCGACTTCGCGGTCCCATTCACAAACAATCAGGCCGAACAGGACCTGCGCATGATGAAGCTGCGCATGAAAATCTCGGGCACCTTCCGCACCCTCGAGGGCGCGCGGGTCTTCGCCGACATCAGGTCCGTCATCTCGACGGCCAGAAAACACCGGTTCAACATCCTGGAAATCCTGACCCTGTCACCACCTCAGATCATCGCACGGCTCTGACGGAACAAAACCCCGCAACCCTATCGGACAGGGTGCTTGGGAGTTACAGTCGTTCATCATCTAATCCTTTAGATCGATTTCAAAATATTCACAGACTTGCTTCATTGATTGAATGAGGCCTTCTGAGGCTATGCCTGAACTTCCAATGTATAAGCCGATAGCATCTGATGTAGAGCTAAGGGTTGTTAAGCCTCCACTATCACCGCTCGCCCCGGAATCGTCTATTGTAACGCGATGCGCCATCATATTACCAAAGTACTTTGGGTCATCGTTGACGCGAAGAATATCTGCGTTGAAATTCTTGGACTGGCCGCGCACGGTCACCTGTTTACCAATTGGCGCAACGGAGCTGAGCCGTAATTTTTTCGCCCCAGTGGGAATACCGCTTGGACCGGCATCCAAGATTGCCGCATCGATAGTTGTAGCGGCGTCTATGTCTACGATGGTCGAAGTGCTACCGAGTTATTGTCAAATCTGGTGTTTGCGGGATCTTTCATGCGGCGGCGGTTTCGGTCTGGGTTTGCTTGATGCCGTCTTTGAAATTGACGCCTTGGATGACGTCGGCGAGATGATTGAAGCCGCGAAGTTTGCGCCAGTTTTGTTCGGCGCACTGCCCCAGTTTGAAGATCATGTGGAGCATGCCGTCGCGGGCCAGACAGCCCTTTGAGCGCTTGGTGCGATGACGGATCGTGGCAAAGGCGGATTCAATTGGATTGGTCGTTCGGATGCTTTGCCAATGCATTGCGGGAAAATCGTAGAATGCCAGCAGTTCGGTTCGATCTTTCTGAAGCGAGGCGGTGGCTTTGGGGTACTTGTCTTCAAACGTTTTCACGAGTGCCGTCCTCGATTGCCAGAAATTGTTTCTGACCACGGGTATTTACGCCGATCACGACCAGCGCGCGCAACTTGTGATCCTCGCCGCGTAAGCCACTGTGAATACCGTCGGCCCAGATGTAGACCCACTCGTCTTGGGACAGGTCTGCGGTGCGCCACGCCCTGTATTCAGCGGCCCATTCGGCCTTCAATCTGGCAACTGTTTTGGCCGAAAATCCGGTGGCATTAGCCCCGAGCAAACCCTTCAGCGCCGTTCCCATTTCGCCAGTGGAAATGCCTTTGAGGTAGAGCCAGGGGATCGCAGCCTGCAGCGTCTTGGTCTTGCGCACGTAGGGCGGTACGAGCGCGGAGCGGAAACTCACTGGCTTGCCGGTTTTCGAGCGTATCTTTGGAATCTCTACGGTCACAGGTCCAACACCCGTTTGGATTTCACGGGCGGGATGACTGCCATTACGTACCACCCCGGCGCGCCCGTCTGGTGTTTTGAGGTGAGCAAAGCGATCCATCAATTCCGCAAGCTCAGTTTGAACGGCGGCTTGGATCAGAGCCTGCGCGCCCGTGCGCAAAAGCTCAGTCAACGGATCAAGGCTGACCTCTCGACCGGCAAATTCAACGATGTTAGTCTCGTCCATGGTGGTGCGTCCTTCTTGGGTCGGATTGGGTTTTTGCAAAAACAATCCAAACAGATGCACCGCCAACACTCAAACCACGCGAACACCAGATTCAGCCATAACTCGCGCACGCATTGTTAGGTAACCTGAGTTCTGGATAAGCGCTATATCTGGTATTCGACCTGCCTGATTGTTTCCGGCACGGTTATGGGTCCCATTTTAACTTTGGTTTTCCCGAGCCTATAGGCTGCGACACACGAGATGAGGTGTACGAATGCGTTGGCAGGCGATCTGTGTCGAGTGTGTTCCAGTCCCATGCTGGTTTTCAACTTATCGAACAGAGTTTCGATGATGAACCGCCTTCGCAACAGGATTTTGTTCAGGATTGGCAGGAGATAGTTTTTCATGTTGCGGCGAATGCCGGTGACGAGGTGGAGGCCACGCTGCCAGAGCCGTTGGAAGAGGGATTTGGAGATATAGCCCTTATCAGCAAATATTTTGCCTTCGGGGCCCGCGATCATGGCTTCAAACGGCTTTCGATCATCGACATTACCTGCCGTGATTTTGACGGCCATGATCTCCCCCTTGTTGTTGATGATTAGATGCAGTTTGAAGCCAAAGAACCAGCCCATTGTGCTGCGACCGCGCTTTGCCAGCCCCTTGAAGACCTTGTTTCGATTAATGCGGGCATTGTGGCAGACCGCGAGCTTAGTGCTGTCGGCAAAATAGACGCCGGTTTTTTCACCGCTGAAGCAGTGCAGCAGTATGCAAAACGGCACCATTAATCTTGGCATGAGGCTGACAAACCGACCATAGCTCGGGAGGTTGCCAAAGCAGTCACGGTATTTCTGCTCAACGCCATAAATCCAATAATGTTTGAAGTCCTTGAACGGCGACAAGTGAAACAAGACCATGATGAACAGGCTCTCCCCCAGGGTCAGCTTGCCGGCGCGAAGCCTCTGACGACCCGAGGGGATCAACCGGTGGCGCTCCCAGTCCTCGTAGGTTTTTGCAAAGTCATCGAGACAGACAAAAAGTGCGGTGTTAGTGATCGACATGAGTGGCGGTCCATATTGTGTCGCTTTTGAACCTTGAATCATGGGGCAACGTACCTGGAAACCCCTCTCACCCCATACTAATCACGGGGGCATTCAGGCTGGTCAACACGGGGCAAAAGGTGCGCGCCATGGAGAACAACTTCCCAATCAACGAAGATCTCGCTTATGAGAAGATCCGGGACCTCATGTTCGACATGATGGAAGAGGACCCCAACCGTTTCTACGCCCTCACGGATAAGCTCAATGAACTGGCTGCGCTCCCTAAAAGAACCATGACACTTGTGCTCGATCTGATGGCTGCCACTCCCTTTCAGGTGATCATCCCGAAACACGTACGGAAAAATGACCCTGATACATTCAAAGCAGATCACGAAACCGTTTCAAATGTTCTATTTCTTGGAGAGTTTGGCGGAATTGCCGTTGAACTGGAGCCAAATGAGGCTTTGAGAGAACCGAGGATCATTTCCATAACAATGGTGGAAATCCCTCATCGCAACCCTCTGCGAAAAAGGGTCAACGAGTATCGTAAAAAACGAATCAAAAAACTACGAAAAAATTCTGTCGAGTAGTGCACTGGTGACGCCAACGTCTTATCCAGTATCGGGGTTAGGTAATAAGCGGAATTAAGCTGAATTCGCGGGCAATATGTCGCGGTTATTCGCCTTTAAGGGTAACTCCCAAGCACCCTGTCCGATAGGGTTGCGGGGTTTTGTTCCGTCAGAGCCGTGCGATGATCTGAGGTGGTGACAGGGTCAGGATTTCCAGGATGTTGAACCGGTGTTTTCTGGCCGTCGAGATGACGGACCTGATGTCGGCGAAGACCCGCGCGCCCTCGAGGGTGCGGAAGGTGCCCGAGATTTTCATGCGCAGCTTCATCATGCGCAGGTCCTGTTCGGCCTGATTGTTTGTGAATGGGACCGCGAAGTCGGCGATGAATCGCAAAACGTCATCGCGGTAGTCACGCAGGCGGAGGAGCAGGTTGTGGCCTGGCCGCCTGGCTTTTCGGCCGCGGGTGCCGGGGCTTTTGGCCAGCGGGGGCCGGCGTTCGTGGAAGGCGAGCCCCTTGGCGAGGATCGCCATGTATCTGGTGACGATACCCTGGCGAACCAGTTCCGGGAGTTCGGTCTCGCCTTGATCCTGAGCCGCGCATCTGAGCTGATTGGCGCTATGAAGCACTGCGCTCATCTCCGTCGCCCAAGGCTCTTTTTCGATCTCTTCGATGGCCTTGAGTTCGCGCAAGTGATGCGCCCCGCAGAGGGCGTGGGCGTCCACTCCGCTCATATGGGCGTAGTAGGGTTTTCCAGTGATCATGAATGATCGTCCCGCCGGTCAGGAAGGTTGGAACAGCACCGCGTTTGGCGCTGATGCGGTAATGGGTGAAGGCGGTATCGCAGATCGTGTGCAGCCAGTGCAGCTTGCCGGCAACACGAAGTCCGGTCTCGTCCAGATGCCGAACGCCGCCTTCGGCAAGCCGGGCGAGAATGTGTTCAACCACGACACCCATCTTATTTGCCGCGCCGCGCGTCCAGTTGGTCACGCTGGCCGCGCACAAGCTGGTGGCCCCAAACAGGTCGCGCATAAGCTGGCAGACCCGATCCTCGGGTATCAGCTGCTGAACATTGCAATAGACCGCCACTGCCCGCATGCGCGTGCCATATTGCACATGCGCGGCCACGCCATCGGGAAAGCCAGCCGTCGTCGTGGCTCGACAATGGTCGCAACAATAAACCGCCGCCTGATGCTCGGTGACCTCCAGGCGTGGCGCAGGCAAGTCGAACACCTGACGCTTCTCGATCCCTTTCACCATCTCCGCCGTCAGGGCGCTCTGACAGGCGCTGCAATGCGTCGCCTCATGCCGTTCGACAAAGTCGGGTGTTGACGTCTGGCGCAGGGTGTCGCCCCGGTGGCCAACTTGGCCGCCACTTTTCTTTCCGGATTTGCCACGCAGGCTGCGCGGGGCTGGCTTCTTCAGGCCATCACTTGAAGGGGGCTTGCTGCTATTGCTGCTGTTCTTGGCCAACTGTCGGCGCAGGTCCGTGATCTCTTCCGCCATGCTCGCCAACGCAGCTTCAAGCTCAGCGATCCGACGCAGAGCCGTGGCGAGAAGTTGTTCAAGGGCGGCAACCTGATCCATCCCACCACTGATTCAGAGAAATCAACCCGGCGCCACAGAATTCAGACAAGAAAGAAAAAAACACGCGCAAAATGGCAAATTCGACTCACCATAAAACTGACAATAACACTCAAACGTGGGGGTGCTTGGGAGTTACCTTTAAGGTTAGTAATCTTGTGCCGCGGCAACAAATTTCCACAATTGGTAGCGCCATCTACAAGATTCCAGTTAATGGACGGGAGATTGTGTTGACTAACGCAATAAAAAATTTATGACATTAACAATTACTTAATTATTTTGCTCCAGGGGGGTAGATAAAGGTTGTGTTTGATTTAAGCGTAGAGAGTGTCGAATTTCGACTTGATCGTTTCCAAAATCTCACTAGCTCCAAATTTTCCGGACGATTGTTTCGCATTGCAAAGCGCGGGTTCGATCTATTCCTCGCAGTGTCGTTGCTACCTTTGTTAACCTGAGTTCTGGATAAGCGCTATATCTGGTATTCGACCTGCCTGATTGTTTCCGGCACGGTTATGGGTCCCATTTTAACTTTGGTTTTCCCGAGCATATAGGCTGCGACACACGAGATGAGGTGTACGAATGCGTTGGCAGGCGATCTGTGTCGAGTGTGTTCCAGTCCCATGCTGGTTTTCAACTTATCGAACAGAGTTTCGATGATGAACCGCCTTCGCAACAGGATTTTGTTCAGGATTGGCAGGAGATAGTTTTTCATGTTGCGGCGAATGCCGGTGACGAGGTGGAGCCCACGCTGCCAGAGCCGTTGGAAGAGGGATTTGGAGATATAGCCCTTATCAGCAAATATTTTGCCTTCGAGGCCCGCGATCATGGCTTCAAACGGCTTTCGATCATCGACATTACCTGCCGTGATTTTGACGGCCATGATCTCCCCCTTGTTGTTGATGATTAGATGCAGTTTGAAGCCAAAGAACCAGCCCATTGTGCTGCGACCGCGCTTTGCCAGCCCCTTGAAGACCTTGTTTCGATTAATGCGGGCATTGTGGCAGACCGCGAGCTTAGTGCTGTCGGCAAAATAGACGCCGGTTTTTTCACCGCTGAAGCAGTGCAGCAGTATGCAAAACGGCACCATTAATCTTGGCATGAGGCTGACAAACCGACCATAGCTCGGGAGGGTGCCAAAGCAGTCACGGTATTTCTGCTCAACGCCATAAATCCAATAATGTTTGAAGTCCTTGAACGGCGACAAGTGAAACAAGACCATGATGAACAGGCTCTCCCCCAGGGTCAGCTTGCCGGCGCGAAGCCTCTGACGACCCGAGGGGATCAACCGGTGGCGCTCCCAGTCCTCGTAGGTTTTTGCAAAATCATCGAGACAGACAAAAAGTGCGGTGTTAGTGATCGACATGAGTGGCGGTCCATATTGTGTCGCTTTTGAACCTTGAATCATGGGGCAACGTACTTGGAAACCCCTCTCACCCCATACTAATCACGGGGGCATTCAGGCTGGTCAACACGGGGCAAAAGGTGCGCGCCATGGAGAACAACTTCCCAATCAACGAAGATCTCGCTTATGAGAAGATCCGGGACCTCATGTTCGACATGATGGAAGAGGACCCCAACCGTCTCTACGCCCTCACGGATAAGCTCAATGAACTGGCTGCGCTCCCTAAAAGAACCATGACACTTGTGCTCGATCTGATGGCCGCCACTCCCTTTCAGGTGATCATCCCGAAACACGTACGGAAAAATGACCCTGATACATTCAAAGCGGATCACGAAACCGTTTCAAATGTTCTATTTCTTGGAGAGTTTGGCGGAATTGCCGTTGAACTGGAGCCAAATGAGGCTTTGAGAGAACCGAGGATCATTTCCATAACAATGGTGGAAATCCCTCATCGCAACCCTCTGCGAAAAAGGGTCAACGAGTATCGTAAAAAACGAATCAAAAAACTACGAAAAAATTCTGTCGAGTAGTGCACTGGTGACGCCAACGTCTTATCCAGAATCGGGGTTTGGTAGGGAAGTCGCAACATGCGCAATATCGGAATTGGTGTGATCGGCGGTGGCTATATGGGCAAGGCTCATTCGGCCGCGATGGCCGCCGTCGGTACAGTGTTCGAGACCACGCTGCGCCCGGAACTTGTGGCCATCGCAGCCACATCCGCAGAAAGCGCAGAGAGTTACCGCGCCGCCTATGGCTTCAAAAGCGGGACAGCAGACTGGCAAGAAGTCGTGTGCGATCCGGAAGTTGAGGCCATAATTATCGCCTCTCCCCAATCCACGCACCGCGAAATTGCCGAAGCGGCCTTTGCCGCCGGAAAGCCCGTACTTTGCGAAAAACCGATGGGCGCGACGCTGGAAGACGCGCAAGCCATGACGAAGGCCGCAGAGGCCAGCGGCTTGATCAACCAGGTCGCCTATAACTACATCCGCACCCCGGCCAGCCAGTTCGCACGCCAATTGATCGCAGACGGCAAGCTCGGCAAAATCACCTGGATGCGCGCCGAACATGTCGAGGATTTCCACAACGACACCGGCGTCGCTGCATGGCGCTATCAGGGCCGCGCAAACGGATGCATCGGTGACCTCGCCCCGCATATCTATAATGCCGCTCTGGCGTTGATGGGCCCGGTCCAATCGCTTTCCGCGAATATGGAAACCGTCCACGCCGAGCGCGGCGGCATCCCCGTCACCAATGACGATCAGGTGCAGATGATGGTGCGGTTCGAAAACGGCGTCATGGGGCACCTGTTCGCCAGCCGCGTCGCCACGGGGCGCAAGATGGGCTATGCCTACGAGGTATTCGGCACCAAAGGCGCGATCCGCTTCGATCAGGAGGATCAGAACGCGCTCTGGTTCTACGACGGCGCCGACCCACCCGAAATGCGGGGTTTCAGGAAGATCCTCACTGGCCCGGCACATCCCGACTACCTGCCCTTTTGCAAAGGTCCCGGCCACGGCACGGGCTATCAGGACCAGATCGTTATCGAGGCGAAAGACTTCCTTGAAGCCATCGATTCCGGCGAACAACGCTGGCCAGCATTCCGCGATGGATTGGCCGTGCGCGAAATTATCGAGGCCGCCTATGAAAGTGACGCAACCGGCCAATGGGTCGACGTGAAAAAGGATTGATGCCATGACCATCCGTATCGGCAATGCCCCTTGCTCATGGGGCGTGGAATTCGCAGACGATCCGCGCAACCCGCCGTGGAAGACAGTCCTCCAGGAATGCAAACAGGCGGGCTTCGACGGGATCGAGCTTGGCCCGGTCGGCTATGCGCCCGAGGATCCCGCCGCGCTGAAAGACGGGCTCGCCGAATTCGATCTGAAACTCATCGGCGGTGTCGTCTTCCGCCCGTTTCACGATGCCGACCAGTGGGATGACGTCATGGACGGCTCGGTGCGCACTTGCAAGGCACTGGTCGCCAATGGCGCGCAACACCTCGTCCTGATCGATTCCATCTCGCCCCGCCGCGCAGCAACCGCCGGGCGCTGGAACGACGCAGAAAAAATGGATCAGGCCGAGTGGAACGCCTATCGCGACCGTATTATGACAGTCGCCAAGATGGGTGCCGAGGATTGCGGCCTGACGGTCGGCATCCACGCCCATGCTGCAGGCTTCATGGATTTTGAGCCAGAACTGGAACGCCTGCTGGAGGAAACCGACGAGAAGATCCTCAAAATCTGCTTCGACACCGGCCACCACTCCTATGCCGGTTACGACCCGGTTGCGTTCATGAAGAAATGGATCGACCGCATCAGCTACGTACATTTCAAGGATATCGACCCGAAAGTGAAGGCTTGGGCTGTGAAGAACCAGATCGATTTTTACGAGGCCTGCGCAGAGGGCATATTCTGCAAGCTCGGTCTTGGTGATGTCGATTTCCCTTCTGTGCGCCAGATCCTGCTGGAAAACGAGTTTTCAGGCTGGTGTACTGTCGAACAGGATTGCGACCCGGCCGGCAAGACTTCCCCTTTGGACGACAACACCCATAACGGCAATTACCTGAAAAGCATCGGCTTCTGAGCCGACACAATCTTCTAGAAGATTGTGTTCCGGCAGAATTTTCTGGAAAATTCTGATGTGTCTAGGGAGACGGCAATGAGAAAACTCAAATGGGGCATGATCGGTGGCGGCGAAGGCAGCCAGATCGGCCCGGCCCACCGCCTCGGCGCTCTCGCCGACGGCCATTTCGAATTCGCGGCGGGCGCACTCGATCACCGCCCGAAACAGGGCCGCGCCTATGCCCAAAGTCTTGGCATCGCAACCGACCGGGCCTACGGCGATTGGCGGGAAATGCTTGCTGGCGAGAAAGACCGCGACGACCGTATCGACCTCGTCACCATCGCCACCCCCAACTCAACACATTTCGGGATCACAAAGGCGTTCCTCGAAGCCGGCTTTAACGTACTCTGTGAAAAGCCGATGACCATGACGGTCGAGGAAGGCGAAGACATTGTCCGCACCGCCGAGAAATCTGGCAAAATCTGCGCTGTCAACTACTGCTATTCAGCCTATCCAATGGTCCGCCAGGCCCGCGCGATGGTCAAAGCCGGCGAGATCGGCAAACCCCGGCTTGTGGTCACCAGCTTCAGCCACGGCCACCACGCTGATGCCGCCGATGCCGATAACCCCCGCGTCCGCTGGCGCTATGATCCTGAACTGGCCGGTGTCTCCGGCCAGTTCGCAGATTGCGGCATCCATGCGCTGCATTTGGCCAGCTTCATTTGCAATGATCAGGTCGAAAGCCTCAGCGCGGATTTTGTTTCCACCATCCCGAGCCGTACGTTGGAAGATGACGCGATGGTCAATTTTCGCATGTCCGGCGGCACCGCCGGGCGGCTTTGGACATCTTCGGTCGCGATTGGACGTCAGCATGGATTCGACATTCAGATCTTTGGCGAGACCGGAGGGTTGAAATGGTTCTCTGAACAACCCAATCAGCTGATCCATACGCCTCTCAATGGCCGCACCCAGATCATTGAAAAAGGCGAAGGCGGTCTGCATAACGACGCAACTCGGCTTTCCCGGGTTGCTATCGCCCATCCAGAAGGGTTCCCGATGGCAGTTGCCAATGTATATGTCGATCTTGCCGCCGCGATCCGCGGTGATGTCACTAACGGCCTGCCAACAGCAGCAGATGGTGTTCGTTCCGTTGCCGCCGTGCATACCGCCGTGGCGTCAGCCAATGAAAATGGCGTATGGCTTGACGCGCGCCCGCCGATGTTCAGGTAGCCCACTGCGATAGGTTTCAATCAAACCCTCGCCAATTACCCGCGCGAATCTGTCCGAAATCCGATCACATTTAGATGGGGCTTCCCTCAGAACTAATCAGATTGTACCATCACAACTGATATTGATTCTGATGGATATCACTCATCATGGCACGCAGACCCACCATTCAGGACATCGCACAAGAGGCCGGTGTCAGCGTCGCAACCGTCGACAGGGTGCTGAACGGCCGCCTGCGCGTGCGTGAAGAAACCGCACGCAAAGTGTCCGAAGCCGCGCATCGCATCAAATACCATGCCACCAACCTGATTGAACAACGCCTTCGCGCCGATCTGCCAGAGGTCCGGATGGGTTTTGTTCTGCAAAAGGAACGGCAGCCGTTTTATCAAAACGTCGCCGCAGAGATCGAGGAAGCCGTGCGCACAGCGCCCAAAATCCGCGGCATCGCCATGATCGACTTTGCTGCGACGCAGTCCCACACCGACATGGCCCGTTTGCTTGACGCGATGGCTGGTCGTGTTGATGCCGTCGCGGCAGTCGCCGTCAACCACCGCTCTGTCACCGATGCCGTTGTCCGGCTTAAATCCGTTGGCATCCCGACATTCGCTGCCCTGAACGATTTCGCGCAGGGCGAGCGCATCTGCTATATCGGCAGCAACAACATGAAAGTCGGGCGCATGGCGGGCTGGATGGTGGCCACGGCGGTGCACGTTCCCGGCAAGGTCGCGCTTTTTGTCGGCGGTCACCGATGGCACGGACATGAACTGCGCGAAACCGGATTTCGCAGCTATTTCCGTGAAAAAGCACCAGAATTCACAGTTCTCGACACGATGGTCAACCTCGAAACCCGGCAGCTGACGCACGAGGCGACGCTCGATTTGCTGGACAGGCACCCGGACATCAAGGGCATCTTCATGACCGGCGGCGGCATGGAAGGCGCGATCAGGGCGCTGCGGGAAACCCGCGAACCCGGCGAGGTCGCGCTGGTTGTGAACGAGCTTACGCCAGAGACCCAGTTGGGCTTGACCGATGGCTATGTCACGATGGTCGCGGCGACGCCATTAAAGGCGTTGTGCCGGAATTTGGTCGAGATGATGTCGCAGGTTACGCTGAATGAAGACGCCCGAATCCCCAGCCAGGTATTTCTTGAAAGTGTGATTCACCTTCCTGAGTCCGTCTGACTGCGCAGCGTAATTGATTGTTTTTGAGGCAATCCTGTCACGTCAACTCAGAATTTGATGTAATTCCATCATTTGCCGCGCACAACTTTCATCAATGAAACCATATAGGCGCGGTCCACTTGACGCATCGGCCCAAAATCAACCAACTTGTCGCCGTTGTCGGACCCACCGGCGTCGCCGCGCGATGTTTTGAAACTAGCCCGGGAACGCAGGTACTTCGGTTCGACCTGGGAGGAGATCTGGAATGTATGACATGTTGGCGCTTGCCAGCCTTGTCTTTGGCGTCTTTGGTGCCTTGCACCATTTCCGCCGGTCCGATCGCAATTCCTACATTCACGCATTCGTTGCATCGCGGGTCGGGATCGCTCCCGTTAAGCGCGTCGGTGGGATGAATTCCGCCCAAGATCCGGGCATTTCCGGTGAATACCGCGGGGCCGCCGGACCCCAAACCTCAGGGAGAAACTCATGAAGAAACGTAACTCCCAAGCACCCCCCACGTTTGAGTGTTATTGTCAGTTTTATGGTGAGTCGAATTTGCCATTTTGCGCGTGTTTTTTTTCTTTCTTGTCTGAATTCTGTGGCGCCGGGTTGATTTCTCTGAATCAGTGGTGGGATGGATCAGGTTGCCGCCCTTGAACAACTTCTCGCCACGGCTCTGCGTCGGATCGCTGAGCTTGAAGCTGCGTTGGCGAGCATGGCGGAAGAGATCACGGACCTGCGCCGACAGTTGGCCAAGAACAGCAGCAATAGCAGCAAGCCCCCTTCAAGTGATGGCCTGAAGAAGCCAGCCCCGCGCAGCCTGCGTGGCAAATCCGGAAAGAAAAGTGGCGGCCAAGTTGGCCACCGGGGCGACACCCTGCGCCAGACGTCAACACCCGACTTTGTCGAACGGCATGAGGCGACGCATTGCAGCGCCTGTCAGAGCGCCCTGACGGCGGAGATGGTGAAAGGGATCGAGAAGCGTCAGGTGTTCGACTTGCCTGCGCCACGCCTGGAGGTCACCGAGCATCAGGCGGCGGTTTATTGTTGCGACCATTGTCGAGCCACGACGACGGCTGGCTTTCCCGATGGCGTGGCCGCGCATGTGCAATATGGCACGCGCATGCGGGCAGTGGCGGTCTATTGCAATGTTCAGCAGCTGATACCCGAGGATCGGGTCTGCCAGCTTATGCGCGACCTGTTTGGGGCCACCAGCTTGTGCGCGGCCAGCGTGACCAACTGGACGCGCGGCGCGGCAAATAAGATGGGTGTCGTGGTTGAACACATTCTCGCCCGGCTTGCCGAAGGCGGCGTTCGGCATCTGGACGAGACCGGACTTCGTGTTGCCGGCAAGCTGCACTGGCTGCACACGATCTGCGATACCGCCTTCACCCATTACCGCATCAGCGCCAAACGCGGTGCTGTTCCAACCTTCCTGACCGGCGGGACGATCATTCATGATCACTGGAAACCCTACTACGCCCATATGAGCGGAGTGGACGCCCACGCCCTCTGCGGGGCGCATCACTTGCGCGAACTCAAGGCCATCGAAGAGATCGAAAAAGAGCCTTGGGCGACGGAGATGAGCGCAGTGCTTCATAGCGCCAATCAGCTCAGATGCGCGGCTCAGGATCAAGGCGAGACCGAACTCCCGGAACTGGTTCGCCAGGGTATAGTCACCAGATACATGGCGATCCTCGCCAAGGGGCTCGCCTTCCACGAACGCCAGCCCCCGCTGGCCAAAAGCCCCGGCACCCGCGGCCGAAAAGCCAGGCGGCCAGGCCACAACCTGCTCCTCCGCCTGCGTGACTACCGCGATGACGTTTTGCGATTCATCGCCGACTTCGCGGTCCCATTCACAAACAATCAGGCCGAACAGGACCTGCGCATGATGAAGCTGCGCATGAAAATCTCGGGCACCTTCCGCACCCTCGAGGGCGCGCGGGTCTTCGCCGACATCAGGTCCGTCATCTCGACGGCCAGAAAACACCGGTTCAACATCCTGGAAATCCTGACCCTGTCACCACCTCAGATCATCGCACGGCTCTGACGGAACAAAACCCCGCAACCCTATCGGACAGGGTGCTTGGGAGTTACGCAGAAACTACTTTTGGCTGGTGCGGCTCTGGCTGTCGCGGCGTCTGCGGCCATGGCGCAGGAACGCTATGTCATGATCACGCACACCCAAGGAACAGACCCGTTCTGGCCGGTTGTTGAAAAAGGTGGCCGTGATGCTGCTGCCGCGATTGGCGCAACGCTGGAATACAACTTTGACGTCTCCGGGGACATGGCTGCTATGGCAGCCCTGATTGAAGCTGCTGCTGCATCCAACCCCGATGGCATCATCGTATCGCTGCCCGACGCTGCGGCGCTTGGCCCTGCGATCAAGTCAGCGGTTGCGGACGGTATCCCGGTCGTGACCATGAACTCCGGTCTGGAAGCCTCGGGCGAACTTGGCGCGCTGATGCATGTCGGTCAGCCAGAGCGTCTGGCAGGTGAAGCTGCAGGCGGCCGCGCTGCTGCGGAAGGCGTGACCAACGGTCTTTGCCTGAACCAGGAAGCATTCAACACCGCGCTTGTTGACCGCTGCACCGGTTATTTCGACGGATTGGGTGGCGAGTTGAACATGATCGACGTGTCAAACGACCCGGCGCAGATCGAAACCCGTACCGCTGCGGCGCTGCAGGCTGATCCGTCCATCGACGGCGTTCTGGCTGTTGGCCCGCACGTCTGTGAAGCTGCAACGAAGGCAATCGAAGCTGTAGGCGCCGACGTGCATCTGGCGTGCTTTGACCTGTCGCCCGGTGTGATGGACATGATCGAAGACGGTCGTGCATCCTTCACCATCGACCAGCAGCAGCGTCTGCAAGGCTACATGCCGGTCATCGTTCTGCATCTCTACAACAACCACGCTGGCCTTCTGCCGGGCAACAACATTGCGTCTGGCCCGGGCTTCGTGGACAAGTCGAACGCAGCCGCCGTTAAGGCGCTTGCGGGCGTCGACCGCTAAGTCATTGACAACGAAAAGAAGCAGGCGTGGGCAACCTCGCCTGCTTTTTCACAAGAATCAATTTGTCTGACAGAACGAGGGGAACATGGCAAACGCGAGTGAATCCGACCGCTTAGTGGAAGAAACGCGATTTCAACGGCTGATCCGACGGCCGGAAATCGGTGCTTTTATCGTGATGATCGTAATCATCATCGCACTGGCCATCGCCTCTGAGTTCAAGGCCTTCAACGCGCTTGGCCTGAAGAACAACATCAAAATCATCGCACAATACGGTATCATCGCAATCGGGGCCGCACTTTTGATGATCGCGGGCGAATTCGACCTCTCCATCGGATCGATGATCGGTTTTGCCGGCATGTCGATGGCGCTGATGTTGAAATGGGGATTGCCCTTTGGCCTCGGCGAAGCGACGCCGTTTCTGGCTTTTGTGTTCACGCTCGTCATGACGCTGGGCCTTGGCTGGATCATCGGCACGATTGTTGTCCGATCCGGGCTATCGAGTTTTATCGTGACGCTTGGCTTCCTGTTTTTCCTGCGCGGCGTAACAGAGGTTGCGTTCCGCCTGATCAACCAGTCCACACAGGTGTCCGGTTTGCCTGACTACAAAGAAGAAAGCTGGTTCGCCAACATCCTCGGGGGCGAAGTCTTTGGCTGGTTTTATGATGGGTGGTACGGGATCGGGTCGTGGGTCACGGCCAATTGGGAATTCCCAGAGCGCTTGTCGATCGAAACGATCAACACACTCGCGCTTCTGAACATCAACCGCCGTCTGGAACAATGGGTAACCGGGTTTGATGCCCGCTTCCTGTGGTTCATCATCATCGGCGCCGTTGCTTATTACATCCTCAGCCGCACACAAGTCGGCAACTGGATTTATGCAACCGGCGACAACAAGGAAGCCGCACGCGCCAATGGTGTGCCGGTGAACCGGGTCAAGATCGGCCTGTTCATGTTCACCGCTTTCTGCGCCACCATGTTCGCCGCGTGTCAGGTCTTTGACACCAACACATCGGACGCCGCCAAGGGCAACCTGATGGAACTGTTTGCCATCGCCATTGCGGTCGTCGGCGGCACGCTTATGACGGGCGGCTATGGTTCTGTCATCGGCGTGGCTTTCGGCGCGATCACTGTGGGTCTCGTGGCCAACGCGGTGTTCTTTATCCCGGCGATTGACGGCGCATGGTTCCGCGTCTTCCTTGGCGCGATCCTTCTGGCCGCCGTGTTCGCCAACGAACGCATCCGCAAGCGTATCACGGGAGGAATTTGACATGGCTGAACCATATCTCCGCGTCGAAAATCTCGTTAAACGCTTCGGTCCCTTCACCGCGCTCGCGGGCGTGGATCTGGAGGTCTACCCGGGCGAAGTTCACGCCCTTCTGGGCGACAACGGGGCCGGGAAGTCGACTCTGATCAAAACACTTGCTGGCGTTCACCAGCCTACAGAAGGCCAGATTTACATCGAAAACAAACCGGTTCAGTTCCGCAGCCCTCGCGACGCCTCTGCCGCGGGGATCGGCACCGTTTATCAGGACCTCGCGCTGAACCAGTTGATGAGCGTCACGCGCAATTTCTTCATGGGGCGCGAGATGAAGGGCGCGCTTGGTCGCCTCAAAATGGACGAAATGGACAAGATCGCCCATGACGAGATGCTGAAGATCGGGATCGACTTTTCCGACCCGACACAGGCCGTGGGCACCATGTCTGGTGGTCAGCGTCAGACGCTCGCAATTGCGCGCGCGATCTATTTCGGCGCCAAGGTTCTGATCCTTGACGAACCAACCTCGGCACTGGGTCAGAAACAGCAGATGGGCGTTCTGAAAACGGTCAAGCGTGTGCGCGCCCGTGGCGACATCGCGATCATCTTCATCACCCATAACGAGATCCACTCGCGCCTTGTTGGCGACAGGTTCACCTTCCTTGCGCTTGGCAAGGCCATCGGGGCCGGAAAGTCAGAAGAGATTTCCGACAAGGAAATGCGCCGCCTGATGTCCGGCGGGGCCGAGATGGGCGATCTGGAACAGGAACTGGCTGCGATTTAGGGAAACGCCATGGCGGTTGTTTTTGAGGCGCGCATGCTGCAAGCACCCAAACGTCCGGATAGTCTGCGATCCGGTTCGCGCACGACCACGCCCCCCCCGGGCGTGCGCGAATTCTGCCTGACGGCCTGTCCGGGCGAAGCGTACGCGCAAAGTAAACCCGGCCACCAAGCCCAACCGCGCCCACCCCAAGTGGACGCGCGTGAACCTTTGATGCGCCCGGCTTTAACGCATAGTGCGAATCCGCACACTATGCCCTAGGAGAAACTCACGATGGCAGTGCATTCCAACACAGGCGCAATCATTACCGGCGGTTCACAGGGCCTTGGCCTAGCAATTGCCCGCCAGCTGATTGCTGAAGGCTGCACCCTCATCGTCATCACCTCCCGAAACACCAAAAAAGGCGCCCGTGCAGTTGAAGAACTGCGCGGCCTCGGCGCAGATGCGCATTGCCTGCCGTTGGAACTCTCCGACATTCCCGCGGTTCAGGCGATGGTTGGGCAGGCCGTCGATCTGATCGGCCCAATTAACGCGCTGGTCAATTGCGCGGCCAACACAGACCGTGGTTCCATCCTTGACACCACACCGGAACGCTGGGACGAGATAATGACCCCCAACGCCAAGGCACCGTTCTTCGCACTGCAGGAATTTGCCAAGCATTGTATCGATGCGGGCCACCCCGGCGCTTGCGTCAACATCCTCTCAATCGTCGTCCACGGCGGCACATCCTTCCTCGCGCCGTACGTCGCGTCCAAGGCCGCGCTTGCCGGCATCACCAAGAACGCGGCGAACGCGCTGTTGAACCACCGCATCCGTGTGAACGGCATCAATGTCGGCTGGATGGACACACCGGGCGAAAACATGCGCCAGCAGGTCAGCCATGATCGGCCAAGCGGCTGGCAGGCCGGGGTCGAAGCAAGCCTGCCCTTTGGCATGATGGTGAAACCCGAACATGTGGCGCGGCAGACGACATTTCTGCTCGGGGATGACTCCGGCGTCGTGACTGGTTCCCTAATTGACTTTGACCAGCAGGTCGTTGGGGCGTATCCCGACACCGACGAGCACTGATAAAAATACCGACGTAATACCGACGATTTACCTACGTGATACAGACAGGAGTTTTGGGCCCATGGGAACCATTCGACTAACCGCCGCCCAGGCCATGATCCGCTGGCTTGCCAACCAGAAAACCGAAACCGGCGACCCCTTTATTGCCGGGTGCTGGGCCATCTTCGGCCATGGAAATGTCGCCGGTCTGGGCGAGGCCCTGCAGCCGATGCAGGACAAGCTTCCGACCTATCGCGGTCACAACGAACAGACCATGGCGCATGCCGCAATTGCCTATTCAAAACAGTCGCTTAGACGTCGTGCGATGATGGTCACATCCTCCATTGGCCCCGGTGCCACCAACATGGTCACCGCCGCCGCACTGGCCCACGTCAACCGCATCCCAGTCCTGCTCGTCCCCGGCGACGTTTTCGCCACGCGCGGCCCCGACCCGGTGCTGCAACAGGTCGAGGATTTTGGTGACGGCACGATCAGCGCCAATGACTGTTTCAAACCCGTAAGCCGTTATTTCGACAGGATTTCCCGCCCCGAACATCTGATGACCGCGCTACCGCGCGCGATGCAAATCATGACCGATCCCGCGCAAGCTGGCCCGGTCACGCTGGCCTTCTGTCAGGACACGCAAGCCGAAGCATACGACTACCCCGAGGCCTTTTTTGAATCCAAGGTCTGGCGCATCCGCCGCCCCTATCCTGATCAGGTCGAGGCAGAGAATATCGCCAATCTGATCCGCAATTCCAAACGCCCCGTCATCGTCGCCGGCGGCGGTGTTCTTTATTCAGATGCGACTGACCAACTCACTAAATTCGCAGAGAAATACCAGATCCCCGTCACCGAGACCCAGGCCGGTAAATCCGCCATGCCATGGGACCACCCGCTGAATTTCGGCCCCGTCGGAGTCACCGGTGGCAGCCCCGCCAACACGCTGTGCGAACAGGCCGACCTGATCCTCGGTGTTGGCACCCGGTTGCAGGATTTCACCACCGGTTCATGGGGTCTGATGGGCAATGCCAAACTCGCGACGCTGAACGTCAACGCCTATGACGCCGCCAAACATGGGGCCGAACCGATGCTGTCGGACGCAGGCATCGGGTTGGCAACTTTGCAGGCGATCCTGCGCGATCACCAATCGCCCGCGCCGGAGTCTTCGTTGAAAACCAAATGGTTCGCCGCCGTCGACCCACTGACCGACGCGCCCGAAGGCAATGAGCTGCCCACTGACATGCAGGTCGTCGGCGCGGTGCAACGTGCGGCTGGCCCCGACACGGTTGCGATGTGCGCCGCCGGCACGATGCCCGGAGAACTGCACAAGCTTTGGAAGGCGGGCCACCCCGGCAGCTATCACATGGAATACGGCTTTTCGTGCATGGGCTATGAAATCGCCGGCGCCATCGGCATCAAGATGGCGGAACCGGACCGCGATGTGATGTGTTTCACCGGTGACGGCACTTATATGATGGCCAATTCCGAAATGGCGACGGCGGCGATGATGGGTATCGAGTTTACGGTCATTGTCACGGACAATCGCGGATTCGGCTGCATTAACCGCCTGCAAATGGGCACCGGCGGCGCAGAGTTTAACAACCTCCTGAAAAACGCTGTCCACGAAAACGAAAGCGCCATCGACTTCGCCGCCCACGCGGCTTCGATGGGCGCGGTTTCGGTCAAGGTTTCGTCCATTTCGGAACTGGAAGACGCGCTTTCCAAACGCCACGGTCACGGACGCCCTTATGTCGTCGTCATTGACACCGATCCTTATCCGTCCACCGAAGAAGGCGGCACATGGTGGGAGGTCGCAGTGCCCGAGGTCAGCGAACGCCCTGCAGTGCGCGAGGCCCGCGAAGCCTATGAAAGGGCACTGGCCGCACGTAACGCCGGATGAAGGGCCTGAAGGAAGCCTTCGACGTTCAGCACCCGTTGTTTCGCCCTCTTTGGCTGCGGGTGTTGATCATCGCCTTTTGCTTTGGCTGGGCTGTCTTTGAATGGTCCAACGGAAAAACTGGCTGGGCGGCGTTGTTCGTGGTGTGTGGCGCTTATCTCGCGCATCAATACCTGAGTTCTGGATAAGCGCTATATCTGGTATTCGACCTGCCTGATTGTTTCCGGCACGGTTATGGGTCCCATTTTAACTTTGGTTTTCCCGAGCATATAGGCTGCGACACACGAGATGAGGTGTACGAATGCGTTGGCAGGCGATCTGTGTCGAGTGTGTTCCAGTCCCATGCTGGTTTTCAACTTATCGAACAGAGTTTCGATGATGAACCGCCTTCGCAACAGGATTTTGTTCAGGATTGGCAGGAGATAGTTTTTCATGTTGCGGCGAATGCCGGTGACGAGGTGGAGCCCACGCTGCCAGAGCCGTTGGAAGAGGGATTTGGAGATATAGCCCTTATCAGCAAATATTTTGCCTTCGAGGCCCGCGATCATGGCTTCAAACGGCTTTCGATCATCGACATTACCTGCCGTGATTTTGACGGCCATGATCTCCCCCTTGTTGTTGATGATTAGATGCAGTTTGAAGCCAAAGAACCAGCCCATTGTGCTGCGACCGCGCTTTGCCAGCCCCTTGAAGACCTTGTTTCGATTAATGCGGGCATTGTGGCAGACCGCGAGCTTAGTGCTGTCGGCAAAATAGACGCCGGTTTTTTCACCGCTGAAGCAGTGCAGCAGTATGCAAAACGGCACCATTAATCTTGGCATGAGGCTGACAAACCGACCATAGCTCGGGAGGTTGCCAAAGCAGTCACGGTATTTCTGCTCAACGCCATAAATCCAATAATGTTTGAAGTCCTTGAACGGCGACAAGTGAAACAAGACCATGATGAACAGGCTCTCCCCCAGGGTCAGCTTGCCGGCGCGAAGCCTCTGACGACCCGAGGGGATCAACCGGTGGCGCTCCCAGTCCTCGTAGGTTTTTGCAAAATCATCGAGACAGACAAAAAGTGCGGTGTTAGTGATCGACATGAGTGGCGGTCCATATTGTGTCGCTTTTGAACCTTGAATCATGGGGCAACGTACCTGGAAACCCCTCTCACCCCATACTAATCACGGGGGCATTCAGGCTGGTCAACACGGGGCAAAAGGTGCGCGCCATGGAGAACAACTTCCCAATCAACGAAGATCTCGCTTATGAGAAGATCCGGGACCTCATGTTCGACATGATGGAAGAGGACCCCAACCGTCTCTACGCCCTCACGGATAAGCTCAATGAACTGGCTGCGCTCCCTAAAAGAACCATGACACTTGTGCTCGATCTGATGGCCGCCACTCCCTTTCAGGTGATCATCCCGAAACACGTACGGAAAAATGACCCTGATACATTCAAAGCGGATCACGAAACCGTTTCAAATGTTCTATTTCTTGGAGAGTTTGGCGGAATTGCCGTTGAACTGGAGCCAAATGAGGCTTTGAGAGAACCGAGGATCATTTCCATAACAATGGTGGAAATCCCTCATCGCAACCCTCTGCGAAAAAGGGTCAACGAGTATCGTAAAAAACGAATCAAAAAACTACGAAAAAATTCTGTCGAGTAGTGCACTGGTGACGCCAACGTCTTATCCAGAATCGGGGTATCAATGGCTTTGGGCGTGGCAGGGCGACAAAAACGAAGAGAACGAAAAGTAAGGCGCCGTTCAGCTTTCGTTACAAAACACCAACGGCATCGTGAGAATGCGTTCATAGGTTTTGCGCAACTCCCGCGCTATATCCCGCCAAAGAGAAAATGGAGGGACCAATGGCGCGACGTTGGCAGAACAATCTGGATCACTCGCTGATCACACCGAAATCAGCGTTCCTGAACCGCCGCCAGATCATGGCCGGTATGGGGGCACTGGCCGCTGGTGGTATCGCCGGACCGGCACTTGCCAAGCTCGGCGCCATGCCCAGCGACTATTCCACCGATATGGAACCGAACACTCTGGAAGACATCACGACTTACAATAACTTCTACGAATTCGGCACCGGCAAGGCTGACCCCGCGAATAATGCCCACACTCTGACGACCGAACCGTGGTCGATCATGATTGACGGGCTGGTCGACAATCCCGGCGAATACTCGATGGCCGACATCATGGAGGGCGTCGAACTGGAAGAACGCATCTATCGCTTCCGCTGCGTCGAGGCGTGGGCGATGGTCGTGCCTTGGGCCGGGTTCGAGCTGGCTGATTTGCTGAACAAGGTTGGCGTGAAGGAAGAGGCGAAATATGTCGCGTTCGAAACGCTTGTCCGCCCCGAAGAAATGCCCGGCCAACGCCGTGCCATTCTCGAATGGCCTTATCGCGAAGGCCTTCGGATGGACGAGGCGATGCATCCGCTGACGATCATGGCGACGGGCTTGTATGATGAACCGATCCCGAACCAGAACGGCGCGCCAATCCGTCTGGTTGTCCCGTGGAAATACGGATTCAAATCGATCAAATCGATCGTAAAGATTTCACTCACGGCAGAAGAGCCACCCACAAGCTGGAACATGGCGAATGCGCGGGAATATGGCTTTTATTCGAACGTAAACCCGAACGTGAACCACCCGCGTTGGAGCCAAGCGACGCACCGCACGATCGGCGGCGGACTGTTTGCAAAGCGCGAGCCGACGCTGATGTTCAATGGCTACGAAAACGAAGTCGCCAGCCTTTATGAAGGCATGGATCTGGCCAAGCTTTACTGACATCGCCGCGGGCAAAAGCCCGCGCCGACCAAAGCGAGGGGGCCAGCCCCCTCGCGCTCCCCCGCCGTATTTCAAACCAAGAAGAAGAGCGAGCTTGCGAAGGCCGCGCGGGTCTGGCTCTGTTATCCAATGACCACCGCGCCGAAATATGACGTCGACTTTTTCGGGGATGATTTCATCCGCGATCCCATCCCACGTTACGGCGAGATGCGTGAACTGGGGCCGGTATTGTGGCTGCCGCAAAATGGCGTTTTCGCCTTTCCATGTTATCAGGAAGTCGTCCAGGGGCTTAGAAACACGGCTGTTTTCCGGTCTGGTCGGGGTCTTTCATTAAACGAGGACTATAACCGGCTCCTTGTTGGATCGACGCTCAATTCAGATGACGAGGATCATGACCGTCAGCGCGCGGTGACTGCCGTTCCAATCATGCCCAAATCGCTTGCCGCGCTGGATGAACAGATCACGATCACCGCGGAAGCATTGGCGGACAGAATAGCCGACGCCCGATCCTTTGATGCCGTATCCGATCTTGCACAGGTCCTGCCCCTTTCCATCGTTGTCGATCTGGTCGGCCTGAACGATGCGGGCAGCGATAATATGCTGACTTGGGCGGCGGCGGCGTTCGATATCTTTGAAGGCTCGAACGACCGCGCCCGCGCCGCGTTTGAAACACTGAAGGAACTGCAGAAATTCCTGCAAAAATACGGGCGCAAAGAGGCACTGAAACCGGGCGGGTTGGCCCGTCGCATTTTCGAGGTTGCGCCAAAACACGGGTTCACTGAGGCGCAAGCCGCGCAGTTGATGCGCGACTACATTCCGCCAAGCCTTGATACGACGATCTCCGCCACCGGGTTTGCGGCTTATTATTTTGCGAAAAACCCCGACCAGTGGGATCTTGTGCGGTCCGACAACTCCCTGATCCCCAATGCAATTGAAGAAGTCGTTCGTCTTTCCACGCCGATCCGCGCATTTTCCCGGTATGTCGAGACGGATATCGAGGTTGCAAGCGTTACCATCCCACAAGGTTCGCGTGCGATGATGATCTATGCCTCGGCAAACCGCGACGAAACCGTCTTTGAAAATCCTGACCGCTTCGATGTCACCCGCAATGTTCGCAAGCATGTCGGGTTTGGCCATGGCGTACACGCCTGCATGGGCATGCATCTGGCACGGCTGGAAATGCGGCGACTGTTCGAGGCGCTTGTTACAAAGGTGAAACATTGGCACCTCGACGGCACCCCGGAAATCGCGATGAACAACACAATACGCGCGTTTTCGCACCTGCCGATGCGGATCACGCCGGTCAAATGAAACAATCACAACGACCGCGTGAGCACGCATAGATTTTTCACGTCCCACACCCAAATCCATGTCATTGGAAAGGGCGAGGAAAGATCGAAAATGGCGATGATGCAGCGTATCAACCAAACGACCAGAAAATTGCCGGCATGGGTGTTGTACCTGATCGCGCCCCTTCCCGCAGCCTGGTGGTTCTATCAGGGGCTGACCGGCGGCTTGGGACCTGAACCGATCAACGCGCTGGAGCGGCTTTATGGCGAGTTTGCGCTGCAATTGCTGGTCTTTGGCCTTGCCATCACCCCGCTGCGCAAGTTCCTGAAACTCGACCTTATCCGCTTTCGCCGTGCTATCGGGTTGATCGCGTTTTCCTATGTTTTCCTGCACCTCAGTGTCTGGCTGTTTCTTGATGTGCAAATACTCGCTCAGATCTGGGCCGACATCCTGAAACGCCCTTATGTGACAATCGGAATGCTGGCCTTCACACTTCTGGTGCCGCTGGCGATGACCTCGAACAACTGGTCACTGCGCCGCCTTGGACCGGTGCGCTGGCGTCGTTTGCACAAACTCACTTACGCGGCTGTCACTCTGGGCGGAGTTCACTTCCTGATGATCGTCAAGGGATTTCAGTGGGAACCGATCATCTATCTTGGCATCATCGGGTTGCTTTTGTTGCTGCGTGTCGTACCAGCGCCCGGACGGTCGCCGGTGCGAAAGGCGGCCTGACCCTGTCGGCCAATAAAGTTTTAATTGAAATTCGTGCGAACAAGTCTCCTGACTTAGGGCGTATTTAACGCCTTGGCGTTCATTCCCGTCACACAGTGATGTGGTTAGGTCGCCAATGTTTTCCAAGTCTGCTTTTGCCCGAATTGTGATTGCCGTCATCGCGACAATTTCGGCGGGTTCAAACCCGATGGCGTTGGAACTTCATATCGACGCCGATTACTCGATTTCGCACGAAGCGGCGGAAGCCATCGAGCTTGGCGTGCGTACCGCTTTGGATGGGGTTGGCTGGGAGCTTGGCGGCGAACCGGTGACGCTTGTCACCCGTGACCACCGCGCCAATGTCAAACGCTCCCACCGGCATATGCGGGACTACTTGCAAAGCGACAACGCCATTGCGATGATCGGCGGTCTGCATTCGCCACCCTATCTGACCCACCGCGAATTCATCAACGAAAACGAAATCCTGATGCTTCTGCCGTGGTCGGCGGCGGGTCCGATCACCCGCGCCGCGCCCGGTCACGAAAACTGGCTTTTCCGTTTATCCGTGGACGATTCCAAGGCCGGGGAATTTCTTGTCGCGCAATCCGTGGATGCCGCCGGTTGTCGCAAGATTGCATTGATCCTTATCGAAACGGGCTGGGGCCACGCCAATTTCAAGACGCTGACCGCCGCGTTATCGGCGCGTGGGATGGAGCCAGCGATCGCGGAATTCTTTAATGCATCGCTGGGAAAAGCCTCTGCCGTGACGCTTGCCACAAGTGTCAGTCATTCCGGTGCGGATTGCGCAATTATGCTCTCGGACTGGGACAATGGCGCCCATATTGTCAAGGCACTTGCGGCAATGCCGAACCCGGTACGCGTTTTCAGTCATTGGGGCATTTTGGGTGGTCCGTTTCAGGATGAGGTCAGGGCCAAGGCCCGTGATCGCCTAAATCTGCGCGTCCTGCAGAGCTGTGGTTTGGCCGAGGAAACGCGCGGCAATACAATTTTAAAACGTGCCCTTTCTCAGGCGACCGGGGGTCCGGCCCGACTGGCGGAAATTCCGGCACCAACTGGCTTTGTGCACGGTTATGACATCACGCGGGTGTTGATTGCTGCGACAGAACAGGCAAGCAATTCGCCAGATTGGGGCAGCGCAATCAAAACCAAACGCAGGTTGGTTCGCGCGGCACTTCAGGCATTGGAAACACCGGTCGCGGGAATACTTGCCGAATATTCGCCGCCATTTGTGCCCTATTCGCCCGGTCAACCCGACGCCCATGAAGCGCTCGGCGCGGATGATCTTTGCATGGCCCGTTTTCAAGTTGACGGCAAGCTTGCCCATGTCGACTAGGACCGCGAGGCAGTTACCGCGATGACGCTCGCCCGAAGTTTTTGGTCGCTTGTCATCCTCGTTCTGGTGATGATGATCGTCGCGTCTGCAGCGGCGATCTGGTTTACGGCAACGCCATTTCTGACAGCCATGCAGCAGCGCATGATTGCCGATCAGGTCGAACAGGACGCGCGCGCCTTCGACGCGGTATTGGCAGAGCATCGCCAATTGTTAAGCTTCGTCGCCAGCCAGCCGGACGTTGTGTCGGTGGCTATCGGATATGTCAGCAATACCGACGTCATGCGAGATTATCTGGAGGCGATGCCGCGGCCCGACACATTGGAAAACGTGATACTCTTTGATGCATTTGGCGAGGAACTTGCCAGAATGGCCTTTGAAAATGGCCATCATTCGACATTCTCGAATGAGGACCTTGAGGCCGTGCAAAAGGTGATCATGACGGGTGGTGACCCTGAACTTGAAGGCCTGGATGCCGCTGCTCCGGTCTTGCTTAAAGCGGGTAAGGATTATGACCATATCGCCATTGGCGTACCGGTCGTAAACCGCGGACACAATGAAGGCACCTTGATCGCTGAATTTGATCTGCACCTCGATACGGTGTTTCAGCGCAACGAAATTGCGCGGCTCACAACAGTTGTCCCGGCGAAAAACGCCGCCGCCACCCTCAACCAATACCCTGGCGCCCGCATGAAGCCGGTCGCAGGCGGCGCGCTGTCTCTGGTGCTTGTTCCCGACAGCGAGGCTGTCGCCGCCGCGGGACAGGACCTGCTGATCCGGTCGGTCGGCGCAATCTCTGTTGTTCTGATTTTTGCGTTTTCCTTTTTCGCCTCGCTTGGCCGCGCCGTCATTCTGACACCGCATGAACGCCTTGCCCGGCAGAAAAAGGAACTCGATGAGCTTGCCGCAGTCGCCCGGAACGCCAATGACGCGATCCTTGTGACCGACCTTGATGAACGCGTTGTTTGGGGCAACCCGGCTTTTGAGGCGATGTCGGGTTATCGCATCGACGAGGTGCGCGGGCACAAGCCGGGCAGTTTCTTGCAAAACGCAGAAACCGATCCAGAAACCGCCGCCAAACTCCAACGCGCGATCCGAATGAAAGTTCCCGTCAAAGCGGAAATTCTGAACACCACGCGAAATGGCAACAGCTACTGGATCTCGATTTCCATTACCCCGCTTCTGAACGGCGAAAGTGAAGTCTATGGGTTCATGGCAATCTCAAGCGACATTACCCGAACCCGCAAGCAGCGCGAAGAAATCGAAGCCGCAAATCGCGCCACCGAATATCAGGCACGCCACGACCCGCTGACTGGGCTTGCGAACCGCCGGGTTCTAAGCGACACGCTTGATGCGCGTGTGGCCAGTGATACGCCCAACGGAACACTGCTGCGTATTGACCTCGATCATTTCAAATACATCAATGACACGATGGGCCATTCCGCCGGTGATTTCGCGCTTGCCGAAGTTGCCGACATTTTGCGCGACGAAATTGGCGCTGACGATCTGGCTGTTCAGGTTGGCGGCGACGAGTTCATCGTCATGCTGCGCGCGGGCGGTACAACTGAGCAAGCTGTGGAAACGGGCACGCGCATCCTCGAAAACCTTCGCACGCCGCGCTATTTTGAGCGCAAGCCAATTCAGCTTGGCGCAAGTTTTGGCGTCGCCAGCACAGAATGTGCTCACTGCGCGATCGATAACCTCGTCGTCTGCGCCGATGCCGCACTTTACACTGCCAAAGATCAGGGCCGAAACCGCATCATAGTCTATGATACTGAATTGCATGAAGAAGTTCTGTTCCGCCGCGAACTTGCCGCCCAGATGCGCGGCGCGATCAAAAACGAGGAGTTTGAGCCATTCTTCCAACCTCAGATAGACGCCACGACCGGAGAGATTTACGGGGTCGAAGCACTGGCGCGCTGGCCTTCACCTAAACTGGGTATGATCTTTCCCGATA
This sequence comes from uncultured Paracoccaceae bacterium, assembly GCA_951812305.1. GTDB lineage: Bacteria > Pseudomonadota > Alphaproteobacteria > Rhodobacterales > Rhodobacteraceae > Rhodobacter_B. The sequence continues at coordinate 92,968 of CATOSB010000011.1, forward strand.
CATTTTTGCCTGTTGCACGCCAGCTTTCACTGGTTGAGGACATAGACGACATCATTTTCCGCAAGGGCATTCGCTATATCAATGAGCTGGCCCGCGAAGGTGTTCAAATTCCCAAAATATCCTTCAACGTCACATCAGAACGCGTCTTAAGGCTCGGCTTTGGGAATACCCTTAAACATGTTGGCGAATATGGCCCCCGCATCTCTTTCGAAATCCTGGAATCGGTGCTCGTCGAAGAGCAATCCGATCAGTTCAAATTCGCTCTCGATGCCCTGCGTGAAAAGGGATTTTCCATTGAAGTCGACGATTTCGGCTCTGGCCATGCTTCAATCGTTGCGTTGACCCAGCTGCAACCAGACGTCATGAAAATAGACCGCCAGCTGGTGATGCCGATCCTTGAATCCGAAACCAGCGCGGCATTGCTGCGCAGCATCGTTGACATGGCAAAAGTCGTCGATGTGCAGGTTACAGTCGAAGGCGTCGAAACCCGCGAACATGTCAGGATCGTCACCGAAATGGGCTGCGATTACCTGCAAGGGTATTATTTCGCAAAGCCACTTTCGCGTGGCGCCTTGAAAGATTTCGCGCATGACCACCAACCGGGCAATCTGGTTGGCAAAAAACACGATAACCGGTTTCGAACAATCACCGGGTAGCCTTTGGCGTTACATTTCGGCGGGATTTCAATCGGACCCATGCCATCGATCCCTTGCAAACCGGGCCGACCGGCGGCAGGAATAACGCCAGTTTGCACCAAGGGATCACAATGACACAAACCGGCATTCCATTTCTGTTCATGCGCGGCGGAACGTCTCGCGGTCCCTATATGCGGCGCGACGACTTGCCAAAGGACCAAGACACACTGGCGAAAGTGCTGATTTCGATGGTTGGCTCCGGTCACCCGATCAACATCGACGGCATCGGTGGCGGCACCGCCGTGACCACAAAAACCGCGATGCTTTCTAAATCACAAGACGACTGGGCCGTTATCGACTATTTCTTCGCACAGGTAAGCGTCACCGACAGACTGGTCGATTTCAAACCGACATGTGGCAACATCCTTGTCGGGGTCGGACCTGCGGCACTGGAAATGGGTCTAATCCCTCCAACAGGCGACACGACCGAGGTCAAAATCCGCGCCGTCAACACCGGCGCACGCATCCTTGCGAAAGTGCAAACCCCCGGCGGCGCGGTCAACTACGATGGCAACGCACAGATCGACGGCGTCCCGGGCACCGCCGCGCCAATTGAACTGATGTTCATGGATGTCGTCGGCGGCGCGACCGGTGCGATGTTTCCAACCGGCAACCGGATCGACACAATCGACGGGATCGGCATCACCTGCATCGACGTCGCCATGCCGATGGCCATCGCCCGCGCCGAAGACTTTGGCCTCACAGGCTATGAAACTGCGACCGAACTGGATGAGAATCGCGACTTCTATGCCCGGATGGAACCGATCCGCCGCAAGGCCGGTGAACTCATGGGCCTTGGCGATGTCAGCGAAAGCGTCATGCCGAAATTCGGCCTGCTTGCCCCTGCGAAAGACGGCGGCACCGCCGCCACGCGCTATTTCATGCCCTGGAACTGCCACCCCGCGCTTGCCGTCACCGGATCGCAATGTATCAGCGCTTGCCTCTTGTGTCCCGGTACCGTGGGCGAGGGGCTGGCGGACAATATCACCATCTCACCCGCAAAAATGTTGCTGGAACATCCGATGGGCATTTTGGAGGTAATGGTGGATTTTACCCGCGACGGGCAGGGTTTTGACCTCACTTCCGCCGGGCTGGTCCGCACCGCCCGCAAACTCGCCGCTGGAGAAGTCTTTGTGCCACAATCCGTCTGGGACGGACAATGAAGGTCCACATTCTGGATGATTGGTTTGACACGCTACGTGGCCTTCCGTGTTACCAATTGCTGCAAGACCACGACGTGACGGTATGGACGGATCACGAACCAGACGCACAAAAGCTCGCAGCACGTGTGAGCGACGCTGAGGCGCTTGTCCTCTTTCGTGAGCGCACCAAAATCACTGATGATCTGATAAGCCGCCTCCCCAACCTGAAACTCATTTCTCAGCGCAGCGTCTATCCTCATATCGATGTAAACGCCTGTACACGGCACGGCGTCCTTCTGTGCTCTAACATGCATTCCGACACGCCCAGTTATGCTGCCGCCGAAATGACGCTGGCTCTTATCCTTGCGAGTTATCGGCAAATCCCGGAGCAGGTTGCCTCGATCCGTTCCGGCAGCTGGCAAATGGGCGTCGGGCGCACACTGCGCGGGCGCACACTCGGCCTCTACGGGTACGGCCGCATTGCCCGCGCGGTCGCAAGTTATGCGCAAGCCATAGGAATGAAAATTCAGTGGTGGTCGTCTGCCGAGGGCCGACAACGCGCCCGCAACGATGGTCAGACCGTCGCCAAAAGCCGCCGCGACTTCTTTGCGACCTCAGATATTGTCAGCGTCCATGTCCGCCTGAAACCAAACACGCGCGGCATCGTCACGGCGGAAGACCTTGCTAACATGCAGGACCGCGCCTTGTTCGTGAACACATCGCGTTCCGGTCTCGTCGCGCCGGGAACCCTGGAAAAGGAAATCGCGAAAGGCCGTATCTTCGCCGCCGTCGATGTGTTCGAAGAAGAGCCGCTTCGCGATACTTCCCACCCGCTTTTGACGCATCCCAATGTGCTGCCAACGCCGCATATCGGATACGTTACCGAGGATGAATTTGACCTTCAGTTCACAGACATCTTCGAACAGGTGAACGCCTTTGCCGCAGGCAATCCGATCCACATGATCAACCCTGAAGCAAGGGACAGCCATGCCTGACCACACCTCCACCCATGACGCCGCGCCTGATGACCGCAACGATGACATCAAGATTTACGTCGACGGTGATATCGTCCATCGCGATGACGCAAAGGTTTCCGTTTACGACAGCGGGTTCATGCTGGGTGACGGCATCTGGGAGGGTTTGCGCCTCTACAACGGGCACCTCCCATTTCTTGACGAACATCTCGACCGCCTGTTCGAGGCCGCGCTTTATATCGATCTCGAGATCGGCAAAACGCGCGACGAGCTAACAACAGCGATTTGGCAAACGCTGGACGCAAATCAAATGACAACGGATGTCCACATCCGCCTGATGATCACGCGCGGACGCAAGAAAAAGCCGTTTCAGCACCCACATCTCAGCGCCTATGGCCCGACCATTGTGATCATTGCAGAGCATTCCAAACCGGATGAAAGCGTGGTCGAACGCGGCATCCGCCTGCACACCGTACCACATCATCGCGGCCTGCCTATGACACAGGATGCGAAACTCAATTCGCATTCCAAACTGAATTGTATCATTGCGCTGAACCACGCGATCCGCGCTGGTGCGGATGAGGCGCTGATGCTCGACCCGTTCGGCTTTGTGAATACCACAAATGCCTGCAACTTCTTCATTGTGCGCGGCGGCGAGGTTTGGACGTCAACCGGCGACTATTGCATGAACGGAATCACCCGCCGGAAAGTCATCGACATCTGCCGCGCCGAGGGCATCCCGGTATTCGAACGCAATTATTCCCTTGTCGACGCGTATAGCGCCGACGAGGCGTTTCTAACTGGCACGTTCGGAGCGCAGACACCGGTGTTTGAAATCGACGGCCGTCCAATTGGAGGTGGCAAAGCGGGGCCGTTGTTCCATCGCGTTCGGGAGCTCTACAAAGCACTCATTCAGGCGGACCGCGCCGACGACTGATCCGCATCTCAGGCATCCGTTAGGTCGGACTTCATCTGCCTCTGAATTCAGCTCACGGCATCACGAAAAACGTGAAGAACGATATCTTTACGGTCAATACCCAAAGCGGCCAATTCCTCGTCAGATTTTGCGCTAAGCCGCTCGACCGCCGCCGCGCGGGTATTTGCAGCCGAAACCGCGTCAAATCCAGAAAGGATGAAACGGAAGACCGCCGCGAGACCGGAAAACAGAATACCTGACTGACCGGATAGATTTGTCGTTGAACTCGCCATCGTGAACCTCTTTTCGCTTGGATGTGTGTTGTCGTCTTGCCTCATAATATGGAGGCTGAACCCGCCCACACCACAGCCGTTCTCGCAATGTCGTTATGCGTTTGCTGCAATGCAGCGAAGGCGGCGCATTAGCGCGTGTGTGGCCGCACAGCACGAACAGTGGATGTACACTGGCGCCGTGGCGCAGCGCCAATAATCCAGCCGATGATTTGCTGGCCCCTGTGCAAAGCGTCGCCGTTCAGTTCTTTGAAACCCGCGCCTGCCGTCGCCCATGCTATTGCGGGCGCAGACACATTGCGGGTGTCGCTCTTTGCGAGTGCGGCATGTAACAATTCTGGATGCAGTCCCGTCATAAGGGCCGCATCGCCACATCTTCTAACCCAATCCACACTGGAACCCACCGGTCAATTATGGTCCTTTGCGCAAAACCGAACAGGCGGGCCAAATGAAATCACTCCCTCGCAAGGACCTTTTCGAGTTGCCCGATGGCGTCATCTATCTTGACGGCAATTCGCTTGGCCCGTTGCCGAAAGGCGCGGCAGACCGCGCAACGAAGTCTCTTAACGATGAATGGGGCGGCCAATTGATCCGGGCGTGGAACAGCGCCGGTTGGATGGACCTTCCCCGCAAGGTCGGCAACCGCATCGCAGGTCTGATTGGCACGCCACTGGGGTCCGTCGCCACCGGCGACACTTTGTCAATCAAGGTTTACCAGGCGCTGGCTGCCGCGCTCGAAATGCGCCGTGATCGGCGCGTGGTCCTGTCCGACAACGGCAATTTCCCGACCGACCTTTACATGGCCGACGGGTTGTTGCGCATAATTGACAAGGGCTATGAACTGCGCACGCCTGCCCCTCAGGACGTGCTTTCACAGATAGACGATTCCGTCGCGGTGGTGATGTTGACCCATGTCGATTACCGCTCTGGCAGGATGCATGATATGGTTCAAATCACCCGGGCCGCCCACGCAGCGGGCGCTGTCGTGATCTGGGATCTTGCCCACAGCGCTGGCGCGGTTCCCGTCGATCTCACCGCATCAAACGCCGAATTCGCCATCGGCTGCACTTATAAATACCTCAACGGTGGCCCCGGTGCACCAGCGTTCATTTATGTCCGCCCAGACATTGTTGAGGGCATCCAACCGACCCTTTCAGGTTGGCTTGGTCATGATGCGCCATTTGCAATGGAACGCAGCTATCGTCCCGCCATGTCGACGGAGCGGATGCGCGTTGGCACGCCGTCTATCGTGCAACTCACCATCCTCGACCACGCATTGAACGTCTGGGACGGCGTCGACATGGACGAGATGCGAAGGGCGTCCATCGGGTTGTCAGAGCAATTCATCGCAGAGGTCGAAACCCGCTGTCCGTCGCTGAAACTTGCAAGCCCCCGTGATCCCGAAACCCGGGGAAGCCAGGTCTCGTTTGCATTCGAACATGGCTACGCTGCCATGCAGGCGCTGATCGATCGGGGCGTCATCGGTGATTTCCGCGCGCCGGACATCATGCGCTTCGGCTTCACACCTCTGTTTCTGGATGAAGGCGACGTGATGGCGGCTGTGAACGTGCTGGAAGAGGTGATTTCGAAACAAATCTGGCGCGATCCGAAATACCAGACCCAATCCCGCGTTACCTGACCCAAAAGCCGTCAATTCGCAAATTGATACACCATTGATTTATCCCGGACAGGCCGTTTATCCTCCACCGGAACGGCAGGCCTGTAACTGCGCTTGCGTCAACGGTTGCAACAGACCAAGCTAAAGAAGGAATGACCCGTTCAAGCCAACGCTAAACCGGGGCGTAAACATTCCAATCGGGAGGAAAACATGAAAACGACTTTTAAGTCTGTGGCGCTCGCCACAACCATTCTGGGCGGTGCCGTTGCGGCGCAGGCCGATAACATCGATTTCCTGTGCTATCAGGACAGCAACGAATGCGAAGTTTTCGGTGCGATGGCCGAAAAATTCACCGCTGATACCGGCCACACCGTGACGATCAACGCCGTGGGTTACGAAGTGATCCGCGACCAGTTGGAAAATCAGCTGCAGACAGATGCCGCACCCGACGTGGCACGTGTCACCAATCTTGGCGGTCTGAATCAGTACTATCTGGATCTCAGCGACCATGTTGATACCGGTTATTGGGAAGAAAACTACTCGGCCACATTGCCGTGGTTCCGCGCGCCCGGTGGCGAGGATAACGGCGTTTACGGCTGGATGACCCAGCTGACCGTGACCGGCCCTTACGTGAACGTTTCGATGTTCGAAGACGCAGGCGTTGATCTTCTGGAAGACGGCGCGACCTGGGATGACTGGGCGGTGGCCCTGAAAGAAGTTCAGGATTCCGTGGGCGCAACCGCTGGCCTTGTCATGGACCGCACCGCGCACCGCTGGGCTGGCCCAGCGTTTTCCTACGGCGCGAAGTTCTTTGACGATGCGGGCGTTCCGATCCTCGTCGACGAAGGCTTCACGAACTATGCCAAGACCTTCCTTGAATGGCACGCCTCCGGCCTGATGCCCGCCGAAGGTTGGCCAGCAGGTTCCGGCACCCAGTACCGCAATGCCGCGCCGCTGTTCCTGTCAGGCGACGCCGCGATGCACATGTCCGGGTCTTGGATGATCAACAACTACGCCACGAACATCGCGGATTTCGACTGGAAAGCGGTTCCCGCGCCTTGCGGCCCCGGCGGCTGTGGCGCGATGCCCGGCGGTTCGGCGCTGGTCGTGTTCTCATCCACCGACGTACCAGAGGCAGCGGCAGCTTGGGTGAACTATATGGCCCAGACCGAGAATGCAGAGATGTTTGCGTCTGAAACCAACAACATCTCGGCCCACCAAGGCCTTCAGGCTTCCGGCGTTGACTATCAGAACGCGTCGCCCGCTGTGGCTGCTGCGCTGTCGACCTTTGCCGCGAACGCAGGCAAGGCCGCCGAAGGCACCCCGCAGGCCTATACCTTCCAGGGCTACGCCAAGAACTTCGCAATCTATGGCATTGTGCCGGATTACATCACGCAAGCCATCAATGGTGAGATGAGCCTCGAAGACGCTCTGGCCGCCATCGACGCGGATGTTGCCGCGAAGATTGCGGAATAAGAACTGACAAGCATGTCGCTGAAAAGTGGGAACCGGTTTTCAGCTTCTCGGACATGCGTAAACTAAAAGAGGGGCCAGCAGCGAATGGAAGCGTTAGACGCCGTCGTCGATGCGTTTTCAGGCAGCCGCTGGCCCTTCGGACTTCTGATCTACCTGATCATCGGTTGGGTGCTGATCCGTCCCCGTGGCGGCATTGGAACCCAGCTGATTTCGGTACTCGGCTGGCCGATAGAGATCACCCAGCGCTTCGCCGGTGCCACCGGCCTGCCATATTGGTTTATCCTGCCCAATTTCCTCGTCTTCGGCGCGTTCACTTTCGCTCCATTGTTCATGAATGTCGGGTTCTCGTTCACCGAAGGCCAGTCGATCCTGTTCGACGAACGCCCATACGCCGGCACCGAGAACTTCCAGCGATTGCTGGCCGAGACCAACATCGACACCGGGATCGAGAACCGCGAAGACGACAAGTTCCTGCGCGCCGTCGCCGACACGCTGATCTTCGTCGTCTTTCAGGTCCCGATCATGATCTTCTTTGCGCTGTGCACCGCGCTGGCGCTGAACCGGAACATCTGGGGCCGGGGCTTCTGGCGCTCGGTCTACTTCTACCCGGTCATGCTGTCGCCCGTGGTGGTCGCATATCTTTGGGTGCTGATCCTGAAACGTCAGGGCGCGCTGTCGCTGACGCTGATGCAATGGGGCTGGATCGACGAGCCGATCCAGTGGCTGCAAGACCCGAGCTGGACGATGTTTTGGTCGGTCTTTGTCTACACATGGGCGCATCTGGGGTTTTACATGCTGATCCTGCTGGCCGGGCTGCAGGCGATCCCGAAAGACCTGTATGAAGCGGCAGAGATGGACGGCACTTCGCCCTGGCGGCAATTGCGCAGGATCACCTTGCCACTGTTGATGCCGACGCTGTTGGTCGTGATGGTCTTGTCGCTCATCAAGGCGTTTCAGGCGTTTGAAGAGCTTTACGCATTGCAGGTCCGCTGGATTTCCGTTGTCGCCTATATCTTCGAAACTTCAGGCCTTCGGGGCAACCCAACCGCCCACGGCCTTGGCATCGCGGCAGTCGCGTCGCTTCTGATCGCTGTCGGCCTCATGATCATGTCGCTGGCGCAGGTCTTGCTGACCGGGCGGGGGCAAAAATGACCGCTGTCTGGCAGTTCCTCGGGCGCACACGCGGGCGCAAAAGGGCCGATTGGGTCGATGTGGTGACCTATGTTTACCTCGCCTTCGGGTTCCTATTGATCTTCCTGCCAGTCTGCTGGCTGGTCATCAACAGCTTCAAAACCCAGTTCCAACTGGAAAAACAGGACCTCTCGCTGGTCCCTTCCGAATTCACCCGCGTCGCCCGCGCGACTGTCTATGGCCCCGAGGGCCGGTCGATCTTCATCGTACAGGGCTTGCCCGACTTCGTCCTCGACTGGCGTGGATTGAATGACGAAGAAAAGGCGCAACACGACGTCGACGCTCTGCTCGAAACCCTCGAAGGCGACGAATACTACGCCGTCCGCTCTGCCACCGGCCAAGCCCCAGCTGAGGCCCGTGCGTTGATTGAAAGTGAAGGGCTGCCCGACTGGCTCGTCCGCTATCCCGGCCTTGCCCCGAACGCCAAGGCGGAATTCGACGTCGACAGCATCCTCGCGACCCTTGACCCCGAAGCCCAGCGTCTGCTCGGCGAGTTTCTCGGCATAGACCCGTATCAGCCCAACAAACTCGTCAGCCAGATCCTCGTCAGCGCTGTCCACCCCGACACCGGCGAGCGCACCCAGTTCGCCGTCCCCCGGTTCGACCCCTCGCGCCCAACCATGCCGGGCCGCCTCGTCGACAATTCCGTCGACGGTGTCATCAAGATCGAAACCGCCACGGCCACCGCCGAACGCCGCTTCGCCCCGGCTTACGGCAATTACACCGAGCCACTTGCGGGCCGTGCGGCAGAGGTCTCCGTCAACTTCGCCCGATGTTTCACCAATTCCTTCCTCGCGACCGTGCTGGCGACGATCATCACGCTGATCATCAACTCGATGGCCGCCTTTGCGCTGTCGAAATACACTTTCAAGGGCCGCAACTTCTTCTTCCTTTTCATCCTCGCCACATTGATGGTGCCGCCCACCATCACGCTTGTCGGCGTCTTTAAGGCGATCCATTTCACCGGTCTGTCTGGGTCAATCTGGGGCGTCATCATCCCCGGCGCGGCCACACCTGCGGGTGTCTTCCTGCTTCGACAATACATGCTGACCATCCCCGACGAATTGCTGGAGGCCGCCCGCATGGACGCCGCCACAGAATGGCAAATCTACTGGCGCATCATGCTGCCGCTGGCGCTGCCTGCCTTGGCCGCGCTCGGCATCCTCTCTATCGTCTGGCGCTGGAATGACCTGATCCTGCCGATGGTCGCCATCGCCACCACCAAGGACGCCTATACGATCCAGTTATGCCTGCTGGAATTCCGTGGCGAGCACCTCAGCCGCGAACACTTCCGGCTCGCCATGACCGTGGTGTCACTCGTCCCGACAACGCTCGTCTTCGTCTTTCTGCAGAAATACATTACCACCGGCATAGCCAATACGGGGATCAAATAATGGCCAATCTGACCCTCAACGCTGTCCACAAATCTTATGGCCCGGTCAAGGTGATCCACGGCATCGACATGGAAATCGAAAGTGGTGATTTCTGTGTCTTCGTTGGCCCCTCGGGCTGTGGCAAGTCCACGCTTCTGCGGATGATTGCCGGCCTCGAAGACATCACCGCCGGCGAGGTCGCGATCGACAGCAATGTGGTCAACCACATCCCCGCCGCCCAGCGCGGGCTGGCGATGGTATTCCAGTCCTACGCGCTCTACCCCCATATGTCCGTGCGCCAAAATATGTCCTTCGGCCTCGAAAACCTGCGCATGCCCCGCGAAGAGATCACCCAACGCGTCGCCGAAGCTGCCCGCATGCTGCAGATCGAACCGCTGATGGAACGCAAACCCGGCCAGCTCTCAGGCGGCCAGCGCCAGCGCATCGCCATCGGGCGCGCTGTGGTACGCGAACCGAAAATCTTTCTGTTCGATGAGCCGCTTTCCAACCTCGACGCCGAGTTGCGCGTCGCCATGCGCGCCGAAATCGCCGACCTGCACCGCCGCCTTGGCAATACGATGATCTATGTCACCCATGATCAGGTCGAGGCGATGACGATGGCCGACAAGATCGCCGTCCTGCGTGATGGCGTGGTGGAACAGTTCGGCAAGCCGCTCGATCTGTTCAACACCCCCGACAACCGCTTTGTCGCCGGTTTCATCGGTTCACCAGCCATGAACTTCATCAAGGGCACGGCGAAAGGAAACGCGGTACAGTTCGACAATGGCGGCACCCAAATGCTCGATAATCGCTTCTCCGCAGAGGACGGCCAGACCGTCGAACTGGGCATCCGCGCTGGCGACCTGCATGTCACAGACGGCGATGGCATTCACGCCACGGTGGAAGGCGTCGAACAACTGGGCGCCGAAAGCTACCTTTATTGCCGCACCTCGACTGACGAACCCATCACGCTGCATGAACGCGGCCAGACCAATGCCAATCGTGGCGACAAGGTAAACCTTGAACTGGACGCCGCCGCCATGCACCTTTTTGATCTGGAAACCGGTCGAAGCTGTCGCACCTGAAACGCATTTCTTGAAGGATCAAAGCATGTCGTCCCCCAAACCGCGTGTCGGCGAACCCATCGCGCAACTGACCTTTGCCAAAACGGATGGCGATGGCGATATTGAGATCGGTCAACCGAAGGATCGCTGGACACTGTTGATCGTATATCGCGGCAAGCATTGCCCACGCTGCAAACGGTATCTGAGCAAATTGAATACAATGCTGGCAGACTGGCACGACCTGATGGATGTCGTGGTCGTATCCGCTGACAGCCGCGACAAGGCGCTGACAGACCTGAAGGAATTCGGCTGGAGTTTCGACCTTTGCCACGGCCTGACCGAGGATCAGATGCGCGCGCTTGGCCTTTACGTCTCCTCGCCACTGTCCGAGGCCGAGACGTCACATAACTTCGCAGAACCCGGCATGTTTGCGATCCGTCCCGATGGCACGCAGATGCTGGTCGATATCTCGAACGGACCCGCTGCGCGACCTGATCTGGATGAGCTTTTGGATGGCATGCGGTTCAACATTGAAAACGACCGCCCCGCCCGCGGCCTCGCCTGAGCCATCACGCCAAGTGATCCTGCGGCTTGACGCGGGCGCGCTACACCTCTTTGATTGGAAAACAGGGCGGTCCAGCCCGAAATCGTGCGTCGCCCCGAAATCTTTCAAAGAATTCGCACCGCTTTCTTTGAAAGAAGGCTGGGCCGGTCACGGGCTAGATGGGGAACAGATGAACACGCGCAGCAACCATGACTGACACAGAAGTTGCGATAATTGGGGGTGGCCCCGTCGGGCTTGGCCTTGCCATCGACCTCGCGCTGCGGGGCGTCACGACCCGCGTCCTTGAACGCAGCACCGAATTGCACACCATCCCCAAGGGCCAGAATCTGACCCAGCGCACCGGCGAGCATTTCCGCGCCTGGGGCATCACCGACGCCATCCGCGCCGCCACCCCGATCCCGCGCGAATATGGCAACGCAGGAATCGTCACCTACGGCCACCTTCTCAGCGACTATCACTACGACTGGTTCCAGCGCGCCAAGGTCGGCGCCTATTACCACGCGCTGAATGAACGCCTGCCGCAATACGAAACCGAGCGCGTCCTGCGTGCCCGCGCGGCGGAATTCGACAACATCCGGGTCGATTACGGCTGCAAGGTCACTGGCCTGAAACAGGACGATGCGCGGGTTTGGGTGGAGTTTGAACAGGGCAATGAAACCCGCCAGATCACCGCCCGTTACGCCATCGGCTGTGACGGTGCGCGATCCGTGACACGGGAACTTGCCGGAATCGAACAGGCGGCTGACCACGATGGCCCGCGTATGGCGCTTTTGGTGTTTCGGTCAATGGAACTGGACAAGCTGCTGGAACGCTATCCGGGTAAGTCGATCTATAACGTGATGCGCCCCGGTTTCGACGGCTATTGGCAGTTTCTGGGTCGCGTCGATCTGGAAGGCGGCTGGTTCTGCCACTTCCCGGTGCCCGCAGACGCCACTGCCGACAAAGACTATTTTACGGCCCGAATGCACGAAGCCGCCGGCCAGCCCTTCGCGCTGGAATTCCAGCATATCGGCTTTTGGGATCTGCGCATCTCCCACGCCCGCACCTATCGCGCGGGCCGCGTGTTCATCGCAGGCGACGCCGCGCACAGCCACCCGCCCTATGGCGGGTACGGCATCAACACCGGGTTCGAGGATGCTCGCAACCTCAGCTGGAAGCTGGCGGCGACCTTGCAAGGCTGGGGCGGCGAGGCCCTGCTCGACAGCTACAACGCCGAGCGGCACCCTGTGTTTAAATCCGTCTCTCAGGATTTCATCGAACGCATGATCACCGACTTTCGCGAATTTCTCGAATCTCACGCACCCGACACGGACCGCGCCGCCTTCGAGGCAGCATGGAACGCCCGCGCCAACGCCGACGATTCAGATGTAACAGAGTTTTTGCCGCACTACGCCGGTTCGCCCATCGCGTTCGGCAAACCCGGCGCGGTTTCCGGCGCAAAAGGCATTCACTGCTTCACCGCCCGGCCCGGACATCATCTTGCGCCTCAACCGATGCCCGACGGTGATCTTTGGGACGCACTCGGACCGGGGTTCACCCTGATCGACCTGACCGATGACCAGTCCCTTTCCAAACCATTCTCCAACGCTGCGGACGATGTTGGTATCGCGTTGAGGACCGTCGCCCTTCCCGATGCGGCAGCACGCGAAGCTTACGGAACCGACGCCATCCTTGTGCGCCCCGACCAGTTCATCGCCTGGACAAACGGGATGACCCAGCCCGACCCATCAGTCATACTCCGCCACGCGGTGGGCGCGAAATAGGGGGAGCACAATGTCAGCGGAACAAGGTCATCACTATATCAACGGCACATGGCGCGCGGATGCACCGAACGGTATTGGCGACGTTATCAACCCCAGTGACGGCACGACCCTTGGCACCGCGCCCTATGGCTCCGCCGATCTTGCCGGTGAGGCCGTCATAGCCGCGCGGGCGGCCGTTGAAACCACTTCCTGGGCCGAAGACCCGCGCCTACGCGCCAAGGCGATGTTGGAATTCGCCGACATCCTCGAATCCCGGCAAGCCGACATCGCCCGCCTGATGGCTGCCGAGAATGGCAAGGTTGTGGGTCAGGCCATGCACGAGGTTGCTGCCGGTTTTGGCGAGGCGCGCTATTACGCCGGGGTCGCCCGCAACGTCTTTGGCCGCACCTTCGAATCCGGCCCTGGTAAGATGAGCCTGATGACGCGGGAACCTTCCGGCGTCGTCTCTGTCATCGTTCCCTGGAACGCACCTGTCACTCTGCTGGTCCGTTCCGTCGCCCCCGCGCTCGCTGCCGGGTGCACGGTGGTTATCAAACCCGCCCCTCAAACGCCCCTAACACACGCCGCCGTCATGGCCTGCTTCGACGACACACCTTCCTTGCCAAAGGGCGTCGTAAATTCCGTCAACGAATACGGCACAGAGGTCGGCACGGTTCTCTCCTCTCACCCCGAAATCGACGTGATTTCCTTCACTGGATCATCGCGCACCGGTAAAACCATCATGGCCAACGCTGCCGAAACCATCAAACACGTCTCGCTTGAACTCGGCGGCAAGGCCCCGGCGGTAGTGTTCGATGACGCCGATCTCGACAACGCTCTGGCCGAGATCAAACGCGGCGTTCTGGCACTGAATGGCCAGATGTGCACCTGCATCAGCCGGGTTCTGGTGCAGGACAGCGTCTATGACGAGATGCGCGACTGTTTGGTCGCCGCACTCGGTAAAACAAAGATGGGCAGCGCTCTTATTGGCGGTACAGAACTCGGCCCCCTGATCGACAGCCACAATCAAAACCGCATTCTCGGCCTCATCGATCAGGCGGCAGATGAGGCAACCCTGATCCTTCGCGGCAGTGCTGGTGAAGGCGAATTGGCGGATGGCTTCTTCGTTTCGCCTTCGATCTTTGAGATCGACGACGTATCTCACGACCTCGTCCAGCGTGAACTCTTCGGCCCGATCATTTCGCTTGAACGCTTCGTCGATGAGAATGAGGCACTTTCCAAAGCCAACGCGACCCGTTTCGGCCTAGCCTCGTCAGTCTATACAAGCGACCTGAACCGTGGAATGCGGATGAGCCGCAAGCTGCGCTTTGGCACCGTCTGGCTCAACTGCCACAACCGCCTGCTGGCAGAAGTCGAAACCGGAGGTTACCGCGAAAGCGGCATCGGGCGGCTGCACGGGGTTGAGGCGATGAACGACTTCCTCGAAACCAAGCATGTCTATTACGAAACCGGTCCCTGAATGGCCCTGATCCATTATCTCGCCCGAATCCCTTTCGACTTCGGCGCAATTTCGACGCTCGGCGAAGAAATCGCCGCCCTTGGCATCAAGCGCCCGCTGCTGGTCACTGATCAGGGTGTCGCCAACGCCGGAATTCTTCAACGCGCACTCGACGCGGCAAAGCCTGGCACGCCCGTAGTCTTTGACCAGACTCCGGAAAATCCCACCGAGTATGCGCTGGAAACCTGCCTCGACATCTGGCGCGACAAAGGCTGTGACGGGGCCATCGCTCTTGGCGGCGGATCGCCCATCGATCTCGCCAAGGCGGTCGCGCTGATCACCAGTCACGGCGGCAAACTGGCCGATTATAACGTCAAAACCGGCGGCTCCGCTGGCATTGGCAAAGTCTCCCCCCAGATCGCGATCCCCACCGCTGCCGGCACCGGCGCCGAGGTCGGCCGCGCCTGCGTGATGAGTCTGAAGGACGGCTCCAAATGCGTCGCCGTTAACCTCAACATGGTCGCCGACACGGTGATCTGTGACCCGGAATTGACCCTGTCCCTGCCGCCTCGCCTGACCGCCGCCACCGGCATCGACGCGCTGTCCCACGGCGTTGAAACCTATTGCAGCCCCTGGGATAACCCGCCCGCCGCCGCCTTAGCACTTGACGCCGCGCGTCGCGCTGCGAAATGGCTGCCGGTCGCCGTTCAGGACGGCCAGAACCGACAGGCACGCTGGGAGATGATGATGGCCGCATTGATGGGCGGCATGTGCCTGCAAAAGGCGCTGGGGTCCGCCCACGCAATGGCAAACCCCTTGGGCGAATTGCACCTGCACCACGGTACACTAATTGGGGTCGTTTTGCCTCATGTTCTTCGGTTCAACCGCGATCACGCAATGGCGGCGCTTTCAGATTTGCGCGCGGCGATGCGTGTTCCCGAAGGTACCGAAACCCATGACTGGATGCTCAAGTTTGTGGGTTCATTGGGCTTGCCGACCAAACTGTCGGAGATGGGTGTATCAGAGCAGGTACTCCCTGAAATGGCACAAAAAGCCAGCAAAGATCACTTGTCGGCCACAAACCCGCGCCCTGCCGACGCCGAGGATTACCTGGCACTGCTGCGCGCGGCATTTTGAGCGGGGTAATCTCTCTTTTTCAGTTCGCCCAAATATTGCACATTGCGGGAAATCGCCTGATGCGGACATTCCAGCACTCTCTTAAAGTGCAACTTCTCGGGCGGCCATCGACTGCCCGTGGGATGGCGATGCAACGTCTCAAGGGCAGCGCTTTATGCCAGCCAAGTCCGCACGAAAACGAAGGATGGCGCCCAGCGTCACCAAATCGCCAGCCCGTGGGGACGGGCAGGCGATGGCCGGGGCACCTTCGGTGCTGTTAACCCGGCTGGGGTGGTATGTCTGAACGTCCGCTTCCGGCCAAGCCCAACCTTTCGAATGCGACAAACAATCATTTCCGCGCAACACACGTTCATCGACTTTCGCTTAACCGCTCACAGATGCTAGCCTTGTGCGAAAGCGGAAGATCTCGCATTCCAACAACAGGACCACCCCTTGCCCAAACGCCCAAATTTCATCCTTTTTATCACCGACCAGCACCGCGCCGATTACCTCGGCTGCATGGGCCATCCGATCCTGAAGACGCCCAATATCGACGCTATTGCAGAAAACGGGCAGGTCTGGGATCGCTTCTATGTCGCGAGCCCGGTTTGTATGCCCAACAGAGCCAGCCTGATGACCTGTCGGATGCCGTCAAGCCACGGTGTCCGCTCCAATGGCATCCCGCTTGATCCGCGCAACGTAACATTCGTCGAATTGCTTCGCGAGGCGGGCTACAAAACCGCCCTGATCGGCAAAAGCCATCTGCAAAACTTCTCTGGCGCTCCCGCCCCATTGCAGCGACCCAAAACCCGCAAAGGATTCCACCGTGCAAAGGGGCAATTATCTGAGGCCGTTCGCCACAACCACCAACCATTGAAGGAAGGCAAACCCGGCGGCACCAGCGGCGTGGAAACACCCTTTTACGGCTTTGATCATGTCGAAATCTGCACCGGTCATGGCGACCGGATCAGTGGGGACTACCGACGCTGGCTGCTCAATACCAACCCGGATGCTGACAGCCTGCTCGGCGACGACAACCAATTGCTCCATGGCTATGTCTGTCCGCAGGCAAGGCGAACCGCCCTGCCGGAAGAACAATACTCCACCACCTGGATCGCCGACCGCGCGGCTGACTGGCTACAGGCGCAACAAGACGACGATCAGCCATACTTCCTGATGGTGTCCTTCCCCGACCCGCATCACCCGTTCAATCCGCCGGGCAAATACTGGGATATGTACTCGCCCGACGACATGCCAGTACCGGAAGCATTCATGCGCAACGACTGGGTGCCGCCACCCCATGTGGAAGGCGCAATTCTGGACCGCGAGGAAGGCTTGTCGAAGCTGAACGCGATGGGGTCCGTCGCGACCTATGCGCGCGAGGCACAGGAGGCACAGGCCCTGACCTGCGGGATGATTGCAATGATCGACGATGCCATCGGCCGGGTACGTGCCGTCGCTGGCGCAGAAAACGCCGTGCAGATCTTCACCACCGATCACGGCGACCATCTCGGTGACCATAGGCTTTTGTTCAAAGGGGCCGAGCAATATGAACAACTGACCCATGTGCCATTCATCTGGGCCGATCCCGAGGGCGCAGCCGGTCGCACAGATGCCATCGGCCAGACACACGATATCGGCGTCACGGTTCTGGAACGCGCAAAGATCGAACCAGCCATCGGAATGCAGGGACAGTCGCTTTTCAATGCGCCACGTGACGCCGCGTTCATGCAATACGACCATCAGAATACCAAGCGCGGCATTGGCGAAGCGCCTCGTGTTCACACATTGCGGGACCATCGCTGGCGGATGTCCCTGTTCGATAATGTCGATTGGGGCGAGCTTTATGATCTGGAAAATGACCCCGGCGAGTTTCGCAACCTGTGGGATGATCCTGAACATGCCGAAATTCGCGCCGAATTAACGCTGAAATTGCTGCGTGCCGAGATCGCCAATGTCGATCGCGCGCCCTTCCCCTCCGCGCAGGCCTGATATTGTGAACCACAATCCAATAATCATGGCGGCGCCAACCGGTGCGCGCCGCACCAAGGCGGATCATCCCGGGATACCCATCACAATCCCCGAAACCGTCGCTTGCGCGCAATCCTGTTTCCAAGCCGGTGCGGATGCTTTCCACCTGCACATTCGCGACGAAAGCGGCCTGCATTCCATCGACCCCGGCATCTATGCCGAGGCTTTGGCAGAGATGCATGCGGCTGTCCCGGACATGCCGGTACAAGTCACCACGGAGTCGGGCGGTGTGTTTGATGTCCGGACTCAAATGAACACGCTTGCGCAGCTGAAGCCTGCTTGGGCCACACTTTGCGTTCGTGAGGCCGCGACCGATTTGGGCCTCGCCCCGCGCGTCTATGACCTGTGCCGCGATCAGGGAACCGAATTGCAGCACATTCTGTTTGACGCAGACGACGCACGCCTGCTTACCGATTGGATACGCCTAGGCTGGATTGACGACCTGCCTTCCGTCATCCTCGTGCTCGGTCGTTATACGGCGGATATGAACTCCGACCCGACCACGCTGGAACCATTTCTGGCGAGTTTACCCAACGTCGGCAAATGGATGCTATGCGCCTTTGGACCCAACGAGCACACCTGTCTGGTGAAAGCGGCATCGCTTGGCGGTGATGTTCGGGTAGGATTTGAAAACTCTTTCCAAAAGGCGGACGGTACACCTTGGGCGGATATGGCTGAAACTATAGAAACACTAACTGCCTCGCTCCGGTCGTGATCGATCTCATTCCTGTTGCAAGCTGTTCATTCGCTGAATTTGCTATGCTTTTGGCCTGAAGCAGGCATCGCAAGCTTGCTTCCCTCGCGCGGAATCAAGCCGCAGGCGCCGCGCGATCGGATTTGTGAATGTCCGCTTCGGCCTCACCAACCCGGTGTGCCACACTCCTACAACTCCCGGCCCGCACGCCATTCGCCCCACCTGATCCGCGCGTTTGCCGCAATGCTCAGAAACGGCACACGCGGCAGCGCCTTGGGTGCGTCCGCGGCAAGCGCCCGTTCCAACGTAGGCGATGAAACACCCAACGCCAGATCGACGGCCAGCATTCCCGCCAAGGTGCCTTTCACGGTCCCCAACCCATTCTGACAACAGGCAGAATACAGCCCGTCTTCCAACTCTCCGACAACCTGCACGTCATTGCGGCTCAGACACAGCCGTCCACCCCAGCGGTATTCCATGCCGACCCCGGCCAGCATCGGAAACCGCACCTGAAACGCCCGGTCATGGTCACGCGCCACGCTTTCAATACGCCGCGCATCAACCTCCATCGCCGGATCGTAGGTAAAGCGATTGCGCACGACAATCCGGTCACCGCCGATACCTGAAACACGCCTGACCGTTGTTCCCATTGGGTCGGCAGGCAGTACACCCCAGTCCGGCTGACCGCCCAGCCGCGCCACCTCATCCGGGTTCAAAGCGCGGGTCATCGAGCCATAGGTGAACACATGCATCAGCCGCCCGCGTGCAAATCCGAAACTGTTCAGATGCCCGTTCACAGCCAGAATGACCCGGGGCGCCGACACCGTCCCCTTGGGTGTCTCCGCCATCCAATCGCCGCGACGTTCCAGCGAAATCACCGGGCTGTTTTCGTAAATCGTAGTGCCCCTCGCGCGCAAACCGTCCGCTGCGCCACGAACAAACATCGCCGGCTGGATTATCGCCGCGCCCGGTGTGAAAAGACCGCCCTCATAATATTCGGCCCCCGTCAGATTGCGCATCGCAGTAAAGTCGAGCCATTCATGCGCCTCGCCCATCGCCGAAAGATGCCGCGCGTAGTCCCGGTTATGGACGTGCCCACGCTCTCCCGCCGCCGCGTTTATCTTGCCGCTCTGCCTGAAGGCTTCCTTCGGTAATTCGAACGCCGCCGCCATCTCCGCAGCAAAGGCAATCGCCAACCGGTTATCCTCGGTCTGTGCCACATCCTTATCCAGCGCGCCCTCATAGGACTCCGAGGCCAGATCATGCGGCAGATCGATCATGAACCCCGAATTGCGCCCGGCGGGTCCTTCGGCGATGCGTGTGGCTTCCAGCACCACGATCCTGTCTCCGGGTCGCGCCAGCGATAGCCGCCGCGCCGCCGCCAACCCGGCAAAGCCAGCCCCGATGATCAGCCAATCCGCCGTTTCGGAGCCTGCCAACTCCACGGCTTGCGAGGCCTCCGGCAACAGGCAGTTCCACCCGGCCGGTCCCGGATCCTTCGGCAATCTCGAAACCTTCATGGCAGGCTCAACTGCGCCATCCGTCCGCCATCGATGGTCCAGACCTGCCCGGTCACGAAAGCCGCCTCATCCGACAGCAACCAACAGATCAGCTTTGCGACATCCCCGGGCGTGCCGGTGCGGCGAACCGGATGAATGCCCGACAGCCCCTTGCGAAACGCTGCCGGATTGGGCATCGATTCAATAAAATCTTCGTTCAGCGGCGTATCAATCCACCCCGGCGCAACTGCGTTACAGCGCACGCCATCACTTCCATGATCCACCGCCACCGCTCTTGTCAGGCCATGCAGCCCTGCCTTCGACGCGCCATAAGCCGGGTGGCTCGGATTGTTGCCGAGCCCCTCGATGCTGCCGACATTCACAATCGCGCCTTTCGCATCCCGCAGATGCGGCATGGCATGGCGCATCAGCAGGAATGGTGCCGTCAGGTTCACTGCGATTTGCGCGTGCCAGTCCTCGACCGGAGACGCATCCACCGTCCCCTCGCGCATCATACCCGCGTTATTCACCAGTAAATCGAGCCCGCCCGCACGATGAACCACCTCTGCAACGATCTTCTCCGGCGCGTCCGGGTCAAGCAGATCGGCATGGATATCCTCAAACTCAGACGCGCCGCGTTGGGCCGCAAAGACGCGCGCATCACAGTCCTGCAACAGTTGCGCCGTCGCCGCACCAATCCCGGAACCTGCGCCGGTGACCAGCGCGACTTTCCCTGCAAATCTGCTCATCCCACCGGCTTTCCGCCATTGACCTCGACCAAGGCACCACACATGTAGCGTGCCTGATCGGACGCCAGAAAGGCCACGACATCCGCGATGTCCTCCGGTTCCGCAACCCGGCCAATTGGTACCGAGGCGTTCAGCTCTTCAATCCCCGCATCCGCATTCAGCCCGCGAATCGCGAATCCGGTGCGGATCATGGGCGTGTTGACCTCATTGGGACAAACTGCGTTCACGCGGATCCCCTGATGCGCGTGGTCCCGGCCCAGACATTGCGTCAGCGAGGCCACCGCCGCCTTGGACATCACGTAAAGCGGATGATCCGGCCCCGGATGCACGCCCCAGCAGGATGCCGTGTTGACGATCGCACCGCCACCCTGCGCATCCATGATTGGTATCGCGGCGCGGCAAATGCGAAACGGGGCTTCAACATTAATCGCCATCGTGCGCGCGAAATCATCATCAGTGGTTTCCGTGATCTTACCCCGCGTGATGATGCCCGCGTTGTTGCACAGCACGTCCAGCCCGCCGAGCCGTTCCATTGCCAGCCTTGGCAGGCTGTCGCAGAACGTCTGGTCCGTCAGATCGCCGTCCAGATCGCTGTCCCGCCGATCCGATCCCAGCACGGCGGCCCCCTCTGCACGAAACCGCGCCAAAATCGCCTGACCGATCCCGCCGCCCGCGCCGGTCACCAGCACGCGTTTACCGTCAAATCTCATCTGATTAACACCCGTATCCATTGCGCTGCGCCCTCCAGAGCCCTGGTCAAATGCACCGCCCGGCGTCTACAGGCATCGCGCACCCTGTCATCACCGCCGCCTCTTTTGGCGACGACAAATAAACCGCTGCTGCACCGACGTCCTCTGGCGTGATCAATCGACCCAAGGGCAATGCCTCGGCGAATTTCATATCCGTGGCTTCATCGCGTTTTCCGCCCGCGAACTCTTGCAGCATCGCCGTGTCCCCAACAGCCGGAAACAAGCCGTTGACGCGAATGCGTTCTGGCGCAAGCTCCAAGGCAAGGGACTTCATCAAATATCCTGCCGCCGATTTCGCCATGCCATATCCGTACAGTCCCGGACGCGGGACCAACGCGATGCCAGACACGGTAATCAAGATCGACGCACCCTCGCCGTGACGGCGAAGCGCCGGCAGTGCGGCCTGACAAGACAGATACGGACCCAAGGCATTAATCTTGAATTGATGTTCGATCAGGGCTTCGTCGGTTTTCGAAAAGTCCCCGGGTCGCTGGCCAATACCGGCATTGGCCACAAGAACAGATAGTCCACTCATGCGCTCCTCTGCCTCTGCAACTGCTGCCTTAAGGCTACTTGCATCGCCGACATCAACGCTCACGGCATATGCTTCACAGCCCTGTGCTGCCAACTCGTCCGCAACTTTCCGCACGCCATCGACATTAAGGTCCGCCAATACAATCGATGCGCCCTCGCTCGCAAATGCCCGCGCGATACCGGCCCCGAACCCGGACGCCGCCCCGGTGATCAATGCGTGTTGTCCTTTCAGTCGATCCATCTGCAGATTCCGGCTTCTAGTGGTCTTGGTTCAGCGCGTCCGCCGCCGGGATCTCCCGCTCCCGACGCGCGATGTAGTCTCTCAGCGCTTCGTCAATCCCGGGGTCCAGTTTCGGCTCCTCGTAATCCGCCAACAGTGCTTTGGCATAGGCCAACGCCCGCTCCGGTGTCTCAACCGACCCTTCCGCCATCCATTGCTCGATCGAATTGTTGTCAAACAGTTCCGGCATGAAAAACGCGGATTGGAAATTCTCCAACGTGTGCGGGTGACCAAGGTAATGCCCACCGGGGCCGATGTCGCTAACCGCCGCCAACGCCTCGTCAAAGTCATCCCACTTGACCCCCTCCGCCATGCGATAGGCCATCGCCATCTGCTCTGCATCGACGACAAATTTCGCTAAAGAGCAGGTCATCGCTGCCTCCATCCACCCGGCCATATGCCAGACGTAATTAGCCCCGCTCAACAACACTGACATCATGGTCGTGGCGCTTTCGTATCCGGCCTGGGCGTCAAATGTCTTGGCACCGGACGTCATCGTGGATGTCCGCCAGGGAACCCCGTAATGCCGTGCCATCTGACCGGTCATGAAGTTCAACAGGCTGATCTCTGGCGTGCCCGCCATCGGCGCGCCCGATTTCATCGAAATCGTCGCCAGAAAATGCCCATAAATCGCCGGTGCGCCCTTGTTCACGACCTGCGTATAGGCCAGCGCCGACAACGCCTCTGCATTTAGTTGTGCCATCGTGGCGGCTGTTGAAGCTGGCGTATTCGCGCCGCCGAGCACAAAGGGAGAGCACAGAACCGGCTGGTTCCGTTTGGCAAAGGCGCGCATCGCGCCCAGCATGGTTTCGTCCCAAACCAGCGGCGAGTTTCCGTTGCAATTGCCGGTAACTACGGGATGCGTGTCGATATAGCCCTCACCAAACAGGATATCGCACATCGCCATTACATCTTCGGCGTTCTTGCCACTGGTCGTCATGCCCATGAACGTCTTGTCGGAATGTTTCATCGACGAATAGGTGATGCGCAGATGCCGCTGGCTGATCGGGTGGTCGTATGGTTCGACGATGTGATGCGCCGAGGAATGGATCGCTGGCAGCATGTGGGAAAGTTTGTGTACCGTCGCCAGATCATCGAGCGTCGGGTTGCGCCGCACGTCGTCCAGCCCGCGAACGAACGGCGCCCCGGTCATCGGCACGAAGATTGAATGGTCTCGCCCGAACGGCAAGTTATTCGCCGGGTTGCGCGCATGATATGTGAAGGTCTCCGGGATCGACGCGATCAGTTCCTTGGCGTGGTGGCGGTCCAGATAGACTGTCTCATCCACTACCTTCGCACCCGTCTTGCGCCAATCCTCCAGCGCAATGTCATCGCGAAACACGACGCCGACATTTTCCAGAATGTGCATCGATGCCGCATCGATCCGTTCAATCTGCTCCTGCGTCAGTGGCTCGGTCAATGGCAGCTGCCGCTTCAGCGCTGGCAACATAGTGAAATCGCGCGCCTGTCGCACTTCCTGACGCGCGCGCCGCCCGCGGCGCACGGTGCCAACCGCGTCGACGCTCATGGCAATCTTTCTTCCCGGTTTGCGGCGCAAACCGGATCGCACCCGACCCGCCCCCAAGGGTGGGGGCGATGCCCCCACCCTCGGGACGGGCGCGATCCTCTGTTACTCAATGCTCGGCTCATCCAACATTGTCCCCATCCCGCGGATCACTCAAATCCACCCAAATCGTCTTGATCTCGGTATACTGGTCATGGGCCTGCAACCCGTTGTCGCGGCCGCCGAACCCGGATTGCTTGAACCCGCCAAACGGCGTCGAGATATCGCCTTCGCCATAACAGTTCACCGTCACCGTCCCCGCCTTGATCGCCCTTGCCGCACGCAGGGCCGAGCGGTTGCTGGCGGTGAACACAGATGCTGTCAGACCATAATCCGTCTCATTTGCAACCTCGATCACCGACAGGATCGGCCCGAAAATCTCTTCCGTCGCCAGCTTGTCGCCGCGTTTCACCTCATAAACCTTTGGCGTCACATAGGGCCCATCGGGCGCATCACCCTTCTTCAGATACCCGGCAACCTTCCTGCAATGCTCGGCGTCGATCAGCGCGCCGAGATGGTTCGCGGGATCCAGCGGATCGCCCGCTTTCCAATCCCGCATCCGCGCCTCGATCCGCTCCAAAAGCGGCGCCTTCACTGCCTTGTGGACGATCAGCCGCGACGTCGCCGAACAGTTCTCTCCCATGTTCCAGAACGCCGCGTTCACGACATGCTCAGCCACATGGTCAAGATTCTCGGCATCCTCAAGAACCACCGCCGGGTTCTTGCCACCGCATTCCAGCACGACCTTTTTCAGGTTGCTGTCGGCGGCATATCGCAGAAACCGTCGCCCGGTGTCGGTGGAGCCGGTGAAGCTGACCATATCGACGCCCATATGCCGCCCCAGTGGTTCTCCCACCGACGGCCCGTCGCCCGGCAGAACTTGCAACACACCCCGCGGCACGCCCGCCATATGCGCCAGTTCCGCGATGCGCAGCGCGGTCATCGAGGTCTGCTCTGCTGGCTTCACAATCACAGAATTGCCTGCGGCGAGCGCCGGCCCAATCTTCCACGCCAGCATCAACAGCGGAAAGTTCCATGGCAGGATCGCGGCCACAACGCCAACCGGCTCGCGCACGATCATCGAAATTGCATCGTCACCTGTTGGCCCCGTCTGGTCATAGATCTTGTCCACCGCCTCAGCGTGCCATTTGATCGTATGGATCGCCTCGGGCACGTCGATCTCTTCGCAATCGCGGATCGGCTTGCCACTCTCCAGACACTCCATCACCGCCAGTTCCCGCCGCCGCCGCGTGATGAACTTACACAGCTTGATCAGCACATCCTTGCGCTCTGACGGATGCGCCTTGGCCCAATGCCCCTGCTCAAACGCCTCCCGCGCCTTAATGACGGCAAGGTCCACATCCTCGGAAGACGCACAACGGATCGTTGTCAAAACCTCCCCTGTCGCCGGGTTCAAAGTATCCATTTCGGTGCCACTTCCGGGCCGGAACTTGCCATCAATGTAAGGCGTCGCGGGCAGGTCCAGATCGGCGGCAATCGCCTTATACTCGCTGTGGGTCAGCAGATCGGTCATAGTTCTGTCCTTCCGCAGTCCCGGACCTGATCCGGGACCTCTTGGCCTGTGATGAGGCCCCGGATCGGTGTCCGGGGCTGCGTTGCACTCAACTTCATGCCCCGCCCTCCTCAATTGCCGCAATCGTTGTGTTCATCGTGCGGATCACGTCTTCCAATTCACGCCGCGCGTCCTTGTTCAAGGGCTGCATCGGGCGCCGCGGTGGCCCCGCATTGATTCCACGCATCGTCAGCCCATGCTTGATGCACTGCACAAATGCCCCGCCCTGCTCCAGCACCCGCATCAACGGCAACATCGCCGACATGATCGCGCGGCCTTTGGTAAAGTCACCCTCCAGGGCACAGGCGCGGTAGAGCGCGATATGCGCCTCAGGCGCAAAATTCGACCCGGCGCAAACCCAAGACCGCGCACCCCAGGCGAAGAATTCCAGCGCCTGATCATCCATCCCGCAAGACAGCTCGATATGCGGATAGTCCCGCGCCAGCATATGCAGCCGGTTGGGGTCGCCGGAACTCTCCTTGATCGCCCGGAAATTGGGCGAGCGCCCCAGCCGGTCGAGGCACTCCTCGTCCATATTCACAGACATCCGTCCCGGATAGTTATAAAGGATCACCGGCAGGTTCGCCGCCCGGTCAATCGCCAGCGCATGAAGCGCGATTTCCCGCCCCGTCGGATAAGTATAGGGCGGCGTCGCGATCAAAATTGCATCCGCCCCCGCCTTCACCGCCTCGCGCGCATACATCACCGAATCCTCGGTCCGCATCGCGCCAGTGCCCACGATCATCGGCACGCGCCCACCGATCAGATCCCGCATCCGCGGCATCATCTCGATGCGTTCCTCGGGCGTCTGTGCGTAATATTCGCCGGTCGTTCCGGCGACGATAATCCCATGCACGCCTGCACCGATCAGAAACTCCACCGTCTGCGCCAATGCTTCCTCGTTGATCGAGAAATCGTCGTGAAACGGTGTGACGACCGGCGTCAGGATGCCTTCAAACTGCAACGCTTTGTTCCTTCAATTCTGATACCTCCAAAGGCAGTGGATCGGGCGAAACGAACCGCTCCATCCGGTCCCGGCTCAGATCCCAATGCTGCAATGTCAGATCGACAACTGCCTTTGGTTCCTGCGCTTCAATCGCGGAAATCATTTCGTCGTGCTGCCCCGCGGCTTTCTTCACCAAAACCGCCTCCGCATCTGATGCCGGGCAATAAAACGTCTGGCTCAGGCGGGTGTGGTCAATCAGCATCCGCTGCAGACTCGACATCAGATATGGGTTTGCCGCCATCTCACCGATCACTTCGTGAAAGCGATGGTTCATCAGAGACACCGCCTTCACATCGCGGCAGTCAATCGCATCCAGAAACGCCGCCTGCGCGGCCTTCAGTGCCGCGATTTGCCTTACTGTCCGGTTCTCCGCAGCCAGCCGCCCGATGGTTGCGTAAACGAGCGGTGCCGTCTGAAAGAAACACCGCATCACCGGCAAGTCCATCGAGGCCACCTTGGCGCCCCGGTTCGGCGTCACCTCGACAAACCCATCGCCCGCCAGCCGCTGCAACACCTCCCGCATCGGCGTGCGTGAAATCCCGTAATGCTCCGACAGTGCCGCCTCTTCCAGATCGGCCCCGGGCCGCACATCCATCGTCAGAATGCGCATTTTCAGAGAATCAAGGGCGGCGGTTTTGCGGTCCATCCGAAAATGTATACACATCGTATACATATCATCAAGCCCTTATACCAAGGGTGCTTCAAAATGACTCAGCTATGGATTTTGGGTACCGCCTGAGGTGCTGAGGTGATTCAAGATTGGCAAAGGAGACCACCGATGCCAGCCAGGATACCGATGCGAGCCGATTTTACCGCCAATGATCTGCGCAAGCTTGCCGCAGAGAGTTCTGATGCCCGGCAGAGCCGACGGCTTTTGTCGCTTGCCGCTATCGCCGATGGCATGTCGCGTGGGGCTGCGGCCCGCATTGGCGGGATGGACCGGCAAACGCTCAGGGACTGGGTGCTCCGTTTCAACGCTGATGGTCCAGCGGGGCTGCTGGATCGGCAGCGAGGAGGCTCGCGATCCCGCCTTGACAATGCGCAACTGGATGAACTGGCGGCTCTTGTCGAGACCGGTCCTGATCCTGAAAAGGACGGTGTCGTCCGCTGGCGGCGGGTCGATTTGAAGAATGTGATCAAGGCGCGTTTTGGCGTCGACTATCACGAGCGCCATGTGGGGCAGATTCTGCACAATCTGGGCTTTTCCCACATCAGCGCACGCCCTCAGCACCCGGGGCAGGACGTGCAGGTCATTGAGGATTTCAAAAAAACTTCGGCGACAATCTGAAGGAGACGCTTCAGGGGGTGCCGCCGGACAAACCCGTCGAAATCTGGTTCCAGGACGAGATGCGTCTCGGTCAGAAGAACACCCGCGTCCGCCAGTGGGCACGCAAGGGCACACGGCCCCGCCAGCCCGCCGATCAGCGTTACCAAAATGCGTATCTTTTTGGCGCCATCTGCCCCGAACGCGGCACCGGCGCGGCGATCATGATGCCAGCAGCCGACACCTATGCGATGCAGCGCCACCTGGAAGAAATCAGCAAAATTGTCTCCGATGGCGCCCACGCCGTCATCCTCATGGACCAAGCCGGCTGGCACACGACATCCGCTCTGGAAATCCCGCAAAACCTGTCGCTCATGTTTCTGCCGCCCAAATCACCAGAGCTGAATCCAACCGAAAACATTTGGCAATATCTCCGCCAGACATGGCTCGCAAACCGGACGTTCGACACATATGACGCGATTCTCGACGCGGGGTGCGAGGCCTGGAACAACCTCATCGCAAGACCGCAAACCATCACATCCATCGCAAGCCGCAACTGGGCGAAAGTCGGTCAGATTGAATAACCCTTGGTATTAGAAACTGCGCTTCTCTTCACCCTTCTTCTTGGTCGCAAATACGGCGGGGGGTCTGGGGGGCTGGCCCCCCAGTCAGTCGGATTGCGCGAAGCGCAATTCGAAACCATTAGCCGCCCAGGAACAACCGCCCGACATCGGGGTTTTCCAACAGTTCATCGCCCGGCCCGGCAATCGCCAGCTCTCCTGACACCAATACGTATCCAATATCCGCGAACTCCAGCCCCTTCTTGGCGTTCTGTTCAACCATCAGGATCGTCTTGCCCTCGTTGTGCTGCAGGTCGTGCAGGATATCGAAGACCATGTCGATGAATCGTGGCTCCAACCCAATCGACGGCTCATCCACCAACAGGATTTCCGGGTTCATGACCAGCGCGCGGGAAATCTCCAACAACCGGCGTTCACCACCCGACAAGACCTTCGCCTGATGCTTCCGTCGCGCGGCAAGGCGCGGGTATTTCTCGAAAACCTTCTCTGCGGATTCTTTGGCTTCCGACGGGTTATCCTTCAGAAACCCGCCCATCCAAAGGTTTTCCTCAACCGTCATGCCCGGAAAGACGGATTTATCCTGAAGGATATAGGCGATGCCCGCCTCTTTCAGCTTCATCTGTGCCGACAGCTTGGTGATGTCGCGTTTATTGTCGCCATCGCCAACTTTCACCGTCCCCGAGAAGACATTGTTGAACCCGAAAATTGCGTGCAGAATCGTCGACTTCCCCGCCCCGTTCGGGCCGATCAGACATAAGCTTTGTTTGCGCGCCACCGCCAGATTGATCCCGTGCAAAATCTCCATCTGACCATAACCGGCGTGCAGATTTTCCAGCACAATATAGGGGTCGTTCTTCGCCAATGCCAAAAGGTCGGCAGTCGCAACCTCGCCGCCGATGGCTTTGGCTTCCTTGTTCACGGCCTCGACCGATATCACCGTGTCGACGGACCCGCCGTGATAGCCGGTGGAACGCTTTTTCTCGCTCATATCAATGCGCTCCCAAATAGGCGTCGATGACGCGCTGGTCGTCCTGAATGTCCGCTGGCGTCCCCTCGGCCAGCATCTGTCCATGCGCGAGGCAATAGATGTGGTCCGCCATGTTCATGATCACCCGCATATTGTGCTCAATGATGAACAGCGTAATCCCAAACTCGGTATTCGCCCGTTTCAGCCGGTCGATCAGGCCGTTGATCAAAGTCGGGTTAATCCCCGCTGTCGGTTCGTCAAGCAAAAGAACCGTAGGTTCATTCATCAGCGCCATCGCGAATTCCAACAGCTTCTGCTGCCCGAATGACAATGATCCCGCCTGCAGATATCTTTTTTCATAAAGCCCGACGAATTCCAGCAGATGCTCGGCGCGCTCGTTGTCTTCCGACGTGTTCTGCTTAAACGCATCCATCAGCGACATCTTGCGGTGCGGCAGGCTGATCAGCATGTTTTCGACACAGTTCATCTGACCGTAAATCCGCGTCTGCTGAAACGTGCGCAGCAATCCCAAACGCGCGATCTCCGGCACCAGCATCTTGCTGATTTCCCGACCCTCAAACTTGATCGACCCCTCATCGATCGGGTGATAGCCGACGATCGAATTGAACATGGTTGTCTTTCCCGACCCGTTTGGTCCGATCAGGCCGGTGATTCCACCTTTCTTGACCTTCAGAGAAATGTCGGTGTTTGCCTTCACCCCGCCGTAGGATTTCGAGACACCTGCGGCTTCGATAATGTTGCTCATGCCGCGGCCTCCTCGTCCACTGTATCAACCTTGATACCAAACCATTCCGGCCGCTTGTGCTTCAGATACCCCATCAACCCGTCCTGGAAGAACACCACAATGATGATGATGAGCGCACCCAGCGCAATCCACTGGCCACCCAGGAAATAATTCCAGGTTACCTCTTTAAAGACGTGGAACAGAATTGCGCCAATCACCGGCCCCCACAATGTTCCCTTGCCACCCAAAAGCACGCACACCACCATGAAGATACCAAGGTTGATCGTCTGATACGCGGTTTCCAGTGGTTCAAAGTGGATGAGTTGGAAGGCAGAGATTGCACCGGCTGCACCAACGAACACCGCGCTGATTGCCCATGTGATCGTCTTATAGCGCAGCGTGTGGATGCCCATCGCCTCCGCTTTTTCCTCATCGTCGCGGATCGCATTGATCGCTGCGCCAAAGCGGGTCGAATAAAACCACTTGCAGAAAATGAACAGGATCACGCCCAGCCCCGCAAACAGGAAGTAGATAAGCACCTTCTCGAAATCCGGATGCAAGGGCGAATGGGGCATCGAAATCCCCTGACCGCCGCCCAGCCACTCGATATTCGATACGATCTCGCCCGCCGCAATGGCCAGCCCCAGCGTGCCGATGGCAAAATACGGGCCCCTCAAGCCAAAGAACAACGGCCCGATCACCAGCGCACAAAGACCGCAAAACAGCCCGGCGCCAAGGATACCGACGACCATACCGATGTAATACTGGCCCGCCGTAAAGCTGAAGATTTCCGAGCGCGAGGCATCGGTCCATTCACCGACGTTGTAATAAAGCCCGATGGCGAACACCGCGCCGGCGTACATCCCCGTGCCGTAAAAGAAGATATTACCAAGCGAATTGTACCCCATCTGCCCGCCGGTCATGTCCCAGGATTGGGCCACGACAATGAACAGCCAAAGCGTCGCCAGAAAAGCTGTGTAAGACGGGAACATGAAAGGAGCTGCGATGGTGATCGCGATAAGTACGATGTACAGGATTGCGTGTTTTGACATCTCTCCGCCCCCTTCAGTTCAATGCCTGTCGCTTCCGACGCTGCTGTAGCAGTCGGAAGAACAGAACAATTAAAAGAAGCATGACGGCGATAGCCTGTTGATAGCCGATGCCGAAGATATGGCCACCATATTGTTCAGCCGCGCCAATCCCAAGACCGGCGGCGATGACGCCCGGCAGGTTACCAAGCCCCGCGGCGGTGACGATCACAAACGCGCGGACCGAATAGGTGATGCCGTAGAATGGCTGGATCACCCAGACCATGACAATGATCGCGCCCGCTGCGCCACAAATCGCAGCGTTCAGGCTGAATGTGAAAGCATATACTTTTTCGGTATCGATCCCCATCACCCGCGCGGCCCGGCTGTCCTGCGCCGTGGCACGAATGGCCTGCCCCATGCGGCTGCGCTTCATGAAGATAATGACGGCGACGGCCAGACCAGCCGCCATCGCGGTTCCGATCACCTTGGCCAAGGGCAGGTTGATGAAACCACCCGCGAAATTGAAGGTCTTGTAGTCAAGCTGCAGCGATTGCGTGTCGGAACCGAACAGAAGGTTCATGACCTGCGCCATCATGATGGCCAGCCCGAAGGTGGCCAAAAGTGAGGTGAACAGATCGCGTTCAATCACCCGCGTAATGATCAGTTTGTACGCAACCCAGCCAATCCCGGCCATGACGACAAAAGCTATCGGCACCCCGATCAGCGCCACACCGTTGTCCGTGAAACCGATAGTTTGCAGCCACCCTGTTTTGACAAGGAACCAGCTGCAATACCCGCCCGCGATCACGAAATCGCCCTGCGCGAGGTTTTTCACGTTCATCACGCCCCAGACCAATGCAAGCCCGTAAGCGGCGAGCGCGAATAGCGACCCGATCATGATGCCATCAATGATGAAGGCCAGATTCAGGATCGGAAAATTGAACAGATACCCGATATTTGTTGCGATTTGTTCCATCTGTCCCCGGATGCTCCCCCGCACGCGGCTGGTTACGTCGTCGCCGCGTTGAATTTAGTGGAAAAAAACGCTGGGCGCGTCTGCCACGCCCAGCGTTATCTTGTCATTCGGTTCACGCTTAGTTGCGCGGCCAGTTCACCGCGTCGCTTGCGAAAGCAGAAGGTGCAACCACCTTGTACTCGCCGCCCTGAATCTGACGCAGAACCATCGGCTTGGCGACGTTGTTGCCAGCTTCCGAGAACTTGATGTCACCGTAGAAGGTGCTGAGGTCGGTCGCTGCAATCGCGTCACGAACCGCTTCCTTGTCCAGCGTACCAGCGCGCTCAAACGCATCCTTGAAGACATACACGGCGGCAGATGCCTGCGCCGTCTGGTACGGAACGGTCTTTTCCGAATACTCGGTATACGCCGCCTTGAACTCCATCTCGTAATTCGCAGCTGTACCGAAGATCGGGTCTTCGTAAGTCAGCGTCTCAGCCCATTGAGTCGAACACAGGATGTCCTCGGCATTGTCACCAAAGTTGCCGACAACGTCCGCAGCTTCACAATGCGTAATCGCGATCATCGGAACCTTGACCTGCTGTTCGCCGATCTGACGAACGGCTGTCGCGGCGCCCTTGGAGTGGCCGGAAACGATCAGCACGTCTGGATTGACCAGCTTCACCTTGGTCAGGATCGATGTCATGTCTGACAGATCGCGTGGCAGCTTTTCGTCAACGACGATGGTCATGCCGTACTTTTCAGCGTCTTCCATGACACCGGCGCGGATATCCAGAGAGAACGGATCGTTCTCAACCGCAATTGCAACCGTCACATCCGAAGCCTGGCGCCCGTTTTCCTCGGCCTTTTCAGCTGCCAGTGTAATGGCGCTTGCCAGATACTGTTCCGACGTCGACAGAACCGCGAACAGGTACTTGTAGCCCTGGTTGAACAGCGAGCGCGATGCGCCTTCTGCTTCCACCATCGGGATCTGGTACTTTTCGGTCACCGGCGCGATAGCCTTGGTCAGACCGGAAGAGTATGGCCCAAGCATATATTGAACGCCGTCCTGCTGGATCAAACGTTCTGCCAGCGTCGCGCCACGGTCGCCTTTGGATTCGTCGTCGTAATAGATGACTTCAAAGTTATGGCATTTGCCGTCAATCATGACGCCGCCATTTTCCGCAATCTTGGTGATCGCGAACTCATAGCCGTTTTGCGCGTGCACGCCGTTGGTCGCATATTTCCCGGTCAGCGAGATTGCCGCACCGAGTGTGATGGTTTCACAGTCCATCGCTGCTGCCGAAGTACCCATCGCCGCAACGGCAATAGCACCAGCAGCCAAAAACTTGGCTTTCATGGTCATATTTTCCTCCCAAAATGCCGGTTATCCGGCGCGTTGTGGGCAAAGTGAAACACGGAACCCGAGTCGATGCAAGCAAGGGAAACGTATTAATGTATGCATTGTTTGGCCGGGCCTCTGGCAATTCGGTCCCTCGCGGTGCGGGGCTTGACGATCACTGCCAGAGCCTTTCGTATTCCCCTATCATCGCACAGACCGGGGGCGTCCATCGTGGAAAAGCTAGTCATCAGAAACATCGGCCAGATCCTTTCGGGAAAAATGGAGGATCCGATATTTGACGGCGACTGTCTTGTCGCGGATGACGGCAAGATTTCGCGATGGGGGCGGGAGAACGATCTCGACACCGAGGACGCGACCTGTGTTGTCGATGCCCACGGCGTCGCGCTCGCGCCCGGTCTGATCGACAGCCATGTGCACCCGGTCGTCGGCGATTACACCCCACGCCAACAGCAATTGCACTGGATCGACTCGACCCTGAATGGCGGCGTTACCACGATGATTTCTGCCGGCGAAGTCCATATGCCGGGCCGCCCCAAGGACATCGTGGGGCTCAAGGCAATGGCGATTGCCGCCCAGCGCTGGTACGAAAATTTCCGCCCCTCCGGCGTCAAGGTCCATGCCGGTGCCCCGGTGATCGAACACGGGCTCGTCGAGCAGGATTTCAAAGACATGGCCGACGCCGGTGTCAAATACCTGGGCGAAGTCGGCCTTGGCACCGTCAAGGACGGCAAAACCGCCAATGAAATGGTCGGCTGGGCGCGCAAGCACGGGATGCAGTCCACGATCCACACAGGCGGGCCGTCGATCCCCGGTTCCGGCCTCATTGACGCCGACATGGTGATGGAAACCGGCACCGACGTGATCGGCCATATCAACGGCGGGCATTCCGCCTTGCCAGACGATCAGATTGTCTGCTTGTGCGAGAACTGCCTGTCGGCGTTTGAGATCGTGCATAACGGCAACGAGCGTGCGGCTGTCCTGACGATCAACACCGCCCGTGAACTCGGTAAGCTTGATCAGGTCATTTTGGGAACTGACGGCCCGGCCGGGTCGGGTGTGCAACCGCTTGGGATACTCAGGATGATTGCGATGTTATCCTCCTTCGGCAATGTCCCTGCGGCAGAGGCGTTCTGCTTCGGCAACGGCAACACAGCGCGGCAACGCGGATTGGATGTCGGGTTAATCGAAGAAGGATACGCGGCCGATTTCGTCCTGCTCGATCAGGCGCAACATGCGCCGGGCAAGTCCATGCTGGAGAGTGTTGAACAAGGCAATCTGCCCGGCGTCGGCATGACAATCATCGACGGCGTGATACGCTCTGAACGCTCCCGCAACACGCCTCCCGCGCAGAGATTGCCCGAGCGGGTGGTCTGACGATGTCCCTGCAAACTATCCCGGAAAAGGGGTCTCGACAACTAACAAAACCCTAATGCACAGCGCGCTGGACTCACACCACGTTAACCAAGCCCGCCTATAACCCCGCACCGTGAATTCACGCCGGAGAAGGATTGGCAATCCTTCCCCCAACCTCATTCGGTCCCAATGACCGCCCCTGCCCGCAACGGGCATACCGGGTGCAGGGACAGTCGAAAAAGACCAACGGGTGGTGAAAGCTGTCCGGACATCGGGGCAGCGTCCCCGGAATGGAACACGGCGGTACCGCCATATTCTCGCCTGAAGATCAGGGACAGCTAACAGAGATCAGACCTTGCGAACGGCACGGACGAAATTTGCTTGGTGGCGTGCCGCGAGATTGAGTCGTGGCATCGACTCCGTTTTACAGTTTGAGTTCCGCCATCGGCCTGAGCCGACGTTCACTCATTTTCCCAATACCTAACTTCATTGGCGGCCATCGCCTGCCCGTGGGATGGCGATACAACATCTCAATGATGCGCTTTATGCCAGCCAAGTCCGCACGAAATCGAAGGATAGCGCCCAGTTTAGCCAAATCGCCAGCCCGTGGGGCCTCTCATACCAAGGGTGCTTCAAAATGACTCAGCTATGGATTTTGGGTACCGCCTGAGGTGCTGAGGTGATTCAAGATTGGCAAAGGAGACCACCGATGCCAGCCAGGATACCGATGCGAGCCGATTTTACCGCCAATGATCTGCGCAAGCTTGCCGCAGAGAGTTCTGATGCCCGGCAGAGCCGACGGCTTTTGTCGCTTGCCGCTATCGCCGATGGCATGTCGCGTGGGGCTGCGGCCCGCATTGGCGGGATGGACCGGCAAACGCTCAGGGACTGGGTGCTCCGTTTCAACGCTGATGGTCCAGCGGGGCTGCTGGATCGGCAGCGAGGAGGCTCGCGATCCCGCCTTGACAATGCGCAACTGGATGAACTGGCGGCTCTTGTCGAGACCGGTCCTGATCCTGAAAAGGACGGTGTCGTCCGCTGGCGGCGGGTCGATTTGAAGAATGTGATCAAGGCGCGTTTTGGCGTCGACTATCACGAGCGCCATGTGGGGCAGATTCTGCACAATCTGGGCTTTTCCCACATCAGCGCACGCCCTCAGCACCCGGGGCAGGACGTGCAGGTCATTGAGGATTTCAAAAAAACTTCGGCGACAATCTGAAGGAGACGCTTCAGGGGGTGCCGCCGGACAAACCCGTCGAAATCTGGTTCCAGGACGAGATGCGTCTCGGTCAGAAGAACACCCGCGTCCGCCAGTGGGCACGCAAGGGCACACGGCCCCGCCAGCCCGCCGATCAGCGTTACCAAAATGCGTATCTTTTTGGCGCCATCTGCCCCGAACGCGGCACCGGCGCGGCGATCATGATGCCAGCAGCCGACACCTATGCGATGCAGCGCCACCTGGAAGAAATCAGCAAAATTGTCTCCGATGGCGCCCACGCCGTCATCCTCATGGACCAAGCCGGCTGGCACACGACATCCGCTCTGGAAATCCCGCAAAACCTGTCGCTCATGTTTCTGCCGCCCAAATCACCAGAGCTGAATCCAACCGAAAACATTTGGCAATATCTCCGCCAGACATGGCTCGCAAACCGGACGTTCGACACATATGACGCGATTCTCGACGCGGGGTGCGAGGCCTGGAACAACCTCGTCGCAAGACCGCAAACCATCACATCCATCGCAAGCCGCAACTGGGCGAAAGTCGGTCAGATTGAATAACCCTTGGTATCACACATTGCTAAAGCAAAGTGTTGCCGGCAGTGCATTGCATGGAGATGCAATGCACGAGAGGCGGGCAGGCGATGGCCGGGGCGCTTTCAGCGCTGTTAACCCGGCTTGGGTGGCATGTCTGAAATGTCTGCTTCAGGCCAGCATCCTATTGATCCAATCCGCAAGAACGGGTGAAACGTTTGCCCCGCATTACGTCAACTTACGCAACAACCCCACAAACACCTCCCGCTCTGCAACTTCCAAAGGTGCCAGCGTCTCGGTAGTGATCCGTGAACCCGCCGCTTTCAGCTCTGCAATTACCAATTCACCTGCCTCAGTCAGCGAGATCAGCGACCGCCTCCCATCCCCCGGATCGGGCCGCGAACCGATCAGTCCCTTATCGCGCAGGCGATCCACAACACCCTTCACGGTGGCCACATCCATCGCGGCCATCCGCCCCAGATGATTTTGCGAGGCCGCCCCGTGTTCGGACAAACGGATCAGGGTCGAAAACTGCGTCGGAGTCAGATCATGCGTGATCAATTCCTGAAAGATCCCAGTGTGACGCTGGTTCGCAAGCCGCAGAAGAAATCCAACCTGATCATCCAGTTGATAGCCGCCATTTCTCGGGTCGTGATCACTCACATCGCTATCCTCACCAACACACTCTAACGCAATCCATCTTCGCCAACAGCATCTGCTGCCGTCAGGCCGCCGACCCGCGGCAAGGGCCGCCCGCTATCCGTCACAGCCACAGCGACCATGATTTCATTGGCCCGTGGCGCATCGTTCAGCATCACCTCGATCCCGTCGAAATGGCTGCGAACATAGGCGGCATCCTTGTGGCCCAGCGGCACGTCCAGCACCTGCCCGGGGCCGCCCATCTTCTTGGACGATGGCACCAGCGCGGCGCCCTTTTCAACTTCTTTTCGCAAGGGCGCGCCAAGCTTGGGGTGCAGGATCGCGGCGGCGTGTTCCAGCTCGCCGTTTTCGCCCACCATCGCCGACTTGCCATAGCTTTCCGCCGCATCCGGCGTGACGCCCAGCGACTCGACGCAACGGCGGCCCAGCAATTCGCCAAGCTCTGCGCCAATGTCCATAAGGTCGCTCAGGTCTTCCTGATAGACCCCGGCAAATGGGTTCTCGATCACCGCAACGGCAACCGCCTTGCGCGTGGCAGGCGCAATCGCTTGCTCCATCTCGCGATGGGTCTCCTCAACCGTCACGACGATCTTGCGGATCACGGCACTCATCTGTCCCTCCACTCAGGCGGCCCGGTTGACCGCCATCAATGCCCCACACCCGCCGATTGTCCGCGTGTTTCCTTGCAGATGCAAGCTGGCGCCAATAATGCGCCCGCCATTCATTAATTTGCTTGCAAGCTTCATCCCGGCATCAAGTGCATTGTCGCGATCGTCAGGCGCAAGCCACCCGCACCCCGTGACCACAAGCGTGTCGCCAAGATCACTGTCGTCACGCACGCAGTACGCCGGTTGCCGCCGGATCGCAGGATGCGCTGGCAGATCAACCGCGTTGGCAATCAACGTCGCGGAGACATCAGCCTCGGCGGCAGACCGTGCCAGCACGGTGACGCTGTCCGCAATCCCAAGGCTCAGGCTACGTCCGCCGCGCCCACTGGTGGCGACGCCCCGTATGGGATCACCGTGTGAATTTGCGATGTTGCCCAGATGCTTTCTGCCTTGTGTCTGCATTTCCATGCCAAAACGTGCACCCGCAGACAAGTGCAGCGCAACGTCGCCGCCGTTGTTCACATAGGCGCGGTGCAAATCCGCGTTGCGCACCATAGCATCAAGCACCGTCTCGGCCACCGCCCCGGCCACAGCGGCCATCGGCGTCAGAAACCCGCCGTCGCTGAAGGCTTGGGCGGCGTGGTGCATCCGCAACGCGGTCTCCCCGGTTGGCGGCGCGATGAGCGACCAAACCGGTGCACGCAGGGCATCAAGCTCGTCCATCAATTCCGCCAGCACCGTTTCAAACCGGTCCCGCGCTGCCTGAAACGCCCGCGCCCGATCGCCATCCGCGCCGATCACCAGATCGATCGGCCCGTGCTGCAAATGCAGCCGCCGCCCGCAGGGCAATATCGCAGCGTGTGGACCTGTCACTTTTCACCCCAACTAAAGTTCTTCCGTGCCTGCGGGTTGTGCGTGCCGCCAACAACCCGGCGGGTATCGTCAACCGCAACTTCGCTGGCCGGTCGCGCGAACTCCACATGTCCCCCCAACGCGGCGTAATCCTCTGCCCGCATGGTGAATTCCATCGGCGCGACCAGCGCCGGTGTCGGGACATAGCCAAACGACATTTCCGGCATTTCCATCACATCCACCATCACTGTGATGCCACCGCCGGGCCAAACATACGCCTCCGCCCCACCACAGGACACATGCGTCAGCGCGTCTTTCACAGAGCGAGTCAACCGAACCGGGTTTTCCGTCACCCCGGCCCGCAGGCTGCCACCGGCCCCGGCCATGAACAGCACCGAGCAAACCGATGGTTCGCAGTTTTCCGCGATCAATTCTGTGGACTTGATCAATGTCTGAGGGATAGACCGCGCGACTGGTCGCAATTCAGCATCAAGCTCGTAATACGCGAACTGCTCCCCGGTCGTGGACACCATCAACAGGCGCAGGCCCTCCCAGGCGACGTCCGGTTTGAACGGCTTCAGGATCGTCAGCGGATCTTCGATGTTGGTCCCACCCCAGCCGCGACCCGGTTCAGCGACCTGAAAATACCGACCGGGCGTCGAACGGCGGCCATGTATGCGGATGCCCGTCGGTTTCATGCCAAGTTGTTTGCCAGCCTCGTGTTCACTCAGGATGCCTGTGATGTGGTCATCGACCACCACCACTTCGTCCGCGTGTTCGAGCCATTGCTTAGCGAACATGCCAATTGTCGCAGAACCGCAGCCAACGCGCATCAACCGCTCTTCTTCGCCATCGATCACCGGCGGCTTGCCCGCCTGAACGACCAGCTTCGTGCAGTCACCGCCGACTGCCATTTCAACCGCCTCGCGGTTACACAATGCCATCAGCGCCGCACAGGTTACCCGCCCCTCGGCCTTGGACCCGCCGGTCAGATGCTCCACCCCGCCGAGCGACAGCATCTTGGAGCCGTATTCGCTGGTCATCACATGGCCGATGGGTTCACCATCGACATAAACGACGTCGCGCTCGTCCCCGATATGGCGGTCCGTGTCGATCTTCACCTTCACGCCGCAATAGGAAAAGATGCCCTCGGTCACGACAGTGATCATGTCGACGCCATCGACATCTTGGCTCACTATAAATGGCGCGGGTTTGTAATCGGGATAGGTCGTGCCTGCCCCCACGGCGGTTACAAAAGGCCGGCTGCCCCCGACAATGTCGCCATCCCAATCTTCGGTCGAACCCTCTCCGAGAAACGGCACAACTGCCTGATCCGTCACATCCAGAATGGTAAGCGGGTCAAGCCGGATCAGTTCACCACCCTCATTGGCATACCGGTCACACGCGCCCGCACGACCTTCGGAGATGTAACACATCACCGGACAGGCATCGCAGCGGATCTTTTCGGGGTGGGTTTTGTCAAAGCGTTTTGTCATCAGACGGAAGCTCCTGTTTTCCGAAAAGCTTCTATCCGCCAATTCTGGGCGAAGCCGAGGTTCGCACGCGACCCCGAGGGTGGGCGCGGTCGTGATTGGGGACCGGTTGAATTCCACTCAGGCGTCGCACCATGCGAAACGGTTATGCATAATTCGCGCCCGCCCTGGGGGGCGGGGTCGTGCGCGAACCGGATCGCAGGCGATCCGGGGGATGTTCCGCAACGTGGTCGCGAGATTATTGTGCGGATCATTGAACCCATCGCAATCGCCGAACCCGGTTCGACCCGGTACATTTTCGCGAGCGTCGTAGTCCGGCCCTGAATCGAGCTCGAAGCCACGTTTTGCCAACGCCCCGAAAACGTGGGTCCCAGCGGTCCGCTGCATTCACAATTTATCATGGCCTACCCTTCCCGCCATTCAACGCCACATGAACCGCCGACGGTGTGGCAGGCACACGCGTGATGCGAACGCCGGTCGCGTGCTTGATTGCGTTCAGAATGGCGGGTGCGGTTGGGATCAGTGCATGCTCGCCCAGCCCCTTTGCCCCGTAAGGTCCGTGGGCATCCGGCTCTTCGATGATGTGCGTGTCAATTGGTGGAATGTCCCCGAATGTCGGGATCAGATAATCATGCAGGTTTTCGGTGCGCCCGGGGATATACTCTTCCATCAGCGCCATGCCCATCCCCTGGGCAATGCCACCATGCACTTGGCCCTCAACCAGCATCGGGTTGATGGCGCGACCGACATCATGCGCCGCCACAAACCGTTTCGCCTTAACCGTCCCTAATCCGGTGTCGACATCCACCACTGCAAGATGCGCGGCATAGCCAAACTGCGCGTATGGCTCGCCCTGTCCGTTCTCGTCCAGTGGTTTGGTCGGCGGGTCGTAGGTTTCGGATACGGTTAATACGTAGCCGTCGCCATCCGGTTTCAGCGACGACAGCCCAAGCACCTGCTCACCCGCCCTGTCCCGCGCGATCACCCGGTCCGTTTCAAACGTCAGGTCTGCATCCTCCGCGACGTTCAGCCGTTCAAGGATCACAGCCCGCAAGGCCGCGCCCGCCAACCGCGCCGCATTGCCAGAGACGTATGTCTGGCGCGACGCAGATGTCTTGCCACCGTCCGGTGTGCGGTCTGTGTCAGCACCAACCAATTCCAGTGTTTCGGCCCCAACGCCCAGCGCCGTTGCAAAGATCTGGGCAATCACCGTGTTTGCCCCTTGCCCGATATCCATCGCACCCTGATGCAGCAGCACTTGCCCATCGGCACGGACACCCGCCTTGATGGTCGAGGGGTTTGGCAGCGATGTGTTGCCACAACCATACCAACCTCCGGCGACGCCTACCCCTCGCTTTACGACATCGCTTTCGCTGTTGAATGCCGCAGCCGCCGCGCGCTCGATTTGCCAATCGGGCCGCAACGCTTCCAGACAAGCCCCGATCCCCACGCCCTGTTCAAAAACCTGCCCGCAAACAGTCCGTTGGCCATTTTGCAGTACGTTGCGGATGCGAAACTCCAACGGGTCAATGCCAAGCTTTTCGGCGAGTTCATCGAACATACACTCCTGCGCAATCGCCGCTTGTGGCACACCGAAACCCCGGAAAGCGCCTGCCGGGGGATTGTTGGTATAGATACCGCGAGACTGCGCGAAATAGTCTGGAACCCGATATGGCCCAGACCCATGCACCGGCACCCGGACCGCGACAGTCGGCCCCCAACTGGCATAAGCCCCGGTGTCAAAGTCACCCTTCAGGTGGAAGCCGCACAGCTTGCCATCGCGCGTCGCGCCGATGCTCAGCGAAATGTCAGACGGGTGTCGTTTGGTCGTGGATTGCATGGATTCCGTGCGCGAATACGCCAATCGCACGGGCTGCCCGGTCTTCATCGCTGCCAATGCCAGATAGGGCTGTACCGATACGTCGAGTTTGGCGCCGAACCCGCCGCCAACGCCGGTCGGGATGATGCGAATGTGTGCGGCGTCGAGACCCAGAATCGCCTCCAGCGCCTCGCGATCCATCACCGGGGCCTGGGTACAGGCATGAACCTCGACCTTGTCGCCATCCATCCGCGCGAAACCAGCCTCCGGCTCGATATAGGCGTGTTCGACAAAACCGCTGGAGTAGCGGCCAGTAACCATAACGTCGGCACGTGCCAGCGCGGCCTCGGAATCTCCGCACCGTACCAAACCGCCGCACATGATGTTGCCCTCGCGCCCCTCATGAAGTTGCGCGGCGTCAGCGGCGGCGGCCGCATCAATGTCGCTCAGAGGATCAAGTTCTGTCCATTCGACCGGGAAGGCTTCAGGATCGATTCCGGCAATCGCATCAGGCGTACCGATGATTGCCACCACAGCCTCACCACGAAACCGGGTTTCGGTCTCGGCAAACACCGGTTGATCCTGAAATCCCGGGATCACGCCGAACGCGTTGCGCCCCGGCACGTCGGCGGCTGTCAGAGTGGCGACAACACCGAGCGTTCGTTCAACGAATGAATCCAGATCGCCAAGCGAGAAACGCGCCCGCGCGAATGGTGACCTGATGACGAACAATTCCAGCGTTCCCATCGGCGCGACATCATCG
This sequence comes from uncultured Paracoccaceae bacterium, assembly GCA_951812305.1. GTDB lineage: Bacteria > Pseudomonadota > Alphaproteobacteria > Rhodobacterales > Rhodobacteraceae > Rhodobacter_B. Next base: position 135,474 of record CATOSB010000011.1, read on the forward strand.
CCGTAACATTCCCGCCCGGCAACTTTTTCTGCACCATCAATACGCCGGATGGAGTCTCCGACGGCTCCTTCGCCGGTGTCGACCAGCGACTTCGCGTCAACAACCGCATCGATGATCTTGCGATAGCCGGTACAGCGGCACAAAACCCCGCCCAACGCGTCTTCAACTTCTGTCTCCGTCGGCGCGGGGTTTTCTCGCAGCAGGGCCACCGCTGACACCATCATTCCCGGCGTACAGATGCCGCATTGCGCGGCGCCGTGATCCTGAAATCGCTCGGCCAGCTGCTTCGCGTTTGCATCCGACGCAACCAAACCGGCGACCGTTTCAATGGTGCGTCCCTCGGCCTGATGGGTCGCCATCAAACAGGCGCAGACCGGTTGTCCACCAATCAGAACGGTACAGGCCCCACAATCACCCGCATTGCACCCCACCTTCACATCCCGGGAGTCCAGCCGTTCGCGTAGGGTTTCAGATAACCTTTCGCCAACCCTAGGGCAGGCCGAAACCACGGATCCGTTCAGCGTAAAGGATACGGCGTCAGACATGATCGGCGATCCGGTGGATTGCGCGCTTGCATTGTTCGGCAACGGCGGCCATCCGGTACTCCGCCGACCCGCGCATATCGTCGATAGGCGTTAATGGACCCAGATGCTTCGCGGATACCACCACGTCTTCAGGAAATTGCCCGCGTATGTCTGTTTCCAGCGCAGGCATTCGCTGTGCTACCGGCGAACATGCCCCAACGGCGACTTTGGCATCGACGATCCGGCCGTCTGCATCCAGCTCTGCCAAAACCGAGACCATCGTGATCGAAATCACTAAGTACTTTCGGCTACCCAGCTTGTCGAAAACCGACCGCGCGCCTTCGGCAGGATTTGGAACGAGTATCGTCGTCACAACGTCCCCGGACCGCAGGTCAGTTTGCCGAACGCCCCTCAGGAAGGTGCCTAACGGCAAGCGGCGCGTTCCACCGTCAACTCGGGCAATCTCAACCTCGGCATCCAGGGTCAAAAGCGGCGGCACTCCATCTGCCGCTGGGGAGGCGTTGCACAGGTTGCCGGCGACCGTGCCCACATTCTGAATCTGGACGCTCCCGACCTCGCGCGCCGAAGCTTTCAGCCCGTCGAAGGCTGCGGGCAGATCGGCGCGCAGAATGTCAGACCACGTTGTCGCCGCACCGAAGCGATAGCCATCCGGGCCCAGGGATATGCCGCGCAATTCAGAAATGGCGGTGATATCGACAAACGTTTCCGGCACCATGCCCTGCTGCATCGCAGGATACACATCCGTCCCACCCGCGATAATCTGCGCCCCGGTCCCCGACACCAAATTCAGCGCCTCAGAGAGCTCCGTGGGACGGTGATAGGGCAATCGGGTCCTCGCAAGATCGTTTGTATGCTAACGGTAAGCGTCGTGGCGCCAGCGTGTCAACTTGCGCATATCAACAGGATTGCGCCGAATGCGACGCTCGGCAAGTCGCAAACCGATAAGATCAACACCCATTGTGGCCTCAAAAATCGACACAAAGCATGGAGCGTGCGAAATGTCGGATTTTTCTGTCGGCAAAGAGGCGGACCGCTGGAATCACCACCCCGGCGAGGTGGAAATGAACCCGCTATACGCCTGGCCACCGCGCCCGCTGGCTGTCATCCGCTGGTACGCATCGTTCTGGGTTGCCGTGTCCAGCACGACGTTCTGCCTTTTGGTGGCAATTGCGGCGGTCTGGCTTTGGCTGCCCTCGATCGACGCCACAGGCAATTTTTCGTGGAACTGGGTTCTGACTATCTGGCTGGGGATGCTCCTGCCACAAATCATCGTCGCGGGCGGGCTTCATCATTGGCTGTATCGCCGCCGTGCTCAAGCCAGCGACCTGAAGTATGAAGAGCGCGACCTTGCCCATGACAACGGTACGTACACGTTCCGCAGTCAGGTGCGTGACAACATGTTCTGGACGTTGGCCAGCGGCATCACCACCGCCACGATTTACCTGATCCTGTGGTTCTGGGCGGCAGGGAACGGTTTCGTCCCGCAGGCGAGTTTCACCGCGTCGCCGGTCTGGTTTTTGGCCTATTTCATTCTGGTGCCGGTCTGGGGCAGCTTTCACTTTTATTGGGTGCATCGCTGGTTGCACTGGCCGCCGCTTTACAAGATCGCCCACGCCTTGCATCACCGGAATGTCAATGTTGGCCCGTGGTCAGGGATTTCAATGCACCCGATTGAGCATGTAATTTATTTCAGTTCGTTCCTGTTGTTCTTCGTTCTGCCGACCCATCCGTTGCATGTGATGTTCCACGCCTATCTTTATACGTTGCACCCGATATTCTCGCATTCCGGTTTCGATGGGTTGAAAGTAGCTGGGAAAAAGCGAGCCGAGGCTGGCGACTTCTTTCACCAACTTCATCACCGGTATTTCGAGTGCAATTACGGCACCATCGAAATGCCCTGGGATCGCTGGTTTGGCACGTTTCATGACGGGTCAGAAACCGCAACGGAGCGCACGCGCGCTTTCAAGAAACAGATGTATACCTAATGTTAACGTAACTCCCAAGCACCCTGTCCGATAGGGTTGCGGGGTTTTGTTCCGTCAGAGCCGTGCGATGATCTGAGGTGGTGACAGGGTCAGGATTTCCAGGATGTTGAACCGGTGTTTTCTGGCCGTCGAGATGACGGACCTGATGTCGGCGAAGACCCGCGCGCCCTCGAGGGTGCGGAAGGTGCCCGAGATTTTCATGCGCAGCTTCATCATGCGCAGGTCCTGTTCGGCCTGATTGTTTGTGAATGGGACCGCGAAGTCGGCGATGAATCGCAAAACGTCATCGCGGTAGTCACGCAGGCGGAGGAGCAGGTTGTGGCCTGGCCGCCTGGCTTTTCGGCCGCGGGTGCCGGGGCTTTTGGCCAGCGGGGGCCGGCGTTCGTGGAAGGCGAGCCCCTTGGCGAGGATCGCCATGTATCTGGTGACTATACCCTGGCGAACCAGTTCCGGGAGTTCGGTCTCGCCTTGATCCTGAGCCGCGCATCTGAGCTGATTGGCGCTATGAAGCACTGCGCTCATCTCCGTCGCCCAAGGCTCTTTTTCGATCTCTTCGATGGCCTTGAGTTCGCGCAAGTGATGCGCCCCGCAGAGGGCGTGGGCGTCCACTCCGCTCATATGGGCGTAGTAGGGTTTCCAGTGATCATGAATGATCGTCCCGCCGGTCAGGAAGGTTGGAACAGCACCGCGTTTGGCGCTGATGCGGTAATGGGTGAAGGCGGTATCGCAGATCGTGTGCAGCCAGTGCAGCTTGCCGGCAACACGAAGTCCGGTCTCGTCCAGATGCCGAACGCCGCCTTCGGCAAGCCGGGCGAGAATGTGTTCAACCACGACACCCATCTTATTTGCCGCGCCGCGCGTCCAGTTGGTCACGCTGGCCGCGCACAAGCTGGTGGCCCCAAACAGGTCGCGCATAAGCTGGCAGACCCGATCCTCGGGTATCAGCTGCTGAACATTGCAATAGACCGCCACTGCCCGCATGCGCGTGCCATATTGCACATGCGCGGCCACGCCATCGGGAAAGCCAGCCGTCGTCGTGGCTCGACAATGGTCGCAACAATAAACCGCCGCCTGATGCTCGGTGACCTCCAGGCGTGGCGCAGGCAAGTCGAACACCTGACGCTTCTCGATCCCTTTCACCATCTCCGCCGTCAGGGCGCTCTGACAGGCGCTGCAATGCGTCGCCTCATGCCGTTCGACAAAGTCGGGTGTTGACGTCTGGCGCAGGGTGTCGCCCCGGTGGCCAACTTGGCCGCCACTTTTCTTTCCGGATTTGCCACGCAGGCTGCGCGGGGCTGGCTTCTTCAGGCCATCACTTGAAGGGGGCTTGCTGCTATTGCTGCTGTTCTTGGCCAACTGTCGGCGCAGGTCCGTGATCTCTTCCGCCATGCTCGCCAACGCAGCTTCAAGCTCAGCGATCCGACGCAGAGCCGTGGCGAGAAGTTGTTCAAGGGCGGCAACCTGATCCATCCCACCACTGATTCAGAGAAATCAACCCGGCGCCACAGAATTCAGACAAGAAAGAAAAAAAACACGCGCAAAATGGCAAATTCGACTCACCATAAAACTGACAATAACACTCAAACGTGGGGGGTGCTTGGGAGTTACATGTTAACAAGAACTGGGCTGGGATCGCGCAGCAACATGAACGAAAATTACGCGTAAATATGTGCGGTTTTTGTAGTCTTTGCACGCATTTCGGCCCCAACCACAGCCAGAACGCGCCGAAACCCCCACAAAATCAGGGATTTCGCTATTTATTGGTACACTAACCATTGTGTAGACACACAATATTCCGGTAGATTCGCGCCACACACCGCCACGTGCGGGGAATATGAGGAGAGATACATGGCGAAACCGTTGACAAAATCCCAACTTGTAACCGCTTTGGCGGATGCGATGGGCGCGGACAAGAAATCTGCCTCGGCTGCTTTGGACGCGGTCTGTGGCGTGATCACCAAGGAAGTTTCAGGCGGCGGTGCCGTGACCCTTCCCGGCATCGGCAAGATCTATTGCCGCGAGCGGCCAGAGCGCATGGTGCGCAACCCGGCCACGGGCGAACAGATCCACAAGGATGCCGACAAGGTGGTGAAGATGACCATCGCCAAAGCGCTGAAAGAAAGCGTGAACGGCTGAAATTCTCGGTTTCGGCAGGAAGAACAGGGTCGCCGATCAGGCGGCCCTTTTTTTATACGACGACCCGCGGTGGGCTGTATCTTGAGATCACCGCGCCGATACACATGACAACAATTCCCGGAATGGCGTTCGTCACCAATCCCGCCATCATCGCCAGCCTGCCAATCAGCCCGAAACCACCGCCGAATTTGGAAAGCAGATCGGCAAGGGCGATGGCGTTGTGGCCCACAGACACGATGACAATCGCGATGCCGGCGTGAAACACCCAAGTGCCAAGATCAAATTCTTTCCCGAGACGCCCTTTTTCGCGTGCGGACTGGCGAACGTGTTTAATTGCGCGGGTAAATCCTGAAAGAAGCACGAATCCGACCAGTGGAACAACAAAGAAAACAACGGCCAAAAATACTGCAAGGCCGCCAAGATCCTCTCCACCGCCGGAATACGCGATCAGAATCAGCGTGATGGCCATAATGGCCCCTGCTCCAAACCCGATCATGTAGAGTGCCGAGGATAACGCGCGCATTCTGTGCCCTTTTATTAAACTTGCGCGTACCGTCTAACGCCGCATTTGGGCGAAATTATGAAGCAATTGCGCGCCTTTGCGTCTCGACTTCCAACCCGGTTCAGATATGCAGCCTGTTGACGCTGACAGCATGTGGATCAGGAGCGGCTTTTGGACATCCGCGCAATTGCAATGGGGGTGGCATTCGCCTTCATGTGGGCCTCTGCCTTCTCATCGGCACGGATGATCGTGGCAGACGCACCGCCATTTTTCGCGCTGACCTTGCGGTTTCTGGCCTCTGGCGGGATCGCCATCGCGATTGCCCTGATACTGGGGCAGACCTGGCGATTAACGCGGGCGCAATGGGTTGCGACGGTGATTTTCGGGATTTGCCAGAACACGCTGTATCTGGGTCTGAATTTTGAGGCGATGCAGACGATTGAGGCGGGATTGGCCACGATCATCGCGTCAACCATGCCGCTGATCGTGGCGTTTGCGGGGTGGGTCCTGCTGGGTCAAACGGTTCGCCCGTTAGGCATAGCGGGTCTTGTTGCCGGGTTTGTCGGCGTCGCAATCATCATGGGCGCGCGTCTCAGTCAGGGCATCGACATATATGGCCTGCTGCTCTGCATCATCGGGGTGATGTCGCTGGCCGCAGCCACGATGTTGGTCAAAAGCGCCTCTTCCGGAGGAAACCTGCTGATGATCATCGGATTGCAGATGCTGGTCGGGGCGGTCGGGCTGGGCATCGCCGCACTGGCGCTGGAAAGCTGGGTAGTGAACTGGAACGCGCGGCTGATCTGGGCTTTCGTCTATACGCTGATCGTGCCGGGGCTGATCGCGACTTGGGTCTGGTTCTGGCTGGTGGAACGGCTCGGGGCCGTGCGTGCAGCGACTTTCCACTTTCTGACACCACCCTTCGGGGTCGGCGTTGCGGCGTTGCTGTTGGGAGAGCAGCTTGGATGGCTCGATGCACTGGGTGTTGCCATCGTAGCGACAGGCATTTTGGCGGTGCAACTCGCGAAAGCGCCCGCGCCAACCTGATCGCAGTGACGACCTTGTGAACCGATGTAACCGGGTTTCTGGTGACAGAAGCGCATATTTTCGACAGATATTCGCGGCATGGAATACGTCTACGCCTACCTCGCGGGACTGCTGACGCTGATCAACCCATGCGTCCTGCCGATCCTGCCGGTGGTTCTTGCCACATCGGTGCAGGCCGGGCGCCACGGGCCGCTTGCGGTTGCCGCCGGGCTGGGCGTGTCGTTCGTAGTGCTTGGGCTGGCGGTGAATGCGGTTGGGCTGGCGCTGGGCGTGACACCGGAACTGATAGCGGACATCGGCGCCGTTATAATGATCGCCTTCGGCGCGGTCCTTCTGGTGCCACAGTTTTCCGAGCGCTTTGCGACCGCGACCGCCGGAATATCCGCGCGGGCGGATGCGGGGATCGACACGCTGGATGGGTCCAGCATGTCAGGGCAATTTCTGACCGGCGTTTTGTTGGGTGCGGTGTGGGTCCCATGTATCGGGCCGACGCTCGGCACCGCCATCGGGCTTGCGAGCCAGGGCGAAAGCCTTGGGCGCGCAGGCGCCATCATGGCGTTTTTCGCGATTGGTGTGGGGTCGGTTATTGTCGCGCTGGGCTATGGCGCACGGTCGGTGATCCAGCAGCGTCAGGCATGGCTGCGCGCCGTTGCCACCCGCGCCAAACCGATCCTTGGCATCGTTTTCATCGTGGTGGGTCTGGGGCTGCTGTTCCGCGTTCATCATATGCTTGAGTTCTGGGCGCTGCAAATCCTGCCCCAATGGCTCACTGACTTTTCCGTCCGATTTTAACCTAAGAGGTGACACATGAACCGTCGTACTTTCCTTTTGAGCACTGCCGCTGTCGCGGCCACGGGTCCCGCTTTCGCGGCGTCCATCGATTACACGCCCGGGCTGGTCGACCAGTTGCTGGCGGATGGCAAAACCGTCTTCATCGACTTCACCACAGTCTGGTGCACGACCTGCAACGCGCAGAAAAACGTGATGGCGTCACTGAAGGCGGGCAATCCGGCCTATGAAGAGAATATCGAGTTCGTGACGGTGGATTACGACGATTACCGCAGTGATCCGTTGACCATCGGCCTGAACATTCCGCGACGTTCGACGCTGGTGGTGCTGCATGGCGAAGAGGAACTGGGCCGCACAGTGGCGGGGACGTCAACCGCGGTCATTCAGGAACTGATGGATGCGGCGCTGAACGCGGCGATGTCGGCCTGATCAGTGATTTCGAATTGCTGACGCAATCCGACTGACTGGGGGGCCAGCCCCCCAGACCCCCCGCCGTATTTTGGACCAAGAAGAAATGGATTTGGGTGGGTTAGGATCGTCAGGCCACCTTTTGCCAATTCCCGGCACTCAGTTGTTCCGGCAGTTTACAGGCTGTGGATAAGTCACTATGCGCGTGTCAGGACTTAAGGACGGGTAAAACGTGGCGAACCATCTTTATCAAAACGATCTGCCCGACGGGCTGGATCTGGGGCCGGTTGTGGCGATTGATTGTGAAACGATGGGGCTGAACCCGCATCGTGACCGGCTGTGTGTGGTGCAGATGTCGGGCGGCGATGGAAATGCGCATCTGGTGCAGGTGAGCAAGGAGCAGAGTGAAGCCCCGAATCTAACCGCGATGCTGGCAGACCCGAATGTGTTGAAGCTGTTCCATTTCGGGCGGTTCGACATAGCGGCACTGCTGAACGCATTCGGCACTCTGACTGCACCAGCCTATTGCACCAAAATCGCCTCCAAACTCATCCGCACCTATACCGACCGGCACGGGCTGAAGTTTCTGCTCGACGAGATGCTAAACATCGATGTCTCCAAACAGCAGCAGATGAGCGATTGGGGCGCGGAAAAGCTGACCGACGCGCAGCTGGATTATGCCGCCAGCGACGTGCTGTATCTGCACAAGCTAAAGGAAAAGCTCGACGAGCGGCTGGCGCGCGAAGGACGGACCGAAATTGCGCAGGCCTGTTTCGATTTTCTCCCTAATCGTGCCCAACTTGACCTGATTGGTTGGCCTGAAATTGACATATTCGCCCACTAGACTAGTCCCTCGCTTCGCATGATTTGACGTTGTGATATTTTTCTGAATCACTCTGCTATAGATTTTGGGAGGGTATTGAGATGTCAAAATGTGGTCGTGCTGTGAAGTATGTTGTTCGACTGAATGCTGGTGAGCGGTTGCAGCTTGAGGATATGATCCGCACGGGTCGGCAGGCGGCGTATCGACTGCTCAAGGCGCGGATATTGCTCAAGGCAGATGTATCTTCAGACAGTGGCGGCTGGGATGACGAGCGGATTGCAGAAGCTTTGGAGACCAGTGTTTCCACAGTATTCCGTACCCGCCGCCAGGTTGTGGAAGAAGGCCTTGAGGCGGCTCTGGGTCGCAAAAAGCAGAAGACCCCGTCCACGCCAGCAATCTTTGATGGAACCGCTGAGGCGAAGCTCATTGCGTTGGCCTGTTCGGAACCACCGGAGGGTCACGCGCGCTGGTCTTTGCGTCTTCTGGAAACGCGCGTGGTCGAATTGGGCATCGTTGAAGCAGCCAGCGACAGCACGATCCATCGGGTGCTCAAAAAAACGCGCTCAAACCGCACAAGAGCCGCTATTGGGTGATCCCTCCGAAAGCCAATGCAGGTTTTGTTGCTGCGATGGAAGATGTGCTGGAAGTCTACACGCGCCCCTATGATCCGGCCCGCCCGCTGGTTTGCCTTGACGAGACCAGCAAGCAGCTGACCTTTGAGACCCGTACGCCGATCCCAATCCGGCCGGGGCGCGAAGCCCGTTTCGACTATGAATACGAGCGCGCGGGTGTGGCCAGCCTGTTCATGTTGTTTGCCCCGCTTGAAGGCTGGCGCCATGTTGCCGTTCGAGACCGCCGAACCGCCATCGATTTTGCCCACATTCTCAAGGACCTCGCCGACACCCACTTCCCCAAGGCTGACCGGATTACACTGGTTCAGGACAATCTCAACACCCACAACCCGGCGTCGTTATACAAGGCCTTTCCACCTGATGAAGCCCGTCGCATTGTCGAACGGTTTGAGTGGCACTTCACGCCCAAACACGGCTCCTGGCTCAACATCGCAGAATGTGAACTCAGCACACTTGCGCGTCAATGTCTCGACCGCCGCATTCCTGATCGCAACACCTTGGCCAATGAAGCAAAGGCATGGGAAACCGAGCGAAACACCGCATCCGCAAAGGTGACATGGCGATTCTCAACTAAAGACGCACGCATCAAACTTGCTCACCTTTACCCGCAAATCGGATGAATCAAGGGACTAGCGCAATCCGAAAAGTGGAGACCGGTTTTCGGAGAAATTGCACGGAAAACCAAAAAAGGGCATTCATGCTGAAGCGAATGCAAAAAGATACGTTCCTTTCGACCGCCCGCCGGGTGATATCGCGCGAGGCCGAGGCGCTGGGCCAACTGGCCGGGGCGCTGGATCAGGGTTTTGCCGATGCTGTGGAACTGGTCCTGAACGCTAAGGGCCGCGTGATCGTGTCTGGCATGGGCAAATCGGGGCATATCGCGCGCAAGATCGCCGCGACGTTCGCCTCGACCGGCACGCCTGCGCATTTCGTGCATCCGGCAGAGGCCAGCCACGGCGATTTGGGCATGATGGCGCAGGGCGACGTTGCACTGATGCTGTCAAATTCCGGCGAAACACCGGAACTGGCGGACGTGATCGCCTATACCCGCCGGTTCGGTATTCCGCTGATCGGGATGGCATCGCGGATCGACAGCAACCTGATGCGCCAATGCGATGTGCGCCTTGTGCTGCCGGCGGTGGATGAGGCTTGCGGCACCGGCGTTGTACCGACAACCTCCACCGCGATGAGCCTTGCACTTGGCGATGCGCTGGCGATTGCGCTGATGGAGCATCGCGCGTTCACGCCGGAGAAGTTTCGCGAATTCCACCCCGGCGGCAAGCTGGGCGCGCGACTGGCGAAGGTGCGCGACCTGATGCATCGCGATATGCCGCTGGTGGCCGAAGATGCCCCGATGGCGGATGCGCTGCTTGCGATGAGCCAGAAAGGGTTCGGCGTCGTGGGCGTGTACAACCCCGAGACGGACTTGGTCGGCGTCGTGACCGACGGCGATTTGCGCCGCAACATGGATGGGCTTCTGGGTATGACGGCAAAAGAGGTCATGACCAAGAACCCCAAAACCATCGGCCCCGGTGCACTGGCCGAGGAAGCCGTGGCGGTGATGAACGACATGCGCATCACTTGTCTGTTCGTGGTCGATCCTGATACCAGCCGCAATGCCGTGGGCATCCTGCACGTTCACGACTGTTTGCGCGCCGGGATCGTCTGAGGGGCACGGGTGGACGACAACACGTATTCCCACCTTGTCTCATGGTTAAAAATCGTGCTGCCGCTTTTGGCACTGGCCATACTGTCGACGCTGTTTCTGGTGGCACGTACGGTGGACCCGGCGCAGAACCTGCCCTTTGCCGACGTAGATGTGGACGAAATCGCGCGCGATCAACGGATCGGCAAGCCGAATTACTCTGGTGTGACTTCTGACGGTGCGGCCGTGTCGGTGGTCGCCGAAAGCGCGAAACCCGACCCGGATCGCCCTGACGCCATGACAGGTGAGAAGGCCGAGGCGGTGATCGAACTGGAAAACGGGATTACAGTAAACGTGACTGCTGGGGCGCTGGATCTGGACAATGCGGCGGGGCAGGTGCGCCTGTTGCAGGATGTTCATGTGACAACTTCGGACGGCTATTCCATCGAGACAGAAGAGGTTCAAGTTGCGCTGAACCGAACGCGCATCGCCTCAGACCGGCATAGTGTCGTGAAAGGCCCGGTTGGGGTAATTTCCGCCGACACATTCGAATTGACCCGTGAAAGCGCGAGCGATCCACACTATCTGTTGGTTTTCAAAGGCCACGTGAAGCTGGTATACAGGGGCGAGGAGTGAGGAAGGTCAATGGCGATTAATTCGATGATCCGCGTTTTCGCGGCGGTGATGTTGCTGACATTTGCCGCATCCGGCATGGCCCAATCACAAGGCACCGCGGTTTCATTGGGCGTCGAAAACCATGACTCGTCCCTTCCGCTGGAAATCACGTCTGAAGAACTGGAGTTGGATCAGGAAAACAGCGTCGCCATCTTCACCGGATCTGTTCTGGTACGGCAGGGTGAATTGACCATGTCCTGCGGCAGGATGCGCGCAGAATATGGCCCGGATGCAAACGGCGAGGACGAAATCAAGATCGTTCGCATGTTTGGCGGTGTGACACTCGCCAGCCCCGAGGAAACGGCGGAATCTGAAAGCGCGGTGTATAACCTGATTGGTGAATCGCTGGTGATGACGGGCAGTGTTCTGGTGACGCAGGGCGTTACAGCGCTTGCCGCCGACCGGATGACCTATGACCTCGCCACCGATGACGGTCATATGGAAGGCAACGTCAAAACTGTGTTGGGCGGAGGCAACTGATGGCCAAGCCAGATCTCAGCGTCACCTCCGGCAGTGTCGGGCTTTCGGTTCGCACGCTGCGCAAAAGCTATCGCAAAAAAACGGTGATCCGGGATGTGAGTCTGGAGTTGGGGCGGGGCGAAGTTGTCGCTTTGCTGGGGCCGAACGGGTCAGGTAAAACGACGACCTTTTACGCAATTGCAGGGCTGGTTAACCCCGAAGGCGGGCAGGTTCTGATCGACGGGCGCGACGCCACCAACCTGCCCATGTATCGCCGCGCAAAGCTTGGGATCGGCTATCTGCCGCAAGAGGTTTCGATCTTCCGGGGTCTTAGTGTCGAAGACAACATCATGGCCATTCTGGAAATCTCGGTTGCCGACAAGGTGCAGCGCCGCGAACGGCTTGAGGAATTGCTGAACGAATTTTCGATCAGCCACCTGCGCCGTGCCTCGGCGCTTTCGCTGTCGGGTGGCGAGCGGCGCCGGGTCGAGATCGCGCGTTGTCTGGCGGCGGAACCGAAATACCTGTTGCTGGATGAACCGTTCGCGGGCGTCGACCCGATCGCAGTCGGCGATATTCGCACACTGGTTGCGGATCTGAAGAACCGTGGCATCGGGGTTCTGATCACTGATCACAACGTGCGCGAGACACTGGAAATCGTCGACCGCGCCTATATCCTGCATGACGGCATGGTTCTGATGAGCGGCACCGCAGAGGAAGTTGTGCAGGATGAAAACGTCCGCCGCGTCTATCTCGGCCAAAGCTTCAGGATTTCGTAACTTTTCCCGTTTCACATTGGCTTATGGTTGACAGCAATGGCTCAACTGCGGCCAAATACCCGTGATGGAATCTTTTCCACAGCACGCTGAATTCCCATATCAGACCTATCGGGGTCGTCCCGGCCCCGCGAACTGCATATGCGGGCAAGCGCGCCCAGTCTTCCCAACCGAAAGGACCCCCCGTGATGCATTACAAGATCACCGGCAAACAGATCGACATTGGCGCCTCGCTGAACACGTATGTCGAAGATGAACTTGGCGGGATCGTCGGGAAGTATTCCGGGCGTCCGACGGATGCGCATGTGGTCTTTTCACGGGATGGGCATGGGTATCAGTGTGAAATCATCCTGCACCTTTCGACCGGTTTGATGGTTCAGTCCCATGCAACCGAAAACGAGATTTATCCGGCTTTCGACAAGGCCGGCGAAAAAATCGACAAGCAATTGCGCCGGTACAAGCGTCGGCTTAAGGACCACCACCACAAGAGGAAGGAACCGGTTGCGCTTTCGCAAGGCTCCTCTTATATCCTCGCCGGGTCCGAGGATGACCAATCGCCCGAACCTGACACATTACAGCCGATCATCGTCGCCGAGATGGAAACGAAAATACCCTCTCTTTCGGTTGGCGAAGCTGTAATGCAGATGGAACTCGCGGGCGCACCGGTGCTTGTCTTTCAGAACGAAGGGCATGAACGGGTGAATGTCGTCTATCGGCGGGAAGACGGGAATATTGGCTGGATTGACCCCAGCAACAATGGGTAACAACAACGGCTTATGCCGTTAGAGATCAGGCAAGGGCTAATATGGCGCTGGCAAATATCATTCGGCCGGATGCGGTTCGTATCGTAAATTCGGTTTCTTCCAAGAAACGGTTGATTCAATCTGTGGGCGAAGTCGCCGCCAGCGTCTATGGCATCGACGAAACGGTGGCTTCCGACAGTCTGCTGGAACGGGAATCGCTTGGCCCTACCGGTGTGGGCAAGGGAATCGCCCTGCCACATGCCCGCCTTGCCGGGCTTGAAGAAGTGATCGGTGTTTTCCTGCGTGTCGAAAAGCCGGTGGATTTCGACTCCGTTGATCGATTGCCGGTCGATTTGGTTTTTGGCCTGTTCGCGCCCCGCGAATCCGGTGTTGACCATCTGAAAGCACTCGCACAGGTGTCGCGAATGCTGCGTGATGCCAATGTCTGCGAAAAACTGCGCTCCAACGACGATACCGCCGCGTTGCACGCTGTTCTGACGGATGCGACGACGTCGGAACTGGCCTGAAGCGGGCTTTCGAATTGCTAAAACAATCCGACTAACTGGGGGGCCAGCCCCCGTCGTCCATTGGTCTCTCGAACCAATGGCGCAACAAAGGGCAACCCACCGAAGTTTCTATGGCCAGTTGAAAGAGCTGGGGGGATTGTTGCTCAGGTGGCAGGCCTGGTCCAAAGAAGTTGCTATCCGCCGGTCTTGACCAAACTAATACCAAGGGTGCTTCAAAATGACTCAGCTATGGATTTTGGGTACCGCCTGAGGTGCTGAGGTGATTCAAGATTGGCAAAGGAGACCACCGATGCCAGCCAGGATACCGATGCGAGCCGATTTTACCGCCAATGATCTGCGCAAGCTTGCCGCAGAGAGTTCTGATGCCCGGCAGAGCCGACGGCTTTTGTCGCTTGCCGCTATCGCCGATGGCATGTCGCGTGGGGCTGCGGCCCGCATTGGCGGGATGGACCGGCAAACGCTCAGGGACTGGGTGCTCCGTTTCAACGCTGATGGTCCAGCGGGGCTGCTGGATCGGCAGCGAGGAGGCTCGCGATCCCGCCTTGACAATGCGCAACTGGATGAACTGGCGGCTCTTGTCGAGACCGGTCCTGATCCTGAAAAGGACGGTGTCGTCCGCTGGCGGCGGGTCGATTTGAAGAATGTGATCAAGGCGCGTTTTGGCGTCGACTATCACGAGCGCCATGTGGGGCAGATTCTGCACAATCTGGGCTTTTCCCACATCAGCGCACGCCCTCAGCACCCGGGGCAGGACGTGCAGGTCATTGAGGATTTCAAAAAAACTTCGGCGACAATCTGAAGGAGACGCTTCAGGGGGTGCCGCCGGACAAACCCGTCGAAATCTGGTTCCAGGACGAGATGCGTCTCGGTCAGAAGAACACCCGCGTCCGCCAGTGGGCACGCAAGGGCACACGGCCCCGCCAGCCCGCCGATCAGCGTTACCAAAATGCGTATCTTTTTGGCGCCATCTGCCCCGAACGCGGCACCGGCGCGGCGATCATGATGCCAGCAGCCGACACCTATGCGATGCAGCGCCACCTGGAAGAAATCAGCAAAATTGTCTCCGATGGCGCCCACGCCGTCATCCTCATGGACCAAGCCGGCTGGCACACGACATCCGCTCTGGAAATCCCGCAAAACCTGTCGCTCATGTTTCTGCCGCCCAAATCACCAGAGCTGAATCCAACCGAAAACATTTGGCAATATCTCCGCCAGACATGGCTCGCAAACCGGACGTTCGACACATATGACGCGATTCTCGACGCGGGGTGCGAGGCCTGGAACAACCTCATCGCAAGACCGCAAACCATCACATCCATCGCAAGCCGCAACTGGGCGAAAGTCGGTCAGATTGAATAACCCTTGGTATAAGCTGCGCGAAACCGCGCGAGGTAGCCTGTATCGTCTTTGTGTTCTCCCGTTGCGTTCGGCCCGTAGAGGCGCACCACCGGCAACTTCAAGTCGGATACCTGATCGGTCCGCGCGTCAAAATACGCACCAAAGCCTGCCTTGTCGAAATGTACGCCATTAATTGACAGCACAAAAAGCGCACCCGGCGCGGCCAATGTCAGGAGCACGTCGATCGCCTCTGGCCCGACATGGCCGTTGGTAAACGTACCCGAACTGACAATCCCCGCATAAGGCGCGCCGGGCATCTGATAGCCATCCAGAACGTTGCCGGATACCAGATCGCGGTAACAGGCTTTGCGCCCGGCAATAGCCAGCATTTCCTGTGAGAGATCAGCGCCGTCTACGGGCGAGACGCCCAGCGCAGCCAGCTTTTCGCCGACCAGACCGGTGCCACATCCGAAATCGAGAACCGGGCCGGAACCGCCAAGGCTGGCGTAGGCATCAGCCACCAGATCCGGCAGCTGAAAGTCGGTTTTTTCTGCGAAGTCTTGGTCGTAGGTTCCTGCCCAGTCAGCGTAAAGCCGTTTGGTATCATCCATCGAATTCAGCGCATAGGCGCCTTCAAGGTCTGGTTTGGGCATCCGGTTTCCCCCGTTTGCCCAAACCTATCTTGCGCGTTCTTACATTTGAAGGATTTCGGCGACCTCAACGGAACCAGACCCGTCTTTGACCATCGGGCAGCCCTTGGCCATTTCACAGGCCGCGCCTTGGTCGGCAGCTTCCACGATTGTCAGGCCCGAAACCGGGTTTGCACCGCCATCTTCGGCGACACCGCTGTTGCTGACGGTTTGCGACATGCCCGCAGGCCCGCCACCGTCAACGACTGCCGCACCCATCGAACCATACCATGCGCCCCATTCGGCCATGACTTTCTCGCCCTCTTCCGGGCTCTCTGGTTTTTTTCCACCATGATATACAAAAGCAAATTTAGGCATTTCTTCCTCCAAGTTTACGGGTTTACGTTATCAGTCGTTCGAGTTTGTTGAGCGTGGAATTCCAGCCCATATTGTGGCTTTTCGCGCTTTCTTCGTCCGGCAGATCCACATGTGTTAAAGACATCTGCGTGCCACCGCTTTGCGCCGGGACAAGGCGAATGGTGACGTGACTTTCGACACCGCGCTTGTCGGTTTCGTCATGCCAGGCCCATGTGAAGCCGATGGAATTTGGCGGGTCGACATGGGTGACCTGACCGGAAACCTTGTAGCGCTGCCCTTCGGGGTTCTGCATGATCGACATCCAGGGGCCGGTCTTTTCAAAAGACAGGTTGTGCTCGGGCACATGCATGGTTTCCGGGCCCCACCATTTCAAAAGATGTTCTGTTTGCGAAACGAATTGGAACACGCGCTCTACCGGCGCCGGAAACGTCCGCTCTAGTCCCTCGCTTCGCATGATTTGACGTTGTGATATTTTTCTGAATCACTCTGCTATAGATTTTGGGAGGGTATTGAGATGTCAAAATGTGGTCGTGCTGTGAAGTATGTTGTTCGACTGAATGCTGGTGAGCGGTTGCAGCTTGAGGATATGATCCGCACGGGTCGGCAGGCGGCGTATCGACTGCTCAAGGCGCGGATATTGCTCAAGGCAGATGTATCTTCAGACAGTGGCGGCTGGGATGACGAGCGGATTGCAGAAGCTTTGGAGACCAGTGTTTCCACAGTATTCCGTACCCGCCGCCAGGTTGTGGAAGAAGGCCTTGAGGCGGCTCTGGGTCGCAAAAAGCAGAAGACCCCGTCCACGCCAGCAATCTTTGATGGAACCGCTGAGGCGAAGCTCATTGCGTTGGCCTGTTCGGAACCACCGGAGGGTCACGCGCGCTGGTCTTTGCGTCTTCTGGAAACGCGCGTGGTCGAATTGGGCATCGTTGAAGCAGCCAGCGACAGCACGATCCATCGGGTGCTCAAAAAAACGCGCTCAAACCGCACAAGAGCCGCTATTGGGTGATCCCTCCGAAAGCCAATGCAGGTTTTGTTGCTGCGATGGAAGATGTGCTGGAAGTCTACACGCGCCCCTATGATCCGGCCCGCCCGCTGGTTTGCCTTGACGAGACCAGCAAGCAGCTGACCTTTGAGACCCGTACGCCGATCCCAATCCGGCCGGGGCGCGAAGCCCGTTTCGACTATGAATACGAGCGCGCGGGTGTGGCCAGCCTGTTCATGTTGTTTGCCCCGCTTGAAGGCTGGCGCCATGTTGCCGTTCGAGACCGCCGAACCGCCATCGATTTTGCCCACATTCTCAAGGACCTCGCCGACACCCACTTCCCCAAGGCTGACCGGATTACACTGGTTCAGGACAATCTCAACACCCACAACCCGGCGTCGTTATACAAGGCCTTTCCACCTGATGAAGCCCGTCGCATTGTCGAACGGTTTGAGTGGCACTTCACGCCCAAACACGGCTCCTGGCTCAACATCGCAGAATGTGAACTCAGCACACTTGCGCGTCAATGTCTCGACCGCCGCATTCCTGATCGCAACACCTTGGCCAATGAAGCAAAGGCATGGGAAACCGAGCGAAACACCGCATCCGCAAAGGTGACATGGCGATTCTCAACTAAAGACGCACGCATCAAACTTGCTCACCTTTACCCGCAAATCGGATGAATCAAGGGACTAGGGTCAGTTCGGCCATTATTTGTCCTCCTCAAGGATCGCAGCGAGCCTTTCCAGGCTGGTTTTCCAGAAATCTTCGTGGCTTATGACCCAGTCATTGATTGCACCCATCGCAGTTGGGTTGACGGAATAGATGCGGCGCTGCTTGTCGACTGTCTGGCGGATCACCCCGGACTCGCGCAGGACCTTCAGATGCCGCGATATCGCGGGCGCAGATATATCGGCCACATCAAGAAGTGCGCCGGCAGGTTGCGCACCATCATTCATCAGACGCTCGACGATGGCGAATCGGGTCGGGTCGCCAAGGGCTGCAAATTTTTCGGTTATGTCGCTCATGTTCTCATTGTTTTCGCGTTAATTTCACTATTTCGTTAATTAACTAATCCCGGTTTCAAGATTCGTCAACCCCCTCTTGCGCTTGGCCGGTAGCCGGGTGATTGACAGGCATGGCCGGTACACTTCTTTCCTTTGGGCATGGGTACAGCGCGCAGGCGTTGGCGTGTCTATTGCGAGCCAAAGGCTGGCGCATCATTGGCACAACCCGCAAGGAAGAAAAGCTTGGCCGTCTTGCCAAAACGGGTATCGATCCGGTGCTTTGGCCGGGTGGCGATGTCTCTGAGCCGCTCAAGAACGCGACCCATTTGTTGATTTCCGCTGGTCCTGACGAGGCTGGCGATCCGGTGTTGAATGCGCTGAAAGACGAAATCGCCGCGATTGCATCCCATATCGCCTGGGTCGGATACCTGTCTACCACAGGCGTTTACGGCGACCACGGCGGCGGCTGGGTGGATGAAACCACGCCGCTGACGCCCACAACGAAACGTGGGCAATTACGGCTGGACGCGGAAGCCGCGTGGCAGGCGCTTGCCAGGGACGCTGACTTGCCGCTGCATATTTTCCGGCTTGCAGGGATTTACGGACCGGGCCGGGGACCGTTTGCCAAGGTGCGTGCCGGAACCGCGCGGCGGATCATCAAACCCGGTCAGGTGTTCAGCCGCATTCATGTTGACGATATCGCACAGGTCCTTATTGCATCGATCCGAAACCCGGATCCCGGCGCGATCTACAATGTCTGTGACGATGATCCCGCGCCGCCTGAAGACATCATTGGCTACGCGGCGGAATTGCTGGGCCTGCCTCTTCCGGCTGCCGAAAACTTTGAAACAGCTGACATGACCCCGATGGCCCGCAGTTTTTATGCGGAATCCAAAGGGGTCAGGAATGAGCGAATTACGGATGAGTTAGGGGTCGTGCTGAAATACCCCAATTATCGCGCAGGATTGCGGGCACTTCTTACAGAACAGCCCGGGTAATCGCCGAATTATCCGCCGATCCCGACCCAGACGATTGTTACGAATGTCATCAGAACGCCAACCCAGTTGTCGTTGCCCGATTCAACAGCCGCCACAGAAATTACATCCGGATCCATCGTTGCGGTTTCCGGGCTGCCTGCGATGGCAGCCGATGTCATAAGCGCAATCATGCCGGTCAGAACAACAAAACGCATCATGCTTCCCCCATTTGAAACGTTGCCGGGACACTAGAGCGTCGTCCATCTAATCTGCAACATATCCGGCAGCTTTGAAGAGGTTTCGGCACTCGGTTGGCGGGAAGAGGTCGCAGGTTTGGGCGACGGATTGGAAAAGGGCGTCGAAGGTGCGGGCCTTGAGCCGACGCAGGTGTGCCTTGAGTTTCGAGTACGCCATTTCGATCGGGTTGAGATCGGGCGAATACGGCGGCAGGAAGAGCAGCCAGCTGCCTTGCGACTTCAGCAGTTCCTGCGCATTGGCCGATTTGTGCGATGACAGGTTGTCGGCGATCACCACATCGCCCGGCTGCAACGTTGGAGCCAGCTGGGTCTCGATGTAGAGGTCGAACGCGGCGCGGTTCATGGGGCCGTCCAGCACCCAGGGGGCGCTGAGTTCGTCGATCCGCAGGCCCGCGATGAAGGTCTGGGTGCGCCAGTGGCCGAAGGGCGCGTCGGCTTCCAGCCGGGTGCCGCGTGGGGATCGACCACGAAGCCGTGTCATCTTGGTCGTGACAGCTGTTTCGTCGATAAAAACCAGCCGGTGCGGCTCAAGGCGCATCCTCGGCATCCGGCGGTGCTGCCACTCGTACCTGGCAGCGCGCACCCGTTTGCGCAGCCGCTCCGTCGCGATCAGGGATTTTTTTATATGTGAACCCAAGACGATGGATCAGATAACGCGAGAGCATCGCCGGTGTCGCGGTGAGGGCATGTTCCTGTTTCAGCACCTCGGCCAGTTCCGGCATAGTGATATCCGGCTCGGCTTCCACGCGTGTCTTAAGCCAGTTTGAGACCACATCCAGCTTGCTGCGCCGAGGGCGGCCTTGAGGCGCAGCTCTCACCCCACCCGTTCGCCTCTTACGTTGCATGATCCGCACCGCGCTGGCAGCTGATATCCGTAAACGCCGCGCAGCCTCATGGCAGGAAAGGCCGTCATCAACCAAAGCGACGACACGTTCCCGAATATCCAGTGATAGCGATTTGCCCATGATCCACCTCCACATATGGTGAATCACAAAACCTGCCACGTGGGAATCCCATCGATTCAGATTTCAAGGACGACGCTCTAACGGCAGAATTCCGCCTGCGCCATCGAATTAGCACACCATGAAAACGCCCGTTGCAGATGTTGATTTCGCGCATCAGGCGCGGCTTGCGATGCTTTCTACTCCGAGAACAGACAGAACTTTCGCCTCGATATCCGACGCGTTCAGTTTCGCCGTCGCGTACATATCGCGCGGGTTTGCCTGATCGATGAATTCGTCGGGCAGAACCATCGAGCGGAAGGCGAGGCCGGTATCAAACACACCGTTTTCGGCGAGCATTTGCGCGACGTGGCTACCAAAACCGCCAATCGCGCCCTCCTCGATAGTAATCAGCGCCTGATGCGTGCTGACGAGTGTCAGGATCAGATCCTCATCCAGCGGTTTGGCAAAGCGCGCATCGGCGATGGTCGGGTTGATGCCTTTGGCAGACAGCGCCTCGGCGGCATCAATCACTTCCGCCAGCCGGGTGCCGAAAGACAGAATCGCAACCCCCTGCCCCTCGCGCAGAATCCGGCCCCTGCCGATGTCCAGCACTTCGCCGTGTTCGGGCATTTCAACGCCCACCCCTTCGCCGCGTGGAAAGCGAAAAGCGATGGGGCCATCGTCATGCGCGGCGGCGGTGGCGAACATGTGTTTCAGTTCCGCTTCATCCGCTGCGGCCATCACCGTGAACCCGGGCAGGTTGGCGAGATAGGCAATGTCAAAGGCCCCGGCATGAGTGGCGCCATCGGCCCCAACCAGCCCAGCACGGTCGATGGCGAAGCGGACCGGAAGACGTTGTATCGCAACATCGTGCACGACCTGATCGTATCCGCGTTGCAGGAAGGTCGAATAGATCGCGCAGAAAGGCTTCATGCCGCCTGCGGCGAGACCGGCGCTGAATGTCACGCCGTGTTGTTCGGCGATACCGACGTCGAAACAGCGGCTGGGATAGCGCTCGGCGAACAGGTTCAGACCGGTGCCATCGGGCATCGCAGCCGTCACAGCACAGATCTTGTCGTCGCGCGCGGCCTCTTCGATCAGGCTTTGTGCGAAGACCTTGGTATAGCTTGGGGCGTTAGAGGGGGATTTCTTTTGCTCACCCGTGACAATGTCGAATTTGGAAACGCCATGCCCCCGGTCACGCGCGGCCTCTGCCGGGGCGAAGCCCTTGCCCTTTTTCGTCAGCACATGGATCAGCATCGGCCCTGTGGCGCGTTCCTGCACGGTGCGCAGAACCGGCAGCAACTGATCAAGGTCATGCCCGTCAATCGGCCCGACATAGCTGAACCCGAGACTCTCAAACAGCGTTCCGCCAACGGCCATGCCCTTCAGCATTTCCTTGGCGCGCTTGGCGCCTTCCTGAAACGGCTCGGGCAACAGGCTGACCGCGCCCTTGGCGGCGGCTTTCAGTTCCTGAAACGGCGCACCGGCGTAGAGCTGGCTAAGATAGGACGAAAACGCGCCCACTGGCGGCGCGATACTCATCTCGTTGTCATTCAGGATCACGAACAACCGCCGGTTCAGATGGCCCGCGTTGTTCATCGCCTCAAACGCCATGCCCGCGCTCATGGCACCATCGCCGATCACCGCAATCGCATCGCCGAGTGCCGGGTCCGGGGAACCGCCGAGATCACGCGCCACGGCAAATCCCAAAGCGGCGCTGATCGAAGTCGACGAATGCGCGGCGCCGAATGGGTCGTAGGGGCTTTCGGAGCGTTTGGTGAAGCCGGACAGGCCATCTTTCTGGCGTAGCGTACGGATACGGTCGCGCCGACCGGTCAGGATCTTGTGGGGATAGCATTGATGGCTGACATCCCAGATCAGCCGGTCCCGCGGCGTGTCGAAGACGGCATGCAGCGCGACGGTCAATTCGACCACGCCCAGACCAGCACCCAGATGCCCGCCCGTTTCGCTGACCGCGCTGATGGTCTCAACGCGCAGTTCTTCGGCCAGCCGTTTCAGATCGGCATCGGACATCCCCTTCAGATCTGCGGGGCTCTGGACCCGGTCGAGGGTCGGTGTCTCAGGTCTGGCAGCCATATCAGTCTTTATACCAGCTTCAGCGCGAGATAACGAACCGGGCGGCATCCTTCAAGCAATCGGCTTTGTCACCATAGGAAGATAGGGCATCACAGGCCTCTGTCACCAATTCGCGCGCGCGGCTTTTCGCCCCATCAAGGCCCAGGTGACTGACGAATGTGGCTTTTCCCGCGCCCGCATCCTTACCGACGGCCTTGCCGAGGCTGGCGGCATCGCCTTCGACATCAAGAATGTCATCCGCAATCTGAAAGGCGATGCCAATCTTGCCGCCAAAGGATTCCAGCGGCGCCGGGTCTTCCCCAGCCATCACTGCGCCCGCGCTGGCGGCCCACCTGATCAGCGCGCCGGTCTTGCCAGCCTGCAACTGCATGATTTCATCGAGGGAGAGCGGCGTGGCGACACCTTCGGCTGCGATATCCATCGCCTGCCCCCCGACCATGCCGCGCACACCGGCGGCATTTGCGAGGCCAAGGGTCAACTCGGCCCTGCCCATTCCGCCCAAAAGCTCAAATGCCAGCGCCTGCAACGCGTCACCAGCCAAAACCGCAATATGCTCGTTCCATTTACGGTGAACTGTCGGCTTGCCCCGCCGCAGATCATCGTCATCCATGCAGGGCAGATCGTCGTGGATCAGGGAATAGGCATGAATGGCCTCGATTGCCCCTGCCGCGGGCCGAGAAACGAACCTGTCGATCCCGAAAAGCCGCGCACTTTCGATCACCAGAAACGCACGCAAACCTTTGCCGCCCTTCACGGCATAGATCATTGAATCGGCGACATCGCCTTCGGCACCAACCAGCGCGTCGCAAATTGTTGACTCCGCCAGATCGCGCGCCCGTGTCAGGGCTTGCGCAAATGGCAGATCGTCGTTGTCAGTTTTGGTTGTCACAGGCGGCTGGTCAGCCAGCATCCAGCGGCGCCGTCCCGGTCGGCTGCCCGTCCGCATTCAGCGTGATCGCGGCGACTTTTTCTTCCGCCTCTTTCAACTTTTCCTCGCAGCGTTTCTTCAATTCAGCGCCGCGTTCATAAAGGCTGATCGAGGCTTCCAGTTCGACATTGCCGCTTTCCAACTGGCTGACGACCTCTTCCAGCGCCTTCATCGCTTCTTCAAAGCTCATCTCGCTGACTTTTTTGTCGCTCATGCCCCTGCCTCCATCAACACGTCTACATGCGCTGCACAGCTTTCGGCCAGCGCGTCGAGATCATAGCCGCCCTCCAGCGAGGATACCACACGGCCGTCGCACACATCCGCCGCAACTTCACAGATCCGTCGCGTGACCCAGGCGAAATCTTCCGTGCTCCAGTTCAGGTTGGCCAGCGGGTCGGCCATATGGGCGTCGAACCCGGCGGAAACGAGGATCAGTTCGGGGCGATGATTGGCCACCGCGGGCAGGATGATGTTGTCATAGGCCGCCTTCATCTCCGCCCCGCCGGTCATCGGCGCCAGCGGCACGTTCAGCACATTGCCATGCGCGCCGGTTTCATGGCTGGCGCCGGTGCCGGGGTAAAGCGGCATTTGGTGCGACGAACAGAACAACGCGCGCTCTTCATTCCACAACAGGTCCTGCGTGCCGTTGCCGTGATGAACGTCGAAATCAATCACCGCCACGCGATCCAATCCATGATGATCCAACGCCCGTTTCGCGGCGATGGCGACCGTGCCAAACAGGCAGAAGCCCATCGCAGTTTCGGTTTCCGCGTGGTGCCCCGGCGGACGCATCAGCACGAAAGCATTTGTTGCCTCTTCGTCCAGAACCATATCAACCGCCTGACAGGCACCACCGACGGCGCGCATTGCCGCGCCCAAGGACCCCGGCGACATATGTGTATCTGCGTCCAGCGAGCGGTATCCTTCCATCGGTGCAGCATCCTCAATGCGCTCGACGTAACTCTCCGGATGGCAACGCAGGATTTCGGCGCGGTCCGTGACCGGCGCCTCACGCCGGTCCAGCGCGTCAAAAGCCGGCGCCAAAAGCGCGCGGGTCATATATTCGAACCGCGCCACCTGTTCGGGGTGCCCGGGCGGTGTTACGTGGTCTAGACTGGCGGGGTGTGTTACGAGTTGCGTAGCCATGCCGCATCAGAAACGGAATCCACCAGTGAAGACAAGTCGTATTGCCGCCCTGTGCTTTGTGTTTGCTGCCGCGCCGCTGACTGCCGGAGAGTTCGGCGCGCCGGTTTTGTCCGACCTTGACGGTGATGGTGTGGATGAGCGGTTCGTGATGCTGGACGATGACGACGGCATCGTCGATTTGCGCATCGACCATGCAAATGGTGTGACGCTGGCCCGTGATATCGCCTGGATCGGCGGTATTGGTCAGGAACCGGAACTGGCGCTGGCTCCGAATGGTTCTGTGCAGGTGGTCTCGATGAACGAATCCATTGGGCGCAGTCGCTGGCGTATGACGCTGACCATCGCCTATCGGCGCGACGCCTATCGCGTGGCCGGATTTACATTCGATTGGTACGATACGCTGGATGTAACCGACAATGGAACGTGTGATCTGAACCTGCTGAACGGTCGCGGGTATTTGTCGGTGAACGGTGGTGCGCGGCAATCGGTGCGCACCGATCAGGCGGCCCTGCCCGTCACCGAATGGAAAGATGACCACCCCATCCCCGCGGCGTGCCAGCGACCAAACTGATTTTGATTGGCACGGATCAGAGACTCTTTGAATCGAATTTGCTGAAGCCGCCATTTGCAAGCCAAGAGACAAGACGCGCGATTGCTTGCCCGTGGGATGGCGATCCTACTTTGTGGTTTGTCCGTTTATCCAAGCCAAGTCCGGAGAAGCCGAATAGCTACCGCCCAGCCTCACCAAATCGCCAGCCCGCCGGAATGGGCAGGCGATCGCGCGGCGCCTGCGGCTTGATTCAGCGCGAAGGGTGCAAACCGGCAACGTCGGCTTCAGGCCAATACCCAAAAGTTCCAATACACTTTGCGCGGCTTTGGAATTGGCAGGGGCAGCAGGGTTCGAACCCGCGACCTACGGTTTTGGAGACCGTCGCTCTACCAGCTGAGCTATACCCCTAAGGCCGGTTTGAGGGGGTAAGGCCAATACGCCGCTAAATCAAGTATGCATTTCCTTCACTCGATCTGATTCGGCGTACAACGGTATGCAGAAACAGATAAACCCCTGTGCAAACATGCGAAAATTCAAGCCGCTGCCATCGCGACTTGTTGAATGATGGGTAATACGAGGTCCCGTTGCCGTGACCGCGCCGGGCAAATTTGCAGTAATGTGTCGCCGGAATTTGCGTGACTTCACAGCCCGGTCGCGACAATGCGCGGCGCAGGGGAAATCAGTTCTTGATGAATTCATGGGGTTTGCGGGGACTCGTCGCCATATGCGGTCTCGCTATGACACAACCGCTCACGTTCAAGTCCATTTTTCTGTGACTTCAGGTGACTGCATTTGTGATTTGGGTCGGTTCGGCCACCTGCCTAGGTTTCTGGGTGTCGGGCAGACACACCGACGGAAACAGACCTAAGAATACCGAAACCCTGAAAGGAACAGAAAATGACCCGCTATATCGCAATCGCAGCCGTTGCACTGACCACATTGACCGGCGCCGCATCGGCGATGAACAACCCGGCTGCAGGCCTTGACGGCTTTGTCACGCCAGCCCAGGCCGCACAACTGGACGAACGTACGATTTCGAAGATCAAGGCGGTCATCCACGGTGGCGATACTGAAGGCGAAAAGCAATCAATTGTTAGGAACCTTATCCGCAAGGCTGGCTGACACCGAAGTCAGGTCTTGACCCAATCTCAACATGGCCGCCCCACCGGGGCGGCCACTATTGCAAGATCATTTCATAACACTCCTATATTCGCACAGAAATTTCGAAACTATTGCCAAACACCAGGCATAATTGCGAAAAAATTGCGTATGACATGGAGTATCTTCCAAGCAATCGATTGGAGGGTAAAATGAAAATCGGCTGTCCCAAAGAAATCAAACCGCAGGAATTTCGTGTCGGGCTGACGCCCGATGCCGCGCGAGAGGCTGTTGCCCACGGCCACAGTGTTGTTGTCGAGACCGGTGCCGGGGCGGGCTCTGGTTTTGTCAACGATGATTATCTGGCGGCTGGTGCAGAACTGGTCGCGGCGGCAAAGGATGTGTTCGATGCCGCCGACATGATCGTGAAGGTCAAGGAACCACAGGCCGTAGAACGCAAGATGCTGCGCGAGGGTCAGATCCTTTACACCTACTTGCATCTCGCGCCCGACCCGGACCAGACACATGACCTGTTGGAAAGCGGCTGCACCGCAATCGCCTATGAAACTGTCACCGACGATTCAGGCGGCTTGCCGTTGCTCGCCCCGATGTCAGAGGTCGCCGGACGACTGGCTCCGCAGGTCGGCGCCTGGACCCTGCAAAAGGCCAATGGCGGGCGCGGCGTCTTGCTTGGCGGCGTTCCGGGCACCGCCCCGGCAAATGTTGTTGTAATCGGCGGCGGCGTCGTGGGCACGCAGGCAGCGCGTGTCGCCGCGGGAATGGGCGCGGATGTCACGGTGCTCGACCGGTCACTGCCCCGCCTGCGTTACCTTGACGATGTATTCGGTCGCGAATTCAGAAACCGTTATTCCACCGGCGCCGCGATTGCGGAACTTATCCAGTCCGCCGATCTGGTGATCGGTGCGGTCCTCATTCCCGGCGCGGCGGCGCCAAAGCTGATCACAAAAGATCAGCTGTCGACGATGAAGCCCGGTGCCGCGATTGTGGATGTCGCCATTGATCAGGGCGGTTGCTTTGAAACCTCAAAAGCGACGACTCATGCCGATCCGATTTACGAAGTTGACGGCGTCATGCATTACTGCGTCGCCAACATGCCCGGTGCAGTGGCGCGCACCTCGACGCAGGCGCTTGGCAACGCGACCCTGCCGATCATGCTGGCGCTGGCAGACAAAGGCTGGCGGCAGGCTTGCGAGGATGATCCGCATATCCTGAATGGTCTGAACGTCCATGCTGGTCAGTTGACCAACTACGCGGTCGGTCGGGCGCTGGAGATCAACGTGTTGTCGCCCGGCCTTGCGCTGAAATCCTAGCCCGGAATTGAGATCGCGCCTCGTTGTGCCACCCCGCGCGGAGTCAAGGCCCTTGGGCCGCCGCGCAATCGCCGACGCGCGCAGCTAGTCTTCAGAGTTTCCCAAGATAGACCAAGTCACCCACGGCGTATTTGGTTGGCCCAACAGAACCGGAAAACGAAAAGGCCGCCTGTTAAAGGCGGCCTTTGACAGCTTGACCCGAACGACGGCCCGCTGCGGGGCCCTTCGCTTTACGAAAGCCCGCTACTCGACGATTTTGGACACGACGCCTGATCCGACGGTTCTGCCGCCTTCGCGGATGGCAAAGCGCAGGCCCTGTTCCATTGCGATCGGTGCGATCAGTTCGACCTCGAACTTCAGGTTGTCGCCCGGCATCACCATCTCGGTGCCCGACGGCAGCGTGACAGAACCGGTGACATCCGTGGTCCGGAAGTAGAATTGCGGGCGATAGTTGGCAAAGAACGGCGTGTGACGGCCACCTTCATCCTTGGTCAGGATGTAAACCTCTGCCTCGAACTTGGTATGCGGCTTCACCGAACCGGGCTTGCACAGCACCTGACCGCGCTCGATCCCGTCGCGGTCCACACCGCGCAGAAGCGCGCCGATATTGTCGCCCGCGCGGCCCTCGTCCAGAAGCTTGCGGAACATCTCGACACCGGTGCAGGTCGTCTTGGTCGTGTCGCGGATGCCCACGATCTCGATCTCTTCGCCGACCTTGATGATGCCACGCTCCACCCGGCCCGTGGCAACCGTGCCGCGGCCGGAAATCGAGAACACATCCTCGACCGGCATCAGGAAAGGCTCGTCAATCGCGCGCGGCGGCTCGGGGATGAAGTCATCCACAGCGGCCATCAGTTCCTTGATCTTCTCTTCGCCGATGGCCTCGTCGCGCCCCTCCATCGCCGCCAAAGCCGACCCGGCAACAATCGGAATGTCGTCGCCGGCAAAGTCGTATTCGCTCAAAAGCTCGCGCACTTCCATCTCGACCAGCTCCAGAAGCTCGTCATCGTCGACCTGGTCGACCTTATTGAGAAACACGACCAGCTGAGGCACGCCGACCTGACGGGCCAGAAGAATGTGCTCGCGCGTTTGCGGCATCGGGCCGTCCGCGGCGTTCACAACCAGAATCGCGCCGTCCATCTGCGCCGCACCGGTGATCATGTTCTTCACATAATCCGCGTGGCCCGGGCAGTCGACATGCGCATAGTGGCGCTTGTCGGTCTCATACTCGACATGCGCCGTCGAAATCGTGATCCCGCGCGCCTTTTCCTCCGGCGCACCATCGATCTGGTCATAGGCCTGAAAGTCGCCAAAATACTTCGTAATCGCCGCCGTCAACGTCGTCTTGCCGTGGTCAACATGACCAATCGTCCCGATGTTCACATGCGGCTTGCTGCGATCAAACTTTTCCTTCGCCATGGGTTAAGGCACCTTGTCTTGAGGGGCCATTTCGCGGCCCGTGTCATCATCGCGCGCTCGTTAGCCGCGTGAATCGGGAAAATCAAGCGTTACTGAGGAATTGAAAACCATTCGGGGTTTTCCAGAAGCCAGTTTTCCACGGACTTGGCCGCCAGCGCGGAAAGGTTATCAAGCTGCACTTGTTTTGTAGGCTGGATACCCGCGCCGGAGAAGATGCCGAAAACGGTGATTACCTTGGCCTTCTCGTTCAGTTTGATGCCCTTGGCGTCGTCCCAGACGGTTACGGTTACGCCAAGCGCGGATTTCGGTGTCGGCACACCGGGAATGTCGATAGCGGCCAGGTTATAGGCATCAATGCTGATGCCGAAATGGTAAAGCCGCGCGCCCTCATAGCGGCCGAACCGCGCGGCAATTGCACCGGTCATGGCCTTTTGCCATTCTGCCTCTGTCGCTTTACGGGAACCAGGCAGGATTTCAGGGTCGCGGGCGACCGTTATGTTATGGCCCATTCGAAAATCGCCAAGGTCCACTGGCGGGTCTACCAGATCGGCGGTGGGGTCACAGGCGGCGACCATTGCCATGAGCGCAAGGATAAGAACGGCTTTGATTGCCCGAAACATCGCATTTCCCTCGAATTTCTTGCCGTTCGCCTAGCGCAATGGCGGCCCAAGCGCAACGCGACGGGCGGGCCGCTATCCACAAATATTCTGCAAGGCACGCCAGTCGTGATCGTTGAGAGACGGTCGAAACGCCCCGGTCAGCAGCGCGTCGGCCGCTTCGGCATTCGCGATACGATCTCCAAGCGCGGGGTGAGAGGCGAAATGGGCAACGATCCCTTCGCTGTCGCCATATTCTTCCAGCAGACGCCGAAACATTGAACCCAAAGACGACGGCGGAATACCCGCTGCGGCAAGGGTTTCGTGGGCGAATGCATCCGCCAGCGCCTCTGCCTCCTGGGTATAACTGGCTTGAATAAGGCGTTCAGTCAGGAACAACACGACGGTCCCGCCCGCAAAGTCGCCAAGCAGAAGGCCAAGAACCCCGATGGACCCCGCAGTGCGGAGCGCAATTCGAGCCGGGTCTCGGTTGACCACATGGCCGATTTCATGGGCGAAGACGGCGGCGACCTCGTCGGGGTGTTCGGCTTCGTCGATCAGGCCCCGAAAGAACACCACGCGCCCGCCGGGCAGGGCGAAGGCGTTCACTAGATCGTAATCCAGCACATCGACCTTGATCGGATAGGGCAGATCGACCCCGACGGTCAGCCGCGCCTGCATGATTTCCAGCGACCTGCGCCCGTCCAGCTCGTCGCAAACAGCAATCGGGTCGAATCCGGTTTCCGAAAAGGCAGAGCGTATCTGTTCAAACGTCGTATCACCCAGCGCCTGTTCGCCCTCTGGCGGCAGGATTTCTGCCAGTTGGTTGGCCATCACCGGCACCAGCACGAAGACGATCAGCGCAACCGACGCCACAGCGGCGGCAGCCCAGCCGAACAGGCGACCCCTGCCCTTTACGGGCGGCTTTTGGCGCAGGTCCGGGCAGTTGGCGCGCAATTCGGCGATGATCTGCGGGCCGAGGACATAAAGCCGCGCAACCGGGTCATCGTGATGCGCCAGTGCCAGCCAGGTCTTGTCTGCCTGATCGGGGACAGTTCGGATATCGGCGAAGGCCCAGCGCTTCATGGGCAAATCAGGCGTGCGGATTTCCAAAGCCCGCTCGCCCGTGTTCAGGTGGATTTCCACCCGACGCAGCTTTGGCGTTTCGCCGTCAAAGTAATCTGCCCCGGCGCCGGACCCGTTGAGCAGTTCGGTCATAACGCCGCCCCCACGTCCAGCGCCTCGGCAAACCCTTCCGCCTCGGCGAATTCGTCACGGTTCCGCTGCGAAATCGTGGGCAAATGACCGGCACCGACGACGGCAAACGTTTTTGCATAGTGTTGCAGGCGTGGGAACGTGATGAAGGCCTGCGCCAGCGCGCCCCACAGCAGCATGAAGGCGAAGTAGATCAGGATAGAGAAGAAAATCGTCACCGCATTGATCGCCTCGCTGCCGGAATTCTCCAGCGCATCGATCCAGTCGCCGCCAATATCCGCACCACTTAAGAGAAACGCGAAAGCGAAAACCGCGGCGAAGGCAAACACCAGAATGATCAGCCCGACGATAAGCGAGCCGAGCATATAAATGCCGACAACCCGCGTGGTTCGGGGTTCAGCGGCGAAATAGATCGCGCCGAGACGTTTTTTCTTGGTCAAAAGCCGAAAGGTGGCGACGCGGTAATAAACCCAGCCAACCGGAAACCAGATTGCGGCGATGGCCAGCACCCCAAAACCGGAATTGTTTTCATTCCCGATCATCGCGAAGCCGACGACGCTCACACCCAGCGGGATCAACATCATCCAGACCTTGCGCCACAGCATTTGCCAGCGGCCATCCTGATGCAGGCGATGATCGCCAAAGAATGTTCGGTCGGTGCGGTATTTTTCAAGCCAGAAGGTCATGCGCGGCCAAAGGATGCCGAGCGTGATGATGGTCAGAACCATGTGCCCCATCGCCCGCCACGCATAGCCCCATGCGCCGGGTTCCAACCCGAAACGGATGCCGCGCCAGCGGGTGCGGGCGAGGACATAGCGCCGGGCGCGGTATTGGGCATAGAAATAAAACGGGATCACACCGACGAACGACAGGATGTAGCCTGTAACATTTCCGCTGAACAACGCAAAACTGCCGAACATCAGGATCAGGTTCACGATGCCGATGTAAAACGCCAGAAAAGTCACCGCGATCAGGAAGCCGAGCAGTTTCTCCAACGGGTCGCCGGTATATTCCAGCGGCACGCCGCCGGGTTTGATCGACGACCAGTAATACCGGCGCAACCGCGTTTTCATCCAGAACCGGTAAAGCCCCAATGTCAGAATCGTCAGCAGGCTGGTCCAGATGGCAAGCTTGAACAGGGACCAGCGTTTGCCGACCCAATCGGTGATCAGCTTGCCGGTGGCCGGGTCAGGTGAACTTGTTGTCTCTTGGGAACCCGCGCGGGGCCATACGCCCGGCGCTGGCACGCTTCCCGATCCACTCGGCAAGGGCGTGCTCGATTCTGGTGCGTCCGGCTGGGTCGCTCCAGGAGAGGCCTTCTGCCAGGGTGAAGGTGGTTGCGTCACTTAAGCCCCCATCCTTGTATTTTTGTAAACGCACGCCTTTGCCACGGGTCATTTCTGGCAGGTCGTCGAGTGGGAATACAAGTACTTTGCGGTTTTCACCCACACAGGCGATGTGATCACCTGCGATGGGCGCACAGACCTGCGCCTTCACGCCGTCCTTGACGTTCAGCGCCTGTTTGCCGCTGCGGGTCTGGGCGACAACCTCGGCCTCCGGTACCAAAAAGCCGTCCCCGGCGCTGGAGGCGACAAGCAATCTGGCATCGGGCCGGTGGATGAACAGCGCGACGATATCCGCCTCGTTCGGCAGATCGACCATCAGGCGCACAGGCTCTCCCATCCCGCGACCGCCGGGCAGGTTGGCGGCAGAGAGAGTATAAAATCGCCCGTTCGCGCCGAACATCAATATCCTGTCCGTGGTTTCTGCATGGAAGGCAAACCGCGGCCCGTCGCCATCCTTGAACTTGAACTCAGTCGCCAGATCGACATGGCCTTTCATCGCGCGGATCCAGCCCATCTGACTGCACACCACCGTGATCGGCTCTTTCTCGATCATCGCCTCCAGCGGCACATCTTCGACCTCTGCGGCCTCGGCGAATTGGGTACGCCGCGCGCCGCCCTCGTAATCCTTACCGAACGCCTTGCGGATTTCGCGCATCTGTTCGGCGATGCGGGTCCATTGCAGGTCCGGCGTTTCAAGCAAGTCCTCAAGATCCGCACGTTCGATCATCAGATCGTCGCGCTCCTTGCGCAGTTCCATTTCTTCCAGCCGCCGCAAGCTGCGCAGCCGCATATTCAGGATTGCATCGACCTGAACTTCGCTCAACTCGCCCGCCCCAGGCAACGGCGAAACATAATCCGCCTCTGATGTCGCGCGGGTGAATTCCTGCCCCCAATATTCCCGCATCAGGGCTGGTTTGGGATCGTCGTCATAGCGGATAATGTCGATCACCCGGTCGAGGTTCAAAAACGCGATGATGAACCCTTCCAGCACCTCCAGCCGGTGGTCGATCTTGTCCATCCGGTGCTGTGACCGGCGCAACAGAACCTCGCGGCGATGATCGAGGAAAGCGCGCAGCACTTCCTTCAGGCTGCACACTTTCGGCGTGCGCCCATCGATCAGCACGTTCATGTTCAGCGAGAACCGCGTTTCCAGATCGGAATTGCGGTAAAGCATGTTCATCAGAACATCCGGATCGACATTCTTCGATTTCGGTTCCAGCACCACGCGGATGTCATCGGCACTTTCGTCGCGCACATCGCCAAGGATCGGTAGTTTCTTGGTCTGGATCAGTTCCGCAATGCGCTCGATCAGCTTCGATTTCTGCACCTGATAGGGGATCTCGGTGACGACGATCTGCCACTGGCCCCGTCCCAGGTCTTCGATCTCATGTTTCGCCCGCAACCGGAACGCACCACGCCCAGTGCGATAGGTTTGGGCGATACTTTCGGGCGGCTCGACAATCACCCCGCCGGTTGGAAAATCCGGCCCCTGAACGTATTGCAAAAGCGTGTCGTCCCGCGCATCGGGCGTTTTGATCAGATGCAGGCAGGCGTTGCAAAGTTCCTCGATATTATGCGGCGGGATGTTGGTGGCCATGCCGACCGCGATTCCGCTGGCGCCATTGGCCAAAAGGTTGGGATAGGTCGCCGGCAAAACCTCTGGCTCCTCCAGCCGACCATCATAATTGTCGCGGAAATCGACGGCGTTTTCGTCGAGACCTTCCAACAGCGCCTCGGCAAAGATCGTCATCCGGGCCTCGGTGTACCGGCTGGCCGCCGGGTTATCGCCGTCGATATTGCCGAAGTTCCCCTGCCCATCGACCAGCGGGTAACGCACGTTGAAATCCTGCGCCAGACGCGCCATCGCGTCATAGATCGCCTGATCGCCGTGGGGGTGGAAATCCCCCATCGTGTCGCCGCTGATCTTAGCGGATTTCAGAAACTTCCCTCCCGGCGCCAGACGCAGGCGCGACATCGCATAAAGGATTCGCCGATGAACCGGTTTCAACCCGTCGCGCGCATCCGGCAGCGCGCGGTGCATGATCGTAGACAGCGCATATTGCAGATAGCGCTGCCCAATCGCATCACGCAAAGGCTCTGTCGATTCGGATGGCTGGATGTTGGGGTCGTCGGTAACGTCGCTCATAGATGATGTGATACGCCGCAGTGGAATCTGGAACAAGCGAAGAAAAATCTTTGCCGCTCAACAGCTTCGCCACCAGACCAATTGTTTACCCTGCGTAACGGGGGACTCCAGTGGATTATTCCCCGGTATTTTAATAAAGTGTAACTCCCAAGCACCCTGTCCGATAGGGTTGCGGGGTTTTGTTCCGTCAGAGCCGTGCGATGATCTGAGGTGGTGACAGGGTCAGGATTTCCAGGATGTTGAACCGGTGTTTTCTGGCCGTCGAGATGACGGACCTGATGTCGGCGAAGACCCGCGCGCCCTCGAGGGTGCGGAAGGTGCCCGAGATTTTCATGCGCAGCTTCATCATGCGCAGGTCCTGTTCGGCCTGATTGTTTGTGAATGGGACCGCGAAGTCGGCGATGAATCGCAAAACGTCATCGCGGTAGTCACGCAGGCGGAGGAGCAGGTTGTGGCCTGGCCGCCTGGCTTTTCGGCCGCGGGTGCCGGGGCTTTTGGCCAGCGGGGGCTGGCGTTCGTGGAAGGCGAGCCCCTTGGCGAGGATCGCCATGTATCTGGTGACTATACCCTGGCGAACCAGTTCCGGGAGTTCGGTCTCGCCTTGATCCTGAGCCGCGCATCTGAGCTGATTGGCGCTATGAAGCACTGCGCTCATCTCCGTCGCCCAAGGCTCTTTTTCGATCTCTTCGATGGCCTTGAGTTCGCGCAAGTGATGCGCCCCGCAGAGGGCGTGGGCGTCCACTCCGCTCATATGGGCGTAGTAGGGTTTCCAGTGATCATGAATGATCGTCCCGCCGGTCAGGAAGGTTGGAACAGCACCGCGTTTGGCGCTGATGCGGTAATGGGTGAAGGCGGTATCGCAGATCGTGTGCAGCCAGTGCAGCTTGCCGGCAACACGAAGTCCGGTCTCGTCCAGATGCCGAACGCCGCCTTCGGCAAGCCGGGCGAGAATGTGTTCAACCACGACACCCATCTTATTTGCCGCGCCGCGCGTCCAGTTGGTCACGCTGGCCGCGCACAAGCTGGTGGCCCCAAACAGGTCGCGCATAAGCTGGCAGACCCGATCCTCGGGTATCAGCTGCTGAACATTGCAATAGACCGCCACTGCCCGCATGCGCGTGCCATATTGCACATGCGCGGCCACGCCATCGGGAAAGCCAGCCGTCGTCGTGGCTCGACAATGGTCGCAACAATAAACCGCCGCCTGATGCTCGGTGACCTCCAGGCGTGGCGCAGGCAAGTCGAACACCTGACGCTTCTCGATCCCTTTCACCATCTCCGCCGTCAGGGCGCTCTGACAGGCGCTGCAATGCGTCGCCTCATGCCGTTCGACAAAGTCGGGTGTTGACGTCTGGCGCAGGGTGTCGCCCCGGTGGCCAACTTGGCCGCCACTTTTCTTTCCGGATTTGCCACGCAGGCTGCGCGGGGCTGGCTTCTTCAGGCCATCACTTGAAGGGGGCTTGCTGCTATTGCTGCTGTTCTTGGCCAACTGTCGGCGCAGGTCCGTGATCTCTTCCGCCATGCTCGCCAACGCAGCTTCAAGCTCAGCGATCCGACGCAGAGCCGTGGCGAGAAGTTGTTCAAGGGCGGCAACCTGATCCATCCCACCACTGATTCAGAGAAATCAACCCGGCGCCACAGAATTCAGACAAGAAAGAAAAAAAACACGCGCAAAATGGCAAATTCGACTCACCATAAAACTGACAATAACACTCAAACGTGGGGGGTGCTTGGGAGTTACAATAAAGTATTAACGTATCCAGCCCCCAGGCATTCAAGGGAACTTGGGATGATTAGACTGACGCTAATAACTTTGGCCGCACTTTTCGGGGCAATGCAGATCTGGGGATCTGCTGATCCGAACGTGGCCCCGGAAGAGATCACAGAGACCGTCATCGAGTCTGATGAACCGGCGACACCGTCCAAACCGCTTTTGGCCGCATTGACGGAAGCTCTGGAGGTGCAACCAACCGAGCCGGTCGAAACCGTCGAAGCTGTAGATGAAGAGTCGGCGGAGGGGATCGTTGAAGTCGCGAGACTGGAAACCTTGAACCTGACTTCCGTGAACGCACCCAATCAATTGCTGGTCGTTGAAGCCAACGACGCGCCGCCTGAGGCCCTGCTTCTGACCAACGTATCACCGACGTCTACGTCATCGGAGACCGACCCGAACGGGCGCACAATTCTGGTCGTCACCGGCAACCGCGTGAACCTTCGCGCAGGTCCGTCAACCGGCAACGCCGTGGTCACCAGCCTCTCCCGCGGACAGCAGACCGAACTGATCGCCGAGGCGGGCGGCGGTTGGCTTCACATCCGCCACATTGCATCCGGACGCCAAGGATACATGTCCGGCGACTTCCTGAAAGCTGTTAACCAATAACTGGTAACGATTTCGCCGTGCCCGAAAGACCACCACTCACATCAGGTTGGGGCGGCGCGGCATCAGCAACAGGCCCTGTCGGGGCTGTCCGGAACCCGGCGGGGCCTGTTGCGCTATCTTCCTGAACGCGATTTACCCTGATCCTGTCGTCAATTGACCGGGTTCGAACATTCATGCGCAGTATTCTGATCACGGGGTGTTCGTCCGGCATCGGCTATGATGCGGCTGTCACGCTGCGCAAGCGCGACTGGCGGGTGTTCGCCGGCTGTCGGAAGCCAGAGGATGTGGAACGTTTGACACGGGAAGGTTTCGACGCCGTTCACATTGATTACCGCGACACAGCCAGCATCGAGACCGGTCTGTCGCAGGTGTTGGACGCAACCGGCGGAACCCTTGATGCGTTGTTTAACAACGGCGCGCACGGGATGCTGGGCGCGGTAGAGGATTTGCCGACGGACGCCCTGCGCGACATTTTCGAGTCGAACTTCTTTGGCTGGCATGAACTGACACGGCGCGTAATTCCGGTGATGCGCGCGCAGGGTCACGGGCGGATCGTGCAATGCGCATCCGTGCTGGGTTTCACCGTTTTGCGTTGGCGCGCGGCGTATAACTCGACGAAACACGCGCTGGAGGGGTACTCCGATACGCTGCGCATCGAAATGCGCGACACGCCGATCCACGTTTCAACAATTGATCCCGGACCGATCACGACGGCGTTTCGGAAAAATTCTGTCGCGCCGTTTGAGAAGTGGGTCGACTGGGAAAACTCGCCGCGCCGCAACCTTTATGAATCAAAATTAATTCCGCGCCTCTACGCGCCTCCCGGCAAACCCGACCCGTTCGAATTGCCGCCCTCCGCAGTGACCAAGAAACTGATCCACGCGCTGGAATCCCGCAACCCGCACCCGCGCTATGCCGTGACCACCCTGACCCACATCGCGCGGTTCCTGGTGCGGGTTTTGCCGGTTCGGATCACAGACGCGATCATCGCGCGTAACTGACGCAGGGACGCGTTTTTCCTTCGCATTCGCGCGTCGGCGCACTACATCACCGGTAACGCACGAGGGGATTGTCATGTGGAATGACCCGCTTTTCATTGTCGTCGCCGTTGCCTGTATCGCGGTACTGGCCATTCTGACGGTCGGCCTTGGTGCATTTACCAAGGGCGGAGAGTTCAACCGAAAACACGCCAACCGGATCATGCGATACCGGATCGGGGCGCAGTTCGTGGCGGTTATCCTGATCCTTGCCTTTGTATTTTTCCGCCGGATGGGAGGCTGAGATGGTTGTTCTGTCGAAAATCTACACACGCACCGGGGACAAGGGCGAAACCGCGCTTGGGAACGGCGAGCGGGTTGCGAAATTCTCGTTGCGCGTCACGGCTTATGGCACGACCGATGAGGCCAACGCGACCGTAGGCATGGCACGGCTTCATGCCGAAGGCGATATGGATGCGCAGTTGGGGCGCATCCAGAACGATCTGTTCGATATTGGCGCCGACTTATGTCGGCCTGATATGGAGAAGGATGCAGAGGCAGAATATCCGCCGCTGCGTGTAACGGACGATCAGGTCATGCGTCTTGAGGCGGAAATTGACGCAATGAATGAAGTGCTGGAGCCGCTACGGTCATTCGTGTTGCCGGGTGGGTCTGCGCTGTCGGTGCATCTGCATATGTGCCGGACAGTGTCGCGAAGGGCAGAAAGGCTGGCGGTCGAACTGGCGGGTGTTGAATCCGTGAATCCGGCAGCGGTGAAATACCTGAACCGCCTGAGTGACTGGTTTTTTGTCGCGGCGCGGATTTCCAATGACGAAGGCCGCGCAGATGTGCTGTGGGTGCCGGGGGCGAATAGGTGAATTGCCGCGTTCGCACGCGAAAAAGCTGAC
Source organism: uncultured Paracoccaceae bacterium (assembly GCA_951812305.1). Classification (GTDB taxonomy): domain Bacteria; phylum Pseudomonadota; class Alphaproteobacteria; order Rhodobacterales; family Rhodobacteraceae; genus Rhodobacter_B. Next base: position 173,815 of record CATOSB010000011.1, read on the forward strand.
CAAATAAAAAAGCTTTTCCTTTATTTACAGTCTGTTAAATGTGAGAGATCGAGATGGTCGGTCTGTCCACAGTGCGTAACCAAAGTGACATATCAGATTCAAAGCGGCCCCGACCTTGCATCGAGGCCGCCTGGATTCAAGGGTTGCAACTGCAAACCCCTTGCGTGTGTCTAGTCTTCCTGAGGCAGCACCAGATTTAGCACGATGGCGCAGATTGCCGTCGGCGCCACTGCACTCGTCGCCAGTGTCTTCACAACACCCGGCAGATACTGCACCGCCGTTGGCACAAGGTTCAGGCCCAGTCCAATCGCCAGCGACACAGCGATGATCACCATGTTGCGGCGGTTCATATTGACCTCGCTCAACATGTTAAGACCAGCCGCTGCGACCATACCGAACATCACGATCACACCCCCGCCCAGTACGGGCAGCGGCATCGAGGCGATGATCGCGCCGATTTTCGGCAGAAGGCCACAGATCACAAGGAAGATTGCACCAATCGTCACCACGTGGCGGCTCATGATGCCGGTCATGCCGACGATACCGACATTCTGGCTGAACGACGTGTTCGGTAATCCGCCGAAAACTGCTGCGACAGCCGTTCCCAAACCATCTGCAAAAGTCGCGCCGGCGATTTCTGCATCGGTCGCCTCGCGCCCGGCGCCTGCCTTTGTCGTTGCCGACGTGTCGCCGACGGTCTCAATCGCCGAAACGATACTGACCAGCGTGACGGCAAAAACCGCGCCGAGGTTAAATTCAAACCCGTAAGGCAGTGGCTTGATCGATGTGATCCACGATGCTTTTCCGACCGCGCCGAAATTCACCATGCCAAGAATATAGGCCAGCGCATAACCGGCAATCAGGCCGATCAGGATGGCCGCCGAACTGGTGATGCCCTTGGTAAAGAATTTCAGACCCAGCGCCACGATCACAACGGTCAGCGCCACCGACCAGTGTTTCATCGAGCCGAAGCTTTCCGCCTCCATCTGGAACGACGCCGCGCCACCGGCGGCATATTTGATCGCAACCGGGATCAGATAAAGACCGATGGCAAGGATGACGAGTCCGATCACCAGCGGTGGAAACAGCCAGCGCAGGTTCTGAATGACCGTGCCCAGCGCGAAATGGATGATGCCACCAATCAGACAGGCCGTCAGTGCAACGCCCAGCCCTTGTGTCGCCGCGATGCCCGCAAGAACGCCCACAAATGCAAAGCTTGTGCCCTGCATAATAGGCAGCCGTGCGCCCACCGGGCCAACACCAACCGTTTGAAACAGTGTCGCAATCCCGGCAAACAGCATTGCCATCTGAATGAGATAGACCTGTTCTGCCCCACCGAACGCCAATCCTGCCGCGCCTGCGACAATGATTGATGGCGTCACGTTGGAGGCGAACATCGCCAAGACGTGTTGTAATCCCAACGGCACCGCTTGCCCAAGCGGCGGCGTCACATGTGGGTCTGAATATGTAGCATCAGACATGGTTGTCCCTTCCTGTTTTCGCCGCTCTTTAGGCGACCAAAGGGACTATCGTACTACAATATATGGCGTGTCCAGAAAAAATTCTTCTAGATTTGGCGTTTTTCCGATGCGATCCACCACGGCGAAGATACCGTTACCATTTATCGGTGTCAGCACACCATGCCACGTACCGCGATGAAAATTGATACCCTGCCCGGGTGCGGTCAGGAACGCGCGAGGTGTCCCGGGGCGGCCATCTTCGTCAGGCGCGACCGTCACCAGAAACGGCTCGCGATCCAGCGGCAGAAAGGCTTGCGATCCATCCGGGTGCCGCTCCATCAGGTCAAGTTGATAGGGAAGGCTGCGCAGCGCGGCATTGAAGATACTGATCCCGGCGCGCCCTTCGGCGCCGAAATCAAGCCGCGCCCGGTCGTGAAACCGCCCGCATTGTCGGTTGTTTATGTTCCAATCCGGCGCGCCGGACGCATCCAGCACATCGCCAAATGGCGCAAATGCTTTTTCGGTAAGGGGTTCGACGCTGATCTGCACGTTAGCCACCTGTTTTAAGCGACGGATGCCGGTTTACATCCTTGTAAAGCAGGTAACGAAACGGCTCTTCCCCTGTTGCAACACAGGCCTGCGGACAAAACGCCCGTAGCCACATGAAATCACCGGGGCCAACATCGACCCAGTCCTTGTTCAGCAAATACCGCGCGGTTCCTTGCAAAACATAAAGCCCGTGTTCCATGACATGGGTTTCCGCGAACGGGATGCGCCCGCCGGGTTTGAAAGTGACGATATTGACGTGGCAGTCGTGGCGCAGGTCATCGGGTTCAACGAACCGGGTCGTCCCCCAAAGGTCGGTATTGGGCATCCAGTTGATCTGGTCGGGATCATCCCGCGTCACAAAGCTTTCCGGCAAAGGGATCGTTTCGACGCCCTGATAGCGTTTCCTGATCCAGTGAAACTGAAATGGTTGGTCGCCGGCATTTTCCAATGCCCAACGGGCACCGGGCGCGACATAAACGTATGATCCCGGCCTGATATCATGGGCCGCGCCATCCAGTGTCAGACGCGCATTGCCGCGCGCGACGAGCATCGCGCCCTCGCCATCGGCGTCCGGCTCCGGCGCATCTGATCCGCCGCCCGGCGCGACCTCGACCGCGTATTGCGCAAACGTCTCTGCAAAACCCGTCAGCGGTCGGGCCAGTATCCACGCGCGCGTGTCACGCCAATCCGGCAGGAAGCTTGTGACGATATCGCGATGGGTGACGGCGGGCAGAACCGCGTAAGCTTCGGTGAAAACCGCTGTGCCTTCGGGCGACACATCCTGTCGTGGCAGGCCACCGGGCGGAAAGGCATAGGTGAAGTTCAAGGCAGTATCTCCTGAAGGCGCAATTCCGCAATGCGTTCAACCTGACGACAGGCCTCGGCAAATTCCGTTTCAGTATCATGCCCGATGCGGCGTTCAAACGCGGCGAGAATGCCCGCCTTGTCGAAATCCCGCACCGCGATGATGAATGGAAACCCGTGTTTTTCGACATAGGCCGTGTTCATTTCAGTGAATTTCGTCCGTTCCGCGTCGGTAAGGGCATCCAGACCAGCGCTCGCCTGTTCCGCCGTGCTTTCCGCCGTCAGCCGCTTCGCCGCCGCCAGCTTACCCGCCAGATCCGGGTGCGCGTTTAACACGCCCAACCGCTCCATTTGTGTGGCGCTGCGAAACATTCGGGTCAACGCATTGTGCAGCCCGCCAGCACGGTCATGGGCACGACCAAGCTCCAGATCGAACGCGCGCTCTGCAATCCACGCGGAATGTTCAAAAATGCCACCGAACGCTGCGACGAATTCCGCGCGGCTCATCTGCGACGGGCGATCCAGTGGCAATGGCGGATGGGTTGCAGCCCAGTGTTCCGCAATGTCGATCCGGCGTGGAAACCAGACGCCTTCATGCCCACGCACGTATTCCATGAACCGGCGCAGCGCCATAACCCGACCGGGTCGTCCCACCAGACGGCAATGCAGGCCGACATTCATCATCTTTGCCGCGCCCGCTTGCCCTTCGGCATATAGCGCATCGAACGTGTCTTTCAGGTAGGTCTCGAACTGGTCCCCGGCGCTGTATCCGGCAGCAATCGCAAAGCGCATGTCGTTGCAATCGAGCGTATAAGGAATGATCAGCTGATCCTTGTCGCCGATGCGCGCCCAATAGGGCAAATCGTCGTCATAGGTGTCGGAGACGTAATCCATCCCCGCTTCAGTTGCCAAACGCACGGTATTCATCGAACAGCGCCCGGTGTACCAGCCACGCGGGCGTATCCCGGTCACTTCCGTATGTAATCGGATCGCCTCTGCAACCTGTGCGCGCTCTTCCTCCTCGGGCATGTTCTTGTGTTCAACCCATTTCAGGCCGTGCGACGCAATTTCCCAGCCCGCGCCTTGCATGGCGCGGACCTGTTCGGGTGAACGTGCCAGCGCGGTGGCGACGCCGTAGACCGTCGGCGTAATCTCCATTTCGGTGAACAACCGGTGCAGCCGCCAGAACCCGGCGCGGCTCCCATATTCATAGATCGACTCCATGTTCCAGTGCCGCTGATCCGTCCAAGGCGCGGCGCCAGTGATCTCGCTCAGAAATGCCTCGGACGCCGGATCACCGTGAAGGGTGTTGTTCTCGCCACCCTCTTCGTAATTCACCACGAACTGCACCGCGATCTTCGCCTCGCCGGGCCATTTGGCGTCGGGCGGCGTTGGGCCATAGCCGATCATGTCGCGCGGGTAACGGTCTGGCATTGCGTTCATCTTCCTCCTCTGCCAGCATTTAGACTGCGAAGGGGGCCTGCGCGCAATGGGATATCTGACAACACATGTTCTGGACACCGCGCGGGGGATGCCCGCCGAGGGCATTACGATCGCGCTTTACTGGGTTTCCGGGAACAGCCACAAGAAAATCGCCGAGGCCGTCACCAATTCAGACGGCCGCACAGACGTCCCGATCCTGCCCGAGGATAAGTTCCGAACCGGGACCTATGAGCTGATCTTCTTTGCCGGGGATTATCTTCGCGCCACGGGGCAAGCGGGGGAAGAGCCGTTGTTTCTGGATCAGGTGCCGATACGGTTTGGGATGTCGCAAGACGATCATTACCATGTCCCCCTGCTTCTCAGCCCCTATGGGATGAGCACGTATCGCGGCAGTTAAGCCGCCACACGATGCGCGGCGGGATCGAATGTCGGGGCGTTCGACCCAACCAGCGCGTTCAGGAGAAAACCGATATTTTGGACGGGTTTCTCGTTCTTGATATGGCGTTCGATCAAATGTTTGGTCTGACCGCCGCGATCCGGCACTTTGCGAACCAGTGGCGGAACAGCGTTTCCGCCTGCCAATTCGGGGAACAGAGCGAGGATCTCCTTCCGCGCTTCAGGCCCGACAGCGGCCAGCGCCTCTGGCCCGGTATAAAGCGATTCCGTCACCGCGCCGTCGGACAACACAAGGTGATGCGCGTCCAGAAGGAAGTGGAAATAGTCAACCGATTGGATGTCGTGATCCACTGACACTCCCGGAAGTCCGGTGAGTTTTATCGCCGGAACCAGCACATCAGGTAAATCAAACATGCGCCGCACGATTTTTGAGCGCAGCAGAATGCGATGCTGTGGCGACACGACAAGGTCTTGCGTCGGGATGTTCGGACCCAGCGCACCTGCGGCAATTCGGATCGGGCGCAGATTTGCGTTCATGCGCAATACGTTCTGGTCCAGGGATTTTGATCCCAGCCACCGAATTGGCCGAAACCCCTGGTCAAGAGTCATGACAAGATCGCCGACGCGAAGCTTTTCAACCGGCACCGTGCCGTCATCCGTTTCAATCAGCGTTCCGGCCACAAAACAGGGGACAAGGTCGTCATATTTCGCTGCGCCGTCCTTGGCCGCCGTACCGAATGTGTAAACGACGGTGGGATCAAGCGGCGTGTCCGATACGATCAGCGTACCCAGCGGTGCGCCGCCATCGATTGCGAGGAAATAGATGGTGCCACTGGACCCGTCATCGCCCGTAAACGTCACGCTGTAACGCAGGTCGAGCGCGTCGCCGGTGCTGATACCGGTTGCTGTGCTGGCGGTTACGTCCTGATCCTTGTTATCCGCTGAATCCGTTCCATCGGCATCACCGAACACGTCGTCGCCCGAACCATTGGAATCATCAATGGTTACCTGACCGGCAACGCCAATACGAAAATCGCCCACATGGGGGTCTGTCGTGTCCCCTTTGGTGATCTCGTAAACGAGTACGGTTTCGAGTGGCATTGCTCCGCTCTTTTCAGCCTTACCTCGTGCGACCCACGCTTTTCACGCTTTTGAAGGGCGGCATCTTTGGCGGTCAGGTTGCCGGCAAAGAATGGTTTATGGTTGATGCTTCTTGGACGATTTTGGGGCATCTCCGGCGAATGATCCGGAATTTTGCCCTGATATCCCTACGGGGGCGGGCGAATTCCGTCGGATAGAGACCGATGAAGGCGTGAGCGAAATTTGCGCCCTTGATCTGGGAATCTTCTGAGGACAGTGTGTGGTCCAAGACGATACCGGAGGGGAAATGCTGGATTGGGTGATCTTCGTCAGCTGGGCAGAATTTGCCGTCCGCTGGCTGCACGTGATTACGGCAATGGCCTGGATAGGGTCGTCGTTTTACTTCATCGCGCTTGACCTCGGCCTGTTCCGTGACCGCGAAATCGGCGACGCGGATGGCGAAGAATGGCAGGTGCATGGCGGCGGGTTTTACCACATTCAGAAATACCTCGTCGCGCCGAAGGAAATGCCCGAACATCTGGTGTGGTTCAAATGGGAAAGCTATACCACATGGCTTTCCGGTGCGGCACTTTTGATCCTTGTCTATTGGGCGGGGGCGGAACTTTACCTGATTGACGCCAACAAGGCCGAATTGTCGATCTGGCAGGGTGTTTTGATTTCTGCGGCGTCGCTTACCGTGGGCTGGCTGGTCTATGATCTGCTTTGCAAATCAGGATTGTCGGAGCGCCCAACGGGGTTGATGATCCTGCTGTTTGTTTTACTGGTGGCGATGGGCTGGGGGTACAACCAGATCTTCACAGGCCGCGCGATGATGCTGCATCTCGGCGCCTTCACGGCGACGATCATGACCGCGAATGTATTCCTGATCATCATTCCGAACCAGAAGATCGTTGTAGAGGATCTGAAGGCCGGACGCGCGCCGGATCCGAAATACGGCAAGATCGCCAAGCTGCGGTCCACCCATAACAATTACCTGACTTTGCCGGTTATTTTCCTGATGCTGTCGAACCATTACCCGCTGTCATTTGCAACGAAATGGAACTGGGTCATTGCGGCGCTGGTGTTCCTGATGGGCGTGACGATCCGGCACTATTTCAACTCGGTTCATGCCCGCAAAGGGCGCCCGGACTGGACCTGGGGTGTAACGGTCATTTTGTTCCTGCTCATTTGCTGGCTTTCCACAGGTCCGCGGTTGGAGATGTCGGCGGAGGCGGCGACGAACCCGGCGGATAACCGGTTCGTGCAGGCAGAGAACTTTGAACAGGTGCAGGATATCGTGCTGGGCCGCTGTTCGATGTGCCACGCGGCAGAGCCGGTCTGGGACGGGATGTTCTGGCCGCCAAAGGGCGTGATGCTGGATACGCCCGGACAGATCGCGAAACGGGCGCGCGAGATCTATCTGCATTCCGGCGTCAGCGACGCGATGCCACCGGCGAATGTGTCGTGGATGGAACCTGAGGAGCGTATCGTCATTCGCGACTGGTTCCGCGCGGCCAATTAACAGGTTATGTTTCGCATGCGAAACAATTGACCAAATGGTCAAAATTTTACGTTTATTTACAGCGTGTTAACCATTTGTTGGGCCAATCGAAACATCGCCCCAAAACCACTTCACAACAATTGCAGCAATTCCCGCGTTGGCCATGCGTCCGCCGGCAGACCAAGGCGCAACTGTTCCGCCCGCACGGCGGCACGGGTGCCCGCGCCGAGAATGCCATCGATCTTGCCGACATTATGGCCACGCGCGGCGAGCTTTTGTTGCAGGGCCTTCATCTGTCCATCGGACAAAAGCGGGTCGGGATTGCCAGCGTCGTAGATTGGCGCGCCGGACAGCCGTGTAGCGAAATAGGCGGCAGTGGCGACGTAGACGAAGCTTTGGTTCCACTCAAACAGCGTCTGATAGTTTGGATAGGCCATGAACGCGGGGCCTTTGCGGCCCATCGGGATAACGATCGAGCCGCTCAGGCTGCTGCCCTCCCACGTCCCGGACCGGGGTTTGACGCCCAAACTGGCCCATTGGCTGACCGGTTTGGTGGATGCGATCCCTGTATCCTCCCACGGAAGATTGCCGGGAAGAACGACTTCCTGCAGCCACGGCTGCCCGGGCTGCCAGCCAAACCCGCGCAGCATATTTGCACCCGAGAACAGCGCGTCGGCGGTGGAAGTTTTCAACGTGATCCTGCCGTCGCCATCGCCGTCGATGCCGCGTTCGAGGATGTCCTTGGGCAACATCTGAACCATACCGATCTCTCCGGCCCACGCGCCGGTTACGTCGGTCGACATGTTGCCCTGCTCGTATAGCTTCAGCGCTGCAAATACCTGTGGCTGGAACAGTTCCGGGCGGCGGCAATCATGGCTTAGCGTCATCAGCGCGCTGACGGTGTTGAAGTTGCCCTGCACCGCGCCGTAATCGGTTTCAAACGCCCAGAATGACAGCAGGATGCCCCGCGGCACGCCAAGGTCGCGTTCGATGGCGCTGAATATGCTGTTGAACTTTTTGGAGTTTGAGCGACCGGAATTGATGCGGTTCTGGCTGATAAGTTTGCGGGTGAAATCAATGAAGCTCGATTTGAAAATGCCCTGGCGTCGGTCGGCGGCAAGCACCTTCTTGTCAAGCCGGGCAGCGGCAAAGAAGCGGTCAGCGGCGGATTGGGATATCCCCTGACGCAGCCCTTCGGCCTTCATCTTCGCGACGAAATTGCCAAAACCTCCACCACATTGAACATAAAGTTTGCCCTCGCCGCCTGCGGCCAGCGCGGCCGACGTCGATATCAAAAAAAGCGTAGCTGCCAGAATGAACCGCATTAGACCCTCAACCGAATTTTGGAACCATATTGTTTGACGTGGTGTTTAGGGGATTTGCTTGGCGGGGTGAATCAAATTTCCTGTGTAACTGCGCTACGTTGTCAAAAAGCGGTTGAGGCTGTGCCAATCAGCAAGGCGATTCCAAGGAACAAAACCCATCCGGTCCAGAGCCCGCGAATTGCGGCGACAATTTCTTCGGGGCCGATCTGGGTTGCGCCGGTTGGGTTGACGAATGGGTAATCCTTAAGCTTTCCGTCATACATTCTGGGACCCGCCAGCGCGACATTGATTGCGCGTGACAATGCGGCCTCGGGCCATCCGGCATTGGGCGAACGGTGCAGTTTGGCGTCGCGCACGATCTCGTGCCAGCAATCCAATAGCCCAAAACCAACTGCGAACAGCAACGCGGTCAGCCGTGCAGGAACCCAGTTCAGTAGATCGTCAAGCCGCGCGGCGGCCCAGCCGAAATCCTCATAACGGGCATTGCGGTAACCGATCATGCTGTCGGCGGTGTTGGTGATTTTGTAGACCAGAAGCCCGGGCAAACCGAACAACAGAAACCAGAATGCCGGGGCGACAACGCCGTCAGAGAAATTTTCCGCCGCGCTTTCGATAGCGGCGCGGGAGACATCTGGTGCTGCCATTTGCGCGGTGTCGCGGCCAACGATCCGGGCGACGGCGATCCTTCCGTCGGCCACAGACAGCCTCAGGGCATCAGCCACCGCGGCAACATGATCGATCAGGCTGCGATGCGCGATCAGGATGGCCGCGAGGACCAATTCGAAGACCCAACCAAACGGCAATGCTGCAATCAGGCAACCAGCGACAGCCGCAGCGACCACGAGCAGGGCGATGGCGACCATCCCCTTGGCGCGGCGGTCCTTTTTCCTGTTGAGCCGGGCGTCAAGCCATTCGATTGCTTTCCCCATAAGCACCACGGGATGCGTGATGCGCGACCAAAGCCAATTTGGTTCGCCCAAAAGCGAGTCAAGCAACAGCGCGGCAACCAGCAGGAATGCGTTCATCGAAAGCACTGCCTTTGCACCGCGTTATTCCTTGGGCAATGGCGGATGGCGGGTCACGAAATGCCCCTTTATCGCCTGCGGCCATTGGCGATAGGGAATCTGACCCGACGTGCTTTCGGAATGCAATTCGGCATAGTCGACAATGCCTTGAGCAGCTTCTTGTGTCGGTTCGAAATTGCCGATTGTATAGGTCTGCTTGTCCGCCGCCTGTATCGACACGTTGCATCCATGTGTGCAGCCCATAAGGCAGGAATGCCGGCGGGTTTTGACGTTCGGGTGCTCTGGTTTCACAAGAACCTCGACTTCGGCGGCAAGCCGTTCACCATCGGTCAACGACATGTCGCCGCTTTCCCACTCCTCGCGTTTGCAGGTATCGCAAATGGTGATCCAGGTTGTCATTTCACGCTCCGCAGTTGCCGCCTTCAACCGCAATGCGCGGAAAACCGCAAGTCCGCAGTCTCGTTAACGACTGGTGCCGTTTCGTTAACGGACTGTTAACAAATCCTGAACTATTCGTTTACTAACGGTTACGAAGCCTGGGGATTGCTTGGTGCCCGAAAATCCGGAGGAGTCATGAAAGTCTTAATTGTTGAGAGTAATCCGGAACTTGCAAACATCTGGTCCGGCCATCTTTCGCGGGGCGGCTCTGACGTTCAGATTGCTTTGAACGAGGCTGAAGCCGTAGAGATTCTTGGCGATCAAAGTTTCGATATCATCGTGATGGATCTGGTTCTGGATCATGGCAGCGCCTTTGCCGTAGCGGACTTTGCCAGTTACAGGCGCCCCGAGGCGCGCGTCATTTTCGTAACCGACACGTCATTCTTTTCAGACGGCTCGATCTTTCAGCACATTCCGAACGCCTGCGCGTTTCTGCCTGCGGCCACCTCACCCGAAGACCTTCAGGCCGTCATCGACCATTATGGGATGGCACATTAGCGCGTCGTCGGCGCGTTCCAGTCCAGCACCGGATTGATCGGGATTATCCGGTGGGGATTTATGCTGTCATGGCTGTAGTGGTAATGCCGGACGATGTGGTCGAGATTCACGGTTTCTGCGACACCCGGCCATTGATAAAGTGCGCGGGTATAGTCCCACAGGTTGGGGTAATCGATGATCCGGCGGCGGTTACATTTGAAATGCAGGTGATAGACGCTGTCAAACCGCACAAGCGTCGGGAACAGCCGCCAATCGGCCTCGGTTAATTGATCACCCATCAGGTATTTTGAGTTCGAAAGCCGGTCTTCCAGCCAATCGAGCGTATCGAAAAGCGCAGTGACGGCCTCGTCATACGCTTCTTGTGTTGTGGCAAAACCTGATTTGTAGACGCCGTTATTGAGCGTGCTGTAAATGCGGGCGTTAACCTCTTCGATCGCCTCGCGCTGGTCTTTGGGCCAGTAATCCTGATTGTTGCCGGTCAGGCCATCAAAGGCCGAATTGAACATGCGGATGATTTCAGAGGATTCGTTGGACACAATGGTTTCGCGCTTTTTGTCCCAAAGGATCGGTACAGTGACGCGGCCGGATATTTTCGGGTCGGCTTTCAGATAGATGTCCCGCGCGAATTGCAATCCGTAAAGCGTGTCGCCGGTGGCCCCGGGGTAGTCCGCATCCAAGCTCCACCCCCCCCCGCTCATCATGTCAGGATGCACGACCGAAAAGTCGATCAGTTTGTCGAGCCCTTTCAACTTGCGGAAGATCAGCGTGCGGTGTGCCCAGGGACAGGCATAGGACACGTAGAGGTGATAACGATCTGCTTCGGCCTCAAACCCGCCTTCGCCCGACGGTCCGGCGGACCCGTCAGCCGTGATCCAGTTGCGAAACGCAGCCGTTGAGCGCACGAATTTTCCGCCGGTCGTCTTGGTATCATACCAGGTGTCGTGCCAGACGCCGTCAACCAGTTGTCCCATGTCAATTCTCCTTGCCTGAGTGCAACCTAGTCCCGTTCGTTTGGTGTTCCAACCTGACGGCACGCGCAGTTGGTCTGCACCAATGCGCAGAAGGTCGGAATTCATTGGCGGCAAGGCGCGATTGCGTTTGCGACTCGATTGCGCCTTGCCTATAGACAGCAACAGACGACGCCCCGAAACGGGGCCGGAGCGGAGCGCGCTTGGTCGGTCGACCCAAACAGGGGGCCAATAAGCGCATCGTCGGCAACAGCCTTCACCCGTTTGCGGCACCTTTCGGATATGGGAGGATGCGAATTGGCAAAGACAGGTGTGATGATCTGCGGCCACGGCTCGCGAAGCGAAGCGGCGGTGGACGAATTCAAGGTGCTGGCCGAAAAGCTGCCCGCCTATCTGCCTGATGATTGGATGACCGATTATGGCTATCTGGAATTCGCAAATCCGGTCATTCGCGACGGTCTGGACAATCTGCGCAATGCGGGGTGCGAGCGTATTCTGGCGGTTCCGGGGATGCTGTTTGCGGCGATGCACGCCAAGAACGACATCCCCTCGGTTCTGAATTCCTATGCCGAAACCCATGGGATCGAGGTCAGCTATGGCCGCGAGTTGGGCGTCGATCCAAAGATGGTCGCCGCTGCGGGCGCACGGGTTCGGGAGGCCGTTGACCGGGCGAACGCCGAAAACGGCGACGTGCCGTTGCACGAAACCTGCCTTGTGGTCATCGGGCGGGGTGCATCGGATCCGGATGCCAACGCCAATGTCGCCAAAATTGCGCGGCTTTTATGGGAAGGCATGGGCTTTGGCTGGGGCGCGGTTGGGTATTCCGGCGTGACATTCCCGCTGGTCGAACCGACGCTGGAACATGTCGCGAAACTCGGCTATCGGCGCGTGATCGTCTTCCCGTATTTCATGTTCACCGGGATTTTGATCGACCGTATTTTCGGTTTCACTGATCGGGTAGCGGAGCGACATCCAGGTATAGAATTCGTCAAGGCGGGCTATCTGAACGACCATCCAAAAGTATTGGAGACTTTCGCCGAACGCATCCTCGAACAGGATGGCGGATCGCCGGTTCCAAATTGCGGAACCTGCCAATATCGCAACCTGATCTTGTCACACCCGGATGGCGGCCATCACCATATCTCGATTGATGACCGGAATGCCGGTCATCCGGCCCTGTCCGCCACACCGCCGCCCACGTGCGTGATGTGCAAGTATCGCACCGAGGTGCTGGGCTTTGAGGCAGAGGTCGGTGCGGTGCAGGAGAGCCACCACCATCACGTTGAAGGACAAGACGCCTGCGCGCCGGGGTCCAACGTGTCTGACTGCGCATTCTGTGACACATTCTGTACCGGCGAGTGCCGTCTGCATCTGGTGGACCACCATCATCACGATCATGACCACGACCACGATCACCACCATCATCACGCCACATACCCACATGCTGATCACCCGCTTGGGCCCGAAAGTGCGCGGCGTGTCCGTGGTTAGAGTGGCCTTCCCCCTGACCCCCCTCCCCTTGGGAGAGAGGTTCCAGCGGTTAGTGCTTGCATGATGCGGCCATACCTGAAAGACCCAGCGGCGATCTACGCCGAAAGCTTTGCCACCGTCCGTCGCGAGGCGCGGCTGGACCGGTTTCCCGATGACCTGCAACCGTTGGTCACGCGACTGATCCATTCCTGCGGTATGGTGGAAATCGCTGATCGGCTGGCGTTTTCGCCCGATCTTGATGGCATGGCCCGTAAGGGATTGGAGCAGGGCGCGCCCATTTTTTGCGATTGCGAAATGGTCGCCGCCGGGATCATCCGTCGGTATTTACCGGCTGAAAATGCGGTGATCGTCACGCTGAATGACCCAGCGGTCCCGGACATTGCCGCAGATATGGGAACCACGCGCTCTGCCGCCGCCGTGGAACTGTGGCGCGACCGGATTGAAGGCGCCGTTGTCGCCATTGGCAACGCGCCGACCGCGCTTTTTCATCTGCTGGAAAAGCTCGATGAAGGCTGGCCAAAACCTGCCGCCATTCTGGGGTTTCCGGTTGGGTTTGTGGGCGCGGCGGAAAGCAAGGCTGAACTGGCCGCAAACCCGCGCGGGTGTGAGTTTATCACGCTCAAAGGCCGGCGTGGCGGGTCGGCAATGGCCAGCGCGGCGGTGAACGCATTGGCGGCAGGGCTTCCGGAGGACCGGGTATGAGTGATCGCTGGTTGCACATTGTCGGCATCGGAGAGGATGGTCTGGACGGTTTGACGCCGGCCACGCGCGCCGTGGTTGAAGCCGCAGAGATCATTATCGGCGGGGACCGGCATCACGATCTGTCCCAGAGCGTCACGGCAATGCGGGTTGCATGGCCGTCGCCCTTCGATGCGCTGATCGAACAGCTAAAGAGCTACAAGGGAAAACGCGTCGTCGTTCTGGCCACGGGCGATCCGCTTTGGTTCAGCGTCGGCGCCCGGATCGGACGCGCGATACCGCCGGGCGAGATCACCTTTCACCCGCAACTGTCCGCATTCCAGTTGGCGGCGGCGCGGATGGGGTGGAGCCTCGCCGATGTCGAGACGCTGACCGTGCATGGCCGCCCGGTCGAGCAAATGATCGCCTTTATCCAACCCGATCAACGTCTACTGATCCTGACCACGGGCGAAGAAACGCCCGCCCAGATCGCGCGGTTTCTGACCGAGCGTGGTTTTGGCAAGTCACCGATGAGTGTGCTGGCGAGCATGGGCGGTGATGACGAGCAGAGGTTTGATGGCGCAGCGGAAAGCTGGGATCATGCGGTTCCGGCCTTCAACACTTTGGCGGTTGAATGCGTAGCCGCGCCAGATGCGGCGCTTTTGCCGCGCGTTCCCGGTTTGGCTGATGACTTGTTCCACCACGACGGTACAATGACCAAACAGGAGGTGCGCGCGGCGACGGTGGCAAAGCTGATGCCGATGCGCGGGGCGCTTTTGTGGGATATCGGCACGGGTTGCGGTTCTGTCGCGGTCGAATGGATGCGCGCGGCGCGATATGCGCGCGCAATCGGGATCGAACCACGCGCCGACCGCCGCGCGATGGCGGCCGAAAACGCACTGGCGCTGGGCACACCGAAGCTGGAATTGGTCGACGGCGAGGCGCCAGCTGTTCTGGAAGATTTGGCCGCGCCGGATGCCGTGTTCATCGGCGGGGGCCTGTCGACAAAGGTGTTTGAAGCGGTCTGGACCGCGCTGCGCCCGCTTGGCCGGTTGGTCGCGAATGCGGTGACTCTGGAAAGCGAGGCGCAATTGATTGCACTTCATCGGGAACATGGCGGGCAGTTGGTGAAGCTGCAGGTGAACCGGGCGGAACCGGTCGGCGGGCTGACAGGTTGGCGGCCGCTGATGCCGGTGACCCAGTGGAGCCTCGTCAAAAGATGACGACAGGTACCCTTTATGGCGTTGGTGTCGGACCGGGCGATCCCGACCTGATCACCCGAAAAGCGGCCCGTCTGATCGAGCACGCGGGCGTGGTCGCCTATCCAACGCTAGCCGGGGCGGAGAGTTTCGCACGCAGGATCGCCGCTGATCTGATTGCGCCAAACACCCGCGAAATCGTGATGGACGTTCCGATGACCACCGAACGCGAACCAGCGCAGGCCGCTTATGACAAGGGCGCCGCAGAGATCGCGAATGCGCTGGAATTGGGCGACGATGTGGTGTGCCTTTGCGAAGGCGACCCGTTCTTTTACGGCTCGTTCATGTATCTTCACGCGCGGTTGGCGGACCGGTTCAATGTAGAGATCGTGCCGGGGGTAACATCGCTGACCGCCTGCGCGGCGCGCGCCGGAATGCCACTGGCGGCGAGAAACGAACGCGTGACGGTGCTGCCGGGGCCATTGCCCGAAGAAGAGCTGAAGGCGCGGATTGCCGGGGCGGAAAGCGTCGCGGTGATGAAGGTCGGGCGGCATTTGGGGAAAATCAGAGGCGTGATCAATGCGCTCGGGTTGTCGGATTGTGCGGTCTATGTGGAACGCGCGACATTGCCGGAAGAGCGGGTTTTGCCCTTGGCGGCGGCGCCCGAGACCGCACCGTATTTCTCGATGATCCTGCTGACAAAGGGGGCCGATCCGTGGCTGTGAAACCTGTGGTTCTGGCGCTAAGCCGGTCGGGAGAAGGCGTGGCGCATCGCGTGGCGGCGGCGATTGGCGCATCTGTGCATGGGCGCGAAGGGCGGGTTGAAAAGGCGGATGCATTCTTTCCAAACGCGCTGGACCATGCGCGGGATTTGTTCGCAGCGGGCGTGCCGATTGTGGGCGTATGTGCAAGCGGGATCCTGATCCGGGCGGTGTCGCCGCTGCTGGCAGACAAGCGATCCGAACCGCCGGTTCTGTCGGTGGCAGATGACGGGTCGGTCGTTGTGCCACTGCTTGGCGGGCATCGCGGCGCGAACCGGCTGGCCAAGGAGATTGCGGCGGCGCTGGGCGCGAAGGCGGCGGTAACGACGGCGGGCGATGTCGCGCTGGGCGTGGCACTGGATGAACCACCGGAAGGCTGGGTTCTTGGGACACCGGAACTGGCGAAAGGCGCAATGGCCGATCTTTTGTCCGGAAAATCGGCACATATCTGCGGTGACGAGGCCGCGAAAGCCGATTGGCTGGACGATTTGCCCACGGAAAGGTCATGGCGCGATGAGGTCATCATCGAGGCCACGATGGAACCCGCGCGCGACGGTGTTGTAACGTTCCATCCGCAGCGCGCAACGCTGGGGGTGGGATGTGCGCGAAACTGCCCGCCAGAGGAGCTTGCCGGGTTGGTCGCGCGCATGATGGACGAGGCGGCGCTGGCCCCCGGTGCAATTCATTCCATCAACACGATTGACCTGAAGGCAGACGAGCCCGCGATACTGGAACTCGCCAGATCAATTGGCGCGCCGCTGCGTTTGTTCTCTGCTGCGGAACTGGATGGTTTGACCGCACGGGTTGAGAACCCGTCGGATGTCGTTTTCGCCGAAGTTGGCACGCATTCGGTGGCAGAGGCTGGCGCGATCTCCCAATCCAAGAAGTCCGTCCTTTGGTATCAAAAGGAAAAAACCGCCAACGCGACCTGTGCGATTGGTGTCGCGCCGGAACCACTGACCGGATTACTGGGTCGTGGGCGCGGGCGGCTGGCACTTGTCGGGATCGGTCCCGGTCAGGCGGCATGGCGGACGCCGGAAGCGTCAAAACTTGTGGCCGAGGCCGATGAACTGGTGGGCTATGGGCTTTACATCGACCTGTTGGGTTCGCTGGCGGCAGGGAAAGAGCGGCATGATTTCCCATTGGGTGGCGAAGAGGCTCGGTGCCGGTTCGCGCTGGAACGAGCCGCTGAGGGGCGCAACGTCGCGATCATCTGTTCTGGCGATGCGGGCATCTACGCAATGGGCGCGCTGGTTTTTGAGCTGATGGATCGAGGGCCCGATGAGATGGGTGTCAGCGATGCGGCGCGGCGGGTGGACGTGATTTCCGCGCCGGGTGTATCTGCGTTGCAGGGCGCGGCGGCGAGGGCCGGGGCACCGCTGGGTCATGATTTCTGCGCGATTTCTCTGTCGGATCTGCTTACTCCACGGGAGGATATTCTGAGACGTGTCCGGGCGGCGGCAGAGGGCGACTTCGTCATCGCGTTCTACAACCCGGTCAGCAAGCGGCGTCGTGATCTGCTGGCGCTGGCGCGGGATATTCTGCTGGAACACCGGCCCAAAGATTGCCCTGTGCTGCTGGCGTCGTCATTGGGACGGCCGGAAGAGGATTTGCGCTATCGCGCGCTGTCCGATTTGCAGGTGGATGAGGTGGATATGCTGACCGTCGTGCTTGTCGGGTCATCGAATTCGCGATTGGCGGCGCTGGGTGAGGGGCCGAGAATGTACACGCCGCGCGGGTATGCGCGCAGGATCGATGGAGATTTGTCGGATGCGGGGTGAAGTTGCGGGTTGGTCCGTGCGGGTGCGGTGCAGTCTTGATGGCGCCAAAGGGCGCAGGGGCGCGAGGTTGCCATGAAGGTCTACTTTATCGGGGCGGGTCCGGGCGACCCGGAATTGCTTACCCTGAAGGCCGCGGATCGGATTTCGCGCTGTCCTGTGTGCCTTTATGCCGGGTCGCTGGTGCCGCCGGAAGTCGTGGAGCGGGCGCCGGACGGCGCGCGGGTTTTGGACACGGCGCCAATGACGCTTGATGAAACCCATGCCGAGATTCTTGCGGCGCGGGTGAGGGATGAAGATGTCGCGCGGGTGCATTCCGGTGACCCATCGCTTTACGGCGCGATTGCCGAGCAGATCAGGCGATTGGAAGCGGACGGGATCGATTATGAGATCATTCCGGGGGTTCTGGCCTATGCCGCCGCCGCAGCGGCGCTGGGGCAGGAACTGACGATTCCGGAGGTGGCGCAGTCGATCGTTCTGACGCGGGTCAGTATGAAATCGACATCGATGCCGGCGGGTGAGACGCTGGAGAATTTCGCACGTACCGGCGCGACGCTGGCGATCCATCTGGGTGTGCGGGCTTTGCGGGATATTGAGCGTAGGCTGGCGCCGTTTTATGGCGCAGATTGCCCGGTGGTGGTGGCCTATCGGGTCGGCTGGCCGGACCAGATGTTCATCCGTGGGACGCTGGCGGATATCCAAGGCAAAGTGCGCGCAGAAAAGATCACGCGCACGGCGTTGATACTGGTTGGTCCAGCACTTGGGGCAGTGCGCGATTTCAAGGACAGCGCGCTTTATGATGCGGATATTCCCCATGTTTTGCGCCCAAAAGCGCGGAAGGCTTTGGCAAAATAGGCGCAATTGGCAAGATTCTCCTGTTGTCACAAAAGCTTAACTTGACCTGTGTATAACTTTCGCGAGACTGGATGCCGCCGAGCAAAGGATTCGGATATGTCCGATTTTCTGCCAAAAGAGGTGCGCGAAGGGCTGGAAGCGGCCCGCAAAGCGGACCTGAGAAAGAAAAGCCGCCTGCGGATTCACGCGGGCGATGAAGTGTATCCGGTGCTGCGGTTCTGGGATGGCGGTTTTGCGCTTGATGCTGAAAACGCGCCACATCTGCGCGGGCTGGTCGATCTTTATCACGGTGGTGTGCATCTTTATCAGTGCCTGATTGTGGCCAGTTCGGAAGAAGACGGTGAAATGTTGTTTGAGTTCAAACGAAACACCGCCGCTGTCGATAAGGCACCGCTGGATTTCCACCGCGACGAGAATGCACCGATTGCCTTGCTGGGGCGCAGCTAACAGGTTTCGAATTGCTTCCAAGACATTTCGGGCGATGCCCGAAAGTCGTTGATATCAATCCGAACGGTGCGAGGGGCCAGCCACTCGCGCTCCCCGAAGTATTTCTGGCCAGATGAAAGCGCTTATTGCAGATCGCCGAAGGCGCGGGACATGCGTTCAGTGGCGTCCTCAACCACGCTGAGCGGTGTCGCGATGTTGAAGCGCAGGAAATTGTCGCCGCCCTTGCCAAAAGTGGGGCCGTAATTCGCGGCAATCTGGGCGTCTTTCAGCGTGCGTTGGGTGAACTCTTCACGCGACATTCCGGTGCCGGAGAAATCGACCCAGGCGAGGTAGGTCGCCTCCAGCGGCATGGATTCGAGGCCGGGGATGGCGTTGATACGCTCATCAAACAGGGTCTTGCTGGCGGACAGATAGTGAATCAGTTCATCGACCCATTGCGCGCCTTCAGTCGAATAGGCAGCGGTGGCCATGTGGACGCCGAAGGAATTGGGCGACATGCCAAGGCCGAGCATTTTCTTGGCAAAACGGGCGCGCAAATCTTCATCGGCGATAATGACATTGCCGACATGCGCACCTGCGATATTGAAAGTCTTGGTGCACGCGGTCATCATGACCAGCCGGTCGGTGATGCCGTCAATATGGGCCATCGGGATATGCGTATGGCCGGGAAACACCAGATCGTGGTGGATTTCGTCGGAGACAAGGATCAGATCATGACGGCAGGCGAAATCAGCGATGCCCTGAAGCTCCGCCCGCGTCCAGACACGGCCGCCGGGATTGTGGGGCGAGCAGAGGATGGCCATGCGTTCGGAGCCGTCAAGCTGGGCATCCCACGCGTCGAAATCGAGCACGTAGCGGCGGTTATCGTTGACCATCTCGCATTCAACGACGCGGCGGTCAGAGCCGTTAATCACCTTGGCAAAAGCGTGATAGACCGGGGTGAAGAGAACGATGCCGTCGCCGGGTTTGGTAAACGCCTCAAGACAAAGGGACGTGCCGTTGACAAGGCCGTGGGTCGTGAAGATATGGGCGGGGTCGACATCCCAGTTGTGACGGGACTTCATCCACCATTGGATGGCCTCATGATAGGCGCCGTAATCCCCGAAATACCCGTAAACGCCCACTTCCTGCATTTTGCGCAGTGCTGCGTCGACGCAATCGGGCGGGCGGAAATCCATATCGGCGACCCACATTGAAAGGCCAGTGTCGGGAGAGACGCCATAGATTTCTTGCATCATATCCCATTTGACAGAATGGCTGCCGCGGCGGTCGATGATTTCGTCGAAACTCATGGGCAAACCCTCCCCTTGATGGTTGGCGGCAAGCTAGCCGAACGTGGCGCGAGCGCAAGCCGCATTGCAAGGGCGCGAGCCATCGCCTAAATCGCTGGGCATGAGCAAGTTGAACATATTGATCCACCCAGATCCGCGCCTGAAAAAGGTTTGCCCGCCTGTGGCGGACGTGACGCCGGAGGTTCGGCGTCTGGCCGAGGATATGCTGGAAACGATGTATGACGCGCCCGGCATCGGGCTGGCCGCGCCGCAGGTTGGCGAAATGCGCCGAATGCTGGTGATGGATTGCATCAAGGACGAGGAAGCCACGCCGGAGCCGATGGTTCTGATCAACCCCGAAGTTACGTGGGCGTCCGACGAGACAAACACCTATGAGGAAGGGTGTTTGTCGATCCCGGAACAATTCGGCGATGTGGTTCGCCCGGCCGAAGTGCGGGTTTCGTGGACTGATTTGGATGGCAAAACGCGGGAAGAGCAGTTTGACGGGTTATGGGCCACCTGCGTGCAGCATGAGATCGACCACCTGAACGGCAAACTGTTCATCGACTATCTCGGGCCGATGCGGCGGCAACTGATCACCCGCAAGATGGTCAAGCTGAAGAAAGAGCGGGCGCGACTGTGACTGTCCGCCCGTTCGTGATGTGGCCGGACCGACGGTTGCAAACCGAGGCCGACGCGGTGGCGGAGATCACGGACGACATACGCGTAACTTGGGAAGATATGGTTGAGACCATGGAGGCGATGCCCGGTGTCGGGCTGGCCGCGCCGCAGATCGGTGCGATGCTGCGCCTCGCCGTGGTGGATGCGTCTTCGGAACGCGGCCGCGCGGTGAGGATGGCGAACCCGGAATTGATCGATGCGGGCCCGGAAATGCGCAGCCATGAAGAGGCAAGCCCGAACCTTCCCGGTGTTTCGGCGAAGTTGGAGAGGCCGGCGAAACTCGTGGTTCGGTTTCTGAACCCCGAGGGGCAGGTTGACCGACGGGAGTTTTCGGGACTTTGGGCGACAAGCGTGCAGCATCAGATCGATCATCTGAACGGGCGCATGTATTTCGACAATCTGAGCGCGCTGAAACGCAAGATGCTGCTCAAGAAGGCGGCGAAACGGCGGTGATTTCGCGCAGCGAACGCAAATCGCGAGGCAGGTACGGGATTTCGGCTCAATTTGCACGCTAGAAAAATGAGTGCTGCCGCACGGTTTATTCAACAGGTTTCGGGCGACGCGTGACATCAACGTGGCACTGGTCTTGCGCGCTGGATTTGCATATTTGACACGAGAAGAAGCAGGGGTTTGAAACGAGGATGCGGATTGTCTTCATGGGATCGCCGGAGTTTTCGGTACCTGTACTTGAGGCGCTTGTCCGGGCAGGGCATGAGATCGCCTGCGTCTATTGCCAGCCGCCGAGACCTGCCGGGCGCGGCAAGAAAGAACGGGTGACGCCCGTTCAGGCGCGCGCCGAAGAGCTTGGTTTGCGGGTTCGCCATCCGAAGTCGCTGAGAGGAGCGGAGGAGCAGGCGGCGTTCGATGACCTGAAGGCAGATGTCGCAGTTGTTGTCGCCTATGGGCTGATCCTGCCGCAGGCGGTGCTTGACGCGCCTGTCCACGGTTGTCTGAACATTCATGCCTCGTTGCTGCCGCGTTGGCGCGGGGCGGCGCCGATCCACCGGGCGATCATGGCCGGGGATCGCGAGACGGGTGTGTGCATCATGCAGATGGAGGCGGGGCTGGATACCGGGCCGGTTCTGATGCGGGATGTGACGGAGATTTCTGATGCGGATACGATGGCGGTGCTGCACGACCGGTTGTCGGAAATGGGCGCGGCGCTAATCGTGCGGGCGCTTGAGGGGCTCGACAACCTGGTTCCCGAGCCGCAGGCAGAAGAGGGCGTGACCTATGCGGCAAAGATCGACAAGGCCGAGGCCGAGATTGACTGGACAAATCCGGCACTGGATGTCGACCGTCAAATTCGAGGGTTGTCGCCGTTTCCGGGAGCTTGGACACTGGTGCGTGGGGAGCGTGTGAAGTTCCTCGACTCCCGCATTGCTGCAGGTGGTGGTGTGCCCGGCACGGTTTTGAATGATGTTCTGGTGGTTGCCTGCGGGGACGGTGCAGTTCGCATCACCCGGTTGCAACGCGCCGGAAAGGGCGCGATGGATGCGAAAGATATGCTAAGAGGGTGGAAAATCGCCCCGGGCGAGCAGTTGGGAAGTTGACATCATGTATTTTGCGCTGATGGGAACAGTCATAATCGCGGGTATCGTGGGATACGCGAGCGAGCGATCAGGCTTTACCCATAACGGTTATATCCCGTCGATCATCATCTGCATTGGCGGTGCTTTTCTGTTCTTTTTCGTTCGGATCATGTTCGGCGCGAGCTTCGGGACGCATGGGGTGAATGCGATTGTGTCGTCCATCGGGGCGCTGGTGATCGTGCCAACGCATTTTCGGAAGTAGCGGGGCGAGTTTCGAATTGCGCTGACGCGCAATCCGATCAATGCGAGGGGGACCAGTCCCCCTCGCGCTCCCCCAGAAGTATTTATGGCCAGATGAAGGAGCTAGGGAGCTTCTCTCGCCGCAGTGGAATTGGCCTTCTTCGGCTTGAAGGGTTTCATTCCGTCACGCGCCAATTCGTCGGCACGTTCGTTTTCAGGGTGGCCGGCGTGGCCCTTGACCCATTCCCAAGTGACCTGATGGCGTGACTGCGCGTCGTCAAGAGCCTGCCAGAGATCGGCGTTTTTGACGGGTTTTTTCGCGGAGGTTTTCCAGCCGTTTTTCTTCCAGCCGTGGATCCAACTGGTGACGCCGTTTTTCACATAAGCGCTGTCAGTCACAATGGTGATGGCGCTGGTGCGGTCGAGCGCATTGAGCGCCTCGATTGCAGCCAAAAGCTCCATGCGGTTATTGGTGGTATCGGCCTCGCCGCCCTTCAACTCGCGTTCCTTCAGGACGTGTTCGCCGTTGCGGGCAACCATAAGCACGCCCCAGCCTCCGGGGCCGGGATTGCCGGAGCAGGCACCGTCGGTATAAGCGGTGATCTCAGGCATGGGCGTAAAGCACGATCCAGGGCCACATTTTGCCGTCTAGCCCTTCTTCTGCGCCGGTTGTCTGGTCGGTCACGGTGAATCCCGCTTGCGCCAGCAAGGACTTGATCTCATCCTCTTCGTAATACGCGTAGAACCGGCCAATCGTGTCGCGGTGTTCGCCGGTGCCGGTTTTGAGACCAATGGCGAAATGTCCGCCGGGCTTTAGCGCGCGGCGCGCCGCGGCGAGGTGTGCCGGCATATCCGCCTTGGGGGCGTGGAGCAGGCTGAAACTGGCCCAGATACCGTCAAAGGCGGCTGTGTCCTGCAATTCTGCGAATGTTTCGACCCGGACATCGACGCCGAAAGTTTCCTGCGCCGCAGTGGCGAAGGCATCGGAAGCATCCGTCGCCGTCACTTCGAACCCTTGCGCCAGCATCTGTGCAGCAGAATTGCCGGCGCCACAGCCCCAGTCGAGTACATGACATCCGTCGGGCAATTTATCCAAAAAGGCGTCAAGCGTGGCGTTGCTGGTGACGTCTTTGACCATGTCGACATATTTGGCGGTTTGCGCGGCGTATACGTCGAGGGTTTGTTTATCACTCATGCCGGTTCTCTCAATACACGTGGGACCTTGAATTCTACATCCTCGCGGGCGGTTTCGACCTGCTCGACTGTCACGGAAAACCGGGTGCGAAACGCTTTGATGACCTCGTCCACCAGCACCTCTGGCGCGCTGGCCCCGGCAGTGATGCCGACGGTGCGGATACCACGCAGCGCGCGCCAGTCGATATCCACCGCGCGCTGCACAAGTTGCGCATATTTGCAGCCTGCCGCCGCGCCAACCTCGACAAGGCGCTTTGAGTTGGAGGAATTTGGTGCGCCAATAACGAGTATGGCGTCGCAACCCGGAGCCATCGCCTTGACCGCTGCCTGCCGGTTGGTCGTGGCATAACAGATGTCTTCCTTATGCGGGCCGACGATGGCGGGAAACCGTGTCTGCAAGGCGGAGACGATCCCGGCAGTGTCATCGACCGAAAGCGTCGTCTGGGTGATGTATGCCAGCTTATCTGGATCGCGGACCGTCAGGTTCGCCACGTTTTCTGCTGTTTCGACCAGCAGAACCTCGCCCTTGGGCAATTGCCCCATCGTGCCCAGCGTTTCGGGATGTCCGGCGTGGCCGATCATCACCATCTGCAAGCCGTTCCTGTGATGGCGTTCCGCTTCGATATGGACCTTGCTGACCAGCGGGCATGTGGCATCCACGAAAAGCATGTCACGCCGCGCGGCCTCTGCAGGGATTGCCTTGGGCACCCCATGCGCGGAGAAGATCACCGGGCGGTCATCGGGGCATTCATCCAACTCGTCGACGAAGATCGCGCCCTGTTGTTTAAGCCCGTCGACGACGAATTTGTTGTGCACGATCTCGTGGCGCACAAATACCGGTGCGCCCCATTTGGCCAGGGCCATCTCGACGATCTTGATGGCCCGATCCACGCCGGCGCAAAAACCGCGCGGCGCGGCCAGGTAAAGCGTGAGGGGGGGCTTGGACATTTAAGGGGCTCCGTCGGACGCAGTACATCTAGTGCGTCGGCGGGACCGGGTCCAGCGGTGGTGCAAAAGGAAACCGCGCCGAATGTCGGACGCGGTCAAATCAACCCGGATCGGGTTTGTTTAGTCGGTCTCTGCCAACGCTGGTTCGTCCGCTTCAACCGGCTCACGTGGCGGACGGCCAATGACGTCCTTCAACTCGTCCAACTCGATGAAGTTATCGGCCTGACGGCGTAGTTCGTCGGCAATCATTGGCGGCTGGCTGCGGATCGTGGATACAACCGAGACGCGAACGCCCACACGCTGTAGCGCAGCGACGAGAGGGCGGAAATCGCCGTCGCCGGAGAACAGGACGATGTGATCGACATGCGGCGCAAGCTCCATTGCGTCGACGGTCAACTCGATGTCCATATTGCCCTTGACCTTACGGCGGCCCTGGCGGTCGACATATTCCTTTGCCGGCTTTGTGACCATCGTGAAACCGTTGTAATGCAGCCAGTCAACCAGCGGACGGATCGGCGAATAGTCGTCATTTTCCAACAATGCTGTGTAATAGAATGCACGAAGCAATTTACCACGGCGCATAAATTCCTGGCGCAAAAGCTTATAATCGATGTCGAAACCAAGCGACTTGGCAGCCGCATAGAGGTTCGACCCGTCAATAAACAGCGCCAGCCGTTCGTCTCTGTAGAACATAATTATTCCTTCCGATTAATGCCTCGCGTATGAACATGCCTGAGTGGTGTGGCGTAAATTAGCAGCCCTCAACGAGACCGGCGACAAAATAGGGAGATTTTCCAGTGTCGCAAGAGCCAGATGGTCACAAAAGCCTAGCAATTAAGTGTTCACAGTCACCTAAGATAATAGTTGCCCTAGGGTCAAATCTCCCCTTCGGCGAACGTTCGCCAGTTGATCTGCTAAGGGCGGCGTTGAGTGCGATAAACGATTCGCTCCTTAAAGTTGAGCAGGTTAGCGGATTTTATGCAACGCCGAGTTTCCCCGAAGGCTCTGGTCCCGACTATGTGAATGCAGCCGCGTTGCTGTGCGGCGAATTGTCCGCCGGGGAAATTCTGCAAATCCTTCACCGTATCGAGGCAGATTACGGAAGAACGCGGGAAACCCGGTGGGGGCAACGAACGCTTGATCTGGATTTGCTGGCCGTGGGTGACGCCGTTCTTCCAGACGTAGAATCATACGCCTATTTGCGGGATCTTGCGCAGACAGAACAGATTGGGCGTGCGCCAAAGCAGTTGGTGTTGCCGCACCCGCGAATACAGGATCGGGCCTTTGTACTGGTTCCACTTGCCGAAATTGCGCCGGATTGGTGCCATCCCGTCAGCGGGCAAACAGCCACGCAGATGCTTGCGGCATTGCCCAAGGCGGAAATATCGTCAATTCGGCCGCTTTAATTGGCCTTCCGCGCGGGCATTTTACTTGTCAACGCGCGCAATTGCGCCTAAATGATCGCCTCTGACCCCGAAACCCACAAGGATAGCTCATGGCCCGCGTTACGGTCGAAGACTGCGTAGACAAGGTTCCCAACCGTTTTGAACTGGTGATGCTTGCGGCACATCGTGCGCGCGAGATTTCCAGCGGTGCGCCGATCACACTGGATCGCGACAACGACAAGAACCCCGTTGTCTCGTTGCGCGAAATTGCCGATGAAACCCAAGGTGCCGAAGACCTGCGCGAACGCATGATCGAAAGCCACCAGACCCAGATCGAAGTGGACGAGCCGGAGGAAGATGCGATGGCCCTGTTGATGGGTGCCGAGCAGGACAAACCGGCCGAAGATGACCTTAGCGAAGAGAAACTGCTGCGCGCGCTGATGGAAGCGCAGGAGCAGCGCTAAGCGCGCCAACGTTATGGCGTTGGACCAGTCGATCATCGACGTTGACGTTCTGATCGAAACCGTCCGCGGCTATAACCCGAACACTGACGAAAAGCTTATCCGGGCCGCGTATGATTATGCGGCCCAAATGCATTTGGGGCAAAAGCGCCAGTCGGGCGAGCCCTATTTCATGCATCCCGTTGCGGTCGCCATGATCCTTGCCGAGATGCGACTGGACGATCAGACGATTGTGACGGCGCTGTTGCACGACACGATAGAGGACACAAAATCGACCTATGGCGAGATCGAGCAGAAGTTTGATTTTGAAATTGCCGAACTGGTTGATGGCGTCACCAAACTGACGCAACTACAGCTGTCAGGCAGTGAATCCAAACAAGCCGAAAATTTTCGCAAGCTGTTCATGGCGATGTCCAAGGACCTGCGCGTGATCCTCGTCAAGCTCGCTGACCGGTTGCACAACATGCGCACGATCAAGCACATGAAGCCGGAGAAGCAGGTTCAGAAATCACGCGAGACGATGGATATCTATGCACCCTTGGCGGGGCGCATGGGGATGCAGTGGATGCGCGACGAACTGGAGGATCTGGCCTTCAGCGTTCTCAATCCGGAAGGGCGCAATTCGATCATGCGCCGGTTCATCACGCTGCAGCGCGAAACCGGCGATGTCACCGGCAAGATCACTGTCGATCTGCGTGCCGAGATGCAAAAGGCCCGGGTCAATGCCGAGGTACACGGGCGCGCCAAGAAGCCCTATTCAATCTGGCGCAAGATGCAGGAGAAAGAACTGAGTTTCGCGCGCCTGTCCGACATCTATGGATTTCGTGTGATCCTGGACACCGAAGAAGATTGTTATCGCGCGCTGGGTGTCATCCACCAACGCTGGCACGCGGTTCCGGGGCGGTTCAAGGATTACATCAGCCAGCCAAAAACCAACGGCTATCGCTCGATCCACACCACCGTTTCGGGGCGTGACGCCAAGCGCGTCGAAATCCAAATCCGCACCCACAAGATGCATGATGTGGCAGAAGCCGGCGTCGCGGCCCACTGGTCCTATCGCGATGGTGTGCCGTCGGAAAACCCTTTCGCTGTCGATCCGACGAAATGGGTCGAAACGCTGAACGAACGGCTGATGAATGCCGATGACCACGACGAGTTTCTCGAACATGTGAAACTGGAAATGTACGCCGATCAGGTATTCTGTTTCACGCCCCGTGGTGACGTGATCAAGCTGCCGCGCGGGGCGACGCCTCTGGATTATGCCTATGCCATCCACACGCGCATTGGCGACAGCTGCGTAGGGGCCAAGATTGATCACATGCGAATGCCGCTTTGGACCCGCATCCGCAATGGCCAGATGGTTGAAATCATCACCGCCGAAGGGCAACGCCCGCAAGTTTCCTGGCTTGATATTGTGGTCACCGGTCGGGCCAAGTCGGCAATCCGGCGAAGCCTGCGCGACGAAGACCGCGAACGATATATGAAACTTGGCTGGGAGCTTGTCCGTGTGGCATTCGATCAGGTCGGCAAACGGGCCAGCGACAAGGCGCTGAACACCGCTGCCAAGCAGATGGGCATCGAAGACCGGCAGGAACTGTTGTCACGTCTTGGCAGCGCTGAAGTGTCCGCGCGTGATGTGGTGCTGACGCTTTATCCCAGTCTGGTCGAGAAGAAGGGCGAGGAAATTGACCCCGCACGCGCCGTGGTCGGTTTGGCCAAGGATCAGCGTTTTGATCGCGCGCAGTGCTGTCAGCCTGTGCCGGGAGAGCGGATTGTCGGCATTTCCTATCCCGGCAAAGGCGTGGTCATTCACACGATCGACTGCCCGGCGCTCGGGGATTTGGAAGATCAACCCAAGCGCTGGCACGACCTGCAATGGCATTCCGGCCCACACCCGGCGAACCATTCGGTCAGTCTGGATATGACAATTTCAAATGACGCCGGCGTATTGGGTCGTATCTGCACCTTGATTGGCGAACAGGGCGCCAATATCTCTGATTTGCTATTTGTTGACCGAAAGTCGGACTTTTACCGCCTTATTATTGATGTTGATTTGCGAGATATTGAGCATATGCACACGGTGATGCTGGCGTTGGAGGCGGAAAGCGATGTCGCGTCTATCAAGCGACACCGTGATCTGAACAGAAGCCCCTGAACGGGGCGGGGAAGAGGCTGAGAATTGTTCAAGCGGCGCGACGCGCGAGGATGGCTGCAAAGCGTGGCCGAGTTCTTCTATCCGCGAGGCGGATGGCGGCGCGCTGCATCCTATATTGGCCACCGGCTTCGCCGCCTGCCCGATCCGCCGCACAAGATTGCGCGTGGCGTGGCCGCGGGCGTTTTCGTATGCTTCATGCCATACTTCGGGTTTCATTTCGTCATGGCGGCAATCCTCGCCTGGATGATGCAGGCCAACATGGTCGCCGCGATTTTGGCGACGTTCTTTGGCAACCCGCTGACATTCCCGATCATTGCTGCCGTGGCGCTGGAAATGGGTCAGTGGATGCTGGGGTCTCCGAATGTCGGGCCATTGCCGGAAGTCTTCAACGAGTTTGGCCGTGCCTGGAACGAACTTTGGCATAATCTGGGGGCGATCTTCACGAACGAACCCGTGCATTGGGGCCGGTTGGGACGGTTTTTCTGGCAAGTCATGTGGCCCTATACGGTCGGCGGGATTGTGCCGGGAATTGTCACGTCAATCGCGGCCTATGCAGTGACGCTTCCGGCAGTTGAAGCCTATCAGCGTCGCCGTGTTTCGAAGCTGAAAGCCCGGTTCGACAAACGACGCGCCGCGATTGAGAAGTCTGCCGCCAAGGAATCGTCAGGCAGAAAATCTAGGTGAATTTAGGTTCGAAGTGTTGACCTATTGCCATTGCAGGCTAGACTGAATGTCTGAGTCGTAATTTGGGGCAGATGTGTCATGGAACCGCTTGGAAATCTTCGCCTTGGCGTCAATATCGACCATGTCGCGACCGTGCGGAACGCGCGCGGTTCGGCCTATCCCGATCCGATCCGCGCAGCGAAGATCGCTGAAGAAGCCGGGGCAGACGGGATCACGGCGCATCTGCGCGAAGATCGTCGGCACATTTCTGACGACGATATCGACCGGCTGGTGGAAAATCTCAGCGTTCCGCTGAACTTCGAAATGGCCGCAACGCCCGAAATGCAGGCGATTGCCCTGCGCCACAAACCCCATGCGGTTTGCATCGTGCCCGAAAAGCGCGAAGAGCGGACGACAGAAGGCGGATTGGAAGTTGCGCGCGAAGAAAACCAGCTGGCGCATTTCATTGCGCCATTGGCGGATGCCGGTTGCCGTGTGTCGATTTTCATCGCCGCCGATAAGCGCCAGATCGAAGCTGCCGCGCGCATCGGCGCGGCGGTGGTTGAATTGCACACGGGCGCCTATTGCGACTTTCACGCCGAAGGCCGGTTGGAGGAGCGCGATGAAGAACTGACGCGGCTGCGCGATATGTCCGCCTTTGCGCATTCGCTGGGTCTGGAGGTTCATGCCGGTCATGGCCTGACCTATGACACGGTGAAACCCGTTGCCGCCTTTCCGGAAGTGATGGAGTTGAACATCGGCCATTTCCTTATCGGCGAGGCAATTTTCATGGGTCTGGAACCCGCGATTGCGGCGATGCGTAAACTGATGGACGAGGCGCGCGTATGATCACACCTGAATTCATTGCGATCTGGATTGCTTGGATGATGGCCGGTGGCTCGCCGGGGCCTGCAACATTGGGAATTGCCGGCACCGCGATGGCATCAGGCCGGTCCAGCGGGTTGGCATTCGCACTGGGTATTCTTGCCGGGTCGGCAACGTGGGGCATCGGCGCGGCGTTGGGCCTGTCGGCGATCATGCTAGCCAATGTCTGGCTGTTTGAGATCATCCGCTACATCGGCGTGGCGTATCTTGCCTGGCTGGCGCTGAAGGCGCTGCGTCGCGCCTTTGGGCCACAGGATGCAGCGATTGGGATGGCACACAACGGTGGGTATCGGGTTCTGTTTGCCAAGGGCGCGGCCATTCACCTGACAAACCCGAAGGCCATTCTAAGCTGGGGGTCGATCTATGCGATCATCGCACCGCCGGGCGCGACCCCCGCCACCTTGTTCGCCTATTTCGGATTACTCTATGCCGGGTCGATCATGATTTTCATCGGTTACGCGTTTCTGTTTTCGTCAGCCCCGATGGTGCGCGCCTATTCCCGGGCGCGGCGCTGGTTCGATCTGGCCTTTGCCGGGTTTTTCGGGTTTGCAAGTTTCAAGATACTGACAGCGCGGTTGGGCTAGAGCGGTTCGGGTTTATCGTTCTTGCATTTCCGCTGATCTGAAGTGGTCTTTCCTTTGTAGACGCAAGCCGCGCTGAGCGGAAATTCTCGGTGCCCGCTTCAGGCCAATTTGGCCAGTATGCAAGCGGCAAAACGAGTAAGCCCGTCACACGTTTCGAATGGCCGGGAACGCGCGCCTGATTTCGGCCTCCTGATCGGGCGTTAAATACCCGGGGTGGCGTTCTGCCAAAATCTCTCGCGCTCTTACTTTGGCACGTTCACGCGCATCAAGCCCGCCACCGGCCTCCCAGACGCGCGGGGCCTCTCGGTCCGCGAGTGAAGGATAGTAATAATCCCGCTCCATCGCTGCCATCGTATCCGGCCCACCAAGGAAATGCCCCTCGCCCAGAACCGCGTTGCGGATCGCTTCAAAGCTCAGCGTCTCGGTCGTTACTTCCACCCCGCGCAGCACGCGATAAAGATGCCCGATCATTTCATTGTCCAGCACGAAACCTTCGAAACTCGCGCCCATCAGCGCCGCCGTCATGCCCGCGCTTTCATAGATCATGTTGCCGCCTGCCAATCCGGCGGCGAGCGCGGTCACCCCCTTTTCCGCGCCCCATTGTGCATCCGGCACTTTCGAGTCCGTCATCGACGCCGCCACGCCGGACGGCAACCCCAGCCAATTGCTCAATTGCGCGGACGCGGCGTTCATAACGGCGGTCTCGGCGCCGCCGCCGACAAATGCGCCGGTGCGCAGGTCGATGACGAAGGGCCAGTTGCCGAAGATCGTCGGGTGGCCGGGTTTGATGGTCTGGATCATCACCAGCCCGGCCAGCGTTTCCGCCAGTGAGTGCGCCAGAAAATTGGCCAAAGGCGCCGGGCCGGTTGCCCCGGCCTGCGCGGCAATAAGACAGGCGATGGGAACACCGTGTTCAATGCAGGCGAACGTCACATCCACCGCATCCTCGCCGTATCTCAAAGGCGAGATAATCGGCGACACATGCGCTGTCATAGTGGGGCGTTCAGCGAACTGGCCATCACAGGCGACGTTCAGCATCTCGACAATCGGCCCGACATATTCCCCGAGCGTGAAAGACATCGCCACTGGCTTGGAGGTGTTCTTCACCAGCGCATAGGCTATGTTCATCTCCTGCTCAAACACATCCTCGATGTCGGTCGCAATGCAACAGCGCGTGAACCACGCGATATTGTCCAGCCGGTCCTGAAGGCGCGTGAAATCGTGCAGATCGTCGAGAGTCGCGGGTCGGTACTGCCCCGTGTCCAGATCAAGCACCTGCACCGCCGCGCCGCCAGTACCGTAATGCACCGATTGGCCGCCGACGGTTACAGAACGCGCCGGGTCGCGCCCGTGCAGCGTGAGCTCTTTCGGCGCGGCCGCAATGGCCTCGCGAACAAGAGCGATTGGCAACAGAACCCTGTCGCCATTCGCAATAGCGCCTTTCGCGATAAGCAGGTCGGCCAGGTGCGTCGGCACTTCGCCCATCCCCAGCTCTGCCAGCACTTTCAGCGCCAGGTCAAAGATCGCCTTGCATTCCGC
The DNA here is from genome assembly GCA_951812305.1 of uncultured Paracoccaceae bacterium. Classification (GTDB taxonomy): domain Bacteria; phylum Pseudomonadota; class Alphaproteobacteria; order Rhodobacterales; family Rhodobacteraceae; genus Rhodobacter_B. Next base: position 206,049 of record CATOSB010000011.1, read on the forward strand.
CTCGCTCAGAGGTCGGTATTGACCACCTGTCGGCCCCGGTGGCGCAGGGTTGACCACCGGCGGGGCCGCCCGCTGCGCATGGCGCGCGGTCCGCCCGCCACCCCGCTTTGATTTTTTACCGTCCACCATTGATTGGCAGAAAGGCGCAATTGAATCACCGTGGCAAGCGCAATTGCGACATAGGATAGCTTTCCAGAAATGCACGCTTTTGACAGCCCTCCAAAAGTGTTGCTGATGCACAATTGAACTTGGCTGACACTCTGTCGTGCAGTGACCGAAGCCGCTCCAACAACCGCAAAGAGTTGACTATTTCCACTATTTAAGGGAGATTTGTTGTCGCTATAGACGCCAATTGCGCGACTTGCGTGTCTGTTTTTAGGCGAGTCCGGGCGCATTATTTCAAGCTAACAATTGATTGGAGGGTAAAATGACAACCGCTGACAGAATCGATGCACTTCACGCCCTTGCTATGAAGGAGCATCTGGAAAAGCAAAGGAGCAGGTTCCGAACGCTTGTTGGCTTCTTTGTATTTTGTTTTCTCGCAATTTCGTCGTCTGTGTACCTTCTTTGGCAACCGCCACCCGGATTTGCGCCGCCCACAGATTTTCAAATCTCGGGCCACACGAGCTATCTCATTTTTCTTCTGGTTGGAACCGTACTCGGTTTCACGGGTCTCGTTGTATACGCGGTGGTGTTGATCCGGAGACAAGTTGATGTCGCGGATGGATTGATGAACGTCATTTCAATATTGCTGGCCGAGCAATCCGGCCGCTCAAGCAATTGATCGGAGGATTGGAAAATGCCGATATCTGACGCAGAAGTTGCGGATGCTCAACGGGTCACTGCAAGTATCAAAGAAGAACTGAAGGCAATCTTGGACAACCTGAGCTGGTTTCAGATCATTTCGATTGGCGTGGCTACTGCGCTGACAATCTGGGCGACAATTGCCACATGCACCACGCTGGCTGCCGCAATCGCTACGGCAACCGGACCCGTCGCGCTGGCGGCTTACGTTAAATGCATTTTGGCGGCCCTAGAGCGTCGTCCTTGAAATCTGAATCGATGGGATTCCCACGTGGCAGGTTTTGTGATTCACCATATGTGGAGGTGGATCATGGGCAAATCGCTATCACTGGATATTCGGGAACGTGTCGTCGCTTTGGTTGATGACGGCCTTTCCTGCCATGAGGCTGCGCGGCGTTTACGGATATCAGCTGCCAGCGCGGTGCGGATCATGCAACGTAAGAGGCGAACGGGTGGGGTGAGAGCTGCGCCTCAAGGCCGCCCTCGGCGCAGCAAGCTGGATGTGGTCTCAAACTGGCTTAAGACACGCGTGGAAGCCGAGCCGGATATCACTATGCCGGAACTGGCCGAGGTGCTGAAACAGGAACATGCCCTCACCGCGACACCGGCGATGCTCTCGCGTTATCTGATCCATCGTCTTGGGTTCACATATAAAAAAATCCCTGATCGCGACGGAGCGGCTGCGCAAACGGGTGCGCGCTGCCAGGTACGAGTGGCAGCACCGCCGGATGCCGAGGATGCGCCTTGAGCCGCACCGGCTGGTTTTTATCGACGAAACAGCTGTCACGACCAAGATGACACGGCTTCGTGGTCGATCCCCACGCGGCACCCGGCTGGAAGCCGACGCGCCCTTCGGCCACTGGCGCACCCAGACCTTCATCGCGGGCCTGCGGATCGACGAACTCAGCGCCCCCTGGGTGCTGGACGGCCCCATGAACCGCGCCGCGTTCGACCTCTACATCGAGACCCAGCTGGCTCCAACGTTGCAGCCGGGCGATGTGGTGATCGCCGACAACCTGTCATCGCACAAATCGGCCAATGCGCAGGAACTGCTGAAGTCGCAAGGCAGCTGGCTGCTCTTCCTGCCGCCGTATTCGCCCGATCTCAACCCGATCGAAATGGCGTACTCGAAACTCAAGGCACACCTGCGTCGGCTCAAGGCCCGCACCTTCGACGCCCTTTTCCAATCCGTCGCCCAAACCTGCGACCTCTTCCCGCCAACCGAGTGCCGAAACCTCTTCAAAGCTGCCGGATATGTTGCAGATTAGATGGACGACGCTCTAGCACTCGTGGTGGCGTTGATTATGGTTTTTGCGAAACTCATAGACGCCGCGCAGGAGGTCGGACGCGTCAAAGGCAAGGTCGAAGGATTGATCGAAATCCTGACGTCAGGCCCGTCTGAACCAGAAGGAGGTTAACCCACCTCTGCGGCCCTAAGTCCGCGCGCTCTGCCGCGCCAGTTCTTCGGATTGCCGAAAGCGGATTTTCGCCTTTGGTGAATGTCTTTCGGCGGTTGTGATTCCGGCTTGACTGCGATCCCAGTTTAACTGGAAGTTCCGCGTGAAGAGCGGAGTTTCAGCCTATGAAATCAACGACACGCGCAGTGGTCATTGGCGGCGGGATCGCCGGGTGTTCAACGCTGTACCACCTGACGCAAGAGGGATGGTCGGACGTGGTGCTGATTGAGCGCGATGAGCTGACGTCTGGCACCACCTGGCATTCTGCGGCGCAGGTCACGAATTTCGGCATGAACCAGACGATGGTCGGGCTGAAATCGCATTCGATCAAGCTCTACAAGGAACTGCGCGACGATCCCGACTATCCGGTTGGTTATAACCACGGCGATGGCGGCATCCGGCTGGCCAATGACGAACGCACGATGGAGGGGTACAGGCACTTCGCCTCGATGGCGAAGGGCATGGGCGTGGACTACGAGGTGATCGATGCCGCCGAATGCCAACGGCGCAATCCGTTGATCTCCACCGACAACCTGATTGGCGGGTTGTGGGACGGCGAAGACGGTCATATCGACCCGGCGCAATTATGCGCGGCACTGACGCGGCGCGCACGCAAGGCGGGGGCAGAGGTCTATCGCAAAACTCCTGTGACAGGGCTGACACAGCACAAGGACCATTCCTGGACGGTGCATACTGACAAGGGCGACATCGATTGCGAGGTCGTGGTCAACGCGGGCGGCTATCGCGTGAACGAGGTTGGCGCGATGATGGGTGTGCAGCATCCGGTTGCCTCGATGGAGCACCAGTACTTCCTGACCGAGGAAATCCCCGCCGTGCGCGACGCCGGCCATCGCATCCCGCTGCTGCGCTGTCCGATCAGCGATTATTACTGCCGACAGGAAAAGAATGGCCTTCTGATCGGGTTCTATGAACAGGATTGCAAAACCTGGGGTATGGACGGCATTTCGCCGGATTTCACGATGGATTTGTGCCCGGACGATCTGGAGCGTGTGACCGATGTGTTGGAAGGCGCAATAGAACGGATGCCGGTGCTGGCAGAAACCGGTATCCACACCATCGTCAACGGCCCGATCACCTATACCATTGACGGTGCGCCGCTGGTCGGGCCTGTGCCGGGCAAGCGCAATGCGTTTTGCATCATCGGCCTGCGTGCTGGTCTGGGTGAAGGCGGTGGCCACGGATGGCTGTTGGCGCAGCAGATTGTGCATGGCGAGGCATGTTACGACACGTGGGTGATCGACCCGCGCCGGTTCACCGGGCATGGCAATGTCGAACTGACGGCGCTGAAAGCCATTGAGGATTATCAGAACGAATTCCGCTATCACTTCCCGCATGAGCACCGCCCCGCCGGTCGGCCTTGTAAGACCACGCCGCTGACGCCGGTGCTGGCAGCGGAAGGCGCTGAATTCACAACCGTGAACGGCTGGGAGCGGGTGGATTACATCAAGCCATCGCCCGATTTCACCGAAACCCATTCATTCCGGTTCAACGAAGTTTTCGATGTTGTCGCTGCGGAGGTGAACGCCGTACAAAACAGCGTCGCGCTGACTGAGGTGAACGGCTTCAACCGAATGGAAATCGCAGGAGACGGCGCGCGGGACTTCCTTGACTACTTAATCTGCGGCCGTGTGACGCGGAAACCCGGTCGCGTGGGGCTTGGCTATATGCTGAACCACCACGGTATGCTGAAGGGAGAGGTGACGGTTGCCAACCTGCCCGATGACCGCATCTGGTTGGGGTCGGCGGCGGCGGCGGAATGGCATGATATGGACTGGCTCAACGCCCATGCGCCAAACAACGTTACGCTGACATCACTTGCCAACGATCATACGATCCTTCTTCTTGCTGGCCCGAAATCCCGAGATGTTCTGTCAGGAGCATCGCGAGGCGACTGGTCGGCCAAAGTTTTTCCGTGGTTGTCCGTGCGCGAGGCTTTCATCGGCATTGCCCCGGCAGTCGTCATGGCGGTCAGCTTCTCGGGTGAACTGGCCTATGAAATCCACGTCCCCAATAACCAGCTTTATGCGGCTTATCTGGCACTGCGCGCGGCGGGTGATCCGCTGGGGTTAAAGCTTTTTGGCGCAAGGGCGGTGGAGTCGATGCGCCTTGAGAAGGGTTACTTGCACTGGAAGGCAGATATTCTGACCGAATTCGACCCGTTCGAAACCGGGCTGGATCGCTTCGTGAAAATGGACAAGGATTTCCTGGGGCGAGACTCATTAGAGCTTCGCCGCCTCGACGGCCCATCGCGAAAGCTGGTGACGCTGACACTCGACAGCCCCGACGCGCCTGCCTATCCCGGCGCCTCTGTGATGCTTGGCGACAAGGTCGTCGGGACGGTCACGTCAGGCGACTGGGGCCACCGGGTTGGAAAGAACCTTGCCTATGCATTTGTCGAGCCGAAACTTGCAGCCCATGGATCGGAGTTGGCCATTGACGTCATCGGCCAGAGCGTCCCGGCCACCGTGGTGGCGCGGTGTCTATATGATCCGGAAAACGAGCGTGTGAGGGTTTAGTAGTCGGCGCCTCGCAAAAAACGCTTTTGTCACTGCTGCAAAGGACATCCACGTCGGTCCTGAGCGATTATCGTGCACTTTGTGCCAAGCCGCGCGATTGCCTGCCCGTGGGTTGGCGAACCAACGATGCCATTTGCCCGTTTATTCCGCCAAGTTCGTCGAACCCAAATAGCTGTCCCCCAGCCTTACAAAATCGCCAGCCCGCGGGGACAGGCAGGTGATCGCGCGGCGGCCCGAGGGGCCTTGATTCCGCGCGGAGTGGTTCCTCCCCGCGATGGGTAATTCTCTATCGCAGCGCCTTACCTTCGTGGAATACGTGAACTTTTGCGGGGTCCGCAGCCATCCGCACCACCTGTCCGCGCATGTCGTCAATTGTCCCGGGCAGCTTGGCAATTGACCCAGTTTCGGACCCCTCTCGCGCCTCGAAATACAGCACCGTCACCTCGCCCAGCGCTTCGATGTAATCCACTTTGCCCTCAATCAGGAAATCGCCTTCGGCTAACGTGAGGTCTTCCGGGCGGACGCCGACATTGACTGATTTACCCTTGTCGGATTCGGTCGTCTTGATTGCGGCGATTGCCGTACCGCCCCCATCAAGTGCGATTTTGGTGGTCGTGCCAGTTTCCACGATCTTACCGGGCAACAGGTTCATTGCCGGTGAGCCGATGAACTGCGCGACAAATTCGTTGTCGGGCCGTTCATAAAGTTCCAACGGAGAGCCAACCTGTGCGATGCCTTTATTGGCGAGCACCACGATCTTGTCGGCCAGTGTCATTGCCTCGACCTGATCGTGGGTGACATAGACCATCGTGCTGTCAGGCATGGATTCTTTCAGCCGTGCAATTTCGATCCGGGTCGCCACGCGTAAGGCGGCGTCTAGGTTCGAAAGCGGCTCGTCGAAGAGATAAACCTTTGGGTCGCGGACGATCGAGCGTCCGATTGCAACCCTTTGTCGCTGACCGCCGGACAGCGCTTTGGGCAGACGGTCGAGATATTCAACCAGTTGCAGGATCTTTGCGGCCTTATCGACGGCAGCGTCGATTTCCTCTTTAGACTTTTTCGCGATTTTGAGCGCGAATGACATGTTCTCACGCACGGTCATATGCGGATACAAAGCATAGGACTGGAACACCATCGCAATGCCACGTTGCGCGGGCGGCACGTCATTGACGACCATCCCGTCTATTTCCAGTGTGCCGCCGGTGATCTTTTCCAGCCCCGCGATCATTCGCAAAAGCGTGGACTTGCCGCAACCTGACGGCCCGACGAACACGATCAGCTCGCCCTTCTTGATGTCGAGGTTGATGTTGTTCAGCACGTTGACCGCGCCGCCATATGTCTTTTCGATGTCAGTCAGTTTCAGGTCTGCCATGTCAGCCGCCCGCTTTCTTCAGGATTGTCATGCCCCAACCGGGGAGTGTGAGCGCGCCGCCGTCGGGCGCCATAAGTCCAAGTGAGTCACTGGCGATGTTCCAGTCACCGTCAGGCGTGCGAACCTGTGCGGTCGTGTCGCCGATGTTGAAGGCGCAGAAGACCCATTCAGCGTCAATCGAACGCTCAAAACTCAGCACATTGCCGGACACAGACATGTTCGTCATGTCGCCTTGGGCAAGTGCGCGGTGATCCTGACGAAGCGCGATCAGACGGCGATAGTGGTGCAGCATGGCATCCGGGTCAGCCTCTTGCCGGTCAACAGCCATCGCGGCCTGTGCCGGATCGACCGGAAGCCACGCCTTGCCATCGCCGAAGCCCGCGTTTTCGGCCTGTGTGACCCACGGCAAGGGTGTTCGGCAACCATCGCGGCCCTTGAATTCCGGCCAGAACTCGATGCCGTAAGGGTCCTGCAGATCTTCGAATGCAACGTCGCCTTCTGGCAGGCCCAGCTCTTCGCCCTGATAGAGACAGGCCGAGCCTCGCAGGCACATCATCAGAACCGGGTAAAGACGCGCCGCTTCTGCGGACAGGTTCCAGCGGGACACGTGGCGCTTGACGTCGTGGTTGGAAAACGCCCAGCACGGCCAGGCATCGGCCGCTTCGGTTGTCAGCTTGTCAAAGACCGCTTTGAACACCTCCGTCGTTGCCGGGCGGCTTTCGAGGAACTCAAAGGCATAGCACATGTGCATGCGGCTTTCGCCTTCGGTGTATTGCGCCATGATTTCCAGCCCGCGCTGGGCATCGCCGACCTCTCCCAGACAGGCACGGCCCTCGTATTCGTCCGTAAGCGCGCGCAGCCGTTCAAGGAAGGCGAGGTTTTCGGGCTGGTTCTTGGAATAGAGGTGATCCTGATGGTTATAGGGATTCACCATCGGCGCGATGGACGCATTGCGCGCCTCGGGCGGCAAGGGCGGGTTCGAGCGCAGCCGCGCGTCGTGAAAGTAGAAATTGATCGTGTCTAGGCGGAAGCCATCCACGCCGCGATCCAGCCAGAACCGGGCCATATCCAGAAGGGCATCCTGCACTTCCGAGTTATGGAAGTTCAGATCCGGTTGAGACGACAAGAAGTTGTGCAGATAATATTGCAGGCGGCGTGAATCCCATTGCCACGCGGACCCACCGAAGATCGACAGCCAGTTGTTGGGCGGTGTCCCATCAAGTTGTGGATCGGCCCAGACGTACCAGTCGGATTTCGGATTATCGCGGGTCTTTCGGCTTTCACTAAACCAGGGATGCTGATTGGATGTGTGTGACATCACCAGATCGATCATCACCCGGATTCCGAGATTATGCGCCTCTTCCAGCATGGCGTCGAAATCAGCCAATGTCCCGAACATTGGGTCAACGTCGCGATAATCGCTGACGTCGTATCCAAAATCCTTCATCGGCGATTTGAAGAAGGGCGAAATCCAGATCGCATCGACGCCCAGCGATTGGATATAAGGCAGCCGCTGGCAAATACCTTTCAGGTCGCCAATACCGTCGCCGTTGCTGTCCTGAAAACTGCGCGGATAAATCTGATAGATCACGCCACCGTGCCACCAATCGGCCCCACGCCGCGCATTTGTCAGCTTCATGTCAGAGGGATGCATGTTCATGGCGCCCAAACCCTATTTCACGGACCCGGCCAACAGGCCGCGGACGAGGTATTTCTGCATCGCAAAGAACACGCCAAGCGGCACCGCGATGGAGACAAAGGCAGCCGTGGCGAGGATTTCCCAATTGCCGCCGCGCGTCCCCAACATTTCGACAATCTGGCGGGTCATCACGGTCGTTTCGCCCGAAGAGTCGATCAGGAACACCATCGCCACCAGCAGGTCATTCCATGTCCACAGGAACTGGAAGATCGCAAAACTGGCGAGTGCGGGGAAGCTGAGCGGAAGAATGATCTTCACGAAGATCTGGAAGTCTGTCGCGCCGTCTACGCGCGCGTTTTCGATAATGTCACGCGGCAGCCCGACCATGTAGTTGCGCAACAGATAGATCGCGAGTGGGAGGCCAAACCCGGTATGGGCCAGCCAGACGCCGAGATAGCCTTTGCCGATGCCGATATCATTGTGGAGTGTCAAGAGTGGGATCAATGCCAGTTGCAGGGGCACCACAAGCAGCGCCACGATGGCCGCGATCAACAGCGCGCGGCCCGGAAACTCCATCCAGGCCAACGCGTAGGCTGCGAAGGCGGCGATTAGGATCGGGATGATCGTCGCCGGGATGACCACCGTGAGTGTGTTGAAGAAGGCTTTGGCCATTCCCCCGCCGGAGCCTTCGGTAAACAATACGTCTGAATAGTTGTCGAAGCTGAATGTCGGTGGCACCGTGGCGGTCAGGAATACGCGCTGTCCTCGATTGCCGCCAAATTCCTCGGTGTTTTCCATCCGATAGTCGCCACTGGCTTCGACGGTGATGGTACCACCGCGCCGCAGCTCTGCGGTCTCTCCGGGTACGAAGGCGTCGACGGCCCGGGATGACGTGCCCCAGCGGCTGATCTTGACTGGCTCGGTTTCGGCGATGGCAAACAGGTTGCCTTCGATCACGAAAACATTGCCTTCCTGCACCTGCGCATCAGGTCCGGCGGCGCGGAACTGCAGATTCTGCTCGGTCGGGAACAGCGCCTTCCACCAGCCGGAGCTTGCGATCTGGTCCGCCGTCCGGAAGGACGAAACGAACAGACCCACTGTCGGAAACAGCCACAACAGTACGAGCGCCACCACCGAAATATGCACCGCCCATGTCAGGGAGGATTTGCTGCCAGCGATATTATCCATCAGCGCATCTCCTTGCGGGCATTATAGACGTTCCAGACGAGGATCGGCGTCACCAAAAGCATGATGACCATTGCGGCCGCCGAGCCGACACCGTTGTCGAAAGATCGGAACATCTTGTCATACATGTAATTGGCGAGAACTTGGGTTTCCCACTGACCGTTGGTCATGGTGAACACGATGTCGAAGACCTTCAGCACAACCAGTGTGATCGTCGTCCAGACCACGACAATGGTTGGCATGATCTGCGGCACTTTGATCTTGAAGAAGATCTGAAACGGGTTGGCGCCGTCAACGATAGCGGCCTCGACCGTTTCTTCCGGGATGCCGCGCAGAGCGGCAGACAGGATGACCATGGCGAATCCGGTCTGGATCCAGATCAGCACGATCATCAGGAAGAAGTTGTTCCAAAGCGGAATGGTCAGCCATGTTTGTGGCTCGCCACCAAACGAGGCCCAGATCGCGTTCAACACGCCAATCTGCTCCACGTCTTCCGGGCGGCGTTCATAGACGAGTTTCCAGATCACACCGGCGCCGACGAAGCTGATCGCCATCGGCATGAAGATCAGCGATTTCGCGAGGCTGCCCCAGGCGATCCGGTCGGTCAGTTGTGCAGCCAAGAGGCCAAAGGCGGTCGACATCGCAGGAACCACGATCAGCCACAGCATGTTGTTGCGCATGGCTTCCCAGAACTTCGCCTCGCTGGCGAGCTGGGCATAATGTTCGAGGCCGACAAATGCGCCTGTGTCGTTGTCGATCAAAGACAGGCGAAACGTAGCGAAAACCGGATAGGCCAGATAGAGGCCGAGCGCGAAGATGGCCGGGAACAGGAACAGCCAAGGGCGGATAATATTGGCGCGATTGATGTTGCGCCCCGCGTTCGGGCCGCGCGCCGGGAACAGCACTTTGTCGAGAAACTGGTTCGAGAAGTAGAAGTAACCGACACAGCCCGCGACGCCGATGACAATGGTCAAAAGCCCCTGTAGCGCTGGATGCAATTCACCCATGATCGCGTCCCCCTGATCTCGCCGTAGCGTTGCTTGGAAATGGTGGCGAGCGACCCGCCAGATTCGCGCGGGTCACTCGATTTGTTTGGCGTCAGGCTGCGCCTACTTCAGCGCGTCCCAGGACGATTGGATGTCTGCCGCAACATCGCCAGCCGCCTTGCCGCCTGTGAAGTCGACCATACCGGTCCAGAACGAACCTGCGCCCACACCCGCCGGCATCAGGTCAGAACCGTCAAAGCGGAAGGTCGTGGCATCGATCAGGATCTGGCCCTGACCGCGCAGCGTGTCGTTCAGATAAGCATCCAGATTCACACCCTTATGCGGTGTCAGGAAGCCAGTCTGCGCCATCATGATCTCATGCGCCAAGGGCAGCGTCAGGAAGGTCATCAGCTCGTTGGTTGCATCTGACGCATCGGTGATCGCCATCAGCGTACCGCCACCCAGAACCGGGTTGCCGAGGTCTTTGTCTGCATAGGACGGGAAGTAGAAGAAATCTGCATCCACGCCAAATTCGACATCTTCCGGGAAGAAGGCGGGAACGAACGACGCCTGACGGTGCATGTAGCACTGCGGCGGCGACGAGAAGAGACCCTTCGGGCTGTCGCGGAAGTCGGTCGAAGCCACAGCACCGGCACCGCCGGACACTTTGGCATCATCACGCGCAAACCAGCCGAATTCCTCGATCGCGGCAACAACGCGCGGGTCGTCAAACGGCATCTCGTTGGTGGTCCACATGTCGTAGACTTCAGGCGGCTGGGTACGCAGCATGATGTCTTCAACCCAGTCGGTTGCAGGCCAGCCGGTCGCCGCGCCAGATCCCAGACCGATACACCACGGCGTTTCACCCTCTTCCACCATCTGCTCTGTCAGATCGCGCAGACCCTCCATCGTGTCCGGCACGTCATATCCGGCATCCTCGAAGTTCTCGGGGTTGTACCAGACGAGGCTCTTGAGGTTCACGTTGTAGAAGAAACCATAGAACTGGTCGTTGCCATCGGCATCCGGATAGGTGCCCAGATCGACCCATGACTGACCAGCGGCATAGTTTTCCGTGACCCATGCTTGCATGTCACCCGACAATGGCGACAACTGACCTTTGGCCGACATCACGGCCGCGAGGCCGGGTTGCGGGAAAACGGCGATGTTGGGCGGCGAGCCCGCTTCGGCGTCGATCACGATCTGCTGCTCAAAGCTGTCGGAACCAGTGTAGACAACGTCGGCGCCGGTCGCTTCTTCGAAATAGGCCAGCGCATTGCTGAAGTAGCCGTCTTCGGGCGTCAGCCATGGGCCAAAAACCGTGACTGTCTGTCCGGAAAGATCCGGTGCGCCGTCGGCCCAGGTGTTATAGCTGTCCCAAGAAAACGGACCTTCGCCCGGTGCGAATGCCAGATGCCCGTCGGCGTTTGCCGATCCGGCGAAAAGAGCAAGCGATGCTGCCCCGGCATAAAGAGCATATTTCATTGATGTTCCTCCCATGTGCGTCCCGCACAATTCAAATGATGTGCCAAAACGACTCACTTTTCAAAGCGCTTTGGATGCGTGACTAAATATCCGAGTCACCCTGTCTGTCAAGCACGATGGCGCAAAAATTGGTAAAAAAATATGGACATTGCGGGCATCCGCCATTCAAATGGCGCGAAATCTACGATTCTCGTGCGGAAGGCGTGGAGATACCGGATGGTCAAAATTTGAAAGCGCTTTAAAGACATGAACCTCAAGGAACTCTCCAAAGCTCTCGGGCTGTCGCAAACGACGGTCAGCCGTGCGCTGAACGGGTACCCGGAGGTGAACGAAGCCACGCGCCTGCGTGTCGAAGAAGCGGCGCGCAGGTTCAACTATCGCCCCAACAGCCGCGCCAAGGGGCTGGCAACCGGGCGAGCGATGGTGATTGGCCACGTCATTTCCGCGTCGTCCCAGAATGAGATGGTGAACCCCATTTTCGGTGACTTCGTCGCCGGGGCGGTGCGCGGCTATGCCGAACATGGCTATTCGATGATTGTCGAATATGTCGAGGACCGCGAGGAGACCACTGCTTACCGCAATATGGTCAGCGAGGGCAAAGTCGACGGAATAGTCCTGCAAAGCCCGAATGTGGACGATCCACGAATTGCAAATTTGAGCGACCTCGGCGTTCCGTTTGTTGTGCACGGGCGTTCATCGAACGTGACTGACCCCTATTCGTGGGTCGACGTGAACAATCAGCGATCCTTTCAACGTGCGACGGAATTTCTGATCGAGCTAGGCCACCGCCGAATTGCCCTGATCAACGGGGTTGAGGATCTGGATTTCGCGCGTCGCCGCCGTGCCGGATATTTGCAAGCATTGGAGGATGCCGGGATTGCGCCGGATAACGCGCTGATGCGCAGTGACGAGATGACTGAAGTGTACGGCCACCACGCGGCGCGCGACATGCTACGGATAGACAATCCGCCAACGGCAATTCTGACCGCGTCACTGATTTCCGCCCTGGGTGTGCGGCGGGCAATAGAAGAGGCCGGGTTGGTCGTTGGCCGTGATGTTTCAGTCATCACCCATGACGACGATCTGTCCTACCTGAAGAACGGTCAGGACGTACCGATATTCACCGCCACCCGGTCGTCCGTGCGTGATGCAGGCGTTATGGTTGCGGAAATGCTGATACGGATGATCGAAAACCCCGATTGCGGGCCGCAGACCCGATTGCTGGAGGCTGAGTTGGTCGTTGGACGGTCGACCGCCGCGGCGAATATCTGAGGTGATGTTTTTTTTGCAGATGGCGAGAGGTTGCCTTTGGCTAATACGTGACGTTCACTTACTTCCCAATCTCCCCACCTCATTGGCGGCCAACACCTGCCCGTGGGGTGGCGATGCAACATCTCAATGTCGCGCTTTATGCCAGCCAAATCCGTGCGAATTCTAAAGATTGTGCTGCCCTCACCAAATCGCCAGCCCGTCGGGACGGGCAGGCGATGGCCGGGGCGCTGCGCGCTGTTAACCCGGCTGGGTGGACCGTTTGAAAGGCAGCGTCAGGCCAAATTCCGACGATTTCGATTGCCCCTGAGTCGACCTAAAGACCTTCAAAAACGTCCAGATAGGCCATCCCGACCTTCGCCGAGTTTTTCGCGAAATCCGGGGCAAGTGCCTGGGGTTCGGGCGCCTCGATATGGCTGCCGATCCACGCCAAAAGGGCAAGGCGGCGCAGCATGATGAACGTGTCGATTTCCACCTCATCGACGTCGGGTAGATTGCGAACGGAACGATACCCGCGAAGCCACGCGGCCTTGAGATCCGGAATGCGCGGGTCATCTTCGATAAAGCTGATGGCGGCGGCGAAATCGTACATCAGCCACCCTAACCCGCAGTCGTCAAAGTCGATGACGCGCGTACCACTTGCATCGACCAAAAGGTTGGCCAATCGCATATCGGCATGGATCAGATTAAACCGCTCAGGCGGTTTACCATAGGCCGTCAGCCTGCGCCGAACCGTTGCCTCGACCCGCTCCAGAACTTCCGCGATGTCCGGCGTAACATTGGGCGCATCGCGCCAGTTCCCCCATGTCGGCGTGCCGCCGAAAACAGCCTCAGCATCCCAGATCAACCGCTCAAAGGGTTCTGGCTTCTGCCACCCAAGCACGTGATCATGACAACGCGCGGCAATGGTGCCCAATTCCTCAAATCCCAGCGTAAGATCGCCGTGTTCATCCGGTGCCTGTCCTTCGAGAAAATCAAACAGCACGGCAAATCGCGGTGCCGCAAGCGCATCGGAACGCAGTTTTTGTATTGCCTGCCCGTCGCGCCCCAGCCTGTAGCTGGGCGTTGTGATCACACCGTCCCGATCCAGCGCGTCGATCCACGCCAGCTCACATTCAATGGCGCGGCGGGAGTGATAGCCTTCCCGATGAATACGCAAAACTGCACGATAGCCGCCCGCGCATTCCACCAGATAAGTAGTGTTCTCTGAAACGTTGATCAGCTGAACGTTTGCGCCCTCGGGGACATCCCAAAACGCAAGCGCCTGTTCTGCCATGCCTTGCAGCAGAACCAGCAGTTTGTCCTGCGCGATTTCAGTGTCCGCCATGCCCGAATACTCTTGCCACCCGGCGCGTCCTAGCGGCTTGACGGATCAAGAGAAAGAACAAAGTCACGGATTATCGGCAAGCAACTCGTCAATTTCCGGTCGTGCAGGCATCGACGCGGCGGCGCCCGGTCGTGTGACGGATATTGCCGCCGTGGCGCAGCCGAAACGGGTCGCCTCGTCAACACCCAAGCCCTCTGCCAGTGCAACGGCAAATCCACCATTGAATGCATCCCCCGCGCCGGTCGTTTCAACGATTGCGCCCGCGTTCATCGCTGGGATATGTGTGGCACCTTCGTGCGATCCGATCAGCACGCCGTTTTCACCAAGGGTAATCAGCGCCGTTCCCACGCCGAGTTCCAGCAAGGCAGCTGCCGCAGCCTCTGCAGTGGCCAGATCGACGACGGCAATTCCAGTCAGCCCTTCGGCCTCGCTTTCATTGGGCGTGATGAAATCGCAGAGCGGGAATATATCTTTCGGCAATTCTGCAGCCGGTGCCGGGTTCAAAATCGTTTGCGCCCCACCGGCTTTCGCGATTTCCAGCGCGCGCATTGCGGCCTCAATGGGCTGTTCAAGTTGCGTCATGAAGACCGAGGCAGAGCCGATCAGATTGCTTTGCGCCTCGACATCCGCGGTGTTGATTGTGCTGGCGACACCCGGGCATATGATAATCGCGTTGTCGCCCGTGGCCTCCTCGACAAAGATATTGGCCGCGCCGGTATACGCGTCTTCGTGCTGTGTAACCGCTGGCTGCACCCCGGCGGAATTCCACGTCTCAAGGGCAAGATCGGCGAATGTGTCCTGCCCCAGTTTGGTAATGAAATGCGCCTGCCCCCCTGCCCTTGCCGCCGCGACAGCCTGATTGGACCCTTTTCCACCGGGGCCGAGCGCAAAGCTGTTGCCCAGTATCGTTTCACCCATGCGCGGCGCACGATCCGCGCGGTAGGTCGTGTCTGCAACGAACACCCCAAGAATGGCGATGTGGCCGGTCATGTGATTTGTCCTCGATTCAAATAAGCCAGTTGTTGCCAGAATGGCGTGGTTGGTCGGGCGCATTCAACCGCCAATCCTGCGCGCCACGTTTTGCGATTATGCTTGACCCGGCCACGACAGAACGGAACAGATTTCTTAAACACCACGTGACGAGGGCGATTGATGGCGAAAACAGATGGTAACCTGACCGCAGGCGGCGCCATTTTTGGCAAGCTGAAGGCACTTGGCGTCGATTACGTCTTCGCAAACTCGGGCACGGACTTCCCGCCAATCATCGAGGGCTTAATCGAGGCCCGCGAGGCCGGCGTAGACCTTCCCACGGCGATCACGGTTCCACATGAGCACGTCGCCGTTGGCATGGCACACGGGTTTTACCAGATGTCGGGCCGCGCGCAGGCGGTGATGCTACACACCAATGTCGGACTTTCAAACGGTGCAACGGGCGTTATTAACGCCGCCTGCGATCAGGTGCCGATGTTTGTGATGTCGGGGCGGACTCCGGTCGCCGAAGGTGGGCGATTTGGCGCGCGTACGGTTCCAATCGGCTGGGGACAGGAAATGTACGACCAGACCGCGCTGGTCCGCGAGGCTTGCAAATGGGACTACGAATTGCGCTTTGCCGATCAGGTGTCTGACGTTCTGGATCGCGGCTGGTCAATTGCGAATTCCACGCCGAAGGGGCCGGTTTACCTTAGCCTGCCACGCGAAGTGTTGTGTGAAACCTGCCCGCCCGGCGGGCTGGATGCGCCTTCCACAATGCAATCTGTTGAAGGCGGGCCAAATGTATCCGCGTTGGCGCAGGCAGCGGAATTGCTCGCGAATGCTGAGCGGCCTTTGATCATTGCCCAACGTGGGGCCAGCGCGCCGGATGTTTTCACGGCACTGACCGCCTTTGTCGAGGATTGGGCGATTCCGGTGTCGCATTACTGGGCCAACCAGATATCCATTTCCATGTCGAGCCCTTGCCATGTGGCTTGGCAGGCCGAAGATCTTTTGAAAGAGGCCGATGTGGTTCTGGTTATCGACGCATTGGCACCATGGTGGCCGGACAGAGCCGCGCCGCCGAGCGACGCCAAAGTGATTCAACTTGGTCCTGACCCATTGTTTGCGCGGTTGTCCCCGATGCGCAGTTTCCCTGCGGATGTCGCGTTGGGAGGCGATACATCTGGCGTTTTGCGCGCATTGATGTCTGCCGTTGACGCCCACCCGAAAGACACGGTTCAAGTTGAAAAGCGACGTGACCGCATTGCCGGTATTTCTGCGAAAGAACGTGCGCGGGTAATCGAGGAGGCGAAGGCCGGATGCCGCGCACCGATGACCAAGGAATGGGTGTCCCATTGTCTGGGTCAGGCCATAAAAGGGCAGAAGGCGAGCGTGTTTCACGAACTCGGCTGCCCACTCCCACCTTTGCAACTGGACGACCACAAAAGCTATTTTCAGGAACCGCACTCCGGCGGCCTTGGCTGGGGTCTTCCCGCCGCAATTGGCGCGCAACTGGCTGAGCCGGACAGGTTGATTTTCGCAACCATCGGCGACGGCAGTTACATGTTCGCGAACCCCACCGTGTGCCATCAGGTATGTGAAGCGTTGGGCTTGCCGGTCATCACGCTGGTCCTGAACAACGAAGAATGGGGCGCGGTGCGAAAATCAGTCGAGGGGCTTTATAAGGGTGGGCGCGCGGCGAAGTCGAACGATGTGCCGCTTACATCGCTCCGGCCCAGTCCGGATTTTACGAAAACCGCCGCAGCCAGCCGCGCGTATACCGAGACGGTTACCGAAGGCGCGGATCTGCCGGTCGCGCTTGAACGGGCCATCTCAGTGGCTCGCGGCGAACGGCGGCAGGTGTTACTGAACATTGCTATCGCACGTTAGGCGCGCGATTTCACGGTGGCAGCGCCTTAATTCTTGATGTGAGCCGCCGGGTTTGGCCTGAAGCGGACATTCGCAAATAACGATAAAAGACGCGCGATTGCCTGCCCGTGGGATGGCGATCAAACATTTCAATTTGCCAATTTATCCAAGCCAAGTCCGTGCGTGTTCAAAAGCTCGCACCCAGCCTCACCAAATCGCCAGCCCGTGCGGACGGGCAGGCGATCGCGCGGCGGCCCAAGGGGCCTTGACTCCGCGCGCGGGTGCAAGCCACCAACGTCCGCTCCAGGCCAAAAACGATGTTCCCGAGTGATCTCCCAACCAGCGTTAGCCGCCCAACACGGATCGCACGGCCGCTCCGGTCTTTGCCGCGACCTCATCTGCTTCTGCTGTGGTTAGGCAAAACGGCGGCGCAAAGCCAAGAATGTCGCCCTGCGGCATGGCCCGCGCGATGACGCCGTTTTCAAGCAAAGTCGCGGCAATGCGCGGCCCGATCTTGTCCCCGGGGTCGAAGAATTTGCACCTCTCGCGGTCGGCCACAAATTCCACCGCCGCCAGCATGCCCTCACCTCGGATATCCCCGACATTGGGGTGACCGCCGAGCGTATCCTTCAGCGCAGCATTCAGATAGGCGCCAACGTCACCTGCATTCGCCACCAACTGCAAATCGTCAATCAACCTTAGATTGGCGACTCCCGCCGCTGCCCCGACCGGATGCGCAGAATAAGTCCAGCCATGCCCGATCAGCCCGTTTTCATCCGCCCCCTGTTCCAGCACACTCCAGATTTTGTCGGAGACAATAGACCCCGACAGCGGCGCATAGGCAGAGGTCAGTCCCTTGGCGATGGTGATGATGTCGGGCCGGATGCCGTAATGGTCAGAACCGAACATTGTGCCAAGTCGTCCGAAACCAGTGACGACTTCGTCCGCGATCAGCAGTATATCATGGCGATCCAGAACCTCCTGAATGGCCGCCCAGTATCCATTCGGCGGCGGCACGATGCCGCCCGTGCCAAGAACCGGCTCGCCGATAAAGGCCGCGATGGTGTCGGCGCCTTCACGCTCGATCAGCTCCTCAAGTTCTGCCGCGCACCACGCCGAAAATGCCTCTTCGCTCATGGCGCGGTTCTGACGGCGGAAATAATAGGGTGCCTCGGTATGGATCACCTGCGCCAGGGGCAAATCGAATTTCCTGTGGAACAAATCCAGCCCGGTCAACGAACCCGTCATCAGCCCCGAGCCGTGATAACCCCGCCAGCGCGAAATGATCTTCTTTTTCTCCGGCCGACCGAGGATGTTGTTGTAATACCAGACAAGTTTCACATTGGTTTCATTTGCATCCGACCCCGACAGGCCAAAATAAACCTTCGACATGTGATCCGGCGCACGATCCAGCACCATTTTGGCAAGCGTGATTGACGCTTCGGTGCCGTGGCCGACATAAGAATGGTAATAAGCCAGTTCGCGGGCCTGATCGGCAATCGCCTCGGCAATTTCAGGGCGGCCATAGCCAACATTGACGCAATAAAGCCCGGCAAAGGCATCAAGCAAACGGTTTCCATCACGATCCTCGATATGGCAGCCGCTGCCGCCTGTGACGATACGGCTCGGGCTTTCGCCACGGGCGTGTTGCGCCAGATGGGTAGAAGGGTGGAAAAAGTGTTCGCGGTCCCAGGCGTCGAGCTGGTCGTTTCTGAGCATGGCTCACCTCAATCTTTCGGGGCGGGCGCGCCGCCGGTGTCAGACGTTTCGGGGAGCCGGGCGCGCAACTTGCGGGACGACTCCGCGCACCCGACAGCAGCGCGCAATGCCTTTATTGCCGGGATATTTGTAAGGTAGGGGCTTTCGCGGAGATTGAAAAGCCACAGTGATGGTGTGTCTGATTTGAATATCTATCATGAACTGGAATGGCGTTGAATGGCCGCTTTCGGACCATCAGTCGTCTTCCTCGGACGGTGGGAAAATTCCGCGACCTTGTCATAAAGGGCCGCCGAACCCGGCCCCGGCAAACGCCGGCATTCCTAGCCAATAGGCCCACGCACCCCAGCTGTCTGACCGCGATCCAAAAGCAGGTGATCAAGGATCACACAGGCCATCATCGCCTCACCCACGGGTACGGCGCGAATGCCGACGCAAGGGTCGTGGCGGCCCTTGGTAACAATCTCTGTCGGTTCACCCGATTTGGTGATCGTCTTGCGTGGGGTGAGGATCGAGCTGGTCGGTTTCACGGCGAAGCGGACGACGACGTCCTGACCGGAAGAAATGCCGCCAAGAATGCCACCGGCGTGGTTCGAATTGAATTCCGGCTTTCCGTCAGTGCCCATATTGATTTCGTCGGCGTTGGCGGATCCGGTTAGCGCGGCAGCTGCAAACCCGTCGCCAATTTCCACGCCCTTAACCGCGTTGATCGACATCATCGCGGCGGCCAGATCTGTGTCGAGCTTGGCATAGATCGGGGCACCAAGACCGGCAGGAACGCCGCGCGCGACAACCTCTATCACCGCGCCAGCGCTATCGCCGGATTTGCGCAGACCATCGAGGTACTCTGCCCAGTCGGCGGCGGCCTTTGCATCCGGGGTCCAGAAGGGGTTATGCCCGATCTGGTCCCAATCGAAACGGTCACGGTCGATCCCATACGGGCCCATCTGAACCATGTAGCCGGTGATTTTGAATCCGGGCACAAGTACGTTCAACGCTGCCCGTGCCACGCCGCCAGCTGCCACCCGCGCGGCGGTTTCGCGTGCGGAGGACCGGCCGCCGCCCCGATAATCTCGGATCCCGTATTTCTGCCAATAGGTGATGTCTGCATGGCCGGGGCGGAACTTTTCGGCGATGTCGCCGTAATCCTTCGACCGCTGATCGGTGTTCAGGATTTCCAGATGGATCGGCGTGCCGGTGGTTTGCCCCTCAAAGACACCCGACATGATCTTCACCTCGTCAGCTTCGCGCCGCTGAGTGGTGAACTTGTTCTGCCCCGGTTTGCGCCGGTCCAGCCATTGCTGGATCATCGCCTCGTCAACCGCCACACCCGGCGGGCAGCCATCGATAACGGCACCCAACCCCGGCCCGTGGCTTTCGCCCCAGGTGGTCACGCGGAAGAGATGGCCGAAGCTGTTCATGCTCATTAACGGGAACTCCTTGCGCGTGGGCATAGCCATGTGATTGCTGAAATTCCACATCTTTCTTGCGCTTACGCCCGGCGGGCCGTATGAAAACCCCACCTCGGGGTGCCTCGCTGAAATGCGATGCTGAGAAGCCAGACGCGCGAACCCGTTGAACCTGAACCGGCTAACACCGGCGGAGGGAAGGTGAAGCCATCGAACTTCATCCCAGCCCATCCGTCGCATTGGAGGATTATGATGCGACTTTTGACATATTCGGGTCTTTTGGCCCTTGCCGCGATGCCGTCGACAGCACTGGACAAGCCTGTCTTGCAGGTGATGACCTATGACAGTTTCGTTTCCGACTGGGGGCCGGGCCCCGCGGTTGAAGCGGCGTTTGAAGCGACCTGTGACTGCGATCTGGAATTCGTGGCGGCAGGCGATGGCGCCGCGATTCTGGCGCGGCTGCAACTGGAAGGGCAGCGAAGCGATGCCGACGTTGTTTTGGGACTTGATACGAATCTGACTGCGGCGGCTAAGGCGTCGGGCCTGTTCGCGCCGCATGGGCAAGGCGATGTTGAGACGAATGTACCCAATGGCTGGAGCGACGATACATTCCTGCCCTATGACTGGGGGTATTTCGCATTCGTCTACGACAAAACGCGGCTAGATACGGTGCCCGCGAATTTCGACGATCTTGCAAACAGCGATCTGAAGATCGTCATTCAGGATCCCCGCTCTTCCACGCCCGGTTTGGGGCTGATGTTGTGGGTCGACAGCGTTTATGGCGACGCGGCAGGGGAGATGTGGGCATCTCTTTCGGAAAACGTTTTGACGGTCACCAAGGGCTGGTCAGAAGCTTATGGCCTGTTTCTGGAAGGCGAGGCGGATATGGTCCTGTCTTACACCACATCGCCTGCCTATCACCTGATCGCCGAGAGCGACGATACCAAGGCAGCAGCGGCGTTTGAGGAAGGCCATTACATGCAGATCGAGGTTGCCGGGAAACTGGTCAGCACCGATCAGCCAGAACTGGCGGATCGGTTTCTTGCCTTCATGCTGTCAGATGCTTTCCAGTCGATCATCCCAACGACAAACTGGATGTACCCGGCGGCGACACCAGCGGGTGGTTTGCCGGAAGGCTTTGAAACACTGATCACACCGGCGAAATCGCTGATCCTGACTGCGGAAGAGGCGCAGGCGGCACGCGATCCCGCGTTGGAAAAATGGCTGGCCGGTCTCAGCCAATAGCCAGATGGCCCGGTGTCGTTGCGGCGGCGCTGGTTCTGTTTCTGGTCTTCGGCACGTTGGGCGCGGTGGCGTTTCGGGCCGATGGCGCAGCAGGACTGGGAGCAGGCGACTGGGCGGCGATAAGGTTCACGCTTGTGCAGGCGGTGTTGTCGGCGATGATTTCGGTCGGCCTGGCCGTGCCACTGGCACGCGCCCTTGCGCGGCGGCGTTTTCGCGGGCGCGGCATACTGGTCACGCTACTGGGCGCGCCCTTCATCCTGCCGGTGATCGTGGCGGTGCTGGGGCTTTTGGCGATTTTCGGGCGCAACGGCGTGTTGAGCCAGATGCTGGAGGCTGTGGGTCTGCCGCCGGTGTCGATCTATGGGTTGCACGGGGTTGTATTGGCGCATGTGTTCTTCAACCTGCCGCTGGCAACACGGCTGATCCTGCAGGGGTGGCTGTCGATCCCGGCAGAAAGGTTCCGGCTGGCCGCATCCCTGCGCTTTGGGCCCGGCGCGGTGCTGCGGCATCTGGAATGGCCGATGTTGCGGGCGGTCTTGCCTGGGGTGTTTCTGGTCGTCTTTCTGATCTGCACGACGAGTTTTGCGGTGGCACTGACTTTGGGCGGCGGGCCGCGCGCGACGACAGTGGAACTGGCAATCTATCAGGCGTTCCGGTTCGACTTCGATCTGGGTAAGGCGGCGTTGCTGGGGCTGGTACAACTCGCCATCGGCGGCGGCGCAGCTTTGCTGGCGTTCAGGTTTGCGTCATTGGGCGTCGCAGGACCGGGGTTGGATCGGGCGAATATTGCGTGGCCGGGCGCAAAAGGGGCCGCGCGGTTGGTCGACGCGGTTTGGATTGCGGCGCCGGCGCTGTTCCTGCTGGCACCGCTGGTGATGGTGGTGATTGGTGGTGCGGCGGCGGTTTTGAACTTGCCGGGCGTCGTTTTCGCCGCGCTTGGGCGGTCAGTTTTGGTTGCGCTGGCATCGACGGCTTTGACGCTCTGCCTCTCGGTTTCCATCGCACTGTTGTCGGTCTCTTTGCGTGGCAAGGGCGCTATGGTGGTCAATGGAATCGGGGTGTTGAGCATTGTGGCCTCGCCGCTGGTAATCGGGACAGGGCTGTTCATTGTGCTGTTCCCGTTCGTGAACCCGACCGCACTGGCACTTCCGATCACAGCGCTGGTGAATGCGCTGATGGCGCTGCCGTTTGCCGTGCGTGCGGTGACGCCGGAACTGGCGCAAGTGGAGGCGGATTTCGGGCGACTGGCAACGAGCTTGCGGCTGACAGGGTGGGCGCGGTTTCGAATTGCCATTCTGCCGAGGTTACGCAGGCCGTTGGGGTTTGCGGGCGGATTGGCGGCGGCGTTGTCGATGGGGGATCTGGGCGTTGTGGCGATGTTTGCCGATCCGGATCGCGCGACATTGCCGTTGCAGCTTTATCGCTTGATGGCGCGGTATCGGATGGAGGATGCGGCTGGGGCGGCATTGCTGTTGTTGATCGCGTCACTGGTGATCTTTTGGGCTTTTGACCGCGGAGGGCGCGTAAATGCTGACGCTTGACAAAGTGTTGATTGCACAGGGTGATTTCCGGCTGCGGGCGGATTTCGAGGTCGTGCGGGGCGATCTGGTTGCAGTGATCGGGCCGTCCGGCGCGGGGAAATCGACGCTGCTTTCGGCCATCGCCGGGTTTGTCCAGCCATTGGAGGGAGGCATTGCTTGGGATGGCGTAGAGTTGACCCGGAATCCGCCAGGAGAGCGACCGGTTTCGATCCTGTTTCAGGACAACAATCTGTTTCCGCATCTTACGGCAGAGCAGAATGTGGGGTTGGGGATCAGGCCGACGCTGCGACTTTCGAATGACGAGAAACGTGCGGTACATGACGTGCTGCATCGCGTGGGTATGACGTCGGTACTGGGTCGGTATCCGCGTGAATTGTCCGGTGGACAGCAAAGCCGGGTGGCGCTGGCGCGGGCGTTGATCCAGCGCAATCCGGTTCTTTTGCTGGATGAGCCGTTCGCGGCGCTTGGTCCGGCAATGCGGGCGGAAATGCTGGAACTGTTGAAGGAGATCGCGGCGGAGCATGAACTGACGGTTATGATGGTTACCCATGAGCCGAAAGATGCAGAGCGGTTGAGTGGAAGCGCAGTTTTCGTTGATGCCGGTATCGCGCGCGCGCCTGTCGCGGTGGCGGAGTTGTTCGCCGACCCGCCCGAGGCGCTGCGGGCCTATCTGGTATGAGTGCCCACGAGGGGCAAACGGATTTGAAACGCTTCGAATAACGCATTTCGAAATGCGCTTTCGCGGTCCCGTGAGCGCTTCTTCGCTTTTTCGGAATCGGGGTCGTGATTGGCCTGAAACGGACCCTCGGTAACCGGCGAGACTCCCCAACTTCGCTAGCGGCCATCGCCTGCCCGCGGGATGGCGGTGGCCGGGGCGTTGGCGCGCTGTTAACCCGGCATAGTGGCAGGATTGAAAGGCGGAATTAGGCCAAAGCCCGCTGGTCCCGTCTGGCGTTGAACTCTTCGGGAAGGGCGTTGGACCTGTAACGAAAACGCGCCCGGAGGGGCGCGTTTCAGGAGCTCATTTTCCGACCGGTTTATTCCGCAGGAGTATCTTTCGCGCGCCGTTTGACCGGCGCCCAGATCTTTTTGTTGGTGAGATACAAAAGCACCGTCAACAAGGCGAGCAGGATCACCGCCGTCAGGCCTGCTTGCTTGCGCGCCATCATCTTTGGCTCTGCAGCCCACATCAGGAATGCTGACACGTCTTCTGACAGGTGATGCAGGTCGTTGGCATGTGCGGGTTCGAAATCGACGAAACCATCTTCCATCGGTGGAGCCATCGAAATCCAGCCGCCCGGAAAGGCGGTGTTTTCATAAAGCGTCACGCCAGCTTCTTCCTTCTCCTTGCCGGTATACCCGGTCAGGATCGAGGCGATGTATTCGGCGCCGCCCATGCCCTTGAAGAACTGGTTTATGCCCAGCCCATAGGGGCCGTGAAAACCCGCACGCGCCTTCGCCATAAGGCTGAGATCGGGCGCGCCAACGGCATCGTTTGCCGGGAAGTTGTCGGTTTCCGTCAGATCGAAGTTGTCGGCCGCATAGGCACGAACCTGATCTGCGGGCAAGCCAACGCCGCCTTCATCATGCAGCGTGCGGATCGGCACATATTGCAGACCGTGGCAGCCAGCGCAGACTTCGGTATAGACCTGAAGGCCGCGTTGCAGTTGAAACTGGTCATACGTGCCGAACGGACCTTCGAAGCTGAAGTCGAAGTCTTCGATGTGGCTTTCGCCGCCCGCCGCGTGCACGGCAGACCCGAGACCCATCACCAAAACGGCAGAAAGGGTGAGTTGCTTGATCATCTTCGTTCCCTTTCTCATTCGGCCGGGGCCGCGGAACCCGCGCCCTCGTCTTCTTTGCCGTAATGATCCTTGAAGTCGTCTTCGATGGTTTCCGGTTGCGCCGTCGGTTTTTCCAAAACACCCAGAAGCGGCAGGATCACCAGGAAGTAGGCGAACCAATAGGTCGTCGCGATCAGCGAGATGGCGGCATAGATGCCTTCAGCAGGCTGCGCACCGCACCACATCAGAATGACAAAGTCGATGGCGAGCAGCCAGAACCACCATTTGAACTGCGGGCGATAGCGGCCCGAGCGTACCGAGGATGTATCCAGCCAAGGCACAATCACCATCACCGCGATGGCGCCGAACATGGCAAGCACACCGAAGAATTTCGCATCGATGATGCCGCCGGTGACCCAGCTTGCGATCATCACGACCCAGACATCCGAAGTAAACGCGCGCAGGATCGCGTAGAATGGCAGGAAGTACCATTCCGGCACGATATGTGCTGGCGTCGCCAGCGGGTTCGCCTCGATATAGTTATCGGGGTGGCCGAGATAGTTGGGCATGAAGCCGACGACCGCGAAGAACAGCGTCAGGACCAGCGCCAAGGCGAAGAAATCCTTGATCACGAAATATGGCCAGAATGGCAAGGTGTCCTTATCAGCCTCGGCTTTCGACGACCGGCGCACTTCGACCCCGGTGGGGTTGTTGTTGCCCGTTGTGTGGAAGGCCCAGATATGCACCACGACCAGCGCGGCGATGACGAAGGGCAAAAGGTAATGCAGGCTGAAGAAGCGGTTCAGCGTCGCGTTGTCCACCGCAGGTCCGCCAAGTAACCATGTCTGGATCGGCTCGCCCACGAACGGGATCGCGCCGAACAGGCCGGTAATAACCGT
Organism: uncultured Paracoccaceae bacterium; assembly: GCA_951812305.1. Lineage (GTDB taxonomy): Bacteria > Pseudomonadota > Alphaproteobacteria > Rhodobacterales > Rhodobacteraceae > Rhodobacter_B. The sequence continues at coordinate 231,542 of CATOSB010000011.1, forward strand.
TGCGCCCCAGAACGACATCTGACCCCAGGGCAGAACGTAGCCCATGAATGCGGTCGCCATCATGGCGAGATAGATCAGCATACCGATGATCCATGTCACCTCTCTTGGTTCCTTGTAGGAGCCGTAATAGAGGCCGCGGAAGATGTGCAGATAAACCGCAAAGAAGAACAACGACGCGCCGTTCATGTGCAGATAGCGGATCATATGGCCGCCATTCACGTTGCGCATGATGTGTTCGATAGAGGCGAAGGCCTGATCGACATGCGGCGTGTAGTGCATGGCAAGCACGATGCCGGTGATGATTTGCAGCGCCAGACAGAAGGCAAGTACGATGCCCCAGATCCACATCCAGTTCAGGTTCTTCGGGGTCGGGATCATCAGCGTGTCATAGATCAGCGACACGACAGGCAAGCGGCGGTGCAGCCACTTTTCAATGCCCGATTTCGGTTCGTAATGGTCGTGCGGGATGCCGGACATGCGTTTCTCTCCTTATCCCAGTACGATTGTGTTTTCGTCCACGAAGGACGCGACCGGCACCGGCAAGTTCTCTGGCGCGGGGCCTTTGCGGATACGGCCCGACGTGTCGTAGTGGCTTCCGTGGCAGGGGCAGAACCAGCCACCGAATTCACCAGCACCGTCGCCCAGAGGCACACAGCCAAGGTGCGTACAAACGCCCATCATGACCAGCCATTCGCCCGCTTCATCCATGGCGCGGTTTACGTCCGCTGCATCGGTGCCAGGGCGGTTTTCGTTGCGCGATTCCGCGTCGATTGTCAGATCTTCGAGCGAGACCGAGCGCGCTTCTTCGATCTCTTCCGCTGAACGGCGGCGGATAAAGACCGGTTTGCCGAGCCATTTCACGGTCAGCTGCGTGCCAACGGCAACATCAGAGACATCAACGCGGATCGAGCTCAAGGCGCGAACATCCGCGGATGGGTTCATCTGGTTGACCAGCGGCCAAACGGCGGCACAGGTGGCAATCGCGCCTGCCCCGCCAGTGGCGTAGAACAGGAAATCGCGGCGGGTGCCTTCGTGATCGTCTGCATGGGACACGGGGATTCGTCTCCTTGGTTTGTGGCGTAAGCTGCCACAGCTTCTTAGGCGCACAAATGTGCACCAATTCTCAAGCGGCGTTTTAATGCTGTCTGAAAGGCGCTGTCCAGCGGACAAACGCGCGCAGGGACGCGCGCTTTGTCGCGGGGGCGTATGGGCAACGTTTTCGGCAAAGCAACGCATTTTACAGGGGAATCCTAAAATAAGGTTTGAATTTTCCCACAAGACACGCCACCTAGGGTATAAGACGAACCTGGGGCCACAAAAAATGGTAATTCGGCTTGCATATTTCCTGATCGCGATTGCTGCGGCGCTTGCCGTTGCGCCTGCGTCTGCGCAGGAGAATGAGCTGAGTTTCTATACCGGCATTCAGGAAGCACCACACAGCCGCGTTACGGGCACCGACCCGGGAAATGCGGTGTCACCGACCGTGAGCGTGCTGGTCGGTTGGGAAGGCCGGTCTTTTGAGGCCCCGCCACATTATGGATTTCGCTACACGCGCTGGGTAAATGAAACGCTGGGTTTCGGCGTCGATTTCAACCACACGAAAGTTTATGCCGATGCGGCCAGCATGGCCGCAGCCGGGTTTACCAACCTTGAACTGACCGATGGCCTGAACATTCTGACGGCAAATGCGTGGCGCCGGTGGCCCGGCGCTTGGGGCAATGGCCGATTGACGCCTTATGTCGGCGCGGGTGTCGGCGTGGCAATTCCGCATGTGGATGTGTCATCCGCAGGCGGGACAACATTTGAGTATCAGGTCACAGGCCCCGCAGCAGCCTGGGCGGCTGGCGTGAAATACGAGATCAATGATCGCTGGGGTGTTTTTGGCGAGTACAAAGGCACCTATTCGGTGAACGAGATGTCGTTGACCAATGGCGGGACGCTTTCATCCGACATTCTGACGAACGCGCTGAATGTCGGACTGTCGTTCAACTTCTAGCCCCGGCTTCAACCCAACACATCCTGCACCTTTTTCACCATCGCATTGCCGATGGCCACCTGACTATCCGCCGTCAAATGCACGCCGTCCAGTGGGTCGACCTGTGCCACATTGCCAAGCTCAATCAACGGAACACCCTGCCGCACAGCAACCTCGCGAAGGTGATCCGGCAACGCAATAGATTTTGCTGTCCCACCTGAAAACATCTCTGCCAGACAGCCGGTTTCCAGTATTGGAACCGGCGCGGCGATCATAGCATTTGGTGCTGACATTTTCTGCCCGTATGGAGATTGTTTGATAGCCATGACGATGCGTTCGGTGCCAAGCGCGATATCCTGAGACGTCGCATTGAATCGCGCCTTCAGATCATTGGTGCCAAGCATGACAATGACCAGATCAATCGGCTGATGGCTGCGCAGGACGGGTTGGATCAGGCGCAGACCGTTCATCCCCTCGCCCTCTACCGGGTCATCGAAACAGCTATTTCGACCGGGCAAACCTTCTGAAATTACGTCGAACCCTTCCCCAAGTTGCGCGGCCATGACATTAGGCCAACGCGCCTCCTTGGGGAACCGCGCGGTGCTGCCAAGTTCTTTCAGTGCAGGCGTGCCGTGGGTGTTGCTGTCGCCATAACAAAGGATCGTTTTGGTCATTCTGTCACCTCTGATTGGCAGTTGTCGCCCAGTCGCGCCCGCATCGCAACAGTGGATAACTTTGCATTCACGCTTGCAATACGTCGGGACCGCTTTACTCCTAGAACGCGAAACGCAGTCGATTGATTCAACGTTTCCATGCTGGGGGAAAATTTATTGGACCTGTTTATTTGGCTGGCCGCAGGTGGCAGTTGCGGAACAACACAAGAGACGCTGCCAACACATCCATACGCAGCGGCGGATGCTGCGACCTGTGCTATCATATACTATGCTGGTCTGGCAGGTGTGCTTCTTGCCGCGGTAACGTTGTATTTTGGCATGAAGGCCCTGCGCGCCATGTCAGATGGAAACACGCCGTCGCGCTTTGTCATGCGCCGGTTCGGATTTCTGACCATGTGTTGGGCGGTGCTGCCACCGATCTGGTTCTGGTTTGAATACTGGGCGCTTTACATGGCAACACCGACGGTGGGCCCCGAAGGGTTCGGGCAATTCCGCTATAACCAGGCGCTTTCCGCCGCGATCTGGGCAGGCATTTTGGCGGTTTCCATTGTTGTCCTGAACCAAATGTTCAAACAAAAGCGCGATGGGTCACCGGATTTGGAGGTCGCCGAATTCGGCGAACCGGAGCCGAACCATTATGTGGTTACGATCCTGAAATCGGGAAGCAAGGACCCAAAGGATGGCAAAGCTGTCTGGACCGGCAAGTCGCGGGTCAAAGCGGTGACGAAGTTTCTGGATTTCGCTGAAAAGATCAAAGATGGTCAGGACATCAAGCTGACGCAGGAAAAGGTCCTGCGCTTTCACAAGATTAGCGAGAGACCGGATACTGGGCCAGCGATCGAGGATGAGGACGCGTAGCCGCGCGGGCTTCTAGAAAGCTGCTATGTCTGCCTGTGGGATGGCGATGCAACCTTCCAAGCGCAGCAGATTATCCCAGCCAAACCCTTAGAACCTTCGACGTTGCCACGCCCCTCAGCCAGATCGCCGCCGCGTCGGGGGCGCGTCATGCTGAAAGCATGCTTTTGACATGACGATCGCGCGGCGCCTGCGGCTTGATTCCGCGCGAGAGGCGCAATCGCGCAATGTCCGCTTCAGGCCAAACGCGCCGCGCTCAGCGAAGTTCAGCGAGAATCCCCAGCGCAGCGGTTCTGGGATCCGCCGCCATCCAGACCGGTCGCCCGACGACGATGTGATCTGCGCCTGCAGCGATGGCTGCCTTGGGTGTCGAAACACGTTTCTGGTCGTTCGATCCCGTTCCCGCTGGCCTGACACCCGGGGTCACGATCAGCTTACCGCTCGACTCCGGCAGCGCCCGGATTCGAGCGGCCTCGTTTGGCGAGCAAATTATCCCGTCGGCGCCTGCATCAAATGCGCGCCCCGCACGCTCCACAACCAGATCCGGCACCTCCCCGGATTTGATCATCGCGCCATCAAGGTCGCCGCGATCAAGAGATGTTAGAATGGTGACGCCAAGAATTTTCATATCGCTCGCGCCCGCACCCTCTTTGGCCGCGCGCACGACATGCGGGTCTCCATGCACGGTCAGAAAATCCAGATCGAACTGTGCCAGTCCGCGAACCGCGGCTTCGACCGTTGCGCCGATGTCGAACAGCTTCATGTCGAGGAAAATACGCTTGCCGTGATCCTGCTTCAGCTCGTTGGCAAGGGCGAGTCCGCCACCGGTGAGCATCCCGAGGCCGATTTTGTAAAACGAAACGGTTTCGCCGAGTTTCTGAGCCAAATCGAGGCCAGCTAGGGCATTTGGGACGTCCATCGCGACAATCAGACGGTCATCCGCGTTGGTCATTCGGTCCGGCTCCTGCTGCACTCACGCCGGTCAATCAGATTTGCACCGCGCAAGTCAAGCAACCTATGCGATCACGGATGCATCCGCCGCAGATCGGGTGCCTCAGTACAATACATGTGGACCCAGATATAACTGTGCTGAAACAGCGCAAGCACCAGTGCGTTCCACGACCCGAACAGGAGCGCAATACCCCAGAGGCCAAGGAAAACCACCCCATACATGCCGTTTGGCGTGAATTTGAAGATGCCCTCGTTAACCATTGGCATGGTAAGGTATTCGTCGCGGAAATGATCGCCGCCAATGGCACGCGGCAATTTGAAATGAACCAATGTGGAGTGGATCCCCCACCCCGCCAGCAAAAACAACGCCAGCCCGACTATGACTTCCAGCGTGCGATAGTCGGTTATCGGCTCATTATCCGCCCAACCAGTCAGGATTACCGCAATTGGGCGTACGATCAGCAATGGCATAAAGACGGATGCCCAGACCGTCATGTCGCGCGCGCCGAAGACGCGGGTCATAAGATTCTTGTGCAGTTGCAGGCGAAACACCAACGCCACAATGATCTGATGAATCAAAGCCAACTGGATGCCGATCCAAGCCCAGCCCGATGCGGTCAGGCCCAGCAATTTAGGTGCGTTTTCCGGCGTTTGAAGCAACGCCCAGGCCCCGGCGGCCATCAATATGGCAAACCCGATATGTTGGGCCTGGCCCTCGATTATCTGATTCCAGGTCGAGTTCGCACGGATTTCTTCAAGTGTTTTCAACGGTTACTCCAAAGAATCTGGGTTCCAGCCAATCATATACACTGAAGTCGGCGAAATTGGGACGCGGGTCTTGCGACATGGTGGCGAAATTCCCATCTGTTGGGGGAAGGCTCCAGGTTGGCTGCGCCTTTTTTAGGGCAGCCGGACATAGCGGGCGCTTATGAGAAGGAGACGGTGATGAACTTGGAGAAGTTCACCGAACGGTCGCGCGGTTTTTTTCAGGCGGCCCAGACGATTGCGATGCGCGAAGGGCATCAGCAACTGACCCCGGAACATCTGTTGAAAGCGTTGATGGACGACGATCAGGGATTGTCGGCCAATCTGATCAAACGCGCAGGCGGCGCGCCTGAGCGCGTGGTCGAAGCGCTAGAGCGGTCCATTGCCAAATTGCCGAAAGTGTCGGGATCGGACGGGCAGATCTACATGGACCGGCAAGTTGCCAAGATCATGGACGAGGCTGAGAAGCTTGCCACCAAGGCAGGCGACAGTTTTGTGCCGGTGGAGCGGGTTTTAACCGCGTTGGCGATGGTCAAATCAAAAGCCAAAGAAGCGTTGGATGCAGGCGCGGTGACAGCACAAGCGCTGAATTCCGCGATCAACGATGTGCGCAAGGGGCGCACGGCGGACAGCGCGAGTGCCGAAGACGGTTATGATGCGCTGAACAAATATGCCAGCGACCTGACCGAAGCAGCACGGGCAGGCAAGATCGACCCGATCATTGGCCGCGACGAGGAAATTCGCCGCGCAATGCAGGTCTTGAGCCGCCGGACAAAGAACAACCCGGTTCTGATCGGGGATCCGGGCGTGGGTAAGACGGCAATTGCCGAGGGTCTGGCCATTCGGATCATCAACGGCGACGTGCCGGAAAGCCTGAAGAACAAGAAACTCATGGCACTGGATATGGGCGCACTGATTGCAGGAGCGAAATATCGTGGTGAGTTTGAGGAACGGCTGAAGGCGGTCCTGAAAGAGATCGAAGCCGCGGCAGGCGAAGTCGTTCTTTTCATCGACGAGATGCACACGCTCGTTGGCGCAGGCAAGGCCGATGGCGCGATGGATGCGGCGAACCTTATTAAGCCTGCTTTGGCGCGGGGTGAGTTGCATTGTATCGGTGCCACGACGCTTGATGAATACCGCAAATATGTCGAGAAGGACGCGGCCTTGGCACGGCGCTTCCAGTCGTTGTTCGTCAGCGAGCCGACAGTCGAAGACACGGTCTCGATCCTGCGCGGAATTAAGGAGAAATACGAGTTGCACCACGGGGTGCGCATTGCCGATGCGGCGCTGGTGGCAGCGGCGACTTTGTCGAACCGCTACATCACCGACCGGTTCCTGCCCGACAAGGCGATTGACCTTGTGGACGAGGCGGCGTCGCGGTTGCGGATGGAAGTGGATTCCAAGCCCGAAGAACTGGACGCTTTGGACCGTGAGATCCTGCAAAAGCAGATCGAAGCAGAAGCGTTGAAGAAAGAGGACGACACCGCATCGAAGGACCGGTTGAAAGCGCTTGAAAAAGAGCTTGGCGATCTGCAGCAACGGTCGGCCGAAATGACCGCCCAGTGGCAGGCCGAACGCGACAAGCTGGAAAGCGCGCGCGGGTTGAAAGAGCAGCTTGATCATGCGCGCGCGGAACTGGACGCCGCCAAGCGCGATGGCGATCTGGGTAAAGCCGGGGAGTTGTCCTATGGCATTATTCCGGGTCTCGAAAGCCAGTTGGCAGATGCCGAAGAGGCCGAAAGCCAGATGATGGTGGAAGAGGCCGTGCGGCCAGAGCAGATCGCGCAAGTGGTTGAGCGTTGGACCGGTATTCCGACGTCCAAGATGCTGGAAGGCGAGCGCGAGAAACTGCTTCACATGGAAGAAGAGATCGGCAAACGCGTGATCGGCCAGCATCCGGCGGTCAAGGCGGTGTCAAACGCCGTACGCCGCGCGCGCGCCGGGCTGCAGGATGAGAACCGGCCCTTGGGGTCGTTCCTATTTCTTGGGCCGACTGGTGTGGGCAAGACCGAACTCACCAAGGCGCTGGCCGAGTACCTGTTCGACGACGACCGTGCGATGGTGCGCATTGACATGTCGGAATTCATGGAGAAACACGCGGTCAGTCGGCTGATCGGCGCGCCGCCGGGATACGTTGGGTATGACGAAGGCGGTGTGTTGACCGAGGCCGTGCGGCGTCGCCCCTATCAGGTGGTGCTGTTCGACGAGGTCGAAAAGGCGCATCCGGATGTGTTCAACGTGTTGTTGCAGGTGCTGGATGATGGCGTTCTGACCGATGGTCAGGGGCATAATGTCGACTTCAAGCAGACGCTTATCATTCTGACGTCGAACCTTGGGTCACAGGCCTTGAGCCAGCTGCCGGAAGGATCAGATTCGTCTGCCGCACGGCGCGACGTGATGGACGCGGTTCGGGCGCATTTCCGGCCTGAGTTCCTGAACCGGCTGGATGAGACCATCATCTTCGATCGCCTGTCGCGCAGCGAAATGGATGGCATCGTCGATATTCAGCTGGCGCGTCTAGTTGAACGTCTGGAGCAACGGAAGATCACGCTGGAACTGGATGACGGGGCAAAGACCTGGTTGGCCGATGAAGGCTATGACCCGGTCTTTGGCGCGCGGCCCTTGAAGCGGGTGATCCAGCGGTCATTGCAGGACCAGTTGGCCGAAATGCTGCTGGCCGGTGATATTGCCGATGGCGATACCGTACAGGTCAGTGCGGGGTCTGAGGGGTTGATCGTAGGTGATCGCATATCAGCCTCCAACCGGCAACCGCCGGAGGATGCGGTCGTGCACTAGGCGCGACAAGTCAAATGAATTGGAGGGGGCCGTCCGCGGCCCCCTTTTCTTTGACCCGCGACAGGGCCTCAACTGACCGCGCGTTGCCGTGCCAAGCCCCCGACCGGGGGCTGGCGCTGCAACGGCTGTAGTTGGCACTTTTATCGTGCGGCGTGCATCTTCCGTTTTGTTGGCGCACTTATCGTCAGAAAGCGCCAGACCGCTGGGCCGGTCAGGCGCTGGGCACGGCGGCGAGGGCAAGGCCCTCGCCTGGATCCCGTGCCCGAGGCACATGTTCACGACGTTGCGCCGAAGTGAAACTTGGTTCGGCAGGCTACTGTATCGTTCTAAAATTGAAGTCCAAGCATCTCGCGCGCGGTTGTCGTATCTGCGACTGGTCTTTCGAAACGTGCGCAGACTTCTGCTACCCGCTCCACCAGTGCTGCGTTGGACGGTGCAAGGTTCTCGCGATCCAACCGCACGTTATCTTCCAGCCCAGTTCGACAGTGTCCTCCTGCGGTAACACACCACTCATTTACCTCGATCTGGTGCCGCCCGATCCCGGCGGCGCACCATTCGCTGTCGGGCAGCAAACGCTGCATCGTTCGCACGTAGTAGTCGAACACATCCTTGTCCGCCGGCATGGCATTTCTGACACCCATGACGAATTGCACATAGGCCGGGGCCTTCAACCGCCGATCGCGTTGCATCAATGCCGCCTGATGGATGTGGCTGAGATCGAAGGCCTCGATCTCGGGCTTGATGTCATACGCGATCATCTCGCCAGCCAGCCAGTCGACCAAATCGGGGGGATTTTCGTAAACGCGTGTGGGGAAGTTGTTGGACCCCACCGTCAACGAGGCCATGTCGGGCTTCAGCGGCAGCATTCCACCCCGTTCCGCGCCCGCGCCAGACCGGCCACCAGTCGAAAACTGGATGATCATGCCGGGGCAGTGTTTTTCCAGGCCCTCTTTAAGGCGCGCAAATTTGTCGGGGTCACTAGTGGTCGAGCCGTCATCGTTACGCACATGGCAATGGGCGATGCTGGCCCCGGCTTCAAATGCGGCCTGAGTGCTTTCAATCTGTTCCGGCACCGTAATCGGCACCGCCGGGTTGTCAGATTTCGTCGGCACCGAACCGGTGATTGCCACGCAGATTATGCAAGGTTTGGTCATGCCGAGGGCGTCCTTAACCAATCTTTTGGCGACCCCGGCAGGATTCGAACCTGCGACCTACCGCTTAGGAGGCGGTCGCTCTATCCAGCTGAGCTACGGGGCCTTCGCCCCTCGATACCGCGCGAAATTGGGCGAGTCATCCGGTTTTGTAACCGACAGCTTTGGACAAGCTCGGAACTTGGTTGTAAAGGCTAACTAACGGATGTCGCAAAGAGCCTGCCACGTGACCAAACCATTTGATGACAAGAACCACCGCCCCCTGACCCTTCGTGATGTTTCCGAAGCATCGGGCGTCAGCGAAATGACCGTCAGCCGCGTGTTGCGCAATCGCGGGGACGTCAGCGAAGCGACCCGCGCCAAGGTGATCGAAGCCGCAAAGAACCTTGGTTATGTCCCCAACAAGATTGCAGGAGCGCTTGCGTCGCAGCGGGTCAATCTTGTGGCAGTGATCGTGCCGTCTCTGGGCAATCTTGTTTTTCCAGAGGTGCTGAACGGAATCACCGAAATTCTGGACGACTCGCCCCTGCAACCAGTTGTCGGGATGACAAATTATGAACCGGAGCGTGAGGAAAAGGTCCTTTACGAAATGCTGTCGTGGCGGCCCTCGGGTCTGATCATCGCGGGTCTTGAGCACACAGAAGCCAGCCGCGCAATGATGCGCAATGCCGGCATTCCGATTGTAGAAATCATGGACAGTGACGGCGATGCCATTGACGCGATGGTTGGCATTTCGCATCGCCGCGCGGGTCGGCAGATGGCGCAGGCAATCATTGATGCGGGGTACAAGAATATCGGCTTCATGGGCACCAAACTGCCGCTGGACCACCGGGCGCGAAAGCGTTTCGAGGGCTTTACAGAGTCGATGGCCAAGGCCGGTTTGGAAGTTGTAGATCAGGAATTCTATGATGGCGGTTCGTCATTGGTGAAAGGGCGCGAGATGGCGGCGGACATGCTGAAACGCGCGCCAGAGCTTGATTTCATCTACGCTTCGAACGATCTGATTGGCGCAGGTGGCATGTTGTACCTGATGGATCAGGGAATCGACGTACCGGGCCAGATCGGTCTGGCCGGGTTCAACGGTTTACGGTTGCTTGATGGTTTGCCGAAGAAGCTGGCGACGATGGACGCCTGCCGCGCCGATATTGGGCGCGAAGCGGCCACGATCATCGCCAAGGCGGCGGGAGCGCATTCAGCAGACGGCGCGAAGGTGGTGTTGGAGCCCAAGCTGCAACTTGGTGAGACGCTGAAACGCGCTCTGCGACGCTGAGGCTTCGGCTTGCCTGACCGTCCCATGATTGACGTTTCCGTCGTCATTCCGATGCATAACGAGGCGGACAATGTTGCCCCCTTAGTAGGGGAAGTTCTTGAGGTTTGCGCCGAATTGCCAAGGTTCGAGGTGATCGTGGTGGATGATGCCTCCACCGACGGCACATTCGAAAATGCGGCGGCGCTTGCGGCAGAACATGCTACGGTTCGTGTCCTTCGCCACGTTCAGAATGCCGGGCAAAGCGCGGCGGTTCATTCCGGCGTCATGGCAGCGCGTGGCAGGGTGATTTGCACGCTGGACGGCGACGGGCAAAACCCACCGCCGGAACTGGAAAAACTTTATTCGCCTTTGTTGGCCGATGAATCCGGTTCGCTTGGTCTGGTCGCAGGCCAACGCGTGGCGCGGCAGGACAGCCTTTCCAAGCGTCTGGCATCGCGGTTCGCTAACAGGTTGCGGGCATGGATGTTGAAGGACGGCACCCGCGACACGGGATGCGGGTTGAAAGGGTTCCGACGGGAGGCGTTTCTGGCCCTGCCCTATTTCGATCACATGCACCGCTATCTTCCTGCGCTTTTTAAGCGTGATGGATGGGAAATCTTGCTGGTCGATGTCAGCCACCGCGAAAGGCAGGCGGGTAAGTCGAAATACAATAACCTGCAGCGTGGGCTGGTCGGCGTCCACGACCTGATCGGCGTCGCGTGGCTGATCCGGCGGCGAAAGAAATCGCAGGCGGTGGAGCAGGATCAGTGAAAGATGTCCTGTTTTCCCTGTTTCTGGTCGAAAGCTGGACGGAATTCTGGTGGGTGGTGTTCGGCCTGACTGCGCAAATGCTGTTCGCGGGTCGAATGCTTGTGCAATGGTATGCCACGGAAAAGGAAAAGCGGTCGGTGGTGCCGGTCGCGTTCTGGTGGCTGTCGATTGTGGGCGGGTTGATGCTGTTCACCTACGGCATCTGGCGGCAGGATCTGGTGATCATCCTCGGCCAGTCACTGGGCATCGTGGTTTATTCCCGCAATCTCTGGTTCATCCATTATGGCCAGCCCGATGGCTGAGGCCCGTAGCTGGTTTGGCCCTGCCGTGATTGGAATCGGGTTGGTGACGCTGGCGCGTGTGATCCTGCTGGCCTTTAACAAGACCGACCTTTTTGTCGACGAGGCGCAATACTGGTTGTGGGGGCAGGACTTGGCGTTTGGCTATTATTCCAAACCGCCGATGATCGGTTGGGTGATCCGGCTGGCGACAGAGATCGGCGGCGACGCACCGTATTGGGTGCGCGTTCCGGGGCCGTTGCTTCACGGGTTCACCGCGTTGATCCTTGGCGCGGCAGGGGCGCATCTGGCAGATCGAAAGACGGCCATTCTTGTTGCAATGGCCTATGTCACGCTGCCGATGGTCGCAGTGGGTAGCCTGTTGATTTCCACCGACACTGTCATGTTTCCGTTCTTTGCTTTGGCGTTGCTTGGGTATTTGAAGGTGACTGCACGTCCAGCCACTTGGCTGGCGATCCTGATAGGCGCGGCGCTGGGGCTAGCATTTCTGTCGAAATATGCGGCGGTCTATTATCTGATGTCGGCGGTGTTCGTGACGGTTCTCGTCCGGTCGATGCGGATTGCATGGCGAACCGCCCTGATCGTTCTGACAGCGTTTCTGGTCACCATCTCGCCAAACCTGATCTGGAATATCTCTAACGGCCTGACCACAGTACAACACACGCTTGATAACGCCGACTGGGTCCGCGACCCCGGCGCGCGCGCAGCGTTGAATTTCGCCGGATTGGCAGAGTTCTTTTTTGCGCAATTTGCGGTGTTTGGGCCGGTGTTGTTTTCGGCACTTCTACTCGTAGCAGCCCGTTGGAACAGGGCGAACGCTCAGATGCGCACGCTGATCCTGTTTTCTCTGCCAATCATCGCGTTGGTCTGCGCGCAGGCGCTTTTGAGCCGCGCTTATGCTAATTGGGCGGCTGCGGCTTATCTGGCCGGTGTGCTGCTTGTTGTGCCGTGGCTGATGGAGCGGCACCGCGTCTGGCTGATCGCCAGCTTTGTTATAAATGGCGCGCTGTGCCTGCTGTTTCCAATTGCGGCGACAATGCCCTACGCGCTGAAATCTGAGGGCCAGCCCCTGCTCAACCGCTACATCGAACGCGCGGAGATGAGCCGGCAGATCATTGCCGTGGCGAAAGCGGCGGATCTGGATGTGATCGTCGCGCGAGACAGGGATGTTCTGGCTGATCTGTTTTTTACAGGCCGCAAAGAGGCGTTGGCGATCTATTCAGTGCCACCGCATGGTCGGGCAGAGAACCATTATGCCCAGCAATATCCGTTTCAGGGCCACGATGACTGGGTGCTCTATGTCGGCTCCAGGAACGCCATCGCACCATGCGCGGCTGCAATCGCTGTGGCAGATTTCCAGCCGGAGATTGGTGCCTTTCGCAAGCACCATCTGACCGCCTACAGAACACCGCCGACGTGTCTGACTGCCCGTTAGCCGCGCAAATCTTGTAGTCAACCTAAATTGGCGGCGGGACCGCAAGCCAACCGTGGCGCAGTTCGAATTCCCGAGGACCTGTGTACACAGGTGGGCGCCAGGTAACGAGGCCAGGACCACGACAGAGCCAGCTCCCTCGGATTTATTTAAGGCCACCGGAATTGTTGCGTTCACGCGTTGGGCAGTACCCGCCACCTGTGCACATAGGCGCGAAACCCTGTGCCGGCAAGTGGGTCAGGCCGCGGCGGCGGGTTCCCGCATCCGGTCCAGATGACCATCCCAGCCCTTGTCGAGCGCCAGAACCAATCCAAAACCTTCCGCCTCGTCGCTCAACCCCGAATGCTCCAGATTGAGCTGCGGGCCACCGGGCGCGTCATCCAGCGTCCAAAGAACGGTGCTAGATGCGCCTTGCATTGGACCAATGGAGAAACTGTATTCCAGCACATCATGCGGTTGGGCACGCGTCACCGTGCCATGCCCCAGTTTGTCGCCGCTTTCCTGGCCAAATATCTGATAATCCTGACCCTCGGCCAAATCGACATCATAGCGATGAAACCACACTTTGACCTTCTCGATTTCGGTTAGAAACGCCCAGACGGTTGCCTTGCTGGCCTTCAGAAAAATTGATTTGCGAATGGTTGTCATTTGTTTTCCTTTTCAACGGCTGATTTCAATAGTGCGAGCCTGTCATCCCAGGCCGCATCGAGTGATGCGATCCAGTCAACGACGGGCGCTAACCCGGTCCTGTTCAGGCGATTTATGCGTTCACGACCGCGAATTTCGGTCTTGATCAGGTTCGCGGTTTCCAGAATTGTCAGGTGTTTTTTCACCGCCGCGCGGGTCATGGGAAATGCGGCGCTGACTTCGGCGATTGTCAACTCTTCGCGAGCAAGCATGTGCAAAATGCCCCGTCTTGTGGGGTCAGCAAGAGCGCGAAAGGCTGATTGATCCATGTGCTGCATCGTTGAGCCTGAAGTGATACCATTCGGTTGCGCGTTTATCTAATACCGAATGGTATCATGTCAACAGTGAATTTAGGTCTGTAAGAATTCCTTGCGATTTGTTCACGAATTGTTCACAAAGCTGACCATGCCCGACGATCTGCTTCAGACAGAGATGAAACCCGGCCAATTACTGGCCCGTGGCGTCTGTCGCCATCTGCGCAGCTTCGATTTCGTCACGGTCGAGGAGCTGGTTCCGACCTCGGGTTTGCGCGTTGATGTCATGGCGCTTGGGCCGAAAGGGGAGGTTTGGATCATCGAATGCAAGTCCAGCCGCGCCGATTTTCAGTCAGACAGCAAATGGCAAGGTTACCTCGAATGGTGCGACCGGTATTTCTGGGCGGTTGATGAGACGTTTCCGGCTGAAATGCTGCCCGAGGAATCCGGCCTGATTATCGCGGATGCCTATGATGCGGAAGTGATCCGCATGGGGCCGGAAGACAAACTCGCCCCGGCACGGCGCAAAGTCATGATCCAGAAATTCGCCCGCCACGCCGCACTGCGCTGGCAGGCCGCGCGTGATCCCGGATGGACGGGGCGCTAGGTCGTTTTCGAAACACCGGAATTGACGCTGGATTTTGAACTGAAACCGTCGCTCGGATTATTGCCTGCGCAAGCTGCCCGGGGATTTGCGAACTTAGATGCCCGCTGGCGATTATCAGAGCCCGGATATCTCCGAGGGGGCTAGCCTTTTCCACCCGCGACGCGCGCCCGCGCGGCGGCGGCCCGGATTTCGTCAGCAATCTCTTCTGCTTCCTCGGGTTCAAAATCCATAGGGATTTCAAACCCTTTGCCTTCGACAAATATCCGCACCATGCCCTTGTTTGTCGGGCCGATCTGCAGGTTTGCCTCGATATCGCTTTCGCTGTTGATGCCCATGACACGCCTCGTCGACTTCCGGATGGCGCGAGATAGCGCCGTGGCGGCGGTCATGCAAGGGCTTGCACCTGCGCCAGCGCGACGGTCAAATGCAGGGATGGGTGGTGACGAAATCGAATTGACCGATCTGCAAATCGGCGACGCGGGTTGGCTGATTATGCGCCATGGAGAACTTTACGCAGCAAGCGAGGGATTTGATCACACATTTGAACCGCTGGTTGCCGAAATCCTCGCCGATTTCATCCGCAACAACGACCCGACCTGCGAACGCGGCTGGATTGCGCGGCGCGGAGGCGAGCGGTTGGGAAGCATCTTTTGCGTACGAAATACACCAGATACCGCCAAACTGCGCCTGTTTCTGATCGATCCGAAAGCGCGCGGCAAGGGTCTGGGCCGCAGGCTGCTAACAGCCTGTCTCGACTTCGCTCGCACCGCCAGATACCAGCGGATGGAGCTTTGGACACACGAAAGCCACACCGCCGCCTGCGCGCTTTATCAGAAACACGGGTTCACTTTAACCGGCAGCAAACCGGTGCATTCTTTCGGTGTCGATCTGGTCGAACAAAGCTGGTCGCGCGCGCTCTAATCTCTTGCATTTGGCCCATACGGGCAGTATCTGACCCGGCACGTGCCGCCTTAGCTCAGTAGGTTAGAGCGCTAGATTGTGGATCTAGAGGTCCCCCGTTCGAGCCGGGGAGGCGGTACCACCATCCAAAAGAAATCTCAGACATCTGTTTCAAGCGTCTTCCCGCCATCGACAAAACGCGGCAGGTCGTCTTCAACATGCAGCCAGTCAACTGCCGCTGCGTGGAAGAAATGCGCCTGTGGCTTGTACCATCCCGGATCATCCAGCGTGGCCGCCAGCCCATGCATTTCATCGGGCAATTTGTCGGAACGGTAAGCCATCGCGCTGCCACAGGTCGGACAAAACCACCGGGTTGCCCAGGCGCTGCTTTGAAACGCACGCGGTTCTGCGCCGGTCCATCGCCAGGCATCCTTTTGCACGCCGAACCAACTGACAATTCCGGCCCCATTGGCGCGGCGGCAGCTTTCACAATGGCAATGCCCCTGCCAGATAACAGCATCTTCGCCGAAGCTGTATGTGACTGCGCCGCACAGGCAGCGCCCGGTAATGCCCGTCACTTAATCCTCCCAATCAATATCGAATTTCGTGACCAATCCCTTGATATCGGCGTCACTCAGCGCGCGCGCGTTCATCCCCCGCATCAACATCGCCAGCTTCGCCGTCGCTTCCAGTTCCTCTATCGCGTTACACGCCGCCTCGACATCTTTACCCGCCACGACCGGTCCGTGATTGGCCAGCATGACGGCGGATCGTTTCCCTGCAAGTCCGCGCACTGCCTCTCCCATCGCAGGATCGCCGGGCATGAAGAACGGCAGCAGTTTCACCTGACCCACCTGCATGATGCCATAAGGCGTGAGCGGTGGCAGAAAATCGTCTTCATTCGCATCCGGCATCATCGAAAGGGCCACAGAATGGCAGGAATGCAGATGCACAACCGCCCCGGCGTTCGAGCGCGTGTCGTAAAACGCGGAATGCAGCGGCATTTCCTTGGTCGGCTTGTCACCGTCAATATGCGCGCCGGTCGCGTCAAACCGGCTGAGCCGCCCCGGATCCAGCCGCCCGAAACTTGTACCCGTCGGGGAAACCAGCAGCCCGCCATCTTCGGTACGCGCTGAAATGTTGCCTGTGCTGCCGCCGGTCAGACCCCGGTCAAACATCGATTTTGCCAGCAGGCAGATCGTTTCTCTCAATTCAGCTTCCGCACTCATCTGGACGCAAAACCTTTTGTAAATGGATTCTCACCCGAGATTGCCGGAATTGACCGCGAGCGCAATGCCTTGTCTCGGCTTCTCTGGCAAAAGCCACGCTGACACTACATCGTATGGTCCAAAATTTGAGCGGCGATGCTGTTTGCACCCGGTCCCCAATCCGCATAGCGTCGCGATGCGAAAGGGGCGACATGGCCGACAATTCAGGACGCATCACGCTTTGGGGCATTGAGATTTTCGTGGCCACTGCCGAGGAGGCTTCGATCACCGCAGCGGCGCGGCGTCTGGGGGCCAGCAATTCCACCGTCAGCCAGCAACTCACAAATCTCGAAGGCGCGCTTGGCACAGCGCTGTTAAACCGCAACGAACGCCCGATGAGCCTGACGCCCGCCGGGCGGCTGTTCAAACAGCGTGCGCAAACCGTGTTGAACGTGGCCGCCCGCGCGCGCGCCGAACTGGCGCGACAAGATCCATCGACTTTGCGCCAGCTTCGCCTTGGCATGATCGAAGATTTCGACAGCGACGTGACGCCGGCGCTGTTGCGCGAGATTGCGGGCGACTTGATCCGTTGCCAATTTGAGTTGGAAACCGGTGCCAGCCACCGTCTGCTGGACCGTCTTGAAGCGCGCGCTCTCGATGTCGTTGTCGCCGCCGAGATCGGGGTCGAGGAAAACTGGATGGAAGCCTATCCGGTCCTGACAGAACCGTTCATTGCTGCCGTGCCTAAGGGACTGATAGAGAAAGGTGCCGATACCCGCGCCAAACTGCCCCGCGCGCCGCTGATCCTTTATACCGCGCGCCACCATATGGGGCAGATCATTCGCGGTCATCTCACCCGGCAGAACCTGAACCTGAACCACCGGTTCGAACTCGACAGCTATCACGCGATCATGGCAATGGTGGCCGCAGGCGCCGGGTGGACCATTCTGACCCCGCTTGGGGTGCTGCACGCCCATCGGTTCCGCGATCAGGTCGATCTTCATCCGCTGCCATTTGCGCCGCTATCGCGCACGATTTCACTGGTTGCACGGCGCGACGTGCATGAAGGTTTCCCGGCAGAAATGGCCGCACGGTTGCGCCCGCTTATTCAGGAACTTGTGGTCAGCCCGGCGGTCAGCGAGTTTCCTTGGTTGCGCGGAACACTACGTGTCGAGGACAGTTCCAAAGAACGCACATAGGACGATCAGAGCGTTCGGTGGCTACGCGTTTGGTGGCCTGAAGCGGGCATGCGAATTGCAAAAGCAACCCGACGAACTGGGGGGCCACCCCCCATACCCCCCGAAGTATTTACGGCCAGATGAAGGAGCGTGAGACATTGTTGTTAACCCCGATTCTGGATAAGACGTTGGCGTCACCAGTGCACTACTCGACAGAATTTTTTCGTAGTTTTTTGATTCGTTTTTTACGATACTCGTTGACCCTTTTTCGCAGAGGGTTGCGATGAGGGATTTCCACCATTGTTATGGAAATGATCCTCGGTTCTCTCAAAGCCTCATTTGGCTCCAGTTCAACGGCAATTCCGCCAAACTCTCCAAGAAATAGAACATTTGAAACGGTTTCGTGATCTGCTTTGAATGTATCAGGGTCATTTTTCCGTACGTGTTTCGGGATGATCACCTGAAAGGGAGTGGCAGCCAT
Source organism: uncultured Paracoccaceae bacterium (assembly GCA_951812305.1). Classification (GTDB taxonomy): domain Bacteria; phylum Pseudomonadota; class Alphaproteobacteria; order Rhodobacterales; family Rhodobacteraceae; genus Rhodobacter_B. Next base: position 249,775 of record CATOSB010000011.1, read on the forward strand.
CAGATCGAGCACAAGTGTCATGGTTCTTTTAGGGAGCGCAGCCAGTTCATTGAGCTTATCCGTGAGGGCGTAGAAACGGTTGGGGTCCTCTTCCATCATGTCGAACATGAGGTCCCGGATCTTCTCATAAGCGAGATCTTCGTTGATTGGGAAGTTGTTCTCCATGGCGCGCACCTTTTGCCCCGTGTTGACCAGCCTGAATGCCCCCGTGATTAGTATGGGGTGAGAGGGGTTTCCAAGTACGTTGCCCCATGATTCAAGGTTCAAAAGCGACACAATATGGACCGCCACTCATGTCGATCACTAATACCAAGGGTTATTCAATCTGACCGACTTTCGCCCAGTTGCGGCTTGCGATGGATGTGATGGTTTGCGGTCTTGCGATGAGGTTGTTCCAGGCCTCGCACCCCGCGTCGAGAATCGCGTCATATGTGTCGAACGTCCGGTTTGCGAGCCATGTCTGGCGGAGATATTGCCAAATGTTTTCGGTTGGATTCAGCTCTGGTGATTTGGGCGGCAGAAACATGAGCGACAGGTTTTGCGGGATTTCCAGAGCGGATGTCGTGTGCCAGCCGGCTTGGTCCATGAGGATGACGGCGTGGGCGCCATCGGAGACAATTTTGCTGATTTCTTCCAGGTGGCGCTGCATCGCATAGGTGTCGGCTGCTGGCATCATGATCGCCGCGCCGGTGCCGCGTTCGGGGCAGATGGCGCCAAAAAGATACGCATTTTGGTAACGCTGATCGGCGGGCTGGCGGGGCCGTGTGCCCTTGCGTGCCCACTGGCGGACGCGGGTGTTCTTCTGACCGAGACGCATCTCGTCCTGGAACCAGATTTCGACGGGTTTGTCCGGCGGCACCCCCTGAAGCGTCTCCTTCAGATTGTCGCCGAAGTTTTTTTGAAATCCTCAATGACCTGCACGTCCTGCCCCGGGTGCTGAGGGCGTGCGCTGATGTGGGAAAAGCCCAGATTGTGCAGAATCTGCCCCACATGGCGCTCGTGATAGTCGACGCCAAAACGCGCCTTGATCACATTCTTCAAATCGACCCGCCGCCAGCGGACGACACCGTCCTTTTCAGGATCAGGACCGGTCTCGACAAGAGCCGCCAGTTCATCCAGTTGCGCATTGTCAAGGCGGGATCGCGAGCCTCCTCGCTGCCGATCCAGCAGCCCCGCTGGACCATCAGCGTTGAAACGGAGCACCCAGTCCCTGAGCGTTTGCCGGTCCATCCCGCCAATGCGGGCCGCAGCCCCACGCGACATGCCATCGGCGATAGCGGCAAGCGACAAAAGCCGTCGGCTCTGCCGGGCATCAGAACTCTCTGCGGCAAGCTTGCGCAGATCATTGGCGGTAAAATCGGCTCGCATCGGTATCCTGGCTGGCATCGGTGGTCTCCTTTGCCAATCTTGAATCACCTCAGCACCTCAGGCGGTACCCAAAATCCATAGCTGAGTCATTTTGAAGCACCCTTGGTATAACACCGCACTTTTTGTCTGTCTCGATGATTTTGCAAAAACCTACGAGGACTGGGAGCGCCACCGGTTGATCCCCTCGGGTCGTCAGAGGCTTCGCGCCGGCAAGCTGACCCTGGGGGAGAGCCTGTTCATCATGGTCTTGTTTCACTTGTCGCCGTTCAAGGACTTCAAACATTATTGGATTTATGGCGTTGAGCAGAAATACCGTGACTGCTTTGGCACCCTCCCGAGCTATGGTCGGTTTGTCAGCCTCATGCCAAGATTAATGGTGCCGTTTTGCATACTGCTGCACTGCTTCAGCGGTGAAAAAACTGGCGTCTATTTTGCCGACAGCACTAAGGAGACACGCAAGAATAATTGCTACGTTTGGTGGCGGCGGCGTGGTGTGATTGTGTAGTTCCATTCTGGGTGGAATGCATTCCCTTCGATGACGAGGCTATCCATTTCAGCTTTGGTGACCTTAACACCCTTCTCGTAAATACTTTTGTCAAGTGCGCATTCTACTTTCAGCCCAGCGTTCGTCGTCGTCGCCCCGATCAACTCGACGACTGCCATACGGCTGGACAGCGGCCGTCCGCGCCAGTTCTGTGTGATGTGGCAAAACATCCGATGCTCGATGAGGTTCCACTTGGATGTGCCGGGCGGATAGTGATGGACGTGCAAGACAAGGTCGGTTTCGTCAGCAAACCTCTGCAGTTCTACCTTCCATAACCGGACGCGCGCACCGTTCGATCCGCCGCAGTCAGCAGTTATTGTCAGCTCGCGCATGCCAGGATGGCGCTGCTGGCCCATGCGCTTCTGCCAGGTACGGATAGAGTTGACGGCGAATGAAGCAGTGTCAGCGGTGACGCCCACGCTAACCCAGCCAGTATTGGTGCCAACGTCGTAGACACCGTAGGGCACCACCTTGCCGAGCTCCTTGTCGGGGAAATCATGTATGTTAATGCAGCGGGGGTCGCCTTTTGGCCGGTAGTCGCTGCCATCGTTGCGGTAGTTTCCGATCAACTCCTTCTTTTTGGTGTCGACCGAGATGACAGGCTGCCCAGCCGCCTGCGCGTCCAATACCCTGGCGTTAATATGCTCAAACTGCGCGTCGCGATCAGGGTGGTTGGTGCCATCGTGCGTTTTGCGATTGACCTGCCGCGAATATTCCAACTTTGTTTCCAGCAACCTGGCGACAGTATTGGCACATATAGTATGGCCTGCAGCACACAGTGCCGCTGCCAGCTTTGCCGGGCTCTTCGACACCCATTTAAGCGGACGTATAGGATCACCCATCGTCGCTGGCTCGGCGAGACGCTGCAAGTCGGACACCAGCGTCGTATCAAGGTCGGCGACCTCGCGTCGCCCTCCACCCTTGCGGCGCACGCGGCCATTGCCTGGACCTGGAGTATCAAGATCATTGATGCCTCGCCCGATGGTGGAACGTGCGAGGCCAGTGATCTCCGCAACTGCCGCAAGACCGCCACGCCCCGCCGCTCGGGCTTCTGCGGCAGCAAACAAACGCCGACCTCGTTCGCCAAGCTTCGAACCAAAAACTTCCCATCGCTCCTGAATTTGTTCTCGCTCTACCATGATTATCGATTACCATATTGAGAACGGCATGGGAATCGCGCGGACCAGAGTCAAACCGTCGCAGCGGCAAAGGTTTGCGATTCACTTATTGTTGCGTGTCTCCTAAGCTCGCGGTCTGCCACAATGCCCGCATTAATCGAAACAAGGTCTTCAAGGGGCTGGCAAAGCGCGGTCGCAGCACAATGGGCTGGTTCTTTGGCTTCAAACTGCATCTAATCATCAACAACAAGGGGGAGATCATGGCCGTCAAAATCACGGCAGGTAATGTCGATGATCGAAAGCCGTTTGAAGCCATGATCGCGGGCCTCGAAGGCAAGATATTTGCTGATAAGGGCTATATCTCCAAATCCCTCTTCCAACGGCTCTGGCAGCGTGGGCTCCACCTCGTCACCGGCATTCGCCGCAACATGAAAAACTATCTCCTGCCAATCCTGAACAAAATCCTGTTGCGAAGGCGGTTCATCATCGAAACTCTGTTCGATAAGTTGAAAACCAGCATGGGACTGGAACACACTCGACACAGATCGCCTGCCAACGCATTCGTACACCTCATCTCGTGTGTCGCAGCCTATAGGCTCGGGAAAACCAAAGTTAAAATGGGACCCATAACCGTGCCGGAAACAATCAGGCAGGTCGAATACCAGATATAGCGCTTATCCAGAACTCAGGTTTGTTATAGTCGGCTACCGACCAAAAGCAGTTCCGATCAGACACCCACATCCGCGATTGCCCGGGCCAGAACCGGCACCGATTCCGCGTTCAGCCCGGCGATATTCATCCGGCTGTCACCGACCATGTAGATCCCGTAATCCTCGCGCAGTTTCAGCACCTGTTCCGGTGTCGCTCCAAGGCGGCTGAACATGCCACGATGCTGTGCAAGGAAGCCGAAGTGATCGGAGCCGGTCAACCGCTGCAACTCGCCGGCGAGCTGTTCGCGCAAATCAAGCATCCCCTGCCGCATGTCTTCCAGTTCGGCTTGCCAGTCAGCGCGCAACGCATCGTCGTTCAGGATCATGGTGACCAGCCGCGCGCCGTGATCCGGCGGGAAAGAATAGTTCTGCCGGTTCAAATGGCTCAGGTTACCCTGCACGATGCCACGCGCGGCGGCGTCCGGCGTCACCGCCATCAAAAGCCCCGTGCGTTCGCGATAGACGCCGAAATTCTTGGAACAGCTCGCGGCAATCAGCGTCTCAGGGCAGGTCGACGAAATATACCGGACCCCGGCGGCATCTTCCTCCAACCCGTCGCCAAAGCCCTGATAGGCGATGTCGATCATCGGCGTTGCGCCCTTGGCGATCAACAAATCCGCCACCGCCTGCCATTCCGGCAGAGTCAGGTTTGCACCAGTGGGGTTGTGGCAGCAGCCGTGCAGCAACACGACGTCGCCGGCTGAAACGCCCTCAAGATCATCCATCATCGCGCCGAAATCCACCGCGCGGGCCTCGTTGTCGAAATAGCGATAGGTGGCGGTGCTCATGTTCAGATGTTTGGTGATCGTCACATGGTTCGGCCAGGTCGGATCAGACAACCAAAGCTTTGCGCCCATATCTCCCATCTGGATCAGTTCAAACGCCTGTCGCACGGCACCGGTGCCACCTGGTGTCGCAGCGGCGGCCACGTTTTCGGCCTTTACCACGTTGCCAAGCACGAGATTGCGCATCGCGTCGGCATAGGCCGGATCGCCGGTCAGCCCGGTATAGGATTTGGTCGTTTCAACATCCCAAAGCTGGCGTTCGGCCTCTTTCACAGCCCGCATGACCGGAGTCACGCCGCTCGCATCGCGGTAAACACCCACGCCAAGGTCAATCTTGTCCGTGCGCGGGTCGGCCTTGAACAGACCCATCAGCATCAGGATCTTGTCTTCCGGCTGCTGGTTCAGTTTCTCAAGCATCATGCATCTCCCGTCGCAACCTTAAGATCGTCATACATGCCCCATTCCGACCATGACCCGTCATAAAGCGCGTGGGCGTCGTGCCCGATCCGCTCCAGCGCCAGGTTGATGATCGCCGCTGTGACACCGGACCCGCAGGTGGTGATAACCGGCTTGGACAAATCCACGCTTGCAGCATCAAACACAGTGCGCAACGCATCCGGCGTCTTCATTGTGCCGTCATCGTTTAGCAACGTGCCGTAATGAACGTTCTTTGAGTTCGGGATATGGCCTGCCCGCAATCCGGCGCGTGGCTCGGGCTCTTCACCGCGAAAACGGCCCGGACCGCGGGCATCCAGTATTTCATAGTCCATCAGCTTTGAGGCCGCCGCGACTTGTGTCACGTCCTTGATCAGGTGGTTCTGTCGGCTGATCGTGATGTGCCGGTCGCGCATCACAGGCGGCATGTCCTCAGTCGGGCGCCCCTCGGCCTGCCACTTGCCAAAGCCGCCATCCAGAACCGCAATGTCGGTCTTGCCCATCAGGCGGAACATCCACCAGACCCGCGCCGCGCTGAACAATCCCGCGCCGTCGTAGACCACCACCTGATGGCCGTCACCGACCCCCATTGCACGCATCCGGCTGATGAACTTTTCCGGCGTCGGCACAGTATGCGGAATTTCGGAACGGTGGTCGGAGATATCATCAATATCGAAATACCGCGCGCCGGGGATATGCGCTGCATCATATTCGGCACGTCCATTCCGGCCCATACCGGGAAGGTACCAAGAGGCATCGAAAATCCTCAGATCAGGATCGTCCAGATGCGCCGCCAGCCAGTCGGTGGATACAAGTGTTTTTGGGTCGTCCATGTGCAAAGGCCCCGCGTGAATGACGCAGGGCCTAGCTATCCACGAGAGCCTGAAGACTCAAGTGTCAGTTGGTCAGAGGTTACTTGCCCATCATGTTGCGCAGGGCGCCAACGATGGCCAGCGCACCGCCGCCACCAACCGCACCACCGGCGATCTGGCTGATGATTGGGCCAATGGCGCCGCCGGCCGCATCCGTGGCCGCGGCATCCACCGCGCCGCCTGTCAGCATACTCAGCACCTGTCCGCCGACGCCACCGCCGACAATCCCGGCAATCGAGTTGATCAACGTGCCCTGATTGAGATTTTTCAAAATACCACCGGCGGCATTGCCGCCCACTGCGCCTGCGACCAGGCCAATAATCGTTTCCAGCATCTGTCCCCTCACTTCTATGTACAGATTATTTCGGTGTTGTGGAAAATCGCTGTCCAGGCGCCGTCGCGCAATGGGGAAATTGTATTGAATTTCCCCTGTCGGCGCATGTTCGTTGCGGTTTCAGCACGAAATCGCGCGCAAAGCTTCGATGTCATTGAAGTTTATTAATCGGCTGCTAAGTTTTCCACAGGGCCTGCGTCTGGGCCTTTGCAGGCGCGCAACCAAGGAGGACCCCGTCCTGACTCATAGTGCTGAAACGGCCCGGAACGCGGCCGTGCCGAATGCAAAAGCTGCACTGCATTCCCTGGATTCTGCAAGCGACACTTTGCTTGAAAGGATCCTCACCTCTCTTGAAGAAGAAAAAGCCGAAGACGTCGTCTCGATCAGCCTTGCTGGCAAATCCGAGATCGCGGATTTCATGGTGATCGCGTCCGGACGCTCCTCGCGTCAGGTCGTGGCTATGGCTGAAAAACTGACGGATCGGCTGAAAGCTGACCTTGGCGTCCTCGCACGCGCCGAAGGCAAAGGCACCGGTGACTGGGTGCTGATCGATGCGGGCGACGTCATTGTCCATGTCTTTCGCCCGGAAGTGCGCGAGTTTTACCAGCTTGAAAAAATGTGGATGAGCCCGGGCGACGCCGTCGTCGCAAAGGCCTGAGACCGGCTTGAGGCCGATTCTATGCGCGTAAGCATCTGCGCGGTCGGGCGCTTGCGCGCCGGGCCTGAGAAAGAGCTGATCGACGATTATCTTTCACGTGCGGAGCGAACAGGACGCGGTTTAGGCTTCCCTTCGTTCAACGTCAATGAAGTCGAAGACAAGCGAGGCGGCGGTATGGCGACAGAGGCCGCCCTGCTGGAAAAAGCCATCCCCAAAGGCGCGCGTACCATCGCACTGGATGAGCGTGGCAAGGTGATGACGTCGCCCGAATTCGCCGACTGCCTCGCCGATTGGCGCGACACTGGTGCGCGGGATGTGGCTTTCCTGATCGGCGGTGCGGATGGGCTGGACCCATCCCTCCGGTCGCGCGCGGACTTGTCGCTCTGTTTCGGACGCATGGTCTGGCCGCATATGCTGGCCCGCGTGATGCTGGCAGAGCAGCTCTATCGCGCGACGTCGATCCTTGCCGGGGCGCCATATCACCGTGTGTGAGCAGCGTGGTTCTTTCGGACATTTGGCTATTTGAGGCCAGCCATGTCCCGGTTTAGAGGCCTATTCTAATCCAACCTCGGTCAGATAACGCCACATAAGCTGGTCTGTGCCTGTCTCAAACAGCACTGTTGAACGCCGCCTATTCTCTGATGCCGAGGCGCGTGCGCCGGTCTGGGCTTCGGTGTATTGAAACAGAATTAGAGCGTCGTCCATCTAATCTGCAACATATCCGGCAGCTTTGAAGAGGTTTCGGCACTCGGTTGGCGGGAAGAGGTCGCAGGTTTGGGCGACGGATTGGAAAAGGGCGTCGAAGGTGCGGGCCTTGAGCCGACGCAGGTGTGCCTTGAGTTTCGAGTACGCCATTTCGATCGGGTTGAGATCGGGCGAATACGGCGGCAGGAAGAGCAGCCAGCTGCCTTGCGACTTCAGCAGTTCCTGCGCATTGGCCGATTTGTGCGATGACAGGTTGTCGGCGATCACCACATCGCCCGGCTGCAACGTTGGAGCCAGCTGGGTCTCGATGTAGAGGTCGAACGCGGCGCGGTTCATGGGGCCGTCCAGCACCCAGGGGGCGCTGAGTTCGTCGATCCGCAGGCCCGCGATGAAGGTCTGGGTGCGCCAGTGGCCGAAGGGCGCGTCGGCTTCCAGCCGGGTGCCGCGTGGGGATCGACCACGAAGCCGTGTCATCTTGGTCGTGACAGCTGTTTCGTCGATAAAAACCAGCCGGTGCGGCTCAAGGCGCATCCTCGGCATCCGGCGGTGCTGCCACTCGTACCTGGCAGCGCGCACCCGTTTGCGCAGCCGCTCCGTCGCGATCAGGGATTTTTTTATATGTGAACCCAAGACGATGGATCAGATAACGCGAGAGCATCGCCGGTGTCGCGGTGAGGGCATGTTCCTGTTTCAGCACCTCGGCCAGTTCCGGCATAGTGATATCCGGCTCGGCTTCCACGCGTGTCTTAAGCCAGTTTGAGACCACATCCAGCTTGCTGCGCCGAGGGCGGCCTTGAGGCGCAGCTCTCACCCCACCCGTTCGCCTCTTACGTTGCATGATCCGCACCGCGCTGGCAGCTGATATCCGTAAACGCCGCGCAGCCTCATGGCAGGAAAGGCCGTCATCAACCAAAGCGACGACACGTTCCCGAATATCCAGTGATAGCGATTTGCCCATGATCCACCTCCACATATGGTGAATCACAAAACCTGCCACGTGGGAATCCCATCGATTCAGATTTCAAGGACGACGCTCTAGTTCGGGCCATACGCCCAGCAGCCGAGGGGCCTTTATCGCAATCCGAAATCCCGGGTTGGTTCCGTGACCCGCCCGGATCGCGCCGACAAGATCGCCTTTTGTCATCACGGTTCCCGCAGGCTGAACATTTTCAAATTCGGGGTGCAGAACCCCGGCAAACGCAGGCTCGAACTGTTCAACTGGGAATTCACCACGAAACCATGCGCCAAGGAAATCGTGCAGCCGGACGACTTCCTGAAGGGCGCGGTCAAAATCGCTCAATCGGTCACCAGCATGTACCCGGCACCGCGCACGGTTTGCAGGTATCGCGGCTGTTTTGGGTCCTGCTCGATCTTGCGTCTCAGCCGCGTGATCTGAACATCCACGGCGCGCTCCTGCGCTTGTCCGCGATCACGCCCCAGATCCTCAACCAGCTTGGTGCGGCTCATCGGCTCTCCCGTCTGCGCCGAAAATATCCGCATCAGTTGCGATTCGGTTGCCGTCAACCGCACCAGATCATCGCCGCGCCACATCTCGCCGCGTTCAACGTCGTAACGGATCGGCCCGAGCGACAGCACCTTGGCCGCCGCATCCGGCTCGGTCTGCGGCATCCGCCGCAATATCGCGTTGATCCGCAGCAACAGCTCTTTTGGCTCAAACGGCTTGGCCAGATAGTCATCCGCCCCCGCCTCCAGCCCGGAAATCCGGTCTTCCGTCTCGCCCCGCGCCGTCAGCAACAGCACCGGCGTCGTCACCCCACCCTCACGCAGCGCTTTGGTCAGCGCGATGCCATCTTCGCCCGGCATCATCACGTCCAGCACGAGCATGTCGAATTCCAAACCCGACAACACGCGCCGTGCATGTTCTGCATCGCGCGCCGCTGTCACCCAGAACCCGTTGCGTACCAGGAACTTCTGCAAAAGCCCGCGAATACGCTCGTCATCGTCAACGATCAGAAGATGTGAATCAGGTGTCATTGCGACCGATCCTTAAGCGCATTGAAGTGTCGCCGCAAATCGGCATCCATCATTGCCTCCAGCACGGTTCGAAAGCCCGCCACCGCGTCCGGCCCCGCCTCGCGGAACGCCGCGCGCATTCGCACCCGCTGCGCATTGGACAATTCCGCCTCCAGAGCTGCCCCGTCTTCTGTGAGATACAGATGCCGCTCGCGACGATCTTCCTTGCCCACGCGGCTTTCCACCAGCCCATCGGCGATCAGCGCGCGCAACACCCGGTTCAGTGACTGCTTGGTCACGCCCAGAATGCTGAGGAGGTTGTTCACCGTCGTCCCCGGCGAGCGCTTGATGAAATGCACCGCCCTGTGATGCGCGCGGCCATAGCCCTTGTCGGCCAGAATACGGTCTGGATCGGCTGTGAACCCGCGATAGGCGAAGAACATCGCCTCAATCCCCTTGCGCAGCTGCTCGTCCGTCAGAAACAGCAGGCTTTCACCGCCTGGACCGCTTTCTGCCATGCGTGACGTCCCTCAATTGTTACAACCATTTTATGTCAGCCTTGTTGACATTCCAAGGCCCAACCTTTATCGATTCTTCGGATCTGGCGCAAATTTATGTCCGAAACGGCCTTAATTTGCGCAACATTCGTAAATCAAGGGCATCGCCCTGGCAGCAAAGGGACTGGACCGATGGGTGCATCTTACGACGACCGCGACGGCGTTATCTGGCTGGACGGCAAGCTTGTGCCGTGGCGCGAGGCGAGTGTGCATGTCCTGTCCCATGCACTGCATTACGCGTCTTCGGTATTTGAAGGTGAGCGCGCCTATAACGGCAAAATCTTCCTGTCCCGTAAGCACTCCGAACGGCTTTTGTTTTCTGGTGACGAGATCGACATGCCGATCCCTTACACGGTTGACCAGATCGAAGAGGCGAAATACGCGACGCTGAAGGCCAACGGCCTGACTGATGCCTATGTTCGCCCCGTCGCGTGGCGCGGCTCGGGCGAGGATATGGGCGTAAGCTCCGCCAAGAACCCGGTCCGTATGGCCATTGCCACGTGGGAATGGGGCAGCTATTACGGCGATGCCAAGTTCAAGGGCGCCAAGCTCGACATCTCCAAATGGAAGCGCCCCAGCCCCGAAACCATCCCCGTCCACGCCAAGGCCGCCGGCCTATACATGATTTGTACCACTTCCAAACATGCCGCCGAGGCGAAGGGGTGTTCAGACGCGCTGTTCTTCGACTATCGCGGCTATGTCGCCGAGGCGACCGGCGCGAATGTGTTCTTCGTGAAAGACGGTGAAGTCCACACGCCCAAGCCTGACGCATTCCTGAATGGCCTGACCCGTCAGACAGTCATCGGCATGTTGAAAGACCGCCAGATCAAGGTGCATGAGCGCCACATCGAACCCGGCGAGATGGAAGACATGCAGCAATGCTGGCTGACCGGATCAGCGGCGGAAGTCACGCCAGTTGGCTCGATCGGCGATTACAATTTTGAAGTCGGTGCCATGACGCGGGAGATTTCGGAAGGGTATGACAAGTTGGTGCGGGAATAGCTTGAAATTCGACGCACAAATACACGTCCCGACCGGATAAGCACGGCCAAAGCTCTCAAGACGTGGAACAATTGAACCACCTGTCGGTTCCTACCCGTGCTTGATCAACGTCTGGAACTTGTTCTCCGCTGTCTTCTGCATTCCCAAGGCACGTTCACGCAGAACAATCGTCACGCCCGCCGCGATCACCAGCGCCGCGCCCGACAGCATCGGCCATGTTGGCACCTCGCCGAACACGAAGTACCCAAGGATCAGCGACCAGATCATCGCGACATAGGTGAACGGCGCCAGCGTTGAAGCCTCAGCGTATTTGTATCCCGAAGTCAGCAATATCTGCCCCAATCCGCCGATCAACCCCGCGCCAATCAGCCAGATCCATTCAATCCCGCTTGGCAGGACCCAGCCGAATGGCAAGCTCAAAAGTGCAAGGCCGGATGCTGTCGCCGAAAACCAAAACACGATGGCTGTGGTTTTCTCTGTCCCCGCCATCGCCTTGACGAAAACCTGCGCCAACGCCGCCAACCCGCCAGAGGCCAGCGTGACAATTACACCCAACAGCGCGGCGTCTCCAATATCGAAACTCAACCGCGGCCAGATCACGATCATCACGCCGAACAGCCCGACAATCACCGCAGAAATGCGGAAAAGCCTGATCACCTCGCCTAAGATCATGGCCGCGAAGATCAGCACAAGGATGGGGGTCACAAACCGGATTGCCGTTGCTTCCGGCAGCGGGATCAACTTCAATCCCAGAAAGCCCAGACCCATCGCCACCGTGCCCGCAATTGCGCGCACCGCGTGGCCCTTCCAGCTCTGCACACTCAGCCCTGATCGAACCTCACCCCGCACCGCCAACCAAAGCAGGATCACCGGCAATGCACAGAATGCACGAAAGAACACTGCCTCTCCCGGTGGCACGCGATCCGCAGCCTTCACGAGCGCCGCCATGATCGAAAAGCACGACACTGCGAGAAGCATCAAAAGAATACCGCGGGAGGAGGACATGACTGTTCCCTAACAGTTTAAGTGTCCCTTGCCCACGCCGCGCCCCCGCATAGCCGGTATGCAGCCCAGCGCGCCGCGTCCACCACCGTCGGGTCCGGGTCGTCGGTCAAACATTGCGCCACGGGGGCCAAGCGCTCGTCCCCCGAATTTCCAATCGCGTAAAGCACATTGCGCACGAACCGGTCCCGCCCGATCCGTTTTATTGGCGAGCCTGAAAACATCGCGCGAAATGCGGTATCGTCCAGCGCCGCCAACACCGCCAGCCTTGGAGCCTTCAGATCGTCTCGCGCCGCGTATTTCACCTCGCGCGCCTCCACCGCAAACTTGTTCCACGGGCATACGGCCAGGCAATCGTCACAGCCATAGATCCGGTTTCCCAACAGGGGCCGCAAATCTTCATCTACCGGCCCCTTGTGCTCGATTGTCAGATAAGAAATGCACCGTCTTGCATCGAGCTCAAACGGCGCCGGAAACGCATCTGTCGGGCAAATATCCAGACAGGCCCGGCACGACCCGCAATTTTCCGCCCCCGGCACATCCGGCTCCAGTTCCAGCGTGGTGAAAATCGCGCCAAGGAAGAACCAGTTCCCCAACTCGCGTGACAACAGGTTCGTGTGCTTCCCTTGCCAGCCCAGCCCCGCCGCCTCTGCCAGCGGTTTTTCCATCACTGGCGCAGTATCGACAAACACCTTGATCTCGCCGCCCGCTTCACCGATCAGCCACCGCCCCAGCCGTTTTAGCCGTTTCTTGACGACATCGTGGTAATCCCGGTTCTGCGCATAAACCGAAATCGCTCCGCAATCGCGTTGCTGCAAAATCTCGAGCGGATCATGCTCTGGTGTATAAGCCTCCGCCAGCATCACCACAGACCGTGCCTCCGGCCAAAGCGCCACAGGGCTCCCGCGCCACGGCATCCGCTCTGCCATCCAGCCCATCTGCCCGTGCCGACCCTTCGACACAAATGCCTCCAGCCGCGCGGGCAAGTCCGGAACGGCATCGGGCCGCGTCACGCCGACACCCGAAAACCCCTCTTCCTGCGCGCGGGCCGCCAGCCGTTCTTTCAGCGCCGGCTCTTTCATCTGGCCGGAAATACTTCGGGGGTTTGGGGGCTGGCCCCCAATCAGAAATCCAGATCGGCGTAATGCGCTGGCGCCGGAAAGCCGGGCACATTATCCGCCAGAATGCGCCGAAACGCGGGCCGGGATTTGATTTTGGCGTACCAGTCCTTCACAACGGAAGACCTGTTCCAATCGACATCAGAAATGTAATCCAGCGATGACAGATGTGCGGCTGCCGCAAAATCCGCCAGCGACATAAGATCGCCGGCCAACCATCGCCGCTGATCTAACAACCAAGCCATGTAATCGAGATGATATTTGATCTTCTGCGCCCCGGATTTCACGTTCTTTGAATCCGGATACCCCTCACCGGTGATCTTTTTGTTGACCCGCTCATAAAGCAGCTTCGATGTCACCTCGTGATGAAACTTGTCGTCAAACCACGATACCAGTCGGCGCACCTCATAGCGCGCATCCTTGTCCTTGGGCATCAGGGACGGCTCGGGATAAGCTTCCTCCAGATACTCGCAAATCGGCGCGCTTTCTGACAACGTGCGACCGTCAATCTTCAATACCGGCACTTTGCCCGCCGGGTTGCGGCGCATGAAATCGGGGTCCTGTTCCCAGTACTTTTCCTGCACCAGTTCGACTTCAATCTTCTTTTCAGCCAGCGAAAGCCGCACCTTTCGGCAGAATGGAGAGAGTGGAACGTGAAACAGCCGGTTCATCTGAAACGTCGATTATGACCCAAGGATTTCTGCCTCAATGCCGTGAAACGCGACATGTTTCAATCCTCGAAGCATATTGCCCGCCCATCGCGCGCAATTGTTGCTGCTCCATCGGCAATTGAGGCGGCGCGTTTCCGCAAGGCCGCACTTGGTTTGGCGGCATTCCGCCCTTTTGGGTTTGGCAGTATCGCGGCGAGAAGCGCCGCCTCTCGTGCACTCAAATCCGCGGCTTCTTTTTTAAAGTAATGCCGTGACGCCGCTGCGACACCAAAGACGCCTTCATCAAACTCTGCAACATTCAGATAAACCTCCAGAACCCGGTGCTTGGTCCACACGGCCTCCATCACCGGCGTGATCAGCCCTTCCAGCGCCTTTCTGACCCAGCTTCGCCCGTGCCAAAGGTACGTATTTTTTACCACCTGCTGGCTGATGGTCGAGGCCCCGCGCCGCGCGCCTTCTTCCAGAACCGCGCGGATCGCTTCCATGTCAAAACCCCAGTGGACGCAGAAATTCGCATCCTCCGCCGCCACGGCAGAGCGTGCCATCACCGGTGCTATGTTCTCCATCCCGATCCATTCACGTTCTACGCCACCCAATCGGCGCGATTCCGACAGGATGTAAAACGTGGTCGGGGGGTTCACGAAACGGAACAGCACGATCAGCATCAGCACCAGTGCAACGGCAATCATAACGCCACGCAGCGCCCAGCGCATCAGAAACCGAACCGGTTGGATTCGCTCTTTGTTGCCTTTGGATTTGTTGCCCTTTGCCATTGCCCAGCCAAACCACGCTGGCCGACCCAAGGTCAACCCGCTGCACTCAGACTATCGCGTGCAGGCCCAGACCCTCACATGACACCGCGTATTCTCGGTAGACGCACAATTGGCCATTGCTTCATCGATCGCCGATTCCCGATCCTCGCCGAAACCTGCGAAATTTCCGCCACGTGGCGCCGATACAATTGCGCCGCATCCGCTGTGAAACACTTCGACGGTGTCGCACTTGCCTCGACAGACCCGGTCGGCCCGGTTCCATGCATCCGGGGGGAGTTGTTGCATAGATCACCCGCCTTCTGATATCAATGCGTTTTATTTCCTTGAGGATGTTGTAGATGCCGCACAAATTCAACGCAGATCGTCGAGACAAGATCCCGAAACAGAAGTATCGCGTGGCCAATTGGGCTGAATACAACGAAGCGCTTCGTCAGCGCGGTGATCTGACGATCTGGATTAGTGAGGATGCAATGAGTTCATGGGCTGCGCCTCGGCGTACTACCCGTGGCGGGCAGCGCAAATATTCGGATCTGGCGATTGAGATGTGCCTGACGCCGGGCATGGTATTCCGCCAACCATTACGCCAGACGCAAGGCTTGATGCGTTCGATGGCAAAGCTGCTCTGTGTCGAAATCGCGGTACCTGATTTCTCCACCTTGTCGCGGCGGGGCAGCGGCCTGGCGTTACCTGCAAAGCCAGGGATCGATGGCCGGGCGGCGATCCATTTGGCAGTGGACAGTACAGGTCTTAAGATCTTCGGCGCGGGCGAGTGGCTTGAAGAAAAGCACAAAATCAAGCGTAAAAGGCGCTCCTGGCGCAAGCTCCACCTCGGTCTTGATCTTGTCAGCGGGGAGATCGTCTGTTCTGATCTCACCACGGATGACGTCGGCGATCCGACGGTGCTGCCAGATCTCCTGGATCAGGTCGATGGTCCGGTTGATTGGTTCCTCGCAGATGGAGCATACGACGGAGAACCAACATCCGATTTACTTGCCGCTCGGTTCGGACCGATGATCAAGGTGACGATCCCACCTCCCAAAAACGCGGTTGTGAGCCCCAATGCGACCCACAATCTGACGGCACGAGACTGCCATATCGCCGAGATCGCAGCCCGCGGGCGGATGGCCTGGCAGAAAGCCACGGGCTACAATCAACGCAGCCGGGGTGAGACTCTCATGGGCCGCTGGAAGGCGGTTATTGGGCCCAGGCTAAAGTCGCGCGACTTCGAAAACCAGAAATCGGAAGCCAGGATTGGCGTGCAGATTCTCAACCGAATGACCGGGCTTGGCCAGCCACGTTTCGAACGCACCGCCTGAATTCCGTCTCGGGTAGGGCGCGTTCCGAGCTCCAGAGCTTCCGTGCAACAACGCCATCTTGCGGTGTGTCGCGACATCTTTTGTCTTTGTGAGTGGGGCCGGGGGGCGTCAGAGGCTTTTTACTTTCGATAGGTCTGACTTCGACTTTCAATCGGTGGCGAACGCTCCCGTTCAGTTGCTGGGTCCCATGCGGGATCAGCATAAAACTCGTCAAGATGCACATCTAACTTTACGTGTGATTGCACGGCTTAAAAAACGTGTATACAAACGACACGCTTTACGTCTAAATGTACAGCTCTTAATACGCGTAAAGTACCGGCAACTTCTTTAGGAAGGTGACCTTCTTATTATGGCTACCCCAAATGAAAAACTTGCAGCCTCGCTCGAGCTTCTCAAGGAGCGACAAGCGGAACATGGCAACGTCCTTCGAAGCGGTGAGCTTAGCCGGACCCACCGAGAGAGGCTAAAGAAAAATGGTTTCCTAACAGATGTCATTTTGGGCTGGCTGATCGTGACTCGACCACAAGACAAATCCCATGACTCGACCTTCTGGTACACATCATTCTGGGACTTCTGTCGTCGGTACTGCCACGAACGCTATGGCGTGGAGTGGTGCTTCTCGTCCGAGCAATCTTTACTTTTGCACGCCGAAAGCACCCACATTCCGAAGCAAGTGATCGTTTGGACTCCCAAGGGGTCTGGCAACAACACGGTGCTGCCGTTCGACACGTCGCTGTACGATCTCAAGAAGGACCTGCCTCCGAAGAGCGACATCGTCACAAAAGATGGGCTGTTCATTCTCTCTGTTGAAGCGGCACTCATCAACGTCCCCGAAGTATTCTACCGCTCCTACGCAATGGAAGCGCAAATTGTCTTGAGCGGTTTGAGGAATACAGGCCCCTTGCTTGTCAAATTGCTCGACGGCGGGCACGTTTTGGCCGCAGGGCGGATTGCGGGTGCGTTGCGTCGCGTTGGGCGCGACAATGAGGCCGACACAATTCTCAAGAAGATGAAGGCCGCTGACTACGATGTCCGGGAGAGGAACCCGTTCGTGGATGGTGCCCACGTGATGCCCCTCGAAGTGGGCAACTCGCCACTTGCGGCTCGGATCAATGCTGCGTGGGACACACATCGCGACGCCATTCTAGGCATATTTCCTGACGAACCAAGTATGCCTGCCGACAAAGATACGTATCTGGCGGTGATCGACGACATCTACGTCAACGATGCCTATCACTCACTGTCCATTGAAGGCTATTCCGTCACTACAGAGTTGATCGAGCAAGTGCGGCAGGGGTCCTTCGACCCTCTTGGAAATGTGGAACACAAGAAGGATGTCGATGCGCTTGCGGCCCGCGGTTACTGGCAAGCCTTTCAATCCGTTCGTGCGTCGATTGAAAGAATACTAACGGGGGTGTCGGCAGGGCAGGCGGCCAGACAAGATCATGATAGTTGGTATGAAGAGTTATTCCGGCCGTCTGTGACGGCAGGTATCCTGAAGGCTGGCGCATTGGCTGGCTACCGAAATCATCCAGTGTATCTGCGGGGATCACGTCACACGCCGCCGCGCGTGGAAGCTATTGCCGACGGTATGGAGACCCTGTTCAAAAGACTCGAGAATGAAGATTCCGCAGCGGTTCGCGCTGTTCTTGGGCACTGGCTACTCGGTTACATCCACCCCTATCCCGACGGAAACGGGCGCATGGCACGTTTCTTGATGAACGCAATGTTTGCATCCGGCGGCTACCCCTGGACAGTTATCGATGTCGAGCATCGAGCAGCATATATGTCTGCCTTGGAGTCGGCGAGTGTTGGGGGCGACATCGTTCCGTTCGCAAAACTGATGGAGGATCGAATGCAATGGTCAACTTCTCTTTCCCAGCTTACCACCCTTCAATTTAGCCAGACATCCCAGAGCTTGGGGATTTTGGCATAACCTGCGAGGCATCGTCGGATAGCACGAAGGCCTGTCTTGAAGAGAGAGCATAAGGACCTTCGGGCTTTTCGAATCCCCTTTTTTCGCCGCGTATTGCGACGTGGTGCTCTTCGTTTGCTCCGGTTGAAACAGCCCAGTACATGGCGATTGCCAGCACCAAAATGAGGCGGGCCAATCGATCCGGCTTTTTGATCTGGCTTTGAGTAATTTCAAAGCCCCGGGTTTTGAAGTCGGAGAACATGGCTTCAATTCCCCAACGCATTCCATAATCGAGCACCTTGTACTCGGACGGTGCTGCATTCATGGCAATAATCCAAGGCTCTTTGTGCCCCTCTTCGTGAAGCACTCCAATGTTGCTAAAGACGCCCGTTCCGTAAAGCTCAGCGTTTACAAGCCCTTCGGGCATCAGTTGGGCAATTTCGCGCGTCATCATCTCGCCACCCTGATGTTGCAGTGTGATATTTCCCTTCATGCGCAGCCGGTAGTCCCATCCAGCCTCCTGGCACCATGCGACCAATCGGGCGGTTCCATAAAACCGATCTCCCGCCAGCAACACACGCGCATCCGCCGGGAGCCATGGGCGGACTGCTTCCAAAAGCTCATGTTGCACGCGCCATCCAATCGGCCCTTTGGTCTGGCGTACACGCCAGGCGACCGGGAGGGCCCGATCCCGCATCCGCACCGATAACATCAAAACCTCATGCCCTTCGTTGAGCTTGCTTTGATCAAGGGCCACCACAATCGTTTCTCCGGCCTCACACTGGCGGCGGAAAATTTCACCAACATAGGCCTGCATGATCTCATCAGTATCGATGTGAGGATTGCCCAGAACCCGCGAAATGTATTGATAGCGGTGGTCCACAGAGCCGATATCGCGGGGCAGAGCAGCCGCATTTTCCATCAGATTGACGCTGCGCGTGTTCAAAATCACGCTTGCTATGATACCCCGATTCTGGATAAGACGTTGGCGTCACCAGTGCACTACTCGACAGAATTTTTTCGTAGTTTTTTGATTCGTTTTTTACGATACTCGTTGACCCTTTTTCGCAGAGGGTTGCGATGAGGGATTTCCACCATTGTTATGGAAATGATCCTCGGTTCTCTCAAAGCCTCATTTGGCTCCAGTTCAACGGCAATTCCGCCAAACTCTCCAAGAAATAGAACATTTGAAACGGTTTCGTGATCTGCTTTGAATGTATCAGGGTCATTTTTCCGTACGTGTTTCGGGATGATCACCTGAAAGGGAGTGGCAGCCATCAGATCGAGCACAAGTGTCATGGTTCTTTTAGGGAGCGCAGCCAGTTCATTGAGCTTATCCGTGAGGGCGTAGAAACGGTTGGGGTCCTCTTCCATCATGTCGAACATGAGGTCCCGGATCTTCTCATAAGCGAGATCTTCGTTGATTGGGAAGTTGTTCTCCATGGCGCGCACCTTTTGCCCCGTGTTGACCAGCCTGAATGCCCCCGTGATTAGTATGGGGTGAGAGGGGTTTCCAGGTACGTTGCCCCATGATTCAAGGTTCAAAAGCGACACAATATGGACCGCCACTCATGTCGATCACTAACACCGCACTTTTTGTCTGTCTCGATGATTTTGCAAAAACCTACGAGGACTGGGAGCGCCACCGGTTGATCCCCTCGGGTCGTCAGAGGCTTCGCTCCGGCAAGCTGACCCTGGGGGAGAGCCTGTTCATCATGGTCTTGTTTCACTTGTCGCCGTTCAAGGACTTCAAACATTATTGGATTTATGGCGTTGAGCAGAAATACCGTGACTGCTTTGGCACCCTCCCGAGCTATGGTCGGTTTGTCAGCCTCATGCCAAGATTAATGGTGCCGTTTTGCATACTGCTGCACTGCTTCAGCGGTGAAAAAACCGGCGTCTATTTTGCCGACAGCACTAAGCTCGCGGTCTGCCACAATGCCCGCATTAATCGAAACAAGGTCTTCAAGGGGCTGGCAAAGCGCGGTCGCAGCACAATGGGCTGGTTCTTTGGCTTCAAACTGCATCTAATCATCAACAACAAGGGGGAGATCATGGCCGTCAAAATCACGGCAGGTAATGTCGATGATCGAAAGCCGTTTGAAGCCATGATCGCGGGCCTCGAAGGCAAAATATTTGCTGATAAGGGCTATATCTCCAAATCCCTCTTCCAACGGCTCTGGCAGCGTGGCCTCCACCTCGTCACCGGCATTCGCCGCAACATGAAAAACTATCTCCTGCCAATCCTGAACAAAATCCTGTTGCGAAGGCGGTTCATCATCGAAACTCTGTTCGATAAGTTGAAAACCAGCATGGGACTGGAACACACTCGACACAGATCGCCTGCCAACGCATTCGTACACCTCATCTCGTGTGTCGCAGCCTATATGCTCGGGAAAACCAAAGTTAAAATGGGACCCATAACCGTGCCGGAAACAATCAGGCAGGTCGAATACCAGATATAGCGCTTATCCAGAACTCAGGTTCAGTAAGCTAAAAACTCATACCGTGATACCTGGACAGGGTAAACAGGCAATATTATCGAGCGGAGCCAATGTCAGGCAATGACACCATGCTGGTGCCCGGCAAACGAGCGTTTCCACGACAGCCGATAGTCGCAACTAATCCCGGCAAACCCCGATGTTTGCAGGCTGGTTGCAACTAATCCCGGCTCGTTCGCAGATAATCCCGGTTTGAGCACCCCGATAGTCGCAGATAATCCCGGCAGAAATTACACGATGTTTGCAGGTCGAAACCCGGATGTTTGCAAGCGCCTACATATAGCGTTTCGACTTTAACTTGATACATCACTTATCGCTTAGCGCGTTGAAATCTTTGATTTCAGGCAGCGTTAAGTGATTCCGAATTAAGTTGAAACGCTCTATCTCGACGATCTGCGTTGAATTTGTGCGGCATCTACAACATCCTGAAGGAAACAAAACGCGTCGATATCAGAAGGCGGGTGATCTATGCAACAACGCCACTCTGCTCCCTCTTCAAACAAGGCCTTCGCTTCCTGCGAAGATGCTTCATAGGTTACGAGAATATCCCCAAACTGTGGAAAGTGTGGATTTTTTGAGGGGTGGTAAGCTTTCCCAGTGAGCTAATTGACCTGTTAGTTTGGGCACTTGGACAGAAAAGTTGGAAATTTGCACTGCCTTCGGGACCCCTTGTAAATCGGATCATTGAGATGGTTATATCTCAAGCGCGGAAGTTCTTTTGAAGGAGAGCACCTAACCGAAGACATTTTCGAACGGTATTTGAAAATCGCCGAGATTTGCGTTTCTACTTTAGCGATAGTGATTGCATCGAAAACCTCACAAACTAAAGTAATTCGTAAGAGGGTTTTGTTAATGTCATCAATACTAAAGCTTTTTCGAGTTCTATTTTTTTACGCGCTCTATTTTTTGTTGTGCATGGTTGCCGTAGTGACCGTGTTGCAAGGCTGGCCCGTTGGCGGTCAAATGCTCTTTGCCTTCGGCTTGCCTATCGTTTTGGTCTGGTGGCAAGAAAAGAGACGATCCCGAAAAGTGGAAGCCAAAGTGCTTGCAGCGGAAAGCACAAACACAAGAGTAACTCAATCCGAGCCAGTGGCCCGCGTAAGTGCCCAGGAAAAACGCATCGAACGTGAGCGAGAGAGAACTCGCGAAGCGAATGCTACTCAATCATCGTCGACAGCGCCGCCCAAACCACCAAAACAGGACTACGCGGAAATCGTGCGTGCCGGCCAGTCTGCGGCACCAGCACTTTCGGCAATTGCAAAGCGGTATGAAAACCCGCGACCAACGTAAGCGATGCGAGCGCCCCATGGTATCGCGGGCGCGTCTGATGTGAGATTCTGGCCTCCAATGATCAGGAGGTGATTTGATGTTGGATGATGGGGCGGAGGTTTCGCGCCGCAGGCCTGTACTACGGACGGCGGCGGAGCGCGCGGCGATTGTGGCCGAGACGTATGCGCCAGGCGCGACGGTTGCGGGTGTGGCTCGCAAACACGGTATGTCGGCGACGCGGTTATCGACATGGCGCACGACGGCCAGGCGCAAGGTCGCGCGTGACGAGGGTCAGACGTCTGGTTTTGCAGAGATCGCAGTGCTTGCGACACCACCGCCTTCGCCCTTTGACGGTGTTGAGATCATCGCGGGATCTGTCACTGTCCGCCTGCCCAAAAGCACGGCCACAAAACGGATCAAGGATGTTGCGCGGCACCTGGCGCGACAGGGATGATTGTTCCGTCTCAATCGGTGCGGGTTGTGATTGCGACCAGGCCGGTGGATTTCAGGAAGGGCCATGACGGGCTGGCGGCGGTTGCCGAACGCGATCCGGGCCTTGATCCGCACTCGGGCGTAATCATCGTGTTCCGCGCCAAACGTGGAGATCGCATCAAGGTTCTGCTTTGGGATGGGTCCGGTCTGGTGATGACGTACAAGCGGCTGGAACAGGGCAAGTTCGCCTGGCCCAGGGTCCATGATGGCGTGATGCGGCTGTCCAAGGCACAATTTGAGGCCCTGTTTGAGGGTCTGGACTGGCGACGGGTGACGGCGCGGCGGACACGTCGACCGGGTGCGGCAGAGTGACTCTCAGCCTTATGTACAGGGTGTAAATCGTGGCCTGATCTGCTAAGAACACGCCATGCCTGACGCCCTTGAATCCCTTGATCTGGATGCCCTTCCCGCGGAGGTGCGGGCGGTTGTTTTGGCGGCACGGAAAGAGGCGTTTGGCGTGAGCCTGTTGAACAGCAACCTGACGTCGCGCAATTGTGCACTCGAAGAAAGCAACGCCGCTCTCGCCACGCAGAACGTGGAACTTGAGGCGATCAACGCGCGTCTGGAGCATTTTGTCAAAGAACTGCACCAGCTGGTCTATGGCAAACGCTCCGAGAAGCTCAGCCCGGATGAACGGCAACTGGCTTTTGAAGATCTGGAGGTCGCGACAGTCGAGGCCGAGGCGCAGTCAGAAACAATCGAGATGACCAAACCGCGCAAGAAGCGCAAACCTGTGCAGCGCAACCTTGGGAACCTGCCGGATCATCTGGAACGTATCGAACAGGTGATCGAGCCTGCCAGCATTACATGCCCCTGCGGCTGTGGTGAGATGGTCAGGATCGGCGAAGATCGCACCGAACGACTGGATATTGTTCCGGCCCAGGCGCGGGTGATCGTGACCATCCGGCCCAAATACGCCTGCCCGAACAAGGACGTCAGAAGGATGTTTTGGCGATTATGGACGGGTTCCGAGAGAATGCCGACAGTTGGCGCGACCTGTTGAAGGGGCTAAAGAAACGTGGTCTGGCGGTGCCCCCGGAACTGGCCATCGGCGACGGCGCACTTGGGTTTTGGACCGCTCTGCGCGATGTCTTCCCCGAGACGCGCGAACAGCGATGCTGGGTCCACAAAACAGCCAACGTGTTGGGCGCGATGCCAAAATCTTTACACGAAAAGGCCAAGTCCGATCTTCAGGACATCTGCCCTCTCGGTGAATGCATGCATTCACCTGTCAGGTAACAGATGGCCGAGACCAGGAAGGAGGCGAACGCGGCTTTCGATCTTTTCGTGGAAACCTACGGCGTGAAATACGAGAAGGCCGTCGCCAAGTTGGTGAAAGACCGCAGTGAATTGTTGGCTTTCTATGACTTCCCTGCCGAACACTGGAAGCACATCCGAACCACGAACCCAATTGAAAGCGTTTTTGCCACTGTCAGGAACCGCACCCGGAAAACCAAGGGCTGCCTGAACCGCAAAACCGCCCTCGCTATGGTGTACAGGCTGATGATCCTTCTCGGGACATTGCTGCGCAATACCCTGTCAGACAATGGTCAGCCAAGAAAAAGTGGCGGAAGATCTCCGGACCAAACCGTCTACCCGAAGTCATTCAGGGGGTTGAATTCAAGGACGGCATCAAGCAAGTTCAAATCGCCGCCTGATGAAGGCCGTCACCAACTTTTGGGCATATCTCCACCCGAGCTATGCAAACGCTTGCGCCGGGACATGACGAAGGCCTGCCTCGCCGTGGTGGAAACGCATGGGCTGACGGTTGAAGGTGGCGAACTGAGTGACATCGATCTGCGTCATGGCTTCGACATCAGTTTCCGCGTCGGTATTCCGATGGCAGACGGCGCAATCTATTCGCCAGATAAAGCCATGTTCGAGGTCCTTGCGCCGCATTTTGGCCTGGAACCCTCTGACTATGGGCGGACCTTCAGATCGAAAGATGAGGTCTTCCGCATTGTCGCCATCAATCCAAATAGACCAAAATACCCCATCAGCGCTGAACGCGTCTCATACCAAGGGTTATTCAATCTGACCGACTTTCGCCCAGTTGCGGCTTGCGATGGATGTGATGGTTTGCGGTCTTGCGATGAGGTTGTTCCAGGCCTCGCACCCCGCGTCGAGAATCGCGTCATATGTGTCGAACGTCCGGTTTGCGAGCCATGTCTGGCGGAGATATTGCCAAATGTTTTCGGTTGGATTCAGCTCTGGTGATTTGGGCGGCAGAAACATGAGCGACAGGTTTTGCGGGATTTCCAGAGCGGATGTCGTGTGCCAGCCGGCTTGGTCCATGAGGATGACGGCGTGGGCGCCATCGGAGACAATTTTGCTGATTTCTTCCAGGTGGCGCTGCATCGCATAGGTGTCGGCTGCTGGCATCATGATCGCCGCGCCGGTGCCGCGTTCGGGGCAGATGGCGCCAAAAAGATACGCATTTTGGTAACGCTGATCGGCGGGCTGGCGGGGCCGTGTGCCCTTGCGTGCCCACTGGCGGACGCGGGTGTTCTTCTGACCGAGACGCATCTCGTCCTGGAACCAGATTTCGACGGGTTTGTCCGGCGGCACCCCCTGAAGCGTCTCCTTCAGATTGTCGCCGAAGTTTTTTTGAAATCCTCAATGACCTGCACGTCCTGCCCCGGGTGCTGAGGGCGTGCGCTGATGTGGGAAAAGCCCAGATTGTGCAGAATCTGCCCCACATGGCGCTCGTGATAGTCGACGCCAAAACGCGCCTTGATCACATTCTTCAAATCGACCCGCCGCCAGCGGACGACACCGTCCTTTTCAGGATCAGGACCGGTCTCGACAAGAGCCGCCAGTTCATCCAGTTGCGCATTGTCAAGGCGGGATCGCGAGCCTCCTCGCTGCCGATCCAGCAGCCCCGCTGGACCATCAGCGTTGAAACGGAGCACCCAGTCCCTGAGCGTTTGCCGGTCCATCCCGCCAATGCGGGCCGCAGCCCCACGCGACATGCCATCGGCGATAGCGGCAAGCGACAAAAGCCGTCGGCTCTGCCGGGCATCAGAACTCTCTGCGGCAAGCTTGCGCAGATCATTGGCGGTAAAATCGGCTCGCATCGGTATCCTGGCTGGCATCGGTGGTCTCCTTTGCCAATCTTGAATCACCTCAGCACCTCAGGCGGTACCCAAAATCCATAGCTGAGTCATTTTGAAGCACCCTTGGTATCAGACGGTCGGGGCTTCAAGTTCCACCCAGACAATGTCGTCATGTACTTGCAGAGTTCAGGCACATGAAACGTACACCATTTGTTCTTTCAAAAGCCCAAATATGCAGCTTCGGGCCAGCCAGGCCCGATTTGCGTGGGATGCACTCCGTACTTCTTGGACAGTTCCGCCAGCGTCATCTCATCACGGATCGCTTCAAGCGCGACCTTGGCCTTAAACTCTGGCGAATGGTTCTTTCGTTTTTTCATTTCGGATCACTTCTTTCGTCATGCGATCCACCTTAACGACTGGTCTGAATTTCCGCGACCACCTCTATATGACTTGAATAGTTTGCGAAAGAACCGAATGGCGGCCTGTTTATTGCGCCGGGATTGGACGAGGATATCCAGCACGTCGCCCTTGCTGTCGACGGCGCGCCACAGCCAATATTTCTTGCCTTTCATCGGAAGGACGACTTCGTCCACGTACCATTTGTCCGTCACTTCGGGGCGATCCCGACGGATCACATTGGCATATTGCGATCCAAATTTCGCAACCCAGGCGCGGATGGTCTCGTAACTGACCACCACACCGCGTGCGGCCAACAAGTCCTCGACATCGCGCAAACTCATGGGAAACCGATGATAGGCCCAGACGGCGTATGAGATAATCCCGGGTGGGAAGCGATGGCCTGAAAAGGCGCCGGATTGCTTGGGTTTGGTCATAAGGATACCTACCGCCAAGTGAGTGGCACCGCAACTTGACAATGCCGCCTAACAGCCACCATCCCCCCGTGCCAGAGCGCCTTCGCCAGACGGTTACTTTGTACGAGTCACAATAACCGCTTAGGTTGTTCCATTGAATGCCCTCCCACAACTTGACAATGCCGTTCGAACAGGTGAACTACTAGCTTGGGACATCTATCACAGTAGATAAGTACGTAGTAATAAAATCCCGGAGAATATCGGCGGGGTCTTCGGTCGTTTGATGCTTGGCCAAGTATTCGCGAAAGTCTTCTATAAATCCGTCTGGATCGTACGCTAGTCCCTCGCTTCGCATGATTTGACGTTGTGATATTTTTCTGAATCACTCTGCTATAGATTTTGGGAGGGTATTGAGATGTCAAAATGTGGTCGTGCTGTGAAGTATGTTGTTCGACTGAATGCTGGTGAGCGGTTGCAGCTTGAGGATATGATCCGCACGGGTCGGCAGGCGGCGTATCGACTGCTCAAGGCGCGGATATTGCTCAAGGCAGATGTATCTTCAGACAGTGGCGGCTGGGATGACGAGCGGATTGCAGAAGCTTTGGAGACCAGTGTTTCCACAGTATTCCGTACCCGCCGCCAGGTTGTGGAAGAAGGCCTTGAGGCGGCTCTGGGTCGCAAAAAGCAGAAGACCCCGTCCACGCCAGCAATCTTTGATGGAACCGCTGAGGCGAAGCTCATTGCGTTGGCCTGTTCGGAACCACCGGAGGGTCACGCGCGCTGGTCTTTGCGTCTTCTGGAAACGCGCGTGGTCGAATTGGGCATCGTTGAAGCAGCCAGCGACAGCACGATCCATCGGGTGCTCAAAAAAACGCGCTCAAACCGCACAGTAAGCGGTGTCACCGCGCCCTGTCAAAGTTCCATGGCATGAGTTCGTCGATGCGGGCTGCTGGATGGCCGGCAGCGATGGCTTCGAGGGTTGCCTTGAGATAGGCATAGGGCTCGACGTCGTTAAGCTTACAGGTTTCGATCAGGGAGGCGATACGCCCCCAGTTTCTGCCACCTTCGTCATGGCCCGCAAAGAGCGCGTTCTTACGATTGAGGGCAATCGGGCGGATGGTTCGCTCGACCACGTTGCTGTCCATCTCGATAGCGCCGTCGTCGAGAAAGAGCTTCAGTCCGTCCATGTGTTTGGCGATGTAGGAGAGCTTATCGCCGAGGCGTGATTTGGCCGAGATGCGGGAGCGGACGGTTTTGAGCCAAGTCTCGAATGCCTCGATCAGCGGCTTGGTCTTTTCCTGGCGAACAGCTTTGCGCTCGGCGGCGGGTTTTCCTCTAATCTCAGCCTCGATCTTGTAGAACTCGGCAATCCGCCTGAGCCCATCCCCTGCAATGGGCGAGCCATCGCGGTCATGCACTTCCTTGAGCTTGCGCCGCGCATGAGCCCAGCAATAGGCCAGTTTGACGGATCCTGAGTTACGGCCCGGTTTGGTCAGGGCATTATAACCCGTATAGCCATCCACCTGCAGCGTACCGCTGAAGCCGGTCAGGAACTCCGTTGCGTGTTTGCCGCCACGCCCATCGGCGTAACAGAACACAACACCCGGTGGGGCGGTGCCCCCGAAGGGCCGCTCATCGCGGGCAATGGCCCAGAGATACCCGGTCTTGGTTCTGCCGCGCCCCGGATCGAGCACCGGACAGCGCGTCTCATCAGCAAAGAGCTTGCTGGAAGATTTGAGATCTTTGAACAGATGATCCACCACGGGAGCAAGATGGAAGGATATCCGGCCCATCCAGCCCGCAAGGGTGGAGCGGTGCAGATCAAGGCCGGATCGGGCATAAATCTGCGCCTGCCGGAACAAGGGGCAGTGATCGGCGTACTTGGACACGGCCACCTGCGCCAATGTCCCCTCGGTAGGCAGGCCACCCTCGATCAGATGTACCGGTGCAGGTGCCTGGGTCACGCCAGCGTCCTTGTTCGGACAGGCGTATTTGGGCCGGATGGTCACGATCACCCGCGCCTGGGCCGGAACAATATCCAGTCGTTCGGTGCGATCTTCGCCGATCCTGACCATCTCACCACAGCCGCAGGGGCATGTAATGCTGGCAGGCTCGATCACCTGTTCGATACGTTCCAGATGATCCGGCAGGTTCCCAAGGTTGCGCTGCGCAGGTTTGCGCTTCTTGCGCGGTTTGGTCATCTCGATTGTTTCTGACTGCGCCTCGGCCTCGACTGTCGCGACCTCCAGATCTTCAAAAGCCAGTTGCCGTTCATCCGGGCTGAGCTTCTCGGAGCGTTTGCCATAGACCAGTTGGTGCAGTTCTTTGACAAAATGCTCCAGACGCGCGTTGATCGCCTCAAGTTCCGCGTTCTGCGTGGCGAGAGCGGCGTTGCTTTCTTCGAGTTCGGCAAACTGAGATGTTAGGTTTGAAGCGTCCTGCCGGGCCGCCAAAACAACCGCCCGCACCTCCGCGGGAAGGGCATCCAGATCAAGGGATTCAAGAGCGTCAGGCATGGCGTGTTCTTAGCAGATCAGGCCACGATTTACACCCTGTACATAAGGCTGAGAGTCACTCTGCCGCACCCGGTCGACGTGTCCGCCGCGCCGTCACCCGTCGCCAGTCCAGGCCCTCAAACAGGGCCTCAAATTGTGCCTTGGACAGCCGCATCACGCCATCATGGACCCTGGGCCAGGCGAACTTGCCCTGTTCCAGCCGCTTGTACGTCATCACCAGACCGGACCCATCCCAAAGCAGAACCTTGATGCGGTCTCCACGTTTGGCGCGGAACACGATAATTACGCCCGAGTGCGGATCAAGGCCCGGATCGCGTTCGGCAACCGCCGCCAGCCCGTCATGGCCCTTCCTGAAATCCACCGGCCTGGTCGCAATCACAACCCGCACCGATTGAGACGGAACAATCATCCCTGTCGCGCCAGGTGCCGCGCAACATTCGCGATCCGTTTTGTGGCCGTGCTTTTGGGCAACCGGACAGTGACAGATCCCGCGATGATCTCAATACCGTCAAAGGGCGAAGGCGGTGGTGTCGCAAGCACTGCGATCTCTGCAAAACCAGACGTCTGACCCTCGTCACGCGCGACCTTGCGCCGGGCCGTCGTGCGCCATGTCGATAACCGCGTCGCCGACATACCGTGTTTGCGAGCCACACCCGCAACCGTCGCGCCTGGCGCATACGTCTCGGCCACAATCGCCGCACGCTCCGCCGCCGTCCGTAGTACAGGCCTGCGACGCGAAACCTCCGCCCCATCATCCAACATCAAATCACCTCCAGATCATTGGAGACCAGCATCTCATATCAAACCGCAAGCCGATACCATGGGGCGCTCGCACCGGTTACGGTATAAGACGCTCATCAAGGTCAAAAAATCCAGGCTGCCGCATAATAATCCTTCCGAAATCAGTGAATCACATCACCTTGCAAAATGGTAGGTTGTTCGAGGTGTCCAACTATTGGCAGCGAAGAGCAGTATCCCACTGTTGGGAGTGAGCGGAGACCAATACCGCCAGCACGCTGGGTCCCATCCCTTTCAACATCAGTCCTATTTGGAGGCCCTGAGAAAGTCCGGTGGACCGATCGTGCGAATGGGCACCGCCGTTGCCGCAGCCGTCGATCCGACGGGCCGTATCCTCTATCCCCCTGCACTTCAGAACACGTCCTGCATGCGGCTAGTGTTCGCCGACTCCTTCCGAGAAGAAAGCTACAGCAATCCGAGACGCAATTTCCGGTTCTTGCCGCGCGGTCAGCCGGTCAGCTTCCTGCCGTACTGCAAGCATCTTCTTACGGATATCTTCGCGGTTCAGGTAGTCGGCTTCAAGCCTCTGAAGAACTTGCTCTAGCGCGATATAACCTTTTGGAATTCCGTCATACGCAAAACTTGTTCGCACTTCGTGCTTCACTTGTTCCCAGAACGGGTCAATCAGTCTGGCCCAACTTTCACATATCATTTCGAGAGCTTGAAGCGAAAGGTGACCAAAGAGCTCTTGGTCGCTCAGACCGACATCATCCCCGTCAGAACGTTCGACGTCATGCCGCCGGAGAAAGGCGGCGAGCGCCTTCAACAGGCTCTCGAGGCGCGACGGGCGCAAGTCCCACTCAGTCAACGCATCGACGTGTGATGCCAATGCAGCCAATGCGGCCGTGATGCTCTCACGGCTAGGGGATTCATCTTCAATGCCCAGGCTTTTGGTCCGCTCGTAGGCCTCTTCGAGTAGCTGCGCGCAGGTAATTTGGTCGCGAATAATCTCGGCGCCTTCGGAACCATTCTGTCGGATCATCAGGAGACGGGGCGGTAGGAAGCTATCTCGGTCGTCAGTCCCCTTCAGGTGCAGCATTGTAAATGCTTCTCTGCCCGACAACAATGCGAGCTCAGCCCCCCAAGTGCCCTGAATTTTTGCCTTTGAAACATCAGCGAGGCGAGATGGGGTAATGCTTTTTGATAGGCGAGAAAGTAGATCATGGAAATTATTAGCGCGCAGAACCCGCGGCGCACACAAATAGGAAATCACGCTTTCAAGAATTGCCTCAGTGTCCTCCGTCTCAAGCTTGTCGATTACCTCAGTAAGTTCTTCACCCGATAACGCCCGATAGTTTGCAATTCTCTGAGCAATTTTCTCATCTGACGCGAAACGACCCACAGGGGTATCGACCAAATGATAGTTTACCTCGTCGAACTGGCTGTCGACCCTATCGATGCGCCCTAACCCTTGGATCAATTCTTTCAGGTTGGACGTAAGCCCAAGCAACACCAACGTATCCCCCGACTGAAGGTTAATCCCCTCCGCCATCTTGTAGGTCATGAAGACGGATGCAGGACCCTTTGGTGCTTTCCGTCCACCGGGCCGGAAGTAGGATTCGACGCTCTTGCCGTTGGCGATCCGCTCGAAAGAGCCGGCTTCTATCCCATACAGATCTGTGAGTGCACTGGTGTCCGCCTTTGGGCGATTGCCGACAACATAGTTGGTATGCAAACCTACTCTGGAAAGTTCTTCGGCAAAAATCTCGAGCGTGTCCGTGCGCTCGGCCAAGAAGACCACGCGATCCTTTCTTTCTTGAATTTCCGCGCAGGCACGATAGCGTTTTTTGTCGATGTCCCTGAGTGGCTTGGATGCCAGCAATGCGGTCAATGAATCGCATTTGGGTGTTAGCGCGTCCTCGGTAGAAAGGTCCTCAAACAATTCCATTTGACCGGGCATGCTTCTCTTCTTACGCACCGCGTTTCTGGCCTCGAAATCCCGAAGCCACTTCCCAATGACACCTTTCTCCATCTCCCACGCCGCCTGCGCCGAGTTCGCTCTCAGTATATTCAGCAGGTTACGAATATAGAGCTGGTCTTGGGTATTCCGACGCGTGCTCGTATTGCCAAAGCGGCTGCGCTCCACAGCTGTAATTGTGGAGCCTGGTGCAAGTTCGCTGCAAAGCTGAGCAACCTCTTCAAGGCGCTCAATCTGAGCCTTTGTTGCGGCCATTGATTTTGGGCGCCCGTGGCTCTCGATGATCGGATATGCTTTTCTACCGGCTAGCTTGCCTTCGCCAACACAGTTTCTCTGTCTACGTGTCAGAAAGGGCGCCATCATACCTGATAATTCTCGCCTGGCATCTTGCGAAAGCGCGGTCTCCGGTCCGTTAATGGCCGTCAATTCGTCGACAAGCGCGAATTCTGCATCGGTTCGCCCCGCCTCGCGATCAAAGAGGCTGCCCATGCTCTCGATGTAGTCCGGCGTCATGAATATGGACGCCCTCTTTTCCTGCATATGCGACAGCCAATCAACGTCTCGATTTCCAAGGAGCGTGGCGCTCAAGCAGACATTCCAGCTCGGAGGGGCGAGTTCAATGGCAGAGGCACGCTGAGATGCCTGCTCAAAACCCGGGGTCACTGTGTGGCTCTCGTCGATAATCAAGAGACCAAATTGATCGAGACGCAATCCATCTTGATCGTTGGCACCAACGCCCCGCAGGCTTTTCTTTGAAAGACTACTATTGGCGATGACCGTCAGAGCGTTTGTTTTGCTTTTTTGCCAACTGGGAACGACTCTGGGCGGTGCGATTACGGCAGCATTTTTTCTCGTAACGTTATGAACTGGCGAGGATGGCACCACCCGGGCAAAAGTTTCTGTGAGTACTTCGCCCAAATGACATCCGATTTCTGTCTTTCCTGATCCGGTCGGAGCTTCCACGAACGCGATGCCATGCTCATAAGTGATCGCCGCCGCCTCATATGTCAGCTCCTGTTGATAGTCGTAGAGCTTGTGGCCGGTGATTTCTGTGCGGTCGCCACTTAGCCAGGGTTCAAACCCTTTCTGCTCAACGATGGTGCGGGCCACGGCAAACTCAGCTGAAACTGGTCGAATGAGCTTGTCGAGGATTTCGAGAGCCTCTTTCGTCCAGTCCACGCTGGCTTCCCATATCTGCTCTGCAGCCTTCCGGCGCTCTTCCTGAAGTTCGTGCGAACCGGCGTCCAATCCATCGGCATACTCAATATTTCTATAGAGGCCAGAACGGGAGAAGTTCGCGGAACCGGCTACGGCTCCGAGCGGGCTAGACACGATTTTCGCGTGCATTCTCCGGTCGTCTGAAATGCCGTAGAGCTCTTTGGCCAAGGCAGGATCGAAAACACGAAGCTGTATCTTCCCTGAGGCGATTGCATCACGCGACAAAACTGCCATGAGATCAGAATGCTCTTCCACGCGTAGGCCAGATTGTTCGAGCCAGAAGAGACGCATTTCTTCACTAACAGGGACCGACCGCCCGATACGTGAGGCATTGCCTGTATCGATCCCAAAGGCGATTCGAATTCTTATCTGCTCTGTTGGATCAGCTCTTCTAAGTTCAGGCACTTCGGTTAGCAAAATAGACAATGACGAAAGGAAGTCCTGATAACCCGTGGCGATTAGACAGTCGCCGGACTGGATGTGTGGCCGGTAGATATCAGCGACCGGATTATTGATGTTCGTTCCGACCGAATGGGAAGCAGGCGTCCGCTGCAATGGTACCCGCAATGGATCGGAGGCAGTGGGCAGCGTTCTTGGGCGCGCAAGCAGCCATTTTGGCAGGCTAATCATATAGATCCTGTTCGTACATTCAGAAAGGCGCACAGTAACATCAAGTCGGTTTCCAGCACTCTATGTTGCCTCGATTTCAATGAACGCTCTCGTACCACCTAAGTCAGAAAACGCTCTGGTACGACAGCTCAGCACAATAATCTGCTGATCCTTCGCTGCGTGCGACAGCATATTGAACATCGTCGAAATCCGTTCATCATCCGTGTGTACCAGCGCGTCATCAAGGATAAGGGGCACTTGCCTGCCCTGTTTCGCGAACAGCTTTGAAAAGGCCAACCGGGTTAGGATCGCGATTTGCTCATAAGCACCGCCGGACAACACGTTGACGTCGTCCTCGACACCATTGCGGATGATTTTGCCAACAAGCATCTTGTCAGGATCGAGTTCAAAATCAGCCCCGGCATGGAGCTGCGCCAGTAACGGGCGTAGTTCGTTGCGGATTGGTTCGAAATACGTTTCTTGAGCATCTTTGCGTGCTTCATCAAGATGCGCGATGAGCATGTTTAGGGCCTTCGCTTGTAGCTCGTATCGCTTGGCGCGCTCTGAAGCCTTTTTAAGCTGGTCGGTTACTTCTGCGAGTTTTTCTTCGACCGCGCCTTCAGACAGCGTCTCGATAGCCCCGACCACGCGCGCAAGTTCGCGTTCCAGTTTGTTGACTTCATCGCGGTCTGCTTTCTCAGCGCTAAGCAAGCGCTCATGGGTGGACCGCGCCATGTCGAGATCAGGTGCCTTTGCCTTTAGGTCCACGAGCGTCTGTGCCGCCTTCTCTTCCTTCTCAATCTCTTCGTCGCGGGATGTTTGCAGGGCGGCAAGGGCGGCATCTTCACCCTGAGGCTTTGCCAGCAGTGTCTTTTCCTCCAAGAGATGGTTCAGTACACCGGTGGCTTCGGCAACATCATTTGCAGCCTGCGTGGCGGCCGTCTGAAGCGGTTGAATGCTGGACCTGAGATCCTCAAGATCATCATCAAGGACGGATATCTGCTCTTCGATCTGCACAGCAGAAAGGTCGACATTCTCCGAGCTAGCAGGGCCCGGGGGTTGATCAGCTGGCGAATGGCCTAGCTCATTGCAAAGTGCCTGCCATTCCTCATCCAGAGCCTCGACGCCATCAGGCGCTAACCCTCTGATTTCTGCTAAGGCGACAGTCTTGTCGTTCGCCGCGCCTTGACGCGCATTAAACGCGCTGCGGGCATCTTGCACTGATTGAACACCAAATGCCTGAAGGGCTGCAGCCTGGTCTGCTTCTAACGCGTCTGGATCTTCAATTCCCGCCCCTGCCCCAGCCGCTGGATAAAGATTAACGGCTCCATACCCCGAAAGTTTCAGTATGAGGGGACGGTCAATAAGCGCTTCTTTTTCAGGTTCGAGTGCAACTCCGTCGCATTCGGCAGTTCCTGCTGTCGACGGTTGGACTGAAAATTTTGCAAATTGTGCGTGCCGTTGCTCATGCGCGACGCTTATACGCCGCCCAAGATCAACAAGGTGATCAAGGTCAATTTGCGTAATTTCGGCGCGCTCCAATATCACGTCCGCATCTCGTAGCTTTGTCTGAGGTACCGAAAGCTGGCTGATGAGATCAGCGAGCACGCGCATCCTCTCCCATTTTTGGAGGGATTTTTCGGCCGTTCGCGCAGCGCTCAAAGATTGGACCAGATCGCGTCGTTTCGATTCTTTTTGCGCGATCACCGCCTTTGCGTCCGCCAAGGCATTATCTGACTTAAGTTGTACCGCTTGAAGATCCGACGTTTGCGCCTCTCTTAGCGTGATTTCATCAACGAGCTGCTGACGGCGTTCCTGTGTGTCTGTGATGTCTTTGATTTGGCGGATCAGCTGGTTCTTCTCAGCTACAATCAGTTGGAGCGCCTTGTCGGCGTCCGTCACATTGCGATCGTGCTGCTGTGCCATTTGATAGGCTTCTTCGGCCAAATTGAGTTCTTGAATCCGCGCTTCTTGTTTTTGCGGATCATGCAGTGCGCGCAAACGCAACTTAGCCTGTCGTTTTGTTGCTAAGGCATCCGAAAGAACTTTTACATCTGCCTCAAGCCGCTCCTTACGCTGGAGCAGTTCATCAATGCTGTCCTCAATTGTTTTCCATGGGCTTCCAGCCTTTGCTTTAAGACTTTTCGTGGCCAAAGCATCTAGTTCTTTGCGGCATTGCTCGACGATCTTGTCCATGCGCCGCCCGCCTGTGACCGCATCGATCTGACCTCGCACGCTGGACATCAAATCTCGGCGCGCCGCGACGTTGCTGGCATCCTTATCTTTGCCCTCTGGGTCAACATGGGTTGCCCCTTGCCTCACCCAAAGCAAGCCAGCGGGCCCCTTGTTCACCTTGTTGATATTGTCTTCAATCCAAGCTTCAGCGTCACCCTGTTGCTTGATGACCTGCCCACTTCCGCAGTCGATGACTCTTGCTGACTTTTGAACCAGAAACGATTTCTCTACCCGAAATTCCTTCCCTTCAATCTCGACAACTGCCGCAACGGACGCGGCACCACCCGAATAGGGTTGTAGATTCTTAACCTCTTGCGAGGATGACCCATGCGGCACGAAGAACAATGCGTGCAATGCGTCAAAGAAGGTGGACTTTCCTGCTTCATTCTCTGCCGTGATGGTCGTTAAACCGTCGCCAAAAGGCCCAAGCTGCGCTTTCTGACCGCCAAAACGACGTACATTTGTCAACTCAAGCTGACGCAGCTTCATTTGGACGGCTCCTGTTGGGAAATATGGAACAGATGTGTCAAAGCAATTTGGGCGATCTGAACGTCCTCAGCTGTCCGGCCCTGAAGGTCCGTCGCTTCAAAAAGGCTGTCCGCGGCGGCCCGCAAAGCGCCACCTTTGGCAATCAAATCAAGATCATCGACGGCCTGCTCGATACCCAATCGGTCGAAGATGGCCTCGAAGTAATGAAAGTCGTCAGCGATCTGTTTGCACGTATCCCGCAGCTGGCTTTGTTCAAGTAGTCCAAGCCGCCCAGATGCCTCAAACCGAACCAATGTCTTGTCCCGATCCGAAGCTGGGAGTGCCTCGGTCAACTGCTGCACCGGATCCGTGCCCGCAAAGAAGTCGAGCGCCAGTAATCGCCAGTCGAATTGCCCAATCGGAACGGGCGTCACCTGCGGGACATCACCGGGCGCTGTAATCACGACAAGCAGCGCACCCGCTTCGGCATGCCCTTTGAAGCTGTCCGCCTCAGGACTACCTGAGTACCATGTCCGTGATGTGATTGATTTTTGGCCGTGCCAATCGCCAAGGGCCAAATAGTCAAGGTTGGATAGCTCTGCTCGATCCGGTCGAATGACCGCAACTGTTCCCTCTTCACTGCCAAAATCTAATATGCCGCCATGCGCTAAACCGATCCTGAAACGCTCGTCTGTCGAAGCATCCGCCATCCAGTCCGTGAGGTCCACGCCTGGGTTCCGCACCGAGGGCGGGGCCGGTAGGATCGCAACGTGATCCCCGATTTCTATCACTTCCGGCGTTAAAGCGACGATCACGTTTTCAGGCTTGTCTCGCTCTATCTGCTCCCAGAGATCAACCGCTGCAAGGCTATCGTGGTTTCCAGGCATTAGGACCCATTGCAGGTCAGGGTGGTCACCCATGACGTCAAGCGCGCGCCGGACAACCTTGGAGGGCGGCGCTTCGGCGTCGAAGGTATCTCCAGCAATTAATATAAATTCGGCTTTGCCAACACGTGCTGCGTCTCCGAGGCGCCGTAAGGAGTCAAGCCGAGCCGTGCGTAGCGCTGCCTGTGTATCGGCGTCGAACCGACCGAAGGGCTTTGCAAGGTGAAGGTCGGCTGTATGAAGAAATCGCACCAGAAAAGCTCCCAAAATCTCTTGTCCGCCACCGTAGATCTTTGAGGATGTGCCTGCAAACCAGCAATTCCACTAAAGTAGTTTGTTGATCTAACAACAGTATCGATGGCCCGAACTTGGGTGAAAAAAGCTCGTTGCACCAGCTCTTAGGTTCTCAGTGTTGATGTATCGTGTATTATGAGATGACGAAGAAAATAGACCTGCACATACACACCGTTTCAAGCGATTTAGACGGGTCGGGGGCGAGTGAGGCTGAGTGCAGAATAGGGCGCTCTCATGAGCGTTTTTGATCTTTCCGGCACGATAAGACTACCCCACTGGCGTGGGATGGTCAAAGTTTGTAGCCTGTGCAGGCGCTGGAGACGGTTGCCGCAATCGAGTGTTGTCATGCTCTCATCCGCGGGTTGGATACCGCCTTACCAAATACGACGTGGGATTGCCTCTCTCCAAGCCCGAGTGTTTTCTCCAACGCACTCCGAGGATTTCCCCATCAATGGCCGCCATCTCCAGCGGACTGCACAGGCAGTCTGTCCAAGCCGTTCAGGCCTTAAGCGGTGTCTGACGGGCAATGTCCCGCACGAAGCCTGCCAGCTCTCTCGCGATGGCGGCCAATACACGAGGTTGCGGTTTGCCAGTTCGACTGAGATCGCGGTATCGCTTGCAAAGCCGGGTCTGCGCCTTCCAGCCTATGTCCCTGATATGCTGCGGCAAATGCGCGGAGCGTTTCAGGTATGGATACCCTTCCTTGGGCGGGTGCCTATATGACCAGCCAGCCTCCACCAGCATTGTGCGCGCCGGAGCGTTACCGGTTTTGGTCAGACGTCCGCGCCGTATCGTGTTGCCGCTGGAGTGTTCACTTGGCACCAATCCCAGCCACGCCATAAGTTGGCGCGGGGTCTCAAACCGGGTGATGTCTCCGGTCTCGGCCACAACGGTCGCGGCGATGGTTGTGTTCACGCCGCGCAAGGCACGCAGAGCATCAACGACGGGCGCAAAATGCCAACCCAGTATGGCGTCATCTATCACTCTATCCAACGTTGCCACCCGATCCTCAGCTTGAGCAATCGCACGTTTGTATTCTTCAAACGCCAATTGCTGATGCGGAAAAGGCAACTTGCGCATCTCAGCCAGCCATCGTCGGTGGCGTTGTGTCCAGTACTGACCGTTTTCATAGCGCAGGCCGTGACGCAGCAAAAAGCTCAGGAGTTGCTGTTTGGCGGTCTTCACTGCATCCATCGCCTGTTTGCGGGCGCGGATCAGATCGCGCATCGCCTCCTGTTCCTCGTCAGGCGTCCAGATCGAGGTCAGTTCTCCGGCCCGCCAGAGCCGTGCCAGCATCTCCGCATCACGCCGATCCGTCTCTCATGAGCGTTTTTGATCTTTCCGGCACGATAAGACTACCCCACTGGCGTGGGATGGTCAAAGTTTGTAGCCTGTGCAGGCGCTGGAGACGGTTGCCGCAATCGAGTGTTGTCATGCTCTCATCCGCGGGTTGGATACCGCCTTACCAAATACGACGTGGGATTGCCTCTCTCCAAGCCCGAGTGTTTTCTCCAACGCACTCCGAGGATTTCCCCATCAATGGCCGCCATCTCCAGCGGACTGCACAGGCAGTCTGTCCAAGCCGTTCAGGCCTTAAGCGGTGTCTGACGGGCAATGTCCCGCACGAAGCCTGCCAGCTCTCTCGCGATGGCGGCCAATACACGAGGTTGCGGTTTGCCAGTTCGACTGAGATCGCGGTATCGCTTGCAAAGCCGGGTCTGCGCCTTCCAGCCTATGTCCCTGATATGCTGCGGCAAATGCGCGGAGCGTTTCAGGTATGGATACCCTTCCTTGGGCGGGTGCCTATATGACCAGCCAGCCTCCACCAGCATTGTGCGCGCCGGAGCGTTACCGGTTTTGGTCAGACGTCCGCGCCGTATCGTGTTGCCGCTGGAGTGTTCACTTGGCACCAATCCCAGCCACGCCATAAGTTGGCGCGGGGTCTCAAACCGGGTGATGTCTCCGGTCTCGGCCACAACGGTCGCGGCGATGGTTGTGTTCACGCCGCGCAAGGCACGCAGAGCATCAACGACGGGCGCAAAATGCCAACCCAGTATGGCGTCATCTATCACTCTATCCAACGTTGCCACCCGATCCTCAGCTTGAGCAATCGCACGTTTGTATTCTTCAAACGCCAATTGCTGATGCGGAAAAGGCAACTTGCGCATCTCAGCCAGCCATCGTCGGTGGCGTTGTGTCCAGTACTGACCGTTTTCATAGCGCAGGCCGTGACGCAGCAAAAAGCTCAGGAGTTGCTGTTTGGCGGTCTTCACTGCATCCATCGCCTGTTTGCGGGCGCGGATCAGATCGCGCATCGCCTCCTGTTCCTCGTCAGGCGTCCAGATCGAGGTCAGTTCTCCGGCCCGCCAGAGCCGTGCCAGCATCTCCGCATCACGCCGATCCGTCTTCACCCGGTCACCAACCTTGCGTGGGATCATGGTCGGCGCGACAACCGCGCATTCAAATCCAAGCTTCGTCAAATGCCGGTGGAGGCCGTAGCCACATGGCCCGGCTTCATAGCAAAAGGATGGCCTATGCCCATTCTTGGTCAATGTCTTTGTAAGTCGCAGAACCGCATCCGCTGAATTGACAATGGTGCCGTGAAACCTGATCTCACCTCCGCGCCCATCCTCGGCTACTGCGACCGCAATCGTATCCTTGTGGACGTCCAGCCCCACATAAAGTGTTTTGTTCAGTCTCGTTTCCTCCGTCGAACAAATCCATGTTCGCCGAGAAGACCACGGGCACCACGCCCGCCGCAAAACGCTCATCTGGTCTAAGCAATTTCGGTCCTGATCTTGCGCCAGATGTACTGGCCGATGAGCAGGATATGCTCCCAACCGAGAGGTGAGATGATGGCCCCGGCCAAGCCGGAGGTGGCGTGATGGCAGAACCCGACACCCTCCGCAATCGCGGCGGCCGCCCCCGCATCCTGCCGCCCAAGGAGATCGAGATTGCCATGGATCGCGGCCAGGATGCCCGCCTGCTGCGCGCGATCGGCCGTGCGTGGGCTCTCATGAGCGTTTTTGATCTTTCCGGCACGATAAGACTACCCCACTGGCGTGGGATGGTCAAAGTTTGTAGCCTGTGCAGGCGCTGGAGACGGTTGCCGCAATCGAGTGTTGTCATGCTCTCATCCGCGGGTTGGATACCGCCTTACCAAATACGACGTGGGATTGCCTCTCTCATGAGCGTTTTTGATCTTTCCGGCACGATAAGACTACCCCACTGGCGTGGGATGGTCAAAGTTTGTAGCCTGTGCAGGCGCTGGAGACGGTTGCCGCAATCGAGTGTTGTCATGCTCTCATCCGCGGGTTGGATACCGCCTTACCAAATACGACGTGGGATTGCCTCTCTCCAAGCCCGAGTGTTTTCTCCAACGCACTCCGAGGATTTCCCCATCAATGGCCGCCATCTCCAGCGGACTGCACAGGCAGTCTGTCCAAGCCGTTCAGGCCTTAAGCGGTGTCTGACGGGCAATGTCCCGCACGAAGCCTGCCAGCTCTCTCGCGATGGCGGCCAATACACGAGGTTGCGGTTTGCCAGTTCGACTGAGATCGCGGTATCGCTTGCAAAGCCGGGTCTGCGCCTTCCAGCCTATGTCCCTGATATGCTGCGGCAAATGCGCGGAGCGTTTCAGGTATGGATACCCTTCCTTGGGCGGGTGCCTATATGACCAGCCAGCCTCCACCAGCATTGTGCGCGCCGGAGCGTTACCGGTTTTGGTCAGACGTCCGCGCCGTATCGTGTTGCCGCTGGAGTGTTCACTTGGCACCAATCCCAGCCACGCCATAAGTTGGCGCGGGGTCTCAAACCGGGTGATGTCTCCGGTCTCGGCCACAACGGTCGCGGCGATGGTTGTGTTCACGCCGCGCAAGGCACGCAGAGCATCAACGACGGGCGCAAAATGCCAACCCAGTATGGCGTCATCTATCACTCTATCCAACGTTGCCACCCGATCCTCAGCTTGAGCAATCGCACGTTTGTATTCTTCAAACGCCAATTGCTGATGCGGAAAAGGCAACTTGCGCATCTCAGCCAGCCATCGTCGGTGGCGTTGTGTCCAGTACTGACCGTTTTCATAGCGCAGGCCGTGACGCAGCAAAAAGCTCAGGAGTTGCTGTTTGGCGGTCTTCACTGCATCCATCGCCTGTTTGCGGGCGCGGATCAGATCGCGCATCGCCTCCTGTTCCTCGTCAGGCGTCCAGATCGAGGTCAGTTCTCCGGCCCGCCAGAGCCGTGCCAGCATCTCCGCATCACGCCGATCCGTCTTCACCCGGTCACCAACCTTGCGTGGGATCATGGTCGGCGCGACAACCGCGCATTCAAATCCAAGCTTCGTCAAATGCCGGTGGAGGCCGTAGCCACATGGCCCGGCTTCATAGCAAAAGGATGGCCTATGCCCATTCTTGGTCAATGTCTTTGTAAGTCGCAGAACCGCATCCGCTGAATTGACAATGGTGCCGTGAAACCTGATCTCACCTCCGCGCCCATCCTCGGCTACTGCGACCGCAATCGTATCCTTGTGGACGTCCAGCCCCACATAAAGTGTTTTGTTCAGTCTCGTTTCCTCCGTCGAACAAATCCATGTTCGCCGAGAAGACCACGGGCACCACGCCCGCCGCAAAACGCTCATCTGGTCTAAGCAATTTCGGTCCTGATCTTGCGCCAGATGTACTGGCCGATGAGCAGGATATGCTCCCAACCGAGAGGTGAGATGATGGCCCCGGCCAAGCCGGAGGTGGCGTGATGGCAGAACCCGACACCCTCCGCAATCGCGGCGGCCGCCCCCGCATCCTGCCGCCCAAGGAGATCGAGATTGCCATGGATCGCGGCCAGGATGCCCGCCTGCTGCGCGCGATCGGCCGTGCGTGGGCTCTCATGAGCGTTTTTGATCTTTCCGGCACGATAAGACTACCCCACTGGCGTGGGATGGTCAAAGTTTGTAGCCTGTGCAGGCGCTGGAGACGGTTGCCGCAATCGAGTGTTGTCATGCTCTCATCCGCGGGTTGGATACCGCCTTACCAAATACGACGTGGGATTGCCTCTCTCCAAGCCCGAGTGTTTTCTCCAACGCACTCCGAGGATTTCCCCATCAATGGCCGCCATCTCCAGCGGACTGCACAGGCAGTCTGTCCAAGCCGTTCAGGCCTTAAGCGGTGTCTGACGGGCAATGTCCCGCACGAAGCCTGCCAGCTCTCTCGCGATGGCGGCCAATACACGAGGTTGCGGTTTGCCAGTTCGACTGAGATCGCGGTATCGCTTGCAAAGCCGGGTCTGCGCCTTCCAGCCTATGTCCCTGATATGCTGCGGCAAATGCGCGGAGCGTTTCAGGTATGGATACCCTTCCTTGGGCGGGTGCCTATATGACCAGCCAGCCTCCACCAGCATTGTGCGCGCCGGAGCGTTACCGGTTTTGGTCAGACGTCCGCGCCGTATCGTGTTGCCGCTGGAGTGTTCACTTGGCACCAATCCCAGCCACGCCATAATACCAAGGGTTATTCAATCTGACCGACTTTCGCCCAGTTGCGGCTTGCGATGGATGTGATGGTTTGCGGTCTTGCGATGAGGTTGTTCCAGGCCTCGCACCCCGCGTCGAGAATCGCGTCATATGTGTCGAACGTCCGGTTTGCGAGCCATGTCTGGCGGAGATATTGCCAAATGTTTTCGGTTGGATTCAGCTCTGGTGATTTGGGCGGCAGAAACATGAGCGACAGGTTTTGCGGGATTTCCAGAGCGGATGTCGTGTGCCAGCCGGCTTGGTCCATGAGGATGACGGCGTGGGCGCCATCGGAGACAATTTTGCTGATTTCTTCCAGGTGGCGCTGCATCGCATAGGTGTCGGCTGCTGGCATCATGATCGCCGCGCCGGTGCCGCGTTCGGGGCAGATGGCGCCAAAAAGATACGCATTTTGGTAACGCTGATCGGCGGGCTGGCGGGGCCGTGTGCCCTTGCGTGCCCACTGGCGGACGCGGGTGTTCTTCTGACCGAGACGCATCTCGTCCTGGAACCAGATTTCGACGGGTTTGTCCGGCGGCACCCCCTGAAGCGTCTCCTTCAGATTGTCGCCGAAGTTTTTTTGAAATCCTCAATGACCTGCACGTCCTGCCCCGGGTGCTGAGGGCGTGCGCTGATGTGGGAAAAGCCCAGATTGTGCAGAATCTGCCCCACATGGCGCTCGTGATAGTCGACGCCAAAACGCGCCTTGATCACATTCTTCAAATCGACCCGCCGCCAGCGGACGACACCGTCCTTTTCAGGATCAGGACCGGTCTCGACAAGAGCCGCCAGTTCATCCAGTTGCGCATTGTCAAGGCGGGATCGCGAGCCTCCTCGCTGCCGATCCAGCAGCCCCGCTGGACCATCAGCGTTGAAACGGAGCACCCAGTCCCTGAGCGTTTGCCGGTCCATCCCGCCAATGCGGGCCGCAGCCCCACGCGACATGCCATCGGCGATAGCGGCAAGCGACAAAAGCCGTCGGCTCTGCCGGGCATCAGAACTCTCTGCGGCAAGCTTGCGCAGATCATTGGCGGTAAAATCGGCTCGCATCGGTATCCTGGCTGGCATCGGTGGTCTCCTTTGCCAATCTTGAATCACCTCAGCACCTCAGGCGGTACCCAAAATCCATAGCTGAGTCATTTTGAAGCACCCTTGGTATAAGTTGGCGCGGGGTCTCAAACCGGGTGATGTCTCCGGTCTCGGCCACAACGGTCGCGGCGATGGTTGTGTTCACGCCGCGCAAGGCACGCAGAGCATCAACGACGGGCGCAAAATGCCAACCCAGTATGGC
Organism: uncultured Paracoccaceae bacterium; assembly: GCA_951812305.1. Classification (GTDB taxonomy): domain Bacteria; phylum Pseudomonadota; class Alphaproteobacteria; order Rhodobacterales; family Rhodobacteraceae; genus Rhodobacter_B. The sequence goes on from CATOSB010000011.1 coordinate 293,493, forward strand.
GTCATCTATCACTCTATCCAACGTTGCCACCCGATCCTCAGCTTGAGCAATCGCACGTTTGTATTCTTCAAACGCCAATTGCTGATGCGGAAAAGGCAACTTGCGCATCTCAGCCAGCCATCGTCGGTGGCGTTGTGTCCAGTACTGACCGTTTTCATAGCGCAGGCCGTGACGCAGCAAAAAGCTCAGGAGTTGCTGTTTGGCGGTCTTCACTGCATCCATCGCCTGTTTGCGGGCGCGGATCAGATCGCGCATCGCCTCCTGTTCCTCGTCAGGCGTCCAGATCGAGGTCAGTTCTCCGGCCCGCCAGAGCCGTGCCAGCATCTCCGCATCACGCCGATCCGTCTTCACCCGGTCACCAACCTTGCGTGGGATCATGGTCGGCGCGACAACCGCGCATTCAAATCCAAGCTTCGTCAAATGCCGGTGGAGGCCGTAGCCACATGGCCCGGCTTCATAGCAAAAGGATGGCCTATGCCCATTCTTGGTCAATGTCTTTGTAAGTCGCAGAACCGCATCCGCTGAATTGACAATGGTGCCGTGAAACCTGATCTCACCTCCGCGCCCATCCTCGGCTACTGCGACCGCAATCGTATCCTTGTGGACGTCCAGCCCCACATAAAGTGTTTTGTTCAGTCTCGTTTCCTCCGTCGAACAAATCCATGTTCGCCGAGAAGACCACGGGCACCACGCCCGCCGCAAAACGCTCATCTGGTCTAAGCAATTTCGGTCCTGATCTTGCGCCAGATGTACTGGCCGATGAGCAGGATATGCTCCCAACCGAGAGGTGAGATGATGGCCCCGGCCAAGCCGGAGGTGGCGTGATGGCAGAACCCGACACCCTCCGCAATCGCGGCGGCCGCCCCCGCATCCTGCCGCCCAAGGAGATCGAGATTGCCATGGATCGCGGCCAGGATGCCCGCCTGCTGCGCGCGATCGGCCGTGCGTGGGCTCTCATGAGCGTTTTTGATCTTTCCGGCACGATAAGACTACCCCACTGGCGTGGGATGGTCAAAGTTTGTAGCCTGTGCAGGCGCTGGAGACGGTTGCCGCAATCGAGTGTTGTCATGCTCTCATCCGCGGGTTGGATACCGCCTTACCAAATACGACGTGGGATTGCCTCTCTCCAAGCCCGAGTGTTTTCTCCAACGCACTCCGAGGATTTCCCCATCAATGGCCGCCATCTCCAGCGGACTGCACAGGCAGTCTGTCCAAGCCGTTCAGGCCTTAAGCGGTGTCTGACGGGCAATGTCCCGCACGAAGCCTGCCAGCTCTCTCGCGATGGCGGCCAATACACGAGGTTGCGGTTTGCCAGTTCGACTGAGATCGCGGTATCGCTTGCAAAGCCGGGTCTGCGCCTTCCAGCCTATGTCCCTGATATGCTGCGGCAAATGCGCGGAGCGTTTCAGGTATGGATACCCTTCCTTGGGCGGGTGCCTATATGACCAGCCAGCCTCCACCAGCATTGTGCGCGCCGGAGCGTTACCGGTTTTGGTCAGACGTCCGCGCCGTATCGTGTTGCCGCTGGAGTGTTCACTTGGCACCAATCCCAGCCACGCCATAAGTTGGCGCGGGGTCTCAAACCGGGTGATGTCTCCGGTCTCGGCCACAACGGTCGCGGCGATGGTTGTGTTCACGCCGCGCAAGGCACGCAGAGCATCAACGACGGGCGCAAAATGCCAACCCAGTATGGCGTCATCTATCACTCTATCCAACGTTGCCACCCGATCCTCAGCTTGAGCAATCGCACGTTTGTATTCTTCAAACGCCAATTGCTGATGCGGAAAAGGCAACTTGCGCATCTCAGCCAGCCATCGTCGGTGGCGTTGTGTCCAGTACTGACCGTTTTCATAGCGCAGGCCGTGACGCAGCAAAAAGCTCAGGAGTTGCTGTTTGGCGGTCTTCACTGCATCCATCGCCTGTTTGCGGGCGCGGATCAGATCGCGCATCGCCTCCTGTTCCTCGTCAGGCGTCCAGATCGAGGTCAGTTCTCCGGCCCGCCAGAGCCGTGCCAGCATCTCCGCATCACGCCGATCCGTCTTCACCCGGTCACCAACCTTGCGTGGGATCATGGTCGGCGCGACAACCGCGCATTCAAATCCAAGCTTCGTCAAATGCCGGTGGAGGCCGTAGCCACATGGCCCGGCTTCATAGCAAAAGGATGGCCTATGCCCATTCTTGGTCAATGTCTTTGTAAGTCGCAGAACCGCATCCGCTGAATTGACAATGGTGCCGTGAAACCTGATCTCACCTCCGCGCCCATCCTCGGCTACTGCGACCGCAATCGTATCCTTGTGGACGTCCAGCCCCACATAAAGTGTTTTGTTCAGTCTCGTTTCCTCCGTCGAACAAATCCATGTTCGCCGAGAAGACCACGGGCACCACGCCCGCCGCAAAACGCTCATCTGGTCTAAGCAATTTCGGTCCTGATCTTGCGCCAGATGTACTGGCCGATGAGCAGGATATGCTCCCAACCGAGAGGTGAGATGATGGCCCCGGCCAAGCCGGAGGTGGCGTGATGGCAGAACCCGACACCCTCCGCAATCGCGGCGGCCGCCCCCGCATCCTGCCGCCCAAGGAGATCGAGATTGCCATGGATCGCGGCCAGGATGCCCGCCTGCTGCGCGCGATCGGCCGTGCGTGGGCTTGGCGGCACAGGCTGGAGCGCGGCGACGTCAACACCATCGCCGATCTCGCCAGAGAGGAAGGCATCTCCGACCGCTATGTCAGCCGTGTGATCCGGCTTGCATGGCTTTCGCCATCGCTGCTGGAACGGTTGGTCCTGCGGCGCGAGCCCACGGTGCTGTCGATCTTCGACCTCTGCGGTGTGGCGGATATGCCGTGGGTCGAACAGACTGAGCGGGTGTTTGACTGAAGCATCATCCAATTACCGGGCTTTCCAAATCTGAAGCAGAAATGTGTATTCAGGCGATTGTCTGAAGGCGCACCAAGATTTCCGCCGCAAGCTTGTCGCATCCCTCTTGATTGTTGAGATACGTGATGCAGCGAAGAGACCGCAGATCAAATGGAACATCATCCATACTTTGGGTGATGAGGATCACTTCCTTGCCAAGAGTGTGCGCGATACCAACCTCATAGAAAACGTTCGGGTTCTTTCCCGATAAGTCACAAATCACCACCTGCGAAGTGCAGATCAACTCGATAATATCTTGCATGATGTGTGCGTGAAGCCAGAAGTCGTCTGCTCGGCGGCATTCGTACCCCTCAAGCTCAATCGCCGACTTTACTTTTTGATGGACCCTACCGAATCCCCCAGAGAACGGCATCATCATCGAAACCAGCTTGGGTTTTAACGGATTGCTGCTCAGCTGAAAGACGGTCGGCACAGGGCGTTGGGCCGCTTTTTGGCGATACAAGACCTGAAACAGGTCCACGTCCTTGATGGCCCAATGATTCCGGTAAAACTCGAAGTTGTCAATTTGCAGCTCAGATGCCAATGCACGGATATCCGCATTGTTCAGACGCGGGATATCTGGATCTACGGTATATTGGAGAAGATACTCATGATCGCGCTTTTGCACACGAGTAAGCCACCCTAAATAGGCGACCTCATCTGCAACGCCTTCCTCCATCAGAACAGTGGGCAGCTCAAGTATAGCGCTGATGTCCAGTTCACCGTTGGGCATAAATTTCTGTGATAGAAGCTCGCTTGTGTGTTCGAGTACACGCCCCGCCATGATCGAGCCACCGCGATCACTTTCCAGGCTTCCTGACACGATCAAATTAAACATGCACTACTCCTGTTTTTACCAAAACCTGATATCCAAAGCCGTGAGCTGCTTCAACGCGAAGTGGAGGCTTGGAAACAAATCAGCGCTACAACCTCGTACATTCGCCCGGTTCTCCTGCCGGCTGCGTTGGGAAAGAGAACTTTCTGCAGCCGCCGCCGCCCAACTGACCCTCAGTGAAAGCTGGCCTGAAAGCTCGAAGCGGTCAGCGATGGACTTCGTCCCTATTACCGGACAGTTTGATTATTGACCCTATGCGGCCATTTTCCAAGTCATATTGTTGAACGCCTGTTGCGGCGTTTGGTATCCGGTCGCAGAGTGGCGGCGCTGGCGGTTGTAGAAGATCTCGATGTATTCGAAGATGGCCTAGCTGGCCCGAGCTTGCAGGATCGGACAAATTCTGGAACATTTGTGAACAAGCTAAGAGAAACCGCTCAAAACACGGCCATTTTGGAGAATTTGCAAGCATTGTGGTACAGAAAGTGGCCTAAATCCAACAAAGGTACAAAACGCGACATAGGATTTAGGGTGTCATTTGGTTCTTAATACGGTTTTTTGTAACTCCCAAGCACCCTGTCCGATAGGGTTGCGGGGTTTTGTTCCGTCAGAGCCGTGCGATGATCTGAGGTGGTGACAGGGTCAGGATTTCCAGGATGTTGAACCGGTGTTTTCTGGCCGTCGAGATGACGGACCTGATGTCGGCGAAGACCCGCGCGCCCTCGAGGGTGCGGAAGGTGCCCGAGATTTTCATGCGCAGCTTCATCATGCGCAGGTCCTGTTCGGCCTGATTGTTTGTGAATGGGACCGCGAAGTCGGCGATGAATCGCAAAACGTCATCGCGGTAGTCACGCAGGCGGAGGAGCAGGTTGTGGCCTGGCCGCCTGGCTTTTCGGCCGCGGGTGCCGGGGCTTTTGGCCAGCGGGGGCCGGCGTTCGTGGAAGGCGAGCCCCTTGGCGAGGATCGCCATGTATCTGGTGACTATACCCTGGCGAACCAGTTCCGGGAGTTCGGTCTCGCCTTGATCCTGAGCCGCGCATCTGAGCTGATTGGCGCTATGAAGCACTGCGCTCATCTCCGTCGCCCAAGGCTCTTTTTCGATCTCTTCGATGGCCTTGAGTTCGCGCAAGTGATGCGCCCCGCAGAGGGCGTGGGCGTCCACTCCGCTCATATGGGCGTAGTAGGGTTTCCAGTGATCATGAATGATCGTCCCGCCGGTCAGGAAGGTTGGAACAGCACCGCGTTTGGCGCTGATGCGGTAATGGGTGAAGGCGGTATCGCAGATCGTGTGCAGCCAGTGCAGCTTGCCGGCAACACGAAGTCCGGTCTCGTCCAGATGCCGAACGCCGCCTTCGGCAAGCCGGGCGAGAATGTGTTCAACCACGACACCCATCTTATTTGCCGCGCCGCGCGTCCAGTTGGTCACGCTGGCCGCGCACAAGCTGGTGGCCCCAAACAGGTCGCGCATAAGCTGGCAGACCCGATCCTCGGGTATCAGCTGCTGAACATTGCAATAGACCGCCACTGCCCGCATGCGCGTGCCATATTGCACATGCGCGGCCACGCCATCGGGAAAGCCAGCCGTCGTCGTGGCTCGACAATGGTCGCAACAATAAACCGCCGCCTGATGCTCGGTGACCTCCAGGCGTGGCGCAGGCAAGTCGAACACCTGACGCTTCTCGATCCCTTTCACCATCTCCGCCGTCAGGGCGCTCTGACAGGCGCTGCAATGCGTCGCCTCATGCCGTTCGACAAAGTCGGGTGTTGACGTCTGGCGCAGGGTGTCGCCCCGGTGGCCAACTTGGCCGCCACTTTTCTTTCCGGATTTGCCACGCAGGCTGCGCGGGGCTGGCTTCTTCAGGCCATCACTTGAAGGGGGCTTGCTGCTATTGCTGCTGTTCTTGGCCAACTGTCGGCGCAGGTCCGTGATCTCTTCCGCCATGCTCGCCAACGCAGCTTCAAGCTCAGCGATCCGACGCAGAGCCGTGGCGAGAAGTTGTTCAAGGGCGGCAACCTGATCCATCCCACCACTGATTCAGAGAAATCAACCCGGCGCCACAGAATTCAGACAAGAAAGGTAACTCCCAAGCACCCTGTCCGATAGGGTTGCGGGGTTTTGTTCCGTCAGAGCCGTGCGATGATCTGAGGTGGTGACAGGGTCAGGATTTCCAGGATGTTGAACCGGTGTTTTCTGGCCGTCGAGATGACGGACCTGATGTCGGCGAAGACCCGCGCGCCCTCGAGGGTGCGGAAGGTGCCCGAGATTTTCATGCGCAGCTTCATCATGCGCAGGTCCTGTTCGGCCTGATTGTTTGTGAATGGGACCGCGAAGTCGGCGATGAATCGCAAAACGTCATCGCGGTAGTCACGCAGGCGGAGGAGCAGGTTGTGGCCTGGCCGCCTGGCTTTTCGGCCGCGGGTGCCGGGGCTTTTGGCCAGCGGGGGCTGGCGTTCGTGGAAGGCGAGCCCCTTGGCGAGGATCGCCATGTATCTGGTGACTATACCCTGGCGAACCAGTTCCGGGAGTTCGGTCTCGCCTTGATCCTGAGCCGCGCATCTGAGCTGATTGGCGCTATGAAGCACTGCGCTCATCTCCGTCGCCCAAGGCTCTTTTTCGATCTCTTCGATGGCCTTGAGTTCGCGCAAGTGATGCGCCCCGCAGAGGGCGTGGGCGTCCACTCCGCTCATATGGGCGTAGTAGGGTTTCCAGTGATCATGAATGATCGTCCCGCCGGTCAGGAAGGTTGGAACAGCACCGCGTTTGGCGCTGATGCGGTAATGGGTGAAGGCGGTATCGCAGATCGTGTGCAGCCAGTGCAGCTTGCCGGCAACACGAAGTCCGGTCTCGTCCAGATGCCGAACGCCGCCTTCGGCAAGCCGGGCGAGAATGTGTTCAACCACGACACCCATCTTATTTGCCGCGCCGCGCGTCCAGTTGGTCACGCTGGCCGCGCACAAGCTGGTGGCCCCAAACAGGTCGCGCATAAGCTGGCAGACCCGATCCTCGGGTATCAGCTGCTGAACATTGCAATAGACCGCCACTGCCCGCATGCGCGTGCCATATTGCACATGCGCGGCCACGCCATCGGGAAAGCCAGCCGTCGTCGTGGCTCGACAATGGTCGCAACAATAAACCGCCGCCTGATGCTCGGTGACCTCCAGGCGTGGCGCAGGCAAGTCGAACACCTGACGCTTCTCGATCCCTTTCACCATCTCCGCCGTCAGGGCGCTCTGACAGGCGCTGCAATGCGTCGCCTCATGCCGTTCGACAAAGTCGGGTGTTGACGTCTGGCGCAGGGTGTCGCCCCGGTGGCCAACTTGGCCGCCACTTTTCTTTCCGGATTTGCCACGCAGGCTGCGCGGGGCTGGCTTCTTCAGGCCATCACTTGAAGGGGGCTTGCTGCTATTGCTGCTGTTCTTGGCCAACTGTCGGCGCAGGTCCGTGATCTCTTCCGCCATGCTCGCCAACGCAGCTTCAAGCTCAGCGATCCGACGCAGAGCCGTGGCGAGAAGTTGTTCAAGGGCGGCAACCTGATCCATCCCACCACTGATTCAGAGAAATCAACCCGGCGCCACAGAATTCAGACAAGAAAGAAAAAAAACACGCGCAAAATGGCAAATTCGACTCACCATAAAACTGACAATAACACTCAAACGTGGGGGGTGCTTGGGAGTTACGTTTATCCTACGCTACATCGCCGACGTCACCCTGCGCCAGGAGATTGAGAAACAGCTCAACAAGGTCGAATTGGCAAACAGTTTCACCCGTGCCGTCGCCGTTGGCAGCCCCCGTGAATTTACCCACGCCAGCAAGGAAGATCAGGAAGTCGCAGAAGCCTGCAATCGACTGATAAAAAACAGCATCATCTGCTGGAACGCACTCTACCTAACCAAAAGGCTCGAACGCATCGCCAATCCAATCGAGCGTGCTGAGTTCATCGCTGCCATCAGAGCGCATTCCCTCATCAGCTGGGGCCACATCAACATGCTCGGCCTCTACGATTTCCCAGAAGAAACTCTGAAAGACTCTGTGGGCATCATACCCGCGAAATTCAAACGAGAAAATACGCCGCTAAACGCGGGGCCGACAGAAACAACTTGATGGGCATTGTCAAGTTGTGGGAGGGCATTCGACTGAACAGCTCAAGCGTTCAACGCGACTCGCAACAACCCTACAAAGTTGCACGTTTCCTCCCGGAATTGCCCTGAATCCGCCTTTTGATGCCCCGAGTGCAGGATGCGCGAACGTCATATGGCTCTTTTGCAGCATTTTTTCCATTCAATCGATTGCTCTGGACAATGCCCTCCCACAACTTGACAATGCCCTCTGGACAATGCCCTCTGGACAATGCCCTCTGGACAATGCCCTCTGGACAATGCCCTCTGGACAATGCCCTCCCACAACTTGACAATGCCCTTTGGATTGGTAACGGGCATGGTTTCTGACGTCGCGGCGGATTCAACAGAAATGAAGGAAGGGGTTTGGGCGTTTGAAGTGCGCATCACGCCAGAGGGCAGCAAACTGACAAATGGGTCTGAACAGTTTACCCTTCGCCCAGGGATGACAGCCGCCGTAGATATCACAACGGATAGTCGGCGGCTTATCAGTTAATTCTTTGCGCCTATTGTCGATACGGTGCAGTCAGCTTTGGGAGAAAGATAGCCAAGTATTCAAAGAACCTTGGCTGAGGCCAGTGGGGTCTATTTTCGTGGGCGACCTCGTTGCAGCAGGTGCAGAACGCCAAAGCCCAAGAACGCACTGAATCCGCCCAAGACTGCCACCGCCCAGAGCGACATAGGACTAAAGATGTTAGGCCAATCACGATTGCAGCGAAAGTGATGGCGCCGACGATCAGCATATCTGTAATACTCATGTTTAGCTCTTCATGTAAGGCAAGGCGCCCCGACGCACATGCGCGTCGGGGCGGTTGTTTGGATTAAGGGCATTGTCAAGTTGTGGGAGGGCATTGTCCAGACAAGCAATCGATTGAATGGAAAAAATGCTGCAAAAGAGCCATATGACGTTCGCGCATCCTGCACTCGGGGCATCAAAAGGCGGATTCAGGGCAATTCCGGGAGGAAACGTGCAACTTTGTAGGGTTGTTGCGAGTCGCGTTGAACGCTTGAGTTGTTCAGTCGAATGCCCTCCCACAACTTGACAATGCCTTCTCAGCAGTTCAAAGATTTTGTTATGCGCTTGCTATTTAGCCCTGGTCAGACGCCAGAAACTTTTGCGCTCGATGCCAGCGTGATTCCAGCCCCACCAGGGTCTCAAGACGTTTTGAGCGCTTTCTCGTCTCGCTATTTTGAGATGCATGAACGTGTGATCGCCGATGAAAAATGCGATCACCGGCAAGCACGCCGCATTCTATCTCACACACATTCCTTGGTGCTTCTAGCAACTGGCGACAAGATGACGGCCTCCAGGATTTACTTGATGATGCTAAGGGATGGGATCGATCTGGGTCGTAGCTGGTCAACGTCTCGGTACATCTTAGACAGATGCGGACTTGCACAAACTATCAGTGTGGACGAAGTGCGTACGCTCTTTACCCAAGACGCAATTGGTGAGGCCGATCTTCTTGGCGATTTGGACCTGCATGATTGCATCGCTTATGTCGCCGAGGTCTGTCATGGATTTGGTTACTCCGGAACTCTGGAAGACCAACTGCAAACGCTTTTCGTTGATGACCTCCACCCTCCTTATCTGTGCATGCTCCATTTCCAACTGACGGCACAGTCAATGTTCAACCATCGACTGACCAACGCTTACGAATTCGAACCGCGCGGTGAGCGGGTTCTATGGCTGGCGTCGGAGTACAACGGGGCTGGCCTTGACGTTGGAATGAGCCCGTTTCTGAACAACGCGAAATCTGTGGACACACTTGATTCAGCCTGGGCTGCGTCAAAAAAGAAAGACATGCGGCCAGAGCGCTGGTCGATCTTCTGAACGAACTGGACTGTCTGAGCGACCCCTCGCGAAGCGCTGCTGGGCAATACCTGAGAGCGCTCTTGCACCGAATGCTTCGTATCAGTTTTCAGACCAACACCGCGCTTATAGCTCCTCTCCCTGAGCTCGATGCTGAGAGCGGGCAAAAGATTCTAGCTGGTGTTGCTGCTGGAAACACGGGAACGCGCGGCGTCATTGAACAAAGATTGACCGATTGTATCGCGCTCCGTGAAGCAGGAGACTTGACGCGGTGGCGACTGCGGGGCTTTGGCGACTCAGTTTTCACGACCAACACGTCGCAAAAGAAGTTGGGCGATGCTGAACTCAAACATGCTACAGAGAACCGGATCGTCGCTGTCGAAGCGCATGGCGGCCGCCTAACGGAGAAATACGTCCAGGATCACCTTTTCACGATGCGGAATGTCTTACCGCTTCGGCTTGAAGAGTTGGAAGACAGGACTCCGATTGGTGACTGGCAGTTGGCGTTGCAATTCTTCGCACACGACCTCGACGCCGGGCTTTCGGAGGATCACGTCGTTGAGGGTCTTCCCGTACACATCATTTACAGGCGCTTCGCAGATGTCGTCGAGATGCCTGTGGACGGCGATTTACTGGCTCTCTTAAGCACCTATTTTACCGAATACTTGAATGCCGTGCACGTTCACTCCCGAACGGGCCAGGCGGTTTTGAACTTGTTTGATTTACACCCAGCGGATATCAGGCCTCCGCTGAGATTCATCTCATCCGGCTGTTTGAACCAATCTGGAACAACGAGACTCGGATATTGTTCGGACTTGGAAAACACGGTGATGCATCGACAACACGGGCCAACAACAAGAGCCCATGGGATACAATCCATCCAGTGCGCGCATGGGCTGCTGGCAATCCAGAGGCTAAATCTGCCGCAGAAATTTCAGTTGACGTAGCTGTGCACTTTGCCAAGGCTAAGATTTTCAAGACCGCCGCCGACGTTTTTGAAGCTTTCGCGCACGGGATTAAGCAGCAGGATATGCTGGATCCGATTGATTTTCAGGCAGTCCAATCTACGATGCCTTGATCCTTCGAAATGCTTTCCTGGAGCGTTTCGACCTTGTCGCAGAAAACTACGAGGTTCTTTGTGTCTGATCGGGCTGATGGAATAATCAATCCGTCGAAGTCCAGGAAATGTGCAACCTCGCCAATTTCTTGGGTTCTCGGATATTCGTCATTCTTCTGTTGGTAGGACAATCGGCCAAATGTTTCGGTTTTCAAACCCACTTCTCCGAGCGCTGCGAGGTCAAGATACTTCAGCGCGCGTTCGAGTGCTAGGTCGACTTCAAACATCCGATATTTGACACGGCTCGGCATGACTGGTTGTCCGCGCATTAGGTGGAAGCGCATTTCTTCAAGCGCACCCGTTCGTGACATCGAGGTGTAGAGCACGTCAAAACTGCCGTCATCCCACCGACCGCCAGATGCGCTGCATTGCAATGGATCTCGTCCATCGCGCACCAACCTCCAGACGGGACCGGAGAAAGCCACCGGCTCTATTGCTTCCAGTGCGTCAATGAGAGCGTTGTCGCGGCGGGCTTTGATCATTGGCTGAATCTACACGAAAACATCGTTGTCGAGGCGATCAATCACAGCCAAGACCTCGAGGCTACGGTCGTTGTGAATCAAATCCATCGCACGTTCGCCGCCGAGCTGAGGGTGTCTCGCATAAAGCCACGCGCGCACCTCTTCCGGGGCATAGTATTCGTTAAGACGGCCAACGATGTAATAGAGATCTGACAGAATCAACTCGTTGCGAGGTTGTGGCTTGAAATCGCCGGCTTTCCAACGCGAAACCGTTGCCTTGGATACATCGGTGATGTTGGCGATGTCGGTCCCCTTCAGGCCCCCAATTTCGGCAAGTTCGCCAATGTATCGTGTAACTGCACTTTGCATAATATTACCTCTGGTCGCCAAGCAGCGACGCCTGAGCGATGTTCAGATCGCACGCCCGCGCACGAGGAGAATCTGTTCCGCGCTCCTCATGGAGTTTTTCAAGGGCGTCCGCAACCTTGCCTATGGTTTCAGCATGCGTCCGGGTTCGTTTCAACAGGCTTCCCAAGTCGACGTCTGCGGCCTTTGCTTGAGCTTCGGTTGGTTTCAGAAAACTGATGTCTTTGGCACGTCGCTCGGCTGTCGCAACCGTTTGGGAAAGAAAATGGCCTGCTCGGTTCAAATCGGGGACATCTTGCAGTGCGGCCTGTGATCGCGCGATGTGGAGCGCTTGAATTTGCTTTCGGGTTCTTACCATCTCGTCAATGCTGGGTGCGCTCACATGCTCACTCTGCAACAGGAGCTTTCGCCCTCCCCTCGCACGCGCCAGTAATTCGAATTCATGCGCTCGAAAGCCTCTCCCCAACCCGGGAACCTGGACGATACGCGGTCTGCCGAACTTAGCATCTGGATCACGCTCTTCGGGGGGCTTGTGCCAGTCTCTCGCGTTGAATTGATCAAGCTCAAGAATGCCGCCGGCGGCACCCGAGGATACGCCGAAGGCTTCTGCAGCCTCCGCGTTAACGCCCAGGCAGTAGTCAAGAATGATTGGTTTTCCGAGATTGTGTAACCCACCGAGCATCCTGATCAGTGTACGCACTTTTTGTGGCCCAGGTTCCTTACCAAGCCCAGACAGGCGCATCCAACAAGCATCTATTGGAAGGTTCGATATGGTTTCTACGAGTGCCTTACGGGCATCGGGATCGATTAGACCTTGGACGGTTTGCAGAATCGGATAGTCAATTCGAATGTGCTCGCCGCCCAGTCGATCCAATGCACGGCGCAGACTTGCACAAGATGCGGCATCGACCGCAAGCCATGCGTCGTAATTTTTGTCGCCCAGGAAATGAGTGGGTGCGAGGATACGATCGGCTCCCGACTTTATCGCCATCTCTGCCATACGTTCAATGGCACCATCATTGAAGTCTGATGGGCCGAGCGGCTTCTTCGGAACTTCCTCAAGCCAAGGAGCGTGTCGAACAAAGGTTGCGAACCTGGCGGGGCTGGAAAGCTCAGCTGCACCTGTATCAAGTGTAATTTCGACATTTTCACTCTTGAGCTGAGTGGCCAATGCGTTTTGGCGGTTAAAACGCCCGGCCTCAAAGACAACGCGTGACAACGGCAAGTGGCCAGATGCATGCATTTCGCCAAATTTCACATGTGAATCTCCGATGCGGAAGAACTGGGCGACCGGGGTGCGCAGTTTCTGGCCTTTCGGAAATTGGACGACAACTTTGTTCATTGGATAAGTTCCATATGCGTCTCACAGAAAAATATAGTGAAACCGAAGTGGAATGTCAATCTTTTGAAATGCCTTAGCGAATTGGCACGCCAACCCATTCGGGCTGACCAGGCTCTTGGCTGGGCCCGAAGCCGCTTGAGGCGCGTCGACGGTGATCTATTCCTGTTGGTGGTGACACCACTGGCCGGGGCGCTCAGGCGCGTCGGCCCCCTGCCCCAATCAACACCCTATCGAAACGGCCTCGAAGCGCTCTCTGGCGCTCTGAGAGGCCCTGACAGCACATCAAGGACCAATCCACATGACCAAGCAACAAACCCATCACCCCCGACACCGCCAGCGTCGTGATCCTGCAAATCCCATTGGAATTGCTCTCAATCTCCGATCTGAACCCGCGCAATGTTGTCTCTAAGGCCCATATCAAGCCTTGCAGACAGCATCGAGCGGTTTGTGCCCAACTGGCCCCGCCTCGGTGGGGTTTTTTGTGCTGTGATCAATTCTAAAAACTTACAAAATTGTCCGGCGGCGGGGCAGAAGGACAGGCCCCCTGCCCCGCCACCAGACCGGCGCTATCCGCGCGGGAACATCGTATGGACGATGCTGGTAGAACTCGAGCCCATCCACTTGACGATCCATTATGGAAACCCGATATTGAACTTGGCCTTCCGCACAGGCCGGTGTGCCCGCCACGCAAAGCTACGCAGTGCTTAAACTTTTTTTCATCGTTCCCTTTTCAAGCGGATCGGTTAGTAGCGGGTGCCTAGTCAGATCCGAAAATTGGAATGGATCAATGACACAAGATGGTAACATCAAAGAACTCAAGAAAATCGCAAAGAAGATTGCGAGATCAAAACGCATCGAACACCACGGGGCGCTCGATCTCGTGGCTCAGGAGCTCGGACACGGGCATTGGTATGCTGCAGTGGCTGCTCACAAGAATGGATGGCAACCAAGTCCCGAGGACATCGGGAGTGTCGAGGATCTCCTCAAGCAGATCAATCCGTATGAATCCGTTGAGATGTTTGGCGATCCCGGCGGTGAGAGCGAGGGTCAGATTGGAACTCACGCGTACAAGATTGAGGTCTCAATGGATGAGGTCATTATGCGAGGCCGGGGCTGGCTTGTCCATGTTCCCGAGGCACCCTCAAAGCAACCGTGCGTTCGTGTAACCGATAGGCGCTACAAGGTGAATCCAATACACGATTCAGACTTCGTGGCGCAGGCGCTTGAGATTGCCAAAATCAAAGCTGAACAGGTGCGCGCACGTATCGCATCAGACTGGCCGCGGCGATCAATGAAGTTGGACGACCAAGGTCGCGCAGCGCATCCGATCAATGGCGGTTTAAGTGATACCTGGTTTTGCCTTCATTGCGATGAGGCATCGTCGGCAAAGGCTGTTGCCGCAAACATGTGGCATTGCCCATCTTGTAGCGCATCTCCGATAGATGTCTTTAGCTCTGCTTGGTGGCTGGATGACGTCCCGGAACGCCCCAAGAGTTCGGCGTAGTCCCGTTTGTCCGTAACCTGATAGATCAGAATGGGCCGGTGGCTGTTGATGCCATCGGCCTGTTCACTCTGCAGACTGTCGGGAGTGATGGCTAAAGGCTTGTAGTCCGTGGATTGGACATACAGCCGCTTTCAAGAATGACTTTGAGCGCGCCAATGAAAAGATCAATGCTCGCCCTGCCTGCCCGTTGAGGCGCTCTTCGCCGATTTTATCATATGCAACTTGCTCATCAGTGCACCTTCCATCGGGGTTGCATGACATGCTGGTCGTAGGGTCCGACCCAAACACAAAGGGCGTTTGCCAGAATTGTCACCTGTCCCACCTTTGGTAAGGATGGGCTATTCCGCGCGGAACAAAGTTCAGGCCCCCTGCCCTTCTCCGCTTTCCGTCCATGAGCAGCTCTTTAACCAGCGAGCCGATGGTCCGCTTTGGTTCCAAACCGTGCACCTTCGCCGCTGCGATCTTCTCGTCGTCCGTCTGCTCACTCATGGGCTTGTCGTCGGCTTCTGGTGCGGTCGGTTCGGCGTCCTCGGTATCGGGCTTGTCGGCTGCATGGTCACCGAGGATGCCGCATTCGACTACGATGCTCTTGGGATGCTCTCTGCTCTTCTTCTTCGCCAGGTCAAGGCGACCGCAAAAGCCGATGGCTCTCCAACCATCTGCGCCCTGGACAAGGACCGCATGGGTATAGGTCCGGTCAGTCTTGCGCGTGTGTTGCGAACCATCGGGCGCGGTGGCGACGTAGGTTTTCTTGGTCATGGCTGGGGTCTCCTTCTCGGTGTTGATGAGACCATCCTGTCGTGATGCCAGGCCCCCGCGAGCCCCGCTCCCAGCATCGACAAATCACGATTTGCTTCGATGCGAGGCGGCGGCGTTCTACCGCCGAAACCGAGGCGCCTCCCACTCATCCTCCTCTTCCTCGAATTCGACCGTTAACAACGTCGTTCTGAACCCGTTAGCCTGCGCCACGGTCTGTTCGCCCAGGGACACGCCCCGCGATTCTTCGAGCCAGTGATGGCCGACCGCTTCCACCACATCCGTGATGATGCCACGGTCCTTTCCGTTGTTCATCGAGTAACAGTCCTTGGGCATCGGCTGCCCGCTCCACACCGACATTCGGGGGAACTCGTCACACTTCTTCACGTAGCGCACCTTTCCCTGGTGCGAGAAGACAACTGCTGCCGGTTCGGAAACGAAGCTGAGATAGCGCTGCGCGGCGGCTTCCTTGCTGACCTCGAACAAACGGGCCATGTCAAAGATGTGCTGCAAGTCCAACCCAACCTTGGATCGGAGAAAGCGGCGGACCCACGGTTCCGGCATCAGCAGCTCAGCTGCGAATTGATTGGCCTCTGCCTCCATCTTGGCGTGCTTGTCGCCCGGCGCGGCCCTGTCGGTCAGCATGTCCTTGCGCGTGCACTTGAAGCCTTCAGGGCTGCTGGCCCTGTGCATGGGGTTCACATAGTGGCCAATCTCATGACCGATGGTATAGCGCTTGCGCTCATCGCCCATCCTACCATCAACGGCGATTGCGCCCTCCGACTTGTCCTCGGGGACGATCAAACAGCCCGCCAGCCCGTTCAGCGGCTCCTCGCGGATTTCGTAGATGTCGATGTCGGATGCGATCTCGCGAACATCAACCGCACAGGGCGTGTCTCCCAGCTGCTTTGTGATTGCTTCGGCCAAACGCTTCGGATTGGCACCAGCGTCGTCTATCTCCATTCGGTCAATTGCCATCACCTTTGCGCCTCTTGATCATGTTGGCGATCATGTCGTCCAGCAATGCCCGGTCGCGGTCGTCCAAATCGCCCACTTGCCGGAACATGCGTTCGAGCTGCGGGTCGTCCTTCGATTCGTGCTCCTCGCCCACGAGATACCGAATCGACACTTTGAAGTAGTCGGCCAGCTTCGTCAGCATCTCGAACGATGGGTTTTCGCTGCGCCCCTTCTCCAATTCCCAAATGTGGGTTTTCGACACGCCAATAGCGTCCGCAACCTCTTGTAACGACTTGCCTTTCTTCAGACGTAGCTGATTCAGGCGCGTTGCCAGTGACATTGATTTCCTCCCAAGGCGAACGAAGCCGCCGCACTCTGGCGCAGCCCGTAAGATGATCCGATACGAATTTATAGCATGGGGCTTGACAAATTGAAGCGTTCGATTTATCTATACAATATCGGGCGTCCATGACGGACACTCGTGCCATAGAAGGAGAAGCGAGATGCTTCACTCGAAGACCCGTGCCCCGCTGGGCACCACTGCGAAGACCGGCGAAGTCTGCCCGGAGTCGGGCGTATGGAAGGTGGTGGGCACGCCCACGACCACCGCGCCCATCGCCCGGGGAAACCGCATGCCGCCCTACTCGGGGAAAGCGGTTACCTGGAAGCTGATCCAGCACGCTTGAGGCGTGTGCGGCCCCATCGGAAGGTTTCTTCGTAGAACCACGCTAAGGAAGAACTTTCAGCGAACACAGTCAAGTTCCCCAGTCTCTGGCTGGTCTGATGTTGAGTGGGCGCGCAATTTTGCGGTGAGCGGCCCCGGAGTGCCAATCGAAGTCGCCGGATAGGATGACGTGCTCCCACCCGAGCGGCGAGGTGTGGGCAAGCAGCCTGGCATCGTAGAGCGAACTGGTCTGCGCGAGGTGGTTGGCGGCCTTGTCCATGTAAACCGTGTTCCAGAACGTGATGGCGGCGATGACGAGGTTGAGCGCCATGGCCCGCTTCTGTTGGGCGGCGCTTGATCGATCATGAATGCGCCCTTGTGAGTGGGCAAAGACGGCCCTGGCCAGCGAGTGTCGTGCTTCACCCTTGTTCAGGCCTGCGTGGCATTCCATGCGCAGGTCGGCGTTTTCGACCCAGTCGAGCATGAAGAGCGTGCGTTCGATCCGGCCGATTTCCCCCAAGGCAAGGTAGAGCCGGTTTTGCTGGCGATACGCCCCAAGCTTGCGCAGGATTTCAGACGGTTTCAGAGACTTGTCGCGGATGCTGGCCGCGAGCCGCATGATGTCACCCCAATGCTGCCGGATCACCTCTTCGTTGATGGGCTTGCCGATGAGAGGTGACAGGGTGGGCCACGCCTTTGCGCTGCCAAAGCACGCCAACCGCCGGTCGGGAAAGTCGCGCAAGCGCGGAGCAAATGTCATCCCCAAGAGATGGAACAGGGCGAAGACGTGGTCCGATACGCCGCCGGTATCTGTGTAATGCACGAGCGGATCGAAGCTGGCCGGGTTGCTCAGGAGGCCATCGAGCACGAAGGGGGCTTCGCCTGCGGTCGCCCCGATGACGCTGGAGTGGAATGATCCGTACTGGCCCGACAGGAAGGAATAGATCTTCAGCCCGGGATCGGGTCCGTATTTCGCGTTGACCATGCCACTGCCGCGGTTGGCAGAGAAGAACTGACCATCCGATGAGCTGTGTTCCGCCGCGCCCCGGTGCTGCGCAAAGGGTAGACCATGATGGGCATCGACAATGCGCCCCAAGGCATCCGCGAATGTCTCCGGCCGAAGGTACCATGTTTGCGCCCAGGTCAGTTGCGCATGGCTGACACGCGATGAGGCATGGGCCATCCGCTCCAGGCCAGGATTGGTGGCCCCGGCCAGGATCGTGGCCGGAACGGCGGCGGGTTCACCATGCTGCTTGCCAGACCGCAGGTCGGTGAAGGCATCAAGGAACCCGGTTTGTGCGTTCACCTCCCAGAGCAACTCCGTGATGCGGATGCGCGGCATCACGGCATCGATCGCCCGTTCCAAGCGCACAGCAGCGGGCGGTGTGACCGCGTCATGCGGCGTAATCTTCAACCGCCCGCGTTCAATGCGGACACCAGGGCGCGCATTGCGCTTCAAGGCGCGCTCCACCTGGTCCAAACGCTTCGCCATCGTTGCCCGCCGGTCAGACAGCCATGCGTCTGGATCGGTTTCGAAGCCCGCATCCCGCATGATGATTTCGGCTTTGTCCCGGGGCTTCAGGTAGCTGTCGAACCGGCGATACTCACGACTGCCGTCGACCCAGACATCCCCGGCGCGCAGGCGGTCTCGCAAGGTGGACACAACAGCGGTCCCGTACACGCGCCGTTGTGGCTCACCATCCTGGATAACCAGCGACTGCCAATGCCTGGCAGCGAACGGCATCGGCGGATCATCGGGCAACTTGCGTTTGCCGGTGCGGTTCTGGTCGCGCAGCAAGGCGATTGCATCCTTGAGATCATCCCCCGCATCGGTGGCATTGAATTGGAAGGCCTCCAAAAAGGCAGGGGCGAACTTGCGCATATAGGCATAGCGCTCGGCCGCCAGAGAAAGCGGATCACTGGTTGCCAGCTCTCCGAAGCCGGCGATTTCGTCTCGCTTTCCCAAGAGCGTTTCCCACCCGACATCCGCCTCCAACGCAGCAAAGGGATCTTGCCCCAATTCCCGTGCGCGGGCCATGGCGTCAATGGACGCGCCAAAGAGCTGCATCAGTTTGCCAACCCTGGTCTTGCCCACACGCCAGACCTCCTCCTGGCGATTGCGGGATCGTGAGAAGAGCTGGCCGGTCAGCCGCTCGAACATGGCGATCGTCGCATCGGTGATCGTGATGGATAAATCCGCCATCTGCGCCGCGAGCGTTGCGATCCGCCGCCGTTCGCCAAAATCGTTCAATAAGCTTACGGGGGCCACTGCGCCCTCGCGCGCGAACTTGAGCAGCCGATCCGGATGCAAGCCATGCCCAGGGCTTGGCGGCAAGTCCACTGATCGCAGATATTTCAAGCGATCCAGAAGCGCGGCCATGCTGGCCGGGCTGGTCGAATGCGGAAAGCCGCGCAACCACGTGAGCCGCGTTTGCCCAACAGACGGGTCATTCACCAAGAGCGCCTGCAACTGGTCACGCTGCTCGGGTGACAGGGCATCAAACAGCGCCGCGGCAGCCTCCCGTCGCGCGCGCGCCCGGCCTTTTAAGGCGAGGCGCTCAAGCGTGTCCACGCTCGGCAACACCAGATGGTGCTTGCGCAGTTCTGTAATCACCGTCTCGACAATCTTCACGCCGTGATCCGTCGCAAAGGCCGCCTTCGTGGCGATGTCCTCCGCTTGCCGCACATGTTCAGGTCCAAAAGGGGAAAGCCCCGGATGGTGCATCGCGAGGGCATGGTGTTCATGCCGCGTATTTCGCCTGACGGCATAGCCGTCGAGAGTACAGGTGCCGACCTGAAGTTGTTCTGCAAGCCAGGCGATCAGTTCAACTGGTGGCATGATGCCGTCGCGCCACCCCAGGCCAGGGTGGCGCAGCAGACAAATATGCACCGCAACACCAGGGAGGTTCTCGGCACGACGCCGGGTACGGATCAGATCAATATCATCTCCGCTCAGCAAATAGTGGCGGATCAAAGCATCAGAATCCGTCGGTACCCCGAAGAATTCTGCATGCGCGCGGGAGGAAAGAAGTCTGCGGCCCATAAGGTGTCCTCAAAACGTTGTTGCAAGTTTGAAGACACCGAATATTATAGCGACTGATAAAAAGACATATTTGGCGCGTCGATCCAGGATTAAAACGGTCACGTCAAATCAGGTCATAAAACGGCCGTTTTGGGGACACCATGCCACGCACTGGCGACATCCTCGGATACGCAAGGGTCGCAACCGCCGACCAGGATCTGGCCGGCCAGAAAGACCGGTTGCTGCAGCACGGCGCCATCCGCGTGTTCGAGGACGTGATCTCAGGCAAGACCTTCGACCGACCCGGCCTGGCAGCCTTGCTTGATCAGGCTCGGCCCAACGATACCCTCGCCGTGATACGCCTTGATCGATTGGGGCGCTCGCTCAAGGAACTCCTGGAAACCGTCGACGACCTCAAGGCCAGAGAGATCAACCTCATCAGCCTCGAGGAGAGGGTCGACACGACATCCGCAGCCGGAGAGCTCGTGTTCCATGTGTTCGGGGCCATTGCGCATTTCGAGCGCCGCCTGATCTCAGAGCGCACCAAAGACGGCCTGATCAACGCTCGGAAGCAAGGGCGCACCCCTGGGCGGCCGCCATTGCAACCCGAGACAATCTCAGCCCTCCAAGACCTCGTCGGCGCAGGTAAATCCGTCGCCCAGGCCGCAAAACATCTCGGAATAGGCAGATCAACAGCTTACAAAGTCATCAGAAACACCACGCCATAAGCCATGTTCAGGCTTCGTTCTTCCTTAGCGTGGTTTTACGAAGAAACCTTCCGATGGGGCCAGCTTGCTCAGGTCGTTCGTTGGGGGCATGGGAAAAGCGTTGTAGACCATTCCTATGGAATACCTGTAGCAGCTTTCCAAGCGCCCCCCAAAAGAGCGAAGCCATGCCATGTGCATGGCTGAGGTCAATAAGGCAAATTGGGCAGGTGTGGCTTTTGCCATGATCCGTACAAGGTTGCTAGGAATAGTGGGCGGTTTCAGAAAGCCTATAGGCGCATATTCTCGACGTTCTGAGCTGACTTCGGGCATTACCAAAAACGGTGCTGTCGGCGTCACGGTTACATGGAATGCCGTTGGTGTGTCCGCTAAGGCCAAGGACGACATGCCCGGTTTCTTGATCGTATCGGGGTCTTTA
Organism: uncultured Paracoccaceae bacterium; assembly: GCA_951812305.1. Classification (GTDB taxonomy): domain Bacteria; phylum Pseudomonadota; class Alphaproteobacteria; order Rhodobacterales; family Rhodobacteraceae; genus Rhodobacter_B. The sequence continues at coordinate 314,500 of CATOSB010000011.1, forward strand.
CCTTTTGCCGGGATATTCCCCAGGCGATATTCCCGCACCTGCCCCACCACGGCTTTCGTCAGTGGCATCGAACGAAAATCCTGAGGGGGGATCAAAGACGCACAGAGGATGTGCCGGTCGCCCCCGTTCAGAAACTCACGCGCGCCGATGTAGGGACGCAGATATGGCGTGGCGTCCGGTTCCTGGGCCAGAAAGGCGTCCCGTTCTTCGCCGGAAAAGATAAAATGCCCGCCATCAATGGGCTTTGATCCGATGATGAGTTTTGGCAGTCCGTTGATTGGCTTGCTAGTCCCCTGTTTCGCATGATTTGACACGGTTTGTTTTCTCTGAATCTCTGTCCTGGCAAAAGCTGGGAGGTGTGAGAGATGGGCAAACGTGGTCCTGATGCGAAGTTTGTGGTTCGACTATCGAGCGAAGAGCGCGCAGAGTTGGAGAAAATGATCTGCAAGGGTATCGGTGTTGCGTATCGGCTTTTGAAGGCGCGGATATTGCTTAAAGCGGATGTGTCGGCGGAAGGCCCTGGTTGGGCTGATGCGCGGATCGCCGAGGCTCTGGAGACAAGCTCCTCGACAGTTCTGCGGACCCGCCGACAACTCGTAGAGGAAGGGTTAGAGGCGGCCCTGTCGCGAAAGAAAAGGTCCACCGCACCTTCGCGCATATTTGATGGGGAAGCGGAGGCAAGGTTGATCGCCCTTGCCTGCTCTGAGCCTCCGCAAGGCTATGCCCGCTGGTCGCTGCGTTTGTTGGAAAAGCGCGTGGTTGAACTGGGGATTGTCGAAACCACCAGCGACACGACCATCCAGCGGGTGCTCAAAAAAACGCGCTCAAACCGCACCAAAGCCGCTATTGGGTGATCCCGCCCAAGGCCAATGCAGCCTTTGTCGCCGCGATGGAGGACGTGCTTGATGTCTACACCCGCCCGCAGGACCCGAACCGACCGCTGGTCTGTCTCGACGAAACATCCAGGCAACTGACCAAAGAAACACGCACCCCGATCCCTGCGCGGCCGGGGCAATCAGCGCGGTCTGACTATGAATACGAACGCAATGGGGTGGCCAGCTTGTTTATGCTGTTCGCACCGCTTGTCGGTTGGCGTCATCTCGCTGTCCGTGACCAGCGTACCGCCATTGATTACGCCCATGTGCTTCGTGATCTGGCTGATGTGTACTTCCCGAGCGCCGAAAAGATCACGCTTGTGCAAGATAACCTCAACACCCACAAGCCGGCCTCACTGTACGAGGCATTTCCTCCCACCGAAGCCCGCCGTATCGCGGAGCGTTTCGAGTGGCACTACACGCCGAAACACGGGTCTTGGCTGAACATTGCTGAATGCGAACTCAGCGTTTTGTCTCGGCAATGCCTCGACCGGCGTATTCCTGACAAGGCATCCTTGGAAACCGAAGTCTACGCTTGGACAGCAACGCGGAATGCCGAGAAAGCCAAGGTTAAATGGCACTTCACGGCTACGGATGCCAGAAACAAACTCTCACAGCTTTACCCGCAAATTGGGTGAATCAGGGGACTAGTTTCTTTCACCACTAGATGCGGATTGGCCAAGGTGCTGGCGTCGATCAGGTAGGGCGAGATCGCGGTGTGCCGGGTCTCGATAGGGTCGCCCTTAATATCGGGATAGCTGAACAAGCGCCGGTCTTTGCGGGCGGTTGCGCGCGGTTCCATCCCCAGCACCACGACATGCACCGCCGCCTTGCCCCGTGCCTCTGACCCCCAGGCGAATGTTCGGTGCGCAAAAGCAATCTCAAACCCATACCGGTCAAACAAGATGGGCCAAAGCTGCGCCACTTGTTCGCCTTGCGTGATCGAGTTTGTGGACACGAACGCCGTGGGTGCGCCAAACATCGCCGCCTTGATGAACCACGCGCAGACATAGTCCAGCGTGCCACCAGACTTGCCTAAAGCGGCGATGTCGCGCACCTGGGCGCGTTGTTCATCAGACTGATACTTCGCCCCGATAAAGGGCGGGTTCCCGATGATGTAGCTCAGATCGCCAGGGGCAACGGTGGCCCAATCTGTTTCAAGCGCATCGGCATAAACGATGTTGGGGGATTTTCGCAGGGGTATCCGCAGGAAGGCCGCGCCAAATTCCAAGCTGGCCTGCGTGTTCATGATATGATCCATCATCCACATGGCGGTTTCGGCAATCCGCGCCGGAAACTCCGAAAACTCTATCCCGTAGAATTGATCCACATCCAGCTTGAGCAAGGATTGCAGGGGCAGTTCGGTCGCCCCGCCCTTCATGCGTGCCAGCTCAGTTCGATAGATTTCCCGCAGCACCTCAATTTCCAAAAGCCGCAGTTCCCGGTAAGTGATAATTAGGAAATTGCCGCAGCCGCAGGCCGGATCGAGGAAAGACAGACTGGCCAGCTTGTCATGGAACGCGCGCAGCAGTTTGATGCGGTTCTGTTTCCTTGCTTTCAGCGTTTCAAATTCTGCCCGCAGATCGTCCAGGAACAGCGGCCCGATCACCTTGAGAATGTTCTTTTCTGTCGTGTAATGCGCCCCGGCCTTGCGCCGTTCTGCCTTGTCCATGACGGATTGGAACAGTGAGCCGAAAATAGCGGGTGAGATACCGGACCAGTTGAAGCGGCTGGCCTCGATCAGCCTTTCCCGCATTTCTGAGTTGAAGGCAGGCGTGCGGATCGGGTCTTTGAACAGGTCGCCGTTCACATAAGGAAAGCGTGCGAGGTCTTCATCGAGATTGGCTTGGCGTGCGTCTTCTGGTGTATCCAGAACCTCAAAAAGCTGAGCTATCATTGGCCCGGTGTCTGAACCATCTTCGCGGGTGCGTTCTTCGAGATAATCTAGGAAAATATCGCGAGGTTCAAAAATGCCGGTATCATCGGCAAAGAGACAGAACACCAACCGCGTCAGGAATACTTCGAGCTGGTGGCCTTTATAGCCGTTCGCCTCAAGCGCATCATGCAACCGGCCTACCAGCTCAGACGCTACTATGTTCACCGGGTCTTGGTCTTTGAAACTCCGCTTTTCCATCCCCATGATGAAGCCGAATTTCTCGATGTGATCGGGTAGATCGGCCAAGGCGAAAGCCGTTTCTTCGCGTGTGTCACGGTCGAGCAGTTCAAAGGTTTGAAAGTCGCAAAGAAGCTGGAAGCGCGGGCGCTCAGTTTCTTTCAGGGCATCGAAGTATTCACCGGCTTGGCTAGCCGCTTTGGTCAGATCGCGCCCCGCTGATTTCTGTTCGACCAACAGGACGCGCGGCCAGAACAAATCAATGAACCCGGACCGATTGTCCCGTTTGCGGACGTGTTCTTCATAGCGGGCAACAGATCGGCGTTCGACGCCGAAGATCGCAAAGAAGTCGTTATAGAAGGTTTGTGTTTCACCTTTTTCATAGGTGGCATCTGCATAGGTTTGCGCAAAACTGGCAGCACGGGCGCGGATTTCATTAAAGCTAAGGCGCACACATAATTCCTTATTTACGTAAAGTCATAATTATGACTTTACGCGATCAAGGTATTCCACAAGGGCGGCTTCTAGTATCGCCTGGTGCGTCTGGTCAGTTTCAACGGCATGAAGCCTCAGGCGCTTGTAGGTCTCACCATCGAGGGCAAGCGTAAGCCGCTTCTCACCTGGGCGCTTCGCGGGTTTCTTGTCCCGGGCCGCGCCCTGCCCTGCCCCGCGTTGCGGTATGCCGGTATCGGTCGGTCGGCTTTCGGTGTTTAGCAGGCCATCGAGGGCCACGGGTTTCTTAGCCATCCAGAATCCCTTTCACGTAATCCCATACGGCGGCAATCTCTGCCCCCGCCTTGTCGTCGGTTGTCTCAGACACCCCCTGCCCGGTCGCACCGGTTTCAGCATAGGCGACACGTTGAGCGATATTCACCGGGGCAACTCTGCCATGTTGCGCCAGGACGCGGGCCGCTTCTTCTGTGATCCGCGCACGCGGCGTTTGAGATAGGGCAAAGGCGAAAGGCACCTTTGCGGCGTTCACGGCGGCTATGGTCGCGCCTACCGCTCGCAGATCGTCAGGGGAAGGGCGAACCGGGATCAACACCAGGTCAGCCGCGCCAAGCGCCTCAGATAGCCATTCTGGGGCCGCTGGTGGCGTGTCGATTATGCAAAGGTCGAATTGCGCCCTAGCGGCGTCCAGCGTGGCCTTGAGCGCATGGGGCGCAGGGTCGTGCTCCAGCATAGCCGGGGTGTGAGCTTCCCGACCTTCCCACCACGCCCTGAGTGAGCCTTGTGGGTCCAGATCGAGGCAAAGCACCCTGAGGCCATCTTGTGCAGCGGCAACGGAAAAATTGCGGGCCAGCGTTGTTTTGCCAGCCCCGCCTTTTTGAGCGGCTATGAGTATCGTTTCCATAATTTGGGAAAATAACAGACTTGTGCGAAAGCGCAAACGCATAATTTCACACATGCGGGTTTGCATAAATACGTAAATGATCGCGGTAGGAATGCCAGTTTCCCGGCACCCCCCGCACAGATCCCCGCGTGCGCGTTAACGCACGGGGCTCTTGCCTTGGGTGTTGACGGCCAACCGCTGGCGTGGCCACGGGTGACGGATGGTGGGTTTTGGCCAATGGAAGCTGATTAGGCGGTCCAGTGCTGACCAACTGAAGCGGTCTTTCTGTGAGCGTCTGCGCAGGGTGCGCAGAAGCATACGTCTGACCTGAAAGACAAATGCCTGGATAGCATGTGATGCGCCCGGGATGGCATAGTAGTTCAACCACCCGTTGATCACTCTTCCGAGCCATCGCGCAGTGTAGCAATGCCGAGCGGTCGTTTCCCGCCGTCCGGCTTGGGTATCTCTACCCGCCGTACTGGCAGCGCACGATACGCGCCCCTGTGCAGGCGTCCGTGCAGGTCGATCAGGCGATCTTCCAGCCCTTCGGCGTAGGTTTCCCACGTCATGCCGTCTACGCCAGCGGCAACGTCACTCCTTAGGGAGTGGAACGCTTCCGCCAGTACGGGCACTGTGATGTGGTGCAGGAGCGCAACGAGACGCTCTTCCGGGTTTCTCTTTGCAGCTTGCCGTATCCGGTCCACCGCATGTGGCACGCTTGCCCGCTTCTGCGCACGGTGCGTGTTTTGGTGTCCCGAATTTCCCTCGGCCCCGGCCCTTGGCTCCACTTGCTCCGCAGGGCGTTGCCGCCCTTTGTTCGCCTGCTTCATAGCTACTATGGCCGGGTCTGACTTCTCCAAGCCGTTCGTCATTGGCTTTGGGTATGGGCGACGCAACTTCCTGGTTCCCGCGCCCCGGTTCGACAGCTTCGACGAGTTGAACGCCTGGCTGGAAGAGCGTTGCCTGAAGCGTCAGGATGACACCGTGCGTGGTCATGCAGAATCCATTGGCGACCGCCTGATGCGCGACTTGGATGCGCTGATGGTGATGCCACCCACGCAATACGATGCCTGCGAGAAGGTCAGCACGCGGGCGACGTCGATCTCCATGGTCCGCTATCGCAACAACGATTACTCGGTGCCCGTCGCATACGCCCATCATAAAGTTCAGGTCCGAGCCTACGTCCATGATGTCGTGATCGGCTGTGGCACCGCAGTGATCGCCCGCCACAGCCGGTCTTACGAGAAGGCCGACTTGGTGTTTGATCCGTTGCACTACCTACCGCTGCTGGAGCAAAAGGTCGGGGCCCTGGATCAGGCTGCGCCGCTCGAGGGCTGGGACTTGCCAGACGAGTTTGCCACCCTGCACCGGCTGCTCGACGCGCGAATGGGCAAGAACGGCAAGCGAGAATATGTGCAAATCCTGCGCTTGCTGGAGAGCTTCGAGATCGGTCATGTCCAGGCGGCGGTCAAACAGGCCCTGAGCCTCGGCGCCATTGGCTATGATGCAGTCAAGCATCTGGTCCTTTGCCGGATCGAGAAGCGTCCGCCGCGGCTGGACCTCGACATCTATCCCTATCTGCCAAAAGCGATGGTCGAAACGACGAATCCGGCTAGCTACAAGGTGCTGATGCCTGGAACGGTGACATGAGCGACACCCCACAGGTGCTGTTGCAGCATCATCTCAAAAAGCTACGCCTGCCAACCTTCCACAGCGAGTATGACAAGCTGGCCCGGCAGTGTGCGACCGAGAACAAGGATCACATCCAGTATCTTCTGCGGCTGTGTGAACTGGAGCTGATCGAGCGTGAACGCCGGATGATCGAACGGCGGATCAAGGCTGCAAAGTTCCCGGCCACCAAAAGCCTGGACAGCTTCGACTTCAAGGTCATCGCGTCGCTGAACAAGGTTCTGACCATGCAGTTGGCGCGTTGCGAGTTCGTGGATCACCGCCAGAATGTCATCGCCCTTGGACCATCCGATCCTGCTTCATAATGCCCACCTCGCTATGTGCCTATAATGCCAATGATTTTTGATCAGGATTCCCGGACGGCGGAGCATACCGCCTCTTTCGATCCGCAGATTTTACGACATCTTCCGTGCTCAGGTCATCCATTTTGATGATCCAGGGCGCGCCTTTACAGAATTGATACGCTGGTATGGCACCATCCAGGACCAAGCGGCGCACGCTCGAGATGCTGAGCGTCAAGACTGCTGCCGCCTCTTCAAGGGTCAATTCGCCCCGCTCCGCGCGTTCGCCCTCGCGGTAGACATCAATCTGATGATGGTTGCGCATGGTGCAGACCCTGGACTGCGTCCAGCCATTGCCGCGTCCGGTGACTTTACCAGCACGATTAAGCGCCGAGGCGATGAGTTTGTCAGGCATCAGCCGCGCCAAGGCCCGCGTGAGGTCGACGACATCTGTGTCGGTGCTCCAGCGATGCTGCCCGGAAAGGTTCTTGCGCACAGCCAGCGCCGAATGGGCGCCACCCTGCCAGTGAACGACAAGCTCGATCGTCTCGCCTTCGACACGCGCGACGATCTCTTCGACCAGCGTGCGAATGATTTGTTTCTTGGTGGCAGGCGTCGCGCCCGGACAAGCCCATGCGCGTTCAAGATCAGCGCCAAGGCTCATCAATTGGGCGCGATCGGCGGTGCCTGTGCTTTGCGATGCGACCGCCGCGTCATGAGCTGCGAACTGATCCTCGAGTGTTGCGACATCTCCGAGCCGTGCGTCCCAGCGCGCCTCCAACTCACCGGCAACCAGGCGATTATCTGGATCGACGGCATCGTATTGGCGCCGTGCTCTGGCGGCTTCATACCGCGCCTGCTCCAGGTTCAGTTCAAGCTGACGCCGCTTCTCGGCATGAGCCTCCCCTTGGGCCGCTTCCGCGCCCAGGGCGGCCTCAATGCCCAAAGGTTGCAGCCGAGCGATGATTTCAGCGCTGACAGCCCGGTCCACCCGCATGCCGCCGAACGAGATGCAGGGCGCGCTGCCATGGTTCACATTGCCGCCGCGGCAGTGATATCGCCCGGTGTTGCCGCCTTTGCCCGAGTACGCGACGTGAAGCTTGCGCCCGCAATGGCCGCACCTGAGAAGCCCGGCCAAGAGGGCCTCGCCTCGCCGTATCGCGCCCCGTCCGGGCCCAAACTTTCCGGTGACGTTATCCGCGATCAACCGCTGGTTCCTCTCGTAGGTTTCCCAGCTGATATAACCATCATGATGATCGGGGATCAAAACATCCCAGTCTTCCTGCGGCTTTCGCAACCCCTGGATCACACGCTTGCGCCCACCCTCGATCACTGTGCGTGAGCCGGTGCGGCCGAACACATAGGCGCCGACGTAGATCGGGTTCTGCAGAATATGCAGCACCGTATTGTAAACCGGCGGCTTCCATTGGACATGACGACCGTCCGGGCCATAGGCAACCGCTGGAAGAGCGATCTGCTCCTGACGCAGCCAAAGATGCACCTGGCGTATGGAGCGCATCTCATCGAACTTCGCAAAGACGAGAGCAATGGCGTCTTGCACCCGCCGATCGGGGTCCTTGTCGACCTGATCCTTGCCCACACGCACAAAACCAATGGCGACGGTCATGAAGAGTTCGCCTCGGCGCGCTTTCTGGCGCAGCGCCTCGTGGGAGCGCTGTCGTAGAACCGACAACTCCATTTCGCTCATGGTTCCTTTCATGCCCAACAACAAGCGATCGTTTGGGTGGCGTGGATCGTAGACCCCATCCTCATCCACGATCAGTGTCGAGACCAAACCGCAGAACTCCAGAAGCGTATGCCAATCTCGCCCGTTTCTGGCCAACCGAGAGGCTTCGATCGACACCACCGCACCAACACGGCCCTCGCAGATCCGGGCGAGAAGCTTCTCGAAGCCCGGCCGTGCGACCCCCGATCCCGAGCGGCCAAGGTCGTCGTCAATGACCTGCACGTCATCCCAGCCACGCTGACGCGCGCGCTCCACCAGCGCATACTGGCGACGCTGACTTTCGAGATTGTGCACAACCTGATCGGCGGTCGATTGACGGACATAGACGACGGCCGGACGCGTCAGGTGATCCGCTCCAATCTTACTCATCGCTCATCTCCGTCTCGCTGGTCTCGTCTTCGGACGGCGTCTCGCTTCGCGCCGCTTCCTGCAAAAGCTCCCCGGTCAGCCTCCGAAGGCGCAATCGACGCTCGGGGGGTATCGATGCAGGATTGGGGTTGGCATCGAACAGATGCAGTTGCAGGGGGGTGGTCGCCGACATGCTCGTCTCCGCTGGTTGGGGGTGATTCCTGATCTCCCGAGCCTAAGAGCCAATCTACAAGCACGCGGACTTCCGAGAGCGCCGTGACGGACAGAGCGGGCGTCTCGACAATCGACGCTGATCCGGCGTCCTCTTCGGTCATCCAGGCCGGGATCTTCGCCAGAGTGCCATCGCCCTGAACAATCGTCAGATACGCAATTCCACTGTGAACGGAACGCCCCCTGACCTCCACCATTTGTCCCGATCGGGGATGGAACGGATAGTTGATCCGCGCCTCAGAACCCGGATTACGGGCAGTGTGTCGCTGGCTTGAGCGGGACCGGCAAAACCCACATCGCACTGGGGCTGGGACTGGCGGCCTGCCAAAAGGGTCTCAAGGTCCGGTTCACGACGGCCGCCGCATTGGTCCATGAACTGATAGAGGCGGTTGACGAGCGGCGCTTGCAACGCCTGCAAAAGCAACTGATCAGCCAGGATTTGTTGATCATTGACGAGCTCGGCTTCGTTCCACTCAGCAAATCCGGTGCCGAGTTGCTCTTCGAGATCATATCGCAACGCTACGAGCGCGGGTCCATCATCATAACGTCCAACCTGCCATTCGACGAATGGACCGGGATCTTCGGATCAGAACGCCTGACCGGTGCCATTCTCGACCGCCTCACCCACCACGTGCATATATTGGAAATGAACGGAGAAAGCTTCCGACTGCGCGAGAGCCGGAAAGCCAAAAACTGAAACCCAATCCGAAAAAGCATAGGTGCTGGCCTGCGGCCAGCGCGCCCTGGCACGCGTCAGCTATATGAAAAGCACACGCGCCAGGGCGCAGCTAACTCCCAACCAAACTGACCAATTTTATACCGGGAAATTGACCCTTTTTGCGCCGGGATTGACACCCTTTGGGCTCCAAACGGCCATTTAACGGGATTAAGTATAGTAATAGATACCCACGGGCTTACACTCGTGGTTCTTTCAAAGGTCAAGCTCCGCTTGTCCATTATCTTCTCGGCCCTGCCATCGGACGTAATTCCGTATCGTTTGCTCGTCGATCCCAACGGTGGACACAAAAAATCCTTTCGACCAAACGCTGCGCGACCCCCAATAGATGTCGCGTGAGACCGTCTCAGGGGTATCAAAAAGCGTATCATGATCAGACCCTTTTCTGGCTTTTGCAGAAGTTTACGAACACCGTTTCGATGTTCTTTGCACCCAGCTTTATCCCTTTTTGAGAACAGAACGATCGAAACGCATCCGCGATCTTGCCATGATCCCAATTTGAATTGGCACGCGCCAGCTGCTCCCACGGATCAGTGTATTTAACGCTTCCGCTTTCAGGGAAAGCCAGCTTCTGCTTGGCCTCAGCGAGTCTGCCCTTGCGGGCCGCTGAGTGTGCTTCCTGTTCCTTCTTGGCATCTTCCAGAGCTTCTTTGACTTCCCATGCCATCTCTATCTCTGTCGTTTTGCGACGTTCTCGCTTGGTAACGCGGTAGCTGACGCGGAAACGGCTCGATTGGTTGACCTCTTCGATGGCAGCGTCGAGCGCTTTAACTCTAAAATCGCTCCATGCGTCCAGTTTACCCAACTGGACGCCTAAACGCGCCCGCAGGTCTTCAACAGTGAATCGTTCCATCTGCTTTGCGCGAGCTGCACGTAATGAAATCATCTCATGCAAGCGGTGGGCATAGCGCGAAGACATGGCGAGACCGGCACGATAGTCCAGAACAGCATAGAGGTTCGACTTCTCGATGGCGTTGTTGCACGGAAGCTCTGGAGCTCGGAACGCGCCCTACCCGAGACGGAATTCAGGCGGTGCGTTCGAAACGTGGCTGGCCAAGCCCGGTCATTCGGTTGAGAATCTGCACGCCAATCCTGGCTTCCGATTTCTGGTTTTCGAAGTCGCGCGACTTTAGCCTGGGCCCAATAACCGCCTTCCAGCGGCCCATGAGAGTTTCACCCCGGCTGCGTTGATTGTAGCCCGTGGCTTTCTGCCAGGCCATCCGCCCGCGGGCTGCGATCTCGGCGATATGGCAGTCTCGTGCCGTCAGATTGTGGGCCGCATTGGGGCTCACAACCGCGTTTTTGGGAGGTGGGATCGTCACCTTGATCATCGGTCCGAACCGAGCGGCAAGTAAATCGGATGTTGGTTCTCCGTCGTATGCTCCATCTGCGAGGAACCAATCAACCGGACCATCGACCTGATCCAGGAGATCTGGCAGCACCGTCGGATCGCCGACGTCATCCGTGGTGAGATCAGAACAGACGATCTCCCCGCTGACAAGATCAAGACCGAGGTGGAGCTTGCGCCAGGAGCGCCTTTTACGCTTGATTTTGTGCTTTTCTTCAAGCCACTCGCCCGCGCCGAAGATCTTAAGACCTGTACTGTCCACTGCCAAATGGATCGCCGCCCGGCCATCGATCCCTGGCTTTGCAGGTAACGCCAGGCCGCTGCCCCGCCGCGACAAGGTGGAGAAATCAGGTACCGCGATTTCGACACAGAGCAGCTTTGCACTCGCACGCATCAAGCCTTGCGTCTGGCGTAATGGTTGGCGGAATACCATGCCCGGCGTCAGGCACATCTCAATCGCCAGATCCGAATATTTGCGCTGCCCGCCACGGGTAGTACGCCGCGGCGCAGCCCATGAACTCATTGCATCCTCACTAATCCAGATCGTCAGATCACCGCGCCGACGAAGCGCTTCGTTGTATTCAGCCCAATTGGCCACGCGATACTTCTGTTTCGGGATCTTGTCTCGACGATCTGCGTTGAATTTGTGCGGCATCTACAACATCCTCAAGGAAACAAAACGCATCGATATCAGAAGGCGGGTGATCTATGCAACAACGCCGGATTTCCCCATCAATGGCCGCCATCTCCAGCGGACTGCACAGGCAGTCTGTCCAAGCCGTTCAGGCCTTAAGCGGTGTCTGACGGGCAATGTCCCGCACGAAGCCTGCCAGCTCTCTCGCGATGGCGGCCAATACACGAGGTTGCGGTTTGCCAGTTCGACTGAGATCGCGGTATCGCTTGCAAAGCCGGGTCTGCGCCTTCCAGCCTATGTCCCTGATATGCTGCGGCAAATGCGCGGAGCGTTTCAGGTATGGATACCCTTCCTTGGGCGGGTGCCTATATGACCAGCCAGCCTCCACCAGCATTGTGCGCGCCGGAGCGTTACCGGTTTTGGTCAGACGTCCGCGCCGTATCGTGTTGCCGCTGGAGTGTTCACTTGGCACCAATCCCAGCCACGCCATAAGTTGGCGCGGGGTCTCAAACCGGGTGATGTCTCCGGTCTCGGCCACAACGGTCGCGGCGATGGTTGTGTTCACGCCGCGCAAGGCACGCAGAGCATCAACGACGGGCGCAAAATGCCAACCCAGTATGGCGTCATCTATCACTCTATCCAACGTTGCCACCCGATCCTCAGCTTGAGCAATCGCACGTTTGTATTCTTCAAACGTAACTCCCAAGCACCCTGTCCGATAGGGTTGCGGGGTTTTGTTCCGTCAGAGCCGTGCGATGATCTGAGGTGGTGACAGGGTCAGGATTTCCAGGATGTTGAACCGGTGTTTTCTGGCCGTCGAGATGACGGACCTGATGTCGGCGAAGACCCGCGCGCCCTCGAGGGTGCGGAAGGTGCCCGAGATTTTCATGCGCAGCTTCATCATGCGCAGGTCCTGTTCGGCCTGATTGTTTGTGAATGGGACCGCGAAGTCGGCGATGAATCGCAAAACGTCATCGCGGTAGTCACGCAGGCGGAGGAGCAGGTTGTGGCCTGGCCGCCTGGCTTTTCGGCCGCGGGTGCCGGGGCTTTTGGCCAGCGGGGGCCGGCGTTCGTGGAAGGCGAGCCCCTTGGCGAGGATCGCCATGTATCTGGTGACTATACCCTGGCGAACCAGTTCCGGGAGTTCGGTCTCGCCTTGATCCTGAGCCGCGCATCTGAGCTGATTGGCGCTATGAAGCACTGCGCTCATCTCCGTCGCCCAAGGCTCTTTTTCGATCTCTTCGATGGCCTTGAGTTCGCGCAAGTGATGCGCCCCGCAGAGGGCGTGGGCGTCCACTCCGCTCATATGGGCGTAGTAGGGTTTCCAGTGATCATGAATGATCGTCCCGCCGGTCAGGAAGGTTGGAACAGCACCGCGTTTGGCGCTGATGCGGTAATGGGTGAAGGCGGTATCGCAGATCGTGTGCAGCCAGTGCAGCTTGCCGGCAACACGAAGTCCGGTCTCGTCCAGATGCCGAACGCCGCCTTCGGCAAGCCGGGCGAGAATGTGTTCAACCACGACACCCATCTTATTTGCCGCGCCGCGCGTCCAGTTGGTCACGCTGGCCGCGCACAAGCTGGTGGCCCCAAACAGGTCGCGCATAAGCTGGCAGACCCGATCCTCGGGTATCAGCTGCTGAACATTGCAATAGACCGCCACTGCCCGCATGCGCGTGCCATATTGCACATGCGCGGCCACGCCATCGGGAAAGCCAGCCGTCGTCGTGGCTCGACAATGGTCGCAACAATAAACCGCCGCCTGATGCTCGGTGACCTCCAGGCGTGGCGCAGGCAAGTCGAACACCTGACGCTTCTCGATCCCTTTCACCATCTCCGCCGTCAGGGCGCTCTGACAGGCGCTGCAATGCGTCGCCTCATGCCGTTCGACAAAGTCGGGTGTTGACGTCTGGCGCAGGGTGTCGCCCCGGTGGCCAACTTGGCCGCCACTTTTCTTTCCGGATTTGCCACGCAGGCTGCGCGGGGCTGGCTTCTTCAGGCCATCACTTGAAGGGGGCTTGCTGCTATTGCTGCTGTTCTTGGCCAACTGTCGGCGCAGGTCCGTGATCTCTTCCGCCATGCTCGCCAACGCAGCTTCAAGCTCAGCGATCCGACGCAGAGCCGTGGCGAGAAGTTGTTCAAGGGCGGCAACCTGATCCATCCCACCACTGATTCAGAGAAATCAACCCGGCGCCACAGAATTCAGACAAGAAAGAAAAAAACACGCGCAAAATGGCAAATTCGACTCACCATAAAACTGACAATAACACTCAAACGTGGGGGGTGCTTGGGAGTTACCCTGAATCAAACCTATATGAATCCTGTAACGCGGAAAAATCCGCGTCAATGCGGACGGCGGCTAACGCCGCCGACTGGAATTTAACAGGATCGCCCTCATACGAGGACGATCAAAGATGCCTTGAAAACAAGGCTGGCGGAGAGGGCAGCCCTGTCAACCCCGAACTTATCGATAAACTCACTCCGGAAAAAGTCAGGGATCTCGCATCCGAGGATGTCGCACTCTATCTTGATGCCGTCCAGGACTGGAACGATGCCCTGCCCTTCATCCTGCGCGAACTCGGTATCAATATCTCCGCATGGCTCGACGCCTGCGAGGGCATGGGTGAGGCCATCGCCTTCCTCACCCTCATTATCGTCGACCGCAACAGATACCATCCCGTCACTCCCGTCCTCAACCCCGGAGGCGCCTTGCGCGCCTGTACCCGAAAGGCGCCAACCGGAGACCTCAACCTCACACGCGCCATCCTCGGCATATGGGAACGCGAAAGACAGGGACGACAGCCAAAAGGACCGGACAAGACGGTGAGGGCGACGTGATGGGCGCCCGCACGTGCGGCTGGTCGCAAGGGCACATCCGCTCAAGGGCTGGTCATGAGGCTCAATGATATCCTGCGGTCCGCCGGGATTACACCGGAGGCCACAAAGCTCTATCGTCATACCGGTGGTCGGGCACAGGCCGAATGGGCGGCAGGAGCGGAGCGGTTCCTGAGCTATGCAACCTATCAGAACGCCGCCGCGCGGATCTTCACCGATCAGGTCACCCATTGTGCGCATTTCCTGGCGGAACAGGGCGGGTCCGGGCCCGTCGGCCTGTTCGTCGGGGTCAGCGCGGTCAGAGGGCCGACCCGCAGCTTCGACGAGGCGCACCCCGTGGACGGATATATCCCCGGGTCAGCTTATCCGATAACACGCTTACGGTAAATTTGAATAAGGAATATCGCTCGGACGGGGGCGGAAAGCATATGGAGGTTTGCGCAATGATCGGACAGAAGCTGGCTTTTGCCGGGACGGTTTTGGCGATATCGGCAGGGTCTGCACTGGCCTGCAATGACATGGACATGAATGAAGCGATGGCACCTTTCGAAGGTGTCAGGAATGCCTGTGTCGAAAAGGTGGCGACAATATCGCCGGAGATGTTTCGTGTCTGGACCGGTCATCCTGAAACGTCCGGCAAAAAGATGGGTGCCCTGGACTTCCCCGGGGCCTGGGCTTCCCATACAAACGTGACAAACGTGGCCTGGTACACGGACCGGGACAACTCCATGTCCGATGCTGAGCCAGAGATTCAAAAATCCATGGCCGTGGTGCTCGGCGCTTATGGTGCTGTACTTCAAGGTATTCAAGTCTGCCCGGGAGTTTATCTCACCACAGCACATGGAGCCTTACAAAATCCAATCACAACAGATAAAGAGCTAATGGTTAGCCCCGGAAAATTTCCTGCAAAAGTTATTGCTTACCCCATGAAGGTAGAAAATATGGTGGTCGCCAGGAAAGATGAAAACTATTATTCACCAAGATTGAGAAACCCCGGGCTTTGGAATGAAAGTCATCCTGAGCACTGGAATAGCGACTATGTTTTTATACGGGTTGACAAGCCTCTTGGACCCCACAACTTCATTAAAGTCATTTCCGCCTCGTCTGAAGACTTAAAAAGGCAGGAGGTTCATTTGTACCGCGGAAAATCAAGGTATAAAACACAGGGACGAGGGTTGAACTGGTCTAAGGATGAGGCCATTCCTGCACACCCTGATAAACTTTTAGAGTCCTTATACCAATCCCCTCAAAAGGTGAATCAGGCGTGTAAATTCAATGGACAAAAAGGTTCTAAACTTTACCATAATTGCCCTACGGAACCCTCGGTGTCCGGTGCGCCCTATATCGCAAGAAGCCAAGGAAAGCCCTATGTGGTGGGGATGAATACTTTTGGAGTGAATGCAAATTTTAGCACAAGTGAGGCTGCAGGTGGCTCCTCCATGCTCAAAGCCTCGGAGTTTTGTAAAGACTATGAAAAGGCATGCGGAGAGCCTTGTGGCCAACCCGGGTTCAGGACCTATTGAATCGAAGGAACACCTGGGCTATCGCGGCTGAGGGGCGCGGAGGAGCCCGTAAAGCGACATTAGCCCGTTGTCGCACTCGGGGACAGGGATAACGCATGAAATGGTAAAGTTTGCCAAATTAACCTGAGTTCTGGATAAGCGCTATATCTGGTATTCGACCTGCCTGATTGTTTCCGGCACGGTTATGGGTCCCATTTTAACTTTGGTTTTCCCGAGCATATAGGCTGCGACACACGAGATGAGGTGTACGAATGCGTTGGCAGGCGATCTGTGTCGAGTGTGTTCCAGTCCCATGCTGGTTTTCAACTTATCGAACTGCCGCGCGACAAACAAGATGAGAGTCCAGCGTCAATCAGGATGGGAACGCGGGAGTTGGGGCTCGTAGGGAGTACGTATGTCTTTTGTCATCCGCTGCCGCCTAACCGTTGTTGGTAGTTTCTGAGCGGAGCCCGTGAGGGCCTCGTCTCGGAAATCTGCCAAGTGGCGAACGCGGATGGGGGCGAGGCAATGTCATTCGACAGCAGTGGTGCGGCCCGCAGGCGTAGCCGAGGACACGGGGCTGTCTAATGGGGTTGCCCGAGGGGGAAGGCGGCGTCTTCCCCCTGATGCAGCGCGGTGGCGTTCGGCTTGCCCGAACCCCAAGCTGCCGGGATCAGTGTCGGATCCAGTGGATCCGGCCGCAGACCCCTAAGGTGCTGAAAAGGAGAGATGATTCAGTTCTGCCGAGCCCCGAGCTACACTGGTGCCATCAAATTGGGCACCAAAATGAGGAGGTTGAGGAATGGAGCAGAAATTATTTGTCGGTTTGGACGTTCACAAACGAAACGTTTCGGTTGGACTGGCGGAAGATGGGCGCACCGGCGAGGTGCGCTTTCTTGGGGACATTGAGAACACGCCGGTTGCGGTGGAAACCTTGCTGCGGCGATTGTCGCAACGTGATCGCGTATTGGACTTCTGCTATGAGGCCGGTCCCTGCGGCTATGGCATCTATCGGCAGATCACGGGCGCAGGGCATGAGTGCAGTGTCATCGCACCGACCAAAATCGCGATAGCACCAGGCGACAGGGTCAAAACGGATCGCCGTGATGCGCAACGACTGGCCGTCTTGCACAGGGCGGGCGAACTGACGCCAGTTTGGGTGCCAGACAACCGCCATGAGGCCATGCGCGATCTGATCCGGGCCAGGATGGATGCCGTCAAGCAGGTGACCACATCGCGCCATCAGCTCAGCTCATTCCTTTTGCGGCACGGTCGGAGCTATCCTCCCAACCGCAAGCCCTGGACTAAAATCCACAGCCGATGGCTGGGGACCCAAAGCTTTGACGAACCTGCGCAACAAATTGTGTTCCAGGATTATGTCCAAACGGTCTGGACCACCGCGGAACGCCGCGACAACATGGTGAAGAGGATAGAAGAGCTGGTGCCTGACTGGTCACTTTGCGAGTTTGTCTATGCGCTCCGATGCTTCCGGGGCCTCGACCTCGTCTCGGCAGCGACGCTCGCAGCCAGCATCGGCGATATCACCCGGTTCGACAAACCTCGTCAGCTGATGAGCTATCTCGGGCTGACGCCGTCTGAATACTCGAGTGGTGGCACCATCCGCCGCGGCGGCATCACCAAAACTGGGAACCGTGAAGCTCGGAGGATGTTGATCGAAGCGGCTTGGTCCTATCGGTTCCCGGCAAAGGTCGCTCAGCACAAGGCACGGGTTCTTGAAACCCAGCCCAAGTGCGTTCGCGACCTGGCTTGGAAAACACAGGAACGGCTGTGCAAGCGATACCGATCGCTTCAGGCCCGTGGAAAGAAATCGACAGTTATTGTTGCCGCCATCGCGCGCGAACTCGCCGGGTTCGTCTGGGCCTTGGGGCAAGAGATGCAGCCCAGCTCTGGCCAGGCTGCGGGTCAGGCCGGGTGAAACCTGCGGTTAAGGCAACTCTCGCTTCGCCCTTTGGGCAGGATCTGCCGACGCCCGCGAGGGAGTAAAGAGAAAGGCCTGCGACGTAGCACGTTCATGCGGTTCCAATCCGCGAATGCAAGACTGATAGACCGTCGCCATCCGAATGGCTCATCCGACCTGACCCACCCAATCTTATGGCAGACTTCCCTCCATCGGCAAGGTGGAGCAATCTCCCCTGCGCAACTGGTGTTGCTTACCACCCTTCAATTTAGCCAGACATCCCAGAGCTTGGGGATTTTGGCATAACCTGCGAGGCATCGTCGGATAGCACGAAGGCCTGTCTTGAAGAGAGAGCATAAGGACCTTCGGGCTTTTCGAATCCCCTTTTTTCGCCGCGTATTGCGACGTGGTGCTCTTCGTTTGCTCCGGTTGAAACAGCCCAGTACATGGCGATTGCCAGCACCAAAATGAGGCGGGCCAATCGATCCGGCTTTTTGATCTGGCTTTGAGTAATTTCAAAGCCCCGGGTTTTGAAGTCGGAGAACATGGCTTCAATTCCCCAACGCATTCCATAATCGAGCACCTTGTACTCGGACGGTGCTGCATTCATGGCAATAATCCAAGGCTCTTTGTGCCCCTCCTCGTGAAGCACTCCAATGTTGCTAAAGACGCCCGTTCCGTAAAGCTCAGCGTTTACAAGCCCTTCGGGCATCAGTTGGGCAATTTCGCGCGTCATCATCTCGCCACCCTGATGTTGCAGTGTGATATTTCCCTTCATGCGCAGCCGGTAGTCCCATCCAGCCTCCTGGCACCATGCGACCAATCGGGCGGTTCCATAAAACCGATCTCCCGCCAGCAACACACGCGCATCCGCCGGGAGCCATGGGCGGACTGCTTCCAAAAGCTCATGTTGCACGCGCCATCCAATCGGCCCTTTGGTCTGGCGTACACGCCAGGCGACCGGGAGGGCCCGATCCCGCATCCGCACCGATAACATCAAAACCTCATGCCCTTCGTTGAGCTTGCTTTGATCAAGGGCCACCACAATCGTTTCTCCGGCCTCACACTGGCGGCGGAAAATTTCACCAACATAGGCCTGCATGATCTCATCAGTATCGATGTGAGGATTGCCCAGAACCCGCGAAATGTATTGATAGCGGTGGTCCACAGAGCCGATATCGCGGGGCAGAGCAGCCGCATTTTCCATCAGATTGACGCTGCGCGTGTTCAAAATCACGCTTGCTATGATGCACAATCCCTCCCGGCGCGACTTGTGATACCCGAGCAAGCGGTCCTGAAAATCCGCCTCAACCTTCGAATAAAGCTCTGAAAAACAAACATTTCCCAACAAACCAGCCTCCAATATCAGCAGTGGAGACTCCTTGAATCACACAGATCAGACAAACGTCAAATCAGATCCGGAAATTTTGAAGGGTGGTAAGACTGGTGTTGACAAAAGACATGCAAGGGCGTAGCCCGACTGGAGAGGTCCAACTCCCGCGTTTTGCCCCAATTGGGCGGGTCTGACGGTCGTGGCCGGCTCGGATATGAAGAGATTTTCTGCCAGGAGGATCGTTCATGCCGGGCCGCCATGTCACCGACCAACAGATGAGGCTCTTCATGACGCTCAGACAGACCCAC
The DNA here is from genome assembly GCA_951812305.1 of uncultured Paracoccaceae bacterium. Lineage (GTDB taxonomy): Bacteria > Pseudomonadota > Alphaproteobacteria > Rhodobacterales > Rhodobacteraceae > Rhodobacter_B. The sequence goes on from CATOSB010000011.1 coordinate 333,728, forward strand.
ACCGTCCCCGTGGCCGCCGCCAGGGCGGGCATCAGCCAATCCACGGGCTATCGGCTGCAAGCCGACCCAACTTTACCATCACAGAAGAAGAAGTCGCGCGGCCGGCGTCGTCCTGATCCGCTGGCCGATATTTTCGACACTGTGGTTGTGCCGATGTTGCAGACGTCGCCGGGCATCCGGCCTGTGGCGGTTTACGAAGAGGTTATGCGCCGACATCCGGAGCCTGGCACCGGCATTCGCCGCACTCTGGAGCGGCGGATACGGGCCTGGAACGCTGAGCATGGTCCCGAACAGGAGGTGATGTTTCGGCAGGTCCATGAACCGGGCAAGATGGGCCTGTCGGATTTTACCGCCATGGGCAAATTGGGGGTGACCATCGCTGGTGAGCCGCTGGATCATCGCCTGTATCACTTCCGGCTTGCCTATAGCGGGTTCCAGCACGCCCATGTGGTTCTGGGTGGCGAGAGCTATGTGGCACTGGCCGAGGGATTGCAGAATGCCCTCTGGACGCTCGGAGGCGCTCCTCACGACCATCGCACCGACAGCCTGCCGGCGGCCTTCAAAAACCTGAACCAGGCCGCCAAAGACGACCTTACCGACCGTTTTGATGCCCTGTGTCAGCACTACGGCATGACGCCGACACGCAATAACAAGGGCGTCGCGCATGAGAACGGTTCCATCGAGAGCCCCAATGGGCATCTGAAGCGCACCATCGAGGACGCGCTGATCATGCGAGGCTCGCGCGACTTTGAGGATCTCGTCACCTACCGTCGCTTCATCGATGAGATCGTAGGCCGGATCAATGCGCGCAATGCCAGGCGCATCGACGCCGAACGCATGAGCCTCAAGCCGCTGCCGGCGCGGCGGACCACAGATTATGAGGAGGTTACGCTGCGCGTCACGTCCTCCGGGGGCTTCACCTTGCGCAAGGTGTTCTACACTGTGCCGTCGCGGTTGATCGGACATCGTCTGCGGATCCGGCTCTACGACGATCGCCTCGAGTTGTTTTTGGGGGGCACGCCTCTGATGACACTGCAGCGGGGGCGTGCATTCCGTGACGGCAGTCATGGTCACGTGGTCAACTACCACCATGTGATCCATTCGTTGCGTAAAAAGCCCATGGCACTGATGGGGCTGGTCTACCGGGATCGGCTCTTTCCGCGCCGGGCGTTCCGCGACATGTTCACATTCCTGCTGGAGCAGACCAGTGAGAAGGCGGCGTGCCGCATGGCTGTCGATCTTCTGGCACTTGCCCATGATCGGGGCTGCGAGGCTGAATTGGCAGCGCAGCTTGAGGAGGACCTCTCCCGGAAGCGCCCGCCTGACATGGCGGCTCTACACGCGCTGTTCAGCCCGTCAGAAGACGCGCTCCCGGACGTCGAGGTACAACTCGCCGATCTCTCATCCTGCAACCGGTTGCTCTGCAATGCGGTATCCGCTCAGGAGGTGACAGCATGACATCGCCCCGGACAGATACCGCGCGTCTGACACTGGCTCTGAGCGAGTTGCGCTTGCCTGCCATCAAAGCCCTCTGGCCCCGCTTCGCAGAACAGGCCGACAAGGAAGGCTGGCCTGCCGCCCGACTGCTCGGCACACTGGTCGAACATGAGTTGGCCGAGCGCCACCGTCGCCGCATCGAGCGACATCTGGCGCAGGCAAGGCTGTTGCCGGGAAAGATCTCGGGCACCTTCCGCACCCTCGAGGGCGCGCGGGTCTTCGCCGACATCAGGTCCGTCATCTCGACGGCCAGAAAACACCGGTTCAACATCCTGGAAATCCTGACCCTGTCACCACCTCAGATCATCGCACGGCTCTGACGGAACAAAACCCCGCAACCCTATCGGACAGGGTGCTTGGGAGTTACGATAAAACGTAACTCCCAAGCACCCCCCACGTTTGAGTGTTATTGTCAGTTTTATGGTGAGTCGAATTTGCCATTTTGCGCGTGTTTTTTTTCTTTCTTGTCTGAATTCTGTGGCGCCGGGTTGATTTCTCTGAATCAGTGGTGGGATGGATCAGGTTGCCGCCCTTGAACAACTTCTCGCCACGGCTCTGCGTCGGATCGCTGAGCTTGAAGCTGCGTTGGCGAGCATGGCGGAAGAGATCACGGACCTGCGCCGACAGTTGGCCAAGAACAGCAGCAATAGCAGCAAGCCCCCTTCAAGTGATGGCCTGAAGAAGCCAGCCCCGCGCAGCCTGCGTGGCAAATCCGGAAAGAAAAGTGGCGGCCAAGTTGGCCACCGGGGCGACACCCTGCGCCAGACGTCAACACCCGACTTTGTCGAACGGCATGAGGCGACGCATTGCAGCGCCTGTCAGAGCGCCCTGACGGCGGAGATGGTGAAAGGGATCGAGAAGCGTCAGGTGTTCGACTTGCCTGCGCCACGCCTGGAGGTCACCGAGCATCAGGCGGCGGTTTATTGTTGCGACCATTGTCGAGCCACGACGACGGCTGGCTTTCCCGATGGCGTGGCCGCGCATGTGCAATATGGCACGCGCATGCGGGCAGTGGCGGTCTATTGCAATGTTCAGCAGCTGATACCCGAGGATCGGGTCTGCCAGCTTATGCGCGACCTGTTTGGGGCCACCAGCTTGTGCGCGGCCAGCGTGACCAACTGGACGCGCGGCGCGGCAAATAAGATGGGTGTCGTGGTTGAACACATTCTCGCCCGGCTTGCCGAAGGCGGCGTTCGGCATCTGGACGAGACCGGACTTCGTGTTGCCGGCAAGCTGCACTGGCTGCACACGATCTGCGATACCGCCTTCACCCATTACCGCATCAGCGCCAAACGCGGTGCTGTTCCAACCTTCCTGACCGGCGGGACGATCATTCATGATCACTGGAAACCCTACTACGCCCATATGAGCGGAGTGGACGCCCACGCCCTCTGCGGGGCGCATCACTTGCGCGAACTCAAGGCCATCGAAGAGATCGAAAAAGAGCCTTGGGCGACGGAGATGAGCGCAGTGCTTCATAGCGCCAATCAGCTCAGATGCGCGGCTCAGGATCAAGGCGAGACCGAACTCCCGGAACTGGTTCGCCAGGGTATAGTCACCAGATACATGGCGATCCTCGCCAAGGGGCTCGCCTTCCACGAACGCCAGCCCCCGCTGGCCAAAAGCCCCGGCACCCGCGGCCGAAAAGCCAGGCGGCCAGGCCACAACCTGCTCCTCCGCCTGCGTGACTACCGCGATGACGTTTTGCGATTCATCGCCGACTTCGCGGTCCCATTCACAAACAATCAGGCCGAACAGGACCTGCGCATGATGAAGCTGCGCATGAAAATCTCGGGCACCTTCCGCACCCTCGAGGGCGCGCGGGTCTTCGCCGACATCAGGTCCGTCATCTCGACGGCCAGAAAACACCGGTTCAACATCCTGGAAATCCTGACCCTGTCACCACCTCAGATCATCGCACGGCTCTGACGGAACAAAACCCCGCAACCCTATCGGACAGGGTGCTTGGGAGTTACGATAAAACAAACATATGCATCTCCAATTCTATGACAGGAGACTCCTTGAATCACAGCTGTTGAGTGAATGGCAAACTTATTTTAATAACTTGAAGGGTGATAAGACGGGAATAATCTGTTTATAGGGTCAGGCATGAAGATTCCATCGTCAATGCCGAACCTGAAGGGCTTTCGTTTCCCCCGCGAGATTGTGGCCTATGCGGTTTGGGTCCACCATCGTTTTGCGCTCAGTACGGCGGATGTCGAGAATCTGCTGGCGGAGCGGGGCGTGATCGTCAGCCGCGAAGCGATCCGGCTTTGGGTTAATCGGTTTGGTCCGCATTTTGCGACCGGCATCCGTCGGGATCAACCGTGTCCAAACGACAAGTGGCATCTGGATGAGGGCGGGATCCGGATCAATGGTGTGAAGCACTGGCTCTGGCGGGTCGTGGACGCCAATGGCGACACGCTCGATATCCTGGTTCAGACGTGCCGCAATACCAAAGCCGCCAAGCGCTTCCCGAAACGGGTGATCGCCCGATGTGGCCAACCGGGGGTGCTCATCACGGATAGGCGGCGCCGCTACACGAAACCGACCACCGCGCCCATAAGGGCCTCAACAACCGGATCGAAGGCAGCCACAGGCCGACCCGCAGACGTGAGAAAATAATGGGCCGGTTCAAGTCGCCCGGGCAAGCCCAACGTTTCCTTGCCGCCCATGACCGGATCAATACCATCTTCAAAACCCGCCGCTATCGTCTCACCGCCACGGCCTGTCGCTACTCACGGGCAGATGCCTTCGCGCTATGGAATGACTATACCCGGGAGATGACGGCATGATAGACAAACGCTCGAGTTGCCCAGTCGATTGTTCTGACAATTATGCAGGTATGCAGGGATAAAATGAAACACCTTTCTCCATTTCTCGGCGCGGTTCTTTTTGCGATCCTGTTTGCGCTCGCACCGGTGTCTGCCCAGACACCACCACCCAATGTCGCGCCGACGGCCAATGCCGGGCCGGACCAGACCGTGACCAGCGGCGCCACGGTCCGGTTGGACGCGTCGGGCTCAAGCGACAGCGATGGCTCGATTGCAACCTATGCCTGGAGCGCGACGGATGGCGTCACGCTCACCGGTGCCGATACCGCCGGTCCCGGTTTCACCGCGCCGACGCTTGCGGTGGGGGATGCGGATGTGACAATCACGGCCACCCTGACGGTAACGGACAATGATGGCGCGACCGCGACCGACACGGTGGTGATCACGGTCGAGGCCCCGAATGCCGCGCCCACGGCCAATGCCGGGCCTGACCGGACCGTGGCCTCCGGGGCGACGGTCACGCTGGACGGGTCCGGTTCGAACGACGCCGGCGATCTGGATGGCGACGGCTCGATTAGAACCTATGCCTGGACGAGCCCGCAGGGCATCACGCTCACCGGTGCCGATACCGACGGCCCCACCTTCACCGCCCCCACTCTCGTTGCGGGCGCTGCGGATGTTACACGCACCTTTACCCTGACGGTAACGGACAATGATGGGGCGACCGCGACCGACACGGTGGTCATCACAGTAACGCTCGGCAATGTCGGGCCCACCGCCAATGCCGGGCCTGACCGGACCGTGGCTTCCGGCACAGAGGTCACGCTGGACGGGTCCGGTTCGAACGACAACGGCGATCTGGATGGCGACGGCTCGATTGCCAGCTATGCCTGGACTGCGTCGGATGGCGTCACGCTCACCGGAGCAAATACAGCATCACCCGGCTTCACCGCGCCGACCCTTGTGGCGGGTGCTGTCGATGTGACACGCACCTTTACGCTGACGGTAACGGACACTGATGGGGCGACCGCGACCGACACGGTGGTGACACGGTCGATCCCCAGGCCCCGAATGCCGCGCCCACGGCCGATGCCGGACCCGACGAGACCGTGGCTTCCGGCGCAGCGGTCACGCTGGACGGGTCCGGCTCAAGCGACAGCGACGGCACGATTGCAACCCATGCCTGGAGCGCGCCGGATGGCACCACGCTGGCCGGCGCCGATACAGCATCACCAAGTTTCACCGCGCCGACGCTTGCGGCGGGTGCTGTCGATGTGACACGCACCTTTACCCTGACGGTAACGGACAATGATGGCGCGACCGCGACCGATACGGTGGTGATCACGGTCGAGTCCCCGAATGCCGCGCCCACCGCCAATGCCGGGCCTGACCGGACCGTGGCTTCCGGCACAGAGGTCACGCTGGACGGGTCCGGTTCGAACGACAACGGCGATCTGGATGGCGACGGCACGATTGCAAGCTATGCCTGGTGGACCGCGCCGGATAGCGTCACGCTGACCGGTGCCAATACAGCATCACCCGGTTTCACCGCGCCGACACTGGATGCGGGTGCTGAGGATGTGAGACTCGTCTTTTTCCTGCAGGTACAGGATAATGACGGGGCATTCATCAACGACGCGGTGGTCATCACGGTCGAGGCCCCGAATGCCGCACCGAGCGCGGATGCCGGGCCTGATCAGGCCGTGCGCTCCGGGGCGACGGTCACGCTGGACGGCTCCGCCTCAAGCGATAGCGATTTGGATGGCGACGGCTCGATTGTAAGCCATGCCTGGACCCAGGCCAGCGGCACGGACGTGCCCCTCACCGGCGCCAATAGCGCCGCACCCAGCTTCACCGCACCGACCGTTGTGGCCGGGGCTGCGAATGTGGCCCTCACCTTTACCCTGACGGTGACGGACAATGATGGTGCGACCGCCAGCGACACGGTGGCTATCACGGTCACGCCCCCGAATGCGGTGCCGACGGCCAATGCCGGGTCTGACCGGACCGTGGCCTCCGGGGCGACGGTCTCGCTGGACGGCTCCGCCTCGAGCGACAGCGACGGCACGATTGCAACCTATGCCTGGACCGGACCCGATGGCATCACCCTGAGCGGCACCGATACCGCCAGCCCCAGCTTCACGCCGACCCTGGATGCGGGTGCTTTGGATGTGACACTCAGCTTCACCCTGACGGTAACGGACAATGATGGTGCGACCGCCAGCGACACGGTGGTGATCACGGTTGAGGCTCCGAATGCGGTGCCGACGGCCAATGCCGGGCCGGAACGGACCGTGGCTTCCGGCACACCGATCATCCTGAACGGGTCCGGATCGAACGACAACGGCGATCTGGATGGCGACGGCTCGATTGCATCCTATGAATGGACCCTGCCGGCCTTTGGCAACGTCGTTCTGTACCGCACCGAGAGGGCCCGTTTCCCCACGGAGACTCTGGCGGCGGGTGCTGCGGATGTGACACTCACCTTTACCCTGACGGTGACGGACAATGATGGTGCGACCGCGACCGACACGGTGGTGATCACGGTTGAGGCTCCGAATGCGGTGCCGACGGCCAATGCCGGGCCTGACCGGACCGTGCCCTCCGCAGCTTTGGTGACCCTGGACGGTTCCGGTTCGAACGACGCCGGCGATCTGGATGGGGATGGCTCGATTGCCAGCTATGCCTGGATCCAGGCCCGCGGCCCGGACGTGATCCTCACCGGCGCCAATAGCGCCAGACCCAGATTCATTGCGCCGCCACTTGCGGCGGGTGCTGCGGACGAGACACTCATCTTTACTCTGGCGGTAACGGACAATGATGGAGCGACCGCCACTGACACGGTGGTGATCACGGTCGAGGCTCCGAATGTCGCGCCGACGGCCAATGCCGGGCCGGCTCAGGCCGTGGCTTCTGGCGACACGGTCACGCTGGACGGGTCTGCCTCGAGCGACATCGACGGCTCGATTACAACCTATGCCTGGACCGCGCCGGATGGCGTCACGCTGACCGGCGCCGATACCGCCAGACCCAGATTCATCGCGCCGCCCCTAGCGGCGGGTGCAGCGGATGTGACACGCACCTTTACCCTGACCGTAACCGATAATGACAGGGTGACCGCCACCGACACGGTGGTGATCACGGTCGAGGCCCCGAATGCCGCGCCCACCGCCAATGCCGGGCCAGACTGTAGATTCTGGCGACACTGTCACGCTGGACGGCTCCGGCTCGAACGACGCCGGCGATCTGGATGGCAACGGCTCGATTGCATCCTATGAATGGACCGGGCCGCAGGGCACCACGCTCACCGGCGCCAATACAGCATCACCCGGTTTCACCACGCCGACTCTGGATGCGGGTGCTGCGGATGTGATACACATCTTTACCCTGACGGTCACGGACAATGCCGGGGCGACCGACGAAGACACGGTGGTGATCACGGTCGAGGCCCCGAATGCCGCGCCCACCGCCAATGCCGGGTCTGACCGGACCGTGCCCTCCGCAGCTTTGGTGACCCTGGACGGCTCCGGCTCGAACGACAACGGCGATCTGGATGGCGACGGCTCGATTGCCAGCTATGCCTGGACCCAGGCCAGCGGCACGGACGTGAGCCTCACCGGCGCCAATACCGCCAGACCCAGATTCATCGCGCCGCCACTTGCGGCGGGTGCTGCGGACGAGACACTCACCTTTACTCTGGTGGTAACGGACAATGATGGTGCGACCGCCACCGATACGGTGGCCATCACGGTAACGCTCGACAATATCGTGCCGACGGCCAATGCCGGGCCAGACCAGACTGTGGATTCCGGCGACACGGTGACCCTGGACGGCTCCGGCTCGAACGACGCCGCCTCAAGCGACGGCGACGGCTCGATTACAAGCTATGCCTGGACGGCGACGGGTGGCGTCACGCTGACCGGCGCAAATACAGCATCACCCGGTTTCACCGCGCCGACCCTTGTGGCGGGCGCTGCGGATGTGACACGCACCTTTACCCTGACGGTCACGGACAATGATGGTGCGACCGCCACCGACACGGTGGTCATCACGGTCGAGGCCCCGAATGTCGCGCCGAGAGCGGACGCCGGGGATGACCGGACCGTGGCTTCCGGCACAGAGGTCATGCTGGACGGGTCCGGCTCGAACGACGACGGCGATCTGGATGGCAATGGCTCGATTGAAACCTATGCCTGGACTGCGTCGGATGGCGTCACGCTCACCGGAGCCAATACAGCATCACCCGGTTTCACCGCGCCGACGCTTGTTGCGGGTGCTGCGGATGTGACACGCACCTTTACCCTGACGGTGACGGACAATGATGGTGCGACCGCCACCGACACGGTGGTGATCACGGTCGAGGCCCCGAATGCCGCGCCGACGGCCAATGCCGGGGATGACCGGACCGTGGCTTCCGGCGCAGAGGTCACCTTGAGCGGTTCCGCCTCGAATGATAACGGCGATCTGGATGGGGATGGCTCGATTGCCAGCTATGCCTGGACCCAGACCGGGGGCTCCGATGTCACGCTCATCGGCGCCGATAGTGCCGCGCCCAGCTTCACCACACCGAGCCTTGCGGCGGGGGCTGAGGACGAGACACTCATCTTCACCCTGGTGGTAACGGACAATGATGGAGCGACCGCCAGCGACACGGTGGTCATCACGGTAACGCTCGACAATGTAGCGCCCACCGCGAATGCCGGGTCTGACCGGACCGTGCCCTCCGCTGCGGACGTCACTCTGGACGGCTCCGCCTCAAGCGACAGCGACGGCTCGATTACAACCTATGCCTGGAGCGGGCCGCAGGGCACCAGGCTGACCGGCGCCGATACCGCTGCGCCCAGCTTCACCGCGCCGACGCTTGCGGTGGGGAATGCGGATGTGACACGCACCTTTACCCTGGTGGTAACGGATAATGATGGAGCGACAGCCAGCGACACGGTGGTCATTACGGTCGAGGCCCCGAATGCCGCGCCGACGGCCAATGCCGGGACTGACGAGACCGTGGCTTCCGCCGCAGCGGTGACCCTGGACGGGTCCGGTTCGAACGACGCCGGCGATCTGGATGGCAACGGCTCGATTGCCAGCTATGCCTGGACCCAAGCCAGCGGCCCGGGCGCGACTCTCACCGGAGGCACGACCGTCAGCCCGAGCTTCACCGCCCCCACTCTCGTTGCGGGCGCTGACGATGCGGTGCTGGTCTTCAGCCTGGTGGTCAATGACGGTGTGGCGAATTCCGCCGCCGATACCGTCACGATCACGGTCGAGGCCCCGAATGCGGCGCCGACCGCGAATGCCGGGCCTGACCAGAGCGTGGCCTCCGCCGCAGAGGTCACCTTGAGCGGTTCCGCCTCGAATGATAACGGTGATCTGGATGGGGATGGCTCGATTGCAAGCTATGCCTGGACCCAGACCCGCGGCACCGATGTCACGCTGACCGGCGCCGATACCGCCAGTCCCACCTTCACCGCGCCGACGCTGGCGGAGGGGGCATTGCCCGGGACACTCACCTTCACCCTGACGGTAACGGACAATGATGGCGGCACCGACAGCGATGAGGTGTACATCACGGTCGAGTCCCCAAATGCCGCGCCCACGGCCAATGCCGGGCCGGACCAGAGCGTGGATTCCGCCACTTCGGTGACCCTGGACGGGTCCGGCTCAAGCGACAGAGACGGCAGGATTACAGGCTACGCCTGGACCGCACCGGATGACATCACGTTGACCGGCACCAATACCGCCAGCCCCAGCTTCACCGCGCCGACTCTGGCGGAGGGGGCGGCGGATGTGACACGCACCTTTACCCTGACGGTAACCGATAATGACGGGGCGACCGACGAAGACACGGTGGTCATCACGGTCGCGTTTCCAAATGTCGGGCCGACCGCCAATGCCGGGCCTGAACAGACCGTGGGCATCTTCGACACGGTCACGCTGGACGGGTCCGGCTCAAGCGACAGCGATGGCTCGATTACCACCTATGCCTGGACCGTACCGGATGCGGCCGGCATCACGCTCACCGACGCCGATATCGCCAGCCCCAGATTCATCGCGCCGAACCTGGTGCCGGGGTGGCCGGACGTGACAATCACGGCCACCCTGACGGTCACGGATAATGACGGGGCGACCGCCAGCGACACGGTGGTCATCACGGTCGAGTCCCCGAATGTCGGGCCGACGGCCAATGCCGGGCCGGACCAGACCGTGGTCTCCGAGGTAAGGGTCACCCTGGACGGGTCCCGCTCGAACGACAATGGCGATCTGGATGGCAACGGCTCAATTGAAACCTATGCCTGGACTGCGTCGGATGGCGTCACGCTGACCGACGCCGATACCGCCCGGCCCAGCTTCACCGCGCCGACCCTTGCGGTGGGGGCTGAGGACCGGATACTCACCTTCACCCTGAAGGTAACCGATAATGATGGAGCGACCGCCACCGACACGGTGATCATCACGGTCGAGGCCCCGGATGGGTCCCCGAATGCCGCGCCCACGGCCAATGCCGGGCCTGACCGGACCGTGGATTCCGGCGCAGCGGTCACGCTGGACGGATCCGCCTCAGGCGACAGCGACGGCTCGATTACCACCTATGCCTGGGCCCAGACCGGGGGCAACGATGTCTCGCTGACCGACGCCAATACCGCCGGGCCAACCTTCACCGCGCCGACCCTTGTGCCGGGCGCTGCGGATGTGACACGCACCTTTACGCTGACAGTAACCGATAATGATGGGGCGACCGCCACCGACACGGTGGTGATCACGGTCGAGTTTCCAAATGCCGGGCCGACCGCCAATGCCGGGCCGGACCGGACCGTGGCTTCCGGCGCAACGGTCACGCTGGACGGCTCCGTCTCAAGGGACAGTGACGGTTCGATTACAAGCTATAGCTGGACCGCACCGCAGGGCATCACGCTGGGCGCCTCAAATAAAAGGTTTGTAACTCCCAAGCACCCTGTCCGATAGGGTTGCGGGGTTTTGTTCCGTCAGAGCCGTGCGATGATCTGAGGTGGTGACAGGGTCAGGATTTCCAGGATGTTGAACCGGTGTTTTCTGGCCGTCGAGATGACGGACCTGATGTCGGCGAAGACCCGCGCGCCCTCGAGGGTGCGGAAGGTGCCCGAGATTTTCATGCGCAGCTTCATCATGCGCAGGTCCTGTTCGGCCTGATTGTTTGTGAATGGGACCGCGAAGTCGGCGATGAATCGCAAAACGTCATCGCGGTAGTCACGCAGGCGGAGGAGCAGGTTGTGGCCTGGCCGCCTGGCTTTTCGGCCGCGGGTGCCGGGGCTTTTGGCCAGCGGGGGCTGGCGTTCGTGGAAGGCGAGCCCCTTGGCGAGGATCGCCATGTATCTGGTGACGATACCCTGGCGAACCAGTTCCGGGAGTTCGGTCTCGCCTTGATCCTGAGCCGCGCATCTGAGCTGATTGGCGCTATGAAGCACTGCGCTCATCTCCGTCGCCCAAGGCTCTTTTTCGATCTCTTCGATGGCCTTGAGTTCGCGCAAGTGATGCGCCCCGCAGAGGGCGTGGGCGTCCACTCCGCTCATATGGGCGTAGTAGGGTTTCCAGTGATCATGAATGATCGTCCCGCCGGTCAGGAAGGTTGGAACAGCACCGCGTTTGGCGCTGATGCGGTAATGGGTGAAGGCGGTATCGCAGATCGTGTGCAGCCAGTGCAGCTTGCCGGCAACACGAAGTCCGGTTTCGTCCAGATGCCGAACGCCGCCTTCGGCAAGCCGGGCGAGAATGTGTTCAACCACGACACCCATCTTATTTGCCGCGCCGCGCGTCCAGTTGGTCACGCTGGCCGCGCACAAGCTGGTGGCCCCAAACAGGTCGCGCATAAGCTGGCAGACCCGATCCTCGGGTATCAGCTGCTGAACATTGCAATAGACCGCCACTGCCCGCATGCGCGTGCCATATTGCACATGCGCGGCCACGCCATCGGGAAAGCCAGCCGTCGTCGTGGCTCGACAATGGTCGCAACAATAAACCGCCGCCTGATGCTCGGTGACCTCCAGGCGTGGCGCAGGCAAGTCGAACACCTGACGCTTCTCGATCCCTTTCACCATCTCCGCCGTCAGGGCGCTCTGACAGGCGCTGCAATGCGTCGCCTCATGCCGTTCGACAAAGTCGGGTGTTGACGTCTGGCGCAGGGTGTCGCCCCGGTGGCCAACTTGGCCGCCACTTTTCTTTCCGGATTTGCCACGCAGGCTGCGCGGGGCTGGCTTCTTCAGGCCATCACTTGAAGGGGGCTTGCTGCTATTGCTGCTGTTCTTGGCCAACTGTCGGCGCAGGTCCGTGATCTCTTCCGCCATGCTCGCCAACGCAGCTTCAAGCTCAGCGATCCGACGCAGAGCCGTGGCGAGAAGTTGTTCAAGGGCGGCAACCTGATCCATCCCACCACTGATTCAGAGAAATCAACCCGGCGCCACAGAATTCAGACAAGAAAGAAAAAAAACACGCGCAAAATGGCAAATTCGACTCACCATAAAACTGACAATAACACTCAAACGTGGGGGGTGCTTGGGAGTTACAAAGGTTTGCCGGCTTCGTCGCGCCGACCCTGGCGGCGGGGGCTGCGGACCGGGTGTTCACCTTTACGCTGACGGTCACGGATAATGACGGGGCGACCGCCACCGACATGGTGGCCATCACGGTCGAGGCTCCGAACGCCGCGCCCACCGCCAATGCCGGGCCGGATCAGATTGTGGCCCCCGGCGCAGTGGTCACGCTGGACGGCTCCGGTTCGAACGACAACGGCGATCTGGATGGCAACGGCACGATTGCCAGCTATGCCTGGACCGCTCCGGATGGCGTCACGCTCACCGGTGCCGATACAGCATCACCCGGTTTCACCGCGCCGACCCTTGTTGCGGGTGATGAGGATGTGACAATCACCTTCACCCTGACAGTAACGGATAATGAGAGGGCGACCGCCACCGACATGGTGGTGATCACGGTCGAGGCTCCGAATGCCGCGCCCACCGCGGACGCCGGGGATGACCGGACCGTGGATTCCGGCAACACTGTCACGCTGGACGGCTCCGGCTCGAACGACAATGGCGATCTGGATGGTGACGGCTCAATTGAAACATATGCCTGGACTGCGTCGGATGGCGTCACGCTCACCGGCGCCGAGACCGCCCGGCCCAGCTTCACCGCGCCGCCGCTTGCGGCGGGTGCTGTCGATGTGACACGCACCTTTACGCTGACGGTGACGGACAATGATGGGGCGACCGCCACCGACACGGTGGTGATCACGGTCGAGGCTCCGAATGCCGCGCCCACGGTCAATGCCGGGTCTGACCAGACCGTGGATTCCGGCGACACTGTCACGCTGGACGGCTCCGGCTCGAACGACGACGGCGATCTGGATGGCGACGGCTCGATCACAGCCTATAGATGGACCGCGCCGGATGGCATCACGCTGAGCCGCACAATTCGAGGCAGCACCGCCTTCATCGCGCCGACGCTTGCGGCGGGGGCTGCGGACCGGGTACTCACCTTTACGCTGACGGTGACGGACAATGATGGGGCGACCGCCACCGACACGGTGGTGATCACGGTCGAGGCTCCGAATGCCGCGCCCACGGCCAATGCCGGGTCTGACCAGACCGTGGATTCCGGCGACACTGTCACGCTGGACGGCTCCGGCTCGAACGACGACGGCGATCTGGATGGCGACGGCTCGATCACAGCCTATAGATGGACCGCGCCGGATGGCATCACGCTGAGCCGCACAATTCGAGGCAGCACCGCCTTCATCGCGCCGACGCTTGCGGCGGGGGCTGCGGACCGGGTACTCACCTTTACGCTGACGGTAACGGACAATGATGGTGCGATCGCCAGCGACACGGTGGTGATCACGGTCGAGGGCCCGAATGCCGCGCCCACCGCGGACGCCGGGTCTGACCGGACCGTGGCCTCCGGCGCAGCGGTGAGCCTGGACGGCTCCGCCTCAAGCGACGCCGGCGATCTGGATGGCGACGGCTCGATTACAACCTATGCCTGGACTGCGTCGGATGGCGTCACGCTCACCGGCGCCGATACCGCCCGGCCCACCTTCACCGCGCCGACTCTGGCGGCGGGTGCTGCGGACCGGGTACTCACCTTTACGCTGACGGTAACAGATAATGATGGAGCGACCGACGAAGACACGGTCACGATCACGGTCGAGGCTCCGAATGCCGCGCCCACCGCCAATGCCGGGCCGGATCAGATTGTGGGCACCGGCGCAGTGGTCACGCTGGATGGCTCCGGCTCGAACGACAACGGCGATCTGGATGGCAACGGCACGATTGCCACCTATGCCTGGACCGCGCCGGATGGCATCACGCTGAGCCGCACAATTCGAGGCAGCACCGCCTTCATCGCGCCGACGCTTGCGGCGGGGGCTGCGGACCGGGTACTCACCTTTACGCTGACGGTAACGGACAATGATGGTGCGATCGCCAGCGACACGGTGGTGATCACGGTCGATCCCCAGGCCCCGAATGCCGCGCCCACGGCCGATGCCGGGGGGGGACACGACCGTGGCCTCCGGCGACACGGTGAGCCTGGACGGGTCCGGCTCCAGCGCAAACAATGTCGGCCAGACCCTCACCTATGCCTGGACCCAGACCGGCGGCACGGACGTGAGCCTCACCGGTGCCGATAGTGCCGGACCCGGTTTCACCGCGCCCACTCTTGTCCCGGGCGCTGACGCCGCGATGCTGGTCTTCAGCCTGGTGGTCAATGACGGGATCGTCGATTCCGTCGCCGACACGGTCACGATCACGGTCGAGGCCCCGGCCAATGTCGCGCCCACGGCCGATGCCGGGGGGGACACGACCGTGGCCTCCGGCGACACGGTGACCCTGGACGGGTCCGGCTCCAGCGCAAACAATGTCGGCCAGACCCTCACCTATGCCTGGACCCAGACCGGCGGCACGGACGTGAGCCTCACCGGCGCCGATAGTGCCGGACCCGGTTTCACCGCGCCCACTCTTGTCCCGGGCGCTGACGCCGCGATGCTGGTCTTCAGCCTCGTGGTCAATGACGGGATCGTCGATTCCGTCGCCGACACGGTCACGATCACCGTCAATGCCCCGGCCAATGTCGCGCCCACGGCCGATGCCGGGGGGGACACGACCGTGGCCTCCGGCGCAAGGGTCACCCTGGACGGCTCCGGCTCCAGCGCAAACAATGTCGGCCAGACCCTCACCTATGCCTGGACCCAGACCGGCGGCACGGACGTGAGCCTCACCGGTGCCGATAGTGCCGGACCCGGTTTCACCGCGCCCACTCTTGTCCCGGGCGCTGACGCCGCGATGCTGGTCTTCAGCCTGGTGGTCAATGACGGGATCGTCGATTCCGTCGCCGACACGGTCACGATCACCGTCAATGCCCCGGCCAATGTCGCGCCCACGGCCGATGCCGGGGGGGACACGACCGTGGCCTCCGGCGACACGGTGAGCCTGGACGGCTCCGGCTCCAGCGCAAACAATGTCGGCCAGACCCTCACCTATGCCTGGACCCAGACCGGCGGCACGGACGTGAGCCTCACCGGTGCCGATAGTGCCGGACCCGGTTTCACCGCGCCCACTCTTGTCCCGGGCGCTGACGCCGCGATGCTGGTCTTCAGCCTGGTGGTCAATGACGGGATCGTCGATTCCGTCGCCGACACGGTCACGATCACCGTCAATGCCCCGGCCAATGTCGCGCCCACGGCCGATGCCGGGGGGGACACGACCGTGGCCTCCGGCGACACGGTGACCCTGGACGGGTCCGGCTCCAGCGACGGGGACGGCACGATTGCAACCTATGCCTGGGCCCAGACCGGGGGCTCCGATGTCACGCTCACCGGAGCAAATACAGCATCACCCAGCTTCACCGCGCCGACTCTGGCGGCGGGTGCTGCGGATGTGACGCGCACCTTCACCTTGACGGTGACGGATAATGATGGTGCGACCGCCACTGACACGGTGGACATCACGGTCGAGGCTCCGGATGCGGACCCGAATGCCGTGCCGACGGCCAATGCCGGGCCTGACCAGACCGTGGCCTCTGCCGCAGCGGTCACGCTGGACGGCTCCGCCTCAAGCGACGGGGACGGCTCGATTGCAACCTATGCCTGGACTGCGACGGGTGGCGTCACGCTCACCGGCGCAAATACCGCTGCGCCCAGTTTCACCGCGCCGACTCTGGCGGCGGGGGCTGCGGATGTAACAATCACGGCCACCTTGGTGGTGACGGATAATGAGGGAGGCACCGACAGCGACACAGTGGTGATTACCGTCGCGGCCAGCACCGTTGAGGTCGCCCAGGAGGCCATCGTCGACGCGCAGACCGCGCAGGGACATGCGCTGATCGGGGTGCAGCCCAATCTGCACGGGCTCCTCGGCGGGCGGTCTCTCGGCGGTCTCTCGGCCAATGTCACCCGAGACAGAGGCCGGTTCCGCTTCGGGCTGGATAGCGACTTCGGGCTGAATGGCGACCGCCGGTTCTGGCTCCTGGCGCAGGGGCAATGGTCAGAAAGCGACGCCAACGAGGTGGACTATTTCAACCTCGTCGTCGGCGGCCAGCTCTACCGCAGCGACACCGTGACCATCGGCGCGATGCTGCAACTCGACAGTGCCGAGGCGACGCTTGCGGCCGGCACGTTCGAAGGTCAAGGCTGGCTGATCGGACCCTATGCCGTCGCCCGCCTGCCGGATCAGCCGTTGAGCTTCTCGGCTTCGCTCCTGCATGGGCGGACCGACAACACGCTGACACTCACGGGCCAGGCACCGGATGAGTTCTCCTCGAACCGGACGCTTTTCACCGCCGGTGTCGAGGGGCGGTACAGCTTCCCCAATGAGTTGACGCTGATCCCGTCTCTCGATCTGGCCCATGTGTCCGTTCGACAAGAGGCTTATGTGGACAGCCTGGCCAATCCGGTGTCGGAACAGACGATCACGCAGACCGAAGGCAGCTTCGGCCTCGGCTTCGAACGACCGTTCCAGCTGGGGAACGGCGACCTTCTGCTGACCGGTGGGATCAGCGGGATCTATTCCTATCTCGACACCCCCGTGGGCTCGGAGAGCAGCACCCGCGCCCGGATCGACCTTGGTGCCAGGATCAACATCGGCACCCGGACCACGCTCAGCCTCGGCACACATTATGACGGGGTCGGCGACGATGATTACGAAGCCTACGGTGCCGCGCTGACCTTCGAAATGAAGTTCTGAGCCGGAAATCGGTCGCCCGGTCCTCGCAAGGCCGGGCACGAGGGAAATAGCCTCGCGAGTCCCCGGACAGGGCCCTCCGAGAGCGAGCGAAAGGGGGTTGGAGCGGGCTTGACGTCAGTCAATAACAATCCCCCGTGAGCGGGGAGATTGGCACAATCTCGGTGGACTTCGTCCCTGTTTCCGGACAGTTTGATTATTGACCCTATGGGGGTCGACTCAGGCTCAGTGTTAAAACCCCCGTTAAGTCGCTTTTCAGGGCTTGAAATGTGTACATATTGAGACATCTGGCTTGCCATGTCTTTTTCAATGGTAACTCCCAAGCACCCCCCACGTTTGAGTGTTATTGTCAGTTTTATGGTGAGTCGAATTTGCCATTTTGCGCGTGTTTTTTTCTTTCTTGTCTGAATTCTGTGGCGCCGGGTTGATTTCTCTGAATCAGTGGTGGGATGGATCAGGTTGCCGCCCTTGAACAACTTCTCGCCACGGCTCTGCGTCGGATCGCTGAGCTTGAAGCTGCGTTGGCGAGCATGGCGGAAGAGATCACGGACCTGCGCCGACAGTTGGCCAAGAACAGCAGCAATAGCAGCAAGCCCCCTTCAAGTGATGGCCTGAAGAAGCCAGCCCCGCGCAGCCTGCGTGGCAAATCCGGAAAGAAAAGTGGCGGCCAAGTTGGCCACCGGGGCGACACCCTGCGCCAGACGTCAACACCCGACTTTGTCGAACGGCATGAGGCGACGCATTGCAGCGCCTGTCAGAGCGCCCTGACGGCGGAGATGGTGAAAGGGATCGAGAAGCGTCAGGTGTTCGACTTGCCTGCGCCACGCCTGGAGGTCACCGAGCATCAGGCGGCGGTTTATTGTTGCGACCATTGTCGAGCCACGACGACGGCTGGCTTTCCCGATGGCGTGGCCGCGCATGTGCAATATGGCACGCGCATGCGGGCAGTGGCGGTCTATTGCAATGTTCAGCAGCTGATACCCGAGGATCGGGTCTGCCAGCTTATGCGCGACCTGTTTGGGGCCACCAGCTTGTGCGCGGCCAGCGTGACCAACTGGACGCGCGGCGCGGCAAATAAGATGGGTGTCGTGGTTGAACACATTCTCGCCCGGCTTGCCGAAGGCGGCGTTCGGCATCTGGACGAGACCGGACTTCGTGTTGCCGGCAAGCTGCACTGGCTGCACACGATCTGCGATACCGCCTTCACCCATTACCGCATCAGCGCCAAACGCGGTGCTGTTCCAACCTTCCTGACCGGCGGGACGATCATTCATGATCACTGGAAACCCTACTACGCCCATATGAGCGGAGTGGACGCCCACGCCCTCTGCGGGGCGCATCACTTGCGCGAACTCAAGGCCATCGAAGAGATCGAAAAAGAGCCTTGGGCGACGGAGATGAGCGCAGTGCTTCATAGCGCCAATCAGCTCAGATGCGCGGCTCAGGATCAAGGCGAGACCGAACTCCCGGAACTGGTTCGCCAGGGTATCGTCACCAGATACATGGCGATCCTCGCCAAGGGGCTCGCCTTCCACGAACGCCAGCCCCCGCTGGCCAAAAGCCCCGGCACCCGCGGCCGAAAAGCCAGGCGGCCAGGCCACAACCTGCTCCTCCGCCTGCGTGACTACCGCGATGACGTTTTGCGATTCATCGCCGACTTCGCGGTCCCATTCACAAACAATCAGGCCGAACAGGACCTGCGCATGATGAAGCTGCGCATGAAAATCTCGGGCACCTTCCGCACCCTCGAGGGCGCGCGGGTCTTCGCCGACATCAGGTCCGTCATCTCGACGGCCAGAAAACACCGGTTCAACATCCTGGAAATCCTGACCCTGTCACCACCTCAGATCATCGCACGGCTCTGACGGAACAAAACCCCGCAACCCTATCGGACAGGGTGCTTGGGAGTTACTTTCAATGTCTCAATATGGCAGTCGCACGAACCCTCAATTTATCTGAGACCCCATGACCAAAGTTGGATACGCCCGCGTCAGTTCCGTCGGACAATCTCTGGACGTACAGCGTGAAAAGCTTGCCAATTGCGACAAGCTCTTTGAAGAAAAGCGCAGCGCCACCACAGACGCCCGCCCGCAACTGAAAGAATGCCTGAATTACGTTCGCGACGGCGACCGGCTTATTGTCACTCGTATCGACCGATTGGCCCGTTCAACTCTGCACCTGTGTCAGATCGCCGAGACGCTCCGTGAGAAGCGCGTCGGTCCGGTGGTCGACCACGTCCGGCCACATCGTGGCGGCCCGGACCTGTTTTGGGATGAAGACAACCTGCAGGCCGTGTCGAAGGCATACCACGACAGGGTCAAGCAAGGCATCGGGAAGCGCGGGCGGCACTGACCGCCCAGCCATCACCAACAACCATCAATCAAGGGGGGCGGTCAAAAGGCCGAGCGCCCCGAACGGCTGGACCCGCCTCCCCCGAATTCGGGGATTTTTTTTCCCGTGAAACCTGAAAATTCCACCGCAGATCCGGAAACAGACCTCTTTGGAAATCCCTTGCTGCCGATGAAAAACCCGCGCGGTCGGAAGGCATACGCAAAAAGCAAGGCAAATCAGAAGCTTGTCGTGGACCTGCGCGCCGGAGGCATGACACATGGCGCAATCGCCACAGTTCCGGGATGCGAGGAAAAGACCTTGCGGAAGTATTATTCCCGCGGACTGCATGAGGGTGCGATTCTGGTTCAGGCCGAAGCCATCCGCGTCATGATGCGCAGGATGCGCACCGCCCTATATGTAGGGTGACAAAAGTCTTTGGGTATCCGGCCTATCCCGGCTGGGATTGCCGAACGGCCATGAAATCAGGGCTTTATACCAAGGGTGCTTCAAAATGACTCAGCTATGGATTTTGGGTACCGCCTGAGGTGCTGAGGTGATTCAAGATTGGCAAAGGAGACCACCGATGCCAGCCAGGATACCGATGCGAGCCGATTTTACCGCCAATGATCTGCGCAAGCTTGCCGCAGAGAGTTCTGATGCCCGGCAGAGCCGACGGCTTTTGTCGCTTGCCGCTATCGCCGATGGCATGTCGCGTGGGGCTGCGGCCCGCATTGGCGGGATGGACCGGCAAACGCTCAGGGACTGGGTGCTCCGTTTCAACGCTGATGGTCCAGCGGGGCTGCTGGATCGGCAGCGAGGAGGCTCGCGATCCCGCCTTGACAATGCGCAACTGGATGAACTGGCGGCTCTTGTCGAGACCGGTCCTGATCCTGAAAAGGACGGTGTCGTCCGCTGGCGGCGGGTCGATTTGAAGAATGTGATCAAGGCGCGTTTTGGCGTCGACTATCACGAGCGCCATGTGGGGCAGATTCTGCACAATCTGGGCTTTTCCCACATCAGCGCACGCCCTCAGCACCCGGGGCAGGACGTGCAGGTCATTGAGGATTTCAAAAAAACTTCGGCGACAATCTGAAGGAGACGCTTCAGGGGGTGCCGCCGGACAAACCCGTCGAAATCTGGTTCCAGGACGAGATGCGTCTCGGTCAGAAGAACACCCGCGTCCGCCAGTGGGCACGCAAGGGCACACGGCCCCGCCAGCCCGCCGATCAGCGTTACCAAAATGCGTATCTTTTTGGCGCCATCTGCCCCGAACGCGGCACCGGCGCGGCGATCATGATGCCAGCAGCCGACACCTATGCGATGCAGCGCCACCTGGAAGAAATCAGCAAAATTGTCTCCGATGGCGCCCACGCCGTCATCCTCATGGACCAAGCCGGCTGGCACACGACATCCGCTCTGGAAATCCCGCAAAACCTGTCGCTCATGTTTCTGCCGCCCAAATCACCAGAGCTGAATCCAACCGAAAACATTTGGCAATATCTCCGCCAGACATGGCTCGCAAACCGGACGTTCGACACATATGACGCGATTCTCGACGCGGGGTGCGAGGCCTGGAACAACCTCATCGCAAGACCGCAAACCATCACATCCATCGCAAGCCGCAACTGGGCGAAAGTCGGTCAGATTGAATAACCCTTGGTATTATACCAACGGCGGGATGATTTGACTCGCTTTTTGGATTCCCAAATTGTTCGGTATGTGACTCACTGTTTCTGTCCAGAGAGGGAGGGAGATATGGGTGCCGCGGTTCCGGTTTTGCGCGATGATTTCACGGTGCACGAGTTGCGCGCTTTAGCCGGTCGCGCGTCGAACGGCAAAGTAGCACGTCGGCTTTTGGCGATTGCTCTGGTGCTTGAAGGGTCGTCGCGCAAGGTTGCTGCCCAGAGTTGCGGGATGGATCGCCAAACCCTTCGAGACTGGGTCCATCGATACAATGTCGAAGGTCCTGACGGGCTGTCAGATCGTGGGGGTGGCGGCGCGAAACCTCGATTGTCGCCGGAGCAGATAGCGCAGCTTGCGGTCTGGGTGGAGGCTGGCCCTGATCCGGCCCGCGATGGTGTGGTTCGCTGGCGTCGCGCCGATCTTGCCCGGCGCATTGAGGCGGAGTTCGAGATCAAGCTCCACGAACGCACAGTAGGTAGTTATTTGGTTCAACTGGGCTTTCGCAGGCTGTCGGTCCGCCCCGAACATCCCAACGCCGACCCAGTGGCACAGACTGCATTTAAAAAAAACTTTGCCAGCATCGTAGCCGACATTTTGACTGAACGGGCGAAAGGAAAGCCACTGGAAATATGGTTCCAGGACGAAGCACGGGTGGGCCAGCAGGGAACACTCACCCGTGTCTGGGCGAAGCGGGGAACCCGCCCACGTGCGCCCCGGGATACCCGCTACAAATGGAGCTACGTATTTGGCGCTGCCTGTCCGGCACGTGGTGCCGCAGCTGGGCTGATCCTGCCTTATGTTAACACAGAGGCGATGGGCCTGCATCTCGACGAGGTCTCAAAAACAATCGCACCCGGTTCTCATGCGCTCCTGGTCACAGATGGCGCGGGGTGGCACGGAGCCAAGGGGCTCTTGGTGCCAGACAACATAACGCTCCTGAAGCTGCCCCCCTATGCGCCCGAACTCAACCCGATGGAAAATGTCTGGGCCTATCTGCGCTCCAACAAGCTGGCCATCACCGTGTTCGATACCTACGAGCAGATCCTCGACAAATGCGCAGACGCCTGGAACTTCTTCGAAAATGACCCGCAGCGCATAACCTCAATAACGACCAGAGAATGGGCAACGGTCAATTGATCAAGCCGTTGGTATTAGGTGCCTCGTGCAGCGCGGCCGTGACCGCCGCCCCGGAACTGCCCGCGCCATAAGTCTTTCAGAATCGGAGCGTTTCGGGGGTGCGAACCCGCTGGAAACGGTGATTTTGCCGCTGATTTCGGGGGGCACGAACCCGCCGGATTTTCCGGGCATTTCAGGGGTGGTGTTTTTCAGGCTTACGGGGGCATCCGCAGCCGCGATGATCTGCCCTTGCAAGGGGTGTGCAGGCCCCCTGCAAGACGCTTGCAAGGGATGTGCGGGTGTCAGCTGTAGGGCATGTCGTAGCCGAGGAACGAGCCGTCCTCGTATCGGTCGGTAATGTTGCCTTGCGCATCGCGCGCGGCGCGGGTTCCATGGGGCTGAACTCGACGCCGTCGAAGACGGGCGGCAGGGTCGAACGCAGCGGCTCGTAGAGTATCCCGTTGAAGGCGAGCCCGAGCAGCATACTCCGCGAACCGGTCGAGACCAGGGCCGGGGACCGCATCCTCCTGCGCCTCGCTGATGGCACACTGCACGACGCGGCGGTCGCAACCGCCGCAGGCAAGACCGACACCCTGACGATCACGCCGCCGGTTCCCGCAAACGCCTGGGCCGCCGGAGCGCCGGAGAACGTGATCTGGCGGCTCTATGCCGCCGCCAAGCCTCCGATACGTGCTCGCGTCGTCAGCGTGGAGCCGCTGTCTGCCGCGCGATACAGGCTCACCGCCGTCGATGATGTGGATGCGTACTATACCGGATGACAGGAGGTCGCGCAGACAGTTGATTTTCCAGGGCGCTTTGCCCCGGAAATCGCGGCGATTTTCCAGGCTAATATCGGCTGGATTCCCAAAGACTTTTGTCGTGCTACACATATGGCTCTTTCGCAGCATTTTTTCCATTCAATTGATTGCCCTGGACAATGCCCTCCCACAACTTGACAAAGACAACCGGAGTCTTGGTGGTCCCGGCCCGCTATCGTTACATCGAAGGATTTGCAGTGCCGAAGAAACCCTGCGCACATCCGGGCTGTTCCCGGCTGGTCGGTCTTGGGTCGGCATACTGTGAAGCCCACGCGGCGCAAGACAAGAGGGACCGGGACCGGCCAGCGGCCGCAAAGCGGGCCAGCCTTCCTTATCGCAAATGGTACAAGCGCAAAGCATGGTGCGGCCCGGATGGACGGTGCGCCCGGCAGCTTGCGGCGGAACCTTTGTGTGCGCTGTGCCCGGAACATTCAAAGCAGTTGGCCACCATCGCGGACCATGTTGTCCCGCACAATGGTGATCATGCCCTGTTCTGGTTCGGTAAACTGCAGTCGTTGGGGTCGAGTGAGGCTGAGTGCAGAAAACCACGTTAAGAAATTTAAAATCATTTGAAAACAATGAATTAAGAGGCTTGCAAATGCGCACAAAATTCGCAGAAAGCACAGCTATAAAAATCATTTGATTACAACGGGTTACTTTTCTTAGAGGGGTATTTTGCACTGAGCCCTAATGGACCCCACTATTGCCAAAAAGCGGGATGGGGATATCGAATTCGCTTGAAAGGCAACCTGACCTTACAGCACCAAGGTGGCGAGTTGTCTTGTGGTGAGATCAAGGACCTGATGCCCCAAGGCCTTATAAACGCAGAGCTTTATGGGTCGGGTGTGTTTACGAATATCGGCGTACTGCATGATGAAGGCCACCCTGAACCATGGATTATCGCGATGGATGCAAAGCCTTCGCAATCTTACCACCCTTCAAAATTTCCGGATCTGATTTGACGTTTGTCTGATCTGTGTGATTCAAGGAGTCTCCACTGCTGATATTGGAGGCTGGTTTGTTGGGAAATGTTTGTTTTTCAGAGCTTTATTCGAAGGTTGAGGCGGATTTTCAGGACCGCTTGCTCGGGTATCACAAGTCGCGCCGGGAGGGATTGTGCATCATAGCAAGCGTGATTTTGAACACGCGCAGCGTCAATCTGATGGAAAATGCGGCTGCTCTGCCCCGCGATATCGGCTCTGTGGACCACCGCTATCAATACATTTCGCGGGTTCTGGGCAATCCTCACATCGATACTGATGAGATCATGCAGGCCTATGTTGGTGAAATTTTCCGCCGCCAGTGTGAGGCCGGAGAAACGATTGTGGTGGCCCTTGATCAAAGCAAGCTCAACGAAGGGCATGAGGTTTTGATGTTATCGGTGCGGATGCGGGATCGGGCCCTCCCGGTCGCCTGGCGTGTACGCCAGACCAAAGGGCCGATTGGATGGCGCGTGCAACATGAGCTTTTGGAAGCAGTCCGCCCATGGCTCCCGGCGGATGCGCGTGTGTTGCTGGCGGGAGATCGGTTTTTGGAACCGCCCGATTGGTCGCATGGTGCCAGGAGGCTGGATGGGACTACCGGCTGCGCATGAAGGGAAATATCACACTGCAACATCAGGGTGGCGAGATGATGACGCGCGAAATTGCCCAACTGATGCCCGAAGGGCTTGTAAACGCTGAGCTTTACGGAACGGGCGTCTTTAGCAACATTGGAGTGCTTCACGAAGAGGGGCACAAAGAGCCTTGGATTATTGCCATGAATGCAGCACCGTCCGAGTACAAGGTGCTCGATTATGGAATGCGTTGGGGAATTGAAGCCATGTTCTCCGACTTCAAAACCCGGGGCTTTGAAATTACTCAAAGCCAGATCAAAAAGCCGGATCGATTGGCCCGCCTCATTTTGGTGCTGGCAATCGCCATGTACTGGGCTGTTTCAACCGGAGCAAACGAAGAGCACCACGTCGCAATACGCGGCGAAAAAAGGGGATTCGAAAAGCCCGAAGGTCCTTATGCTCTCTCTTCAAGACAGGCCTTCGTGCTATCCGACGATGCCTCGCAGGTTATGCCAAAATCCCCAAGCTCTGGGATGTCTGGCTAAATTGAAGGGTGGTAAGCTTCGCAATACACTGTTCTTGACTACGGGTTACGGTGGGGGATTGAATCTATGTTCTCGGACTTCAAGACCCGTGGGTTTGGCATCGCGCAAAGTCAGATCAAAAAGCCGGATCGACTGGAAAGGCTTATTCTTGTCATGGCAATAGCCATGTATTGGGCCGTTTCAGCAGGTGCAGCGGATGAACAAATGGTCGCCCAAAGCGGAGAAAAAAGGGGGTTCGAAAAACCCGAAGATCACTCTGCTCCCTCTTCAAACAAGGCCTTCGCTTCCTGCGAAGATGCTTCATAGGTTACGAGAAAATCCCCAAACTGTGGAAACTGTGGAAAGTGTGGATTTTTTGAGGGGTGGTAAGCTGCGGGACCAGGGGTCTATCCGCGCGTTTTTCATATGGTGCGTCGGTGCTGTCCAGGTCTGCCGGAAATGCCGTAAGCCGTTTCAAAGACGTGGTTTTCGGTCAGTGCGGGCGGTCCTGTGCGAAGACGGTCGCGAGGTCGGGCGCGTCCAGAACGGCATCCAGCCAGGCCTCGATCCGATCGGGTTCGGCTGCGGCGATCCGCGTCTCGATGTCCCGGGGCAGGGGACCGAAACGGCGCTCCAACAGGCGTCCGAGGGTTTCCGCCTTGCCTTCCACTTTGCCTTCCGCCTTGCCTTTCGCTTCGCCCCTGGCCAATCCGCGCGCTTCGCCCGCTTTCAGGCCTTCCGCCTTGCCCTGTTCGAGCAGTGTTTCAGCAATGGTTCCCATAAGCGCCTCCAGTTCGTTATGGCCCCCGGTCCTGAGCGTGGCCCGCAGGGCGTCCAGGTCCACATTATAGACCCGCAGCACATATTCAAGAACCTGTCGCCGCAGATCGGTCCCCTCGGGCAGGCTCCCGGCGATCTCCGCCAGAAAGGCAAGGGCCTGCCGCCGCAGCGTGATGAACCCCGCCTTCAACGCGGCGTTGCGCGACAGCGCATCGATCTCCATGGCCCGCAGGTTGCGCAGGATATATCCCGCTCCGGGCAGGAAAGCGAGATCGGGATCATCGGTGGCGATCATGTCGCGCAGGCTGTCGGGTACGGTCCAGGGCGGCGCGCCATGATAGACGACCACCGGAATGATCGGGGGCAGGGCGCGGAGCCGGGCTGTTCCGGTTCCGGCGTAGCGCTTCCAGATGCGCACCATATAAAGCGTTTCTCAATCTTTGGGAATAATAATTTCCATCCTTTTTTGCGGGCATCATATTTTCTCCCTTCAAGGGGTAAGCAACAACTCTTGATCGAGGTTACGCTTGACCTGCATGATCTGCCGGGCTGTCATGTGGTCCCGCGCAAACTCCCGTATTTTGAGCCCGGATCTAAAATGCCGTTTCTACGTTGGGGTCGAGATAGCCTTACCCGTGCGCGGATTGCGAATAACCCCGGCCATTCGATTGTTCGACCACCCCATGGCCAGCAACATACTGACTTTACGGGCATTTTCCCCGGTCCTCCCGAACGTCGGTCGCCCGCGCGTTCGAGACTTGTCAAAAGCGACATTCCCGAAGAGGTCGACCGAGGTCGAATTTTCACGATCCATGAAAAAAAATCCCCGAATTCGGGGGAGGCGGGTCCAGCCGTTCAGGGAGCTCGGCCTTTTGACCGCCCCCCCCTTTATTGATAGGTGTCGGTGAACGGGCGGTCAGTGCCGCCCGCGCTTCCCGATGCCTTGCTTGACCCTGTCGTGGTATGCCTTCGACACGGCCTGCAGGTTGTCTTCATCCCAAAACAGGTCCGGGCCGCCACGATGTGGCCGGACATGGTCGACCACCGGGCTTTTGGGTGCCGGATACTTGCCAATCGGCATCACGCCACTTGCCTGCGGTGTCAGCCGACTTGCTGGCCGGCGGCTATCCCGAAGATAGCCACTTGATCCTGCACGCCATTGAGTGGCTCAACCGCGTCGCCAAGCGCCACAATATCAAGCTGCGTCAGGCCTTCACACGCAAAGCAACAAAGGCAAAGAAGGAAGCTGCACGGCTCTTGCACAACCGACGATTCCGTGGTGGACCGGGAGACGCTGAAACCGCATCACCGCCCCTCTTTGTGGGGTCCGCAAGTCCATCCCTGTAAGACGGTTGTGGTCTGGTTGTCGATCGGGTCAGGCCATGGCCTTATCAACCGTAAACCATGCGTCTTGGAACCGTCATCCCCACAAGAGTCTCAGTACCGGCACCACCCCGGGGTTCAGATGCGATATCCCCACGAGGGTTCAGAAGCGTCGTTCCCATGGGTTTCAGAACCGACATCCCACGGGGTTCAGAAGTGTAATCCCCATGAAGGTGGGGATCTCAGTCTTACCTTCTGTCGACCTGCCCATGCAGCACTTGCTTCTGGCCCGACCGGGGGCGGGTATCTGTTTGGCTTGGCATCGGATTCCCGCCCTCGCGGGAATGACGGTCGGGCGCATATGCCAAGGGTGAAAACGTAGGGTGGGCCCCTGGCCCACCAAATCTGCTGCCCATTTCCCATCCTCGACTATCTGCGCTACCGTTCCCGCAGGCCATCACGGAGACAGAATGCCCGAACTCAAGGATCGCGAAGCGTTAAAGGCGTGGCTGAAAGACAAGCCGCGCGCGGTCTCGGTCGCCATCGCAGCCCGGGCGGCCCTACGGGTTTTGCCCCTGGTGAACATGCCACTGGACGAAGACCACGCCGAACGCCGTGCCGCCATCCTGTTGCCGGTTTTGCGTGCTATGGTTGTCGCCCGGTTCGCGGGCACATGGCCGAACCGGGCGACAGAGGTTATTGCCCACGCCGACGCCGCCACCGCCGCCTTCGCCGCCCACGCCGCCGCCTCCGCCTCCGTCACCGACGCCTTCGCCACCGCCCACGCCGCCGCCACCGCCCACGCCGCCTGGACGGCTGTCGCAGCCGATACCGATTGGCTGGTCGATAGCTCTATCACCGGCCCGCAAAACGACGACCCGGACTCCACCCAATGGTTCCCCGAACGGCTCATGCACCAACCGATTTGGGAGAAATCCCCGGATTGGGCCACAGAAAACTGGGCTGCCCTGAAATCCCACCTGATGTCTGCCGAAGAAGACTGGGATTTCTGGACAGATTGGTATCAGGATTGCGTCACGGGCCGCCCAGGCATCGAGGATCTGGAATTCGAAAAGACCCAGATCCCGAGCGACGACTGGGAAAAGGGCCCAGCCCATGTGAATGCGATCATCAAGGGAATGATTGGGAAATACGCCACGTCGCAATCCAGCGACACGACGGAAGGTAATCAAGATTCGACTGTCGATGACGCCCTCGCGTCCACCGAACTCCAATCGGCCCAAGCGGATTTCGAATATGACGCCCACGCCCATGCCATGCGCATGGTGCCGTTCGCGGATGATGTCCCGGACATATCCGACCCAGCCCAGCGCAGAGCGCTGGAAAACATGCTCTCTGAACTTGCGGATGGTGCGCAGGGTCTGGCCGAGGACTTTGCTGGCGCTAATGTCCGGTCATCCGTCCTGAATGCAACGCGGCGGTATGCCCAGGAAGCCAAACGTGACGTTGAACGGGTCCGTCCCGGGCGCCTCTGGGACATTGGCGCGACGCTCCGTCAAGCTTGGACGAAGATGTTCGGCTCAGCATCGATGACCTCTTGCTTGGCACCCTTGAACGTCTTGTCGACAAGCATCAGGAACTGATGCGGGTTTATATGGCCAAGGCGCTGACGCGCTCCCGTCATACCAAGGGTGCTTCAAAATGACTCAGCTATGGATTTTGGGTACCGCCTGAGGTGCTGAGGTGATTCAAGATTGGCAAAGGAGACCACCGATGCCAGCCAGGATACCGATGCGAGCCGATTTTACCGCCAATGATCTGCGCAAGCTTGCCGCAGAGAGTTCTGATGCCCGGCAGAGCCGACGGCTTTTGTCGCTTGCCGCTATCGCCGATGGCATGTCGCGTGGGGCTGCGGCCCGCATTGGCGGGATGGACCGGCAAACGCTCAGGGACTGGGTGCTCCGTTTCAACGCTGATGGTCCAGCGGGGCTGCTGGATCGGCAGCGAGGAGGCTCGCGATCCCGCCTTGACAATGCGCAACTGGATGAACTGGCGGCTCTTGTCGAGACCGGTCCTGATCCTGAAAAGGACGGTGTCGTCCGCTGGCGGCGGGTCG
Source organism: uncultured Paracoccaceae bacterium (assembly GCA_951812305.1). Taxonomy (GTDB): domain Bacteria; phylum Pseudomonadota; class Alphaproteobacteria; order Rhodobacterales; family Rhodobacteraceae; genus Rhodobacter_B. The sequence continues at coordinate 363,414 of CATOSB010000011.1, forward strand.
ATTTGAAGAATGTGATCAAGGCGCGTTTTGGCGTCGACTATCACGAGCGCCATGTGGGGCAGATTCTGCACAATCTGGGCTTTTCCCACATCAGCGCACGCCCTCAGCACCCGGGGCAGGACGTGCAGGTCATTGAGGATTTCAAAAAAACTTCGGCGACAATCTGAAGGAGACGCTTCAGGGGGTGCCGCCGGACAAACCCGTCGAAATCTGGTTCCAGGACGAGATGCGTCTCGGTCAGAAGAACACCCGCGTCCGCCAGTGGGCACGCAAGGGCACACGGCCCCGCCAGCCCGCCGATCAGCGTTACCAAAATGCGTATCTTTTTGGCGCCATCTGCCCCGAACGCGGCACCGGCGCGGCGATCATGATGCCAGCAGCCGACACCTATGCGATGCAGCGCCACCTGGAAGAAATCAGCAAAATTGTCTCCGATGGCGCCCACGCCGTCATCCTCATGGACCAAGCCGGCTGGCACACGACATCCGCTCTGGAAATCCCGCAAAACCTGTCGCTCATGTTTCTGCCGCCCAAATCACCAGAGCTGAATCCAACCGAAAACATTTGGCAATATCTCCGCCAGACATGGCTCGCAAACCGGACGTTCGACACATATGACGCGATTCTCGACGCGGGGTGCGAGGCCTGGAACAACCTCATCGCAAGACCGCAAACCATCACATCCATCGCAAGCCGCAACTGGGCGAAAGTCGGTCAGATTGAATAACCCTTGGTATCAGGTAGACCAAGTAGACCTGGCCGAAGACTTCAAAGCCGAAACTGGTGTTCCACAGCTTGGCCCTGTCGGAAAAGTCTCTGGACAGGATTGTGATGATTTGATTCAGTCTGCGTGAGTATTTTTTGGGGTGGCTGGCTATGAAGCGTGATCAGATTGAAATGTTTTCAACGTTGGATGGGCTTGTGTTGGCTGATCATCCGTACCGCAAGTTTGAAGCGGTTGTTGACCTGTGTGCTTTGGCAAAGCCTCTGGCAGCGCTTTATTCTGATCGCGGGCGCCCTGAATTGGGTGTCGGGCGTGCGTTTCGCATGCTGGTGCTTCAATTCCTTGAGGACATTTCCGATCGGGAGATGGAACGGTTCATGCGTGAGAACCTTGCAGCCAAATGGTTTTGCGGCTTTGGGCTCAGTGAGAAGACACCTGATCACTCGTTTTTCGGCGATTTCCGCAAGCGGTTGGGTCCAAAGGGGCTCATGGACATTTTCAATCGTCTGCGCGTCAGCTTGAAGGCTGCGGGTTTGATCCGGGAAGTGTTCACCTTTGTGGATGCCAGCCAGCTGGTTTCGAAATTCTCGAACTGGAGTGATCGGGACAAAGCCATCGCCAAGGGTCTGGAGAAGTTCAACAACGCTTTTTCGGATGCGCCCGCCGCCAGTGTTTTGCGCCCCAAGCGAATAAGGTCATCGCGTGAGCATGTGAAGGTGTCGCCATGGGCTTCGAATTCGAGCCGCGCAAGCAGTCTTTCAGTTTCTTCCATATGATCCTCAGCATTGGGATCAATGAGGAGATGAATGTTGACGAAACCCGAGACCGCACGGGTGGTCAGGCGGAGCTCTATGTTTGGAAAGATTGTCGTGACCTGTGCCAGCCTGCTGTCGGCTTTGCGCTTCAGCACCTCTCGATACGTGTCGAGAAGATAATAGTCGGTGACACCAAGCCCCTCAATAATGGGGTGGCTGGTTTCTATGGCTGAGAGATACGTTTCCCATGCATCAGCGCCGCCAAACTGGTCATTGAGCGTTGTGCCAGGCGCATGGATATGTGGATCCCATCTTCGCCAGATCGATCCGTGTGTCAGAGTAGGGGCTGGCGCGTCCATTGTTGTTCTCGTTGTATGAAATATCGATAAGGAAATGCGAGTGGGGTGAACCTGCTAAATGTAGTCACGTCGAAGCGATCTGAGCTTGGATCGCTTTCATTGACAGAAACATCCTGTTTGGATGCTGATCTGGGTCCAGCAGCGAAAAACCGATTTTCTCGTAGAATGCCGAGCGTTCAGCGTGGTGCTGGTCTTCAAGCACGTCCAAGATGACTGCGGCGGCACCAATTTCGGCGGACACTGTGTAGGCGCGCGCAAGGGCATCTGCCATAAGTGCGCTGCCGAGACCTCTACCTTGCAAAGATAAATCGGTTCCGAGTGCGGCGAGATATATGGTCGGAATTGGGTGTCGTTCGCGCTTGGCCGCAAGGCCCGACGCAGATTTTGGATCAACAGAGTGCGCAGCCAGCCCGTAAAAGCCGGTCAGCGTACCGTCATCTGTGACAGAGCACCAAACGCGTAGCCTGTTTCGCTTAATCTGATCCGATATGCTCTCTTTGAACCATCGGTCCATGGCCGAAACACCACAAGAGAAGTTGGAGCGATCATGCTTGGACGCATCAAACGGCTCTACGCGGAAACGGAATTCAGTCGTCACGAAGGAGCTCAGATCGCCTTTTGAAGAGCTGTGCGAGGGCGTCATTGGCAACTACCGGCTTGTCCACTGCTGCGGCGAACCGGTCGAAGGCATGATCGGCCAAAACGGACTGGTGGGTTGCAGACTCGATTGCCTGGGCCTCTCGATAAGCGACCGAGGTAATGAACGTGGAGGTATCCATGCCAATGGATCGGGCGGCTGCTTCGATTGCTTCCATGACGGACGGTTTGAATCGTAAATCCTTGCGGAAGGATTTGGGCTCGTGAATGCCTGCGGTACTGTCTGCGCCTGGTATCATCATAGGTCTCCTCGGCACCCAACATATGTACAACGTACGTACAAATCAACCACTGACCATCTAAAATTTGTGCTCTCTGACGGTGCTGGTGGGCGCAAAGACGCATGATCAACCACGAGATCAACGCCACAGAACAATTTTGCAAGCCGAAGCTGGCGAAATTGACCGCAGTTTGAGGCAAGCGGGAATAGCTCACAAACCCCGTCTCCGGTGCAGGCCGATCAGGCTACCGATCAGGTTCAGCTTGTTGCGGTTGTGCGCTTTGATCATACCGCGCAATGCACCGCCTGGGTTCATAACGGGTGCGGTTGGGTGATCACGGTTGGCGTCGAGAAGCAGCACGCAAAGTGCGGCACGCGCGCGGCCCATGCGGTGATGTTGGGGTCCATTAGGTGTAGGCGCTTGCAAACATCCGGGTTTCGACCTGCAAACATCGTGTAATTTCTGCCGGGATTATCTGCGACTATCGGGGTACTCAAACCGGGATTATCTGCGAACGAGCCGGGATTAGTTGCAACCAGCCTGCAAACATCGGGGTTTGCCGGGATTAGTTGCGACTATCGGCTGTCTTGGAAACGCTCGTTTGCTGGTTGGTCTGGACGAACATCCGCATCCGCGTGATCTTCTTGGAGTTTTTTGTTGATGAACCCTGTCCGCCTTTCATCAGATCGGAAGACCTGCCTGGCGCATGATGTCGCCGGGTTCGGTGGTACGATCAGTGTCAAGTTTGCCCTTCAGGAAGCGGCGAGCCTCAGCCTGCGTGAGGTCGAACTGCTCGGCCAGTGATTTCGGCGAGTATCCGATGCGGGCGAGGCGGGCGTCGAGATCGTCAAACCCGGCAGAGATGGTTTCGCGAACAATATCGACGGTAACCTGATCACCGCCCATGCGGAACGTGTCGGTGAAGGCGCGGTTCAGGTGCTCGGCGATTTGCAGTGGCGTGTTCAGTTTCTCGGCTGGGAAGTTGCGCGCTTCCGAGGTGATCACGTCATCGGCTTTGGTGCCGTCGGTCAGGCATTGCTTCAGCAACCAGTCGAGGAACGATCTGGTGCCGTCGCCCGGGCCCTCGATCTCGATCCGGGTCGTACGGTGGCCAATTTCCTCCATGGTCGCACGGCGCAGATCATTCTGCAGACGGGGGTGGCCGACCAGAACGACGGACAGGGTGCCACCACCGGCGTCGGCGAGCTCCATCAGGCGTTTGAGACCGTTGAGCGTGTTGCCGTGTAGATCGTGGGCTTCGTCTATGAACAGGACGACGGGCTTTTTGGCGGCCTTGATCGCTTCTTGAAGCAAACGTTCCCGGCGCTCCGCCTGTGTGGGGACTTTCATGTCCGGGTCACCGGCAATGTCCAGGAACAGAGCCGTCATCAAGGCAGGCAGCACGACGCGCGGCTTGTCGATAGATAGCGAGCGGGCATAGATCACCTTCTTTTCGCTCACGATTTTCTGCTGCAGTTGCTTGAGCATGGCCGTCTTGCCGACGCCCACTGGGCCGGAGACCGCGACCAGCTTGCCCGCCATGATCGCGGTACGGATATCGGCACTGACGTCCTTGGCCTTGGCGGTTTCGAAATACCCGGCGCGGCTCCAGTCCGGCCCCATCGGAAGGTTTTTTCGTAAAACCACGCTAAGGAAGAACGAAGCCTGAACATGGCTTATGGCGTGGTGTTTCTGATGACTTTGTAAGCTGTTGATCTGCCTATTCCGAGATGTTTTGCGGTGTAAGACGATCACGAGATTTTTCCACTCTAACCTAGCACAATTCTCTAAACCGTGGTCCTTCGCCCGGACACAAATATTGAGCCGTTTCGACTCTACCGTCTTTCATTTTTGTACGCCCCTCAATCCTCGCGCACGAGAAGGCGAAAGACCTATCCAATTCTTTGCGGCGGAAAAAGCGAGCCAAACTAGCAAGGGAATATCAAAATGACGCTCAGAATGGGCCGGGTCATCGGCATTAAGCCTTCCGGGATTGAACGATACAAAGATCTGCATGCCAATCCTTGGCCTGACACGGTTGAGGAGCTCAAAAACCGCAATATTCAGAACTTCTCGATTTTCCTCAGGGCGCCGGAGAACTTGCTCTTTTCCTATTGGGAATACACAGGCTCGAATTTCGAGGAGGATTTCGCGAAAACTAAGGAAAGTCCGCGCACCCAAGCATGGTGGGATTTGACAGCGCCGCTTCAGCAGCCGCTTGCCAGTCGAAAGGCCGATGAATGGTGGTCTCCGATGGAGCGGGTTTTCTTTGCGGAATAGAAAAAAACTCGGTTTTGCAGTCCGTCAGTCTGCAGGCTGTTGTTGGTAGCATATGAAAGAAAGTACCAGATGAATTTGAACAATCTACCGCCCGCAGACGTCATATTGCCGATCTCGGGCAAGGCAGGCGCTCGATTGCCCGCGGAAAAATTAGAGCAGTTGAAGCAGGTGTCTACTGCAACTTGCTCGGCGACGCTGAACCATATGGGCTTGACGCGGGCAACGCTTGCCGGTCCTCGCCCGACGCAGCCCGGCAGCAGTATCGTAGGTCAAGCAGTTACGATTCAGTTCATGCCCATGCGAGAGGATATCGGCTCTACGGTGGCGCAGGAGGAATACGAGCGGACCAGCGCACTATGGCATGTTTTGGATGCTATCCATCCCAATGATATTTTGGTGATGGCCGCAAAGGGTGACATGCGTACCGGTTGTCTGGGTGAGATGCTTGTCACTTATCTCAAGGGGCGTGGCGGTCTGGGTGCTGTGGTTGACGGCTGTGTTCGTGATTGGCCGAAGATAAAACAGATAGGCCTTCCGCTTTGGGTCAAGGGATTTACGCCAAATTATGCCACTCAATCCGGGCTTAACCCCTGGGCCTATAACGTCGCCATCGACGCTTGTGATGTTTTGGTTATGCCGGGAGATGTAATCCTGGCTGATGACGATGGCGTCGTTTGTCTACCCCTGAACATGGTCGACTTGGTGCTTGAGGCGGGCCTGTCGTATGAAGATTGGGAAGCTTTCAGCCGACAAAAGCTCGCCGAAGGCGGTTCGATTTGGAAATACTATCCGCTGAAGGATGAGGGTCAGGAGGAGTACGATGCCTGGTGCAAGTCGAGAGAGCAATCATGACTGCGCCGGTAATCATCGCCACCGAAAATTACGCGACACAGCCCAGATGGGCAGTGCTGCAACGACAACTGCTGGCCGCTCTGGAAAGCGCCGCTGATGTCTATCTAACCCCGATTCTGGATAAGACGTTGGCGTCACCAGTGCACTACTCGACAGAATTTTTTCGTAGTTTTTTGGTAACTCCCAAGCACCCTGTCCGATAGGGTTGCGGGGTTTTGTTCCGTCAGAGCCGTGCGATGATCTGAGGTGGTGACAGGGTCAGGATTTCCAGGATGTTGAACCGGTGTTTTCTGGCCGTCGAGATGACGGACCTGATGTCGGCGAAGACCCGCGCGCCCTCGAGGGTGCGGAAGGTGCCCGAGATTTTCATGCGCAGCTTCATCATGCGCAGGTCCTGTTCGGCCTGATTGTTTGTGAATGGGACCGCGAAGTCGGCGATGAATCGCAAAACGTCATCGCGGTAGTCACGCAGGCGGAGGAGCAGGTTGTGGCCTGGCCGCCTGGCTTTTCGGCCGCGGGTGCCGGGGCTTTTGGCCAGCGGGGGCCGGCGTTCGTGGAAGGCGAGCCCCTTGGCGAGGATCGCCATGTATCTGGTGACGATACCCTGGCGAACCAGTTCCGGGAGTTCGGTCTCGCCTTGATCCTGAGCCGCGCATCTGAGCTGATTGGCGCTATGAAGCACTGCGCTCATCTCCGTCGCCCAAGGCTCTTTTTCGATCTCTTCGATGGCCTTGAGTTCGCGCAAGTGATGCGCCCCGCAGAGGGCGTGGGCGTCCACTCCGCTCATATGGGCGTAGTAGGGTTTCCAGTGATCATGAATGATCGTCCCGCCGGTCAGGAAGGTTGGAACAGCACCGCGTTTGGCGCTGATGCGGTAATGGGTGAAGGCGGTATCGCAGATCGTGTGCAGCCAGTGCAGCTTGCCGGCAACACGAAGTCCGGTCTCGTCCAGATGCCGAACGCCGCCTTCGGCAAGCCGGGCGAGAATGTGTTCAACCACGACACCCATCTTATTTGCCGCGCCGCGCGTCCAGTTGGTCACGCTGGCCGCGCACAAGCTGGTGGCCCCAAACAGGTCGCGCATAAGCTGGCAGACCCGATCCTCGGGTATCAGCTGCTGAACATTGCAATAGACCGCCACTGCCCGCATGCGCGTGCCATATTGCACATGCGCGGCCACGCCATCGGGAAAGCCAGCCGTCGTCGTGGCTCGACAATGGTCGCAACAATAAACCGCCGCCTGATGCTCGGTGACCTCCAGGCGTGGCGCAGGCAAGTCGAACACCTGACGCTTCTCGATCCCTTTCACCATCTCCGCCGTCAGGGCGCTCTGACAGGCGCTGCAATGCGTCGCCTCATGCCGTTCGACAAAGTCGGGTGTTGACGTCTGGCGCAGGGTGTCGCCCCGGTGGCCAACTTGGCCGCCACTTTTCTTTCCGGATTTGCCACGCAGGCTGCGCGGGGCTGGCTTCTTCAGGCCATCACTTGAAGGGGGCTTGCTGCTATTGCTGCTGTTCTTGGCCAACTGTCGGCGCAGGTCCGTGATCTCTTCCGCCATGCTCGCCAACGCAGCTTCAAGCTCAGCGATCCGACGCAGAGCCGTGGCGAGAAGTTGTTCAAGGGCGGCAACCTGATCCATCCCACCACTGATTCAGAGAAATCAACCCGGCGCCACAGAATTCAGACAAGAAAGAAAAAAAACACGCGCAAAATGGCAAATTCGACTCACCATAAAACTGACAATAACACTCAAACGTGGGGGGTGCTTGGGAGTTACACTTGCAGCCAAATGGTTTTGCGGCTTTGGGCTCAGTGAGAAGACACCTGATCACTCGTTTTTCGGCGATTTCCGCAAGCGGTTGGGTACAAAGGGGCTCATGGACATTTTCAATCGTCTGCGCGTCAGCTTGAAGGCTGCAGGTTTGATCCGGGAAGTGTTCACCTTTGTGGATGCCAGCCAGCTGGTTTCGAAATTCTCGAACTGGAGTGATCGGGACAAAGCCATCGCCAAGGGTCTGGAGAAGTTCAACAACGAAACCGCTCCCAGGGTTGCTGCCGACAAGCAAGCGCGTTTTGGCGCAAAGAACAAAAACAAATATTGGTATGGCTACAAGGAACATGCCAGCGTGGACATGCAATCAGGTCTGGTCAACAAAGTGGCGGCCACACCGGCCAATGTCGATGATGCCAAAGGTCTGCGCCATGTGTGCCCGGATCAGGGTGCTGTTTATGCAGACAAAGGCTATTGCACTGCACCTGCACAGAGGGAACTCAAACGCAAAGGATGTCACAGCGCGGTCATCAAGAAGAACAATATGGCGGCAAAAAACCGCGATAAGGATCGCTGGCTCAGCAAGATGCGTGCGCCATATGAGCGCGTGTTTTCAAAGCGCTCGAAACAGGTGCGCTATCGTGGTCAGGCCAAGGTACAGTTCCAGGTCGCTTGCACCGCTATTGGACATAACCTGAAGCGGCTGGTTGTGCTTGGCGTGGATAAAATCCCGATCGTAACAGCGTGATCCCCGGGGCGAGTCCGCCCAAAAACCGGATTTTCGGCCAAAACAAGGACAAAATTCCAACCCAAAAGGCAAAACCTGAAATCCAGAAGGCTGAAACAGCGCCAGTGGCCCCTCGGAAGACTTTCCCGACGGCGCCAACATGGAATGTGCAGGTGGCACGTATCCTGCCTCTCCCGCGCCAACACCAAACCGAAGCGCAAGAAGATGCACAAAACTCTGTGCTGCGCCAACGGCCATTGTCAGCAGGCTCCAAATCGAAAGGGCGCTGACCACCATCGCCTTGCGCCGTCCGGGCACCGCAAGTCGTGCCAATGGGAACGCAAGAATGACATGAATGACCGCAAAGGCCAGGCCCGATAACATCCCGAGCTGAAAATCACTCAGCGAAAATTCCGCCCCGATCTGGTTGAGAGTTATGCTCAGGATGTGGCGATCAAGGTGATCCAATGCGAATGCCGCAGAAAGAAACGCCAGCAGTGCCACACGGCGATTTTGGTGCATCATTCTGATTGCGCTCCAACACAATGGGAATAGCTTTGAAAAGGCGTTCAAGAGAGTATTTTTGATCGGGCTATTAATAGCAAACAGGTAGTCGCCGCGATTTCGAGTCTGCTTACCTAAAGACTACGCCATTGCATTGAACCGCGAGGGTAAGCCGCAACTGCAAGGAAATTGCTAATTAACCTGAGTTCTGGATAAGCGCTATATCTGGTATTCGACCTGCCTGATTGTTTCCGGCACGGTTATGGGTCCCATTTTAACTTTGGTTTTCCCGAGCATATAGGCTGCGACACACGAGATGAGGTGTACGAATGCGTTGGCAGGCGATCTGTGTCGAGTGTGTTCCAGTCCCATGCTGGTTTTCAACTTATCGAACAGAGTTTCGATGATGAACCGCCTTCGCAACAGGATTTTGTTCAGGATTGGCAGGAGATAGTTTTTCATGTTGCGGCGAATGCCGGTGACGAGGTGGAGCCCACGCTGCCAGAGCCGTTGGAAGAGGGATTTGGAGATATAGCCCTTATCAGCAAATATTTTGCCTTCGGGGCCCGCGATCATGGCTTCAAACGGCTTTCGATCATCGACATTACCTGCCGTGATTTTGACGGCCATGATCTCCCCCCTTGTTGTTGATGATTAGATGCAGTTTGAAGCCAAAGAACCAGCCCATTGTGCTGCGACCGCGCTTTGCCAGCCCCTTGAAGACCTTGTTTCGATTAATGCGGGCATTGTGGCAGACCGCGAGCTTAGTGCTGTCGGCAAAATAGACGCCGGTTTTTTCACCGCTGAAGCAGTGCAGCAGTATGCAAAACGGCACCATTAATCTTGGCATGAGGCTGACAAACCGACCATAGCTCGGGAGGGTGCCAAAGCAGTCACGGTATTTCTGCTCAACGCCATAAATCCAATAATGGTAACTCCCAAGCACCCCCCACGTTTGAGTGTTATTGTCAGTTTTATGGTGAGTCGAATTTGCCATTTTGCGCGTGTTTTTTTTCTTTCTTGTCTGAATTCTGTGGCGCCGGGTTGATTTCTCTGAATCAGTGGTGGGATGGATCAGGTTGCCGCCCTTGAACAACTTCTCGCCACGGCTCTGCGTCGGATCGCTGAGCTTGAAGCTGCGTTGGCGAGCATGGCGGAAGAGATCACGGACCTGCGCCGACAGTTGGCCAAGAACAGCAGCAATAGCAGCAAGCCCCCTTCAAGTGATGGCCTGAAGAAGCCAGCCCCGCGCAGCCTGCGTGGCAAATCCGGAAAGAAAAGTGGCGGCCAAGTTGGCCACCGGGGCGACACCCTGCGCCAGACGTCAACACCCGACTTTGTCGAACGGCATGAGGCGACGCATTGCAGCGCCTGTCAGAGCGCCCTGACGGCGGAGATGGTGAAAGGGATCGAGAAGCGTCAGGTGTTCGACTTGCCTGCGCCACGCCTGGAGGTCACCGAGCATCAGGCGGCGGTTTATTGTTGCGACCATTGTCGAGCCACGACGACGGCTGGCTTTCCCGATGGCGTGGCCGCGCATGTGCAATATGGCACGCGCATGCGGGCAGTGGCGGTCTATTGCAATGTTCAGCAGCTGATACCCGAGGATCGGGTCTGCCAGCTTATGCGCGACCTGTTTGGGGCCACCAGCTTGTGCGCGGCCAGCGTGACCAACTGGACGCGCGGCGCGGCAAATAAGATGGGTGTCGTGGTTGAACACATTCTCGCCCGGCTTGCCGAAGGCGGCGTTCGGCATCTGGACGAGACCGGACTTCGTGTTGCCGGCAAGCTGCACTGGCTGCACACGATCTGCGATACCGCCTTCACCCATTACCGCATCAGCGCCAAACGCGGTGCTGTTCCAACCTTCCTGACCGGCGGGACGATCATTCATGATCACTGGAAACCCTACTACGCCCATATGAGCGGAGTGGACGCCCACGCCCTCTGCGGGGCGCATCACTTGCGCGAACTCAAGGCCATCGAAGAGATCGAAAAAGAGCCTTGGGCGACGGAGATGAGCGCAGTGCTTCATAGCGCCAATCAGCTCAGATGCGCGGCTCAGGATCAAGGCGAGACCGAACTCCCGGAACTGGTTCGCCAGGGTATCGTCACCAGATACATGGCGATCCTCGCCAAGGGGCTCGCCTTCCACGAACGCCAGCCCCCGCTGGCCAAAAGCCCCGGCACCCGCGGCCGAAAAGCCAGGCGGCCAGGCCACAACCTGCTCCTCCGCCTGCGTGACTACCGCGATGACGTTTTGCGATTCATCGCCGACTTCGCGGTCCCATTCACAAACAATCAGGCCGAACAGGACCTGCGCATGATGAAGCTGCGCATGAAAATCTCGGGCACCTTCCGCACCCTCGAGGGCGCGCGGGTCTTCGCCGACATCAGGTCCGTCATCTCGACGGCCAGAAAACACCGGTTCAACATCCTGGAAATCCTGACCCTGTCACCACCTCAGATCATCGCACGGCTCTGACGGAACAAAACCCCGCAACCCTATCGGACAGGGTGCTTGGGAGTTACCAATAATGTTTGAAGTCCTTGAACGGCGACAAGTGAAACAAGACCATGATGAACAGGCTCTCCCCCAGGGTCAGCTTGCCGGCGCGAAGCCTCTGACGACCCGAGGGGATCAACCGGTGGCGCTCCCAGTCCTCGTAGGTTTTTGCAAAATCATCGAGACAGACAAAAAGTGCGGTGTTAGTGATCGACATGAGTGGCGGTCCATATTGTGTCGCTTTTGAACCTTGAATCATGGGGCAACGTACTTGGAAACCCCTCTCACCCCATACTAATCACGGGGGCATTCAGGCTGGTCAACACGGGGCAAAAGGTGCGCGCCATGGAGAACAACTTCCCAATCAACGAAGATCTCGCTTATGAGAAGATCCGGGACCTCATGTTCGACATGATGGAAGAGGACCCCAACCGTTTCTACGCCCTCACGGATAAGCTCAATGAACTGGCTGCGCTCCCTAAAAGAACCATGACACTTGTGCTCGATCTGATGGCTGCCACTCCCTTTCAGGTGATCATCCCGAAACACGTACGGAAAAATGACCCTGATACATTCAAAGCGGATCACGAAACCGTTTCAAATGTTCTATTTCTTGGAGAGTTTGGCGGAATTGCCGTTGAACTGGAGCCAAATGAGGCTTTGAGAGAACCGAGGATCATTTCCATAACAATGGTGGAAATCCCTCATCGCAACCCTCTGCGAAAAAGGGTCAACGAGTATCGTAAAAAACGAATCAAAAAACTACGAAAAAATTCTGTCGAGTAGTGCACTGGTGACGCCAACGTCTTATCCAGTATCGGGGTTAATTATACCAAGGGTTATTCAATCTGACCGACTTTCGCCCAGTTGCGGCTTGCGATGGATGTGATGGTTTGCGGTCTTGCGATGAGGTTGTTCCAGGCCTCGCACCCCGCGTCGAGAATCGCGTCATATGTGTCGAACGTCCGGTTTGCGAGCCATGTCTGGCGGAGATATTGCCAAATGTTTTCGGTTGGATTCAGCTCTGGTGATTTGGGCGGCAGAAACATGAGCGACAGGTTTTGCGGGATTTCCAGAGCGGATGTCGTGTGCCAGCCGGCTTGGTCCATGAGGATGACGGCGTGGGCGCCATCGGAGACAATTTTGCTGATTTCTTCCAGGTGGCGCTGCATCGCATAGGTGTCGGCTGCTGGCATCATGATCGCCGCGCCGGTGCCGCGTTCGGGGCAGATGGCGCCAAAAAGATACGCATTTTGGTAACGCTGATCGGCGGGCTGGCGGGGCCGTGTGCCCTTGCGTGCCCACTGGCGGACGCGGGTGTTCTTCTGACCGAGACGCATCTCGTCCTGGAACCAGATTTCGACGGGTTTGTCCGGCGGCACCCCCTGAAGCGTCTCCTTCAGATTGTCGCCGAAGTTTTTTTGAAATCCTCAATGACCTGCACGTCCTGCCCCGGGTGCTGAGGGCGTGCGCTGATGTGGGAAAAGCCCAGATTGTGCAGAATCTGCCCCACATGGCGCTCGTGATAGTCGACGCCAAAACGCGCCTTGATCACATTCTTCAAATCGACCCGCCGCCAGCGGACGACACCGTCCTTTTCAGGATCAGGACCGGTCTCGACAAGAGCCGCCAGTTCATCCAGTTGCGCATTGTCAAGGCGGGATCGCGAGCCTCCTCGCTGCCGATCCAGCAGCCCCGCTGGACCATCAGCGTTGAAACGGAGCACCCAGTCCCTGAGCGTTTGCCGGTCCATCCCGCCAATGCGGGCCGCAGCCCCACGCGACATGCCATCGGCGATAGCGGCAAGCGACAAAAGCCGTCGGCTCTGCCGGGCATCAGAACTCTCTGCGGCAAGCTTGCGCAGATCATTGGCGGTAAAATCGGCTCGCATCGGTATCCTGGCTGGCATCGGTGGTCTCCTTTGCCAATCTTGAATCACCTCAGCACCTCAGGCGGTACCCAAAATCCATAGCTGAGTCATTTTGAAGCACCCTTGGTATTAGGCAACTGAGCAACCTATGGCCCAGGTCATAAATGTTTCGTATTTCAGCCGACTAGCGCTGAATTACTGAACTACATTTATCAATTGCCTGAGTCGCGCGGCCCAGCCGAACTTCGTCAAACGGCTCGTCCGATTACACTGCCTAACGCATCGCGATGCGTTGAGTGGGGTTGTCGCGGTACGGCCACGATTACGCCGCTCCAGCGAATTCCTCGCCCGTTTTTGCGCCAGTAATGTAGGCAACGACATCCTGCCCGTCGGTTTCGTCACGCTTGAGATTCGCCACGATCCGACCGCGCCTAAAAACAATGATCCTGTCAACAAGGTCCATAACCTGCCGCATGTTGTGGCTGATCAGGATCAGGGGTTCACCTTCGTCCTTTAGGGTCTTGATGATGTTTTCGACCTGCGCAGTTTCCTGAACACCAAGCGCTGCGGTTGGCTCGTCCATTATCGTCAGTTTGGAATGGAAAGTCGCCGTTCGGGCAATCGCGACGCATTGGCGCTGACCGCCTGACATGTTACGGATCGTGTTTCGGATATTGGGGATCTTGACGGCTGTGCGGTTCAACCCGTCGATGGTCGCCTGCCGCATACCCTTGTAGTCAAGGATACGAAAGGGACCGAGCCAATCGGCAAACGTCTTTTCGCGCCCCAGAAACAGGTTGTCAGGCACATTCAGGTCATCTGCCAATGCCAGTGTCTGGAACACCGTCTCAATCCCGGCCCTGCGTGCATCCAGTGGGCCCGCAAAGCTCACCTCTTCGCCGTAAAGCCAGACTTGTCCCCGGGTGCGTTGTTCAACGCCGGTGATCTGGCGCACGAAAGTTGATTTGCCGGCACCGTTGTCACCCATGATGGCGACATGTTCGCCCTTTTTCAGTTCGAAATTCGCGCCTTCCAATGCGTGCACACCGCCATAATGCTTGGTCAGGTCTTTTGTCTTCAGAACGATGTCATTCATGGTTCTTTCTCCCGCCTCAAGCCCGGTTTCGTTGTCGGTATTGGTCAAGGATGACCGCTGCGATGATAATGCCGCCCATCGCCATCAACTGGTAAGAGCCGTCAAGTTTGACGTAGGTGAACCCGGACCGCAGCACACCGATCACCATCGCACCAAGAACCGTGCCGATGATGGATCCGCGACCGCCGGTCAGACTGATGCCGCCGATGACCGCCATTGCGATGGCGAAAAGTTCGTAAAATTCGCCCATCCCCGCCTGTGCCGTTGAACCCTTGGAGCTGAGCACGATACCGGCAAACGCAGCCAGCATAGAGGCCAGCATATAGACCAGCACCTTGTGTCGTTTGACATTGATGCCCGACATTCGTGCCGCTTCCTCGTTGGAGCCAATGGCATAAGTGTGCTTGCCGTAAACCGTGTAGCGCATAATCAGATGGAAAATAACGGCGAGTGACAGGAACCAGACGACCGGCATCATGCCCGAACCGATGAACTTATAGGCCTCAGTCGGGAAGGAAACCGGGCGACCTTCTGACCACCACAACGCGATGCCCCGGCAGATCAGGAACATGCCCAGCGTCGCAATGAATGGTGGAATGCGAAAAAACGCAATGAATGTCCCATTGACGGCCCCGATAAAGGCCCCGAACGCCAACCCAATGACGATGGGCACAATGACCGGTAAATCCATAGCCCAAAGGCCAAATATCGCTTTGGGGTTGGGGTTTCCGTTGACCAGTTCGGTCTGTGCGAAACTCATCGCGATCATGGCTGTCGCTGCCACCAGCGGCCCGGAGCTGAGGTCAATGCCCGCGGTGATAATCACCTGTGTCACACCCAGCGCGATGATCCCGATAATCGCGACCTGAAGAATGACGATCTTCAGACGCGCCTCGTTAAAGACGGAGTCAAAGCGATCCCGCGTATCGAACAGGAAGCTTTGATTGTTCATATATGGCAGAATTTGCCCCAGAATTTCGAAGATTACGATTATGATGACAAGCGCCAGCAGGATATTCAGCTCGTTCGGCCATGTCCGTTTGGATTTGTCGAAAGTCAGACCGCCAGTGCCCTGCGTCGTATCAGCCATATGTCACGCCCCCCATAAAGCGTGTTGAAGAGGGCAGGACGGCGCAGATCGCGCCGCCCTGCGTAACGAGTGTGGGACAGAACTCAGTTCTTGTCGAGGAAGTCGCCCATGTTGTCCGGCGTGACCAGAACGAATGGGATATAGACTTTTTGATCCACGGTCATGCCTTTGGCCAGTGCCAGAGCCGTATCGACAGATCCCGCGCCCTGACCAAACGCGTCCTGGAACACAGTCACGTCATAGTCACCGGCCTGCATGGCCACGAGCGCATCTTGGGATGCGTCAACGCCACCGACCTGCACGTCAGCCATATCCATGCCCGCAGCTTTCATCGCCTGGATCGCGCCAATGGCCATCTCGTCGTTATTGGCCAGCACAAAGTCAAACGGCTCACCAGACGACATCCAGTTGGTCATAAGGTCTGCCGCCTCGTCACGGGACCAGTTTGCTGTTTGCTCATCGATCAGAGTCATGAAGTTACACATGTCGATGCCGATGATGTCATGCACGTCCTTTGAACGCTGAACTGCGGCCTGGTTCGACAACTGGCCATTCATCAGGTAACCGCGAGCGCCACCTGCTTTACCTGCAGCGCGCAAGTTGTTGCAAACCTGGAATGCAGAAAGCGTGCCGGATTCGATTTCGTTGGACGCCACGAATGCCTGCGTCGGTGGCAGTTCATTCACGTTATCGGGTTCGCGGTTCACAAAAACCAGTGGCACGTCGCCAGCAGCCTCGGTGATCGCCGCGCCAGCCGAAGTGTCGACGATATTCACGATGATCGCGTCAACGCCTGATGCAACAAAGTTGCTGACCTGGTCGATCTGCTTGGCCAGATCGTCGGTTGCATCTTCCATCTGCAAAGTAACGCCGTCCAAGCTATCGGCATGCTCGGTCATGCCGTTGCGCATTACCGTCAGCCAGTTATCATCAAACCGCGAAATCGTTGCACCGATCTCCTGTGCCATAGCAGACGTGCCCATAAGTGCCACCACGCCGGCGGCGATAAACGTATTTTTCATATTTTCCTCCCGTGCCGGGTTTGCCCGGCAATGTTGATTGCCCAAAAGCGGGCCGAAGTCCGATCTTTCACCGCGTCAATGACTGAGCGACTCCTGAATGAACTCAAAACTTTCTCGCAAGAACGTAGTGGGTTCGTCAAGCGCCTGTACTTGGGGCGAAAACGACTCCATTGAGATCGGGCCTTGATATCCGGCGTCAATCAACGCGCGAATTTGCACCAGATTTCCCAGCAGGTCATGAACATTCACAAGTCCCCGATCCTCATCAGAATATTCCCGGCCTTGTTCCGGGTTCGAAACGCCTGACACGTGAACCATACCGGTAAGTTCAGCGTAGTATCGCGTTTCCCCGCTGAGATGATGGTGAAACGTGTCGTGAACCAACCCAATGACATCGCTGGCCCCAATGTTAGTGATGGCCGCCGCGACCGTTTTCTTGAAGCGGATCGATGCCCTTTGAAACCCCAGCGGTTCCACCAAAATACGAACCCTGGCTTCCTTCGCGATTTGGCTTACATCGCTTAACAATGGCTTCAGGTCGGTTAAGGGTTCGTTGTTGGAAGGATGCCCGTTTAGCGGGATCAAGTTGACTGTCCCGGCACCGCAATCCTTTGCGATATCCAGCAAGGCTGTTAATTCGTCTAATCGTGCAGAATTCCAGACATTGAATGGGTAAATCTGACTTACTCCAAAAATTTCCAGCCCAGATTCACGAACAACCTGCCCTACCATTTTGGGGTCTGCGCCTTCAAAAATCGGTCGTCCCAGATCGTTTCGAAACTCAACGCCGGCGCAGCCTGCTGCCTTCGATATTGCAAGAAATTCGCGCCAGCCTTTCGTCGGAACGGTGACTTGGTTCAGAGAGAATCGGCGCTGCATGGCCAAGTTATGACGCGGGAGTCGGGTGCGGGCAAACTGACGACAGTCCGCTAGGCGCTGGGCAACAATCCGCGTTCCCACGAACAGAGGTGCACAAGAAACTTGCACCCGATTGGACGGTTGTTCCCAAAACCAAAATTGTCGTCTAGCATAATCGCCATAGACGAAGCGCCAGACAGTCAAAATGCGGACAGTGCTGTGGAGGCCCCGGATATTGACCGTTCTGAAAAGATGGCGAGCGAAAGGACAATATCATGAACCAGACATCTGTATCCAATCTTGCAGCCGACTCAGCCAGCGTTCGAAGGATTCTGGATCGGAAAGGCAGCGCGGTTCACGCTATCCGACCCGATGACACGATTGGCACCGCCGTCGTGACACTGCGCGACAAAAAGGTTGGGGCGCTGGTTGTCACCAACGCCGAGGGCGATCTGAAAGGAATTTTGTCAGAACGTGATATCGTGCGGAAAATGGCAGAAACGCCGGGGCAGACCCTGCCTCAGAAAGTGTCGGAAAACATGACGCGCGACGTCGTTACCTGTACGCCGGATGACAAGTTGGTCGAGGTACTGCGCCAGATGTCAGATGGGCGGTTCCGGCACATGCCGGTGATGGATGATGGCAAGCTATGCGGCGTACTTACGATTGGCGATCTTATTGCATATCGGTTGAGTGAACTGGAATATGAGGCGCTTCACATGAAGCAAATGATCGCGGGATAGCTCAAGTCAGCTTTTGAAGTACCGGATCGTCTCTTTCAATCCATCGTCGATGGCGGTTAGCGGCTCCCACCCAATTTCGCTTCGCGCCAGCAAAATATCGGGATTGCGCTGTCGTGGGTCATCTGGTGGCAGGGGTTCGAACGATATCTTCGAAGTCGATTCAGACAATGTAACAATTTTTTCGGCCAACTCCAGAATGGTCGATTCCGTCGGATTGCCCAAATTCATTGGCCCCGTCACCGCCGCACCGGTTTCCATCAAACGGATCAGCCCGTCGACCAGATCGTCAACATAACAGAATGACCTTGTCTGCGAGCCATCGCCATAGATCGTGATCGGTTCGCCTTTCAATGCCTGAACGGTGAAATTCGAAACGACGCGGCCATCTGCGTGATGCATTCGTGGGCCATAGGTATTGAAAATTCGCGCGACCTTAATCTCTAGCCCCAATTGGCGGCGGTAGTCAAAGAACAAGGTCTCCGCACCTTACCACCCTTCAATTTAGCCAGACATCCCAGAGCTTGGGGATTTTGGCATAACCTGCGAGGCATCGTCGGATAGCACGAAGGCCTGTCTTGAAGAGAGAGCATAAGGACCTTCGGGCTTTTCGAATCCCCTTTTTTCGCCGCGTATTGCGACGTGGTGCTCTTCGTTTGCTCCGGTTGAAACAGCCCAGTACATGGCGATTGCCAGCACCAAAATGAGGCGGGCCAATCGATCCGGCTTTTTGATCTGGCTTTGAGTAATTTCAAAGCCCCGGGTTTTGAAGTCGGAGAACATGGCTTCAATTCCCCAACGCATTCCATAATCGAGCACCTTGTACTCGGACGGTGCTGCATTCATGGCAATAATCCAAGGCTCTTTGTGCCCCTCTTCGTGAAGCACTCCAATGTTGCTAAAGACGCCCGTTCCGTAAAGCTCAGCGTTTACAAGCCCTTCGGGCATCAGTTGGGCAATTTCGCGCGTCATCATCTCGCCACCCTGATGTTGCAGTGTGATATTTCCCTTCATGCGCAGCCGGTAGTCCCATCCAGCCTCCTGGCACCATGCGACCAATCGGGCGGTTCCATAAAACCGATCTCCCGCCAGCAACACACGCGCATCCGCCGGGAGCCATGGGCGGACTGCTTCCAAAAGCTCATGTTGCACGCGCCATCCAATCGGCCCTTTGGTCTGGCGTACACGCCAGGCGACCGGGAGGGCCCGATCCCGCATCCGCACCGATAACATCAAAACCTCATGCCCTTCGTTGAGCTTGCTTTGATCAAGGGCCACCACAATCGTTTCTCCGGCCTCACACTGGCGGCGGAAAATTTCACCAACATAGGCCTGCATGATCTCATCAGTATCGATGTGAGGATTGCCCAGAACCCGCGAAATGTATTGATAGCGGTGGTCCACAGAGCCGATATCGCGGGGCAGAGCAGCCGCATTTTCCATCAGATTGACGCTGCGCGTGTTCAAAATCACGCTTGCTATGATGCACAATCCCTCCCGGCGCGACTTGTGATACCCGAGCAAGCGGTCCTGAAAATCCGCCTCAACCTTCGAATAAAGCTCTGAAAAACAAACATTTCCCAACAAACCAGCCTCCAATATCAGCAGTGGAGACTCCTTGAATCACACAGATCAGACAAACGTCAAATCAGATCCGGAAATTTTGAAGGGTGGTAAGGGTGAGAAAACCAGGGCAATCGGGTTGACGTTGCCCCAATAATCCTCGGTTTGCGGGTGAACGCTTGGGTCGCCATAGACCTCGCTCGTTGAAGCCTGAAGAATTTTGCATTTCAATCGCTTCGCCAGCCCCAACATGTTGATCGCACCGTGAACGGCGGTTTTTGTCGTCTGAATCGGGTCGTGTTGGTAGTGAACAGGCGAAGCCGGGCAGGCGAGATTGTAGATTTCGTCCACTTCCACGTAGAGGGGGAAAGTCACGTCGTGGCGTATAAACTCGAACCGTGGATGGCTGTGCAAGTGTTCGATATTGCGTTTGGACCCGGTGAATAAGTTGTCCAGACACAGGACTTCGTGACCTTGCCCCAGTAATCGGTCAACCAAATGCGAGCCAAGAAACCCGGCCCCGCCTGTCACCAAAATTCGTCGCCGACTTTCGTTCAAGTTTATCATTTCAAATTCCCTAACCCACGGGGTTATTGGTTATTCTGCAACTGGCGTCCAGAGCGCTCGGGATTTCTGGTTCTGGCATCGACGATGTTCTGGTAGACCCGCGTCACTGCAAGCGTCAGGGATGGCTATTGGAATGTCGATGTTCAAACGACAGCTGCGACGGTACGGTTGGACAAATCGATTTGAAGGCATAGGACGGTGCAGGTTTGTGTCCTCAAAGGGACTAATGGCACTTTGCGAAGTGCCTGCCGGACCTCTGGCTGACACGAGAAGCGTTTGGCCGACGCCAATGATATTGGGTCACCGATCCGGTGGGCGTATCTATGTTCACCCAAATGCACTTGGGCATTTTGCCCGCTACAGTCTTCCGCTGATCCGAAAGCCATTCGTATTGGTCTCTGGCGACAGCGACATGGAGGTCAGCAAGCGCGTGGTTGGCGGCCAAGTTATTTCGAGGATTTTGGCCAATCCAAACCTAATCGGCTGGTTCTCCCAAAATCTTGCCTATTCCCATCCCAAAACGTACGCGATGCCGATTGGGCTTGATTATCACACCGTGACTCTGAGGCGAGAGCTTCACTGGGGACCGTCAGCATCACCCCGCGCGCAAGAAGATATGCTTCACGCTCTACGTGCGATGGGCCGACCATTGTCAGAGCGCGAGGCGACCGGTTATTGCAACTGGCACTTTCAGATTGACCGCGGTGGGCGGGCAGATGCCAAAGCTGGCATTCATCCTGATGCGGCGAATTTTGAACCCGACCGCTTGCCGCGCTGGGAAAGTTGGGTGCACAACACCCGGCATTTTTTCACCCTTTCACCGCCAGGCGTTGGAATGGACTGCCACCGGACCTGGGAGGCTCTTCTACTTGGGTCCGTACCGATTGTCGCAGAGCTGCCAATTAACAAGCTTTTTGCCGATCTTCCGGTGATCGTCGCGAAAGATTGGAAAGACATCACACCTGAATTTCTCCAACGCGAAAAGACACGCATTCTGAACGGCACGTTTGATTTTGCACCGTTGTTCATCGCGTACTGGCGCGCCCGCCTTCATGGTCAGTCGACCAGAGAACTGCGAATGAAATATCAGGATTTTCACGCGCTTGGCCCACGCGAAATCGAAGAGATCACAGCAGGCTGGAGCGGGTAGCGGGAATCGAACCCGCGCGTTCAGCTTGGGAAGCTGACAGGCTACCATTACATCATACCCGCAAAGTCCTTCGGCAGTATTCCAATGGCAGAATTCCGTCAAGCGTGGCGGTTTGGAATCGAGGGTTTTCTCAACCGCGACCGCAATTTGAAGACATAAAGCTATTGGGGAAATTAGTTGGTGCTGCCGTTCGCAATTGTTCCGGATGCTGACTATCGGCCCGCTCGACACAGCGGGCCTTGCGGTCAGCTCCATGATGTCAGCTGGCAAAGATTCCCTAGCCTAAGGCAAACCGCTGCCTTACGCCCGAAAATGCGCTCTGGATCTTCGGCTCACCAAAAGAACTCTGTATGCCCAACCGCGCGCATCAAAGCTTCGAGGTAATAATAGTCACCATAGGGGAGCATGTTGTCGGCGCGTCCAAGATCGACGAAGGCTGCGCCTTCTTTCAGCAGGCCTTCAGCACCCTCTAACCCGGCGATGTCGTAATTCTCGACAAGGCCAAGAAGAATTTTGTCTGCCAACGCAGTATATTTTTCTGCGCCCGCACCGCCACCAATCCCCTGCGCGAGCGTGTAAGCGCCCGCCGCGGTTACCGCGCCGGCGGATGTGTCACGATAGGGGTGGCGATCTGTCGGCAGATCATAGTCCCACAACGGAACGCCGTCTTCCGGCAACTTGTCGGAAATGTAATCCGCCATCCCCACGGCGGCGTCGCGAAACGCACGATTTCCTGTATTGAGATAACTTTGTGCCAATCCGTGAATGGCCCATGATTGGCCGCGCGACCAACAGCTTTCATCGTTCAGTCCCTGATGGGTATAACCTCCTATAGGCTTACCAGTGCCGGGATCAAACTCATAACAATGGTACGAACTGAAATCGTCACGGATCAGGTGCGTTATCCCTGTTTCATTGTGCATGTTCGCGATATCGACAAAAGATCGCTGTCCAGTTTCTCGATGTGCCCAATAAAGCAGGGACATGCCCTGAAGACTGTCAATGTTCAGCGTTCGTGTTTTCCGCGTGGCGAATTCGGGCGTGTCGCGCTTCATCGGGTTCCAGCACATAACGAACGGCATTGGTTGACGCCAGCGTGCCGCGAGGAAATCCGCGGCTCTCAAGGCCATCGCTCGTGCGTCGCTTTCGCCCGTCAGCTTGTAGTCTGCAACGCACGAGAGAAGGAACAGAAAACCCAAGTCATGGTCATGCCAAGCGGGGTTTTCCAGAACACGTTGAAAATAGCCGCGCCGTGCGCGGGCGCTGTTCTTCAACCGTTGGTCACCGGTCAACGAATAGGCCAGCCAAAGCTGCCCAGTCCAGAAACTCGCAACCCATTCATCCTCGGTGCAGAACTCGTAAGAATAGGTTCCTTCGACCCCCATTCGTGGATTGCGCAGACCAAAGACCGGGACCAATTGTTCAATCTTCGCCACTGCCCGCTGAAGAGCATCAGTGAACTGCGTTTTATGCGCGGTCGGAGGCTGAAATTGCGCAAGCGTGGCATAGGACTCACCGGAATCGGCGGTATCATTGATGCTCATCATCGGTTCCTTCAATAGAAAAGCTTTCCGCCAATGATACCGATTTTCGTGCAAGTGATGAAGCCGCCTGATCCGAGGCAAAACAGTCGCCCAAGGTTGCCACACCATCGGATGGTCCCTCACGTTTCAACGGGCACGTTGGCAACGCGGATTTTGGGTTGGTGAATGTGTAGTGAAGTTCTGTTGCGATCAGGATGTGGCTGCGAGCAGTTCTGCATTTCCACCGGATGCTGTGGTGTCGATGCAAATTGATTGCTCTGTCGTCAAATACTGCTTTGCGTCTTTGTTCAGGACGAGCTTTACGATTGGCCCCGCGCGCTCGGCACACGCGGTGGCCCATTCACTTCCCGCTCCGCCCCAATGAAGTACCACACTGATATTGGCATGGTTTGATAAATCACTCGCGACTGCATCCGGTTCTACCACAATGCCGCTGCATCCCTGCGACCTCGCCAAGTCCGCCTGGGCGTTTGCCGTTTCAATCCCCGGTCCTGCACAAAAGACCCCATGCCGGGGCAGGGTCTTGTAAGAATTGGTTTCGCCGGTTGGTCCCGGAAGTTGTTGTTCATCGGGTTGGGGTTCTGTTTCACAGCGTTTTGTAAAGGCCGACAAGTAGCGCGGACCACCGGCTTTTGGACCCGTTCCTGACAGATTGTGCCCACCGAAGGGTTGCGATCCCACCACGGCACCGATCTGGTTTCGGTTGACGTAGATGTTGCCGACATCGACCCGGTCGACAATCTTTTGTACGCGCCCGTCGATACGTGTGTGCAATCCGAAAGTCAGGCCAAAGCCAGGTGCGTTTATCTTGTCGATGACGGCATCGAGCTCTCCCGCCTCAAACCTCGCGATGTGGAGAACGGGTCCGAATATCTCCTCCCGCACGTCGTCTATCCCATTCACGCGAATGACGGCGGGACCCACGAATGTTCCTTGCGTCGGGGCCTCAATCTGTTTGATCAGACGCCCCGCGGCTGACGCGGCTTCCACATATTTTGAAATCTTTTTCTTTGCGGCCGCGTCGATGACCGGACCCACATCGGTGGCCGGGTCCTCAGGATCGCCAACGATCAGGGCGTCCATTGCGCCAAGCAGCATTTCCTCCAGCGCATCGGCCACGTCCGACTGCACGTAAAGCACGCGAAGAGCAGAACAGCGCTGGCCAGCGGATTGAAAGGCGGAGGCCACGATATCCCCGATTGCCTGTTCCAAAAGAGCTGAACTGTCGACGATCATCGCGTTGATACCGCCTGTTTCAGCAACCAGCGGCGTGCCAAGGGGTTGATGCGCGGCGAGTTCCCGGTTGATGGCCTGTCCGGTGGCAGTCGACCCCGTGAAGGCGACACCCTCGGTTTTAGAATGTCGGCACAGAACGGGACCAAGTTTCGAACCCTCGCCGGGGATAAGGGTCAGAGTGTGTTCGGGAACACCGGCCTGATGCAACAACTCAACGGCACGTGTGGCAATCAAGCTGGTCGTTTCGGCGGGCTTGGCGATCACCGCATTGCCAGCGGCAAGCGCCGCGGCGATTTGGCCGGTGAAGATCGCCAGCGGAAAGTTCCATGGCGAAATGCACAGCACCGTTCCAAGCGGCTGGCCTTCAAGGACCTTTGCCCCCTCAGCGTAATAGCGCAGGAAATCGACTGCCTCACGCAATTCACCAATGCAATCGATCAGCGTTTTGCCAGCCTCTTGCGACAAAAGGGCGAACAACTCGGGCCAGTTCTGTTCATAAAGATCGGCGGCCGCGTTCAAAACGGCCGCGCGATCTTCGACATCGGCGGGCCAGGGTTCGAGCGTGTCGGCGATTGCTTCCGCCTCTTGTGCATCGACGAACCTCACATGACCAATAATTGTGCCTGTTGCAGGGTTGTGTACCGCGTGCGTTGACGGCTCAGCACCGCCCCATATCTTTGTGGCACCGCTCCGCCGGTTCAGAATTTCCGACAGCGCTTCAGGGTCCGAAAGGTCAAATCCGCTGGAATTCAGGCGCGACGGAAGAAACAGTTCTGCCGGTTTCACAATGATCTTCGCAGGAATGGACGAAAGCGACTTGATTGGGTCAGCGGCCACTGTTTCGGGCGCCACATCCTCATCCACCAACTGGTTCACAAAGGACGAATTCGCACCGTTTTCAAGCAGGCGGCGGACGAGATATGCCAGCAAGTCCTTATGCGCACCAACGGGTGCATAGATGCGACAACGCGTGCCTTTGGTTTCCAGAACACGCGCGTGCAGGGATTCACCCATGCCGTGCAAGCGCTGAAACTCGTACGCTGCGCCTTTTGGTGCCATGTCGAGAACCGCCGCAACGGTGTGTGCGTTATGGGTGGCGAATTGCGGATATATGGTGTCGGAATACTCAAAAAGTCTCTTTGCGCAGGCAAGGTAACTGACATCAGTTGCTGCCTTGCGGGTGAAAACAGGATAATCCGGCAATCCGTCGACTTGGGCGCGTTTGATTTCTGTATCCCAGTACGCACCTTTGACCAGACGAACCATTATCCGCCGATCAAGCGCCTTGGCGCGTGCATTTAGCCAATCCAGAACCGATGCCGCGCGTTTGGAATAGGCTTGCACCACTACACCAAATCCATCCCAGCCGGAAAGCGCCGGGTCGGACAAAACAGCATCAATAACGTCGAGCGACAGGTCCAGCCGGTCAGCCTCTTCCGCATCGATGTTCAAACCGATCCCGGCCGATTTCGCGAGCGTCACCAGTGACGCAACGCGCGGTGTCAGCTCTGACATAATGCGTGCTCGTTGCAATGGTTCGTATCGCGGGTGCAAAGCAGAAAGTTTGATGGAAATTCCGGGGTTTTCTTCCACACTGTCGGATTTTGCAGCTTTCGCTATCTCGGCAATCGCCTCTGCATAGGCCATGTGATAGCGCCGCGCGTCCGTCTCTGTCCGCGCCGCCTCGCCCAGCATGTCATAGGAATAGGTGAAGCCTTTGGCTTCCATCCCACGCGCGCGGTCCAGCGCGCCGTCGATGGTTTCGCCCAGAACAAATTGCCGACCCATTTCCTTCATCGCCTGCCCGACCGCTGTGCGGATCACCGGTTCACCGAGGCGTTTGATAGCGCGCCGCAGGGTTGCAGTTACACCATCGCCTGCGTCGTCCAGAACGCGACCCGTCAGCATCAACGCCCATGTCGAGGCATTGATCATGGGCGAATGCGATTGGCCAAGATGCGCGCTCCAAGCGCTGGGAACGATCTTGTCTTCGATCAGGTCGTCGATGGTCGCAACATCGGGCACCCGCAAAAGCGCCTCTGCCAGACACATCAGCGCGACACCTTCTTCGGAAGACAGGCCGTATTCGCCCAAAAATAGCTCCATCAGGGAAGGGTCCGAGGACTTGCGGATGTCTTGCACAAGCGCGGCGGCCTTGGTGGCCACGCGCTTCCGGTCTTCATCGGAAAACGCGGATTGGGCCAGGAGTTCCGTCAATACTATATTTTCATCGGCAAACGTTTTCGCCCGAATGGCCCGCCGCAAAACCATCAGACAACCGAGCCAGCGCGCTGGATCATACCAAACAGATCACGCGGATTGTCGGGGTCGGCGATCATATCAAGCGATTCATAATGCCCGAACTCCTCAAGCATCGAATGTACGTATCGAAGGGCAGAGAAATCTTCTGTCGCGAAACCCACACTGTCAAACAGTGTCAATTGCCGGTCGCTGGTTCGCCCCAGTGCCAGGCCGGACATGACCTGCCACAACTCGGTGATCGGATGGTCTGGATCAAGCTGTTGAATCTCCCCTTCGATCCGCGTTTGCGGCGGGTATTCAACGAAGATGTCGGACCGCAACAGAACGTCGCGATGAAGTTCCGTCTTGCCCGGGCAGTCGCCGCCGATTGCATTAATGTGCTGGCCCGAGCCAACCATGTTGTCGGTTAGGATGGTGGCATATTGTTTGTCCGCTGTGCAGGTTGTGATGATGTCAACGCCCGTCACAGCCTCTTCGGCGGTGCCGCAATTCAAAACAGTCAATCCGCTGTCCGACAGATTGCGCGCGGCCTTTTCAGTCGCCGCCGAGTCGACATCATACAAATGCACGGTGTCGATCCCGACCACTTTCTGAAAGCCAAGTGCCTGAAATTCACACTGCGCCCCGTTGCCGATCAACGCCATGCTTTTTGCACCTTTCGGGGCAAGGTATTTTGCCGCCAAAACGGACATCGCGGCGGTGCGCAGCGCGGTCAGGATCGTCATTTCAGAAAGAAGGATCGGATAACCCGTATCCACCCGTGCCAACAGCCCGAAGGCTGTCACGGTCTGATACCCCCGTGCCATATTTGCCGGGTGGCCGTTCACATATTTGAAGCTGTAGGTGATGCCATCCGACGTCGGCATCAACTCGATCACACCGTCCTCGGAATGGCTCGGCACGCGCGCAGTTTTGTCAAATTCCGGCCAGCGAAGGTAGTCGGCCTCAATCGCGTCGGCTATTCCGGCGATTGCGTCAGCGACACCGATCCGGTTCACCAGCCGCATCATGTTGTCGACACTGACAAACGGTACCATTGCAAGGGCAGACGGTTGCATATTCACGATCATCTCCTTTTCAGGCGGCGCGGGTGGGGCGGTCCAGAATTGCCCGGCCCATGAGAGAGGCGGTCAGATCAACCATCAGCTGGGCGGTTCTGCCGCGGTCATCCAGAAACGGGTTTAGTTCGACGAGGTCCAGCGAGGTCACAAGCCCACTGTCATGCAGAAGCTCCATGATCAGATGCGCCTCTCGGAACGTGGCACCGCCGGGAACTGTCGTGCCGACGGCAGAGGCGATATCAGGATCAAGGAAGTCGACATCGAAACTGACGTGAAGGCGACCGTTTTCAGCGGCCACGCGTTCCAGAAACCGGCTGAGCGGGGCTTTGATCCCGCCCTCGTCTATCGCGCGCATGTCATGCGCATCAATTCCCAAGTCCGCAATCAACGCGCGTTCTGCCGGATCGACAGAGCGTAAGCCAAGCATACAGATGTTCTTTGGATCAATCCGCGCAAGCAGTGGCGGATAGGATCCCTCAAAACCATCACACCCAAGCGCATAAGCAATCGGCGTGCCGTGCAGGTTTCCGCTTTGTGTCGTTGTCAGGCGGTGCATGTCGGGATGGGCATCCAGCCACAACACGAAGAACGGTTGATTCATCTCGGATGCATGGCTGGCAAGTGCGGGAACCGTGCCGGCGGCGATCAGGTGGTCGCCGCCAAGAATGATGGGGATATCAGCAAATTTGGCGGCCGCCAGTGTCGCCTGTGAAATCGTTTGAATCCACACGGCGCTTTCAGGCAGTTGATGTATTTTTTCGATACTCGCGTCCTTCAAGGATTCAGCAGAAATCTGAAGATTACCCACATCTGTGACGCGATGACCGAGTTCCGCCAAAGCCTCAGCCAAACCAGCGGTCCGGAATGCGTCCGGGCCCATAAGGCAACCTCGTCGTCGGCTTCCCGATTGGACCGGGGCACCGATCAGCGTGCAATGTTGTGAATTGGTGATCTTTTCCATGAACCTGAATTTAGACATCAATGCCCATTCTGATTAGTGGTGAAATTGATCAGAATAGAATATTCACCGGTCATTTGTAACTCCCAAGCACCCTGTCCGATAGGGTTGCGGGGTTTTGTTCCGTCAGAGCCGTGCGATGATCTGAGGTGGTGACAGGGTCAGGATTTCCAGGATGTTGAACCGGTGTTTTCTGGCCGTCGAGATGACGGACCTGATGTCGGCGAAGACCCGCGCGCCCTCGAGGGTGCGGAAGGTGCCCGAGATTTTCATGCGCAGCTTCATCATGCGCAGGTCCTGTTCGGCCTGATTGTTTGTGAATGGGACCGCGAAGTCGGCGATGAATCGCAAAACGTCATCGCGGTAGTCACGCAGGCGGAGGAGCAGGTTGTGGCCTGGCCGCCTGGCTTTTCGGCCGCGGGTGCCGGGGCTTTTGGCCAGCGGGGGCTGGCGTTCGTGGAAGGCGAGCCCCTTGGCGAGGATCGCCATGTATCTGGTGACTATACCCTGGCGAACCAGTTCCGGGAGTTCGGTCTCGCCTTGATCCTGAGCCGCGCATCTGAGCTGATTGGCGCTATGAAGCACTGCGCTCATCTCCGTCGCCCAAGGCTCTTTTTCGATCTCTTCGATGGCCTTGAGTTCGCGCAAGTGATGCGCCCCGCAGAGGGCGTGGGCGTCCACTCCGCTCATATGGGCGTAGTAGGGTTTCCAGTGATCATGAATGATCGTCCCGCCGGTCAGGAAGGTTGGAACAGCACCGCGTTTGGCGCTGATGCGGTAATGGGTGAAGGCGGTATCGCAGATCGTGTGCAGCCAGTGCAGCTTGCCGGCAACACGAAGTCCGGTCTCGTCCAGATGCCGAACGCCGCCTTCGGCAAGCCGGGCGAGAATGTGTTCAACCACGACACCCATCTTATTTGCCGCGCCGCGCGTCCAGTTGGTCACGCTGGCCGCGCACAAGCTGGTGGCCCCAAACAGGTCGCGCATAAGCTGGCAGACCCGATCCTCGGGTATCAGCTGCTGAACATTGCAATAGACCGCCACTGCCCGCATGCGCGTGCCATATTGCACATGCGCGGCCACGCCATCGGGAAAGCCAGCCGTCGTCGTGGCTCGACAATGGTCGCAACAATAAACCGCCGCCTGATGCTCGGTGACCTCCAGGCGTGGCGCAGGCAAGTCGAACACCTGACGCTTCTCGATCCCTTTCACCATCTCCGCCGTCAGGGCGCTCTGACAGGCGCTGCAATGCGTCGCCTCATGCCGTTCGACAAAGTCGGGTGTTGACGTCTGGCGCAGGGTGTCGCCCCGGTGGCCAACTTGGCCGCCACTTTTCTTTCCGGATTTGCCACGCAGGCTGCGCGGGGCTGGCTTCTTCAGGCCATCACTTGAAGGGGGCTTGCTGCTATTGCTGCTGTTCTTGGCCAACTGTCGGCGCAGGTCCGTGATCTCTTCCGCCATGCTCGCCAACGCAGCTTCAAGCTCAGCGATCCGACGCAGAGCCGTGGCGAGAAGTTGTTCAAGGGCGGCAACCTGATCCATCCCACCACTGATTCAGAGAAATCAACCCGGCGCCACAGAATTCAGACAAGAAAGAAAAAAAACACGCGCAAAATGGCAAATTCGACTCACCATAAAACTGACAATAACACTCAAACGTGGGGGGTGCTTGGGAGTTACGGTCATTTTGGAAATTAACCTTACCACCCTTCAATTTAGCCAGACATCCCAGAGCTTGGGGATTTTGGCATAACCTGCGAGGCATCGTCGGATAGCACGAAGGCCTGTCTTGAAGAGAGAGCATAAGGACCTTCGGGCTTTTCGAATCCCCTTTTTTCGCCGCGTATTGCGACGTGGTGCTCTTCGTTTGCTCCGGTTGAAACAGCCCAGTACATGGCGATTGCCAGCACCAAAATGAGGCGGGCCAATCGATCCGGCTTTTTGATCTGGCTTTGAGTAATTTCAAAGCCCCGGGTTTTGAAGTCGGAGAACATGGCTTCAATTCCCCAACGCATTCCATAATCGAGCACCTTGTACTCGGACGGTGCTGCATTCATGGCAATAATCCAAGGCTCTTTGTGCCCCTCTTCGTGAAGCACTCCAATGTTGCTAAAGACGCCCGTTCCGTAAAGCTCAGCGTTTACAAGCCCTTCGGGCATCAGTTGGGCAATTTCGCGCGTCATCATCTCGCCACCCTGATGTTGCAGTGTGATATTTCCCTTCATGCGCAGCCGGTAGTCCCATCCAGCCTCCTGGCACCATGCGACCAATCGGGCGGTTCCATAAAACCGATCTCCCGCCAGCAACACACGCGCATCCGCCGGGAGCCATGGGCGGACTGCTTCCAAAAGCTCATGTTGCACGCGCCATCCAATCGGCCCTTTGGTCTGGCGTACACGCCAGGCGACCGGGAGGGCCCGATCCCGCATCCGCACCGATAACATCAAAACCTCATGCCCTTCGTTGAGCTTGCTTTGATCAAGGGCCACCACAATCGTTTCTCCGGCCTCACACTGGCGGCGGAAAATTTCACCAACATAGGCCTGCATGATCTCATCAGTATCGATGTGAGGATTGCCCAGAACCCGCGAAATGTATTGATAGCGGTGGTCCACAGAGCCGATATCGCGGGGCAAAGCAGCCGCATTTTCCATCAGATTGACGCTGCGCGTGTTCAAAATCACGCTTGCTATGATGCACAATCCCTCCCGGCGCGACTTGTGATACCCGAGCAAGCGGTCCTGAAAATCCGCCTCAACCTTCGAATAAAGCTCTGAAAAACAAACATTTCCCAACAAACCAGCCTCCAATGTCAGCAGTGGAGACTCCTTGAATCACACAGATCAGACAAACGTCAAATCAGATCCGGAAATTTTGAAGGGTGGTAAGGAAATTAACTGACAAATTTGACAAATGCGCCCGATTGATCAGACCGACCGCGACCTGCTCGCCCTCCTCAAACATAACGCGCGCGCCTCGGTGACCGAACTGTCGGCAACCCTTGGCCTGTCGCGCGTGACCGTGAAATCCAGAATGGAGTCGTTGCAAACTGACGGGATCATTCACCGATTTACGGTCGATGTCGCGGGCGCGACCGACCAGAACATGATCGGCGCGGTGTCCCTGTTGGAAATAAACCTGTCAAAAGTTGAACGAGTGCATCGCACGCTGAAACGAATGCCTGAGTTGACGAGCATCTACACCACCAACGGAAAATGGGCCGTTGTCGCGCATTCCGAAACGCAAAACCTTGCCGCATTCGACAGCCTGTTGAATCGCATGGGAAAGATTGAGGGCGTTTCAAACGTTGAGACCTGTCTGTTGCTGACGCGGATTGCCTGAATCCTTGGATTTTCCGGACACCTGCAACTAACCAAGTATTCCGCAGACTGACATCAATCGCCCAGCATCCACTGCCCCTCTGGCCAGAAATTGTGAAATGCGAAAGCGAAAATCACATCATGAACGAGGTTGCCGCCGGTACTCGCATCAAAAACGCGGATGGAACCGACATCGCGACCCTCCGCCAGAGCAAACGAGTCCACCGCGCTGGCTTGCCCCGACATCCATGTGATGCGCACGCCGTGCTCAACCAACTCACCCGTTTCAGCAATTCGGGCTATCGGCCACGCCCTGTTCCCTACGCGGACAACACGTGCCAGCGCGGGAACGCCGTTTTGCGGCAGGTCGCCAGAAAACCCAAACGGAATATCGGCGCTGTCATACCCAACATAGGGCGTAATGCCGTATCGCCCCCTCCCGCGCGGCGGTTCCATCACCAGCCCATCGGGATTGCGCGCTTTGAATTCCGCCCAGCTTTCCATCCAGCCCGGAAGGCTCGTCAGTTCCACACCGTTCAAATCCCCAAGGATCGCGGTGCCGACCGCCTGCTGCCACCAGCTTTCGGTCTGGTGATCATACATGACCATGTCGTTGTGGCGAAGCATACCGGATACTCCGAAGCTTAGTGTCATCTGGCGCCCCTCGAATTCAATCCGGCGATCAAAGGTGATCCCCGAATTGCACAGCGGGCAGAACGTCACCGCAACGGGCACATTACCAATCACATCATTGACGATCTCGTGAATCAGCAGATAGCGGATTGGGTAGGCGCGCGGTGTTGCACCGTTGACTTCCAGTGCAATAACGGGTTCCCGGTCCTGCACCTCGGTTTCTTCCTGAACCGGAACGAAACTCGGATCAGAAACCGCCGGAATTCCATCTTTACCCGGACCGCCGAACAGAATTTCGTCATAGGCGACAGAGGTGTTCTGAAAGTCGGTAACCGGCCAGCTGAGGCGCCAGTATGTTGGATCCGCCGATGTACAATTGGCCGAAATTGCCGCAACAGCAGCCAGCGCCCACAAATAGGTAATTTTGGCCCGCGGCAATCCTAGTCCACGCAAAAATCCCATTGATCCAAATGTGCTGATTGGATTCTACCCTTTTCAATACCGCATCCAAGCGAATGATCTCGGTGACCCGGTTCGTCCAGTTCGCCGCTGATTATTGGGCCACTGACCCGGTGACTTGTAAACATTAGAGGTCATCAAACAATCGTGTGGCACAAATAGCCGAAAACGGCCTGCCTAGTCATTGTCTGCAAATTCGTGCAGTTCCTGTGCACGTAGGATTTGGAGTCGAACTGGTGAGCAACACATCGATTGATGTCGCGATCGTAGGCGCCGGACTCGGCGGCCTATATATGCTGCACAAATGCCGACAGCTTGGTCTGACCGCCAGGATTTGGGAACAAGGCGGCGGTGTCGGCGGAACATGGTATTGGAACCGTTATCCAGGCGCGCGGTGCGACATAGAAAGTATGCAGTACTCATTCCAGTTCGATGAGGAACTGCAGCAGGACTAGACCTGGACCGAACGCTACGCAACACAACCTGAAATCTTGGCCTACGCGGAACATGTCGCGGACCGATTTGCCTTGTTGGAAGGCATTGAGTTTAATCGAAAGGTCGAGGCAGCCGTCTTTGATGATAGGTCATCAGCTTGGGTTCTGACATCGTCCAATGGCGACGTGCTGACGGCGCGGTTCTGTGTGATGGCGACAGGGTGCCTGTCTGCTCCGAACTGGCCGCCGATTGACGGCTATGAGGACTTTGGGGGCGAAATCCTGCACACCGCGTTGTGGCCGCATGATGGTTTTGACTTCACCGGGAAACGGGTCGCTGTGATCGGTACCGGGTCGTCCGGCATCCAATCAATTCCACAGATCGCGAAACAGGCCGATCATCTTAGTGTCCTGCAACGGACCGCGAATTATTCTGTGCCGGCGCAGAACCGTCCACTGGATGATGCATATGTAGCGCGAGCCAAGGCCGATTACCCGGCGATGCGCGCGCGCCAGAAGGCGACGGCGTCAGGAATTGACGGCAGATTCAATACCGAGTCGGCGATGTCAGTAAGTGAACGGGAGCGTAACGCCGAATTTGAACGCCGTTGGCAAGAAGGCGGCATTTTGTTCACGGCAGCGTTTGGAGACCTCATGACAGATCACGCCGCCAACGACGCGGCCGTCGCTTTTGTCCATGACAAAATTCGCGGCACCGTAAAAAACCAGAATGTTGCCAACGCATTATGCCCGAACAATATCATTGGCGGTAAACGCTTGTGCGTGGATATCGGGTATTTCGAAACATTCAACAGGCCCAATGTCGAACTGGTGGACATTCGCAAGACGCCCATAAAACACATCAACAGTTCCGGAATCCTCGTTGGAGATCAGCAAGTTGGTGTCGATGTGATCGTTGTCGCCACAGGGTTTGACGCAATGACCGGCGCCCTGATGCGCATCGACATTCGCGGAAAAAACGGTGCAAGCCTGCGCGAATTGTGGAGTACTGCGCCAAGCAGTTACCTCGGCATTGCTATGTCCGGCTTTCCCAACCTGTTCACCGTTACCGGGCCGGGAAGCCCCTCGGTTCTGACCAACATGATTCCGAGCATCGAGCACGGCGTTGAATGGATCGCGGATTGTATCGAGCATATGCGCACCCACAACCACACCGAAATCGAGGCTGACCAAGATGCCCAGCACGCTTGGTGGAATCACGTGCAAGAAGTCGGAATGAGCGGTCTGAAATCAAAGACCGACAGCTGGTATCTTGGCGCCAATATCCAAGGAAAACCGCGTGTATTTCTACCTTACAACGGCGGGCTGCCCGCTTATCGTGAGAAATGTGAGTCCATCGCGGCAATCGGGTATGCGGGATTTTTTTTGAGATGAAAATTGTAATCGCAAGTCTCAGGGGCGACATTTGGAAGTACCAAAGCAACGCGTACATTTTCGCGGTCGCAGCAAACCCCAACTGAATTGAGAGATTTTGGTAGCGGAGGAGGGACTTGAACCCCCGACACATGGATTATGATTCCACTGCTCTAACCAACTGAGCTACTCCGCCAGGAACGCGCGGGGTGTAAGAGAGGTATTGCGAGGCGTCAAGAGCGAACTGTGCCACGAATTCGCCCCTCAACCCCGCGATCCCGCCGCGTTTCTGACCCTGCGATGAGTTATTTCAAACAGCAGCGCGCCGGACCCGGCAAACACCAGCAACACCAACAGCATCACGTCATATCCGCCGAGTGACCAGATAAAAGAACCGAACCAGGCCGAGGTGGCAGACGCTGTAAGATACAAAAGCGCCAATAGGCCTGACTTTGATCCGAAATCTGCCTCACCCAGCAAATCGCGCGCCAGGAGTGGGCGCAATATGCTGACCATACCATATGCGGACCCAAACAGGATCACCGCCATCCCAATCCCTGCCAATCCGGCGCCCGAGGCCCAAAGAATTGCGACCGACAGCGCCATGATACCAAACGCGATCAACGAAAACGCGCGGTGCGAAAACTTGGCATCCGTGGCAAGCATCAAGAGCCGCCCGACAACTTGCATTGGCCCGATAGATGCAGCCGCAAACACCGCGAAATTTGCCTCGACACCCCGTTCGCCCAGCATTGGCAACAGATGATGCAGCGTCGCTCCGTGCACCACCGCCAACAGCGCAAAGGCCAGTCCGAGACCCCAGAATACAGGCTCTGCCAATAGCCGTGGTGCCCTGCGAGGGCCACTGCGTTGCTCAACCGTCGAAACGGTTTCATTGCCCAACAACCGCACGCCCAGCCACAATATTGGTGCAACGAAAAACACAACGAACGACCCAATCAATATAAATGACAGCCGCCAGCCAACCGCTTCAGCCAAAAAATGCACGCTTGGAAAACTCACCGTCCCTGCGAGGCCCGCGACCAGAGTGATAGCTGTAATACCCCGCTTTGCGGACATGCCACGCGCGCGCGTTACGATGGCAAAGCAGGGCTCGTAAAGGCTCCCGGCTAGGCAGACACCGATCAGCAACCAAATCGCGTAGAACTGCCAAAGCTGAGTTATCTGAGACAAAGCTATCAACAATACGCCGCCCACAGCCGCCGCCGCCCCCATCAAAACCGCGCCAAATCCACGATCTATCACGCGGCCCATGAATGGTGCCGCCACGGCAGAGACCAATACTGCCAGCGTAATGGCCAGCGTCAGCTCTCCGCGCGACCAGCCAAGATCAGCTTCCCACCGAACCAACGTCGCGGGAAACACGTAATAAAGCCCGGCCCAGATAAAGGTTTCGCCCAGCGCCAGAAGCAGGATTGCGCGGTCTTTTAGCAAGCTCTCAGCATGTGTAATTCATGCCCATTCGGCCGCCGTCGACATAGATCGTCTCGCCCGTGATATAACTCGCGCCGTCGCTGGCCAGAAATGCCACCACCGACCCTATTTCTTCCGCTTTGCCGATGCGTTGTAATGGGGTGCGTGACATCACACGAGCCATTGCATCGGGGTTCTCATTCACCCCGGCGAGCATTGCCGTATCGATAGACCCGGGCCCAACAGCATTGACGCGAATGTTGTGCGGAGCCAGCGCCAGCGACGCCGCCTTGGTCAGTTGCATCACACCACCCTTGGATGCGCAATAGGATGCGATCGTGGGGATCGATAGCTGCGCGTTCACCGACGACATGTTCACGATTGCGCCCTCAATCCCGTTCGCGACCATTGTCTTCGCCGCGCGCTGCAGGGCCAAAAACGTGCCGGTCAGGTTCAGGTCGATCACCCGCTGAAAATCCTCCAGTGTAGTTTCCAATAGATCGCTATTCACTGCAATTCCCGCGCAATTCACCAGAACGGAAACTGGGCCAAGTTCGGCTTCGACCTTGTCGAACATCGCCGCGATTTCCGCTGGCTTGCTCATGTCGCAGGCAATTCCCACCGTATCGCCACCCATCCCGGCCGCCGCCGCCGCAACCCCTTCGGCGTCGAGGTCTACCAACACGATTTTCGTTCCGTCTTTTGCGATCGCCTTGGCAGAGGCGAGGCCGATGCCTCTTGCCCCGCCCGTGACCAACGCGATTTTGTTCTCGCTCATAACAATCTCCATCCAATCCATTGCCGCCCATGCAACGCCTTCCGCGAGAAAACACAAGTGCCATTTCCGCAGCGTGTACAGATATGGCGAGCCCATTGAAGTACTGGGACGCGATCCATAACTTCGGCCCATGACCATCTGCTACATCGACCGCACCCGCCGATATTATCAGGCGCTTGGATATGGCGCGCCATATGAATGGGCGCGGTTTGACGATGTGCCCTTTGCGCCGCTCAAACGGCCTTTGTCCGAGACCTCAGTGGCGATTGTCACGACCGCCGCGCCTTTTCAGCCAAACAATGGCGATCAGGGCCCTGGCGCGCCCTATAATGCGACGGCGAAATTCTTTCAGGTCTATGCTGCGCCCATCGAACCGACTCCCGATCTGCGCATTTCACACATCGCCATTGACCGTGATCACACGACGGCCGAGGATCCGGGCAGTTACTTTCCTCTCGCCGCCCTTGAAAGCGCAACCGCAAATGGCCGGGTTCTCATGAATTCTCGTTTCTTCGGCCTGCCAACCAACAGATCCCAAGCCGCCACATCGAAAGACGCTGCCGATTTGCTTGCTTTGTGCCGCTCCGATGCTGTCGAGGCCGCGATCTTCGTTCCCAACTGCCCGGTCTGCCATCAATCCTGCGCTATCGCCTCACACACGCTCGAGGCCGCCGGAATACCAACCGTCGTCATGGGTGCGGCCCGCGACATAGTCGAAAACGTTGGTGTTTCCCGGTTTCTGTTTTCCGATGTGCCGCTTGGAAATGCCGCTGGCCTGCCTCACGACAAGAACAGTCAGGATGACACTCTGGAACAGGCATTGCGGTTGCTTGAAACCGCTACGGTCGCAAGAACAACCCGCCAATCGTTCCTTGTTTGGCCCGGTCCGGCCAATTGGCGCGATGACTATTCAAACCCCGACAAACTGACTCCAAAGGAAATCGCAACCCGGCGCGCGGCTTTCGATGCCGGCAAAGCGACAGCAAAATCCATCCGTGGCGATTGACCGCTAGTCCCCTGTTTCGCATGATTTGACACGGTTTGTTTTCTCTGAATCTCTGTCCTGGCAAAAGCTGGGAGGTGTGAGAGATGGGCAAACGTGGTCCTGATGCGAAGTTTGTGGTTCGACTATCGAGCGAAGAGCGCGCAGAGTTGGAGAAAATGATCTGCAAGGGTATCGGTGTTGCGTATCGGCTTTTGAAGGCGCGGATATTGCTTAAAGCGGATGTGTCGGCGGAAGGCCCTGGTTGGGCTGATGCGCGGATCGCCGAGGCTCTGGAGACAAGCTCCTCGACAGTTCTGCGGACCCGCCGACAACTCGTAGAGGAAGGGTTAGAGGCGGCCCTGTCGCGAAAGAAAAGGTCCACCGCACCTTCGCGCATATTTGATGGGGAAGCGGAGGCAAGGTTGATCGCCCTTGCCTGCTCTGAGCCTCCGCAAGGCTATGCCCGCTGGTCGCTGCGTTTGTTGGAAAAGCGCGTGGTTGAACTGGGGATTGTCGAAACCACCAGCGACACGACCATCCAGCGGGTGCTCAAAAAAACGCGCTCAAACCGCACCAAAGCCGCTATTGGGTGATCCCGCCCAAGGCCAATGCAGCCTTTGTCGCCGCGATGGAGGACGTGCTTGATGTCTACACCCGCCCGCAGGACCCGAACCGACCGCTGGTCTGTCTCGACGAAACATCCAGGCAACTGACCAAAGAAACACGCACCCCGATCCCTGCGCGGCCGGGGCAATCAGCGCGGTCTGACTATGAATACGAACGCAATGGGGTGGCCAGCTTGTTTATGCTGTTCGCACCGCTTGTCGGTTGGCGTCATCTCGCTGTCCGTGACCAGCGTACCGCCATTGATTACGCCCATGTGCTTCGTGATCTGGCTGATGTGTACTTCCCGAGCGCCGAAAAGATCACGCTTGTGCAAGATAACCTCAACACCCACAAGCCGGCCTCACTGTACGAGGCATTTCCTCCCACCGAAGCCCGCCGTATCGCGGAGCGTTTCGAGTGGCACTACACGCCGAAACACGGGTCTTGGCTGAACATTGCTGAATGCGAACTCAGCGTTTTGTCTCGGCAATGCCTCGACCGGCGTATTCCTGACAAGGCATCCTTGGAAACCGAAGTCTACGCTTGGACAGCAACGCGGAATGCCGAGAAAGCCAAGGTTAAATGGCACTTCACGGCTACGGATGCCAGAAACAAACTCTCACAGCTTTACCCGCAAATTGGGTGAATCAGGGGACTAGGCCTCCAGCGCGTTGATCATCCCTACGCGGTCGGCGTGGCGGCCGCCTTCGAACACCGCATCCAAAAACGCATCCACTATATCCAGCGCCAGCGCGTCGCCAACAACGCGCGCACCGATTGACAGCATGTTGGCGTTGTTATGTTCGCGGATCATGCGGGCCGAAAAAGTGTCGGCACAAACGCCGCACCTTATCCCCTTAACCTTATTCGCGGCCATCATGATACCCTGTCCTGTACCGCAAAGGATGATGCCTAACCGACCTTACCACCCTTCAAAATTTCCGGATCTGATTTGACGTTTGTCTGATCTGTGTGATTCAAGGAGTCTCCACTGCTGATATTGGAGGCTGGTTTGTTGGGAAATGTTTGTTTTTCAGAGCTTTATTCGAAGGTTGAGGCGGATTTTCAGGACCGCTTGCTCGGGTATCACAAGTCGCGCCGGGAGGGATTGTGCATCATAGCAAGCGTGATTTTGAACACGCGCAGCGTCAATCTGATGGAAAATGCGGCTGCTCTGCCCCGCGATATCGGCTCTGTGGACCACCGCTATCAATACATTTCGCGGGTTCTGGGCAATCCTCACATCGATACTGATGAGATCATGCAGGCCTATGTTGGTGAAATTTTCCGCCGCCAGTGTGAGGCCGGAGAAACGATTGTGGTGGCCCTTGATCAAAGCAAGCTCAACGAAGGGCATGAGGTTTTGATGTTATCGGTGCGGATGCGGGATCGGGCCCTCCCGGTCGCCTGGCGTGTACGCCAGACCAAAGGGCCGATTGGATGGCGCGTGCAACATGAGCTTTTGGAAGCAGTCCGCCCATGGCTCCCGGCGGATGCGCGTGTGTTGCTGGCGGGAGATCGGTTTTATGGAACCGCCCGATTGGTCGCATGGTGCCAGGAGGCTGGATGGGACTACCGGCTGCGCATGAAGGGAAATATCACACTGCAACATCAGGGTGGCGAGATGATGACGCGCGAAATTGCCCAACTGATGCCCGAAGGGCTTGTAAACGCTGAGCTTTACGGAACGGGCGTCTTTAGCAACATTGGAGTGCTTCACGAAGAGGGGCACAAAGAGCCTTGGATTATTGCCATGAATGCAGCACCGTCCGAGTACAAGGTGCTCGATTATGGAATGCGTTGGGGAATTGAAGCCATGTTCTCCGACTTCAAAACCCGGGGCTTTGAAATTACTCAAAGCCAGATCAAAAAGCCGGATCGATTGGCCCGCCTCATTTTGGTGCTGGCAATCGCCATGTACTGGGCTGTTTCAACCGGAGCAAACGAAGAGCACCACGTCGCAATACGCGGCGAAAAAAGGGGATTCGAAAAGCCCGAAGGTCCTTATGCTCTCTCTTCAAGACAGGCCTTCGTGCTATCCGACGATGCCTCGCAGGTTATGCCAAAATCCCCAAGCTCTGGGATGTCTGGCTAAATTGAAGGGTGGTAAGCTAACCGACATTCACCCGTGGCGATTTTCCGCGCCGCCGCCGCGCCATGTTCAGGATAATGAGTGCTTTCCGGTGTATTCGGCCCGATATCAACCACGTCCCAACCCTTCGCCTCGACATGGCTGGCAATTGCCTTGCGTAGATCTATGGCGGCATGGTCGCTGGAAAGTACGATGCGGTTCATGTCTGTCATCGCGTTCGCCCTAACTCAATGCCCGAAATATGCCGCAGCCAGAACTTCGTCGCTCGACAATTCCTTTGGCGTCCCTTCTGCTGTTACGCGTCCGCTTTCGAGCACGTAAACCCGTTCGGCAAGAGACAGCGCGAAATTCGCATTCTGTTCGGCGATCACTACGGTCAAACCGTACTCGCCGCGTAACCGCGCCAAAACGGCAGCAATCTCATCGCAGACCTTCGGCGCAAGCCCGATTGTCGGCTCGTCAACCAAAAGCAGCTTTGGCGAGGTCATCAATGCCCGCCCCAGCGAAACCATCTGCCGTTCCCCGCCCGATTGGGTCGAGGTTTCCTGCGCCTCGCGTTCCTCCAGCCGCGGGAAAAGCGCGTGAACAATGTCGAGGTTGCGCGCAATGTCCTCGCGCGCCGTAAACGCGCCGACCATCAGATTGTCGCGTACCGTCATATAGGGAAAAAGATTGAAACGCTCGGGCGCATAACCGACGCCGCGCTGCACAATGTCCCCAGAGCCAAGTCCAATCAGATCCTCACCGGCCAATCGGATGTTTCCCCGTGCCTTGGTCAACCCAAGCATGGAATCAAACAAGGTCGATTTCCCCGCCCCGTTTGCACCGATCACCGCGATGATTTCGCCTTCGTCCGCCTTCAGCGACACATCGAACAACGCCTGCGCGCGGCCATAGAAAGCTGAAAGCCCATCTATCTCCAGATAAGCCATCAGGCTGCCCCCAGATAAGATGTTCGCACAGCGGCATCAGCGATCACGTCGGCATACGATCCATTGGCAATCATCGCGCCTCGGTCAATCGCTATCGCCCGGTCGATCAACGGCTCAAGCGCTTTCAGATCATGGCTGACAATCAAAAAGGTCATGCCTTGCGCGCGCATTTTCTGTACCAGATCAGAAATCATCGCAATCTCGCCCAAGGTCAACCCGGCGAAGACCTCATCCAGCAGCATAACACTTGGCGCGGTGGCCATTGTCCGCGCCATTTCCAACTTGCGCAGATCGCCCATGCTCAACTCTGCCGGCGTTCGCGTCAGATCGGATGCTGAGAAACCCACGGCTTCCGCCAGTTCCAGTTCCCGGTCCGGGTCGGGCCCGCGCGTGATCATCTGCCAGACATTGTCAGGCATCAGGCCGACGCGGATGTTCTCCGCCACGCTGATCTCGGGGAACGGTCTTGGCACCTGATAAGTGCGGCTCACCCCGCGACGGATGCGGGCTGCCGTGGTGAGCTTGCTGATTTCCTCATCGCCCAGGTGAATGGTTCCCGAAGTCTGCCGGTGCTCGCCCATCACCTGCGAAAACACCGTCGTCTTTCCGGCCCCGTTCGGCCCGATCAGCCCCACGCTTTCGCCCGGTTCGACTGAAAACGTCAAATCGTCTGTCGCTGTCAACCCGCCGAAACGCTTGACCAGTTTGGTGACGGCCAGCCGAGCGCTCATGCTCGCGCCCTCACCCTGTCTATCCCACTCATCACCAATGCATAGATACCTTTGGGTTGGTACATATAAAGAAGCAGCGCGATGCCGCCATAGACGAAATACCGCTCCGCCCCCGGCAGGACCGGGCGCAGATATTCCAACAGAAAC
The DNA here is from genome assembly GCA_951812305.1 of uncultured Paracoccaceae bacterium. Taxonomy (GTDB): domain Bacteria; phylum Pseudomonadota; class Alphaproteobacteria; order Rhodobacterales; family Rhodobacteraceae; genus Rhodobacter_B. Next base: position 405,712 of record CATOSB010000011.1, read on the forward strand.
GTCAGGAAAAAAGCGCCCAGCATCGGCCCGATGATTGTGCCCGCCCCGCCGATCAGCGCCGCAACGATGATGGTGAACAGGAAGTTGATGTCAAACAGCCCACGAGGCGCCAGCGACCCGTTGTAATGGACGAAAAACGCGCCGCCGAGGCCAGCCACCGCCGCGCTGACCAGAAACGCCACCGCCTTCAACCGGGTGGCCGACAGCCCCGAACCGCGCACACTTTCTTCGTTCATCCCGACCGCCCAAAGGGCCGTGCCAAGCCGCGTGCGCATCAGCAGCCAACACGCTAAAGCCACGAAAAGCATCAACGTTACCGCCAGCATATACCCGTTTTCTGCGCCGCGTGTCAGCGTCTTGATCCCTGACATGCCACGCGTGCCGCCGGTCAGGTCGGGCCGGATAACCTGCACCAACTGATACATCAGCTCCATGAACGCCAGCGTCACCAGCGCGAAGTAACTGCCCCGTATCCGCAGCGCCGGCAGCAGCACAATCAGCCCGCCGCCCATCGTGATCAGCACGGCAAGCGGGATCGAATATTCAACAGGCACGCCAAAGCGTTTCGACAGGATCGCAGTGGCGTAGGCGCCGATCCCGATCAGGAACGGATGGCCAAAGGAGATATAACCGGTTCGACCGCTGAGGACGTCCCAAGAGATCGCAAAGATCGCCAGGTAACAGGCCTGAATCATCGTCCGCATCGTGCCTCGGCTGACAATTTCCGGGATCAGATACATGCCCCCGATGAACGCCGCCCAAAGCGCGAAGTGATACCAGCGCAGGTTCATAGCGACTGCAATCCGTCGGGCGATGCGCCCCGCCGGGTTAACAGCGCCGCAGGCGCCCCGGCCATCGCCTGCCCGTACCGGCGGGCTGGCGATTTTGCGAGGCTAGTCGCGACTTCTGATTTCAGGATGTGCTTGGCTGGCATAAAGCGCGCCATTGAGATGTTGGATCGCCACCCCACGGGCAGGCGATGGCCGTTCGAGAGGTTGTGAAAAAGGAAAATGAAACCACAAGCGGCGTTCAATGTATCTCCTCCCGCCCGAACAACCCCCTGGGCCGCAGCACCAGCACCCCGATGATGAGAAGCATCGTGAACACGCCCCGCAACTCCGGGTTCCACGTCGACACACCGATCTCCATGAACCCCACGATATGCGCCACCACCAACGTGCCGAGGATTGACCCGATCCCGCCCACGATCACCACCGCCACTGCGATGATCAGCGGTGCAACCCACATGCCGGGATAAAGCTGCGTATAGCTGGCGAAAAACACGCCGCCCAAGGCCCCCAGCCCACCGGAAATAATCCAGGTAATCGCGTTGATCCGATCTGCATCGATCCCGCTGATCGCGGCACCCTTGGCATCCATGCTGACCGCTTGCATTGCCCGGCCAGTATGGGTTGTGCGGATGAAGAAATATAGCCCGATCAGGATGACCCAGCTGATCGCCACCGCAAGCAAGTTGGAATAGGGAATGGCAACCTCTGCCACCCGACCCACACCGGGAATGATCGGCAAAAGAATCTTGGAACTATCGCCAAACACAAGAACCACACCCGCCTGCAACACCACCGCAAGGATGAGCGTCGAAATCTCCACCGCCACGTGGTTGCTCTTCAATGGCTTCACGATCAGCCGGAATTTTGCAAACCCCATCGCGCAACCGACGATCGTGGCTAACAGCACGCCTGCGACTTTCGGCAATCCCAATTCCTGTGCGATCCAGAAATAGACGTAGCCGCCGATCAGCAAATAGGCCCCGTAGGCAAGGTTCAGCACCCGCCCCACGCTGAAGATCAGCGTGAACCCCATCGCGATAAGCGCATAAAGCCCGCTGAGCAGAAGTCCCTGGATCAGGATTTGTGCCACGCCGCCCGCTCGCTATTTCTCGGCCAGAATGGCGTCAAGTTCCAGCAAAAGGACAATTCCGTCCTGATCGCTGCCAGAACCGTGGACAACGATGAAGGTGCAGGGCGCGCCTGAAAGGTTGCAGGGCGCATGGGCAACATTGCCCGGAATATAACACTGATCGCCGGTTTCGAATTCCAGCCGATGCTCCAGCTGGTCGCCATAGAACAGGGTGCATGACCCGTCCAGCATATAGGCAATCGTCTCGATATTCTCGTGATGATGCACCTTGGCCCGACCGCCCGGCGGGATCGGCATGACATTCATGCAAATCTGCTGCGCGCCCACCGTTTCCGCTGATGCCCCCGCGCCATATGCGATACCCTGAGCGCCGACATAAGTTTGGCCCGGCGACACTTTTTGCACGTTGTACGGAATTGACATCGCACCCCTTTTTTTAAACGCAGCCCCGGATTTGATCCGGGGCCACATCTCAAACGTGGAGGACCCGGGTCAAGCCCGGGACCGCTTGGCCGTTAGTTCTTTGCCGGAACCCAGCTTGGCAGGCTGAAATCCTGCGTCGCGTATTCTGGCGGGTAGACCACGCCAACGCTGCCATCCTCGTTCCACTGCACTACCACCATCGACGGCTGGGCGAAGTCATAGGGCGCCTCGAGGTCAAAAAACGCATTATGCGGATAGGTCCGGCCCGTGACCGGCTCTACCGTCTCATAATCCCAGAACCCATAGCGCAGCCAAAGCTGACCGTCCTTTTCCAGCTTCAGATCCTGCTGGATCATCTCGCCCGCCCATGCGGACGCTTCCCAGCCACCGGCAGCTTCCGCCGAGGCCATTGCCTGTTTCACGCCGTGATAAGCGTTGAAGCCGTTGAAATGCGGGATCACCGGGCGCGAGTCATATTTCGCCTGATATGTATCGACGAAAGCCTGACTGACCGGATCGAGAGCGAAGCCCACCGACGGCACGGGCGACAGGGTCGAGATGCCGCCCCCGGCCCCGCCGGTGTCGTCCCAATATTCCATGCCCAGCGCAGAAACGTTCACACCGGTCATCGCCATTGGCACTTGCAGTTTCACATACTGGCTGGAAACAACCTGGCTGTTTACCGACGACACCTGATAGATAAAGTCTGCGCCACTCGCCTGCGCCTTCGAAAAGATCGGTGCGAAATCGACTGTGCCGATGTCATAGGTGATGATGTCTTTCACCTCGATCCCCGCGACGGGGGCCAGCGCATCGGTCACCAACCCGGTGATCGCACCGCCAAAGGCGGTATCTTCCGCCAGAATAACAACACTTTCAAAGCCCATTTTACCCTTTAGCACATCCGCGCCGAAGTTGATGTAAAGCGTCGCCAGCGCCTCATCCGAGGCAATATTCATGAAATAGGGCGCCATGCCTTCCGGGTCTTCGGCGACCATGTCGATGATGCCGATATATGAAGTCCAGGTATCAAGTGTCGGAATGCGGTATTCCTGCATCCGCGGCAACCAGCCAAGTGACACATCGTCGATTGAACCCGAGACGATAAAGTTCACTTCCTCGGTTTCGGCCAGATACTCATAGGCCTTGATCCCTTCGGTCACATCTTCGCCCGTATCAGCCGAAACCAGCGTGATCGGCGTCCCGTAACCGCCCGCTGCGTTCAGTTCTTCAATTGCTATTTCGGCGCCGCGCAATGTCGACAAGCCGGTGTCCGAACTCAGGCTTCCAATGAACCCGATCTTCGTTTCCGCCAACGCGCCTGTGGCCACGAAGGCGGCGGCAGACGCGCCCAGCAGCAGTCTCATTGTCTTTGTCATAATTTCCTCCCTGATCTGTCTTTGGGTCGTTTCGACCTCTCTGTATACAGTATACAAAGCAGCCGGATGGCGCTTCGTCAATGATTCTGATCTTGTTACTTTATCGCCGAATTCCCGCGACGCACGGGTGCATTGTTACCAAGCGCAATGTCAACGACGCGGCTAACCCGTATTATTGAACCCTGACCGCGCGCAAAACCGTCGAAACCGTGTTGCAAATCCACCAAATCCAGAGACTATCGGCTATTCGCCTTTTGCGTCATATCCAGCGCGACAAGCGCAGGTGTTATACCAAGGGTTATTCAATCTGACCGACTTTCGCCCAGTTGCGGCTTGCGATGGATGTGATGGTTTGCGGTCTTGCGATGAGGTTGTTCCAGGCCTCGCACCCCGCGTCGAGAATCGCGTCATATGTGTCGAACGTCCGGTTTGCGAGCCATGTCTGGCGGAGATATTGCCAAATGTTTTCGGTTGGATTCAGCTCTGGTGATTTGGGCGGCAGAAACATGAGCGACAGGTTTTGCGGGATTTCCAGAGCGGATGTCGTGTGCCAGCCGGCTTGGTCCATGAGGATGACGGCGTGGGCGCCATCGGAGACAATTTTGCTGATTTCTTCCAGGTGGCGCTGCATCGCATAGGTGTCGGCTGCTGGCATCATGATCGCCGCGCCGGTGCCGCGTTCGGGGCAGATGGCGCCAAAAAGATACGCATTTTGGTAACGCTGATCGGCGGGCTGGCGGGGCCGTGTGCCCTTGCGTGCCCACTGGCGGACGCGGGTGTTCTTCTGACCGAGACGCATCTCGTCCTGGAACCAGATTTCGACGGGTTTGTCCGGCGGCACCCCCTGAAGCGTCTCCTTCAGATTGTCGCCGAAGTTTTTTTGAAATCCTCAATGACCTGCACGTCCTGCCCCGGGTGCTGAGGGCGTGCGCTGATGTGGGAAAAGCCCAGATTGTGCAGAATCTGCCCCACATGGCGCTCGTGATAGTCGACGCCAAAACGCGCCTTGATCACATTCTTCAAATCGACCCGCCGCCAGCGGACGACACCGTCCTTTTCAGGATCAGGACCGGTCTCGACAAGAGCCGCCAGTTCATCCAGTTGCGCATTGTCAAGGCGGGATCGCGAGCCTCCTCGCTGCCGATCCAGCAGCCCCGCTGGACCATCAGCGTTGAAACGGAGCACCCAGTCCCTGAGCGTTTGCCGGTCCATCCCGCCAATGCGGGCCGCAGCCCCACGCGACATGCCATCGGCGATAGCGGCAAGCGACAAAAGCCGTCGGCTCTGCCGGGCATCAGAACTCTCTGCGGCAAGCTTGCGCAGATCATTGGCGGTAAAATCGGCTCGCATCGGTATCCTGGCTGGCATCGGTGGTCTCCTTTGCCAATCTTGAATCACCTCAGCACCTCAGGCGGTACCCAAAATCCATAGCTGAGTCATTTTGAAGCACCCTTGGTATTATACCGTCGACCATCCGACCCGGGGGGTAGGGTCCATAACGGTTTGGCCCCACGATGAATGTGACACGGACGTTATCCCCCTCCACTTCGCTGATATCGAAATGAAAGGCGTCGGTCCGCGTCGAAAACGTGTCTGAAATCAGTTCTCGCAGCTCTACCTTTGAAAGTGACGACCGCGAGTTGATACCCCAACGCACCTGAATTTCGATTGAGACCGCCGATGTTTGACCATCGACGGCCGCAACCGCATCTTTGGAAATTCCAAGCGGTCGAAAATACGGATTGTTGGTGAACTTATACAGCGCAAGGGCGCCAAATGCCGGCAATGCCAGCAGGAAGATTGCTCCTGCAAAAATCAGGTATTGTCGGAATTCGCTCATTCATATGACCGCGCTGCATTTTCAGTACGGAATTGTAAGGCAAGGGGTAACTCCCAAGCACCCTGTCCGATAGGGTTGCGGGGTTTTGTTCCGTCAGAGCCGTGCGATGATCTGAGGTGGTGACAGGGTCAGGATTTCCAGGATGTTGAACCGGTGTTTTCTGGCCGTCGAGATGACGGACCTGATGTCGGCGAAGACCCGCGCGCCCTCGAGGGTGCGGAAGGTGCCCGAGATTTTCATGCGCAGCTTCATCATGCGCAGGTCCTGTTCGGCCTGATTGTTTGTGAATGGGACCGCGAAGTCGGCGATGAATCGCAAAACGTCATCGCGGTAGTCACGCAGGCGGAGGAGCAGGTTGTGGCCTGGCCGCCTGGCTTTTCGGCCGCGGGTGCCGGGGCTTTTGGCCAGCGGGGGCCGGCGTTCGTGGAAGGCGAGCCCCTTGGCGAGGATCGCCATGTATCTGGTGACGATACCCTGGCGAACCAGTTCCGGGAGTTCGGTCTCGCCTTGATCCTGAGCCGCGCATCTGAGCTGATTGGCGCTATGAAGCACTGCGCTCATCTCCGTCGCCCAAGGCTCTTTTTCGATCTCTTCGATGGCCTTGAGTTCGCGCAAGTGATGCGCCCCGCAGAGGGCGTGGGCGTCCACTCCGCTCATATGGGCGTAGTAGGGTTTCCAGTGATCATGAATGATCGTCCCGCCGGTCAGGAAGGTTGGAACAGCACCGCGTTTGGCGCTGATGCGGTAATGGGTGAAGGCGGTATCGCAGATCGTGTGCAGCCAGTGCAGCTTGCCGGCAACACGAAGTCCGGTCTCGTCCAGATGCCGAACGCCGCCTTCGGCAAGCCGGGCGAGAATGTGTTCAACCACGACACCCATCTTATTTGCCGCGCCGCGCGTCCAGTTGGTCACGCTGGCCGCGCACAAGCTGGTGGCCCCAAACAGGTCGCGCATAAGCTGGCAGACCCGATCCTCGGGTATCAGCTGCTGAACATTGCAATAGACCGCCACTGCCCGCATGCGCGTGCCATATTGCACATGCGCGGCCACGCCATCGGGAAAGCCAGCCGTCGTCGTGGCTCGACAATGGTCGCAACAATAAACCGCCGCCTGATGCTCGGTGACCTCCAGGCGTGGCGCAGGCAAGTCGAACACCTGACGCTTCTCGATCCCTTTCACCATCTCCGCCGTCAGGGCGCTCTGACAGGCGCTGCAATGCGTCGCCTCATGCCGTTCGACAAAGTCGGGTGTTGACGTCTGGCGCAGGGTGTCGCCCCGGTGGCCAACTTGGCCGCCACTTTTCTTTCCGGATTTGCCACGCAGGCTGCGCGGGGCTGGCTTCTTCAGGCCATCACTTGAAGGGGGCTTGCTGCTATTGCTGCTGTTCTTGGCCAACTGTCGGCGCAGGTCCGTGATCTCTTCCGCCATGCTCGCCAACGCAGCTTCAAGCTCAGCGATCCGACGCAGAGCCGTGGCGAGAAGTTGTTCAAGGGCGGCAACCTGATCCATCCCACCACTGATTCAGAGAAATCAACCCGGCGCCACAGAATTCAGACAAGAAAGAAAAAAAACACGCGCAAAATGGCAAATTCGACTCACCATAAAACTGACAATAACACTCAAACGTGGGGGGTGCTTGGGAGTTACGGCAAGGGTCTTAATATGCGGGTAATCGGAATGCTGCGCAGGACAGAATCGCCCGACTTCCATGTCAGAACCCGGCGATGTGTCCGTCTTCATCATGCACAATCGCGTCGACGTCGATCTCGATCATCATCCCCGGCTGCGTCAATCCGGCCTGCACGCCGGTCACAACGGGATCGATGCCCTTAAACACCTCGCCATGCGCATTGATGAAGCCTCCCGCCTTCGCCATATCCGTTACATAAGCGCGGGTGCGCATAACATGGCGCATCTCGGCTCCGACAGCCTTCAGCGCCTCTTCGATACGTCCGAAGATATAGACCGATTGCGCATAGCAATCCCCCGGCGCGTGAAGTTTCCCGGTTGGTTCAATCGCCGTCGTTCCAGCGACATACACAAATGGCCCGACTCTTTTGGCGCGGGAATAGCTGCCGATTTCCTCAAACCGTCCGCCGCCCTGCGCTTTGCGGATCATGATGCCAGCCGCGCCTTGATCGCGTCGGCCGCATGTCGCAGCGTGTCGCGCTCCGCGTCCGCAAGGGACAATTCCTCGACATCCACCAACCCTGACACGCCCAGATACGCAGGCACGCCCAGCACAACACCCTCGATCCCGTATTCGCCATCCAACATCACCGATACCGGCACGGGTCCAACCCGCGCGCCGCGAATGTGATCAAGCAATTCGACACTGGAATGCGCAGGGGCAATCGTCGCCGAGCCGGATTTCTTTAGCGCTACAACCTGCCCACCGCCGGTTACCGCATCTTTCACGCATTCCTCGATTTGCGCCGCACTAAGAAACTTGTCCAGCGGCGCACCCTTGATCCGCGCCAGCGACGGGATCGGGGCCATCTCATCCCCGTGGCTACCCAGAGCAATCGCCTCAACATCGGCCGGTGTCACGCCCGCAGCCATCGCCAGCGCATTGCGGAAGCGGCTGGAATCAAGCGTACCGGCCATGCCCAACACTCGCTCTCGCGGAAAGCCGGTCGCGCGCAGCATCTCGGTCGTCATCTCATCCAGCGGATTGGTGACGACGATAACGATCGCTTCCGGTGCCTGCGTGCGGATCGCATCCGCCGCCGCATGGATCACGCGGCGGTTCACGTCGATCAGATCGGCCCGCGTCATGCCGGGAGAACGCGCGCGCCCCGCGGTAACAACCACCACGTCTGCACTGCTGACTAACCCCAGATCTTCCCCGCCGGTGCATCGCGCCGTCGTTCCCGTGATCCCGCTTGTGTGGTTCAGATCCAATGCCGTTGCCGCCGCCAGCCCCGGCGCGATATCGATCAATGCGATCTCATCGGCCATATCGGCATTGGCCGCCAGATGTGCGATGTTGCTACCAACACCCCCCGCTCCGACCAGCGCCAGCTTAGTGAACCGCCGTGCCTCACGACTTGCCGCCGCAGGCGCAACCCAACGGGTAGAGCGGCGATACATTGCCCGCCGCATCGCCGTATTTCCGTCCGCCGATATCGGCGCGGGTCTTTCCAGCGGCCCATCCACCAGCCGAATGCGCAGCCGCGCGGCGGTCTCTCGCGCGACATCCGTGACGATGTCCCCCGGCAGAAGCTCAAAGACAACGCGACCTCTTGCGCCCGCGTCCTCAATCGCCTCTGACCCGATGACGCGACCCATCAGCCCTTGCGACCCTCGACGGCCTCAATCGCCTGTACCGCCGCGTCCATCGCTGTCTTTACGCTGTTTTCCGACCCCGAGAAGAACAGCCGACCGAACCGCCCGACTGCGCGCACCTCGACGATGTCGATTTCGGCGGCTTTTTCGGCTTCGTTCGTCGCAATCGAAATGTAAGCCGCTGGCGCGCATTCGAGGATACCCAGCGTCTGCCCCGGCACCAAAAGCGACCCCTTACGCCACTTGTTCAAAAGCTGCGCCTGATAGGGCTCGACACTGGTGATGATCTGCATTGAGCCAATCTGAGGTTTGATCCGGTCGTGCATCGACGCGCCAAGCTCTGTAAGGATCGCATCGCGCGCCATCGACACCTCAGCGTTGGAAGGCGAGCGCAGGATGAAGAACCCGAATTCGCGTTCGACCAACTGGGTCGTGGCCTCGACGCTAGACGCCTTCAACGCACGGTCGATCAACTGGAACACTCCGTTGCCGGGGGCCAACTCGCCGATCAGAACCGTGTCGCCCGAAAGCGGGATCGACCCTTGAACGGTCGCGCCATTATAGGCCGCGAATTTGGGTTGCAGATTGTCGATCTGCATCAGGGCGCGAATGGTAATGTCGCTCATGCGTAATCCTCATAAATGTCGCGCCAGTCGCGGTTCGCGTAAGCCACGCGTTTGATGTTGATCAGTGACAGCGCGGTCACATTGTCCGACGTGATCGAGCCAGACCATGTCCCCGTGCCCAGCATAAACGACGGCTCCAGATCGGTCGCATAACCCGCGCCCCCGTGGATCGCAGGCACATTGACTAGCACCCGCCCCGTCGGCACCCGCGCAAAATCAGCCACAACGCCCGGGTCATTGGAATGGATCACTGCCGAATGCCCCCAGCCCTCGAACCGTGCAATCCCATGCGCCAACTCGATCCCATGCGCCGAATTTTTGGCCTCATAGAACGCCATGATCGGGTTCAGCTTCTCTGCCGACAGCGGCCGCTGCCAGCCGATCTCGGCCTCGTCGCTTACCAGAACTTTTGTCCCCGGCGGGATCGAAAACTGCGCCAGTTCGGCCAGCCGCTCGGGCGATTGCCCCACCCGCTCCGGGTTCATCCGCTGACGCCCAAGGAAGACAACTATGGCCAACCTGTCCGCTTCTGCAGGCGTGCAGAAGTAACACCCGGCCTCTTTCAGGGCGAAACGCATCTCGCGTGCGATGTGCGGATCCGCGATAACCGCCTGTTCACTCACACAGGCCGTCCCGTAATCGAACGCTTTCGACGCCACGATCATTTCGGCGACTTCCGCCAGATCGTCCTTCATCGAAGCATGAACATAACACGGGACATTCCCCGCCCCGACCGCCAGTGTCGGCTTGCCACAGCTATAAGCTGCCTTCACCATTCCCGGCCCGCCGGTCGCCATGATCACCGACGTCCGGCGATGCTTCATCAGCGCATCGGTGCCCTCAATCGTCACATGCTCCAGACATTGCACCAGCCCCTTCGGCGCGCCCGCCTGTTCCGCCGCGGCGGCCATAATCCGCACAACCTCGTTGCCCGACCGAACGCCCCTCGGGTGCGGGGCACACACGATGGCATTGCCCGCCTTGACCGCCGACAAAACCTTGAAGATCACCGTACTTGTCGGGTTCGTCACCGGGATCAGCGCCGCGACCACGCCCATCGGTTCGCCAAAGGCCGCAATCTTGGTGGCATCGTCGCGCCATAGCATCCCCAGCGTCGTGATATCGCGCAGCCAGTTCACCGTCTCGCGCACGTTCATCAGATCCTTGACGCGTTTGTCCTCAGGGTTGCCATACCCCGTCTCTTCAAACGCCATCCGGCCGAGACGCGCGCATTCCGGCTCCACTGCCCGCGCCATCGCCTCAACAATCGCGTCGACCTGCGCCGGGTCTGTGCCGAGGAAATCCTGATAGGCTTTGAAGGCCGTGTCTGCCGCGCGGCGCGCGGCGTCGATGGAAAGAAGATCGACGTCCATTATGCGGCCCCCGCAATCGCATCCATCTGGCGGCGCGCCTCTGATGCATCCGTCGCCGTGATGCCAATCGTATCCAGCCTGCGCCCCGCGGCGGCGACATCCGCGCCCAACACCGCACCAGCGAGTGTGATCATCGCTTCCGTGACTGGAACCGGCGTGCGGGTCAGTGCCGCAGCCGACGTTAATGGCACCAACGAGCCAATCACGCCATCCCGCAGCAACCGCTTGGCCGTGTCCTGATCCGGTACAACGCGCGAACCTTCGCCCCGGTCCGCCCCAGCATGTGTGGCGAGCCAGTTTTCGGTCGTGGGCAAATCACGCGCGCCAAATGCCCGCGCCACGGCACGTCGTTCTTCGGCGAGCTGGTCGATCAGGCTTCGCTGCTCCGGCCCGATCAGGCTCGCGAAAGTCTGGTTGTCTTCCAGGGGCGTCCCTTCCATCGGTACCGGCACCGCGCCCGATCCAATCGCCGGGCCAGACATCAAAAGCGCCGGAAACTCCACCAAAGCCGAGCCATCGGCAAAGCCGCTTGCGACAACGCTTTGCATTGGTTCGCTCGCCAGGTATTTCTGCAAGCCCGCCAACACATGCTCGCGCCCGCTGGGCAAAGTCGCCGCCACCGGAACCGCCGCCGTGCTTAGATTGAGAACCGCACCCTCCGCGCTGATCCAATACGGCAGCCCCTGCGCCTCGACAATGGTCACATCCGCCGACCGCCCGCCGATCCTGAGCAACCATGCCGTTTCCAGCGCGCCAAGCGACCGCCCCGGCGCAACGACCAGCACTTGCCCGTCCGACAAATGATCCGCCAAAACCATCGCATAGGTCCGTTGCTTGTGAACCGGCCCTGTGAGAAAGATCACCTCTGCCTCGCGCACGGCCGCATCCAGTTCCGCCGTCAACCGAACAGACGGACCCTGTTCCCGGTGAACGTGAAAGGTGCCGACCGGTCCCGCGCCGCGCAAGGTAATGCCGGACGAGGCGCGCATTGCTTCCAGCTCATTACCATAAGCCGAAAACAACGTCACTTCTGCCCCTTCGCTCAGACAAAGCGCCGCGATCAGTCGCGCGTCTTCGCCGCCGCCGAGAACGGCAATTTGCGTGTAATCCGGTACGGTCGCGGTGGGCTTCGAGACCGAAGCCTTTGCCGCTGTGTCCGCGAAATCTGCGAAGGGGTTGCTCATCTAAAAGTCTCTCCCGAGTGTGGCGCACCAAAATTTTTGAAAAATCTTGGCCCGGACTTTTTCAAAAAGTCCGCCCCCGCCTAACCTGCGAGACCTTCGATAATTGCCTCCAGCTCATCATGCGGGCGAGCGATCACATGGACGGAAACCACCTCGCCCACTTTGTTCGCCGCCGTGGCCCCGGCATCGGTTGCCGCCTTCACCGCGCCAACCTCGCCGCGCACAAGGGTCGAAACCAACCCGCCGCCCGCTTTGTGCTGACACACGATACTGACGCTCGCCGCTTTGACCATCGCGTCTGCCGCCTCGATCGAGGCCACAAGCCCGCGGGTTTCAATCATTCCAAGGGCCGACTGGCCCGGTGCTGGTTTTGCCATTTCTCTTCTCCTATCTGGATTTGGCCATATCCACAGTGTCGACAATCGCGACCACTGCGGCGTCCACCGGCGTGCCGGTGGTGTGGCCGGGGACTCGCGCCCCCGAGCCGGTTGTTATAACGACGGTGTCGCCCACGCCCGCACCCACGGTGTCGAGCGTGACGATCTCCTCGCCCAGCGCCTTGCCGGACCCGGATGTCATCTCGACCACCAGCATCGCTCCACCCACCAGCGAGGCATCCTTGCTGGTCGCCGTGACCGTGCCGGTGACCCGTCCCAAAAGCATCAGAAATTCACCAGATAGCGTTGGCTCTCGACCGGCGTCACGGTATCCCGGATTTGCGCTTCGAGGAACTCAAGCTCACGCTCGGCCTGCTGCAGGTAAATCTCGCCGGCATCTTCGCCCATGACACCCTTCAACCAGACCGACCCGCGCGCCAACTCCAGCGCCGTCGGCATATCCGTCGGGATTGGCACCGCGTCCTCAAGCTCATAGGCGTTTCCTTCGCACATCGCGCTGGGCTTCGCGCCTTGCTCGATGCCGTCAAGACCAGCGGCGATATCCGTTGCCAACAGAAAATACGGGTTCGCGTCTGCGCCCGCATCGCGCTTTTCCACCCGAACCGCGCTGTCGGATCCTTCGATCACACGCAATCCCACGGTGCGATTGTCGATCCCCCAGGCGGTGTTGATCGGGCAGAAGGTATAAGGTTGGCGGCGGCGGAATCCGTTCGGCGTGGGCGACCCACACACGGCAGTTTCGGCCATGCGAGCCTGCAACCCACCGAGGAAATTCACACCAACCGCACTCAATTTGCCCTTATTGGAAAAGACATTCTTTCCGTCCCTCCAAAGAGAATAATGCGTGTGAAATCCGTTCCCGCTTTCTTCAAAAAACGGTTTGGCCATGAAGGTCGCGCGATAGCCATGCGCTTGGGCCAGTTGCTTCACAAGGCTTCGAAAGGCAACGACGTAATCCGCGCTGTTCAGCGCTTTGTCATAGCGGATGTTCACTTCCACCTGACCGGCAGCATATTCCGGGTTCGACTGTTCAATCGGAATGCCGCATTCGTTGATCAGCTGCCGGATTGGCCCAAGGACATGTTCCAGCTCTGCCGCGCGGTCCAGACCATAGACGTTGATGCCGCTGTCCTTGGGCAGGTTGGTTGCCGGGTCGAGCAGATAGAATTCCAGCTCGCAGCCGACCTGGACCTCGTATCCCATCGCTTCTGCGCGCTGGACCTGACGCACCAATGCCTGACGCGGGTCAATCGGGACTGGTTTGTGATCCATCCCCTCGAACCGGCCCATGCAGATGGCCACACCGGGCTCCCACGGCAGTGGTACAGGCTTAGTCATCGGAAACAGATGCATGTCAGGATAACCGTTGTCGAAATTAACATAAGGCGTATCCCAGACATCGCAGGTCATATCGATCGCAAGCGTCGCGATCGACATCGCATTTCCCTTCTTGCAGATCGTGTCCCAGTGGCTCGCCGGAAAGCGTTTTCCACGCATGATTCCATTCACGTCGCCCGCACCCATCACAACAGTATGAGTGCCTTCCGGCAGGCTAAAATCTTGTTCTGGCACGTTTTTCTCCCTGTTCTACAATCCTTGCCAGCGGACTGTATTCTGTATACAGTATCCATAAATACAGAATCCGGCAAGGAAATTCTTGTGGCCCGATCAAACATCATTGTTGTCGGAGGGGGAATAGCTGGCGCGATGACTGCGCTGCATCTGCAGCGCCGTGGCGAGCAGGTGACGTTGATCGACCGGTGGGAACCGGGCCATTCCCGCGCGGCGTCCACTGACTACAACCGGGTGATCCGGGCGATATCGGGTCGCGATGAATTCTACACACGCTGGGCGCGGGAAAGCCGCGCGCGCTGGTTGGAATTGATGGCCGAAACCGGCCAACGCCTTATGTACGAATGCGGCGCGCTGATCCTTGCGACTGAGGGCCATTGCGACTGGGAAGACGCGACCTCGGAAACATTCGACCGTGTTGGAGTGCCGTATTACCGGTTCGCGCCAGAAGAGATCCGCAACCGCTTCCCCCAATTCAAGGTCGACGAGATAAAATACGCTCTGTTCGAACCCGAGGCCGGTCTCTTGATGGCGCATCGCTGCGTGATCACGACCATTGACCTGTTCCGGAAATCCGGCGGTATTGTGAAACGCGGCACCGTCAACACGGATGGCTCCGAACGTCCCATGCTCGACGGTCTGCCGCTGGAGGCCGACACGATCATCATCGCCACCGGCGCCTGGATGGCGGAAATGTTCCCGCGCACGATCAAACCAATCAGCGCGATCATGGGTATCAACGTTTTGTACACTTCGACGCCAGACGGCTCCGATGCGTTCGACATGGAAAACATGCCATGCTGGATCGATCATGGTCAGGGATCGTTCGGCATCCCGTCCTCGGAAGGGTCCGGGGTCAAGGCCGCCGTCGTGATCCCTAACACGCCCATAGACATCAACAATGATGAGCGCCTGATCGAACGCCAGTCGATGAACAAAACCCGACAGTACATCCGCCATCGCCTTCCCGGCCTGATCGGCGAGCGTGTCGTGGATTCCAAGTTCAATCAGGTGATCCTGACGCCGGACACGCATTTTATCGTCGACTGGCATCCCGAGCATGAAAACGTCCTGCTTGCCGGCGGCTGTTCGGGACACCTGTTCAAACACGGCCCGGTGTTCGGCGATTTCGTAGCGGGAGTGGCCTGCCGCGATTACGGCACGGCGGAGCGTTTCAAAATTTCCGGACGGCGCAAGCTGACGCCAAAGGAGAGCCCGAGCGGGCGCTAGTGCATGATGATTTTGGATTGAAGTGGGCCCGCAATTGGGCCGGTGCGGACGTAGGCAAGATCTTCTAGAAGATCTCGTAGGGGCAGAAATTTCTAGAAATTTCTGTTGATCAGCGGTTCATTTAAGAGATTGCCCGGGCGCTCGGCGCCGTCCGCTCCGGCCCAACACCGGTCGAACCGATCTGGCCAAATGCTCAATTGCGCATCGCGAGGGGCACAGCGTCGCCCCTCCATCCGGTCAAATTTTGCTTCAGCAAAATTCGAACAAAAATGACCCGGGCGCGAACGCCCGGGCCAATGACATCCTAACCGGAAGGGGTGGTCAGGTTGTCGAAAACTCCGGATAAGCCTCCATGCCCAATTCGGTCGTGTCGAGCCCGTTGATCTCGGCCTCTTCGTCGACGCGGATGCCGGTTGTCGCCTTCAGGATGCTCCACAGGATGGCGGAGACGGCGAAGACAAACACACCGACCACGACGATCGAGTAGATCTGTGTCCAGAGGCTGGCGTCGGGGTTTGTCAAAACAACCGCCAGCGTGCCCCAGATACCTGCGAACAAGTGTACCGGGATGGCACCGACGACATCGTCGATCTTCAACCGATCAAGCATCGGGACAGCGAAGACCACGATCACACCACCGACGGCACCGATCAGGGTCGCCATGCCGAGCGAGGGCGTCAGCGGTTCGGCGGTGATCGACACAAGGCCAGCCAGAGCGCCGTTCAGCACCATCGTGAGGTCCGGCTTTTTATAGAGAAGCTGGCTGAGGATCATCGCGGTGATTGCTCCACCGGCGGCGGCGGTGTTGGTGTTTGCGAAGATGCGGCTGATGTCAGCGACGTTGCCTGCCGTGTCCATATAGAGCTGGGACCCGCCGTTGAAGCCAAACCAGCCCAGCCACAGGATAAATGTTCCGAGTGTGGCGAGCGGCAGGTTGGAGCCCAGCATCGGGATCACCTTGCCGTCCTTGTACTTGCCGATACGTGGCCCGAGGATCAGAGCGCCCGCAAGCGCGGCCCAGCCGCCGACGGAATGCACGACTGTGGAGCCAGCGAAATCAAGGAAGCCAGCCTGATCAAGGAATCCACCGCCCCATTTCCAGGATGCCTGAATCGGATAGATGATGCCGGTCAGGATGATCACGAAGAACAGGAAGGGCCACAGTTTGATGCGTTCGGCCAGTGCGCCGGACACGATTGACGCGGTGGCGGCACAGAACATCAGCTGAAAGAAGAAGTCCGAGCCTACAGAGGCGTAGGTCAGGTCCGGTTCGGCCCCCGCCAATCCGACCGGTTCCATCGCGGCGGGCGCGAATGCGCCGAGAATGCCGTCAATCGACCAGCCGTCGCCGGGATACATCAGGTTATAGCCAACAATGTAATAGGCCAGCGCCGCAAAGCTGAAGAGGCCCATGTTCTTCATCAGCTGCTTGGTGGTGTTTTTCTGGCGGACCAGACCGGCCTCGAGCATCGTAAATCCAGCGGCCATCCAGAACACCAGAAAACCAGCCACAAGGAACATGAACGTGGTGAAGATGAAGCCGATTTCGGCGTTAAGCGGTGTGGTATCGGCATCCTGCGCGATACCTGCCACCGGCAGGGCGGCCAGCACCGTGGCCGCGATGAGCGATTTGTAGTTCATTTGTAACTCCCAAGCACCCCCCACGTTTGAGTGTTATTGTCAGTTTTATGGTGAGTCGAATTTGCCATTTTGCGCGTGTTTTTTTTCTTTCTTGTCTGAATTCTGTGGCGCCGGGTTGATTTCTCTGAATCAGTGGTGGGATGGATCAGGTTGCCGCCCTTGAACAACTTCTCGCCACGGCTCTGCGTCGGATCGCTGAGCTTGAAGCTGCGTTGGCGAGCATGGCGGAAGAGATCACGGACCTGCGCCGACAGTTGGCCAAGAACAGCAGCAATAGCAGCAAGCCCCCTTCAAGTGATGGCCTGAAGAAGCCAGCCCCGCGCAGCCTGCGTGGCAAATCCGGAAAGAAAAGTGGCGGCCAAGTTGGCCACCGGGGCGACACCCTGCGCCAGACGTCAACACCCGACTTTGTCGAACGGCATGAGGCGACGCATTGCAGCGCCTGTCAGAGCGCCCTGACGGCGGAGATGGTGAAAGGGATCGAGAAGCGTCAGGTGTTCGACTTGCCTGCGCCACGCCTGGAGGTCACCGAGCATCAGGCGGCGGTTTATTGTTGCGACCATTGTCGAGCCACGACGACGGCTGGCTTTCCCGATGGCGTGGCCGCGCATGTGCAATATGGCACGCGCATGCGGGCAGTGGCGGTCTATTGCAATGTTCAGCAGCTGATACCCGAGGATCGGGTCTGCCAGCTTATGCGCGACCTGTTTGGGGCCACCAGCTTGTGCGCGGCCAGCGTGACCAACTGGACGCGCGGCGCGGCAAATAAGATGGGTGTCGTGGTTGAACACATTCTCGCCCGGCTTGCCGAAGGCGGCGTTCGGCATCTGGACGAGACCGGACTTCGTGTTGCCGGCAAGCTGCACTGGCTGCACACGATCTGCGATACCGCCTTCACCCATTACCGCATCAGCGCCAAACGCGGTGCTGTTCCAACCTTCCTGACCGGCGGGACGATCATTCATGATCACTGGAAACCCTACTACGCCCATATGAGCGGAGTGGACGCCCACGCCCTCTGCGGGGCGCATCACTTGCGCGAACTCAAGGCCATCGAAGAGATCGAAAAAGAGCCTTGGGCGACGGAGATGAGCGCAGTGCTTCATAGCGCCAATCAGCTCAGATGCGCGGCTCAGGATCAAGGCGAGACCGAACTCCCGGAACTGGTTCGCCAGGGTATAGTCACCAGATACATGGCGATCCTCGCCAAGGGGCTCGCCTTCCACGAACGCCGGCCCCCGCTGGCCAAAAGCCCCGGCACCCGCGGCCGAAAAGCCAGGCGGCCAGGCCACAACCTGCTCCTCCGCCTGCGTGACTACCGCGATGACGTTTTGCGATTCATCGCCGACTTCGCGGTCCCATTCACAAACAATCAGGCCGAACAGGACCTGCGCATGATGAAGCTGCGCATGAAAATCTCGGGCACCTTCCGCACCCTCGAGGGCGCGCGGGTCTTCGCCGACATCAGGTCCGTCATCTCGACGGCCAGAAAACACCGGTTCAACATCCTGGAAATCCTGACCCTGTCACCACCTCAGATCATCGCACGGCTCTGACGGAACAAAACCCCGCAACCCTATCGGACAGGGTGCTTGGGAGTTACGTTCATTTGAAGAATTCCTTTCCCTTCACTTGTCCGCACTTCTCAAAGCGCGTCGTCATTGGTTTCGCCGGTGCGAACGCGCAGGGCGCTTTCCACATCGACGACGAAAATCTTTCCGTCACCGATCTTGTCGGTCTTCGCAGTCTTCGCGATGGCGTCCACGACCTGATCGGCCATACTGTCGGGCGCCACGATTTCGAGCCTCAGCTTGGGCACAAAATTCACGGCGTATTCCGCGCCGCGGTAGATTTCGGTGTGGCCGGATTGGGCACCGAAGCCCTTGATTTCGGTCACCATCATGCCGCGCACGCCAACCTCGGTCAGGGCCGTACGGACCTCATCGAGCTTGAAGGGCTTGATGGCTGCTATGATCTGTTTCACTTGCTTCCCCTCGGATTTCACGCGGGGCGTCGGCGCCCGCTCACGAGAGAAAACATCGCTGCAGTGCAGCAAAGGCAACGTTTCCGACGGCCATAACTGGCCAAAATCTCAAAAAGTTGCACAATTTTTGCACTTCTTTCTGCGCTTGCACAATTTTTGTGCGAATTTTCGAGTGTGCGTGGAGACCACGCCAAGTTGCCGCTGGGACTTGCGCGGTGACTTCGGGGTGCACATCTGCAAAGTTTGCGGATAAGGTGGCCGCAAAAGAGAAGGCCGGGCAGGGCATTCATGGCGAATAAAGGCAATCGAACGGGGCGCCGGACGGCGAATGCCCGTGGCGGCAAAGGCAACGGCAAGGGGTACACCGCCGTGGCCAAACGGCGCGCCGCAGTGCAGAAACCAAAACCCAAACCCAAACGGGCCAAGAAGAAAAGCCAAAAGCAACGACGCGGCCCCGTCGGCTGGCTACTCGCGCTATTTGCATGGTTCTTTCGCCTGATCTGGCGCTTGATGTGGAAAGGTGCATTGGTTGTCGGGCTGATATCCGGCGCGGCGATCTGGTACTTCCACTCGACGCTTCCGGAATATGACACGTTACTGGATGCCCGCACGCGTGGCTCGGTCACAATGCTCGACCGCAATGGCGAGGTCTTCGCGTGGCGCGGAAAGCAGTTCGGCGGCAACATCACGACCGACACCGTCGCCCCGGTTTTGAAAAACGCCGTTGTCGCGACTGAAGACAAACGGTTTTATCGCCACTTCGGCGTCTCACCACGCGGCATTGCCAGTGCCATTCGCATCAATATGCGCGAAGGCCGCGGTCCGCTTTCCGGTCACGGCGGATCAACGATCACCCAGCAGGTCGCAAAGCTCATCTGTATGGGCGTGCCCTATGACAAGGACACTTGGGAGACTGAACGCGAATACGAGGCCGACTGCCGCGTCGGGTCGCTGTGGCGCAAGATCAAGGAAATGCACTATGCCGTCGCAATGGAGGTCGCCTATTCCAAGGACGAAATCCTGACGATCTATCTGAACCGCGCCTTCCTTGGCGCCGGTGCACATGGGTTCGAGGCCGGCGCCCAGCGTTATTTCAATAAATCCGCTGCGCAGGTAAATGCGCCGGAGGCGGCGATGTTGGCCGGGCTGCTGGTCGCGCCTTCCCGATATGCGCCGACAAATAATTTGGAACGCTCACAGGCGCGCGCAGCGACAGTGCTGAAACTCATGCGCGAACAGGGCTATATCTCATCCGCCGATGAAAGCGTCGCCGCCGCCGCGCCTGCGATCTTGTCCCGCGCAGCCGAAGCCCGCGCGGGCGGCTATTTCGCCGATTGGGTCATGGAACGCGGCCCCGGCTTCCTGACCCGCGACACGACCGAAGACGTGATCGTCAAGACCACCTTCGATCAGCGCATCCAGACGGCTGCCGAAGAGGCATTGCAGGCAGTGCTGGATGAAAAGTTGAAAGAAGGTTCCGAGGCGCAAGCCGCAATTGTGGTGATGTCCGCCGACGGTGCCGTGCGCGCGATGGTGGGTGGGCGGAAGTTCAAAGGCGTGGCCGGAACGTTTAACCGCGCCGTAATGGCAAAACGCCAGACTGGATCATCCTTCAAACCCTTCGTCTATGCAACTGCGCTCGATCTGGGTTGGCGGTTTGACGACGTCGTTCAGGACGCGCCGCTAACGATCAACATCCCCGGATCAGGCCCGTGGTCACCTAAGAATTACACCCGCGACTTCCGGGGCGAAGTGTCGCTGACCGAGGCGTTAACGTGGTCGCTCAATATCCCGGCGGTTCGCGTGTCAGAGGCCGTAGGACGCGAGCATGTGCGCACAGTCGCCGAGACGTTTGGGATCGAAAGCGATCTGGCAACTGGTCCGGCTCTGGCTTTGGGAACATCCGAGTCGAGCCTGCTTGAAATGACGGGCGCTTATGCTGGCATCCTGAATGGTGGTTCCGCGGTGCGCCCATACGGGTTGATCGAACTGCGCCTGCTGGGTGATGACGTGCCATTGATGGATCAGGTTGGCGGGATGCGGGATAGGGTTATCGCACCAATCGCGGCAAAACAATTGGTCTATATGATGCATCAGGTGGTCGAAGCGGGGTCGGGACGGCGCGCAAAACTGCCGGGGCGAGACGCGGCGGGCAAGACCGGCACCACACAGGCCGCGCGCGATGCGTGGTTTCTGGGATTTACGGCGGATTATGTCGCCGGGGTCTGGATGGGCTATGACGACAATACATCTCTGACCGGCGTCACGGGCGGCGGGATGCCAGCGGAAATCTGGCATGAAGTCATGGCGCGGGTTCACGAAGGACTACCTGCCCGGCCCCTGTCGATGATCAACCCCGCAGAATTCCAGCGCCCGCCGCAAGCTGCCACGCCGGTGGCAAACACACCGCGACAACCGCGCCGTGGCAATGTGATCGACAATATCTTGCGGGATATATTCGGGAGTTATGGCTGAATCTGGTGTTCGCGTGGTTTGAGTGTTGGCGGTGCATCTGTTTGGATTGTTTTTGCAAAAACCCAATCCGACCCAAGAAGGACGCACCACCATGGACGAGACTAACATCGTTGAATTTGCCGGTCGAGAGGTCAGCCTTGATCCGTTGACTGAGCTTTTGCGCACGGGCGCGCAGGCTCTGATCCAAGCCGCCGTTCAAACTGAGCTTGCGGAATTGATGGATCGCTTTGCTCACCTCAAAACACCAGACGGGCGCGCCGGGGTGGTACGTAATGGCAGTCATCCCGCCCGTGAAATCCAAACGGGTGTTGGACCTGTGACCGTAGAGATTCCAAAGATACGCTCGAAAACCGGCAAGCCAGTGAGTTTCCGCTCCGCGCTCGTACCGCCCTACGTGCGCAAGACCAAGACGCTGCAGGCTGCGATCCCCTGGCTCTACCTCAAAGGCATTTCCACTGGCGAAATGGGAACGGCGCTGAAGGGTTTGCTCGGGGCTAATGCCACCGGATTTTCGGCCAAAACAGTTGCCAGATTGAAGGCCGAATGGGCCGCTGAATACAGGGCGTGGCGCACCGCAGACCTGTCCCAAGACGAGTGGGTCTACATCTGGGCCGACGGTATTCACAGTGGCTTACGCGGCGAGGATCACAAGTTGTGCGCGCTGGTCGTGATCGGCGTAAATACCCGTGGTCAGAAACAATTTCTGGCAATCGAGGACGGCACTCGTGAAAGCACACAGAGCTGGAGGGAGGTTCTAATCGGCCTCAGAGAACGCGGTCTCAACACTCCAAAATTGGCCATCGGAGACGGTGCTCTGGGATTCTGGGCCGCTCTTGAAGAAACCTATCCGGGCACACCTCAACAACGCTGCTGGGTGCATAAGACGGGCAACGTCCTCAACTGTTTTCCCAAGTCCACCCAGCCAAAAGCCAAAACGATGCTGCACGATATCTGGCGCGCTGAAACGCGCAAGTCAGCTGAACAAGCGTTCGATCTTTTCGTGAAAACGTTTGAAGACAAGTACCCCAAAGCCACCGCCTCGCTTCAGAAAGATCGAACCGAACTGCTGGCATTCTACGATTTTCCCGCAATGCATTGGCAAAGCATCCGAACGACCAATCCAATTGAATCCGCCTTTGCCACGATCCGTCATCGCACCAAGCGCTCAAAGGGCTGTCTGGCCCGCGACGGCATGCTCCACATGATCTTCAAACTGGGGCAGTGCGCCGAACAAAACTGGCGCAAACTTCGCGGCTTCAATCATCTCGCCGACGTCATCCAAGGCGTCAATTTCAAAGACGGCATCAAGCAAACCCAGACCGAAACCGCCGCCGCATGAAAGATCCCGCAAACACCAGATTTGACAATAACTCTATATTCGGCCGGCGGAGCCGCTAAACACGGCAAATAATCATTGGGGGCGGAGTGTAGAACTTGGCCTGAAGGGGACATTGCGCGATTGCGCCTCTCGCGCGTCTTTTCTCGTGATTTGTGATTGGCAGCTAAAGGCCCAACGCAGCTTGGCTTTATTCCTGAAACCAGCAGCCGATTTCAACCAATATTCTGCAAAGCCTTGGTCGTTCGCCCAAGATCCCGGCCGTTGGCGTCATAGGTCGCGCGCACTTCAACAGCCTCGGTTTTCAACAGGCTGATCCCCTCGATGATCATGTCAAAGATCAGATCCTTACCGCTTTTGCCGGAGACACGGAAAATAACCGTAAAGGGCGCGTGCCCCTGCATAACCGCCTGCGTGTGCACCTGAAAATGCGATTTCCAAGGCTCGGCACGATCAACCGAAATCTTGCCGCCAATCCATTCGCGGAACCGGCGACCGTACTTCACTGCCATATAGCGCGTGAACGCCTTCTGGAAGGCACGTTTCTGACTGTTGGACGCACTGCGCCACGGTGGGCCGACGACACTGGCGGAAATGATCGGTACATCTGCAAACTTGGCGAACACGTTCTCAAAGTCATTGAACATCCGGCTTTCAGACTTGCCGGAGTTAATGATCGAATTGATCTGATCGACGACTTTCGTAATAAGCGTCTCTGCCGAAGACGCATTGATAGCCAAAGATGGCGTTGCAATGAATGCCGCCGAACCGGCGAGCAAAACACGACGGGATAATT
Source organism: uncultured Paracoccaceae bacterium (assembly GCA_951812305.1). Lineage (GTDB taxonomy): Bacteria > Pseudomonadota > Alphaproteobacteria > Rhodobacterales > Rhodobacteraceae > Rhodobacter_B. Next base: position 429,138 of record CATOSB010000011.1, read on the forward strand.
TAGTTTGCGTAGGGGTCAATTCCATCGAAATCCTCATACGGGTCTGTGCCATCCGCACCGGCTGTTGCACTGCCACCAAGAGTGAACCGTCGGTTCTCTAGGTAAATCAGGCGCGCCTGAGCATAACTGTCAGCACTTTCATATAAGACGGAATCAACCAAGTCCCCATACTCATCACGATCACCAATGCGCGACAACGTGCCGGTCACAGGAAGAATGTAGCTTTCTGGCCGGTCAATTGCATAGCTTAGTGGGTTGGTGAACAGATCAACGACTTTCCCGACCATGTCACGCTCTGTTGACGGCCCGATGAAGGGTATCTCAACGTAATCACCCTCGCTGACGCCCCAGACATGCAATGTCTCGCCGAAATCGGAAGGGCGGGCGAAAATGCCCATATCCGTCGCCGGATCAAGCAGACCGGCAATACCAAAGGTCGAATTGACGAGGAAACGGAATGTGTTGGTCAGCGCATCTTCTAGATTCGCCTGCAGAACGTCGTTCACCACGGAACCCGGCAAAGCGAGGTTGCCCGCAAAATTACCCACACCCTTTTTCACTGGCTGCGGAATAACGTTGCCATATCCCTTCGACGCAGGCCCCAATAGGACCTTGTCGACCGACTTGTTAAATTCATGTGTGGCGCGGTTTTGCTCTTCAAACGGGTCACTGATCCCACGCGCAACCTCTGCCGGACCGCACGCGGTCAGCAGCAACATCGCCAGCAAAAAACCGCTGGCGGGAATTCGTGTCAGGTGTGGCAACATTGCAATCTTGGTCTGCTCAATCAAAAACGTGCTCTGCGCGTGACATAGTGTGATATATAGCCTTTCCCAGATATTATACCCGTGCGCCTGAATAGGCCTGATGTTTTCCGGGTTAGAGTCCCCGATAGGGGATCTGTAAACCCCACGGCTTTAGCCGGACGGGATCGCGGCATTTGCGTTAAGATGCCTGATTATGGATTCGTACAAGCGTGGCAGCCATACGGTTTGGGACTGCAAATACCACTTGGTGTGGGTGACGAAGTACCGCTACCAGGTGTTGGGCGGCGATGTCGGCAACCGCTGCCGTGAGTTGCTGCGCGAGACGGCGCGGGCGCATGGGATGGTTGTGCATGCCGGATCAATCAACCGTGACCACGAGCATATGCCGGTGTCGACCCCGCCGAACCTGTCGGTCAGCCGTGCGGAGCAATATCTGAAAGGGCGCAGTTCGCACAAGCTGCTGAGCGAGTTCGGGATATTGCGCAAAAGATATTGGGGGCAACACCTGTGGGCCCGCGGTTACCGGGTTGCCAGCAGCGGCAACGTGACAGACGAGGTGTGGTTGGAATACATCAAGAACCAGACGCCACCCGAGCCCGATGATGATTTTAATCCAGCGGGAACTCCCCGCGTGTAAGCGCGGGGATGATAGCCCTTCCATTGTCTTCGGGCTATCGTCTGCAGAATGCGGCTGCGAAAATCGTCCCACAGCGTTTACAAAGGATTTTTTGTGTCCACCGTTGGGGTCGACGAGCAAACGATACGGAATTACGTCCGATGGCAGGGCCGAGAAGATAATGGACAAGCGGAGCTTGACCTTTGAAAGAACCACGGGTGTAAGCCCGTGGGTATCTATATCACTTTGTATTCCTTGAGCGATACAACGCGGAAGTTGTCGGTGACGGTGTCGCGGAACTCAGGCCATTTTTCTGGCAGTGTCGTACGGAAGAAGTTGAAAATAGCCTCTGTGAACTGGTTGAACGTTGCATAGTGGCGATTGTGTGTGACCCAATCGTGCATGACGCCCCAAAGGCGCTCGATTGGGTTGAGATGCGGGGCATATGCTGGCAGGAAATGCAACTTCACCCGGCGTTCCGGGCTGTTGAGCCATGGCTGAAGTATCCTGGCATGATGATAGCGGGCATTGTCGACAAAGACATGGATGGTCGTCATGGTTGGGTTGTTGCGCTCCAACTTTTCCAGCATTTGTTGGGTTGTCCGGGCATTGATCTTTTCGCCTTCTACAAAGGTGAACTGGAAGGTCTCAAGGTCAAGCGCTCCCTGAATATTGAGCCGTTTGCGCCCGGATGTCGCCTTCAGGGCCGTCTTTTGTCCCTTTGGGAACCAGCCATGGGCGGGGCGGCTCTGATGCTCGGGGTGAACAGCGTCCGAAAAGACAACCATCTCATCTGCGGCCAACCCGTTCATCATGGCCTCATATTGGGCAATAAACGCAGCCTGTTTGGCTTCATCGGCCTGTGCAGGCAGCAATTGTGGTTTCCTATACACAAACCCCAGGCGGCGCATCAGCCTGGCGGCTCCCGAGGGGCTGTAGCTCTGGTCGCACTCGGCCAGAACATAGGCACAGACCTCATCTACGTTCTGTGCCGGATGTTCGGTGAAATGCGCTTTCAAAGCCCGTTCCTGCTCCACCGATAGATGCCCCTGTCGCTGGCTGTAGCCCTTCAAGCCAAAAAATGACAACCCCGCTCCGGCAAACGCGAACTGCCATTCCGTCAGAACCGTTGGACCGATATCCAAAATCCGGCAAACCGTTCCGGCGTCTTCTCCTGTGTCCAGAAGAAGAAACGCACGCGCACGTTTCCAAACAAGGGCCTCAACTTTGCGGCGGCGGCAAAGCGCTTCAAGCGCTATGCGCTGCTCGTCGGATAATACCAAGGGTTATTCAATCTGACCGACTTTCGCCCAGTTGCGGCTTGCGATGGATGTGATGGTTTGCGGTCTTGCGATGAGGTTGTTCCAGGCCTCGCACCCCGCGTCGAGAATCGCGTCATATGTGTCGAACGTCCGGTTTGCGAGCCATGTCTGGCGGAGATATTGCCAAATGTTTTCGGTTGGATTCAGCTCTGGTGATTTGGGCGGCAGAAACATGAGCGACAGGTTTTGCGGGATTTCCAGAGCGGATGTCGTGTGCCAGCCGGCTTGGTCCATGAGGATGACGGCGTGGGCGCCATCGGAGACAATTTTGCTGATTTCTTCCAGGTGGCGCTGCATCGCATAGGTGTCGGCTGCTGGCATCATGATCGCCGCGCCGGTGCCGCGTTCGGGGCAGATGGCGCCAAAAAGATACGCATTTTGGTAACGCTGATCGGCGGGCTGGCGGGGCCGTGTGCCCTTGCGTGCCCACTGGCGGACGCGGGTGTTCTTCTGACCGAGACGCATCTCGTCCTGGAACCAGATTTCGACGGGTTTGTCCGGCGGCACCCCCTGAAGCGTCTCCTTCAGATTGTCGCCGAAGTTTTTTTGAAATCCTCAATGACCTGCACGTCCTGCCCCGGGTGCTGAGGGCGTGCGCTGATGTGGGAAAAGCCCAGATTGTGCAGAATCTGCCCCACATGGCGCTCGTGATAGTCGACGCCAAAACGCGCCTTGATCACATTCTTCAAATCGACCCGCCGCCAGCGGACGACACCGTCCTTTTCAGGATCAGGACCGGTCTCGACAAGAGCCGCCAGTTCATCCAGTTGCGCATTGTCAAGGCGGGATCGCGAGCCTCCTCGCTGCCGATCCAGCAGCCCCGCTGGACCATCAGCGTTGAAACGGAGCACCCAGTCCCTGAGCGTTTGCCGGTCCATCCCGCCAATGCGGGCCGCAGCCCCACGCGACATGCCATCGGCGATAGCGGCAAGCGACAAAAGCCGTCGGCTCTGCCGGGCATCAGAACTCTCTGCGGCAAGCTTGCGCAGATCATTGGCGGTAAAATCGGCTCGCATCGGTATCCTGGCTGGCATCGGTGGTCTCCTTTGCCAATCTTGAATCACCTCAGCACCTCAGGCGGTACCCAAAATCCATAGCTGAGTCATTTTGAAGCACCCTTGGTATAAGGTGACTGTTTTGTCTCGCTTGCTCATACCCTCAAAATAGAAACCTCCGTGCCTGTGACCATGCGGCAAAGTGATTCACAGGCATCAAAATCATCAGGCCAATTCAGGCGCAGGAGTGTATCACATTATCAGGTATTTGATGTGACGAAATGGCACCAGAAAAACATCTGTGGAGGCTAAGATAAGCGCGATCATGCACAATCAGGGCTCTATGGAGGCCGGGCGCAACGAATTGCGCGCGGCGCGGGCGCAGAACCGGCGGCTTTTCTGGGCCGTCGGTATTTTCAGCTTTTTTGTGAACCTGCTTATGCTGACGGGGCCGATGTTCATGCTTCAGGTCTATGACCGCGTGCTTGGCAGCCGGTCAGAAGAGACTTTGTTGGCGCTGTTCATCCTGATGGCGTTTCTGTTTGGGATGATGGGGCTCTTGGATTTCGTACGCGGGCGTGTCTTGGCGCGGATTGGTGCACGTTTTCAGGCGGCAATCGACCGCCGGGTGTTCAGCGCAGTGATACGGCGTGCCAGCGTCGTTCAGGGCGGGGCCACAGCGCTGAACGATGTAGAATCGTTGCAACGGCTTTATGCTTCGCCAGTTTTCGCGGCACTTTTCGACATCCCCTGGACCCCGGTATTCCTGATCGGGATCACGATATTCCACCCTTGGCTTGGCGCGTTGGCCGTCGTCGGTGGTGGTCTTTTGATTCTTGTGACAATCCTGAACCAACTCGCAACGCGCGGACCTGTTGTTGAAAGTGCCCGTGCCTCGGCCGCCGCAAGCCATATGTCAGAGCAGCTTCGGACCGAGGCCGAAATGGTGCGCAGCCTCGGGATGCAAGGCGCGGCGTTTCAAAGATGGGATGCCGCCCGTGGCCGCGCGCTGTCAGAAGGCATTTCATCGGCCGACCGCTCGGGCGGATTCACGACGCTTTCCAAAACTTTCCGCTTGTTCCTGCAATCGGCGATGCTGGGGCTTGGCGCCTATCTGGTGCTGAACGCGGGGCTGACGCCCGGCGCCATGATCGCAGCATCGATTTTGTTGGGCCGCGCGCTTGCCCCCGTCGACCTGACAATTGGCCAATGGCCGATGGTACAGCGGGCGATCAAAGGGTGGCAGAATCTGGCGGAATTGTTGTCGACTGTCGGCGAAGAACCGCAACGGATGGAATTGCCAGTCCCGCGCGCGCGGCTTTCCGTGCAGCAATTGACGGTTGTGCCCCCCGGCGAAAAGGCGGCAAGCCTTCGGTTGATCAGCTTCGATTTGAACCCCGGCGAAGCGCTCGGCGTTATTGGGCCCAGCGGTTCAGGCAAAACGACTCTCGCAAGGGCGTTAACCGGCGTTTGGCGCCCCGCTGGAGGCAAAATCCGCCTCGATGGAGCAACCCTTGACCAGTACGATCCTGAAAAGCTGGGTCAGCATGTCGGCTTTCTGCCCCAACGCGTGCAATTGTTTGATGGGACAATCGCGGAAAACATCGCCCGCCTGTCCACGCAACCCGACAGCGAGAAAGTGATCGAAGCGGCCAAGGCCGCCGCCGCTCATGAGATGATCCTGAAACTTCCGGAAGGTTATGACACCCGCGTAACATCCGGCGGTGGGCGGCTTTCGGGCGGTCAGATGCAAAGGATCGGGCTGGCGCGCGCGATTTACGGTGATCCTGTAATTCTTGTGCTCGATGAACCGAACTCGAATCTCGACAACGAAGGCAGCCAGGCACTAAATCAGGCGATCCGGAAAATGAAAACTGACGGTAAGGCTGTGATGATCATGGCCCACCGTCCAGCCGCGATCGAAGAATGCGACAAGCTACTGGTTCTCGATCTGGGTGCCAAACGCGCCTATGGCCCGCGTGAGCAGGTGCTGAAAGAAGTTCTGGCCAACTACGATGACGTCCGCCGCTCTGCCGGACCGGGAGGCGTATCATGACCGCGCCCAAAAAAGCCTTCCCTGCGCGTGGTTACATGATGCTGGGCATTCTCGGTCTGTTGATACTCGTCGGCGGCTTTGGCAGCTGGTCCGTCTTCGCGAATATCTCCGGTGCCATCGTTGCCAGCGGGCAGGTGGAGGTAGATCAGAACCGGCAGGTCGTCCAACACCCCGACGGCGGCATTGTTGCCGCGATTTCGGTGAACGAGGGCGACATGGTCACCGCCGGTGACATCGTCGTGGAACTGGACGACACCATTTTACGTTCCGAATTGAGCATTATCGAAAGCCAGTTGTTCGAAGTTTGGGCGCGCAAGGCGCGATTGGAATCGGAAAGGGACGGCACAGATGAAATCACCTTCCCAAAAGAACTGGTAACGCTCGCTGCCGACAGACCGGAAATTCAGAACCTTCTGGATGGGCAGCAACGGCTGTTCGCCGCCCGCGTGACATCGCTGTCTCAGCAAAACGACCAGCTTTTGAAACGTCGCGACCAGATCGCGACCCAGGTCGATGGGATTGATGCACAAAAAGCGGCGCTTGATCGGCAGCTTGAGCTGATCAAGGAAGAACTGGCCGACCAGCAGACGCTGTTGGACAAAGGATTGGCCCAGGCGGCACGGGTTCTGGCGTTGCAGCGCGAGGAAGCTAACCTGAACGGGCGTCGCGGCGAACTCGTGGCATCTGGCGCGCAGGCCGCCGAACGCGCCACGGAAATCGACATCGAGATGCTGCGCGTCGATACCGCGCGCCGGGAAGAGGCGATTACTCAACTGCGCGATTTGCAGGTGCGCGCGCTGGAATTAGCAGAACAAAGAAGCACGATCACCACGCGGCTCGACCGCATGGAAATCCGGGCACCGGTTTCGGGCATCGTCTATTCGAAACAAATATTTGGCCCGCAATCGGTGATCCGCCCCGCAGAACCGGTAATGTACCTGATCCCACAAGACCGCCCGCTTTTGGTCGCCGCACAAGTGGAACCGATCCATGTCGATCAGGTGTTCGTCGGGCAGGAAGTGATTGTCAAGTTCTCCGCTTTCGATGCCCGCACAACGCCCGATCTGACCGGTCAGGTCTTGCAGGTTTCAGCGGATGCCTTTGTCGATGAACGCACGCAGGCGACCTACTATCGCGCCGAAATCCGACTGAGCGAGGAAGAAATCGCGAAGCTGCCCGAAGGTCTGGTGATGATCCCGGGAATGCCGGTTGAGGCTTTCATCCGAACCGAAGATCGCTCTCCCCTGGCTTACCTCGTGAAACCACTGACAGATTACTTTGCCAAAGCCTTCCGGGAGAGTTAGAGCGGTTCGAAGCCTGTCTGAAAATTGCGGAGAAACGCCATGACCAACACGATTGAATCCCGTCTCGCCGATTTGGGTATCACTCTCGATACGCCCCCTGCCCCCGCTGCGAATTATGTGCCAAGCGTCCGTGTTGGAGACATCCTTTATGTCTCTGGCCAGATCAGCATGAACGCAGACGGCCTGATCACCGGCAAAGTCGGCGCAGACCTGAGTGTCGAGGAAGGTGCCGCCGCCGCGCGCACCTGTGCGATCAGCCTGCTGGCGCAGGTAAAGGCGGCGCTCGACGGAGACATTGGTGGGTTGGTGCGTGTGGTCAAGCTGACGGGATTTGTGAATTCCACGCCGGACTTTACCGATCAACCTAAAGTGATCAACGGCTGTTCGGATTTTCTTGTCGAAGTACTGGGGGACGCCGGGCGCCACGCCCGATCTGCCGTATCCGCAGGCGCGTTGCCGTTGAATGTCGCCGTCGAGATCGAGGGCATCTTTCAGGTCAAATGACCCCCCTGCCACAAGTGTTTCTCGACCGCCCGCTCGCGCATCGCGGGCTGCACGGTGTTGGGCGGCCTGAAAACTCGCTGGCAGCTTTCCGGGCCGCTATTGAGGCTGGCTATGGTATCGAACTCGACCTTCAGATCAGCGCCGATGGCGCCGCGATGGTCTTCCACGACGACTACCTTGACCGGCTGACAGATGAAACTGGGCCGATCAACGCGCGCAATAGCCATGAGCTTGCAGAAATCCCGTTATTAGGCGGCGACGACGGAATTCCGACCTTGGCGGATGTGCTGCACCTGACAGATGCGCGTGCGCCGCTTTTGATCGAGCTCAAAGATCAGGATGGCGCATTCGGTGATCTTGTCGGGCCGTTGGAAACAGCCGTGGCAGATACGTTGGACGGCTATGACGGACCCATCGCCTTGATGTCATTCAATCCGCACTCGGTCGCGGCATTGGCCGATCTCTGCCCCGGAACCCCGCGCGGCATCACCACGGCGCCTTTCACCGATCCGCATTCCGCACACCTGCCGAAGGCACTTCGCGCCGATCTGGCAGCGATCTCGACCTTTGGACAAAATGGCGAGGCATTCATTTCTCATCAGCATGACGACCTTGCCTCGCCCCGCGTGGCAGAGGTTCGTGCCACGGGTGCGGCCGTACTCTGTTGGACAATCCGTTCGCCCGCCGAGGAAAAAAAGGCGCGCAAGATCGCCCACAACATCACCTTTGAGGGTTATCTGGCCGCAATCCCTTGACCTTCGCTCACCGACACCCAAAATCGCGACCATGCCTGCATTGCTGCCCCGATGAGTGAAGCCCGCATCGAAGTGAACGTCCTCGGCGCGCTTACCGAGATCGACGCAGATGACTGGGATGCCTGCGCCTGCCCGGAGGCCGCGAATGGCCGTGCGATGGACCCTTTCACCACGCATCGTTTCCTTTCCGCTCTTGAGCAGAGCGGATCGGTGGGTCCAGGCACAGGCTGGGCACCGCGCCATCTGGTTGCAATGCTGGATGGCGTGGTCATCGCCGTGGCGCCGCTTTACGCCAAAGGTCACAGCCAGGGAGAGTATGTATTCGATCATTCCTGGGCGCACGCACTGGAACGCGCTGGCGGGCAGTACTACCCAAAACTGCAACTGGCAGTTCCATTCACCCCGGCGACGGGCCGAAGATTTTTGACCAAACCTGGACACGAAGAGATCGGCATCAGTGCGCTAGCGCAGGGCGCGGTTCAACTGGCATCAGAAAATAGTCTCTCCTCACTTCACATCACCTTTTGTACCGAGGAAGAGGCAGCGGTCGGCAAGCAAATCGGACTATTGCACCGGATTTCGGAGCAGTTTCACTGGGAGAACAGAGGCTACACGACTTTCGACGCATTCCTCGCCGACCTGTCCAGTCGCAAGCGAAAGAATATCCGCAAGGAACGTGCCACTGCCAACGATTTCGGCGGCAAAATCTATGCGTTAACCGGCGATGAGATCGAGCCCGAACACTGGGATGAATTCTGGAGGTTCTATCAGGACACCGGTACACGAAAGTGGGGATCGCCCTATCTGACGCGTGAATTCTTCGACATCGCACAGGACACCATGCGCGACGACATCCTTTTGTACCTCGCCGAACGCGATGGGCGCTTCATCGCCGGGGCGCTGAATTTCGTCGGCCGTGAAACACTGTTCGGGCGCTATTGGGGCTGTGTTGAAGATCACGCCTGCTTGCATTTCGAACTGTGCTATTACCGCGCCATCGACTTTGCGATTGAACAAGGGCTGCAACGGGTCGAAGCCGGAGCGCAGGGGCAGCACAAGCTTGCGCGCGGCTATCTGCCCAATACCTGCCATTCCCTACACTGGATCGCCGATCCCGGATTTCGCAATGCCGTGGAGGAATTTTTGAAAGCCGAACGCGCCGCCGTAGATGAGGACATCGAAATCCTCACCAGCTACGGTCCGTTTCGAAAGTCAAAGGAAGAGGACATATGACCAGACTTAACGACGACCAACGCCGCGAATTCATCGATCCGCTTTTGGCGTCCGGCTGGGTGAAGACTTCCGACCGCGATGCAATCTCAAAATCCTTTGCGTTCAAGAACTTCGTTGAAGCCTTCGGCTTCATGACCCGTGCCGCGCTTTGGGCCGAAAAATGGAATCATCACCCTGAATGGTTCAACGTCTACAAAACTGTCGAAGTCACCTTGTCCACTCATGATGCAAATGGCCTGACAGAAAAAGACGTGAAACTCGCACGCAAGATGGATCAGCTGGCAGGCTGATCAAAGCTCTGCCAGCATCGTTTCTCCAGCAGTCGTTTCACAAACGCCAGGCTTTTCTTCCTTGTGCAGAATTTTGACAACGCCATCGTCAACAAGCGCAGAAAACCTCATGCAGCGGTCAAAGAACCCAACCGGCGGCGCGGTGAACTCCATTCCAATTGCCTTGGTGAACGACGAATCCGCGTCGCCAAGCATCACAATCCCCGTCGCCGTCGCGCCCGTGCTTTCGCCCCATGCGCTCATAACAAACGGGTCGTTGACGGAAACACAAATGACTTCCTCGACGCCCTTATCCTTAAGTCCATCAAAAGTTCGAATGAAACTCGGGACATGGGCACTGGTACAGGTTCCTGTATAGGCGCCGGGCAGCCCGAAAATAACAACCTTTCGCCCTGTGGTGAAATCCGCCAACTCCACGCTTTCGGGCCCGTTTTCGCCCATGCGCAAAAGCGTCCCGCCGGGAAGTTTGTCTCCAACCTGAATTGCCATTTCCGTCTCCCTGATACGTTGTAAATCTTTCAGGCATGGATATAGGGTGCGCACGGGTTATCGACCAGAGCAGGATGGGCGTTCATGCAAAGAATTGTTGTCATAGGTGCAGGACAAGCCGGGGCATCGCTTGTCGCTAAACTGCGCAACATGGGGCATGACGGGCCAATCACGTTGATCGGCGAGGAACCGCAGCCTCCCTATCAACGTCCGCCACTAAGCAAAGGATATTTGCTGGGCGACATGGTGCTGGAACGGTTGTTCCTGAGACCTGAAGAATTCTATGCGGAAAACAACATATCACTCAAAACCGGTACGCCAGTAACAGCGATTGATCGTGCAAATAAAACGGTGACCGCGGGCGACGAACTGCTGAACTATGACCATTTGGTTCTGACAACCGGGTCAGCCCCACGCACGCTCCCCGCCGCGATTGGCGGCGATCTCCCCGGCGTTTTCACCGTACGCACTTTGGCAGATGTCGATGCGATGGCGCCGGAATTCACGCAAGGTCGCAACGCCCTGATCATAGGTGGCGGCTATATTGGGTTGGAGGCGGCGGCGGTTGCGTCGAAACTCGGCATGAACGTGACGCTGATCGAGATGGCAGACCGGATACTGCAACGCGTCGCCGCGCCCGAAACGTCAGACTATTTCCGCGAGTTGCACCGCGCACATGGCGTGGACACTCGCGAAAACATTGGGCTGGAAAGGCTTACCGGCGGCGACCACGTGACCGGGGCAATCCTGTCGGACGGCTCCGAATTACCCGTCGATGTTGCTATCGTCGGCATCGGGATCACGCCGTCAACCGCATTGGCGGAATCCGCCGGTCTCGACATCGAGAACGGTATCAAGACTGACGCGTTTGGGCGAACTTCGGACGCATCAATCTGGGCCGCCGGAGATTGCGCCTCTTTCCCTCACAAAGGTGGCCGCATCCGTTTGGAATCGGTCGGCAATGCGATTGATCAGGCCGAATGCGTGGCTGAAAACATTCTTGGCGCGAACAAGGAATACCAGGCGAAACCATGGTTCTGGTCCGACCAGTACGACACCAAATTGCAGATCGCAGGACTGAACACCGGCTATGATCGGATCGTCACCCGTGGCAGCGGTTCAGACGCGTCATTCTGGTACTATCAGGGTGATAAACTGCTCGCCGTTGACGCGATGAACGACCCGCGCGCCTATATGGTTGGCAAGCGACTGATCGAGGCGGGCAAATCACCCGACCCTACGGTAATTGCTGACGTTACCGCCGACCTGAAACCTCTGCTGCGCGCCTAATGCGGATCATTGCTGGTCAGCATCGTGGATTGCGGCTGGCCAGCGTCGGCAAAGGCGACACCGCAGCTCATCTCAGACCCACCAGCGACCGTGTGCGCGAAAACCTGTTCAACGTATTGACCTCCGGATCTTATGGCGACCCGATAACCGGCGCGCGCGTTCTGGATCTGTTTGCCGGAACGGGCGCATTGGGGTTTGAGGCGCTGTCGCGCGGCGCGGCCCATGCGACATTTGTCGACGATGGCTCTGCCGCGCGGGCGCTTATTCGCGAGAACATCGGACTGACGAAATCCGGCGGGGTCACGAAACTCTTTCGACGCGACGCGACCCGGCTTGGTGTTTGCCAATCAACCGAATTCGATCTGATTTTCCTCGACCCGCCATACGGCAAGCGTTTGGGGCAACTGGCCCTGAAAAGTGCGCAGTCCGGCGGCTGGATTGCTCCCGGCGCGATGGTCATTTGGGAGGAGGGCACAGCACAGGATGTCCCGGAAGGGTTCAAACTGTTGGATGAGCGAAAATATGGCGACACATACATCACCATTCTGGAGGCTCCTGCATGACGCCCAAACTGGTTATCTTCGATTGCGATGGGGTACTGGTTGACAGCGAGCCAATCAGCAACCGAATGATCCGCGACGATCTGGCCACACGCGGGCTGGACTTGCCGCTCGAACAGATCATGACGCTTTTCGTCGGCGGCACGATCAAGGGATTATCCGACACCGCGCGGGAAATGGGCGCAGACCTTCCCGACGACTGGGTGGAGTGGTTTTACGAGCGGCTTTATGCACGCCTGGCAGAAGGGACACCTTTGATCGAGGGGATTGAAACCGTGCTCGACCGGTTGGACGCGGCGAGCATCCCCTACGCCGTCGGTTCGAACGGATCGGACGAAAAAATGGCGATCACGCTAGGCCAACACCCGAAAATGTGGGCGCGGCTGAAGGATTGTTTATATTCTGCCCACACGCTTGGCGTCGCAAAACCTGATCCGGGTTTGTATCTGGCAGTGACAGAGGGGTTCGGCGTTGCTTCCGAGGATTGTGTTGTCATCGATGACAGTCCATCTGGCTGCCGTGGTGCCACGGCCGCAGGTATTCCCTGCCTCGGATTTGCTGAACACGACGACGGCGCGCGGCTGGCCGCAGTGGGCGCGCGCGTGTTTCACCGGATGATGGAACTGCCTATGCTGTTGGGCGTTTGACGAGTGATGGATGGTGTCGCTTTTGGCCTGAAACGTACATTGCTCGCTTGCGCCCCTGGCGCGGAATCAAGGCCCCTCGGGCCGCCGCGCGATCGCCTGCCCGTCCCGGCGGGCTGGCGATTTGGCTGGTCTTGGCGCTTGATTTGCAAATGTCCGTTTCAGACCCTTTCCACCCTCACAAAAACGCCGTCTCCTCAAAACTCCTGAGCTTGCGCGAATGGATCCGTTCCAGCGGCATCTCGCGTAACGTCTCCATCGCCCGGATCCCGATATGCAGGTGGTTTTTTACCTGCGTCCGATAAAATGACGTTGCCATCCCGGGCAGTTTCAACTCGCCATGCAGCGGCTTGTCGGAAACACACAAAAGCGTACCGTATGGCACGCGGAACCTGTATCCATTTGCTGCAATCGTCGCGCTTTCCATATCCAACGCGATTGCGCGAGATTGGCTCAAACGTTGAACCGGGCCAGATTGATCCCGCAGTTCCCAATTACGGTTGTCAATCGTCGCCACGGTCCCAGTCCGCATCACCTGCTTCAGGTCATAGCCCTCAAGCTTCGTGACGCCCGCCACCGCTTGTTCCAGCGCGATCTGAATCTCCGCCAGTGCGGGGATCGGCACCCAAACCGGCAAATCATCGTCCAAAACGTGGTCCTCGCGCAAATACGCATGCGCCAGTACGAAATCGCCTAGCCGCTGCGAATTCCTAAGTCCCGCGCAATGCCCGACCATCATCCAAGCGTGTGGACGCAGAACGGCGATATGGTCGGTTGCCGTCTTGGCGTTCGATGGTCCAACCCCGATATTGACGAGCGTGATCCCGCCCCGATCCCCCCGTTTTAAATGATACGTCGGCATTTGCGGCAGTTTCTCTGGCGCCGGACAGGGATCGTCTGCTCTGGCAATCTCCACGTTGCCTGGGCCAACGAAACTTTCATATCCGCTTTCCGGGTCAGCAAGCATCTGGCGGGCATAGTCTTCGAACACCTCGACATAGAACTGATAGTTGGTGAACAGAATATGGTTCTGAAAATGCTCAGGATTAGTAGCGGTATAGTGGTTTAATCGGGCAAGCGAGTAATCCACTCTCTGCGCAGTAAACGGCGCCAGCGGCTCTTCATCGGCGCCGTAGGGGTGGCCATACCCGTTGACGATGTCGTCGTTCGTCGTCGAAAGGTCCGGCACGTCGAAAACATCGCGCAGCGAGAAATCCAGCGCGCCCTCCTCTGGGACCACAATGTCGGACACCCCGGAAAACGCGAAATGCACCGGAATTGGCGTTTTGGATGTCCCAACCTGAACGGGCATCCCGTGGTGCTCGATCAAAAGCCCGATCTGCTGCGTCAGATAGTAACGGAAAAGGTCTGGCCGGGTGACCGTGGCGACATAGGTACCGGGATGCGTGAAATGGCCAAAACTCAGGCGGCTATCGACATTGTCAAACCCGGAAATTGCGATGCGGATTTCGGGGTAAAAGGCGCGCACACGCGCACTCGGGCGACCTTCACGGGACACGCGCGAAAAGTGATCGCACAAGAACTCCGTGGCCGTGGAATAAAGCTCTTCCAGATAGGCAACCGCGTCCTGCGCGTTGCTGAAATCTCGTGACGCCCCAATGGTTGGCGTCAGTGTTTTGTCATTGTCGTTCATGATTCCTGCTCGATTAATTCTGTCACTTCGAATTTGGTGACATCCACCAGCCCCTTGTCGGAAATCCTCAATTCTGGAATCACCACCAGCGCCAGCAATGTATGTTGCATATAGGCGTTGTTCAGTGTGCAACCACAGACCTCCATCGCCTCAACGATGCCTTGCGCCTTGGCCGCCACCTCTGTCGCGGGCCGATCAGACATCAACCCCGCGATTGGCAGTTCCACCAGCGCAAGTTCCTCCCCGTTGCGCCACACCGTCGCACCGCCACCGACTTCACCCAGCCGGTTCGCCGCTAGTGCCATATCCTCGCGACTGGTGCCGACAACGATCATGTGGTGGCTGTCATGCGCCACGGTCGCCGCCATCGCCATCCGGCCCGTGTAGCCGAAGCCAGAAACAAACGCATTTGTAACTTCGCCCGTAGCCCGATGCCGCTCCACCAGCGCGATGTGGCAAACGTCTGCCTCCTCGTCCGGCTCAACAAGCCCGTCGCGCCCGTTCAGCGTCGCGGTCATTGCGCGTGTGGGTGCCTGATTTTCGATCACGCCGATGACCTTCACGTTGACAGATTCCCGGCCTTGCGCCGGGATCTCAAAATCAGACGCCGCAAGCGTCTTGCCCAGATGCACCGTATCGCGCGCGTCATCCGGCCAATCGAGATGCGGGCAATCCACAAGGATCTCGCCTCCCTGCGCAACGACAATCCCCCGCGCGATCACCGTCTCAATTGGCAAACTCTTCAGGTCCGAAGTCAGTACAACATCTGCCCGCCGCCCCGGCGCAATCGACCCCAGCTCGCGCTCCAGGCCGAAATGCGTCGCTGTGTTGATCGTCGCCATCTGCAGCGCAATCAGCGGATCGCACCCGCATTCAATAGCGTGGCGCAGAACCCGGTTCATATGCCCGTCATTGACCAGCGTGCCGGAATGGCTGTCATCCGTGCACAGGATCATGTTGCGCGGATCAAGGCCTTTTTCGGTGATCGCGGTGATTTGGGATTCCACATCGTACCAAGCCGACCCAAGCCGGATCATCGAACGCATACCCTGCCGCATCCGCTCCACCGCGTCGGCCTCGCAGGTGCCTTCATGATCGTCCGCCGGCCCACCGGCGGCATAAACCCGAAATCCCTCAAGATCGGGCGAGGCATAGTGCCCGCCGATCACCTTCCCCGCCGCCGTCGTCGCCGCCATCTCCGCCAGCATCTGCTGGCTACCGTTCATCACGCCAGGAAAATTCATCATCTCGCCCAACCCGACGATCCCTGGCCAGGACATTGCTTCGGCCACATCATCCGGCCCAATCTCGAAGCCCGTGGCTTCCAGCCCCGGCGCCGAAGGTGCGCAGCTTGGCATCTGAGTAAAGATGTTGATCGGTTGCAAAAGCGCCTCGTCATGCATCAGCCGAACACCTCGCAGACCCAGCACATTGGCAATCTCGTGCGGGTCTGTGAACATGCTCGTGGTGCCGTGCGGAATGACCGCGCGCGCAAACTCTGCCGGGGTCAGCATGCCACTTTCAATATGCATATGCCCGTCGCACAATCCCGGGATGACAAAGCGCCCGTCGGCCTCAATCACCTCAGTATCATCGCCAATGCAATGCGCCGCATCCGGCCCGCAATAGGCGAACCGCCCTTCGACAATCGCAACCTCGTAACCGTCCAGCACCTCGCGGGTGTGCACATTCACCAGTTTGCCACCGCGAATGACCATGTCCGCCGCTTCACGACCTGCCGCAACGGCAATCAGGCGGGGGGCAACTTCGGCCCATGTGGGGAAGGGTGTAACCATGTTCAAAAATGGCACTGCGCATTGACAGGCGCAAGACCGATGTTGACGTGCAGATCCTGACGACGCAATCAGGGGCATGGATCTGCTAACGCCCCTATTGAACCTGCTGACGCTTGAAAAGCTGGAAGTGAACCTGTTCCGGGGGCAGGGACATGGCGGCGAAACCAGCCGCCGCGTGTTTGGCGGACAGGTCGTGGCACAGGCGCTCGCTGCAGCCTACCAGACGGTCGAGGACCGCGCCTGCCATTCCCTTCATTCTTATTTCATCCGCCCTGGCGATCCGTCACAACCGATCATTTACGAGGTCGATCAGGCCCGCGATGGCGGGTCATTCACCACACGGCGGGTGACGGCGATTCAGAAAGGTCGGCAAATCTTCAACCTCGCCGCGTCCTTTCATGTCGAGGAGCCGGGTTGGACTCACCAGCACGAAATGCCTGACATCCCGCCACCGGAAGAGCTGAAGAACCGCGAGGAGAAACGCGCCGAAACGGCGCATCTTGTGCCAGCAGCGCGGAAAGAGGATTACCTGCGTCCTTCTCCCATCGAAGTGCGGGTTGTCGGGGACTACGACTATTTCAATTCCGCGAAGGCCTCAGACGTGAACTCTCTCTGGTTTCGCCTCGTGCGCCCGGTCGAGGCGACCCCGGCAGAACACCAATGTCTGCTGACCTATGCCAGCGACATGTATCTGCTCGGTTCGGCGCTGCGCCCACACGGTGAAAGCTGGTTCACCGGAAACGTCATGACCGCCAGCCTTGATCATGCAATGTGGTTTCACGGCCCGATCAATTTCGGTGAATGGCACCTTTATTCCATGGATGCCCCTTGGTCGGGCGGCGGGCGTGGGTTCAATCGGGGATCGGTTTTCACGCGCGACGGTGATCTGGTGGCCAGCACCGCTCAGGAAGGTCTGATCAGACCAATCTGACCCTCTCACGACCGGCCCCGAATTCTTTCGAAGATTTCACTGCCGCCTCAAATGCTGCGCTGCAGTACCGACGCAATACCGACGTTTTACCGACGCGATACAGCCTGCAGATTTCAGACCCTTTCCAACCCGATCGCGATCCCCTGCCCAACGCCTATGCACATCGTCGCCAGCGCGTAACTTCCGCCCGTCGCCGCCAGATCCATCGCCGCCGATCCGGTAATCCGCGCGCCTGACATGCCGAGCGGGTGACCCAGCGCAATGGCCCCTCCATTGCGGTTCACACGGGCGTCGTCATCAGCAATTCCAAGCTGGCGCAACACCGCAAGCCCTTGAGATGCAAATGCTTCGTTCAGTTCTATTACACTGAAATCACTTACATTTATCCCAAGCCGCTGACAGAGCTTTTCGGTTGCGGGGGCCGGCCCGATCCCCATGATCCGCGGCGGAACCCCGGCCACGGCGCCTCCCATTACGCGGGCAATCGGCGTCAGCCCGTGGCGCTTTGCGGCGCCCCCTGAGGCAATGATCAGCGCCGCCGCACCATCATTCACACCACTCGCATTTCCTGCGGTCACGGTACCGCCATCGCGAAACGGCGACCGCAATTTTCCCAGCTTTTCCAACGTTGTAGCGCGCGGATGCTCGTCTGTCTCGACCGAGAAAGTCTCGCGCCGATGCGCGACTTCGACCGGAACAATCTCTTTCGCCAGCCTCTCACGCGCGGCTTCTGCTTTCTCTTGCGAGCGCAGCGCAAAGGCGTCCTGGTCGGCGCGGCTGATCCCGAATTCTTCTGAAACGTTCTCTGCTGTCTCGGGCATCGAATCGATCCCGTATTGCGCCTTCATCAACGGGTTCACGAACCGCCAACCTATTGTTGTATCATAGATTTCCGCGTTCCGGGAAAACGCGGCATCGGCCTTGGGCATGACGAATGGCGCGCGGCTCATGCTCTCGACCCCGCCGGCAATCAGGATGTCCTGATCCCCCGCCATGACGGAGCGCGCGGCATCCAGCACTGCGTGCATCCCCGACCCACAAAGCCTGTTAACCGTCACTCCCGGCACAGATTCCGGTAACCCCGCCAAAAGCCCAGACATCCGCGCCACATTGCGGTTGTCTTCACCCGCCTGATTGGCGCAGCCATAAATCACATCATCGACCGCTTCCCAATCAACACCTTGATTTCGCTCTAGTAACGCGCGGATCGGCATCGCGCCCAAGTCGTCGGCGCGAACGGAGGACAGCGCGCCGCCGAACCGTCCAATCGGCGTGCGAACATAATCGCAGATGAACGCATTGGGCATGGGCGCGGCCTTTCTTGACAATCGCCTCGCGTCTTACAGTGTTGGAGCTTCAAGTTCTATTGCAGAAAGTCCCCTATGGCCGACTGGGTGCATGAGTTGATCGACCCCCACGACGCGGATGCCCCCGCGATCTGGGAGCCGTGGGGCGACCGGTTGAGTTATGGCGACCTGCGGGTGCGTGAAATGGAAATTGTGCAGATGTTGCGCGATTCTGGTGCGCGGCCGGGTGATCGTGTGATGCTTATCTGCGAAAACTGCGCAGACTATGTCGCAACGGCACTGGCCTGTTCCCGGCTCAACGCATGGTTCATGCCGGTGAATTCGCGCCATACCAAGGCCGAATTGGACAGTCTGCGCGACCATTCCGGCGCGAGGATCATCGCGCAAACGTTTGGGCAAGACGGGTTGGAAGTTGAAACTTCAGGCGGCGAACCCGAGCCGGTCGACGACAATCCCAACAATCAGGTCGCAGCGCTGATGTACACGACTGGAACGACGAGCGCCCCCAAGGGCGTGATGCTGACGCACAGAAACCTGACGTGGAATGCCGCCAACTCCGCGCGATTGAGGGGAATGCGCGGGGACGATGTTGTGCTGGGCGTTCTGCCCGGAAGCCATATCTTTGGGTTTGCGTCCACCATGCTCGCCACGCTGTCAATCGGGGCCTGTATTCGGTTTCTGCCGCGTTTCGAACCGCAGGCTGTCCTTGACGCACTGGCCGAGGGCGCATCTGTCATGCCAGCCGTGCCGCAGATGTACGCAAACCTATTGCGGCACATGGATGCCACGGGCGCCAAACTCTATGCACCCAGGTTGCACTACATCTCGGCCGGCGGTGCGCCACTTGACCCCGACTGGAAGGAGCGGACGGAGAGTGTTTTTGGGCTCGCGTTGAACAACGGATATGGGATCACCGAGGCTGCACCGACGGTTGCGGCGACCCGCGTCGGTGAGCCGCGGGATGACGTCTCGGTTGGTCCGGCAGTCTGGGATGTAACGCTGTCCATTGACGCACCCGACGGCGACGGCGTGGGTGAAGTGTTGATTGAAGGTCCCGGTGTAATGAAAGGGTAACTCCCAAGCACCCCCCACGTTTGAGTGTTATTGTCAGTTTTATGGTGAGTCGAATTTGCCATTTTGCGCGTGTTTTTTTCTTTCTTGTCTGAATTCTGTGGCGCCGGGTTGATTTCTCTGAATCAGTGGTGGGATGGATCAGGTTGCCGCCCTTGAACAACTTCTCGCCACGGCTCTGCGTCGGATCGCTGAGCTTGAAGCTGCGTTGGCGAGCATGGCGGAAGAGATCACGGACCTGCGCCGACAGTTGGCCAAGAACAGCAGCAATAGCAGCAAGCCCCCTTCAAGTGATGGCCTGAAGAAGCCAGCCCCGCGCAGCCTGCGTGGCAAATCCGGAAAGAAAAGTGGCGGCCAAGTTGGCCACCGGGGCGACACCCTGCGCCAGACGTCAACACCCGACTTTGTCGAACGGCATGAGGCGACGCATTGCAGCGCCTGTCAGAGCGCCCTGACGGCGGAGATGGTGAAAGGGATCGAGAAGCGTCAGGTGTTCGACTTGCCTGCGCCACGCCTGGAGGTCACCGAGCATCAGGCGGCGGTTTATTGTTGCGACCATTGTCGAGCCACGACGACGGCTGGCTTTCCCGATGGCGTGGCCGCGCATGTGCAATATGGCACGCGCATGCGGGCAGTGGCGGTCTATTGCAATGTTCAGCAGCTGATACCCGAGGATCGGGTCTGCCAGCTTATGCGCGACCTGTTTGGGGCCACCAGCTTGTGCGCGGCCAGCGTGACCAACTGGACGCGCGGCGCGGCAAATAAGATGGGTGTCGTGGTTGAACACATTCTCGCCCGGCTTGCCGAAGGCGGCGTTCGGCATCTGGACGAGACCGGACTTCGTGTTGCCGGCAAGCTGCACTGGCTGCACACGATCTGCGATACCGCCTTCACCCATTACCGCATCAGCGCCAAACGCGGTGCTGTTCCAACCTTCCTGACCGGCGGGACGATCATTCATGATCACTGGAAACCCTACTACGCCCATATGAGCGGAGTGGACGCCCACGCCCTCTGCGGGGCGCATCACTTGCGCGAACTCAAGGCCATCGAAGAGATCGAAAAAGAGCCTTGGGCGACGGAGATGAGCGCAGTGCTTCATAGCGCCAATCAGCTCAGATGCGCGGCTCAGGATCAAGGCGAGACCGAACTCCCGGAACTGGTTCGCCAGGGTATCGTCACCAGATACATGGCGATCCTCGCCAAGGGGCTCGCCTTCCACGAACGCCAGCCCCCGCTGGCCAAAAGCCCCGGCACCCGCGGCCGAAAAGCCAGGCGGCCAGGCCACAACCTGCTCCTCCGCCTGCGTGACTACCGCGATGACGTTTTGCGATTCATCGCCGACTTCGCGGTCCCATTCACAAACAATCAGGCCGAACAGGACCTGCGCATGATGAAGCTGCGCATGAAAATCTCGGGCACCTTCCGCACCCTCGAGGGCGCGCGGGTCTTCGCCGACATCAGGTCCGTCATCTCGACGGCCAGAAAACACCGGTTCAACATCCTGGAAATCCTGACCCTGTCACCACCTCAGATCATCGCACGGCTCTGACGGAACAAAACCCCGCAACCCTATCGGACAGGGTGCTTGGGAGTTACATGAAAGGTTATTATCGGGACCCTGAGGCGACAGCAGAGGCTTTGCCGCGCCCAGGTCTGTTGCGATCCGGCGATTTAGGACGGCTCGAGGACGGTGTTCTGTTTATTGAAGGCCGGAAGAAAGAGTTGATTATCCGATCCGGATTTAACGTTTTTCCGCCTGAGATAGAGGGAATGCTGACCCAACACCCCAAAGTCAGCGTCGCGGCGG
This sequence comes from uncultured Paracoccaceae bacterium, assembly GCA_951812305.1. Lineage (GTDB taxonomy): Bacteria > Pseudomonadota > Alphaproteobacteria > Rhodobacterales > Rhodobacteraceae > Rhodobacter_B. The sequence goes on from CATOSB010000011.1 coordinate 450,532, forward strand.
TCGTGCCGCATCAACGAGATGGGAATGAGGACATTCTTGCCTTTGTGCTTGGCGAAGTCGCTGCAACAGAACTGGCCGCTTGGCTGCGCGAAAAGCTGGTGGCATACAAACAGCCACAGGCGATTTTTATGGTCGACAGCTTCCCGACTGCGCCAACGGGCAAGATTTTGAAACATAAACTCAGCTCTCATTTCGCCGGCCAGATCAGCGCGTGGGAAAAGGAACAGATATGACAACAACGTCCGAGACTGTCAGTTATGAAATCGTCGACGATGTCGGGCTGATTTGTCTGAACAATCCGCCGGTCAACGCGTGTGGGTATTCGATGCGACGCGGTATCTTCGAAGCCGTGAAGGCGTTGGGGCCGAAGGTGCAGGCAATTGGAATCTATGGGGCGAACCGGGCTTTTATCGCAGGTGCCGACATCACAGAATTCGGCAAACCGATTGCCGAGCCGACGATGCCTGAGGTCTGTCTGGCACTGGAAAATTGTCCGGTCCCGACGGTCGCGGTAATGCATGGCCCGACGCTGGGCGGTGGTTTGGAAGTGGCAATTGCGGCGCAGGCGCGTGTGGCGCTGCCAAATCTTTTGACTGGATTCCCCGAAGTGACATTGGGCGTTCTGCCCGGGTCCGGCGGCACACAGCGGGGGCCAAGGTTGATTGGCATCCGCGCAACACTCGATCTGGCGACAAGTGGTCGGCGGATTGGGGCGGACGAGGCTTTGTCGTTGGGACTGGTGGATCGGATTGACGAAGGCGAGCCGCGAGAGGTGGCTCTGCGGTTTGCTGAAGACGCGATCAGCGGTGCTTTGGCGACACGGCGGACGGCGGAGATCACTGTTCAGGCCGATCGCACCGCATTGACCGAATATGCCAATCGGATGCGTAAGACACAGGCCAATCTTTTTGCGCCGCACAGGATTGTTGAATGCATTGCGCTGTCGACGGGCGACTTTACCGAAGGCATGGACCGCGAGCGGCAGGGGTTTTTCGATTGCGTCGCCAGCCCACAGCGTGCCGGATTGATCCATGCGTTTTTCGCGGAACGCGCGGTTGCGAAAATTCCGATCGAAGATGCGATACCTCGTGACATTGGTTCAGTAGGCATCGTTGGCGGCGGCACGATGGGATCGGGGATTGCGACTGCGTGTCTTCTCGCGGGGTTGGATGTGGTCTTGAAAGAGCAGCATCAACGCGCCTGTGACCGCGCGCTTGCGGCGATTTCCAAGAACCTCGCGGGTGCAGTGAAACGGGGTAAACTGACAGAAGACGCCCTGGCGAACATTTTAAACGGGAAGTTCAAGACGACCCTGGAATACGCGGATTTTTCAGAAACCGATCTGGTGATTGAAGCTGTGTTCGAGGATTTGGCCGTGAAGGCGCAAGTATTGCAGCAACTAGACACCGTCGTGAAACTCGGTGGGATCATTGCGACGAATACGTCTTATCTGGATGTGGATGAATTGGCGCAGTCCACTTCCAGACCGGACAGAGTGATCGGCCTGCACTTCTTCTCTCCGGCCCATGTGATGCGATTGCTGGAAGTGGTCGTCGGCGAAAATACCGCGCCGGAGGTCGTAGTGACGGGATTCGCGCTGGCCAAGCGGTTGAAGAAGATCGCGGTGTGGTCTGGGGTTTGCGACGGATTCATTGGCAATCGGATTCTGAACCACACCCGGAAAGTAGCAGATTACATGATCATGGATGGCGCAACACCCACACAGGTGGACCGGGCGTTGAAGGATTTCGGCTTCGCGATGGGGCCATTCTCTGTGCTGGATCTGGCCGGGCTGGATATCGGCTGGGCGGCGCGCAAACGACGTGCGCCGACGCGGCCCCCAGAAGAACGGTATGTCGAGATCGCCGACCGGATTTGCGAGGCAGGCTGGTTCGGGCGAAAGACCGGGCGCGGGTATTACATTTATGGCGATGGCGATCCGGTGGAAAACCCCGATGTATTTCGGATAATCGAAGAAGAGCGCTCCAATGCGGGAATTGCACCGAGGAAACTGTCCGATGAAGAAATCGTCACCCGCTACTTGACCGCAATGGCGTCAGAAGCCGCGCGGGTCGTTGCAGACGGCGTTGCGTTGCGCCCGATTGATGTCGATGCGGTTGAACTATTTGGCTATGGCTTTCCACGACATCACGGCGGCCCGCTACATTATGCCGATCAGGTCGGGATAAAGACCTTGATCGCACGGATCGAGGAATTCGCGACTGAGGATGCGTATTACTGGCAGGTTCCGGAATTGCTGCGCGACATGGTCGAACAGGATCAGGTATTCGCAGATTTCAACTGAGGTTCCCGGACGGGTTTAGCCTTTCGACAAGGCCCGGAACCCGAATTGCATATAGTCGCGCTGATAGGCGGATCGAACGACATCTTCGATTTCGTCTTCGTAGACATCTTCAAGGCGAAATGGTCCGGTGGAGATATCAGGCGGCTCCCCCGGCGACGTGAGTCCGACTTGCGCGGCTAGTTGCTCCAAACCTTGCGCCAAATCGTTTTCGCGCAGCACCATATCGGGCACTTGAACCCCGCTTAGGCCAAGCAAAACTTCTGTTTGCGAGGCCCAGCTTGCATCAACACGAAGGCTCGTTTGACCATTCAGGTTACCCTGCACGAACTTCGCAAACGACAGGAAAGCCGCGCGGTGGTCATCAACGCTCCACCCATTACCAGTCCAAGCCTCTGGCACGGGGAGTTTGTAATTCTTTCGCAACGCCGCGCGCATATCCACATATGTGTCCGGCCCAGCGCCGAGAATGTAGTCGCAAAATGTCCTGTGCAGGCGATGGACCGGGTGGGTGATCACGGAAAAGCAGCGATGACCCGGATGCTGACGTTTCCATTTGCGCAACGCCTTGCGGTCGAATTCACGGATGAGGTCTGCGTCCTCGGTACCATCAAGCGACGTCAGCCACGCGCAGATACGCGCGCCCGGTCCGCCCTTGATCGGTTGATACAACAACGGCGCCTCCGCAGCGGCGATGTATTGCGGCACCATTGGCGCGCGGCGGGGTTCAAAATTCGGGGTGCGGTTGAGGTTGAATCGATCAAGCCTTGCAAGCGCACGCTCCATCTCATCGAAGTTCTCGACTTTTTCCGAAAGCGGCGCGGGGTTTTGCACCTTGGTCTTTTTGCTCGCGCGCGATTTCTGGTGATCGACGCCTAGGAATGCGGCCAATCCGTCCAATATTTCGATATCGCGGACATCCTCATAGGCAATATAGAAAGCTGTCTGCCCAGTTACCTGAAGCCCATGCATCAGCTTGCGTTGAAAGGACTGCAGGTCTTCCAGATGTTCTTCGAACTCTGCGGACTCAAAGGTAATTTTCGCAGTCTTTGCATTTTTTAGATCGTTCAAGCGCCACTGGCCGGTGGTCGCGGCAATTTTGCGCGATACGTAGCTTTCGACAGGATTTCGTGTCAGGATGATCTTGCCGCAGCGACGGTCATTCAGTGATTTTTCCAGAACGCGCGGGTCGTGATCATGAAAAAATCGAAAGCCGGGCAATCCATCTGTCTGAATGCGCATCTGATCCAACAGCACATCGGGATTTGCCTCTCGCGATGCGAGAGTAACGCCAAGCAGATCGGACTTTTTCGGCCCGCCAATGAAGACCGGATTAAAGGCTTCGCCGTAACATTTCAGCCCCGGATATTCATTGACGTTCTCTTCCAGAAAATTTGATCCGGTGCGCATTTCTGCGTAGATCACGAAATAATCGAATTGTCCGCTCATGCGTTAATTCTTTACCAGATACGGTTTGCGTTGAGATGCCGGGCGATCCGGGCCACTGTCAGAAGACGCAAAATCACCCATCAGATGCGGATGCATTCCCTGGTTCTTCAGGTTTTGCAGGAACTGGCCAAAGCCATTCAGATCCACCATGCGCGGTGCCTCGGTCAATCGCCGATGGTTGCGCGGACCCACCTCGTCGATGATGGATTGCAACGGCTCCATCGGGCTGTCGACAAAATCGGCCATCGTCCAGATACGCACCCGGGCCTTGGCGTGGCTGTTGCGGAGTGCGTCAAGAAATTCGGTCTCGATCTTCTGAAGTCGCGCGGCCTCTTTGCGGATTTCAGAAAAATTCTGGTTTGAATGAAACAACGGCACGGCCCATGTGCCCGAAATAACAGAAATCTGCGCGTTTGAATCGGTCGACATGTACCAGTTGATCTTTTGCGTGTCCCGGGGCGACAACATAAAGCACTGCCGTTCACCGCGCGTATTCCAAACAAGGTTTCGCAAGAAAGCTGTCGGATTGTAGTCGCGCAACGCGGCACTGTCGCTTAGCGCGCCATTGAATACCTTCTGGCCGCCATGAAAGTTCACCCGACCCGGTGCGAACAGCTCGCCATGAACGCGGGCATTTACGACCTTGCCCAGCCACTCTTCGAAATCTTCGAACAGGTCGCTGAATCCCTGAAACACTGAATAGGGCGCGCAGGTCTTGCCGTTTTCCCAACCGTCATAAGGAAAGCGGCTTTGCATGACCAATCCTGCTCGCCCGCGGGTTCGTCGTTCAACGGCCTTGGCGAAGATGCGGTCGATCTTGCCGGGGTCAGGCTCTGTGCGACCGAGCGATTCTGCATCGCTGCCCAAAAATGTGTTGTAGAGCCGGTTCGCGCGCGGCCAGATTTTGCGCGCCACGAAGCAATTTGAACGGCGCAGCAATTGCAGGTGGTCGTCATAGAAAATGTGCGGTTTACCCTGGAAGTCGAATTTGGAAAGCGTCAGCGACCGGCTTTCGATATTTGACGAGTAAAGGCGCACCAGCGTCTGATAATAGCTTTCGTCCGGGATCCAGACGCGTCGGAAATAGCGGTCATAGTACTTGCGGTCCGGGTCCTCAAGGATGGCCGACAATGTCTGGCGTGTCAGACACCACCATTGGCTTCCCAGATGTGGCACGAGCCCCTCCGGGATGCGACGCTTGTAGCGCAGGCGACGCTGCAGGCGGACATAACGATCAAACAGATAGCGCTGTTTTTTCCAAGAAAACGGAAAGCGCAAGGTGAAGCGTTCGGAATCCAGCCCGCCAACCGTCCACGGGACGTCCTCTGTGGTCACGGACTCGATGAAATTGGTGAGTGGGCGGTCTTCAAGATATTGCTTCAACTCTTCGACCGGGCGCAGCGGAAGACACGAACCACTGGCCAGAAATACGTGCCGCACCTCTGGAAAGTCGTGCAACATCAATTCTGATGCGGACTGGCTTGCGGCCACGAGGCTCCAAGTGCCCCACTCGCACCGATGACGCTTGGAAAAGCGAACATTTTTCAAATCAGACAGTTGGTCCGCAAAACCCGCCAGCGCACGGGATTTCACCTGTTTGTCGACGTGAATCACAACAGGGCAACCATGCCTCGACCAATGCCGTGCGACTTGTTCGGCGCGGTCCAGCGCCTCGTGCACCAGCATGACAATGCCGACCGTCATGCCCAGTTTCCTTTGGACATCAGGCCCAGAATTTCAAGCTGTCGCCAATTGATGTACTTTTCGGACCACTTGCACCAAAGATCCGGGTTATCCTTCAGGTGCCGGTGGTATGCCTTGTACTCATGGCTGGCTGCATAATGTTGCTTGCGATCCAGTTCCTCCGCAGCCTTGACGCCGAAAGTGTCCAGAAACTTCGCGTGCAAGAGAATGCCACTCGCCTTTTCGCCACCCCATTCATCGTAAACCTGATTCAATCCGCGTGGCAGCACCATGTGGGTCGAACTGACATAGGCATAGTCTCGGTCCCATTTGACAAGCGGGATTTTGTTCAGTGCCGGTGCCCGTTCGGGGTTGTCGTGAAAAAATGCCCGCGCCCGCGGACCGCCCTGAATCCACAGATTGCCAAATTTTTTGTTCTTATTGATCGCGTAGTTGCCGCTGTCGAACCAATTGGCGATTTCGATTGGATCCTGACCCTCGCGATAGGGAAAGGCGTCAATGGGTCCCTTCGGGTACATGTCCAACAGCATAGCACTGAAAGATTTGATCGAGGATGCGTCTAGCCAATCCGTCAGCGCCCGGATTGGCCTTGTATCGCAGAATGGGTAAATCAGGAATTCATCGACATCAATCACAAGCGACCAATGCCCGTGCGCATATTTAGATTGCAGCCAATTCGTAACTCCCAAGCACCCTGTCCGATAGGGTTGCGGGGTTTTGTTCCGTCAGAGCCGTGCGATGATCTGAGGTGGTGACAGGGTCAGGATTTCCAGGATGTTGAACCGGTGTTTTCTGGCCGTCGAGATGACGGACCTGATGTCGGCGAAGACCCGCGCGCCCTCGAGGGTGCGGAAGGTGCCCGAGATTTTCATGCGCAGCTTCATCATGCGCAGGTCCTGTTCGGCCTGATTGTTTGTGAATGGGACCGCGAAGTCGGCGATGAATCGCAAAACGTCATCGCGGTAGTCACGCAGGCGGAGGAGCAGGTTGTGGCCTGGCCGCCTGGCTTTTCGGCCGCGGGTGCCGGGGCTTTTGGCCAGCGGGGGCCGGCGTTCGTGGAAGGCGAGCCCCTTGGCGAGGATCGCCATGTATCTGGTGACGATACCCTGGCGAACCAGTTCCGGGAGTTCGGTCTCGCCTTGATCCTGAGCCGCGCATCTGAGCTGATTGGCGCTATGAAGCACTGCGCTCATCTCCGTCGCCCAAGGCTCTTTTTCGATCTCTTCGATGGCCTTGAGTTCGCGCAAGTGATGCGCCCCGCAGAGGGCGTGGGCGTCCACTCCGCTCATATGGGCGTAGTAGGGTTTCCAGTGATCATGAATGATCGTCCCGCCGGTCAGGAAGGTTGGAACAGCACCGCGTTTGGCGCTGATGCGGTAATGGGTGAAGGCGGTATCGCAGATCGTGTGCAGCCAGTGCAGCTTGCCGGCAACACGAAGTCCGGTCTCGTCCAGATGCCGAACGCCGCCTTCGGCAAGCCGGGCGAGAATGTGTTCAACCACGACACCCATCTTATTTGCCGCGCCGCGCGTCCAGTTGGTCACGCTGGCCGCGCACAAGCTGGTGGCCCCAAACAGGTCGCGCATAAGCTGGCAGACCCGATCCTCGGGTATCAGCTGCTGAACATTGCAATAGACCGCCACTGCCCGCATGCGCGTGCCATATTGCACATGCGCGGCCACGCCATCGGGAAAGCCAGCCGTCGTCGTGGCTCGACAATGGTCGCAACAATAAACCGCCGCCTGATGCTCGGTGACCTCCAGGCGTGGCGCAGGCAAGTCGAACACCTGACGCTTCTCGATCCCTTTCACCATCTCCGCCGTCAGGGCGCTCTGACAGGCGCTGCAATGCGTCGCCTCATGCCGTTCGACAAAGTCGGGTGTTGACGTCTGGCGCAGGGTGTCGCCCCGGTGGCCAACTTGGCCGCCACTTTTCTTTCCGGATTTGCCACGCAGGCTGCGCGGGGCTGGCTTCTTCAGGCCATCACTTGAAGGGGGCTTGCTGCTATTGCTGCTGTTCTTGGCCAACTGTCGGCGCAGGTCCGTGATCTCTTCCGCCATGCTCGCCAACGCAGCTTCAAGCTCAGCGATCCGACGCAGAGCCGTGGCGAGAAGTTGTTCAAGGGCGGCAACCTGATCCATCCCACCACTGATTCAGAGAAATCAACCCGGCGCCACAGAATTCAGACAAGAAAGAAAAAAAACACGCGCAAAATGGCAAATTCGACTCACCATAAAACTGACAATAACACTCAAACGTGGGGGGTGCTTGGGAGTTACGCCAATTCAACCAATCCACACCGAACCTTGCGCGCTTGTAGCTTTTGGTGGTTGACCAGACAGAAACGTCTTTTTGATCCTGTAGGTATTCGCGGCTACCGTCGTCTGAGCCATTGTCCACGATCAGGAAATGGTTAACCCCCATGTCACGATAGTAATTCAGGAAGTATTCAAGGCGGATCTTCTCGTTCCTCAGTGTCGAGAAGATCAGAATGTCATCGGGGCGGATGTTTCCGGTTCGATCAGCAACAACCGAGAGGTCACGACGCTTGCGAAATGCGCGGATACGCCAGCGTTTACGCTGCAACCGCAGCCTGTATGACCTAATTGCGCCCATCGTTTTCCCGGCGAGACCATTGGACCGAAACCCAAATTGCCTCTATCACGCGCTCTTTAAAACAGTGTTGAAGTGATCTGCCCAAGTTGGCGGCGCGAATTTTTCCGAACCTTTCCCATTGCCCGTCTGCCCTAAGTTCTGTCCCGCTAGCTGCAGGATCGATTGTTTCCATAAATACATATCGTTTACGGGTGCGTAAATGGGGAAGTCCGCGAGATTTTCCCGCAATACCGGCAGATCCGAACAGATTACCGGAACGTTAAGCGCCAATGCCTCCATTGGCGGCAATCCAAACCCCTCCGCGAAGGTCGGGAATAGTAACCCCGAGGAGCCCGTCAGAAGTGCGCCACGAGCGCCATCGCCGAGATCGTTCACTTCGAATACCTGCCGCCCCATCATCGGTGATCCGTCCAGGCGATTGAATACTTGCGAATTCTCCCAACCACGTGCGCCGGCGATCACAAGCCTTGGAATATCAGCGACCTTAAGCTCGCGGATAAGTTGCGCCCATATGTCTAACAAGAAACTGTGATTTTTCCGGGGCTCAATTGTTCCAAGCGCTACAAAATAGGGGGATTTCAGCGCGCGAAGTGATTCCGATAATTCCCCGAAATCGACCGTGGGAGAGGTAACACCAATGGGTGCCACAACAGATGCGGGCTGTGGAAGCGACCAATTTCTGGCCCACAACCGCACGGCCTTTTCTGTTTCCCGAGAAATACAAATTACCCTCTTCGTCGAACCGAGCACGGCGTGAAGTTTCTCTTCAAACCGAGAAACGGTCCCTGCCCTCTGATATTCCGGAAAGTCGAGAGGGATGGTATCATGGACAAGTACCGAAACGTCACCGACTGATTGCCAAGCCGCCATTACATTTTCGTCAAGGTTGCTGTGCCCGACATTGAAATAAGTGGTTCCCTGCGGAACATGTCGTGCGAGCATTTTGGAAACGTCATTTCTGAGACACCGGGCAAGCGATTGTCGACGCATCGTTGCCTCAGCGCGCCTCTTCAACGGATGCGCACGTCGGCGCATTACCCCAAGAATGCTATCTCTTCCCCAATATTCTGCGCCGGCCAACTGCGCGGCAGCGTTTCGAGATTGATCCGGACCAACCAACAGATATCCCGTCCAGGTCTTCAAAAACAGGTAACAAGGTACGTCCTCTTCAATGAAGTGCTTCAAATAAGCCAGTTCCACCCGGTCGATACCTGTGAACACAGTACGGCCTTGTCGCGACACCAATCTTGTCACGTCGAGACAGCGGGCTGGTGGGTTATTCACACCAACTTCCTTCAAAATGCGCGGTAATTCGATTGCGGTGAATTACGTAACAGAAAATGCGAACCCGCCCCGCCTGCCGAGGGGTTTGAACCTTACTTCTCGTAGTGACCGGTCTGGTGCCAACGCCATGCATCGCGGATCATTTCCTCCAGCGTGGACAGCCGGGGTTCCCACCCCAACTCTTCAGTGGCGCGCCGCGACCCTGAAACGAGTTTGGTGCAATCACCAGATCGGCGCGGCCCTATCTTCCATGGTACATCGCGGTTTGTCACCACCCGGGCGTGGTCAATTACTTCACGCACCGAAAAACCAGAGCCGGTGCCGAGGTTAAAAACACGATTTCCCTTCCTTTCCTCGAGCCACTTCAGGCCGGAAACATGCGCGTCCACCAAATCCATCACGTGAACATAATCACGGATACAGGTTCCGTCAGGTGTGTCATAGTCACCGCCAAATACCGTAATTCCATCGCGTTTGTCCGCCACGGCATCAAGAATGATCGGAACCAGGTGGGTTTCTGGCTGATGGAATTCGCCTATCTCACCATCCGGGTCTGCGCCTGCAACATTGAAATAGCGGAATATTACATAGTTCAGATCATCGCTGGCAGAGAAATCCGCAAGCATATCTTCGATCGCTCTTTTTGATGCGCCATATGCGTTCTGGGGCTGTTGTGGACAATGTTCATCCAGTTCCACGCCATCTTGATCGCCGTAGGTCGCGCAGGTCGAACTAAATACAAAGTTGCGGCATTCATGGGCTATTGTGGCTTCGATCAGGTTCAACCCGCCACCGAAGTTATTGCGCCAGTATTTGCCGGGATTGCTCATCGCTTCACCCACCTGACTGAACGCGGCAAAGTGCATGACGGCTGTTGGTGTATGTTCCAGGAACGCCGCGTCAATATCGGCCCGGTTCAGAAGGTCTCCGCGATGGAATGGTCCGAATTTGACCGCGTCTTCCCATCCTGTGGACAGGTTGTCGAAGGTCACCGGAATATAACCCGCGTCTCGCAATACCTTACAGGCGTGCGACCCGATGTAGCCCGCGCCGCCTGTCACCAATACTTTGTTCATGTTTACTCTGCAGCGTGTCGTTCTGAAACCATGTGGCTCAGGTATTCGAAAAACTCGTCAGCAAGTTCTTCCCTTGCAAGACCAAACGCCACGGTCGCCTGAAGGAAGCCAGCCTTTGAGCCACAGTCAAACCGCTGCCCGCGGAACCGGAACCCATAAACGTCGCGGTCCGCATCGATTTCGGCAGCGATTGCATCCGTCAGCTGAACCTCGCCACCTGTACCGCTTTTGATTTTGTTCAGATTGCGAAGGACATCATTTGATAAAATGTAGCGGCCAATCACAGCCAGATTTGATGGTGCAACGTCCTGATCTGGCTTTTCAATCATTCCTTTGACCGAAACGATGGATCCCATGTCTTCCTTGATATCAAGCACACCATAGGCTGAGGCCTTTTCGGGGGGAACTTCCATCGCGGCAACCATCGAACCGCCGGTTTCTTCATAAGCTTCGACCATTTGCTGCAGACAGGGCTTTTCCGCCTCGATCACATCGTCGGGCAGAATTACCGCAAAACTCTCATTCGGTGTAATCAACCGACGTGCACACCACACGGCATGGCCGAGCCCTAGAGCGCGATGCTGGCGTATATAGGCGATCACACCGCTATCCATGTTCGTACTTTTAAGTTCTTGCAGAAGATTGATTTTTTTCTTCTTACGAAGTGAATTTTCCAACTCCGGCGCATGATCGAAGTAGTCCTCCAGCGCGCCCTTGCCACGCGAGGTAACAAAGATGAACTCTTTGATTCCGGCGGCCCGCGCTTCATCAATCGCATATTGAATCAGCGGGCGATCCACGAGAGTCATGATCTCTTTCGGGATCGACTTCGTCGCGGGCAAAAATCGTGTGCCTAGACCGGCAACAGGGAACACGGCCTTCGTGATTTTGCGGGCCATTTTTCCTACCTCGGATTATCGTTTCCAGAATCTTAACACGCCTCTTTCTAGAGCGCAGCTAAGATATACAAGGTCAACGAGAAATTTTTGCTTAATCCGGCCACCTGTTGCGAGTTACACTCCTGCGCCTGAATTGGCCTGATGATTTTGATGCCTGTGAATCACTTTGCCGCATGGTCACAGGCACGGAGGTTTCTATTTTGAGGGTATGAGCAAGCGAGACAAAACAGTCACCTTATCCGACGAGCAGCGCATAGCGCTTGAAGCGCTTTGCCGCCGCCGCAAAGTTGAGGCCCTTGTTTGGAAACGTGCGCGTGCGTTTCTTCTTCTGGACACAGGAGAAGACGCCGGAACGGTTTGCCGGATTTTGGATATCGGTCCAACGGTTCTGACGGAATGGCAGTTCGCGTTTGCCGGAGCGGGGTTGTCATTTTTTGGCTTGAAGGGCTACAGCCAGCGACAGGGGCATCTATCGGTGGAGCAGGAACGGGCTTTGAAAGCGCATTTCACCGAACATCCGGCACAGAACGTAGATGAGGTCTGTGCCTATGTTCTGGCCGAGTGCGACCAGAGCTACAGCCCCTCGGGAGCCGCCAGGCTGATGCGCCGCCTGGGGTTTGTGTATAGGAAACCACAATTGCTGCCTGCACAGGCCGATGAAGCCAAACAGGCTGCGTTTATTGCCCAATATGAGGCCATGATGAACGGGTTGGCCGCAGATGAGATGGTTGTCTTTTCGGACGCTGTTCACCCCGAGCATCAGAGCCGCCCCGCCCATGGCTGGTTCCCAAAGGGACAAAAGACGGCCCTGAAGGCGACATCCGGGCGCAAACGGCTCAATATTCAGGGAGCGCTTGACCTTGAGACCTTCCAGTTCACCTTTGTAGAAGGCGAAAAGATCAATGCCCGGACAACCCAACAAATGCTGGAAAAGTTGGAGCGCAACAACCCAACCATGACGACCATCCATGTCTTTGTCGACAATGCCCGCTATCATCATGCCAGGATACTTCAGCCATGGCTCAACAGCCCGGAACGCCGGGTGAAGTTGCATTTCCTGCCAGCATATGCCCCGCATCTCAACCCAATCGAGCGCCTTTGGGGCGTCATGCACGATTGGGTCACACACAATCGCCACTATGCAACGTTCAACCAGTTCACAGAGGCTATTTTCAACTTCTTCCGTACGACACTGCCAGAAAAATGGCCTGAGTTCCGCGACACCGTCACCGACAACTTCCGCGTTGTATCGCTCAAGGAATACAAAGTGATATAGATACCCACGGGCTTACACCCGTGGTTCTTTCAAAGGTCAAGCTCCGCTTGTCCATTATCTTCTCGGCCCTGCCATCGGACGTAATTCCGTATCGTTTGCTCGTCGACCCCAACGGTGGACACAAAAAATCCTTTGTAAACGCTGTGGGACGATTTTCGCAGCCGCATTCTGCAGACGATAGCCCGAAGACAATGGAAGGGCTATCATCCCCGCGCTTACACGCGGGGAGTTCCCGCTGGATTAAAATCATCATCGGGCTCGGGTGGCGTCTGGTTCTTGATGTATTCCAACCACACCTCGTCTGTCACGTTGCCGCTGCTGGCAACCCGGTAACCGCGGGCCCACAGGTGTTGCCCCCAATATCTTTTGCGCAATATCCCGAACTCGCTCAGCAGCTTGTGCGAACTGCGCCCTTTCAGATATTGCTCCGCACGGCTGACCGACAGGTTCGGCGGGGTCGACACCGGCATATGCTCGTGGTCACGGTTGATTGATCCGGCATGCACAACCATCCCATGCGCCCGCGCCGTCTCGCGCAGCAACTCACGGCAGCGGTTGCCGACATCGCCGCCCAACACCTGGTAGCGGTACTTCGTCACCCCCACCAAGTGGTATTTGCAGTCCCAAACCGTATGGCTGCCACGCTTGTACGAATCCATAATCAGGCATCTTAACGCAAATGCCGCGATCCCGTCCGGCTAAAGCCGTGGGGTTTACAGATCCCCTATCGGGGACTCTAACCCGGAAAACATCAGGCCAATTCAGGCGCACGGGTATAGCATATATTTTCGCTGATATTTGTAAATTCCCGATGCGGTTCCAGCCGTTTTAGCTCGCGTCGTAAGCGGCGGCGAAAGGTTGTGAATTGAAATCGCGGATCGCCTTGAGACGAAACACCAAACAATCCCCCGCTTTGCATCCAATATCCCCCGTCAGTAAAATGCATCCGGTGTCGGCGTGCCGACGGCGAGAATACCAAGATAGTAACACGGTTTCCGGCATTTACGGCTCTTTCGGCCTGTGCGCGCAGCGCGCGTTTTTCCCAGATGCGCCCCGCTAACCAAAGTGAGCCTATGAATTCTCGACGCCGTATGAATTCTTTAAAAACCGGCGGCGTCGCATACCTCGCACTGAGCACACCAAATGGGCGCGACTTTCCTTCGAGCACTCCTCGATCAAAAGTTGCCAAAATTTCAGCAGAATGCTGCTCAGAGCAATTTCCTCGGGATTCATGACGTGCCAGCATTTTGGATTGGTGGTTTCGGTACCTGGAAACTTCTGAATCCAAATCTAATTCTGACGCGTGTTTTCGAAGAAATACGGTTGCACTCGCGCCGATGTCGAACAGGGATTTGGGAAGTGATTGCGCCGTGCGTTGGGAAGACGCAAGAAACCCATGATGAACCGCGGCTTGCGGGACGATTGTTGTGGCCATTCCCGCATCTGCCGCATGAATGTTCAGGTCGGTTTCGTCGAGGAAATAGGCGAAGGCCGTATCGAATCCGCCAAGGGTATCAATTGCGTCGCTCCTGATCGCGAAATTTGTGCCTTCGGTTTTGATTGCGCGGTCTTTATCTGCGGGAAATTTCACTGGCTGATCGCTGTCTATTTCAATTGGATGGGTCCAACCCGCGCGATCCACCCAATTGGCGCGATACTGAAATCGAATGCCATCTCTGCCCAGGACATACCCGCCTGCAACCTGGACTTCGGTGTCATCAAATGGCGCAGTCAGATTGTCCAGCCACGTTGGTTCCGGCACCGAGTCATCGTCGATGAATGCAATAATTTCACCAGCTGCGGCATTTGTACCAACGTTGCGGGCGGAAGAAATGTTGGCTTCGTCGAATTCAACTAATTTCACTGAGTCGGCAAGCCCCATAATCCGAACGGCCTCGCAACCTGCGGGATCGGCAACAATTACCACTTCGAAGCGCTGGGTAAACAATTGCTCGATCCCTGTCAGGCATCGTTTCAGTGCCGCTGGTCTGCCGCGGCTGACGACAACGATGCTGACGGTCGGTGGCGTCATTCCTGTCCCTGGGCCGCCAGAATTGCCTCAATTTTGGGAACATCTTCGGGGTTGTTGAGCTCCCAAAATTCTCGGCCTTTTGCTTCGACTTCAACGCAAAGAACGCGCCGTCCTTGTTCCAGAAACCGCAGTTGTTCCAGTCCTTCCAGCGATTCCGCCTGCCCAACTGGCCAGGACGCGTATTCGCGCATTGCCTCGGGTCTGTAGGCATAAACGCCAACATGGTGGAATACCGGCGTCTCTGCCTCCGGCGGGTAATCCGACCCGGTAAATGGAATGACTTCTTTAGAGAAATACAAAGCGGACATGTCCACGCCAAACACCGCAGTTGTTCCGCCAACCCTGCCAGCCGCCCGGTCTGCGCGAAACCCGGCCAAGGCGCGGCCATCGCAGCGCAACACCGGAGTCGCCGCAGCAGCATCTTCGGCAGTCCGGAGGCCGTCAATCAGCGCCTCAACAAACCAGGGCGGTGTCAGTGGTGCGTCACCTTGCAGGTTCACCACGATCTCGTAACCCGGCAGCTTCTTGACCACCTCCGCGCAACGTTCTGTTCCGTTTTTGGCATTTGATGACGTCATGATGACCTCGGCACCAAAATTCATGGAAGCTTCTTTAATGCGTTCATCATCCGTTGCGACCACAACGCGATCAACACCCGCGACTCTCTGAGCGACATCCCAAGTTCGTTGGATTAAGGGCTTTTTGACCCCGGTCGCCCCCTTCAAGCCAACCAGCGGTTTTCCCGGATACCGCGAAGAGGCGTAGCGCGCGGGAATGACAATCAGCACAGACATCAGGCGCGGTGCAGATCCACACCGGGCGCATAAGCGATGAAAAATGGATTTTCGAAGCCCGCCTTGCCATAGGTGAAAACGGTGTGATCATCAAAACGCACCATCTTTCCACCTGAACCGCGCAAAACGGCGTCTCCTGCCGCAGTATCCCACTCCATCGTGCGCCCAAGGCGGGGATAGATGTCGGCCTCGCCAGCTGCAACAAGGCAGAATTTCAGGGACGATCCGGCGCTGGTCATATCGCGTACCCGGTATTTGCCAATATAGTCGTCCGTTGCCTGATCGCGGTGCGATTTTGAGGCGACGACCATCAATGCATTGTTATCTGGTTGCGTCACAGCCAATGAACGGGTCTCGCCCACGGTTTCCCTTGCATGTTCACCGGATTCCTCAACCGAATGCCCTTCGGCATCGGTGTAGAATAACCGCCCCTTCGCTGGGGCATAAACAACCCCACGTACCGGAACGCCTTCTTTTACATATGCAATATTCACAGTGAATTCCCCACGGCGTTTGATAAATTCTTTTGTGCCGTCCAAAGGATCAACGATCAAAAAAGTATCTGCCGATTGATCATGGCTTTCAGATTGCTCCTCAGTCACCAATGTCACACCGGGAAACGCCGCACGCAAACCCGCGCTAATATGTGCGTCAGCCGCTTCGTCAGCCTCGGTCACCGGGCTGTCGTCGGATTTTGTCTTCACTTCGAAATCCGGTGCGTCGTAAATCTGCATGATCAGGTCGCCTGCTTCCAACGCCAAGCGACGCATAACCGACGCCAATTCTTGAAAGTCCAAACTACTGCCCTCGCGCACACGTTATTGAAGTTTTATCCACATCCTCTTATGATCCCGCGCAAAGAAAACGGCAACAATTCCCTGCGCTAAAGACGGGGAAAGTCGTCAGAGCGGGTTCAAACGTAACGGCAATGTTCGAAATTAAGGTACAGAAAAACCGCGTTCAGACGGTCTTCACCATACTGGAGTTGATCTATCACGCCATTGTCCGTGACGTACGCAAGTCGCACGGAAATGCGATAATTGGGTTATTCACCAGCATTTTGCAAACGATCATACTGGTTATTGTCTTCTACGTGATGTTCTCGATTCTTGGACTTCGCGGGTCCGCGATCCGGGGCGACTTTCTGCTTTATATTCTGTCGGGAATCTTCCTGTTCCTGACACATAACAAGGCGGTAAGTTCGGTTGCCGGTTCCGAGGGCCCGGCGTCTCCGATGATGAACCACGCGCCGATGAACACAACGATTGCGATTGCCTCGTCGGCATTGTCTTCGCTTTATATCCAGACGCTGGCATTGGCCGTTGTGCTGTTTTCTTATCATGTCATTTTTAACCCCGTCGAAGTTATGGCACCCATTCCGGCGTTCGGAATGTTCATGTTGGCATGGGCATCGGGCTGTGCAGTAGGCATGGTATTTCTTGCTTTGAAGCCTTGGGCGCCGGGCTTTGTCGGCATCGCACAACAGATCTATACGCGGGCGAATATGATCGCGTCTGGCAAGATGTTCGTGGCAAACACATTGCCCGGCTATATGATCGCCATGTTCGATTGGAACCCGTTGTTTCACTGCATCGACCAGGCGCGCGGATTTGCCTTCATCAACTATAACCCGCACAATTCCAATATCGAATACCCGGTCTTTCTGTCACTGGTATTGGTGATGATCGGGCTGATGGGCGAGTTCTATACGCGCAAACAGGCATCGATCAGCTGGTCGGCTGGTAAGTGATTTGGCGTACGATCTGGATTGCATTTCTGACTTACCCCGATTCTGGATAAGACGTTGGCGTCACCAGTGCACTACTCGACAGAATTTTTTCGTAGTTTTTTGGTAACTCCCAAGCACCCTGTCCGATAGGGTTGCGGGGTTTTGTTCCGTCAGAGCCGTGCGATGATCTGAGGTGGTGACAGGGTCAGGATTTCCAGGATGTTGAACCGGTGTTTTCTGGCCGTCGAGATGACGGACCTGATGTCGGCGAAGACCCGCGCGCCCTCGAGGGTGCGGAAGGTGCCCGAGATTTTCATGCGCAGCTTCATCATGCGCAGGTCCTGTTCGGCCTGATTGTTTGTGAATGGGACCGCGAAGTCGGCGATGAATCGCAAAACGTCATCGCGGTAGTCACGCAAGCGGAGGAGCAGGTTGTGGCCTGGCCGCCTGGCTTTTCGGCCGCGGGTGCCGGGGCTTTTGGCCAGCGGGGGCTGGCGTTCGTGGAAGGCGAGCCCCTTGGCGAGGATCGCCATGTATCTGGTGACTATACCCTGGCGAACCAGTTCCGGGAGTTCGGTCTCGCCTTGATCCTGAGCCGCGCATCTGAGCTGATTGGCGCTATGAAGCACTGCGCTCATCTCCGTCGCCCAAGGCTCTTTTTCGATCTCTTCGATGGCCTTGAGTTCGCGCAAGTGATGCGCCCCGCAGAGGGCGTGGGCGTCCACTCCGCTCATATGGGCGTAGTAGGGTTTCCAGTGATCATGAATGATCGTCCCGCCGGTCAGGAAGGTTGGAACAGCACCGCGTTTGGCGCTGATGCGGTAATGGGTGAAGGCGGTATCGCAGATCGTGTGCAGCCAGTGCAGCTTGCCGGCAACACGAAGTCCGGTCTCGTCCAGATGCCGAACGCCGCCTTCGGCAAGCCGGGCGAGAATGTGTTCAACCACGACACCCATCTTATTTGCCGCGCCGCGCGTCCAGTTGGTCACGCTGGCCGCGCACAAGCTGGTGGCCCCAAACAGGTCGCGCATAAGCTGGCAGACCCGATCCTCGGGTATCAGCTGCTGAACATTGCAATAGACCGCCACTGCCCGCATGCGCGTGCCATATTGCACATGCGCGGCCACGCCATCGGGAAAGCCAGCCGTCGTCGTGGCTCGACAATGGTCGCAACAATAAACCGCCGCCTGATGCTCGGTGACCTCCAGGCGTGGCGCAGGCAAGTCGAACACCTGACGCTTCTCGATCCCTTTCACCATCTCCGCCGTCAGGGCGCTCTGACAGGCGCTGCAATGCGTCGCCTCATGCCGTTCGACAAAGTCGGGTGTTGACGTCTGGCGCAGGGTGTCGCCCCGGTGGCCAACTTGGCCGCCACTTTTCTTTCCGGATTTGCCACGCAGGCTGCGCGGGGCTGGCTTCTTCAGGCCATCACTTGAAGGGGGCTTGCTGCTATTGCTGCTGTTCTTGGCCAACTGTCGGCGCAGGTCCGTGATCTCTTCCGCCATGCTCGCCAACGCAGCTTCAAGCTCAGCGATCCGACGCAGAGCCGTGGCGAGAAGTTGTTCAAGGGCGGCAACCTGATCCATCCCACCACTGATTCAGAGAAATCAACCCGGCGCCACAGAATTCAGACAAGAAAGAAAAAAAACACGCGCAAAATGGCAAATTCGACTCACCATAAAACTGACAATAACACTCAAACGTGGGGGGTGCTTGGGAGTTACGTTTTTTGATTCGTTTTTTACGATACTCGTTGACCCTTTTTCGCAGAGGGTTGCGATGAGGGATTTCCACCATTGTTATGGAAATGATCCTCGGTTCTCTCAAAGCCTCATTTGGCTCCAGTTCAACGGCAATTCCGCCAAACTCTCCAAGAAATAGAACATTTGAAACGGTTTCGTGATCTGCTTTGAATGTATCAGGGTCATTTTTCCGTACGTGTTTCGGGATGATCACCTGAAAGGGAGTGGCAGCCATCAGATCGAGCACAAGTGTCATGGTTCTTTTAGGGAGCGCAGCCAGTTCATTGAGCTTATCCGTGAGGGCGTAGAAACGGTTGGGGTCCTCTTCCATCATGTCGAACATGAGGTCCCGGATCTTCTCATAAGCGAGATCTTCGTTGATTGGGAAGTTGTTCTCCATGGCGCGCACCTTTTGCCCCGTGTTGACCAGCCTGAATGCCCCCGTGATTAGTATGGGGTGAGAGGGGTTTCCAAGTACGTTGCCCCATGATTCAAGGTTCAAAAGCGACACAATATGGACCGCCACTCATGTCGATCACTAACACCGCACTTTTTGTCTGTCTCGATGACTTTGCAAAAACCTACGAGGACTGGGAGCGCCACCGGTTGATCCCCTCGGGTCGTCAGAGGCTTCGCGCCGGCAAGCTGACCCTGGGGGAGAGCCTGTTCATCATGGTCTTGTTTCACTTGTCGCCGTTCAAGGACTTCAAACATTATTGGATTTATGGCGTTGAGCAGAAATACCGTGACTGCTTTGGCAACCTCCCGAGCTATGGTCGGTTTGTCAGCCTCATGCCAAGATTAATGGTGCCGTTTTGCATACTGCTGCACTGCTTCAGCGGTGAAAAAACCGGCGTCTATTTTGCCGACAGCACTAAGCTCGCGGTCTGCCACAATGCCCGCATTAATCGAAACAAGGTCTTCAAGGGGCTGGCAAAGCGCGGTCGCAGCACAATGGGCTGGTTCTTTGGCTTCAAACTGCATCTAATCATCAACAACAAGGGGGAGATCATGGCCGTCAAAATCACGGCAGGTAATGTCGATGATCGAAAGCCGTTTGAAGCCATGATCGCGGGCCCCGAAGGCAAAATATTTGCTGATAAGGGCTATATCTCCAAATCCCTCTTCCAACGGCTCTGGCAGCGTGGGCTCCACCTCGTCACCGGCATTCGCCGCAACATGAAAAACTATCTCCTGCCAATCCTGAACAAAATCCTGTTGCGAAGGCGGTTCATCATCGAAACTCTGTTCGATAAGTTGAAAACCAGCATGGGACTGGAACACACTCGACACAGATCGCCTGCCAACGCATTCGTACACCTCATCTCGTGTGTCGCAGCCTATAGGCTCGGGAAAACCAAAGTTAAAATGGGACCCATAACCGTGCCGGAAACAATCAGGCAGGTCGAATACCAGATATAGCGCTTATCCAGAACTCAGGTTGACTTGTCCAATCCCTGCCGTAGCCGACAATTTTCCGCAACTTTATGAAATCAAACCGGATGCCCGGATTGTTGTGCGTGCTGCGCCTGATCGAAACGCGAGTGAAATGGCGGATCTGGTCCCCGCTAACGGCCAAATTGAAGTTTTGCAGATATCCGGCGACTGGGCTGAAATATCTGCGCCCTATGGGGAAAGCTGGGTTGAGACCGCAAAGCTGATCCGACTGAAGCCAAGTTCAGCCTTGCCGCACGAGTTTTCCTGTATTGGCGTAAATCCGACATGGTTGCTGCAACGACGCGACAACAGCGTTTTTGTCGACTTTCTCGAGGGCTATTTGTTGACTTTTGATGTTGTGGCGGGGGATGCGACCAAAAGTTCATTGAACGCTGATAGCCCGGATGGGCAATTGGCGTTGGAGTTGTCGCGCGAAAGGTGCCGATTGCCGCAAAACGAGTTTCGATACGGCTTTAAAATCGATGCACGCATACCGGATTTCAGCCTGACACGCGTCGTTACCGGGTGCTGTTCGCTCAAACGTTAGTCGACAACGCGCATTGTCAGGTTAATTCGTCCGCCGTTTTGCAAAAGTGTCGACGTGCCCGACCTGATCCGGTCAATGCCATGATGGTGAAGCCGCGCTTTGCCGCCCATGACAACCACGTCACCGGATTGCAGCCATATCGATTCCGTCTTGCCGCCGCGCTCTTCGTTGGCAATCCGGAACAACCCGTCATCACCAAGCGAAATGGAAACGACGGGCCAGGAAAAATCCGCTTCATCCCGGTCCTGATGCATCCCCATTTTCGCGCTCGCGCGGTAAAGATTAAGAAGGCAGCAGTCCGGTGCACGTTCCAGACCCGACACTTCGTGCCACACTCGGAGGATCGCCTCTGGAATCGGTGGCCACGCGCCACCATTGGGATGATGCTCCTCATAACGATAGCCTCTTCTGTCCGAAAACCAGCCGTATTTGCCTGCGCTGGTCATCTGTACCGACATCTTCTTTCCCCAGCGCGTTTCGGGTGAAAACAGCGGCGCGGTGCGGATCACGCTACGAAGGTTACCCACTATCTCGCGCTGTTTCGCCGCATCCAAATAGCCGCGAAACACATCGAATCCCCTGATCGTTAACGTGGGCTTCATGTTCTTCCTGAATTACCTCGATTTTCCGGTCGTTTTTGGGCCCGTTCAAGCTTGCAGCACCATATAACGCTCCCTATATACGCCCGGAAGCCTCGCGAGGATGTGATCTTCGCGGAAAACCTTGGGATCGGGGCCGGATGCTGAAATCAGGTCAAGCCCCAGACATCGCCTTATGAGAGGATTTAGAGCATGGCAAAAGTCATCGGGATCGACCTCGGTACAACCAACAGCTGCGTTGCCATTATGGATGGCAGCCAGCCGCGCGTGATTGAAAACGCCGAGGGCGCGCGAACAACACCTTCAATCGTGGGATTCACGGAAAACGAACGCCTTGTCGGTCAGCCCGCCAAACGTCAGGCCGTGACCAACCCCGAAAATACCGTCTTCGCGGTCAAGCGCTTGATCGGCCGCCGCGCTGATGACGCCGAGGTGGAAAAGGATAAGAGCCACGTCCCATACGATATCGTCGATGGTGGCAATGGCGACGCCTGGGTACAGGTGCAGGGAGAGAAATACTCCCCTAGCCAAATCTCGGCGTTCATCCTTGGCAAAATGAAGGAAACCGCCGAAAGTTACCTTGGCGAGGACGTGACCCAAGCCGTCATTACCGTTCCTGCTTACTTCAACGACGCCCAGCGTCAGGCCACCAAAGACGCGGGCAAGATCGCCGGTCTAGAGGTTCTGCGGATCATCAACGAACCGACCGCCGCCGCGCTGGCCTATGGTCTGGACAAGAAAGAAACCAAAACCATCGCGGTCTATGACCTTGGTGGCGGTACGTTTGACATCACGATCCTTGAGATCGACGATGGCCTGTTTGAGGTCAAATCCACCAACGGCGACACGTTCCTTGGCGGTGAAGATTTCGACATGCGTGTGGTTCAGTACCTGGCAGATGAGTTCAAGAAAGAGCATCAGGTCGATCTGTCGAAGGACAAGATGGGGCTGCAGCGTCTGAAGGAGGCAGCTGAGAAAGCGAAGATAGAACTGTCCTCCTCCAGCCAGACAGAGATCAACCAGCCGTTCATTTCGATGGACCCCAACAGCGGAACACCGCTGCATATGGTCATGAAGCTGACCCGGGCCAAGCTGGAAAGCCTTGTCAACGACCTGATCAAGAATTCGATCAAACCTTGTAAGGCGGCGTTGAAAGACGCAGGTCTTTCAACCGGCGACATTGATGAGATCGTTCTTGTTGGCGGTATGACCCGGATGCCGAAAGTGATCGAAGAGGTCACGAAATTCTTCGGCAAGGAACCCCATAAAGGCGTAAACCCCGACGAGGTTGTCGCAATGGGCGCGGCCATTCAGGCAGGTGTTCTGCAAGGTGATGTAAAGGACGTCGTTCTTCTCGACGTTACGCCTCTGTCGCTGGGAATCGAGACGCTGGGTGGCGTATTCACCCGCCTGATCGACCGCAACACGACGATCCCCACGAAGAAGTCGCAAATCTTCTCGACCGCGGAAGACAACCAGAACGCTGTGACGATCCGGGTGTTCCAGGGCGAACGCGAAATGGCGCAGGACAACAAGATCCTTGGTCAGTTCAATCTGGAAGAAATCCCGCCCGCACCGCGTGGTCTGCCTCAGATCGAGGTGACGTTTGACATCGACGCCAACGGCATCGTGTCGGTTTCGGCCAAGGATAAAGGCACCGGCAAAGAGCAGGTCATCACCATTCAGGCCAGCGGTGGTCTGTCGGATGACGAAATTGACCAGATGGTCAAGGACGCCGAAGAAAATGCCGAGGCCGACAAGGACCGCAAGGAACTGGTCGAGGCCAAAAACCAGGCGGAAAGCCTGATCCATGGCACCGAAAAGTCGATGGAAGAGCCTTCCGACAAGGTCGATCCGACCACGATCGAGGCTATCGAACTGGCCATTGCCAACCTCAAAGAGCAGCTTGAGACCGAAGATGCCGGTAAGATCAAAGGCGGCATCCAGAACGTCACCGAAGCTGCGATGAAGCTGGGCGAGGCGATCTATAAGTCTGAGCAGGAAAAATCCGGCGCAGCCGACCCTGAAGACTTTGAAGAAGGCCCGCGCGGTGTCGATGACGACATTGTTGATGCGGATTTCGAGGATCTCGACGACGAAAAGCGTGACTGATCGCATTCAAGCGCGAAAGGGCCGGTCAGGGAGTACTCAGGCCGGCCCGGTCAGTTCTGAAAGGACCCTCTAGATGTCAAAGCGCGACTACTATGATGTGCTCGGCGTCCAAAAGGGTGCGGATGCTGACGACATCAAGAAAGCCTATCGGCGCAAGGCAAAGGAACTGCACCCTGACCGCAATTCCGACAACCCGAATGCGGAATCGCAGTTCAAGGAAGTCAACGAAGCCTATGATGCCCTGAAAGACCCCGACAAAAAGGCGGCATATGACCGGTTTGGGCACGCCGCATTTGAGGGCGGCATGGGCGGCGGCGGCCCACGCGGCGGCCCGCAGGGCGATTTCGCCAGCGCGTTTTCCGACGTGTTTGACGACCTTTTCGGCGACTTCATGGGCGGCCGCGCCGGCGCCGGACGTCAGCGCGCCAGCCGCGGCTCTGATTTGCGCTACAACCTCAAAGTCGATCTTGAAGAAGCCTATGAAGGCGTGCAGAAAACCATCAATGTTCCGACCTCCGTAGCGTGCGGCAGCTGCAACGGTTCTGGTGCCGAAGGCGGTGCCGAACCAACGACCTGCCCGACATGTTCCGGGATGGGAAAGGTGCGCGCGCAGCAGGGGTTCTTTACAGTTGAGCGCACTTGCCCAACCTGTTCAGGCATGGGCCAGATCATCAAAAATCCCTGTAACACCTGTGGCGGCGCCGGTCGGCAGGAAAAAGACCGCTCCCTTTCGGTGAACATCCCCGCTGGCGTCGAGACGGGCACACGCATCCGACTTGCCGGCGAGGGCGAGGCCGGGATGCGCGGCGGACCGACCGGTGATCTTTACATTTTCATCGAGGTTCGCGATCACGACCTGTTTCAGCGCGACGGAAGCGACCTGTTTTGCCATGTGCCTGTTAGCATGGCGTCTGCCGCGCTGGGCGGTGACATCGAAGTGCCGACGATTGATGGCGGCCGAAGCCGCGTGAAGGTGCCAGGGGGCAGCCAGTCGGGTCGTCAGATGCGCCTGCGAGGCAAGGGGATGCCCGGGCTTCGTTCGAATACATATGGTGACATGTTCATCGAATTGGCCGTAGAAACGCCCGTGAACCTGACAGGGCGCCAGAAAGAATTGCTGAAGGAATTCGATGAAATCGCGGCAGACAACAGCCCCGAAAGCTCATCGTTCTTTTCCAGGGTTCGAAGCTTCTGGGATGGGATGAAAAGCTGAAGTCGAATTTCGCTTCAGCGAAATCCGACCGTTGTTCCCCCAAAAAATTCTGCCGTAATTGCGACCAAGAAGAAACGATTCGGTTAATCGCCCATTAACCAAGGTTTCCGATCATTTGGACCATGAGCCGCCCACCTGCATTCAATGAAATGCCCCTGCCGCTGTTTGAGGGCGAAGAGGCCGTGAAGGAGGTGAGCGAGGGCCGTCTTCCATCCTATATCAAGGGGCACAGAAAACGGTTGCGGCAGCGGTTTCTCGAACGTGGACCGGCATCGCTTGCAGATTACGAACTGCTGGAGCTTATGCTTTTTCGCACTTTTCGACGCGGCGATGTCAAACCTTTGGCAAACAGGCTGATGCGCAAGTTCGGAAGCGTTGACAGGGTTGTCTCTGCCAAGCCCAAGGCATTGGCCGAGATCGATGGCGTGGGGCCGGAAGTTATCCTTGATCTTAAGACGGTTGAGGCGATGGCGCGTCGCATGGCGCGCTCAGCCGTGATGGACCGACAAGTGTTATCGAGCTGGAATTCGCTTTTGGATTATTGCCACACTGCAATGGCGCATCGCGAGACGGAGCAGTTCCGCGTCAGGGGAATCGCGCTTGAAGTTTGACTGTGGATTAGAATTGGATTCTTGAGGATTCATCACTTGATGGAGTTTTGAGATGCCTACATTGACCAGCTATTTCAACGACATGGACGATCCTCGGGGTGGCAATGCCCCGCGTCACAATTTCTGCGATCTCATGACGATCAGCCTTTTGTGCGCGCTGTGCGGCGGTGAGACGGCGGTCGACATGGAGCTTTTCGGGCATATGAAGGAGGATTTCCTGCGAGAGTTTCTCGAATTGCCCCACGGCATTCCCTGCCATGACGCGTATTCGCGGCTCTTCCGCCTTATGAAGCCGTCGAGCTTTCAGGCCTTTTTCGACAAGTTTCGCACTGACTTTGCGGTCAAGGCTGGAGATGAGCCGGCAATCGCTATCGATGGCAAAGAGATGCGGCGCAGCTTTGACAAGGCCGCCGGGCAGTCGAACATGAACATCGTGACCGCCTTTGCCCATGGCGCGCGCCTGAGCCTGGGCATCGCAGAAAGCGCCAGGGGCGGCGGCGAGATACTGGCGCTGCGCGACCTGATCGGGATGCTTGATATCCGTGGCATCACCATCACCGCTGATGCGCTGCACTGCCAGAGAGAGACCTGCGAATTGATCGTGCAGGCGGGCGGCGAATATTGCTTGCAGCTCAAGGGCAACCAGGGCGACATGCTGGCTGATGTACGGGCCTTTGTTGACGATCAGGGTACTGATTACATTGATAAATATGACACGGTCGACGCTGACCACGGCCGCATCGAGGAGCGGTCATATCGCGTCTATAATGTGCCGCAGTATCTCACGGACATCCATAACTGGCCGCATCTACAAGCCTTCGTCCACGTCGTTTCTGAGCGAGCAGCAGATGACAAAACAAACCGGTCAGAGCGGATTTACCTCCTCTCCAAATGTCCCTCGGCTCAAGTTGCCGCTTCTCTGATCCGTGGTCACTGGCAGATCGAGAACAGTTTGCATTGGTCTCTCGACGTGGTGATGAACGATGATCAGCACCGCGCACGAAAAGATCACGCGCCAGCCAACTTCGCCGCCTTGAGGCGCATCGCTTTGAACATCATCAAGGCAAATCCCGCAAAAGGCTCAAACCGTGGGAAGTTCAAAAAGGCAGGCTGGAGCAATGACTTCCTCAAAACCCTCATCCAAGGCTTCTGAAGCGCGATTGCCCTGAGTTCCGCGTACTTTACCTTGATCGAAAGAATGTGCTGATCGCGGATGAAGAACAGGCACAAGGCACTGTGGACCATGTACCGGTTTATCCGCGCGAAGTCGTTAAACGGGCACTTGAGCTTAATGCCAGCGCGCTAATCCTAGTGCATAACCATCCCTCTGGCGACCCGACACCGTCAGAAGCAGATGTTGCCATGACGCTGCAAGTCGAGGACGCCGCACGAATTCTGAACATCACGCTGCACGATCACATCATCATCGGGAAAGAAACAGAATTGAGTATGCGGTCAGCTGGTTACCTTTGAGCTACCCAAACCTCGACTCGGCGGTTGATCTCGCGGCCCCATTCCACATCATCGCAGGCTATCGGCATCGCCTCGCCAAAGGCGTCAACATTCAGGTCGAGTCGATTTTTTTCGGCGGCGGGCGCGGCGGACAGCACGGCACGACGAACAACCTCTGCCCGGCGGCGGGCTAGGCGTAAATTTCCAGCGGCGGCACCGTCGCCGTCACTGAAACCAACAAATGTAACCTTGCGATGATCCAATAGCCCGCTTTCAAGCCGCGCGGCCAGAATTTCAGTGTTAGACCGCGATTGCGCATCCAGCCGCGTGCTGCCCGGTTCAAACCGAAAACTAAGAGAGAGTTTTTCCGTCCCATCCAACGTGGTCACAAGCCGCTGAAGTTCGGTCAGGTCAATTTCCTCCCCAGCATTTGCAATCGCGTTTGCCAATCGCTGTCCCTGAGCTGAAACCGGGCTTTCGCTGAGCCGAAGGTCCACAAACCCTGCGCGCGAGACGACCTGTTGGCCAGCCGCGCTTCGCACAAAACCAAGAAACTCGCGACCCACCCAGGGAAGCCGATAGCCAGGAGTAAAAAGAAACAAGGGTGTCGTTAGAGGGTAATCCTGTGTTTTCAAAGAGATATCATTCGCCGCGCGCGTCTTTCCGCAGGGCCCGGATAGCTGAATCGCGCGCGCATTTCCGGTATCACTAAGGGCTCCGATACCGATTGCAGACACGTCTCGCGCGACGGCGTCAGACAACGACGCGTTGCTTTCGTGAAATGTTACGCTATCTGCGACTTTTGGAGCATGTGGCATCAGTCGCCGCTCAAATTCAGAATATAGCCCTGACAATGAATCCCGCAGATGGAGCCTTATCGGTATGTCATCTCCGCCGAGCTCAACCCACGACACAATGTTTCCGGCGAATATGTCGGCCAATTCGTTAGGTGAAATCGCAGTGATGGGATTGCCCGACGCAACTTGGGCGACCATCGCATCCAGCCCAACGATACGACTTCGGCGGGCGGAGTTCAGATTACCTGCTCCGGCATCGCGCGCCAACCGGATTTCTTCATCCGTGGGCAAGCGCATTGACATCACAATGTCGGCTTCTCCGGCAATCAGATCAGCAAAACCTTCAGCCGTGGACGCAATGCGAAACCCAAACCGCGCCAAAAGCTGGTCGGTTTCGCCATCGCTTAGCGTTATGGTGAAATGATCGTCATCCTTTATCTCACGAACGAGTTTGTAGCCTTTGCGAAACGCAAACGCCTGCACCAGCGCAGGCATCAGCACGGCGCCCATTGTACGAGAACCGGAAAAGCTCACATCCGCAACAAATGCGCCCAGATCGGGGCATCCGGGGCCCTCGCAAACCACACCACTGGCATCAATTGTCAGCACGCCGTGTGCTGTGTCGACACGATAGAGTTCGCCGTCAAAACTGATAATGTTCCCCGAAATTTCGACCGAGCCGTCACGGGACTGCAGCGTAACGTCCTCGGCCAAAACCGGTGAGTTAGTGATTGCACAAAGAAAAAGTGCGGCGAAGTACGCCACACATCGGTTGATCATGGATCAATTCCCGAGGCGCCCTAGTTCGAAGCGATTCTCAGGTCTGCGATAAGATTTTTCAACACCAGAAATTCACCGATTGCTGTGCAATCCGGCATCGAGATCGTCAAATTCGCTGTAACCGGTTTTCCGTCGGGCCCGCGTTCAATCGTTTGTCCGGCGATTTCCTTGGCGCAGTTTAGCGCCGAAATCTCTGCCTCGACACTGATGCGAACCACACCGTCGCGTTGAATCGCGTCGGCCGGAAAGGTGTATACTTCCGCGATTTTTGCGCCATCTAGGCCTCTTTCACCAAGTAAGGTTATGAACCCGCCTTTGGCTGTCACTGCGTCAACCGCGTTTCTTGGCGTTTCAGCCCATACATGGCCGTCCTCGCCATACTCCGCGCCGAATTCCAAAGCATGGATTTGCAGACCGGCCGTATCTTCAAACATCAGCGCAACGCGGTCGATCATATCGGCTTCAGGAACGTCCACATAGGTCGCAATCGTGTTGCTGTCTTCAAACGTTACCGTGAAATCGGCCTCTGCCTGCAACGCGGGAATCAAAACACTGACACTGCCCAATTGGTCAAGTTTTGCAGTAAAGCGCAATTCGTCCTGTTCGACCAAAACGCTTTCGTTGCCGCGGCACGGGGCGGTCAGCGTAAGCGCAACCATTGCCATATCTCGAACCGATGCTGAAAGAATTGGGCCACAGGGCAAACCAAATTCATTCTGCGCAACTTCTGCCGAGGCTTCTTGCGCGCTTGTGGTCGGCGTCGTGGCCGTATCAGCCATTCGCCCTGCGAGTGCGCCACCCGGTTGAGGGAGCGGCGCGGGCATCAGCAAATCTTTTGGTGGCAACAGAGGCTTAGTTGCCATTTGGTTGGCCGCGTCCGTCGGCGACAAGGATTCGATCGGGTTTGCGGTTTCAAGTACTGCGACATCGACGGGCGCGGTCGGTTCTGCCATCGGTTCGGGATCAAGGGTTTCGGGTTGCTCCACTGCCGCCGCGACGATTGTCACTTCGTTCTTGACGGGAATTGGTTTTGCGACATCGGGAACGACAATCGGGGCAGCAGTTGCTGCCGAAACCGGAACAGATGCCTCGCCAGAGCCACCATTCTGCATAATATGCGCAGTCGCGGCTGCGGCACACAAAGTGGCGCCCACTGTGAGATAGCGCTGCTTGTTCTTCGGAAGTTGCATGTTTTGCCTCGCGCCGAAAATCTTGCTTTGTTGAAGTCCCACGAAAATGAGGTGGAACTAAGGCACGGACAGGGAAATTCGCGGCATTAAGGAAACAATCCAGCAAAAAATCGCGCTGAAAACGGTAATTTCAGAATTATTGTCGCGAATGCCGCAACGAAACCACGCGTTCACAGTGAGGGCCACGTTCGCGGTAGTGCCGTTAAATGAGGCCTTTGTTCAGACGAGCCGCCCGTGGCAATGCTTGAATTTCTTGCCTGATCCGCACGGGCATTGCTCGTTCCGGCCCGGATTTCCCCAGGTGGTGGTGTCGTTTTCGTCGAATCCGTCTTTTGCCTCGCCTGTCGGTCCGGCGTTTTCGGGCGTCGCGCTGGCTTGCTGTGCTACAGCCGCCTGCTGCGCCAACATCTGTGCGACCATCGCTTGATGTTCTTCTTCCGTCATCGGCCGGATTTGGGCAAGTTTCTGGCTGACATCCTCTCGCAGTGAATTCAGCATTCCATCAAAAAGCTGAAAGCTTTCAGATTTGTATTCGTTCAGCGGATCCCGCTGTGCGTATCCGCGAAATCCGACGACCGAACGCAGGTGCTCAAGCATCAGAAGATGTTCACGCCACTTCGCGTCAATCGTCTGTAACAGCACCTGTTTTTCAATTGAACGCATCGATTCTGGCCCGAAATCAACGGCTTTTTGTGCCATGAACTCGTCGGACGCTTTTTCAAGTCGCTCACGGAAGATTTCGTCGTCCACGCCTTCCTCTTCGGCCCATGAGATAACGCCGGTGTCCACACCAAGTTTTTCGATGACGGCCGCATAAAGCCCTTCCGCATCCCACTGGTCCGCATAGGTTTTCGGCGGAACGAATTCACCGACCAGATCATCAACAACTTGATGGCGCATATCGCCAACAACGTCAGACAGATCTTCTGCCTCCATAATTTCACGACGCTGGCTGAAGATCACCTTACGTTGATCATTCATCACGTCGTCAAACTTCAAAAGCTGTTTGCGGATATCGAAATTGCGCCCCTCGACCTTTGCCTGCGCGCGTTCAAGAGATTTATTGACCCAGGGGTGAATGATGGCTTCACCTTCCTTCATACCCAAGGTTTTCAGCATTTTGTCCAAGCGCTCAGACCCGAAGATGCGCATCAGATCGTCTTCAAGCGACAGGAAAAACGCCGAACGTCCCGGGTCGCCCTGGCGGCCCGAACGGCCACGAAGCTGATTGTCGATCCGGCGGCTTTCATGGCGCTCGGTGGCCAGAACAAACAGCCCACCCGCATCCTTCACGGCCTGTTCGTCGGCGGCGTGCTCTTCTTCGATCTTCGTGCGAATTGCTTTTGGATCGCTTTCAGGGTCCGCCGCAATGGCTTCCATCACCTTGAATTCGACATTGCCACCAAGTTTGATGTCCGTTCCACGACCGGCCATGTTGGTTGCAATCGTTACGGCCCCACGTTTGCCAGCTTCGGCAATGATCTGGGCCTCCTGCTCGTGCTGGCGCGCGTTCAGCACGTTGTGCTCCAACTTCTCCGTCGTCAGTAACTGGCTCAAATACTCTGATTTCTCGATCGATGTCGTACCAACAAGAACCGGCTGCCCGGCCTCATGCGACTTCTTGATTTCTTCGACAATCGCCTGAAACTTCTCATTGCCGGTTCGGTATACGGCGTCGTGTTCATCTTTCCGCGCAACCGGAAGGTTGGTTGGCACTTCAATAACGCCAAGCCCGTAAATATCCGCAAATTCTTCGGCTTCGGTGGCCGCCGTCCCCGTCATACCGGCGAGCTTGTCGTACAGGCGGAAGTAATTTTGGAACGTCACGCTGGCCAGTGTCACGTTTTCTGGCTGAATCTTGCAATTTTCTTTGGCCTCAATCGCCTGATGCAAGCCATCTGACAAGCGCCGACCGGTCATCATCCGGCCAGTAAACTCGTCGATAAGAACAACCTCACTGTCACGGACGATGTAGTCCTTGTCTCTGGTGAACAGCTTATGTGCCCGCAAACCCTGGTTGATGTGGTGCACAATTGTCGTGCTTTCAGGATCATAAAGCGTCTGATCTTCGGGAAGAATCCCGGCGGCCTGCAAACGCTGTTCCAGAAATTCGTTACCCTCGTCCGTGAAGGTTACGTTCCGGGTTTTTTCGTCAAGCGTGTAATGATCTTCCTGCACCTCGGGAATTATTCCGTCGATGGTGATGTAAAGATCGCTGCGATCCTGCGCCGGACCAGAAATGATCAACGGCGTCCGCGCCTCGTCGATCAGGATCGAATCCACTTCGTCAACAATCGCATAGTGATGGTCGCGCTGATACATCTCTGACAATTCGGATTTCATATTGTCGCGCAAATAGTCAAAGCCCAGCTCGTTATTCGTGGCATAGGTGATATCGCACCCGTAAGCGGCTTTTTTCTCGTCATCCGATTGTTGGGGATAGACGACGCCGGTTGTCATGCCGAGGGCGGTAAACACGTTACCCATCCACTCGGCGTCACGTTTTGCGAGGTAATCGTTGACAGTAACGATATGAACGCCGCGCTTGGTCAACGCGTTAAGATAGGCCGGAAGCGTCGCGACAAGCGTTTTGCCCTCGCCCGTTTTCATCTCGGAAATATTGCCCTGATGCAGGAAAATCCCGCCCATCAACTGTACATCGAAAGCGCGCAATCCCAGCGCACGCTTACCTGCCTCACGACAATTTGCAAATGCCTCCGGAAGGATCGAATCCAAATCCTCGCCATTAGCAACACGCGCAACGAATTCTTCGGTTTTTTCGATCAGCCCTGTATCAGAAAGCGTCTCGAACTCGGGTTCCAGCGCGTTGATCTTTTCGACGAGCGGATTTGTAGCCTTGATCTGGCGGTCGTTAGGTGTGCCAAAAATCTTTTTGGCTACTGCTCCGATACCTAGCATCTCAACTCCGCCTGCCTCGATTTTCAATCAACATCTTGTTCATTGGCTTGCCGACCTTTTGTCTCACGCCTAGGAAGGGCTGTGGATAAGGTCATTTTGCGCCACCTTGGCGATGTAAGGGCCGTGCAGATGTGTGTCAACGTCGCCTGATCGGGCGGCTCTTGAGAAGGGGCCTTAAATGGCAGCATTACAACGTATTTTCCTGGCGGCGTCGCTTGCCGTATCGTTCACCGGTTCGGTTATCGCCGAGGATCATCTGCGTTCGGATACTATTGTGGCACAGGTTGGTGATACACAGATAACCCTTGGTCACATGATTGCTTTGGCGCGCAATTTGCCACAACAGCAATTGCAGGGTGAACCGGCGGATGTGTTTGAAAATGTACTGGAACGCCTGATCCAGCAAGAGGCGGTCGCACAGCGCCAAAGCGCGATTTCACCCCTGACAGAGCTGCAACTGGAAAATGAACGCCGGTCCCTTCTCGCCAGTCAGGAAGTTGAACGGATATTCAACAGTATCACAATTACGGATGCCGATTTACAGGACGCATACGATTCCCAATACGCGCAGGCCATTCCGTTGACGGAATACAACGCCTCTCACATTCTGGTCGAATCCGAAGACGAAGCCGCTTCAATTGTCACCGAACTTCGTGGAGGTGCCGATTTCGCGGCGATGGCGCGGGCGAATTCCACTGGGCCCAGCGGGCCGGGCGGCGGACAGTTGGGATGGTTCGGGCCAGGTAGGATGGTCCCGCCGTTTGAGGCGGCAGTTGCCGAATTGGAAATTGGAGAGATTTCCGGGCCGGTTGAAACGCAATTCGGTTGGCACGTCATCCTTTTGAACGACATGCGGGTACAGGGCATTCCAACGCTCGACGAAACACGGGGCGATCTGGATAGCGAACTGCGTCAGCAACGCTTCCTTGATGCTCTGCAAGACGCGATCGACGGGGCGGCAGTTGAGCGGCCGGGTCTGGGCGCATTCGATCCAGCAATCCTGTTTGATACCGATCTGATTGGCAACTGACCGATGGTTTCGCCGCTTGCGCCCGCAACGTTCCCAAGGTTGCCAGTTATCGATGGGGTTCGGTTTTCAACCGCTTCTGCCGGCATCAAATATCAGGGTCGTGACGACGTGATGCTAGCCTTGTGCGCACCGGGAACAGTCATGGCGGGCGTTTTCACCAAGTCCGCGACTCGCGCGGCGCCGGTTCTCGATTGCCAAACCAAGATCGCTGGTGGAGGTGACGAAGGCGCCGCGATCCTCGTAAATTCAGGGAATGCGAATGCATTCACCGGAATGAACGGATTGGACTCTGTGGCGGCGATCACCAGCGCAGTCGCCGGCGCGTTAGAACTTCCACAAGCGCGGGTATTCACGTCGTCAACCGGCGTAATCGGAGAGCCGCTTCCACATGATCGTATCACTGAGAAGATTGCCGACTTGGCCGACACCCTTTCGCCGGATGGATTGGAAAGCGCCGCAAAAGCAATCATGACAACCGACACTTTCGCGAAAGGCGCGGGTGCTGAGGTTCAGGTTGGCAATGATACGGTTCGGATCGCCGGAATCGCCAAGGGATCCGGCATGATCGCGCCTGATATGGCGACGATGCTTGTTTACATCTTTACAGATGCCAGCGTCGAAGGCGCGTTCCTTCAATCGACCTTGTCGGAACTGACGGAAAAGACGTTCAACTGCATCACGGTGGACAGCGATACTTCGACCTCAGACACCCTATTGGTTGCAGCGACCGGTGCTTCTGGCGTTGACTGCAATGGGCAGGATGCTTTTGTTCAAGCTCTGCATTCCGTCATGCTCAATCTGGCACATCAAGTGGTGCGCGACGGGGAAGGTGCAACGAAGTTCGTCGAGATTTGCATCACCGGCGCAAAGGACAACGCCGACGCAAAACGCGCCGGATTGGCAATTGCAAACTCGCCGCTTGTCAAAACCGCGATTGCCGGAGAAGACCCCAACTGGGGCCGTGTGGTCATGGCGGTTGGCAAGTCCGGCGCCAAGGCTGACCGGGATCTTCTTTCAATCTGGTTCGGCGACGTTTTGGTTGCAGATAAAGGTTGGGTGGCACCAGGCTATCGTGAGGGAGATGGCGCAGCGCATATGAAAGGGCAAGAGATCGTAATCAAAGTTGACCTCGGCATTGCGGCGGGTAAGGCGACGGTCTGGACCTGTGACCTGACGCATGAATACATCTCGATCAACGCGGATTATCGTTCGTGAACGTTCTTCTTGTTTCTGCCGTCGCATTGATTGATCGCGACGGGCGGATACTGCTGACACAACGTCCCGACGGCAAATCAATGGCGGGACTTTGGGAATTCCCGGGCGGCAAAGTTGAACCTGGCGAAACGCCGGAAGTTGCACTCATTCGTGAACTGCAAGAGGAACTTGGCATCGACACTTGGGAAAGCTGCCTCGCACCGCTCACATTTGCCAGCCATACATACGAGGATTTCCATCTTCTGATGCCACTCTTTGCCTGCCGAAAATGGGAAGGTATCCCCACGTCGCGCGAAGGTCAGGCGCTTAAATGGCTGCAAGTTCAGGAGCTTCGCGACTACCCGATGCCACCTGCCGACCTGCCGCTGATCCCGGTGCTTCGCGATTGGCTTTGAGGGTTAATGATATTCTAACCAAGTTCTTTGACATTCGCATGTTTGCTTAATAGTTTTTGCGTGCGCCTTGCGAATTGGGAGAACACGGGGTGCTTGGTTGTACGGGGTCGAGTGGTTCACAACATAAAGCGTTACGTTTAGGGGATGACGTAAAATGCTGCGCACAATCCGCATTGGAAGCTGTGTGTCCGTGCAGGGCACATTCGTAAGAAAACTGCTGAACGGGCAGATCTCAGTTCGCGTAGGCGACAAGATTTTTTCAGGCTATCCAGTAGTCTCATAAACCGCAAAGTATCACTGCGGTTAAATTCACCGGATGACCGGCATCCCGCCAAGCGGGTGCCGATACCTCTGGCTTATGTCAGTGAACGCTCAACCTCTTCCCGTTCGAAAATCTCGATGACATCGCCCTGTCGGATATCGTCGTAGTTTTCAAACGCCATGCCGCATTCCTGGCCGGACTGCACCTCTGCAACTTCGTCCTTGAAGCGCTTTAGCGTTTTTAGTGTGCCTTCGTGGATCACGACATTGTCGCGCAACAGGCGCACATCGGCGGACCGTCGCGCAACGCCCTCGGTCACAAGACAGCCAGCGACATTGCCGACCTTGGAAACGCGGAAGACTTCCTTGATCTCGGCATAGCCGATGAAGTTCTCGCGAACTTCGGCGGAAAGCAATCCAGATGCCGCCGCTTTCACGTCGTCAACCAGATCGTAGATGACCGAGTAGTACCGGATTTCGACGCCCTTCTGGTTTGCCGTGTTTCGTGCCGAAGCGTTGGCGCGGACGTTGAAGCCCATAACCGGCGCACCCGAGGCCTCGGCCAGACCGATATCAGTTTCAGTGATCGCGCCCACGCCCGAATGCAAAACGCGCACCCGAACTTCGTCGTTTCCGATTTTTTCCATCGCCTGATTGATGGCCTCAGCAGAGCCCTGTACGTCCGCCTTAACCAGAATGGGCAGCGCAACATTCTCGTCGGCTTTTGCGTTCGCCATCAGCTGTTCCAGCGTCGTGGCGGCACCGGCAGCAGCGCGTTTATCCTTGGCAGCTTGTTCGCGGTATTCCGCAATCTCGCGGGCCTGCGCTTCGGTATCGACCACGTTCAAAACATCCCCGGCTTCAGGCGTGCCGTTCAGACCCAAAACTTCGACCGGAACGGAAGGTCCGGCCTCTTTCACCCGATCACCCTGATCGTTGACCAACGCGCGGACTTTGCCCCACTGCTCGCCAACGACGAAGATATCGCCCTGGCGAAGCGTGCCATTCTGCACAAGAACCGTGGCTACCGGGCCTCTGCCCACATCAAGTTGCGCCTCGATCACCGCACCAGATGCCGCTCGCTTGGGGTTGGCTTTGAGTTCCAGAATTTCCGCCTGCAGAGCAATCGCTTCCAATAGCTGATCAAGACCAGTGCCGTTGATGGCCGAAACTTCAACGTCCTGAACTTCGCCCGACATTTTCTCGACAATCACTTCGTGCTGAAGCAGGTCGGTCCGTACTTTGTCGGGTTCGGCCGCCGGCAAATCGATTTTGTTGATCGCCACAATCATTGGCACTTCGGCGGCTTTGGCGTGGTTAATCGCCTCGATGGTTTGCGGCATCACCGCGTCATCTGCTGCGACAACCAGCACGACAATATCCGTCACTTGTGCACCGCGTGCGCGCATGGACGTAAATGCCGCGTGACCCGGAGTGTCGAGGAACGTCAACTTATTGCCGTCCTGTTCAACCTGATAGGCGCCGATATGCTGGGTGATGCCACCGGCCTCGCCCGCGACAACCTTGGCGTTGCGGATCGCATCCAGAACAGAGGTTTTGCCATGATCGACATGGCCCATAACCGTGATAACCGGCGGACGATCGACAAGGTCATCATCTTTGTCTTTGACGGTATCAATCACGTCTTCAACGTCAGCATCGGATACGCGCACGACGTTGTGACCGAATTCCTCGACGATCAGTTCCGCAGTGTCGGCGTCGATGGATTGGTTTTGCGTCAGCATCATATCGTTGTTCATCAGCGCCTTGATCACGTCCGGCACGCGTTCGGCCATACGGTTGGCCAGTTCGCCAACAGCGATGGATTCCGGGATCTGAACGTCGCGAATGATCTTTTCGCGTGGCTCTCCACCGCCCAGAGCCTTTTGCCGGGCGCGTTCCTGTTTCCGCTTCATCGCGGCAAGCGAGCGCTGGCGCCCTTCGCCACCCGCTGTCGCGGTGGAAAGGGTCAGCTTGCCCGAACGACGGCCACCACCATCATTGCGTCCGCCCCGACCAGGTTTGGCGCGGTCGCGATTTTCACGCTCACGATCAGGTTTCTTCGGCGCTGGTGACGGCTTCCCACCACCGCGCGGCTCTTCCGCTGGGACTGGGGCCGCCTTGGCTTGCACTTCCGCAACTTTTTCGGCGGCTTCTCGTTCCAGTCGCCGCTTGTCCTCTTCTTCCTTCGCTTTCAGCGCCTCTTCACGCTCGCGTTCTGCCTGCTCTTTCGCTTCGGCTTCTTCACGGCGGCGCTGGCGCTCTTCTTCACGCGCCTTTTCTTCTTCTTCACGCTTTGCGGTGTCTTCCGCCTCGCGTGCCTTGGCAGCTGCAAGCGCCTTTTTACGGCGTTCCAGTTCGGCTTCAGTCAGTCCAGCCGGCCGCTTACTTGGATCAGATGACGGCGCAGGTGTGGCAGCGGGGGCAGAACTTGCCCCGGGCTTGGGCACGACAACGCGCTTGCGCTTGGTCTCAACCACGACATTCTTCGTCCGTCCGTGGCTGAAGCTTTGCTTCACCTGCCCGGAACGGGCACCGCCACGAAGGCCAAGAGTCTTTTTGCCGTCAGTATCGCTCATGTGGTCTTCTTACCCTTTCCGGTGGATTTCCCACCGCTCATGTCGCGCAAGCCCTGAAGCCGCGTGGCATCCTCTATAACACGTTTGCTGAGTCTGCCAGTGGCAAGAGCGCAATGTATAACGATATCGCGCCCAAAGGACAAACCCAATTCATCTGCCGATAAACAGCCGATATATCGACCATTTTCCGGAGTCGAAAGCTTCGATTTCCCCCGGCCAGAACCGTCCAAGGCCTGGATCAAAACCTCCACCTCGCCCTGATCCAGCCAAGCCTTTACTTTCTCGTATCCGGCGACGGCCTGACCTGCCTTTCGGGCCATTGCGATGCCGTCAGTGACACGACGGGCAAGCTGGCGCTCAATTTCGTCCACGAAACCATCCGGAACAGTCACCGCGTTCTTCGCGGCGCGGGAAAACAGGCCCTTCTCTATCACGGTCTCTAAAGCGTTGCGGTTGGAGGAAACCCATATTCCACGCCCGGGCAACCGTTCCATAATATCTGGTACCACGACATTTTCAGGCCCGACGACAAAGCGGATCAGCCCGCCCTTGGGCTGGCTGTCACCGGTGGCGATGCAACGCCGCTCCGGCTCAGTTCTGGATTTCTGCCGACCTCCGCGGGTCAAGCGCGCAACTGGGGGCCATCAGGCCCCCGCCTCCTCAGCTACGGTTTCGCCCTCGCCTTCTTCGGCTTCTTCCTCGTCCTGAATCAGATCGTTTGGATCGACCCATCCCAACTGAATCCGCGCCGTCATGACCATAACTTGCGCCTCTTCCAAAGCGACATCGAATTTCTCGAGAATGCCGTCGTCCTTTACGCGTTCGCCGTCAACGGTCGTCCAGCCTCCGGCCAGTTCCCAATCGGCACAAGTCGCAAAGTCTTCCAACGTCTTAACACCATCTTCGGCAAGCGCCTCGATCATCTGCGGTGTCAGACCTTCGAACGAAACGAGGCTGTCTTCCACGCCAAGTTCTCGTGCATGTTCAAGCGCCTTGCGGTTTTGTTCTTCGATAAAGTCGCGCGCCCTCGCCTGAAGCTCATTCGCAGTATCGTCGTCGACACCCTCAATGACCGTCAGTTCATCCAATTCGACATAGGCGACTTCTTCCAGGTTCGTGAACCCTTCGGAAACCAGCAACTGGGCGAAGAACTCGTCCAGATCCAGCGTTTCCATAAACAGCTTGGTGCGCTCTTCGAATTCGGCCTGACGGCGCTGGCTTTCTTCCTCTTCTGTCATGATATCGATGTCTAGATTGGTCAACTGGCTTGCCAGCCGAACATTCTGACCGCGGCGACCGATTGCCAGCGACAGTTGATCGTCAGGAACCACAACTTCGATCCGTTCAGCTTCTTCATCCAGTACAACCTTGGAAACCTCTGCGGGTTGCAGCGCGTTCACTAGGAAGGTCGGCGCATCTTCGTTCCACGGAATGATGTCGATCTTTTCGCCCTGAAGCTCGTTTACGACCGCCTGAACGCGGCTGCCACGCATACCGACGCAGGCACCGACCGGGTCAATCGAACCGTCATAGGAAATAACCGCGATTTTGGCGCGGCTGCCCGGGTCGCGGGCGACTGCTTTGATGTCAATGATGCCGTCGTAAATCTCCGGCACTTCCATCTTAAAGAGCTCTGCCATGAATTCCGGCGCGGTACGGGAAAGGAAAATCTGCGGCCCGCGCGGTTCACGTCGCACATCTTTGATGTAGCACCGGATCCGGTCGCCGGGCCGATAGCTTTCGCGCCCGATCTTTTCATTGCGTCGCACCACGCCCTCACCGGGGCTCAGATCGACAACGACATTGCCGTATTCTTCGCGCTTGACCGCAACATTGATAATCGTTCCGGTCTTATCCTTGTAATCCTCAAACTGGCGATCACGTTCCGCTTCGCGGACTTTCTGCAAAATGACCTGCTTGGCCGACTGTGCTGCGATCCGACCCATGTCAACCGGCGGCACTTCCTCAATGAACTGGTCGCCAACCTTTGGATCGTCAAGATACTGCTTGGCTTGCTCGACAGTGAATTCAGCCTGGTAATTCTCAAGCTCTTCCTCTTCGACCACCGTGCGCACCCGCGTAAAGCTCGCCTTACCTGTCTTGCGGTCGATGGCGACACGGATGTCCATCTCGGCGCCGTAACGGCTCTTGGCTGCCCGCGCGAGGCTTTCTTCCATCGCTTCGACGACCAATTCCGGTTCGATCATCTTTTCGCGTGCCACCGCCTCTGCGGTCTGCAAAAGCTCCAGCTGGTTGGCAGATGTGATTGCCATGTCTTTAGTCCTCCTTAGCGACCTCTTCGGTCTCTATCTCGTCAAATTCGTCTTCGTTCAGAACACCTGCGGCTTTGCGCTGGCGCAGCATTTCGCGGATCAGATCGTCGGTCAGAACCAGTTTCGCATCGGACAGCCAATCGAAATTCAATCCAATTGTGCCCTCGTCAACATTCACCAGTACTTCGTTGCCTTCGACCCCAGCCAACACGCCCTTAAAGCGTTTGCGCCCGTCGATCAGATCGGTGGTCTCCAGCTTCGCTTCGTATCCTTCAAAGGTCTCAAAATCCTTCAGACGGGTCAGCGGTCGGTCGATCCCGGGGCTGGACACCTCCAGCGTGAACGCGTCCTCAATCGGGTCCTCGACATCAAGATGCACGCTGACCGCAGTTGAAATTGCAGCGCAATCATCAACTTCAATTCCGCCTTCAGGCTTTTCAGCCATGATCTGCACCGTCGGCGTCTTGCCACCCATGAACCGCACACGCACCAGTTCATACCCCAAGCCTTCAATGATGGGGGTGATGATCTCGGCCAACCGGCGATCCATACTAGCTTTGGCAACAAGTTCAGACATTATTTCCAAGCACAAAAAAACGGGCGCGCGGCCCGTTGATGTTTCCCGGTGGAGCCTTGGGGGTGGAAGCCGAGGCGCCGCTGTTGAAAGGGGATATACGTATCGCCGCCTGAGTCTGCAAGGGGTGAAATTTACTTCACAGACGAGGTATTCAATCTTTGGAAATTGGCAACCAGACTTGGATCATCCGTGCTTCTTCCGTCGCTTCAGGGTCTTCTGGGTAGACTTCGAACACCGCACCTTCCCGAATAATGCAACCCGAGGCAGGCAGCCAATCACAGAACACCCAGTCAAAATGCGCCGGAATCTCCGCAAAAGGCACGCGCTTTGCGAACCGTGCGTACCGCCCTGCGGACAACGTGATGATGCAACCGCCCTTGGGTTTGACATCGTTGCTTAAGACTTCATATCCCGCGCCATAGCTGAACCCGCCATCTTCGGTCTGGCCATATGAGACGCCGAATGCTTCGTCGCGGTTCAGACCGTCAACGTCAAAATCATGCTGCCAAAGTTGGCCCCAAAGCTTCGGAATCTCGTGTCGATTTGCCATTGTAAAATCTTTGGCCAACGCCACGACAT
Source organism: uncultured Paracoccaceae bacterium (assembly GCA_951812305.1). Lineage (GTDB taxonomy): Bacteria > Pseudomonadota > Alphaproteobacteria > Rhodobacterales > Rhodobacteraceae > Rhodobacter_B. Next base: position 492,001 of record CATOSB010000011.1, read on the forward strand.
ACCTTTCGGGCATTTCGACAAATTCAGGATCGGCGAAAGAAACAGACATAGAGAATTCCCGTCGGTCTGGGCGCAGCTTAACTTGCCGGTTCCCACAATTCTATCGCATTCCCTTCTGGATCATTCAGATGCGCGAACTTGCCGATGCCTTCCATCTCAGATTCGTTGAACACCTTTATCCCGGCTTTTTGAAGCTGTGCGATCATCGCCGCCAAATCGGCCACCCGGAAATTGACCATAAATTGCTTGTCCGCAGGAAAATAGTCGGTGTCCGCCCTTACCACCCTTCAAAATTTCCGGATCTGATTTGACGTTTGTCTGATCTGTGTGATTCAAGGAGTCTCCACTGCTGATATTGGAGGCTGGTTTGTTGGGAAATGTTTGTTTTTCAGAGCTTTATTCGAAGGTTGAGGCGGATTTTCAGGACCGCTTGCTCGGGTATCACAAGTCGCGCCGGGAGGGATTGTGCATCATAGCAAGCGTGATTTTGAACACGCGCAGCGTCAATCTGATGGAAAATGCGGCTGCTCTGCCCCGCGATATCGGCTCTGTGGACCACCGCTATCAATACATTTCGCGGGTTCTGGGCAATCCTCACATCGATACTGATGAGATCATGCAGGCCTATGTTGGTGAAATTTTCCGCCGCCAGTGTGAGGCCGGAGAAACGATTGTGGTGGCCCTTGATCAAAGCAAGCTCAACGAAGGGCATGAGGTTTTGATGTTATCGGTGCGGATGCGGGATCGGGCCCTCCCGGTCGCCTGGCGTGTACGCCAGACCAAAGGGCCGATTGGATGGCGCGTGCAACATGAGCTTTTGGAAGCAGTCCGCCCATGGCTCCCGGCGGATGCGCGTGTGTTGCTGGCGGGAGATCGGTTTTATGGAACCGCCCGATTGGTCGCATGGTGCCAGGAGGCTGGATGGGACTACCGGCTGCGCATGAAGGGAAATATCACACTGCAACATCAGGGTGGCGAGATGATGACGCGCGAAATTGCCCAACTGATGCCCGAAGGGCTTGTAAACGCTGAGCTTTACGGAACGGGCGTCTTTAGCAACATTGGAGTGCTTCACGAAGAGGGGCACAAAGAGCCTTGGATTATTGCCATGAATGCAGCACCGTCCGAGTACAAGGTGCTCGATTATGGAATGCGTTGGGGAATTGAAGCCATGTTCTCCGACTTCAAAACCCGGGGCTTTGAAATTACTCAAAGCCAGATCAAAAAGCCGGATCGATTGGCCCGCCTCATTTTGGTGCTGGCAATCGCCATGTACTGGGCTGTTTCAACCGGAGCAAACGAAGAGCACCACGTCGCAATACGCGGCGAAAAAAGGGGATTCGAAAAGCCCGAAGGTCCTTATGCTCTCTCTTCAAGACAGGCCTTCGTGCTATCCGACGATGCCTCGCAGGTTATGCCAAAATCCCCAAGCTCTGGGATGTCTGGCTAAATTGAAGGGTGGTAAGGTGTCCGCCGCAAATGGTGAAAAGACGGTTATGCCCGCCTCTGTCGTCCAAGGCACGCCACTGGCATCCGTTGGCACCAACGAGATCCCAAGATGATCTTTGTACCATTCTGCGAGCGCGCCCGGGTTTTCAGAACGGAAAAACAGGCCGCCGATTCCCAAGACCTTTTGCATTTTGTCCTCCTGCCGTTTGCATTCAGCCTAACCGAAGGCGTGGGTATGTGAAATCACAACAATCATCGGTGAAAAACGACGCCAAATTTTCATTCCGCGTCGATTTTGCACTGTTTTCCGAATTCAACCCACGTTAGGACGGCCCGGAACTTGAGTCGAAAAGAGAGATACGCCGATGAAGGTCCTCGTGCCGGTCAAGCGCGTGATCGATTACAACGTGAAAGTCCGCGTGAAGGCGGATGGCAGCGGTGTCGATCTCGCCAACGTGAAAATGTCGATGAACCCCTTTGACGAAATCGCCGTCGAAGAGGCCATTCGCCTGAAAGAGGCTGGTAAAGCCGAAGAAATTATCGCCGTTTCCGTCGGCGTGAAGCAAAATCAGGAAACGCTGCGCACGGCGCTAGCGATGGGCGCGGATCGCGCCATTCTGGTGATCGCCGCCGACGATGTTCACACTGACATTGAACCGTTGGCCGTAGCCAAAATCCTAAAAGGCATTGTCGATGAAGAGCAGCCAGGACTTGTTCTCTGCGGCAAACAGGCTATCGACAACGACATGAACGCCACCGGCCAGATGCTGGCCGCATTATTAGGCTGGTCGCAGGGCACTTTTGCATCAGAGGTTTCGGTCGAGGGTGACCATGCGGTCGTGACCCGCGAAGTTGATGGCGGGCTTCAGACCATCAAGGTGCAGATGCCGACGATCATCACGGTTGATCTGCGATTGAACGAGCCACGCTATGCCAGCTTGCCCAACATTATGAAGGCGAAGAAAAAGCCGCTGGATGAAAAAACACCCGAAAACTACGGCGTTGATGCCAGCCCACGGCTGGAAATCCTCAAAACGGACGAACCGGAGAGCCGCAAGGCCGGTGTAATTGTCGGCTCCGTTGACGAACTGATCACGAAGCTCAAAGACGAAGCGGGGGTAATCTGATGGCCGTTCTTCTTCTAGGTGAGGTCAATAATGGTGAGTTGTCGATGGACGCCACCGCCAAGGCCGTAACCGCCGCGACTGCGATGGGCGATGTAACCGTTCTTTGCGCCGGGGCCACAGCCGCCGCCGCAGGTGAGGCCGCCGCGACAATCGACGGCGTATCCAAAGTTCTTGTCGCCGAAGATGCCTCGCTGGGCCACCGGTTGGCGGAATCGACCGCCGCGCTGATGGTGTCGCTGGCAGGTGATTACAGTCACATCGTTGCGCCCGCGACAACAGACGCCAAAAACGTGCTGCCCCGTGTCGCAGCCTTGTTGGACGCCATGGTGATCTCGGACATATCCGGCGTTGTCGATGCCGACACGTTTGAGCGCCCAATCTACGCTGGCAACGCCATCCAAACGGTCAAATCAAGCGACGCGGTAAAGGTTGTCTCGATCCGGACTTCGACCTTTGACGCGGCGGGCGAAGGTGGTTCCGCCCCAGTCGAGACCATTTCCGCCGCCGACAATCCCGGCCTTTCAGAATGGGTCGAGGATAAGGTTTCCGGCGGCGACAGGCCGGAACTGACTTCGGCGGGCATCGTTGTGTCCGGTGGGCGCGGCGTTGGCTCGGAAGACGACTTCAAGATCATTGAGGCTTTGGCCGACAAACTCGGCGCAGCCGTCGGTGCGTCGCGCGCAGCAGTCGACTCGGGTTATGCTCCGAATGACTGGCAGGTCGGACAGACGGGTAAAGTCGTCGCTCCGGACCTTTACATTGCCTGCGGCATTTCCGGCGCAATTCAGCACCTCGCCGGGATGAAGGATTCAAAAGTTATCGTTGCGATCAACAAGGACGAAGAAGCGCCAATCTTTCAGGTCGCCGACTGTGGCCTTGTCGCTGACTTGTTTCAGGCCGTTCCAGAGCTGACCGAAAAGCTCTGACTTTCAGAAAGCATACAGGTTGGCCCGCCCTTGTGCGGGCCATTTCTTTTAGTGCTGGTCAGATGCCAAGTATCTGATCCTGATACTCCGCCATGTAGATAACCTGAGTTCTGGATAAGCGCTATATCTGGTATTCGACCTGCCTGATTGTTTCCGGCACGGTTATGGGTCCCATTTTAACTTTGGTTTTCCCGAGCCTATAGGCTGCGACACACGAGATGAGGTGTACGAATGCGTTGGCAGGCGATCTGTGTCGAGTGTGTTCCAGTCCCATGCTGGTTTTCAACTTATCGAACAGAGTTTCGATGATGAACCGCCTTCGCAACAGGATTTTGTTCAGGATTGGCAGGAGATAGTTTTTCATGTTGCGGCGAATGCCGGTGACGAGGTGGAGCCCACGCTGCCAGAGCCGTTGGAAGAGGGATTTGGAGATATAGCCCTTATCAGCAAATATTTTGCCTTCGAGGCCCGCGATCATGGCTTCAAACGGCTTTCGATCATCGACATTACCTGCCGTGATTTTGACGGCCATGATCTCCCCCTTGTTGTTGATGATTAGGTAACTCCCAAGCACCCCCCACGTTTGAGTGTTATTGTCAGTTTTATGGTGAGTCGAATTTGCCATTTTGCGCGTGTTTTTTTCTTTCTTGTCTGAATTCTGTGGCGCCGGGTTGATTTCTCTGAATCAGTGGTGGGATGGATCAGGTTGCCGCCCTTGAACAACTTCTCGCCACGGCTCTGCGTCGGATCGCTGAGCTTGAAGCTGCGTTGGCGAGCATGGCGGAAGAGATCACGGACCTGCGCCGACAGTTGGCCAAGAACAGCAGCAATAGCAGCAAGCCCCCTTCAAGTGATGGCCTGAAGAAGCCAGCCCCGCGCAGCCTGCGTGGCAAATCCGGAAAGAAAAGTGGCGGCCAAGTTGGCCACCGGGGCGACACCCTGCGCCAGACGTCAACACCCGACTTTGTCGAACGGCATGAGGCGACGCATTGCAGCGCCTGTCAGAGCGCCCTGACGGCGGAGATGGTGAAAGGGATCGAGAAGCGTCAGGTGTTCGACTTGCCTGCGCCACGCCTGGAGGTCACCGAGCATCAGGCGGCGGTTTATTGTTGCGACCATTGTCGAGCCACGACGACGGCTGGCTTTCCCGATGGCGTGGCCGCGCATGTGCAATATGGCACGCGCATGCGGGCAGTGGCGGTCTATTGCAATGTTCAGCAGCTGATACCCGAGGATCGGGTCTGCCAGCTTATGCGCGACCTGTTTGGGGCCACCAGCTTGTGCGCGGCCAGCGTGACCAACTGGACGCGCGGCGCGGCAAATAAGATGGGTGTCGTGGTTGAACACATTCTCGCCCGGCTTGCCGAAGGCGGCGTTCGGCATCTGGACGAGACCGGACTTCGTGTTGCCGGCAAGCTGCACTGGCTGCACACGATCTGCGATACCGCCTTCACCCATTACCGCATCAGCGCCAAACGCGGTGCTGTTCCAACCTTCCTGACCGGCGGGACGATCATTCATGATCACTGGAAACCCTACTACGCCCATATGAGCGGAGTGGACGCCCACGCCCTCTGCGGGGCGCATCACTTGCGCGAACTCAAGGCCATCGAAGAGATCGAAAAAGAGCCTTGGGCGACGGAGATGAGCGCAGTGCTTCATAGCGCCAATCAGCTCAGATGCGCGGCTCAGGATCAAGGCGAGACCGAACTCCCGGAACTGGTTCGCCAGGGTATAGTCACCAGATACATGGCGATCCTCGCCAAGGGGCTCGCCTTCCACGAACGCCAGCCCCCGCTGGCCAAAAGCCCCGGCACCCGCGGCCGAAAAGCCAGGCGGCCAGGCCACAACCTGCTCCTCCGCCTGCGTGACTACCGCGATGACGTTTTGCGATTCATCGCCGACTTCGCGGTCCCATTCACAAACAATCAGGCCGAACAGGACCTGCGCATGATGAAGCTGCGCATGAAAATCTCGGGCACCTTCCGCACCCTCGAGGGCGCGCGGGTCTTCGCCGACATCAGGTCCGTCATCTCGACGGCCAGAAAACACCGGTTCAACATCCTGGAAATCCTGACCCTGTCACCACCTCAGATCATCGCACGGCTCTGACGGAACAAAACCCCGCAACCCTATCGGACAGGGTGCTTGGGAGTTACTCGGAATAATCGCTGCGGCGACAAATGCCCCTATCACCGCTCCAAGATGGACGATAACAAGAACGTCTCGCAAACCGGCCCAGTGTGCGGTTCGCAATGTTTCCGTCGCACCCAGCAACAACGCCGTTGCCCACCCTGCTGCCGACATCCCTGCTAACCCCGCGAGCGTTAGCCTTGCCAGGACTGGTACGTCCAGAAGTCTTTTGCCAATACAGTTTCCAAGCAAACGCAGGCCAAAAGCGGACATCGCCAGCGCCGTCACGCTCAACCAAGACACAACGACTAACTTGGCGACCAGTTTTGGGCTCGCCAGTGCCAGGTCCCCCCCAGTTCGAAGCAAAAACAAGCCCAACCCGGTAACCCAAAGCGCAATCAATGCGATCCCGATTGTGTGATGAGCCCGAAAAATTTGGATGAAGTTCTTTTGGAAAACGGTGATTTCAAACTGTGGGCAATGGCAACGTCCGTCCGAATTACCGTGCCGACGCCCACTGCCATCGCTGTGATGTGTGCGACGATCAATAAATCTATGGAAAGCTGCGCCACTGGCGTTGTCCGCAAGACAACCGCAATGTCATTTCCGATCATTGATGGAATCACTCTTGGTCCTTTCAAGAAAAGCACAACTTCCGCGGTCCGAAACGATCAGGTCTCGAATTGTATGAAAAACGCCGTTTATGCCGTCGCAAAGGCAAGTATGTGACCGTCGATTGGCGCGAGATCTTTTTAGTTTCACTGGTGGAGAGAAATCCGGGATGTTCTGGCTGATTGGCCGCGATTCAGGAACAACGCACTATTGAGGCAATACGCCCTAAAGCACCCCGATATCTGCCAACGCTCGGCTCAGTTCGTGCGGCAAGTCCTCTTCGTTCTCCCGGCCCTTTAGCAAATCCGGCGGCGTGTCGGACATCGGTAAGTATCGCCACCCTTGAAACGCCCGCTTTCGCGTCGCCCCCGTGCGTACCAGTTTCGGGTCCAGTACAATTGCGCAGCGCCGTATCCCATCCAAACCTCGCACCTCGTCAAACCGCACCACCCGCTGGCGACACAGGATTACACCCTTAATTACCCAATATATCGACCCGCCGCGCAGAATCTCATCCTCGCGCTTTGGCCACATCCGTGTCACATGACGCGGCAACCCATCCGGGCCTTGCGCTTCCGGCTTTTGGTGCCACAGGCTTAGGCTCTCGACGCTCTCGGTGCCTACAGACAATTTCACAAGGTTCAGGTGTTCTGCCATGCCGTGTTATGCCGCCTTTCGGAGCGGAAATGCAAAGTTACGCGGCTTGCCGGATGTTGGATCAATAATCGGCGCAGGCGAGAATTGCGCCAGATAGGCGCGCCGCGCGCGGTCGGTCGTATTCCCGCCTGAGGAATGCAATGTGGTCGATGAGAACGCCACCATCGAGCCCGCCGCGCAGGTGGCGGCAATACCCGGATTGTCGCCGTCATAGCCAATCTGTGTCGCCTTGTCTTCGGCCAGCCGATGCGGGTCGACATGTTCTTGGCGGCTCAGATCTCGCGGCAAGACACGGACACAGCCGTTTTCTTCGGTCGTGTCATCCAGTGCGAACCACAGCGAAATATAAGCCGGGTGATCAAAGCCAACATAGGCACCATCCTGATGCCAGGCGAATTTCGCGCCGGTCTTCGGCCCTTTGACAACGAATTGTTCGTTGAACAGATGCGGATTGGGGCCGAGCAGCACCGCTAGCACCTGCACGATCTTGTCCGAGAATAGAAACTCGCGCAGCGCAGGTTGATCCTGATGCCGGTGCCGGAGAAACCGCAAATCCTGACCCTTGCCGATCTTGTGGAAGCCGACCTCATCCGCCACCGGTTCGGCTAAAAGCGTTTCCGCCACGCCCTGTAATGCCGCCAACTCTCGCCCGTCGAGCATGTTCTCGACGATCAGATAGCCCTGTTTGCGATAGGTCGCTTGGTCTACAGAACCCAGCATGTCACCCCCGGACGGCGTTGTGCCACATATCGTGGCCGATTTCCACGATTCTGCAAGTCGTTGTGGAGTTATCCACAGAATGTGGTATCTTTGGGGTCCTCCAAGCTATGGAATCAGCCATGACCCGCTTCGCCGAGCCGATTGCCGAACAAATCTGGGATATGAAATACCGGCTGAAAAAGGCTGATGGCACGCCCGTAGACGGCTCTGTCGAGGATACGTGGCGGCGAATCGCGCGTGCGTTGGCGGCGGAAGAGCAAGAGCCTTCCAAGTGGGAAGACACGTTCTATTCCGCGCTTGAGGATTTCAAATTCCTCCCCGCCGGGCGCATCACCGCCGGCGCGGGCACAGACCGCTCGGTAACGCTGTTCAACTGTTTCGTCATGGGCACGATCCCCGATTCCATGGGCGGCATTTTCGACATGCTGAAAGAGGCCGCGCTGACCATGCAGCAGGGTGGCGGGATCGGCTACGACTTCTCCACCATCCGCCCTAAGGGCGCGAGCGTGCGGGGCGTGGCGGCGGACGCGTCCGGCCCGTTGAGCTTCATGGATGTCTGGGATGCGATGTGCCGCACGATCATGTCCGCCGGGTCACGGCGCGGCGCGATGATGGCGACCATGCGGTGCGACCACCCGGATATTCAGGATTTCATCACCGCCAAATCCGACCCCGCGCGGCTCAGAAATTTCAACGTCTCCGTTCTGGTGACGGATGGTTTTATGGGGGCGGTGAGGGCAAAGAAGTCGTGGGACCTGACCTTCGAAGGCAAAATCTACCGCACCGTCGATGCGGAGGATCTGTGGAACCAGATCATGCGGTCTACCTTTGACTATGCCGAACCCGGTGTGATCTTCATCGACCGCATTAACGCGATGAATAACCTGAACTATTGCGAGACAATCGCGGCGACCAACCCCTGCGGCGAGCAGCCTCTGCCGCCCTATGGCGCCTGCCTTCTGGGCTCGATCAACCTCGCGCGACTTGTCGAGCGGCCGTTTGAAAAGAAAGCCGCAATTGACGAGGCCGCGCTTGAGGCGCTCGTCACCACCGCCGTGCGGATGATGGACAACGTCGTCAACGTCTCGAAATTCCCGCTCGACGCACAGGCGCAGGAGGCACAGGCGAAACGGCGGATCGGGCTGGGCGTAACCGGGCTGGCGGATGCGCTGATCATGTGCGGGCTGCGATATGGCGCTGACGAAGCGGCGCAACAGGCCGAGAAATGGCTGCAGGCAATCGCGCGCTCCGCTTATCTGGCCTCCGCACAATTGGCCGCCGAAAAGGGTGCCTTCCCGCTTTACGATGCAGACGCCTTCCTAAAGGCTCCAGCGGTGCAGGCATTGGGCAAGGATGTCGCGGGTGACATCCGGGAAAACGGTATCCGCAACGCGCTCCTCACGTCCATCGCGCCCACCGGCACAATCAGCCTATACGCCGGTAATGTTTCCAGCGGCATCGAACCGGTCTTTGCCTACGGCTACACCCGCAAGGTGCTGCAAAAGGACGGCACCAAGACCGAGGAAGAGGTGGTCGACTACGCTGTGCAGATGTGGCGCGAACAGTTCGGCGATAAGGAATTGCCGAGCTATTTCGTTAACGCCCAAACGCTTGACCCACTCGACCACGTCAAAATGCAGGCTGCCGCTCAGAAATGGGTCGACTCGTCAATCTCCAAGACCATCAACTGCCCCAAAGATATCTCTTTCGAGGCTTTCAAGGATGTCTATCTGGAAGCTTACGAGACCGGTTGCAAGGGTTGCACCACCTATCGCCCGAACGACGTAACGGGGTCTGTCCTGAGCGTTTCGGAAACCAGCGACGCCGCGCCGCAGACCGACACCGGTGCCGATGTGGTCTATATTTCCGAACCGCTCGATCGCCCGCAAGCGCTGGAAGGCCAGACGTACAAGCTGAAATGGCCCGAAAGCGAGCACGCGATTTACATCACGGTCAACGACATCATCCTGAACGGCCATCGGCGTCCGTTCGAGGTTTTCATCAACTCAAAGAACATGGAGCATTTTGCGTGGACTGTGGCTCTGACCCGGATGATATCTGCCGTGTTCCGTCGCGGCGGTGACGTGTCCTTCGTGGTCGAGGAACTGAAAGCCGTGTTCGACCCGCGTGGCGGCGCCTGGATGGGTGGCAAATACATCCCGTCGATCCTCGCAGCAATCGGCGGCGTGATCGAACGCCACCTGATCGCGATTGGCTTCATCGAGGGCGAAGGTATGGGTCTGAAAACGGACCCCAAGGCAGAGGTCGTAAACCTCGGCCACAAACCCGGCCCGGCGTGCCCTAATTGCGGGCAATATGAAATGCGGATGGTTGAAGGCTGCATGACCTGTGGCAATTGTGGGCATTCGAAATGTGGGTGACTTTTTGGTTCATCGCTAATAAGTCGTTGGAATCCAAAGTTGTTGCCAAATCACCACGAAACAATTTAGCCACAAATTAGCCATAGTCCGCCACATTCCAACCATGTATTAACCATTTTCGGTGGGGGCGTTTCCGGATCGCAGGGTTCTGATGCGCTTCTTTTTTTGTGTTTATCTGTTGGCGTTCGCTCTGCTCGCAACCGCGACACACGGTGGCGAGCGAAAATTTGTCGGCGTCGGGCAACTCATGAATAACGATGTGTTCGCCACGATCCACGATGATCGCTGGCGCACCGGTTCGAGCGTTCTTAGCGTCGTGCACTCGCGCCAAGGAACCGCACAACTGCCTGCCCATTTTGGTGATCTGCTTGAGTACCGCTTTCGAGGAGAGGTGATTTCACCGGCCAATATTGTTGCGCCTGCGCCGGGTGACCGGCCGTACGCCGGGGTTCTGTCATTCGGGCTGCACAGCCATTTTGCCTTTGCGTCGACGGAAATAAGCGCCGGTGTCGACCTTGCCCTGACCGGTTCCCAGACTGGTTTGCACAACGTTCAGGCGGCCATCCATGACGTTCTTGGGTTCGCCGGCCCATCGACAGCCACGCTGTCTCGGCAGATTCCAAATGACCTGCATCCGTCACTGACCTTGGAGGCCGCGCGGCGGTTCACACTGTCTGAGCAACTGGAAATCCGGCCATTCATTGAAATTCTGGGGGGGTTGGAAACGCTGGCCCGTGTTGGGGGGGACATCCATATCGGAAGGCTCGCAATGGGGGAACTTCTGATCCGCGATGCCATCACGGGCCAGCGTTACCGCATTCAGCGGACCGGCAGAACCGGCTGGGCCACAACATTCGGCGCCGATTTCGCTTGGGTGGCGGATAGTCGGCTTTTGCCCGCTTCAAGCGGTGTCAAATTTACCGACACACGCTCGCGCGTGCGCGCGGGCTTACACATAGCGCAACAGTGCTGTTTTGCGTGGCAACGTAGACACACGCTCGCGCGTGCGCGCGGGCTTACACCTCGGGCCGCCGCGCGGTCGCCTGTCCGCCTCTCGACACACGCTCGCGCGTGCGCGCGGGCTTACACTGGCAAGCGCGCAACCTCGGTATCTTTTACGGCCTGACCTGGCTCAGCAAGGAATTCGAAAACCAATTTGAGGAGCAGATCGTCGGTTCAGTGGCGCTGAAAATCCAGTTCTGAGGCCGCAGAAAAAATTATCCACAGCCACTTAACAACCTGGGGATAACCATGCTAGCCTCCGGTTAATAAAAAAAGAATACGGCAGGTTTACAGGCATGATGACGGGCTCTCACGGCACGTTTGTCATTTCGTGGACTCAAACAGAACTGGATGGACTGTCGGCACCGCCGATGGAATCACTGGTCGTGGGTGCACAGTGGCGATGGTTGGGACAAACCACACGACTGGACGGGCCAGGCGACGTTTTGGTTCTGGAGCAATCCGCCGAAGTGACACGGCTGCGCCAGCAGGCAGCACGCGTTGTGCAACGTCTGGTCTATGCGGCTCTGGATCAACCACATCACGAAAGAGTTGCTGTGGCGGACGATCCGTTGCTTGATTCCGGCTTTTCCGTGACCGACGGGCTGCGAAATTACACCGGAACAATCATCGAAGTTCCCGAACGGCAAAATCCGCTGATCATGTTTCTCGGCGTCGTCCCACCAGAAGGTGTAGATCTATGGGTCACGAGTGTTTCAGACAACGCGCTGCACGCCAACCGGACTGGTGACCCGACGCCGCATGTAATTTGTTTCACACCTGAAACCCGGATCGCAACCGGTGATGGCGAACGGTCAGTTGGTGAACTGTGCGAAGATGATCTTGTTCAGACCAAGGATGATGGGCTTCAGCCAGTGCGCTGGATTGGAAACAGGCGGATAAGCGGCGCGCGGTTCGCGGCGATGCCAGAGCTGCGCCCGATCCGCATTCGTGCGGACGCACTAGGGCAGGACCGCCCCGACAGCGAATTGTTGGTTTCGCCACAACACCGGCTGCTTCTGACCGGGGCGGTCGCACGAGAGTTATTTAACGAACATGAAGTGCTGGCAACGGCCAAGGATCTGGTTAACGATCATTCCGTTCTTCGGGACCGATATGTGACGAGCATCACCTATGTCCACCTGTTGCTTGACCGCCATCAGATCGTCTTCGCAAACGGTGTGGAAACCGAAAGCTTTCATCCGGCATGTATGCCGCTCGATGCCGTCGCACCTGATCAGCGATACGCTCTGCTGGATCGGGTGCCGGGACTGGAACGAGATGGCAGTGCATATGGCGCCTTCGCGCGGCGCATGCTGTCCAGCGCCGAAGCTGCGATCATGCTGCACGGAACCCATTGACTCGACCCCGAACCACGCTATAAGCGCGGCTTCGTTGGTGTTGGTGGCCCCTGCAAAGGGATGCCTGTCGCCCCGGCAAAATCCGGGGAAAGGACAACGCCCTTCCAGCGCTTCTCAATCCGACCGGTGTAGCCGGGCGGATAAGTTGAGGAAGCCAAACAGAGAAGGAGATCAGAGGATGACAAAAAGAACCTCTGCCAAGTACAAAATCGACCGCCGGATGGGCGAAAATATCTGGGGTCGTCCGAAGTCACCTGTCAATCGTCGTGAATATGGCCCCGGCCAGCATGGACAGCGTCGCAAGGGCAAAATGTCCGACTTTGGCCTGCAGCTACGCGCCAAGCAGAAGCTTAAAGGCTACTACGGTGATTTGACCGAGAAGCAGTTCAAGCGCATCTATGCCGAGGCCGCCCGCGTGAAGGGCGACACCGGTGAAAACCTGATCGGTCTGCTGGAGCGTCGTCTGGACGCCGTTGTTTATCGCGCGAAGTTTGTGCCGACTGTCTTTGCGGCGCGCCAGTTCGTAAACCACGGCCATGTCCGCGTGAACGGTAAGAAAGTGAACGTTCCGTCCTACCGCGTTCAGGAAGGTGATGTGATCGAGGTGCGTGACAAGTCCAAACAGATGGCACTGGTTCTCGAGGCCTCGCAACTACCCGAACGTGACGTGCCCGACTACATCGACGCCGATCACTCCAAGATGGCCGCAACGTTCACCCGCACGCCGGGTCTGGGCGACGTGCCTTACCCGGTGATGATGGAGCCGAACCTCGTCGTGGAATATTACGCGAAAAACTGACCGGTATTCCCGTCTCAAAATTCATTGGACCCGCGGGAATTCCTGCGGGTCTTTATTTATTTTAGGGAGTGAACAGAGCGCTGATCAATTCTTGAATATGATGCAGGCCATCACTTCCAACCCTTGGTAACACATCAAGCGCCGGGCAATGCTCCACCAAGAACGTAACGCAGAATATCCACCACCTGCTGCGGTTCTTCCGCTACCGCCAGCGCCGCCGCGTCGACTTCTTTCAACGCATGTTGGTGGTCCGGTCCATGCAGCACGATCAAAGACTTGCCCAACGCTGCCGCGTAACCAGCATCAAAAGCAGCGTTCCACTGTTTGTATTTGTCGCCAAACCGCACGACCACAACATCGGCATCTGATATGCCCTTTCGCGTCCGTATCGCATTCACCATTGCGCCTTTGTGGTCACGCCAATACTTGTTTGGCTCTGCGCCCAGGATTGCAATGCCACAATCGTCACTTGCATCGTGATCCGTCACCGGGCTGGAAAATTCTATGTCCAACCCATCGGACCCGTCCCTAATCTGATCGCGCCAATCTGTGTGAATTTCGCCCGATAAATAAACTCTCAATGTCATTTTGATTTACCTTTCGTCGGCCCGATTTCTTTTTCCATAGTGACCTTCGTCCGCTCTTCAGACACGACATTCCAACCGAGATGCTGATAGAGAGAAATATTGGCCGCCAGATCCCTATGCGTGGCGAGGTTCATCTTTTCACGCCCCGCATCGGCGGCAATCGCCTCCGCTTTCTCGATCAACTTCCGGCCTAACCCACGCCCCGACGCATCCGGGTGAACCGCCACATTCATCAGGTGCGCGGAATCGCGGCCCAAATCCACGACCACACCACCCAATAACTGCCCGCCTTCTTCGGCAATCCAGACATCGCGGTCGCGGATATCATCGATCAACCCGTCTGCGACTGGCGGCAATTCGATCCCGGCGTTGTCATAGATCGCGTAAGCCGCAATTATCGCGTCGCGCAACGATGGACCATCCGCCGGAATTGCACGGCGAAATGTGACTGGCATAGAACTAGCCTCTCAAAATGCCGCCGGTTGCCTTGTTCACTTTTTCAACGATCTTCGCGCCAACGGCTTCTATCTCTTCATCTGTAAGGGTCTTCTCGGAAGGTTGCAGCCGGACTGCTATCGCCAAAGATTTCTTGCCCTCGCCCAGCGATCCGCCAACAAATTCATCAAACACTTTCACCCCAGCGATCAGTGCCTTATCGGCCCCGGCAGCGGCATTCACCAATGCTACTGCCTCGACGTCCTCATTGACGACAAAAGCAAAGTCACGCTCAACAGACTGCAAATCTGAAAGCGTCAGTGCTGGCCGCGTGGTTCCTTTTGCCTTAGATGAAGGAATGTTCGCGGGATGAATGGCGAATGCCACAACGTTACCCTTGATGCCAAAGGCTTGCGTCACTTTCGGGTGTAATTCACCGAACGCACCCAGCACGTTCTTTGGACCAAGGCTTAACTTAGCAGATCGACCAGGATGCCACCACGCATTCACATCGCGCAAATGCATCAATTTCGCCGGTGCGCCCAGTGCGGAAAGGATCGCCTCGGCATCCGCCTTGGCATCGAATGCGTCAACCGCCCTTCGCGCACCGTAATGGTCCCGCGGGCTTGAATGGCCAACCTGTATTCCCGTTATCAGCCCTTCCTGATCTTCTGGCTCGGTGCCATGAAACACTGGCCCTACCTCAAAAAGTGCCAAATCCATTGTGCCGCGCGCCTGATTGCGCGCCGCAGCCTGCAGCAGTCCGGGCAGCAACGAGGGCCGCATATGGCTCATTTCCGACGAGATCGGGTTATCCAGCCGGGTTGTATCATCGCCGCCACCGAACAGCTCAGCCGAACTTTCGTCAATGAAACTGTAAGTGACGCATTCGTTGTACCCAAGCGCCGCGCAAGTCCGCCGTGCAATAGCTTCGCGCTTCTGGCTTGGCGTCAGGATCGGTTTTGGCACACCAGGTTGCGGCCGCGCCATCGGTTTGCCTTCCAGTTTCGTCAGCGACGCGATCCGCGCCACTTCTTCAACCAGATCGGCATCGCCCTTCACGTCTACACGCCAGCTTGGCGGGTAGACCTTGCTTCCCTCCAACCGAAATCCCAGCGCTGTAAGCGTCTGTCGTTGTTCGGCCTCGGAAATCTCCATGCCCACCAGCGAGGCAACGCGCGCGGGGTTCAATGTGTAGTGACGCGTCATATCCAACGGCGCGCCATCGAAAACGACTTCAGACGCTTCCCCACCGCAGAGATCAAGGATCATCTGCGTCGCCGCTTCCAAGCCCGGCAACGTGAATTCCGGATCAACGCCACGCTCAAACCTGTACTTCGCGTCCGAATTCAGCTTCAGCTTCCGCGCGGTTGCCGCAATCGTCACCGGATCCCAATAGGCGCTTTCGACAAATACGTTGACAGTTTCTGCCGTCACGCCCGAATGCGCGCCGCCCACGGCCCCCGCGAGGCTTTCCAACCGCTCAACGTCATAAATGCCCATCATGCCGGGTTCGACGGTATAGGTCTTGTCATCCAGCCCTTCATATTCGGTCGGAACTTCAACCGGTCGGACGACAAGATTGCCCTTGACCACGTCTGCGTCAAAAACGTGCAATGGACGGTTCTGGTCAAAAGTGAAGAAATTGGTAATGTCGACCAGGGCGGAAATTGGGCGCAATCTAATCGCCTTTAACCGCGCCTGCAGCCAAGCGGGGCTTGGCCCGTTCGTTACACCGCGGATCACCCGGCCCGTGAAATGCGGGCAACCCTTTTCTTTCAGGGCAGCGTCGATCTTTACACCAATCGGGCTTGGAAACGCGCCCGGAACCGGCAACGGCTCATAGGGCTTCAACGAACCCAATCCCCGCGCCGCAAGATCGCGTGCAATCCCGCGCACTCCCAGAGCATCCTGACGGTTCGGTGTGATCCCGATCTCGATCACCGGATCAACTTTGCCTGGATCATTCGCCGCCAGCCACTCTGTGAACTTCGTGCCAACTTTCGGCTTACCAGTCAGTTCGATAATCCCGTCATGTTCATCAGAAAGCTGCATTTCGCGTTCCGAACACATCATGCCGTGGCTTTCGACGCCCCGGATTTTGCCGATCTGAATGGTTGTGTCGATGCCGGGGATAAACATGCCAGGTTTGGCAATCACAACGTGAATTCCCGCCCGCGCGTTTGGCGCTCCACAGATGATTTGCTTCACGCCTTCATCCGTTTCGACCTGACAAACGCGCAACCGGTCAGCGTCCGGGTGTTTCTCCGCTTCTTTGACGAAGCCCACGGTAAAAGCACCCAGGCTGTCCAGTGGGTTGACGACCTCCTCAACTTCCAAGCCCAAATCGGTTAGCGTTTCGGTGATCTCGTCAACCGAGGCGTCGGTTTCCAGATGATCTTTCAGCCAGGAAAGCGTGAACTTCATTGCTGTGATGTCCTTCGTCTACGGCGCGTGACCTACCCCAGCACCGACAGGAAGAAAAGACCAACAAGCGGCGCGATTACGGGCAAGGAATGTGCCGTTCACAAGGCCCAATTTCCATAAACAATCCTCAATTCAACTCCAATTCGTCTCATTTTCGACAACAATTGTTGCGAAAACGTGGTCAATGAGAGCAGTGGAGAAGGATTATGAAACTTCGCACCTTTATACTGAGCAGCTTTTCAATGGCTTGCGTTGGCGTGTCTGTGCTTTTCTATCAATCGCAGGAACGCCGAGACGAAGCATTGCAAATGGCGGCTCACACCGGACTAGAAGGCCAAAACTGCATGACGCAGGGTTTTGAAACGTCCGAAGGCTTTGTTGGTTGCCTGCAACCAGCCAGCTACGCGCTGGAAGGTGAAGCACCCAGCCGCATTCAATACTTCTGGGATGAAGTCGGGTACATTCTCGGGTTCTGATCCTTATGCAAAAATGCTTGTTCGCGCGACTCAATCTCTGCGCGAAGCGCGCCCTAACAAGGAGCAAGGCAATGGACTACAGGCTACTTTTCTACTTTTGCCTGACTGCTACATGCGTTGTGGTTGGCGGGCTTTCGACCCAGCACGTGAAGCGGTTGGAACAATATACCGTCGCCACGCCAGGCACTGCGTTTCAACAGAATTGCGAAGCCAGCGGAATTGAAACAGAGGCAGGTTACGTCGGCTGCTTACAGCAAGTCAGTTTTGGATATGTTAAAAGTGACTTGCGTGTTGTAAACGGCGTCTACGCCCGCGACGACTTATCTGCGTATCTTGGATCGGCCAACATTGCGGCGCGCGCAGTCCTGGTACCGCAATTCCTACTAACATTAAGAATCGAACTAGTTTGGCAAGGGGCCATTTTAACCTGAGTTCTGGATAAGCGCTATATCTGGTATTCGACCTGCCTGATTGTTTCCGGCACGGTTATGGGTCCCATTTTAACTTTGGTTTTCCCGAGCATATAGGCTGCGACACACGAGATGAGGTGTACGAATGCGTTGGCAGGCGATCTGTGTCGAGTGTGTTCCAGTCCCATGCTGGTTTTCAACTTATCGAACAGAGTTTCGATGATGAACCGCCTTCGCAACAGGATTTTGTTCAGGATTGGCAGGAGATAGTTTTTCATGTTGCGGCGAATGCCGGTGACGAGGTGGAGCCCACGCTGCCAGAGCCGTTGGAAGAGGGATTTGGAGATATAGCCCTTATCAGCAAATATTTTGCCTTCGAGGCCCGCGATCATGGCTTCAAACGGCTTTCGATCATCGACATTACCTGCCGTGATTTTGACGGCCATGATCTCCCCCTTGTTGTTGATGATTAGATGCAGTTTGAAGCCAAAGAACCAGCCCATTGTGCTGCGACCGCGCTTTGCCAGCCCCTTGAAGACCTTGTTTCGATTAATGCGGGCATTGTGGCAGACCGCGAGCTTAGTGCTGTCGGCAAAATAGACGCCGGTTTTTTCACCGCTGAAGCAGTGCAGCAGTATGCAAAACGGCACCATTAATCTTGGCATGAGGCTGACAAACCGACCATAGCTCGGGAGGTTGCCAAAGCAGTCACGGTATTTCTGCTCAACGCCATAAATCCAATAATGTTTGAAGTCCTTGAACGGCGACAAGTGAAACAAGACCATGATGAACAGGCTCTCCCCCAGGGTCAGCTTGCCGGAGCGAAGCCTCTGACGACCCGAGGGGATCAACCGGTGGCGCTCCCAGTCCTCGTAGGTTTTTGCAAAGTCATCGAGACAGACAAAAAGTGCGGTGTTAGTGATCGACATGAGTGGCGGTCCATATTGTGTCGCTTTTGAACCTTGAATCATGGGGCAACGTACCTGGAAACCCCTCTCACCCCATACTAATCACGGGGGCATTCAGGCTGGTCAACACGGGGCAAAAGGTGCGCGCCATGGAGAACAACTTCCCAATCAACGAAGATCTCGCTTATGAGAAGATCCGGGACCTCATGTTCGACATGATGGAAGAGGACCCCAACCGTTTCTACGCCCTCACGGATAAGCTCAATGAACTGGCTGCGCTCCCTAAAAGAACCATGACACTTGTGCTCGATCTGATGGCTGCCACTCCCTTTCAGGTGATCATCCCGAAACACGTACGGAAAAATGACCCTGATACATTCAAAGCAGATCACGAAACCGTTTCAAATGTTCTATTTCTTGGAGAGTTTGGCGGAATTGCCGTTGAACTGGAGCCAAATGAGGCTTTGAGAGAACCGAGGATCATTTCCATAACAATGGTGGAAATCCCTCATCGCAACCCTCTGCGAAAAAGGGTCAACGAGTATCGTAAAAAACGAATCAAAAAACTACGAAAAAATTCTGTCGAGTAGTGCACTGGTGACGCCAACGTCTTATCCAGAATCGGGGTATTTTATGTCTTCTGCCCCTTTTTTGGGGACCTTCAGACGCGTTAACTGCGCGGCTGTTATGCTCACAATTCTCACGCATTCAGGGGGTCAACAGTGGCTATCTATATTCAGGCTATTGTCGGTAACGTATTGAAAAATAACACTAGATGTTACGTCCTGGCAAACTATGAAAATTGGCATCCTACGACCCCTTAGCAGTGGGTCGCACGTTCGAACCCTGCAAGGTTCACCACTTCACCTGATTTGTATCAAAAGCAACGAGTATGTCTCACATTCTTCTATTGGGCCGCGACGCCGTGTTTTGTAAGCCTTTTGACAGATGACGAAGCCGCGACTTCACGGTGTTTGGAATAGCGAATGGAGTTTTGAGCAATCCGCGGAAGATCGTACAGATAGTTCACCATCACGCCCAAGGAATGAGCTACGCCGACCTCTGAGGGATCAGCTCCGTGATGAATTGCGTGCACAATTGCGCCATTGCCAAGATGGAATCGGGCAACCGGATCCAAGGGAAAGCCATCTGGAGCCTTGGCTTCCAATAGATAGTTTGCCGCCAGTTGTTCTGTGTATTGCGAATTTTCGGTGTCCACCTCGATGCCGTTCTCGTGGGCCCAATGCGAAAATCGCGGAAGTGGCGAAAGCGTCACAAATGTCCTGATACTCGGTAATTCGATCGAAAGGTCACGCGCGACCTGTTTGATTAATGAATCACCAAACGACACGCCTGCAAGTCCGGCTTGGCAATTGGAAATGGAATAAAAAACCGCGGTATCCGCCTCTTCTGCTTCGATTGCCTCGCGCGTTTCTGACAGCACGGATTGTATGGAGTTCGGAATCCCTGACGTAAGTGCGATCTCGACAAATATCAGCGGGTCGTCCGGCATAGAGGGATGAAAGAACGCGAAACAGCGGCGATCCCTTGGTTGAAGTCGAAGACGCAGATCATCCCATGTTTTTATCTCATGTACGGCTTCGTACGCGATAATTTTTTCAAGAATCGATGCGGGACTGTCCCAATTTATTTGTCGCATGACCAAAAATCCGCGGTTGAACCAACTGCGTAAAAGGTGAACGAGGTCGTGGTCAGTTCTTATTAACCTGAGTTCTGGATAAGCGCTATATCTGGTATTCGACCTGCCTGATTGTTTCCGGCACGGTTATGGGTCCCATTTTAACTTTGGTTTTCCCGAGCATATAGGCTGCGACACACGAGATGAGGTGTACGAATGCGTTGGCAGGCGATCTGTGTCGAGTGTGTTCCAGTCCCATGCTGGTTTTCAACTTATCGAACAGAGTTTCGATGATGAACCGCCTTCGCAACAGGATTTTGTTCAGGATTGGCAGGAGATAGTTTTTCATGTTGCGGCGAATGCCGGTGACGAGGTGGAGCCCACGCTGCCAGAGCCGTTGGAAGAGGGATTTGGAGATATAGCCCTTATCAGCAAATATTTTGCCTTCGAGGCCCGCGATCATGGCTTCAAACGGCTTTCGATCATCGACATTACCTGCCGTGATTTTGACGGCCATGATCTCCCCCTTGTTGTTGATGATTAGATGCAGTTTGAAGCCAAAGAACCAGCCCATTGTGCTGCGACCGCGCTTTGCCAGCCCCTTGAAGACCTTGTTTCGATGTAACTCCCAAGCACCCCCCACGTTTGAGTGTTATTGTCAGTTTTATGGTGAGTCGAATTTGCCATTTTGCGCGTGTTTTTTTTCTTTCTTGTCTGAATTCTGTGGCGCCGGGTTGATTTCTCTGAATCAGTGGTGGGATGGATCAGGTTGCCGCCCTTGAACAACTTCTCGCCACGGCTCTGCGTCGGATCGCTGAGCTTGAAGCTGCGTTGGCGAGCATGGCGGAAGAGATCACGGACCTGCGCCGACAGTTGGCCAAGAACAGCAGCAATAGCAGCAAGCCCCCTTCAAGTGATGGCCTGAAGAAGCCAGCCCCGCGCAGCCTGCGTGGCAAATCCGGAAAGAAAAGTGGCGGCCAAGTTGGCCACCGGGGCGACACCCTGCGCCAGACGTCAACACCCGACTTTGTCGAACGGCATGAGGCGACGCATTGCAGCGCCTGTCAGAGCGCCCTGACGGCGGAGATGGTGAAAGGGATCGAGAAGCGTCAGGTGTTCGACTTGCCTGCGCCACGCCTGGAGGTCACCGAGCATCAGGCGGCGGTTTATTGTTGCGACCATTGTCGAGCCACGACGACGGCTGGCTTTCCCGATGGCGTGGCCGCGCATGTGCAATATGGCACGCGCATGCGGGCAGTGGCGGTCTATTGCAATGTTCAGCAGCTGATACCCGAGGATCGGGTCTGCCAGCTTATGCGCGACCTGTTTGGGGCCACCAGCTTGTGCGCGGCCAGCGTGACCAACTGGACGCGCGGCGCGGCAAATAAGATGGGTGTCGTGGTTGAACACATTCTCGCCCGGCTTGCCGAAGGCGGCGTTCGGCATCTGGACGAAACCGGACTTCGTGTTGCCGGCAAGCTGCACTGGCTGCACACGATCTGCGATACCGCCTTCACCCATTACCGCATCAGCGCCAAACGCGGTGCTGTTCCAACCTTCCTGACCGGCGGGACGATCATTCATGATCACTGGAAACCCTACTACGCCCATATGAGCGGAGTGGACGCCCACGCCCTCTGCGGGGCGCATCACTTGCGCGAACTCAAGGCCATCGAAGAGATCGAAAAAGAGCCTTGGGCGACGGAGATGAGCGCAGTGCTTCATAGCGCCAATCAGCTCAGATGCGCGGCTCAGGATCAAGGCGAGACCGAACTCCCGGAACTGGTTCGCCAGGGTATCGTCACCAGATACATGGCGATCCTCGCCAAGGGGCTCGCCTTCCACGAACGCCGGCCCCCGCTGGCCAAAAGCCCCGGCACCCGCGGCCGAAAAGCCAGGCGGCCAGGCCACAACCTGCTCCTCCGCCTGCGTGACTACCGCGATGACGTTTTGCGATTCATCGCCGACTTCGCGGTCCCATTCACAAACAATCAGGCCGAACAGGACCTGCGCATGATGAAGCTGCGCATGAAAATCTCGGGCACCTTCCGCACCCTCGAGGGCGCGCGGGTCTTCGCCGACATCAGGTCCGTCATCTCGACGGCCAGAAAACACCGGTTCAACATCCTGGAAATCCTGACCCTGTCACCACCTCAGATCATCGCACGGCTCTGACGGAACAAAACCCCGCAACCCTATCGGACAGGGTGCTTGGGAGTTACATTTCTTGTCTGAATTCTGTGGCGCCGGGTTGATTTCTCTGAATCAGTGGTGGGATGGATCAGGTTGCCGCCCTTGAACAACTTCTCGCCACGGCTCTGCGTCGGATCGCTGAGCTTGAAGCTGCGTTGGCGAGCATGGCGGAAGAGATCACGGACCTGCGCCGACAGTTGGCCAAGAACAGCAGCAATAGCAGCAAGCCCCCTTCAAGTGATGGCCTGAAGAAGCCAGCCCCGCGCAGCCTGCGTGGCAAATCCGGAAAGAAAAGTGGCGGCCAAGTTGGCCACCGGGGCGACACCCTGCGCCAGACGTCAACACCCGACTTTGTCGAACGGCATGAGGCGACGCATTGCAGCGCCTGTCAGAGCGCCCTGACGGCGGAGATGGTGAAAGGGATCGAGAAGCGTCAGGTGTTCGACTTGCCTGCGCCACGCCTGGAGGTCACCGAGCATCAGGCGGCGGTTTATTGTTGCGACCATTGTCGAGCCACGACGACGGCTGGCTTTCCCGATGGCGTGGCCGCGCATGTGCAATATGGCACGCGCATGCGGGCAGTGGCGGTCTATTGCAATGTTCAGCAGCTGATACCCGAGGATCGGGTCTGCCAGCTTATGCGCGACCTGTTTGGGGCCACCAGCTTGTGCGCGGCCAGCGTGACCAACTGGACGCGCGGCGCGGCAAATAAGATGGGTGTCGTGGTTGAACACATTCTCGCCCGGCTTGCCGAAGGCGGCGTTCGGCATCTGGACGAGACCGGACTTCGTGTTGCCGGCAAGCTGCACTGGCTGCACACGATCTGCGATACCGCCTTCACCCATTACCGCATCAGCGCCAAACGCGGTGCTGTTCCAACCTTCCTGACCGGCGGGACGATCATTCATGATCACTGGAAACCCTACTACGCCCATATGAGCGGAGTGGACGCCCACGCCCTCTGCGGGGCGCATCACTTGCGCGAACTCAAGGCCATCGAAGAGATCGAAAAAGAGCCTTGGGCGACGGAGATGAGCGCAGTGCTTCATAGCGCCAATCAGCTCAGATGCGCGGCTCAGGATCAAGGCGAGACCGAACTCCCGGAACTGGTTCGCCAGGGTATAGTCACCAGATACATGGCGATCCTCGCCAAGGGGCTCGCCTTCCACGAACGCCAGCCCCCGCTGGCCAAAAGCCCCGGCACCCGCGGCCGAAAAGCCAGGCGGCCAGGCCACAACCTGCTCCTCCGCCTGCGTGACTACCGCGATGACGTTTTGCGATTCATCGCCGACTTCGCGGTCCCATTCACAAACAATCAGGCCGAACAGGACCTGCGCATGATGAAGCTGCGCATGAAAATCTCGGGCACCTTCCGCACCCTCGAGGGCGCGCGGGTCTTCGCCGACATCAGGTCCGTCATCTCGACGGCCAGAAAACACGGGTTCAACATCCTGGAAATCCTGACCCTGTCACCACCTCAGATCATCGCACGGCTCTGACGGAACAAAACCCCGCAACCCTATCGGACAGGGTGCTTGGGAGTTACCTGCAAGGTTCTCACGCATGAACCGTTCCATCTCCCGATCGGAAATGTCCTCAAGGAATTGAAGCACCAGCATGCGAAACGCACGCCCGGCACCCAATTCAGGGCGCCCGCGATCAGAATAAAGCGCTGCCAGAGGCTTTGCCAAAGCACACAGGTCAACAACCGCTTCAAACTTGCGGTACGGATGATCAGCCAACACAAGCCCATCCAACGTTGCAAACATTTCAATCTGATCACGCTTCATAGCCAGCCACCCCAAAAAATACTCACGCAGACTGAATCAATTCATCACAGTCCTGTCCAGAGACTTTTCCGACAGGGCCATGATCGCCGATGCTTGGCCCGAAGAGAAACGCGCAACCGCATTGGCGGCCTTTTCGGCAGCGACAAATGTGGGGTTGTTCCTGGCGTTTGTCCTCGGTGGCGTTGTTGCGGCAAAATTTGGTTGGCGGGTCGCGTTTTTGGTGGCCGGTCTGCCGGGTGTGGTTCTGGCGCTGGCAATGGCGGCTTGGATGCGCGAACCGAACCCCGCAACCCCGCCACAGGATCAGGAACTCTTGCCAAGCTATCTGTCACTGTTCTGTCGATTGATTGCAGATCGCGGCACGCGACATGTCATGATCGGGGCTGGGTTGACCGCCACTGTCGGTTTGGGTGCGACCGCCTGGATTGCGACCTTTCTCATTCGTGCCCACGGCATGGAAATCGCGCAAGTTGGCATTTACTTGGCGTTCGCGATCGGAATTGGCGGTGCGCTTGGCACGGCCGTGGGAGGGCGTCTGGCGGATTGGTTCGGGCGCGACAATCCCGGCAGGCGGCTGATATTTGTCGCAGTCACAATTGCAATCGCCAAGCCCGTCGCCATCGCGTTTTATCTAAGTGACAACACGGGCGTGGCCTTGGTGTTGTTTCTGCTGCCAGCCGCGTTCGGCGCGATTTTCGCCGCCCCAAGCTTTGGTCACGTCTATTCCGTTGTCAGGCCCCGGGAACGCCCGATGACCACTGCGCTGATGATGTTAATCCTCAATCTGGTCGGCCTCGGCTTGGGCCCCTTCATTGTCGGCTCAATCAGTACCGCATTGACGCCCGCGTACGAGGGCGATGGATTGCGCTACGCCCTGATCATTTTGCAACTCATCGGTCTTTGGGGTGCATTTCATTTTTGGCGTGCGGGGCGTTTCATTCAGCCTCAGCACCGGGAAACGCGTGGCTGACTGCGCCCCGCAACCAGCGAATGCCCATATCTTCGGCGTTGCGGCGGTGCCAGATCATGTGGACCGATTGCGCGCCAACGGGCGCAGGCGGGTCAATTATTTGCACTCCATAATGTTTGGCAACTTCGGTGGCGTATAGCCGCGGGACAAACGCCAGCAGGTCAGTTTGCGCGACAAGCTGGGGAATTGCGCTGACCCTGGGCACAATAATGACATCGCGTTTCCTGAACCTGGTCTGGATGGTGACCTTCTCAGAGTTCTTCAGCTTTGCCGGAGACAGGTTCAGTGCAGCAAATCCGCCTCTGGCGACCAACTCCGGAAACGGGACATGGCCCGCGCGCGGGTGATCCTGTCGCGCGATCAGCACCACGTCCAGCGTGCCGAGCGGTTCGATCATCAACGACTTGCTTTGTTGCGTGGGCAGGAACACCGCGAGATCAATCGCGTCCTCGGTCAGCAGGTGTTCGACTTGTCCGGCTTGCGGCGGCACCAGTTCGATTGTCACGCCACCGGTTTTTTCAATTTCGCGCAGCACCGGCGGCAGGAGAATGGGTTCCAGCGGATCGGCAATGAGCAAGCGGAACACGCGGGTCGACGCCTGAGGGTCGAACCCATCGCTCGGCGTCAGCGCGGATTTGAGGGCAGTGATCGTATCGCCAATCGGCCCTGCCAGTTCGTTGGCGCGTGGCGTGGGTTCCACACCGTTGCCTTTGCGCACAAAAAGTGGGTCATCCAGTTGCTCGCGCAACCGTCGAAGCGCGTTTGACATGGCCGGTTGGCTCATATCCAGCTGCGCCGCCGCACGGGAAATATTTCCGGTTGAATAGACTGCGTCAAATATAACCAGAAGATTCAGGTCGATGTCACGCATATTCATGGTGTGAATATCTCTTATTCATCCAGACTTCTAACCATGATGCCAATTTCCCGATAACTCAATGTCAAAGGCCATTGGGCGTTTGGTTGGGCAGTTAACAGACAATTGGGGGGCGCAATGCCGACGATAGCAACTTATTCTCACTACTACAGCTTGGGGACAGTCGATCCGTTCACACTGACGCAGTACCCATTCGTAGCGGCAAATGTGGTGAACACCACACTTACAGATGACCAAGACGGAACAGCAGACGGAAATGTCGCGCTTGGTGATTTCATGTCCTGGTCGGCATCAGGCGCGGTTGAACTGTTGGGCGTCACGGATGCAGGTTATCCCGTAATTGAAGATTCCGGGTAACTCCCAAGCACCCTGTCCGATAGGGTTGCGGGGTTTTGTTCCGTCAGAGCCGTGCGATGATCTGAGGTGGTGACAGGGTCAGGATTTCCAGGATGTTGAACCGGTGTTTTCTGGCCGTCGAGATGACGGACCTGATGTCGGCGAAGACCCGCGCGCCCTCGAGGGTGCGGAAGGTGCCCGAGATTTTCATGCGCAGCTTCATCATGCGCAGGTCCTGTTCGGCCTGATTGTTTGTGAATGGGACCGCGAAGTCGGCGATGAATCGCAAAACGTCATCGCGGTAGTCACGCAGGCGGAGGAGCAGGTTGTGGCCTGGCCGCCTGGCTTTTCGGCCGCGGGTGCCGGGGCTTTTGGCCAGCGGGGGCCGGCGTTCGTGGAAGGCGAGCCCCTTGGCGAGGATCGCCATGTATCTGGTGACTATACCCTGGCGAACCAGTTCCGGGAGTTCGGTCTCGCCTTGATCCTGAGCCGCGCATCTGAGCTGATTGGCGCTATGAAGCACTGCGCTCATCTCCGTCGCCCAAGGCTCTTTTTCGATCTCTTCGATGGCCTTGAGTTCGCGCAAGTGATGCGCCCCGCAGAGGGCGTGGGCGTCCACTCCGCTCATATGGGCGTAGTAGGGTTTCCAGTGATCATGAATGATCGTCCCGCCGGTCAGGAAGGTTGGAACAGCACCGCGTTTGGCGCTGATGCGGTAATGGGTGAAGGCGGTATCGCAGATCGTGTGCAGCCAGTGCAGCTTGCCGGCAACACGAAGTCCGGTCTCGTCCAGATGCCGAACGCCGCCTTCGGCAAGCCGGGCGAGAATGTGTTCAACCACGACACCCATCTTATTTGCCGCGCCGCGCGTCCAGTTGGTCACGCTGGCCGCGCACAAGCTGGTGGCCCCAAACAGGTCGCGCATAAGCTGGCAGACCCGATCCTCGGGTATCAGCTGCTGAACATTGCAATAGACCGCCACTGCCCGCATGCGCGTGCCATATTGCACATGCGCGGCCACGCCATCGGGAAAGCCAGCCGTCGTCGTGGCTCGACAATGGTCGCAACAATAAACCGCCGCCTGATGCTCGGTGACCTCCAGGCGTGGCGCAGGCAAGTCGAACACCTGACGCTTCTCGATCCCTTTCACCATCTCCGCCGTCAGGGCGCTCTGACAGGCGCTGCAATGCGTCGCCTCATGCCGTTCGACAAAGTCGGGTGTTGACGTCTGGCGCAGGGTGTCGCCCCGGTGGCCAACTTGGCCGCCACTTTTCTTTCCGGATTTGCCACGCAGGCTGCGCGGGGCTGGCTTCTTCAGGCCATCACTTGAAGGGGGCTTGCTGCTATTGCTGCTGTTCTTGGCCAACTGTCGGCGCAGGTCCGTGATCTCTTCCGCCATGCTCGCCAACGCAGCTTCAAGCTCAGCGATCCGACGCAGAGCCGTGGCGAGAAGTTGTTCAAGGGCGGCAACCTGATCCATCCCACCACTGATTCAGAGAAATCAACCCGGCGCCACAGAATTCAGACAAGAAAGAAAAAAAACACGCGCAAAATGGCAAATTCGACTCACCATAAAACTGACAATAACACTCAAACGTGGGGGGTGCTTGGGAGTTACGATTCCGGTTTTTTCTACATCGTCACCGACACCGGGAACCTTCACAACACTCCGCTGGTTATCAACACAACCGGTTACGTAATGTGTTTCGCTGCCGGAACCCGGATTGCGACGCCGAAGGGTGAACGCAACGTCAAAGAGTTACAGATCGGCGACAGGGTTCAGACCGCGGATGGCCGCTACGTTACTGCCAAATGGTTGGGTCGACAGACGCTCAACAAATTCCTGCACCGGGAAAAGGCAGGGCTGGTACGGATCACGGCGGGCGCTTTGGGCGATGGGCTGCCGCATCGCGACCTTGAGGTTACCGGCGACCACGGTTTGGTTCTTGGTGGTTTCATCATCAATGCAAGTGCGCTGGTAAACGGCAGCACAATTGACTGGGTGCCCACGAATTCGTTTCCGACGAGTTTCACTGTCTACCACGTCGAGACAGAGAGCCACGACATCATCCTTGCCAATGGCGCGCCGTCAGAGACATTTGTCGATGTTTCCACAAGACGCAGGTTCGACAACTACCAGGAATACGTCGACCTCTACGGGATCGAGCGGGTCATTCCGGAAAACACCTTTCCACGGATCTCATCCCGGCGGCTATTGCCATCCGCAAGATGACCTTTGGAAAGAACGAGATGTCGACCCTCGGGAATTCTGGTGTCGCCTGATGGTTGGGCTTTTGTACAGAATTTCGATCATTGCTTTGACTATTTTTGCGGGTGCCGCTGCCCACGCCCAAAGCACGAATTCCGACGACGGTCTGGTTTGCCCGGACAATCTCTATGCACTT
Source organism: uncultured Paracoccaceae bacterium (assembly GCA_951812305.1). GTDB lineage: Bacteria > Pseudomonadota > Alphaproteobacteria > Rhodobacterales > Rhodobacteraceae > Rhodobacter_B. The sequence continues at coordinate 520,621 of CATOSB010000011.1, forward strand.
TGCACGTCGGCACCGTGCATCCCTGATCCGATTGCACCGAACGCTCGTGCGATTTGCAACTGTAACGTTCAAAAAGGCCCAAACTTTGGGATCAAAACGTCCTGTGATGAGCGCGAGCCGGTGAACGTCATGGGTACGACTAAGCTGATTTCGACCTATTCGTTTCAGGAAGCCGCGGTGCGCCAAGTCATTACTTGCGATGCGGCCGAGGCGGGTCCCTGGACGGATTGCCTTGACGCCAAGTGCATCGTCGATCCACGCAATCCCGGCAAAGCAATCTGCACCTGCCCATATGGAGAGGACCCCGAATTCGTCACCTATGGCGGTGGGTGCAACACTGATACTTGTGCAACCGGATACTGGTCAGCTGCCACGTTGGCCGCCTTCAACGCGGGAAGCGATGCGTTAATTGAGGCTCTGGGGCTTCCTGACAATGCGCAACCCTACAGTTTCTGCGCTGCGCAAGAGTAATCCGTAGAGTAGCTAAGAACCAGAAGATCGGCGCGCCGTCTATGCAATTCCTGAGAGCGATCATTTCGTCCGCCGCCCGGTTAATTGCATAACGTAGACTTGCGCCACCGGCGAATTGTTGATTTGGCGAATCTGCATTTCCGCGCCGGATGACAGAGCGTATGGCCGGTCTTGGGGCGTGAAGCGTCAAATTTATCTCGTGAGCAATGATTTCTCGGCGTTATGGATGGAACAGTTATCGTGGTCATCAAACCAAAGGCTGGTTGCGCGTGAAATGAAAAATTGAGCCAAACAAAACGCGCTCCCTGATTGGACAGGCCCGGTGCGGGCAATGTAGAGTTCGATAATTAGCAACTCGAATCGAGTTTTGTTTATAGCTGGTCCAAAAACGGGCCTTATCGGTGGGGTCGATATGCGATATTTCTGTATTCTGCTTTTTCTGAGCATTTCCGTTCAGGCATTTGCCCAAGATCGAACTCGCGCCATCTTGGTCATGGACGGGTCCGGTTCGATGTGGGGCCAGATCGACGGCGTTGCAAAAATAACCATCGCGCAAGAAGTCGTGGCAAATCTGCTTGGCGAGTTGCCGGAACAGCAAGAGCTTGGGCTAACGATCTACGGCCATCGCCGAAAAGGCGATTGTTCGGATATCGAGACCGTGGTGGAACCCGGCGCTGACACGCGTGGTGCGATTGGAAGCGCCGTCAATGCGATCAGCCCCAGGGGCAAAACTCCGATGACTGACGCCGTTATCGCGGCAGCCAAAGCGCTGCGATACACCGAAGAAAAGGCGACGGTCATTCTGGTCTCGGACGGGATCGAAACTTGCGCGCCAGACCCATGCGCCGCCGCCCGTGCGCTGGAAGAGGCCGGCGTCGACTTTACGGCCCACGTGGTTGGATTCGATGTAAGCGGTGACGCCGATGCAATCGCGCAAATGCAGTGTATCGCAGACGAAACCGGCGGAACATTCCGCACCGCATCCAACGCCGCAGAGTTGACCGAGGCGCTGGCCGTCGTCGCAGAACCCGAACCCGAATACAGTGTCGAATTGGTCGCGACTGAAGGCGAGGGCGGGCCTCGCATCACCGAAGGTCTTGTCTGGGACATCGGCAATACTGCGACAGGTCCGTGGCTGACAGAGGGCGACACCTCTGCATCGCACCTGATCGACCAATTGCCCGAGGGCACACTTTTTGCACGCGTGACCCGCACGCAGGACGGTGCATCTGCTGAACGTGAATTCCGGATTGACGAGAACACGCCTGACATTCTGGCTTTGGCTTTACCAGAATTGCCACCTGATCCTGTAACTCTGAGAGCACGCGCCTTTATCGAAAGTACCGGCAACCAGATCACCGAAGGAATTGTCTGGTCAATGTTCGCTGAAGACGGGCAGGGAATCGTCGAAAATGCGGCCATCGGAGAGATTGTCGAAGACGTATTGCCCGGCACTTACAGGATCGAAGTTCTGCGTATCGAGGACGAGTCTTTCGATGAGACAACAATTGTGATCAATGAGGATGATCCAAATGCGTTGGCAAAATTGGAACTGCCCGAAATTCTGCGGCCAGTTCGGCTGTCGTTTGAGGCGCGCCTAACTGGATCGGGTAAACTGATCCGGCGCGACCTGAGTTGGTCGGTTGTCGACCGCGACGGTACATCTGTTTACGAAGGTATTGGCGTGGGTGAACAGATCGAAACCATGCCCGGCCGCTACACAATTGCGGCGATGCGGTCCGAAGACGGCGCCGAAGTCAGTCAGGAAATCGCCCTGACCAAGAACGGCAAAAAGGTTGTGCTGGAATTCCCGCCATACGAGGCGCTTGCGACGCTGGCGGCACCGGTTGAAGCACCTGTTGGATCATTTTTCCTTGTCGATTGGACCGGGCCGAATGAGAAGAACGACTATGTCGCGATTGCGAAACTCGGTGACAAACCAAATTCATACGACAATTACGAATACACGCGGCAGGGCCCCACGCTGGAACTGACAATGCCGTCAGAACCCGGCGAATATGAAGTTCGCTATTACATGGCGAAAGAGGGCCGGGTGGTTGCCACGGTGCTGATTTCGGCAACGCCAGTGACCGCGACCCTGTCGGCACCCGATGAGGCACCAATCGGTTCCATGGTTGATGTCGAATGGACCGGGCCGGGCTATCAAAACGATTATATTGATGTGTCCAAAATCGGGGCGGATGACACCGATTACGTGAATTATCAATACACGCGCAAAGGTTCACCCGCCGGGGTCGAGATGCCGATTGAGCCGGGAACATATCAGCTGCGATATGTCATGGCACAGGGCAAAAACATTCTCGCATCACGTGAAATTGTCATAACCGAAGAAACCTTTGAAATTTCCGGCCCCACTGAGGCGGTTGCCGGTGCCACGATTCCGGTGGATTGGATCGGCCCAAATTTGGCCAATGACTTCATCTCTGTGGCGGAAGTAGGATCAAAGGGGTCGGAATACGCCTCTTATCAATACACCCGCAAAGGGTCGCCTGCGGACATCGTTTTGCCGATGGAACCGGGTACCTATGAAATTCGATATATCGTCTCGCAGGACAAGCAAAGCATGGCCAGTTACGAACTGGTTATTCTCCCAGTCACGGGGTCGATTGCGGCCGCCGAAACAGTGGCCGCCGGCGATGTGATCGACGTGACCTGGGACGGTCCGGGGTACCAAAAGGATTTCGTCGCGATCGCCGAAACAGGCGCAAATATCAGCAAATATCTCAGCTATGAATATACGCGTCAGGGCGACAGACTGGAAGTTCAGGCACCGTCACAGCCGGGCGAGTATGAGTTGCGTTACATCGCGCATTCACAAGGCACGACTTTGCTGGCGAGCCAGCCGCTGACTGTCACCGATGTTTCCGCCACGGTATCCGGACCCGCGAGAGCCGCGGCGGGATCAGAAATAGAGGTTACGTGGGAAGGTCCAGGATATCACAGGGACTACGTTGCCATTTTTGCTGAAGGTGAAGAAAAACGCTACGTCACATACAGTTATACTCGTCGGGGGGGCGTATTGAAGTTAAAGGCACCAGACGAACCCGGTGTGTATGAACTTCGCTATATCATGGGTCAGGATGCGCGAAAGCTATCCTCAATGCCGCTGATTGTTGAATAGTCAAATAGTAACTTCGCCCGGCTCCGCGGCGGCCGATTCCAGTCCTCGTGTATTAAAGTCAGTTGTTCTCTATTTCTTGGCGCTGAGAGTGCGTGACGCAGCTGCGTGACATCAGACTTTTGAGAATGCAACTGTATCGGGCAACTGATACCAACGGCGGGATGATTTGACTCGCTTTTTGGATTCCCAAATTGTTCGGTATGTGACTCACTGTTTCTGTCCAGAGAAGGAGGGAGATATGGGTGCCGCGGTTCCGGTTTTGCGCGATGATTTCACGGTGCACGAGTTGCGCGCTTTAGCCGGTCGCGCGTCGAACGGCAAAGTAGCACGTCGGCTTTTGGCGATTGCTCTGGTGCTTGAAGGGTCGTCGCGCAAGGTTGCTGCCCAGAGTTGCGGGATGGATCGCCAAACCCTTCGAGACTGGGTCCATCGATACAATGTCGAAGGTCCTGACGGGCTGTCAGATCGTGGGGGTGGCGGCGCGAAACCTCGATTGTCGCCGGAGCAGATAGCGCAGCTTGCGGTCTGGGTGGAGGCTGGCCCTGATCCGGCCCGCGATGGTGTGGTTCGCTGGCGTCGCGCCGATCTTGCCCGGCGCATTGAGGCGGAGTTCGAGATCAAGCTCCACGAACGCACAGTAGGTAGTTATTTGGTTCAACTGGGCTTTCGCAGGCTGTCGGTCCGCCCCGAACATCCCAACGCCGACCCAGTGGCACAGACTGCATTTAAAAAAAACTTTGCCAGCATCGTAGCCGACATTTTGACTGAACGGGCGAAAGGAAAGCCACTGGAAATATGGTTCCAGGACGAAGCACGGGTGGGCCAGCAGGGAACACTCACCCGTGTCTGGGCGAAGCGGGGAACCCGCCCACGTGCGCCCCGGGATACCCGCTACAAATGGAGCTACGTATTTGGCGCTGCCTGTCCGGCACGTGGTGCCGCAGCTGGGCTGATCCTGCCTTATGTTAACACAGAGGCGATGGGCCTGCATCTCGACGAGGTCTCAAAAACAATCGCACCCGGTTCTCATGCGCTCCTGGTCACAGATGGCGCGGGGTGGCACGGAGCCAAGGGGCTCTTGGTGCCAGACAACATAACGCTCCTGAAGCTGCCCCCCTATGCGCCCGAACTCAACCCGATGGAAAATGTCTGGGCCTATCTGCGCTCCAACAAGCTGGCCATCACCGTGTTCGATACCTACGAGCAGATCCTCGACAAATGCGCAGACGCCTGGAACTTCTTCGAAAATGACCCGCAGCGCATAACCTCAATAACGACCAGAGAATGGGCAACGGTCAATTGATCAAGCCGTTGGTATGACCTGCTCTTCCTAGAGTCCGCTGTAACAGGTTGGCTCTGTTCTGGCTTTGGACTATCTCTGTCCGGTTAGTATATTCGGTTGGTGTCATTCCGGCGAGGCTGGGATGTGGGTGTTGGTGGATGAAATCGCTGCACCATGCCGTCCCTGACTTGCGGGCATGGTGCAGGTTAACAAATGGGTATTTTCCGCTGAACACCCCAATTACCCAGTTTCGTTACCTTCAAAAGTGTGGGTATCGGTAAGAAACAATGTTCAGCCCGAAGCGGCTAATACACTGTATTTTCAGCGCTTTAGTAGCATATATGCGCATTTACAAGAAGGAGAAATGGCGCCAGGAGAGGACTCAATACTGGCGGGCAATAAATTGAAATCACACAGTTATCTTCTTTCGATAATTACCTGATACCCACACTGGTACCCGGGGACCACTTTGGGTTCAAGGGTTCGAGTCCTGACCCCAAATTCCAACCCTTTTCGACATAAATGTCTGGTCGAGCGTGTCGACGAGTTTGCAAAGATCCGCACTTGTTGTCTAGGATGATACCCTCTCGGGAGATTTGTCGAAACCCGAGCGTCGCGATGCTCTTCAATCATGGAGAGATCGTGATGAGGATACTTTCAAAGCGCCAGGTAAAGGAGCTCGTTCTGTATTCACCGCAACACATTGCTCGACTGGAGAAGGCAGGCCAATTCCCCAAGCGGGTACCGCTGGGCCCGAACCGGGTGGGCTGGGTTGAGGCTGAAGTGCTAGAATGGCTCGAAGAACGCCTGAATCGTCGATGAAGGCCTACTGACACTCCTGATTTTCAGGAGCCGGGTGGCCGGGGTTGCAAACTCGGCCACCCAACTATCCCATCCAGAGCCGACTCTAGCCGCGCAAAGCCTGTAAAACGCTCGGAGGAGGGACGATCACCGTTGGCGGCGGAAGGCAGATCAATCGCAACGGCTCCCGCGCGGCGGCACACATTAAATGGCCGATTGCTTCACCAATCCAGCCGTTCGTGCATCGTGCAGCATTTGAATTTGAGCAATGACCGAGTCGCGAACAAAGCGGTCGTTTGTCGAGCAAACACTAAAGTCTGCTCGCGTTGCAAGCAGCGTGCACCTAACGGCGAGTAACAAATTGAACGGTTAGACAGATTGGTCCATTCCTCGACAGGAAAAACCGGCACTTAGGTGTTATTCCGATAAGATCACTCACCTCAAACAATCGACATGCTTGTACAAACCGATTTTAAGTTTTCTTTCACTCACAGATTGATCGATATTTGCGCGTCAAGAATATCAAAAGGAAGTGCAAGTTCACTCTAGCGTCAAATTGTAAATAGATGCTCAATCTTTCCCAGACCGTCTTCTGGGTCTAGATTGTGGAAGGACCTCTTCTGGAATCACCTCACCAGGTTCGGGAACGGCCAGCGGTTCGTGTACCACTTTCGGAGTTTTACATGGTACCGTCGGCTTAGCGTTCGCTGAGGATCGAGAAACGGTGGGGGATGTTCGATGAATCTTCTTCGACCTAACCATCTCGTACTTTCCTTCGTCGGAAATTCGTGGTGCCTGATCTGACCGCCGGACGATACACGATTAGCGCGATTGAGAGCAACGGTATAGTCGCAAGCGCAAGAAACGCGGTGGTAGCCGTTGTTGTCACTGTCAAAGCGCCAGCGAGTACCGGGCCGAAGATTTTTCCCCCGTTTCGCAAAGCGCCAACAGCACCATAAGCAAAACCGAGATGCGATTGTGGGACGGTCTTGGAAACCAAAGACAGAGCGGCAGGACCAAAGGCACCTTGCCCGGCGCCAATCAATAACGCTGCAACAAGCGTCGGTACGCCTTGGCCGATACTTGCGATGGAAACCAATCCACAAGAAATCAAAATCATCCCTACCACCATTGGCATCGTTGGGTTTACGCGGTCGGCAATATGCCCCATCACGGGGCGCGACACAGCAGCCACCGCTTCTTGTGTCGCCAAGAATGTGCCGACGGTGATGGGGTCACTCCCAGCCATCAGCAGCAAAAAGGGGGCAAAGCCCTTAACCGCATAGATCGCAACGTGAACGGTGGCTTCTACTGTGCCGATCAACATCAATGGACGATTTGTCGATAGGACCTTCCACCACGCAGGACTTGGACTGGTGTTTGGTGCCGCACCGGTTGGTGATACGTTCCCAATTCGCAATACGAAGAGGAAGGCAAGAGAGGCAAAAAGACCAGTAGCAGCGTAAATAACCTCGGGTTCGGCAACCGTCAGCGCCGCCCCGCCGATTAAGGGTCCGGCAACGCTTGCGGCGGTTCGCGCAAGGCCGAACCAGCCGAAAGCCTCTGCTGTGCCACCGGAGCTTGCTGCGGCGACGTAAGCAAGCGTGATTGGGCCATAAATCGCGGTGGCTAAACCGTGAAAAAGCCGCAGCGCCACCAGATCGCCCGGAGATCCCGCCAGGCCATATAGCAGTGGGACACCTGCAAAAAGCGCAGTCCCGAAGACCAACCAGAGCCAGCGACCATGACGGTCCGACAAGATGCCGAAGAAGGGTTTCAACACAAATCCGGTCGTGGTCGAGATCGACGCGATTGTGCCCAAAAGCAATGGGGCTGCGTTAAAGTTCAGTGCTAGTAACGTCAACACCGGCGCTTTCCCAATTTGATAGCTTGTGCGAACGATCAAATCGGCGAAAAATAAGGCTAGTATTGCGACGCCTCCTTCGGAAACGCCGCGAGAGAAGAACACCGGCTTCATGCAGTGGCGCTCTAGTTGATGGCGGCGGCAGGCACACCGACGCAGCCCCAACGCACGGACCAAACATCCTGGCCAGGGCCGGCGTATTCTTGAAGGGTCCAGAAGTTCCGGCCGTTCGCCGGGTCAACGTGGGTTGCGCTGTAGTCTCCCCATCGGTTGCGTCCAGATCCAAACGTTAAATTATATGAGCTGTCGCCCGGCGCATAAATCCTTGGCGCCTCGAAGCTTCCGCCCGAAGGCCGGAATGCGTAGGCACCACTTGCAAAGATCGTGTCGTCGAATGCGGCCATCCCGATCAAAGTGTCACCCTGTGCGTTCACAGCGAGCGAAGGATAGGCATAGAAGTGATCCCCGTCGTTGCCGCCAAACAGGCCATGTGCCTCAACCGCGGGCGTCCCATCGAGTGATACATCGACCCACTGGACCGCCGCACGGTCGGCTGCGTCATGCGGCAAAAACACTGTGTGTGCGAGGGTCAGTCGGCCGTGGCGTTGCACGACCCAATGCATACGCGCATCTCCAACGTTGATCTTTACCGCGCTGTCCTTCTGCGGCGCGATATCGCCGGTCCCTCGGAATGCCCAGGTCTGATCTACTTCAAGGAAACCAACGCGCTGAAAGCTTGTCGTGCCCGCAGCCACTGAGCCCGTGATGCTGTAAAGCGCCAAAAAGCCTTTCCCGTTGAAATTGCCGTTCCAAGTGCCCACCAGAAATTGGTCTGCAACACCAGGGTCTGCAACGATGGCTGGGCAAATCGTGCCCCCCTGATCGGTCACCACAAATTGGTCAAAGCTAAAGCTGTGTGGGGCGTTCAGGAAAGCCTGCTTGTCGACCACGAAGATCGCAACGCCTTCGAACTGAGAGGGCGTATCCCTGGTGAAGAGGTTTAAGCAGATTGTGATCTTGTCTTCGGTAAAGCCTACACTTGGATAATCGAGCCAAACGTCGCCCATGGTCGCAGGATCGACTTGGATTCGACCAAAAGACCAATCGCCTTGCGGATCGTTGGTGTGGCTGACCGCCACCAAGACTGAAGAATCCTCACGCCGCGCGTTGCCGCAAACGACCGAGATATAGCGGTCTGATACCAAGGGTTATTCAATCTGACCGACTTTCGCCCAGTTGCGGCTTGCGATGGATGTGATGGTTTGCGGTCTTGCGATGAGGTTGTTCCAGGCCTCGCACCCCGCGTCGAGAATCGCGTCATATGTGTCGAACGTCCGGTTTGCGAGCCATGTCTGGCGGAGATATTGCCAAATGTTTTCGGTTGGATTCAGCTCTGGTGATTTGGGCGGCAGAAACATGAGCGACAGGTTTTGCGGGATTTCCAGAGCGGATGTCGTGTGCCAGCCGGCTTGGTCCATGAGGATGACGGCGTGGGCGCCATCGGAGACAATTTTGCTGATTTCTTCCAGGTGGCGCTGCATCGCATAGGTGTCGGCTGCTGGCATCATGATCGCCGCGCCGGTGCCGCGTTCGGGGCAGATGGCGCCAAAAAGATACGCATTTTGGTAACGCTGATCGGCGGGCTGGCGGGGCCGTGTGCCCTTGCGTGCCCACTGGCGGACGCGGGTGTTCTTCTGACCGAGACGCATCTCGTCCTGGAACCAGATTTCGACGGGTTTGTCCGGCGGCACCCCCTGAAGCGTCTCCTTCAGATTGTCGCCGAAGTTTTTTTGAAATCCTCAATGACCTGCACGTCCTGCCCCGGGTGCTGAGGGCGTGCGCTGATGTGGGAAAAGCCCAGATTGTGCAGAATCTGCCCCACATGGCGCTCGTGATAGTCGACGCCAAAACGCGCCTTGATCACATTCTTCAAATCGACCCGCCGCCAGCGGACGACACCGTCCTTTTCAGGATCAGGACCGGTCTCGACAAGAGCCGCCAGTTCATCCAGTTGCGCATTGTCAAGGCGGGATCGCGAGCCTCCTCGCTGCCGATCCAGCAGCCCCGCTGGACCATCAGCGTTGAAACGGAGCACCCAGTCCCTGAGCGTTTGCCGGTCCATCCCGCCAATGCGGGCCGCAGCCCCACGCGACATGCCATCGGCGATAGCGGCAAGCGACAAAAGCCGTCGGCTCTGCCGGGCATCAGAACTCTCTGCGGCAAGCTTGCGCAGATCATTGGCGGTAAAATCGGCTCGCATCGGTATCCTGGCTGGCATCGGTGGTCTCCTTTGCCAATCTTGAATCACCTCAGCACCTCAGGCGGTACCCAAAATCCATAGCTGAGTCATTTTGAAGCACCCTTGGTATAAGTCGTTTCCCGGCGCGAATGACTTTACCGGTGGCCTCCAGTCGGTCCCCCGCAGCAGGGGCCAGCAGATTGATTTTCATTTCTGCGGTCAGGACCTCAACTTCCATCGGCATCACCGTAAGCGCCGAGTATCCAGCCGCGCTGTCACCTAGCGCAAATGCGACGGCTGCATGGGCAAATCCCTGTTGCTGAGAAATCGCGGGTGTGATTGGCGCAGAGAGTATCACTTTGCCCACAGCGACGGATAAAATTTCAGCGCCAAGAGTTGTCATCATCCCTTGCAGCGCGAAGCTTTTCCGAATTTTCGTATCAATGCTCATGTGCGTAGCTTATGCCGCCTTGCCCGGCATCGGAATGGCCTGCGCACGTCTTCCTGTCAGAATCGCCATCGCCTCTGGCCGCATCAGGGCTTGCAACTCGGCCGATGTGCTACGCAACCCGCCGGTATAGGTGCCGAATGCCGGAAGAACCAAGCGGTCGCTGTCGTAAAGGAAACAGGCCCGCGTAACGCTGCGCCCGCGTCCATGCACAGTGGCTTTGGGATGATAGTGACCCGAGACTTCGCCAGCCGCGCCGGGCCGGGCAATATGGCGGAACGTCAAACCATCCATCGGCATTTCGGCAAGATGCGTACCGCCAAGACCTAATGGTCCGGGATCATGGTTGCCTTCTATCCATATCCAGCGCCGACCCGCCATCAGGCGGTTGATCCAATCAACGATTTCGCCCGCCAACGCCTGATGCGCCGCGAGGTCGTCAAAACTGTCGCCAAGGCAAATCATGGTTTTGGGATTAAAAGTGCGGACTTCCGTATCAAGCCGTGCCAACGTGTCTTGTATTTCATAGGGCGGCAACATGCCGCCGCCCATTCGCGCGATACGCTCTGACTTGCCAAGATGCAGATCGCTGACCACCATCACCTGCCGTTCCGGCCAGAAAAGCGCGCCAGAGCGGTGCGCTTGCAGCCTTTGCCCGGCCAATGTGAGGTCAATTTTGTTCATGAATTGTTCTTTAGTTGAAAAGCGTTGACCTGCAAAGTATTAACTAACCCCGATTCTGGATAAGACGTTGGCGTCACCAGTGCACTACTCGACAGAATTTTTTCGTAGTTTTTTGATTCGTTTTTTACGATACTCGTTGACCCTTTTTCGCAGAGGGTTGCGATGAGGGATTTCCACCATTGTTATGGAAATGATCCTCGGTTCTCTCAAAGCCTCATTTGGCTCCAGTTCAACGGCAATTCCGCCAAACTCTCCAAGAAATAGAACATTTGAAACGGTTTCGTGATCTGCTTTGAATGTATCAGGGTCATTTTTCCGTACGTGTTTCGGGATGATCACCTGAAAGGGAGTGGCAGCCATCAGATCGAGCACAAGTGTCATGGTTCTTTTAGGGAGCGCAGCCAGTTCATTGAGCTTATCCGTGAGGGCGTAGAAACGGTTGGGGTCCTCTTCCATCATGTCGAACATGAGGTCCCGGATCTTCTCATAAGCGAGATCTTCGTTGATTGGGAAGTTGTTCTCCATGGCGCGCACCTTTTGCCCCGTGTTGACCAGCCTGAATGCCCCCGTGATTAGTATGGGGTGAGAGGGGTTTCCAGGTACGTTGCCCCATGATTCAAGGTTCAAAAGCGACACAATATGGACCGCCACTCATGTCGATCACTAACACCGCACTTTTTGTCTGTCTCGATGATTTTGCAAAAACCTACGAGGACTGGGAGCGCCACCGGTTGATCCCCTCGGGTCGTCAGAGGCTTCGCTCCGGCAAGCTGACCCTGGGGGAGAGCCTGTTCATCATGGTCTTGTTTCACTTGTCGCCGTTCAAGGACTTCAAACATTATTGGATTTATGGCGTTGAGCAGAAATACCGTGACTGCTTTGGCAACCTCCCGAGCTATGGTCGGTTTGTCAGCCTCATGCCAAGATTAATGGTGCCGTTTTGCATATGGTCAACATCGACAGGCCCCTTGCCTGTGGTGATCTGAACAGGGGAAGTACTTCGACCTCCCCATATTACCGGACCATCAAACCTCCTGATCAATCCTGATTTGAACCTAGTCCCGCGAATGCAGCGGGTAAAGGCAGTTAACTAGTCGTACATGCCCGTGGCGGATTTGTCCCGGGCACCCTTCATCATCACATCCGCCTGAAGTTTTCGGATTTCTTCGTGCAGCGCCACACCTTCGGCGGAAAAGTTGACGTTCGGGGCCGGCGTATCGCGAAAATTGCCGTAATTGTCGGTGCCGCAGGCCAGCATGGCGTATGACATTTCCGCCCCTTCCTGTGCAGCCATGTCGGGCCGGATGAAACGCGTGACCAAACCGATGCGGCGGCCATCGGATGCGTTTGGCCCCGAGCCGTGGATAGTTAGTCCGTGGTGCAGTGACATCTCTCCGGGGCGCAACTCGATGGCGACCTTGTCTTGGGGCGCAACATCAACCTCAACCTCTTGTCCGCGACTAAGCAGATTGTCTTCACTATATGTATCGTTGTGAGGCAGGATTTCGTTTTTGTGGCTGGCGCGAACGAAATCCATACAGCCGGATTCAGTTGTTGCGGGAGATAAGGCGAGCCACGCGGTCACCAACCCGTCAATCGCGCCAAGGCCCCAATAGGTCAGATCCTGGTGCATCGAAACGATGTGTTTGGTCCTTGGTTCCTTGATGAAGAATTCCGAGGAAAAAATCATCACGTCGGGACCGAGAATGCCCTGCACGATGTCGGTAATGCGATTGTCGCGTGCAGTATTGGCGACCAACGGCATAACGACATGGCTGTTGAGGCGCTTGTAGGTGTTCAATGGCTGCGGAAGACCTTTGTCGAGCCATTCCTCTTCAATGGATTCAAACTCCGCGCGCAAATTTGCCGTTTCATCTTCGGGGATCACCCGGATTGGATGCAAGTACCCGTCTTCCCAATATTGATCTACTTGGGACTGGCTCAGGCGGCCCGAATTTAACGGAATTGAATCGAGCATGGTTTCCTCCGTCTCTTGTCGACAGATTTTTGCATCCATTTGGCGCAATCTTTTCCAAATCCGACCGGTAAGTCGTTTTTGGAAAGTCGCACGCGCGGGATGATCGTCAGGTGAAGTCGCAGTTGGATATCGACGGAGCAGGGGATAGTTTCGCCACAAATCCGAGTCGACTGAGGCAGGTATCATGGAAAGTTTCGGTAAAAGTCAGCCGGTTCGCCGGGTTGAAGACATTCGGTTTCTGACCGGCGAGGGACAATTTCTGGAGGACGTGCCGCCGGAGAATGCGGCTTTCGCGTATTTCTTTCGCAGCCCGGTCGCACACGCCGAAATAACAGAGTTGGACGTGTCTGATGCACGTGAGTTGCCCGGAGTTCTGGCTGTTCTAACAGCGGGCGATCTGGAAGCCGCGAATGTTAATATCTCAATGAGTTTTACCCGATTTCCCAATCGTGACGGTAGCAAGGGTGCCGCGCCGCTGCGCCCCAGTCTTGCAAAGGGACGGGTGCGGTTCGTGGGGGAGCCGGTTGCTTGTATTGTGGCCGATACTATGGCCGCTGCGCGAGATGCGGCAGAGGCGATCGTATTTGATTACGAAGACCTTGATGTGAAAGTCGATCTCGCACCCGGAGGACCATTGGTTCATGACGACGTCGCAGACAATGTCGGCATTGATTTCGGGTTTGGCGACGAAAATGCGGTAGAAATCGCGCTCGCAGGCGCGACGCACAAGCTGACCTATGAAGTCACCGACAATCGCATCATATGCAATTCGATGGAACCGCGTGGGTGCTGGACCCAATGGGTCGACGGGCGGATGCATTTCACAGTGGGTGGACAGAACGCCTGGTCGATGCGGACGCACATGGCAGCGGCCTATGGGTTGGACACTGAAGACGTGCGTGTCGTGATCCCCGATGTTGGCGGCGGGTTCGGAATGAAGGCGTTTCCATACCCTGAATACTTTTGTTTGCCAGAGGCCGCGCGTCGGACCGGTCGCCCGGTGCGGTGGATTGGCGAGCGGACAGAATCGATGCTGACCGACAATTCCGGGCGCGATCTGGTTTCGTTGGCGGAACTTGGGTTTGACGAAAGTCACCGGCTGGTTGGGTATCGCGTGACCAACACGTTCAACATTGGGGCCTATAACTCCGTCATGTCGCAAGGGGTGATGACGGAGCTATTCACTAAGGTCCTGCCGGGTGTGTACGATCTGCCTGCCGCCTACCTGCGCTCTGTTGGCGTTTATACGAACACAACGCAGGTTGACGCCTATCGGGGGGCCGGACGGCCAGAGGCCATATATGTGCTGGAACGCGCGATGGATTATGCTGCACGAGACCTGGGTGTGGATGCCTTGGATTTGCGGCGGAAGAATTTCATTCCGGTTGAGAAGTTTCCATATCGTTCGTCTATGGGCGAGATTTATGACGTGGGCGATTTTCATGCGGTTCTGGCGAAGGCAGAGGAATTCGCCGATGTGAAGCGATTTTCAGCGCGAAAGGCTGCCTCGCGGGCCAAGGGCAGACTGCGCGGGCTCGGGCATTGTTATTACATAGAGTCAATCCTTGGGAATCCGGCGGAAGACGTGGACATCACGTTTGACGAAGATGGCGGCGTGACAATCTATTGCGGAACTGTGTCGAACGGTCAGGGGCATGAGACGGTCTTCACGCAGTATCTAAGCGACCAAACCGGGATTCCGGCGGACAAAGTCCGTTATGTCATGGGTGACAGTGACCGAATTGCACGCGGTGGCGGCACAGGCGGTTCGCGGTCGGTCACGGTGCAAACGAATGTTATTCTATCGGCCGTCAAAACGATGATCTCTAAATATTCGGGGTTTCTGGCCGAGGAAATGGGCGTTGATGTCGAAGATGTGAGCTTTGATGATGAGCGCTTCCGCGCGGAAGGATCGAACCTGACGCCCAGTTTCTTGGAAGCCGCGCGTTTGGCGCGTGAAGCCGGTCGCGATGATTTGCTGCAGTTCAGAGCCTATGAAGAGTTGCCCGCACGGTCCTTCCCCAACGGTGCACATTTCGCAGAGGTAGAGATTGACCCGGAAACCGGTGATACCAAGGTCGTTAAGTACTCCATTGCGGATGATTTTGGCAACCTTATCAACCCTATGCTTGCCGAAGGGCAGGTTCATGGAGGTGTTGTTCAAGGGATCGGACAGGCCCTGCAGGAATATGTGGTCTATGACGAGGACGGACAGCTTTTGACAGCAACGTTTATGGATTATTCGATACCGCGCGCAGAAGATGTACCGATGATCGGCTTCAACACACATGCCGTGCCGTCCACGGCCAACCGATTGGGAATGAAAGGCTGTGGCGAGGCTGGTACCGTCGGTGCGCTTGCCGCGGTTGCAAATGCGGTGTTGGATGCCACATGGGAATTGGGCATCCGCAGGGCAGACATGCCGTTTACGCCGTCGCGGGTGTGGGAGATGTTGCAGAACGCCAAAGGTGAATTTTCTTGAGCGCATAAGCCGCTGGTTTCGTCGAAGACCTGGCGTTCAGACCACTAGCTTTCGCAGCGAACGTGGCACAATTGATCACGTCATTATCATCGACGGGTCGATGTCGAGCCTGAAAGAAGGCGACGAAACCAACGCCGGCCTGACATATAAGCTTTTATGCGAATTGGCGCCCGTCGCGGGCCTGTCCATCCGGTACGAGGCGGGAATTCAGTGGCGCAATTGGCGGTCTGCGCGAGATGTGATCGAAGGGCGCGGGATCAACCGGCAAATCCGGCGGGTTTATGGGTTTCTGGCGTCGCGTTACCACCCGGGAGACCGGATTTTCCTTCTTGGCTATTCGCGAGGGGCCTTCGCGGTGCGTTCGCTTGCCGGGGTGATTGACCGAGTTGGACTTTTGGAAGCGCGCCACGCCACTGTTCGCAATGTCCGGCAGGCATATCGGCATTATCGTGATGGCGGAAATAGTGCTGCCGCGGCGGAGTTTCGGGACGCATATTGCCATGTCGAAACGATGATCGAGATGCTTGGCTGTTGGGATACGGTTAAGGCGCTTGGCCTGCGTTTGCCAGTTCTGTGGCGCATTACAGAGGCGCGGCACAGGTTTCACAACCATGCGCTGGGCCGCCACATTCGTCACGCATTTCATGCGCTGGCACGCGATGAGACGCGGGAAGCCTATGCGCCGGTTCTTTGGGACAATACCGAGGAATTTCCCGGCGTGGTGGAACAGGTCTGGTTTCGCGGAAGCCACGGGGACGTCGGCGGGCAACTTGGCGGTTTTGAGGCCGCGCGACCGTTGGCAAATGTATCGCTTGTCTGGATGTTAGAGAGGGTCGAGCGATGTGGGATTGCGTTCCCCGATGGTTGGCGAGATCGTTTCCACGTTGACCCAAATGCGCCGTCAGTTGGCACATGGGCCGGCTGGGGGAAAATGTTTCTTCTGCGCAAAAAACGGAAAATCGGGCGAGACCCTTCCGAGAGTTTATTTTGATTGAATGACCCGGATTGGACGTGCGTTAAGTCAGACATCTGCACCCGGTTGCGAAAAGCTTGCATGGCGATGCGGAGGCAAGGGCACCGACAAAAATCTGCCACAATACGGTTTTTGATTAGAGGACAATCGCTAGAATTCACCGGTACTTTTTCGCAGAAGTTACCATTCCGAGCCGTGAATCTTGCGTATTAGAGGTTTCTTAGTGTTTGGCCACAATTCCGCCACAATTAGGCCGGAGCTTCGCCACACATATCGTGGTGGGGGCCATGAAACAGCATAAAATTATACCGCTCCGTGCGTTGAATGCATCGACTCGATGCCTCAATGGTGAAATACGCAACGCCCTGGATTTGGGTCGCCGCACGCCTGTGCGCGCGTTCTTTGAGGACGAAGAAGGTGGCCTTATCATCTTCGGACTTTTCATGTTCGTGCTGATGTTGCTGGCCTGCGGCATGGGGCTCGATCTGATGCGGCTTGAGACAGCGCGCGTGCAGTTGCAAAGCACTGTCGACCGCGCAGCCCTTGCGGCCGCGTCACTTAATCAGGAGCTTCCTCCTGCGGACGTTGTGGCTGACTACTTCGAAAAAGCGCACCTGAGCAACTATCTCGGCGCGGTTGAAGTTACTGAAGAGCCCGGACTTCGCAATGTGCAGGTCGACACTACGCTTAACATGCCGATGCATTTCATGAACCTCGCCGGTATCAACACGCTGCCCGCGCCCGCATTTGGCGCCGCAGAGGAATCCATTGGTGACGTCGAAATCTCGATGGTGCTGGATGTGTCTGGGTCGATGTCGAGATACAATCGCCTGGTCAACTTGAAGCTCGCCGCAGAAGATTTTGTGGACGTCGTTTATTCCGCCTCGACCAGCGGTGTCGTGTCGACGTCGCTTGTTCCTTACGCCACACAGGTAAATGCAGGCGAGACGCTCTTGTCCAAATATAACCTTGGCGCGGAAACGCATAGCGATAGCCACTGTGTGAATTTCGAACAGAACGTGTTCAGCAGCACGGGCTTAACAACCGCGCAGGAACTTGAGCAGACGCAGCATTTCGACCCTTGGTATTATGACGATGAGTTGCAGCTGCCGGTGTGTCGCGCCAATCCGGGCGTTGAAATTCTGGCGTGGTCCCGCGATCCCGTTGAAATTAAAGACCGCGTGAATGCTTTCGTGGCCGGTGGAAACACCTCCACCGACGTCGGTGTGAAGTGGGGCAATGCACTTTTGGACCCGGGTTCACAAGGGGTACTTTCCGATCTGGTAACCAGCGGTGACGTGGATCCCCTTCTGCAGGGTCGACCCTATGCATACGGCGTGGGCGACAGCATGAAAGTAATGGTGGTGATGTCTGACGGCGTTCACACACAGCAATATTACATGAAAGATGAATATCGCGGCGATGCACTGACAGACACTTGGATGGACGATACGTCCGGCACTGCACGCTATTCGATCTGGTCGGGCAATGGCGCCGAACCGGTCGCGGCTAACGACTGGCAGGTGCCTGGCAATGAGTTCTACTGGCCACATGACGGGAGCTGGAACAATCAACCTTATGGCGCCGCGGATGCAGAGCGTTTGTCATGGCAGCAGGTCTGGGCGCGTATCACTGTCCGCTATCACGCTGACGAGCATATTCAGCCAGCAAAAGGGTGGGCCGCGCGCAACGATATCCTGAACTCCTATAGCTATGTCGCGCCATCGGACAAAAACGACCGACTGATCAGCGCGTGTCAGGCAGCCAAAGATGAGGACGTGGTTGTGTTTACTGTCGGCTTGGAAGTGACACAGGCATCAGGAGATTTGCTAAAGGCCTGCGCGACGTCGCCGAACCACTATTTCCTCGTTTCGGGTGAAGATATTGGATACGCATTCCGCTCGATAGCAGGACAGATCAACCGTTTGCGGCTCACGCACTAAGGATAGGAGCAGGCACTTTTTTCAGGTTGTCACCGGATTTTCGGTTCATCTCCGAAGAAACTGTATAATCGAAATTACCGCGAAAATGACCAAAACGGGATAAATGATCACAAGGTCAACGCGAATTAGTGGGCCTTCTGTTTCGGCCTTCCAATTGGCAAGAAGCACAAATTCCCAAAGCAAATAGGCACCAATCAGGATTATCGTGGCCCATTGAATCTTAGTCATGATGTAACTCCCAAGCACCCCCCACGTTTGAGTGTTATTGTCAGTTTTATGGTGAGTCGAATTTGCCATTTTGCGCGTGTTTTTTTTCTTTCTTGTCTGAATTCTGTGGCGCCGGGTTGATTTCTCTGAATCAGTGGTGGGATGGATCAGGTTGCCGCCCTTGAACAACTTCTCGCCACGGCTCTGCGTCGGATCGCTGAGCTTGAAGCTGCGTTGGCGAGCATGGCGGAAGAGATCACGGACCTGCGCCGACAGTTGGCCAAGAACAGCAGCAATAGCAGCAAGCCCCCTTCAAGTGATGGCCTGAAGAAGCCAGCCCCGCGCAGCCTGCGTGGCAAATCCGGAAAGAAAAGTGGCGGCCAAGTTGGCCACCGGGGCGACACCCTGCGCCAGACGTCAACACCCGACTTTGTCGAACGGCATGAGGCGACGCATTGCAGCGCCTGTCAGAGCGCCCTGACGGCGGAGATGGTGAAAGGGATCGAGAAGCGTCAGGTGTTCGACTTGCCTGCGCCACGCCTGGAGGTCACCGAGCATCAGGCGGCGGTTTATTGTTGCGACCATTGTCGAGCCACGACGACGGCTGGCTTTCCCGATGGCGTGGCCGCGCATGTGCAATATGGCACGCGCATGCGGGCAGTGGCGGTCTATTGCAATGTTCAGCAGCTGATACCCGAGGATCGGGTCTGCCAGCTTATGCGCGACCTGTTTGGGGCCACCAGCTTGTGCGCGGCCAGCGTGACCAACTGGACGCGCGGCGCGGCAAATAAGATGGGTGTCGTGGTTGAACACATTCTCGCCCGGCTTGCCGAAGGCGGCGTTCGGCATCTGGACGAGACCGGACTTCGTGTTGCCGGCAAGCTGCACTGGCTGCACACGATCTGCGATACCGCCTTCACCCATTACCGCATCAGCGCCAAACGCGGTGCTGTTCCAACCTTCCTGACCGGCGGGACGATCATTCATGATCACTGGAAACCCTACTACGCCCATATGAGCGGAGTGGACGCCCACGCCCTCTGCGGGGCGCATCACTTGCGCGAACTCAAGGCCATCGAAGAGATCGAAAAAGAGCCTTGGGCGACGGAGATGAGCGCAGTGCTTCATAGCGCCAATCAGCTCAGATGCGCGGCTCAGGATCAAGGCGAGACCGAACTCCCGGAACTGGTTCGCCAGGGTATAGTCACCAGATACATGGCGATCCTCGCCAAGGGGCTCGCCTTCCACGAACGCCGGCCCCCGCTGGCCAAAAGCCCCGGCACCCGCGGCCGAAAAGCCAGGCGGCCAGGCCACAACCTGCTCCTCCGCCTGCGTGACTACCGCGATGACGTTTTGCGATTCATCGCCGACTTCGCGGTCCCATTCACAAACAATCAGGCCGAACAGGACCTGCGCATGATGAAGCTGCGCATGAAAATCTCGGGCACCTTCCGCACCCTCGAGGGCGCGCGGGTCTTCGCCGACATCAGGTCCGTCATCTCGACGGCCAGAAAACACCGGTTCAACATCCTGGAAATCCTGACCCTGTCACCACCTCAGATCATCGCACGGCTCTGACGGAACAAAACCCCGCAACCCTATCGGACAGGGTGCTTGGGAGTTACGTCATGACGAATATCCAGTTCGAACTTTACGGCTTGAATATCATACACGTCGTCGACCCGGTCGCATAGAGTTTGCCGTCCTGGGCGTCACGAATTACGCCGACGGCTACGCCGGTTGACCGGCCTGAATGCTGCACAGTTCCTTCTGCAACAATCGCGGTTTCGATCGGTAAGGCGCGCGTTATGTTAACTTTGTACTCTAACGTCGTGTAAATTGATCCTTTTGGAACGCGCGTCATGATTGCGCAGGCCATGCAACTGTCGAGCAGTGTTCCATACCAACCGCCGTGTAACGTTCCCATCGGGTTCATGGATTCGAATTTCGGTTTGCCGCGAAATACAATCCGGCCCTCTTCCACGACATCCAGCCAATAATTCAGCGTCCGGCCAATTGGTGGCGACGGAATCGTACCGTCGCGAACGCCTTCCATGAATTGAAGGCCGGACATGGACAGGATTTCGTTCGGTGCGGGGAGTTCTTCGGGACCATGTGCGTAGTATCGTGTCATGCCCAGATTGCTTGCACTGCAATCCGCCGAGTTATTGTCAAATCTGGTGTTTGCGGGATCTTTCATGCGGCGGCGGTTTCGGTCTGGGTTTGCTTGATGCCGTCTTTGAAATTGACGCCTTGGATGACGTCGGCGAGATGATTGAAGCCGCGAAGTTTGCGCCAGTTTTGTTCGGCGCACTGCCCCAGTTTGAAGATCATGTGGAGCATGCCGTCGCGGGCCAGACAGCCCTTTGAGCGCTTGGTGCGATGACGGATCGTGGCAAAGGCGGATTCAATTGGATTGGTCGTTCGGATGCTTTGCCAATGCATTGCGGGAAAATCGTAGAATGCCAGCAGTTCGGTTCGATCTTTCTGAAGCGAGGCGGTGGCTTTGGGGTACTTGTCTTCAAACGTTTTCACGAAGAGATCGAACGCTTGTTCAGCTGACTTGCGCGTTTCAGCGCGCCAGATATCGTGCAGCATCGTTTTGGCTTTTGGCTGGGTGGACTTGGGAAAACAGTTGAGGACGTTGCCCGTCTTATGCACCCAGCAGCGTTGTTGAGGTGTGCCCGGATAGGTTTCTTCAAGAGCGGCCCAGAATCCCAGAGCACCGTCTCCGATGGCCAATTTTGGAGTGTTGAGACCGCGTTCTCTGAGGCCGATTAGAACCTCCCTCCAGCTCTGTGTGCTTTCACGAGTGCCGTCCTCGATTGCCAGAAATTGTTTCTGACCACGGGTATTTACGCCGATCACGACCAGCGCGCACAACTTGTGATCCTCGCCGCGTAAGCCACTGTGAATACCGTCGGCCCAGATGTAGACCCACTCGTCTTGGGACAGGTCTGCGGTGCGCCACGCCCTGTATTCAGCGGCCCATTCGGCCTTCAATCTGGCAACTGTTTTGGCCGAAAATCCGGTGGCATTAGCCCCGAGCAAACCCTTCAGCGCCGTTCCCATTTCGCCAGTGGAAATGCCTTTGAGGTAGAGCCAGGGGATCGCAGCCTGCAGCGTCTTGGTCTTGCGCACGTAGGGCGGTACGAGCGCGGAGCGGAAACTCACTGGCTTGCCGGTTTTCGAGCGTATCTTTGGAATCTCTACGGTCACAGGTCCAACACCCGTTTGGATTTCACGGGCGGGATGACTGCCATTACGTACCACCCCGGCGCGCCCGTCTGGTGTTTTGAGGTGAGCAAAGCGATCCATCAATTCCGCAAGCTCAGTTTGAACGGCGGCTTGGATCAGAGCCTGCGCGCCCGTGCGCAAAAGCTCAGTCAACGGATCAAGGCTGACCTCTCGACCGGCAAATTCAACGATGTTAGTCTCGTCCATGGTGGTGCGTCCTTCTTGGGTCGGATTGGGTTTTTGCAAAAACAATCCAAACAGATGCACCGCCAACACTCAAACCACGCGAACACCAGATTCAGCCATAACTCCAATCCGCCCACTGCAAGTGGAATAATGTTACGCGACGTGGCGCAGTTGCACTTCTGGCATAAAGCCGAGCGCGTGCGCGACTTCTTTCGTAAGATGCGGCTTGTTGAGTGTGTAAAAATGCAAATCCTCGACACCACCTTCGATCAGATCGCTGCAAAGTTCGGTGCAGAGCGAGATCGCCAAAAGGTCGTGGCGGTCGTCGCGGATCGCTTTGTCAAACATGTCTGGCAGCCATGAAGGCACATGCGCACCGCAACGTTTCGCGAAAGCGTTTGTCCCCTTCCAATTCTCAATTGGCAGGATGCCAGGGATAATTGGGGCATCGATCCCGGCGGCAGCACAGGAATCGCGGAAGCGGAAGAATGTTTCGGCCTCAAAGAAGAACTGTGTAATGGCGGAGTTTGCGCCTGCGTCAATCTTGCATTTCAGCCAATCCACATCCGCGTCGGCTTCGTTTGCCTCGGGATGGGCGTCGGGATAGGCGCCGACGCGGATGTGGAACTTGTTCAGTTCTGCCAATGCAGAGATCAGTTCGATGGAATTTCTAAAGCCATCGGGATGCGGCTCGAACGCGCCTTCGCCTTTCGGCGGGTCGCCGCGAAGGGCGACGAGTTCACTAACACCCGCTTTGGCATAGCTTTCTGCGATGGAAAGCGTTTCCTCGCGCGACGCGTTCACGCAGGTCAGATGCGCCGCGACATTCAGACCATAGTGGCCGCCAATCGTTTTCACGGCGTCATGGGTCAGTTCGCGTGTCGTGCCGCCAGCGCCGTATGTGACAGACACGAACTCCGGCGACAGCGGCGCAAGTTCGTTGACGGTGTCCCAAAGACGAAACGATCCATCGAGCGAGCTAGGCGGGAAGAATTCAAATGACAGGCGCGGCAGAGACATGGAATTTTCCTTGTTCGGTTGACCTTTATTCCCATGCGCGCGAATGTGAGGCAAATTCATATTCTTCACCAAGGTTATGAGGGTAGACTCATATGCACCTCGAGTTTCGGCATTTGCGCACGATCAAGGCGATCCATGAATCCGGTGGGTTGGCGCGGGCGGCAGAAATGATGCACATCACGCAATCGGCGCTGTCCCATCAGGTGAAAGGGCTGGAAGAGCAGGCAGGCGTGGAATTGTTTGTGCGGCGCACAAAGCCATTGAAGCTTTCATCTGCAGGGTTGCGATTGTTGAAACTGGCCGAAAAGGTGTTGCCTGAAGTGGAGGTGCTGGAGGTCGATTTTCAAGGATTGAAATCAGGCAAGTCGGGGCGATTGCACATCGCTATTGAATGCCATGCCTGTTTTGAGTGGCTGTTTCCGGTTCTCGAGAATTTTCGCAAGGCATGGCCGGACGTGGACGTCGATATCCGCCCCGGACTTGCCTTCGACGCCATGCCTGCGTTGGAGCGCGAAGAGGTCGATCTTGTGGTGTCATCTGATCCTGAGGATCTCGAAGGTGTCGAATTCACGCCGTTGTTCGACTACGAGCCCGTGTTTGTCGCGTCTTCCCAGCATCCGCTGGCGGAACGAGAGTTCGTGGAAGCCGAGGATTTTCGTGATGAGATGCTTATCACATACCCGGTCGAACGCTCGCGCTTGGATGTGTTCAGCCAGCTTCTGCTACCGGCCAAGGTGGAGCCTAAGGGCGTCCGCCAAGTTGAGTTGACGGCTGTGATCCTGTTGCTCGTAGTATCAAACCGTGGCGTTGCCGTTTTGCCCGATTGGGTGGTACGCGAAGTGCGGTACAACTCAGATTATGTGACCCGTCCGTTGACGAAAACCGGTATGACGCGGCGGCTGTTTGCAGCGACGCGAGATGTGGATACGACTAAGCCCTTCATGGCGCATCTTTTGCGCTTGGCGCGGACAGAACCGGTGAAGTCGCAGGCCGGCTGAGTTGGGCCTTGGCAATTTATCACGAAAGGTCTAGGTGGCACGTCTCGCCGCAAGGAGCACCGAAATGCAAGGCAGCGCCAACCTGAACCTGATGATCAAGGCCGCACGAATGGCGGGCCGGTCGTTGGTAAAGGATTTTCGCGAGGTGGAGAATCTTCAGGTGTCGATGAAAGGCGCAGGCGATTTTGTCAGCCGTGCCGATCTGGCCGCAGACGCGATCATCAAAGAGGAGTTGTTGGGTGGACGGCCGAATTACGGCTGGCTGGCGGAGGAAAGCGGCAGCGAAGTCGGCAAAGATCCGACACGCCGTTGGATCGTCGATCCGTTGGACGGGACAACCAATTTTCTGCATGGGCTTCCACATTGGGCAGTGTCGATCGCATTAGAGTTCAAGGGCGAGATTGTGTCGGCAGTGATCTATGATGCTGCAAAAGACGAGCTGTTCTTTGCCGAGAAAGGGCAAGGCGCGTGGTTGAACGACACGCGCCTGCGCGTGTCCGGTCGCAAGCGTGTGATCGAGGCATTGTTTGCAACCGGCTTGCCATTTGGCGGACGCAGCGACCTGCCAGAGTCGCTACAGGATATTGCGCGGGTATTACCGGCTTGTTCCGGTGTTCGCCGCATGGGCGCCGCGGCGCTTGATCTGGCATATGTCGCCGCCGGGCGGTTCGATGGGTTCTGGGAGCGTGGGCTGCACAGTTGGGATATCGCGGCAGGTTTGCTGATTGTGAAGGAAGCCGGTGGACTGGTTGAGGCGCTTTCGCCTGGAAACGATCCGCTGGCTGACGGTGCATTGATCGCAGCAAATGCTAAGATTTTCGAAAAATTTGCAGGAATCTTGCGCACGTAGATGCTGGTCGCAGGAAAATTGGGGGTTTTCCCAATTATTGACACAAATGGCGCCGAAGACGGCATCATGAGAGAGAGTGCAAATATCAAATCTGAACTGGCGCGATTCGCATCATGTGAATCGGGGGCTGTCACCGTAGACTGGGTTGTGTTGACCGCGGCCGTTGTTGGCCTGGTCACTGCGATCTTCCTGAACCTCGGCAATGAAACTGCCGACGTAACTCCCAAGCACCCCCCACGTTTGAGTGTTATTGTCAGTTTTATGGTGAGTCGAATTTGCCATTTTGCGCGTGTTTTTTTTCTTTCTTGTCTGAATTCTGTGGCGCCGGGTTGATTTCTCTGAATCAGTGGTGGGATGGATCAGGTTGCCGCCCTTGAACAACTTCTCGCCACGGCTCTGCGTCGGATCGCTGAGCTTGAAGCTGCGTTGGCGAGCATGGCGGAAGAGATCACGGACCTGCGCCGACAGTTGGCCAAGAACAGCAGCAATAGCAGCAAGCCCCCTTCAAGTGATGGCCTGAAGAAGCCAGCCCCGCGCAGCCTGCGTGGCAAATCCGGAAAGAAAAGTGGCGGCCAAGTTGGCCACCGGGGCGACACCCTGCGCCAGACGTCAACACCCGACTTTGTCGAACGGCATGAGGCGACGCATTGCAGCGCCTGTCAGAGCGCCCTGACGGCGGAGATGGTGAAAGGGATCGAGAAGCGTCAGGTGTTCGACTTGCCTGCGCCACGCCTGGAGGTCACCGAGCATCAGGCGGCGGTTTATTGTTGCGACCATTGTCGAGCCACGACGACGGCTGGCTTTCCCGATGGCGTGGCCGCGCATGTGCAATATGGCACGCGCATGCGGGCAGTGGCGGTCTATTGCAATGTTCAGCAGCTGATACCCGAGGATCGGGTCTGCCAGCTTATGCGCGACCTGTTTGGGGCCACCAGCTTGTGCGCGGCCAGCGTGACCAACTGGACGCGCGGCGCGGCAAATAAGATGGGTGTCGTGGTTGAACACATTCTCGCCCGGCTTGCCGAAGGCGGCGTTCGGCATCTGGACGAGACCGGACTTCGTGTTGCCGGCAAGCTGCACTGGCTGCACACGATCTGCGATACCGCCTTCACCCATTACCGCATCAGCGCCAAACGCGGTGCTGTTCCAACCTTCCTGACCGGCGGGACGATCATTCATGATCACTGGAAACCCTACTACGCCCATATGAGCGGAGTGGACGCCCACGCCCTCTGCGGGGCGCATCACTTGCGCGAACTCAAGGCCATCGAAGAGATCGAAAAAGAGCCTTGGGCGACGGAGATGAGCGCAGTGCTTCATAGCGCCAATCAGCTCAGATGCGCGGCTCAGGATCAAGGCGAGACCGAACTCCCGGAACTGGTTCGCCAGGGTATAGTCACCAGATACATGGCGATCCTCGCCAAGGGGCTCGCCTTCCACGAACGCCAGCCCCCGCTGGCCAAAAGCCCCGGCACCCGCGGCCGAAAAGCCAGGCGGCCAGGCCACAACCTGCTCCTCCGCCTGCGTGACTACCGCGATGACGTTTTGCGATTCATCGCCGACTTCGCGGTCCCATTCACAAACAATCAGGCCGAACAGGACCTGCGCATGATGAAGCTGCGCATGAAAATCTCGGGCACCTTCCGCACCCTCGAGGGCGCGCGGGTCTTCGCCGACATCAGGTCCGTCATCTCGACGGCCAGAAAACACCGGTTCAACATCCTGGAAATCCTGACCCTGTCACCACCTCAGATCATCGCACGGCTCTGACGGAACAAAACCCCGCAACCCTATCGGACAGGGTGCTTGGGAGTTACCTGCCGACTACAGTGAAAGAATCGGCAGCCACATGTCATCGCAAGGGATCAAGACGTCTTACTAGTCGTCTGAGGGATGGTTTATCCCGTCAACCCAAGGGATGTCGCCAAGGTCACGAGGATTCACGCCTTCCAGCGCGCCAGTGTTCACGCCGTATTCGTTCGGATTCGAGCGGCGTTTGTGATGGGTGTAAATCCCACAGGTCTTGCAAAAATAATGCTCGGCCGTCTGGGTTCCCCATTGATAAAGCGTCAAGTTGTCGGCTCCCTTGACGACTTCAAGGTCGTCCATGACCACTGTGGCTGGCGCAACCCCGCGACGGCGACAGAACGAACAATCGCAACGGCGCGCAGTGTTTAGACCATCAAGCAATTTCACGCGCAATTCGACCGCGCCGCAATGGCATGTAAGTTTTTGGGCTGTCATCGGCGCCTCGTAACTTTCGGTATGCTGGATTGTGCGAAATTGTACTTGGCCTCTGGGTGATCAGGGTGGCCTTCGGTGCGTTGCCAGAATGCTTGACCTCCCAGTCGCAACCAGACGGACAATGTCAGAACAAATCCGGCCACGAAACCGCCAGCATGAGCCCAATACGCGACCCCGCCGCCAGTTGCGTCAGTGATTACGCCGTTGATCAGTTGCAGCACAAACCAAAGCCCAAGCATCACCCACGCAGGCAACGGAAAGATTCTGACGAAAATGATTATGATGATCAGGATGTCAACGCGAGCACGGGGGAACAACAACAGGTAGCCACCCATAACTCCGGCGATCGCACCGGACGCTCCCACAGTTGGAATGGCCGAGGACGGGTCGGCGATAACGTGGAAAAATCCCGCTGCGACACCACCAGCCAGATAGAAAAGCAAGAAACCGATATGGCCCATAATGTCTTCGAGATTGTCGCCGAAGATCCATAAAAACAGCATGTTGCCGATGATGTGCATCCAGCCGCCATGCAGGAACATCGACGTGACAAGCGTGCCCAGGTTACGTCCATCGGCGACATTTTCCGGCAACAGCGCCCATTCAGAATAGAACCGAAAGAGGCTTTGATCCGTCGAGGCCGGGTAATAAGCCAGAAAGACGACCGTATTAATCGCGATCAAAGCGTATGTAACGAACGGTGTGCGTTCCGAAGGGTTATGATCGCGGATCGGGAACATGGGGGTTTATTGGCGTCCGCCTTGCGCCCGTCAAGGGGCGGTGTTTCGCGGTGGAACTCAATTCGAAATCGGGTAGAAAGCCGGAAATGCCCGCGTGGTGGAATGGTAGACACAGGGGACTTAAAATCCCCAGGCAGGAATGCCGTGCCGGTTCGAGTCCGGCCGCGGGTACCAATAAAAACAATAACTTAACGTAATTCTTGACTGCAAGAGATGACCTGAAATACCCTTACACAAAGCTTACACATTGTGTCACACAGGGAGTCGGTTGCGTATGGCAGAACAAAAGCACTCGATTCTGGGCGGCAAGGTGCATGTCTACAAACGGCCCGATAGCCCGATCTGGCAGTGTTCAACCTACCTACAAGGAAAGAACCGCCGGGTATCTAGCAAGGAAATAAGCCTGTCAGCAGCCAAGGACTTCGCTGAGGACTGGTATCTCGATCTGATGGGAAAAAAGCGGGACGGGACATTGGTCGCTGGGACCCTGTTTAACCCCGATTCTGGATAAGACGTTGGCGTCACCAGTGCACTACTCGACAGAATTTTTTCGTAGTTTTTTGATTCGTTTTTTACGATACTCGTTGACCCTTTTTCGCAGAGGGTTGCGATGAGGGATTTCCACCATTGTTATGGAAATGATCCTCGGTTCTCTCAAAGCCTCATTTGGCTCCAGTTCAACGGCAATTCCGCCAAACTCTCCAAGAAATAGAACATTTGAAACGGTTTCGTGATCTGCTTTGAATGTATCAGGGTCATTTTTCCGTACGTGTTTCGGGATGATCACCTGAAAGGGAGTGGCAGCCATCAGATCGAGCACAAGTGTCATGGTTCTTTTAGGGAGCGCAGCCAGTTCATTGAGCTTATCCGTGAGGGCGTAGAAACGGTTGGGGTCCTCTTCCATCATGTCGAACATGAGGTCCCGGATCTTCTCATAAGCGAGATCTTCGTTGATTGGGAAGTTGTTCTCCATGGCGCGCACCTTTTGCCCCGTGTTGACCAGCCTGAATGCCCCCGTGATTAGTATGGGGTGAGAGGGGTTTCCAGGTACGTTGCCCCATGATTCAAGGTTCAAAAGCGACACAATATGGACCGCCACTCATGTCGATCACTAACACCGCACTTTTTGTCTGTCTCGATGATTTTGCAAAAACCTA
This sequence comes from uncultured Paracoccaceae bacterium, assembly GCA_951812305.1. GTDB lineage: Bacteria > Pseudomonadota > Alphaproteobacteria > Rhodobacterales > Rhodobacteraceae > Rhodobacter_B. The sequence continues at coordinate 549,567 of CATOSB010000011.1, forward strand.
CGAGGACTGGGAGCGCCACCGGTTGATCCCCTCGGGTCGTCAGAGGCTTCGCTCCGGCAAGCTGACCCTGGGGGAGAGCCTGTTCATCATGGTCTTGTTTCACTTGTCGCCGTTCAAGGACTTCAAACATTATTGGATTTATGGCGTTGAGCAGAAATACCGTGACTGCTTTGGCACCCTCCCGAGCTATGGTCGGTTTGTCAGCCTCATGCCAAGATTAATGGTGCCGTTTTGCATACTGCTGCACTGCTTCAGCGGTGAAAAAACCGGCGTCTATTTTGCCGACAGCACTAAGCTCGCGGTCTGCCACAATGCCCGCATTAATCGAAACAAGGTCTTCAAGGGGCTGGCAAAGCGCGGTCGCAGCACAATGGGCTGGTTCTTTGGCTTCAAACTGCATCTAATCATCAACAACAAGGGGGAGATCATGGCCGTCAAAATCACGGCAGGTAATGTCGATGATCGAAAGCCGTTTGAAGCCATGATCGCGGGCCCCGAAGGCAAAATATTTGCTGATAAGGGCTATATCTCCAAATCCCTCTTCCAACGGCTCTGGCAGCGTGGGCTCCACCTCGTCACCGGCATTCGCCGCAACATGAAAAACTATCTCCTGCCAATCCTGAACAAAATCCTGTTGCGAAGGCGGTTCATCATCGAAACTCTGTTCGATAAGTTGAAAACCAGCATGGGACTGGAACACACTCGACACAGATCGCCTGCCAACGCATTCGTACACCTCATCTCGTGTGTCGCAGCCTATATGCTCGGGAAAACCAAAGTTAAAATGGGACCCATAACCGTGCCGGAAACAATCAGGCAGGTCGAATACCAGATATAGCGCTTATCCAGAACTCAGGTTGTTTAAGACCGCATCAAAGCAGTTTCTGCGCGAATTTGACGTGCTAACAGAAGGATCCAGAAACCGTCAGTACGTAAACGGCCATGAACGGCGAGTACGGCTCTACCTAGACCCGTTCTTTGGGAACACTCCTCTTCCGCAAATCAATGCCGGAATGGTCCAGGACTATCGTGTCCACCGGATGACCGATTTCGACAAAAAGCCAGCAAATAGTACACTCCATCAAGAAATTGTCGTTCTTAGACAGGTTCTCAAAGTGGCCGTGCGTCGAGGCTGGATCGATGCACTTCCCGATATGACGGTGCCCTATCGAGGTTCGACCAAAATCAGCCATCGGGCATGGTTTTCGCCTGACGAATACAGAAAGCTCTACACTGCGACCCGTGCGCGTATTCGCACGGCGCGCAAAGGCAAGGATCTCGCTGCGGCTCAACGAGTACACGACAAGGTATTGTTTATGGCTAATACCGGCTTGCGGCCGGATGAGCTCTTTCGGTTGGAGTATCGAGATGTGGCTATCGTCGACGACGAGGCCACAGGCGATACGATCTTGGAAATCAGTGTCCGCGGAAAACGCGGGGTCGGTTTTTGTAAAAGTATGCCGGGAGCTGTTCGGCCCTATCAGCGGATGGTTGATCGGAACAGTCCCAACGAAACTGACTTGCTCTTCCCCATCGTGGATCATCGCACATTCAACAGCATTCTAGTCGAGCTCGACTTGAAATTTGATCGCGAAGGCAATCCGCGCACATGGTACAGCCTGAGACATAGCTATATCTCATTTCGGCTGCTCGAGGGCGCTGATATCTATCAGATAGCTAAGAATTGCCGCACCAGCGTGGAGATGATCGAGAAACACTATGCAGTACATCTGAAGAACAGCTTGGATGCCGCAGCGATTAACGTGGTGAAGTCAACACGACCAAATGCTGCCACCTAGTCTGGGCCAACGTATCCCCACATTTCTTTGAAGAAAGACTGGGTATTAATCCCTGCGTATTTTTCTATGGGTATTCTTAGTGTGCCAATTTGGCAGTTCCAGACCAGCCATGATGGCAGGCCTAGACGTGCCAAATTGGCATGTCAGGATCGGCCAACCCGTCCGCCTTTGGGGACAGTCAGGTTCAGTTCGTAGAGATTCACTCTTCCCTGTCCGAGCTTCTTGATCGTTAAGAAATTCTCTTTCTCCAGTTCCTTGATGTAGCGCGCAACGCTTCGCAACCCAGAGCCCATATCTTTGGCCAACGTTTCCTGTCCGGGAAAGCTCCTGGTCGTTTTAACATCGCCACGCGTAAGCCCCTTTATTCCCAAGGATTTCATGAGCCGCACAACAGTGCAGCGCGCAACCTTGACCCCCCTCATCAAGAAGGTCATGCCAGATTTTTACAGCCCCATAGCGTCGCCCGCTCTTCTTCCAGTAATGGCCAATTCTGCCAGAGAGAAACACATCGCGCTGCTTACGTTTGGACGCTTTCTCAGGATCCGCTTCTATCGCTTTGTGGCGGTAGTAGGTGGACGGCACGATCGGCAAAGCCTTGCAGATCGCCTCGACGCCGAGCGCTTCTCGATGCTCTTCAATGAACATGATCATTTCTTCCGTAGGCGGTCGAGGTCCGCCGCTGCGAAAAAAGCCGAGGCTTTTCGCAGAATATCATTGGCCTGGCGAAGTTCTTTTACCTCGCGCTTCAGCTCCTTCAGTTCCGCACGGTCTGATTGGCTCAGGAGTTATTGTCAAATCTGGTGTTTGCGGGATCTTTCATGCGGCGGCGGTTTCGGTCTGGGTTTGCTTGATGCCGTCTTTGAAATTGACGCCTTGGATGACGTCGGCGAGATGATTGAAGCCGCGAAGTTTGCGCCAGTTTTGTTCGGCGCACTGCCCCAGTTTGAAGATCATGTGGAGCATGCCGTCGCGGGCCAGACAGCCCTTTGAGCGCTTGGTGCGATGACGGATCGTGGCAAAGGCGGATTCAATTGGATTGGTCGTTCGGATGCTTTGCCAATGCATTGCGGGAAAATCGTAGAATGCCAGCAGTTCGGTTCGATCTTTCTGAAGCGAGGCGGTGGCTTTGGGGTACTTGTCTTCAAACGTTTTCACGAAGAGATTGAACGCTTGTTCAGCTGACTTGCGCGTTTCAGCGCGCCAGATATCGTGCAGCATCGTTTTGGCTTTTGGCTGGGTGGACTTGGGAAAACAGTTGAGGACGTTGCCCGTCTTATGCACCCAGCAGCGTTGTTGAGGTGTGCCCGGATAGGTTTCTTCAAGAGCGGCCCAGAATCCCAGAGCACCGTCTCCGATGGCCAATTTTGGAGTGTTGAGACCGCGTTCTCTGAGGCCGATTAGAACCTCCCTCCAGCTCTGTGTGCTTTCACGAGTGCCGTCCTCGATTGCCAGAAATTGTTTCTGACCACGGGTATTTACGCCGATCACGACCAGCGCGCACAACTTGTGATCCTCGCCGCGTAAGCCACTGTGAATACCGTCGGCCCAGATGTAGACCCACTCGTCTTGGGACAGGTCTGCGGTGCGCCACGCCCTGTATTCAGCGGCCCATTCGGCCTTCAATCTGGCAACTGTTTTGGCCGAAAATCCGGTGGCATTAGCCCCGAGCAAACCCTTCAGCGCCGTTCCCATTTCGCCAGTGGAAATGCCTTTGAGGTAGAGCCAGGGGATCGCAGCCTGCAGCGTCTTGGTCTTGCGCACGTAGGGCGGTACGAGCGCGGAGCGGAAACTCACTGGCTTGCCGGTTTTCGAGCGTATCTTTGGAATCTCTACGGTCACAGGTCCAACACCCGTTTGGATTTCACGGGCGGGATGACTGCCATTACGTACCACCCCGGCGCGCCCGTCTGGTGTTTTGAGGTGAGCAAAGCGATCCATCAATTCCGCAAGCTCAGTTTGAACGGCGGCTTGGATCAGAGCCTGCGCGCCCGTGCGCAAAAGCTCAGTCAACGGATCAAGGCTGACCTCTCGACCGGCAAATTCAACGATGTTAGTCTCGTCCATGGTGGTGCGTCCTTCTTGGGTCGGATTGGGTTTTTGCAAAAACTTCAGACGCGTGATGGTCGAAGACGACAGCCCCTCGGCATCCGGCCCAAGAAGTGCTGCCAGTGCTTCGCTGAAGTCGCCTGTCGAGATACCTTTCAGGTACAGCCAGGGGAGCAACTCTTCCACTGACTTCGACTTGCGCAAATAGGGCGGCACCAGCGCCGAGCGGAACTTGATCTTGCTTCCATCTTCATTGCTGCCGCGGTCCCGAACGCGCGGCACCTGTACAGGAACCGTGCCGATCCCCGTCATCATCTCGCGCTCCGGCAAGAAACCGTGACGGACAAGGCGTTGGCGGCCTTCTTCGTCCAAAAGATGCGCGTACTCGGCGATGAATGCGGAAACTTCAGCTTGAACCGCCGTGCGCAGAAGCTCCTTCGCACCGGACTGGATCACTTCGGTCAGCGGATCAGGTGAAAATTCCGATGGAAGTTCGAATGGTACAATAGTAGATTTGGCCATGGTGGCATATCCTTTCTCATTGAGATTGACGGCGCGATTGCACCGCCATGATATGCCGCCCGCTTCAGGCCATCACCAACTTTCGGGCATAACTCTCTTGTTCCGCAGCAATTCATTGAGAGGTTTTGAGCCGACCAATGCTTATCTTTACCGTTATTACGGGTGGAATGGTGCAGAAGGTGAGCGCCCACTTGATCCAAGTGGCAATCAAGGTGGTCTCGTTTTGGGTATGGAGTTCTGGTCGCCGCTACACGGTGCCGATGGGGGGCGTTTGCGTGTCACTACATTCAAGACAGCGAGAAACGACTTTGCATCACATCCGCGCTGGACGGGGCATAGCTTGATTGTAACTGATGATGGCCAGCCGCCAAACTATGACTATCGCGTCAGTGGGTTTGACAACGCAGACCCTTCGACATGGATTGCTCGCTTGCCGCGCTACCACTCAGTTCACCTTCGTGGCGGTGGGTTGGACTACAAGTTCGTAACCTACCCCGATTCTGGATAAGACGTTGGCGTCACCAGTGCACTACTCGACAGAATTTTTTCGTAGTTTTTTGCTTACCACCCTTCAATTTAGCCAGACATCCCAGAGCTTGGGGATTTTGGCATAACCTGCGAGGCATCGTCGGATAGCACGAAGGCCTGTCTTGAAGAGAGAGCATAAGGACCTTCGGGCTTTTCGAATCCCCTTTTTTCGCCGCGTATTGCGACGTGGTGCTCTTCGTTTGCTCCGGTTGAAACAGCCCAGTACATGGCGATTGCCAGCACCAAAATGAGGCGGGCCAATCGATCCGGCTTTTTGATCTGGCTTTGAGTAATTTCAAAGCCCCGGGTTTTGAAGTCGGAGAACATGGCTTCAATTCCCCAACGCATTCCATAATCGAGCACCTTGTACTCGGACGGTGCTGCATTCATGGCAATAATCCAAGGCTCTTTGTGCCCCTCTTCGTGAAGCACTCCAATGTTGCTAAAGACGCCCGTTCCGTAAAGCTCAGCGTTTACAAGCCCTTCGGGCATCAGTTGGGCAATTTCGCGCGTCATCATCTCGCCACCCTGATGTTGCAGTGTGATATTTCCCTTCATGCGCAGCCGGTAGTCCCATCCAGCCTCCTGGCACCATGCGACCAATCGGGCGGTTCCATAAAACCGATCTCCCGCCAGCAACACACGCGCATCCGCCGGGAGCCATGGGCGGACTGCTTCCAAAAGCTCATGTTGCACGCGCCATCCAATCGGCCCTTTGGTCTGGCGTACACGCCAGGCGACCGGGAGGGCCCGATCCCGCATCCGCACCGATAACATCAAAACCTCATGCCCTTCGTTGAGCTTGCTTTGATCAAGGGCCACCACAATCGTTTCTCCGGCCTCACACTGGCGGCGGAAAATTTCACCAACATAGGCCTGCATGATCTCATCAGTATCGATGTGAGGATTGCCCAGAACCCGCGAAATGTATTGATAGCGGTGGTCCACAGAGCCGATATCGCGGGGCAGAGCAGCCGCATTTTCCATCAGATTGACGCTGCGCGTGTTCAAAATCACGCTTGCTATGATGCACAATCCCTCCCGGCGCGACTTGTGATACCCGAGCAAGCGGTCCTGAAAATCCGCCTCAACCTTCGAATAAAGCTCTGAAAAACAAACATTTCCCAACAAACCAGCCTCCAATATCAGCAGTGGAGACTCCTTGAATCACACAGATCAGACAAACGTCAAATCAGATCCGGAAATTTTGAAGGGTGGTAAGAGTTTTTTGGTAACTCCCAAGCACCCCCCACGTTTGAGTGTTATTGTCAGTTTTATGGTGAGTCGAATTTGCCATTTTGCGCGTGTTTTTTTTCTTTCTTGTCTGAATTCTGTGGCGCCGGGTTGATTTCTCTGAATCAGTGGTGGGATGGATCAGGTTGCCGCCCTTGAACAACTTCTCGCCACGGCTCTGCGTCGGATCGCTGAGCTTGAAGCTGCGTTGGCGAGCATGGCGGAAGAGATCACGGACCTGCGCCGACAGTTGGCCAAGAACAGCAGCAATAGCAGCAAGCCCCCTTCAAGTGATGGCCTGAAGAAGCCAGCCCCGCGCAGCCTGCGTGGCAAATCCGGAAAGAAAAGTGGCGGCCAAGTTGGCCACCGGGGCGACACCCTGCGCCAGACGTCAACACCCGACTTTGTCGAACGGCATGAGGCGACGCATTGCAGCGCCTGTCAGAGCGCCCTGACGGCGGAGATGGTGAAAGGGATCGAGAAGCGTCAGGTGTTCGACTTGCCTGCGCCACGCCTGGAGGTCACCGAGCATCAGGCGGCGGTTTATTGTTGCGACCATTGTCGAGCCACGACGACGGCTGGCTTTCCCGATGGCGTGGCCGCGCATGTGCAATATGGCACGCGCATGCGGGCAGTGGCGGTCTATTGCAATGTTCAGCAGCTGATACCCGAGGATCGGGTCTGCCAGCTTATGCGCGACCTGTTTGGGGCCACCAGCTTGTGCGCGGCCAGCGTGACCAACTGGACGCGCGGCGCGGCAAATAAGATGGGTGTCGTGGTTGAACACATTCTCGCCCGGCTTGCCGAAGGCGGCGTTCGGCATCTGGACGAGACCGGACTTCGTGTTGCCGGCAAGCTGCACTGGCTGCACACGATCTGCGATACCGCCTTCACCCATTACCGCATCAGCGCCAAACGCGGTGCTGTTCCAACCTTCCTGACCGGCGGGACGATCATTCATGATCACTGGAAACCCTACTACGCCCATATGAGCGGAGTGGACGCCCACGCCCTCTGCGGGGCGCATCACTTGCGCGAACTCAAGGCCATCGAAGAGATCGAAAAAGAGCCTTGGGCGACGGAGATGAGCGCAGTGCTTCATAGCGCCAATCAGCTCAGATGCGCGGCTCAGGATCAAGGCGAGACCGAACTCCCGGAACTGGTTCGCCAGGGTATAGTCACCAGATACATGGCGATCCTCGCCAAGGGGCTCGCCTTCCACGAACGCCAGCCCCCGCTGGCCAAAAGCCCCGGCACCCGCGGCCGAAAAGCCAGGCGGCCAGGCCACAACCTGCTCCTCCGCCTGCGTGACTACCGCGATGACGTTTTGCGATTCATCGCCGACTTCGCGGTCCCATTCACAAACAATCAGGCCGAACAGGACCTGCGCATGATGAAGCTGCGCATGAAAATCTCGGGCACCTTCCGCACCCTCGAGGGCGCGCGGGTCTTCGCCGACATCAGGTCCGTCATCTCGACGGCCAGAAAACACCGGTTCAACATCCTGGAAATCCTGACCCTGTCACCACCTCAGATCATCGCACGGCTCTGACGGAACAAAACCCCGCAACCCTATCGGACAGGGTGCTTGGGAGTTACGTTCGTTGGCTCTAACAGCCGTATCGGCATCGGCACCGATAATCCAACTTCAAACCTACACATTACATCAGGGATTAGCCCGACGTTACGCTTGGAGCAAAACGCGACGAGCGGATTTACGCCTCAGACTTGGGATGTCGCCGGGGACGACGCTCACTTTTTTGTTCGTGACGTGACAAACAGTGCCAACCAACCCTTCAAGATTGCGCCCAATGCACCAACCAACACAGTGGTTTTGTCCGCGAACGGCAATGTCGGGTTGGGAATTCAAGCCCCCAACGCCGCACTTGAGGTCGCCGGGGACGTCATGGCATCGGGGTCTTTCATCTCGAATGGGACCACTCTGAGTGTTCCTGACTTTGTCTTCAGTCCCGACTACCAATTGCTGCCAATCGCAGAGTTGGCGTCATTTGTTGCAGATCACAGGCATCTTCCAGATGTTCCATCCGGTAGGGAAATTCACGCAAACGGCTTGGATGTCACAAAAATGCAGATAGTGTTGCTGGAGAAAGTCGAGGAACTCACGCTCTATACAATTCAGCAGCAGCAGACGATAGACCAGCTACGCTCCGAGATGGCCGAAATGTCGGCAGTGTTGGAAGCGTTTCCGAACTAGTACGGTTCGCTGCCATATGTGGCCGTGACCGAATGTTGCGGGTCATCCCCTACTTCCAAGAACGGAACGCCAGCGGCTTCAAAGGCTTTCCAAACTTGTCGTGGTGTTCTTCTGAGAGAGCGACCTGATAGTTGGCATCAGGACGCCCAACTCACCAACCGTACAACCTGCTGCGTTCAGACAAATAGATCGCACCGTCAAATCCTGAGATCTAATACCAAGGGTGCTTCAAAATGACTCAGCTATGGATTTTGGGTACCGCCTGAGGTGCTGAGGTGATTCAAGATTGGCAAAGGAGACCACCGATGCCAGCCAGGATACCGATGCGAGCCGATTTTACCGCCAATGATCTGCGCAAGCTTGCCGCAGAGAGTTCTGATGCCCGGCAGAGCCGACGGCTTTTGTCGCTTGCCGCTATCGCCGATGGCATGTCGCGTGGGGCTGCGGCCCGCATTGGCGGGATGGACCGGCAAACGCTCAGGGACTGGGTGCTCCGTTTCAACGCTGATGGTCCAGCGGGGCTGCTGGATCGGCAGCGAGGAGGCTCGCGATCCCGCCTTGACAATGCGCAACTGGATGAACTGGCGGCTCTTGTCGAGACCGGTCCTGATCCTGAAAAGGACGGTGTCGTCCGCTGGCGGCGGGTCGATTTGAAGAATGTGATCAAGGCGCGTTTTGGCGTCGACTATCACGAGCGCCATGTGGGGCAGATTCTGCACAATCTGGGCTTTTCCCACATCAGCGCACGCCCTCAGCACCCGGGGCAGGACGTGCAGGTCATTGAGGATTTCAAAAAAACTTCGGCGACAATCTGAAGGAGACGCTTCAGGGGGTGCCGCCGGACAAACCCGTCGAAATCTGGTTCCAGGACGAGATGCGTCTCGGTCAGAAGAACACCCGCGTCCGCCAGTGGGCACGCAAGGGCACACGGCCCCGCCAGCCCGCCGATCAGCGTTACCAAAATGCGTATCTTTTTGGCGCCATCTGCCCCGAACGCGGCACCGGCGCGGCGATCATGATGCCAGCAGCCGACACCTATGCGATGCAGCGCCACCTGGAAGAAATCAGCAAAATTGTCTCCGATGGCGCCCACGCCGTCATCCTCATGGACCAAGCCGGCTGGCACACGACATCCGCTCTGGAAATCCCGCAAAACCTGTCGCTCATGTTTCTGCCGCCCAAATCACCAGAGCTGAATCCAACCGAAAACATTTGGCAATATCTCCGCCAGACATGGCTCGCAAACCGGACGTTCGACACATATGACGCGATTCTCGACGCGGGGTGCGAGGCCTGGAACAACCTCATCGCAAGACCGCAAACCATCACATCCATCGCAAGCCGCAACTGGGCGAAAGTCGGTCAGATTGAATAACCCTTGGTATAACACTTAGTTTATTGCGTTTGCCGCCGTCGTGATTAGCGCCGGAAATAGCTGCTGCAGCGAACGGCCCCATTTGGTGATCGGTTGCTCTTCTATGAAGACGACATCGTTGGGCCGCATTTCCATTCGCGTTGCAACTACGATATTTGCCGCGTTTGCCACATCCAGGTGGTAGGCGATGATCTCGCCGGTCTGCGTGCCGCGGTTAGACCGTAACACATATATTTGCGATGGATTGCCGGTCGTCGTGTCAAAACCGCCTTCGTCATAGAGCACGTCCGCCAGCGTCGCTTGGCGATTGTAAGGCAGCGCAACACGCGATTGGGTTTCAACTTCGCCGGTGAGATAGACATAGTCACGGTCCTCGGCGTCAAAATTCACACGCGCCTCAAAATTCCGTCGCCGTTCATCCAAAGTTGCACGCTGAATCCCAATTTCTGTTTGCAGCGCTTGCAGCGAATTCCCGCGCGCTGAACCGCGCAGCGAAATCACATCAATTTTTTGTTTGTAAAAATCAAGCGCGCGATCCAGATCGTATGTCGTGTCCACAAAGACCGCATCACCATCCAACAAGACGGTATTTCGGTACGCAGATTCCTCAAAATAAACCTCTACGGGTATTTGGTAGAGTGATCCGTTGCGGTAAATTCGGATCGAGGCGAATTGTTCATCTCTCGCACTCAGCCCGCCCGCACTGACCAATGCTTCGCCAAGAGTAAGGGGTTGCAAAGTTATCGGCACCAACGCGGCACTCTTCACTGCGCCTCCAACTGCAACGCGTTGCGAGTTGAATTCGGCGATCTCCAAGCTGAAGGACGGATCAATTTGGTTTTCAACCAGAACCCGGAACAACGCATCCTCGGCCTCTTCCAGGGTCATGCCTGAGAGCTGCACGGCCCCCACTTCAGGGATTGCAATCGCACCATCGTCGCGCACCGTGTACCCCTGGCGGCTGTTCTGGGCCGCTAACAGCCCTGACAGTTGCTCAATCGTAGAGGATGTGCCGCGTGTAGCTAATAGGATGACGTCGCCAACCCCAATTCGATAAGCCTCAGGTTCAACCGTGGGCGGAGCGATAGTCGTCAAAAGTTCCGGTGTTTCATCCGGCACGTGGGGGGGGCGGGGTAACGCGCCAGCGCCAACAAAGCTGCCACCGCCAGCTTCGGCATAGAAGACGTTTGGTAGGCTTTTCGGAGTATAGGCAGAGCTATTGGCCTCGGTGACTGTTGTCGCGTTCAGGACCACGACCTTGACCGGTACGTTCTCGTCATTGTCCTTCACTTTTGGGCTTGTGTAAGAAACGCCGCAGGCTGTCGTGCTGAATATGCATACCGCAAGCACAGCTTGAACAACTCGTTTCGAATTCCAAATCGGTGAGATCAAATCATACTTCACGAGTCATAGCCCTTGTTCCCGAAACTCTGCGAATTAATTCACAGGCGCACGCATATTCCGGTTGAACGCTCCACATAGCGGCTGCCCCGCGCTCGAAGCAAGTTTATCCACAGGTTATTTATCTGAATTGCCTGACATTGCGGCACTCACACCTATCGGTTGGGCCTTTGTTTTTTGCGCAAGTGCCAAAATCGCAACATTATTGCGTTTTTGTTAACTTATTTGATCAATCGCGTGGGATTGTCATGAATGAAACGCCATCGCGCGACACTTTCGCCGCCGTCAATCGCCCGGTCGCATAGGCGCCTGTGTCGATCACAATTCTGCCCGGGGTGACCACCGGCTCATCAATAATTGTATGGCCATGGACAATCCAAATGCCATCCATGCGCGGAGCCGTCTCAAAGCCGGGATGCCCCCACAAGAGTGAGCGCCGCGACTGGGTGTGAATGGGTTGGTATGGATCAGCGCCAGCATGGGTCACCGCGACATTCCCAGAAATCCAATAGGCCGGAAGTGATTCAAGCCAGGCGATGAGGTCCTTCCCCATAGCTTCTGCCAGCTTATCTCGAACAACAGTCTGGCTACCACCGTCATGACCGACCCCGAAACTCGCCAATGTTTGCAAACCTCCATACCGGAACCAAGTGGGGCCATGCCCGTTTGGGTCATTGAGGAACCGAAGGCACATATGCTCGTGATTGCCGAGGAGACAAGAAACGCTATTTTTGCTGCTACTGACGCTTTGATGAAGAAATCTAAGGACGCCTGCGGAGTCTTCCCCGCGATCAATATAGTCGCCGACACAAATAATCGGAGTTGTCGGTTCCACTTCGCGGACGCTGTCGATCGTTTTTCTAAGGAGTTCGTATTCGCCATGAATGTCGCCGATGGCGATGAAGTTCGTTTCTGGTTGAATTGATGCTGTGAATTCCGGCTGGGCAGCCGTTGGCCGACGGGCGCGACGCGAGAACAAACGGGGCAAACGCATCAATTCCTCCGATGCGATCAATGGTTGTCGCAGTAGAGTAATAGATACGGATTTGTGCGAGCCTTATCAAACATCGAATTTCGGGAAAAATATCTCTGCCCTCCCATGTACCAGGCCACTAAACACATTAGGCGTATAATTCGAGCGGCTATGGCGTCGAACTGAGTAGGCTAAAAGCCCCCATTTGCACAAAGACGGCAACGTCCCGCAAAATGTAATTTTATCGATTTTGCTGCGACGGCGAATGGCCGGTGTGGTAAAGACGTGGCGCAGTTTTAGGAAGAGGTGTGAGCAGGGACCGTGCGCGGATAACGGGAATCAAATGGCGAAACACCGATAGAGTGACCCAGCCAAGGATATGATTTACGTAACTCCCAAGCACCCTGTCCGATAGGGTTGCGGGGTTTTGTTCCGTCAGAGCCGTGCGATGATCTGAGGTGGTGACAGGGTCAGGATTTCCAGGATGTTGAACCGGTGTTTTCTGGCCGTCGAGATGACGGACCTGATGTCGGCGAAGACCCGCGCGCCCTCGAGGGTGCGGAAGGTGCCCGAGATTTTCATGCGCAGCTTCATCATGCGCAGGTCCTGTTCGGCCTGATTGTTTGTGAATGGGACCGCGAAGTCGGCGATGAATCGCAAAACGTCATCGCGGTAGTCACGCAGGCGGAGGAGCAGGTTGTGGCCTGGCCGCCTGGCTTTTCGGCCGCGGGTGCCGGGGCTTTTGGCCAGCGGGGGCTGGCGTTCGTGGAAGGCGAGCCCCTTGGCGAGGATCGCCATGTATCTGGTGACTATACCCTGGCGAACCAGTTCCGGGAGTTCGGTCTCGCCTTGATCCTGAGCCGCGCATCTGAGCTGATTGGCGCTATGAAGCACTGCGCTCATCTCCGTCGCCCAAGGCTCTTTTTCGATCTCTTCGATGGCCTTGAGTTCGCGCAAGTGATGCGCCCCGCAGAGGGCGTGGGCGTCCACTCCGCTCATATGGGCGTAGTAGGGTTTCCAGTGATCATGAATGATCGTCCCGCCGGTCAGGAAGGTTGGAACAGCACCGCGTTTGGCGCTGATGCGGTAATGGGTGAAGGCGGTATCGCAGATCGTGTGCAGCCAGTGCAGCTTGCCGGCAACACGAAGTCCGGTCTCGTCCAGATGCCGAACGCCGCCTTCGGCAAGCCGGGCGAGAATGTGTTCAACCACGACACCCATCTTATTTGCCGCGCCGCGCGTCCAGTTGGTCACGCTGGCCGCGCACAAGCTGGTGGCCCCAAACAGGTCGCGCATAAGCTGGCAGACCCGATCCTCGGGTATCAGCTGCTGAACATTGCAATAGACCGCCACTGCCCGCATGCGCGTGCCATATTGCACATGCGCGGCCACGCCATCGGGAAAGCCAGCCGTCGTCGTGGCTCGACAATGGTCGCAACAATAAACCGCCGCCTGATGCTCGGTGACCTCCAGGCGTGGCGCAGGCAAGTCGAACACCTGACGCTTCTCGATCCCTTTCACCATCTCCGCCGTCAGGGCGCTCTGACAGGCGCTGCAATGCGTCGCCTCATGCCGTTCGACAAAGTCGGGTGTTGACGTCTGGCGCAGGGTGTCGCCCCGGTGGCCAACTTGGCCGCCACTTTTCTTTCCGGATTTGCCACGCAGGCTGCGCGGGGCTGGCTTCTTCAGGCCATCACTTGAAGGGGGCTTGCTGCTATTGCTGCTGTTCTTGGCCAACTGTCGGCGCAGGTCCGTGATCTCTTCCGCCATGCTCGCCAACGCAGCTTCAAGCTCAGCGATCCGACGCAGAGCCGTGGCGAGAAGTTGTTCAAGGGCGGCAACCTGATCCATCCCACCACTGATTCAGAGAAATCAACCCGGCGCCACAGAATTCAGACAAGAAAGAAAAAAAAACACGCGCAAAATGGCAAATTCGACTCACCATAAAACTGACAATAACACTCAAACGTGGGGGGTGCTTGGGAGTTACTGATTTACCTAAATTAAGTGGCTCAATTTTGGTGTCAAAAATTTTCATTGAGCAAGCGTTTTAGGCGGTTCTCGCGATATGCAATATCATCTGGATCGCCTGGGGCGGTTCTTACGGCGACCTCATAGCCACGGATAAGTGTTGTTTCCCGCTCATCGAATTGGGTCAAGTAGCGGCCCAACGCGCTGGGATTGAGAAATTTGATCCGATTGGATTGGGATTGCGGCAAGGCCTCAAGAGAAAGGTTTTGGATGGCAAGGCGGTGGTGATCGTTAGGCGAGACGCACAACACTAGGTCGACATCCTCTTGGAGGCATTTACGAAGGTTCTCGACTTCGTGTTCTGGCGATGTCTTGATTGAAATTTCGACCGCGATGGCGGTTTGCTCGCCGGTCAACAGCACGTCAATAGCACCGACGCCTCGTTGGCATTTGGCTTCAATTTGCGCCCCAAGTCCTAGATCATGGCCAATGCGTTTGATTAGTTGTTGTAGCTCTCGGTGTTGGGAGCCACCGCGCCCCTCGGTTGGTGGGTCGCCGGTCACAGTTGGTGTGATGTCCAAAGCTGCGGTCAGTGCCGGTGCGGCCGCATAGAGACGGCGGTTGAGGACGAGCTGGGCCTGTTTTCCTTCGCCATCCAAGCGAACCGCGCTTTCGAGCAATCCAAACGGCACTTTCAGCCGAAGCGCCTGCGGAATTTGGTGTTTGATCCAGAGACCAAATTCAGTGCTGCTTTCGTGTTTGGTTAAGGAGGAGAGAAACTCAGTGTCCGTCCCCATCTCGCGCGCGAAGGCCTGATTGTCCTTGTGAGACAGACCGCCAACGATCTTTATTGACGCATTGGCCAGTAGCGTCTGGCGGGTCATGGCATTGAGCTGGTCTTGAAACTGATGGGCGATCACAATTCCTGCTTTGTACTTGCGCCCTTGATTGAGCAATACCTCAAGGCTCTCATTGGCGTATTCTTGAGCTTCGTCCAGATAGATGATGGTTTCTGTGCGTTGGTCTTCGGGCAGAACTGCCCGCTCACCAATAGCCTGCGAGATTGCGGCCATGAAGAATTTGCCGAATATCGCCGAACCTTCTTTCTTAAGAAGTGCCTGAGACGTGTTGATTAGAATGACTTTTCCAGAATTGAGAAGATCGAACAGGTCGACCTTGTGTTCCGTCTGGCTGAACATGCGTTCAAAGGCGGGAATTGCGAGAATGCTCCACAGCCGGTGAGAGATTTGACGTCGTGTTTGTGCGAATGATTTGGTGAGGAATTCCCGCTCAAAAAACATTCGCGATGAACCTGACAATTGGGCAATCTGGTCCCGGAACGGCTCCGGGTCGTCCATCAAGTCGCGCAAGGTCAGCAAAGTGGCGTTTGGCATTTCCAGCATCAGCCGTGCCAAATATGAAAAGGCAACGCCTTGTTTTTGGGTCAAATCCGCGCCCAGCAACCCAGCAAAGAAGTGCTCGTAGAGTTCGACCGCGCCGTTGAAAACCCGTTCCCGTTCGGCGGGGCCGTACCGGTTGAGCCGATCTTGATCGATGTGGAAGATGTTAATGGCGGTCGGGTGATCAATGTCGTGTGGGTCGATGATCACCAATTTTTCGTCCATGCCATTGCCGCCGCCGGGATTGAACAAAAGCATGGAAGAAATTTTGCGTATCAGATCGCCCTGGCTGTCGATTACGACAAGTGACTTGCGGCGCCCCAAAGCGATATCGACAAGATCGCGCAGAATAAAATGTGAAAGCAGCTGGGTTTTCCCGTGGCCCGTGCCTCCGACAATGTGAGTGTGCTCAAACCGCGCTTCCCTTGGCACCGTGAACGGTAACGGTGTTTTGAGTAACTTCTTGAACGGGGTAAAACGCAGAAAGGCGTCCGCGCAGTCCTGACGGCTGCCGGTGAAGTCCCTGGGCATTCGGTAGCGATGCGGACTGGACGGAGCGTTGCGTCGATCAATGCCGCTGACTGCACAAATATTGCCCTCAGCCGTATCCCGCAGGTCCTCAAACAACCGGGCTTCTTGCAGGTCTGGATTGAAAGGCACACGGATCAATTGGTCTAAATTGGCCCGGTGGTCGCGCAACAGGTCACCCAGTGCGATCCCGAAGCCCCTAGATGTGTCCTGCTCCTCTGTCGATAGATCAGGCAGGTCAGACAAAATGGGTGAGAATAATTCGTGAATGCCGTTTCGAAACCGGGCGTTGTTGACGGCGAAATTGGCATGGAACCGCTTGTGCCGCTCAAGATAGCGTCGCAGCATCAAACCTTCTTCGCCTTGGTGGTCTACGTTGTCCCAATTGACTTCGGGTGGAAGGATGGCGTTGGAAATGATTAAGGGTTCCAGACAATCCGCCAACGCATGAACCAGCGGCACATTCTCGGTGATGTCGAACTCGACCGAAAGGTCGAATGCCATCTCGATGGCATAGTCAAAAATGTCGGTGGAGGTGTAATTCGCCGGGTCGAATATTTTCGCAACCTCGGCGAATAATCGGCGGGCGGTCGAATGCTCGTCTTGCCCGGACGAAACTCCGACCGACCCACCGAAATTGGACAGAAAGCGTCCAATCCAGCCAGCCATTAGAAGTCGATTGCTTCTTCGCCGTCGAAATTGGCAGCGGCATCCAGCATGGCTTTGAAGTTTTCGCAGGCCCCTTTGACCTGATCTTCGATAGCCATCATTTCCATGATGTCTTTGCAGTTGACGGTCTTGCCTCGCATCAAATCGTCTACCGTTATGGTGATGGCGGCGGCAATAGCGGCCAGATTTCGAACCATGCCACCCGCGGTGTCATTGCTGTGGGGATTGTATCCCATGCGGTCCTTCGAATAGACAATCTCGCTGCCAATCTTGTATTTCTTGACGTTGGCCGCTTCGGTGTCAGAAAGTTGCACCTTAGCGTGTAGAGAGAACTGCACGGATTTGGAAAGTAGTCCGGTTGAGGCTTGTGATCTACGCAGCGCAAGTTGCATTTGTCTTCTCCTTTGTTCGATTTTGATTTGTTTTTGCAGCGCACTCGCACGCAGGCGGAGTTGCTTAAGATATAGTAATCTTGGCGGTTTTCTGACTAGTACTGAGGGTGGGCGCGGCAATTGCGCTGCGCCCGGTTGCCATCTAGGGCAAATCGATTTCGACAAAACAGCCGTCGCGTATTGCGTTTCCAACTGTGCTGTCTTGCACGTCATCGTACGTGTCGATTTTTTTCCTCTCACCGGTCTCTGTATTTTGAACAGTATGCCGCGTGAGTTGTCCTCCTTGACCGTGAAAAGACGAGAACACGTTGCCCAGAAATGGTTGAGTTATTGTCAAATCTGGTGTTTGCGGGATCTTTCATGCGGCGGCGGTTTCGGTCTGGGTTTGCTTGATGCCGTCTTTGAAATTGACGCCTTGGATGACGTCGGCGAGATGATTGAAGCCGCGAAGTTTGCGCCAGTTTTGTTCGGCGCACTGCCCCAGTTTGAAGATCATGTGGAGCATGCCGTCGCGGGCCAGACAGCCCTTTGAGCGCTTGGTGCGATGACGGATCGTGGCAAAGGCGGATTCAATTGGATTGGTCGTTCGGATGCTTTGCCAATGCATTGCGGGAAAATCGTAGAATGCCAGCAGTTCGGTTCGATCTTTCTGAAGCGAGGCGGTGGCTTTGGGGTACTTGTCTTCAAACGTTTTCACGAAGAGATTGAACGCTTGTTCAGCTGACTTGCGCGTTTCAGCGCGCCAGATATCGTGCAGCATCGTTTTGGCTTTTGGCTGGGTGGACTTGGGAAAACAGTTGAGGACGTTGCCCGTCTTATGCACCCAGCAGCGTTGTTGAGGTGTGCCCGGATAGGTTTCTTCAAGAGCGGCCCAGAATCCCAGAGCACCGTCTCCGATGGCCAATTTTGGAGTGTTGAGACCGCGTTCTCTGAGGCCGATTAGAACCTCCCTCCAGCTCTGTGTGCTTTCACGAGTGCCGTCCTCGATTGCCAGAAATTGTTTCTGACCACGGGTATTTACGCCGATCACGACCAGCGCGCGCAACTTGTGATCCTCGCCGCGTAAGCCACTGTGAATACCGTCGGCCCAGATGTAGACCCACTCGTCTTGGGACAGGTCTGCGGTGCGCCACGCCCTGTATTCAGCGGCCCATTCGGCCTTCAATCTGGCAACTGTTTTGGCCGAAAATCCGGTGGCATTAGCCCCGAGCAAACCCTTCAGCGCCGTTCCCATTTCGCCAGTGGAAATGCCTTTGAGGTAGAGCCAGGGGATCGCAGCCTGCAGCGTCTTGGTCTTGCGCACGTAGGGCGGTACGAGCGCGGAGCGGAAACTCACTGGCTTGCCGGTTTTCGAGCGTATCTTTGGAATCTCTACGGTCACAGGTCCAACACCCGTTTGGATTTCACGGGCGGGATGACTGCCATTACGTACCACCCCGGCGCGCCCGTCTGGTGTTTTGAGGTGAGCAAAGCGATCCATCAATTCCGCAAGCTCAGTTTGAACGGCGGCTTGGATCAGAGCCTGCGCGCCCGTGCGCAAAAGCTCAGTCAACGGATCAAGGCTGACCTCTCGACCGGCAAATTCAACGATGTTATACCAAGGGTGCTTCAAAATGACTCAGCTATGGATTTTGGGTACCGCCTGAGGTGCTGAGGTGATTCAAGATTGGCAAAGGAGACCACCGATGCCAGCCAGGATACCGATGCGAGCCGATTTTACCGCCAATGATCTGCGCAAGCTTGCCGCAGAGAGTTCTGATGCCCGGCAGAGCCGACGGCTTTTGTCGCTTGCCGCTATCGCCGATGGCATGTCGCGTGGGGCTGCGGCCCGCATTGGCGGGATGGACCGGCAAACGCTCAGGGACTGGGTGCTCCGTTTCAACGCTGATGGTCCAGCGGGGCTGCTGGATCGGCAGCGAGGAGGCTCGCGATCCCGCCTTGACAATGCGCAACTGGATGAACTGGCGGCTCTTGTCGAGACCGGTCCTGATCCTGAAAAGGACGGTGTCGTCCGCTGGCGGCGGGTCGATTTGAAGAATGTGATCAAGGCGCGTTTTGGCGTCGACTATCACGAGCGCCATGTGGGGCAGATTCTGCACAATCTGGGCTTTTCCCACATCAGCGCACGCCCTCAGCACCCGGGGCAGGACGTGCAGGTCATTGAGGATTTCAAAAAAACTTCGGCGACAATCTGAAGGAGACGCTTCAGGGGGTGCCGCCGGACAAACCCGTCGAAATCTGGTTCCAGGACGAGATGCGTCTCGGTCAGAAGAACACCCGCGTCCGCCAGTGGGCACGCAAGGGCACACGGCCCCGCCAGCCCGCCGATCAGCGTTACCAAAATGCGTATCTTTTTGGCGCCATCTGCCCCGAACGCGGCACCGGCGCGGCGATCATGATGCCAGCAGCCGACACCTATGCGATGCAGCGCCACCTGGAAGAAATCAGCAAAATTGTCTCCGATGGCGCCCACGCCGTCATCCTCATGGACCAAGCCGGCTGGCACACGACATCCGCTCTGGAAATCCCGCAAAACCTGTCGCTCATGTTTCTGCCGCCCAAATCACCAGAGCTGAATCCAACCGAAAACATTTGGCAATATCTCCGCCAGACATGGCTCGCAAACCGGACGTTCGACACATATGACGCGATTCTCGACGCGGGGTGCGAGGCCTGGAACAACCTCATCGCAAGACCGCAAACCATCACATCCATCGCAAGCCGCAACTGGGCGAAAGTCGGTCAGATTGAATAACCCTTGGTATTAGTCTCGTCCATGGTGGTGCGTCCTTCTTGGGTCGGATTGGGTTTTTGCAAAAACAATCCAAACAGATGCACCGCCAACACTCAAACCACGCGAACACCAGATTCAGCCATAACTCCCCACTCACTTTGGCCAGTTTTTTCAGTTTTTCGGCGTCATGCGATCCACCTGAAAAAAAGTTGCTTGCAACAGAGGCAAGTGCAGCAAATTCATCATTCGAGTGGAATGACCGCGCGATAATTGGGTGGTAGCCATCTTACCACCCTTCAATTTAGCCAGACATCCCAGAGCTTGGGGATTTTGGCATAACCTGCGAGGCATCGTCGGATAGCACGAAGGCCTGTCTTGAAGAGAGAGCATAAGGACCTTCGGGCTTTTCGAATCCCCTTTTTTCGCCGCGTATTGCGACGTGGTGCTCTTCGTTTGCTCCGGTTGAAACAGCCCAGTACATGGCGATTGCCAGCACCAAAATGAGGCGGGCCAATCGATCCGGCTTTTTGATCTGGCTTTGAGTAATTTCAAAGCCCCGGGTTTTGAAGTCGGAGAACATGGCTTCAATTCCCCAACGCATTCCATAATCGAGCACCTTGTACTCGGACGGTGCTGCATTCATGGCAATAATCCAAGGCTCTTTGTGCCCCTCCTCGTGAAGCACTCCAATGTTGCTAAAGACGCCCGTTCCGTAAAGCTCAGCGTTTACAAGCCCTTCGGGCATCAGTTGGGCAATTTCGCGCGTCATCATCTCGCCACCCTGATGTTGCAGTGTGATATTTCCCTTCATGCGCAGCCGGTAGTCCCATCCAGCCTCCTGGCACCATGCGACCAATCGGGCGGTTCCATAAAACCGATCTCCCGCCAGCAACACACGCGCATCCGCCGGGAGCCATGGGCGGACTGCTTCCAAAAGCTCATGTTGCACGCGCCATCCAATCGGCCCTTTGGTCTGGCGTACACGCCAGGCGACCGGGAGGGCCCGATCCCGCATCCGCACCGATAACATCAAAACCTCATGCCCTTCGTTGAGCTTGCTTTGATCAAGGGCCACCACAATCGTTTCTCCGGCCTCACACTGGCGGCGGAAAATTTCACCAACATAGGCCTGCATGATCTCATCAGTATCGATGTGAGGATTGCCCAGAACCCGCGAAATGTATTGATAGCGGTGGTCCACAGAGCCGATATCGCGGGGCAGAGCAGCCGCATTTTCCATCAGATTGACGCTGCGCGTGTTCAAAATCACGCTTGCTATGATGCACAATCCCTCCCGGCGCGACTTGTGATACCCGAGCAAGCGGTCCTGAAAATCCGCCTCAACCTTCGAATAAAGCTCTGAAAAACAAACATTTCCCAACAAACCAGCCTCCAATATCAGCAGTGGAGACTCCTTGAATCACACAGATCAGACAAACGTCAAATCAGATCCGGAAATTTTGAAGGGTGGTAAGGGTAGCCATAGAAGTAGGCGTCAAGAACGTGAAATTTGGGCAGCGTTAAGTCCCTGGCGGGGCCTGAAGGTTTATCCTTCTTTCGTCCGAGAAAGCCATAAAGATCATCGTAAGTAAGAGCGGACGTGATAACTGGTCCGCCGCTCGGCGTCAGAAATTCATATCCACTTTCAGTTAGCGCATCGAGCGTCCTCCCGATGTGAGAAATATAGGCCCTTGCACCCATATTGAGCCTTGCCAGTTCGCCTTCACCGACCGCCTGATCTACCATCGAATTGAGGGGGCTAGAACACCTAAAACAGCCTTACCATTCAAGGCATTAGGTGGGTTTGATACCCTGAAAGGGAGATATGGTGCCCAGGAGAGGACTCGAACCTCCACGTCCATACAGACACTAGCACCTGAAGCTAGCGCGTCTACCAATTCCGCCACCTGGGCAGGTGTCGTGAGCGCCGCATGTAATCCGTTCACAGTTTCAAGTCAACGGGCGAAAAGGCCTCAAGATTAGGGCTTTGGAATGCAGGAAACGGCCACATTGTCGGACTCAAACTATCCTGCGCCAATGACCGTTCAGGCCGGTATTAAGAACCAATATTGCACCCTCGCCGATTCTGCCTATCGTCGCTAACATGACCTCGACCGCGCACTCTTCCGGAGACGTTGATGACCAAGATGCTGAAAGAAAACTTCATGGAGGCGATGAGCCGTGCGGCGACTTTTGTTGCTGTCGCGACAACGGATGGCGAGGCGGGTCGACACGGCGTGACCGTCAGTTCACTGACGTCCGTTTCGGCAGATGGCGAACATCCGTCGTTGCTTGTTTGCATCCATCGCCAAAGTGCGGCTTCGACTGCGATTCTTCAAAACGGGGGTTTCTGCGCAAATCTCCTGGGACATGATCAACAAAGCCTGTCGAACCTTTTTGCGGGCCGCTCAGGTGCAGCCGGATCCGACAGATTCGCAGATTGTGCTTGGCACCCCGGTCGTGCGGGACAACCGATGCTTGCAGGGGCGGCTGCGAGCTTTGAATGCACTTTGGCGACATCGGTATTGTGGGAAAGCCACTTTGTCATAATTGGAAAAGTAACGGCGGTGGAGATGTCAGAGAATGAAGATGTCCTTCTTTATGGGCAACGGGGCTATCGCCGCTCTGTCCAGATTATCGGCGACTGATTTAACAGATGCGCGGGAACGGACCACTTTCCGGTTTTCGGGTCGTGGAATTCTTTGGCCTCGGGCCAGGTCCATTTGCTGGCATGATGCTGGCGGATATGGGTGCCGAGGTGATCCGCATCGACCGCACCGTGCAGGCGAGCCTTGGTGATACGCAGGGGTTTCTGGGACGCGGTCGCCGCTCAATTTCGCTTGATCTGAAAACCCCAAAAGGCGTTGCTGTTGCAATGAAGCTGATCGAAACCGCCGATGCGCTGATTGAAGGGCATCGCCCCGGCGTCATGGAGCGGTTGGGTCTTGGACCAGAAGATTGCCACAAAAGGAACCCGCGGCTGGTCTATGGGCGGATGACGGGATGGGGTCAGAAGGGGCCGCTTTCGCACGCCGCCGGTCACGATTTGAACTATATCGCCATCACAGGCGCGCTTTGGGCAACCGGCAGCGCCGGTGAAACACCCGCCTTTCCAATGAACCTGTTGGGTGATTTTGGCGGCGGCGGGATGTATCTGGCGTTTGGAATCCTTGCGGGGCTTCTTCATGCGCAAAAGACCGGGCAGGGCGATATTGTGGATGCCGCGATTTGTGATGGCACCGCATCCCTGATGGCGATGATCTATGGAATGCGTGCTGCGGGTCAGTGGCATGACGAACGCGCCTCCAATCTACTGGACGGTGGCGCACCTTGGTACGGTGTTTACGAATGTGCCGACGGGCGTTGGATTTCGATTGGCGCGTTGGAACCAAAGTTCTGGGTTTGCCTTTGTGAGTTGCTAGATATTGATCCGGCTGGGTTGGGGGATCGTGACGACAGGTCGAATTGGCCCGCGATCAAAACTGCTTTGAGCCAATCGTTTTTGTCCAAAACTCGTGACGAGTGGTGCGCAATATTGGAAGGAACCGATGCCTGTTTTGCGCCAGTTCTGAGCCCTGCTGAAGCGGCGGATTACCAACACAATCGCGCCCGGCAGGTATTTACCGACGATGGATTTTCCCAGCCAATGCCCGCGCCGCGATTTACCAATGCATCGACTGATACCAAGGGTGCTTCAAAATGACTCAGCTATGGATTTTGGGTACCGCCTGAGGTGCTGAGGTGATTCAAGATTGGCAAAGGAGACCACCGATGCCAGCCAGGATACCGATGCGAGCCGATTTTACCGCCAATGATCTGCGCAAGCTTGCCGCAGAGAGTTCTGATGCCCGGCAGAGCCGACGGCTTTTGTCGCTTGCCGCTATCGCCGATGGCATGTCGCGTGGGGCTGCGGCCCGCATTGGCGGGATGGACCGGCAAACGCTCAGGGACTGGGTGCTCCGTTTCAACGCTGATGGTCCAGCGGGGCTGCTGGATCGGCAGCGAGGAGGCTCGCGATCCCGCCTTGACAATGCGCAACTGGATGAACTGGCGGCTCTTGTCGAGACCGGTCCTGATCCTGAAAAGGACGGTGTCGTCCGCTGGCGGCGGGTCGATTTGAAGAATGTGATCAAGGCGCGTTTTGGCGTCGACTATCACGAGCGCCATGTGGGGCAGATTCTGCACAATCTGGGCTTTTCCCACATCAGCGCACGCCCTCAGCACCCGGGGCAGGACGTGCAGGTCATTGAGGATTTCAAAAAAACTTCGGCGACAATCTGAAGGAGACGCTTCAGGGGGTGCCGCCGGACAAACCCGTCGAAATCTGGTTCCAGGACGAGATGCGTCTCGGTCAGAAGAACACCCGCGTCCGCCAGTGGGCACGCAAGGGCACACGGCCCCGCCAGCCCGCCGATCAGCGTTACCAAAATGCGTATCTTTTTGGCGCCATCTGCCCCGAACGCGGCACCGGCGCGGCGATCATGATGCCAGCAGCCGACACCTATGCGATGCAGCGCCACCTGGAAGAAATCAGCAAAATTGTCTCCGATGGCGCCCACGCCGTCATCCTCATGGACCAAGCCGGCTGGCACACGACATCCGCTCTGGAAATCCCGCAAAACCTGTCGCTCATGTTTCTGCCGCCCAAATCACCAGAGCTGAATCCAACCGAAAACATTTGGCAATATCTCCGCCAGACATGGCTCGCAAACCGGACGTTCGACACATATGACGCGATTCTCGACGCGGGGTGCGAGGCCTGGAACAACCTCATCGCAAGACCGCAAACCATCACATCCATCGCAAGCCGCAACTGGGCGAAAGTCGGTCAGATTGAATAACCCTTGGTATGAGTTGCCGATTGGGCCTCCGGAACCCGGATCTGACAGCCGCGCAATTCTCGCTGAGCTGGGGTATTCGAAGAATGTCATTGAAACCATGATCAAATGCGGTGTCGTCAAGGCCGTTTGAACCGCCAGATTTACTGTTTGTTAATGTTAATTACCGATTAATGACCTGTACTGGCGGGCAGCGACCCGTGCGATAAGGGCCAGTAAATGAACGCTGACAATCCGCTGAAATTTATCCGGCGCTCACCACAAGAAATGGCGACCCGTGCCGCGCGTGCGAACCCAAATCGGGCAGCGCAGAACGAAGTGTTCACAGCCCCACGTGAAATCGACTTGATGGAAGTGGTCGGGTCAATTTGGCGCGGAAAGTTGTTGATTTTTGCATGTGCACTTTTTACGTCGTTGCTCGCAGGTTGGTATGTTTTTGCACTGGCAACGCCGGGTTTCACATCCCAGTCCCGCCTGATGATCAACACACGCGATCAGAGGCTCGTTGATGTAGAAAGCGTCCTATCGGGCATTTCAACCGATCAGACGGCGATTAATACAGAGTTGGAAATCATCCGGTCCCGGGGTTTGATCGAGCGCCTCGTCCTCGATTTGAAGCTGAGAGAAGATCCGGAATTCAACACCAGCCTTCGTGCGCCATCCGCGATTTCGCCCGGGCGATTTCTGCGCCAGTTTAACTTGCCGGGTTTCGACCAGCTGGATGGCGATCCAGCAAACCAGACGCAAAGCATAATAGACAACGTGCGCGATGCAATTTTGGTCTCCTCAAAACGCGATACGTTTCTGATCGAAATCCGCGCTACGACAAATGATCCGGAGAAATCCGCCGCAATCGCAAATCGTCTGGCGCAGCTGTATCTCGACAATCAGATCAAGTCGAAATTCGAGGCAACTGAATTCGCCGTTGGCTGGTTGTCAGAGCGTGTGGCCGATCTCGAACTAGACCTGAATAAAACCGAAACAGAGATCAAGACCCTTCGCGCGAACAGCGATCTTGTCAGCACGGACGCGCTGGAAGCCCTGAACATCCGTGTCAAATCCATACGCGGGCGTCTTTTGGAGGCCGAGGAGTCCGAGGCGTCCGCAATTGCCGCGGAACAGGTGATTTCGACGGTGCTTCACAACGCAGACTGGGTTGCCGCGAAAACTTCTGTATCTGACCCCATACTGACCGGGTTGATCGACAAGTTTCTGTCGGACGACGAAACAGGTGATCAGGAATTGCAGTCACGACTTCAGCTTTTGCTGGACGATGCAAAATTGAAAGTTTCGAGGGCGGGCTTGCAACGCGGCGCGTTGCAACAGGCTTTGCTGCAATCTGAGGCGGACATCCAACGCCAAAATGACGATCTGACCCGGTTAAACCAACTTGTCAGAGAGGCGGATGCGACGCGGGTGATTTACGATACTTTTCTTGCCCGGCTAAAGGAAACCTCCGTGCAGATCGGCCTTAATCGGGCCGATAGCCGCATTCTTTCCACCGCTACCATTGGCGAGATTTCTTCACCTCAGAAAGCCCGTGCCATGGCTGTCGCGGGATTGTTTGGTGCGCTTCTTGGCGCCGCCTATCTGATGTTGCGGCAGTTTGCACATAAAGGCGTGCGCACGATCAATGATCTGGAGGAAATTACCGAAATTCCGGTGCTTGGCGAAGTACCACGAATGCCGATTGGTCGCCGAAAAAGCCTATCTGCCTTTCTGCAGCAAAATCCGATTTCGGCGGCGGCAGAGGCAATACGGAATCTTCGCACCTCTATCCTGATGTTCAACACTGTCGCAGTACCAAAAGTGATTATGGTCACGTCTTCTGAACCGGCTGAAGGTAAAACCACTTTGGCCATTGGACTTGCCCACAACCTCGCCAGCCTCGGAAAACGGATATTGCTGATTGAAGGCGATCTAAGAAAAAGTGGCCTGCAACAACATCTCGGCAACCCCGGACAAGCCGGCGTCATGTCGGTCATATCGGGACAATCTTCGTTGTTGGATGTCGTCTGCCGGAAAGAGAATCTGGGTTTTGATTTTTTGGCGGGTGACCATACAAATCTTGTACCGGCTGACGTTTTTACATCAAGCGGGTTTGGTTCCCTGATTTCGATGGCGCGTGAAGGTTATGATCACGTCGTCCTGGACATGCCGCCGGTTCTGGCCGTGCCAGATGCACGTATCGCAGCTGGATTGGTGGACTTCGTACTTTATTGTGTGCGCTGGGATCATACCAAACGGGCACATATCGCAGAAGGTCTTCGTCGGTTTTCATCTGTGGGAACCGACGTGTCAGGCCTTGCCTTAACCCAGATCGATCCGAAACGAATGAAACGATACGGATACGGCGATACCTATGCAGCCTACGCCGCCTATGCCTAGGCGGGATCGTTGACGACCTCTTCAGCAAGGTCAAAATACGCGCGGCTGACCTGATCCCAATTGTACCTTTCGCGCGCGATGGCCCGCATCTTCCGCCCGGCTCCTTCTGCGGCAAGACCCTGAAGTTTTGGAATAAGATTGGCGAGATGCTCAGCGCTTGAAAAATAGAACGCCTGACCGGCGGTGGTGTGACGATTGAAGCTGCAATCAAACGCAACAATCGGTCGCCCGAAATGCATCATTTCAACCAATGACGGGTTGGTTCCGCCGGCGGAATGTCCATGAATATAGTATTCCGCGCCCGCCCGGATCGGGTGCAGTTTCGACACGTCGTAAATAGGATCCTCAAGCAGAATATTTGAAAATTCGCGAAACCGTTCGCGCACTTTCCTGCCATACCTGCTTTGATCCCAGTTGCCGATCATCACAATTTTTTCGCCGCTTTGTGCGAAGGCTTCGATAATCATATCGATGTTGTTTTCTGGCTCGACCCTGCAGATCGAAAGCGCATAGCGTTCAGGCAAAAGAAACGGCACATCCGGTTCGGACATTTCCTTGCCGCGAATTGCGTGATCACCGCCATAAGCGATGTGCCGGCCATTCACGCCATACGTCGCCTTTAGGTATTTATGAATTGCGGCGTTATCTGCAATCACCGCGTCCGAATGGCGGACGGCAATTCGTTCGGATAAGCGCAGGAATTTACGGACCGCGGCGTTCCATTTTGAACGTTTCCACTCGATCCCATCGACGTTTGTCACAACCCGCATGTTGGAAAACCGCCGGATACATGGCAAGGCAATCGCGCCGGAAATACCCATCAAAAAGACCACATCCGTCCCGCGCCGGACCGCGTCAATCAGTGAAACAGTGTCATAAAGAACGCTTTGTATCCCGTTTGCCCGTAACTTTAGATACCGAAGTTCGGCGCGTTCAAGTTTGAGTTCTTTCCGTTCAGCACCAACACTTGTGCAATATACGGTCATTTCGGATTCTGTGTTTTGAGAAGCGTGAAACTGAACAAGGTTCTCTGCTAAAGTTTCAAAACCGCCATAACGCGCGGGAACGCCCGCAGTTCCTAGAATCGCAATCTTCATAAAATGTGCCCCCAGACATGACTTCTTCAACGCAGTTCGAAACTCCCTTGGAAAACCGCTTAAAATCATACGATTGCGCCTTCCGTCGCGCCGCCCTCGACAGTGACATCGCGAGGTCGGGATTGGCGGCCATATTGTCGATGTGGGATACCAATTTCGCATGATTGCGTGAATCGATCAGGTAACCCTCGATGCCGTGTGCCAAAATTTCCGCAGGCCCGCCGACGGGCGGTGCAATGATCGGAACGCCAAATGACATGCCTTCAACCAGTGTCAGACCGAAGGTTTCGACCCATTGATCAACGCGCGACAGGTTCAAAAGCAGATCAGCAGTCCGATAATATAGCGACGGGTCGGCAGACTTTGCATGAAGGTCGACGTTGCCAGGAATTGCATAGAAATTCCGTAGTCGATTGACCTCAACCTGCTCGCAATTCAGGATCAGTGTAAACCGAAATTCGGTGCGGGTTTCATAGGCATCCGCAAGCCTTAGAAACTCCACCAATCCCTTGTACCGGCGCGGTGCGGCAAGCATCAGAATATGTAACTCCCAAGCACCCCCCACGTTTGAGTGTTATTGTCAGTTTTATGGTGAGTCGAATTTGCCATTTTGCGCGTGTTTTTTTTCTTTCTTGTCTGAATTCTGTGGCGCCGGGTTGATTTCTCTGAATCAGTGGTGGGATGGATCAGGTTGCCGCCCTTGAACAACTTCTCGCCACGGCTCTGCGTCGGATCGCTGAGCTTGAAGCTGCGTTGGCGAGCATGGCGGAAGAGATCACGGACCTGCGCCGACAGTTGGCCAAGAACAGCAGCAATAGCAGCAAGCCCCCTTCAAGTGATGGCCTGAAGAAGCCAGCCCCGCGCAGCCTGCGTGGCAAATCCGGAAAGAAAAGTGGCGGCCAAGTTGGCCACCGGGGCGACACCCTGCGCCAGACGTCAACACCCGACTTTGTCGAACGGCATGAGGCGACGCATTGCAGCGCCTGTCAGAGCGCCCTGACGGCGGAGATGGTGAAAGGGATCGAGAAGCGTCAGGTGTTCGACTTGCCTGCGCCACGCCTGGAGGTCACCGAGCATCAGGCGGCGGTTTATTGTTGCGACCATTGTCGAGCCACGACGACGGCTGGCTTTCCCGATGGCGTGGCCGCGCATGTGCAATATGGCACGCGCATGCGGGCAGTGGCGGTCTATTGCAATGTTCAGCAGCTGATACCCGAGGATCGGGTCTGCCAGCTTATGCGCGACCTGTTTGGGGCCACCAGCTTGTGCGCGGCCAGCGTGACCAACTGGACGCGCGGCGCGGCAAATAAGATGGGTGTCGTGGTTGAACACATTCTCGCCCGGCTTGCCGAAGGCGGCGTTCGGCATCTGGACGAGACCGGACTTCGTGTTGCCGGCAAGCTGCACTGGCTGCACACGATCTGCGATACCGCCTTCACCCATTACCGCATCAGCGCCAAACGCGGTGCTGTTCCAACCTTCCTGACCGGCGGGACGATCATTCATGATCACTGGAAACCCTACTACGCCCATATGAGCGGAGTGGACGCCCACGCCCTCTGCGGGGCGCATCACTTGCGCGAACTCAAGGCCATCGAAGAGATCGAAAAAGAGCCTTGGGCGACGGAGATGAGCGCAGTGCTTCATAGCGCCAATCAGCTCAGATGCGCGGCTCAGGATCAAGGCGAGACCGAACTCCCGGAACTGGTTCGCCAGGGTATAGTCACCAGATACATGGCGATCCTCGCCAAGGGGCTCGCCTTCCACGAACGCCAGCCCCCGCTGGCCAAAAGCCCCGGCACCCGCGGCCGAAAAGCCAGGCGGCCAGGCCACAACCTGCTCCTCCGCCTGCGTGACTACCGCGATGACGTTTTGCGATTCATCGCCGACTTCGCGGTCCCATTCACAAACAATCAGGCCGAACAGGACCTGCGCATGATGAAGCTGCGCATGAAAATCTCGGGCACCTTCCGCACCCTCGAGGGCGCGCGGGTCTTCGCCGACATCAGGTCCGTCATCTCGACGGCCAGAAAACACCGGTTCAACATCCTGGAAATCCTGACCCTGTCACCACCTCAGATCATCGCACGGCTCTGACGGAACAAAACCCCGCAACCCTATCGGACAGGGTGCTTGGGAGTTACAGATAAACAAGAAGATACCGTAATGGGTTCGGCACGAATCTCGACCGTTTCACTTGATTGTGCTGTAGCAGACAGAGTGTCGTTGCCCTTTGATACGCATGATGCGTGTCTACGAGGTCTTGCCACAAGGCGCGCCTCAATTCCGAAGAATAACCCCGATTCTGGATAAGGCGTTGGCGTCACCAGTGCACTACTCGACAGAATTTTTTCGTAGTTTTTTGATTCGTTTTTTACGATACTCGTTGACCCTTTTTCGCAGAGGGTTGCGATGAGGGATTTCCACCATTGTTATGGAAATGATCCTCGGTTCTCTCAAAGCCTCATTTGGCTCCAGTTCAACGGCAATTCCGCCAAGCTCGCCAAGAAATAGAACATTTGAAACGGTTTCGTGATCCGCTTTGAATGTATCAGGGTCATTTTTCCGTACGTGTTTCGGGATGATCACCTGAAAGGGAGTGGCAGCCATCAGATCGAGCACAAGTGTCATGGTTCTTTTAGGGAGCGCAGCCAGTTCATTGAGCTTATCCGTGAGGGCGTAGAAACGGTTGGGGTCCTCTTCCATCATGTCGAACATGAGGTCCCGGATCTTCTCATAAGCGAGATCTTCGTTGATTGGGAAGTTGTTCTCCATGGCGCGCACCTTTTGCCCCGTGTTGACCAGCCTGAATGCCCCCGTGATTAGGAGACACGCAAGAATAAGTACTACGTTTGGTGGCGGCGGCGTGGTGTGATTGTGTAGTTCCATTCTGGGTGGAATGCATTCCCTTCGATGACGAGGCTATCCATTTCAGCTTTGGTGACCTTAACACCCTTCTCGTAAATACTTTCGTCAAGTGCGCATTCTACTTTCAGCCCAGCGTTCGTCGTCGTCGCCCCGATCAACTCGACGACTGCCATACGGCTGGACAGCGGCCGTCCGCGCCAGTTCTGTGTGATGTGGCAAAACATCCGATGCTCGATGAGGTTCCACTTGGATGTGCCGGGCGGATAGTGATGGACGTGCAAGACAAGGTCGGTTTCGTCAGCAAACCTCTGCAGCTCTACCTTCCATAACCGGACGCGCGCACCGTTCGATCCGCCGCAGTCAGCAGTTATTGTCAGCTCGCGCATGCCAGGATGGCGCTTCTGACCCATGCGCTTCCGCCAGGTACGGATAGAGTTGACGGCGAATGAAGCAGTGTCAGCGGTGACGCCCACGCTAACCCAGCCAGTATTGGTGCCAACGTCGTAGACACCGTAGGGCGCCACCTTGCCGAGCTCCTTGTCGGGGAAATCATGTATGTTAACGCAGCGGGGGTCGCCTTTTGGCCGGTAGTCGCTGCCATCGTTGCGGTAGTTTCCGATCAACTCCTTCTTTTTGGTGTCGACCGAGATGACAGGCTGCCCAGCCGCCTGCGCGTCCAATACCCTGGCGTTAATATGCTCAAACTGCGCGTCGCGATCAGGGTGGTTGGTGCCATCGTGCGTTTTGCGATTGACCTGCCGCGAATATTCCAACTTTGTTTCCAGCAACCTGGCGACAGTATTGGCACATATAGTATGGCCTGCAGCACACAGTGCCGCTGCCAGCTTTGCCGGGCTCTTCGACACCCATTTAAGCGGACGTATAGGATCACCCATCGTCGCTGGCTCGGCGAGACGCTGCAAGTCGGACACCAGCGTCGTATCAAGGTCGGCGACCTCGCGTCGCCCTCCACCCTTGCGGCGCACGCGGCCATTGCCTGGACCTGGAGTATCAAGATCATTGATGCCTCGCCCGATGGTGGAACGTGCGAGGCCAGTGATCTCCGCAACTGCCGCAAGACCGCCACGCCCCGCCGCTCGGGCTTCTGCGGCAGCAAACAAACGCCGACCTCGTTCGCCAAGCTTCGAACCAAAAACTTCCCATCGCTCCTGAATTTGTTCTCGCTCTACCATGATTATCGATTACCATATTGAGAACGGCATGAGAATCGTGCGGACCAGAGTCAAACCGTCGCAGCGGCAAAGGTTTGCGATTCACTTATTGTTGCGTGTCTCCTTAGTATGGGGTGAGAGGGGTTTCCAGGTACGTTGCCCCATGATTCAAGGTTCAAAAGCGACACAATATGGACCGCCACTCATGTCGATCACTAACACCGCACTTTTTGTCTGTCTCGATGATTTTGCAAAAACCTACGAGGACTGGGAGCGCCACCGGTTGATCCCCTCGGGTCGTCAGAGGCTTCGCTCCGGCAAGCTGACCCTGGGGGAGAGCCTGTTCATCATGGTCTTGTTTCACTTGTCGCCGTTCAAGGACTTCAAACATTATTGGATTTATGGCGTTGAGCAGAAATACCGTGACTGCTTTGGCACCCTCCCGAGCTATGGTCGGTTTGTCAGCCTCATGCCAAGATTAATGGTGCCGTTTTGCATACTGCTGCACTGCTTCAGCGGTGAAAAAACCGGCGTCTATTTTGCCGACAGCACTAAGCTCGCGGTCTGCCACAATGCCCGCATTAATCGAAACAAGGTCTTCAAGGGGCTGGCAAAGCGCGGTCGCAGCACAATGGGCTGGTTCTTTGGCTTCAAACTGCATCTAATCATCAACAACAAGGGGGAGATCATGGCCGTCAAAATCACGGCAGGTAATGTCGATGATCGAAAGCCGTTTGAAGCCATGATCGCGGGCCTCGAAGGCAAAATATTTGCTGATAAGGGCTATATCTCCAAATCCCTCTTCCAACGGCTCTGGCAGCGTGGGCTCCACCTCGTCACCGGCATTCGCCGCAACATGAAAAACTATCTCCTGCCAATCCTGAACAAAATCCTGTTGCGAAGGCGGTTCATCATCGAAACTCTGTTCGATAAGTTGAAAACCAGCATGGGACTGGAACACACTCGACACAGATCGCCTGCCAACGCATTCGTACACCTCATCTCGTGTGTCGCAGCCTATATGCTCGGGAAAACCAAAGTTAAAATGGGACCCATAACCGTGCCGGAAACAATCAGGCAGGTCGAATACCAGATATAGCGCTTATCCAGAACTCAGGTAGTGTTATTATAATCAACGCGCGGCGCTTCATTGAGATATCCTTTTCTCTGGTTGGATTGAGTCTTGATTAGTGCCATCTATTTTGCACAAAGGCAAAAAAATTGTGCATAGTGAGTTGGAAACCGTCAACCGACATCAACAAGGGGAAAACACATGCCAAAAGGACCGCAAGGGCAGAGACGCCCGGCGGACGCAATCGGCAATGCGGTACATATTGCGCGAATTGCGACCGGAGAAATCGAAGAGACCACATTGAAGCAACCCGCCAAGCGCAAGAGTGGTTTGGCGGGGGCAAAGGCTCGGGCGGAAAAGCTTACTACGATAGAGAAGCGAAGTATTGCATTTTCAGCAGCACAGAAACGGTGGGAAGAATGAGCAATCTTTCTGACAAAACACGCACACAACTCGAAAAAAACTTCGCGGCGATGTCTCAAAAAATAAATGACTATCTACCCATTCACGCAAATAAATATGCACTGATGCGGGATGGGGAGGTCGTTGAATTCTATAATGACTGGGAGAGTGCGTATAAAACTGGAGCAAAATTCTACGAAGATGGAATTTTTACGATCCAGCAGGTTACTAAAACACCTGTAGACTTGGGTTATTTTTCGCATGCCGTGCATATCAGGTAGCTATAATCCACGAGTTGGTCCTCTAATTCAGGTCGCAATTGTCGATGCGGCGACGGCCTTGGGGCCAACGGGTGCAGGCACCCAAGATTCAGGGAAGATGAGTATCTTCAATGCTTTGATCGATACTGGTGCGACGAGTACATGCATTTCGGATAAGGTTGTCTCGATGGCCAGTCTTATCCCATCAGGAAAGACAATAGTAACTCCCAAGCACCCTGTCCGATAGGGTTGCGGGGTTTTGTTCCGTCAGAGCCGTGCGATGATCTGAGGTGGTGACAGGGTCAGGATTTCCAGGATGTTGAACCGGTGTTTTCTGGCCGTCGAGATGACGGACCTGATGTCGGCGAAGACCCGCGCGCCCTCGAGGGTGCGGAAGGTGCCCGAGATTTTCATGCGCAGCTTCATCATGCGCAGGTCCTGTTCGGCCTGATTGTTTGTGAATGGGACCGCGAAGTCGGCGATGAATCGCAAAACGTCATCGCGGTAGTCACGCAGGCGGAGGAGCAGGTTGTGGCCTGGCCGCCTGGCTTTTCGGCCGCGGGTGCCGGGGCTTTTGGCCAGCGGGGGCTGGCGTTCGTGGAAGGCGAGCCCCTTGGCGAGGATCGCCATGTATCTGGTGACTATACCCTGGCGAACCAGTTCCGGGAGTTCGGTCTCGCCTTGATCCTGAGCCGCGCATCTGAGCTGATTGGCGCTATGAAGCACTGCGCTCATCTCCGTCGCCCAAGGCTCTTTTTCGATCTCTTCGATGGCCTTGAGTTCGCGCAAGTGATGCGCCCCGCAGAGGGCGTGGGCGTCCACTCCGCTCATATGGGCGTAGTAGGGTTTCCAGTGATCATGAATGATCGTCCCGCCGGTCAGGAAGGTTGGAACAGCACCGCGTTTGGCGCTGATGCGGTAATGGGTGAAGGCGGTATCGCAGATCGTGTGCAGCCAGTGCAGCTTGCCGGCAACACGAAGTCCGGTCTCGTCCAGATGCCGAACGCCGCCTTCGGCAAGCCGGGCGAGAATGTGTTCAACCACGACACCCATCTTATTTGCCGCGCCGCGCGTCCAGTTGGTCACGCTGGCCGCGCACAAGCTGGTGGCCCCAAACAGGTCGCGCATAAGCTGGCAGACCCGATCCTCGGGTATCAGCTGCTGAACATTGCAATAGACCGCCACTGCCCGCATGCGCGTGCCATATTGCACATGCGCGGCCACGCCATCGGGAAAGCCAGCCGTCGTCGTGGCTCGACAATGGTCGCAACAATAAACCGCCGCCTGATGCTCGGTGACCTCCAGGCGTGGCGCAGGCAAGTCGAACACCTGACGCTTCTCGATCCCTTTCACCATCTCCGCCGTCAGGGCGCTCTGACAGGCGCTGCAATGCGTCGCCTCATGCCGTTCGACAAAGTCGGGTGTTGACGTCTGGCGCAGGGTGTCGCCCCGGTGGCCAACTTGGCCGCCACTTTTCTTTCCGGATTTGCCACGCAGGCTGCGCGGGGCTGGCTTCTTCAGGCCATCACTTGAAGGGGGCTTGCTGCTATTGCTGCTGTTCTTGGCCAACTGTCGGCGCAGGTCCGTGATCTCTTCCGCCATGCTCGCCAACGCAGCTTCAAGCTCAGCAATCCGACGCAGAGCCGTGGCGAGAAGTTGTTCAAGGGCGGCAACCTGATCCATCCCACCACTGATTCAGAGAAATCAACCCGGCGCCACAGAATTCAGACAAGAAAGAAAAAAAACACGCGCAAAATGGCAAATTCGACTCACCATAAAACTGACAATAACACTCAAACGTGGGGGGTGCTTGGGAGTTACAGACAATAATGGTCGGTGCAACTGGCGAGTCGCCCGTGGATCAGTTTACGTTTGGTGTTGGGTTCATACTTTCGCCGATGCAGCAACCAACCGGCGAGACCCGCATGGATCTAGCTGTTCGAAGCGTCCAAGGCTGCTTGTTTCACAACAGTAGTTTAGCATTTGATGTTTTGTTAGGGCGAGACATCATCTGCGAGGGGTCGTTTACACTCTCCTTTGATGGCCATTTTATTCTTAGTATTTAAAATGAACTTTTTGCTTGTCAAACACTGATAGCTTAACTATATCAGTGGTATGAACAAGTTAGACACCAAAACCCGCGCAATGATCCTGAACATGATGGTTGAGGGCAGTTCCATGCGCTCAATCAGTCGGGTTGTGGGTGTTTCGATCAACACCGTGACCAAGCTGCTTGTTGAGGCTGGTGAAGTCTGCGCGGCGTACCACGATGAGACGGTGCGCAACGTAGGCGCAACCCGCGTTGAGTGTGATGAAATCTGGTCATTCGTCTATGCAAAGGACAAGAACGTAAAGACAGCCGCAGCCGCTCCTGATGGATCAGGTGATGTGTGGACATGGACTGCAATCGACGCAGATAGCAAAATGATCCTGTCCTATGAAGTGGGCGACCGCTCAGCGCAAACCGCGCACGAGTTCATGTTTGACCTGCGCGACCGTCTGTCAAACCGCGTCCAGCTTACCACAGACGGCCACAAGGCGTATCTCAGTGCTGTTGAGGATGCTTTCGGCTCAGATGTGGACTATGCCATGCTGGTGAAAATGTACGGCGACAACACAGGCTCTAAAGGGCATGAAAAAAAGTACAGCCCCGCAGAGTGCACAGGCATCAGGAAAGAGCCTGTCATGGGCCAACCTGTAGAGGAACTGGTCAGCACATCCTACGTTGAGCGCCAGAACCTTACAATGCGCATGGGGATGCGTCGCTTTACACGCCTGACCAATGCTTTCTCAAAAAAGCTGGAAAACCACCTGCACATGCTGAGCCTGTATTTTGTGCATTACAACTTCGTGCGCATCCACAAGAGCCTTAAAATGACACCTGCAATGGCTGCTGGTGTATCTGACACGCTTCACGATATGGAATGGGTTGTTGGTCTGATTGATGCAAACGCACCAGCACCTAAAAAGCGTGGTCCGTACAAACCACGTCAGAAAAAAGACAATTCAAACTGAGACACTACCGGAAAGATCGATCCGGTTGACGTCTGCCACCGACTCCAACCGGTCAGGATCGACATGCCAGACATATGCGTCCGCTTCTGTGAAATCTGGCGCATCTGAGGGACGCGGGCTCACGCGCTCCAAAGCCTCAGCAATGCGGCGCAATAGGTCGTCGTTCACGACGCTTGCTCCTCGCCGTCTTCGTCGTCGTCCCAGTCCTCGTCTTCATCTTCGAACCAGGTCCCGTCCGCGCGCATTCTTTCTTCGCGCTTCCGCTCGATGCGTTTCACCAACTGGATCGAGATTTCATAAAGCCCGTAAACCACGACAAACAGGATCACCTGCGTGAAGACATCCGGCGGGGTCACAAGACCGGCAACGACAAGGATCCCGACGACTGCGTATTTGCGCACATTCGCCAGTCCGACGGCGCTTACGAGACCGGCCTTGCCCAGTAGCGACAGCAATACCGGCAACTGAAAGCAGATCCCGAACGCCAGAATGAACGTCACTGTTAGCGACAGATATTCCCCTGCCGACCCTTGAAAGTCGATCTGCGCGTTGTCTCCCTGCCCCGCCTGCTGAAAGTTCAAGAAGAAGTCATAGGCCAGCGGCATGACGATGTAATAGGCAAACGCCGCGCCCAGAAAGAACATGAACGGCGAGGCAACCAGAAACGGCAGAAACGCTGATTTCTCCGACCGGTACAGCCCCGGCGCAACAAAACGCCAAAGCTGATAGCCGATAAATGGAAACGACAGCGCAAAACCTGCCATCAGCGAGATGCGGATGGTGACAAAGAATCCTTCCTGCAGTTTGATCAGTTGTAACTTACAGTCCTGCCCGCGATCCTGCAGCACACCGCAGACCGGTTCGGTGAGGAAATTAAAAATCGGTGCGTTCAGGCTCGGGGCGACTTCGATCGTGAACACAGCGAACATGGCAATGACAAAGGCCAGCGCCGCGCGGATCAGCCGCGTGCGCAACTCCGCCAGATGCTCGATCAACGGCGCGGAAGAGTCGTCGATTTGATCCTTGGTCTCGGCCATTTATGCCTTGCTCGCCTTCGGTTTCGCTTTGGGCTTAGTTGTCCGCTTCGCCGTGGTTTTCGGTTTTGTCGTCGTTTTGGCCTTTGTCGTGGTTTTCGGCTTTGTGGCCGTTTTAGCCTTCGTCGTACCAGTAGATTTCGGTTTCGCGGCACGCGTCTCTTTTGGCTTCGCCGCCCGCGTCGTTTTCGCTTTGGGCTTGGGCTTTCCCGTGGTCAGCTCTTCCGGCGAGTTCTCGGCCACTTCCCGCGACGCCGCCGCCTCGGCCTTTTCGGCCTCCAGCTTGGCCTTGCCGCGTGCGTCCATTTCCGCCTTGACCTTACGGGCCTGTTCGGCCCGTTCCGCCCTAAGCTTCGCGGTTTCCGACCCGACAACCTTGGTCTCCTTGCCCGGTTCCCACTTGTCGAAGTCGTCTGCGATGTCTTTGAGCTTGTCCATTCCATAGGATGACGGGTTGGTTATCCCTTTTAAGTCTTTTGCAATATCCTTGGCGCCGGTGGCATTCGCGGCGTCATTCATGGCCGACGAGAACTCTCGCGCCATG
The DNA here is from genome assembly GCA_951812305.1 of uncultured Paracoccaceae bacterium. Classification (GTDB taxonomy): domain Bacteria; phylum Pseudomonadota; class Alphaproteobacteria; order Rhodobacterales; family Rhodobacteraceae; genus Rhodobacter_B. The sequence continues at coordinate 588,043 of CATOSB010000011.1, forward strand.
CGCTTGACCTTCGCCGTCATCTTGCCCAGCGACTGGAACATCACCGGCAGGTCCTTGGGACCCACGACAATCAGGGCGACAACGCCCACAACCATAAGCTCCATCCAACCCATTGTCGGCGGGCCCCTTCGCGTGTGCGTTAAGACTTATCTTCTTCTTTTTCTTCTTCCGGCGTCACGTCACGCGCGGCCTCGGCGTCAGCCTCTTCCAGCTCTTTGGTGCCGTCCTGAACGCCTTTTTTGAAGCTGGTGATGCCTTTGCCGACCTCGCCCATCAGTGACGAAATCTTGCCGCGCCCGAACAGGACCAGAACGACAACGGCTATAATCAGCCAGCCAAAGGGCGGGATGTTGGTGAAAAACATGGCGGTGTGCATTTTTATCCTCCAGATGCCCGTCTCGGGCCTGTCATGGGAAAGTCTGGGGGCTCATCTAAGCGCGATTCATCCACAGGGGAAGACGAATTTCGCCAAATTGGGGGTGGCAAAGACGAATTTGTGACAGTATCCTGTCAGTTGACAGGTCTATGTCAGTTAAGGGGTGCCAAAAGGGTGGCCTCGAAACACTGATTCAACCTGAGTTCTGGATAAGCGCTATATCTGGTATTCGACCTGCCTGATTGTTTCCGGCACGGTTATGGGTCCCATTTTAACTTTGGTTTTCCCGAGCCTATAGGCTGCGACACACGAGATGAGGTGTACGAATGCGTTGGCAGGCGATCTGTGTCGAGTGTGTTCCAGTCCCATGCTGGTTTTCAACTTATCGAACAGAGTTTCGATGATGAACCGCCTTCGCAACAGGATTTTGTTCAGGATTGGCAGGAGATAGTTTTTCATGTTGCGGCGAATGCCGGTGACGAGGTGGAGCCCACGCTGCCAGAGCCGTTGGAAGAGGGATTTGGAGATATAGCCCTTATCAGCAAATATTTTGCCTTCGGGGCCCGCGATCATGGCTTCAAACGGCTTTCGATCATCGACATTACCTGCCGTGATTTTGACGGCCATGATCTCCCCCTTGTTGTTGATGATTAGATGCAGTTTGAAGCCAAAGAACCAGCCCATTGTGCTGCGACCGCGCTTTGCCAGCCCCTTGAAGACCTTGTTTCGATTAATGCGGGCATTGTGGCAGACCGCGAGCTTAGTGCTGTCGGCAAAATAGACGCCGGTTTTTTCACCGCTGAAGCAGTGCAGCAGTATGCAAAACGGCACCATTAATCTTGGCATGAGGCTGACAAACCGACCATAGCTCGGGAGGTTGCCAAAGCAGTCACGGTATTTCTGCTCAACGCCATAAATCCAATAATGTTTGAAGTCCTTGAACGGCGACAAGTGAAACAAGACCATGATGAACAGGCTCTCCCCCAGGGTCAGCTTGCCGGCGCGAAGCCTCTGACGACCCGAGGGGATCAACCGGTGGCGCTCCCAGTCCTCGTAGGTTTTTGCAAAATCATCGAGACAGACAAAAAGTGCGGTGTTAGTGATCGACATGAGTGGCGGTCCATATTGTGTCGCTTTTGAACCTTGAATCATGGGGCAACGTACCTGGAAACCCCTCTCACCCCATACTAATCACGGGGGCATTCAGGCTGGTCAACACGGGGCAAAAGGTGCGCGCCATGGAGAACAACTTCCCAATCAACGAAGATCTCGCTTATGAGAAGATCCGGGACCTCATGTTCGACATGATGGAAGAGGACCCCAACCGTTTCTACGCCCTCACGGATAAGCTCAATGAACTGGCTGCGCTCCCTAAAAGAACCATGACACTTGTGCTCGATCTGATGGCTGCCACTCCCTTTCAGGTGATCATCCCGAAACACGTACGGAAAAATGACCCTGATACATTCAAAGCAGATCACGAAACCGTTTCAAATGTTCTATTTCTTGGAGAGTTTGGCGGAATTGCCGTTGAACTGGAGCCAAATGAGGCTTTGAGAGAACCGAGGATCATTTCCATAACAATGGTGGAAATCCCTCATCGCAACCCTCTGCGAAAAAGGGTCAACGAGTATCGTAAAAAACGAATCAAAAAACTACGAAAAAATTCTGTCGAGTAGTGCACTGGTGACGCCAACGTCTTATCCAGAATCGGGGTTGATTTAGGAGAATCACCCATGAACCAGATCGCAGAAATCGTCACTTTCACCCTTGCTGTAGGCGTCGAAGACACCGACTTTCTGGCAAGTGCCCGCAAGACCAACAACCTGATCGAATCCCAGCCCGGGTTTCTGTCGCGCCAGCTTTCCAAAGGTTCCGACGGCCGCTGGACCGATTACACGCTTTGGAAGGACCAATATTCGATCGACGCAGCCCACAAAGTATTGATGCAGGATAAGGCTTTTCTGAAGTTCATCGGCCTGATCGACCAAGCCACGCTGAACATGCGCCATGAACCGACACTGTTGAAAGCGGCTTGAGCGAATGCGGCGGACTGACCGGTTATTCGAACTTGTCCAGATCCTGCGCGACGGTCGATTGCACCGCGCGCAGGACATGGCAGACAGGCTCGAGGTGTCGGTCCGCACAGTCTATCGCGACATGGATACTCTGATGGCCAGCGGCCTGCCGGTCGAAGGCGAACGCGGACTTGGTTACATGATCACGGCAGAGATTACTTTGCCTCCGCTCAATTTGACCATGACGGAACTCGAGGCCCTGCACCTCGGAATGGCCGTTGTCGGCGAAGCCGGCGACGACGAGTTGAAAGCAGCAGCTGCCAGCCTGTCGTCGAAGATCGACGCCGTTTTGCCAGAAGACCGGCAGGCTCCACCAACTGGCTGGGGGTTTGCCGTTTATCCTTTTGCGGATGCGCACAAGGGGTTTCAGCACATGCCAGCCCTTCGCGGCGCGGTTCGTGCACGGCAAAAAGTGCTGATGGAATACACCGACCTGAAAGGTGAGATCAGCACACGCACGGTGCGCCCGCTGGAACTGGAATATTGGGGGCGGGTCTGGACCGTCACCTGTTGGTGCGAATTGCGAGAGGATTTTCGGTCGTTCCGGGTTGATCGGATCGAAACGCTGCAAGTGCTCCCTGCCCTCTTTGTCGATGAGGAAGGCAAAACGCTCGCCGATTATGTCGCAAGGGAATCCACTTATCACGAACAGGTCGCACAGGCCCCTCGCTGATTTGAACGCACACTTGCGCCACGCTCTTCCCCCCAATCCGTTAACCCGCTACAGACGCGCCCATGACCGCACCATTTGCCCCGTTTGAATGGATGATCGCTTGGCGTTATCTGCGCGCACGACGCGCAGAGGGCGGCGTATCAGTGATGACATGGATCAGCCTTGTCGGCATCACGCTCGCTGTCTTTGCACTGATCGCAACGCTGGCGGTGCGCTCCGGATTCCGTGAAGAATTCGTCGATACGATCCTCGGTGCAAACGCGCATGTGACTGTTTATCAGCAACTAGAGGTCACTGAGTCCGGGCAAACCACCCGCGCCATTTTGGACTTCGAGGGCATGGCCGCCAGCGTGGCGGCCGTCGAAGGCGTTACGCGTGCAGCACCGTTGATCAAGGGTCAGGTTATGGCAAACCTGAGATCCAAAAATGCGGGCGTCGAAGTATTCGGCATTACCAAGGAAAACTTGCTGACGATCCCACGCATCGCCAATGCCAACCGCAGCGCGGGGTCGCTCGACGGGTTCAGCCCCGGCATCGCCATCGGCTGGGAACTTGCCCGAACATTAGGTGCCACACCCGGTGACACAATCAAGCTGATTTCCCCGAACGGCGTCAAAACCGCCTTTGGCACGAGCCCCCGCATTAAAGCCTACGAAGTGGCCTATGTCTTCCAATCCGGGCGTTTCCTGATCGACAAAACCCGCATCTACATGCCGTTTGCCGAGGCACAAAGCTATTTCAACAAGGAAGGCCGTGCTGACGAAATCGAAGTTTTCGTCGAAAACCCCGAAGACATCGACGGCTATTCTCTCGCTCTTCTGGAGGCTGGTGGCGAGCGCGCGCTGCTTTGGACCTGGCGGGACAGCGCGGGCTCTTTCCTTCGGGCGTTGGAGGTCGAAGACAACATCATGTTCGTGATCTTGTCGATCCTTGTCTTAATTGCAGCGATGAACATCGTCTCCGGCCTGATCATGCTGGTCAAAAACAAAGGTCGCGACATCGGCATCCTGCGCACAATCGGGCTAAGCGAGGGCTCAATCCTACGTGTCTTCTTCATCTGCGGTGCGTTTGTCGGTATCATCGGGACCGTCGCCGGAACTGTCCTTGGCTGCCTGTTCGCGATCTATATCGATCCGATCTTCTCGCTGGTGAACTGGCTGATGGGCGGTCAGGTCTGGGACCCATCCATCCGCGGCATCTATCATTTGCCTGCCAAGCTTGATCTCAGTGACGTTCTTTCCGCCGTCGGCCTGTCCCTCGGCCTGTCTTTTATCGTCACAATTTTTCCCGCCCGCCGTGCGGCTCGGATGAACCCGGTCGAGGCATTGCGGTATGAATAACGCGCTACGCCTTTCCGGGATCAACAAGACTTACAACAAAGGCCTTCCGAATGAAGTCGACGTCCTGCGCAGTGCAGACCTGACGCTGGCAGCGGGAGAAGTTGTTGCATTGGTCGCGCCATCCGGTGCGGGAAAGTCCACGCTTCTTCACATCGCGGGGCTCTTGGACACGGCTGACGGTGGTAAGGTCGAAATCGCGGGGTTGGATGTCACTGCGGCCAGCGATCGCAAACGCACATCCACCCGCCGCCGCGAAATCGGCTTCATTTATCAGTTCCACCACTTGCTGCCCGAGTTCACCGCGCTTGAAAACGTTGTTCTGCCGCAGTTGGCCAACGGAACCGCCCGCAACGTCGCCGAAACGCGCGCCCGGGACCTTCTGGCTCAGGTGAGCGTCGGCGAACGCGCCAATCATCGCCCTGCCGCCCTTTCTGGCGGTGAACAACAGCGCGTCGCCTTTTGCCGAGCCCTCGCCAATGAACCAGGCCTGTTGCTGGCGGATGAGCCGACGGGCAACCTGGACCCGGACACATCAGACCTTGTTTTTGGCACATTGATGGACATTGTGCGCAGCACAAAAATGGCCGCTTTGATCGCGACGCATAACATGGATCTTGCCGCCCGTGCCGACCGGATCGTTCGGATGGAAGCGGGAGGGCTGATCAGCTGATTGGCCGCAAATCGCTGCCGATATCTTCGACAAAGCGGCGATATCCCGCTGTCCAATCAGGTTTTGGGGAGATTGTCGCGTATTTTCCCCGGAATTATCGCTGTCTAGAGCGTCGTCCATCTAATCTGCAACATATCCGGCAGCTTTGAAGAGGTTTCGGCACTCGGTTGGCGGGAAGAGGTCGCAGGTTTGGGCGACGGATTGGAAAAGGGCGTCGAAGGTGCGGGCCTTGAGCCGACGCAGGTGTGCCTTGAGTTTCGAGTACGCCATTTCGATCGGGTTGAGATCGGGCGAATACGGCGGCAGGAAGAGCAGCCAGCTGCCTTGCGACTTCAGCAGTTCCTGCGCATTGGCCGATTTGTGCGATGACAGGTTGTCGGCGATCACCACATCGCCCGGCTGCAACGTTGGAGCCAGCTGGGTCTCGATGTAGAGGTCGAACGCGGCGCGGTTCATGGGGCCGTCCAGCACCCAGGGGGCGCTGAGTTCGTCGATCCGCAGGCCCGCGATGAAGGTCTGGGTGCGCCAGTGGCCGAAGGGCGCGTCGGCTTCCAGCCGGGTGCCGCGTGGGGATCGACCACGAAGCCGTGTCATCTTGGTCGTGACAGCTGTTTCGTCGATAAAAACCAGCCGGTGCGGCTCAAGGCGCATCCTCGGCATCCGGCGGTGCTGCCACTCGTACCTGGCAGCGCGCACCCGTTTGCGCAGCCGCTCCGTCGCGATCAGGGATTTTTTTATATGTGAACCCAAGACGATGGATCAGATAACGCGAGAGCATCGCCGGTGTCGCGGTGAGGGCATGTTCCTGTTTCAGCACCTCGGCCAGTTCCGGCATAGTGATATCCGGCTCGGCTTCCACGCGTGTCTTAAGCCAGTTTGAGACCACATCCAGCTTGCTGCGCCGAGGGCGGCCTTGAGGCGCAGCTCTCACCCCACCCGTTCGCCTCTTACGTTGCATGATCCGCACCGCGCTGGCAGCTGATATCCGTAAACGCCGCGCAGCCTCATGGCAGGAAAGGCCGTCATCAACCAAAGCGACGACACGTTCCCGAATATCCAGTGATAGCGATTTGCCCATGATCCACCTCCACATATGGTGAATCACAAAACCTGCCACGTGGGAATCCCATCGATTCAGATTTCAAGGACGACGCTCTAGAGCGGGATTCTTTGTGCTAGGTCCGTCTCGCCGAACCGAAAACGGTGCGGTGGGACAAATGGAGGGGCACAATCATGTTGCAAGAATTTCGTGACTTCATTGCCAAAGGCAATGTTATGGATATGGCCGTCGGGATCATCATCGGCGCGGCCTTTACTGCGATCGTTGGGTCACTGGTTGCCGATCTGATCAACCCGATCATCGGCCTGGTCCTTGGCGGGGCAGACTTTACCAACCAGTATGTCGTCTTGTCCGGTGAAGCCGCAGAAGGCGCTTCGTTGGCAGATGCGCGTGATGGTGGGGCCGCTGTTTTTGCATACGGTTCGTTCATCATGGCGATCATCAACTTCCTGATCATTGCCTTCGTCGTCTTCATGCTGGTTCGCTACGTGAACAAGGTAAAAGACAAGGCAAAGGAAGAAGAGGAAGTGGTTGAAGAGGCGACAGCCGGCCCAACCGAACTGGATATCCTGACCGAGATCCGCGACTCGCTTAAAAAGTAGCTTAAGTACGATCAATCCCGTCGCGGATTTCCGCGGCGGGATACCCCCAATCAAATGTTTTCAGGTTTCACAATATGATCGACATCGACGCCACTGACCGACGGATCCTGACCGTTCTTCAAAAAGAAGGCCGGATTTCGAATGCCGATCTCAGCGAGCGTGTGAATTTGTCGGCATCCGCCTGTCATCGCCGTGTGCAAAGGCTGGAAGACGAAGGCGTGATTTCGCAATATGTTGCGCTGCTGGACCCAAGGAAACTGGATCGCCCATCGACCGTTTTCGTCGAGATCACCTTGAACGCGCAGTCCGAGGACGTTTTGGACGCCTTCGAGCGCGAAGTTGCTCGCATTCCCGATCTTCTGGAATGCCACCTGACTGCCGGCACGGCAGACTACCTATTGAAAATATCTGCCCGCGACACGGATGACTATGCCCGTATCCACCGGCGCTATCTTGCGCGTCTGCCTGGCGTCGCGCAAATGCAGTCATCATTCTCGCTTCGGGAAGTATGGAAGACGACGGCGCTACCGGTTTAGATCGGTTGAGAATGCAGCAATACAGCTTACTTCGCCATCGGAGGCGCCGCTGCTAAGGATCGTCTCTTGGCGCCTCATCCGGCACCGGATCATACCCGCTTGATCCAAACGGATGGCACCGCCCGATCCGGCGAAGTGTCAGCCAGCTGCCCTTCAACCCGCCATGCTTTTGAAGTGCCTCCAATGCATAGGCAGAACATGTCGGCTGATAACGGCAGTTGAACCCGACCCACGGGCTGAAGATCGCTCGATAGGCGCGCACCGGCAATGAGAAGATGTAAGCAAGCGGGCTCATTTGCGCATCATATGAAGATTGGACAGCGCCGTTTCCAGTTCTTTGCACATTTGGGCAAAGTCCCGGTCACCGGTTTCCCCGGCCCGCCCGACGAGCACATAATCCCAACCTGCACGACCATGCGTTGGGATGGTCAGGCGCGCAATTTCCCGCAGACGGCGTTTTGCACGGTTGCGAGCAACAGCGTTTCCAACCTTTTTTGTGCAGGTGTAACCAACGCGTGGTGCATCGTCATCTCCGCGTTCCCAGCATTGAAGCACAAACCCCGGAGTTGCCTGCCTTGGCCCACGCGCAGCACGCAGGAAATCCGCACGTTTTTTCAGTACTTCAAAACGCAAAAAAGGCGACTGGGTCGCCCCGGCCGCCTCATCCGATGCCATTTTCAGAAACTACGCGCTAAGCGATTTCCGGCCACGCACGCGACGTGCGTTCAGGATCTTGCGACCAGCTTTGGTTGCCATGCGCGCACGGAACCCGTGACGCCGCTTGCGAACGAGGTTCGAGGGTTGATATGTGCGCTTCATCGCGTGTCTCCGTTCCTTCGGCCATCACTCAAAAGAGACTCAGACGACCGGTCAAATCTTGTGAAGCCCGGTCTTTAGGGGGCGCTAAACGACTTGTCAATTCGTCAGATGCTCGATTGTTTCAGTTCTTCCGCCGTTTTCGCGATCATTGTTACAAGGCCGCGGAAAACTGCCATTGAATTGAAACAATGGATCACCCGCGTTCAACGGGCCGTGATTTGGGGATGTTGCGCCTCAATTGCAGCGCATGTTTCAGGCTAGATGCACCAAATGCGGGACAGTAAGATGACCGATATGACTGACGCGCCCAAAAGCGGGCTGGCAAAACGCCTGCCGCTGATCATCATTGTGATCGTCGCTTTGATCGGCGCGTTTACACTCAAGGATTTTCTGAGCTTCGAGGCGCTGCGCGACAACCGCCAGATGCTGATCGATTTCCGCGATGCGAATTACTTTCTGACGGTGCTGGTATTTATCGCGGCTTATATCGTGATCGTCGCTTTTTCACTGCCGGGCGCGACAATTGCCACTCTGACCGGCGGGTTTCTGTTTGCGACATTTCCTGGCGCATTGTTCAACGTGGTCGGTGCGACCATCGGCGCCACTGCGATATTTCTGGCGGCACGCTGGGGATTTGGGGATAGGCTGGGTGCGAAGTTGGAAGGCTCAGAAGGGGCCGTAAAGAAAATCAAAGACGGAATCGACGAAAACCAATGGTCGATGCTGTTCATCATTCGTCTTGTGCCCGCGGTGCCGTTCTTCATCGCCAATCTGGTGCCATCGTTTCTGGAGGTTCCGACGTATCGCTATGTAATTTCGACGTTTTTCGGCATCATTCCCGGCGCGGTTGTCTACACTTCCGTCGGCGCCGGATTGGGCGAAGTCTTCGCGCGTGGCGAAACGCCAAACCTAGGGATCATATTTGAACCGCATATTCTGCTGCCGATCCTTGGACTGGTTGCGCTGTCGCTCATTCCTGTCGCTATCAACCTTCTGCGCGGCAAGAAGGACGTCTGAGAATGGAGCGGATCAAAACAGATATCTGCGTGATCGGCGGCGGGTCAGGTGGTCTTAGTGTGGCTGCTGGCGCGGTTCAGATGGGCGCAAAAGTGGTTCTGCTTGAGGGCCATAAAATGGGCGGCGACTGCCTGAATTACGGCTGCGTGCCCTCCAAGGCGTTGATCGCAGCGAGCAAACGCGCCCACGCCATGCAAGGTGGGTTGGGTGTGACTGGGGTTGAACCCGATGTCAGTTATGCCGCCGCGAAGGATCATGTCGCGCAGGTGATCAAGACGATTGAACCACATGATTCTGTTGAACGGTTCGAAGGGCTTGGCGTTCACGTTATTCAGGAATTCGGCCGCTTTATCACCAAAACCGAAGTGCAAGCTGGCGAAACAATCATCACCGCGCGTCGGTTCGTTATTGCAACCGGTTCGTCGCCTTTTGTGCCACCTATCCCCGGTCTGGACAGCATTCCATTTGAAACCAACGAAACGATATTTGCGCTTCGCGAGAAACCTGAACATTTGCTGATCATCGGCGGCGGGCCAATCGGCATGGAACTCGCACAGGCACATCGGCGGCTGGGTTCAAAGGTCACGGTGATCGAGGGACTGAAAGCAATGGGCAAGGACGACCCGGAACTGGCCGCAATCCTTTTGGAAAACCTGTCGGGTGAGGGTATTGAGATTGCCGAGGACGCGATGGCCGCGAATGTTAGTGGCAAGGCCGGGAACATCACCGTCGAAACCACCGACGGACGGCCCTTTACCGGCTCGCACCTTTTGATGGCCGTGGGTCGGAAGGCGAATATCGACAAACTGGACCTCGACAAGGCAGGCATTGAACACAACCGCACGATCAAGGTGGACGCCGGCCTTCGCACCACGAACCGGCGGGTCTATGCCATCGGCGATGTCGCTGGCGGTCTGCAGTTCACCCACGTCGCGGGGTATCACGCAGGAGTTGTCATCCGTTCGATGTTGATCGGTTTGCCCGCGAAACAGCGCACCGATCATATTCCGTGGGCGACCTATACGGATCCTGAGTTGGCGCAAGTTGGGCTGACAGAAGCAGATGCGCTTGAATTGCACGGTCACAAGGTCGATGTCGCGCGTTTCGAATTCAAAGGCAATGACCGCGCGATTGCCGAAGGAAAGACCACCGGCTTGATCAAGGTCATGGTGGTCAAAGGCCGCCCTGTGGGTGCGTCCATTGTCGGCCCCCAGGCCGGTGAATTGATCCAGACCTGGGCGCTTGCAATCTCTTCCAAACTGAAGATGAGTGCGATTTCGGCGATGGTTGCACCCTATCCGACGCTGGGAGAGGTTAACAAACGCGCCGCGGGGGCCTATTTTACACCCAGATTGTTCGACAACCCGCGCGTGAAGCGGGTCGTCGGTTTCGTTCAACGTTGGATACCGTGAAACGGATAACACCTTGCGGATACTGAACACCCTTTCTGGCCGCTTCCTGATCCTGACGACTGTATTCGTCATGCTGGCCGAGGTGTTGATTTTTGTCCCCTCGGTGGCGCGATTCCGCGAAGACTATCTGCTGCTGCGGCTGGAAAAGGCGCAGATCGCGTCTTTGGTTTTGTTGGCGGAAGAGCAGATCGCGATGCCACTGGAAGAGGAATTATTGAAGAACGCCGATGTCTTCAACGTCGTCCTGCGCCGAGATCAGGCGCGGCAACTGGCGCTGTCCGGGCCGATCCCGGCGCCGATTGAGGCCAGTTTCGATCTGCGCGATCCAAGCCCCTGGGAATTGATCGGCGACGCGATGCGGCGGCTCGTCAACCCCGGCGACGATGTGATCCGGGTGATCGGCAGCCCGGTGCAGGACGCTGGTATGCTGATCGAAGTCACCATGGGCACAGAGCAATTGCGCGCCGAAATGATTGAATACGGCCTTCGTATTCTCATCTTGTCAGCGGTTATCTCGGTCTTCACTGCAACACTTCTGTTTCTCGCGGTTCGCGGATTTCTGGTACGGCCGATCAAACGCGTCGTCGCGGCCATGTCGAGCTATGCCGAGGCACCCGAAGACGCGCGACGCATCATCGAACCCGCAGCCGGGTTGACGGAATTGCGCGAGGCAGAGAATGCCTTGGCTTCGCTACAGACCCAGCTGACCGGTTCATTGAAGCAGAAAGAACGGCTGGCGCAATTGGGCGGTGCGGTGGCGAAGATCAGCCACGATTTGCGCAACATCCTGACCGTGGCGCAGTTGTTTTCGGACCGCCTGGAAAGAAGCGACGGCCCCAGCGTCCAACGCGCTGCGCCGAAACTGGTGGCGTCGCTGTCACGGGCGGTAAATTTGTGCGAATCCACTTTGGCGTTTGGCAAAGCCGAAGAACCGCCACCCCGATTGAGCCGCGTACCGTTGTCCCAGATCGTCGGCGAAGTTCTGGAAGGCGAAAAGCTTTCTGATGATTCACACGGGATTGCCTTTCACGAAGATGTGCCTTCGGGCATGTTGGTCAGGGCCGATCCGGAACAACTGTATCGCGTCATCGCCAACCTGATCCGCAACGCGCGACAAGCCATCCAGGCGACCGGCCAATCAGGCGAAATCGCCGTGTCTGCCAATGAAACGGAAAGCGACTGGGGCATTCAGATCACCGACTCTGGCCCCGGCCTGCCCATCAAGGCGCAGGAACACCTGTTTCAGCCGTTCCAGGGTGGCGCGCGCAAAGGCGGTATAGGCCTTGGACTGGCCATTGCCGCCGAACTGATCCGCGGGCATGGCGGCAAGTTACAATTGCTATCTACCGGCCCGGACGGAACAAAATTTCTGGTCACGTTGCCAAAGGCGGTTGCGGTTTTGGACGAGGCCGCTGAATAGAATTCGCTCGGCCAAATCGCCCTTGCAAAGCCACGGCGCGACCGTTACATCCCCCTCACTTCGCGCACTCGTAGCTCAGCTGGATAGAGCACTTGACTACGAATCAAGGGGTCGGGGGTTCGAATCCTCCCGAGTGCGCCAAAATACTCCTTAACCCCGATTCTGGATAAGACGTTGGCGTCACCAGTGCACTACTCGACAGAATTTTTTCGTAGTTTTTTGATTCGTTTTTTACGATACTCGTTGACCCTTTTTCGCAGAGGGTTGCGATGAGGGATTTCCACCATTGTTATGGAAATGATCCTCGGTTCTCTCAAAGCCTCATTTGGCTCCAGTTCAACGGCAATTCCGCCAAACTCTCCAAGAAATAGAACATTTGAAACGGTTTCGTGATCTGCTTTGAATGTATCAGGGTCATTTTTCCGTACGTGTTTCGGGATGATCACCTGAAAGGGAGTGGCAGCCATCAGATCGAGCACAAGTGTCATGGTTCTTTTAGGGAGCGCAGCCAGTTCATTGAGCTTATCCGTGAGGGCGTAGAAACGGTTGGGGTCCTCTTCCATCATGTCGAACATGAGGTCCCGGATCTTCTCATAAGCGAGATCTTCGTTGATTGGGAAGTTGTTCTCCATGGCGCGCACCTTTTGCCCCGTGTTGACCAGCCTGAATGCCCCCGTGATTAGTATGGGGTGAGAGGGGTTTCCAGGTACGTTGCCCCATGATTCAAGGTTCAAAAGCGACACAATATGGACCGCCACTCATGTCGATCACTAACACCGCACTTTTTGTCTGTCTCGATGATTTTGCAAAAACCTACGAGGACTGGGAGCGCCACCGGTTGATCCCCTCGGGTCGTCAGAGGCTTCGCGCCGGCAAGCTGACCCTGGGGGAGAGCCTGTTCATCATGGTCTTGTTTCACTTGTCGCCGTTCAAGGACTTCAAACATTATTGGATTTATGGCGTTGAGCAGAAATACCGTGACTGCTTTGGCAACCTCCCGAGCTATGGTCGGTTTGTCAGCCTCATGCCAAGATTAATGGTGCCGTTTTGCATACTGCTGCACTGCTTCAGCGGTGAAAAAACCGGCGTCTATTTTGCCGACAGCACTAAGCTCGCGGTCTGCCACAATGCCCGCATTAATCGAAACAAGGTCTTCAAGGGGCTGGCAAAGCGCGGTCGCAGCACAATGGGCTGGTTCTTTGGCTTCAAACTGCATCTAATCATCAACAACAAGGGGGAGATCATGGCCGTCAAAATCACGGCAGGTAATGTCGATGATCGAAAGCCGTTTGAAGCCATGATCGCGGGCCCCGAAGGCAAAATATTTGCTGATAAGGGCTATATCTCCAAATCCCTCTTCCAACGGCTCTGGCAGCGTGGGCTCCACCTCGTCACCGGCATTCGCCGCAACATGAAAAACTATCTCCTGCCAATCCTGAACAAAATCCTGTTGCGAAGGCGGTTCATCATCGAAACTCTGTTCGATAAGTTGAAAACCAGCATGGGACTGGAACACACTCGACACAGATCGCCTGCCAACGCATTCGTACACCTCATCTCGTGTGTCGCAGCCTATATGCTCGGGAAAACCAAAGTTAAAATGGGACCCATAACCGTGCCGGAAACAATCAGGCAGGTCGAATACCAGATATAGCGCTTATCCAGAACTCAGGTTTGGTAAGATTTCACGGTAAGTCGCTAAAGGCTTACGCGGCCATTTGCCTTTGGTTTTCCACTCGGCCGGACAAAGCAATTGCCAAGACGTGCAATGATAGCCGCATAGGGATTCCCGCTGCGGGAAATCCAATTTAACGACAGAACCGACATCTTGGTCGCAAATTGGCGATCTCTGTCGTCATTTTTTCCCAGAATAACATTTGGTTGGTTTGTGACCACGCGCGCAGGCGCGCACAAGGATTTCGGTCAGTGGGGAACGGCTGATGAAGGACACAACTGAACATTTTGCCATAAATATCGGCGCCTTAGCTCGGCAAATGAGCGCGGTTTGCTACGACTCCTGTGTGCTTTCACTTTCCGCCGCTGCGCGCGTTAATTCCCATCTGGGATGTCAAACCCGCGACCTAACTCCGAATGGCAAAAACCGGGGGCAATCGTATGGCTGACGGCGACCTGCATCACGAAAGCTTCCAGCAGGCCGACGAACTTCAATCCCTGCGAACCCAGCTATCCCAATTTGCATCGCAACCCAGTGATGCCGCAGCCGGGTTACCGGGCAGACATTACGTCGATGAAGAATTGTTCGAACACGAGAAACGGACAGTCCTAAGGCACGGCTGGCACTGCGTCGGAAGAGCGGATGAAATTTCAGATGCCGGGGATTATTTGACCGCCCAGATACTGGACGAGCCAATAATTGTCGTTCGCGACGGGCCTGAAATCCGCGCTCTCTCAAATGTTTGCCGACATCGCGGGATGCCGCTGGTTCAGGGAAATGGCCACGCCCGACTGTTCGTTTGCCCCTATCACGCCTGGTCATATCGAACCAATGGGCAGCTTCAGCGCGCTAGAGCGTCGTCCTTGAAATCTGAATCGATGGGATTCCCACGTGGCAGGTTTTGTGATTCACCATATGTGGAGGTGGATCATGGGCAAATCGCTATCACTGGATATTCGGGAACGTGTCGTCGCTTTGGTTGATGACGGCCTTTCCTGCCATGAGGCTGCGCGGCGTTTACGGATATCAGCTGCCAGCGCGGTGCGGATCATGCAACGTAAGAGGCGAACGGGTGGGGTGAGAGCTGCGCCTCAAGGCCGCCCTCGGCGCAGCAAGCTGGATGTGGTCTCAAACTGGCTTAAGACACGCGTGGAAGCCGAGCCGGATATCACTATGCCGGAACTGGCCGAGGTGCTGAAACAGGAACATGCCCTCACCGCGACACCGGCGATGCTCTCGCGTTATCTGATCCATCGTCTTGGGTTCACATATAAAAAAATCCCTGATCGCGACGGAGCGGCTGCGCAAACGGGTGCGCGCTGCCAGGTACGAGTGGCAGCACCGCCGGATGCCGAGGATGCGCCTTGAGCCGCACCGGCTGGTTTTTATCGACGAAACAGCTGTCACGACCAAGATGACACGGCTTCGTGGTCGATCCCCACGCGGCACCCGGCTGGAAGCCGACGCGCCCTTCGGCCACTGGCGCACCCAGACCTTCATCGCGGGCCTGCGGATCGACGAACTCAGCGCCCCCTGGGTGCTGGACGGCCCCATGAACCGCGCCGCGTTCGACCTCTACATCGAGACCCAGCTGGCTCCAACGTTGCAGCCGGGCGATGTGGTGATCGCCGACAACCTGTCATCGCACAAATCGGCCAATGCGCAGGAACTGCTGAAGTCGCAAGGCAGCTGGCTGCTCTTCCTGCCGCCGTATTCGCCCGATCTCAACCCGATCGAAATGGCGTACTCGAAACTCAAGGCACACCTGCGTCGGCTCAAGGCCCGCACCTTCGACGCCCTTTTCCAATCCGTCGCCCAAACCTGCGACCTCTTCCCGCCAACCGAGTGCCGAAACCTCTTCAAAGCTGCCGGATATGTTGCAGATTAGATGGACGACGCTCTAGCGGGATGGAAAACACGAATTTCGACCCGAAAAATTGCCGGCTACCCGGTTTCGCCTGTGTCGAACGCTTCGGGTTCATTTATGTGAACCTGTCCCCTGACCCCATCAGCATTGAAAAAGGCTTAAGCGGGTTGACCAAAAAACTCGCGCGCTATGAACCCGAACGCTATCGCTTTGTGCACGGTGCAAACGAGGTGTGGCACTGCAATTGGAAAGCTCTGGTGGAGAATTTTATGGAAGGCTACCACCTGTCGGTGGTGCATCCCAGAACACTCCACGGTTACACGCCGTCAAAACTCAGCCGAAAGGGCCCTTCCGGGGCTGGATTCACCAGCTACTTCGCAAAATACCCTGACGAAATCCCTCACAGGGGCCACGGTTCAGCGAAACTTCCAAAGACCCAGCGTCACCAGTCGTTCCTCTTCGCGACATATCCTTGTCAGGTCACCAGCATTGCGCCGTCGCTTCTGGTGTCGCTCTGCCTGATGCCGCGGTCCGCCAATCGGGTCGACGTTCGCTGGACCATGTCGGTTTTCGGCGATGACATGGATGAAGAAACCATCCGCGAACGCATTGACCTCTGGACGGAGGTGAATCGGGAAGACCGCGAAAAACTTGAACTGATGCAGTCAGCGATGAAATCGCAGTATGCAACGGGCGGACCGCTTGCCGGGCCGGACTACGAGGGAACAGTAAAAGACTTTCTTAACTGGTTGGCCCGACAGGACCGTCGATATCCTTAATCCACCGCCAAAATACCTGAATATGACGCTGCACAGCATATCGCGGATACAACCCTGTCCTTGAACCGGCGCAGTAATCTGCAATAATTTCGTGGGCTTGGGAAAGATTGGAACACGCCAAATGTTACCCCAAAAGACCGAGGTTGTTGTCGTCGGAGGCGGACAGGCGGGACTTGCAGCCAGCGAGCATCTATCGAATTGCCAAATTCCGCATTTGGTGCTGGAACGCGGCCGAATTGCCGAACGTTGGCGCTCTGGCAGGTGGGATTCTCTGGTCGCAAACGGACCTGCCTGGCATGATCGGTTCCCCAATCTTGAATTCGACGAATTCGCCGCAGATGCCTTTGTGCCAAAGGAAAAGGTGGCAGATTACTTCGAACGCTATGCGGGGATGCTGAATGCCCCGATTCACTGTGGCGTGCAGGTCGAACGCGTATCGCGACGGAATGGTCAGGTGGGATTCCGGGTTGAAGCGTCCCACGGAGAGATTGTTGCGAACAGCGTGATTGCAGCCACGGGGCCATTTCAGAAACCGGTCTGGCCGAAAATCGTTCCTGACGATGCCCCGGTCACGCAATTGCATTCCGAACAGTATAAGAACCCCGAACAGATCGAACCCGGGGGCGTACTGGTTGTCGGGGCGGGCTCTTCAGGAGTTCAAATTGCTGTGGGGTGACAAAAGTCTTTGGGAAGCGGGACTATCCCCGCCGCTCGTCTCGATCCGAGCATAGCGGTCAAGACGTGCATCCGGCGGGAAGGTGCGGTTCCGGAATATCTCGGCGATGTCCTCAATAACCGTGCGGTCCTCGGCAAATTCAGAATGTTCGAGCCCGAGCATATCCGTGGACACAATGCTGACATCAATCGTGTCGATACCCTGCGCAATAACGGGTTCTCCGTTCTTTGGCACGTACCCGGCGCGTTGCAGGTTGTCGCGCAAGTCACCGGACGCGGCCAACGCTTTGTCCTTGCTGGAGGCGTAAAGCGTTACGCCTTTAGAATGTTGACACAAGTGGTCCGCCACGGTCTGGAACATGCCGCGGTCGATGTCTGGCGCGGCAAGGATCAACTGGTCAATCAGCTTGGTGGACCGGGTCTGCAACCGCGTGCCGACGCGCAACATCAGCTGTGACAACAGCGCGTTGCCCATCGAATGCACGACCATGTGAATATGGTCGATGCCTTCGATCCGGTCGATGATGTCGAGGAATTCATCCAATTGCGGCACGGCGAGCGCGGCGCTGTCCATGTCGGTGACATAGCTGCGCACGCGCCCGCGCGCGGGCCAGCTATAGGCGAAGACCGGCCCGTCAAAATCCATGTCATAGGCCATTTGCGCCGCCCGGAACATCGCGTTGCGAAATGTGACGTTGAAGCCGTGCACAAAGACAAACGCCGATCTTTCATAGGTTTCGGCTTTAAGCGCGAGTTTCGCCGCCTCGGCCGAAAACACTTGCTCAGACAGCTCGACTGTCTCCCGCTCCATGAAGTGTTTGTTTTCGTTCTCAAACCCCAACGGGATTTTCACGATGCCAAGGTTCAGGTGGCGGCGCTGTTTGATCTCTCCGACTTCACGCGTGGCGATGGGGATCGAGATGATTGTCCTCCCAACGGTGAGGTCGCGACTGCGGGCCGAAGAAAAAGCCGCGTGATTTGTCGTTTCACCGCTCTTCAATCGGTTGGTCCCGAAAAAGACCCCCTGAAATCCGACCTTCGCGGTTCCTGCCGGTATATCTGAAAGCGGCTCGACCGGTCCAAGTTCGACGACATCATCATCTGACAATTCAAATGCCGCATCGGACAGGTCAACCTCGTCATCGGGGTCGACCATTTCAAACGGGTTTTCGTCGGCGAAACCTGCGGCGTCGGCAGATGCGCGTGTGGCGCTTGGCGCTGCCGCTGTGGCCGGGTAGTCGGCAAATGGCTCATCCGGTTCGGAATACGCGCCTTCAAACGAACCCGCGCTGTCGCCATCGTCGTCGAAATAGTGCGTTTCCGGCCCGTCATCCGGATGCGTATCGGCGGTGACAATCGAAATGCCGTCGTCGTCATCGCCAGCTTCGGAATTCTCCTCCGCCTCTTCCCAAACGTAATCGTCTTCCTCGAAGTCGTCGTCCATCGTGACACTGGCACGTGCGCGCGGCACTTCTTCATCGATCACGGTGGCCGCCGCAGGCGCGGACGATGTCGCAGAAGCGGCGGCGTCTGCGCCGACTGCATCGTGGGCGCCGCGGAATCTTCCCCGCAACAAAATGAACAACAACAGGCCAAGCGAGGCGGCCCCAATTGCGATGCCAGCAATCAGAACGAGAATTGTATTCAGTTCAAGAAACCGGGTGAGGCTGGCAATTAATCCGGTGTATCCCAAAGCTCTAATCCAATTTTAGCGAAATCAAAGAAAGCTTAGCACACGCATTGATGATTCCGAAATATCGGGATCGAGTGAATTGTGACATCGCGCGGTAGCCTGCGTGGCCTTGAATCCGCGCTACCGGCGGCACCCCTAAAAAAACAAACCCCCGGGCGGTTGCCGCGGGGGTCGTTTTTTTCGCCAAGGCGCGAGTGATGCTTACATCATCCCTTCGCGCTGGGCCTTTTTGCGTGCGAGTTTGCGGGCGCGGCGAATAGCCTCGGCCTTTTCGCGTGCGCGCTTTTCGCTGGGCTTCTCGAAATGCTGCCGAAGCTTCATCTCGCGAAACACACCCTCACGCTGCAGCTTCTTTTTCAGGGCACGAAGCGCCTGATCGACATTGTTGTCGCGAACACTGACCTGCATGTGGTTGTCACCACCTTTCTAGGTTAAAATTGCATAAGTTGCAGGAGCGCGCCGTATAACAGCCGCCCCATCGTTTGTCTACAGTGGTTTAAGGGTGTTTTGATGGCGAATTTGATGATCTATGGCGCCACGGGATACACCGGGCAGCTATGTGTTGAACACGCGGTCGAAACCGGCCTTCGGCCAGTTATTGCCGGTCGCTCGGAAGCTTCAACGTCAAAGATCGCCACGCCGTTGGGGCTGGAATTTCGCGCGTTCGATCTGGCGGATCCCAGTCGTATTGCTAAGGCGTTGGATGGCATCGATGCGGTACTGCATTGCGCCGGACCGTTTCGAAACACCGCGGCGCCGATGGTGCAGGGATGCCTGAACGCGGGTTGCCATTATCTCGACATCACGGGCGAACCGGATGTCTTCATCTCGCATCTGGCGCGCGATGGTGAAGCACGCGACAAGGGTGTGATGATCCTGCCTGGTGCCGGGTTTGACGTTGTGCCGACCGATTGCGTCAGTGCAATGCTGAAAGCCGCACTGCCGGAAGTTACCGAAATCACTCTCGGCTTCGCCGGAATGACCCAGCCCTCACGTGGCTCTTTACGGACGGTTCTGAATGACGTGGGGGACCCGCCGATGTTATTGCGAGGCGGCGACTTGCAGCCGTTTCCCGATGCATCAACGATCCGGATGGATTTCGGCGATGGCCCGGAAGAGGCATTCGCAACCACATGGGGCGATCTGATCACCGCGCCGGTCAGCACAGGGGTTGAAAACATTGCCGTCTATATGGTGCCCCCGGTGAGCGCCAAACCGCTGTTGAAAATGCCGCAATGGGGAAAGAACCTGCTGGGTTCCCGCTTGGGCCAGAAAGTACTGAACTGGTATATCGACCGTCAGCCCGCCGGGCCGGACGCCGACAATCTCGCAACCGGACGGGCGCGAATATTCGGGCGGGCAGAGGCCCCGGACGGCAATACTGTCGATTGCCTGATCGAGACGCCGGAGGCCTATGCGTTGACGGCGATCTCTGCGATAGAGTTGCTGCGTCGCGCGGGCGAGTCCGCGCAGCCGGGGTTCCAAACCCCGTCGAAGTTTGCCGGGGCAGAGTTCGTTTTGGAACTGCCCGGCGTTCGCAGGCTGGCGGAAGAGGCAGCCAAGGGCTAACTTGTGGCGGCACCATCGGGGACCCATGTGATGAAGGACAAATTTCTCGGCGCAATGCTGCAACATGTCGTGTTCGACGGCTGGTCAGAGGCCGCGTTCAATGCTGCCTGTGAAGATGTTGGCATCTCTGCGGATGAGGCACGGGCACTGTTTCCGAAGGGTCCGCTTGGTGTCGCCGCCGCCTTTCATGAACGGGGTGATCACGATATGCTGGCGGCGTTGGACGTCGCGGATCTGAACGCGATGCGCATTCGTGAAAAGGTTGCCTTTGCGGTCCGCTCCCGGATCGAGGTGATTTCCCACAAAGATGCGGTGCGTCGGGGCGTGGCCCTGTTCTCTTTGCCACACAACGCCGCTGTTGGCGCGCAACTTATCTGGGGGACGGCGGATGCGATCTGGAACGCGCTTGGCGATCCCTCGCGCGACGGCAACTGGTATTCCAAGCGTGCCATCCTGTCAGGCGTCTATTCATCTGTGGTGTTGTTCTGGCTGGGGGACGACAGCGAGGGTAATGCTGCGACATGGGCGTTTCTGGACCGGCGCATCGACGATGTGATGCGGATTGAAGAGATGAAGTCGAACTTGCGCGCCAGTCCGTTGACCAAGGGGCTCATGGCCGGGGTTGATGGCCTGTTCGGCGCTATCAAGGCCCCGAACCTGACGCCACGCTCCGATCTGCCCGGCCGCTGGGACAGTAAGACGCGTTAAGGAATAATTGGTTGGTTCGGCAATGGCGTTTTTAAGTCGGAAGCGTCCCTAAGCAACTGGACTCCAGGCTCCTTAATCCGGCCAGGAAACACTTCCGACGAGCTTTCGGTGCTGCCCCCGGTTGATCGGGTTGTCGTCAACGACGTACGGGCAACGCCCGAAAGGGCTTGGGGGCAATTCAACAGCCCGGACCAGACCAATTCATGCAGCCCTGAATACATCCGACAAGAAACCCACACCCCGAAACCTGTCACCAATCCGCAAGCAAATTGCACGCAATCCGGATGACACCGTATTGATGGTTCCAATCGCATTCGCGCCGCCTTAGAGAATGAAAAACAAATCAGGCTGGCAACAAAATGCGCATTCTTCTGACCAACGATGACGGGATCGACGCGCCCGGTCTGATCATTCTGGAAAAGATCGCCAATAAATTGGCCGGCGACGATGGCGAGGTTTGGGTCGTTGCGCCGCTGAACGAGCGTTCCGGGGTCGCGCATTGCATAAGCTATATTACGCCCGCGCGCATTGAAGAGCGTGGCGAGCGTCGGTTTGCCGTCGACGGTTATCCCGCAGATTGCGTGCTTGGCGGTGTTCACCAGCTGATGGGCAATACCCGCCCTGATCTGGTCCTTTCGGGTGTGAATCGGGGCAACAATTCAGGCGAAAACACACTGTACTCCGGCACAATCGGCGCAGCGATGGAAGGCGCATTACAGGGTATCCCTTCCTTCGCGCTCAGCCAGTATTATGGCACTGGGAACAATTCGCTGGACAACCCGTTTGAAGCGGCGGAAGAGCACGGATTGGATGTATTGCGCGCAATTCTGGGCGCGAACCCCACAAACAATGGCGATGAATACGGGCTGTTTTACAACATCAACTTTCCACCTGTTGCCGCCGCCAAAGTAAAGGGCACCAAAGTTGTGCCACAGGGCCGGCGTGACAACGTGAAATTCGAGGCGCATCGGGTGGAATCCCCTTCCCGTCGACCGTTCCTTTGGATGCGTGGCGGCGTTCAGACATCGCCATCAAAACCCGGCACGGACGTACACGAGAACCTCAACGGTCATATTTCGGTCACGCCCATGCGCTGTGATATGACAGCGCGCGATGTTGTCGGCCCGCTAGCGGAGGCCCTGAACGGCAAATGATGGATGCCGAAAACCAGATGCAGTTTCTGTTCCAGCTCCGCAAAAACGGGGTGACGGACACGCGGACGCTGGAGGCGATGGAAAAGGTGGATCGCGGTGTCTTCATGCGTGGTGTCTTTTCGGACCGTGTCTACGAGGACATGCCGCTACCCATCGCCTGCGGCCAGACAATCAGCCAGCCTTCAGTTGTCGGGCTGATGACGCAGTCGCTGAACGTGCAGCCGCGCGACAAGGTGCTGGAGGTCGGCACCGGCTCTGGCTATCAGGCCGCGGTACTGAGCCATCTGGCACGGCGCGTCTATACCGTTGATCGCCATCGAAAGCTGGTGCGCGAAGCACGCGAGATTTTCGACGAGCTGGGCCTCGTCAATATCACCGCGATCACGGCTGATGGCAGCCGCGGTTTGCCCGATCAGGCGCCGTTTGATCGCATCATCGTGACTGCCGCCGCAGAGGACCCGCCAGGTCCGCTCTTGGAACAGTTGCGTGTTGGCGGTATTATGGTGGTACCGGTAGGACAGTCAGACGCCGTGCAGAGCCTGATAAAGGTGACGCGCGGGCCTAACAGGTTTGAATATGATGAACTGCTGCCGGTAAGGTTTGTGCCCCTTCTGGAGGGGCTGGGACAGGATTGAGAGGGGCCGATAGAGGTCCGGCGAAGAACCGGATCCGGGCCAAGAGGGCGAGCAATGGCAGTTTTCCGCCGAATGTACAAACCTGCGCTGGTGCTGGGTGTCAGCCTTTTGGCCTTATCAGCATGTACCGAGGGCATCGACCTTGATTTTCGCAGCTCGGACAATGGTGGAGGAACATCAGCCGCTGCGCGAAAACCAACCGAAAAGCGGCCCAACCCCGACGACAAGGGCGTAATCTCTTATTCCAATTTTCAAGTCGCGGTGGCGCGGCGCGGCGATACCGTCGCCGATGTCGCCAGCCGTGTGGGTCTGGGCGCCGATGAACTTGCGCGCCACAATGGCCTGACACCAGAAGTTTCCTTACGCGCGGGCGAGGTTCTCGCCCTGCCCCGCCGGGTTGACGCCGACAATGTCGACACCAGTACCGGCAACGTGGATGTGACCGAGCTGGCCAGCAACGCGCTCGACCGCGTTGACGCGCAGAACCCGCCGACAGAAACCAGCTCCGCCAACGCCGCCGGTGTTGAACCCATTCAGCACCAGGTGGTCCGGGGCGAAACCGCGTATTCCATCGCGCGGCTTTACAACGTTTCAGTAAGATCTTTGGCCGACTGGAACGGCCTTGGTTCCGGGTTCGCCGTACGAGAAGGCCAATTCCTTCTGATCCCAATTGCGAAATCCGAAGAACCGCGGCTTGAACCCGCGCCCGAGATTGAAACGACGACCGTTCCGGGCGAAGGCACCGAAGCACCAGAACCGCCCAGCGCCTCAAAGCCGCTGCCAGAGGAAGAACCCACACCGCCAGAGGTCAACAAACCCGAGCCGGTGGCCGATCTGTCCAGTGACAGGACCAGCGCATCAAGTACCAAATTCGTGATCCCCGTCGACGGCAGCATCGTGCGCGCCTATGAAAAGGGTAAATCAGACGGCATCGACATCGCCGCATCCGAGGGAACCGCCGTCAAAGCCGCCGGTGCTGGCACAGTCGCCGCAATCACACGCGACACAGAAGGGGTTCCGATCCTTGTTCTGCGGCACGAGGGCAACCTGTTGACGGTCTATGCGAACATCTCGGACGTGACGCTGAAGAAAGGCGACAGTGTTTCACGCGGGCAGACAATCGCCAAAGTGCGCGGCTCGACTTTACATTTTGAGGTCCGCGAAGGTTTCAACAGCGTGAATCCGGTCGACTACCTGAACTAGGCCATACTCCTGTTGTCGGTTAGGCTCATCAAGCCCCTTGTCTACCCCGTCGCGACCATCAGCGGCGCCTTGGTCGAAAGAGCGTATTATCGCATGGCAGTCCCGTAAAAACCGGTTCTTCCGTGGCTCGGCCAGCCTAAAGCCTCAAGGCGGCGCGGTATCCAAATTGCGAACGCCCGCATCCCCAAATCTGCGAAACTCAACCCCCCTTCGCCCAACCGGCCCCATGCCCGTCTTGCCAGTGTCACCGACGCCTGGCGCGGGACCGCCATCAACCTAACGAAATCGTCAGAACGCTCCACCCAGACAACCGCGACAGCGGTGCGGTTATCTGCTAAATGAGTTTCATGCGCGTTCTTGCAGCCCTCCTTGCCCTTCTGGCCACACCGGTGCTGGCCCAAACCCCGTTTGCGAGTTTCGACAAGGCGAGCGAGGCAACGCTGAACGACCCGCACGACCTTGCCATCGGTCCCGACGGTAAACTCTATATCGCCGACAAATTCGGCCACCGCATCGTGGTGATGGACCCCGATACGCTGGAAATCCTGTCAACATTTGGCGACGGGCAACTCCCGGGCGTCCACGACATATCCTTTGGACCCCGCGGAAAGGCTTATACCGCCGTCACTGGGGCCAACGCCGTCGTCGTTTACTGGTTTGCCGAAGGCGAACCGATGGTCGATTTCGCGCTGACGTCTTTTCCGCGCACCGAAGGCGTGCTCGCCCATTCCAACGGGCGCATTTACGTCATGGCGTCCGGCACCGGACAACTGGTGGCGATGGAACAGGGCGAGGCGGTTCATGGCGTCGACGGTCTTTTTGGCGCACATGACGTTGTCGAGGCGCATGACGGCTCGATTTGGGTTGCCGACAATCAGCGCAGCCAACTGGTTCACCTGTCCGAAGAGCTGGAATTCATCAAGGCACTGAACGATCCCAAATACGGCTTCATCGGCCCGCGTTATCTGGATATCGACGATTTCGGCCACCTGATCGTGGCGGATCAGGACGCACACCGAATCCTGAAGATCGATCCCGTCACCGGCGATCTGCTCGGCATCCTCGGCGACGGTATCCCCGGCCTCGGCCCGATGAAATTCGACGATCCCGAAGGCGTCGCTGTCCACGGTAACGCCTATTACTTCTCGGATTCCGACAACAACCGCATTGTCAAATACGTCGTTGTGACCAATTAAGGAGCCACGGTTCATGACCAGAGAACACCCGGACGCCCAAGCTCATGGGGATATTTCCGAGGTTCTGCCGGGTTTGCACTTCGTGACCGGTTCAATGCAGATGAAGGCGCCCCTGCCAACCCGGTTTTCCCGCAACATGACGATCATCGCAAACGGGTCAGATCTGACACTGGTCAACACCCTTCGCCTGAGTGAGAAGGGTCTTGCCGCGCTCGACCAGCTTGGCAGTGTGAAACATGTTATCCGGCTCGCGGGGTTTCACGGCGTGGATGACCCATTTTATGCCGACCGTTACGGCGCCAAGGTCTGGTCGGTCGATGCGCCCTACAAGGCCGGGTTTGGCGAAGGTGAACCGTATTTTGAAGCCCACGAAATCGTGGCTGCTGATACCCAAATTCCGATACCGGGCGCACAATTTTTTGTATTCCAATCCACCCGCACCGGCGAGGCGCTTTTGCATCTGGATCGCGATGGCGGTGTGCTGATTTCAGGTGATTGCCTGCAAAACTGGGCCCGTGCAGATCGGTTTTTCAGTCTCCCGGCGCGCATCCTGATGCGGTTCATGGGCTTCATCAAGGCCCACAACGTCGGCCCCGGTTGGTTGAAAACGGCCAAGCCGGATCCGGCAGAGGTCAGATCGCTGCTGAAATTGGAATTCGAACATGTTTTGCCCGCACATGGATCGCCGGTTTTGGGCAATGCCAAGGCGCATTACACGCCGACTATTTCGGCGGTTTAGAGCGAAATTTTTTCGTATCAACGAGCTGAAAATGGCCTGAGGCAGATGCCCACTCACTTCCCCACCACGCAACCTTGTTGGCGGCTATCGCCTGCCCGTGGGATGGCGATGCAACGTCTCAATGACGCGCTTTATGCCAGCCAAGTCCGTACGAAATCTATGGATTGCACCCAGCCTAGCAATATCGCCAGCCCGTGGGAACGGGCAGGCGATGGCCGGGGCACCTGCGGTGCTGTTAACCCGGCCGGGGTGTCGTGTCAGAAAGGCAGGTAAAGGCTCAAAAGACCCGCCCCCAACCGATCCCTCAATTCTCCAAATCTCAGTCCCGCCAGTCTGAGCCAACCGACACAGGCACAGGCACTATTCAGCCGCCAGTGCCATATCCTTGCCCGCACCCATGATGTCGGCGACGACACTTTCCAATAACTTGCGGAATCCCATGAATTTCGAGCTCGGGCGAACCATGCGCTCGTTCATATAAAGCGCCCGATCAATCTCGACCTGCACCACGTGCTGCCCGTGCGACGGACGGCCATAGGCCTGCGCGGTATAGGCACCCGCAAAGGGCGAATTCCGCACCACATGCAGACCCGTCGCGGCAAATGCCTCGGCAATCCGGTCTGTGATCTCTGGTGAGGCAGACGCGCCGAAGCGGTCGCCAAGCACGATTTCCGCGGGCTTCTTGTCCGTTGGCGTGATGGATGAAATCGCTTCATGCGGCATGGAATGGCAATCGATCAGGATCACTTCTCCGAAATCGCGCCGTGTCTCTCCAATCAGCTTCTGCAAAGCGACGTGATAAGGATGCCAGCGGGTCGCAATCCGCTCGCGCGCCTCTTCCAGCGGGATCTTTCCACGATAGATCGCGCGGCCATTGGCCACGACGCGCGGGATCACGCCAAGTCCCGAATTGACCCGTGGATTATGGCCCGCGCGGCGGATACCTTCGATGATCGCGGGGTCCAGTTCCTCTGACGACCGGTTCAGATCGACATAGGCGCGCGGCACATTCGCCGTCAAAAGCGGCGCCCCCATCTGCACAACCGGCTCGAACAGAAGATCGACAAACGCGTCCTCGGATGAGCGAATCATCAGGTCGTCCAGCAGGCTTTTGCGCAGAAAATCCATCGGGTAGTCGCGCCCGCTATGCGGCGAGGCAAACACGACATTTGTCGTCTGCATCTCAGGCGCATACAGGGTATAGGGTTTTCTGGGCATCGGCTCTCCTCCGGAACAGTATAACCATGCCGGGGCCACCGCAAAAGGCCTTGAACCGTTTGTGCATCCCTTTTATACGCAGCCGGACCTGCTTCGGACCGGTCGGTTCCGGGCGGAATCGGGCGATTAGCTCAGCGGTAGAGCACTTCGTTGACATCGAAGGGGTCACTGGTTCAATCCCAGTATCGCCCACCATTGGAATTTATCGGCGCGCAGTAAGCGTGCCGCGACAAACAGGAGAGAGGACCATGAAGGTCAGAAACTCACTTCGTTCGCTGAAGAACCGGCACCGCGATTGCCGTATCGTGCGCCGTAAAGGCCGGGTATATGTGATCAACAAGACCCAGCGCCGGTTCAAGGCGCGCCAGGGCTGATTTCGAACAATCCGGACTGAAAAGGCCGCCCTCAGGGCGGCCTTCGCCATTATGATCACGTCCCGCAGAGTTACTGCAATGCGGTACTTAACAACCTTGCCACATCGTTTCGCGTCACAAACCCGGTGACCGGCAATTCATTGGCGCGCTGGAACTTGCGCAAGGCACGTCGGGTTTCCCTGGTGAATTTGCCATCCACAGGCCCGGGCTCCAGATCCAGCTTGGCCAGTTGCAACTCGATCAGTTTTCGCGTGACAGGGTTCAAACCCAGCCGTGCTTCGGCTTGCTGTGCTGCCTCGACAATGTCGCGCGGCGTTTCCGGATTCGTCATGGCTTGGATGCGCGCCCGGGCCTCCTGAACGAACGCGCCTTCGGGATAGGCCCTGACATATTGGCGATACGACTGAACGCTGTTCTCGGTTGACGCGTGATCCCATGCGGCGCGCTCCTCTGCGCGTGCCAGACGGCGGCGCTCTCGTTCGATTGCACGAAGCCGTTGTCTGGCCTGATCAGAAAACAATCCGTCGGGATATCGCTCGATATAAGCGGCAATCCGTCTTCCGCCCCGGATTGCCCGGTGCGCTGCCAATAGCGGCGGTCGGCCCGCTCTTCAGCCCGTCGGCGCTCTTCTGCTTCGCGGCGCAATTGCTCTGCCCGCCGCGCGGCGGCATTTTCCAGCCGCGTAACCTGATTGGCCGTCAGATAGCCGCTGGCCTCAAGATTTGCGCTGGCCTGCCAGTTCCTGATGGCCGCCCTTGAGCGGCCCCCGAATATGCCGTCAACACCAAACGGATCAAACCCAAGACCAGATGAGCGTTTTGCGGCGGGCACAATGCCTGTGGTTTTCTCGACGAACATGGACTTGTTCGAAGGAGGAAACACGAATGAACAAAACAGCTTACGTTGGTCTTGACGTTCACAAGGACACGATTGCGGTGGCCATTGCAGATGAAGGGCGGCGGGGCGAGATGCGCTTTTTCGGGACCATCACCAGTTCCGCTGATTCTGTTTTGCGCCTAACCAAACAGCTGACGGCGGCGGGCAACACGCCGAGCTTCTGTTATGAAGCAGGACCTTGTGGTTACGGACTGTACCGCCATCTCACCAAGCTCGGATTTGAGTGTGCCGTTGTCGCGCCCGCACTGATCCCGCGCAAGGCTGGCGACAAGGTCAAGACCGACCGGCGCGACGCTGAAATGCTGGCGCGGCTCTGGCGGGCCGGTGAACTCACCCCCATCTGGACACCGGACGAGGAGCAGGAGGCCATGCGCGATCTGATCCGCACGCGCAAGCAGGCGACGGATGCCGTGAAGGTCGCCAAGCAGCAATTGCTCAGCTTTCTCTTGCGTCATGGACTCCGATACGAGAATGGCAGCTATTGGACGAAGCGGCATCGCCGATGGCTGGCAGAATTGCGCCGCTTCCGCTTTTCTCACCAGCAGCTGGCCTTCGAGGAACTGAAGCGCGCTGTTGATCAAGCCGAAGCCCGAGTGGCCACCCTGGACCAGGCGATTGAAGAGGCAATTCAGACCTGGCGCTTCGCTCCTGTCGTCGATGCCTTGCGTGCGCTGCGTGGGGTGAACACGATCATCGCGAGCACTGTGGTGGCCGAGATCGGCGACATCACGCGATTTGAAAATCCACGCCAACTCATGGCATGGCTTGGACTGGTGCCAACCGAACATTCCAGTGGTAACACAACGCGGCGGGGGCGTCTGACCAAGACCGGCAATGCCCTGGCCCGGACGATGCTGGTGGAGGCGAGCTGGTCCTACCGGCATCCGCCGAAGGAGGGGCATCTCTACCTGAAACGCTCCGAGCACCTGCCACAGGAGATCCGCGACATCGGCTGGAAAGCGCAGACCCGTCTGTGCAAGCGGTTCCGGTATCTGTCGAACACCGGCAAACCTCAGCCGCGCGTGCTCGCCGCAATCGCCCGCGAACTGGCTGGCTTCGTCTGGGACATCGCACGGAAAGCGCCGCTCCCGGCCTGAGTTGGCAGGCATCACAGCCTGCCTGTGTAGCACGCTGGAGATGGCGGCCATTGATAGGGAAACCCTCGGAACACTTTGGGAAAAACATCCGGTCTTAGAGAGAGGTAACCCCGTATCGAACTTGGTCAGGCGGTATCCAATCCGCGGATGAGAGAATGATAACCATCGGTTCGGCCCACCGTCTCCAGCGCCTGCACAGGCTACAACTTTTGACCATCCCGCACCAGCGGGGTAGATAAAGCGTGTCGAGAAAACCAAAAACGCTCATGAGAGGTTCCTTTGAATCTGCCGCCGCTGGTCACGGCTCAGTCCAATCTGCTCTTCGGCAATCCGGGCGCGGTCTTCCGGCGTCAGTGTAAGATCTTCGATGTGTTGGCGCGCCTCGGCGGCGAATATGCCGTCCGGGTAGAGATCAAGGTACAGCTGAAAGGACTGAACGGCATTATCGGCAGTTGCGCGCCGCCACAATCTCTCTTCCGGCGTAAGCACAGGCTCGGGTTGCACCACATCCTGATCAGGCAGAAACGCCGCGCGGCGGGGAAGGAAGCCGTGAATTCTCAAACCGTCGCCAATCTGGTCTGCACCTGCCGACATTGGCTGACCGCGCTGCAGGATTGTGCCGGTAAGGAATTGCGACAGCAAATCCGCCTCAGCCATGGCAACTGTCACACCTTGTGGAATGCGCCTTGGCACATAACCGTCTCTCATGTCTTCGCCGAATTGTTGCGCGCGCCCGCCCGTTGCCACAGCCAAAAGCGCCTCACCCTGCCGTTGTTTCAGAATGTCCAAAACAGCACCAAGCGAAATCCCCTGATTGGCCAAATTCAACGGATTGGGGGATCCCGCATCGCTGACCAGCAACCAGCTGTCACGTGCATTGCTGACAAAATGACCGCCAACAACCACAACGATCCGATCGGCATCCCGCATTCGGCTGGAAATGACCTGCCGCGTTTGCGCAAGGCTGGTGGTGGTAAGGTTTCGGCTTAGCACTACGTCAAATCCGGCGTTCCGAAAATCCTGCTGCAACCGGTTCAATTGGCCAAGCCCCGGCGGGCTGGAATAATTGCTGTATCGTTCGTTGGTTATGATCACGGCCAGATCGGCAGCGCTCGCAAGTGATGCCAAGCCCAACGCGGCAGACAACACAACAGAACCCAGAAGACCCCTGAAATTCATATTTTCCTCCCAGTCCGACGAGCCCTAGTCCCTCGCTTCGCATGATTTGACGTTGTGATATTTTTCTGAATCACTCTGCTATAGATTTTGGGAGGGTATTGAGATGTCAAAATGTGGTCGTGCTGTGAAGTATGTTGTTCGACTGAATGCTGGTGAGCGGTTGCAGCTTGAGGATATGATCCGCACGGGTCGGCAGGCGGCGTATCGACTGCTCAAGGCGCGGATATTGCTCAAGGCAGATGTATCTTCAGACAGTGGCGGCTGGGATGACGAGCGGATTGCAGAAGCTTTGGAGACCAGTGTTTCCACAGTATTCCGTACCCGCCGCCAGGTTGTGGAAGAAGGCCTTGAGGCGGCTCTGGGTCGCAAAAAGCAGAAGACCCCGTCCACGCCAGCAATCTTTGATGGAACCGCTGAGGCGAAGCTCATTGCGTTGGCCTGTTCGGAACCACCGGAGGGTCACGCGCGCTGGTCTTTGCGTCTTCTGGAAACGCGCGTGGTCGAATTGGGCATCGTTGAAGCAGCCAGCGACAGCACGATCCATCGGGTGCTCAAAAAAACGCGCTCAAACCGCACAAGAGCCGCTATTGGGTGATCCCTCCGAAAGCCAATGCAGGTTTTGTTGCTGCGATGGAAGATGTGCTGGAAGTCTACACGCGCCCCTATGATCCGGCCCGCCCGCTGGTTTGCCTTGACGAGACCAGCAAGCAGCTGACCTTTGAGACCCGTACGCCGATCCCAATCCGGCCGGGGCGCGAAGCCCGTTTCGACTATGAATACGAGCGCGCGGGTGTGGCCAGCCTGTTCATGTTGTTTGCCCCGCTTGAAGGCTGGCGCCATGTTGCCGTTCGAGACCGCCGAACCGCCATCGATTTTGCCCACATTCTCAAGGACCTCGCCGACACCCACTTCCCCAAGGCTGACCGGATTACACTGGTTCAGGACAATCTCAACACCCACAACCCGGCGTCGTTATACAAGGCCTTTCCACCTGATGAAGCCCGTCGCATTGTCGAACGGTTTGAGTGGCACTTCACGCCCAAACACGGCTCCTGGCTCAACATCGCAGAATGTGAACTCAGCACACTTGCGCGTCAATGTCTCGACCGCCGCATTCCTGATCGCAACACCTTGGCCAATGAAGCAAAGGCATGGGAAACCGAGCGAAACACCGCATCCGCAAAGGTGACATGGCGATTCTCAACTAAAGACGCACGCATCAAACTTGCTCACCTTTACCCGCAAATCGGATGAATCAAGGGACTAGACGTCAAAGTCGCGCCGGTCATCAATCACCTTGCCGTCGTTTGGCAACGATCCGGGCGCGACGACCTCGACCTCGCCCCGCAATTTCAACACATCGGCCACGGCAGACTTCATGGCGCTCAGATCATCAGGCACCTCGGCCAGTTCAACCTGCACCGCCATCACATCCCGCGCACCGTCGCGCGTCACCACCACCCGGGCCTTTTCAACACCGGCAAGCTTTCTTACCAGCGCCGCCACCTGTTCGGGGCGCACAAACATGCCCTTTACCTTGGTTGTCTGGTCCGCACGGCCCATCCACCCCTTGATTCGCATGTTAGTGCGTCCACAAGGCGACTCACCGGGAAGAATGGCAGATAAGTCCCCGGTCGCAAAACGAATGAGCGGATAGTCGGGGTTCAGCGTCGTCACCACCACCTCGCCAACTTCTCCAACCGGCACCGGATCACCGGTGCCGGGGCGCACGATTTCCACGATCACGCCCTCATCAACGATCATCCCTTCCATCGGCGGGCTTTCATAAGCCACATTGCCCAGATCAGCCGTGCCATAGTTTTGCAGACACAGAATGCCGCGATCCGCATATTCCTGCCGAACCGCCGGGAAAAGCGGCCCGCCACCGACGACGGCCTTGGTGATCTTCAGCGTCAGACCCATCTCGTCAGACCGATCCAGCAGCACTTTCAGGTAATCCGGCGTCCCGGCATAGGCCGTCACTCCAACGTGATGCGCGGCTTCAACCTGCAATCCGGTCTGCCCGGTGCCCGCGGGCAACACCGCTGCGCCAACCGCCCGTGCGCCATTTTCAAAGATCAGCCCAGCCGGTGTCAGGTGATAGCTGAAACAGTTCTGCACAATGTCGCCGGCCCCGATCCCCGCCGCATTCAAAAACCGCCCCACGCGCCACCAGTCATGGCTGACACCGCCGGGTTCATAGATCGGCCCCGGGCTTTGGAAGTAATGCACGACGTTGCTGACCTCGATGCCACCAAAGGGCGGTCGCACTTTTTGCCAGTCCACCAGATCAGATTTTCTAAGCAACGGCAGCGTGGGCAATTCGTCCAGGCTTTGAATATCCGCCGCCGCCGCGCGCCAGCTGTCCGGCGCGACGGTAATCGCCGCCAGCCGTTCCTTCAGCGCCGCCGTTTGCGCGGCCACGCGCGCATCCTGACCGCGCGTTTCCAGATCGTCATAAAAGCCCGTCATTCAATCGTCCTTTTGCAGGTGCGGCGAATCATCGCCGTGTCATTGTACGCAATCGTATACCGACGTGGTTTGTGGTACATTCTCTGTTGTGAATATGTCCTTAGCTAACGGTGTGCCCTCATGACCGCCCCTGAATTTGTTGTCGACAGCAGCCTGACTATCGAACAGATCGACCGCCGCATCACGTTCATCGACGATTTGCAGATAATGGAGGCCGATTTTTCCGATCTTCAGCTGCACACGCCCGTTGAAGTCAACCAGTTCTACGACCGGCTGGAGGATCGCATCGCCGAAACCGGAGAGGAGCTCTGGTTCTTCCTCGTCAACTATTCCAACTGCCGGATCGATCCCGAGGCATGGTGGGACTATTCCCGTCGTGGCAAAACTCTCAACCTCGCCCATTCGATGGGTTCCGTGCGCTATGACGCGACAGAGGCCACCCGTCGCCAGATCGAACGCGATGCCGGGACCGAGCGGTTTGATGCAAATCTTTTCACCAACCGCGACAGCGCGCTGGAACGTATCAAGACATTCAAATCCAAACGCATCAAGAAAATCATCCACGAGCCCAACTATACCCGCGCCGATTTTGAACCCCGGGTCAGCTTCATCGAAGACGCCCGGATCATGGATATCGACCTGTCTGATATCACGTTTTTCCACTCCAAAGATGTGGACGATTTCTATGACTTCCTGCAAGAGAAACTAGAGGCGACAGGGCGTCGCTGGTACTATCTGATCAACTACAACAATTGCCAGATCATGCCCGAGGCATGGGTACAGTGGGCCCAGCGTGGCAAGGCGTTCAACATTGCGGGGTCCGAGGGCACGGTCCGGTATGAGGCCGGTCAGGACACCGAAGAAGAAATCCGTATGCGGGCGCAGTCCCAGGATTTCCGCCCCAACATCCTGCGAACCCGCGAGGACGCGCTGGCGCGGATCGATCAGATGAAACGGGATGGGTACTGATAGCTTGCGAGTTTTGTGAGTGTGAAGGACGTTGTCCCACAAAGCGATCAATTTTGGCTTAGAATCCAAACTCACCTGACCAGCGTCACGTGATTTCTGCGGAGCAGAATGAGAAGTTGTGAGTCGGTTGGCAGAAACGGTTGATCTCGCCTGGTGCAGAAACGTATGAGTATTGGTACGTCTCGTCGTGATAGTTGACTCGGTGCACTGCGGGTTCGTGTTATTGTGCGTTAAAGAAAACCATCGCTCCGCACCATACATATTAAGCAATTGGGCATATTACCATGTTTGAGAACAAAGAGCCTTACCTCGGCCTGATAAGCTACCTTTCGCTGTCCAAGCTTGAGCAACTTTACGGAAATTTGGAGCCAATGTCAGGCATGACGACAACTGAGACAAGCGAAACAATGGTCAAGGGTGACCTAAATGCGAAGCTTTCCGGTCTCTTAGGTTTTCTTTCTGGTCAAGCGAGCGGAGGTGGCGAGCGAAGGATGGTCAGAGTTCGAGAAGGCGAACAAAATCCCTTTAGCAAGCTGTCAGATACGATAGCGAACTTTAGGAAAAGGAACGCGATTGCCGACCTGCAAGATTGCATAAAGAACAGGGATACTCCGAAAGAGGCCATTCTATATTCGTTGTCGGCGACCTTTGCGATTGATGAAGGCCCTACAAACACTAAATATGTCGAAGCCGAAAAGGCTAAAGAAGAGGCGGTTCCCGTTGGAGTTATGGCTGAATCTGGTGTTCGCGTGGTTTGAGTGTTGGCGGTGCATCTGTTTGGATTGTTTTTGCAAAAACCCAATCCGACCCAAGAAGGACGCACCACCATGGACGAGACTAACATCGTTGAATTTGCCGGTCGAGAGGTCAGCCTTGATCCGTTGACTGAGCTTTTGCGCACGGGCGCGCAGGCTCTGATCCAAGCCGCCGTTCAAACTGAGCTTGCGGAATTGATGGATCGCTTTGCTCACCTCAAAACACCAGACGGGCGCGCCGGGGTGGTACGTAATGGCAGTCATCCCGCCCGTGAAATCCAAACGGGTGTTGGACCTGTGACCGTAGAGATTCCAAAGATACGCTCGAAAACCGGCAAGCCAGTGAGTTTCCGCTCCGCGCTCGTACCGCCCTACGTGCGCAAGACCAAGACGCTGCAGGCTGCGATCCCCTGGCTCTACCTCAAAGGCATTTCCACTGGCGAAATGGGAACGGCGCTGAAGGGTTTGCTCGGGGCTAATGCCACCGGATTTTCGGCCAAAACAGTTGCCAGATTGAAGGCCGAATGGGCCGCTGAATACAGGGCGTGGCGCACCGCAGACCTGTCCCAAGACGAGTGGGTCTACATCTGGGCCGACGGTATTCACAGTGGCTTACGCGGCGAGGATCACAAGTTGTGCGCGCTGGTCGTGATCGGCGTAAATACCCGTGGTCAGAAACAATTTCTGGCAATCGAGGACGGCACTCGTGAAAGCACACAGAGCTGGAGGGAGGTTCTAATCGGCCTCAGAGAACGCGGTCTCAACACTCCAAAATTGGCCATCGGAGACGGTGCTCTGGGATTCTGGGCCGCTCTTGAAGAAACCTATCCGGGCACACCTCAACAACGCTGCTGGGTGCATAAGACGGGCAACGTCCTCAACTGTTTTCCCAAGTCCACCCAGCCAAAAGCCAAAACGATGCTGCACGATATCTGGCGCGCTGAAACGCGCAAGTCAGCTGAACAAGCGTTCGATCTCTTCGTGAAAACGTTTGAAGACAAGTACCCCAAAGCCACCGCCTCGCTTCAGAAAGATCGAACCGAACTGCTGGCATTCTACGATTTTCCCGCAATGCATTGGCAAAGCATCCGAACGACCAATCCAATTGAATCCGCCTTTGCCACGATCCGTCATCGCACCAAGCGCTCAAAGGGCTGTCTGGCCCGCGACGGCATGCTCCACATGATCTTCAAACTGGGGCAGTGCGCCGAACAAAACTGGCGCAAACTTCGCGGCTTCAATCATCTCGCCGACGTCATCCAAGGCGTCAATTTCAAAGACGGCATCAAGCAAACCCAGACCGAAACCGCCGCCGCATGAAAGATCCCGCAAACACCAGATTTGACAATAACTCAACCATTTCTGGGCAACGTGTTCTCGTCTTTTCACGGTCAAGGAGGACAACTCACGCGGCATACTGTTCAAAATACAGAGACCGGTGAGAGGAAAAAAATCGACACGTACGATGACGTGCAAGACAGCACAGTTGGAAACGCAATACGCGACGGCTGTTTTGTCGAAATCGATTTGCCCTAGATGGCAACCGGGCGCAGCGCAATTGCCGCGCCCACCCTCAGTACTAGTCAGAAAACCGCCAAGATTACTATATCTTAAGCAACTCCGCCTGCGTGCGAGTGCGCTGCAAAAACAAATCAAAATCGAACAAAGGAGAAGACAAATGCAACTTGCGCTGCGTAGATCACAAGCCTCAACCGGACTACTTTCCAAATCCGTGCAGTTCTCTCTACACGCTAAGGTGCAACTTTCTGACACCGAAGCGGCCAACGTCAAGAAATACAAGATTGGCAGCGAGATTGTCTATTCGAAGGACCGCATGGGATACAATCCCCACAGCAATGACACCGCGGGTGGCATGGTTCGAAATCTGGCCGCTATTGCCGCCGCCATCACCATAACGGTAGACGATTTGATGCGAGGCAAGACCGTCAACTGCAAAGACATCATGGAAATGATGGCTATCGAAGATCAGGTCAAAGGGGCCTGCGAAAACTTCAAAGCCATGCTGGATGCCGCTGCCAATTTCGACGGCGAAGAAGCAATCGACTTCTAATGGCTGGCTGGATTGGACGCTTTCTGTCCAATTTCGGTGGGTCGGTCGGAGTTTCGTCCGGGCAAGACGAGCATTCGACCGCCCGCCGATTATTCGCCGAGGTTGCGAAAATATTCGACCCGGCGAATTACACCTCCACCGACATTTTTGACTATGCCATCGAGATGGCATTCGACCTTTCGGTCGAGTTCGACATCACCGAGAATGTGCCGCTGGTTCATGCGTTGGCGGATTGTCTGGAACCCTTAATCATTTCCAACGCCATCCTTCCACCCGAAGTCAATTGGGACAACGTAGACCACCAAGGCGAAGAAGGTTTGATGCTGCGACGCTATCTTGAGCGGCACAAGCGGTTCCATGCCAATTTCGCCGTCAACAACGCCCGGTTTCGAAACGGCATTCACGAATTATTCTCACCCATTTTGTCTGACCTGCCTGATCTATCGACAGAGGAGCAGGACACATCTAGGGGCTTCGGGATCGCACTGGGTGACCTGTTGCGCGACCACCGGGCCAATTTAGACCAATTGATCCGTGTGCCTTTCAATCCAGACCTGCAAGAAGCCCGGTTGTTTGAGGACCTGCGGGATACGGCTGAGGGCAATATTTGTGCAGTCAGCGGCATTGATCGACGCAACGCTCCGTCCAGTCCGCATCGCTACCGAATGCCCAGGGACTTCACCGGCAGCCGTCAGGACTGCGCGGACGCCTTTCTGCGTTTTACCCCGTTCAAGAAGTTACTCAAAACACCGTTACCGTTCACGGTGCCAAGGGAAGCGCGGTTTGAGCACACTCACATTGTCGGAGGCACGGGCCACGGGAAAACCCAGCTGCTTTCACATTTTATTCTGCGCGATCTTGTCGATATCGCTTTGGGGCGCCGCAAGTCACTTGTCGTAATCGACAGCCAGGGCGATCTGATACGCAAAATTTCTTCCATGCTTTTGTTCAATCCCGGCGGCGGCAATGGCATGGACGAAAAATTGGTGATCATCGACCCACACGACATTGATCACCCGACCGCCATTAACATCTTCCACATCGATCAAGATCGGCTCAACCGGTACGGCCCCGCCGAACGGGAACGGGTTTTCAACGGCGCGGTCGAACTCTACGAGCACTTCTTTGCTGGGTTGCTGGGCGCGGATTTGACCCAAAAACAAGGCGTTGCCTTTTCATATTTGGCACGGCTGATGCTGGAAATGCCAAACGCCACTTTGCTGACCTTGCGCGACTTGATGGACGACCCGGAGCCGTTCCGGGACCAGATTGCCCAATTGTCAGGTTCATCGCGAATGTTTTTTGAGCGGGAATTCCTCACCAAATCATTCGCACAAACACGACGTCAAATCTCTCACCGGCTGTGGAGCATTCTCGCAATTCCCGCCTTTGAACGCATGTTCAGCCAGACGGAACACAAGGTCGACCTGTTCGATCTTCTCAATTCTGGAAAAGTCATTCTAATCAACACGTCTCAGGCACTTCTTAAGAAAGAAGGTTCGGCGATATTCGGCAAATTCTTCATGGCCGCAATCTCGCAGGCTATTGGTGAGCGGGCAGTTCTGCCCGAAGACCAACGCACAGAAACCATCATCTATCTGGACGAAGCTCAAGAATACGCCAATGAGAGCCTTGAGGTATTGCTCAATCAAGGGCGCAAGTACAAAGCAGGAATTGTGATCGCCCATCAGTTTCAAGACCAGCTCAATGCCATGACCCGCCAGACGCTACTGGCCAATGCGTCAATAAAGATCGTTGGCGGTCTGTCTCACAAGGACAATCAGGCCTTCGCGCGCGAGATGGGGACGGACACTGAGTTTCTCTCCTCCTTAACCAAACACGAAAGCAGCACTGAATTTGGTCTCTGGATCAAACACCAAATTCCGCAGGCGCTTCGGCTGAAAGTGCCGTTTGGATTGCTCGAAAGCGCGGTTCGCTTGGATGGCGAAGGAAAACAGGCCCAGCTCGTCCTCAACCGCCGTCTCTATGCGGCCGCACCGGCACTGACCGCAGCTTTGGACATCACACCAACTGTGACCGGCGACCCACCAACCGAGGGGCGCGGTGGCTCCCAACACCGAGAGCTACAACAACTAATCAAACGCATTGGCCATGATCTAGGACTTGGGGCGCAAATTGAAGCCAAATGCCAACGAGGCGTCGGTGCTATTGACGTGCTGTTGACCGGCGAGCAAACCGCCATCGCGGTCGAAATTTCAATCAAGACATCGCCAGAACACGAAGTCGAGAACCTTCGTAAATGCCTCCAAGAGGATGTCGACCTAGTGTTGTGCGTCTCGCCTAACGATCACCACCGCCTTGCCATCCAAAACCTTTCTCTTGAGGCCTTGCCGCAATCCCAATCCAATCGGATCAAATTTCTCAATCCCAGCGCGTTGGGCCGCTACTTGACCCAATTCGATGAGCGGGAAACAACACTTATCCGTGGCTATGAGGTCGCCGTAAGAACCGCCCCAGGCGATCCAGATGATATTGCATATCGCGAGAACCGCCTAAAACGCTTGCTCAATGAAAATTTTTGACACCAAAATTGAGCCACTTAATTTAGGTAAATCATATCCTTGGCTGGGTCACTCTATCGGTGTTTCGCCATTTGATTCCCGTTATCCGCGCACGGTCCCTGCTCACACCTCTTCCTAAAACTGCGCCACGTCTTTACCACACCGGCCATTCGCCGTCGCAGCAAAATCGATAAAATTACATTTTGCGGGACGTTGCCGTCTTTGTGCAAATGGGGGCTTTTAGCCTACTCAGTTCGACGCCATAGCCGCTCGAATTATACGCCTAATGTGTTTAGTGGCCTGGTACATGGGAGGGCAGAGATATTTTTCCCGAAATTCGATGTTTGATGAGGCTCGCACAAATCCGTATCTATTACTCTACTGCGACAACCATTGATCGCATCGGAGGAATTGATGCGTTTGCCCCGTTTGTTCTCGCGTCGCGCCCGTCGGCCAACGGCTGCCCAGCCGGAATTCACAGCATCAATTCAACCAGAAACGAACTTCATCGCCATCGGCGACATTCATGGCGAATACGAACTCCTTAGAAAAACGATCGACAGCGTCCGCGAAGTGGAACCGACAACTCCGATTATTTGTGTCGGCGACTATATTGATCGCGGGGAAGACTCCGCAGGCGTCCTTAGATTTCTTCATCAAAGCGTCAGTAGCAGCAAAAATAGCGTTTCTTGTCTCCTCGGCAATCACGAGCATATGTGCCTTCGGTTCCTCAATGACCCAAACGGGCATGGCCCCACTTGGTTCCGGTATGGAGGTTTGCAAACATTGGCGAGTTTCGGGGTCGGTCATGACGGTGGTAGCCAGACTGTTGTTCGAGATAAGCTGGCAGAAGCTATGGGGAAGGACCTCATCGCCTGGCTTGAATCACTTCCGGCCTATTGGATTTCTGGGAATGTCGCGGTGACCCATGCTGGCGCTGATCCATACCAACCCATTCACACCCAGTCGCGGCGCTCACTCTTGTGGGGGCATCCCGGCTTTGAGACGGCTCCGCGCATGGATGGCATTTGGATTGTCCATGGCCATACAATTATTGATGAGCCGGTGGTCACCCCGGGCAGAATTGTGATCGACACAGGCGCCTATGCGACCGGGCGATTGACGGCGGCGAAAGTGTCGCGCGATGGCGTTTCATTCATGACAATCCCACGCGATTGATCAAATAAGTTAACAAAAACGCAATAATGTTGCGATTTTGGCACTTGCGCAAAAAACAAAGGCCCAACCGATAGGTGTGAGTGCCGCAATGTCAGGCAATTCAGATAAATAACCTGTGGATAAACTTGCTTCGAGCGCGGGGCAGCCGCTATGTGGAGCGTTCAACCGGAATATGCGTGCGCCTGTGAATTAATTCGCAGAGTTTCGGGAACAAGGGCTATGACTCGTGAAGTATGATTTGATCTCACCGATTTGGAATTCGAAACGAGTTGTTCAAGCTGTGCTTGCGGTATGCATATTCAGCACGACAGCCTGCGGCGTTTCTTACACAAGCCCAAAAGTGAAGGACAATGACGAGAACGTACCGGTCAAGGTCGTGGTCCTGAACGCGACAACAGTCACCGAGGCCAATAGCTCTGCCTATACTCCGAAAAGCCTACCAAACGTCTTCTATGCCGAAGCTGGCGGTGGCAGCTTTGTTGGCGCTGGCGCGTTACCCCGCCCCCCCCACGTGCCGGATGAAACACCGGAACTTTTGACGACTATCGCTCCGCCCACGGTTGAACCTGAGGCTTATCGAATTGGGGTTGGCGACGTCATCCTATTAGCTACACGCGGCACATCCTCTACGATTGAGCAACTGTCAGGGCTGTTAGCGGCCCAGAACAGCCGCCAGGAGTACACGGTGCGCGACGATGGTGCGATTGCAATCCCTGAAGTGGGGGCCGTGCAGCTCTCAGGCATGACCCTGGAAGAGGCCGAGGATGCGTTGTTCCGGGTTCTGGTTGAAAACCAAATTGATCCGTCCTTCAGCTTGGAGATCGCCGAATTCAACTCGCAACGCGTTGCAGTTGGAGGCGCAGTGAAGAGTGCCGCGTTGGTGCCGATAACTTTGCAACCCCTTACTCTTGGCGAAGCATTGGTCAGTGCGGGCGGGCTGAGTGCGAGAGATGAACAATTCGCCTCGATCCGAATTTACCGCAACGGATCACTCTACCAAATACCCGTAGAGGTTTATTTTGAGGAATCTGCGTACCGAAATACCGTCTTGTTGGATGGTGATGCGGTCTTTGTGGACACGACATACGATCTGGATCGCGCGCTTGATTTTTACAAACAAAAAATTGATGTGATTTCGCTGCGCGGTTCAGCGCGCGGGAATTCGCTGCAAGCGCTGCAAACAGAAATTGGGATTCAGCGTGCAACTTTGGATGAACGGCGACGGAATTTTGAGGCGCGTGTGAATTTTGACGCCGAGGACCGTGACTATGTCTATCTCACCGGCGAAGTTGAAACCCAATCGCGTGTTGCGCTGCCTTACAATCGCCAAGCGACGCTGGCGGACGTGCTCTATGACGAAGGCGGTTTTGACACGACGACCGGCAATCCATCGCAAATATATGTGTTACGGTCTAACCGCGGCACGCAGACCGGCGAGATCATCGCCTACCACCTGGATGTGGCAAACGCGGCAAATATCGTAGTTGCAACGCGAATGGAAATGCGGCCCAACGATGTCGTCTTCATAGAAGAGCAACCGATCACCAAATGGGGCCGTTCGCTGCAGCAGCTATTTCCGGCGCTAATCACGACGGCGGCAAACGCAATAAACTAAGTGTTAGATCTCAGGATTTGACGGTGCGATCTATTTGTCTGAACGCAGCAGGTTGTACGGTTGGTGAGTTGGGCGTCCTGATGCCAACTATCAGGTCGCTCTCTCAGAAGAACACCACGACAAGTTTGGAAAGCCTTTGAAGCCGCTGGCGTTCCGTTCTTGGAAGTAGGGGATGACCCGCAACATTCGGTCACGGCCAC
Source organism: uncultured Paracoccaceae bacterium (assembly GCA_951812305.1). Lineage (GTDB taxonomy): Bacteria > Pseudomonadota > Alphaproteobacteria > Rhodobacterales > Rhodobacteraceae > Rhodobacter_B. The sequence continues at coordinate 630,487 of CATOSB010000011.1, forward strand.
ATATGGCAGCGAACCGTACTAGTTCGGAAACGCTTCCAACACTGCCGACATTTCGGCCATCTCGGAGCGTAGCTGGTCTATCGTCTGCTGCTGCTGAATTGTATAGAGCGTGAGTTCCTCGACTTTCTCCAGCAACACTATCTGCATTTTTGTGACATCCAAGCCGTTTGCGTGAATTTCCCTACCGGATGGAACATCTGGAAGATGCCTGTGATCTGCAACAAATGACGCCAACTCTGCGATTGGCAGCAATTGGTAGTCGGGACTGAAGACAAAGTCAGGAACACTCAGAGTGGTCCCATTCGAGATGAAAGACCCCGATGCCATGACGTCCCCGGCGACCTCAAGTGCGGCGTTGGGGGCTTGAATTCCCAACCCGACATTGCCGTTCGCGGACAAAACCACTGTGTTGGTTGGTGCATTGGGCGCAATCTTGAAGGGTTGGTTGGCACTGTTTGTCACGTCACGAACAAAAAAGTGAGCGTCGTCCCCGGCGACATCCCAAGTCTGAGGCGTAAATCCGCTCGTCGCGTTTTGCTCCAAGCGTAACGTCGGGCTAATCCCTGATGTAATACCAAGGGTTATTCAATCTGACCGACTTTCGCCCAGTTGCGGCTTGCGATGGATGTGATGGTTTGCGGTCTTGCGATGAGGTTGTTCCAGGCCTCGCACCCCGCGTCGAGAATCGCGTCATATGTGTCGAACGTCCGGTTTGCGAGCCATGTCTGGCGGAGATATTGCCAAATGTTTTCGGTTGGATTCAGCTCTGGTGATTTGGGCGGCAGAAACATGAGCGACAGGTTTTGCGGGATTTCCAGAGCGGATGTCGTGTGCCAGCCGGCTTGGTCCATGAGGATGACGGCGTGGGCGCCATCGGAGACAATTTTGCTGATTTCTTCCAGGTGGCGCTGCATCGCATAGGTGTCGGCTGCTGGCATCATGATCGCCGCGCCGGTGCCGCGTTCGGGGCAGATGGCGCCAAAAAGATACGCATTTTGGTAACGCTGATCGGCGGGCTGGCGGGGCCGTGTGCCCTTGCGTGCCCACTGGCGGACGCGGGTGTTCTTCTGACCGAGACGCATCTCGTCCTGGAACCAGATTTCGACGGGTTTGTCCGGCGGCACCCCCTGAAGCGTCTCCTTCAGATTGTCGCCGAAGTTTTTTTGAAATCCTCAATGACCTGCACGTCCTGCCCCGGGTGCTGAGGGCGTGCGCTGATGTGGGAAAAGCCCAGATTGTGCAGAATCTGCCCCACATGGCGCTCGTGATAGTCGACGCCAAAACGCGCCTTGATCACATTCTTCAAATCGACCCGCCGCCAGCGGACGACACCGTCCTTTTCAGGATCAGGACCGGTCTCGACAAGAGCCGCCAGTTCATCCAGTTGCGCATTGTCAAGGCGGGATCGCGAGCCTCCTCGCTGCCGATCCAGCAGCCCCGCTGGACCATCAGCGTTGAAACGGAGCACCCAGTCCCTGAGCGTTTGCCGGTCCATCCCGCCAATGCGGGCCGCAGCCCCACGCGACATGCCATCGGCGATAGCGGCAAGCGACAAAAGCCGTCGGCTCTGCCGGGCATCAGAACTCTCTGCGGCAAGCTTGCGCAGATCATTGGCGGTAAAATCGGCTCGCATCGGTATCCTGGCTGGCATCGGTGGTCTCCTTTGCCAATCTTGAATCACCTCAGCACCTCAGGCGGTACCCAAAATCCATAGCTGAGTCATTTTGAAGCACCCTTGGTATAATGTGTAGGTTTGAAGTTGGATTATCGGTGCCGATGCCGATACGGCTGTTAGAGCCAACGAACGTAACTCCCAAGCACCCTGTCCGATAGGGTTGCGGGGTTTTGTTCCGTCAGAGCCGTGCGATGATCTGAGGTGGTGACAGGGTCAGGATTTCCAGGATGTTGAACCGGTGTTTTCTGGCCGTCGAGATGACGGACCTGATGTCGGCGAAGACCCGCGCGCCCTCGAGGGTGCGGAAGGTGCCCGAGATTTTCATGCGCAGCTTCATCATGCGCAGGTCCTGTTCGGCCTGATTGTTTGTGAATGGGACCGCGAAGTCGGCGATGAATCGCAAAACGTCATCGCGGTAGTCACGCAGGCGGAGGAGCAGGTTGTGGCCTGGCCGCCTGGCTTTTCGGCCGCGGGTGCCGGGGCTTTTGGCCAGCGGGGGCTGGCGTTCGTGGAAGGCGAGCCCCTTGGCGAGGATCGCCATGTATCTGGTGACGATACCCTGGCGAACCAGTTCCGGGAGTTCGGTCTCGCCTTGATCCTGAGCCGCACATCTGAGCTGATTGGCGCTATGAAGCACTGCGCTCATCTCCGTCGCCCAAGGCTCTTTTTCGATCTCTTCGATGGCCTTGAGTTCGCGCAAGTGATGCGCCCCGCAGAGGGCGTGGGCGTCCACTCCGCTCATATGGGCGTAGTAGGGTTTCCAGTGATCATGAATGATCGTCCCGCCGGTCAGGAAGGTTGGAACAGCACCGCGTTTGGCGCTGATGCGGTAATGGGTGAAGGCGGTATCGCAGATCGTGTGCAGCCAGTGCAGCTTGCCGGCAACACGAAGTCCGGTCTCGTCCAGATGCCGAACGCCGCCTTCGGCAAGCCGGGCGAGAATGTGTTCAACCACGACACCCATCTTATTTGCCGCGCCGCGCGTCCAGTTGGTCACGCTGGCCGCGCACAAGCTGGTGGCCCCAAACAGGTCGCGCATAAGCTGGCAGACCCGATCCTCGGGTATCAGCTGCTGAACATTGCAATAGACCGCCACTGCCCGCATGCGCGTGCCATATTGCACATGCGCGGCCACGCCATCGGGAAAGCCAGCCGTCGTCGTGGCTCGACAATGGTCGCAACAATAAACCGCCGCCTGATGCTCGGTGACCTCCAGGCGTGGCGCAGGCAAGTCGAACACCTGACGCTTCTCGATCCCTTTCACCATCTCCGCCGTCAGGGCGCTCTGACAGGCGCTGCAATGCGTCGCCTCATGCCGTTCGACAAAGTCGGGTGTTGACGTCTGGCGCAGGGTGTCGCCCCGGTGGCCAACTTGGCCGCCACTTTTCTTTCCGGATTTGCCACGCAGGCTGCGCGGGGCTGGCTTCTTCAGGCCATCACTTGAAGGGGGCTTGCTGCTATTGCTGCTGTTCTTGGCCAACTGTCGGCGCAGGTCCGTGATCTCTTCCGCCATGCTCGCCAACGCAGCTTCAAGCTCAGCGATCCGACGCAGAGCCGTGGCGAGAAGTTGTTCAAGGGCGGCAACCTGATCCATCCCACCACTGATTCAGAGAAATCAACCCGGCGCCACAGAATTCAGACAAGAAAGGTAACTCCCAAGCACCCTGTCCGATAGGGTTGCGGGGTTTTGTTCCGTCAGAGCCGTGCGATGATCTGAGGTGGTGACAGGGTCAGGATTTCCAGGATGTTGAACCGGTGTTTTCTGGCCGTCGAGATGACGGACCTGATGTCGGCGAAGACCCGCGCGCCCTCGAGGGTGCGGAAGGTGCCCGAGATTTTCATGCGCAGCTTCATCATGCGCAGGTCCTGTTCGGCCTGATTGTTTGTGAATGGGACCGCGAAGTCGGCGATGAATCGCAAAACGTCATCGCGGTAGTCACGCAGGCGGAGGAGCAGGTTGTGGCCTGGCCGCCTGGCTTTTCGGCCGCGGGTGCCGGGGCTTTTGGCCAGCGGGGGCCGGCGTTCGTGGAAGGCGAGCCCCTTGGCGAGGATCGCCATGTATCTGGTGACGATACCCTGGCGAACCAGTTCCGGGAGTTCGGTCTCGCCTTGATCCTGAGCCGCGCATCTGAGCTGATTGGCGCTATGAAGCACTGCGCTCATCTCCGTCGCCCAAGGCTCTTTTTCGATCTCTTCGATGGCCTTGAGTTCGCGCAAGTGATGCGCCCCGCAGAGGGCGTGGGCGTCCACTCCGCTCATATGGGCGTAGTAGGGTTTCCAGTGATCATGAATGATCGTCCCGCCGGTCAGGAAGGTTGGAACAGCACCGCGTTTGGCGCTGATGCGGTAATGGGTGAAGGCGGTATCGCAGATCGTGTGCAGCCAGTGCAGCTTGCCGGCAACACGAAGTCCGGTCTCGTCCAGATGCCGAACGCCGCCTTCGGCAAGCCGGGCGAGAATGTGTTCAACCACGACACCCATCTTATTTGCCGCGCCGCGCGTCCAGTTGGTCACGCTGGCCGCGCACAAGCTGGTGGCCCCAAACAGGTCGCGCATAAGCTGGCAGACCCGATCCTCGGGTATCAGCTGCTGAACATTGCAATAGACCGCCACTGCCCGCATGCGCGTGCCATATTGCACATGCGCGGCCACGCCATCGGGAAAGCCAGCCGTCGTCGTGGCTCGACAATGGTCGCAACAATAAACCGCCGCCTGATGCTCGGTGACCTCCAGGCGTGGCGCAGGCAAGTCGAACACCTGACGCTTCTCGATCCCTTTCACCATCTCCGCCGTCAGGGCGCTCTGACAGGCGCTGCAATGCGTCGCCTCATGCCGTTCGACAAAGTCGGGTGTTGACGTCTGGCGCAGGGTGTCGCCCCGGTGGCCAACTTGGCCGCCACTTTTCTTTCCGGATTTGCCACGCAGGCTGCGCGGGGCTGGCTTCTTCAGGCCATCACTTGAAGGGGGCTTGCTGCTATTGCTGCTGTTCTTGGCCAACTGTCGGCGCAGGTCCGTGATCTCTTCCGCCATGCTCGCCAACGCAGCTTCAAGCTCAGCGATCCGACGCAGAGCCGTGGCGAGAAGTTGTTCAAGGGCGGCAACCTGATCCATCCCACCACTGATTCAGAGAAATCAACCCGGCGCCACAGAATTCAGACAAGAAAGAAAAAAACACGCGCAAAATGGCAAATTCGACTCACCATAAAACTGACAATAACACTCAAACGTGGGGGGTGCTTGGGAGTTACCAAGAAAGAAAAAAAACACGCGCAAAATGGCAAATTCGACTCACCATAAAACTGACAATAACACTCAAACGTGGGGGGTGCTTGGGAGTTACGATTTGAGATCTTTGAACAGATGATCCACCACGGGAGCAAGATGGAAGGATATCCGGCCCATCCAGCCCGCAAGGGTGGAGCGGTGCAGATCAAGGCCGGATCGGGCATAAATCTGCGCCTGCCGGAACAAGGGGCAGTGATCGGCGTACTTGGAGACCGCCACCTGCGCCAATGTCCCCTCGGTAGGCAGGCCACCCTCGATCAGATGCACCGGTGCAGGCGCCTGGGCCACGCCAGCGTCCTTGTTCGGGCAGGCGTATTTGGGCCGGATGGTCACGATCACCCGCGCCTGGGCAGGAACAATATCCAGTCGTTCGGTGCGATCTTCGCCGATCCTGACCATCTCACCACAGCCGCAGGGGCATGTAATGCTGGCAGGCTCGATCACCTGTTCGATACGTTCCAGATGATCCGGCAGGTTCCCAAGGTTGCGCTGCACAGGTTTGCGCTTCTTGCGCGGTTTGGTCATCTCGATTGTTTCTGACTGCGCCTCGGCCTCGACTGTCGCGACCTCCAGATCTTCAAAAGCCAGTTGCCGTTCATCCGGGCTGAGCTTCTCGGAGCGTTTGCCATAGACCAGCTGGTGCAGTTCTTTGACAAAATGCTCCAGACGCGCGTTGATCGCCTCAAGTTCCGCGTTCTGCGTGGCGAGAGCGGCGTTGCTTTCTTCGAGTTCGGCAAACTGAGATGTTAGGTTTGAAGCGTCCTGCCGGGCCGCCAAAACAACCGCCCGCACCTCCGCGGGAAGGGCATCCAGATCAAGGGATTCAAGAGCGTCAGGCATGGCGTGTTCTTAGCAGATCAGGCCACGATTTACACCCTGTACATAAGGCTGAGAGTCACTCTGCCGCACCCGGTCGACGTGTCCGCCGCGCCGTCACCCGTCGCCAGTCCAGGCCCTCAAACAGGGCCTCAAATTGTGCCTTGGACAGCCGCATCACGCCATCATGGACCCTGGGCCAGGCGAACTTGCCCTGTTCCAGCCGCTTGTACGTCATCACCAGACCGGACCCATCCCAAAGCAGAACCTTGATGCGATCTCCACGTTTGGCGCGGAACACGATGATTACGCCCGAGTGCGGATCAAGGCCCGGATCGCGTTCGGCAACCGCCGCCAGCCCGTCATGGCCCTTCCTGAAATCCACCGGCCTGGTCGCAATCACAACCCGCACCGATTGAGACGGAACAATCATCCCTGTCGCGCCAGGTGCCGCGCAACATCCTTGATCCGTTTTGTGGCCGTGCTTTTGGGCAGGCGGACAGTGACAGATCCCGCGATGATCTCAACACCGTCAAAGGGCGAAGGCGGTGGCGTCGCAAGCACTGCGATCTCTGCAAAACCAGACGTCTGACCCTCGTCACGCGCGACCTTGCGCCGGGCCGTCGTGCGCCATGTCGATAACCGCGTCGCCGACATACCGTGTTTGCGAGCCACACCCGCAACCGTCGCGCCTGGCGCATACGTCTCGGCCACAATCGCCGCGCGCTCCGCCGCCGTCCGTAGTACAGGCCTGCGGCGCGAAACCTCCGCCCCATCATCCAACATCAAATGTAACTCCCAAGCACCCCCCACGTTTGAGTGTTATTGTCAGTTTTATGGTGAGTCGAATTTGCCATTTTGCGCGTGTTTTTTTTCTTTCTTGTCTGAATTCTGTGGCGCCGGGTTGATTTCTCTGAATCAGTGGTGGGATGGATCAGGTTGCCGCCCTTGAACAACTTCTCGCCACGGCTCTGCGTCGGATCGCTGAGCTTGAAGCTGCGTTGGCGAGCATGGCGGAAGAGATCACGGACCTGCGCCGACAGTTGGCCAAGAACAGCAGCAATAGCAGCAAGCCCCCTTCAAGTGATGGCCTGAAGAAGCCAGCCCCGCGCAGCCTGCGTGGCAAATCCGGAAAGAAAAGTGGCGGCCAAGTTGGCCACCGGGGCGACACCCTGCGCCAGACGTCAACACCCGACTTTGTCGAACGGCATGAGGCGACGCATTGCAGCGCCTGTCAGAGCGCCCTGACGGCGGAGATGGTGAAAGGGATCGAGAAGCGTCAGGTGTTCGACTTGCCTGCGCCACGCCTGGAGGTCACCGAGCATCAGGCGGCGGTTTATTGTTGCGACCATTGTCGAGCCACGACGACGGCTGGCTTTCCCGATGGCGTGGCCGCGCATGTGCAATATGGCACGCGCATGCGGGCAGTGGCGGTCTATTGCAATGTTCAGCAGCTGATACCCGAGGATCGGGTCTGCCAGCTTATGCGCGACCTGTTTGGGGCCACCAGCTTGTGCGCGGCCAGCGTGACCAACTGGACGCGCGGCGCGGCAAATAAGATGGGTGTCGTGGTTGAACACATTCTCGCCCGGCTTGCCGAAGGCGGCGTTCGGCATCTGGACGAGACCGGACTTCGTGTTGCCGGCAAGCTGCACTGGCTGCACACGATCTGCGATACCGCCTTCACCCATTACCGCATCAGCGCCAAACGCGGTGCTGTTCCAACCTTCCTGACCGGCGGGACGATCATTCATGATCACTGGAAACCCTACTACGCCCATATGAGCGGAGTGGACGCCCACGCCCTCTGCGGGGCGCATCACTTGCGCGAACTCAAGGCCATCGAAGAGATCGAAAAAGAGCCTTGGGCGACGGAGATGAGCGCAGTGCTTCATAGCGCCAATCAGCTCAGATGCGCGGCTCAGGATCAAGGCGAGACCGAACTCCCGGAACTGGTTCGCCAGGGTATAGTCACCAGATACATGGCGATCCTCGCCAAGGGGCTCGCCTTCCACGAACGCCAGCCCCCGCTGGCCAAAAGCCCCGGCACCCGCGGCCGAAAAGCCAGGCGGCCAGGCCACAACCTGCTCCTCCGCCTGCGTGACTACCGCGATGACGTTTTGCGATTCATCGCCGACTTCGCGGTCCCATTCACAAACAATCAGGCCGAACAGGACCTGCGCATGATGAAGCTGCGCATGAAAATCTCGGGCACCTTCCGCACCCTCGAGGGCGCGCGGGTCTTCGCCGACATCAGGTCCGTCATCTCGACGGCCAGAAAACACCGGTTCAACATCCTGGAAATCCTGACCCTGTCACCACCTCAGATCATCGCACGGCTCTGACGGAACAAAACCCCGCAACCCTATCGGACAGGGTGCTTGGGAGTTACAAAACTCTCTTCTTTGAAGCCCGTTTTCAGCTCATTCGTACCCGAGCTTCCAGCGTCGAATGCAGCTCGCGCGGCTGTGGCAACTTGCTCCGTGAGAACGTCCACATTCTCTTCTCCGAGGTTAACCTCTGGCGTATCGGTGCTGCTGAATATAAGAAGCGTGGATGTGTCATCGGGCGACGCCTTCGCCCGAATCTGGCTTGAAGAAAAGTCATAGGGGGCGAGTGTTGAATAGTAGTCCTCCGCAAGGTTATCGATCATTTTGTGCCAACGCCAAAACACCGGATCTTGTAGAGACGTGTGTGGGTTAGTCATGACGCCCGCACCCTCTTCACCGGCACTGGCGATAGCGCCGTGCCCAAAATTGTGCAGTTGGAGGTTGCCGACCAACGTTCGCGCTTGTCTCCATTCTTCATTGGAATTGAATGATGTGGAAAGCAAAGCGCTGTTTGATTCCAATGCAGTGCCTATCGTTGAAGGATTTATCGGAATATCTTGACCAGCAACCCTGCCAGTCTGAAGAAAGATCCGATATGCTTCTCGGCGGTTTTCTAAATCAAGCTGAGACGGTCTTGCAATCATAACGTCCGCTGCTCGGGCTGCATAACCCAGAGACCTCGGTTCGCGCGCATCAGGGTCATAACCTTCACCCAGCGATTGTTCGAAGTCATTAAAAGGATCAGTCAGTGCAAGCCCTGCAGTGAGACGTTCGGTTTCATACCGGGCTAGCATTTGCCTATGCATGTAGACAAAGACTTCGCCCTGTCGGCTCTTCATGCGCACCGGAAAAGTTGGGGCTGTCGGTGTTCCGGATGGAATTCCAGTGGTGGTGTAAACCATGTGCCAATGTCGATGATGCTCGTTGAGATGAATGTCTTCCCGAAACCAATGCAGAAGACCTTCTCCGGATGGTGCCACACTGACACTATCGCCATCTTCTTCGTCTTCGTCGGCAAAGAGTGTCGGTCCTTCGTCTTCCGATACCCCAAAAAGGCCTGGCTGGCCCGAAGCTGCATATTTGGGCTTTTGAAAGAACAAATGGTGTACGTTTCATGCGCCTGAACTCTGCAAGTACATGACGACATTGTCTGGGTGGAACTTGAAGCCCCGACCGTCTGAGACGCGTTCAGCGCTGATGGGGTATTTTGGTCTATTTGGATTGATGGCGACAATGCGGAAGACCTCATCTTTCGATCTGAAGGTCCGCCCATAGTCAGAGGGTTCCAGGCCAAAATGCGGCGCAAGGACCTCGAACATGGCTTTGTCTGGCGAATAGATTGCGCCGTCTGCCATCGGAATGCCGACGCGGAAACTGATGTCGAAGCCATGACGCAGATCGATGTCACTCAGTTCGCCACCTTCAACCGTCAGCCCATGCGTTTCCACCACGGCGAGGCAGGCCTTCGTCATGTCCCGGCGCAAGCGTTTGCATAGCTCGGGTGTCAGGTTGCGCGGCGGGGGCACCCTGGAATTGGCCTGGCCGACCTTCGCAGGTGGCTTGGCCGTCTGCACGCGCGCTTTCCGCTTGTTCTTTTTCATTATGGGCTCTGCCCTGTCGTTTGGCCATCCGAGGGCATCAAAGCCTTTGCTTTATAGACGGTGCCGCGCGAGACGCCCATCTCGCGGGCGATCTCGGTGGGCGTGGCACCGCCAGCCAATCGTTCACCAAGGGGTCGAGTGAGGCTGAGTGCAGAAAACCACGTTAAGAAATTTAAAATCATTTGAAAACAATGAATTAAGAGGCTTGCAAATGCGCACAAAATTCGCAGAAAGCACAGCTATAAAAATCATTTGATTACAACGGGTTACTTTTCTTAGAGGGGTATTTTGCACTGAGCCCTAATGGACCCCGAAAACAACGCCGATGTGCCGCTGATTGGTAAGCTGATCTCTGCCCTCTCCAACGCCGCCCGTCTGGCTGACCAACATTTTGTTTATGTCGTCTGGGGCGTGCGCGACGGCGACCACGCGGTTGTCGGCACCAACTTCGAACCGACGGTAAAGCGGAAACAGGGCCAGCCGTTGGAAATACGGATCGCAAGCCGCCTTTCACCAGGGATCGAGTTTCGCTTTGAAGAGGTCGATCACGACGGCCTGCTTCTGATCCTTCTGACCATCCCATCACGGGTTATTCGCACGGCGCTTGATGCTGAACTGGTCCGTCCGTCCGATCCAGAGAGGTCACGTGCCGGGTATGTGCCGGACTGGGCATGATTGAGATAAGTTTTGGCCGGGTTTTGGCCGGGTGAGCCTATGTGGAAGGAAGGGATTTGCGAAATCATTATAAATCAACATCTTGTATGATATACGGTGAGGGTTTTCTTCTTGATCAGGTTTTGATTGACCGCTGCCGGGGATTCACCTTCATGACAGATAGAGGGCAAGTAACATGACAAAACAAGTTCCCTCCGTTTCAGTAACGTATGCCCGGAACGGCGGCTCCACCAGGTCGAACGAGCTTGGGATGCGGGTGATGCAGGAACGGGCTTATGAGAAGCGGGGCGAGCAGTATCTTTTGATCAAGTCGCCGCCCGCGTCGGGAAAGAGCCGCGCGCTAATGTTCATCGCGCTCGACAAGCTGCACAATCAGGGGCTTCGCAAGGCCATCATCACCGTCCCCGAGAAATCCATCGGATCGAGCTTTGCCGACGAGCCGCTGTCGAAGTTCGGTTTCTGGACGGATTGGCAGGTCGTACCAAAGTGGAATCTGTGCAACGCGCCAGGCGAAGACGGAAGCAAAGCCGCCTCAGTGGGGACGTTTTTGACGAGCGAAGATCGCATCCTGGTCTGTCCCCACGCGACCTTCCGCAACGCCATCGAGAAGTTCGGGGTGGATGCCTTCGATGACTGCCTGATCGCCGTGGATGAATTTCACCACGTCTCGGCCAACCCGGACAACAAGCTTGGCGGGCAGCTCGCCGAGCTGATTGCGCGCGACAAGGTGCATGTTGTCGCCATGACGGGATCATATTTTCGGGGCGATGCCGAGGCTGTTCTCCTGCCCCATGATGAGGCGAAATTCGATACCGTCACCTATACCTATTACGAGCAACTTAACGGCTATAAGTATCTGAAAGCGCTCGACATCGGGTATTACTTCTACACCGGCCCCTATTCCGACGACATCCTGAAGGTGCTCGATCCGCACGAGAAAACCATCATCCACATCCCGAATGTAAATTCGCGGGAGAGCACGAAGCAAAAACATAAGGAAGTGGAGCACATCCTAGAGGAGCTTGGCGACTGGCAGGGGACAGACCCTGCCACGGGCTTTCAGCTTGTGAAGACATCTGATGGCCGCGTATTGCGCATCGCCGATTTGGTCGATGACGATGCCGCCAAGCGCGACAAAGTATCGGCTGCCCTCAAAGACCCCACTCAGAAGAACAACCGCGATCACGTGGACATCATCATCGCCCTTGGCATGGCCAAGGAGGGGTTTGACTGGATTTGGTGTGAACATGCGCTGACGGTCGGCTATCGCTCAAGCTTAACCGAGATTGTGCAAATCATCGGGCGCGCTACCCGCGATGCCGAGGGCAAGACCCGTTCCCGCTTTACCAATCTGATAGCTGAGCCCGACGCCTCTGAAGAGGCTGTCACCGAGGCGGTGAACGACACGCTGAAGGCTATCGCGGCCAGCTTGCTCATGGAGCAGGTGCTTGCACCGCGTTTCAATTTTACCCCGAAAACCACAACCAGCGGCCCGCAGGTCGGCTTTGACTATGGGGAAGACGGTTACGATCCCACTAAGTGCAATGTCGGGTTCAACGAAGACAGCGGCCAGTTCCAGATCGAGATCAAAGGGCTCGCCGAACCGAAAACCAAAGAAGCAGAACGTATCTGTCAAGAAGACCTGAACGAGGTCATCACCGCTTTTGTGCAGGATAAGACCACCATTGAGCGCGGGCTTTTCGATAAGGAGCTTGTGCCCGAAGAGCTCACACAGGGGCGCATGGGCAAGATCATTAAGGACAAATATCCCGAGCTCGATACAGAGGATCAGGAGGCCGTGCGGCAAAACGCCATTGCTGCCCTGAACCTCACCCAAAAAGCCAAAGAGGTTGCCCTTTCAGACCCAAGTGCTGAGGGCATGGGAAGCAATGCCCTTATCCAGGGCGTGCGCAAATTTGCGATGGACGTGCGTGAACTCGATATAGACTTGATCGACCGCATCAACCCGTTCAGCGAAGCTTATGCGATTCTCGCCAAGACCATGAGCGAAGAAAGCCTGAAGCAGGTTCAGGCTGTGATTTCGGCCAAGAAGGTGCAACTCACCCCCGAAGAGGCCCGTGATCTGGCCAAACGTGCCCTGAAGTTCAAACAGGAACGCGGACGACTGCCGTCCATCACTTCCCCCGATGCCTGGGAAAAGAAGATGGCTGAAGGCGTGGCATTCCTCGCGCGCATGAAGCAGGAGGCTGCCAATGGCTAAGGAATTTACCGAAGATGACGATGCCCTTCTCGCTGAGCTTGGCGTCGAGGTTGAAGTGAAGAAAACGGCCACCCGCACCCCGCTTGAAGAGCGGACCATCGCGGGTTTTGAAGAGATTCAGCGGTTCTTCGAAGAACATGGCCGCGTACCCCAACATGGTGAGACGCGAGATATTTTCGAGCGTCTCTATGCCGTGCGGCTTGATCGTATCCGCACGCAACCTGTGAGCCATGCCCTTGTCGCGGCGATGGATCACCAAGGACTTCTTTCCGACGCATCCTCGCCAGCAGAAAGCGCAACGGATGAACTCGATGATGATGCACTCCTGGCTGAGTTGGGGATTGAAGTCGAAACTCCGCCGATTACTGAGTTGAAGCATGTCCGCTCAACTGCTGAAAAACGTGCCGCCGAGGAGATTGCCAATCGCGAGCGCTGTGAAGACTTTGATACTTTCAAACCGCTGTTCGAGCAGGTTCAGAAGGACCTCAATACCGACCTTCGGGAAACGCGCCCCTTCGAACGCAAGGCGGAGATCGAGCCTGGTCGCTTTTTCATTCTTGGTGGCCAGAAGACCTACGTCGCGGAGATGGGAGAAAAGTTCCCGAATGAAAAAGGCCACATAGACGCGCGGTTGCGCGTCATCTTCGACAACGGCACCGAAAGCAACATGCTTATGCGCTCGCTTCAGCGCGCTCTGAACAAGGACGAGGCAGGTAGGCGGATTACCGATCCATCCGCAGGCCCGCTCTTTGCTGACCATACCGCAGATCGGGATGAGGCCAGTGGTACGATCTATGTTCTGCGCAGCAAATCATCACTGCCTATCGTCACGGAGAACCGCGATGTCCTACACAAGATCGGCGTGACAAGCGGTAAAGTTGAGCGGCGCATCGCCAATACCAAGCTCGATCCGACGTTTCTCATGGCGGAAGTTGAAATCGTAGCGACTTACGAGCTTTACAACATCAACCGTAGCAAGCTGGAAAACCTGATCCATCGTATCTTCGACCCCGCACGCCTGGACATCGAGATCAAGGATCGCTTTGGAAATCCCATTACCCCGCGCGAATGGTTTCTTGTCCCGCTCTTCGCTATTGATCAGGCGGTTGAGAAAATTCGGGATGGGTCGATTGCGGGCTATCGTTATGTCCCCCAAGAGGCGTCCTTGGTGGAGCGTAGTTAAACCCCTTATGAAATTTCCGCTTTCACTCCAAAGTATCGACGCCATTGCTGACATCATCAGTGGTAATGATGGATGGGACGACCCAAGTCGCAGGATCGGTATATACCGTAGCACCGCGAAGCTTGAGAAATTCATGCGGGGCTGCACCGTGGATTTTCGCGTTAGGAGACACGCAACAATAAGTGAATCGCAAACCTTTGCCGCTGCGACGGTTTGACTCTGGTCCGCACGATTCTCATGCCGTTCTCAATATGGTAATCGATAATCATGGTAGAGCGAGAACAAATTCAGGAGCGATGGGAAGTTTTTGGTTCGAAGCTTGGCGAACGAGGTCGGCGTTTGTTTGCTGCCGCAGAAGCCCGAGCGGCGGGGCGTGGCGGTCTTGCGGCAGTTGCGGAGATCACTGGCCTCGCACGTTCCACCATCGGGCGAGGCATCAATGATCTTGATACTCCAGGTCCAGGCAATGGCCGCGTGCGCCGCAAGGGTGGAGGGCGACGCGAGGTCGCCGACCTTGATACGACGCTGGTGTCCGACTTGCAGCGTCTCGCCGAGCCAGCGACGATGGGTGATCCTATACGTCCGCTTAAATGGGTGTCGAAGAGCCCGGCAAAGCTGGCAGCGGCACTGTGTGCTGCAGGCCATACTATATGTGCCAATACTGTCGCCAGGTTGCTGGAAACAAAGTTGGAATATTCGCGGCAGGTCAATCGCAAAACGCACGATGGCACCAACCACCCTGATCGCGACGCGCAGTTTGAGCATATTAACGCCAGGGTATTGGACGCGCAGGCGGCTGGGCAGCCTGTTATCTCGGTCGACACCAAAAAGAAGGAGTTGATCGGAAACTACCGCAACGATGGCAGCGACTACCGGCCAAAAGGCGACCCCCGCTGCATTAACATACATGATTTCCCCGACAAGGAGCTCGGCAAGGTGGTGCCCTACGGTGTCTACGACGTTGGCACCAATACTGGCTGGGTTAGCGTGGGCGTCACCGCTGACACTGCTTCATTCGCCGTCAACTCTATCCGTACCTGGCAGAAGCGCATGGGCCAGCAGCGCCATCCTGGCATGCGCGAGCTGACAATAACTGCTGACTGCGGCGGATCGAACGGTGCGCGCGTCCGGTTATGGAAGGTAGAACTGCAGAGGTTTGCTGACGAAACCGACCTTGTCTTGCACGTCCATCACTATCCGCCCGGCACATCCAAGTGGAACCTCATCGAGCATCGGATGTTTTGCCACATCACACAGAACTGGCGCGGACGGCCGCTGTCCAGCCGTATGGCAGTCGTCGAGTTGATCGGGGCGACGACGACGAACGCTGGGCTGAAAGTAGAATGCGCACTTGACGAAAGTATTTACGAGAAGGGTGTTAAGGTCACCAAAGCTGAAATGGATAGCCTCGTCATCGAAGGGAATGCATTCCACCCAGAATGGAACTACACAATCACACCACGCCGCCGCCACCAAACGTAGTACTTATTCTTGCGTGTCTCCTTAGCGGATCGCGTGTGCCATCTCTAACTGACTGCTTGTTCGAACTAAACAGTAAGCGGTGTCACCGCGCCCTGTCAAAGTTCCATGGCATGAGTTCGTCGATGCGGGCTGCTGGATGGCCGGCAGCGATGGCTTCGAGGGTTGCCTTGAGATAGGCATAGGGCTCGACGTCATTGAGCTTGCAGGTTTCGATCAGGGAGGCGATACGCCCCCAGTTTCTGCCACCTTCGTCATGGCCCGCAAAGAGCGCGTTCTTACGATTGAGGGCAATCGGGCGGATGGCTCGCTCGACCACGTTGCTGTCCATCTCGATAGCGCCGTCGTCGAGAAAGAGCTTCAGTCCGTCCATGTGTTTGGCGATGTAGGAGAGCTTATCGCCGAGGCGTGATTTGGCCGAGATGCGGGAGCGGACGGTTTTGAGCCAGATCTCGAATGCCTCGATCAGCGGTTTGGTCTTTTCCTGGCGAACAGCTTTGCGCTCGGCGGCGGGTTTTCCTCTAATCTCAGCCTCGATCTTGTAGAACTCGGCAATCCGCCTGAGCCCATCCCCTGCAATGGGCGAGCCATCGCGGTCATGCACTTCCTTGAGCTTGCGCCGCGCATGAGCCCAGCAATAGGCCAGTTTGACGGATCCTGAGTTACGGCCCGGTTTGGTCAGGGCAATTATAACCCGTATAGCCATCCACCTGCAGCGTACCGCTGAAGCCGGTCAGGAACTCCGTTGCGTGTTTGCCGCCACGCCCATCGGCGTAACAGAACACAACACCCGGTGGGGCGGTGCCCCCGAAGGGCCGCTCATCGCGGGCAATGGCCCAGAGATACCCGGTCTTGGTTCTGCCGCGCCCCGGATCGAGCACCGGACAGCGCGTCTCATCGGCAAAGAGCTTGCTGGAAGATTTGATATCTTTGAACAGATGATCCACCACGGGAGCAAGATGGAAGGATATCCGGCCCATCCAGCCCGCAAGGGTGGAGCGGTGCAGATCAAGGCCGGATCGGGCATAAATCTGCGCCTGCCGGAACAAGGGGCAGTGATCGGCGTACTTGGACACGGCCACCTGCGCCAATGTCCCCTCGGTAGGCAGGCCACCCTCGATCAGATGAACCGGTGCAGGCGCCTGGGCCACGCCAGCGTCCTTGTTCGGGCAGGCGTATTTGGGCCGGATGGTCACGATCACCCGCGCCTGGGCCGGAACAATATCCAGTCGTTCGGTGCGATCTTCGCCGATCCTGACCATCTCACCACAGCCGCAGGGGCATGTAATGCTGGCAGGCTCGATCACCTGTTCGATACGTTCCAGATGATCCGGCAGGTTCCCAAGGTTGCGCTGCACAGGTTTGCGCTTCTTGCGCGGTTTGGTCATCTCGATTGTTTCTGACTGCGCCTCGGCCTCCGCTGTCGCGACCTCCAGATCTTCAAAAGCCAGTTGCCGTTCATCCGGGCTGAGCTTCTCGGAGCGTTTGCCATAGACCAGCTGGTGCAGTTCTTTGACAAAATGCTCCAGACGCGCGTTGATCGCCTCAAGTTCCACGTTCTGCGTGGCGAGAGCGGCGTTGCTTTCTTCGAGTGCACAATTGCGCGACGTCAGGTTGCTGTTCAACAGGCTCACGCCAAACGCCTCTTTCCGTGCCGCCAAAACAACCGCCCGCACCTCCGCGGGAAGGGCATCCAGATCAAGGGATTCAAGGGCGTCAGGCATGGCGTGTTCTTAGCAGATCAGGCCACAATTTACACCCTGTACATAAGGCTGCGAGTCACTCTGCCGCACCCGGTCGACATGTCCGCCGCGCCGTCACCCGTCGCCAGTCCAGACCCTCAAACAGGGTCTCAAATTGCGCCTTGGACAGCCGCATCACGCCATCATGGACCCTGGGCCAGGCGAACTTGCCCTGTTCCAGCCGCTTGTACGTCATCACCAGACCGGACCCATCCCAAAGCAGAACCTTGATGCGGTCTCCACGTTTGGCGCGGAACACGATGATTATGTCCGAGTGCGGATCAAGGCCCGGATCGCGTTCGGCAACCGCCGCCAGCCCGTCATGGCCCTTCCTGAAATCCACCGGCCTGGTCGCAATCACAACCCGCACCGATTGAGACGGAACAATCATCCCTGTCGCGCCAGGTGCCGCGCAACATTCGCGATCCGTTTTGATGCCGTGCTTTTGGGCAACCGGATAGAGACAGATCCCGCGATGATCTCAACACCGTCAAAGGGCGAAGGCGGTGGTGTCGCAAGCACTGCGATCTCTGCAAAACCAGACGTCTGACCCTCGTCACGCGCGACCTTGCGCCTGGCCGTCGTGCGCCATGTCGATAACCGCGTCGCCGACATACCGTGTTTGCGAGCCACACCCGCAACCGTCGCGCCTGGCGCATACGTCTCGGCCACAATCGCCGCGCGCTCCGCCGCCGTCCGCAGTACAGGTTTGCGACGCGAAACCTCCGCCCCATCATCCAACATCAAATCACCTCCAGATCATTGGAGACCAGCATCTCATATCAAACCGCAAGCCGATACCATGGGGCGTTCGCATCGCTTACATTACACTGAGAGAACAACCAAAGAATATCGAAGACACACCTGTCGTCTATCGCGTGCGCAAGGTGCCGAAAGTAGAAGACTAGCAACTCGTCGACCATGGCGACGACTCTCAGATTTGCTACGCGACTTTGTACTAAGCCCCTTGAATGATTGGCTCCGGTTTTCCATCCCAGATGAGTTTCCATCGCGCACCAAAGCGGACGTTTTGAACAAGATGTGGGTGGAATGCGACCAGACATGTTCCGCCAGTATTCCGAACCGATGGGTAAACGATGCCAGGGGATTTGTCGTCGCGTAGTTGACGGGCTAGTCGCTGACCACGTGGATAAGCTTTTATTGGGTCATCGCCAAGATAGTCTGGCGATGGAGCTACATTCCTTACATCGTGGAATTCACCAACAAAGCTTGCAAGCATGCTCTGATACTGGACCTCATCTTCAAAAACCTTGATGCGTTTGAGTTCGCGCGTTCGGTGGAAGGCCACCTCTTCCAACGCGGTGACATCTTCAAATGCGCAATACCAAGCGCCCCGGCTTTTATCGTTAAACCGGTTTCCTTCTTCCCGGGTGTAACTGAAGGCGGCGTTTATATGGGTGTAACCCCAGACTTGATAAGTCAGCTCGCGTGGGTTGAGGTCCAGCAGTCCATCCCGTTCAGCAAGCAAACGACCGCTTGTCATACCTTCAAGCTTGGCAAGTAGGTCTTCTTCATGGCGAGAGTCGACGATCGGCAAAAGAACCGGTGGCTTTGCATAGCCGGATGGAACAAGTCGCACGGTTGCCTGCTCATTGATTGCGGTCAGCGACGGTATCACAGGCCCCCTCGGATGGCATCAACGTAGTTCCGTGTTGCGAGCAATGCTGGCAAACCTCCTCGGGAAATATATTGGATTGGAGTTAGTCCAGCGAACGGAGGACCACTGTTTGCCAATGTCGGCCAGCGATCAGCTAGTGCGTCACTGAAATAAAGGTGCAATCCTTTGTAGAGACCTACAAAGGCACTGAGCCTCAGGACTTGGTCCTGGGTCAATTTTCCACTCCAAGTCCCCCCCTTCATTCGGTTCCAAGTCCGTGTCTCTACATCGAGCAGGCCTGCGGCCGTGCTGCCCTTTATTTGCCAAATGTCGCAAATTCGAGTGTAAGCTTTGATACCTGCGTTGACCATTTCTGTCTGGTCATCACCACCAATACCTGGGTCAATTTCCACTGCGCTTTGCATTGTGAACTCCATAAATACGCCATATGTCTAATTATTTACGCCAAATGGCGCAATTTGTCAAGAGCCGATATCCTCGCAACACTTGGTCACTAAAGACCGCACCGGCGGTATCTTGCTGTACAAACCGCAAAAGCGGTGCTAAATCGGCCCCCACAACAACGGGGACAGCAAAGCGCTAACAATATAGGGATGAGTAACAGCGCTGCGGCGCGACTTTTTGGTATTGATCGCAAGACCGTTGCGAAGATTCTGAAGCATTCAGTTCCGCCGGGTTACCGGCGTGAAGGTCCGCCAGTTCGCCCCAAGCTTGATCCGTTTGTCGCGATCATCGACCAGATCCTTGCGGACGATATGAGCCGGATCAAGAAGCAGCGTCACACGGCGAAGCGTATCCACGAGCGCCTTCGGGACGAACACGGCTTCACGGGCGGGATCACCATTGTCACGGATTATGTGCGGGAGAAGAAGCGTCGGACCCGAGAGGTGTGTAAGCGATGCGAGCGCCCCATGGTATCGCGCGCGCGTCTGATGTGAGATTCTGGCCTCCAATGATCTGGAGGTAATTTGATGTTGGATGATGGGGCGGAGGTTTCGCGTCGCAAACCTGTACTGCGGACGGCGGCGGAGCGCGCGGCGATTGTGGCCGAGACGTATGCGCCAGGCGCGACGGTTGCGGGTGTGGCTCGCAAACACGGTATGTCGGCGACGCGGTTATCGACATGGCGCACGACGGCCAGGCGCAAGGTCGCGCGTGACGAGGGTCAGACGTCTGGTTTTGCAGAGATCGCAGTGCTTGCGACACCACCGCCTTCGCCCTTTGACGGTGTTGAGATCATCGCGGGATCTGTCACTGTCCGCCTGCCCAAAAGCACGGCCACAAAACGGATCAAGGATGTTGCGCGGCACCTGGCGCGACAGGGATGATTGTTCCGTCGCAATCGGTGCGGGTTGTGATTGCGACCAGGCCGGTGGATTTCAGGAAGGGCCATGACGGGCTGGCGGCGGTTGCCGAACGCGATCCGGGCCTTGATCCGCACTCGGGCGTAATCATCGTGTTCCGCGCCAAACGTGGAGATCGCATCAAGGTTCTGCTTTGGGATGGGTCCGGTCTGGTGATGACGTACAAGCGGCTGGAACAGGGCAAGTTCGCCTGGCCCAGGGTCCATGATGGCGTGATGCGGCTGTCCAAGGCGCAATTTGAGACTCTGTTTGAGGGTCTGGACTGGCGACGGGTGACGGCGCGGCGGACACGTCGACCGGGTGCGGCAGAGTGACTCTCAGCCTTATGTACAGGGTGTAAATCGTGGCCTGATCTGCTAAGAACACGCCATGCCTGACGCCCTTGAATCCCTTGATCTGGATGCCCTTCCCGCGGAGGTGCGGGCGGTTGTTTTGGCGGCACGGAAAGAGGCGTTTGGCGTGAGCCTGTTGAACAGCAACCTGACGTCGCGCAATTGTGCACTCGAAGAAAGCAACGCCGCTCTCGCCACGCAGAACGTGGAACTTGAGGCGATCAACGCGCGTCTGGAGCATTTTGTCAAAGAACTGCACCAGCTGGTCTATGGCAAACGCTCCGAGAAGCTCAGCCCGGATGAACGGCAACTGGCTTTTGAAGATCTGGAGGTCGCGACAGCGGAGGCCGAGGCGCAGTCAGAAACAATCGAGATGACCAAACCGCGCAAGAAGCGCAAACCTGCGCAGCGCAACCTTGGGAACCTGCCGGATCATCTGGAACGTATCGAACAGGTGATCGAGCCTGACAGCATTACATGCCCCTGCGGCTGTGGTGAGATGGTCAGGATCGGCGAAGATCGCACCGAACGACTGGATATTGTTCCGGCCCAGGCGCGGGTGATCGTGACCATCCGGCCCAAATACGCCTGTCCGAACAAGGACGCTGGCGTGGCCCAGGCGCCTGCACCGGTGCATCTGATCGAGGGTGGCCTGCCTACCGAGGGGACATTGGCGCAGGTGGCCGTGTCCAAGTACGCCGATCACTGCCCCTTGTTCCGGCAGGCGCAGATTTATGCCCGATCCGGCCTTGATCTGCACCGCTCCACCCTTGCGGGCTGGATGGGCCGGATATCCTTCCATCTTGGGGTCGAGTGAGGCTGAGTGCAGAAAACCACGTTAAGAAATTTAAAATCATTTGAAAACAATGAATTAAGAGGCTTGCAAATGCGCACAAAATTCGCAGAAAGCACAGCTATAAAAATCATTTGATTACAACGGGTTACTTTTCTTAGACCAGATGAGCGTTTTGCGGCGGGCACAATGCCTGTGGTTTTCTCGACGAACATGGACTTGTTCGAAGGAGGAAACACGAATGAACAAAACAGCTTACGTTGGTCTTGACGTTCACAAGGACACGATTGCGGTGGCCATTGCAGATGAAGGGCGGCGGGGCGAGATGCGCTTTTTCGGGACCATCACCAGTTCCGCTGATTCTGTTTTGCGCCTAACCAAACAGCTGACGGCGGCGGGCAACACGCCGAGCTTCTGTTATGAAGCAGGACCTTGTGGTTACGGACTGTACCGCCATCTCACCAAGCTCGGATTTGAGTGTGCCGTTGTCGCGCCCGCACTGATCCCGCGCAAGGCTGGCGACAAGGTCAAGACCGACCGGCGCGACGCTGAAATGCTGGCGCGGCTCTGGCGGGCCGGTGAACTCACCCCCATCTGGACACCGGACGAGGAGCAGGAGGCCATGCGCGATCTGATCCGCACGCGCAAGCAGGCGACGGATGCCGTGAAGGTCGCCAAGCAGCAATTGCTCAGCTTTCTCTTGCGTCATGGACTCCGATACGAGAATGGCAGCTATTGGACGAAGCGGCATCGCCGATGGCTGGCAGAATTGCGCCGCTTCCGCTTTTCTCACCAGCAGCTGGCCTTCGAGGAACTGAAGCGCGCTGTTGATCAAGCCGAAGCCCGAGTGGCCACCCTGGACCAGGCGATTGAAGAGGCAATTCAGACCTGGCGCTTCGCTCCTGTCGTCGATGCCTTGCGTGCGCTGCGTGGGGTGAACACGATCATCGCGAGCACTGTGGTGGCCGAGATCGGCGACATCACGCGATTTGAAAATCCACGCCAACTCATGGCATGGCTTGGACTGGTGCCAACCGAACATTCCAGTGGTAACACAACGCGGCGGGGGCGTCTGACCAAGACCGGCAATGCCCTGGCCCGGACGATGCTGGTGGAGGCGAGCTGGTCCTACCGGCATCCGCCGAAGGAGGGGCATCTCTACCTGAAACGCTCCGAGCACCTGCCACAGGAGATCCGCGACATCGGCTGGAAAGCGCAGACCCGTCTGTGCAAGCGGTTCCGGTATCTGTCGAACACCGGCAAACCTCAGCCGCGCGTGCTCGCCGCAATCGCCCGCGAACTGGCTGGCTTCGTCTGGGACATCGCACGGAAAGCGCCGCTCCCGGCCTGAGTTGGCAGGCATCACAGCCTGCCTGTGTAGCACGCTGGAGATGGCGGCCATTGATAGGGAAACCCTCGGAACACTTTGGGAAAAACATCCGGTCTTAGAGAGAGGTAACCCCGTATCGAACTTGGTCAGGCGGTATCCAATCCGCGGATGAGAGAATGATAACCATCGGTTCGGCCCACCGTCTCCAGCGCCTGCACAGGCTACAACTTTTGACCATCCCGCACCAGCGGGGTAGATAAAGCGTGTCGAGAAAACCAAAAACGCTCATGAGAGAGGGGTATTTTGCACTGAGCCCTAATGGACCCCTTAAGTCGCTTTTCAGGGCTTGAAATGTGTACATATTGAGACATCAGGCTTGCCATGTCTTTTTCAATGTCTCAATATGGCAGTCGCACGAACCCCCAATTTATCTGAGACCCCATGACCAAAGGTAACTCCCAAGCCCCCTGCTGACTTGTCTGGTTTTGTAGTGTTTGGTGTGAGTCTAATTTACCATAGGGTGAATGAAACTTCCGTTCTGCTCAGGGTTCCATTGCGCTCGGGTTGATTTTCTGAATCACTGCTGGAATGGATAATACCAAGGGTTATTCAATCTGACCGACTTTCGCCCAGTTGCGGCTTGCGATGGATGTGATGGTTTGCGGTCTTGCGATGAGGTTGTTCCAGGCCTCGCACCCCGCGTCGAGAATCGCGTCATATGTGTCGAACGTCCGGTTTGCGAGCCATGTCTGGCGGAGATATTGCCAAATGTTTTCGGTTGGATTCAGCTCTGGTGATTTGGGCGGCAGAAACATGAGCGACAGGTTTTGCGGGATTTCCAGAGCGGATGTCGTGTGCCAGCCGGCTTGGTCCATGAGGATGACGGCGTGGGCGCCATCGGAGACAATTTTGCTGATTTCTTCCAGGTGGCGCTGCATCGCATAGGTGTCGGCTGCTGGCATCATGATCGCCGCGCCGGTGCCGCGTTCGGGGCAGATGGCGCCAAAAAGATACGCATTTTGGTAACGCTGATCGGCGGGCTGGCGGGGCCGTGTGCCCTTGCGTGCCCACTGGCGGACGCGGGTGTTCTTCTGACCGAGACGCATCTCGTCCTGGAACCAGATTTCGACGGGTTTGTCCGGCGGCACCCCCTGAAGCGTCTCCTTCAGATTGTCGCCGAAGTTTTTTTGAAATCCTCAATGACCTGCACGTCCTGCCCCGGGTGCTGAGGGCGTGCGCTGATGTGGGAAAAGCCCAGATTGTGCAGAATCTGCCCCACATGGCGCTCGTGATAGTCGACGCCAAAACGCGCCTTGATCACATTCTTCAAATCGACCCGCCGCCAGCGGACGACACCGTCCTTTTCAGGATCAGGACCGGTCTCGACAAGAGCCGCCAGTTCATCCAGTTGCGCATTGTCAAGGCGGGATCGCGAGCCTCCTCGCTGCCGATCCAGCAGCCCCGCTGGACCATCAGCGTTGAAACGGAGCACCCAGTCCCTGAGCGTTTGCCGGTCCATCCCGCCAATGCGGGCCGCAGCCCCACGCGACATGCCATCGGCGATAGCGGCAAGCGACAAAAGCCGTCGGCTCTGCCGGGCATCAGAACTCTCTGCGGCAAGCTTGCGCAGATCATTGGCGGTAAAATCGGCTCGCATCGGTATCCTGGCTGGCATCGGTGGTCTCCTTTGCCAATCTTGAATCACCTCAGCACCTCAGGCGGTACCCAAAATCCATAGCTGAGTCATTTTGAAGCACCCTTGGTATAAGGTTGCCTCCCTTGAACAAAGCCCCGCTATGGCTCTGCGCCGGATCTCGGAGTTGGAAGAATTTGTAGCATTCCAGGCGCAAGAGATTGATGAACTGCGCAGGCAGCTTGGCAAAAACAGCCGTAACAGCAGCAAGCCTCCCTCGAGTGATGGGCTGAAGAAGCCGGCACCACGCAGCCTGCGTGGAAAGTCCGGCAAGAAAAGCGGCGGCCAGACTGGCCACCGAGGCGACACCCTGCGCCAGACGCCAACGCCAGACTTTGTGCAACGCCATGAAGCAGCGCAGTGTCGTACCTGTCAGCAGCGCCAGACGCCAGAGATGATCGAGGGGGTGAAGAACCGTCAGGTGTTCGACGTGCCCCCGCCGCAGCTGGAAGTCACCGAGCATCAGGCAATGATTTACGGCTGCGCGCATTGCCGAGCCACGACAACGGCCGCGTTTCCCGAGGGCGTGAGCGCGCATGTGCAATATGGTCCGCGCATACGGGCCGCGGCGGTCTACTGCAATGTCCAGCAGCTGATCCCCGAAGATCGGGTCTGCCAACTCCTGCGGGATCTGTTCGGAGCCACCAGCCTGTGCGCGGCCAGCGTGACCAACCGGGTCAATGGCACAGCGCAGCGTCTGAGTGGCGTGGTCGAGCACATTCGTGATACCCTCACGGGAGGCGGTGTTCGGCATCTGGACGAGACCGGGCTGCGTGTCGCCGGCAAGCTGCACTGGTTGCATACGATCTGTGATGGCGCATTCACCCACTACCGGATCGATCCCGGGCGCGGTGCTGTTCCAACCTTCCTGAACGGTGGGACGATCGTCCATGATCACTGGAAATCGTATTACGCCCATATGGAGGGGGTGGACGCACACGCCCTCTGTGGGGCACATCACCTGCGCGAACCGAGGGCCGTCGCCGAGATCGAAAAAGAGCCATGGGCGACAGAGTTGAGCGCGCTGCTCACCAACGCCAATCAGCTGAAGTGTGCCGCGCAGGGGAGAGGCGACACCGAACTCCCGGCATCCGTTCATGAGGATATACTCGCCGAGTACATGGCAATCCTTGCCAAGGGCACAGACTTCCATGAAGGGCTGCCACCATTGGTGCCAAAAACCGGTTCTCGAGGGAGAAAGCCGCGAAGGCCGGGGCATAATCTCCTCATTCGCTTGCGGGACTTCCGCGACGACGTCTTGCGGTTCCTTACGGATTTTGACGTCCCCTTCACCAACAATCAGGCCGAACAGGACCTGCGCATGATGAAAGTGCGCATGAAGATCCCGGGGAGTTTCCGCACGATCGAGGGAGCCCGGGTCTTCGCCGACATCCGGTCCGTGATCTCCACAGCCAGAAAGCATGGGCTGAATATCCTTGAGATCATCACGGTCCCACCAGCTCAGATCATCGCGCGCCTATAACCGGACAGCACCCACCAAAGCCCCGCTCATCTTGCTCATCTTGCAGGGGGTGCTTGGGAGTTACCAGAAAAGTTAATACACTATTGCCAAAAAGCGGGATGGGGATATCGAATTCGCTTGAAAGGCAACCTGACCTTACAGCACCTAGGTGGAGAGTTGTCTTGTGGTGAGATCAAGGACCTGATGCCCCAGGGCCTTATAAACGCAGAGCTTTATGGGTCGGGTGTGTTTACGAATATCGGCGTACTGCATGATGAAGGCCACCCTGAACCATGGATTATCGCGATGGATGCAAAGCCTTCGCAATACACTGTTCTTGACTACGGGTTACGGTGGGGGATTGAATCTATGTTCTCGGACTTCAAGACCCGTGGGTTTGGCATCGCGCAAAGTCAGATCAAAAAGCCGGATCGACTGGAAAGGCTTATTCTTGTCATGGCAATAGCCATGTATTGGGCCGTTTCAGCAGGTGCAGCGGATGAACAAATGGTCGCCCAAAGCGGAGAAAAAAGGGGGTTCGAAAAACCCGAAGATCACTCTGCTCCCTCTTCAAACAAGGCCTTCGCTTCCTGCGAAGATGCTTCATAGGTTACGAGAAAATCCCCAAATTGTGGAAAGTGTGG
This sequence comes from uncultured Paracoccaceae bacterium, assembly GCA_951812305.1. Classification (GTDB taxonomy): domain Bacteria; phylum Pseudomonadota; class Alphaproteobacteria; order Rhodobacterales; family Rhodobacteraceae; genus Rhodobacter_B. The sequence continues at coordinate 656,751 of CATOSB010000011.1, forward strand.
ATTTTTTGAGGGGTGGTAAGATTCAGTGTAACCGGTGCGGGCGCCCCATGGTATCGGCTTGCGGTTTGATATGAGATGCTGGTCTCCAATGATCTGGAGGTGATTTGATGTTGGATGATGGGGCGGAGGTTTCGCGTCGCAAACCTGTACTGCGGACGGCGGCGGAGCGCGCGGCGATTGTGGCCGAGACGTATGCGCCAGGCGCGACGGTTGCGGGTGTGGCTCGCAAACACGGTATGTCGGCGACGCGGTTATCGACATGGCGCACGACGGCCAGGCGCAAGGTCGCGCGTGACGAGGGTCAGACGTCTGGTTTTGCAGAGATCGCAGTGCTTGCGACACCACCGCCTTCGCCCTTTGACGGTGTTGAGATCATCGCGGGATCTGTCACTGTCCGCCTGCCCAAAAGCACGGCCACAAAACGGATCAAGGATGTTGCGCGGCACCTGGCGCGACAGGGATGATTGTTCCGTCGCAATCGGTGCGGGTTGTGATTGCGACCAGGCCGGTGGATTTCAGGAAGGGCCATGACGGGCTGGCGGCGGTTGCCGAACGCGATCCGGGCCTTGATCCGCACTCGGGCGTAATCATCGTGTTCCGCGCCAAACGTGGAGATCGCATCAAGGTTCTGCTTTGGGATGGGTCCGGTCTGGTGATGACGTACAAGCGGCTGGAACAGGGCAAGTTCGCCTGGCCCAGGGTCCATGATGGCGTGATGCGGCTGTCCAAGGCGCAATTTGAGACTCTGTTTGAGGGTCTGGACTGGCGACGGGTGACGGCGCGGCGGACACGTCGACCGGGTGCGGCAGAGTGACTCTCAGCCTTATGTACAGGGTGTAAATCGTGGCCTGATCTGCTAAGAACACGCCATGCCTGACGCCCTTGAATCCCTTGATCTGGATGCCCTTCCCGCGGAGGTGCGGGCGGTTGTTTTGGCGGCACGGAAAGAGGCGTTTGGCGTGAGCCTGTTGAACAGCAACCTGACGTCGCGCAATTGTGCACTCGAAGAAAGCAACGCCGCTCTCGCCACGCAGAACGTGGAACTTGAGGCGATCAACGCGCGTCTGGAGCATTTTGTCAAAGAACTGCACCAGCTGGTCTATGGCAAACGCTCCGAGAAGCTCAGCCCGGATGAACGGCAACTGGCTTTTGAAGATCTGGAGGTCGCGACAGTCGAGGCCGAGGCGCAGTCAGAAACAATCGAGATGACCAAACCGCGCAAGAAGCGCAAACCTGTGCAGCGCAACCTTGGGAACCTGCCGGATCATCTGGAACGTATCGAACAGGTGATCGAGCCTGACAGCATTACATGCCCCTGCGGCTGTGGTGAGATGGTCAGGATCGGCGAAGATCGCACCGAACGACTGGATATTGTTCCGGCCCAGGCGCGGGTGATCGTGACCATCCGGCCCAAATACGCCTGCCCGAACAAGGACGCTGGCGTGGCCCAGGCACCTGCACCGGTTCATCTGATCGAGGGTGGCCTGCCTACCGAGGGGACATTGGCGCAGGTGGCGGTCTCCAAGTACGCCGACCACTGCCCCTTGTTCCGGCAGGCGCAGATTTATGCCTGATCCGGCCTTGATCTGCACCGCTCCACCCTTGCGGGCTGGATGGGCCGGATATCCTTCCATCTTGCTCCCGTGGTGGATCATCTGTTCAAAGATATCAAATCTTCCAGCAAGCTCTTTGCCGATGAGACGCGCTGTCCGGTGCTCGATCCGGGGCGCGGCAGAACCAAGACCGGGTATCTCTGGGCCATTGCCCGCGATGAGCGGCCCTTCGGGGGCACCGCCCCACCGGGTGTTGTGTTCTGTTACGCCGATGGGCGTGGCGGCAAACACGCAACGGAGTTCCTGACCGGCTTCAGCGGTACGCTGCAGGTGGATGGCTATACGGGTTATAATGCCCTGACCAAACCGGGCCGTAACTCAGGATCCGTCAAACTGGCCTATTGCTGGGCTCATGCGCGGCGCAAGCTCAAGGAAGTGCATGACCGCGATGGCTCGCCCATTGCAGGGGATGGGCTCAGGCGGATTGCCGAGTTCTACAAGATCGAGGCTGAGATTAGAGGAAAACCCGCCGCCGAGCGCAAAGCTGTTCGCCAGGAAAAGACCAAGCCGCTGATCGAGGCATTCGAGATCTGGCTCAAAACCGTCCGCTCCCGCATCTCGGCCAAATCACGCCTCGGCGATAAGCTCTCCTACATCGCCAAACACATGGACGGACTGAAGCTCTTTCTCGATGACGGCGCTATCGAGATGGACAGCAACGTGGTCGAGCGAACCATCCGCCCTATTGCCCTCAATCGTAAGAACGCGCTCTTTGCGGGCCATGACGAAGGTGGCAGAAACTGGGGGCGTATCGCCTCCCTGATCGAAACCTGCAAGCTCAATGACGTCGAGCCCTATGCCTATCTCAAGGCAACCCTCGAAGCCATCGCAGCAGGTCACCCGGCTGCCCGCATCGACGAACTGATGCCCTGGAGCTTTAACAGGGCGCGGTGACACCGCTTACGATTCAGTTCAGAAAAGCCTTGCAAAACCGGGGGTACCCACACACGACCCCGGTTTCAGGTTGGATACGGCCCGCAGTCATCGGCACTACCGTGAGGATTTCACGCGATACCTGGTGGCGCGGGCTTGGCCAAATCGTTCGATCTTGTTCATCTCGACAAGCTTTCGGAGTGTATGATCCACGGTTCGAGGATTGAGGCCGGTAGCTTCCACAACCTCCTTGCGGCTGAAGGTCTCGACGGCATTGGCGAACTCCCAGACTTGTAGTTGCAGATCGGACAAGAAGAGTTCAGTTGGTTCATCTGTCATGAGCTGCAGAGCTGCGTCGCTTTGCTTGCCCACAACTTCCAGGAAGAACAACAGCCAGGGCGAGATGTCTTCATCATCCGTCTTCCAACTCTGCTGTGTTTGATTGAGCGCTACGTAGTAGTCCGCTTTATTGTCCTCAATGATCTTCTCGTGCGAGACGAATGGGCAAAACGCATAGCCCGCCTGCAAAAGCATCAGATTGGTCAGGATTCGGCTGAGTCGGCCATTTCCGTCCTGGAACGGATGAATGGCCAGAAATTCGAATACGAAATTGGCGATCACCAAGAGCCTTGGAAAGGTATCATCTTCCAACTCCTGCTTTGTCCAGTCGATCAGCTCCTGCATTTCTTTGGCGACCAGGTGGGGCGGGGTTGGATCAAACACGACCCCAACGAGTTCGCCGTCTTGGTCTCGCGCTTCAACCCGGTTCGAGCCGAATTTGTAGCCTCCCTTGTGGCGTGCATCCTTTACCGAGTGGCGCAGCATTTGTTGATGAAGACCCAAAATGGCATTTTCCGTGACGGGGATATCCCGCCAGTTTTCAAAAACAGCTTCCAGCACCTCAAGATAGCCGCCGACCTCCTGTTCATCGCGGGTTCGGAACTTTGTAATCCGCTGGTTCCGGAACAATGCCTGTACGTCCTTATCACTCAACTTACTGCCTTCGATCCGGGTGGAGGCCCCGGTTGAGGTGACCAGCACAGATGTTTGCAAACGTTGAATCATTTGCGACGAGAGGGTATTGGCCAATCGCCACTGCCCTTTTATGGCATCGATCGTGGAGATATGGCCGTATATCTTCGTCGCCATCCGCGGGAGAAACTGAAGCCGTTTTTCAAATCGATGCATATCTTACCTGCGTTCTTTGTGAGATATGGTAAGAAATGGTGGGAAAAGGTCAAGCGCTAGGCGGTTCAGTTTTCCAGGGCAGCTCGGATATGATGCTGTAGCCAAGAGTTTTGCTTCCGGTGATCCGCTTTTGATGCATGCGAGTCAGAACCGGTACGTTGAGGTCAGCATAGTCGACCACCACCACTTCGCCCTTGTCGTGATGTTCCCGATGCAGCCGCCCCGCATATTGCGCAAGCGTGCCTTTCCACGACACGGGCATGGTCAGGAATAGCGTGTCCAGGCGCGCATCGTCAAAGCCTTCTCCAAGATAGCGCCCAGTTGCGATCAGCAAACGCTCCTGATCATCGGGCACTTCTGAAAGGGTTTGGTACGCCGCCCGCCGTTGTTTGACCCCCATTCCACCCTGCAAAATCACGATGTTCTTCGCAAACGCTCGAAATCGATCGGCGAAATAGGCTACATGTTCGCGCCTTTCGGTCAGCAGAACAGGACTGCGCCCGGCTTCCAATGCATGCAAAACGTCACCAAATATCATTTCGTTCCTAGCCTCGCTCTGAGCAAGCTGATGGTAGATGCTTTGAATTGGCGGCGCTTCGGCGTCTGGCGGCAGGCGGAAGTTGGTCGGCCTCACGAAATAGGAATGTTCAAAACTGCGTTTAGCCGCCTGTTCTTTCGCATCAACCCGGTGACGGATTGGCCCGCATTGCATGAAGATGATTGGTTGATGCCCGTCTTTGCGATAGGGCGTGGCGGTAAGGCCAAGCACGTATTTTGCTTTGGCTCTGCGGGCAATCAATTCAAAACTGACCGCTGAAATGTGGTGGCATTCATCGACGATCAGTTGGCCATAATCCGCAACGCAATCGTCCACCTCGCCTTGCTTGACCAGGCTTTGCATCAAGGCGACGTCAATTTGGCCGGAGAGTTTGCGCTTTCCGGAACCCAAATGGCCGATCTTGTGATCGGATGTATCAAGGAAAGTTTCCAATCGGGCAAGCCACTGGTCAAGCAACTGACGTCGGTGAACGAGGATCAGAGTGTTCACCCCGCGCTTTGCAATGATCGACGCTGCCAGAACCGTCTTTCCGAAACCAGTTGTGGCGGATAGCACGCCGATGTCTTCTGCCAAAAGCGCCCGCTCCGCATTTGTTTGCGCTTTGGACAGCGTGCCCAAGAACTGTGTATCCACCGGCGTACCGCCAAACCGCTGATCATCAATCTCCAATGGCAGACTCAATTGGTCGCATAATTCATGCAGTGCGCCGAATATGCCGCGCGGCAGGGCGATGTGATCTGTGTAATCTTCCGCGCTGGCAATGACGCGAGGCTTGTCAAACGTCGGTAGTCGCATGGCCTGAGCGCGATAGAATTCCGGGTTCTGGAAAGCTGCCAGACGTAGCAATCGGTTGCGCAATTGAGGCGGCAAGCCTGATTTGGCGATGTAGATCTGGTCGCCGAGTGTTGCCCGCAGCTTTTTCGGAAGAAGTTTTACAGGGACATCGGGGGGCGAAATCTTGCGCGATGGTGGCAAGTCCCAAGGCAACTTCTCGGCATTCTCGTCTTCTGGAAATGGCAGCCCGATCACTGGCCCTTTGTCCGGCATGCTTGTGAGTAGCTCATCAAACTTCTTGCGGGATATGCGTTTGGCCGCTGCCAGATATTGCCATTGATCAAGATAAGGCTTGAAGTTGCGATCCACGAATACGCTGTTACCCGACTGTCTTGGGCCAAACTGCAATGGCAGCGCAATGAGATTGCCCAACCCCCCTTTGGGGAGTGTGTCCTGATTTGGAAACAGACGATCATAAGACTCAAATCCAAGCTCGGGATGGGCCTCCATCGTCTTGGTCACTAGGAAGGTACCCAACTTGCGTGCATCGGCGGCTGGAACGGGCTCTTCGAAGAATATCCATACATGCCCACCGTTGCCCGAGCGGGACCGCTCCACATGAGCTGGAATGCTCAACCGGTGACACGTCTGCACAAATGCCGCGACATCGTCGACCCATGTTTCGTTGTCGAAATCTGCGGCAAGAAACCAACAGATTTCATCCAGAAGCATCGGATACACACCGGAGCAAAACGGCTTTCCGCGGCCATCCTTTCCGGACAGGTGAAAACGGATCATATCGTCGGTTACGGGAAGAAACGCCTTGTGCTCGCAGGCGCTGCACTTGACACGGGGTTTGTTGCAGAGGCCACGCACCCACTCATTCCCGCACGCGATGGCGTAACCCGATTTGCCGGATTTCGTGTTTTCCCAGCGGGTTGGGAATACGTCTTCCCGACCTCGAAAAAGCTGACGGAAGATTGTCACCTTTTCCTGATTGGATAGCGCGCTCGGTTCGGCGGGGGTGGTTACAGGACGCGCCGTCTCGGCTTCGAGGCGCAGTATCTCTGCTTTCAGCGCCTGCTTTTCTCGTTCCAGTTCCGCGAGTCTTCGACGAACCCCTCTGATCTCTTGAGCTGGATCAGACAACATCTATCCTTTCGCCGACCCGTTCGGCCTGTAAAACGTATACGTCGCCGTAGTGGTATTCCAGCTCGATTGCGGCCTTGTCTGAGCCAGTCAATTCCATGGAGCCTTCGCCGTTGACTTCATCCATTTCGTCATGGCCTTGAAAGTCGAAAAACAGCATGCTCGGGGCGTTGTTGCAGTCAAGGCACGGGCGCTAGGATTGCCATATGCGATATGAGGTGCTCGAAGGATGCAAAGTCGCTCATTCTTTGGTGAGTCTGAGCGGCGGTAAGCAAAAAGTGCGAGTCGATTTCCCTTCATAGCATCCTAGCAATCTAGGATTTTCTTGGTGGCTTAAAAGTTATCCACAGCCCTCTGTGTGTTATATATGTGTTAAATATAGTGTTAAGGGGTCAAAATGGTCTCTAATACATTGAAGATAAAGGAAAAAAAACGAAGGCCGGTGTGTAGAATATCGAAAATTGGTGTGTAGGATATCGAAAAAGGGTGTGTAGAATATCGAAAGCTGTGCTCTGGTGTGTGAAATATCGAAACACTTGACACGGTGTGTGAAATATCGAATGATGACGTATGGTGTGTGAACTATTGAACCAAGACCGCTCTCCCCTTCTCCCTGATCGCCTCGACCAGGGAGACTTCTTCGTGTGCGATATTTTTGACGCTGCACCGAAAGGCGATATGGCGTCGATGGAACATCCCATTTTCTCCATCTCGACCAAGCCTGATAAGCGTATCAGGCGTTATGAGAGTGGCAAGAATTTTGTCGAGATTACGCCTTCTGTAAAAGGACTTGCGACTGTCCATGACCGCGATGTGCTGATTTTCTGTATCTCGCAGATCATGGCTGCGTTAAATCAGGATAAGCGGGTTAGTCAAATCGTCCACTTCAAGGCGTATGACATGCTTAAAGCCACCAACCGGATGACCAACGGGCAAGCCTATGAAGGTTTGGTGTCTGCGCTCACGCGGTTGCGTGGAACAACGATCACCACAAATATCATAACAGGAAATCAAGAGGTAACGAGAGGCTTCGGGCTGATCGAAAGCTTTGAGATCGTGCGCAAAACCCGCGAGGGTCGGATGCAGGAAGTTGAGATCAAACTATCTGACTGGGTGTTCAACGCTATCCGCCACAAAGAAGTGCTGACACTTCACCGTGACTATTTTCGGCTGCGGAAGCCATTAGAGCGGCGCATCTATGAGCTTGCTCGCAAGCATTGTGGGATGCAGTCTTCGTGGAAGATCGGCCTTCAGCGCTTGCAGGAAAAATGCGGCTCAACTTCGACCTTGAAGGAGTTCAGGCGTCTGGTTCAAAAAATTGTTCTTGAAGATGAGACGCATAGTCATATGCCAGATTACGCGCTTTCGTTGGAAGACGATATGGTGACGTTTTCTAACCGCCGCACAATAGAAGCGGTGATTTCTCCAAGCATATCGAAGATCAGGCTCGATCCTGAAGCCTATCACGATGCGCGAACCGTCGCGCCAGGTTGGGATATCTATGTGCTTGAGCGGGAATGGCGACAGTGGATGAACGAATACGATGTCGAGCCTCCACGCAATGCGACCAAAGCTTTTATTGGCTTTTGTCGCAAACATGCGCAAAAGCACAGTCGTCCCTAGAACGATAGTATCCTATAAAGCTATGATCCTAGCATTATAGGATGGTGCGTTCTGCCTCTCCCCTTCCCCCCCTCGGCTGCCCCTCTCATCGCATCACCTCAATCAATCATAGAATGCTATAATCCTAGGATTTGTGAATTCTAGCTTGATAGGATGCGGCGAATCTAGCATCCTATAAAAAACAAAAGGAGGCAGGCATGATCATCTCATTGATCTCTCAGAAGGGCGGCGTCGGTAAGAGCACCTTGGCGCGGCTTCTGGCAGTAGAAATCGCAAAGGCGGGGTGGAGCGTGAAGATCGCCGATCTCGACCCCGCGCAAGGCACGGCCACGAAGTGGAAAGCCCGTAGGGACGTGGCAGGGTTTCAGCCTGATGTTGCGGTTGAAAAGTTCCGCACGGTTGAACGCGCGATCAAGGAAGCTGAGCATTTTGACCTGATGATCCTCGACGGTCCCGCCCATGCGGAGAAGGGTGGGAAGGTCATGGCGCAGGCCAGTGATCTGATCCTCATCCCGACAGGCTACAGCCTGGACGACATGGAACCCCAGATCGAAGCTGCTTACGAGTTGGAAGAGGCGGGTATCCCGTCTGAGAAAATCCTCTTTGTCTTCTGCCGTGCCAAAGGGTCGGATTCTGAGGACGCGGCGGCGAGAGCATATTTGCGCAAAGCCCGCTTAACCGCGCTCGATCCTGTTCTTCCTGAACTGGCGTCAATTCGCCAAGGGCACGCCGAAGGGCGCGCCGCATCTGAAGTGCCGTTTCCGAAAGTGCAGGAAAAGGCCATCGACGTTGCGCAGCAGATTGTCGATCAACTGATGAGCAAGAGGGAGGCAGCGTAATGGCAAAAGGTCTCCAAATGGCAGAGCCGCCGCGTCGGCGCTCAGATGTGACGGCGGAAGCCCCTCAAGAAGATACCCCGAAGATCAAGTCGCCAGTAGCGGCGGACACAGGCATGAAGTTCACCCAGATCGCTGAAGGCGAGAAGGTGCAGTTCAACAAGCGGGTCAAGCGCGGTGTTGCCGATGGCTATGAGATGCTGGCGATCCGCACACGGCAGAAAGTGCCCGAATTGCTGGAAGAGGCGCTCGCGCTTCTGGAACAGAAATACGGCAAGGTTTAGGATGTTAGCATCCTAACATTCTAGGATTATAGCATTCTATCTTTCTGGGCCGTCACGATCCTTTTCCCGTTCCAGCCGCCGCCGCTCGGCAGCCCGTTGACGGGCTTGCCGCGCTTTGTGCTGCCGGATGGCTTTGTCCATTTGATGGCCCCATCGGAAGGTTTCTTCGTAAAACCACGCTAAGGAAGAACGAAGCCTGAACATGGCTTATGGCGTGGTGTTTCTGATGACTTTGTAAGCTGTTGATCTGCCTATTCCGAGATGTTTTGCGGCCTGGGCGACGGATTTACCTGCGCCGACGAGGTCTTGTGTAGGGTGACAAAAGTCTTTGGGTATCCGGCCTATCCCAGCTGAACCCGGCCTATCCCGGCTGGGATTGCCGAACGGCCATGAAATCAGGACTTTAGGTGCCTCGTGCAGTGCGGCCGTGACCGCCGCCCCGGAACTGCCCGCGCCATAAGTCTTTCAGAATCGGAGCGTTTCGGGGGTGCGAACCCGCTGGAAACGGTGATTTTGCCGCTGATTTCGGGGGGCACGAACCCGCCGGATTTTCCGGGCATTTCAGGGGTGGTGTTTTTCAGGCTTACGGGGGCATCCGCAGCCGCGATGATCTGCCCTTGCAAGGGGTGTGCAGGCCCCCTGCAAGACGCTTGCAAGGGATGTGCGGGTGTCAACTGTAGGGCATGTCGTAGCCGAGGATCAAGCCGTCCTCGTATCGGTCGGTAATGTTGCCTTGCGCATCGCGCGCGGCGCGGGTTCCATGGGGCTGAACTCGACGCCGTCGAAGACGGGCGGCAGGGTCGAACGCAGCGGCTCGTAGAGTATCCCGTTGAAGGCGAGCCCGAGCAGCATACTCCGCGAACCGGTCGAGACCAGGGCCGGGGACCGCATCCTCCTGCGCCTCGCTGATGGCACACTGCACGACGCGGCGGTCGCAATCGCCGCAGGCAAGACCGACACCCTGACGATCACGCCGCCGGTTCCCGCAAACGCCTGGGCCGCCGGAGCGCCGGAGAACGTGATCTGGCGGCTCTATGCCGCCGCCAAGCCTCCGATACGTGCTCGCGTCGTCAGCGTGGAGCCGCTGTCTGCCGCGCGATACAGGCTCACCGCCGTCGATGATGTGGATGCGTACTATACCGGATGACAGGAGGTCGCGCAGACAGTTGATTTTCCAAGGCGCTTTGCCCCGGAAATCGCGGCGATTTTCCAGGCTAATATCGGCTGGATTCCCAAAGACTTTTGTCGTGCTACATATATGGCTCTTTCGCAGCATTTTTTCCATTCAATTGATTGCCCTGGACAATGCCCTCCCACAACTTGACAAAGACAACCGGAGTCTTGGTGGTCCCGGCCCGCTATCGTTACATCGAAGGATTTGCAGTGCCGAAGAAACCCTGCGCACATCCGGGCTGTTCCCGGCTGGTCGATCTTGGCTCGGCATACTGTGAAGTCCACGCGGCGCAAGACAAGAGGGCCTAGCTGGCCCGAAGCTGTGTGTGGACGCCTCCTGGAACGCAAGCAGAATCTTTAAGTGATTTTGGGAAATGCGGTCGAGTTCCTACGTGTGTCCGGCCTCTGATTGCGACGCTCTTGTTCGCGGGCCCTTATGGATAGTTCGAAGATCGGGTCCAAATCATATTTGCGGGGTTTCAACTCCACACAGCTTCCCTGGTTTTCCCAATCCCGTCATTCTCGACTGTTCGCCCATAATCCTCCGCTAATACCAAGGGTGCTTCAAAATGACTCAGCTATGGATTTTGGGTACCGCCTGAGGTGCTGAGGTGATTCAAGATTGGCAAAGGAGACCACCGATGCCAGCCAGGATACCGATGCGAGCCGATTTTACCGCCAATGATCTGCGCAAGCTTGCCGCAGAGAGTTCTGATGCCCGGCAGAGCCGACGGCTTTTGTCGCTTGCCGCTATCGCCGATGGCATGTCGCGTGGGGCTGCGGCCCGCATTGGCGGGATGGACCGGCAAACGCTCAGGGACTGGGTGCTCCGTTTCAACGCTGATGGTCCAGCGGGGCTGCTGGATCGGCAGCGAGGAGGCTCGCGATCCCGCCTTGACAATGCGCAACTGGATGAACTGGCGGCTCTTGTCGAGACCGGTCCTGATCCTGAAAAGGACGGTGTCGTCCGCTGGCGGCGGGTCGATTTGAAGAATGTGATCAAGGCGCGTTTTGGCGTCGACTATCACGAGCGCCATGTGGGGCAGATTCTGCACAATCTGGGCTTTTCCCACATCAGCGCACGCCCTCAGCACCCGGGGCAGGACGTGCAGGTCATTGAGGATTTCAAAAAAACTTCGGCGACAATCTGAAGGAGACGCTTCAGGGGGTGCCGCCGGACAAACCCGTCGAAATCTGGTTCCAGGACGAGATGCGTCTCGGTCAGAAGAACACCCGCGTCCGCCAGTGGGCACGCAAGGGCACACGGCCCCGCCAGCCCGCCGATCAGCGTTACCAAAATGCGTATCTTTTTGGCGCCATCTGCCCCGAACGCGGCACCGGCGCGGCGATCATGATGCCAGCAGCCGACACCTATGCGATGCAGCGCCACCTGGAAGAAATCAGCAAAATTGTCTCCGATGGCGCCCACGCCGTCATCCTCATGGACCAAGCCGGCTGGCACACGACATCCGCTCTGGAAATCCCGCAAAACCTGTCGCTCATGTTTCTGCCGCCCAAATCACCAGAGCTGAATCCAACCGAAAACATTTGGCAATATCTCCGCCAGACATGGCTCGCAAACCGGACGTTCGACACATATGACGCGATTCTCGACGCGGGGTGCGAGGCCTGGAACAACCTCATCGCAAGACCGCAAACCATCACATCCATCGCAAGCCGCAACTGGGCGAAAGTCGGTCAGATTGAATAACCCTTGGTATAAGATCTACCGCATTCCGGCTGACAGCTGGCTTTCCTCAGGCCGCCAACTGAACTCGATATACATCCTCGTTTTTCATCACAGCCCAAGCCATCCGGGCCATCTTGTTTGCCAGCGCGATGGCCACCAGCAGTTTGGGTTTGCGTTTCAGCATCCGGTCGAGCCACGAACCATCGGGTGCACCACCTTTTCGTTCATTGGATTGGATGACGGACATTGCTCCAGGGATGAGTAATCTTCTGGTATCTTTCTGGCCCATCTTCGACGTTCGCCCCAGCCGGGTTTTCCCGCCTGTAGAGTTCTGTTTTGGCGTCAGGCCTGCCCAGGCGGCAAAATCCCGCCCCTTGCGAAAACTCTCACGTGGGGGTGCGAGAGATGATATTGCCATGGCGCACATGGGCCCGATTCCAGGTATGGTCATCAACCGCTGCGCATTCTCATCCATTCGGGCCGCGGCTTCGATCCGGGATGTCAGGTCATCAATCTGCCAATCCAGAATGCTCAAGTGATCGAAGAGCCGGATGCACATATTGCGCATTATCAACGGGAGTTCGGTGGTTTCGTCGTCGATAACCATAGCTTCGAGTTTTCTGATGTGGGACGGGCCCTGAGCTGCCACAATCCCATACTCGCCTAGATGACCGCGTAGTGTATTGATGACCTGCGTGCGTTGACCGACAAACAATTCTCGCGTTTTCAATAGCATGGATCGGGATTGCTGTTCCGCCGATTTCACGGCGACAAATCTCATCCCGGCGCGCGCTGCGGCCTCCGCAATTGCTTCGGCATCAGCCATATCGTTCTTCTGTCGCTTCCTGAATGGCTTGACATATTGCGGAGGGATCAATCGAACCTCATGTCCGAGCCGTTCGATCTCGCGGCCCCAGTGATGGGAACTGGCGCAAGCCTCCATCGCAACAAGGCAACATGTTTGCGCCGACAGAAAATCCAGAACACACCCGCGCCGGATTTTGCGGCGGAATACGGTAGACCCATCTGCGGTAGCTCCATGAAACTGAAACACATTCTTGGCAATATCGATCCCGATTATGCTAACTTCCATCTTGGACGTCTCCTCTTGTAGCTGTTTTGACACCGCCACCTTGGCACAATGCGATGCCCTTGGGGGAAGAGGCGTCCACTCCATCATATTTGGGCTTTTGAAAGAACGTACAGGGAACGAAAGGCTGATTGACGGCCAGAGCTGATGTTGGATGATGCTTGCGTCTGGAGGGGTCATGATAGAGCAAGCATTTGCCTCAACGTGGGGGCTTTCATATTCGGATTTTGAGTTTCTAAACCGGTTTGGGGCGAAGTCGCGGGTCGCGATTGCATGCCAACTCCTCTTTTTTCGCCAGCATGGCCGGTTTCCTGCCACGCGCGGTGATCTTGACCCTGATGTGATCGTGTACGTTGCTGACCAGATTGGGGCGACAGACGATCTTTCCTACTCTTTTTCCAGTGACACCGCGCGGCGGCAACGTGCGAGTATTCTGGATTTTCTCGGGTTTCGCCGGGCTTCTGATCGTGATCGGGCCAGACTCCAGGCATGGATGATTGAACAGCTCGGTGGGCGTGACCTGAACTTGGCGGATTGGGTTGAGCGGGGCTATGCACAGGCCCGTCAAATGAACGTGTTTGTTCCTTCAGTGAAGATCATGGAGCGGCTTGCGCGCGCGGCCCGTCGGGATTTCCGCGAGGGGTATTTGACGAAGGTGGCATCGCGGTTATCGACCGAGAGGGTTACGCAGTTAGAATGGACGCTGTCTGAGCCCTTGGCGACAACGGGGTTTCAGCGTCTGAAGGATGATGTCGGTGCTGCAACGCTAGACAGCGTACTGCTGACGGCGCAAAAGGTGTCCTTTGTCGCGGCGCTCAATCTTCCATTGGATATTCTTGGTGATGTCGAACGCGGTTGGGTGATGCGTATTGCATGTCAGGTAGAAGGCGAAACCGCCTCGGAAATGCGTCGCCATGCGCCCGAGAAGCGCTTCGGGCTTCTTGCGGTCTACCTGATGCATCGCCGCTCTCAGCTGATTGACGGCCTCATTGACCTGCTTTTGGAGGTGGTTCATCGCCTGGGAACACGGTCACGCCGAAAGGTCATTCAGGGCATCGCGGCAGATATAGGCGCGGTTCATGGCAAGGAGCGTTTGCTTGTCGAGATTGCCATGGCCGCGCTGGATCATCCCGAGGGTCGGATTGAAGACGTTATCTTCCCTATCGCTGGGGCGGCTAAACTCCGGGCAGTCATTGACGAACATCGCGCCAAGGGTACCTTGGACACGCGCATCCAACAGACCATGCGCAACTCATATGCCAGCCACTACCGCCGCATGCTGCCACCGTTGCTCCGGGCTTTGCGATTTCGCTCGAACAATGCAATGTGGCATCCGATATTGACCGCCTTGGTTCTGATTGTCCGGTTTGCGGAAGCCGGTCGCCGGGTTGTTTCTGAAAATGATATTCCAGCAGGGATCATTCCCGGAAAATGGCGCAGCGCAGTCATTGATGAGAATGGTCGGGTCAATGTTGTGTCCTTCGAGCTCTGTGTGCTGACACAGCTTCGCGAACGCATCCGCGCCAAAGAGATATGGATCGAAGGTGCGGACCGCTACCGCAACCCGGATGATGACCTGCCGGGAGATTTCGACACGCGTCGAGATTCCTACTACGCTGATCTGGGGCTATCGCAGGATGCAAGAGGCTTTGTCGCGGGCGTGAAAGCCGAGCTGGAGAAGGAACTGCGGCTGTTGAACGCCACCTTGCCTGACAATGATAAGGTGCGCTTGCGGCGGGGTGGGGAGAACCGGATTTCCATTACGCCCTTTGCGCCAGCCCCAGAGCCGCCTGGTTTGGCCACGCTGAAAAGCGAGGTTGCCCGGGCGTGGCCGATGACCGGGCTTTTGGATGTTCTCAAAGAAACAGCACTCGATACTGGGTTTTTGAGCGGCTTTCAGACCTCGGCCAGTCGGGAGGCTCTGCCGCCTGCCGTGCGAGATCAACGCCTGTTGCTCTGCCTTTACGGCTTGGGAACCAACGCGGGCCTGAAACGCGTGGCCGCTGGTTCACCCGATGTCAGTTATGACGAACTTCTGCACATTCGCAGACGGTATATTGACCCGGCTTCCTTAAAGGCGGCTTGCGCGCAGGTTGCCAATGCAACGCTTGCAATTCGCGAACCGGAAATCTGGGGCACGCCGGGCACAACATGTGCTGGGGATTCCACCAAGTTCGGGGCCTGGGATCGCAATCTGATGACGGAGTGGCATGCGCGCTATGGCGGGCGCGGCGTCATGATTTATTGGCATGTAGAGCGTCAGGCGACCTGCATTTATTCTCAGCTGAAGCGTTGTTCGTCCTCTGAGGTAGCCGCAATGATTGAGGGTGTCTTACGGCATTGCACGGACATGGAAATCCAACGGCAGTATGTGGACAGCCACGGCCAAAGCGCAGTTGGCTTTGCTTTCTGCCATCTTCTGGGCTTTGAGCTTGCGCCGCGCCTCAAGGCAATTGCGCGGCAGAAACTCGCCCTCCCTAGTGCGGGTATGCGAGGGCAACTGCCCAATCTCCTTCCGATCCTGTCGGGCGTGGTCGATTGGGGCGAGATCGAACGCCAGTATGACGAGATGGTCAAATACGCAGCGGCCATGCAGCACGGGACGGCTGATCCCGAGGCCATCCTTCGCCGGTTCGCCCGATCCGATGTGATGCACCCCACCTACAAGGCGCTGGCGGAGCTTGGTCGCGCCATAAAGACGATTTTTCTGTGCCGCTATCTGCGCTCAGAGGCCTTCCGTCGGGAAATTCATGAGGGATTGAACGTCGTCGAGAACTGGAACAGCGCCAACAGCTTCGTGTTCTTTGGCAAGGGCGGTGAAATTGCCACCAATCGTGTGCGGGATCAGGAGACCGCTGCTCACGCGTTGCACTTGCTACAATCGTCACTGGTCTACGTGAACACGCGGATGGTGCAGTCCGTCCTGCGCAACCCCGATGTGGCCGCCCGCTTGTCCCCTGAGGATTATCGCGGCCTGTCCCCGCTCATCTACCTACACATCAACCCTTATGGCCGCTTCGAGGTCGATCTGGATAAGCGGATCGATTTCGGGCTCTTGGCCGCGTAATTGGAGTCCGTATGTCCTCTCAACTACTCGCAGAATGTATGGAGCAATTCGGTCTCCATGGTTTTGAACCGGAATTCCAATCGTATTTTTTGCGGCTAAAATCCCGCTTGCTCTCCAGCGGCGATGTCGCCTGTGGTTTGGTGGTGCTCACCGCACAAGAGGATGACCACTCGGGGGGGCACATCAAATACTGAGCCTACTTCTGGATGAAGCTCGGATGGGCCTGTAAAATGATAATGAGTACGCGGAAGATTTCCTGGAAGCGGTAGAAATGGCCGTTCAAGCCGGTGTTGCTGCGGGCGCGGTAAAGCAGGAAAACATGATGGAATTTGCGGGCCTCTATCGAAGGGTTGGCTTGCCGGTGCCACAATCATTTATGATCGATCCTGATAATATGGCGCCTCCGTCGGACATGGAGGGCTTCGATCTTTCCGAGAATCTGGAAAATGTTGCGCGCGATATCATGGACGAGGGAGGCTCGGCCTATGATCTATTCAATGCAATTGACACCATGATGGCAGCGGCACCGGAGGAAATTCAGGCGGGTCTGGCCAATCACATTGCCACGATGGATGGACCTTTTTTCGAACGTTGCGCTTTGTTCATGCTGTTGTCCGGCCCGCAGCTTGTCCAGGAGGCCACCATTGCCGGTCTGTTTGAACGCCTTGATGGCTTTGCCTTGAATGCAGAAACATTGACGCTTTTTCCAGTGGACCAGCACAGGCGGCATTGGATGATCTGATCAAGAAAGCACGCGGCAAACCCATTCCAAGCCAGAGCCAGTCAACCGGAGCAGAAATTCAAGAGATCGGCGCGAGTATAACGGACGGCGTTGGCGCTCAGAGCATTGCAGTCAGGGTGAAACAGAGTTCAAAGACCGTATTGGCAATGATCCTGATCAAGGCAGGGCATGGGATCAGGGACAGCTTCCTTGTTCCCCTTGAAAGCAGTGGCGATGCGGAACAAATGATCGGACAACTCCGCGCAGAAACTGGCGCCGACGATATTTCCGCTGACACTTTGCGTGTCTTGCTGGAGGGTGCATTGGCTGATGGCTTGGCAAACGAATGCCTGCCCGCTCCGGGTTTTCTGGACGTTGTCGAATCCTGTAACCTGTTCGACCTGCGCCCTCAGGAATTGGGGCTTCAGGCACTACTCGACTTGGCAGATCCCAACCGAAAGATTCAAGATGCCTCAGCGCAGGCGCTCGGGCGCTGGATTAATGATGATATGGCGTTGGACTTCCTGGAGCCTCTTACAGACAGCTGGTTCGAGGACAGCCAGGAGACCCGTGAGATTGTCGCCACCGGAAAAACAGCGCGCAGTATCGAAACCAAGCTCTGGAAATTCCTCGAGACGCGGCGCGATATTTGGGCGCGACGGTTTTTGCAAACAGCGGTGATGTTGAGAGATGGAGACCGGCTCCGGGAGTGGAAAACCCTGACCGCATCCGCATATGGCTTGATGAATGGACGGGCTTTGAAGCGTATCCCCCTGATGGAAGACATCATGCATACGACAATCGAAGCGGATGATGCAAAACTTTGGGGATAGCGCGTCACTATGAGTATACCCATGATGACGATGCGCATGAACACTGAAACCCGCCATTTTTATGTTCACTTTGGGTCTGTTTCGAGATAATGAACAGATCATGTCAGAGGCACACCCAAAATGAACACTTATCAGGCCAAAATCGGATATGCCCGCATCTCGACCGTGGATCAGAACCTCGATGCTCAAATCGAGGCACTGACAGCGGCGGGATGTGGGATGGTCCGTCAGGAACAGCGTAGCGGGACGACGCTTGAGGGTCGCCCCGAGCTGAACAACATTCTCGACTTCATTCACAAGGGCGAAACTTTGGTTGTCACGCGGATCGACCGTCTGGCACGCTCAATGCACGATCTTCAGACCATCGTCACCCGACTGAAGGACAAGGGCGCGCATCTCGCGGCCACGGAGCAACCCGTGGATACGTCCACCGCAGCGGGTAAAGCGTTCTTCGATATGCTGGGCGTCTTTGCTGAATTCGAGACCAATCTTCGCCGGGAGCGCCAGTCAGAGGGTATCGCCACAGCGAAGCGACGCGGCGTATATCGCGGGCGCAAACCGAAGATCGATATGGTCGCCATTGGTGAACGATTGGCTGGCGGTGCCACGCCCACCGAGATCGCCCGCGAGATGGGCGTCTCGCGCGGCACCGTCTATAAAGCAAAGGCTTTGATGCCCTCGGATGGCCAAACGACAGGGCAGAGCCCATAATGAAAAAGAACAAGCGGAAAGCGCGCGTGCAGACGGCCAAGCCACCTGCGAAGGTCGGCCAGGCCAATTCCAGGGTGCCCCCGCCGCGCAACCTGACACCCGAGCTATGCAAACGCTTGCGCCGGGACATGACGAAGGCCTGCCTCGCCGTGGTGGAAACGCATGGGCTGACGGTTGAAGGTGGCGAACTGAGTGACATCGATCTGCGTCATGGCTTCGACATCAGTTTCCGCGTCGGCATTCCGATGGCAGACGGCGCAATCTATTCGCCAGACAAAGCCATGTTCGAGGTCCTTGCGCCGCATTTTGGCCTGGAACCCTCTGACTATGGGCGGACCTTCAGATCGAAAGATGAGGTCTTCCGCATTGTCGCCATCAATCCAAATAGACCAAAATACCCCATCAGCGCTGAACGCGTCTCAGACGGTCGGGGCTTCAAGTTCCACCCAGACAATGTCGTCATGTACTTGCAGAGTTCAGGCGCATGAAACGTACACCATTTGTTCTTTCAAAAGCCCAAATATGCAGCTTCGGGCCAGCCAGGCCCATTAGAAGTCGATTGCTTCTTCGCCGTCGAAATTGGCAGCGGCATCCAGCATGGCTTTGAAGTTTTCGCAGGCCCCTTTGACCTGATCTTCGATAGCCATCATTTCCATGATGTCTTTGCAGTTGACGGTCTTGCCTCGCATCAAATCGTCTACCGTTATGGTGATGGCGGCGGCAATAGCGGCCAGATTTCGAACCATGCCACCCGCGGTGTCATTGCTGTGGGGATTGTATCCCATGCGGTCCTTCGAATAGACAATCTCGCTGCCAATCTTGTATTTCTTGACGTTGGCCGCTTCGGTGTCAGAAAGTTGCACCTTAGCGTGTAGAGAGAACTGCACGGATTTGGAAAGTAGTCCGGTTGAGGCTTGTGATCTACGCAGCGCAAGTTGCATTTGTCTTCTCCTTTGTTCGATTTTGATTTGTTTTTGCAGCGCACTCGCACGCAGGCGGAGTTGCTTAAGATATAGTAATCTTGGCGGTTTTCTGACTAGTACTGAGGGTGGGCGCGGCAATTGCGCTGCGCCCGGTTGCCATCTAGGGCAAATCGATTTCGACAAAACAGCCGTCGCGTATTGCGTTTCCAACTGTGCTGTCTTGCACGTCATCGTACGTGTCGATTTTTTTCCTCTCACCGGTCTCTGTATTTTGAACAGTATGCCGCGTGAGTTGTCCTCCTTGACCGTGAAAAGACGAGAACACGTTGCCCAGAAATGGTTGAGTTATTGTCAAATCTGGTGTTTGCGGGATCTTTCATGCGGCGGCGGTTTCGGTCTGGGTTTGCTTGATGCCGTCTTTGAAATTGACGCCTTGGATGACGTCGGCGAGATGATTGAAGCCGCGAAGTTTGCGCCAGTTTTGTTCGGCGCACTGCCCCAGTTTGAAGATCATGTGGAGCATGCCGTCGCGGGCCAGACAGCCCTTTGAGCGCTTGGTGCGATGACGGATCGTGGCAAAGGCGGATTCAATTGGATTGGTCGTTCGGATGCTTTGCCAATGCATTGCGGGAAAATCGTAGAATGCCAGCAGTTCGGTTCGATCTTTCTGAAGCGAGGCGGTGGCTTTGGGGTACTTGTCTTCAAACGTTTTCACGAAGAGATCGAACGCTTGTTCAGCTGACTTGCGCGTTTCAGCGCGCCAGATATCGTGCAGCATCGTTTTGGCTTTTGGCTGGGTGGACTTGGGAAAACAGTTGAGGACGTTGCCCGTCTTATGCACCCAGCAGCGTTGTTGAGGTGTGCCCGGATAGGTTTCTTCAAGAGCGGCCCAGAATCCCAGAGCACCGTCTCCGATGGCCAATTTTGGAGTGTTGAGACCGCGTTCTCTGAGGCCGATTAGAACCTCCCTCCAGCTCTGTGTGCTTTCACGAGTGCCGTCCTCGATTGCCAGAAATTGTTTCTGACCACGGGTATTTACGCCGATCACGACCAGCGCGCACAACTTGTGATCCTCGCCGCGTAAGCCACTGTGAATACCGTCGGCCCAGATGTAGACCCACTCGTCTTGGGACAGGTCTGCGGTGCGCCACGCCCTGTATTCAGCGGCCCATTCGGCCTTCAATCTGGCAACTGTTTTGGCCGAAAATCCGGTGGCATTAGCCCCGAGCAAACCCTTCAGCGCCGTTCCCATTTCGCCAGTGGAAATGCCTTTGAGGTAGAGCCAGGGGATCGCAGCCTGCAGCGTCTTGGTCTTGCGCACGTAGGGCGGTACGAGCGCGGAGCGGAAACTCACTGGCTTGCCGGTTTTCGAGCGTATCTTTGGAATCTCTACGGTCACAGGTCCAACACCCGTTTGGATTTCACGGGCGGGATGACTGCCATTACGTACCACCCCGGCGCGCCCGTCTGGTGTTTTGAGGTGAGCAAAGCGATCCATCAATTCCGCAAGCTCAGTTTGAACGGCGGCTTGGATCAGAGCCTGCGCGCCCGTGCGCAAAAGCTCAGTCAACGGATCAAGGCTGACCTCTCGACCGGCAAATTCAACGATGTTAGTCTCGTCCATGGTGGTGCGTCCTTCTTGGGTCGGATTGGGTTTTTGCAAAAACAATCCAAACAGATGCACCGCCAACACTCAAACCACGCGAACACCAGATTCAGCCATAACTCCCCACTCACTTTGGCCAGTTTTTTCAGTTTTTCGGCGTCATGCGATCCACCTGAAAAAAAGTTGCTTGCAACAGAGGCAAGTGCAGCAAATTCATCATTCGAGTGGAATGACCGCGCGATAATTGGGTGGTAGCCATCTTACCACCCTTCAATTTAGCCAGACATCCCAGAGCTTGGGGATTTTGGCATAACCTGCGAGGCATCGTCGGATAGCACGAAGGCCTGTCTTGAAGAGAGAGCATAAGGACCTTCGGGCTTTTCGAATCCCCTTTTTTCGCCGCGTATTGCGACGTGGTGCTCTTCGTTTGCTCCGGTTGAAACAGCCCAGTACATGGCGATTGCCAGCACCAAAATGAGGCGGGCCAATCGATCCGGCTTTTTGATCTGGCTTTGAGTAATTTCAAAGCCCCGGGTTTTGAAGTCGGAGAACATGGCTTCAATTCCCCAACGCATTCCATAATCGAGCACCTTGTACTCGGACGGTGCTGCATTCATGGCAATAATCCAAGGCTCTTTGTGCCCCTCCTCGTGAAGCACTCCAATGTTGCTAAAGACGCCCGTTCCGTAAAGCTCAGCGTTTACAAGCCCTTCGGGCATCAGTTGGGCAATTTCGCGCGTCATCATCTCGCCACCCTGATGTTGCAGTGTGATATTTCCCTTCATGCGCAGCCGGTAGTCCCATCCAGCCTCCTGGCACCATGCGACCAATCGGGCGGTTCCATAAAACCGATCTCCCGCCAGCAACACACGCGCATCCGCCGGGAGCCATGGGCGGACTGCTTCCAAAAGCTCATGTTGCACGCGCCATCCAATCGGCCCTTTGGTCTGGCGTACACGCCAGGCGACCGGGAGGGCCCGATCCCGCATCCGCACCGATAACATCAAAACCTCATGCCCTTCGTTGAGCTTGCTTTGATCAAGGGCCACCACAATCGTTTCTCCGGCCTCACACTGGCGGCGGAAAATTTCACCAACATAGGCCTGCATGATCTCATCAGTATCGATGTGAGGATTGCCCAGAACCCGCGAAATGTATTGATAGCGGTGGTCCACAGAGCCGATATCGCGGGGCAGAGCAGCCGCATTTTCCATCAGATTGACGCTGCGCGTGTTCAAAATCACGCTTGCTATGATGCACAATCCCTCCCGGCGCGACTTGTGATACCCGAGCAAGCGGTCCTGAAAATCCGCCTCAACCTTCGAATAAAGCTCTGAAAAACAAACATTTCCCAACAAACCAGCCTCCAATATCAGCAGTGGAGACTCCTTGAATCACACAGATCAGACAAACGTCAAATCAGATCCGGAAATTTTGAAGGGTGGTAAGGGTAGCCATAGAAGTAGGCGTCAAGAACGTGAAATTTGGGCAGCGTTAAGTCCCTGGCGGGGCCTGAAGGTTTATCCTTCTTTCGTCCGAGAAAGCCATAAAGATCATCGTAAGTAAGAGCGGACGTGATAACTGGTCCGCCGCTCGGCGTCAGAAATTCATATCCACTTTCAGTTAGCGCATCGAGCGTCCTCCCGATGTGAGAAATATAGGCCCTTGCACCCATATTGAGCCTTGCCAGTTCGCCTTCACCGACCGCCTGATCTACCATCGAATTGAGGGGGCTAGAACACCTAAAACAGCCTTACCATTCAAGGCATTAGGTGGGTTTGATACCCTGAAAGGGAGATATGGTGCCCAGGAGAGGACTCGAACCTCCACGTCCATACAGACACTAGCACCTGAAGCTAGCGCGTCTACCAATTCCGCCACCTGGGCAGGTGTCGTGAGCGCCGCATGTAATCCGTTCACAGTTTCAAGTCAACGGGCGAAAAGGCCTCAAGATTAGGGCTTTGGAATGCAGGAAACGGCCACATTGTCGGACTCAAACTATCCTGCGCCAATGACCGTTCAGGCCGGTATTAAGAACCAATATTGCACCCTCGCCGATTCTGCCTATCGTCGCTAACATGACCTCGACCGCGCACTCTTCCGGAGACGTTGATGACCAAGATGCTGAAAGAAAACTTCATGGAGGCGATGAGCCGTGCGGCGACTTTTGTTGCTGTCGCGACAACGGATGGCGAGGCGGGTCGACACGGCGTGACCGTCAGTTCACTGACGTCCGTTTCGGCAGATGGCGAACATCCGTCGTTGCTTGTTTGCATCCATCGCCAAAGTGCGGCTTCGACTGCGATTCTTCAAAACGGGGGTTTCTGCGCAAATCTCCTGGGACATGATCAACAAAGCCTGTCGAACCTTTTTGCGGGCCGCTCAGGTGCAGCCGGATCCGACAGATTCGCAGATTGTGCTTGGCACCCCGGTCGTGCGGGACAACCGATGCTTGCAGGGGCGGCTGCGAGCTTTGAATGCACTTTGGCGACATCGGTATTGTGGGAAAGCCACTTTGTCATAATTGGAAAAGTAACGGCGGTGGAGATGTCAGAGAATGAAGATGTCCTTCTTTATGGGCAACGGGGCTATCGCCGCTCTGTCCAGATTATCGGCGACTGATTTAACAGATGCGCGGGAACGGACCACTTTCCGGTTTTCGGGTCGTGGAATTCTTTGGCCTCGGGCCAGGTCCATTTGCTGGCATGATGCTGGCGGATATGGGTGCCGAGGTGATCCGCATCGACCGCACCGTGCAGGCGAGCCTTGGTGATACGCAGGGGTTTCTGGGACGCGGTCGCCGCTCAATTTCGCTTGATCTGAAAACCCCAAAAGGCGTTGCTGTTGCAATGAAGCTGATCGAAACCGCCGATGCGCTGATTGAAGGGCATCGCCCCGGCGTCATGGAGCGGTTGGGTCTTGGACCAGAAGATTGCCACAAAAGGAACCCGCGGCTGGTCTATGGGCGGATGACGGGATGGGGTCAGAAGGGGCCGCTTTCGCACGCCGCCGGTCACGATTTGAACTATATCGCCATCACAGGCGCGCTTTGGGCAACCGGCAGCGCCGGTGAAACACCCGCCTTTCCAATGAACCTGTTGGGTGATTTTGGCGGCGGCGGGATGTATCTGGCGTTTGGAATCCTTGCGGGGCTTCTTCATGCGCAAAAGACCGGGCAGGGCGATATTGTGGATGCCGCGATTTGTGATGGCACCGCATCCCTGATGGCGATGATCTATGGAATGCGTGCTGCGGGTCAGTGGCATGACGAACGCGCCTCCAATCTACTGGACGGTGGCGCACCTTGGTACGGTGTTTACGAATGTGCCGACGGGCGTTGGATTTCGATTGGCGCGTTGGAACCAAAGTTCTGGGTTTGCCTTTGTGAGTTGCTAGATATTGATCCGGCTGGGTTGGGGGATCGTGACGACAGGTCGAATTGGCCCGCGATCAAAACTGCTTTGAGCCAATCGTTTTTGTCCAAAACTCGTGACGAGTGGTGCGCAATATTGGAAGGAACCGATGCCTGTTTTGCGCCAGTTCTGAGCCCTGCTGAAGCGGCGGATTACCAACACAATCGCGCCCGGCAGGTATTTACCGACGATGGATTTTCCCAGCCAATGCCCGCGCCGCGATTTACCAATGCATCGACTGAGTTGCCGATTGGGCCTCCGGAACCCGGATCTGACAGCCGCGCAATTCTCGCTGAGCTGGGGTATTCGAAGAATGTCATTGAAACCATGATCAAATGCGGTGTCGTCAAGGCCGTTTGAACCGCCAGATTTACTGTTTGTTAATGTTAATTACCGATTAATGACCTGTACTGGCGGGCAGCGACCCGTGCGATAAGGGCCAGTAAATGAACGCTGACAATCCGCTGAAATTTATCCGGCGCTCACCACAAGAAATGGCGACCCGTGCCGCGCGTGCGAACCCAAATCGGGCAGCGCAGAACGAAGTGTTCACAGCCCCACGTGAAATCGACTTGATGGAAGTGGTCGGGTCAATTTGGCGCGGAAAGTTGTTGATTTTTGCATGTGCACTTTTTACGTCGTTGCTCGCAGGTTGGTATGTTTTTGCACTGGCAACGCCGGGTTTCACATCCCAGTCCCGCCTGATGATCAACACACGCGATCAGAGGCTCGTTGATGTAGAAAGCGTCCTATCGGGCATTTCAACCGATCAGACGGCGATTAATACAGAGTTGGAAATCATCCGGTCCCGGGGTTTGATCGAGCGCCTCGTCCTCGATTTGAAGCTGAGAGAAGATCCGGAATTCAACACCAGCCTTCGTGCGCCATCCGCGATTTCGCCCGGGCGATTTCTGCGCCAGTTTAACTTGCCGGGTTTCGACCAGCTGGATGGCGATCCAGCAAACCAGACGCAAAGCATAATAGACAACGTGCGCGATGCAATTTTGGTCTCCTCAAAACGCGATACGTTTCTGATCGAAATCCGCGCTACGACAAATGATCCGGAGAAATCCGCCGCAATCGCAAATCGTCTGGCGCAGCTGTATCTCGACAATCAGATCAAGTCGAAATTCGAGGCAACTGAATTCGCCGTTGGCTGGTTGTCAGAGCGTGTGGCCGATCTCGAACTAGACCTGAATAAAACCGAAACAGAGATCAAGACCCTTCGCGCGAACAGCGATCTTGTCAGCACGGACGCGCTGGAAGCCCTGAACATCCGTGTCAAATCCATACGCGGGCGTCTTTTGGAGGCCGAGGAGTCCGAGGCGTCCGCAATTGCCGCGGAACAGGTGATTTCGACGGTGCTTCACAACGCAGACTGGGTTGCCGCGAAAACTTCTGTATCTGACCCCATACTGACCGGGTTGATCGACAAGTTTCTGTCGGACGACGAAACAGGTGATCAGGAATTGCAGTCACGACTTCAGCTTTTGCTGGACGATGCAAAATTGAAAGTTTCGAGGGCGGGCTTGCAACGCGGCGCGTTGCAACAGGCTTTGCTGCAATCTGAGGCGGACATCCAACGCCAAAATGACGATCTGACCCGGTTAAACCAACTTGTCAGAGAGGCGGATGCGACGCGGGTGATTTACGATACTTTTCTTGCCCGGCTAAAGGAAACCTCCGTGCAGATCGGCCTTAATCGGGCCGATAGCCGCATTCTTTCCACCGCTACCATTGGCGAGATTTCTTCACCTCAGAAAGCCCGTGCCATGGCTGTCGCGGGATTGTTTGGTGCGCTTCTTGGCGCCGCCTATCTGATGTTGCGGCAGTTTGCACATAAAGGCGTGCGCACGATCAATGATCTGGAGGAAATTACCGAAATTCCGGTGCTTGGCGAAGTACCACGAATGCCGATTGGTCGCCGAAAAAGCCTATCTGCCTTTCTGCAGCAAAATCCGATTTCGGCGGCGGCAGAGGCAATACGGAATCTTCGCACCTCTATCCTGATGTTCAACACTGTCGCAGTACCAAAAGTGATTATGGTCACGTCTTCTGAACCGGCTGAAGGTAAAACCACTTTGGCCATTGGACTTGCCCACAACCTCGCCAGCCTCGGAAAACGGATATTGCTGATTGAAGGCGATCTAAGAAAAAGTGGCCTGCAACAACATCTCGGCAACCCCGGACAAGCCGGCGTCATGTCGGTCATATCGGGACAATCTTCGTTGTTGGATGTCGTCTGCCGGAAAGAGAATCTGGGTTTTGATTTTTTGGCGGGTGACCATACAAATCTTGTACCGGCTGACGTTTTTACATCAAGCGGGTTTGGTTCCCTGATTTCGATGGCGCGTGAAGGTTATGATCACGTCGTCCTGGACATGCCGCCGGTTCTGGCCGTGCCAGATGCACGTATCGCAGCTGGATTGGTGGACTTCGTACTTTATTGTGTGCGCTGGGATCATACCAAACGGGCACATATCGCAGAAGGTCTTCGTCGGTTTTCATCTGTGGGAACCGACGTGTCAGGCCTTGCCTTAACCCAGATCGATCCGAAACGAATGAAACGATACGGATACGGCGATACCTATGCAGCCTACGCCGCCTATGCCTAGGCGGGATCGTTGACGACCTCTTCAGCAAGGTCAAAATACGCGCGGCTGACCTGATCCCAATTGTACCTTTCGCGCGCGATGGCCCGCATCTTCCGCCCGGCTCCTTCTGCGGCAAGACCCTGAAGTTTTGGAATAAGATTGGCGAGATGCTCAGCGCTTGAAAAATAGAACGCCTGACCGGCGGTGGTGTGACGATTGAAGCTGCAATCAAACGCAACAATCGGTCGCCCGAAATGCATCATTTCAACCAATGACGGGTTGGTTCCGCCGGCGGAATGTCCATGAATATAGTATTCCGCGCCCGCCCGGATCGGGTGCAGTTTCGACACGTCGTAAATAGGATCCTCAAGCAGAATATTTGAAAATTCGCGAAACCGTTCGCGCACTTTCCTGCCATACCTGCTTTGATCCCAGTTGCCGATCATCACAATTTTTTCGCCGCTTTGTGCGAAGGCTTCGATAATCATATCGATGTTGTTTTCTGGCTCGACCCTGCAGATCGAAAGCGCATAGCGTTCAGGCAAAAGAAACGGCACATCCGGTTCGGACATTTCCTTGCCGCGAATTGCGTGATCACCGCCATAAGCGATGTGCCGGCCATTCACGCCATACGTCGCCTTTAGGTATTTATGAATTGCGGCGTTATCTGCAATCACCGCGTCCGAATGGCGGACGGCAATTCGTTCGGATAAGCGCAGGAATTTACGGACCGCGGCGTTCCATTTTGAACGTTTCCACTCGATCCCATCGACGTTTGTCACAACCCGCATGTTGGAAAACCGCCGGATACATGGCAAGGCAATCGCGCCGGAAATACCCATCAAAAAGACCACATCCGTCCCGCGCCGGACCGCGTCAATCAGTGAAACAGTGTCATAAAGAACGCTTTGTATCCCGTTTGCCCGTAACTTTAGATACCGAAGTTCGGCGCGTTCAAGTTTGAGTTCTTTCCGTTCAGCACCAACACTTGTGCAATATACGGTCATTTCGGATTCTGTGTTTTGAGAAGCGTGAAACTGAACAAGGTTCTCTGCTAAAGTTTCAAAACCGCCATAACGCGCGGGAACGCCCGCAGTTCCTAGAATCGCAATCTTCATAAAATGTGCCCCCAGACATGACTTCTTCAACGCAGTTCGAAACTCCCTTGGAAAACCGCTTAAAATCATACGATTGCGCCTTCCGTCGCGCCGCCCTCGACAGTGACATCGCGAGGTCGGGATTGGCGGCCATATTGTCGATGTGGGATACCAATTTCGCATGATTGCGTGAATCGATCAGGTAACCCTCGATGCCGTGTGCCAAAATTTCCGCAGGCCCGCCGACGGGCGGTGCAATGATCGGAACGCCAAATGACATGCCTTCAACCAGTGTCAGACCGAAGGTTTCGACCCATTGATCAACGCGCGACAGGTTCAAAAGCAGATCAGCAGTCCGATAATATAGCGACGGGTCGGCAGACTTTGCATGAAGGTCGACGTTGCCAGGAATTGCATAGAAATTCCGTAGTCGATTGACCTCAACCTGCTCGCAATTCAGGATCAGTGTAAACCGAAATTCGGTGCGGGTTTCATAGGCATCCGCAAGCCTTAGAAACTCCACCAATCCCTTGTACCGGCGCGGTGCGGCAAGCATCAGAATATGTAACTCCCAAGCACCCCCCACGTTTGAGTGTTATTGTCAGTTTTATGGTGAGTCGAATTTGCCATTTTGCGCGTGTTTTTTTTCTTTCTTGTCTGAATTCTGTGGCGCCGGGTTGATTTCTCTGAATCAGTGGTGGGATGGATCAGGTTGCCGCCCTTGAACAACTTCTCGCCACGGCTCTGCGTCGGATCGCTGAGCTTGAAGCTGCGTTGGCGAGCATGGCGGAAGAGATCACGGACCTGCGCCGACAGTTGGCCAAGAACAGCAGCAATAGCAGCAAGCCCCCTTCAAGTGATGGCCTGAAGAAGCCAGCCCCGCGCAGCCTGCGTGGCAAATCCGGAAAGAAAAGTGGCGGCCAAGTTGGCCACCGGGGCGACACCCTGCGCCAGACGTCAACACCCGACTTTGTCGAACGGCATGAGGCGACGCATTGCAGCGCCTGTCAGAGCGCCCTGACGGCGGAGATGGTGAAAGGGATCGAGAAGCGTCAGGTGTTCGACTTGCCTGCGCCACGCCTGGAGGTCACCGAGCATCAGGCGGCGGTTTATTGTTGCGACCATTGTCGAGCCACGACGACGGCTGGCTTTCCCGATGGCGTGGCCGCGCATGTGCAATATGGCACGCGCATGCGGGCAGTGGCGGTCTATTGCAATGTTCAGCAGCTGATACCCGAGGATCGGGTCTGCCAGCTTATGCGCGACCTGTTTGGGGCCACCAGCTTGTGCGCGGCCAGCGTGACCAACTGGACGCGCGGCGCGGCAAATAAGATGGGTGTCGTGGTTGAACACATTCTCGCCCGGCTTGCCGAAGGCGGCGTTCGGCATCTGGACGAGACCGGACTTCGTGTTGCCGGCAAGCTGCACTGGCTGCACACGATCTGCGATACCGCCTTCACCCATTACCGCATCAGCGCCAAACGCGGTGCTGTTCCAACCTTCCTGACCGGCGGGACGATCATTCATGATCACTGGAAACCCTACTACGCCCATATGAGCGGAGTGGACGCCCACGCCCTCTGCGGGGCGCATCACTTGCGCGAACTCAAGGCCATCGAAGAGATCGAAAAAGAGCCTTGGGCGACGGAGATGAGCGCAGTGCTTCATAGCGCCAATCAGCTCAGATGCGCGGCTCAGGATCAAGGCGAGACCGAACTCCCGGAACTGGTTCGCCAGGGTATAGTCACCAGATACATGGCGATCCTCGCCAAGGGGCTCGCCTTCCACGAACGCCAGCCCCCGCTGGCCAAAAGCCCCGGCACCCGCGGCCGAAAAGCCAGGCGGCCAGGCCACAACCTGCTCCTCCGCCTGCGTGACTACCGCGATGACGTTTTGCGATTCATCGCCGACTTCGCGGTCCCATTCACAAACAATCAGGCCGAACAGGACCTGCGCATGATGAAGCTGCGCATGAAAATCTCGGGCACCTTCCGCACCCTCGAGGGCGCGCGGGTCTTCGCCGACATCAGGTCCGTCATCTCGACGGCCAGAAAACACCGGTTCAACATCCTGGAAATCCTGACCCTGTCACCACCTCAGATCATCGCACGGCTCTGACGGAACAAAACCCCGCAACCCTATCGGACAGGGTGCTTGGGAGTTACTTATAAATTCATAAACAGGAACAAGGCTGACGAACCCCGTATTCCAGACACCTGTAGTGACCTTGAATTGGGACAACATATTTTTGATTGGGTTGCCACTCTTCATGAGGCCAATCCCGCCGCAACGCTTCACGCCGCCATCGCCGAAGAGCTGGACTGTTCGCGCGCCGAAGCCAAACGTCTCTCCGGCGGCGTCCAGTCGGCGGTGCAGAAACTGGTTGCCGACGGCCATGCGGTCCGCCTGCCCGGCCTTGCCACCTTCTCGGTGGTGGATGTGCCCGAGCGGCAGGTCCGCAACCCGGCCACCGGAGAAATGCAGACCGCCGCGCCCACACGGCAGGTCCGGGTCTCCGCCACAGGGCCACTCAAGGCCGCCGTAAAGGGGAAGACATGATGTGCGATCAGCGCATGGACACCGCGCCGGAAACGATCGACGCAGACGGGTGACCGTTCCGCTCAGCCCTGCATCCCTGTTCGAACGAAACACCCCGGTCCTGCCACCTGTCACCGCAGGCAATGATGATCGCGGCTGTGGAACCGGCCGGAGCAAACCGCTACATGTGGCCACAACCCCTGCCCGGCGGACGCCGCGGCTAAACGTACAAACCATGATCCCGGACGCCATATGAGCCTGCCCTCCGCGAAACACGACGCACTCTTTCGGCTACTGGTCGCCGATCCCTGCCGCGCCGAAGCGATCCTGCGCGATCACCTGCCTGCCGGGATCGTCAGCCGCCTCGATCCCGATCACCCGCCGGAGCATCTCGAAGGTACCGCCATCGATGGCGAGGGACAATCCAGCCAGGCCGATGCCATCTTCCGTGTCCGCCTCGCCGGTGGCGGTGACGCCCGGGTCTACATCCTGCTTGAGCACAAGTCCGGTATCGATGCCCGCACACCGCTCCAGCTGATGCGCTATATGCTGCGGCTCTGGCAGGCCGATCTCGATGACAGCGCGTCCGGGGACGGCAAACTGACCCCGATCCTGCCGGTCGTCTTCTACCACGGGCGCGGACCCTGGACCCCGCCGCTCTCGATCCAGGAGATGATCCGCGCGCCGGAGGGGCTTGAGCATCCGGCGCGGGACTTCGGACGCTACAGCCTTGTCGATCTCGGGGAAATATCGCCGCACCTGATGTCGCGCAATGCCGACGCGCGCGCAGCACTTCTGGCCATGGCCCGCGCCTTTGCCGATACGCTCACCGAGGAGGACGAGGACATCCTGGTTGCCGGTATTGCCGATACCGAGTTCGGGCGCTATCTTCTGAGATACGTCATGGGACAGCTCAGCCTGTCGCTCGACCAGTTGACTGCGGCGCTCGCACGTACCGCGCCGGGCATGCAGGAGAAACAGGAAAAGGAGGCGCTCGTGGGCACCATCGCAGAAACCCTGCTTGCCGAAGGCAAGGCCGTTGGAATCGCCGAGGGCAAGGCCGAAGGCCTGAAAGCTGGCGAAGCGCGCGGATTGGCCAGGGGCGAAGCGAAAGGCAAGGCGGAAGGCAAGGCGGAAACCCTCGGACACCTGTTGGAGCGCCGTTTCGGCCCCCTGCCCCGGGACATCGAGACGCGGATCGCCGCGGCCGCACCCGATCGGATCGAGGCCTGGCTGGATGCCGTTCTGGACGCGCCCGACCTCGCGGCCGTCTTCGCGGAAGGCCGCCCGCACTGACCGGAAAGCACGTCTTTGAAACGGCTTAGGGTATTTCCCGGAGACCTGGACAGCACCGACGCACCATATGAAAAACGCGCGGATAGACCCCTGGTCCCGCAGGCGAAGCTGCCGAAGCGGCTCGATCTGGACGGAGATGCCGGGCGGGCGCTCGACAGCGTGCCGGGGCCGGGGTCGATTACCGCCGAGTGCCAAATCCTGCGGTTATCCATGTTGCCGGTGTATAGGGCGGTGCGCATTTTGCGCATCATGATGCAGGTGGCTTCGGCCTGAACCAGCATCGCACCCTCATCCAGTTCACGGGAATAATACCAAGGGTGCTTCAAAATGACTCAGCTATGGATTTTGGGTACCGCCTGAGGTGCTGAGGTGATTCAAGATTGGCAAAGGAGACCACCGATGCCAGCCAGGATACCGATGCGAGCCGATTTTACCGCCAATGATCTGCGCAAGCTTGCCGCAGAGAGTTCTGATGCCCGGCAGAGCCGACGGCTTTTGTCGCTTGCCGCTATCGCCGATGGCATGTCGCGTGGGGCTGCGGCCCGCATTGGCGGGATGGACCGGCAAACGCTCAGGGACTGGGTGCTCCGTTTCAACGCTGATGGTCCAGCGGGGCTGCTGGATCGGCAGCGAGGAGGCTCGCGATCCCGCCTTGACAATGCGCAACTGGATGAACTGGCGGCTCTTGTCGAGACCGGTCCTGATCCTGAAAAGGACGGTGTCGTCCGCTGGCGGCGGGTCGATTTGAAGAATGTGATCAAGGCGCGTTTTGGCGTCGACTATCACGAGCGCCATGTGGGGCAGATTCTGCACAATCTGGGCTTTTCCCACATCAGCGCACGCCCTCAGCACCCGGGGCAGGACGTGCAGGTCATTGAGGATTTCAAAAAAACTTCGGCGACAATCTGAAGGAGACGCTTCAGGGGGTGCCGCCGGACAAACCCGTCGAAATCTGGTTCCAGGACGAGATGCGTCTCGGTCAGAAGAACACCCGCGTCCGCCAGTGGGCACGCAAGGGCACACGGCCCCGCCAGCCCGCCGATCAGCGTTACCAAAATGCGTATCTTTTTGGCGCCATCTGCCCCGAACGCGGCACCGGCGCGGCGATCATGATGCCAGCAGCCGACACCTATGCGATGCAGCGCCACCTGGAAGAAATCAGCAAAATTGTCTCCGATGGCGCCCACGCCGTCATCCTCATGGACCAAGCCGGCTGGCACACGACATCCGCTCTGGAAATCCCGCAAAACCTGTCGCTCATGTTTCTGCCGCCCAAATCACCAGAGCTGAATCCAACCGAAAACATTTGGCAATATCTCCGCCAGACATGGCTCGCAAACCGGACGTTCGACACATATGACGCGATTCTCGACGCGGGGTGCGAGGCCTGGAACAACCTCATCGCAAGACCGCAAACCATCACATCCATCGCAAGCCGCAACTGGGCGAAAGTCGGTCAGATTGAATAACCCTTGGTATAATACTTCCGCAAGGTCTTTTCCTCGCATCCCGGAACGGTGGCGATTTCGCCATGCGTCATGCCTCCGGCGCGCAGGTCCACGCCAAGCTTCTGATTTGCCCTGCTTTTTGCGTATGCCTTCCGACCGCGCGGGTTTTTCATCGGCAGCAAGGAATTTCCAAAGAGGTCTGTTTCCGGATCTGCGGTGGAATTTTCAGGTTTCACGGGAAAAAAATCCCCGAATTCGGGGGAGGCGGGTCCAGCCGTTCGGGGCGCTCGGCCTTTTGATGGCCCCATCGGAAGGTTTCTTCGTAAAACCACGCTAAGGAAGAACGAAGCCTGAACATGGCTTATGGCGTGGTGTTTCTGATGACTTTGTAAGCTGTTGATCTGCCTATTCCGAGATGTTTTGCGGCCTGGGCGACGGATTTACCTGCGCCGACGAGGTCTTGGAGGGCTGAGATTGTCTCGGGTTGCAATGGCGGCCGCCCAGGGGTGCGCCCTTGCTTCCGAGCGTTGATCAGGCCGTCTTTGGTGCGCTCTGAGATCAGGCGGCGCTCGAAATGCGCAATGGCCCCGAACACATGGAACACGAGCTCTCCGGCTGCGGATGTCGTGTCGACCCTCTCCTCGAGGCTGATGAGGTTGAGCTCTCTGGCCTTGAGGTCGTCGACGGTTTCCAGGAGTTCCTTGAGCGAGCGCCCCAATCGATCAAGGCGTATCACGGCGAGGGTATCGTTGGGCCGAGCCTGATCAAGCAAGGCTGCCAGGCCGGGTCGGTCGAAGGTCTTGCCTGAGATCACGTCCTCGAACACGCGGATGGCGCCGTGCTGCAGCAACCGGTCTTTCTGGCCGGCCAGATCCTGGTCGGCGGTTGCGACCCTTGCGTATCCGAGGATGTCGCCAGTGCGTGGCATGGTGTCCCCAAAACGGCCGTTTTATGACCTGATTTGACGTGACCGTTTTAATCCTGGATCGACGCGCCAAATATGTCTTTTTATCAGTCGCTATAATATTCGGTGTCTTCAAACTTGCAACAACGTTTTGAGGACACCTTATGGGCCGCAGACTTCTTTCCTCCCGCGCGCATGCAGAATTCTTCGGGGTACCGACGGATTCTGATGCTTTGATCCGCCACTATTTGCTGAGCGGAGATGATATTGATCTGATCCGTACCCGGCGTCGTGCCGAGAACCTCCCTGGTGTTGCGGTGCATATTTGTCTGCTGCGCCACCCTGGCCTGGGGTGGCGCGACGGCATCATGCCACCAGTTGAACTGATCGCCTGGCTTGCAGAACAACTTCAGGTCGGCACCTGTACTCTCGACGGCTATGCCGTCAGGCGAAATACGCGGCATGAACACCATGCCCTCGCGATGCACCATCCGGGGCTTTCCCCTTTTGGACCTGAACATGTGCGGCAAGCGGAGGACATCGCCACGAAGGCGGCCTTTGCGACGGATCACGGCGTGAAGATTGTCGAGACGGTGATTACAGAACTGCGCAAGCACCATGGGGTCGAGTGAGGCTGAGTGCAGAAAACCACGTTAAGAAATTTAAAATCATTTGAAAACGTAACTCCCAAGCACCCCCCACGTTTGAGTGTTATTGTCAGTTTTATGGTGAGTCGAATTTGCCATTTTGCGCGTGTTTTTTTTCTTTCTTGTCTGAATTCTGTGGCGCCGGGTTGATTTCTCTGAATCAGTGGTGGGATGGATCAGGTTGCCGCCCTTGAACAACTTCTCGCCACGGCTCTGCGTCGGATCGCTGAGCTTGAAGCTGCGTTGGCGAGCATGGCGGAAGAGATCACGGACCTGCGCCGACAGTTGGCCAAGAACAGCAGCAATAGCAGCAAGCCCCCTTCAAGTGATGGCCTGAAGAAGCCAGCCCCGCGCAGCCTGCGTGGCAAATCCGGAAAGAAAAGTGGCGGCCAAGTTG
Source organism: uncultured Paracoccaceae bacterium (assembly GCA_951812305.1). Lineage (GTDB taxonomy): Bacteria > Pseudomonadota > Alphaproteobacteria > Rhodobacterales > Rhodobacteraceae > Rhodobacter_B. The sequence goes on from CATOSB010000011.1 coordinate 691,798, forward strand.
GCCACCGGGGCGACACCCTGCGCCAGACGTCAACACCCGACTTTGTCGAACGGCATGAGGCGACGCATTGCAGCGCCTGTCAGAGCGCCCTGACGGCGGAGATGGTGAAAGGGATCGAGAAGCGTCAGGTGTTCGACTTGCCTGCGCCACGCCTGGAGGTCACCGAGCATCAGGCGGCGGTTTATTGTTGCGACCATTGTCGAGCCACGACGACGGCTGGCTTTCCCGATGGCGTGGCCGCGCATGTGCAATATGGCACGCGCATGCGGGCAGTGGCGGTCTATTGCAATGTTCAGCAGCTGATACCCGAGGATCGGGTCTGCCAGCTTATGCGCGACCTGTTTGGGGCCACCAGCTTGTGCGCGGCCAGCGTGACCAACTGGACGCGCGGCGCGGCAAATAAGATGGGTGTCGTGGTTGAACACATTCTCGCCCGGCTTGCCGAAGGCGGCGTTCGGCATCTGGACGAGACCGGACTTCGTGTTGCCGGCAAGCTGCACTGGCTGCACACGATCTGCGATACCGCCTTCACCCATTACCGCATCAGCGCCAAACGCGGTGCTGTTCCAACCTTCCTGACCGGCGGGACGATCATTCATGATCACTGGAAACCCTACTACGCCCATATGAGCGGAGTGGACGCCCACGCCCTCTGCGGGGCGCATCACTTGCGCGAACTCAAGGCCATCGAAGAGATCGAAAAAGAGCCTTGGGCGACGGAGATGAGCGCAGTGCTTCATAGCGCCAATCAGCTCAGATGCGCGGCTCAGGATCAAGGCGAGACCGAACTCCCGGAACTGGTTCGCCAGGGTATCGTCACCAGATACATGGCGATCCTCGCCAAGGGGCTCGCCTTCCACGAACGCCAGCCCCCGCTGGCCAAAAGCCCCGGCACCCGCGGCCGAAAAGCCAGGCGGCCAGGCCACAACCTGCTCCTCCGCCTGCGTGACTACCGCGATGACGTTTTGCGATTCATCGCCGACTTCGCGGTCCCATTCACAAACAATCAGGCCGAACAGGACCTGCGCATGATGAAGCTGCGCATGAAAATCTCGGGCACCTTCCGCACCCTCGAGGGCGCGCGGGTCTTCGCCGACATCAGGTCCGTCATCTCGACGGCCAGAAAACACCGGTTCAACATCCTGGAAATCCTGACCCTGTCACCACCTCAGATCATCGCACGGCTCTGACGGAACAAAACCCCGCAACCCTATCGGACAGGGTGCTTGGGAGTTACTTGAAAACAATGAATTAAGAGGCTTGCAAATGCGCACAAAATTCGCAGAAAGCACAGCTATAAAAATCATTTGATTACAACGGGTTACTTTTCTTAGAGGGGTATTTTGCACTGAGCCCTAATGGACCCCATGGTCTGAAGATCGTGCATTGAGCGTGCCAGACGGTCGATCCGCGTGACAACCAAAGTTTCGCCCTTGTGAATGAAGTCGAGAATGTTGTTCAGCTCGGGGCGACCCTCAAGCGTCGTCCCGCTACGCTGTTCCTGACGGACCATCCCACATCCCGCCGCTGTCAGTGCCTCGATTTGAGCATCGAGGTTCTGATCCACGGTCGAGATGCGGGCATATCCGATTTTGGCCTGATAAGTGTTCATTTTGGGTGTGCCTCTGACATGATCTGTTCATTATCTCGAAACAGACCCAAAGTGAACATAAAAATGGCGGGTTTCAGTGTTCATGCGCATCGTCATCATGGGTATACTCATAGTGACGCGCTATCCCCAAAGTTTTGCATCATCCGCTTCGATTGTCGTATGCATGATGTCTTCCATCAGGGGGATACGCTTCAAAGCCCGTCCATTCATCAAGCCATATGCGGATGCGGTCAGGGTTTTCCACTCCCGGAGCCGGTCTCCATCTCTCAACATCACCGCTGTTTGCAAAAACCGTCGCGCCCAAATATCGCGCCGCGTCTCGAGGAATTTCCAGAGCTTGGTTTCGATACTGCGCGCTGTTTTTCCGGTGGCGACAATCTCACGGGTCTCCTGGCTGTCCTCGAACCAGCTGTCTGTAAGAGGCTCCAGGAAGTCCAACGCCATATCATCATTAATCCAGCGCCCGAGCGCCTGCGCTGAGGCATCTTGAATCTTTCGGTTGGGATCTGCCAAGTCGAGTAGTGCCTGAAGCCCCAATTCCTGAGGGCGCAGGTCGAACAGGTTACAGGATTCGACAACGTCCAGAAAACCCGGAGCGGGCAGGCATTCGTTTGCCAAGCCATCAGCCAATGCACCCTCCAGCAAGACACGCAAAGTGTCAGCGGAAATATCGTCGGCGCCAGTTTCTGCGCGGAGTTGTCCGATCATTTGTTCCGCATCGCCACTGCTTTCAAGGGGAACAAGGAAGCTGTCCCTGATCCCATGCCCTGCCTTGATCAGGATCATTGCCAATACGGTCTTTGAACTCTGTTTCACCCTGACTGCAATGCTCTGAGCGCCAACGCCGTCCGTTATACTCGCGCCGATCTCTTGAATTTCTGCTCCGGTTGACTGGCTCTGGCTTGGAATGGGTTTGCCGCGTGCTTTCTTGATCAGATCATCCAATGCCGCCTGTGCTGGTCCACTGGAAAAAGCGTCAATGTTTCTGCATTCAAGGCAAAGCCATCAAGGCGTTCAAACAGACCGGCAATGGTGGCCTCCTGGACAAGCTGCGGGCCGGACAACAGCATGAACAAAGCGCAACGTTCGAAAAAAGGTCCATCCATCGTGGCAATGTGATTGGCCAGACCCGCCTGAATTTCCTCCGGTGCCGCTGCCATCATGGTGTCAATTGCATTGAATAGATCATAGGCCGAGCCTCCCTCGTCCATGATATCGCGCGCAACATTTTCCAGATTCTCGGAAAGATCGAAGCCCTCCATGTCCGACGGAGGCGCCATATTATCAGGATCGATCATAAATGATTGTGGCACCGGCAAGCCAACCCTTCGATAGAGGCCCGCAAATTCCATCATGTTTTCCTGCTTTACCGCGCCCGCAGCAACACCGGCTTGAACGGCCATTTCTACCGCTTCCAGGAAATCTTCCGCGTACTCATTATCATTTTACAGGCCCATCCGAGCTTCATCCAGAAGTAGGCTCAGTATTTGATGTGCCCCCCCGAGTGGTCATCCTCTTGTGCGGTGAGCACCACCAAACCACAGGCGACATCGCCGCTGGAGAGCAAGCGGGATTTTAGCCGCAAAAAATACGATTGGAATTCCGGTTCAAAACCATGGAGACCGAATTGCTCCATACATTCTGCGAGTAGTTGAGAGGACATACGGACTCCAATTACGCGGCCAAGAGCCCGAAATCGATCCGCTTATCCAGATCGACCTCGAAGCGGCCATAAGGGTTGATGTGTAGGTAGATGAGCGGGGACAGGCCGCGATAATCCTCAGGGGACAAGCGGGCGGCCACATCGGGGTTGCGCAGGACGGACTGCACCATCCGCGTGTTCACGTAGACCAGTGACGATTGTAGCAAGTGCAACGCGTGAGCAGCGGTCTCCTGATCCCGCACACGATTGGTGGCAATTTCACCGCCCTTGCCAAAGAACACGAAGCTGTTGGCGCTGTTCCAGTTCTCGACGACGTTCAATCCCTCATGAATTTCCCGACGGAAGGCCTCTGAGCGCAGATAGCGGCACAGAAAAATCGTCTTTATGGCGCGACCAAGCTCCGCCAGCGCCTTGTAGGTGGGGTGCATCACATCGGATCGGGCGAACCGGCGAAGGATGGCCTCGGGATCAGCCGTCCCGTGCTGCATGGCCGCTGCGTATTTGACCATCTCGTCATACTGGCGTTCGATCTCGCCCCAATCGACCACGCCCGACAGGATCGGAAGGAGATTGGGCAGTTGCCCTCGCATACCCGCACTAGGGAGGGCGAGTTTCTGCCGCGCAATTGCCTTGAGGCGCGGCGCAAGCTCAAAGCCCAGAAGATGGCAGAAAGCAAAGCCAACTGCGCTTTGGCCGTGGCTGTCCACATACTGCCGTTGGATTTCCATGTCCGTGCAATGCCGTAAGACACCCTCAATCATTGCGGCTACCTCAGAGGACGAACAACGCTTCAGCTGAGAATAAATGCAGGTCGCCTGACGCTCTACATGCCAATAAATCATGACGCCGCGCCCGCCATAGCGCGCATGCCACTCCGTCATCAGATTGCGATCCCAGGCCCCGAACTTGGTGGAATCCCCAGCACATGTTGTGCCCGGCGTGCCCCAGATTTCCGGTTCGCGAATTGCAAGCGTTGCATTGGCAACCTGCGCGCAAGCCGCCTTTAAGGAAGCCGGGTCAATATACCGTCTGCGAATGTGCAGAAGTTCGTCATAACTGACATCGGGTGAACCAGCGGCCACGCGTTTCAGGCCCGCGTTGGTTCCCAAGCCGTAAAGGCAGAGCAACAGGCGTTGATCTCGCACGGCAGGCGGCAGAGCCTCCCGACTGGCCGAGGTCTGAAAGCCGCTCAAAAACCCAGTATCGAGTGCTGTTTCTTTGAGAACATCCAAAAGCCCGGTCATCGGCCACGCCCGGGCAACCTCGCTTTTCAGCGTGGCCAAACCAGGCGGCTCTGGGGCTGGCGCAAAGGGCGTAATGGAAATCCGGTTCTCCCCACCCCGCCGCAAGCGCACCTTATCATTGTCAGGCAAGGTGGCGTTCAACAGCCGCAGTTCCTTCTCCAGCTCGGCTTTCACGCCCGCGACAAAGCCTCTTGCATCCTGCGATAGCCCCAGATCAGCGTAGTAGGAATCTCGACGCGTGTCGAAATCTCCCGGCAGGTCATCATCCGGGTTGCGGTAGCGGTCCGCACCTTCGATCCATATCTCTTTGGCGCGGATGCGTTCGCGAAGCTGTGTCAGCACACAGAGCTCGAAGGACACAACATTGACCCGACCATTCTCATCAATGACTGCGCTGCGCCATTTTCCGGGAATGATCCCTGCTGGAATATCATTTTCAGAAACAACCCGGCGACCGGCTTCCGCAAACCGGACAATCAGAACCAAGGCGGTCAATATCGGATGCCACATTGCATTGTTCGAGCGAAATCGCAAAGCCCGGAGCAACGGTGGCAGCATGCGGCGGTAGTGGCTGGCATATGAGTTGCGCATGGTCTGTTGGATGCGCGTGTCCAAGGTACCCTTGGCGCGATGTTCGTCAATGACTGCCCGGAGTTTAGCCGCCCCAGCGATAGGGAAGATAACGTCTTCAATCCGACCCTCGGGATGATCCAGCGCGGCCATGGCAATCTCGACAAGCAAACGCTCCTTGCCATGAACCGCGCCTATATCTGCCGCGATGCCCTGAATGACCTTTCGGCGTGACCGTGTTCCCAGGCGATGAACCACCTCCAAAAGCAGGTCAATGAGGCCGTCAATCAGCTGAGAGCGGCGATGCATCAGGTAGACCGCAAGAAGCCCGAAGCGCTTCTCGGGCGCATGGCGACGCATTTCCGAGGCGGTTTCGCCTTCTACCTGACATGCAATACGCATCACCCAACCGCGTTCGACATCACCAAGAATATCCAATGGAAGATTGAGCGCCGCGACAAAGGACACCTTTTGCGCCGTCAGCAGTACGCTGTCTAGCGTTGCAGCACCGACATCATCCTTCAGACGCTGAAACCCCGTTGTCGCCAAGGGCTCAGACAGCGTCCATTCTAACTGCGTAACCCTCTCGGTCGATAACCGCGATGCCACCTTCGTCAAATACCCCTCGCGGAAATCCCGACGGGCCGCGCGCGCAAGCCGCTCCATGATCTTCACTGAAGGAACAAACACGTTCATTTGACGGGCCTGTGCATAGCCCCGCTCAACCCAATCCGCCAAGTTCAGGTCACGCCCACCGAGCTGTTCAATCATCCATGCCTGGAGTCTGGCCCGATCACGATCAGAAGCCCGGCGAAACCCGAGAAAATCCAGAATACTCGCACGTTGCCGCCGCGCGGTGTCACTGGAAAAAGAGTAGGAAAGATCGTCTGTCGCCCCAATCTGGTCAGCAACGTACACGATCACATCAGGGTCAAGATCACCGCGCGTGGCAGGAAACCGGCCATGCTGGCGAAAAAAGAGGAGTTGGCATGCAATCGCGACCCGCGACTTCGCCCCAAACCGGTTTAGAAACTCAAAATCCGAATATGAAAGCCCCCACGTTGAGGCAAATGCTTGCTCTATCATGACCCCTCCAGACGCAAGCATCATCCAACATCAGCTCTGGCCGTCAATCAGCCTTTCGTTCCCTGTACGTTCTTTCAAAAGCCCAAATATGCAGCTTCGGGCCAGCTAGGCCGAATTGTGATCGACACAGGCGCCTATGCGACCGGGCGATTGACGGCGGCGAAAGTGTCGCGCGATGGCGTTTCATTCATGACAATCCCACGCGATTGATCAAATAAGTTAACAAAAACGCAATAATGTTGCGATTTTGGCACTTGCGCAAAAAACAAAGGCCCAACCGATAGGTGTGAGTGCCGCAATGTCAGGCAATTCAGATAAATAACCTGTGGATAAACTTGCTTCGAGCGCGGGGCAGCCGCTATGTGGAGCGTTCAACCGGAATATGCGTGCGCCTGTGAATTAATTCGCAGAGTTTCGGGAACAAGGGCTATGACTCGTGAAGTATGATTTGATCTCACCGATTTGGAATTCGAAACGAGTTGTTCAAGCTGTGCTTGCGGTATGCATATTCAGCACGACAGCCTGCGGCGTTTCTTACACAAGCCCAAAAGTGAAGGACAATGACGAGAACGTACCGGTCAAGGTCGTGGTCCTGAACGCGACAACAGTCACCGAGGCCAATAGCTCTGCCTATACTCCGAAAAGCCTACCAAACGTCTTCTATGCCGAAGCTGGCGGTGGCAGCTTTGTTGGCGCTGGCGCGTTACCCCGCCCCCCCCACGTGCCGGATGAAACACCGGAACTTTTGACGACTATCGCTCCGCCCACGGTTGAACCTGAGGCTTATCGAATTGGGGTTGGCGACGTCATCCTATTAGCTACACGCGGCACATCCTCTACGATTGAGCAACTGTCAGGGCTGTTAGCGGCCCAGAACAGCCGCCAGGGGTACACGGTGCGCGACGATGGTGCGATTGCAATCCCTGAAGTGGGGGCCGTGCAGCTCTCAGGCATGACCCTGGAAGAGGCCGAGGATGCGTTGTTCCGGGTTCTGGTTGAAAACCAAATTGATCCGTCCTTCAGCTTGGAGATCGCCGAATTCAACTCGCAACGCGTTGCAGTTGGAGGCGCAGTGAAGAGTGCCGCGTTGGTGCCGATAACTTTGCAACCCCTTACTCTTGGCGAAGCATTGGTCAGTGCGGGCGGGCTGAGTGCGAGAGATGAACAATTCGCCTCGATCCGAATTTACCGCAACGGATCACTCTACCAAATACCCGTAGAGGTTTATTTTGAGGAATCTGCGTACCGAAATACCGTCTTGTTGGATGGTGATGCGGTCTTTGTGGACACGACATACGATCTGGATCGCGCGCTTGATTTTTACAAACAAAAAATTGATGTGATTTCGCTGCGCGGTTCAGCGCGCGGGAATTCGCTGCAAGCGCTGCAAACAGAAATTGGGATTCAGCGTGCAACTTTGGATGAACGGCGACGGAATTTTGAGGCGCGTGTGAATTTTGACGCCGAGGACCGTGACTATGTCTATCTCACCGGCGAAGTTGAAACCCAATCGCGTGTTGCGCTGCCTTACAATCGCCAAGCGACGCTGGCGGACGTGCTCTATGACGAAGGCGGTTTTGACACGACGACCGGCAATCCATCGCAAATATATGTGTTACGGTCTAACCGCGGCACGCAGACCGGCGAGATCATCGCCTACCACCTGGATGTGGCAAACGCGGCAAATATCGTAGTTGCAACGCGAATGGAAATGCGGCCCAACGATGTCGTCTTCATAGAAGAGCAACCGATCACCAAATGGGGCCGTTCGCTGCAGCAGCTATTTCCGGCGCTAATCACGACGGCGGCAAACGCAATAAACTAAGTGTTAGATCTCAGGATTTGACGGTGCGATCTATTTGTCTGAACGCAGCAGGTTGTACGGTTGGTGAGTTGGGCGTCCTGATGCCAACTATCAGGTCGCTCTCTCAGAAGAACACCACGACAAGTTTGGAAAGCCTTTGAAGCCGCTGGCGTTCCGTTCTTGGAAGTAGGGGATGACCCGCAACATTCGGTCACGGCCACATATGGCAGCGAACCGTACTAGTTCGGAAACGCTTCCAACACTGCCGACATTTCGGCCATCTCGGAGCGTAGCTGGTCTATCGTCTGCTGCTGCTGAATTGTATAGAGCGTGAGTTCCTCGACTTTCTCCAGCAACACTATCTGCATTTTTGTGACATCCAAGCCGTTTGCGTGAATTTCCCTACCGGATGGAACATCTGGAAGATGCCTGTGATCTGCAACAAATGACGCCAACTCTGCGATTGGCAGCAATTGGTAGTCGGGACTGAAGACAAAGTCAGGAACACTCAGAGTGGTCCCATTCGAGATGAAAGACCCCGATGCCATGACGTCCCCGGCGACCTCAAGTGCGGCGTTGGGGGCTTGAATTCCCAACCCGACATTGCCGTTCGCGGACAAAACCACTGTGTTGGTTGGTGCATTGGGCGCAATCTTGAAGGGTTGGTTGGCACTGTTTGTCACGTCACGAACAAAAAAGTGAGCGTCGTCCCCGGCGACATCCCAAGTCTGAGGCGTAAATCCGCTCGTCGCGTTTTGCTCCAAGCGTAACGTCGGGCTAATCCCTGATGTAATGTGTAGGTTTGAAGTTGGATTATCGGTGCCGATGCCGATACGGCTGTTAGAGCCAACGAACGTAACTCCCAAGCACCCTGTCCGATAGGGTTGCGGGGTTTTGTTCCGTCAGAGCCGTGCGATGATCTGAGGTGGTGACAGGGTCAGGATTTCCAG
>CATOSB010000012.1 GCA_951812305.1 uncultured Paracoccaceae bacterium
AATTGGGTAACTCCCAAGCACCCTGTCCGATAGGGTTGCGGGGTTTTGTTCCGTCAGAGCCGTGCGATGATCTGAGGTGGTGACAGGGTCAGGATTTCCAGGATGTTGAACCGGTGTTTTCTGGCCGTCGAGATGACGGACCTGATGTCGGCGAAGACCCGCGCGCCCTCGAGGGTGCGGAAGGTGCCCGAGATTTTCATGCGCAGCTTCATCATGCGCAGGTCCTGTTCGGCCTGATTGTTTGTGAATGGGACCGCGAAGTCGGCGATGAATCGCAAAACGTCATCGCGGTAGTCACGCAGGCGGAGGAGCAGGTTGTGGCCTGGCCGCCTGGCTTTTCGGCCGCGGGTGCCGGGGCTTTTGGCCAGCGGGGGCTGGCGTTCGTGGAAGGCGAGCCCCTTGGCGAGGATCGCCATGTATCTGGTGACTATACCCTGGCGAACCAGTTCCGGGAGTTCGGTCTCGCCTTGATCCTGAGCCGCGCATCTGAGCTGATTGGCGCTATGAAGCACTGCGCTCATCTCCGTCGCCCAAGGCTCTTTTTCGATCTCTTCGATGGCCTTGAGTTCGCGCAAGTGATGCGCCCCGCAGAGGGCGTGGGCGTCCACTCCGCTCATATGGGCGTAGTAGGGTTTCCAGTGATCATGAATGATCGTCCCGCCGGTCAGGAAGGTTGGAACAGCACCGCGTTTGGCGCTGATGCGGTAATGGGTGAAGGCGGTATCGCAGATCGTGTGCAGCCAGTGCAGCTTGCCGGCAACACGAAGTCCGGTCTCGTCCAGATGCCGAACGCCGCCTTCGGCAAGCCGGGCGAGAATGTGTTCAACCACGACACCCATCTTATTTGCCGCGCCGCGCGTCCAGTTGGTCACGCTGGCCGCGCACAAGCTGGTGGCCCCAAACAGGTCGCGCATAAGCTGGCAGACCCGATCCTCGGGTATCAGCTGCTGAACATTGCAATAGACCGCCACTGCCCGCATGCGCGTGCCATATTGCACATGCGCGGCCACGCCATCGGGAAAGCCAGCCGTCGTCGTGGCTCGACAATGGTCGCAACAATAAACCGCCGCCTGATGCTCGGTGACCTCCAGGCGTGGCGCAGGCAAGTCGAACACCTGACGCTTCTCGATCCCTTTCACCATCTCCGCCGTCAGGGCGCTCTGACAGGCGCTGCAATGCGTCGCCTCATGCCGTTCGACAAAGTCGGGTGTTGACGTCTGGCGCAGGGTGTCGCCCCGGTGGCCAACTTGGCCGCCACTTTTCTTTCCGGATTTGCCACGCAGGCTGCGCGGGGCTGGCTTCTTCAGGCCATCACTTGAAGGGGGCTTGCTGCTATTGCTGCTGTTCTTGGCCAACTGTCGGCGCAGGTCCGTGATCTCTTCCGCCATGCTCGCCAACGCAGCTTCAAGCTCAGCGATCCGACGCAGAGCCGTGGCGAGAAGTTGTTCAAGGGCGGCAACCTGATCCATCCCACCACTGATTCAGAGAAATCAACCCGGCGCCACAGAATTCAGACAAGAAAGAAAAAAAACACGCGCAAAATGGCAAATTCGACTCACCATAAAACTGACAATAACACTCAAACGTGGGGGGTGCTTGGGAGTTACCAATTGGGACGAAATAAGAACCGCGTTTCAGGTGGCGCGGGTTGGGACCGTCAGTGGGGCAGCTGATGTTTTGGGTGTGCATCATGCAACAGTGATCCGCCACATAGATGCGTTGGAAGAAAGGCTTGGCACCAAACTTTTTCAACGTCACGCGCGCGGATACACGCCGACAGAGGCAGGGGCGGATTTGTTATCGGTGGCACAGACCACTGAGGATCAGTTCGCGCAGCTGGCGGGGCGCATTCGGGGCCGTGGAGAAGACGTGTCAGGTGAGCTGATCATCACGACTCTTTTGGAACTGGGGCCGCTTCTTGTGCCAGGGATGGCGAAGTTTCAGGCCATACATGAGGGGTTAATCGTGCGGCTGCTGACCGGCGCACGGGTGTTCCGGCTGGAATATGGCGAGGCGCATGTGGCGGTGCGTGGCGGTCCGGCGCCAGAGGAACCGGATAACGTGGTGCAGCCGCTGGGAGAGCTGGCTTGTGCGCTTTACGGTTCTAAGGATTATCTGGAGCAGTACGGAACGCCGAAAACGGATGCTGATCTTGGCAGTCACCGGTTCATCAGCAGCGATGATCCAAAGTCTCGCGCGCCGTTCAATCGCTGGGTTCAGGACAACATCCCGACAGATCAGATTTCTTTCCGCGTGTCCGATCTGGCGCTGTCGAATGACGCGGTTGCGGCGGGGGCCGGTCTGGGCGTGCTTGCGCTGTCATCCGCGCATAATCACCCGGATCTGGTGCAGATCATGCCGCCGCGCGATGAATGGGCTGCACCACTGTGGCTGGTGACCCATGTCGACCTGCACCGGACCTCGAAAGTGCAGGCGTTCACGAAATTCCTGAAAGAAGAGGCGAAAACTTGGCCGTGTTGATGCAAAACGAGGCGGCGCGGGGGCATCTGGCGATGCTGGTATTTTCCGCACTTGTTGCGGGGTCGTTTTCGCTGGGCGGGATCATGGCGAATGATATCGATCCGGCGGCATTAACGACGCTGCGGTTCCTTTTGGCATCGGTGATCATGGGGACGCTTGTATTTGCGACCGTCGGTCTGCCGCGTGCGTCCTTGTCAGGTGCATGGCGTTATTTCGTTCTGGGGGCGCTATTCGCGGTTTACTTTGTGCTGATGTTTGAGGGGCTGAAAACCGCGCCGCCGGTTTCGACCGCGGCGGTGTTCACTTTGACCCCTGCGCTGACGGCAGTGTTTGGCTGGATATTACTCAGACAGGTCACGACAGGCTGGATTGCGGCGGCGCTGGCCGTTGGGGCGTCGGGCGCGCTTTGGGTGATTTTTCGCGCCGATTTGGCGCTAGCACTGGCCTTTCAAGTCGGGCGCGGCGAAGCGATCTATTTCGTTGGTTGTATCTTTCATGCTGCCTTCACGCCGGCCTTGCGTTTGCTGAACCGAGGCGAGCATTCGCTGGTATACACATTCTTGTTCATGGCTGCCGGGTTCATCCTGTTGCTGATCTGGAGCGCAGGGGCGCTTTTGGCGACGCCCTGGGCGGAACTGCCGGCGCGGGTCTGGTGGGCGCTGGGTTATCTGGCGGTTTTTGCCAGTGCGGGGTCCTTTTTTATGCTGCAGTACGGCGCACGCGTTTTACCGTCGTCGAAAGTCATGGCCTATTCCTACCTGACGCCATCATGGGTGATCCTTTGGGAAATTGCGCTGGGGCACGGGGTTCCACCGGTTTTGATTTTAGTGGGGATCGGGTTGACCATTTTGGCGCTGGTTATGTTGCTGAGGGGCGATAACGTGATCAAAATGCGTGCGCGTGCCGCGCACCCACATCAGTAGGGCGAGGGGCCAGCCCCTCGCGCACCCCGGTATATTTTCAACGAGAAGAATTGCTATTCGGAATCCGCCGCGAGTTCGGTTTCGAGAAAACGTTCGAAATCGTCCAGATTGACCGGGTCGAACTGGCCAAATCCCTGCATCCAGACAGAAGCGGCGCGCATCGCGTCGGGATCGAGCTTGCACCATTTCACGCGGCCGCGCTTTTCCTGAGTGATAAGACCCGCGCGGGTCAGTATTGTGAGGTGTTTGGAGATTGCAGCCAGCGATATCTCGAAAGGTTCGGCGACATCGGTGACAGCCATGTCATCCTCCAACAGCATTGTCAGGATGGCGCGCCGCGTCGGGTCGGCGAGAGCAGCGAAAATAGCGTCTAGATCGTCAGGCTTTTGCACGGGGATTTCGGTAGCGGGGCAAGGGACAAGGGTCAAGAATTCTATTGAGTGTATTATACAATAAATGTAGAATACATTTAATGAAAGAAATACATTCGATCAATGACGCCTCCTTCGGGCTGCGCCGTGCTTTGGCAAAGGGGTTTGCCGCCGAAGGGCTGGATGTGACGCCGGAGGAATGGACTGCACTGTCGATCCTGCAAGCTGTGCCGGGATTGACAGTGAGTGAGTTGGCGGCGCGGGCAGGGCGGGACAAGACGACGACTACCCGGATGTTGGACCGGCTAGTCGGCAAGGGGTTGGCTGAACGGCGGAACAATCCAAATGATCGCCGGGTTGCGCGGCTGTTCCTGGGCAGAAAGGGATATGAGACCTGGGAGGCACTGCAAGCGCCCGTGGCGGACGCGGTTGCACAAACGTTTGATGGAATCGACGGACAGGACGTGGCAATAATGCAGTCTGTTTTGGACCGGATGGTTCGAAACTTGCGGCAGGATGGGAAGAATAATCAACCAAACGGTTGAATATAAGGTCCGCTGTGTTTCGGGTGTGGCGCAGCCGCGCATGATAAATAAATATAAAGAAAACAATAGCTTATGCGCGATACGAGCCACTTGACTCTACACCCCGCCTCTCCTAGCCATACGGCGACTGATCGGATGGTTGGGAAATGGGCGACAAGCCAGACCTGAAGCGCCTGGAAAAGCGGATTAAGGCGGCAAAGGGCGCGCATACTCCACGACCGAAGATCGAAGAGCATCATTCGCAAGCCCAGGCAGGATGGCGGATGGTGATCGAACTGGTGGCGGGTATCGTCATTGGTTTCGGCATAGGGTACGGGCTGGACCGGGTGTTCGGTACATTGCCAATATTCCTTGTCGTGTTTGTATTGCTGGGTTTTGCCGCCGGGGTGCGCACCATGATGCGTACGGCGCGTGAAATCCAAGAGGAAGCCGCCGGGAATACGCCGGCTGAAGAAGAGGACGACGCCAGTGGCGGAACAAGCTGAAGAAAGCGCCCTTTCCTTTCATCCGATGGATCAGTTCATCGTCAAACCGCTGTTTGGCGACACGGTCACCTGGTACACGCCGACGAATGTGACTTTGTGGCTGGCCATCAGTGTTGTGGCGATTTTGGTAATCCTTGTCTGGGGTACGCGCGGGCGGGCGGTTGTGCCAAGCCGCAGCCAGTCAATCGCGGAACTTGCCTATGGCTTCATCTACAAGATGGTCGAGGATGTATCCGGTAAGGACGGGGTGAAATACTTCCCCTATATCATGACTCTGTTCATGTTCATTGTCTGCGCGAACATGCTTGGGCTGCTGCCCGGCGCGTTCACCACAACGTCGCATATCGCGGTGACGGCCATTCTGGCGGCCGCAGTGTTCCTGACGGTGACAATCTTAGGCTTCGTGCTGCACGGCATATCGTTCCTGAAACTGTTCTGGATTTCTGCTGCGCCGCTGCCACTTCGGCCAATCCTCGCTTTGATCGAGATCATTTCCTATTTCGTGCGCCCCGTGAGCCATTCCATTCGTCTGGCGGGCAACATGATGGCGGGTCACGCGGTGATCAAAGTGTTCGCGGCATTTGCCGCCGTGGCGTTGATTTCACCGCTGTCGATCCTCGCGATCACGGCAATCTATGCGCTGGAGACGCTGGTGGCCTTCATTCAGGCCTATGTCTTCACGATCCTCACCTGCGTGTACCTGCGGGACGCGCTGCATCCTCATCACTAATTTGGGCGGGATTTCCCGTTTGAACCTCATTCCATCGTAAGGAGAAAGAACATGGAAGAAGCAATCGTAACAGGTCTTGCATATGCCGGCGCTGGTCTGGCTTGTACTGGCATGGGCGGCGCTGCCGTTGGTGTGGGCCACGTTGTTGGCAACTATCTTTCGGGTGCGCTTCGCAACCCGTCCGCTGCGGCAGGCCAGACGGCCACAATGTTCATCGGTATCGCGTTTGCAGAAGCACTGGGCATCTTCTCGTTCCTGGTTGCGCTTCTGCTGATGTTCGCCGTCTAAGCCACCGAGTTACTCCTTACGTGCCGGGCGGGTGATCCGCCCGGTGTTACTACGGGTTTTCGGAGGACGATATGGCAACCGAAACAGACAGCCACAGCGCAGCGGACGCCGCAAGCGCCTGTGTCGACAGCCACGGCGCCGCCGTCGGTATGCCGCAGCTTTGCGGCGACTGGATGGGCAACCAGATTTTCTGGCTGGTGGTCACGCTGGTCGTGATCTACTTGATCCTGTCGCGTGTTGCGCTGCCGAGGATCGCAAGCGTTTTGGCCGAACGCCAGGGCACGATCACGAATGATATCGCTGCCGCCGAGGATTTGAAGGTCAAGGCCGAAGAGGCCGAGGCCGCCTATAATCAGGCGCTGGCGGATGCCCGCGCCGAGGCGCAGAAGATCGTTGCAGAAGCCAAGGCCGAAATTCAGGCCGATCTGGATGTGGCGACGGCGAAGGCCGATGCCGAGATCGCCGCAAAGGCGGCGGAATCGGAGAAGGCGATTGCCGAGGTACGGGCGAGCGCGCTGGCAAGCATTGAGGCCGTGGCCAAAGATACAACAGGCGAGATCGTGGGTGCATTAGGCGGCAAGGCGGACAAAAAGGCCGTGAATGCCGCCGTCGCAGCGGAGATGAAAGGGTGAGGGACATGAAAAAGCTTACAATTCTCTTCGTGCTTGCCGCGTCGCCGGCATTCGCCGCCTCGGGTCCGTTCTTTTCCTTGAGCAACACGAACTTCATCGTTGCGATTGCATTTCTTCTGTTTGTTGGGGTCCTGATTTATCTTAAGGTGCCGGGATTGCTGGGCGGTTTGCTCGACAAGCGGGCCGACGGCATCCGGGCCGAGCTGGATGAAGCCAAGTCCTTACGCGAAGAGGCGCAGACCGTTCTGGCCGATTACGAGCGCAAGGCGCGCGAGGTCGAGGATCAGTCCAAGCGCATCATCGAACACGCCAAGGAAGAAGCAAAAATTGCAGCCAATCAGGCGAAAGAAGACCTGAAAGTGTCTATGGCGCGCCGCATCGCGGCGGCAGAGGATCAGATCGCATCCGCTCAGGATAAGGCGGTTAAGGAAGTGCGCGATCAGGCGGTATCCGTGGCGATCGAAGCCGCGCGCGCCGTGATTGCCAAGCAGATGACGGCCGCGCAGGGCAATGCGCTGGTCGATGACGCAATCAAGACGGTTGAAGCGAAGCTGCACTGAATCGCCTGTTTTGACCAAATTGGAAGCCCGCAACGCTGTTGTGGGCTTCGGTTTCTGATTAGCTCTGTGGATTGGGATTGGCTGACCGGAACGGCCTGAAGCGGACTTTGAGTTTCGGCACTCTGCGCGGAATCAAGGCCCTTGGGCCGCCGCGCATCGACGGGCCGTCCCCTGGCCCGGCGATTTCTTGAGGGTTTCGCCACGTTTTGATCTTGTACGGATTTCGCGAGATTAAGTGGCATCAACGAACGTTTGTTCGCCGCGCCACGGCCCATCGATGCGCGTCTTCGCGATAGTGTTGTTGGATGCCCGCTTCAACCCAAATCCCGACGATACATCGCGGTCGCAGCGGCTAATACCAACGGCGGGATGATTTGACTCGCTTTTTGGATTCCCAAATTGTTCGGTATGTGACTCACTGTTTCTGTCCAGAGAGGGAGGGAGATATGGGTGCCGCGGTTCCGGTTTTGCGCGATGATTTCACGGTGCACGAGTTGCGCGCTTTAGCCGGTCGCGCGTCGAACGGCAAAGTAGCACGTCGGCTTTTGGCGATTGCTCTGGTGCTTGAAGGGTCGTCGCGCAAGGTTGCTGCCCAGAGTTGCGGGATGGATCGCCAAACCCTTCGAGACTGGGTCCATCGATACAATGTCGAAGGTCCTGACGGGCTGTCAGATCGTGGGGGTGGCGGCGCGAAACCTCGATTGTCGCCGGAGCAGATAGCGCAGCTTGCGGTCTGGGTGGAGGCTGGCCCTGATCCGGCCCGCGATGGTGTGGTTCGCTGGCGTCGCGCCGATCTTGCCCGGCGCATTGAGGCGGAGTTCGAGATCAAGCTCCACGAACGCACAGTAGGTAGTTATTTGGTTCAACTGGGCTTTCGCAGGCTGTCGGTCCGCCCCGAACATCCCAACGCCGACCCAGTGGCACAGACTGCATTTAAAAAAAACTTTGCCAGCATCGTAGCCGACATTTTGACTGAACGGGCGAAAGGAAAGCCACTGGAAATATGGTTCCAGGACGAAGCACGGGTGGGCCAGCAGGGAACACTCACCCGTGTCTGGGCGAAGCGGGGAACCCGCCCACGTGCGCCCCGGGATACCCGCTACAAATGGAGCTACGTATTTGGCGCTGCCTGTCCGGCACGTGGTGCCGCAGCTGGGCTGATCCTGCCTTATGTTAACACAGAGGCGATGGGCCTGCATCTCGACGAGGTCTCAAAAACAATCGCACCCGGTTCTCATGCGCTCCTGGTCACAGATGGCGCGGGGTGGCACGGAGCCAAGGGGCTCTTGGTGCCAGACAACATAACGCTCCTGAAGCTGCCCCCCTATGCGCCCGAACTCAACCCGATGGAAAATGTCTGGGCCTATCTGCGCTCCAACAAGCTGGCCATCACCGTGTTCGATACCTACGAGCAGATCCTCGACAAATGCGCAGACGCCTGGAACTTCTTCGAAAATGACCCGCAGCGCATAACCTCAATAACGACCAGAGAATGGGCAACGGTCAATTGATCAAGCCGTTGGTATAAGGCGTGCCACTTTCCACACAGAGCAAACTCCCAAATGGCATGATGACTGTAAGCGATGCGAACGCCCCATGGTATCGCGCGCGCGTCTGATGTGAGATTCTGGCCTCCAATGATCTGGAGGTAATTTGATGTTGGATGATGGGGCGGAGGTTTCGCGCCGCAGGCCTGTACTACGGACGGCGGCGGAGCGCGCGGCGATTGTGGCCGAGACGTATGCGCAGGCGCGACGGTTGCGGGTGTGGCTCGCAAACACGGTATGTCGGCGACGCGGTTATCGACATGGCGCACGACGGCCCGGCGCAAGGTCGCGCGTGACGAGGGTCAGACGTCTGGTTTTGCAGAGATCGCAGTGCTTGCGACACCACCGCCTTCGCCCTTTGACGGTGTTGAGATCATCGCGGGATCTGTCACTGTCCGCCTGCCCAAAAGCACGGCCACAAAACGGATCAAGGATGTTGCGCGGCACCTGGCGCGACAGGGATGATTGTTCCGTCGCAATCGGTGCGGGTTGTGATTGCGACCAGGCCGGTGGATTTCAGGAAGGGCCATGACGGGCTGGCGGCGGTTGCTGAACGCGATCCGGGCCTTGATCCGCACTCGGGCGCAATCATCGTGTTCCGCGCCAAACGTGGAGATCGCATCAAGGTTCTGCTTTGGGATGGGTCCGGTCTGGTGATGACGTACAAGCGGCTGGAACAGGGCAAGTTCGCCTGGCCCAGGGTCCATGATGGCGTGATGCGGCTGTCCAAGGCACAATTTGAGGCCCTGTTTGAGGGCCTGGACTGGCGACGGGTGACGGCGCGGCGGACACGTCGACCGGGTGCGGCAGAGTGACTCTCAGCCTTATGTACAGGGTGTAAATCGTGGCCTGATCTGCTAAGAACACGCCATGCCTGACGTTATTAAATCCCTTGATCTGGATGCCCTTCCCGCCGAGGTGCGGGCGGTTGTTTTGGCGGCCCGGCAGGACGCTTCAAACCTAACATCTCAGTTTGCCGAACTCGAAGAAAGCAACGCCGCTCTCGCCACGCAGAACGCGGAACTTGAGGCGATCAACGCGCGTCTGGAGCATTTTGTCAAAGAACTGCACCAGCTGGTCTATGGCAAACGCTCCGAGAAGCTCAGCCCGGATGAACGGCAACTGGCTTTTGAAGATCTGGAGGTCGCGACAGTCGAGGCCGAGGCGCAGTCAGAAACAATCGAGATGACCAAACCGCGCAAGAAGCGCAAACCTGTGCAGCGCAACCTTGGGAACCTGCCGGATCATCTGGAACGTATCGAACAGGTGATCGAGCCTGCCAGCATTACATGCCCCTGCGGCTGTGGTGAGATGGTCAGGATCGGCGAAGATCGCACCGAACGACTGGATATTGTTCCTGCCCAGGCGCGGGTGATCGTGACCATCCGGCCCAAATACGCCTGCCCGAACAAGGACGCTGGCGTGGCCCAGGCGCCTGCACCGGTGCATCTGATCGAGGGTGGCCTGCCTACCGAGGGGACATTGGCGCAGGTGGCCGTGTCCAAGTACGCCGATCACTGCCCCTTGTTCCGGCAGGCGCAGATTTATGCCCGATCCGGCCTTGATCTGCACCGCTCCACCCTTGCGGGCTGGATGGGCCGGATATCCTTCCATCTTGCTCCCGTGGTGGATCATCTGTTCAAAGATATCAAATCTTCCAGCAAGCTCTTTGCTGATGAGACGCGCTGTCCGGTGCTCGATCCGGGGCGCGGCAGAACCAAGACCGGGTATCTCTGGGCCATTGCCCGCGATGAGCGGCCCTTCGGGGGCACCGCCCCACCGGGTGTTGTGTTCTGTTACGCCGATGGGCGTGGCGGCAAACACGCAACGGAGTTCCTGACCGGCTTCAGCGGTACGCTGCAGGTGGATGGCTATACGGGTTATAATGCCCTGACCAAACCGGGCCGTAACTCAGGATCCGTCAAACTGGCCTATTGCTGGGCTCATGCGCGGCGCAAGCTCAAGGAAGTGCATGACCGCGATGGCTCGCCCATTGCAGGGGATGGGCTCAGGCGGATTGCCGAGTTCTACAAGATCGAGGCTGAGATCAGAGGAAAACCCGCCGCCGAGCGCAAAGCTGTTCGCCAGGAAAAGACCAAGCCGCTGATCGAGGCATTCGAGATCTGGCTCAAAACCGTCCGCTCCCGCATCTCGGCCAAATCACGCCTCGGCGATAAGCTCTCCTACATCGCCAAACACATGGACGGACTGAAGCTCTTTCTCGACGACGGCGCTATCGAGATGGACAGCAACGTGGTCGAGCGAACCATCCGCCCGATTGCCCTCAATCGTAAGAACGCGCTCTTTGCGGGCCATGACGAAGGTGGCAGAAACTGGGGGCGTATCGCCTCCCTGATCGAAACCTGTAAGCTTAACGACGTCGAGCCCTATGCCTATCTCAAGGCAACCCTCGAAGCCATCGCTGCCGGCCATCCAGCAGCCCGCATCGACGAACTCATGCCATGGAACTTTGACAGGGCGCGGTGACACCGCTTACATTTTTTTGGCAGTGTCGTACGGAAGAAGTTGAAAATAGCCTCTGTGAACTGGTTGAACGTTGCATAGTGGCGATTGTGTGTGACCCAATCGTGCATGACGCCCCAAAGGCGCTCGATTGGGTTGAGGTGCGGGGCATATGCTGGCAGGAAATGCAACTTCACCCGGCGTTCCGGGCTGTTGAGCCATGGCTGAAGTATCCTGGCATGATGATAGCGGGCATTGTCGACAAAGACATGGATGGTCGTCATGATTTGGTTGTTGCGCTCCAACTTTTCCAGCATTTGTTGGGTTGTCCGGGCATTGATCTTTTCGCCTTCTACAAAGGTGAACTGGAAGGTCTCAAGGTCAAGCGCTCCCTGAATATTGAGCCGTTTGCGCCCGGATGTCGCCTTCAGGGCCGTCTTTTGTCCCTTTGGGAACCAGCCATGGGCGGGGCGGCTCTGATGCTCGGGGTGAACAGCGTCCGAAAAGACAACCATCTCATCTGCGGCCAACCCGTTCATCATGGCCTCATATTGGGCAATAAACGCAGCCTGTTTGGCTTCATCGGCCTGTGCAGGCAGCAATTGTGGTTTCCTATACACAAACCCCAGGCGGCGCATCAGCCTGGCGGCTCCCGAGGGGCTGTAGCTTCGGTCGCACCCGGCCAGAAAATAGGCACAGACCTCATCTACCTTCTGTGCCGGATGTTCGGTGAAATGCGCTTTCAAAGCCCGTTCCTGCTCCACCGATAGATGCCCCTGTCGCTGGCTGTAGTCCTTCAAGCCAAAAAATGACCACCCCGCTCCGGCAAACGCGAACTGCCATTCCGTCAGAACCGTTGGACCGATATCCAAAATCCGGCAAACCGTTCCGGCGTCTTCTCCTGTGTCCAGAAGAAGAAACGCACGCGCACGTTTCCAAACAAGGGCCTCAACTTTGCGGCGGCGGCAAAGCGCTTCAAGCGCTATGCGCTGCTCGTCGGATAAGGTGACTGTTTTGTCTCGCTTGCTCATACCCTCAAAATAGAAACCTCCGTGCCTGTGACCATGCGGCAAAGTGATTCACAGGCATCAAAATCATCAGGCCAATTCAGGCGTAGGAGTATATAGAATCCGAAAATTTTCGTGGGACCAGAGCGATTCAGAGAAAGGCTTCCAGACCCAGGCTCCATCCACACGTGAATGGCTCGTCGTTAGGCCATGTTTTGCGAGTGCATCGCTAGTGGCTGGCTGCTACTATTTCCAAAAATAAGAATTTCGACCGGGTGAGGGAAACAGGCATGAATGCTGTTGAAATCGAAGAAGCCATATCGGCATTGGCCGCGCTTCCATTCAACGCTGAAGAATTCCCCTACGCCTTCCTCGAAGCCTTTGGAAACAAGACCACGACCATCAAACGCCTGCGCAGCGGGACCTCGAACAAATCCGACCAGGGCGGTATCCTTCAGACAAACAATATTCATCTGAAAACCTGCGGGGCAGGGGAGGTCACAACAACCCTCGCGCAACTCAAAGCCAGTCCCGCAACCACCAGGGCCAGGGCGAAATTTGTGCTGGCCACCGATGGCACCGATCTTGAGGCTGAAGACCTGACCTCGGGCGAGATGATCGTCTGCCCCTACACAGACTTTCCCCATCACTTTGGTTTCTTCCTGCCGCTCGCGGGCATCTCGACCGTCAAACAAATCCGTGAAAGCGCTTTTGACATCAAGGCGACCGGTCGGCTCAATCGCCTCTACGTTGAGCTGTTGAAGGATAATCCCGAATGGGGGAGGGCGGCGCGCCGTCACGACATGAACCACTTCATGGCACGGCTGATCTTCAGCTTTTTCGCCGAGGATACCGACATCTTTGCCAAAGCCGGTCTCTTCACCTCGACCATCGAGCGCATGAGCGACAAGGACAGTGCAAACACCCATGAGGTGATCAGCGAGCTCTTCCGCGCCATGAATACCACGAGCGAGGATCGCATCGCCGCTGGCATCGCCCGATGGGCAAACGTCTTCCCCTATGTGAACGGCGGGCTTTTCTCGGGCAGCACGGACGTGCCGTGCTTTTCCAAGATCGCGCGCTCCTACCTTCTGCACATCGGCAATCTCGACTGGACGAAGATCAACCCTGACATCTTCGGCTCGATGATTCAGGCCGTCGCTGATGACGAGGAGCGCGGTGCCCTCGGAATGCACTACACATCCGTGCCGAACATCCTGAAGGTTCTGAATCCGCTCTTTCTCGACGATCTACGCGAAAAGCTTGAGGAGGAGGGCGATAACCCACGCAAGCTTTTGAACCTGCGCAACCGCATCGCCAAGATCAGGGTTTTCGATCCGGCCTGTGGATCGGGCAACTTCCTTGTCATCGCCTACAAGGAAATGCGCAGCATAGAGGCTGAGATCAACGAACTTCGCGGCGAGGCCGATCGGCGCACGGAAATTCCGCTGACCAATTTTCGCGGGATCGAGCTCCGCGACTTCCCTGCCGAGATCGCGCGGCTGGCGCTGATCATCGCGGAGTATCAGTGCGACGTGACCTATCGTGGTCAGAAGGAAGCGCTTGCCGAGCTCCTACCGCTCGATGCCCAAAAATGGATCACTTGCGGCAACGCTCTGCGGCTCGACTGGCTAAGTATCTGTCCGCCCACAGGAACGGGCGTGAAGCACTATGCTGAAGATTTGTTTCACTCACCACTCGACCAGGCACAGATCGACTTCGAGAACGAAGGCGGCGAGACCTACATCTGTGGGAACCCGCCTTACCTTGGCAGCCAATGGCAAAGCATGGAGCAAAAGGAAGACCTACAGCGCATTTTTGAAGGTAGAACCAAGAACTGGAAATCTCTAGACTATGTTGCGGGCTGGTTCATGAAGGCTGCCGACTTCGGATCTCACACAAAGTCAGCCGCCGCATTAGTGTCCACAAATTCGATATGCCAGGGGCGTCAAGTTGAGACCCTATGGAAGCTCATATTTGAGACTGGCCATGAAATTCCCTTTGCGCACACAAGTTTCAAGTGGGCGAACCTCGCCAGTTACAACGCGGGCGTGACCGTTGTTATCGTAGGCGTCGCAAACGATGCGAAAGCAACTCGACGGCTTTTTTCTGTCGATAGCAATGGCGAAACAACTGTCAAAGAAACGGACAACATAAATCCTTACCTCATCAGCGGCCCTAATGTACTGGTGCAGCCCACATCGAAGCAGTTGAATTCCATCAATGAAATGAGCTTCGGGAACATGCCGAACGAAGGCGGCTTTCTGCTCTTAACCCGATCAGAAGCGGATGAGGCCACTGAGCATCACGGGGTTGATCGTAAATTCTTGTGCCCGTTCGTTGGTTCGCAAGAGTTTATCAAAGGGCAAGAACGTCGCTGCGTTTGGGTGACAGATGAGGAATATCAGGAAGCGAGAGAAAACGACTGGCTGAGCGATAGGTTTGAGGCGGTTCGCAAGCAGCGGGCTTCATCGAATAGGCCAACGACAAAGCAGCTTGCAAACACCCCTTACCGGTTTGGTGAAGTGCGTCAAAACGGAGACCAGCGCACAATTGTGGTGCCCCGGGTAAGCTCAGAGAATCGTGATTTTTTGCCGGTAGGTTTAGGTGCGCCCGGCACCATCATAGGAGATAGAAACTTCGCCCTCTACGACGCCCCGCTCTGGAACATGGCGCTCATCGCTTCGCGCTTGCATTGGGTTTGGATCGGAACTGTTTGTGTTCGACTTGAGATGCGGTTCTCGTATTCGAATACCCTTGGCTGGAACACTTTCCCCGTTCCCAAGCTGACCGAGAAGAACAGGAAAGACCTCACCCGCTGTGCCGAGGACATCCTTCTGGCGCGCGAGGCGCATTTCCCCGCGACCATCGCCGATCTCTACGACCCGAAAAAGATGCCCGCCGATCTGCACACCGCCCATGACCGCAACGACGAAACCCTGGAGCACATCTATATCGGCCGCCGCTTCCGCAACGATACCGAGCGCCTCGAAAAGCTCTTCGAGATGTACACCAGAATGACCACGAAGGGGGCGGCATGACACTCGACCCCGTGATGAGTGCGGAGCGCACCCGCAAACTGGTCGATGACCTGCGCGCCAAGCCAGCAGAAACAGCATGGGTCGAGTTCAAGGAAAACAACGCCGATGTGCCGCTGATTGGTAAGCTGATCTCTGCCCTCTCCAACGCCGCCCGTCTGGCTGACCAACATTTTGTTTATGTCGTCTGGGGCGTGCGCGACGGCGACCACGCGGTTGTCGGCACCAACTTCGAACCGACGGTAAAGCGGAAACAGGGCCAGCCGTTGGAAATACGGATCGCAAGCCGCCTTTCACCAGGGATCGAGTTTCGCTTTGAAGAGGTCGATCACGACGGCCTGCTTCTGATCCTTCTGACCATCCCATCACGGGTTATTCGCACGGCGCTTGATGCTGAACTGGTCCGTCCGTCCGATCCAGAGAGGTCACGTGCCGGGTATGTGCCGGACTGGGCATGATTGAGATAAGTTTTGGCCGGGTTTTGGCCGGGTGAGCCTATGTGGAAGGAAGGGATTTGCGAAATCATTATAAATCAACATCTTGTATGATATACGGTGAGGGTTTTCTTCTTGATCAGGTTTTGATTGACCGCTGCCGGGGATTCACCTTCATGACAGATAGAGGGCAAGTAACATGACAAAACAAGTTCCCTCCGTTTCAGTAACGTATGCCCGGAACGGCGGCTCCACCAGGTCGAACGAGCTTGGGATGCGGGTGATGCAGGAACGGGCTTATGAGAAGCGGGGCGAGCAGTATCTTTTGATCAAGTCGCCGCCCGCGTCGGGAAAGAGCCGCGCGCTAATGTTCATCGCGCTCGACAAGCTGCACAATCAGGGGCTTCGCAAGGCCATCATCACCGTCCCCGAGAAATCCATCGGATCGAGCTTTGCCGACGAGCCGCTGTCGAAGTTCGGTTTCTGGACGGATTGGCAGGTCGTACCAAAGTGGAATCTGTGCAACGCGCCAGGCGAAGACGGAAGCAAAGCCGCCTCAGTGGGGACGTTTTTGACGAGCGAAGATCGCATCCTGGTCTGTCCCCACGCGACCTTCCGCAACGCCATCGAGAAGTTCGGGGTGGATGCCTTCGATGACTGCCTGATCGCCGTGGATGAATTTCACCACGTCTCGGCCAACCCGGACAACAAGCTTGGCGGGCAGCTCGCCGAGCTGATTGCGCGCGACAAGGTGCATGTTGTCGCCATGACGGGATCATATTTTCGGGGCGATGCCGAGGCTGTTCTCCTGCCCCATGATGAGGCGAAATTCGATACCGTCACCTATACCTATTACGAGCAACTTAACGGCTATAAGTATCTGAAAGCGCTCGACATCGGGTATTACTTCTACACCGGCCCCTATTCCGACGACATCCTGAAGGTGCTCGATCCGCACGAGAAAACCATCATCCACATCCCGAATGTAAATTCGCGGGAGAGCACGAAGCAAAAACATAAGGAAGTGGAGCACATCCTAGAGGAGCTTGGCGACTGGCAGGGGACAGACCCTGCCACGGGCTTTCAGCTTGTGAAGACATCTGATGGCCGCGTATTGCGCATCGCCGATTTGGTCGATGACGATGCCGCCAAGCGCGACAAAGTATCGGCTGCCCTCAAAGACCCCACTCAGAAGAACAACCGCGATCACGTGGACATCATCATCGCCCTTGGCATGGCCAAGGAGGGGTTTGACTGGATTTGGTGTGAACATGCGCTGACGGTCGGCTATCGCTCAAGCTTAACCGAGATTGTGCAAATCATCGGGCGCGCTACCCGCGATGCCGAGGGCAAGACCCGTTCCCGCTTTACCAATCTGATAGCTGAGCCCGACGCCTCTGAAGAGGCTGTCACCGAGGCGGTGAACGACACGCTGAAGGCTATCGCGGCCAGCTTGCTCATGGAGCAGGTGCTTGCACCGCGTTTCAATTTTACCCCGAAAACCACAACCAGCGGCCCGCAGGTCGGCTTTGACTATGGGGAAGACGGTTACGATCCCACTAAGTGCAATGTCGGGTTCAACGAAGACAGCGGCCAGTTCCAGATCGAGATCAAAGGGCTCGCCGAACCGAAAACCAAAGAAGCAGAACGTATCTGTCAAGAAGACCTGAACGAGGTCATCACCGCTTTTGTGCAGGATAAGACCACCATTGAGCGCGGGCTTTTCGATAAGGAGCTTGTGCCCGAAGAGCTCACACAGGGGCGCATGGGCAAGATCATTAAGGACAAATATCCCGAGCTCGATACAGAGGATCAGGAGGCCGTGCGGCAAAACGCCATTGCTGCCCTGAACCTCACCCAAAAAGCCAAAGAGGTTGCCCTTTCAGACCCAAGTGCTGAGGGCATGGGAAGCAATGCCCTTATCCAGGGCGTGCGCAAATTTGCGATGGACGTGCGTGAACTCGATATAGACTTGATCGACCGCATCAACCCGTTCAGCGAAGCTTATGCGATTCTCGCCAAGACCATGAGCGAAGAAAGCCTGAAGCAGGTTCAGGCTGTGATTTCGGCCAAGAAGGTGCAACTCACCCCCGAAGAGGCCCGTGATCTGGCCAAACGTGCCCTGAAGTTCAAACAGGAACGCGGACGACTGCCGTCCATCACTTCCCCCGATGCCTGGGAAAAGAAGATGGCTGAAGGCGTGGCATTCCTCGCGCGCATGAAGCAGGAGGCTGCCAATGGCTAAGGAATTTACCGAAGATGACGATGCCCTTCTCGCTGAGCTTGGCGTCGAGGTTGAAGTGAAGAAAACGGCCACCCGCACCCCGCTTGAAGAGCGGACCATCGCGGGTTTTGAAGAGATTCAGCGGTTCTTCGAAGAACATGGCCGCGTACCCCAACATGGTGAGACGCGAGATATTTTCGAGCGTCTCTATGCCGTGCGGCTTGATCGTATCCGCACGCAACCTGTGAGCCATGCCCTTGTCGCGGCGATGGATCACCAAGGACTTCTTTCCGACGCATCCTCGCCAGCAGAAAGCGCAACGGATGAACTCGATGATGATGCACTCCTGGCTGAGTTGGGGATTGAAGTCGAAACTCCGCCGATTACTGAGTTGAAGCATGTCCGCTCAACTGCTGAAAAACGTGCCGCCGAGGAGATTGCCAATCGCGAGCGCTGTGAAGACTTTGATACTTTCAAACCGCTGTTCGAGCAGGTTCAGAAGGACCTCAATACCGACCTTCGGGAAACGCGCCCCTTCGAACGCAAGGCGGAGATCGAGCCTGGTCGCTTTTTCATTCTTGGTGGCCAGAAGACCTACGTCGCGGAGATGGGAGAAAAGTTCCCGAATGAAAAAGGCCACATAGACGCGCGGTTGCGCGTCATCTTCGACAACGGCACCGAAAGCAACATGCTTATGCGCTCGCTTCAGCGCGCTCTGAACAAGGACGAGGCAGGTAGGCGGATTACCGATCCATCCGCAG
Organism: uncultured Paracoccaceae bacterium; assembly: GCA_951812305.1. Taxonomy (GTDB): domain Bacteria; phylum Pseudomonadota; class Alphaproteobacteria; order Rhodobacterales; family Rhodobacteraceae; genus Rhodobacter_B. The sequence continues at coordinate 18,490 of CATOSB010000012.1, forward strand.
GCCCGCTCTTTGCTGACCATACCGCAGATCGGGATGAGGCCAGTGGTACGATCTATGTTCTGCGCAGCAAATCATCACTGCCTATCGTCACGGAGAACCGCGATGTCCTACACAAGATCGGCGTGACAAGCGGTAAAGTTGAGCGGCGCATCGCCAATACCAAGCTCGATCCGACGTTTCTCATGGCGGAAGTTGAAATCGTAGCGACTTACGAGCTTTACAACATCAACCGTAGCAAGCTGGAAAACCTGATCCATCGTATCTTCGACCCCGCACGCCTGGACATCGAGATCAAGGATCGCTTTGGAAATCCCATTACCCCGCGCGAATGGTTTCTTGTCCCGCTCTTCGCTATTGATCAGGCGGTTGAGAAAATTCGGGATGGGTCGATTGCGGGCTATCGTTATGTCCCCCAAGAGGCGTCCTTGGTGGAGCGTAGTTAAACCCCTTATGAAATTTCCGCTTTCACTCCAAAGTATCGACGCCATTGCTGACATCATCAGTGGTAATGATGGATGGGACGACCCAAGTCGCAGGATCGGTATATACCGTAGCACCGCGAAGCTTGAGAAATTCATGCGGGGCTGCACCGTGGATTTTCGCGTTAGCGGATCGCGTGTGCCATCTCTAACTGACTGCTTGTTCGAACTAAACAACGGCTTCGAAGCTGAGAAAGTGCTCCCGAGGATCATCGAGGCTGCCGCAAACCCCCGAGACTTCATCCATGAGCCCGAACGTCATGTGGCCGTGCTCGACCATCTCAACCGTGCGCTGCGCTTCGACGGCTTCGAGGTTCAGCAGCAGGGCGGGCGGATGCGCCTTGTCGAGGCGGGCAAGGGCGTGCCTGTCCTTGCGGAGCTGGCCGGGCTGTCTGAGGTGATCGACTTCGACACGGTGAGCCGCGATGTGGACCGCGCCCTCGAACATAGTCAAACCGACCCCGAGGATGCCATCACTGCTGCGTGCAGTACGGTCGAGAGCGTGTGCCGGTCGATCCTCATCGAGCTTGGACAGCCACTCCCCACCAAGAAGGATGTGCAGGGGCTCTACAATGCCGTGAAGCAACCGCTTGGTCTGTCCCCTGACCGCTCGGACATCGACCTCTTGATAGCAGGTGATGTGCGACAAATCCTTTCCGGCCTGACCACGGTCATTGGTGGGGTAGGGGCACTGCGCACCCACGGCGGCGATGCCCACGGCCGCGAGAAGGGCTTCGCCCGTGTTGACGCGCGGATTGCTCGTTTGTCGATCCATGCCGCGAGCACAGCAGCGCTTTTCCTCATCGAGACCTGGCAACGAAAATTCCCCGCCCGCCCGCTTCCCAAAGCAGGCGATCCGGCAGGGTAACGGCAAGATTCATCCTGTCCGCAGCGCCGGTCTTGGCCGGTCATCTCTCCTTTGTCTTTGAAGGGGGCTGAATTCTCTCGCGCCCATGCACGGCCTTGATCGTAAGCGGTGTCACCGCGCCCTGTCAAAGTTCCATGGCATGAGTTCGTCGATGCGGGCTGCTGGATGGCCGGCAGCGATGGCTTCGAGGGTTGCCTTGAGATAGGCATAGGGCTCGACGTCGTTAAGCTTACAGGTTTCGATCAGGGAGGCGATACGCCCCCAGTTTCTGCCACCTTCGTCATGGCCCGCAAAGAGCGCGTTCTTACGATTGAGGGCAATCGGGCGGATGGTTCGCTCGACCACGTTGCTGTCCATCTCGATAGCGCCGTCGTCGAGAAAGAGCTTCAGTCCGTCCATGTGTTTGGCGATGTAGGAGAGCTTATCGCCGAGGCGTGATTTGGCCGAGATGCGGGAGCGGACGGTTTTGAGCCAGATCTCGAATGCCTCGATCAGCGGCTTGGTCTTTTCCTGGCGAACAGCTTTGCGCTCGGCGGCGGGTTTTCCTCTGATCTCAGCCTCGATCTTGTAGAACTCGGCAATCCGCCTGAGCCCATCCCCTGCAATGGGCGAGCCATCGCGGTCATGCACTTCCTTGAGCTTGCGCCGCGCATGAGCCCAGCAATAGGCCAGTTTGACGGATCCTGAGTTACGGCCCGGTTTGGTCAGGGCATTATAACCCGTATAGCCATCCACCTGCAGCGTACCGCTGAAGCCGGTCAGGAACTCCGTTGCGTGTTTGCCGCCACGCCCATCGGCGTAACAGAACACAACACCCGGTGGGGCGGTGCCCCCGAAGGGCCGCTCATCGCGGGCAATGGCCCAGAGATACCCGGTCTTGGTTCTGCCGCGCCCCGGATCGAGCACCGGACAGCGCGTCTCATCAGCAAAGAGCTTGCTGGAAGATTTGATATCTTTGAACAGATGATCCACCACGGGAGCAAGATGGAAGGATATCCGGCCCATCCAGCCCGCAAGGGTGGAGCGGTGCAGATCAAGGCCGGATCGGGCATAAATCTGCGCCTGCCGGAACAAGGGGCAGTGGTCGGCGTACTTGGAGACCGCCACCTGCGCCAATGTCCCCTCGGTAGGCAGGCCACCCTCGATCAGATGAACCGGTGCAGGTGCCTGGGCCACGCCAGCGTCCTTGTTCGGGCAGGCGTATTTGGGCCGGATGGTCACGATCACCCGCGCCTGGGCCGGAACAATATCCAGTCGTTCGGTGCGATCTTCGCCGATCCTGACCATCTCACCACAGCCGCAGGGGCATGTAATGCTGGCAGGCTCGATCACCTGTTCGATACGTTCCAGATGATCCGGCAGGTTCCCAAGGTTGCGCTGCGCAGGTTTGCGCTTCTTGCGCGGTTTGGTCATCTCGATTGTTTCTGACTGCGCCTCGGCCTCGACTGTCGCGACCTCCAGATCTTCAAAAGCCAGTTGCCGTTCATCCGGGCTGAGCTTCTCGGAGCGTTTGCCATAGACCAGCTGGTGCAGTTCTTTGACAAAATATGCTCCAGACGCGCGTTGATCGCCTCAAGTTCCGCGTTCTGCGTGGCGAGAGCGGCGTTGCTTTCTTCGAGTTCGGCAAACTGAGATGTTAGGTTTGAAGCGTCCTGCCGGGCCGCCAAAACAACCGCCCGCACCTCCGCGGGAAGGGCATCCAGATCAAGGGATTCAAGAGCGTCAGGCATGGCGTGTTCTTAGCAGATCAGGCCACGATTTACACCCTGTACATAAGGCTGAGAGTCACTCTGCCGCACCCGGTCGACGTGTCCGCCGCGCCGTCACCCGTCGCCAGTCCAGGCCCTCAAACAGGGCCTCAAATTGTGCCTTGGACAGCCGCATCACGCCATCATGGACCCTGGGCCAGGCGAACTTGCCCTGTTCCAGCCGCTTGTACGTCATCACCAGACCGGACCCATCCCAAAGCAGAACCTTGATGCGGTCTCCACGTTTGGCGCGGAACACGATGATTACGCCCGAGTGCGGATCAAGGCCCGGATCGCGTTCGGCAACCGCCGCCAGCCCGTCATGGCCCTTCCTGAAATCCACCGGCCTGGTCGCAATCACAACCCGCACCGATTGAGACGGAACAATCATCCCTGTCGCGCCAGGTGCCGCGCAACATTCGCGATCCGTTTTGTGGCCGTGCTTTTGGGCAACCGGACAGTGACAGATCCCGCGATGATCTCAATACCGTCAAAGGGCGAAGGCGGTGGTGTCGCAAGCACTGCGATCTCTGCAAAACCAGACGTCTGACCCTCGTCACGCGCGACCTTGCGCCGGGCCGTCGTGCGCCATGTCGATAACCGCGTCGCCGACATACCGTGTTTGCGAGCCACACCCGCAACCGTCGCGCCTGGCGCATACGTCTCCGCCACAATCGCCGCACGCTCCGCCGCCGTCCGTAGTACAGGCCTGCGACGCGAAACCTCCGCCCCATCATCCAACATCAAATTACCTCCAGATCATTGGAGACCAGCATCTCATATCAAACCGCAAGCCGATACCATGGGGCGCTCGCACCGGTTACTGATGACTGGCCCCACCAGCGCTGGATCAGTTGCCGAGCATCCATGTCCCATCGGGAATGAAGGCCGCAAATGCGAAAGCGAAGGCAACGTCATGCACGACCGCGTCGCCGCTTTCATCCTTGACACCCACAATGCCGATATCCTGTCCTTCGTGGATGATTTGCGTGTCATGGAGCGAGGCTCGTCCAGGGTGCCAGTCCAATGTCAGCCCGGCCTCAACCAGTTTCCCGGCATCGCGCAATCGCCGCAACGGCCAGGCCATTTCATTCGCGACAACGACGTAGTCTAGCGGATCAACGCCATCTGGAACCGGCCAGCGACTGAAACGGGCAGAGGCCGGTTGGCTGTCCATGCCCTCAAACGGCGTCAAACCATAACGGCGCGCGCTGGCATCATTGGGCATCAGAAATTTGCCGTCCGGTGCACGAGCGATGAAACTGTCGAGCCCTTCGATACGAGACGGCAGTGGTTCAAGGACCGTGTGGGCGAGTTCACCGGAAATCGCGCGGCCTGAAAATTGTTGCCACCAGCTTTCGGTTTGTCGGTCGTACATCACCATGTCGAGGTTTCGGATACGACCGGTATTTCCGAAATCCAGCAATACACCACCAACCTCCCGCCGAAACACCACGCCGGAATTGCACAAAGGGCAATAAGTGACGGCCACCGGCATGCCCCCCACCACATCGTTCACGATTTCGTGCCAAAGCATCACGGCCAACGGATAGGCGCGCGCGTCGCCGTTGATTTCAAGGCTAATAACCGGAGCTAGAGGCGCGCGGCCTTTGAGCGACGCGGCATCCACAAAGATTGGCTCGTCAATCGGCGGAATCGAATCGCGGGTGTTGCCGTCATACTCAATCTCTTCTTTGGGCACGATGAATCGCCCAAAGTCGCCTTTGGGAAATTCTGCCTGCCATTTGGCGACGCTGTCGCTTTGGGCAGTAAGCGTGGTGGGGATCACCAGAAAGATCAGAAGCCGAACAATATGCATGACTGCACGCTAACCGGTTTTAACAATTGTCTTTATCACATCACCGTCAATCGACATATCCGCGACACACGGCGCAATTTGAAGCCCGACCACCCAAAATATTCCATCAATTCGCGACATGCGCTAACCTGCCGACAGAAAGGAAATCGTGATGGCCGGCGGATGGGCGCGCGATGGCGCGGTGGAAGAACAGATCGAAGCCTCGATCAACGATGAACTGGCGCGGATGCGGGCGACGAAACAGCCAATCGGAGAAAGCCTTACCCATTGCGCCGAATGCGAAGAACCGATCCCAGCGGCGCGCAGGGAAGCAATCCCCGGTGTTAAGCTGTGTATTGATTGCCAGCAGGATCGTGACAACACGTTCCAATTGCGCGGGGGAATCAATCGGCGCGGGTCCAAGGACAGCCAGCTGAAATAGCTAGTTTCCGCCAATTGGTGAGTCGGTAACAAAGCGCGCGGCCACGTCGTTGATTTTGCCCTCAAGGATTTCGCGGTCACAATAGTCTCTGAGACCCTGATGCATCGGTGTGGCGATTTGCATATTCTTTTGCTCGCCTTTGACAGTTGAATGATAGCTGTTGCCAAAATTTTTCTGGCTCAGGATTGTCTTGACGAGGTTGAAGTCACTCAGGTCCCTGCCAGTGAGTTTCAAAGTTGCCGAATGGTTGGGATTTGGCACTCCCATCATTTCGTAGGCAAACTGTGTCAACAGTTCGTGGGCGAACCACCAGGAAAAAATCCTTCGGTGCACGTATTGCGCCATCGCTTCCGTAACCGCAGAGTCGAGCCCTTCTTCCGGGATCGTTTTCCCGTCGATAAATTTGCCGGTCGAATAATAAGCCTTGGCCTGTTTGTGCAGCACCGCGAAAGCGATGTCGCCGCTGTTTAGTTTGTTTCCGACGAATGCGTGGACCGCCTCGTGATAAAGCAACCCGACCGCTCGAGCCTCTTTGACAATTCCATCCAGTTTTGCGCTGGCTAGTTTGGCAATGATCTGTGCAGGCAGTGTGACAACGTTCTTCGCTGTATCAACGGACGGGTCGTCATCACCGAATGTAAACTCTACGCTGTAGTTTTTCAGGTATGTTGATTGCAGCACTTTGACAGGTATGCCAATTTTTTTTCCGTAGCTAATGAGGTCCTGCAATTTGGTCCTGAATAGTGTCTGGAACATTCCCATGTGGTCACCCTCAATTCACGTTATTTGATTTCCTAATATTTTTTAGAAACAGGATTTATTTAGTAGCCATACCAGCAGACAGTATCAGAAATCCGGTCATGTGAACAGTTGGCGGTAGATTCGTGATATTAAACATAACCTGAGTTCTGGATAAGCGCTATATCTGGTATTCGACCTGCCTGATTGTTTCCGGCACGGTTATGGGTCCCATTTTAACTTTGGTTTTCCCGAGCATATAGGCTGCGACACACGAGATGAGGTGTACGAATGCGTTGGCAGGCGATCTGTGTCGAGTGTGTTCCAGTCCCATGCTGGTTTTCAACTTATCGAACAGAGTTTCGATGATGAACCGCCTTCGCAACAGGATTTTGTTCAGGATTGGCAGGAGATAGTTTTTCATGTTGCGGCGAATGCCGGTGACGAGGTGGAGGCCACGCTGCCAGAGCCGTTGGAAGAGGGATTTGGAGATATAGCCCTTATCAGCAAATATTTTGCCTTCGGGGCCCGCGATCATGGCTTCAAACGGCTTTCGATCATCGACATTACCTGCCGTGATTTTGACGGCCATGATCTCCCCCTTGTTGTTGATGATTAGATGCAGTTTGAAGCCAAAGAACCAGCCCATTGTGCTGCGACCGCGCTTTGCCAGCCCCTTGAAGACCTTGTTTCGATTAATGCGGGCATTGTGGCAGACCGCGAGCTTAGTGCTGTCGGCAAAATAGACGCCGGTTTTTTCACCGCTGAAGCAGTGCAGCAGTATGCAAAACGGCACCATTAATCTTGGCATGAGGCTGACAAACCGACCATAGCTCGGGAGGTTGCCAAAGCAGTCACGGTATTTCTGCTCAACGCCATAAATCCAATAATGTTTGAAGGTAACTCCCAAGCACCCCCCACGTTTGAGTGTTATTGTCAGTTTTATGGTGAGTCGAATTTGCCATTTTGCGCGTGTTTTTTTTCTTTCTTGTCTGAATTCTGTGGCGCCGGGTTGATTTCTCTGAATCAGTGGTGGGATGGATCAGGTTGCCGCCCTTGAACAACTTCTCGCCACGGCTCTGCGTCGGATCGCTGAGCTTGAAGCTGCGTTGGCGAGCATGGCGGAAGAGATCACGGACCTGCGCCGACAGTTGGCCAAGAACAGCAGCAATAGCAGCAAGCCCCCTTCAAGTGATGGCCTGAAGAAGCCAGCCCCGCGCAGCCTGCGTGGCAAATCCGGAAAGAAAAGTGGCGGCCAAGTTGGCCACCGGGGCGACACCCTGCGCCAGACGTCAACACCCGACTTTGTCGAACGGCATGAGGCGACGCATTGCAGCGCCTGTCAGAGCGCCCTGACGGCGGAGATGGTGAAAGGGATCGAGAAGCGTCAGGTGTTCGACTTGCCTGCGCCACGCCTGGAGGTCACCGAGCATCAGGCGGCGGTTTATTGTTGCGACCATTGTCGAGCCACGACGACGGCTGGCTTTCCCGATGGCGTGGCCGCGCATGTGCAATATGGCACGCGCATGCGGGCAGTGGCGGTCTATTGCAATGTTCAGCAGCTGATACCCGAGGATCGGGTCTGCCAGCTTATGCGCGACCTGTTTGGGGCCACCAGCTTGTGCGCGGCCAGCGTGACCAACTGGACGCGCGGCGCGGCAAATAAGATGGGTGTCGTGGTTGAACACATTCTCGCCCGGCTTGCCGAAGGCGGCGTTCGGCATCTGGACGAGACCGGACTTCGTGTTGCCGGCAAGCTGCACTGGCTGCACACGATCTGCGATACCGCCTTCACCCATTACCGCATCAGCGCCAAACGCGGTGCTGTTCCAACCTTCCTGACCGGCGGGACGATCATTCATGATCACTGGAAACCCTACTACGCCCATATGAGCGGAGTGGACGCCCACGCCCTCTGCGGGGCGCATCACTTGCGCGAACTCAAGGCCATCGAAGAGATCGAAAAAGAGTCTTGGGCGACGGAGATGAGCGCAGTGCTTCATAGCGCCAATCAGCTCAGATGCGCGGCTCAGGATCAAGGCGAGACCGAACTCCCGGAACTGGTTCGCCAGGGTATAGTCACCAGATACATGGCGATCCTCGCCAAGGGGCTCGCCTTCCACGAACGCCAGCCCCCGCTGGCCAAAAGCCCCGGCACCCGCGGCCGAAAAGCCAGGCGGCCAGGCCACAACCTGCTCCTCCGCCTGCGTGACTACCGCGATGACGTTTTGCGATTCATCGCCGACTTCGCGGTCCCATTCACAAACAATCAGGCCGAACAGGACCTGCGCATGATGAAGCTGCGCATGAAAATCTCGGGCACCTTCCGCACCCTCGAGGGCGCGCGGGTCTTCGCCGACATCAGGTCCGTCATCTCGACGGCCAGAAAACACCGGTTCAACATCCTGGAAATCCTGACCCTGTCACCACCTCAGATCATCGCACGGCTCTGACGGAACAAAACCCCGCAACCCTATCGGACAGGGTGCTTGGGAGTTACGTTTGAAGTCCTTGAACGGCGACAAGTGAAACAAGACCATGATGAACAGGCTCTCCCCCAGGGTCAGCTTGCCGGAGCGAAGCCTCTGACGACCCGAGGGGATCAACCGGTGGCGCTCCCAGTCCTCGTAGGTTTTTGCAAAATCATCGAGACAGACAAAAAGTGCGGTGTTAGTGATCGACATGAGTGGCGGTCCATATTGTGTCGCTTTTGAACCTTGAATCATGGGGCAACGTACTTGGAAACCCCTCTCACCCCATACTAATCACGGGGGCATTCAGGCTGGTCAACACGGGGCAAAAGGTGCGCGCCATGGAGAACAACTTCCCAATCAACGAAGATCTCGCTTATGAGAAGATCCGGGACCTCATGTTCGACATGATGGAAGAGGACCCCAACCGTTTCTACGCCCTCACGGATAAGCTCAATGAACTGGCTGCGCTCCCTAAAAGAACCATGACACTTGTGCTCGATCTGATGGCTGCCACTCCCTTTCAGGTGATCATCCCGAAACACGTACGGAAAAATGACCCTGATACATTCAAAGCAGATCACGAAACCGTTTCAAATGTTCTATTTCTTGGAGAGTTTGGCGGAATTGCCGTTGAACTGGAGCCAAATGAGGCTTTGAGAGAACCGAGGATCATTTCCATAACAATGGTGGAAATCCCTCATCGCAACCCTCTGCGAAAAAGGGTCAACGAGTATCGTAAAAAACGAATCAAAAAACTACGAGAAAATTCTGTCGAGTAGTGCACTGGTGACGCCAACGTCTTATCCAGAATCGGGGTTAAACATAGGTAATTCAAACAGTTACACGAATGCAAAGCAATGCCCGGTCAGGCCGACCTTCTGGGTTGGTCGTGTCTGGCCAGCTATTCGTCAAACCAGGTTGTCGACTTTTTCCGCACCTTCATGCGTTCGAATTTCGGGTCGCGCAGCCGGTCCCAAAGCGGCAGGCCGGTCCACATCTCGATCTCTCTGGTCGATACTAAAAAATCTTTCAGTTTCTTGCTCGTGCCCTCGTTTGGCATCATGAATGACCAAAGCGCGGTGCGTCCGCGCACATTTTCGGCGAGAATGGATTTGAAAAATCCGTGCGGCACGACAACTTGCCCTCCGCCTTTTTTGCCAATCACCTTGATTGTCTTGCCGACCTCAAAATATGGCCCCGAAATCGCATAGACCTCGACGTATTTTTTCGCCAGATTGCGAACCTTCTCTTCCAGAATGCGCCAGATCTGGCGATTAAATTTCGGGGCCTGCGGGGCCATATTGCTGAGAAGGAATGTTTCGGAATTCTTCAACTCGGTAGATCGCCGATCGGCACTGGGCACGAGATGCCCCCTGTCAAAGCCCGATCCGGAAAAATCATCCAATTCGGACTGAAACTGATCGGGGATGCGCATATCTGCGCGGAATGTGTCTTTGCGATCCACATTGGCAACCTGATTTTCGGGGTTGATCAGCTGCAGCGCCCAGCGTGGCTGGCGAAAGAGATAGGAATAACCGATGACGTATTCACGGTTAAACAAGAGCTGGTCGGCCGGCGGCGTGCCATAGCGGGTTTCGGGCCGAAGGGATGGGATTTCTATCATCGATCTTCCTTTCAAATAATTGCTTTGGTCGCTGCGCGAAGCGTGACCATTCCAATAACCACTGAAAGGGCGCCACAGTTGATCGCGCCCGCGGAAATTATCTCAGCGAAATTGCTGTCGGTCCAGTCTTTCGATCAACCGGTGGTGGAAAATCAGTCTTCCATCGCCTCCAGCTCATCAATGAATCCGGAGATCATTGATAGCCCCTTGTCCCAGAAGGTTGGATCGCTGGCGTCGAGCCCGAAGGGGGCCAAAAGTTCTTTGTGATGCTTGGACCCACCGGCGCGAAGCATGTCGAAATATCTCTCCTGAAAGCCCGCGTCGCCCTCAGAATAGACCGCGTAAAGCGCGTTCACGAGGCCGTCGCCGAAGGCATAGGCATAGACGTAAAACGGCGAATGCACGAAATGCGGGATGTAGGACCAAAAAGTTTCGTACCCGTCCATGAAGGTAAATGCGGGCCCGAGACTTTCGCCCTGAACCGACATCCACAGCGCGTTGATGTCATCGGGCGTCAATTCGCCCTTTTGCCGTGCATCGTGCAGCTTGCATTCGAAATCGTAAAACGCAATCTGGCGGACGACCGTGTTGATCATATCCTCGACCTTACCGGCCAGCAGGATCTTGCGTTCCTCCTGCGATTTGGCGTTGTCGAGCAGTTTGCGGAAGGTCAGCATCTCACCGAAGACAGAGGCGGTTTCGGCCAGCGTCAGGGGTGTTGAGGACAAAAGTTCGCCCTGATCTGCGGCCAGCACCTGATGCACACCGTGGCCGAGTTCATGGGCCAGAGTCATGACATCGCGCGGTTTTCCGAGGTAATTCAACATGACATAGGGGTGTACATCGGTGACAGTGGGGTGGGCGAAGGCGCCCGGAGCTTTGCCGGGTTTCACGGCCGCGTCGATCCAGCCACGGTCAAAGAACGGTTCCGCGATTTTCGCCATTTCCGCGTCGAAGCCGGAATAGGCGTCCATCACCAGCGCGCGGGCCTCGTCCCACTGCACCACCCGGTCGTCTTCAATTGGCAGGGGCGCGTTACGGTCCCAGACCTCCAGTTTGTCCAGACCGAGCCAGCGGCGCTTCAGATCGTAATAGCGATGGCTGAGTTTGGGATAGGCGTTGACGACCGCATTGCGCAGCGCTTCGACCACTTCGGGTTCGACATCATTGGCCAAATGCCGCCCGTGTTGTGGCGAGGGCATCTCGCGCCAGCGATCCTCGATTTCCTTTTCTTTGGCGAGCGTGTTGTGCACGCGGGCAAAAAGCTTGGTGTTTTCGCCGAAGACCCGCGCCAGTTCGCGCGCCGCGGCTTCACGGGTCGTACGGTCTTGCTCGGTCAAAAGCGTTGTTGCTGCTTCTAGTGGCAGGTCTTCGCCGTTAACATGAAAGGTCAACCCGGCGACGGTTTCATCAAACAAACGGTTCCACGCGGCAGAACCGACAACCGATTGATCGTGCAGGAATTTTTCAAGCTCGTCAGAAAGCTGATGCGGGCGCATCGCGCGCAGCCGGTCGAAGACGGGTTTGTAGCGGGTCAGGCCATCGCTTTCCTCGAACATGGCCGCCAATGCGTCATCGTCGACGCGGTTCAGTTCCAGAGTGAAGAAGACCATCGGCGTTGAATACGTTGTCAGCTTGTCCTGACAGTCGGACAGGAATTTGGCGCGATCCGGGTCGGTGGTCAGTTGGTAATAGCGCAAACCAGCATACGACATGATCCGCCCCTGGATCATGTCGATCTTTTCGTGGCGTTCGACGCAGGCCAGCATCTCGGCGCCAGACAAACCGGCCAGTTTGCCTTCATAAGTCTTTGCGAAATCGGCGCATTCTGATTCGAGCCAGCTCAGATCGCGCTCCAGTTCCGGGGCATCGGTCGCAGCATAAAGATCGGAAAGATCCCATTCCGGAAGATCACCGAATTCACCGGTGTGTCCGGCGGCAGCGTCAAAAACGGGTTTAGGCAGATCGCGCATTCAGGGTCCTTTCACGTCATTCCGGCCAGAGATAGGGCAGGGGACGAGAGGGCGCAAGAAATCCCGCACGGGAGCAACCAAAATGTGCGCTACCGCGCGCTTTTATTAAAGGAAACCACGAGGCGACGAAACACACGCGCGCAAACTCTGGTTGCACCGGCGCGGGATTCCGTATTTGAAACCGAGAAGAACAGGGGAGGATTAACATGGGCTTTGCGGATTTCCGGGAACGGATGCTGTCAGGTGAGATGCTGGCGGGCACATTCGTGAAAACGCCGAGCTATGAAGTGATTGAAGTGCTCGCGCGGTCGGGGCTCGATTTCGTCTGTCTCGATGGCGAACATTCCCCGTTTGACCGCGGGCGGATGGATGCCTGTCTGGCGATGGCGCGAGCGCTTGATTTTCCGGTTCTCGCGCGGGTCGGCTCGGGAACGGCAGAGAACATCCTGCAGGCGCTGGATAGCGGGGCAGTCGGCATTGTCGTGCCGCATGTGGATTCGGTTGCGAAAGCGCAAGAGGTCGCCAAGGCGGCGCGGTTTGGCAATGGCGGGCGCGGGTATGCCGGGTCGACACGCTGGGCCGGCTTTGCGACACGTGCGATGCCCGATGTCCTGGCCCAATCGCGTGAGGAGACCGTTGTGATTGCTCAGATCGAGGAACCCGAAGCGGTGGACGCCGTGGCGGAGATTGCGGGCGTTGAAGGGATTGACGGGTTATTTGCCGGACCGGCGGATTTGACGGTGGCATATGGTGGCGACGCGGCAGCGGTTGAAAAGCTGGAGATGGCTTTGGACAAGATTGGTAAGGCGGCGAAAGCGGCCGGCAAAACCTATATGAGCTTTGTTCCGAAGGCCGAAAAAGCGCGCGACTGGGTAAGCTATGGCATGACGATGTTTTTCATTGCGTCCGAGCACGCAATGATGATGAACGCGGCCCGGGCAGAGGCGGAAGGCATTCACGAATTGTGAGAATGCGCATCGAAATGCACGGCGGCCAGATCAAAGACCCGTTTGCGCGTTTCCGGCTTTTCCATCATCACCTCGTGTTCCGCGCCCGGCAGGATTTCAAGCCGCCCGTTTTCCCAGCGTGACATTCGGTCGTGCACGGCCTCTGGGTCGATGATCTTTTCTTCGCTTCCCATAAATGTGAGCGTCGGGTAGTCGGGTGAGGGCCTTTTGGCGAGGCGGCGGCATTCTTTCAGCGCCTCGTTCAGCCAGTGATACGTTGCACCACCGATTGCCAATTCGGGATGTTCACGAAGTTGCCGTTGCATGTGTTCATACATGTCGCGATCCGACGTCAGCGAGTTTTCCTCAAACGGTGCATCAAGCACATATGTGGCAGATGAGCTGCCGGGAACATATGCCGTGCCTTTGCCGACCTGGCGACTGGCCCAGCTTAACCCCCATGCGACGGGGCGCATGGTCGGGGACAGAGAAACGCCGAACATTGGTGCGGTGAATGCGGCCGCCGCAACAGGCAACTCTTCCATCAGGGCGCGCAGACCGATGGCGCCGCTCATCGAATGGGCCAACAGGAACAGAGGCATTGGCAGATCCATGCCTGCGATGCAGCCCAGCATCGCCGCGACATCCATTTGGTAATCGGGGTATTTTTGGACAAACCCGGCCATCGGGTCCGCAACCAGACGATCGGCCAACCCCTGACCTCGCCAGTCAATCGAGACGGTTGCATAACCACGCAGGCGCAAGTCCTCTGCAGCGAGGCTATATTTCTCGATATATTCGCTGCGCCCCGGAAACAGCAGCACCGTGCCTTTCGAACCCTCGGGCCAAATGGCCACCCGAAGCCGCACACCATCTTTGGCCGTCACCCAATGGGTTTGGACAGTGTCCGGGCCATCCGCGATGTCGGCAAAGAATGGGGCGGGCTCAGCCATCTTCAGGAAAGGACGGACCCAAGCGACATTGCCATGCCCATATCGCCGTCTACCGCAAGTTTGCCGGTCATGAACGCGCTCGTCGGGTTCAGATCACCTTCCATGATACCCTGAAACGTCTCGGCGTCCGCCGTCAGGGTCACGTCGGCGTCGTCGTCGCCCACGCGCGCGCCGTCACCATCGACGACAATCGCGCCTTCGCCCTCGATTACGAACTTGGCTGTACCGCTGAAGCCGCCATCACCCAGCTTTGCGTTCAGCGCATCCACCGCGCCGGAAAGCACATCGCTCATCGATATTCTCCTAATATTGTGAGCAGTCCGGGGCTCGCCTTTCGCCGCTCTTATGATACGCTTCGCAATATGGGTCGTTTGTTGCATCTCTGCAAATGTGCCGTTGCGGTACTTTGGCTGATTGCTGCCGGAAGCGTTGGTGTTTCGGCGCAGGACGTGGATATCGAGGCTTTGATGGCAGAGCTTGCCGACCCGGCGACGGAGAACTGGCAACAGGTCGAACGCCAGATCAGAACTGAATGGACGCGGTCCGGATCGGCGGCGATGGATTTGCTGTACCAGCGCGGGGAAAAGGCGCTGGAAGAAGAGGATTATGTTGCGGCGCTGGAGCATTTCACGGCGTTGACGGATCACGCGCCGGAATTCGCCGAAGGCTGGAACGGGCGGGCAACGGCGCTGTTTCACAAAGAGCTCTATGGGCCGGCGATTGAGGACATATCGAAGGTTCTGGCGTTAAACCCGCGGCATTTTGAGGCGATGACAGGATTGGCCGTCGTCCTGACCAGCGTGGGCCGGTTTGAAGATGCTCTGGAAGCTTGGCGTCTGGTGGAAGCAATTCACCCCCACCGACCTGAGATGAAAGACGCGATTGCTGCGCTGGAAAAGCAGGTGGCTGGAGAGGCGCTTTAGCATGTTCTTAATATCGGGAATGGCCTTTACCTGCCCGTCAGACATGCCACTCCAGCCGGGTTAACAGCGCTGAAAGCGCCCCGGCCATCGCCTGCCCGTTTCGGCGGGCTGGCGATTTTGCTAGGCTAGGCGCTATCCTTTTATTTCGTGCGGACTTGGCTGGCATTAAGCACTGCCTTTGAGTTGTTGCATCGCCACCCCACGGGCAGGCGTTGGCCGCCAAAGAGGTGGCAAGATGGGGAACTGAGGCAACGCCCGCTTCAGGTCAAAGGCCGCCAATCCGTTTCGCTTCCAATTACGCTCGGCAACAGAAATCTGCATATCACCCACGCGGCCTTGACCGCCAGCTGTCCAGCCAGCGGCTGAAACGCCCCTTGGCCTCGCTCGCCCGGTCTTCAACACGGCCATATGCGTCGCCGACATCTCCGACGACCGGGTCGATCTTACGCTCCCGAAACTGCCGCCACATGGCGCGGATGAAGAAATAGGCGAAAATAACGAAGACGAAGAAGAAGATGTTGAACCACGGGATGATGCGCACATCCGGGCCGTCAACCTCGCGGATACCAACGGCATTGGGATAGACCGTTAAAAACCGGTTCCTCCAGCCGTAATGGGTGATCACCACCCATTGCTCTGTCCCTTGTGCCGAAATCGCCGCCGACGCTTCGGCGTGAAGATCTGAGGAATCGAATTTCAGATAGAGCGGCGGCCAGAGCCAGCCGGTGTCCTCGTTCCGATAGACCATGATTTCGTCGGCATCACGCGGGATGAACCCCAGCAGAAACGTTCTTTTCTTTTGGGTGTTGATCAGGCGCAAATCGCGGTTCGCCAATTCCTCGGCACCGCTGTCGGCCTGCGCATAAAACACACGGTTGTACCAGGAAAAATCCGCGCGGATGATCTCTGTCGAGGTGATGCGCGCGACATCATGCTGAGGCAGAACATAGTGCAACAGCCCGAACAGGATCACGAAGAACAGCGTGCGAAGAATGATGCGAATGCGTCTCATGTCAGACCTCAGTTGGTTGCATACCAGGCGATCGCAACAAGGATCACCGGCACAACATAAATAAGCAGAAGCGCGCGGTAAGTGAGCGAGGAGCGAAATTCTTTGACCCCATCCTCAACCACTTTCTGTCGGACGTCGACGGAGCCGCCGGGATTCTCGGCATCCCATTCATTTTCCAGCCGTTCGCGCCGAACCGACCGGCAATACCATGCGACTGACAGATAAACGATCGTCAGGGCGATCGCACCGATGATGACAAGTCTGATGAAGTTCATATCGATTTACCTTTTGACTGCGCCCCAGGGGCCGACAGCGGAAATCATCTGTTCCCGGCTTCGCTTGGGCTTCGGCTTGGATTCTGTAATCGGGGCTGGGGCGTTCATACCGGGTTCGGGGCCGAACAGCGCGGCGCGGGTGCCGGCCTTGTCGACCTGATATTCGCGCTCAAGAAAATCCGCGACATAGGCCTTTTTCGTGTCGTCCCAGCCCTTGTAGAGGCCATAGAACAACTCTTTGTGGCAGATGAACAATTGCCTGACATCCAACGGGGCCAGCTCCGCCAGCATCTGGTTGACCAGATCGCGGTATTTATGCGGGCCGCCGCGCAACGTGTAGAAATAGGCCGGGTGCTCGGACGTGATCTTGGGCCAGTCGCCTTTGGCCTCGACCCAGCGGTGCAGGTCGGCAAGCCCGTGATAGGCCGATGGCAGCTTGTCCCCCATCGCGCGCGCAATCATCCGCAGGTCACGACGCGTGGCCTTGGACAGGTCCTCGCCCGTCTCTGCCGCTGCATCGACCACGATAAAATCCATTTTCTGCCGCAGGATCGCGCCTGCGTCGGCATTGCGCGCTTTCACGATGGGTTCGACCAGATGGTTCAGATCAAAGAACGCCGCGACGCGGTTGCGTTCTTTCATCGAGAAGGCCTCGATGGTTTTCGTCTCCGGCGGCTCTTGCGCTGAAACCAGTGCCGGGTGTTCCACATCGCGCCAGAGGTACAACCCGCCGAAATGCGCCGACCAGAAATTCGGCGTATCAACGGTGATCGGATCAAGATCAATCGGCTGGCGTGTGATGTCGCCGGTCTGTTTGGCGAGGGTGATCATTTCGGCGATCAGAACATCGTCAATCCAGGCGTCGTCATCATTGCGGAAATGCTCGATCTTGGTCGTCAGTTCGCGGGCATTGGCGACGTCGCCGCCGGTGGTGTCGGCTTCGACCTCGATCCGGCGGATGTCCAGCAGCCGGTCGGCTGTGTTGACCAGAATGACCGAGTTTTGCAATTCCCCCGCCACCGCGTCCCGCGCAGTCAGTGCGAAAAGCCGGGCTTCGTTCTCCTCGATAAACTCGCGCAGGATCTGGCGGGAGAAGGAGAATTTGGCGTTGAGCAACGGCGCGGTTTTCTGCTCCAGCGTCAACAGGATGAACTGCCGGTTGGCGCCGTTGGGGTTGAGATAGAGGTGGTCGTTCAGTTCATGTCCGATTTCGGGGGAGTAGCCCGCGATGTCGATGTGGAAGTCATTCAGTTCGGTTGTTTTCCCCGTCAAATGCCGCATCGCGCGCTTGTAGCGTTCGACAAGGGCGGGGGAGGACACCTCAACGATGTTCCCAAACATGAGGCCTTTTTCGATGAGGCGTTTCATTGGCAACCCCCAAGGCCGCTATGCGGCCTTGATCGCGCCCGACCCCGCCCCCCAGGGCGGGCGCGATTCTCGCCCCCACCCTCGGTGTCGGGCGCGATCTTACCCGCTCTGCCTGAACGCCGCTCACTCATCCCGCCACATATCCTCACCCTTCCGCGCCTCCACACCCTGCGCCATGCCAAACCACACCAACCCCAATATGGGGGCCCAAACGATGGCTGCATAGGCGGAGAAGCCAAAAAAGAACGCTGCCGTGGCCCATGGCCCCTCGGCAAATGCCTCAAAAACGTCATACCCGCGCATGTGATAGATCACCGCGAACACCCCGGCGCCGACGAGGAACAGGATCCCGCCCGAGGCCCAGATGGTCACCGCCACCTCGGACTGCGACCGCGTGTTCCGTTTGACCAGAACCCTGGGCAGGACGATGGCGAGCACGGCCATCAAACCCAGAGGGAAACCGGTGTTCCAGAACCCAATGGGTTCGGCCTGGATCAACTGGATCACGCGAGGAACCTCCCCCTCGGTCCCCCTCCCACGGGGCTATGACATTCACACATCTTGGTTGCCGTCAGTCAGCTTTTCTGATTCTCTTGTTGAAAAGGGAGGCAATGATGCAGCAAACGCTTGGGAACTTTGGGGATGCTCGCCTCGAAAAAGGGGGGCCTTGCTTCTGGATAGGCTGGTTGCAACAGGCGGTGACGGGGTTCGGGTCCGGCGGCTCGGGGGCACGCGGGCGGGCGAGATCCGGTTCACGCGGTTTCTACGCAATCCGGCTGTGACGCTAGAGGCAATGTGCGATGCGGCCTTTGTTCGGACCCGGGAGGCCTGCGAAGGGCGTGATATTCTGGCAGTGCAGGACACAACGGTAACGCGGTCGAGTGGCGGCGGTGGCGATTACCTGCATGCGATGATCGCGGTGGATGCGCGGGATGGCGCTGTCCCGGGGGCGCTGGATGCAACGTTTTGCGAGCGTGACACCGGCCAACGTGCGACCCGGCATGCGCGTGCCTTCGAAGACAAAGAAAGCCACCGCTGGCTGGCGGCCACCGAGCGTGCGGGCGAGATCGCCGGGGCTGGGCGGATCACGATGGTGGCGGATCGCGAGGCCGATATTTTCGACCTGTTTGCGCGCAGGCCCCAAAATGTGGAGTTGATCGTTAGGGCCAATCACAACCGCACGCTTGAGGGCGGTGATAAGATAGCCGAATGGATTGCCGCCATGCCGAGGCTGGGCACGACCCTGCTCACTCTTCCCAAGAGCCCGGGGCGGGCCGCCCGCGACGCCAGGCTGTCGATCCGGTTTGGCCAGGCAACCATGAAGCCGCCGAAAAGATTGGAAAAAACGACATCTGCACCGGTCACTCTCACCTATATCGACCTGCGCGAGGAAACACCGCCTGACGGCGTCAAACCCGTACACTGGCGTTTGCTGACGAGCTACGACATCATCAATGTCACCGACGCTTTGGACGTCGCCGAGCGCTATGGCCGGTGCCTGCGTCCGCTGACCGATGCCTTCGATGCCGCCGATCAACCTCTGCTGGAGGCGCTCAGCGCAGACCTCGAGGGCAAGACAGACCGACAGAAAAACCCCCACCCCAAAGGCAGCCTCGCTTTCGCCTCGTGGGTCTGCGCAAGGTTGGGCGGCTGGACCGGATACTATGGAAAACCAGGGCCTATTGTAATCCTGTCAGGTTGGACCGAGTTCCAATCCATCAAACACGGCGCGTATATCGCAGAGAGTATACATCACCGTGCATCGTGAGATGTGTGAATCTTATAGCCCACGGGGAGGGGGAAGCGGCACCCTAACGGTTCGTGCTTCCCCCCTCCGTTTCGGAGGGGGAGAGGGGAAGCTGTTTCAGTCACCTTTGCGCTCCACATACCGCCGCTTTGCCTCTTCCGTGCGCCCAAAATCGCGCACCATATTCTCAATCGCCACCTCATCGGATTTGTCGGCATAGCGGAACTCGGAATCCGCGTAGCGGTTCACCTCCTGTATCACCATCTCCATCGTGATCGGCTGGCGCAGGTCCGCGATCATGTCCCGCTTCTCGTCGTAACTTTTGAACAGGAACAGGTCCGGTTCCTCCATCCATTCATTGGGCAGTTCAAAATCCATCGCCCGCACCTTCACCGCGTCCGTGATGTTCTTGATCGCGCGCCCCGTGAACCGTGCGTCCGCTTCCTGAATGCCCTTCAGATACGTCCCGACCTTGGCGATAGTATCGAGGTCGCCGATCTCGGAAGACACCCGTTCCCAGACATTCAGCAACCCTTCTTCATGCGGTTTCCCATGCCCTTCAAACGAGGCTGCAACCGCCTTCTTGATCTCCTGGGCCGCATATAACTCATGATCCCCCAGCGGGATGTCATGGTTCTTGCCCATCAACAGCGCGAGAATGTCGATATAGTCGTCCCGCGTGATCGGCCCGTCGACCAGAAACCGCGCCCCGGCGCGCTGACGCAGGGCGTCGTCGACATTCTCGGGGTAGTTCGAGAACATGCCAAAGGTGCAATTCCCGCGCACCACGGTGTTGGCGCCTGCAAAAGCCTCCATAAACACCGCCGTCACCTCTTGCTGACCTGCGCTTGACTGGCGGTCGCCACGCTTGCCTGCGATCTGGTCGATGTCATCGATGGTGCCAAAGCCAATGACGGCCGGGTCCAGCACATTCTGGATAAACGCCTTGGCGTTCTGGCCGGATTTACCCTGATAACTGTCGATATTGTCGATGCCGAAATTCTGATAGCGGAAGGCGTACCCGGCGGTTTCGCAATAGCCGTTAATCAGCCCCGCCATCATCTGGATCAGCGTCGTCTTCCCCGTCCCCGGCGCGCCATCGCCCATGAAGGTGAAGATGAACCCGCCGAGTTCCGCAAACGGGTTCAGACGCCGTTCAAAGTCATAGGCCATGAGCATCTTGGCCAGTTTCATCGACTGATATTTCGCGATGTGGTTGCCGACGACCTGATGCGGTTCCTTGAACTGCATGGTGATCTTTGACCCGCGTGCCTTGTGGCTGGGGGTGAAGCCCTGAATGGTGAAATCATCCGCCTCGACGCGGTAGGTAACGGATGTAAACGCCTCCAGCCGCGGCGCGGTCTGGGCGCGAAGCGAGAGCTTCTCCATCAGCATCTCGGCATAGGCCAGGCATGTCGCGACCAGCTTGTCCTCGCTATCGCTGAATTTCTCGATGTCCTGATCCAGTTCCCACAGGCAACCATGCAGGCCCAGCTGAGCGTTGTCGGTCAAAACCTCCTCCACCCCGCCGATCTCAACGGTGGTCTCGGTCGCCGAGGGCGCCAGCAAAAACGCCAACCCGTTGGCAAAGGAATACATCACCGCCAGCGCCTCGGCCGCCAGCAGGTCGCTGAATTCACTCGATTTCCCTTTGGGCAATCTCCCCTCTAGTCCCTCGCTTCGCATGATTTGACGTTGTGATATTTTTCTGAATCACTCTGCTATAGATTTTGGGAGGGTATTGAGATGTCAAAATGTGGTCGTGCTGTGAAGTATGTTGTTCGACTGAATGCTGGTGAGCGGTTGCAGCTTGAGGATATGATCCGCACGGGTCGGCAGGCGGCGTATCGACTGCTCAAGGCGCGGATATTGCTCAAGGCAGATGTATCTTCAGACAGTGGCGGCTGGGATGACGAGCGGATTGCAGAAGCTTTGGAGACCAGTGTTTCCACAGTATTCCGTACCCGCCGCCAGGTTGTGGAAGAAGGCCTTGAGGCGGCTCTGGGTCGCAAAAAGCAGAAGACCCCGTCCACGCCAGCAATCTTTGATGGAACCGCTGAGGCGAAGCTCATTGCGTTGGCCTGTTCGGAACCACCGGAGGGTCACGCGCGCTGGTCTTTGCGTCTTCTGGAAACGCGCGTGGTCGAATTGGGCATCGTTGAAGCAGCCAGCGACAGCACGATCCATCGGGTGCTCAAAAAAACGCGCTCAAACCGCACAAGAGCCGCTATTGGGTGATCCCTCCGAAAGCCAATGCAGGTTTTGTTGCTGCGATGGAAGATGTGCTGGAAGTCTACACGCGCCCCTATGATCCGGCCCGCCCGCTGGTTTGCCTTGACGAGACCAGCAAGCAGCTGACCTTTGAGACCCGTACGCCGATCCCAATCCGGCCGGGGCGCGAAGCCCGTTTCGACTATGAATACGAGCGCGCGGGTGTGGCCAGCCTGTTCATGTTGTTTGCCCCGCTTGAAGGCTGGCGCCATGTTGCCGTTCGAGACCGCCGAACCGCCATCGATTTTGCCCACATTCTCAAGGACCTCGCCGACACCCACTTCCCCAAGGCTGACCGGATTACACTGGTTCAGGACAATCTCAACACCCACAACCCGGCGTCGTTATACAAGGCCTTTCCACCTGATGAAGCCCGTCGCATTGTCGAACGGTTTGAGTGGCACTTCACGCCCAAACACGGCTCCTGGCTCAACATCGCAGAATGTGAACTCAGCACACTTGCGCGTCAATGTCTCGACCGCCGCATTCCTGATCGCAACACCTTGGCCAATGAAGCAAAGGCATGGGAAACCGAGCGAAACACCGCATCCGCAAAGGTGACATGGCGATTCTCAACTAAAGACGCACGCATCAAACTTGCTCACCTTTACCCGCAAATCGGATGAATCAAGGGACTAGGTTCTCTTTCTTCAGTTCCACCAATCCGGTGGCCTGCCCGAACGCATCCCCTACCGCCAGCGAAATTGCCAAGGCCCGCCGCAAACTCTGCATCACCACCGCCTGCACCGGCGAGACCAGCGCGTCGCCGCCATCCGCCGCTTCGATCCGCTCCAAAATCCGCACACCTTCCGGCCGTGCCGTCGACCTTCCGACCAGCCCCGGCGTGGTCGACCGGAATCGCCGCCGTGTTCCAACACCGGATGACCGCTCTGCCACCGGGTTGGCAACAGCGGCCGCGATCCGGGGCGTGTGGTCGAATCCGTCCAGCATCGCCACCGCCGCATCGTAATGCGCGACAATTTCTTCCTCGCGCAGCTCCATCTTATTGCCTGAAATGCTCATGAATTGTCCATCTTCTCTTTGGTCTCAAATACGGCGGGGGAGTTTGAGGGGGCTGGCCCCCTCATAGGGCACGAAGTGCCAGACCTGTGCGCAGAAAGCGCGCAATCTAACAGCGTCCCCCTCACCGATAACTCACCACCTGACCACCGTCTGATACAACGAACTTGCGCACCTGCCCAAATCCCGGCGGGTTCTTTTCTGCCAGCACCTGATAGGGTCGCGCGGGCATAATGATGGCGCGTTCGGTGCGGGTGGCGCCGGTGTCGACACCGCGGCCAGAAAACGGATCCAATGCAAAGATCTCGCGTTCTACCGTCCCGAACCAGCCAGAACGTTCCTGTTCCACCCGCTCGCTTTCCAACGCTTCCTCGGTCCAGCTCAGGGCCCAGTCCTGACCCGCCGGTGCGCGCGCCTCTTCGAGCACTTCGCGCAATGGGCCACGCTGTCGAGTGAACGCGCTGGAATACATCGGCCCGACATGAAACCGGCGCAAGGATTTGGGGTGCAGGTCGTCGAAATCCGTGTCGAACCCTTTGGCGATCGTCACCAGTTTCAGCCCGCCCACGGCCTGCGCCATCAGGTGCCTTTGCACTTCCGGCCAGCGCCGGTCATCCACCGGCAGGCCTCGCCGCCCGCTGTCTTCCAGCGTCATCAGGTAAAGCGTCGGCAGATTGACCTGAGAATCAAAAACCGCCCACCAGATCAGATACCTGCGGCGCCCGTCGGGCAGGTTTTCCAGCCACTGCGCCTGCGGATGGTTCTGCGCCCAAAACAACCCGCCTGCCTGCCGCGCCTCGTAGTATAACCGCTGCGACATGGCGAATTGCAGGCGTGTGGGGATCATCTGTTCGCCGACGATCTGCCCGATCATCGCGTCTTTCAGCGCGTCGGCACTCATCATGCCTTCGAGGTGTTTGTCGACCTCCTGGGAGTCATTTGACATGGTCAAGACTTCACGAAACGTCGGAAACCCGCTTTCCACGCGGTCGATGTCGAGCACGCCGAGGCTGCGTTCCGCCCGCCCGGTCATCAGATATTTCAACCCCAGCGCCCCAAAAGTCGCCCCGATCATCTGCACATAGGTGCCCAATACCCGCGCCTCCAGCTTCGTCAGCCGCCCCTCACGCTGCATCTCTGCCGCCACGCGGGTCAGATGTCCGGTGATCGCTGCGAACTTCGCAAAATATCGCCGCGCGGCATGGGTGTCCTCGATGCCGGCATGGTCTTTGGTGAGGTCGAGGTCGGTCATCAAACAGCACTTTCAGCCGTGGCGCTTGTGTCACGGCCAACGCCCGTCCCGCCCGTCTGGGCGGGCGCTTTACGCCCACGCACGGGACGCGCGCTGGCCTGTAATAAGTCAATCGTCATTCGTCTTTTCTTTTCGTTTCCCGGCCCACCAATAAACTGCGCCCACCAACACAATCGCCACGATCCCCAACTGCCAGTTCAGCG
The DNA here is from genome assembly GCA_951812305.1 of uncultured Paracoccaceae bacterium. Lineage (GTDB taxonomy): Bacteria > Pseudomonadota > Alphaproteobacteria > Rhodobacterales > Rhodobacteraceae > Rhodobacter_B. Next base: position 42,605 of record CATOSB010000012.1, read on the forward strand.
CGTTATCGTTGAAGATGTGCGGGTAGAGCTCGTCCAATCCGAAAATCGGCGCGATGGAATAGGCTGCGAAGATCGCCACAGTCATGGCCACGAGGATGGCCATTAGCACTTTTTGCCGCGCGTCATTCAAACCCGTCGCCACCTGTATCGTTGAGAGACCCGATTGGCCCTCCGCTCTCAGAAATGGGTGTCGAGTCGGAGGACCACGAACCGACCCACCACGTAGCGAAGGAAAAGCCCAACAAAATTGCGCCGGGGAGAAAGGCCGCCCACCCTGCACCGGCGGCAATCGCAGAGCCGACCCCGAGAAGCCCCAGCAATCCCGTAATAATCCCGGCCAGCCGTGTCATTTCGCGTTCGGAACCTCGCAATAATTGTTGGGCGCCTCGTTGGAAAGTGTATCGATACAGCGGAAATAGAACGACCCTTCCCACCGATCGCATGGGTTGCCGTACCAGAAGGTGATCAGCTTTGGCTCCTCCCCAGCAATGGTCGTGGTCCCACGCAGCTCAACTTCGCAACGCGCCAGTTCAGCAGAAGTTTCCAGCACCCGGTTCCAGGTCAATTCCTCGCCATAGGCCAGTGTGGTAAAACACCCGACGAAGCCCAGACTGCAAACCCAGAGCCTGCGCAAATCAACCCCCATACAAATTCTTGTCATGCTTCTCGACGATCTCCTGGAACCGGCGGGCAAAGCGTTCATCCGCCTTGGCCTTTTGTTCGAGCACCGTGCGGGCGAACACCATGTGGTCCTCATGCGCCTCCATCATCTCGGCCATGCGCTGGTTGGTGGCGGTGCCGATGGCGGCCATGGCGGCCTGGGCCTCTTTGTCGGTTTGCACGCCGATTTCGTTGATACGGTGGGCGACGTCCTGCTGCTGCGCGGTTTTCAGCGACTTGGTCAGCGCGTCATACAAAACGACCCGCTGCTTGGTATCCGTCTGCAGCTTGTTAATCAAAACCATCTGCGTGGCGGCCTGATTTTGCAGGGAATCCACCCAAGATTTGCCCTTTTCGATATATCTTTCAAGAGTTTGACTCTTGGCCAATTTCACCTGCTCGTCCTGAACCATCTCGTTGTATTTCTGGTTCAATTCGGCCAGTTCGGTTTCCAGCTTGGTGCGGGCGGTGGCGTCCTGTTCCACCGAAATCTTGTTTTCCAGCTCGATGATCTTGGGGTCCATCGCCAGAATATCGGCGCGCAGGGTTTCCAACTCACCAACTGTGAATTCACGATCATCCAGCGTTTCGGTCAGGTTGCCCTCGACCTTGTCCTTGTGCTCGTTCAACACATTCAGCTGGCCTTCCAGCAGTGAGACAATCGTGTCCGACTTCCCGATAAGATCCTGTAACTTGTCGTCAATATTCGCCGTGCGCATCCGTTCCTGACGCAGGGATTCCGAACGGCCCTTTGAAAATACGCCAACAAAACTTTCCCATCCGGTCTTTGAACGCATCTGTTCAAAGTCCTGGCTAAACGCTGCGGTCACATCTCGAGCCCCATGATCAGCTCGGCAATATTTGCGTCCATCAGCTTGGTATGGGCGTGCACGTCGTCCAGCGACGCATTCTCGATATCGATCGCGATATCGTCGCCCACTTTGTATTTTTCACGCGCGGCATCAATCTTGCCCGTCAGTTCTGAAATCTTCGCCTGCGCGGTGGCCACTTGCTCCTGGCTTTCGCGCACCTGTTCCTCAAAATTGCTCATCACTCTCCTCGTCGGTCTCACATTGGCGATATATAGGTGATCTTTAACGATATTTCAGGGCCGCGTCACTGGTTTCTCGTTCAATTGGCCGCGTTATTCGCCTGAGTTTCCTCGCGTAACCTGCAGAAATACAAAGGTCTTGCCAAGTTGCGCCTTGTCTTTCAGCGAAACGGTGATTTGCGCGCCGTCCGCGTCGAATATCCGCTCGATATGGGTGTCGGGATGGTTCACACCGGGCGCGGGCGCTCGTTTGACCGCGTCAGGCAGGCATTGCAAGATGGAGTCGATCAGCGCCGCAAACCGGGCCTCTGCCGCAGGACTGCGATAGTCATAGGCGATTTGGCAATGGCGAATTTTGCCATTGGTGGTCTGTCCGGCGCCGCATTCTGCGCCCTCCAGCCGCGCTGCGCCATTGAGCGCGGCCAACAACGCCCCACAGCCTTCTGCAACAGCCATTCCGGGTGCGAGGAACAACCAGAGGATCGCCGCGCGCCTCATTTCAGCCGGAACCTGTTGCGCAACCCAAGGCCGAGGAAGAACAGAAACACGACGCCGAGCATGGTTTGGGTGCCAGAGACGGTTTCGATCCAGCCCGGCCCGCTTTCAAAGAAGTTCGGATGGAATCGGCGCAGAAACCCCAGAAATGCGAGGGTACTTGAAAGCGAGGCGCCCAGCATTTCAGGGACGAACGAGAATAATTCAGCCCAGTCCGAAGCATGACGTGCTCTGGGGAGCATAAACGCAACTGCACCAGCCATAACGGTGAGCGCCAATCCCGCAATCGGGCGCCCGATGGAATAGCCATAATCGCTGACCAGCGCATAAAGGCTCAAGAAAAGCCAGTCGACCCAGTTTCCCAACATACGCTTGCAACGCATCTCTTGCCGCCGGAAAAAATGCTCGTCGTCTGGTTTGTGCAGTTGGGCCATGACCTGGGCCAGTCTGATATAGAGAATTTTGAAATTGGCCGCATTGTGGTAATTTGTTTTCGGCCAATATTTCTTGTCTGTCGTGAAAATTGTGCCGTCATAGAACTCGCGTTTGAAAAATTCGGGAACCTGCGACGTGAACCGCGCGTTTTCAAAGGATGTTTTACCCATAAACGCGCCATTATTAAACGATGGGTCGCCATCGAACTGGGCCTCCGCGAACCAAACAGAGCCTGCAAACACCGCATCGGAAAAAACAGCGCCGTCGGAAAACGCCGTGCCAAGAAAGTCGGCGCGCATTTCGAATTGCGCACGATCGAAAGAAGTGAATGACGAGAATGCTGCAAGATCAAAGTAGGCCCTTTTCTGGAACTTCGCGTGCGAGAATGAACAGTCGCGACCAAAGGATGCGTTCATAAAATCCGCGAAACCATCAAAGCTTACATCCGAAAAAGCAGCCTCTTTGGCGAAATCTGCATCCGAAAATCCCGCGCCACCGCCGATGTAAGCACGTGCGAAATGCGCGCCCTCGCAAAAAGTGACGCCACCGAAATCAACCGACCCGTTCAACTTTGCCTGTATGAAATTTGTATCCATTTCAAAACTCACACGCCGGAAATCACCGAGTCCTGAAACTGGCAGTCGCCATCCAGAACAGCGTTGCGAAATGTGAGGCTGCCGTCAAACACAGAGCTCTGGAAATCGATTTCACCGCTAAGAAAACAGGCGTCCAAAAGAACCGCCGTCAAAAAATGCGTGTTCGACAGATCGATTGTTTCGTCGATTTCGGGTATGTTCTGATGGCCAAGCCGTGCCTGAAATACCGCTTTGATCTGATCCATTTCGTGGCTGGTCAAAGGTGCCAGGGCATTTGGCGTAAGCTCCAGCTTGTCGGCGACAACTGCCCTATCTTCGTCGTCCAATCCCGCGCACGCCCAGCCATTCCAGAACCTGCGGTTCAGTACGGCAACATCCTCGTTCGCCTCCCACCAATTGAGTACGGTCTGCTCCCCCGCAATCGTCATCAGCACATACCACGGGTTCAGGCTCGCCGGTTTTAACTCTACCCCATCATTGCGCAGCGCGGAGCCGTCGTCGCGCAGCGCAACCACAAACCCGGCTGGTTTCGATGGGTCCTTCAAATCCACCATGTCTCAAATCCCTTTCCCGCCTTCACATCCGTGCGGCGGTCTGAATATGATGCCCCTGAATACGAAAGGACGCACGTATGAGCCTAACCGGCAAGCAAAGACTAGCAGGCAAAACCGCCATCATCACCGGGGGCGGCTCTGGCTTTGGCGCCGCGATTGTGAAGCGGTTCGCCGATGAGGGCGCAACGGTCTGGGTCGCCGACATCAACATGGATTCCGCAGAAAAGTCGATGCACGCGGCTTTGAAGGGAAAGAGAGAGGGTGAGGTGATTGTCACCCCGTTCCAGGTCGATGTCAGCAAAAATGACAGCGTCCGCGCCATGATGAAAGCATTTGTAAATGCGCATGACGGGCCAGACATCCTCGTCAACAACGCTGGCATCACGCATGAACGCGCGCCGATGGAGGATGTGAGTGAGGCGGATTTCGACCGTGTAATGGCGGTGAATGTGAAGTCGGTCTATCTGACCGCGCGCCATTTCGTCCCGGCGATGAAGACTCGCGGCACGGGCGTCATCCTGAACATTTCGTCCACGGCGGGGATCAGCCCGCGTGCCTATCTCAATTGGTACAACGCATCCAAAGGCTGGATGATCACGGCAACCAAAACGATGGCGGTGGAACTGGCCGACTCCGGCATTCGCGTGAACGCGATCTGTCCGGTCGCCGGGGATACGCCGTTGCTAAAGACATTTCTGGGCGGGGACACACCTGAAAACCGCCAAAAATTCCTCGACACGATCCCGCTTGGTCGGTTTTCAACGCCGGAGGATCACGCGAATGCAGCACTTTACCTGTGCTCGGATGAGGCCAGCATGGTCACCGGCGTCGCGCTGGAAGTTGACGGGGGCCGCTGCATTTGACGCCGGGGCCGCGCAATCTGATCACCGATGTTGCGGGTCTGCGGGTCGGCAACGCAGATGACGCTGCGCTTAAATCCGGCGTGACGGTTCTGACGGCAGAAAAACCGTTCACTGCCGCCGTGCACGTCATGGGTGGCGCGCCGGGAACAAGGGAAACCGATGCGCTTGCGCCCGACCGGCTGGTGCAGGAGGCGGATGCGCTGGTCTTGTCCGGCGGCTCCGCACTGGGGCTGACGGCGGCATCAGGTGTGGCGGATGCGCTGCGGGCGCAGGGCAGGGGGTTCGATGTCGGCGGGAAGAAGGTGCCGATTGTCCCTGCCGCGATCCTGTTTGACCTTTTGAATGGTGGCGACAAAGAATGGGCTGCGAACCCCTACGATGCGCTTGGCGCAGAGGCGTTGGATTCAGCAAGCGAGACGTTTGAATTGGGTACAACAGGCGCCGGAACCGGCGCGACAACGTCATCCCTGAAAGGCGGGCTCGGGTCGACTTCTGCGGTTTTGCCGACCGGGCACATTGTTGGCGCGCTGGCTGCGGTGAATGCGCTTGGTGATGCAGTCGTCGGCGATACCGGGAAATTCTGGGCAGCAGCCTTTGAAGTTGGGGACGAGTTTGGCGGTCGTGGTCCGGCAATGGAATTTCCGGCTGAACACGGAACAAAGCTCGCCGCGCCCCGCGAGGCAACAACGATTGCAATTGTCGCCACGGACGCAGAGCTGACACAGGCACAGGCGACGCGAATGGCCATCGCAGCTCATGACGGCATGGCCCGTGCGCTTGTGCCATCGCACACGCCGTTTGACGGTGATCTGGTGTTTGCGGTTGCGACGGGGGCGAAGCCGCTCACGGATCCGATGGCCGACACTCTGGCGATCGGACATGCCGCCGCGATTTGTCTGTCGCGGGCTATTGCGCGCGGGGTTTTTGAGGCGCAAGCCGCACCGGGGGACGTGTTGCCGGTTTGGCGGGAGAAATACGGCTAACGAGTGCTGAGAAGCGATTTTAGCCGATCATCCCGTGAACCTCGTCGCGCAGCGACTGAAGCTCTTTGATCGTCTCGCCCAGTTCATTGCGCTGGTCACTCAGGGCGGAAATCTGGCGTTCAGCATATTCCACGAAGATCTTGAACTGACTGTCCGTCCCGTCGCTTTCATACATCAACAGCCATTGGCGTATTTCTTCCAGCGAGAATCCAAACCGCCGCCCGCGCATGATCAGCGTCATTCGCGCCACTTCACGTGGACCATAGAACCGGCTGCGTCCTTCGCGATCGGGCGCCAGCAGTTCAATGTATTCGTAATAGCGCAAAGTGCGGGGTGTCACGTCGTAACGTGCGCACATTTCCTTGAAACTCAGACGTTGATTGGTCATCGGCAGGCAGGTCTTGAAAAGGTTGATCTCAGCCTAGATGGGAATGCCCACAGGGGCAAATTTACCAGTATTTGGGCCGGAGGTCGGTTCGGTCTGTTAGAGAGGGGTATTCCATTTTTGGCCTTTGCCTGCCTTTCAGACATACCACCCTGGCCGGGTTAACAGCGCGAAGCGCCCCGGCCATCGCCTGCCCGTCCCCACGGGCTGGCGATTTGGTGAGGCTAGTTCAATCCTTTGATCTTCTACGGGCTTGGCTGGCATAAAGCGCGACATTGAGACGTTGCATCGCCATCCCACGGGCAAGCGTTGGCCGCCAGAGAAGTTAGGCGCACGTGATGAAGTAGAAAGGCCGCTTCAGGCCAAATACCGACAGATCTGCTCGCGCCCCAATCCGTTGGCGACTCAGTTCATGAAACCCGGCGCCAGGAACCAGAAGCCGTAAGCCACGATCAACGCTGGAACAGCGGAATAAAGCGTCGCCACTACCGCCGCCTTCGGGTTCAGTGCAATCGCCGGGAACAGCGCATCGCCGTCATTGGAAATCGCATTCCCCAACAGCGCGGCAAAGGGAATCACCCCGTTGATGTAAAGCGTGGTCACCAGAATTTGCGGGCCACAGCCGGGGACGAAACCGACAACAATAGCAATCAACGGCAAGAGCGGCGCAATGGTCGAGAACCAAGCATTCAGATCCAGCCCGCCAAAGACCGCGAGGTAATCATAGGCCAGAAACGCCCCGATCACCCAGACCGAGATAAAGCTGGTTTCCTCTGCCATGCGCGTCAGCGGTGAATCCTTTGCATTGGTCATCGCCTTCAGCTTCGATGTGGCCCAGATCGTCAAACCCAGAAATGTGCCCGCCAGCGCAATCCACATAACTGAAACGCCCAAAAGGAATTCCATCTCGACCTGCGCCAGTTGCGAAATGCCAACAAACAGCCCCGGCGCGGCGATCAGCAGATATACCATGTCCTGCAGGCGGGTTTTGCCCACGATTGGCGCGATTTCGTTGTTTCCGTCGGTGTCTGCACGCAGTTCGACTTTCTGGATGCGGTCCACAATCCAGCCCGAAATGATCCCGACCGTGAAGCTGAGTGGCAGCACGACCACCGCTGCATCAGGCCGCGTCGCGATCAACAAAAACGCCGCATCGCCCATCGTCGCCGTCAGCGTTGCAACCACTGCGCCAAAGCCAACATTGCCGCTGGAATAGGCGGCCACCACCACCACAGCCCCGCCGCATCCCGGGGTAGCCCCCATCAATGCGGCCAATGGCACCTGCCAGCCACGCGCGTTTTTCAGCGCATGGCCAATGTCAAAGTGAAAGACCCGCTCAGCCCCGTAAAATAACAGCAAAGTGGCCGCAACAAAGACGGAAACCGCCACATAGGCATCTGTCATCAACTCGCGCGTCAGAGTCCCCAACTCGCCCGGGGCAATTGCCAACGACAGAAAGATCAGCGCCACAACCAGCCGTTTCAGCCGGAAGGGACCTAGCCGGTCACGCGCCTCAAAGGCTCTTGGAACCGTTACACTGCTTGTCATTGCCATTTGCAAACCTGAGATTGCGAATAATTCTCAATTGCGGAAGATAGCACTTGCAGCGTATTTGGCAAGGGCGAATAACACATTGGACGTCACGAAGGTGTCAGGTGAGATGGTGGACAAGCTGAAAATCGCCCGTCAGTTCATGGAGGCGCTGCCGCATTCGCGCGCTTTGGGCATGGAACTGACCGGCATCGGCGATGGAACAGCAGAGCTGTGTATGGCCTATGATCCCCGTTTCGTCGGCGACCCGAAATCCGGCGTGATCCACGGCGGCGCGGTCTCTGCGCTGATGGATACCTGCGGCGGCGCGGCGGTGATGAGTCACCCCGAGGTGCCAACTGTGACCGCGACACTGGATTTACGCATCGACTATATGCGCCCTGCGACGCCGGGGCAGGCGATCACCGCGCGCGCCGAATGCTATCACGTCACACGTTCCATCGCCTTCGTGCGCGCGACTGCGCTTGACGAGGACGAGGACCGCCCCGTCGCCACCGCTACCGGCGCTTTCACGGTGGAGCGTAAATAATGGCCCGCGCCCGTCCCGAGCCCATTCAGGTGATCAAGAAACGCCGCGACGCCGCGCTCGCGGCGCTGGTCGAGGGCGTTCCCTATATCCAGTTCCTCGGTATAGAATTCGAACGTCACGGCGACGAGTTGACCGCCGTCCTGAACTATGACGACAAACTGATCGGCAACCCGATGTTGCCCGCGCTGCATGGCGGGGTGACGGCGGCGTTTCTGGAAACTGCTGCCATCATCGAACTCAGCTGGGCCTATCTTTGGGAAGACATCGAAAGCGGCGCTATCGACCCGGATACGATCAGCACCGAAACTCTCCCGCGCCTGCCGAAAACTATTGATTTCACCGTCGACTACCTGCGTTCTGGCTTGCCGCGCGATGCCTATGCCCGCGCCACGATCAATCGGCGCGGGCGGCGCTATGCTTCGGTCCATGTCGAGGCGTGGCAGGACAATCGCGCGCGGCTATTCGCGCAAGCGACCGGGCATTTCCTGATGCCCGCGCGAATGGATCCGACGTGACCGACATCGCCAGCGCGGAAGAGATCACCCACCGCCGCGTCCTGAAAATCGCGCTGCCAATCGTTCTCTCCAACGCAACCGTCCCGATCCTCGGCGCGGTGGATACCGGCGTTGTTGGCCAGATGGGACTGGCTGCACCAATCGGAGCCGTCGGTATTGGCGCCGTGATCCTGGCCGCGCTTTATTGGGTCTTCGGTTTCCTGCGCATGGGAACAACGGGTCTGGTCGCACAGGCGCGCGGCGCAGGCGAGATCGCCGAAACCGGCGCGCTGTTCATGCGGGGTGTTATCATCGCCGCAATCGGCGGCGCGGCATTTATCCTTTTGCAGGGATTGATCTTCGGCGGCGCATTCCTGCTTGCGCCCGCTTCGGCAGAAGTCGAAATCCTTGCACGCAACTATCTTGCCATCCGCATTTGGGGCGCACCGGCCACCATCGCGCTGTTTGTCGTAACAGGCTGGCTGATCGCGGTGGAACGCACGCGCGGCGTGCTGGTCCTGCAGCTTTGGATGAACTTGCTCAACATCACGCTCGATCTCTGGTTCGTTCTCGGTCTCGGCTGGGGCGTCGAAGGTGTGGCGATTGCCACGCTGATCGCCGAATGGACCGGTCTGGCGCTGGGCCTGTGGCTGTGCCGTGAAATCTTCCGGGGCAGCGAATGGTGCAACTGGGCGCGCATTTTCGACCCGGTGCGGTTGCGCCGAATGCTGGCGGTCAATGGCGACATCATGATCCGCTCTGTCATCCTGACGCTGTCCTTCACGACATTCCTGTTTCTGGCGGCCGATTTCGGCGATGTGACGCTGGCGGCAAACCATATCCTGCTGCAATTCCTTGAAATCACCGCCTTCGCTTTGGACGGTTTCGCCTTTTCTGCCGAGGCGCTGGTCGGCAATGCCGTTGGCGCGGGCGCCCGCGCCCGAATGCGCCGCGCGGCCATCATGTCCTCACAATGGGGCATTGGCGGCGGGATTCTTCTGGGCGTCCTCTTTTTCCTCACAGGTCCCTTGATCATCGACATCATGGCCACGGCGCCGGAGGTCCGGATTGAGGCCCGCGCCTTCCTGATCTGGATCCTCCTCGCCCCGATGATTGGCGGCCCAAGCTGGATGCTCGACGGCATCTACTTCGGTGCCACATGGACGCGCGAGATGCGTATCGCCATGCTGCAATCCGTCATCGTCTACATCTGCGCGCTGCTGACCTTGATCCCGCTTTTCGGCAATCACGGCCTCTGGGCCGCGTTGATGGTGCTCAACATCGCGCGCGGTATCACGCTCGGCCTGCGCTACCCGAAGCTGGAAGCCCGCATCGGCACCTGATCCGTCCCTCTTTCTTCTTGGTCTCAAATACGGCGGGGGGTCTGGGGGGATGCCCCCCCAGTTGGTCGGATTTCGCTAACGCGAAATCCGAATTCAAAGGATATCCAACACCGCCTCTGGCGGGCGACCTATGGCGGCCCTGCCTGCATGGAAGACAATAGGCCGCTCGATCAGGATCGGGGCCTCTGCCATTGCCGCGATCAACTCTTCTTGCGGGCTGGATTTGTCCAACTTGTTGTCCTTGAACGCCGCTTCGCCGCGCCGGATGATCTCGATGGCCTGTTTGCCCAATGCGTCAAGCGCGCCGCGAATTTCTTCTGCGCTCGGCGGATCCTCCAGATATCGGCGCACGTTCAGTGCGCCCCCTCGTTCCTCTAGAAGAGCCAGTGTCTGGCGCGATTTCGAACAACGTGGATTGTGCCAGATCGTGATCATAGCCATTCGTCCCGTCCTGTGCCGACGGCATCAGCGACCTTGTCAAAACCACTCTCCGCCAAAAGCAGATCCAACTCTTCCGCCACCCGCCGTGCCACCGAGAGCCCGCCAAACACCATCGCGGTATAAAGCTGAACCGCCGACGCCCCGGCGCGGATCTTCGCGAAAACCTCGGCGCCGGTTGACACGCCGCCCACGCCAATCAACGGCATCTTCCCTGCGGTTTCCATCGATAGCCGCGCTAGAACGCGGGTGGATCTTTCAAACAACGGCGCGCCGGAAAGTCCGCCCGCCTCTTCGCGAAGCCGGCTTCGCAACCCTTCGCGCGCAAGCGTCGTGTTCGTGGCAATGATCGCATCCAGACCTGCCGATTGCGCCACCCCCGCAATGTCGGCGATTTCGGCGTCCATAAGATCGGGCGCGATTTTCAGGAAAACGGGGATGCGCCGGGGCAGGGAAACGCGTGTTTCCATGACCCCCTCCAAAAGCGCGCGCAGCGCGACGGTGCCCTGCAGATCGCGCAGCTTTTCGGTATTGGGCGACGATACATTGACCGTCGCGAAATCAACATGCGGCCCCACATGAGCCAGCACTGCCGCGAAGTCTGCCGCCCGATCCACGCTGTCCTTATTGGCGCCCAGATTTAGGCCGACGGAAATTCCTGACGGGCGCGCTGCGAGCCGCGCTGCGATGGCCTCCATCCCGTCATTGTTGAACCCGAACCGGTTGATCGCGGCGCGGTCCTCGGTCAGGCGGAACAGCCGGGGTTTTGGATTGCCCGGCTGCGGGCGCGGTGTTGCGGCCCCAACCTCAATGAACCCGAACCCGGCCCGCATCAGCGGCGCCACAGAGGTGGCATTCTTGTCGAACCCGGCGGCCAGCCCAATCGGATTGGGCAGTTCCAGCCCAACAACCCGTGTACGCAACCGATCAGATGTCACCGGGCCGGGCAGGGGAGCGAACGGAGTCCTGAGTGCTTTTAGCGCAAGGCCATGCGCGAATTCCGGGTCAAGCCGCTGCAACGCGGCCAGAGTCAGCCGTTCGATCATCCGAAACTGTCCCCGCCATCACCCGGCGCGCAACGGATCAGGCGCGACGTGCGCACCGCCGCCTGCCGGTGGATGACGGCGCGGCGGTAATCAGCATCCGTAACCATGGCCAGGAAGGCGTGCGCGGACGGATAGCGCGCGATGAAAGCGTGATCCCAGCGCTCACCTTCCGGCCCTATCAACACTGATTGAAACTGTCCGCGCCATAGGATCGTGCCGCCAAGCCGGGCGAGGATCGGCGCAGTCTCGCGACCGTAATCCGCATAAGCCTCTGCGCCGGTACGGGATTTTAACACGTGCTCATGGTCGGCGGGATAGGCGGCGCGTGCGCGCAACCGAACAAGGTTCAGCATTTCAATTGGCTGATCGCGATTCAGCGCTTTGAAAGCGTCAAACTGTTCGCGGGTCGGGTCGACATGGCCCGCCACCTCTTCCGGGAATATATGCCCGGCGTCATGCAGCGGCAGGGCCTTGGCCCAAAGCACATCTTTCTGTCGAAGCGGCCCATAGAGATGCGGAAACAGCGCGTCGCCGCGCGACACTTCCCACTTCAGGGCGTCGCCAAGCCCATCCGCCTCCAATGCCAGCAACCACAACTCACCCGCTCCGGCAAAATGCTTTGCCGCCGTTTCCATGGCCTGGTCGGCGGTTGAGAAATGAACGAACCCATCAGCCACATCAATCGGTGCGCCCGGTGTTTCACCTGCCGCCCTCAACGCCGCCCATTCGTCAGCGCGAAGTATCTTGTAGATCAACATGAAATTGCCATGCCGCGCCGCGCGGACCGGGTCAAGGGCGCGCGCCATTCTTCGACCCGCTGTATCACTGTGGATAACCGGCATGACCTTTGACTCTAACCGGCAATCGGCTCAAGCTATTGCCATTCAACGACCCAAAAGGGGGGATTCTCATGTACACCCGGTTTCTTGCATCCGTCGCAGCGCTTGGTCTTTCCGCTGGTGTGGCCAGCGCGGATTACACGCTGACAATTCTGCATACCAACGACTTTCACGCCCGGTTTGAGCCGATCAGCCGGTTTGATTCAGGTTGCTCCGCCGAAGACAACACCGAAGGTAAGTGCTTCGGTGGATCAGCCCGACTTGTCACGGCGATCAATGACGCCAAGGCGCGGTCCAACAACCACATCCTTGTCGATGGCGGCGACCAGTTTCAGGGCTCGCTGTTTTACACGTACTATAAGGGTAAGCTTGCCGCCGAAATGATGAACAAGATGGGCTATGACGCGATGACCGTGGGCAACCACGAGTTTGATGACGGTCCCGAGGTTCTTCGTGGCTTTGTCGACAGCGTGAATTTCCCGATCCTGATGTCGAATGCCAATATCGAAAACGAACCGCTTCTGGCCGGTGCCATCGAGAAATCAGTGATCATCGAGCGCGGCGGTGAAAAGCTTGGCCTCATTGGCCTGACGCCAATCGACACCGACGAGCTCGCCAGCCCGGGACCGAATGTGACCTTCTCCGATCCGGTGGCGGCGGTGCAGGAACAAGTTGATCGTATGACGGCCAACGGCATCAACAAGATCATCGTGCTCAGCCACTCTGGCTTTGTCGTGGATCAGCGGGTTGCCGAAGGCACAACCGGCGTCGATGTGATCGTCGGCGGCCATTCAAATACTTTGCTTAGTAACTCGCAGGAACGCGCCGTTGGGGCGTATCCGACGATGGTGGGGGATACGGCGATTGTTTAGGCTTATGCCTATGGCAAGTTTCTGGGCGAGTTGAATGTCACGTTTGACGATGCCGGCGCTATTACCGAAACCTCCGGTGATGTGATCGTTATGGATGCCAGCGTTACCGAGGATGCCAGTACTTTGGATCGCGTTGCAGAAGCCGCGCAGCCGCTTGACGAGATCCGCAATAAGATCGTCGCGCAATCTGCGGCCACGATCGAGGGCGACCGCGCCGTTTGCCGCATTCAGGAATGCGAGATGGGCAATCTTGTCGCCGATGCGATGCTGGCACGGGTGAAGGACCAGGGCGTTCAGATCGCGATTGCCAATTCAGGTGGAATTCGCGCAAGCATGGATGCTGGCGAGGTCACGATGGGCGAGGTGATGACGGTTCTACCGTTCCAGAACACGCTGTCGACTTTCCAGGTAAGCGGTCAAACGCTGCTCGATGCGCTGGAAAACGGTGTAAGCCAGGTGGAAGAGGTTGCCGGTCGGTTCCCGCAGGTGGCGGGCATGACATTCACTTGGGATTCATCCATTGCACCGGGTGAAGGCCGCATCGTCGAGGTCATGATTGGTGGCGAGCCGCTTGATCCGGCAGCGACCTATACACTCGTTTCCAACAACTACATCCGTGGTGGCGGAGACGGCTACAAGATGTTCGTCGACGCGATGAACGCCTATGACTTCGGCCCCGATCTGGCGGATGTTTTGGCCGAATATATGGCCGCGGCTGGGGCGTATGAGCCATATGTCGATGGACGTATCATGATGAAATAGCGTCCAGTCAGATATTGTGGAACGGGCCGCGGGTAACTGCGGCCCTTCTTTTGGGTTGACGATGCACAGGTAATTCAATATTTAACAATAAAGTTAATTAAAGGAGGTCGATATGAAACTGCACGTTTTTCCTGCGTCGCCAAACGCCAAAAAGGTGATGTTCGCCAATGCCCATATGGGGCTCAACATCCCAATTGAAATGGTCAACCTTCAGGAAGGCGCCCATCAATCGACAGAGTACCTGGCGCTTAATCCCAACGGAAAAGTGCCGACTTTGGAATTTGATGACGGCTCAACCCTTTGGGAATCCAATGTCATCATGAATCGGCTTGCCAGCGATGCGAAATCGGATCTTTGGCCGGCTGATATGTCGCGCTACGAAATCATGCGCTGGCAATTCTGGGAGGCCTGCCACTGGACCCCGGCTTGTGCCAAGTACATTTCCCGCCATCTGTTTAACAACGAAAGCGTTGATATGGCGGCGGCTGATACCGATTTTCACCGCTTTGCCAAAGTGTTGGATGATCATCTGAACGGGCGTGACTGGCTGGTGGGCGAGAGTATGACAAATGCGGATATCGCCGTGTCGCAAATCCTTTGTTATCGCGAGCCGTGCCAATATCCTGTTGCGGATTACGCAAATATCAACCGCTGGATCAACACAATTGAGGCGACAGATGCATGGGCGGCGGCCAATCCACCGATGCCGGGCTGAACCAGACCGGCGGTAGTCAGGAGTGTAGTTCGGGTTTACTGGGAAGTGGCGGTGCTGGCCTGAAGCGGACATTCGCAAATAACGATAAAAGACGCGCGATTGCCTGCCCGTGGGATGGCGATCAAACATTTCAATTTGCCAATTTATCCAAGCCAAGTCCGTGCGTGTTCAAAAGCTCGCACCCAGCCTCACCAAATCGCCAGCCCGTGCGGACGGGCAGGCGATCGCGCGGCGGCCCAAGGGCCTTGACTCCGCGCGCGGGTGCAAGCCACCAACGTCCGCTCCAGGCCAATCCGCGCGCTTCGCCCTGTTCGAGCAGTGTTTCAGCAATGGTTCCCATAAGCGCCTCCAGTTCGTTATGTCCCCCGGTCCTGAGCGTGGCCCGCAGGGAGTCCTGATCCACATTATAGACCCGCAGCACATATTCAAGAACCTGTCGCCGCAGATCGGTCCCCTCGGGCAGGCTCCCGGCAATCTCCGCCAGAAAGGCCAGGGCCTCCTGCCGCAGCGTGATAAACCCCGCCCTCAGCGCGGCGTTGCGCGACAGCGCGTCGATCTCCATGGCCCGCAGGTTGCGCAGGATATACCCCGCTCCGGGCAGGAAAGCGAGATCGGGATCATCGGTCGCGATCATGTCGCGCAAGCTGTCGGGTACGGTCCAGGGCTCCGCGCCATGATAGACGACCACCGGAATGATCGGGGGCAGGGCGCGGAGCCGGGCTGTTTTGGTTCCGGCGCAGCGTTTCCAGATGCGCACCATATAGGAGGCCAACTGAAGCGGCAGCGCCGGATCAGGGGTGCTTTTGTGCTCCGCCAGAACATATACGAAGGCGTCGGTCCCGGAGGTCAACGCGACCTTCATTTTCCACCTAATGGTTTGAAACCTCCGTCTTCCAGACGGACAAAAAAATCAAAAGCGCGCCGGAGGCGCTCCTTTAACCTGAGTTCTGGATAAGCGCTATATCTGGTATTCGACCTGCCTGATTGTTTCCGGCACGGTTATGGGTCCCATTTTAACTTTGGTTTTCCCGAGCATATAGGCTGCGACACACGAGATGAGGTGTACGAATGCGTTGGCAGGCGATCTGTGTCGAGTGTGTTCCAGTCCCATGCTGGTTTTCAACTTATCGAACAGAGTTTCGATGATGAACCGCCTTCGCAACAGGATTTTGTTCAGGATTGGCAGGAGATAGTTTTTCATGTTGCGGCGAATGCCGGTGACGAGGTGGAGCCCACGCTGCCAGAGCCGTTGGAAGAGGGATTTGGAGATATAGCCCTTATCAGCAAATATTTTGCCTTCGGGGCCCGCGATCATGGCTTCAAACGGCTTTCGATCATCGACATTACCTGCCGTGATTTTGACGGCCATGATCTCCCCCTTGTTGTTGATGATTAGATGCAGTTTGAAGCCAAAGAACCAGCCCATTGTGCTGCGACCGCGCTTTGCCAGCCCCTTGAAGACCTTGTTTCGATTAATGCGGGCATTGTGGCAGACCGCGAGCTTAGTGCTGTCGGCAAAATAGACGCCGGTTTTTTCACCGCTGAAGCAGTGCAGCAGTATGCAAAACGGCACCATTAATCTTGGCATGAGGCTGACAAACCGACCATAGCTCGGGAGGGTGCCAAAGCAGTCACGGTATTTCTGCTCAACGCCATAAATCCAATAATGTTTGAAGTCCTTGAACGGCGACAAGTGAAACAAGACCATGATGAACAGGCTCTCCCCCAGGGTCAGCTTGCCGGCGCGAAGCCTCTGACGACCCGAGGGGATCAACCGGTGGCGCTCCCAGTCCTCGTAGGTTTTTGCAAAATCATCGAGACAGACAAAAAGTGCGGTGTTAGTGATCGACATGAGTGGCGGTCCATATTGTGTCGCTTTTGAACCTTGAATCATGGGGCAACGTACCTGGAAACCCCTCTCACCCCATACTAATCACGGGGGCATTCAGGCTGGTCAACACGGGGCAAAAGGTGCGCGCCATGGAGAACAACTTCCCAATCAACGAAGATCTCGCTTATGAGAAGATCCGGGACCTCATGTTCGACATGATGGAAGAGGACCCCAACCGTTTCTACGCCCTCACGGATAAGCTCAATGAACTGGCTGCGCTCCCTAAAAGAACCATGACACTTGTGCTCGATCTGATGGCTGCCACTCCCTTTCAGGTGATCATCCCGAAACACGTACGGAAAAATGACCCTGATACATTCAAAGCGGATCACGAAACCGTTTCAAATGTTCTATTTCTTGGAGAGTTTGGCGGAATTGCCGTTGAACTGGAGCCAAATGAGGCTTTGAGAGAACCGAGGATCATTTCCATAACAATGGTGGAAATCCCTCATCGCAACCCTCTGCGAAAAAGGGTCAACGAGTATCGTAAAAAACGAATCAAAAAACTACGAAAAAATTCTGTCGAGTAGTGCACTGGTGACGCCAACGTCTTATCCAGAATCGGGGTTCCTTTAAAAAAGAACAGTTTCAACTGTTCCTGTTGATCCCACCAGCTTTAGCTGGTGGTGGTTCAGCAGCAGATCGCTCTGGCTGCCGGCGAGCGCTTCATCGACGAAGCTGCCCTCGACGATCCCGGGCGGGGCATCGGCGAGTTGTCCTGCGATGGTGTTGGGCAGGTGATCGCGCAGGAAGTCCCGCGCCCGCCCGGGATTGGACAGCAGCGCGCGAAAGAGCGTGTCGTGCGGATTGTGCAACTCGGCCATCGGATCCCCGTGCAAGGTGGTGTCACCCCTGCTGCTATGGCAGGGCGGTCCAACAGGCAAGCCCGGTTGTGTGTGGTCGGTTGTGTCGGGCCGCTTCAGTCTGTCCGGGGGTGTCAGATACCTTTGACCCTGATTCCCCGGTACTGGCCTGGTACCCGCATCAAGCGCATTCTCCACCATCTCCTGGACCGCGCTGGCGGGGCGTTCCCCGATTTCGCCAACTGCGATGCGGCTGATCGTGACTTCGTCGAGTTGTCGAATGGCGGGCCGGTGAGCGCCGGGAGAGGGGGTTGGGTGCCGCGAGCGCCTTGAGACATGCGGTGATCGCCATCATGATCGAAGCGGTGACAAAAACCGGGGCGGCTTCTCAATTCAGGCGCTGGCTTACGGCATCGGGATGTGTGGTAAGCAGCGTCTCGAGCCGATCTGCATCCATTTGCTGCTGGACCGCTTGCCGCGCGCGTTCGAGTTCCCTGACAGCGTTGGGCTTCAGATCGCAGAGAAGATCATCGAAGGCTCCGGCGGCCTCGCGGAGGCATCCATTGAGCTGAAAACCGTATCGCAGGGCGAGGGCGATCACTTTTTGGAATTCGCCCTGAACCTCCGGGTCCTGCGGATCCCGCCCGCAGAGACACAAACACATCGTTGCCTCGACCGTGAGGTCATCGTACGCCTCTGCGCCGTCGTTCGCCCTGTCAGCCATCGCGCTGGCTTTCGGCATCCCCGGCCGGCGCGCCTTCAGGACGGACGTTGACCGCCGCCGGAGTTCCGGGTTTTCGCTTGCTCGGGACGCGTGCAAAGCGCACCCGCTGGCCGACCTCTGGCAGGGCTTCCGGCGGCGCAAGGTTCGAGGCGTGGAAAAACACATCCGCCGCGCCGTATCGGGAGATGAAGCCGAAGCCCTTGTCGGGCCGGTAAGTCTTGATGGTGCCTGTGACCTCTGCCGGTTCGGCCTTGCCTGCCCCCGGTATCGGCGTTTCTCTACCGGCCGCTTCCGGCGCGGTGTCCATGTGCTGATCGCACATCATGTCTTCCCCTTTACGGCGGCCTTGAGGGGCCCTGTGGCGGAGACCCGCACCTGCCGTGTGGGCGCGGCGGTCTGCATCTCTCCGGTGGCCGGATTGCGAACCTGCCGCTCGGGCACGTCCACCACCGAGAAGGTGGCAAGGCCGGGCAGGCGGACCGGGTGGCCGTCCGCCACCAGTTTCTGCACTGCCGACTGGACGCCGCCGGAGAGACGTTTGGCTTCGTCGCGCGAACAGCCCAGCTCTTCGGCGATGGCGGCGTGAAGCGTTGCGGCGGGAACGGGTGAGGGTTTGGGCATAAGCAGCTCTCCTGGTCTGATGGTGTGGTTGCCGTGGCTTTCGGGGAAAACGCGCGTCAGGTCAAGCCCGGGTGCTTGCTGTTCGCCCGGGATGGCGCCTGCGGTCGGTCCCCCGGCGGCGGGCCAATCCACGGTCTGGCCCGGCACCCGGGATGCGCGGGTCTCCACCCCCGCGTCCGTCTCCCCGGAGGTCCGGCGGTCGTGACCGGGAGGGAAGGTGTCTTTGGGTCGGGGTGTCATTGACCCAGGAGAAGAGGAGGACCGAGATGACAACGCCGACGAAGAAAGAGACCCGGGTGGCGACCACACCGTTAACCCCTGCCGCTGCGATTGACCGGACGGCGATTCAGGCCCGCTGGACGCGGGAGCGCGCCGGGGAAGCGGAGCGCCTGAAGGTGGTGCGCGCCGCATTGCTGGCGGAACTGCGTGCGCGGGGGGTTGAAGAGGTGGAAGCCTTCTATGACGGCTATGGCGACAGCGGCAACGTGAACAGTGTCGCGGGCCGCCCGGAGAGCGCCGGGATCGGGGATATCGAAACCCGGCTGATGGATTTCGTGTGGGATGTCGCCTATGGGCTGCACCCGGGCTTCGAGACCAACGACGGGGCAGAGGGCAGCTTCACCTGGAATGTGGCCGAAGACCGCATCGATGTGGATCACGCCGATTTCTACACCGAGCGCAACGACTACAGCCACGAGGATGTATGATTATGGCCCATGCGTTACACCACGCGGAAAGTTCCGCCCGGAAATTCGGCGGGGCGGCGGAGGACTATCTGGACATACATACATGGTTCGACGCCGGCAAAGCCCATGAAGCGCTGCCGATACACCGGGCACTCCGGCATCACAGCTTCGGGATATTCGAGGCGGAGGCGGTGTTCGGCGTTTCGGTTCCGAACTCCGCAGGCCGGGATATTCCGGTGCGGTTCATCGCCGAGCAGCATGTGCGGGAGGATTGCCGCCGGATCCCGTCAGTATCGGACTGGCTGCGCGGGACCCCGATGGTGCCGTGGATGATCAACGGGGTGATCCTGCCCGATACCGAGCCGGTGGGTGCCGATCCGCAAGCCGACTGGCGCAGGGCCGTGGCCGGGGGCCAGACGCTTCTGGGCCTTGCCGACTGGCTTTCCATGCAGGCGCAGCGTCCGGGTGTGGAGATGGTCCGCGCCGACGCGGCGTGACCTGAGGGGCGTGGCATCCCTCGCGCTCGCGAGCGGGCCGCCTTTCCGGGCGGCCCGTTTGTCTGTGGCGTACCAGGTGCAGACGCGGTCACGATGGAAGAGGGTGCCTGTGCTCTGGTCGGGGCCTGGCCGCGTGGCCCGAGCTTGCCCTTCATGGCCCATCCTGTTGTCGGCAGGGCTGACAGCGAACCGGAAAGCCCCGGTCGGGTGCCGTACCGTCCGGTCCCCTCCCCACCGGGTCGCCCGCCTCCGGCGGGGCACACGAAAGGAGCAATGTCGGCTTTGGGTCCGGGTGGTCCCGATGGGGGATCGGAGTTGGAAAGGACTGGACCCATGGAATTGTTGACGACTGAACAGCGCAAGACGCTTCTCGAAAACGGCCACAGGATGGCGGAGGAGGACATATCGTGCGCGGTGTGGCCGGTTGTGAAGCTTTTTACGCCGGATGCGGGGGCGACCTGGCTTCTGGCCTGGCTGGACCCGGAGGACGGGGATGTGGCCTGGGGCTGCTGCGATCCGGGGCTGGGATGTCCCGAGATCGGGCCGGTGCGGCTTTCGGAGATCGCGGCGGTGCGCGGCGCGCTCGGCCTGCCGGTGGAGCGGGACCTGTATTTCGAGGCGGAGATGTCGCTGAGCGATTACGCCTCTCTGGCGCGCGACCGGGGCGCGCTTGTGGCATGAGCGCGCGGGAGGTGGTAGAACTTCTGGCCCCGGCTTACTGGGCATCGGCGCTGATCAATTGTGATCCCCTGGGCCTGGATGGCGAAGACCGCGCGCATCTGGCGACCTGCCTTGCGGACGCGGGTCTGACGGTGGGGGAGGCGGTCGATTGCAGACCTGCGGGGTTCTGCTGGCACCATGCCGCGTCAGGGATCACCGGCGGGGCGGAGTGCGCGCTTTACAGTTTTCTCGTGAACCGCACCCGCCTGCGGTCGTTCTGACCGGCAGCGGTCCCGGCCGCCCGGTTCGGGCGCTCTTCAAACCGTTTTGCCAACTTTGGCCGTCTCGCCCCGAAAGGGTGAGGCGGCTTTTTGTCCGGGCGATCCGGGTCCGGGGGGAAAGCGTTCCCGTGGATGGTCCGGATCGGATGTCATGAAATGGAGACAATGCAATGACGAAGACACAGACCTATACGGCTCTTGAGGTGGCGCTGGCGCGCCTTGAGGTTCATCCCGCCAATGTGCGCGCACAGAACGCGGCGGCCTACAGCGCGACCGGCGTTCAGGCGCTGGCGGCCAATATCCGGGAGGTGGGGCTGTTGCAGCCCTTGCTGGTGCAGGAGACCGGCAAGGCGCAGTACGGCGTGCTGGCCGGAGGCCGCCGGCTGGCGGCACTCAACCTGCTGGCCGCGGACACGGGCGCGAAAGGTTTCGGGCCACGCATGAAGGTGGCCTGCCAGCTGGTGCCGGGGGATGCGCCGGTGACGGCGGCGCTGTCGTTCTCGGAGAACGAGATGCAGGCCCCGATGGATGCGCTCGACCGGTACGAGGCGTTTGCGGCGCTCCGGGACGAAGACGGTCTCGGAGTTGCCGATATCGCGCGTCTTTTCGGGCAGACGGAACGGTCGGTACGCGAGAGCCTGCGGATCGGGCTGGTGCATGAGGACATCCGCTCCGCGCACCGGGCCGGGGAGATTTCGCTGGAGACGCTGAAGGCCTTTGCCGGGCATCCCGACCGCGCGGTGCAGGCGGAGGTGTTCGCCGCGCTTTCGGGCGAGGGGGGCCGTGTGGAGGCGTGGACGGTGAAACGGGCGCTCGGTGATCGCGGCGTGCGGCAGGGCGATGCGCTCGGGGCCTTTGTGCTGGAGGACTACCGCAAGGCCGGGGGCGGGATCGCGCCGGACCTGATCGAGGAGGACAGTGTGCTCGGCGATCCCGGTCTTGTGCAGTCTGTGCTGTCGCGGAAACTCGACGATCTGGCCGAGGAGGAGCGGGCGCGGCTCGGCATGGGCTGGGCCGAACACCGGATTGATCCCGACCGGGAGGCGCTCTCGGCCTATGGGCGCATCTGGCCGCAGCCGGTCGACCTTGATGCGGCCACGCAGGAGCGGGTGGAGGCGCTGACGGCAAGGCTCGACGATCTGTCGGACGCCCATGAGGCGGCAGAGGACCGGGCCGAACAGGACCGCCTGGGTGAGGAGCACGAGACCGCGCAGGCCGAAATCGAGGCGCTGACCCATGCGTTCGAGGCTGACGAGGCGCAAGGGGCCGGTGTGATCGCTCTCTGGCAGCACGGGGGTCTGCGTCTGATGGCGGGCATGGTGCGTCCCGAGGACCGGACGGACAGGGGCCCGGCGACGGGCGGGACCGGTGCCGCGGACCGCGCCGCAGAGGAGGGTGGCCTGAAGATCTCCGCGAAGCTGGCTTCGGATATGGCCTGCGAGCGGACGCGGGCGGTGGGTCTGGCGCTGGCGCGCGATCCGGCGACCGCGCGGGTCTATGGCGACTGGCTGCTTCCGGGCAATGTGGCGCAGGGGCTTGTGCGCCGTGCGGAACAGTCGAGCCTGCGGTTTCAGGCGGCGACCCATGCGCCGGGGCTTATCCATGAGTGCGCAAGCGTGGAGGACCCGGGCGCGGCCATTGAGGGTGAACACGGCGTGGTGGAACGGATGCTTTTTGAGCACGAGGCCGGGCTGCCGACAGGCTGGGTCGATGGTGAGGATGGTCCGGACGGGACCGCCTTTGATCGCTTCGCGGTACTCGATCCGGCGGAGCGGGAGATGCTGGTGGCATGGGCGGTGTCGCGCAGTCTGGAGCCTGTGGCGGGCGATGCGGTGCGTCCCTCGGCCCGTACGGCGGTGGAGGCGGCGGTGCTGCCGGACATCCGGACGCTCTGGACCCCGGATGCGCGGCTCTTCGGGCGTCTGACGAAGCCTGACCTCCTGCGCATCCTGCGCGACGATCTGGGGCTTGGCCAGAAGGCGGATACGCTGGCCAAGGCGAAGAAGTCGGAGATCGTGGAGAAGCTGGCCGCGCTCTTTGCCGCACCGGATGCCACGCTGAGCGACGAGCAGCGGGCGGCCATCGCCCGCTGGTGCCCGCCGGGCATGGCGACGGAAGTGCCGGAGCGCGGTCAGGAAGAGGTCGGGGAGGGTGATTGCGCGGAGACGGCCATTGAGGCCTCCCTGGCGGCCTGAGCGCGTCGCTCCCTGCGCCGTCCCCGGATCCGGGGGCGGCGTTTTCCACGGGCCGCAGGCCATTGGAGGGGAAGGGGTCTTTGGAAGGGGTGATTCCGGCCAGACTGAAAGGACAGACCTATGGCGAAGACAAAATCCGACATTTACGGCCCCGATATTTACACCCGGGTGACAGATGCGATCCTTGCGCATCTCGAGGCGGGGGTGATGCCCTGGCGCAAGCCCTGGGACGATGGCCGCGCGGCCCGGCTGCCCGTGCGGGTCACGGGTGAGCCCTATCGCGGCATCAATGTGCTGCTGTTGTGGCAGGCGTCGCTGGCGCGGGGCTATGTCTCGCCGAACTGGATGACCTATGCGCAGGCGATCAGGCTCGGCGGGCAGGTGCGGCGGGGCGAGACCAGCGTGCGGGTGGTCAAATACGGGACGGTGAGACGGGCGGCTCCCGAGGGAGAGGACGGGGCGGAGGATGGACCCACCTTTGGCTATCTGCGGTCTTACGCTGTCTTCAACGTGGGACAGATCGACGGTCTGGATGCGGCGTGGTCTGCCGCTCCGCCGCCGCTGCGCGATTACGGGACAGAGGCGGATGCGGGGTTTCCGGAGTGGTTCGGCCGCACCGGGCTGAAGCTGCGGACGCGCGATGCGGGGCGGGCCTGTTACGATATAGCCGCGGACTGCATCGAGATGCCGCCGGTACGGCGGTTCGAGAGCCGGGAGGCCCACGCGGGAACGCTTCTTCATGAGACGTGTCATGCCACAGGGGCGAAATCGCGGCTGGACCGACCGTTCGGAACGGGCTTTGGCGATGTGGACTATGCACGCGAGGAGATGGTGGCCGAGCTCGGATCCGCCATGGTGGGAGCGCAGCTGGGCATCGCGCCGCAGTTCGAGGCCAATGCCGCTTACCTTCAGCACTGGATCGACATTCTGAAGAGCGATACCCGGGCCATCGTGCGGGCGGCCTCGGCGGCGCAGAAGGCGGCGGACTGGCTGATCGGAAAGGCGGGGCTCCCGGACGCGGCCTGAAACACCCCGATCCGAGACTCCCGGCGCGCGCCGCCCCTGTTCCGGGGGCGGCGTTTTGCGTGGCCCGGAGGAAAGGCGCGCCGTCCCGCGCGTCCGTCATCCCGCGCGTCCTTGTCGGAGGCGGCGCGCCCGCGCTATGCTTCCGGGGCAATCGTGACAGGGAGGGGATGTCCCCTGATGTTTCCCAGGCGCAGATCCCGGACGGAGCGGGCGGCGACGAAGACGCCGCTGCCGCCGGTCGTTCCGGCGAGCGACATGCCTCGGCTGCGGGTTGACGGGTTGCGGCTCGATGCGCTCGACTGCGCTTTCCTGCAACTGGTATGCGATTGCGGGCATGTGGGGGAGGTACCGGTCGCGCCGTTGATCCGCCGCCATGGCCGCGCGGTACGGGTGCGCGATGCGCTCGGGGCGGTGCGCTGTTCGCGCTGCAATGAGCGGGCGATCCGCAGGGTTTTTGCGGGCTGCTGAACGGAACGGGTTCGCCGGAGAGGGAAGCGCGGCGGTGCCGCGCTCGCAGCGGATTCGGGCTAGCGCCGAACGCCCTGCGGAGCAGCCGTACCGGCCATTGAGGCCGGTACGGTTGCTGCCTCGATGCCCGGACACCGATCAGGCGTTGGCGCGGGGTGGGACGGGCCGCGCGGGGGCCGAGCAGGTCTGCGGCGGCTGGCGGGGCCGGATTGCGCGCCGGTCGCCCGTCTTCGCCGGGCCTCTCTCTGCTTCATCCGTCCCCGGCACCCGGCCTCGCCCTTTGCCTGTCCCTGTCGCGCGCCCCTGCGGTGGGGCACACACACACGATTGGTCAGCATACCTTGCAGGTGGCCCTCCAAAGCACGCCCGCGTCAAGGATCACAAAATTTTGCGGCGAGGATGGCGCTGGCGGGCAGGGGGTCACCCGTCGGTGAGCTTGCGCATGGGTTGCTGTCCCGCGCGGCAAATTTTTGCGCCCGGGCGAAGCCCGGCACCTTCGGTGTCCCTGACCCCGGCGCCCTTTGGGGGGCGGGAGCCTCGCACGCTGCCCGCAATGGTGCGTGTGGCGCTTGCGAGAGGAGTATCCCATGCTGGATGTATACGAGACAATTGAGACTTTCGGGCTGTCGGAAAGCCTTGCCGATCTGCCGATCCCCGACGATGACGCATTGCGCGACCGGATCGTGCGCGAGGCGTTCGAGAGTTTTCTGGGCGGGTTGCAGGGCACCGGGCTTCACGGCGAGATCGAGCCGCTGGCCCATGGGCTGGCGACGCTGTTCCATCGCCGGAAGGGTGCGATGGCCACTGTTCTTGATCGGGCCACGGACACGATCCGGGGTCTGGTGCGGACCGCCGATGGCTCGGAGGTGCTGGAAATGCAGATGGAAGAGGCGCAGCGTGTCGCAGAGCAGGCGCGCGACCGTCTGGACGCGCTGGAGGTGATGGCCGAGGCGGCGGCGCGGTGTTACGAGATCGAGACCGGCCGGGCGTATCTGCCACCTGCCGGGGGTCGCAGCGGCCGGGATGCCCGCCAGACGGGGGTGCTCTTCGAGGCGAAGGCCTGGATCGAGGCGCATGAGCGGCAGGAGGCGGAGCGCTTCCGGGTCGAGGGCCGACCGCTGGCGGTGGCAGGTGCGCGGGACTGGATTGACCACGCGCGGGTCTGGGATGTGCTTGACCGCTGCCGGACGCGCTACCGTGAGGCGCATGGCGAGGAGGTTATCCTCTATCACAAGGGCGACCGGAAGGGGGTGGATGCGATTGCGTCGGGCTGGGCGCGGTCGCGGCAGGTGAGCCAGGTGGTGTTTCGTCCGAACTGGTCGGCTTTTGGCAAGCGGGCGGGGTTCCGGGCGATTGACGACATGTTCGCCACGCCGAAGCCTCTGGGGGGTGTTGTGATCTTCGGGGTGACGGGGATCGCGCTCAATCTGGCGGAGAAGGCGGAGGCGAAACGCATTGCGGTGATGCGGGTGCGCGCCGGCTGAGGCGCTCGGACTGTGGCTCCGGTCCTGCGGGACCGGGGCCGCTTGCCGCGGGCGGCGGCTTCTGGCCGCCCCCGTCTGCCCCTTCCGATCCCGCCGGTCTGAATCTGGACGGTCTGCGGCCCCGCTCAGGGCCACGGGGCGTTCCGGGTTGTGATCCTGCGGGCTGGCCTGCCGCGCGGTCTCTGCCCATGCCGCTCTCAAAGCGCGCGCCCAACCGGATGCGGGCGGTGGTCCTGTCCGGTGACAGGAGCCGTGGGGATGTGCCGTATGCGGCCCCTGTCCTCCGTGGCGCTGGTTTCCTCGAGATGGGGTGTCGCGGGGCGCGGCCCCGGGGTGCGGTCGCCTTTGGCTCCCCAAGCGGAAATACGGTTTCCGCACGCGGACCCTCCGCATTTCAGCTTGCCCCGGGGCCTCGTTCGCCCCGCGCCCTTGCCCCCATCGAAACCAGAGCCACGGAGGACAACATGGCAAATCACTACACAATCACCGCACCGGTCAAGTCGAAGGACGGCAAGACCCGCTACCCCCGGGTGGGAGCGCTCTTCGAGAACCACAACCGGGAGACCGGCGAGGTGTTCTACACGATCAAGCTCGACTTCCCGGTGGGCGTGACCGAGCTTGTCGCCTTCCCGCCGAAGCCGAAGGAGAACGGCGAGAACGGCGAGAACGGGGACACGGAGTGATCGACGATCCGGCAAAACCGGCGGAGGCTCCAAAGGAGCCCCGGGACAGCAGGGGCGGCCATGGGCCGCCCCGACCGGCTTTGCCGGTTGGCGCGCAGGCGCGCCCTTCCATCACAAGGATGATGTGGGATGATGTGCAGAGAGGCTGGCGCAGAATCGGAAACGGATGTAGGAAAGGAAGAGAGATGGCACATGCACTGCAAATAGACACTTTGGCGTTTTCGAAGAAGCTGCGCGAGGCGGGGGCCGACGAGGGTCTTGCCGAAGCTATTGTCGAGGGGCTGACAGCAGCGGACACTTCCGAACTGGCGACCAAAGGCGATCTGGCCGAGGTGAAGACGGAGCTTGTCGAGAAGATCGCGCAGGTTGATACCAGAATTGCCGAGGTGAAGGGTCAGGTCCAGGCGGTTGCCGACAAGCTGGATGGTATGGCGACGAAGGTTGATAACAGAATCGCCGAGGTCCGCACGGAGATCGCGCAGTCCGCGAACCGGGCCATTTACACGCTGGGGGGTCTTGTGGGCATTCTTTTTGTCCTTGATCGGATCATCCCGCTGTTCGGTGTCGGGAACTGACGCTCCCCCCATTTCTACATTCAAAACGCCGTCCCTCCGGGGGCGGCGTTTTTGTTTACGCGCCGAGCCGGTCGCGTTTCAGGATTGCCGGGCGGGGACAGCGTCCAGTTGTGGCCCCTGGCTCAGGCCGACTCCGGTCCGGTGCAATGCCGGTTATGCTGTTCCAGCAAGGTTGCGATATCGAGGCGTTTGCGTTTGGCGGTCTGGACGAGATCGAGGAGCGCGCGCAACTCCTGGGTCTCGATGCCTGTGAGCCAGTGCAGATCGTTGGCGCTGATCCTTGCAAGCAGCCTCTGCATCATGGGCAGATGACCGACGCCGACCTTGCGCTTGTACGGAGAGAGCGGGTTGTTTGGCTTTGGCATTGATCCGGTCCTTTCGGGTTCGTGCCGAGTGTATGATCTGCGGCATCAGGCCCGCACCCGTTCTGCGCCCTGAACGCTCCCCCGGAGCGTTCACCCCCTTCGGTGGTTCGGCTTGAACTCCATCGACGCGGACCTTAGCGCATTTCCCTTTTTTTGCCAATCCTGCAAAATCGCCGAAAGCACCTGATCCGGGAGAGACCGGCACTCCCGCAGGATCGCACCGTTCGACCAGTTTCGGCCCGTGTTTCCCTCCCCCGGTCCCTCCGCGATTCGTCCTGCGATCCCCCGTATTGCGATCTTCCCCGAGCGGAACCGGGGAAATTCTCCGGCGTCCCCCTGTTCCCCGGCGTCCCCTTCCGAGGGGCGAACCGTCCATGAGGGAACCCCCCGTATCTCCCTCCTTTCCGCCGTCTCGTCCCCGGTGTTCCCCCTTTCCCCCGCTTCGCCCAAGAGGGAAACCCAATCCCCTCCCCTTTCCCTCCTGACCTAACCCGTTGTTCCCCTTGAGAGATTGCCGCTCCCCTCCCGGTTTCCCCACCCCTCACATCTTCCCCTGCGCCGGAAAACGGGCCTCCCGAGGGGAACCCTGGGGAAAAGGCCCCTGATCCGGGACAACAGGGAAAGGCACGATTATACATCAAAATTGAAATTCATTTTGATGTAATCTGTATGCTACCGGCATGCCGAGCCCGCATTTCAATGTTTCCATCGTGTCCCGCGCCACCGGGGGAAGTGCGGTTGCGTCCGCCGCATACCGTCATGCGGCGCGTATGCGGTCGGTTCTTCGGGGGGAGGTGCGTGACTATTCGGGGAAGGCAGCGGAGCTTGTGCATTCGGAGGTTTCGTTGCCGGAGGGAGTGCCGGACTGGGCCGGTGAAGCATTTGGTCAGGCTGCTTTCGAGCGGGCGCTTGCGGAGGTTCTGGCGGAGGCGACGTCGGCGGGGCGGGAGGTTTCGGCCCCGGCTGCCGCGCGTCTGGCCTGGGCGGGTCGATAAATTCGGGGCTGACATTAAGAAGGCCCGGCTGCCGCGCGTCTGGCCTGGGCGCGTGTGAGCGCAGATCTGTGGAATTCGGTCGAGGAAGCCGAGGAGCGTCTGAACCGCAAACAAGCAACAGCCCAGCTTGCCCGGAGCCTGACGATCGCGCTGCCGCGGGTGCTGGGTCGTGAGACGCAGATCGAGCTGATGCGGGGCTATGTGGCGTCGGCGTTCGCGTCGCGGGGGATGGTCGCGGACTGGGTTATTCACGACAAGGGGGACGG
The DNA here is from genome assembly GCA_951812305.1 of uncultured Paracoccaceae bacterium. Classification (GTDB taxonomy): domain Bacteria; phylum Pseudomonadota; class Alphaproteobacteria; order Rhodobacterales; family Rhodobacteraceae; genus Rhodobacter_B. The sequence goes on from CATOSB010000012.1 coordinate 71,436, forward strand.
CAATCCGCATGCGCATGTGATGCTGAGCCTGCGGGATATTGGCGACGGGGACTGGGGGCGCAAGAACCGGGCGTGGAACCGGGCGGATGTTCTGGCGGGTTGGCGAAAGGGCTGGCAGGCGCATGCCAATCTCGCGCTTGAACGGGCGGGGTTTGCCGAGCGTGTGGATTTGCGGTCGCTGGAGGATCAGGGGCTTGATCTGGCACCGGAGGGGTACAATCCGCATGTGGCCGATCATGCGGAACGGGTTGGCGATGTGGCGCGGGAGAAGATGCGGTGTGCGGAGGTGCGGGAACGCAACCGGGCGTATCTGGTGGCGCATCCCGAGCATATCATCGCGGTCGTTCAGACGCAGCGTGCGCAGTTCACGAAGGACGATCTTCTGGCCGCGCTGGCGTCGCGGCTGGGGGTTGAGGTGGAGGGTCTGGATCAGACGATGGTTGCGGCGGTGGAGGGGTCGGATGATCTGGTTCCTCTGGCGGCACGGACGGAGGGTGGCGATCAGCTTTACATCAGCCGGGCGAAGGCGGAGATGGCGGGTCAGCTGGCGCGGGATGCGAAGGCGCTGGCGGAAGGTCGGCTCAAAGCCGGTGCGGTCTTCGAGGATCCGTTCGAGACGGGGACCGGGCCGGTTTTTGTGGATATTGAACGGGAGGGATATGATGACGAGCGAGACGGATCTGAAGCGGGTGACCTTAAAGATACAGGAGGAAGAGGCGGCACCTCTGGACGAGACGGACCGGGCGTGGATCGTGGATCTGTTGCGCTCAAGGGCGGAGCTTCGGTCCGGGAGCGCGGTCCCTCCGCAGCGGTTGTCCGGGAGGCGCTGAGCGCGCGGGCGGAGGATCTGTTCCGTTCGGCGTTCGGGGAGCCGGCACGGCCGGGCGCGCGGGAATGGCGGGCGAAGGAGAATGCGGGTCTTGCGATGCAGATGCAGGGTTCCAAACGCGGTCTCTGGCATGATCACACAGCCGGGGCGGGGGGTGATCTTCTCGATCTGGTTGCGGTGACGTGGTGCGGGCTGTCCTCTGCGCGGGACGATTTCCCGAAGGTTCTGGAAGAGGCGGCAAGGTTCACCGGAGTAGGGGTGATCGGCGAGACGGCTGCGTTCCGGGCGCGTGCCGCAGAGCCGGCGAAACGGGTCGCGGCCGAAGAGACGCGGGAGGCGGCGCGGCGAGCCGCGCTGGTCCGGAGGCTGGCGGAGGCGTCCCTGCCGGTAGAGGGCACGGCGGCGGCGGCTTATCTGGCGTCGCGCGGGATCACCGACCTGCCGGGGGACGGGATCGGGTATCTGCCGCCGGTTCCCGGCGCGGGTGTTTTGCACCCCGATCACGGCGCGCTGGCGGTCTGGGCGAAAGACGGGGCCGGTCGCATCCAGGGGGGTCAGCGCATCCTGCTCGATGCGGAGGGGCGCAAGGCTGCAGTGGAGATCGCAAAGCCGTCCTTCGGCGCGATTGCCGGAGCGCCTGCGCGGTTTCCGGCGCGCGCGGCCATGGAGGGTGAGGGCTGGCGGGCGCAGGATCCGGGGCTCCGCCCGTCCGGCGCTTCAAACCGTCCCCCGGACGGTTTGCCGGGCAAACCCGGTTCAGCACCGGACCCACTGATCATAGCGGAAGGCCCCGAGAGCGCGCTGTCGATCCGGGCGGCGACGGGCTGCGAGACCTGGGCGGTGTTCGGGGTGTCGGGATGGAAGAGCGCGCCGGTCCCGGTGGATCGCGAGGTGATCCTCGCGCCGGACCGGGATGCGCCGGACAGCCCGGCGGGACGGGCGTTCCGCGCGGCGGTGGCGCATCATCTGGGCCGGGGGTGTCGGCTGAAGGTGGCGCTGGCCCCGGAGGCGTCGGGTTCGAAGCGGGATCTGAACGATACGTATCAACGGGCGGGGGCGGCGGCGGTTCGCGCGGGGCGAGGCGCAGATCGACGGCCCGTTCGTGTTTTTCATGGACGAGGCGGGGATGGTGGGTCTGGGGCAATGGTCGCTGATCCCCCCGACGGGATGCGGATAGAGATCGCGCGGGTGGACCGGTCCGGGGCGGGTTCGCGGGAGCGGGTGACAGTCATGCTTGCGCCGGGGGACCGGGTGATGCTGACGCGGCCTTTGCCGGAGATGGATCTGCCGCGTTCGGGGTTCGGGACGGTTCTGGAGGTGGGTCCGGGGCGGCTGCGGCTGGCGATGGACGGGCGGGCGGACCCGGTGGAGATTGATCCGGTCGCGTTTGTGCATCTCGATTACGGCTTTGCGGCGACAGTGCACAAGGCGCAGGGCATGACGGTGGACGAGAGCTATGTGCTGGCGCACCGGCGCATGGACTGTCACAGCGTCTATGTGACGCTCAGCCGGCACCGGAAGCGGGTGCGGGTGTTCGCGCGGGCGGGTCATCTGGATCGGGCGGAGCAGCTTGTCGATCTTGGCCAGCGCTCTCCGGACGCGGTTGTCGAGGCCCCGCGGCGGCGGGGGACGGGGTCGATGGTGCCGCTTCCGGCGAAGGATATCCTCGAGCGGCGTCCGGACTGGACGGGACCGGGGCATGTCGTGCGGGCGGGTGATTTTGCAGGGGACCGGCAGTGCATGTCGGTCGCCACGCGGGTCGCGGGGCTGCTGGCGGCCGATCACACCGGGGATGATCCGCTGCTGACGCGGGATGTGGAGGATCCGGGAGACTATACGCGCGAGCCGACACGTGTGATCGACGATCTGGTCCGGCGGAACGGGGTGATCCGTGCGGAGGAAGTGGCGGGGGCGATTGCGCGCCAGGTGTCGGACCCGGAGACCTTCCTGCGGCTCTTCCACGCGGCGATGACGCATCCGGGCCTCGTGGCATTGCCGGCGGAGGGCGGCGCGGCGCGCGATGAGCCCTGGGTCTACACGACGGGGCGGCAACTCGAGGCGGAGCTTGCGGCGCTGGACCGGGGGATGCGGCTGGCGGCGGTGGGCGGTGAGGCCGGTGATGTTCTGACGGATGCCGCGCCGGAGCCTGAACCACAGATGCCTGACACCCCCGATCTTTCCGACGAGCAGCTTCGGGCGGTGGTCCATGCGCAGGGGTCCGGTGGGCTGAAGATCATCGCGGGGCCTGCGGGAAGTGGCAAGACGCGGGCTGCGGCGGCGCTGGCGCGGGCCGAACGGGCGTCGGGGCGGGTCGTTACGGTGCTCGCGCCGACGCAGGCCGGATGCGCGGCACTTGCGGCGGAAGGGATAGAAGCGCTCACGCCGGGTGCATTCTTCTCCGATCCGGTTTTGCCGAAAGAGGTCGGCAGTCCTGAACGCGTGGTTATTCTCGATGATGCGCAGGGTCCCGGGATCGATCATGCCGAGGTTGTGCTGGCGCGGTGCGCGGGGCTTTCGGCGAAGCTGGTGGCGTTTGTCAATCCCGAACGGCGGGGCACCCCGGTGTTCCGGACGCTTGCGGACCGGCTCGGGACGGTCCGGCTGGAGGGCCTTCATGGCGTGGAGGGGGAGTATCGGGAGATCGCGCGGGACCTGCGGACGGGCGGCGAGGACGCGGAACGGGCACTGCGTTCGCTTGTGGAGCGCAGTCAGTTGATAGCGACGGGCACGGCGGAGGCGGCGCTTGAGGCGGTGGCGAAGGCCTATGTCTCGGATCGGAGCGCCGACCGGCTGGCGCTGGCCTGGAGCCGGGCGGAAGCGGAGGCGCTGACCGCGGCGATCCGGGCGCGGCTCGATGCGACCGATCCGTCGCGCGCGGCGTTCGTGGCGGCGGAGCATGGCGGGCTCAAGGGTCTGAAGCCGGGGGATATCATCCGGTTCCCGGCCGCAGGGGCTTATGGCCGGCCCTCGGTGGCGGGCAAGGCCGGGGACAATTTGCCAGCGGAGCAGGGGGATCCGATCCGTCGGGGCGATGTGGGTGAGGTTCTGGGCGCTGCGGTGGAGGGGGGTCTTCGGCTGCGGGTTACGGGACAGGACGGGACGCGGGAGATCGCGGTTGCGCCGGAGGGCCCGGGCGTGGCCTCACGCTCCCTGCCGCCCTGGCGGTTTGCGTTTGCCTCGACCATCGCGGCGGCCTCGGGGCGGCGTCACGGGAGTGTGCATGTGCTGGCAAACCCGGGCATGGACCGCGAGGTGGTGAGCACGGCGGCGCTGGTGGCGCGGGAGAGGCTCACCATGGCGCTGCCCGTCGCTCCCGCCCGTCTTGATGCGGCGCTGGTGCGGCTTGCGTCACGGGAGCGTTTACCACGCTCCCCGCTCGATCACGGCTTTGATCCGGGCCGGGCTGCGGAGGCGGCGGGCCGGGCAGGGGACCAGGTGGATCCGCCCGCAGTTGAGCCTGCGGCGCTCTCCCTGGAAGATCCCGAGGGTCTTTCTCCGCCGGAGGTCGCGGCCCTGACCACGGTGCCGACGGTCTCGCGATCGCGGACGGAGGCGGGGCGTGCGAACAGGGCGTTCCTGAAGGATCATCCCGATCACGCGGTGGTGATCGTGGCGGCTGATCGCCCGGTCTTCACGCAAGCAGATGTGCGGCAATGCCTGCGCGAGCGCCTCGGGCAGGAGGTGAGCGAGGCGCGTCTGCGCCGCCTCGGGGACCGTGCGATGCGCTCGAAGGCGCTTTTGCGTCTGGAGCGTGCCGCCCCGGACGGATCGCCGCAATACATGACCACGGCGCGGGCGGCGCTGGCGCGGGATGCGGCGCGGGATGCGCGGGCGCTGGCGGGCGGGAGGTTCGCGCCGGGAGACGCCCCGGTCCTGCGGCCTGATGCGCTCGAGGCTCTGAACCACGCGCAGCGGCTGGCGGCGGAGGCGATGCTGGACGATGCGCGTCTCACGCTGGTGCAGGGCCATGCGGGGACGGGCAAGACCTTCGCGCTGCGGGCGGTGGCGGAGGCCTGGAAAGAGCGCGGGGTTCGGGTGCTGGCCGGGGCACCCTCGGGCCGGGCGGTGTCGGAGCTTGAGGGGATCGCGGGCGTGGAGGCGGCGACGCTGGCGGCCTGGGAGGCGCGGTGGGCGCGCGGCGAGGTCCCGGCGGAGGGTGGGTTCGTGTTCATCATGGACGAGGCGGGCATGGTGGGGGCCGGGGCGTGGTCCCGGATCCAGGCCCGCATCCGCGATCCGGGGGGCAAGCTGATCGCGGTGGGCGATCCCGACCAGTTGCAGCCGGTCTCGGATATTCCGGGCTGGGCGATTGCGGAGCGGGCCTCGGGCGCGGGCGCGGTGGTTATCGATACGGTGCGGCGGCAGTCGGAGATGATGGATGCCCAGGCCACGGAGGCGCTGGCGCGCGGCGGTGACAATGTGGCGAGTGCGATCGGCTATTACGACGGGAAGGGCGCGCTGCGGCTGAGCCCGGAGGTTCTGGCCGATCCCGTCGGCGCCATCGCGCGGGATTATTACGAGCCGAAGACCGGGAGCCGTATCGCGCTGGCCTATACCAACCGGGACGTGCATGCGCTGAATGACCGGATCCGGGCCGAGGCGCTGGCGCGCGGTATCGTGGACCCGGCGAGCCTGCGGCATTACGGCACGATCACCCGGGATATGCGCGAGGGGGCGGGGGTGAAGACCGTGCGGGTGCCGCTGGAGATCGGGGTGGGCGAGCGGATCATGCTGAGAGCGTCGCATCCTGAGTTGGGGCTGGCGCGGTCGTCCTTCGGGACGGTGACGCGGACGGGCGCGCGGGAGGTCGGCGTCCGGTTCGACGGGCGGGACGGGGAGGTGACGCTCGATCCCTGGACGTTCCGGGGTATCGACTACGGCTATGCGGCGACGGTGCACAAGTCGCAGGGCATGACGGCGGATGCGGTCTTCGTGCTGCCGCATCGCCAGATGCACCGGCATGCGGCTTACGTGGCGCTCTCGCGCCACCGGGATCATCTGGCGGTCTACGGACGTGTAGGTCACATGGACTGTGCGGCCGATCTGGTGGGGCTGGCCCAGGCGGCGGGTCATCTCGACATGGATATGCCGGCGGATGCGGAGCGGCCCCCGGGCGGCATGGTACCGGGCGCGGAGGGTCTGGGTCTCTCGGGCCGCGCCGACTGGCGCGCCTCGGGGGTGGAGATGACGCGGGTCGGATTTGCGGGGGATGCGGAACTGATGGGGATCGCGGAGCGGCGCGCGGGGTTGATGGCGGCGACCTGGCGCAAGGGGGGCGATCCGGTGGTGGGCGAGGATCCGCGCGGCTATGCGCGCCATCCGCGGCGGGTGATCGACGATCTGATCCAGCGCCGCTCGGTGATCCGGGCCGAGGATGTGGCCGATCGCCTGGCGCGGGCTGTCTGCGAACCGGAGACCTTCCTGCGGCTCTTTCGCGCGGCCATGTCGCATTCCGACCTGGTCGTGCCCGGAGGGCGGTCCCCGGGACCGGGGCGCGGGGATGATGAAGGGCCCGGCCCGCAGAGCGGTGCGACCCCCTCCCGGGATCGGGTCTACACGACGAAGACGCAACTCGCGGCGGAACTGGACGCGGTGGACCGCGGGGTGCGGCTGGCGCTGGCCCCGGCACCGGAGCGGGCCCCGCGAGCCAGGCATGTGGACCGGGTTCTGAAGGCGGCGGGCGCGACGCTGGATCCCGATCAGATCGCTGCGCTCGGCCATGCGCTGGCCCCGGGGCGGCTGAGGCTGGTGCGCGGCGCGGCGGGGAGCGGCAAGACGCGTCTGGCGGGCGGGATCGCGGGGAGCCATGAGGATGCGGGCTGGCAGGTGCTGGCGACAGCTCCCGGCGGGGCGGGGCTTGATGCGCTGCGCGCGGCCGGTGTGGCGCGGCCCCGGACGCTGGCGCGGTTTCTGGGGGAGACGGAGGGCGATGCGCCCGATGTCACGCTCGATCCCGCCACTGTGGTGATCCTCGACGATGCCGGACGGCTGGGGGGCCGGGAGGCGACAGAGCTTCTTCGGCGGATCGAGGACAGCGGGGCGAAGCTTGTGGCCTGTCTTGACGAGGGGATGCATGTGCCGCTGGAGGCGGGTCCGGTGTTCCGGGCGCTGGAAACCCGGGTGGGGGCGGCGCGTCTGGTGCGCAACCGTCGGCATGTCGGCTATATCACCGAGGTTCTGGAAGGTCTGGAGGCCGGCGGCGGGAAGGCCGAGGCGGCGGCGGTGGATCTCGACGAGATCGGGCTTGTCCAGTCCGTGGGCACGGCGCGGGAAGCGCTGCGGCAGGTGGCGCGGGATTATGTGGAGGACGGGATCGATGATCGGATCGCGCTGGCCTGGAGCCGGGCGGATGCTGACCGGCTGACGTGCGCCATCCGCGCCGAATATGACCGGGCGGTGCCGGAGCGGGCGGCGTTCGCGGCGGACGAAGCGGGTCCGCTTGAGGGTCTCAGGCCGCAGGACCGGATCCGGTTCATGGGCTCGACGCCCTGGGCACGGGGGGCACGGGAGGCGGGTGAGCGTGCCGTGCCGCCCCTCGGCGCCGGGGAGACGGCGGTGGTGCGGGGTCGTGACGAGGAGACGGGCGGTCTCGTGCTCGCCGTGTGCGAAGACCCCGGGGAGGCCCGCGAGGTGGTTTTGACGCGGGATATGGAGGGCATTCCGGCGTGGCGCTTTGGCTTTGCGGGCACGATCCATGGCGAACTCGGGCGGGTGCGCGAAAGTGTCCACCTGCTGGCCGCCCCGGGGATGAACCGGCAGGTGCTGGCGAGCGCCATCGCGCTGCACGAGCGTGAGTTCCATATCGTGGCGCCGTGCGCACAGGGGCGCGTGCAGGAGATGCTGTTGCGGATCGCGCGGCGGGACGCGGGGGCGACCAGCGTTCTGGATTACGGCTTCGATCCGGCCATGGGCGCGCGTGAGGCGCTCAGGGGTCATTCGACAGAGACGGAGGAGCGGGAGGATGGTGACATCGCCAAAGCGATGCGCCGGTTCGGCGAGATGACGGGTCTGGGCTTTGCGCCGGGCAGCGCGCCGCTGTCTCCGGGTGTCGGGGCGGAGGTTCTGGCGGAGGTGATCGGTGCGGCGGCGCTGCGGGAGGGGGAGGCCCCTGTGGGCGAGGATCGCGATGCGGTGGAGGAGATGGTGCGCAGCCTGTCCGATCCGCGCGCCTGGCGAAAGGTGCTGCGGCAGCTGCCGGGGGACATTCCGGTCGTCGCGGACCGGGAGGCAGACCGGATCGCGGGAACGGACCATGAGGGGCGTCTTCTGACTGTGGGACGCATGCTGGCGCGGGGGGCGGTCGTGGCCGAAGCGCTCGGCGCGGCGCGGCTGGCCGGTCTCTTCCGGGACGGGCTGACGCTTTATGGCAGGCGTGCGGAGATGGCGCGGGCGGAGGGGCGCCTTGCGGAGTTGGTGCCCGGGCCGGGTGCGCCGGAGCGCTTTCCCGATCCGCGTGTACGCGCGGAGGCAGAGAGGGCGAAAGAGATGCGGCGGTCCCGGCCGCGCCCGCAACGTTCAGGGGGGCGGGGGCTGTTGGGAGGCCTGCATGCGTCGGACGAGCAGGTCGCGCGGGATGCGCTGGCGCTCTGGGGGCTGGGTCCGTCTGTGCGGGCGGGAACCAGGCCGCGCGCCTATGCTGCTGCGGTGGCGGAAAGAAGAGAGGTCCGAAGTAAAGAGAGGGCGGGGATGCGCGGCGTGGATGTGAGCCGTGCGACGTCTGTGTCTGCGGAGACGGCACGCGGGCGGGATATCCCCGGCTCGGAGCGGATCGAGGGCGATGTGGTGGCACCGGATTATGTTCGGGCAGCGGTGGAGGGGCCGGGCGGCCCATGGGGCGGGGGTGCAGAGCCGGCCCCCCGCAAGGCGACCGAAGATCTTGCGCTTGTTCTGGCCGTGGCGATCAGCCGTCATGTGCCCCTGGGCGACGCGGTGCACAAGGATCCGGATCTTGCGAAGTCCATTGCCCGGATGCTCGAAGCGGCAGGGCATGAGCAGGGCGAGGTGTCCGAGGCGTGGGCCGCGCGGGCCGCAGCGGCGGCGAAAGACAGAGTCCCGGAACTTGCGACAGCGATCGGGCAGGCTCTGGGCGCGGGGCCGTTGCCGTCGGCGGCGGAGCTTCGAAAGGAGCGGGCCGATATTCTTGGTCATCTGACCGGGGCTGGTGACGGGTTGCCTGAGGATATGGTCGAGCGCATGGGCGCGCGCTTCACGCAGTCCGAGATATGGGCGCTTTATGAGGCTGCCGAAGAGATGCCGTCCAGCCTGCCCGCGCTCGATGCGGCGGCGCGGGCGAACGCGGCCCGGCATCTGGGGCGCGAGGCCGCGCGGCGGCAGGGTCCGGAAGACGGACATCACACACGGCGACAGGAGAGAGAGGACATGGTTCAGACAGAGACGCGCGATGCACGGCCCCGCGACGAAATCCGAAATGGGGTGCTGGGGGCGATGCTGGTCAATGACGCGACACGGGAAACCTTTGATGATCTCAAGGCAGCCTTCACGTTTGATGAAATCCGGGTGCTGAAGGATCCGGCGAAAGCCCTGCCACAGAGCCTGCCGGAACTCGACCCCGAAGAACGCCGCGCCATCGCCGCTGCCCTTGATGCGGGTCCGCCGGCGCAGGGTGCTCCGGCAGAGCCGCCGTTTGTCCCCGACCCGAAACACTATGACATGGCCCTGCAACTGGCGGTGGCGATCACCGAGCGGGTGGATGCGGAGAACCCGGTTCACCGGCGCGATCTCGTGCGTGACATCCAGACGTTGCTCAAGGTGGCGGACCGGACGGACGGCCTGCCGCAGGAGCGCGTGAGTGAGGTGGCGACCGCGCTCGCGCAGGATCGCATCACGTTCGATGCCAGGCTGGCCCTGGGCAAGGAGCTTACAGCCGGGCTGTTCAATGAAACCGTGTTCAGAAACAATCTCAGCGAAAGAAATACGCAAGGCAATCATCCGCTTCAGTTCGACTCATACCCACTCCAGAAGGACTACGACGGGACCGTCCAGCCCAGAGTTGACACAGCGCTTGGCCGAGGGCTTGAGCCAGCTCCGGGCGAAATGGCGGTCGCGCGGATTGCATCACTGCCGAATCTACCGGACGGGGCAGGTGGTCTTGTGGAGGCGATGAAGCAGGTCTTTCGGGACGGGTCGCCGAGAAAGGCCGAGGATATTCTGACAGACCGGACGGTGTTGCTCGACGCCCTGACTTCAGCGCAAGACATCCCGGGCCAACACTATCTCTTCATGGCACGGCTTTATCGAAACTTCACGCATCGGGAAGTGCTGGCCCTGGCCCGTCCCGATGCGGACTTGCCCGCGACACTGCCGGAGATGGACACCGGGCGGCACGCTGAAATCGCCCGGGGGCTGAAGCAAGTCACCAACGAGGAAGGTATCCAATACGCCTGGTACGCCTGGTCCAACGCGGCCAGGTCGCTCGGTACGGGTCTCAATCCGGAACGCTCGCGCGGGCGCGGCATGGGCAGGGGGATGTGAGGGATGTATGGAAAACCTGCGCGGGGCCATGCCACAGCCTGGTTGAACTCCCTCCGGGATCACGACCGCATCGTGGGTTGGCCGGATGGGCCAAAAGGCCGGAAGGCCCTGGATGTCTTCGACCGTTCCAGTTGCTCCAAAAAACCCGGGCGGGTGCTCAAGCGCCTGCGGCCGCTCATGCGCCCGGTCTTCGACGATCCCGAGATTCCGGTCTGGACGAAACGGGAGACGCTGGTCGTTGCCTCCGGGCTTTCGAAGGTCTCCGAGAACCGCATCTTCCACCTGCCGCAGGACGCGGAGCCGCTCTATGCCGAACGCGCGGTGTTCCTCTCCGATGCTATACTGGCGACGGATGACTTCGAAATAGAGTTCGGTGTCAGCACCCGGGCGAGCATGAGCCACCATGCGCTCGCGCGGCTCCTGGAACGGGGCGGCGCATCTCCGGAGGACATTTCTTTCGAGGTGGAGCTGGCCTTGCGGCTGGCAGCCAAGCTTGCGGATGTTGCCCGTCAGATGGGGATCGGGCCGGAGGGAATGCAGAGCTTCATGATCCCGCATCCGCGCGGCGCGTTTGTCGCGGTCAGCATGGACATGGATCCGGGCAAGACAGGCAGCGGTGAGGAGCGGCAGCGCATTCTCTCGATCCGGACCTGGCTCGACGCGGACATGCTGTCGGAAGAAGATCATGAACGGATGGGATCCCGGTCGAGCGCCCTGCTTGCCGGCCTGTATGATCTCAGGGACAGACATCGGCTCTTCGAGCTATGGGTCAAAGGCAATGCCCGGCCCTGGAGTTTTGCCGATACAACGCTTGATAATGCCGGCAGGATATCCGGTACGGATTGTCTGGAGCGCAGATTGTGAACATTGTGCTGACAGAATTCAGCTACGGCTTTTTTGTCACAGGGACAGAAGGCGGGCTCAATTCGATTGCGGCGACATTTTCGCCACCCGATCTGGCACCGATGCCACCGAGGCTGCCACATCAGCGATGCAGGGCTTGATGGATCGCTGTATAGATGTCCTGGACCGGCTTTTTGATGCCGGTGTTCCCACAGGCAAAAAACAGCCCCCAATGACTGACTTTCCAGGCTCGGTCGATGTCGGCTACCGCTACAAGGGATCTTATCGAAAGCAATCTTCGTTTGGGCGGGCGCCGGATATGCGCGGTGATCACAATCCGCACAGCACGCATTCTGTGGACATCACATTTTCGGCTCGTAAAAACGGCACGACATTACACAACCCCAGGGTCATCCTGAAATCCAGTCTGGATCACAAGCTGAACGCCTGTCTCTTTCGATTTACCCAATCGCTCGATGCGGTGGATGTTGCTGAAAGTGCCGCTGTGGATATGGCCATGCTCGACCGACGTTGGCGCTTGATTGGGACAGGACGGGACGCGACCATTACAAAGCGCATGGATACCCACGGTGGACACAAAAAATCCTTTGTAAACGCTGTGGGACGATTTTCGCAGCCGCATTCTGCAGACGATAGCCCGAAGACAATGGAAGGGCTATCATCCCCGCGCTTACACGCAGGGAGTTCCCGCTGGATTAAAGGGGTGCCGCAACGGATTTGAGTGGCTTGACGCCCTGGATTGTGCAATCTGACCTGAGGTATGGAAATTCGGCATCTGGCACCCGGAAAGGTATATCGCGCGTGCAGGACGAGGCGGGACACAATGTTTTCAAAAGGCAAGATTAAGGGCGCAGGGGACGGGCCATCTCCCGGCACGCCACTGGAACCGGCGGGAAAACACGAGGCGGCTTTGACACCGGATGTTTCTTCGGCGTCTTTGGCTCCGGCAAAACCGAAATCCAAACCCTCAAGGCTGTCGCCCGATCTCACGATTGTCGGCACTCTCGGGACGCCCGGTGATATCCTGGTTGAAGGCACCGTGGAAGGTGATATCCGCGCCCATTGCGTCGACGTCAGTGAGGGCGCTCTCGTCAAGGGTGAGATAGTCGGTGATGATGTCGTGGTGGAGGGACGCGTCACTGGCCGTATTTGCGCCCTGAAACTGCGCCTGACATCAACGGCCCGCGTTGAGGGCGACATCCTGCACAGGATAATCGCCATCGAATCCGGCGCGATTTTCGAAGGCACCGTGCAGCGGCGGGACGACCCCCTCGACACTGCCTCCGGCAAGGAACAGTTGGAAGATGCATGTCTTTCGGAAGGCTGAGCTCCCGCCTGAGCCTTCCGAAAGACATGCTTTACCCGCACCCGGGAATATCATCAAACGCGCCGCCTTGTAACGCTTCGGACATGCTGTCCAGAAGTCGTGCAAAATGGCCACAAGCAGGATACCCGATGCTGGTCTCGTCCAGTTGGCCCGGCTTTGCATCATCAAGAGTGGGTCAGTTTTAAACGCTCATTGACAGGGGTAAGGGTCATGGACTGCCCCTTTCCCAGACTTCGCAGGTTTTGGCGTGTGAATCGGCCTGGAGCTTCGCAGACATCACCCTCTGGGACAAGGCGGCGCGGGAAACCACGCAGGGCAATCGACTGAACAACCCAAGCATTCAACGCGACTCGTAAAAACCCTACAAAGCTGCACGTTTCGTCCCGGAATTGCCCTGAATACGCCTTTTGATGCCCCGAGTGCAGGATGCGCAAACGTCATATGGCTCTTTTGCAGCATTTTTTCCATTCAATCGATTGCCCTGGGAAACCACGGAAGACCCTTCGATGCGCGCTTGTCAGTCTGCAAACGGGATGCCGGAACTGTCGTCAATGAAGTCGGGGGTTCCGGGCCGGGCGGCGGCCCCTTTTGCATTCCCGGCCTCCAGAAGCGCATTGATCAGGGTGCAGGCGGTGTCGAAATCCATGACGGGTTCAATGCCATGATCCACCGCGAGCTTCTTGCCGGCTTCGCACAGTCGGAAGATATGGGCTGCCTGCCGAAAGCTGGCGGGCGTCTCCGGTAAATGGCTCTTCGGGGGCAGGGGCAGTGTCTCGTCTGATGCAAGGTCGAGAAGATCAGCGATCATGCCACGCAGGATCCCGGTTGCGCCTGTCTTTGTGAAGGGAGCCGTTAGGCCGAGCCGGGCGGCATCGACGGGGTATTGGTGAGCGCGATCGTAAAGATAAGCCTGCTGTCGAAAGCTGGAAAGGGCGCCCCGCCGCACCCTGGACGTTGTGTAATAGCCGAGGTGGTCCACCATGCACCACGCACGGCATTGCGCCAGCGTTGCGCTGAAGACATTTGTGTGTCCGCGCACGGTGGCGATTTTGCCCTCCAGGGCTTCGGCCATCTCCGCGGTGTCAGCCGGTACCGTGACATACCAGTGTTCCCCAATCCGTACCGGCCGCGCTTCGATTGCAGGCGACAGTTCCGGGGTGGGATCGGGGGTGCCTGACCCTGGACGCTTTTTTCGCCGCGTCCTGCGCGCATTGTTTCCGGTGGCCATTCCGACTGCTCTCCCTGCGCTTTATCATAGCGCAGTATTGTCCTTTGAAACCAGCCAGGTGATACAGTTGCCCTGTCCCCGGCCTGTTGTTCAAAATCCGTCTTACGATTTCAACAGATCGGCAAGCAACGCGCGTTTGGATCCGGGATCGGTTTCGGTGGCCAGAAACCCGTCGAGTTCGTCCCGGATGAGCGCGTCGAGACGGGGGAGGGCGGCGCGGCGGTCGAGGCCCCATGCGCCGAGCATGATCTGCCGTCTTGTGCGGTCGCGCCGGGCCTGCCCGGGTGTGATGTGGCCGTCGGCGGGCAGGGCGGTATCCGATGCAAGCGTATGGAACCTGAGTTCTGGATAAGCGCTATATCTGGTATTCGACCTGCCTGATTGTTTCCGGCACGGTTATGGGTCCCATTTTAACTTTGGTTTTCCCGAGCATATAGGCTGCGACACACGAGATGAGGTGTACGAATGCGTTGGCAGGCGATCTGTGTCGAGTGTGTTCCAGTCCCATGCTGGTTTTCAACTTATCGAACAGAGTTTCGATGATGAACCGCCTTCGCAACAGGATTTTGTTCAGGATTGGCAGGAGATAGTTTTTCATGTTGCGGCGAATGCCGGTGACGAGGTGGAGCCCACGCTGCCAGAGCCGTTGGAAGAGGGATTTGGAGATATAGCCCTTATCAGCAAATATTTTGCCTTCGAGGCCCGCGATCATGGCTTCAAACGGCTTTCGATCATCGACATTACCTGCCGTGATTTTGACGGCCATGATCTCCCCCTTGTTGTTGATGATTAGATGCAGTTTGAAGCCAAAGAACCAGCCCATTGTGCTGCGACCGCGCTTTGCCAGCCCCTTGAAGACCTTGTTTCGATTAATGCGGGCATTGTGGCAGACCGCGAGCTTAGTGCTGTCGGCAAAATAGACGCCGGTTTTTTCACCGCTGAAGCAGTGCAGCAGTATGCAAAACGGCACCATTAATCTTGGCATGAGGCTGACAAACCGACCATAGCTCGGGAGGGTGCCAAAGCAGTCACGGTATTTCTGCTCAACGCCATAAATCCAATAATGTTTGAAGTCCTTGAACGGCGACAAGTGAAACAAGACCATGATGAACAGGCTCTCCCCCAGGGTCAGCTTGCCGGCGCGAAGCCTCTGACGACCCGAGGGGATCAACCGGTGGCGCTCCCAGTCCTCGTAGGTTTTTGCAAAATCATCGAGACAGACAAAAAGTGCGGTGTTAGTGATCGACATGAGTGGCGGTCCATATTGTGTCGCTTTTGAACCTTGAATCATGGGGCAACGTACCTGGAAACCCCTCTCACCCCATACTAATCACGGGGGCATTCAGGCTGGTCAACACGGGGCAAAAGGTGCGCGCCATGGAGAACAACTTCCCAATCAACGAAGATCTCGCTTATGAGAAGATCCGGGACCTCATGTTCGACATGATGGAAGAGGACCCCAACCGTCTCTACGCCCTCACGGATAAGCTCAATGAACTGGCTGCGCTCCCTAAAAGAACCATGACACTTGTGCTCGATCTGATGGCCGCCACTCCCTTTCAGGTGATCATCCCGAAACACGTACGGAAAAATGACCCTGATACATTCAAAGCGGATCACGAAACCGTTTCAAATGTTCTATTTCTTGGAGAGTTTGGCGGAATTGCCGTTGAACTGGAGCCAAATGAGGCTTTGAGAGAACCGAGGATCATTTCCATAACAATGGTGGAAATCCCTCATCGCAACCCTCTGCGAAAAAGGGTCAACGAGTATCGTAAAAAACGAATCAAAAAACTACGAAAAAATTCTGTCGAGTAGTGCACTGGTGACGCCAACGTCTTATCCAGAATCGGGGTTATGGAGAAAGCCCTTCATGAAGGCGCTGTTGCGCGCCGCCGTTGCCGCTGAGGGGTGCCCGGCGATATGGGCCTCGATATCGGATTTGAATTCATCGCAAAGATCGGGCTTGTGGCGAAACTGCGCCACGAGAAACCCTCCGAGGATGGCCTTGCGCCGGGCGTCATCGGTGCGCCCGGACTTGCTTGCGCGGTGCCTGATCCTCCGGACCTGGTCGGTGAGTCTGGCAAGGGACGAGAGCGGCGGCGTGTCGCGCTCGATGATGTCCCTGAACATCTCGACGAGCCGGGGCGTTGTCAGCCGGTGC
The DNA here is from genome assembly GCA_951812305.1 of uncultured Paracoccaceae bacterium. Taxonomy (GTDB): domain Bacteria; phylum Pseudomonadota; class Alphaproteobacteria; order Rhodobacterales; family Rhodobacteraceae; genus Rhodobacter_B. The sequence goes on from CATOSB010000012.1 coordinate 87,340, forward strand.
CGGAAATACCCCGCCTTTCCGGCCGCCACGAGCAGGCGCTGTTCCTCCCGGGCGCGGACCCGCTCGGCCTCGGCCTCAAGCGCGGCGGTCTGCTCTCCGGGATCCGGCTTCCGGCGCTTGTTGCCGGATTTTGAAGCGGCCTTTTGGGGTGGTTGGGTCATTTGGCATCCTCGGCGTTCTACGCGCCACTGTTGTTTTGCAGGTCTTGCGTGTGGCGGCTTGATCGCTCCAATAATGTCGGGTGAAGGGGGGGTATGACGGTGAGATATTCAAATAAATGTCCCCCATCGGGGTCATATAATCCCTCGCCTTCAGGCGAAGGGAAGCTATTATCGACGTCGCCCCGGCGACGGAGAAGCCCTTGCGGTCATACAGGACGAATGCGCACAGCAAATACGATTTGAAAGTACACCTGATTTGGATACCGAAGGACCGCAAGAGGGTTTTGACGGGACAAGCAGCAGAACGTGCGCGGGACCTGTTGCGGCAGATTTGCATGGAACATGAGATGCACATCAGCACATCATATCGAGCAAAGTGGCCCCGGCCACATGGCCCGCTTCCCGGAACTCTTTGCTGAATGGGTTGTTTGATCGTGGTTTGGGCGCGGTCATGTCGGCGTCCTCCGGCCCGGGGTCCGGGCTGTCTTCGGACACGATCTTCGTCGTATCAGGCGACAAATCTACAAGGCGGTCCGAGGCTGATGGGTATTCTGTCTCGATAGGCCGGGCCCTTGCTATTTTGCGGGGCGTTCTGGCAGGGCAATCGACTGAACAACTCAAGCGTTCAACGCGACTCGTAACAACCCTACAAAGTTGCACGTTTCCTCCCGGAATTGCCCTGAATACGCCTTTTGATGCCCCGAGTGCAGGATGCGCGAACGTCATATGGCTCTTTTGCAGCATTTTTTCCATTCAATCGATTGCCCTGGGCGTTCTGGTCATGCGTCTTTTGGATTTGGGGCGTTTTGTCATAAGTTACTCCCTTCGGTTGGAGGCCTGGGCGGATATCCCTGTCGGCCTCTTCATTAAACCAGTATTCCTTTGTGAGCGGGTTTTCGGTCTTTTTCTCCCCGGTCGCAGGATCTGTCTTTCCGGTCATGGTCGTCCTTTCGATGTTTGCGGCTGTCAGCCCGGTGCTTTGGATGCGGGCGACGGATCGATGAGAAGAAGTGGCTTCCACCAGCCCCTCACGTTCTCGCGCCGGACCGCGCCGAGGACGCGGCTGTCCAGCGCCCCGGGCGTGTCGCCCTCGACGATGAGCGATCCGTCGGGTCGGCGCTCCGCGATGCGCTTGAGGATGCGCACGCCGTCCGGGGCATCGGGCGAGCAGAGACGGGAATACCATGGTGCGCCCCGGTGGCGGGGGTCGAGGCAGAAGGTGACATGGCTCGCCACTTCCGGTCCTGACCGGATATAGAGACCGCGCGGGACGGAACTGGTGGCATTGCCGATCAGAAGCCCGGCGGCACTTGCGGCCCAGACGAGCAGCAAAACCGCCATGACCGGTGCGCCGAACACAAGAGACCGGATGATTTCCTTTCGCAAGGTCAAAGGCTTTGTCCTTTTTCTTCAATCGGGGTCTGAACAGTCCTGTCGGCGCCGGACAGCCAGCGCGGGGTCCCGGGCGGGCGGTCCCGCATCACGGCGCGCAGACGATGAAGATGCCAGCGGAGCGGACTTTCGAGCCGCGCCCGCAGCCTCCAGACATGAACCTCATGGCGGCAGTGCGGTGAGGTGAGACACCAGTCGATCAGATCGAGCGTGCGCATAAGACTGCCCCGGCGCATGTGGGGCCGGGGCAGGAGATCAATGCTCCATGGCCGGAGATTACGGGGCACCGGCAATCCCGCTGCGCGGTGCGGCGCCAGGAACCCGGACCAGCGGTTGGTGCGGCAGGGCTCCGGTCCGAAGTCGAGCGCCTCGAATGCGATCCCCGGCAATGCGTCCCAGATGCATCGGACGTCGATGTTGTCCGGTGCAGACTTCAGCGCAGGCAACGCTTCTTCCTCAGCCGTTTGCGCTGCCGCGCCCTCCGCATCACGAAACTCCAGGCCTTGCGACGGGATTGTTTCGGATCCCGGCGCGGGCGCATTGACGGGTGTTTCACGCCTCGTCGCCAGCCCTGGCGTCAGTCTTTTCAGCGGGTTTCGCATTGCGATCTTTCTCCAGTTTTTCGAGCCGTCGGCGTATGGCCGCGGCGCTGCGGCCGAGTGTCCTGCCGACCTCTTCATGGGATTGTTCGGCCTTGAGCATGCTGAACATGCGGTCGTCCTCGTCGTCGGACCAGTTTTGGCCGTGGCGGTCGGGTTTGCCCGGTTTGTCCGCCGGCGGCGGGTCCGACGTGTTTCCGGCGGACCCGGAGATATCCTCTTCGTCCGCCCGGTCCGGGTCGCTGCCGGCGGGCGCGCCGGTCTCGCCCGTATCGTCCGGTCGCCCATGGTCCGGCGCGGGGGTCACAGGCTCCGGGGGGTGTCTGCGGCATCGCCCGGCTCGTCGGACCCGGTAACGGGCGGAGGCCCTTGTCCGGGCGCGTCGATTGCCTGTGTCTCTTCATCGGGCGCGACGGGTGGCGTCACATCCGGGTTTGGTTCGATGTCCGACGGACCGGTATCGGAGGTTTCGTCCGGTATCGGCGTTTTGCGGCCGCGCCCCTCAGTTGCGCCGGTCTCCTGTGCGGCGGCGGTATCCCGGCCCGTGTCCAGCAATCCCGGAACGGCCTCGATCACCCAGGGTTCGCCGGAGCGCAGCCGGGCGATGATACGCGCCTCGTCCCCGGACAGTGCGAGACTCTCCCCTGCCTCACCGGGAAGGGGGGTGGCATCGTCTCGCCCTTTCTGTCCCTCAACCCCGGGATATGGCCCGACCGCTGTGGTGTCCTTGCCACCGGGGCCTTGCCCTTCGTCCGCCCTGCGGGTCTCCAGGTCATAGTCGATATCCGGCTCCACCTCGGGGAAGCCGTCCTCGGGGGCGCTCTCGCCCGGGGATTGTGTGCCCTCTTTTTCTGGCCCCTGCGCCTGATCGGCCGGGCCATGACTCTGCGCTCCGGCCTCCGCTGCCTTCGCGCCCTTCACCGCCCCGGTTGCCGACGTGGCGACTTCCGGGTTTGTTTTGTCTTTCACGCCATCGGCGGCCTCTGCCTCCCCGATCCGTTTCATGACCTGCGCATGCCGTTTCGTAGCGGCGAGATGCTCTGCCACGTCTTCGGGCGATCTGACCCGGTCCTTCATGTCCGTCCGGGTGAACCAGATGGCTTTCGTGGCGAGGATCGGTTTGGACTTGCGGGTGAATATCAGCGCGCCATGCACGGGCAGCTGGCCCAGCGTTGCGGCCGACATGAGCGGCACCTCGCGGAGTTGTTCCTGCTCGCTGGTTCCGAGCGTGCCGGTCATGGGGGCGAGCGGCGCGGCCGAACTCGACGATCCCTGCGTCCGGGTGCGGATGGTGTGTTTACCGAGCATGGTGACGATATCGCTGGCGGTGCGCGATGAGCCGACGGCACTGACCACCCTGGCCTCGCAGCTGTCGAACCAGGCGGAGGCCCCGGCATCGCCGCCCCAGGCCTCCACGAGCTGCCCGTAGTTCTGATAGATCAGCATGAGATGCATGCCGATGGAGCGCCCGGCATCGCGGACATTGGTCAGTATGTCCATGCCACCGAGTACGCGGGCCTCATCGATGAGAAAGAGGCGGCGGGCTTTCGGGCGGTCGGGTTGCTCGGTGAGCCCGGCGATGACGAACATCGCGCCGAACAAGAGGCGCGGGAAGGAGGAGAAGTCCCGGGCCGCAAGTTCGGGCAGGTTGATGAAGATGTCGGACTTTGGGCCGAGCGCGGCGATATGGTCGGTCGGGGACTTCCGCGACTGACCGAAGGCCTGGATATCGGGGAAGCGAACGAAGGCGAGCTTGTTGGAAATGCCCTTGACCACGCCCGGGAAGGTGCGGTCGTCGAGCGCCGCGATCCCGGTCATCTCGTCATTGATATAGGGCAGATCGGGGTAGGTGGCCGCGATGTCCTGCGCCTCTTCAATCACGTCCTCCCGCTTGCGGTTGATGAATCTCGAAATCTCCCCCGCGACATTGTTGTTCTTTCTCTCGACGTAATAGGCCATGAGCGCGGCGAAGAGGCTGACGGACATATCGTGGAAATATTCGCTGTTCTCGGAGGACCGCGCATGGGCGGGCATCAGCGTTTTGGCCATGGTGTAGTAGACCGAAGGGGTGTCGGGTGCGAGCGGCGCGATGGCCTTGAAGGGATCGAACCCGGTTTCGGCATCGATGACGATGGCCCGATACCCCATGGCTTCGCGTGCCTCGCGGGTGCGCGCGTAGAGGTCGCCTTTGGGATCTACGACGACGAGCGGGCCGTCATAGGTGAGAATGTTGGGAATGACGATGCCGGCGGTCTTGTACCCGGCCGAGGGGGCCAGCACCAGGGCATGGCCGTTGCCCGCGCCCGGGTCGATGGTGACGAGATGGCCGGTCCCCTGCCGCCCCCAGCTGCGGGGCCGTCCCGGATCGAAGCCGGGAGTCTCTCCGATGGGATCGGAATGTTCGCCGAGCACGATGCCGCCGGGATGGGTAAATCGCTGCCGGATCTCGCCGCGACTGGCCCATGTGGCCTGAGGCAGACCGTCTTTATGTCCGCTCCCCGCCGGGCCGTCGCGGGTGGCGTCGTCAATGGCCCTGATCAGCCCTTTCCAGAGCCGGTAGCCCACGCCTGCGGTGATGGTCGCCATGATCACAAACCCGGCGAAGGCAAAGAGGACCGCTGTTTCTGCTGTGGAATAGTTGAAGAGGATGGTCCGGAACCAGGGCCATGTATTGTCGAAGACCCATGTGGCCTGCCAGGCGCCGTCGATCTTCCAGGGCCGGGTGGCATAGAGCGCGATGCCGGGAAACCAGAGACACCACCAGAGCGGGGACCTGCGCCCGAGACCGAGGGCGATCCCGTGGCAGATCATGGCGGGCAGGAGCGCGGCGAGCAGGAGGCCGGGATCGTAGGACCAGGCGGGTGTGGTGGCGCGCATATAGAGCGCGACGTTGACGATAAACCCGAGCCATGTGGCAAGGAGCAGGGCGAGCGGCAGGAGGCCGACAGGCGAGACGAGCGTGTCCCGCGCACGGGTCAGTCCCCGCCGGATGGCGGCAGCTGTCCTTTGTCTGCGGGAGATGTTTCGGTCGGTCATTGGGACTGGCCTTTTGTGATGGGTCGGGCGGGTGTGGACAGAAGGAGCGCCGTCCGACCGGTTTCGGCGTGGTGGACCTGCCGTCCGGAGAGTCCGGCCATGGCGCGGGCGGCTTTCCGGCGCAGAACGGAAACGGGCAGCGATCCGAGCACGGGCAGCGATGCGACGACCGGCCCGAAGGCCCCATCGTTGGAGAGCACGACCACGGGCCGGGGATCTTCGGTAAGGAGAGACACCCAGGCCCAGGGCAGGAAGGCTTCGAGACAGATCAGCACATCGAAGCCCGGGTCATGGGCAGCGGAGGTCCCGTCGCCCTCCATCAGCGTCCAGGTGCCGGTGACGCCGGGAATACCGAAGCCTGCGCGGGTGATCGTGGCATCGCCTGTGCGCGCGCATGTTTCCGGGTCCAGCCGCCGGAGCGCACTGCGGCGGACGCCCTCATATGGTTCGGAGACGCCGATAAAGAGGGTGAGGTTCCGGGTCTTTGCAGCGCGGCACCAGAAGGCGCGTGCGTCGGCGTCTTCGGCCCGGAAGATGTTTTCGCCCAAGCTTGCTGTGCCGCCCTCGGGAAGGCTGTCCCTGAGCGCGATCCAGCGGGCGCGTTCGGTGATGGTGACGGGTTCGGGGATCTCCCGCCACAGGGACGTGGCCCCTGCGCCGGGCGCACCGGGTAAGATATTCCAGACCGCAAGTGTCGCGGCAATGCCGGTAAAGAGCACCGTCCGGATCCTTCGGCTCCGCAGGGTCTCCGCGACGGTCAGCGCCAGCGCGGTGACGATCAGGCCGGCAAATCCCGCGCCTGGCAGAAGGGCGGCCAGCGGCAGGAGCGGCGAGGCGGGGAAGACCGGGAGTGCCAGAAGCGCCAGGGTCACGGGCAGGATGCCAATCCCTGCGGCAAGCAGCGAGAGCGCGACCACGATCCCTGCGGCTCCGGCCCAGGCAACTCCCGGCCCCATGCCAACCCCGACAAGACCAGTGGCCGAAGCGATGGCGGGCCAGAGCATGAAGCCGGCCATGGCGGCGGCACGCAGCGCGGCCAGTCCGGACCAGGCCGCGACGAGCAATGGCAGCAGCGCCAGCGCGAAGGGCACGGGCGGCAGAAAGAAGGCCGCAAAGGCGAGCGCCGCGCTGCCGGGGACGAAGAGAAACCTGTGCCACCCGCCTGCCTTCAGGTGTCTCATGCGCCCGCCCTCCGGGCCGAGGCGATGGCGCCGAGCAGGGCGAAAGCCCCCCGGGTCATCAGCGTGTCGTTGAGATCGCGTTTCGAGCCTTCCGGTTCGGGGGCCTCGGCGATGCGGAGTCGGCAGCCCCGGTCGAGATGAGGGGCCAGCGCCGCCCGAAACGCACGCCCCGCCGGGCTGCCCGGCGCATCCCGGTCGGGCGCAAGGATCACCACGCGGTCCACCGGGACCGGCGCGCGCTTCCATCCCGAGACCCCGAACACCGCCCAGGTCTCAAGCCCCGTTACGGATCGGAGTGTCAGGGCGGTCTCGGGGCCTTCGGCGATCACCAGTGGCGCGTCCTTCTCAACACTGCCCGCCGCCGGAAACCGGGCCGGTGCCCCGCCGATTGTGCCGAAGGCGGGCTTGGGGATTTCCACGGCGGCCTTGCGCCCGTCCGCATCGATCAGGATGCGCTGGCCGCCGACCGCATGCCCGTTCCCATCCATGGCCCAGACCACAAGCGCGGGCCGGTCGGGATCGCGGACGCGCAGGCGCGGGATCGGCGGCAGCCAGGCCAGGCCGGTTTCGGGCAGGTCCCGAATGCCACGCCCGGCGAGATAGACCTCTGCCGGACTGCCCCGCACCGGACGGGTCCATCCCTCTATCGTCTGCACCAGCGCCCGGAGGTAGGCGCGGTCCCCGGTATCTCTGTCTGCGGGCTTCCGTCTGTCCGGCATTGGGGCGTTGCCCAGCCAGCGCGACGCCTCTGCGAGCACACGCGGAAAGTCGCTTCGCGCGCTTGTGAGGCCACAGAACACCATCGCGGCAAGATCGAGAGTATCGCCGCCTTCCCCGGCGGAATGATCGCACCAGAGCCCGCGCCGATCACCCTTCATCCTCATCGAGAGCGCGTCGTTTTCCTTCGCCCGCCAGTCAGAGGCTCCGGGACGGACCGGCTCGCCGAAGGCCCTGCGAAAGAGATCTTCCGCCCGGGCCTCGAGCGCGGCCCTGACCTTCGCCGCATCCGGGCCTGCCGGCTTGCCCGTGCCGGTATGGGTCTCACTCGACGGCATAGGGATCAAGGCTCCAGTTGCGGACAGAGGGGGACAGCGTTCCGGCGCGTTCCGCGCCGCGCATGGCAGCACCGACATCGCGCAGCCTGACCGCGCCGAAGGCGAGAACGCTTGTGTCGGGGATGGGCGCGGCAGGCCGGGGGTTGTGGAGGGCCAGAGAGACCGGCTGGCCCGCCAGAACCGCGAGCACGGTGTCGGGGGTTGTGAGCGCCCGGTTGCCGGCCAGCCCGCGATAGGCGGAGTGTCCCCGCTGCGGTCCATGGGTCAGCGGCAGGGCGGCCCAGATGCCCGCGAGGCAATTGCCATAGCGGGGATGGTTGGCGGGCGGACCGGGGGTGCCGCATTCCGCGATCAGAAGCTCTGCGAGACGATCCTGAAGTGCTGCATCAAACCGGGTGGCGCGCGCGATCCCGTGGGTTCTGACCAGGCGGGCGAGCGTGTCGCGGATGAACTGGTAGCCCCCGGCAGCGGTGGAGGGTGCGCCTTTGGCCCGGACCCGGGTCTGCCAGTCGAGCACGTCGCCCACAGACATGGCGGTGAGCGGTTTCGGAGGGGCGCGCGGGATGCGGCGTTCGTAATCGTCATAGCCGCGCGGGGCCTCGAGCGCGCGGATGAAGCCCAGAAGATCGGTGGTGGTGCGGGTCTCTGCCAGGATGGTGTCCAGAGGGGTCAGGCAGAGAACAAGCAGGAGGGTGAGGCCCTGCCCCGCACCGCGCAAAAGCCTGACGGCGCGGCGCGGGAAGGTCAATGCCGCCGGGTCTTTGGTGCGGCGCTTTGCATGTCGCCGCTGTTGCCCGGTGGTCCGAAGATACCCATCGGCGGTCGTGCTGCGTGAGAGGCTCATCTGACGATCCTTCCGATGGCGGGGGGCAGGAGCCACGCGAGCGCGGCGGCGGTGATCTCCAGCAGCAGGAATGACATCGCGGCAAAAAGCGGGTTGGTCTCTGAGCGGACCGTCCAGGCCATCTCGAGCGTGGTCCCGGTGAGGAGCATGACCACGAGCAGGGAGAGCCCCGCCGAGACCGGCAGCAGCGTGGCACTGCGCGCTTTTGCGGTGGTCTCCTTCAGCCCGCCGAAGCCAAGGGCGAAGAGGCCGGCGGCGGCGGCCAGCAACAGTCGGGCGCTCCAGTAGACGATAAGTCCCGGAAGAAGGGCGAAGGGTAAAAGGTTCAGCGCGGCGATTACGATCACGCCGACCTGTATCGCTATGGGCCAGATTCCCAACCCTTCGAAGAGCGAGAAGATGAGCGCCGTGCGGCCCGACACGAAGGCGTTGAGCGAAAACGCCGTGCCGGTGCCCGGGCTTCCGGCCAGTTGGCGTACAACCGCACCGATGAAGTCGATAAACGCGCCCGGCATGGTGAGCAGCGCAAGGCAGAGACAGACGGTCAGAAGCCGGAAGGCGATGCCTTTGTAGAGAACACCGGGATTGCCGGAGAGGATCCAGTTCCCTGCCCGGAGAACCAGATCGATGACGAAGAGGCCGAGCAGCAGGCCGATGGCCCAGATGCCGATCTCCGCGAGCACCTTCTGCGAGGCCTGGGCGATCTCCTCCAGCACCTGGTCCCAGTGGAAGCCGAAGGCCCTGCCGCCCCGGATCGCGCCGATTTCCCCTCCGAGGCTGGCCACATCCCGCTCGCAGGCGAGAACCGCCCTGTAGCTCGGGGCGGTGATGAGGGCGTGGTTCCCGGCAACCCCTTCGTAGATCGAGTGCCCCGCGCCGGCACCGCTGACACGCGGCAGCGCGGCCCAGACCCCGGCAATCCTGTTGGCGGTCGCGGGTGAGGTATCGCCCGCCCGGTATCCGGTGGCGCGCAACAGGTGCCGCCCGAGCCGGTCCTGTGTCGCCGCGTCGAAGGTCTCCGAGGGCCGCACCAGACCCTGATCGACGAGACGCTGAAGGGTGGGGCGGATGATCTGGTACTTTCCGGCAGCCGAAGAGATCGAGCCGCCGCGCACCGTGTTGCGCTGCCAGGCCAGCACCTCGCCCACGCTCATCGTCGTGACCGCGCGGGGCGGGCGCACCTTCACCCGGTAATTGACGGTGTCATAGCTCCCGCGCGCTTCCAGCCGCCCGACCAGATCAAGCACCGTGTCCTCGGTGCAGGCAGGCGCAGGCAGGGCCATAAAGAGACAGGCGAGACACAGCAGGGCCGAAAGCAGCCTGGACCGCAGAGGATATGCATCAAACCCCATGGGCGTGTCCCCATGGTCGTGCCGGATTGACCGCCGGAAATAATATGTACATATTATGTAGATGGATTTTGAATGGGATACGGCAAAGCGTCTGCGTAATTTGGGCAAACACGGGATCGACTTCGCGGCGATAGGGTCTTTCGCATGGGAAATTGCCATAACCAGGGAGGACAGGCGTGGTGACTATGGCGAACGAAGATTCATCTCGATCAGTCTCATAGGTAACCGCCACCATGTCGCTGTCTGGAGCCTGCGCGGTGATGCCCGCCGCCTTATTTCCCTTCGAAAAGCGAACAAACGAGAGGTTAAAGCCTATGTCGCAGAATAAATCGTATATTGATGAAAACGGCGATGCCCTTGAACTGGATGAGGCGTGGTTTGCCAAAGCCCGGCGCGGACGGCCACCGTTGCCACCCGAGAAACGCAAGAAGTCGGTGCATATGATGCTGGATCCTGACATTCTGGCGCGCCTTAAATCGGAGGGCCGTGGCTGGCAGACGCGTGCCAACGCGCTTTTGCGCGCGGCTTTGGGCCTGTAGGCGCTCACGGGATCACCGCCGGGAGGGATATGTCGTCTTCGACGAGGACGTTCATGAGTGCGCCGGCCTTGACGCGGAAGCGGGGGCCACGCTCAAGCAACTGCCCGAGATAGTCTTCTGCCACGCGTCCGGTTGCGCTGCCGGTGGCCTGGGCGACGAGTGCGCCGAGATCGCTTTCTTCCCGGTCTTTCGTTCCTGTGAGGATCTGTGTTGCATTGCCGGCGAGATCAAACAGCACGGCGGCGCCGAGCGCGGTCAGCAGGCCGGTCGTGCGCTGCCCGCGCACGCCGGAGGCGCCGTCGGCCCCGAGGGTGGCGAATTTGTCCAGATCATGGCGCGTCCCGTCGGGCATTCGGAGATCGGTCCAGGCGAAGAAGAGCCGTCGCTGCCCGGTTCGGGTGTCCGAGCCATAGGTGCCGACAAGCGCCGCGCCGCGCGGGATGAGCACGCGCGTTCCGGTGTCGCTGTGTTAGCAACAGTCTCCAACCTATCAATAAATTTCCAGTCTGCCTCATCTTCATCTCTGAACTTGATGTTGGTCACGACCAGTGACCATTCTGGATCTCCAACATCAAGAAAGATAGCCGCCGGTGCTCCAAGATGGTCACGCATCAACATGCGAACCCCATCAGAAATTCGAGCTTCCCAACCTTCGATGGTATGAGCTTGACAATACATCGGAGAGAACCGTTCCGGCTCTATAATTTTTAGGAGTTCGGTTTTACCAAGCATGTCAGGATCGGCCGCACTCACTCTTCCTTGCTCAACAAGCTTCCAAACTTCCGTCAAACTATCGCTTGACGCAAAGATAATTGGTTTCACCGCCTTGGAGGCTTCCAAAAAATCCGCTGTGGATAAACAGCGCTCTTTAGTAACTTCTGTTAGAACTTCTGACGTAACTCCCAAGCACCCCCCACGTTTGAGTGTTATTGTCAGTTTTATGGTGAGTCGAATTTGCCATTTTGCGCGTGTTTTTTTTCTTTCTTGTCTGAATTCTGTGGCGCCGGGTTGATTTCTCTGAATCAGTGGTGGGATGGATCAGGTTGCCGCCCTTGAACAACTTCTCGCCACGGCTCTGCGTCGGATCGCTGAGCTTGAAGCTGCGTTGGCGAGCATGGCGGAAGAGATCACGGACCTGCGCCGACAGTTGGCCAAGAACAGCAGCAATAGCAGCAAGCCCCCTTCAAGTGATGGCCTGAAGAAGCCAGCCCCGCGCAGCCTGCGTGGCAAATCCGGAAAGAAAAGTGGCGGCCAAGTTGGCCACCGGGGCGACACCCTGCGCCAGACGTCAACACCCGACTTTGTCGAACGGCATGAGGCGACGCATTGCAGCGCCTGTCAGAGCGCCCTGACGGCGGAGATGGTGAAAGGGATCGAGAAGCGTCAGGTGTTCGACTTGCCTGCGCCACGCCTGGAGGTCACCGAGCATCAGGCGGCGGTTTATTGTTGCGACCATTGTCGAGCCACGACGACGGCTGGCTTTCCCGATGGCGTGGCCGCGCATGTGCAATATGGCACGCGCATGCGGGCAGTGGCGGTCTATTGCAATGTTCAGCAGCTGATACCCGAGGATCGGGTCTGCCAGCTTATGCGCGACCTGTTTGGGGCCACCAGCTTGTGCGCGGCCAGCGTGACCAACTGGACGCGCGGCGCGGCAAATAAGATGGGTGTCGTGGTTGAACACATTCTCGCCCGGCTTGCCGAAGGCGGCGTTCGGCATCTGGACGAGACCGGACTTCGTGTTGCCGGCAAGCTGCACTGGCTGCACACGATCTGCGATACCGCCTTCACCCATTACCGCATCAGCGCCAAACGCGGTGCTGTTCCAACCTTCCTGACCGGCGGGACGATCATTCATGATCACTGGAAACCCTACTACGCCCATATGAGCGGAGTGGACGCCCACGCCCTCTGCGGGGCGCATCACTTGCGCGAACTCAAGGCCATCGAAGAGATCGAAAAAGAGCCTTGGGCGACGGAGATGAGCGCAGTGCTTCATAGCGCCAATCAGCTCAGATGCGCGGCTCAGGATCAAGGCGAGACCGAACTCCCGGAACTGGTTCGCCAGGGTATAGTCACCAGATACATGGCGATCCTCGCCAAGGGGCTCGCCTTCCACGAACGCCGGCCCCCGCTGGCCAAAAGCCCCGGCACCCGCGGCCGAAAAGCCAGGCGGCCAGGCCACAACCTGCTCCTCCGCCTGCGTGACTACCGCGATGACGTTTTGCGATTCATCGCCGACTTCGCGGTCCCATTCACAAACAATCAGGCCGAACAGGACCTGCGCATGATGAAGCTGCGCATGAAAATCTCGGGCACCTTCCGCACCCTCGAGGGCGCGCGGGTCTTCGCCGACATCAGGTCCGTCATCTCGACGGCCAGAAAACACCGGTTCAACATCCTGGAAATCCTGACCCTGTCACCACCTCAGATCATCGCACGGCTCTGACGGAACAAAACCCCGCAACCCTATCGGACAGGGTGCTTGGGAGTTACCTTTCTTGTCTGAATTCTGTGGCGCCGGGTTGATTTCTCTGAATCAGTGGTGGGATGGATCAGGTTGCCGCCCTTGAACAACTTCTCGCCACGGCTCTGCGTCGGATCGCTGAGCTTGAAGCTGCGTTGGCGAGCATGGCGGAAGAGATCACGGACCTGCGCCGACAGTTGGCCAAGAACAGCAGCAATAGCAGCAAGCCCCCTTCAAGTGATGGCCTGAAGAAGCCAGCCCCGCGCAGCCTGCGTGGCAAATCCGGAAAGAAAAGTGGCGGCCAAGTTGGCCACCGGGGCGACACCCTGCGCCAGACGTCAACACCCGACTTTGTCGAACGGCATGAGGCGACGCATTGCAGCGCCTGTCAGAGCGCCCTGACGGCGGAGATGGTGAAAGGGATCGAGAAGCGTCAGGTGTTCGACTTGCCTGCGCCACGCCTGGAGGTCACCGAGCATCAGGCGGCGGTTTATTGTTGCGACCATTGTCGAGCCACGACGACGGCTGGCTTTCCCGATGGCGTGGCCGCGCATGTGCAATATGGCACGCGCATGCGGGCAGTGGCGGTCTATTGCAATGTTCAGCAGCTGATACCCGAGGATCGGGTCTGCCAGCTTATGCGCGACCTGTTTGGGGCCACCAGCTTGTGCGCGGCCAGCGTGACCAACTGGACGCGCGGCGCGGCAAATAAGATGGGTGTCGTGGTTGAACACATTCTCGCCCGGCTTGCCGAAGGCGGCGTTCGGCATCTGGACGAGACCGGACTTCGTGTTGCCGGCAAGCTGCACTGGCTGCACACGATCTGCGATACCGCCTTCACCCATTACCGCATCAGCGCCAAACGCGGTGCTGTTCCAACCTTCCTGACCGGCGGGACGATCATTCATGATCACTGGAAACCCTACTACGCCCATATGAGCGGAGTGGACGCCCACGTCCTCTGCGGGGCGCATCACTTGCGCGAACTCAAGGCCATCGAAGAGATCGAAAAAGAGCCTTGGGCGACGGAGATGAGCGCAGTGCTTCATAGCGCCAATCAGCTCAGATGCGCGGCTCAGGATCAAGGCGAGACCGAACTCCCGGAACTGGTTCGCCAGGGTATAGTCACCAGATACATGGCGATCCTCGCCAAGGGGCTCGCCTTCCACGAACGCCAGCCCCCGCTGGCCAAAAGCCCCGGCACCCGCGGCCGAAAAGCCAGGCGGCCAGGCCACAACCTGCTCCTCCGCCTGCGTGACTACCGCGATGACGTTTTGCGATTCATCGCCGACTTCGCGGTCCCATTCACAAACAATCAGGCCGAACAGGACCTGCGCATGATGAAGCTGCGCATGAAAATCTCGGGCACCTTCCGCACCCTCGAGGGCGCGCGGGTCTTCGCCGACATCAGGTCCGTCATCTCGACGGCCAGAAAACACCGGTTCAACATCCTGGAAATCCTGACCCTGTCACCACCTCAGATCATCGCACGGCTCTGACGGAACAAAACCCCGCAACCCTATCGGACAGGGTGCTTGGGAGTTACCTTCTGACTTTCTATAGTACGCCCGATAAACTGAATCCTCAACAACTTGCTCTAATTCCGCGCCTGTAAAACCCACAGTAGCTTCGACGATTCTATCGATATCAAGTTGGTCAGTCTTAATCTTCCGTTCAGCCAAATGGATTTTCAGGATTTCTTTTCTTGCCTCAATGCCTGGGCAACCCAAAAAAAACTTTGCATCTAAACGTCCGGCACGAGTCAGCTCAGGTGGAAGATCCTCAAAGCGATTAGCTGTTGCCAAAACGAACACCTGTGCTTCGTGCTCTTGCAGCCAGGTCAAAAGTGACGCCCGCATATTGAGATCTACGCTATGAGTTGCATCATTCGTCTGAGCTACTGCTTTGTCAATTTCGTCTATCCAAAGGATGCACGGCGCTACACTTTCGATCATTTGCAAAGATGCGCGTAGCTTTCGTTCACTTTCTCCGAAGTACTTGTTTTTTAACCTGAGTTCTGGATAAGCGCTATATCTGGTATTCGACCTGCCTGATTGTTTCCGGCACGGTTATGGGTCCCATTTTAACTTTGGTTTTCCCGAGCATATAGGCTGCGACACACGAGATGAGGTGTACGAATGCGTTGGCAGGCGATCTGTGTCGAGTGTGTTCCAGTCCCATGCTGGTTTTCAACTTATCGAACAGAGTTTCGATGATGAACCGCCTTCGCAACAGGATTTTGTTCAGGATTGGCAGGAGATAGTTTTTCATGTTGCGGCGAATGCCGGTGACGAGGTGGAGCCCACGCTGCCAGAGCCGTTGGAAGAGGGATTTGGAGATATAGCCCTTATCAGCAAATATTTTGCCTTCGAGGCCCGCGATCATGGCTTCAAACGGCTTTCGATCATCGACATTACCTGCCGTGATTTTGACGGCCATGATCTCCCCCTTGTTGTTGATGATTAGATGCAGTTTGAAGCCAAAGAACCAGCCCATTGTGCTGCGACCGCGCTTTGCCAGCCCCTTGAAGACCTTGTTTCGATTAATGCGGGCATTGTGGCAGACCGCGAGCTTAGTGCTGTCGGCAAAATAGACGCCGGTTTTTTCACCGCTGAAGCAGTGCAGCAGTATGCAAAACGGCACCATTAATCTTGGCATGAGGCTGACAAACCGACCATAGCTCGGGAGGTTGCCAAAGCAGTCACGGTATTTCTGCTCAACGCCATAAATCCAATAATGTTTGAAGTCCTTGAACGGCGACAAGTGAAACAAGACCATGATGAACAGGCTCTCCCCCAGGGTCAGCTTGCCGGCGCGAAGCCTCTGACGACCCGAGGGGATCAACCGGTGGCGCTCCCAGTCCTCGTAGGTTTTTGCAAAATCATCGAGACAGACAAAAAGTGCGGTGTTAGTGATCGACATGAGTGGCGGTCCATATTGTGTCGCTTTTGAACCTTGAATCATGGGGCAACGTACCTGGAAACCCCTCTCACCCCATACTAATCACGGGGGCATTCAGGCTGGTCAACACGGGGCAAAAGGTGCGCGCCATGGAGAACAACTTCCCAATCAACGAAGATCTCGCTTATGAGAAGATCCGGGACCTCATGTTCGACATGATGGAAGAGGACCCCAACCGTTTCTACGCCCTCACGGATAAGCTCAATGAACTGGCTGCGCTCCCTAAAAGAACCATGACACTTGTGCTCGATCTGATGGCTGCCACTCCCTTTCAGGTGATCATCCCGAAACACGTACGGAAAAATGACCCTGATACATTCAAAGCAGATCACGAAACCGTTTCAAATGGTAACTCCCAAGCACCCTGTCCGATAGGGTTGCGGGGTTTTGTTCCGTCAGAGCCGTGCGATGATCTGAGGTGGTGACAGGGTCAGGATTTCCAGGATGTTGAACCGGTGTTTTCTGGCCGTCGAGATGACGGACCTGATGTCGGCGAAGACCCGCGCGCCCTCGAGGGTGCGGAAGGTGCCCGAGATTTTCATGCGCAGCTTCATCATGCGCAGGTCCTGTTCGGCCTGATTGTTTGTGAATGGGACCGCGAAGTCGGCGATGAATCGCAAAACGTCATCGCGGTAGTCACGCAGGCGGAGGAGCAGGTTGTGGCCTGGCCGCCTGGCTTTTCGGCCGCGGGTGCCGGGGCTTTTGGCCAGCGGGGGCCGGCGTTCGTGGAAGGCGAGCCCCTTGGCGAGGATCGCCATGTATCTGGTGACTATACCCTGGCGAACCAGTTCCGGGAGTTCGGTCTCGCCTTGATCCTGAGCCGCGCATCTGAGCTGATTGGCGCTATGAAGCACTGCGCTCATCTCCGTCGCCCAAGGCTCTTTTTCGATCTCTTCGATGGCCTTGAGTTCGCGCAAGTGATGCGCCCCGCAGAGGGCGTGGGCGTCCACTCCGCTCATATGGGCGTAGTAGGGTTTCCAGTGATCATGAATGATCGTCCCGCCGGTCAGGAAGGTTGGAACAGCACCGCGTTTGGCGCTGATGCGGTAATGGGTGAAGGCGGTATCGCAGATCGTGTGCAGCCAGTGCAGCTTGCCGGCAACACGAAGTCCGGTCTCGTCCAGATGCCGAACGCCGCCTTCGGCAAGCCGGGCGAGAATGTGTTCAACCACGACACCCATCTTATTTGCCGCGCCGCGCGTCCAGTTGGTCACGCTGGCCGCGCACAAGCTGGTGGCCCCAAACAGGTCGCGCATAAGCTGGCAGACCCGATCCTCGGGTATCAGCTGCTGAACATTGCAATAGACCGCCACTGCCCGCATGCGCGTGCCATATTGCACATGCGCGGCCACGCCATCGGGAAAGCCAGCCGTCGTCGTGGCTCGACAATGGTCGCAACAATAAACCGCCGCCTGATGCTCGGTGACCTCCAGGCGTGGCGCAGGCAAGTCGAACACCTGACGCTTCTCGATCCCTTTCACCATCTCCGCCGTCAGGGCGCTCTGACAGGCGCTGCAATGCGTCGCCTCATGCCGTTCGACAAAGTCGGGTGTTGACGTCTGGCGCAGGGTGTCGCCCCGGTGGCCAACTTGGCCGCCACTTTTCTTTCCGGATTTGCCACGCAGGCTGCGCGGGGCTGGCTTCTTCAGGCCATCACTTGAAGGGGGCTTGCTGCTATTGCTGCTGTTCTTGGCCAACTGTCGGCGCAGGTCCGTGATCTCTTCCGCCATGCTCGCCAACGCAGCTTCAAGCTCAGCGATCCGACGCAGAGCCGTGGCGAGAAGTTGTTCAAGGGCGGCAACCTGATCCATCCCACCACTGATTCAGAGAAATCAACCCGGCGCCACAGAATTCAGACAAGAAAGAAAAAAAACACGCGCAAAATGGCAAATTCGACTCACCATAAAACTGACAATAACACTCAAACGTGGGGGGTGCTTGGGAGTTACTTCAAATGTTCTATTTCTTGGAGAGTTTGGCGGAATTGCCGTTGAACTGGAGCCAAATGAGGCTTTGAGAGAACCGAGGATCATTTCCATAACAATGGTGGAAATCCCTCATCGCAACCCTCTGCGAAAAAGGGTCAACGAGTATCGTAAAAAACGAATCAAAAAACTACGAAAAAATTCTGTCGAGTAGTGCACTGGTGACGCCAACGTCTTATCCAGAATCGGGGTTTTTTAATGCACCCATATCGAGTCGAATGAGAGGAATGCATATAACCGGACAGCACCCACCAAAGCCCCGCTCATCTTGCAGGGGGTGCTTGGGAGTTACCTTGGTTTTAAATTGGCTCCGCGTCTGAAAGCCATCGCGCGCCAGAAACTGGCCCTGCCTGGCACCGGAATGCGAGGGCAACTGCCTCATTTGCAGCCGACTCTGTCTGGGGCCATCGACTGGGCGGAGATCGAACGGCAATACGACGAGATGGTCAAGTATGCCGCTGCCATGCAGCAGGGCACGGCAGATCCGGAAGCCATCCTGCGCCGCTTTGCGCGCGCTGATGTGATGCACCCAACCTACAAGGCACTCGCGGAATTAGGTCGCGGGATCAGAACGATCTTCCTGTGCCGCTATCTGAGGGCCGAGAGTTTCCGCCGGGAAATCCATGAGGGGCTTAATGTGGTCGAGAATTGGAACAGCGCCAACGGGTTTGTGTTCTTCGGCAAAGGCGGTGAAATCTCCAGCAACCGGATTGCCGATCAGGAGATCTCGGCGCATGCGTTGCACCTGCTTCAGGCGTCGCTAGCCTATGTCAACACGCGCATGGTGCAATCGGTGCTGTCGGAACCTGAGTGGATCCGCAGATTGTCAGATCGGGATCTGCAGGGGCTGTCCCCACTCTTTTATCTTCACATCAATCCATATGGCCGTTTCGATGTTGATCTGGATAAACGGACCGACTTCGAGGCCATGGCCGCATGAAACTCTTTACAAAGTGCGTGAACTGTTAAAAGTTTCCAGACAAGCCCGCCAGTAAAACAAGGATGATGAGAGGTTCCGAAAGATGCCGCCCAACCGGCGAAACGTAAAGAGTGTACGTCTGAGCAACCAGCGGATGGCCATGAGCGCAGCCGGGACTTTCTGGGAGAGGCGGAAATGGTCCGCTTACTGAAGGCCGCCAAACGCGGCCGTCATGGGTCTCGGGATTATATTTTGCTTCTTCTGATGTTCCGGCACGGGTTGCGCGGGCCGGAAAGCAGGCGAAACTGGGGCACATCAATCCCCATATGCTGCGACATTCCTGCGGATTTGCGCTTGCCAACAAAGGACACGATTTGCGCCTGATCCAGGATTATCTCGGGCATCGGGATCCACGCCACACCGCATATTACACACGCACGGCCGCAGGCCGGTTTGAAGAGCTATGGTAGAGGACAGAAAGAGTGGCCATCAAAATTCCTGACAATATTTTCGCGGGCCTGGTCAGGTGGATGGTTCGGGGGCCGTGGCCCGAGCATTTCCAACAGGCCATTCACGACCACACCGGACTTTATTGCGAAGCCCACGACATCGACAGCTTCGAGGAGCTTTCCGATCGGATCGGTGGGCACTGGGTGATCGTGCTAAATGACATGGCAATGAATGATTTTCTCGGTCGGGAAACCGAGGATGGCAATGTTGTCGATCAATACCTCAAGCGGCGAGGCTGGAAAGAAACCAAGATCGCCCGCGCCTATCTAAAAGGCATCCGGGATTCCGCCGTCAGCCTCTACGAGGTCAGCGATATCGTCCCCGGAGAATCATTTCTTGCTCGTGATTTGATCCTGGACGGTGAGCCCTTCCGGGTGTTGGAACGAAGCGCAACAAAGACAATGGTGTCCTGGGAACAATTCGCCATGCGTATCGTCAATGTGCGCGGCCAGAATATCATTGCCGGTGGGCTCTTACCGCTCGAACCGGAACTCGCAGATGATCTGCTGTCTGAATTCAACGAAATGGTCGCAGAGTCCGAAAGCCGGTTCGAAGAGATAATCGACGAAGCACGCGCAGAAGGTGACTTTGGCGAAGAGACCCCACCCGAAGGGTTTCAGGACATTGCTCTCGGCATCGCCCTGAAGTCGGCAAGCTCCTTCTTCGCTACAACCTGGATGGCCGCAACGCCCCTGCATCCGGACGAGCAAACGCTTCCCCAGCTCTTCAACTTCGATGGTGACGAGGTGGAGTTTATTCAGCTTGTCTACCGTTTTGAAAAGGGAACGACCCAGACCCAGATGCGCAAGATCCTTGACGGCGAGACGGACATGGAAGCCGCGTCAGACAAGATCTGGAACTGGGTGGATCGCGGCGCGCGCGCCAGACCAAAGCCGCAAAAAGCCCTGCCGGAGAGTGGCCAGATGTATAGCTCCCAACTCGACGACGGATCACCGGTGCTCGGCATGATCACCCTCAAGGGCCGCACGCTCGAAGCGGATATCAATTCCGAGCCGCGGGCGGAGGAACTGAAAGCCCGTCTTGCCAATTTGCTCGGCGATCTCGTCAAACAGCCGCTTGTGGCCCGGCAGACACTGGAACAAGCCATGGCAGCGCATCACGAAAATGGCGCGGCCCCTGAGCCGCTCGACCTTTCCGAAGAAGAGCAGGCAGCAATCCGGGCGGAGATGATGGGGCAGCATTACCAGGGCATCCTGGACCGTCCAATCGGCCTGCTCGACGACAAAACCCCGCGCGAGAGCGCACGAACGGCGAAAGGCCGACTGAACGTCGCCAAATGGCTCAAGGTCCTGGAGATGAACGAAGCTAAAGCAAGAGCGGGCACAAACGCACCGGTCTACGACTTCAGTTGGATGTGGCTGGAGCTGGGGGTCATTGAACTCAGACAGTGACGTTCACAAATGTTCCAGAATTTTTCCGATTTGATGGAGTGGACGCCTCTTCCCCCAAGGGCATCGCATTGTGCCAAGGTGGCGGTGTCAAAACAGCTACAAGAGGAGACGTCCAAGATGGAAGTTAGCATAATCGGGATCGATATTGCCAAGAATGTGTTTCAGTTTCATGGAGCTACCGCAGATGGGTCTACCGTATTCCGCCGCAAAATCCGGCGCGGGTGTGTTCTGGATTTTCTGTCGGCGCAAACATGTTGCCTTGTTGCGATGGAGGCTTGCGCCAGTTCCCATCACTGGGGCCGCGAGATCGAACGGCTCGGACATGAGGTTCGATTGATCCCTCCGCAATATGTCAAGCCATTCAGGAAGCGACAGAAGAACGATATGGCTGATGCCGAAGCAATTGCGGAGGCCGCAGCGCGCGCCGGGATGAGATTTGTCGCCGTGAAATCGGCGGAACAGCAATCCCGATCCATGCTATTGAAAACGCGAGAATTGTTTGTCGGTCAACGCACGCAGGTCATCAATACACTACGCGGTCATCTAGGCGAGTATGGGATTGTGGCAGCTCAGGGCCCGTCCCACATCAGAAAACTCGAAGCTATGGTTATCGACGGCGAAACCACCGAACTCCCGTTGATAATGCGCAATATGTGCATCCGGCTCTTCGATCACTTGAGCATTCTGGATTGGCAGATTGATGACCTGACATCCCGGATCGAAGCCGCGGCCCGAATGGATGAGAATGCGCAGCGGTTGATGACCATACCTGGAATCGGGCCCATGTGCGCCATGGCAATATCATCTCTCGCACCCCCACGTGAAAGTTTTCGCAAGGGGCGGGATTTTGCCGCCTGGGCAGGCCTGACGCCGAAACAGAATTCAACAGGCGGGAAAACCCGGCTGGGGCGAACGTCGAAGATGGGCCAGAAAGATATCAGAAGATTACTCATCCCTGGAGCAATGTCCGTCATCCAATCCAATGAACGAAAAGGTGGTGCACCCGATGGTTCGTGGCTCGACCGGATGCTGAAACGCAAACCCAAACTGCTGGTGGCCATCGCGCTGGCAAACAAGATGGCCCGGATGGCTTGGGCTGTGATGAAAAACGAGGATGTATATCGAGTTCAGTTGGCGGCCTGAGAAAAGCCAGCTGTCAGCCGGAATGCGGTAGATCTTAGCGGAGGATTATGGGCGAACAGTCGAGAATGACGGGATTGGGAAAACCAGGGAAGCTGCGTGGAGTTGAAACCCCGCAAATATGATTTGGACCCGATCTTCGAACTATCCATAAGGGCCCGCGAACAAGAGCGTCGCAATCAGAGGCCGAACACACGTAGGAACTCGACCGCATTTCCCAAAATCACTTAAAGATTCTGCGTAACTCCCAAGCACCCTGTCCGATAGGGTTGCGGGGTTTTGTTCCGTCAGAGCCGTGCGATGATCTGAGGTGGTGACAGGGTCAGGATTTCCAGGATGTTGAACCGGTGTTTTCTGGCCGTCGAGATGACGGACCTGATGTCGGCGAAGACCCGCGCGCCCTCGAGGGTGCGGAAGGTGCCCGAGATTTTCATGCGCAGCTTCATCATGCGCAGGTCCTGTTCGGCCTGATTGTTTGTGAATGGGACCGCGAAGTCGGCGATGAATCGCAAAACGTCATCGCGGTAGTCACGCAGGCGGAGGAGCAGGTTGTGGCCTGGCCGCCTGGCTTTTCGGCCGCGGGTGCCGGGGCTTTTGGCCAGCGGGGGCTGGCGTTCGTGGAAGGCGAGCCCCTTGGCGAGGATCGCCATGTATCTGGTGACTATACCCTGGCGAACCAGTTCCGGGAGTTCGGTCTCGCCTTGATCCTGAGCCGCGCATCTGAGCTGATTGGCGCTATGAAGCACTGCGCTCATCTCCGTCGCCCAAGGCTCTTTTTCGATCTCTTCGATGGCCTTGAGTTCGCGCAAGTGATGCGCCCCGCAGAGGGCGTGGGCGTCCACTCCGCTCATATGGGCGTAGTAGGGTTTCCAGTGATCATGAATGATCGTCCCGCCGGTCAGGAAGGTTGGAACAGCACCGCGTTTGGCGCTGATGCGGTAATGGGTGAAGGCGGTATCGCAGATCGTGTGCAGCCAGTGCAGCTTGCCGGCAACACGAAGTCCGGTCTCGTCCAGATGCCGAACGCCGCCTTCGGCAAGCCGGGCGAGAATGTGTTCAACCACGACACCCATCTTATTTGCCGCGCCGCGCGTCCAGTTGGTCACGCTGGCCGCGCACAAGCTGGTGGCCCCAAACAGGTCGCGCATAAGCTGGCAGACCCGATCCTCGGGTATCAGCTGCTGAACATTGCAATAGACCGCCACTGCCCGCATGCGCGTGCCATATTGCACATGCGCGGCCACGCCATCGGGAAAGCCAGCCGTCGTCGTGGCTCGACAATGGTCGCAACAATAAACCGCCGCCTGATGCTCGGTGACCTCCAGGCGTGGCGCAGGCAAGTCGAACACCTGACGCTTCTCGATCCCTTTCACCATCTCCGCCGTCAGGGCGCTCTGACAGGCGCTGCAATGCGTCGCCTCATGCCGTTCGACAAAGTCGGGTGTTGACGTCTGGCGCAGGGTGTCGCCCCGGTGGCCAACTTGGCCGCCACTTTTCTTTCCGGATTTGCCACGCAGGCTGCGCGGGGCTGGCTTCTTCAGGCCATCACTTGAAGGGGGCTTGCTGCTATTGCTGCTGTTCTTGGCCAACTGTCGGCGCAGGTCCGTGATCTCTTCCGCCATGCTCGCCAACGCAGCTTCAAGCTCAGCGATCCGACGCAGAGCCGTGGCGAGAAGTTGTTCAAGGGCGGCAACCTGATCCATCCCACCACTGATTCAGAGAAATCAACCCGGCGCCACAGAATTCAGACAAGAAAGAAAAAAAACACGCGCAAAATGGCAAATTCGACTCACCATAAAACTGACAATAACACTCAAACGTGGGGGGTGCTTGGGAGTTACGATTCTGCTTGCGTTCCAGGAGGCGTCCACACACACAGCTTCAGGCCGGTTAGGCCTATAGGCAACTCTCCGACGCTCTCCGAATCCAATCACGATCGAACGACGACAACGCTGCAATGGGCATTGCGTACAACGCGCGCTAAGTTGGGCCCAATTTCGTAATTTGGGAAGTCGCCCTTGGCTGAGGCCATCACAATCATGTCGAAACCGTCTCGGTGTGCAAGCTTTAAAATCTCGCGATAGACACTGCCTTGCTCGATATGGACGGGAACGCCCGTCGCGCCTTCGAAGGCCAGAATTTCGCTGACCTTGCCCTTAACGTGATCTTTGGCACCCGCGCCATAATTGGCAGGAAGGTTGGGCAGTTGAATGATTTTCGGGATTACGGAAACCGCATGAAGCTCGGCACCGTAGAATTTTGCTTGATCTCGAGCCATCGGCAATGCCGATTTCCAGGATCGGTCATCTGTGTGATCAATTGGCAGAAGTATTTTCGTTGCCATCTGTCATCTCCTTGAAGTCTGTTTGTTCGTTGACCGGGGGGACCGTGAAGCGGTCCCCCCTGAAGTTTGTTACTCAGTTGCTGTGCCGTTGCCGTCTTCGGTGGCACCGTTTGACGCGAAGAATTCCTTGGTCAACTTGAAGACGATGGGACTGAGAAGCGCCAAGGCGATCAGGTTCGGAATGGCCATCATCGCGTTCAATGTATCGGCCAGCAGCCAGATAAACCCCAAATCAGCGGTCGCACCAAAATAGATCATGCCGATCCAGCACACGCGGTACGGCATCAGTGACTTCGGGCCAAAGAAGAAGCCAATGCATTTCTCGCCATAAAAGGACCACCCAAGGATCGTCGTGAAGGCAAAGATCGACAGTGCAATCGCGATGAGCGATCCACCAATGCCCGGCAAGGAAAGCTCGAAGGCATGTGCCGTCAGTGCCGCACCGGATTCGCCAGACGTCCACGCACCCGACGCGATAATCGCCAAACCGGTGATCGAGCATACGATGATAGTGTCGATGAAAGTTCCCAGCATCGCAACCAAACCCTGGTTTACCGGTCCTTTGGTTGATGCTGCTGCGTGCGCGATTGGTGCAGACCCAAGGCCAGCTTCGTTTGAAAAGACACCGCGCGCCACGCCGAACCGGATCGCGGCCCATACGGCTGCTCCTGCAAAACCACCTTCAGCGGCAGAGGGTGTGAAGGCATGGGTAAACACCATACTCAATGCATTGCCGATACCGCCGATGTTGATCAGCAAAACCAGCAGACCAGCCACAATGTATGCAACCGCCATGAACGGAACCAGTTTACCTGCAACTGAACCGATGCGACCAATACCGCCCAGGATCACAGCAGCGGTCAGAACCATCAACACAACACCGGTGACTGATGTGTTCACACCAAAGTTTGATTCCAGAACGCTGGCAACACCGTTAGCCTGAACACCGTTGCCGATGCCAAACGCCGCGATCCCACCAAAGAGTGCGAAGGCAGGTGCCAGCCAGTACCATTTTTTGTCGAGGCCGTTCTTGATATAGTACATGGGTCCGCCGACGAAATTCCCCAGCTCGTCCGTTTCACGATATTTCACGGCCAGAACTGCTTCGGCGTATTTGGTCGCCATACCCACCAATGCGGTCATCCACATCCAGAATAATGCGCCCGGACCACCTAGGAAAACCGCCGTCGCAACACCCGCAATATTACCCGTACCGATTGTTGCCGACAGCGAAGTCATCAGTGCGTTGAAGGGGCTAATCTGACCCTCGCCACTGCTTTCGCGACCCTTGAACAACAAGCTGAAGCCCGTACCCAGCTTGAGAATTGGCATAAACTTCAGGCCAACCTGAAGAAAAAAGTAACTCCCAAGCACCCTGTCCGATAGGGTTGCGGGGTTTTGTTCCGTCAGAGCCGTGCGATGATCTGAGGTGGTGACAGGGTCAGGATTTCCAGGATGTTGAACCGGTGTTTTCTGGCCGTCGAGATGACGGACCTGATGTCGGCGAAGACCCGCGCGCCCTCGAGGGTGCGGAAGGTGCCCGAGATTTTCATGCGCAGCTTCATCATGCGCAGGTCCTGTTCGGCCTGATTGTTTGTGAATGGGACCGCGAAGTCGGCGATGAATCGCAAAACGTCATCGCGGTAGTCACGCAGGCGGAGGAGCAGGTTGTGGCCTGGCCGCCTGGCTTTTCGGCCGCGGGTGCCGGGGCTTTTGGCCAGCGGGGGCTGGCGTTCGTGGAAGGCGAGCCCCTTGGCGAGGATCGCCATGTATCTGGTGACTATACCCTGGCGAACCAGTTCCGGGAGTTCGGTCTCGCCTTGATCCTGAGCCGCGCATCTGAGCTGATTGGCGCTATGAAGCACTGCGCTCATCTCCGTCGCCCAAGGCTCTTTTTCGATCTCTTCGATGGCCTTGAGTTCGCGCAAGTGATGCGCCCCGCAGAGGGCGTGGGCGTCCACTCCGCTCATATGGGCGTAGTAGGGTTTCCAGTGATCATGAATGATCGTCCCGCCGGTCAGGAAGGTTGGAACAGCACCGCGTTTGGCGCTGATGCGGTAATGGGTGAAGGCGGTATCGCAGATCGTGTGCAGCCAGTGCAGCTTGCCGGCAACACGAAGTCCGGTCTCGTCCAGATGCCGAACGCCGCCTTCGGCAAGCCGGGCGAGAATGTGTTCAACCACGACACCCATCTTATTTGCCGCGCCGCGCGTCCAGTTGGTCACGCTGGCCGCGCACAAGCTGGTGGCCCCAAACAGGTCGCGCATAAGCTGGCAGACCCGATCCTCGGGTATCAGCTGCTGAACATTGCAATAGACCGCCACTGCCCGCATGCGCGTGCCATATTGCACATGCGCGGCCACGCCATCGGGAAAGCCAGCCGTCGTCGTGGCTCGACAATGGTCGCAACAATAAACCGCCGCCTGATGCTCGGTGACCTCCAGGCGTGGCGCAGGCAAGTCGAACACCTGACGCTTCTCGATCCCTTTCACCATCTCCGCCGTCAGGGCGCTCTGACAGGCGCTGCAATGCGTCGCCTCATGCCGTTCGACAAAGTCGGGTGTTGACGTCTGGCGCAGGGTGTCGCCCCGGTGGCCAACTTGGCCGCCACTTTTCTTTCCGGATTTGCCACGCAGGCTGCGCGGGGCTGGCTTCTTCAGGCCATCACTTGAAGGGGGCTTGCTGCTATTGCTGCTGTTCTTGGCCAACTGTCGGCGCAGGTCCGTGATCTCTTCCGCCATGCTCGCCAACGCAGCTTCAAGCTCAGCGATCCGACGCAGAGCCGTGGCGAGAAGTTGTTCAAGGGCGGCAACCTGATCCATCCCACCACTGATTCAGAGAAATCAACCCGGCGCCACAGAATTCAGACAAGAAAGAAAAAAAACACGCGCAAAATGGCAAATTCGACTCACCATAAAACTGACAATAACACTCAAACGTGGGGGGTGCTTGGGAGTTACAGAAAAAAGCCAACGCCCAGAATGAGGATCAGCATGAGCGGCCCCCAAACGACGCCATTAATGGCTCCGACTATAGAACTTAACGCTTCCATGATTTCCTCCCAGTGCGTTTCGGTTGATCCCTGATTGAACCGCCCCGGGTTTACCGGAGGGTTGTTGGTTCAAATGTTAGGCTGCTTTCTTGGCGTGTTCAAGGCTTCATAGAATTGGTCCTCTGCTTCTTGCGGCGTGATGTACCCGATTTTGCTGTGCAGGCGTTTTGTGTTGTACCAGTTCACCCATTTCAGAGTTTCCCATTCGATCTGTCCGATGGATTTCCAGGGGCCTATGAAGTCGATGACTTCGGTCTTGAACAGGCCGATCGTGCTTTCCGCCAGGGCATTGTCGTAACTGTCACCAACGCTTCCCACGGAAGGATCGATACCGGCTTCTATCAGGCGTTCAGTATATTTGATCGACAGGTATTGGCTGCCCCGGTCGCTGTGATGGATCAAGTTGTCAGCCTGGGAAGGCGCGCGTTGGCAAATAGCCTGGTTCAGAGCGTCCAGCACAAAGCCGGTTGTCATGGACGTGGACACGCGCCAGCCCACAATGCAGCGAGCGAAGACATCGATGACAAAAGCTACGTACACCATGCCCTGCCAGCTTGAGACATAGGTGAAGTCACTGACCCAGAGCTGGTTGGGCATGCTTGCTGTGAAGTCTCGGTTGACCTTATCGTCCGGGCACGGCCGGGATGTATCAGGATTGGTCGTGATCGGCTTTTGACCCCGCACAACGCCCTGTAGTCCCATAGCTTTCATCCACTGCCCGGCAGGGTCATGCAAAGCATGATCCCGAGAGGGGGACGTTCCACTGTGCAGCGGGCAATGTCGTGGTTGTTCCGGCGAAGTTCATGCCAGATCTTGCGCGCGCCATATCGCTTGCCGCTGCCATCAAAGGCATCCTTGATCTCCTTTCGATCTATTGCGTCCTGTTTGGACCGGTCTGACGCCAGATCAGGATCACGGGCAATGGCAGCACGAGCATAGAATGTGGATGGGGCAATCGGCAGCACCTTGCAGATCGGCTCGACCCCGTGGGCCACTCTGTACTCTTCAATGAAGGAAATCATTTGCGGAACGGGCGGTCGAGCTCCGCCTGGGCAAAATTGTCCGTCGTCAGGGTTTTCAGGAGAGCTGATGGTTTTTGGCTAACCGAGGCTCTGGTCCATCTAGGGTTTCATATTAGGCGGCAGCTTTCTGGTGCTGCAAGCGGCGTTTCTGGATTGTCAGTTTCTTGATCTTCTCCCTTTCTCTGAGGATGGTTTCCGCCCGGCCGAAGTAGACATCGGCTGGCGTGACGTTGTTCAGGCTCTCGTGGTAACGACGATTGTTGTAGTGTTCGACGAAGGCTTCGATCTGCCTTTCCAGATCACCGGGCAGATAGTAGTGCTCCAGCAAGACCCGGTTTTTCATCGTCTGATGCCAACGTTCGATCTTGCCCTGGGTTTGCGGATGGAACGGAGCACCTCGAACGTGATCCATGCCTTTGTCTTCGAGCCAGGCGGCCAGATCACCGGCAACGTAGGATGAACCGTTGTCGCTGAGCAGGCGTGGTTTGTGCAGGACGGTCGCCTGATCACAGCCTGACGCAGCCAAAGCCAGGTCCAGCGTATCGGTGACATCCCCGGCCTTCATCGTTGAGCAGAGCTTCCAGGAGATGATGTAGCGGCTGTAATCGTCCAGGATCGTGCTGAGATAGAACCAGCCCCAGCCGATAACTTTCAGATAGGTGAAGTCGGTCTGCCAGAGCTGGTTGATGGCCGTCGTTTTGTCTTTGAACTCTTCGGCAGCCTTGATCACCACGAAAGCGGGGCTGGCAATCAGGTCTTGCGCCTTCAAAAGCCTGTACACCGTCGATTCCGACACGAAGTAACGCTTGGTGTCCGTGAACTTCACCGCCAACTCTCGTGGCGTCAGGTCCTCATTCTCCAGCGCAAAGTCGATGATTTGATCCCGTTTGTCGTCGGGAACGCGGTTCCACACCGATTTTGGGTTGGGCGATCTGTCCTGCAGAGCCTCGACACCACCTTCCTGGAAAAGGTCGTACCAGCGGTAGAAGGTCGAGCTGGGGATGCCCAGCATCGCCAACGTCTGCTTGGCCGGCAGATGCGATGCCTCAACCGTGCGAATGATCTCCAGTTTTTCAGAGGCTGGGTATCTCATTCCTCGTCCTCCCCATCCGCGATCATGCTTTTTTTGAGCAGACGGTTCTCCAGGGTGAGTTCAGCCACGACCTCTTTGAGTGCGGCAGACTCAGACCGCAAATCCTTCACCTCGGGTGATGTGGCTTGACGGGCCGTGTCTCCCGCTAAACGACGTTTCCCAGCTTCAAGGAACTCCTTCGACCAGCTGTAATACAGGCTCTCGGAAATACCCTCCTGGCGGCACAGCGAGGCGATGCTTTCCTCACCGCGCAGCCCGGCCAGAACGACACGAATCTTCTCCTCGGCAGAGTAATGCTTGCGGGTTTTGCGGCGAATGCCTTTCACCACCTTGTCAGCGGCGGCTTTCGACTGTCCGGATTTCTGTCTCATCTTCACTCCATATCAGTTCCGATGAACCAGAAATCCTCCGTTGCTCAAATCACCAATTCTCTCCAACGAGTGCTGACGTCAGACACCTTTGGAGTGTTTTACCCTCCGGTAAACCCGGGGCGGTTCAGATTGCAATCACGTGATGTGATTTTCAGGGGTGGAGGCAAAACCGCAGCATACTACCTAACTGATGCAGTGAGGCAGTTCCTAGCCTCCAGGCGAATTCCCATTGGTCTTCATATGTTTCCTGTAGTGGATTATCTTTCATAATCAACCTAGATTCTCTAATTCGTGTAACTGTGATCGGTTTGTACACGCTGTAAGTAATTTGTTGAGAGGCGCTAAACATGACTGAGGACCGACGCCGGTCCCGTCAAACAGCGTCACCTCGTTATCAGATGTTCGGCCCGGGTGGGTGCGACTCAACAACCCTCGGCTATAAGTCGAGGGGTTCTAATGGGGATCGATTGAAAATGGCTCAGTTTACTATCCATGCCTTGGTTTAATCCAGCGGGAACTCCCCGCGTGTCAGGGCAATCGATTGAATGGAAAAAATGCTGCAAAAGAGCCATATGACGTTCGCGCATCCTGCACTCGGGGCATCAAAAGGCGTATTCAGGGCAATTCCGGGAGGACACGTGCAACTTTGTAGGGTTTTTAGGAGTCACGTTGAACGCTTGAATTGTTCAGTCGATTGCCCTACCCCGCGTGTAAGCGCGGGGATGATAGCCCTTCCATTGTCTTCGGGCTATCGTCTGCAGAATGCGGCTGCGAAAATCGTCCCACAGCGTTTACAAAGGATTTTTTGTGTCCACCGTTGGGATCAACGAGCAAACGATACGGAATTACGTCCGATGGCAGGGCCAAGAAGATAATGGACAAGCCGAGCTTGACCTTTGAAAGAACCACGGGTGTAAGCCCGTGGGTATCTATAGCCCCCGTCTTCAGACGGGCTCGCTTTAGCGCGAACGAATCGTGTTATGTTCAGTCCTTCCCGAAAATGAGCCGCCCGGCGAGGGCACAGGCTCATTTTCGGGAAGGACTGAACATGCAATATGACACGGGCAAACACTGCGTCTACTACCACCGCTACCACCTGGTCTGGTCGACAAAATACCGCTACAAGGTCCTGGTGGGAGAGCTTGGGTTGCGCGTGCGCGACATCTGCCGCCATGTGTGCGGAGAGAACGGCGTGGACATCATCCACGGGGTAGTCTCCCGCGACCATGTCCATATGTTTGTCTCGGTTCCGCCAAAGCTCGCAATCTCCGACCTGGTTCGGAAGATGAAGGGTCGCTCGTCTTATCGGATACAACGAGAATTCCCGCAGATCAGGAAGCGCTGCCGGGGGTGCCGCTTTTGGGGAGGAGGCTATTTCTCGACCACCAACGGTGCCATCACAGAGGACCTGGTACTTCAGTACCTGGATCAGCACACCCCTTGATGCCACCGGCGCAAGCCGGTGGTTCTTCACGGATTTCGCGTTCTTGTGAGGGTATACCGTTCCGCTCAGCTGTACGGCCCAAAACACCGGGGGTTCACCCGGAGGGGTCTTTTTTCCTGAAAATATCGGTTGAATTTACCTGCCAGCACAGGCAGGGTCCAGATCATCGGATTAAAAAGGATATCCCGATGTTCAAATCCATTCCCATTCCGACCACCACCGCACTGGCCGTCATCGCCTCTATGGCCACTGCCGATTCAGGGGACGTCGCCAATACGCCGGACGGAGAATTTCCGGCCCCTTACCACCCTTCAAAATTTCCGGATCTGATTTGACGTTTGTCTGATCTGTGTGATTCAAGGAGTCTCCACTGCTGATATTGGAGGCTGGTTTGTTGGGAAATGTTTGT
Organism: uncultured Paracoccaceae bacterium; assembly: GCA_951812305.1. GTDB lineage: Bacteria > Pseudomonadota > Alphaproteobacteria > Rhodobacterales > Rhodobacteraceae > Rhodobacter_B. The sequence continues at coordinate 118,628 of CATOSB010000012.1, forward strand.
TTTTCAGAGCTTTATTCGAAGGTTGAGGCGGATTTTCAGGACCGCTTGCTCGGGTATCACAAGTCGCGCCGGGAGGGATTGTGCATCATAGCAAGCGTGATTTTGAACACGCGCAGCGTCAATCTGATGGAAAATGCGGCTGCTCTGCCCCGCGATATCGGCTCTGTGGACCACCGCTATCAATACATTTCGCGGGTTCTGGGCAATCCTCACATCGATACTGATGAGATCATGCAGGCCTATGTTGGTGAAATTTTCCGCCGCCAGTGTGAGGCCGGAGAAACGATTGTGGTGGCCCTTGATCAAAGCAAGCTCAACGAAGGGCATGAGGTTTTGATGTTATCGGTGCGGATGCGGGATCGGGCCCTCCCGGTCGCCTGGCGTGTACGCCAGACCAAAGGGCCGATTGGATGGCGCGTGCAACATGAGCTTTTGGAAGCAGTCCGCCCATGGCTCCCGGCGGATGCGCGTGTGTTGCTGGCGGGAGATCGGTTTTATGGAACCGCCCGATTGGTCGCATGGTGCCAGGAGGCTGGATGGGACTACCGGCTGCGCATGAAGGGAAATATCACACTGCAACATCAGGGTGGCGAGATGATGACGCGCGAAATTGCCCAACTGATGCCCGAAGGGCTTGTAAACGCTGAGCTTTACGGAACGGGCGTCTTTAGCAACATTGGAGTGCTTCACGAAGAGGGGCACAAAGAGCCTTGGATTATTGCCATGAATGCAGCACCGTCCGAGTACAAGGTGCTCGATTATGGAATGCGTTGGGGAATTGAAGCCATGTTCTCCGACTTCAAAACCCGGGGCTTTGAAATTACTCAAAGCCAGATCAAAAAGCCGGATCGATTGGCCCGCCTCATTTTGGTGCTGGCAATCGCCATGTACTGGGCTGTTTCAACCGGAGCAAACGAAGAGCACCACGTCGCAATACGCGGCGAAAAAAGGGGATTCGAAAAGCCCGAAGGTCCTTATGCTCTCTCTTCAAGACAGGCCTTCGTGCTATCCGACGATGCCTCGCAGGTTATGCCAAAATCCCCAAGCTCTGGGATGTCTGGCTAAATTGAAGGGTGGTAAGTTCCGGCCCCGGTCCTGATTGCAGATGTCGTCAAGGACTCCGAAATTCCCGAGGACAATGATGTGACCGGGGAGGCCCTGGAACAGATACTCACCTGCGACCCCGGAGCGTTTGTCATCGGGAGTGATTCAAAATCCGGTGATAAAACAGACCAGCGCATTGCCAATCCTTGCAATATTGGCCCCGATCATGGTGAAGGACAATCATGTTCATCATGTCATTGACCTGCGCGCTGGCGGGCAAAATGTAAATTCCGGTACGGGCCGGACGACATCGTATTACTTGGGAAATGTCGGTTAGGAGACACGCAAGAATAAGTGCTACGTTTGGTGGCGGCGGCGTGGTGTGATTGTGTAGTTCCATTCTGGGTGGAATGCATTCCCTTCGATGACGAGGCTATCCATTTCAGCTTTGGTAACCTTAACACCCTTCTCGTAACAGAAAGCCCGGCAAGAGGTGTCACAGGCCTTGTTGCGCGCCGACTGCTTCCCGGCGGGGATGGAGCTGTTCCCGGCAGCGGATGAGGAGCAGCTCCATTTCAGTCACTAGATCGGCGATCTCGATCAGGCCCTCCTTGGCATTGCGGTTCGCCCGAACAGCACCGCAGGTGCCGGGCGAGCGCCTGCCCGTCCCGGCGGGCTGGCGCTTTGGAGAGGTTGCGCACCTAATTGAGTTAGTATGTTGGCGGCGGGATAAAGTGTGTCACACGCGCGTTGCAGCGCCACCCCACCGGCAGGCGCGCCCTTTGACTTGAAGTTAGTTTGAGGTCCCGGATCGGGACTGCGATGCGCTAAAACTCCACCCCAATCTGCGCCTTAACGCCCGACCGGAACGGGTGTTTGATCAGCTCCATTTCGGTCACCAGATCGGCGATCTCGATCAGTTCTTCCTTTGCGTTTCGACCCGTTAGCACGACGTGGGTCATGGGGGGTTTTTCGGTCGCGAGGAACTCCACGACCTCTGCGATGTCGATATAGTCATAGCGCAGGGCGATGTTGATCTCATCCAGCAGGACCATGTGGTTGGCCGGATCGCGGATCAATTCCTTGGCCTTTTCCCACGCGGCCTGCGCCATTTCGGTGTCGCGAGTTTTGTCCTGGGTTTCCCAGGTAAAGCCCTCGCCCATCGTGTGAAAGGCGCAGAGGTCGGTGAACCGGTCGAGGATCATGTCGCGTTCACCCGTCGACATGCCGCCCTTGATGAACTGCACCACGGCGCATTGGCGGCCATGGGCGATGTGGCGGAAGATCATGCCAAAAGCGGCGGTGGACTTGCCCTTGCCCTTGCCGGTGTGGACGATGATCAGGCCCTTTTCCTCGGTCTTGGTCGCCATGATCTTGTCACGCGCGGCCTTTTTCTTGGCCATCTTGGTGGCGTGGCGGTCGGTGTCGTCGGTCATGGGCGAGGCTCCTGATGCTTGCGCCGCGTTTGCGCGTGTCGCAGGGTGTATTTGACGGAAAGGGGACGCAATGCGCAACACATATTCGGGCGGCTGTCATTGCGGGGCGGTCAGGTATGAGGCGACGGTCGATCCGGCCGAGGGGACGTTCCGGTGCAATTGCACGATCTGTGCGAAGCTGAGGAACTGGATCGTGCCGGTGCCGGAGGGCGATTTCCGGTATACGGCCGGGGAAGACGTGGTGACGGCTTATAACCCGCTGCCCGAGAAGATCGGCACCTTCTATTTCTGCCCCAAATGCGGGGTCAGGATCGGGACGGCGGTGAATAATCCGGCGAAGGGCGTGAAGCGGTTTAACCTGTCAGTGCCGACGTTGGAGGATGTGCCAGTCGAGGACCTGCTGGCTGCGCCGGTTCGGTGGGTGGACGGGTTGAACGACCGCTGGACGGAAGAACCGGAGGAAGTGCGGCACCTCTGATCCGGGGACTTTCCAGGGTTTATTCCCATATTTCAAGGACAACAGATGAGCGATCCTGCGCCCTGGGAGGATGGGCCAATGAAGTATTTCGCACTGGCGATGCTTATTTGTTATCTGGGCGTGGCTGCGTTGGCAGCGGGGTGAAGAGATTTGATGAAAGTCACGATTTCACCGTCGTCGCGGGTTTCCGTCCAACCCCAACGGACATAGCGTCGGCGCAGGTCAGTTAGTGCGGATCCAGTGTCGAGGGTGAGTTGGCTGAACCCCAAGGCGCGGGCTTCATCTTCCGCGCGTTGCAGGAGTTCGGCGGCGAGGCCGGTGCCCTGGTGGTCCGCGCGCACGGCAAGCATGGAGAGGAAAAGTGCGCCGGGGATATCGTTCGAAGGACGCATGAAGAGGCAGGCGATGGGGTCATCGGGGTTGATGACCCATGCGGTACCGGCGGCGGCTCGGTCGGCAAGGGTTTCCGGCGTCATAGACGTGGTGCGCGGCGGGAAACCCATGATCGGTTCCATATAGGCGAACGCGTCCTGAACGAGGCGCAGGACTTTTTCCCAGCCGGTCGTCTCGGGGTTGGCGCTGTGGTTCACCGAAGCGACTCGATCCGGGCACGGGCAGAGTTGGAACGCGGCGACCAAAGGCCACGATCAATGGCCTCCTGAAGCCGTTCAGCGATTTCCTTTAGTGCGGCGGGGTTTGCCTCTCCGATGAATTCGCGTGTGGCGTCGTCTTCGAGGAATGCGGCCTCTACGAGGTCGAAATGGTTGCCGCGCACCGCGCCGGTGGTGGCGGCGAAGGCGAACAGGTAGTCAACTGTGGCGGCGATTTCGAAGGCGCCTTTGTAGCCGTGGCGTTTGACACCGTTGATCCATTTCGGGTTCACGACGCGCGAACGAACCACGCGGGCGATTTCGTCATCCAGTGTTCGGATGACCGGGCGTTCAGGGCGCGAATGGTCGTTGTGATAGATCGGGCGGTCCTGCCCTTGCAGTGTGCTGACCGCCGCAGCCGCACCGCCTTCGAATTGGTAGTAATCGTCGGAATCGAGAATATCGTGTTCGCGGTTGTCCTGGTTCTGGACAATGGCTTCTGTCTGAGACAGGCGCTGGGTCAGGCCGTCGCGGTCGCGTGTGCCTTCGCCACCGGTATAGGCGTAGCTGCCCCATTCCAGATAGGTCTCGGCCAGATCGGATTTGTCGGCCCAGAGGCGTTCGTCAATCATCGCCTGCAGCCCGGCACCGTAGGCGCCGGGTTTGGAGCCATAGACACGCGACTGCGCCTCACCAGACCGGGCACGGGCGGCAGCGGGATTGTCGGCGTCGGGTTCGTTCAGCGCCTGAACGGCGCGGGCGGCGCTGTCGACGAGGGCCATCTGGCTGGGGAAGGCGTCGCGGAAAAAGCCGGAAACGCGCAGGGTGACGTCGACGCGGGGGCGACCCAATGCGGTGTTTGGGATGATCTCAAAGCCGGTGACGCGGCGGTTGGCGGCGTCCCATTGCGGTTTAACGCCCATCAGCGCGAGGCATTGCGCGATGTCATCACCGCCGGTCCGCATGTTGGCGGTACCCCATGCGGTCAACAGCATCGTGCGCGGCCAGTCGCCGTGATCCTGCAGGTGTTTCTCGATCAGCAGATTGGCGGATTTCCAGCCCAAGGCCCAAGCGGTCGGGGTCGGCACGGCGCGGCTGTCGACGCTGAAGAAATTGCGGCCCGTCGGCAGAGTGTCGGGCCTTCCGCGCGTGGGCGCGCCGGACGGCCCCGGGGCGAGGAAGTGCCCTGAGATGGCGGTGAGGAGGCCCGCTCCCTCGTTTGGTCCGCAGGCGCGCAGGGCGGGGATGATTTCGCCGTGCAGGCTTTCCAAGACCGGTGCAGTGTGCTTGAAATCGCGCGGCGTTTCGGGCCACGCTATAGCCAACTTCGCCAATTCTTCCAGCCGTTCCACTGTGTCGCCATTGCTGCGCCAGACGTTGTCGGCCCCACCTGCCGCCCAAAGAAATTTGTGACGAGGGCCGGTCCATGGGGCGGCCATATCGCAATCGAGCGGGTCGAATTCCGTGCCAATCGCACAGTCTCGCGCAAGGGCGCGCAGAAGCGAGGCATTGCCCCATTTGCCATCACCGCGGGGAACCCGGGCGAGGGCGATTGCGAGATCGCGTTCAAGATCCCCATCGGGAGACGAACCGAATATGTGCAAGCCATCGCGAATTTGCGCCTCTTTCAATTCGCAGAGATACGCATCAAGCTTGGCGAGGTCGGTTTCCTCGTCTTCACCGGTCATGCCAACATCGGTATCCAGACCAGTGGCGGATGTAAGCGACAGGATTTCACGTCGAAGTAGGTCAATACGGCGGGGGTCGACACCGGCGGCTTCGAAATATTCGTCAACCAGCGCTTCGAGGTCGCGCAGCGGCCCATAGGTTTCAGCGCGGGTCAGTGGCGGCGTCAGGTGATCGATAATGACCGCCTGCGCGCGGCGCTTGGCTTGCGTCCCCTCCCCGGGGTCGTTGACGATGAAAGGGTAGATATGGGGCATCGGGCCGAGAACCGCCTCTGGCAGACAGGTCTCTGACAGAGCCAGCGCCTTGCCCGGAAGCCATTCGAGATTGCCGTGCTTGCCCATGTGGATGATGGCGTCCGCGCCCCAGTGTTCGCGCAACCAGATGTAGAAGGCGAGGTAGTTGTGCGGCGGGACAAGGTCGGGTGAGTGGTAGGTGTCGGTTGGGTCAATATTGTAGCCGCGCGCAGGTTGAAGGCCGACGACGGCGTTGCCGAATTGGTGGATTGAGAGTTTGAAGGCGGGGGTTTCAACAGTGCCAGCCTCCCCCCCCGGGGGGGCCCTCCCACACGAGGGGAGAGTAACGTGTTCGACGAAGGGGTCGTCTTCGGGTTTGCCCCAACGGTCTTCGATCTTTTGTTTCACCTCCCACGGCATGGCGGGGAAGTGCAAATGATATGTCTCCAAAGATAGAAAGACGCCACCTTGCTTTTCTGCGCGGTCAGTCAGCCAGTTGGTGGGGCTGGAAGTAAGTTGCGCCATCAAAACGGCGCTGTCAGGCGGAGCGTTGTCGATGGAATAGCCGTTATCTGCAAGGAGCTGCAGTGTATTGACGGTGGCGGCGGGCGTGTCGAGGCCCACGCCGTTGGCTAGGCGACCGTCCTTGTTGGGATAATTGGCGAGGATCAGGGCAACTTTGCGGTCGGCGGCGGGTTTGCGGCGCAAGCGAGCCCAGTTTGCGGCGAGCCGTGCGACGAAATCGATCCGGTTGCCGTTGGCACGGTAGGTCGCGATGGCGCATTCCGTGGCTTCGTCGAAAAACGCTTCTCCCTTGAAACTTATCGCGCGGGAAAGGATGCGACCGTCGACTTCCGGCAACGCGACATTCATGGCGATGTCGCGCGCGTTGAGACCGGTCAGTCCCTCAGACCACGCATCTTCGGTGCCTGAAGACAGGACGACCTGAAAAACGGGTGCCTTGTTGGCCGCCAGTGTTGTGAGCGGGTTTTCAGGCGCGTCGTGGCCATGTGCCGACCCGACCGCGAAGCTGGTCGCGTTCAGGATCACATCGGGCGGCGCGGCGGCGAACAACTCCTGAAGCGTTGCGGCGGAAACCGGATCCTTCAGGGAGGCCACGAAGATCGGCAGCGGATTGAGGCCCCGTCTCAGAAGCGATTTCGTGAGCCGGTTGATCGGATTGAGACCTGCGCCCTGTACCAGCGCACGGTAGAAGATGATCGGGACTATCGGGTTGTCGGCGGCCCAATTTTCCCGCGCGGCGTCAATGCCCGAGACGCCGGAACCGGGCCAATAGACGCCAGCTTTCAAAAGAGGTTTGGCGGACGGGATATCATCGACTCTGGCGTCCTTTGCCACGGCACCGGCCCGGCGCAGGAAGTTGGCACTGTTTTCCGGCCCACCCTCGACGAGATAGGACCAGAGCGCATCATAGTCGTCCGTGGAGACGGTCGAGAGGTCCCGCAATTCAGGGTCGGGTTTGTCGTCGCCGGGAAGGAGGGCGAGAGGGATGCCAGCCGCATGAAGGTGCGCGGCATATTGCTCGGCCCCGTAGCGCCAGTAACCCACACCGCCAAGCACGCGGGCTATAACGATTTTGGATTTGGTGGCGCAGTTTTCGATGTGAAGATCGACCGACATCGGGTGGCGCAAATGGGTCAGGTTGGCAAGGCGCAGCGTTGTGGCCTCTCGCATTTCCGAACGTGCCTCTGAAAGTGCCGCCAATTCGGTATCAGCGGCCGAGAGGAACACGATATCGGCTGGCGTTTGGCCGAGATCGACGGGTTCGGTGCCGTCGTCGATGACGCCGGGGGTGGCAGCGAGGAGGTGCATCAGGCCACTTCAAATTGCGCTGCGCGCAATCCGACCGGTGCGAGGGGGGCCAGCCCCCCTCGCGCTCCCCCCGGCATATTTGGAACGAGAAGAAGTTGTTGGCAGGTCATCGGTTCAGTGGTTTTTCCATGAATATGCTGAGCGGGTCTTCAGGATAGTCGCCAAAAGGGCCGCGATAGGTGAAGCCGAAGCGTTCATAGAGGCGGTGGGCGGCGTGCAGCGAATTTCCGGTTTCCAGCATCAGTTTGGGCAGGTCTTGCGCGCGGGCGCGGAGTTCAAGTTCCGTCAGGATTGCTTTTGCCGCGCCGGTGCCGCGGGCCCGGGGGGCAGTGAACATCGATTTGATTTCGCCATAGCCGCCTTTGTTGGCAAGTGCGCCGGTGGCGATGATCTGATCACCCTGCATTGCGGTGAGAAAGGTGATTTCCGGGACGCAAAGCGCATCAATGGGAAGGAAGTGGTTGGAGTCAGCGGGAAAAAGCTCCTGCATCAGTGCGTGGCTGGCCCGCAAAAGGGCGGTAGCCTGCGGGTCGCGCGGGTCGCCGGGTTGGACCGTGATCATGTCAGCGCGGCGGTGATGGCGGCACGGTCGAGTCCCTGCTGGCCGATGACGACAAGGCGGGTTTCGCGGGGATCCTGTCCGAGCGGGCGATCGAAATAGGCTTCAACCCGAGGACCAACTGCCTGAAGCGTCAGGCGCATGGGTTTCCCTGCGACGGCGGCGAATCCTTTGAGGCGCAGGATGCCGTGGGTGCGGATGACGTCGGCGACCTGTTCGGCAAAGGCGGTAGGGTCGGCTATTTCGGGTCGCGTCACCACGAAACTGTCAAATTCATCATGGCCGTGCTCATGTTCATGGTCGTCATGGTGATCGTCGCCATCGTGATCGTGATGATGGTGAATTTCGCGGCGTGCAGAGATGTCGTCTTCGGCTGCCTGACCGCGTCCGAGCAAGACATCGACCGGCAATTTGCCCATTGCCGTCTTGATCACCTGCACGCCTTCACGGCTGTCCTCTGTCAGACGGGAGGCGAGGCCGGTGGCCTCGCGATCCTCCAGCAGGTCAGTCTTGTTCACCACGATCATGTCGGCACAGGCGATCTGGTCTTCGAACAACTCTGACAGGGGCGTTTCATGGTCGAGGTTTTTGTCCATCGCGCGCTGGGCGTCTACGGCGGCTGTGTCGTGCGCAAACCGCCCCTCGGCAACAGCTTTGCCATCAACCACGGTGACGACACCGTCGACGGTGACTTTCGTTGCGATCTCGGGCCAGTTGAAAGCGCGGACCAGCGGCTGTGGCAAAGCAAGACCGGAAGTTTCGATCACGATGTGGTCGGGTGGTTCGGGCCGGTCGAGAAGTTTCTCCATTGTCGGCACGAAATCTTCGGCGACCGTGCAACAGATGCAGCCATTAGACAGCTCCATAACGTCGTCATCTGTGCAGGTCTCGTCGCCACAGCCTTTCAGGATGTCACCGTCGACGCCCAGGTCGCCGAATTCGTTGATGATCAGCGCAATGCGGCGACCATTCGCATTTTGCAAAATGTTGCGGATCAGCGTGGTTTTGCCGGAACCAAGGAAGCCGGTGACGATGGTGGCGGGGATCTTGGCGGGCATAGGCGCGTGTCCTCAAATGGAGCAAGCCGCCCCGGTTGGGGCGGCTTTATTGGGAATTGGTTGGGTCAGATACCAAAAAGCGCGGAGAGAACCGGGCCTTCGACAGTTTCCAGAACCAAAAAGAAACCGACACCAGCGATCATTGCACCTGCGAGGCGGGCATTGACGGCGGAGGCCTCGGTCGCGCCAAGTACTTTTTCGGTCACCCAGCCAGCCGCGATGGCAATCAGATATTGAATTGCAGCGAGGCCAATCAGATAACCGATCAGAACACCGCCGCCGATACTACCCTCTTGCGCGGCGAGGCTGTCGCCAAACGCCGAGCCGTGGAACAGGCCGAAACCAGCAAACAGGATCAACGCTGCTGTGGTGCCAAGGGCCCGGCCCATCAGGACGGCGCCGCCAAGGGCGAGAAGCGACACAGCGATCACCGCTTCTTTCAGCGGAAGACTAATGCCGGCATACATCAGTCCGCAGCCGAGAATCATGGCCGCAATGTAGGCAGCGGGCGTGATCAGGCGCCGTGCCGTGAACAGCGCCACGATCCCGACCGCAATGACAAAGAACAAGTGGTCAAAGCCAAGGACAGGGTGACCGGCGCCCGACAGGATTCCGTGCGCAAATATTTCCATCGGCATTCCGCCCAGCGGATGGTGAGCAAGTGCGGGTGTTGCGGCCAGCGAAAAGCCAGCGGCGAGAAGTTTCTTCATATCGGTCCCCTCCGGATCCGTTTGTCGGGATGGTGCGAAGGAGCCGGTGATATTCGGCAACCCTTCACGGAACACCCCGTCCGTTACTCAGGCCGGACGCGACAAAGCGCCCGTGCATGGCTGGTCTCCTGGCTTCGTGGGTCGATGCGGTTCCGTCGCCTTCCCGGGGTGTTGGCCCCAGTGGCACTTGACGGGCGCTCGCCACGAACAGTCGCGGGGGCGGCTTTGGCAGTCGGTCCCTGTTTGGGTCACCGATCCCAAATTCCCAATTAGCGCCTTTCGAGCTTTGGCTCGGTTACGGGCACCATGCGAGAAGCATTTGGCGCGGAATCATCTGTGAGGTCAAGGCGGATTGCGACCGCTGCCAGTTCATTCGCGGCCGGGCCCGTTTTGAACCCAGTATTCCCGATATCTTGTGGATAACTGGCGCGATCACGCTATATCAGGGGTCTTTTCGTTGACTTGCCCCCCGGCCTTCAGGGTAATTAGTGCAGTCAAGAATCAAGCGGGCAGGCAGTTTGCGGTTTTCGCGTCTTAAGTTGAACGGTTTCAAAAGCTTCGTCGATCCCACCGATCTGGTGATCGCCGACGGCCTGACCGGCGTTGTCGGGCCGAATGGCTGTGGCAAGTCCAATCTGCTGGAGGCGTTGCGCTGGGCGATGGGGGAAAACCGCCCAACCTCCATGCGCGGGTCGGGCATGGAGGATGTGATATTTGCCGGGGCGGCCACGCGGCCCGCGCGCAACTTCGCCGAAGTTTCGATCCATATCGACAACGAAGACCGGCTGGCACCGGCGGGATTTAACGAGAGCGACCAGCTGGAAATCGTGCGCCGGATTACCCGAGATGCGGGGTCTGCGTTCAAGGTCAACACCAAAGATGCGCGCGCGCGCGATGTGCAGATGTTATTCGCCGATGCTTCCACTGGCGCGCATTCGCCCGCGTTGGTGCGGCAGGGGCAGATTGCCGAGTTGATCAACGCCAAACCGCGCGCACGCCGGCGCATTCTGGAAGAAGCGGCGGGGATTTCGGGGCTGTATCAGCGGCGCCATGAGGCGGAACTAAAGCTGAATGGTGCGGAACAAAACCTGTTGCGCGTTGATGACGTGATCGAGCAGCTGGCAGCGCAATTGGCACAATTGGCGAAACAGGCGCGACAGGCGAAACGGTACCGGGCGATCGGGGATGAACTGCGCAAGGCGGAAGGCATGTTGCTTTATCGTCGCTGGCGTGAAGCGGATGCGGCAAGGGCGGAGGCAAGCGGTGCATTGCGTGAGGCGTCGACCGCGACGGGAGAAGCGGAGCGCGCAGCATTGGCTGCAGGCAATGCGCGGGAAGAGGCGGAGAACGCCGTACCGCCAATGCGCGAAGAAGAGGCCGTAGCCGCCGCGATCTTGCAGCGCGTTCTTGTCGAACGTGACCGGTTGGCAGACGAGGAAAAGCGGGCGCAGCAGTCGATTGACACTTTGGTCGCACGGATCAACCAGCTTGGGCGGGATCTGGAACGCGAGGCGGCGTTAAACCATGATGCGGGCGAAACCATTTCGCGATTGCGGGATGAAGAGGCCGACCTGCGCGACGCGGGCGAGGGGTTTGAAGAGTCGCTGGCAAGGGCAGAAACGGAGGCTCGTGAGGCGGCAACTACCTTGCAGGAACAGGAAGCCAATCATTCACGGCTGACGGAAGACACCGCGAGACTAACGGCACTGCATCAATCGGCCCAGCGACGGATGCAGGACAGCCAGAAAACGCTAGAGCGGTCTGAGGCGGGTGCAGCTGATGCCAAATCCTCGTTGCAAACTGCCAGAACCACGCAGTCGGCAGCCAAGGCTGCGCTGGAAAGTTCACAACAGCAACATGAGCAGGCGGCGAAAGCGGCGGAGGACGCTGAGGCCGCATTGGCGAAGGCAGATCAGGATCGCGCTGACGCACAGGCGAAAGAGGCCGATGCGCGCGCTGGACGCTCCGAAGCGGAGGGCGAGGTCACTGCGTTGAATGCGGAGGTGACGGCGCTGGCACGGCTGGTAGAGCGGGATACGGCGGAAGGTGGGCAGGTTCTGGACGATCTGCGCGTATCAACCGGCTACGAAAAGGCGCTGGGCGCGGCGTTGTCGGATGATTTGCGTGCGCCTGCGGTAAGCCGGGAGGCACGGTCAGGATGGGCGCCGTTGCCCGCATACTCCAAACCACAGGCATTGCCGGAAGGCATCAAGTCGCTATCGAATTACGTGTCTGTGCCCGAAGTGCTGGCGCGTCGGATTGGGCAGGTCGGGTTGGTCGACCCGGTGGACGGTGCGCGGTTGCAATCGGAATTGCTTCCGGGGCAAAGGCTGGTCAGCATCGAGGGCGATCTTTGGCGCTGGGATGGGTTTCGTGCTGGCGCAGAGGATGCGCCTTCAGCGGCTGCGTTGCGGCTGCAACAGCTAAACCGGCTGGAAGAACTGAAGCAGGAATTGGTATCGGCGACCGCCAGGGCAGACGGCGCGACACAAGCGCATGATGTGTTGAAAGCGGAGTTGATTGACTTAACGGATATCGACACGAAAGCGCGTGAAGACCGGCGAAACGCAGATACAGCAATGGCCGATGCCAGCCGTGCGTTAAGTAAGGCAGAGGCTGACAGCAACATTGGCGCTGGCAGGGTTGAAAGCCTTGGGCTTGCCGTGAAGCGACATGAGGATGAGGCAACAGAAGCGCGCTCTGCGGCACGTGAGGCAGAAGCGGCCCTGGCTGATCTGGGCGATGTCGATGCCGCGCGGGCAACGGTCGAAGAAGCCAAGATGGGCGTGGAAGCTGCGCGTATCGCGATGATGTCGCGCCGCGCATCGCTTGATGAGTTGCGCCATGCGGGCGAAGCCCGCGAAAAGCGAATGCGCGCCGTGCTCGCAGAGTTGGAAACCTGGCAGACGCGATTGGAAAACGCTGACGCGCGAATGAACGAACTGTCAGATCGTCGCGAGGGATCCGAGGCAGAGTTGCAGGTCGCGCAAAAAGCACCGGAAAGGATCGCAACAAACCGCGAAGCGCTGGCTGGCAAGATTACCGATGCCGAGAAACGGCGCAGCAAGGCGGCGGATGATCTTTCAGTTGCAGAAATGACATTGCGAACGGCCGTGGCCGATGAACGCGACGCCGAGCGTCGTGCAGGCGAAGCGCGTGAAGCGCGTGCCGTGGCAGAAGCGCGCTCAGACGCGGCGTTGGAGGCCGTTCAAACAGCTACGGCGCGGATTGCGGAGGCAGAAGAGGGATCGCCAGAGGCGTTGCTGACCCGGTTGGAGGTCGAGCCGGCTCGGATGCCGTCGGCTGAACGGATCGAGAATGACGTCAATCGCCTTAAGCGCCAGCGCGAGGCGCTGGGTGCCGTGAATTTGCGGGCGGAAGAGGACGCGCGCGAAGTGCAGGAAGAGCACGACGTACTGGTCAACGAAAAATCCGATCTGGAGGAAGCTATCCGCAAGTTGCGCTCTGGCATCAATACATTGAACCGCGAGGGGCGGGAACGCCTGCTGACCGCTTTTGAGCAGGTAAACAGCAATTTCACGCTGCTGTTTCGGCACTTATTCGGTGGCGGTGAGGCTAACTTGGTGTTGGTTGAGTCTGACGATCCGCTGGAGGCGGGTCTCGAGATCATGTGCCAGCCACCAGGAAAGAAACTGTCGACGCTTTCGTTGCTGTCCGGTGGGGAACAGACTCTAACAGCGCTCGCCCTGATCTTTGCCGTTTTCCTTGCAAACCCGGCGCCAATCTGTGTGCTCGACGAAGTCGACGCACCGCTGGATGACGCAAACGTCAACAGGTTCTGCGACCTGCTGGATGAGATGACGCGGCGCACCGACACCCGATTTCTGATCATCACCCACCACGCGGTGACGATGAGCCGGATGGATCGCCTGTTCGGGGTCACGATGGCGGAACAGGGGGTCAGTCAGTTGGTCTCTGTCGATCTGAAAAAAGCCGAACAATTGGTTGCTTAGAGGCCCGGTCCGGTTCGAAACGCCGTCGCGTAAGCGTGATGTGTGAAATATCCAATTTGCGATAGGGTTGGCGGAACAGCGGAGATTTTCATGCGCGCCTTTGCCCTCATCCCGATTCTGTTCGCGACTTCGCTTGATGCTCAACAGTCACCGCGAAGTGGCGACACACTGCTTGATCAATCTGCGCTAACCGAGTTGCTGCGCGGGCAGGAAATTGAATTCTATACCGGTGGTCTGGCGGAGTATTACGCTGATGGCAGCTACTCCTACCGATATGCGTTGGGCGGGGAGCGCGTCATGGGTGTTTATGAATTCCGCGACGACAGCTTTGTTTGCACGGTGTTCAATAACGGGTTCGACCGGTGCGACTTGGTCGTGCAATCCGGCGAACGCACGGTGATGGTGGTCGAAAATGGCGAACGCTATCCGATCAAATTCATCAATCCGATGCCGGAATAGTCACACGGCAGCCCGTTGCGCCAAGGGTTGCTCTTTCACCGGCAGATGCACAATCGCGCTGAATGCGCCTACTGCCACACCGACCCACCAGACCGCAGTGTAGTCGCCATATGCATCATACATCCGACCACCCAACCAGACGCCAAGGAAGCTGCCCAACTGGTGGCTGAAGAACACAATGCCATAGAGTGTGCCCATGTAGCGTAGCCCGTAGATATAGGCGACGAGGCCGGAAGTCAGCGGGACGGTCGCCAACCACAGTGAACCCATGACGACCGAAAAAATGATGACGCTTGTCGGAGTGATCGGGAAGTAGATGAAGATTGCTGCAGCCAGCGCGCGGCAGGTATAAATCCCCGCCAACAGGTATTTCTTGGTGTATCGTTTGCCCAGCCAACCCGCCGTCAGAGTGCCCGCGATATTGGCCAGCCCAATGAGCGAAATTGCGACAGCGCCAAGCGCCGATGTGCTTGTAATGCCGATGGAGGCAAGGGTACCGGATGGGTCAATTGGCCCACACATTTCGGTAATCATCGCCGGGAAGTGGGCGGTAACGAAGGCAAGCTGATACCCGCAGGAAAAGAAGCCGAGAAAGATCAGCGTGTAGGTCGGGTCGCGGAATGCCTTCTTGAGAATCCCGCTAAGGCTTTCTTCTAGCTCGGCCTTACTTGCAATTTCAGGCGCCCGGATCATGGGAAGGACGGCAAGCGATGCCAGTACGGCGACCGCAAAGACCACGAATACCGATTGCCACGGCATGATCGTCAAAAGATATTCGGCCATTGGCGCGCCAATCACCTGCCCGCCGGAGCCGGCGGCGGTGACGATGGCCAGCGCCATCGAACGATTTTCGTCACTTGCCGCGCGCCCCACAACCGCCAGCAGCACACCGAACCCTGTTCCGGCAACACCAAAGCCCACCAGAACCTCCAGCCCCCAATGTTGGACAGGCGTCGTGGCAAGGGATGACAGTACAAGTCCGGCAGCATAGATAAACGCGCCAAGGACCAGCGCCTTGCGGTCACCGACCTTCTCTGCAATTGCGCCGAAAATCGGCTGGCCGATACCCCAGGCGAGGTTTTGAATAGCAATTGCCATCGAGAATTCAGCGCGCAGCCAGCCGAACTCTTCGGCGATCGGAATTTGGAACACACCGAACGACGCACGGATCGCAAAACTGATCAGAATGATAATGCAGCCGCCGATCAGAACCGGCGTTATCAGAGGGGATCGCTCTGTGGTCATGGGGCCTCGCGCTCGTCGCAAAACGCTCTGCCAATTTCACAACGGGGTCAAATCGAATTTTGTGAGGCACAAGATCATCTTTTCTTATGTCGTCTCGCCGATTATCCGGGTGTCATGGGGCACGTGATGCAGGACATATACGCCGCGCAGGTGGCCGACGGCGTGATCAGCGATGATCCCGCGCAGCGGGGCGTATTGCCGTTGCTTGAAAACATCCGGGTGCATTTCGCAAACCTGCCCGAAGGCGGCGGGTTGCTGGCATCGCTGTTTTCCAAAGCACCACAGCCGCCAAAGGGTATTTACATTTGGGGCGGGGTCGGGCGCGGAAAATCGTTTCTGATGGACATGTTCTTTGATGCCGTTCCGACCGAGGGCAAACGGCGCGTCCATTTCCACGCCTTCATGCAGGAAATTCACAGCGGCATGAACGAAGTCCGTAGAACCGGTGCGGACGATGCGCTGAAACCCGTGGCGGACAGGGTCGCAGATGACGTGCGACTTCTGTGTTTTGACGAGATGCAGATCACCGACATCACTGATGCGATGATCGTTGGACGGCTTTTTGAGGCGTTGATCGGCGCTGGTGTGGTAATTGTGACGACTTCAAACCGCACGCCTGATGATCTTTATAAGGACGGGCTGAACCGGCAATTGTTTCTGCCATTCATCGATTTTCTGAAAGAACGTCTGGTGGTGCATGAACTGACATCGCAAACCGACTACCGTAAGGAGAAATTGAGCGGTTCGGATGTGTATTTTCACCCGGCGAATGCGGCAGCCCGTGATGCAATCGATTCGATCTGGCAGGAACTGACGGGCGGAGTTACGCAAGGCCTGGTCCTGCATGTAAAGGGTCGCGAAATTGTGCTTTCCGACCATCTGAACGGTGTGGCGCGGGCGCCGTTCTGGGAATTGTGCGGCAAACCCCTTGGTGCGGCGGATTATCTGTCGCTGGTGCAGAATGTGCGTGTATTGCTGTTGGAAGATGTGCCGCGCCTGAGCCGATCAAACTTCAACGAGGCGCGCCGTTTCGTAACGCTGATTGACACACTCTACGAAGGTAAGGTGCGGTTGATCATGTCAGCAGCGGACATTCCAGAACGGCTTTACGTCGAGGGCGAAGGCAGTTTTGAATTTGAACGCACCGCCAGCCGGTTGCGCGAAATGCAGGGTGCCGACTGGGGCAAGGAGTGATGCGGGCCTTTGTCGCGATTCCGATCCCGGAAGAGCAGGTCGCAGCGTTGGAAAGATTGCGGGACGCATTGCCGGTGGGGCGAAAGGTAAATTCCGAAGGATTGCACATCACGCTGGCCTTTCTGGATGAGCAAACGCAGGCAACTCTATCTGCGCTGGACGGCGAGTTGCGTGGCGTCTCGGTACCGGAATTTGAGGTTCGCCTGCGCGGTGTTGATGTGTTTGGCGGAAAGGAGCCGCGCCTGATCTGGGTTGGTGCGGACGGCGGCGAAGCGCTGGTTGGATTGCGGAAATCTGTCCGCGATGTGGCCCGGCAAATTGGCATTTACTTGCCGCGAGAGCGGTACCGTCCGCATGTGACCCTGGCACGGTTCCGCAAAGGTCTGCGCCCGGAAGAGAGCGGAAAGATCGGGACGTATCTTGTTGAATATGGCGGCTTCAGTTGCCCGGCATTTCAGGTGAATGGATTTGCGCTTTATCGCTCAGTGCTAACAGAGACCGGCGCGGTTTACACAGTGCTGGCAGAGTATCCGCTAGGCTCAATGTAGGACATAATTACATTGGTGGAATGCAGGTTCGTGGGAGCGATTGTGTGTAGCTCTTCGCACATTATGCATCAGGTTAGGGCATCGACAAATCGTGGCAATTGGCAAACGATCTGTCGGAAACTCAGGCTCTTCACCCGTTCTCTGTAAGGACGGACCCGGCCAGATAGAGTGAACCGCAAATCAGGATGCGCGCGTTCGGGCATTCCGCGACGATGGCGTTGACACCGTCGGCGACATTATCAGCCACATTAGAAGAAATCCCGACAGACTGGGCAGCCGCGACAGTGTCTTCGGCAGGAAGCGTTGCTGTTGCATTAGGAATGGTCACTCCAAGTAAACGCCGCACGAGCGCGGCAAGCGGGCGCATATAACCCGCAACATCCTTGGTGTTTTGCATACCTGTGATTAGATAGAGCGGACGATCCGACATGGTCGCCAGCGTTTCCGCAAGAACGACTCCGGCGGCCGGGTTATGGCCGCCGTCAAGATAAATTTCGGCACCCGGTGCTGAATCGATCAATGGGCCTTTGCGCAACCTTTGCATCCGTGCCGGCCAATTGGCAACCGTGACGGCGCCTTCGCAGGCGGCTTCGTTGTAGCCAAGCGCGCGAAGAGCGGCGATGGCAGTTCCGGCGTTTTCGATCTGATGCGCGCCGGGAAGAATGGGCAGAGGCAGGTCGAGCAACCCGGTCTCATCCTTAAATACCAGACGGTCGTGTTCGTGGGCAACATGCCATTGCTGCCCGCGCGCAAACAGCGGCGCGCCCATTCTGGTTGCCTGACGCTCGATAACTTCAAGCCCGTCGTCGTCCTGTGCAGCCACAACACATTCCACTCCACGCTTGATGATGCCCGCTTTTTCAAAAGCGATTTCCGCAAGGGTGTCACCAAGGAATTGCTGGTGGTCGATGGACACTGGAGTGATGACCGTCAGCACTGGATTATCGACAACATTTGTCGCGTCTAGCCGTCCGCCCAGCCCAACCTCCAACAACGTGTAATCAGCGGGCGTTCGGGTGAAAGCAAGGAGCGCCGCGCAGGTGGTAATCTCGAAATAGGTGATCTCCGCACCGCCATTAGCCTCATAACACTTATCCAGCACATCAATCAGTGCGGTTTCCGTGATCAGATCTCCGGCCAGCCGGATGCGTTCGTGAAAGCGAACAAGATGTGGCGATGTATAGGCGTGAACGGTTTTGCCGGCTGCTTCCAGCCCGGCACGGATCATCGCCTGAGTGGAGCCTTTGCCGTTCGTCCCGGCGATGTGGATCACTGGCGGCAGCTCATTCTGGGGATTGCCGATGGCGTCAAGCAGACGCCAGACGCGATCCAGCGACAGATCCATATACTTGGGATGAAGAGCGTTCATCCTGTCCAAGATGACGTCGGATGTTTTCGCGCTCACGCCTTTTCAGGCTCCGCAGCATCGCCTGTCGATGCATCCAACGACGGCGTGGCAGTGTCGTCCGCGTTTTCCTCGTTTTCGGGTGGCGGCAGCTCGCCCTTCACCGCCGGCGGTTTGCCCAAAAGAATCCGCAGAATGGCGATCAGCTCGTCCTTGATCTTGTGGCGGTGCGAGACGCGGTCGAGCATCCCGTGATCCAGCAGATATTCGGCGCGCTGAAACCCCTCGGGCAGCTTTTCACGGATGGTCTGTTCAATCACGCGCGGTCCGGCAAAACAGATCAGCGCGTTGGGTTCTGCGATATGAATGTCGCCAAGCATTGCGTAGCTTGCGGTAACACCGCCCGTGGTGGGGTGCGTCAGCACAACAATATAGGGAAGCCCTGCGTCCTTCACCATTTCAATGGCAACCGTCGTACGCGGCATCTGCATGAGGCTAAGAATACCCTCCTGCATCCGCGCGCCACCGGCCGCAGAGAACAGAACCAGCGGCGCGTTTGCCTTCACTGCGGCTTCTGCGGCGGCAATAAGCGCATTGCCGACATACATGCCCATCGAGCCGCCCATAAATGAGAAATCCTGCGCAGCCGCGACAATGGTGGTCCGCCCCATCTCTCCCTGCGCGACCAGCATCGCCTCTGTCTCGCCAGTGGTCTTCTGGGCCGTTTTCATCCGGTCAGGGTAGCGTTTCTGGTCGCGAAATTTCAGCGGGTCTTCGATTGGCTGCTCTACGGCCACTTCCGCAAATGTGCCGCCATCAAACAGTGCCGCAAACCGTTCGCGAGGTGTGATCGCCATGTGATGATCACAGCTTGTGCAGACAAACAGATTGTCACTTAATTCGCGGTGAAACAGCATCGTGCCGCATTCGGGGCATTTCTTCCAAAGGTTTTCCGGCACCTCGCGGCGCGAAAAGATCGAGTTGATGCGGGGCCGGACGTAGTTGGAAATCCAGTTCATGCGCGGGCAAAGCCTTTTCGATGCGGTTGGGCGGTGAGATAAGGCGCAAGGGCAGGAATTGCAATCAACGCCGCAACACCCGGCGCAGGATCAACCATGTGATTAATAGTGTTCCCATGTCGAGCCAGATAAGCCGCTGCATGATCGGATTATCTGCACCATAAGGTGTTAGAAAAAGGGCGAGCCCGGGTAAGGTGCCATCAACGGCGATGATAAGGACGGCGAAGAAATTGTTGGCGAAATGCAGGCCCCACGCGGCCCCAAGACTGCCGGTTCGGGCGGTCAGATCAGCCGCAATAAAGCCAAACAGACCGGTGGCAAGCAAGATCAGCCAAAGGTTTTTGCCGCTGGTGTCAGGGTCATAGTGGGCAAGGCCGAAAAGTATACTTGGCACAAGCATCCAGATCAGCGCGGAAGAAAAACGCGCAGCAAGTTGCTGTTGCAGATACCCGCGAAAGATCAGTTCTTCCGAAAGTGTTTGGATAAGCAGGCCGATCACGCCAATTGGAAGCAACACCAGCCAAATTCCAAAAGTCAGATTGGGAACCGCGTCGTAAAGGACGAACCAGATCGCAACTGTCAAACTATAGATAAATCCAGTTGTGACGGCGGTTTTTAAGAAATCGGGTAAGACCCTTGCGCGCGGCCCGAGCAGCGTATGAAATCGGCGTTTGTGCAGAAACCGGGCGACCAGCCAGGTGCCAATTGCCATACCTGAAAACGTAGCCAGTAAAACGAACATCTGTATCGGTTTTGTGGGGCTTGCAAAGCCTGCGGCAGCAGCAAGAGGGTCGTCGCCACCTGCCAGAAATGCATAACCGAAAATGATCGCCAGTGTGATACCGCCGTAGATCAGTGCAATCAGGCAAAGTCCGGCCAAGGTGCGCCAGATCTCTGCGCGTGGCCGCGCGGGATCGACAAACCTTTCGAAATCGGGCGTAGCTATCGACGACATCGCCACTCCCTAAGGAGACACGCAAGAATAAGTACTACGTTTGGTGGCGGCGGCGTGGTGTGATTGTGTAGTTCCATTCTGGGTGGAATGCATTCCCTTCGATGACGAGGCTATCCATTTCAGCTTTGGTGACCTTAACACCCTTCTCGTAAATACTTTCGTCAAGTGCGCATTCTACTTTCAGCCCAGCGTTCGTCGTCGTCGCCCCGATCAACTCGACGACTGCCATACGGCTGGACAGCGGCCGTCCGCGCCAGTTCTGTGTGATGTGGCAAAACATCCGATGCTCGATGAGGTTCCACTTGGATGTGCCGGGCGGATAGTGATGGACGTGCAAGACAAGGTCGGTTTCGTCAGCAAACCTCTGCAGCTCTACCTTCCATAACCGGACGCGCGCACCGTTCGATCCGCCGCAGTCAGCAGTTATTGTCAGCTCGCGCATGCCAGGATGGCGCTTCTGACCCATGCGCTTCCGCCAGGTACGGATAGAGTTGACGGCGAATGAAGCAGTGTCAGCGGTGACGCCCACGCTAACCCAGCCAGTATTGGTGCCAACGTCGTAGACACCGTAGGGCGCCACCTTGCCGAGCTCCTTGTCGGGGAAATCATGTATGTTAACGCAGCGGGGGTCGCCTTTTGGCCGGTAGTCGCTGCCATCGTTGCGGTAGTTTCCGATCAACTCCTTCTTTTTGGTGTCGACCGAGATGACAGGCTGCCCAGCCGCCTGCGCGTCCAATACCCTGGCGTTAATATGCTCAAACTGCGCGTCGCGATCAGGGTGGTTGGTGCCATCGTGCGTTTTGCGATTGACCTGCCGCGAATATTCCAACTTTGTTTCCAGCAACCTGGCGACAGTATTGGCACATATAGTATGGCCTGCAGCACACAGTGCCGCTGCCAGCTTTGCCGGGCTCTTCGACACCCATTTAAGCGGACGTATAGGATCACCCATCGTCGCTGGCTCGGCGAGACGCTGCAAGTCGGACACCAGCGTCGTATCAAGGTCGGCGACCTCGCGTCGCCCTCCACCCTTGCGGCGCACGCGGCCATTGCCTGGACCTGGAGTATCAAGATCATTGATGCCTCGCCCGATGGTGGAACGTGCGAGGCCAGTGATCTCCGCAACTGCCGCAAGACCGCCACGCCCCGCCGCTCGGGCTTCTGCGGCAGCAAACAAACGCCGACCTCGTTCGCCAAGCTTCGAACCAAAAACTTCCCATCGCTCCTGAATTTGTTCTCGCTCTACCATGATTATCGATTACCATATTGAGAACGGCATGAGAATCGTGCGGACCAGAGTCAAACCGTCGCAGCGGCAAAGGTTTGCGATTCACTTATTGTTGCGTGTCTCCTAACGCAGCAATTCGTTGCTGGAAAGGGAGCAACCGAAGAACCTCTAGTGATAGCATTTCTTGGGAGCCTGCGCACAGGCCGGGCCGGCCCCGCTGGGCGTACTCATGGGCGGCCAGCCTGCTCTTTGCACATATGTGCGGAATTCGCTGTGGGTTGATGGCTCGGTATGGCATTGCGACGCGCATGTCGGATCACCAGCGGGGGTCGCGAATGCCGCGGGGTTGACCCAATCCGTTCTGGCCGGTGTCCCTGACAACGGCTCATAGCGGGACATGCGTTGCGCTGGGTTCGTGTTCGGGACTGTTATCTGGTTAACCGCGCCCTCGACCTCCAATGTGAAATTCGCCGCGTTTACGCCAATGCGCGCGGTATTCATCTGGCCGCAGCCCTGCTTTCCACTGCGCATCAGCTTGCACCAGGTGTCATCATCCGGCGCAAGAAGGAAAACGTTGTTGCCGCGATGACAATCCGTGCAGTTCTGCGTCAGCGTGGTGGCATCTTCCATTTGCTTGAGATCAATAACATGGGTGTCCCAATTCGGCCTGCGACCATTAATTTCCAGCGTGTTGTCCCAGAAACACGCCTTTCCGTTTGTGGCGTTCTGACAGATGATGCCTGCGGTACTGCCGCCATAGCGTGGCAATGCGATACAAGCCCCGCGATTTGAATCAACATATGTCCATATTTCCATATTGTTGTCGGAAGGGTCGAGGATGTTGATGTTAGGTTTGCCCTGATTGTCCCATATTCCTGAATTCTTGCCAAAGGACGCCGGGGTGGGAACGCCAGCGGCCTGACATTGGCGGGCATAGGGCGTGTCGGTTTTCGCAAGATACCAGGCGCGCATCAGCTCTTCGATGGCCAGGTAATTCGGATCGATGAAATACTCTTCCTTCAGCTGATACTGATTCAAAAGGTACTTGTTTCGCCACCAGTACTTGTCTCGCAATTGTTCATCCATCATCAACGTCAACGCGCGAAGCTGCATCGAACGGAGCAATGCCGCCTCACCCGCCTCAAGCTCTTTGTCCAACAGCAATTCAGCCGCCCCATCCGCGACCTGAAGAAGAGTTTTGTCCTCCGCGACGAGAGGTTCCATCTGTGCGTCATTCCACAAGGCGATGTGAAGATCGGTCTGCTCTTCGGTCGTGAGAGAAACCCTTTCCCCTTCGTCGCCCCAGGCCAAGCCATGCGCTGTATAGGCAAGCCGTGTTTCATAATCCACTTTTCCGCCGCCGTACGGTGTGAAGAAGACTGTGACAATTACCGCAGCGACAACTGCAAGGAACAAAATGCCGATGGGTCGAAAATTCATGACGCGCCTTGGGAATTCATTGAAAATGAATGCCTCAGTTTGGCCTGAGGTCGGCGCATCGCTCAAGTAGGGTATACCCGACCCTCCCTGTGCGCTTGTCCTTGACCGCCGGCTCCCTTATGCCGAGCGGGAAAAATTCGCGGGAGGCCAAGCCATGCTCAAAAGAGAATTCGACAAGTCAAAACTGCCCAGCCGTCATGTGACGGAAGGTCCGGCACGGGCACCGCATCGATCCTATTACTATGCGATGGGCATGACCGAGGAAGAAATCCACCAACCCCTGATTGGTGTGGCCACCTGTTGGAACGAGGCCGCGCCCTGCAACATCGCGCTGAACCGGCAGGCGCAGGCTGTGAAGATGGGTGTCAAATCGGCGTTCGGCACACCGCGCGAATTCACCACGATCACTGTAACGGATGGCATCGCGATGGGTCATGAGGGAATGCGATCCTCGCTAGCGTCGCGTGAGGCCATCGCGGACACCGTCGAACTGACCATGCGCGGCCATTGCTATGACGCGTTGGTGGGGCTTGCCGGATGTGACAAAAGCCTGCCGGGGATGATGATGGCAATGATCCGGTTGAACGTGCCGTCAGTATTCCTGTACGGCGGCTCGATCCTGCCTGGCAAGGCGCCCAATAACCCAGTCGTACCGGCAGATTTCGCCAACCGCGACCTGACTGTGCAAGACATGTTCGAGGCAGTTGGAAGGCATCAGAATGGTTCAATGTCTGACGAAGCGCTGGAAGTTCTGGAACGCGTTGCCTGTCCCAGCGCCGGAGCCTGTGGCGGCCAGTTCACCGCCAACACGATGGCCTGCGTCTCTGAGGCGATTGGTCTGGCATTGCCAAATTCCTCCGGCGCGCCTGCGCCATATGAATCGCGCGACCAATATGCAGAGGCCAGCGGTTCTGCGGTGATGAACCTGATCGACAAGAACATCCGCGCACGTGATGTCTGTACGCGCGAGGCATTTGAAAATGCGGCACGGGTCGTGGCCTGCACCGGTGGATCGACCAATGCCGGCCTGCACTTGCCGGCGATGGCGCATGAGGCGGGGATCGAGTTCTACCTCGATGATGTCTGCGAAATATTCAAGGACACGCCCTATTTCGTCGATCTGAAACCAGGCGGTCAATACGTGGCCAAGGACCTCTACGAAGTTGGCGGCGTATACGTAGTGATGAAGGAATTGCGCAAGGCAGGGCTGATCCACCAGGACTGTCTGACCGCCACAGGCAATTCGATTGGCGAGGAACTGGACAAGATCGCGCTAGAAGCCGACGGCAAAGTCATCCACCCGGTCGCCACGCCGATCACCAAAACCGGTGGCGTTGTCGGTCTGAAGGGCAATATCGCCCCGCAGGGTGCAATCGTGAAAGTGGCAGGTATGGAGACGCAGCATCAACGTTTCGTTGGCCCTGCGCGCGTCTTTGAATGCGAACAGGATGCGTTCGAGGCGGTGCAGGAACGTTCCTACGAGGAAGGCGAAGTGATCGTCATCCGCAATGAGGGCCCTGCTGGCGGCCCGGGAATGCGAGAGATGTTGTCGACTACTGCTGCACTTTCCGGTCAGGGTATGGGCAAGAAAGTCGCGCTAATTACCGATGGCCGGTTTTCTGGCGCGACCCGCGGGTTCTGCGTGGGGCATGTGGGGCCAGAGGCCTATCACGGCGGGCCGATTGCATTGCTGCAAGACGGCGACGTGATCACAATTGATGCGATCAATGGCGAAATCAGTGTGGACTTGTCTGACGAAGAACTGGCCGAGCGCAAACAGGCATGGCCGGGGCCGAGGCAGACGAATTATCAATCAGGCGCGCTTTGGAAATACTCGCAGCTTGTGGGCGAGATCTACAAAGGGGCGGTCACGCATCCCGGTGGCGCGAAAGAAACCCATGAATACATGGATCTCTGACGCAGTAATGCCGTGCCAGTTTCTGTCCGTTCCGTGCTGAATTTGCGCCTTGTCGCAACCTTGCTGGCTGCCGTTTTTTTGGCGGCTTGCGAAGACCTGCCGACAATAGAAACCTCTGGGCAATCGATCACGACCCGCAAAGTTTCCGATTCCGTCGTGCTTGCAGGTGGTGACGTCGTTGTCAAAGGCCCTCGGGGGTATTGCATAGACCGCCAAAGCAGCCGATTGGCCAGCGACCCGGCATTTGTGCTGCTTGGCAATTGCGCGTCCCTGTCCGGAGACCCCGAGTCCGGCATTCCCGGAATCTTGGGGATATTGACGGCGTCTGTCACCAAACGCGGCGCGGCCAGCGAATTTGACGGCGCGGCATTGGACCAGATGCGCGGGTTCTTTGAACGCGCCAATGGTCGTGCACTGTTGGCGCGCGATGGCAACCCGGCGTCGGTTGATGTCCACGATTCGGTGGCGCGAAACGGCGTTTTGTTTCTGCGACTGAATGATCAAAGTGACAATGTTGCACCCGGTCTAAGCAGCCAATATTGGCGGGGCCTTTTTGTGCTGAATGGGCGGTTGGTAACGATTTCATTCTTTGATTTCGCAGACAACGCGCATTCGACTGGCGCAAGCTTCGATACGCTCGCCGCCTTTCTGGATAGTATCAGGAACGCCACTCCCAAACGCGCGGCGGCAGCGCAACAGGTTGAGACGACCCGGGCGTCATTGCAGCTTTTCAGACGCGGCGGGTAGAATTATTTGGTAACTCCCAAGCACCCCCCACGTTTGAGTGTTATTGTCAGTTTTATGGTGAGTCGAATTTGCCATTTTGCGCGTGTTTTTTTTCTTTCTTGTCTGAATTCTGTGGCGCCGGGTTGATTTCTCTGAATCAGTGGTGGGATGGATCAGGTTGCCGCCCTTGAACAACTTCTCGCCACGGCTCTGCGTCGGATCGCTGAGCTTGAAGCTGCGTTGGCGAGCATGGCGGAAGAGATCACGGACCTGCGCCGACAGTTGGCCAAGAACAGCAGCAATAGCAGCAAGCCCCCTTCAAGTGATGGCCTGAAGAAGCCAGCCCCGCGCAGCCTGCGTGGCAAATCCGGAAAGAAAAGTGGCGGCCAAGTTGGCCACCGGGGCGACACCCTGCGCCAGACGTCAACACCCGACTTTGTCGAACGGCATGAGGCGACGCATTGCAGCGCCTGTCAGAGCGCCCTGACGGCGGAGATGGTGAAAGGGATCGAGAAGCGTCAGGTGTTCGACTTGCCTGCGCCACGCCTGGAGGTCACCGAGCATCAGGCGGCGGTTTATTGTTGCGACCATTGTCGAGCCACGACGACGGCTGGCTTTCCCGATGGCGTGGCCGCGCATGTGCAATATGGCACGCGCATGCGGGCAGTGGCGGTCTATTGCAATGTTCAGCAGCTGATACCCGAGGATCGGGTCTGCCAGCTTATGCGCGACCTGTTTGGGGCCACCAGCTTGTGCGCGGCCAGCGTGACCAACTGGACGCGCGGCGCGGCAAATAAGATGGGTGTCGTGGTTGAACACATTCTCGCCCGGCTTGCCGAAGGCGGCGTTCGGCATCTGGACGAGACCGGACTTCGTGTTGCCGGCAAGCTGCACTGGCTGCACACGATCTGCGATACCGCCTTCACCCATTACCGCATCAGCGCCAAACGCGGTGCTGTTCCAACCTTCCTGACCGGCGGGACGATCATTCATGATCACTGGAAACCCTACTACGCCCATATGAGCGGAGTGGACGCCCACGCCCTCTGCGGGGCGCATCACTTGCGCGAACTCAAGGCCATCGAAGAGATCGAAAAAGAGCCTTGGGCGACGGAGATGAGCGCAGTGCTTCATAGCGCCAATCAGCTCAGATGCGCGGCTCAGGATCAAGGCGAGACCGAACTCCCGGAACTGGTTCGCCAGGGTATCGTCACCAGATACATGGCGATCCTCGCCAAGGGGCTCGCCTTCCACGAACGCCAGCCCCCGCTGGCCAAAAGCCCCGGCACCCGCGGCCGAAAAGCCAGGCGGCCAGGCCACAACCTGCTCCTCCGCCTGCGTGACTACCGCGATGACGTTTTGCGATTCATCGCCGACTTCGCGGTCCCATTCACAAACAATCAGGCCGAACAGGACCTGCGCATGATGAAGCTGCGCATGAAAATCTCGGGCACCTTCCGCACCCTCGAGGGCGCGCGGGTCTTCGCCGACATCAGGTCCGTCATCTCGACGGCCAGAAAACACCGGTTCAACATCCTGGAAATCCTGACCCTGTCACCACCTCAGATCATCGCACGGCTCTGACGGAACAAAACCCCGCAACCCTATCGGACAGGGTGCTTGGGAGTTACATTATTTGTTTCTAAACCGGAAACAAAGAGAGTATGCGGTTTAACGGTTATCAGGTTCTGCAATGGCGCTGCGTCGTATCTTAGATGGTCTATTTCATCGCCGGATTCTCCGGCGCTGGAGTCGTGCCGCTGGGCAAGCGCAGGGGCTTTCACTGGATCATTTGCGACAGTTGCGAAACCGTGCCCGTGAAATTCGGCGTCGCCTTGATCGGGTAATCTATGTCGCTGAAGGGCGATTGACGCTTCCCGCCGTAGGCAGCAATGCCATCGTCAAACCGCTTTATACAGAATGGGCCTATCGTCCAGAGCTTTGGCGTGGTCCGATCCACCCGCTGGGCATGGTCGCGGTGGAAACGCAGACTGCCTATGGCGACGAGGTCAAGGTTTTTCACGATTGCCGCATCACCGAATTGACCCTGCGCCAGACCCGAAACACCCGCGAGGAAGATCTTGCGCCCTTTGGCTTGCGAATGGATGTGTTCCGTTTTGACGGTTCGTTCCTGTCACTGGTCGTGGAGCTTCCCGAAGACGCAGTGCAAGGGCTGGAACGGCGACATCTGATCCGCTTGAGCGTGTCGGTCGATGTTGAAAAGCCACTGGAAATATTCGCGCGGCTTAACATCAAGCACGGGCCGAACGTGGAACAGATTGTGCGTGAACTGCCGTTGGGCGAGGATGAGGTGATGGTCGAATTCGACCTCGCTTATACCAAACTGAATGAAAAACGACTGGAACGGATGTGGCTGGACCTGATCTTTGAAGGGGCAGAGATGAACCAGATATTGCTGCGTGACGTTACGCTGACCCGCCGTCCGCGCGCCGAGATGTAGGAGACGACGATGAGCGAACTGCAACTGGTCAAAACCCGCATCCAGGCCGGTATCTGGGAGGGCGTATTGACCGGCGGGCTTGGTACAGGCGAGCCGCCCGAAATCCTTGTCACCCATCTTGAAAGTCCGGTGAACACAGTGGCCGTGACGGCAGATACTGACGCGCCGGGAACATGGAACGTCAAAATCGCGATTCCGCCGGAGCTTTTGTCAGATGGCGTGCAGACATTTCTGATTTGGGACGTTGTCGATGAAGAAAAACTGGGCAGCTTCACCATTGTGACCGGCGAGCCGCTGGAGGATGATGTTCGCGGAGAGCTGGACCTTTTGCGCTCTGAACTCGACATGTTGAAACGTGCATTTCGTCGTCATTGTGTCGAGACCACGTAAGGCGTGAGTTTGACGCCGCGTCGTAGCGTGACAGTGGCTGACCTTTGCGTCATGTTTTCGCCCAAGGAGACCCGCCGATGACGCAATACCCGCATTTGCTTGCCCCGCTGGGCCTCGGATTCACCACGTTGAAAAACCGGGTGTTGATGGGCTCGATGCATACCGGGCTTGAAGAAACAAAAGATTGGAACCGGGTTGCCGCGTTTTATGCTGAGCGCGCAGCCGGCGGTGTCGGTCTGATCGTAACTGGCGGTATGGCCCCGAACCGTGAAGGCGGCGTTTTTCCCGGTGCGGCGGGGCTTTACACCGACGAGGACATTGCCAACCACCGCATCGTGACGGACCGCGTCCACACCAATGACGGCAAAATCGCGATGCAGATCCTTCATGCGGGCCGTTATGCCTATTCCCCGGATTGCGTGGGCCCGTCACCGGTGAAATCACCAATTTCGCCTTTTCCGCCGAAAGAACTGGACGAAGACGGCATCGAAAAACAGATCGCAGACATCGCAACCGCTGCGGTTCGCGCCAAAGAAGCAGGGTATGACGGCGTGGAGGTGATGGGGTCAGAAGGATATTTTCTCAACCAGTTTCTGGTGGCCCATACCAACAAACGCACGGATCGTTGGGGCGGTTCGCTTGAGAACAGGATGCGGTTGCCGATCGAGGTGGTTAAGCGGGCGCGCGGCGCCGTTGGCGACGATTTCATTATCATCTACCGCCTATCGATGATTGACCTGATCCCAAATGGGCAGACGTTTGATGAAGTTGTGACGCTCGCGCGTGAGATCGAGAATGCGGGCGCAACGATCATCAATTCCGGCATTGGCTGGCACGAGGCGCGGATTCCCACGATTGCCACCAGTGTACCGCGGCGCGCGTTCACCTGGGTCACGAAGAAGCTGATGGGCCGGGTTTCGATCCCTGTGATCACATCTAACCGGATCAACACGCCCGAAGTGGCCGAGGCGGTTTTGACCGAAGGCTGCGCCGATATGGTCTCGATGGCGCGGCCGTTTCTGGCAGACAGCCAGTTTGTAGCGAAAGCACAGCGCGGCGATTCTGCGTTGATCGCGCCCTGTATTGCCTGCAATCAGGCCTGTCTGGATCACACATTCGGGGGAAAACTGACGTCCTGCCTGGTGAACCCACGCGCATGTCATGAGACCGAGTTGGTTATCGAACCTGCCGTGAAGCAGAAGACGATTGCAATTGTTGGCGCAGGGCCTGCGGGCCTGTCGACAGCCCTGAGTTGCGTTGAGCGTGGGCATCAAGTGACGCTTTTTGAAAAGGACAACCGGATCGGTGGCCAACTGAACATGGCGCGGCAAATTCCGGGCAAAGAGGAATTCCATGGGTTCGTGGAATGGTACGCGGCGAGTATTTCCGCTGTTGGCGTCGAATTGCGCCTAGGAACCACCGCCACGGTCAATGTGCTTCGGGATTTTGACGAGGTAATTGTCGCAACCGGAGTTTACCCGCGCGATCCGGCCATTGCGAATGATGGTGGGCATGTGATTGGGTATCGCGATGTGCTGTTGGGTGGGGCCGAGGTTGGTGATCGCGTTGCGATTGTTGGGGCGGGCGGTATCGGTTTCGATGTGGCAGAGTACCTGGTTCACGAAGGTGAAAGCCCGACCGAGAATATCGTCGCGTGGAAATCCGAATGTGGCGTTGGTGACCCGTCGGATGAACGCGGCGGTCTTGCGCCAAATGGGCCTCAGCCCGTGGCACCCGCTCGGCAGGTGACACTGCTGCAGCGTAAGGCCACAAAAATTGGCAAAGGATTGGGTAAAACAACAGGCTGGATTCACCGCGCAGCATTGAAGATGAAAAACGTGCAGATGGTGGGCGGTGTGAATTACGAGCGTATCACCCATGAGGGCCTGCAAATCTCTTTCGGCGAAGCGCGCAAAAACCCAACGCTGATTGAGGCCGACACCATCGTGATCTGTGCCGGTCAGGAGCCGGAGCGGTCACTGGCGGACGAACTGGCGAAGGCCGGGATCAACGCCCATGTGATCGGCGGAGCGGATGTCGCGGCGGAACTTGATGCCAAGCGGGCCATTGATCAGGGTGTGCGGTTGGCGGCAACTTTGTAGGGCCGCCTATTTCTGGAGTAGGAAATTGACCCATGACCCTTTGGAAAAGTCCTCACCCCGAAAGCTTGTCTTGCTCGGCTTTCTTGATAGGGTTTGGTCCTGCGGCGACGTCGATGCGGTAGATGAATATGTCTGTGATCCATACACCATTCACAACGACCCGGGCGACCCGTGGGATAGGCAAACACTTTCCCACGCAGAATTCAAATACCGGCTGATCAAATCGCGGGCCGTCGCGCCTGATCAAACCTTCCTTCCTCAAGAGATGATCGAGGAAGGCGACCGGATCGCGGTTTCCTGGAATTGGACGGGGACGCATCAGGGCGCCTTGCCGGGAATCCCAGCCTCAGGACGTCCCATAAAAATGGCCGGCGTCACGATTTACAGTTTTTGCGGCGACATGTTGTCGGGCCATTGGCAAATTGCGGACCGTCTGGGCATTTACCGGCAATTGCGCACCAGTTGATCCAGCAAATTTAGTGGTTTCGCCCACAAAAACACACCGTTTCCCTGTTTCCCTGTCACGAACGATCCCCGTGAAAACCCATCAATTGTCAGGCATTCGCCCCATTCCTGTCCGATTTCACGGGCATCAACAGCGCCTGAGGGGCCCGAAAAGATCGAGTGGATGAATGGATAGACTGACAGAAATGGAGGCCTTCGCGACGGTAGTCGATCAAGGAGGTTTCACAGACGCTGCCAAGAAGATGGGGATCTCAAAATCCGCAGTTTCCAAGCATGTGTCCAGCCTTGAGGCCCGTCTGGGCGCACGGCTTCTTAACCGCACAACGCGCCGCGTGTCGCCGACCGAGATCGGTCTGGCATACTACGACCGCGCACGCCGTGTACTGAATGACGCTGGCGAGGCCGACGCGCTTGTCACTTCGATGCAATCCGCGCCTTCAGGGCTGCTGCGGATCAGCGTTGCAACCGACTTTGGTGTGAACCACCTTTCGCCTGTCTTGGGCGAATTCCTCAGTGAATTCCCCGACATCACGGTGAACATGGTGCTGAACAACCGCTATGTCGAACTGATCTCTGAAGGCTTCGATATGGCCGTGCGAATTGGTGAGTTGGAAGACTCGACCCTGCGCGCCCGCAAATTGACTGAGACGTCAAAACGCATGATCGGTTCGCCAGCTTACTTCCAGAAATTTGGTCGCCCGATGAAGATCGACGACCTTAACGAACACAAGCTGCTGCATTATTCCAGCCAATCGTCTGGCAACATGTGGAAGCTGACCGCGCCTTCGGGCGAACGGCGCCAAGTGCGCACTGCCGGTTGGCTATCGGTAAATGACGGCCAGTCGCTGTTGAACGCCGCGATTTCCGGTCTTGGCATCGCTTACCTGCCCAGCTTCCTTTACGCGGATGCACTGGATGAGGGTCTGGTGGAAGAGGCGATCCCAGAACTGCCGGTTGAATCACAAGGCATCTACGCAGTCTATCCACCGGGCCGGTTTACCCAGCCAAAAGTGCGTGCCTTTATCGACTTCCTTGCCAAGCATTTCGCTGACAAAGGCCCTGAGGCTTGGCACTAGAGCGTCGTCCTTGAAATCTGAATCGATGGGATTCCCACGTGGCAGGTTTTGTGATTCACCATATGTGGAGGTGGATCATGGGCAAATCGCTATCACTGGATATTCGGGAACGTGTCGTCGCTTTGGTTGATGACGGCCTTTCCTGCCATGAGGCTGCGCGGCGTTTACGGATATCAGCTGCCAGCGCGGTGCGGATCATGCAACGTAAGAGGCGAACGGGTGGGGTGAGAGCTGCGCCTCAAGGCCGCCCTCGGCGCAGCAAGCTGGATGTGGTCTCAAACTGGCTTAAGACACGCGTGGAAGCCGAGCCGGATATCACTATGCCGGAACTGGCCGAGGTGCTGAAACAGGAACATGCCCTCACCGCGACACCGGCGATGCTCTCGCGTTATCTGATCCATCGTCTTGGGTTCACATATAAAAAAATCCCTGATCGCGACGGAGCGGCTGCGCAAACGGGTGCGCGCTGCCAGGTACGAGTGGCAGCACCGCCGGATGCCGAGGATGCGCCTTGAGCCGCACCGGCTGGTTTTTATCGACGAAACAGCTGTCACGACCAAGATGACACGGCTTCGTGGTCGATCCCCACGCGGCACCCGGCTGGAAGCCGACGCGCCCTTCGGCCACTGGCGCACCCAGACCTTCATCGCGGGCCTGCGGATCGACGAACTCAGCGCCCCCTGGGTGCTGGACGGCCCCATGAACCGCGCCGCGTTCGACCTCTACATCGAGACCCAGCTGGCTCCAACGTTGCAGCCGGGCGATGTGGTGATCGCCGACAACCTGTCATCGCACAAATCGGCCAATGCGCAGGAACTGCTGAAGTCGCAAGGCAGCTGGCTGCTCTTCCTGCCGCCGTATTCGCCCGATCTCAACCCGATCGAAATGGCGTACTCGAAACTCAAGGCACACCTGCGTCGGCTCAAGGCCCGCACCTTCGACGCCCTTTTCCAATCCGTCGCCCAAACCTGCGACCTCTTCCCGCCAACCGAGTGCCGAAACCTCTTCAAAGCTGCCGGATATGTTGCAGATTAGATGGACGACGCTCTAAATATCTAAGATCAATGCAATCGATCTATTGGGTCGAGGTGAGTATCACCTCGACCCTTCGGTTTTGCGCCCGTCCATCCGGTGTCAGGTTGCTGGCAATTGGCGAAAGAAAGCCAACGCCATCTGCGCTGACTTGCTTCGCATCAACGCCATGACGCGCGATAAGCTGTTCCATGACTGATGTCGCGCGGCGCTTGGAAAGCGCCATGTTTGCACCCAAGCCACCTTCTGAGTCTGTGTGTCCGACCAGAACCACCGTTCTGTCCGGACGTGAGGACAAATATTCGGCAAGGTTTTTGAGCGAATCGAAATCCGCGTCGCCCAGTGCTGAGGAACCTGTCTTGAACACGAGGTCATCCAGCGTCGCGTGACCGTTTAGTTCCAGCAGATCACCGACCGGGCCAGCGGCGACGGTACGGGCAGGTGGGGCTTTGGTGGACGTCGTCACTTTCACGTCGCTTGACACGCCCACGCGAGTCAGCTGAACGAACCCGGAATTGGCGCTGCGGCTGACGATCAAGCTGGCGTAATCCGGGACACCGTCACCCGGTTTCTGCGCCAATAAATATCGATAATCGCCAAGGTTCACATGCATGTCCGGCTCTGCCAGCACGTCAAGCTTGAAGCGAAAATCAAACCCGCCGCAGAATTCCGCCTCGCATTCAAACACCACCTCGTATCCCGCCGCATCCAGCTGATCCCGCAAGGGTGAAAGAATTTGCAGCGTTGTGATGTTGCCTGATCCGACCTTCCACGATTGCACCGTGATCGCACCCTCAGCTGCCACACCGCTGATTGGGCCGTCGGAATAGGGGGCATCGGGTAAAAACACGCTGTCTACAGGCGCGCGCTGCTCGGCCAAAGGAGTGGCGAGTCCGGGGAATTCCAGATCCAGCGCGGCTGCGTGCATCGGCACCAGGGCCAATATGGCAGTGGCCAGTTTCACCGGGCGGACGCGTGGTATTCTTCGTTGGGCTGCATCCCGATGGCAGAGGCAACGCGGTTGGACATGCTGAAGAAACCAACGACGCTGGCGATGTCAAAGATGTCGCGATCCGTGAAACCTGCGTCACGCAGCGACTGACGGTCGGCTTCTTCCGTCTCGGCGCTGGCCTTGGTGACCTTTTCCGAAAAATCTAGCATAGCGCGTTGCTTGTCCGACAGATCGGCGACGCGCCAGTTCATGACCATTGCCTCACCCAGCATCGGATCACCCGAAAGTTGCCGCACGGCGGCACCATGCGCGACCTGACAATACCAGCAACGATTGATCGAAGAGACGACGACGGCGATCATTTCTCGTTCCAACTTGGTCAGCCCGCTGTCGCCAAGCATCAGGTCGTTATACATCGCCGTGAACGCGTTCAGCTTATCGATGTCAAAGGCATAGGCCTGCAAGACATTGGGGATCATCCCCAGCTTTTCCTGACAAACATCGAAGTACTTCTGGGTCGCCTCGGGCAGCGGATCGACCATTGGCAGGTCCAGCGCTGTAACGGTATTCTTTTGGGTCATCCGTGCTCCGGTTCCTGAGGGCGGGCTTACTTTATTCTGTAATGATAGTGTCCGACAACCTTCATTCCCAGACACGTGTATAATGCATTGGCGGCCCTATTTGCGCTAGTGACCAGAAGGGTCAATTTGTCGGCGCCATTCCGCGCAGCCCAGTGCGCCGCCGCACGCATGATATTTGCTCCAACACCCTGACGGCGAAGTTTCGGCGCGACTTCGATGGCATGGATCATCGCCATGCCATCGTGGATTGCGACAAAGGCCGTTCCCGCTGGTTGATCGTCCGTGCGGGCAAGGATGCTGGTTTTGGGTTCGCAAGCCCGATCCATCACGGCCAGTCGGCCCGTTCCGATTCCGCCTTCGGCCCAGATGTCACGCTGAATCGCCATCGGCGGCCAGATTTCGAAGGCTGAAACCGGCGGAACAGGTTCCGTCGTTAGTACGCCGGCATCCACCGCATAAATTGCCACCGGGTCGATGACGTTATAACCAAGTGCGGCGAGCTGCACGTCGAAAGCGGCTTCACCGTCGCGAATCATGAACAGTTTGGGCTGGCTGAGCGCTTCCATCGCCGCCTCGGCTTCAGCGATGTCGTTGTCAAAGACCACTACTTCAGCCGTTGCCGCGCAAACCCGCTTGCCACCCCCCTGACCCTCTCGAATGGTCCAAGAACCGATCCGCCTAGTCGCCGCAGACGGCCATGTTGCCTCTACGACTGCGTACAGCCTGTCTGGCGTCACGACATGCCATCCACGATTTTATGGAACGCATCTGATACCAACGGCGGGATGATTTGACTCGCTTTTTGGATTCCCAAATTGTTCGGTATGTGACCTTACCACCCTTCAATTTAGCCAGACATCCCAGAGCTTGGGGATTTTGGCATAACCTGCGAGGCATCGTCGGATAGCACGAAGGCCTGTCTTGAAGAGAGAGCATAAGGACCTTCGGGCTTTTCGAATCCCCTTTTTTCGCCGCGTATTGCGACGTGGTGCTCTTCGTTTGCTCCGGTTGAAACAGCCCAGTACATGGCGATTGCCAGCACCAAAATGAGGCGGGCCAATCGATCCGGCTTTTTGATCTGGCTTTGAGTAATTTCAAAGCCCCGGGTTTTGAAGTCGGAGAACATGGCTTCAATTCCCCAACGCATTCCATAATCGAGCACCTTGTACTCGGACGGTGCTGCATTCATGGCAATAATCCAAGGCTCTTTGTGCCCCTCTTCGTGAAGCACTCCAATGTTGCTAAAGACGCCCGTTCCGTAAAGCTCAGCGTTTACAAGCCCTTCGGGCATCAGTTGGGCAATTTCGCGCGTCATCATCTCGCCACCCTGATGTTGCAGTGTGATATTTCCCTTCATGCGCAGCCGGTAGTCCCATCCAGCCTCCTGGCACCATGCGACCAATCGGGCGGTTCCATAAAACCGATCTCCCGCCAGCAACACACGCGCATCCGCCGGGAGCCATGGGCGGACTGCTTCCAAAAGCTCATGTTGCACGCGCCATCCAATCGGCCCTTTGGTCTGGCGTACACGCCAGGCGACCGGGAGGGCCCGATCCCGCATCCGCACCGATAACATCAAAACCTCATGCCCTTCGTTGAGCTTGCTTTGATCAAGGGCCACCACAATCGTTTCTCCGGCCTCACACTGGCGGCGGAAAATTTCACCAACATAGGCCTGCATGATCTCATCAGTATCGATGTGAGGATTGCCCAGAACCCGCGAAATGTATTGATAGCGGTGGTCCACAGAGCCGATATCGCGGGGCAGAGCAGCCGCATTTTCCATCAGATTGACGCTGCGCGTGTTCAAAATCACGCTTGCTATGATGCACAATCCCTCCCGGCGCGACTTGTGATACCCGAGCAAGCGGTCCTGAAAATCCGCCTCAACCTTCGAATAAAGCTCTGAAAAACAAACATTTCCCAACAAACCAGCCTCCAATATCAGCAGTGGAGACTCCTTGAATCACACAGATCAGACAAACGTCAAATCAGATCCGGAAATTTTGAAGGGTGGTAAGGTATGTGACTCACTGTTTCTGTCCAGAGAAGGAGGGAGATATGGGTGCCGCGGTT
Organism: uncultured Paracoccaceae bacterium; assembly: GCA_951812305.1. Lineage (GTDB taxonomy): Bacteria > Pseudomonadota > Alphaproteobacteria > Rhodobacterales > Rhodobacteraceae > Rhodobacter_B. Next base: position 155,444 of record CATOSB010000012.1, read on the forward strand.
CCGGTTTTGCGCGATGATTTCACGGTGCACGAGTTGCGCGCTTTAGCCGGTCGCGCGTCGAACGGCAAAGTAGCACGTCGGCTTTTGGCGATTGCTCTGGTGCTTGAAGGGTCGTCGCGCAAGGTTGCTGCCCAGAGTTGCGGGATGGATCGCCAAACCCTTCGAGACTGGGTCCATCGATACAATGTCGAAGGTCCTGACGGGCTGTCAGATCGTGGGGGTGGCGGCGCGAAACCTCGATTGTCGCCGGAGCAGATAGCGCAGCTTGCGGTCTGGGTGGAGGCTGGCCCTGATCCGGCCCGCGATGGTGTGGTTCGCTGGCGTCGCGCCGATCTTGCCCGGCGCATTGAGGCGGAGTTCGAGATCAAGCTCCACGAACGCACAGTAGGTAGTTATTTGGTTCAACTGGGCTTTCGCAGGCTGTCGGTCCGCCCCGAACATCCCAACGCCGACCCAGTGGCACAGACTGCATTTAAAAAAAACTTTGCCAGCATCGTAGCCGACATTTTGACTGAACGGGCGAAAGGAAAGCCACTGGAAATATGGTTCCAGGACGAAGCACGGGTGGGCCAGCAGGGAACACTCACCCGTGTCTGGGCGAAGCGGGGAACCCGCCCACGTGCGCCCCGGGATACCCGCTACAAATGGAGCTACGTATTTGGCGCTGCCTGTCCGGCACGTGGTGCCGCAGCTGGGCTGATCCTGCCTTATGTTAACACAGAGGCGATGGGCCTGCATCTCGACGAGGTCTCAAAAACAATCGCACCCGGTTCTCATGCGCTCCTGGTCACAGATGGCGCGGGGTGGCACGGAGCCAAGGGGCTCTTGGTGCCAGACAACATAACGCTCCTGAAGCTGCCCCCCTATGCGCCCGAACTCAACCCGATGGAAAATGTCTGGGCCTATCTGCGCTCCAACAAGCTGGCCATCACCGTGTTCGATACCTACGAGCAGATCCTCGACAAATGCGCAGACGCCTGGAACTTCTTCGAAAATGACCCGCAGCGCATAACCTCAATAACGACCAGAGAATGGGCAACGGTCAATTGATCAAGCCGTTGGTATGAGGCTTTGCGAACCATCATCGGATCTGTCCCGCGGATCACAATATTGGTGCCGAAATTCCCTTTTATATTGAACGGATAAGATCCCATCGAAAGTTCGGGATACGCCTGCGCCAATATCCCGAGTTCTGCGGCCACCTCCCCTTCGGGTCTCGAAAGTCGGATTGTTTCGCTAACGACAGGGTCTCCGCCCGTAAGGGTCGGCAAGACAGATTCGACCATCGCCTGAAAAATTGCCGGAACCCCGGCCATGATATGTACATTTTCCAGCGTGAATCCGGGCGCGGAGGACACTGGATTGTCGATCAGCGTGGCGCCATCCGGAATGCGCGCCATCCGCAACCGCGCGTCGTTAATTTCGATGCCGGTCTTCGCGTAATGGTCTTCCAGAATGGCAAGCGCGTCCGCGCGCACGTCGATATGGGCACCGAAGGCGCGCGCAACGCTATCGGCGGTAATGTCGTCGTGCGTCGGCCCGATACCACCGCTGGTGAACACATGGTCATACCCGATCCGCAGCGCATTTACCGCATCCGCAATATCGGCTTCCTCATCGCTGACGACCCGCACTTCTTTTAGGTTGATGCCGTGCTCAGTCAATCTGCCAGCCAGATAAAACATATTAGCGTCGCGGGTTCTGCCGGACAGGATTTCATCCCCGATTACAAGCATTGCGGCGGTTGGGTTCGGCATCAAACGCTCCCAGGCGATTGGAATTTCTTCCCGCCACCTATATGCCCCGGACCATGCGCTTTCAAACCCCTCTCATTCCTGCTCGCCTGATCCGCCGCTACAAACGCTTCCTTGCAGACATGCGGTTGGAGGACGGTAGCGAGGTCACGGCACATTGTGCCAACCCCGGCTCGATGATGGGGTTGAAGGAGCCCGGGACGAAATGCTGGCTGGAACCCAATGACGACCCAAAGAAAAAGCTGAAATTCGGTTGGCGGCTGATCGAACATGACGGTGGTCATTTCACCGGCGTTGACACCTCCATCCCAAACCGGGTTGTTTACGCAGCATTGCAGGACCGGTTTATTCCGGAACTGGCGGCCTATGGGTCGGTTCGCCCGGAGGTGAAATATGGCGAAAACAGCCGGGTCGATTTCTTGCTGTCAGAACCGGGTCTCAAAAGTGCCTATATCGAGGTAAAATCTGTAACGCTTTGCCGTCAAACCGGACTGGCGGAGTTTCCTGATGCGGTGACAGCACGCGGTGCCAAACATCTGGAAGAATTGGCGCATATGGCGCGCGCTGGGCATCGGGCCGTCATGCTGTTTCTGGTGCAGCGCACGGATTGCCGGAAGGTCTCTTTGGCCAGCGATATCGATCCGAACTATGCCCAGGCGTTCATTTCGGCTGCATCGGAGGGCGTGGAAGCGCTTGCCTATGATTGCTGCATTTCGCCAGATGAAATTGCGATCAACGGCGCCCTGGAGTTTGCGGGATAAAAGCAGCGTTACCGCTACGCGGACAGTGACGACAGTAAAACCATCGCCTCATACCCATGCAATTCAGGGCTCGCGATCCTTGTGTGACGCGGCAGATCCGTTGGCGCTATGCCTGACAGTGCTGATGTCGCCAAGCGCATCGGATCGTCGGCCAATGTACCGATGAAATAACTTTCGCCCCAGGTTCCGCAAACCGACACCACGACATGGGCATCCAATAACAGATGGACATACCTAACTGTTGCCGCGCCTGTCCGTCGTTTAGGGGAAGAAATTTTGGCCAAATGCCGCGCTTCGACAAGAACGGAGTCCGACCCGAACAGATATTCCGCATCTGCGCCCGACACTAACAAACGATGATCCGGCGCGACGAGAAGATCACGGTCCAGACCAAAGAACGGTTTTTGCAGGAGAACCGGTGCGAAAGGTAACTCCCAAGCACCCCCCACGTTTGAGTGTTATTGTCAGTTTTATGGTGAGTCGAATTTGCCATTTTGCGCGTGTTTTTTTCTTTCTTGTCTGAATTCTGTGGCGCCGGGTTGATTTCTCTGAATCAGTGGTGGGATGGATCAGGTTGCCGCCCTTGAACAACTTCTCGCCACGGCTCTGCGTCGGATCGCTGAGCTTGAAGCTGCGTTGGCGAGCATGGCGGAAGAGATCACGGACCTGCGCCGACAGTTGGCCAAGAACAGCAGCAATAGCAGCAAGCCCCCTTCAAGTGATGGCCTGAAGAAGCCAGCCCCGCGCAGCCTGCGTGGCAAATCCGGAAAGAAAAGTGGCGGCCAAGTTGGCCACCGGGGCGACACCCTGCGCCAGACGTCAACACCCGACTTTGTCGAACGGCATGAGGCGACGCATTGCAGCGCCTGTCAGAGCGCCCTGACGGCGGAGATGGTGAAAGGGATCGAGAAGCGTCAGGTGTTCGACTTGCCTGCGCCACGCCTGGAGGTCACCGAGCATCAGGCGGCGGTTTATTGTTGCGACCATTGTCGAGCCACGACGACGGCTGGCTTTCCCGATGGCGTGGCCGCGCATGTGCAATATGGCACGCGCATGCGGGCAGTGGCGGTCTATTGCAATGTTCAGCAGCTGATACCCGAGGATCGGGTCTGCCAGCTTATGCGCGACCTGTTTGGGGCCACCAGCTTGTGCGCGGCCAGCGTGACCAACTGGACGCGCGGCGCGGCAAATAAGATGGGTGTCGTGGTTGAACACATTCTCGCCCGGCTTGCCGAAGGCGGCGTTCGGCATCTGGACGAGACCGGACTTCGTGTTGCCGGCAAGCTGCACTGGCTGCACACGATCTGCGATACCGCCTTCACCCATTACCGCATCAGCGCCAAACGCGGTGCTGTTCCAACCTTCCTGACCGGCGGGACGATCATTCATGATCACTGGAAACCCTACTACGCCCATATGAGCGGAGTGGACGCCCACGCCCTCTGCGGGGCGCATCACTTGCGCGAACTCAAGGCCATCGAAGAGATCGAAAAAGAGCCTTGGGCGACGGAGATGAGCGCAGTGCTTCATAGCGCCAATCAGCTCAGATGCGCGGCTCAGGATCAAGGCGAGACCGAACTCCCGGAACTGGTTCGCCAGGGTATAGTCACCAGATACATGGCGATCCTCGCCAAGGGGCTCGCCTTCCACGAACGCCAGCCCCCGCTGGCCAAAAGCCCCGGCACCCGCGGCCGAAAAGCCAGGCGGCCAGGCCACAACCTGCTCCTCCGCCTGCGTGACTACCGCGATGACGTTTTGCGATTCATCGCCGACTTCGCGGTCCCATTCACAAACAATCAGGCCGAACAGGACCTGCGCATGATGAAGCTGCGCATGAAAATCTCGGGCACCTTCCGCACCCTCGAGGGCGCGCGGGTCTTCGCCGACATCAGGTCCGTCATCTCGACGGCCAGAAAACACCGGTTCAACATCCTGGAAATCCTGACCCTGTCACCACCTCAGATCATCGCACGGCTCTGACGGAACAAAACCCCGCAACCCTATCGGACAGGGTGCTTGGGAGTTACTGCGAATGAACCAATGGCCGGAACTTCAAAGGAGGCGACGCGCCGTACCGGCTGCATCCCGTGTTCGGATGTCTGCACCAGATCGCCGGTGGCCAGTGACTCCACTGGTCGAGGGCCAAGCGAAGTTTCGATTGGCGTGCCCGCCACGAATCCACCCTTCAAGCCGACCGGCGCAACCCCGTCGCATATTGCCATCAATGTTATACCCGGATCCAGGTTTACGCCGTCGCCGTCGACAGTCAGCGCATGTAGGTCGGCCAGGGGCCAGGGGCTCGGATCCTCAAGCACTTTTTGACCGATCACGCCGGTATCGAGGTTTTCGACTGTCAGAATACCGATCCGGCTCGGTGCATCCCAGGAAAGGGTAACGCGGAGGTTTTCGTCCCGTTCGGGTTTTTCGAATTTCACCAATCCATAGCTGACCAGATCGCCCTGCTGATGTTCGATGAACAGGTCGCCCTTGGCGCCCAGGGTCATGCGAAACTTTCGCCGCCATTTGTCGAATCGATCAAGGATCAAAACGTCCTGTCGCTGGTCTGAATTTGCATTGAACGGCAATTCCAACAACAGCGACCCCGTCGCAAGCAATCCGCCGTCGGGCAATTGCGAAATGTCTAAATCGACCTGAGTTCTGGATAAGCGCTATATCTGGTATTCGACCTGCCTGATTGTTTCCGGCACGGTTATGGGTCCCATTTTAACTTTGGTTTTCCCGAGCATATAGGCTGCGACACACGAGATGAGGTGTACGAATGCGTTGGCAGGCGATCTGTGTCGAGTGTGTTCCAGTCCCATGCTGGTTTTCAACTTATCGAACAGAGTTTCGATGATGAACCGCCTTCGCAACAGGATTTTGTTCAGGATTGGCAGGAGATAGTTTTTCATGTTGCGGCGAATGCCGGTGACGAGGTGGAGCCCACGCTGCCAGAGCCGTTGGAAGAGGGATTTGGAGATATAGCCCTTATCAGCAAATATTTTGCCTTCGGGGCCCGCGATCATGGCTTCAAACGGCTTTCGATCATCGACATTACCTGCCGTGATTTTGACGGCCATGATCTCCCCCTTGTTGTTGATGATTAGATGCAGTTTGAAGCCAAAGAACCAGCCCATTGTGCTGCGACCGCGCTTTGCCAGCCCCTTGAAGACCTTGTTTCGATTAATGCGGGCATTGTGGCAGACCGCGAGCTTAGTGCTGTCGGCAAAATAGACGCCGGTTTTTTCACCGCTGAAGCAGTGCAGCAGTATGCAAAACGGCACCATTAATCTTGGCATGAGGCTGACAAACCGACCATAGCTCGGGAGGGTGCCAAAGCAGTCACGGTATTTCTGCTCAACGCCATAAATCCAATAATGTTTGAAGTCCTTGAACGGCGACAAGTGAAACAAGACCATGATGAACAGGCTCTCCCCCAGGGTCAGCTTGCCGGAGCGAAGCCTCTGACGACCCGAGGGGATCAACCGGTGGCGCTCCCAGTCCTCGTAGGTTTTTGCAAAATCATCGAGACAGACAAAAAGTGCGGTGTTAGTGATCGACATGAGTGGCGGTCCATATTGTGTCGCTTTTGAACCTTGAATCATGGGGCAACGTACTTGGAAACCCCTCTCACCCCATACTAATCACGGGGGCATTCAGGCTGGTCAACACGGGGCAAAAGGTGCGCGCCATGGAGAACAACTTCCCAATCAACGAAGATCTCGCTTATGAGAAGATCCGGGACCTCATGTTCGACATGATGGAAGAGGACCCCAACCGTTTCTACGCCCTCACGGATAAGCTCAATGAACTGGCTGCGCTCCCCTTACCACCCTTCAATTTAGCCAGACATCCCAGAGCTTGGGGATTTTGGCATAACCTGCGAGGCATCGTCGGATAGCACGAAGGCCTGTCTTGAAGAGAGAGCATAAGGACCTTCGGGCTTTTCGAATCCCCTTTTTTCGCCGCGTATTGCGACGTGGTGCTCTTCGTTTGCTCCGGTTGAAACAGCCCAGTACATGGCGATTGCCAGCACCAAAATGAGGCGGGCCAATCGATCCGGCTTTTTGATCTGGCTTTGAGTAATTTCAAAGCCCCGGGTTTTGAAGTCGGAGAACATGGCTTCAATTCCCCAACGCATTCCATAATCGAGCACCTTGTACTCGGACGGTGCTGCATTCATGGCAATAATCCAAGGCTCTTTGTGCCCCTCCTCGTGAAGCACTCCAATGTTGCTAAAGACGCCCGTTCCGTAAAGCTCAGCGTTTACAAGCCCTTCGGGCATCAGTTGGGCAATTTCGCGCGTCATCATCTCGCCACCCTGATGTTGCAGTGTGATATTTCCCTTCATGCGCAGCCGGTAGTCCCATCCAGCCTCCTGGCACCATGCGACCAATCGGGCGGTTCCATAAAACCGATCTCCCGCCAGCAACACACGCGCATCCGCCGGGAGCCATGGGCGGACTGCTTCCAAAAGCTCATGTTGCACGCGCCATCCAATCGGCCCTTTGGTCTGGCGTACACGCCAGGCGACCGGGAGGGCCCGATCCCGCATCCGCACCGATAACATCAAAACCTCATGCCCTTCGTTGAGCTTGCTTTGATCAAGGGCCACCACAATCGTTTCTCCGGCCTCACACTGGCGGCGGAAAATTTCACCAACATAGGCCTGCATGATCTCATCAGTATCGATGTGAGGATTGCCCAGAACCCGCGAAATGTATTGATAGCGGTGGTCCACAGAGCCGATATCGCGGGGCAGAGCAGCCGCATTTTCCATCAGATTGACGCTGCGCGTGTTCAAAATCACGCTTGCTATGATGCACAATCCCTCCCGGCGCGACTTGTGATACCCGAGCAAGCGGTCCTGAAAATCCGCCTCAACCTTCGAATAAAGCTCTGAAAAACAAACATTTCCCAACAAACCAGCCTCCAATATCAGCAGTGGAGACTCCTTGAATCACACAGATCAGACAAACGTCAAATCAGATCCGGAAATTTTGAAGGGTGGTAAGGCCAGCTGGTCTATTTTGCGCATGTACCGAAATGCGCAGGTTCTACGATCGAGGAATATCTGACGGGCCGGTTTGGAAACTCTCTGGGTTTCTTGGATCGCGGTTTTCTGCGGCTTCCTAAATCAGACCGCTGGAATCGCAGTTCTCCGCAGCATGTGGATGCCGCGACGCTGGACCGGCTTATACCAAGGGTTATTCAATCTGACCGACTTTCGCCCAGTTGCGGCTTGCGATGGATGTGATGGTTTGCGGTCTTGCGATGAGGTTGTTCCAGGCCTCGCACCCCGCGTCGAGAATCGCGTCATATGTGTCGAACGTCCGGTTTGCGAGCCATGTCTGGCGGAGATATTGCCAAATGTTTTCGGTTGGATTCAGCTCTGGTGATTTGGGCGGCAGAAACATGAGCGACAGGTTTTGCGGGATTTCCAGAGCGGATGTCGTGTGCCAGCCGGCTTGGTCCATGAGGATGACGGCGTGGGCGCCATCGGAGACAATTTTGCTGATTTCTTCCAGGTGGCGCTGCATCGCATAGGTGTCGGCTGCTGGCATCATGATCGCCGCGCCGGTGCCGCGTTCGGGGCAGATGGCGCCAAAAAGATACGCATTTTGGTAACGCTGATCGGCGGGCTGGCGGGGCCGTGTGCCCTTGCGTGCCCACTGGCGGACGCGGGTGTTCTTCTGACCGAGACGCATCTCGTCCTGGAACCAGATTTCGACGGGTTTGTCCGGCGGCACCCCCTGAAGCGTCTCCTTCAGATTGTCGCCGAAGTTTTTTTGAAATCCTCAATGACCTGCACGTCCTGCCCCGGGTGCTGAGGGCGTGCGCTGATGTGGGAAAAGCCCAGATTGTGCAGAATCTGCCCCACATGGCGCTCGTGATAGTCGACGCCAAAACGCGCCTTGATCACATTCTTCAAATCGACCCGCCGCCAGCGGACGACACCGTCCTTTTCAGGATCAGGACCGGTCTCGACAAGAGCCGCCAGTTCATCCAGTTGCGCATTGTCAAGGCGGGATCGCGAGCCTCCTCGCTGCCGATCCAGCAGCCCCGCTGGACCATCAGCGTTGAAACGGAGCACCCAGTCCCTGAGCGTTTGCCGGTCCATCCCGCCAATGCGGGCCGCAGCCCCACGCGACATGCCATCGGCGATAGCGGCAAGCGACAAAAGCCGTCGGCTCTGCCGGGCATCAGAACTCTCTGCGGCAAGCTTGCGCAGATCATTGGCGGTAAAATCGGCTCGCATCGGTATCCTGGCTGGCATCGGTGGTCTCCTTTGCCAATCTTGAATCACCTCAGCACCTCAGGCGGTACCCAAAATCCATAGCTGAGTCATTTTGAAGCACCCTTGGTATTATTCCGGCGCATTTCTTCTCCCACCGTTTCACTGTGGTGCGTAATCCCGTAGACCGGCTTGTCAGCGTCTTCCGCTATCAGCGCGATGTTGAACGCACGATCCCATTGAAACGAACGCTGATGGATTGGCTGGGAGAGTTGGAGGTGATGCTGATACACAGGAACTTCGCCTTCGATAACCACATCCGCCCGATGACAGAGATCGTACCTCAAGATGCGCGTGTTTTTCGACTGGAGGATGGAACGGAGGCAATCGTGGATTGGCTGGATGAACTGGCCGGTGATAAGGACGGTGCCCGAGTAATCCGGACCAGTAATTCCTATAATCAGCGCATCATGCAAAAGCGCCGCAAGCCGCGCCCGCGCCCGGTACCGACACGACGGCAATATGCGCGCATCGCCAAGCTATATGCCGCAGATTTCGAACGCTTTGGCTATGACATCAAGGGGTCGGATTGATGCGGGTTCTGATCTTTGGGGCGACCGGGCAAGTGGCGCAGGAATTGCGGCGCCGTGTTCCCCGGAATGCGACGGTTCAGGTTTTGGACCGCGCCCGGGCGGGTTCGCCAGTCGCCGCCACACGGTTTGCCGACGGCCCTGTCTCAGCTTTCGGGCGCCCCGGTCAGGAGCGACGTCGCCACCGGGATCACCGCCTCACGCAGGTCGGGAATGGCCAGCACCACCAGCGCGATCACCAGACAGGTCAGGAGCATGGTTATCAGGGCGACCCAGACCGGCCGCCGACGCGCCGCCCCTTCAAGGCCTAGCTGGCCCGAAGCTGTGTGTGGACGCCTCCTGGAACGCAAGCAGAATCTTTAAGTGATTTTGGGAAATGCGGTCGAGTTCCTACGTGTGTCCGGCCTCTGATTGCGACGCTCTTGTTCGCGGGCCCTTATGGATAGTTCGAAGATCGGGTCCAAATCATATTTGCGGGGTTTCAACTCCACACAGCTTCCCTGGTTTTCCCAATCCCGTCATTCTCGACTGTTCGCCCATAATCCTCCGCTAAGATCTACCGCATTCCGGCTGACAGCTGGCTTTCCTCAGGCCGCCAACTGAACTCGATATACATCCTCGTTTTTCATCACAGCCCAAGCCATCCGGGCCATCTTGTTTGCCAGCGCGATGGCCACCAGCAGTTTGGGTTTGCGTTTCAGCATCCGGTCGAGCCACGAACCATCGGGTGCACCACCTTTTCGTTCATTGGATTGGATGACGGACATTGCTCCAGGGATGAGTAATCTTCTGGTATCTTTCTGGCCCATCTTCGACGTTCGCCCCAGCCGGGTTTTCCCGCCTGTAGAGTTCTGTTTTGGCGTCAGGCCTGCCCAGGCGGCAAAATCCCGCCCCTTGCGAAAACTCTCACGTGGGGGTGCGAGAGATGATATTGCCATGGCGCACATGGGCCCGATTCCAGGTATGGTCATCAACCGCTGCGCATTCTCATCCATTCGGGCCGCGGCTTCGATCCGGGATGTCAGGTCATCAATCTGCCAATCCAGAATGCTCAAGTGATCGAAGAGCCGGATGCACATATTGCGCATTATCAACGGGAGTTCGGTGGTTTCGTCGTCGATAACCATAGCTTCGAGTTTTCTGATGTGGGACGGGCCCTGAGCTGCCACAATCCCATACTCGCCTAGATGACCGCGTAGTGTATTGATGACCTGCGTGCGTTGACCGACAAACAATTCTCGCGTTTTCAATAGCATGGATCGGGATTGCTGTTCCGCCGATTTCACGGCGACAAATCTCATCCCGGCGCGCGCTGCGGCCTCCGCAATTGCTTCGGCATCAGCCATATCGTTCTTCTGTCGCTTCCTGAATGGCTTGACATATTGCGGAGGGATCAATCGAACCTCATGTCCGAGCCGTTCGATCTCGCGGCCCCAGTGATGGGAACTGGCGCAAGCCTCCATCGCAACAAGGCAACATGTTTGCGCCGACAGAAAATCCAGAACACACCCGCGCCGGATTTTGCGGCGGAATACGGTAGACCCATCTGCGGTAGCTCCATGAAACTGAAACACATTCTTGGCAATATCGATCCCGATTATGCTAACTTCCATCTTGGACGTCTCCTCTTGTAGCTGTTTTGACACCGCCACCTTGGCACAATGCGATGCCCTTGGGGGAAGAGGCGTCCACTCCATCATATTTGTTCTTTCGTAACTCCCAAGCACCCTGTCCGATAGGGTTGCGGGGTTTTGTTCCGTCAGAGCCGTGCGATGATCTGAGGTGGTGACAGGGTCAGGATTTCCAGGATGTTGAACCGGTGTTTTCTGGCCGTCGAGATGACGGACCTGATGTCGGCGAAGACCCGCGCGCCCTCGAGGGTGCGGAAGGTGCCCGAGATTTTCATGCGCAGCTTCATCATGCGCAGGTCCTGTTCGGCCTGATTGTTTGTGAATGGGACCGCGAAGTCGGCGATGAATCGCAAAACGTCATCGCGGTAGTCACGCAGGCGGAGGAGCAGGTTGTGGCCTGGCCGCCTGGCTTTTCGGCCGCGGGTGCCGGGGCTTTTGGCCAGCGGGGGCTGGCGTTCGTGGAAGGCGAGCCCCTTGGCGAGGATCGCCATGTATCTGGTGACGATACCCTGGCGAACCAGTTCCGGGAGTTCGGTCTCGCCTTGATCCTGAGCCGCGCATCTGAGCTGATTGGCGCTATGAAGCACTGCGCTCATCTCCGTCGCCCAAGGCTCTTTTTCGATCTCTTCGATGGCCTTGAGTTCGCGCAAGTGATGCGCCCCGCAGAGGGCGTGGGCGTCCACTCCGCTCATATGGGCGTAGTAGGGTTTCCAGTGATCATGAATGATCGTCCCGCCGGTCAGGAAGGTTGGAACAGCACCGCGTTTGGCGCTGATGCGGTAATGGGTGAAGGCGGTATCGCAGATCGTGTGCAGCCAGTGCAGCTTGCCGGCAACACGAAGTCCGGTCTCGTCCAGATGCCGAACGCCGCCTTCGGCAAGCCGGGCGAGAATGTGTTCAACCACGACACCCATCTTATACCAAGGGTGCTTCAAAATGACTCAGCTATGGATTTTGGGTACCGCCTGAGGTGCTGAGGTGATTCAAGATTGGCAAAGGAGACCACCGATGCCAGCCAGGATACCGATGCGAGCCGATTTTACCGCCAATGATCTGCGCAAGCTTGCCGCAGAGAGTTCTGATGCCCGGCAGAGCCGACGGCTTTTGTCGCTTGCCGCTATCGCCGATGGCATGTCGCGTGGGGCTGCGGCCCGCATTGGCGGGATGGACCGGCAAACGCTCAGGGACTGGGTGCTCCGTTTCAACGCTGATGGTCCAGCGGGGCTGCTGGATCGGCAGCGAGGAGGCTCGCGATCCCGCCTTGACAATGCGCAACTGGATGAACTGGCGGCTCTTGTCGAGACCGGTCCTGATCCTGAAAAGGACGGTGTCGTCCGCTGGCGGCGGGTCGATTTGAAGAATGTGATCAAGGCGCGTTTTGGCGTCGACTATCACGAGCGCCATGTGGGGCAGATTCTGCACAATCTGGGCTTTTCCCACATCAGCGCACGCCCTCAGCACCCGGGGCAGGACGTGCAGGTCATTGAGGATTTCAAAAAAACTTCGGCGACAATCTGAAGGAGACGCTTCAGGGGGTGCCGCCGGACAAACCCGTCGAAATCTGGTTCCAGGACGAGATGCGTCTCGGTCAGAAGAACACCCGCGTCCGCCAGTGGGCACGCAAGGGCACACGGCCCCGCCAGCCCGCCGATCAGCGTTACCAAAATGCGTATCTTTTTGGCGCCATCTGCCCCGAACGCGGCACCGGCGCGGCGATCATGATGCCAGCAGCCGACACCTATGCGATGCAGCGCCACCTGGAAGAAATCAGCAAAATTGTCTCCGATGGCGCCCACGCCGTCATCCTCATGGACCAAGCCGGCTGGCACACGACATCCGCTCTGGAAATCCCGCAAAACCTGTCGCTCATGTTTCTGCCGCCCAAATCACCAGAGCTGAATCCAACCGAAAACATTTGGCAATATCTCCGCCAGACATGGCTCGCAAACCGGACGTTCGACACATATGACGCGATTCTCGACGCGGGGTGCGAGGCCTGGAACAACCTCATCGCAAGACCGCAAACCATCACATCCATCGCAAGCCGCAACTGGGCGAAAGTCGGTCAGATTGAATAACCCTTGGTATTATTTGCCGCGCCGCGCGTCCAGTTGGTCACGCTGGCCGCGCACAAGCTGGTGGCCCCAAACAGGTCGCGCATAAGCTGGCAGACCCGATCCTCGGGTATCAGCTGCTGAACATTGCAATAGACCGCCACTGCCCGCATGCGCGTGCCATATTGCACATGCGCGGCCACGCCATCGGGAAAGCCAGCCGTCGTCGTGGCTCGACAATGGTCGCAACAATAAACCGCCGCCTGATGCTCGGTGACCTCCAGGCGTGGCGCAGGCAAGTCGAACACCTGACGCTTCTCGATCCCTTTCACCATCTCCGCCGTCAGGGCGCTCTGACAGGCGCTGCAATGCGTCGCCTCATGCCGTTCGACAAAGTCGGGTGTTGACGTCTGGCGCAGGGTGTCGCCCCGGTGGCCAACTTGGCCGCCACTTTTCTTTCCGGATTTGCCACGCAGGCTGCGCGGGGCTGGCTTCTTCAGGCCATCACTTGAAGGGGGCTTGCTGCTATTGCTGCTGTTCTTGGCCAACTGTCGGCGCAGGTCCGTGATCTCTTCCGCCATGCTCGCCAACGCAGCTTCAAGCTCAGCGATCCGACGCAGAGCCGTGGCGAGAAGTTGTTCAAGGGCGGCAACCTGATCCATCCCACCACTGATTCAGAGAAATCAACCCGGCGCCACAGAATTCAGACAAGAAAGAAAAAAAACACGCGCAAAATGGCAAATTCGACTCACCATAAAACTGACAATAACACTCAAACGTGGGGGGTGCTTGGGAGTTACCAAGAAAGCAATAATATGTCGTGGTTTCTTTGAAAATGCTTTGCTGCGTTAGTGTATTTCCCATAATTCCAAACAATCTCGTTGAGAAAATTTTCGTGCCCGAATATCCCATCCATCATCACTTTGATGTAATGACTGGCGGTTGGGTCACAGTGCAAATAAATAGAACCAGTTGGTTTGAGTATGCCGCGCATAGGCAAAAGCCTCTGGACCATATAACTGAGATAGGCTAGCAGCCGCGGATTTGTTTTACGCAAGGCATTCATCCATATTTTCCAGAACTGGACTACATCATCATCAATGCCGTTGTGGCGCATCAAGACGGGGATTTGCTTGATTGCCCGTTCTCGTTCCATGTCCAACGTCCATAAATCACAGAACGCTTCTATTTGGTCAGGTAATGGGCGACCTGTTTCATCCTTATAGATCGCATTGTACCCGCGGTTTGAGTTGAACGGTGGATCGAGATAGATAAGATCGACACTACCCAGCGGCATATCCTGCATGATGGTCAGGCAGTCGCCGTAATAGAGCCGGTTCATGCGAAGCACCCCTGCATGAACGTGCCAAAAGCGTTGTCAGACTTGCGCTGATTGTATTTCCAGCAGGCTTCGGCCACATAAAGGGGCGTGTAGCACTTGCGATAATGGTGATGTGAGCCGTACCAAGCGCGTTTGAGAAGCGACCAGAATCCTTCGATTGTATTGGTGTGCGTTTCGCCATCAACATATTCCCCGCGACTGTGATTGATCGTGGCATGTGCAATAGTTGAGCGGACAGCATTGTATGCTTTGAATTCATCGGTGATGAGCAATGAGCCTTCAGGATCAATACTGTCCCGAATGAATTTGAGAACACCTTTTCCAGTCAGATCGCTTGCGACCTTTGCAACAACTTTACCACCGCGTTCTACTGCGCCGATCACGGGGGTCTTCTTTGTTCCGCGCCCACGCTTCGGAGGTTCGTCATCGTTCTTATTGTTCCGCTTGCGAGGCTTTCCGCCGAGATAGGTTTCATCTGCTTCGACGATACCTTGAAGCAGAATTTCGCCTTGTTTGGTCGCCATTTGGGCGCGTATCCGCTGCTGCATATACCATGCAGTGGGCTGTGTCAGATCAAGGTCGCGAGCAAGCTGACAGCTTGATAGACTTTTCTTTGCATTCACAATCAGGCCGATGGCCATGAACCATTTTTGAAGTGGAACTCTTGTCTTTTCAAAAATGGTACCCGACAATACGTTAAAGCTGGACTTGCACCCATGACAATTCCAGCGACCGATCTTTTGCCTTTCGCTTTTGCGGGCAACGTGCGTACTTCCGCAGTGAGGGCAATGCGGGTCATCGCCCCAACGCACCCTTTCAAAATGCTCGATCTTACCACCCTTCAATTTAGCCAGACATCCCAGAGCTTGGGGATTTTGGCATAACCTGCGAGGCATCGTCGGATAGCACGAAGGCCTGTCTTGAAGAGAGAGCATAAGGACCTTCGGGCTTTTCGAATCCCCTTTTTTCGCCGCGTATTGCGACGTGGTGCTCTTCGTTTGCTCCGGTTGAAACAGCCCAGTACATGGCGATTGCCAGCACCAAAATGAGGCGGGCCAATCGATCCGGCTTTTTGATCTGGCTTTGAGTAATTTCAAAGCCCCGGGTTTTGAAGTCGGAGAACATGGCTTCAATTCCCCAACGCATTCCATAATCGAGCACCTTGTACTCGGACGGTGCTGCATTCATGGCAATAATCCAAGGCTCTTTGTGCCCCTCTTCGTGAAGCACTCCAATGTTGCTAAAGACGCCCGTTCCGTAAAGCTCAGCGTTTACAAGCCCTTCGGGCATCAGTTGGGCAATTTCGCGCGTCATCATCTCGCCACCCTGATGTTGCAGTGTGATATTTCCCTTCATGCGCAGCCGGTAGTCCCATCCAGCCTCCTGGCACCATGCGACCAATCGGGCGGTTCCATAAAACCGATCTCCCGCCAGCAACACACGCGCATCCGCCGGGAGCCATGGGCGGACTGCTTCCAAAAGCTCATGTTGCACGCGCCATCCAATCGGCCCTTTGGTCTGGCGTACACGCCAGGCGACCGGGAGGGCCCGATCCCGCATCCGCACCGATAACATCAAAACCTCATGCCCTTCGTTGAGCTTGCTTTGATCAAGGGCCACCACAATCGTTTCTCCGGCCTCACACTGGCGGCGGAAAATTTCACCAACATAGGCCTGCATGATCTCATCAGTATCGATGTGAGGATTGCCCAGAACCCGCGAAATGTATTGATAGCGGTGGTCCACAGAGCCGATATCGCGGGGCAGAGCAGCCGCATTTTCCATCAGATTGACGCTGCGCGTGTTCAAAATCACGCTTGCTATGATGCACAATCCCTCCCGGCGCGACTTGTGATACCCGAGCAAGCGGTCCTGAAAATCCGCCTCAACCTTCGAATAAAGCTCTGAAAAACAAACATTTCCCAACAAACCAGCCTCCAATATCAGCAGTGGAGACTCCTTGAATCACACAGATCAGACAAACGTCAAATCAGATCCGGAAATTTTGAAGGGTGGTAAGATGCTCGATACAAGCTTCTTGATCTGGATAGCGTGTGAAGATATTTAAGAGGTTCATGCTTCATCTCCTTATGAACAAGACTAAAGAGATCAAGCCAGAGTGTCAAGCCTATAACTTATAACTGCGTTCTGTAAATCCTGAAAGGTGGATGAAATGAAAACTTGATACCGCTTTTCCAAATCACTTGCCCTTCGGTTGTATCCAGTCAGAATGGGCGATGAATCACAGTGAAACAAGGGGCAGACATGATCCGGGCAGCGTTGATCGCAACCTCCGCACCGCCGTTCACATCGCCGCCTTTTCCAGCCATGAGGATGTGATCGCGGCGCTCGCCGCCGCCGGGGCCGACATGAACACGCTTGAACGCGGGCTTTATGACGCCGTGACCATCGCGTCCGTGGCCGACGATCTCGACATGCTGAACGCCGCGCTGGCGGCGGGCAACCGCGCCGATCTGATGACCAGCATCTATGACGGCACCGCGTTGATCGCCGCCGCACATCTGGGATACGCCGAGGTGGTACAGACACTGATCGACGGCGGTGCGCCGCTCGATCACGTCAACAACCTCGGCTGGACCGCGCTGATCGAATCCGTGGTGCTGGGTGACGGCGGCCCGGCGCATCGGCAGACCGCGAAAAACCTGCTGGACGCCGGGGCCGACCCCAACATCCCCGACCGCAACGGCCACACACCCCTGCAATTGGCGCGTCAGCGCGGGTATGATGAAATGGCCAAATTGATCGCTGCGGCGGGTGGCAATTAACCAACGCAGCCCCGGACCTGATCCGGGGCCTCAAATTCGGCGTTTGAAATGAGGTCCCGGATCAAGCCCGGGACGGTTGGTTCATATTCGGCGCACTACACCACACCCCCAACCATCCAACCGATTGCCGCCGTGGCGGCCAGCGCAAATGCTCCCCACATCACGATCCGACCAACAGCCCGGACCACCGGCGCACCGCCCATAGCCGCCGACATGGTCCCCAAAAGCGCCAGCGAAAGCAGCGTCGCCACCACTACCGTCGGCACCACGACCGACAAGGGCGACAGCCACGCCACCAGAAGCGGCAGCGCCGCGCCGGTTGCGAAGGACAGGGCGGACGCCCAGGCCGCCTGAATCGGGTCCGCTGCCATCTCCTCGGTGATCCCGATTTCATCCCGCATGTGCGCGCCCAGCGCATCGTGCCGCGTAAGCTGCGCGGCAACTTCCTCGGCCAGGCCCCGCTCCAACCCGCGCGCCTCGTAAATCTGGGTCAGTTCTTCCAACTCGACGTCGGGCATTTCCACCAGCGCGCGGCGTTCCTTTGCCATATCGGCGCGCTCTATGTCGGACTGCGAACTGACGGACACGTACTCCCCAGTCGCCATTGACATCGCCCCGGCGACCAGCCCGGCGATTCCGGCGATGACGATCTCAGTATGTCCAACGGCGGCGGCGGCAACACCGACAATCAGCGAGCCGGTCGATACGATCCCGTCATTCGCGCCTAGAACCGCCGCGCGCAGCCAGTTCGAACGGTGCGTCAGGTGGTGCTCGTCGTGGGTGGCGTGATCATGCATAGCATTTTCCGATTGGGTCCAGAATACCGACCTAATACCGACGTGATACCGACGCAATACAGCTACCAACCCTATCACGGGTGATAGATTCTCGCAGCGACGGAATTCCGCCCGGCGTTTTTCCTAGATTCCGCGCTGCGTCGCATTAACAAAGTGGTCTGAAGCGAAAGGATGACGCATGTCTTATCCGCCTCTTTCAGATGCCCGCGAGAATTTGAACGTGCAGTGGTACCGTTCTGCAATGCCGCCCGCGCGGTTTCGTGAATTGTCCAAAAGCGATGACACACAAGGCTGGATTCAGGCTGGTGGTCATTTGGCGATCTTTGCCGTGACCGGGCTAGCGGTTTATCTAACTTGGGCAAATGGCCTTTGGATCTGGTTTTTTGGTGCCCTGTTCCTGCATGGCACCAGCACCTCCTTTTTCCGCGGCACAGCGGTGCATGAGCTGGGTCACGGCACGGTTTTCAAAACCAAATGGCTGAACAAACTTTTCCTTTACGTGTTCAGCATGGTCAGCTGGTGGAACCCGTTCGACTATGCCAGCAGCCACACCTATCACCACCGTTACACGCTGCACCCCAAGGGCGACCGCGAAGTTCTGTTGCCGGTTCACCCCAATGTCGGGCGCACGTTTCTGTTGCAGATGTTTACACTGAACTTGCTGACCACACCGGGGCGGACGTTTGGCAAGGGTGGGATACTATCGACGATCTGGATCACGATGCTGGATGCTGTTGGGCGCGTTCCGTCAAGCGAAGTTCCGGCGAATGAATGGGTCGATGCGCTGCATCAGGACAACCCGCGCCAGCATGAACTTTCAATGTGGTGGTCGCGGGCCCAATTGGCCTTCCACGGCGGGGTACTTATCTTGGCGATTGCAACCGGGCTTTGGGTTTTGCCGTTGATCTTCACGTTTTGCTCCTACATTGCCAATTGGCTCAGCTATTTCGTTGGATTGCCGCAGCATTGCGGTCTTCGCGACAACGTGGCCGACTTTCGCAAAAGCGTGCGCTCGATGACGCTGCCCTGGCCTCTTGAGTTCCTTTACTGGCGGATGAACTGGCACACAGAGCATCACATGTATGCGGGTGTTCCGTGTTACAATCTTCGCGCTTTGTACGAGGAAGTGAAGGACGATATGCCCGAGCCGCGAACGCTGGCAGGTGCGTGGCGTGAGATGTTGGATACCTGGCAGCGGCAGCAGACGGACCCGAATTATCAGTTCGACACACCGCTTCCCGCGACGGCCAGGACTACGAGGGAACGTCACGCAAGTGCAGAGGAACGCTCCATCGGTGATCTTGCGCCAAAAGGGTTGAATTAGGGCCTAACCCGTAGCGGCTGAACTGCCTTACGGATTGCTTCGCCAACCGGAGTGCTTTCAAACTGCGGAAGCAGTTCCCTAAGTCGTTGCCCATCCAGGTGATGCGGCATGTACCAAAGATAACGCATTTGAAGCAAATACCGCGCCATCGGCCAAAACGGTGACAGAATCTTCAGCGGCAGCCACGACATAGGCTTAATGTTCACATTGCGGATAGAGGATATCTGCTCGCCAAGCTCTTTGCCAGTCAGCGTGAACCCCGGGAACGGAAGGTCTTCGAATTGGTCGAGCTCATCTCGCATTTCGGCCAATTGCACGACGGCACGCGCAAGATCCGGTAAGAATGCCCATGCGTGGGGCTTGTCGAACGCGCCGGGATAAACAAACTTACCATTCGCGATATTGGCAACGATGATCTTGTCGAACCAGTTGCCGGACGCTTCGGTGTCCAGAAAGTCCCCTGCCCGTACAATGATCGTTTTGACGCCTGAGTCGCGGTATGCGCGCTCCATCTCGATGCGGATGCGACCAAGTGAATTCTGCGCAAGATGCGGCGTGTCCGCGGCGAACCGCTCCGGTGCATCGGCACCGAAGACGTAGACGTTGCCGGGGATAATTACTGTTGCGTCTGCGGATTTCGCTGCGGCGATTACGTCTTTTGTTTGCCCGGGTACCGCGCTTGCCCATTTCGGGTAAGGCGGGTTCCAGGCATTTACGATAACGTCAGCGCCTAATGCAGATTGTACTAAATCGTCGTGAGCGCGGTCAAATCTGCGGACGATCCATCCAGCGTGTTCGAATGCTTCGGCTGCATGGCGGCCAAACCGGCCAGAAGCCCCAAGAACCAAGGCGGTGCCATTCATTTGTATTTTCCCAAATTGACTTTGGACTATCCAATCCGTTTCGTTGGTGAATGGGAATTGTCAATTTTCCTAGATATGATATTCAAAAATGAATGGATAAATTTAATCAACTTGACTGGTCTTTGGTGCAATCGTTCCTTGCCGTTGCTGAAACCGGATCGCTTACCGGCGCTGCACGGAAAACTTTGCAAAGCCAACCTACACTGGGTCGACAGGTGCAGGCTTTGGAGGAAGCACTCGGCGTTTCCGTTTTTCAAAGGGCGCCAAAGGGAATGACACTTACCAAAGCGGGTGAAGCATTGCTACCTGCCGCGCGCGCCATGATGGAAGCAGCCCGGCAGCTTTCAGTTGTGGCCGCCGGTGAAACAGAAGAGCTAAATGGAACTGTGCGTATTACGGCCAGCGTATTCTTCGCGCATCATATCCTTCCAACGATCATCGCGAGATTCCGCGACCTTGAGCCAAACATTGAAATTGAATTGGTTGCTAGCGACGAAAGTGACAACCTGCTGTTTCGTGAAGCTGACATTGCCATTAGAATGTACCGCCCTGAGCAACTGGATATGGTGACGCGGCATCTTGGCGACGTTCCCCTGGGCCTATTCGCCGCCACAAACTATCTCGTCAGGAATGGTCGCCCACAATCATTCGAGGATATCGCTGACCACCATTTCGTCGGGTATGATGCAAACGACGCCATTATCCGGGGGATGCGGGAACTTGGCCTTCCGGCAGAACGGAACTGGTTCGCCGTGCGATGCGATCATCAGACCGCCTATTGGGAACTTGTTCGCGCAGGGTGTGGGATCGGGCTTTGCCAAAGAGATGTTGGGCGGAGGGACCCTGCAGTTTCGGAACTGCTACAGGACACACCACTGCCAAGCCTTCCGGTCTGGCTGACGACCCATGAACGCTTGCGCCGAACACCGCGCATCACTCGGGTCTGGGACCATCTCACGGTGGAATTGCAGCGCCAGCTTTCTTGACCCCATTAAGGTGACGGGATAGGCGGTTTCTGATCAGAATTCCATGGAGCCGCAAATGTCCAATCCATCACTTCTTATCTTGCCGGGCGACGGCATCGGCCCCGAAGTCATGGCCGAAGTACGGCGGGTTATTGACTGGTTCGCCGGCAACCGAGCGATGGCGTTCGACGTCTCCGAGGATCTGGTCGGCGGTGCAGCGTATGACGCCCATGGCACTCCGTTGCACGATGACACAATGGCCAGGGCACAAGAGGTCGATGCGGTTCTATTGGGTGCCGTTGGCGGGCCGCAATACGACGACCTTGATTTCAGCGTGAAACCAGAACGCGGCTTGCTGCGTTTGCGCAAAGAAATGGATTTGTTTTCCAATCTGCGTCCGGCACAATGTTTTGACGCATTGGCTGACTTCTCGTCGTTAAAGCGCGAGGTCGTCGCCGGGCTCGACATCATGATCGTCCGCGAATTGACCAGTGGTGTGTATTTCGGCGAGCCCCGCGGCATTTTCAAAGAGGGCAATGAGCGCGTAGGAATCAACACCCAGCGTTACACTGAATCCGAAATTGCTCGTGTTGCGCGCTCTGCGTTTGAGCTGGCGCGAAAGCGGTCAAACATGGTCTGTTCTATGGAAAAGGCCAACGTCATGGAATCCGGTATTTTGTGGCGCGACGTTGTGACAGAAATCCACGATGCGGAATATGGCGACGTCGAACTCAGCCACATGTACGCTGATGCAGGCGCAATGCAGCTGTGCCGCAATCCCAAGCAGTTCGATGTGATCGTCACGGACAATCTGTTTGGCGACATCCTGTCGGACGCCGCAGCCATGTTGACCGGGTCGCTCGGCATGTTGCCGTCCGCATCGCTTGGTTCGCCGATGGAAAACGGGCGGCCCAAAGCACTTTATGAGCCGGTCCACGGTTCGGCCCCGGACATCACAGGTCAGGGCAAGGCAAATCCGATTGCCTGTATCCTGAGTTTCGCGATGGCGTTGCGGTATTCGTTTGACGCGGGCAACGACGCAAGTCGGCTGGAGGCGGCCGTAAATGACGTTCTGGCTGACGGATTACGAACCGCTGATTTGTTGGGTGAGGATGGTGTTGATCCAGTTTCAACCACGGAAATGGCCGACGCAATTCTCGCAAAGCTGGACGCAAATCTCGGCTAGTTATACCAGTAAACGAAAATCTGAAAAGACGCCTTGCATGAAATGCAGGGCGCCTTTGCGTTTTGCGCGGGTTGTTAATCTCCAAAAAAAAGCATTGTTAACCCCGATTCTGGATAAGACGTTGGCGTCACCAGTGCACTACTCGACAGAATTTTTTCGTAGTTTTTGGATTCGTTTTTTACGATACTCGTTGACCCTTTTTCGCAGAGGGTTGCGATGAGGGATTTCCACCATTGTTATGGAAATGATCCTCGGTTCTCTCAAAGCCTCATTTGGCTCCAGTTCAACGGCAATTCCGCCAAACTCTCCAAGAAATAGAACATTTGAAACGGTTTCGTGATCTGCTTTGAATGTATCAGGGTCATTTTTCCGTACGTGTTTCGGGATGATCACCTGAAAGGGAGTGGCAGCCATCAGATCGAGCACAAGTGTCATGGTTCTTTTAGGGAGCGCAGCCAGTTCATTGAGCTTATCCGTGAGGGCGTAGAAACGGTTGGGGTCCTCTTCCATCATGTCGAACATGAGGTCCCGGATCTTCTCATAAGCGAGATCTTCGTTGATTGGGAAGTTGTTCTCCATGGCGCGCACCTTTTGCCCCGTGTTGACCAGCCTGAATGCCCCCGTGATTAGTATGGGGTGAGAGGGGTTTCCAGGTACGTTGCCCCATGATTCAAGGTTCAAAAGCGACACAATATGGACCGCCACTCATGTCGATCACTAACACCGCACTTTTTGTCTGTCTCGATGATTTTGCAAAAACCTACGAGGACTGGGAGCGCCACCGGTTGATCCCCTCGGGTCGTCAGAGGCTTCGCGCCGGCAAGCTGACCCTGGGGGAGAGCCTGTTCATCATGGTCTTGTTTCACTTGTCGCCGTTCAAGGACTTCAAACATTATTGGATTTATGGCGTTGAGCAGAAATACCGTGACTGCTTTGGCAACCTCCCGAGCTATGGTCGGTTTGTCAGCCTCATGCCAAGATTAATGGTGCCGTTTTGCATACTGCTGCACTGCTTCAGCGGTGAAAAAACCGGCGTCTATTTTGCCGACAGCACTAAGCTCGCGGTCTGCCACAATGCCCGCATTAATCGAAACAAGGTCTTCAAGGGGCTGGCAAAGCGCGGTCGCAGCACAATGGGCTGGTTCTTTGGCTTCAAACTGCATCTAATCATCAACAACAAGGGGGAGATCATGGCCGTCAAAATCACGGCAGGTAATGTCGATGATCGAAAGCCGTTTGAAGCCATGATCGCGGGCCCCGAAGGCAAAATATTTGCTGATAAGGGCTATATCTCCAAATCCCTCTTCCAACGGCTCTGGCAGCGTGGGCTCCACCTCGTCACCGGCATTCGCCGCAACATGAAAAACTATCTCCTGCCAATCCTGAACAAAATCCTGTTGCGAAGGCGGTTCATCATCGAAACTCTGTTCGATAAGTTGAAAACCAGCATGGGACTGGAACACACTCGACACAGATCGCCTGCCAACGCATTCGTACACCTCATCTCGTGTGTCGCAGCCTATAGGCTCGGGAAAACCAAAGTTAAAATGGGACCCATAACCGTGCCGGAAACAATCAGGCAGGTCGAATACCAGATATAGCGCTTATCCAGAACTCAGGTATTGTTAGCGCTTGTCACTTCTCGTTGCGATTGCGTCAATGCCCACTGAATCCCGATCAAATCTTAAAGGCGTTCTGTTCGCCCTGGCCGCGTTTGGATTATTCGCGACGCACGACGTTGCCGTCAAAATCCTCGGCGCGAGTTATGCCACGTTTCAGATCATCTTTTTCAGCGTCCTGCTGGCCTTTCCGTTGGTCATGCTGATGCTGATGAGAGACAAGTCACAAGCGACGCTGATCCCTGTACATCCCTGGTGGACAGCACTTCGTACTGCCGCTGCGATCATCACTGGCTTATCCGCATTTTACGCATTCGCTGTTCTTCCGCTTGCACAGGTATACACGATCCTGTTTGCGATGCCTTTGGTTATCACGGTTCTCTCCATTCCGGTTTTGGGCGAAAAGGTAGGTGCGCATCGTTGGTTCGCCGTGATCATCGGCCTGACGGGTGTGTTGGTCGTTCTGCGGCCCGGCTCCACAGAAATCGGTTTAGGCCACGGCGCGGCATTGCTCGCAGCATTCACCGGCGCGCTTGCCTCGATTATCGTACGGAAAATTGGCCGCGAAGAGCGCAGTGCGGTCTTGATGCTATACCCGATGATGGCAAACTTTGTCCTGATGGCCTGTGTGCTGCCGTTCATTTATGTCCCCATGCCGATTGAACATCTTGGGCTTGTTGCAATGATGTCGGTATTTGCCTTCGTCGCTGGTTTGCTCGTCATCGCCGCGTATAGCGCCGGGGACGCGGCTGTCGTCGCACCGATGCAGTATTCTCAAATCTTGTGGGCCGCTCTTTATGGGTTTGTGTTCTTCGATGAACAGTCGGATAACACGACGTGGATTGGCGCTGGTATCGTCATATCAAGCGGCGTTTATATCGTTCTGCGCGAGGCCACTGGTTTTCGATCACTGCACCGTCCGGTGCTCAGAGGTCGTCAGCGGCCTGACACGGGCACACAGCTTCGTATACAAGTGCCGGACCCCGATCACTCGTAGGTTGGATGGCAGAAATATCGTGATTTCCCATCACGTCCAACGTTTCGTACGCGATGCACCCGCAATGGCCTTCGGTGACGCAAGGCGCGGAAATAGGCCGGAATGCGGGGACCAAGATCGAAAGCATTGGGATGATCGAGAGAGTTTATCCGACGAAGCATATGCGCAGCCAACAGCGCAAAGCCTGACCGCTTGCCGTTATAAGTATCGACCATGCAAATCTGCGACCCCATCGCCAGTGCATAAATGTCAGTTAGCATCGCGATGTTTGATGCCCACACGTCACGATTTTCATTGTAGTGCAGCGGGGTTCCATCTGTGTTGCTCAACTCCGACGTCGTGCGGAAATCGCATTCTTCGCTGTATGTTTCACGAAAATAGTTAACCGCGCGACTGTCATCCGAGCAGACAAGCACTTTTCGTCCGCGGATTTTGTTATCAATCGCGGCAAAGGCGGTTTCGTAATCCGTCGCCCAATCGGTATTGCGAATATGAACCGACAGGTAATCCTGCCCCAGGGGTTCGATCGCTTTTCGCAAATGCGCTTTTATTTCGTCGCGCAATGTGAGGCGCTCCAAAAAGAAAATTCCGAGATCGCCGCCACCAGAGGTCGGATGCACCAATACGCGATCCGGATGCGCGGTTTTCAGATCAAAACCCTGCTCCTCTCGCCAGCTTCGCTCAAACAACAGGCTTCCATCTTCGTCAGCTCCGTTAACCTGGCCGTCTTTGCTTGAGATATTCCAACCGGTCTCGGCCAATGGAACGACGCGTACGCCTTTCGCGTCCGTCAATGTATAGTAGCGCAGCAAATCATCCAGCATTCCCGACCGCCGCGTGTCCAGAACCATGACCCTGTCGAAGGCCTTACAGTACCTCCAGACTCGCTCCAACTGGCACAACATGTCGTTGAACCCACCAAGTGGACGCGCCAGCACGAAATTGTCGTTGGGATTCTGCATTTCAACCCCTCCCATAATGACCGCAACTATCCGCTCTTGGGTCGACGGGCCAGCACTTAGCGCATCACAAGACTTGCAATGCGACACGCGTTTCTCTATCCCAAGACCTCGGTTCGGAGTGTAGCTCAGCCTGGTAGAGCACTGTCTTCGGGAGGCAGGGGTCGTGAGTTCGAATCTCGCCACTCCGACCAATAAAACAAGGTCCTTCACGCCTCCCCAGAAAAACAGTCGCAACGATATCCGCAACGTTTCAGAGCAAAATTGTTCATCAGACGTTCTAAGATAACCGATTTATCTCGACGCGACATTCGCCACCAACTGAAAATCCAGAACCCAGCGAGTGAACAGTGGAATACCGCCACTCACAGTTTCCGACGGCAGCATGGCCAACGAGCTTGGTGACAGGCCACGCCTGTGGTTCTCACGACGGAGCCGATTTGCCGTTTCCTGGGTCCTGTGGACTATGAATTTGCGGTAGATACGAACCTGCTCTTCCGGTGAGTTCGTGCTGCCAATTGCGGCTGTCACAGTTGAGTGGTTGGCTATGCCGATGCGTTGGGACCAGTGAGTGGAGGTTGCAGTAACATGCCAATCGATATCGCGATTCCGGCTCGGTCTGTTTGCAACCAGCCAAGTGCGAACATCGCCAACTCCTCTGAATCCCATTGTGGCGGGCAACGGTGTTCCAGAAGATGTTGCAGCCTGCCCAGATGCAGATAGAACTATCAATTCTCGGACGAATTGTGACCAAAAATCCTGCAAACGAACAACCAGCATCTCCTTTGCAGTGAGGTGCCCCTAGATTTGTAGACGTTTTGCCCCCTAACTTTGAGGCAAGGAGGCCGACATGGGGACAGGCAATTACAGCGACGATTTCAAGCGCGATGCAGTGCATCAGATCACGGTGCGGGGGTATCCGGTTCTGGAGGTTTCCCGGCGACTGGGCGTGAGTACACATTCTCTGTACAAGTGGATGAAGCTATTCGCTGAACCGGCTTCGAAGTCGAGCGGCGTTGATCACGAGGCAGAGCACCGTCGATTGAAGCGGGAGCTGGCACGGGTCACCGAGGAGCGCGACATCCTGAAAAAGGCAACGGCGTACTTCGCGCGCGAGTCCCAATGAAGTACGCATTCATTCGGGCGCATCGCGACGAGTTCGGAGTCCGGGCCATGTGCCGGATGCTGCGGGTGCATTTCAGCGGCTTCTATGCCTGGCTTAAGGAACCGTTAAGCCGGCCGCGCGCAGGAAGATGCACGGCAAACCGAGCTGATCCGGCAGGCCTGGGCCGACAGCGGCAAGGTCTATGGCTACCGGAAGCTGACCGACGATCTGCGCGATCAAGGCGAGCGGATTTCGGAGAACCGGGTAGCACGGCTGGCATCATTGGCCGGGATCGTCGCACAGGTTGGCTACAAGCGCCGTCCCGGTCGTTATGGTGGCAAGCCAGCCATCGTGGCCGAGAACAGGCTGGAACAGCAGTTCAGGGTTGCCGCACCTCAATCAGGTCTGGGTGACGGACATCACCTACATCAAGACCCATGAACGCTGGCTGTATCTGTGTGTCATCCTCGATCTGTTCTCCCGCCGTGTCGTCGGCTGGTCGGCCCAGTCCCGCATGACAACCGACTTAGCCCTGCAAGCGCTGCTAATGGCCGTCTGGCGGCGCAAGCCCGTTAGAAGGGTCACAATGCATTCCGACCAGGGCTCTCAGTTTACCAGCCGCGAGTGGCAATCGTTTCTTCGCCAGCACAACCTGGAAGCCAGCATGAGCCGACGCGGAAACTGCCACGACAACGCTGTGGCAGAAAGCTTCTTTCAGCTACTGAAACGGGAGCGGATCAGGCGACGAACCTATCCGACGCGCGAGGCCGCCAGGCAGGACGTCTTCGACTACATCGAGATGTTCTACAACCCGAAACGCAAGCACACGAACAACGGCATGCTGTCGCCCGTTGACTTCGAAGACAGACAGCTCAAACTGAAAATGGAAGGTGTCGAGGAAACTAGGGGCAACTCATATCGAGCACCTGCCGACGAGAGACCTCTGCGATGGGACGACTCTGCCACTCGGATAGATAAAGGCGGATCGTTCGCGAGTATCCGTCAACCGAATTCGCGGCCAGTTCAGTCCGCGCCTTGAAAAATCGCTCGAACGCGTCGGCGACAGTGAGGCACGCTAGCACTTGCTCGCGCCGTTCGTCGTTTGGATTGTGGCCGTCGTACACGTCAGCAAGAACGGCGAGGGCCTTCTTGCGTGCGACATCGGGCGCCATGACATCGGCCCGTCCGATGGTGGTTCGTACCGTCCTGTGTCGCACCTGGGCCTCAACGAAGTAGGATTTCGACCGCGAGCCGACGCGAAGGCCCAGTCCGCGTACCATCGTGTCGCGGTAAAGCCGCTGGCCCCGAGTCTCCAGCGGGATCTCTTCAATGTTGCGCTTCGTGAGTCTGATCTCTGGCATGAGTCTCTCCTCTCAATCCACTACCCCTCGATAGCGTGACTGTTGGAGAAAGCTATAGAATTCAGATAGTTGAGAAGATGTGTCCAAAGACGTCCAAGACTGTCCAGCACCGTCCGAGCGGCCAGAGGTCGGCTTCGCTCCTATTTACCGACGTTAGTTCACCGCGCGGCTAAGGTCGGGTGAGAGCCCAACCCGTGAATTCGATTCTCTTGCCGCGCGCGCGCAGCAAGGAAAATGCTGCGCCGCAATAAAAATCTCATCTGCAATGCGGCAGAGATTGCAGCCGTTCATGCAGCGTGCAGAATATCCGAAACCGAGAACAGCAAAGTCGCCGACAAAACCAAAAACGCTAATACACGTTTGGACCCATAAAGCTCTTCCGTAAGTGTCAAACCGACCCGGTATTCTGGTCGCAATACGTCTTACATTTTTGGCGCTAGCCCGCGCTGTATTTGGCACCAACGTCATCGATCGCCTGCACGTTTCCGGCAGAACGCCCATTCGGGTCGAAGCTGTTTTCGAGGTAAGCATCGACGATTGTTTTCGCCAGTTCGCCCGCTATCGTGCGTGCGCCCAGCGTGACGATCTGGGCGTTGTTCGATGTCGCTGCCTTGGCGGCGGAATAGGCGTCGCTGATCAGTGCAGCACGGATGCCCGGTACCTTGTTTGCGGCGATGCAGACGCCGATCCCAGTGCCGCAGCACAGGATCGCGCGGTCATAGGTTCCGTTCATCACCTCGGTCGCGACCCGGTCTGAGAGGTTTGCGTAAAACGGGTCCGGGCCGGCGTCGGTGTGTGAGATCTCGGACACGTCAAAGCGGTCACTCAGATATTCTGCCAACTCCTTGGCCAGCACTTCGCCGGCGCTGTCGCCTGCAACTGCGATTTTCATGGGTCTCTCCATTATTTTTCTGCACCGCACCGCGCGAGTATGTCCAAATAGCCTTCGACGTTCCAGGCCGAGCGTCCGATGAACAATCCATCGATGTTCGGGCAAGCGACCAGCTCTTGGCAGTTGCCCGGGTTGACCGACCCGCCATAGAGGCAGGGAATGCGTCTTGCCATGACATCTTGTGCGACGTCGATGATCTCTCCCTGCCGCGCGTCGGCATAGTCGGACGTCGCCGGAATGCCGCCGTCGCCGATGGCCCAGACGGGTTCATAGGCCAGAAGGACCGGCGCGGCCTTTTCCTTGCCCTTGAGCGAACCCAGGGCAGCTCGCACCTGGGTCTCCAGAACGTCCCGTGCCTTGCCTGCTTTGCGTTCGGCCAACGTTTCGCCGATGCAGATCAGGGGGATCAGCCCATGCCGCACGGCGGCGGCTGTTTTCAATCCGACGGCCTCATTGGTTTCGCCGAAATGCGCGCGTCGTTCAGAATGGCCAAGTTCCACGATCTCGGCGCCGCAATCCTTCACCATCAGCGGCGAGATCTCGCCGGTGCACTTGCCTCAGCGCGCGCTGACGGCGAGACATTCGCGTTGGCAAACTGCATTCGCGCGCTTTCCATTGACGCAGTAGAGGCGGCCAACTCCGGCCATCCGGGCGCGCCGATGGGTATGGCGGATGCGGCCACGGTTCTTTATCGCGACTTTCTGAAGTTTGACGCAACCGATCCAGACTGGCCAGATCGTGACCGTGTCCTGCTGTCAAACGGGCACGCGTCGATGCTGCTTTATTCATTGCTGCACCTGACCGGTTTTGAGGACATGACGGTCGAGCAGATCCGGAACTTTCGCCAACTGGGCGCAAAGACTGCCGGGCATCCGGAATACGGCCATGCCAAGGGCATTGAAACGACAACCGGGCCGTTGGGCCAGGGGATTGCGGGCGCTGTCGGAATGGCGATTGCCGAGCAGGCGCTTGCTGCGGAATTCGGGTCTGAACTGGTCGATCATCATACCTATGTTTTCCTTGGAGACGGCTGTTTGCAAGAAGGTATCGGGCAGGAAGCGATCTCGCTTGCGGGCCATCTGGGCCTCGGCAAGCTGATCGTTCTATACGATGACAACGACATCACCATCGATGGTCCAACGTCAATTTCCTTTTCGGACGATGTGCCTGCCCGGCTTTCAGCCTGTGGCTGGCATACCCAATCCTGCGATGGGCATGACGCCAAGGCGCTTTCTGCCGCCATTGCCGCGGCAAAGGACGAGACCGACAAGCCCTCGATCATCGCAATGAAGACAGTGATTGGACTGGGCGCGCCAAATAAGGCGGGAACAGCGGGCGCGCACGGTGCGCCGTTGGGCGCAGACGAAGCTGCAGCAGCCAAGCAGGCACTGGATTGGACGGCTGGACCGTTCGAGATCCCCGCCGATCTTGCCGCAAAATGGCGTGAGATTGGGGCGAAAGGGAAATCTGCACGCTTGGCTTGGCAGGATAGGCTCGAAGCTGCGGACCCGCAGGCGAAAGCCGAATTTGTTCGTCGGATGGCAGGGGATCTTCCAGAAGGTTTCGACCGCGCGGTGTCAGATGCACGAAACAAGCTTTTTGCCGAGCCTGCCAAAGTGGCCACGCGCAAGGCCAGCCAAATCGCGCTCGACGCGACGGCGCCGTCGCTGCCTGAACTGATCGGCGGCTCGGCGGATCTGACCGGCTCTAACCTGACCCGGGTTCCGGCGGTTGATACCCAGTACACGCGCGAAAAGCCGGGGCGTTATGTCGGTTATGGCGTGCGTGAGTTTGGCATGGCCGCGTCGATGAACGGGATGTCGACCCATGGCGGGCTGATCCCCTATGGCGGCACCTTCCTCGTGTTCTCGGACTATGCCCGCAACGCCATTCGCCTTTCGGCTTTGATGGGCGTGGGCACGATTTATGTCATGACCCATGACTCGATCGGTCTGGGCGAAGATGGACCAACCCATCAGCCTGTCGAGCATCTCGCCTCGTTGCGCGCGATCCCGAACCTTTTGACATTCCGGCCTGCTGACGCGGTCGAAACCCTGGAATGTTGGGAAATCGCCCTGCGCAGCCGTCAGACACCGTCGCTTCTGGCACTCAGCCGGCAGGGCGTGCCGCAGCTTCGCAGGGAAGCTGGTGACGAGAATCTTTCTGCTCGCGGTGCGTATGTCATCCGGCAATTCGGCGGGACGCGAGACGTTACGCTTTTGTCAACTGGAACCGAGGTCAGCCCTGCGGTTGAGGCGGCTGAAGCGCTGGCGCAGGACGGTATCGGCGTTGCGGTCGTGTCGATGCCAAGCTGGGAGCTTTTCGAACAGCAGGACGCGCGCTATCGCGCCGCGACGCTGGGCAAGGCCCCACGCATTGCGGTCGAGGCGGCGGGCAAGTTCGGCTGGACCCGTTATGTCGATAGCGAGGACGACGTGATCGGGATGACAGGTTTCGGCGCCTCCGGCCCCGCAGACAAGCTTTACGAACATTTCGGTATCACCGCCGATGCCATCATCGCGCGCGCGAAAGCGCGGCTCAACGCCTGAGGAACCCACAACATGCCAAGTGTATTGGACCAACTGAGAGAAATGACGGTCGTCGTGGCCGACACGGGCGAAGTCGCCGCTGTGCGTGAATACGAACCTGTTGATTGCACGACGAACCCATCGCTTGTTCTCGCGGCGTTGAAAGACCCGACTGCAGAGGCGCTGGTCACGCGCGAAATCGAAGCTGGGCGCGGCGCAGGTTGGAATGCAGAACAGATCACAGACGTCCTGACTGTGGCCATCGGTGCCGAACTTGCAGAACTTGTTCCGGGCCGCGTATCGACGGAAGTCGATGCGTGTCTGTCATTTGATACAAATGCGTCGGTTACCCGGGCGCGAGAGATCATCGCGGAATACGACCGCCGGGGGATCTCCAAGGACCGAATTCTGATCAAACTCGCCGCCACATGGGAAGGTATTCGCGCCGCCGAAATCCTGCAGGGCGAAGGCATTGACTGTAATCTCACCCTGATCTTTTCGCTGACGCAGGCGGTAGCCTGTGCTGATGCAGGCGCATTTCTGATTTCTCCGTTCGTTGGGCGGATCACAGATTGGCACAAAAAGGCCGAAGGTCGCGATGAATACGCGCCTGACGAGGATCCGGGTGTCAGGTCGGTTCGTGCAATTTACGACTATTACAAATCAAACGGCATCAACACCGTGGTGATGGGCGCCTCGTTCCGCAACGCAGGACAGATCAAGGCCCTCGCAGGGTGCGATAACCTGACGATCGCACCAAAGTTTTTGGACGAACTCGCACGGGACACGGCCCATTTGCAGCGCACCTTGTCACCTGACGCCGCAAGCGGTGTGGCATCATTCACAATCAGTGAGGCGGCGTTCAGATGGCAGATGTCTGCCGACCCGATGGCGACGGAAAAGCTTGCCGAGGGGATCCGTGGTTTCGATGCCGATCACAAGAAGCTGATCGCGCTGGTTCGCGACCGAATGGCTTCGGAAGCCGTCCTGCAGGCGAGTTAGATCAGGACGGAGCTGTGTTGAATTGAATTGGCATAATACCAACGGCGGGATGATTTGACTCGCTTTTTGGATTCCCAAATTGTTCGGTATGTGACTCACTGTTTCTGTCCAGAGAGGGAGGGAGATATGGGTGCCGCGGTTCCGGTTTTGCGCGATGATTTCACGGTGCACGAGTTGCGCGCTTTAGCCGGTCGCGCGTCGAACGGCAAAGTAGCACGTCGGCTTTTGGCGATTGCTCTGGTGCTTGAAGGGTCGTCGCGCAAGGTTGCTGCCCAGAGTTGCGGGATGGATCGCCAAACCCTTCGAGACTGGGTCCATCGATACAATGTCGAAGGTCCTGACGGGCTGTCAGATCGTGGGGGTGGCGGCGCGAAACCTCGATTGTCGCCGGAGCAGATAGCGCAGCTTGCGGTCTGGGTGGAGGCTGGCCCTGATCCGGCCCGCGATGGTGTGGTTCGCTGGCGTCGCGCCGATCTTGCCCGGCGCATTGAGGCGGAGTTCGAGATCAAGCTCCACGAACGCACAGTAGGTAGTTATTTGGTTCAACTGGGCTTTCGCAGGCTGTCGGTCCGCCCCGAACATCCCAACGCCGACCCAGTGGCACAGACTGCATTTAAAAAAAACTTTGCCAGCATCGTAGCCGACATTTTGACTGAACGGGCGAAAGGAAAGCCACTGGAAATATGGTTCCAGGACGAAGCACGGGTGGGCCAGCAGGGAACACTCACCCGTGTCTGGGCGAAGCGGGGAACCCGCCCACGTGCGCCCCGGGATACCCGCTACAAATGGAGCTACGTATTTGGCGCTGCCTGTCCGGCACGTGGTGCCGCAGCTGGGCTGATCCTGCCTTATGTTAACACAGAGGCGATGGGCCTGCATCTCGACGAGGTCTCAAAAACAATCGCACCCGGTTCTCATGCGCTCCTGGTCACAGATGGCGCGGGGTGGCACGGAGCCAAGGGGCTCTTGGTGCCAGACAACATAACGCTCCTGAAGCTGCCCCCCTATGCGCCCGAACTCAACCCGATGGAAAATGTCTGGGCCTATCTGCGCTCCAACAAGCTGGCCATCACCGTGTTCGATACCTACGAGCAGATCCTCGACAAATGCGCAGACGCCTGGAACTTCTTCGAAAATGACCCGCAGCGCATAACCTCAATAACGACCAGAGAATGGGCAACGGTCAATTGATCAAGCCGTTGGTATAATTCGGGCCAATCTGGCCGTCCAGACATGCCACCAAGCCGGGTGAACGCGCTGAAAGCGCCCCGGCCATCGCCTGCCCGCCGCGGTGGGCTGGCGATTTGGTGAGGCTGGGCGCTATCCTTAGATTTCGTACGGACCTGGCTGGGATAAATCGCTGCCCTTGCAAGGTTGCATCGCCAGCCCGCGGGCAGGCGGTGGCCGCCAATGAGGTTTGAAATGAAGTCCCGGATCAAGCCCGGGACGGGGTCACTCAAAGCCCGCCCAGGCCCATATCCGGAACTCTTTCAACCCAGGATCATCATGCTCTGGCCATCCAACTCGCCTATCCCCATTTCGCGAGCGCGGCGGCCAGTTCGGGGTGTTTTTTGGCGTGGTCATCGAGTTCGACATCCAACTCTGCAGCATTCCATGCCTGACGGATGGCACGCACACCCGCGGCTGCACCCATCGGGTGGCCGTGGATGCCGCCGCCGCCGAGATACATCAGATCGAGTGTACGCCCGGTGCGCCGATAGGTTTCCACAGCCTGGCCACCCCATTGTCCCGAACAGACCACAGGGAGGGCGCGGTCGGTTTCTGTGAATATCGGGGCGGCCAGATCGTGGAACGACCGGACGAAACTCTCGTCCGGCTCCCAATACTTTGCGCGGATGCCGTTGATCTGGAACTGGTCGACGCCGAGCAGGCGCCAGATTTTCTGATAGGCACGGAACTCCATGCCGAGGCCGGGATGGCGTGTCAGGATATCCCAGCCGTTGCGATGGGCATGAAGGCAAAGCTTTGAGCGCTTGCGCAAAAACGACATGCCGCCATAGCCGATGGAGTTGATATTCAGAACGGCAGCATTGCCGCCCGCCTCGACAACCAGGTCATGGTTTCGCATCATCGTGTCGGGATCGGCGGACGAGATGCCAAAGGCATACATGACCTTCTTGCCGGTCTTCTGCTCGTGATCCTTGATGACAGGCATGATCGCCGCGACCCGGTCGGCAAGCGAAGAGTAGCCGGGGTTCATCAGCTTTTCATCGTCCTTGATGAAATCGACACCCGCCTCGCACAGTTGGCGAACCACGGCTGCCGTCTCAGACGGTAACAGACCCAATGAAGGCTTGATGATTGAAGCCAGTATCGGCCCGCTTTCAACGCCGGTCAGACGACGCGAACCGGGAATGCCGAATTGCGGCCCCGGATGGCAGGACCAGGCGTCAGGCAATTCGATGTCCATGACCCGAATACCGCTCAAGCCCCGCACCGCATAAACGCCGCCGATTGTGATCGTCATCAACGCCGCGATGTCGGTGCCCACTGCCTCTAGCGGGTAGGCAATGACAACATCCGCGCGGTGATAGGGACCCGTTCCGTCAGGATCCGGGATTGAGGGGACGGCGGCATCTGGCAAATCCGAAATCGCCACGACCCGCGCGGCACAGCGCGCCTGTACTTCCTCTGTCTCACCGGGCAGTTCCGTGAATGTCCCAGTGGACTGATCTGCCGCGATCTTCGCCGCCAGCGCCGCGATATCCCCGGACGTTTCAAGCCGATAGGTTACCCCGATTTCGTCATTCGACATCAGATCAGCCCCCGTTCCATTTGTGTATCACCGCCATACACCGTGTCAGTCATGCCGCGAGTGGTGGCGCCAAGCCGCCGGAAGCATAGCCTTTGGCCATTTCCGACAAGGGTATGGCGGTGATCTGATGGGCGTGTCCGGCCGCGCCGAACCGTTCGAACCGGTCGCGGCACTGGGCCGCCATCGCCTCTATTCCAGGTGCCAGGTATTTGCGAGGATCGAACTCTGCCCTGTTCTTGGCCAGCACTTTGCGCACCGCGCTGGTCATGGCGAGGCGCAGGTCGGTGTCGATGTTAACCTTTCGCACCCCGTTCTTGATGCCGACCTCGATTTCTTCGACCGGCACGCCCCATGTTGGCGCAATCTGGCCGCCATGGGCGTTGATGATGTCCTGTAATTCTTGCGGCACCGACGACGACCCGTGCATTACCAGATGCGTGTCGGGCAGCCGTTCATGGATGCGTTTGATCGCGTCCATCGCCAGAATGTCGCCATCCGGTTTGCGGGTGAATTTGTAGGCCCCGTGCGAGGTGCCAATGGCCACCGCAAGCGCGTCGACATTGGTTTGGCGGGCAAACTCCGCCGCTTCATCGGGATCGGTGATCAGTTGATCTCGGCTCAGCTCGCCCTCAAATCCGTGACCATCCTCTGCCTCGCCTTTCCCAGTCTCAAGAGAACCCAGATGCCCGATTTCACCTTCGACCGAGGCGCCTACCAGATGCGCCATCTCGCTGACCTTGGCAGTGACGCCGACATTATAGTCGAAATCTGATGGTGTCTTTCCATCCTCGGTCAGCGAGCCGTCCATCATCACCGACGAAAACCCGTTCATCAGCGCCGAGAGACAGGTTTGCGGCGAATTGCCGTGATCCTGATGCATGCAAACCGGAATATGAGGATACATTTCAATGGCGGCCCGGATCAGGTGCGACAAGGCGATGTCCCCGGCGAAGTTCCGTGCGCCACGGCTGGCCTGCATGATGACTGGGCTATCGGTCGCGTCCGCGGCTTTCATGATCGCCAGCATCTGTTCGAGATTGTTAACGTTGAACGCCGGCAGGCCATAGGAATGCTCGGCGGCGTGGTCGAGCAATTGGCGCAGGGATATCAAAGCCATGTGTGGCAACTCCTGAATAGGCGCGGGCGTTTGCGCCCGCGAATGGGGTTCATGTGTCGGACGCGTCAGCGTGATATTGTTCGAGAACCTCAACTTCGGATTTCGAACCCAGTATCACCGGCACGCGCTGGTGATGCGAGGTCGGTTGTACGTCGAGGATGCGCCCGGTGCCGGTCGATGCCCGCCCTCCCGCCTGTTCGGCGATAAAGGCCATCGGATTGGCCTCGTACATCAGACGCAGCTTGCCGCCCATTTCACGGTTACCCGCATCGGCGGGGTACATAAATACGCCACCGCGGGTCAGGATGCGATGCACCTCTGCCACATAGAGGCGACCCAGCGCATGTTGAATTCTTTGCCGCGGGGGCCGTCTTTACCTTGCAGGCATTCATCGTAATAGCGCCGGATCGGCGCATCCCAAAGCTGGTAGCGGGACGCGTTGATAGCGAATTCGCCGGTGTCTTCGGTGATGGTCATATTCTGGCTGGTCAGGCGAAACTCTCCGGTCCCGCGTTGGTGGGTGAAACCGTTCACGCCGTTGCCCGTGGTTAGCACCAGCCCGGTGGATGGCCCGTAAAGCGAATAGCCTGCGCAGATCTGTTCGACGCCGGGGCGCAGCACCGAAGCGTCATCGCCCGCATCAATTGCCGCAGTGAGGCGGGCAATCGAGAAAATCGAGCCGACCGTCATGTTCAAAGGCAGGTTCGACGACCCGTCAAGCGGGTCGAAATAGACCAGATAGTCGCCCGCCGCTGGCTTGTCCTTCAGCCAGTAGACCTCCTCGACCTCTTCGGAGACCAGCGCCGCGACGGCCTTGCAGTTCGAGCAATGGCGCACGAAGACCTCGTTGGCCAGAACGTCCAGTTCTTTCTGCTCCTCGCCCTGCACATTTGTAGATCCCGCCGCACCAAGATTGCCTGCGAAGGGTCCGTTGCGCACCAGGTGAGAGATTATGCGGCAGGAGCTGGCGATGTCTTCCAAAAGGAAGATCAGATCCTTGTCCAAATCCTCGCCACGATGAGTGGCCAGCAGAAACTGGCGCAGGGTGATCTGGGTTTCACTGGTCATAGGTAGAAACGCGGCCTTCGCTGTTCTTGGTGCGCCGGGAATGCGAGCGGCACATGGTGTGTTTGCAATCGGGCTCCGGACGGGTCCGTTTCACGAGTGCTGTTTGTCTTTTGCCACCGGTCGCCGCCCGATTTTGGAGTGATGCCGGTGGTCTTCACTACGCATATTTTAATGCATACGTTAACCCGTCAAATTGTCACGTCTTCTTGCTTCCGCCGCCGTCCCTGACCCATCCGAAGTAATCCGGTGTGCCCATTTGCCCGCCCTTAAGGGCCAGTTCGAGACCATCGACCGGCCCCTCGCTGTGGGCGCGGAAGATCGAGGCGCCGGGGTTCGTCGGTGCAAGCGCGGACAGGGCGTAGATGCCAAGTTGCTGTGTCGCAAAGCCGGACGTGTCACCACCGGAGACGATTGCGCGGGTCGTTCCGGTCTGATCGAGAACGCGCTGCAGGACGCGGCCCAGGGCCTCGCCGACGGTCCGATTCGCGGCCGACATGTCCATGCCGTTTGCGTCCACCGCTTCCCGGAACCGCGCAACCGCCGGGTCGTCAGGCCCCTCTGCCGTGTGGACCAGCGGGTCGCGCCCTTGCGAGAGCGCCTGCAAGGCTGCCTCGGTTGCGCGCCCGATTTCCGCGTCAACTTCGCCCGGTCCGCCAGTCACGCGGGTTGCATCAAATGAAATGCAGGAAAACCCGTTCTCCTTTGACCATTTGATCTGGGCCGCTGTCGTGGGTGAGACGGAGCCGGAGACACTCATCATGCTCGCAGATCGTCCAATCCCTTGCGCAGGCTCCGGCTGTTCCAACAGTCCCGCTTTTTGCCAGTGTTCAACAAGCGCATATTCGATGCCTTGCGAACCGACGACAAAACGGCATCGCTCTCGCGCGTCCCAGATCAGTTGACCGGCGCGGGCGTCTGTTTCCGCGTTGATGCCATCGATTGCCACCACCGAAATGCGATCATTACTTGCCGGTGCGTCGGGCAATTTGGCTTCACCACTGGCAAGCGACGTGAATGGCAAATACTGCCCGTCCAACCGATCGGATTGTTTGCAGATGTGGCGCGCAACGTCGGATTCCGTCATTGGCGTCACTGGATGGCGCGACATGACAGGATGGCGATCCAGTCGCACGACGTCATCGCCAACCCCTGCAAACAGATGTCCAAAGCACTGGTAACGTTGCATGCAAGGCGCGGCGATCTGAACCGGAACGACCTGCGTTCCAAAACACTTGGCCCCGATTTCAATCGCCCGCCCAATGGAGCCGGTATCGGGCGATGAATCCAGTGTGGAGCAGGTTTTGTAATGCGCGAGCCCGGGATTAAGCGCGGCCAGACCCGCAAAGACGGATGGAAGATGTGCATCCATCCATTCGGGCGCTTACCACCCTTCAAAATTTCCGGATCTGATTTGACGTTTGTCTGATCTGTGTGATTCAAGGAGTCTCCACTGCTGATATTGGAGGCTGGTTTGTTGGGAAATGTTTGTTTTTCAGAGCTTTATTCGAAGGTTGAGGCGGATTTTCAGGACCGCTTGCTCGGGTATCACAAGTCGCGCCGGGAGGGATTGTGCATCATAGCAAGCGTGATTTTGAACACGCGCAGCGTCAATCTGATGGAAAATGCGGCTGCTCTGCCCCGCGATATCGGCTCTGTGGACCACCGCTATCAATACATTTCGCGGGTTCTGGGCAATCCTCACATCGATACTGATGAGATCATGCAGGCCTATGTTGGTGAAATTTTCCGCCGCCAGTGTGAGGCCGGAGAAACGATTGTGGTGGCCCTTGATCAAAGCAAGCTCAACGAAGGGCATGAGGTTTTGATGTTATCGGTGCGGATGCGGGATCGGGCCCTCCCGGTCGCCTGGCGTGTACGCCAGACCAAAGGGCCGATTGGATGGCGCGTGCAACATGAGCTTTTGGAAGCAGTCCGCCCATGGCTCCCGGCGGATGCGCGTGTGTTGCTGGCGGGAGATCGGTTTTATGGAACCGCCCGATTGGTCGCATGGTGCCAGGAGGCTGGATGGGACTACCGGCTGCGCATGAAGGGAAATATCACACTGCAACATCAGGGTGGCGAGATGATGACGCGCGAAATTGCCCAACTGATGCCCGAAGGGCTTGTAAACGCTGAGCTTTACGGAACGGGCGTCTTTAGCAACATTGGAGTGCTTCACGAAGAGGGGCACAAAGAGCCTTGGATTATTGCCATGAATGCAGCACCGTCCGAGTACAAGGTGCTCGATTATGGAATGCGTTGGGGAATTGAAGCCATGTTCTCCGACTTCAAAACCCGGGGCTTTGAAATTACTCAAAGCCAGATCAAAAAGCCGGATCGATTGGCCCGCCTCATTTTGGTGCTGGCAATCGCCATGTACTGGGCTGTTTCAACCGGAGCAAACGAAGAGCACCACGTCGCAATACGCGGCGAAAAAAGGGGATTCGAAAAGCCCGAAGGTCCTTATGCTCTCTCTTCAAGACAGGCCTTCGTGCTATCCGACGATGCCTCGCAGGTTATGCCAAAATCCCCAAGCTCTGGGATGTCTGGCTAAATTGAAGGGTGGTAAGATTCGGGCGACTTGGTTCGCGACGTCGACGCGATTCCAATCCCACGCAGATTCGGAAACCGCTGAAGCTGTTCCAATGTAGGAAGGTCGAGAAACAGCTGGGAAGGCAGCCCGGCGAACGTGAGCACCTCCAATGTCGCGGCAGCGCCAGTAAAGTCGTCCCCATACCACGCGATCAGAACGTCTTCGCCGCCCACGGCTTTGCCCGGATTCGCTGCTTTGGCGGCTCTATTCCTCACGTTTTCACTTGACATGCTTATCTAATTAGTACCTGATCATACCAGTTGTCAATCAAGCGCGCCGCTTAAGGCGGCCAATAGACGCGGGGGATACCACGTGAACAAACTAGCGTTGTTCGGGGCAGGCGGAAAGATGGGTATGCGCCTTGGCACAAACCTCGCCAAGAACTCTGAATTCGAAACCATGCATGTCGAGGTTTCCGAAGACGGCCAGCGCCGCGTACGCGAGGCGTTCGGCGTTGATTGTGTCGACCCCGGCGCGGCTCTTGAGGGTGCAGATGTCATCGTATTGGCTGTCCCCGACACCGTGATCGGTAAGGTCGCAACCGGCATCATCGACCAAATAAAACCCGGCGCGATGCTGTTTTGTCTCGACGGGGCCGCGCCTTTTGCCGGGCACCTGCCCGAACGGGATGATGTCACGTACTTCGTGTCCCACCCCTGCCATCCGCCGATCTGGAACGACGAAACTGAAATGGATGCAAAGCTGGATTACTTCGGAGGCATTGCCGCCAAACAAGGCATTGTGAACGTTCTGGTACAGGGACCAGAGAGCGATTATGCGCTGGGAGAAGCCGTCGGCAAAGCAATCTATGCCCCGGTTGTGCGTTCGCACCGCGTGACCCTGCACCAGTTTGCTCTTTTGGAGCCCGGCTTGTCGGAAACCGTCAACGGATCGCTGATGAAAGTTTTGCGCGAAGCTATGGACGAAGTCGTCAAGAAGGGCGTGTCCTACGAATGCGCCAAGGACTTTTTGCTGGGACACATGAACATCATGGGCGCCGTTATCTTCGACGAGCATAAAGGTGTTTTTTCGGATGCCGCCAACAAGGCGATTGAATTCGGCGTCCCTGTTCTGATGCGTGACGACTGGAAAAGAGTATTCGACGACGACGAGATTGCGGCAAGCGTAGACCGGATAACGTAGCGAGGGACGCTCGTACAAGTTGGTGAGCATGGGCCTTCTCCCGGCACATGCTCACCAGCATCCAAAAGGCTAAGCTAACCTGATTAATAGTGACGTGGTGACTAAATTCTTTTGAAACACGGGATAACGCGGCGAAACATGTTTGCTTGTTGTACCAGTTGAATACCTCTAACGTTCCATTCGGATGCAGGAGGTAACATGGCCAATAACTCATCTGATGACGTTGATTTTCGGGCGGCGCCTATAACCCGGTTGAAACTCTCGGACCAGGTCTATGATCGGATGTGGGAGATGATTGTCTCAGGAGAACTTGCGTCCGGCGATTCAATTCCTTCTGAACGAGTTTTGATGGAGAAGTTTGGCGTCGGGCGTCCGGCCGTTCGGGAGGCACTGCAAGCGCTGGCCAATAAAGGTGTCATCACAATTTCACAGGGTGAGCGCAGCCGGGTGAATGAGCTAACTGCAACGATTGCCTTGGATCAGGTCGACGAAATAGCAAAGCTGCTGCTTTCTGCTGAACCCTCAAATCTGGAACACCTCAAGCAGGTTCGAAAGATCCTAGAGGCGGGTACAGTGCGAATCGCCGCGGAGAATTCCACCGATGATGACGTTCAAAGGCTGCGAGAGATAATCGAGG
Organism: uncultured Paracoccaceae bacterium; assembly: GCA_951812305.1. Lineage (GTDB taxonomy): Bacteria > Pseudomonadota > Alphaproteobacteria > Rhodobacterales > Rhodobacteraceae > Rhodobacter_B. The sequence continues at coordinate 197,529 of CATOSB010000012.1, forward strand.
TTCAGCGCGGCCAAGTGAAAGACTCCAAAGGATTCATCCAGGCAGACATCGATTTTCATGTAACAATCGCCCGGATGACCAAGAACCCGCTTCTGCAGTCCGTCACCCATGCGATGCTGACTTGGCTTTTCGAATATTATACACCGTTGCTGCACTGGTCTGGCCGGGAAAAGACTACGCTGTTGGAACATGAAAAGCTTGTCGATCACCTTGCTGCCCATGATTCCGACAGTGCGGCGAGCCTGATGCGGGACCATCTCGGACGATCTGACCCGCTTTACACAAACCAATCTGCCTGAACTAAATCGCGGCCATAGCTGCCCGAGCGCCTAGGCAAGGAAACGGTAAGTCGCGTTTCTGGCCTTCTCACGCGTGCAAACCACATCACATGACAACCATAAAGTGTTGGAGGGAGAAAACGTTTTCCTACCCTTAACTTTTTCTCGTCCGCTCTTAACTTTATCTTGACATGATTACATGATTAGCATCTTATCATACCAGTTATCCAGATGGGATCAATCCGCCCTGACCACTGGTTGCAGCTGACCGCTCAAAATGCCCGAAGAGGCAGCGGCAAAACAGCAGCGCAATCCAATTGCAGAGCCGAACCCAATCTGGGGCAAACCACAGGGTGTTCCTGACGCGTCTCTGACGCCGACGGCACGCCAAACTGCAACGCTTTCGTGTTCACGCGGGCGTTGTGCGGCCAATTCTTTGGCCGATCCACTGGGAGTGAAATGGGAGGACCTCATGCTCAATAAAGTCACTAATACCAAGGGTGCTTCAAAATGACTCAGCTATGGATTTTGGGTACCGCCTGAGGTGCTGAGGTGATTCAAGATTGGCAAAGGAGACCACCGATGCCAGCCAGGATACCGATGCGAGCCGATTTTACCGCCAATGATCTGCGCAAGCTTGCCGCAGAGAGTTCTGATGCCCGGCAGAGCCGACGGCTTTTGTCGCTTGCCGCTATCGCCGATGGCATGTCGCGTGGGGCTGCGGCCCGCATTGGCGGGATGGACCGGCAAACGCTCAGGGACTGGGTGCTCCGTTTCAACGCTGATGGTCCAGCGGGGCTGCTGGATCGGCAGCGAGGAGGCTCGCGATCCCGCCTTGACAATGCGCAACTGGATGAACTGGCGGCTCTTGTCGAGACCGGTCCTGATCCTGAAAAGGACGGTGTCGTCCGCTGGCGGCGGGTCGATTTGAAGAATGTGATCAAGGCGCGTTTTGGCGTCGACTATCACGAGCGCCATGTGGGGCAGATTCTGCACAATCTGGGCTTTTCCCACATCAGCGCACGCCCTCAGCACCCGGGGCAGGACGTGCAGGTCATTGAGGATTTCAAAAAAACTTCGGCGACAATCTGAAGGAGACGCTTCAGGGGGTGCCGCCGGACAAACCCGTCGAAATCTGGTTCCAGGACGAGATGCGTCTCGGTCAGAAGAACACCCGCGTCCGCCAGTGGGCACGCAAGGGCACACGGCCCCGCCAGCCCGCCGATCAGCGTTACCAAAATGCGTATCTTTTTGGCGCCATCTGCCCCGAACGCGGCACCGGCGCGGCGATCATGATGCCAGCAGCCGACACCTATGCGATGCAGCGCCACCTGGAAGAAATCAGCAAAATTGTCTCCGATGGCGCCCACGCCGTCATCCTCATGGACCAAGCCGGCTGGCACACGACATCCGCTCTGGAAATCCCGCAAAACCTGTCGCTCATGTTTCTGCCGCCCAAATCACCAGAGCTGAATCCAACCGAAAACATTTGGCAATATCTCCGCCAGACATGGCTCGCAAACCGGACGTTCGACACATATGACGCGATTCTCGACGCGGGGTGCGAGGCCTGGAACAACCTCATCGCAAGACCGCAAACCATCACATCCATCGCAAGCCGCAACTGGGCGAAAGTCGGTCAGATTGAATAACCCTTGGTATAAATCCATCTTGACGGGTGCCGCGGTCGTTGCGCTGAGCAGCGCGGCAGTATCCGCACAAACGACCCTGCGTATTCAGACGCACTCGGGTCAGTCGTCGCCCTACGGCGTCGCGATCCAACAGTTCGTCGACAACGTTGCCACCATGTCGGGTGGTGACCTGACCATCGAAGCGTTCTACGGTTCGTCTGTTGTACCTTCGGCTGAAACATTCGACGCCGCCAAGAACGGCATCCTCGACTGCGACATGACCAACGGTTCCTACCAGACCGGTAAGAATGCTGCGTTCCAGTTCGTCGCCGACACTATGGGCGGCTACGACACACCACTGCAGTTCCAAGCATGGGTTCAGGCTGGCGGCGGAAGCGATGCGATCAACGAGCTTTATGCATCGCACAACCTGACCTTCATCGGCGCCCATGTCGGCGGTCAGGAATCGCTGAACTCGACACGTCCGATTGCGGGTGTTGCGGATCTGGAAGGCTTCAAGTTCCGTTCGCCTCCGGGCATGGAATCCGACATCTTCGCCGCACTGGGCGCCTCGCCCATCGTGATGGACTTTACCGAAGTTATCACAGCACTGGAATCGGGCATCATCGACGGTGCTGACGCATCGACGCTGGGAACCAACCTGAACATCGGTGTCTATGACGTCGCCAAGCACACGACGTTCCCGGGCTTCCATTCGATGTCCTCGGACCACCTGGCTTGCCGGACTAACGTCTGGGAAGGACTTACCGATCAGCAACGTCGCATCATCGAAGTCGCACACACACAGGTCGCGATGGATGTCATGATCGCAACGCTGGTTCTGAACGGTGAAGCACTGGCACAAATGCCCGACAAAGGCGTGACAACCTACAACTGGTCGAACGAAGACCGGGCCGCATTCCGTGCAGCCGCGCAAGGCGTGTGGGCTGAATGGGCGACAAAGACCCCCGAGGCCGGCGCAATGGTTGCCAGTCACGAGGCGTTCCTGAAGCGCATCGGCCTGGCCGAATAAACTGCGTTTGTGAAGAGACTTGATCGCCGGCGCCAAGCTGCGCCGGCGGCTATTCTACAGCCAATTTCAGCTGAAAGTGGTGTTCGAAACATAGGGAGGAACCAATGGTCGAGCATGAAAGAACCGGTCCGCTGGACCTGATCACCTGGGGCATCAGCCGGATCACGATGTGGCTACCTGTCTTCATCGTGTCGATCATCTTCTTCGAAGTGCTGCTTCGGTATGTTTTTCAATCACCGACGCTTTGGGTGAACGAAACATCCCTTTGGGTCGCTGGCGCGGTCTACATGACGGCTGGGCTCTACTCGATGCAGCAACGCAGCCATATCCGGATATTCATTCTCTACGATCTGACACCAATGTGGATGCGCCGCCTGTTCGATATCTTGTCGACCATTTGCGTCTGCATCTTCGCATTTGCGGTGATCTGGGGATCGTTCGACGACGCCGTCACCAAGTTCATGACCTGGGAACGCTTCGGAACCAAATTTGACCCGCCGATCCCGGCGACGCTTTATCCGCTGATTCTTATCACCATGTTTCTGCTGGCGATCCAGGCAATTTCGAACCTGATCTATGACTGGAACACGGATCAGGGTGAGCGCCAGTATGTCGAGGACCTTGACGATCTGCTGGAAGAAGTGGGCGCTGATCACCTTGATGCCCGCCCGGCGGGAGAAGCAAACGATCATCCGGACATCGAAAATACCGACACCAAAAAATAACCAAAATATATCTGCCGAGGGAAGAAACGACTATGGATATCGGAACCGTATCACTCGTCCTATTGCTGGGGATGCTCGTTCTCCTCGCAATTGGCATGCCACTGGGCTTTGCTTCGGGCTTTCTGGCCGTCGTCGTCATGGTCATGAAGTTCGGACCGGATCTGATTTTCAACGACTTTGGCACCGGGCCGCTCAACATTCTCGGCAAACGTATCTACGGGATTATGACGAGTTACGTCCTGGTATCGGTCCCGCTATTCATATTCATGGCCAATTTGCTGGAGAGATCCGGCATCGCCAGGGACATGTACTCGACCCTCGAACGCTGGATGAACAAGACCCGCGGTGGTATCGCAGTGGTAACCGCCCTGATGGCCGTCGTCATGGCCGCCATGTCGGGCATCATCGGCGGTGAGGTGGTTCTGCTGGGCCTGATCGCACTGCCGCAGATGTTGCGGTTGGGCTATAACCAGAACCTTGCCATCGGCACGATCTGTGCATCGGGTTCGCTGGGCACGATGATCCCACCTTCCATCGTCTTGATTTTCTATGGCCTGATCACGGAAACATCGATCCACGCAATGTTCCAGGCAGCGTTTGTGCCGGGCTTCATTCTTGCAGGCTGCTACATCGCCTACATCTTAATCCGCACAAATTTGCAGCCGGAACTGGCCCCGCTGCCGGAACCATCCGAGGACGACCTGACTGGCAAGCAAAAGCGTGTCTATGGCCTCGCCCTAATTGCTATGGTCATTGGTGCAGCCGCCGCAATCATGTGTCTGCGCGCCGTGTTCTACAACACAATCGGAACGCCGCAAGTTGATACAGGCAAGATCAGCGGAAGCTTCCTGCTCGGATCCGCGGCATTGGCGATTGCACTTGGCGCATTCCTCTACTTCGTGATTGGCCCGAAACAGTCCAAATCGGCATGGGACAATGGCAAGGGCATGGTCGCGCCGCTGCTGATCGTCTTCGTCGTGCTTGGGTCCATCTATGGCGGCATTACCGGGATCACCGAAGCCGCGGGCATCGGATCCGTCGCTGTCTTGCTGCTGATCATTCTGCGCGGAGAGTTTTCCTGGACATTGCTGCGTGAGGCCTCGATGAGGACGTTCAAATCCACCGGGACAATCATGTGGGTGACGCTTGGTGCAACGGCGCTTGCCGGCGCCTACACCATTGCAGGCGGTCCGACATATGTGGCCAACCTGATCGTCGGTATGGATATGCCGACGCTGGGTATCCTATTGATTATGATGCTCGTCTTCCTCTTCATGGGGGCGTTCATGGACTGGACAGGGATCGTCCTGCTGGTCATGCCGGTGTTCCTGCCCATCGTTCTGAAGCTTCCGCGCGAAGAGCTTGGTCTCTTTGGCGGGCTTGAAACCCAGCTTGCGGTGCAGGTCTGGTTTGGGGTTCTGTTCTGTGTGAACATGCAGGTCAGTTTCCTGTCGCCACCCTTTGGCGGCGCGGCGTTCTACCTGAAATCAGTGGCCCCGCCACACATCACCCTGCCGGACATCTTCAAAGCTTCCTGCCGTTTATTGGCATCCAGCTGTTTGTCTTGATGCTGATCCTGTTCGTGCCACAGATCACCACGCTATTCCTCCACTGACGGGCACGCCGGCCCCCGCGAGCAATCGCGGGGGTCTTTTTCCATACCCGCAATGCACGGATGAGGAATCGAACGACTGCGCTGTAAGCGATCCCGGCAATCCTATGACCAGGCACCCGACGCGACAACTTCATCTCCGGCTTGATTGAAGACACCGGCATCGCCCACGCCCACGTTATTTGCTATTGCAGACCGTTCAACCACGCCATTGAAGCCGTCGCTTGATTCTCAATAACGGTCAGCAGACGCTTTGGGCACGCCACAAAGGCAGGGCCTCCTGCCTTTCCAGATCGTGGAAATAGCTTTGAACAGCGGGCTCGAAATCCGCCCTCATGTGCGTGTTTGATTGACGGTTTGGGGTGGCTTTCTGCGTTGCCACAAATGTAGTGCTTCGGGCGCGGGTGCCTCCCGTCGCTTTAACGCTAAAGCCTGCTGCTCCCGCGAGGTCCACTTCGTCCCGCGTTTCTCCGTTTGTTACGACCGCGGCAAAAAGGCAGATTGGGTTTCGCTGATGTTTGTCCCAATGAATGGCCGCAATAGACAAATTCGCCGCGCCGCCGTAAATCGCATGCTGCGCGAGCGAAGTGTTTTTGCACCAGCATTAGATTCGACTGCAAAAGTCCGCTTTGTCCTGTGTGGATGTATATGGACCCCGCCTAATTGCAACGGTCTGTTTGGTCTGGTTCAGGATCACGATTGCTGACGTATATCCGGCTTCTGTGAGCGGCCCGATGCATCGTCACCGCGAGCCCCGATGGATTTCCGCTTGCTTCCCCCTCATTGGCTCCAAGGCATCAGCTTTGCTGTGCCGATCCACACACCAGGTTCAAGAAGCAACGGGTCGTGTCGTTATCACCATCCCATGCCAATTTGCTGCAATATTCTGGGGCGTCCTTCCGTCTTAGCTTTTCGTTATTGTCTTAGGTCGGGACGGCGGGTTGATATTCTGCACCATCTGACAGGACTGACCAAACGATCCTGGCGTTCTTGTTGGCGAGCGCGACAGCAACCACATTTGGGTGTCGCCTGTCGCGCATCCGTTCGATCCACAGACTTCTCGCGTCTGTTTTGCCACCTGCCTTCCGAAGAACTGCACGAGCGCCATGGATCATTAAGGTACGCAAGTATCGGTCTCCGCGTTTGCTGATCCCAAACAGGCGGGATTTGCCGCCACTGGATCGTTGTTTGGGAACAAGCCCAAGCCACGCAGCAAATTGCCGTCCGTTCTTGAAGCACGTCCGGTCACCAACAGCGGCAACCAGCGCCGTCGCCGTTATCGGCCCGATCCCCTCGATCTTACCAATACGCTGGCACATCTTGTTGGACCGAAAGAGGTCTCGGATGCGCTTTGTGTAAGCTGCAATGCGTTGATCCAATTCATTGAGTTCTTCGCGCACGTCGCAGACCAATTCGATGAGCATCGCGCCCAGCATGTGATCGCCGTCGGCAATCTGCGACAAAGCAAGCCGGATCCTTGAGATGTCTCGGGCGACGACCAGGCCGTGCTCAGCCAACAGCCCCCGGATCTGGTTCACCAACCTGGTCCGATCTGACACCAGCCTCTGGCGGATTCGATGAACGGCCTGGATCTCAAGCTGTTCCGCGGACTTGACTGGTACGAAGCGCATCGAAGGTCTGCTGATGGCCTCGCAAATCGCTTCGGCATCATTCCGGTCGTTCTTGTTGGATTTGACATAGGGCGTCACAAACTGCGGTGAGATCAGACGAACTTCGTGGCCAAGATCTGCAAAGACCTTGGCCCAATAATGCGAACCGCTACAAGCCTCCATCCCAACTATGCAGGGCGGGATGTCAGCGAAGAACTGGGTGACGGCATCACGTCGCAGTGTCTTTTTCAGAACCGCTTTGTCCTGAGCATCCACGCCGTGGACCTCAAAGACGTTCTTTGCCAAGTCCAAACCAATTCGCACAATTTCCATGATATGTCTCCTTGCTTTGCAAATGCCCAATCGTCGCCGCCCGAGGGTGGCGGGGTCCATACCATTGGCTCCTGCAAAGCACGACTTTTGTGAGTTTATTGGCGGTTTTTCAGAAGCGGTCTTGTGTCCGGCCTGTTTGCGCGGTGCACATGACCGCTGGCCCTGATGGTTTCAGCGACCCAAGTCCCCATCCTCGCAAACGGACATGGATTGTCCGGGACAAAGCCCGGGTATCTTGGGATTGCGGCTGACTCATTTGCCATCACTTCGTTGGTCTTGTTATTTCAGTTACTCCCTTTGCTCTTCGTCGTATTTCTCTTTGGTGCATTGCCAGCAACCTTGGGGGATTTCAGAACAACAGCTCCGTGCATTGTTCCATTTCGGGAAGTCCGGTCAGGTAAGGCAACACGCTAGCCGCAATGCCATTCGAGACAACAATATGGTTGATAGGATTCAATCAATACCAAATGAGTGGTTCATCCTACCCTTTGGTCAACACGCTACATCGGCCAATTTGAAATGGGAAATATTCACCGCGACTTGTCTTCTAGTTCCTTCAGCGAGATCCAAGCTGCCAATCTTCTTGAATCTTGTCTGACGTCGGGACCTAATCAATCTTTTCAATTCTGCAGACATTGTCCCCAACCGGAATGTCGTCGCCTTCATCGGCAACGTGTTCCAGCATGACCCCGTTGCAGGGTGCCTCGTATTCGTTGGTGACCTTTTCGGTTTCCACGTCATACAGAATATCACCCTCTTTGAAGGCCTCTCCCGGTTGCACGCGCCAGGCGACGAGCGTGCCTTCCTCCATGTTCATGCCGATACGCGGCATTTTCAGGGCGACTTTCATGGCTCAGGTCTCCTCGACGAAAGATTTTCCAAGAACCTGCCCAACTGCTTCAGTGATGCTGGCTTCATTCGGCAGCAGAGCCTTTTCGAGCGGCGGTGAATAGGGCATGGCGACATCCGGCACCGTGACCCGGCGGATGGGGGCCTTGAGCGCTTCGAACGCCTGATCCGCACAGACGGCGGCGATATGGGACGCGGCAGAACACAAGTCCCGCGCCTCGTCGACCACGACCAAACTTCCGGTTTTGCGCACTGATGCGAGAATTGTATCTGTGTCGAGCGGGACGACCGTGCGCGGGTCGATCAGATCGACGCCAACCCCTTGCTTCGCCAGCTTTTGAGCGGCTCGCAGCGCCGGACGGACCATCGCGCCGATGGCCACCATCGTAACATCGTCGCCTTCATGTGGCTTGGACGCCTTGCCCAACTCGACGATATGATCGCCATCTGGAACCTCACCGCTCTCACCACCACGGCCAGCAGCCTGCAGAAACATCACCGGGTTCGGGTCATGGATGGAAGCCCTGAGCAAACCCATCGCATCCGCCGGTGTTGCCGGCAGCGCGACCTTAATCCCGCCAAGATTCATGAACATCGGGTGCATCGCATCAGAATGCTGCGCGGCAGCGGACCTTCCCCCTCCAAAGACGCCCATATAGACAATCGGCAGGGAAATTTGGCCGGCGGTCATATAACGCAGCTTGCTGGCCTGGTTCGCGATGCTGTCAAACCCGGTGTACATGAAATTGCCAAACATCATGTGGCAGATGACCTTGTACCCCGCCGCCGCGGCACCGACGGCCATACCGCTCATCACGGTTTCAGAAATTGGCATGTTGCGGACACGGGTGCCGAATTTCTCTTTCAGCCCGCGCGTGTCGCCGAAAAGGCTGATCTCAACATCCTCACCAAAGACGACGATCTTTTCGTCTTTTGCCATCTCGCTGTGCAGCGTTTCGTTGATGGCCTGGATCATGCGTTTCTTTGCCATTGTTCAGACCCTCTTCAAGCAAACATCAGGTTGGTGCCCTGATCGGCAGGGTCGGGGAAAGGCGAGGCCTCGGCAAAGGCGACAGCTTCGGCGACTTCCGCCATGATCTCGGCCTCGATCCGGTCGATATCGGCTTGGGTGCCCTGTTCGGCATCGAGGATACGTTTGGCGAAGGCCGGGATCGGATCGCGTTCCATCCATGCCGCCACTTCTTCATCGCTGCGATATTTCGCGCCCAGAAAAGAAGCCTCTGCTTCCACATGGCCGCGCTGGCGATAGGTGCGGGCCTCGATCAATGTTGGGCCGTCTCCATCACGTGCCCGTTTTATCGCCCGGGCTGCGCATTGATGAACCGCGATCAGGTCATTTCCGTCCACCGCTTCATTTGCGGCGCCATAGGGTTTCGCCCGGTCAACGATTGCACCTGCTGTCACCGTTGAAGACGGCGAAAATTCAGAAAATCCATTGTTTTCGCAGACAAAAATCACAGGCAAATTCCAAAGGACCGCGGCATTCAGCGCCTCGCAAAGGACACCCTGATTGGCTGCCCCATCCCCGAAAAAGGCCACGCCAACCGCGCCCTTTCCATCGAGTTGCGCGGCCCATGCCGCACCGGTGGTGATCGAAATCCCCGCGCCAACGATCCCGTTGGCCCCGATAATTCCTTTGGAGAAATCCGCCACGTGCATGGATCCGCCGTGCCCCTTGCACATGCCGGTTTCGCGCCCATAAATCTCGGCCATCAGCAGTTTGCTGTCGCCCCCTTTGGCCAGATAGTGCCCATGGCCCCGGTGCGTCGACGCGATCCAGTCGTCGTCGCCTAGTTGAGAACAAAACCCCACACCGACGGCTTCTTGCCCGATATAAAGGTGAACCGCGCCGGGGATATTGCCCGCCTTCGCGTCCTTGCCGATCTGTTCCTCGACACGGCGAATGCGCAGCATATCACGATAGAATCCCAACATCTGTTCATTGGAAAAATTGGTGTCACGCGTTGTCATGTGTCCTCCGTCAGGTCGTGGGATGTGGGCTGCGTCACAGCGCATCCGCAAATTCGTCAAGGGCTGTTGGGTCCGGCGCGAACACCAGCCCGGGCGTGGTCGGCAATTCAACCAGCCCATCGCAAATGTTTATGGTGTCACCGCACAGCCGGTCGCGCAGCGGGTTTTCGTTGACATCCACTTCGCAGACCGAAGTTTCCCCGATGGCACCGGATATCGACAACGCCGCGATCTGCCCGATCGCCGTGCCCATAAAGTGCGGCCAAAGGATGACACCGTCCGGCAGCGCCTTTGCCAGGTCGAGCCCGCCAGTCAAACCGCCCCATTTGGCGACATCGGGTTGAACGACCCGCAAACCGGCATCGATCATCGAAAGGAAGTTCTCGATACCGTAAATGTTCTCGCCACCTGCCAGGGGAATTTCTGTTGACTTGGCCAGTTCTTCCCAAGCGGCCTGCGGCGCATTTGCCGGAATGGGTTCTTCGGCAAAGAACGGAGAGAATTCCTGAATGGATTGAAGGCACGATTTGGCTTGCTTTAGATTCCAGGCCTGATTGCTGTCGATCATGATGCGGGCACCGTCCGGGCAAAGCCGCGCGGCCCGGGCAACGATTTCACGATTGCCATGTTCGGCAAATCCGACCTTCAGCTTGAAATGGCGCTGCCCCAAGCCTGCATGTTTTGGAATTAGTCGCTCAAGGTCTTCGGCATTGATCGAAGTCGCGTAGCTTTGCACCGCAGGCGACGCGAGGCTCATGAACTCCGCGAAAGACTGCCCCTGACTTCGCAACGCCAGGTCCCAAAGTGCGGTGTCGATCCCAGCCAGAATATGTTCAAAGACTTCGCTTTGCCCGACATGCAGGAAGTAGACTGATAACTGCTGACGGAGGGCGTGGTTGACTTCGCGCGGTTCAACGAAAGATTGCCCCTGAAGCCGCGGTGCAATGACATCTTCGATGATGTGGGCTTTGTGAATATTTGCCCGTGGTGGGAAGTTCGCCCAAACCTCGCCCCAACCAAAGCTGCCATGGGTGTCTTCGATCCTCACCAGCAGCGCAGGGCGCGTGGGCATCATACCAAGCGCCATTTTTGGCGACACACCCCCCGTTGCCCGGATTGGGTAAACGCCGATATTGGCGATGGATATGGAGTGGCGAAAGTTCAACGTTAATACGCAATATAAGCAGAGTGTTCAGACGAGTAGAAATTGACCGCTGTCGGACCAACAGAATAGGCACCCACGCCGGAATTCTTTATACCACCAAACGGCATGTTATTGTCCGGCACAGTGCCGTGATTGACGTGGATCATGCCGTTCTGGCTTTCGGCCAGGAAGCGCTGGATCAGGTCGTTGCGGTTTGAAAACAGTGCCGAGGTCAGGCCGAATTCGGTGCCGTTCAGTATCTCCATCGCCTGATCAAACGTGTCGTATTCGATGACGGAAAGGACCGGGCCGAAGATCTCTTCCTGACCGGCGATTGATTGGTGCTGAACATTGCCGAGGATTGTCGGACGGTAATAATATCCATCCTCTGGCCGGTTCGGCGCGGACCCACCGGCGAGCGGCTTGGCGCCCTCGCCAATTGCGCGCTCGGTCACCGCGCAAACGTCGTTCAAATGCGGCAGGTTGCACAAGGGCCCAATTTCGCTGTCTTCTTCCAGCCCCGGCCCCATCTTCATCGCGTTGACCTTGGCCGTCAGAATGTCTTTGGTTTCTGCGGCGAGGTCCGTTCGCACCAGAACTCGGCTGATGGCGGTACAGCGCTGACCTGATGTCATGAAGGCCGCACCCATGATCTGGGTCAGCGCGCCCTCCAGATCATCGGTGTCGTTCAGAATCGCGCCGTTCTTGCCACCCAGTTCAAGCTGTACCGGGATCAGGTTCTGCGCGGCGGCCGCATAGACCAGCTTGCCGGTCGGGACAGAGCCGGTGAAGCTGACCCCGTGGATGTCGCCGTTGGCCACCACCTCGCTGGCGGCGCGGCCGCCGATCATTGCAATCTGGATCAAGTTTTCCGGGAAGAACTCTTTCGAGATTTCGGCGAGAAGGAAGTTCGCAGCAGGGGTGAATTGTGACGGCTTCATCACCACGGCGTTGCCAAAGGCCAGGGCCGGACAGATCTTTCGCATTGGTGTAGAGATTGGGAAATTCCAGGGGCTGATGCAGAATATCACGCCACGCGGGCGGCGCAGAATCTGGTTGGAAAATCCGGCCCGTCCGGTTGCCGTGGCCATCGCGCCCATCCGCGCAGCCTCACCAACGGAAAACCGCCCCTCGGCACAAGACTTCATGGTCTCGCCCTTGGATTCGCGCAACAGTTTGCCCTGCTCCAACGTACCTGCAGTCGCAAGTTCATCCGCGCGCGCCTCGACGGCATCGATGAAGGCGTTCAGCCGGGCAGAGCGTTCAAGCCCCGGCACCCGCGCCCATTCGGCTTGCACGACATTCGCCCGCTCGATTACCGCACCAAGCTCGTCGGCACCCATGATCCCATATCGCCCAACCTTTTCGGACGGATTGGCCGGGTTGACGGTTTCATAGGCCTCCTCGCCGGACCCGAATTCATAGCGATAGGCCATGGTCACATTTTCCTTTGCACGGTGTTGCGGGCGGCATCGGCGATCGCTACGGCATCCAGCCCGAATTTGTTCATCAGGTACGGCGTGGTACCGCCTTCGCAGAATTGGTCCCGAACGCCGATGCGCTGAAACGGCAATCCGATCCCGGCATCTGCCAAAACCTCCGCCACCGCCGACCCCAAACCGCCGATGATGTTGTGGTTTTCCGCCGTCACGATTGCGCCGGTCTTTTCGGCCATTTCAAGGATAAGTTCCCCGTCGATGGGTTTCAGCGACGCCATATCGACGACGCAGGCCTCGATTCCCTCACCCGCCAGAGCTTCCGCAGCCATCAGAGATTCTGCCACGCACAATCCCGCGCTGATGATTGTCAGGTCGGTTCCCTCACGGCGGATGACGCCCTTGCCAATCTCTAAAGTCTGTGGCTCGAACGGCGGCGGTGTGGTCTCTGGCCGCTTCATGCGCAGATAGACCGGTCCGTCCCATTCGAGCGCCATTTTCACCATGGCCGCATGGTATTCCGGGCCGGAGGGTTCGAATATCGCCATGTTCGGAACGGCACGCATGATCGCCACGTCCTCAATGGCTTGATGCGACACGCCCAGAAGCGTGGCGACACCGGGAAGGAACCCGACGATCTTGACGGGCAGGTTCGGATAGGCCGCCTGCATGGTGATCTGGTCCAGCACCCGCTTGGTGATGAAGGCGCAGAATGAATGGCAGAACGGAATTTCGCCCGACCGTGCCATACCGCCCGCTATGCCGATCATGTTTGCCTCGGCAATTCCCGTGTTGTGGAACCGTTCAGGCAACTCGTCACGAAATCGATCCGTTTCGGTCGGTGGCACCAGATCGGCGCAAAGTGCGACGATCCGTTGGTCAACTTTGGCAGCTTCGACCAATGCGTCGCCATATGCCCTTGGTAAGGGTTTGAACGACCGGTTGATAAAGTCCGCAGCTTCGAGTTGGGTCAGGGCTTCGGTCATATTTGCGCCTCCAACTCGGCCCGCGCGCTTGCAGCGACCTCGGGCGGAAAGCGCAGTTGATGGAACATGAGACCTTCAAGTGAAGCCACACCTTTGCCCATCAAAGTATTTGCTTTAATAAAGCTGGGTTTGCCCTTCGTCTCGCGCGCCGTGTCATAAGCCCCAAGCAGAGCCCCGATGTCATTACCATCGACCTCTTGGACCGCGAATCCGAAGCTTTGCATCTTGTCCGCCAATGGTTCCAGAGACATCACCAGATCCATCGGTCCTTCGGATTGGACGAAGTTGTAGTCCACGATGAGACAGAGGTTGTCCAAGCCCTTGGCACCGGCAAACATCGCCGCCTCCCAGACCTGACCTTCCTGCATTTCTCCGTCGCCGATCACCACATAGAACCGGCTGGCGCGTCTCTGGCGTTTTGCCGCCAGGGCACAGCCGATGGCGACCGAGAGGCCCTGACCAAGGGAACCACATGTCGCTTCGACGAAGGGTCCCATTCGCTCAGACGAATTGATCTCAAGGGTCGAACCATCGTGGACGTATGTCTTCAACTGGGTGGTGTTGAAGAACCCCCTTTCGCCTAAGGCGGCGTAAAAGATCGCTGTGTTGTGTGCCGTGGTCAGAAAGATTCTGTCGCGGTCCGGCCATGTCGGATTTGCCGGATCCATCGTGGCCTCGGCGAAATACAGCGTTGTGAATATGTCGGCAGCACCAAGTCCCTGCTGTACATAACCTTGGCCGGAAGGGGCGACCATATCAACGACATGCAGACGCAATCGCGTCGCGATCCTTTCCAGTTCTTCAAGATTGTGCTTAACTCGCATCGAGCATCCGATTTATCAAAGTTCTGTATCTTTGTACCTTTTGTCATGGGGAGATTGTCAAGATGAATCTTCAGGCGATGCGCCGACAGGCCGTTCCGCTGCACGCAGAAGTCGCAGAGGTTCTGCGCCATCAAATCATGTCGGGTGATCTTGCTCCCGGTGCGCGGTTGCCAGCGCTGAGGGAGCTGACCGAAGAATTGGGTGTTGCGCGCATGACGGTGGTTCAGGCGATGAATACACTGGAAGACGAGGGTCTGATCGAGAAGCATTCCGGCAGGGGAACCTTTGTGCGTGAAGTGCAAATACCCAGCCGTGTCGCGCTGCAGATGAAGGCCGATTTGTCAGAGATCCACGCGATGGTCGAGCAGCTGGAGGTTTCTGTCCGAAAGGGCGATATCACCATTGAAAAGTCCAAGGATGGAAGGTATTTCCGCTCAATGCGGCGCATTCATGCGCGCGGCGGCAAGCCTTTCTGTCAGGTTGATATCCAACTTGATGACGACGTTTATGAACAGGCGCCAGATCGGTTTACCCAAGAAATCGTGGTCGCGGTTCTAAGGGATCTTGGAATTGATGTCGAAAGGGCGCGGCAGAATATCACCATCGCATACGCGGATTTCAATCTCGCCAAGGCGCTTGGTATCAAGGTCAATTCTGCTGTCTTCAAGGTGCTTCGGGAGTTCTTCGATGCCGAGGGCAAACTGATCTATTCGGCCAAGCTGTATTACCCTGGCGATCTGCTCGAACTGGATATCGAGTTCGCAACGGGTATTTAGCGATCGATTTGCCGATTGCTTCTACGCGTATTGACAATTGCGGTTTGTTAAGGAACAAAGGTATGTACATCTAGATCAATGAAGAACATGATCGAAGCATGGGAGGGCTTCAAAAATGAAACTGATAAAACTTGCAGCAGTCGGTGTTGCCGCGCTTGGGCTGAGCGCGGGCGCCGCTCTGGCCGAATATCCTGAAAAGCCAATCAATGTGGTGGTTTCGTTTAAAGCCGGCGGCAACGCTGATATCGGCGCGCGCATCGCCGCAGAGGCAATCAGCGCTGAACTCGGCGTTCCGGTCAACGTGCTGAACAAGCCCGGTGGCGCGCATATTCCTGCCGTGATGAGCGTCAAAGAAGCGCCCGCAGACGGGTACACGATTCTTCAATTTGCACCGCCGAGTTTCATGGTTGTCCCGCTGACACGCGAAGTCCCTTATAGCGTTCAGGACGATTTCGTGCCGATCTTTGCCGGCGCATTTGCCACCAACGCTTTGTATGTACGCGCAGACAGCCCGTACGAAACATTCGAAGACTTCATCGAAGGCGCGAAGGCCAACAAGTTGACCATGGGTGTCAACAATCTCGGTGCGCCGCCGAATCTCAGCGCCGTTCAACTGGCCAGCGAATTCGGGTTGGAATTCAAGACCATCGCACTCAAGACGGTGCCCGCATCCATCACCGGCCTGATCGGTGGGCAAGTTGATGTCGCCGTCGGCCAGATCGCAACGATCAACGCGTTTAAAGACGAAATCCGCCCGTTGATTATTCTCGACAACAACCGCGTTCCGGCGATGGAGAAGCACCTTCCGGGCGTGCGGACCGTGGGAGAGGCATTTGAAGGCAAGAACGCTGGCGCATGGGTGCGTGGTGGCTGGGCTGTCAAAGCTGGAACGCCGCAGGAAATCATCGACAAGCTGGTCGAAGCATCCGCTGCCGTCGGCACCGACGAATTCATCTCTGGCCTCCCGGCGGGCATCGACTGGAAATACGTTCAGGGTGCCGAAGGCGTTGGCGCGGAATTGCAGACCGGGATCAATCTATACTCGCCAATCCTTGATGGGCTTGGCCTTCTTCACAAGTAAGCCAACCTGACTAAAACCATTGGGGCGCCGCCAACGCGCGGCGCCTTTTCCCCAGATACCACTAGTCCCCTGTTTCGCATGATTTGACACGGTTTGTTTTCTCTGAATCTCTGTCCTGGCAAAAGCTGGGAGGTGTGAGAGATGGGCAAACGTGGTCCTGATGCGAAGTTTGTGGTTCGACTATCGAGCGAAGAGCGCGCAGAGTTGGAGAAAATGATCTGCAAGGGTATCGGTGTTGCGTATCGGCTTTTGAAGGCGCGGATATTGCTTAAAGCGGATGTGTCGGCGGAAGGCCCTGGTTGGGCTGATGCGCGGATCGCCGAGGCTCTGGAGACAAGCTCCTCGACAGTTCTGCGGACCCGCCGACAACTCGTAGAGGAAGGGTTAGAGGCGGCCCTGTCGCGAAAGAAAAGGTCCACCGCACCTTCGCGCATATTTGATGGGGAAGCGGAGGCAAGGTTAAATGGCACTTCACGGCTACGGATGCCAGAAACAAACTCTCACAGCTTTACCCGCAAATTGGGTGAATCAGGGGACTAGGCGGAGGCCGCAATATGCTGACCCAGCGCTTGGCGAATATCGTCTTCACGATCCTGATCATTGCCGCATGTGCGTATTTCGCCTGGGTTGCTGAGGGCTTCAAGGCGGTCGGGCTACTGGCAAGCTCCGGCCTGCCATCAAAATTCTTTCCCCAACTCTTGCTTGGCTTCACGGCTGTTTGCGCAGCAATCGTGCTTTTCGCCTATATCACACGGCGTGAGACAGGCGACGAGGGGCAAACGGTCTTTGCCTCGTCAATTGAAGCGCGCCGCGGGTTGCTCGCACTGGCCGCAACCATCGTTTGCTACATCATTTGGCGCAATGTTGGATACGTTGCGATGGCTGCGGTCTCGGGTGCTCTTCTTTGCCTCGCGATGGGTGTCAGAAACCCGATCATCTATGTCGTCAATATTGTCTTGGCTGCTGGCATCTATCTGGTCTTCACACAACTTCTCGGGACTCAATTCTAGATGTTTGATGCTGCTGCAATTGGTGTCGCGTTCGGCAATCTGGTCGACCCGTTCACGCTTTTGATGCTGGTTGTCGGCATTGTTCTGGGCCTTGTCATCGGAATTCTGCCGGGGTTAGGCCCGCCCATCGCCATCGCATTGGCGCTGCCCTTCACCTTTTACATGGACCCTGTGCCGTCGTTGATCCTGCTGTTGGCGATCTATAACGCCGCGATCTATGGCGGTTCGATTTCCGCCATTGCGGTGGGCATACCCGGTACAGGTGCTGCAATCGCGACCGTTCTAGACGGGCACTCGATGTACAAACAAGGCCGTGGCGGTGAAGCCCTGGGCTTGTCGCTGACCGGTAGCATAATCGGTGGTCTTGTCAGCGTCGTTTGCCTGACCTTCATCGCGCCGATCCTCGCACAGATTGCGATAAAATTCGGGCCGCGTGAGTTTCTGGCGATCTCGATCTTTGGCCTCGTCGTCGTCGTTCGCGTTGCCGGCGCGAACCTGTTCAAAGGCCTGCTGGTCGGCGGCCTTGGCATCTTTCTGACCACATGGGGTCTGGACGAATTGAACGGGGCCGAGCGGTACACATTCGGCACTTATCACTTGTACGAAGGCATCCCCTTGGTGCCCTTTCTCGTTGGCGTCTTTGCAGTGTCAGAGGTGTTGATCGGCGCGGAAAAGGCCCTGAAGAAGATCGAGTTCGACCAGTCCAGTTTGAAAGTGATCATTCCCGGACTTGCCACATTGTCAAAGCTTAAGGGCAATCTAGCGAGGTCATCCCTGATCGGCACCGTGATCGGGATCATCCCCGGCGAGGGCGCGGCGGTTGGAGCCTTCTTCGCTTACTCGGAAGAAAAGCGCCGTTCAAAAACGCCGGAGAAATTCGGCACCGGCATCCCGGATGGCATCGTTGCGCCGGAAACGGCGAACAACGCGACGGTTGGCGGCGCGCTGGTTCCGACATTGACGCTCGGTGTGCCGGGCAGCCCGGCGGCGGCGGTGTTGCTCGGCGCGTTCCTTATCCAAGGGCTCGCACCCGGACCGACGTTGTTCGATGAACGCCCGGACATTATGTATTCGCTGTTTCTTGGGCTGTTTGTGATCAACGTCCTGATGCTTTTCATCGGCATGGTCGCGATCCGTTACGCGGCCAAACTTATCATGGTGCCGATGACCGTGATCGTGCCAACTGTGCTGCTGCTCAGCTTCACGGGCATCTATGCGGTCTCCAACAGCCTGTTTAACGTCGGCGTCCTGCTCGGTGGCGGCATCCTGGGATACGTCATACGCAAACTCGGCTATTCCATCGCGCCACTCTCCATCGGCTTTGTGCTTGGCCCGATCCTGGAGGACTCCCTGCGCCAGTCGATCACCATCGCCGATGGCAGCACCGGCGAGTTCTTCAACACGCCTATCGGCCTGACGATATATGCGGCTTTGGCGTTGACGATCTTCTGGGGTCCGATTTCGGGATGGATCAAAGGCCGCAAAGCTGGCGGGGCGGAAGACCCATGAGCAAGCGACCAAATATCCTGCTGATCTATGCAGATCAGATGCGGTATGACGCCATGGGTTGTGCTGGCAATCCGGTGATCAAGACACCGCAGATCGACCGGTTGGCCAGTGAGGGTGTGCAATTCACTGAGGCCTATACCTCCTACCCGATATGCTGCCCATTCCGGGCCTCGGTCCAGACCGGGCTTTATGCGCAAAACCACGGGATGATCCAAAACCATTTCCCATTGCGGGGCGGTCAAACCTTCTTGGCGGACCTGATGAAAGAGGCCGGGTATCGCACAGGTTATATCGGCAAATGGCATCTGGAAGGCGGGCCTAAGCCGGGTTTTGTTCCGCCAGAACGGCGCTTTGGTTGGGACCACTTCGTTGGCTTTAACCGTGGCCACGAATACATGTCCTCGATCTATTATGACGACGAAGGCCAAGCCTATCACTCAAAACGCTACGAGCCGGATTATCAGACCGATCAACTGATCGACTTTATTGCCGATGCGTCCAGGGCCGAAGATGGCAAGCCCTGGATCGGCTACGTCAGCTATGGCCCGCCGCATTTCCCGATGGATATGCCCGACTACCTGCGCAAGGTTTATGACCCGGAAGAGGTTCCACTACCACCGGGCGTCCCCAACTTGGATTTGCAGCGGGATTTCCAGAAGATGCGCAATGAGGTCTGGTGCGGTGGTGACCCAAAGTCAGGCCATTCCAGCCACGCGGCCTATGACACCAAACCGGTTGGCGAACCGGAAACAGAGGCCGAAATCCGGCAGTTCATCGCCGAATATTACGGCATGATTCACAATATCGACCTCAACCTCGGTCGCATACTCAATGAACTCGACCGACAGGGTGTGGCTGACGACACGGTGGTGATGTTCTTCAGCGATCACGGCGACATGTGTGGCCAGCACGGGCATTTCTGTGGGATCAAGAATACGGCCTATCGCGCTGCAATGCATGTGCCGTTCATTGTGCGATATCCCGCGCGATTTAAGCCACAGAAATCCAATGCCATGGTCGATGTCGGTCCCGACATGATGCCAACGATCATTGAAATTGTTGGGGCGGATGTGCCGAGCGAAATCGACGGGCAAAGCTATTTGTCAGTTTTGGACGGTGACACGACCGAGCATCGCGATGCGATCTGGTATCAGGTCTTCACGCAAACCGGCGGCAATTCGCATGAATTCGCGCCTTATGGAGAACGCGGGATACGCACCAAGGATTGGATGTATATGCGCCACAAGGGCGAACGCATCCTGCTGTTCGATGAACGCGCCGATCCTGATGAACAGAATAACCTCGTAAACGATCCCGCATACATAGCGCTGATGGACGACTTCGACGAACGCATTGACACCCATATGAAGGCGACGGGCGATGATTGGGATATGGCCGCCGATTTCCCACCACCAGACTGGGTGACGCATGCAGAGGCGAAAAAGCACCTTGATGCGGTGCTGCTGCCCAGCGCGATTGAGGTCCCGTGACGGCAGACCGGCGCAATAAGTGATGGAAATCAAAGGAAATCACGTTCTCATCACCGGCGGCGGCGGTGACATCGGCCTCGGAATTGCCCGCGCATTCCTTGAACGCGGAAAGCGTGTCACGCTTGTTGATCAAAACGCTGCACCGGCGGAGGAGTTGTCCGCCGCACTCGGGCAATTGACTTTGATCGAACTGGATCTTTCGGATTCCGCGGCAGTCGAAGCCCAACTAAGCCCATTGGCGCAGAGCGATGACGCGCCCGACATACTCATCAATGGTGTCGGTTGGTCGCCCAAGTCGAACCCGGAGGGCGAGCTTTGGACCACGTGGAACATGCCGGTCGATCACTTCAAACACGTCGTCGCGGTCAATCTGACGGCCGTGTTTCAATGCACCGGCCTGTTTATCCCCGCAATGCTGAATCGCGGCCACGGGCGCATCATCAATATCGGTGCATTGGCCGCCCGCGTCGGCGGCAAGGTCGCGCCGGTTCATTATGTTTCGGCGAAGTCCGGCGTTCTTGGCCTGACCAAAGTGGTGGCGCGGGAGCTCAGCGGTACTGGCGTGACCATCAATGCGATCAACCCGGGCCGGATCGACACGAAAATGATCAGGGACGTCCCGGATGAGGTCAATAAGGCAATTGCCGCGAATATTCCGGTCGGTCGATTGGGGACGCCCGAGGATATCGCCAATACGTGCCTCTATCTGGCCTCTGACCTTGCCGATTATCTGACCGGAACGACGCTTGAGGTAAATGGGGGGCTTTATGTCGGCCCCTAGAAACCGAAAAACAACGATTTGAACAAGGAGAAGAGCGCGATGTTGCTCCCCAAAGATAGTGGCGTCGATCCCGCGCCATTCGATGCGATCAGCTTTGACCTGTGTTCGCGCCGCAAGGACGTGTTGATCATGAGTTCGGACCTCAGCAAATATTGCCAGGTCGTGCGGGTGAAGAATGAGCTGCCTAAGCAACATCTGGACGTCGGTATGGCGGAGCAGAACCTGCTGTCGGTTGCCGCAGGCGTTGCCAAAGGCGGCTATATCCCCATCGCAACCTGCTTCGCCTGTTATATCACACGCCGCGCCTATGATCAGATGATGATTTGTATGGGAACGGGTTCAGGCCCCGGAACCAATCAGGAAACAGGTCCGACCAATATCGCCATCGGCTTCACTCCCGGCATCGCCAACCCGGCGCGCATTCACCATCAGGCCGCCGAAGACCTTGGTATGGTCCGCGCCATCCCGAATGCGAACGTAATAGATCCAATGGATCCGACCGATTTTCGCGCCGCTGTGAACGCCGCCGTTGATATGCCGGGTCTGACTTACATCCGGGGGCACCGGGGCGACACGCCTCGTTTGCTGGACCCCGACAAGTTCACCTTTGAATTGGGCAAAACCTATAAGCTCAAGGAAGGCAAAGGCATAGGCATCGTCGCGACCGGTCACGCTTCGCAATGGGCGCTGGAAGCCTCTGACATCCTGACTGAACGCGGTGTGGATCATTCATTACTGCATGTGCCGACAATCAAACCGGTGAACGAGAGTGAAATCGCCGACTTCGCCTTCGCGCATAGTCAGATCGTTACCGTTGAAAACCACCAGATCGTGACCGGGCTAGGATCGCTTGTGACTGAAATCGTGTCAGACATTGGTGGCGGTCCGCGCATCACCCGGTTTGGCCTGCCGAACCAATGGGCCCCGGGCGGCACGCTGCCCTTTATCCGCAAAGAACTGGGGCTGGACGGTGAAACGTTGGCAAACCGTATCGCGGGAGTGATGTCATGAGGCGCAATAATTCAATCCTCGATCTGGAACTGATCGCCGCGAAAATCCGGCGAAATGCTTTGGAGATTTCCCGTCAACGTGGCGGATATGCGGCGCAGGGTGTGGCGCTCGCCGATATCGCCGCAACGCTTTATTTCGACGAATTGCGACCCGATGGTGACGGATGGTTCCACGACCGCTTTGTCATGTCCAACGGACATGACGCGATCATGACCTATTGCGCACTGGCGGAGTCCGGCCATTATTCGATGGAGGAACTCAAGACCTACAACGAGGATGGCACCACTATCGATCAAAGCCCGATAGAGGGCCAGCTAGGGTTCGAGATCACCGCCGGATCACTCGGTCAAGGACCAAGCCAATCGGCCGGGCTGGCATGGGCGCTGCGCCAACAAGGATCGGACGCCCGTGTCTATTGCCTGTTCTCAGACGGGGAACTTCAAGAGGGAAATACTTGGGAAGGGGTGATGTTCGCCGGGCACCAGAAACTTTCGAACCTTTGCTACATTGTTGACAACAACGACATGCAGGCTTCCGGCCACCCGACAGACGTTTTGACGGTCGAGCCGGTGCCGGAGAAGTTCGAAGCCTTCGGCTTCAAGGCCCACCGGATCAGCGGCACAGACGTGGCCGAACTTCTCGACACCTTTGAAGAGGCCCGAAATACAACGGATCGCCCCTATGTGATGGTCTGCGACACGCGACTGTGGGACGGGATCGATTGCCTGCAACAGGCCTTGCCGATGGCGCATTACACCGCAAAGGGCGCCGTAGATTGGGATGCTGGAATGGCGGAAATCAACGCGGTTATCCAAGCACTAGAGGAACGGCGACGTGGCTGATCAAAATTTGGAAAACAAAGTCGCCGTGGTAACTGGGGCTGGCCGAGGCATAGGCAAATCTATAGCGCTCACCTTCGCCAGAACGGGCGCTGATTTGGCAATTTGTGCGAGATCAGAGAAAGAACTAGTGACGGTCAAACAAAGCGCCGAAGCCCTAGGACGGCGGTGTTTTGCAATGAGCGTCGATCTTTCAGATTCGGAGCAAACCTGCGCGTTTTGCGAAGGTGTCTTGGGTAAATTCGGAACTGTCGACCTGATCGTGAACAATGCAGGAGCGTATTTCGAACGTGGTCTTTTTGCCGACTCAGATCCCGACCTCTGGTGGAAAACTCTGGAGATCAACGTGCGGGCACCCTATCTGATCACCCGCTTGCTCATCGGGTCGATGAACAAAGGTGGTAAGATCATAAACCTTACGTCTGGCAAAGGATTCAGCGCGGGCGCCAATAGCACCGCCTATCACGTCTCAAAGGCCGCTTTGAACATGTTGAGCGAAGGCCTCGCTAACGAACTTTGGCAGCGCGACATAGATGTTAACAGCTTGTTGCCAGGTCCGACAGCGACGGCAACATTCGACAACAATGCAGATGGATTCAGACGGACAGCCGAGGAAATCCTTGCCTCAGGCAAAGATGAACTACCGCCAGGTCTGCCGCCCTGGGAAAGGGTCAAGCACCCCGACGAGATCGCTACTGTGGCGCTGCAATTGGCGACATATCCGAGTGGAGGGCCGACTGGACAAGTCTTTTCGCTCGCCCGGCGCCCATTGTAAGCGTCGCAGGACTCTCACGTCTTGCGAGCCGCGTGGAGCCTACGGTCGGTCGCGAAGTCCATGATGGAACTCGACGACTTCGGAGCGAGTCACGTCCACAATCTCTCGGGAACCTAGGTTTGGTTTGATGCGGGTCCGAACAAGGATTTCATAGCCCTCTTGTGTAGACGGCTTGCAATGATTCTGGGGGTAGTGCCTACACTAGGTATGTTTACCGAGGCAGCATTTGTTTTACATGGCCTGAGGCCCACCACTTGAGTGGCGCGGCTTTTCCTGCCGCCAGTGATCTATGTTCCTTCTAGTCCAATGCTCTTAAGCCGTCCTTCCAGGCACCGGAATAGATCCGCATGTGAAATGCAGGAAACTTCACGATTTCCTCAATCAAAAGAACAGCGATAATCCAGGTGACTCCGACGTCTAGATAAAGCGTCAATAAAGCAGTCAAAGACACTTTGAACAGCCACTGGGTCCCAACAAATAGGTACATTACATATACGGTGTCCCCGGCCGCGCGAAGAGTGTTGCCGCAAATTGCATTTGAGCTCTTGGGAAACGGCAGTAACAAAAGAACCGGGATGAACCCCAGCAGTGCTGCCGTTGTGTCGGCCTGAAGGCCCGAGTAAATGCTATCAGCGAGCAGGCAAACTGTCAGGTAGATACCCGCAACAAGGCCCGCAGCCACAAAGACGCCCCGCCAGGCATTGCCCAGAAATGCGTCCAACAAATCGCTATCCGCGCGACCACCTAACATCTGGGCGATGATTATGCCGGTCGATTGGGCCCATGACATCCCAATGGTTCCAGCAACCATGATCCACGGCAATATAAGCGTCATTGCAGCAAATTCCACAACGCTTAGGTTCGCGTAAAGAAGCATACAAATCTGGTTTGAGATCCCGGCGCTGACAAATGTCGCAACAATGGGTAGAGAAAACACCAAATGCCGTTTCAAAGCGGCAGGAAATGACCCGTTCTGCCAGCCAGGTTCCAAGAGAGTTGCGGATTCTGTCTTGTAAAAAACCGCCGCGAGGAATGTCACCCGGATCACAGCTGCAATGGAACTTCCGACCGCGGCGCCGACCAAACCCAATTCTGGAAATCCAAATAATCCGTGAATAAGCAAGATGCTGACCACGATGTTGATCGGCAGAGACAGCGCATAGCTGTAAAGCGGAATTCGGGTCTTTCCACAACCGTTGAAAAAACTGCCCAGGCATTGGCTAAAGGCTTCGCCGATGAATAGTACTGACAATACCAAAAGGTAGCTTAAGGCATCGGCCGCGATTTCGGGGGTGTGCGCAAGGGACGTGATGATGCGCTCGGCAAATACCCAAATCAGGATCAATCCAACCCCTGATGCGGTCAGATTAACTGTCAGACCGCTGGCGACTCCCGATTTTAGGCGGCGGGTTTCACTAGTACCAAATCCTTGGGCAATACGAATTTGCGTAGCGCTTGAGAAGGCGAAAAGAAACGCCAGCAGCATTCCGGCTAAGGCAGAAGCGAGGCCCATCGCGGCCAGAGCATTCTCGCCAAGTGACGAAACGAGATATGCGTCGATGACAACGATGCCGTGCAGCATTACTGCCTTCACAGCAAGCGGCCAGGCCATGTCAAAAACAGTTTTGGTGTTTGGGGCAGCATACGCCGGCGCGGTTTTAGTCACGTGGCCCTCAATTGAAACCGGGTGTGGCGCGCGCCCACTATTCGGATCTCGCCGCTAGTCTTCGAAGAAGTCCGCGTGGGATTTCCGTATACCGGAGATGACTTCATCCAGTCGGGACAAATGGTGCGTGATCTCTTTGATTACCGAATCTTCGTCGCGGGCAACAACCGCATCGACGATCTTCCGATGATCATCAAGCAGTTCGTCCATCGCCGCCGGCTGCGCGAGGCTCAGGATGCAAATACGGTCGACCTGGGCCTTGTTCTCGATTATCGACTCGAAAACGAACTCACAGCCCGCAGAGGCGCACAGCAATTTGTGGAAGTCATAGTCAAGCTTGTGGAAGCGATCGATGTCGTCATCGTGAATGGCTTTCTCTTGCGCCTCAATGCACCTTTCCAGCCTTGCCTGATGCACTCCCAAAGGTTTCTGACACGCGCGCCGCAAGACTTCGCTCTCTATTGCGGTCCGAATGAACCGCGCACGCTTGATCTTTTCGTTGGAAAACCGACGAACAACCGTCGCTCGTTGTGGCCGAACAAGCAAAAGTCCGCGATTTGCGAGCCTGATAAAGGCCTCCCGGACGGGCTGACGCGACACGTCAAATCTTTGCGCAATCTCGACTTCCGAAATTCGCGTTCCAGGCAGTAACTTTAGTGTGTTAATCTGACCAATAAGGAATTCATAGACGTCGTCTGCACTGGTGCGCCTTTCGAGGGCGCCAAGAGTCTGAGACATGTTCGCTCCAGTCACTTTACAGGGACTACGTACCATACTAGAACGCGATTGAAAAGTGTGTGTTCGTTTGGCATTGCCTACTGGGTCACATAATTGTTTCCATCGCGTATCACATAGCGAGGTTGAGATGGCAGAGAAAAACACCGATTCATGGGTCGAGGCGGGCACTGGAATACGAAGGCGCATATTGGCACACAACGCCGAAGCTATGACCGTCGAAGTCGAGTTTCAAAATGGTGCGGTCGGTGAGCCCCATCATCACGAGCACGTTCAGACGATCTTCGTTCAGGCGGGCAGATTCGCATTCACCGTGAACGGAGAGCAAAGGGAATACGGTGCCGGCGAAAGCCTTGTTATACCATCCAACGCCGTGCACGGATGTGTTGCCTTGGAAGCCGGAACACTGATCGACGGCTTTGTACCCCGCCGTGACGATTTTCTTTGATCACCAGCGCGGCACCTGACGGACATAGTCGGGTATGTAGCGCTTGATTTCTTCGGTGTCGTTGCGGTCAATTTGGGTCTGCTCAAGGTAGGTATCGTGCAGTTCGGCCAATGCGTCGCGGTCCAACTCTACACCTAAGCCTGGTCCGGTTGGAACCGGCAACGAACCATCCTCAAACTTCCAATTTCCGCCCTTGATGACGTCGTGGTTTGTCCACGGATAGTGCGTGTCGCTGTCATAGGTCAGGTTGGGCGTGGCTGCAGCAACATGGGTGGTCGCCGCAAGGCTGATGCCGAGATGTGTGTTGGAGTGCATGGATACCCCCATACCTGCAGCCCGGCACATTTCCCCCAGATGGCGGGCGCCCGTCGCACCGCGCCAATAGTGGATGTCAGAAAGAATGATCTGAAATGCATCCTTGGCACATCCTTCAAAAATATGTGGAAATTCAACGGCTACGAGGTTTGTGGATAGCGGTATATCAGTCTGCGCAGACAGCTCGGCCATTGCATCCATTCCGCGCACCGGGTCTTCAAGGTATTCCAGTTCGCTGCCCATTGCATCGCAAACCCGCTTGGCTGTCGGCACCCGCCAAGCGCCCATGGGGTCGATCCGCAAGGGATGGTCCGGAAAGCGCGCGCGCAACGCCATCATGGTTTCGATCTCTTGATCAGGGGGCAGAACGCCGCCTTTGAGCTTTAGGGACTTAAAGCCGTACTTCGCCACGAAGTCTTCGGCTTGGGCGACCAGTTCATCAGGCGTCATGACCTGCCCATAAAGATCACGACCGGGTTGATCATCGGGTTTGGCAAACTTGAAAAACAGGTATGCACTAAAATTGACCTTGTCACGAACCGCGCCGCCCAACAGATCAGATACAGGCCGGCCCGTCGCGCGCCCCTGGATATCAAGCATTGGAATCTCGAAGGCCGAATAAACGACGTCGACGACCTGATGTTGCGTCAGCATGGTCTTATGGTTGATGCCGCCCGCATTTGGCAGTGCGGCTGATACACGAGCGGCCAGATCGTTCAAATGAAAGGGGTCCATCCCAATCAGATCAGGGGAAACCTTCCGCAACCCTTCCAGCGTTTTCACAGCACCATATGTCTCGCCAAGACCAATGGTGCCGTCGTCGCATTCGACTTCGACGATTGAGCGCAGAAAGTGCGACCCATGAACTCCCTTTGTGTTCAGTAAAGGCATGTCCTCCACGGCGACCGGCGTTATTCGTACGTCTGCAATTTTCATTATGCCCTCCATTTTCTCGCCGGCCCTCGGCAAGCGTCTTGATTTTTTTCAGATACTAGCATACTAGTCAAAACAGTTGCTGACGAAAAGTCACAAACTTGCATAGCTCGAGGGAGGGGCAATGCCCGGGGTCACGATAGAACAGATCTTCAAGCGTTATGGTGCCATTCAGGTTGTGCATGGCATCGCTTACCACCCTTCAATTTAGCCAGACATCCCAGAGCTTGGGGATTTTGGCATAACCTGCGAGGCATCGTCGGATAGCACGAAGGCCTGTCTTGAAGAGAGAGCATAAGGACCTTCGGGCTTTTCGAATCCCCTTTTTTCGCCGCGTATTGCGACGTGGTGCTCTTCGTTTGCTCCGGTTGAAACAGCCCAGTACATGGCGATTGCCAGCACCAAAATGAGGCGGGCCAATCGATCCGGCTTTTTGATCTGGCTTTGAGTAATTTCAAAGCCCCGGGTTTTGAAGTCGGAGAACATGGCTTCAATTCCCCAACGCATTCCATAATCGAGCACCTTGTACTCGGACGGTGCTGCATTCATGGCAATAATCCAAGGCTCTTTGTGCCCCTCCTCGTGAAGCACTCCAATGTTGCTAAAGACGCCCGTTCCGTAAAGCTCAGCGTTTACAAGCCCTTCGGGCATCAGTTGGGCAATTTCGCGCGTCATCATCTCGCCACCCTGATGTTGCAGTGTGATATTTCCCTTCATGCGCAGCCGGTAGTCCCATCCAGCCTCCTGGCACCATGCGACCAATCGGGCGGTTCCATAAAACCGATCTCCCGCCAGCAACACACGCGCATCCGCCGGGAGCCATGGGCGGACTGCTTCCAAAAGCTCATGTTGCACGCGCCATCCAATCGGCCCTTTGGTCTGGCGTACACGCCAGGCGACCGGGAGGGCCCGATCCCGCATCCGCACCGATAACATCAAAACCTCATGCCCTTCGTTGAGCTTGCTTTGATCAAGGGCCACCACAATCGTTTCTCCGGCCTCACACTGGCGGCGGAAAATTTCACCAACATAGGCCTGCATGATCTCATCAGTATCGATGTGAGGATTGCCCAGAACCCGCGAAATGTATTGATAGCGGTGGTCCACAGAGCCGATATCGCGGGGCAGAGCAGCCGCATTTTCCATCAGATTGACGCTGCGCGTGTTCAAAATCACGCTTGCTATGATGCACAATCCCTCCCGGCGCGACTTGTGATACCCGAGCAAGCGGTCCTGAAAATCCGCCTCAACCTTCGAATAAAGCTCTGAAAAACAAACATTTCCCAACAAACCAGCCTCCAATATCAGCAGTGGAGACTCCTTGAATCACACAGATCAGACAAACGTCAAATCAGATCCGGAAATTTTGAAGGGTGGTAAGATGGCATCGACTTAACCATTGAAGAAAAAGAATTTGTGGTTCTTGTTGGACCTTCAGGATGCGGAAAATCCACCACCCTTCGGATGATAGCGGGGCTGGAGGAAATATCAGACGGCGACGTCGCTATCGACGGTCGCGTCGTCAACCGAATCGCCCCCAAAGACCGGGACGTGGCGATGGTGTTCCAGAACTACGCACTTTACCCGCATCTGAACGTCGCCGAAAACATGGCCTTTGGTTTGCGCATTCGACGTGTGCCGAAAGATGAGATCAATAAACAGATCGCCGAAGTGGCTGAGATTTTGGGGCTGACCGAGTATCTCGACCGTCGGCCCGCCGATCTCTCGGGCGGACAGCGCCAACGGGTCGCGATGGGCCGCGCCGTTGTCCGCCACCCAAAAGTCTTTCTCTTCGACGAACCGCTCTCGAACCTCGACGCCAAGCTCCGCACCCAAATGCGGGCAGAGATCAGGCGGCTGCATAACCGGCTGGGCGTAACCTCAATCTACGTAACGCACGATCAGGTCGAAGCCATGACTTTGGCCGATCGGATTGTGGTTATGAATGATGGCCGGATTGAGCAGGTCGGCTCACCGATGGAGCTGTTCAATAATCCGGTGAACACATTTGTGGCAGGGTTCCTTGGCTCGCCGCCAATGAACCAGATTCGCGGCACCCTTACCGGACAGGGCGCCAAGCTTGGCGCTCATGAGGTGAAGATCCCAGGTGCGGCAGCAGACCAGGCTGGGCGCGAGGTAGTCGTCGGCATCCGCCCGGAGCACATATTATACCAAGGGTGCTTCAAAATGACTCAGCTATGGATTTTGGGTACCGCCTGAGGTGCTGAGGTGATTCAAGATTGGCAAAGGAGACCACCGATGCCAGCCAGGATACCGATGCGAGCCGATTTTACCGCCAATGATCTGCGCAAGCTTGCCGCAGAGAGTTCTGATGCCCGGCAGAGCCGACGGCTTTTGTCGCTTGCCGCTATCGCCGATGGCATGTCGCGTGGGGCTGCGGCCCGCATTGGCGGGATGGACCGGCAAACGCTCAGGGACTGGGTGCTCCGTTTCAACGCTGATGGTCCAGCGGGGCTGCTGGATCGGCAGCGAGGAGGCTCGCGATCCCGCCTTGACAATGCGCAACTGGATGAACTGGCGGCTCTTGTCGAGACCGGTCCTGATCCTGAAAAGGACGGTGTCGTCCGCTGGCGGCGGGTCGATTTGAAGAATGTGATCAAGGCGCGTTTTGGCGTCGACTATCACGAGCGCCATGTGGGGCAGATTCTGCACAATCTGGGCTTTTCCCACATCAGCGCACGCCCTCAGCACCCGGGGCAGGACGTGCAGGTCATTGAGGATTTCAAAAAAACTTCGGCGACAATCTGAAGGAGACGCTTCAGGGGGTGCCGCCGGACAAACCCGTCGAAATCTGGTTCCAGGACGAGATGCGTCTCGGTCAGAAGAACACCCGCGTCCGCCAGTGGGCACGCAAGGGCACACGGCCCCGCCAGCCCGCCGATCAGCGTTACCAAAATGCGTATCTTTTTGGCGCCATCTGCCCCGAACGCGGCACCGGCGCGGCGATCATGATGCCAGCAGCCGACACCTATGCGATGCAGCGCCACCTGGAAGAAATCAGCAAAATTGTCTCCGATGGCGCCCACGCCGTCATCCTCATGGACCAAGCCGGCTGGCACACGACATCCGCTCTGGAAATCCCGCAAAACCTGTCGCTCATGTTTCTGCCGCCCAAATCACCAGAGCTGAATCCAACCGAAAACATTTGGCAATATCTCCGCCAGACATGGCTCGCAAACCGGACGTTCGACACATATGACGCGATTCTCGACGCGGGGTGCGAGGCCTGGAACAACCTCATCGCAAGACCGCAAACCATCACATCCATCGCAAGCCGCAACTGGGCGAAAGTCGGTCAGATTGAATAACCCTTGGTATTACTTGAAGCCGGGCCTGAGACGTCTCCCCTGCCGATCACGCTTGATCTGGTCGAACCACTCGGGTCCGAGGCCCTGCTTCACGGGTCGTTTGGCGACTCGCCTATGGTGCTGAAGGTCGAAACCCATGGGGATGTCGCGCATCTGTCAGGTGTAAACGAAGTGCATGTACCGGCAGGGCTGGTCCATGTCTTCGATGCCGAAACCGGCAGTGCCATTCGCACGCAAACCGCAGCCTGAGGCCAAAGCCGTGTCAGACGAACATATCACCGCCACCCCGCCGCCCGAAAAAATGATAATCGAGGCAAGTGAGGCGCAGCGCAATCGCGGCAGCGAACGTCTTGGTTGGCTGATCGATCACTTCAAGCGCGAATGGCAAATTTACGTGATGTTGGCCCCGGCCATAATCTGGTTCCTGCTGTTCCTCTACAAACCGATGTATGGCCTTCAGATCGCGTTCAAGGATTACTCGATCTTCCGGGGCATCGATGGCAGCCCGTGGATCGGGTGGGAGCATTTCGGAACGCTGTTTGGTTCCGATCAGTTCGTTCGCGCGGTCTGGAATACGGTAAAAATCAGCGCCCTGAACCTGCTGTTCGGGTTTCCCGCACCGATTATTCTGGCCTTGATGTTCAACGAAATCCTGCACGCGACGTTCAAGAAGACGGCACAAACCATCGTCTATCTGCCGCATTTCATTTCATCGGTGATCATCGCCGGCATCGTCATTACGGCGTTTTCGCCCTCGGCAGGTATCGTGAACACAGTCATCGGCTGGTTCGGTCTAGAGCCGGTTTATTTCCTGACCAAACCAGAATGGTTCCGTCCGATCTTTATCGGCACGGGTATCTGGCAAGAAGCTGGGTTTGGCTCGATTGTTTTCCTTGCCGCCATCGCAGGGGTGAACCCATCGCTATACGAAAGCGCGGTTGTCGATGGTGCAAGCCGCTGGCAAATGATGTGGAAGATCACGATTCCCTCTATCATGCCAACCATCCTGATTATGCTGATCATACGCATTGGCAACATCATGGAAGTCTCGTTTGAGCTGATCATCCTGCTCTATCAGCCCGCCACATATGCAACGGCGGATGTCGTCAATACGTTCATCTACCGTCAGGGTATCCAAGGCGGTCAGTACGACATTGCTGCTGCTGCCGGGCTCTTCAATGCGGTGGTCGCCTTTGCTCTGGTGATGACCGCCAATTCCATCTCCAAGCGCTTCTCGCGCACATCGCTGTGGTGAGGGTCGAGCTATGAAAAACATGAACCTTTATTCACGCGGCGACAAAGTCTTTGTCAGAATCAATATGGTTTTGGTGGCACTCTTCACGGTTCTGACGCTCTATCCGTTTATCTAACCTGAGTTCTGGATAAGCGCTATATCTGGTATTCGACCTGCCTGATTGTTTCCGGCACGGTTATGGGTCCCATTTTAACTTTGGTTTTCCCGAGCATATAGGCTGCGACACACGAGATGAGGTGTACGAATGCGTTGGCAGGCGATCTGTGTCGAGTGTGTTCCAGTCCCATGCTGGTTTTCAACTTATCGAACAGAGTTTCGATGATGAACCGCCTTCGCAACAGGATTTTGTTCAGGATTGGCAGGAGATAGTTTTTCATGTTGCGGCGAATGCCGGTGACGAGGTGGAGCCCACGCTGCCAGAGCCGTTGGAAGAGGGATTTGGAGATATAGCCCTTATCAGCAAATATTTTGCCTTCGAGGCCCGCGATCATGGCTTCAAACGGCTTTCGATCATCGACATTACCTGCCGTGATTTTGACGGCCATGATCTCCCCCTTGTTGTTGATGATTAGATGCAGTTTGAAGCCAAAGAACCAGCCCATTGTGCTGCGACCGCGCTTTGCCAGCCCCTTGAAGACCTTGTTTCGATTAATGCGGGCATTGTGGCAGACCGCGAGCTTAGTGCTGTCGGCAAAATAGACGCCGGTTTTTTCACCGCTGAAGCAGTGCAGCAGTATGCAAAACGGCACCATTAATCTTGGCATGAGGCTGACAAACCGACCATAGCTCGGGAGGTTGCCAAAGCAGTCACGGTATTTCTGCTCAACGCCATAAATCCAATAATGTTTGAAGTCCTTGAACGGCGACAAGTGAAACAAGACCATGATGAACAGGCTCTCCCCCAGGGTCAGCTTGCCGGAGCGAAGCCTCTGACGACCCGAGGGGATCAACCGGTGGCGCTCCCAGTCCTCGTAGGTTTTTGCAAAATCATCGAGACAGACAAAAAGTGCGGTGTTAGTGATCGACATGAGTGGCG
This sequence comes from uncultured Paracoccaceae bacterium, assembly GCA_951812305.1. Lineage (GTDB taxonomy): Bacteria > Pseudomonadota > Alphaproteobacteria > Rhodobacterales > Rhodobacteraceae > Rhodobacter_B. The sequence continues at coordinate 230,971 of CATOSB010000012.1, forward strand.
GTCCATATTGTGTCGCTTTTGAACCTTGAATCATGGGGCAACGTACCTGGAAACCCCTCTCACCCCATACTAATCACGGGGGCATTCAGGCTGGTCAACACGGGGCAAAAGGTGCGCGCCATGGAGAACAACTTCCCAATCAACGAAGATCTCGCTTATGAGAAGATCCGGGACCTCATGTTCGACATGATGGAAGAGGACCCCAACCGTTTCTACGCCCTCACGGATAAGCTCAATGAACTGGCTGCGCTCCCTAAAAGAACCATGACACTTGTGCTCGATCTGATGGCTGCCACTCCCTTTCAGGTGATCATCCCGAAACACGTACGGAAAAATGACCCTGATACATTCAAAGCGGATCACGAAACCGTTTCAAATGTTCTATTTCTTGGAGAGTTTGGCGGAATTGCCGTTGAACTGGAGCCAAATGAGGCTTTGAGAGAACCGAGGATCATTTCCATAACAATGGTGGAAATCCCTCATCGCAACCCTCTGCGAAAAAGGGTCAACGAGTATCGTAAAAAACGAATCAAAAAACTACGAAAAAATTCTGTCGAGTAGTGCACTGGTGACGCCAACGTCTTATCCAGAATCGGGGTTATCTACATCGCGGCGCTGTCCTTCAGTTCCGGATTTGCGGCGACCTCTGGCAAGGTTGTGCTCACCCCGATCGATACCACGCTTGCGGCTTATCAGCTCGTCATCGCCGAACCGGCGTTCTGGCGTAGCTATCTCAACACGTTCATCTACACTATTGGCGGGACGCTGATGAGCTTGGCCATCGTCATCCCCGGAGCATATGCGTTGTCGCGCCCGCAGCTTTTGGGGCGGCGATTCTGGAACCTGATGGTGGCGTTCACCATGTGGTTCAACGCTGGCATGATTCCATTTTGGCTTAACATGCGGGATCTCGGACTGCTCGACAGCTATTTCGGCATCATCATTGGCTTTGCGGTCAATGCGTTCAACATCATCCTTCTGCGGAATTTCTTTGAGAGCATCCCAAGCTCCTTCGAAGAAGCTGCGCGGATGGACGGCGCTAACGAATTCCAGATCCTCTGGAAAGTCTACATGCCACTTTCCAAGGCGGCGCTTGCTACTATCGCGCTGTTCTGCGTCGTGTCACGCTGGAACGGGTTCTTCTGGGCGATGATCCTATTGTCGGATGAGGAAAAAATCCCGCTTCAAGTATACCTGCGCCACACCATCACGCTGCTAAGCGATGATGAGGAATTCACAACGACATTGATTAATGCGCCATACTCTGTCGAAACCGTCACCGCCGCGATCATCGTCTGTTCGATCATCCCGGTTCTGCTCTTCTACCCGTTCATCCAGAAGTACTTTAACAAAGGCATCCTTCTGGGTGGCGTGAAGGAATAACGAAACCAAGACTATCCAACATAACAGGAGGAAAACATGCATAAACTGACATTAGCGGCTGCGGCGCTTGCCACTTCGGCATTGACGGCCACGGCCCCGGCATTTGCCGATGGGCACCAGAGGATCGTTGACGATCAGATGGATCTGACAGTCCATTTCCACTGGCGCCGGTCCAAAGGATATATCGAAGATTGGCCTGTTGAACTCGCGGCCTGCGAGGCGACGGGCGTATGCCTCAAGGACGCCACGGCAGGTAAGAACACCGACAACCACGAAGAAGCGATGAACCTGCTTCTCGCCGGCGGCAATATGCCCGACATCGTCGGCGGCCAACGGATCAAACAAGCGATTAATGAATACGGCCCCCAAGGTGCGTTTGTGCCGCTTAACGATCTGATCGACGAACATGCCCCCAATATCAAGGCATGGTTCGACGAGCGTCCCGAATTGCGTCAGGCAATCTCTGCCTGGGATGGCAACATGTACTACATCCCATATCTGCCCGACGGCAAATATGCGCGCGCGTGGTTCATCCGTCAGGACTGGCTGGACAATCTGGGTCTGGAACAGCCCAACAACATTGAAGAGCTAGAACAGGTGCTGATCGCGTTCCGCGACAACGACCCGAACGGGAATGGGGTGAAGGACGAAATTCCCTACTTCAACCGCACAAAGGAAGAAGCGCTGCGCCCGATCAACTTCTGGGATGGCCGCACATCAGGGTCAGACACTTATCACGACTTCATGGTCGTGGACGGGCAGATCGCACACCCCTATGCGACCGAAAACTATCGCGAAGGCGTGAAGAACCTCGCGCGTTGGTACGCCGAAGGTTTGGTTGATCCCGAAATATACACCCGTGGCTCGTCTGCGCGTGACTACCTGCTGTCGGAAAACCTTGGCGGGTTCACGCATGACTGGTTTGCGTCAACTTCGGGCTACAACGTGTCGTTGAAGGACAAGGTTGAAGGCTTCAACTTCATCCCGTTCCTGCCGCCTGAAACTGTCAGCGGTGCGCGGTTCCAGGAACACCGCCGGATCCCGATCAAGCCGGATGGCTGGGCGATCACCCATGCCAACGAGAACCCGATTGAGACCATCAAGTACTTCGACTTCTGGTTCACCGAGGAAGGCAGCCTTTTGGCTAACTTCGGCATCGAAGGCGAACATTACACCATGGTTGAAGGTGAGCCGGTATACACCTCGGCCATTCTGGACAGCGGCCGTGCGGTCAACAGCCAGATGTACGAGATCGGCGCGCAGGCGTTCCGCGGCTATCCGCAGGACTACCGTTATGAATGGCAGTGGACCCGCGAATCGGCACGTAAAGGTATCGAGCTATACGACACCCAGGATCTGCTGCTCGATCAATTCCTTGGCGTCGCGTTCACCGAGGACGAGCAAGCCGTCTATGACAAGCACTGGCCGTCGCTGCGAACCTATATGCAGGAACGCCAGCAGGCATGGGTTCTTGGCAATGGTGACATTGAAGCCGATTGGGACGACTACGTAGCTCAACTTGAGAACCGTGGCCTGAACGACGTTTTGGAAGTTATGCAAAAAGCCTATAACCGTCAGTATGGCGGATAGGTTCTGAACAGGCAGGCGGCGCCATCCACCGGGCGCCGCCTGCTGACCCCAAACTCAATAGGAATCCGTATGTCTGCCAACGCCGCCAAATCCAGCGGTCTTTCTCCGCTCGAACAGCCTCCCGCCGGGCGTATGATGATCCAATATTCGCCAGATGCTGGCGACGAGATTACTGAAAACCCTCCCCGGTTTACTTGGCTACCCGAGATTGATGATGATGCGCGGTTTGTTTTGCAACTCAACGGCCCCGGCGGCACGCAAGTTTATGAAGACATCCCGGTCAATTTCTTCACACCGCCGGAAGTGATGCCCGAAGGCGACTACACGTGGGCCTTTGCCGTCTGGGCAAATGGTGCCCAGACGAGCGAGTGGAGCAGCGAACGCCGCTTTACAATTGGCCTGGATCTTCCAGAAACTCCGCTTGTGCGGAGAGGTGAGCGGCTAAAAAGTGCCAACACATCCCGGCCGCGGCTTTGGTTGGGGCCTGGCGAGTTGAAAGCGTTTCGCAAAGAAGTGCAAAGGGACGAACACCACTGCAATTGGTCGAAATTTCGCAAGAACAGTGTCGAGCCCTGGGTGGGAAAGCCACCCATGCACGAACCCGCGGGCTATCCAAACGACACACGCGTCGCGCCGATCTGGCGTCAGACATACATCGATTGCCAGGAACTGATCTATGCGATCCGGCACCTTGCTGTCGCCGGCCACGTTTTGGAAGAAATCTCTTACCTTGAAACAGCGAAGGACTGGCTGCTTGAGGCCGCGTCCTGGGATCCCGATGGCAAGACCTCACGGGCCTATACCGACGAATGGGCCTTCCGCGTTTGCCTGGCACTTGCGTGGGGTTATGACTGGCTGCATGGCGAACTGACCGAGGATGAACGCACCATGGTCCGCGCCAGTCTTCTGGCCCGCACCCGCCAGGTTGCGGATCACGCGATCAGGAACGCGGCGATTCATGTCTTTCCCTATGACAGCCATGCGGTCCGCTCGATTTCTGCGGTGCTGGTCCCCGCCTGCATCGCGATGCTGGGTGAAGAACCGGAAGCCGAAGAGTGGCTTCACTATTCGATCGAATTTCTGTTCACAGTCTATTCTCCGTGGGGTGACGGCGATGGCGGATGGGCCGAAGGGCCGCACTATTGGATGACCGGCATGGCTTATCTGATTGATGCGGCGAACCTTTTACGGAACTACACTGGCATCGACCTCTATAAGCGCCCGTTCTTTCAGAAGACCGGTGACTTCCCACTATATACGAAGGCACCCGACACCCGACGTGCAACCTTTGGCGACGACAGTACAATGGGCGATCCGGTGTCACTGAAAGTTGGCTACAATTTGCGCCAGTTTGGCGGCGTGACCGGCAATGGTGCCTACCAATGGTATTTCGACGAGATCGTGAAGAACGACAAGGGCACCGAGATGGCGTTCTACAACTACGGTTGGTGGGACCTCAATTTCGATGACATGGTTTATCGCCACGACTTCGACCAGGTCGAGGCCATGCCGCCGACTGAGAAACTGAAGCATTTCAAGGGCGTCGGCTGGGCGGCCATTCAAACCCACATGGACGACCCTGACAGGCACATCCAGTGTAACTCCCAAGCACCCTGTCCGATAGGGTTGCGGGGTTTTGTTCCGTCAGAGCCGTGCGATGATCTGAGGTGGTGACAGGGTCAGGATTTCCAGGATGTTGAACCGGTGTTTTCTGGCCGTCGAGATGACGGACCTGATGTCGGCGAAGACCCGCGCGCCCTCGAGGGTGCGGAAGGTGCCCGAGATTTTCATGCGCAGCTTCATCATGCGCAGGTCCTGTTCGGCCTGATTGTTTGTGAATGGGACCGCGAAGTCGGCGATGAATCGCAAAACGTCATCGCGGTAGTCACGCAGGCGGAGGAGCAGGTTGTGGCCTGGCCGCCTGGCTTTTCGGCCGCGGGTGCCGGGGCTTTTGGCCAGCGGGGGCTGGCGTTCGTGGAAGGCGAGCCCCTTGGCGAGGATCGCCATGTATCTGGTGACTATACCCTGGCGAACCAGTTCCGGGAGTTCGGTCTCGCCTTGATCCTGAGCCGCGCATCTGAGCTGATTGGCGCTATGAAGCACTGCGCTCATCTCCGTCGCCCAAGGCTCTTTTTCGATCTCTTCGATGGCCTTGAGTTCGCGCAAGTGATGCGCCCCGCAGAGGGCGTGGGCGTCCACTCCGCTCATATGGGCGTAGTAGGGTTTCCAGTGATCATGAATGATCGTCCCGCCGGTCAGGAAGGTTGGAACAGCACCGCGTTTGGCGCTGATGCGGTAATGGGTGAAGGCGGTATCGCAGATCGTGTGCAGCCAGTGCAGCTTGCCGGCAACACGAAGTCCGGTCTCGTCCAGATGCCGAACGCCGCCTTCGGCAAGCCGGGCGAGAATGTGTTCAACCACGACACCCATCTTATTTGCCGCGCCGCGCGTCCAGTTGGTCACGCTGGCCGCGCACAAGCTGGTGGCCCCAAACAGGTCGCGCATAAGCTGGCAGACCCGATCCTCGGGTATCAGCTGCTGAACATTGCAATAGACCGCCACTGCCCGCATGCGCGTGCCATATTGCACATGCGCGGCCACGCCATCGGGAAAGCCAGCCGTCGTCGTGGCTCGACAATGGTCGCAACAATAAACCGCCGCCTGATGCTCGGTGACCTCCAGGCGTGGCGCAGGCAAGTCGAACACCTGACGCTTCTCGATCCCTTTCACCATCTCCGCCGTCAGGGCGCTCTGACAGGCGCTGCAATGCGTCGCCTCATGCCGTTCGACAAAGTCGGGTGTTGACGTCTGGCGCAGGGTGTCGCCCCGGTGGCCAACTTGGCCGCCACTTTTCTTTCCGGATTTGCCACGCAGGCTGCGCGGGGCTGGCTTCTTCAGGCCATCACTTGAAGGGGGCTTGCTGCTATTGCTGCTGTTCTTGGCCAACTGTCGGCGCAGGTCCGTGATCTCTTCCGCCATGCTCGCCAACGCAGCTTCAAGCTCAGCGATCCGACGCAGAGCCGTGGCGAGAAGTTGTTCAAGGGCGGCAACCTGATCCATCCCACCACTGATTCAGAGAAATCAACCCGGCGCCACAGAATTCAGACAAGAAAGAAAAAAAACACGCGCAAAATGGCAAATTCGACTCACCATAAAACTGACAATAACACTCAAACGTGGGGGGTGCTTGGGAGTTACCATCCAGTTTGTAATGAAATCCAGCCGCTTCGGATCGATCAGCCACAGCCACGGCGACCAGAATGCCTTTTGCATGTCGGCCTTCGGCGAAGACCTCGCAATCCAGTCGGGCCACTACGTTGCCTTCAACAGTTCCATGCACCGGGACTGGCGGCGACAAACCCGATCAAAGAATGCGGTGCTGATCAACGGCAAAGGCCAATACGCCGGAAACGACAAGCCCAAGGCGCTGGCAGCGTCTGGCCGCATCAATGCCGCGGAAGAGCGTGACGCTCACATTTTCATCTCGGGCGACGCGACAGCAGCCTATCAAAGCTTGTCGCCAGAGGTGACTTTGGCGCAGCGGGACTATTACTTCGTGCGCGACGAGTATTTCGTGATCGTGGACACGGTGGACGCTGACGCGCCGGTAAGGCTGAACTGGCTTCTGCACGCCAACGGCCCGTTCGAACTGGGGTCAAACACGTTCCGTTACGCCGGAGAACACGCCGGGTTTTACGGCAAGATCCTCTGGTCCGAGGGCGGGGACGGAATACTGTCACAGGTGACGGGATTTCCGGATATCGACCCCGCCGACTTTGAGGGGCTGGATATCTCGAGCAATCTGGACATCGCGTTCCCGGCGTCAACCCGCCACCGCGTTGCAGTTTTGCTGGTGCCATACAAACTTGACGCGCCGAAGCGGATTTTCAACTTCCTCGACGATCAGGGCTACGATGTGAACCTTTATCTCACCGATGCGGACGAGCGATCCTTCAAGGTCGTTGTCCCGAAATCTTTCGCCGCCGTTGCCGGCACATAAACAAGGAATAAGAAAATGAAACTTCAGGGAAAAACCGCAATTGTTACCGGCGGTGGGCGCGACATTGGGGCGGCCGTAGCCAAGAAACTGGCGTCCGAAGGGGCAAATATTGCGATCAACTACTTCTCCAGCAGCACGGGCGCTGAGGAAACCGTGGCTGAAATCATAGCAGCTGGTGGCAATGCCATTGCGGTACAAGGCGATCTGACCAAGGCGGATGAGGTCAAAGCCTTCGTAGACAAAACTGTCGCCGAATTCGGTGGTGTCGACATCTTGGTGAACAACGCGGGCGGCCTCGTGAAGCGCGAAAAGATTGCTGAGACGTCACTTGAACACTGGCAGAACGTGATGGATGTAAACCTGACCAGCACCTTCATGATGACCAATGCCGCGCTTCAGCAAATGAAAAATGGCGCTATCGTAAACCTTGCCAGCCAGGCAGGCCGTGATGGCGGCGGTCCTGGTGCGGTACCCTATGCCACGTCGAAGGGCGCTGTAATGACCATGACACGTGGTCTGGCCAAGGAACTTGGGCCCGAGATACGCGTCAATGCGCTTTGCCCCGGCATGATCGACACCGATTTCCACAATGTACACACACCGGACGCGGGTCGGCGCGGGTTCGAGGCTGCAGCACCAGTCAAGCGACAGGGCCATGTGGATGACGCGGCCAACCTCGTTCTGTTCCTTGCCTGCGACGACAGCGCATTTATCAACGGCGCGAATATCGACATCAACGGCGGTATGCTGTTTTCCTAATGAATTCAGTGCATTGACTGGTCATCCAGGGGCGTCTCGAGAAGACTTCTGCGCCGACGCCACGGGCTATCCGCGTCTCGACGAGAAAGATCTCTGCTGGCGCGACTCTTCGTGTATTCAATCTGTCACGTAACGACGTCGGGATTTGTCCGGCCGGTGAACTCTTCCATGCGGCAAAGATCGGCAGTTGCAACGCGGACCGTGTTGAGCGCGGATTGTGCGTCCAGCTGATGATCAGCTTCCGGCGGCGCGTATTGTTCAAGATAGACCCGTAAAGTCGCGCCTTCGGTTCCAGTACCAGAAAGCCGAAGAACAGCACGGGCATTGCCTTCAAACCATATCCGTATGCCTTGTTTCTCGCTGATCGAACCATCCACGGGATCGCGGTAGGAAAACTCATCTGCATCCGACACTTTCAGCCCCGCGAAGCTTTGACCTTTAAGGTCCGTCAATCGGCTTCGCAAATCATGGATCAGCGAATTGGCGACGTCCGTTGGAATGGCCTCGTAATCGTGACGGGAATAGTAATCGCGACCGTAATTGGCCCAGTGATCGCTTAGTACCTCACCAACAGATTGCCGCCGCACTGCGAGGATGTTTAGCCATAATAAAACGGCCCAAAGCCCGTCTTTTTCGCGGATGTGGTTGGAACCGGTGCCGGCGCTTTCCTCGCCGCAGAGTGTTACCCTACCTGCATCGAGAAGGTTGCCGAAGAACTTCCATCCGGTCGGGGTCTCTGCGCTGAGGATCCCTAACTTCTCCGCCACACGATCACAGGCGGCGCTGGTCGGCATGGATCTGGCGACCCCGGAAAGCCCGCTTTTATAGCCAAGTGCCAGATGCGCGTTTGCGGCAAGCACGGCGAGGCTGTCTGAAGGGGTTACATAGATGCCGCGCCCAACAATCATGTTGCGATCCCCGTCGCCGTCAGAGGCTGCGCCGAAATCGGGGCTGTCACCGGACATCATCAGGTCCATTAATTCGTGTGCCCACACCGGGTTTGGATCGGGGTGGCCGCCGCCAAAATCTTTCAGCGGTACGGCATTCACCACGCTTCCTTTTGGCGCACCAAGTTCACCTTCCAGAATGGCCTTTGCATAGGGACCGGTTACCGCGTGCAAGGCGTCAAACCGCACATTGAAACCAGATGCGAACAGTTCACGAATTTTGTCAAAATCGAACAGGCTGGCCATCAGATCCTGATAATCAGCGACCGGATCAATGACACGTATTTTCATACTGCCGAGTTCCGTTTCACCGACTTTCGAAAGGTCAAGATCGCCAGCCTCGGCAATATCAAAACTATCGAGCGCGCGCGTTTGGTCATAAATCGCTTCGGTCACGCCTTCCGGAGCTGGCCCGCCGTTTGAAGTGTTGAACTTGACACCAAAATCTTGGTCGATGCCGCCGGGGTTATGGCTGGCCGATAGGATCAAGCCCCCGTCGGTCTTGTGCAGACGGATCAAGTGAGAGGCGGCTGGTGTCGACAGCAACCCGTTGCGACCCACTATGATTTTTGATGCGCCATTCGCCGCCGCCATCTTCAAGATTGTCTGAATTGCGCGGGCGTTAAAAAACCGTCCGTCGCCGCCAACCACGAACGTCTTGTTTTTCGCGCCGCCGATGGCGTTAAACGTCGCCTGCACAAAGTTCTCCAGATACCCCGGACCCATAAATACACGGGTCTTTTTGCGAAGGCCGGAAGTGCCCGGTTTTTGCCCCTCGATTGGGCGGGTGGCGATGGTCTGAATCTTCATTTGACTTCCTCGCAATTCGCGACGGCGGCGATGTTTCGACCCGCTGCCTGCATGATCTGACCGGTTTCTTCCAGCCTCGGCAATGTGGCGACGTCTTCGACAGAGATCGGTGATCGCCGCCGCCAGTTTGGGTGTTCGTCAATTGTACCGGGCAGGTTCTGTGCCTCGTCCTGTTCAGTGATGTCGTCAAACTGCACCGATACCATCGCGGATGGCGATTTGGCCATTGCGCTGTGAATTGACTGAGAAAGACCGCTTTCGCCGAAGCCACCGAGGTCTTGGACCTCCCCGACGCGTGTTGCATAGGCCACATCGGCTTGCGCCGGGCTGATCCAGTTCATTTTTTGCCACCAGTCGATGTCACGACCCTTTGCAAAACCGGACATGGTTGGCGTGTCATGTGTGCCAAAACAAGTTAGACAGTGCTCGCGCAGTTGGTTTGGTCGACGAAATTTGTTCGCGTCGTCCCGCTCATATTGCAGAACCGAATAGCTGTAGAGCCCACGCTGATTGATGGCCTCACGAAAGCCACTGGGTACAAGCCCCAGGTCCTCGCCGATGACGACTGTATCCGCGCGATGTGCTTCGATCGCGACCAGCGCCAAAAGCTCTTTAAACGGCTGCTGTATATAGGCACCCGGTGATCCGTCATCCGGTATCCAGAATGAACGATTCAAGCCCAAAATATGGTCGATCCTGATCACGCCGGCGTGGCGCATTGTTTTTTTCAGGACGTTCCGGAATGCCTGAAATCTCGTTTGCACAAGCTTGTCTGGCGCAAAGGCGGCAAGGTTCCAATTCTGACCCTCCGGCGCCAAATGATCAGGAGGTGCACCAACTGACACGCCATTTGCGACGCTGTCCGCTTCGCACCAGGTTTCGGCCCCACCACGGCGTGAGCCGACTGCAAGATCAAGATAAAGGCCTATTCCTGACCCGGAATGTTTTGCGCAAGCGTTTGCCTCTGCCAGTTGTGTATTCGCGATCCACTGCAGCCAACTGTGAAATTCAATCCGCTCTTTCGCTTGGCTGCGTACCGTCGTTGCGCCGGAACCGTTCACTGTGCGAAATTTCGTGGGCCATTCGCGCCAGTCGGGACCGTGCAGTTCGCTCACAGTTTCGTAAAGCGCGAATTCCGGTAAGCGTTGTTCAGACATGGTGAACGATGCGAATTCGGCGCGGGCGGTCTTGTGCGCTTCCTTCTTGAAGACTGGAAATAGCGCGTCGAGCAGCGCCGAAAACCCGGTGCGGAAAGCGTTGTAGTCGATTTGCGCTGCCGACTTAACGTTGGCGCAGGTCTCTTGTTGACGATCCACCAAGGCAAGGGCCGATTGGGAATCTTCCAACCCCGGGATGCGGTCTGCCGCGATGTGCAAAGGGTTCAGAAAACCACGATGGGAGGGCGAGTATGGGCTGATAACGCGGTTGTCTGCACATCCCAAGGCGTGCACGGGATTGATTCCCACAAACGCGGCGCCGTTCCGTCCGACGCCTTCGGCAAATGCCGCCAGATCGACAAAATCGCCCAGCCCGAGATTGCGATTGGATTTGATCCCATAAAGCGCGGTCGTTACACCCCAGATCCGGTCATTGCCCACTATGTCACCAACCGATGGCGCGGATTTCGGGGCGGAAAGGAGGGTGACACGGTTGCGCCTTGACCCGGAAACCAAAGTCAATTCATGGACCCCGGTGGGCAACGCATTCATGCGACTGAGACCTGCCTCAAAGAATCCTTCCTGCACCTGATCATCGTCTTCAACTCGCAAAACCCAATTGCAGCCAACGACAAGGTCGAGTTGCCAGGTCTTGTCGGATTCGATGACTAGGCATGGCTTGTGAAGGCGCTCGACATGGCGCGCTTCGGCCTCCTGCAGTGCCGCCTTGACCGCCTTTTCACCGACCGCCTCAACACCATTCGCGCGCAACAAAGCCCGTTTTGTCTCGACACTCGCAACACGCGCCGTGCCGGAAAAATCGCGATAGCTGTCCAAAATGCCATAGCGGTGCGCCAGCTCATGAAGTTCTGAATCTGCTGTCATTTGGCGGGATCATTGGGTTTAAGAACTAATGCGACAACGGACTCTCCTTCGACCCGAATCGTGTCTGGACCGATTTCGCAAACCTGGAATACGTCGCGCGCGCTTGTGTCAACAGCGCGAACCCAGTGTGATCGTGGCGAGGCTTTCGGCAACGCAACCTCCGCGACGATCTGATCTCGGTTGAAGACGAGAAAGACGCAATCGCTGTCCTCCTCGTCTGCACAGGCCTCAGCTGAACAGCGAAGGGTCAGGCACAGGTTTGACAGACCCGGGTCACGCCATTGCAGTGGCTCGCCGTCGAAATCCGTCCATTCAACATCAGGAAGGCCATCCTTCGCGCGAATGGCGCCGTGTAGAAACCGGGACTGCCGCAAGGATTTATGCGCGCGGCGAAAGGCCGAAAGGTTGGCGACAAATTCAAGCAGGATATCGTCGGACTTACCCCAGTTGATCCAGCCAGTCGGATTGTCCTGGCAATAGGCGTTGTTGTTGCCGCCCTGACTGTTCGCAATCTCATCACCCGCCAAAAGCATCGGCGTGCCTTGTGACAGGAATAACATCGCCAGAAGGTTGCGCTGCCGCCTGATCCGACGTTTGCGAATTTTCTTGTCGTCAGTTTCGCCTTCGACACCGCAGTTGTCACTGTAGTTGCCGTGATGTCCATCGGAATTGTTTTCACCGTTCGAATGGTTGTGGCGTTCATTGTACCGGGCGACATCGGCCAGCGTAAATCCGTCATGCGATGAGACAAAGTTTACCGAGGACCATGCCCGCCTGCCGTTCCTGTCAAAGCGATCCGCAGACCCCAAAAGCCGCGCGCCAAGTTCCTGCGCGGAATGTGCATCGCCGCGCCAGAAACGGCGTGCCGTGTCACGGAAACTGTCATTCCATTCGGCGAACTCATGCGGAAATTCGCCGGCGCGATAACCGCCCGGGCCGAGATCCCAAGGTTCCGCGATCAGTTTCACATCCGCCAGAACCGGGTCCTGCCGTACAGCATCGAAGAACCCGCCATGCGGATCAAATCCGTGCTCTTCACGTCCCAGCGTCGTTGCCAGATCAAAACGGAACCCATCGATCCCCATGTGCTGAACCCAAAACCGCAGGCTGTCAGTCACCATTCGCAACACATAAGGGTTGGCGACATTCAGTGTGTTACCGCACCCTGAATCGTTGACGTAATAACGCGGCTGTCCGGCGATCAGGCGGTAATAGGAAAGGTTGTCCAACCCCCGATAGCACAGTGTCGGGCCACGATGATCGCCTTCCGCAGTGTGGTTGTAAACGACGTCGAGAATGACCTTGATGACAGCAGCATGGAATCGCTCCACCATATTGCGAAATCCAATTAACCCAGCGGGTCCGAAATAGCGCGGCTCGGGCGCGAAATATCCGATGGTGTTGTAACCCCAATAGTTTCGAAGCCCGCGATCAAGCAGGAAACTGTCGTCAATGAAACTGTGCACCGGCAAAATCTCAATCGCATCGACGTCCAGTTTCGTTAAGTGATCCAGCATCGGGTCACTGGCCATGCCCTCATATGTGCCACGTAAATTTTCCGGGACCTGAGGATGCTCCTTGGTCAACCCCTTTGCATGTGCCTCATAGATCAATGAGTCCGTCCAGTCGTGGGCCGGAGTGTGTTCCATGAATGAGAAAAGTTCAGGATCGGAGACGATGGATTTTGCGACATGCAGGGCACTGTCGCTTGTGTCGAACGACAAGTCTTTTTCCGGCGCAGCGGGATCATAGCCAAGCGTCGCTGGATGCGCGGACCATTTGCCAAGGAGTTCTTTAGCATAGGGATCCATCAGCAGCTTGTTGGCGTTGAACCTGTATCCATGATCCGGCGCATAGGTTCCGTGCGCGCGAAATCCGTATGGTGTACCTGGATTGAGACCGGGCACATACCCATGCCAGACGGGTCCAGTTTTTTCTGGCATAGCAATGCGCTCTACCTCTTCACCACCATCTGGTGAGAACAAGCAAAGTTCGATTTTTGCAGCATGAGCAGAAAACACTGCGAAATTTGTGCCTTCGCCATCAAACCGCGCGCCAAGATGGTTTGGATAGCCGGAGCGGACCGTCACTGCCATCGGTTAGGTCCCAAGCGACTTGTAGAGATCAAGATAGGTTTGCGCGGACCGGTCCCATCCAATTTGCTGGCGCATGGCGCGGCGCTGCATACCGGCCCAAACCTTTGGCTGGGCGTATAGATCACAGGTTCTTGCGATAGCGTGGTAGAGGCCCGCAGCATGGATTGGCGAAAATTGAACGCCGGTGGCGCAGTTGTCCGCAAGCGCAGCCTCGTTGGCATCAATCACGGTGTCGGCCAACCCACCGGTGCGGGAAACCAACGGAATGGTCCCGTAACGCAAACCATATAGTTGCGTCAAACCACAAGGTTCAAACCGCGATGGTATCAGGATTGCATCCGATCCGCCTTGCAACAGATGAGACAATGACTCGTCATATCCGATAACAGCACCAACTGATCCGGTGTATCCACGTGTCGCCGCGATGAAACCTGCTTCCAGTGACTTGTCGCCACTTCCAAGCAAGGCAAGCCGCGCCCCTCGATCAACCAGGCCGGGCAACACATCCAATAGCAAGTCCAGCCCTTTTTGTTCAGTTAGGCGGCTGACTACACAGAACAACGGAGCGTCCGGATTGTGTTTCAACCCAAACCGCTTCTCGACGGCGGCTCGGTTTTTTTTCTTCTTGCTTAGCGTGCGCGCTGAATAATTGGCCGCCAGATCAGGATCGGTCTCCGGGTTCCAGACATCCAGATCAATGCCATTCAGGATACCCGACAGCACATCGCGGCGGGTCTGTAAAATACCATCCATACCCATCCCAAATTCGGGCAGCGACAATTCGTTGGCATATGTCGGGCTGACGGTTGTGATCCGGTCGCTGTAAACGATGCCAGCCTTCAGAAAATTCACTTTGCCCCAGTATTCAAGACCATCCGGCGCAAAGAGCTTTTTTGGCAGGCCAAGCTTTGGCAACGCGCTTGGCTCACACAGTCCCTGAAACGCGATGTTGTGAATCGTCAGCACACATGGCGGTGCGGAATTCGGCTTTGTTTTCAGATAGGCTGGGATTAGGCTGGCTTGCCAGTCATGGGCATGAACAATATCGGGCTGCCAGCCTTTGATACCGTCGCGCGCGACCTCGGCAGCGATTTGCGAGAATCCGCCAAACCGAAGATGATTGTCCTTCCAGTCCTTTCCGTCCGGCCCAAGATAAATGTTGCCCGCTCGATCAAAAAGATGCGGTGCATCCAAAAGCAGCAAGTTTAGGCCTTCAGCTTTCTTGGCAACCAGACGTGCCGACCCGCCATGCAGGTTTTTGATCTTCCTGACGGTTTTCCCGCCTTTCATGATCGCCGCCATTTCGGGATAGCCCGGCAGCATCACCCGAACATCGACGCCCAGTGCTGACAGAGCCTTGGGCACCGCACCAATCACATCCGCCAACCCCCCGGTCTTTACGAACGGCGCACATTCTGACGCGGCGAATAGAACCTTCATTTCAACCGTCCAAAGCGTCGATCATTGGTTGGGTTATCAGGCAGACGCCGCCTTCGCTGCGATGAAAACGCTTGGCGTCAAGTTCGGGGTCTTCGCCGACGATCAAGCCCTCGGGAATATTCACACCACGATCGATCACCACGTTGGTTAGGCGCGCATTTCGGCCAATATCTGCATAGGGCATGGCGACCACACCCTCGAGCGTGGAAAACGAATTGACCCGGACGCCGGTGAACATCAGGCAGCGATGCAGTTGCGATCCCGAGATAATGCAACCACCCGAAACCATCGATGAAAGCGCGTGGCCGCGCCGCCCCTCTTCATTGTGAATGAATTTGGCGGGTGGTGTGAGTTCGGAATAAGTCCAGATCGGCCAGGAATTGTCGTATAGGTCTAGTTCCGGTGTGAAATCGGTCAGGTCGATATTGGCCTGCCAGAACGCATCGATGGTGCCTACATCACGCCAATAGGGCTCTGGCTCGCTGCCTGATCGCACACAAGACCGGCTGAACGGGTGCGCCACCGCTTTTCCGTTCCGGACGATGTCAGGGATAATGTCGCCGCCGAAATCATGCTTGCTGTCGGGATCGTCCGCATCATTCAACAGCAGACCGTAAAGGTATTCCGCCTCAAACACATAGATGCCCATACTGGCCAGCGCGAGATCGGGATGGCCCGGCATTGCCGGAGGATCAGTAGGCTTCTCAACGAATTCAAGGATCCGGTCCGTTTCATCGACTTTCATAACGCCAAAGGCTGAGGCCTCCGGGCGTGGAACCTCGATACAACCAACTGTCACATCTGCGCCGGTCTCGACGTGCTGGCGGATCATCATCGAATAATCCTGCTTATAGATGTGATCGCCGGCGAGAATCAGAATGTATTTCGGGCCATAACTGCGAATAATTTCAATGTTTTGGGTTACCGCATCGGCGGTCCCTTTGTACCAGTTATCTTCATTTAACTGCTGTGAGGCAGGCAGAATATCCAGACTTTCATTGCGCTCGGCGCGAAAGAAGCTCCAGCCACGCTGAAGGTGACGTATCAGGCTGTGCGCCTTGTACTGCGTCGCGACACAAATGCGCCGAATACCGGAATTCACCGCATTCGACAGGGCAAAGTCGATGATCCGGCTTTTGCCGCCAAAGAACACGGCCGGTTTTGCGCGCTTGTCGGTAAGTTCCTTCAAACGGCTGCCACGCCCGCCGGCGAGCACGAATGCCATCGTCTGCTGTTCCAGTCTTTGAGAACCGTTCTCCATAACGTGTTCCTCTTTCGCTATGCGGCCCTAACCGCGTTCAAGTTCAAATATCAAAGTGGATAGTGGCGGCAGCGTCACGCATATTGAATGCCCGCGGCCCGCTGCCGCGACTTCATCGCCGTGACGCCCGCCAAGGTTTCCACACCCACCGCCGCCATAATGCTCACTATCTGTATTCAATCGTTCAGCCCAGAAACCTCTTTCGGGCACGCCGACACGATAGTTGGCCCGTTCCACCGGAGTGAAGTTTGAAACGACCAGAACCGGCGCAGCATCGCCATCGCCTTTCCGAACCCACGCAAAGACGGATTCGTCACTGGCGCTGTCCTCGACCCATTCAAAACCGTCCGGGCTGCAATCACGCTGATGCAGCGCGGGCGTCGACCTGTATAGGTGGTTCAGATCGCGTATCAAATTCTGTACGCCGCGATGTTCGGCGACATCCACCAGATGCCAGTCCAGGCTGATGTCGTGGTTCCACTCGCGGGCTTGGGCAAACTCTCCGCCCATGAACAAAAGTTTCTTGCCCGGATGCCCCCACATGAACCCGTAATACGCGCGCAGGTTGGCAAATTTCTCCCCGCCCGATCCCGGCATTTTGTCGATCATCGAACCTTTGCCGTGAACGACCTCGTCATGACTGAGTGGCAGGATGAAGTTTTCGGTAAAGGCATAATGCAAGCCGAAGGTCATCTTGTGGTGATGGTATTTACGATGAATGGGCTCTTCTGCCATGTAGCTGAGCGTGTCGTTCATCCAGCCCATGTTCCACTTAAACCCGAAGCCCAGCCCGCCCTGATCGGTCCGCGCGCAGACGCCGGGGAAGGCGGTGCTTTCTTCGGCAACCGTCATGATCCCAGGCACTTCGCCGTAGACCGACGCATTCATTTCCTGAAGGAACGAGATCGCTTCCAGGTTTTCACGGCCACCGTGGATGTTTGGAACCCACTCACCTTCTTTTCGGGAATAGTCGCGATACAGCATTGAAGCCACCGCATCGACGCGAAGCCCGTCGATATGATGCTCGCGCAGCCAATAAAGCGCGTTTGCGGTCAGGTAATTGCGAACCTCGCGCCGCCCGTAATTGTAAACCAGCGTGTTCCAGTCGGGGTGAAACCCTTCGCGGCGGTCGGCATGTTCATAAAGTGGTGTGCCGTCAAACTGTCCCAGCCCATGTTCATCTTCGGGGAAATGGCCGGGTACCCAATCAAGGATCAGGCCCAGATCGGCATTGTGGCAGGCTTCGACAAAGGCGCGGAATTCGGCCAGTGTGCCATAGCGGATCGTTGGTGCGAACAGGCCGATGGGCTGATAACCCCACGACCCCTCGAATGGGAATTCAGAGACCGGCATCAATTCCAGATGCGTGAAACCCATGTCTTTAGCGTACGCGACGAGCTCACGCGCGTGTTCCAAATAGGAAAGCGGGCGATTGCCTTCTTCCGGCACGCGCCTCCATGACCCTAGATGGACCTCGTAAATCGATATCGGCTGATCGGTTTTGTGCAGCGCGTCGCGCTTTGACATCCAGCTGCCATCACCCCAATCGTGCCCCTGAAGTTGGCGGACCACAGATGCTGTCCTTGGCGCATGTTCCGCTCCAAACCCGACCGGGTCCGCCTTTTGCGGCAGCACCTGACCGTTACGATCTAGCAATTCGTATTTATAAGGTTCGCCTTCGCTAATGCCAGGAAGATAAATCTCCCAAACACCAGACTGCCCAAGGCTGCGCATGACATGACGGCGACCGTCCCAGCCGTTGAAATCCCCAACGACCGAGACCCGATTTGCATTCGGCGCCCAGACTGCGAAATGCGTACCTTCCGTGCCCTCATGCGTCATCACATGCGCGCCAAGAACGTCCCACAATTGACGGTGTGTTCCCTCGCCGATCAGATATTCATCCATCGCCCCGCTGACCGGGCCGAACCGATAGGGGTCATCGGCAAGCCATGTGTCTTGCCCGTTGCTAATACGCAACCGATAGGGAAATCGATTTCGGCGGCGTCCGGCCTGCCCGACAAAGACACCGTCTGCCCCCTCAACCTCGTGCAAAGCAGTGATCTGCCTCCCGGACTTCGCGTCCAGAACCTCGACGCAAGTTGCACCCGGTACAAAGGCACGAACGGTCAGCTTGCCTTCAACCTCATGCAATCCCAGGACCGAAAACGGATTGCTATGATGCCCTGAAATCAGGGCCTGCGCATCAGCTTTCGAAATCAGTTCCACCGGCCCAACTCACATCCCACGGGGCGAGACGCCCCAAATGTCGCGCGCGTAACCCGCAATGGTTCGATCAGACGAAAACCAGCCGACCCGCGCGGTGTTCAGTATCGCCATTTTTGTCCACGCACCTGCATCGGCAAACGCCAGATCGACCGCGCGTTGTGTGTCGAAATAGCTGTCAAAATCACACGTCACGAGGAAATAGTCATCGTTGTGGAGCCGCTGAACGAGCGCACTGTATCTTTGTGGATCGCCTTTGGAGAATACGCCATTCGCAATCTGATCCAGTACCCTTGCAAGTTTCGGGCTCGCGGCAATCGCTTCCATCGCGAAATTGGGCTCACTTCGGCGTTCGACAACCTCTTGTGCCGTCAATCCGAACAGAAAGAAATTTTCCACGCCCACATGCTCGCGAATTTCCACATTTGCGCCGTCAAGTGTGCCGATTGTCAGTGCGCCGTTTAAGGCGAATTTCATGTTGCCAGTGCCGCTTGCTTCTTTGCCGGCCGTTGAAATCTGTTCTGAAAGATCGGACGCCGGAATCAGTTGTTCGGCCATCGTGACATTGTAGTTTTCAGGATAGGCGATCTGAAGCAAATCGCGCGTTTTCGGATCGGCATTCACGACTTTTGCCACGTCGTTGATCAACCGGATAATCTCTTTCGCAACGACATATCCCGGCGCTGCCTTGCCCCCGAAAATCTTGACCCGTGGCGTCCAATTGCCGTTCGGATCGTCGCGAATGTCATTCCAATGCGCGACAGTTTCCAGCAGGTTCATCAACTGGCGCTTATATTCGTGCACCCGCTTGATCTGGACATCGAACATCGCGGCCGGGTCGATTTCGAGTCCGTCCCGCGCTTTCAGCCAATCGACCAGCCGTTGCTTGTTCTTCTGTTTCGCGGCACGAAACGCGTCATGAAACCCGGCATCATCGGCAAATTCCCCCAAGGCGTCCAACTGTTCCAGGTCATCCGGCCAGCCAGTGCCAATTGTTTGGTTGATCAATTCGCGCAGCGGCGGGTTGCAGGAATAAAGCCACCGGCGCGGCGTGATACCGTTGGTCTGATTGATAATCCGATCAGGGTAAGTCCGGTGCAAATCCGCAAACACCGTTTCTTTGACCAGTTCTGTGTGCAGCGCGGAAACGCCATTGACCCGATGGGCCATGACAAAGGCCAATTCCCCCATCTTGATCCGGCCATCTTCAATGACCCGAACGTCACTTCCACTCTCCGCCAGATGCGCCTCCTGAATCAGCTCGATAATCCGATGATGACGCGGAAGAATTCGCGCGAACAAAGCCTCCGGCCAGTTTTCCAGCGCTTCCGGCAACAAGGTGTGGTTGGTATAGGCAAGGCAGCCACGGGCAATCTCGATTGCTGTCGACATATTTATGCCATGAATATCCGCAAGCAACCGTACCAGTTCCGGCCCCGCAATTGCCGGATGGGTGTCGTTTAACTGGATCGCGACCTTGCTGGGCAAATCGCGCAAGTCCATCCCTTCGGACAGAAACCGGCGAAGAATGTCCTGAATCGACGCCGAAGTGAAAAAATACTCCTGCTTCAGCCGCAATTCCTTGCCTGTATCAGTCGTATCATCGGGGTAAAGCACGCGGCTGATTGCGCGCGCCAGCGCTTCCGGTTCGCTCGCCGCCAGGTATTCGCCGCGATTGAAGCTGCTCAGGTCAAAGATCTGGGTCGGTTTCGCCGACCAAAGGCGCAGCGTGTTCGCCCAATGACCTTTCCAGCCCGCAATCGGGGTGTCGTACGCCGACGCAATGACGGTTTCGGACGGGACCCAAGTTGTGGCCCCCTTGCCTGCTTGGACAGACCCGCCAAATCCTATTTCGTATCGAACCTCGGGGCGCTCGAACTCCCAGACATGGCGTTGCGAAAGCCAGGTCTCCGCGGTTTCTATCTGTTGTCCGTCATCGAAATGCTGCTCAAACAGACCATGTTCATAGCGTATTCCATAGCCATAGGCCGGAATGCCAAGGGTCGAAAGCGAATCCATGAAACAAGCCGCAAGCCGCCCCAGCCCACCATTGCCAAGCGCCGCATCAGGTTCATCCGCAACAACAACCTCGTAATTCTGACCGAGCGAAGCCATGGCATCTTTTGCGATATCATCCAGCCCAAGGTTTATGGCCAAATCCTCGATCAGACGACCGATCAGGAATTCCATCGAAAGATAATATACGCGCTTGCCTTTAGTGGCATAAACTTCGCGGGTCGAAGTAAACCACGGCTCGACGATCAGATCACGCAACGCCAGTGACAGCGACATGCGCCAGTCATAGACGGTTGCATGGCTGGCATCTTTGCCCAGCGACTTTCCCAGATGACGCAGGATTTCCGCTGACAACTGATCGGCGGTTGGTTTGATGCTCTGATCTTTCGGCATATTCAGTTCGTCTTCCGTTTCCACATGCCCGACGCCGGGCACTTTTTTTGAATCCCGCGTCTGGCGAGTATCAAGTGTTGTCCCGCACTTCGGCCAATTCAGATCCTCGCGTCAACGCAACAAACCCGAAGAGCAAATATTCGCCCTTCGGCATCGTTCGACAAAAGGAGTTTTCATTTACCGGTTCGTTTTGCGGCGGTTTGTAACAAGTGATGTTAGCGATAACAACGCTTGAAAACAGGCGTTTTGTCGCTGTCCGCAATCATGCAAGTGTCACACCCGCTTCTGCCATCCCACTTTCTGCGGCCGCCATTGAGCCATCCAGATCAATCGCGCGGCAAAAATCCTGTAACACGGTCACACCGAACCCACGTTTTGCAGCATCGACAGCAGAAAAATTCACGCAGAAATCCGTGGCCAACCCGACCATCGTCAACTGATCCAAGCCGCGCGTTCGAAGGTATCCTTCAAGCCCGGTTGCCGTTTTGTGGTCGTTCTCAAAAAGCGCAGAGTAACTGTCGATCGCTGAATTAAATCCCTTTCGAATGATCAACTGTGCTGCGGTCGTCTCCATATCGCGATGAAACTCCGCGCCTTGTGTTCCTTGCACACAGTGATCCGGCCAAAGAACCTGGGGTCCGTAATCCATTTCGATCATTTCAAATGGCGACGTCCCCTGATGGCTGGACGCAAAGGATGAATGCCCTGCCGGGTGCCAATCCTGAGTCAGAATGACCGCGTGGAATTCGCCCGTCAGCTCGTTAATGCCCGGCACAATTTCGTTGCCGCCCTCAACCGCCAGCGCACCACCCGGGCAAAAATCGTTTTGAACGTCGATGACAATAAGGGCTTCATTGGTCGCACGCATCTGTGGTTTTTCTCCCAGGGTTGTCGCCAAATCCTACGGCTTGAGGCGAAAAGAGCAAAGGCGTAAAGCAAGGCCTATGCTGACGGTCGCCGCACTCTATAAGTTTACCCAATTTTCTGATCCGGGTGGAATAAAGCCTGCATTGCTGGAAACCTGCAACCAAAACGGCGTGCGTGGTTCGCTTCTGCTTGCGCCAGAGGGGATCAATGGCACGATTGCGGGCTCAAGGAACGGGATCGACGTAGCGCTGAACTACATACGGTCATTGCCCGGTTGTTCTGATCTGGAATGGAAGGAATCCCCAGCCAGAGTAATGCCGTTTCGCAAGATGAAAGTCCGGTTGAAACGCGAGATCGTGACAATGGGGCAACCCGATGTCGACCCTCGCGCGTCGGTCGGAAACTATGTGTCGCCGGATGATTGGAACGAGTTGATCAAAGCGCCCGATGTCGCCGTGATCGACACCCGAAACGACTATGAAGTATCGATAGGAACCTTCGAAGGCGCAATCGATCCAAAGACAAAGTCTTTCGGTGAGTTCCCCGCATGGTGGGAAAAAAACATGCACCGGTTTCACAACAAACGCATCGCGATGTTTTGTACCGGCGGA
The DNA here is from genome assembly GCA_951812305.1 of uncultured Paracoccaceae bacterium. Taxonomy (GTDB): domain Bacteria; phylum Pseudomonadota; class Alphaproteobacteria; order Rhodobacterales; family Rhodobacteraceae; genus Rhodobacter_B. Next base: position 253,412 of record CATOSB010000012.1, read on the forward strand.
ATTCGCTGTGAGAAGTCCACGAACTATTTATTGGGGCAGGGTGTCGAAGATGTCTTTCACCTGAAGGGTGGAATCCTGAAGTATCTGGAAGACATGCCGGAAGAACAAAGCACTTGGCGGGGCGAATGCTATGTCTTTGATCAAAGGGTCAGCGTCGGGCACGGCCTGAAACAAGGCAATTTTGAAATGTGCCACGCCTGCGGGCGTCCAGTATCCGCGACGGATAAGGCCGATCCACTTTATGAGGAAGACGTGGCCTGCCCGACCTGCCATGCAGAATACAGTGAAGAAGATCGCGAAAGGTTTCGCGAGCGTGCACGGCAATTCGCACTGGAACGGGCGCGGAAAGAGAATAGCTAACCAGAGACTTAGTTTTCCAGCGCCGACACGGGCGTGCGCAAGTTCAGTGTGATCACGAGTTGCTTCAGGTCAAGACGCCAAAATAGAGAACAGCAGTCGCTATTGCCGCGCCTAGCAAGGCGGACATCGCGGGCACCGCCCATCGTCTTTTGGCTGAATGCGTTTCGACGCTTTGTTTCCCGGAAAGGGCGGCCTCTACGATTTCTGGCATCTTTGGTCCAAAACGCGCCAATACCCGAATGGTGCGCGCAAGATCACGCAACGCAGCTTTGGGCCCGATGTTTTCCTGAATGTAGTTTTCGACAATTGGCCTTGCGACCTGCCAGATGTTGATATGCGCATCCAGCGACCGCGCGACGCCCTCAACAACGACCATTGTCCGTTGTAGCAGGATCAACTCCGTTCGCGTCTGCATCCCGAACCGCTCGGTCACGTCAAACAAATGTGCCAAAAGCCGCGCCATCGAAACCCGGCTGGCATCCAGCCCAAAGATCGGCTCGCCCACAGACCGAAGCGCCAGCGCGAATTCATCGATGTCGCGATCAGCGGGCACGTACCCAGCCTCGAAATGCACCTCCGCGACACGACGATAATCCTTGCGGATGAAGCCATAAAGGATTTCGGCGTATACCCGACGCGTATATTCGTCGATCCGCCCCATGATCCCGAAATCCAACGCGATAATGTCGCCATTGGCTGCAAACTTCAGATTGCCCTGATGCATGTCGGCGTGGAAATATCCATCGCGCAACGCGTGGCTAAGGAAAAGTTGCAACACCCGTTCTGCCAACTCGACCTTGTTGTGATTGGCAGCATTTATCGCATCAAGATCGTTGGCCGGAATTCCTTCTGCCCAATCCAATGTCATTGCACGGCGACCTGAAAAGGCCCAATTCACCTTTGGCACCTGAAATCCGGCGTCACCTTCGGTGGTCGCTGCAAATTCGGCCGCAGCAGCAGTTTCCATCCGCAGGTCCAGCTCTCCTTCGACCACACTTTCAAAATGCTCAATCACATCATGCGGTCGCAGGCGCCGCGATGCAGGTGAAAGGAACTCAATCGTGTCAGCGGCAAAATAGAATGCGTCGATGTCTTTGCGAAATGCTCGCTCGATGCCGGGTCGCAGGACCTTGACCGCCACGTCCTGCCCGCTATCTGCCAATCGGGCCCTGTGTACTTGCGCGATAGAAGCAGCGGCGACAGGTTCAGAAAATTCCGCGAAAATCTCGTCGACCGGCGCGCCAAGCTCTGTCTCGACGGTCTCACGAGCTTCCTTCATAGAAAACGGCGGCAGCTTGTCCTGCAACACTTGCAGTTCACGCGCCAGTTCCTCACCCACAACATCGGGTCGCGTCGACATAAGTTGCCCGAACTTGATGTAAGCGGGGCCAAGTGCGGTCAGCGCGCGCGTCAGGGGCGGGCGTTCAGGATCGCCCCTGTATCCCAGCCAACGAAACGGCCAACCCAGCACACGTGCCGCCACACGCAGTGACCAGGGTGCGTTCATTGCATCGAGTACGAACCGCATCGCACCCGTGCGTTCCAGCGTCGCGCCAGTGCGGACCAGCCGCCATATGTTGTGCGGACCTCTCAAAACTTCCAGCCGGAATGCAGTGCGGCGATACCCATCGACAGGTTGCGGTATTTCACTTGGTCAAAACCTGCATCACGGATCATACCCGCGAACGACTCCTGATCGGGAAACTGCCGGATCGATTCCACAAGATACTGATAACTGTCGCGATCCCCGGTTATGGCCTTTCCCATCGTCGGAATGACGTTGAACGAATAAAGATCGTAGAGTTTCTGCATCCCCTGATTTGGAAGTTGCGAAAATTCCAGCACCATCAACCGTCCACCGGGCTTCAGTACGCGGAACGCCTCACTCAAGGCTTCCTCAGGTCTAGTCACGTTCCGAATGCCAAAACTGATGGTGTAGACGTCAAAGCTGTTGTTTTCGAAAGGCAAAGCCATCGCATCGCCCACAACCCACTCCAGCTGATCAGAAAGCTTTTCCGCTTCGGCCCGCTTTTGCCCTTCGACCAACATGCCTTCGGTCATGTCGCAGACGACCGCGCTGGCATCACCGGCCCGTCGAAGAAACCGGAACGCGATATCTCCGGTGCCGCCGGCGACATCCAACAATCGCTGTCCCCTGCGCGGTGCCAACCAATCCATCATCGCATCTTTCCAGATGCGATGAATTCCAACTGACATGACGTCGTTCATCACGTCGTATTTTGATGCGACTGACGTAAACACGCCGTGCACGCGTCCGGCCTTGTCCGCCTCCAGGATCGTCTCGCTGCCGAAATGTGTTGTCTTTTCCGCCATAGGCCCTTGCCCGCGCATTGAAACTCACCCTTCTTATATGTCTGAACCGGGCTGTTACAATCGGCCCAAGGGTCGCGGAGGAAAATCGTGCCGGAACTGCCAGAGGTCGAAACCGTGCGCCGTGGCTTGGTGCCCGTGATGGAAGGCGCGAAGATTGCGACTGCAGATGTCAATCGACCCGATCTGCGCTGGCCGTTTCCAGAACGAATGTCCGAACGGCTGACCAGTAAGACTGTCACAGCACTGGGCCGCCGGTCGAAATACATCCTTGCCGATCTCAATTCCGGCGAAACACTGATCATTCACCTCGGTATGTCAGGTCGGATGCTGATATCGGGCGCCGCTTTGGGCGAATTCCACCACGATCATCCGGCACCGGAAAAACACGACCACGTGGTCCTGCATATGGCCAACGGTGCCCGCGTGACGTTTAATGATGCGCGCCGTTTTGGCGCCATGGATCTTGCAGCCACTGAATCTGTGGAAAAGCACTGGCTGCTAAAAGATCTCGGACCGGAACCGTTAGGAAACGCGTTTGACGAGGATTATTTAGTCGAGCGACTCAGCAATCGTCGAACCCCGATAAAATCTGCACTTCTGGATCAGAAAATTGTTGCCGGATTGGGGAATATTTACGTCTGCGAGACGTTATTTCGTGCTGGTGTGTCACCAAAACGCCATGCAGGGAATCTCTCACAGCGACGCGCGGGCGCCTTGGTTCCAATCATTCGTCAGGTTCTGACAGATGCCATTGATGCAGGCGGTTCGTCACTGAAAGACTTCCGCCAAGCCGATGGAGAACTTGGTTATTTTCAGCATTCTTTCGATGTATACGACCGCGAAGGTGAACCCTGTCGCAAACCCGATTGCACCGGAACAATTGGGCGAATCGTTCAATCGGGGCGCTCGTCATTCTATTGCCCGCAATGCCAAAGATGACTTGCGCACCGCTTCGCGCGTGGTAAGGAATCCCGTTACGAGCAACAACCATAGGCAAGCTCATGGCCTTCAAGACGCTGATCGTCGACGTTGAAGACCACGTATCCCTGATCAAACTCAACCGTCCTGATGCACTGAATGCGCTGAATTCCGAACTGGTCTCGGAACTCGCCACGGCATTGCGTGAGGCGGAAGAGAACGAAAAGGTGCGTGTGATTGTTATTACCGGGTCTGAAAAGGCCTTTGCCGCCGGTGCCGACATCAAGGAGATGTCGGAAAAGACCTTTGTCGAAGTGGCTAATGAAAACCTCTTTGGTTCCGTAGGCGACGAATTCGCCCGCGTTCGCAAACCCGTCATCGCGGCTGTATGTGGTTATGCGCTGGGCGGTGGTTGCGAACTGGCGATGATGTGCGATTTCATTATCGCAGCCGACAACGCAAAATTCGGCCAACCGGAAGTAAACCTTGGTGTCATCCCGGGCATCGGCGGGACCCAGCGGCTGACCCGCCTTATCGGCAAGTCCAAGGCGATGGACATGAACCTGACGGGCCGTTTCATTGATGCCGAGGAAGCCGAACGGTCTGGCCTGGTCAGCCGTGTCGTCCCTGCCAAGAAGCTGATGGAAGAGGCGTTGGCGACGGCTCAAAAGATTGCCGAAAAATCTGAACTGGCCACACGCACCATAAAAGAATCGGTCAATCGCGCCTATGAAACCACTTTGCAGGAAGGTCTGCTTTTTGAACGCCGATCTTTTCATGCGCTTTTCGCCACTGAAGACCAGAAAGAGGGCATGGCCGCGTTTCTGGAAAAACGAGAGCCGCAGTTTCGCGACAAGTAACGCTTGCTTTCAGCGGCGCGCTGGCGTATTCGGCCCGCCGACATGCGCGCGAGGCCCGCTTTGGCCGGAATTTGCCAAGACCGTCAGGTTGGGCCGTGCTGCTTGTAAGTAATGTGAACCAACCCAAGGATGGGAACCAAAATGGCAAATTCGCCCCAGGCCAAGAAACGCGCGCGTCAGAATGCCCGCCGTCTTGAAATCAACAAAGCGCGCCGTTCGCGCATTCGTACTCAACTGCGCAAAGTAGAAGAGGCGATTGCCTCCGGTGACAAAGATGTTGCAAGCGCGGCTTTGCGCGCGGCTCAACCCGAATTGATGCGTGGTGTCGCAAAAGGCGTGTTCTACAAAAACACCGCGGCGCGCAAAATGTCGCGCCTCAGCTCGCGCGTCAAAGCACTCGGTTAACCATTCGATTCGAATCCCAAACCGCGCGTCTTACCCGGCGCGCGGAAATTATCTGTGCTGTGATTTTTTTGACACCTCGTAACGGTGCCCAGCCGATTCTGTGGACCGCTTTTCGCAATAACTGATCGTCAAGCGAATAGTTCTGTTGCGACAGCTTCCCACTTGTTGCTAGCGTCCATGTCAGCGATTCATCGTAACACAGACTTTCGGGGGGATTCTTGTTGAAACGCTGAGCGGGATATTGGTGACGGGCTTACCATTTCGTTCAATCTGCGAGCTGCCATTCGTGCGTTTGACAAGACCAACAGAACAAAGCTGATTCGCCGCTTCGTGACCCTGGGCAGGGTCTCGGAATTTTGCGGGTTTTGGTTTCAGTTCGGTTTTTCCCATCAGGTCAACGCAACCGCAGGAAAGAATACGGCGCGAAACGTTGCGTGTGGATTGTGGGTGCGATGAACCTTGAACCAGGCGTCGCATCGAGCACGGGACAATGATGAATGCGGGTCGAATGCGAAATGGATAACGAACTTTGGGGACGTCTGAAGAATGAACTTGTCAGGGATATCGGGCACAACAACTTCGTGAATTGGATTGAGCCGCTGGAGCTTTCCGAATCCGAGGCTGGAACTGTTACGTTTCTTGTTGCGACCAATTTCATGGGCGATTGGGTCCAGCGAAATTTTGGCGACAAGATTTTGCATTTGTTCAAATCTCACAATCATCCGGTGAAACGGGTAAACTTTTCTGTGCCAGCGGTGGTGAAGCCCTCGGCGCCGCGCACTCAAAAGCCTGCCGCAAGAACGAATGCCTTTGGTGACGACACAAGTGTTCCGGGCGCTCCGCTTGATCCTCGCTTTACCTTCGAACGCTTTGTTGTGGGAAAACCAAATGAACTGGCTCACGCCGCCGCCCGCCGTGTGGCGGAAGGCAATGAGGTCACGTTCAATCCGCTGTTCCTTTACGGCGGGGTTGGCCTTGGTAAAACACATTTGATGCACGCTATCGCGCATGAGCTTCAAACCATGCGGTCAGATTTGAGAGTCGTCTATCTTTCCGCCGAGCAGTTTATGTATCGCTTTATTCAGGCGCTGCGCGACAAGCAGATGATGGACTTCAAACAGATGTTCCGCTCTGTCGATGTGTTGATGGTCGACGATGTACAGTTCATTGCCGGCAAGGATTCAACACAGGAAGAATTTTTCCACACGTTCAACGCGCTGGTTGATCAGAACAAGCAGATCATTATTTCAGCAGACCGGGCGCCCGGCGAAATCAAGGATCTCGAAGAGCGTATTAAGTCCCGCCTGCAATCCGGCCTCGTCGTTGATCTGCACCCGACCGACTATGAGCTTCGCCTTGGCATCCTTCAGCAGAAAGTCGACCTGCACCGCGGCCAATATGGCAACCTGACAATCGCCGATGGCGTTCTGGAATTCCTTGCGCATCGCATTTCCAACAACGTTCGCGTGTTGGAAGGCGCGCTGATGCGGCTGTTTGCCTTTGCCTCGCTTGTGGGGAAGGAAATCACGCTTGATCTGGCGCAGGATTGTCTGGCCGATATCCTCCGCGAAGCCGACCGCAAGGTCACCATCGAGGAAATTCAGCGCAAAGTCAGCGAACACTATAACATCCGCCTGTCCGACCTGATCGGACCCCGCCGTGTGCGAACCATCGCCCGCCCGCGTCAGGTCGCTATGTATCTGGCCAAACAGTTAACGGCGCGCAGCCTGCCGGAAATCGGTCGCCGTTTTGGCGGGCGCGATCACACAACAGTCATGCATGGTGTGCGTAAGATCGAAGAACTGAAAGGCACTGACAGCCAGATTGCCGAAGACATCGAATTGCTGCGCCGCGCATTGGAGGCCTAGGCCGCTCTTGACGACCCGGTAAAAGCCGCGTTCTTTTCAAAAAAACACTTGTCCCGGGGCGTGAAACTAGTAGGTTTCACTCCCCGCTTGGCACGATTAAGGGAAAGAGTGCATGAAACTTTCCATCGAACGCAGCACACTGTTGAAGGCCGTCGGTCAGGCACAATCCGTGGTCGAACGGCGCAACACGATCCCGATCCTTGCAAACGTTCTGATCGAGGCCGAAGGCGACAGCGTCAGTATGCGTGCCACAGATCTGGACATTGAAGTTGTTGACAAAGCTGATGCCAAAGTGGAACGCGCCGGTGCCACCACGGTAAGCGCGGTGACTCTGAACGAGATTGTGCGCAAGCTGCCCGATGGCGCGTTGGTTGAGCTGACTGATGATGGAGCGTCCGGACGCCTGACAATAGAGGCTGGCCGTTCGAACTTTTCGCTGGCGACCCTGCCCAAGGAAGATTTCCCGGTGATGGCGTCATCGGAATACCAGTCGAATTTCTCGGCACCCGCACCGGTTTTGCGGCGCCTGTTCGACAAATCAAAATTTGCGATTTCTACAGAGGAAACGCGCTATTATCTGAACGGCGTCTATATGCATGTCGCGGACTCCGATGGTGGCAAGGTCCTGCGCTGCGTCGCAACCGACGGACACCGTCTGGCGCGAATCGACACCGATCTTCCTTCTGGTGCAGAAGACATGCCCGGCGTGATCGTGCCTCGCAAAACTGTAGGTGAATTGCGTAAACTATTGGACGATGACGAGGTCACCATTGCTGTCAGCGTGAGCGAGACCAAGGTTCGCTTTTCGACTCCGGATATCACGCTGACATCGAAGGTTATTGACGGCACTTTCCCCGACTACACCCGTGTCATCCCCGCCGGAAACACCCGCAAGATGGAGGTAGACGCCGCCGAGTTTGCGCAGGCCGTCGACCGTGTGGCAACCGTGTCCTCGGAACGCTCCCGTGCCGTGAAGATGCAACTTGATGAAGATCGTCTGGTATTGTCCGTCAATGCGCCCGACAGCGGTATGGCTGAAGAAGAGCTTGCCGTGGCCTATGGCGATGAAGGACTTGAGATTGGCTTCAACGCCAAATACCTCTTGGAAATCGCCAGCCAGGTTGATCGTGAGAACGCTGTCTTTTTGTTCAATTCATCTGGCGATCCGACATTGATGCGTGAAGGCAACGACACCAGCGCGGTTTATGTCGTTATGCCGATGCGGGTGTAACCCGCTTTCGGCGCATGAATTCCGCGATACTTTCGTCGATAATGTGAAGGAGCAGGGCAAGTGACGAGACTGGCCCTGACACATCTGACGCTTTCCCACTATCGTTCGCATAAATCCGCGAAGCTGGATTTGGACGTTGGCGTAATCGCAATTTATGGTCCCAACGGCGCAGGCAAGACCAATATCCTCGAAGCCGTATCGCTTTTTGCTCCCGGTCGCGGGCTGCGGCGGGCGAAAGCAGAGGAATTCGCTCGACAGCCAGAAGCCGTGGGTTGGAAGGTCGGCGGATTTCTCGAAAGCCTTGGTCAATCCCACGAAATTGCCACTTGGGCCGAACCCGGCGCGGCGCGGTCAGTTACAATCGACGACAAGCCGGCTTCCCAAGCAGCACTTGGCAAGGTGGCGCGGATGGTTTGGCTGGTGCCGTCAATGGACCGGTTGTGGATCGAGGCCGCAGAGGGTCGGCGGCGATTTTTGGACCGCATTACGCTCAGTTTCGAGCCTAAGCATGCCGAATTCGCTCTGGCTTATGAAAAGTCGATGCGAGAAAGAAACCGTTTGCTAAAGGATCAGGTGCGCGATGCACATTGGTACCTGGCGCTTGAAAGCCAAATGGCGGAGGCGGGAATTGCAATCCAGGAAAACCGCCGCCGTGCGATTGAGCGTTTGCATGCCGCGCAGACCTCTGCCGACTCTGCTTTTCCTACCGCCAATCTAACCCTCCTAGCCACCGAGGACGCCGAAACTCCGCAGACTGTCGAAGAATTTACCGCCGCGCTCGCCGCAAACCGTCAGCGCGACCTTTACGCTGGCCGAACGCTTATCGGCCCCCACCGCGCCGATGTCGACGCGGTTTTTGCCGAGAAGGGCGTCGCGGCCAAGCAATGTTCTACAGGAGAGCAAAAGGCCCTGCTCATTTCCCTGATCCTCGCCAATGCCCGTGCGCTGTCCGACGAAATAGGCGCTCCACCAATTGTCCTTCTCGACGAAGTCGCCGCGCATCTGGATGTAAATCGGCGCATTGCGCTATACGAAGAAATCACCGCGCTTGGCGCGCAAGCCTGGATGACCGGCACCGGGGCAGATTTGTTTGCAGAACTTGGCGAAACTGCTCAACGAATCGAGGTGACCGAGTCCGGCGGGCATTCGGAAATTCAACCAGGGAATTGAGCAATGAAAATCCTGTCACTGATCCTCTCGTTCGCCGCCGTGCTGGTTAATTGGGCATATGCTCAGAACGCGAATGGCGCATGGGTCGGAATTGGCTATCAGAACGGCGACACATGGGCCGTCGAGGTTCAGATCGTTCCCGGTGGCGCGAGGGTGGACTATCCGGACATTCCCTGCGGTGGAGTCTGGGTATTTGACGCCAATACAAACATACGCGGGACCGAATGGCTGACCTATGGCCACGACCTTTGTCTTGACGGTTTGACGGTCGAAGCAACGACCACCAGTGCAGAATTGATGATCCGTTGGTTCGACACGAACTCAGCCGAAATCGCCCATGCGCCGCTCCGTCGTGCGGACGGAAAGCGCGGTGGCGGCAAGAAAGACAATTAGGCCGCTTTGATGAATATCGCCCTTTTGCGCGGAATCAATGTCGGAGGCCACGGCAAACTGCCGATGGCCGATCTGCGCAGAATTCTCGCGGATCTCGGCGCCAAATGCGTTGCCACCTACATCCAATCCGGCAACGCCGTCTTTGACGGTGATGTAACGGGCAAGTCGATCAGTGCGGCAATCGAGACCGAAAAGGGATTCTACCGCGACTGCATTGTCATTACATCCCACGATCTGGCCCGCGCAATTGCAGAAAACCCGTTCCCCGAGGCGCAAACAGAGCCTAAATCACTGCATTTCGGCTTTCTTGCTGGCCCGCCATCGCCCGGCGACCTTGACGCCGCCAAAGCACCGAAGGAGCGCTGGCACCTCACCGAGCGCGTCTTTTACCTCCATACACCGGGTGGATTATTACACGGGAAATTGGCCAAGGGGTTGGACCGTCGCCTTGGCTGCCCGGTGACGATGCGCAACTGGTCGACAGTGTCAAAGCTTGCCGATATGGCCGGTTTATGACTGTCACCACCTTCGATCTCGCACTTTATGCTGGTGCGCTCTTTATTCTGTTTATTACACCCGGTCCCGTCTGGGTGGCCGTTTTGGCGCGCACTATGTCGGGTGGGTTCAACGCGGCTTGGCCTTTGGCGCTGGGCGTGGCGCTTGGCGATGCAATCTGGCCCTTTGTCGCCATTCTGGGCGTCACGTGGGTCGTGTCGCAATTTGCCGGATTCATGCTGGTTCTGAAATGGGTCGCCGTTGTGATGTTCTTTGTGATGGGGTACCTCGTTATCCGTGCCGCCGATAAACAGATCGGACAAGACAGCAGGCTGACCCGCCCGGGCATGTGGGCGGGTTTTGTGGCTGGATTCGTTGCGGTCACGGCCAACCCGAAAGCGGCGCTATTCTACATGGGGTTACTGCCCGGCTTCTTCGATCTGACGACGACGACATGGGCTGACATCGCAGTGATTGTTCCGCTTTCAATGGTCGTACCATTTGCGGGAAATTTGTTTTTGGCGGCGTTGGTTGATCGCGTCAGGCGGCTCTTAACGTCGCCTGAAGCGCTCCGTCGAACAAACGTAATTTCGGGCTGTTTGCTGATCGGTGTCGGTGTTCTGATCGCATTTACCTGAGGCGCAGAAACACCCACAAAACCTAGCCGTTTCGCGTGACAATCCCCACAAGATTTCGTATATTATCCACAAGAATAATGAGGATGCCACAAATGGCCGAAGCAGCACGGCAGCCGGAAGAATACGGCGCCGATTCGATCAAGGTTCTTAAGGGCTTAGAGGCAGTTCGCAAGCGCCCAGGCATGTATATCGGTGATACCGATGACGGCTCTGGCCTGCACCATATGGTGTACGAAGTTGTCGACAACGGTATTGACGAGGCGCTGGCCGGTCACGCGACCGAAGTTCGGGTGAAAATTCACTCTGACAACTCCGTCTCGGTCCACGACAACGGCCGTGGCATTCCGGTCGATATTCACCCCGAAGAAGGCGTCAGCGCGGCAGAGGTCGTCATGACCCAGCTACACGCGGGTGGTAAGTTTGACAGCAACTCCTACAAAGTGTCCGGCGGCCTGCATGGTGTGGGTGTGTCCGTCGTCAACGCGCTGTCGGTATGGTTGGAGCTGACCATCTGGCGCGATGGGAAGGAACATCGCGCGCGATTTGAACATGGTGAAACCGTCAAGCATCTTGAGGTACTGGGTGACTGCGGCGACCGGACCGGCACAGAAGTTCGGTTTTTGGGTTCAACAGGCACGTTTTCGAACCTTGATTACGTTTTCAAAACACTTGAAAACCGCCTGCGCGAACTCGCCTTCCTGAATTCCGGCGTGCGGATCATTTTGGAGGATGAACGCCCCGCTGAACCGTTGAAGTCTGAGTTGTTTTACGAAGGGGGCGTAAACGAATTCGTCCGCTATTTGGACCGTTCCAAAACACCGCTAATTGAAGAACCGATCTTCATTCGCGGCGATCGCGATGGCATTACCGTCGAGGTCGCGATGTGGTGGAACGACGGTTATCACGAAAATGTCCTGCCATTCACCAACAACATACCCCAACGCGATGGCGGTACACACCTGGCCGGATTTCGCGGCGCGTTAACCAGAACGATGAATCTGCTCGCGAAGAAAGACAAAGTCAGCTTCACCGGCGACGACGCGCGCGAAGGATTGACCTGTGTTTTGTCAGTCAAAGTGCCGGATCCCAAATTCAGCAGCCAAACCAAGGACAAGCTTGTCAGTTCAGAAGTTCGCCCCGCCGTTGAAGGTATGATGAACGAGAAACTGGCCGAGTGGTTCGATGAAAACCCCAACGAAGCCAGACTGATCCTGTCAAAGATCATCGAGGCCGCGCTGGCCCGCGAAGCTGCCCGTAAAGCGCGCGAGATGACACGCAAGAAAACCACGAATGATGTCAGTTTCCTTGCGGGCAAACTTAAAGAATGCTCCGAAAAAGACCCGGCAAAGCGCGAATTGTTTCTCGTCGAGGGCGACAGCGCGGGTGGCTCCGCCCAGACCGGTCGTGACCGGATGCATCAGGCGATACTGCCCCTTCGCGGCAAGATCCTAAATGTTGAACGCGCGCGGTTTGACAAGATGCTCGCCAGTCAGGAAATCGGTAATCTGGTCATGGCGCTCGGTACCGGGATCGGCGTGGACGAATTCGACATCGAAAAGCTGCGCTATCACAAAATCATCATCATGACGGATGCCGATGTCGACGGCGCGCATATCCGCACGCTTCTTTTGACATTCTTCTTCCGCCACATGCGCGAGGTCGTGGAAGGCGGCTATCTCTACATTGCGCAACCGCCCTTGTACAAAGTCGCCCGCGGCAAGTCAGAGGTCTATCTAAAGGATCAGCCGGCGCTTGAGGACTACCTGATCGAGATGGGTGTTGAGGGCGCCGTGCTGCGCCTGGCAAGTGGAGAGGAACTTGCCGGCGCCGACCTGGCGCGTGTCGTTGAGGGTGCACGACAATTCCGCCGCATTCTCGATGCGTTCCCAACCCATTATCAGCGCAGTATCGTCGAACAGGCTGCGCTGGCGGGTGCGTTTGACCCCGGGGCCGCGGATACCGACCTTCAGGCAGTGGCAGACGCCGTAGCCAAACGCCTTGACCTTGTGGCCGTCGAATATGAGCGCGGCTGGGAAGGGCGTATCACACAGGACAAGGGCATCCGCCTGTCACGGGTGTTACGCGGCGTTGAAGAGTTACGCACGCTGGATGGCGCTGTCATGCGTTCTGGCGAAGCGCGCCGCCTTAGCGAGGTGTCCCGGTCAACGCGCAATATCTATGCCCGTCAGTCGGATCTGATGCGCAAAGACCGGGCGCAACCGATCTTTGGTCCGATTGATCTGTTGGATGCGATTCTGGGAGAAGGCGAAAAGGGATTGAGCCTGCAACGCTACAAGGGCTTGGGCGAAATGAACCCTGATCAGCTTTGGGAAACGACTTTGGACCCAGAGGCGCGCACGCTCCTCCAGGTTAAGATCGAAGATTTCCCCGAAGCCGATGACCTCTTCACCAAGCTTATGGGCGACGTGGTTGAACCACGCCGGGAATTCATTCAGCAGAACGCGCTGAGTGTCGAGAATCTCGACTTCTGATCAGGCTTGATCTGCGCTTTGCTGCTGGCGCTCTATGTGCCGCTCAGGGCGGCGGACCCAATAGACGATTATCAGGTAGGTAATATGGCCATGACGACCGGCGTGACCGGGGTCGGCAGAAATGTCCAAAGAATGTCCACGACGGTACTCCTTACAAAAGTTTGGGCACGGCGCGAAGTGCGCCGAACCCGATCTTCGTGTTACCAAAACTTAGTAAGTGGTCTTGATGCCCAAGGACGACAGGTGGTTGCCAATTTCAGTGGCATAGTCGTCAGTGGCGCCACCAACAGTCGTCAGAACGGCGATGCCGAGGCCAACGATTGCAGCAGTCAGCACGACCCAGTCGACGGTAACAGCACCGTCTTCGTCGCGTGCGAAGGTGTTGATCAGGTTTACGAGTTTCATTTCATTCTGCTCCGTGAGTTTTTGATAAGTTTGTTGTAGTGAACCACGGAGTTCTCCCCGCAGTGGTTGTATTAATCTTTGTTAATTGTGTTTGAATTGCGGACTTGGCTGGGTAATTTTGGTGAAATTTGCGGAATTTTTATGGTAAATGCCCCCCGCTTGTTCCGCGGGAGGCATCTGTGATTTACATATTTTGTAACTCCCAAGCACCCCCCACGTTTGAGTGTTATTGTCAGTTTTATGGTGAGTCGAATTTGCCATTTTGCGCGTGTTTTTTTTCTTTCTTGTCTGAATTCTGTGGCGCCGGGTTGATTTCTCTGAATCAGTGGTGGGATGGATCAGGTTGCCGCCCTTGAACAACTTCTCGCCACGGCTCTGCGTCGGATCGCTGAGCTTGAAGCTGCGTTGGCGAGCATGGCGGAAGAGATCACGGACCTGCGCCGACAGTTGGCCAAGAACAGCAGCAATAGCAGCAAGCCCCCTTCAAGTGATGGCCTGAAGAAGCCAGCCCCGCGCAGCCTGCGTGGCAAATCCGGAAAGAAAAGTGGCGGCCAAGTTGGCCACCGGGGCGACACCCTGCGCCAGACGTCAACACCCGACTTTGTCGAACGGCATGAGGCGACGCATTGCAGCGCCTGTCAGAGCGCCCTGACGGCGGAGATGGTGAAAGGGATCGAGAAGCGTCAGGTGTTCGACTTGCCTGCGCCACGCCTGGAGGTCACCGAGCATCAGGCGGCGGTTTATTGTTGCGACCATTGTCGAGCCACGACGACGGCTGGCTTTCCCGATGGCGTGGCCGCGCATGTGCAATATGGCACGCGCATGCGGGCAGTGGCGGTCTATTGCAATGTTCAGCAGCTGATACCCGAGGATCGGGTCTGCCAGCTTATGCGCGACCTGTTTGGGGCCACCAGCTTGTGCGCGGCCAGCGTGACCAACTGGACGCGCGGCGCGGCAAATAAGATGGGTGTCGTGGTTGAACACATTCTCGCCCGGCTTGCCGAAGGCGGCGTTCGGCATCTGGACGAGACCGGACTTCGTGTTGCCGGCAAGCTGCACTGGCTGCACACGATCTGCGATACCGCCTTCACCCATTACCGCATCAGCGCCAAACGCGGTGCTGTTCCAACCTTCCTGACCGGCGGGACGATCATTCATGATCACTGGAAACCCTACTACGCCCATATGAGCGGAGTGGACGCCCACGCCCTCTGCGGGGCGCATCACTTGCGCGAACTCAAGGCCATCGAAGAGATCGAAAAAGAGCCTTGGGCGACGGAGATGAGCGCAGTGCTTCATAGCGCCAATCAGCTCAGATGCGCGGCTCAGGATCAAGGCGAGACCGAACTCCCGGAACTGGTTCGCCAGGGTATAGTCACCAGATACATGGCGATCCTCGCCAAGGGGCTCGCCTTCCACGAACGCCAGCCCCCGCTGGCCAAAAGCCCCGGCACCCGCGGCCGAAAAGCCAGGCGGCCAGGCCACAACCTGCTCCTCCGCCTGCGTGACTACCGCGATGACGTTTTGCGATTCATCGCCGACTTCGCGGTCCCATTCACAAACAATCAGGCCGAACAGGACCTGCGCATGATGAAGCTGCGCATGAAAATCTCGGGCACCTTCCGCACCCTCGAGGGCGCGCGGGTCTTCGCCGACATCAGGTCCGTCATCTCGACGGCCAGAAAACACCGGTTCAACATCCTGGAAATCCTGACCCTGTCACCACCTCAGATCATCGCACGGCTCTGACGGAACAAAACCCCGCAACCCTATCGGACAGGGTGCTTGGGAGTTACCATATTTTCAGTTATTACACGCGGTTTTCACGCCATAGCTGCGGCACGGTCAGCCCGAATCTTGTCTGCTTCGGCGCCATGCATTTCCTCATAGTGGTCGAAATGCGACTCAACCCATGCGGTACCATGCGCAATACCGCCAAGGGATTGAAACAGCTCTTCATGCGCCGGAGAAGGCAGAAGCGCGCGGAAAATATCCCAACCCTTGGCCACGGGATGCGGATCAAATCCAAGCACTTGACCTTTCAAAGACGAGATCAAAGCCACCAATTGCCCGCTATAGATCGAGGGAACATGAATTTCGACTTGATCTATGGGCTGCAACAGTACCGGTCGCGCCTCCTTCAGCGCTTCACGCACTCCGCTTAGCCCTGCCGTTTTGAAAGCGAAGTCGGAACTGTCGACAGAGTGATGCTTACCGTCGGTCAGCGTAACAGCGACATCCACAACCCGGAAACCAAGCGGGCCTTTCGCCAGCGCCTCTTGCGCACCTGAATTGACCGAGGGAATGTAATTCTTCGGTACAGCGCCCCCTTTGACCACCTCGTTAAACGCGTAACCCTCGCCACGCGGCTGTGGCTTCAGCGTAAAGACGATATCGGCGAATTGTCCGGCGCCACCCGACTGCTTTCGGTGCCGATAGTGCTTCTCGACAGTCCTGGAAATTGTCTCTCGATAGCTGCCGCCAACAGGCCCATCGGTGATTTCGATATCAAAATCCTCGGCCAGTTTGTCTTTTAAGCGCCGCAGATGCATCGGCCCTTGAAGATGCGCAACTATGTGGCCGCTGTCTTCGTCATGACCGATGGACAGGCCCGGATCCGTTGCTTCGTATTTTGAAAGCGCCCCGGAAAAACGTGCATCGTCACGGTCATTCACGGGCGTCAGGATTCGGTGGAAGCCAGCGGGCAACCCGCCGCTCCATTCTGGCAGATCAAGTACTTCCTTCGCTGTGAAGGCCTTACCGGAATTCAGGTGGTCGGATTTGACAGCAATTGCCAGATCACCCGCGTCTAGAGCACTGCTGACTGGTTTACCGTCCAAACCGTTAAGTGCGCCAATGGTTTCTCCGCCAAGGGTCCCACCTTGTGCCAATCCGCCTTTCAGATCACGCAAAAGGATCGACTTTCCGACATGCTTTTTGTTGTCGGCATAAATGCCAATGGCTGTTGCGGCACCTTGGCCATTGCGTTCCGGCACGTTATCCGCGCCCGAAGATTCATGTCGCAACGATTTCATCAATCGGAATACGCCGTTCCCAAGTTCGGCCGATCCCATATAGGCGGCGGTAAAGGCGTTCTGTTGATGCATCTGACTGACAAGTGCAAAGACGCTCTCAGGCGCGGGAATTTTGTCTTCAATCAGCTGTTCCAACAGATCGTCATCAAAATCCGCGAGATGTTCCAAAAGTTCTGTGCGCGCCTCTTGCTCGCTGTCTTTCAGCGTGTCGGGAATTTCGATCAGGTTGGATGGTTGTCCCTCCTGATATTCCCAAGCACGTTCCGAAATCAGATCGACAGAGCCGATTACCTGACCATCTTCACGCATTGGGATTTGGCGCAGTACGATCGGGTGGCTTGAATACGTTTGCAGCGCCGCGACCGTGTCGCGTACCCGCGCCTCTGCCGTGTCCATCCGGTTGATGAACAGATAGCAGGGCACCTCTGATTCTTCGATCAGCCGCAGGTATGGTGCCGCCTGACTGGCGCTGTCTGGGTCAGGTGCCACACACAGCACCACGGAATCGCTGGCCGCCAAAGCCTGACCGGCCGCGCCCAGATTGTCGGTGCCGCCCACAACCTCCAAGGCGCCCCATGATTCACCGAGATAGGTGAAGGTACGTAAATTCATACGATCAGAAAAGGCGGTCTCGTTTGAACCGCCTTCTAATTCACCGAGTGCCCTGACCAATGTTGTTTTGCCGGACTGCGAAGGTCCAAGGACCGTGAAGCAACGCATGTTTTCCTCCTCCAATCGAGTTTCAGGCCGCGCGTGAATGCGCCCTGCTCAATCGGTGGCGAATACCGGGTTGTCGCCCCTGCCGCTGTTCCCTACCCGGGCCCTTGGCTCGTTTAACTGGCCTTTGGGCCACGGAGTTGATGGTCGTAACAGAATTGTGTCGCGTCAAGTGAAAATTGGGATTGTCAGGCGACTCTGCGGCCTGTGGCCCTTTCTGGCGCAACCCAGGCTTCCAATTTCGAGATATGCCCTGCACGCATCGCATCGATATCTGTCCCCGGTGGCGGGTCAGGATAAATCTCGAATGTCGATCCCCAATGCTGTTCGCAGTAAACCGGGCCATCGCCGCGATATCTTCCAAAGCGTTTGTGCGTAGGAATGAAGAAATGCGACGGAAAGATTGTCAGGTTTTCCGGCTGGCGCTGTTCAATCGCCTTGGCCAAGAATTTGTTCCCTACCGACCGCCAGGCAGGCCCAAGCGTTTCAGGTTTATTTCGCCGCTTTGCGCGTAAATTGATGTGCTCAAGAAACGGGTGATCCGGTACCGATGCAAGGAATGGCGAAACAAATCCGGGTTTACGCTGTTCGTTTTCAAACACCGTGAACAGCGACGGGGTAGACCAAAGCTCATCGGTGGGCCGTAAACAGTTTGAGTCCGCTTCTGGAATGAACCCGCCATATTCCAGCAGGATTTCATAACGCATCAGATCCGAAACGCCGGCGTAAATTCCCCGGCGGTAATACTCGTTAATCAGCCGCTGGTTCCGCCAACGGCGCGAAAACAGGTAATCATTGTCGTAAAGCCGGTATTCCCAATCGGAGTGATGGTCTTTCCACGTAACTCCCAAGCACCCTGTCCGATAGGGTTGCGGGGTTTTGTTCCGTCAGAGCCGTGCGATGATCTGAGGTGGTGACAGGGTCAGGATTTCCAGGATGTTGAACCGGTGTTTTCTGGCCGTCGAGATGACGGACCTGATGTCGGCGAAGACCCGCGCGCCCTCGAGGGTGCGGAAGGTGCCCGAGATTTTCATGCGCAGCTTCATCATGCGCAGGTCCTGTTCGGCCTGATTGTTTGTGAATGGGACCGCGAAGTCGGCGATGAATCGCAAAACGTCATCGCGGTAGTCACGCAGGCGGAGGAGCAGGTTGTGGCCTGGCCGCCTGGCTTTTCGGCCGCGGGTGCCGGGGCTTTTGGCCAGCGGGGGCTGGCGTTCGTGGAAGGCGAGCCCCTTGGCGAGGATCGCCATGTATCTGGTGACTATACCCTGGCGAACCAGTTCCGGGAGTTCGGTCTCGCCTTGATCCTGAGCCGCGCATCTGAGCTGATTGGCGCTATGAAGCACTGCGCTCATCTCCGTCGCCCAAGGCTCTTTTTCGATCTCTTCGATGGCCTTGAGTTCGCGCAAGTGATGCGCCCCGCAGAGGGCGTGGGCGTCCACTCCGCTCATATGGGCGTAGTAGGGTTTCCAGTGATCATGAATGATCGTCCCGCCGGTCAGGAAGGTTGGAACAGCACCGCGTTTGGCGCTGATGCGGTAATGGGTGAAGGCGGTATCGCAGATCGTGTGCAGCCAGTGCAGCTTGCCGGCAACACGAAGTCCGGTCTCGTCCAGATGCCGAACGCCGCCTTCGGCAAGCCGGGCGAGAATGTGTTCAACCACGACACCCATCTTATTTGCCGCGCCGCGCGTCCAGTTGGTCACGCTGGCCGCGCACAAGCTGGTGGCCCCAAACAGGTCGCGCATAAGCTGGCAGACCCGATCCTCGGGTATCAGCTGCTGAACATTGCAATAGACCGCCACTGCCCGCATGCGCGTGCCATATTGCACATGCGCGGCCACGCCATCGGGAAAGCCAGCCGTCGTCGTGGCTCGACAATGGTCGCAACAATAAACCGCCGCCTGATGCTCGGTGACCTCCAGGCGTGGCGCAGGCAAGTCGAACACCTGACGCTTCTCGATCCCTTTCACCATCTCCGCCGTCAGGGCGCTCTGACAGGCGCTGCAATGCGTCGCCTCATGCCGTTCGACAAAGTCGGGTGTTGACGTCTGGCGCAGGGTGTCGCCCCGGTGGCCAACTTGGCCGCCACTTTTCTTTCCGGATTTGCCACGCAGGCTGCGCGGGGCTGGCTTCTTCAGGCCATCACTTGAAGGGGGCTTGCTGCTATTGCTGCTGTTCTTGGCCAACTGTCGGCGCAGGTCCGTGATCTCTTCCGCCATGCTCGCCAACGCAGCTTCAAGCTCAGCGATCCGACGCAGAGCCGTGGCGAGAAGTTGTTCAAGGGCGGCAACCTGATCCATCCCACCACTGATTCAGAGAAATCAACCCGGCGCCACAGAATTCAGACAAGAAAGAAAAAAAACACGCGCAAAATGGCAAATTCGACTCACCATAAAACTGACAATAACACTCAAACGTGGGGGGTGCTTGGGAGTTACCTTTCCACGATTGCAACCATTCCGTCGGTGCGGGCAAATGCCCAACCCGAATGTGCCCGAGAATCTTCGGGATCGCTATGCCCATGCCTGCCTCTTTTCGGTCTTACGCCGAAGTTATCCACAGGCTATCAGATTGGAATCATTGAACCTAGGCAGAATGGTTCAGGTTATTGCATTGAAAATGAACCGCGACCGGAAAAGCACGGTCACGCTATCGGTTACAGTCTTAAATCAGGAAACTTGGTCGGAACAGGTCAGCGCAGCGCCGAAATCTCGGATGCAGCTATCGCCAACCCGCCAGCATCTATCAAAAACACCTGTCCGCCTTCATTGCGCGCCTCGGTTATCTGGGTGTAGACCTCTGCGGTCCGGGACTCGATCATCTCGCCGTTGGTCGAGCTTTCAACAACAAACCGGTAATGACCCTCGGGCGCGGTTGACCCGTTCAACTGCCCGTCCCAGACATAGGTGCTTTCATCAGTTGGCAACGCAAACCTGTCGACCTCGTCGCCATTTGAGTCATAGATAACCTGAGTTCTGGATAAGCGCTATATCTGGTATTCGACCTGCCTGATTGTTTCCGGCACGGTTATGGGTCCCATTTTAACTTTGGTTTTCCCGAGCATATAGGCTGCGACACACGAGATGAGGTGTACGAATGCGTTGGCAGGCGATCTGTGTCGAGTGTGTTCCAGTCCCATGCTGGTTTTCAACTTATCGAACAGAGTTTCGATGATGAACCGCCTTCGCAACAGGATTTTGTTCAGGATTGGCAGGAGATAGTTTTTCATGTTGCGGCGAATGCCGGTGACGAGGTGGAGCCCACGCTGCCAGAGCCGTTGGAAGAGGGATTTGGAGATATAGCCCTTATCAGCAAATATTTTGCCTTCGAGGCCCGCGATCATGGCTTCAAACGGCTTTCGATCATCGACATTACCTGCCGTGATTTTGACGGCCATGATCTCCCCCTTGTTGTTGATGATTAGATGCAGTTTGAAGCCAAAGAACCAGCCCATTGTGCTGCGACCGCGCTTTGCCAGCCCCTTGAAGACCTTGTTTCGATTAATGCGGGCATTGTGGCAGACCGCGAGCTTAGTGCTGTCGGCAAAATAGACGCCGGTTTTTTCACCGCTGAAGCAGTGCAGCAGTATGCAAAACGGCACCATTAATCTTGGCATGAGGCTGACAAACCGACCATAGCTCGGGAGGTTGCCAAAGCAGTCACGGTATTTCTGCTCAACGCCATAAATCCAATAATGTTTGAAGTCCTTGAACGGCGACAAGTGAAACAAGACCATGATGAACAGGCTCTCCCCCAGGGTCAGCTTGCCGGCGCGAAGCCTCTGACGACCCGAGGGGATCAACCGGTGGCGCTCCCAGTCCTCGTAGGTTTTTGCAAAGTCATCGAGACAGACAAAAAGTGCGGTGTTAGTGATCGACATGAGTGGCGGTCCATATTGTGTCGCTTTTGAACCTTGAATCATGGGGCAACGTACCTGGAAACCCCTCTCACCCCATACTAATCACGGGGGCATTCAGGCTGGTCAACACGGGGCAAAAGGTGCGCGCCATGGAGAACAACTTCCCAATCAACGAAGATCTCGCTTATGAGAAGATCCGGGACCTCATGTTCGACATGATGGAAGAGGACCCCAACCGTTTCTACGCCCTCACGGATAAGCTCAATGAACTGGCTGCGCTCCCTAAAAGAACCATGACACTTGTGCTCGATCTGATGGCTGCCACTCCCTTTCAGGTGATCATCCCGAAACACGTACGGAAAAATGACCCTGATACATTCAAAGCAGATCACGAAACCGTTTCAAATGTTCTATTTCTTGGAGAGTTTGGCGGAATTGCCGTTGAACTGGAGCCAAATGAGGCTTTGAGAGAACCGAGGATCATTTCCATAACAATGGTGGAAATCCCTCATCGCAACCCTCTGCGAAAAAGGGTCAACGAGTATCGTAAAAAACGAATCAAAAAACTACGAAAAAATTCTGTCGAGTAGTGCACTGGTGACGCCAACGTCTTATCCAGTATCGGGGTTAGATAATCATCGTCACCGTATCCGCGATGGCCAGTGGATCGGTGTTGACTGTGATCGGGTCGCCCTGAAAATACCCCGGAACCGGCGCGCGCGCCTCCATCCCAACCCAACCTGCGTATTGCGCCATGCTGCTTACAACATTCTGTCCGATGATGGATTCAAGCAGGTTGTTGGTCAGGACTTGCTGTTCAACGCTGGAAAACGTTGCAAGCTGCACCGCAAAGTCTTCTGACTTCACCGGGTCGAGCGGATCCTGATTTTGCATTTGAACGGTTAGCATTCGCAAGAAAGTTTCGAAGTCGGAGTCGATGGCCCGCGCGTTAGACTCCGATGGGGCAGCTGCACCAGTTGTTGGGGCGGTCGCAGTGGCTGAAACAACATCCATGATCGCAGTTCCTTTCGGCTAGATTCTGATATCGACGCCTGCGCCCAGTGAGATCGAGAGGGGCGTCATATGTTCGGGTTCATCCAAATTTCGGCCCGGCGAGTTGATTGTCTTGGATTTTTCGTCGGCAAGTTCACGCTCTTCGCCGCCATCCTGCTCACCGAAATTGAAAGCAATGTCCTCAAACCCCAATCCACGAAACTCATCTGCCAACTGGTCGATGTTGCGGCGCAACAGGTCCATCGTCTCTTGCCGCTCTGCCGTCAGTGTGACCTGAATCGTGCCATCGCCCGTGGCGACCGAAAGCTTTACACGGCCGAGCTCTTCCGGTCTGAGAGTAATCTCAACGGGCCGGTCCGGCATCTGGCGAACCGCTTCGTGCAATTGCGTCGCGATGTGACGGGCCATTCGAACATCGGGCAAATTACGCGCCTGATCCGGTCGCTGGTTATCCGCCGTCTGTCCAAGCATCAGATCTGTGGTGCGAGCTTCGCCAAACGGCAGGGTAAGATCTTTTGTCGTGTCCTTCGCAATGACGGCGAACTGGCCCGTCGGCGAGGTAGGCACGAATGCGGCCATTGGCTGTGGCATCGTGATCGGAGCATTTGACTCTTTTGCCATTGATTTCTTTGGCGATGCCTCCGACCTAACTTTTTTCGAAACAGTAACTTCCGGCCGCATTTGGTGCCCAACCGCCTGTACTGTGACTTGTCCTGTCTTTATGGCGTCCGGCTTCGCGGTATCGGGCGCGGGCGGAGAATTTAATTCTGGTTGGTCAAGGCTCTTGGGATCGCTGTACATCAAAGGGACATAAGCGGTCACCTTGACGGAGTTTTCGGCGACTTTCACAGCGGGCAATACTTTTGGTTGGATCGCAGTTTCAAGTTGATTGGGCTTGTGACGCGGACGGGTCTGAACGCCTTTTGAAGTCACAGAAATCTCGTTTTCACTGGTCGAGACAGGCATTCGTGTTGCATTGGTAAGAGATGGTCGATCGGGGTATTCTACCGGCTGTCGAATAATCGGTATTTCTGCAACCGGTATCGATTTCGGCGATGAGTTAATCGGTGCCACTTCAATTTTTGTGCTCACCGGTCTCCATTCCAGTTTCTGCCAGTCCTGCACTCTTTCAGTTTTGGTGTCCGCCGAATTGGGCTTTGGCGTAGTGGACTTGCGTAACTCAACGGTCGGGGTCGGAAACTGGGTCTTGATCTTCCTGGTCTCTGGCGCAGGATTGTCCGCCAGCATTGGTACTGACATCTGACGACCTGCCTGATCAGGTAATGGCGCCGGAGACCCGGTTACCGGCTGTGGTTGCGCGGAACCGTTATTTGGCAATGGAACGGGCTTGCTGCTTTCCGCACGTGTTTGCGATGGTAAGAAACTGTCATCATGCGTCGCCGGTTTTGAAATTTCGTCAGCGCGATCAGCCACAGGCGACACCGACGGCACCCGCGCATTTAAATGCTCACGGCGCGCACGGATTTCAATTTTTGGCGCTTCGGCGATTTCAACCGTGCCCTCACCCTTAACCTTAGGGGCACCTCGATCCGGAGTCTCCGGCAATGCTGGAACGGGCTCGTCAAGCGCTGCCGGCAAATTTGTCCTTCGATCAATCACGCCCGATCTACTGGCTCGAATCTGCACCTCTGGCAGGGTCTCAGTTGCCATAGCGCGGCGCCCCGGTTCGGTCCTTGAAGGTGCGGTATCAACCCGTTCACTCTGGCGGGCAGAAAGCACCTGGGAAGGCGACGTTAATATCGCCTGCTTGATCCTGTTCCCGTTGTCATCTGCCGGTTGCAAGGATGCAAACCGTGTCGTTTGTCTGGCGACCGGGACGTCGACCCCCTGATTGTCTTGCTTTGGCGCAACCGGAATGGCGCCAGGTACCGCCGGTACTGGTGTGGAGTTCGGGATTTTTGGCGCCTGTTCCAAGGTTTTAGATTTGCCCGGAGGATCGAATTTGGTTTGCAGCAACAAATTGTCATCGGGCGTTAGTAAGAACTGCCGAGAATCTGCTTCAGGTTTTTGCGGCTGTGTAACCGAATCTACGGCTGCTGGGGGATTCGTGCCTACGATCCACTCATTTTTGGTTGAAGTCAGCCGGTCAGCGGAAGGCGGATTGGGTGTCTCGACAATTGGCGCGTCTGGTATCACGGCAAGTGGATATTCGGGGGAAGGGCGGCCTTCGACGTCAAAATGGGCTATAGTTTTTTTCAGCGGGAATACTGGCCGCGTCTCAGCTTCTTCCGAATATGTCGGGACGTGATGCGATCCATCCCATTCTTGGAATTCCGCCTCTTGATGCGATTCCGTCAGCGAGGTCGCAACGGCGGCAACATCCCAATCCGGCACATCAGTGACGTCAAAATCGCCCTCTGCCCGATACGAGCCATACTCGACAAAGGCCGCCAGGAAATTCCGCGCGCCCTCTGGAATCGGCGCATCGCCATCCAATTCTGACGGCAATGCCTTTTCTGACGGCAACACATTTCGTGTAAGCGCGGTAAGGAATTCAATCGCCTGCATATTGTCTCCGGGGATTCTGCCGCCGTTTGCCGGAGTTATGCGCAACAGGGATTACCGGATGTTTACCTGATGAGGTCAAACTGCCCGCCAAATAGATCGAATTGTGTGGAGTGTCAGATGGAACAGATTACGCCCGTCACACCGTTGCCGCCGCAGCCTGTTGGGCAAGACCAGAGACTGTGGGAGGCTGCGCAGGCATTGGAAGCGTCCTTCCTGTCGGAAATGTTGAAATCCGCAGGCGTTGGTCAGTCGCGCGGTTCGTTTGGCGGCGGGATCGGCGAGGATCAGTTCAATTCGTTCCTGCGCACCGAGCAGGCCAGACAAATGGCCGCCGCCGGCGGCATCGGATTGGCGCAATCAATCTTTGAGGCGCTGGAGGAGAAGAATAATGCGGCTATTTGATCTGGTGACAGCGGACGAAGCTTTGGACGACCTTCTGAACCGCGAACGTCGCGCGATCATCGACGGCCGCCTTGATCAGTTGGAGCGCCTGGCAAAAGAGAAAGAGCGCTTTGTTGGATTATTGCCAAATTCCAATACAGGTCCCGCGACGCTGGAGGCCTTGCGCCACAAGATCGAGCGGAACAGCAAATTGCTGCAGGCGGCGCAGCAGGGGTTAATGAATGCGCAGCGCTTGATCGGAGCTTTGCAAAAGCCAAAGCCGGCGCTGCAAACTTATGACCGTCTTGGCCGTAAACAATTGCACTCAGTGTCAAATTCACAGAATGAGCACCGGGCTTAAGGCGCCATTTATCTGCGAATTTTAGGAATAAATCCTAAGCGATGCGGGCGAAAATTAACGCATCGTTATCCTGAACCGGTAAGATTTCCCGTGCACCCGAGGGGGTGGCGCGCCAGGGCAGCAGCCAGGGTCCGCATTTGTCAGAACGGCAAGATCAGTGCCCGACAAGGGCGAAACGTTCACGCGGCGCAAAAGGCGTCGCCAGACAAAAGGTAAAATACATGTCCAGTATTCTGACAAATACCAGCGCGATGGTCGCGCTTCAGACGCTGAAGGGTATCAACTCTAACCTTGCCAGCGCACAGAATGAAATTTCGACCGGTAAAAGGATCGCAACGGCGCGCGACAACGCATCTATCTGGGCCATTTCGAAGGTCATGGAATCCGATGT
The DNA here is from genome assembly GCA_951812305.1 of uncultured Paracoccaceae bacterium. Taxonomy (GTDB): domain Bacteria; phylum Pseudomonadota; class Alphaproteobacteria; order Rhodobacterales; family Rhodobacteraceae; genus Rhodobacter_B. Next base: position 279,271 of record CATOSB010000012.1, read on the forward strand.
CAAAGGCTTCCAGGCGATTTCGGAAAGCTTGTCGCTCGGTCAATCCACTGTATCTGTCGCAAGAAATGCGTCTGAAACGGTCACCGAACTTCTGACCGACATCAAGGGTAAGGTGGTCGCCGCGCAGGAGGAAAACGTCGACCGCGCTAAGATTCAGACCGACATCGTTGCGCTTCGCGACCAGATCAACTCGATCGTAGGCGCGGCTCAGTTCAACGGTCTCAACCTACTGAGCGGCACAGAGGCGGTCAACGTTCTGTCCTCGCTAGACCGCGCGTCGGATGGTACAGTTACGGCCAGCAACATCACCGTGAACCGCCAGGACCTGACCACATCGGCAGGAACATATGGCTCTGGTACCAGCCTGTCAGCAAACGCCACGGCCAGCGCCGCGGCTGTTGTAAACACTGCAAACTCTGAGACGCTGACAATTGCCGCGGATGCTGATGTTTCCGGCGACAGCTTCACTGTCACAGTTGGCGGGAGTTCGATCAGCTTTGCGGCGGGCGAAATTACCGGCGATCAGGATGCCGCCGCACTTGCGATCAACAACGCGATCAATGCGCTGGGGCTTGAGGGCGTTTCGGCCAGCGTTTCGACCAACGTCATCACAATCGCATCTACCCGCGCGTTTGAAGATGTTTCCCTGACAGCTTTGAAAAATGGCGCTGGTGCGGGCGTGACCCTTTCCGCTGCAGAGATCGGTGAGCGGGCGGAGAACATTGCGTTCTCGACATCCGCAAATGTCAATGATGGCGACGGCTATCAGGTGACGATTGGCAGCTCTGCGTATACTTATGTGGCCGGTCCAAACGAGAATATGGAAGACGTCGTACGCGGCCTCAAAGCAGCAGTAGATGCGGCTGGACTGACCGACATCACCACAGCGGTTGCACAGGAAAGCGGCCAGTGGCAGCTCAAAGTCGACAATAACGGCTCTTCGTTGGCATTCAGTGTTGTTGGCGCAGCTGACGGTACTGCGTCCGGCGGTCTCTTCGGACTTGGCGGCATTGACGTCACAACCGACGCCGGCGCTGACGCAGCACTTGGGAATATCGAGACGCTGATCGATACCTCGATCGACGCCTCGGCCTCCTTTGGTTCCGATCAGGGAAGGATCGATACGCAAACCGACTTCGTTTCCAAACTGATGGATTCGTTGAAGTCTGGTATTGGTTCGATGGTCGATGCGGATATGGAAGCCGCCTCGGCACGCTTGCAGGCCCTGCAGGTGCAGCAGCAGCTGGGTATCCAGTCGCTGTCAATCGCCAACCAGGCGCCGCAGTCGATCCTGTCACTGTTCCGGTAAGCAAAACAACCTGGGCCGTGTGATCAAACTTCACGCGGCCCAGTCCCATATCGCACGCGTAATCAAGCAACTTTTCTCTGGAGAATTCCAAAGTGCACGCCCTTGAACAGGCCCGAACGGCCTATGCAAATTCCGCCGCACCGATCAAAACCTTTCGCAGCGCTGAATATGACGCCTTCACACAAATTACGAGCCGCATGAAATCCGCCATCCAAAAGGGAAAGCGCGGGTTCACCGATCTGGCAAACGCGCTTTATGACAACAATCGCCTTTGGGTACTTTTGGCGTCCGATGTCGCCGACAAAGAAAACGGATTGCCGCAATCGCTGCGCGCTCAGGTTTTCTATCTCGCGGAATTCACACTGCAACACGCGCCCAAAGTTCTGCGCGGCACGGAAACTGCTGACATTCTGGTTGAAATCAACACCAGCATCATGCGCGGCTTGCGTCAAAGCGAGGTTGCGGCGTGAGCGGTCTGGTCCTGAAACTTGGACCCAAGGAGCGGGTTCTTATCAACGGCGCAGTGATCGAAAACGGTGACCGTCGTTCCCGACTTTCTATCGTCACCCCTAATGCAAATATTTTGCGCCTGCGTGATGCGATCCACCCCGAAGAGGTCAACACACCGGTGCGTCGCGTATGTTATGTCGCGCAGCTAGTTCTTTCTGGTGATGCGGACCCCGATGAAGCACAGCATCAGCTTTTGCGCGGGATTGAACAGCTCAGTCAGGTACTGACGGATCACGACAGCCGTAGCTATCTGACGGCTGCAACTGATGCCGTTCTGGACGGTCAGGTTTATCAGGCGCTCAAGGCTCTGCGCGCGTTGTTGCCGCGTGAGGAACGGCTGATGGCCGCACCGGTGCAATGACATTTCAGCCGGTTGTTCCCCTTGGCGGTTATGCGGGTTGGGCCTTTCTCAACCGCACCCAAACCGCGCAGCAATCTGCCTTTGACGAATCGGCCACAATCGTTCGCCAGACCAGCTATTTCGAGGAAAACATCGGAAACATCACCACGGCAGAAGATCTGGTCAATGACCGGCGCCTTCTGGAAGTCGCGCTGGGTGCATTTGGTCTGGATGAAGATATCAACAACAAGTGTAACTCCCAAGCACCCCCCACGTTTGAGTGTTATTGTCAGTTTTATGGTGAGTCGAATTTGCCATTTTGCGCGTGTTTTTTTTTCTTTCTTGTCTGAATTCTGTGGCGCCGGGTTGATTTCTCTGAATCAGTGGTGGGATGGATCAGGTTGCCGCCCTTGAACAACTTCTCGCCACGGCTCTGCGTCGGATCGCTGAGCTTGAAGCTGCGTTGGCGAGCATGGCGGAAGAGATCACGGACCTGCGCCGACAGTTGGCCAAGAACAGCAGCAATAGCAGCAAGCCCCCTTCAAGTGATGGCCTGAAGAAGCCAGCCCCGCGCAGCCTGCGTGGCAAATCCGGAAAGAAAAGTGGCGGCCAAGTTGGCCACCGGGGCGACACCCTGCGCCAGACGTCAACACCCGACTTTGTCGAACGGCATGAGGCGACGCATTGCAGCGCCTGTCAGAGCGCCCTGACGGCGGAGATGGTGAAAGGGATCGAGAAGCGTCAGGTGTTCGACTTGCCTGCGCCACGCCTGGAGGTCACCGAGCATCAGGCGGCGGTTTATTGTTGCGACCATTGTCGAGCCACGACGACGGCTGGCTTTCCCGATGGCGTGGCCGCGCATGTGCAATATGGCACGCGCATGCGGGCAGTGGCGGTCTATTGCAATGTTCAGCAGCTGATACCCGAGGATCGGGTCTGCCAGCTTATGCGCGACCTGTTTGGGGCCACCAGCTTGTGCGCGGCCAGCGTGACCAACTGGACGCGCGGCGCGGCAAATAAGATGGGTGTCGTGGTTGAACACATTCTCGCCCGGCTTGCCGAAGGCGGCGTTCGGCATCTGGACGAGACCGGACTTCGTGTTGCCGGCAAGCTGCACTGGCTGCACACGATCTGCGATACCGCCTTCACCCATTACCGCATCAGCGCCAAACGCGGTGCTGTTCCAACCTTCCTGACCGGCGGGACGATCATTCATGATCACTGGAAACCCTACTACGCCCATATGAGCGGAGTGGACGCCCACGCCCTCTGCGGGGCGCATCACTTGCGCGAACTCAAGGCCATCGAAGAGATCGAAAAAGAGCCTTGGGCGACGGAGATGAGCGCAGTGCTTCATAGCGCCAATCAGCTCAGATGCGCGGCTCAGGATCAAGGCGAGACCGAACTCCCGGAACTGGTTCGCCAGGGTATAGTCACCAGATACATGGCGATCCTCGCCAAGGGGCTCGCCTTCCACGAACGCCAGCCCCCGCTGGCCAAAAGCCCCGGCACCCGCGGCCGAAAAGCCAGGCGGCCAGGCCACAACCTGCTCCTCCGCCTGCGTGACTACCGCGATGACGTTTTGCGATTCATCGCCGACTTCGCGGTCCCATTCACAAACAATCAGGCCGAACAGGACCTGCGCATGATGAAGCTGCGCATGAAAATCTCGGGCACCTTCCGCACCCTCGAGGGCGCGCGGGTCTTCGCCGACATCAGGTCCGTCATCTCGACGGCCAGAAAACACCGGTTCAACATCCTGGAAATCCTGACCCTGTCACCACCTCAGATCATCGCACGGCTCTGACGGAACAAAACCCCGCAACCCTATCGGACAGGGTGCTTGGGAGTTACCAAAAAACTACGAAAAAATTCTGTCGAGTAGTGCACTGGTGACGCCAACGTCTTATCCAGAATCGGGGTTAAATCGCGATAGACGCGACGACCATTGGTGACCGCCAGCCACCTCATGCAGCATGCGCCCGTTGTAACAGCACCGCAGCCTCATATTGCCTGAGCGTCCGGCGCGCTGATGGGCTGTAGCCTTCTCCTGTCGCCGGATCGAGTTCCGGAAAGATTGCGCAAATCTCGTTCAGCGTTTCCTGTGCAAAACCAAGCGTCGATTGCTCACCGGGAAGAAAGCTTTCAGTTGGCAATCCCTCAGAAATCACAACCTGATGCTCATCAAACAGCAAATGAACATATTCCACCCAACCGCCAATTTGGCGCGTCACTGACTGGTCGTTCAATAGATGTTTGGCGGCGACCAGCACTTCGGCTTCGCCAAAAAGCAATTCAGACGCTGCATCGCGTATCAAAACGCGATGTTGTGGCGAGACCATAAGCGCGCCGTGCCGACCGAATGTGTTCTGCGCAATGCGGATCGGTGCCATATCGCCGCGCGCAGTAACAACGCGCCGCCCGATCCAACGCAAAGGTTGCGGGCCGCTATCCTGGGTTTCAACAAGGTCGCCGGGCTCAAGAGTTTCGACCGCAACGTCGCCGTTCGGCGTTTTTATCCGGGTGCCCGCCACAAAACAGGGCACAGAGTTGATCGTGACATAACCGACATCGGTGTTCACACCATCGGTGATGCCATAAGTAAACGGCGCAATTTCCTGTTCGCCATCGGTCACGACGGTGAATGTGCCATCTGCATTCAAGGTAACGGTTTGACCATTTGGCAGCGTCACCGTGTCACCAGCAACAACCGCCTGGTTGTTGATGTGCGTGACGGTAAGCGTTCCACCGGACGCTGAATAATCATTGCCCAGAACATTTATCGTTTCTGTGGTGTTGGCATGAATGTGATAGGAATCGTCTTGGGCAATCAATTCCGTCTGAACAGAGTCACCTGCAATCAAAAGATTTGAATCGTACTGCGAGTCTCCGACGTCGGCGATACCGATGCGGATCGAGTTCACCGTGTTCGGAATGACCGTCATGGTTAGGGTAAGCGTGACCGTAAATCCGTCCATCTCGGTCTGGAACTGGTCGCCAGTGTTGTCGTTATAAAGATTCAGGTTGCTGGTATCGTTGACGTTTCCGACTGATGTTGTTCCATCCCCGAATGTCAGCGTTGCAGGCGCGCCGTTGATCCAAACACCTACTGCGTCGTTGTAGATCGAGTTTGTGTATTCCGGATATTCTTCGGACGAGAACACGAACTGCATGGTCAGTGTGTCGCCCGTCGGTATGAAATCTATATCCAACCAAGCGGCGTCATATGTGTTGGCGCCCGCGAGGGCGTTGAACGCAGCATCATTGTTTGTACCAGACGTATTCGTGCTGGTGTTCGGAATGTCGTTAGGGTCGTTTCCATCCGTTCCGATTTGATTTGCCCGGCCGGTGGACAGAACCACGCCGGTATCGCTAGGTGTGAACCCTGGCGCGTCGGCGTCGCCATTGGAATAAATTCCAGACGATCGATTGTCTCCGGTATAGCTCGCGCCAACCACTGTAACACCGCTGCCGAAAATCTCCTGCGCCATCTGAATGGCACTTGCGCCAGTATTGACGTTCGTCATCGCCTTCTGCCCCTCAAACGGGTCAGGGATGGTTGGTCGTGCTTGGACTGCGGTGCGAATGCCTGTTGGTTTGGCTGCTTGCTCGAACCGACCGTCTTTGCGGCCTTTACCCTGCCCGTTAGTATTTTGTTAACCTTTTACGTGAGCACCCTAGTCCCCTGATTCACCCAATTTGCGGGTAAAGCTGTGAGAGTTTGTTTCTGGCATCCGTAGCCGTGAAGTGCCATTTAACCTTGGCTTTCTCGGCATTCCGCGTTGCTGTCCAAGCGTAGACTTCGGTTTCCAAGGATGCCTTGTCAGGAATACGCCGGTCGAGGCATTGCCGAGACAAAACGCTGAGTTCGCATTCAGCAATGTTCAGCCAAGACCCGTGTTTCGGCGTGTAGTGCCACTCGAAACGCTCCGCGATACGGCGGGCTTCGGTGGGAGGAAATGCCTCGTACAGTGAGGCCGGCTTGTGGGTGTTGAGGTTATCTTGCACAAGCGTGATCTTTTCGGCGCTCGGGAAGTACACATCAGCCAGATCACGAAGCACATGGGCGTAATCAATGGCGGTACGCTGGTCACGGACAGCGAGATGACGCCAACCGACAAGCGGTGCGAACAGCATAAACAAGCTGGCCACCCCATTGCGTTCGTATTCATAGTCAGACCGCGCTGATTGCCCCGGCCGCGCAGGGATCGGGGTGCGTGTTTCTTTGGTCAGTTGCCTGGATGTTTCGTCGAGACAGACCAGCGGTCGGTTCGGGTCCTGCGGGCGGGTGTAGACATCAAGCACGTCCTCCATCGCGGCGACAAAGGCTGCATTGGCCTTGGGCGGGATCACCCAATAGCGGCTTTGGTGCGGTTTGAGCGCGTTTTTTTGAGCACCCGCTGGATGGTCGTGTCGCTGGTGGTTTCGACAATCCCCAGTTCAACCACGCGCTTTTCCAACAAACGCAGCGACCAGCGGGCATAGCCTTGCGGAGGCTCAGAGCAGGCAAGGGCGATCAACCTTGCCTCCGCTTCCCCATCAAATATGCGCGAAGGTGCGGTGGACCTTTTCTTTCGCGACAGGGCCGCCTCTAACCCTTCCTCTACGAGTTGTCGGCGGGTCCGCAGAACTGTCGAGGAGCTTGTCTCCAGAGCCTCGGCGATCCGCGCATCAGCCCAACCAGGGCCTTCCGCCGACACATCCGCTTTAAGCAATATCCGCGCCTTCAAAAGCCGATACGCAACACCGATACCCTTGCAGATCATTTTCTCCAACTCTGCGCGCTCTTCGCTCGATAGTCGAACCACAAACTTCGCATCAGGACCACGTTTGCCCATCTCTCACACCTCCCAGCTTTTGCCAGGACAGAGATTCAGAGAAAACAAACCGTGTCAAATCATGCGAAACAGGGGACTAGAGGGTGTTGATAATTCTGGGGAAAATTTGCATTGAACACAAAGTTGTTTCGAATTCGCCACAGTGCAGGCACAATCGGATCAACATGTAGATAGAAAATTACCCGCGCCCACTAGAATTAGTAACGGCTGAAATGAGAGTCACGTATATGTCTGACCTGACCGATCCGGTGGAACTCACCGCAAAGTTGATTAAATGCCCGTCCGTCACGCCAGCAGAAGGCGGGGCGATCCAATTGTTGGAAAGCGTGCTGACAACCGCGGGATTCGACTGCACGGCGATAAACCGCGGGGGCGTCAGCAATCTTTTCGCGCGCTGGGGTGCAAAAGGGCACACGAAAACAATCGCCTTTAACGGGCATACCGATGTCGTTCCTGTTGGCGATATTGCCGATTGGTCCTCCGACCCGTTCGGGGCTGAAATTCGCGACGGCTGGATGTATGGACGTGGCGCAACCGATATGAAATCCGGTGTCGCAGCGTTTGTCGCCGCCGCCATCGATGTTGTGTCTGAAACGCCGCCAGATGGCGCCGTCATTGTAACCATCACAGGCGATGAAGAGGGCGACGCGATAGACGGAACAATCGCAATTCTCGACTGGATGGCCGCAGCGGGCGAAAAGATGTCCGTTTGCCTTGTTGGCGAGCCGACTTGCCCGGAAAACATGGGCGACATGATGAAGATCGGGCGTCGTGGGTCAATGACGGCCTATTTCACCGCGACCGGTGTGCAGGGTCACTCTGCCTATCCTCACCGCGCCAGAAACCCGCTTCCTGCGATGGCAAGGTTGATGGATCGGCTGGCGCGGCACGAACTGGACACCGGGACCGAGCATTTCGATGCCTCCACATTAGCAGTAACAACCATCGACACCGGAAACCCGGCCAACAACGTTATCCCGGCAAGTTGCAAGGCGACCGTGAACATTCGGTTCAACGATGAGCATAGTTCCGAGAGCCTGACAGGCTGGCTGACGCAAGAAGCCGCAAAAGTCGCCGATGAAACAGAAATTGACCTAGATTTCACAACCAGCGTCTCTGGCGAAAGTTTCCTGACCCCGCCCGGCGAATTCTCTGATCTCGTTGCCAGAGCGGTGCAGCGCGAAACAAATCGCGTACCGGAAATGTCCACTTCGGGCGGCACTTCGGATGCACGGTTCATCAAGGATCATTGCCCGGTGGTAGAATTCGGACTGGTCGGCAAGACCATGCATCAGGTGGATGAACGGGTCGAAGTCGCCCAGATTCACGCCTTGAAATCCGTCTACCGACAGATCCTGGACGACTACTTCGCAAGCTGATGCTGGACCTGCCAAGGCGCAAACCCCGGCTGGTCATCATGCTGAAGGAACCTCGTGCGGGCCGGGTCAAAACCCGGCTGGGACGAGACATTGGCATGGTCCCCGCCGCGTGGTGGTTCCGGCACCAAACCGCGCGGCTGATCCGGCGGCTGGTTGATCCGCGCTGGCGAATAACACTGGCAATTTCACCCGACACCGCGCGGCTTTCGCCAGTCTGGCCTGTTCACCTGTTACGGCAGGCGCAAGGGCGTGGAGATCTGGGTGAGCGGATGCGACGCATATTCGAGACGGCACCACATGGTCCAGTCGTGATCATCGGCGCCGACATTCCTGGCGTGACGCCAATGCTCATCGCCCGCGCCTTCCGTGAACTCGGTCGAAGTGATGCTGTCTTCGGACCGGCAGAAGACGGAGGCTATTGGCTTGTCGGCTGGAATGGCCTGCGCCTGCCCGCAACACTGTTTCAGAATGTGCGATGGTCCACCGAACATGCTCTTTCCGATTCTATCCGCAGCCTCCCCGACGCCCGCATCGCGCATATCGACACGCTCCGTGACGTCGACACCGCAGGCGACCTTTCTGCATGACGCCGTAAATCACGCGTGCTAGGGCGAAGACATGGCGCGCATTCCCAGCAAAGACGAAATTCTGGCCTGGATTTCCGAAAATCCCACCCAGTCCTCGAAACGCGATATTGCGCGGGCGTTCGGCATCAAGGGCGCGGACCGGATCGACTTGAAACGGCATTTGAAAGAGCTTGAAGCCGACGGTCACCTCGAAAAACGCCGCAAGACCTATCGCGACCCCGACAAACTGCCGCCGGTCTCGGTTCTGAAGGTGCTGGCGCCAGATGCCGATGGCGACTTGTTTGCGCGCCCAATGGAATGGCGGGGCGAGGCCGAAGAACCAAAGGTTCTGTTTGTGGCCCGCGCGTCCGACCCGGCGCTGGGCGAAGGCGACCGCATCCTTGCGCGCCTGACCGAAATCAAAGGCGAGACCCACCAATACGAGGCGCGGCTGATCCGTCGCATCGGCACCAACCCGCGCACGATCCTCGGCATTTATCGTGCCGCATCGGAAGGCGGGCGCATCCTGCCAATCGACAAGGGCGCGGACAGGGAATGGCGGGTCGCCGCCGGAGCGTCGCTGGAAGCGCGGGATGGTGAATTGGTCGAGGCAGAACAGGCGGGACCAAAGAACCGAATGGGCTTACCATCCGCCCGGATAACCTCCCGCCTTGGCGATCCAAGTGCGCCAAAGGCCGTGTCGCTGATCGCCATTCACCAGCACGGCATCCCTGATGTCTTCCCCGATGCTGCCATCGCCGAGGCCGACGCTGCCAAGCCGATGACGCTGGAGGGTTGTGAAGATCTGACCAACTTGTCACTATTCACCATCGATCCCAGCGATGCGCGCGACCATGACGATGCTTGCTATGCTCATGCCGACAACGATCCCAAGAACCCCGGTGGTCACATCGTCTGGGTCGCGATTGCCGATGTGGCCGCCTATGTCACGCCGGGCTCTGCGCTCGACCGGTCCGCCCGCGAACGTGGCAATTCCACCTACTTTCCCGACCGCGTGGTGCCGATGCTGCCGGATCGGCTGTCCGGTGACCTCTGCTCACTGCACGAAGGCGTCACACGTGCTTGCGTCGCGGTTGAATTGGTGCTCGACGCACAAGGAAACAAGCTGCGCCACCGTTTCGTGCGCGGCCTGATGAATTCCGTCGCCTCGCTGAACTACACGGAAGTGCAAGCTGCCCGCGACGGCGCGCCGAATGAGAAATGCGCGCCGCTAATGGACGACGTGATTAACCCGCTCTATGCAGCCCACGAGGCGACCAAACACGCCCGCGCCTCCCGACAGCCTCTGGACCTCGACCTGCCGGAACGGCGCATCGAATTATCTGACGACGGCCGCGTGACATCGGTGGCTTTCAAAGATCGGCTGGACGCGCATCGTCTGATCGAGGAATTCATGGTGCTGGCCAATGTCGCCGCCGCGGAGGAACTTATCGCGAAGAAACAACCGCTTCTTTTTCGTGTCCATGAGGAACCAGCACCCGAACGTCTGCAATCCCTGCGCGATGTGGCAGAGGCCAGCGGGTTCACGCTCGCCAAAGGTCAGGTCTTGAATACCCGCCACCTGAACAACTTGCTATCGCAGGCGTCCGATACAGACCACGCCGACCTGATCAACCTGTCCACCCTGCGCTCGATGCAGCAAGCCTATTACAACCCGGAGAATTTCGGGCATTTCGGGCTGGCCCTTCGGTCTTACGCCCATTTCACGTCCCCGATCCGGCGTTACGCCGATCTGATCGTGCACCGTGCGCTCGTTTCGGCACATGGCTGGGGGAAAGATGGGTTGGATGCAACGGATATCGAGCGTCTCGATGACACCGCAAAGCACATTTCCGAAACCGAGCGCCGGTCGATGACCGCTGAGCGTGACACGACCGACCGATACCTTGCCGCCTATCTTTCTGAACGCGTGGGCGACGAGTTGTCCGGGCGCATCAGCGGCGTGCAAAGGTTCGGCGCGTTTGTGGCGCTGGATGACACCGGCGCGGACGGGCTGGTCCCGATCAGGGGTATCGGACGCGAATACTTCCGTTTCGACGCCAATGCGCAAACCCTTGTGGGTGACGAAACCGGCATGGAACTACGTATGGGTCAGCGTGTAACCGTGCGCCTGACCGAGGCGACGGCCGTAACCGGCGGTATCATCCTTGAACTTCTCGAAATCGACGGCAAATCCCTGCCAAAAGGACCGAAATCGGCCAATCGACGCAGCCCCCGCCGCAAGGCGGCGAAAGCGAAGGCAAAATCTGCCAAAACCAAACGCAAGGTCACACGCAGACGGTAAACCGTGTCATTGGCGATGCGCTGCCGCCATGTCCGCAGCGTCTTTTCGCATGACGCCAAGCACACTAGTCCCTCGCTTCGCATGATTTGACGTTGTGATATTTTTCTGAATCACTCTGCTATAGATTTTGGGAGGGTATTGAGATGTCAAAATGTGGTCGTGCTGTGAAGTATGTTGTTCGACTGAATGCTGGTGAGCGGTTGCAGCTTGAGGATATGATCCGCACGGGTCGGCAGGCGGCGTATCGACTGCTCAAGGCGCGGATATTGCTCAAGGCAGATGTATCTTCAGACAGTGGCGGCTGGGATGACGAGCGGATTGCAGAAGCTTTGGAGACCAGTGTTTCCACAGTATTCCGTACCCGCCGCCAGGTTGTGGAAGAAGGCCTTGAGGCGGCTCTGGGTCGCAAAAAGCAGAAGACCCCGTCCACGCCAGCAATCTTTGATGGAACCGCTGAGGCGAAGCTCATTGCGTTGGCCTGTTCGGAACCACCGGAGGGTCACGCGCGCTGGTCTTTGCGTCTTCTGGAAACGCGCGTGGTCGAATTGGGCATCGTTGAAGCAGCCAGCGACAGCACGATCCATCGGGTGCTCAAAAAAACGCGCTCAAACCGCACAAGAGCCGCTATTGGGTGATCCCTCCGAAAGCCAATGCAGGTTTTGTTGCTGCGATGGAAGATGTGCTGGAAGTCTACACGCGCCCCTATGATCCGGCCCGCCCGCTGGTTTGCCTTGACGAGACCAGCAAGCAGCTGACCTTTGAGACCCGTACGCCGATCCCAATCCGGCCGGGGCGCGAAGCCCGTTTCGACTATGAATACGAGCGCGCGGGTGTGGCCAGCCTGTTCATGTTGTTTGCCCCGCTTGAAGGCTGGCGCCATGTTGCCGTTCGAGACCGCCGAACCGCCATCGATTTTGCCCACATTCTCAAGGACCTCGCCGACACCCACTTCCCCAAGGCTGACCGGATTACACTGGTTCAGGACAATCTCAACACCCACAACCCGGCGTCGTTATACAAGGCCTTTCCACCTGATGAAGCCCGTCGCATTGTCGAACGGTTTGAGTGGCACTTCACGCCCAAACACGGCTCCTGGCTCAACATCGCAGAATGTGAACTCAGCACACTTGCGCGTCAATGTCTCGACCGCCGCATTCCTGATCGCAACACCTTGGCCAATGAAGCAAAGGCATGGGAAACCGAGCGAAACACCGCATCCGCAAAGGTGACATGGCGATTCTCAACTAAAGACGCACGCATCAAACTTGCTCACCTTTACCCGCAAATCGGATGAATCAAGGGACTAGACTGGCGCTACCAAATGACTGTGGGTTTCCATGCGCGTTCTGATTTCAATTCTGCTTTTTCTTCCGACCACAACTCTGGCACAGGGTGTGGACTCTTCTCTGCGCCCGTCGACGCGCCCGGTGGAGTTGGTCACGCCGGTGCCACTTGAGGCTGTTACGCCCGTCCGGTCGGATTTCCACGGCTGGGTCAAGTCCTTCCGCAAACGCGCCTTGGCGCAGGGCATTCGCGGCGACGTGTTTGACCGGGCATTCAAGGGCGTCAGCTTTAACGCCAAGATCGTCGAACGTGACCGCAATCAATCGGAATTCACCAAGCAGATCTGGGAATACCTCGCGACCGCTGTTTCCAGCGCACGTGTGAGCAACGGGCGCGCCGCTGCGAAACGGCAGGCCCGGGTACTGGCCGAGGTCGAGGCGCGTTATGGCGTCGCCAAGGAAATCGTCGCTGCGATCTGGGGTCTGGAAAGCGCTTATGGCACGTTCAAAGGGAACACATCGACGGTTGAGGCTCTGGCTTCGCTCGCCTACGATCCTCGCCGCTCCGAGTTCTTTGAGGAACAGCTTCTCGCGGCGCTCAGGATTATCCAATCCGGTGACAATGGTTCGTCCTGGCTGCAAGGATCATGGGCCGGTGCGATGGGGCACACGCAGTTCATGCCGGTCAGTTATCTGGCACACGCGCAGGATTTTGACCGTGACGGGCGGCGGGATATCTGGGGTGATGACCCAGGTGACGCGCTGGCCTCAGCAGCCGCGTACTTGGCGGCGAATGGCTGGACGCGTGGGCAGCCGTGGGGAATGGAGGTCACGTTACCCGAAGGGTTCGATTATTCGATCTCAACCGAGCGGGTGAAGAAGCCGACCCAGTTCTGGACGGGCTTGGGCGTGGTAAGTGCACACGGCCTGCGCATCCCAAATTACGAACGCACCTCGATCCTTTTGCCTGCCGGGCACAAGGGCCCGGCCTTCATCATTTTCGACAATTTTCATGTGCTTGAGACTTACAACACGGCGGATGCTTACGTGATCGGCGTTGGCCACCTTGCCGACCGTATCGCCGGCGGGTCGCCGATCCGCGCGGGTTGGCCCCGCAGTGAGAGGGCGCTGTCTTTCGCTGAGAAGCAGGAGATGCAGCGCTTGCTTTTGGCGAAGGGTTTCGACCCCTTACCACCCTTCAAAATTTCCGGATCTGATTTGACGTTTGTCTGATCTGTGTGATTCAAGGAGTCTCCACTGCTGATATTGGAGGCTGGTTTGTTGGGAAATGTTTGTTTTTCAGAGCTTTATTCGAAGGTTGAGGCGGATTTTCAGGACCGCTTGCTCGGGTATCACAAGTCGCGCCGGGAGGGATTGTGCATCATAGCAAGCGTGATTTTGAACACGCGCAGCGTCAATCTGATGGAAAATGCGGCTGCTTTGCCCCGCGATATCGGCTCTGTGGACCACCGCTATCAATACATTTCGCGGGTTCTGGGCAATCCTCACATCGATACTGATGAGATCATGCAGGCCTATGTTGGTGAAATTTTCCGCCGCCAGTGTGAGGCCGGAGAAACGATTGTGGTGGCCCTTGATCAAAGCAAGCTCAACGAAGGGCATGAGGTTTTGATGTTATCGGTGCGGATGCGGGATCGGGCCCTCCCGGTCGCCTGGCGTGTACGCCAGACCAAAGGGCCGATTGGATGGCGCGTGCAACATGAGCTTTTGGAAGCAGTCCGCCCATGGCTCCCGGCGGATGCGCGTGTGTTGCTGGCGGGAGATCGGTTTTATGGAACCGCCCGATTGGTCGCATGGTGCCAGGAGGCTGGATGGGACTACCGGCTGCGCATGAAGGGAAATATCACACTGCAACATCAGGGTGGCGAGATGATGACGCGCGAAATTGCCCAACTGATGCCCGAAGGGCTTGTAAACGCTGAGCTTTACGGAACGGGCGTCTTTAGCAACATTGGAGTGCTTCACGAGGAGGGGCACAAAGAGCCTTGGATTATTGCCATGAATGCAGCACCGTCCGAGTACAAGGTGCTCGATTATGGAATGCGTTGGGGAATTGAAGCCATGTTCTCCGACTTCAAAACCCGGGGCTTTGAAATTACTCAAAGCCAGATCAAAAAGCCGGATCGATTGGCCCGCCTCATTTTGGTGCTGGCAATCGCCATGTACTGGGCTGTTTCAACCGGAGCAAACGAAGAGCACCACGTCGCAATACGCGGCGAAAAAAGGGGATTCGAAAAGCCCGAAGGTCCTTATGCTCTCTCTTCAAGACAGGCCTTCGTGCTATCCGACGATGCCTCGCAGGTTATGCCAAAATCCCCAAGCTCTGGGATGTCTGGCTAATACCAACGGCGGGATGATTTGACTCGCTTTTTGGATTCCCAAATTGTTCGGTATGTGACTCACTGTTTCTGTCCAGAGAGGGAGGGAGATATGGGTGCCGCGGTTCCGGTTTTGCGCGATGATTTCACGGTGCACGAGTTGCGCGCTTTAGCCGGTCGCGCGTCGAACGGCAAAGTAGCACGTCGGCTTTTGGCGATTGCTCTGGTGCTTGAAGGGTCGTCGCGCAAGGTTGCTGCCCAGAGTTGCGGGATGGATCGCCAAACCCTTCGAGACTGGGTCCATCGATACAATGTCGAAGGTCCTGACGGGCTGTCAGATCGTGGGGGTGGCGGCGCGAAACCTCGATTGTCGCCGGAGCAGATAGCGCAGCTTGCGGTCTGGGTGGAGGCTGGCCCTGATCCGGCCCGCGATGGTGTGGTTCGCTGGCGTCGCGCCGATCTTGCCCGGCGCATTGAGGCGGAGTTCGAGATCAAGCTCCACGAACGCACAGTAGGTAGTTATTTGGTTCAACTGGGCTTTCGCAGGCTGTCGGTCCGCCCCGAACATCCCAACGCCGACCCAGTGGCACAGACTGCATTTAAAAAAAACTTTGCCAGCATCGTAGCCGACATTTTGACTGAACGGGCGAAAGGAAAGCCACTGGAAATATGGTTCCAGGACGAAGCACGGGTGGGCCAGCAGGGAACACTCACCCGTGTCTGGGCGAAGCGGGGAACCCGCCCACGTGCGCCCCGGGATACCCGCTACAAATGGAGCTACGTATTTGGCGCTGCCTGTCCGGCACGTGGTGCCGCAGCTGGGCTGATCCTGCCTTATGTTAACACAGAGGCGATGGGCCTGCATCTCGACGAGGTCTCAAAAACAATCGCACCCGGTTCTCATGCGCTCCTGGTCACAGATGGCGCGGGGTGGCACGGAGCCAAGGGGCTCTTGGTGCCAGACAACATAACGCTCCTGAAGCTGCCCCCCTATGCGCCCGAACTCAACCCGATGGAAAATGTCTGGGCCTATCTGCGCTCCAACAAGCTGGCCATCACCGTGTTCGATACCTACGAGCAGATCCTCGACAAATGCGCAGACGCCTGGAACTTCTTCGAAAATGACCCGCAGCGCATAACCTCAATAACGACCAGAGAATGGGCAACGGTCAATTGATCAAGCCGTTGGTATAAATTGAAGGGTGGTAAGGTTTCGACCCACAAGGCGTTGACGGCATCATCGGCCCGCGCACCATCGCCGCCGTGCAGGACTATCAGAAATCTATCGGTAGGGTGCCGGATGGCTATGTTTCTGCCAGCGTCTTGAAACAGTTACGCAAATAGGCAAAATGAGTGCTTTCGCACGCTCTTTTTTTTGTACTTTGAGATGCGCCGCCTTCGTTTGACGTTTTGCTGCTTTCGGTCGTCGAAATGCATACTTGAAACGAGAAGAAGCGGGGATCAGTTGAAAAACCGTACGTCGCGCGGGTGACGATGTGTCGGGCGGGCCTTGCTGAGAGCGGTCTGTAAAGGTTCTTGCGGTGCCTCCCGCTTCTTCTCGTCAGAAATATGCCCGCCGGAGGCATTAAATCTGATGGCACGGTTCTCTGCCTTTTGCGTGACATTGCGACTTGCCAGTTCTGGTGTCAGCCGATCCCGGAGCAGGGCCAAGGGATGTGCGCGCAGCGTCAGGCGCATGGAGACATAGTCTTCCACCACCTCTTCGCCCAGTGTCATGGCGGGCAGGTGGACGGCGGGTTCCACGATCCCTTCGCCATCCAGATCGCCCTTGAAAAGGGGCAATTCCTCGCCCGGCACCAGCGCCTTTGCGGCCCAGAGTGCATCGCGGCGCGAAAGGCCGAGGGAGGCGAAGGCGTCCGCCTCTGCGAGTATTTTCAGAAGCTTGGGCAAGACCACCCTTGTCGTCGGGTTCCATCACATTATCCCAGAAGCTGGCATTGATATCGACGGGCCTGACCGTGACGCCATGTTCGCGGGCGTCACGGACGATCTGGGCAGGCGCATAAAAGCCCATCGGTTGTGAGTTCAGCAGCGCGCAGGCAGAGATGCCGGGGTGGTGGCATTTGAGCCAGCTAGAGGCATAGACCAGAAGGGCAAAGCTGGCCGCATGGCTTTCGGGGAAGCCGTAACTCCCGAAGCCTTCAATCTGGCTGAAACAGCGCGCGGCGAAATCTTCTTCATAGTTGTTTGCCGCCATGCCCTTCATGAACCGGTCACGGAAATCGCTGACGGACCCATGTTTCTTGAAGGTAGCGAGCGAGCGGCGCAGGCGGTCGGCCTCTTCCGGGGAGAACCCCGCGCCGACGATGGCGATCTGCATCGCCTGTTCTTGAAAGAGCGGCACGCCGAGGGTCTTGCCCAGAACGTCGCCCAGTTCGTCTGAGGGGAAGGAGACCTCCTCCTCCCCGTTCCGCCGGCGGATGAAAGGATGCACCATGTCGCCCTGAATCGGCCCCGGTCGGATGATCGCCACCTCGATCACCAAATCATAGAAGGTGCGCGGTTTCATCCGGGGCAGAAAGTTCATCTGCGCCCGGCTTTCGACCTGAAAGACACCCAAAGAATCCGCCTGGCAGAGCATGTCATAGACCTTCGGGTCCTCCTGGGGCAGGGTTGAAAGGGCGTAGCTGGTGCCGTGATGCCGGTCGATCAGATTAAACGCCTTGCGGATGCAGGTCAGCATACCGAGGCTGAGGACATCGACCTTCAGGATGCCAAGCGAGTCGATGTCGTCCTTGTCCCAGGGGATGACCGTGCGGTCCTCCATTGTCGCGTTTTCGATGGGGCAGAGTTCGTCCAGTCGCCCCTCGGTCATGATGAACCCGCCCACATGCTGACTGAGGTGGCGGGGGAAGCCGATAATCTCGTAAATCAGCGCCATCGTCTGCTGCAGACGGGGGTCATTTGGGTCGAGGCCGATCTCGCGGAACCGCTGATCCTCGACCGCATCGGCTGAGAAGAAGCCCCAAAGCTGCGAGGACATGGCGGAGATCGTATCGTCGGTCAGCCCCATCGCGCGGCCCACCTCGCGGATCGCCCGTTTGCCGCGGTAATGCACGACCGTGGCGCAAATCCCCGCCCTCGCGCGCCCATAGCGTTCATAGATGTGCTGGATCACCTCTTCGCGGCGTTCATGTTCGAAGTCGACGTCGATATCGGGGGGTTCGTTCCTCGCCTCTGATACAAAACGTTCAAAAACCATCGTCCCCTGTTCCGGGTCGACCGAGGTCACACCAAGGCAGTAACAGACCACTGAATTGGCCGCCGACCCGCGCCCCTGACAGAGGATATTCTGTGATCTCGCATAATGGACGACATCGCGGACGGTCAGAAAATAGGGCTCATATTCCAGCTTGGCGATGAGCTGCAGCTCATGCTCCAGCATCCTGCGCACCTTTTCCGGCGACCCGTTGGGATAGCGCCAGAGCAGACCTTCATAGGCAAGACGGCGAAGCCGGTCCGACGGGCTTTCGCCTTGTGCAATTTCGGACGGGTATTCATAGCGCAGCGTGCCGAGGTCGAACCGGCATTTCGCAGCGATCTCGGCGCTGCGATGGACTGCATCTTCATAGCCTTTGAAAATGTGCAGCATCTCGGTTTCCGAGCGTATCCGTTGTTCTGCATTGGCCAGTGCAGAGCGGCCCAGCGCCTCGACCTTGCAGCCCTCACGGATAGCCGAAAGCACATCGGTCAGCTTGCGCCGCGCGGCCACATGCATGACGGGGCTTGCGGAGGCCACGGTTTGAATGCCGAGATCGGCGGCTGTCTTGGTGAGGGCCTTGAACCGCGCCTGATCCTGGCCGTTATACTCCGGCGCGAGGAGAAGGGAGACCTTTCCGGGGAAGCGGCGCGTCAGGCGTTTCGCATGTTGCAACCAGTCGCGCGCGCCGGGCTCTGGCGTTGCATGGCTTGGCGGGTGCAGCAGTATCTCCTGCTCCCCGCCCCATTTAAGCAGATCCCTTGCCATAAGGATGCAATCGCCCTTTTCGGCACGCAGTTTGCCTTGCGACAGCAACCGGCAAAGATTGGCCCAGCCTTTGCGATTACGCGACAGGCAGGTGGCGGTGATCCCATCGGTAGTGACAATCCGCGCCGCCGGGATCAGGCGGGGGATGCGTTCCACCGGGGCAGACGGCGGGCGCGGGATGTGGTCGGGGCGCGGTGGCTTACCACCCTTCAAAATTTCCGGATCTGATTTGACGTTTGTCTGATCTGTGTGATTCAAGGAGTCTCCACTGCTGATATTGGAGGCTGGTTTGTTGGGAAATGTTTGTTTTTCAGAGCTTTATTCGAAGGTTGAGGCGGATTTTCAGGACCGCTTGCTCGGGTATCACAAGTCGCGCCGGGAGGGATTGTGCATCATAGCAAGCGTGATTTTGAACACGCGCAGCGTCAATCTGATGGAAAATGCGGCTGCTCTGCCCCGCGATATCGGCTCTGTGGACCACCGCTATCAATACATTTCGCGGGTTCTGGGCAATCCTCACATCGATACTGATGAGATCATGCAGGCCTATGTTGGTGAAATTTTCCGCCGCCAGTGTGAGGCCGGAGAAACGATTGTGGTGGCCCTTGATCAAAGCAAGCTCAACGAAGGGCATGAGGTTTTGATGTTATCGGTGCGGATGCGGGATCGGGCCCTCCCGGTCGCCTGGCGTGTACGCCAGACCAAAGGGCCGATTGGATGGCGCGTGCAACATGAGCTTTTGGAAGCAGTCCGCCCATGGCTCCCGGCGGATGCGCGTGTGTTGCTGGCGGGAGATCGGTTTTATGGAACCGCCCGATTGGTCGCATGGTGCCAGGAGGCTGGATGGGACTACCGGCTGCGCATGAAGGGAAATATCACACTGCAACATCAGGGTGGCGAGATGATGACGCGCGAAATTGCCCAACTGATGCCCGAAGGGCTTGTAAACGCTGAGCTTTACGGAACGGGCGTCTTTAGCAACATTGGAGTGCTTCACGAAGAGGGGCACAAAGAGCCTTGGATTATTGCCATGAATGCAGCACCGTCCGAGTACAAGGTGCTCGATTATGGAATGCGTTGGGGAATTGAAGCCATGTTCTCCGACTTCAAAACCCGGGGCTTTGAAATTACTCAAAGCCAGATCAAAAAGCCGGATCGATTGGCCCGCCTCATTTTGGTGCTGGCAATCGCCATGTACTGGGCTGTTTCAACCGGAGCAAACGAAGAGCACCACGTCGCAATACGCGGCGAAAAAAGGGGATTCGAAAAGCCCGAAGGTCCTTATGCTCTCTCTTCAAGACAGGCCTTCGTGCTATCCGACGATGCCTCGCAGGTTATGCCAAAATCCCCAAGCTCTGGGATGTCTGGCTAAATTGAAGGGTGGTAAGGGCGCGGTGGACCAAAGCTTTCCTCGCGCCAAAGCCGCACCTGGCGTGCGATCTCGCGCCCCTCGGTATGGGCGCGCACGATCCCGGCGACAGAGTTCTCATCGGCAATGGCGATGGCGTCCATATCCATCGCGGCGGCGAGCTGCATGTATTCCTCACCGTGGCTGCCACCCCTGAGGAAGGTGAAGTTTGAGGTGATGTTCAGTTCTGCATAGGCCATCGCCTTGCAGTATGTTCATACGTAACTCCCAAGCACCCTGTCCGATAGGGTTGCGGGGTTTTGTTCCGTCAGAGCCGTGCGATGATCTGAGGTGGTGACAGGGTCAGGATTTCCAGGATGTTGAACCGGTGTTTTCTGGCCGTCGAGATGACGGACCTGATGTCGGCGAAGACCCGCGCGCCCTCGAGGGTGCGGAAGGTGCCCGAGATTTTCATGCGCAGCTTCATCATGCGCAGGTCCTGTTCGGCCTGATTGTTTGTGAATGGGACCGCGAAGTCGGCGATGAATCGCAAAACGTCATCGCGGTAGTCACGCAGGCGGAGGAGCAGGTTGTGGCCTGGCCGCCTGGCTTTTCGGCCGCGGGTGCCGGGGCTTTTGGCCAGCGGGGGCCGGCGTTCGTGGAAGGCGAGCCCCTTGGCGAGGATCGCCATGTATCTGGTGACTATACCCTGGCGAACCAGTTCCGGGAGTTCGGTCTCGCCTTGATCCTGAGCCGCGCATCTGAGCTGATTGGCGCTATGAAGCACTGCGCTCATCTCCGTCGCCCAAGGCTCTTTTTCGATCTCTTCGATGGCCTTGAGTTCGCGCAAGTGATGCGCCCCGCAGAGGGCGTGGGCGTCCACTCCGCTCATATGGGCGTAGTAGGGTTTCCAGTGATCATGAATGATCGTCCCGCCGGTCAGGAAGGTTGGAACAGCACCGCGTTTGGCGCTGATGCGGTAATGGGTGAAGACGGTATCGCAGATCGTGTGCAGCCAGTGCAGCTTGCCGGCAACACGAAGTCCGGTCTCGTCCAGATGCCGAACGCCGCCTTCGGCAAGCCGGGCGAGAATGTGTTCAACCACGACACCCATCTTATTTGCCGCGCCGCGCGTCCAGTTGGTCACGCTGGCCGCGCACAAGCTGGTGGCCCCAAACAGGTCGCGCATAAGCTGGCAGACCCGATCCTCGGGTATCAGCTGCTGAACATTGCAATAGACCGCCACTGCCCGCATGCGCGTGCCATATTGCACATGCGCGGCCACGCCATCGGGAAAGCCAGCCGTCGTCGTGGCTCGACAATGGTCGCAACAATAAACCGCCGCCTGATGCTCGGTGACCTCCAGGCGTGGCGCAGGCAAGTCGAACACCTGACGCTTCTCGATCCCTTTCACCATCTCCGCCGTCAGGGCGCTCTGACAGGCGCTGCAATGCGTCGCCTCATGCCGTTCGACAAAGTCGGGTGTTGACGTCTGGCGCAGGGTGTCGCCCCGGTGGCCAACTTGGCCGCCACTTTTCTTTCCGGATTTGCCACGCAGGCTGCGCGGGGCTGGCTTCTTCAGGCCATCACTTGAAGGGGGCTTGCTGCTATTGCTGCTGTTCTTGGCCAACTGTCGGCGCAGGTCCGTGATCTCTTCCGCCATGCTCGCCAACGCAGCTTCAAGCTCAGCGATCCGACGCAGAGCCGTGGCGAGAAGTTGTTCAAGGGCGGCAACCTGATCCATCCCACCACTGATTCAGAGAAATCAACCCGGCGCCACAGAATTCAGACAAGAAAGAAAAAAAACACGCGCAAAATGGCAAATTCGACTCACCATAAAACTGACAATAACACTCAAACGTGGGGGGTGCTTGGGAGTTACGTTCATACTTTGTTCTCTTTGTGGAGTCGCGAAATTTCGCCCGCCCCGCCAGTGGCGCGCTCGGATTCCGTATTTATGACCAAGAAGAAACGGGACCGATTCACGATTAATTAGGGAAAATCGCTTGTGATTGAGGGGCGGTACAGGCTGCCAAGCCGATGACCGCACCGAGGAGAAACCCCGCCGTCCCGCCGGGAGCCGAATGGTAGCGATGGCCGGATGGTGGGGCGGACCCCCGGAAAAAGGCCCCTCGTTTCTTCTTGGTCATAAATACGGGCTGCGGGACCTCTCAGAAAACGCAACGCAGCCTGTTAAATCCCACCGCCCAACTCTTTTGTCATCGCGCCCACAGGGCTCGCCACTCCGGCGACGCGCGCTTGGCTTCGCCAAGCGAGGGGATGGCGCGGCGCAATCTATTGGTCTGGTTCGCAGCGATCTCTGCGCAGGCAGCGACGCATCGCGGACAACTCGGAAGAGCCCGGCGAATAGAATACCGAACTCACGCAAGGGCCCGTTTCGAAATGGTAATCCGAACCGTCAATCCGCAGGAATGTCAGAACCTCTTCATCCTCCGCGATGCCACCACACCAATGCGCCAGACAACGCAGGGTCACCGAAACCCTGACATCCATAGCATCACCGAATCCATAACGTGCCACCGGCCTGCCGACAAAACGCGCGGCGCCAAAGCTGTCTTCGCGGGTGCGATCTTTCTCGCCGCCTTGATCAACGTCCAATTCGATAAACCGGCCAAGAACCGGCACATAAAGTTCTTCCGCATCCCGGGCTTGCACAAAGGCGCGCTCCAAAGAGGGACGGATGCAACTGAGAGCAAGCGCCTCACCCGCAAAGAACACGATCAGAAAGGCAACAACAAAGGCGCGCATCACGATCTCTTTCAACTACAACAGCGCTCTGAATTCCGACAGGACCGCGCGATATACCGGCCGCTTGAAGGGCACAATTGCATCCACGACCTCACCCGGCGCGATCCAACGCCACCGCGAAAACTCCGGATGTTCAGTCTCTATTATCACGTCCGCATCCGACCCCAAAAACCGCATAAGAAACCAGCGTTGCTCTTGTCCGCGAAAGCGGCCTTTCCACAGTTTTGGCACCAGATCATGCGGCAGATCGTAAGGAATCCAACCGCTGCTTTCCGCCTCAATGGTGACAAGTTGCGGAGAAACACCGGTTTCCTCCTGCAATTCGCGCAAGGCAGCGTCGCGGGGGGTTTCGCCTGCATCGATTCCACCTTGCGGCATTTGCCAGGCGTCGAAGTCGCTGTCGATCCGCTGGCCGACGAACACGTTGCCCGCCGCGTTGACCAGCATCACGCCGACACATGGGCGATACGGCAGCGCGGCGATTGCCTCGGGCGTCATTGCGCCGGGTTCAGCGCCATCAAGCCCTTCAGCAGATCAATTGCATAGGCCAGCTGGAAGTCGTCCTCGCGCAGCTTCGCGGCTTCCTCAGCCTTTGCCATGTCTTCTTCGATCTGACGGCGTTCATCTTCGGTCAGCGAGTCATTATCCAGTGAACCACGAAGGTCGGCTTCGGACCGGGTCGGGCGCGCGTCCTCTTCTTCCGCCTCCGCCTGAGGATCACGGCGCGGCTGCTCAACCACGATATCCGGCGACACACCTAAAGCCTGAATCGACCGACCAGAAGGCGTGTAGTACCGCGCCGTGGTCAACCGCATTGCGCCATCGCCGCGCAGCGGCATGACCGTCTGGACCGAGCCCTTGCCGAAACTTTGAGTGCCGACAACGATCGCCCGACGGTGATCCTGCAGCGCACCGGCAACAATCTCGGACGCCGAAGCGGACCCACCGTTGATCAACACTACCACAGGCTTGCCCAACGCCAGATCGCCTTCGGTCGCGTTGTGGCGGTCACCATCCTGCGGGTTACGGCCTCGCGTCGAAACGATTTCGCCTGCATCCAGAAACGCGTCCGAAACCTTGATCGCCTGCGTCAGCAATCCGCCCGGATTGTTGCGCAGATCAAGGATGAAACCGTTGACATTGTCGATACCACCCAGTTCTTCGATTTGCTTGGCAATGCCGGATTCAAGGTTCGGATAGGTTTGGTCGTTGAACGTCGTCACGCGCAGTACAACGGACTCGCCTTCCGTCCGCGTCCGCACCGCCGTCAGCTTGATTGTGTCACGAATGATCGACACATCGAACGGTTCATCGGCACCTTCGCGCACCACCGTTATGATGATCTCGCTGCCCACCGGCCCGCGCATCTTTTCGACCGCCTCGTCCAGTGTCAGACCCAAAAGGCTTTCGCCATCCACATGTGTGATGAAATCGCCTGATTCCATGCCCGCCGCGTCTGCGGGCGTGTCATCAATCGGCGAAACGACTTTCACGAAACCTTCTTCCTGTGTCACCTCGATACCCAGTCCACCGAATTCGCCACGCGTCTGCACCCGCATGTCGCTGGCGTCTTTGGGTGAGAGGTATCCGGAATGCGGGTCGAGCGATGTCAGCATCCCGTCAATCGCAGCTTCGATCAGGTCGGCTTCATCCACCTCTTCGACATATTGCGCACGGATGCGTTCGAAGATGTCGCCGAACAGGTCAAGCTGTTCATAGACAGAACTCTGCCGACTGCCCTCTTGCGCCAAAAGGGGGCCCGCAATCTGGGTCGTCGCCACGGCCCCTGCAAGGGTTCCGGCAACGGCGGCCATTACAAACTTTCTCATGCGCTTTTGTCCTTATCCATCAAAGGCGAACCAGATGCCGGGTCGACCGGTTCCTCGCCTTGCCTCAGCTCTATATAGAGCGTTTCTGTGCGTGTTCCGCCACCACCTTGGGCAGCTAGCGTTAAAAAAATCTCCGCGTCGGGGGCATTTCCACCCATCAAACCCACCGGTGTTCCGGCGGGAAGTACGTCTCCGGTCGCACCATATACCTCATTGAGGCCTGCCAAAACCAAAAGAAAACCGTCACCGGGTTCAAGGATCATCACGTTTCCGTAGTCCAGAAGTGGGCCACGATAACGAATTGTCGCGGCCCAGGGGGTGGTGACCAATGCGCGTGGTTCCGTTGCCATGACAATTCCGGGGCGTTGGATACCGGCGGCATCGGCCTCTCCCGCGCGACGCAAAACGGTGCCGTCGACCGGCAAGGGCAGAGCGCCGCGTGCATCGCCAATATGCAAAGGCGCGTCGCCACCGGTGATTTCCATCTCGGCCAATCCGGCGGCAAACCCGCGCAATGTTTCGGCGGAACTCAGAAGCGCGTTCATCGCACCTTCGTTCTCGATCAGCCGTTGCGGAAGATCTGTGCGGTTGGAAATCGCGATGCTGAGTTCTGTTCGGGCCTCCTGCGCTCCTGACAGTCCGTCTTCCAATGTCTGCGCTGCGCCTTCCTGGATGGCCCGCATCAGGGCGATTTCCTCCAACTCGGATTTCAGTTCATCGGCCTGCCGTTGCAACGCAGGCGTGATGTCGCCAACAATCATGCCCGACCGCGCGGTTCCAATCGGCCCGGACGGATGTAATAGCAATAACGGTGCGGGAGAGGTTTGGATGCTTTGAAGCACACCCAGCAATTTTGACACCTGCTCGCTTTCCGCCTCAAATTTTTGACGCAGTGCACTTTCCTTGATTGCCGCGCGCCGGACGCCTTCGCGCAACGCCGTCAGCCCATGCTCATAGGCGCGGATCGTCTGGGTCAGCGCCTTAACCCGGTCGCGAGATTTGCTGGCGACCGTTAGCGCGTTGCGCGCAGCCTCAAGTTGACCGGCTGCACGCTTCGCGATGAAGGCGGGATCCTCCTGCGCCATCGCGGTGCCCGCAAGGCAACAAAGGATGAGAAGCACGCGGATCATGTCAGCAGACTCTGCCCTGTCATCTCTGTTGGTTTGTCCAGGCCCATCAATTCCAAAACTGTCGGCGCCAGATCAGCCAGACGCCCGTCACGCAAACTTTCGCCCGGTCCGCCGACGACGACAACCGGAACCAGGTTGGTCGTGTGCGCCGTGTGCGGCCCGCCGGATTCGGGATCGACCATCGTTTCGCAATTTCCGTGATCGGCCGTCACGATCATCGCGCCACCGACCTCCTCCAATGCCTCTAGCGCCAGACCGAGCCCCGCATCCACGGCCTCACATGCCCTGATGGCGGCATCGAGATCACCGGTATGCCCGACCATATCGGGATTGGCGAAATTGACGATGATCAAGTCATATTGTGCGCGGATTGCTTCTGCGAGTTTGTCTGTAACTTCCGGCGCGGACATTTCTGGTTGAAGATCATAGGTCGCGACTTTGGGCGACGGCGCCATGTAGCGATCTTCGCCCACCTCCGGCACCTCAACCCCGCCATTCAGGAAGAACGTGACATGGGGATATTTTTCAGTTTCGGCCAATCGAAACTGCTTCAGACCTTTTGAGGCAATCCACGCCCCCAGCGTGTTGACGATTTCCTGTTTCGGATAGACTGTGGTCATGAATTCGTTAAGCGCGTCAGAATAATCGACCATGCCAAGCGCGCCCGTTAGGGCGGGCCGAGGCCCAGTATCAAAGCCGTCGAAATTGGGATCGCATATCGCGCTCAATATCTCCCGCGCACGGTCGGCCCGGAAATTGACGAAGAAAATACCGTCGCCGTCTTTGATCCCGTCATGACCATTCAAGACGGCGGGCGAAATGAATTCATCCGTTTCACCTCGTTCATGCGCGGCATCGATGGCAGAAATCGCATCTTCCAAATGATCCCCTTCGGCCCGAACAATTGCCCGATACGCCTTCTCGACCCGTTCCCAGCGATTATCGCGGTCCATTGCGAAATACCGGCCTGATACCGACGCAATACCAACGTTATACCGACGTGCCTTTTCGGCGAATTTCGCCACCTGTTCGCGCGCCGATTTCGGGGCCACATCGCGCCCGTCCGTGATGACATGGGCAACGGATTTGACACCCTGATCCACCAGCGACCTGATCGCCGCCACCATGTGTTCCTGATGCGAATGCACCCCACCGGGAGAGCACAAACCAATCATATGCGCCGTGCCTCCCGACGCCTTCATCTTCCCGGCAAACTCAAGAATGGCGGGGTTTTCAAAGAACGACCCATCCTCAATCGCCAGATCGATCTGCCCCAAATCCATCGCCACTACACGGCCCGCACCGATATTCGTGTGACCGACCTCGGAATTGCCCATCTGCCCACTCGGCAAACCCACATCCGGCCCATGCGTCGTCAGGTAAGCCATTGGATTTTCAGCCATTATCCGGTCAAAGTTGGGCGTATCCGCCAAAACCGGCGCATTCGCGGATCTTTCCGCGCGATGTCCCCAACCATCAAGAATGCAAAGGACAACAGGTTTTGGATTGGACATGCGCGGGCCTCAGTTGACTTTTGTCCGCTGTCTAAACCAATTGCCAAAAGAATTGAATCGTGAAGTGGTGTGTTTGGCGGAATTTGCCAACTCAGCCTTCCGGCAACGTCGCCTGCATACTCGCACGGTCAAGGAAGCCCGCATACCAGTCGGGCAAGTCCGCCCGCCCAGCGCGCCAATCGCGCTCTGCATGGCGGAAGTCCAGATACCCCAAAGCACATCCCATCGCGATCTGCCCAATGTGAACCGGCCCCGCCAACAGCGGCATCCACCGTGCCTCCACTGCATCCAGCGCCCGGTCAATCTTGTCCCACTGCGCCTCAACCCATGGAGCATATTGCAGTTCTTCGGGACGCCAGCGGCCTTCATATGTCTTCATCACAGCCGCATCCATGATGCCATCCGCCGTCGCCTCCAGCGTCAGTACATCCCATTGCCGATCAACCGGATATAGTCCTGCGTCGAAGTGATCATCCAGATAGCGACAGATGACCCGGCTGTCATAAAGCGCAGGACCATCTGGGCGTACAAGTGTCGGCAACTTGCCCAACGGGTTTTCTGCAAGCGGCATATTCTCGGTCGCCAAAGGTCCGCCAACGCTATGGATCAATTCAACTTCCTCAGCGCGGTCTGCTTCATGCAGAACGACCATAACCTTGCGGACAAACGGCGAGGCCGCGTTGTGAAAAAGTTTTAGCATGAAAACGGTTTCTCCCTAGCTTGGCGGGTTGTGCATCCAATCAACCAACTCCGCCAGATCGGATCCAACACTGCTTGTTGAAACCGCATCTGCCGCCCGGTGGCGGACGGCGTCGTCTTTGTTCTGGTTCAGTTTCCAGGTGCCTTCAACCACCTCAACCAACATTCGACAAGGAACGATCATACGCATCATTTTCTTCAGCGCGTCTGGCGTCATCTTGCCACTGGTCCAAGCCGGTTTCGGTGCCAATTGCTGTTCGAAATGGGCCGAGAGGTCATCCAAAATGCCGCCAAGCTCCTTGTCAGGAAGCCGCTCCAACCGCCCGCGCAGATGCACGGCGATGTAGTTCCAAGTCGGCACCTGATCTTCGACGCCGTACCAATCCGGTGATATGTAGCCATGCGGGCCCTGCAGCACGATGACGGCAGGTTGCGGATCATCCAGCAGTCGCAGGATCGGATTTGACCGCACCAAATGCAGCCGGGCCTCGGTACCCTCTTCATTCAGTAGGAAGGGAATGTGACTGATCAACGGGCCACTATCGGCGTTTACGGCCAACACGCCAAATCCGCGCTGTCGCGAAAAGGCGACATTTTTGGCGGTGCGATCTTTCGGAAAGCTAGGTTGGGGTGCATGAAAACGGCCTCCTTTCGAACCACTTGCCAGATTGGTTTGTGGTTTCCCACGCCAAATTTGCCGAATACGCGCTGTTATGGTAATTGTGCGCTGTCCGCAGCCTGATTTTCAGCGGGCAAAACTTTTAGACAAAACCTTTTTAGTTCGGAGTTAATAAAATGAAATTGGGAATTGTTGTTGGCCATACGGCCAATGCCGGTGGTGCCGTGGGCATCAGTCTACCTCAGGAATATCGTTACAATACAGCCGTTGCGCAGGATATGGCGCGATTTGCAGCCGACAATTTTGGGCCCGCAACAGGCCAACCGATGGACACCAGAATCTTTCTTCGTGACGGCGTCGGCGTCGCGGGAGCCTATCAAAACACGGATCAATGGGGTGCCGATCTAACCGCTGAATTGCACTATAACGCGGCGGTCTCTTCGGCCAAGGGAACCGAGACCCTTTCCTCGGGAAGCGTGAACAGCCTGAAATTTGCGAATCTGGTGCAAGCGGGGTTGTGCCGCCTTCTGGGGCGGGCCGGTAATTCACGCGGTGTGAAGATACGCAATCGCCAGAACCCGGATCGCGGCTGGGTCAGTCTGGTCAGCGGCCGCGCGCCCGCGGTTATCACGGAACCCGCCTTTGGCAGCAATCATAGTGACGCTGCTCTGCTAAGAGGGCCCTGTCGGAAAAGTCTCTGGACAGGACTGTGATGAATTGATTCAGTCTGCGTGAGTATTTTTTGGGGTGGCTGGCTATGAAGCGTGATCAGATTGAAATGTTTGCAACGTTGGATGGGCTTGTGTTGGCTGATCATCCGTACCGCAAGTTTGAAGCGGTTGTTGACCTGTGTGCTTTGGCAAAGCCTCTGGCAGCGCTTTATTCTGATCGCGGGCGCCCTGAATTGGGTGCCGGGCGTGCGTTTCGCATGCTGGTGCTTCAATTCCTTGAGGACATTTCCGATCGGGAGATGGAACGGTTCATGCGTGAGAACCTTGCAGCCAAATGGTTTTGCGGCTTTGGGCTCAGTGAGAAGACACCTGATCACTCGTTTTTCGGCGATTTCCGCAAGCGGTTGGGTACAAAGGGGCTCATGGACATTTTCAATCGTCTGCGCGTCAGCTTGAAGGCTGCAGGTTTGATCCGGGAAGTGTTCACCTTTGTGGATGCCAGCCAGCTGGTTTCGAAATTCTCGAACTGGAGTGATCGGGACAAAGCCATCGCCAAGGGTCTGGAGAAGTTCAACAACGAAACCGCTCCCAGGGTTGCTGCCGACAAGCAAGCGCGTTTTGGCGCAAAGAACAAAAACAAATATTGGTATGGCTACAAGGAACATGCCAGCGTGGACATGCAATCAGGTCTGGTCAACAAAGTGGCGGCCACACCGGCCAATGTCGATGATGCCAAAGGTCTGCGCCATGTGTGCCCGGATCAGGGTGCTGTTTATGCAGACAAAGGCTATTGCACTGCACCTGCACAGAGGGAACTCAAACGCAAAGGATGTCACAGCGCGGTCATCAAGAAGAACAATATGGCGGCAAAAAACCGCGATAAGGATCGCTGGCTCAGCAAGATGCGTGCGCCATATGAGCGCGTGTTTTCAAAGCGCTCGAAACAGGTGCGCTATCGTGGTCAGGCCAAGGTACAGTTCCAGGTCGCTTGCACCGCTATTGGACATAACCTGAAGCGGCTGGTTGTGCTTGGCGTGGATAAAATCCCGATCGTAACAGCGTGATCCCCGGGGCGAGTCCGCCCAAAAACCGGATTTTCGGCCAAAACAAGGACAAAATTCCAACCCAAAAGGCAAAACCTGAAATCCAGAAGGCTGAAACAGCGCCAGTGGCCCCTCGGAAGACTTTCCCGACGGCGCCAAGAGGCAGTCAGATGGACATTGGTCGCGAAATTGTTCGCCAGGCGCACAAGTATTTTTACGGATAAGAGGATTTTGAGATGAGTGATTTAAACGTAAATGAAAACCAACGCGAAGGTGCTCAACCCCTTCTGTTTCTAATGTTCTATGGCTTCATTGCGGTCCTGCTGTTGTTTGGATTGTCCCAGATCGCGAGGTCCGAAGCGCTTGGCGAACCCTTTAAATGGGTTCTCATAGTATTTGGTGGGTTTGCTGTTGCTGCGATCTTCTTGTTCTCGGGTGCACTGATCTATCGCTCGCTTGGAATGCACAGCGCGGACCATGCGATGGCGCTGCCACCGCATTCCATTCGCGGACTGCTGACATTCTTCATTTTCGCCATGCTTTTGGGTTTTATCTTCTTTTCGATCCATCAGGTTGTATCGGGCGAAACAAGCGAAGAGGCCCGCGAATACATCAACCAGATTCTCATGGGATTGTTTGGAATTGCGAGCACGGTGATTGGTTTTTACTTCGGCAGCCGATCGCAGGATGTCTTTAAACGCTTACCACCCTTCAAAATTTCCGGATCTGATTTGACGTTTGTCTGATCTGTGTGATTCAAGGAGTCTCCACTGCTGATATTGGAGGCTGGTTTGTTGGGAAATGTTTGTTTTTCAGAGCTTTATTCGAAGGTTGAGGCGGATTTTCAGGACCGCTTGCTCGGGTATCACAAGTCGCGCCGGGAGGGATTGTGCATCATAGCAAGCGTGATTTTGAACACGCGCAGCGTCAATCTGATGGAAAATGCGGCTGCTCTGCCCCGCGATATCGGCTCTGTGGACCACCGCTATCAATACATTTCGCGGGTTCTGGGCAATCCTCACATCGATACTGATGAGATCATGCAGGCCTATGTTGGTGAAATTTTCCGCCGCCAGTGTGAGGCCGGAGAAACGATTGTGGTGGCCCTTGATCAAAGCAAGCTCAACGAAGGGCATGAGGTTTTGATGTTATCGGTGCGGATGCGGGATCGGGCCCTCCCGGTCGCCTGGCGTGTACGCCAGACCAAAGGGCCGATTGGATGGCGCGTGCAACATGAGCTTTTGGAAGCAGTCCGCCCATGGCTCCCGGCGGATGCGCGTGTGTTGCTGGCGGGAGATCGGTTTTATGGAACCGCCCGATTGGTCGCATGGTGCCAGGAGGCTGGATGGGACTACCGGCTGCGCATGAAGGGAAATATCACACTGCAACATCAGGGTGGCGAGATGATGACGCGCGAAATTGCCCAACTGATGCCCGAAGGGCTTGTAAACGCTGAGCTTTACGGAACGGGCGTCTTTAGCAACATTGGAGTGCTTCACGAAGAGGGGCACAAAGAGCCTTGGATTATTGCCATGAATGCAGCACCGTCCGAGTACAAGGTGCTCGATTATGGAATGCGTTGGGGAATTGAAGCCATGTTCTCCGACTTCAAAACCCGGGGCTTTGAAATTACTCAAAGCCAGATCAAAAAGCCGGATCGATTGGCCCGCCTCATTTTGGTGCTGGCAATCGCCATGTACTGGGCTGTTTCAACCGGAGCAAACGAAGAGCACCACGTCGCAATACGCGGCGAAAAAAGGGGATTCGAAAAGCCCGAAGGTCCTTATGCTCTCTCTTCAAGACAGGCCTTCGTGCTATCCGACGATGCCTCGCAGGTTATGCCAAAATCCCCAAGCTCTGGGATGTCTGGCTAAATTGAAGGGTGGTAAGCTTTAAACGTAACTCCCAAGCACCCCCCACGTTTGAGTGTTATTGTCAGTTTTATGGTGAGTCGAATTTGCCATTTTGCGCGTGTTTTTTTCTTTCTTGTCTGAATTCTGTGGCGCCGGGTTGATTTCTCTGAATCAGTGGTGGGATGGATCAGGTTGCCGCCCTTGAACAACTTCTCGCCACGGCTCTGCGTCGGATCGCTGAGCTTGAAGCTGCGTTGGCGAGCATGGCGGAAGAGATCACGGACCTGCGCCGACAGTTGGCCAAGAACAGCAGCAATAGCAGCAAGCCCCCTTCAAGTGATGGCCTGAAGAAGCCAGCCCCGCGCAGCCTGCGTGGCAAATCCGGAAAGAAAAGTGGCGGCCAAGTTGGCCACCGGGGCGACACCCTGCGCCAGACGTCAACACCCGACTTTGTCGAACGGCATGAGGCGACGCATTGCAGCGCCTGTCAGAGCGCCCTGACGGCGGAGATGGTGAAAGGGATCGAGAAGCGTCAGGTGTTCGACTTGCCTGCGCCACGCCTGGAGGTCACCGAGCATCAGGCGGCGGTTTATTGTTGCGACCATTGTCGAGCCACGACGACGGCTGGCTTTCCCGATGGCGTGGCCGCGCATGTGCAATATGGCACGCGCATGCGGGCAGTGGCGGTCTATTGCAATGTTCAGCAGCTGATACCCGAGGATCGGGTCTGCCAGCTTATGCGCGACCTGTTTGGGGCCACCAGCTTGTGCGCGGCCAGCGTGACCAACTGGACGCGCGGCGCGGCAAATAAGATGGGTGTCGTGGTTGAACACATTCTCGCCCGGCTTGCCGAAGGCGGCGTTCGGCATCTGGACGAGACCGGACTTCGTGTTGCCGGCAAGCTGCACTGGCTGCACACGATCTGCGATACCGCCTTCACCCATTACCGCATCAGCGCCAAACGCGGTGCTGTTCCAACCTTCCTGACCGGCGGGACGATCATTCATGATCACTGGAAACCCTACTACGCCCATATGAGCGGAGTGGACGCCCACGCCCTCTGCGGGGCGCATCACTTGCGCGAACTCAAGGCCATCGAAGAGATCGAAAAAGAGCCTTGGGCGACGGAGATGAGCGCAGTGCTTCATAGCGCCAATCAACTCAGATGCGCGGCTCAGGATCAAGGCGAGACCGAACTCCCGGAACTGGTTCGCCAGGGTATAGTCACCAGATACATGGCGATCCTCGCCAAGGGGCTCGCCTTCCACGAACGCCAGCCCCCGCTGGCCAAAAGCCCCGGCACCCGCGGCCGAAAAGCCAGGCGGCCAGGCCACAACCTGCTCCTCCGCCTGCGTGACTACCGCGATGACGTTTTGCGATTCATCGCCGACTTCGCGGTCCCATTCACAAACAATCAGGCCGAACAGGACCTGCGCATGATGAAGCTGCGCATGAAAATCTCGGGCACCTTCCGCACCCTCGAGGGCGCGCGGGTCTTCGCCGACATCAGGTCCGTCATCTCGACGGCCAGAAAACACCGGTTCAACATCCTGGAAATCCTGACCCTGTCACCACCTCAGATCATCGCACGGCTCTGACGGAACAAAACCCCGCAACCCTATCGGACAGGGTGCTTGGGAGTTACGTTTTTGCGGCTAAAATCCCGCTTGCTCTCCAGCGGCGATGTCGCCTGTGGTTTGGTGGTGCTCACCGCACAAGAGGATGACCACTCGGGGGGGGCACATCAAATACTGAGCCTACTTCTGGATGAAGCTCGGATGGGCCTGTAAAATGATAATGAGTACGCGGAAGATTTCCTGGAAGCGGTAGAAATGGCCGTTCAAGCCGGTGTTGCTGCGGGCGCGGTAAAGCAGGAAAACATGATGGAATTTGCGGGCCTCTATCGAAGGGTTGGCTTGCCGGTGCCACAATCATTTATGATCGATCCTGATAATATGGCGCCTCCGTCGGACATGGAGGGCTTCGATCTTTCCGAGAATCTGGAAAATGTTGCGCGCGATATCATGGACGAGGGAGGCTCGGCCTATGATCTATTCAATGCAATTGACACCATGATGGCAGCGGCACCGGAGGAAATTCAGGCGGGTCTGGCCAATCACATTGCCACGATGGATGGACCTTTTTTCGAACGTTGCGCTTTGTTCATGCTGTTGTCCGGCCCGCAGCTTGTCCAGGAGGCCACCATTGCCGGTCTGTTTGAACGCCTTGATGGCTTTGCCTTGAATGCAGAAACATTGACGCTTTTTCCAGTGGACCAGCACAGGCGGCATTGGATGATCTGATCAAGAAAGCACGCGGCAAACCCATTCCAAGCCAGAGCCAGTCAACCGGAGCAGAAATTCAAGAGATCGGCGCGAGTATAACGGACGGCGTTGGCGCTCAGAGCATTGCAGTCAGGGTGAAACAGAGTTCAAAGACCGTATTGGCAATGATCCTGATCAAGGCAGGGCATGGGATCAGGGACAGCTTCCTTGTTCCCCTTGAAAGCAGTGGCGATGCGGAACAAATGATCGGACAACTCCGCGCAGAAACTGGCGCCGACGATATTTCCGCTGACACTTTGCGTGTCTTGCTGGAGGGTGCATTGGCTGATGGCTTGGCAAACGAATGCCTGCCCGCTCCGGGTTTTCTGGACGTTGTCGAATCCTGTAACCTGTTCGACCTGCGCCCTCAGGAATTGGGGCTTCAGGCACTACTCGACTTGGCAGATCCCAACCGAAAGATTCAAGATGCCTCAGCGCAGGCGCTCGGGCGCTGGATTAATGATGATATGGCGTTGGACTTCCTGGAGCCTCTTACAGACAGCTGGTTCGAGGACAGCCAGGAGACCCGTGAGATTGTCGCCACCGGAAAAACAGCGCGCAGTATCGAAACCAAGCTCTGGAAATTCCTCGAGACGCGGCGCGATATTTGGGCGCGACGGTTTTTGCAAACAGCGGTGATGTTGAGAGATGGAGACCGGCTCCGGGAGTGGAAGACTCTGACCGCATCCGCATATGGCTTGATGAATGGACGGGCTTTGAAGCGTATCCCCCTGATGGAAGACATCATGCATACGACAATCGAAGCGGATGATGCAAAACTTTGGGGATAGCGCGTCACTATGAGTATACCCATGATGACGCCCCATTACCACATCTTCGCATCGCTTGCTTCGATGGTTGTGTACATGACCTCTTCCATCAGGGCGATGCGCTTCAGGGCGCGCCCCTTCATCAATCCATAAGCTGATGCTGTCAGAGTCTTCCATTCTCGAAGGCGGTCTCCGTCTCGCAACATCACGGCTGTCTGCAAGAAACGACGTGCCCAAATATAGCGGCGGGCTTCAAGGGACTTCCAAAGTTTGGTTTCTATGCTTCTCGGCGTGCGCGCGGTCGCGATGATCTCACGCGTTTCCTCGGTGTCCTCAAACCAGCTATCCATAAGCGGCTCCAAGAGATCCAGAGCCAAGTCATCGTTCACCCAACGACCGAGAGCTTGGGCTGACGCGTCCTGAATTTTGCGGTCAGGATCAGCAAGATCAAGCAGAGCCGGAAGATCAAGCCCTTGAGGGCGCAGGTCGCACAGGTTGCAGGCTTCGACAACATCGAGGAAACCCGGGGCAGGCAGGCAGCCGTTTTCCAGGCCATCGGCCAGTGCGCCTTCCAGCAAGACACGCAAGGTGTCAGCCGAGATATCGTCCGCGCCGGTTTCCGCGCGCAGTTGTCCTATGGTGCGTTGCGCATCACCGCTGTTTTCAGGGGAATCAAGGAAGCTGTCCTTAATCCCATACCCAGCCTTGAGCAGGATCATGGCCAGCAACGTCTTTGAGCCCTGTTTCAACACTACCACTATGTTTTGGGCTCCGACGCCATCTGTTATGCTCGCAACTATCTCTTGGATCTGTGGACCAGCCGCGCTGCTTTGCCCCGGAGCAGCTTTTCGCCGCGTTTTCTTGATCAATTCGTCCAGCCCAGCCTGAACCGCGCCGCTGCCAAACCACCCTCGGATCATCGGAAGAAGTGTCATTGTTTCGCCACTCAGGGCAGAACTATCAAGATGTTCGAGCAGGCCTGCGATGGTTGCCTCCTGAACAAGTTCTGAGCCTGACAGAAGCATGAAGAGACCACAGCGCTCAAAGAACGGGCCATCCATCGTAGCAATGTGATTGGCCAGACTCGCCTGAATCTCCTCGGGTACGGCCGCCAGCATCGTATCGATGGCGTTGAACAGGTCGTAGGCTGACCCGCCCTCTGACACGACATCCCGCGCAAGACTTTCCAAATTTTCGGAGAGGTCGAAGCCCTCCATGTCCGGCGGAGGGGCCATATTGTCAGGATCGATCATAAATGATTGTGGCACCGGCAAGCCAACCCTTCGATAGAGGCCCGCAAATTCCATCATGTTTTTCTGCTTTACCGCGCCCGCAGCAACACCGGCTTGAACGGCCATTTCTACCGTTTCCAGGAAATCCGGCGCGTACTCATTATCATTTTCCAGGCCCATCCGAGCTTCATCAAGAAGCAGGCTCAGCATCTGATGTGCGTGGCCTGAGTGGTTATCTTCTTGTGCAACCAACACCACCAGACCGCAAGCGACATCGCCGCTGGCAAGCAATTGGGATTTGACGCGCATTAAATACGACCGAAATTCCGGTTCAAAACCATGGGTTTCAAATTGCTCCATACATTCGGCGAGCAGTTGAGAGGACATTTGATCTCCAGTCACGCGGCCATGGGTTCAAAATCGATACGCTTGTCCAGATCAACCTCGAATCGGCCATAGAGGTTGATATGTAACCTGTGCAGACTATATATTTTGATCATCCAATGCCAGTGGGGTAGTCGTGTCGAGAAAACCAAAAAGGCTCATGAGAACGCCCTTTCCTGCCCTGAACCTCACTCGCCCCCTCATAGGCCAAGCTATCACGATTGGATCGATAAACACGCAATATGTAGCGCAACCAATCGAGCCAGGGCAATCGATTGAATGGAAAAAATGCTGCAAAAGAGCCATATGACGTTCGCGCATCCTGCACTCGGGGCATCAAAAGGCGTATTCAGGGCAATTCCGGGAGGAACCGTGCAACTTTGTAGGGTTGTTACGAGCCGCGTTGAACGCTAGAGTTGTTCAGTCGATTGCCCTGCCAATCGAGCCCTTGACACTTGACCTTGCCGCCTGATCAGGCCCAAATTAAACCGCTCGGGGAACGCCACTGGAGAATTTCCACCACTTTCGAGACACATTCGGCGTTGTAACCATTCTGGAGACGGACATGAAAACCCAACTCTATGGAACACTCCTTGCCTCATTGATGGCATCGACCGCTTTTGCCGCCGAGGTCGACGGCTACCTCTACACCACGCTGAACGGCGAGAGCACCAATCAGGTGATCTCGTTCGAACGTTATGACGACGGGACGCTGGGTGCACAGGTTGCCTATTTGACCGATTCGCAGGGCGGTGCCAACCGTGCGGTCGGTGGCGGCGCGGCAGGCGATTTCGACAGTCAAGGCGCGGTTCAGATCGTCGGTGACTACCTGCTTGCGGTGAATGCCGGTGGCAATACCATATCGGTCTTTGGTATCGACCGGTCAAACGGCGCGCTAGCGCATGTCGAAAACGTTGCGTCCGGCGGTACCAGGCCCGTCAGCATCGCATATCACGCCACGACCCCTGGTAGCGACGAATATTGGGTTGTGGTCGGCAACCAGTGGAACAACCCCAACGTCCAGAAGGGCGGCGAGAGCGAAGGTCCGATCGAGATGTATCCCAACGCAGCGTTCCACGCCGAAGGCGGCGGACATGAAGCGGTGCTGGATGACCGCAACATTCAGCTGTTCTCGTTCAACGCAGCCACGGGCGCGCTGACTTCTGTCAGGACGTTGGCAACCTATCCCGGCACCAATGGCGGGCCGACGACCGTGGAATTCAACCGCGACGGCAGCAAGGTCGCGGTTGCAACCTGGGGCATCGCGCATTTCGGCACCCAAACGCCGACCCACCAGAAGCCCAGCCGTATCTATGTCTATGACTTCGACACCGCATCCGGCGACGTTGCCAATGAACGGTTTTTTGAGGAAGCCGGCATCGCCGGCAGCATTGGCTTTAGCTGGGATGTTCACAGCGACAGCATCTTTGTGTCCAACTTCAACCTGGCTGGTGACAAGCGCGACAACAGCCTGACGGTTCTGGTCGACGATGGTGTAACGGTTGCGAAGTCCGCCAATTTCGGCACCGGCGAAGGTGCAGATATCGACGAGGCGTGCTGGACGCTGATCAACCCCGATGGCACCAAGCTTTACGTCTCCAGCTTCGGCAGCAACCTCATCTCGGAGTTCAACGTCAATGCCCATGGTGTCGTTTCGACCGTGGGTGACGGTGCAGAGACCGCCTATGCACTGCGCATGGAAGGCACGCCTCCGGGGGATACCAAGGACATGTACATCACGCCCGACGGCGCGTTCATGTATGTGCTGGGCGCGTTCCAGACGTTCACACTGTCCAGCTACGATATCTCTGACAGCGGTTCGTTATCATTGAGTTCCGAATATGACGTCGTGGCCGCGACCGAAAGCGGCGCTGGTGCATACAATTTCCTAGGGCTGACCGGGTTCGACAAATAACTCCCTCAATGAGCCAGCCAGGAGCGGGAAAATGTGTTTGGCGGGGCAAGCCATATGGCGTTCGTGCATCCTGCACTCGGGGAATCAAAAGGCGTACTCAGGGCAATTCCGGGAGGAACCGTGCAACTCTTCACAGCTTCGGGGCTATCGCCTTGCAGGCAGCTGAATCACCTTACCACCCTTCAAAATTTCCGGATCTGATTTGACGTTTGTCTGATCTGTGTGATTCAAGGAGTCTCCACTGCTGATATTGGAGGCTGGTTTGTTGGGAAATGTTTGTTTTTCAGAGCTTTATTCGAAGGTTGAGGCGGATTTTCAGGACCGCTTGCTCGGGTATCACAAGTCGCGCCGGGAGGGATTGTGCATCATAGCAAGCGTGATTTTGAACACGCGCAGCGTCAATCTGATGGAAAATGCGGCTGCTCTGCCCCGCGATATCGGCTCTGTGGACCACCGCTATCAATACATTTCGCGGGTTCTGGGCAATCCTCACATCGATACTGATGAGATCATGCAGGCCTATGTTGGTGAAATTTTCCGCCGCCAGTGTGAGGCCGGAGAAACGATTGTGGTGGCCCTTGATCAAAGCAAGCTCAACGAAGGGCATGAGGTTTTGATGTTATCGGTGCGGATGCGGGATCGGGCCCTCCCGGTCGCCTGGCGTGTACGCCAGACCAAAGGGCCGATTGGATGGCGCGTGCAACATGAGCTTTTGGAAGCAGTCCGCCCATGGCTCCCGGCGGATGCGCGTGTGTTGCTGGCGGGAGATCGGTTTTATGGAACCGCCCGATTGGTCGCATGGTGCCAGGAGGCTGGATGGGACTACCGGCTGCGCATGAAGGGAAATATCACACTGCAACATCAGGGTGGCGAGATGATGACGCGCGAAATTGCCCAACTGATGCCCGAAGGGCTTGTAAACGCTGAGCTTTACGGAACGGGCGTCTTTAGCAACATTGGAGTGCTTCACGAGGAGGGGCACAAAGAGCCTTGGATTATTGCCATGAATGCAGCACCGTCCGAGTACAAGGTGCTCGATTATGGAATGCGTTGGGGAATTGAAGCCATGTTCTCCGACTTCAAAACCCGGGGCTTTGAAATTACTCAAAGCCAGATCAAAAAGCCGGATCGATTGGCCCGCCTCATTTTGGTGCTGGCAATCGCCATGTACTGGGCTGTTTCAACCGGAGCAAACGAAGAGCACCACGTCGCAATACGCGGCGAAAAAAGGGGATTCGAAAAGCCCGAAGGTCCTTATGCTCTCTCTTCAAGACAGGCCTTCGTGCTATCCGACGATGCCTCGCAGGTTATGCCAAAATCCCCAAGCTCTGGGATGTCTGGCTAAATTGAAGGGTGGTAAGGCTGAATCACTGGAGTAATTGACACGGGCAAACACTGCGTCTACTACCACCGCTACCACCTGGTCTGGTCGACAAAATACCGCTACAAGGTCCTGGTGGGAGAGCTTGGGTTGCGCGTGCGCGACATCTGCCGCCATGTGTGCGGAGAGAACGGCGTGGACATCATCCACGGGGTAGTCTCCCGCGACCATGTCCATATGTTTGTCTCGGTTCCGCCAAAGCTCGCAATCTCCGACCTGGTTCGGAAGATGAAGGGTCGCTCGTCTTATCGGATACAACGAGAATTCCCGCAGATCAGGAAGCGCTGCCGGGGGTGCCGCTTTTGGGGACGAGGCTATTTCTCGAC
Organism: uncultured Paracoccaceae bacterium; assembly: GCA_951812305.1. Classification (GTDB taxonomy): domain Bacteria; phylum Pseudomonadota; class Alphaproteobacteria; order Rhodobacterales; family Rhodobacteraceae; genus Rhodobacter_B. The sequence goes on from CATOSB010000012.1 coordinate 319,935, forward strand.
CACCAACGGTGCCATCACAGAGGACCTGGTACTTCAGTACCTGGATCAGCACACCCCTTGATGCCACCGGCGCAAGCCGGTGGTTCTTCACTCTCCGGTAAACCCTATAAGATTCTCACATCTCACGATGCACGGTGATGTATACTCTGTGCGATATACGCGCCGTGTTTGATGGATTGGAACTCGGTCCAACCTGACAGGATTACAATAGGCCCTGGTTTTCCATAGTATCCGGTCCAGCCGCCCAACCTTGCGCAGACCCACGAGGCGAAAGCGAGGCTGCCTTTGGGGTGGGGGTTTTTCTGTCGGTCTGTCTTGCCCTCGAGGTCTGCGCTGAGCGCCTCCAGCAGAGGTTGATCGGCGGCATCGAAGGCATCGGTCAGCGGACGCAGGCACCGGCCATCGCGTTCGGCGACCATCTGCATCACAACCGTCGCGGCGATCATGCAGGCCAGGATCAGGCGATTGCGCGGACCGGTGTCGTTGATGCGCAGGGCCTCGATGTCGAACCCTTTGCGCTTCATCGTAACCGGTGCGAGCGCCCCATGGTATCGGCTTGCGGTTTGATATGAGATGCTGGTCTCCAATGATCTGGAGGTGATTTGATGTTGGATGATGGGGCGGAGGTTTCGCGTCGCAGGCCTGTACTACGGACGGCGGCGGAGCGCGCGGCGATTGTGGCCGAGACGTATGCGCCAGGCGCGACGGTTGCGGGTGTGGCTCGCAAACACGGTATGTCGGCGACGCGGTTATCGACATGGCGCACGACGGCCCGGCGCAAGGTCGCGCGTGACGAGGGTCAGACGTCTGGTTTTGCAGAGATCGCAGTGCTTGCGACACCACCGCCTTCGCCCTTTGACGGTATTGAGATCATCGCGGGATCTGTCACTGTCCGGTTGCCCAAAAGCACGGCATCAAAACGGATCGCGAATGTTGCGCGGCACCTGGCGCGACAGGGATGATTGTTCCGTCTCAATCGGTGCGGGTTGTGATTGCGACCAGGCCGGTGGATTTCAGGAAGGGCCATGACGGGCTGGCGGCGGTTGCCGAACGCGATCCGGGCCTTGATCCGCACTCGGGCGTAATCATCGTGTTCCGCGCCAAACGTGGAGACCGCATCAAGGTTCTGCTTTGGGATGGGTCCGGTCTGGTGATGACGTACAAGCGGCTGGAACAGGGCAAGTTCGCCTGGCCCAGGGTCCATGATGGCGTGATGCGGCTGTCCAAGGCACAATTTGAGGCCCTGTTTGAGGGCCTGGACTGGCGACGGGTGACGGCGCGGCGGACACGTCGACCGGGTGCGGCAGAGTGACTCTCAGCCTTATGTACAGGGTGTAAATCGTGGCCTGATCTGCTAAGAACACGCCATGCCTGACGCCCTTGAATCCCTTGATCTGGATGCCCTTCCCGCGGAGGTGCGGGCGGTTGTTTTGGCGGCACGGAAAGAGGCGTTTGGCGTGAGCCTGTTGAACAGCAACCTGACGTCGCGCAATTGTGCACTCGAAGAAAGCAACGCCGCTCTCGCCACGCAGAACGCGGAACTTGAGGCGATCAACGCGCGTCTGGAGCATTTTGTCAAAGAACTGCACCAGCTGGTCTATGGCAAACGCTCCGAGAAGCTCAGCCCGGATGAACGGCAACTGGCTTTTGAAGATCTGGAGGTCGCGACAGTCGAGGCCGAGGCGCAGTCAGAAACAATCGAGATGACCAAACCGCGCAAGAAGCGCAAACCTGTGCAGCGCAACCTTGGGAACCTGCCGGATCATCTGGAACGTATCGAACAGGTGATCGAGCCTGACAGCATTACATGCCCCTGCGGCTGTGGTGAGATGGTCAGGATCGGCGAAGATCGCACCGAACGACTGGATATTGTTCCGGCCCAGGCGCGGGTGATCGTGACCATCCGGCCCAAATACGCCTGCCCGAACAAGGACGCTGGCGTGGCCCAGGCACCTGCACCGGTTCATCTGATCGAGGGTGGCCTGCCTACCGAGGGGACATTGGCGCAGGTGGCGGTCTCCAAGTACGCCGACCACTGCCCCTTGTTCCGGCAGGCGCAGATTTATGCCCGATCCGGCCTTGATCTGCACCGCTCCACCCTTGCGGGCTGGATGGGCCGGATATCCTTCCATCTTGCTCCCGTGGTGGATCATCTGTTCAAAGATATCAAATCTTCCAGCAAGCTCTTTGCCGATGAGACGCGCTGTCCGGTGCTCGATCCGGGGCGCGGCAGAACCAAGACCGGGTATCTCTGGGCCATTGCCCGCGATGAGCGGCCCTTCGGGGGCACCGCGCCACCGGGTGTTGTGTTCTGTTACGCCGATGGGCGTGGCGGCAAACACGCAACGGAGTTCCTGACCGGCTTCAGCGGTACGCTGCAGGTGGATGGCTATACGGGTTATAATGCCCTGACCAAACCGGGCCGTAACTCAGGATCCGTCAAACTGGCCTATTGCTGGGCTCATGCGCGGCGCAAGCTCAAGGAAGTGCATGACCGCGATGGCTCGCCCATTGCAGGGGATGGGCTCAGGCGGATTGCCGAGTTCTACAAGATCGAGGCTGAGATTAGAGGAAAACCCGCCGCCGAGCGCAAAGCTGTTCGCCAGGAAAAGACCAAACCGCTGATCGAGGCATTCGAGATCTGGCTCAAAACCGTCCGCTCCCGCATCTCGACCAAATCACGCCTCGGCGATAAGCTCTCCTACATCGCCAAACACATGGACGGACTGAAGCTCTTTCTCGACGACGGCGCTATCGAGATGGACAGCAACGTGGTCGAGCGAACCATCCGCCCGATTGCCCTCAATCGTAAGAACGCGCTCTTTGCGGGCCATGACGAAGGTGGCAGAAACTGGGGGCGTATCGCCTCCCTGATCGAAACCTGCAAGCTCAATGACGTCGAGCCCTATGCCTATCTCAAGGCAACCCTCGAAGCCATCGCAGCAGGTCACCCGGCTGCCCGCATCGACGAACTCATGCCATGGAACTTTGACAGGGCGCGGTGACACCGCTTACGCTTCATCGTGCGGAACAGTTCCTCGATCCTCCAGCGTTTGGCATAGCGCTCGGCGACGTCCAAAGCGTCGGTGACATTGATGATGTCGTAGCTCGTCAGCAAACGCCAGTGTACGGGTTTGACGCCGTCAGGCGGTGTTTCCTCGCGCAGGTCGATATAGGTGAGAGTGACCGGTGCAGATGTCGTTTTTTCCAATCTTTTCGGCGGCTTCATGGTTGCCTGGCCAAACCGGATCGACAGCCTGGCGTCGCGGGCGGCCCGCCCCGGGCTCTTGGGAAGAGTAAGCAGGGTCGTGCCCAGCCTCGGCATGGCGGCAATCCATTCGGCTATCTTATCACCGCCCTCAAGCGTGCGGTTGTGATTGGCCCTAACGATCAACTCCACATTTTGGGGCCTGCGCGCAAACAGGTCGAAAATATCGGCCTCGCGATCCGCCACCATCGTGATCCGCCCAGCCCCGGCGATCTCGCCCGCACGCTCGGTGGCCGCCAGCCAGCGGTGGCTTTCTTTGTCTTCGAAGGCACGCGCATGCCGGGTCGCACGTTGGCCGGTGTCACGCTCGCAAAACGTTGCATCCAGCGCCCCCGGGACAGCGCCATCCCGCGCATCCACCGCGATCATCGCATGCAGGTAATCGCCACCGCCGCCACTCGACCGCGTTACCGTTGTGTCCTGCACTGCCAGAATATCACGCCCTTCGCAGGCCTCCCGGGTCCGAACAAAGGCCGCATCGCACATTGCCTCTAGCGTCACAGCCGGATTGCGTAGAAACCGCGTGAACCGGATCTCGCCCGCCCGCGTGCCCCCGAGCCGCCGGACCCGAACCCCGTCACCGCCTGTTGCAACCAGCCTATCCAGAAGCAAGGCCCCCCTTTTTCGAGGCGAGCATCCCCAAAGTTCCCAAGCGTTTGCTGCATCATTGCCTCCCTTTTCAACAAGAGAATCAGAAAAGCTGACTGACGGCAACCAAGATGTGTGAATGTCATAGGGTAAACCCGGGGCGGTTCATCAGGCCCGTGGCGTCGCCTTCGGTCGCCCCTCAAAGCTGCGCCAAGATCAAAAAAAGTTGCCCGAGATTTGGTCAAAAACGACCAGTCCATCTCCGCCGTCGCTAGGACGTTCAACGTCCACCCGGCGACCATCTACCGATGTCTCGACGAAAATCAGCCCTTATGAGGGTATATCGTCCCGCTCAGTCGCACGTCCCTAGTAGGGAAAATCCGATCGGTCGAACATTTCCGAGTCGAGGCCCTGGTTGATCGGCGTTGCGCCAACGTTGGGCCAAATCCAGCTCCAGGACTTTTTAACCAGCACATTCATTCGAGGCGAAACCCTTCTTCGCGTGCGTCAGCGTCTCCGCCGAAACGGTTCTTTGCGGCATCCAGTTCCTTCTGGAGTGCCCGAAAAATCTTCCGAACATCATCCTCGCTGTATGCGTAGGCACTGCGGTTCGAGAGATTGCCGATCAGGCGGATATCCTTGATCGCCCGGTTTACCCGGGATTCCGCCAGGCTTTTGAATTTTCCACGTTTGTCTCGCACAACATTTCCCGGATGGGCTGGTTCATAGGAGTTATGTAGATATGTATTCCCCGTACATTTGTCAAATGTATGAAATATAATGATCATAATGAGCGTATATTGCACGAGATTTTTCAAATGTGAGGCCGTGGATAGGCAGAAAGTGCTGTTGGTTTGGCTCCGGGAGCGTCAGCACCAAGGGGTCGCCTATCGAGTAATAGTGTTGGAGGTTTGTTCTTAATCTGACATTAGAACACAAAGTGAACAAATAGCAGAAAGGGGGTTCCCAAACCCGCTGGGACGGATTATGACATGTTGTCAATAACTGACACAGAAACAGAGGCAGGCACATGAACGCGCATCCACGGACAGAATTTGCAGAATTGATGGAGCGCACCGGTCTCGACATCGATACAGCGGCAGAGCTTCTGGATGTGAATGCCCGGACAGTCCGGCGACATATCAACGGCGAAGGCAAGCGGATCGACCAGCTCCGGCTGGAGAAGCTGCGCCAGACTGCGGACGCGCGCTGCACGGGCGCACGGCCCGAAGGTTTCCGGTTCATCGACCTCTTTGCCGGAATCGGAGGCATTCGTATTCCGTTTGAAGGCATTGGAGGACGATGTGTGTTCACAGCGGAGTGGGATCGGTTCAGCCGGGAGACCTACAGCGCCAATTTCCCCGAACCTGCAAACAGCGAACATATCTTCGCCGAGGACGTGCGCCCCTATGCGGACGCACCCGAGACTATTCCGGCCCATGATGTGCTTCTGGCCGGTTTTCCGTGCCAGCCGTTCTCGATTGCGGGCGTGAGCAAGAAGAACGCTCTTGGCCGTCCACACGGGTTCCTGTGCGACACGCAAGGGACGTTGTTCTACGATCTGGCCAAAATCATCGACCATCACCGGCCCCCTGCCTTCCTGCTGGAAAACGTGAAGAACCTTGAGCGCCATGACGGTGGCAAGACCTTTGCTACGATCATCCATGTGCTTGAGAAGGAGCTGGGCTACCGCGTTTTCCACAAAGTCATCAGCTCGACACCCTGGGTGCCGCAGAAGCGCGAACGCATTTTCATCGTCGGATTCAAGGATCACAGCATCGAGTTTGACTTCGATCAGCTTGCCGTGCCTGAAGGCGACGGCCCGAAACTCGGCTCCATTCTCGATAAGAAGGTCAATCCGAAATACACCCTCACCGAAAACATGTGGACCTACCTTCAGGGCTACAAGGAAAAGCACCGCAAAGCCGGGAACGGCTTTGGCTTTTCGCTCTTTGGCCCCAATGACGTGGCCCGCACCCTGTCCGCACGCTACTACAAGGATGGCTCCGAAATCCTGATCGAGCAGAAAGGCGACCGCCCGCGCCGCCTGACCCCACGCGAGTGCGCCCGCCTGATGGGTTTCGAGAAGCCCGGACAGACAAACTGGAAAATCCCCGTGTCCGATACGCAGGGCTACCGCCAGTTCGGAAACGCCGTTGTCGTGCCTGTCGTCAATGCCGTTGCGCAGCTCATGCAGCCGCGCATCATCGAAGCGATGGAGCTGTACGGGCGTGAGGTTCCCCAGACCGTTCAGGTGCAGCTCCCCCTGCCCGAGCCGGGTATCGCTGCAGAGTAATGCCTGCGGACAGCGTTACAGTCGCGACACGAAGCCGGATGATGGCCGGTATCAAGGGCAAAAACACCAAACCAGAGCTGGCAATTCGATCCGCGCTGCACAGACGCGGATTCCGCTTTCGACTGCACCGCAAAGACCTGCCTGGGAAACCTGATCTGGTGTTCTCAGGCCGGAATGCCGTGATTTTCGTGCATGGCTGTTTCTGGCACGGGCACGACTGCCACCTGTTTCGATGGCCAAAGAGCCGGGAAGCCTTCTGGCGCGAAAAGATAGGAAGAAACATAGAGCGTGACCGGCAGCAGTATCAGACACTGGCCGAGACCGGTTGGCGCATCGGAACGGTCTGGGAGTGCGCCCTGAAAGGCAAGACACGCCTGTCCTTCGATGGCGTTGTCGATCAATGCGCCATATGGTTGAAATCAGATATAAAAACACTGGAGGTAAGCGGAGATGAAGCGCGGGCAGCTGTCTGACTATTTCGAGGGCGTCGGGGTCAAGCGCCTGTCCGCCGTCGATGCCGAGCCGAAAATCTCGAACCAGCATGAGGTCGGAACGACCGTGAACATGCGGGCTGATTTTCTGGGCAAAACAGATCAGGAGAGGTTCCCGGCGATCTATATCTGGCTGGGCGGCGATCAGGAGGGCTTTACCGAAGAAAGCCGGGCCACACATTACGATGCGCGGATCAACAAACCCCGCGCCGCAGAATGGCGGCTCTACTACCCCTCAAACCCCGTCACAGAGGCCATGAGGGCCGGAGACACCCTGTTCCTTGCCAAGGATCAGAGCGGCGTCCTGTGGTTCATTGTGGCCCCCGAGGGGTCCACCAGCGAACAGCAGCTCTTCTGGCTGTTTGGCCTGCGCCCGGAAGGCAAATCCTTCGTGTCGCGCGAGTTCTCGGACGAAGAGCCGGAGCTGGACTTTGCGGCCCGCTTCATTCTGGATGAGATCGGCATCGAGTTCGAGGAACCAGAGGCCGACAAGCTGGACAGCATCATCGAGAAGTTCGGCATCACATTTCCGAAAACGGCCGAGTTTTCTGATCTGGCCCGCCTCACCCTGCCCGAGGTGCGCGCCGAGGACGACCCGGACGCAGCCCTTATCGCGTGGCTGGACCACGAAGAGGCCCTGTTTCGGCGGCTGGAGCGCAAGGTGGTGTCATCGCGGATCGAGGCCGGGTTTGTGGATGATACCGGCACGGACGTTGACGGCTTCATCAGCTTTTCCCTGAGCGTCCAGAACAGGCGAAAATCCGGCATGGGGCATTCACTGGAGAACCATCTGGCCGCTGTTCTCAGGGCGCACGACATCCGGCACGTCCGGGGCGCAGTGACAGAACACAAACACAAGCCGGATTTTCTATTTCCCGATCTGGAGACCTATCAAGCAGCACCAATCGAGGGTGATGCCCGTCTAACGATGCTGGGGGCCAAATCGACCTGTAAGGATCGCTGGCGGCAGGTTCTGGCAGAGGCAGAGAAGATCAGGCGGAAACACCTACTGACACTGGAGCCAGGGATTTCCGAGCCGCAGACCGACCAGATGGAGGCGTCCAGCCTTCAACTCGTCGTCCCCTCCCCGGTTCATGGCAGCTATTCCGAAGCTCAGCGCGGCGGGCTTTGGTCTGTTGGGGATTTCATTGATGAGGTTCGGGCACGGCAAGGTTAGCAAGTGCATGGAGCATGGAGACGTCAAATATCGGAATGCTCAATGCTCTTGCGGATTCAGCAAAGCGGCCCTTCATTCAAAACGCAGTTAAATCTGACCCTGAGCCCGCTTTGACTGATGCTGCGTCTGGCATTAGCGGCATGGAAGCGTATATCCCGCGATGACGACCGCTGCCCCGCTGATTCAAATGTCAGCTTCCGAGCAATTCTTGAACCACAGAAGTGAACCGAACCGGGTTTATCGGAGAGCATAAAGCTTGGAAGATAAGCCATGAGCAAAGGAAACCCCGGAAACCGTTTTTCCGAAGAAGTACGAGCGCGCGCAGTGCGTCTCGTGCTTGAGAATGAATCAAATTATAAGACACGATCTGAGTGCTGTAAACGGCAGCAAAGCAGCAGCTTCTCAGTTTCCTTCTGCGTCATGGTTTGCGCTATGAGAGTGGCCACTACTGGACACAGCGCCACCGCCGCTGGTTGGCAGAATTGCGCCGGTTTCGTTTTTCACACCAGCAACTGGCATTTGAGGAACTCAAGCGCGCAATTGATCAGGCCGAAGTCCGCGTTGCGACACTGGATCAGGTTATTGAAGGGGCCATTCCGAGTTGGCATTTTGCCCCAGTGGTTGATGCGTTGCGTGCTCTGCGCGGGGTCAACACCACCATCGCCGCAACCGTGGTGGCCGAGATCGGCGATATCACCCGGTTCGAAAATCCGCGACAACTCATGGCGTGGCTGGGCCTCGTGCCGAGCGAGCATTCCAGCGGAAATACAACGCGGCGTGGACGGTTGACGAGAACCGGCAATGCTCTGGCCCCCACAATGCTCGTGGAAGCAGGTTGGTCATACCGACACCCGCCCAAGGAGGGGCATCCGTATCTGAAGCGTTCGGCGCACCTGCCCCAAGAGATCAAAGACATCGGGTGGAAGGCGCAGATCCGCCTCTACAAACGATATCGACACCTGTCGAATGCAGGCAAGCCTCAACCACGAGTGCTGGCCGCGATCGCCCGTGAACTGGCCGGCTTCATCTGGGACATCGCCCGAAAAACGCCTTTGGCGGCCTGATCGAAGCACACAAGCTGCCTGTGCAGCTCGCTGGAGATGGCGGCCAATGATAGGGAAATCCTCGGAGGGCGTTGGGACAAACATCCGTCCTTAGAGAGAGGCAATCCCGCATCGTATTCGGCAAGGCGGTATCCAATCCGCGGATAAGAGCATGATAACCATCGGTTCGGCCGACCGTCTCCAGCGCCTGTACAGGTTACAGACTTTGACCATTCCGCGCCAGCGGGGTAGTCTCATCGTGTCGGGAAACTCAAAAACGCTCATAAGAGCGCCCGATTCCGCCCCCTCCGGTAGTCGACCCCACTACAGCCTCTCAAAGGCCACCATCTATCGATATCTCGGTACGAAAGACGTCTGAGCGCCGCTTCTAGCCCCATAATTACGCGCCCGATTCCGCCCCCTCCGGTAGTCGACCCCACTACAGCCTCTCAAAGGCCACCATCTATCGATATCTCGGTACGAAAGACGTCTGAGCGCCGCTTCTAGCCCCATAATTACGCTAGCGCCACCGCCGCTGGTTGGCAGAATTGCGCCGGTTTCGTTTTTCACACCAGCAACTGGCATTTGAGGAACTCAAGCGCGCAATTGATCAGGCCGAAGTCCGCGTTGCGACACTGGATCAGGTTATTGAAGGGGCCATTCCGAGTTGGCATTTTGCCCCAGTGGTTGATGCGTTGCGTGCTCTGCGCGGGGTCAACACCACCATCGCCGCAACCGTGGTGGCCGAGATCGGCGATATCACCCGGTTCGAAAATCCGCGACAACTCATGGCGTGGCTGGGCCTCGTGCCGAGCGAGCATTCCAGCGGAAATACAACGCGGCGTGGACGGTTGACGAGAACCGGCAATGCTCTGGCCCGCACAATGCTCGTGGAAGCAGGTTGGTCATACCGACACCCGCCCAAGGAGGGGCATCCGTATCTGAAGCGTTCGGCGCACCTGCCCCAAGAGATCAAAGACATCGGGTGGAAGGCGCAGATCCGCCTCTACAAACGATATCGACACCTGTCGAATGCAGGCAAGCCTCAACCACGAGTGCTGGCCGCGATCGCCCGTGAACTGGCCGGCTTCATCTGGGACATCGCCCGAAAAACGCCTTTGGCGGCCTGATCGAAGCACACAAGCTGCCTGTGCAGCTCGCTGGAGATGGCGGCCAATGATAGGGAAATCCTCGGAGGGCGTTGGGACAAACATCCGTCCTTAGAGAGAGGCAATCCCGCATCGTATTCGGCAAGGCGGTATCCAATCCGCGGATAAGAGCATGATAACCATCGGTTCGGCCGACCGTCTCCAGCGCCTGTACAGGTTACAGACTTTGACCATTCCGCGCCAGCGGGGTAGTCTCATCGTGTCGGGAAACTCAAAAACGCTCATAAGAGCGCCCGATTCCGCCCCCTCCGGTAGTCGACCCCACTACAGCCTCTCAAAGGCCACCATCTATCGATATCTCGGTACGAAAGACGTCTGAGCGCCGCTTCTAGCCCCATAATTACGCTAGACCGATTCCGCACTCAGCCTCACTCGCCCCCTTCTGGATAGCTTGGTTGCAACAGGCGGTGACGGGGTTCGGGTCCGGCGGCTCGGGGGCACGCGGGCGGGCGAGATCCGGTTCACGCGGTTTCTACGCAATCCGGCTGTGACGCTAGTCCCCTGTTTCGCATGATTTGACACGGTTTGTTTTCTCTGAATCTCTGTCCTGGCAAAAGCTGGGAGGTGTGAGAGATGGGCAAACGTGGTCCTGATGCGAAGTTTGTGGTTCGACTATCGAGCGAAGAGCGCGCAGAGTTGGAGAAAATGATCTGCAAGGGTATCGGTGTTGCGTATCGGCTTTTGAAGGCGCGGATATTGCTTAAAGCGGATGTGTCGGCGGAAGGCCCTGGTTGGGCTGATGCGCGGATCGCCGAGGCTCTGGAGACAAGCTCCTCGACAGTTCTGCGGACCCGCCGACAACTCGTAGAGGAAGGGTTAGAGGCGGCCCTGTCGCGAAAGAAAAGGTCCACCGCACCTTCGCGCATATTTGATGGGGAAGCGGAGGCAAGGTTGATCGCCCTTGCCTGCTCTGAGCCTCCGCAAGGCTATGCCCGCTGGTCGCTGCGTTTGTTGGAAAAGCGCGTGGTTGAACTGGGGATTGTCGAAACCACCAGCGACACGACCATCCAGCGGGTGCTCAAAAAAACGCGCTCAAACCGCACCAAAGCCGCTATTGGGTGATCCCGCCCAAGGCCAATGCAGCCTTTGTCGCCGCGATGGAGGACGTGCTTGATGTCTACACCCGCCCGCAGGACCCGAACCGACCGCTGGTCTGTCTCGACGAAACATCCAGGCAACTGACCAAAGAAACACGCACCCCGATCCCTGCGCGGCCGGGGCAATCAGCGCGGTCTGACTATGAATACGAACGCAATGGGGTGGCCAGCTTGTTTATGCTGTTCGCACCGCTTGTCGGTTGGCGTCATCTCGCTGTCCGTGACCAGCGTACCGCCATTGATTACGCCCATGTGCTTCGTGATCTGGCTGATGTGTACTTCCCGAGCGCCGAAAAGATCACGCTTGTGCAAGATAACCTCAACACCCACAAGCCGGCCTCACTGTACGAGGCATTTCCTCCCACCGAAGCCCGCCGTATCGCGGAGCGTTTCGAGTGGCACTACACGCCGAAACACGGGTCTTGGCTGAACATTGCTGAATGCGAACTCAGCGTTTTGTCTCGGCAATGCCTCGACCGGCGTATTCCTGACAAGGCATCCTTGGAAACCGAAGTCTACGCTTGGACAGCAACGCGGAATGCCGAGAAAGCCAAGGTTAAATGGCACTTCACGGCTACGGATGCCAGAAACAAACTCTCACAGCTTTACCCGCAAATTGGGTGAATCAGGGGACTAGAGGCAATGTGCGATGCGGCCTTTGTTCGGACCCGGGAGGCCTGCGAAGGGCGTGATATTCTGGCAGTGCAGGACACAACGGTAACGCGGTCGAGTGGCGGCGGTGGCGATTACCTGCATGCGATGATCGCGGTGGATGCGCGGGATGGCGCTGTCCCGGGGGCGCTGGATGCAACGTTTTGCGAGCGTGACACCGGCCAACGTGCGACCCGGCATGCGCGTGCCTTCGAAGACAAAGAAAGCCACCGCTGGCTGGCGGCCACCGAGCGGGCGGGCGAGATCGCCGGGGCTGGGCGGATCACGATGGTGGCGGATCGCGAGGCCGATATTTTCGACCTGTTTGCGCGCAGGCCCCAAAATGTGGAGTTGATCGTTAGGGCCAATCACAACCGCACGCTTGAGGGCGGTGATAAGATAGCCGAATGGATTGCCGCCATGCCGAGGCTGGGCACGACCCTGCTCACTCTTCCCAAGAGCCCGGGACGGGCCGCCCGCGACGCCAGGCTGTCGATCCGGTTTGGCCAGGCAACCATGAAGCCGCCGAAAAGATTGGAAAAAACGACATCTGCACCGGTCACTCTCACCTATATCGACCTGCGCGAGGAAACACCGCCTGACGGCGTCAAACCCGTACACTGGCGTTTGCTGACGAGCTACGACATCATCAATGTCACCGACGCTTTGGACGTCGCCGAGCGCTATGCCAAACGCTGGAGGATCGAGGAACTGTTCCGCACGATGAAGCGCAAAGGGTTCGACATCGAGGCCCTGCGCATCAACGACACCGGTCCGCGCAATCGCCTGATCCAGACCAGAACCCGTGTACTTGATGGCACTCTGAAAGCGAAGTTCCAGACCTGGTATCCGGGGTTGTTCAACGCGGCAAACTCAAATCAAGAAGTTCAACGGGCGGCAGCGTGACCCCACAGATTTTGGTGGTTCCCCGACTGGTCCACCACGCGACCATCTTCGAGATGAATGTCGAGAGTTATCGGCGCAAGGCCGCGGAAAGGGCAAAGGGCCCCGGGCAGCCCCCACAAAAGGCGTCACCGGCCGACATGACCGCAGATTGACGCTCCGCGACAAACACAAGCGACCAAACCCCTTGCACGCGACAGAAGAAACGTCCATCGTCCTCCTGTCGCGGCCAAGGATTCTCATCCTGATTGACGCGCACTTCTCACCCAGATTGTCGCGCTACAGCGGACCCCGCCGCGTACGATTCCCGCCACGATAGCTGAAAAAGATAAATACCCCACTCGCTAGAGTACTCTAGGCCTTTGACCACAGCTCCACCAGATCGTACTCAAGATGGCTATTTGAGGTCACCCCTCGGAGTTCCTTCTTGGATAGCCCTAGGTGTTTGTAACAAGCCACCGCTGCAATCTTGAGCCGAAGACACTTGTCCCAATTGTTGAACCATCCGATATGAGGCAAATGCTCCGACAGTTGCATCTCAGTTCGAAAATCCAGCCGGTCACCGGCCAAGGCATCGTAGACATGATCAAAGGCGTCTTGAAAAATCACGGGGGCTGTCTCTGAAGGCTGGCTTAGCGCCTGGATCAACATAAAGACGCTGAACTCTATGCCGGGATATCCATGCAAGTCGTTTTTTATGCCGTCTAATCGAGCGGTCCAAACAGTGAGTGGCACTCTCTTCGAGTCTGCATTCAAGAGGAAGCGGCAGGCGAGTAACTGTCGACGAGTTGCCACTTGCTGCTCAGCAAATTCGATGACTCCGTCCGGGTTATCCTTCACGCATTCGACCCAATTGGGGTGCACCGAACTGCCTATCTGATCATTTTCGATCCCAGCTGCGAATTGGCGAGCGACAGCCCCAGTGACCGCATTGGGTACTGCGGCATAAACTGCCGCGATGAGGTCTGTGTTGTTTCGCGCTAGCAATCTGGGAACCAGCTTGATGAGCGACTTTTCACCAGACTTATTGGCTTTCCGGATGATTTCCAGAAGCAATTCATCGCCAACCTTTTCGACGCGATCATCGTTTAAAAATGCAAGCGACAAACTCGCAATCCTGAGGAACGCTGTTTCGGACTGATTGATCAGGGTCCAATTGAAATCCGCATTTTTCGAGTATGTCACACCGTTGAAAAGGCTTTCGGCGAACACGCCAAGATCATCGGCGCTGCTCGCAAGCAACTTCGAAAGTTCCTTCGGACGGTTGGTGATCCAGCTATTGACAGTTTTTTTGTCAAAAGCGCCGAGCGCTGGAAATGCCTGTGAGTAGCTGGACGACTGAACACCGATCACCACGTCAAACGGATCAACTTCAGGCAACATTGAAAAATCTGCGTTGGAGGGCTGCGTGAGGTCTTTTTTCAGCAGCAGCGCAGTTGACTGACTCGGAAACGTTTCTCCAATTTCGATAATCAGTTGCGGTACATCCGTTCTATCTGGCTCTGATCGATGGAGGTCGTGGTAGACGCCGGACAGAAACAAGAGGTTTTGCCGAGCGGCCCCCGTGTCTGCCCCATAGCGCCACAGGAAACGGCGAAACTGAGAAGAACCCGCAGTCATGACATCGCGGACGATGAGGTCAAGCACATTAGGTTGTAGCCTGGAAGTTTCCGCTAAGTCAGCTGAAGATCGTTCTTTAAGTTCTATTTCAAAATCGCTGCGTCGCGTTTGCTTGGTGCTAGACAGTGAGGCACTCCTGAAAGAGAATTGTCTTCTGAGAGCGGGCCATTGTTGTGACCAAATGGCGAGAAGGGCGTTTTCGACGCTTTCCTCGTTTTCAATCGTGTTGGGATCAAATCTGCTAAAATAGACGAGCTCTATGAGATCGCGAACAGTAGGTTCATCCAAATCGTCGGTCGGCGCATTCAGAGCATCTGGTTCAAGCATAAGTTCGCTCGAATAGCTCTCAAACGACTTTCGTTGCGTCGGTCGCTCGAATTGTTGGGCCAGGATCTGTAGATTCGGAATGCGTGACAAATCGGCATCGGCGATTACCAATACATGGGTCCAAACACAACCGGGACGCGGCATTTCAGGCGCGCGCCAAGTTTTCATCAATACAAAAGTCTTTTCACCCTGTACCGGTCGAGCAGATACGTAGCCTTGGGATCTTGGGGATACTCTTGGGTCCCAGTCTGTGTGGGGTAATATTTTCGATGCAAGCGACTTCGAAGGACCACGACTTGAAGCAAGAAGCCCGTGCCCGCGGTCATAACCAAAGAGCATCTGCTGGAACCGTACATTAGGCGATTTTGCACTGCTGCTATTCGTCATCGGCACCCAACCATCGGAGAGGCTGTGTGATATCTGGACCAGATTTTCCCTGCCAATGACAGATCACGCGCTCAGCGGGCTTCTTCTCCAAAAGCGAGGCTCGGGAGTCATCGTTTAGCATCCCGCCTTGGGCTGAAATGCCACAAAACCGGACGTCATAGATTTCGGTGTTGTTGTGTAGGAACTGATCTAGAAGCGGCATCGCGCGCGCAATCCATTCTGCAGGCGATACGCCGTCGTCTTGGACAACGTCCCACGCTGAGACCGCGATCACCAATCGACGATACCGGCGATCAAAAGGGCGAACCTGCAAAAGCTGAAGTAATTCGACAATGCGTGTTTGCTCAGGTGTTTTGCGAGGATCAAAGTCCGCAAGTTCCTCCGGGCCGGCATCTTCGTCATCATCGAAGACGTGGTCGAGCACCGACATCATGTCGTCGGCACGATCAGCATTTACGAAAAAGAGGATGCCTCCAGTCTCGTTGGCGTTCTCTACAAACTCATCTGCACATTGGCGATCGGCGAAAATCTCTTGAAACGTCTCTCCAGAAAAATCGGGGAGCGTCAAAACCATGGTCGATTGGGTCTTTGTGTCTCGAACATGTAGGGCGACATGTTCTTCGTTGGAGATGTAGGTTCGCGGCACTTCCTCACATCTAAGCCAGGCCTCGTCGATCTTGTTTAGATACTCCGCATCGCCGGAGATCTTCTCCAGCATCAACGAAGTGCCAGCAAGGCCGGCGTCAATCACATGCCAAAGTGCAGCAAGATAGGTTGTTTTTCCGGATTCGGGATAGCCGAGGATAATGTGTCGATGGCTAGTCACTTTCGAGCCCTCCGCGGGACAACCAAGGCGAGACGGTCAAACTGCGTTGCCGGTGCCCGGTCCTGCCGGACTCGCCAGACCGGTGGTTCGGCGGCATCACACCAGGTTGTCAGTAAATCGTCACATCCATAAGCTGGCACAAAATCCCCGCTCGGATCCCGTGCCGCTATTGCAAAGAGATCTATTGTTGCGAGACTGGATCCGAAATCGCTCTTCAGACGTTGGACAAGATCGTCTAAATGAGGTTTGACCGATGCACTGCGTCCGGATCGCTCAACGTCGTCTTGTTTGGTCTGAACAATCTGGAGATGTTGGCTGCTCTTAAGCACCTCAGAATCGACCATTGCGCGGACCATTCGGCGGGTTGCGCCAAGCACCTCATGGAGTTCTTCCTTTCGCGCCAATCGCGCACCATCGACAAGAACTGTCACAACGCGCGCGACCGAAAGCTCAGGCAATTGACGAAACTCATCAGGCCGATCCATACCGGATCGATAGGTCTCTCCAGCACGATCTGAGACAAACAGATCCACCCTGTGTCGAGACTCGTTGGCCAAAGCCAGATGGTAGTACTGAAGACCTTCCGAAACAAATGTGCGCTCAGTGTCAGGTGTCTGCGCGCCCGAAGCAGCGCGGGAAAGATGAGCGAGCTTCTCGAAACCGCACAATGTTGAGCTTCCGACAAAGGTTCTTTCGCCAAATTCGCCCCGCAAGAATCTGTCGTATAGTGCGCAGAGCAGCGTCGATTTCCCGCTTGATGTGTCCCCGATAACGGCGGCTAGGCGACCTGCGCGCTGCAATTGTTGGGCGTCGACCTCGAGTTGTGAAAGCGGGTCGCCTTGCGGAAACTTTGTTTTTTTGACTGCCGGAGTCACCTCAGCTTCAGCCGCCATCTCGGTCACAGCTTCTTCGGACGGCGTCTGTTCAACGGTAGGTTTGCCAAAGTGTGGGCATGACTGAACAGGATCATGTCCTTGCAGGCATGATCCATTCGCGGCGATCTCGCAGTCGGGGTTGCTACAGGTCAGCGTCTCGTTCAATGCAGTTACCCCAGCTACGCAGACAGCGTCTTGAGGAGTAGCGTTTCGCGAAAGCTCTGCAGGGCAACCTCTTCAACGTCAAAAGACGTCTTGTCTGGAAGCCCGCCATCTTCGCCGTATTTCTTTTTCCAGGCTGTCGGAAGTCCAAGATCGTTCGCTCTGATGATTGCATTGGATAGAAAGCACAGGTCTCGGACATCATCGACCTCGATAGAACTTGCTACCTGCTCCAGCTGGCTCTTTTCAAACAGTTTGGGAAGTCCGTAGATTTTCACCTTTGCGGATTTGTCGGCACGCCCTTCGCTCAGGGTTTTCTTGATCAGAAACTCGCTGGCATGGGGACCTAGGGTTGTACGACACAATTCCGCAAGCTCCATTCCTATGAGCAACGCCGCCTGCCCCTCTTTCATGGACGCATAAGACTGATCGAAGAGGTAGCTCTGGCCGCCGATGAGCCACCACAGCGTGTCTTTCTCTTCACGCAGATTGGCGATTTCGTCGCGTATTGGCTCCAGGGCCGCGGTGACCTGTGATGCCAGGAACTTATCCATTTCCTGGCTGTCGACGTTCACCTTTTTGAATAGTGCGCTGAGTTCCGTCGGATCCATCGCAGTGACGAGGTCTTCATCAGACCCTCCGAGCTCTGCGCTAAGCTTCCGGGCAGCAATTTGTTTCGGCTTTCCCGCGCGCCTGTCATCTATGGCCATGTCGCGAGCGGCTGCGGAGACATTTCCCACGAACTGAGGCCAGACAACCGGATTACGGCGACCGCACGCATGAGCCACAAGTATTGCAAGCGCCGCCTCGGAGTTTTCCTCCACGTTGATTTCGCGTGCCAAGAGCGCCATCGCGATAATGGCAACCTCCCGCTCGTTCGTGACCATCGAAAAGGCTGGGTCTGCTTCAATGATTGGCGTGGCAAACCATTTTGTATCGGCGGTTACCGGTAGTCCGAAATAGAAACGTACGAGATCCAGAATTTTGTCTGTGTCGAGTTCCTTGGTAATCGCTTGGAACGGCTCAAGGCGCATAGAGATGTTGGCTGCATCAGGCGTCAGGCCTGCGTAGCCGTAACAGTCTGGAAGTGAGAGGTCCTTCAACACATCAATCCTTTTTTTTCGTTGTTTCAGTGCTCGACTGGGCGGTTTTAATTTCAGCCTCAAACGCGTCTAGCAGATCTCTTTCGCGGGCACGTAGCAAAACTTGCCGGAAGCGCTCGTAGTCTGGCAACTTTTTGTCGGCTTCTTCGAACAGTTCGAGTTTTCCCGCTATCTCCAGTTTTTTGCTGAATGTAAGCTTGGAGAACTTGATACTGATTGAGCGTAGGGATGTCATGGAGGCGTCCTCCTCAGTCACAGTGCTTTCATGCACGTCCGTCTGATCTGCCGGTTCGGCCCCTTTATTTCCAGCTGGATGTTCTACCGGTGGCTCCCAAGCGTCGAGACGAATGGACTGAAAAAAGAAGTCGTCTCCTCCTTTGTCCGTCTTGGCAACGAACTGTCCGGGACGGTGTTGCCAAATCCGAACATGGGCAGTGACATCGAGGCGCCGCTCTCCGTTTTGTTGGCTCACCGACAACTCTAGAAAGTTGTAACCAGGTTCCCAACCACGCTCAGTTCGATCTGGGTGTGCCGCGCTTGCAGCCACTCGAACCCAATCACGGTTAAGTTCGATCCGGTTCGTGTGCTCATGACCAAACAGATGCACGTGGGCGACATCACCTAGGTGATCCGCGAGCTCGTGTCCATTTGCCAGCCAGTTATAGGGATGATGGCAGAATACCAAGTGTGCCACGCCGTACTCATCCGTCAGGGTAAAGCTTGCTGGATCAACAAAGAGCGTACCAACTTCATCTGCATGGCTGGAGACAAATGCAGAGTTTAGCCCAGTGACGCGCAGTTTGGAGCCGTCATTGAGCGTGTAGAGGCGGTCTAGTTTTGTGCGATCCGGTGGAGCCATACTGCACAGATATGTACCTGCGAAGCCGTTGTAGTTCTCTAGCGGACCATCTTACCACCCTTCAATTTAGCCAGACATCCCAGAGCTTGGGGATTTTGGCATAACCTGCGAGGCATCGTCGGATAGCACGAAGGCCTGTCTTGAAGAGAGAGCATAAGGACCTTCGGGCTTTTCGAATCCCCTTTTTTCGCCGCGTATTGCGACGTGGTGCTCTTCGTTTGCTCCGGTTGAAACAGCCCAGTACATGGCGATTGCCAGCACCAAAATGAGGCGGGCCAATCGATCCGGCTTTTTGATCTGGCTTTGAGTAATTTCAAAGCCCCGGGTTTTGAAGTCGGAGAACATGGCTTCAATTCCCCAACGCATTCCATAATCGAGCACCTTGTACTCGGACGGTGCTGCATTCATGGCAATAATCCAAGGCTCTTTGTGCCCCTCTTCGTGAAGCACTCCAATGTTGCTAAAGACGCCCGTTCCGTAAAGCTCAGCGTTTACAAGCCCTTCGGGCATCAGTTGGGCAATTTCGCGCGTCATCATCTCGCCACCCTGATGTTGCAGTGTGATATTTCCCTTCATGCGCAGCCGGTAGTCCCATCCAGCCTCCTGGCACCATGCGACCAATCGGGCGGTTCCATAAAACCGATCTCCCGCCAGCAACACACGCGCATCCGCCGGGAGCCATGGGCGGACTGCTTCCAAAAGCTCATGTTGCACGCGCCATCCAATCGGCCCTTTGGTCTGGCGTACACGCCAGGCGACCGGGAGGGCCCGATCCCGCATCCGCACCGATAACATCAAAACCTCATGCCCTTCGTTGAGCTTGCTTTGATCAAGGGCCACCACAATCGTTTCTCCGGCCTCACACTGGCGGCGGAAAATTTCACCAACATAGGCCTGCATGATCTCATCAGTATCGATGTGAGGATTGCCCAGAACCCGCGAAATGTATTGATAGCGGTGGTCCACAGAGCCGATATCGCGGGGCAAAGCAGCCGCATTTTCCATCAGATTGACGCTGCGCGTGTTCAAAATCACGCTTGCTATGATGCACAATCCCTCCCGGCGCGACTTGTGATACCCGAGCAAGCGGTCCTGAAAATCCGCCTCAACCTTCGAATAAAGCTCTGAAAAACAAACATTTCCCAACAAACCAGCCTCCAATATCAGCAGTGGAGACTCCTTGAATCACACAGATCAGACAAACGTCAAATCAGATCCGGAAATTTTGAAGGGTGGTAAGAGCGGACCATACAACTGCTTACCGTTGTCTTCGTCATTCAGGTATCCGCTTAGTTTGCCAGTCAGAAGATGCGCTTCAGTTCCCTTGATATCTTTATGAGCTGCTTGAACCATGGGTTTTTTTGCAACGTCTCGTTGGACATCATGGTTACCGGGGATGACGAATATCTTGCTCAGGTCACAACCAACAGCGTCGCATAGATCCTCGAACCAGGTCTGCGCGAAAGCATATTCGTCGGTATGACCAGAATACGCGATGTCACCCGAGACCAGGATCGCATCTGGAACAGCCTGAAGTTTCACACATTGGTTTTTAGTCCTGCACCAGCCTCACGCGCAAGTGGTGGTTTGGGTCCATGGCAGAATCGGCCTCACCCCGCTTAAAGTGAATGTCAGATATGTGGAGAATCAGCATAGACCAAGCCCTGTTCGTTGGAGCTTGTCGATGTCACTAGTCCCTTGATTCATCCGATTTGCGGGTAAAGGTGAGCAAGTTTGATGCGTGCGTCTTTAGTTGAGAATCGCCATGTCACCTTTGCGGATGCGGTGTTTCGCTCGGTTTCCCATGCCTTTGCTTCATTGGCCAAGGTGTTGCGATCAGGAATGCGGCGGTCGAGACATTGACGCGCAAGTGTGCTGAGTTCACATTCTGCGATGTTGAGCCAGGAGCCGTGTTTGGGCGTGAAGTGCCACTCAAACCGTTCGACAATGCGACGGGCTTCATCAGGTGGAAAGGCCTTGTATAACGACGCCGGGTTGTGGGTGTTGAGATTGTCCTGAACCAGTGTAATCCGGTCAGCCTTGGGGAAGTGGGTGTCGGCGAGGTCCTTGAGAATGTGGGCAAAATCGATGGCGGTTCGGCGGTCTCGAACGGCAACATGGCGCCAGCCTTCAAGCGGGGCAAACAACATGAACAGGCTGGCCACACCCGCGCGCTCGTATTCATAGTCGAAACGGGCTTCGCGCCCCGGCCGGATTGGGATCGGCGTACGGGTCTCAAAGGTCAGCTGCTTGCTGGTCTCGTCAAGGCAAACCAGCGGGCGGGCCGGATCATAGGGGCGCGTGTAGACTTCCAGCACATCTTCCATCGCAGCAACAAAACCTGCATTGGCTTTCGGAGGGATCACCCAATAGCGGCTCTTGTGCGGTTTGAGCGCGTTTTTTTGAGCACCCGATGGATCGTGCTGTCGCTGGCTGCTTCAACGATGCCCAATTCGACCACGCGCGTTTCCAGAAGACGCAAAGACCAGCGCGCGTGACCCTCCGGTGGTTCCGAACAGGCCAACGCAATGAGCTTCGCCTCAGCGGTTCCATCAAAGATTGCTGGCGTGGACGGGGTCTTCTGCTTTTTGCGACCCAGAGCCGCCTCAAGGCCTTCTTCCACAACCTGGCGGCGGGTACGGAATACTGTGGAAACACTGGTCTCCAAAGCTTCTGCAATCCGCTCGTCATCCCAGCCGCCACTGTCTGAAGATACATCTGCCTTGAGCAATATCCGCGCCTTGAGCAGTCGATACGCCGCCTGCCGACCCGTGCGGATCATATCCTCAAGCTGCAACCGCTCACCAGCATTCAGTCGAACAACATACTTCACAGCACGACCACATTTTGACATCTCAATACCCTCCCAAAATCTATAGCAGAGTGATTCAGAAAAATATCACAACGTCAAATCATGCGAAGCGAGGGACTAGGGCCATGATTCTGATTTAATAACGTGTGGTTCGCCACTACAAATATCTTTCGGTTGATCGACCTGACTAACGTTTGCATTTTTTAGCCGGCTGGTCACGTATTTGTCGGCCAAAATTGGCCGTTAAGGATTGCTTCGGCTTTTAATAGGCCATATATGTCCCGTTAAGAAGATTTGTGGGTATGCTTATATAAGCGGCAAATATTGGCCGCTTATCCCGAAATGAGCAGTCTAAGAGGTCAAAGATGGCCGATATCGGAGATCAATCGTTCAAGTCGGCCGAAGCGCTCGCCTCGGACATAGGCTCGAAACTTGAGAGATTGCGCCTTTCCCGAAACGTTACTCAGACAGACCTTGCGAGAGACGCGGGGATTTCTGAACGCACGTTGCGTCGACTGGAATCGGGTGATGGTGCGACACTCGACTCCCTCTTACGCGTGCTTCTGGCCCTCAAAATTGCCCAGAACCTCGATCTTCTCGTGCCTGACCCGCGCGTCCGTCCTATTGAACGGGTCCGAACCGGCGGAACCGAGCGACAGCGTTCACGATCAGCAAAGAGCGGCCAGGCCCCGAAACAATGGCAATGGGGCTCAACGGAGTAACAAATGGCAGAAACAACAACAGACGCCTCGATCGTTCTTTGGGGTCGGAAAGTCGCTGCTGTGTCGTGGGTCGAAGCAGATGGCTATGCTGTCTTTCAGTATGATCCAGAGTTTGCAACCTCGGGGATCGAATTGTCCCCTCTTGTTATGCCATTAGGCCCAGACCCCTACTCGTTCCCGGCATTGCCCAAGCCAACGTTCAAGGGTTTGCCAGGATTGTTGGCTGATGCCTTGCCTGACAAGTACGGCGATCGTCTCATCAACACATGGCTGGCGGAACAAGGGCGAACGCCTGAAAGCCTCAATTCCGTTGAGCGTCTCTGCTACGTCGGTCGACGTGGCATGGGAGCGCTCGAATTCAGACCGGCCGTTGGCGGGTATGGACGCAAGCCATCTAAGGTGGATGTCTCCAACCTGGTTCGGCTTGCAAACTTGGTTCTCGATGAAAAGGCGAGCCTTCAAGGCGTCCTGGCTGGAGAAAACGATCTCGCCGCAATTGAACCGCCCCGGGTTTACCGGAGGGTAAAACACTCCAAAGGTGAGCCCTATGACAAAGAGACCACATACCCCCGCCTATCCTGCGGAGCTGCGTGAACGCGGCGTCATGAAAAGACACCGGGAGAATCCTTAGACCAGATGAGCGTTTTGCGTCGGGCGCAATGCCTGTGGTTTTCTCGACGAAGATGGACTTGTTCGAAGGAGGAAACACGAATGAACAAAACAGTTTACGTTGGTCTTGACGTTCATAAAGACACGATTGCGGTGGCCATTGCAGATGAAGGGCGGCGGGGCGAGATGCGCTTCTTCGGGACCATCACCAGTTCCGCTGATTCTGTTTTGCGCCTGACCAAACAGCTGACGGCGGCGGGCAACAGGCCAAGCTTCTGCTATGAAGCAGGCCCTTGTGGTTACGGACTGTACCGCCATCTCACCACGCTCGGATTTGAGTGTGCCGTTGTCGCGCCCGCACTGATCCCGCGCAAGGCGGGCGACAAGGTCAAGACCGACCGGCGCGACGCTGAAATGCTGGCGCGGCTCTGGCGGGGGTCCATTAGGGCTCAGTGCAAAATACCCCTTTAAGCCCTCTGGTCCCTTTGCAGTGTGCGATAGACGGTCGCTCTTGAAACGGAGAATATCTCGGCAAGATCACTGATCGAATGGTCGCCGGTTTCGTGCATCTTCAAAAGCTCTTTCTGTTGTTTTTCAGTAAGTTTTGGCTTCTTTCCTCGCATTTTGCCCTTTGCCTTGGCGATGGCCATGCCTTCCCTGGTGCGCATTTTGAGCAGATCTGCTTCGAACTCCGCGAAGGTGGCGACGATGTTGAAGAACATCTTTCCCATCGGATCACTGGGATCGTAGACCGCTGTCCCCAAGGCAAGCCTCACGCCTTTGGTTTCGAGTTGGTCGCTGATGACCCGAACGTCTGGAACCGATCGTGCAAGGCGATCAAGCTTCGTTACGACCAGGATGTCGCCTTTGCGCACGGCGGCCAGCGCCTGTTCAAGTCCGGGCCGCTCCCGGTTGGTGCCAGTCAATCCGTGATCCGTATAATACCAAGGGTGCTTCAAAATGACTCAGCTATGGATTTTGGGTACCGCCTGAGGTGCTGAGGTGATTCAAGATTGGCAAAGGAGACCACCGATGCCAGCCAGGATACCGATGCGAGCCGATTTTACCGCCAATGATCTGCGCAAGCTTGCCGCAGAGAGTTCTGATGCCCGGCAGAGCCGACGGCTTTTGTCGCTTGCCGCTATCGCCGATGGCATGTCGCGTGGGGCTGCGGCCCGCATTGGCGGGATGGACCGGCAAACGCTCAGGGACTGGGTGCTCCGTTTCAACGCTGATGGTCCAGCGGGGCTGCTGGATCGGCAGCGAGGAGGCTCGCGATCCCGCCTTGACAATGCGCAACTGGATGAACTGGCGGCTCTTGTCGAGACCGGTCCTGATCCTGAAAAGGACGGTGTCGTCCGCTGGCGGCGGGTCGATTTGAAGAATGTGATCAAGGCGCGTTTTGGCGTCGACTATCACGAGCGCCATGTGGGGCAGATTCTGCACAATCTGGGCTTTTCCCACATCAGCGCACGCCCTCAGCACCCGGGGCAGGACGTGCAGGTCATTGAGGATTTCAAAAAAACTTCGGCGACAATCTGAAGGAGACGCTTCAGGGGGTGCCGCCGGACAAACCCGTCGAAATCTGGTTCCAGGACGAGATGCGTCTCGGTCAGAAGAACACCCGCGTCCGCCAGTGGGCACGCAAGGGCACACGGCCCCGCCAGCCCGCCGATCAGCGTTACCAAAATGCGTATCTTTTTGGCGCCATCTGCCCCGAACGCGGCACCGGCGCGGCGATCATGATGCCAGCAGCCGACACCTATGCGATGCAGCGCCACCTGGAAGAAATCAGCAAAATTGTCTCCGATGGCGCCCACGCCGTCATCCTCATGGACCAAGCCGGCTGGCACACGACATCCGCTCTGGAAATCCCGCAAAACCTGTCGCTCATGTTTCTGCCGCCCAAATCACCAGAGCTGAATCCAACCGAAAACATTTGGCAATATCTCCGCCAGACATGGCTCGCAAACCGGACGTTCGACACATATGACGCGATTCTCGACGCGGGGTGCGAGGCCTGGAACAACCTCATCGCAAGACCGCAAACCATCACATCCATCGCAAGCCGCAACTGGGCGAAAGTCGGTCAGATTGAATAACCCTTGGTATAAATGCGGTCGTCCTGAACCCCGAGATCACTCAACGCTTGCCGCTGCGCAGTCAAGTCCTGACTGTAGGTTGAGCAGCGTGCATATCCGATCTTTTCCATTGGCTCACTGTACGTTTGACCCACCTTCACTGCAACTTTTATCGGACCAGCTATTTGCGACGATCTGAGGCCTTGGTTTTATGGGAGGGGAAACTGGGATCTGACCTGTGCGCTGAAGGTACGTCTATCGGACGGGCGAAAACATGAACGAAGGCCTCGGATCTGCCCCTCAACGCTTCTCTGAAAAGGTAACGTATGGCCCACAGAACTGTTCTGACGAAACGTCAGCGTGATGCTCTCTTCACCCTGCCCACCGACAGGGCATCGCTGGAATACCACTACACGCTTGCGGATGATGACATCGCGTACATCAAAACGCGCAGGCGACCACAAAACCAGATCGGCTTTGCCCTTCAGCTTTGTGCCTTTCGCTATCCAGGACGGTTTCTGAAGTCAGGTGAGGTGATCCCGGAGGCCGTATCCGCTTACATTGCGGCCCAACTCGGGCTGAAGGCCAAGGATCTTTTGCCATACGCAAATCGCGCCAACACCAGACATGAACACCTCGGCGCGTTGCGTAAGATCTATGGCTACAAGACCTTCACCGGCAAACGTGTGAAGCAAATGACGGCATGGTTAGACCAGCAAGCCGAGGCAGCCGGATCTGGTGAAGGGCTGGTGCGGGATTTTGTTGAAGAATGCCGGGCGCGGCAGATCATCCTGCCGGGTGTCACGATGATTGAGAGGCTCTGTGCCGATGCTCTTGTGGCAGCCGAGCGGCGGATCGAGAACCGGATTGCCGCGCGTCTGGAGAGCCCATTGCGCCGTCGCCTCGACGACCTGCTCGGCGCGGCTGCAAACGGTTGGCAGAGCGTGTTTTTGTGGCTGCGCGGTTTTGAGGCCGGCAAGAACACGGCCGATATAAACCGCCTGCTTGACCGGGTGGAAACCCTCAAGGAAATTGAGCTGTCGCCAGACATACTCGATGACATCCCACCCCACCGGGTCAAGATGCTGCGCCGTCAGGGCGAGCGCTACTTCACGGGCGATTTGCAGGACATCAGCAGTAATCGCCGCCTTGCCATTCTGGCCACCTGTGTCGTCGAATGGGCCGCGTCCATTGCCGATACCGTTGTCGAAACCCACGATCGGATCGTGGGCAAGACCTGGCGGGAGGCGAAGAAAATCAGCGCGATGCACTTCGAACAGGCACAGGCTGATATTGCCAGCACACTGGTCGGGTTCCAATCTCTGGGCACGACATTGTTGATGGCCCGGGGCGATGAGGCCGCCCTGGGCGGTGCCGTCGATGCATCCAGCGGGTGGGATGGTTTGGAAACTCTTGTGGCGATGGCGACCCAGTTGATCAAACCTGCCATGGCCGAGCCGATGGATCACATCGAGAAGGCGTTTCACAGCTTCAAGCTCTATGGCAAACGCATGTTAAGGGCTCTGGATATCCGAGGTGCCACCGTGGCCCAACCGCTGCTCGACGCCGCGGCGGTCATCCGGGAGGGCGCAGACATCACAACCAAATCGCGGGCCTTTCTGCCCGCCCGATCAAAGTGGGACAAGCAACTGCGCAAGCCCGACACCAATGAGGAGCGGCTTTGGATCGTGGCGGTGATGTTCCGCCTTCAGGAGGCCTTTCGGTCCAATGATATCTGGCTGGATCACGCCCGCCGATATGCCGATGACAGGAAACTTCTGGTGCCGCTGGAAGCCGCAAAGACGATGCCGGGGCTTGATCTACCGCTGGATCCAGAGGTTTGGATTGAGGATCGAAAGCGCCGGTTGCAGGATGGCTTCGAGCGGCTTGCGGCAGCTGTCAGGACCGGCACTCTTCCCAATGGCATTATCGAAGACGGCCAGTTGCGTATCGAGCGTCTGAAAGCTGATGTCCCGGAGGAAGCGGGCCCACTGGTTCTCGATCTGTACCAGCGGATGCCACATGCGAAAGTCACTGAAATCCTGCAGGACGTGGCAGAAGCCACCGGCTTCACGGACGCGTTCATCCATTTACGCTCCGGCGCGCCTTGCAGGGATATCATCGGGCTGCTGACCGTGCTTCTCGCGGAAGGGCTGAACGTGGGTTTGAGCAAGATGGCCGAAGCCACCACCGGCTATAAGTATTCCCAGTTGGCCCGCCTGTCGCGCTGGCATGTCGAAAGCGATGCGATCAACGAGGCGCTGGCGATCGTGTTGGACGCGCAGTCCAAACTTCCCATGGCGCAATACTGGGGGTCGGGTCAAACCTCCTCCAGCGACGGGCAGTTCTTCCCGACCACGCGCCAGGGGGAGGCCATGAACCTCATCAACGCCAAGTACAACAACCAGGTGCCGGGGCTGAAAGCCTACGTACACGTTTCTGACCAATTTGGCCCATACTGGGTCAATTCGATCCCCGCCACGGTGAACGAGGCGCCGTACACTCTGGACGGATTGTGCCTGAGCGAGGTTGGCAAACGGATCAAAGAACACTACGCCGACACGGGTGGGTTCACCGATCTCGTATTCGCCGCCTTCGCGCTCCTGGGCTATCGCTTCATTCCCCGTATTCGCGACCTGAAATCCAAGCGGTTCTACGTCTTTGATCTCAAAAGCGTTCCGAAAGAGCTCAAGTCCCTGATCGGCGGCAAGGTCCGGGAACAGACCTTCATCGACAACTGGGGCGATGTGCTGAGATGCACGGCCACGATGCGGTCAGGCAAGGTGCCGCCAAGCCAGATCCTCAGGCGATTGTCAGCCCGCCCACGCAAAAACGATCTGGCCATCGTGATGCGGGAAATCGGACAGATCGAACGGACACTGTTCATCATCGAATGGGCGCTCGATATGGACATGCAGCGCCGCTCAACTGTCGGGCTGAACAAAGGCGAAGCACACCATGCGCTGAAGGATGCCTTGTGGATCGGTCGCCATGGTGAAATCCGGGATCGGACCACAGAAAGCCAGCACTTCCGCATGGCCGGCCTGAACCTGCTCACGGCAATTATCATCTACTGGAACACGGTCCATCTCGGCAAAGCCGTCATGCAGCGCAAGCGGGAGGGACTGGAAACGCCAGAACATCTGCTCCGGCATATCTCACCGCTCGGCTGGGAACACATTCTGCTCATTGGCCAATACATCTGGCGTAAAATGACGCCTGAAATCGCTTAAAGGGGTATTTTGCACTGAGCCCTAATGGACCCCTGGCGGGCCGGTGAACTCACCCCCATCTGGACACCGGACGAGGAACAGGAGGCCATGCGCGATCTGATCCGCACGCGCAAGCAGGCGACGGATGCCGTGAAGGGTGCCAAGCAGCAATTGCTCAGCTTTCTCTTGCGTCATGGGCTGCGCTATCAGAATGGCAGCTATTGGACGAAGCGGCATCGCCGATGGCTGGCAGAACTGCGCCGCTTCCCCTTTTCTCACCAGCAACTGGCCTTCGAGGAACTGAAGCGCGCTGTTGATCAGGCCGAAGCTCGGGTGGCCACCCTGGACCAGGCGATTGAAGAGGCGATTCAGACCTGGCGCTTCGCTCCTGTCGTCGATGCCCTCCGTGCGCTGCGCGGGGTGAACACGACCATCGCTGCCACCGTGGTGGCAGAGACCGGCGACATCACCCGCTTTGAGAACCCGCGTCAGCTGATGGCATGGCTTGGACTGGTGCCAACCGAACATTCCAGTGGTAACACAACGCGGCGGGGGCGTCTGACCAAGACCGGCAATGCCCTGGCCCGGACGATGCTGGTGGAGGCGAGCTGGTCCTATCGTCACCCGCCGAAGGAGGGGCAACCCTACCTGAAGCGCTCGGCACACCTGCCGCAGGAGATCAAGGATATCGGCTGGAAGGCCAGGGCAATCGCGCTTCAGAAGCCTTGGATGAGGGTTTTGAGGAAGTCATTGCTCCAGCCTGCCTTTTTGAACTTCCCACGGTTTGAGCCTTTTGCGGGATTTGCCTTGATGATGTTCAAAGCGATGCGCCTCAAGGCGGCGAAGTTGGCTGGCGCGTGATCTTTTCGTGCGCGGTGCTGATCATCGTTCATCACCACGTCGAGAGACCAATGCAAACTGTTCTCGATCTGCCAGTGACCACGGATCAGAGAAGCGGCAACTTGAGCCGAGGGACATTTGGAGAGGAGGTAAATCCGCTCTGACCGGTTTGTTTTGTCATCTGCTGCTCGCTCAGAAACGACGTGGACGAAGGCTTGTAGATGCGGCCAGTTATGGATGTCCGTGAGATACTGCGGCACATTATAGACGCGATATGACCGCTCCTCGATGCGGCCGTGGTCAGCGTCGACCGTGTCATATTTATCAATGTAATCAGTACCCTGATCGTCAACAAAGGCCCGTACATCAGCCAGCATGTCGCCCTGGTTGCCCTTGAGCTGCAAGCAATATTCGCCGCCCGCCTGCACGATCAATTCGCAGGTCTCTCTCTGGCAGTGCAGCGCATCAGCGGTGATGGTGATGCCACGGATATCAAGCATCCCGATCAGGTCGCGCAGCGCCAGTATCTCGCCGCCGCCCCTGGCGCTTTCTGCGATGCCCAGGCTCAGGCGCGCGCCATGGGCAAAGGCGGTCACGATGTTCATGTTCGACTGCCCGGCGGCCTTGTCAAAGCTGCGCCGCATCTCTTTGCCATCGATAGCGATTGCCGGCTCATCTCCAGCCTTGACCGCAAAGTCAGTGCGAAACTTGTCGAAAAAGGCCTGAAAGCTCGACGGCTTCATAAGGCGGAAGAGCCGCGAATACGCGTCATGGCAGGGAATGCCGTGGGGCAATTCGAGAAACTCTCGCAGGAAATCCTCCTTCATATGCCCGAAAAGCTCCATGTCGACCGCCGTCTCACCGCCGCACAGCGCGCACAAAAGGCTGATCGTCATGAGATCGCAGAAATTGTGACGCGGGGCATTGCCACCCCGAGGATCGTCCATGTCGTTGAAATAGCTGGTCAATATAGGCATCTCAAAACTCCATCAAGTGATGAAGCCTCAAGAATCCAATTTCCAACCACAGTCAAACTTCAAGCGCGATTCCCCTGGCTGGAAGGCACAGACCCGGCTGTGCAAGCGGTTCCGGCACCTGTCGAACACCGGCAAACCTCAGCCGCGCGTGCTCGCCGCCATTGCGCGTGAGTTGGCTGGCTTCGTCCGGGACATCGCACGGAAAACGCCAGTGGCTGCGTGACGTGATCCCCGGACTGCCTGTGCAGCACGCTGGAGATGGCGGCCAATGATAGGGAAACCCTCGGTGGACGCTGGGACGAATATCCGGTCTTGGAGAGAGGTCATCCCGCATCGAATATGGTCAGGCGGTATCCAATCCGCGGATGAGAGCATGATAACCATCGGTTCGGCCCACCGTCTCCAGCGCCTGCACAGGCTACAGATATTTTGACCATCCCGCACCAGCGGGGTAGATTAAGCGTGTCGAGAAAACCAAAAACGCTCATGAGAGCGCCCGATTCCGCCCCCTCCGGTAATCGACCCCAAAGTCGCGCGACTTCGAAAACCAGAAATCGGAAGCCAGGATTGGCGTGCAGATTCTCAACCGAATGACCGGGCCTGGCCAGCCACGTTTCGAACGCACCGCCTGAATTCCGTCTCGGGTAGGGTGCGTTCCGAGCTCCAGAGTATCCGTGCAACAACGCCTCTCAAACACGTCCGATAAAAACATTATTGGACATGAATGAGACCAGCAGAGTGGGGCGGGTTAGGCGCTGTATTGTGGATTAAAGCGCCGCGCGCGAACGCCGGACATGCAGCGTTGCAGCCAGGCGCGGGCCGATATGCGTGCGCTTTTCATATGGTGCCGTCGGTGCGGCGGCGCAGACGGAGTCTTTGCGAAAGGCCGTAAGCCGTTTCGAAGACGTGGTTTTCGATCAGTGCGGGCGGTCCTGTGCGAAGACGGCCGCGAGGTCGGGCGCGTCCAGAACGGCATCCAGCCAGGCCTCGATCCGATCGGGTGCGGCGGCGGCGATCCGCGTCTCGATATCCCGGGGCAGGGGGCCGAACCGGCGTTCCAACTGGCGTCCGAGAGTTTCGGCCTTGCCCTCGGCCTTGCCTTTCGCTTCGCCCTTGGCCAATCCGCGCGCTTCGCCTTTGGCCAATCCGCGCGCTTCGCCCTGTTCGAGCAGTGTTTCAGCAATGGTTCCCATAAGCGCCTCCAGTTCGTTATGTCCCCCGGTCCTGAGCGTGGCCCGCAGGGCGTCCAGGTCCACATTATAGACCCGCAGCACATATTCAAGAACCTGTCGCCGCAGATCGGTCCCCTCGGGCAGGCTCCCGGCGATCTCCGCCAGAAAGGCCAGGGCCTCCTGCCGCAGCGTGATAAACCCCGCCCTCAGCGCGGCGTTGCGCGACAGCGCGTCGATCTCCATGGCCCGCAGGTTGCGCAGGATATATCCCGCTCCGGGCAGGAAAGCGAGATCGGGATCATCGGTGGCGATCATGTCGCGCAGGCTGTCGGGCACGGTCCAGGGCTCCGCGCCATGATAGACGACCACCGGAATGATCGGGGGCAGGGCGCGGAGCCGGGCTGTACCGGTTCCGGCGCAGCGCTTCCAGATGCGCACCATATAGGAGGCCAACTGAAGCGGCAGCGCCGGATCGGGCGTGCTTTTGTGCTCCGCCAGAACATATACGAAGGCGTCGGTCCCGGAGGTCAACGCGACCTTCATCAGCAGATCGCTCTGGCTGCCGGCGAGCGCTTCATCGACGAAACTGCCTTCAAGGATCTCTGGGGGCGCAGGGGCGAGCTGTCCCACAATAGTGTTGGGGAGGTGATCCCGCAGGAAGTCCCGTGCGCGCCCGGGATCGGACAGCAGCGCGCGGAAGAGCGTGTCGTGCGGATTGTGCAACTCGGCCATCGGATCCCTGTGCAAAGTGGTGTCACCCCTGCTGCTATGGCAGGGCGGTCCAACAGGCAAGCCCGGTTGTGTGTGGTCGGTTGTGTCGGGCCGCTTCAGTCTGTCCGGGGGTGTCAGATACCTTTGACCCTGATCCCCCGGTGCTGGCCTGGTACCCGCATCAAGCGCATTCTCCACCATCTCCTGGACCGCGCTGGCGGGGCGTTCCCCGATTTCGCCAACTGCGATGCGGCTGATCGTGACTTCGTCGAGTTGTCGAATGGCGGGCCGGTGAGCGCCGGGAGAGGGGGTTGGGTGCCGCGAGCGCCTTGAGACATGCGGTGATCGCCATCATGATCGAAGCGGTGACAAAAACCGGGGCGGCTTCTCAATTCAGGCGCTGGCTTACGGCATCGGGATGTGTGGTAAGCAGCGTCTCGAGCCGATCTGCATCCATTTGCTGCTGGACCGCTTGCCGCGCGCGTTCGAGTTCCCTGACAGCGTTGGGCTTCAGATCGCAGAGAAGATCATCGAAGGCTCCGGCGGCCTCGCGGAGGCATCCATTGAGCTGAAAACCGTATCGCAGGGCGAGGGCGATCACTTTTTGGAATTCGCCCTGAACCTCCGGGTCCTGCGGATCCCGCCCGCAGAGACACAAACACATCGTTGCCTCGACCGTGAGGTCATCGTACGCCTCTGCGCCGTCGTTCGCCCTGTCAGCCATCGCGCTGGCTTTCGGCATCCCCGGCCGGCGCGCCTTCAGGACGGACGTTGACCGCCGCCGGAGTTCCGGGTTTTCGCTTGCTCGGGACGCGTGCAAAGCGCACCCGCTGGCCGACCTCTGGCAGGGCTTCCGGCGGCGCAAGGTTCGAGGCGTGGAAAAACACATCCGCCGCGCCGTATCGGGAGATGAAGCCGAAGCCCTTGTCGGGCCGGTAAGTCTTGATGGTGCCTGTGACCTCTGCCGGTTCGGCCTTGCCTGCCCCCGGTATCGGCGTTTCTCTACCGGCCGCTTCCGGCGCGGTGTCCATGTGCTGATCGCACATCATGTCTTCCCCTTTACGGCGGCCTTGAGGGGCCCTGTGGCGGAGACCCGCACCTGCCGTGTGGGCGCGGCGGTCTGCATCTCTCCGGTGGCCGGATTGCGAACCTGCCGCTCGGGCACGTCCACCACCGAGAAGGTGGCAAGGCCGGGCAGGCGGACCGGGTGGCCGTCCGCCACCAGTTTCTGCACTGCCGACTGGACGCCGCCGGAGAGACGTTTGGCTTCGTCGCGCGAACAGCCCAGCTCTTCGGCGATGGCGGCGTGAAGCGTTGCGGCGGGAACGGGTGAGGGTTTGGGCATAAGCAGCTCTCCTGGTCTGATGGTGTGGTTGCCGTGGCTTTCGGGGAAAACGCGCGTCAGGTCAAGCCCGGGTGCTTGCTGTTCGCCCGGGATGGCGCCTGCGGTCGGTCCCCCGGCGGCGGGCCAATCCACGGTCTGGCCCGGCACCCGGGATGCGCGGGTCTCCACCCCCGCGTCCGTCTCCCCGGAGGTCCGGCGGTCGTGACCGGGAGGGAAGGTGTCTTTGGGTCGGGGTGTCATTGACCCAGGAGAAGAGGAGGACCGAGATGACAACGCCGACGAAGAAAGAGACCCGGGTGGCGACCACACCGTTAACCCCTGCCGCTGCGATTGACCGGACGGCGATTCAGGCCCGCTGGACGCGGGAGCGCGCCGGGGAAGCGGAGCGCCTGAAGGTGGTGCGCGCCGCATTGCTGGCGGAACTGCGTGCGCGGGGGGTTGAAGAGGTGGAAGCCTTCTATGACGGCTATGGCGACAGCGGCAACGTGAACAGTGTCGCGGGCCGCCCGGAGAGCGCCGGGATCGGGGATATCGAAACCCGGCTGATGGATTTCGTGTGGGATGTCGCCTATGGGCTGCACCCGGGCTTCGAGACCAACGACGGGGCAGAGGGCAGCTTCACCTGGAATGTGGCCGAAGACCGCATCGATGTGGATCACGCCGATTTCTACACCGAGCGCAACGACTACAGCCACGAGGATGTATGATTATGGCCCATGCGTTACACCACGCGGAAAGTTCCGCCCGGAAATTCGGCGGGGCGGCGGAGGACTATCTGGACATACATACATGGTTCGACGCCGGCAAAGCCCATGAAGCGCTGCCGATACACCGGGCACTCCGGCATCACAGCTTCCGTAATGGGCCAGTTGATGTCAAGGACAGCGTTTTCACCCTCAAAAACCCGGGAACCGACGAAGGTTCCGGGGTGCCTGCCAGGCGCAGTGAGGTTCACAGCGGAGTGATTGCGCTGTGGCGATGGGGAATATGCCAGTGTTGTTGGCCTCGCCTGTCGGCATGCCTGCTCACCGTGATGTGTCTGCGCCGGGCTCGTGCTTCCGTCCGTGGTCAGCGCAATGGCTGCCAACTTCATACCTTGTCCGGTTCGGTTCCCGAGTGTCGATCTTCAGGGCGCGCTCAACCCTGGAACGGGTCGGCAGATGGCAGCTTGCGTACATCATCGGGGACCGCGTCCCGGCTGGGACACTGGTGGGCCGGCACCGTCAGGTGCGGCCGAACGCTCCTTGTGCTGAAAACATTTCAATCATGGATGCGGGGCGCTCAGGCGTTCTGCCGGAGCGCCATCGCCTCGTCACGGGTGAAGCGGAACCCGGTTCCATCTCAGGGTGCGCACCAGCGCGCCCGTAAGATCACTGGATCCACCCACATCCGGTGCAGCACCACGCCGATGCGACGGGCCAGCGCCACGGTGGCACGTCTCTTCCCACGACGCTCGGCAAGGCGCAGCGCCCAGGACTTGAGCCAGTTCGGGCCGCCATGATGCAGCATCACGTTGGCCGCCTGGTAGAGCGCCGCCCGGAGACCTGCGTCTCCGACCTTGGTGATCGCGCCCACAATGGACCGCTCGCCGGATTCATTCCGTCCGGGCGTCAGCCCGACCCAGGGGCCAACATCACGGGATCGCCTGAAGCGTGCGGGGTCATCAATCGCGCCCTTCACCGTCAGCGCAACGACGGCGCCCACACCGGGCATGGTCATCAGCAGGCGACAGATCGGATCGATCTTCGCCTGATCGCGGACCATCTTCCCGAACCCCGCAAGTTCCTTTCGCAGTTCGGCGCGGGCACGCAGGATCGGCTCTATAGCCGCCTTCAGCACCGCATTGCCCGACGCCAGATCCCTGACCCGCTGGTCATAGCGACCTTTCGAGACGGGTCCCATCTTCAGGCCAAAGTTGCGCAACACGCCCCGCACCGACAGTTCCAGCTGGATCAGTACCTTCTGGATCGCCTTGCGCGCCGTCAGCAACACGCGTGTTTCCTGAGCAGGAACCGACTTGCAGTGCACGGCGCTGAACCAACCCATCTGCAGGAGATGCGCGATCCCCTGTGCATCCCGCCGATCCGTCTTGATCGGGCTTGCTTTCAGCGCCGCCTTCACTTGCCGCGTTTCCATCCCCCCTCTCGGCGATTGCTCTGCAATCACCTGCCGGGCAATGGATCGCGGGTAGCCCGGCCTCCGTCAGCCCCTTGTGAAGCCATTGGGACAGTGGACCCGCTTCCAGGCCAATCCCGGTAATCTCGCAGGGCAAGGCCTTGAGGAAGCTGACCAACACTTCCGGCTCGCTGGCGACGTCAGTTTCCTTCAGGATCTTGCCGCGATCACCGAGCACGCAAACAGCCGTGCTTGCCAGAGAGACATCCAGTCCGATAAAGATATCCATGTCGTTGTCCTTTCTATTCTTTGGAATTGAGGCGCGCCATCTGGCAAGACCTCGTAGACACGCATCATGCGTATCAAAGGGCAACGACACCCTCTCTGCGACACCGCTTCAAGCGTAACGACCGAGATTCGCGCCGAGGCCCATTACGGTATCTTCGGGATATTCGAGGCGGAGGCGGTGTTCGGCGTTTCGGTTCCGAACTCCGCAGGCCGGGATATTCCGGTGCGGTTCATCGCCGAGCAGCATGTGCGGGAGGATTGCCGCCGGATCCCGTCAGTATCGGACTGGCTGCGCGGGACCCCGATTGTGCCGTGGATGATCAACGGGGTGATCCTGCCCGATACCGAGCCGGTGGGTGCCGATCCGCAAGCCGACTGGCGCAGGGCCGTGGCCGGGGGCCAGACGCTTCTGGGCCTTGCCGACTGGCTTTCCATGCAGGCGCAGCGTCCGGGTGTGGAGATGGTCCGCGCCGACGCGGCGTGACCTGAGGGGCGTGGCATCCCTCGCGCTCGCGAGCGGGCCGCCTTTCCGGGCGGCCCGTTTGTCTGTGGCGTACCAGGTGCAGACGCGGTCACGATGGAAGAGGGTGCCTGTGCTCTGGTCGGGGCCTGGCCGCGTGGCCCGAGCTTGCCCTTCATGGCCCATCCTGTCGTCGGCAGGGCTGACAGCGAACCGGAAAGCCCCGGTCGGGTGCCGTACCGTCCGGTCCCCTCCCCACCGGGTCGCCCGCCTCCGGCGGGTCACACGAAAGGAGCAAAGTCGGCTTTGGGTCCGGGCGATCCCGATGGGGGATCGGAGTTGGAAAGGACTGGACCCATGGAATTGTTGACGACTGAACAGCGCAAGACGCTTCTCGAAAACGGCCACAGGATGGCGGAGGAGGACATATCGTGCGCGGTGTGGCCGGTTGTGAAGCTTTTTACGCCGGATGCGGGGGCGACCTGGCTTCTGGCCTGGCTGGACCCGGAGGACGGGGATGTGGCCTGGGGCTGCTGCGATCCGGGGCTGGGATGTCCCGAGATCGGGCCGGTGCGGCTTTCGGAGATCGCGGCGGTGCGCGGCGCGCTCGGCCTGCCGGTGGAGCGGGACCTGTATTTCGAGGCGGAGATGTCGCTGAGCGATTACGCCTCTCTGGCGCGCGACCGGGGCGCGCTTGTGGCATGAGCGCGCGGGAGGTGGTAGAACTTCTGGCCCCGGCTTACTGGGCATCGGCGCTGATCAATTGTGATCCCCTGGGCCTGGATGGCGAAGACCGCGCGCATCTGGCGACCTGCCTTGCGGACGCGGGTCTGACGGTGGGGGAGGCGGTCGATTGCAGACCTGCGGGGTTCTGCTGGCACCATGCCGCGTCAGGGATCACCGGCGGGGCGGAGTGCGCGCTTTACAGTTTTCTCGTGAACCGCACCCGCCTGCGGTCGTTCTGACCGGCAGCGGTCCCGGCCGCCCGGTTCGGGCGCTCTTCAAACCGTTTTGCCAACTTTGGCCGTCTCGCCCCGAAAGGGTGAGGCGGCTTTTTGTCCGGGCGATCCGGGTCCGGGGGGAAAGCGTTCCCGTGGATGGTCCGGATCGGATGTCATGAAATGGAGACAATGCAATGACGAAGACACAGACCTATACGGCTCTTGAGGTGGCGCTGGCGCGCCTTGAGGTTCATCCCGCCAATGTGCGCGCACAGAACGCGGCGGCCTACAGCGCGACCGGCGTTCAGGCGCTGGCGGCCAATATCCGGGAGGTGGGGCTGTTGCAGCCCTTGCTGGTGCAGGAGACCGGCAAGGCGCAGTACGGCGTGCTGGCCGGAGGCCGCCGGCTGGCGGCACTCAACCTGCTGGCCGCGGACACGGGCGCGAAAGGTTTCGGGCCACGCATGAAGGTGGCCTGCCAGCTGGTGCCGGGGGATGCGCCGGTGACGGCGGCGCTGTCGTTCTCGGAGAACGAGATGCAGGCCCCGATGGATGCGCTCGACCGGTACGAGGCGTTTGCGGCGCTCCGGGACGAAGACGGTCTCGGAGTTGCCGATATCGCGCGTCTTTTCGGGCAGACGGAACGGTCGGTACGCGAGAGCCTGCGGATCGGGCTGGTGCATGAGGACATCCGCTCCGCGCACCGGGCCGGGGAGATTTCGCTGGAGACGCTGAAGGCCTTTGCCGGGCATCCCGACCGCGCGGTGCAGGCGGAGGTGTTCGCCGCGCTTTCGGGCGAGGGGGGCCGTGTGGAGGCGTGGACGGTGAAACGGGCGCTCGGTGATCGCGGCGTGCGGCAGGGCGATGCGCTCGGGGCCTTTGTGCTGGAGGACTACCGCAAGGCCGGGGGCGGGATCGCGCCGGACCTGATCGAGGAGGACAGTGTGCTCGGCGATCCCGGTCTTGTGCAGTCTGTGCTGTCGCGGAAACTCGACGATCTGGCCGAGGAGGAGCGGGCGCGGCTCGGCATGGGCTGGGCCGAACACCGGATTGATCCCGACCGGGAGGCGCTCTCGGCCTATGGGCGCATCTGGCCGCAGCCGGTCGACCTTGATGCGGCCACGCAGGAGCGGGTGGAGGCGCTGACGGCAAGGCTCGACGATCTGTCGGACGCCCATGAGGCGGCAGAGGACCGGGCCGAACAGGACCGCCTGGGTGAGGAGCACGAGACCGCGCAGGCCGAAATCGAGGCGCTGACCCATGCGTTCGAGGCTGACGAGGCGCAAGGGGCCGGTGTGATCGCTCTCTGGCAGCACGGGGGTCTGCGTCTGATGGCGGGCATGGTGCGTCCCGAGGACCGGACGGACAGGGGCCCGGCGACGGGCGGGACCGGTGCCGCGGACCGCGCCGCAGAGGAGGGTGGCCTGAAGATCTCCGCGAAGCTGGCTTCGGATATGGCCTGCGAGCGGACGCGGGCGGTGGGTCTGGCGCTGGCGCGCGATCCGGCGACCGCGCGGGTCTATGGCGACTGGCTGCTTCCGGGCAATGTGGCGCAGGGGCTTGTGCGCCGTGCGGAACAGTCGAGCCTGCGGTTTCAGGCGGCGACCCATGCGCCGGGGCTTATCCATGAGTGCGCAAGCGTGGAGGACCCGGGCGCGGCCATTGAGGGTGAACACGGCGTGGTGGAACGGATGCTTTTTGAGCACGAGGCCGGGCTGCCGACAGGCTGGGTCGATGGTGAGGATGGTCCGGACGGGACCGCCTTTGATCGCTTCGCGGTACTCGATCCGGCGGAGCGGGAGATGCTGGTGGCATGGGCGGTGTCGCGCAGTCTGGAGCCTGTGGCGGGCGATGCGGTGCGTCCCTCGGCCCGTACGGCGGTGGAGGCGGCGGTGCTGCCGGACATCCGGACGCTCTGGACCCCGGATGCGCGGCTCTTCGGGCGTCTGACGAAGCCTGACCTCCTGCGCATCCTGCGCGACGATCTGGGGCTTGGCCAGAAGGCGGATACGCTGGCCAAGGCGAAGAAGTCGGAGATCGTGGAGAAGCTGGCCGCGCTCTTTACCGCACCGGATGCCACGCTGAGCGACGAGCAGCGGGCGGCCATCGCCCGCTGGTGCCCGCCGGGCATGGCGACGGAAGTGCCGGAGCGCGGTCAGGAAGAGACCAAAGATGACGCTCCCGCGCCGTTCCCGTATTCGGGGGCGGCGTTTTTCCATGGAAGCGGGTCACGGGCGTCGGGCCGGGGGTCGGGCCGGACGGTGTTTTCGAAAGCCGGAGGGATCTTCGGGAGGGGTGATTCTGATCAGCCCGGGAGGAGAGACCCAATGGCGAAGACAAAACCCGACATTTACGACCAGGTGACAGATGCGATCCTTGCGCATCTCGAGGCGGGGGTGGTGCCCTGGCGCCAACCCTGGGACGGCGGTGTCCCGGCCCGGCTACCCGTGCGGGTCACGGGCGAGTGCTATCGTGGCATCAACGTGGTGCTGTTGTGGCAGGCCGCGGTGGCGCGGGGCTATGTCTCGCCGAACTGGATGACCTATGCGCAGGCGATCAGGCTCGGCGGGCAGGTGCGCCGGGGCGAGACCAGCGTGCGGGTGGTCAAATACGGGACGGTGAGACGGGCGGCTCCCGAGGGAGAGGACGGGGCGGAGGATGGATCCACCTTTGGCTATCTGCGGTCTTACGCTGTCTTCAACGTGGCACAGATCGACGGTCTGGATGCGGCGTGGTCTGCTGCTCCGCCGCCGCTGCGCGATTACGGGACAGAGGCGGATGCGGGGTTTCCGGAGTGGTTCGGCCGCACCGGGCTGAAGCTGCGGACGCGCGATGCGGGGCGGGCCTGTTACGATATAGCCGCGGACTGCATCGAGATGCCGCCGGTACGGCGGTTCGAGAGCCGGGAGGCCCACGCGGGAACGCTTCTTCATGAGACGTGTCATGCCACAGGGGCGAAATCGCGGCTGGACCGACCGTTCGGAACGGGCTTTGGCGATGTGGACTATGCACGCGAGGAGATGGTGGCCGAGCTCGGATCCGCCATGGTGGGAGCGCAGCTGGGCATCGCGCCGCAGTTCGAGGCCAATGCCGCTTACCTTCAGCACTGGATCGACATTCTGAAGAGCGATACCCGGGCCATCGTGCGGGCGGCCTCTGCGGCACAGAAGGCGGCCGACTGGCTGATCGGGAAGGCGGGGCTCCCGGACGCGGCCTGAAACACCCCGATCCGACACTCCCGGCGCGCGCCGCCCCCGGAACAGGGGCGGCGTTTTGCGTGGCCCGGAGAAAAGGCGCGCCGTCCCGCGCGTCCTTGTCGGTGGCGCCGACCCCGCGCTATGGTCGTCGGGGTAGTCCCGAACAGAAAAGGACGTGTCCCTTGGCGTTTCTCAGGCGCAGATCTCCGAACGAGCGGGCGCGGACGAAGGCCCCGCTGCCTCCGGCGAGCGATGTGCCGCGGCTTCGGGTTGACGGGTTGCGGCTCGATGCGCTCGACTGCGCTTTCCTGCAACTGGTATGCGATTGCGGGCATGTGGGGGAGGTACCGGTCGCGCCGTTGATCCGCCGCCATGGCCGCGCGGTACGGGTGCGCGATGCGCTCGGGGCGGTGCGCTGTTCGCGCTGCAATGAGCGGGCGATCCGCAGGGTTTTTGCGGGCTGCTGAACGGAACGGGTTCGCCGGAGAGGGAAGCGCGGCGGTGCCGCGCTCGCAGCGGATTCGGGCTAGCGCCGAACGCCCTGCGGAGCAGCCGTACCGGCCATTGAGGCCGGTACGGTTGCTGCCTCGATGCCCGGACACCGATCAGGCGTTGGCGCGGGGTGGGACGGGCCGCGCGGGGGCCGAGCAGGTCTGCGGCGGCTGGCGGGGCCGGATTGCGCGCCGGCTGAGGCGCTCGGACTGTGGCTCCGGTCCTGCGGGACCGGGGCCGCTTGCCGCGTGAATGCTGCGCCGTCGGCGCGACTGACGCGGGGCGGCGGCAATGCCCCGGCTGGCCCTCGTACCCTGTGCCAGTGGTCCCGCTGTTCCCGGCCTGCGCTGGTCAGGCCCTTTGAGAAATGTGCGGCTGTTCTTGCGGACCCTTCACCGGTCTCCCGGTTGTGGTCCGGCCGTGCATGATTCCCGAGGGGTGTCGTCTGGCCGGTCGCTGTCGTGACGGGTGTGTGACGATCCGTGCCGGGCCACGGAGGACAACATGGCAAATCACTACACAATCACCGCACCGGTCAAGTCGAAGGACGGCAAGACCCGCTACCCCCGGGTGGGAGCGCTCTTCGAGAACCACAACCGGGAGACCGGCGAGGTGTTCTACACGATCAAGCTCGACTTCCCGGTGGGCGTGACCGAGCTTGTCGCCTTCCCGCCGAAGCCGAAGGAGAACGGCGAGAACGGCGAGAACGGGGACACGGAGTGATCGACGATCCGGCAAAACCGGCGGAGGCTCCAAAGGAGCCCCGGGACAGCAGGGGCGGCCATGGGCCGCCCCGACCGGCTTTGCCGGTTGGCGCGCAGGCGCGCCCTTCCATCACAAGGATGATGTGGGATGATGTGCAGAGAGGCTGGCGCAGAATCGGAAACGGATGTAGGAAAGGAAGAGAGATGGCACATGCACTGCAAATAGACACTTTGGCGTTTTCGAAGAAGCTGCGCGAGGCGGGGGCCGACGAGGGTCTTGCCGAAGCTATTGTCGAGGGGCTGACAGCAGCGGACACTTCCGAACTGGCGACCAAAGGCGATCTGGCCGAGGTGAAGACGGAGTTGAAGGCCGACGTGGCCGAGGTGAAGGGTCAGGTCCAGGCGGTTGCCGACAAGCTGGATGGTATGGCGACGAAGGTTGAACTTGCCGAGGTCCGCACGGAGATCGCGCAGTCCGCGAACCGGGCCATTTACACGCTGGGGGGTCTTGTGGGCATTCTTTTTGTCCTTGATCGGATCATCCCGCTGTTCGGTGTCGGGAACTGACGCTCCCCCCATTTCTACATTCAAAACGCCGTCCCTCCGGGGGCGGCGTTTTTGTTTACGCGCCGAGCCGGTCGCGTTTCAGGATTGCCGGGCGGGGACAGCGTCCAGTTGTGGCCCCTGGCTCAGGCCGACTCCGGTCCGGTGCAATGCCGGTTATGCTGTTCCAGCAAGGTTGCGATATCGAGGCGTTTGCGTTTGGCGGTCTGGACGAGATCGAGGAGCGCGCGCAACTCCTGGGTCTCGATGCCTGTGAGCCAGTGCAGATCGTTGGCGCTGATCCTTGCAAGCAGCCTCTGCATCATGGGCAGATGACCGACGCCGACCTTGCGCTTGTACGGAGAGAGCGGGTTGTTTGGCTTTGGCATTGATCCGGTCCTTTCGGGTTCGTGCCGAGTGTATGATCTGCGGCATCAGGCCCGCACCCGTTCTGCGCCCTGAACGCTCCCCCGGAGCGTTCACCCCCTTCGGTGGTTCGGCTTGAACTCCATCGACGCGGACCTTAGCGCATTTCCCTTTTTTTGCCAATCCTGCAAAATCGCCGAAAGCACCTGATCCGGGAGAGACCGGCACTCCCGCAGGATCGCACCGTTCGACCAGTTTCGGCCCGTGTTTCCCTCCCCCGGTCCCTCCGCGATTCGTCCTGCGATCCCCCGTATTGCGATCTTCCCCGAGCGGAACCGGGGAAATTCTCCGGCGTCCCCCTGTTCCCCGGCGTCCCCTTCCGAGGGGCGAACCGTCCATGAGGGAACCCCCCGTATCTCCCTCCTTTCCGCCGTCTCGTCCCCGGTGTTCCCCCTTTCCCCCGCTTCGCCCAAGAGGGAAACCCAATCCCCTCCCCTTTCCCTCCTGACCTAACCCGTTGTTCCCCTTGAGAGATTGCCGCTCCCCTCCCGGTTTCCCCACCCCTCACATCTTCCCCTGCGCCGGAAAACGGGCCTCCCGAGGGGAACCCTGGGGAAAAGGCCCCTGATCCGGGACAACAGGGAAAGGCACGATTATACATCAAAATTGAAATTCATTTTGATGTAATCTGTATGCTACCGGCATGCCGAGCCCGCATTTCAATGTTTCCATCGTGTCCCGCGCCACCGGGGGAAGTGCGGTTGCGTCCGCCGCATACCGTCATGCGGCGCGTATGCGGTCGGTTCTTCGGGGGGAGGTGCGTGACTATTCGGGGAAGGCAGCGGAGCTTGTGCATTCGGAGGTTTCGTTGCCGGAGGGAGTGCCGGACTGGGCCGGTGAAGCATTTGGTCAGGCTGCTTTCGAGCGGGCGCTTGCGGAGGTTCTGGCGGAGGCGACGTCGGCGGGGCGGGAGGTTTCGGCCCCGGCTGCCGCGCGTCTGGCCTGGGCGGGTCGATAAATTCGGGGCTGACATTAAGAAGGCCCGGCTGCCGCGCGTCTGGCCTGGGCGCGTGTGAGCGCAGATCTGTGGAATTCGGTCGAGGAAGCCGAGGAGCGTCTGAACCGCAAACAAGCAACAGCCCAGCTTGCCCGGAGCCTGACGATCGCGCTGCCGCGGGTGCTGGGTCGTGAGACGCAGATCGAGCTGATGCGGGGCTATGTGGCGTCGGCGTTCGCGTCGCGGGGGATGGTCGCGGACTGGGTTATTCACGACAAGGGGGACGGCAATCCGCATGCGCATGTGATGCTGAGCCTGCGGGATATTGGCGACGGGGACTGGGGGCGCAAGAACCGGGCGTGGAACCGGGCGGATGTTCTGGCGGGTTGGCGAAAGGGCTGGCAGGCGCATGCCAATCTCGCGCTTGAACGGGCGGGGTTTGCCGAGCGTGTGGATTTGCGGTCGCTGGAGGATCAGGGGCTTGATCTGGCACCGGAGGGGTACAATCCGCATGTGGCCGATCATGCGGAACGGGTTGGCGATGTGGCGCGGGAGAAGATGCGGTGTGCGGAGGTGCGGGAACGCAACCGGGCGTATCTGGTGGCGCATCCCGAGCATATCATCGCGGTCGTTCAGACGCAGCGTGCGCAGTTCACGAAGGACGATCTTCTGGCCGCGCTGGCGTCGCGGCTGGGGGTTGAGGTGGAGGGTCTGGATCAGACGATGGTTGCGGCGGTGGAGGGGTCGGATGATCTGGTTCCTCTGGCGGCACGGACGGAGGGTGGCGATCAGCTTTACATCAGCCGGGCGAAGGCGGAGATGGCGGGTCAGCTGGCGCGGGATGCGAAGGCGCTGGCGGAAGGTCGGCTCAAAGCCGGTGCGGTCTTCGAGGATCCGTTCGAGACGGGGACCGGGCCGGTTTTTGTGGATATTGAACGGGAGGGATATGATGACGAGCGAGACGGATCTGAAGCGGGTGACCTTAAAGATACAGGAGGAAGAGGCGGCACCTCTGGACGAGACGGACCGGGCGTGGATCGTGGATCTGTTGCGCTCAAGGGCGGAGCTTCGGTCCGGGAGCGCGGTCCCTCCGCAGCGGTTGTCCGGGAGGCGCTGAGCGCGCGGGCGGAGGATCTGTTCCGTTCGGCGTTCGGGGAGCCGGCACGGCCGGGCGCGCGGGAATGGCGGGCGAAGGAGAATGCGGGTCTTGCGATGCAGATGCAGGGTTCCAAACGCGGTCTCTGGCATGATCACACAGCCGGGGCGGGGGGTGATCTTCTCGATCTGGTTGCGGTGACGTGGTGCGGGCTGTCCTCTGCGCGGGACGATTTCCCGAAGGTTCTGGAAGAGGCGGCAAGGTTCACCGGAGTAGGGGTGATCGGCGAGACGGCTGCGTTCCGGGCGCGTGCCGCAGAGCCGGCGAAACGGGTCGCGG
This sequence comes from uncultured Paracoccaceae bacterium, assembly GCA_951812305.1. Taxonomy (GTDB): domain Bacteria; phylum Pseudomonadota; class Alphaproteobacteria; order Rhodobacterales; family Rhodobacteraceae; genus Rhodobacter_B. The sequence continues at coordinate 364,796 of CATOSB010000012.1, forward strand.
CCGAAGAGACGCGGGAGGCGGCGCGGCGAGCCGCGCTGGTCCGGAGGCTGGCGGAGGCGTCCCTGCCGGTAGAGGGCACGGCGGCGGCGGCTTATCTGGCGTCGCGCGGGATCACCGACCTGCCGGGGGACGGGATCGGGTATCTGCCGCCGGTTCCCGGCGCGGGTGTTTTGCACCCCGATCACGGCGCGCTGGCGGTCTGGGCGAAAGACGGGGCCGGTCGCATCCAGGGGGGTCAGCGCATCCTGCTCGATGCGGAGGGGCGCAAGGCTGCAGTGGAGATCGCAAAGCCGTCCTTCGGCGCGATTGCCGGAGCGCCTGCGCGGTTTCCGGCGCGCGCGGCCATGGAGGGTGAGGGCTGGCGGGCGCAGGATCCGGGGCTCCGCCCGTCCGGCGCTTCAAACCGTCCCCCGGACGGTTTGCCGGGCAAACCCGGTTCAGCACCGGACCCACTGATCATAGCGGAAGGCCCCGAGAGCGCGCTGTCGATCCGGGCGGCGACGGGCTGCGAGACCTGGGCGGTGTTCGGGGTGTCGGGATGGAAGAGCGCGCCGGTCCCGGTGGATCGCGAGGTGATCCTCGCGCCGGACCGGGATGCGCCGGACAGCCCGGCGGGACGGGCGTTCCGCGCGGCGGTGGCGCATCATCTGGGCCGGGGGTGTCGGCTGAAGGTGGCGCTGGCCCCGGAGGCGTCGGGTTCGAAGCGGGATCTGAACGATACGTATCAACGGGCGGGGGCGGCGGCGGTTCGCGCGGGGCGAGGCGCAGATCGACGGCCCGTTCGTGTTTTTCATGGACGAGGCGGGGATGGTGGGTCTGGGGCAATGGTCGCGGATCGGGGCGCGGGTTGCGGCACTGGGGGGCAAGCTGATCGCGGTGGGCGATCCCGACCAGTTGCAACCGGTGTCGGATATGTCGGGCTGGCTGGCGGCGGAGCGCGAGGCGGGTGCAGTTCCGGTGATGGATATGGTGATCCGCCAGCGCGACGCGGAAGACCGGGCGGCGGTTGCGGGTCTGGCGCGGGGCGGCGCTGAGCGTGTGGCGGGCCTGCAGCATTTCATGGGGGCTGTCGAGCCGCTTCCGGCGTCGTCGGAGGTGACCCGGCTCCGGGAGGCGGCACATGCGGCGGGGGAGACCTGCCTTGTGGTGGCACCGTCGAACCCGGAGGTCCGGGCGCTGAACGATGCGCTGCGTGCGATGGCGCTCGAGCGGGGCTGGATTGATACCGGCCACACGGAGGAGATTCACATCCGGCGCTGGCAGGGCGAGGGCAAGACCCGGCGGAGCGAGGTGGTGGCGATCCCGGTGGCACCGGGGGACCGGGTGATGCTGATGCGGGAGAGTGATGAAGAGGGGGTCGCGGCGAATTCCCTGGGCACGGTGGCGGCGGTGAGCCATGCGGGTCTTTCTGTGCGCTTTGACGGGGTGGTGGAGCCGGTGATTTTTTCGACCTCCGGGGTTCTGGATCTCGATTACGGCTATGCGGCGACGGGCCGGCGGGCGCGGAGCATGGCGGTGGATCACGCGCTGGTGACGAAGACGGCCCTGTCGGAAAAGTCTCTGGACAGGACTGTGATGAATTGATTCAGTCTGCGTGAGTATTTTTTGGGGTGGCTGGCTATGAAGCGTGATCAGATTGAAATGTTTGCAACGTTGGATGGGCTTGTGTTGGCTGATCATCCGTACCGCAAGTTTGAAGCGGTTGTTGACCTGTGTGCTTTGGCAAAGCCTCCGGCAGCGCTTTATTCTGATCGCGGGCGCCCTGAATTGGGTGCCGGGCGTGCGTTTCGCATGCTGGTGCTTCAATTCCTTGAGGACATTTCCGATCGGGAGATGGAACGGTTCATGCGTGAGAACCTTGCAGCCAAATGGTTTTGCGGCTTTGGGCTCAGTGAGAAGACACCTGATCACTCGTTTTTCGGCGATTTCCGCAAGCGGTTGGGTACAAAGGGGCTCATGGACATTTTCAATCGTCTGCGCGTCAGCTTGAAGGCTGCAGGTTTGATCCGGGAAGTGTTCACCTTTGTGGATGCCAGCCAGCTGGTTTCGAAATTCTCGAACTGGAGTGATCGGGACAAAGCCATCGCCAAGGGTCTGGAGAAGTTCAACAACGAAACCGCTCCCAGGGTTGCTGCCGACAAGCAAGCGCGTTTTGGCGCAAAGAACAAAAACAAATATTGGTATGGCTACAAGGAACATGCCAGCGTGGACATGCAATCAGGTCTGGTCAACAAAGTGGCGGCCACACCGGCCAATGTCGATGATGCCAAAGGTCTGCGCCATGTGTGCCCGGATCAGGGTGCTGTTTATGCAGACAAAGGCTATTGCACTGCACCTGCACAGAGGGAACTCAAACGCAAAGGATGTCACAGCGCGGTCATCAAGAAGAACAATATGGCGGCAAAAAACCGCGATAAGGATCGCTGGCTCAGCAAGATGCGTGCGCCATATGAGCGCGTGTTTTCAAAGCGCTCGAAACAGGTGCGCTATCGTGGTCAGGCCAAGGTACAGTTCCAGGTCGCTTGCACCGCTATTGGACATAACCTGAAGCGGCTGGTTGTGCTTGGCGTGGATAAAATCCCGATCGTAACAGCGTGATCCCCGGGGCGAGTCCGCCCAAAAACCGGATTTTCGGCCAAAACAAGGACAAAATTCCAACCCAAAAGGCAAAACCTGAAATCCAGAAGGCTGAAACAGCGCCAGTGGCCCCTCGGAAGACTTTCCCGACGGCGCCAAGACGGCCCGGAGCCATGCCCCGTCGAAGGCGGGTCGTGTGACGGAGATCGAACCGGCGGATGCGGCTGCGCGACCGGAGGCGAGCCGGATCGCGCTGGCGGCGACCAATGCCGATGTGCGGGCGCTGAACGATGCGATCCGGGCGCGGCTGCGGGAGACGGAGGTGGCGGGTGGAGACGGCCCGGTCGCTGATCCCCCCGACGGGATGCGGATAGAGATCGCGCGGGTGGACCGGTCCGGGGCGGGTTCGCGGGAGCGGGTGACAGTCATGCTTGCGCCGGGGGACCGGGTGATGCTGACGCGGCCTTTGCCGGAGATGGATCTGCCGCGTTCGGGGTTCGGGACGGTTCTGGAGGTGGGTCCGGGACGGTTCTGGAGGTGGGTCCGGGGCGGCTGCGGCTGGCGATGGACGGGCGGGCGGACCCGGTGGAGATTGATCCGGTCGCGTTTGTGCATCTCGATTACGGCTTTGCGGCGACAGTGCACAAGGCGCAGGGCATGACGGTGGACGAGAGCTATGTGCTGGCGCACCGGCGCATGGACTGTCACAGCGTCTATGTGACGCTCAGCCGGCACCGGAAGCGGGTGCGGGTGTTCGCGCGGGCGGGTCATCTGGATCGGGCGGAGCAGCTTGTCGATCTTGGCCAGCGCTCTCCGGACGCGGTTGTCGAGGCCCCGCGGCGGCGGGGGACGGGGTCGATGGTGCCGCTTCCGGCGAAGGATATCCTCGAGCGGCGTCCGGACTGGACGGGACCGGGGCATGTCGTGCGGGCGGGTGATTTTGCAGGGGACCGGCAGTGCATGTCGGTCGCCACGCGGGTCGCGGGGCTGCTGGCGGCCGATCACACCGGGGATGATCCGCTGCTGACGCGGGATGTGGAGGATCCGGGAGACTATACGCGCGAGCCGACACGTGTGATCGACGATCTGGTCCGGCGGAACGGGGTGATCCGTGCGGAGGAAGTGGCGGGGGCGATTGCGCGCCAGGTGTCGGACCCGGAGACCTTCCTGCGGCTCTTCCACGCGGCGATGACGCATCCGGGCCTCGTGGCATTGCCGGCGGAGGGCGGCGCGGCGCGCGATGAGCCCTGGGTCTACACGACGGGGCGGCAACTCGAGGCGGAGCTTGCGGCGCTGGACCGGGGGATGCGGCTGGCGGCGGTGGGCGGTGAGGCCGGTGATGTTCTGACGGATGCCGCGCCGGAGCCTGAACCACAGATGCCTGACACCCCCGATCTTTCCGACGAGCAGCTTCGGGCGGTGGTCCATGCGCAGGGGTCCGGTGGGCTGAAGATCATCGCGGGGCCTGCGGGAAGTGGCAAGACGCGGGCTGCGGCGGCGCTGGCGCGGGCCGAACGGGCGTCGGGGCGGGTCGTTACGGTGCTCGCGCCGACGCAGGCCGGATGCGCGGCACTTGCGGCGGAAGGGATAGAAGCGCTCACGCCGGGTGCATTCTTCTCCGATCCGGTTTTGCCGAAAGAGGTCGGCAGTCCTGAACGCGTGGTTATTCTCGATGATGCGCAGGGTCCCGGGATCGATCATGCCGAGGTTGTGCTGGCGCGGTGCGCGGGGCTTTCGGCGAAGCTGGTGGCGTTTGTCAATCCCGAACGGCGGGGCACCCCGGTGTTCCGGACGCTTGCGGACCGGCTCGGGACGGTCCGGCTGGAGGGCCTTCATGGCGTGGAGGGGGAGTATCGGGAGATCGCGCGGGACCTGCGGACGGGCGGCGAGGACGCGGAACGGGCACTGCGTTCGCTTGTGGAGCGCAGTCAGTTGATAGCGACGGGCACGGCGGAGGCGGCGCTTGAGGCGGTGGCGAAGGCCTATGTCTCGGATCGGAGCGCCGACCGGCTGGCGCTGGCCTGGAGCCGGGCGGAAGCGGAGGCGCTGACCGCGGCGATCCGGGCGCGGCTCGATGCGACCGATCCGTCGCGCGCGGCGTTCGTGGCGGCGGAGCATGGCGGGCTCAAGGGTCTGAAGCCGGGGGATATCATCCGGTTCCCGGCCGCAGGGGCTTATGGCCGGCCCTCGGTGGCGGGCAAGGCCGGGGACAATTTGCCAGCGGAGCAGGGGGATCCGATCCGTCGGGGCGATGTGGGTGAGGTTCTGGGCGCTGCGGTGGAGGGGGGTCTTCGGCTGCGGGTTACGGGACAGGACGGGACGCGGGAGATCGCGGTTGCGCCGGAGGGCCCGGGCGTGGCCTCACGCTCCCTGCCGCCCTGGCGGTTTGCGTTTGCCTCGACCATCGCGGCGGCCTCGGGGCGGCGTCACGGGAGTGTGCATGTGCTGGCAAACCCGGGCATGGACCGCGAGGTGGTGAGCACGGCGGCGCTGGTGGCGCGGGAGAGGCTCACCATGGCGCTGCCCGTCGCTCCCGCCCGTCTTGATGCGGCGCTGGTGCGGCTTGCGTCACGGGAGCGTTTACCACGCTCCCCGCTCGATCACGGCTTTGATCCGGGCCGGGCTGCGGAGGCGGCGGGCCGGGCAGGGGACCAGGTGGATCCGCCCGCAGTTGAGCCTGCGGCGCTCTCCCTGGAAGATCCCGAGGGTCTTTCTCCGCCGGAGGTCGCGGCCCTGACCACGGTGCCGACGGTCTCGCGATCGCGGACGGAGGCGGGGCGTGCGAACAGGGCGTTCCTGAAGGATCATCCCGATCACGCGGTGGTGATCGTGGCGGCTGATCGCCCGGTCTTCACGCAAGCAGATGTGCGGCAATGCCTGCGCGAGCGCCTCGGGCAGGAGGTGAGCGAGACAGCGCTGCGCCGCCTCGGGGACCGGGCGATGCGCTCGAAGTCGCTTTTGCGTCTGGAGCGTTCGGCCCCGGACGGGTCGCCGCAATACATGACGACGGCGCGGGCGGCGCTGGCGAAAGAGGCGGAGCGGGATGCGCGGGCGCTGGCGGGCGGGCGGTTTGCGCCGGGAGAAACCCCGGTGATGCGACCGGATGCTCTGGACGCCCTGAACCACGCGCAACGGCTGGCGGCGGAGGCGATGCTGGACGATGCGCGTCTCACGCTGGTGCAGGGCCATGCGGGGACGGGCAAGACCTTCGCGCTGCGGGCGGTGGCGGAGGCCTGGAAAGAGCGCGGGGTTCGGGTGCTGGCCGGGGCACCCTCGGGCCGGGCGGTGTCGGAGCTTGAGGGGATCGCGGGCGTGGAGGCGGCGACGCTGGCGGCCTGGGAGGCGCGGTGGGCGCGCGGCGAGGTCCCGGCGGAGGGTGGGTTCGTGTTCATCATGGACGAGGCGGGCATGGTGGGGGCCGGGGCGTGGTCCCGGATCCAGGCCCGCATCCGCGATCCGGGGGGCAAGCTGATCGCGGTGGGCGATCCCGACCAGTTGCAGCCGGTCTCGGATATTCCGGGCTGGGCGATTGCGGAGCGGGCCTCGGGCGCGGGCGCGGTGGTTATCGATACGGTGCGGCGGCAGTCGGAGATGATGGATGCCCAGGCCACGGAGGCGCTGGCGCGCGGCGGTGACAATGTGGCGAGTGCGATCGGCTATTACGACGGGAAGGGCGCGCTGCGGCTGAGCCCGGAGGTTCTGGCCGATCCCGTCGGCGCCATCGCGCGGGATTATTACGAGCCGAAGACCGGGAGCCGTATCGCGCTGGCCTATACCAACCGGGACGTGCATGCGCTGAATGACCGGATCCGGGCCGAGGCGCTGGCGCGCGGTATCGTGGACCCGGCGAGCCTGCGGCATTACGACATGATCACCCGGGATATGCGCGAGGGGGCGGGGGTGAAGACCGTGCGGGTGCCGCTGGAGATCGGGGTGGGCGAGCGGATCATGCTGAGAGCGTCGCATCCTGAGTTGGGGCTGGCGCGGTCGTCCTTCGGGACGGTGACGCGGACGGGCGCGCGGGAGGTCGGCGTCCGGTTCGACGGGCGGGACGGGGAGGTGACGCTCGATCCCTGGACGTTCCGGGGTATCGACTACGGCTATGCGGCGACGGTGCACAAGTCGCAGGGCATGACGGCGGATGCGGTCTTCGTGCTGCCGCATCGCCAGATGCACCGGCATGCGGCTTACGTGGCGCTCTCGCGCCACCGGGATCATCTGGCGGTCTACGGACGTGTAGGTCACATGGACTGTGCGGCCGATCTGGTGGGGCTGGCCCAGGCGGCGGGTCATCTCGACATGGATATGCCGGCGGATGCGGAGCGGCCCCCGGGCGGCATGGTACCGGGCGCGGAGGGTCTGGGTCTCTCGGGCCGCGCCGACTGGCGCGCCTCGGGGGTGGAGATGACGCGGGTCGGATTTGCGGGGGATGCGGAACTGATGGGGATCGCGGAGCGGCGCGCGGGGTTGATGGCGGCGACCTGGCGCAAGGGGGGCGATCCGGTGGTGGGCGAGGATCCGCGCGGCTATGCGCGCCATCCGCGGCGGGTGATCGACGATCTGATCCAGCGCCGCTCGGTGATCCGGGCCGAGGATGTGGCCGATCGCCTGGCGCGGGCTGTCTGCGAACCGGAGACCTTCCTGCGGCTCTTTCGCGCGGCCATGTCGCATTCCGACCTGGTCGTGCCCGGAGGGCGGTCCCCGGGACCGGGGCGCGGGGATGATGAAGGGCCCGGCCCGCAGAGCGGTGCGACCCCCTCCCGGGATCGGGTCTACACGACGAAGACGCAACTCGCGGCGGAACTGGACGCGGTGGACCGCGGGGTGCGGCTGGCGCTGGCCCCGGCACCGGAGCGGGCCCCGCGAGCCAGGCATGTGGACCGGGTTCTGAAGGCGGCGGGCGCGACGCTGGATCCCGATCAGATCGCTGCGCTCGGCCATGCGCTGGCCCCGGGGCGGCTGAGGCTGGTGCGCGGCGCGGCGGGGAGCGGCAAGACGCGTCTGGCGGGCGGGATCGCGGGGAGCCATGAGGATGCGGGCTGGCAGGTGCTGGCGACAGCTCCCGGCGGGGCGGGGCTTGATGCGCTGCGCGCGGCCGGTGTGGCGCGGCCCCGGACGCTGGCGCGGTTTCTGGGGGAGACGGAGGGCGATGCGCCCGATGTCACGCTCGATCCCGCCACTGTGGTGATCCTCGACGATGCCGGACGGCTGGGGGGCCGGGAGGCGACAGAGCTTCTTCGGCGGATCGAGGACAGCGGGGCGAAGCTTGTGGCCTGTCTTGACGAGGGGATGCATGTGCCGCTGGAGGCGGGTCCGGTGTTCCGGGCGCTGGAAACCCGGGTGGGGGCGGCGCGTCTGGTGCGCAACCGTCGGCATGTCGGCTATATCACCGAGGTTCTGGAAGGTCTGGAGGCCGGCGGCGGGAAGGCCGAGGCGGCGGCGGTGGATCTCGACGAGATCGGGCTTGTCCAGTCCGTGGGCACGGCGCGGGAAGCGCTGCGGCAGGTGGCGCGGGATTATGTGGAGGACGGGATCGATGATCGGATCGCGCTGGCCTGGAGCCGGGCGGATGCTGACCGGCTGACGTGCGCCATCCGCGCCGAATATGACCGGGCGGTGCCGGAGCGGGCGGCGTTCGCGGCGGACGAAGCGGGTCCGCTTGAGGGTCTCAGGCCGCAGGACCGGATCCGGTTCATGGGCTCGACGCCCTGGGCACGGGGGGCACGGGAGGCGGGTGAGCGTGCCGTGCCGCCCCTCGGCGCCGGGGAGACGGCGGTGGTGCGGGGTCGTGACGAGGAGACGGGCGGTCTCGTGCTCGCCGTGTGCGAAGACCCCGGGGAGGCCCGCGAGGTGGTTTTGACGCGGGATATGGAGGGCATTCCGGCGTGGCGCTTTGGCTTTGCGGGCACGATCCATGGCGAACTCGGGCGGGTGCGCGAAAGTGTCCACCTGCTGGCCGCCCCGGGGATGAACCGGCAGGTGCTGGCGAGCGCCATCGCGCTGCACGAGCGTGAGTTCCATATCGTGGCGCCGTGCGCACAGGGGCGCGTGCAGGAGATGCTGTTGCGGATCGCGCGGCGGGACGCGGGGGCGACCAGCGTTCTGGATTACGGCTTCGATCCGGCCATGGGCGCGCGTGAGGCGCTCAGGGGTCATTCGACAGAGACGGAGGAGCGGGAGGATGGTGACATCGCCAAAGCGATGCGCCGGTTCGGCGAGATGACGGGTCTGGGCTTTGCGCCGGGCAGCGCGCCGCTGTCTCCGGGTGTCGGGGCGGAGGTTCTGGCGGAGGTGATCGGTGCGGCGGCGCTGCGGGAGGGGGAGGCCCCTGTGGGCGAGGATCGCGATGCGGTGGAGGAGATGGTGCGCAGCCTGTCCGATCCGCGCGCCTGGCGAAAGGTGCTGCGGCAGCTGCCGGGGGACATTCCGGTCGTCGCGGACCGGGAGGCAGACCGGATCGCGGGAACGGACCATGAGGGGCGTCTTCTGACTGTGGGACGCATGCTGGCGCGGGGGGCGGTCGTGGCCGAAGCGCTCGGCGCGGCGCGGCTGGCCGGTCTCTTCCGGGACGGGCTGACGCTTTATGGCAGGCGTGCGGAGATGGCGCGTGCGGAGATGGCGCGGGCGGAGGGGCGCCTTGCGGAGTTGGTGCCCGGGCCGGGTGCGCCGGAGCGCTTTCCCGATCCGCGTGTACGCGCGGAGGCAGAGAGGGCGAAAGAGATGCGGCGGTCCCGGCCGCGCCCGCAACGTTCAGGGGGGCGGGGGCTGTTGGGAGGCCTGCATGCGTCGGACGAGCAGGTCGCGCGGGATGCGCTGGCGCTCTGGGGGCTGGGTCCGTCTGTGCGGGCGGGAACCAGGCCGCGCGCCTATGCTGCTGCGGTGGCGGAAAGAAGAGAGGTCCGAAGTAAAGAGAGGGCGGGGATGCGCGGCGTGGATGTGAGCCGTGCGACGTCTGTGTCTGCGGAGACGGCACGCGGGCGGGATATCCCCGGCTCGGAGCGGATCGAGGGCGATGTGGTGGCACCGGATTATGTTCGGGCAGCGGTGGAGGGGCCGGGCGGCCCATGGGGCGGGGGTGCAGAGCCGGCCCCCCGCAAGGCGACCGAAGATCTTGCGCTTGTTCTGGCCGTGGCGATCAGCCGTCATGTGCCCCTGGGCGACGCGGTGCACAAGGATCCGGATCTTGCGAAGTCCATTGCCCGGATGCTCGAAGCGGCAGGGCATGAGCAGGGCGAGGTGTCCGAGGCGTGGGCCGCGCGGGCCGCAGCGGCGGCGAAAGACAGAGTCCCGGAACTTGCGACAGCGATCGGGCAGGCTCTGGGCGCGGGGCCGTTGCCGTCGGCGGCGGAGCTTCGAAAGGAGCGGGCCGATATTCTTGGTCATCTGACCGGGGCTGGTGACGGGTTGCCTGAGGATATGGTCGAGCGCATGGGCGCGCGCTTCACGCAGTCCGAGATATGGGCGCTTTATGAGGCTGCCGAAGAGATGCCGTCCAGCCTGCCCGCGCTCGATGCGGCGGCGCGGGCGAACGCGGCCCGGCATCTGGGGCGCGAGGCCGCGCGGCGGCAGGGTCCGGAAGACGGACATCACACACGGCGACAGGAGAGAGAGGACATGGTTCAGACAGAGACGCGCGATGCACGGCCCCGCGACGAAATCCGAAATGGGGTGCTGGGGGCGATGCTGGTCAATGACGCGACACGGGAAACCTTTGATGATCTCAAGGCAGCCTTCACGTTTGATGAAATCCGGGTGCTGAAGGATCCGGCGAAAGCCCTGCCACAGAGCCTGCCGGAACTCGACCCCGAAGAACGCCGCGCCATCGCCGCTGCCCTTGATGCGGGTCCGCCGGCGCAGGGTGCTCCGGCAGAGCCGCCGTTTGTCCCCGACCCGAAACACTATGACATGGCCCTGCAACTGGCGGTGGCGATCACCGAGCGGGTGGATGCGGAGAACCCGGTTCACCGGCGCGATCTCGTGCGTGACATCCAGACGTTGCTCAAGGTGGCGGACCGGACGGACGGCCTGCCGCAGGAGCGCGTGAGTGAGGTGGCGACCGCGCTCGCGCAGGATCGCATCACGTTCGATGCCAGGCTGGCCCTGGGCAAGGAGCTTACAGCCGGGCTGTTCAATGAAACCGTGTTCAGAAACAATCTCAGCGAAAGAAATACGCAAGGCAATCATCCGCTTCAGTTCGACTCATACCCACTCCAGAAGGACTACGACGGGACCGTCCAGCCCAGAGTTGACACAGCGCTTGGCCGAGGGCTTGAGCCAGCTCCGGGCGAAATGGCGGTCGCGCGGATTGCATCACTGCCGAATCTACCGGACGGGGCAGGTGGTCTTGTGGAGGCGATGAAGCAGGTCTTTCGGGACGGGTCGCCGAGAAAGGCCGAGGATATTCTGACAGACCGGACGGTGTTGCTCGACGCCCTGACTTCAGCGCAAGACATCCCGGGCCAACACTATCTCTTCATGGCACGGCTTTATCGAAACTTCACGCATCGGGAAGTGCTGGCCCTGGCCCGTCCCGATGCGGACTTGCCCGCGACACTGCCGGAGATGGACACCGGGCGGCACGCTGAAATCGCCCGGGGGCTGAAGCAAGTCACCAACGAGGAAGGTATCCAATACGCCTGGTACGCCTGGTCCAACGCGGCCAGGTCGCTCGGTACGGGTCTCAATCCGGAACGCTCGCGCGGGCGCGGCATGGGCAGGGGGATGTGAGGGATGTATGGAAAACCTGCGCGGGGCCATGCCACAGCCTGGTTGAACTCCCTCCGGGATCACGACCGCATCGTGGGTTGGCCGGATGGGCCAAAAGGCCGGAAGGCCCTGGATGTCTTCGACCGTTCCAGTTGCTCCAAAAAACCCGGGCGGGTGCTCAAGCGCCTGCGGCCGCTCATGCGCCCGGTCTTCGACGATCCCGAGATTCCGGTCTGGACGAAACGGGAGACGCTGGTCGTTGCCTCCGGGCTTTCGAAGGTCTCCGAGAACCGCATCTTCCACCTGCCGCAGGACGCGGAGCCGCTCTATGCCGAACGCGCGGTGTTCCTCTCCGATGCTATACTGGCGACGGATGACTTCGAAATAGAGTTCGGTGTCAGCACCCGGGCGAGCATGAGCCACCATGCGCTCGCGCGGCTCCTGGAACGGGGCGGCGCATCTCCGGAGGACATTTCTTTCGAGGTGGAGCTGGCCTTGCGGCTGGCAGCCAAGCTTGCGGATGTTGCCCGTCAGATGGGGATCGGGCCGGAGGGAATGCAGAGCTTCATGATCCCGCATCCGCGCGGCGCGTTTGTCGCGGTCAGCATGGACATGGATCCGGGCAAGACAGGCAGCGGTGAGGAGCGGCAGCGCATTCTCTCGATCCGGACCTGGCTCGACGCGGACATGCTGTCGGAAGAAGATCATGAACGGATGGGATCCCGGTCGAGCGCCCTGCTTGCCGGCCTGTATGATCTCAGGGACAGACATCGGCTCTTCGAGCTATGGGTCAAAGGCAATGCCCGGCCCTGGAGTTTTGCCGATACAACGCTTGATAATGCCGGCAGGATATCCGGTACGGATTGTCTGGAGCGCAGATTGTGAACATTGTGCTGACAGAATTCAGCTACGGCTTTTTTGTCACAGGGACAGAAGGCGGGCTCAATTCGATTGCGGCGACATTTTCGCCACCCGATCTGGCACCGATGCCACCGAGGCTGCCACATCAGCGATGCAGGGCTTGATGGATCGCTGTATAGATGTCCTGGACCGGCTTTTTGATGCCGGTGTTCCCACAGGCAAAAAACAGCCCCCAATGACTGACTTTCCAGGCTCGGTCGATGTCGGCTACCGCTACAAGGGATCTTATCGAAAGCAATCTTCGTTTGGGCGGGCGCCGGATATGCGCGGTGATCACAATCCGCACAGCACGCATTCTGTGGACATCACATTTTCGGCTCGTAAAAACGGCACGACATTACACAACCCCAGGGTCATCCTGAAATCCAGTCTGGATCACAAGCTGAACGCCTGTCTCTTTCGATTTACCCAATCGCTCGATGCGGTGGATGTTGCTGAAAGTGCCGCTGTGGATATGGCCATGCTCGACCGACGTTGGCGCTTGATTGGGACAGGACGGGACGCGACCATTACAAAGCGCATGGATACCCACGGTGGACACAAAAAATCCTTTGTAAACGCTGTGGGACGATTTTCGCAGCCGCATTCTGCAGACGATAGCCCGAAGACAATGGAAGGGCTATCATCCCCGCGCTTACACGCAGGGAGTTCCCGCTGGATTAAAGGGGTGCCGCAACGGATTTGAGTGGCTTG
>CATOSB010000013.1 GCA_951812305.1 uncultured Paracoccaceae bacterium
AAAATCATCAGACCAATTCAGGCGCAGGAGTATAACAATTCTGCGGCGCGCGCTGACGCCACGCTTGAATTTATGAACCGTGCCGGTGCCGATGGTGAAAACTACGGATATGACCACACGGAAACGCTGGCTATTGGCGCGGCAATGATTGCTGCCGGTGCCGGTGCGGATACTGCTGCCACGTCCTTCAGGAACATGGGGCGTGCATTGACGCGCGGCGAGAGCGCGACAAACCGGCAAAGCGCCGCCATGCAGCGCTTGGGGCTGGATTCTGAAGTTGTGGCGCGCGCGATGCAGGAAGATGCTGTTGGCACAACCATGGATGTCATGCGTCGTCTGAATGAGTTGCCAGACCATTTGCGCGCATCGGTAAGGTCGGACCTGTTTGGCGATGAAGCCCGCGAACTGACAAAGCTGATGAACAACATGCAGCTGATGCCAGAAATGCTGGCGCTGGTTGCTGATGAAACCCAATATCTTGGCAGTGCTGAAGCGGAATATGCCGAACGGTCGCGCACCACTGCAAACAATATGCAGCTGCTGCGCAACCAAACCACCCGTTTGGGCATCAGCATCGGTGAAGTGGTTCTGCCACCTCTGAATGAACTTCTGTCGAAGTCGCAGGTGTTCATTGACAAGCTGGTGACGTGGACAAAGGAGAATCCAAAACTGACCAAAACGCTGGTCATGGGTGGGGTTGCCCTTGGTGGCATGGCTGTCGCGGGTGGTTTCCTGCTGACGGCAGCGTCTGGCCTTATCGGCACCATGGCGGTTCTGCGCTTTGGTCTGGTGGGCTTGGGCGCGCGGGCTGTTTTTGCCGGTGGTGGGCTTGCCAGCTTGGCGGGGCGGTTCGGTGTTCTGCGACGGTTGCCACGTTTTGCGTTGTCCACTTTGGTCACGCCATTGCGGTGGACATCTCGATTTATTGGCCGAATTCCGTGGGCGGTTTTGACGGGTGGCAGGTTCCTGCTTTCGGGCTTGGTCACGCCATTGCGGTGGGTGGCAAGGTTTATTCCATCCATTGGATGGCGTGCGTTAGCGGGTGGTTTGAAGTGGTCATCCCTCATTCGACCTCTGACATGGCTTGCGCGGGGTGCGTTACGTTTCATCCATCCTATCGGGTGGGCTGTGTTGGCGGGGGAACTCTTGTGGCATCTGCTGATTAAACCACTTGGATGGGATGAATACCTAAGCCTTGAGGCGCTTGGCGGCTATTTAGATACACTCCTGCGCCTGAATTGGCCTGATGATTTTGATGCCTGTGAATCACTTTGCCGCATGGTCACAGGCACGGAGGTTTCTATTTTGAGGGTATGAGCAAGCGAGACAAAACAGTCACCTTATCCGACGAGCAGCGCATAGCGCTTGAAGCGCTTTGCCGCCGCCGCAAAGTTGAGGCCCTTGTTTGGAAACGTGCGCGTGCGTTTCTTCTTCTGGACACAGGAGAAGACGCCGGAACGGTTTGCCGGATTTTGGATATCGGTCCAACGGTTCTGACGGAATGGCAGTTCGCGTTTGCCGGAGCGGGGTTGTCATTTTTTGGCTTGAAGGGCTACAGCCAGCGACAGGGGCATCTATCGGTGGAGAAGGAACGGGCTTTGAAAGCGCATTTCACCGAACATCCGGCACAGAACGTAGATGAGGTCTGTGCCTATGTTCTGGCCGAGTGCGACCAGAGCTACAGCCCCTCGGGAGCCGCCAGGCTGATGCGCCGCCTGGGGTTTGTGTATAGGAAACCACAATTGCTGCCTGCACAGGCCGATGAAGCCAAACAGGCTGCGTTTATTGCCCAATATGAGGCCATGATGAACGGGTTGGCCGCAGATGAGATGGTTGTCTTTTCGGACGCTGTTCACCCCGAGCATCAGAGCCGCCCCGCCCATGGCTGGTTCCCAAAGGGACAAAAGACGGCCCTGAAGGCGACATCCGGGCGCAAACGGCTCAATATTCAGGGAGCGCTTGACCTTGAGACCTTCCAGTTCACCTTTGTAGAAGGCGAAAAGATCAATGCCCGGACAACCCAACAAATGCTGGAAAAGTTGGAGCGCAACAACCCAACCATGACGACCATCCATGTCTTTGTCGACAATGCCCGCTATCATCATGCCAGGATACTTCAGCCATGGCTCAACAGCCCGGAACGCCGGGTGAAGTTGCATTTCCTGCCAGCATATGCCCCGCATCTCAACCCAATCGAGCGCCTTTGGGGCGTCATGCACGATTGGGTCACACACAATCGCCACTATGCAACGTTCAACCAGTTCACAGAGGCTATTTTCAACTTCTTCCGTACGACACTGCCAGAAAAATGGCCTGAGTTCCGCGACACCGTCACCGACAACTTCCGCGTTGTATCGCTCAAGGAATACAAAGTGATATAGATACCCACGGGCTTACACCCGTGGTTCTTTCAAAGGTCAAGCTCCGCTTGTCCATTATCTTCTCGGCCCTGCCATCGGACGTAATTCCGTATCGTTTGCTCGTCGACCCCAACGGTGGACACAAAAAATCCTTTGTAAACGCTGTGGGACGATTTTCGCAGCCGCATTCTGCAGACGATAGCCCGAAGACAATGGAAGGGCTATCATCCCCGCGCTTACACGCGGGGAGTTCCCGCTGGATTAAAATCATCATCGGGCTCGGGTGGCGTCTGGTTCTTGATGTATTCCAACCACACCTCGTCTGTCACGTTGCCGCTGCTGGCAACCCGGTAACCGCGGGCCCACAGGTGTTGCCCCCAATATCTTTTGCGCAATATCCCGAACCCGCTCAGCAGCTTGTGCGAACTGCGCCCTTTCAGATATTGCTCCGCACGGCTGACCGACAGGTTCGGCGGGGTCGACACCGGCATATGCTCGTGGTCACGGTTGATTGATCCGGCATGCACAACCATCCCATGCGCCCGCGCCGTCTCGCGCAGCAACTCACGGCAGCGGTTGCCGACATCGCCGCCCAACACCTGGTAGCGGTACTTCGTCACCCACACCAAGTGGTATTTGCAGTCCCAAACCGTATGGCTGCCACGCTTGTACGAATCCATAATCAGGCATCTTAACGCAAATGCCGCGATCCCGTCCGGCTAAAGCCGTGGGGTTTACAGATCCCCTATCGGGGACTCTAACCCGGAAAACATCAGGCCAATTCAGGCGCACGGGTATACATTGAATTCTTGTAACTCCCAAGCACCCCCCACGTTTGAGTGTTATTGTCAGTTTTATGGTGAGTCGAATTTGCCATTTTGCGCGTGTTTTTTTTCTTTCTTGTCTGAATTCTGTGGCGCCGGGTTGATTTCTCTGAATCAGTGGTGGGATGGATCAGGTTGCCGCCCTTGAACAACTTCTCGCCACGGCTCTGCGTCGGATCGCTGAGCTTGAAGCTGCGTTGGCGAGCATGGCGGAAGAGATCACGGACCTGCGCCGACAGTTGGCCAAGAACAGCAGCAATAGCAGCAAGCCCCCTTCAAGTGATGGCCTGAAGAAGCCAGCCCCGCGCAGCCTGCGTGGCAAATCCGGAAAGAAAAGTGGCGGCCAAGTTGGCCACCGGGGCGACACCCTGCGCCAGACGTCAACACCCGACTTTGTCGAACGGCATGAGGCGACGCATTGCAGCGCCTGTCAGAGCGCCCTGACGGCGGAGATGGTGAAAGGGATCGAGAAGCGTCAGGTGTTCGACTTGCCTGCGCCACGCCTGGAGGTCACCGAGCATCAGGCGGCGGTTTATTGTTGCGACCATTGTCGAGCCACGACGACGGCTGGCTTTCCCGATGGCGTGGCCGCGCATGTGCAATATGGCACGCGCATGCGGGCAGTGGCGGTCTATTGCAATGTTCAGCAGCTGATACCCGAGGATCGGGTCTGCCAGCTTATGCGCGACCTGTTTGGGGCCACCAGCTTGTGCGCGGCCAGCGTGACCAACTGGACGCGCGGCGCGGCAAATAATACCAAGGGTTATTCAATCTGACCGACTTTCGCCCAGTTGCGGCTTGCGATGGATGTGATGGTTTGCGGTCTTGCGATGAGGTTGTTCCAGGCCTCGCACCCCGCGTCGAGAATCGCGTCATATGTGTCGAACGTCCGGTTTGCGAGCCATGTCTGGCGGAGATATTGCCAAATGTTTTCGGTTGGATTCAGCTCTGGTGATTTGGGCGGCAGAAACATGAGCGACAGGTTTTGCGGGATTTCCAGAGCGGATGTCGTGTGCCAGCCGGCTTGGTCCATGAGGATGACGGCGTGGGCGCCATCGGAGACAATTTTGCTGATTTCTTCCAGGTGGCGCTGCATCGCATAGGTGTCGGCTGCTGGCATCATGATCGCCGCGCCGGTGCCGCGTTCGGGGCAGATGGCGCCAAAAAGATACGCATTTTGGTAACGCTGATCGGCGGGCTGGCGGGGCCGTGTGCCCTTGCGTGCCCACTGGCGGACGCGGGTGTTCTTCTGACCGAGACGCATCTCGTCCTGGAACCAGATTTCGACGGGTTTGTCCGGCGGCACCCCCTGAAGCGTCTCCTTCAGATTGTCGCCGAAGTTTTTTTGAAATCCTCAATGACCTGCACGTCCTGCCCCGGGTGCTGAGGGCGTGCGCTGATGTGGGAAAAGCCCAGATTGTGCAGAATCTGCCCCACATGGCGCTCGTGATAGTCGACGCCAAAACGCGCCTTGATCACATTCTTCAAATCGACCCGCCGCCAGCGGACGACACCGTCCTTTTCAGGATCAGGACCGGTCTCGACAAGAGCCGCCAGTTCATCCAGTTGCGCATTGTCAAGGCGGGATCGCGAGCCTCCTCGCTGCCGATCCAGCAGCCCCGCTGGACCATCAGCGTTGAAACGGAGCACCCAGTCCCTGAGCGTTTGCCGGTCCATCCCGCCAATGCGGGCCGCAGCCCCACGCGACATGCCATCGGCGATAGCGGCAAGCGACAAAAGCCGTCGGCTCTGCCGGGCATCAGAACTCTCTGCGGCAAGCTTGCGCAGATCATTGGCGGTAAAATCGGCTCGCATCGGTATCCTGGCTGGCATCGGTGGTCTCCTTTGCCAATCTTGAATCACCTCAGCACCTCAGGCGGTACCCAAAATCCATAGCTGAGTCATTTTGAAGCACCCTTGGTATAAGATGGGTGTCGTGGTTGAACACATTCTCGCCCGGCTTGCCGAAGGCGGCGTTCGGCATCTGGACGAGACCGGACTTCGTGTTGCCGGCAAGCTGCACTGGCTGCACACGATCTGCGATACCGCCTTCACCCATTACCGCATCAGCGCCAAACGCGGTGCTGTTCCAACCTTCCTGACCGGCGGGACGATCATTCATGATCACTGGAAACCCTACTACGCCCATATGAGCGGAGTGGACGCCCACGCCCTCTGCGGGGCGCATCACTTGCGCGAACTCAAGGCCATCGAAGAGATCGAAAAAGAGCCTTGGGCGACGGAGATGAGCGCAGTGCTTCATAGCGCCAATCAGCTCAGATGCGCGGCTCAGGATCAAGGCGAGACCGAACTCCCGGAACTGGTTCGCCAGGGTATAGTCACCAGATACATGGCGATCCTCGCCAAGGGGCTCGCCTTCCACGAACGCCGGCCCCCGCTGGCCAAAAGCCCCGGCACCCGCGGCCGAAAAGCCAGGCGGCCAGGCCACAACCTGCTCCTCCGCCTGCGTGACTACCGCGATGACGTTTTGCGATTCATCGCCGACTTCGCGGTCCCATTCACAAACAATCAGGCCGAACAGGACCTGCGCATGATGAAGCTGCGCATGAAAATCTCGGGCACCTTCCGCACCCTCGAGGGCGCGCGGGTCTTCGCCGACATCAGGTCCGTCATCTCGACGGCCAGAAAACACCGGTTCAACATCCTGGAAATCCTGACCCTGTCACCACCTCAGATCATCGCACGGCTCTGACGGAACAAAACCCCGCAACCCTATCGGACAGGGTGCTTGGGAGTTACGAATTCTTTGCCGAAATCGATCTTCTTGGTGCACTGTCTGCCTGCCCGGGCGGTGACTGCTCCAGCACGCATTCAAGTGACACGGCGAAATGTTATCCACTTTTGATCGAGGTGTTCGCACCCGAAAATGAAACGCTTCAAAGTTGGAAACCCGCGCCGCGTAACGAATATTCGCGCAGCCACGGGCTGTAGCGCGGATCTAATTCTTCAAAGGAATTCCTCACGTTTATTTCACGAAAACGCCGCCTCAAGCGCAATCTCCACCATATCACCGAAACTCCGCTCACGCTCGGATGACGGCAGTTCTTCCCCGGTGATCAGGTGATCGGACACCGTCAGCACAGACAACGCCCGCACCCCATGTCGCGCAGCAAGGGTATAAAGCTCTGCGGTTTCCATCTCGACACACAAGACCCCGTGTCTGACCATCTGCTCATTCAGATCCGGACGCTCGTCATAAAACGTGTCAGAGGAGTATATCCCGCCCACATGCGTCGCCACATCACGTCCTTCTGCCGCCGTTGCAGCGGCGCGAAGCAGGGCAAAGTCGGCACAGGGCGCATAGCTTAACTCTTTGAATATGCTCGAAGAGGGCGTGGCGACGGTTGTTGCGGTCATCGCGATAACAACGTTGCGCAACCTAACATTCTCCTGCATCGCACCGGTGGAGCCGATGCGGATCAGCGTTTTGGCGCCATAATCCCGGATCAGTTCGTTCACGTATATCGACAAGCTCGGCATTCCCATGCCAGATCCTTGAATGGTCACCGGGTTTCCGCGCCAGGTGCCGGTGAAACCCAGCATCCCCCTGACTTCATTGACCAATCTGACCTCATTAAGAAAAGTCTCCGCTGCCCATTTCGCACGGTACGGGTCTCCGGGAAGCAGGACAGTTTCGGCAATATCGCCGGGTTTGGCGCCGATATGGATGGACATGTTTATGGCCCTTTCGCCTCAAATCCCGACCACCCTAGCGCCGATCATTTGGGGCGGGAACCCGTGTCAGTATTACTTCGGTGGGAATCCATGGCGACGCAAATAATGGATTCACTTATTTCGGATCGAAGGGCAAAAGCACGCGCATTGGCTAGCTCGACGCACGAACCCTCTGCCACTTAATCAGGTATGCCAGATTGAACGAAATTCGGTGCGCCACTGTGCGTGCATAGCGGGGCGACGTCGATCTGAGGTTGTGATGCGCACTTAGAAATGTGGGAAAATTGCACCTAGCTTTTGGGGCAGGCACTTCCAGCACAAAGCGGGAAACAGCCGCTCAATGCTGCCCATGCAGGCCAACCACCGCGCCTGAATAGTCAGTCGCCGGGCGATATTTCCGCAAACGGGCTCCGGCGATCTCCGTCTTGCCCAAACGCATCAGCACATGCGCGTATGTATATTCCAGCAAGTCGCGTTGAGCGCGGCTGCCGCCGATGCGTTCATGGGTTGCCAGAATGGGTGCAAGTTCGGACTTCGCCCCCATCCAGTCCTGTCGTGCAATGGCATCGAATGTCTTTGCCAAAGCGGTTACCACGTCCGCTGCCGGGCCTTTGGCACCGTGGGTGATCTTTGCAAGTGCCGCGCCGTCCCCCGCAATTGCATGTGCCAGTGCGGCGTGGAAATCGGCAAAGGCGATACCGGGTTTTGGAAAGATCTTCGTTGCGTATTGGCTTAGTGCCTTCCAACGCTCGGGCGCCACAGGTACCCCGGCGATTTCGGCACGATAGTAAAGCGCGGCCGTGTCGGTCAGGATGTTGAGCCCCGGGCCGGACGATCCGCCGGGACCGACCAGATTGTCGGCCAACGACCACATTTCATCGGCCTCGCCCGCCGCCAGCGCCCACAATGCCAGGTGCCAAGTGTTATGGCCGTGCATCAGCCCATTGGCCGGGTAATCCGCCATCCAATCGGCTAGATACGCGCGCCCCGCATCCGATTCGCCGGTTTCATAGTAGAGATGCGCCTTGTAGTGCGCACCATGTGCATGTTTGGGCGCAAGCAGCATTGCGCGCTCGATGATTGGTTCGGCGGTTGCCAGATTGCCCGCCTCCATTTCCGAGAATGCGAGTTGTGCGAGGAAAAACCAATCGTCGCCGAAGGACGGAGCAAGCGCATGTGCCAGCGCCAGATTTTCCTGCTCGCGCCCCTCACGTCCGGAAAACCCGATCAGGCTGAACACGCCGATACATGCATCGGCCACAAGCGGATCGCATGGATGGTCACGCAGATGGGTACGGGCACGTTCATAGGCCAGCGAAGGCTGACCGCTCATCGCAGCACCAAGAACATCCATCTGGCCCCGGCCGTAATCCGTGCAATTTTCGGCCCGCACCTCGGCGATTGCCAAAGCTTCCCGGGCCTGCCGCCCGGACCCGCGCGTATATAGCCCCACCGCTTTGGCCAGATGTGCCAGCGAGAATTCAGGATCGGCGGCAATTGCTTCTTCAATCGCGTCCAGCGATCCGACATTTGCGCTCAGATGAAGGTCAAGACCGCGCGAGTAAGCCTCCAGCGCGGTCTTTGAATGCGTATCCACGTGGTTTCCGTACCGGTCTTTCAACATCAATCAGTGAAACTCCAAATCGGTTAGTTTCAGGTGCCGTTCGGACAGAAGTTCCGAAAGAGTATTTCTTGTGAGACGGATATGACGACTTGTCATCCTGTTTGACTCAAAGGTCAGCCTTACACCTGCTGGCGGGGGCGACAAGCGCGCCTTTCGCTGCGACGCAGCATATTGACTTGGACTATTGTTTTAAATACCAACTCTGCTGAGAAATAAAATTACCGCAACCGGGGTGGCCACCATAATGTCGGAAGTCAGCACAACACATTCAAAGGACCGCCCCTGGCTTTTCCGCACTTATGCGGGGCATTCCACTGCGACGGCTTCCAATGCGCTCTATCGTGGCAATCTGGCAAAGGGGCAGACGGGGCTATCTGTTGCCTTCGATTTGCCGACGCAAACAGGATATGACAGCGACCATGAACTGGCGCGTGGCGAGGTCGGCAAGGTCGGTGTGCCTGTCAGTCACTTGGGCGACATGCGCGCGCTGTTCGATCAGATCCCACTCGATCAGATGAACACGTCGATGACGATCAACGCAACCGCACCGTGGTTATTGGCGCTTTATATTGCAGTGGCCGAGGAGCAGGGGGCGGACATCGCTGACCTGCAGGGCACCGTGCAAAACGATATCATCAAGGAATATCTTTCACGCGGCACCTATGTCTGTCCGCCACGTCCATCCTTGCGGATGATCACTGATGTCGCGGCCTATACACGAGAGCGCCTGCCGAAATGGAACCCGATGAACGTGTGCTCCTATCACCTGCAAGAGGCAGGGGCGACGCCGGAACAGGAGTTGGCCTTTGCGCTGGCGACCGCCGTTGCGGTTCTGGACGACCTGAAAGGCAAGGTGGCCGAGGAAGATTTCCCGGCCATGGTCGGGCGGATATCTTTCTTCGTAAACGCGGGCATCCGGTTTGTTACCGAGATGTGCAAGATGCGGGCTTTTGTGGAATTGTGGGATGAGATCACGCGGGATCGCTACGGTGTCGAGAACCCGAAATTCCGCCGCTTTCGGTACGGCGTTCAGGTCAATTCGCTCGGCCTGACAGAACAGCAGCCGGAAAACAACGTCTATCGTATCCTGCTCGAAATGCTCGCCGTCACACTGTCGAAAAACGCCCGCGCCCGCGCGGTGCAACTGCCAGCGTGGAACGAGGCTCTGGGCCTGCCTCGCCCGTGGGATCAGCAATGGTCTTTGCGGATGCAGCAAATTCTCGCGTTCGAGACGGATTTGCTGGAATACGGCGACCTGTTTGACGGCAACCCTGCGGTGACGGCAAAGGTGGATGCTTTGAAACAGGGCGCGCGCGCGGAACTCGCCCAGATCGACGCCATGGGCGGCGCGGTCGAAGCCATCGAATATATGAAGCGCCAGCTAGTTGAGGCCAATGCGGAACGGATTTCAAAGATCGAAGGTGGCGATACAACGGTTATCGGCGTCAACAAGTTCACCAACGGGGAACCCAGCCCGCTGACCTCCGGTCCGGACGCAATCATGGTGGCAGATGCGAAAGCCGAGGCGGACCAGATCGCGCGGCTAACCAAGTGGCGGCAGGATCGCGACGACAACGCCGTCGCCGCCGCGCTCGCGGACTTGCGGGACGCGACGCGAATCGGCACCAACATCATGCCCGCTTCCATCGCCGCTGCGAAGGCGGGCGCGACCACAGGGGAATGGGGCGACGTGGTTCGTGCCGAATTTGGTCAGTACCGTGCCCCGACTGGCGTGGCGTCTAGCCCTTCAAATCGCACCGAAGGGCTCGATGACATCCGCGCCGCCGTGGACGCGGTCAGCGACCGGTTGGGTCGCCGCCTGAAATTCCTTGTCGGAAAACCGGGGCTAGACGGCCATTCAAACGGTGCCGAGCAGATCGCCGCCCGCGCCCGCGACTGTGGCATGGAAATTTCCTATGAAGGCATCCGTCTCACACCGGCCGAGATCGTTGCGGCCTGCAAGGAAGAGGCGCCGCATGTGCTGGGCCTTTCAATCCTGTCAGGTTCTCATGTGCCATTGCTGGAGGACCTGATGACCCGTTTGCAGGCAGAGGGCCTAGATATCCCTGTCGTCACTGGCGGCATCATCCCCGAAGATGACGCGGCGCGCTTGCGTGAAATCGGCATCGCGCAGGTCTATACGCCGAAGGATTTCGAACTGACCCGGATCATGTACGATATCGTCGAATTGGCAGGACCGGAGGCGGCGGCGGCTTAGAGCGTCGTCCTTGAAATCTGAATCGATGGGATTCCCACGTGGCAGGTTTTGTGATTCACCATATGTGGAGGTGGATCATGGGCAAATCGCTATCACTGGATATTCGGGAACGTGTCGTCGCTTTGGTTGATGACGGCCTTTCCTGCCATGAGGCTGCGCGGCGTTTACGGATATCAGCTGCCAGCGCGGTGCGGATCATGCAACGTAAGAGGCGAACGGGTGGGGTGAGAGCTGCGCCTCAAGGCCGCCCTCGGCGCAGCAAGCTGGATGTGGTCTCAAACTGGCTTAAGACACGCGTGGAAGCCGAGCCGGATATCACTATGCCGGAACTGGCCGAGGTGCTGAAACAGGAACATGCCCTCACCGCGACACCGGCGATGCTCTCGCGTTATCTGATCCATCGTCTTGGGTTCACATATAAAAAAATCCCTGATCGCGACGGAGCGGCTGCGCAAACGGGTGCGCGCTGCCAGGTACGAGTGGCAGCACCGCCGGATGCCGAGGATGCGCCTTGAGCCGCACCGGCTGGTTTTTATCGACGAAACAGCTGTCACGACCAAGATGACACGGCTTCGTGGTCGATCCCCACGCGGCACCCGGCTGGAAGCCGACGCGCCCTTCGGCCACTGGCGCACCCAGACCTTCATCGCGGGCCTGCGGATCGACGAACTCAGCGCCCCCTGGGTGCTGGACGGCCCCATGAACCGCGCCGCGTTCGACCTCTACATCGAGACCCAGCTGGCTCCAACGTTGCAGCCGGGCGATGTGGTGATCGCCGACAACCTGTCATCGCACAAATCGGCCAATGCGCAGGAACTGCTGAAGTCGCAAGGCAGCTGGCTGCTCTTCCTGCCGCCGTATTCGCCCGATCTCAACCCGATCGAAATGGCGTACTCGAAACTCAAGGCACACCTGCGTCGGCTCAAGGCCCGCACCTTCGACGCCCTTTTCCAATCCGTCGCCCAAACCTGCGACCTCTTCCCGCCAACCGAGTGCCGAAACCTCTTCAAAGCTGCCGGATATGTTGCAGATTAGATGGACGACGCTCTAGTAGCCGTGGTGTTGGGAATAAAGGTACCGGAGCGGTAATAGGATTTCGCGTGATTCCGCATTAGGCGGTTGGCTGGCCTGAAGCGGACGTTCAGACTTGCCACCTAAGCCGGGTTAACAGCACCGCAGGTGCCCCGGCCATCCATTGCCCGGCAGGCGATTTTGCTTGCAAAATCTGCCGAGAGGGGCCTGCCCGTCCCCACGGGCAGGCGTTGGCCGCCAACATGGCAGTGTAGTTGGGAAATGAGTGCAAGGCCGCTTCAGACCAAGTTCAGTCGCTCCGTGTCAATTGAATGCATATCCATCTAGAAAGACAACATCCCCTCTGCCATCTCCTGCCCCTCTTCCAACATTCCGGCATAACCGCCTGCGTCGATATTTGCCCCACACACCACCAATCCAACACGCTTGCCCTTCAACTCGTCCCGCAATGGCCCGAGCATCCCGGCGATCACTGCCCCGGCGGCCGGCTCAACGGCCAGTTTGAAGACCTCTTGAAAGATCACCATGCCCGCGAACATCGCTTCGTCGCTGACAGTCACCGCGCGGTCCACACAAGCCTGAGCCACCGCGAAACCGTAAGGCAGTGCGAAAGGCGCGCCGAGGCTGTCAGCGCGAGTTTTTACGGCGTCGAGCGTCACTGGCTCGCCCTTGGCAAGGCTTTGGCAAAGTGAATCCGCACCGTCCGGTTCCACCGCGTAGACCGCGCAGTCTGGGTTAATCCGCTTCACCGCTGCGGCCACACCGCTGATCAATCCACCGCCGCCCACGGAAACAACCACCGCGTCAAGATCTGGCACATCGTCCATCATTTCCAAGCCAACACCCGCGGCCCCGAGCGTGGTGTTTATACCCTCAAACGGATGTACGAATGTCCGGCCTTCCTCGTCGCGCAATCGTTCTACTTCCGCAAATGCACTATGCGCATCCGGCATCAGGACCACTTCGGCGCCTTCAGCCCGGGCTGCACCGACCCGCAGCGGGTTTGCCGAGGAAATCATCACGACCTTTGCATTGAGGCCGAATTGACGCGCCGCCCAAGCGGCGGCAATGGCGTGGTTACCGGCGCTCACGGCCGTTATCCCGCGTCTCCGATCTTTAGGCGGAATAGCACGGACACAGCTTAGTGCGCCGCGCGCCTTGAAGGTGCCGGTATATTGAAAGAGCTCTGCCTTGGCCCATATCTCTGCCCCTCCCATTGCATGTTCCAACCCGTCCGAACAGGGACGCAACATCGGTGTGTGTCGCACCAGTGCCGACAAATCGGCCGCGCGGGCGCGCATCTCTTTTAGTTCCGGATAGCCCATTTTTCCCGCCTCCAGTCTCGCTCACCCTGCGTCGGGCGGCAAGCCGATGCAATTGCCCGATTGCGGGGCCATGATTCAAAGCACCAAAGCGGTGGGAATAAGGCTTGAAGCGAATTTCGCCGTGGGGGCCGCATATCCGATCCAAATCAATTGACCAGAGCTATGGTCGTGGCACGCGAAGTGCTGCCAATCCCGCTTGAGATCGTTTCCATAAAGCCCGCAATTGGCGCCCGCGGACAAAGCGATCCCGGGTGATCCGGGTGGCTCGATTCTACATTTTTTGTAACTCCCAAGCACCCTGTCCGATAGGGTTGCGGGGTTTTGTTCCGTCAGAGCCGTGCGATGATCTGAGGTGGTGACAGGGTCAGGATTTCCAGGATGTTGAACCGGTGTTTTCTGGCCGTCGAGATGACGGACCTGATGTCGGCGAAGACCCGCGCGCCCTCGAGGGTGCGGAAGGTGCCCGAGATTTTCATGCGCAGCTTCATCATGCGCAGGTCCTGTTCGGCCTGATTGTTTGTGAATGGGACCGCGAAGTCGGCGATGAATCGCAAAACGTCATCGCGGTAGTCACGCAGGCGGAGGAGCAGGTTGTGGCCTGGCCGCCTGGCTTTTCGGCCGCGGGTGCCGGGGCTTTTGGCCAGCGGGGGCTGGCGTTCGTGGAAGGCGAGCCCCTTGGCGAGGATCGCCATGTATCTGGTGACTATACCCTGGCGAACCAGTTCCGGGAGTTCGGTCTCGCCTTGATCCTGAGCCGCGCATCTGAGCTGATTGGCGCTATGAAGCACTGCGCTCATCTCCGTCGCCCAAGGCTCTTTTTCGATCTCTTCGATGGCCTTGAGTTCGCGCAAGTGATGCGCCCCGCAGAGGGCGTGGGCGTCCACTCCGCTCATATGGGCGTAGTAGGGTTTCCAGTGATCATGAATGATCGTCCCGCCGGTCAGGAAGGTTGGAACAGCACCGCGTTTGGCGCTGATGCGGTAATGGGTGAAGGCGGTATCGCAGATCGTGTGCAGCCAGTGCAGCTTGCCGGCAACACGAAGTCCGGTCTCGTCCAGATGCCGAACGCCGCCTTCGGCAAGCCGGGCGAGAATGTGTTCAACCACGACACCCATCTTATTTGCCGCGCCGCGCGTCCAGTTGGTCACGCTGGCCGCGCACAAGCTGGTGGCCCCAAACAGGTCGCGCATAAGCTGGCAGACCCGATCCTCGGGTATCAGCTGCTGAACATTGCAATAGACCGCCACTGCCCGCATGCGCGTGCCATATTGCACATGCGCGGCCACGCCATCGGGAAAGCCAGCCGTCGTCGTGGCTCGACAATGGTCGCAACAATAAACCGCCGCCTGATGCTCGGTGACCTCCAGGCGTGGCGCAGGCAAGTCGAACACCTGACGCTTCTCGATCCCTTTCACCATCTCCGCCGTCAGGGCGCTCTGACAGGCGCTGCAATGCGTCGCCTCATGCCGTTCGACAAAGTCGGGTGTTGACGTCTGGCGCAGGGTGTCGCCCCGGTGGCCAACTTGGCCGCCACTTTTCTTTCCGGATTTGCCACGCAGGCTGCGCGGGGCTGGCTTCTTCAGGCCATCACTTGAAGGGGGCTTGCTGCTATTGCTGCTGTTCTTGGCCAACTGTCGGCGCAGGTCCGTGATCTCTTCCGCCATGCTCGCCAACGCAGCTTCAAGCTCAGCGATCCGACGCAGAGCCGTGGCGAGAAGTTGTTCAAGGGCGGCAACCTGATCCATCCCACCACTGATTCAGAGAAATCAACCCGGCGCCACAGAATTCAGACAAGAAAGAAAAAAAACACGCGCAAAATGGCAAATTCGACTCACCATAAAACTGACAATAACACTCAAACGTGGGGGGTGCTTGGGAGTTACCATTTTTTACCTTTTGGTAAAATTTTTGGTTGCCAAATTTCCTGCCTGTGGCAGTCTTGCCCTGACAGGAGTGATGGAGCCTTTGATGGCAAACAGTCCTTTGACACCCGGAATTGCCGCAGGCCGGCTACCACCAGACACGCTGGCTGACAATTTCAACGATTTGCATCCGCCGCTTGACGCGCATGAAGCGGCGGTCGCAGCGGATCGCTGTTACTTTTGCCACGACGCACCGTGCGTAACCGCTTGCCCGACCACCATAGACATCCCGCTTTTCATCCGGCAGATCGCGACCGGTACGCCCGACGCGGCAGCAAAAACGATTTTTGAGCAAAACATTCTCGGCGGCATGTGCGCCCGCGTCTGTCCGACGGAAACCCTGTGTGAAGAAGCCTGTGTTCGTGTTCTGGCCGAAGGAAACCCGGTGGAAATCGGCCGCCTGCAAAGATTTGCCACCGATGGCTTGATGGATGGGCCGCATCCCTTCGAACGCGCCGATCCAACAGGCAAAAAGATTGCCGTTTGCGGCGCCGGCCCCGCGGGCCTTGCCTGTGCCCACCGCCTTGCCATGAAGGGGCACGGCGTGACCATCTTTGATGCGAACCCTAAGCCCGGCGGGCTGAACGAATACGGCATTGCCAGCTACAAGACGGTTAAAGATTTCGCACAGGCCGAAGTGGACTGGTTGATGCAAATCGGCGGGATCACGTTGGTTGGCGATCACGCTTTGGGCCACGGCGACCTAACCCTGAATTCCTTGCAGGACAATTATGACGCTATCTTTCTGGGCATCGGGCTCTCGGGCGTCAACGCGCTCCGTATTGAGGGGGAAGACCTCTCAAATGTCGGAGACGCAGTCGAATTTATCGCGGAGTTGCGGCAATCAGACGACCTGACCTCCCTGCAGGTTGGCCGCAACGTGGTGGTGATCGGCGGCGGCATGACCGCCGTCGACGCTGCCGTGCAATCCAAACTGCTGGGGGCAGAAAACGTCACGATGGTCTACCGGCGTGAACGCGAACGGATGAGCGCCAGCGAATATGAACTGGACCTTGCCGCCTCCAAGGGTGTGCACATCATCACCGGAGCCTCCCCCGTTGCCGTTCACGGCCAGGGTGCCGCGCAGGAAATCGAGTTTCGCTATACCGACAGCAACGGAAATTTCCGTCTGCCCGCCGATCAGGTGCTGAAGGCGATTGGTCAGCGCATAGGTGACATACCCGACGGGTTGACACTGGAAAGTGGCAAGATCCACGTCGATGAACATGGCCGCACGAAACTTGCCGGAGTCTGGGCCGGCGGCGACTGCGCAACAGGTGGTTATGATCTGACCGTGACGGCGGTTGCCGAAGGTCGCGATGCCGCCGAGGATATCCATGTTGCGTTGTCGTAACGTCCTCCTCCCGTGTGCGATGGTCCTTACGACATCAACAGCAGAGGCCAAAGGCCCGATGGAAGGCGAATGGTGCTCGCAGGACTGGGGCATGGTGATGATCTGGGAACGCGACGCGCTTGGTATTGGTGAACACCGCATATGTGATTGGGCCCAAAAACCGGACGAACTGATCCTTTCGCACGCAACGCAAATCAAGTGCGAACAGGTCTATATCAGCGGCGACGAGGTGCATCGGACAGACGCAGGTACATACGATTTCACCGCTGAGATGCGGGCAAATGGCACGATGAAAGTGGATTTTGGCTTGGATGACGGGCCGGTGGTTTTGCATCCGTGTCAATAGCTTAAGCGACAGGAGGCCCTGAGATGGCAGACCTATCAAGCGACTTTCTGGGGATCAAATCCCCCAACCCGTTCTGGCTGGCCTCTGCCCCGCCCACGGATAAGGAATACAACGTTCGCCGCGCGTTTGAGGCCGGTTGGGGCGGTGTGGTTTGGAAAACCATCGGCGAGGACGGCCCGCCCATCGTCAATGTGAACGGCCCGCGCTACGGCGCGATCTGGGGGGCGGATCGACGGCTGTTAGGATTGAACAACATTGAGCTGATCACTGACCGCCCGCTGGATGTGAACCTTGAAGAAATGGCACGGGTGAAGGCAGATTACCCGGATCGCGCGGTCATCGCCTCGATCATGGTGCCGTGCACGGAAGAGGCGTGGAAAGCGATCCTGCCGCGTATAACCGAATGCGGGGCAGACGGGATCGAACTGAACTTCGGCTGCCCGCATGGGATGAGCGAACGTGGCATGGGCAGCGCCGTCGGTCAGGTGCCGGAATACATCGAGATGGTCACGCGCTGGTGCAAAGAGAATTACGACCGGCCTGTGATCGTGAAGCTGACGCCGAATATTACCGACATTCGTTACCCTGCGCGTGCGGCACATAACGGCGGCGCGGATGCGGTGTCGCTGATCAACACGGTATCGTCGATCACTTCGGTCAATCTCGATACGTTCAGTCCAGAACCTTCGATTGACGGCAAAGGTTCGCATGGAGGTTATTGCGGCCCTGCGGTGAAGCCGATTGCGCTGAATATGGTGGCTGACATTGCGCGCGATGCGGAAACGGCGGGTTTGCCGATTAGTGGCATTGGCGGCGTCACGACATGGCGCGATGCAGCAGAATACTTCGCGCTGGGCGCGGGGAATGTGCAGGTTTGCACTGCGGCGATGACTTATGGATTCAAGATCGTTCAGGAAATGATCAGCGGACTGTCCGAATTTCTGGATGAAAAGGGCATGACGCTGGATGACCTGATCGGAAAATCGGTGCCAAATGTCACCGACTGGCAGTATCTGAACCTGAACTACATCACCAAGGCGCGGATCGATCAGGATGCCTGCATCAAATGCGGGCGGTGTTTTGCGGCGTGCGAGGACACCAGCCATCAGGCGATTTCGATGTCAGAGGATCGGGTGTTCGATGTGATCGACGCGGAATGCGTTGCCTGCAACCTGTGTGTGAATGTCTGCCCGGTTGAGGGCTGTATCACGATGGAAGAACTGGCGGTTGGCGCAGTGGATGAGCGAACCGGTGAAAAGGTTGTCGAGGAATACGGCAACTGGACGACGCATCCCAACAATCCGGCCAAGGTGGCGGCGGAGTAACCGTTCGTTTCGCGGTTTGGATTGAGTCAGGTGTTTGCCTGAAGCGAACATTCGCAAATCAAGAGACAAGGCGCGCGATTGCCTGCCCGTGGGGTGGCGATCCTACCTTGCCGTTTGCCCGTTTATCCCAGCCATGTCCGTAGAAGCAAGAAAGCTTGCGCCCAGCCTCGCCAAATCGCCAGCCCGTGGGGACGGGCAGGCGACCGCGCGGCGCCTGCGGCTTGATTCCGCGCGGAGGAGGTAAACCTGTAAGGTCAGCTCAAGGCCAATAGCCGCGTCGCAACCCGAAGCCCAGGATCAGTCTCGCGACAATCCTTTAACGTAACTCCCAAGCACCCTGTCCGATAGGGTTGCGGGGTTTTGTTCCGTCAGAGCCGTGCGATGATCTGAGGTGGTGACAGGGTCAGGATTTCCAGGATGTTGAACCCGTGTTTTCTGGCCGTCGAGATGACGGACCTGATGTCGGCGAAGACCCGCGCGCCCTCGAGGGTGCGGAAGGTGCCCGAGATTTTCATGCGCAGCTTCATCATGCGCAGGTCCTGTTCGGCCTGATTGTTTGTGAATGGGACCGCGAAGTCGGCGATGAATCGCAAAACGTCATCGCGGTAGTCACGCAGGCGGAGGAGCAGGTTGTGGCCTGGCCGCCTGGCTTTTCGGCCGCGGGTGCCGGGGCTTTTGGCCAGCGGGGGCTGGCGTTCGTGGAAGGCGAGCCCCTTGGCGAGGATCGCCATGTATCTGGTGACGATACCCTGGCGAACCAGTTCCGGGAGTTCGGTCTCGCCTTGATCCTGAGCCGCGCATCTGAGCTGATTGGCGCTATGAAGCACTGCGCTCATCTCCGTCGCCCAAGGCTCTTTTTCGATCTCTTCGATGGCCTTGAGTTCGCGCAAGTGATGCGCCCCGCAGAGGGCGTGGGCGTCCACTCCGCTCATATGGGCGTAGTAGGGTTTCCAGTGATCATGAATGATCGTCCCGCCGGTCAGGAAGGTTGGAACAGCACCGCGTTTGGCGCTGATGCGGTAATGGGTGAAGGCGGTATCGCAGATCGTGTGCAGCCAGTGCAGCTTGCCGGCAACACGAAGTCCGGTCTCGTCCAGATGCCGAACGCCGCCTTCGGCAAGCCGGGCGAGAATGTGTTCAACCACGACACCCATCTTATTTGCCGCGCCGCGCGTCCAGTTGGTCACGCTGGCCGCGCACAAGCTGGTGGCCCCAAACAGGTCGCGCATAAGCTGGCAGACCCGATCCTCGGGTATCAGCTGCTGAACATTGCAATAGACCGCCACTGCCCGCATGCGCGTGCCATATTGCACATGCGCGGCCACGCCATCGGGAAAGCCAGCCGTCGTCGTGGCTCGACAATGGTCGCAACAATAAACCGCCGCCTGATGCTCGGTGACCTCCAGGCGTGGCGCAGGCAAGTCGAACACCTGACGCTTCTCGATCCCTTTCACCATCTCCGCCGTCAGGGCGCTCTGACAGGCGCTGCAATGCGTCGCCTCATGCCGTTCGACAAAGTCGGGTGTTGACGTCTGGCGCAGGGTGTCGCCCCGGTGGCCAACTTGGCCGCCACTTTTCTTTCCGGATTTGCCACGCAGGCTGCGCGGGGCTGGCTTCTTCAGGCCATCACTTGAAGGGGGCTTGCTGCTATTGCTGCTGTTCTTGGCCAACTGTCGGCGCAGGTCCGTGATCTCTTCCGCCATGCTCGCCAACGCAGCTTCAAGCTCAGCGATCCGACGCAGAGCCGTGGCGAGAAGTTGTTCAAGGGCGGCAACCTGATCCATCCCACCACTGATTCAGAGAAATCAACCCGGCGCCACAGAATTCAGACAAGAAAGCTTACCACCCTTCAAAATTTCCGGATCTGATTTGACGTTTGTCTGATCTGTGTGATTCAAGGAGTCTCCACTGCTGATATTGGAGGCTGGTTTGTTGGGAAATGTTTGTTTTTCAGAGCTTTATTCGAAGGTTGAGGCGGATTTTCAGGACCGCTTGCTCGGGTATCACAAGTCGCGCCGGGAGGGATTGTGCATCATAGCAAGCGTGATTTTGAACACGCGCAGCGTCAATCTGATGGAAAATGCGGCTGCTCTGCCCCGCGATATCGGCTCTGTGGACCACCGCTATCAATACATTTCGCGGGTTCTGGGCAATCCTCACATCGATACTGATGAGATCATGCAGGCCTATGTTGGTGAAATTTTCCGCCGCCAGTGTGAGGCCGGAGAAACGATTGTGGTGGCCCTTGATCAAAGCAAGCTCAACGAAGGGCATGAGGTTTTGATGTTATCGGTGCGGATGCGGGATCGGGCCCTCCCGGTCGCCTGGCGTGTACGCCAGACCAAAGGGCCGATTGGATGGCGCGTGCAACATGAGCTTTTGGAAGCAGTCCGCCCATGGCTCCCGGCGGATGCGCGTGTGTTGCTGGCGGGAGATCGGTTTTATGGAACCGCCCGATTGGTCGCATGGTGCCAGGAGGCTGGATGGGACTACCGGCTGCGCATGAAGGGAAATATCACACTGCAACATCAGGGTGGCGAGATGATGACGCGCGAAATTGCCCAACTGATGCCCGAAGGGCTTGTAAACGCTGAGCTTTACGGAACGGGCGTCTTTAGCAACATTGGAGTGCTTCACGAGGAGGGGCACAAAGAGCCTTGGATTATTGCCATGAATGCAGCACCGTCCGAGTACAAGGTGCTCGATTATGGAATGCGTTGGGGAATTGAAGCCATGTTCTCCGACTTCAAAACCCGGGGCTTTGAAATTACTCAAAGCCAGATCAAAAAGCCGGATCGATTGGCCCGCCTCATTTTGGTGCTGGCAATCGCCATGTACTGGGCTGTTTCAACCGGAGCAAACGAAGAGCACCACGTCGCAATACGCGGCGAAAAAAGGGGATTCGAAAAGCCCGAAGGTCCTTATGCTCTCTCTTCAAGACAGGCCTTCGTGCTATCCGACGATGCCTCGCAGGTTATGCCAAAATCCCCAAGCTCTGGGATGTCTGGCTAAATTGAAGGGTGGTAAGGACAAGAAAGAAAAAAAACACGCGCAAAATGGCAAATTCGACTCACCATAAAACTGACAATAACACTCAAACGTGGGGGGTGCTTGGGAGTTACCCTTTAACAGGCTCAGACAGGCAGTTCGGCGGCTACGTCCCCGTCTTGCGACCGCGCCGTACCGCCATCATCAAGCGCTGCAGCGATGGATTGTGGCAGTAGATCATTTGTTTCGGCGACAGCATTCTCTGCCTCCGCCGCGTCGGTCTGGACGTCCGCTGCGACTGCATCCGCATCCCGCTCGCGCGCACGATCGGCATTCAAACGCGCCAAAGTGTCCTGCAACTGGGCGTCAAGGTCGAGCAATGACACCTGAAACGCCGGCGGCGGGCCGGGATGGGCGTTGGCATCGGCCTTGGGCATCGGTGCAAAAAGCGCATCGGGCGTTTTCTGCGGCATCTGCGATCCGCCGCCGCCAGAGCCAAACTGCGCATTGGCACCGGTTCCGGCGCTGCCTTTTTCGGCGGGCGCGACCAAAGATTTCCTGGATTCGATTGCGGCATGGAACAGCGCATCGCCGCCAACAGGGGGGAATCCGGCTATCTCGCTCATATCTCACCGCTCCTCTTACGGAGCCCCCACGCATGTGACTATACCAAACAAAACGGCCAGATTGTGGAAAACTTTGGAATCCGGTTAACCGGGCGTTAAGGCGCGGCGGTAAAAACCTTCCAGAAATGTGGCCGCATCCGCGTAATGCGCGTCATCTTCTGATCCCAGAATGCCGCGCACCTGCACCTCGAAATCCGCGTAATGCTGGGTGGTTGACCAGATCGAGAAGATCAGGTGATGGCCTTCGACCGGCGCAAGTTGGCCGGCTTTCACCCAACCCGCGATCTGCGCCGCCTTTTCATCGACCAATTCTCTCAAAGGGCCAGTGATTGTTTCCGCAATCCGTGGCGCGCCTTGCAGGATCTCATGCGCGAACAGCCGACTTTCCCGCGGCATCACGCGCGCCAGTTCCAGCTTGCGCATGACATAGGCGACGATCTCTTCAACCGGGTCGCCTTGCGCGTCCATACCGCGCAACGGGTCGAGCCAGACGCTCAACAGCCCGTTCATCAATTCCGCATAAATCGCATCCTTTGAGGGGTAGTAGTAAAGCACATTCTGCTTGGACAACCCGGCCTCGGCGGCGATCTGGTCGATACTCGTCCCGCGAAACCCGTGGGTCGAAAACACCTGCAACGCGGCCTCCAAAATCGTCGCGCGATTGCGCGCCTGAATGCGGGAGTTGCCCAAGAAACGCTCACTTCCCCGACCCGTAGGGTCGAAATCCTTGACTGGCCTAATGAAGGTGCTAGCGTAATTCTGACCAATTGGTCAAATTTTTACCGACGGGGGATTTCTGACATGGCCGCACCGGGGGAAAATCTGCGCATAAACGGCGCGCGTTTGTGGGACAGTCTGATGGAGATGGCCAAGATCGGCCCCGGCATCGCAGGTGGCAACAACCGCCAGACATTGACGGATGACGACGCCGAGGGGCGGGCATTGTTCCAGCGCTGGTGCGAGGATGCGGGCTGTTCGATGGGCCTCGACACGATGGGCAATATGTTTGCGCGGCGTGAGGGGACGGACCCCGATGCCTTGCCGGTCTATGTGGGTTCGCATCTGGATACACAGCCGACGGGTGGGAAATATGATGGCGTGTTGGGGGTGCTTGGCGGGCTGGAAATCATCCGCACGATGAATGATCTGGATATCAGGACCAAACACCCGATTGTGGTGGTGAACTGGACCAATGAGGAAGGCACCCGGTATGCGCCCGCGATGCTGGCGTCGGGCGTGTTTGCGGGCAAACATACCGAGGACTGGGCCAAGGACCGGGTTGATGCAGACGGCAAGCGGTTTGGCGATGAGTTGAAGCGCATCGGCTGGGAAGGCGACGAACCGGTCGGCGCACGCAAGATGCACGCCATGTTCGAACTGCACATTGAACAGGGGCCGATTCTGGAAGCCGAGGGCAAGGATATCGGCGTTGTCACCCATGGTCAGGGCCTGCGCTGGATCGAATGCACGGTGACGGGGAAAGAGTCGCATACCGGATCCACTCCGATGCATATGCGCCGAAACGCCGGGCGCGGGCTGGCGCGGGTAACGGAGCTGGTGCATGAAATCGCGATGGCCGCGCAGCCCAATGCGGTGGGGGCCATCGGCCATGTCGATGTCTATCCGAATTCGCGCAACATCATCCCCGGCCGCGCCGTGTTCACGGTCGATTTCCGCTCGCCCAACCTTGAAAAACTCGAAGGTATGGTGGCGGATTTCAACGCCCGCGCGCCGGGGTTGTGTGAGGAGATTGGCGTGGAATTCGCCTGCGAGATCGTCGGCCAGTTCAACCCGCCCGCGTTTGACGAGGGCTGTGTTGGGGCGATCCGGGATGCTGCCGAGCGGCTGGGCTATTCCCATATGGATATCGTCTCCGGCGCCGGCCACGACGCCTGCTGGATCAACGACGTCGCCCCCACGGCCATGGTCATGTGCCCCTGCGAGGACGGTCTGTCCCACAACGAGGCCGAAGAGATCACACCGGCCTGGGCGACTGCGGGGACGGACGTGCTGTTCCACGCGGTGGTGGAGACGGCGGAGGTTGTGGGGTGAGAATGTCGGATGGCTAGGTCCGTGTCCAAATCTGATTGGGTAATTCCAATATCATTGACATGTGCTGTGATCTCTTCAGCGGCGGCGACATATTCCGCTTACATTGCCAACCGACAAGAGGCGCGAACCGAGTCCAGAATTGAAATTCACTTGGCTACTGACCAAAGTTTAGATCCTGACACATCTGAAATATACTATTCAACCTGAGTTCTGGATAAGCGCTATATCTGGTATTCGACCTGCCTGATTGTTTCCGGCACGGTTATGGGTCCCATTTTAACTGTAACCGGTGCGAGCGCCCCATGGTATCGGCTTGCGGTTTGATATGAGATGCTGGTCTCCAATGATCTGGAGGTGATTTGATGTTGGATGATGGGGCGGAGGTTTCGCGTCGCAAACCTGTACTGCGGACGGCGGCGGAGCGCGCGGCGATTGTGGCCGAGACGTATGCGCCAGGCGCGACGGTTGCGGGTGTGGCTCGCAAACACGGTATGTCGGCGACGCGGTTATCGACATGGCGCACGACGGCCAGGCGCAAGGTCGCGCGTGACGAGGGTCAGACGTCTGGTTTTGCAGAGATCGCAGTGCTTGCGACACCACCGCCTTCGCCCTTTGACGGTGTTGAGATCATCGCGGGATCTGTCACTGTCCGCCTGCCCAAAAGCACGGCCACAAAACGGATCAAGGATGTTGCGCGGCACCTGGCGCGACAGGGATGATTGTTCCGTCGCAATCGGTGCGGGTTGTGATTGCGACCAGGCCGGTGGATTTCAGGAAGGGCCATGACGGGCTGGCGGCGGTTGCCGAACGCGATCCGGGCCTTGATCCGCACTCGGGCGTAATCATCGTGTTCCGCGCCAAACGTGGAGACCGCATCAAGGTTCTGCTTTGGGATGGGTCCGGTCTGGTGATGACGTACAAGCGGCTGGAACAGGGCAAGTTCGCCTGGCCCAGGGTCCATGATGGCGTGATGCGGCTGTCCAAGGCGCAATTTGAGACTCTGTTTGAGGGTCTGGACTGGCGACGGGTGACGGCGCGGCGGACACGTCGACCGGGTGCGGCAGAGTGACTCTCAGCCTTATGTACAGGGTGTAAATCGTGGCCTGATCTGCTAAGAACACGCCATGCCTGACGCCCTTGAATCCCTTGATCTGGATGCCCTTCCCGCGGAGGTGCGGGCGGTTGTTTTGGCGGCACGGAAAGAGGCGTTTGGCGTGAGCCTGTTGAACAGCAACCTGACGTCGCGCAATTGTGCACTCGAAGAAAGCAACGCCGCTCTCGCCACGCAGAACGTGGAACTTGAGGCGATCAACGCGCGTCTGGAGCATTTTGTCAAAGAACTGCACCAGCTGGTCTATGGCAAACGCTCCGAGAAGCTCAGCCCGGATGAACGGCAACTGGCTTTTGAAGATCTGGAGGTCGCGACAGCGGAGGCCGAGGCGCAGTCAGAAACAATCGAGATGACCAAACCGCGCAAGAAGCGCAAACCTGCGCAGCGCAACCTTGGGAACCTGCCGGATCATCTGGAACGTATCGAACAGGTGATCGAGCCTGACAGCATTACATGCCCCTGCGGCTGTGGTGAGATGGTCAGGATCGGCGAAGATCGCACCGAACGACTGGATATTGTTCCGGCCCAGGCGCGGGTGATCGTGACCATCCGGCCCAAATACGCCTGCCCGAACAAGGACGCTGGCGTGGCCCAGGCACCTGCACCGGTTCATCTGATCGAGGGTGGCCTGCCTACCGAGGGGACATTGGCGCAGGTGGCGGTCTCCAAGTACGCCGACCACTGCCCCTTGTTCCGGCAGGCGCAGATTTATGCCCGATCCGGCCTTGATCTGCACCGCTCCACCCTTGCGGGCTGGATGGGCCGGATATCCTTCCATCTTGCTCCCGTGGTGGATCATCTGTTCAAAGATATCAAATCTTCCAGCAAGCTCTTTGCCGATGAGACGCGCTGTCCGGTGCTCGATCCGGGGCGCGGCAGAACCAAGACCGGGTATCTCTGGGCCATTGCCCGCGATGAGCGGCCCTTCGGGGGCACCGGCCCACCGGGTGTTGTGTTCTGTTACGCCGATGGGCGTGGCGGCAAACACGCAACGGAGTTCCTGACCGGCTTCGGCGGTACGCTGCAGGTGGATGGCTATACGGGTTATAATGCCCTGACCAAACCGGGCCGTAACTCAGGATCCGTCAAACTGGCCTATTGCTGGGCTCATGCGCGGCGCAAGCTCAAGGAAGTGCATGACCGCGATGGCTCGCCCATTGCAGGGGATGGGCTCAGGCGGATTGCCGAGTTCTACAAGATCGAGGCTGAGATTAGAGGAAAACCCGCCGCCGAGCGCAAAGCTGTTCGCCAGGAAAAGACCAAGCCGCTGATCGAGGCATTCGAGATCTGGCTCAAAACCGTCCGCTCCCGCATCTCGGCCAAATCACGCCTCGGCGATAAGCTCTCCTACATCGCCAAACACATGGACGGACTGAAGCTCTTTCTCGACGACGGCGCTATCGAGATGGACAGCAACGTGGTCGAGCGAACCATCCGCCCGATTGCCCTCAATCGTAAGAACGCGCTCTTTGCGGGCCATGACGAAGGTGGCAGAAACTGGGGGCGTATCGCCTCCCTGATCGAAACCTGCAAGCTCAATGACGTCGAGCCCTATGCCTATCTCAAGGCAACCCTCGAAGCCATCGCTGCCGGCCATCCAGCAGCCCGCATCGACGAACTCATGCCATGGAACTTTGACAGGGCGCGGTGACACCGCTTACTTTTAACTTTGGTTTTCCCGAGCCTATAGGCTGCGACACACGAGATGAGGTGTACGAATGCGTTGGCAGGCGATCTGTGTCGAGTGTGTTCCAGTCCCATGCTGGTTTTCAACTTATCGAACAGAGTTTCGATGATGAACCGCCTTCGCAACAGGATTTTGTTCAGGATTGGCAGGAGATAGTTTTTCATGTTGCGGCGAATGCCGGTGACGAGGTGGAGCCCACGCTGCCAGAGCCGTTGGAAGAGGGATTTGGAGATATAGCCCTTATCAACCTGAGTTCTGGATAAGCGCTATATCTGGTATTCGACCTGCCTGATTGTTTCCGGCACGGTTATGGGTCCCATTTTAACTTTGGTTTTCCCGAGCATATAGGCTGCGACACACGAGATGAGGTGTACGAATGCGTTGGCAGGCGATCTGTGTCGAGTGTGTTCCAGTCCCATGCTGGTTTTCAACTTATCGAACAGAGTTTCGATGATGAACCGCCTTCGCAACAGGATTTTGTTCAGGATTGGCAGGAGATAGTTTTTCATGTTGCGGCGAATGCCGGTGACGAGGTGGAGCCCACGCTGCCAGAGCCGTTGGAAGAGGGATTTGGAGATATAGCCCTTATCAGCAAATATTTTGCCTTCGGGGCCCGCGATCATGGCTTCAAACGGCTTTCGATCATCGACATTACCTGCCGTGATTTTGACGGCCATGATCTCCCCCTTGTTGTTGATGATTAGATGCAGTTTGAAGCCAAAGAACCAGCCCATTGTGCTGCGACCGCGCTTTGCCAGCCCCTTGAAGACCTTGTTTCGATTAATGCGGGCATTGTGGCAGACCGCGAGCTTATACCAAGGGTGCTTCAAAATGACTCAGCTATGGATTTTGGGTACCGCCTGAGGTGCTGAGGTGATTCAAGATTGGCAAAGGAGACCACCGATGCCAGCCAGGATACCGATGCGAGCCGATTTTACCGCCAATGATCTGCGCAAGCTTGCCGCAGAGAGTTCTGATGCCCGGCAGAGCCGACGGCTTTTGTCGCTTGCCGCTATCGCCGATGGCATGTCGCGTGGGGCTGCGGCCCGCATTGGCGGGATGGACCGGCAAACGCTCAGGGACTGGGTGCTCCGTTTCAACGCTGATGGTCCAGCGGGGCTGCTGGATCGGCAGCGAGGAGGCTCGCGATCCCGCCTTGACAATGCGCAACTGGATGAACTGGCGGCTCTTGTCGAGACCGGTCCTGATCCTGAAAAGGACGGTGTCGTCCGCTGGCGGCGGGTCGATTTGAAGAATGTGATCAAGGCGCGTTTTGGCGTCGACTATCACGAGCGCCATGTGGGGCAGATTCTGCACAATCTGGGCTTTTCCCACATCAGCGCACGCCCTCAGCACCCGGGGCAGGACGTGCAGGTCATTGAGGATTTCAAAAAAACTTCGGCGACAATCTGAAGGAGACGCTTCAGGGGGTGCCGCCGGACAAACCCGTCGAAATCTGGTTCCAGGACGAGATGCGTCTCGGTCAGAAGAACACCCGCGTCCGCCAGTGGGCACGCAAGGGCACACGGCCCCGCCAGCCCGCCGATCAGCGTTACCAAAATGCGTATCTTTTTGGCGCCATCTGCCCCGAACGCGGCACCGGCGCGGCGATCATGATGCCAGCAGCCGACACCTATGCGATGCAGCGCCACCTGGAAGAAATCAGCAAAATTGTCTCCGATGGCGCCCACGCCGTCATCCTCATGGACCAAGCCGGCTGGCACACGACATCCGCTCTGGAAATCCCGCAAAACCTGTCGCTCATGTTTCTGCCGCCCAAATCACCAGAGCTGAATCCAACCGAAAACATTTGGCAATATCTCCGCCAGACATGGCTCGCAAACCGGACGTTCGACACATATGACGCGATTCTCGACGCGGGGTGCGAGGCCTGGAACAACCTCATCGCAAGACCGCAAACCATCACATCCATCGCAAGCCGCAACTGGGCGAAAGTCGGTCAGATTGAATAACCCTTGGTATTAGTGCTGTCGGCAAAATAGACGCCGGTTTTTTCACCGCTGAAGCAGTGCAGCAGTATGCAAAACGGCACCATTAATCTTGGCATGAGGCTGACAAACCGACCATAGCTCGGGAGGGTGCCAAAGCAGTCACGGTATTTCTGCTCAACGCCATAAATCCAATAATGTTTGAAGTCCTTGAACGGCGACAAGTGAAACAAGACCATGATGAACAGGCTCTCCCCCAGGGTCAGCTTGCCGGAGCGAAGCCTCTGACGACCCGAGGGGATCAACCGGTGGCGCTCCCAGTCCTCGTAGGTTTTTGCAAAGTCATCGAGACAGACAAAAAGTGCGGTGTTAGTGATCGACATGAGTGGCGGTCCATATTGTGTCGCTTTTGAACCTTGAATCATGGGGCAACGTACCTGGAAACCCCTCTCACCCCATACTAAGGAGACACGCAACAATAAGTGAATCGCAAACCTTTGCCGCTGCGACGGTTTGACTCTGGTCCGCACGATTCCCATGCCGTTCTCAATATGGTAATCGATAATCATGGTAGAGCGAGAACAAATTCAGGAGCGATGGGAAGTTTTTGGTTCGAAGCTTGGCGAACGAGGTCGGCGTTTGTTTGCTGCCGCAGAAGCCCGAGCGGCGGGGCGTGGCGGTCTTGCGGCAGTTGCGGAGATCACTGGCCTCGCACGTTCCACCATCGGGCGAGGCATCAATGATCTTGATACTCCAGGTCCAGGCAATGGCCGCGTGCGCCGC
The DNA here is from genome assembly GCA_951812305.1 of uncultured Paracoccaceae bacterium. Classification (GTDB taxonomy): domain Bacteria; phylum Pseudomonadota; class Alphaproteobacteria; order Rhodobacterales; family Rhodobacteraceae; genus Rhodobacter_B. The sequence goes on from CATOSB010000013.1 coordinate 29,223, forward strand.
AAGGGTGGAGGGCGACGCGAGGTCGCCGACCTTGATACGACGCTGGTGTCCGACTTGCAGCGTCTCGCCGAGCCAGCGACGATGGGTGATCCTATACGTCCGCTTAAATGGGTGTCGAAGAGCCCGGCAAAGCTGGCAGCGGCACTGTGTGCTGCAGGCCATACTATATGTGCCAATACTGTCGCCAGGTTGCTGGAAACAAAGTTGGAATATTCGCGGCAGGTCAATCGCAAAACGCACGATGGCACCAACCACCCTGATCGCGACGCGCAGTTTGAGCATATTAACGCCAGGGTATTGGACGCGCAGGCGGCTGGGCAGCCTGTCATCTCGGTCGACACCAAAAAGAAGGAGTTGATCGGAAACTACCGCAACGATGGCAGCGACTACCGGCCAAAAGGCGACCCCCGCTGCGTTAACATACATGATTTCCCCGACAAGGAGCTCGGCAAGGTGGTGCCCTACGGTGTCTACGACGTTGGCACCAATACTGGCTGGGTTAGCGTGGGCGTCACCGCTGACACTGCTTCATTCGCCGTCAACTCTATCCGTACCTGGCGGAAGCGCATGGGCCAGCAGCGCCATCCTGGCATGCGCGAGCTGACAATAACTGCTGACTGCGGCGGATCGAACGGTGCGCGCGTCCGGTTATGGAAGGTAGAGCTGCAGAGGTTTGCTGACGAAACCGACCTTGTCTTGCACGTCCATCACTATCCGCCCGGCACATCCAAGTGGAACCTCATCGAGCATCGGATGTTTTGCCACATCACACAGAACTGGCGCGGACGGCCGCTGTCCAGCCGTATGGCAGTCGTCGAGTTGATCGGGGCGACGACGACGAACGCTGGGCTGAAAGTAGAATGCGCACTTGACAAAAGTATTTACGAGAAGGGTGTTAAGGTCACCAAAGCTGAAATGGATAGCCTCGTCATCGAAGGGAATGCATTCCACCCAGAATGGAACTACACAATCACACCACGCCGCCGCCACCAAACGTAGTACTTATTCTTGCGTGTCTCCTAATCACGGGGGCATTCAGGCTGGTCAACACGGGGCAAAAGGTGCGCGCCATGGAGAACAACTTCCCAATCAACGAAGATCTCGCTTATGAGAAGATCCGGGACCTCATGTTCGACATGATGGAAGAGGACCCCAACCGTTTCTACGCCCTCACGGATAAGCTCAATGAACTGGCTGCGCTCCCTAAAAGAACCATGACACTTGTGCTCGATCTGATGGCTGCCACTCCCTTTCAGGTGATCATCCCGAAACACGTACGGAAAAATGACCCTGATACATTCAAAGCGGATCACGAAACCGTTTCAAATGTTCTATTTCTTGGAGAGTTTGGCGGAATTGCCGTTGAACTGGAGCCAAATGAGGCTTTGAGAGAACCGAGGATCATTTCCATAACAATGGTGGAAATCCCTCATCGCAACCCTCTGCGAAAAAGGGTCAACGAGTATCGTAAAAAACGAATCAAAAAACTACGAAAAAATTCTGTCGAGTAGTGCACTGGTGACGCCAACGCCTTATCCAGAATCGGGGTTTATCAGCAAATATTTTGCCTTCGAGGCCCGCGATCATGGCTTCAAACGGCTTTCGATCATCGACATTACCTGCCGTGATTTTGACGGCCATGATCTCCCCCTTGTTGTTGATGATTAGATGCAGTTTGAAGCCAAAGAACCAGCCCATTGTGCTGCGACCGCGCTTTGCCAGCCCCTTGAAGACCTTGTTTCGATTAATGCGGGCATTGTGGCAGACCGCGAGCTTAGTGCTGTCGGCAAAATAGACGCCGGTTTTTTCACCGCTGAAGCAGTGCAGCAGTATGCAAAACGGCACCATTAATCTTGGCATGAGGCTGACAAACCGACCATAGCTCGGGAGGTTGCCAAAGCAGTCACGGTATTTCTGCTCAACGCCATAAATCCAATAATGGTAACTCCCAAGCACCCCCCACGTTTGAGTGTTATTGTCAGTTTTATGGTGAGTCGAATTTGCCATTTTGCGCGTGTTTTTTTCTTTCTTGTCTGAATTCTGTGGCGCCGGGTTGATTTCTCTGAATCAGTGGTGGGATGGATCAGGTTGCCGCCCTTGAACAACTTCTCGCCACGGCTCTGCGTCGGATCGCTGAGCTTGAAGCTGCGTTGGCGAGCATGGCGGAAGAGATCACGGACCTGCGCCGACAGTTGGCCAAGAACAGCAGCAATAGCAGCAAGCCCCCTTCAAGTGATGGCCTGAAGAAGCCAGCCCCGCGCAGCCTGCGTGGCAAATCCGGAAAGAAAAGTGGCGGCCAAGTTGGCCACCGGGGCGACACCCTGCGCCAGACGTCAACACCCGACTTTGTCGAACGGCATGAGGCGACGCATTGCAGCGCCTGTCAGAGCGCCCTGACGGCGGAGATGGTGAAAGGGATCGAGAAGCGTCAGGTGTTCGACTTGCCTGCGCCACGCCTGGAGGTCACCGAGCATCAGGCGGCGGTTTATTGTTGCGACCATTGTCGAGCCACGACGACGGCTGGCTTTCCCGATGGCGTGGCCGCGCATGTGCAATATGGCACGCGCATGCGGGCAGTGGCGGTCTATTGCAATGTTCAGCAGCTGATACCCGAGGATCGGGTCTGCCAGCTTATGCGCGACCTGTTTGGGGCCACCAGCTTGTGCGCGGCCAGCGTGACCAACTGGACGCGCGGCGCGGCAAATAAGATGGGTGTCGTGGTTGAACACATTCTCGCCCGGCTTGCCGAAGGCGGCGTTCGGCATCTGGACGAGACCGGACTTCGTGTTGCCGGCAAGCTGCACTGGCTGCACACGATCTGCGATACCGCCTTCACCCATTACCGCATCAGCGCCAAACGCGGTGCTGTTCCAACCTTCCTGACCGGCGGGACGATCATTCATGATCACTGGAAACCCTACTACGCCCATATGAGCGGAGTGGACGCCCACGTCCTCTGCGGGGCGCATCACTTGCGCGAACTCAAGGCCATCGAAGAGATCGAAAAAGAGCCTTGGGCGACGGAGATGAGCGCAGTGCTTCATAGCGCCAATCAGCTCAGATGCGCGGCTCAGGATCAAGGCGAGACCGAACTCCCGGAACTGGTTCGCCAGGGTATAGTCACCAGATACATGGCGATCCTCGCCAAGGGGCTCGCCTTCCACGAACGCCAGCCCCCGCTGGCCAAAAGCCCCGGCACCCGCGGCCAAAAAGCCAGGCGGCCAGGCCACAACCTGCTCCTCCGCCTGCGTGACTACCGCGATGACGTTTTGCGATTCATCGCCGACTTCGCGGTCCCATTCACAAACAATCAGGCCGAACAGGACCTGCGCATGATGAAGCTGCGCATGAAAATCTCGGGCACCTTCCGCACCCTCGAGGGCGCGCGGGTCTTCGCCGACATCAGGTCCGTCATCTCGACGGCCAGAAAACACGGGTTCAACATCCTGGAAATCCTGACCCTGTCACCACCTCAGATCATCGCACGGCTCTGACGGAACAAAACCCCGCAACCCTATCGGACAGGGTGCTTGGGAGTTACCAATAATGTTTGAAGTCCTTGAACGGCGACAAGTGAAACAAGACCATGATGAACAGGCTCTCCCCCAGGGTCAGCTTGCCGGAGCGAAGCCTCTGACGACCCGAGGGGATCAACCGGTGGCGCTCCCAGTCCTCGTAGGTTTTTGCAAAATCATCGAGACAGACAAAAAGTGCGGTGTTAGTGATCGACATGAGTGGCGGTCCATATTGTGTCGCTTTTGAACCTTGAATCATGGGGCAACGTACCTGGAAACCCCTCTCACCCCATACTAATCACGGGGGCATTCAGGCTGGTCAACACGGGGCAAAAGGTGCGCGCCATGGAGAACAACTTCCCAATCAACGAAGATCTCGCTTATGAGAAGATCCGGGACCTCATGTTCGACATGATGGAAGAGGACCCCAACCGTTTCTACGCCCTCACGGATAAGCTCAATGAACTGGCTGCGCTCCCTAAAAGAACCATGACACTTGTGCTCGATCTGATGGCTGCCACTCCCTTTCAGGTGATCATCCCGAAACACGTACGGAAAAATGACCCTGATACATTCAAAGCAGATCACGAAACCGTTTCAAATGTTCTATTTCTTGGAGAGTTTGGCGGAATTGCCGTTGAACTGGAGCCAAATGAGGCTTTGAGAGAACCGAGGATCATTTCCATAACAATGGTGGAAATCCCTCATCGCAACCCTCTGCGAAAAAGGGTCAACGAGTATCGTAAAAAACGAATCAAAAAACGTAACTCCCAAGCACCCCCCACGTTTGAGTGTTATTGTCAGTTTTATGGTGAGTCGAATTTGCCATTTTGCGCGTGTTTTTTTTCTTTCTTGTCTGAATTCTGTGGCGCCGGGTTGATTTCTCTGAATCAGTGGTGGGATGGATCAGGTTGCCGCCCTTGAACAACTTCTCGCCACGGCTCTGCGTCGGATCGCTGAGCTTGAAGCTGCGTTGGCGAGCATGGCGGAAGAGATCACGGACCTGCGCCGACAGTTGGCCAAGAACAGCAGCAATAGCAGCAAGCCCCCTTCAAGTGATGGCCTGAAGAAGCCAGCCCCGCGCAGCCTGCGTGGCAAATCCGGAAAGAAAAGTGGCGGCCAAGTTGGCCACCGGGGCGACACCCTGCGCCAGACGTCAACACCCGACTTTGTCGAACGGCATGAGGCGACGCATTGCAGCGCCTGTCAGAGCGCCCTGACGGCGGAGATGGTGAAAGGGATCGAGAAGCGTCAGGTGTTCGACTTGCCTGCGCCACGCCTGGAGGTCACCGAGCATCAGGCGGCGGTTTATTGTTGCGACCATTGTCGAGCCACGACGACGGCTGGCTTTCCCGATGGCGTGGCCGCGCATGTGCAATATGGCACGCGCATGCGGGCAGTGGCGGTCTATTGCAATGTTCAGCAGCTGATACCCGAGGATCGGGTCTGCCAGCTTATGCGCGACCTGTTTGGGGCCACCAGCTTGTGCGCGGCCAGCGTGACCAACTGGACGCGCGGCGCGGCAAATAAGATGGGTGTCGTGGTTGAACACATTCTCGCCCGGCTTGCCGAAGGCGGCGTTCGGCATCTGGACGAGACCGGACTTCGTGTTGCCGGCAAGCTGCACTGGCTGCACACGATCTGCGATACCGCCTTCACCCATTACCGCATCAGCGCCAAACGCGGTGCTGTTCCAACCTTCCTGACCGGCGGGACGATCATTCATGATCACTGGAAACCCTACTACGCCCATATGAGCGGAGTGGACGCCCACGCCCTCTGCGGGGCGCATCACTTGCGCGAACTCAAGGCCATCGAAGAGATCGAAAAAGAGCCTTGGGCGACGGAGATGAGCGCAGTGCTTCATAGCGCCAATCAGCTCAGATGCGCGGCTCAGGATCAAGGCGAGACCGAACTCCCGGAACTGGTTCGCCAGGGTATAGTCACCAGATACATGGCGATCCTCGCCAAGGGGCTCGCCTTCCACGAACGCCAGCCCCCGCTGGCCAAAAGCCCCGGCACCCGCGGCCGAAAAGCCAGGCGGCCAGGCCACAACCTGCTCCTCCGCCTGCGTGACTACCGCGATGACGTTTTGCGATTCATCGCCGACTTCGCGGTCCCATTCACAAACAATCAGGCCGAACAGGACCTGCGCATGATGAAGCTGCGCATGAAAATCTCGGGCACCTTCCGCACCCTCGAGGGCGCGCGGGTCTTCGCCGACATCAGGTCCGTCATCTCGACGGCCAGAAAACACCGGTTCAACATCCTGGAAATCCTGACCCTGTCACCACCTCAGATCATCGCACGGCTCTGACGGAACAAAACCCCGCAACCCTATCGGACAGGGTGCTTGGGAGTTACCAAAAAACTACGAAAAAATTCTGTCGAGTAGTGCACTGGTGACGCCAACGTCTTATCCAGAATCGGGGTTATTCAGTTTCCGCAGAAATAGAGGGCGAGTGCGTCACCACCAATATCCCGATCGCGATATCTTACTACGGTACCGAGCCCGCCGTCATATCCTCCATCGAATCTGACTCCGATCTTTCAATTCATTTTGACGGAAACCATATATCGGCCATAGCCCAATTGCCCACCTATGAAGGGAATATCAAATCCAACACCCTTATTAACGGATTTCAGGTTCAACCAGGTTCGTTGATTGAAGTTAATCACTCGGTTTCATTCTGTTTCTCAGAAGATCTTAGGAAAACTATTGAGACTATCCGAAGTCAATCGGATCACAGCTTCATAAGTTTGGAAAACCTCCTCGGAAATTTCCTTACGAATAAACCAACTGCTTTTCGTTCGAAAAGATTTGCCAATCCGAATGCTATTTGTCCACTGAACCTCGACGCACCCGGGTTTTGCTTCCGGTATTCGGTCCTTTTGGTCGACGGGAGATTTTTCAGAAGCGAAGCTATTGTAATTCCACTAGAAAAATTCTCTCTCATTAGAGAAAACTCAAGAACGATTTCCTTAGAAGAGGACAAATCATGACCACAGTCATCAAAAACGGCACCATCGTCACCCATGACCTGACCTATCGGGCGGATGTCCTGATCGAAAAGGGCATGATTATTGAAATCGGCATGGCGCTGAAAGGCGACAAGGAACTCGACGCCACCGGCTGTTACGTCATGCCCGGTGGGATCGACCCGCATACGCATTTGGAAATGCCGTTCATGGGCACCTATTCCTGTGACGATTTTGAATCCGGCACCCGCGCCGCGCTGGCGGGGGGGACGACGATGGTCGTGGACTTTGCCCTGCCCAACCCCGGCGAGGGGCTGCACGAGGCGCTGAAGCGCTGGGACAACAAATCCACTCGCGCGAACTGCGACTATTCCTTCCACATGGCCGTGACGTGGTGGGGCGAACAGGTGTTCGATGACATGAAGACCGTGATCGAGGATCGCGGGATCACGACGTTCAAACATTTCCTCGCCTATAAAGGCGCGTTGATGGTGAACGATGACGAATTGTTCAGTTCTTTCAATCGATTGGCTGAACTGGGCGGCATCGCGTTGGTGCATGCGGAAAACGGCGATGTGGTGGCGGAACTGTCGGCCAAACTGCTGGCAGAGGGCAACAACGGCCCCGAGGCGCACGCCTATTCACGACCCAGCCAGGTCGAGGGCGAGGCCACCAACCGCGCCATCATGATCGCCGACATGGCGGGCGTGCCTTTGTACGTCGTGCATACATCCTGCGAGGAATCCCACGAGGCCATCCGCCGCGCGCGACAGCAGGGCAAACGCGTCTGGGGTGAGCCGCTGATCCAGCATCTGACGCTGGATGAAACGGAGTATTTCAACAAGGATTGGGACCACGCCGCCCGCCGGGTGATGTCGCCGCCGTTCCGCAACCAGAAACATCAGGAGTCCCTGTGGGCCGGGCTGCAATCCGGTTCGCTGTCCGTCGTCGCCACCGACCATTGCGCGTTTACGACCGAACAGAAACGATCCGGCGTCGGCGATTTCACCAAGATCCCGAACGGCACCGGGGGGCTGGAGGACCGGCTGCCGATGCTCTGGACCCATGGCGTTGCCACCGGTCGCCTGACGCCGAATGAATTTGTCGCAGTGACGTCGACCAACATCGCCAAGATCCTGAACTGCTATCCGAAAAAGGGCGCGATCCGTGTCGGATCGGACGCCGATATCGTCGTCTGGGACCCGGAGAAGGAAAAGACCATTAGCGCGGGCAGCCAGCAATCCGCCATTGATTACAACGTGTTCGAGGGCAAACACGTGAAGGGCCTGCCGCGCTTCACGCTGACCCGCGGTCAGGTGGCGGTGAATGACGGCAAGGTTGAGACGCAGGAAGGTCACGGCGAATTCGTTGCGCGGAAGGCCAACAACCCGGTCAACAAGGCGTTGTCATCATGGAAAGACCTCACCAACCCGCAGCCGGTCAAGCGGACGGGCATCCCGGCGACGGGGGTTTGAATACACTGCAACGCAGTTCCGCCGCTAAATTCGGACACTAATATAAAGAGAACGAGTGCAACCAACCATTCCAAACAGTAAAAGTGCGCCATTGCATGCGTCATACGGGAAAGAACCCTATGGCCAGAAATACCTATTGTACCGGTTTATTAGATTTTCAGCTGTCGCGATCATCTTGACTTGCCTACTAACTTCTTTCGAATTGGCCGTTTTTACTGGAACTGTTGGAGCATTTTTCGGGGGGCTATTCATCACTTTATACTACGGATCGTTCGCGGTGCCGACGACCTTGATGGCGGTCATTTTTGTATGGTGGGCATTCCAGTATCTAGTTTCGGCGCCCGCGCCCACCATAATGTGGGCCATAGTTTTCGGCTCGGCTTCTGCGATCGTTTCACTCGCTTTTTTCTATACCTTACTAGTTTTATTTTACGGAGGCGCCGGCGAGTTGCTGCTTGTGTTTAAGTGGGTTCTGTTGCGAGCAGTTTTGTCCGGATTTGTCCTGACTTACAGAGGTTGGATAATATGACCTTTGCAAATGCATCGAACAAAAACACCAATGAAATACGGAACGTCACCATCCGCGAGCGCCACAATTCCTATGGCGTGATCAGCACGGTGCTCGCGCTGTTGATTGCGATTGTATACGCGTCCGAGAGTTATGACGATTGGGACAGCGTTGTGGCGCTGGTGGGGTTGGTCTTTTCGATGAGTTTTCTCATCCGGGTGCGGGATGCGGATGTGCTGGAACGCAGCTTATGCAGTTTTCTGGCCGGGCTGTCGGGGTTGATCTTTCTGGTGGCGGTGACATCGATGCTGACCGAAGGGCAAAGCGCGTTCAGCGCGTGGCTGGACGGCAACCTTCTGGTCGGCGCAACAACGCTGGCGGTGATCCTCGCGGCCATCGGCTGGGGCATCAGGAGCTGGACGAAATGAGCGCTGTCGTTTCTGCCCAGTCCCTCGACCTCACCTTTCAGACCGGGGATGGCCCGATCCACGCGTTGAAGGGTGTTGATCTGGACATAAGCAAAGGCGAGTTCGTCAGTTTCATCGGCCCCTCGGGCTGTGGCAAGACGACTTTCCTGCGCTGTGTCGCGGGGCTGGAGGAGCCGACGGGGGGCACACTGACGGTCAATGGCATGACACCGGACGAGGCACGGCGCGCGCGGGCCTATGGCTATGTGTTTCAGGCGGCTGGCTTGTACCCGTGGCGCACGATTGCGAGGAATGTGAAACTGCCTTTGGAAATAATGGGCTATTCGCGCGCGGATCAGGGGCTGCGCGTTCGAAATGTGCTGGAGTTGGTGGAGCTGTCGGGATTTGAGAATAAGTTCCCCTGGCAATTGTCGGGGGGGGGATGCAGCAGCGGGCGAGCATCGCCCGCGCGCTGGCCTTTGATGCCGACATCCTGTTGATGGACGAACCCTTCGGCGCGCTCGATGAGATCGTGCGCGATCACTTGAACGAGCAGCTTCTGAGTCTTTGGGCACGGACCGAGAAAACCATCGCCTTTGTCACCCACTCGATCCCCGAGGCGGTCTATCTGTCGACCAAGATCGTGGTGATGTCACCACGCCCGGGGCGGATCACCGACGTGATCGACAGCCCGCTGCCGAAGGAACGCCCGCTGGATATCCGCGACACGGCGGAGTTTCTGGAGATCGCGGCGCGGGTGCGCGAGGGGCTGCGCGCGGGGCATGCCTATGATTAGATGCGGGCACATCCTCCCCCCCGGCCCCCCTCCTTGTAGGCTATAAGATTCACACATCTCACGATGCACGGTGATGTATACTCTCTGCGATATACGCGCCGTGTTTGATGGATTGGAACTCGGTCCAACCTGACAGGATTACAATAGGCCCTGGTTTTCCATAGTATCCGGTCCAGCCGCCCAACCTTGCGCAGACCCACGAGGCGAAAGCGAGGCTGCCTTTGGGGTGGGGGTTTTTCTGTCGGTCTGTCTTGCCCTCGAGGTCTGCGCTGAGCGCCTCCAGCAGAGGTTGATCGGCGGCATCGAAGGCATCGGTCAGCGGACGCAGGCACCGGCCATCGCGTTCGGCGACCATCTGCATCACAACCGTCGCGGCGATCATGCAGGCCAGGATCAGGCGATTGCGCGGACCGGTGTCGTTGATGCGCAGGGCCTCGATGTCGAACCCTTTGCGCTTCATCGTGCGGAACAGTTCCTCGATCCTCCAGCGTTTGGCATAGCGCTCGGCGACGTCCAAAGCGTCGGTGACATTGATGATGTCGTAGCTCGTCAGCAAACGCCAGTGTACGGGTTTGACGCCGTCAGGCGGTGTTTCCTCGCGCAGGTCGATATAGGTGAGAGTGACCGGTGCAGATGTCGTTTTTTCCAATCTTTTCGGCGGCTTCATGGTTGCCTGGCCAAACCGGATCGACAGCCTGGCGTCGCGGGCGGCCCGCCCCGGGCTCTTGGGAAGAGTAAGCAGGGTCGTGCCCAGCCTCGGCATGGCGGCAATCCATTCGGCTATCTTATCACCGCCCTCAAGCGTGCGGTTGTGATTGGCCCTAACGATCAACTCCACATTTTGGGGCCTGCGCGCAAACAGGTCGAAAATATCGGCCTCGCGATCCGCCACCATCGTGATCCGCCCAGCCCCGGCGATCTCGCCCGCCCGCTCGGTGGCCGCCAGCCAGCGGTGGCTTTCTTTGTCTTCGAAGGCACGCGCATGCCGGGTCGCACGTTGGCCGGTGTCACGCTCGCAAAACGTTGCATCCAGCGCCCCCGGGACAGCGCCATCCCGCGCATCCACCGCGATCATCGCATGCAGGTAATCGCCACCGCCGCCACTCGACCGCGTTACCGTTGTGTCCTGCACTGCCAGAATATCACGCCCTTCGCAGGCCTCCCGGGTCCGAACAAAGGCCGCATCGCACATTGCCTCTAGCGTCACAGCCGGATTGCGTAGAAACCGCGTGAACCGGATCTCGCCCGCCCGCGTGCCCCCGAGCCGCCGGACCCGAACCCCGTCACCGCCTGTTGCAACCAGCCTATCCAGAAGCAAGGCCCCCCTTTTTCGAGGCGAGCATCCCCAAAGTTCCCAAGCGTTTGCTGCATCATTGCCTCCCTTTTCAACAAGAGAATCAGAAAAGCTGACTGACGGCAACCAAGATGTGTGAATGTCATAGCCTGGGAGGAGGGGGGAGGTGTGCGCCGCCTTTGGGGTCGCGCGATGAACCGAGTGCTGCCGATATTGACCATTCTCGCCGGGATCGTGGTGATCTGGTATGCGGGCGCGGTCTGGATGAATTCGGGCTGGACGCTTGGGCAGGCGGAGCGGGCCGGGACGGAACTGAGTTTTCGCGAGGTTGTGGCGGATACGATGAACCAGAAACGCCCGCGGGTGCCGACGCCGCATCAGGTGGGCGCGGAGTTGAAAAAGACGGCGATCGACCAGAAGATCACGTCGAAACGTTCGCTGGTGTATCATGGGTTCGTTACGCTGCGGTCTACCATATTCGGATTTCTGTTGGGGGTGACGGTCGGGATCGGCTTGGCGGTGGCGGTGGTTTACACCCGTGTCGCCGAGATGAGCCTGATGCCCTGGGCGGTGATCAGCCAGACCATTCCCATCGTCGCCATCGCGCCGATGATCATCGTGGTGATTGCGGCGGCGGGGATCGAGGGGCGGGGGCTGTCGAAAGCGATCATCTCGGCGTATTTGTGTTTCTTCCCGGTGCTGGTGGGCATGGTGAAAGGGTTGCGGTCGCCCGATGCGATGCAGTTGGATCTGCTGCGCACTTATGGCGCGTCGCGCGGGCAGGAATTCTGGAAATTGCGGCTGCCGGCCTCGATGCCCTATCTGTTTACGTCGCTGAAGATCGGCATCGCCGCGGCGCTGGTTGGCACCATCGTGGGCGAATTGCCTGCAGGCGCCATTCAAGGCTTGGGCGCGCGGATCCTGATCGGCGACCAGTTCGGTAACCCGCTGATGGTCTGGGCGGCGTTGTTTGCGGCGGCGATCCTGGCGGGGTTGCTGGTCAGCATCGTGGCACTGGTTCAAGGCATGACGCTGAAACGCATGGGGTTCGCGCGATGAAGGATCTGCGCATTGGAATCAATGCCTCCGGCGAAAGTATTTATCGCCAGATGAAGCAGGGGAGCGCGGCATGATCCTTGTGTTCCTCGCGATTGCCTTTTGGGCGGTTGGCTGGTGGTTGAGCACGCAGCTTGCGTCCGGCGGTTGGCGCGGAGCGAAGCTCGGCGTGCCGCTTTTGTTCGGGGTGACGGTTTTGGCGATGTGGGAGTTGATCGTGCGGGGGCTGGACGTGTCGCCCGTGATCCTGCCGCCGCCGACCATGATCGCCGCGAAATTTGTGGGCGAAACCGGAGTTCTTTGGGGCGACTTCCTGCAAACGGCTGTGAAGGGCGCGATGTCGGGTTATGTGATCGGCATTTGTGCGGCCTTCGGGATCGCGCTGGCGATCGACCGCTCGCCATTCCTGCAGCGCGGTCTGTTGCCAATCGGCAATTTCGTGGCCGCGCTACCGATTGTAGGCACCGCGCCGATCCTTGTGAACTGGTTCGGGTTTGACTGGCATTCCAAAGCCGCGGTGGTCGTGGTGATGGTGTTCTTCCCGATGCTGGTGAACACCGTGCAGGGATTGGCCGACACCACCGCGATGCAGCGCGACCTTATGCGTACCTATTCGGCGGGCTACTGGCAGACGCTTTGGCGGCTGCGCCTGCCCGCCGCGATGCCGTTCATCTTCAACGGGTTGAAAATATCGACTACACTGGCGCTGATTGGTGCCATTGTTGCCGAATACTTTGGTTCGCCCACACGCGGCATGGGCTTTCGAATTTCGACAGAGGTCGGGCGTTTGGGGCTCGACATGGTCTGGGCAGAGATTACCGTGGCGGCGATGGCCGGCTCGGTCTTTTACGGCACAATGGCCGTTTTGGAGAGGCGGGTGACGTTCTGGCACCCGTCACAGAGATAACAACCTGGGAGGTATGTCATGAAGAAATTGCTAGGAACAGTGGCCGCATTCGGCCTGATGGCGGGTGGCGCGCAGGCGGCGGACGACCTGACGCTGCAACTGAAATGGGTCACGCAAGCGCAGTTTGCGGGTTATTACGTCGCGCTGGAGAATGGCTATTACGGCGAGGAAGACTTGAACGTCACCATCAACCCCGGCGGGCCGGATATTGCGCCCACGCAGGTCCTGGCAGGTGGCGGCGCAGATGTGACGGTGGAGTGGATGCCTGCCGCACTGGCCGCCCGCGAAAAGGGGCTGGCGATGGTAAATATCGCGCAGCCGTTCAAATCATCGGGCATGATGCTGACCTGCCGCAAGGATACCGGCGTTGCCAGCCCCGAGGATTTCGCCGACAAGACGCTGGGCGTCTGGTTCTTCGGCAATGAATATCCGTTCCTTTCATGGATGTCGCAGCTTGGGCTGGCCACCGACGGCAGCGCTGGTGGCGTGACGGTTCTGAAGCAGGGCTTTAATGTTGATCCGATCTTCAACGGGCAGGCCGATTGCGTATCCACCATGACCTATAACGAGTATTGGCAGGTCATCGATGGCGGTTTGATGGACGCGGATCTGGTGACCTTCAAGTACGAGGATCAGGGCGTCGCCACGCTGGAAGACGGGCTTTACGTGCTGGAGGACAAGCTGGCCGATGATGCCGAAAAGGACAAACTGGTGCGTTTCGTTCGTGCGTCGATGAAGGGCTGGAAATGGGCCGAAGAAAACCCGGATGACGCTGCGATGATCGTGCTGGAATACGACCAGACCGGCGCCCAGACCGAAGAGCACCAGACGCGGATGATGGGCGAGATCGCCAAGCTGACGGCAGGGTCCAACGGGGCGCTTGATCCGGCGGATTACGAGCGCACGGTGGCCTCGTTGCTGTCAGGTGGCTCTGATCCGGTGATCACGTCCGCGCCGGAGGGAGCGTGGACGCATGAGATCACGGATGCGGCGCTGAACTAGGCCTCGTTCCAGAAGAATTGCATGGCCCCGCCTAGTCCCCTGATTCACCCAATTTGCGGGTAAAGCTGTGAGAGTTTGTTTCTGGCATCCGTAGCCGTGAAGTGCCATTTAACCTTGGCTTTCTCGGCATTCCGCGTTGCTGTCCAAGCGTAGACTTCGGTTTCCAAGGATGCCTTGTCAGGAATACGCCGGTCGAGGCATTGCCGAGACAAAACGCTGAGTTCGCATTCAGCAATGTTCAGCCAAGACCCGTGTTTCGGCGTGTAGTGCCACTCGAAACGCTCCGCGATACGGCGGGCTTCGGTGGGAGGAAATGCCTCGTACAGTGAGGCCGGCTTGTGGGTGTTGAGGTTATCTTGCACAAGCGTGATCTTTTCGGCGCTCGGGAAGTACACATCAGCCAGATCACGAAGCACATGGGCGTAATCAATGGCGGTACGCTGGTCACGGACAGCGAGATGACGCCAACCGACAAGCGGTGCGAACAGCATAAACAAGCTGGCCACCCCATTGCGTTCGTATTCATAGTCAGACCGCGCTGATTGCCCCGGCCGCGCAGGGATCGGGGTGCGTGTTTCTTTGGTCAGTTGCCTGGATGTTTCGTCGAGACAGACCAGCGGTCGGTTCGGGTCCTGCGGGCGGGTGTAGACATCAAGCACGTCCTCCATCGCGGCGACAAAGGCTGCATTGGCCTTGGGCGGGATCACCCAATAGCGGCTTTGGTGCGGTTTGAGCGCGTTTTTTTGAGCACCCGCTGGATGGTCGTGTCGCTGGTGGTTTCGACAATCCCCAGTTCAACCACGCGCTTTTCCAACAAACGCAGCGACCAGCGGGCATAGCCTTGCGGAGGCTCAGAGCAGGCAAGGGCGATCAACCTTGCCTCCGCTTCCCCATCAAATATGCGCGAAGGTGCGGTGGACCTTTTCTTTCGCGACAGGGCCGCCTCTAACCCTTCCTCTACGAGTTGTCGGCGGGTCCGCAGAACTGTCGAGGAGCTTGTCTCCAGAGCCTCGGCGATCCGCGCATCAGCCCAACCAGGGCCTTCCGCCGACACATCCGCTTTAAGCAATATCCGCGCCTTCAAAAGCCGATACGCAACACCGATACCCTTGCAGATCATTTTCTCCAACTCTGCGCGCTCTTCGCTCGATAGTCGAACCACAAACTTCGCATCAGGACCACGTTTGCCCATCTCTCACACCTCCCAGCTTTTGCCAGGACAGAGATTCAGAGAAAACAAACCGTGTCAAATCATGCGAAACAGGGGACTAGCGGCGGGGCCCGTTTTCTTTGGAGTCGTAGGATTCTGGCCGTTAGACGGTGATAGGCATCAAAGCAATGTCGGCGGCCGTAAGCGCCTGACCGCCAATGACATTCGCCACGTCGATCCCGTTTATCGCAACGATTGCAGCGGTGCCTGCGGGATTGGCCGTCACGGTGACCACGGGCGGCACGGGATCACCCGAGATTGGGTCGGTCACTTCATCATAGTTCAGAACAATCACGTCCTCGCCCAAGGAAAAGTCGCTGACTTCGGCGAGCCCGGTTCCAGATGGCCCATATATCTGGAAACTGTCGGCCCCAATGCCGCCCTCTGCGGTATCACCAACGCCAATGTGTATTGTGTCATCGCCTGCGCCGCCAATCAGGCTGTCGGACGAATCCGCGCCGCTTTCCAGCAAATGGGGCAGGTTGCCATGAATTTCGTCATTGCCGTCGCCGCCGTCAATCGTATCTGCGCCACCACTGCCCATAAGCGTATCCGCGCCATCTTCGCCAAATATGTAATCGCTGCCGCCATTGCCGGTGATAAAGTCGTCGCCCAAGCCCCCAAACAATGTGTCGTGACCTATTCCACCGTCAATCTGATCATTGCCGTCACCGCCCAGCGCCACGTCGTTGCCTTCATACATCTCGATCATGTCGTCGCCTGCGCCGCCATCCGCGTAATCCGCGCCCGCAGTTGCATCGATTGTGTCGTCGCCGCCTTCTCCAAATATTGCGTGGTTGGGTTCCAACCCAGTCGCATCAAGGCCTTCTGCACCATCTGTTCCCAACAGTTCAGCGACAAATTCCGCAGCATCGTAAGTCGCCGCATCTGCGGGATCGGACGATTCCTCGGCACCTTCGACCTCACCGTCAGACGATCCGCTGTTCTCAAACACATCGGCAAACAGACCAAGCTGCTGCAAAAGCAACATCATGAAAAGTCCGATATTGGCGGTCATTTCGAGCTCCAAGTGGAGTCTCCTGTCCTACATTCGGGGTAATCATTGCTCAAAAATTGATGCAATTTTTGACAATATTACGTTAATTGCATGGGAATGTTTGCCACGACTGCGTGCAATTGTGTCCAAAAGACTGTTCCGCTTCATGTCGGAAATGCCGCTACATCCGTTTCGCGCGCCAAGGCGATATACCCTAAAGGCAATTCACGCGTATTCGTGCGCTTTTCGCTGGATTTTCCTGCCGCGATTGCCAAATTGCGCGGAAAGCCAAATTATTGCAGGTGACAGCACATGTTCAACTTCTCTGACGTATTATCCGATGTGGCGATCAGGGAAGCTCAGCCGTTTGCTGGATTCCCGCCATTTCACTTTGTCGGCGGCAATATTGATGAGCCCACCGTCCCCGCAGATGCGCTTGCCAACGCGGTTGCGACGGTTCTGCGCGAATGCGGTCACACAATGGGCAAATACGGGATGGACAGCGGGCCGCAGGGATATCTGCCGCTGCGCGCGTTCGTGGCCGGTATGCTGAAGCGACGGGCTGGGATGAATGTGGCGACGGGCGACGTGTTGCTGACCACCGGATCGTTGCAGGCGATGGATCTGGTCAATTCCACGCTGCTCAACCGCGGCGATGTCGTAGTTTTGGAAGACGCCAACTATTCCGGCGCGCTGACCCGGCTGGATGCGCTGGGCGTTGAATATATCGGGGTGCCGCTCGATGACGACGGAATGCGGATGGATGCTTTGGACGCCGCACTTGCAGATTTGAAGGCGAACGGGCGCAGGGCGAAATTCATCTATACAATCCCGACCGTCCAGAACCCGACAGGGTCTGTCATGCCGATAGAACGCCGTCGCGAGATGCTGGCCATCTCGGGCAAGTACAACGTGCCGATCTTCGAGGACGACTGCTACGCCGATCTTATGTTTTCGGGCGCCCGTCCCCCGGCGATCCACGCGCTGGATGACGAGGGCCGCGTGATTTATTGCGGCACGTTTTTCAAAACAATCGCGCCGGCGCTGCGGGTGGGCTATCTGGTTACGCCCTGGCCGCTGATGGGGCGCATCCTGCCCTTAAAGACCGATGCCGGAAGCGGCGCGCTGGAACAGTTGGTTTTGGCCGAATACCTGCCAGCACATTTTGACAATCATGTAACCGGCTTGTTGCCGATGCTGCAGGAAAAGGCCGATGCGCTTTGCGGAGCGCTGGACGAACATTTCGGCGCAAGTGTTGAATATACCCGGCCTGTCGGCGGGATTTACCTTTGGGTGACGCTGCCGGAGAATGTGGATACGGATCGGCTTTACCAGGTTGCACTGGCTGAAGGGGTGGAAATCAACCCCGGATCGCAATGGACGGTCGATGGGCCAGCCAACCGGCACCGGATGCGTCTGTGTTTCGGGCACCCATCGGTCGAAAACATCCGGCGGGGAATCGCAAAGCTCGCGCAGGTTTGTTTTGACGAGTTCGGTGTGCCCGAACGCGGAGGGAACGTGGCACGTTAGGTCGGTGTAGTTTCCGGAAGCGGACGTTCACAAATCCGGAGAAGAGACGCGATTGCCTGCCCGTGGGGTGGCGATGTAACCTTGCAATCTGTCCATTTATCCCAGCCAAGTCCGTAGAAGCTCAAATGCTTGAACCCAGCCTCACCAAATCGCCAGCCCGTGGGGACGGGCAGGCGTTCGCGCGGCGCCTGCGGCTTGATTCCGCGCGAAGGGTGCTGGCCACCAATGTCCGCTTCTTTAGCCAATACCCGCTATTCAAGACTTGTTGCTTTTTCCCATGCAATCGAGCTCACGCCGCCGACAGCGCCACGCCCTCAACGGTCACCCGATGCATCAGACGGCGATGCCCGTGATAGTCATTGATCGCCCTGTGCCAAGTCGCGCGGTTGTCCCACATCGTCACATCGCCGGGTTGCCAACGGATGCGGCAATGGAATTCGGGCCGTTCACACTGCCGATAAAGCATCTGCAGGATCGCGTCTGACTCTTCTTCTGACAACCCATCGATGCGCGTGGTGAAATCAGGGTTCACGTAGATGCCGCGCCGCCCGGACAATGGATGGCGAATGACGACCGGGTGCAGCGCATCCTGTGTTGCCGCATGTGTGTTTCCAACGCGACCAGTTTTGTTCGGCTCCGACGACACGGCCTCTGCGCCAAATGCATGGCGGCTGCTATGCCAGGCTTTCAGGTCAAGCACGAATGCCTGCACCGCCGGTGATAAGTGTTCAAATGCCATCCCCATCGAGGCAAATACCGTATCCCCGCCCGTTTGCGGCACTTCAATGGCGTGCAGGATAGAGCACATGGCAGGCTCCACGTCATAGGAATGATCGGTGTGCCAGCGCTCTCCAATGGCCGATTTCTGATTCTCGTCCTTTAAGACCATCGCGATCTCGGGATGCGTATCAACCGGTTTGAAGAAGCGATTGACGTTGATCTCGCCGAACTGGCGCGCAAATGCGAGGTGATCGTCCGGTGTTATATCCTGTTTGCGGATCACGATGACAGAATGATCGGTGAACGCCTGTTTGATCGCAGGGATCTGCGCCGCATCTCGAACATCCGCGCCGAGGATTTCCGCACCAAGCCCGCCAGTCAGTGGTTTGATGTCCATGTTTGCCCTCCCGTTTGCGCCAGATTAGGGATGTTCGCCAAATTGGCCAGCGGATTCAAATTGGCGCGGTCTGCCAAAGCCGGATGCGAATTCCGCCGTGGTCGATCTGCGGCCCGGGTGCGGCAAAGGACAACCCGGTGGTCTTCGCCAACCCGGCATCGGAGGTAATAAGCGCGACACGCCACCCGCCGAACCGCGCCCTCATCACCTGACCGAACGAAGCGTAAAGCCCGTAGAGCGGTTTCTTGTTGCCGATCCGCCCGCCATAGGGCGCGTTGACGATCACGAGACCGGGGCGGTCACACGGCGGCACCGCGTCGCTGATCGGTTTGGCGTCGAAGCACGCCAGATGCGCGACGCCCGCCCGATCCGCGTTCATTTTCGACATGGCGATCGCGCCCGTATCACGGTCGGACCCATAGAAATGCGGCTGTTTTTCGCGCGCCGCAATATTGTTCTGCACAAACGCGCCGCGGTCGAAACTCGCGAAGTTTTCAAAAGAAAATCGCCGTGACCGGCCGGGTTGCAAGCCGCATGCAATC
Source organism: uncultured Paracoccaceae bacterium (assembly GCA_951812305.1). GTDB lineage: Bacteria > Pseudomonadota > Alphaproteobacteria > Rhodobacterales > Rhodobacteraceae > Rhodobacter_B. The sequence goes on from CATOSB010000013.1 coordinate 48,558, forward strand.
TCCGCCGCTTCGATTGGAAAGGTACCCGACCCGCACATCGGGTCATAGACCGGTTCAGATCCGTCAAAGCCGGCGGCGTGAAGGAACAGTGCCGCAAGGGTTTCGCGCATCGGCGCCTTGTTGACCTGCACTTTGTGATTGCGCTTGTGCAGTGCCTCGCCAGAAGTGTCGAGGCTGATCGTGCACAGGTTCTCCTCGATCCTGACTTTCAGGGTCAGAGTGGCATCTCTGTCGATTGTTGCACCCACGGCGTCACCCGCCGCCCGCGCGACCCGTTCCGCCGCCGCACGGTGATGGTAGATCTTGCTTTTGCGACAGGTTGCATCGACCCGGATCGGACAATCCGCCGTCAGCCAATCACGCCAGGGCAGTTTGCGCGCGCGTTTGTCGAGCTGCGCTAGGTGAACGGCGGGAAATTCAGCGAGCCGTACCAACACTCGCGTGGCGCCCCGCAAGTCGGTGTTCGCGCGCCAGACATCGGGCCAACCGCCCCGAAGCGTTACACCCCCTTTGGTCGAGCCGATTACTTCAAAGCCTTTGTCTCGGGCTTCAGCCTCCAGAATTGGTTCCAACCCGGGTTGGACCACAAGAAAGATCGAAAGCGGACTGGACATCCGCTACGCATAGCTTGCGCCGATGACGGTTGCCAGCAGGTCTTGTCTTGCCGCTTTATCTGGTTCCAGCCTGAAGCGGACACTCCATCATACCCGGAACACACAATGTCCCGGGTGGTCACCGCCTGCCTGAGAGATGGCGATGCTACAAATATTGTTGTGCGCCTCCAAAAAGGAAAAACCGGGCGCGACTGCTCGACGCCCGGGATCAAAGTCCGTGAGTGGTCTTGTTAGGTGGGTTCTGCTGCCCGCGACCTAGTCCCCGGTCGCACTGACCTCATTCGTAATCGCCCGTGGCAGTTTTCTACCTTAAGTGGGTCTCTTTAAAATCACACTATCCTGCATTGCGAATCGCGGTCAAGAAATAATTCGCGAAATTATTGCAATTAAACAACTTTTTTTGTAACTCCCAAGCACCCTGTCCGATAGGGTTGCGGGGTTTTGTTCCGTCAGAGCCGTGCGATGATCTGAGGTGGTGACAGGGTCAGGATTTCCAGGATGTTGAACCGGTGTTTTCTGGCCGTCGAGATGACGGACCTGATGTCGGCGAAGACCCGCGCGCCCTCGAGGGTGCGGAAGGTGCCCGAGATTTTCATGCGCAGCTTCATCATGCGCAGGTCCTGTTCGGCCTGATTGTTTGTGAATGGGACCGCGAAGTCGGCGATGAATCGCAAAACGTCATCGCGGTAGTCACGCAGGCGGAGGAGCAGGTTGTGGCCTGGCCGCCTGGCTTTTCGGCCGCGGGTGCCGGGGCTTTTGGCCAGCGGGGGCTGGCGTTCGTGGAAGGCGAGCCCCTTGGCGAGGATCGCCATGTATCTGGTGACTATACCCTGGCGAACCAGTTCCGGGAGTTCGGTCTCGCCTTGATCCTGAGCCGCGCATCTGAGCTGATTGGCGCTATGAAGCACTGCGCTCATCTCCGTCGCCCAAGGCTCTTTTTCGATCTCTTCGATGGCCTTGAGTTCGCGCAAGTGATGCGCCCCGCAGAGGGCGTGGGCGTCCACTCCGCTCATATGGGCGTAGTAGGGTTTCCAGTGATCATGAATGATCGTCCCGCCGGTCAGGAAGGTTGGAACAGCACCGCGTTTGGCGCTGATGCGGTAATGGGTGAAGGCGGTATCGCAGATCGTGTGCAGCCAGTGCAGCTTGCCGGCAACACGAAGTCCGGTCTCGTCCAGATGCCGAACGCCGCCTTCGGCAAGCCGGGCGAGAATGTGTTCAACCACGACACCCATCTTATTTGCCGCGCCGCGCGTCCAGTTGGTCACGCTGGCCGCGCACAAGCTGGTGGCCCCAAACAGGTCGCGCATAAGCTGGCAGACCCGATCCTCGGGTATCAGCTGCTGAACATTGCAATAGACCGCCACTGCCCGCATGCGCGTGCCATATTGCACATGCGCGGCCACGCCATCGGGAAAGCCAGCCGTCGTCGTGGCTCGACAATGGTCGCAACAATAAACCGCCGCCTGATGCTCGGTGACCTCCAGGCGTGGCGCAGGCAAGTCGAACACCTGACGCTTCTCGATCCCTTTCACCATCTCCGCCGTCAGGGCGCTCTGACAGGCGCTGCAATGCGTCGCCTCATGCCGTTCGACAAAGTCGGGTGTTGACGTCTGGCGCAGGGTGTCGCCCCGGTGGCCAACTTGGCCGCCACTTTTCTTTCCGGATTTGCCACGCAGGCTGCGCGGGGCTGGCTTCTTCAGGCCATCACTTGAAGGGGGCTTGCTGCTATTGCTGCTGTTCTTGGCCAACTGTCGGCGCAGGTCCGTGATCTCTTCCGCCATGCTCGCCAACGCAGCTTCAAGCTCAGCGATCCGACGCAGAGCCGTGGCGAGAAGTTGTTCAAGGGCGGCAACCTGATCCATCCCACCACTGATTCAGAGAAATCAACCCGGCGCCACAGAATTCAGACAAGAAAGAAAAAAAACACGCGCAAAATGGCAAATTCGACTCACCATAAAACTGACAATAACACTCAAACGTGGGGGGTGCTTGGGAGTTACCTTTTTTTCCATGATGGCGGATTTCGACGCAAGTTTCACCACATTCCGCATCTGACGCGAGATAATTCGCAATTTTCCCGTTTTTCGCGAACATTAACCTTCTGTTAACCTTTTGGTCACCTTGCAGTTCGCGTGAAATTTGTCACAAAGCTTCAATCGTATTGCGGTAACCCCGCCCGGCAAATCACTGGCGCACAAAAAATGACTGACTTTTATTCTGCTGGCGGGCAATTCTTTCGCGGCAATCTCCACACCCATTCGACCCTCTCAGATGGTGTTCTGGAACCGGCAGAGGTCATTCGCCGGTATCGTGATGAAGGGTATGATTTCATTTCGCTGACCGAGCACATGGTCGGCCGATACGACTATCCGATTGCCGATACCCGCGCGTTGCGTGGGAATGGGTTCACAACAATCCTTGGGGCAGAGCTTCATTCCGGCGCGCAGGAGAACGGCGCGATCTGGCATATTCTGGCGGTGGGACTGCCTTTGGATTTCGAACCGCCAAATGCACCGGATTTCAAGGCGCGGGAAGACCAGGAAACCGGTCCGGAAATCGCGGCGCGTGCGATGGCGGCAGGGGCGCATGTGTCAATCGCGCATCCGCAATGGTCCGGGCTGACACAGGATGACGCGCGTTCGATCACATCGGCCCACGCGGTTGAAGCCTATAACCACGGTTGCGCCGCAGGGTGTGATCGCCCGGAGGGTTTTCATACTTTGGAACAATTGCTGGGCGAGGGGCGGCGGCTCGACATCGTTGCCACAGACGACGCCCACTTCAACGAACCGGACCACTTTGGCGGTTGGGTGATGGTGAAGGCAGCAGAGAATGACCCCGACGCATTGCTGGAGGCACTGAAGCGGGGCGATCATTACTCGACGCAAGGACCTGAGATCAGGAATATCGTCATCACCGAGACAGAGATCGTTGTGGAATGTTCCTCCGTTGTGGCGATCTGTGTTCAGGCAGCGGGCAATCTGGCGAAAGCGGTTCACGGATTGTCGATGACACGCGGTGCGCTGCCGTTGGCGCAGTTTTCGGCCTCTCCCTATATCCGTGTATCTGTGATTGACGCCGCCGGTCGGCGGGCTTGGTCGAACCCGATCTGGCTGGACGACTAGGAAAGGCGAGAGGCCATTTGCGTCACACGCAGACAAGTTCGATCAGCGATGGACCATCGCTTTTGATCCCGGTCCGCAAGGCCGCGACCCACTCTTCCATCGTTTCTGCCCGAACACCCGGCACCCCATGCCCCTTCGCCAGCGCCACGAAATCCAGTTCCGGATTTTCCACATCAAACATCGCCCGCGCGTTCTGGCCATAGCTTTGCACGCCGACATTGACCAGTTCCTCACGCAGGATCTGATAGCCGCGATTGGCGAAGACGATCACGGTAACGTCCAGCCCCTCGCGCGCCATCGTCCATAAGGATTGCAAGGTATACATCGCCGATCCGTCGCCAGTTAGCACGAAAACCTTGCGATCCGGGCAAGCCACCGCCGCCCCGACCGCGCCGGGCAAAGACCAGCCGATGGCCCCGCCCGTGCCGCCCAGCATCTCATGCGGGCGAGCGGTTGTGAGCGGCGGGGTGAACGCCGCGCCGCTGGTGATCGATTCATTGCAGACAATCGCGCCCTCTGGCAGCAGGGCCGCCATTGCCGCGCCTGCGTTTTCCAACGTCAGCGGGCCATTGGGAATATCCGGCAGGTCCAGCGCATATCGGCGTGGTTCCGCTTTTTCGCCGCCGGTTGCATCCGCCAATGCTTGCAGTGTCCAGCCAATATCCATTTCTGGCAAACAGAGGTCTTGAATTGGAATTCCAGCAGGCTCTGGCAGGCTTTGCTTACCGGGATAGGCGAAAAACGTGACTGGTCGATGCGTTCCAATGAGCGTGACTGAGGACGTGTCCTTCAACATCGCGATCTTGGGACCCACGGGATAGGGCAGATGGGCGGCAACCGCCTGCCCTGCCCCGCGCGACGCACGCGGGATCAGTGTGTCGATCATCAACCGCGCGCCGGTCTTGGCAGCGATCTTTCCGGCCAATTCGCGCAATTCGCCAAACAGCGCCGCGCCGCCGATCATCAGGGCCGCGCCGGGTTCTTTGAGACGTTGTGCTGCTGCCTCGATATCTGCATCGCGCGGGCGGTGGAGCGATGGCGGTGCATCTGCGGTTGCCGGCTCGATAGCTGTGTTCCATGCAGTATCGGCCGGTAAAGCGAGCGTCGCGATCTGCCCATTGAGGCTGCGCGCGGCTCGGATAGCGACGGCCCCGTCGCCCGCTACCGACGCCGCGTCGGGCGACCAGCGATACCAATGGCTGACCGACTGGCTGACACCCTGAATGTCACCCTTCAGCGGGCTTTCATAGGCAAGGTGATGGGCGGCGTGATCGCCGACGATATTCACGACGCCCGAGCCCGCCTTGCGCGCGTTGTGCAGGTTCGAATAAGCGTTCCCGAACCCCGGCGCGAGGTGCAGCAACGTCCCCCCTACATCGCGCTTCATCCGGAAATAGCAATCGGCACCAGACGATGTGCCGCCTTCAAACAGGCAGAGGACACAGTGCATTTCGGGATGCTCATCCAGCGCCGCGACAAAATGCATTTCAGATGTGCCGGGATTGGCGAAGACAGTGTCAACGCCCGAGGCCAACATGGTTTTAACGAGGGATTCGGCTCCGTTCATGACGCAGAGATTGGGGTTCAACTGTCGCAAGGGCAAGTCTTTCTGATTGTGCCGACGCGTTTGCACCTTGCGTTAGCGTTCTGCGTCGGGCCTGAGCATTTTCTTCGAAGTCAGCGGCACCCAAATTCTGAAAACCACCGATGCAATGACGCGCCCGAATTTGCCAAACAGATCCGGGCGCTTCCCGGGAAATTTTTGACAGCCTCGAACTCTCTGTGAGTGATCGGACAAAGTCTGCCATCGTGGCGGGCTTCAGGTGAGACTGGGCTGAGACATTTTGATCTGTTCGCCGGTATTGGCCTGAAGCGGACGTTCGCAAATCACGATAAAAGACGCGCGATTGCCTGCCCGTGGGATGGCGATCAAACATTTCAATTTGCCAATTTATCCCAGCCAAGTCCGTGCGTTTTCAACGGCTCGCACCCAGCCTCACCAAATCGCCAGCCCGTGCGGACGGGCAGGCGATCGCGCGGCGGCCAAGGGCCTTGACTCCGCGCGCGGGTGCAAGCCACCAACGTCCGCTTCAGGCCTAATTGCGACAAGTAAAATTTAGAGCTCTTCACGCTTTCGGCCGCGGCACGCCGCATCTCCCCTCCATATCAAACACCAACCGAAACCCCTGATGTGATGTGCTTGTGTCCGGCGTTGTCCCGGTGCGCGCCGGGATGCGGTAGCGGAAGCAATAGGATTTGTGGCACAGAAACGATCCGCCCTTCATCAGCTTTGCGCCCTTATAGCGCGCCCGCTGGGCCTTGCCCACTTTGGACACCGACCGGATTTTCATCGGCTCAGATGTCCATTCCCAGACATTACCGCACATGTTGTAAAGGCCATACCCGTTGGGCGCGAAGGACTTGGCCGGCGCCGTGGCGGTATAACCATCCTTGGCGGTGTTGTGATGCGGGAACGTCCCCTGCCAGATATTGCAGGGCTGGAACGCCTCGTCATCCGGCTCCCTCTCGCCCCAGGGAAAGGCCACGTCCTTAAGACCACCCCGCGCCGCGTGTTCCCACTCGGTCTCGTTCGGCAGCCGCCCGCCCGCCCATTTCGCATATGCGCGGGCATCGTTCCACGTCACATGCACCACCGGATGGTTGGTGTCGTAGTCGTCTTCCGCGCCGGGGCCGTTGGGTAGTCGCCAATAGGAACCTTCGACGCGTCGCCACCATTCTACGTTCTGCACGCCCAATGTCGCTTCCACCTGCTCAGAAACGTTGTGGTAAAACACAAAGGACCAGCCAAACTCTTCGGCCTCGGTTTTGAACCCCGTGTCCTCGACGAATGCTGCGAACATCGCATTTGTGACGGCGGTTTCCATGATCCGGAAAGGTTTGATCTTTTTGGTCCGCGCCGGACCTTCCTCATCCAATGGGATCGCCTGATTGTCCGTGCCAAGGATGGCTGCGCCGCCGGGAATGTCGATTTTTGCTATGTCTGGCGGCGTCACGGCGGGCTTCACATCTTTCAGACTGGCCGGGCGGTTAGCCGCCGGTGCACAGCAGGATTTGCCGTCCATGTCGTCAGCCGCAGTGCTGCTCGGCATTGGCGACATAAGCCTTGTAGCGCTTCCAGAATGCTTCATTGCGTGGATTGTCGGATTGCCGCGTTTCCTGCGCGCTGTGCGGATCGGCGTAGAAGCTGGCGGCGAGGCTGATGTCGCCGGCACGCAACGAGCTATCCGCGACTGCCTGCACACAGCCACAAAGGCTGCGGCTAGCCGCCTTCCGCCCGGCGCTCAGGCAGGCGCTGTAAATCGGCCCCGTGGCAAACAGGCTGCGCGGGGTGCTGATCCGATCCACGCGTTTGCTGCCTCCGCCACAAGCCGCCAGCGTCATCGTTGCCACCAGAAAAATACCGATCATCCTCATCTCGCCAGCCTTTGCTGATCTTGAACTTGTTTGGGTTATCCACATTTTCTGGTTGGGTGTCCACTCACGATGAACCCGTCGCTTGCTCAATTTAGCATGACAAGCAAGACAACCACGGCAAAGAGTGCCATACTTGCACCGGGCCAAAAGCCGGATTTCGCTGGCATCTTATCCATTTGTCTACGAATCTCTGAGGTAATATGTGTTGCGACCGGTGAGGGTGAGTTCGCGCTTAATCTCCTCGGTCGTTTTGATTTAGCGAACAAAATTCGAACAAAGTGTTAACACGTGGCGCGTTGCAGCAGATTTTAATCGAATTTTCAAAATGTTCTTGTTATGTCCTCAATATGCTGCCATCGCCGCCGCCGTTAAATTCATCTCAGGATCGGCGAGCCCGTCCTGATCTCGCCTCACCTCTGCGGTGCGCCATTCCTTAAATACCTACAGTGGTCTTCAGCACATTCCACAATGCGCGAAGCAGTGGGCCCAACTGCCCCAGCAAACCCAAGGCCCAAAGCGTGCCAGCACCGACAGCGCCCCACGCCGCGGTCGCGCCATGTTTTCCGAATTGCTTTGCAAACTCGTCCGCCGAAAGACCCAACCGCCGCGCGAGCCCCTCGCGCAATTTGTTCTCGGTTTTTTCGATTTCTTTTGTGGCCAGCTCGACCTTGGCGATATCCATCGTCTCGGCAGGCATCTGTTGAAGGAAGGTCTGGACGTGAACCATCAACCTATCGACCTCAGGCGGATCGAGAGGGATATCCAATGCTTCAGGCGGTTGGTTGTGGCCGATCATCGAAGGCGCTGGTTGCGCATCGACCATCGCGACGGGGCTGGACGCAAGATGTTCTGCAACCGCCTTCGCGGCTTGCTCCGCGTCAAAGCGCGCGCGGATTTTCTCGATCTCCTCTGCAACCGCTTCCGGGCCCGCCTCCCAGATCACATCATCAATCAGCGCCACCCGCCGCTGCAACTACCAATCGAGCGGCTTGCCGTCGAGAAAGCCCTGATACCATTCGCGCCAGAAGGACCATGCGTGATCCGGCATTCCACCATGAAATGGCTCATTGAAAGCCGCGCGTTGCATCCTCCGCCCTCTGGACCACAGCTTGTCAGAGCGAAGTCGACCAACGCGGTTGCGCTTTGCCAGTCTGAAGTCGTACGAAAACTCTCTGCGGGCATGTTTCCTATCGGAAACCGCCGCATCTATGCAGGCAACCGCAATCTGATCACGATGCTCGCGCGACAAATAGCCGGTCAGACGCAGCAAAAACGCCAGCGACCGCGACCCTTTCTGCCCGGGATCACCCTCGATGCTGACCGCATTGGGCAGACCGACATGTTCCAGTGGAAAGCGCGCCCGAACGCCAGCCCAGATCATGGCATAGAGAACCGCCATTATGTTGCTTGGATGTCTGTGCTCTTCAAGGCGCGGCAATCCATCAAGAACCATTGGCATCACGCGCAAGGTGGTTCGAAAGCAAAGCGCCTGTACGGTCCGGTCTTGCATTCCCGCGATTTCCGGCAGGATGGCCGCAAGATCCAAATTTTGGGGCGGTGGCACCGGGTCCAGATTGAGATGAATGCGCACATTTGGCCGAGACATGCTTGGACGGGTAAATCAATTTCCTTTCAAATACGTGACCGCACAACGAAACCGATTTGTCCGCACACGCCATCCAACCAGCCGAACCCATCTTAGGTGGGGTAGGTGTCAAGGCAACGCCCACCGAAATAACCGAGCTATGCGCTAAAACAATGCAACACCGATTGACACCAACGCGGCAAGCAGGGCCAACAACTTGCCACCCGTGCTATCGTGGACTTTGTGAATAATGTCCTTGGACGTGCGCAGGATAATCGCGATCCTTGCGGCACGACCAAAGGTTCTTCGTTTTTTCGTCATAGGCCGCCAGAACAGGATTGCGTTCGCCCGCCTCCAAAGCTGGCGGAACTCGCAAATGAGGTTCAAGAATGTATGGAATGTCCTCAGCAAAATCATCGTGTAATTGCCCTTCCGAGATTTCCTCAAGAATTGGCTGGGCCTCAGCAAGTGTCGCTTTCTGCTCTTCCGTCAATTCTGCAATTTTCTGCGCATCAAGAATGCGGCGGTTCTCAGCAACATCGTCGTGTGTCGCGCGGACCGCCTGCGAACCTTTTTCCAACGCGCGCTGCAGCGCGAGGTTCTCCTCACTCGGCGGCAAATCTTCAATGACGATTTGGCGGGTCAATCCGGCGTGCACGGATGTGAGATCCATCTCGATCCGCTGCGGGTCATTGCCATACTTGGCCACCGTACGACGCAGCACTTTGACCTCCCGCGCGCCATCGTGAAGGCCGTTGGAGGCATTTACCAAGCAATCCTCCAGCGCGTCTTCGACTTGGGACAGCGTAGCGCCAAGGAGGCTTGGATTGGCGATCTCACGAGGGACGGCGTGGAATTTGGCAGTGTCTTCGTTGAAGAGGACATCTTCGGCAAGCGTGGTTTTCTCGGACAGGAAGTCTTCCTTGATACGATCAATTTCCTCTGCAACCGCTTCCGGCCCCGCCTCCCAAATCGCATCGTCAATCAGCGCCACCCGCCGCTGCAACTCCCAGTGGCGCGGTTTGCCGTCGAGAAAGCCTTGGTACCATTCGCGCCAGAACACGCCATTTTGTCCGGCCCATTCATGCCAATTATCGAAAAAGTCCAACACTAGTCCCTCGCTTCGCATGATTTGACGTTGTGATATTTTTCTGAATCACTCTGCTATAGATTTTGGGAGGGTATTGAGATGTCAAAATGTGGTCGTGCTGTGAAGTATGTTGTTCGACTGAATGCTGGTGAGCGGTTGCAGCTTGAGGATATGATCCGCACGGGTCGGCAGGCGGCGTATCGACTGCTCAAGGCGCGGATATTGCTCAAGGCAGATGTATCTTCAGACAGTGGCGGCTGGGATGACGAGCGGATTGCAGAAGCTTTGGAGACCAGTGTTTCCACAGTATTCCGTACCCGCCGCCAGGTTGTGGAAGAAGGCCTTGAGGCGGCTCTGGGTCGCAAAAAGCAGAAGACCCCGTCCACGCCAGCAATCTTTGATGGAACCGCTGAGGCGAAGCTCATTGCGTTGGCCTGTTCGGAACCACCGGAGGGTCACGCGCGCTGGTCTTTGCGTCTTCTGGAAACGCGCGTGGTCGAATTGGGCATCGTTGAAGCAGCCAGCGACAGCACGATCCATCGGGTGCTCAAAAAAACGCGCTCAAACCGCACAAGAGCCGCTATTGGGTGATCCCTCCGAAAGCCAATGCAGGTTTTGTTGCTGCGATGGAAGATGTGCTGGAAGTCTACACGCGCCCCTATGATCCGGCCCGCCCGCTGGTTTGCCTTGACGAGACCAGCAAGCAGCTGACCTTTGAGACCCGTACGCCGATCCCAATCCGGCCGGGGCGCGAAGCCCGTTTCGACTATGAATACGAGCGCGCGGGTGTGGCCAGCCTGTTCATGTTGTTTGCCCCGCTTGAAGGCTGGCGCCATGTTGCCGTTCGAGACCGCCGAACCGCCATCGATTTTGCCCACATTCTCAAGGACCTCGCCGACACCCACTTCCCCAAGGCTGACCGGATTACACTGGTTCAGGACAATCTCAACACCCACAACCCGGCGTCGTTATACAAGGCCTTTCCACCTGATGAAGCCCGTCGCATTGTCGAACGGTTTGAGTGGCACTTCACGCCCAAACACGGCTCCTGGCTCAACATCGCAGAATGTGAACTCAGCACACTTGCGCGTCAATGTCTCGACCGCCGCATTCCTGATCGCAACACCTTGGCCAATGAAGCAAAGGCATGGGAAACCGAGCGAAACACCGCATCCGCAAAGGTGACATGGCGATTCTCAACTAAAGACGCACGCATCAAACTTGCTCACCTTTACCCGCAAATCGGATGAATCAAGGGACTAGCTCCGGCTTTCTGGTGTTGAAGTCGCGCCAAAGACTTTCATTGATAAGCCTTTTAGCCCGCGACCTTACCACCCTTCAATTTAGCCAGACATCCCAGAGCTTGGGGATTTTGGCATAACCTGCGAGGCATCGTCGGATAGCACGAAGGCCTGTCTTGAAGAGAGAGCATAAGGACCTTCGGGCTTTTCGAATCCCCTTTTTTCGCCGCGTATTGCGACGTGGTGCTCTTCGTTTGCTCCGGTTGAAACAGCCCAGTACATGGCGATTGCCAGCACCAAAATGAGGCGGGCCAATCGATCCGGCTTTTTGATCTGGCTTTGAGTAATTTCAAAGCCCCGGGTTTTGAAGTCGGAGAACATGGCTTCAATTCCCCAACGCATTCCATAATCGAGCACCTTGTACTCGGACGGTGCTGCATTCATGGCAATAATCCAAGGCTCTTTGTGCCCCTCTTCGTGAAGCACTCCAATGTTGCTAAAGACGCCCGTTCCGTAAAGCTCAGCGTTTACAAGCCCTTCGGGCATCAGTTGGGCAATTTCGCGCGTCATCATCTCGCCACCCTGATGTTGCAGTGTGATATTTCCCTTCATGCGCAGCCGGTAGTCCCATCCAGCCTCCTGGCACCATGCGACCAATCGGGCGGTTCCATAAAACCGATCTCCCGCCAGCAACACACGCGCATCCGCCGGGAGCCATGGGCGGACTGCTTCCAAAAGCTCATGTTGCACGCGCCATCCAATCGGCCCTTTGGTCTGGCGTACACGCCAAGCGACCGGGAGGGCCCGATCCCGCATCCGCACCGATAACATCAAAACCTCATGCCCTTCGTTGAGCTTGCTTTGATCAAGGGCCACCACAATCGTTTCTCCGGCCTCACACTGGCGGCGGAAAATTTCACCAACATAGGCCTGCATGATCTCATCAGTATCGATGTGAGGATTGCCCAGAACCCGCGAAATGTATTGATAGCGGTGGTCCACAGAGCCGATATCGCGGGGCAAAGCAGCCGCATTTTCCATCAGATTGACGCTGCGCGTGTTCAAAATCACGCTTGCTATGATGCACAATCCCTCCCGGCGCGACTTGTGATACCCGAGCAAGCGGTCCTGAAAATCCGCCTCAACCTTCGAATAAAGCTCTGAAAAACAAACATTTCCCAACAAACCAGCCTCCAATATCAGCAGTGGAGACTCCTTGAATCACACAGATCAGACAAACGTCAAATCAGATCCGGAAATTTTGAAGGGTGGTAAGGCCCGCGACTCCGCCAACTCCCTATTGCTCAACTTGGCGCCTTTTGAGACTTCGAATATTTCCCGAGCCAACAGTTGATCTTCGAGTGAAGTTCCATTCGAATTTTCGAATCCAAATTCGTTTTCTACACCATGGTAGAACGTCACTTCCGGCATACCGCTTGCAATGGACGCGCTAAACACCTTTCGTTTTTTCTTGTAAGCTAAATGATGGGTTTCTGGTCGGTCCTCTGGACTGTAGCCACTGGAGAAAATTCGTCTATTCTTGTTCAGTCCCGTAAAAACGGTGATAGCAACTCGAAATAGATCTAATGCAAATTCACCAGGCACATGGGGCAAAATCTCGCCAGGGTCTGAAATCGCTACGAAATTTCTGAGAAGATGCCTACAAAGTAGCACTTGTCGAGAGTAGGCTGACAGCCAACCAAGACGACGGAGCGCGTTCTCAAATTCCGCGACCTTATCATCCTTTTCCGAACCCATTGACCACCTCACAAATGCACATCATATCGCCACCATGACTGACCTCGCCCATATCCGCAATTTCCCCATCGTCGCCTTTATCGACCGCGGAAATCCACCCTCGCGGAACGGGAGACCCACCCGCCCCGGACCTGATCCGGGGCCATACACTAGACAAAGAGGGCCCGGGACGGGCGCGCACTCAATGCAACCGCGCCTTCGTCAGGAACCCCTCCACCTCCTCTTCCCCCAACGCCTTCAGCGCCTCCAGCCGGTGCAACCCTTCCAGCAGCACATACCGCCCCTTCCCGGCGCGTATCCGGATCGGCACCTGCTGGCCGTTTTCCAGGATGTCCTCGGCCAGCGCCTCGACCTTCGCGGCATCCAGCGTTTTGGCGCGTTTTGTCGGCACATAGATCTGGTCAATCGGGTAGGCTTTCTTTTCCAGCATCCGGGCATCCCCTATTCAGCTTGACGCCCCGGCCAACCGGCGCGATATCCCCAGCACCATGACCGACCTGAACCGCATACGCAATTTCTCCATCGTCGCCCATATCGACCACGGGAAATCGACGCTGGCCGACCGGCTGATCCAGTCGACAGGCACGGTGAAGGATCGTGACATGCAGGAGCAGTTGCTTGACTCGATGGATATCGAGCGCGAACGCGGCATCACCATCAAGGCCAACACCGTGCGGATCGATTACCACGCCAATGACGGGCAGGATTACGTCCTGAACCTTATCGACACCCCCGGCCATGTGGATTTCGCCTATGAGGTCAGCCGCTCCATGCGCGCGGTTGAGGGCTCGCTGCTGGTCGTCGATGCCACCCAGGGGGTCGAGGCGCAGACGCTGGCCAATGTCTATCAGGCCATCGACGCCGACCACGAAATTGTGCCGGTGTTGAACAAGATCGACCTGCCGGCGGCGGAACCCGAACGGGTCGCCGAACAGATCGAGGATGTGATCGGCATCGACGCCACCGACGCCTGCGAGATCAGCGCCAAAACCGGCCTCGGCATCCCCGCCGTGCTGGAGGCCATCGTCACCCGGCTGCCCAGCCCCGAAGGCTCCCGCGACGCGCCGCTGAAGGCCATGCTGGTGGACTCATGGTATGACCCCTATCTTGGCGTCGTCGTGATGATCCGCGTGATGGACGGCGTGATCCGCAAGGGCGACCGCATCCGCATGATCGCCACCAACGCCACCTATGGCATCGACAAGCTGGCCGTCCTGAAGCCCCAGATGGAGGACATCGCCGAACTCGGCCCCGGCGAAATCGGCGTCATTACGGCGTCCATTAAACAGGTCCGTGACACCAAGGTCGGCGACACCATCACGCACGAAAAGAAGGGCACCACCGACCCGCTGCCCGGCTTTGCCCCCTCCGTCCCGGTCGTCTTCTGCGGCCTCTTCCCCGTCGACGCCGCCGAATTCGAAGACCTGCGCACGGCCATCGACAAACTCTCTTTGAACGACGCCTCCTTCACCTCCGAAATGGAAACCTCCGCCGCGCTTGGCTTTGGCTTCCGCTGCGGCTTCCTCGGGCTTCTGCACCTAGAGGTCATCCGCGACCGACTGGAACGTGAATATGACATCGAACTGATCACCACCGCGCCATCCGTCATCTATCACATCTACATGCGCGACGGGTCCATGATCCACCTGCACAACCCCGCCGACATGCCCGATCTGACCCATGTCGACCACCTCGAAGAACCCCGCATCAAGGCCACGATCATGGTGCCCGACGACTATCTGGGCGACGTGCTGAAACTCTGCCAGGACCGCCGCGGTATCCAGCTTGACCTGACCTATGCCGGCAGCCGCGCCATGGTCGTCTATGACCTGCCGCTGAACGAGGTCGTGTTTGATTTCTACGACCGGCTGAAATCGGTGACCAAGGGCTATGCCAGTTTTGACTATCAGATGTCCGAATACCGTCAGGACAATCTGGTCAAGATGTCGATTTTGGTGAATGACGAACCCGTCGACGCCCTGTCGATCATGGTCCACCGCGACCGCGCCGAACAACGTGGCCGCGCCATGTGCGAAAAACTGAAAGAGCTGATCCCCCGCCACATGTTCAAAATCCCGATCCAGGCGGCCATCGGCGGCAAGGTCATCGCACGCGAGACGCTGGCGGCGTTGAGGAAAGACGTGACCGCCAAATGCTACGGCGGCGACGCGACGCGAAAGCGGAAGTTGCTGGACAAGCAGAAGGCGGGTAAGAAGAAGATGCGGCAGTTTGGGAAGGTGGAGATACCTCAATCCGCCTTTATCTCAGCCCTCAAAATGGACTCGTAGCTCTCAGGCGGATTGAGGTGGTGGGATTAGCGTCTTGCGAATCAAGGCGCGGTCCTACACCCCCGACACTGAAGCGCTACACCCGCCCCAATCACCCCGCAGTCCCGGACTTCCTCTCAAACCTCGCAACAAGCTCAAATCCAAGCCGGGCGCGCGCCTGACCGTGGGTAGGCGCTCCAACGCCCGTGCGGCGCAGTTTATCCCGCCATATCCGAAAAACCTCAGACCGGCCACCCAGCCTTTCCAAAGCGCCTACCCGCCGGGACGGTCAGGCGCTCGCCCGGCGCCTTCGGCTGATTCCGGGCAGCAATTGCGGGTCAAAGTTGATGAAAAATAGTCAATTCGATAGGGTTTGATTGAGGCACTCCAGAATTGTGCAGCACCCTGGCTGGAGTTATTGTCAAATCTGGTGTTTGCGGGATCTTTCATGCGGCGGCGGTTTCGGTCTGGGTTTGCTTGATGCCGTCTTTGAAATTGACGCCTTGGATGACGTCGGCGAGATGATTGAAGCCGCGAAGTTTGCGCCAGTTTTGTTCGGCGCACTGCCCCAGTTTGAAGATCATGTGGAGCATGCCGTCGCGGGCCAGACAGCCCTTTGAGCGCTTGGTGCGATGACGGATCGTGGCAAAGGCGGATTCAATTGGATTGGTCGTTCGGATGCTTTGCCAATGCATTGCGGGAAAATCGTAGAATGCCAGCAGTTCGGTTCGATCTTTCTGAAGCGAGGCGGTGGCTTTGGGGTACTTGTCTTCAAACGTTTTCACGAAGAGATTGAACGCTTGTTCAGCTGACTTGCGCGTTTCAGCGCGCCAGATATCGTGCAGCATCGTTTTGGCTTTTGGCTGGGTGGACTTGGGAAAACAGTTGAGGACGTTGCCCGTCTTATGCACCCAGCAGCGTTGTTGAGGTGTGCCCGGATAGGTTTCTTCAAGAGCGGCCCAGAATCCCAGAGCACCGTCTCCGATGGCCAATTTTGGAGTGTTGAGACCGCGTTCTCTGAGGCCGATTAGAACCTCCCTCCAGCTCTGTGTGCTTTCACGAGTGCCGTCCTCGATTGCCAGAAATTGTTTCTGACCACGGGTATTTACGCCGATCACGACCAGCGCGCACAACTTGTGATCCTCGCCGCGTAAGCCACTGTGAATACCGTCGGCCCAGATGTAGACCCACTCGTCTTGGGACAGGTCTGCGGTGCGCCACGCCCTGTATTCAGCGGCCCATTCGGCCTTCAATCTGGCAACTGTTTTGGCCGAAAATCCGGTGGCATTAGCCCCGAGCAAACCCTTCAGCGCCGTTCCCATTTCGCCAGTGGAAATGCCTTTGAGGTAGAGCCAGGGGATCGCAGCCTGCAGCGTCTTGGTCTTGCGCACGTAGGGCGGTACGAGCGCGGAGCGGAAACTCACTGGCTTGCCGGTTTTCGAGCGTATCTTTGGAATCTCTACGGTCACAGGTCCAACACCCGTTTGGATTTCACGGGCGGGATGACTGCCATTACGTACCACCCCGGCGCGCCCGTCTGGTGTTTTGAGGTGAGCAAAGCGATCCATCAATTCCGCAAGCTCAGTTTGAACGGCGGCTTGGATCAGAGCCTGCGCGCCCGTGCGCAAAAGCTCAGTCAACGGATCAAGGCTGACCTCTCGACCGGCAAATTCAACGATGTTAGTCTCGTCCATGGTGGTGCGTCCTTCTTGGGTCGGATTGGGTTTTTGCAAAAACAATCCAAACAGATGCACCGCCAACACTCAAACCACGCGAACACCAGATTCAGCCATAACTCCCCTGGCTGCCGACGTAAAAACGGTCAAGAATGGATGGACAGTCGAAATTTGATGATTTTTTGTAACTCCCAAGCACCCCCCACGTTTGAGTGTTATTGTCAGTTTTATGGTGAGTCGAATTTGCCATTTTGCGCGTGTTTTTTTCTTTCTTGTCTGAATTCTGTGGCGCCGGGTTGATTTCTCTGAATCAGTGGTGGGATGGATCAGGTTGCCGCCCTTGAACAACTTCTCGCCACGGCTCTGCGTCGGATCGCTGAGCTTGAAGCTGCGTTGGCGAGCATGGCGGAAGAGATCACGGACCTGCGCCGACAGTTGGCCAAGAACAGCAGCAATAGCAGCAAGCCCCCTTCAAGTGATGGCCTGAAGAAGCCAGCCCCGCGCAGCCTGCGTGGCAAATCCGGAAAGAAAAGTGGCGGCCAAGTTGGCCACCGGGGCGACACCCTGCGCCAGACGTCAACACCCGACTTTGTCGAACGGCATGAGGCGACGCATTGCAGCGCCTGTCAGAGCGCCCTGACGGCGGAGATGGTGAAAGGGATCGAGAAGCGTCAGGTGTTCGACTTGCCTGCGCCACGCCTGGAGGTCACCGAGCATCAGGCGGCGGTTTATTGTTGCGACCATTGTCGAGCCACGACGACGGCTGGCTTTCCCGATGGCGTGGCCGCGCATGTGCAATATGGCACGCGCATGCGGGCAGTGGCGGTCTATTGCAATGTTCAGCAGCTGATACCCGAGGATCGGGTCTGCCAGCTTATGCGCGACCTGTTTGGGGCCACCAGCTTGTGCGCGGCCAGCGTGACCAACTGGACGCGCGGCGCGGCAAATAAGATGGGTGTCGTGGTTGAACACATTCTCGCCCGGCTTGCCGAAGGCGGCGTTCGGCATCTGGACGAGACCGGACTTCGTGTTGCCGGCAAGCTGCACTGGCTGCACACGATCTGCGATACCGCCTTCACCCATTACCGCATCAGCGCCAAACGCGGTGCTGTTCCAACCTTCCTGACCGGCGGGACGATCATTCATGATCACTGGAAACCCTACTACGCCCATATGAGCGGAGTGGACGCCCACGCCCTCTGCGGGGCGCATCACTTGCGCGAACTCAAGGCCATCGAAGAGATCGAAAAAGAGCCTTGGGCGACGGAGATGAGCGCAGTGCTTCATAGCGCCAATCAGCTCAGATGCGCGGCTCAGGATCAAGGCGAGACCGAACTCCCGGAACTGGTTCGCCAGGGTATAGTCACCAGATACATGGCGATCCTCGCCAAGGGGCTCGCCTTCCACGAACGCCAGCCCCCGCTGGCCAAAAGCCCCGGCACCCGCGGCCGAAAAGCCAGGCGGCCAGGCCACAACCTGCTCCTCCGCCTGCGTGACTACCGCGATGACGTTTTGCGATTCATCGCCGAGTTATGCCCGAAAGTTGGTGATGGCCTGAAGCGGGCGGCATATCATGGCGGTGCAATCGCGCCGTCAATCTCAATGAGAAAGGATATGCCACCATGGCCAAATCTACTATTGTACCATTCGAACTTCCATCGGAATTTTCACCTGATCCGCTGACCGAAGTGATCCAGTCGGGTGCGAAGGAGCTTCTGCGCACGGCGGTTCAAGCTGAAGTTTCCGCATTCATCGCCGAGTACGCGCATCTTTTGGACGAAGAAGGCCGCCAACGCCTTGTCCGTCACGGTTTCTTGCCGGAGCGCGAGATGATGACGGGGATCGGCACGGTTCCTGTACAGGTGCCGCGCGTTCGGGACCGCGGCAGCAATGAAGATGGAAGCAAGATCAAGTTCCGCTCGGCGCTGGTGCCGCCCTATTTGCGCAAGTCGAAGTCAGTGGAAGAGTTGCTCCCCTGGCTGTACCTGAAAGGTATCTCGACAGGCGACTTCAGCGAAGCACTGGCAGCACTTCTTGGGCCGGATGCCGAGGGGCTGTCGTCTTCGACCATCACGCGTCTGAAGGCTGCGTGGTGGGAGGAATATGAGACCTGGCGCAAGCGCGATCTCACTGGCAAGCGCTATGTCTACATCTGGGCGGACGGGGTTTACTTCACGCCGCGTCTGGACGGGGATCGTCAATGTATGTTGGTCATTATAGGCGCAGATGAGTATGGTCAGAAGGATGTTTTGGCGATTATGGACGGGTTCCGAGAGAATGCCGACAGTTGGCGCGACCTGTTGAAGGGGCTAAAGAAACGTGGTCTGGCGGTGCCCCCGGAACTGGCCATCGGCGACGGCGCACTTGGGTTTTGGACCGCTCTGCGCGATGTCTTCCCCGAGACGCGCGAACAGCGATGCTGGGTCCACAAAACAGCCAACGTGTTGGGCGCGATGCCAAAATCTCTACACGAAAAGGCCAAGTCCGATCTTCAGGACATCTGCCCTCTCGGTGAATGCATGCATTCACCTGTCAGGTAACAGATGGCCGAGACCAGGAAGGAGGCGAACGCGGCTTTCGATCTTTTCGTGGAAACCTACGGCGTGAAATACGAGAAGGCCGTCGCCAAGTTGGTGAAAGACCGCAGTGAATTGTTGGCTTTCTATGACTTCCCTGCCGAACACTGGAAGCACATCCGAACCACGAACCCAATTGAAAGCGTTTTTGCCACTGTCAGGAACCGCACCCGGAAAACCAAGGGCTGCCTGAACCGCAAAACCGCCCTCGCTATGGTGTACAGGCTGATGATCCTTCTCGGGACATTGCTGCGCAATACCCTGTCAGACAATGGTCAGCCAAGAAAAAGTGGCGGAAGATCTCCGGACCAAACCGTCTACCCGAAGTCATTCAGGGGGT
>CATOSB010000014.1 GCA_951812305.1 uncultured Paracoccaceae bacterium
TCTCAATCGGTGCGGGTTGTGATTGCGACCAGGCCGGTGGATTTCAGGAAGGGCCATGACGGGCTGGCGGCGGTTGCTGAACGCGATCCGGGCCTTGATCCGCACTCGGGCGTAATCATCGTGTTCCGCGCCAAACGTGGAGACCGCATCAAGGTTCTGCTTTGGGATGGGTCCGGTCTGGTGATGACGTACAAGCGGCTGGAACAGGGCAAGTTCGCCTGGCCCAGGGTCCATGATGGCGTGATGCGGCTGTCCAAGGCACAATTTGAGGCCCTGTTTGAGGGTCTGGACTGGCGACGGGTGACGGCGCGGCGGACACGTCGACCGGGTGCGGCAGAGTGACTCTCAGCCTTATGTACAGGGTGTAAATCGTGGCCTGATCTGCTAAGAACACGCCATGCCTGACGCCCTTGAATCCCTTGATCTGGATGCCCTTCCCGCGGAGGTGCGGGCGGTTGTTTTGGCGGCCCGGCAGGACGCTTCAAACCTAACATCTCAGTTTGCCGAACTCGAAGAAAGCAACGCCGCTCTCGCCACGCAGAACGCGGAACTTGAGGCGATCAACGCGCGTCTGGAGCATTTTGTCAAAGAACTGCACCAGCTGGTCTATGGCAAACGCTCCGAGAAGCTCAGCCCGGATGAACGGCAACTGGCTTTTGAAGATCTGGAGGTCGCGACAGTCGAGGCCGAGGCGCAGTCAGAAACAATCGAGATGACCAAACCGCGCAAGAAGCGCAAACCTGCGCAGCGCAACCTTGGGAACCTGCCGGATCATCTGGAACGTATCGAACAGGTGATCGAGCCTGACAGCATTACATGCCCCTGCGGCTGTGGTGAGATGGTCAGGATCGGCGAAGATCGCACCGAACGACTGGATATTGTTCCGGCCCAGGCGCGGGTGATCGTGACCATCCGGCCCAAATACGCCTGTCCGAACAAGGACGCTGGCGTGACCCAGGCACCTGCACCGGTACATCTGATCGAGGGTGGCCTGCCTACCGAGGGGACATTGGCGCAGGTGGCGGTCTCCAAGTACGCCGATCACTGCCCCTTGTTCCGGCAGGCGCAGATTTATGCCCGATCCGGCCTTGATCTGCACCGCTCCACCCTTGCGGGCTGGATGGGCCGGATATCCTTCCATCTTGCTCCCGTGGTGGATCATCTGTTCAAAGATCTCAAATCTTCCAGCAAGCTCTTTGCTGATGAGACGCGCTGTCCGGTGCTCGATCCGGGGCGCGGCAGAACCAAGACCGGGTATCTCTGGGCCATTGCCCGCGATGAGCGGCCCTTCGGGGGCACCGGCCCACCGGGTGTTGTGTTCTGTTACGCCGATGGGCGTGGCGGCAAACACGCAACGGAGTTCCTGACCGGCTTCAGCGGTACGCTGCAGGTGGATGGCTATACGGGTTATAATGCCCTGACCAAACCGGGCCGTAACTCAGGATCCGTCAAACTGGCCTATTGCTGGGCTCATGCGCGGCGCAAGCTCAAGGAAGTGCATGACCGCGATGGCTCGCCCATTGCAGGGGATGGGCTCAGGCGGATTGCCGAGTTCTACAAGATCGAGGCTGAGATCAGAGGAAAACCCGCCGCCGAGCGCAAAGCTGTTCGCCAGGAAAAGACCAAGCCGCTGATCGAGGCATTCGAGATCTGGCTCAAAACCGTCCGCTCCCGCCTCTCGGCCAAATCACGCCTCGGCAATAAGCTCTCCTACATCGCCAAACACATGGACGGACTGAAGCTCTTTCTCGATGACGGCGCTATCGAGATGGACAGCAACGTGGTCGAGCGAACCATCCGCCCGATTGCCCTCAATCGTAAGAACGCGCTCTTTGCGGGCCATGACGAAGGTGGCAGAAACTGGGGGCGTATCGCCTCCCTGATCGAAACCTGCAAGCTTAACGACGTCGAGCCCTATGCCTATCTCAAGGCAACCCTCGAAGCCATCGCTGCCGGCCATCCAGCAGCCCGCATCGACGAACTCATGCCATGGAACTTTGACAGGGCGCGGTGACACCGCTTACAGAGCTTCTTCCAATCCTGCCAATGTATTTCCAATTTGGCCAATGCTCTCATCCTTCCCGAACAGCTCATGCATCCTTGCTCGAATCTCCTCGCAATGCATGGCATGTCCCGCTTCTTTGTAAGCGATGCGAACGCCCCATGGTATCGCGCGCGCGTCTGATGTGAGATTCTGGCCTCCAATGATCTGGAGGTAATTTGATGTTGGATGATGGGGCGGAGGTTTCGCGCCGCAGGCCTGTACTACGGACGGCGGCGGAGCGCGCGGCGATTGTGGCCGAGACGTATGCGCCAGGCGCGACGGTTGCGGGTGTGGCTCGCAAACACGGTATGTCGGCGACGCGGTTATCGACATGGCGCACGACGGCCCGGCGCAAGGTCGCGCGTGACGAGGGTCAGACGTCTGGTTTTGCAGAGATCGCAGTGCTTGCGACACCACCGCCTTCGCCCTTTGACGGTATTGAGATCATCGCGGGATCTGTCTCTATCCGGTTGCCCAAAAGCACGGCATCAAAACGGATCGCGAATGTTGCGCGGCACCTGGCGCGACAGGGATGATTGTTCCGTCGCAATCGGTGCGGGTTGTGATTGCGACCAGGCCGGTGGATTTCAGGAAGGGCCATGACGGGCTGGCGGCGGTTGCTGAACGCGATCCGGGCCTTGATCCGCACTCGGGCGTAATCATCGTGTTCCGCGCCAAACGTGGAGACCGCATCAAGGTTCTGCTTTGGGATGGGTCCGGTCTGGTGATGACGTACAAGCGGCTGGAACAGGGCAAGTTCGCCTGGCCCAGGGTCCATGATGGCGTGATGCGGCTGTCCAAGGCACAATTTGAGGCCCTGTTTGAGGGCCTGGACTGGCGACGGGTGACGGCGCGGCGGACACGTCGACCGGGTGCGGCAGAGTGACTCTCAGCCTTATGTACAGGGTGTAAATCGTGGCCTGATCTGCTAAGAACACGCCATGCCTGACGCTCTTGAATCCCTTGATCTGGATGCCCTTCCCGCGGAGGTGCGGGCGGTTGTTTTGGCGGCACGGAAAGAGGCGTTTGGCGTGAGCCTGTTGAACAGCAACCTGACGTCGCGCAATTGTGCACTCGAAGAAAGCAACGCCGCTCTCGCCACGCAGAACGCGGAACTTGAGGCGATCAACGCGCGTCTGGAGCATTTTGTCAAAGAACTGCACCAGCTGGTCTATGGCAAACGCTCCGAGAAGCTCAGCCCGGATGAACGGCAACTGGCTTTTGAAGATCTGGAGGTCGCGACAGCGGAGGCCGAGGCGCAGTCAGAAACAATCGAGATGACCAAACCGCGCAAGAAGCGCAAACCTGCGCAGCGCAACCTTGGGAACCTGCCGGATCATCTGGAACGTATCGAACAGGTGATCGAGCCTGACAGCATTACATGCCCCTGCGGCTGTGGTGAGATGGTCAGGATCGGCGAAGATCGCACCGAACGACTGGATATTGTTCCGGCCCAGGCGCGGGTGATCGTGACCATCCGGCCCAAATACGCCTGTCCGAACAAGGACGCTGGCGTGACCCAGGCACCTGCACCGGTACATCTGATCGAGGGTGGCCTGCCTACCGAGGGGACATTGGCGCAGGTGGCGGTCTCCAAGTACGCCGATCACTGCCCCTTGTTCCGGCAGGCGCAGATTTATGCCCGATCCGGCCTTGATCTGCACCGCTCCACCCTTGCGGGCTGGATGGGCCGGATATCCTTCCATCTTGCTCCCGTGGTGGATCATCTGTTCAAAGATATCAAATCTTCCAGCAAGCTCTTTGCCGATGAGACGCGCTGTCCGGTGCTCGATCCGGGGCGCGGCAGAACCAAGACCGGGTATCTCTGGGCCATTGCCCGCGATGAGCGGCCCTTCGGGGGCACCGCCCCACCGGGTGTTGTGTTTTGTTACGCCGATGGGCGTGGCGGCAAACACGCAACGGAGTTCCTGACCGGCTTCAGCGGTACGCTGCAGGTGGATGGCTATACGGGTTATAATGCCCTGACCAAACCGGGCCGTAACTCAGGATCCGTCAAACTGGCCTATTGCTGGGCTCATGCGCGGCGCAAGCTCAAGGAAGTGCATGACCGCGATGGCTCGCCCATTGCAGGGGATGGGCTCAAGCGGATTGCCGAGTTCTACAAGATCGAGGCTGAGATTAGAGGAAAACCCGCCGCCGAGCGCAAAGCTGTTCGCCAGGAAAAGACCGTAAGCGATGCGAACGCCCCATGGTATCGCGCGCGCGTCTGATGTGAGATTCTGGCCTCCAATGATCTGGAGGTAATTTGATGTTGGATGATGGGGCGGAGGTTTCGCGCCGCAGGCCTGTACTACGGACGGCGGCGGAGCGCGCGGCGATTGTGGCCGAGACGTATGCGCCAGGCGCGACGGTTGCGGGTGTGGCTCGCAAACACGGTATGTCGGCGACGCGGTTATCGACATGGCGCACGACGGCCCGGCGCAAGGTCGCGCGTGACGAGGGTCAGACGTCTGGTTTTGCAGAGATCGCAGTGCTTGCGACACCACCGCCTTCGCCCTTTGACGGTATTGAGATCATCGCGGGATCTGTCTCTATCCGGTTGCCCAAAAGCACGGCATCAAAACGGATCGCGAATGTTGCGCGGCACCTGGCGC
Organism: uncultured Paracoccaceae bacterium; assembly: GCA_951812305.1. Classification (GTDB taxonomy): domain Bacteria; phylum Pseudomonadota; class Alphaproteobacteria; order Rhodobacterales; family Rhodobacteraceae; genus Rhodobacter_B. Next base: position 4,660 of record CATOSB010000014.1, read on the forward strand.
GACAGGGATGATTGTTCCGTCTCAATCGGTGCGGGTTGTGATTGCGACCAGGCCGGTGGATTTCAGGAAGGGCCATGACGGGCTGGCGGCGGTTGCCGAACGCGACCTGGGCCTTGATCCGCACTCGGGCGTAATCATCGTGTTCCGCGCCAAACGTGGAGATCGCATCAAGGTTCTGCTTTGGGATGGGTCCGGTCTGGTGATGACGTACAAGCGGCTGGAACAGGGCAAGTTCGCCTGGCCCAGGGTCCATGATGGCGTGATGCGGCTGTCCAAGGCGCAATTTGAGACTCTGTTTGAGGGTCTGGACTGGCGACGGGTGACGGCGCGGCGGACACGTCGACCGGGTGCGGCAGAGTGACTCTCAGCCTTATGTACAGGGTGTAAATCGTGGCCTGATCTGCTAAGAACACGCCATGCCTGACGCCCTTGAATCCCTTGATCTGGATGCCCTTCCCGCGGAGGTGCGGGCGGTTGTTTTGGCGGCACGGAAAGAGGCGTTTGGCGTGAGCCTGTTGAACAGCAACCTGACGTCGCGCAATTGTGCACTCGAAGAAAGCAACGCCGCTCTCGCCACGCAGAACGCGGAACTTGAGGCGATCAACGCGCGTCTGGAGCATTTTGTCAAAGAACTGCACCAGCTGGTCTATGGCAAACGCTCCGAGAAGCTCAGCCCGGATGAACGGCAACTGGCTTTTGAAGATCTGGAGGTCGCGACAGTCGAGGCCGAGGCGCAGTCAGAAACAATCGAGATGACCAAACCGCGCAAGAAGCGCAAACCTGTGCAGCGCAACCTTGGGAACCTGCCGGATCATCTGGAACGTATCGAACAGGTGATCGAGCCTGCCAGCATTACATGCCCCTGCGGCTGTGGTGAGATGGTCAGGATCGGCGAAGATCGCACCGAACGACTGGATATTGTTCCGGCCCAGGCGCGGGTGATCGTGACCATCCGGCCCAAATACGCCTGCCCGAACAAGGACGCTGGCGTGGCCCAGGCGCCTGCACCGGTGCATCTGATCGAGGGTGGCCTGCCTACCGAGGGGACATTGGCGCAGGTGGCCGTGTCCAAGTACGCCGATCACTGCCCCTTGTTCCGGCAGGCGCAGATTTATGCCCGATCCGGCCTTGATCTGCACCGCTCCACCCTTGCGGGCTGGATGGGCCGGATATCCTTCCATCTTGCTCCCGTGGTGGATCATCTGTTCAAAGATCTCAAATCTTCCAGCAAGCTCTTTGCTGATGAGACGCGCTGTCCGGTGCTCGATCCGGGGCGCGGCAGAACCAAGACCGGGTATCTCTGGGCCATTGCCCGCGATGAGCGGCCCTTCGGGGGCACCGCCCCACCGGGTGTTGTGTTCTGTTACGCCGATGGGCGTGGCGGCAAACACGCAACGGAGTTCCTGACCGGCTTCAGCGGTACGCTGCAGGTGGATGGCTATACGGGTTATAATGCCCTGACCAAACCGGGCCGTAACTCAGGATCCGTCAAACTGGCCTATTGCTGGGCTCATGCGCGGCGCAAGCTCAAGGAAGTGCATGACCGCGATGGCTCGCCCATTGCAGGGGATGGGCTCAGGCGGATTGCCGAGTTCTACAAGATCGAGGCTGAGATTAGAGGAAAACCCGCCGCCGAGCGCAAAGCTGTTCGCCAGGAAAAGACCAAACCGCTGATCGAGGCATTCGAGATCTGGCTCAAAACCGTCCGCTCCCGCATCTCGACCAAATCACGCCTCGGCGATAAGCTCTCCTACATCGCCAAACACATGGACGGACTGAAGCTCTTTCTCGACGACGGCGCTATCGAGATGGACAGCAACGTGGTCGAGCGAACCATCCGCCCGATTGCCCTCAATCGTAAGAACGCGCTCTTTGCGGGCCATGACGAAGGTGGCAGAAACTGGGGGCGTATCGCCTCCCTGATCGAAACCTGCAAGCTCAATGACGTCGAGCCCTATGCCTATCTCAAGGCAACCCTCGAAGCCATCGCAGCAGGTCACCCGGCTGCCCGCATCGACGAACTGATGCCCTGGAGCTTTGACAGGGCGCGGTGACACCGCTTACGCTTCTTTTAGGATGAGTACATACCTTACGGAGCTTGGAAGCCGTGGAGCGGCGACAACTATATCTCCTCGAAAAGTTGCACTCAGTCTTTCCAACATCTCGTTCTTGATTTCTGAAAGCGGATAGTCTGGCAATGAAGAGGCAATCTCAGACAAGCGTATTGGAAGGTGTAGGTCGCGGATTGCAGACACGATCCTCTGACGGAGTGAACCAGATAGATCTTCCGGCTCATGGTTCATCAAGAGCAGATCTTGTTCTTGAATCCAACCTGCGTCGGTTCGAACGCTTTCAGCGTCTAGGAACGACCTCAAGTCGCCGTACGCCAGATCGACTGCAAGACGTTCCTCAGGAGTCAGTAACTTGCTTACAGCACTGATCTGTTCATCAGAGACGATTTTTCGGTTCTTGAAGAGCTTTTCCAACGACCCTTCCTGCTCCAGCGCACCAATCAATATCTTCTTTGTGCGCTTCGTCTCGAGCTTTTGTTTTGCCTTCTTCTCGATCTGACGAATTCGCTCCCGGGTCACGTCATAGCTGGAAGCGACTTGCTCGAGCGTTTCGGTCACATGTTTATTGATACCGTACCGCCGCTGAAGGATGTCTTGCTGCCGGTTATTGAGGGAAGAGACGGATCCCGCAATGATTTCGGCCACCGTCAATTCTTCGATTGAAGCGCTCTCGGAAGCGTTGATGTCTTCAGGCTTTAGCTTCCCGAGCTCGAGTATGCTCGCAAGCGATATGTGCGAAAGAAATTCGCCACGCAACAAACGTCTAAGATCGGGTACAATCTCACTATCTGCACCACAAATTGAGAGACGCGCTTCGATCAGGCTAGAGACGATCTGATCTAGCTGCTCAATACTCTTCCGCCCGCAGCCGGCCAGCGAACGGATGCGTGAGGCGGTTTCGTCATATGTCTTCAGGAAATCTACAAGGCTATTTCGGTGCTCCAACTGATCAATTTTGAGTAGGTTCGCGAGCCTGGTCGGCGGTGACCATTCAAACAGTTCATCAGGATAATGCATTCCAGAAAAGAACACTTCGGCGGCCTGGACCGCTCGTGGGATGTCGCCATCCTCGCTTGAGATCAGTTCTTTGTCACCGTCTGGATAATCAACGCTTGGTACGAAACTGCGCACTATTTGGTCGAGTTCATCTGCCGACTTGCGCCCCACGTTAGGAAGCTTAAGGGTAACTCCCAAGCACCCCCCACGTTTGAGTGTTATTGTCAGTTTTATGGTGAGTCGAATTTGCCATTTTGCGCGTGTTTTTTTCTTTCTTGTCTGAATTCTGTGGCGCCGGGTTGATTTCTCTGAATCAGTGGTGGGATGGATCAGGTTGCCGCCCTTGAACAACTTCTCGCCACGGCTCTGCGTCGGATCGCTGAGCTTGAAGCTGCGTTGGCGAGCATGGCGGAAGAGATCACGGACCTGCGCCGACAGTTGGCCAAGAACAGCAGCAATAGCAGCAAGCCCCCTTCAAGTGATGGCCTGAAGAAGCCAGCCCCGCGCAGCCTGCGTGGCAAATCCGGAAAGAAAAGTGGCGGCCAAGTTGGCCACCGGGGCGACACCCTGCGCCAGACGTCAACACCCGACTTTGTCGAACGGCATGAGGCGACGCATTGCAGCGCCTGTCAGAGCGCCCTGACGGCGGAGATGGTGAAAGGGATCGAGAAGCGTCAGGTGTTCGACTTGCCTGCGCCACGCCTGGAGGTCACCGAGCATCAGGCGGCGGTTTATTGTTGCGACCATTGTCGAGCCACGACGACGGCTGGCTTTCCCGATGGCGTGGCCGCGCATGTGCAATATGGCACGCGCATGCGGGCAGTGGCGGTCTATTGCAATGTTCAGCAGCTGATACCCGAGGATCGGGTCTGCCAGCTTATGCGCGACCTGTTTGGGGCCACCAGCTTGTGCGCGGCCAGCGTGACCAACTGGACGCGCGGCGCGGCAAATAAGATGGGTGTCGTGGTTGAACACATTCTCGCCCGGCTTGCCGAAGGCGGCGTTCGGCATCTGGACGAGACCGGACTTCGTGTTGCCGGCAAGCTGCACTGGCTGCACACGATCTGCGATACCGCCTTCACCCATTACCGCATCAGCGCCAAACGCGGTGCTGTTCCAACCTTCCTGACCGGCGGGACGATCATTCATGATCACTGGAAACCCTACTACGCCCATATGAGCGGAGTGGACGCCCACGCCCTCTGCGGGGCGCATCACTTGCGCGAACTCAAGGCCATCGAAGAGATCGAAAAAGAGCCTTGGGCGACGGAGATGAGCGCAGTGCTTCATAGCGCCAATCAGCTCAGATGCGCGGCTCAGGATCAAGGCGAGACCGAACTCCCGGAACTGGTTCGCCAGGGTATAGTCACCAGATACATGGCGATCCTCGCCAAGGGGCTCGCCTTCCACGAACGCCAGCCCCCGCTGGCCAAAAGCCCCGGCACCCGCGGCCGAAAAGCCAGGCGGCCAGGCCACAACCTGCTCCTCCGCCTGCGTGACTACCGCGATGACGTTTTGCGATTCATCGCCGACTTCGCGGTCCCATTCACAAACAATCAGGCCGAACAGGACCTGCGCATGATGAAGCTGCGCATGAAAATCTCGGGCACCTTCCGCACCCTCGAGGGCGCGCGGGTCTTCGCCGACATCAGGTCCGTCATCTCGACGGCCAGAAAACACCGGTTCAACATCCTGGAAATCCTGACCCTGTCACCACCTCAGATCATCGCACGGCTCTGACGGAACAAAACCCCGCAACCCTATCGGACAGGGTGCTTGGGAGTTACGCTTAAGGAATGCTTGCCGGGAATGTTGCGGAGCTCTCATGTACTCCCGCACAGTATCGACTGGCAGGCGATGCGCGTTTGCTGTGATTGCATTTAATAGGCGAACGGAGCAATCGGCGACCCGTACGACATCGACGATGCTGTCGGCTGCGGCCTGCCTGTTTTGATCGACTTCGCGAGCGAACTTCCTTACAAGGTCATCGAGTTCCATAGCGGTCTTTTGGCCGGAGTTTTCGAGTACCTTGAAAGCTTCTCGCGCAGCGTCGGGCGCTCGCATGTAGGCGGCGACCGTAGTTGTCGGCAACTCACCTTCGGCGTTTCGCAAAACGTTGATCAGTCGCGTTGACGCGAAACGCCGTGTCGCTAAGTCTAGAAGATGTTCTTCTTCAGGCGCATTGTGAGAAGCCGAAAGCTCTGGCTTGTGCGAAGGACCACTAGACAAGTGTGTTGCTTGCATCTTGAAAGGGTTGTCCTGACGCGGCTCATCGATGGCTAAGCCCAACTTTAAGACGGTTAAATCGTCGTCAGAATTCGTCCCAGCTTCCAGTCGTTCATCGGGCGCTTTGTCGGCAACCTTCGCCCAAGCAATGTGTGTCTGATCCGCTTCAGTCGCGTTGAGCGCAACTTCAAGCTCGTTGCCTTCAATTCTGTCAAAGGCTCTGGACGATTTCTCCAATTCAAGCACGGGAGCCGGTTGTGTGGTCTGTAGTGGTTCCGTTGCGGCGAGGCTTTGTGCTGGTTCAACTGTCGAACTTGTTGATGTGTACTTAGTGTCTGATGCGGCCAAACGATCTTGTCCATCTGTCGCGACAGATGGAGCCGTTGGAACAGTCTTCACTGTTTCCCTGCTCACGAGAGCTTTGAGTTTCTTACCCAGTCTTGAAAGCATGTTGCCCGCTTACGGCCTCCGATAACCCACTAGAAAAGCGCCAAAAAGTTCCCCGCTATCTCCTTAATCTACCAACTGAAATCTCCAAATGCTATTTGTTTTGAGGGGTGTTGGGCCAGGATGTTGCTCGCTATAGTTGATGCCCATTAGGAAAGATCCTTGGATATAAAATGAACAGTCTTGAAGACGCATTGCAAGGTCAGTTGCAACGGCAGAGTGAACCTTTCGATGCCCTTTGGGCATGCCGCACCGGGGTTTCTGAGGGCGCCTACTTAGCACCATTGAGAACTCACGCCTTACGGGTTCTTCGGCTGATCTCTAGTGCATTGCCTCATGCAATTTGCTGGGTTTCCCTGCCTTTTGTTTTCTGATTCATGACGGCCATAGATGACGTTTGAGGAGAGGTCCTATGGCAAACAAGATTTACATTGTCGAGCTGAGTTCAGAGGAGCGTGCGCGACTTCGCGGTATGTTGAGCAATAGCAAATCATCGTCGCAGGCCAGTCTGAAGGCGCGTATTTTGCTCAAGGCAGATCAGGGAGCGGAGGGGGATAGCTGGACTGACAGCCGCATCTGCGAAGCGCTGGAGACCAACAGCGCCATGGTGGAGCGGGTCCGACAAAAATGCGTCACAGAGGGCGTGGACGCCGTGTTTCGGCGCAAGCCGCGCGCAACGCCGCCGACGGCCCGGATATTCGACGGTGAAGCTGAGGCAAAGCTCATTACGCTGGCCTGCCCGGAGCCACCTGAGGGCTATGCGCGCTGGTCGATCCGGCTGTTGGCCAAACGGGTTACAGAGTTGCAGATCGTCGACAAGGTGCATCACAATACCGTCGGGCGCACGCTCAAAAAAACACGCTCAAGCCCCATCGCAGCCAGTATTGGGTGATCCCGCCAGGTCAAAACGCCGCTTTCGTCGCGGCGATGGAGGACGTGCTGTCGGTCTATATGCGACCCCGCGACCCGACGCGGCCGCTCGTGTGCCTCGATGAGACATCAAAGCAACTGGTGGCCGAAACCCGGACGCCGATCCCGATGCGTCCCGGACGCCCTGCGCGCTTCGACTATGAATATCGCAGCTGCGGCACGGCCAACCTGTTCATGGGCTTCGCACCGCTTGAGGGACGCCGCCATGTGAAAGTAACCGACCGGCGCACGGAGGCTGACTACGCCGAATTCCTGCGCGATCTGAGTGACATCCACTTCCCCGACGCTGACCAGATTGTGCTGGTGCAGGACATATGCGGATGCGGTCAGGGTTTTCCACTCCCGGAGCCGGTCTCCATCTCTCAACATCACCGCTGTTTGCAAAAACCGTCGCGCCCAAATATCGCGCCGCGTCTCGAGGAATTTCCAGAGCTTGGTTTCGATACTGCGCGCTGTTTTTCCGGTGGCGACAATCTCACGGGTCTCCTGGCTGTCCTCGAACCAGCTGTCTGTAAGAGGCTCCAGGAAGTCCAACGCCATATCATCATTAATCCAGCGCCCGAGTGCCTGCGCTGAGGCATCTTGAATCTTTCGGTTGGGATCTGCCAAGTCGAGTAGTGCCTGAAGCCCCAATTCCTGAGGGCGCAGGTCGAACAGGTTACAGGATTCGACAACGTCCAGAAAACCCGGAGCGGGCAGGCATTCGTTTGCCAAGCCATCAGCCAATGCACCCTCCAGCAAGACACGCAAAGTGTCAGCGGAAATATCGTCGGCGCCAGTTTCTGCGCGGAGTTGTCCGATCATTTGTTCCGCATCGCCACTGCTTTCAAGGGGAACAAGGAAGCTGTCCCTGATCCCATGCCCTGCCTTGATCAGGATCATTGCCAATACGGTCTTTGAACTCTGTTTCACCCTGACTGCAATGCTCTGAGCGCCAACGCCGTCCGTTATACTCGCGACGATCTCTTGAATTTCTGCTCCGGTTGACTGGCTCTGGCTTGGAATGGGTTTGCCGCGTGCTTTCTTGATCAGATCATCCAATGCCGCCTGTGCTGGTCCACTGGAAAACCAGCCCCGGATCATTGGAAAAAGCGTCAATGTTTCTGCATCAGGGCAATCGCGCTTCAGAAGCCCTGGATGAGGGTTTTGAGGAAGTCATTGCTCCAGCCTGCCTTTTTGAACTTCCCACGGTTTGAGCCTTTTGCGGGATTTGCCTTGATGATGTTCAAAGCGATGCGCCTCAAGGCGGCGAAGTTGGCTGGCGCGTGATCTTTTCGTGCGCGGTGCTGATCATCGTTCATCACCACGTCGAGAGACCAATGCAAACTGTTCTCGATCTGCCAGTGACCACGGATCAGAGAAGCGGCAACTTGAGCCGAGGGACATTTGGAGAGGAGGTAAATCCGCTCTGACCGGTTTGTTTTGTCATCTGCTGCTCGCTCAGAAACGACGTGGACGAAGGCTTGTAGATGCGGCCAGTTATGGATGTCCGTGAGATACTGCGGCACATTATAGACGCGATATGACCGCTCCTCGATGCGGCCGTGGTCAGCGTCGACCGTGTCATATTTATCAATGTAATCAGTACCCTGATCGTCAACAAAGGCCCGTACATCAGCCAGCATGTCGCCCTGGTTGCCCTTGAGCTGCAAGCAATATTCGCCGCCCGCCTGCACGATCAATTCGCAGGTCTCTCTCTGGCAGTGCAGCGCATCAGCGGTGATGGTGATGCCACGGATATCAAGCATCCCGATCAGGTCGCGCAGCGCCAGTATCTCGCCGCCGCCCCTGGCGCTTTCTGCGATGCCCAGGCTCAGGCGCGCGCCATGGGCAAAGGCGGTCACGATGTTCATGTTCGACTGCCCGGCGGCCTTGTCAAAGCTGCGCCGCATCTCTTTGCCATCGATAGCGATTGCCGGCTCATCTCCAGCCTTGACCGCAAAATCGGTGCGAAACTTGTCGAAAAAGGCCTGAAAGCTCGACGGCTTCATAAGGCGGAAGAGCCGCGAATACGCGTCATGGCAGGGAATGCCGTGGGGCAATTCGAGAAACTCTCGCAGGAAATCCTCCTTCATATGCCCGAAAAGCTCCATGTCGACCGCCGTCTCACCGCCGCACAGCGCGCACAAAAGGCTGATCGTCATGAGATCGCAGAAATTGTGACGCGGGGCATTGCCACCCCGAGGATCGTCCATGTCGTTGAAATAGCTGGTCAATGTAGGCATCTCAAAACTCCATCAAGTGATGAATCCTCAAGAATCCAATTCTAATCCACAGTCAAACTTCAAGCGCGATTCCCCTGGTTTCTGCATTCAAGGCAAAGCCATCAAGGCGTTCAAACAGACCGGCAATGGTGGCCTCCTGGACAAGCTGCGGGCCGGACAACAGCATGAACAAAGCGCAACGTTCGAAAAAAGGTCCATCCATCGTGGCAATGTGATTGGCCAGACCCGCCTGAATTTCCTCCGGTGCCGCTGCCATCATGGTGTCAATTGCATTGAATAGATCATAGGCCGAGCCTCCCTCGTCCATGATATCGCGCGCAACATTTTCCAGATTCTCGGAAAGATCGAAGCCCTCCATGTCCGACGGAGGCGCCATATTATCAGGATCGATCATAAATGATTGTGGCACCGGCAAGCCAACCCTTCGATAGAGGCCCGCAAATTCCATCATGTTTTCCTGCTTTACCGCGCCCGCAGCAACACCGGCTTGAACGGCCATTTCTACCGCTTCCAGGAAATCTTCCGCGTACTCATTATCATTTTACAGGCCCATCCGAGCTTCATCCAGAAGTAGGCTCAGTATTTGATGTGCCCCCCCCCGAGTGGTCATCCTCTTGTGCGGTGAGCACCACCAAACCACAGGCGACATCGCCGCTGGAGAGCAAGCGGGATTTTAGCCGCAAAAAATACGATTGGAATTCCGGTTCAAAACCATGGAGACCGAATTGCTCCATACATTCTGCGAGTAGTTGAGAGGACATACGGACTCCAATTACGCGGCCAAGAGCCCGAAATCGATCCGCTTATCCAGATCGACCTCGAAGCGGCCATAAGGGTTGATGTGTAGGTAGATGAGCGGGGACAGGCCGCGATAATCCTCAGGGGACAAGCGGGCGGCCACATCGGGGTTGCGCAGGACGGACTGCACCATCCGCGTGTTCACGTAGACCAGTGACGATTGTAGCAAGTGCAACGCGTGAGCAGCGGTCTCCTGATCCCGCACACGATTGGTGGCAATTTCACCGCCCTTGCCAAAGAACACGAAGCTGTTGGCGCTGTTCCAGTTCTCGACGACGTTCAATCCCTCATGAATTTCCCGACGGAAGGCCTCTGAGCGCAGATAGCGGCACAGAAAAATCGTCTTTATGGCGCGACCAAGCTCCGCCAGCGCCTTGTAGGTGGGGTGCATCACATCGGATCGGGCGAACCGGCGAAGGATGGCCTCGGGATCAGCCGTCCCGTGCTGCATGGCCGCTGCGTATTTGACCATCTCGTCATACTGGCGTTCGATCTCGCCCCAATCGACCACGCCCGACAGGATCGGAAGGAGATTGGGCAGTTGCCCTCGCATACCCGCACTAGGGAGGGCGAGTTTCTGCCGCGCAATTGCCTTGAGGCGCGGCGCAAGCTCAAAGCCCAGAAGATGGCAGAAAGCAAAGCCAACTGCGCTTTGGCCGTGGCTGTCCACATACTGCCGTTGGATTTCCATGTCCGTGCAATGCCGTAAGACACCCTCAATCATTGCGGCTACCTCAGAGGACGAACAACGCTTCAGCTGAGAATAAATGCAGGTCGCCTGACGCTCTACATGCCAATAAATCATGACGCCGCGCCCGCCATAGCGCGCATGCCACTCCGTCATCAGATTGCGATCCCAGGCCCCGAACTTGGTGGAATCCCCAGCACATGTTGTGCCCGGCGTGCCCCAGATTTCCGGTTCGCGAATTGCAAGCGTTGCATTGGCAACCTGCGCGCAAGCCGCCTTTAAGGAAGCCGGGTCAATATACCGTCTGCGAATGTGCAGAAGTTCGTCATAACTGACATCGGGTGAACCAGCGGCCACGCGTTTCAGGCCCGCGTTGGTTCCCAAGCCGTAAAGGCAGAGCAACAGGCGTTGATCTCGCACGGCAGGCGGCAGAGCCTCCCGACTGGCCGAGGTCTGAAAGCCGCTCAAAAACCCAGTATCGAGTGCTGTTTCTTTGAGAACATCCAAAAGCCCGGTCATCGGCCACGCCCGGGCAACCTCGCTTTTCAGCGTGGCCAAACCAGGCGGCTCTGGGGCTGGCGCAAAGGGCGTAATGGAAATCCGGTTCTCCCCACCCCGCCGCAAGCGCACCTTATCATTGTCAGGCAAGGTGGCGTTCAACAGCCGCAGTTCCTTCTCCAGCTCGGCTTTCACGCCCGCGACAAAGCCTCTTGCATCCTGCGATAGCCCCAGATCAGCGTAGTAGGAATCTCGACGCGTGTCGAAATCTCCCGGCAGGTCATCATCCGGGTTGCGGTAGCGGTCCGCACCTTCGATCCATATCTCTTTGGCGCGGATGCGTTCGCGAAGCTGTGTCAGCACACAGAGCTCGAAGGACACAACATTGACCCGACCATTCTCATCAATGACTGCGCTGCGCCATTTTCCGGGAATGATCCCTGCTGGAATATCATTTTCAGAAACAACCCGGCGACCGGCTTCCGCAAACCGGACAATCAGAACCAAGGCGGTCAATATCGGATGCCACATTGCATTGTTCGAGCGAAATCGCAAAGCCCGGAGCAACGGTGGCAGCATGCGGCGGTAGTGGCTGGCATATGAGTTGCGCATGGTCTGTTGGATGCGCGTGTCCAAGGTACCCTTGGCGCGATGTTCGTCAATGACTGCCCGGAGTTTAGCCGCCCCAGCGATAGGGAAGATAACGTCTTCAATCCGACCCTCGGGATGATCCAGCGCGGCCATGGCAATCTCGACAAGCAAACGCTCCTTGCCATGAACCGCGCCTATATCTGCCGCGATGCCCTGAATGACCTTTCGGCGTGACCGTGTTCCCAGGCGATGAACCACCTCCAAAAGCAGGTCAATGAGGCCGTCAATCAGCTGAGAGCGGCGATGCATCAGGTAGACCGCAAGAAGCCCGAAGCGCTTCTCGGGCGCATGGCGACGCATTTCCGAGGCGGTTTCGCCTTCTACCTGACATGCAATACGCATCACCCAACCGCGTTCGACATCACCAAGAATATCCAATGGAAGATTGAGCGCCGCGACAAAGGACACCTTTTGCGCCGTCAGCAGTACGCTGTCTAGCGTTGCAGCACCGACATCATCCTTCAGACGCTGAAACCCCGTTGTCGCCAAGGGCTCAGACAGCGTCCATTCTAACTGCGTAACCCTCTCGGTCGATAACCGCGATGCCACCTTCGTCAAATACCCCTCGCGGAAATCCCGACGGGCCGCGCGCGCAAGCCGCTCCATGATCTTCACTGAAGGAACAAACACGTTCATTTGACGGGCCTGTGCATAGCCCCGCTCAACCCAATCCGCCAAGTTCAGGTCACGCCCACCGAGCTGTTCAATCATCCATGCCTGGAGTCTGGCCCGATCACGATCAGAAGCCCGGCGAAACCCGAGAAAATCCAGAATACTCGCACGTTGCCGCCGCGCGGTGTCACTGGAAAAAGAGTAGGAAAGATCGTCTGTCGCCCCAATCTGGTCAGCAACGTACACGATCACATCAGGGTCAAGATCACCGCGCGTGGCAGGAAACCGGCCATGCTGGCGAAAAAAGAGGAGTTGGCATGCAATCGCGACCCGCGACTTCGCCCCAAACCGGTTTAGAAACTCAAAATCCGAATATGAAAGCCCCCACGTTGAGGCAAATGCTTGCTCTATCATGACCCCTCCAGACGCAAGCATCATCCAACATCAGCTCTGGCCGTCAATCAGCCTTTCGTTCCCTGTACGTTCTTTCAAAAGCCCAAATATGCAGCTTCGGGCCAGCTAGGCCTTGTTGGGAAATGTTTGTTTTTCAGAGCTTTATTCGAAGGTTGAGGCGGATTTTCAGGACCGCTTGCTCGGGTATCACAAGTCGCGCCGGGAGGGATTGTGCATCATAGCAAGCGTGATTTTGAACACGCGCAGCGTCAATCTGATGGAAAATGCGGCTGCTCTGCCCCGCGATATCGGCTCTGTGGACCACCGCTATCAATACATTTCGCGGGTTCTGGGCAATCCTCACATCGATACTGATGAGATCATGCAGGCCTATGTTGGTGAAATTTTCCGCCGCCAGTGTGAGGCCGGAGAAACGATTGTGGTGGCCCTTGATCAAAGCAAGCTCAACGAAGGGCATGAGGTTTTGATGTTATCGGTGCGGATGCGGGATCGGGCCCTCCCGGTCGCCTGGCGTGTACGCCAGACCAAAGGGCCGATTGGATGGCGCGTGCAACATGAGCTTTTGGAAGCAGTCCGCCCATGGCTCCCGGCGGATGCGCGTGTGTTGCTGGCGGGAGATCGGTTTTATGGAACCGCCCGATTGGTCGCATGGTGCCAGGAGGCTGGATGGGACTACCGGCTGCGCATGAAGGGAAATATCACACTGCAACATCAGGGTGGCGAGATGATGACGCGCGAAATTGCCCAACTGATGCCCGAAGGGCTTGTAAACGCTGAGCTTTACGGAACGGGCGTCTTTAGCAACATTGGAGTGCTTCACGAGGAGGGGCACAAAGAGCCTTGGATTATTGCCATGAATGCAGCACCGTCCGAGTACAAGGTGCTCGATTATGGAATGCGTTGGGGAATTGAAGCCATGTTCTCCGACTTCAAAACCCGGGGCTTTGAAATTACTCAAAGCCAGATCAAAAAGCCGGATCGATTGGCCCGCCTCATTTTGGTGCTGGCAATCGCCATGTACTGGGCTGTTTCAACCGGAGCAAACGAAGAGCACCACGTCGCAATACGCGGCGAAAAAAGGGGATTCGAAAAGCCCGAAGGTCCTTATGCTCTCTCTTCAAGACAGGCCTTCGTGCTATCCGACGATGCCTCGCAGGTTATGCCAAAATCCCCAAGCTCTGGGATGTCTGGCTAAATTGAAGGGTGGTAAGGTCTTTGGCGTATTTAGATTCAATCCCAAATCTCTTAATAGACGCGATAAATGATGGATTGCAGATTCTAATTTCTGGCGCGAACCACCGAATATCAAAAAATCATCTGACCACCTCACAAAGGTTAACCGAGTTATTGTCAAATCTGGTGTTTGCGGGATCTTTCATGCGGCGGCGGTTTCGGTCTGGGTTTGCTTGATGCCGTCTTTGAAATTGACGCCTTGGATGACGTCGGCGAGATGATTGAAGCCGCGAAGTTTGCGCCAGTTTTGTTCGGCGCACTGCCCCAGTTTGAAGATCATGTGGAGCATGCCGTCGCGGGCCAGACAGCCCTTTGAGCGCTTGGTGCGATGACGGATCGTGGCAAAGGCGGATTCAATTGGATTGGTCGTTCGGATGCTTTGCCAATGCATTGCGGGAAAATCGTAGAATGCCAGCAGTTCGGTTCGATCTTTCTGAAGCGAGGCGGTGGCTTTGGGGTACTTGTCTTCAAACGTTTTCACGAAGAGATCGAACGCTTGTTCAGCTGACTTGCGCGTTTCAGCGCGCCAGATATCGTGCAGCATCGTTTTGGCTTTTGGCTGGGTGGACTTGGGAAAACAGTTGAGGACGTTGCCCGTCTTATGCACCCAGCAGCGTTGTTGAGGTGTGCCCGGATAGGTTTCTTCAAGAGCGGCCCAGAATCCCAGAGCACCGTCTCCGATGGCCAATTTTGGAGTGTTGAGACCGCGTTCTCTGAGGCCGATTAGAACCTCCCTCCAGCTCTGTGTGCTTTCACGAGTGCCGTCCTCGATTGCCAGAAATTGTTTCTGACCACGGGTATTTACGCCGATCACGACCAGCGCGCGCAACTTGTGATCCTCGCCGCGTAAGCCACTGTGAATACCGTCGGCCCAGATGTAGACCCACTCGTCTTGGGACAGGTCTGCGGTGCGCCACGCCCTGTATTCAGCGGCCCATTCGGCCTTCAATCTGGCAACTGTTTTGGCCGAAAATCCGGTGGCATTAGCCCCGAGCAAACCCTTCAGCGCCGTTCCCATTTCGCCAGTGGAAATGCCTTTGAGGTAGAGCCAGGGGATCGCAGCCTGCAGCGTCTTGGTCTTGCGCACGTAGGGCGGTACGAGCGCGGAGCGGAAACTCACTGGCTTGCCGGTTTTCGAGCGTATCTTTGGAATCTCTACGGTCACAGGTCCAACACCCGTTTGGATTTCACGGGCGGGATGACTGCCATTACGTACCACCCCGGCGCGCCCGTCTGGTGTTTTGAGGTGAGCAAAGCGATCCATCAATTCCGCAAGCTCAGTTTGAACGGCGGCTTGGATCAGAGCCTGCGCGCCCGTGCGCAAAAGCTCAGTCAACGGATCAAGGCTGACCTCTCGACCGGCAAATTCAACGATGTTAGTCTCGTCCATGGTGGTGCGTCCTTCTTGGGTCGGATTGGGTTTTTGCAAAAACAATCCAAACAGATGCACCGCCAACACTCAAACCACGCGAACACCAGATTCAGCCATAACTCAGGTTAACCCACGGGCATCACAATAATCCAAAAATTCTGAGTCCAGATCTTGAAGATAGAAGTGGGATAAAACTCTAGATGCATCAGAAATAATTTCTTGCGGAATACCTTTCGTTGAAGGCATGTAACCAACGTGCCGTCTGTTCCAAGTCGACAAAAAAGCGTTGAGTGCCTCAACGGTGTCCGTGTCTGAATGAGCTATTTGGCGAATTCGCGCAATCATCCGAGGGATTTCAATTGAGTCGTAGAAGTTTGCGACATCCGTAGAAACAACGTAGTTACCTATGCTGGCGTCAGAGATAAGCGCACCAATGAGCCCGTTGTATTCTTGCCATTCTTTTAGCCACCAAAAACTTGAAAACGGGTTCATTCCATATGCTTGTCCAAATGCCTCCGCTTCATCCTCTTCACTTTGCTCAACCTCCGGTTTCATGTGCCAGGCACCAAATACACCCTTTTGTTTTCGAAGGATTTTTGGGGCAAGTCGGTAGCAAAGGTAATAGTAGGCTCCCATATCCTCAGCGGTAAGAATTGGAAGAAACCGTGTTACCCCGCCGCCCTTTTGAATTCCTAGATAGCCGTGAATCGTGGACGGGAGAAAAATGTGATCATCAATTGACTTTGAGAGTTCCTCCGCAACTTTATCTGACTCTGCGTACAACTCCTGTGGAACTATTGGCACAGCGCTGTCTCTAAGTCGTCTCCACACTTTCCGCAAAAACACACCGTCGAGACTTGCCGTCATACCGTCACCCAATAACCCCCTCAAACTCCCGCCACTCGCCTTTGGACATCCCCGATGTCTCCTGCGTGACCTCTTCACCTTTCAACATCCGGCGCAAACAATCCAGAGCTTTGCCGGACAGCGTGGCTCCCCCCAGACGGTAGTCCTCAAACGCGCCATAGGCGAACGGCACCCAGTCGGCGACGACTTTGCAGATCGCCTCGGCATAGACGCGGATTTCCATCTGGGCGTGGGCGTCGGCGCGCAGGCGCAGGAAGTGGAACAGGTTGTGCAGATCGACCTTCCAATACCATTGCGTATAGACATTGGCGGGCAGGTTCATCCGCGCCAGTTCGCGGGCCAGCCCGGCCTGATCGTCCTGTGACAGCATCGCCTCGTAATTGTCATAACAGCGCGTGCTGTCGGATTTCAGGATTTCCAGCACGCGTTCGGCCTCTGCCCCCTGCAGCACCTCGCCCCGCCCCTGATTATTCTGCGTCGACTGGGCGGCCAGCGCGTCGGGCTGGGGGATATAGAATTCGCGGTCGAGGATCGAATAGCGGGCGGAGTATTCGTTGACGTTGGCGGTGCGGTGGCGGATCCACTGGCGGGCGACGAAGACGGGCAGTTTGACGTGCAGCTTGATCTCGCACATCTCGAACGGGGTCGAGTGCCAGTGGCGCATGAGGTAACGGATCAGGCCCTCGTTCTGGCTGACATGTTTGGTGCCCTTGCCATAGCTGACCCGCGCGGCCTGACAGATGGCGTTGTCGTCGCCCATATAGTCGATGACGCGGATAAAGCCGTGATCGAGCACGTCGTAGGCCTTGTAGAGGTGATCCTCCATTCCCGGCGCGACGACCCGCAGGGTCTGGTTGGGGGTGGCGCGGAGGTCGTCGATATCGGCTTGCTGCTCTGGCGTCAGGGGCATGTTTTGTTGCCTTCGTGTTTGAGTCGGTTTGAACCCTGATACTACATCTATGGCAGCCAAAACGCACCACCCCAATATGGCGCAATTTCAGCTATTTATGGGGCGTCCTTAAGCGCGGTATTTGCGCATCACTTGCCCCGCGCCGGATCAACGATTCGTTGACCTGTGGATAAGTCCGTGTCACTTGTGGACAAAACAATAGGCAGGCTTCGAGCGGAGCACCATAATGCGTAAACCTATGGTAACTCCCAAGCACCCTGTCCGATAGGGTTGCGGGGTTTTGTTCCGTCAGAGCCGTGCGATGATCTGAGGTGGTGACAGGGTCAGGATTTCCAGGATGTTGAACCGGTGTTTTCTGGCCGTCGAGATGACGGACCTGATGTCGGCGAAGACCCGCGCGCCCTCGAGGGTGCGGAAGGTGCCCGAGATTTTCATGCGCAGCTTCATCATGCGCAGGTCCTGTTCGGCCTGATTGTTTGTGAATGGGACCGCGAAGTCGGCGATGAATCGCAAAACGTCATCGCGGTAGTCACGCAGGCGGAGGAGCAGGTTGTGGCCTGGCCGCCTGGCTTTTCGGCCGCGGGTGCCGGGGCTTTTGGCCAGCGGGGGCCGGCGTTCGTGGAAGGCGAGCCCCTTGGCGAGGATCGCCATGTATCTGGTGACTATACCCTGGCGAACCAGTTCCGGGAGTTCGGTCTCGCCTTGATCCTGAGCCGCGCATCTGAGCTGATTGGCGCTATGAAGCACTGCGCTCATCTCCGTCGCCCAAGGCTCTTTTTCGATCTCTTCGATGGCCTTGAGTTCGCGCAAGTGATGCGCCCCGCAGAGGGCGTGGGCGTCCACTCCGCTCATATGGGCGTAGTAGGGTTTCCAGTGATCATGAATGATCGTCCCGCCGGTCAGGAAGGTTGGAACAGCACCGCGTTTGGCGCTGATGCGGTAATGGGTGAAGGCGGTATCGCAGATCGTGTGCAGCCAGTGCAGCTTGCCGGCAACACGAAGTCCGGTCTCGTCCAGATGCCGAACGCCGCCTTCGGCAAGCCGGGCGAGAATGTGTTCAACCACGACACCCATCTTATTTGCCGCGCCGCGCGTCCAGTTGGTCACGCTGGCCGCGCACAAGCTGGTGGCCCCAAACAGGTCGCGCATAAGCTGGCAGACCCGATCCTCGGGTATCAGCTGCTGAACATTGCAATAGACCGCCACTGCCCGCATGCGCGTGCCATATTGCACATGCGCGGCCACGCCATCGGGAAAGCCAGCCGTCGTCGTGGCTCGACAATGGTCGCAACAATAAACCGCCGCCTGATGCTCGGTGACCTCCAGGCGTGGCGCAGGCAAGTCGAACACCTGACGCTTCTCGATCCCTTTCACCATCTCCGCCGTCAGGGCGCTCTGACAGGCGCTGCAATGCGTCGCCTCATGCCGTTCGACAAAGTCGGGTGTTGACGTCTGGCGCAGGGTGTCGCCCCGGTGGCCAACTTGGCCGCCACTTTTCTTTCCGGATTTGCCACGCAGGCTGCGCGGGGCTGGCTTCTTCAGGCCATCACTTGAAGGGGGCTTGCTGCTATTGCTGCTGTTCTTGGCCAACTGTCGGCGCAGGTCCGTGATCTCTTCCGCCATGCTCGCCAACGCAGCTTCAAGCTCAGCGATCCGACGCAGAGCCGTGGCGAGAAGTTGTTCAAGGGCGGCAACCTGATCCATCCCACCACTGATTCAGAGAAATCAACCCGGCGCCACAGAATTCAGACAAGAAAGAAAAAAAACACGCGCAAAATGGCAAATTCGACTCACCATAAAACTGACAATAACACTCAAACGTGGGGGGTGCTTGGGAGTTACAACCTATGACGGCTTTGGCCGCGGTGTTTGTATTCACCGCGTGCGACGGAAACCCGTTCGGCGTGATTACCGGGACGGGGACCGGATCAGGCACCGGAACCGGGACAGGCACGACAACGACAGTTGGCGGCGTCACGCTGCCACAGGGTACGGGCAGCACCGATACCCCTTCGGCAGCTGCGGGGATCACCCGGTACGAAACCAGTGGCAGCACCGAAGATGTGACGTATGACGCGACCGCTGACACGATCACGATCGACAACCTGCCGTTTGATGGCACCGGCGTGTTTGATCGTGACGACGTATTGCCGACGCTGATTCCGACAGGTTTCGAGATTTATGAGAACAACAATCTGACCGAACGGCGTGCCTATAAAGCGATCCGCGGTGAAAGCGCATCGGGAGAGACGAGTTTCACGGTCGTGCGCACAGGCGACTATCTTGGGTTCGGTTTCGGTGGCTTCGTATATTCCCGAAGCGGATCGGTTGTGCTGCCCACCACCGGGCAGGCGACTTATACCGGCGCTTATGGCGGCACACGGGTGTTCGACGGGATTGGCGGCCAGCAATACACCACCGGCGTGGCGACAATCGAAGTCGACTTTGAGGATTTCGATGCCACGGATGCAGTTGAGGGCTTCATCACCAGCCGTGCCTATTACGACCTGTCGGGCACGCTTTTGGGGACACTGCCCACCCTGATCCTGGCCACGGGGTCGATTTCGACGTCCGGTGAAATCGGCGGATCGGTGTCCAGCTCCACGCTTGACGGCAGCGGCAACGTGGTCGCGTTTGAATCCGGGGAATATTACGCGGTTTTGTCGGGTGATCCGGCCGATGAAATGGTTGGCATTATCATCGTAACCGGTTCGGACGGTGATCCGGCAAACGGATTGCTCGCCGGAACAGACACGTCGACCGTACAGGAAACCGGCGGTTTCATCGTAACCTCTCCCTAAGGTCTTCATCGTGAAGTGGCTCCTTTCCGGGCTTGTCGCGGTTTCGCTTTGGGCCTCGGGCCTGCACGCAGAATCGGTGACCCTGTCACCCGATGACGCATATCTGCGCGCCGTTCAGGCGCTGGACACCGGGCAGCCCAAACTTGCGAATGCGATCTCTGACGCGCTTTTGACACGGGACGGCACGGAATTTCGCGTTCTGGTCCTGAAGTCGCGCGCGGCGCGCAATCTTGGCCAGTTCGACGAGGCGCTGGATGCCGGACAAAGGGCATGGGACGTCAGCGAAACGGACGCGCAGAAATTCACATCCGCCATGATCACGGCGCAGGCATTGGCCTCGAACAGCCAACGCACCCGCGCGCAGATCTGGTTGCGGCGTGCCGCGGAACTCGCGCCCAATGAAGGGACACGGCGACTTGCGGTGCGCGATTTCCAATATGTAAGGGCGCGAAATCCCTGGGCGGCGGAACTGAAATTCAGCGTTACACCCACCAACAACATCAACAATGGCAGTGCACGGGAAACGACCCGGCTGTATGGGCTGCCATTTGAATTTCAATTGAGCGGCGCGGCGCAGGCACTCTCCGGCATCGAATACTCATCGGCAATCGCGGGACGCTACAGGTTTGATCAGGGCCCCCACTTTGCACAGGATCTGACATTTCAGGCCAGTCACCGCACATACACGATGACGAGCGACGCCAAAGCGGCGGCACCGGGCGTCAGTGGCAGCGACTTTGCCTTCTCTCAAGCTGCAGTCGGATACACTTTTACCGGCATCTCGCCCGACCGGAGCGGCGGGCATGCCCTTTCGGCGACTGCGGGCCACACCTGGTATGGCGGCGAAGCTTATTCCGCCTATCTGCGGCTTGGTGGTTCAAGAAGTTTCAATATCTCGGACAGATCGAAACTGACATTCTCAGCGTCAGCCGAGCGGCAATTCGGAATTGCATCACCGGACGCAGATTCACTGCGCGGAGACATCCAGTATTTCCGCCGCATCGAGGGGCTCGGCATTCTGTCACTGAGCGCTGGCAACACGACCAGCATGTCTGCAACCGACGTCGCGGAATTTTCCGAAATCCGTGGCGGTGTTGGCCTGAAGCTTGCAAAACCCGTTCTGGGCACAAGCGTGTCATTTGGGATCACGGTCCGGGATCGGGACTATACCCGGTCGGCCTATGATCCAACCGGTCGGCAGGACCGGGAGATCGGCGCGCGGCTGGATCTGGTGTTCAAGGAAATCGAAAAATACGGTTTCAATCCGTCCCTCAGCGTCACGTCATCACGCACAAGCTCCAACATCGGGCTGTACGATATCGATCAAACAGGTGTTAAATTCGGGTTCCAAAGCGCGTTTTGATCTCATTGACCTAGGCGAGATCGGGTCACGTTGAATGCAGGTCCAAGAGTCATTTCGTGACCTGAAGTGGACATTGAGAATTGGCACTCCGCGCGGAATCAAGGCCCCTCGGGCCGCCGCTCATCGACGGGCCGTCCCCTGGCCAGGCGATTTCTGGAAGGTCTCACCACGTTTTGATCTAGCACGGATTTCGCAAGATTAAGCGGCAGCGACAAATGTTTGTTCGCCGCGCCACGGCCCATCAATGCACATCTTCGCGCTAATGTTGTTGAACGTCTGATTCAGGCCCAGATCGACCGTTTCAAACGAAAAGCACCCTGCCCTGACTATCGCTTCTGTCCCGACCTGCTATCTTTAATCCCAAAGCCTTGGGAGGAAGAATATGGGAACGACCTATCTACACACGATGGTCCGGGTTAAAGATCTGGAAATGTCGATGGCTTTCTACGAGCTGCTCGGGCTGAGTGAAACGCGCCGGATGGACAGCGAGGGCGGGCGATTCACCTTGGTGTTCATGACGCCTCCGGGGCAGGAAAATGCCCATGTCGAACTGACTTATAACTGGGATGGCGATGACGGATTGCCCAGTGACAGCCGCCATTTCGGGCACCTCGCCTACGCGGTCGATAATATTTACGACATGTGCGCGCACCTGCAAAACAATGGCGTAACCATCAATCGCCCACCTCGCGATGGGCGTATGGCCTTCGTGCGCTCGCCCGACAATGTGTCCGTTGAACTGCTGCAGGCAGGGGATGCGCTGGAGCCTGCGGAACCGTGGTCGAGCATGGAAAACACCGGCCATTGGTGAGGGTTGCCCTGATCCTGTTGGCACTGGCGGCACCGGCCAGTGCAACATGCCGGCAGGCCCTGGCGCTTGCACTTGATGTCTCGGGTTCGGTTGATGAGCGCGAGCATACATTGGAACGCGAAGGCCTGGCATGGGCGCTGCGTGATCCAGAGGTGCAGGCGGCGTTTTTGGTGGCAGAACAGCCCCCTGCCCGGCTTTATGTGTTTGAATGGGCTGGGTTGTTTACGCAGGCCGAATTGGTGCCATGGACCGAAATTCGGAGTGCCAGTGACCTTCAATCCGTCGCGGTTCTGTTGACTTCGCTACCTAGGGTCGCAGGAGCGTTGGACACGGCCACCGGACAGGCGATGCTGTTTGGTGCGGCGCAATTGTCAGGGCAAAAGAGTTGTGAACGCCTGACGCTCGACATTGCCACCGACGGTCTGAACAACGCCGGTGTTTCCCCGTCTCATGCCTTGCGAGACCCGTCGATGTGGAACGTGACAGTAAATGCTTTGGCGATTGGCGACCGGCTGCCGGGTCAGGTGTCGAGCAAGATTGAAGAATTCGAAGGGCTGGTCCGGTACCTGCATCTTGAAGTGATCCACGGGCCCGACGCATTTGTCGAAGAGGCCGAAGTTTTTTCGGATTTTTCGCAGGCCATCAAACGCAAGCTGCTGCGCGAGTTATCAGCGCGCGCCGTGGCATGGAACATGCCCACCATCGACCGGGCTTTGCCCGGTGGCGGAGGCTAGAGCTGTGCGCGTCTTCGGCCCGATATTGTCCCTTGCCATCGCTCTGGCGGTCGCGCCGCCAGTTCAGGCGGACTGCCGTCTGGCCCTGCTCTTGGCGCTTGATGTCTCTTCATCGGTCGATTCCCGGGAAGACAGATTGCAACGCAAGGGGCTGGCCAACGCGTTGTTGGCAGAAGATGTTCAAAAGGCGATCCTTTCTGTACCGGGCCAGTTCGTTGCGCTGGCCGCGTTTGAATGGTCCGGGCGCTACAGCCAGCAGATCAATCTGGATTGGGTTTTGTTGGAGAATGAGGCACGCATTCGCGCCGCTGCCGACGCCATTCGAGAATCAAGCCGGTCGCGCAGTGATCTTCCGACGGCCATCGGTCATGCCGCAGGATTTGCCGCAGGCCTGCTAAGTGAAGCGCCAGATTGTCTGGCCCAAACGATTGATGTTTCAGGCGATGGAGAGAATAACGAGGGTTTTCCACCAAAAATTGCGTACCGGCATTTCGGGCAGGATTTCGTCACTGTGAACGGGCTGGCGATTGGCGGTAAGGGGGGTGACTTGCCGGGTTATTATCGGCGCGAGTTGATCAAGGGGCCGGGTGCCTTTGTGATAGAGGCCGATGATTTCGCTGACTTCGAGCGCGCCATGAAACAGAAACTGATCCGCGAGACCGAGGCCAAGGCCGTCGCCCGGGCGGTCCCCTGACATGCGCGCGCTGGTCGTCATACTTTTGTTGTTTTGCGCGGGCAGCGCCACTGCGGCGTGCAGGCTTGCGTTGGCGCTGGGGCTGGATGTGTCTGGATCCGTGGATGAGGCAGAGTACCGGTTGCAGACTGACGGGCTTGCTGGCGCGCTGCTGCGTCGCGAAGTGCAGGAGGCGTTTCTGGCCTTCCCGGAAAGCCCAATTTACCTGCTAATTTACGAATGGGCCGGACCGAACAGCCGCCGGTTGCTGTCGGACTGGCAAGCGATTCAGACGCCTGAAGACCTGTTGTCCATTGCCGAACGGGTGAAAAATGCCCAGCGCCGCGCGGCGGACCCGACCACCGCGCTTGGTGAGGCGATCATGTTTGGCGCGGCGGCACTGAACCAGCAGGGCGGATGTTTGCGCCGGACGCTTGATCTGTCGGGCGATGGCGAGTCCAACAGCGGGCCGCGACCGCGCGATGTGAAGACGGATGCGCGCCTTGGTGACATCACGATCAACGGGCTGGTGATCGCGACCGGGCCACCCAAAAACATTAACATGCCAAGGGCCGAGGTCGGAGAATTGTGGGCCTATTACGAGAACGAGGTGATCCGAGGGCCGCAGGCCTTTGTCGAAGTCGCGCTAGGATTCCATGATTTCGAGGAAGCGATGGCGCGCAAGCTTCTGAAAGAAACCCAGACACTTGTGATCGGAGGACGTTCGCCGGGTTTACCGGTGCGGGTTGCGGGCGGTCGGCGCGACGTGGCGGGTGAGTTATCGCGCTAGGGCGGTTCAAGCTAAAGCGAAAATGGTTTGGTTTTGGCCAGGGGCGAAGCGAAAGGCAAGGCGGAAGGTCTGGCCAGGGGCGAAGCGAAAGGCAAGGCGGAAACCCTCGGGCGCCTGTTGGAGCGCCGGTTCGGCCCCCTGCCCCGGGATATCGCCGCGCGGATCGCCGCGGCGGAACCTGATCGGATCGAGGCCTGGCTGGATGCCGTTCTGGACGCGCCCGACCTCGCGACCGTCTTCGCACAAGACCGGTCGCACTGACCGAAAACCACGCCTTCGAAACGGCTTACGGCCTTTCGCAAAGCCTCAGTCTGCGCCGCCGCACCGGCGGCACCATATGAAAAGCGCACGCATATCGGCCCGCGCCTGGCTGCAACGCTGCATGTCCGGCGTTCGCGCGCGGCGCTTTAATCCACAATACAGCACCTGAACCGCCCCACCTTGCTGGTCTCTCTCATGTCCGATAATGTTGCCTTATCGGACGTTAGAAGATATGCTCAGCGCCATGTCAGAAAACACCGAGAAATCGCCCTCAAAGCCCGCAATTCATGAGACTCACCACCCGCATATGTGAGACGGGACATACCGAAGGTTATGAGACTGGTTCCGTCAGCTGACAAGCTCGACGTCATAGGCCCCAAGCTTGGTGTCGGAGCTCGCGAGTCTCAGCCCCTCGCACTGAGCCTGCGCGATCAACATTCGGTCGAATGGGTCGCTGTGATGCAGCGGCAGCGCGGCCGCCGCTTCCGCATGGGTCCAAGAGATCGGCAACGGCCGACAGCCCGCATCCACTGCAATGTCAAACAGATCGTCCGGCACATCGAGCTTGCCGATGGCGCGCTTGATACCGATCTCCCAGACGCTTGCCGAGGACAAATAAACCTCGCCTTGAGAAATTGCCTGAGCCTGGGCCGTTGTAAGGCGCGGATCATTCAGCACCGCCCAAAGCAGCACATGGGTATCGAGAAGGACCCGCATTTAGCGCGTCGCGTTCCGCTCGAACATCTCGGAGATTTCCTGATCACCGGCGAACATATCGTCCGGCAGCGCGAACTCGCCCTCAAGCGCACCAATCAACGGCCGCCCAACCGGACGGTCTGCGGCGACGATCCGCGCGACGGGACGCCCATATCGGGTCAACTCAATGGCCTCCCCTGCCTCGGCGCGGCGGATCAACTCCGCAAACTGAGCCTTGGCCTCTGCAATGGCAATCTGCATGGACGCTTTCCTTCTAGTTCTGACCAACATATAAGTCATAAGCATGACTGACGCAAGAGACCCGATCACCCCGCCCTCTCATGTCGCTGGATCAGGCACGCTTGATCGACTGGTTGAGGCCGTGCGCGAGAGCTATGCGGGAATTTAGGTGATGGCGTGCTTTGAAAGGCGGCGTATTGTGGCAGGTGTCAAAGCCAGCCAGAACCTCACAAGGAGCAATACGCCTATGAAGAACGATACACAGATCCTGCCAATTCGCCAATCGGAAACGAAAGCAGATCCGTTGACAGAGCTTGCGCGGCAAGGCGCGCGCCAGATGCTGGCGGAGGCGCTGAAAGCCGAGGCTGATGCATTTGTTGCCAGTTTTGCTGATGAACAGCTGGACGATGGCCGCCAGCGGATAGTGCGGCATGGATTTGGCCCTGAACGGCAGGTCCAGACCGGCATTGGTGCTCTGGATGTCCGGCGGCCCAAGGTGCGCGACCGGCTGGCAACACCTGATCCGTCCAAAAAGATCCGCTTTACGTCGAACATACTGCCGAAATGGGCGCGCCGCTCGGTGAGCCTGGATGCCTTGCTGCCGGTGCTTTATCTGAAAGGCATTTCGACGGGTGATTTTCAGGAAGCGCTGTCAGCCATTATGGACCCCGACGCGCCGAACCTGTCGCCAGGCGTCATATCGCGACTGACGGCTGGATAGCAGGCACACTATGACACCTGGGTTCGGCGTGACCTGTCTGCACGTCACTATGTCTACATCTGGGCCGATGGCGTCTATCTTCAGGCCCGGATGGAGGAGAATGCCGAATGCATGCTGGTGATCATCGGTGCAACACCGGAGGGCAAGAAAGAGCTGATCGGCTTTCAGGTAGGTCTGCGGGAGAGCGCTCAGAGTTGGCATGAGTTACTGACCGACATAAAAAGCCGCGGGTTGTCCGTCCCACCGGAAATTGCGGTTGGTGACGGGGCCATGGGGTTTTGGAACGCGCTGGACAGGGCATTTCCAGGCACAAAACACCAGCGCTGTTGGGTGCATAAGGTGAAGAATGTTCTGAATGGTTTTCCCAAGCAGATGGCACCGGCTGTGAAGTCAGATCTGGATAACATCCAGCACGCAGGGACGCGTAAAGAAGCAGAAGCGGCGCTGACAGTGTTCTCCGAGAAATACAAGGCCAAATACCCAAAGGGCGTTGCCTGCCTGATCAAGGATCAAGACGCGATGCTCGCATTCTTCGATTTCCCGGCGGAACATTGGGGCCATTTACGCACTTCAAACCCTATAGAAAGCGTGTTTGCCACCGTTCGACACAGAACGGTTCGCACCAAAGGCGCACTGTCGCAAAAGACTGCAAAGCTGATGGTCTTTACCCTCATTCAGGCCGCATCAAAGAAATGGTTGCGGCTCAAGGGCCTTACCACCCTTCAATTTAGCCAGACATCCCAGAGCTTGGGGATTTTGGCATAACCTGCGAGGCATCGTCGGATAGCACGAAGGCCTGTCTTGAAGAGAGAGCATAAGGACCTTCGGGCTTTTCGAATCCCCTTTTTTCGCCGCGTATTGCGACGTGGTGCTCTTCGTTTGCTCCGGTTGAAACAGCCCAGTACATGGCGATTGCCAGCACCAAAATGAGGCGGGCCAATCGATCCGGCTTTTTGATCTGGCTTTGAGTAATTTCAAAGCCCCGGGTTTTGAAGTCGGAGAACATGGCTTCAATTCCCCAACGCATTCCATAATCGAGCACCTTGTACTCGGACGGTGCTGCATTCATGGCAATAATCCAAGGCTCTTTGTGCCCCTCTTCGTGAAGCACTCCAATGTTGCTAAAGACGCCCGTTCCGTAAAGCTCAGCGTTTACAAGCCCTTCGGGCATCAGTTGGGCAATTTCGCGCGTCATCATCTCGCCACCCTGATGTTGCAGTGTGATATTTCCCTTCATGCGCAGCCGGTAGTCCCATCCAGCCTCCTGGCACCATGCGACCAATCGGGCGGTTCCATAAAACCGATCTCCCGCCAGCAACACACGCGCATCCGCCGGGAGCCATGGGCGGACTGCTTCCAAAAGCTCATGTTGCACGCGCCATCCAATCGGCCCTTTGGTCTGGCGTACACGCCAGGCGACCGGGAGGGCCCGATCCCGCATCCGCACCGATAACATCAAAACCTCATGCCCTTCGTTGAGCTTGCTTTGATCAAGGGCCACCACAATCGTTTCTCCGGCCTCACACTGGCGGCGGAAAATTTCACCAACATAGGCCTGCATGATCTCATCAGTATCGATGTGAGGATTGCCCAGAACCCGCGAAATGTATTGATAGCGGTGGTCCACAGAGCCGATATCGCGGGGCAGAGCAGCCGCATTTTCCATCAGATTGACGCTGCGCGTGTTCAAAATCACGCTTGCTATGATGCACAATCCCTCCCGGCGCGACTTGTGATACCCGAGCAAGCGGTCCTGAAAATCCGCCCCAACCTTCGAATAAAGCTCTGAAAAACAAACATTTCCCAACAAACCAGCCTCCAATATCAGCAGTGGAGACTCCTTGAATCACACAGATCAGACAAACGTCAAATCAGATCCGGAAATTTTGAAGGGTGGTAAGCTCAAGGGCAGAAACCAGTTGCCAAAAGTCATCGAAGGTATCAAATTCAACGACGGTGGTAACTCCCAAGCACCCTGTCCGATAGGGTTGCGGGGTTTTGTTCCGTCAGAGCCGTGCGATGATCTGAGGTGGTGACAGGGTCAGGATTTCCAGGATGTTGAACCGGTGTTTTCTGGCCGTCGAGATGACGGACCTGATGTCGGCGAAGACCCGCGCGCCCTCGAGGGTGCGGAAGGTGCCCGAGATTTTCATGCGCAGCTTCATCATGCGCAGGTCCTGTTCGGCCTGATTGTTTGTGAATGGGACCGCGAAGTCGGCGATGAATCGCAAAACGTCATCGCGGTAGTCACGCAGGCGGAGGAGCAGGTTGTGGCCTGGCCGCCTGGCTTTTCGGCCGCGGGTGCCGGGGCTTTTGGCCAGCGGGGGCTGGCGTTCGTGGAAGGCGAGCCCCTTGGCGAGGATCGCCATGTATCTGGTGACTATACCCTGGCGAACCAGTTCCGGGAGTTCGGTCTCGCCTTGATCCTGAGCCGCGCATCTGAGCTGATTGGCGCTATGAAGCACTGCGCTCATCTCCGTCGCCCAAGGCTCTTTTTCGATCTCTTCGATGGCCTTGAGTTCGCGCAAGTGATGCGCCCCGCAGAGGGCGTGGGCGTCCACTCCGCTCATATGGGCGTAGTAGGGTTTCCAGTGATCATGAATGATCGTCCCGCCGGTCAGGAAGGTTGGAACAGCACCGCGTTTGGCGCTGATGCGGTAATGGGTGAAGGCGGTATCGCAGATCGTGTGCAGCCAGTGCAGCTTGCCGGCAACACGAAGTCCGGTCTCGTCCAGATGCCGAACGCCGCCTTCGGCAAGCCGGGCGAGAATGTGTTCAACCACGACACCCATCTTATTTGCCGCGCCGCGCGTCCAGTTGGTCACGCTGGCCGCGCACAAGCTGGTGGCCCCAAACAGGTCGCGCATAAGCTGGCAGACCCGATCCTCGGGTATCAGCTGCTGAACATTGCAATAGACCGCCACTGCCCGCATGCGCGTGCCATATTGCACATGCGCGGCCACGCCATCGGGAAAGCCAGCCGTCGTCGTGGCTCGACAATGGTCGCAACAATAAACCGCCGCCTGATGCTCGGTGACCTCCAGGCGTGGCGCAGGCAAGTCGAACACCTGACGCTTCTCGATCCCTTTCACCATCTCCGCCGTCAGGGCGCTCTGACAGGCGCTGCAATGCGTCGCCTCATGCCGTTCGACAAAGTCGGGTGTTGACGTCTGGCGCAGGGTGTCGCCCCGGTGGCCAACTTGGCCGCCACTTTTCTTTCCGGATTTGCCACGCAGGCTGCGCGGGGCTGGCTTCTTCAGGCCATCACTTGAAGGGGGCTTGCTGCTATTGCTGCTGTTCTTGGCCAACTGTCGGCGCAGGTCCGTGATCTCTTCCGCCATGCTCGCCAACGCAGCTTCAAGCTCAGCGATCCGACGCAGAGCCGTGGCGAGAAGTTGTTCAAGGGCGGCAACCTGATCCATCCCACCACTGATTCAGAGAAATCAACCCGGCGCCACAGAATTCAGACAAGAAAGAAAAAAACACGCGCAAAATGGCAAATTCGACTCACCATAAAACTGACAATAACACTCAAACGTGGGGGGTGCTTGGGAGTTACAATTTTTAGACAATATTTTGGTTTTAATGTGCTCCGATGTCCAGAATAGGATATGGAAATGCGGACATAGTACCCGACCCTGACTAACCCCATCTACCAAGAGACTTTTGTTCAGTTGCACATCTATCTCGCCCATACCTATGAAGTCAGGACTTAGACGTCTCATCAGGGTTGCCACCTTCTTCTTGATTGCAGCCCAGTCAATTTGGGTTTCTCTGTCGCCTGTCACAAACTCTTCGAAGACAAGAGTTGCGTGGTACAGCTTCATTCCGTTGGGTTTGATCTCATGATTGTATTTATTCAATATCGCCTTGGAGAAGTATCTTTCCAACAGGTGTCTCACTCGCCGGTTACAGGCAGGCATCCAATCAGGAGAGACGTAGCCGTCAATCAGATGGCGGAGGTAGGCCTGTAGGTTTGTGTTTCTATTAAACACCTTGGTGAGTTCAGCGCTACGAAAGACTGACTTGGCATAGTATGAGTTATGCCCGAAAGTTGGTGATGGCCTGAAGCGGGCGGCATATCATGGCGGTGCAATCGCGCCGTCAATCTCAATGAGAAAGGATATGCCACCATGGCCAAATCTACTATTGTACCATTCGAACTTCCATCGGAATTTTCACCTGATCCGCTGACCGAAGTGATCCAGTCGGGTGCGAAGGAGCTTCTGCGCACGGCGGTTCAAGCTGAAGTTTCCGCATTCATCGCCGAGTACGCGCATCTTTTGGACGAAGAAGGCCGCCAACGCCTTGTCCGTCACGGTTTCTTGCCGGAGCGCGAGATGATGACGGGGATCGGCACGGTTCCTGTACAGGTGCCGCGCGTTCGGGACCGCGGCAGCAATGAAGATGGAAGCAAGATCAAGTTCCGCTCGGCGCTGGTGCCGCCCTATTTGCGCAAGTCGAAGTCAGTGGAAGAGTTGCTCCCCTGGCTGTACCTGAAAGGTATCTCGACAGGCGACTTCAGCGAAGCACTGGCAGCACTTCTTGGGCCGGATGCCGAGGGGCTGTCGTCTTCGACCATCACGCGTCTGAAGGCTGCGTGGTGGGAGGAATATGAGACCTGGCGCAAGCGCGATCTCACTGGCAAGCGCTATGTCTACATCTGGGCGGACGGGGTTTACTTCACGCCGCGTCTGGACGGGGATCGTCAATGTATGTTGGTCATTATAGGCGCAGATGAGTATGGTCAGAAGGATGTTTTGGCGATTATGGACGGGTTCCGAGAGAATGCCGACAGTTGGCGCGACCTGTTGAAGGGGCTAAAGAAACGTGGTCTGGCGGTGCCCCCGGAACTGGCCATCGGCGACGGCGCACTTGGGTTTTGGACCGCTCTGCGCGATGTCTTCCCCGAGACGCGCGAACAGCGATGCTGGGTCCACAAAACAGCCAACGTGTTGGGCGCGATGCCAAAATCTTTACACGAAAAGGCCAAGTCCGATCTTCAGGACATCTGCCCTCTCGGTGAATGCATGCATTCACCTGTCAGGTAACAGATGGCCGAGACCAGGAAGGAGGCGAACGCGGCTTTCGATCTTTTCGTGGAAACCTACGGCGTGAAATACGAGAAGGCCGTCGCCAAGTTGGTGAAAGACCGCAGTGAATTGTTGGCTTTCTATGACTTCCCTGCCGAACACTGGAAGCACATCCGAACCACGAACCCAATTGAAAGCGTTTTTGCCACTGTCAGGAACCGCACCCGGAAAACCAAGGGCTGCCTGAACCGCAAAACCGCCCTCGCTATGGTGTACAGGCTGATGATCCTTCTCGGGACATTGCTGCGCAATACCCTGTCAGACAATGGTCAGCCAAGAAAAAGTGGCGGAAGATCTCCGGACCAAACCGTCTACCCGAAGTCATTCAGGGGGTTGAATTCAAGGACGGCATCAAGCAAGTTCAAATCGCCGCCTGATGAAGGCCGTCACCAACTTTTGGGCATATCTCCATAGTATCTGCCATCCGCCCTCCTGCGGTTGAATAGTTTGGTGATCGTATCCTCATCGAATTTGTGGTTCATCTTTTTCATTATCGTAACTTTCTATGAAATTATTGCTGAAAAACATGTGTGCTTGTTCACTTCGTAAGTGGCTTAAGCAGTGTGTTTAATGTGCTTACAGCTTGTTTAATGTGCTTTAGGGTCAAAATGATTAAATTGAATTGCATTTATACCCGTGCGCCTGAATTGGCCTGATGTTTTCCGGGTTAGAGTCCCCGATAGGGGATCTGTAAACCCCACGGCTTTAGCCGGACGGGATCGCGGCATTTGCGTTAAGATGCCTGATTATGGATTCGTACAAGCGTGGCAGCCATACGGTTTGGGACTGCAAATACCACTTGGTGTGGGTGACGAAGTACCGCTACCAGGTGTTGGGCGGCGATGTCGGCAACCGCTGCCGTGAGTTGCTGCGCGAGACGGCGCGGGCGCATGGGATGGTTGTGCATGCCGGATCAATCAACCGTGACCACGAGCATATGCCGGTGTCGACCCCGCCGAACCTGTCGGTCAGCCGTGCGGAGCAATATCTGAAAGGGCGCAGTTCGCACAAGCTGCTGAGCGAGTTCGGGATATTGCGCAAAAGATATTGGGGGCAACACCTGTGGGCCCGCGGTTACCGGGTTGCCAGCAGCGGCAACGTGACAGACGAGGTGTGGTTGGAATACATCAAGAACCAGACGCCACCCGAGCCCGATGATGATTTTAATCCAGCGGGAACTCCCCGCGTGTAAGCGCGGGGATGATAGCCCTTCCATTGTCTTCGGGCTATCGTCTGCAGAATGCGGCTGCGAAAATCGTCCCACAGCGTTTACAAAGGATTTTTTGTGTCCACCGTTGGGGTCGACGAGCAAACGATACGGAATTACGTCCGATGGCAGGGCCGAGAAGATAATGGACAAGCGGAGCTTGACCTTTGAAAGAACCACGGGTGTAAGCCCGTGGGTATCTATATCACTTTGTATTCCTTGAGCGATACAACGCGGAAGTTGTCGGTGACGGTGTCGCGGAACTCAGGCCATTTTTCTGGCAGTGTCGTACGGAAGAAGTTGAAAATAGCCTCTGTGAACTGGTTGAACGTTGCATAGTGGCGATTGTGTGTGACCCAATCGTGCATGACGCCCCAAAGGCGCTCGATTGGGTTGAGATGCGGGGCATATGCTGGCAGGAAATGCAACTTCACCCGGCGTTCCGGGCTGTTGAGCCATGGCTGAAGTATCCTGGCATGATGATAGCGGGCATTGTCGACAAAGACATGGATGGTCGTCATGGTTGGGTTGTTGCGCTCCAACTTTTCCAGCATTTGTTGGGTTGTCCGGGCATTGATCTTTTCGCCTTCTACAAAGGTGAACTGGAAGGTCTCAAGGTCAAGCGCTCCCTGAATATTGAGCCGTTTGCGCCCGGATGTCGCCTTCAGGGCCGTCTTTTGTCCCTTTGGGAACCAGCCATGGGCGGGGCGGCTCTGATGCTCGGGGTGAACAGCGTCCGAAAAGACAACCATCTCATCTGCGGCCAACCCGTTCATCATGGCCTCATATTGGGCAATAAACGCAGCCTGTTTGGCTTCATCGGCCTGTGCAGGCAGCAATTGTGGTTTCCTATACACAAACCCCAGGCGGCGCATCAGCCTGGCGGCTCCCGAGGGGCTGTAGCTCCGGTCGCACCCGGCCAGAACATAGGCACAGACCTCATCTACGTTCTGTGCCGGATGTTCGGTGAAATGCGCTTTCAAAGCCCGTTCCTGCTCCACCGATAGATGCCCCTGTCGCTGGCTGTAGCCCTTCAAGCCAAAAAATGACCACCCCGCTCCGGCAAACGCGAACTGCCATTCCGTCAGAACCGTTGGACCGATATCCAAAATCCGGCAAACCGTTCCGGCGTCTTCTCCTGTGTCCAGAAGAAGAAACGCACGCGCACGTTTCCAAACAAGGGCCTCAACTTTGCGGCGGCGGCAAAGCGCTTCAAGCGCTATGCGCTGCTCGTCGGATAAGGTGACTGTTTTGTCTCGCTTGCTCATACCCTCAAAATAGAAACCTCCGTGCCTGTGACCATGCGGCAAAGTGATTCACAGGCATCAAAATCATCAGGCCAATTCAGGCGCAGGAGTGTAACTAACTAAGTGTCACATTCTTCGATCATCCCTTTAGGGTTTTCTCCGGTGAAATAAACCACCGCTGTTTCTTCGTATTCAAGGACATCAGAAATCTTGTACTTGATGCTGCGGCCAAAGCGACGAAAGCGTAGCGATGATCCTCGCGCTCTTTCAAGGCGCAGCCATTGGACTGAAACACCAAGTCGGTTAGCAACTTGGCCTTCTGTCCAGTACGCCAATGCCGCATTGGTTGGCTTCATAGCTTTGTTTGGGTTATTCTCAGCTTTGATAGACATTATATTCACTTCCATTTGACTAGTTCCTCATAGTGAGGACCTTCCATGACAAAATTTTCCTACATGATAACAATTTTTTAAAGTAATTTTGGCACTCGCCTTTAAGCTATTTGGACTGTTCCGGAAGCAGCCAAATCGTCGAAACTGTGCAGAAATCGCATCTTTTAAAAGATAATAGATTTTAAAAGATAACACTTTTGCGTATTAATGGGAACTTCATGGTCACTGGAGCGAATCAATGAACCGAAAGAGCACTAGAAAAAAGAAGGTAGCGCGACATGGCTCAAAGAAGGCAAAAGGCATTGTAAGGCCACCTCGCTACAAATCACCCTCGAAGGGATATTCGGTACAAAAGGCGATTGCAAAGCTTGTACACTTTAATCAAGATGGCATGTGGATAAACTCAACTCTGATCCGAGGCTTTGTCACAGATAAGCCCCTCAGGGAGGCTTGTGAGGACGCAAAACGCCTTTATTCCATCAAATCTAGGACAGAACCACACCCACCGTTCAGCCAGAAAGCCAGCATCCTGAAACGTGCTATTTATCAAATCGGGTGGATTGCTCTTGAATTTGGACAAACAGAGCGCCTCAAGGAGATGGCAGAAAAGTTAAACTCTCCCGATAATCGTAATACACCAGACGCACGGAGGATACCTCGCAACGCACCTTCGCATGAGGAAAACCCATTCTACTATGCGTTCTACATTGCTTTCGGAAATGAGCCTCAGATCACAAGGCATGAGAGGTCCAAGGCGAGTCGACAACTTGTCTACGCATATCGTCACAAAGTGCCGCCTCACTTCTTAATCGGGTTTATTTATCAAACGGGTGGAAGCAAGATCATTGATGCATGTCTGAATGACGAAAACACTAATGACAAACCCCAGCTTACTAAGGTACTTGAGCCATGGCGAGAGTGGGAAGAAGACAAGACGAAATATTGGCCTAGCAAGTAGGTTTCTGAAAATCCACTGAGCTCAATAGATAACTACCGTTTTCTACGCGATGTGGTTGTTGGGTGGTTGCTATCTGCAAACTGTTCCCAACGCAAAATCAACTAACTCTTTGATTTCAGTGGTGAGCCGTGCAGGATTCGAACCTGCGACCCACTGATTAAAAGTCAGTTGCTCTACCAACTGAGCTAACGGCCCACTCGAGGCCCTCTCTAGGTAAAGCTGCCAAGCCGGTCAAGGGAAAATCACAAGGCCCAACGCCCGGGCTGGATTCAAAATTGAAGTCACTGTATAGCGCCAGCCAGTGCAGGAATGTTGTGAAACCAAAGGCCTGCCCTTCATGAAAATGCATGGGCTGGGCAACGACTTTGTCGTCATCGACGCGCGGGCAAGGCCGGCGTCGATCACGCCGGATATCGCCCGCGCGATCGGGGACCGGCGTCGCGGGATCGGCTTTGATCAATTGGCGCTTGTCAATTCGGACCCGGACGTCGCCGCAGCGCTTGTGTTCTACAATTCCGACGGAACGACCGCGGCAGCCTGCGGCAACGCAACGCGCTGTATCGCCCGGCATCTGTTGGACGAGGCGGGATCAGGCGCGTTGACGCTTCGGACGGAACGGGGACTGCTGGATTGTGCCGATGCCGGCGAGGGATTAACGAGCGTGAACATGGGTCAACCGATGTTCGGCTGGAAAGAAATCCCGCTCGTCAAAGATGTCGACACGTTGCATTTGCCAGTTGAGGGGGACCCTGTTGCCACCGGTATGGGCAACCCACATTGCAGTTTCTTCGTCGAAAATGCCGATGCGATAGATCTCGAAACGCGCGGTGCCGCGTTGGAGCATCACCCGCTCTACCCTGAACGCACCAATGTACAATTCGCCAGCATGATTGGGCCCGACCACCTTCGCATGCGCGTTTGGGAACGTGGCGTTGGCGTGACCCTTGCGAGTGGCTCATCCTCCTGCGCGGTTGCTGTCGCGGCTGCGAGGCGGGGATTGACCGGGCGGCAGGTCTGCCTGACGCTGGATGGAGGTGACATTTCGATTGACTGGCGTGACGATGGCGTCTGGATGACCGGACCGACGACCCATGTCTGCGATGGCGTGGTCCGGCCTGAATTTCTCTCGGCTGATTGACATGGACTGTCGTACACCGATTTTTTCCAATCATGGGTGCCGTCTGAACGCCTACGAGGCCGAGGCAATGCAAGATCTTGCTGTCAAGGCCGGGCTGGGCGACGCGGTAATTATTAACACCTGCGCAGTCACAGCGCAGGCCGTGCGCAAGGCCAAGCAGGACATCAGAAAACAGCGCCGAGTGAATCCAAATGCGAAGATCATTGTCACGGGTTGTGCGGCACAGATAGATCCCGACAGTTTTGCGAGGATGGCAGAGGTCGACCACGTCATCGGCAATTCTGAAAAAATGCGGCTCGAAACCTGGGCGGGGCTTTCGACTGACGGATCAGAGCCAGTGCTTGTCGATGATATCATGTCGGTGACTGAAACCGCTGGGCATCTGATTGACGGTTTCGGCACGCGCAGCCGGGCATACGTTCAGGTGCAGAACGGGTGTGATCACCGCTGCACTTTCTGCATCATCCCATACGGGCGCGGCAATTCTCGATCCGTTCCCGCCGGTGTTGTTGTGGAGCAGATCAAGCGACTGGTGGGCGCGGGCTTCAACGAGATCGTGCTCACAGGCGTCGACATGACGTCGTGGGGAGCGGATTTACCGGGACAGCCACGATTGGGCGACCTAGTAATGCGGGTTTTGCGGATGGTGCCAGATCTGCCGCGTTTGCGGATTTCCAGTATCGATTCCATCGAGGCGGACGAAAACCTGATGCGCGCCATTGCAACTGAGCAAAGATTGATGCCCCACTTGCACCTGAGCTTGCAGGCTGGCGACGACATGGTCCTCAAACGGATGAAGCGCCGCCATCTGCGTGATGATGCGATCGCATTTTGCGAAGAGGCGCGGTGTCTGCGGCCCGATATCACCTTTGGTGCTGACCTCATCGCCGGGTTTCCTACGGAGACGGAGGCGATGTTTGAGAATACACTTAAACTGGTGGAGGATTGCGAACTTACATGGCTGCACGTGTTCCCGTATTCACCGCGACCGGACACACCAGCGGCGCGGATGCCGCAGGTGCAAGGTTCTGTCATCAAGGATCGCGCGGCGCAGTTGCGCGCCGCGGGCGAGCAGGCGGTCGCTCGGCATTTGTCAGCACGGGTTGGCGAAGTTCATCGGGTGCTGATGGAAAACCGGCAAATGGGACGCACGGAGCAATTCGCAGAAGTTGCTTTTGACACACCACAGATCGAGGGCGCGATTGTAGAGGCCCGGATTTCCGGGTTCAACGGCACGCAACTGACGGCATGAGCAAACTTCCTATCTTCTATTCCTTCCGACGCTGCCCCTACGCCATGCGGGCGAGACTCGCGCTGCTCGCATCAGGGCAACAGGTGGAATTGCGGGAAATTTTGTTGCGCGACAAGGCACCAGAATTCCTGGCCACTTCGCCCAGCGCAACAGTCCCTTGTTTGCGGGATGGCGATGACGTTTTGGACGAAAGCCTTGATATCATGCATTGGGCGCTGGAACGGAACGATCCTGATGGCTGGCTTGACATGACGCCAGAAGGCCACGCCCTGATTGAAGAAGCAGACGGCCCTTTCAAAGACGCGCTGGATCGTACGAAATACCACACAAGATATGACAGTGACGCGGAAGTTGAACGGGCGAAAGCGCACGAGTTCATCGGCGAGCTGAACAAACGAATTGGCGCTGGCCGTTGGCTGTTTGGCCAAAACGCGGTGCTGGCAGACAAGGCCATTTTGCCATTTATTCGTCAGTTTGCATTCATCGACAAGGCGCGTTTCGATGCGCAGGAATGGCCGGGCGTCCATCGATGGTTGTCGGCGTTCTTGGGTTCCAGCCAATTTGCGACGATCATGCCAAAATTTCCCGTTTGGCAATCGGGCGATGCCATTACTGCATTCCCTAGTTAATCAAGCGCACGGCCCCTAAAAACTCGATCAGGGGCCGAGGTTTCTTACTCAAGCATTTTTTGCGATTTCTACCGGCAGTTTCTTTGCCTGCTCTTCCTCATCGGCGAAATAGATGGCGACCTCAGTTCCATTTGGAATGTTTTTGGCACTCACCGATGGTGCCGAAACAGTTAGCGTGTTCGCGTCACGCGTGACTGTTAACAGCTTACTATCCAGCGGTTGGTCATGTGTTTTTGAAGCGACGAAACCCGCGCCGAATTCACGTCCCGCATCGACGGCGTCGGTCGCTATTTCCACAGTCCCCTGAAGACCGCCTGTTTCCTGTTTGCTGAAAATCAACGCGGAACTGGCAAGTGACCACACAGAAGCGTCTTTCTCCCCAACTGGCGGGACGTCCTCTTCAGCCTGAGTTTCGGGCGCATCAGCCTTTGGGTTCGCCTGTCCCTCCTGCAACATGCCCACCAGCTCCTTGCCTTGTTTAAAGGGTAACTCCCAAGCACCCCCCACGTTTGAGTGTTATTGTCAGTTTTATGGTGAGTCGAATTTGCCATTTTGCGCGTGTTTTTTTTCTTTCTTGTCTGAATTCTGTGGCGCCGGGTTGATTTCTCTGAATCAGTGGTGGGATGGATCAGGTTGCCGCCCTTGAACAACTTCTCGCCACGGCTCTGCGTCGGATCGCTGAGCTTGAAGCTGCGTTGGCGAGCATGGCGGAAGAGATCACGGACCTGCGCCGACAGTTGGCCAAGAACAGCAGCAATAGCAGCAAGCCCCCTTCAAGTGATGGCCTGAAGAAGCCAGCCCCGCGCAGCCTGCGTGGCAAATCCGGAAAGAAAAGTGGCGGCCAAGTTGGCCACCGGGGCGACACCCTGCGCCAGACGTCAACACCCGACTTTGTCGAACGGCATGAGGCGACGCATTGCAGCGCCTGTCAGAGCGCCCTGACGGCGGAGATGGTGAAAGGGATCGAGAAGCGTCAGGTGTTCGACTTGCCTGCGCCACGCCTGGAGGTCACCGAGCATCAGGCGGCGGTTTATTGTTGCGACCATTGTCGAGCCACGACGACGGCTGGCTTTCCCGATGGCGTGGCCGCGCATGTGCAATATGGCACGCGCATGCGGGCAGTGGCGGTCTATTGCAATGTTCAGCAGCTGATACCCGAGGATCGGGTCTGCCAGCTTATGCGCGACCTGTTTGGGGCCACCAGCTTGTGCGCGGCCAGCGTGACCAACTGGACGCGCGGCGCG
Organism: uncultured Paracoccaceae bacterium; assembly: GCA_951812305.1. Classification (GTDB taxonomy): domain Bacteria; phylum Pseudomonadota; class Alphaproteobacteria; order Rhodobacterales; family Rhodobacteraceae; genus Rhodobacter_B. The sequence continues at coordinate 43,849 of CATOSB010000014.1, forward strand.
GCAAATAAGATGGGTGTCGTGGTTGAACACATTCTCGCCCGGCTTGCCGAAGGCGGCGTTCGGCATCTGGACGAGACCGGACTTCGTGTTGCCGGCAAGCTGCACTGGCTGCACACGATCTGCGATACCGCCTTCACCCATTACCGCATCAGCGCCAAACGCGGTGCTGTTCCAACCTTCCTGACCGGCGGGACGATCATTCATGATCACTGGAAACCCTACTACGCCCATATGAGCGGAGTGGACGCCCACGCCCTCTGCGGGGCGCATCACTTGCGCGAACTCAAGGCCATCGAAGAGATCGAAAAAGAGCCTTGGGCGACGGAGATGAGCGCAGTGCTTCATAGCGCCAATCAGCTCAGATGCGCGGCTCAGGATCAAGGCGAGACCGAACTCCCGGAACTGGTTCGCCAGGGTATAGTCACCAGATACATGGCGATCCTCGCCAAGGGGCTCGCCTTCCACGAACGCCAGCCCCCGCTGGCCAAAAGCCCCGGCACCCGCGGCCGAAAAGCCAGGCGGCCAGGCCACAACCTGCTCCTCCGCCTGCGTGACTACCGCGATGACGTTTTGCGATTCATCGCCGACTTCGCGGTCCCATTCACAAACAATCAGGCCGAACAGGACCTGCGCATGATGAAGCTGCGCATGAAAATCTCGGGCACCTTCCGCACCCTCGAGGGCGCGCGGGTCTTCGCCGACATCAGGTCCGTCATCTCGACGGCCAGAAAACACCGGTTCAACATCCTGGAAATCCTGACCCTGTCACCACCTCAGATCATCGCACGGCTCTGACGGAACAAAACCCCGCAACCCTATCGGACAGGGTGCTTGGGAGTTACTTTAAAGGTAACTCCCAAGCACCCCCCACGTTTGAGTGTTATTGTCAGTTTTATGGTGAGTCGAATTTGCCATTTTGCGCGTGTTTTTTTCTTTCTTGTCTGAATTCTGTGGCGCCGGGTTGATTTCTCTGAATCAGTGGTGGGATGGATCAGGTTGCCGCCCTTGAACAACTTCTCGCCACGGCTCTGCGTCGGATCGCTGAGCTTGAAGCTGCGTTGGCGAGCATGGCGGAAGAGATCACGGACCTGCGCCGACAGTTGGCCAAGAACAGCAGCAATAGCAGCAAGCCCCCTTCAAGTGATGGCCTGAAGAAGCCAGCCCCGCGCAGCCTGCGTGGCAAATCCGGAAAGAAAAGTGGCGGCCAAGTTGGCCACCGGGGCGACACCCTGCGCCAGACGTCAACACCCGACTTTGTCGAACGGCATGAGGCGACGCATTGCAGCGCCTGTCAGAGCGCCCTGACGGCGGAGATGGTGAAAGGGATCGAGAAGCGTCAGGTGTTCGACTTGCCTGCGCCACGCCTGGAGGTCACCGAGCATCAGGCGGCGGTTTATTGTTGCGACCATTGTCGAGCCACGACGACGGCTGGCTTTCCCGATGGCGTGGCCGCGCATGTGCAATATGGCACGCGCATGCGGGCAGTGGCGGTCTATTGCAATGTTCAGCAGCTGATACCCGAGGATCGGGTCTGCCAGCTTATGCGCGACCTGTTTGGGGCCACCAGCTTGTGCGCGGCCAGCGTGACCAACTGGACGCGCGGCGCGGCAAATAAGATGGGTGTCGTGGTTGAACACATTCTCGCCCGGCTTGCCGAAGGCGGCGTTCGGCATCTGGACGAGACCGGACTTCGTGTTGCCGGCAAGCTGCACTGGCTGCACACGATCTGCGATACCGCCTTCACCCATTACCGCATCAGCGCCAAACGCGGTGCTGTTCCAACCTTCCTGACCGGCGGGACGATCATTCATGATCACTGGAAACCCTACTACGCCCATATGAGCGGAGTGGACGCCCACGCCCTCTGCGGGGCGCATCACTTGCGCGAACTCAAGGCCATCGAAGAGATCGAAAAAGAGCCTTGGGCGACGGAGATGAGCGCAGTGCTTCATAGCGCCAATCAGCTCAGATGCGCGGCTCAGGATCAAGGCGAGACCGAACTCCCGGAACTGGTTCGCCAGGGTATAGTCACCAGATACATGGCGATCCTCGCCAAGGGGCTCGCCTTCCACGAACGCCAGCCCCCGCTGGCCAAAAGCCCCGGCACCCGCGGCCGAAAAGCCAGGCGGCCAGGCCACAACCTGCTCCTCCGCCTGCGTGACTACCGCGATGACGTTTTGCGATTCATCGCCGACTTCGCGGTCCCATTCACAAACAATCAGGCCGAACAGGACCTGCGCATGATGAAGCTGCGCATGAAAATCTCGGGCACCTTCCGCACCCTCGAGGGCGCGCGGGTCTTCGCCGACATCAGGTCCGTCATCTCGACGGCCAGAAAACACCGGTTCAACATCCTGGAAATCCTGACCCTGTCACCACCTCAGATCATCGCACGGCTCTGACGGAACAAAACCCCGCAACCCTATCGGACAGGGTGCTTGGGAGTTACCAACTTCCTCCTCTTTGCCGTGCACGGCTTTGAAAAGGAACGCATTCATTCCTTCAGTCGTAAATGGGCCCTCGTAGCCGTCGACATCGCCCGGGTCATATCCAAGTTTGTGCAGGCAAGCTTGCGTTGCTGCAACAAGGCGACGTTTTTGCGACGAACCCGAAGGGTCGAATTTGTAAAGGCCATTTAAGTCTGCTTCGACCTTTGCGACAGATTTCATCGACTGCGGACCAATGATGCCGTCGATGCCTTCCTTGTGATAGCCGGTCGCGGCCATGACCATCTGAACGTAGCGTCCTCGCATGAATAAACCTCCTCTTTCGAATATCTGAAATTGCAAATGGCAAAACACGAATGACCACGGCACAAGTTTAACGCGAAACGTTTGAATGCACATCACTAATTTCGTGATGGGCGTGACAGCGGTCGGTGCGCTCAACCCGTTGGCACCGGCAGCTTCGTTCACCAGTCGGGATGTCGGCATTGCAAATTCCAACATCACAGGTAGTTTTCAGCATCAATTGTGGAAATTTGCACAGTTATGGACAATTGGGG
>CATOSB010000015.1 GCA_951812305.1 uncultured Paracoccaceae bacterium
GACCGCAAGAAGCCCGAAGCGCTTCTCGGGCGCATGGCGACGCATTTCCGAGGCGGTTTCGCCTTCTACCTGACATGCAATACGCATCACCCAACCGCGTTCGACATCACCAAGAATATCCAATGGAAGATTGAGCGCCGCGACAAAGGACACCTTTTGCGCCGTCAGCAGTACGCTGTCTAGCGTTGCAGCACCGACATCATCCTTCAGACGCTGAAACCCCGTTGTCGCCAAGGGCTCAGACAGCGTCCATTCTAACTGCGTAACCCTCTCGGTCGATAACCGCGATGCCACCTTCGTCAAATACCCCTCGCGGAAATCCCGACGGGCCGCGCGCGCAAGCCGCTCCATGATCTTCACTGAAGGAACAAACACGTTCATTTGACGGGCCTGTGCATAGCCCCGCTCAACCCAATCCGCCAAGTTCAGGTCACGCCCACCGAGCTGTTCAATCATCCATGCCTGGAGTCTGGCCCGATCACGATCAGAAGCCCGGCGAAACCCGAGAAAATCCAGAATACTCGCACGTTGCCGCCGCGCGGTGTCACTGGAAAAAGAGTAGGAAAGATCGTCTGTCGCCCCAATCTGGTCAGCAACGTACACGATCACATCAGGGTCAAGATCACCGCGCGTGGCAGGAAACCGGCCATGCTGGCGAAAAAAGAGGAGTTGGCATGCAATCGCGACCCGCGACTTCGCCCCAAACCGGTTTAGAAACTCAAAATCCGAATATGAAAGCCCCCACGTTGAGGCAAATGCTTGCTCTATCATGACCCCTCCAGACGCAAGCATCATCCAACATCAGCTCTGGCCGTCAATCAGCCTTTCGTTCCCTGTACGTTCTTTCAAAAGCCCAAATATGCAGCTTCGGGCCAGCTAGGCCGTCACATTGTGAATCTCAGGCTTGTGGCCCGAAAAGCTAAATTTGTCGGTCGTAAAGTACCGATATCCCACTTGGAGTGAAGCTTTTTCCGTGATCTGATAGGCAACGCCTGCCCCAATCTGGTATGCAAACACCCACTCAGAACCACTCAAGTTGAAAGGATACGATATTCCGTCAGCGGTGAAAGACGAAGCTTCCCCTTTGACTCTCGCCCTCCCGATGCCGCCTCCCACGAATGGCGTCCATTGGCTGCCGGTATCAATGTCGTACCAGCCGTTTACCATAAACCCGAGCGATGACATGTGACCCTCAATTGGGAAAGATAGGCCGTTTAAGACTGCGTAGTCGCCGCTGCCTTGCGAAAAACCAACGTTGTCCAGCCCGAATTGTCGCCAGGACAGTTCCCCTTCGACACGAAAAGGGTTGAAGTCATAACCAATCGTCCCATCAACGGCAAAGCCCCTGTCGAATACGAATTCGCCTGTCGTCAGACCATTTGCTGACCTCGAATAATTATTCGACGCAGCTATACCGGCGTTTATCGACCCATACCAACCACGTGTTTCATCGGCATGGGCCGCCCACCCGACAAGCAGGCCAAGGGCTAGTGCAATTACGCTAACTGTCTTCATGTTTTCTTTCCCCCGCGTTGTCACAATGTAGTTCCTGTGGGTTCCGGGCCTTGTGATCTACTCTTTTACGATGGCCGTAAAGTCCGACCAGTCCTCAACCTTGAAGGCGCGGATATCTCGAACCGATTTCTTGAACCAAGGTACCCCAGAGAGCTTGTTAATCGCGCGGTAGACAGCTGTAAGCCCCCCTTCTCCCGTGTAGAGATAGACGCTGCCTTGCGTCCAATTAAACCCGAGGGTGTCGAGTTCTTTTCGTATCTCGAAATAGGCGTTGTTGTAAGGGTCCCCGTATTCCGTTTTCAGGACGGCAACTTCGAGATCAAAGGCGATAGCGTACATAGATTCTCCCGCTCTGGAATTGCGTAGTGGGACATTCATGGTGCGTTGTCTTACCCCCGTCGATCCCGTCCAGCTTGTAGCGTTCCACGGCCTGGCGTGCTCGTTGATGTTGCCTCGGAATGCCCCTTCCGGCGTGACCGTGATTGCCCAACGAGACCACCGGCCCCCGCGTTCTTTCTTGCCCGATCCTGTCGCTTGCGTCCAGTTCGCCACTGGACGGGCGTCCCAGAGGCCCAGAGGGGCGTCCCAGAGGCCCAGAGGGGCGTCCCAGAGGCTCCCCACCCACGTCTGGACGTTCACCCGAGCGGGTCGACCAGGCGCTCGATGTCGTAGGCGGCGTCCAGTTCGTCCAGCAGCCGTTCCGTTGCGGGCCAGGCTTCGGGATCGTCCAGCAGGTGCCAGACGGCTGCTACGGGGTCGTAGAGCCATCCAGCGTCCTTGAGGCGGTTCCTGAGCGCGCCGGGTGGCCGTGCCCTGAACCGGATCATCTCGGGCGGGCGGTTGCTGCCCGCGTGCTGGCGTCTGGCCTGTGCCCGCTTTTGGGCCAGCATGGCGCGTCGGGTCTTGCGGGTGAGTTCGGCTTCAATCTGCTTCTCGATCTTCGGGCGCAGGTCTTCGAGAATCTTTTTCTTGAGTTTTGAGAGGGCATGAGGGCACCGCGCCGCAAGGCTAATATCCTCTACATCTTCCGGCCTGACCCAAAGTGCTATCCGCTTAAGACCTTCGGCCTTTCTGGCCGCAAAATAGCGGCGTTGATATTCCCGGTTTATATCGCTCATTTTGTGGCGCCTTTGTAACAACTTTGCCCCTGAGCCGGAACATCCGCAGAGGGAAAATTAGTATAAATTTTCAGAGAGGCACGATTATACATCAAAACGAAACTCGTTTTGATGTAACCTGTACGCTATCGGCAAACTTAAAGAATTCTTAAAGAAATCCTTAAGAATACATTAATGGAAACATGGGGTTTGGGAGGGGATATGGACGGTCCGGAGCGCTTGAGAGAACGCCGGTATCCTGCGCAGGTCACGGCGCGGATACCGCAGGAGCTTAAAGCCCGGCTTGAGGTGCTGAAGCAGGCTTTGGGGCGTGTCCTGCGGCGCGCGCTTGAGGCGGGTGTTGGTCAGATAGAGGATGCACGAGACAGGATGGGTTCAGCCGCGCTTGCAGAGGCTGGCGCAGGTGTCCAGTCCGGGGAGTGCGCGAGCGCGGAGGCGCGGCGATGGTGGAGCGGTCTGGACAGGCCGTCGCGGAGCCGCTGGGGGCGGGAGCTTGCCCATCTTGAAGGCCCGGACTTCCTTGAGGAAGCCTATCGGCGGGCGCAGGAGAGCGCAGATCAGGGCTAGAGAGTTGTTCGGTGGGCGCGTTTTGGGGAGTGATTAAAAACAACAGCTTACATCCTGCGCACCGGAAACTGGTTTCCGGTGCGGCGTGGTCGGGGACAGGTTTTTAGGTCGGGCTATTCGGCGGGTTCGCCTGTCAGGCCGAGCTTGTCTTCGAGGCGCTGCACTCGTGTAGCTAATGCCTCGAATTGTAGCCGTTGATCAGCTTGGATGTAGGCAACGCCTCCGACAGCGGCCTGAATGCTGTCCAGTTGGTCGCGCATCTCTTGCCGTTCTTGCCGCGCTTCCTCAAACCGCTCACGCATTTCACTCCGCATTTCTTGGAGTAGGCGCAGGGTATGGTTTTCGGTTTCGTCAGCCATCGGCCCCTCCGTCGATCACGTTCAGCTTGTAGCGTTCGACGGTTTTGCCATGCTCGTTGATGTTGCCCCGGAACGCGCCTTCCGGCGTCACCGTGATGACCTTCACCCGGCCGCGCTTGACCCGGCGGATCGCACCCACGTCTTCCAGCAATTTAAGGGCGTTCGACATGTGTTGTTTCTGAGTTCTAGTGATCTCACAAAGCTGGGCAGCGGTCTTGCTACACTCGTAGGTCTGCCAGCCGAGATGACGGCAGATCGTCCAGAGGATGGAGAGCGCTTCCTTGGCCTTCGTAGTGGTTGGAGCCGCGTCGAACAGCCGTTCGGTCACGGCGTCCTGATACTGAAATGCGATGGACACGTTGCCCCCTCCGAAGAAATCAAACTCAAGCTGGGCGGATGCACTCAGCTCCTTTGCGATGCCCGCCGCCTCCCGTGCCCTCATAGCACGTTCGGGAGTTTTTTCGGCAAGCGCGTTGCGATCGAGCAGAAGCGCCGCCTGATCGTATTCGCCGCGGTTGCGCTTCTGACGCTCCAGCAGCGTGCCGGGGTCCGTCACATTGTCGGTCTTCCGGCGGCGTTTCTGGACCCCGCAGATCACCGCCAGCGGCAGCACCACAGACCCGGATTTTTTCTGCGCCTTTTGGGTGGCTCTGGCGAGGTCGATATCGTCCTGCGAAACGCCGTGAATTTTCTTCAGTTCGAGGACAGAAATTCTCGCCATTTTTTTCCCCTCGAATCGGTGATAGTCACCGGTGTGGTGACTATAGTCACCGGTGTGGTGACTATCAAGCCTTAAAAAACCACCTTACCTATCTGTTATCAAAGGCTGAATCCGAATAATGCACTTCGCGTATCCTAAGTATCCCATGTACTTCCCCCCTTACCCCCCGTGAGGGCCCTTTTTGAGGTCAGAAATTTGCTCAGAAAAAGACCCGCTGAGAGGCCCCGCCAGGAGGTCAAAAAACAGCGCCTGTGGAGAGGCTGGAAATTGCCCCCTCGGAAGGGGGTAAAATCCCCGCCTTCCAGAGATTTCCACCCGCACCTGGACGTTTGCGCCACAACGTTATCAATTGAAGCGGACAATTCAGAATGTTTTTGACAGACCGTTGAAATTGTATATCAATTGAGATACAATCCTCTCTGGAGGATATTCATATGCCCGCACAAACTTCGATGCTCCATGTCCGCGTGGACGACCAACTCAAAGCTCAAGCCGCCGACGCCCTAGCTGGTGTCGGTCTTACACTCTCTGATGCCGTGCGCATCCTGTTGACCCGCGTTGCAACTGAAGGTGGCTTACCTGGTGGCCTGACTGCCGACCCTGATGCCTACGATACCTGGTTTCGCGCCAAGGTGCAGGAAGCACTGGATGATCCGCGCCCCGCTGTCCCACATGCCCAGGTGATGCAGGAAGCGCAGGCTCTGATTGACGAAAAACGCCGTGCTCAATCTTGAGTGGAACGCAACGGCCATTGCCGATCTGCTGGCGATTGTCGATTACATTTCAGATGACAATCCGGACGCGGCCCAAGCTATCAAAGATGAGATTGAGGCCAAAACCTTAAGCATCCCCGATAACCCGCAGATCTACCGCGCGGGGCGCGTAGATGGCACACGCGAGATGGTCGTGCGCCCCAACTACATCGTAATCTATGCAGAGGATGCCAAAGCCGTGACGATCCTGCGTGTGCTTCACGCTGCCCAGCAATGGCCCGAGACATGACCCGCCTTTCGCTCGATACCTATGGTCTCGCTCAGGGCTAGATCATCACTTGCCTATCAAGTATCCAACAGAAGAAAATGTGAGAGTCTGACTCAAAATTTCTGAGCGGATCCGATTGAGGCCTTTCAGTCCTTCGCCAGCCGGCGGCAGCGTCCGAGCCATGCGAAAGTTCGTTCCACGACCCAGCGACGGGCGATGACCACAAACCCTGTAACGCCGGGCGGACGTTTGACGATTTCAATGGTCGTGCCGTCCATTTCGGCCATTGCGGCGCGCAGCTTGTCGCCTGCCAATTTCAAATTGAGCTCTGAGGGAATTTCATTGACGTGGGCAAGCGGGTGATGCTGGAATCACCTGAGCAAACTATAGAAATTTAAAGGTTGCAAATAGTGGACCCCATTACGATTTTCGCAATCGCTTGGTTGCTTCCACCCATCCTTCTTCTGATCCTCTGGCTCCGCGCTCGTGCCGCAAAGAACCGTGCCGAAAAGCGAATTACGGAAGCGGAAGTGACCGCTGAATCGCTCAAGGAAAAATATGCGCCCATCACGTCTGTTGAGGATGAAGTCTCGACGCTCAGGGACACGGCAACAGAGATACAGAAGCAAATTGAAAAGACGCGTAGCACTTATTCCGAGAAGCGCGCTACGCTGAAAATGATAGAGCAACAAGTTGCAATTTATGACGAAAAACTCTCCTTCGCGGAGCTCGGCGTCTATGAACCCCATTTCGAGTTCAACGACGCTGACGAATTCAAGCAAGAAATCAAACGCATCCGCGATGGCCAGAAAGCAATGATCTCGGCCAAGACCTCGACCCTCTGTCCGACTGACTGGGAAATGAACGGAAGCCGCGCCAAGGGTCAGACGATGATTAACCGCCAGACCCGTTTGACGATGCGCGCCTTCAACAACGAATGCGAAGCCGCAATTGCAAACACACGCTGGAACAACGTCAACGCGATGGAGAAGCGTATCCTCAACGCGGCCAAGCAAATCGACAAAGCCAACGAGTCCATGAACGTGCGTATCAGTGGGCAATATGTCAGCCTCAAACTGGACGAATTGCACGCGACCCATGAATACCGTGAACGCCTTAAAATGGAGAAGGAAAATCGCGCTGAAATGGCCCGTGCGGAACGCGAGGAGAAGAAGCTGCTAGCGGAAGCCGAAGCGGCAGAACGTGAGGAGGAACGGTACCAAAAGCTCTTGGACAAAGCGCGCTCAGAAGCGGGCGTAGATGAAAGCCGCATTGCGGAGTTGGAAGCCGCTTTGGCCGAAGCCCACACGACAAGTGAACGCGCCCGAGCAATGGCTGAGATGACCAAATCCGGCTACGTTTACATTATCTCGAACATCGGTTCCTTTGGCGAGGATGTAGTCAAGATCGGCCTCACTCGGCGGCTTGAACCCGATGACCGTGTGAAAGAGCTTGGCGACGCAAGCGTTCCGTTCCGCTTCGACACCCACGCCATGATCTACTCGGACGAAGCCCCTGCTCTAGAAAACGCCCTTCACAAGGAGTTCGCGAACCGCCGCGTGAACGCTTCCAATATGCGCAAAGAATTCTTTCGCGTCGGACTGCAAGAGGTCGAGGAAGCTGTGAAACGCCTTGCGCCGTCTGCCAGTTTTTTCACAGACCGTGAGGCGCAGGAATGGCATGAAACCCTCTCCCGTCGAAAAGAGGAGTTAAAGGACATGGCACGACCATCAGACGAATTTCCGGAAGCCATATAGCCGCAAAAGCTGCCGTTGGCTCAACCGCAGCGGATTCACCCTTTTGCCCCATCGAAGGTTTCTTCGTAGAAGGGCTGTACGCATATATGACCGCCCCCGATCACACGCTCACACACCGTTCGAACACCGCTTGACACTGGGGGCCTCCCCCGATCTCTTCCCTGCCCCATTCCGTCGATCACGTCTAGTTCGCCCAGAGGCCCCCAGAGGCCCCCAGAGGCCCCAGAGGCCCCCAGAGGCCCCCAGAGCCCCCCCCAGAGGCCCCCAGAGGCCCCCAGAGCCCCCCCCAGAGGCCCCCAGAGGCCCCCAGAGCCCCCCCAGAGGCCCCCAGAGGCCCCCAGAGGCCCGGAGGCTTCCACCCGCGCCTGGACGGTTGCGCCGCGACGTTCACCCGAGCGGGTCGACGAGGCGCTCGATGTCGTAGGCGGCGTCCAGTTTGTCCAGCAGCCGTTCGGTTGCGGGCCAGGCTTCGGGTTCGTCCGGCAGGTGCCAGACGGCGGCAACGGGGTCGTACCACCACCCGGACGCCTTCAGACGGTTGCGCACTGCGGCGGGTGGCCGTGCCCTGAACCGGATCATCTCGGGCGGGCGGTTGCTGCCCGCGTGCTGACGTCTGGCCTGAGCACGTTTTTGGGCCAGCATGGCGCGGTGCGTCTTGCGGGTGAGTTCGGCTTCCACCCGTCTTTCGATCTGTGGCCGAAGCTCTCGCCTCGATCTCCGCCCGCCGCTTGGCAATGGCGTGTGGTTGCCGGGCGATTTCCCGGAGTGCGGGTTTATCTTCCGGTTTCACCCACAGGACGATCCGTTCCAGCCCTTCGGCCTTTCTGGCTGCAATGAATTTGCGCTGGTTTGTGTGCCTGTCGTTCGGGTCCGTGTATCTTTTCCTGCGCCGGAAACATCCGACACAAAATAATCATTATTTTCTGAGAGGCACGATTATACATCAAAATTGAAATTCATTTTGATGTAATCTGTATGCTACCGGCAAACTTGATGTATTCTTAAAGAACTCTTTAAGCATTCTCTAATGGGAACATGGGGTTCGGGAGGGAATATGGACGGGTCGGAGCGGTTGAGGGAACGTCGGTATCCTGCGCAGGTCACAGCGCGGATCCCGCAGGAGCTAAAAGCCCGGCTGGAGGTGCTTGCGGACCGGGAGGGGCAGGCTTTGGGGCGTGTCCTGCGTCGTGTGCTTGAGGCGGGTGTTGGTCAGATCGAGGATGCACGAGACAGGGCGGGTTCAGCGGCGCTTGCGGAGGCTGGCAAAGGTATCCAGCCCGGGGAGGTTAGGGGCCGCTCTGGCCCGGATGCGCGGCAGTGGTGGAGCAGTCTGGACAGGCCATCGCGGAGTCGCTGGGGCCGGGAGCTTGCGCATCTTGAAGGCCCGGAATTCCTTGAGGAAGCCTATCGGCGGGCGCAGGAAAGCGCAGATCAGGGCTGTACGCATGAATGGAACGGTGAGGGGTCATGAGGAAAGTGTCGCCATTGATAAATAAGGGAAATTTCTACTTCTCATCGGTTCTAAGCGAGAGAGGAATTTCGTCCTTGCAAAAGATATTGCGAAACATGAAGTGTTTTGCACGGATATATTGCAAAGATAGCCTGTTGAAAAACAACGATTATTTTTCTGGCTGTTCGAGGCGCAAATATTGAGACATTTGCAAAATGGCTTATGACCCCCTGTGGTTCCATTCATGCGTACAGCCCGATCAGAGCTAGATGGTTGTTCTGCGGGTGCGTTTTGGGGAAGTGATTAAAAACAGCATCTTACAGACCGCTCACCGGAAATCAGCTTCCGGTGCGGCGTGGTTGGGGACAGGTTTTTAGATAGGGCTATTCGGCGGGCGCGTCGGTCAGATCGAGGCGACGCTCGATGCGGTCGATGCGAGTTCTCATTGCGGCAATGATGGTATCCTGTGCAGCGCTGGCATCGATTAGTGTTGCCATGTCGTGCTTGATTGTACCTAAGTAGGATTTAACGCTACGCATGTCGGCCTCAATAGATTCAAGTCTTTCCAATACTTGAGATTGTCCATTATGTAACCTTTTGAGGTGCTCAATCATTAGTTGATTTGTAACGGTTTCATCCATCATCGTCGTCTTCATCTAAGGTCAGTTTAAACAGAGATATAGGAGTTCAGTAATATAGCTATATTGTCCAGTTGGAATGTTTCTCGTACTGGCAAATTCCGCTCTTTTCTTTGAGCCTTTGCGGCAAATTCGCGTCGCTTCGGCATCGGCTGCCGCTTTTGCTTGATCCCTCACAGTCGCATCAGCAAATTCCATTTGGTTTCCATTGAGTTGAATGCTGACGCTATCCCCATTAAATTGAGAGATTGCAGGAGTAATTTGACTTACGCAGCCAGCGATAGCGCAAGTCGCGCAAACGCACAGAAAATATTTCATTTCACTCATCCTCCTTACCGCCGTCGATCACGTCCAGCTTGTAGCGTTCCACGGCCTTGCCGTGCTCGTTGATGTTGCCCCGGAACGCGCCTTCCGGCGTCACCGTAATAACCTTCACCCGGCCCCGCTTGACCCGGCGGATCGCGCCAACCTCTTCCAGTAATTTAAGGGCGCGTGCCATATGAGCCTCGTTTGTCCTTGTGATCGAGCAAAGCTGTGCAGCGGTCTTGGTACATTCGTAGTTTTGCCATCCCAGATGACGACAGATCGTCCAGAGGATCGAGAGCGCCTGATAGGCTTTGGCCGTGGTCGGAGCCGCCTCGAACAGGCGTTCGGTTACGGCGTCCTGATACTGGAATGCGATGGACACGTTGCCCCCTCCGAAGAAATCAAACTCAAGCTGGGTGGTGGCGCTCAGCTCCTTTGCGATGCCGGCCGCCTCCCGTGCCCTCATAGCACGTTCGGGCGTTTTTTCGGCAAGCGCGTTGCGGTCGAGCAGAAGCGCCGCCTGATCGTATTCGCCGCGGTTGTGCCTCTGACGCTCCAGCAGCGCCTCCGGGTCCGTCACGTTGCCGGTCTTCCGGCGGCGTTTCTGGACCCCGCAGATCACCGCCAGAGGGGTCGAGTGAGGCTGAGTGCAGAAAACCACGTTAAGAAATTTAAAATCATTTGAAAACAATGAATTAAGAGGCTTGCAAATGCGCACAAAATTCGCAGAAAGCACAGCTATAAAAATCATTTGATTACAACGGGTTACTTTTCTTAGAGGGGTATTTTGCACTGAGCCCTAATGGACCCCTGATAGGAAACCCGGCCTGGCTGGCCCGAAGCTGCATATTTGGGCTTTTGAAAGAACAAATGGTGTACGTTTCATGCGCCTGAACTCTGCAAGTACATGACGACATTGTCTGGGTGGAACTTGAAGCCCCGACCGTCTGAGACGCGTTCAGCGCTGATGGGGTATTTTGGTCTATTTGGATTGATGGCGACAATGCGGAAGACCTCATCTTTCGATCTGAAGGTCCGCCCATAGTCAGAGGGTTCCAGGCCAAAATGCGGCGCAAGGACCTCGAACATGGCTTTGTCTGGCGAATAGATTGCGCCGTCTGCCATCGGAATGCCGACGCGGAAACTGATGTCGAAGCCATGACGCAGATCGATGTCACTCAGTTCGCCACCTTCAACCGTCAGCCCATGCGTTTCCACCACGGCGAGGCAGGCCTTCGTCATGTCCCGGCGCAAGCGTTTGCATAGCTCGGGTGTCAGGTTGCGCGGCGGGGGCACCCTGGAATTGGCCTGGCCGACCTTCGCAGGTGGCTTGGCCGTCTGCACGCGCGCTTTCCGCTTGTTCTTTTTCATTATGGGCTCTGCCCTGTCGTTTGGCCATCCGAGGGCATCAAAGCCTTTGCTTTATAGACGGTGCCGCGCGAGACGCCCATCTCGCGGGCGATCTCGGTGGGCGTGGCACCGCCAGCCAATCGTTCACCAATGGCGACCATATCGATCTTCGGTTTGCGCCCGCGATATACGCCGCGTCGCTTCGCTGTGGCGATACCCTCTGACTGGCGCTCCCGGCGAAGATTGGTCTCGAATTCAGCAAAGACGCCCAGCATATCGAAGAACGCTTTACCCGCTGCGGTGGACGTATCCACGGGTTGCTCCGTGGCCGCGAGATGCGCGCCCTTGTCCTTCAGTCGGGTGACGATGGTCTGAAGATCGTGCATTGAGCGTGCCAGACGGTCGATCCGCGTGACAACCAAAGTTTCGCCCTTGTGAATGAAGTCGAGAATGTTGTTCAGCTCGGGGCGACCCTCAAGCGTCGTCCCGCTACGCTGTTCCTGACGGACCATCCCACATCCCGCCGCTGTCAGTGCCTCGATTTGAGCATCGAGGTTCTGATCCACGGTCGAGATGCGGGCATATCCGATTTTGGCCTGATAAGTGTTCATTTTGGGTGTGCCTCTGACATGATCTGTTCATTATCTCGAAACAGACCCAAAGTGAACATAAAAATGGCGGGTTTCAGTGTTCATGCGCATCGTCATCATGGGTATACTCATAGTGACGCGCTATCCCCAAAGTTTTGCATCATCCGCTTCGATTGTCGTATGCATGATGTCTTCCATCAGGGGGATACGCTTCAAAGCCCGTCCATTCATCAAGCCATATGCGGATGCGGTCAGGGTTTTCCACTCCCGGAGCCGGTCTCCATCTCTCAACATCACCGCTGTTTGCAAAAACCGTCGCGCCCAAATATCGCGCCGCGTCTCGAGGAATTTCCAGAGCTTGGTTTCGATACTGCGCGCTGTTTTTCCGGTGGCGACAATCTCACGGGTCTCCTGGCTGTCCTCGAACCAGCTGTCTGTAAGAGGCTCCAGGAAGTCCAACGCCATATCATCATTAATCCAGCGCCCGAGCGCCTGCGCTGAGGCATCTTGAATCTTTCGGTTGGGATCTGCCAAGTCGAGTAGTGCCTGAAGCCCCAATTCCTGAGGGCGCAGGTCGAACAGGTTACAGGATTCGACAACGTCCAGAAAACCCGGAGCGGGCAGGCATTCGTTTGCCAAGCCATCAGCCAATGCACCCTCCAGCAAGACACGCAAAGTGTCAGCGGAAATATCGTCGGCGCCAGTTTCTGCGCGGAGTTGTCCGATCATTTGTTCCGCATCGCCACTGCTTTCAAGGGGAACAAGGAAGCTGTCCCTGATCCCATGCCCTGCCTTGATCAGGATCATTGCCAATACGGTCTTTGAACTCTGTTTCACCCTGACTGCAATGCTCTGAGCGCCAACGCCGTCCGTTATACTCGCGCCGATCTCTTGAATTTCTGCTCCGGTTGACTGGCTCTGGCTTGGAATGGGTTTGCCGCGTGCTTTCTTGATCAGATCATCCAATGCCGCCTGTGCTGGTCCACTGGAAAAAGCGTCAATGTTTCTGCATTCAAGGCAAAGCCATCAAGGCGTTCAAACAGACCGGCAATGGTGGCCTCCTGGACAAGCTGCGGGCCGGACAACAGCATGAACAAAGCGCAACGTTCGAAAAAAGGTCCATCCATCGTGGCAATGTGATTGGCCAGACCCGCCTGAATTTCCTCCGGTGCCGCTGCCATCATGGTGTCAATTGCATTGAATAGATCATAGGCCGAGCCTCCCTCGTCCATGATATCGCGCGCAACATTTTCCAGATTCTCGGAAAGATCGAAGCCCTCCATGTCCGACGGAGGCGCCATATTATCAGGATCGATCATAAATGATTGTGGCACCGGCAAGCCAACCCTTCGATAGAGGCCCGCAAATTCCATCATGTTTTCCTGCTTTACCGCGCCCGCAGCAACACCGGCTTGAACGGCCATTTCTACCGCTTCCAGGAAATCTTCCGCGTACTCATTATCATTTTACAGGCCCATCCGAGCTTCATCCAGAAGTAGGCTCAGTATTTGATGTGCCCCCCCGAGTGGTCATCCTCTTGTGCGGTGAGCACCACCAAACCACAGGCGACATCGCCGCTGGAGAGCAAGCGGGATTTTAGCCGCAAAAAATACGATTGGAATTCCGGTTCAAAACCATGGAGACCGAATTGCTCCATACATTCTGCGAGTAGTTGAGAGGACATACGGACTCCAATTACGCGGCCAAGAGCCCGAAATCGATCCGCTTATCCAGATCGACCTCGAAGCGGCCATAAGGGTTGATGTGTAGGTAGATGAGCGGGGACAGGCCGCGATAATCCTCAGGGGACAAGCGGGCGGCCACATCGGGGTTGCGCAGGACGGACTGCACCATCCGCGTGTTCACGTAGACCAGTGACGATTGTAGCAAGTGCAACGCGTGAGCAGCGGTCTCCTGATCCCGCACACGATTGGTGGCAATTTCACCGCCCTTGCCAAAGAACACGAAGCTGTTGGCGCTGTTCCAGTTCTCGACGACGTTCAATCCCTCATGAATTTCCCGACGGAAGGCCTCTGAGCGCAGATAGCGGCACAGAAAAATCGTCTTTATGGCGCGACCAAGCTCCGCCAGCGCCTTGTAGGTGGGGTGCATCACATCGGATCGGGCGAACCGGCGAAGGATGGCCTCGGGATCAGCCGTCCCGTGCTGCATGGCCGCTGCGTATTTGACCATCTCGTCATACTGGCGTTCGATCTCGCCCCAATCGACCACGCCCGACAGGATCGGAAGGAGATTGGGCAGTTGCCCTCGCATACCCGCACTAGGGAGGGCGAGTTTCTGCCGCGCAATTGCCTTGAGGCGCGGCGCAAGCTCAAAGCCCAGAAGATGGCAGAAAGCAAAGCCAACTGCGCTTTGGCCGTGGCTGTCCACATACTGCCGTTGGATTTCCATGTCCGTGCAATGCCGTAAGACACCCTCAATCATTGCGGCTACCTCAGAGGACGAACAACGCTTCAGCTGAGAATAAATGCAGGTCGCCTGACGCTCTACATGCCAATAAATCATGACGCCGCGCCCGCCATAGCGCGCATGCCACTCCGTCATCAGATTGCGATCCCAGGCCCCGAACTTGGTGGAATCCCCAGCACATGTTGTGCCCGGCGTGCCCCAGATTTCCGGTTCGCGAATTGCAAGCGTTGCATTGGCAACCTGCGCGCAAGCCGCCTTTAAGGAAGCCGGGTCAATATACCGTCTGCGAATGTGCAGAAGTTCGTCATAACTGACATCGGGTGAACCAGCGGCCACGCGTTTCAGGCCCGCGTTGGTTCCCAAGCCGTAAAGGCAGAGCAACAGGCGTTGATCTCGCACGGCAGGCGGCAGAGCCTCCCGACTGGCCGAGGTCTGAAAGCCGCTCAAAAACCCAGTATCGAGTGCTGTTTCTTTGAGAACATCCAAAAGCCCGGTCATCGGCCACGCCCGGGCAACCTCGCTTTTCAGCGTGGCCAAACCAGGCGGCTCTGGGGCTGGCGCAAAGGGCGTAATGGAAATCCGGTTCTCCCCACCCCGCCGCAAGCGCACCTTATCATTGTCAGGCAAGGTGGCGTTCAACAGCCGCAGTTCCTTCTCCAGCTCGGCTTTCACGCCCGCGACAAAGCCTCTTGCATCCTGCGATAGCCCCAGATCAGCGTAGTAGGAATCTCGACGCGTGTCGAAATCTCCCGGCAGGTCATCATCCGGGTTGCGGTAGCGGTCCGCACCTTCGATCCATATCTCTTTGGCGCGGATGCGTTCGCGAAGCTGTGTCAGCACACAGAGCTCGAAGGACACAACATTGACCCGACCATTCTCATCAATGACTGCGCTGCGCCATTTTCCGGGAATGATCCCTGCTGGAATATCATTTTCAGAAACAACCCGGCGACCGGCTTCCGCAAACCGGACAATCAGAACCAAGGCGGTCAATATCGGATGCCACATTGCATTGTTCGAGCGAAATCGCAAAGCCCGGAGCAACGGTGGCAGCATGCGGCGGTAGTGGCTGGCATATGAGTTGCGCATGGTCTGTTGGATGCGCGTGTCCAAGGTACCCTTGGCGCGATGTTCGTCAATGACTGCCCGGAGTTTAGCCGCCCCAGCGATAGGGAAGATAACGTCTTCAATCCGACCCTCGGGATGATCCAGCGCGGCCATGGCAATCTCGACAAGCAAACGCTCCTTGCCATGAACCGCGCCTATATCTGCCGCGATGCCCTGAATGACCTTTCGGCGTGACCGTGTTCCCAGGCGATGAACCACCTCCAAAAGCAGGTCAATGAGGCCGTCAATCAGCTGAGAGCGGCGATGCATCAGGTAGACCGCAAGAAGCCCGAAGCGCTTCTCGGGCGCATGGCGACGCATTTCCGAGGCGGTTTCGCCTTCTACCTGACATGCAATACGCATCACCCAACCGCGTTCGACATCACCAAGAATATCCAATGGAAGATTGAGCGCCGCGACAAAGGACACCTTTTGCGCCGTCAGCAGTACGCTGTCTAGCGTTGCAGCACCGACATCATCCTTCAGACGCTGAAACCCCGTTGTCGCCAAGGGCTCAGACAGCGTCCATTCTAACTGCGTAACCCTCTCGGTCGATAACCGCGATGCCACCTTCGTCAAATACCCCTCGCGGAAATCCCGACGGGCCGCGCGCGCAAGCCGCTCCATGATCTTCACTGAAGGAACAAACACGTTCATTTGACGGGCCTGTGCATAGCCCCGCTCAACCCAATCCGCCAAGTTCAGGTCACGCCCACCGAGCTGTTCAATCATCCATGCCTGGAGTCTGGCCCGATCACGATCAGAAGCCCGGCGAAACCCGAGAAAATCCAGAATACTCGCACGTTGCCGCCGCGCGGTGTCACTGGAAAAAGAGTAGGAAAGATCGTCTGTCGCCCCAATCTGGTCAGCAACGTACACGATCACATCAGGGTCAAGATCACCGCGCGTGGCAGGAAACCGGCCATGCTGGCGAAAAAAGAGGAGTTGGCATGCAATCGCGACCCGCGACTTCGCCCCAAACCGGTTTAGAAACTCAAAATCCGAATATGAAAGCCCCCACGTTGAGGCAAATGCTTGCTCTATCATGACCCCTCCAGACGCAAGCATCATCCAACATCAGCTCTGGCCGTCAATCAGCCTTTCGTTCCCTGTACGTTCTTTCAAAAGCCCAAATATGCAGCTTCGGGCCAGCTAGGCCGTCACATTGTGAATCTCAGGCTTGTGGCCCGAAAAGCTAAATTTGTCGGTCGTAAAGTACCGATATCCCACTTGGAGTGAAGCTTTTTCCGTGATCTGATAGGCAACGCCTGCCCCAATCTGGTATGCAAACACCCACTCAGAACCACTCAAGTTGAAAGGATACGATATTCCGTCAGCGGTGAAAGACGAAGCTTCCCCTTTGACTCTCGCCCTCCCGATGCCGCCTCCCACGAATGGCGTCCATTGGCTGCCGGTATCAATGTCGTACCAGCCGTTTACCATAAACCCGAGCGATGACATGTGACCCTCAATTGGGAAAGATAGGCCGTTTAAGACTGCGTAGTCGCCGCTGCCTTGCGAAAAACCAACGTTGTCCAGCCCGAATTGTCGCCAGGACAGTTCCCCTTCGACACGAAAAGGGTTGAAGTCATAACCAATCGTCCCATCAACGGCAAAGCCCCTGTCGAATACGAATTCGCCTGTCGTCAGACCATTTGCTGACCTCGAATAATTATTCGACGCAGCTATACCGGCGTTTATCGACCCATACCAACCACGTGTTTCATCGGCATGGGCCGCCCACCCGACAAGCAGGCCAAGGGCTAGTGCAATTACGCTAACTGTCTTCATGTTTTCTTTCCCCCGCGTTGTCACAATGTAGTTCCTGTGGGTTCCGGGCCTTGTGATCTACTCTTTTACGATGGCCGTAAAGTCCGACCAGTCCTCAACCTTGAAGGCGCGGATATCTCGAACCGATTTCTTGAACCAAGGTACCCCAGAGAGCTTGTTAATCGCGCGGTAGACAGCTGTAAGCCCCCCTTCTCCCGTGTAGAGATAGACGCTGCCTTGCGTCCAATTAAACCCGAGGGTGTCGAGTTCTTTTCGTATCTCGAAATAGGCGTTGTTGTAAGGGTCCCCGTATTCCGTTTTCAGGACGGCAACTTCGAGATCAAAGGCGATAGCGTACATAGATTCTCCCGCTCTGGAATTGCGTAGTGGGACATTCATGGTGCGTTGTCTTACCCCCGTCGATCCCGTCCAGCTTGTAGCGTTCCACGGCCTGGCGTGCTCGTTGATGTTGCCTCGGAATGCCCCTTCCGGCGTGACCGTGATTGCCCAACGAGACCACCGGCCCCCGCGTTCTTTCTTGCCCGATCCTGTCGCTTGCGTCCAGTTCGCCACTGGACGGGCGTCCCAGAGGCCCAGAGGGGCGTCCCAGAGGCCCAGAGGGGCGTCCCAGAGGCTCCCCACCCACGTCTGGACGTTCACCCGAGCGGGTCGACCAGGCGCTCGATGTCGTAGGCGGCGTCCAGTTCGTCCAGCAGCCGTTCCGTTGCGGGCCAGGCTTCGGGATCGTCCAGCAGGTGCCAGACGGCTGCTACGGGGTCGTAGAGCCATCCAGCGTCCTTGAGGCGGTTCCTGAGCGCGCCGGGTGGCCGTGCCCTGAACCGGATCATCTCGGGCGGGCGGTTGCTGCCCGCGTGCTGGCGTCTGGCCTGTGCCCGCTTTTGGGCCAGCATGGCGCGTCGGGTCTTGCGGGTGAGTTCGGCTTCAATCTGCTTCTCGATCTTCGGGCGCAGGTCTTCGAGAATCTTTTTCTTGAGTTTTGAGAGGGCATGAGGGCACCGCGCCGCAAGGCTAATATCCTCTACATCTTCCGGCCTGACCCAAAGTGCTATCCGCTTAAGACCTTCGGCCTTTCTGGCCGCAAAATAGCGGCGTTGATATTCCCGGTTTATATCGCTCATTTTGTGGCGCCTTTGTAACAACTTTGCCCCTGAGCCGGAACATCCGCAGAGGGAAAATTAGTATAAATTTTCAGAGAGGCACGATTATACATCAAAACGAAACTCGTTTTGATGTAACCTGTACGCTATCGGCAAACTTAAAGAATTCTTAAAGAAATCCTTAAGAATACATTAATGGAAACATGGGGTTTGGGAGGGGATATGGACGGTCCGGAGCGCTTGAGAGAACGCCGGTATCCTGCGCAGGTCACGGCGCGGATACCGCAGGAGCTTAAAGCCCGGCTTGAGGTGCTGAAGCAGGCTTTGGGGCGTGTCCTGCGGCGCGCGCTTGAGGCGGGTGTTGGTCAGATAGAGGATGCACGAGACAGGATGGGTTCAGCCGCGCTTGCAGAGGCTGGCGCAGGTGTCCAGTCCGGGGAGTGCGCGAGCGCGGAGGCGCGGCGATGGTGGAGCGGTCTGGACAGGCCGTCGCGGAGCCGCTGGGGGCGGGAGCTTGCCCATCTTGAAGGCCCGGACTTCCTTGAGGAAGCCTATCGGCGGGCGCAGGAGAGCGCAGATCAGGGCTAGAGAGTTGTTCGGTGGGCGCGTTTTGGGGAGTGATTAAAAACAACAGCTTACATCCTGCGCACCGGAAACTGGTTTCCGGTGCGGCGTGGTCGGGGACAGGTTTTTAGGTCGGGCTATTCGGCGGGTTCGCCTGTCAGGCCGAGCTTGTCTTCGAGGCGCTGCACTCGTGTAGCTAATGCCTCGAATTGTAGCCGTTGATCAGCTTGGATGTAGGCAACGCCTCCGACAGCGGCCTGAATGCTGTCCAGTTGGTCGCGCATCTCTTGCCGTTCTTGCCGCGCTTCCTCAAACCGCTCACGCATTTCACTCCGCATTTCTTGGAGTAGGCGCAGGGTATGGTTTTCGGTTTCGTCAGCCATCGGCCCCTCCGTCGATCACGTTCAGCTTGTAGCGTTCGACGGTTTTGCCATGCTCGTTGATGTTGCCCCGGAACGCGCCTTCCGGCGTCACCGTGATGACCTTCACCCGGCCGCGCTTGACCCGGCGGATCGCACCCACGTCTTCCAGCAATTTAAGGGCGTTCGACATGTGTTGTTTCTGAGTTCTAGTGATCTCACAAAGCTGGGCAGCGGTCTTGCTACACTCGTAGGTCTGCCAGCCGAGATGACGGCAGATCGTCCAGAGGATGGAGAGCGCTTCCTTGGCCTTCGTAGTGGTTGGAGCCGCGTCGAACAGCCGTTCGGTCACGGCGTCCTGATACTGAAATGCGATGGACACGTTGCCCCCTCCGAAGAAATCAAACTCAAGCTGGGCGGATGCACTCAGCTCCTTTGCGATGCCCGCCGCCTCCCGTGCCCTCATAGCACGTTCGGGAGTTTTTTCGGCAAGCGCGTTGCGATCGAGCAGAAGCGCCGCCTGATCGTATTCGCCGCGGTTGCGCTTCTGACGCTCCAGCAGCGTGCCGGGGTCCGTCACATTGTCGGTCTTCCGGCGGCGTTTCTGGACCCCGCAGATCACCGCCAGCGGCAGCACCACAGACCCGGATTTTTTCTGCGCCTTTTGGGTGGCTCTGGCGAGGTCGATATCGTCCTGCGAAACGCCGTGAATTTTCTTCAGTTCGAGGACAGAAATTCTCGCCATTTTTTTCCCCTCGAATCGGTGATAGTCACCGGTGTGGTGACTATAGTCACCGGTGTGGTGACTATCAAGCCTTAAAAAACCACCTTACCTATCTGTTATCAAAGGCTGAATCCGAATAATGCACTTCGCGTATCCTAAGTATCCCATGTACTTCCCCCCTTACCCCCCGTGAGGGCCCTTTTTGAGGTCAGAAATTTGCTCAGAAAAAGACCCGCTGAGAGGCCCCGCCAGGAGGTCAAAAAACAGCGCCTGTGGAGAGGCTGGAAATTGCCCCCTCGGAAGGGGGTAAAATCCCCGCCTTCCAGAGATTTCCACCCGCACCTGGACGTTTGCGCCACAACGTTATCAATTGAAGCGGACAATTCAGAATGTTTTTGACAGACCGTTGAAATTGTATATCAATTGAGATACAATCCTCTCTGGAGGATATTCATATGCCCGCACAAACTTCGATGCTCCATGTCCGCGTGGACGACCAACTCAAAGCTCAAGCCGCCGACGCCCTAGCTGGTGTCGGTCTTACACTCTCTGATGCCGTGCGCATCCTGTTGACCCGCGTTGCAACTGAAGGTGGCTTACCTGGTGGCCTGACTGCCGACCCTGATGCCTACGATACCTGGTTTCGCGCCAAGGTGCAGGAAGCACTGGATGATCCGCGCCCCGCTGTCCCACATGCCCAGGTGATGCAGGAAGCGCAGGCTCTGATTGACGAAAAACGCCGTGCTCAATCTTGAGTGGAACGCAACGGCCATTGCCGATCTGCTGGCGATTGTCGATTACATTTCAGATGACAATCCGGACGCGGCCCAAGCTATCAAAGATGAGATTGAGGCCAAAACCTTAAGCATCCCCGATAACCCGCAGATCTACCGCGCGGGGCGCGTAGATGGCACACGCGAGATGGTCGTGCGCCCCAACTACATCGTAATCTATGCAGAGGATGCCAAAGCCGTGACGATCCTGCGTGTGCTTCACGCTGCCCAGCAATGGCCCGAGACATGACCCGCCTTTCGCTCGATACCTATGGTCTCGCTCAGGGCTAGATCATCACTTGCCTATCAAGTATCCAACAGAAGAAAATGTGAGAGTCTGACTCAAAATTTCTGAGCGGATCCGATTGAGGCCTTTCAGTCCTTCGCCAGCCGGCGGCAGCGTCCGAGCCATGCGAAAGTTCGTTCCACGACCCAGCGACGGGCGATGACCACAAACCCTGTAACGCCGGGCGGACGTTTGACGATTTCAATGGTCGTGCCGTCCATTTCGGCCATTGCGGCGCGCAGCTTGTCGCCTGCCAATTTCAAATTGAGCTCTGAGGGAATTTCATTGACGTGGGCAAGCGGGTGATGCTGGAATCACCTGAGCAAACTATAGAAATTTAAAGGTTGCAAATAGTGGACCCCATTACGATTTTCGCAATCGCTTGGTTGCTTCCACCCATCCTTCTTCTGATCCTCTGGCTCCGCGCTCGTGCCGCAAAGAACCGTGCCGAAAAGCGAATTACGGAAGCGGAAGTGACCGCTGAATCGCTCAAGGAAAAATATGCGCCCATCACGTCTGTTGAGGATGAAGTCTCGACGCTCAGGGACACGGCAACAGAGATACAGAAGCAAATTGAAAAGACGCGTAGCACTTATTCCGAGAAGCGCGCTACGCTGAAAATGATAGAGCAACAAGTTGCAATTTATGACGAAAAACTCTCCTTCGCGGAGCTCGGCGTCTATGAACCCCATTTCGAGTTCAACGACGCTGACGAATTCAAGCAAGAAATCAAACGCATCCGCGATGGCCAGAAAGCAATGATCTCGGCCAAGACCTCGACCCTCTGTCCGACTGACTGGGAAATGAACGGAAGCCGCGCCAAGGGTCAGACGATGATTAACCGCCAGACCCGTTTGACGATGCGCGCCTTCAACAACGAATGCGAAGCCGCAATTGCAAACACACGCTGGAACAACGTCAACGCGATGGAGAAGCGTATCCTCAACGCGGCCAAGCAAATCGACAAAGCCAACGAGTCCATGAACGTGCGTATCAGTGGGCAATATGTCAGCCTCAAACTGGACGAATTGCACGCGACCCATGAATACCGTGAACGCCTTAAAATGGAGAAGGAAAATCGCGCTGAAATGGCCCGTGCGGAACGCGAGGAGAAGAAGCTGCTAGCGGAAGCCGAAGCGGCAGAACGTGAGGAGGAACGGTACCAAAAGCTCTTGGACAAAGCGCGCTCAGAAGCGGGCGTAGATGAAAGCCGCATTGCGGAGTTGGAAGCCGCTTTGGCCGAAGCCCACACGACAAGTGAACGCGCCCGAGCAATGGCTGAGATGACCAAATCCGGCTACGTTTACATTATCTCGAACATCGGTTCCTTTGGCGAGGATGTAGTCAAGATCGGCCTCACTCGGCGGCTTGAACCCGATGACCGTGTGAAAGAGCTTGGCGACGCAAGCGTTCCGTTCCGCTTCGACACCCACGCCATGATCTACTCGGACGAAGCCCCTGCTCTAGAAAACGCCCTTCACAAGGAGTTCGCGAACCGCCGCGTGAACGCTTCCAATATGCGCAAAGAATTCTTTCGCGTCGGACTGCAAGAGGTCGAGGAAGCTGTGAAACGCCTTGCGCCGTCTGCCAGTTTTTTCACAGACCGTGAGGCGCAGGAATGGCATGAAACCCTCTCCCGTCGAAAAGAGGAGTTAAAGGACATGGCACGACCATCAGACGAATTTCCGGAAGCCATATAGCCGCAAAAGCTGCCGTTGGCTCAACCGCAGCGGATTCACCCTTTTGCCCCATCGAAGGTTTCTTCGTAGAAGGGCTGTACGCATATATGACCGCCCCCGATCACACGCTCACACACCGTTCGAACACCGCTTGACACTGGGGGCCTCCCCCGATCTCTTCCCTGCCCCATTCCGTCGATCACGTCTAGTTCGCCCAGAGGCCCCCAGAGGCCCCCAGAGGCCCCAGAGGCCCCCAGAGGCCCCCAGAGCCCCCCCCAGAGGCCCCCAGAGGCCCCCAGAGCCCCCCCCAGAGGCCCCCAGAGGCCCCCAGAGCCCCCCCAGAGGCCCCCAGAGGCCCCCAGAGGCCCGGAGGCTTCCACCCGCGCCTGGACGGTTGCGCCGCGACGTTCACCCGAGCGGGTCGACGAGGCGCTCGATGTCGTAGGCGGCGTCCAGTTTGTCCAGCAGCCGTTCGGTTGCGGGCCAGGCTTCGGGTTCGTCCGGCAGGTGCCAGACGGCGGCAACGGGGTCGTACCACCACCCGGACGCCTTCAGACGGTTGCGCACTGCGGCGGGTGGCCGTGCCCTGAACCGGATCATCTCGGGCGGGCGGTTGCTGCCCGCGTGCTGACGTCTGGCCTGAGCACGTTTTTGGGCCAGCATGGCGCGGTGCGTCTTGCGGGTGAGTTCGGCTTCCACCCGTCTTTCGATCTGTGGCCGAAGCTCTCGCCTCGATCTCCGCCCGCCGCTTGGCAATGGCGTGTGGTTGCCGGGCGATTTCCCGGAGTGCGGGTTTATCTTCCGGTTTCACCCACAGGACGATCCGTTCCAGCCCTTCGGCCTTTCTGGCTGCAATGAATTTGCGCTGGTTTGTGTGCCTGTCGTTCGGGTCCGTGTATCTTTTCCTGCGCCGGAAACATCCGACACAAAATAATCATTATTTTCTGAGAGGCACGATTATACATCAAAATTGAAATTCATTTTGATGTAATCTGTATGCTACCGGCAAACTTGATGTATTCTTAAAGAACTCTTTAAGCATTCTCTAATGGGAACATGGGGTTCGGGAGGGAATATGGACGGGTCGGAGCGGTTGAGGGAACGTCGGTATCCTGCGCAGGTCACAGCGCGGATCCCGCAGGAGCTAAAAGCCCGGCTGGAGGTGCTTGCGGACCGGGAGGGGCAGGCTTTGGGGCGTGTCCTGCGTCGTGTGCTTGAGGCGGGTGTTGGTCAGATCGAGGATGCACGAGACAGGGCGGGTTCAGCGGCGCTTGCGGAGGCTGGCAAAGGTATCCAGCCCGGGGAGGTTAGGGGCCGCTCTGGCCCGGATGCGCGGCAGTGGTGGAGCAGTCTGGACAGGCCATCGCGGAGTCGCTGGGGCCGGGAGCTTGCGCATCTTGAAGGCCCGGAATTCCTTGAGGAAGCCTATCGGCGGGCGCAGGAAAGCGCAGATCAGGGCTGTACGCATGAATGGAACGGTGAGGGGTCATGAGGAAAGTGTCGCCATTGATAAATAAGGGAAATTTCTACTTCTCATCGGTTCTAAGCGAGAGAGGAATTTCGTCCTTGCAAAAGATATTGCGAAACATGAAGTGTTTTGCACGGATATATTGCAAAGATAGCCTGTTGAAAAACAACGATTATTTTTCTGGCTGTTCGAGGCGCAAATATTGAGACATTTGCAAAATGGCTTATGACCCCCTGTGGTTCCATTCATGCGTACAGCCCGATCAGAGCTAGATGGTTGTTCTGCGGGTGCGTTTTGGGGAAGTGATTAAAAACAGCATCTTACAGACCGCTCACCGGAAATCAGCTTCCGGTGCGGCGTGGTTGGGGACAGGTTTTTAGATAGGGCTATTCGGCGGGCGCGTCGGTCAGATCGAGGCGACGCTCGATGCGGTCGATGCGAGTTCTCATTGCGGCAATGATGGTATCCTGTGCAGCGCTGGCATCGATTAGTGTTGCCATGTCGTGCTTGATTGTACCTAAGTAGGATTTAACGCTACGCATGTCGGCCTCAATAGATTCAAGTCTTTCCAATACTTGAGATTGTCCATTATGTAACCTTTTGAGGTGCTCAATCATTAGTTGATTTGTAACGGTTTCATCCATCATCGTCGTCTTCATCTAAGGTCAGTTTAAACAGAGATATAGGAGTTCAGTAATATAGCTATATTGTCCAGTTGGAATGTTTCTCGTACTGGCAAATTCCGCTCTTTTCTTTGAGCCTTTGCGGCAAATTCGCGTCGCTTCGGCATCGGCTGCCGCTTTTGCTTGATCCCTCACAGTCGCATCAGCAAATTCCATTTGGTTTCCATTGAGTTGAATGCTGACGCTATCCCCATTAAATTGAGAGATTGCAGGAGTAATTTGACTTACGCAGCCAGCGATAGCGCAAGTCGCGCAAACGCACAGAAAATATTTCATTTCACTCATCCTCCTTACCGCCGTCGATCACGTCCAGCTTGTAGCGTTCCACGGCCTTGCCGTGCTCGTTGATGTTGCCCCGGAACGCGCCTTCCGGCGTCACCGTAATAACCTTCACCCGGCCCCGCTTGACCCGGCGGATCGCGCCAACCTCTTCCAGTAATTTAAGGGCGCGTGCCATATGAGCCTCGTTTGTCCTTGTGATCGAGCAAAGCTGTGCAGCGGTCTTGGTACATTCGTAGTTTTGCCATCCCAGATGACGACAGATCGTCCAGAGGATCGAGAGCGCCTGATAGGCTTTGGCCGTGGTCGGAGCCGCCTCGAACAGGCGTTCGGTTACGGCGTCCTGATACTGGAATGCGATGGACACGTTGCCCCCTCCGAAGAAATCAAACTCAAGCTGGGTGGTGGCGCTCAGCTCCTTTGCGATGCCGGCCGCCTCCCGTGCCCTCATAGCACGTTCGGGCGTTTTTTCGGCAAGCGCGTTGCGGTCGAGCAGAAGCGCCGCCTGATCGTATTCGCCGCGGTTGTGCCTCTGACGCTCCAGCAGCGCCTCCGGGTCCGTCACGTTGCCGGTCTTCCGGCGGCGTTTCTGGACCCCGCAGATCACCGCCAGAGGGGTCGAGTGAGGCTGAGTGCAGAAAACCACGTTAAGAAATTTAAAATCATTTGAAAACAATGAATTAAGAGGCTTGCAAATGCGCACAAAATTCGCAGAAAGCACAGCTATAAAAATCATTTGATTACAACGGGTTACTTTTCTTAGAGGGGTATTTTGCACTGAGCCCTAATGGACCCCTGATAGGAAACCCGGCCTGGCTGGCCCGAAGCTGCATATTTGGGCTTTTGAAAGAACAAATGGTGTACGTTTCATGCGCCTGAACTCTGCAAGTACATGACGACATTGTCTGGGTGGAACTTGAAGCCCCGACCGTCTGAGACGCGTTCAGCGCTGATGGGGTATTTTGGTCTATTTGGATTGATGGCGACAATGCGGAAGACCTCATCTTTCGATCTGAAGGTCCGCCCATAGTCAGAGGGTTCCAGGCCAAAATGCGGCGCAAGGACCTCGAACATGGCTTTGTCTGGCGAATAGATTGCGCCGTCTGCCATCGGAATGCCGACGCGGAAACTGATGTCGAAGCCATGACGCAGATCGATGTCACTCAGTTCGCCACCTTCAACCGTCAGCCCATGCGTTTCCACCACGGCGAGGCAGGCCTTCGTCATGTCCCGGCGCAAGCGTTTGCATAGCTCGGGTGTCAGGTTGCGCGGCGGGGGCACCCTGGAATTGGCCTGGCCGACCTTCGCAGGTGGCTTGGCCGTCTGCACGCGCGCTTTCCGCTTGTTCTTTTTCATTATGGGCTCTGCCCTGTCGTTTGGCCATCCGAGGGCATCAAAGCCTTTGCTTTATAGACGGTGCCGCGCGAGACGCCCATCTCGCGGGCGATCTCGGTGGGCGTGGCACCGCCAGCCAATCGTTCACCAATGGCGACCATATCGATCTTCGGTTTGCGCCCGCGATATACGCCGCGTCGCTTCGCTGTGGCGATACCCTCTGACTGGCGCTCCCGGCGAAGATTGGTCTCGAATTCAGCAAAGACGCCCAGCATATCGAAGAACGCTTTACCCGCTGCGGTGGACGTATCCACGGGTTGCTCCGTGGCCGCGAGATGCGCGCCCTTGTCCTTCAGTCGGGTGACGATGGTCTGAAGATCGTGCATTGAGCGTGCCAGACGGTCGATCCGCGTGACAACCAAAGTTTCGCCCTTGTGAATGAAGTCGAGAATGTTGTTCAGCTCGGGGCGACCCTCAAGCGTCGTCCCGCTACGCTGTTCCTGACGGACCATCCCACATCCCGCCGCTGTCAGTGCCTCGATTTGAGCATCGAGGTTCTGATCCACGGTCGAGATGCGGGCATATCCGATTTTGGCCTGATAAGTGTTCATTTTGGGTGTGCCTCTGACATGATCTGTTCATTATCTCGAAACAGACCCAAAGTGAACATAAAAATGGCGGGTTTCAGTGTTCATGCGCATCGTCATCATGGGTATACTCATAGTGACGCGCTATCCCCAAAGTTTTGCATCATCCGCTTCGATTGTCGTATGCATGATGTCTTCCATCAGGGGGATACGCTTCAAAGCCCGTCCATTCATCAAGCCATATGCGGATGCGGTCAGGGTTTTCCACTCCCGGAGCCGGTCTCCATCTCTCAACATCACCGCTGTTTGCAAAAACCGTCGCGCCCAAATATCGCGCCGCGTCTCGAGGAATTTCCAGAGCTTGGTTTCGATACTGCGCGCTGTTTTTCCGGTGGCGACAATCTCACGGGTCTCCTGGCTGTCCTCGAACCAGCTGTCTGTAAGAGGCTCCAGGAAGTCCAACGCCATATCATCATTAATCCAGCGCCCGAGCGCCTGCGCTGAGGCATCTTGAATCTTTCGGTTGGGATCTGCCAAGTCGAGTAGTGCCTGAAGCCCCAATTCCTGAGGGCGCAGGTCGAACAGGTTACAGGATTCGACAACGTCCAGAAAACCCGGAGCGGGCAGGCATTCGTTTGCCAAGCCATCAGCCAATGCACCCTCCAGCAAGACACGCAAAGTGTCAGCGGAAATATCGTCGGCGCCAGTTTCTGCGCGGAGTTGTCCGATCATTTGTTCCGCATCGCCACTGCTTTCAAGGGGAACAAGGAAGCTGTCCCTGATCCCATGCCCTGCCTTGATCAGGATCATTGCCAATACGGTCTTTGAACTCTGTTTCACCCTGACTGCAATGCTCTGAGCGCCAACGCCGTCCGTTATACTCGCGCCGATCTCTTGAATTTCTGCTCCGGTTGACTGGCTCTGGCTTGGAATGGGTTTGCCGCGTGCTTTCTTGATCAGATCATCCAATGCCGCCTGTGCTGGTCCACTGGAAAAAGCGTCAATGTTTCTGCATTCAAGGCAAAGCCATCAAGGCGTTCAAACAGACCGGCAATGGTGGCCTCCTGGACAAGCTGCGGGCCGGACAACAGCATGAACAAAGCGCAACGTTCGAAAAAAGGTCCATCCATCGTGGCAATGTGATTGGCCAGACCCGCCTGAATTTCCTCCGGTGCCGCTGCCATCATGGTGTCAATTGCATTGAATAGATCATAGGCCGAGCCTCCCTCGTCCATGATATCGCGCGCAACATTTTCCAGATTCTCGGAAAGATCGAAGCCCTCCATGTCCGACGGAGGCGCCATATTATCAGGATCGATCATAAATGATTGTGGCACCGGCAAGCCAACCCTTCGATAGAGGCCCGCAAATTCCATCATGTTTTCCTGCTTTACCGCGCCCGCAGCAACACCGGCTTGAACGGCCATTTCTACCGCTTCCAGGAAATCTTCCGCGTACTCATTATCATTTTACAGGCCCATCCGAGCTTCATCCAGAAGTAGGCTCAGTATTTGATGTGCCCCCCCGAGTGGTCATCCTCTTGTGCGGTGAGCACCACCAAACCACAGGCGACATCGCCGCTGGAGAGCAAGCGGGATTTTAGCCGCAAAAAATACGATTGGAATTCCGGTTCAAAACCATGGAGACCGAATTGCTCCATACATTCTGCGAGTAGTTGAGAGGACATACGGACTCCAATTACGCGGCCAAGAGCCCGAAATCGATCCGCTTATCCAGATCGACCTCGAAGCGGCCATAAGGGTTGATGTGTAGGTAGATGAGCGGGGACAGGCCGCGATAATCCTCAGGGGACAAGCGGGCGGCCACATCGGGGTTGCGCAGGACGGACTGCACCATCCGCGTGTTCACGTAGACCAGTGACGATTGTAGCAAGTGCAACGCGTGAGCAGCGGTCTCCTGATCCCGCACACGATTGGTGGCAATTTCACCGCCCTTGCCAAAGAACACGAAGCTGTTGGCGCTGTTCCAGTTCTCGACGACGTTCAATCCCTCATGAATTTCCCGACGGAAGGCCTCTGAGCGCAGATAGCGGCACAGAAAAATCGTCTTTATGGCGCGACCAAGCTCCGCCAGCGCCTTGTAGGTGGGGTGCATCACATCGGATCGGGCGAACCGGCGAAGGATGGCCTCGGGATCAGCCGTCCCGTGCTGCATGGCCGCTGCGTATTTGACCATCTCGTCATACTGGCGTTCGATCTCGCCCCAATCGACCACGCCCGACAGGATCGGAAGGAGATTGGGCAGTTGCCCTCGCATACCCGCACTAGGGAGGGCGAGTTTCTGCCGCGCAATTGCCTTGAGGCGCGGCGCAAGCTCAAAGCCCAGAAGATGGCAGAAAGCAAAGCCAACTGCGCTTTGGCCGTGGCTGTCCACATACTGCCGTTGGATTTCCATGTCCGTGCAATGCCGTAAGACACCCTCAATCATTGCGGCTACCTCAGAGGACGAACAACGCTTCAGCTGAGAATAAATGCAGGTCGCCTGACGCTCTACATGCCAATAAATCATGACGCCGCGCCCGCCATAGCGCGCATGCCACTCCGTCATCAGATTGCGATCCCAGGCCCCGAACTTGGTGGAATCCCCAGCACATGTTGTGCCCGGCGTGCCCCAGATTTCCGGTTCGCGAATTGCAAGCGTTGCATTGGCAACCTGCGCGCAAGCCGCCTTTAAGGAAGCCGGGTCAATATACCGTCTGCGAATGTGCAGAAGTTCGTCATAACTGACATCGGGTGAACCAGCGGCCACGCGTTTCAGGCCCGCGTTGGTTCCCAAGCCGTAAAGGCAGAGCAACAGGCGTTGATCTCGCACGGCAGGCGGCAGAGCCTCCCGACTGGCCGAGGTCTGAAAGCCGCTCAAAAACCCAGTATCGAGTGCTGTTTCTTTGAGAACATCCAAAAGCCCGGTCATCGGCCACGCCCGGGCAACCTCGCTTTTCAGCGTGGCCAAACCAGGCGGCTCTGGGGCTGGCGCAAAGGGCGTAATGGAAATCCGGTTCTCCCCACCCCGCCGCAAGCGCACCTTATCATTGTCAGGCAAGGTGGCGTTCAACAGCCGCAGTTCCTTCTCCAGCTCGGCTTTCACGCCCGCGACAAAGCCTCTTGCATCCTGCGATAGCCCCAGATCAGCGTAGTAGGAATCTCGACGCGTGTCGAAATCTCCCGGCAGGTCATCATCCGGGTTGCGGTAGCGGTCCGCACCTTCGATCCATATCTCTTTGGCGCGGATGCGTTCGCGAAGCTGTGTCAGCACACAGAGCTCGAAGGACACAACATTGACCCGACCATTCTCATCAATGACTGCGCTGCGCCATTTTCCGGGAATGATCCCTGCTGGAATATCATTTTCAGAAACAACCCGGCGACCGGCTTCCGCAAACCGGACAATCAGAACCAAGGCGGTCAATATCGGATGCCACATTGCATTGTTCGAGCGAAATCGCAAAGCCCGGAGCAACGGTGGCAGCATGCGGCGGTAGTGGCTGGCATATGAGTTGCGCATGGTCTGTTGGATGCGCGTGTCCAAGGTACCCTTGGCGCGATGTTCGTCAATGACTGCCCGGAGTTTAGCCGCCCCAGCGATAGGGAAGATAACGTCTTCAATCCGACCCTCGGGATGATCCAGCGCGGCCATGGCAATCTCGACAAGCAAACGCTCCTTGCCATGAACCGCGCCTATATCTGCCGCGATGCCCTGAATGACCTTTCGGCGTGACCGTGTTCCCAGGCGATGAACCACCTCCAAAAGCAGGTCAATGAGGCCGTCAATCAGCTGAGAGCGGCGATGCATCAGGTAGACCGCAAGAAGCCCGAAGCGCTTCTCGGGCGCATGGCGACGCATTTCCGAGGCGGTTTCGCCTTCTACCTGACATGCAATACGCATCACCCAACCGCGTTCGACATCACCAAGAATATCCAATGGAAGATTGAGCGCCGCGACAAAGGACACCTTTTGCGCCGTCAGCAGTACGCTGTCTAGCGTTGCAGCACCGACATCATCCTTCAGACGCTGAAACCCCGTTGTCGCCAAGGGCTCAGACAGCGTCCATTCTAACTGCGTAACCCTCTCGGTCGATAACCGCGATGCCACCTTCGTCAAATACCCCTCGCGGAAATCCCGACGGGCCGCGCGCGCAAGCCGCTCCATGATCTTCACTGAAGGAACAAACACGTTCATTTGACGGGCCTGTGCATAGCCCCGCTCAACCCAATCCGCCAAGTTCAGGTCACGCCCACCGAGCTGTTCAATCATCCATGCCTGGAGTCTGGCCCGATCACGATCAGAAGCCCGGCGAAACCCGAGAAAATCCAGAATACTCGCACGTTGCCGCCGCGCGGTGTCACTGGAAAAAGAGTAGGAAAGATCGTCTGTCGCCCCAATCTGGTCAGCAACGTACACGATCACATCAGGGTCAAGATCACCGCGCGTGGCAGGAAACCGGCCATGCTGGCGAAAAAAGAGGAGTTGGCATGCAATCGCGACCCGCGACTTCGCCCCAAACCGGTTTAGAAACTCAAAATCCGAATATGAAAGCCCCCACGTTGAGGCAAATGCTTGCTCTATCATGACCCCTCCAGACGCAAGCATCATCCAACATCAGCTCTGGCCGTCAATCAGCCTTTCGTTCCCTGTACGTTCTTTCAAAAGCCCAAATATGCAGCTTCGGGCCAGCTAGGCCAACCCCCCGTGGGACCGCATGAAGCTCCAGCAGGTCGAATGGTTCGCCCAGCGTGACCCTGTAATTGCCCGTGAGAGCCGCGCAGCGGACCGCAGAAGGCTGATAGAGGGTCTTGATGGCCAGCCCTCGCCAAAACCTTTAAAGACGCCTCAGCGCGCGCTGAGGCGTCTCTGGGGCTATCCAGAACCGGAGGGGACTACCCGCTTCTCTCTGCGGGGGATGTTAATCTCTATGCGCTCTTCGTCGAGCGCGCCATGACGCTCATCGCGCCGGAGGGGCGGGCCGGATTGGTCGTGCCGTCCGGCATTGCCGCCGACAAGACAACTTCCGCCTTCTTCCGCAGCGTCTCGACCAAGGGGCGGCTCAAGGCGCTCTACGACTTCGAGAACCGACGGACGCGCTTCGACCTTCCGCCCTTCTTCCCGGATGTGCACAGCAGCTTCAAGTTCAGCATCTTCGTGGCCGGGCGGCGTGAGGGAGAGTTCGAAGCCGCGCGCTGTGCGTTCTTCGTGCAGGACATGAGCGAACTGGACGACCCCGAGCGCTGCTTCGACCTCACGGCTGCGGACTTCGCCAAGGTGAACCCCAACACCGGCACCGCGCCGGTCTTTCGCACCCGCCGGGATGCGAAACTGACAACAGCGATCTATGACCGCTTCCCGGTGCTCATGGACCGCTCGGGCGACGAGCCGGTAAAAAGCTGGCCGGTTCGGTATCATCGCATGTTCGACATGACCAACGACTCCGGCCTGTTCCGTACCCGCAAGGAACTTGAGGAACAGGAAAAGGCATGGCCCATCAGCGGGAACGTCTTCGACAGTCCAAAGGGGAAGTGGGTGCCTCTCTACGAAGGCAAGATGGTGCAAGCCTACGATCACCGCGCCGCAAGCGTCGTCGTCAATCCCGATAACCTGTTCCGGCCCGGACAGCCGCTTGCCGCCACCAATGAGCAGCACCGGGACCCGTCATGGGTGCCACAACCGCAGTATTGGGTAGAACAAACGAAATGCGCGGAGATTGAAGGGTTCGGGTGGGTTTTGGGTTTTAAGGAAATCACAGCGCCTACCAATGCCAGAACAGTCATCGCCTCAGTGCACCCGGCACATGCCTTTGGAAACAAGCTTCCTCTTCTGTTGCCCTTAAAGAATACACCACGTGACGAGCACCTTTTTCTTGCGAATATAAACTCGGTTCCATTTGACGTCGTAACGCGACAGAAAGTTCAGGGCCAAACCCTGAATCTTTTTATTCTCGAACAACTCCCGACCATTTCTCCCAAGCAACTCAAGACAACCAAATTCGGTTCGAAAAGCGCAGCCGAGATCATCGGAGAAGCCGTTCTGGAACTGACCTATACAGCCCATGACCTCGCTCCCTTTGCCCGGGACATGGGCCACATAGACGGCGCGGGCGAGGTCAGGCCGCCCTTTGGCTGGGATGATGCCCGGCGTCTTGCGTTGCGCGCCAAGCTGGATGCCGTGTTCTTCCACCTCTACGGCATCACGGACCGGGAGGACATTCGCTATGTTTACCGGACATTCCCGATTGTTGAGGCCGAGGAGACCGGAAAATATGGGAGCTATTGGTCACCGGATTTGTGCCTGTCCTGGATGAATGCGCTGGAAGCAGGGCAGCCGGATGCGGTGATAGGATTGAATGCCAATTCGCGCGAATGAAAGAGTTTTGAGGCATGAACGCAAATCGGCCCAGTACGAAGGGGGTCAAAAGCGGCCACATTTTCATGAGAGTGCCGTTGTCCGCTTGATGCGATCGACTGTTGCGACTCCGACGTTGAAGTGACGCGCGATGGCGCGGATGGATTGGCCTTCTTTGAGCATGGCTGCCCGATCAGCAACTTGTAACGCACAGCAGCAAGCAACATATACGAAGCGTTGGCAAGAAGTTATCGAAGGAACGAGTACATGTCATTCGACGCAATTTGGGCATGGTTTTGTGACGGTGAGAACTTTCTTGCAGCGACACAGGTAGCCGTCGGACTCGTAACGGCCGCAGCCGCCGTGGCACTTTGGCACGCGACACGAGAGCTTGCCAAAGAGACGTCTGTTCTAGCAAAGATGACTTCACGTCCCTTCGTCGTCTGCGCACTTGAGTCCAGCGATGCAGATGCAACTGCATTGAACCTAACCCTACGGAACACCGGCAACGCAACAGCCTTCGATATCAAGCTTGAAATGTCGCCCGCCCTACCCAAACCCAATGGTGACAAGCCGGAAGACGACACACTTACGACGCACGAAATATCGTTGCTACCACCGGAACAAGCGCTGCATATACAATGCGTCAAGGGACCGGAAGTCCATGGCAAGGTTTTCGCTGTGACTGTAAGCTGGGCTGATATGCCCGGTGCTTCTGACCGCCAAAACCTGTCGTACAAAATCGAAGCCAAAGACGGGTTCCGGGCTGGATGGAACACGAAGGGTCCGCACCACATAGCAACGGAACTCGAAAGATGGGGTAAAGAGGGGCTCAGTCTTAAACCCCTCGACGGCGGCAAGGACGATGAGTGATGACCCTGAAAACCTCGTTTTGCGCTACCTGCGCCGCATTGACGAGAAGGTAGATCGTCTCACCGAAGATGTAAGCGATCTCAAAAAAAGAATGACGGGAGTCGAGGAGGCACTCGCAGGTCAATCAAGGCGTCTTGATCGGGTTGGAGATCGCCTAGACCGCATCGAGCGTCGCCTCGACCTGGCGGACGCACCCGCCGAATAACGACCCTCAAAACCTGTCCCCAAACCACGTCGCACCGGACACTGATTTCCGGTGCGCGGTCTGTAAGATGCTGTTTTTAATCACTTCCCCAAAACGCGCCCATCGAACAACCATCTAACCCTGATCTGCACTTTCCTGCGCCCGCCGATAGGCTTCCTCAAGGAATTCCGGGCCTTCAAGATGCGCAAGCTCCCGGCCCCAGCGACTCCGCGATGGCCTGTCCAGACTGCTCCACCACTGCCGCGCATCCGGGCCAGAGCGGCCCCTAACCTCCCCGGGCTGGATACCTTTGCCAGCCTCCGCAAGCGCCGCTGAACCCGCCCTGTCTCGTGCATCCTCGATCTGACCAACACCCGCCTCAAGCACACGACGCAGGACACGCCCCAAAGCCTGCCCCTCCCGGTCCGCAAGCACCTCCAGCCGGGCTTTTAGCTCCTGCGGGATCCGCGCTGTGACCTGCGCAGGATACCGACGTTCCCTCAACCGCTCCGACCCGTCCATATTCCCTCCCGAACCCCATGTTCCCATTAGAGAATGCTTAAAGAGTTCTTTAAGAATACATCAAGTTTGCCGGTAGCATACAGATTACATCAAAATGAATTTCAATTTTGATGTATAATCGTGCCTCTCAGAAAATAATGATTATTTTGTGTCGGATGTTTCCGGCGCAGGAAAAGATACACGGACCCGAACGACAGGCACACAAACCAGCGCAAATTCATTGCAGCCAGAAAGGCCGAAGGGCTGGAACGGATCGTCCTGTGGGTGAAACCGGAAGATAAACCCGCACTCCGGGAAATCGCCCGGCAACCACACGCCATTGCCAAGCGGCGGGCGGAGATCGAGGCGAGAGCTTCGGCCACA
The DNA here is from genome assembly GCA_951812305.1 of uncultured Paracoccaceae bacterium. Lineage (GTDB taxonomy): Bacteria > Pseudomonadota > Alphaproteobacteria > Rhodobacterales > Rhodobacteraceae > Rhodobacter_B. The sequence goes on from CATOSB010000015.1 coordinate 34,811, forward strand.
GATCGAAAGACGGGTGGAAGCCGAACTCACCCGCAAGACGCACCGCGCCATGCTGGCCCAAAAACGTGCTCAGGCCAGACGTCAGCACGCGGGCAGCAACCGCCCGCCCGAGATGATCCGGTTCAGGGCACGGCCACCCGCCGCAGTGCGCAACCGTCTGAAGGCGTCCGGGTGGTGGTACGACCCCGTTGCCGCCGTCTGGCACCTGCCGGACGAACCCGAAGCCTGGCCCGCAACCGAACGGCTGCTGGACAAACTGGACGCCGCCTACGACATCGAGCGCCTCGTCGACCCGCTCGGGTGAACGTCGCGGCGTGGGTTGGGGCCTCTGGGACGCCCTCCGGGCCTCCTGAGGCGAACTGGACGTGATCGACCGAATGGGGCAAGGAAGCGCTCGGGGATGGTCTGCCGCCTGTGGGCCACCTCAGCCGCTCCCTGTCGAGGACACCCAAGACCCCTCTGCCCTCCGGGGAGCGGTCGCCTGCCAACACGAAGGACCGCCTATGCTGCGCTCGGAACTGATCTGGATGATTGCCAAAGAGGGGCCACCCTCCCTGACCCATGATCGGATGGAAGCCGCTGTCGACGTGGTTCTTGAGGAAATCATCTCCGCGCTGGAACGCGGGGACCGGGTGGAGCTTCGCCGCTTTGGATCCTTCACGGCGAGAAAGCGGCTCTCCCATGCCGGTCGCAACCCGCGCACTGGCGCACCGGTTCAGGTGGAAGAAAAACACGCGCCCTTTTTCAGAGCGGGCAAATTGCTGCGGGATCGACTGAACGGGAAAGCCTGAGCGGCCCTCAGCGCGCCTGTGAGCGCCGTTAGGGGTTTTTCGGGGAACCCCCCCTCAAACGCCCCTGAGGGTGGCGTACAGCCGCAACTGGACGCAAGCGCCGGTAGGATCGGGGTGGGAAACGCTCGAAGGAGCCTGAGCGCCCTCTGATGTATGCGCAAAAAAGGAGAACCCCGATGAATCTGAATGAATTGTGGAGGATTATGCGTGTCTTTGTGCTGGCGCTTTGGGTCGGACCCTCTGCGGCTCTTGCAGAGGCGGACTGGGGGGCCTGGAATACTTCCGAATTCTTCAGCGCGGCGACACCGTCCGATATAGCCCGCTGCCTGGAGGCCGGGGCGGACCTTGCGGCGCGAGACGAGAAAGGCTGGACCCCGTTCGATCTTATCGGCAATCACTCCCAGCTGGTCGGGACGGGCGCTGGGAGTGATTGCCGCGCCAGAGGAGCGCCCTCACCCGCCCCCTGACACCAGCAGTTCGCCCACCCCGCGTCCGTAGTCGGCCTCGTGGCCCATATAGGGGACTCTGCGAGATTTTTTCTCTGGCGCGGAGGGAGAGCTACGGCCCTTGCCTTGGCAGCGGTTTTCCTCCTGTTGACCGCTGCCCTTCTTTCATTCTCTGCAAACATTCTCTGCAAATTCCCTGACCTTGCCACACTCAGCGCCGGAGGCGCATGGCTTGCTTTGGTCGGATCGGAGGCCACTAAGAACCTCCCCTTTTCTCTTTTTCTTGTTTTTATCTTGTTTTTAGGGCTGGAAGCCTTTGATTTTATTACCGCAATCGGCACGAAATGCGAGGAATATGAACCTAACTACGAGAAATATGAACCTAACTACGAGAAATATGAACCTCTATCCACAGGCAAACCAAGCCTACTGCGAGAACCTTGAACCTATTGCGAGATAGTTTATGGTCTCCTAACAGGTTCAAGGTTCTCGCAATGGCACGGCCCAGAAAAAACGATCTCGAAAACCTCCCGACGGGGAGCAAAGTCACAATGCACAACACGCTCGTGAGCGCTTCGCATGGTCTGACACTTGGGGAAAAGCGACTGGTTTCGATGGCGGTAGCGAAGCTGTCACCAAGCGCCGCCGCGCTTCCTGTGAAGTCTGTCAAAATCATGGCTGTGGACTTTGCCGAACAGTTCGGGATTGAACCAAATGTTGCGTATCGCGAACTGAGGTCAGCGCAAGAAAACCTATTCACCAGATACGTTCGTCACATCGAGCATTTCGGCGCGAACGGTCGCCGAGTGCGCGTAAGCAAAATTCGGTGGGTGTCCTCGATCCACTACGAGAAGGGTGGCGGGGAAGTATCACTATCCTTTGCGCCCGAAGTCGCCCAGTTTCTCGTGCAACTCAAAAAGCATTTCACAAGCTACCAGCTTTCCAAAGCAGCGGCCTTGCGGTCCACGTATTCGTGGCGCCTGTTCGAGAACCTCGAACGGTTCAGGGATACGGGCTTTTGGGAAGTGGATATGGAGCGGTTTCACACGATCATGGATACCCCAAAAAGTTACCGCAAGAACTTCAACGACACTCGCCGTTGGGTCATTGATCCGAGCATTTCAGAGCTGGCGGCGCAGACGAACATCAGCGCTGAAGTCGAGCCGATCAAGAAGGGCCGCAAGGTGGTGCGCTTGCGCTTCACCTTCTCGGCAGCAAGTCAGATGTCTTTGCCTATCTAGCCGCCAGAAAACTCCACAATCGGGTTCGTCCCAACAAAGGTACCAAACCCACCACAGAGAATTTTATATCAGACTGATACCATTAGGTTTATCGCGTTTCAGGCACTCCCGTTTCACATGTTATTTGCTCCCCCCGATTTCGGGGGGTGATTTTGGCCGGCAAGACGGAAATGCTGGCTTTCGGTTGTCCGATCCCGGATCTCGCCCTGACGACCGATCCGTAATGCGTTTTTCTGAGCGTGGTGCGATTCACCCTTGTTGGCCGCGGGGGCCGTGGGGTGCAGGGGGTGCAAGGGTGCCAATGGTGGCGCTATGGTGGCGCGGTGGTGTCGCGGTGGTGGGTCTTCCTTTCTCTCTCCCAAAAAAATGGGGGGGGTAGCTGATGGCTGACGCATCGAAAGAGGCATTGGCGGCGCTTCGTTTCCTTCCCGGGCTGGTGATCCCGGAAGGCCGACTGGCCGGGAAGCCGTTGAAGCTGGCGAAGTATCAGAAAGACTTTGTGCGAGGCGCGTTTGCCCAGGGCATCGAGGCCGGTTGCCTGTCCATCGGGCGCGGCAATGCCAAGTATGAGATTTTACGTAATTACGCTTTTGTGCGTTTAAGATATTCCGCAAGCGCGACCTCTAAAATGGCCTGGTGTGTCTGGTCAGTTTCAGCGGCGTGCATTCTCAAGCGTTTGTAGGTGTCACCATCAAGCGCCAGCGTCAGCTGCTTCTCGCCTTCGCGCTTTGGCTTCTTGTCCTGGGCCGCGCCCTGCCCTGCCCCGCGTTGCGGTATGCCGGTATCAGTCGGGCGGCTTGTGGTGTTCAGCAGGCCATCGAGGGCCACGGGCTTCTTAGCCATTGAGTATCCCCTTCACGTAATCCCAAACGGCTGCAATCTCTGCCCCCGCTTTATTGTCGGTTGTTTCAGATACGCCCTGCCCGACGATGGATTACGAGGTATTTAAGAAACTCCGATTGCCGCGCAACGTAATAGAAGAGGCGGCCAGATCGCGTGGGACACATAAAGCGATCTTTGAAGAACAACGCCGTCTAGAAAAGTTGATTGAACCGGATACTAGCTTCTTAAAAGAGGCCCTGAGTGCACGCAGTACGATGGACGACCTGCTTAGCGCACCTGAGGGCGGCTACAGCCGCAACTAGACGCAAGCACCCGGAGCCGGGAGCGAGAACGCCAGAGATGGCGTACCGGACCCCGGGTTCCCGGAAACATTCCACGCGGCGCTACTCAAACGCGGGCGCACCCGTTAATGACAGCCACAACAATCCATATTGGAGACGCACGTTGAATATTGAACTGCCGGGCCAGGGCGGCCTCCTCACACCGGGCTTCCTCACCGACACCATCCGCGAGATGGACGACTGGACCACCCTGTCCGATGCGGAGGTTGACCAGATAGACGAGGCCATCCGCGAGACCGTTTCAGAGTTCGGGGCCGCGCAATCGCCCAACGAGGCACAGACGGAACAGGATCTGATCTGGCCTGTGTTATCCCATCTCGGCTGGACCGAAACCCTCCCTCAACAAACCCTGTCCGTGAAAGGCCGGAGCGACGTGCCGGACGGGCTTCTCTTCGGCAACCCCGAGAGCAAGACCGAAGCCGTGGCGTCGCCAGAGGAATGGCGACGTTACGCGCTCGGACGGGCGCTTCTGGAAGCCAAGCGCTGGGGCTGCCCCCTTGACCGGCGCAGCGAGGAGCCGGGTGAGGCGGTCCCGCCCTCAACGCAGATGCTACGCTACATGCGCCGGGCGGAGATCGTCACCGAAGGCAAGCTCCGCTGGGGTCTCCTGACCAACGGACGGCACTGGCGGCTCTACTTCTCGAACGCCCGGTCGGTCTCGGAAGACTTCCTCGACCTCGATCTGGTGGCAATCCTCGGGCTGGATGGCACGGATCGTCTCGCGCTTGAGACCGAAGAGCATCGTCATTGGCTGAAGGTCTTCATCCTCGCCTTCCGTCGCGCATCCTTCGACCCCACCGGGCCGGACGGGCGCAGTTTCCATATCCGGGCCATCGACGAGGGCCGGAGCTACGAGGCGCGGATTGCGGAAGACCTCTCCGAGAAGGTCTTCGATGATGTCTTCCCCGGGCTGGCGCGGGCAATGGACGCAGCGGCCCCGGACGGCACGTCGCTGGATGAGGTGCGCGAGGGCGCTCTCGTGGTCCTCTATCGGCTCCTGTTCCTGCTCTACGCCGAAGACCGCAATCTCGGGGTCGAGTGAGGCTGAGTGCAGAAAACCACGTTAAGAAATTTAAAATCATTTGAAAACAATGAATTAAGAGGCTTGCAAATGCGCACAAAATTCGCAGAAAGCACAGCTATAAAAATCATTTGATTACAACGGGTTACTTTTCTTAGAGGGGTATTTTGCACTGAGCCCTAATGGACCCCTGATAGGAAACCCGGCCTGGCTGGCCCGAAGCTGCATATTTGGGCTTTTGAAAGAACAAATGGTGTACGTTTCATGCGCCTGAACTCTGCAAGTACATGACGACATTGTCTGGGTGGAACTTGAAGCCCCGACCGTCTGAGACGCGTTCAGCGCTGATGGGGTATTTTGGTCTATTTGGATTGATGGCGACAATGCGGAAGACCTCATCTTTCGATCTGAAGGTCCGCCCATAGTCAGAGGGTTCCAGGCCAAAATGCGGCGCAAGGACCTCGAACATGGCTTTGTCTGGCGAATAGATTGCGCCGTCTGCCATCGGAATGCCGACGCGGAAACTGATGTCGAAGCCATGACGCAGATCGATGTCACTCAGTTCGCCACCTTCAACCGTCAGCCCATGCGTTTCCACCACGGCGAGGCAGGCCTTCGTCATGTCCCGGCGCAAGCGTTTGCATAGCTCGGGTGTCAGGTTGCGCGGCGGGGGCACCCTGGAATTGGCCTGGCCGACCTTCGCAGGTGGCTTGGCCGTCTGCACGCGCGCTTTCCGCTTGTTCTTTTTCATTATGGGCTCTGCCCTGTCGTTTGGCCATCCGAGGGCATCAAAGCCTTTGCTTTATAGACGGTGCCGCGCGAGACGCCCATCTCGCGGGCGATCTCGGTGGGCGTGGCACCGCCAGCCAATCGTTCACCAATGGCGACCATATCGATCTTCGGTTTGCGCCCGCGATATACGCCGCGTCGCTTCGCTGTGGCGATACCCTCTGACTGGCGCTCCCGGCGAAGATTGGTCTCGAATTCAGCAAAGACGCCCAGCATATCGAAGAACGCTTTACCCGCTGCGGTGGACGTATCCACGGGTTGCTCCGTGGCCGCGAGATGCGCGCCCTTGTCCTTCAGTCGGGTGACGATGGTCTGAAGATCGTGCATTGAGCGTGCCAGACGGTCGATCCGCGTGACAACCAAAGTTTCGCCCTTGTGAATGAAGTCGAGAATGTTGTTCAGCTCGGGGCGACCCTCAAGCGTCGTCCCGCTACGCTGTTCCTGACGGACCATCCCACATCCCGCCGCTGTCAGTGCCTCGATTTGAGCATCGAGGTTCTGATCCACGGTCGAGATGCGGGCATATCCGATTTTGGCCTGATAAGTGTTCATTTTGGGTGTGCCTCTGACATGATCTGTTCATTATCTCGAAACAGACCCAAAGTGAACATAAAAATGGCGGGTTTCAGTGTTCATGCGCATCGTCATCATGGGTATACTCATAGTGACGCGCTATCCCCAAAGTTTTGCATCATCCGCTTCGATTGTCGTATGCATGATGTCTTCCATCAGGGGGATACGCTTCAAAGCCCGTCCATTCATCAAGCCATATGCGGATGCGGTCAGGGTTTTCCACTCCCGGAGCCGGTCTCCATCTCTCAACATCACCGCTGTTTGCAAAAACCGTCGCGCCCAAATATCGCGCCGCGTCTCGAGGAATTTCCAGAGCTTGGTTTCGATACTGCGCGCTGTTTTTCCGGTGGCGACAATCTCACGGGTCTCCTGGCTGTCCTCGAACCAGCTGTCTGTAAGAGGCTCCAGGAAGTCCAACGCCATATCATCATTAATCCAGCGCCCGAGCGCCTGCGCTGAGGCATCTTGAATCTTTCGGTTGGGATCTGCCAAGTCGAGTAGTGCCTGAAGCCCCAATTCCTGAGGGCGCAGGTCGAACAGGTTACAGGATTCGACAACGTCCAGAAAACCCGGAGCGGGCAGGCATTCGTTTGCCAAGCCATCAGCCAATGCACCCTCCAGCAAGACACGCAAAGTGTCAGCGGAAATATCGTCGGCGCCAGTTTCTGCGCGGAGTTGTCCGATCATTTGTTCCGCATCGCCACTGCTTTCAAGGGGAACAAGGAAGCTGTCCCTGATCCCATGCCCTGCCTTGATCAGGATCATTGCCAATACGGTCTTTGAACTCTGTTTCACCCTGACTGCAATGCTCTGAGCGCCAACGCCGTCCGTTATACTCGCGCCGATCTCTTGAATTTCTGCTCCGGTTGACTGGCTCTGGCTTGGAATGGGTTTGCCGCGTGCTTTCTTGATCAGATCATCCAATGCCGCCTGTGCTGGTCCACTGGAAAAAGCGTCAATGTTTCTGCATTCAAGGCAAAGCCATCAAGGCGTTCAAACAGACCGGCAATGGTGGCCTCCTGGACAAGCTGCGGGCCGGACAACAGCATGAACAAAGCGCAACGTTCGAAAAAAGGTCCATCCATCGTGGCAATGTGATTGGCCAGACCCGCCTGAATTTCCTCCGGTGCCGCTGCCATCATGGTGTCAATTGCATTGAATAGATCATAGGCCGAGCCTCCCTCGTCCATGATATCGCGCGCAACATTTTCCAGATTCTCGGAAAGATCGAAGCCCTCCATGTCCGACGGAGGCGCCATATTATCAGGATCGATCATAAATGATTGTGGCACCGGCAAGCCAACCCTTCGATAGAGGCCCGCAAATTCCATCATGTTTTCCTGCTTTACCGCGCCCGCAGCAACACCGGCTTGAACGGCCATTTCTACCGCTTCCAGGAAATCTTCCGCGTACTCATTATCATTTTACAGGCCCATCCGAGCTTCATCCAGAAGTAGGCTCAGTATTTGATGTGCCCCCCCGAGTGGTCATCCTCTTGTGCGGTGAGCACCACCAAACCACAGGCGACATCGCCGCTGGAGAGCAAGCGGGATTTTAGCCGCAAAAAATACGATTGGAATTCCGGTTCAAAACCATGGAGACCGAATTGCTCCATACATTCTGCGAGTAGTTGAGAGGACATACGGACTCCAATTACGCGGCCAAGAGCCCGAAATCGATCCGCTTATCCAGATCGACCTCGAAGCGGCCATAAGGGTTGATGTGTAGGTAGATGAGCGGGGACAGGCCGCGATAATCCTCAGGGGACAAGCGGGCGGCCACATCGGGGTTGCGCAGGACGGACTGCACCATCCGCGTGTTCACGTAGACCAGTGACGATTGTAGCAAGTGCAACGCGTGAGCAGCGGTCTCCTGATCCCGCACACGATTGGTGGCAATTTCACCGCCCTTGCCAAAGAACACGAAGCTGTTGGCGCTGTTCCAGTTCTCGACGACGTTCAATCCCTCATGAATTTCCCGACGGAAGGCCTCTGAGCGCAGATAGCGGCACAGAAAAATCGTCTTTATGGCGCGACCAAGCTCCGCCAGCGCCTTGTAGGTGGGGTGCATCACATCGGATCGGGCGAACCGGCGAAGGATGGCCTCGGGATCAGCCGTCCCGTGCTGCATGGCCGCTGCGTATTTGACCATCTCGTCATACTGGCGTTCGATCTCGCCCCAATCGACCACGCCCGACAGGATCGGAAGGAGATTGGGCAGTTGCCCTCGCATACCCGCACTAGGGAGGGCGAGTTTCTGCCGCGCAATTGCCTTGAGGCGCGGCGCAAGCTCAAAGCCCAGAAGATGGCAGAAAGCAAAGCCAACTGCGCTTTGGCCGTGGCTGTCCACATACTGCCGTTGGATTTCCATGTCCGTGCAATGCCGTAAGACACCCTCAATCATTGCGGCTACCTCAGAGGACGAACAACGCTTCAGCTGAGAATAAATGCAGGTCGCCTGACGCTCTACATGCCAATAAATCATGACGCCGCGCCCGCCATAGCGCGCATGCCACTCCGTCATCAGATTGCGATCCCAGGCCCCGAACTTGGTGGAATCCCCAGCACATGTTGTGCCCGGCGTGCCCCAGATTTCCGGTTCGCGAATTGCAAGCGTTGCATTGGCAACCTGCGCGCAAGCCGCCTTTAAGGAAGCCGGGTCAATATACCGTCTGCGAATGTGCAGAAGTTCGTCATAACTGACATCGGGTGAACCAGCGGCCACGCGTTTCAGGCCCGCGTTGGTTCCCAAGCCGTAAAGGCAGAGCAACAGGCGTTGATCTCGCACGGCAGGCGGCAGAGCCTCCCGACTGGCCGAGGTCTGAAAGCCGCTCAAAAACCCAGTATCGAGTGCTGTTTCTTTGAGAACATCCAAAAGCCCGGTCATCGGCCACGCCCGGGCAACCTCGCTTTTCAGCGTGGCCAAACCAGGCGGCTCTGGGGCTGGCGCAAAGGGCGTAATGGAAATCCGGTTCTCCCCACCCCGCCGCAAGCGCACCTTATCATTGTCAGGCAAGGTGGCGTTCAACAGCCGCAGTTCCTTCTCCAGCTCGGCTTTCACGCCCGCGACAAAGCCTCTTGCATCCTGCGATAGCCCCAGATCAGCGTAGTAGGAATCTCGACGCGTGTCGAAATCTCCCGGCAGGTCATCATCCGGGTTGCGGTAGCGGTCCGCACCTTCGATCCATATCTCTTTGGCGCGGATGCGTTCGCGAAGCTGTGTCAGCACACAGAGCTCGAAGGACACAACATTGACCCGACCATTCTCATCAATGACTGCGCTGCGCCATTTTCCGGGAATGATCCCTGCTGGAATATCATTTTCAGAAACAACCCGGCGACCGGCTTCCGCAAACCGGACAATCAGAACCAAGGCGGTCAATATCGGATGCCACATTGCATTGTTCGAGCGAAATCGCAAAGCCCGGAGCAACGGTGGCAGCATGCGGCGGTAGTGGCTGGCATATGAGTTGCGCATGGTCTGTTGGATGCGCGTGTCCAAGGTACCCTTGGCGCGATGTTCGTCAATGACTGCCCGGAGTTTAGCCGCCCCAGCGATAGGGAAGATAACGTCTTCAATCCGACCCTCGGGATGATCCAGCGCGGCCATGGCAATCTCGACAAGCAAACGCTCCTTGCCATGAACCGCGCCTATATCTGCCGCGATGCCCTGAATGACCTTTCGGCGTGACCGTGTTCCCAGGCGATGAACCACCTCCAAAAGCAGGTCAATGAGGCCGTCAATCAGCTGAGAGCGGCGATGCATCAGGTAGACCGCAAGAAGCCCGAAGCGCTTCTCGGGCGCATGGCGACGCATTTCCGAGGCGGTTTCGCCTTCTACCTGACATGCAATACGCATCACCCAACCGCGTTCGACATCACCAAGAATATCCAATGGAAGATTGAGCGCCGCGACAAAGGACACCTTTTGCGCCGTCAGCAGTACGCTGTCTAGCGTTGCAGCACCGACATCATCCTTCAGACGCTGAAACCCCGTTGTCGCCAAGGGCTCAGACAGCGTCCATTCTAACTGCGTAACCCTCTCGGTCGATAACCGCGATGCCACCTTCGTCAAATACCCCTCGCGGAAATCCCGACGGGCCGCGCGCGCAAGCCGCTCCATGATCTTCACTGAAGGAACAAACACGTTCATTTGACGGGCCTGTGCATAGCCCCGCTCAACCCAATCCGCCAAGTTCAGGTCACGCCCACCGAGCTGTTCAATCATCCATGCCTGGAGTCTGGCCCGATCACGATCAGAAGCCCGGCGAAACCCGAGAAAATCCAGAATACTCGCACGTTGCCGCCGCGCGGTGTCACTGGAAAAAGAGTAGGAAAGATCGTCTGTCGCCCCAATCTGGTCAGCAACGTACACGATCACATCAGGGTCAAGATCACCGCGCGTGGCAGGAAACCGGCCATGCTGGCGAAAAAAGAGGAGTTGGCATGCAATCGCGACCCGCGACTTCGCCCCAAACCGGTTTAGAAACTCAAAATCCGAATATGAAAGCCCCCACGTTGAGGCAAATGCTTGCTCTATCATGACCCCTCCAGACGCAAGCATCATCCAACATCAGCTCTGGCCGTCAATCAGCCTTTCGTTCCCTGTACGTTCTTTCAAAAGCCCAAATATGCAGCTTCGGGCCAGCTAGGCCAACCCCCCGTGGGACCGCATGAAGCTCCAGCAGGTCGAATGGTTCGCCCAGCGTGACCCTGTAATTGCCCGTGAGAGCCGCGCAGCGGACCGCAGAAGGCTGATAGAGGGTCTTGATGGCCAGCCCTCGCCAAAACCTTTAAAGACGCCTCAGCGCGCGCTGAGGCGTCTCTGGGGCTATCCAGAACCGGAGGGGACTACCCGCTTCTCTCTGCGGGGGATGTTAATCTCTATGCGCTCTTCGTCGAGCGCGCCATGACGCTCATCGCGCCGGAGGGGCGGGCCGGATTGGTCGTGCCGTCCGGCATTGCCGCCGACAAGACAACTTCCGCCTTCTTCCGCAGCGTCTCGACCAAGGGGCGGCTCAAGGCGCTCTACGACTTCGAGAACCGACGGACGCGCTTCGACCTTCCGCCCTTCTTCCCGGATGTGCACAGCAGCTTCAAGTTCAGCATCTTCGTGGCCGGGCGGCGTGAGGGAGAGTTCGAAGCCGCGCGCTGTGCGTTCTTCGTGCAGGACATGAGCGAACTGGACGACCCCGAGCGCTGCTTCGACCTCACGGCTGCGGACTTCGCCAAGGTGAACCCCAACACCGGCACCGCGCCGGTCTTTCGCACCCGCCGGGATGCGAAACTGACAACAGCGATCTATGACCGCTTCCCGGTGCTCATGGACCGCTCGGGCGACGAGCCGGTAAAAAGCTGGCCGGTTCGGTATCATCGCATGTTCGACATGACCAACGACTCCGGCCTGTTCCGTACCCGCAAGGAACTTGAGGAACAGGAAAAGGCATGGCCCATCAGCGGGAACGTCTTCGACAGTCCAAAGGGGAAGTGGGTGCCTCTCTACGAAGGCAAGATGGTGCAAGCCTACGATCACCGCGCCGCAAGCGTCGTCGTCAATCCCGATAACCTGTTCCGGCCCGGACAGCCGCTTGCCGCCACCAATGAGCAGCACCGGGACCCGTCATGGGTGCCACAACCGCAGTATTGGGTAGAACAAACGAAATGCGCGGAGATTGAAGGGTTCGGGTGGGTTTTGGGTTTTAAGGAAATCACAGCGCCTACCAATGCCAGAACAGTCATCGCCTCAGTGCACCCGGCACATGCCTTTGGAAACAAGCTTCCTCTTCTGTTGCCCTTAAAGAATACACCACGTGACGAGCACCTTTTTCTTGCGAATATAAACTCGGTTCCATTTGACGTCGTAACGCGACAGAAAGTTCAGGGCCAAACCCTGAATCTTTTTATTCTCGAACAACTCCCGACCATTTCTCCCAAGCAACTCAAGACAACCAAATTCGGTTCGAAAAGCGCAGCCGAGATCATCGGAGAAGCCGTTCTGGAACTGACCTATACAGCCCATGACCTCGCTCCCTTTGCCCGGGACATGGGCCACATAGACGGCGCGGGCGAGGTCAGGCCGCCCTTTGGCTGGGATGATGCCCGGCGTCTTGCGTTGCGCGCCAAGCTGGATGCCGTGTTCTTCCACCTCTACGGCATCACGGACCGGGAGGACATTCGCTATGTTTACCGGACATTCCCGATTGTTGAGGCCGAGGAGACCGGAAAATATGGGAGCTATTGGTCACCGGATTTGTGCCTGTCCTGGATGAATGCGCTGGAAGCAGGGCAGCCGGATGCGGTGATAGGATTGAATGCCAATTCGCGCGAATGAAAGAGTTTTGAGGCATGAACGCAAATCGGCCCAGTACGAAGGGGGTCAAAAGCGGCCACATTTTCATGAGAGTGCCGTTGTCCGCTTGATGCGATCGACTGTTGCGACTCCGACGTTGAAGTGACGCGCGATGGCGCGGATGGATTGGCCTTCTTTGAGCATGGCTGCCCGATCAGCAACTTGTAACGCACAGCAGCAAGCAACATATACGAAGCGTTGGCAAGAAGTTATCGAAGGAACGAGTACATGTCATTCGACGCAATTTGGGCATGGTTTTGTGACGGTGAGAACTTTCTTGCAGCGACACAGGTAGCCGTCGGACTCGTAACGGCCGCAGCCGCCGTGGCACTTTGGCACGCGACACGAGAGCTTGCCAAAGAGACGTCTGTTCTAGCAAAGATGACTTCACGTCCCTTCGTCGTCTGCGCACTTGAGTCCAGCGATGCAGATGCAACTGCATTGAACCTAACCCTACGGAACACCGGCAACGCAACAGCCTTCGATATCAAGCTTGAAATGTCGCCCGCCCTACCCAAACCCAATGGTGACAAGCCGGAAGACGACACACTTACGACGCACGAAATATCGTTGCTACCACCGGAACAAGCGCTGCATATACAATGCGTCAAGGGACCGGAAGTCCATGGCAAGGTTTTCGCTGTGACTGTAAGCTGGGCTGATATGCCCGGTGCTTCTGACCGCCAAAACCTGTCGTACAAAATCGAAGCCAAAGACGGGTTCCGGGCTGGATGGAACACGAAGGGTCCGCACCACATAGCAACGGAACTCGAAAGATGGGGTAAAGAGGGGCTCAGTCTTAAACCCCTCGACGGCGGCAAGGACGATGAGTGATGACCCTGAAAACCTCGTTTTGCGCTACCTGCGCCGCATTGACGAGAAGGTAGATCGTCTCACCGAAGATGTAAGCGATCTCAAAAAAAGAATGACGGGAGTCGAGGAGGCACTCGCAGGTCAATCAAGGCGTCTTGATCGGGTTGGAGATCGCCTAGACCGCATCGAGCGTCGCCTCGACCTGGCGGACGCACCCGCCGAATAACGACCCTCAAAACCTGTCCCCAAACCACGTCGCACCGGACACTGATTTCCGGTGCGCGGTCTGTAAGATGCTGTTTTTAATCACTTCCCCAAAACGCGCCCATCGAACAACCATCTAACCCTGATCTGCACTTTCCTGCGCCCGCCGATAGGCTTCCTCAAGGAATTCCGGGCCTTCAAGATGCGCAAGCTCCCGGCCCCAGCGACTCCGCGATGGCCTGTCCAGACTGCTCCACCACTGCCGCGCATCCGGGCCAGAGCGGCCCCTAACCTCCCCGGGCTGGATACCTTTGCCAGCCTCCGCAAGCGCCGCTGAACCCGCCCTGTCTCGTGCATCCTCGATCTGACCAACACCCGCCTCAAGCACACGACGCAGGACACGCCCCAAAGCCTGCCCCTCCCGGTCCGCAAGCACCTCCAGCCGGGCTTTTAGCTCCTGCGGGATCCGCGCTGTGACCTGCGCAGGATACCGACGTTCCCTCAACCGCTCCGACCCGTCCATATTCCCTCCCGAACCCCATGTTCCCATTAGAGAATGCTTAAAGAGTTCTTTAAGAATACATCAAGTTTGCCGGTAGCATACAGATTACATCAAAATGAATTTCAATTTTGATGTATAATCGTGCCTCTCAGAAAATAATGATTATTTTGTGTCGGATGTTTCCGGCGCAGGAAAAGATACACGGACCCGAACGACAGGCACACAAACCAGCGCAAATTCATTGCAGCCAGAAAGGCCGAAGGGCTGGAACGGATCGTCCTGTGGGTGAAACCGGAAGATAAACCCGCACTCCGGGAAATCGCCCGGCAACCACACGCCATTGCCAAGCGGCGGGCGGAGATCGAGGCGAGAGCTTCGGCCACAGATCGAAAGACGGGTGGAAGCCGAACTCACCCGCAAGACGCACCGCGCCATGCTGGCCCAAAAACGTGCTCAGGCCAGACGTCAGCACGCGGGCAGCAACCGCCCGCCCGAGATGATCCGGTTCAGGGCACGGCCACCCGCCGCAGTGCGCAACCGTCTGAAGGCGTCCGGGTGGTGGTACGACCCCGTTGCCGCCGTCTGGCACCTGCCGGACGAACCCGAAGCCTGGCCCGCAACCGAACGGCTGCTGGACAAACTGGACGCCGCCTACGACATCGAGCGCCTCGTCGACCCGCTCGGGTGAACGTCGCGGCGTGGGTTGGGGCCTCTGGGACGCCCTCCGGGCCTCCTGAGGCGAACTGGACGTGATCGACCGAATGGGGCAAGGAAGCGCTCGGGGATGGTCTGCCGCCTGTGGGCCACCTCAGCCGCTCCCTGTCGAGGACACCCAAGACCCCTCTGCCCTCCGGGGAGCGGTCGCCTGCCAACACGAAGGACCGCCTATGCTGCGCTCGGAACTGATCTGGATGATTGCCAAAGAGGGGCCACCCTCCCTGACCCATGATCGGATGGAAGCCGCTGTCGACGTGGTTCTTGAGGAAATCATCTCCGCGCTGGAACGCGGGGACCGGGTGGAGCTTCGCCGCTTTGGATCCTTCACGGCGAGAAAGCGGCTCTCCCATGCCGGTCGCAACCCGCGCACTGGCGCACCGGTTCAGGTGGAAGAAAAACACGCGCCCTTTTTCAGAGCGGGCAAATTGCTGCGGGATCGACTGAACGGGAAAGCCTGAGCGGCCCTCAGCGCGCCTGTGAGCGCCGTTAGGGGTTTTTCGGGGAACCCCCCCTCAAACGCCCCTGAGGGTGGCGTACAGCCGCAACTGGACGCAAGCGCCGGTAGGATCGGGGTGGGAAACGCTCGAAGGAGCCTGAGCGCCCTCTGATGTATGCGCAAAAAAGGAGAACCCCGATGAATCTGAATGAATTGTGGAGGATTATGCGTGTCTTTGTGCTGGCGCTTTGGGTCGGACCCTCTGCGGCTCTTGCAGAGGCGGACTGGGGGGCCTGGAATACTTCCGAATTCTTCAGCGCGGCGACACCGTCCGATATAGCCCGCTGCCTGGAGGCCGGGGCGGACCTTGCGGCGCGAGACGAGAAAGGCTGGACCCCGTTCGATCTTATCGGCAATCACTCCCAGCTGGTCGGGACGGGCGCTGGGAGTGATTGCCGCGCCAGAGGAGCGCCCTCACCCGCCCCCTGACACCAGCAGTTCGCCCACCCCGCGTCCGTAGTCGGCCTCGTGGCCCATATAGGGGACTCTGCGAGATTTTTTCTCTGGCGCGGAGGGAGAGCTACGGCCCTTGCCTTGGCAGCGGTTTTCCTCCTGTTGACCGCTGCCCTTCTTTCATTCTCTGCAAACATTCTCTGCAAATTCCCTGACCTTGCCACACTCAGCGCCGGAGGCGCATGGCTTGCTTTGGTCGGATCGGAGGCCACTAAGAACCTCCCCTTTTCTCTTTTTCTTGTTTTTATCTTGTTTTTAGGGCTGGAAGCCTTTGATTTTATTACCGCAATCGGCACGAAATGCGAGGAATATGAACCTAACTACGAGAAATATGAACCTAACTACGAGAAATATGAACCTCTATCCACAGGCAAACCAAGCCTACTGCGAGAACCTTGAACCTATTGCGAGATAGTTTATGGTCTCCTAACAGGTTCAAGGTTCTCGCAATGGCACGGCCCAGAAAAAACGATCTCGAAAACCTCCCGACGGGGAGCAAAGTCACAATGCACAACACGCTCGTGAGCGCTTCGCATGGTCTGACACTTGGGGAAAAGCGACTGGTTTCGATGGCGGTAGCGAAGCTGTCACCAAGCGCCGCCGCGCTTCCTGTGAAGTCTGTCAAAATCATGGCTGTGGACTTTGCCGAACAGTTCGGGATTGAACCAAATGTTGCGTATCGCGAACTGAGGTCAGCGCAAGAAAACCTATTCACCAGATACGTTCGTCACATCGAGCATTTCGGCGCGAACGGTCGCCGAGTGCGCGTAAGCAAAATTCGGTGGGTGTCCTCGATCCACTACGAGAAGGGTGGCGGGGAAGTATCACTATCCTTTGCGCCCGAAGTCGCCCAGTTTCTCGTGCAACTCAAAAAGCATTTCACAAGCTACCAGCTTTCCAAAGCAGCGGCCTTGCGGTCCACGTATTCGTGGCGCCTGTTCGAGAACCTCGAACGGTTCAGGGATACGGGCTTTTGGGAAGTGGATATGGAGCGGTTTCACACGATCATGGATACCCCAAAAAGTTACCGCAAGAACTTCAACGACACTCGCCGTTGGGTCATTGATCCGAGCATTTCAGAGCTGGCGGCGCAGACGAACATCAGCGCTGAAGTCGAGCCGATCAAGAAGGGCCGCAAGGTGGTGCGCTTGCGCTTCACCTTCTCGGCAGCAAGTCAGATGTCTTTGCCTATCTAGCCGCCAGAAAACTCCACAATCGGGTTCGTCCCAACAAAGGTACCAAACCCACCACAGAGAATTTTATATCAGACTGATACCATTAGGTTTATCGCGTTTCAGGCACTCCCGTTTCACATGTTATTTGCTCCCCCCGATTTCGGGGGGTGATTTTGGCCGGCAAGACGGAAATGCTGGCTTTCGGTTGTCCGATCCCGGATCTCGCCCTGACGACCGATCCGTAATGCGTTTTTCTGAGCGTGGTGCGATTCACCCTTGTTGGCCGCGGGGGCCGTGGGGTGCAGGGGGTGCAAGGGTGCCAATGGTGGCGCTATGGTGGCGCGGTGGTGTCGCGGTGGTGGGTCTTCCTTTCTCTCTCCCAAAAAAATGGGGGGGGTAGCTGATGGCTGACGCATCGAAAGAGGCATTGGCGGCGCTTCGTTTCCTTCCCGGGCTGGTGATCCCGGAAGGCCGACTGGCCGGGAAGCCGTTGAAGCTGGCGAAGTATCAGAAAGACTTTGTGCGAGGCGCGTTTGCCCAGGGCATCGAGGCCGGTTGCCTGTCCATCGGGCGCGGCAATGCCAAGTATGAGATTTTACGTAATTACGCTTTTGTGCGTTTAAGATATTCCGCAAGCGCGACCTCTAAAATGGCCTGGTGTGTCTGGTCAGTTTCAGCGGCGTGCATTCTCAAGCGTTTGTAGGTGTCACCATCAAGCGCCAGCGTCAGCTGCTTCTCGCCTTCGCGCTTTGGCTTCTTGTCCTGGGCCGCGCCCTGCCCTGCCCCGCGTTGCGGTATGCCGGTATCAGTCGGGCGGCTTGTGGTGTTCAGCAGGCCATCGAGGGCCACGGGCTTCTTAGCCATTGAGTATCCCCTTCACGTAATCCCAAACGGCTGCAATCTCTGCCCCCGCTTTATTGTCGGTTGTTTCAGATACGCCCTGCCCGACGATGGATTACGAGGTATTTAAGAAACTCCGATTGCCGCGCAACGTAATAGAAGAGGCGGCCAGATCGCGTGGGACACATAAAGCGATCTTTGAAGAACAACGCCGTCTAGAAAAGTTGATTGAACCGGATACTAGCTTCTTAAAAGAGGCCCTGAGTGCACGCAGTACGATGGACGACCTGCTTAGCGCACCTGAGGGCGGCTACAGCCGCAACTAGACGCAAGCACCCGGAGCCGGGAGCGAGAACGCCAGAGATGGCGTACCGGACCCCGGGTTCCCGGAAACATTCCACGCGGCGCTACTCAAACGCGGGCGCACCCGTTAATGACAGCCACAACAATCCATATTGGAGACGCACGTTGAATATTGAACTGCCGGGCCAGGGCGGCCTCCTCACACCGGGCTTCCTCACCGACACCATCCGCGAGATGGACGACTGGACCACCCTGTCCGATGCGGAGGTTGACCAGATAGACGAGGCCATCCGCGAGACCGTTTCAGAGTTCGGGGCCGCGCAATCGCCCAACGAGGCACAGACGGAACAGGATCTGATCTGGCCTGTGTTATCCCATCTCGGCTGGACCGAAACCCTCCCTCAACAAACCCTGTCCGTGAAAGGCCGGAGCGACGTGCCGGACGGGCTTCTCTTCGGCAACCCCGAGAGCAAGACCGAAGCCGTGGCGTCGCCAGAGGAATGGCGACGTTACGCGCTCGGACGGGCGCTTCTGGAAGCCAAGCGCTGGGGCTGCCCCCTTGACCGGCGCAGCGAGGAGCCGGGTGAGGCGGTCCCGCCCTCAACGCAGATGCTACGCTACATGCGCCGGGCGGAGATCGTCACCGAAGGCAAGCTCCGCTGGGGTCTCCTGACCAACGGACGGCACTGGCGGCTCTACTTCTCGAACGCCCGGTCGGTCTCGGAAGACTTCCTCGACCTCGATCTGGTGGCAATCCTCGGGCTGGATGGCACGGATCGTCTCGCGCTTGAGACCGAAGAGCATCGTCATTGGCTGAAGGTCTTCATCCTCGCCTTCCGTCGCGCATCCTTCGACCCCACCGGGCCGGACGGGCGCAGTTTCCATATCCGGGCCATCGACGAGGGCCGGAGCTACGAGGCGCGGATTGCGGAAGACCTCTCCGAGAAGGTCTTCGATGATGTCTTCCCCGGGCTGGCGCGGG
>CATOSB010000016.1 GCA_951812305.1 uncultured Paracoccaceae bacterium
TGGGCAGAGATTGCGGAATATGCAGCGGCGCTGGAACGCACGATGGGTGCCGAAGCGGTATCCCGGCTTGACGGTGATGTCGCGGCGCAGATGGGCGCGTTCAACCAGATGGCTGAGCGGCTCTACATCAACTGGATGCAGACCTCAGCGATGGTTTGAGGATTTCGAAACCTTCGAGTTATTTCGAATCATTTTCGTAACTCCCAAGCACCCTGTCCGATAGGGTTGCGGGGTTTTGTTCCGTCAGAGCCGTGCGATGATCTGAGGTGGTGACAGGGTCAGGATTTCCAGGATGTTGAACCGGTGTTTTCTGGCCGTCGAGATGACGGACCTGATGTCGGCGAAGACCCGCGCGCCCTCGAGGGTGCGGAAGGTGCCCGAGATTTTCATGCGCAGCTTCATCATGCGCAGGTCCTGTTCGGCCTGATTGTTTGTGAATGGGACCGCGAAGTCGGCGATGAATCGCAAAACGTCATCGCGGTAGTCACGCAGGCGGAGGAGCAGGTTGTGGCCTGGCCGCCTGGCTTTTCGGCCGCGGGTGCCGGGGCTTTTGGCCAGCGGGGGCTGGCGTTCGTGGAAGGCGAGCCCCTTGGCGAGGATCGCCATGTATCTGGTGACGATACCCTGGCGAACCAGTTCCGGGAGTTCGGTCTCGCCTTGATCCTGAGCCGCGCATCTGAGCTGATTGGCGCTATGAAGCACTGCGCTCATCTCCGTCGCCCAAGGCTCTTTTTCGATCTCTTCGATGGCCTTGAGTTCGCGCAAGTGATGCGCCCCGCAGAGGGCGTGGGCGTCCACTCCGCTCATATGGGCGTAGTAGGGTTTCCAGTGATCATGAATGATCGTCCCGCCGGTCAGGAAGGTTGGAACAGCACCGCGTTTGGCGCTGATGCGGTAATGGGTGAAGGCGGTATCGCAGATCGTGTGCAGCCAGTGCAGCTTGCCGGCAACACGAAGTCCGGTCTCGTCCAGATGCCGAACGCCGCCTTCGGCAAGCCGGGCGAGAATGTGTTCAACCACGACACCCATCTTATTTGCCGCGCCGCGCGTCCAGTTGGTCACGCTGGCCGCGCACAAGCTGGTGGCCCCAAACAGGTCGCGCATAAGCTGGCAGACCCGATCCTCGGGTATCAGCTGCTGAACATTGCAATAGACCGCCACTGCCCGCATGCGCGTGCCATATTGCACATGCGCGGCCACGCCATCGGGAAAGCCAGCCGTCGTCGTGGCTCGACAATGGTCGCAACAATAAACCGCCGCCTGATGCTCGGTGACCTCCAGGCGTGGCGCAGGCAAGTCGAACACCTGACGCTTCTCGATCCCTTTCACCATCTCCGCCGTCAGGGCGCTCTGACAGGCGCTGCAATGCGTCGCCTCATGCCGTTCGACAAAGTCGGGTGTTGACGTCTGGCGCAGGGTGTCGCCCCGGTGGCCAACTTGGCCGCCACTTTTCTTTCCGGATTTGCCACGCAGGCTGCGCGGGGCTGGCTTCTTCAGGCCATCACTTGAAGGGGGCTTGCTGCTATTGCTGCTGTTCTTGGCCAACTGTCGGCGCAGGTCCGTGATCTCTTCCGCCATGCTCGCCAACGCAGCTTCAAGCTCAGCGATCCGACGCAGAGCCGTGGCGAGAAGTTGTTCAAGGGCGGCAACCTGATCCATCCCACCACTGATTCAGAGAAATCAACCCGGCGCCACAGAATTCAGACAAGAAAGAAAAAAACACGCGCAAAATGGCAAATTCGACTCACCATAAAACTGACAATAACACTCAAACGTGGGGGGTGCTTGGGAGTTACAATATTTGCTGATAAGGGCTATATCTCCAAATCCCTCTTCCAACGGCTCTGGCAGCGTGGGCTCCACCTCGTCACCGGCATTCGCCGCAACATGAAAAACTATCTCCTGCCAATCCTGAACAAAATCCTGTTGCGAAGGCGGTTCATCATCGAAACTCTGTTCGATAAGTTGAAAACCAGCATGGGACTGGAACACACTCGACACAGATCGCCTGCCAACGCATTCGTACACCTCATCTCGTGTGTCGCAGCCTATATGCTCGGGAAAACCAAAGTTAAAATGGGACCCATAACCGTGCCGGAAACAATCAGGCAGGTCGAATACCAGATATAGCGCTTATCCAGAACTCAGGTTATTCAGACAGTTTTCTGCACTTCTGCGGCTTCGTCAGCGCTTTTTGCCTCAACCACTTCCTCGGCGTCTACTACTTCCGTCTCTACTGGCAATTCTTCCGGCTCAGGTTTGCCGACGATCAGCGGCAGCATTTCTGCCGACCCAGGCATCGATACTTCGCCTTCAGCCGCTTCGCGCCACGCAAGCGTATCAAACGCTGCGCAGTTGTCGCAGGTCGGGGACCAGGTCGCATGAATGCTTTGGCAATTGTCGCACACCCATTGTGGCCCGCGTGACGCTGTAAGTGCGCGTGCCAACCAGCCGCGCACAATTGTGTCGTCTGCACCCTCGCCACGTTCGATTGCCGCCATCAACGTCAGAGCCCGCGCGGAAGGCGCGTCGGTTGGCAGGTCGCCCAACGCGCGGCGGGCGGCAGGAAAGTCTTCTGCCGCAATGTTCAGCTCTGCCAGAAGCATCTTCGTTTCGGGATGATCCGCGTTGGCCTTGGTCAATGTGCGAAACCGCTTGATCCTTGCATCCGGCGTTTCCTCCGGCGCGATTTCTGCGAAGGCCGCAGCCAGTTCCGGGTGCGGTTGCGCGGCCCAGGCCTTTTTCAACACCCGCGCGGCATAGCGCAGCTTGTCCTGTTCGATATGCGCGCGTGCTGCCATCACTGCAGCGGGTACAAGATCGGGTGACAGCCGATTGGCCTCGATGCTTTCTTCCTGGGCCTTGATCTTTGGGCCGTCTTCGATCAGGCCCCTCGCCTCGGACAATGCCAGAACAGCGTCGCGGCGGCGATAAATATCGCGAGGCAATGAACCGGCCTTAACCTTCGCCTCCAGCGTTTTACGCGCACCGGTCCAATCGGATTTCTCCGCTTGCAGGCGCAGCAATACATCCTGCGTCTCTGTGTGCTTCGGTTTCAGGGAAAAGGCCTTCTCGGCCAGTTTCAGCGCCGTGTCTGTGTCACCGTCCGCCAACCTTTGCTTCATAATCCCGCGCACACCGACAAAACGCGTGGTGTCATCGCTTAGCAATTGCTTATACGCCGTTTCTGCCCGACGCTGATCACCTGCCATTTCAGCGGCCTGTGCCGTCAACAAATTCGTAAGTTCCGGCCTCGCCAAAAGCCGCTCTGCGCGTGTTGCCTGATGCATCGCCTCGCGGCCCTCTCCAGACGCCAGTGCCAACAGGCTGTCTGAAAGCGCACGATATCCCTTGCGTTCACGGTTGCGGTCAAACCAGCGCGAAATCGCTGTTTCGTCGCCGTTCAGAAACCGGAACATCGCCGATAGAAATCCCGCCAATTTCAGGAACAGCCAAAACGCGACAAGCAGCAAAAGAAAGGCGATGACGGATTGCAGTGGGTCGAGATTGAATTCGCGCGCACCGACGGCAACGCGAATGCCGCCGCTTGTTTCCAACAGCGTCGCCGCGCCGAAAGTCAGCGCGATGGTGGCAAGGACGAACAGGATTATCTTGGTAACGGACCAAAGCATGACTTATCCTTCCGCCGCTTCGAATTGGGTCTTCAGCGCCTTCAAATCGGCAAGTGCGTCGCGGCGTGCCTCTGCATTCCTGATCCACGGCGCAAGCACGGATCTGGCGGCCTCTGGAAGATCGGCATTCTCTTTTAGCGCCTTATCCAGATTTCCTGACTTGAGCGCCGCCTCCACGCGCGACAGAACCGCATCGGCACTGTCGCCTTCGCGCGGCTCCAGCGAACGTGCACCAAGCTGAACGCGGAAGAATGCCGCAACCGGGCTCATCTCGCCAGAGTCCGCCGCGGCCTTGGTGGCGGCTGCGATTGCCGCGCGGGCCACAACCGGGAAGTCCTGCACCAATTGTTCGTGGGTTGGCACGCCGCTGTCAGCAATGCTTGTCAGGGCATCGGGCTTCTCACCGCCCAAATGTCCGATAACTTCGGCCAGATCATCCGCCATAGGCGCACCATTTTGCATCGCCGTGTCGATACGGGCGAGCGCGGCCGCCGCGCGTGCGCGCGCTGCAGCAATTTGGGCGTTTTCCCTTGTTTCCTCTGCTGCGGTTTCTGCCGAGTTTATCGCAGCCAACCTTTCATCAATTGTTGCAGCAACTTCGCCAAACCGCTCGTCAATCCTTGCGTCGACTTCTGCCAGTTTCGCGTCATATGCTTCAACCACCGCCGCCGGCAATTCGGCTTCCGGTATCGGTTGGGTTTCAACTTTGTTCAGGCGGTCGAGAAGTTCAGTGTGCGTAGTCTCGGCGTCGCCTCTCAGCGTGGCGATCTCTTCGCTCAAAGCCGTCGTCGCTTCTGTAATCGGCGCGACATCGGGAATTCCCGCCCGCAATTCGGCAGCCTGAGCATCGGCTGCGGCTTTCAAGTCGGAGATTTCGTTTCTTAGTTCTGCAAATTCTACATCAAAGGCATCTGTCAACTTTCCAATGGTCAGATATCCCATCCGCTCGGCAACATAGGCGGCGCTGCCCATCAGGAATACCGCCACAACACCACCTATTAAGGCCGGTACGAAAACGCCGCGAGGTTTCGCCGACGGGCTACCGAGTTCGTCCACGCTTTCCGCTGGTGGTTCCTCGACCAAATCGGAGTCTTCCCCGCCCTCGACAAAATCCGCCCTGTCGTCAGCCGTCAATTCCAACGGTTTATCTGCAACGCCTTCGGACTCTGTCTCCGCCTCCGGCACGAGTTCCTCGATGACCTCGGCGGCCTTCGTTTTTGCCGACCTTTTGTTTTTTGGGCTGGTTGAACGCGCCACGTTGATCAAACCCCTCGAATCATTTCAATGCACGCAACAATTGATCAATCTGCCGAAGCTTAGACTGCCGCCGGGATTCGCTCAACTCTGCAAACCCGACCAGATTGCCGCTATTTCGTCAATCATATGGGATGCTTTTGGCCGCAGTGCCACGGTGAAATTTTCTGGCGTTTGCCCCTTCCAGTCCTCCGCAACCGCCTCGCTTAATGCAACGATATACAGTGCGGCCTTCGCAGACGGGATTTCGGCGCCCAACAGCGCGGCGCTTCTCGGCGAGAAGAGCGGTAATATGACGCTGCCTTCATCTGCCAAAAGCCTACGCGCCTCATCATTTAGGGCGCGCTTTTCCTGATCGTAGATACAAATCGCGTGGGTGGTGATTCCAATATCGTTCAATTGATCCGCAATGTTTCCGCGCGTGTTGACCCCGTGCGGGTGCAAAAGGTTGCCGTTGGGATGGAAAGCCCTGATCATTTGCACGAGATCGTCGGCATTTCCTTTTGCCGACACGGCCTTCATGCCCATGTCTTCTGCGACTTGGGCCGTACGATCGCCCACGCAATAAGCCTTGACGCCCTTGATCGTCACCGACTGCGCCAGAACTCGAACAGCATTCTCAGATGTAAGGACGACCCCCGAAACTCCAGCAAGGTCCACGAGATTGCCGGTAGGAATAATCTCGATGATCGGAGAGACCACAATTGGCAGATCGGCCCCGATCCTGTTCCGGCACGAAGCTGCAAAACGCTCTGCCTGCGCGCGAGGGCGTGTCAAAAGAAGGGTTGCTCTGGCATCCGGCATGGCCTTGGTGTTACCCCGTCCGGCAAAGGCTCCGCAACATGGGCGCTTATGTCTGACTCTTTGACCATTCTGGGGATTGAATCCAGTTGCGACGACACTGCCGCCGCCGTGGTGCGTCAGGCAGGCGATCATGCGCCTGAAATCCTGTCCAACATCGTAATGGGCCAGACTGAACTACATGCCGCATTCGGTGGAGTTGTTCCCGAAATCGCCGCCCGTGCTCATACGGAAAAACTTGATCATGCGGTGGAGGCGGCCATGGCTGCTTCCGGTCTAAATCTTAAGGACATAGACGCCATTGCAGTCACCTCCGGCCCCGGCCTGATCGGCGGCGTGCTGGCCGGAGTAATGACCGCCAAAGGCCTTGCCACAGCGACTGGCAAACCCCTAATCGGCGTAAACCATCTTGCCGGTCACGCGCTTACGCCGCGGCTGACCGACAGTTTGCCGTTTCCCTATCTCATGCTGTTGGTATCTGGTGGGCATTGTCAGTTTCTGGTCGCACATGCTCCGGATCACTTCACCCGCCTTGGCGGTACAATCGACGATGCCCCTGGCGAGGCGTTTGACAAGGTCGCAAAACTACTCGGTCTGCCCCAGCCCGGCGGGCCGAACGTAGAAAGAGCGGCCACCGAAGGCGACGCAAATCGTTTCAGCTTTCCGCGCCCATTACTCGACCGACCCGGTTGTGATATGTCGTTTTCGGGCCTGAAAACTGCTCTGATGCGCACCCGCGACGGTTTGGTTGCAGACAGGCAAGCTCTGACGGCGAATGACCGAGCCGACCTTTGCGCCGGATTTCAGGCCGCAATCGCCGATGTACTGGCAGAGAAGTCCCGTCGAGCAGTGGCGGAATATCTTTCAGTCGCATCCGACGCTCATACATTTGCTGTTGCCGGGGGTGTGGCGGCGAATCAAACGATCCGCGCGTCATTGAAGCGGGTCGCCAATTACTTGGATGTGGCATTCACTGCGCCGCCACTGGCGTTATGTACGGACAATGCCGCTATGATCGCTTGGGCGGGGCTAGAGTTGTTTCGCGCGGGGCACCGCGATGGCACATCTCTCGCAGCGCGTCCGCGTTGGCCGTTGGATCGAACGAGCCAGCCAATGCTCGGCAGCGGCAAACGGGGGGCAAAAGCATGATCACCATTGTTGGGGCAGGGGCCTTTGGCACCGCGCTGGCCTTGGCTCTGACGAATGGCGGACGAGCTGTAACCTTGGTTGCGCGTGACGCCGAACAGGTTGACGTTATGCGGGCCAGCGGCAAAAATCCTCGATTGCCCGATGTGAATTTACCGCCAGAATTGCAGATCACGACCAATGACGATCTGTCGGGTCTACACGGCCAACGCGCGGTCCTGCTCGCAATACCAACACAGTCACTCGCTGGATTGTTGCGTGAAAACCGTAAGCGCCTGTCAGGCCAGACGCTCGTCGCCTGCTGTAAGGGCGTCGACCTGAAAACCGGTGTCGGACCGACCGATGTTATTGCCCAAGAGGTCCCGGATGCGACGCCCGCCATCCTTTCCGGCCCCAGTTTTGCCGCCGACATTGGCGCAGGGTTACCAACGGCGCTAACGCTGGCAACCGATGGCAAGGATACCGGAGAGTCCCTCCAGAAACTGCTTTCGACGCCCGGGTTGCGTCTTTACCGCACCACCGATGTCGCTGGCGTTGAAGTTGGTGGCGCGTTGAAGAATGTTGTTGCTATTGCCTGCGGTGCCGCCATCGGCGCCGGTCTCGGCGAAAGCGCGCGCGCCGCGCTAATGACCCGGGGCTATGCAGAAATGACTCGGTTTGCCGCAACACGCGGCGCCGATCCCGCAACACTTTCCGGTCTGTCCGGCCTGGGCGACCTTGCGCTGACGGCAATGTCCGAAAAGTCCCGCAACTATCGTTTCGGTCTTCAGGTCGGGGCGGGCGACACTACCCCGACAGAAACCACGGAGGGCGTTGCCACCGCGCGGGCCGTTGCGTCAATTGCGGGTAACGAAGGCATAGAAATGCCGCTGACGATCGCTGTTGCCGATATCATCGATGGTAAAACCACGCTGCAGAATGCGATCCACGCACTTCTGAGTCGACCCCTTAAACCAGAGTGACTTGCCCCGGCCAGAATTTCGGCTAGCCTTTTCGCAAAAAACTAGGAGACCCAAATGGCCTATTGGCTTTTCAAATCCGAACCAAACACCTGGGGCTGGGATCAACAAGTCGCCAGGGGGGAAGCGGGCGAGGAATGGGACGGCGTACGCAATTATCAGGCACGCAATAACATGCGCGAAATGAAGCTGGGGGATCGCGGGTTCTTCTATCACTCGCTCAAGGAAAAGGCCGTGGTCGGCATCGTCGAGGTCTGCGCCGAAATCCACCCCGACAGCACCACGGATGACGAACGCTGGGAATGCGTAGATATCAAAGCGGTAAAATCAGTGAAGTCACCGGTGACACTGGCCATGTGCAAGGCTGACCCACGGCTGAATGGCATGGTTCTGGTCAACAACACGCGCCTTTCGGTCCAGCCGGTAACCGAGGCTGAATGGAAAATCGTCTGTGAATTGGCCGGTGTTGACCCCTAAACAGGGCTGAGATCCCCTCTTCCTCTCGTTGGATAAAATGCGGGGGGGTCTGGGGGCCAGCCACCCTGTTGGTCGGATTTGCAAAGCAAATTCGATACATTTGCCAAAAAAGTCCCAAAATCGTAGAAATGAGCGCCGTTTTCTGGCAAATTGCATCCATAAAAACACGAGCAGGAAGGCAATATCATGGAATATCTCAATGTCATTGCGGCGGCGGTCGCTGCGTGGATTTTCGGTGCGATCTGGTACATGAGCATCGCAAAATCATGGATGGCGGCGTCTGAACTGACCCCGGATACCATCGACAACAAAAATCCGACTCCCTATATCGTCAGCCTTATCGGTGCGATCCTTGTCGCGGGCATGTTGCGCCATGTGCTTGCAATGGCTGGGATCACGGAAGTCGGCAAGTCGCTGGTCACTGGGCTGGGCCTCGGTGCATTCATCGTGTCACCCTGGATCGTGAACAACGTCCTATACGGTCAGCGCAACAAAAGCCTGATCTGGATGGATTGCGGTTACCCGATCATCGGAATGGGGATCATGGGCGTGGTTCTTGCCCTGTTTTAGAAACACGAAAGGGCAGAGGGCCCGAATGCCATCCGAGACCCTCTGCCACCCCACGTGCTCCCTCAGCACCACACGCGTATTGCAAATAGGTCTCGACCATCCTGATCCGTTTTGAATGGATACAGGATTGCGTGTCTCTACGCAATTTCTCTGTTTGAATAACCTGAATAAAATCAGGTGCTTTTGCATAAAGCGGCATTCACCGAGCGCCCGTTCGGATCAACGGGCGCTCGGTGAATGTTTCAGCCGTAGATCGACTCTTTACCGAAGTGTTTGGTCAACATATAGTAGACGACCGCGCGGTATTTATTGGGGAATTATATCCCAAAGTGTAACTCCCAAGCACCCCCCACGTTTGAGTGTTATTGTCAGTTTTATGGTGAGTCGAATTTGCCATTTTGCGCGTGTTTTTTTTCTTTCTTGTCTGAATTCTGTGGCGCCGGGTTGATTTCTCTGAATCAGTGGTGGGATGGATCAGGTTGCCGCCCTTGAACAACTTCTCGCCACGGCTCTGCGTCGGATCGCTGAGCTTGAAGCTGCGTTGGCGAGCATGGCGGAAGAGATCACGGACCTGCGCCGACAGTTGGCCAAGAACAGCAGCAATAGCAGCAAGCCCCCTTCAAGTGATGGCCTGAAGAAGCCAGCCCCGCGCAGCCTGCGTGGCAAATCCGGAAAGAAAAGTGGCGGCCAAGTTGGCCACCGGGGCGACACCCTGCGCCAGACGTCAACACCCGACTTTGTCGAACGGCATGAGGCGACGCATTGCAGCGCCTGTCAGAGCGCCCTGACGGCGGAGATGGTGAAAGGGATCGAGAAGCGTCAGGTGTTCGACTTGCCTGCGCCACGCCTGGAGGTCACCGAGCATCAGGCGGCGGTTTATTGTTGCGACCATTGTCGAGCCACGACGACGGCTGGCTTTCCCGATGGCGTGGCCGCGCATGTGCAATATGGCACGCGCATGCGGGCAGTGGCGGTCTATTGCAATGTTCAGCAGCTGATACCCGAGGATCGGGTCTGCCAGCTTATGCGCGACCTGTTTGGGGCCACCAGCTTGTGCGCGGCCAGCGTGACCAACTGGACGCGCGGCGCGGCAAATAAGATGGGTGTCGTGGTTGAACACATTCTCGCCCGGCTTGCCGAAGGCGGCGTTCGGCATCTGGACGAGACCGGACTTCGTGTTGCCGGCAAGCTGCACTGGCTGCACACGATCTGCGATACCGCCTTCACCCATTACCGCATCAGCGCCAAACGCGGTGCTGTTCCAACCTTCCTGACCGGCGGGACGATCATTCATGATCACTGGAAACCCTACTACGCCCATATGAGCGGAGTGGACGCCCACGCCCTCTGCGGGGCGCATCACTTGCGCGAACTCAAGGCCATCGAAGAGATCGAAAAAGAGCCTTGGGCGACGGAGATGAGCGCAGTGCTTCATAGCGCCAATCAGCTCAGATGCGCGGCTCAGGATCAAGGCGAGACCGAACTCCCGGAACTGGTTCGCCAGGGTATAGTCACCAGATACATGGCGATCCTCGCCAAGGGGCTCGCCTTCCACGAACGCCGGCCCCCGCTGGCCAAAAGCCCCGGCACCCGCGGCCGAAAAGCCAGGCGGCCAGGCCACAACCTGCTCCTCCGCCTGCGTGACTACCGCGATGACGTTTTGCGATTCATCGCCGACTTCGCGGTCCCATTCACAAACAATCAGGCCGAACAGGACCTGCGCATGATGAAGCTGCGCATGAAAATCTCGGGCACCTTCCGCACCCTCGAGGGCGCGCGGGTCTTCGCCGACATCAGGTCCGTCATCTCGACGGCCAGAAAACACCGGTTCAACATCCTGGAAATCCTGACCCTGTCACCACCTCAGATCATCGCACGGCTCTGACGGAACAAAACCCCGCAACCCTATCGGACAGGGTGCTTGGGAGTTACCCCAAAGTAACATTTTACAGATTATTTCTGGTCTGCTTTCAGTCTTCCGGCCTTGGCTGGATTGAAAAACACATCTCGTAATTCCTCCATGCTTGCACAGGGCATATCGTATTCCCGCTCCATCTCGGCCTTCTTTGGTTGGTAGTGGGAATCCGCGAGCTTTTCAGGAAGTGTCTTGGTATTTGGTTTGGTCATGGTTTCTCTCCGGTTATACTTATACCAAGGGTGCTTCAAAATGACTCAGCTATGGATTTTGGGTACCGCCTGAGGTGCTGAGGTGATTCAAGATTGGCAAAGGAGACCACCGATGCCAGCCAGGATACCGATGCGAGCCGATTTTACCGCCAATGATCTGCGCAAGCTTGCCGCAGAGAGTTCTGATGCCCGGCAGAGCCGACGGCTTTTGTCGCTTGCCGCTATCGCCGATGGCATGTCGCGTGGGGCTGCGGCCCGCATTGGCGGGATGGACCGGCAAACGCTCAGGGACTGGGTGCTCCGTTTCAACGCTGATGGTCCAGCGGGGCTGCTGGATCGGCAGCGAGGAGGCTCGCGATCCCGCCTTGACAATGCGCAACTGGATGAACTGGCGGCTCTTGTCGAGACCGGTCCTGATCCTGAAAAGGACGGTGTCGTCCGCTGGCGGCGGGTCGATTTGAAGAATGTGATCAAGGCGCGTTTTGGCGTCGACTATCACGAGCGCCATGTGGGGCAGATTCTGCACAATCTGGGCTTTTCCCACATCAGCGCACGCCCTCAGCACCCGGGGCAGGACGTGCAGGTCATTGAGGATTTCAAAAAAACTTCGGCGACAATCTGAAGGAGACGCTTCAGGGGGTGCCGCCGGACAAACCCGTCGAAATCTGGTTCCAGGACGAGATGCGTCTCGGTCAGAAGAACACCCGCGTCCGCCAGTGGGCACGCAAGGGCACACGGCCCCGCCAGCCCGCCGATCAGCGTTACCAAAATGCGTATCTTTTTGGCGCCATCTGCCCCGAACGCGGCACCGGCGCGGCGATCATGATGCCAGCAGCCGACACCTATGCGATGCAGCGCCACCTGGAAGAAATCAGCAAAATTGTCTCCGATGGCGCCCACGCCGTCATCCTCATGGACCAAGCCGGCTGGCACACGACATCCGCTCTGGAAATCCCGCAAAACCTGTCGCTCATGTTTCTGCCGCCCAAATCACCAGAGCTGAATCCAACCGAAAACATTTGGCAATATCTCCGCCAGACATGGCTCGCAAACCGGACGTTCGACACATATGACGCGATTCTCGACGCGGGGTGCGAGGCCTGGAACAACCTCATCGCAAGACCGCAAACCATCACATCCATCGCAAGCCGCAACTGGGCGAAAGTCGGTCAGATTGAATAACCCTTGGTATTAGGCCACACAGTCTTCCATAAAGCAGTCCAGGAATTGGTCTGTCACACCACGCGGCTTACGACGGTCACAAAGCGAATAAAGCTCCTCAACGGCTGAGTATGGAAAGAACTTGGTTTCCATTTCACGGAACTGTTCGCGATTAGCTTGGTCTATTACCTTCTGGCGATCTTCATCCGGCGCAACGATGGTCCAGCGTATATCCCGCAACTGTGGTCCAGTGTCGAAAAACCCTTTCATTCGGGTGAGGCCGCTTGTTACGCCGGTACTGTGTTCGATCTCCATCACGGCAGGCATGAGCCTGCCGTTTTTGAACCACACGCAATCAATTAGCCGAGCTGCATTCGCTGCACTTGGATAGGCTTGCAAGACTTGCTCATCGACCAAATTATTGACGACGGCATCTAACTCTGCGACCCGTTTGCCTTCGTATTCGATACTACGATCATTAGACGCCACCCACGTTCGGAAGTAAGCGGTGTCACCGCGCCCTGTCAAAGTTCCATGGCATGAGTTCGTCGATGCGGGCTGCTGGATGGCCGGCAGCGATGGCTTCGAGGGTTGCCTTGAGATAGGCATAGGGCTCGACGTCGTTAAGCTTACAGGTTTCGATCAGGGAGGCGATACGCCCCCAGTTTCTGCCACCTTCGTCATGGCCCGCAAAGAGCGCGTTCTTACGATTGAGGGCAATCGGGCGGATGGTTCGCTCGACCACGTTGCTGTCCATCTCGATAGCGCCGTCGTCGAGAAAGAGCTTCAGTCCGTCCATGTGTTTGGCGATGTAGGAGAGCTTATCGCCGAGGCGTGATTTGGCCGAGATGCGGGAGCGGACGGTTTTGAGCCAAGTCTCGAATGCCTCGATCAGCGGCTTGGTCTTTTCCTGGCGAACAGCTTTGCGCTCGGCGGCGGGTTTTCCTCTAATCTCAGCCTCGATCTTGTAGAACTCGGCAATCCGCCTGAGCCCATCCCCTGCAATGGGCGAGCCATCGCGGTCATGCACTTCCTTGAGCTTGCGCCGCGCATGAGCCCAGCAATAGGCCAGTTTGACGGATCCTGAGTTACGGCCCGGTTTGGTCAGGGCATTATAACCCGTATAGCCATCCACCTGCAGCGTACCGCTGAAGCCGGTCAGGAACTCCGTTGCGTGTTTGCCGCCACGCCCATCGGCGTAACAGAACACAACACCCGGTGGGGCGGTGCCCCCGAAGGGCCGCTCATCGCGGGCAATGGCCCAGAGATACCCGGTCTTGGTTCTGCCGCGCCCCGGATCGAGCACCGGACAGCGCGTCTCATCGGCAAAGAGCTTGCTGGAAGATTTGAGATCTTTGAACAGATGATCCACCACGGGAGCAAGATGGAAGGATATCCGGCCCATCCAGCCCGCAAGGGTGGAGCGGTGCAGATCAAGGCCGGATCGGGCATAAATCTGCGCCTGCCGGAACAAGGGGCAGTGATCGGCGTACTTGGACACGGCCACCTGCGCCAATGTCCCCTCGGTAGGCAGGCCACCCTCGATCAGATGCACCGGTGCAGGCGCCTGGGCCACGCCAGCGTCCTTGTTCGGGCAGGCGTATTTGGGCCGGATGGTCACGATCACCCGCGCCTGGGCCGGAACAATATCCAGTCGTTCGGTGCGATCTTCGCCGATCCTGACCATCTCACCACAGCCGCAGGGGCATGTAATGCTGGCAGGCTCGATCACCTGTTCGATACGTTCCAGATGATCCGGCAGGTTCCCAAGGTTGCGCTGCGCAGGTTTGCGCTTCTTGCGCGGTTTGGTCATCTCGATTGTTTCTGACTGCGCCTCGGCCTCGACTGTCGCGACCTCCAGATCTTCAAAAGCCAGTTGCCGTTCATCCGGGCTGAGCTTCTCGGAGCGTTTGCCATAGACCAGTTGGTGCAGTTCTTTGACAAAATGCTCCAGACGCGCGTTGATCGCCTCAAGTTCCGCGTTCTGCGTGGCGAGAGCGGCGTTGCTTTCTTCGAGTTCGGCAAACTGAGATGTTAGGTTTGAAGCGTCCTGCCGGGCCGCCAAAACAACCGCCCGCACCTCCGCGGGAAGGGCATCCAGATCAAGGGATTCAAGAGCGTCAGGCATGGCGTGTTCTTAGCAGATCAGGCCACGATTTACACCCTGTACATAAGGCTGAGAGTCACTCTGCCGCACCCGGTCGACGTGTCCGCCGCGCCGTCACCCGTCGCCAGTCCAGGCCCTCAAACAGAGTCTCAAATTGCGCCTTGGACAGCCGCATCACGCCATCATGGACCCTGGGCCAGGCGAACTTGCCCTGTTCCAGCCGCTTGTACGTCATCACCAGACCGGACCCATCCCAAAGCAGAACCTTGATGCGATCTCCACGTTTGGCGCGGAACACGATGATTACGCCCGAGTGCGGATCAAGGCCCGGATCGCGTTCGGCAACCGCCGCCAGCCCGTCATGGCCCTTCCTGAAATCCACCGGCCTGGTCGCAATCACAACCCGCACCGATTGCGACGGAACAATCATCCCTGTCGCGCCAGGTGCCGCGCAACATCCTTGATCCGTTTTGTGGCCGTGCTTTTGGGCAGGCGGACAGTGACAGATCCCGCGATGATCTCAACACCGTCAAAGGGCGAAGGCGGTGGTGTCGCAAGCACTGCGATCTCTGCAAAACCAGACGTCTGACCCTCGTCACGCGCGACCTTGCGCCGGGCCGTCGTGCGCCATGTCGATAACCGCGTCGCCGACATACCGTGTTTGCGAGCCACACCCGCAACCGTCGCGCCTGGCGCATACGTCTCCGCCACAATCGCCGCACGCTCCGCCGCCGTCCGTAGTACAGGCCTGCGACGCGAAACCTCCGCCCCATCATCCAACATCAAATTACCTCCAGATCATTGGAGACCAGCATCTCATATCAAACCGCAAGCCGATACCATGGGGCGCCCGCACCGGTTACGTTCGGAATCCAAGTTGCTGGCCAATTAGGACAAGCGCAATTTGTATTTGAGCATGACGCCTCTTTGCTTCAATCGTCATGCCCTGCGCGGGCGCGGCGGGATCAAGACCTACACTTTTGTAGACGACATCCACCACGATTTCTGATATCTCCATGTTAATGTCTTTGAAGCCGAGAATACCGTTCTCGTGAGGATCTTCTGGCAGATAAATGAGGTGTTTATGGCCGGGCTTTACGCTCTTGTATGCGCTCATCTGCTCGATACGTCCCGGCTTGCAGCTATAGAATAGGGCCGTGTGAGCCAACAAAGCCTCCAAAACCGACCGTGTGTTGTAGCTGCCGCCAAATACACGGTCCACGTTGACAGGTTTATCGGGTAAAATGGCATTGGCCAGCCGCCAAATCATTTGAACCAAAATACTCTCAACGGACTTGTCAGCCAACCGTTCACCCTTAGTGGGGTCATAACGTTTAATCTCAATAGGCCCCTCAGGCTCATACACATTGTGGATAACAATGCGTCCAGAGTTGCGAGGGTTCACATACTGGTATTGGCAATCACGCGGCAACCGATTGATAGCTCTCACGATGTTCTGAGCGGTAACTCGCATCTCTACTCCTCAAGTGTTCGGCAATGGACCGTGCCAAGCCCTGCGCTGCCATATATGGCACTCCATTTCCAACGGTTTTGAACATATTTGATAGCGTCAGTGTCGGCGGCAGTTCAAACTCTTTAGGAAGCGACTGGAGAGCAAGTGCCTCAGCTACGGTGATCCGCCGCTCCTGATAGGGATGCAGGTGAACCTCGTTATTTCCATAAGCTGCGGTTGGTGAATATCGCCAACGATGCAGGCGCTTATAGGACTTCTTGCTGTCGTCACCCTCTGCAACCGTTTGGAACCGCCGCAATCCGGCGCGTGGCTGAAAGCAATGGGATGCATTCGCGTGATTGCACACATCGTTCTTATCGAACCAGTATTGAACGCAAAGCTCTGATGGAACCATATTTTTTCGCATTCGAATATGGTTCGGTTTGAACGCATCCACTTTGCTCGGTCCTTCGTAATCGGGATCGAGGAAGTGTGGCTTTTTCTCGGCCTCTTCGACCCGCCCGCGCACATCGTCCTTGCCTGTCTGCTCCCTCGACTTCGGGACGTAGGGCTGAGCGGAACGATATGCCTATAATGCCAATGATTTTTGATCAGGATTCCCGGACGGCGGAGCATACCGCCTCTTTCGATCCGCAGATTTTACGACATCTTCCGTGCTCAGGTCATCCATTTTGATGATCCAGGGCGCGCCTTTACAGAATTGATACGCTGGTATGGCACCATCCAGGACCAAGCGGCGCACGCTCGAGATGCTGAGCGTCAAGACTGCTGCCGCCTCTTCAAGGGTCAATTCGCCCCGCTCCGCGCGTTCGCCCTCGCGGTAGACATCAATCTGATGATGGTTGCGCATGGTGCAGACCCTGGACTGCGTCCAGCCATTGCCGCGTCCGGTGACTTTACCAGCACGATTAAGCGCCGAGGCGATGAGTTTGTCAGGCATCAGCCGCGCCAAGGCCCGCGTGAGGTCGACGACATCTGTGTCGGTGCTCCAGCGATGCTGCCCGGAAAGGTTCTTGCGCACAGCCAGCGCCGAATGGGCGCCACCCTGCCAGTGAACGACAAGCTCGATCGTCTCGCCTTCGACACGCGCGACGATCTCTTCGACCAGCGTGCGAATGATTTGTTTCTTGGTGGCAGGCGTCGCGCCCGGACAAGCCCATGCGCGTTCAAGATCAGCGCCAAGGCTCATCAATTGGGCGCGATCGGCGGTGCCTGTGCTTTGCGATGCGACCGCCGCGTCATGAGCTGCGAACTGATCCTCGAGTGTTGCGACATCTCCGAGCCGTGCGTCCCAGCGCGCCTCCAACTCACCGGCAACCAGGCGATTATCTGGATCGACGGCATCGTATTGGCGCCGTGCTCTGGCGGCTTCATACCGCGCCTGCTCCAGGTTCAGTTCAAGCTGACGCCGCTTCTCGGCATGAGCCTCCCCTTGGGCCGCTTCCGCGCCCAGGGCGGCCTCAATGCCCAAAGGTTGCAGCCGAGCGATGATTTCAGCGCTGACAGCCCGGTCCACCCGCATGCCGCCGAACGAGATGCAGGGCGCGCTGCCATGGTTCACATTGCCGCCGCGGCAGTGATATCGCCCGGTGTTGCCGCCTTTGCCCGAGTACGCGACGTGAAGCTTGCGCCCGCAATGGCCGCACCTGAGAAGCCCGGCCAAGAGGGCCTCGCCTCGCCGTATCGCGCCCCGTCCGGGCCCAAACTTTCCGGTGACGTTATCCGCGATCAACCGCTGGTTCCTCTCGTAGGTTTCCCAGCTGATATAACCATCATGATGATCGGGGATCAAAACATCCCAGTCTTCCTGCGGCTTTCGCAACCCCTGGATCACACGCTTGCGCCCACCCTCGATCACTGTGCGTGAGCCGGTGCGGCCGAACACATAGGCGCCGACGTAGATCGGGTTCTGCAGAATATGCAGCACCGTATTGTAAACCGGCGGCTTCCATTGGACATGACGACCGTCCGGGCCATAGGCAACCGCTGGAAGAGCGATCTGCTCCTGACGCAGCCAAAGATGCACCTGGCGTATGGAGCGCATCTCATCGAACTTCGCAAAGACGAGAGCAATGGCGTCTTGCACCCGCCGATCGGGGTCCTTGTCGACCTGATCCTTGCCCACACGCACAAAACCAATGGCGACGGTCATGAAGAGTTCGCCTCGGCGCGCTTTCTGGCGCAGCGCCTCGTGGGAGCGCTGTCGTAGAACCGACAACTCCATTTCGCTCATGGTTCCTTTCATGCCCAACAACAAGCGATCGTTTGGGTGGCGTGGATCGTAGACCCCATCCTCATCCACGATCAGTGTCGAGACCAAACCGCAGAACTCCAGAAGCGTATGCCAATCTCGCCCGTTTCTGGCCAACCGAGAGGCTTCGATCGACACCACCGCACCAACACGGCCCTCGCAGATCCGGG
Source organism: uncultured Paracoccaceae bacterium (assembly GCA_951812305.1). Lineage (GTDB taxonomy): Bacteria > Pseudomonadota > Alphaproteobacteria > Rhodobacterales > Rhodobacteraceae > Rhodobacter_B. Next base: position 18,130 of record CATOSB010000016.1, read on the forward strand.
CGAGAAGCTTCTCGAAGCCCGGCCGTGCGACCCCCGATCCCGAGCGGCCAAGGTCGTCGTCAATGACCTGCACGTCATCCCAGCCACGCTGACGCGCGCGCTCCACCAGCGCATACTGGCGACGCTGACTTTCGAGATTGTGCACAACCTGATCGGCGGTCGATTGACGGACATAGACGACGGCCGGACGCGTCAGGTGATCCGCTCCAATCTTACTCATCGCTCATCTCCGTCTCGCTGGTCTCGTCTTCGGACGGCGTCTCGCTTCGCGCCGCTTCCTGCAAAAGCTCCCCGGTCAGCCTCCGAAGGCGCAATCGACGCTCGGGGGGTATCGATGCAGGATTGGGGTTGGCATCGAACAGATGCAGTTGCAGGGGGGTGGTCGCCGACATGCTCGTCTCCGCTGGTTGGGGGTGATTCCTGATCTCCCGAGCCTAAGAGCCAATCTACAAGCACGCGGACTTCCGAGAGCGCCGTGACGGACAGAGCGGGCGTCTCGACAATCGACGCTGATCCGGCGTCCTCTTCGGTCATCCAGGCCGGGATCTTCGCCAGAGTGCCATCGCCCTGAACAATCGTCAGATACGCAATTCCACTGTGAACGGAACGCCCCCTGACCTCCACCATTTGTCCCGATCGGGGATGGAACGGATAGTTGATCCGCGCCTCAGAACCCGGATTACGGGCAGTGTGTCGCTGGCTTGAGCGGGACCGGCAAAACCCACATCGCACTGGGGCTGGGACTGGCGGCCTGCCAAAAGGGTCTCAAGGTCCGGTTCACGACGGCCGCCGCATTGGTCCACGAACTGATAGAGGCGGTTGACGAGCGGCGCTTGCAACGCCTGCAAAAGCAACTGATCAGCCAGGATTTGTTGATCATTGACGAGCTCGGCTTCGTTCCACTCAGCAAATCCGGTGCCGAGTTGCTCTTCGAGATCATATCGCAACGCTACGAGCGCGGGTCCATCATCATAACGTCCAACCTGCCATTCGACGAATGGACCGGGATATTCGGATCAGAACGCCTGACCGGTGCCATTCTCGACCGCCTCACCCACCACGTGCATATATTGGAAATGAACGGAGAAAGCTTCCGACTGCGCGAGAGCCGGAAAGCCAAAAACTGAAACCCAATCCGAAAAAGCATAGGTGCTGGCCTGCGGCCAGCGCGCCCTAGTCCCTTGATTCATCCGATTTGCGGGTAAAGGTGAGCAAGTTTGATGCGTGCGTCTTTAGTTGAGAATCGCCATGTCACCTTTGCGGATGCGGTGTTTCGCTCGGTTTCCCATGCCTTTGCTTCATTGGCCAAGGTGTTGCGATCAGGAATGCGGCGGTCGAGACATTGACGCGCAAGTGTGCTGAGTTCACATTCTGCGATGTTGAGCCAGGAGCCGTGTTTGGGCGTGAAGTGCCACTCAAACCGTTCGACAATGCGACGGGCTTCATCAGGTGGAAAGGCCTTGTATAACGACGCCGGGTTGTGGGTGTTGAGATTGTCCTGAACCAGTGTAATCCGGTCAGCCTTGGGGAAGTGGGTGTCGGCGAGGTCCTTGAGAATGTGGGCAAAATCGATGGCGGTTCGGCGGTCTCGAACGGCAACATGGCGCCAGCCTTCAAGCGGGGCAAACAACATGAACAGGCTGGCCACACCCGCGCGCTCGTATTCATAGTCGAAACGGGCTTCGCGCCCCGGCCGGATTGGGATCGGCGTACGGGTCTCAAAGGTCAGCTGCTTGCTGGTCTCGTCAAGGCAAACCAGCGGGCGGGCCGGATCATAGGGGCGCGTGTAGACTTCCAGCACATCTTCCATCGCAGCAACAAAACCTGCATTGGCTTTCGGAGGGATCACCCAATAGCGGCTCTTGTGCGGTTTGAGCGCGTTTTTTTGAGCACCCGATGGATCGTGCTGTCGCTGGCTGCTTCAACGATGCCCAATTCGACCACGCGCGTTTCCAGAAGACGCAAAGACCAGCGCGCGTGACCCTCCGGTGGTTCCGAACAGGCCAACGCAATGAGCTTCGCCTCAGCGGTTCCATCAAAGATTGCTGGCGTGGACGGGGTCTTCTGCTTTTTGCGACCCAGAGCCGCCTCAAGGCCTTCTTCCACAACCTGGCGGCGGGTACGGAATACTGTGGAAACACTGGTCTCCAAAGCTTCTGCAATCCGCTCGTCATCCCAGCCGCCACTGTCTGAAGATACATCTGCCTTGAGCAATATCCGCGCCTTGAGCAGTCGATACGCCGCCTGCCGACCCGTGCGGATCATATCCTCAAGCTGCAACCGCTCACCAGCATTCAGTCGAACAACATACTTCACAGCACGACCACATTTTGACATCTCAATACCCTCCCAAAATCTATAGCAGAGTGATTCAGAAAAATATCACAACGTCAAATCATGCGAAGCGAGGGACTAGTCCCTTGATTCATCCGATTTGCGGGTAAAGGTGAGCAAGTTTGATGCGTGCGTCTTTAGTTGAGAATCGCCATGTCACCTTTGCGGATGCGGTGTTTCGCTCGGTTTCCCATGCCTTTGCTTCATTGGCCAAGGTGTTGCGATCAGGAATGCGGCGGTCGAGACATTGACGCGCAAGTGTGCTGAGTTCACATTCTGCGATGTTGAGCCAGGAGCCGTGTTTGGGCGTGAAGTGCCACTCAAACCGTTCGACAATGCGACGGGCTTCATCAGGTGGAAAGGCCTTGTATAACGACGCCGGGTTGTGGGTGTTGAGATTGTCCTGAACCAGTGTAATCCGGTCAGCCTTGGGGAAGTGGGTGTCGGCGAGGTCCTTGAGAATGTGGGCAAAATCGATGGCGGTTCGGCGGTCTCGAACGGCAACATGGCGCCAGCCTTCAAGCGGGGCAAACAACATGAACAGGCTGGCCACACCCGCGCGCTCGTATTCATAGTCGAAACGGGCTTCGCGCCCCGGCCGGATTGGGATCGGCGTACGGGTCTCAAAGGTCAGCTGCTTGCTGGTCTCGTCAAGGCAAACCAGCGGGCGGGCCGGATCATAGGGGCGCGTGTAGACTTCCAGCACATCTTCCATCGCAGCAACAAAACCTGCATTGGCTTTCGGAGGGATCACCCAATAGCGGCTCTTGTGCGGTTTGAGCGCGTTTTTTTGAGCACCCGATGGATCGTGCTGTCGCTGGCTGCTTCAACGATGCCCAATTCGACCACGCGCGTTTCCAGAAGACGCAAAGACCAGCGCGCGTGACCCTCCGGTGGTTCCGAACAGGCCAACGCAATGAGCTTCGCCTCAGCGGTTCCATCAAAGATTGCTGGCGTGGACGGGGTCTTCTGCTTTTTGCGACCCAGAGCCGCCTCAAGGCCTTCTTCCACAACCTGGCGGCGGGTACGGAATACTGTGGAAACACTGGTCTCCAAAGCTTCTGCAATCCGCTCGTCATCCCAGCCGCCACTGTCTGAAGATACATCTGCCTTGAGCAATATCCGCGCCTTGAGCAGTCGATACGCCGCCTGCCGACCCGTGCGGATCATATCCTCAAGCTGCAACCGCTCACCAGCATTCAGTCGAACAACATACTTCACAGCACGACCACATTTTGACATCTCAATACCCTCCCAAAATCTATAGCAGAGTGATTCAGAAAAATATCACAACGTCAAATCATGCGAAGCGAGGGACTAGTGGGCTGACCCACCTAAAATGCCGGGTATAGCTGTTTGAGTTTTGTTCGGGCGTCGTCTGCTGTGAATTGCCAGCTTGCTTTTGTGGCGGTTGCGTTTCGATCTGCCTGCCAGGCCTGCACCTTTTCACACAGGCTGTGCCTGTCATGTATCCTTCGGTCCAGGCATTGGCGTGACAGAACGGATAGTTCGGTTTCGGCCATGTTCAGCCAGCTTCCGTGTTTCGGGGTGTAGTGCCACTCGAACCGCTCTGTCAGGCGGCGGGCCTCAGATGCGGGGAAGGCCTCATAGAGGGCCGTCGGGCTATGGGTGTTGAGGTTGTCCTGCACCAGCACAATCTGGTCAGCGTCGGGGAAGTGGATGTCACTCAGATCGCGCAGGAATTTGGCGTAGTCAGCCTTCGTGCGCCGGTCGGTTACTTTCACATGGCGGCGTCCCTCAAGCGGTGCGAAGCCCATGAACAGGTTGGCCGTGCCGCAGCGGCGATATTCATAGTCGAAGCGCGCAGGGCGTCCGGGACGCATCGGGATCGGCGTCCGGGTTTCGGCCACCAGTTGCTTTGATGTCTCATCGAGGCACACGAGCGGCCGCGTCGGGTCGCGGGGTCGCATATAGACCGACAGCACGTCCTCCATCGCCGCGACGAAAGCGGCGTTTTGACTTGGCGGGATCACCCAATACTGGCTGCGATGGGGCTTGAGCGTGTTTTTTTGGGGAATTATATACCAAAGTCACATTTCAAGCTTGCCCTGACTGCGAAGGTGGTTTATATTAAAGTCACAACGGAGGGCAAGATATGGCGCATAAGGCACCCGGCAAGTCAGATCGTGAAGGCATAAGCCTGATCCAACTTCTTCGCATGTTCCCGGATGACGCAGCTGCCGAAAAGTGGTTTGCAGACAAAATATGGCCGGACGGCCCCTATTGTCCCCATTGCGGGTCTTTTGAAGTGCAATCAAACATCAAGCACAAGTCAATGACCCATCGCTGCCGTGATTGCCCGGACCGCCCGATGTTCAGCTTGAAAACCGGCAACGTAATGCAAGGGACGAAACTTGGTTATCAGACGTGGGCAATCGCCATCTACCTTGTGACAACCAATCTCAAGGGCGTGTCCAGCATGAAGCTGCATCGTGACCTTGAAATCACCCAGAAAAGCGCTTGGCACTTGGCCCATCGTCTCAGAGAAGCACACAAGGCCGGAAAACCTTTGTTCAACGGCCCTGTTGAGGCCGATGAAACCTACGTTGGCGGCAAGGAGACAAACAAGCACTCTCACAAGAAGCTGAAAGCCGGACGCGGCGCGGTAGGTAAGGCCGCCGTTGCTGGCATCCGGGATCGGGCTACGGGTCGGGTTGTGGCTAAAGTCGTGGAAAAAACCGATGCCATGACGCTGCAAGGATTTGTGACCGATCACACGGTTGAAGGCGCGACCGTCTACACAGACGACGCCAGCGCCTATAAGGGCATCGACAGGCCGCACGAAGCGGTCAGGCACTCTGTCGGGGAGTATGTTCGCGATCAGGCGCACACAAACGGGCTGGAAAGCTTCTGGGCACCGCTCAAGCGGGCACACAAGGGGACGTTCCACAAAATGTCACCCAAGCACCTGAACCGCTATGTTGATGAGTTCTCGGGCCGTCACAATGTTCGGTCCAGGGATACTGCTGACCAGATGGGCCAAATGGCTGCGGGTATGGTTGGCAAGCGCCTTCGGTATAATGACCTTATTGCACACACAGGATTGGCAAGTGGTGCCAATCCAGCGGCATGACCGTGAACTTCGCCAGCAGCGCGGACCATCCCGATAACCTGCAACTGCTCTGCTCAGGCTGCAACCGAAGCAAGGGCGGACGCACCATGGCTGAATGGAGAGCGGCGCAATGAGCGATAAATCGGAAGTCCGGTTGCAACCAAATACTTATCAGCCCGGTAAGAAGGAAATGCTTGAGGATGTGAGGATCGATGCAACGCCTGATGAACTTGCAGAAGCCGTGCTCAAGCCTGTCAAGCTGATTCGGGATAACGCAAGAAAACCGAATTGACGTGCATTACGGGCTTACCCGCGCTAATCTCTACCAAGGAAGCGATGATCTGTCCCGCTTAGGCATCTGCGTTTCCAGTGGAGCGGACGGAGGGAGTAGAACCCTTTACCGGGTTTCATTGGGCGTGTAGAATCTGCACAGGAGGTGAGTAACGTGATTAAGCAAAAGAAAATCACCATTGAAGCTTCCCTGGACCATCCGGAAGTTCTCGACGTAAAAGACGCCATGCAACAAGTCATGGACTACTTTGATCTGATCACGGATCAAGGGCAGTCTGACATTGTCTGGAATCTTGTGTCCGCCAGTACCAACTCTCCATTTACAGCAGAAGCAACACCAGTTGACCTCAGAACCAACGCACCCGCCTTTGGTCAAGTACGTGATTATGTGGCGGTAATTGAGCGCGGCCTTTCTCGCCTCCAGGAAGGTAAGCCACTAGACGCGGATTTTCCTGCCGAAAAGCGCAAAGTTGTAAAACGCATTTTGCAGCGGAACTTCAATGGAATTGGTTGTACGACAATCGAATTGGGAGAAGATGCTGTCTACAGGATTGAGCCGCAACAGGCAGAGCGCTCTTTGGCCGCAATCAACGGTGAAGACGACGAAGAATATGAGTATCTATTCAGCACTTTTGCGCGGAAGGAGTATGGCTCCATAGAAGGCCGGATACTTGATCTAAGCACTTCTTATGATGAACCCGCAATTAAACTACGCGAGCATCGAAGTGGACGTGAAATTCAATGCCGAATTTCCGATGATGCCCGAGATGAAATTGAACGAAGCCTCACAGCTGGCGATGTTTGGGCGCACCGCCGTGCTCGCGTTCGAGGCGTCATAAATTACGATGCAAACGGGAAGATGCTTCGTGTATACGATGGCAGAATTTCCTTCATTGGAACCAAAGACTCCAAAGTCAATGACCTTCATGATCCGGATTTCACCGGCGGACTTCCTGCCTACGAATATTTAGATAAGTTGCGAGAAAACGAACTTGGCTGATGTGCCGAAATACTATTGGGACGCATGTTTGTGGATAGAGATGATCACGCAAGCAGATGCTGACCGTGTGGAGCGCTGTCGGCACGTTATAGACCTCGCTAAACGTGGTAAGGCGGAGCTTTGGACGTCTGCATTTACCTTAGCAGAGGTCTGGAAAAAGAAGTGTGACGGAGAGTCGTCCGGAATTGAGGAGGAAAAGGACAGGGAGTTTGAGGATTTCATTGAAGCGGAGTTCATCAAGAAGATCGAAGTCAACGTGGACGTTGGCAATCTAGCCAGACGACTACTTCGATGCCACTCTGGCCTTGGCAAACCGCAAGATGCAATTCACGTCGCCAGCTGTCTATTGGAAAATCTAGATGAACTCCACACCTTCGATGGAAGTGATCTTTTGACGTTCAATGGTGTTCTGCCAAGACGTGATCGGATCAAACTGAAGATATGCGCCCCTCCTTTACCGCCCGAGCCAGAGATGTTTCCAAATCACGACAAAGACTAAACGACTTCAAACGAGGGCTAAATCATTCCTATTCGATGGTTTTTAAAATATAACATCGGCTTACCAAGGAAACGATTTTGTGACTTTGGTATATAATTCCCTTTTTTTGAGCGTGCGCCCGACGGTATTGTGATGCACCTTGTCGACGATCTGCAACTCTGTAACCCGTTTGGCCAACAGCCGGATCGACCAGCGCGCATAGCCCTCAGGTGGCTCCGGGCAGGCCAGCGTAATGAGCTTTGCCTCAGCTTCACCGTCGAATATCCGGGCCGTCGGCGGCGTTGCGCGCGGCTTGCGCCGAAACACGGCGTCCACGCCCTCTGTGACGCATTTTTGTCGGACCCGCTCCACCATGGCGCTGCTGGTCTCCAGCGCTTCGCAGATGCGGCTGTCAGTCCAGCTATCCCCCTCCGCTCCCTGATCTGCCTTGAGCAAAATACGCGCCTTCAGACTGGCCTGCGACGATGATTTGCTATTGCTCAACATACCGCGAAGTCGCGCACGCTCCTCTGAACTCAGCTCGACAATGTAAATCTTGTTTGCCATAGGACCTCTCCTCAAACGTCATCTATGGCCGTCATGAATCAGAAAACAAAAGGCAGGGAAACCCAGCAAATTGCATGAGGCAATGCACTAGCACGCGTCAGCTATATGAAAAGCACACGCGCCAGGGCGCAGCTAACTCCCAACCAAACTGACCAATTTTATACCGGGAAATTGACCCTTTTTGCGCCGGGATTGACAAGTCCCGGTTGCGCCGCCAGTTGGGTCCGATGGCGGGATATTTTTCTCCCCAGGGTCCAGCCTCGAATTCGTCAAGGGCGGGGAGTGTCAGAATTTATGTGTTTGAGGCCATAGTGATGGAAAGAAAGGAATCATCATCATGGCTATTGAAAAGGAACTTTTGGACCAACTTCTTGCGGGTCGTGATCCGCAGGAACTGTTTGCCAGGGACGGTCTTGTTGACGAGTTGAAGAAGGCTCTGTCGGAGCGAATATTGAATACGGAACTGGACGAACATCTGGCAGCGAAAGGGAGAAAGGTTCGGGAAATCACCGCAACGGCTCTTCGAAGAAATCGGCGTTGTTGCACAGATCATCCGCCTTCTGATATCGACGCGTTTTGTTTCCTTCAGGATGTTGTAGATGCCGCACAAATTCAACGCAGATCGTCGAGATGATGGGCGACTATTCGGTGGATGCGGGGGCAGGCGCGGGCGTGCCGTTGACCCTGCAAGCCGACTCGATCAGAAGCATGGCTCGTGCTGAATGGTGCCACCGAAATTCGGGGCTCCTTCGGCGAAATCTCCGCCACCCACGTCTCGCTCGCCACCGCGATTTGGCTGCAGACGATGGTCGCGCTCACCGCCGAACTGCAGGGCAACTTCCGCGCGGCGGACGGCTACTTCGCCGCCGACCACACCTCCTTTTGGGGTTTCAAGGCAGGCTAGAATAGCGTACTTTTTGCTCGAACTTGGGTCCAAGACCCCTGTACACGACTCATGCGATTTTCTGCCTGATTTTGGGCCAATGTCTGAAGGCATGTTCAGGGCTTGTTCGTAGCAGCCTTCTGATTTCATCGAGACCGATGCGGAAGATGGATTTGGCGTATCTTCCGTGAGATCTTCCGGGTCTCTTTTGGTTTCCGAGTTTGGCGGAAGCAACTTTTGCAGCCCATGCCATGGCGAGAGCGACAATCCCCATGAGCAAATCCAACTTTTTCTCGATTGAGAGGCGCGTGTCCTCGAGATTGAAGCCCTTGGTTTTCGCCTCTGCAAACATGCATTCGATGGCCCACCGTATGCGATAAAGCGGTTTTCGTTAAACCTGAATCAGGTTTGGCGAAAAACGTCCCGCCAATGCATTGATGTTGCTGCGTTTCCCAAAAACCTAATGCCTCAGGTTTATTGCGAAACGCTTTAGGTGGTCAGAGCGTGGTGGGCGGGTCGATTGCTGGCGACGATGAGCAACTCTTTCCCCTTGATGCGCTTGGCGGCGAAGTTCAGCCAGATTGGCGCGGCGTCTCCCGGGGCTCCGAAATGAGCGGTAAATGTTCGCTTTCCGCGGCATGTGCGCAACAACCTGCGCAGGCTTTGCCGGGTGCCATCTTCGCAGATCACGTATTGGTTCGACTTCACGCGGATGATGAAAGGAATGTCCTGTTCATGCAGGAAAGTCAGCCAATCAAGGCCGATGAACTCCCGATCAGCCAGAAGACACTTGATGCTCCTGGAGCCAAACAGATCCAGATAGCGCTTCATCAAAGCAATGCGCTCGCCGGTGTTGCTGTTGCCTGCTTTGCCTGAAACCGTCCAGATCAAAGGCACGCGATGACGCCGCGTGGCAATGGCAAGAACCAACAGATTGATCTCTTTGCGCCCAATCTTCCGGTTCGTACGATTTAGGCACAGGTTCCAGTTCTCGGAAACCCCGAGCATCCGGATCGCCAGGCGGGCGGACCAGTCTTGTCCGAGGCTGACGTGCTGAAAGAACCGCTGCAATCGACGGCAGGTGCTTTCAACCTTCGCCTGTGTCGGCATCTCGCCGCTGATATGGCTCAGGTTCACCGTTCGCGCGCTGGCCATGCCAATCACCAGAAGGCAGAGTGTTTCGAGGCGGCTATTGCTCAGCGACAGGCCATCAGATAGCTTCGTTGAGAGGGTGTTGATCGCTTTTCGGATCATGGGATGCTCCATCATAAACTGAAGAATCCCAACGAAAACCACAGATCAGCGCCCTCAACCACCCCTACTGTCGTGTACAAGGGGCCAAGCCAAGACCAAACGAGCAACCATTGAACCTTATGACACATTGCATTTTCAACTGTACAAAACTTGTAGCGAATTCGATGTTGGCATTTCTATGTTCTCATTCCACGGCTATTGCTGATGAGAATACTTACCAAAATATAGAAATCTTGGTTGGTGTTGAACGCCACAGAATAATGCACGACCCACTCCCAGATTGTGAGCTCTACACGGCTGCGAGGCTAGGGCTCGACCCAAGCCGAGTCGACAGGGGAATCGCGCTTGAAGTTTGACTGTGGATTAGAATTGGATTCTTGAGGATTCATCACTTGATGGAGTTTTGAGATGCCTACATTGACCAGCTATTTCAACGACATGGACGATCCTCGGGGTGGCAATGCCCCGCGTCACAATTTCTGCGATCTCATGACGATCAGCCTTTTGTGCGCGCTGTGCGGCGGTGAGACGGCGGTCGACATGGAGCTTTTCGGGCATATGAAGGAGGATTTCCTGCGAGAGTTTCTCGAATTGCCCCACGGCATTCCCTGCCATGACGCGTATTCGCGGCTCTTCCGCCTTATGAAGCCGTCGAGCTTTCAGGCCTTTTTCGACAAGTTTCGCACTGACTTTGCGGTCAAGGCTGGAGATGAGCCGGCAATCGCTATCGATGGCAAAGAGATGCGGCGCAGCTTTGACAAGGCCGCCGGGCAGTCGAACATGAACATCGTGACCGCCTTTGCCCATGGCGCGCGCCTGAGCCTGGGCATCGCAGAAAGCGCCAGGGGCGGCGGCGAGATACTGGCGCTGCGCGACCTGATCGGGATGCTTGATATCCGTGGCATCACCATCACCGCTGATGCGCTGCACTGCCAGAGAGAGACCTGCGAATTGATCGTGCAGGCGGGCGGCGAATATTGCTTGCAGCTCAAGGGCAACCAGGGCGACATGCTGGCTGATGTACGGGCCTTTGTTGACGATCAGGGTACTGATTACATTGATAAATATGACACGGTCGACGCTGACCACGGCCGCATCGAGGAGCGGTCATATCGCGTCTATAATGTGCCGCAGTATCTCACGGACATCCATAACTGGCCGCATCTACAAGCCTTCGTCCACGTCGTTTCTGAGCGAGCAGCAGATGACAAAACAAACCGGTCAGAGCGGATTTACCTCCTCTCCAAATGTCCCTCGGCTCAAGTTGCCGCTTCTCTGATCCGTGGTCACTGGCAGATCGAGAACAGTTTGCATTGGTCTCTCGACGTGGTGATGAACGATGATCAGCACCGCGCACGAAAAGATCACGCGCCAGCCAACTTCGCCGCCTTGAGGCGCATCGCTTTGAACATCATCAAGGCAAATCCCGCAAAAGGCTCAAACCGTGGGAAGTTCAAAAAGGCAGGCTGGAGCAATGACTTCCTCAAAACCCTCATCCAGGGCTTCTGAAGCGCGATTGCCCTGGCCGAGTCGAAGAATTGCTTGACGATGATTATTCCCAGCTAAGGATCTACGTAGTTCGCCTCTTCAAAAACAGATACAATACTGAGTTTGTGGAATTTAACAATACCGATCATATAGTCGTAGCCAGAGATTTTGCACTCATTTTCAATTCAAGTAACGAAGTCAACGCCGCTCTCTTGGCGAGTCCGTTAGGGGATTTTTTGGCCAAGCCTGGCTCTTCGCGTAGCTCTACATCCTTTGAATGTCCAATCGAGAATATTGAGCACTCCGTCAATGGTATTGACACCTTAAGTTCTGACCTAAGAAGCTTGTTAAGCGTAGGCGACACTAGTGGGCTGACCCACCTAAAATGCCGGGTATAGCTGTTTGAGTTTTGTTCGGGCGTCGTCTGCTGTGAATTGCCAGCTTGCTTTTGTGGCGGTTGCGTTTCGATCTGCCTGCCAGGCCTGCACCTTTTCACACAGGCTGTGCCTGTCATGTATCCTTCGGTCCAGGCATTGGCGTGACAGAACGGATAGTTCGGTTTCGGCCATGTTCAGCCAGCTTCCGTGTTTCGGGGTGTAGTGCCACTCGAACCGCTCTGTCAGGCGGCGGGCCTCAGATGCGGGGAAGGCCTCATAGAGGGCCGTCGGGCTATGGGTGTTGAGGTTGTCCTGCACCAGCACAATCTGGTCAGCGTCGGGGAAGTGGATGTCACTCAGATCGCGCAGGAATTCGGCGTAGTCAGCCTTCGTGCGCCGGTCGGTTACTTTCACATGGCGGCGTCCCTCAAGCGGTGCGAAGCCCATGAACAGGTTGGCCGTGCCGCAGCGGCGATATTCATAGTCGAAGCGCGCAGGGCGTCCGGGACGCATCGGGATCGGCGTCCGGGTTTCGGCCACCAGTTGCTTTGATGTCTCATCGAGGCACACGAGCGGCCGCGTCGGGTCGCGGGGTCGCATATAGACCGACAGCACGTCCTCCATCGCCGCGACGAAAGCGGCGTTTTGACCTGGCGGGATCACCCAATACTGGCTGCGATGGGGCTTGAGCGTGTTTTTTTGAGCGTGCGCCCGACGGTATTGTGATGCACCTTGTCGACGATCTGCAACTCTATAACCCGTTTGGCCAACAGCCGGATCGACCAGCGCGCATAGCCCTCAGGTGGCTCCGGGCAGGCCAGCGTAATGAGCTTTGCCTCAGCTTCACCGTCGAATATCCGGGCCGTCGGCGGCGTTGCGCGCGGCTTGCGCCGAAACACGGCGTCCACGCCCTCTGTGACGCATTTTTGTCGGACCCGCTCCACCATGGCGCTGTTGGTCTCCAGCGCTTCGCAGATGCGGCTGTCAGTCCAGCTATCCCCCTCCGCTCCCTGATCTGCCTTGAGCAAAATACGCGCCTTCAGACTGGCCTGCGACGATGATTTGCTATTGCTCAACATACCGCGAAGTCGCGCACGCTCCTCTGAACTCAGCTCGACAATGTAAATCTTGTTTGCCATAGGACCTCTCCTCAAACGTCATCTATGGCCGTCATGAATCAGAAAACAAAAGGCAGGGAAACCCAGCAAATTGCATGAGGCAATGCACTAGCGTCAATGCGCTCTTAATTCGCACAATCCACCTGCAACCCAATAACACTCGCGAAACTACGTCAGAAAGAAATATTCCAAGTGACCCTATCGAAAATGTACAAACATTCCCCTGGACAGAGCGATTGGCCATTAGTACTCTCTCGGCTGGAGAACACGCTTTGAAGGTTGAAAAAGTCGATTGTTCGGAGGCTGGCATTTTTGTGATCTACGCACATGGGAGAGTTCTCGGGTTTGGAGACGGGTTGGGGGCCGATACAGTGCAGTTTGTACGAGATAGGATGTTTGCAGCAAACGTTTACCCAAGTGTGCTCCCGAACGCTCAACGAGAAGAAGTTGAGAGCAGTGTCGATGTTGACCGTTATTGGTGTATCCCAAAACGCGTGGTTTGTAACGAAGAAATTGCCTTTGGAGATTTTGGCATCGACGCTCGGCCAGGTAGGTCGTCGCAGGTTGACCGCTCCGACCTTTTCAACTTACGCTACGGCTATATTGCTGCACTTCACCGGGTGGCGCGGGAGCAGTGTCTTAACTGATAGGGGAAATATGTATAGAGCTATTTTTGCCAGTTCTGCGGCCTTCTTGATTACGGCGTCCATCGCAAACGCCGACGTAATCTCCGGTGTTAAATCTTACCACCCTTCAAAATTTCCGGATCTGATTTGACGTTTGTCTGATCTGTGTGATTCAAGGAGTCTCCACTGCTGATATTGGAGGCTGGTTTGTTGGGAAATGTTTGTTTTTCAGAGCTTTATTCGAAGGTTGAGGCGGATTTTCAGGACCGCTTGCTCGGGTATCACAAGTCGCGCCGGGAGGGATTGTGCATCATAGCAAGCGTGATTTTGAACACGCGCAGCGTCAATCTGATGGAAAATGCGGCTGCTCTGCCCCGCGATATCGGCTCTGTGGACCACCGCTATCAATACATTTCGCGGGTTCTGGGCAATCCTCACATCGATACTGATGAGATCATGCAGGCCTATGTTGGTGAAATTTTCCGCCGCCAGTGTGAGGCCGGAGAAACGATTGTGGTGGCCCTTGATCAAAGCAAGCTCAACGAAGGGCATGAGGTTTTGATGTTATCGGTGCGGATGCGGGATCGGGCCCTCCCGGTCGCCTGGCGTGTACGCCAGACCAAAGGGCCGATTGGATGGCGCGTGCAACATGAGCTTTTGGAAGCAGTCCGCCCATGGCTCCCGGCGGATGCGCGTGTGTTGCTGGCGGGAGATCGGTTTTATGGAACCGCCCGATTGGTCGCATGGTGCCAGGAGGCTGGATGGGACTACCGGCTGCGCATGAAGGGAAATATCACACTGCAACATCAGGGTGGCGAGATGATGACGCGCGAAATTGCCCAACTGATGCCCGAAGGGCTTGTAAACGCTGAGCTTTACGGAACGGGCGTCTTTAGCAACATTGGAGTGCTTCACGAGGAGGGGCACAAAGAGCCTTGGATTATTGCCATGAATGCAGCACCGTCCGAGTACAAGGTGCTCGATTATGGAATGCGTTGGGGAATTGAAGCCATGTTCTCCGACTTCAAAACCCGGGGCTTTGAAATTACTCAAAGCCAGATCAAAAAGCCGGATCGATTGGCCCGCCTCATTTTGGTGCTGGCAATCGCCATGTACTGGGCTGTTTCAACCGGAGCAAACGAAGAGCACCACGTCGCAATACGCGGCGAAAAAAGGGGATTCGAAAAGCCCGAAGGTCCTTATGCTCTCTCTTCAAGACAGGCCTTCGTGCTATCCGACGATGCCTCGCAGGTTATGCCAAAATCCCCAAGCTCTGGGATGTCTGGCTAAATTGAAGGGTGGTAAGGTGTTAAATGCTCTGGCGTTGACTTGGAGCCTTGTTTCGTGGAGGCTACGGGGTTGCAGTTGCGGCTGCTTGCAAAGCCACAATCAAACATTTATTTGGAACCAGATGAATTAAGCGCACAGGTCGAGTCGAATATCCCAGCATTTGATGCCTTGTACGCTTTTGAAGAAAAAGACGTCTCCTACAATGAAAATTTTGTTGCGACTGGTTGGTTCAAAGTCGGTCATGCGTCTGATCGCGTTGCAGGATGGATGAAAGCTGATGATGTCGTGCCTTGGACTCAGGCCTTGGCAGTTGCTTATACAAATCCAGGCCCCTCGCAACGTTCGTCTGTCGCGTTGTTCGACAATGTCGACAGCCTTCAGTCCGCTCTAGAGGATTTTGATGCTGGCAAGGTGGATCCAGAACAGTTCGTTCGATCGGTTGCCTCGGCAGGCGCTGGAACTCCACCACCTGTAGGAGTTATCTCCCGTGAGGGAAGCGGCTGGATCGATGTCTCGCAAAGCTTCTATTTGATGCCAATCCTTGACCATCGTGATTTGTCTGCGTTCGACCCAAGCCAGAATATCATTGGGGTACAGGTTGCCGCCCTTACAAATGCTTCTCGCTCGGAACAAGCTGATGCTTGCGACATAAGGTCAAACGATTCTGCGCAGTGCTTCGATAACCAGTCTGGGGAGAGCGTTAGTTCTGTTGCCCTAGAGGTTGTGTTTGTGATCGATATGACAAGGTCTATGCAACCATACATTGATGCTGTTGCAAACGCGGTTCGAGAGAGTTCACAAGCACTTGGACAAAGGGTCGGGGTTGAGAACTTGCGCTTTGGTTTAGTGGGGTATCGGGATGATCCGAACCTCTCTCCCGGGCTTCAATTCGATGCAAGAAACTTTACACCAGATTTGATGCTGCCTAGCGGCTTTGCCGAGCTTCTGGCCTCTGGTGGAGGGACTGATGCTGAAACGGGCGGCCCTGCTATAGCAGCTGCGGAGGCTGGTTCCGGTGACAATGAGGAGAATATGTTTGCCGGTGTTGAGACCGGCTTACACTCCAGTTGGACGGGTGAGGCTGGTCGAGTCATTATTCTGATTGGAGATGCGCCAAGCCACCCCATTGGTCACGCAAAGAACACTACCGGTCTGGACGAAATCAGCCTTAAGGCTATGGCCGAACAGCAAGATGTTTACAACCTGAGTTCTGGATAAGCGCTATATCTGGTATTCGACCTGCCTGATTGTTTCCGGCACGGTTATGGGTCCCATTTTAACTTTGGTTTTCCCGAGCATATAGGCTGCGACACACGAGATGAGGTGTACGAATGCGTTGGCAGGCGATCTGTGTCGAGTGTGTTCCAGTCCCATGCTGGTTTTCAACTTATCGAACAGAGTTTCGATGATGAACCGCCTTCGCAACAGGATTTTGTTCAGGATTGGCAGGAGATAGTTTTTCATGTTGCGGCGAATGCCGGTGACGAGGTGGAGGCCACGCTGCCAGAGCCGTTGGAAGAGGGATTTGGAGATATAGCCCTTATCAGCAAATATTTTGCCTTCGAGGCCCGCGATCATGGCTTCAAACGGCTTTCGATCATCGACATTACCTGCCGTGATTTTGACGGCCATGATCTCCCCCTTGTTGTTGATGATTAGATGCAGTTTGAAGCCAAAGAACCAGCCCATTGTGCTGCGACCGCGCTTTGCCAGCCCCTTGAAGACCTTGTTTCGATTAATGCGGGCATTGTGGCAGACCGCGAGCTTAGTGCTGTCGGCAAAATAGACGCCGGTTTTTTCACCGCTGAAGCAGTGCAGCAGTATGCAAAACGGCACCATTAATCTTGGCATGAGGCTGACAAACCGACCATAGCTCGGGAGGGTGCCAAAGCAGTCACGGTATTTCTGCTCAACGCCATAAATCCAATAATGTTTGAAGTCCTTGAACGGCGACAAGTGAAACAAGACCATGATGAACAGGCTCTCCCCCAGGGTCAGCTTGCCGGAGCGAAGCCTCTGACGACCCGAGGGGATCAACCGGTGGCGCTCCCAGTCCTCGTAGGTTTTTGCAAAATCATCGAGACAGACAAAAAGTGCGGTGTTAGTGATCGACATGAGTGGCGGTCCATATTGTGTCGCTTTTGAACCTTGAATCATGGGGCAACGTACCTGGAAACCCCTCTCACCCCATACTAATCACGGGGGCATTCAGGCTGGTCAACACGGGGCAAAAGGTGCGCGCCATGGAGAACAACTTCCCAATCAACGAAGATCTCGCTTATGAGAAGATCCGGGACCTCATGTTCGACATGATGGAAGAGGACCCCAACCGTTTCTACGCCCTCACGGATAAGCTCAATGAACTGGCTGCGCTCCCTAAAAGAACCATGACACTTGTGCTCGATCTGATGGCTGCCACTCCCTTTCAGGTGATCATCCCGAAACACGTACGGAAAAATGACCCTGATACATTCAAAGCAGATCACGAAACCGTTTCAAATGTTCTATTTCTTGGAGAGTTTGGCGGAATTGCCGTTGAACTGGAGCCAAATGAGGCTTTGAGAGAACCGAGGATCATTTCCATAACAATGGTGGAAATCCCTCATCGCAACCCTCTGCGAAAAAGGGTCAACGAGTATCGTAAAAAACGAATCAAAAAACTACGAAAAAATTCTGTCGAGTAGTGCACTGGTGACGCCAACGTCTTATCCAGAATCGGGGTATCATAGCAAGCGTGATTTTGAACACGCGCAGCGTCAATCTGATGGAAAATGCGGCTGCTCTGCCCCGCGATATCGGCTCTGTGGACCACCGCTATCAATACATTTCGCGGGTTCTGGGCAATCCTCACATCGATACTGATGAGATCATGCAGGCCTATGTTGGTGAAATTTTCCGCCGCCAGTGTGAGGCCGGAGAAACGATTGTGGTGGCCCTTGATCAAAGCAAGCTCAACGAAGGGCATGAGGTTTTGATGTTATCGGTGCGGATGCGGGATCGGGCCCTCCCGGTCGCCTGGCGTGTACGCCAGACCAAAGGGCCGATTGGATGGCGCGTGCAACATGAGCTTTTGGAAGCAGTCCGCCCATGGCTCCCGGCGGATGCGCGTGTGTTGCTGGCGGGAGATCGGTTTTATGGAACCGCCCGATTGGTCGCATGGTGCCAGGAGGCTGGATGGGACTACCGGCTGCGCATGAAGGGAAATATCACACTGCAACATCAGGGTGGCGAGATGATGACGCGCGAAATTGCCCAACTGATGCCCGAAGGGCTTGTAAACGCTGAGCTTTACGGAACGGGCGTCTTTAGCAACA
>CATOSB010000017.1 GCA_951812305.1 uncultured Paracoccaceae bacterium
ATTCGATTCGTTTTCGGGGTCGTTGGTCGTTCCATATTGGTGATATGAATCTTGTCGGTTAGCGCTGGGGTTCCTTCCAGGTCCAGACTGATTTTGCGTTGGATAATCGCCGCAAATTCCTGAGTCCCACTGGCGGGCCCGCCAGCGGACCCGGACGTTAGATCTGGACCAGAATTGTTTTGCGGCGGCAGGTTATTCGGCGTTCCAAAGGCTCCGCCAAGCTTTTTGCGCTCTACCACATCTTTGCCGCGATCCGATTCCATTGTGCTGTCGTCGCCGAGCATGTGACCATTGGCCTCTGCCTGAAGCTGGCGGATGCGCTGTGCTGCCGGTCCAGCGTTCAGCGCACCGTGCAAACGGCCAAGGTTTAACAGTTTTGGAGTAACTCCCAAGCACCCTGTCCGATAGGGTTGCGGGGTTTTGTTCCGTCAGAGCCGTGCGATGATCTGAGGTGGTGACAGGGTCAGGATTTCCAGGATGTTGAACCGGTGTTTTCTGGCCGTCGAGATGACGGACCTGATGTCGGCGAAGACCCGCGCGCCCTCGAGGGTGCGGAAGGTGCCCGAGATTTTCATGCGCAGCTTCATCATGCGCAGGTCCTGTTCGGCCTGATTGTTTGTGAATGGGACCGCGAAGTCGGCGATGAATCGCAAAACGTCATCGCGGTAGTCACGCAGGCGGAGGAGCAGGTTGTGGCCTGGCCGCCTGGCTTTTCGGCCGCGGGTGCCGGGGCTTTTGGCCAGCGGGGGCTGGCGTTCGTGGAAGGCGAGCCCCTTGGCGAGGATCGCCATGTATCTGGTGACTATACCCTGGCGAACCAGTTCCGGGAGTTCGGTCTCGCCTTGATCCTGAGCCGCGCATCTGAGCTGATTGGCGCTATGAAGCACTGCGCTCATCTCCGTCGCCCAAGGCTCTTTTTCGATCTCTTCGATGGCCTTGAGTTCGCGCAAGTGATGCGCCCCGCAGAGGGCGTGGGCGTCCACTCCGCTCATATGGGCGTAGTAGGGTTTCCAGTGATCATGAATGATCGTCCCGCCGGTCAGGAAGGTTGGAACAGCACCGCGTTTGGCGCTGATGCGGTAATGGGTGAAGGCGGTATCGCAGATCGTGTGCAGCCAGTGCAGCTTGCCGGCAACACGAAGTCCGGTCTCGTCCAGATGCCGAACGCCGCCTTCGGCAAGCCGGGCGAGAATGTGTTCAACCACGACACCCATCTTATTTGCCGCGCCGCGCGTCCAGTTGGTCACGCTGGCCGCGCACAAGCTGGTGGCCCCAAACAGGTCGCGCATAAGCTGGCAGACCCGATCCTCGGGTATCAGCTGCTGAACATTGCAATAGACCGCCACTGCCCGCATGCGCGTGCCATATTGCACATGCGCGGCCACGCCATCGGGAAAGCCAGCCGTCGTCGTGGCTCGACAATGGTCGCAACAATAAACCGCCGCCTGATGCTCGGTGACCTCCAGGCGTGGCGCAGGCAAGTCGAACACCTGACGCTTCTCGATCCCTTTCACCATCTCCGCCGTCAGGGCGCTCTGACAGGCGCTGCAATGCGTCGCCTCATGCCGTTCGACAAAGTCGGGTGTTGACGTCTGGCGCAGGGTGTCGCCCCGGTGGCCAACTTGGCCGCCACTTTTCTTTCCGGATTTGCCACGCAGGCTGCGCGGGGCTGGCTTCTTCAGGCCATCACTTGAAGGGGGCTTGCTGCTATTGCTGCTGTTCTTGGCCAACTGTCGGCGCAGGTCCGTGATCTCTTCCGCCATGCTCGCCAACGCAGCTTCAAGCTCAGCGATCCGACGCAGAGCCGTGGCGAGAAGTTGTTCAAGGGCGGCAACCTGATCCATCCCACCACTGATTCAGAGAAATCAACCCGGCGCCACAGAATTCAGACAAGAAAGAAAAAAACACGCGCAAAATGGCAAATTCGACTCACCATAAAACTGACAATAACACTCAAACGTGGGGGGTGCTTGGGAGTTACGTTTTGGATTGGAAAAGGCGAACGGCGCGACGGTGTCCTGATCAGATCGCGTCAGGAACGGTCGCGACGCTGAACGCTGGGGTTGGCTTGCGCGTGAATGGGGTTGTGCATATGCCATAACGGATGACCCTTGAAAACCGATACTTTTTACAAGGGTAACATCAACCGTAAGGCGAACCCAGAAGTCTTCAGATAGCGATCGGGTGCGTCTTTCGGATCAGACGCTGGAACGCTGTTGGATGTGATTTTTTGCGGGCACCAATTGCTGAATGATACCGGCAGATACCAGGTATACCGACGTCACAATCAGCCCCCAATGTGCCCAGCTTTGTGGATCGAAATCGACCCACGCGGCCCAGCCCGCAAAGAACGTCCACGCCAGTGCCATCGGAAATGACAGCCAGCGCCAGCGCATAGTGCGGACCGGGTGGACGAATTTTAGGGGCGTGAACATCGCCACGGCCAGCACCACGACAATACCAAGAATAACATAGAAATGCGGTTCCAACGCAAACAGCACGATCACGACCATGTTCCAGCACGCGGGGAACCCGGAGAACGAATAGTCCTTTGTTTTCATGCGCGTGTCCGACATGTAAAGCGTGCTGGCGAAGGTGATGACGATGATACAGATCCACCCCGGCCATCCAGGCAGCAGACCAGATTTGAAAAGTGCATATGCCGGGATAAAGATATAGGTCAGATAGTCGACGATCATGTCCATGATGACGCCGTCATATGTCGGCGCATTTGCCCTGACGTTATACTTGCGGGCCAGCTGTCCGTCGATGCCATCGACGATGAACGCCACGACGAGCCAGACATACATCAACCCCCATTTCTCATCGACAGCGGCCAGCATTGCCAGCATTGCGAAAACGGCACCTGTCGCGGTCAAAAGATGCACGGAAAGGGCCTTGATGCGCAATGTCATGAAACCGTCATGGACGAATTATTGCGCTGCTGCAACGCAAAGTGGGTCAGGTCGCCCGGGGGTGTGTCTGGTCGTAAACTTCCATCAGCCGAGCGGTATCGACGGCGGTATAGGTTTGGGTGGTAGAGAGAGACGAATGTCCAAGCAATTCCTGAATGGCGCGTAAATCGCCACCTGCAGCCAACAGGTGGGTTGCAAAGCTGTGTCGCATTGCATGAGGTGTCGCGCTGGACGGCAGGCCTAGCTGCATTCGGGCAGCGGCCATTACCTTTTGAACCATTCGCGGGTTAAGCGCGCCGCCGCGGGTGCCACGGAACAACGGCAATTCGCTCTCTACCGGATAGGGACACTGTCGGATGTAGGCGCTAACTGCCTCGCGGGCCACCTCGAGCACGGGCACGATGCGTTCTTTGCCGCCCTTGCCGGTGATGCGCAGGACATCGGGTAAAGGAAAATCGGATCCTCTCAAACCCAAAGCTTCGGAAATTCGCAACCCACAGCCATAAAGCAACGTCACCACGGCCATGTCCCGCGCAGCAACCCAGTTGGTCATGGACTGCAATTCGACAGTGTCGATCATCGCGCGTGCTGCGTCCTCGGTCAGAGGGCGCGGCAGTTTCTTTTGAAACTTTGGGCTGCGGGCCGACAACACCGCCGTCGGATCAAAGCCATCGCGTTCTGCCACCCAGGCGACAAAGCTTTTGACTGCCGACAGTGCGCGGGCAAGCGAACGTGCCGACAGACCCCGGCCACGTTCAAACGCCATCCATGATCGCATGTCGCGAATGTCAATTTCTGCCAACGCGGATATGCGCAAAGACTCTCCGCGATGTCGGGTCATAAATCCCGCAAACCCGGAAACATCGCGACGATACGCATCGATCGTATTGTCCGACACGCCGTCCAGCGCAAGGCGCGCATCCAGCCATTCAGAAAGTTTCGCGGTCAGGTCAGGCGCAGCAGCAACCGGTGCATTCACGACAACCAGCGCCGCATGGCGCGCTCGAAAACACCGGTAAAGAATGTCAGTAGGTCGGTGCCGTGAGCAGGATTGAACTGATGTGGGTCTTCAGAACCCAAAACGAGCATCCCCGGAAGGCGTCCTACACCAAGATCAAGTTTCAGAAGCGCTTCGGAGCGGATCCAATCGGCCTGTTCGCCGTAAACCACCTCGTTGTCGGGTTGCGATTGGCGCAAGGTGACTTGTCTGAGCGGGATGTTGCGACCTCGTGTCAGATAGTTCTCGATATACCCGGGTTCAGCAATTGTCAGCACCTCAGACAGCCGCTTCGCCGCCGGGTCCTCTGCGCTCAAGGCACTTTCCAGAACCAATTGGATCGCATCAACACGCAAAATTTCCGGCAACTCCTCCTGCAAGTTGCTGAGAAAGCCGTCAAATTCCGTTGGGTCCAAGATACGAAGCACCGCACGGTGAATCTGGTTCATTCCGGCGAGGTTTTCATAAGCTGCTGCAATAACGTTGCGGTGGGTTTCTTCCAATCTGTCGAGGCGGGATTCCAGCCGATCCATGGCCACACCACGCAAATCGACAATATTGCCGCCCATGACGCGTTCATTCGCGGCGATCAGCGCACTCATCAGATCGCGGTCTTCAAGGATAAGCTCGGGTTCGGAAATGATGCGATCACGCATGTCTTCGCCAATCGCGACGTTTTCGCCTGTCATTGCTGCCTCGTATTTTCTTATTGAGACGCGCTATAGCACGACCAATCCCTTCAGGCCCAATGGTTTTTTCGAATTTATCCACAGCGGGCGGCAGCGTGCCTGCGCGACAACGATTTGGGCTGGTTGCGCCGCGCTGACGGGCGTAAGCCTTGCATCATGGCCAAATCGATAACCCTTGCAGACGCGCAAAGCCTGCCCCTTTGGCGCAGGCCGGTGTCGTTGCTGTTTTTGATGGCGTTTGCCATGCCATTGGCGTTTTCGACATGGTCCGCGCTTTTGAACAATTTCGTCATCGAGGCGGCGGGTTTTACTGGCGTTGAAATCGGCTGGCTGCATTCGGTGCGGGAAATCCCGGGTTTCTTCGCCATCGGCGTGATCCTGATCATCATGTTCATGCGCGAGCAGATCCTTGGCGTTATTTCATTGCTGATGCTGGGGTTGGCTAGTGCCGTCACGGCGTGGTTCCCGTCCTTTGGCGGCTTGCTGTTGATCACGACCATCTCGTCGATCGGCTTTCACTATTATGAAACCGTGGTGCAATCGCTTCAGCTACAGTGGATCGACAAGGATAAAGCTCCGCAAACGCTGGGCTGGATAGTGGGCATTGGGTCGGGTGCGTCATTGCTCGCCTATGGATTGTTGGTCGTCACCTGGAAAACGTTCGATCTGAGCTACAACTTTGTTTATCTCACGTCGGGTGGCCTGACGGCGGTGATTGCTGTGTTCTGCTGGCTGGCCTATCCGCAATTCGAGGCCCCGAACCCGCAGCGAAAGGAATTCGTTCTGCGCCGACGCTATTGGCTTTATTACGCATTACAGTTCATGTCCGGCGCGCGTCGCCAGATATTTCTGGTCTTCGCGGCGTTCATGATGGTCGAGCGTTTCGGGTTTGAGGTGCACGAGGTCACGGCGCTGTTCCTGATCAACTATCTCGCCAATATGATCTTCGCGCCTTTGATGGGTAAAGCGGTTGGCCGTTGGGGGGAACGCAACGCACTGGGCTTTGAATATATCGGACTGATATGCGTATTTCTGGCCTATGGCGGCATCTACTATTTCGGATGGGGCGTGGTGCTGGCCGCCGGTCTTTACGTGCTGGATCATCTGTTCTTCGCACTCGCCTTTGCGCTTAAAACCTATTTCCAGAAAATCGCGGACCCCGGCGATATCGCGCCGACTGCGGCGGTGGCGTTCACGATCAACCACATCGCGGCGGTATTTCTGCCTGCCGGGCTTGGATACCTGTGGATTGTCTCGCCCGGCGGCGTATTTGTTCTGGCGGCCTGCATGGCGGCGACGTCCTTGGCTCTCGCCCTCATGATCCCGCGTCATCCAACCGAGGGGAATGAGACGATATTTGCGCAATGGCGGGCGGAGCCGGCGGAGTGAGTGATCTGACTAAGACACTCGCTGACGAACCGGATGTGATCGCGCCTGACGGGTTGCAGGTGCGTATCCTGTCGATTGGCGAGAAAGGCAGTATGGCGCATTTCCATTTGCCTGCGGGCAAGACAGGGCGGGCAGTGATGCATCGTACGGTAGAGGAGATATGGTACTTCACCGAAGGCTCGGGCGCGTTCTGGCGCGACAACGTTATTGGTGGTGCGCCGATGGAAGTTAGCCCGGGCTTGTCTTTGCGCATTCCGGTTGGCGCCAAGTTTCAGGCTCGGGCCGGAGAGGCCGGACTGTCCGCAATTGCGATCACGATGCCGCCCTGGCCAGGAGAAGATGAGGCGGTGTTGGTGGAAGGGTATTGGAAGCCGGATTTGTAGCTAGTTCGGTTCCCCAAGGCCGCCTTTTGCCCCTTGAGTATGTCCAAAGCTGGCGAAGCGTTCTTCCGGTTACTATATTCTTCCCATCCCAAAACGGAGATGCTCGATGATCCTGTTCCAGAAAAAGAAGACAGAGATGGTTTCGCCCACATCCGCCCTGCCGGGGCGTGATGCGCCCATTCCCTCAGCGGCCACTCATTTCGTCAATGGCACGCCGCTGAACTACGATGTTCCCGAAGGCATGGAACAGGCAATGTTCGGCATGGGTTGTTTCTGGGGGGTGGAGCGGATGTTCTGGAAGGTGCCAAGTGTCTGGTCGACCTCGGTTGGGTATGCGGCTGGCTATACGCCAAACCCGACGTATGAAGAGGTTTGTTCCGGTCAGACCGGGCATAACGAGGTGGTACGTGTGATCTTCGATCCCGCCAAAGTGACTTACGATGAATTGCTGCGTGTGTTCTGGGAGGGTCACGACCCGACGCAAGGAATGCGGCAGGGCAATGACAGGGGTACACAATACCGGTCGGGCATTTACATCTATAGTGATGCGCAGCGCGCAGCAGCTGAAACGACCAAGGCCGAATTCCAACCGCGGCTGAACGAGGCGGGATTTGGCGAAGTCACGACGGAAATCCTGTCCGCGCCGGACTATTACTTTGCCGAGGATTATCACCAGCAATACCTTGCAAAGAACCCCGGCGGGTATTGCGGCATTGGCGGAACTGGCGTGACGTGCCCGCTAGGCACAGGCGTTGCCTGATCCAGCCACTGAGATGGCGTCGGGGAATTGGTATTCCTGCCTCAGCGATGACCTTGAGGCGCTGCGCGAAATTGCGCGGCGCGCGGTTCATCAACACAACACTATGGCACCCGATGACCGTGGCCGGTGCGGACCGCTGCTGACAGCGTTGTTTGGAGGCATTGCCGACGATGCAATGATTGAGGCGCCGTTTCACTGCTCTTACGGGTTCAATACTCATCTCAGGTCGGCGGCCTATCTGAATGCTGGTTGCGTAATTCTCGACAGCGCGCCTGTTCGCATCGGCGCCAACACAATGCTTGGCCCAGGCGTTCACATCTACTGTGCGGACCACCACCGCGATGTCGTCAAACGTCGCCAGGGGATTGAGCGTGCGCTGCCGGTGACGATCGGCGCGGATGTCTGGATTGGCGGTGGGGCAATCATCCTGCCCGGGGTTGCCATTGGCGATGGCGCGATAGTGGCCGCAGGTGCGGTGGTGACGCGGGATGTGGCATCGTGCGAACGGGTTGCGGGCGTTCCGGCAAAGGGGATATAGCCGCGCGACATTTGATCGAAAGCAGGCCGATGCCCACATTCACCGCGCTCACCACGTTGACGGGAAAAGACAAGGCAGAGGCGCTGGGCGAGGCCTTGGAGCGATTGGATCCCACGCCGACCGGCTTGGGTGTATTTGAGGTCGAGGACGGTTCCGGGCTCTGGGAAGTCGGTGGTTATTTTGAAAGTGCACCTGATATTGCGGCGCTTGCACTTCTTTCGGCTGCGTTTGGCACTGCCGAGTTCGCAATATCCGAACTTCCTGATGTCGATTGGGTCGCCAAAGTCCGCCGTGAACTGGCGCCGGTAGAGGCTGGTCGATTTTTCGTTTACGGCAGCCACGATGCCGACAAGGTGCCGGATAATTCCATTCCATTGTTGATCGAGGCGGCGATGGCATTTGGCACCGGCCATCATGGAACAACGCTTGGGTGTCTGCGTGCGCTCGACCGGATTGTTAACGATGGTGTCATTCCGGGTCGGGTACTCGATATTGGTTGCGGCACGGCGGTCCTTGCAATGGCCGCCGCCCATGTCTGGCCGGATGTTACTCCAATTGCGAGCGATATCGATCAGGTCGCCGTTGAGGTCGCTGAAGCTAATGCGCACGCCAATGGATTGGACGACCGTATTAGATGTGTGGAGGCCGCAGGGCTTGATCACCCCGAATTGGCAGCCGCCGCACCATTCGATCTGATATTCGCGAATATTCTGAAAGGGCCATTAATTGAACTTGCCCCTTCAATCGCTAATGCCATGCAACCAGACGGGTCATTGATTCTTTCCGGTATCCTGACCCATCAGGGTTCTGACATTATCGAGACATACACCAAACTTGGGTTCAATCTTGCTCATTCAGAAGAGATTGTTGACTGGCTGACGCTGACTTTGCGGCGCGTTTAGGGCGATTGGGGCCAAACCGCCCGATTTCGCGCACTCTGCCCCACTTTTGCCATAATTCAGGCCATTCTTGCCACAAATCAAATCGCGATAAATCCGCCCAAGGGAACGACCAGATGATCAATGAAGCTGCATATGAAAGCGCCGCCGCAACAACCGAAGTTCAACCGGTTCACCAGTTGGGATTGGCGATTCTGGCAGTTCTGTCGTTCAAGATCTTCCTCGCGGTTCAGCTTGGCCTCGATGGCTTTGTCGGCCTGACGCGTAACTTGGCTGCAGGCAACTTTTGCGAGCAATTCGTCGCCAAGTTTATGATGCTTGACGGCATTTCGCTTCGCATCACGGAATGGCTGGTTACTTTGGTCGGCTAATCTCTTCGATCTTCAATCTCTCCACTCTTTCTCCTTATAGGCCGCATCTTCGGATGCGGCCATTTTTTTTGGGAAAATTGTCAACAAAAACCACGCGGCTCTCAGGCTCTCAGTTGCATGCGTGCTCAACAATTTCGCATAATACCAAGGGTGCTTCAAAATGACTCAGCTATGGATTTTGGGTACCGCCTGAGGTGCTGAGGTGATTCAAGATTGGCAAAGGAGACCACCGATGCCAGCCAGGATACCGATGCGAGCCGATTTTACCGCCAATGATCTGCGCAAGCTTGCCGCAGAGAGTTCTGATGCCCGGCAGAGCCGACGGCTTTTGTCGCTTGCCGCTATCGCCGATGGCATGTCGCGTGGGGCTGCGGCCCGCATTGGCGGGATGGACCGGCAAACGCTCAGGGACTGGGTGCTCCGTTTCAACGCTGATGGTCCAGCGGGGCTGCTGGATCGGCAGCGAGGAGGCTCGCGATCCCGCCTTGACAATGCGCAACTGGATGAACTGGCGGCTCTTGTCGAGACCGGTCCTGATCCTGAAAAGGACGGTGTCGTCCGCTGGCGGCGGGTCGATTTGAAGAATGTGATCAAGGCGCGTTTTGGCGTCGACTATCACGAGCGCCATGTGGGGCAGATTCTGCACAATCTGGGCTTTTCCCACATCAGCGCACGCCCTCAGCACCCGGGGCAGGACGTGCAGGTCATTGAGGATTTCAAAAAAACTTCGGCGACAATCTGAAGGAGACGCTTCAGGGGGTGCCGCCGGACAAACCCGTCGAAATCTGGTTCCAGGACGAGATGCGTCTCGGTCAGAAGAACACCCGCGTCCGCCAGTGGGCACGCAAGGGCACACGGCCCCGCCAGCCCGCCGATCAGCGTTACCAAAATGCGTATCTTTTTGGCGCCATCTGCCCCGAACGCGGCACCGGCGCGGCGATCATGATGCCAGCAGCCGACACCTATGCGATGCAGCGCCACCTGGAAGAAATCAGCAAAATTGTCTCCGATGGCGCCCACGCCGTCATCCTCATGGACCAAGCCGGCTGGCACACGACATCCGCTCTGGAAATCCCGCAAAACCTGTCGCTCATGTTTCTGCCGCCCAAATCACCAGAGCTGAATCCAACCGAAAACATTTGGCAATATCTCCGCCAGACATGGCTCGCAAACCGGACGTTCGACACATATGACGCGATTCTCGACGCGGGGTGCGAGGCCTGGAACAACCTCATCGCAAGACCGCAAACCATCACATCCATCGCAAGCCGCAACTGGGCGAAAGTCGGTCAGATTGAATAACCCTTGGTATAACTCGTTGGATTGTTGAAATATTACCAGGAAAATTGGCCGAAATATTGGCGAATGCCTTGCTTTTGCCCCGAACACGATACCTTGCCTCAATTCGGCCACAATTCGCCGCAATTTTGTCATCAGCAATAGGTTCAAAACTTGTTGGGGGCATGAAAATGGGTCTGCTGACCAGAACACGACAGCCGGTGATCGACGGGTACACTCAGCGTCAGTTCAAGTCGATTGAGAGCTTCAATCTTGATGGCGTTGTCATCGCCAAAAGACGTCGCGCAAGGGGCTTCAAGCTGGAACTTCCAATCCGGCAATTCCTTTACCTGTTTCTGGCGATCTTCTCGTTCAAAATCTTCCTGTTTTGTAACTCCCAAGCACCCCCCACGTTTGAGTGTTATTGTCAGTTTTATGGTGAGTCGAATTTGCCATTTTGCGCGTGTTTTTTTCTTTCTTGTCTGAATTCTGTGGCGCCGGGTTGATTTCTCTGAATCAGTGGTGGGATGGATCAGGTTGCCGCCCTTGAACAACTTCTCGCCACGGCTCTGCGTCGGATCGCTGAGCTTGAAGCTGCGTTGGCGAGCATGGCGGAAGAGATCACGGACCTGCGCCGACAGTTGGCCAAGAACAGCAGCAATAGCAGCAAGCCCCCTTCAAGTGATGGCCTGAAGAAGCCAGCCCCGCGCAGCCTGCGTGGCAAATCCGGAAAGAAAAGTGGCGGCCAAGTTGGCCACCGGGGCGACACCCTGCGCCAGACGTCAACACCCGACTTTGTCGAACGGCATGAGGCGACGCATTGCAGCGCCTGTCAGAGCGCCCTGACGGCGGAGATGGTGAAAGGGATCGAGAAGCGTCAGGTGTTCGACTTGCCTGCGCCACGCCTGGAGGTCACCGAGCATCAGGCGGCGGTTTATTGTTGCGACCATTGTCGAGCCACGACGACGGCTGGCTTTCCCGATGGCGTGGCCGCGCATGTGCAATATGGCACGCGCATGCGGGCAGTGGCGGTCTATTGCAATGTTCAGCAGCTGATACCCGAGGATCGGGTCTGCCAGCTTATGCGCGACCTGTTTGGGGCCACCAGCTTGTGCGCGGCCAGCGTGACCAACTGGACGCGCGGCGCGGCAAATAAGATGGGTGTCGTGGTTGAACACATTCTCGCCCGGCTTGCCGAAGGCGGCGTTCGGCATCTGGACGAGACCGGACTTCGTGTTGCCGGCAAGCTGCACTGGCTGCACACGATCTGCGATACCGCCTTCACCCATTACCGCATCAGCGCCAAACGCGGTGCTGTTCCAACCTTCCTGACCGGCGGGACGATCATTCATGATCACTGGAAACCCTACTACGCCCATATGAGCGGAGTGGACGCCCACGCCCTCTGCGGGGCGCATCACTTGCGCGAACTCAAGGCCATCGAAGAGATCGAAAAAGAGCCTTGGGCGACGGAGATGAGCGCAGTGCTTCATAGCGCCAATCAGCTCAGATGCGCGGCTCAGGATCAAGGCGAGACCGAACTCCCGGAACTGGTTCGCCAGGGTATAGTCACCAGATACATGGCGATCCTCGCCAAGGGGCTCGCCTTCCACGAACGCCGGCCCCCGCTGGCCAAAAGCCCCGGCACCCGCGGCCGAAAAGCCAGGCGGCCAGGCCACAACCTGCTCCTCCGCCTGCGTGACTACCGCGATGACGTTTTGCGATTCATCGCCGACTTCGCGGTCCCATTCACAAACAATCAGGCCGAACAGGACCTGCGCATGATGAAGCTGCGCATGAAAATCTCGGGCACCTTCCGCACCCTCGAGGGCGCGCGGGTCTTCGCCGACATCAGGTCCGTCATCTCGACGGCCAGAAAACACCGGTTCAACATCCTGGAAATCCTGACCCTGTCACCACCTCAGATCATCGCACGGCTCTGACGGAACAAAACCCCGCAACCCTATCGGACAGGGTGCTTGGGAGTTACCCTGTTTTTTGATATGGGCGCGGCCGCCTATACGGCGAAGATTGAACAGTTTGCCGCCGGAGACGAAGTGCAGCAGCTGCTCGCCAAATCCATGACGCTGGATCCGGTGTCTCAATGGCTGGTGGACGGGCTGCGCAGCGGCAGCTGGTAATAGAAAAGGCCGCTGCGCTTAAATGCGCAACGGCCGAGATTCGCAATTCCGTGATTTGGGGTTAACGGCTGAAGTCGTCGATGTCCCCACGCAGAATGCCGATATCTTCCAGCTCGTGATCTGAAAGTTGCGCAAGTGCCTTACGGGTCGCGCGTGTGTCGTTCCAGTTCTTCAGGTTGCTGAACAGAACAGCAATCGGAGTTGTAAGCCGCGCACCAATATTATGTGTGGCAACCACGGGGCGCATTTGGTCATAAGAAGCCATAGCGATTGTCCTTTACTAGGGATTTCAGTTGCGGCGCGTTTCTGCGTCGTGAATCGCATCTACGCCTGAAAATGTGTTCCGACAACGCATGATTTTTGCATATCCCCCATGCAAGTTTTGCATAAGTGCAGGATGTACATAACGCGTTGTTATTAATGCCATAATCTTGCCACAGAATCTGTCGCAAATAGGATATTCCGCGTCGAAAATCGCCTGTTTGCGACATACATGACCCAAGCTTTCGCTTGGCGGATGTTCGCGTTTCGTGCTATGGCGCGAACAACGAAAAGAACGAGCAGGGCAGCAACATGCGTGTGATCGGGATCGACCCCGGCCTTCGCACCCTCGGTTGGGGGGTGATCGAGGTTTCGGGCTCGCGAATCGCGCATGTCGGGAACGGCCATTGCAAATCCGCCGGCAATGATCTTGCAGCGCGGCTGTTGACGCTTTTTGAGCAGCTGACGGACGTGGTCGCGCGTTTCACGCCAGAGACGGCGGCAGTTGAGCAGACTTTCGTCAATAAGGATGGCGCGGGAACACTGAAACTCGGTCAGGCGCGGGGCATTGCCATGCTGGTTCCGGCACAGGCGGGGCTATCGGTGGCCGAATACGCACCAAATACGGTGAAGAAGACAGTTGTAGGGGTCGGTCACGCAGACAAACGTCAGGTTGACCATATGGTGCGCCTGCAATTGCCGGGATGCGAGATTGCTGGGCCGGATGCGGCAGATGCTTTAGCGATTGCGCTTTGCCATGCGCATCACGCACGATCGTCGGGCCGGCTGGCAGCAGCGCTTGCAAAGGGCGCGGCATGATCGGGCGGATCGCGGGTAGGCTGGACTACCGCGGCGCTGATCATGTGCTGATCGATGTTGGCGGTGTGGGTTATGTTGTTTACGTCTCGGACCGCACGCTTGCGTCTTTGCCGGGTCCGGGAGAGGCTGTAGCGCTTTATACTGATCTGATCGTGCGCGAAGACCTGTTACAGCTATTCGGGTTCCTCACGTTGATCGAAAAAGAATGGCACCGCTTGTTATTGTCAGTGCAGGGCGTCGGTGCCAAGGCCGCGATGGCGATCATGGGAACATTGGGGCCCGACGGCGTTTCTCGGGCACTTGCCATTGGCGACTGGGCGGCGATCAAGGCCGCCCCCGGGATCGGCCCGAAAATCGCGCAGAGGGTCGTAAACGAATTGAATGACAAGGCTCCGACAGTCATGGCGATGGGGGCAGCCACCGTCTCTGGCGCCGGGCCAGCCGAAGTTCTGATCGAACCCGACACGCGCCCGGCGCGGGGTGATGTTTCGCCCGGTCGCACGGATGGAAACGCAGCAGCTCAGGCAGAGGCGCTGAGTGCACTGTCCAATCTCGGCTATGGTCCATCCGAAGCTGCGCAGGCAGTGGCAGAAGCGATGGAGCCGGGTATGGGCACGTCGGAGGTCATTCGCGCAGCGCTGAAATTGTTGGCGCCGAAAGGGTAAGGCATGGAATCCGATCCAACCCTGCGCCCGGAAAGCCGGCCTGAAGACATGGACCGTGCGCTGCGGCCACAAACGCTTGATGCGTTTATCGGGCAGGCAGAAGCGCGCAGCAATTTGCGGGTGTTCATTGAAAGCGCCAAGAAGCGCGGCGAGGCATTGGACCACGCGCTATTCCACGGGCCACCGGGGTTGGGAAAGACCACACTGGCGCAGATCATTGCCCGCGAATTGGGCGTGAATTTCCGCATGACGTCTGGCCCGGTTCTGGCAAAGGCGGGGGATTTGGCGGCAATCCTGACCAATCTTGAGGCGCGGGATGTTCTGTTCATCGATGAAATCCACCGGTTAAATCCCGTCGTGGAGGAGGTGCTTTATCCTGCTTTGGAGGATTTTGAGCTTGATCTGGTGATTGGCGAAGGCCCTGCCGCCCGGACGGTCCGGATCGAGTTGCAGCCCTTTACACTGGTCGGGGCGACCACGCGTCTTGGGCTTTTGACGACGCCCCTTCGGGATCGTTTCGGGATCCCGACGCGGCTGCAATTCTATACAGTCGAGGAACTTCGCGAGATCGTCGCGCGCGGCGCGCGGCTGCTGGATGTTGCTGCCGATGACGGCGGTATTCAGGAAATTGCCAAACGTGCCCGCGGCACCCCTCGGATCGCCGGTCGGCTTTTGCGCCGCGTGGTGGATTTTGCGGTGGTCGAGGGCGACGGGCATTTGACGCAAGCCGTGGCGGACGATGCCTTGACGCGGTTGGGTGTTGATCACCTGGGACTTGACGGAGCAGACCGACGATATCTGTCAATGATCGCCGAGAATTTTGCTGGCGGGCCGGTGGGTGTGGAGACGATGTCGGCGGCCTTATCGGAGTCGCGAGATGCACTTGAAGAAGTGATTGAACCTTTCCTGCTGCAGCAAGGACTGATCCAGCGCACGCCGCGTGGGCGGATGCTGGCGGCGAAAGCCTGGGCCCATCTGGGGTTGGATCCGCCGAAATCGCCGGGGCAAAGCGAACTTTTCAAGTGAGCCGCCGCTGTTAAATCGAGTGCTTCCGCACGCTCTTTTTTCGCTTTTGTCAGTGTGACGTATAAATTTGGCTTCGAGTCGGTGGCAGGCGTTGGGATTGCATATTTTTCGACGAGAGGAAATGGGATAGGTGTGACCCGGCACAAAGATGTGGGTTGCGATGGATCAAAGTGAAATAGAGCGGTGCTTTACCGGCACGGACGGGATCTATCGCTTCGCGCGTTGGGGGCGGCCGATTGCGCCGGTGGTCTTTGGTGTGGACGACGCGACGCTTTCGGTCGTGAAAGGCGCGCTGGAGGCGGTGGTGACGCTGGCAGGTCATGAATTAACCGAGACCGATCCGGAGCTTGGTACGAACCTGATAGCGTTTTTCTTTTGCGACTGGAAAGAGTTGTCGGATGTGCCTGATCTCGACAAGCTGATCCCGGATCTGGGGCCGTTGGTGGCGCGGCTTGCCGCGGAGGAAGCGGAAAGGTACCGCGCGTTTCGCTTTGATGACCAGGGCGGCATTCAGGCGGCGTTTGTGTTCTTGCGCGTTGGCGGTGGGCTCGCGAAATTGCCAGCTGAGGTGCTGGCGTTGGATGAGATGGTACGGGTGATGTTGTTGTGGTCGGACCGGGCCTTTGCCGAAGTCTCGCCATTGGCGGTTGCCAGTGGACAGACCGTGTTGCGCCCTGAAATCGGCGACCTGATCCGCGCGGCATACGATCCGGTCATGCCCGTAGCAACTGGCGATGCGAGCCATGCATTGAGGTTAATGGCGCGGATGGGAATGTGGCATGAACCACGAGTTTAGATTGCGTGTTTATTACGAAGACACAGATTTGGCAGGCATCGTCTATTACGCCAATTACCTGAAGTTTATCGAGCGGGCGCGCACGGAATTTGTGCGCGAACTTGGAGTGGATCAGGCCCGGACAAAGGCAGTCGACAAGGTTGTGTTTGCGGTTCGCCGGGTTGAAGCGGATTTCATTGAACCCGCCAGATTTGATGATGAATTGACTGTGACCACGACGCCCTTGAAAGTCACCGGAGCGCGAATTCTGTTGCGACAAAGTGTGTCGCGCGGGGAGGCACTGCTATTTGAGGCCATCGTCACGTTGGTCTCGTTGACGGATGCTGGCAAGCCCGCGCGCATTCCGGCGAAACTTCGCCGATCTTTGGCGCTCACGTCCAGTTCGGGCCAAACGGGTCGGTTTTCTTGGCATTTCCCCGTTCATTCGGCTAAAGATGCGGCCAGAATGAGCCCAAAACAACTTGGGCCGAGTGAGAGAGCAGGACCTATGGAAGGCGACTTTTCATTTTTCGCGCTGTTTTGGCGTGCTTCATTTGTTGTTCAGATCGTGATGGTCATATTGCTGATCGCTTCGTTCTGGGCTTGGTCGATCATTGTCACGAAACTGTTGGCATATCGCAACGCGCGGTCAGAATCGACGGTGTTCGATCAGGCGTTTTGGTCGGGTGAGCCATTGGATGAGTTGTATCAGGAAATCGGCGAAGTGCCCGAGGGGGCATCCGAAAAAATATTTGCCGCCGGTATGCTGGAATGGCGACGAAGTCACAAACAGGACGGAGCGCTTATCGCCGGGGCACAGGCACGAATTGATCGCTCGATGGATGTCGCTATCGCCAAGGAAGCGGAAGATCTGAACAAGGGGTTATCGTTCTTGGCGACCGTTGGGTCGACGGCACCATTTGTGGGGTTGTTCGGCACGGTCTGGGGTATCATGCGGTCCTTCATCGAGATTGCCGCACAGGAATCAACCAACCTTGCCGTCGTTGCGCCGGGGATTGCAGAGGCATTGCTGGCCACCGGGCTAGGATTGCTGGCAGCGATTCCTGCAGTGATTTTCTACAACAAGCTGTCGGCGGATAGTGATCGGATCGTGGCCGGCTATGAGGCGTTTGCCGATGAATTCGCGACCATCTTGTCACGTCAGTTGGACAGCTGAGCCATGGGCGCAGCGGTTCAGGCATCGGGCGAAGATGGCAAGAGACGCGGGCGTCGCCGCGGCAAGTATCGCGCAATGGGCGAGATCAACGTCACGCCCTTTGTCGACGTGATGCTGGTGTTGCTGATCATTTTTATGGTGTCGGCACCGCTTTTGACCGTGGGCGTGCCGGTGAATCTGCCGGAGACGGCGGCAGAGGCGTTGCCGGTGGAAAATGAAGAGCCGCTGACCGTGACGGTGACGGCGGAAGGCGCGATTATGATTCAGACCACCGAAACGCCACCGGACGAACTGATCGCCAAGCTGACGGCGATTGCGTCGGAGCGATCAAGTGACAAGTTATTCTTACGTGCAGACGGGTCGATCCCATACGAACGCGTGATGCAGGTCATGGGCGCGTTGAACGCAGGAGGGTTCAGCAATATTGGGCTGGTGACAGACTCAGGCGGGCCGACCTTTGACGGGGCCGACGGCGGATAGGGCGCGCGTGGTTCGGAGCATTTCCAGATTGCATGAGGCGCCGGTATGATCACCAGCGCGACCATCGGGCCGAAGATTTCGGGCGCGGGGCATGGGGTGTTGCTTGTCGGTATGCTGATTGGCGGCCTGTTTGATCGAGGGCAGCCGCCCGAAGAGGTTTTGACGGCGTCAGTGATCACGAACGAGGAGTTCCAGGCGCTGTTCCCCTCCGAGTTGCCGCCGTCTGCGGAAACCAGTGTTGCGGCGCCATCGGAGCCCGATGTGGACGAGGACCAGGCGTCGGCGTCGACTTCCGAAGATCCGCCAGTTCCGACCGATCCGCCGGACGCTGAAGAGCCGAATACGCCCGACGCAGTGCCGGAGACACCGGAGCTTCCGGTTCCGCCGGACCCGGAACTTTCACAAGATACGCCGGAGATCGTCGCGCCCGAAACGCCGGAAGCGGATGCGCCCATCGTTGCGCCTGAAGCTGAAGCGGCTGCGCCGCAGGAGGCACCACGCGTGGCGCCGATACCTGTGCCCGAAAGCCCACCGACACCGGAGATCGCGGATGAACCCGCGCCGCCGGTATCGGAAAATTCCGAAAGCGCAGAAACCACTGAGGATCAGCCAGAGGCCGCGCCTGAGGAGGCGACCACGGAAATTGTGACCGAGGCCGAAACTCCGGGTGCAGGGGCGCCGCAATCTTCGGTCCGGCCCAGTGCTCGCCCGGTTCGTCCGGCCTCCGCGGAACCGGAAACGGAAACAGAACCTGAGCCCGCTGATAACAATGCGGCGATCAATGATGCGTTGGCAGATGCGCTGACTGATGTAAACGAGACGCCTGCGCCGAGCGTTCCAAGCGGACCACCATTGACAGCGGGCGAAAAGGACGGGCTGCGGATTGCCGTGCAGAACTGCTGGAATACAGGCAGTTTGTCGTCCGACGCGCTGCTGGTAACCGTCGTCATCTCGGTGCAGATGTTTGAGAACGGTAAGCCTGACACCGGCTCGATCCGGATGCGCAGCTTCGAGGGTGGGCCAGAAACTGCTGCCCGCCAAGCCTATGAAGCCGCGCGGCGCGCGATCATCCGATGCGGCACCGACGGCTATGATTTGCCGATCGACAAGTATGAACAGTGGCGCGAGATCGAAATGACGTTTAATCCAGAGAAAATGAGGATCAAATGACCCGTCTTCTGGTTTCCATTCTTGCCGCGTTCTGGGCCGCAACTGCTGCGCTGGCGCAATCGGGCGGCCCACTACGTATCGAGATCACTGAAGGCGTGATTGAGCCGTTGCCCTTCGCCATCCCCGCATTCGTGCCGGAAAACGGCGGCGCGTCGGAACTGTCAGAGGAAATCACGCGGGTCATTGCCGCCGATCTGGTGGGCACCGGGCTTTTCCGCGAAATTCCGAAGAATGCCTTCATTTCGCCGATCACAAGCTTTTCCAGTCCGGTTCAATATGCCGACTGGAAGGCAATCAATTCCCAAGCACTGATCACCGGCGCGGTCAGCGTCACATCGGATAACCGGGTGATCGTGAAGTTTCGCCTGTTTGATGTGTTTGCCGAAAACCAGTTGGGCGAGGGGCTGCAGTTCGTCGGCTCGCTGAATGCGTGGCGGCGCATGGCGCATAAAGTGGCTGATGCGGTCTATACGCGGTTGACGGGCGAGGGCGCCTATTTCGACAGTCGCGTCGTGTTCGTGTCCGAAACCGGCCCAAAAAATGCGCGGCGTAAGCGACTGGCGATTATGGATTATGACGGGGCGAATGTTCAGTTTCTGACGGACAGTTCCGCTCTTGTCCTTGCGCCAAGGTTCTCTCCGAATGGCGACCGGGTGTTGTACACCTCCTACGCTACGGGATTCCCGGAAATTTATGTTCTGGATGTCGCCAGTGTGGGCCAGCGCAAACTGGCACAGCAACCCGGAACGATGACATTCTCGCCGCGGTTTTCGCCGGACGGAAACACAGTTTTATTTTCGCTGTCTCAGGGCGGGAACACCGATCTATATCGCCAGCCAATCGGCGGTGGACAGGCCACGCGGTTAACATCCAGCCCTTCTATCGACACGGCACCCAGCTATTCGCCGGATGGCAGCCAGATCGTCTTTGAAAGCGACCGGTCCGGCAACCAGCAAATCTATATTATTCCTGCCGGCGGCGGAGAGGCAAAACGCATCAGTTTCGGTCCCGGGCGTTATGGCACGCCGGTCTGGTCGCCGCGCGGAGATCTGATTGCGTTCACAAAACAGAACAAGGGCCGGTTCCATATCGGTGTTATGCGCACAGACGGATCGGAAGAACGCCTTTTGACTGCGAGTTTCCTCGACGAGGGGCCAAGCTGGTCGCCGAACGGTCGCGTGATTATGTTCACACGGGAAAGCCAGGGCGCCAACGGCGCGCCTGCGCTTTATTCGGTCGATATCACCGGGCGAAACTTGCGTCGCGTGCCGACACAAAATCACGCATCCGACCCTGCATGGTCGCCGCTATTGCGGTAACGCATGGAGAGATTCCCATAGAAAGGGTAAACTGTTATGATCGCGACACTTCGAGCAAATCAAAAGTTGAAGAAAATGTCCAAACTAAATGCGCCCATACTGGCCTTGGTCTCCATCGGCCTTGCCGCCTGTACCAGCCCAAGCCAGTTTGACAATCCCGTCGACCTGAACGCGCAGCCATCGGCGAACGCGCCTGCAAGCGACCCGACCAGCGCCGCATATTTCACGTCGACCGTCGGTGACCGGGTTCTGTTTGCCGTCGATGAGAGCACGCTTTCAACACAGGCGCGCACTGTACTGGAAAGTCAGGCTTTGTGGCTTAACCAGAACACAGGCTATGCGATCCTGATTGAAGGTCATGCTGACGAACAGGGTACGCGGGAATACAACCTTGCGCTGGGCGCCCGCCGTGCCAGCGCGGTTCAGCAGTATCTGATCAGCCAAGGCGTTGCGCCGTCGCGCTTGCGTACCGTGACATTCGGCAAGGAACGCCCGATTGAGGTTTGCTCCGATGAGGCATGTTATACCAAGAACCGCCGCGCTGTGACTGTTATCGCGGGTGGAACGAGCTGACCGATATGCGCAATCTGACTGCACTCATCTTTGCTGCCTGTTTGGTGTTGCCTGCAAATGCGCAGGATCAGACGCTGGCAGATATCCGGCAGGAACTGACCGTTTTGTTTCAGGACGTGCAGGTATTGAAGCGCGAGTTGTCGACGACCGGTGGCGTAGCAACGTCCGTGGGTGGTGACACCCTTCAAAGGGTCGATCAGATTGAACGCGCATTGCAGCGACTGACGGCACGAACTGAAGAGCTGGAGTTTCGCATCTCGTCAGTTGTGCGCGACGGGACGAACCGTGTTGGAGATTTAGAATTTCGGTTGTGTGAATTGGAAGAAGGCTGCGATATCGGCGCTTTAGGCGATACGCCGATGCTTGGCGGTCCGGCTCCGGAACCGGCCACTCAAACAGGCGGAACAACCACGACAGAAGCGGCTTCGGACGACAGCGCACAACTGGCCGTCGGAGAAGAAGCGGATTTCACTGCAGCGGCGGAAGCGTTTCAGAACAGTGAATTCGAAAGTTCCGCCCGTTTGCTTCAGAATTTTGTCGATAATTATCCCGGCAGTCCACTCGCTGGCGAGGCTTTGGTAATTCGCGGCATGGCGCTGCAAAGGCTCGATCAACACTCAACCGCGGCCAGGTCGTTCATAGATGCCTTTTCTCGCGAACCGGATGGTAAGAGCGCGCCGGATGCCTTGACAGAACTTGGGAAGTCACTGGCTCAATTGGGGCAGGTTAGTGAGGCCTGCAAAGTTCTGGCAGAGGTCGGTGTGCGTTTTCCCGGCAACGTGCGGGTTGCAGATGCCGAGGCAGAACTAGCGCGCTTGACCTGCCAGTGACCGACGCACCACTGTTGCGGGACAACCTGTGCAAAATTGTAAGATCGGCGCTTTTGCGCAGTGTCGCAAAGCGTGTCGGTGTTGCTGTTTCCGGCGGTGGCGATTCAATGGCGCTTTTGGATTTGATGCTGGCGCATGGGGCGGAAAACGGCGTTGAAATTTCCGCCGTCACTGTGGATCACGGATTGCGGCAGGAAGCCAAAGAGGAAATCGACTTGGTTGCAGGCTTCTGTGAAAGCCGTGGTATCCGTCACGATGTTTTGAATTGGCATTGGGACGGAAAGGGAAACCTTCAGGCGGCGGCGCGTGATGCGCGATATGAGCTGATCGCAGATTGGTCTTTCAGACAGAATTTGGATTTGGTCGCGCTTGGCCACACCAAAGACGATGTTGCAGAGACGTTCCTGATGCGGCTTGCGCGTTCTTCAGGGGTGGATGGTCTGGCAAAGATGGAGCAACTATTTGAGCGCAATGGCGCGTCTTGGGTTCGGCCATTGTTGGATACTGGGCGCGCAGAGTTGCGAAGCTACCTCAAGCGGCAAGGAATCAAGTGGGCTGATGATCCCTCAAATGAAGATGAGGGTTTCGAGCGGGTCCGTGCAAGGCGGGTACTTACCACACTTGAGCCATTGGACATTGATGCCGAAACTATTTTGGCGGTTGCCCAAAACATGTTCAGTGCAAAATCCGCATTGAAAATGTACACGTTTTGCGAGGCTACCAAGCACGCGGAAACTCTGTCAGGCGACGTAATCCTGCCCGCAGCGATGGGCAGCAATCAAAGTTCGATCCCACCGGAGATCCTGATGCGTCTACGCCGCACTGCATTGCAGTTTGTATCCGGTTCGAAATTTCCACCACGCGGAGAAGCCTTGACTGACATGCGAACCGCGATGACTGAGGGTGGCACTTACACGTTGCACGGCTGCGTAATTACAGAAATTAAAGGCGAAAATCAGCATCAGGACCGCTGGCGCATTAGCCGGGAGTATAACGCCGTCAAAGACTTGTCTTGCGCGAGTGATCAACTGTGGGACGGGCGTTGGCAACTCGACGGGCGCCACGCGCCCGACCTCGAAATCCGTGCGCTGGGGGATGCCGTCAAGGACACCGAATGGCGAGAATCCGGGCTTCCTAGAGAAACCTTAAGGTCTTCTCCCGCAATATGGCGCGGAAATGACCTTGTTGCCGCCCCAATCGCCGGTTACGGCGACGAATGGCAGGCAAAACTGGCGGGTCACCGCGACGATTTCGCCAGCTGGCTGTTACGCCGTTGAACCTGACGGCAAAGGGCTTATCTTAGGGGAGACCCGGCAAAACCTACGCCGGACGCAAAAACGTGAGGAGATTGCCTTGGGCAACGCACGCAACATCGCCTTCTGGGTCGTGCTTTTTCTGCTGATCCTGGCGCTATTCAATCTGTTTTCCGGAGGACAATCGAGCCTGTCCAACAGCGAAGTCGCCTATTCCGACTTTGTTGCTCAGGTGGAAGGCGGTCAGGTTCGCTCTGCTGAAGTGGATGGTGAACGCATCGTCTTCCGTGGAAATGATGGCTCAACCGCTTACACAATCGTTCCTGACGGTGCCGACATCACCGATAAAATGATCGCCGCTGACGTGCCCTTCAAGGCCAAGCCGCAGGAACAATCAGGCTTGACGACGGTTATCATGACATTCCTGCCATTCCTGATCCTGATCGGCGTTTGGATATACTTCATGAACCGGATGCAGGGCGGCGGTCGTGGCGGTGCGATGGGCTTTGGCAAATCGCGCGCGAAACTGCTGACCGAAAAACAAGGTCGCGTGACATTTGACGACGTGGCGGGCATCGATGAGGCCAAGGAAGAGCTGGAAGAGATCGTCGAATTCCTGCGCAACCCGCAGAAATTCTCGCGATTGGGCGGTAAGATTCCGAAAGGCGCATTGCTGGTTGGCCCGCCGGGTACAGGTAAAACGCTGCTGGCCCGCGCCATTGCCGGTGAGGCGGGTGTGCCGTTCTTCACCATCTCGGGTTCGGATTTCGTCGAGATGTTTGTTGGTGTTGGCGCAAGCCGTGTCCGCGACATGTTCGAGCAAGCCAAGAAAAACGCGCCTTGCATTGTGTTCGTCGACGAAATTGACGCTGTTGGCCGCAGCCGGGGCGTTGGCTATGGCGGTGGCAATGACGAACGCGAACAGACGCTGAACCAGTTGCTGGTCGAAATGGATGGTTTCGAGGCGAATGAAGGCGTGATCCTGATCGCGGCCACAAACCGCCCCGACGTTCTGGACCCTGCGCTGTTGCGCCCGGGCCGTTTCGACCGTCAGGTTCAGGTGCCAAACCCGGATATCAAAGGCCGGGAAAAGATCCTTGTCGTTCACGCGCGCAAAGTGCCGCTTGGCCCGGATGTGGATCTGCGCATAATCGCGCGCGGTACGCCGGGCTTTTCTGGCGCGGACCTTGCAAATCTGGTGAACGAGGCCGCGTTAATGGCCGCACGCATCGGGCGTCGGTTCGTCACGATGGAAGATTTCGAAATGGCCAAGGACAAGGTCATGATGGGGCCGGAACGCCGCAGCATGGTCATGACCGAGGACGAGAAAAAGCTGACCGCTTATCACGAGGCTGGGCACGCCATTGTGGGAATTCACGTTCCCCAACACGATCCGGTACACAAAGTCACAATCATCCCGCGGGGTCGCGCGCTGGGCGTGACATTCTATCTGCCAGAGCGCGACAAACTGTCGATGACACGCGAGGCGGCGCTGTCGCGGCTGGCCTCGGTCATGGGCGGCAAAGCGGCGGAAGAACTGGTGTTTGGAGATGAGAATGTCACCAACGGTGCGTTCTCTGACATTCAACATGTCACCAATCTGGCCACGGCGATGGTCAGTCAGTGGGGCATGTCCGACAAGCTCGGCAACATCAACTATGTCTCGACGCAGGAAAGCTTCCTTGGCTCGCAGTCACAATGGAATGCAAGTGCAGAGACCCGCAAGATCATCGATCAGGAAGTCCGCAAGCTGTCGGACGAGGCGTTTGATCGCGCCAAGAAGATCCTGAAGGACAATTGGGACGAGATGGAAAACCTAGCCCAGGGCCTGCTGGAATATGAAACGCTGACCGGCGAGGACATGATGCGGGTGATCCGCGGCGAAGAACCTGTGCTTGACGGTGATGACGACGGTCCGGACGACAAGGACGGAACGCCAAGCGTTACTGCGATTCCGAAAACCAAAAAGCCAAAGGCAAAGCCTTCGGGCGACATGGAGCCCGATCCGGCATAAACAAACGAAACCCCGCCCAAGTTGGCGGGGTTTTTTGTTGCGGACGGCGAGTTTTCGGCGGAGATTTGTGCCGATGGCTAAATGGGATATCTGCAGTGCCTTGTCTTGAGAAATCCAACTTCACCGGTAAAATTACATGGCTTGGACGCGTTCCGCCTGAAGGGAAACCGATCAGATCAAGGGCCGTTGACGAAATCGCCGTTGCGATGGGCGGGATCGAAGATGAGCTTCACTCCGGCGCGACCCGATCCTCTTGCGTGCGGGTAACTATGTTGCACACCAAAGGCACCGAAATCCGCAACACGCGTCAAATTTCGATTCTTTCGGCGGAAGAGAACGCAGAGATCGCGAGTGAGATCGATGTCGCCGTGTTGATGCCCGAATGGCTGGGAGCATCGATTGTCATTATGGGCATCCCGGACTGGAGCCACGTGCCACCGGGAAGCCGCCTTCAGTGTAGCGCGACAAAAGTCTTTCAGAATCCGCGACAAAAGTCTTCGAAATTGGGGCTGTTTTGGGCTGGAAATCGGTTGAATTTTCGGGGCTGTTTTGGGCTGGAAAAGGGCGCTCGAAGTGTTGAAGATCCAGCTTTACCCTCGCGTTGGGCGCGGGGTTGGTCTGGGTGATGTAACCGGGGCGGCACTCTGCCGTTCTTCCTCCCGCCTCTGGTCGGCGTCGGAGTTGTCGCGTTCTGCTTGCCGC
The DNA here is from genome assembly GCA_951812305.1 of uncultured Paracoccaceae bacterium. Classification (GTDB taxonomy): domain Bacteria; phylum Pseudomonadota; class Alphaproteobacteria; order Rhodobacterales; family Rhodobacteraceae; genus Rhodobacter_B. The sequence continues at coordinate 25,425 of CATOSB010000017.1, forward strand.
TGCCGTTCTTCCTCCCGCCGTTGGTCGCTGTCGGAGGTGTCTCGCTCCGGGACTGCTGGTGACTCTTCCGGATTTTTGCTGTCATCGGGTGGAGGAGGTGGCTCCGGCGCATCGCCGACCCCGGTCAGATCGAGGGTTCGTGACACGGTTCGGTCGGGCGTTTCGATACCGGCGCCTTGGTAATAGGCGTCGACCTCGTCGATGGCGGTGAGGCGGATGCGGTCTTCGCCGCGCGGCTCGGTTCCGATGATGCGCAGATGGGCGTATGGCTCGGTGGCGGAGTGCAGCCGCCAGAGAGTGTCTGCGGGGTCGGCCCCGTCGGCGTCGAGGGGTTGGGGGAGTGGCTTTGCGAGCTTGAGGCGGTCGACGGGGCCGGTTGCTGCATCACCCGGATGCCGGCCCACGGCGCTGTCATGTATGCTGCCATCGGAGCTGCGGATCAGGATGCGGTCGCCGTCGTCGATCTCCACGGCACGGTCGATGCTCAGGACAGTGCGTTGCGGGTTTGCGGTGGCGCGCCCGGCGATACCGCCGTCAAGCAGGCCGTGACTGAGGGCGACGACGTCGCCGCGGGCGATGGCGAGACCTTCGAGTCCCATGTCCCATGAGATGCGGCGGCGGTGATAGATCTGGCGGGCGGCCTGCAGCGCGCATTCTTCTTCGGCGCGGGCGGTATCGGTGATACCGGGGAATGTCACGGTTGTGGTTGATGCGGGGGGTCCGGTGAGGCCGGGCATGAGACGGCGCACGGTCTGCCATGTCCAGTCGCGATCCTTGTCGATATAGCGGAGCGCGATTTCCTCCGCCGCGGCGCCGCTGGCCCAGGCGATACGCAGGCTGCCGGGGATGATATTTCCCGGCGTGATCAGGGAGGAGACGGGGGTGTCGGGATCGTCGTATATGACGCCGAGCCTGCCGCTGGCCCATGTCGGGGTGGCGCGGCCACAGCGGGCGACCATGGTCAGCAGGTCGCGGGCGACCATGGCGCTGGAGATGACGGCATCGCAGCGGAGCCCGTGGCGGGTGCAGAAGGCGGCCCATGCACGGATGGCATCAAGGTTGATGCGGGCGTCGGGAAGCCCTGCACCTGCGATCAGGCGGCCATCCACGCGGAGGCCCTTTGCGAGCCAGAGGAATATCCATGCCGGGTTGGAGTTGGGCTTCGTCTGCCAGCCGCCCTGGCCGTCGGGGACGGGCACGGGCTGGCGCGCCATGCAGGAGAGCCGGGGGGTGGAGCCTGAGAATTGGCCCGAGGCACGGATGCGCAGCCAGAGTCTTGTCTGTCCTCGGTAGTCGCCGGTGTCGGGACGGATCGAGCGGAGCGCGGTCCACTGCAGTATGTCGACGTCGCGGTTTCCGTCGGCGGGTGCGGCGGTGCGGCGAATGCGGACATCCCATGTACCGGGGGACGGCAGGCGGATCACGGTCGAGCGCCGGACCTCGCTGGCGCGCTCGTCGCCGGCCAGGCTAAGCGTACCGGGTCCGAGGCGGGTCCATGGGTCGCTGGTGTCGGCCGGGCGCGCCTCAAGATCGAGGGTCACGGTGCGGCCCGATCCCTCGCCCTTGTCGTTATAGGCGGTTTGGCGGGCGGCGAGATCGATGGCGACATGGGTGCTCTTCTCCGCTGTCCGCCGGGTCTGCCAGTCGGTGTTGTCGAGCGCGGGTCCGGCTTCGGTGTGGATATCGGCGCGTTCGGGTCCTGCGCGGCCGCGCAGGATGTGGCGCGACACGTTCTCGAAACTGTCCAGCGGGGTATTTTCGATGCGGGTATCGGAGATCTCCGGGGCCCCTACACCGAGGCCGAAGACCTGGACGAGGTCCTGGTTATTGTCGTTGTCGAAGCGCGCCCAGGGCGCGGCGGCGAGATCGGGGAAGATGCGGTGCGCACCGAGGATGAGCGGGACGGGCGCATAGGGCCGTGCCCGGTTGGCGCCACCGGTGAGCGAATAGACGGGCTCCGGCCCGGCGGCGGCACCGGCGGGATCGGGGGGCGGAATGAGGGCGTTGAGGACGAGGCCGCCGGCGACCATTATGCCGGCGGAGACGAGCGAGGCCTGAAAGGAGGTTAGGCCCGCAAGGAAAGACGCGCCGGGCAGCCAGGCCCCGAGGGCGAGGAGCGCGATGGTGCCGATGATCTGGAGCGGATTGCTGTCGCCCCCGCCGGCGAGCGCGGGGCGCAGCGCCACATGCTGGCCGGCGCGGAGCCGGGTGCGGGCGCGGGCGGACGGTGGCACGGCGCGGCCATCGACGCTGACAAGGATGAGACCGGGACCGAGGCCGGGGAGCGCGGCGGCGGCGAGTGTATCGAGGGGGGTGCCGGGCGGCAGCATGATGGTGGTCCGCCCCTCTGCCGTCAGGGGGTGCGGCCAGATCTCGACGCTGCAGGGGGCATGCAGGGGCTCTGCAAGGGCTGTGCGGCGGCGGTGGAGGGCCGCATCCGGGGTTCCGGTCGCCGCCTGGGGGAGGATCACAGCCATCGGTAGAGCCCGGCCAGGATCAGGCCCCGGTCTTCGAGCCGCGCCAGCGGATGCAGGCAGGTGCCGAGCCTGGCCATGTGATGCAGGACATGCGGGGTGCCGGGGGCGCCGGTCCAGAGCCCGATATGGTGGCCAAGGGCGCGGGTGCGGGCGGCGGCGCGCATCAGCACCGCATCGCCCTCTTGTGGCGCCTCACCGGTGTCGAGCGGTCGGGCAAAGTCGCCACCGAGCGCCGCGATGGCCCCGTCCCGCGCGCGCAGGCTGCCGGGGCTGGGTGGCAGGTCAAGGGCATGCCCGAACACGGCGTGGCGCACCCGAGCGACCAGATCGGCGCAATCCTCCGCCGGCGCGCCGACCCAGGCGTCGGCCCAGTCGGGAGTGTGGGGGCGATCCTTACGCGTCATCCGCCTCGAAGGCCTCGGCGACGCTCGTGATCCGGGTGCCGATCTCGATAAGCGCGGCGGCCTGCCCGCCGGTCTTGACCTTGTAGGGCAATTTGATGGTGCCGTCGGCGACGCCTGCCACAAGCGGGTCGAGCGCGTCGGCCAGCGGAGTGGCGGCGGTTTTCATGGCGGCGATATTGGCCGCAACCTTAAGCGCGGCGGTGAGCTTGCCGATTTCCACCAGCAGGAAGGTCACGCCGTCGCCATAGGTGCCGATCAGGGTCTCCGTATCGCCGACCGTGCTGTGTATTGTGCGCCGGGTCGCTGCCCTGATATCTGCGGCGTTTGCCTCCACGGTGACATCCTCCTTGCTGAGACCCTCTTCCGTGAGCCACTGGTCCACGTCCCCGAGCGCCATGGCGGCGATTGTTTCCGGGCCTTTTTTGATAAGTGCCATTGTCTTGTCCTCCTGTTGTGGATCAGTACGCGACCCCGGCGGGCAGCCGGTCATCGCCGTGGGTGTAGCGCCCGAGCGACTGGGCGTAGATGAACGCGCCGCCATGATCGCCGGTGCCGATATAGGGCAGCGCCAGCGCCACGGTCATGCTGCCTGTGCCCTCGAAGAGCGGCTGGTGGCATCCGCCCCAGCCGGGCCGGGTGTTGTGCAGATATGTCCAGCCATCGCCCTCGAGATCGCCCCCCGCCGTGAGGGTGGCCGACATGTTGTCGGAGGGATAGAAGGTGGTGGCCCCGTCATGCGTGACGACGTTGACAAAACAGGCGGCCTGGGTTTTGAACTCGCCCTTCCTCCAGCCGGTAAAGCGCGGGCAGCCCTGGCGCAGCACATAAAATCGCGCCGGCTTGCCGTCGCTCTGATCCGCTGTGATTTTGACATCCAACAGCAGGACGCGGAAATCCGATCCGTGCCAGGGAGTATCGCCGTCCGGCCCGTTGGTCGCCTTGTCGAGATCGCCGCCGAAGGCGATGCCTTTGTCGGAAAGCTTCTCCAGCGTGACCACATCGATTTTGCCCGTGGCCTTCGTTCCGTTGTAGAGATGGGTGGACCAGGCGGACCCGTTATGAGCCTCGAATATGTCGAATTCTGTGTTTACGCTTCCGCCGCAAAGGGTTGCGAACTTCCTGGTGTCGGCCAGCAGGTTGGGGGCGAGCGGGAACGATGCCTTTGCGCCGGCGACGAACGTATCGGCCCTACTCGCCGCGCTGATCGCGCGGCGGGCCGCGGCGGTCGCGGAGGCGCCCTGAGAGCGAATTTCACTGCTGACGGGTGCGGCATCGTTGATCGAGACGCTGCCCTGGCTCGTGGAGATGATGGTGCTCATGTTGTGATGTCCTCCAAGACCTGGATGATGAATGTGTCGGTGCTCTTTACTGTATCCATGTCCGTAAATTGAATGTCCGCGTGCCAGCATCCGGTAGGCCATTTGCTCGTCTCGTCCGCCCGCGCGGAAATGACGAAGCGGCCGCTCATCAGCGGATCGCCAACTATCACAGTCATTTTTACTTTCATTCCGGTTTGCGCGTGGCGCATCTGGCATTCCGGGGCCCAGACGCTCAGATCGCGAGATACCCCAGCATCTGCCCCCTTTGGTGGGGTCAGCCAGGCGGTGCAGTCGAGTGCGAGGCTGTCGCCGCGCTTGATGTATATTCTGTCCGGCATGTCGTTTCTCCTCCTCAGATCAGAACAGCCCCGGCGCGGTTGCGGGCTCGTAGCGCAGCGCCACCGCGGCGCGGTCGAGGCCGGGGTCGTACCCGAGCGTGGCGACGATCTCGACGGCGGTAACCTCGATGCCGAGCACGTCGAGCGTACGTTCCCAGTCGGGGGGATGGGCCCGGGAATCACCGTCGGCCAGGCAGAGCATGATCCGCACGCTGGCCCCGGCACCGCCGCCGGACCGCGCGATCCACGCCATCGCCTCGCGCCCGACATTGTCCATGCGCAGCTCCGCGCGCGGTGCCCGCCCGGCCCGGTCGTCGGCCATCTTTAGCCGCAGCGCGATGGCGGTATATGTCTGCCCCGCGATGTCGCGGTCCCCCGGCGACACCGCCAGGCGCAGGGGATCGTCAAGTGCCGGGTGACAGATTTCCAGCGCCGGGACGATGTCCTCGGGCGCGAGTGCGCGCAGGGCGATATCGAAGCCGGGGGCGGGCATCAGGCGGGCCCCTCCAGCGTCAGGCGCAACTCCCAGCGGCGTTGACCTCCGGCGACACGGGCCCGGGCGGTGATGCCGCCGGCCCCGCCCCGGACACGGACGCGCAGGGATCCCGGCCCCAGCGGATCGGGAAAGGCGAACCAGCGATGGGCATGGGCGTCGGCCCAGCCTGAAAACCGCTCCAGCGCGGCATCGCTGTCGAGATGTGCGAGGATGTCCCATGTGCGCAGGCCCCGCCCCCGGCGGGCCTGGCGCACCGTGCCGTCCTCAAACGGCGTGCGCAGCACATCCTCCGCCCGGCCGATCTCGAACGCCTCGGCGTCGATCCGGGCCTCGAAGGGCCAGAGAGGCAGCGGCGCGCTCACCAGAAATCCCCCCGGCGTTTGCCGATCGCGCGGGACATGGTCTGGCTGATCGGCCCGCCGATCTCGAACGCCTCGGCGTCGATCCGGGCCTCGAAGGGCCAGAGAGGCAGCGGCGCGCTCACCAGAAATCCCCCCGGCGTTTGCCGATCGCGCGGGACATGGTCTGGCTGATCGGCCCGCCGGTCGCGTCGTCCTCGGTGATGATCCGGACGACCGCCCCCTCGATGTCGGGTTCAATAGCCGCCTCGCGTGGCCGCAGCGGCGGCCCGGAGCCCTGGTTGTCGATATGGACGCGGAGTTGGCGAGGGCCGTCCGCCGCGCTGGCCAGCCGTTCCATGAGGGGCGTCAGGGAGGCCGCAAGCCGGTCGGCGATGTCCTGGCCGGTCGCCGCCGCCGACACACCGACGGTCGGGGCGGCGGGCTCGTATATTTTCGGGATCGTGGCGGGGTCGATGGCAACACCGCCCGCATGAAACCGCGGCCGGTCCAGCGAGGCCAGCGCCGCCTCGATCGCGGCCGCCTGGGGCGCGGTCAGCACCGCCTCGCCGGCGGTGAGAAGGGCCGGCACCTCGCGGGACGAGGGACCATGGCGGGAAGACGCAGTCACGATCTCGCGGGCGCGGGTGAGCGCTGTCGCCCCGGCCACACCGCCGGAATGATAGAGTGCAGGCGTATCGGTGACGACGCCGCCCACATGCCACGGCCGCGCGGTCGGTCGCGGAGATGTTGCCGGGGCGGCTCCGCCGCCGAATATCCCGCCAAGGACCTCGCTGAGCGCATCCGCCAGCGGCCCGGTGATGCCCTGGCGGATGACAATGCGGGCGAGATCGGCCAGGATCGCATCGACCAGCCCGGAAAACTCAATCTTGCCGGTGGTGACAAAGCCCACCAGCGCGTCCTCCATGCCCTTCAGGGCGCGCGTGGTGGCCTCGGCGATCTCGTCGCCGGCGTGGATCGCGTCCTCGGCATAGTCCCGCAACGCCCCGGCCATGGCGGCGGCGCCCTGCGGGCCGAGGCGCAGCTCGCGATTGAGTTCCGCGGCCTCGGTTGCCGCCGCGATCAGCGCGGTCTCAAGCGCGCGGATCCCGGCGACCTGCGCGGCGGCGCCGGGTGCGTCGCCCACTTTGGCGATGGCCGCCTCGGCGAGATGTGCGGCCTCGGCCGCCGCAATGGCGCGGGCCTCCTCGACCTCGCCCAGGCCCTGCAGCGACACCCGGGCGCGCTCGGCGGTGCGGACATAACCCTCGAGCCGGCGCTCCAGCGTCGCGGTGGGATCGGCGCCGCGCCCGCCACCGCCGCGCCGGGCCTTGCGCAGTGCGGCCTCCGCGGCGGCGGTTTGCTGATTGAGGCGGGCCTCCTCGGCGGCTTCGTCGGCAGTGGTTTGCGCTGCAAGCCGCCGGTCCCGCAATATCTGTTGAATTATGCCGCTGTCCACGCCCTGGCCCCGGAGGCTGGCCTCCGCGGCGGCGATATTGCCCTCGGCGTCATGCAGCGCCTCCGCGCGGGCCCTCTGCACCGGCTGGCCTACGGTCGCGGCACGGATGCGCGCGATCGCGAGGCCATGGCTTGCCCCGGCGGCGAGCCCATCGAGCGCGGCCAGGGCGCGTTCGAATTCTTCGGCCAGCGTGCGCGCCTGCTCGGACATCGTGTCGAGGCCCGGGTTGCGGCCATCGGTTGCGAGCAATTCACGCAGATGGCCCTCGAGATCCACCACGTCACCCAGCAGCTGATCGTTCTGGGCTTGCTGATCATCCGTAAGGTCTGGGGCCGCATTGGCGGCGGCGCGGAGCGCATGGCGCAGCCTTGTGGCGGCCTCCTGCTGGGCCTTGATCCCGTCCGCGTCGCGGAGCGCCTCAAGCGCCGCGCCGACCTCTCTGACGGCGTCGACGCTCAGACCCGTCTTCGCGGCCAGCTTCTCAAAGCCCGCCTCCGCCAGATTCAGGCGCTCTGCGATCTTATCCCCGACAAAGTCGGAATTCGTTTGCAGGTCAAAGACGGCCAGCGCCAGCGCCTCTACGGAGACACCGGCGGCTTTCGCCTCGTCGGCAATATCCGCAAATCCGAACTGGTAGAGAACATCGCGCGGGTTGACCCGTGACCATGGCTGGATCGCAGCATTATACTTCCGGCCAAAAGCCTCCGCATCGCCGGCGTGGGCAACATGCTGCCGGAACGCTTCTGCAAACTCCAGCGCGGCTTTCTCCCCGGCGGCACGGGCGGAATATGCGGTCCTGTCGAGCGTCTTGGCGGCGAGATCGCCGGACAGAATGTCCTCGACCGCCTGCCGGGCGGCACGGGCGCTGGCGCGGCGTTCAATCTCCCGCTCGGCGGCGATGAGCGCGTAGACCCCGGCCGTCACTTCGCCGTATTTTTCGCGAATGGCGTCGAGATCGCCGCGCAGATCTTGCAGGCCGCGCAGCCGGTCGGTGCTGTCGGCCAGCCGGTCGGTGGCGTTGCCAGCCTCTTCGGCCGCCTCGCCGGCGCCGAAGAGATGCCCGGCCAGGGGGATGAGCACGGCCGAGGCGGTGCCGAGGACGACACCAAGAAGCCCGAACCCCGACAGCAACTGCGGCAACTGCTGGCTGAGCGCGCGGGAGGCCGCGGTGCCGGAGGCCATCTGCACCGCCACGTCCTGCACCTGGTAGCCGACATTGATCAGGGAGGCCCGGCTGGCCCCCATAGCCTGGCGATGGGCCAGGCCCGCCGCAGCCCCGGCCCGGGTGGCCCGGGTGAGCCGCTCCTGCGCGGTGGCGGCCTGCAATGCGGTCCGCGCGGCGCGCTGGGTGGCCATAACCGCGGAGGTCTCCGCCCGCGCCACACGCAGCGCCTCCCGTGCCGCGCGATCACGGTACACGGCCAGCTTCAGCGCCGCTCGGGCGGCCTTGGTATCCGCCGCACTTACGCGCTCCCGCACTGCGCTCAACTCCCGCGCGGCGCGCGCCGCATGCTGCGCGGCTGTCGCCTGTCCGGCAGTGGCCGCCGCCCCGGCCCGGGTGGCCCGGGTGAGCCGCTCCTGTGCGGTGGCGGCGCCGCGGGCGGCGGTGGTGCTGCGGGCGATGCCCGAGGCAGCCTGCTCATAGCCCCGCCCCGCGGTTCGCGCGGTGGTGCCGGCCTGCCCGGTCTCCGCGCGCAAGCGGCGCAATTCGGCGCGTGCCTGATCCAGATCGGCGCGGATCCGCAGGGCGAGGTCCAGATCGCCACTCATGCCGGCGTCACCGTGTCAGCAGGCCTGCCGCCAGCGCCGTGGCAAGGGTCTGCGCCTCGCGGGCGCGCCGGGTCTCGCCGGCCTGCCACAGGAGCATGATCTGCCGCCATGTCAATGTGTCCGGGAGGGATCGGATGTCTCCGTGCCCCTCGGCGGCAAGGGTTGCGAGGATGTCTGCGAGGCCGACAGGCGTGCCATCCATCCCGGCCCGGCCTCGGCCACGATGTGGCGCACGAAAAAACCCATGTTCGCCTGCCAGAGGGCGCCCGAGACCCGTGCCGCATCCGCATCCCGAAGCCGGGCCAGCCAGTCCACCTCGCGCCCGCAAGCGCGGGCCGCAAGCGCCAGCCAAAGATCGCCATGAGCGGCAAGCGCCGCCTCTACCACGCCGCCCGAGGGCGCGGCCTCGTCGCCCACTTGTGCCGCCAGGTCGGCAATCAGCGGCCCGGCCAGCGCGCGGATCTCGAGCCCCTCGCGGAACCGGAACTCGCGCACCGTGATCTGCACCGGTTTCCCGGTGTCCGGATCGGCCACCTCGAGCGCGATATCGGGATCGAGGATCTCGAGCGCCTTGGCATCGGATGCCGGGGCGGGCTTTGGTGTGATGTTTCGTGCTTTTCGGGGTTTTGCGGGTTTACGTGCCAAGGGGCTCTCCATCGACGATGAGGGCGGCGCCGCAATCCGCCGGCTGGAGGATGAGCGCGGCGATCTGCAGTCCCTGGATATCCTGACCGATGAGCGACAGATCGCCGGCGGGGCGCAGCGAGACGAGCGGCGCGTAGTAATGCCGCCCATGGCTGTCAGGGACGATATCGGGCGAGAGCTCGATATAGCGCAGCGCGCCGCGCACCGGTTGCGGGTGGTCGATCGCCAGGCGCTCGCCTTTGGTCACGGTGTAGCTGGCATAGAGCGTATCGCCGTTTGCGGCACCGCCGTCGGATTGCAGGAGCCGGAGGCGGCCGTGACTCTCCTCGGCGCGGTAATGGGTGCCGACCGCCAGCTTGGTGCCGGCCTTGTTTTTCGCCTTGTAGACCACCAGATCCTTGACCTTGCGTCCGCGCGCGCCTGGCAGGCCGTAGCAGGGCCCGGTCTCGATCGCGGCCACGGCGATCTCGTCATCCTTGACCGCCTCCTCCGGGCGCGGCAGGGCGGCGTCCGAGCCGAGAAAGGCGGCAAGGTTGGCGAGCGACATGTCGTTCAAGGTCATCGTGATGGTGCGGGTGACCGAGCGGACGGCATCGACCAGCGTGCGCGGCGGGCCCGAGGAGGATTGCACCGTGACGCGCTCCTCCTGAATGGCGAGCGTGGCCTGGCTGACATGGCCGAGATGGCGCTCCGCGCCCAGGGCCCCGCCGGGTTCAAGGGGCGCGAAATATAAATCTCCCGCCCCGACGATGATGTTGTCTCGATGATTGCTGATCATAATGTATCCTCTGGTGGCTGGGCATGTATCCAGTATTTGGCCGCCCATTCGTCCTGCCAGACCACGCGTCCGGCCTCGATCTCCAGCAAACGCCCGGAGACCAGCGCCAGCGGGGCCGGGCGGCCCGGAACACCGGCGCAGGGGTCGGGGCACCAGCCGAGAAGCCGCCTGCGCACCGGGCCCAGAAGCTCCGCCAGGCGGCCCCGGGATCGGGTCTTCCTGCCGCGCGGATCGTCCGGGGCGGCGATCAGGATCGTGGTGGCGATGGTCAGCGTGACCTCTTGCAGCGCGCCGGCCCGGCCGGTGCGGTTGGGTCCGGCGGAAAACGCCGCCGGCACCACCGCCAGGACGGGTGGTTTGAGCGTGGTCTCGGCCGCCGCATCCAGCAAGCCGATCACGCGGCGAAACGGACGGCCGGGACCGGCGAGCGGTGCCAGATGCTCGGTCAGCGCATCGCAGATCAGCAGGCCCGGATCGGGTGCGGTGTGGGGTGTCTCCAGCCGGGTCATGACGTGGCTCCTGCGGCCCGGCTGATCGCACGCGCCGCAATCTCCAGCACCGCATCGCGATCAGACGCATCAAGCCCCAGGAAGGGCCGGGCCGGCATGGCGATCTCGCGGGCGCCGATTTCGGCGAATGCCACACGTACCGTGCCCGCCTTGCGCGCCCGGGTACTCTTGCGCGAGGCAAAGCGCATCACATAGGCACCCGAGGCGGTCTTCACGCGGCGGAAGGCCAGCGTCTGGCGGCGGGCCTTCTGTTTGATGGTGCCGCCGAACTGGTGGATCGCGGCATAGATGACATTGGTGCCGACATCGACGCCGGTCGCGTCGACGCGGTGGGTGACCGACGATCCCAGACGCCCGGATTTGACAAGTGTCTGCCCGCCGTCCCGACCGGCGCGTTTCGAGGGTGGCCATTTTTTGCCATCCGGGCCGGTCCCGGTCTCAAAGCGCCGCGCGACCGTCGCCACGAGCATGGCGCCGATCTCGTCAAAGACCGCGCGCGGGTCCTCCGCGACGCGCTCCATCCGCGTGAGCGCCCCCCGGACCTCCGCATCGTCCCACTCCAGATCGATCCTGACGCCGGCACCGGCCATGTCAGCACTCCCCCGGTGCGCCACGGCCCAGGGCGACGGCGATCACCGCAGACGGCCCCCGCACAGAGATCAGCGTCTCCTCGCGGCGCGCCACGATGGAACTGGCGGCGTCAAGCAGCGCGCTCTTGCCATCGACCAACCCGCGCAGCGCCGAGCGCGCCGCGCGGGCGCGGGCGATCACGCCTTCGGGCGGTGCCTCGTCATAGAGCCTGAGCCGCGCCAGATCGCAGGCCGCCGCGGTCAGCGCCGGCCAGGGGCCGGGGCCTTCCAGCGGCAGATCCCAGGCCCGCGCCAGGGCCGCGTCGATCTCGGCGGAGACATCCGCCAGGACCGCGTCAATGCGGCCCGGATCGTCGCGCCCGTCCATGTCCTCGTCAGCCAGATCGCCGATCTCGCAAGACCCGAAGCGCGCCACCAGATCGGCGCGGGTCGCGTAACGGGTCGGCCTCATACCTCATCCTCTGCCTCGGCGGGAACCGCCGCGCCGTCGGCGATCAGGCCGTCGGCGATGCCCGGCACCATGTCCAGAATGGCTCCGGTCTCATGGCGGACCCGGTCGATCTGCACCGGCGTGGTCAGCCGGACGCGGACCGTTTTGTCAGTCCCGGCACCCGGAGGATCCTTCGCGGGGGTCGTCGTCTGTTTGGCCGGTTTCCGCTGCGTCATCTCTCACCCCACCCGTTACGCCACGGCGTCTTTGATAAGATAGCCGGCCGCAGGGGCCAGAATCCGCTCCTCGCAGCTGTCGACCACGCGGATGCGGTGCAGCCCGCGTGCGCCGCGCGCACCCTCGAATCGGGAATAGACCTCAAGACCACGATAGCCCGCGGTCACACCCAGTTGCGGTGCGCCCATGGGATCAGGCGCGGGCGACCGGCGATAGAGCAGCGCCGACTTGCCCCAGATGCGGGCGAGCGTTGGCGGCTGGCCTTGCGCGGCGGTGTTGATCCGGCTCTGTCCGACGACGATGTCCTCAAGTTCGAAGAGATCGGCAATGGCGCGCCGCGCGGCGATGGCGACATCGCCCGAGGTCGCGTTGACCGCCTTGGCGATCTTCTTGTGCGATCTGAGCTTCAGCCAGACCGAAGAACCCATGGCAAGATGCGTGGGCGCCACGATCATCGCGTCGATCGCCTTGAGAATATCATCGACCGGATCGGAATGGGCGTGGTCAGCCGACCACTGGTCGTTGACCCCCAGCGTCACCTTGTTGGTGTCGGCATATGTGGCGGCGTTCAGGACGAGATCGGCCACGCGCTTCTCGCGCCCGATGGCCAGAAGGTCGGTCAGTGTCATCACCGAGCGGTCGCGCGGGTCGGAGACGCCGGGGGGTATGTTGCGGATGTCATCGTCCGGAATGAGGTCCTGCAGACCGTAATCGGTGACCATGCCGGCCATCTCGGTCGCACTCAGGTGTACGGTCGTGGGGTCCGAGCGCCGCCCGATCCGCGTGTCGGGAAGCGTGTAGCTTTCGGCCAGCGGATAAGCGGTGTAGCGGTAGGTCCGCAAGGGCACCGTGACACGCGGCAGCACCAGATCGGCGATGTAGGCCGGGTTGCGGTACCCTATCGCAATGCCGGTGCGCGTCTCGTCGACCGGATAGGCCGAGCCGGGATGGGGGATTGGGTCGGGCATCTGCTGTCTCCTCAGATCCGTTGCGGTGCGACCAGCACCTGGATGATGGCACCGTCCGCGCCCGCGGTGAGGGCGATGCCGACAACGAAGTCTTTCGCGGTTGTGGTTGCGACCGCCTTGCCGTCGGCATCGGCCTTTAGGCTGGCACCGCGCGCGACCGCACCGCCCGCCTCGCAGAGGGCGGTCCCGGCGAGGTGGACATCCACCGTCGCGCCGGACGCTGTGTTGACCTCGGAGGAGATGCCGATCGGGCGCTCGGCGATCGTGGTATCGCTGCTGGCGTCGGCCTGGATCACCGCACCATCGGCGGTGCCGATCTGCACGATGCGTCGCGCCGCGATGGGCCCGCCGGCCGTAAACGCGCGCGCCATCATGTAGATGCGCTGCGGTGCGATCAGCACCGGGATGATGTCGCCGTCCGCCGCGGCGGAGGTCAGGGCAATGCCGACCACAAAATCGTTCCCGGTTTCGGTTGCGACCGCCTTGCCGCTGGCATCGGCCTTGACCGACGCGCCGCGCGTGACCGCACCGCCCGCCACGCAGAGGGCAATGCCGGCGAGGTGGACATCCACCGTCGCGCCGGACGCTGTGTTGACCTCGGAGGAGATGCCGATCGGGCGCTCGGCGATCGTGGTATCGCTGTCGGCGTCGGCCTGGATCACAGCGCCGTCGGCGGTACCGATCTGCACGATGCGTCGTGCCTTGATGGTGCCGCCCGCCAGAAAGGCGCGGGTAAGTGTTGGGTTATGCATGCGCCGCCTCCCCTGCGAGAACCTGGCGCACCGCCAGATCCAGCGTCAGCGTGCCGGTGGTGTCCGCGGCCAGAAGCGCATTGGCGCGGCGCGCCAGCACATTCCGGTCAACCCCGGCGGGATCGGCTGCCTGGGTGTAAATATCCACGCCTGGCGCCTCGCCCGAGAGTTCGCGCAGCTCCGGCCCGCGCCGGGGCAGACCCTTGAGGAACGCCTCCAGCACATCCGCCGGGCTGGCGCGCGTCGCGGTGCCGTCCTCAGCGCTCAGCGCGATGGTGTCGCCCTCACCGGTTCCCGCCAGACTTGCGCAAAGCGCCGTCAGTGGTTCCGCCTCGGCGGGCAGCACACGGCCGGCCTGGACATGGGCGGCGATCCGGGTGCGCGCCGCGGCCTGCTGTTCGGCGGCCAGGCGGGCCACGCGCTCGCCTGTCAGCGCCGCGGTAAGTTCGGCGACCTGCACCGCCAGTTCCCCGCCCGCGGCGGGCGGCTCTGCGGCTGGCGCGGTTGCGCCGGGGATGGGAATGTCGTCGGGCATCGGGGGTTCCTTTTCAGTGACCGCCGGCGCGCGGCGGGAGGTGAAGTGAGGGGCGGGTGCGCCGCCGGGGTCTGTGCCGGGGTCTGTGCCGGTGGCGAGGGTCGCGCCGAGCCTGCCGACCAGCGCCACCATATCCTCGGGCTCTGCCAGCTCGCGCAGCGTATCGAGCGACCATGCCGGCATCACCCGGTCGGCCGTCGTGATCGTCGAGCGCTCGATCACCCATTCGCGCAGCGAGCGCAGCATGCTCTCGACCGCATACCAGCCCAGACGCTCCTCGGCCCCTCCGAGCGGGGCGGCCAGCGCGGTATCGATCGGCGCGGACAGCGCGATCGTCATGCCCTTCGGGTGGCGCGAGAAATGTGATGGTGCCAGCCCGTCAACGGCGGGCGATGCCGCGCCCAGAAACGCCAGGTGGTCAAGCACCCAGCCTGCGTGGTCATTGACTGCACCGATCGAGCGGGGGGCATACCGGCCCGCCTGACAGGCCGCCCGGAAGCCCTCGTCGAGCCGCGTGAGCCGCGCCTGAAGGCGGTCGCCGACACGGCGCAGCCGATCCACCCAGCCCTGCGCGGGAACATCGTCGCTCGTCGGATGGCCGAGCACGACAGGGGCCGGGTCGGCGCGCTCGAAATTGGCCACCATCTCGTCGAGATCGGCCTCGTCAAGCGTCACAGGCCCGGTCGAGGCTGTAAAGCTTCCCGTGCGGCAGATGTCGATCCAGCCGTCAAGGGCGGAGAGCGTAGCGGGTCCGCCCGGCGTAGAGGGCGAAGGGGCGGGATTGTGGAGCATGGGATCGGGCATATCACCGCCCGGTATAGCCGATCCCGGCGCGCGGGTGCAGCGGACCATGGTCCGCTAACAACGACCCGGCGTGCGCGCTAGGATGGGCCTGATCCCACCGCAACCTCTATGGAAGCCCCATGTCCCGCCGGATCGACGAGATCATCATCCACTGCACCGCCACTCGGGCCGATTGGTGGAAAAGCCGAAACGCCAACCAGAAAGTCGCCGAGGTCCGCCGATGGCACGTCGAGGATCGCGGCTGGTCCGATATCGGCTACCACTTTCTGATTGATCGGGACGGCGCGGTGAGCGAGGGGCGTCCGCTTGAGCGCGCTGGCGCACACGCCAAGGGACACAATAAGCGCAGCATCGGCATTGCGCTGTTCGGCGGTCATGGCGGCTCGGAGAACGACTTGTTCAGCGATCATTTCACGCCCGAGCAGGAGAGGGCTCTGCGGGGGCTGATCGAGCGGCTAGGGTCGCGGTTCGGCGACCTCAAGGTCTCCGGCCACAACCAGTATGCCGCGAAGGCCTGTCCCTGTTTCAGTGTGCCGGAGTGGCGCGCGGGCAAGCCCGTGCGCACGAGCCCCGTGCAATCCACTACGCTGCAGGCCTCAGCGACCCAGATCGCCGCCGCCACAGGCACCGGTGCAACAGCACTCGCCGCACTCGACGGCACCGCGCAGGCAATTGCCCTGACCCTCGCCGGAACAATCGCCCTCGCCGCCCTCTGGATCATGCGCGAGCGGCTCAGGAAGTGGGCCGGGGGAGACCGCTGATATGCGAACTGCCGTCGTCGCACTCGCCCTGACCGCAACACTGCAGGCTACCTCCGCCACCGCCAACGGGTCCGCCTGCTTTGATACCGATACCCTCAGAGCCCGGCTGGAGGCGCGCTATGGCGAGACCTCCCAGAGCCTTGGCCTGACCGCGAAAGGGGCGCTTATGGTGCTCGTGGCCAACACGAAGACCGGCACATGGACCGCGATCATCATCCGCCCCGACGGGGTGGCCTGCGTCGCCGCCAGCGGAACGAACTGGCAGGCCGCCGCGACAAAGATCGGCGAACCTACCTGATACACCAGTCCCTGAAAGGACCTCAAAATGCACGTCACGACCCACTCCGCCCTGAACAATGGAACGCAAACAGCGGTCTCGGAGAGCGCCCGCGATCTCGTGCGCCAGGGGTTCAATCCATCCGAAAGCGTCCAGGTGGACCGGATCAAGATGCTCGCCGCAGCGCTGATCAGCGAATGCGAAGCGACCCGGCAGGACAATCCCGCCGCCGCGCGCCACGCCTCGCTGGCGATCACCGCCGTCGAGGAAGCCGCCATGTGGGCCGTCAAGGCCGCCACCACAGGCACCTGATGTTCGCCGTCCTCGCCCGCCTGATCCCCTCCAAAGCCGCGCTCTATGCGGGCCTCGCCGCCCTTGGTGCCGTGGTCATGGCCATGATCCGCAGGGACGCCCGCCGGGACGAGAGACGCGACGCACAACTGAAGGACCACGAACATGCGGAAGACATCGAAGATGACGTTGCTCGCAGCCGCGCTGATCCTGAGCGGCTGCGCAAATACGAGGGCGCCGGGTGGCGCGACTGAGGCCACCCTCTGCCGCGTCTGGGGGACAAGCCTGCCGACGCGGTCCCGGAGCGATACCAGTGAGACGCAGCGCGAGATCGCCGAAGCCTATGCCGACTTCGCCGCCGCCTGTCCCGGGCATGGGCATCTGGTGCCGTGATCGCGGAGGCGCGCAGCGGACCATGGTCCGCTACAAACCAGGGTCCGAATGTGGTGGGATCGCTGCCACCCACAACCCCGACACCCCATGGAGACCGACATGTGCAAAAAACGCCAACACGCCAAGGGAAAGATCGACACTCTGATCCAGGCCATCGACAGGCTCTCGGAGCGGCTGGAAGTCCTGGTCGCCACGCCGGATGATCGACGCAAAATCGTGAATTAGGAAGACGGCTCAACAGAACCTGAAAAGGCGTAGGCGACCGCCACCGATCATTTGCATAACGAGGGCGGCGTCAAGTATACTCCAGGAGCGTGCTCGATAATCAGGGGAATGCAAAATGCAGGCAGACATGCACTACTACGGAACCTATGTCATGGCCCGGGCCGCGGGTATTCCGGCCCGAGACGCCCAAATCGTCGCCTATGCGGCCCAATTTGTCGATGACTCAACACAAACAGATACGGAAGTGCATGGCGATGGTGGTCGGCTGGTTGGAACGGCGACCGTGCACACGCTTGGGCAAGCGGTTGCAAACTCGAAAATTGATCCAGATGAGCAGCGGCGCGTTTGGGTGCCGTTTCACTTTTTGCCGGGCGGAAAGGGAACCGCGCTGGAAGAAAGACTTCTGTGCGTCAAGGACAGCGACACCGCAAACGAAATGATGGACCATCACGTCGCCAAGGCCGTCGATTCCCGTTTTGGGCTGGAACTTCTCGGGCTGTCAGCGCACGTGTACATGGATACTTTTGCGCATTACGGATTTTCCGGAATTGGTTCGGAATTCAATCTCGTCAAGGGCGATACCTGTGTGCCAATTGATGTAGAGAACGCCGAAATGGAACGCTATATCATTGGTAAAAAGCAATCTTTCATGACAAGATACGCACCGTTCAAGGTTGCCAGCTGGTTCTCTGAAACGGTGAGTGCGGCGCTCGGCCATGGGGGCGTTGCGACATTCCCTGATCGGCCATTTCTCCATTGGGGGGTTGAATTCGAGAAGCCGAGGCCAGAAAACGGGCGCTTTGCAGACAGAGACAACCCCAAGGACTACATGGATGCCTGCGAGCGTACACATGGGTACTTTATGTCATTCGCAAAAAAGCGATACGCATCGACAAATCCAGTCACATTCAACTCCATCAAAGACGAGGTCATGGCGGTTGTTTGCTTCGAGGGCGCGAAGGAAGATCGAAGCTCAATGTGGCTCAAAATGATCAAAGAAAACAAAAATGTCGGGTTCAAGCCGGATGAGGCAAAAATTCAGTATAACGAAGCGGATTGGGCCGATCAAATAACGCGATTTCCGTCCCTTGAGTCCTCTGAAAAAGCGATTGATAGCAATGCTTACCGATTCCAACAGGCTGCGAGCTGGCATCGGCACTTCGTACTCAAAGAACTCCTGCCCGCACATAAAATCGCGGTTTATTGAAGCGGGCCAGGCGCGAAGCAGGTCATCCGTTCATTCCTCCCATTCCGGTACACCGGCGGACCATGGTCCGCTGCCCGAACCCCTTGCGGCATGTTATGCCGCCGCAACGCCGCCACCGCGCCAATGATGGCCAGGACGGGGGCCGGGGTGGTTAGAACACCCCGAACCGGGAGATGATCCTCCCACGACCAGAACCGGCCAGCCCTGGCCGTCCCGCCACCGCAGCTGCGGCAGGATCATGATCGTGGGAGGCAGCCCCCTTGTCCATGCCCGATGACATCCCGGCAGAGCCCGGCGCGCTCACGCCGGCCCCGCCCGCCGAGCCGCTCGCGCCCTGGTTCGGCGGCAAGAAATATCTCGCAAAGACCATCGCCGCGCGCATCGGGGCGATCCCGCATACCTGCTACGCCGAGCCGTTTGCCGGCATGGGCGGGGTGTTCCTGCGGCGCGCCTCTCGCCCGAAGTCCGAAATCCTCAACGATATCAATGGCGAGATCGTCGATCTCTTCCGCGTCCTGCGCCATCACGCGGACGCGCTGGCCGCCGAGTTCGACCTCTGTCTGGCCGCGCGCGCCGAGTTCGCCCGACTGCTCGCAACCCCGCCGGAGACGCTCACAGATATCCGCCGTGCCGCCCGCTGGGCTTCACTCCAGCGCCTGAGCTTCGGCGGCAAGCCGGCGCATCTCGTAACGCCGGGCCAGATGGGGTCATCGGTCCATCATCCAGGCCGCCTCTCCGCCGCCCGCATGGGCGCACTGATTCGCGCCGCCCATGACCGCTTGCAGGGCGTCCATATCGAATGCCTCGACTGGGCCACCTTCATCCCGCGATACGACCGGGCCTTCACGCTCTTCTATATCGACCCGCCCTATATGGGCCACGAGGCCGATTACGGACGCGGCGTGTTCGACCGGGGCGACTTCGCCCGGCTGGCAGAGATGCTGCGCGGCATCAAGGGCCGGTTCATCCTGTCGATCAACGACCGCCCGGAGATTCGCAGGATGTTCGCATGGGCCACCATCGACGAGGTCGAGACGCGCTATTCGGTCAATTCCAGGGCAAACCGCCGGGTGCGCGAGTTGCTGGTGTCAGGGGGCGGGTGAGTTATTGATTCATTCCATAAGGCGTGGGAAGCGTACATTCGAATTCCAGGCATAGGTCGCGCATTCATAGAACTCGAAGTAGTCGTCATCGTCATCCATAGCGAAAGAGAATGGGAATTCCCAACTGTCACCGACTTTTTGGGCTAAAGTACTGAATGTTCGGAACCCCACATAAGCACCGTATCTGTTTTTTCCATTCACTTCGCCACAAATATACATCGACGCATCCCCAATATCCCAAGCGGGAGCATGCACATCTCGGAACTGAGCGCTTGAAGGATCAAAAAAACCATATGTTACTTCCTTCCGAATTGCCTCCAGCAATGCCTCGTCGGTGACTTTGGCCACGAGCTTTCTGTTTTCTGACATCATAAACGACAGGGCATCCTGACAACTTCCGTCAGTTCCGTACCGTTGTGCAAATTTCTCGCACGCTGCACGGGTGATAGGTCCCATTCGACCATCCAGATCATCTAAATCCAGAAGGTCCAGAGCGACCAAATTTGATTGGATGCGTAAAGTTTCATTAAAATCAAGCGCATGCGCAGAAAACGCGAAAGCGCATAGGAAAATTGCCATGACTGTGGTCTTCATCCCATTTCTCCCATTACCCTCACCCCCCAACCACAATCGCACCCTCCGGTCCAAACCAGACGACCCGGCCGACAATGCGGTCCTCTTCCGCGACCGGGCGCGGGTCCCGGTCGTCAGCATCGCTGACCATGGTCCAGGCGCCGCCATCCTGTTGCAGCCGCTTTACGACAAGGCCCGTGCCGGTCCTGACCACGAAGAGCGCCCCCTCCCGCGGCTCGGCCTGGTCGAGATCGAGGACCAGTATATCGTCGGTGCGGATGGTCGGCTCCATCGAGCACCCCAAGGCGCGGATCGCGACGACCCGTTCCAAATCCAGATTCCGGGGCAGATCATCGGCAGCGATCATGACCCTGTCCGTCGCTTCGTCGAAGATCTCCTCGCCAATTCCGCCCGCTGCATGCACGTCACGCGCAATCCGCATGTGCAGCTTGCGGATGCCCGACGCCTCCGCCGGGGACGGCAGGCGCTCGGCAAGCGCGTCCAGCTTTTTTGCCAGCTTGGCTTCCAGCGCCCGGGTCTCTGACTTGAGCTTGCTGTCGAGCAGCTGCCCCAGACGCTTCTCGTCCAGCGTGGCGGCGGGGCTGGCATGGGCCGTGCCCCGATCCCTGATCCGCGCCTGCATCGCCGCCAGCACCGCGTCGGCGCTCGCTCCCTCGGGCAGGGCCAGCATGTCGGTGACAGGTTTCGGGATGCGCTCCAGTGGCGCGATACTGGAAGGCTCCGGGGGCCGGTCATGCTCGGGCGGGTGCGCGGCGGGCGGTGGCTCCCCGGGTGATTCGGCAGCAGCGCCGTCACGTGGCGGTCCGATGTAGAACTCAAGGCCAAGCGCGCGGCAGATCTCGGCAAGGCGGTCGGATTTAGTGGCTCTGCCTTCAAGCACATAGCGTATCGCATTGCCAGGTAGGCCAGCCTCCAGGGAAGCGCGGTAAGGGGTTGTTCGCCTTCTAGCCAATTCGCCTTTGACGGTCGTTGCAATTTCGGTGAGCAGCATTCGCTATCTTTAGCGCAAATCAGATCGTTACCAATAGCTAAATTCACTTGACATTTAGCTATTGGTAGCGATTACTATGGCTATGGATAGCCACGCCCTCATTATTCTGGCTGAAATGCTCGCGCAGGCTCGTCGTATGTCTGTGGCCACCATTTCCACTTGGATGGGTGGTTCTGGCGATACAATTGCCCGACTCCAGCGCGGCTGCGATATCACCACCGGTCGCGCGAAACGTTTCGGACAAAAGTTCTCCGACCACTGGCCCACCGACCTCCCCTGGCCGTCTGACATTCCGCGCCCTGCGCCGACACCGGGGGCGCCTGCGGCACTGGCGGCGGCCGAGGCCTCCCCGGAGGATGCTGCATGAAGACCGTGTGCCCCCGGAGCCCGGCTGACCTGCCGCTCGCGCAGCGGGACTGCGAGGCGGACGGTGCCACGTATTTCAGCGTCGATCCGGTCTGCCGCGACCTGAGCCACCCGCAGGGCGGCTGGGTGCTCTGCGACGAGGCGGACGCGGATGGGTTCGCCCTTTACCGGGTTCAGGCCGACGGGATGTCCGGGTGGATTTCGGATCATCCCACGCGCGCCGGGGCGGAGGCCGCAGCGCGGCTCGCCGAGCGGGAGGCCACCCCATGAGCGGGCGTTGCGACAGATGCGGCGCGGGGCCTGCCGGGATTTACGAACTGGCGCTGATCCGGGTCGATGACGGGGTCATGGACGCCGACGCGGTGGCCTGCGCCCGCATGACCGAATTGTGCCCGGTCTGCCGGGACCGCCTCGCCGGCCGTGTGGCCGCGCTGGTGCCGGTCCGGGAGGGCGACGGCAGAGGTCACGACGCGGGCGCGGAGGGGGTGACATGAGATTCAACACCCCGCAGCGGATCGACCAGTTCATCAGTTTTGCCGACGGCAGCACGGCTCGCTTTTTCCCGGGCGTCGGCTGGACCGCCATGCCGCCCGAATGGGATCCCGATCCGGGCGCGTGCATCGCGACCGAGTGGTGTGCCGTCATGAAAGAGCGCTTTCCAGGCATGCTCGGACTGACAGTCGAGTTCAGGGAGGGGGTATAGTACCTTGCGAAATCGCCTCTTCGACATTCGCCGTGACATCCATGAGTACGACTTCCAGATCGCAGGTCTCGGTTTGCACGTCGCCGGTCTTGGTCATGGTTTGGCTGCAGACGGATGGCGGCGGGCCAATCCGGGCATAGGCAGGTGTTCCGGTCTCCGGCCAGATCATCACAAAAAAGCATCGAGCGTGATTCAGGAAAAAGTCCTGAAGCCGGTCGCGCTGTTGGGCCGTAACCGAAACCCGTCCCCGAAACATCGGCTGCGCCGGCTGGCGTGTGTGGCGCACATGGCCATCCTCAAAGGGCGTCTCTTTTATGATCTGGTGCTCCGTTTTGCACAGGCTTGGCAGAAGATAGTCAAATTCGGCGGGCCATTGGATGATTTCGAGGCTCGGGCCTGTCATGGTTCTTTCTCCATCGGGTGTGTTGCAACGCCGATGGTAGCGGCGGACGGATCGGGTGTCACGATGCCCGCCCCGGCCGCCGCGTCTGACCCGGCCCCCACGCCGTCTGATCCGCCGTCTGAGGCGGACGGGTTCATCACCGTCCATCCCGACGTGCATGCGCCCCGGCGTGACGAGGCCCCGTCGCACCCGGCCTGCAGCCTCTGCGACGGCCCCGGCGCGCATCCGCGCACGGTGTCGCTTGTGGACATCCCCGATCTGGCGGCGGGTGACCTGCCGGGCGGGGCGGCGCATATGTGGACCCTCACGCTTTGCCCGGCCTGCGAGGGGTATCTCGCCCATCTGATCTCCGACCTGCTGGGCGCCCGCCCCGGGAGGGTCGCATGAGCCCGCACCTGTCCCGATCTCCCTGTCCACCGCCTGCGCTGACTGCTCGCGCGGCGGCACCTGCCCCGGCCCTGCGCACAAGTTCCCGCTGGCGGGAAGTTCTGTCCCCCATCGCGCGCAGGGCCGGGGCCTTTTTCCGGTGACTGGGCCAGGTTCTTGCGGCGCTGGAGGATCACTGGATCGGCGATCTGATCGGGGTGGCGGCGATATTCGGGATGCTGTGGCTGGGGCTCCTGTTTGCCCACGCGTTGGGGGTAGCCCCGTGAGCGCAGCGACAGACATGCAGGCCCTGCGCCGGGCGCTGACGGAGACGGGGCCTCTGCTGACGCGGGGGAGCGTTGCCTTCGACAGGTCCGCGGCACGGGCGCTGCTGCGCCAGATGCGCATCGCGGTCGCCGCCACGAAGCGACTTGAGGATACAGGGGCCTGGGAGCGCTGTCTCGCCGCGCACTCCAAGGTCACAATCCCGTCTAGGGCCTCGCTGCGCGCGGCGCTGGACGGGCTGGGATCGCTACCGGATATGGCGGGCGGTGATAACCGGGCCCTGGCGCGGATCGTATGCACGACAGCGCATGTGGCGGGTCTGGACGCGGAGACCTTGCGCGGTCCGCGCCCGGCGCAGCACATCGTCCAACCGCGCCAATTGGCAATACTGCTGGCGGCGGCGCTGACCGGAGCGAGTTACGCGCGCATCGGCGCCGCACTCGGGGGTCGCCATCACACCACGGTGACCCATGGGCTGCGCCGGGCGCGGGAGCGGCTGGAGACATCCGACACAGCAGCGCTGATGGCGACCGAGGTGCTGGACCGGCTGGAAAGCGGCCGGGCCGGGAGGGCGGAGAGATGCAAGAGGAGAACGGATCAATGAACCCACACAGGAATGTAATCGAGACAGAGGACGTGGAACGGCTCGCCCTTGTCATCCTGAACGCGCTCGACGGACTGCCGGTCATTCAGGCGAAGGCTGTCCTCCGCGAGGCGCGGGACCTTTTGGTGTTCGGATCCACCTTCGATGCCCGACATCTGGACTTTATTCGTCAGACAGGATCTGACGGATCACCTCCTTCCGTCTCTCCCGAATGAGAGAGACGGCCTCATGAACGTAATCGCCTCCGATCCGACGCATTCCGGCTTTTCTTTTCTGCCGGGCGATAGATTCTGCGAGAAGCAGGATCTCCGCCGTCAGAATGGATTCGAACAGTGTCCTTTCGGGTTCGGTGGCCATGCCCTTCCCTCCATCGGTTGTGTGGCAGCACCGATGATCGCGGCGGCGGGCCTGGGCGTCAATGCCCTGCGCTCCGCCGCCGCACCAGCGTGCGGGAGGGCGGCGTGATGGAGGTCGGGATGAGCATCCGAACGCGGCGGGACGTTGTTTGTTTCGCCCGCCGGGCGGGCGATCTGATCTCAGTCCTGACTGTCGATGCGGATGACGTTGTCATCGTCAGGGATCGCGGGATCGACATCGTCCATGATGATGCGGGGCAGCGTCGTGGCGGGCTTGAACCGGAACTTGCCGCCGGGCGGGACGACGAACATGATTGATCCAAAGGGGCCACACTCGAATGTATACCGTTTGGCGTCGCGGCTGCCATTGGTGAGTTCCAGCGTAGCTCCGGCGGGGACATCAAACGACAGTCGTTGCATCTCTTTCTCCATCGGTTGTGTGGCAGCACCGATGATCGCGGCGGCGGGCCCGGGCGTCAATGCCCTGCGCTCCGCCGCCGCACCAGAGTGCGGGAGGGCGGCGTGATGCATGCGGCAAGGCTCTCCCGGTCGCCCCGGCTCAAGCGGGTGCATGCATGTCTCGCCGACGGTGCCGAGCGCTCGACACTTGAGATCATCACGGGCGCGCGGGTCTGCGCGGTCAATGCCTGCATCGCGGAGTTGCGCGCCAACGGGGCCCAGATCGCCTGCCGCCAGATCCGCGACCCCGCCACGGGCGGACGGCTCTGGCTTTACCGGATGGTGAGGCCCGCCCCGCCATCGGTTCAAGGGGAGGGCCGAACGCCCGCCCCGCCATCGGTTCCGGGGGAGGATATGTCATGACGGACCGTGCCGACCTGAGGATCGTGGAGAATCCGGGCACCCCCGGGCTCGTGTTCGCCGGCGAACTTTCGCACGCCGATTGGCGCGATATCGGTCTTGGGCTGGCGCGGGAGCGATGTGACAGTGCGTTCGAATGGCGCATCGGTGACTGGGCGGTCGCCGCCTCAGGGGTCATCTCGACCCTGGCGGAGGCGGCGGGGATCGTTGGCGAGAGCGAGGGCAATATCCGCAAGTTCGTCTCGGTCGCCAGGGTTTTCCAGCCTGTTCGCCGGCGAACAAATGTTTCATTCCACCTGCATCTTGAAGTGGTGGCTTTGCCCGAGGTCGAGCAGGAGCGCCTGCTTGATCTGGCCAGCGCCGAACACTGGACGCGTGCGCTTATGCGGGAAGAGGCACGGGATGTTCGCCGGCGAACAAACGTCAGTGATCTGGCGGGTGAGAACGCGCGGCTCAAGCGCGATCTGGCCGCAGCGCGCGCGGACCGGGACACTGCGCGCGCGGCGCTCAGGGCGACGGAGGCGCGCACGAAGGACGCGATCGGCGAGATCGGGCGGGTCTGGCACGAGATTGACCAGGTGACGGCGGCCTTCTTTGATCCGGACAACCCCGCCGGGGCAGCCGCCCTGCACGGCAACGCGCGGGCGAAAGCCGCGACGCGGCTCAAAAAACGGCTCGAAGCCCGTGTGGCGGAGATCAACACCATTGCGGCGCGCATCGAGGCCCGGCTGGTGGCCTCTGGCGCAGCGGACACCGGCGCGGACACCCGGGGGGATCGGTAATGGGCGCTCTGGCACTCAGATCGCTGCGCGGGCAGGTCCCCGATTTGCAAGCCCCCTGCGCAGCGGCTGCACCCTGCGTACAAGCCCCCTGCACCCCCGGTGTACCGCCGTCCCCGCCACATCCATCCCTGCCGCCCGAGGGTGCGGCGCTCGACCGCGCCCGGGTGCGGCTGGCGGCGGTGGCAGAGGCCGGGCGGCTGGCGTCCGACGGGATGGCGCATGCCGAGGCTGACAGGATCGCAGCTGAGGGGGCAGGTGTTTCACCGGCCTCGGTGGCGTCCTGGCGCGCCCGGGTGCGCGGCCTCGGCCCCGAAGCGCGTCTGGCGGCCCTGATGGATGCACCCCGCCGGGGCCGGCCCAAAGGCGGAGGCGGCGGCCCCGGCGCGCCGGAGGAGGCACTTGACGATCTTCTGGCGGCCCTGGCCTTCGAGCACGGCGCGCATCTCACCGCCTCCCATGTGGCCCGCGTGGCAAGCGTGCGCCTGCGTGTGGATCTCTCACTCAGATCGATCCAGCGCCGCCTGGCGGCGTTTCGTGAAGAGCACGCCCGCGATCTCTCTGCGGTCTCGGACCCCGACAGGCACCGCTCCCGCCGTGCCCCGGCTTTCGGGCGGCGCTCGGAGGATATCTCAGGCGTAATCACGGAGCCGAACGCGCTCTGGGAACTCGACAGCACGCCTGCGGACGTGATGTGCAGCGACGGGCGGCAGACCATCGTGGGCGCCATCGACGTGGGTACGCGGCGGGGTCGGCTTCTGGTGGTGCCGGTCAGCCGGGCCACGGCGATCTGCGCGCTTCTGAGGCGCTGCCTGATCGACTGGGGTGTGCCGGAGGTTGTGCGCACCGATGGGGGTGCGGACTATACCTCGGCACATCTCGTGCGCGTACTGGCCGATCTGGCCATCGGCCATGACATCTGCCCGCCCTACACGCCCGAGGCCAAGCCCTTCATCGAGCGGTTCTTCGGTACCGTGACGCGGGATCTCTTCGCCTACCTGCCGGGCTTTGTCGGCCACAGCGTGGCGGACCGCAAAAAGATCGAGGCGAAGACGTCGATGGCGGCACGGCGTGGCAAGAAGGCGCGTGAGACCTTCGCCGTGGCGCTGAGCGCGGGTGAGCTGCAGGCCCGCTGCGATGCGTGGACCGAGACCGTCTATCACACAAGGCCCCATGCGGGGCTGGGCGGCGAGACCCCGGCGGCACGGGCGCGGGCCTCGGCGGAGCCGCTGGCCCGGATCACGGATACCCGCGCGCTCGACCCGCTGCTGGCCGAACCGGTCAAGGGCGGCGGCACAAGAGTGGTGCAGAAGGACGGCCTCGAGATCGGCGGGCACTGGTATATCGCGCCGGAGTTGGGCGAGCACGTGAAGACGCGGCTCCAGGTCCGGCTCGATCCCGCCGATCCGGGACAGGTCTTCGTCTTCACGGGTGACGGGCGGTTTCTCTGCCTGGCCGGGGAGGCGACCGGGCAGGCACGGGCGGAAGTGGCAGCCAGGGCGAAGGCCCGGGCGAAGGCAGCCGACAGCGCGGCGCGCGCCCGGGCGCGCGAACTCAAGTCCACCCACAGGCCGGACCGGGCGATGGACGACGTCCTGGATGCCGGATCGCGCGCGGCCGGCAATGTGGTCGATCTCCCGCGCCCCGCCGATCCCCATCAGACGCCGGCACTCGCGCAGGCCGGCAAGGCCGCCCGCGCGGCCGGGGATGCCAACGCGGCGGTCCCGGAGCGGAGCGGTGTGGCCCGGGCTGCGGGTGATCCGTTCAAGGCCGCGCTCAGACAGCTTTATCTCAAGGAGGACCAGACATGACCGAAACGGTAACCCGACTGCCCGTGCCCGCCGATACGGCCCCGGATACGGCGGCCACGATGCGCGCGGTGTCCGCCGAGATGGCGGCCTGCGGGCTAAGCCAGGCCGTGACGGCGCGCGGTTTGGGGGTGAGTTCCACCACGCTCCATCGCTGGCTCAAGGGCGACTATGAGGGCGATGTGGCCCGCGTGAGCGCGAAAGCGCGCGCCTGGCTGGAGACCCGGTCCGAGGCGCGCGCGCTGACGCTGACGCCCGCCGGTCTCGACACCCATGCAGGGTTAAGCCTGACCGAAGAGGTGATGGCCGCGCTCGCCCATGCCCAGGCCACCGGTGATGTGGTGTTGATCCATGGCCGCTCGGGCGCGGGCAAGTCCTGGGCCCTGAAGAGCTACGCGGCGGCGCGCGCCCAGGTCACCGTGCTGACCGTGACCTGCGGCATCACCTCGCTCCATGGTCTTTACGGGCGCATCGCGCGCGGCCTCGGGGCGGGCGGGCGCTTCGTTTCCGCGCTGGAGGCCGAGGATGCGATTCTCGCGCGCCTTGAGGGCCGCCACGCGCTTCTGGCCATCGACGAGGCGCAGCATCTCTCCGCCCGGCATCTCGATGCGCTGCGTGGCCTGCGCGATCTCTCCGGCTGCGGGCTGGCGCTTCTGGGCGACGAGACCTTGCGCATGACGCTCGGGCGCTGCCCGCAGGTCACGGGCCGGATCGGTGTGCGCGTCGGCCTCGGCGTGCCGGGTGAGGCCGATGTGACGACGCTGCTGGAAACCGTGCTGGGGCGGACGCCTTCGGGGGCCGAGCGCAGGTGCGCGCAAGCCGCTGTCGCCGCGCCCGGGGGGATGCACGCGCTGCGCCGGCTCATGGCGCGCGCCTTCATGATCGCCCGCGCCGATGAGCGGACGGCGATCACACCCGACGATATCGCCGCCGCTGCGGCCGGCATGGAGGCCTGAGCTCCCCGTCCCGCCCGCGAAATCAACCGACCCACCAACCCGGAGGACATGATATGACCCGACCACAGACCGGCCCCGCACCCCGTGACGCGGGCGGAAACCAGATTATCCCGGATGCGCCCGCGGGCTGGATCCACGAGGCAACCGTCCTGATCGACGGGCAGCGCTACATGCGGGATGCACAAGGTCGCCTCACGCCGGTCGATCTGGTGCGGCCCCAGGACCAGCTGCAGGACGAGATGGTCAGGACGGTGATCGGCCATGCTGAGGATCTCTCGGCGCAGATTGCCCGGTTTCGCGGCCACAGCTTCGACGACATCGCCGCCTTTGATGCGCTGTTGCAGGACGAATATGGCGGCCATGCCCGCCGCTCGGTGAAGGGCAACCGCACCTATATGAGCTATGACGGCTGCCGCAAGGTGCAGGTGCAGATCGCCGAGCGTGTGGCCTTCGGGCCGGAACTGCAGGTGGCGCGCGATCTGGTTGAGGAATGCCTCGCCGAATGGGCCGAGGGCAGCCGCGACGAGATCCGCGCGATCGTGGCCCATGCGTTTCAGGTGGACCGGGAGGGCGAGATCAGCCGGGGGGCGATCTACAGTCTCCTGCGGCTCGATATCGACGATGCGCGCTGGCAAAAGGCCATGGCGGCGATCCGCGACGCGATGCGGGTGGTGGGCTCGAAAACCTATATCCGCTGCTACCGCCGCGAGAGCCCCGAAGGTGCCTGGGAGCCCATCACCATCGATCTGGCAAAGGCGGGCTGAGCGATGTCAGACTTCGTGAACCGGCGCCTCGGACGCGTGGGCCTGGACGAGGCCGATGGAATGCAGACATGCATCCTTGCGGACATATCCCTCTCCCGCAACCGCGACAATCTTGTTGTTTGTGCCACGAAACCGCCAGCGCCATTGCCCCGATACGTCCTGAAATATCTGAAAGTACATGATTATGTCTGAGCCTTCCTATCATGATTACCTGTTCGATTATCACTTCGAGGGCTGTACCTGGTCAATCACCATCCGCGCAACCTCGCCGAAAGAAGCACGGCAGCGCATTGAGGCAATGGCCCGGGGAGTTGTTTATGTCGGCGAGCTTTACGCGGAAATCCCCGTTCCGCTCGGCGGACCTCTTCGCCGCCTCTGGCGGGGCGTGCGAGGACGAGGCTGAGATGCCCCGCCGCTCCACATCCCCCGGACCCTCGGACCGCCGCGCCACGCTGATGCGCGCGGCCCATGCCGCCTGCCGCCGGCTGGGGCTGGACAACGATGCCCGCCACGATGTGCAGCTTGCCGTCACCGGCAAGGCGTCGATGCGGGATATGGGCTCGACCGATCTGGCGCGGCTTCTGGACCACCTGAACGCCCGTGGCGGCGGACGCAGGGGCCGCAGGAACGGCGCGCGTGGACGATACCATCCCAAAGCGCCGCGCGCCGATCTCAGGCTCATTCACGCGCTCTGGGGCGAGTTGGCCCGCCGCGGGCTGCTGACCCGCCCCGGACGCCACGGGCTCAACACGTTCATCCGCGCCCGCTTCGGGCCACATTGGTCCTTCGTGCCGATGGATGTGGATGCGCTCACCGAGACCGCGCATATCACCGCCGTGATCCAGGCGCTGAAAGCCTGGCTGGCGCGCGACGGCGGCGGCGATGACAGGTCGGGCGGCGGGGCGGCATGACCGTGCGGGTCCATATCACCGACCATGCGGTGTTGCGCTATCTTGAGCGCGGGCTCGGTGTCGATGTTGCCGGGCTCCGGCGGCGCATCGCCCGCTCCCCGTCGCCCGCCCTGGCGCTTGCGGACCGCCCGGGCGACGGGGCCGCGCTGATCTGTAATACCAAGGGTTATTCAATCTGACCGACTTTCGCCCAGTTGCGGCTTGCGATGGATGTGATGGTTTGCGGTCTTGCGATGAGGTTGTTCCAGGCCTCGCACCCCGCGTCGAGAATCGCGTCATATGTGTCGAACGTCCGGTTTGCGAGCCATGTCTGGCGGAGATATTGCCAAATGTTTTCGGTTGGATTCAGCTCTGGTGATTTGGGCGGCAGAAACATGAGCGACAGGTTTTGCGGGATTTCCAGAGCGGATGTCGTGTGCCAGCCGGCTTGGTCCATGAGGATGACGGCGTGGGCGCCATCGGAGACAATTTTGCTGATTTCTTCCAGGTGGCGCTGCATCGCATAGGTGTCGGCTGCTGGCATCATGATCGCCGCGCCGGTGCCGCGTTCGGGGCAGATGGCGCCAAAAAGATACGCATTTTGGTAACGCTGATCGGCGGGCTGGCGGGGCCGTGTGCCCTTGCGTGCCCACTGGCGGACGCGGGTGTTCTTCTGACCGAGACGCATCTCGTCCTGGAACCAGATTTCGACGGGTTTGTCCGGCGGCACCCCCTGAAGCGTCTCCTTCAGATTGTCGCCGAAGTTTTTTTGAAATCCTCAATGACCTGCACGTCCTGCCCCGGGTGCTGAGGGCGTGCGCTGATGTGGGAAAAGCCCAGATTGTGCAGAATCTGCCCCACATGGCGCTCGTGATAGTCGACGCCAAAACGCGCCTTGATCACATTCTTCAAATCGACCCGCCGCCAGCGGACGACACCGTCCTTTTCAGGATCAGGACCGGTCTCGACAAGAGCCGCCAGTTCATCCAGTTGCGCATTGTCAAGGCGGGATCGCGAGCCTCCTCGCTGCCGATCCAGCAGCCCCGCTGGACCATCAGCGTTGAAACGGAGCACCCAGTCCCTGAGCGTTTGCCGGTCCATCCCGCCAATGCGGGCCGCAGCCCCACGCGACATGCCATCGGCGATAGCGGCAAGCGACAAAAGCCGTCGGCTCTGCCGGGCATCAGAACTCTCTGCGGCAAGCTTGCGCAGATCATTGGCGGTAAAATCGGCTCGCATCGGTATCCTGGCTGGCATCGGTGGTCTCCTTTGCCAATCTTGAATCACCTCAGCACCTCAGGCGGTACCCAAAATCCATAGCTGAGTCATTTTGAAGCACCCTTGGTATAACGGGCTGCGCTACTGCCTGCGGCGCGGCGCGGATGGCACGCTGACGGTCGTCACCATCACCTCGGCGCAGGCGGGCGCGCTCTCAAACCGGGCCCGGCGGCTCAGGCGGCGGAGGACGGTGCTATGAAACGGATTGAGGTCACGCCCGCTGACCGGTCGCTCCATCAGGAGCTCATCGACATCATCGAGCGCCATGCCGGAGACCTGCCCCCGGCGCAGATACTGGCGATCGGGGCGCAACCGGTTGGGCAAATCCTGACGTTGCAGGATCCGCGCGAGATCAATACAACTGACGCCATACGCCTGATCAAGGCGAATGTAGAAGAAGGCAACCGGTCGGCCCTCTTGACCGTGACGCGGGGGCCTGTGCAGTGAGCGTGCCCGCCGGTCCGCCGCTTGATCTGCACTGCGGCGATTGTCTCGATCTCCTGCCCCGGCTGGTGGCGGACCGGGGCGGACCCTTCGATCACATAATTGCCGATCCGCCCTACGAGAATATCCACCATGCCCATCACGCGCGCCGCGCGATCACACGGACAGACGGGCGGCCATCGCCGCGCGGCGTGGCCTATTCGGGTATCGACGATATCCGGTGCCCGGCGGCCGCCGCGATGGTGTCGGCGAGCCGGGGCTGGGTGGCGGTGTTCTGTCTGGCCGAGGGAGTGCGGCCCTGGCACGACGCGCTCGTTGCCGCGGGGGGCAGATGGCATGGCACCATGGCCTGGGTCAAGCCGGACGCAGCCCCGATGTTTGCCGGGACCGGCCCTGCAAGGGGCTTTGAGTGTATCGCGCTGGCCTGGGCCGGGGCGGGGCGGCGGCGGTGGAACGGCGGCGGTGGGCGCGGTGTGTTGACCTGCCTGACCGCGAAGGGCGGCGCGGTGCCGGGCACCAAGCCCCTGCCACTGATGCAGGCGCTGGTGGACCTGTTCACGCGCCGGGGTGAGGCGATCTGCGATCCGTTCATGGGCTCGGGCACTACCGGTGTGGCGGCGATGGAGGCCGGGCGCGGCTTTACAGGCATCGAGATCGACGCGCAGACATTCCTCGGTGCCGATGCGCGCCTTGCCCGTGC
The DNA here is from genome assembly GCA_951812305.1 of uncultured Paracoccaceae bacterium. Lineage (GTDB taxonomy): Bacteria > Pseudomonadota > Alphaproteobacteria > Rhodobacterales > Rhodobacteraceae > Rhodobacter_B. Next base: position 57,637 of record CATOSB010000017.1, read on the forward strand.
GCGCCGGGCTCCGGCCCTGCCGCTTCGGCCGCGGCCCGTGCAGGCAGCGATGGATCTGTCGTGACCCGTTCCCCCGCCGATATCCCGGCCCTGCCGGCCGGCCTGCGCGAGATCGCCGATCACGCCGGTCGCGAGGCCGCGCTGGCGGTCGCCGCCACGTATGGCGGCCGGGACTGGCGTGTGCCCGCGCGCCAGGACAGTCCGGCGGCCCGCGCGCTTGCGGAGGCGGTGGGGCCGTCGGCGGCAGCAGCGCTGGTCACGGCTCTCGGCGGTCATGTACTGGATATCCCGCTGGCGCGCCGCGCGGTGACGCGCTGGCTGGCCGGTCAGGGGCTCGGATCAAGGCAGATCGCGGCCCGACTGCGTATCTCGGAGCGCACCGCGCGGCGCTATATCAAGGGGCGGAGGGATGGCGATGGATGATCACATGGCGGTGACGCGCGCGGAACTGCTGGACCGGCTTGCGACCATGACCGACCCGGAAGACATCGCCGAAGCCGTCACCACGGAGCTTCTGGAGGCCGGCGGGGCTATGGATGTGCCGCAGGCCGCCTGCGGCGTGGTGGAGATACAGCTTCACGGGATTGTGGCCCATGGCACCGACCTGGAAGCCGCCTGTCTCGCCTGGGCAATGGCGGCGCGCAGCGCTCGTGATGGCTGAACGCCGCCAGCCCCTCCTGCCGGGCCTTGCGCCCCCGCCAGTGCCCCGTGTAGGGTGATCATGCATGCCGTCGATGTCGGACAGGCCCCCGGTATGATGCCGGGCTGGCGGAGTGCAAAGGGTGGAGAATTTGCCTGCGCGCGGTGCGGTCATAACGCGGGCTGGCTCTTTGACATGACCATGAGCGAGATCAACCGGGGCCTGCCATGTCCCGTCTGCAATGAAGGGGTGGATGATGCCGGATATTGCTTGCGCGAATTGCGATGGGCCCGGCGGGGAAGTGACCTACGCGAACCAGGTTCTCATGCCGTTGAACGGTAGGGTCCGGTGCATCGATCATTGCATCCACCACATCGTCGCGGCGCTGAATGCCGGACATGTCCTGACCACCGATTGCTGCTGTGGGCATGGCGAAATGCCCGGCTACATCGGTCTTGAGGATGGCCGCGTCCTTGTGATCTTCCCATCGCGCGAAGAGGCCAGGATGTATGACACTCCCGAGAGCAATGGCAGCACCCGCTCGAGCGCGGAAATATCCGCCTGGCGACCGCCACGGCTTGATGGCACGTATTAAACCATCCGGGCGGGGTTGTGCTGCCGGTCCCGGATAGCGGCCCTCTTGCGGACCATGGTCCGCTGCCCTCGTGCGGCAAGGCCGGGTAGTGTGGGGCCGAACCGATCCCGACGCTCGGAGCCCGCGCACGCCATGACCATCACGCCCGAACACTGGCAGACCTTTGCCGCCATGGTTGCCATTCTGGCGCTTTTGAGCGGGGCCGTGGTCTCGCTCCGGCGTCTGGGCTTTCTGCGTCCGCCCGCCCGGCCCCCCGATGCGCAAGGCGCGGTCTCCGAGCGCCTGGACCGGCATGCCGAGCGTCTGGCGCGACTTGAGGGTGCGGTGGCGGGGCTGGCGAGCCGCGAGGATATTCATCACCTGCAGATGGCGATCGAGCAGCAGGCCGGGGCCGTGCGCGAGATCCGCGCCTTCATGGCGCGCGACGCGGAGGCCGTCGGGCGGCTTGATGCCGCGATCACCCGGATCGAGGATCACCTGATGGGAGAGGGCCGCTGATGAGCTATGCCTCCACGCTTGAGGAACACCGCCGCCTGGCCCTGCTCACCCATCTGGCGGCCTGCCTGGATTATGCCTCCAACTCGGAGATCCTGCTGGATGTTCTGAACGGGCTGAGGATCGCGACCGGGCGCGACCGGCTGGTGGGCACGCTGGCCTGGCTGCGCGAGCAGGATCTGGTCTCGATCGAGGACCACGAGGGCTTCCTGCTGGTCGAGGCAACGGCGCGGGGCGTGGATGTGGCCGAAGGCCGCGCCCGGGTGCCGGGCGTGCGCCGCACCGCGCCGAAGGCCCGGTAATGCCGTCGCGCAGCAAGATCGATCGGCTGCCCGACGCGCTGAAGACGTGGCTGCGTGCCGAACTCAACGCCCGGGGCTACAGCGATTACGATGGTGTGACCGCCGCGCTGAACGAGCGGATGGCCGAGGCGGGTCTCGATCTTGTAATCAGCCGGACCGGCCTTGGGCGCTGGAGCCAGGCGCAGAAGAAATACGCCGATATCCAGCGCGAGGCTGACGGATGGGCGCAGAGCTTCCTGAGTGAAGAGGGCGTGGATGCCGAGGCGCATCGGCACCGGGTGCTGTTTTCGATGTTATCCCACCATGCCTTCCTCACCATGGCCAACGGCCTGACCGAGGGGGACGAGAAAGAGGAGCTCGACTTCGACGCCCGTGACCTGCACTTCCTGGGCCGGATGCTGAAAGACCTGATGACCTCCTCCGGCATCCGTGAGGCGATCGGCGAGAAGGAGCGTCGGCGCCTGGCGGAGGCCGAGCGCAAGGCCGGCGCAGACCGGGCGGTGTCCGCCGCGCGCGGGGCCGGGCTCTCCCCGGAGGTCGCCGCCGCGATCCGCGCTGCCGTCGAGGGCGGCGCACAGGCGGAGGGTGCCACATGAGCAACCGCGATCTACTGCCTTACCAGATTGCCTGGGTGACCGACCCGAACCCGGTGGCGGTGATCGAGAAGTCCCGCCGCATCGGCATCTCCTGGGCCGAGGCCTATCACGCGGTCATGCATGCCGCCGAGGGCCGCGGCGATATCTATTACCTGTCCTATAGCCGCGATATGACCCGCGGCTTCATCGACGATTGCGCGGGCTGGGCGAGCGACCTCGGCATCGCCGCCTCGGCCGCCGGTGAGGTGCTGATCAGCGACGAGGGGCGCGATATCCAGGCCTTCCGCATCGTGACGGCAAAGGGCAAACAGATCCTCGCCATGACCTCCAGCCCGCGGGGGTTTCGCGGCAAGGGCCGTCCGGGCGACGTCGCGGTCATTGACGAGGCCGCCTTCGTCGACGATCTCGAGGAGGTTCTGAAAGCCGCGCGCGCCTTCACCACCTGGGGCGGGCGTGTGCGCATCATCTCCACCCATAACGGTGAGGCCTCGCCATTCAACACGCTGGTTCGCGACATCCGCGAGAGGCGTCAGCCCGGAAGCCTGCACCGGGTGACGCTCAGCGACGCGCTCGATCAGGGGCTCTATTCCCGTATCGCCGCTGTGACCGGGCAGCCCGACACGGGCGCCGCGCAGGCGGCCTGGGAGGCGGCGATCCGCGCGCAATACGGACGCCACGCGGGCGAAGAGCTCGACTGTATCCCGTCCGCGGGGGGCGGGGCCTGGATCACATGGGATCTGATCCGCACAGCCGGGCGCGACGCGGCGGGCGATCCCGGCCTGCGCGGCTCCGGTCCGGTCTATATCGGCGTCGACGTGGCGCGGCGGCGCGATCTCTGGGTGGCGGCGGTGATCGAGGATGCCGGCGACGCGCTCTGGCTGCGCGAGCTGGTGACGCTGCGCGACGTCTCTTTCTCCGAACAGCGCGCCGAGGTGGCACGCCTGGTGCGTGCCCATCGCCCGCTCAGGATCGCCATCGACCAGACCGGCATGGGCGAGGCGGTGGTCGAGCAGCTGGCCGAGGATCACGGGGCCTTCACCGTCGAAGGCGTGCTGATGACTGCGCCGCGCCGGCTTGATGTGGCCACGCGGCTCAGAGAGTCCTTCGAGGACAAACGCATCCGTATCCCCGCCGATGATGCCCTGGCGGCCGACCTGCACAGCGTCCGTGCCGAGCCCGGCACCACCGGCGCGCCGCGGCTGGTGGCGGATCGCGCGGAGAGCGACGGCCATGCCGACCGGTTCTGGGCGCTGGCGCTCGCGGTCTCGGCCGCCCGCACTGCCATCGGACCCTTCGAGGCCTGGACCGACGCGCGCCGCCATGCGGCCTGGTCGGCGCCGGGCAATCCGTTCGGCATACCGGAGTATCATGCCGACAGCGATCTCGGCGTCCTGCACTCGCCGCTGGCCGCCCTGAGGGGCTGGTAGATGGCGAAGACCGACATCCCCGCCCGCGCCCCGACCGGCGAGATCGCCGCGCCGGAAGTCACCTTGGGCGGCGGCGGGGCCTGGGACCTCACCGAACGCTATCGCGATTTCGGGATCGGCTCCGATCCGCGCCATTGGCAGGCCGATCCCACCGGTGTCGTCGCCGCCACGGCAGCACTGGCCGACCCCCATGCCCGCGCCGTCCTCGACCAGCGCCTCGATGCGGTGGTGGCGGCCCCGCTTGAGATCACACCGGGCGGGGCGATGCGCCGGGACCGGATGGCGGCCGGGGATCTCGAAGAGCAGCTGGGCGCGCTGGAGATCGACCGGATCAGCCGCGAGCTTCTGCACGCCGCCTGGTATGGCTATGCCATCGCCGAATGCCTCTGGAAGATCGAGGGCACCGCCGTGCGACTCGCCGATCTCCGCGTGCGCAACCCCGCAAGATTCCGCTGGCACCGTGACGGCACACCGCGTCTGATTACGCGCAACCGCCCGAGCGGTGTCGTCCTGCCCCCGGCCAAGTTCTGCGTCCTGGTCCAGCCGCGCCAGCATGGCGGGCAGGCGCATGGTCCCGGTGCCGCCGAATGGTGTGTCTGGCCGGTCTGGCTCAAGCGCCACGTGGTCTCGATGTGGGCGGTCGCGCTCGAACGTTTTGGCACGCCAACGACCTATATGACGCTTGGCGGCGATCCCAGCGCTTCCGCAATCGAGAAGGCTCTGGCCCAGCAGGCGGCGCTGGTCGGCGGCGCGGGCCTGGTCCTGAAAGAGGGCCACAAGATCGAGCTGCTGGAAAGCGGTCGCCGGGCCGGTGGCGATTACGCAGAGTTCGTCAGGGCGATGGACGCGATGATCGCCGATGCGGTGCTGGGCGAGCGCGCCACCTCCGAGATCGGCCAGTGGCAGGCCACCGCCGAGGCCCATGCCGACGTGCTGCAACGGCTGGTGGCGGCGGATGCGCGCCGCCTCTCGGCCATGCTGCGCCACTCGGTCGCGACATGGCTGACCGCCTGGAACTTCCCCGGTGCCGCCGTCCCGCATCTGACCCGCAACACCGCCCCGCCCGAAGACCTCACCGCGCGCGCCGCGCGCGACGTGCAGATCGGCGCCGCCTCCGGCCTCAGGCCGACACACGCCTCTGTCGAGGAGATCTATGGTGGCGAATGGGAACCCGATCCCCGTCAGGCCACCCCCGCATCGCCCCGCCCGCCAATCGCCGGACCGGGTGCCGGGCCGGGCGCGACCGCCGCACTGGCCGCAGCACTGGCCGCCGCCCGCGAGCCTCCGGCGCGCGATGCCATCGATGCCGCCGTCGACCGCCTTGTCGGCGAGAGCGGCTGGGAGGCGCTGATGGAACCGGTGATCAAACCGCTCGGTGCCGCCGTGACGGAAGCCGACACCCCGGACGCGCTCGCCGCGGCACTGGACGCCCCCGATCTCTACGCGGCCATGGACACGAACCCCATGGCCGCACGGCTCGCCCGGGCCACCACCTCGGCGCGTCTCTCGGCAGAGGGGGATGACGGGGCCGACAGAAACGATGACGATGGCTGATCCCGCGCCTGTGATCATGGACGTGCCCCCCGAGGAAGCGATTGAATTCTTCCGCGCCAAGGGCATCCATGTCGGCTACGACTGGCGCGACACCTCCGCAGCCCAGCATGCACGCTCCTTCACGGTGGCCAAGGTCGCCCGTCTCGACATCCTGACCGATATCCGCGCGGCCATGGACCGGGTGCTGGCGGAAGGCGCCACCTTTGAGAGTTTCCAGGACGAGCTGGAGCCGATCCTGCGCGCCAAGGGCTGGTGGGGCCGCAAGACCATGACCGACCCCGCAACCGGCAAGACCCGCGTGGTCCGGATGGGCAGCCCGCGCCGGCTCAGAACCATCTTCGACACCAATCTGCGCATGGCCACCGCCGCCGGCAAGTGGGCGCAGATCACGCGCCTGGCCGACCGCCGCCCATGGATCCGATACATCGCCACGCTCGATGACCGCACCCGGCCCCTGCACCGGGTCTGGCACGGCACCATCCTGCGCTGGGACCACCCGTTCTGGCAGACGCATTTCCCGCCCTGCGGCTGGCATTGCCGCTGCACCGTGCAGACGCTCTCGGATGCCGATCTGGAGCGCTTCGGCCTCACACCCTCGCCCGGCCCGCCTGAAGGGTGGAACCGCACACGGCCATGGCTCAATCGCCGCACCGGGGAGACTGAGGAGGTGCCTGTCGGTATCGATCCCGGCTTTGCCCACAATCCCGGCACCGTCGATCCCGTGGCCGGCGCCCGCGATATCCTGAAGGACCGGCTCGCCAAAGCCCCGCCCGCGCTTGCGCGCGCGGCCACCTCCGATGTCACCGAATGGATTGCGCGTGGGCGCGAGAGGCGCAAGCAGCTTGTCGACGCCACCGGACTGGCGCCGGACCAGACAGGCTTTACCGATCGCCTGCGTGGCCTCGCCGCCCGGGGCCTCACAACCGGCCGCGGCGCCGGAACCGTGGCGGCATCCGTCACGCCCCTGCGCGCAGGCGGACAGGACCGGGCCGCCGCCGACGCCATCCATGCCGCCTCGCTGCGCTTTCCGGCAAACTGGGTGGCGCGCGCCAATGCCAGCCCGCTCAGCGTTGCAGCGGGCGGACAACCGACCGGGGGCAGCTATATCCCCGCCGCCGCACGTGGGCCGGTCCGCATCGGTCCCGACCGGCTGACCAAGGCCGATAACACCGCCTGGGCCATCACCTCCCGCGACCCCGGCAACGCCACACATGAATATGCCCACCACCTGCAAGCGGCGATGCCGGAGATCGACCGGCTGTTCCAGACCCTCCATATCCGCCGCACAACTCTGCCCGGCGGCAACCGTGAGCCTCGCATCCTGCTCAGCCCCTACCGGGTCCCCGGACGGCGAGACCAGTATGTCGATGAGTATTTCGGGCGGGAATACCCAGGCGGCCACGCCGCCGAGGTCATGACCCGTGCCTTCCAGATACTCTTCCACAGGCTGCCCGGTCGACGTGGCGCTGATCTGGACAAGCTCGTGCGCGACGACCCGGAAATGCTCGATCTGGTGCTGGGCCTTCTCTTCCATTACGATCCCGCATAGCGACGATAGCGAGAGCACCCCATGACCAGGAAGTGGGTCAGTTTGAATTGCAGCCCTTACAAGGAGCGAGGCTATGATCCAGCCGGGGGTTCCCACACGCGGTGCTGCGTGTTACCTTTCACTCAAGGCAAGAACCGGTGCAGGCATGGCAATCCTCGGGCGAAAAGAAATTAGCGACAAGGTCGCGGAGGGCAAGATTACGATTGAGCCCTTTGATGAGAATAAAATCGAACCGGCTAGCTATGATTGCCGAATAGGTGATGTCCTTGCGGCTGGTATTGGGCGTCACAAATGGGAAGAAGGCGACGAATTCGTCCTTGAAAGCAATTCCTGGGCATCCGCCTCCTCCGAAGAGGTTTTCGATCTACCCAATGACATTTGTGCTTCCTATGGCATTCGCTCTGGCCTGGCCAGGAGAGGTGTAATCGCATTCGGCGGCCCTCAAATAGATCCCGGCTATAAGGGAAAGATTTTCGTTTCTCTGTATAATCCGACGTTGGAACCTATTGTCCTAAAACATGGCCAGGTGATAATGTCGGTGATTTTCTATCAACTTATGTCCGCCGACGAACACGGATACTCCGGTCCACATCAAGGACAGAAGGACTTTCCATCCCAAGACGTCGAATTTATGATGCGAATGCGCAGTCGAAACCTTGCAGAAGTAATCGACAATGTTGAAACTCTCGACCACTCCGTCAAAAGCCTTGCTGAAAACCTGAAAACCCTCACCTCAGATGTGCATGAAATACGCCGCATTGTTGATGATGCGAAGCCGTGGCTAAAGGTAATCGTGTGGATACTGGGTACCGCCGGTGTCGCGGCCGTTGGGTGGATTGTTGTTGAGCTTATGCAAAGCTTCTTTGGCTCTGGTTCGAAGCCATAATTTCAAACTGACCCACTACCCATGGCCGTGCACACCATCAACCTTCCCGACATGCTCTACGGGCGCGAGATGCGCACCGTGATCTGGGACGACGTGGCGGGCACCGTTACCGGTACACATTCAGATATACCGGACATGCAACGGGACCTCGCCCTGCCCACGCCGGTGGATTGCTCATCCGAGGGACGTGTGCTCTACCTCCACAATCCCGCGCACGATCCGGCCGACTTCCTCTGGCTGCTCGGGTTCGCCTTCAGCGGGATACTCTACGAGCCGCTGCGTTCGACCCTGCCGCCCGTCTTCGACGGCGTCGACCTCAGCCCCATGGAACCCGCCCCGCGCGCCAGACGCGATGCGGAAGGCAACATTACCGACCGATACGAGGACGGCTCGTTCCTCGGCTACGACATGCCCTACAGCTGACACCCGCACATCCGTCGCAAGCGCCTTGCAGGGAGTGTGCAGGCCCCTTGCAAGGGCAGGATTATCGTGGCTGCGGAAGCACCGGGAAGCGCGAAAAAAGCCGCCCCCGAAACGCCCGGAAAATCCGGTGAAAAACGACCCCCCGAAAAACACCGTTTCCAGCGGGTTCGCACACCCCGAAACGCGCCGATTCTGAAAAACTTATGGCGCGGGCCGAATTTGACGTGGCCATCAGGTCCGCGCCGCACCAGGCGCTCAAAGCCCTGATCTGGCGGGAAATTTCAATTCTCATCCCACTTCATCCCGAATAGGCCCGGATAGTCCCGCTTCCCAAAGACTTTTGTCACCCCACATGGAGGCGCTGAAACAGATGACGCCGGAAACACGGCGGATGATCGGTCTTGGCGCGCTGGCGATTGGCGTGGTGTTGATCTGGATCGCGAAATCTGTTGGCGGGTAGGGCGAGGACGCAATTTTTTGCCGCAACGCCATAAACCGCTGGCGTAAAGATATTTGCCATAGGATTATTGTAACAGGACACTCACGTGGGATTTACGAAACGCGACAGGGATTGAGTTGTGCAGCTTCGCGCTTATCTGTTTGCTTATCCGCAGGAAAGTGGCCCGTCCCAAACGGGCAGTCATGAACGGAGAAGAAAAGTGACATATCAGGCATATGCCAGAACGGTACGTGCAGTACATTGGCCACAGGCCATATGGGCGTTGGCTCTTGGCCTGGCCCTCATCATCGTGCAGACGCAAAGCACAGCGGCGCAATCGCGACCTGACAGTTTTGCCGATCTCGCCGAAGAGATCAGCCCGGCGGTGGTAAATATCACCACAGCGACCACGGTCGCAGCCAACACAAACCCGCAATTCAACGTTCCGGAGGGGTCGCCGTTTGAGGATTTCTTCCGCGATTTCATGGACAGAAACCAAAGCCCGAATCGGCCACGCCGATCTTCGGCGCTGGGGTCGGGTTTCGTGATTTCGGCGGACGGTTTCATCGTGACGAATAACCACGTCATTGAAAACGCCGATGAAATCACCATCGAGTTCTTTTCTGGCGAGGAATTGGACGCCGAACTGATCGGGCGCGATCCGAATACGGATATCGCGCTGTTGAAGGTCGAATCTGCTGATCCCCTGCCCTTTGTCGAATTCGGCAACAGTGATGTTGCCCGCGTTGGCGATTGGGTCATGGCCATCGGCAACCCGCTGGGTCAGGGATTTTCTGTTTCGGTCGGCATCATCTCTGCGCGCAACCGTGCGCTTTCCGGCAGCTACGACGATTACATCCAGACCGATGCAGCGATTAACCGGGGTAATTCCGGTGGCCCGTTGTTCAATCTTGAGGGCGATGTCATTGGCGTGAACACCGCAATCCTGTCGCCCAACGGCGGTTCGATCGGGATTGGCTTTTCGATGGCGTCCAACGTTGTGACCAACGTGGTTGACCAGTTGAAGGAATTTGGCGAGACGCGTCGCGGCTGGCTGGGAGTGCGCATTCAGGATGTCGAGGAGGATGTCGCCGAGACGCTGGAACTGACGGAAGCAGCTGGTGCGCTTGTCACCGATGTACCGGATGGTCCCGCCAAGGACGCTGGCATCCTGTCAGGCGACGTGATCCTGCAATTCGACGGTCATGTCGTTGAAGACACGCGCCAGTTGGTTCGGATTGTTGGTGCGGCGCCGGTTGGCAAATCTGTCGAGGTCGTACTGTGGCGCGATGGCGCGGAAGTTACCTTGGGGGTCACGCTTGGCCGCCGGGAAGAGGCCGAAAATGCCATGCCCGCCAGTGCGCCCGCCAATGAGGAACCGGTTGAGAAAGAGGTTCTTGGCTTGACGATCACTGCCATGACCCCGGAGTTGCGCGAGCAGCTTGGGCTGGCGGACGATGCAAGCGGGCTTGTGGTTCAGGATGTTGTTGAGACGTCCGAGGCCTACAAGGAAGGCGTGCGCGCCGGTGATCTGATTACGGAAGCCGGTCAGCAGAAAGTCGCAACCGTGGCGGAACTGGAAGAGCGTATAGAGGCCGCCAAAGAAGCCGGACGCAAATCGCTGTTGCTGCTCGTGCGCCGCAATGGCGATCCGCGGTTTGTGGCCTTGTCACTGCAAAGTTAACGCAATCCCCAAACCAAAGAAAAAGAGCGCCGGTTGGGCGCTCTTTTTTTCTCAAATCGCGATGCGCGCAGTTACTCTGCCGCCTCCGTTGATCCTTCACTGGGTGGCGTGTTCGCAGGTTTGCGCGGGCGCCGGGTGCGCGGCTTTGGTGCAGGCTCGCTTTCCGGCGTTTCGACAAGCCCGGAATCCGCATCGCCAGAACTTTCAACAATATCTGGCGGCGGCGAATTTTCAGGTGGCGGCGGTGTGACATTGGGCTGTTCGCCGAATTCCGGCTGCGGGGCGTCGGTTTGCTGTGCGTCGCCGCCAGTGCCGCCGGAACGCCCGTCGCGGTCCGCCTGACGCTGTTGGTGCCGTTCGCGTTGCTGGGCCTCATGCTCGCGCATCGCTTCGGCGAGCATCCGTGTATAATGCTCTGCGTGTTGCTGGAAGTTTTCCGTTGCAACGCGATCACCACTCAACTGGGAATCACGGGCAAGCTGATTGTATTTGTCGATAACCTGCTGCGGCGTGCCGCGCACCTTCCCCTCGGGGCCGGAACTGTCGAACACCCGATTGACGATATTTCCAACGGAACGGTTGCGGTTCTGCTTATTGCGCGAACGCTGTTTAGACGATCTCATGATATTCTTGCTTTTCGGCCTTTGTTTGGCTGTCGCTTACCCGATTTGCCGCTGAAATTCTGTCCCCAAGGGCAAATGATGTCGGGCCTTTCGCACAACGGAGCCCAAGCTCTCGTCGTGCGCAATTCGAATAAACACCTCTTTGGACATAAAACAAGATGATTCTTAAGATTTCCCACCGATAAACGGGTTTCGTATCGGAAAATCACCGTTTCTTGACCATGCCGCGCTGCATTATTAGGCAATCTCAGTTCAACAGGCGGCGCAGGGCGGCTGTACGGTAGGCTGCGTTGGCGGCGCCATAGCCCTGATAGCCCTTTGTCCTTTGCACGATCTCGAAGAAAAACCCATCGCCATAAGGTCGGCTGTATAGCTGATAGAACCGTTGCCCGTCTTCTTCGTCGACAAGGATGTCATGCGCTTCCAGCGAAGCCCGTTCCGCATCTGACAATCCAAGCCGTGCCGCTGCATCGTCATAGTAGTTGGTCGGTATCGGCAGGCTTTCAAAACCAAGATCGGCCAGCCGTGTTGCCGCCTCGAAGATATCGTCAGTTGCAAACGCGATGTGCTGTACCGCAGAGCCAAGACGCCCGGCCACGAAACGGCCTGCAATCGTGCGGTCGGTTTCCGCGCCGTTCAATGTGAAGCGCATGGCGCGATCCGGTGCTTCGATAACCTGGCTGCGGACGATGCCGCCGGGGTCGATGACATCAACAATCGGGCGTTTGGCGAGATCAAAGAGCGAGGTGTAAAACAACGACCACGACAGCATTTCTTCGTAATCCATACTTTGGGCAATGTGGTCCACTTTGGTCAGGACGGTTTGATTGTTCGGTACTGCGGACACCTGTTCGAACTCCACCTCCCAAACGCGGTCCAATCCGGATTTTCGATCAAGGAAATGCATGACACCACCACCGACCGCCTGAATTGCGGGCAGGTTGAGTTCTCCCTGCCCGATAGGCTGCCGGAAATGCGCGATGTTCAGCGCGCCTGCCCGCTGCGCACAGGCATGGGCATCGTCCACCATTAGGCCAACATCGCACACACCGGTGCCGCGTGAGAGATAGGCGGAATGCGCGAAACCTTCGCGTTCAATGTTGATGACGATGCGGATTTCGCCCTGTTCCCAGACCGATACGGCCTTGTTGATATGCTGTCTTGTGTGGGCGAAGCCCATTGAGGCGAGCAAAATACAAAGCCGTTCCGCCTCTGCCTCGTCGGCAGCGAATTCGATGAACGCCACACCTTCGATGCTGGCCCGACTGGGCATCGGTGTGGGCGTGATGGCAAAGGGCGGCGCATCACGCGCAACATCATCCATCAGCGCCAGAAGCGATCTTTGACCGTCCGCCGCGATCTTTCGCGGACTGCCGCCGCGGAACTGATCGTTGAAAATCTCCAACGAGATCGGGCCATCATAGCCCGTGGCGACAACAGCCTTCATGAAGGCGGTCACGTCCAGATCGCCCTCGCCGGGCATGTTTCGGAAGTGGCGCGACCAATAAAGCAGATCCATCTCGATCAGGGGCGCATCGGCAAGTTGAACGAAGAATATCTTGTCGCCGGGAATGGCGCGAATGCTTTCGGGCGACAGTTTGCGCCCGAGCGTGTGAAAACTGTCGACGATCAGGCCGATATTTTGGTGATCGGCGCGGCGCACGATTTCCCATGCATCGCGGTGGTCGTCCACATGCGTGCCCCATGCCAAAGCCTCGTATCCGACGCGCAGGTTCCGTTTGGCGGCACGGTCGCCGAGTTCGCACAGGTCATCGGCGGCCCGGTCGACCCCGCCAAGGGCCTTGGGATGCACGCTGGAACAGATCAGGACAAGATCAGTGCCCAGTTCCTCCATCACATCGAATTTGCGTTCCGCGCGGTCAAACGCGCGGGTGCGGTCGGGTTCGGGCAATCCCTCAAAATCTCTGAACGGCTGGAAAAGCATGATTTCCAGCCCACGATCCCGCACCATTTGCCCGACTTCACGCGGCTTTCCGTCAAATGCGATGAAGTCCTGTTCGAAAATCTCGACCCCGTCGAAACCGGCGGCCTCGATGGCATCCAGCTTTTCGATCAGGTCGCCGGAAATCGAGACGGTGGCAATTCCGGTTTTCAGCACGTTGACCGGCTCCTTCTGGAATACATCGGCAAGCTCACTTATCCAAAAGCAGCATTCTACGTCTCAGACCATCATCGCAACGTTTCACATTGATTTTCGCGCACCAATGATGCGATCGCTGCCATCGAGGTCTGCGTGGACTGTGATGTCGGTCAACCCTTCACCCGCCAGCATCGCCATCACCGCATCCGCCTGCGTCGGTCCGATTTCAAGCAACACGCGCCCCCCGGGGGTCAGATGCGCCATCAATCCCGCGCTTATCCGGCGATAGGCCGTCAGCCCATCGGCCTCGTCTGTCAACGCTTCACGAGGGTCGAAATCGCGGACTTCGGTCTGTAAATCGATCATCTCTGCGGCAGCGATGTAGGGTGGGTTCGAAACGATCAGATCATATTGCCCGCCAACATCGTCCCACCAATCAGAAAGCGGCAGGATGATCCGGTCGGCAACTCCGATCCGAGCGGCGTTGCCACCCGCAATCAGCACTGCCTTTTCAGAAATATCGGTGCCGACGCCCTTTGCCGCCGGACGTTCAGCCAAAAGTGAGATCAGGATGCATCCGGACCCAGTGCCAAGGTCAAGCACACGGGTGAATGGCTCCTGCAATGCCAGCTCTACAAGAATTTCGGTTTCCGGGCGCGGGTCAAGCACCTCGGTTGTGACGTGAAAGTCGTGTTTCCAGAAGGCGCGGCGCCCGATGATCTTGCTGACCGGCATCCCGTGTTTGCGGGCGGTCAGGCTTTCATCCAGTGTGCGCTGGTCGGCGATGGAACCGAGCGGATCCCCGGGCATCAGGCGCAGGCGCATTGGTTCGATGCCCTTGATGGCGGCCACGATAGCACGGGCGTCGCGTTCGGGCGTATCGACCCCGGCAGAACGTAATTCGCTGACGGCCCAGCCCAGCGCTTCGCGGATGTTCACGCCTCAATCTCTGCCAGCATTGTGGCTTGCGCATCGGCAATCAAAGCGTCGATTGTCTCGTCAAGGTCGCCCTGCATCACCTGATCAAGCTTGTAAAGCGTCAGGTTGATGCGGTGATCGGTCATGCGCCCCTGCGGGAAGTTATAGGTGCGGATGCGCTCTGACCGGTCGCCGGATCCGACCTGCGACGCGCGGTCGGCAGAGCGTTCGCTGTCGATCCTTTGGCGTTCTGCGTCATACAGCCGGGCCTTCAGCACATTCATCGCGATTTCACGGTTACGGTGCTGGGATTTTTCGGAACTGGTGACAACGATGCCGGTCGGGATATGGGTGATACGCACGGCGGAATCGGTCGTGTTAACGTGCTGACCCCCTGCCCCGCTGGCGCGCATCGTATCGATGCGGATGTCCTGGGCATCAATCTGGATGTCCACATCCACCGCCTCTGGCAGAACCGCCACTGTCGCGGCAGAGGTGTGAATGCGCCCGCCACTTTCGGTCGTCGGTACGCGCTGAACCCGGTGCACACCGCTTTCGTATTTCATCCGGGCGAACACGCCGGACCCGGCGACATTGGCAACGACTTCCTTGATTCCGCCAAGTTCGGTGGAGCTTTCCTCGATAATCTCGAACCGCCAGCCCTGTGTTTCGGCATAGCGCTGATACATGCGCAATAAATCGCCGGCGAAAAGCGAGGCCTCGTCACCGCCGGTTCCAGGGCGGATTTCAAGGATCGCCGATCCGGCGTCGGCGGCGTCCTTGGGCAACAATGCCAGTCGCAGGGATTGTTCCAACCCGGGCTGGCGTTCTTTCAGCGCGGGCAACTCCTCTTGCGCCAATTCGGCCATTTCGGGGTCGTCCAGCATCGCCTCAGCCTCTGAAATGTCGCCCAAAAGCTGCCGATAGGCGGCGATTTCCTCGACCACGGGCCGAAGATCGCTGTATTCCTTTCCAAGCGCTGCAATATCGCCGGATCCATCCGCCATCGCCGCCTCGATATACTCGAAGCGCTCGGTAATCTGGGCGAGTTTTTCCAAGGGAACCATAGGGCGCGATGTGGCCCATTTGCGCCTTGGGGGTCAAGTCTGGCTTTTTTAACCCATTTGCTTATACTTGGCCCATGCGGTGGTTGATCGCGTCATTTTCGTTGCTGATGTCCTGCGCGGTCGTGCAGGCGCAAGAAACGACTGAGCCCAAATCTTTCGCAGAATTGTATCCGCCACTTCCCGGTGTCGAATATTACTGCACAGATTCCATGGGTCAGCGGACAGAAATCGGCGAGGTCATCTGCGTGACCGCCAGCTGCACGACATGGATGGCGCGATGTGAAATGGCCGCGTCCAACCGCATGGCGATGTGGCGCAAGTTGCAGGATGGGTGCCCGGCAGTGTCGCTGATGGACTGGACGGACCGACATTCGACGAGAACATCAACATCACCTTCCGCCGTATTCGCCGTGCGAATTTCTCCCGCCCAAGACAGGCAAAGGGTCTGACCAAAAAATATCTCGACGCGTTTCTGGCAGTTCAGCCGGACAGCCCATTGGGTATGCGTAATCGGGCTATGCTGACACTGGGCTACGAACTGCTTACCCGTCGATCAGAGCTCGTCGCCCTGACCAACCAGGATTTGGAATTCAGGTCCGACGCGACGCTGAGGGTGATCATTCGCAGAAGCAAGGCCGATCCTTTTGGTGAAGGACGGATCGCGTTCACCTCAAAAAAAACAGCCAGACTCGTTCAAGACTGGCTGGAATGGCGCGGACCGCATATCACGTCCCTCTTCTGTCCGATTTATCATGGCAAAGCGATTCAACGCAGTTTGAGCACGACCTCTGTTAAGAGCCTGATCAAGGAGTCCGCTAAGAAGGCAGGTTTATCAACTGAAGAAGTTGAAGATTTCAGTGGGCACTCGCTCAGAGTTGGTGCGGCTCAGGATCTGCTTTGCGCGGGATTTGATACCGCTGCCATTATGCGCGCGGGCGGCTGGAAGTCGGTCAACATTCTGTCGCGATATTTGGAGTACGCGGAGCATAATGTTTGGGAGAATGGCAGCGTGTCGCATAATGCCCCTGACCGTTCCCCCGAAGTACCTAATTCATACTGAAAGTCTGAGGCTTTGATTGTCATACAATTCGCATTCAGATTGGGAAAACACGCCCCCTCGAATAATACAAGCGCCCGGCGCTCCTATATCAGCGTGCGGTCTACAAGCGACGAGTGTGACATGAAGTGGTTTTAGTCTTAGTTTTAGCGTCATAAGGCCAGATTGCGCTACGCTTCGTCCAGATTGTCGAACAGCATTTCGTTCAGCAGTTCATTGCGCAGGATTTGCATTTGGTGAAAGGGAATTCGGGGGGCAGGACATCTCCTAACTTAGTGAAAAGCCAGAAACTCCATTTAAAAAAATAGTAACTCCCAAGCACCCCCCACGTTTGAGTGTTATTGTCAGTTTTATGGTGAGTCGAATTTGCCATTTTGCGCGTGTTTTTTTTCTTTCTTGTCTGAATTCTGTGGCGCCGGGTTGATTTCTCTGAATCAGTGGTGGGATGGATCAGGTTGCCGCCCTTGAACAACTTCTCGCCACGGCTCTGCGTCGGATCGCTGAGCTTGAAGCTGCGTTGGCGAGCATGGCGGAAGAGATCACGGACCTGCGCCGACAGTTGGCCAAGAACAGCAGCAATAGCAGCAAGCCCCCTTCAAGTGATGGCCTGAAGAAGCCAGCCCCGCGCAGCCTGCGTGGCAAATCCGGAAAGAAAAGTGGCGGCCAAGTTGGCCACCGGGGCGACACCCTGCGCCAGACGTCAACACCCGACTTTGTCGAACGGCATGAGGCGACGCATTGCAGCGCCTGTCAGAGCGCCCTGACGGCGGAGATGGTGAAAGGGATCGAGAAGCGTCAGGTGTTCGACTTGCCTGCGCCACGCCTGGAGGTCACCGAGCATCAGGCGGCGGTTTATTGTTGCGACCATTGTCGAGCCACGACGACGGCTGGCTTTCCCGATGGCGTGGCCGCGCATGTGCAATATGGCACGCGCATGCGGGCAGTGGCGGTCTATTGCAATGTTCAGCAGCTGATACCCGAGGATCGGGTCTGCCAGCTTATGCGCGACCTGTTTGGGGCCACCAGCTTGTGCGCGGCCAGCGTGACCAACTGGACGCGCGGCGCGGCAAATAAGATGGGTGTCGTGGTTGAACACATTCTCGCCCGGCTTGCCGAAGGCGGCGTTCGGCATCTGGACGAGACCGGACTTCGTGTTGCCGGCAAGCTGCACTGGCTGCACACGATCTGCGATACCGCCTTCACCCATTACCGCATCAGCGCCAAACGCGGTGCTGTTCCAACCTTCCTGACCGGCGGGACGATCATTCATGATCACTGGAAACCCTACTACGCCCATATGAGCGGAGTGGACGCCCACGCCCTCTGCGGGGCGCATCACTTGCGCGAACTCAAGGCCATCGAAGAGATCGAAAAAGAGCCTTGGGCGACGGAGATGAGCGCAGTGCTTCATAGCGCCAATCAGCTCAGATGCGCGGCTCAGGATCAAGGCGAGACCGAACTCCCGGAACTGGTTCGCCAGGGTATAGTCACCAGATACATGGCGATCCTCGCCAAGGGGCTCGCCTTCCACGAACGCCAGCCCCCGCTGGCCAAAAGCCCCGGCACCCGCGGCCGAAAAGCCAGGCGGCCAGGCCACAACCTGCTCCTCCGCCTGCGTGACTACCGCGATGACGTTTTGCGATTCATCGCCGACTTCGCGGTCCCATTCACAAACAATCAGGCCGAACAGGACCTGCGCATGATGAAGCTGCGCATGAAAATCTCGGGCACCTTCCGCACCCTCGAGGGCGCGCGGGTCTTCGCCGACATCAGGTCCGTCATCTCGACGGCCAGAAAACACCGGTTCAACATCCTGGAAATCCTGACCCTGTCACCACCTCAGATCATCGCACGGCTCTGACGGAACAAAACCCCGCAACCCTATCGGACAGGGTGCTTGGGAGTTACAAAAAATAAGCAAATGTATTTGGCTCAAAACTTCAAGAAGCAAGGCTGACCGCGTCGAATATATTTCGGTCGAGTGATCTCTGTCCATGGAATCGTGTTCTCCAAACCTTGCATATCCAGCGATTCATAATTGTCTGAAATCACCCGACTTCGTCTTTGGTTGGTCTCAAAAAATGTGCCTTCGTGTTCCAGTTCATTTTTTGGCGCCGATCTTCCATGCGCTACAGGAACAGCAGCGGTTTTTCCGCAGACGGTGTTGTTCCTATTTTTCACCGCTCTCGATCCGCCGAAGCCTGCGGATAGTCGCTTCGGGCAGCGTTCGACGCGCCATCGCAGCCAGTCTGGCGCGCAACGGCACCCCGGAGACCATCGCGTCGCTGAAGGTCAGCGAGCGATAGACCTCTAGAACCTCGACAGCGGGGATATCGGCGAACTTGCCTTGTCCCTTGCATCCAAACCAGGTGTCCGAACCGCAAAGCTCCCCTTCGTCCACGAGTCCGTGACGTTTGAAGACCGATAATAGCCGGTAGCCCAGCCGGTGCTTCTGGTCGATGGCCACAGCAAGACCTAAGCCTTTGAATCCCATCGCTTTAACACGTGCCGTGTCGCGGATGTCGTCGACGACAAGTGGCGCTCCCTCAGCTAGACGGTCAAAAAAGAGCGCGAAATCGCGATCGATGGCCCCGTCTGCATCTATACACAGAAGCCCCAATTCGGTGTCCCCAGGCACGGCGCCCGCGGTCTCGGAGACATCGCCGACAACCAGCTCGACCATGTCAGAGACGCCAAAGTGGGAGATGTTACGCTTGATGATCGCGACGTTTTCGTCGACGCCGCCGAAGGCCTCTCGGGAGCCACCGAAGATCTTCTCAAAAGTATAGACCTTGCCCGCGCGACCGCTGTCCCTGAGACCAAGCGCAAGACTAACTGTGCCGGCCGCGTGCGCCGTGCCAACCTCTACGATCACGGGGACCGGTGCGCTCTTGGCCACCTCGTACATCTTGCGATACACCGAGGCCGGTAACATGCCGTTGCAAAACGCCTTGACCGCGTGTTCATCAAATTCGGAATTATTCACTTTCACTCTCTCCTTATTCACACGAGCCTCCGCGTCTCATTGGCTGCCAGCCCTGACAAGCCCAATCGCGTCGAGATATGCCTGCAAGACTATCTTCTCGTCAAAGCCCTCCTCAACGGTACGACGCGCGACCTTTCCGAGCCTTCGTTGCGCATCTTTAGGCAATTGCGCGATCTCTTGGAAGGCATCCGCCAGTGCAGCTGGATCACGGGCCGGCACCATGAAGCCGTTCTCCCGGTTGCGGACAACGTCCCGACAGCCGCGATTGTCAGCCGTTATGATCGGACGACCGGTTGCGCAGGCCTCGAGTAGGCTCCGAGGTACGCCTTCGCCGTAGTATGACGGGAGAACAACACAGGTTGCCGACGCCAAGAGTTCTTTCATCCGGTCGGGCGCGACCATGCCAAGATAGTTGACGACCCCGTCCGACACCGCGACATCAAGCTTCTCGCGAGCAATAAAAGGCGGGCTGCCATCATGCTCGCCAGCGACGAAAAATGAAGCATCCGGCCGGATCAGCTTCAGCCGGCGCGCCGCCTCGATGAACTCGCCGATTCCCTTTTCCGTTAAGAGACGCCCGACGAAAAGGAACCTGGGCGGGCCCGCCGGCATCGGCATCTCCTGCCAGGCTTCAAGGTCGACACCGCTCCCTGGAAGCCGCTCAGACTTCGGCGCCGCCGCCATGCCCCGGTCAATGAAGAAAGCCATGTCCTCATCGTTCTGAAAGAAAATCTTAGAGGAGTGCCGAAATGCCCGGCGGTAGAATTGGGTGACGAGACGTGCAACCATAGACTTTTCCGACGAAAAGGCACGACCGCGTCCAGCGACGTTGTTGATGACAGGCACGCCAGCCTTTTGGGCCGCGAGTGTCCCTATGGTGTTCGGTTTCAAAGTGAAGTGAAGCGAAGCGACGGGCCGGAGACGATCGAGCTCGCTCACGAGGGCTCGATAAACCTCAATCTCCCTTAGCGGATTACGGCCATACTGGGTGAGCCTGATCGGAACGTGCTCAACTCCCGCTCCATCGAACTCCGCAGTCGCCTCGTCCGTAGGGCTAAGCACGACGACATGGTATCCATTCGCCTGCAGCGTCCTGATCAGCGACATGCGGGCACGGAGCACATGACGAGACGAGTTGTAGACGATGCTAATCGTTGGGCGGTTCATCGTCCTAGGCTTTCTCTGATCGGACAGGGCCTGACGGCAGGTGCTCTTTATGGACGTGCGGGCTCGACAAGGTCATTCCACACGGTTCGGTATTTCCCGACCATCCGTTCGATTCCGAACTCGTCGATAATTCGCCGGTGACACGCCAAACGTCTTGCCGCGATCTCATCGGATCGAACCTCGATGAGGGCCGTTTCGATCTTATGCGCGAGTTCTTCCTCGTCATTGGGTCGAGCGATCCAGCCGCAATCACCGACGATTGCGCGCGCGTCCCCGACTTCGGTCGCAACGTTTGGGGTGCCGCAGGCCATCGCCTCCGCCACGACGTTCGGGAAACCCTCGCCGTCTATAGAGGCGAGCACGTGGAGGTCGAGCGCTGCCATCAGCCATGGGATATCGTCGCGTTCACCGAGAAGCTGCACGCGACCGGTAAGCCCGAGTTCCTCTATTTTCGCGACAAGCGGCGCATTGCTTGGCGTGAGGTCGGAGCCTATCAGGAGGCAGGTGACATCGTGGTCAGATTTTGCGACCCGCGCAAAGGCCCGCAGCAGAATGTCGTAACCCTTTTGCGGGTGGTATCGTGCGACGCAACCAATGACTGTGCCGTCATCCGGAAGCCCAAGCATACGGCGCAGATCTGACCCTGCGCCCTCGAGAGGATGGAATTTCTCGGTATCGATTCCGTTGTGGATGACGGTGAACCGCGACGTGTCATAACCGATGTCGTGGTGGATTTTGACCGCTGTCTGGGCGCAGCTGACGATTCTCGCCGGAACTCTCGCAGAGAGCGCCGCGCAGAGGCGGACGACGCGCAGGGTCGAACGCGACGTGTGTGCTGGAACAAAATTGCTGTGGCGAATTCCCCAGGATACACGGCGGATACCGGCCGCCCGTGCTGCCAAGCCGCCGAGAAGATCGGCATGATACATCCATGTCTGCACCACGTCGGGGCGTTCGGCCTTGAGCAGGGCACGGAGCCTCGGGAGCGAAGCGAACGCGCCGATGCCAGGGCGGACATTAAGCCGGTGAACGCGAATCCCGGCCGCCTCGAGGCGCTCGGCGAAGGGTTCGTGCCGGTTGAGCGACACGACGACATGGTCGTCGATTCCATCGGCAAGGCAAAGCCGATAGAGCACGGATTGCGCTCCGCCCGTCTCGAGTGAGGTTATGATGTGGACTATCCGAAGCGGGCGAATGGACTCCGTTTGCCGTGTTGAACCTTCGCGGGTTTGCGCCTGGTCGATGAGTTCATGCGTCATGGGACTTCAGCGACCTCGCGATGATCAGGCAAACCGGTAACAGGAACTCGCGGCGATACAGCGAGGGCGTCATGCAGGAAAAGAAGATCGCGAGGAGGACAACCGCCACTTCGCCCGGGCGCCCGGCTCGCCAGGCCAGCGAGAGTGCCAGGATAAAGATCGACATGTAGGCAAGCGCGGAAAGAAGCCCCAGCGAGATCCAGACGTTCAGGAAGGAAACATGCACCTTGTTTGTGAGCGAAAGTTCGAGCCAATAATCAAAACCCATGCCGGTCAGGAAATAGATGTGCTGGGAAATCTCATTCAAGACTTCTCGAATGAGTGTCAGACGCTCGCCGGACGAGCCTAGCTGGTCGAGCGCGCCTTGGCCCTGGATCAACAGCTGTGCCAGCTCTCCGACGCGGCGCACCGCCCTGATCTCGCTTTCGCCCAGAACGAGGATAAGGTCGGCGAAATCGATCGTCAGTATCACGACAATCAGCGCGACGACGACAAGGTCCGCGGACGAAATTCTGAGTTTCAGCAAAAAGATGCTTGGGATCAGGATACAGAGCGCGCCAACGGCGCCGAAGGACCCCGAGAGGAATACGGGAAACAGACTTGCGCCGGCGAACGCCAGGTAATCAAGTCTCATGCTTTGTCCGAACTTCAGAAAGAAATACACCGTGGCAGAGGCGAAAAAGTATCCCGTGAAGTTCGCGTTTCCCCCGACGATCTTCAATCGGCCCGCCCAGTAAAAGCTTTCTGGGTTAAGGAATCCAACAGCCCGAGGGATGAAGAACGCCAGCAGCGCCATGGCGGCGACCACGAGCGAGACGCGCCAAAAAGTCTCGTAGAGATGCGACAGCTGATCCTGCGAGAAAAAACTGTAAAGCACGACGATGAGAACGAACGAGAACGCGACTTGAGCCAGATAGATCACCGCCTGGATATCGGGATTGGCCAGCGCGCCCACGACCGAAACGATGAAGAAGGCGAATGCAAGAAGAAGAACTATTCGAGGAATGCAAATGCGCCTCCCCAAGCCGACCGCACCGATGAAGACGATTGCCGCCACCAGCGCGAATTCGAGCAAAAAGCCGCGGGTTTCCAACTGGAGAACGTTGTTCACGACGACGAGAATGAAAATGTAGAGAGTGAACGCCCAATAAAGGATTCGCCTGCTGCCACGCACGTGATGGTGCACAGTCAGATCCATCTGCGGCCTCCATTTTGGAGGAACATTGCCGTATTACCTAGTCGACACGAAGTCATGAATTTCACTACGAGTTTCGCTGGGCATGGGCGCGCGCTTCTCTTCGACGGTGTTCAGCCTATGAAGGCGCGGATAGATCCCGAATGAATGGATCCCGAGTGCGGCCTTTAGGCGTCTTGAGACAGTAAGGAGCCATTCGTTCCTCCGTAGCGCGTGCATTATCCACCCCAGTAATTTGACGCGATGCCGCTTGTTCGCGTTTACTGACGCGATGTTCTCGCGCCCGTCATCTGCGACGTGCAGATGGGCAAGGACCCGCTGGTAGGTGGCCTGCGGCGCCGTTCGCATGAGTTCGACCGGGATTACAAGGACCTGCTCATCGGAAAACGCTGCGCGCCAGCGGTCGATATATTTTTCGAATTGGACAAGCTCCGAGTATCGCGTGCGCCAGTTAACCAGACACTCCAAACTTGGCAGGTCCGCGGGGATCTCGGACTCGCGCGAGCGCCGCCAGGCCAATGCAATGTCGGCTTCCGCCTCGAATCCTCCAAACCTCTGCTGCGAATGCAGAGAGGCGACAAAATCTGCTGGATCCCGCGTCATGACAACAATCCGGGCATCGGGGTACAGACGTGCGATCTCCTCGCGAGCGTGGTCGGAAAAGAGATACCAGACCGAGGCTTCGCCGACCGCGCGTGCCGCACCCGCGCGCTCAAAAAGCGCTTCATAGTGTCTGTCGTTCTCGCAGGCGCGGATGTTGTCGGCCTCGGGGTGCAAATAATGGTTCGGCTCCTTCGGTGACGAGACGAAGATGTTTGGATGCCCAGCTAGGTGCGCGGCAAGTGCCGTGGTGCCGCATTTCGGGGCGCCAACGATGAAGAAGTTGGGTCGTGTCATTCCGGTCGTCTTGCTCCGAAAAACCCGAGGGCTGCGAAGATCGAAGTATCTATGGACAGCGTGTTGCGCGCAACGCGCCAAAGGATGAAGTTCCAGAGCACGAAAGTTAATGCGGTTGCGAGCGCTGCCCCAAGCGTTCCAAACAGCGGGATCAACGTTAACAGCAGGATTAAATTCGCGACCGTCGCCGCACCGGTTGCCATGGCGCAGAGCCTCTCGTGACCTGTCATGTTCAAAAGAAGGCCGACTGGTCCGAAGATTGTGTTAACAAGCTGGCCGAAGCAAAGGACCACCAATGGGATGTACGCGGTCTCGTAGGCAGGGCCGAACAACTGAGTCAGTATCTCTCGACCGAACAGCACAAGCGTCCCGACTGCCGGGATCGCTATCAGCATCACCGCCAGGACAGTACCTGTAATCAGGCGCTGAAGTTCGGGGATCCTGTTCTGGGTGTGCAGCCGGGACATCCAGGGCGCGACGGCCGTATTCACGACACTCAGACCGAATGAAATCATGAGCGAAAGCTGAGCTGCGACCTTGTAGACACCCGTTTGATTTTCGTCCCCGAGCACCCCGAGGCCAACAATATCCATGTTCTTGTTTAGGATCTGAAAGCCTGTGACTGCGGCGAGTGTGGCCGAGGCAACGAGCCAAGGGCGGCTCTCAAAACGCACACTTAGTGGGACGAGAACGCCAATCGGCGCCTTTGCGTAAAGCGCGAGTACGGCGGCGACTGCGCCCACGGTGACGCTCACCACCTGAATCGTGAGGCCTGTAGTCGCGTCGAGGCGCGATCCCGTGACCGCGACAAACAAAAGTGTGAGCGCTATGGTCCCGGCATGCCGCGGAAGTGAAACAATGATCTGGCCAATGAGGATCGCGCGCAGGCCCCTTAGCATGTAGCCGAGGACGTTCGTCAGCGCGAGTAGCGGAATGAGCCAAGCCCCCGCCACGATAGCCGCGACGAGCTCGGGCCTTAGATTTTCCCCGAGCGCATGAGTGACTATTAGATAGGCCGTCGTGGTGAGGAGCGTGGAAACCGCAAGAGCGCCTGCGATCCAAGCCCAGACTGATCGTAGCCCATCCCAATCTTCGTCTGCATCAAACCGGGCCGTCCATCGCAACGCGAAGTTTGGAAGTCCGAACTGCGCGAAGATCAGGCAGACATTCACGACGGCGAGGACAAAGGAAATATCTGCGAAGGCAGCCGGGTCCATTGACCGCGCGAGTACGATCGTGCTGAGCAGCATCAGGATCGACGTAAGGGCGGTGATGACAAGCGTGCCGGAGCCGAGCTTGATGGCAAAGCGGCGCACGCTTGCTTCGCCAAAATGTCGTGTCAACCGGTCTGTCCAGGTTTGCCTCATGAGTAACTCCCAAGCACCCCCCACGTTTGAGTGTTATTGTCAGTTTTATGGTGAGTCGAATTTGCCATTTTGCGCGTGTTTTTTTTCTTTCTTGTCTGAATTCTGTGGCGCCGGGTTGATTTCTCTGAATCAGTGGTGGGATGGATCAGGTTGCCGCCCTTGAACAACTTCTCGCCACGGCTCTGCGTCGGATCGCTGAGCTTGAAGCTGCGTTGGCGAGCATGGCGGAAGAGATCACGGACCTGCGCCGACAGTTGGCCAAGAACAGCAGCAATAGCAGCAAGCCCCCTTCAAGTGATGGCCTGAAGAAGCCAGCCCCGCGCAGCCTGCGTGGCAAATCCGGAAAGAAAAGTGGCGGCCAAGTTGGCCACCGGGGCGACACCCTGCGCCAGACGTCAACACCCGACTTTGTCGAACGGCATGAGGCGACGCATTGCAGCGCCTGTCAGAGCGCCCTGACGGCGGAGATGGTGAAAGGGATCGAGAAGCGTCAGGTGTTCGACTTGCCTGCGCCACGCCTGGAGGTCACCGAGCATCAGGCGGCGGTTTATTGTTGCGACCATTGTCGAGCCACGACGACGGCTGGCTTTCCCGATGGCGTGGCCGCGCATGTGCAATATGGCACGCGCATGCGGGCAGTGGCGGTCTATTGCAATGTTCAGCAGCTGATACCCGAGGATCGGGTCTGCCAGCTTATGCGCGACCTGTTTGGGGCCACCAGCTTGTGCGCGGCCAGCGTGACCAACTGGACGCGCGGCGCGGCAAATAAGATGGGTGTCGTGGTTGAACACATTCTCGCCCGGCTTGCCGAAGGCGGCGTTCGGCATCTGGACGAGACCGGACTTCGTGTTGCCGGCAAGCTGCACTGGCTGCACACGATCTGCGATACCGCCTTCACCCATTACCGCATCAGCGCCAAACGCGGTGCTGTTCCAACCTTCCTGACCGGCGGGACGATCATTCATGATCACTGGAAACCCTACTACGCCCATATGAGCGGAGTGGACGCCCACGCCCTCTGCGGGGCGCATCACTTGCGCGAACTCAAGGCCATCGAAGAGATCGAAAAAGAGCCTTGGGCGACGGAGATGAGCGCAGTGCTTCATAGCGCCAATCAGCTCAGATGCGCGGCTCAGGATCAAGGCGAGACCGAACTCCCGGAACTGGTTCGCCAGGGTATAGTCACCAGATACATGGCGATCCTCGCCAAGGGGCTCGCCTTCCACGAACGCCAGCCCCCGCTGGCCAAAAGCCCCGGCACCCGCGGCCGAAAAGCCAGGCGGCCAGGCCACAACCTGCTCCTCCGCCTGCGTGACTACCGCGATGACGTTTTGCGATTCATCGCCGACTTCGCGGTCCCATTCACAAACAATCAGGCCGAACAGGACCTGCGCATGATGAAGCTGCGCATGAAAATCTCGGGCACCTTCCGCACCCTCGAGGGCGCGCGGGTCTTCGCCGACATCAGGTCCGTCATCTCGACGGCCAGAAAACACCGGTTCAACATCCTGGAAATCCTGACCCTGTCACCACCTCAGATCATCGCACGGCTCTGACGGAACAAAACCCCGCAACCCTATCGGACAGGGTGCTTGGGAGTTACCCTCATGATACTAATTCGTCTGAATCTGTTCGCCGACGGGCTGTGACTGTTCGACTAACGACCTGTTTGGTAGGCGGCTGGCGAGTGCAATGGGAGCCAAACCGCCCCGGACTCTATTGTTGTGTATGGGTGCGATTTTTTATTTCCGTGACGGAAGAGTATTTTCCGAATTCGCCGAAGCAATTCCGTGGCAAGCCCAAGAAGCCGAAGAAGTCAAAAGACAGATGTCGTAGATAGGTTTTATCGTCCGACCGCCTCATATTTGGCGAATCCGGCGCGTTTGGCATCACGGGCCGAATAGACGTTTCGCAGATCCGCCATGCGCGGGCTGGCCATGCGATTGGCGATGCGCTTGAGATCCAGCGCGCGAAACTCGTTCCATTCGGTCAGCAGGACCACCGCGTCGGCGTTCTGGGTGGCCTTGTAGGGATCGTCGAGCCAGTGCACCCCGGGCAGCAGCGCCTCGCCCTCGCGCTGGCCCTGCGGGTCGACGACACGCACCCGCGCGCCGCCGCCGACCAGGGCGGGTACGATGGTCAGGGCAGTGGCCTCGCGCATGTCGTCGGTGTTGGGCTTGAAGGTGACGCCCAGCACGGCGATGGTCTTGCCGTTCAGGCTGCCATCGCAGAGATCGACCACCTTGTCGATCATCCGCCGCTTGATCGCCTCGTTGACCTCGATCACGGTTTCGGTGATCCGCATCGGGCTGGCATGTTCCTGGCCGATCCGGGCCAGGGCCGAGGTGTCCTTGGGAAAGCAGCTGCCGCCATAGCCGGGCCCGGCATGCAGGAACTTGTTGCCGATGCGGCCATCCAGCCCCATGCCGCGGCTGACTTCCTTGACATCGGCGCCGAGTTTTTCGCACAGGGCGGCGATTTCGTTGATGAAGGTGATCTTGGTGGCCAGGAACGCGTTGGCGGCGTATTTGATCATCTCGGCACTTTCCAGATCTGTGATCACAATTGGAAAGTCGCGCAAATACAGTGGCCGGTAGATCTCGTTCATCACCTCGGCGGCGCGCTCGTTCTGCACGCCGACGACCACGCGGTCGGGCTTCATGAAATCGTCGATCGCCGCGCCTTCGCGCAGGAATTCCGGGTTCGAGGCGACATCGAAATCGGCGTCCGGATTGGCCTTGGCGATGGTCTGTTTGACCTGCCGGTTGGTGCCGACGGGCACGGTGGATTTCGTGACGATTACAGCATAATCGGTAAGGTTTCGCGCAATTTCCTCGGCCGCGGCCATGACATAGGTCAGATCGGCATGGCCATCGCCGCGCCGGGTCGGAGTGCCGACAGCGATGAAGATCGCCTGCGCGCCCGCCATGGCGGCCTTCAAGTCACCGGTGAAAGTCAGCCGGCCGGCCTCGACATTGCGAGCCATGAGATCGTCGAGCCCCGGCTCGTAGATCGGAACCTCGCCGCGTTCCAGTTTCTCGATCTTGGCGGGGTCTTTGTCGACGCACACCACGTCATGGCCAAAGTCGGAAAAACAAACTCCCGAAACGAGACCCACATAACCGGTTCCAATGACAGCAATTCTCACAGTTTGCGTTCCCTATGGGCTGAGATTTCTGAGCACAAAAAAACAACGGATCATAATCACTTGTGGGTCACCGCGAGTATTACACCGGAGCATCGTTCGAGGTTCATCATGGAGACATCGCCTCACGCCAAGTGCCTACGGATCGCACGAATTAGCAGGGCGATAGCACTCATGGTGACCGAGCCAATTACCTGAAGCATCAGGGCTAGAATAAGCAAGTGAAGCACAATGAAACCGAGAAACACGGTCCGTGATCCCTCGCCAGGTCGATCTTCAAGGAATTGGATGTCGAAGGCCAAGTCCCACCAAGCCAACAACAACAAAGCAAAGACTGATGCACAAAGGATGCAGCCGCCCGCCAGCATTTGAAGCGCGAGTTGTGCGACCGACTGGTTTCGCTCGACCCGCCATGGGAGATGAGTTGTTGCCTTCAATGCGTCAATGAAACCTGTTGTCGCATTCCGCGGTTTCATTTATAATCCTCAATTTTAACTTGCGAATCCGAGATTTGAGCCTCGAAAACTGCACGCGCAGAATATCTGGCTTCGGGCGGGAATTGCATGTTTCTAGAAGTAACATAACCTATAGATTTTATTGAATATAAATACAACCAATCCTCTTCTCAAACCGTCCCACCCGACTCAAACCCCCGATAACGCAAAAGATCATTCCGAGTGAGCACGGCCGCGCCATTGGTTCGAGCGGTCCTGCGAACGGGCACCGGTTTTCGGATCAAATGATCGATAACGCAAAACTACTGTCCGGTCCCTCGAGGATTTATCTCGCTCTCAATCGCCTCAATCTCTGCTTTCAATTCCTCATATTCTGCCAGTTTGCGCTTTAAAAACTTGCGCGTGAGGCGGGACTTCTCGGCTAACCCTTGTGGGGTCAGGATGTAAGCGTAACGCAATTTGTTGTTTGAGGCGCGGAAGTTCTGGACCTTAACCTGACCTTTCTCGATCAATGCACGTAAGCAATAATTCATCGCGCCCACGCTCACGCCTAACTCTCCGGCCAACTGCCGTTGCGACAGGTCCGGGCGGTCTTCCAGGACGCGCAAGACCTTGAATCGGACGTCTTCTGAGATTGCTTTGCTCAAAGAAATCCACAGCTACCGCAGCGGAGGTCGCAGCGCTGACCTCCGATCACGGCGTGAGTTATCCACACAGCGTTCACTTCTGAACGGTTATCGATTATGAAGCGATTCTGAAACAATTTTTATTTGGCAAGAGAACGCACACGCTTCAGTCAGGTTGTGTCGCGCTTATTGGTGGGGTCTTGGATAGTGCAAAATGTATCGAGTTCAGATGTGTGGTGCGTGGCAAAGCTTCGTCCGCATGGGTTGAACAAAGCGCTGGAACATCTCCAGAGGCAACATTTCCCCACGTTCTTACCAGAGATTAAGTCAACAAAAATTAAGTCGGGCATTCAGATTGATGTCCGAGAACCGCTTTTTCCTGGTTACATATTTGTCCGTTTCGATCCTCAGGATTTCCGCTGGACCGCCATAAATTCGACGCGCGGCATCTCACACCTCATTGCCGTCGATCCCAGAAAACCCACACCAGTGCCAGCCGAAATCATGGATGAGTTGATTGATCGGTGCGATGCGTCGGGGCTTCTTCTTCCCCCAAAAAACCTTTCACCGGGCGATCGAATTCAGGTACAGGTCGGTCCGCTAGCAGACACGATCACGACGATAGACTCACTCGCCGGACAAGAACGGGTAAAGATACTCATCGAAATTATGGGACGCACAGTGAAAGCGACACTGCGACGCAGCCAAGTCGCGCGGCTTGCATAAGGCGCGCCGAATTTGACGCAGCGGCTCCAAGCGTCTCAAACCCACATATCAACAAAACAATCGGCGGGAGAATCGTCGGCTAACTCGACGAATTTCCCGCGCACGCATTGTTAGGTAATAAGCGGAATTAAGCTGAATTCGCGGGCAATATGTCGCGGTTATTCGCCTTTAAGGTTAGTAATCTTGTGCCGCGGCAACAAATTTCCACAATTGGTAGCGCCATCTACAAGATTCGTAACTCCCAAGCACCCCCCACGTTTGAGTGTTATTGTCAGTTTTATGGTGAGTCGAATTTGCCATTTTGCGCGTGTTTTTTTCTTTCTTGTCTGAATTCTGTGGCGCCGGGTTGATTTCTCTGAATCAGTGGTGGGATGGATCAGGTTGCCGCCCTTGAACAACTTCTCGCCACGGCTCTGCGTCGGATCGCTGAGCTTGAAGCTGCGTTGGCGAGCATGGCGGAAGAGATCACGGACCTGCGCCGACAGTTGGCCAAGAACAGCAGCAATAGCAGCAAGCCCCCTTCAAGTGATGGCCTGAAGAAGCCAGCCCCGCGCAGCCTGCGTGGCAAATCCGGAAAGAAAAGTGGCGGCCAAGTTGGCCACCGGGGCGACACCCTGCGCCAGACGTCAACACCCGACTTTGTCGAACGGCATGAGGCGACGCATTGCAGCGCCTGTCAGAGCGCCCTGACGGCGGAGATGGTGAAAGGGATCGAGAAGCGTCAGGTGTTCGACTTGCCTGCGCCACGCCTGGAGGTCACCGAGCATCAGGCGGCGGTTTATTGTTGCGACCATTGTCGAGCCACGACGACGGCTGGCTTTCCCGATGGCGTGGCCGCGCATGTGCAATATGGCACGCGCATGCGGGCAGTGGCGGTCTATTGCAATGTTCAGCAGCTGATACCCGAGGATCGGGTCTGCCAGCTTATGCGCGACCTGTTTGGGGCCACCAGCTTGTGCGCGGCCAGCGTGACCAACTGGACGCGCGGCGCGGCAAATAAGATGGGTGTCGTGGTTGAACACATTCTCGCCCGGCTTGCCGAAGGCGGCGTTCGGCATCTGGACGAGACCGGACTTCGTGTTGCCGGCAAGCTGCACTGGCTGCACACGATCTGCGATACCGCCTTCACCCATTACCGCATCAGCGCCAAACGCGGTGCTGTTCCAACCTTCCTGACCGGCGGGACGATCATTCATGATCACTGGAAACCCTACTACGCCCATATGAGCGGAGTGGACGCCCACGCCCTCTGCGGGGCGCATCACTTGCGCGAACTCAAGGCCATCGAAGAGATCGAAAAAGAGCCTTGGGCGACGGAGATGAGCGCAGTGCTTCATAGCGCCAATCAGCTCAGATGCGCGGCTCAGGATCAAGGCGAGACCGAACTCCCGGAACTGGTTCGCCAGGGTATCGTCACCAGATACATGGCGATCCTCGCCAAGGGGCTCGCCTTCCACGAACGCCAGCCCCCGCTGGCCAAAAGCCCCGGCACCCGCGGCCGAAAAGCCAGGCGGCCAGGCCACAACCTGCTCCTCCGCCTGCGTGACTACCGCGATGACGTTTTGCGATTCATCGCCGACTTCGCGGTCCCATTCACAAACAATCAGGCCGAACAGGACCTGCGCATGATGAAGCTGCGCATGAAAATCTCGGGCACCTTCCGCACCCTCGAGGGCGCGCGGGTCTTCGCCGACATCAGGTCCGTCATCTCGACGGCCAGAAAACACCGGTTCAACATCCTGGAAATCCTGACCCTGTCACCACCTCAGATCATCGCACGGCTCTGACGGAACAAAACCCCGCAACCCTATCGGACAGGGTGCTTGGGAGTTACGAAAATGATTCGAAATAACTCGAAGGTTTCGAAATCCTCAAACCATCGCTGAGGTCTGCATCCAGTTGATGTAGAGCCGCTCAGCCATCTGGTTGAACGCGCCCATCTGCGCCGCGACATCACCGTCAAGCCGGGATACCGCTTCGGCACCCATCGTGCGTTCCAGCGCCGCTGCATATTCCGCAATCTCTGCCCAATTCGCCACAGTGTCCGCCTCGACCTCAATGTGAAACTGCGCCGAAATCGCCCGCGGGCCCCACTTCATCGCTTGAACGGCACAAGCAGGGGAAGTCGCCAGGCATTGCGCGCCCGCAGGCATTTGTTTCACCTCCGCTGAATGCCACTGCAAACACAGGAACCGATCCGGCAGGCCATCGAATATCACACCTGTCGCGCCTTCTTCAGTCAGCTGTACATCCAAAACGCCGATTTCTGGCTCATCAGAAGGTCCAACCGATCCACCCAGCGCCTCTGCCAGTAGTTGGTGACCTAAGCACAAGCCTAGAAAACCCCGATTCTGGATAAGACGTTGGCGTCACCAGTGCACTACTCGACAGAATTTTTTCGTAGTTTTTTGGTAACTCCCAAGCACCCTGTCCGATAGGGTTGCGGGGTTTTGTTCCGTCAGAGCCGTGCGATGATCTGAGGTGGTGACAGGGTCAGGATTTCCAGGATGTTGAACCGGTGTTTTCTGGCCGTCGAGATGACGGACCTGATGTCGGCGAAGACCCGCGCGCCCTCGAGGGTGCGGAAGGTGCCCGAGATTTTCATGCGCAGCTTCATCATGCGCAGGTCCTGTTCGGCCTGATTGTTTGTGAATGGGACCGCGAAGTCGGCGATGAATCGCAAAACGTCATCGCGGTAGTCACGCAGGCGGAGGAGCAGGTTGTGGCCTGGCCGCCTGGCTTTTCGGCCGCGGGTGCCGGGGCTTTTGGCCAGCGGGGGCCGGCGTTCGTGGAAGGCGAGCCCCTTGGCGAGGATCGCCATGTATCTGGTGACTATACCCTGGCGAACCAGTTCCGGGAGTTCGGTCTCGCCTTGATCCTGAGCCGCGCATCTGAGCTGATTGGCGCTATGAAGCACTGCGCTCATCTCCGTCGCCCAAGGCTCTTTTTCGATCTCTTCGATGGCCTTGAGTTCGCGCAAGTGATGCGCCCCGCAGAGGGCGTGGGCGTCCACTCCGCTCATATGGGCGTAGTAGGGTTTCCAGTGATCATGAATGATCGTCCCGCCGGTCAGGAAGGTTGGAACAGCACCGCGTTTGGCGCTGATGCGGTAATGGGTGAAGGCGGTATCGCAGATCGTGTGCAGCCAGTGCAGCTTGCCGGCAACACGAAGTCCGGTCTCGTCCAGATGCCGAACGCCGCCTTCGGCAAGCCGGGCGAGAATGTGTTCAACCACGACACCCATCTTATTTGCCGCGCCGCGCGTCCAGTTGGTCACGCTGGCCGCGCACAAGCTGGTGGCCCCAAACAGGTCGCGCATAAGCTGGCAGACCCGATCCTCGGGTATCAGCTGCTGAACATTGCAATAGACCGCCACTGCCCGCATGCGCGTGCCATATTGCACATGCGCGGCCACGCCATCGGGAAAGCCAGCCGTCGTCGTGGCTCGACAATGGTCGCAACAATAAACCGCCGCCTGATGCTCGGTGACCTCCAGGCGTGGCGCAGGCAAGTCGAACACCTGACGCTTCTCGATCCCTTTCACCATCTCCGCCGTCAGGGCGCTCTGACAGGCGCTGCAATGCGTCGCCTCATGCCGTTCGACAAAGTCGGGTGTTGACGTCTGGCGCAGGGTGTCGCCCCGGTGGCCAACTTGGCCGCCACTTTTCTTTCCGGATTTGCCACGCAGGCTGCGCGGGGCTGGCTTCTTCAGGCCATCACTTGAAGGGGGCTTGCTGCTATTGCTGCTGTTCTTGGCCAACTGTCGGCGCAGGTCCGTGATCTCTTCCGCCATGCTCGCCAACGCAGCTTCAAGCTCAGCGATCCGACGCAGAGCCGTGGCGAGAAGTTGTTCAAGGGCGGCAACCTGATCCATCCCACCACTGATTCAGAGAAATCAACCCGGCGCCACAGAATTCAGACAAGAAAGAAAAAAACACGCGCAAAATGGCAAATTCGACTCACCATAAAACTGACAATAACACTCAAACGTGGGGGGTGCTTGGGAGTTACCAAGATTCCAGTTAATGGACGGGAGATTGTGTTGACTAACGCAATAAAAAATTTATGGTAACTCCCAAGCACCCTGTCCGATAGGGTTGCGGGGTTTTGTTCCGTCAGAGCCGTGCGATGATCTGAGGTGGTGACAGGGTCAGGATTTCCAGGATGTTGAACCGGTGTTTTCTGGCCGTCGAGATGACGGACCTGATGTCGGCGAAGACCCGCGCGCCCTCGAGGGTGCGGAAGGTGCCCGAGATTTTCATGCGCAGCTTCATCATGCGCAGGTCCTGTTCGGCCTGATTGTTTGTGAATGGGACCGCGAAGTCGGCGATGAATCGCAAAACGTCATCGCGGTAGTCACGCAGGCGGAGGAGCAGGTTGTGGCCTGGCCGCCTGGCTTTTCGGCCGCGGGTGCCGGGGCTTTTGGCCAGCGGGGGCCGGCGTTCGTGGAAGGCGAGCCCCTTGGCGAGGATCGCCATGTATCTGGTGACGATACCCTGGCGAACCAGTTCCGGGAGTTCGGTCTCGCCTTGATCCTGAGCCGCGCATCTGAGCTGATTGGCGCTATGAAGCACTGCGCTCATCTCCGTCGCCCAAGACTCTTTTTCGATCTCTTCGATGGCCTTGAGTTCGCGCAAGTGATGCGCCCCGCAGAGGGCGTGGGCGTCCACTCCGCTCATATGGGCGTAGTAGGGTTTCCAGTGATCATGAATGATCGTCCCGCCGGTCAGGAAGGTTGGAACAGCACCGCGTTTGGCGCTGATGCGGTAATGGGTGAAGGCGGTATCGCAGATCGTGTGCAGCCAGTGCAGCTTGCCGGCAACACGAAGTCCGGTCTCGTCCAGATGCCGAACGCCGCCTTCGGCAAGCCGGGCGAGAATGTGTTCAACCACGACACCCATCTTATTTGCCGCGCCGCGCGTCCAGTTGGTCACGCTGGCCGCGCACAAGCTGGTGGCCCCAAACAGGTCGCGCATAAGCTGGCAGACCCGATCCTCGGGTATCAGCTGCTGAACATTGCAATAGACCGCCACTGCCCGCATGCGCGTGCCATATTGCACATGCGCGGCCACGCCATCGGGAAAGCCAGCCGTCGTCGTGGCTCGACAATGGTCGCAACAATAAACCGCCGCCTGATGCTCGGTGACCTCCAGGCGTGGCGCAGGCAAGTCGAACACCTGACGCTTCTCGATCCCTTTCACCATCTCCGCCGTCAGGGCGCTCTGACAGGCGCTGCAATGCGTCGCCTCATGCCGTTCGACAAAGTCGGGTGTTGACGTCTGGCGCAGGGTGTCGCCCCGGTGGCCAACTTGGCCGCCACTTTTCTTTCCGGATTTGCCACGCAGGCTGCGCGGGGCTGGCTTCTTCAGGCCATCACTTGAAGGGGGCTTGCTGCTATTGCTGCTGTTCTT
Organism: uncultured Paracoccaceae bacterium; assembly: GCA_951812305.1. Lineage (GTDB taxonomy): Bacteria > Pseudomonadota > Alphaproteobacteria > Rhodobacterales > Rhodobacteraceae > Rhodobacter_B. The sequence goes on from CATOSB010000017.1 coordinate 93,227, forward strand.
GGCCAACTGTCGGCGCAGGTCCGTGATCTCTTCCGCCATGCTCGCCAACGCAGCTTCAAGCTCAGCGATCCGACGCAGAGCCGTGGCGAGAAGTTGTTCAAGGGCGGCAACCTGATCCATCCCACCACTGATTCAGAGAAATCAACCCGGCGCCACAGAATTCAGACAAGAAAGAAAAAAAACACGCGCAAAATGGCAAATTCGACTCACCATAAAACTGACAATAACACTCAAACGTGGGGGGTGCTTGGGAGTTACAATTTATGACATTAACAATTATACCCGTGCGCCTGAATTGGCCTGATGTTTTCCGGGTTAGAGTCCCCGATAGGGGATCTGTAAACCCCACGGCTTTAGCCGGACGGGATCGCGGCATTTGCGTTAAGATGCCTGATTATGGATTCGTACAAGCGTGGCAGCCATACGGTTTGGGACTGCAAATACCACTTGGTGTGGGTGACGAAGTACCGCTACCAGGTGTTGGGCGGCGATGTCGGCAACCGCTGCCGTGAGTTGCTGCGCGAGACGGCGCGGGCGCATGGGATGGTTGTGCATGCCGGATCAATCAACCGTGACCACGAGCATATGCCGGTGTCGACCCCGCCGAACCTGTCGGTCAGCCGTGCGGAGCAATATCTGAAAGGGCGCAGTTCGCACAAGCTGCTGAGCGAGTTCGGGATATTGCGCAAAAGATATTGGGGGCAACACCTGTGGGCCCGCGGTTACCGGGTTGCCAGCAGCGGCAACGTGACAGACGAGGTGTGGTTGGAATACATCAAGAACCAGACGCCACCCGAGCCCGATGATGATTTTAATCCAGCGGGAACTCCCCGCGTGTAAGCGCGGGGATGATAGCCCTTCCATTGTCTTCGGGCTATCGTCTGCAGAATGCGGCTGCGAAAATCGTCCCACAGCGTTTACAAAGGATTTTTTGTGTCCACCGTTGGGGTCGACGAGCAAACGATACGGAATTACGTCCGATGGCAGGGCCGAGAAGATAATGGACAAGCGGAGCTTGACCTTTGAAAGAACCACGGGTGTAAGCCCGTGGGTATCTATATCACTTTGTATTCCTTGAGCGATACAACGCGGAAGTTGTCGGTGACGGTGTCGCGGAACTCAGGCCATTTTTCTGGCAGTGTCGTACGGAAGAAGTTGAAAATAGCCTCTGTGAACTGGTTGAACGTTGCATAGTGGCGATTGTGTGTGACCCAATCGTGCATGACGCCCCAAAGGCGCTCGATTGGGTTGAGATGCGGGGCATATGCTGGCAGGAAATGCAACTTCACCCGGCGTTCCGGGCTGTTGAGCCATGGCTGAAGTATCCTGGCATGATGATAGCGGGCATTGTCGACAAAGACATGGATGGTCGTCATGGTTGGGTTGTTGCGCTCCAACTTTTCCAGCATTTGTTGGGTTGTCCGGGCATTGATCTTTTCGCCTTCTACAAAGGTGAACTGGAAGGTCTCAAGGTCAAGCGCTCCCTGAATATTGAGCCGTTTGCGCCCGGATGTCGCCTTCAGGGCCGTCTTTTGTCCCTTTGGGAACCAGCCATGGGCGGGGCGGCTCTGATGCTCGGGGTGAACAGCGTCCGAAAAGACAACCATCTCATCTGCGGCCAACCCGTTCATCATGGCCTCATATTGGGCAATAAACGCAGCCTGTTTGGCTTCATCGGCCTGTGCAGGCAGCAATTGTGGTTTCCTATACACAAACCCCAGGCGGCGCATCAGCCTGGCGGCTCCCGAGGGGCTGTAGCTCTGGTCGCACTCGGCCAGAACATAGGCACAGACCTCATCTACGTTCTGTGCCGGATGTTCGGTGAAATGCGCTTTCAAAGCCCGTTCCTGCTCCACCGATAGATGCCCCTGTCGCTGGCTGTAGCCCTTCAAGCCAAAAAATGACAACCCCGCTCCGGCAAACGCGAACTGCCATTCCGTCAGAACCGTTGGACCGATATCCAAAATCCGGCAAACCGTTCCGGCGTCTTCTCCTGTGTCCAGAAGAAGAAACGCACGCGCACGTTTCCAAACAAGGGCCTCAACTTTGCGGCGGCGGCAAAGCGCTTCAAGCGCTATGCGCTGCTCGTCGGATAAGGTGACTGTTTTGTCTCGCTTGCTCATACCCTCAAAATAGAAACCTCCGTGCCTGTGACCATGCGGCAAAGTGATTCACAGGCATCAAAATCATCAGGCCAATTCAGGCGCAGGAGTGTACTTAATTATTTTGCTCCAGGGGGGGTAGATAAAGGTTGTGTTTGATTTAAGCGTAGAGAGTGTCGAATTTCGACTTGATCGTTTCCAAAATCTCACTAGCTCCAAATTTTCCGGACGATTGTTTCGCATTGCAAAGCGCGGGTTCGATCTATTCCTCGCAGTGTCGTTGCTACCTTTGTTAGCGGTGAATTCCGTCGTAATTTTTGTATTGAACCCGTTCCTAAATGCCGGCCCACTTTTATTCATCCAAGACCGTATGGGACGAGACTGCAAACCATTCCCGACGATCAAGTTCCGCACAATGGAGCCGGCGGAGGTGATGACGCGAACAGCTGAAGCCCCGCTTGAGATTAACCGCATCACAAAGCTTGGTCGGATCCTGCGCAAGATGCGAATTGATGAGTTGCCGCAGATCATCAACGTAATTCGTGGCGAAATGAGCTTCATTGGACCGAGACCAGACTATTACGAGCATGCCTGTTATTTTCTGAAGGAAGTACCGGGTTATCGCGAGAGGCATGTGGTGCGTCCCGGAATGAGCGGTTTGGCGCAGACTGTGGTCGGCTATGTCGAAGGCTCTGAGGCGACCAAAAAAAAGGTTCAAGCCGATCTCTACTACATCACGAATGCGAATCTGCGATTGGAGCTTTGGCTAATTTGGCGAACGATAGTAGTCGTATTTGCGAAAGCCGGCGCCTAAGGAGAGATTTCGTACCTTACCACCCTTCAATTTAGCCAGACATCCCAGAGCTTGGGGATTTTGGCATAACCTGCGAGGCATCGTCGGATAGCACGAAGGCCTGTCTTGAAGAGAGAGCATAAGGACCTTCGGGCTTTTCGAATCCCCTTTTTTCGCCGCGTATTGCGACGTGGTGCTCTTCGTTTGCTCCGGTTGAAACAGCCCAGTACATGGCGATTGCCAGCACCAAAATGAGGCGGGCCAATCGATCCGGCTTTTTGATCTGGCTTTGAGTAATTTCAAAGCCCCGGGTTTTGAAGTCGGAGAACATGGCTTCAATTCCCCAACGCATTCCATAATCGAGCACCTTGTACTCGGACGGTGCTGCATTCATGGCAATAATCCAAGGCTCTTTGTGCCCCTCTTCGTGAAGCACTCCAATGTTGCTAAAGACGCCCGTTCCGTAAAGCTCAGCGTTTACAAGCCCTTCGGGCATCAGTTGGGCAATTTCGCGCGTCATCATCTCGCCACCCTGATGTTGCAGTGTGATATTTCCCTTCATGCGCAGCCGGTAGTCCCATCCAGCCTCCTGGCACCATGCGACCAATCGGGCGGTTCCATAAAACCGATCTCCCGCCAGCAACACACGCGCATCCGCCGGGAGCCATGGGCGGACTGCTTCCAAAAGCTCATGTTGCACGCGCCATCCAATCGGCCCTTTGGTCTGGCGTACACGCCAGGCGACCGGGAGGGCCCGATCCCGCATCCGCACCGATAACATCAAAACCTCATGCCCTTCGTTGAGCTTGCTTTGATCAAGGGCCACCACAATCGTTTCTCCGGCCTCACACTGGCGGCGGAAAATTTCACCAACATAGGCCTGCATGATCTCATCAGTATCGATGTGAGGATTGCCCAGAACCCGCGAAATGTATTGATAGCGGTGGTCCACAGAGCCGATATCGCGGGGCAGAGCAGCCGCATTTTCCATCAGATTGACGCTGCGCGTGTTCAAAATCACGCTTGCTAACCTGAGTTCTGGATAAGCGCTATATCTGGTATTCGACCTGCCTGATTGTTTCCGGCACGGTTATGGGTCCCATTTTAACTTTGGTTTTCCCGAGCATATAGGCTGCGACACACGAGATGAGGTGTACGAATGCGTTGGCAGGCGATCTGTGTCGAGTGTGTTCCAGTCCCATGCTGGTTTTCAACTTATCGAACAGAGTTTCGATGATGAACCGCCTTCGCAACAGGATTTTGTTCAGGATTGGCAGGAGATAGTTTTTCATGTTGCGGCGAATGCCGGTGACGAGGTGGAGCCCACGCTGCCAGAGCCGTTGGAAGAGGGATTTGGAGATATAGCCCTTATCAGCAAATATTTTGCCTTCGAGGCCCGCGATCATGGCTTCAAACGGCTTTCGATCATCGACATTACCTGCCGTGATTTTGACGGCCATGATCTCCCCCTTGTTGTTGATGATTAGATGCAGTTTGAAGCCAAAGAACCAGCCCATTGTGCTGCGACCGCGCTTTGCCAGCCCCTTGAAGACCTTGTTTCGATTAATGCGGGCATTGTGGCAGACCGCGAGCTTAGTGCTGTCGGCAAAATAGACGCCGGTTTTTTCACCGCTGAAGCAGTGCAGCAGTATGCAAAACGGCACCATTAATCTTGGCATGAGGCTGACAAACCGACCATAGCTCGGGAGGGTGCCAAAGCAGTCACGGTATTTCTGCTCAACGCCATAAATCCAATAATGTTTGAAGTCCTTGAACGGCGACAAGTGAAACAAGACCATGATGAACAGGCTCTCCCCCAGGGTCAGCTTGCCGGAGCGAAGCCTCTGACGACCCGAGGGGATCAACCGGTGGCGCTCCCAGTCCTCGTAGGTTTTTGCAAAATCATCGAGACAGACAAAAAGTGCGGTGTTAGTGATCGACATGAGTGGCGGTCCATATTGTGTCGCTTTTGAACCTTGAATCATGGGGCAACGTACCTGGAAACCCCTCTCACCCCATACTAATCACGGGGGCATTCAGGCTGGTCAACACGGGGCAAAAGGTGCGCGCCATGGAGAACAACTTCCCAATCAACGAAGATCTCGCTTATGAGAAGATCCGGGACCTCATGTTCGACATGATGGAAGAGGACCCCAACCGTCTCTACGCCCTCACGGATAAGCTCAATGAACTGGCTGCGCTCCCTAAAAGAACCATGACACTTGTGCTCGATCTGATGGCCGCCACTCCCTTTCAGGTGATCATCCCGAAACACGTACGGAAAAATGACCCTGATACATTCAAAGCGGATCACGAAACCGTTTCAAATGTTCTATTTCTTGGAGAGTTTGGCGGAATTGCCGTTGAACTGGAGCCAAATGAGGCTTTGAGAGAACCGAGGATCATTTCCATAACAATGGTGGAAATCCCTCATCGCAACCCTCTGCGAAAAAGGGTCAACGAGTATCGTAAAAAACGAATCAAAAAACGTAACTCCCAAGCACCCCCCACGTTTGAGTGTTATTGTCAGTTTTATGGTGAGTCGAATTTGCCATTTTGCGCGTGTTTTTTTTCTTTCTTGTCTGAATTCTGTGGCGCCGGGTTGATTTCTCTGAATCAGTGGTGGGATGGATCAGGTTGCCGCCCTTGAACAACTTCTCGCCACGGCTCTGCGTCGGATCGCTGAGCTTGAAGCTGCGTTGGCGAGCATGGCGGAAGAGATCACGGACCTGCGCCGACAGTTGGCCAAGAACAGCAGCAATAGCAGCAAGCCCCCTTCAAGTGATGGCCTGAAGAAGCCAGCCCCGCGCAGCCTGCGTGGCAAATCCGGAAAGAAAAGTGGCGGCCAAGTTGGCCACCGGGGCGACACCCTGCGCCAGACGTCAACACCCGACTTTGTCGAACGGCATGAGGCGACGCATTGCAGCGCCTGTCAGAGCGCCCTGACGGCGGAGATGGTGAAAGGGATCGAGAAGCGTCAGGTGTTCGACTTGCCTGCGCCACGCCTGGAGGTCACCGAGCATCAGGCGGCGGTTTATTGTTGCGACCATTGTCGAGCCACGACGACGGCTGGCTTTCCCGATGGCGTGGCCGCGCATGTGCAATATGGCACGCGCATGCGGGCAGTGGCGGTCTATTGCAATGTTCAGCAGCTGATACCCGAGGATCGGGTCTGCCAGCTTATGCGCGACCTGTTTGGGGCCACCAGCTTGTGCGCGGCCAGCGTGACCAACTGGACGCGCGGCGCGGCAAATAAGATGGGTGTCGTGGTTGAACACATTCTCGCCCGGCTTGCCGAAGGCGGCGTTCGGCATCTGGACGAGACCGGACTTCGTGTTGCCGGCAAGCTGCACTGGCTGCACACGATCTGCGATACCGCCTTCACCCATTACCGCATCAGCGCCAAACGCGGTGCTGTTCCAACCTTCCTGACCGGCGGGACGATCATTCATGATCACTGGAAACCCTACTACGCCCATATGAGCGGAGTGGACGCCCACGCCCTCTGCGGGGCGCATCACTTGCGCGAACTCAAGGCCATCGAAGAGATCGAAAAAGAGCCTTGGGCGACGGAGATGAGCGCAGTGCTTCATAGCGCCAATCAGCTCAGATGCGCGGCTCAGGATCAAGGCGAGACCGAACTCCCGGAACTGGTTCGCCAGGGTATAGTCACCAGATACATGGCGATCCTCGCCAAGGGGCTCGCCTTCCACGAACGCCGGCCCCCGCTGGCCAAAAGCCCCGGCACCCGCGGCCGAAAAGCCAGGCGGCCAGGCCACAACCTGCTCCTCCGCCTGCGTGACTACCGCGATGACGTTTTGCGATTCATCGCCGACTTCGCGGTCCCATTCACAAACAATCAGGCCGAACAGGACCTGCGCATGATGAAGCTGCGCATGAAAATCTCGGGCACCTTCCGCACCCTCGAGGGCGCGCGGGTCTTCGCCGACATCAGGTCCGTCATCTCGACGGCCAGAAAACACCGGTTCAACATCCTGGAAATCCTGACCCTGTCACCACCTCAGATCATCGCACGGCTCTGACGGAACAAAACCCCGCAACCCTATCGGACAGGGTGCTTGGGAGTTACCAAAAAACTACGAAAAAATTCTGTCGAGTAGTGCACTGGTGACGCCAACGTCTTATCCAGAATCGGGGTTAAGGAGTGGGAAGCGCTGTGCGACGGCTGTGGCAAGTGCTGCCTGAACAAGCTGGAAGACCCGGAAACGAATGAGATCGCCTTTACCCGCATCGCCTGTCGTTTGTTGGATGATGAAACCTGCCGCTGCGCGCAGTACGACATCCGCAAACAGATCGTACCGGAATGCGTGGTTCTGACGCCGAAAAACATCGAAGACGTCGCCTATTGGATGCCTGAAACCTGCGCCTATCGGCTGATCTTTGAACAAAAGGCGCTTTACGACTGGCACCCGCTGATTTCGGGCGACCCGGACAGCGTGCATCAGGCCGGGGTTTCGGTGCTGGGCTGGACCGTGCCGGAATTCGAAGTGCCCGAGGAAGAGTGGGAAGAGTACGTCGTCGAGGAACCAATCTGAGGATCTCCCATGCATTTCGCCTCTGACACCACATCGCCCGCTCATCCTAGTGTGATCGAAGCGCTGGCGCGCGCCAACACCGGGTATTTGGGCAGCTACGGCGCTGATCCGATCATGGACGAGGTGCGCGCGCGGGTGCGCGACGTTTTCGAGGCGCCCGAGGCAGCAGTATACCTAGTGACGACCGGATCCATCGCCAATGCACTGTCTCTCGCCACGTTCTGCCCGCCCTGGGGCGCAGTTTACTGCCACCGACACGCCCATATCGAAACAGACGAGTGCGGCGCGCCGGAATTCTACACCGGCGGCGCGAAACTGGTGCTGATCGACGGCGAGAACGGGAAGATGGACCCGGAAAACCTGCGCGATGCTTTGGCGAACCCTGTGACGCCGGATGTGCACCTTGTTCAGCGCGGCATGGTGTCGATCACCAACGTGACCGAATTTGGCACCGTCTATACACCGGCAGAGATTGCAAAGCTGACCGGCATTGCGCGCGAATACGACCTGCCTGTGCATCTGGACGGCGCGCGGTTTGCCAATGCCATTGTCGCCAGCGGCGCGAGCCCTGCGGACATGACCTGGCGCGCAGGTGTCGACGTATTGAGCTTTGGTGGCACCAAAAACGGGCTGATGGGCGTAGAGGCGGTGGTGATATTCGACCCCGACAGGGCCTGGGAGTTCGAGCTGCGCCGCAAACGCGGAGGGCATCTGATGTCCAAGCACCGGTTTCTGTCAGCACAAATGCGGGCCTATCTGGCGGATGATCTTTGGCAGGGTTTGGCGCGCAATGCCAATGAAATGGGTGGGCGATTGGCGCAAGGGATTGCCGCGTCGCAAAGCGCCGCGCTGAAATTTCCCACAGATGCCAACATGGTGTTTGCAAACTGGCCGCGTGGAATTCACAGGACGGCGCAAAGTGCCGGTGCGGTTTATGGCATCTGGCCGTTTGATCAGCCGCTGCAGGGACCGGATGAAGAGGTCTTGTCAGCGCGGTTGGTGTGCAGTTGGTCGACGACCGAGAAGGACGTGGATGAGTTTTTGAATTTGCTGTGACGCAGGTTTGATGCGTCCGCGCTTGGCCAAGAGCCGCAAATCAAGAGAAAAGACGCGCGATTGCCTGCCCGTGGGGTGGCGAACCAACCTCGCAGTTTGCCCGTTAATCCCAGCCAAGCCCGTGTACGTTCAATAGATTGCACCCGGCCTCACCAAATCGCCAGCCCCCTCTCGTGCATTGCATCACCATGCAATGCACTGCCGGCAACACATTGCCTTGGCAATGTGTGAGAGGCGGGACGGGCAGGCGATCGCGCGGCGCCTGCGGCTTGATTCCCCGCGAGGGGGCTGGCCCGCCTTGACCTCTTCAAGCCATTCGCACCGACAACTCAGTGTCGGGCCAACGTTTGGCTAAAGGAACGATCGATTTCGCCTCGCCGTTCAATTCCCACCTTTCCGCCCGGGACGCCAAGCCATCTTCATATAAACATCTCCGGCCCTCAGCTCCTCAAGCATCTGATTAAGACGCTTCACGCGCGTCTCTTCGCGTTTGGCCCGGTTAATCCACCCCAGATAGTCATTGCGCTGATACCACGGGCGCTGATCATACCGTTCCATCAATCCGTTGGACTGAAGAGCGTCCCTGACAAAGTCAGGCATAGGGTTCGGCGGCCGTTTCATGACAACCTCGCAAACTGTTCGGAGAACAGGTTACCGCAAATCCAAAAATCGAGGCAACGGCGCCTAGTGCGTCCAGACCGTCCGCCGGTTGGTCGCGAAATTGTCGCCATAACCGCCGGGGCGGATGTTCGGCTTGCGCTTGTGTGGTTCCGCCACCACCGCGTCGATGCCGTGATCCTCGGCATATTCCAACGCGGCATCTTTCGTCTCAAACGTCAACCTGACCTGACTTTGCGTATCATCCGAACTTGTCCAGCCCATCAGCGGGTCAACCTCGCGCGCCGCACCAGACACATATTCCAGCACCCAGTGCTTCGTCTTCGCCGCACCAGAGGTCATCGCGTTTCTTGCAGGTTGATAGATGCGCGCAGGCATATGTTTCTCCCGGATATCGCAGGTACCTATCGCAAATTGCGCCCGCACTCTGCAACAGGGATTTGCCGCGAATTTTGGGAAATGTGGCCGTCGACCATAAGCAGGGTACAGTGGGTGGGTGGGGTAGCGCCCTGCAAATCGTCGACGGCCAGACTTGTAATACTTCACACGGTAAGGGTGAGTTTACCCTAAGGCAACACAATATTTACGATAGAGCATGATTGCGCGGGATGACGCTTGGCAGGCGAGAGAATGCCCTGGAGAACAGGCATTTCCGCCGCACCGGTCTCGTCCCTTGAACAAGAACAAAAAGTGATCAAATGTGGCATGGAAAGGAATCGTTAACCCATGTCAGAACCGATCCTCAGCGCCCCTGCCCCCGATGTCCGAACCCGCGACAAGCTGGAAGGCGGCGTTCGGCTGGAAATGGTGACGGAATTCGAACCCGCAGGCGATCAGCCCACGGCGATTGTCGAGCTTGTCGATGGCATCACAGACGGCGAGCAGAATCAGGTTCTCTTGGGCGCCACCGGCACCGGCAAGACCTATACGATGGCCAAGGTCATCGCCGAAACACAGCGCCCCGCCATCATCCTCGCCCCCAACAAGACGCTGGCCGCGCAGTTATACGGCGAATTCAAAGGGTTCTTCCCCAACAACTCCGTCGAATATTTCGTCAGCTTTTATGATTATTACCAGCCAGAGGCTTACGTCCCCCGTTCCGACACTTACATCGAAAAAGAAAGCCAGATTAACGAGCAAATCGACCGGATGCGCCACTCGGCCACCCGGGCTCTGCTCGAACGCGACGACGTTATCATCGTCGCCTCGGTCTCCTGCATCTACGGCATCGGCTCGGTCGAAACCTATGGCGCGATGACGCAAGACCTGAAGTCCGGCGACAGCTATGACCAGCGTCAGGTGATGAAAGACCTCGTCGCCCAGCAATACCGCCGAAACGATCAGGCCTTCGCCCGTGGCTCCTTTCGCGTTCGCGGCGACAGCCTTGAAATCTGGCCGGCCCACCTCGAAGACAGGGCGTGGAAGCTGTCATTTTTCGGAGAGGAACTGGAATCGATCACCGAATTCGACCCCCTAACGGGCGAGAAGACCGACAATTTCGAGCGCATTCGCGTCTACGCCAATTCCCACTACGTCACGCCCCGCCCTACGCTCAACCAGGCCATGGTGAACATCAAAAAAGAACTCCGCCACCGCCTCGACCAACTGGTGGACGAGGGTAAGCTGCTGGAAGCCCAGCGCCTTGAACAGCGCACTTATTTCGACCTTGAAATGCTGGAGGCCACCGGGTCGTGCAACGGCATCGAAAACTACTCCCGCTATCTGACCGGCCGCGCCCCCGGCGAACCGCCCCCGACCCTGTTCGAATTCATCCCCGACCACGCCATCGTTTTCGCCGATGAATCCCACGTCTCTGTGCCCCAGATTGGCGGCATGTATCGCGGCGACTATCGCCGGAAGTTCACGCTGTCAGAACACGGGTTTAGACTGCCGTCCTGCATGGACAACCGGCCTTTGAAGTTCGAAGAATGGGACGCCATGCGCCCGCAATCGGTCTTCGTCTCTGCCACGCCGCAGAACTGGGAACTTGAACAGTCGGGAGGCGTTTTCACCGAACAGGTCATCCGCCCCACCGGCCTGATCGACCCGCCTGTTGAAATCCGCCCCGTCGAGATGCAGGTCGACGATCTGCTGGATGAGGTCCGCAAGGTCGCCGAACGGGGCATGCGCACGCTTTGCACCACGCTGACCAAACGCATGGCCGAGGATCTGACCGAATACATGCACGAACAGGGCATCCGCGTGCGCTATATGCATTCCGACATCGACACGCTGGAACGCATCGAGATCCTGCGCGATCTGCGCCTCGGCGCTTTTGACGTGCTGATCGGCATTAACCTGCTGCGCGAAGGCCTCGACATCCCCGAATGCGGGCTGGTTGCGATTTTGGACGCCGACAAGGAAGGCTTCCTGCGTTCTGAAACCTCGCTGGTTCAGACTATCGGCCGCGCCGCGCGCAACGCCGACGGCCGCGTCATCATGTATGCCGACCGCATCACTGGCTCGATGGAACGCGCGCTGAAAGAAACCGACCGCCGCCGCGCCAAACAGATCGCCTATAACGAAGAACACGGCATCACCCCCGCCACGGTGAAAAAGAACGTCGAGGATGTGCTGTCCGGCCTTTACAAAGGCGACACCGACCAGTCCCGTGTCACCGCCAAAATCGACCCCGCCATTTCCGGCGGCAACCTGCAAACCGTGTTGGAGGGCCTGCGCACCGACATGCGCAAGGCCGCCGAGAATCTCGAATTCGAAGAAGCCGCCCGCCTGCGCGATGAGGTCAAACGGCTGGAGGCCGTCGACCTCGCCATCCACGACGACCCCATGGCCCGGCAATACGCCGTCGAGAAGGCGTCAGAGGCGGCGGTGAAGTCCCGCGGGCGCAGCACGGCCGGGAAGGCCGGGCAGAGGGGTGGGAATGTGAAGCGGCGGGGGAGGTGACATCGCGTCCGAAACAACATCGGAAACCAGCATTTGTATAATTCAGAATATCCGAATTTTATTTAACTGCCGAGCTTTAAGCGATCAAGTTGGGCGAGCCAGCGAACAAACGATAATCCTTGGGAAATCAATAATATAGCAATTTCTTCCGACGGCTGGCTTGGTTCCTCAGCGCCTTCTTCGTGCCGGTAGAAGTGAGCGGCATTTATCCAACTTTTGAATGCTTCCAGAATCTTACTAACCTGAGTTCTGGATAAGCGCTATATCTGGTATTCGACCTGCCTGATTGTTTCCGGCACGGTTATGGGTCCCATTTTAACTTTGGTTTTCCCGAGCATATAGGCTGCGACACACGAGATGAGGTGTACGAATGCGTTGGCAGGCGATCTGTGTCGAGTGTGTTCCAGTCCCATGCTGGTTTTCAACTTATCGAACAGAGTTTCGATGATGAACCGCCTTCGCAACAGGATTTTGTTCAGGATTGGCAGGAGATAGTTTTTCATGTTGCGGCGAATGCCGGTGACGAGGTGGAGCCCACGCTGCCAGAGCCGTTGGAAGAGGGATTTGGAGATATAGCCCTTATCAGCAAATATTTTGCCTTCGAGGCCCGCGATCATGGCTTCAAACGGCTTTCGATCATCGACATTACCTGCCGTGATTTTGACGGCCATGATCTCCCCCTTGTTGTTGATGATTAGATGCAGTTTGAAGCCAAAGAACCAGCCCATTGTGCTGCGACCGCGCTTTGCCAGCCCCTTGAAGACCTTGTTTCGATTAATGCGGGCATTGTGGCAGACCGCGAGCTTAGTGCTGTCGGCAAAATAGACGCCGGTTTTTTCACCGCTGAAGCAGTGCAGCAGTATGCAAAACGGCACCATTAATCTTGGCATGAGGCTGACAAACCGACCATAGCTCGGGAGGGTGCCAAAGCAGTCACGGTATTTCTGCTCAACGCCATAAATCCAATAATGTTTGAAGTCCTTGAACGGCGACAAGTGAAACAAGACCATGATGAACAGGCTCTCCCCCAGGGTCAGCTTGCCGGCGCGAAGCCTCTGACGACCCGAGGGGATCAACCGGTGGCGCTCCCAGTCCTCGTAGGTTTTTGCAAAATCATCGAGACAGACAAAAAGTGCGGTGTTAGTGATCGACATGAGTGGCGGTCCATATTGTGTCGCTTTTGAACCTTGAATCATGGGGCAACGTACCTGGAAACCCCTCTCACCCCATACTAATCACGGGGGCATTCAGGCTGGTCAACACGGGGCAAAAGGTGCGCGCCATGGAGAACAACTTCCCAATCAACGAAGATCTCGCTTATGAGAAGATCCGGGACCTCATGTTCGACATGATGGAAGAGGACCCCAACCGTCTCTACGCCCTCACGGATAAGCTCAATGAACTGGCTGCGCTCCCTAAAAGAACCATGACACTTGTGCTCGATCTGATGGCCGCCACTCCCTTTCAGGTGATCATCCCGAAACACGTACGGAAAAATGACCCTGATACATTCAAAGCGGATCACGAAACCGTTTCAAATGTTCTATTTCTTGGAGAGTTTGGCGGAATTGCCGTTGAACTGGAGCCAAATGAGGCTTTGAGAGAACCGAGGATCATTTCCATAACAATGGTGGAAATCCCTCATCGCAACCCTCTGCGAAAAAGGGTCAACGAGTATCGTAAAAAACGAATCAAAAAACTACGAAAAAATTCTGTCGAGTAGTGCACTGGTGACGCCAACGTCTTATCCAGAATCGGGGTTTGCTATGATGCACAATCCCTCCCGGCGCGACTTGTGATACCCGAGCAAGCGGTCCTGAAAATCCGCCTCAACCTTCGAATAAAGCTCTGAAAAACAAACATTTCCCAACAAACCAGCCTCCAATATCAGCAGTGGAGACTCCTTGAATCACACAGATCAGACAAACGTCAAATCAGATCCGGAAATTTTGAAGGGTGGTAAGATTCCGGGTGAAGGAAAGACGACCCAAGCGATTGCACTGACGCACAACCTTTCGGGCTTGGATAAAAAAGTGCTTTTGATCGAAGGCGACATTCGCCGCCGAACCCTGTCGCAATACATTCCGCAAACACCGCCGGGCAACTTGGTGAGTGTCCTGACCGGGGATCAAAGCCTCGGCGAAGCGATCATTAGCGATGACAGGCTAAATGCCGATGTGTTGATGGGGGCGAAATCCAATGTGAACGCAGCAGATCTGTTCTCGTCAGACAAATTCCATGACTTTGTGGAGAACGTGCGAAACATATACGACTTTGTTATCATCGACACGCCACCGGTGTTGGTTGTTCCGGATGCGCGTATCATCGCCCATCACTGCGACGCGGTTATTTATTCAGTGAATTGGGACAGGACTGAGCTACCCCCCGAAATTCGGACACTGACGTAAGCTGCGATTTGTTGTCTGCTGATCTTCAACGCGAAGGAGATCAGTCACACAAAAGAAATCTTATGTGTCCGGTCGCATTTGCGCTGGATCGGGTCGCGAACGGTGCCAGAATTTTGCTTTAACCGTAACTCCCAAGCACCCTGTCCGATAGGGTTGCGGGGTTTTGTTCCGTCAGAGCCGTGCGATGATCTGAGGTGGTGACAGGGTCAGGATTTCCAGGATGTTGAACCGGTGTTTTCTGGCCGTCGAGATGACGGACCTGATGTCGGCGAAGACCCGCGCGCCCTCGAGGGTGCGGAAGGTGCCCGAGATTTTCATGCGCAGCTTCATCATGCGCAGGTCCTGTTCGGCCTGATTGTTTGTGAATGGGACCGCGAAGTCGGCGATGAATCGCAAAACGTCATCGCGGTAGTCACGCAGGCGGAGGAGCAGGTTGTGGCCTGGCCGCCTGGCTTTTCGGCCGCGGGTGCCGGGGCTTTTGGCCAGCGGGGGCTGGCGTTCGTGGAAGGCGAGCCCCTTGGCGAGGATCGCCATGTATCTGGTGACGATACCCTGGCGAACCAGTTCCGGGAGTTCGGTCTCGCCTTGATCCTGAGCCGCGCATCTGAGCTGATTGGCGCTATGAAGCACTGCGCTCATCTCCGTCGCCCAAGGCTCTTTTTCGATCTCTTCGATGGCCTTGAGTTCGCGCAAGTGATGCGCCCCGCAGAGGGCGTGGGCGTCCACTCCGCTCATATGGGCGTAGTAGGGTTTCCAGTGATCATGAATGATCGTCCCGCCGGTCAGGAAGGTTGGAACAGCACCGCGTTTGGCGCTGATGCGGTAATGGGTGAAGGCGGTATCGCAGATCGTGTGCAGCCAGTGCAGCTTGCCGGCAACACGAAGTCCGGTCTCGTCCAGATGCCGAACGCCGCCTTCGGCAAGCCGGGCGAGAATGTGTTCAACCACGACACCCATCTTATTTGCCGCGCCGCGCGTCCAGTTGGTCACGCTGGCCGCGCACAAGCTGGTGGCCCCAAACAGGTCGCGCATAAGCTGGCAGACCCGATCCTCGGGTATCAGCTGCTGAACATTGCAATAGACCGCCACTGCCCGCATGCGCGTGCCATATTGCACATGCGCGGCCACGCCATCGGGAAAGCCAGCCGTCGTCGTGGCTCGACAATGGTCGCAACAATAAACCGCCGCCTGATGCTCGGTGACCTCCAGGCGTGGCGCAGGCAAGTCGAACACCTGACGCTTCTCGATCCCTTTCACCATCTCCGCCGTCAGGGCGCTCTGACAGGCGCTGCAATGCGTCGCCTCATGCCGTTCGACAAAGTCGGGTGTTGACGTCTGGCGCAGGGTGTCGCCCCGGTGGCCAACTTGGCCGCCACTTTTCTTTCCGGATTTGCCACGCAGGCTGCGCGGGGCTGGCTTCTTCAGGCCATCACTTGAAGGGGGCTTGCTGCTATTGCTGCTGTTCTTGGCCAACTGTCGGCGCAGGTCCGTGATCTCTTCCGCCATGCTCGCCAACGCAGCTTCAAGCTCAGCGATCCGACGCAGAGCCGTGGCGAGAAGTTGTTCAAGGGCGGCAACCTGATCCATCCCACCACTGATTCAGAGAAATCAACCCGGCGCCACAGAATTCAGACAAGAAAGGTAACTCCCAAGCACCCTGTCCGATAGGGTTGCGGGGTTTTGTTCCGTCAGAGCCGTGCGATGATCTGAGGTGGTGACAGGGTCAGGATTTCCAGGATGTTGAACCGGTGTTTTCTGGCCGTCGAGATGACGGACCTGATGTCGGCGAAGACCCGCGCGCCCTCGAGGGTGCGGAAGGTGCCCGAGATTTTCATGCGCAGCTTCATCATGCGCAGGTCCTGTTCGGCCTGATTGTTTGTGAATGGGACCGCGAAGTCGGCGATGAATCGCAAAACGTCATCGCGGTAGTCACGCAGGCGGAGGAGCAGGTTGTGGCCTGGCCGCCTGGCTTTTCGGCCGCGGGTGCCGGGGCTTTTGGCCAGCGGGGGCCGGCGTTCGTGGAAGGCGAGCCCCTTGGCGAGGATCGCCATGTATCTGGTGACGATACCCTGGCGAACCAGTTCCGGGAGTTCGGTCTCGCCTTGATCCTGAGCCGCGCATCTGAGCTGATTGGCGCTATGAAGCACTGCGCTCATCTCCGTCGCCCAAGGCTCTTTTTCGATCTCTTCGATGGCCTTGAGTTCGCGCAAGTGATGCGCCCCGCAGAGGGCGTGGGCGTCCACTCCGCTCATATGGGCGTAGTAGGGTTTCCAGTGATCATGAATGATCGTCCCGCCGGTCAGGAAGGTTGGAACAGCACCGCGTTTGGCGCTGATGCGGTAATGGGTGAAGGCGGTATCGCAGATCGTGTGCAGCCAGTGCAGCTTGCCGGCAACACGAAGTCCGGTCTCGTCCAGATGCCGAACGCCGCCTTCGGCAAGCCGGGCGAGAATGTGTTCAACCACGACACCCATCTTATTTGCCGCGCCGCGCGTCCAGTTGGTCACGCTGGCCGCGCACAAGCTGGTGGCCCCAAACAGGTCGCGCATAAGCTGGCAGACCCGATCCTCGGGTATCAGCTGCTGAACATTGCAATAGACCGCCACTGCCCGCATGCGCGTGCCATATTGCACATGCGCGGCCACGCCATCGGGAAAGCCAGCCGTCGTCGTGGCTCGACAATGGTCGCAACAATAAACCGCCGCCTGATGCTCGGTGACCTCCAGGCGTGGCGCAGGCAAGTCGAACACCTGACGCTTCTCGATCCCTTTCACCATCTCCGCCGTCAGGGCGCTCTGACAGGCGCTGCAATGCGTCGCCTCATGCCGTTCGACAAAGTCGGGTGTTGACGTCTGGCGCAGGGTGTCGCCCCGGTGGCCAACTTGGCCGCCACTTTTCTTTCCGGATTTGCCACGCAGGCTGCGCGGGGCTGGCTTCTTCAGGCCATCACTTGAAGGGGGCTTGCTGCTATTGCTGCTGTTCTTGGCCAACTGTCGGCGCAGGTCCGTGATCTCTTCCGCCATGCTCGCCAACGCAGCTTCAAGCTCAGCGATCCGACGCAGAGCCGTGGCGAGAAGTTGTTCAAGGGCGGCAACCTGATCCATCCCACCACTGATTCAGAGAAATCAACCCGGCGCCACAGAATTCAGACAAGAAAGAAAAAAACACGCGCAAAATGGCAAATTCGACTCACCATAAAACTGACAATAACACTCAAACGTGGGGGGTGCTTGGGAGTTACCAAGAAAGAAAAAAAACACGCGCAAAATGGCAAATTCGACTCACCATAAAACTGACAATAACACTCAAACGTGGGGGGTGCTTGGGAGTTACCTTTAACCAATTGGTTTGCGACTGCCGACAGCAACTACACCGCAATCGTGCTTGCAGCGGCAATTGCCAACACGGTAGTAACCCCGGAATTGTATTGCGTCGGGAGATATTCGTGAAAAAATACATTTTGCTATTGGCAATGCTGCTTCCCCTTCCCGTTTCTGCTGGGGTGGTCTTCGAAATCGTTGGGGGTGAATCTGTCCAAAACACACTTGAACCGCAGACGATAACGGCATCCGCCGAGGGCGATAGCCTGAGGATTGAAATTAGCGCAAAAGGCACACCGGACCCGAAAAACTCCATTCTGGTGCGCCGCATTGATGGCGGCGTTACTGTCGTAGTCGTCGATCATACCAGCAGCACCATATACGAGGGCACGGCGTCCCACAGTATCAACTTCCTCGCAGCGATACCCAGTGGACGCGTTGAAATGGGCGCTGCCGGATTGAGGATGCATGCAAGTCTCGGCGGAAAAGATGTTTGGATAGAAGCCCAAAGCACAGCTATCGTTGGCGAAGTTCTCGGTTGGATGGAATTGTTCCAACGCATCACTCTCGACCTGGAAGAGGGCAGTGCATTCTTAGGTGGCGAAGGATTTGAGGATGACACGACATTTGTCGTTACAGGCAGACCGACGCTGGTAAATGAAGTCTTCGAAACGCCCGGCGGCTATAAGCGCCAGCCGTTACGCTGGAGTTTTGAAGAGGAAACTTCGCAAGAAACAGAAGGCGGAGGCGAAAATGCGCCTGCTGGGAACAGTACGTCAGAATCGCTCAACGATTCTTCGAACTAGCGGACGACTGGCCTAAATATCCTCGCCGGATTCAATCGACAGGATCGCCGCCTCATTCAAAAACGGGTGGTATTTCAACGCTTCTTTCACAGCGATCTGGGCGAGGCCGATCTTTCCCTGATTGAACAGGATCACCGACTTTCCGGCCAACGCCCCGAAATGGCGCGGTTCGCGCGCCAGTGTTTCGGCCACATCCGCAAGGGACTTTTCGTATTCGCCGGTCAGATAGTACATCGTTGCGCGCTGGTTCCACGCCTCGGCATAGTCCGGGTAGAATTCAACCAGCCGGTCCAGATGATGGATCGCGCCAAGAAAATCATAGGCCGCGCGGCGTTGCATCGCCGCATCAAGTAGTTCCTGTGCCGTTTGGTCAGGAGCCGTCAGCCAGCATTCCCAGATTTCGCCGTTCAGCGCGTCGGCATCTGCCTTGTTTTTCGCGCCCGCGAGGCGCTGCAGCAATTCTTCATATTTGGTGTCATCGGCGGCGTGTGCCGGGGCTGTGATCAGCAATAAGGCAAGAATGAGATAGCGCATGACAAGCACGCTAGTCCCTTGATTCATCCGATTTGCGGGTAAAGGTGAGCAAGTTTGATGCGTGCGTCTTTAGTTGAGAATCGCCATGTCACCTTTGCGGATGCGGTGTTTCGCTCGGTTTCCCATGCCTTTGCTTCATTGGCCAAGGTGTTGCGATCAGGAATGCGGCGGTCGAGACATTGACGCGCAAGTGTGCTGAGTTCACATTCTGCGATGTTGAGCCAGGAGCCGTGTTTGGGCGTGAAGTGCCACTCAAACCGTTCGACAATGCGACGGGCTTCATCAGGTGGAAAGGCCTTGTATAACGACGCCGGGTTGTGGGTGTTGAGATTGTCCTGAACCAGTGTAATCCGGTCAGCCTTGGGGAAGTGGGTGTCGGCGAGGTCCTTGAGAATGTGGGCAAAATCGATGGCGGTTCGGCGGTCTCGAACGGCAACATGGCGCCAGCCTTCAAGCGGGGCAAACAACATGAACAGGCTGGCCACACCCGCGCGCTCGTATTCATAGTCGAAACGGGCTTCGCGCCCCGGCCGGATTGGGATCGGCGTACGGGTCTCAAAGGTCAGCTGCTTGCTGGTCTCGTCAAGGCAAACCAGCGGGCGGGCCGGATCATAGGGGCGCGTGTAGACTTCCAGCACATCTTCCATCGCAGCAACAAAACCTGCATTGGCTTTCGGAGGGATCACCCAATAGCGGCTCTTGTGCGGTTTGAGCGCGTTTTTTTGAGCACCCGATGGATCGTGCTGTCGCTGGCTGCTTCAACGATGCCCAATTCGACCACGCGCGTTTCCAGAAGACGCAAAGACCAGCGCGCGTGACCCTCCGGTGGTTCCGAACAGGCCAACGCAATGAGCTTCGCCTCAGCGGTTCCATCAAAGATTGCTGGCGTGGACGGGGTCTTCTGCTTTTTGCGACCCAGAGCCGCCTCAAGGCCTTCTTCCACAACCTGGCGGCGGGTACGGAATACTGTGGAAACACTGGTCTCCAAAGCTTCTGCAATCCGCTCGTCATCCCAGCCGCCACTGTCTGAAGATACATCTGCCTTGAGCAATATCCGCGCCTTGAGCAGTCGATACGCCGCCTGCCGACCCGTGCGGATCATATCCTCAAGCTGCAACCGCTCACCAGCATTCAGTCGAACAACATACTTCACAGCACGACCACATTTTGACATCTCAATACCCTCCCAAAATCTATAGCAGAGTGATTCAGAAAAATATCACAACGTCAAATCATGCGAAGCGAGGGACTAGTCCGCTGGCACAATTGGCGTCCAGCATTTCCTGATCACAATTGCGCGGTTCAACGGTTGGTCAGAGTGCGAGAAACGGCATCTTTCCATGCCATGTATCGGGTATTTCGCACGTCTGCGCCCATCTGTGGCGTAAAGCGCCGCTCCAGCGCCCAACCGGCCGCAAACTCTTCCTGTCCCGGATAGACACCGGCGCGCATCCCCGCCAGCCAAGCGGCGCCCAGCGCCGTGGTTTCCAGCACCTCGGGCCGGTCGACCGGTGCGCCAAGGACGTCGGAAAGGAATTGCATCGTCCAATCGCTGGCGGTCATGCCGCCATCGACCCTGAGCGTTGCCTCGCCCGCACCACCCATGTCGGCCTGCATCGCCTCCAGCAGGTCGCGGGTCTGATACCCGACGCTTTCCAGCGCGGCGCGCGCAAATTCATTGGGGCCAGAATTGCGGGTCAGACCGAAGATTGCGCCGCGGCATTCCGCGTCCCAGTACGGAGCGCCCAGACCGGTAAAGGCCGGAACGAGAATGACATTCTGGCCTGTATCAGCGGCTTCCGCCATACTTTGGGTTTGCGAAGCATTATCAATAAGTTGCAGCCCATCTCTCAACCACTGAACGACTGCGCCTGCAATGAAGATCGACCCCTCAAGCGCATAGGTCGGCTTCCCGTCCAGCTGGTATCCGATGGTGGTCAACAGCCGGTTTTGTGATGCGACCGGCGCGTCGCCGGTGTTGATCAATGCAAAACAACCCGTACCGTAGGTCGATTTCAACATTCCGGGCTGGAAACAGGCCTGCCCCACAGTCGCGGCCTGCTGATCACCCGCCACGCCCAATATCGGCACCGGCGCGCCGAGGATGTCCGAGGTGCCGAAGTCCGAGGCGCAATCCCGAACTTCGGGCAGCATCGACATCGGGATGTCGAGTAACCCACAGATCTCTGCACTCCATTCGCCCTTGTGGATGTCATATAACATCGTGCGAGCGGCGTTTGTGGCATCGGTGACATGCGCCGCGCCGCCAGTCATGCGCCAGATCAGATAGGTATCGACCGTACCAAACATCAGATCGCGACTGCGCGCGCCCTCGACATTGTCGAGGATCCATTTGACCTTGGTGCCAGAGAAATAGGGATCAAGCAGCAAACCGGTCGTTTGCGTTACTTTTGTCTCGTGCCCAGCCGCCTTCAATTCTTGGCAAATAGCGGCCGTGCGCCTGTCTTGCCAGACAATTGCATTGTGGATGGGCTTGCCCGTCGCGCGATCCCAGATCAGCGTGGTCTCACGTTGATTGGTGATACCAATCGCAGCGATTTCCGCAGCCGAGAGCCCCGCATTCGCGAGTGCACCTTTGGTGGTTGCAACAACAGTGTTCCAGATATCCTCGGGGTCATGTTCAACCCAGCCAGAGGCCGGAAAATGCTGGGTGAATTCCTGTTGGTCGCTGGCGACGATTTTCATCGCGCTGTCAAAGATAATTGCCCGGCTTGATGTGGTGCCTTGATCAATCGCCAGAATATGCGTCATGTCTGCTCTCCGTGACTGGCGCGATACATGATGCTGTGGTGCTGGGGCGTCAAGCGCCCGCTTCGCCCGTCTCGATCCGCGCCATCAGGTATTGCGCGAAATCGTAATTCGGGCGTTCAAGATGGCTTAGATGCCCCGGTTCCGCCGCATCAGAGCAAAGCCCGCGATAAACCTTTTCGGTACAGCCACGATCCTCGACATTCACTTCATCCAACAACACTTTGAGATCATTAAAATTTTGCGTGGCATCAGTGTCGTCGGCATAGTCATCCGACATTCCGCCGCCATAACGGATATGAACCTGACCCGGGCCGTTTGGATGCAAGGATAGATACCAGAAATAGCCGGGCGTCAGAGTGATCAGCAGGCTGGGGTAAATCGCCAACAGAAACGTTGTGCGGCGTTCTTCGCCCTTCAGGCGCGTATTGGACGGATGCGCCATCGCGATGCGCAGCTGGTCGTCTTTCAGGATCGTATGGTAATTGAAGGTCGCCAGACCCGGCGGGCAAACCATATCTTCCAGCCGCGAAAGCCCGCCGACAGTTGCCGCGTGACATACCGGCAAATGGTAACTTTCCATGAAATTCTCGGCCAGAACCTTCCAGTTCGTGTCCCAGACATGCTGTTCAAAAAATGTCTGCGTATAGTTGGTCATGTCATAACCCGCGACCATGGCCTCAACATCCGCCAATTCGTCGGCGACTGGCTTTGCATCCGCATTCAAAGTCACAAACACCCAGCCGAGCCATTCTTCGCTGCGAATTTTGGGCAGACAGTAATCCTTGCGGTCAAACCCGTCATTATTGGACATTGCCGGCGCACCGCGCAGCGATCCATCAAGGTTGTAGGTCCAGGCATGATAAGGGCAGACGATCGTGGAAACGTTTCCCTGCCCCTCCAGCAGCGTGGACATCCGGTGCAGGCACACATTCGACATCGCCTTAATCTCGCCCGCCCTGTCGCGAACAACGATGATCGGCTGTCCGGCAAGCTCTGCCGTGACGTAATCGCCGGGCTGGCTTAAAGCGTCGGCGCGCCCGACGCAGTACCAGTCACGTGCGAAAATGTGGTGCAGCTCATGCTGCAGGAACTCTTCCGACGTATAGACCGAGGGCGCCATTGCGCGCGCCTGTTCAAACGGTGTGGCCGTGTTGGCGCGCAACTCTGCGACCGGGTCGATCTGATCCTTTGGCATTGGCTTGCTCCGTACCCGCATGTGCCTGCAGGGAACATTTGAATCCCCCCGACACTCTCACGCTTTATCTGTTCGCGGGCAAGCCCCCTGGAACACGCAAAATTCAACAATTTCGTCGCGAGCATGTGTTAGTCTGCGACGCACAACGCAATTCATATCCGAAATCGGGAGTATTTTGATGTATCGCGCGATTGCCTTTTCCCTGCTGCTTGTCCCTTCCGTGGCCTTTGCCGTCGGTTCCGACGATGACAGCCCACCCAAACCAACCGAAACGTCGACGGAATGCAAGGATGGTCAGGTTTGGTCGGAAGACGAAAAGAAATGCGTCAACCCCGAATCCGGGGCGTTGCAGGACGATGATCTTTACCGCGCCGTGCGGGAACTGGCCTATGCCGGACGCAGCGACGATGCGTTTCGCGTGCTGGATGCGATGTCCGATCAGGATGACGACCGGGTCTTGACCTATCGCGGTTTCCTGCATCGCAAAGCTGGCGATGCCGAACTGGGATTTGCGTTTTACCGCAAGGCAATTGCCAAAAACCCCTTACCACCCTTCAAAATTTCCGGATCTGATTTGACGTTTGTCTGATCTGTGTGATTCAAGGAGTCTCCACTGCTGACATTGGAGGCTGGTTTGTTGGGAAATGTTTGTTTTTCAGAGCTTTATTCGAAGGTTGAGGCGGATTTTCAGGACCGCTTGCTCGGGTATCACAAGTCGCGCCGGGAGGGATTGTGCATCATAGCAAGCGTGATTTTGAACACGCGCAGCGTCAATCTGATGGAAAATGCGGCTGCTCTGCCCCGCGATATCGGCTCTGTGGACCACCGCTATCAATACATTTCGCGGGTTCTGGGCAATCCTCACATCGATACTGATGAGATCATGCAGGCCTATGTTGGTGAAATTTTCCGCCGCCAGTGTGAGGCCGGAGAAACGATTGTGGTGGCCCTTGATCAAAGCAAGCTCAACGAAGGGCATGAGGTTTTGATGTTATCGGTGCGGATGCGGGATCGGGCCCTCCCGGTCGCCTGGCGTGTACGCCAGACCAAAGGGCCGATTGGATGGCGCGTGCAACATGAGCTTTTGGAAGCAGTCCGCCCATGGCTCCCGGCGGATGCGCGTGTGTTGCTGGCGGGAGATCGGTTTTATGGAACCGCCCGATTGGTCGCATGGTGCCAGGAGGCTGGATGGGACTACCGGCTGCGCATGAAGGGAAATATCACACTGCAACATCAGGGTGGCGAGATGATGACGCGCGAAATTGCCCAACTGATGCCCGAAGGGCTTGTAAACGCTGAGCTTTACGGAACGGGCGTCTTTAGCAACATTGGAGTGCTTCACGAAGAGGGGCACAAAGAGCCTTGGATTATTGCCATGAATGCAGCACCGTCCGAGTACAAGGTGCTCGATTATGGAATGCGTTGGGGAATTGAAGCCATGTTCTCCGACTTCAAAACCCGGGGCTTTGAAATTACTCAAAGCCAGATCAAAAAGCCGGATCGATTGGCCCGCCTCATTTTGGTGCTGGCAATCGCCATGTACTGGGCTGTTTCAACCGGAGCAAACGAAGAGCACCACGTCGCAATACGCGGCGAAAAAAGGGGATTCGAAAAGCCCGAAGGTCCTTATGCTCTCTCTTCAAGACAGGCCTTCGTGCTATCCGACGATGCCTCGCAGGTTATGCCAAAATCCCCAAGCTCTGGGATGTCTGGCTAAATTGAAGGGTGGTAAGCAAAAACCCCGATAATTTTCTGGCGCGGTCCTACATGGGAATGGGCCTTTTGGAACAGGGCGAGCGTGCGGCGGCGTGGGTGCAACTAGACGCCATTCGCAATCGCGGCGGCAAAGGCACCTGGCCGGAACAGGCGTTGTTGAAGGCATTTGTCGAAGGCAAAAGCAGCAACTACTGAAACAGGGCGCGGTAAAATACGATCAATCCGACCCATTTCGGGTTTGCGTAGCGCGTTGTTAAGAGATCGGCGGCAGAAAAGCGATTGAACGCAACGGAGATCGCCTTGCCGCCGAATCCATTACTTTCAAATTCTGCCGGTCCGCCGGCTGTGGCGCATATCGCGCAGAATATCCCGCGACGCAGGAAAGCGGCGGTCATTGCGCGGCTGATCAGGACCCTGGACGCCGAGTTTTCGCTGGCAAAGCTGCCCGACGAATTGCAGGTGCGCCTGACCGAAGAAATGACGGCGATGCGTTACATAGATCAGCGCCGCTTGCGCGGGGTGGTCGATGAATTCACAGCCGAACTTGAGCGGTTCGGGTTGGCATTTCCTTCCGACATGAACGATGCGATCGGGGTTCTTGATGGCGCGTTGAGTGCTGGCGCCGCGTCGCATTTGCGCGACATCGCGGGCCTGCAACAGGTTTCCGCCGATCCCTGGGACAGAATCGCCGAAGTGGAGGTCTCAAAACTCGCCCCAATTCTGGAAGAGGAAAGCATCGAGATTTGCGCGGTCTTGTTGTCAAAGCTGAAGGTCGGCAAATCGGCAGAATTGTTGGGAATGCTGCCGGGTGACCGGGCGCGGCGCATTACGTTTGCGTTTTCCCAGACAACGGCGGTTGACCCGGACACCGTGCATCGGATCGGCGAGGCGCTGGTCGCACGCCTCGCCACGGAATCCAGCGAGGCATTTGATGACGGCCCCGTAGAGCGGGTCGGCGCGATATTGAATTTCGCGCCCGCAGCGACTCGACAGGAAGTTTTGGACGGTTTGGAGGCAGAGGACGCGACTTTTGCAGAGGAGGTGCGCAAGGCGATCTTTACTTTCGCCAATGTGGCCACAAGGATCGAGGCGCGCGACGTTCCGAAGATTACGCGCGAAGTGGATGCTGCGATGCTGCTATCGGCACTCGCATTTGCGCAAACCAAGGAAGAGGAAGGCAAATCTGCCGAGTTCATCCTGTCCAACATGTCACAGCGAATGGCCGATCAGTTGCGCGACGAGATTTCCGAGCTGGGCAAGGTTTCACCGAAAGATGGCGAGGCGGCGATGAGTGCGGTTGTGGGATCCATTCGCGAACTGGAGGCGCGCGCCGAGATTACGTTGATCGTTGAAGAAGAGGACGCCTAGCGGGGTGCTCGCGGGTTGCCTGTGTTTCCCGTTGGGCGTGAGCGAGGGTTCCACAATATGAACGCGAAGACGCGCATCGATGGGCCGTGGCGCGGCGAACAAACGTTTGTTGTAGCCACTTAATCTCGCGAAATCCGTGCTGGATCAAAACGTGGCGAAACCCTCAAGAAATCGCCGGGCCAGGGGACGGCCCGTCGATGCGCGGCGGCCCAAGGGGCCTTGAATCCGCGCCGGGCGCCAAATCTCAACGTCCGTTTCAGGCCATACCCAGTCGACACAAAGTCACGGGCCCGTTCTCCACAACCCACCGTGCGCACGTGCCACCCCGTCACGCTGGACACTCCCCAGTCCCCATCCTAGCATTCGCGCTATGACCGAAGGGCGCAGATGGCATGATATGGGTGGGCTCGACGCGGGGGAAATCAACCGCGAAGAGCATGACTATGCGCTTTGGGAGAAACGGGTTGATGCGCTGATGATCCTCGGCACGGCCCGCGGCCATCTTAATGTCGATGGATTGCGCCGGGCGCTGGAGGATATGGGCGAAGATACCTTTGAAACCATGACCTATTACGAGCGCTGGATTGCGGCGATCAATCAGAACTTCGTGGAAGCGGGGCTCTATACGCTGGCGGAGCTGGGCACGAAAATGGCCGAGGTGGCCGCGCGCGGCGATACCTATGGAGACGTTTCCGGTGGCTGAACGGGTCCGCGTCAAGGCGATGATGCCGCCGGGCCATGTGCGAACGCCTGCATATCTGCGTGGCAAAACCGGTGAGATTGAGCGCAAACTCGGGCCATACGGCAATCCTGAAGAATTGGCCTATGGCCGGTCCGGCGACCGCAGGAACCTGATGCGCGTGCGGTTCACGATGAGCGAGATCTGGGGCGAAGCGGCGGAACGGCCAGACGACACACTGGATGCGGAAATATTCGCCCATTGGCTGGAGGCGGCGCCCGATGCCCCATGATCATCACGACCACCTGTCGCCCTCTGGCCACCCCTATCGCAAGGATGACGATGTCCCTTTGAGTTACTGGCAAACGATGGAAATCGCCGTGCGCGAGTTGCTGATCGAAAAGGGCATCGCGAGCGCCGAGGAAGTCACCGCACAGATCAACCGGATGGACAGCCGCTCGCCCGCAAACGGCGCGGCGGTTGTCGCCCGCGCCTGGACCGACCCGGCGTTCAAAGACTTGCTTCTGCGCGACGGGCGGGCCGCCTGCACCGAGATGGGGTTCGAGGTAGAGCCGATGCATCTGATCGCGGTGGAGAACACTGAAGACGTGCACAACGTTATCGTTTGCACGCTTTGTTCCTGTTATCCGCGCAACCTGCTTGGCTTGCCACCAGATTGGTATAAATCGCGCGCCTATCGCTCGCGCACAGTGAAAGAGCCACGAAAAGTGTTGTCGGAATTCGGCTTGCAAATTCCTGATAACATGACCGTTCGTGTCCACGACAGTACTGCGGACATGCGCTATATCGTGTTGCCCGCGCGCCCCGCCGGGACCGAAGCGATGGGCAACGCAGAACTTGCCGCATTGGTCACGCGCGACAGCATGATTGGCACAGGATTGCCGCGGGTGCCTGAGTGAGCGCGCCACGCTCTGACGTTGCAAAAGGCATCCTTTTCATGTTCGGCGCGATATTCATCTTTTCGATGATGGATGTGATGGGCAAATCCATTTCCCATCGAACCGACACTGTTATGGCCATCTGGGCGCGCTATATCGGGCAGGCCCTGATCGTCGCGCTGATTGTCCTGCCGCGCATCAAAACAGTCGCACGGACAAAATATCCAAAACTGCAGTTTCTGCGATCTGTTTTTCTTTTGTGCGGCACTGTCTGCTTCTTCTTCGGTTTCACGCTGATCGGGCTTGCCGGGGCGACGGCGATTTTCAACGTCAACCCGGTATTGGTGACGATGGCAGCGGCGTTCGTGTTGGGTGAGCGATTTGGCCCGCGCCGTTTTGCAGGTGTGGTTGCGGCTCTGATTGGTGCGATAATCATAATCCGACCGGGGACCGAAGTCTTCTCTCCCTACGCCATACTGCCCCTGATCGCGGCGTGTGCTTATACCGGTTACGCCATCACGACCCGGTTCGTCGGACGGGATGAGGATGCCTGGACCTCACTACTTTACACCGCTGCCTTCGGGGCCATCGTGGTTAGCTGTGTGGTCCCGTTCTTCTGGGTCACGCCGGACGCTGTGACGATATCCATGATGCTGGCGATCGGTGCTTTCGGCTCTGTCGGGCATTTCTTTTTCATTCGTGCCTTCATGTCGGCAGAGGCCAGCCTTCTGGCCCCGTTCGCTTATTTCAGCCTGCTGTTCGCAACAATCTGGGGCATGATCTTTTTCGGCGAATTCCCGGACGCGATGACATATCTCGGCGCGCTTGTGATCGTTGGCGCGGGTCTCTATGTCTGGCACCGCGAAACGAGGTCTGCGGCGGCAGACGGCTGAACCGGCGGGGCCATGTCGAAGATCAGGCGCGGACGGGCGGAATTCCTGCAATATCTGTTGATTGCCGGCGTCTTGCGTCTGGCGATGGCGTTGCCCTATCAAACACGGGTCCGTTTCATCGGCTGCCTGGTTACATCCGTTGTCTCACCGCTGGCGGGTTGGCGAAAACGCATTCGCAGCAACCTGGACCTGATCAAACCCGACCTAAGCGATGAGGAAGTCGCAAGAATTGTTCGGGAAGTTCCAAAAAATTTTGGCCGCAGCCTGATTGAGAGCTTTTCAGGCCAGGAATTCATTGACCGCGTATCTGCCACACAGTTTACGGGCGCAGGTGTTGCCGAACTGGAGGCCGCGCGGGATCAGGGAAAACCGGTTATTCTGGTCACAGGACACTTTGGCAACCATCAGGCGCCGCGCGCAGCACTGATCGCCAAAGGATACCGTGTTGGCGGGCTTTACATGCCGATGAGCAACGGGTTTTTTAACGACCGCTATGTTGCGGAACTGACCCGGCTTGGCGAACCGCTTTTTGAGCGGTCGCGCCACGGTTTGGCGGAAATGGTGCGATTTCTGAAAACCGGCGGCATGGTTGGAATGGTCGCTGACCATCACATGTATCACGGCGTTCAGATCGAATTCATGGGCGCGCCAGCGTACACGGCCCTGTCCGCGGCGGAAATGGCGTTGAAATATGATGCGTTGCTGATACCGATTTATGGTTGCCGAACCGAGGACGGCTTTGGGCTTGAGGTGATCGTGGATGCGCCGGTACCAAACAGTGAGCCGGTCGAGATGACCCGCGCCTTAAACGCCAGTCTTGAGAAGCTTGTCGAGGCGCATCCAGAGCAATGGTTCTGGATCCATCGGCGGTGGAAAGAGCATTAATGGGTGTCGGCAGTGTGCCGAAGTGGGCGTTTTAGCCTACGGCGAGCATCCGACAACCTTGGAACTAAGACGCGCGTCGATGGGCCGTGGCGCGGCGAGCCAACACATGTGCTTGCCAATTTATCCCACGAAATCCGAATGCGACCAGTACGCAGCGCGCACCTCACAAAATCGCCGGGCCGAGCGGGCGGCCCGGCGATGCGCGGCGGCCCAAGGGGCCTTGAATCTACGCAAGCATTCGATCCGGAAGGTCTAATTCAGGCCAATTTTAGTATTTAGGTGTGAAACAGATCCGTGCGAGGCGTCTAGCGGAGCCTGTTTGCGGCAATAATCCGACCGCCCGGCGTTTGCTGGATCAGCACAACGACCGGCATTTCACCGGCGGCTTCCGCGTCCATTGCAAGCGCTTCGGCACCGTCCCACGCGCCAAGAACGCGCAGTTCAGAGACAATGTTGTGATATTTCAGGGTACGACCGGCATTCTCGCCCCGCCGGATTTTCACCAGTTCCTCTGGCTGATAGCGGATGAGCTGCACTACCATATTGCCCATGCCGCCGATTGCGGGCGCTGATATCTGCACCGTGCTGTCATCAATGCGGGTAAGCAAAACAGACAGCGCCGCCGTTTGCATGTGGTGTTCTTCGATCAACTTGCCCAACTGCATGGGCTTGTAACCAATGACATGGTCGACCCCGCCGACAATCATTTGCGGCGTATAAATCGTGCGATGCCCGGCGGCGCGGGCATATCCCCGCTGTCGTTTGGTGTGCATCGGGTCGGCGAATTCATCCTTCCACCCGATATAGTCCCAATAGTCGACATGCAGCGCCAGGGGGATTACGTCGTCGCGTCCGGCTAGTTCGCCCAAAAGCGCATCAGCTGGCGGACACGAAGAGCACCCTTGCGATGTAAACAGTTCGATCACGACCGGTTTCATTTCGGCGACGGCCGGCGCGGCCCAAATCGAGGCGACTGCTGCCAGTGCCGCTAATCTTGCCTTCATGCCGGTGGACCCCTTTCCCGTTACCCGACCATACCTATGCGCGCGGCATTGCAATGGCCAATCAACGTTTTGCGATACACTCCTGCGCCTGAATTGGCCTGATGATTTTGATGCCTGTGAATCACTTTGCCGCATGGTCACAGGCACGGAGGTTTCTATTTTGAGGGTATGAGCAAGCGAGACAAAACAGTCACCTTATCCGACGAGCAGCGCATAGCGCTTGAAGCGCTTTGCCGCCGCCGCAAAGTTGAGGCCCTTGTTTGGAAACGTGCGCGTGCGTTTCTTCTTCTGGACACAGGAGAAGACGCCGGAACGGTTTGCCGGATTTTGGATATCGGTCCAACGGTTCTGACGGAATGGCAGTTCGCGTTTGCCGGAGCGGGGTTGTCATTTTTTGGCTTGAAGGGCTACAGCCAGCGACAGGGGCATCTATCGGTGGAGCAGGAACGGGCTTTGAAAGCGCATTTCACCGAACATCCGGCACAGAACGTAGATGAGGTCTGTGCCTATGTTCTGGCCGAGTGCGACCAGAGCTACAGCCCCTCGGGAGCCGCCAGGCTGATGCGCCGCCTGGGGTTTGTGTATAGGAAACCACAATTGCTGCCTGCACAGGCCGATGAAGCCAAACAGGCTGCGTTTATTGCCCAATATGAGGCCATGATGAACGGGTTGGCCGCAGATGAGATGGTTGTCTTTTCGGACGCTGTTCACCCCGAGCATCAGAGCCGCCCCGCCCATGGCTGGTTCCCAAAGGGACAAAAGACGGCCCTGAAGGCGACATCCGGGCGCAAACGGCTCAATATTCAGGGAGCGCTTGACCTTGAGACCTTCCAGTTCACCTTTGTAGAAGGCGAAAAGATCAATGCCCGGACAACCCAACAAATGCTGGAAAAGTTGGAGCGCAACAACCCAACCATGACGACCATCCATGTCTTTGTCGACAATGCCCGCTATCATCATGCCAGGATACTTCAGCCATGGCTCAACAGCCCGGAACGCCGGGTGAAGTTGCATTTCCTGCCAGCATATGCCCCGCATCTCAACCCAATCGAGCGCCTTTGGGGCGTCATGCACGATTGGGTCACACACAATCGCCACTATGCAACGTTCAACCAGTTCACAGAGGCTATTTTCAACTTCTTCCGTACGACACTGCCAGAAAAATGGCCTGAGTTCCGCGACACCGTCACCGACAACTTCCGCGTTGTATCGCTCAAGGAATACAAAGTGATATAGATACCCACGGGCTTACACCCGTGGTTCTTTCAAAGGTCAAGCTCCGCTTGTCCATTATCTTCTCGGCCCTGCCATCGGACGTAATTCCGTATCGTTTGCTCGTCGACCCCAACGGTGGACACAAAAAATCCTTTGTAAACGCTGTGGGACGATTTTCGCAGCCGCATTCTGCAGACGATAGCCCGAAGACAATGGAAGGGCTATCATCCCCGCGCTTACACGCGGGGAGTTCCCGCTGGATTAAAATCATCATCGGGCTCGGGTGGCGTCTGGTTCTTGATGTATTCCAACCACACCTCGTCTGTCACGTTGCCGCTGCTGGCAACCCGGTAACCGCGGGCCCACAGGTGTTGCCCCCAATATCTTTTGCGCAATATCCCGAACTCGCTCAGCAGCTTGTGCGAACTGCGCCCTTTCAGATATTGCTCCGCACGGCTGACCGACAGGTTCGGCGGGGTCGACACCGGCATATGCTCGTGGTCACGGTTGATTGATCCGGCATGCACAACCATCCCATGCGCCCGCGCCGTCTCGCGCAGCAACTCACGGCAGCGGTTGCCGACATCGCCGCCCAACACCTGGTAGCGGTACTTCGTCACCCACACCAAGTGGTATTTGCAGTCCCAAACCGTATGGCTGCCACGCTTGTACGAATCCATAATCAGGCATCTTAACGCAAATGCCGCGATCCCGTCCGGCTAAAGCCGTGGGGTTTACAGATCCCCTATCGGGGACTCTAACCCGGAAAACATCAGGCCAATTCAGGCGCACGGGTATATTTCGTAAACATCCACAAAACTATTTGTGTGTGCGATTATGGAATGGTCGAAATGCGTTGCCGATTGGTCAACGAAATCTGCTGCACAGTGATCAGCTACTGCGCCAATCGGACCCATGAAAGATATAAACGTTTCGCGCTATTACCGCGACAGATCAAACCAGATTGCCCTTTTGTGTGCAAAGGTATACAGAACCCGCAAAGCGAGTCTTTTCGTGAAATCCCGCAAAGACCGCGCCCCTCGAATTTCAATTTGACGCCACTCTGGCGCGCCCCAAAAGGAGACCCAGATGACAATTACCGTTGGTCAGGACACATCCAAGACACGTAAGACATTGAGTTCTGGCGGCAGTTCGGTCGCCTATTACTCGATTCCCGCCGCGGAACAGGCCGGGCTTGGGTCTTTCGCCAAATTGCCGGCGTCTTTGAAGGTTGTTCTGGAAAACCTGCTGCGGTTTGAAGATGGCGGGCGCACGGTTTCAACCGACGACATCAAGGCTTTTGCCGAATGGGGTGCCAAGGGTGGGAAGAACCCGCGCGAGATCGCATACCGCCCTGCCCGTGTGCTGATGCAGGATTTCACCGGCGTTCCGGCCGTCGTCGACCTTGCAGCGATGCGTGACGGGATCGTTTCGCTTGGGGGCGATGCGGAAAAGATCAACCCGCTGAATCCGGTCGATCTGGTCATCGATCACTCCGTGATGATCGACGAATTCGGCAATCCGCGCGCATTTCAAATGAATGTAGATCGCGAATATGAGCGCAATCTAGAACGCTACACATTCCTGAAATGGGGCCAATCGGCGTTCGACAATTTCCGGGTCGTTCCGCCTGGCACTGGCATCTGCCATCAGGTGAATCTCGAATACCTGTCCCAGACTGTATGGACGGACAAGGACCAGAATGGCGAGGAGGTTGCCTATCCCGATACGCTCGTCGGCACTGACAGCCACACCACGATGGTGAACGGTCTGGCCGTGCTGGGCTGGGGCGTTGGCGGGATCGAGGCAGAGGCCGCAATGCTGGGCCAGCCGATTTCGATGCTGATCCCGGAAGTTGTCGGCTTCAAGCTGACCGGCGAAATGATGGAAGGCACCACCGCGACCGACCTTGTCCTGAAAGTCGTTCAGATGCTGCGCGAAAAGGGCGTCGTTGGGAAGTTTGTCGAATTCTACGGCGACGGGTTGGATCGCCTGCCGTTGGCTGACCGCGCCACCATCGCCAATATGGCGCCGGAATACGGCGCGACCTGCGGCTTCTTCCCGATCGACAACGAAACGCTGCGCTACATGCGGGTTTCGGGCCGTGATGAGGACCGCATCGCGCTGGTCGAAGCTTATGCGCGCGAAAACGGCATGTGGCGTGGCGCGGATTACGATCCCGTCTATACCGACACGCTGTCGCTGGACATGGGCACCATCGTGCCAGCCATTTCCGGCCCGAAACGGCCACAGGATTTCGTGGCACTGACGGATGCCAAGGCGGCCTTCACCAAAGAGATGGAAGAGACGTTCAAGCGCCCGATGAGCAAGGATGTCGCCGTCGAGGGTGAAGATTATGCAATGAACTCAGGTAAAGTCGTCATCGCCTCGATCACGTCCTGTACCAACACCTCGAACCCTTACGTCATGATCGGTGCAGGGCTGGTCGCGCGCAAAGCGCGCGAACTGGGTCTGAACCGCAAACCCTGGGTCAAGACTTCGCTTGCACCCGGCTCTCAGGTTGTCAGCGAGTATCTGGAAGCCGCTGATTTGCAGGACGATCTGGACGCGGTGGGCTTCAACCTCGTCGGCTATGGCTGCACCACCTGCATCGGCAATTCCGGCCCGCTGCAGCCGGAAATTTCGACCGCAATCAACGAAGGTGACCTTGTCGCCACTGCCGTCTTGTCAGGCAACCGCAACTTTGAAGGCCGCATTTCCCCTGATGTGCGCGCCAATTACCTTGCCTCGCCTCCGCTGGTTGTTGTCTATGCGCTGGCCGGGACAATGGATATCGACCTGACATCCGATCCCATCGGACAGGACAAGGACGGCAACGACGTCTTCCTGAAAGATCTCTGGCCATCGACACAGGAAATTGCGGAACTGGTCGAAAAGACCGTGACCCGCGATGCGTTCCAGTCGAAATATGCCGAGGTCTTCACCGGCGACGACAAATGGCAGTCGGTCGAAACCACCGACAGCCTGACCTATGACTGGCCCGGCACCTCAACTTACGTCCGCAACCCGCCCTATTTCCAGGGCATGACGATGGACACCAAGGCCATCGAGAATATCGAAGGCGCGCGGGTTCTCGCGCTTTTGGGTGACATGATCACCACCGACCACATCTCGCCTGCGGGCTCGTTCAAGGACACCACGCCCGCCGGTCAATACCTTGTCGACCGTCAGGTCGCGCCGCGCGAGTTCAATTCCTACGGATCGCGCCGTGGCAACCACGAGGTCATGATGCGCGGCACGTTTGCGAACATCCGGGTCAAGAATGAAATGCTGGACGGGGTCGAGGGCGGTTATACGCTGGGGCCGGACGGACAGCAGACCTCGATCTTCGAAGCATCGATGGCGCATCAGGAAAACGGCACGCCGCTGGTGGTGATTGGTGGCGAGCAATATGGTGCCGGATCCTCACGCGACTGGGCGGCCAAGGGCACGGCGCTTCTGGGCGTCAAGGCCGTGATTGCCGAAAGCTTTGAGCGTATCCACCGCTCCAACCTCGTGGGCATGGGCGTGATCCCGTTCGAATTCACAGGCGGCGTGACGCGCAAGACGCTGGGCCTGAAGGGCGACGAGGTGATTTCGATCACCGGGTTGGAGGGCGTGCAGCCGCTACAGGAAGTCCCCTGCACCATCACCCGCGCCGATGGCTCGACCGAAGAGATCACCCTGAAATGCCGGATCGATACCGGCGTCGAGATCGACTACATCGAAAACGGCGGCGTGCTGCATTACGTGCTGCGAAACCTCGCCAAGGCTGCCTAGTGCCGTAGGATGGGCAATTCTTGCCCACAATTCACAAGTTAGCGGTGGGCAGAACTGCCCATCCTACACGCAGTCGACAGGTTAGATGGTTGCAAACACCCGTCCTACGGCGCTTTTTCGAACTGCCGTATACCTTGACGAACAGGCGGACCGGCGCTGGCGCGACCGTTTTACGTCGTGTCTGACGGTGCACCGCAACCGTTGGCTGTGGGATTCAACATTATCAACACTATTATGTGCATCCGCAATGTGTGTTCGTTGCTAAGCGAAAATTTTCCATGTTAGCTTTTCCGAGCAAATTGGGGGGTGAGAAATAGATATGGCTGACTATTTTGCAGCAACCGGAACCGACATTACCTTTTACGACACGGCAGCTGGCACTTTCACATCGTCCGGTCAGTTTGGATCCGACGTCAACATCACCGACAATGATGCAGGCGACAATCAGTTCGACACCACCGAAGCGATCGCATTTGAAATTAGAACTGGTCCCATTGGCGCGCAATTTATTGGCAGCATAAACATTGGCGGCACGGATTACCCGATTGTCGAAGTAGCCGTTGGAAACACTTATGTTGCAGGCATACAACTCAACAGCACGACATATCCGACTCTCTCGTCCATCACGTCTGACCCTGGCTTCAGTACAGCCAATTTCACTGTTTGTTTTGCAGCGGGAACCTTTATCTGCACCGCCCTTGGAGCGCGCGTTGTGGAAGACCTGAAAATCGGTGATGAAATCCTATCTTCGGAGGGTCAAATAACGCGGGTTAAATGGATCGGCCGCCAAACGGTTCACAAGCTGTTCTCCGGACCCCATATGCAACCCGTCCGCATCCGCGCGGGCGCATTGGGCGACGGCGTGCCGCATACCGACCTGACCGTCACCGCCGACCATGGCATGCTGCTCGACGGGCTGGTGATCAATGCCTCGGCGTTGGTGAACGGTCATTCAATTGACTGGGTGCCAGTGGACGAACTGCCAGATCAGGTGACTTATTACCACATCGAGACCGAGAACCACGACGTGATCCTCGCCAATGGCGCGCCAGCCGAAACCTTCGTTGACGCCGTCACTCGAAAAAATTTCGACAATTATCAGGAATACCTGGACCTCTACGGCGCGGAACGCTTCATCCCGGAGATGGAACGCCCGCGAATTTCGTCGCAACGGTTGCTGCCGCAGGCGATCAGGGAGCGGCTGGGGTTTCGCGATCAATCGATTCCGGTTTCCGCAAATCGGATGGGATAGACACATCTGTCAGCGACCGGCCTCCGGATCCTGAACGGCACCTGAAATTTCAATTCAATGTTTAGCGAGCGCAGGCTTGGTGTGCTCGGATTGTGCTTCGGTGAAATCGGCAATTCCGCCGATCTTGTCTGTTCGCCTTGATCGTGCAAAATATCCGGCAACCATGCAGCCTGCGCAATTTGTTTAGTTAAAGGAACCCAACCATGCCAGCGATGGAGACATTTTTGTTCATGTACCCACTGGGTACCACAATGCCGGACGGTACGACGACCTATCCGGCCCCATTTGGAAATACAACGACGTTAACTGACGATCAGGATACGATAGACGACAATATGACAAGCGTCGGAAATTTTATGTCATGGAGTGGGCCTGTGGTTCTGTTTGGTTTCACATCCAACAATGAACCCGTAATCTTCGATGGTAGTACCAGTAATTACTTCATTCTTTCGCATAACAACACGCAATCGGGGAACATCGGTTTTTCGAATAGCGGAACATATGGATATTGTTTCGCCAAGGGCACGCTGATAGCCACACCGCTTGGCAACCGTCGCGTTGAATCGATCTCGACAGGAGATCTGGTGCTGACCGATACGAGTGTTGCCGTACCGGTCAAATGGCTTGGCGTTCAGACTGTTTCGAAATTGCTATGTGGCCCAAATATGCAACCCGTCCGCATTTGCGCCGGTGCGCTTGGCAATGGCCTGCCCCGCAACGACCTGACCGTCACGGCTGATCATGGCATGGTCATCGACGGGCTTGTCATCAACGCCTCCGCGCTGATCAATGGCGCAGACATCGACTGGGTGCCGTTGGACGAGTTGCCCGATCAGGTGACCTATTACCACGTCGAGACCGAGAACCACGACGTGATCCTCGCCAACGGCGCACCGGCTGAGACCTTTGTCGACGCCGTCACACGGGCCAAATTCGACAATTATCAGGAATATCTGGACCTCTACGGCGCGGAACGCATCATCCCGGAGATGGAACGCCCGCGAATTTCGTCGCAACGGTTGCTGCCGCAGGCGATCAGGGAGCGGCTTGATATTGGGCTGCCGCCAAAAAGAGAGCGTATTTCGGCCTGAACTCTGGCCTTTGTCGCCGCGTTTTGCGAAGCTCGGGCATGACCGAGATCGCGGGCTTTCACGCCCATATCTATTTTGATGCCAACACAGTGGATCAGGCGCGCGCGCTGTGCGAACGCGCGGCAGAAGAATTTTCCGTTGTCATGGGCCGGGTGCACGAGCGGCCTGTGGGGCCCCACCCCATGTTTTCCTGTCAATTGTCGGCAACAACGGCGCAATTCGCGGAATTGCTGCCGTGGCTGGCGCTGAACCGTGATGGATTGATCGTTTTCGCCCATCCAA
Source organism: uncultured Paracoccaceae bacterium (assembly GCA_951812305.1). Classification (GTDB taxonomy): domain Bacteria; phylum Pseudomonadota; class Alphaproteobacteria; order Rhodobacterales; family Rhodobacteraceae; genus Rhodobacter_B. Next base: position 131,355 of record CATOSB010000017.1, read on the forward strand.
ACACTGGCGATGATCTGGCCGACCACCGCGATCATGGGATCTGGCTGGGCACAGGACTGGATCTGGATTTGTCGCGATTTGACTAGCAGCTTCAATTCGTAACGGACTGACTTTATTTGATTTATTCAATCGATGCATCGCTCAGCTGCGGTGCAAAATACGTGAATCATTGCCGCAACACCCGACAAATTCATTTGACCAAAATTCGGCGTGCGCTTGCGATAAAGCCCACTGTCTGCCTCAATTTGGACAAACGCCTGCGGTTAACAAGCGGGTGAAAAATATATGAGGCGGGCATGGACGAGATACTTTTCGGCCACATCTATACCTTGGTCTACAAGGGCGTGGATATTCACGGAAACGACGAATACGACGTATTCACACTTGCGGGATTCTATCCTGAAAAGAAGCTGATCGACGATCTGGATGGCACCAACGAGGGCACCGTTGTTGGCGGGGGCGATCTGACGGTCTCGTTCGGCGGTGGATTCCCGATCACCCATGCTGCCACTTTGCTGGGCACGGATGGGTCGGGAGGTTGGGCCGTAGACGCCGCCAACGGGACGATCTATTTCCTCAGCGATACGGACAATCTGGAAGGCGGAACCGTTTCGCTTTGGTCCGCCATGCTTGACATGAACTGTTTCGCCGAAGGCACGCTGATTGCAGGGCCCGGTGGCGAAGTTGAGTTATGCCCGAAAGTTGGTGATGGCCTGAAGCGGGCGGCATATCATGGCGGTGCAATCACGCCGTCAATCTCAATGAGAAAGGATATGCCACCATGGCCAAATCTACTATTGTACCATTCGAACTTCCATCGGAATTTTCACCTGATCCGCTGACCGAAGTGATCCAGTCGGGTGCGAAGGAGCTTCTGCGCACGGCGGTTCAAGCTGAAGTTTCCGCATTCATCGCCGAGTACGCGCATCTTTTGGACGAAGAAGGCCGCCAACGCCTTGTCCGTCACGGTTTCTTGCCGGAGCGCGAGATGATGACGGGGATCGGCACGGTTCCTGTACAGGTGCCGCGCGTTCGGGACCGCGGCAGCAATGAAGATGGAAGCAAGATCAAGTTCCGCTCGGCGCTGGTGCCGCCCTATTTGCGCAAGTCGAAGTCAGTGGAAGAGTTGCTCCCCTGGCTGTACCTGAAAGGTATCTCGACAGGCGACTTCAGCGAAGCACTGGCAGCACTTCTTGGGCCGGATGCCGAGGGGCTGTCGTCTTCGACCATCACGCGTCTGAAGGCTGCGTGGTGGGAGGAATATGAGACCTGGCGCAAGCGCGATCTCACTGGCAAGCGCTATGTCTACATCTGGGCGGACGGGGTTTACTTCACGCCGCGTCTGGACGGGGATCGTCAATGTATGTTGGTCATTATAGGCGCAGATGAGTATGGTCAGAAGGATGTTTTGGCGATTATGGACGGGTTCCGAGAGAATGCCGACAGTTGGCGCGACCTGTTGAAGGGGCTAAAGAAACGTGGTCTGGCGGTGCCCCCGGAACTGGCCATCGGCGACGGCGCACTTGGGTTTTGGACCGCTCTGCGCGATGTCTTCCCCGAGACGCGCGAACAGCGATGCTGGGTCCACAAAACAGCCAACGTGTTGGGCGCGATGCCAAAATCTCTACACGAAAAGGCCAAGTCCGATCTTCAGGACATCTGCCCTCTCGGTGAATGCATGCATTCACCTGTCAGGTAACAGATGGCCGAGACCAGGAAGGAGGCGAACGCGGCTTTCGATCTTTTCGTGGAAACCTACGGCGTGAAATACGAGAAGGCCGTCGCCAAGTTGGTGAAAGACCGCAGTGAATTGTTGGCTTTCTATGACTTCCCTGCCGAACACTGGAAGCACATCCGAACCACGAACCCAATTGAAAGCGTTTTTGCCACTGTCAGGAACCGCACCCGGAAAACCAAGGGCTGCCTGAACCGCAAAACCGCCCTCGCTATGGTGTACAGGCTGATGATCCTTCTCGGGACATTGCTGCGCAATACCCTGTCAGACAATGGTCAGCCAAGAAAAAGTGGCGGAAGATCTCCGGACCAAACCGTCTACCCGAAGTCATTCAGGGGGTTGAATTCAAGGACGGCATCAAGCAAGTTCAAATCGCCGCCTGATGAAGGCCGTCACCAACTTTTGGGCATATCTCGCGAAGTTCTGGTCGAGGCCTTGCAGCCGGGCGACCCGATCATAACCGCAGATGGCCGCGAGGTTCTGGTACGCTGGGTCGGCAAACAGACCGTATATCCGTTTTTTGCGAAGGAACGCGCGCAGCCGGTTTGCATTCGCCAAGGCGCGTTGGGGCCTGGAAAGCCGCATACCGATCTGATCGTTACTGCGGATCATGGCATTGATGTCGACGGGTTTCTGGTAAATGCCAGCGCGTTGGTGAACGGTGATTCAATTCACTGGGTGCCGATGGCAGACCTTGGCAAAGCCATAACGTTCTATCATATCGAGACAGAGGCTCATGACGTGATCCTCGCCAATGGCGTAACGGCAGAATCCTATGTCGATGTCCCGACGAGGCGGGGTTTTGACAATTTCGCCGAGTACGAGGCGCTTTACGGTCCGGAGCGGATCATTCCCGAAATGAACCGTCCGAGGATTTCAAGCGCGCGGCTTTTGCCGCAAGGCATCCGCGAGATGCTGGGATTGCAAAGCTATACCCTTGGGGAGCTTCGCAAAGCGTCCTGATCCGGTCCGGTATTTCGTTAATTGTCAAAGGATTCGCGCGAAATCAGCGCACGGTACCTGAAATTGTTTCCCAAATCGCGGAGCAATATGGCTTTTCTTTGACGTAGGGTCAAAAATCACTACGTTCGTCCCCGCTATGGGGGCACACATGACGAATACCGAAATATTCAGAGTCACACTCTGTCAGATGCGCAGATTTCACATTGTTGAAATCTGCTTTCTCGCTGCCGTCATCACGGCTTACAGCGGCACCTGACCGAAATCCCGTTATTGACCTTCGGCCAGCGCGGCCTCTAATGCGGGCAGAAATCGCTTTTCGTAAGCGGTTCCAACAATTGGCCCGATGTGACGGTAGAGCACTGTTCCGTCAGTTCCGATAATGAATGTTTCCGGCGGCGCGGTCACGCCCCAGTCGATGGATGTGCGCCCCTGCGGGTCAAAGGAGACGCCGATATAGGGATTGCCGCCCTCGCCCAGAAAGGCCAGTGCGGCGTTGGCTTCGTCCTTCATATTCACGCCAGCTATCGCGATACCACTTTCGGCCAGCGCCATCAGGCGGGGATGTTCGGCGCGGCATGGCGGGCACCAGCTGGCCCAGAAATTCACCAGCCTGATCTCGCCAGACGCCAGCGCCTCTGCCGCAACCGGTTCGACGCCGGGCAGGCCATCGGTCGCGACGGTTGGTGCGGCCTTCCCGATCAGGACCGATGGCAGCTCGTCGGGGTTTTCGCGCTGCATTCCCACATAGAACATAGCCGCCAGCCCGACGAAGATCAGCGGCGGCAACAGAACGAGTGGCCTAATCGGCATTTGCGCGGGCCTCTGCGTCGTGCAGCATTCGGCGCGCGCGACGCGCCTGCCAGAAGGACAAAACGATGATCCCGGCAATCAATCCCAGCGAAATGGCATAGGCGCTTAGCACCGGGACGGCATAGGTTCCGAGATCGGGCATCACCGCATCCTTTCGCGCATATCCAGCGCATAAAGACGCCGCGTTGCGATTTCGGTTTTTGTGCGCATGAGAACCAAAGCGACGAACAGCAACAGGAAGCCTGCGAAGCAGATGAGAAACGGGTAATAGAAAATGTCCGCCACTTTTTGTGTTGCCTCTGCACTTGTTGCGGCCTCGACCCGAAACACTGACGATCCCTGATGCAGTCCCTGGCTCCAGAAATGCGAGGCATATCGACTGAGCAGCGCGAATACGGTGCCGACGATGCACAGGATCGAGGTCAGATCAGCGGCAGTGTCGGGGTTATCGATCGCCTGCCAAAGCGCGACATAGCCGATGTAGAAAAAGAAGAAGATCAGGAATGACGTCAGCCGCGGATCCCATTCCCACCACGTGCCCCACATCGGTTGACCCCAGATCGCCCCGGTGACAAGCGCAATGAGCGTGAAGGTTATTCCAACCGGCGCTGCAGCCTTTGCAGCCAGCGCGCTGACATGATGGCGACGCACCAGCCAGATGATCGACGCGACGAGCATCATCAGCCACACGCCGATGGACATACTGGCCGACGGAACATGCAGATAGAAAATCTTTACCGTTGCGCCTTGGCGGTAATCATCCGGGGTAAAGAAGAAGCCCCAGACCAACCCGCCAATCAGGCACGCGGCGGCCAGAATGGTGACCCACGGCAGTACGCGATCCGCCGTCTGGGTGAACTTCACCGGATTGGCATATTCCCAGATATTCATGGGGTTCCCATACTTTGGGGGGCTGAACGCGACAAGGGCCTCACCGAAGGTTGATACGCAATGCCGCTGCGGCGGCGAATGGCAGGATAGCAAAGGACCCCAGCGTGATTGCGGCAACCAGCAATAGCGGCGTTGTGGCATCCAGCCCCGGCGCGCCGCGTCGCACGGCCTCTGCTCCGAAAATGAGCGTCGGAATATAGAGTGGCAGGACGAGTAGTGACAGTAATAGCCCGCCGCGTTTGAGGCCGACAGTCAAGGCCGCGCCGAAGGCGCCGATCATCGACAATCCCGGTGTTCCGATGGCCAGCGACGCGATGAGCCAAAGGTATCCGGTCGGTGCCAAGTTCAGCATCAGGCCCAGCACAGGCGCAATCAGGGTTAACGGCAATCCAATCGTCAGCCAGTGGGTCAGCGCCTTCACCAGAACCACAGATTCCAGCGGGATCGGTGCCGTGGCCAGAAGGTCGAGCGAGCCGTCTTCGAAATCCAGTTGGAAGATCCGGTCAAGCGACAAAAGGCAGGCCAGCAGGGCTGCGACCCACAGGATACCGGGCGCAATGATGCGCAGTGTGTCCGTTTGCGGCCCGACGCCGAACGCAACAAGCGCACATGTGATCAGAAAGAAGGCCAGCCCAAGCCCAAATCCGCCCCCGGCGCGCATCGCCAGTTTCAGATCCCGGATCAGCAGGCGGCGCATCTTTCAGAACGCCTCCGACAAATCCGGCAGTTTCGCGCGGAACTGCGAAACATCCAGAACGTCGGTGTCAAGGCCCAGGTCGATATGGGTTGCAATCAGGGCGGCGCCCCCCTGCCCCAGATGCACGCGCACCGCATCTGCAAACATCGCAACGCTTGCGGCATCCAGCGAAACCGTCGGCTCATCCAACGCCCAGATTGGCCGCCCCGTCACCAGCAAGCGCGCCAAACCCAAACGCCGTTTCTGCCCTGCCGAAAGGTTTTGTGCAGGCCGGTCGCGCAGCCTTTCGATGTCAAAGGCGCGCAGAGCGTCCGAAATTCCATCGGTGCCGTAAATCCCGGCCCAGAATTCAAGGTTCTCCGCCACCGTCAACGTCGCCTTTAACCCGTCAGCATGGGCGCCATAGGCGATCGCGTCGGATTCCACGGCGATATTTCCTGCAACGGGCGCCTGAAGTCCGGCAATTGTACGCAAGAGCGTCGTTTTGCCTGACCCGTTCGGCCCGCGCAGGATCAACGCCTGACCAGCGCCCAATTCAAACGTGACCTTTTCCAGAACCGGCAACCCGCCGCGCGCGACGGTCAGATCCCTGACCGACAGCATCAGACCGGCAACAATGCCGCGCCAATGCGGCGGCCTTCGGACAGCAGCACGTTGTAGGTGCGCGCCGCAGGCGGTGAGGCCATGACCTCCAGCCCTATTTCCGCGCCTTCGATGAGGTCACGAAACGCGGCAGGAGCGTGAGCGATTTCGGCACCGGTTCCAAAGAACAGAACGTCAATCTCGCTCCCCGCCGCCAGAATACCATCGGCATCATCTGTCCCACCCCACGCCGACAGGCCGGACGGCAGGATCAGAACCGCACCTTCAACCACGTCCCCGCCAACCCGGAAAAACCCGGGGCCATAGCCGTCAATTGGTTTTGCATCGCTGAAACTGACCTCGTTCAGTCGCATCACTTTAGTCCCAGATTGGCAGGCCGTTGATGGCCGCACCTGTAATGATCGCATAGGCGGACCAGCGATAAACCCTCTCGCGGCCGGGGTCAAAGACCCAGGACCCCACGACCAGGGCCACAAGATAGATTGGCAACACCGCCAAACCGATCATCAGAGGTTCAACAGTGAACAAACCGCGCGCGGCGAAAATAAGGACAAGGATCAGATCGAACGCAAGGAGAAACAAAAGGATATTGGCGCGGATGACCGAAATGACCACAGGCCGAGCGAAGTAGAAAAATATGACGACCGGACCCGGCGCCGCAATTGCGCCGCCAAGGAACCCGGCCAATCCGCCCACCGCGACCGTCAGTTTCGTGTCAACCTCGCCCCGGTATCGAAAACCCGATGCCACGAGCGCGAGGATCGAAATACCGCCAATGGAAACGGCATAGCGGAACACGTCCTGCGAAAGGGACGTAAGGACAAATACGCCAACAATTCCGCCCACAACCGCACCGGCGCAAAGCCGCATGACTTCCGGCGGCTCCCCATCGCGCAGAGCGCGCGGCACGGCCGGAATGGGGCCAAGCGCATCCATGACCACAAGCGCGATCAGCACCGAAACCGGGTCCAGCACCTGCGCGGCAAATGGCAGAAACACGACGTTGGTTCCAAATCCGGTAAAGCCACGCACCAATCCGGCGAGCGCCGCGCCAAAGCCGATCAGCCACAGCCCTTCTGTTTCAAGGGCCGTGGCTATTAGGTCAGGCATCAATATTGCCGAACTGATTGCCCTTATTGGCGTCAGGCTTGGACCAGTCGCGTTTAGTGCCCAGCATCAAAAGGATGTTGGAGGCGACAAAGACCGATGAATAGGTGCCGACCACCACGCCCCAGGTCATCGCAAAGACAAAACCCCGGATCACATCGCCACCCAGGATCAGCAGCGAAATCAACGCGATCAGCGTTGTTCCGGATGTCATTACGGTCCGGGACAGTGTCTCGTTGATCGACAGGTTCAGCACTTCTTTCATGGGCCTGACCTTGTATTTGATCAGATTCTCCCGCACCCGGTCGAAGACAACCACTGTGTCGTTCAGCGAATAGCCGACGATGGTCAGAAGCGCCGCAATGATCGCCAGATCGAACTGGATCTGCAGAATCGAGAAGATGCCAATGGTCAGGATCACGTCGTGCACCAGCGCAGCGACAGCACCGACAGAGAACTGCCATTCGAACCTGAGCCAGATATAAAACAAAACGGCAGCAATGGCCGCGAGGACGGCGTAGATGGCTGTGAGGATCAACTCGCCCGAAACTTTCGGGCCAACCGATTCCACCGAGGGAAATTTCATATTCGGATCAAGGGTCTTTAACGCGGCCTGCACGTCCAAAACCGTCTGGGCCGCAATGGATTCATCGCCCTCCTGCGCCTCGATCTTGATGGTCGCGACGTTCTGTTCGGGGCCGAAATTCGGGTCGAAAACTTCGGTGATCGCCACGTCTCCCAGGCCCAGCGGCTGGATAGCGCTGCGATACGCACCGACATCGACCGCTTGCGCGCTTTCAGTCCGGATCGTGGTGCCTCCGCGAAAGTCGATGCCATAGTTCAGGCCGACAACGAAGAACAACACAATGGACAGGATTACCGCGACGATGGATGCGCCGAATGTGACTTTCGAAAACCGGAAGAAATCCCAGTTGGTGTCAGAGGGGACAAGTTTCAGTCTCATGTCACACCTCTATCTTTTTGGGACGTTTGTATTCGAACCACAGCACGATAATCAGCCTCGTGACAAAGATCGCTGTAAATACGGACGTAACGATCCCGAACCCGAGCGTAATGGCGAACCCGCGCACGGGACCAGACCCCATGACCCACAGGATAATCGCCGCGATGATCGTCGTGATGTTGGCGTCGATGATGGCGCTCAGCGCCTTTTCATAGCCGAGCTCAATCGCCCGCGCCGGGCCTTTGGCGGTTTTCAGTTCCTCGCGGATGCGTTCAAATACCAGCACATTGGCATCCACCGCCATACCGATGGTCAGGACTATCCCTGCAATGCCGGGTAGAGTTAAAGTCGCGCCGATGGCCGACAAAAGCCCGAAAATCATCCCAACGTTCAGGATCAATGCGAGATTGGCGATAAGGCCAAACCAGCCATAGCTGAGACCCATGAAGATCAGGACCGCAGCAAAGGCGATGATGCAAGCAATCCGGCCTGCCTCAATCGAGTCCTGACCAAGCTCTGGTCCGATCGTTCGTTCTTCCAGAAAAACCATCACGGCGGGCAACGCCCCTGCCCGCAAAAGCACAGCAAGTTCAGTGGTTTCCGCGACATCAAAGCGTCCGGTGATTTGACCCGACCCACCAGTGATCGCTTCACGGATCGTCGGCGCAGTGATGACCTCTTCGTCAAGCACAATGGCGAAGGGTGAGCCAACGTTTTCCGATGTATAGGTGCCGAATTTTCGCGCGCCGGTTGGATTGAAACGGAAATTGACCGAGGGCTGGCCGTTCTGGTCGAAGGCTGGTTGCGCATCGACGAGGTCCTCGCCGGACACCACCGGCGTTCGGTCGAGAATATAGAATTGCCCCTCTTCGTCCATAGACGGCAGCAATATATTTCGCGCGCCGGGACTTTGCTCTGGGTTTGAAGTGACGTTTTCAACAGAATGGAATGTCAGTTTCGCCGTTGTTCCGATCAGGCGTTTGAGTTCCTCGGCAGAGCCAATCCCAGGCACCTGAATAAGGATCCGGTCGGAACCCTGACGCTGGATTGTCGGTTCGCGCGTGCCGACCTCGTCAACGCGTCTGCGAATGATTTCAAGGCTTTGCTGGAGGGTACGCTCGTCTGTCGCCGCGCGCTCCGCCTCGGACAGCATTACCACGATGTCCGCCCCGTCGCTGGAGACTTCAAGCGTCTGCGCGGCCACGCCCGTCAGGCTGACAACTGGCTGGGCCAGCGCGCGCACTGCCTCCAGCGCGTCAGACATACCGTCCTGCTGGCTGATGCGGACTCGGAGTTCGCCATCCGGCGCATCTTGCCTGCGAATGGTGCCGACCTGGTCGCGCACTTCGCGCAGCGCGTCGCGGATATCGGGCCACAATCCGTCCAGCCGGTCAGCGTAAACATCTTCGACTTGAACCTCGGCAAGCAGATGAGCTCCGCCGCGTAAGTCCAGGCCCAGATTGACAATTGTCGCCGGCAGCCAGCCGGGCCAACCGTCTCGGGCAGCGGTGCGGTCCGGTGTCGCCTCCAACCCGCGGTCGAGTTCGATGACCGCGTCGTTGTGGCGTTCCACGGTTGTATAGAACGCATTCGGCATGGCGAACCAAAGGCCGAGCGCCACCATCAGAATAATGACAAAGCGCCGCCAGAGCGGGATCTGAAGCATTACGGTCTGCCCTAATTCAGTTCAAATACTGCAATCCCAGCAAGGCCGAGACAGCGATTGCGGCGCGTAGCGCCTTGATTATACTCAACAGTCTGGAAGGCAAACGCGTTCGGCATTGGCGGGATTTCCTTAAATCGGGGCTTGGCCCCGAAGGCTTATTCCTTGGCGGCGGGTTCGGTCTTGTTCAGAACCTGAGCGATAGTCGTCTGCACCACGCGCACCTTGACGCCTTGTGCAAGTTCGACCTCTAACTCGTTGTCTTCCTTGACTTTCACGACCTTTCCGATCAGCCCGCCCTGTGTGACGACCTGATCCCCGCGACGCAGCGCCTGCACCATTTTCTGATGTTCTTTGATCTTCTTCTGCTGCGGGCGGATCATCAGGAAATACATGATCCCGAAGATCAGAATCATCGGTATCAGAAAGCCGGCACCCCCACCGGCGCCCCCGGCCGCTTGCGCATAGGCAGGCGTTGCAAACATCGCGTTATCCTTTGTTAATAGGTGGTCAACCACCCCTTAGATTGGCGCGCACATTAGGGATGACAAGGGGTGGGCGCAAGACGCTGTGGGGTCAGAATCCGTACGTCGTTAATACGTCGGTAATACATCGGTGCGAGTGTCGGTGCGGGGTGGGTTACTCGTTGCGCAAAAAAACGTAACATTATGTGTAACTCCCAAGCACCCTGTCCGATAGGGTTGCGGGGTTTTGTTCCGTCAGAGCCGTGCGATGATCTGAGGTGGTGACAGGGTCAGGATTTCCAGGATGTTGAACCGGTGTTTTCTGGCCGTCGAGATGACGGACCTGATGTCGGCGAAGACCCGCGCGCCCTCGAGGGTGCGGAAGGTGCCCGAGATTTTCATGCGCAGCTTCATCATGCGCAGGTCCTGTTCGGCCTGATTGTTTGTGAATGGGACCGCGAAGTCGGCGATGAATCGCAAAACGTCATCGCGGTAGTCACGCAGGCGGAGGAGCAGGTTGTGGCCTGGCCGCCTGGCTTTTCGGCCGCGGGTGCCGGGGCTTTTGGCCAGCGGGGGCTGGCGTTCGTGGAAGGCGAGCCCCTTGGCGAGGATCGCCATGTATCTGGTGACTATACCCTGGCGAACCAGTTCCGGGAGTTCGGTCTCGCCTTGATCCTGAGCCGCGCATCTGAGCTGATTGGCGCTATGAAGCACTGCGCTCATCTCCGTCGCCCAAGGCTCTTTTTCGATCTCTTCGATGGCCTTGAGTTCGCGCAAGTGATGCGCCCCGCAGAGGGCGTGGGCGTCCACTCCGCTCATATGGGCGTAGTAGGGTTTCCAGTGATCATGAATGATCGTCCCGCCGGTCAGGAAGGTTGGAACAGCACCGCGTTTGGCGCTGATGCGGTAATGGGTGAAGGCGGTATCGCAGATCGTGTGCAGCCAGTGCAGCTTGCCGGCAACACGAAGTCCGGTCTCGTCCAGATGCCGAACGCCGCCTTCGGCAAGCCGGGCGAGAATGTGTTCAACCACGACACCCATCTTATTTGCCGCGCCGCGCGTCCAGTTGGTCACGCTGGCCGCGCACAAGCTGGTGGCCCCAAACAGGTCGCGCATAAGCTGGCAGACCCGATCCTCGGGTATCAGCTGCTGAACATTGCAATAGACCGCCACTGCCCGCATGCGCGTGCCATATTGCACATGCGCGGCCACGCCATCGGGAAAGCCAGCCGTCGTCGTGGCTCGACAATGGTCGCAACAATAAACCGCCGCCTGATGCTCGGTGACCTCCAGGCGTGGCGCAGGCAAGTCGAACACCTGACGCTTCTCGATCCCTTTCACCATCTCCGCCGTCAGGGCGCTCTGACAGGCGCTGCAATGCGTCGCCTCATGCCGTTCGACAAAGTCGGGTGTTGACGTCTGGCGCAGGGTGTCGCCCCGGTGGCCAACTTGGCCGCCACTTTTCTTTCCGGATTTGCCACGCAGGCTGCGCGGGGCTGGCTTCTTCAGGCCATCACTTGAAGGGGGCTTGCTGCTATTGCTGCTGTTCTTGGCCAACTGTCGGCGCAGGTCCGTGATCTCTTCCGCCATGCTCGCCAACGCAGCTTCAAGCTCAGCGATCCGACGCAGAGCCGTGGCGAGAAGTTGTTCAAGGGCGGCAACCTGATCCATCCCACCACTGATTCAGAGAAATCAACCCGGCGCCACAGAATTCAGACAAGAAAGAAAAAAAACACGCGCAAAATGGCAAATTCGACTCACCATAAAACTGACAATAACACTCAAACGTGGGGGGTGCTTGGGAGTTACCATTATGTGGGAATTTGCAAACCAGCTTGGCCCTCACATTTTGCCTGCGCGCAAATCTTCTGAATTGTTGAGGGCAATTGATCAAAATGGATTTGGCTGTTGGAAGTCATTGTTGGACTAGTCCCTCGCTTCGCATGATTTGACGTTGTGATATTTTTCTGAATCACTCTGCTATAGATTTTGGGAGGGTATTGAGATGTCAAAATGTGGTCGTGCTGTGAAGTATGTTGTTCGACTGAATGCTGGTGAGCGGTTGCAGCTTGAGGATATGATCCGCACGGGTCGGCAGGCGGCGTATCGACTGCTCAAGGCGCGGATATTGCTCAAGGCAGATGTATCTTCAGACAGTGGCGGCTGGGATGACGAGCGGATTGCAGAAGCTTTGGAGACCAGTGTTTCCACAGTATTCCGTACCCGCCGCCAGGTTGTGGAAGAAGGCCTTGAGGCGGCTCTGGGTCGCAAAAAGCAGAAGACCCCGTCCACGCCAGCAATCTTTGATGGAACCGCTGAGGCGAAGCTCATTGCGTTGGCCTGTTCGGAACCACCGGAGGGTCACGCGCGCTGGTCTTTGCGTCTTCTGGAAACGCGCGTGGTCGAATTGGGCATCGTTGAAGCAGCCAGCGACAGCACGATCCATCGGGTGCTCAAAAAAACGCGCTCAAACCGCACAAGAGCCGCTATTGGGTGATCCCTCCGAAAGCCAATGCAGGTTTTGTTGCTGCGATGGAAGATGTGCTGGAAGTCTACACGCGCCCCTATGATCCGGCCCGCCCGCTGGTTTGCCTTGACGAGACCAGCAAGCAGCTGACCTTTGAGACCCGTACGCCGATCCCAATCCGGCCGGGGCGCGAAGCCCGTTTCGACTATGAATACGAGCGCGCGGGTGTGGCCAGCCTGTTCATGTTGTTTGCCCCGCTTGAAGGCTGGCGCCATGTTGCCGTTCGAGACCGCCGAACCGCCATCGATTTTGCCCACATTCTCAAGGACCTCGCCGACACCCACTTCCCCAAGGCTGACCGGATTACACTGGTTCAGGACAATCTCAACACCCACAACCCGGCGTCGTTATACAAGGCCTTTCCACCTGATGAAGCCCGTCGCATTGTCGAACGGTTTGAGTGGCACTTCACGCCCAAACACGGCTCCTGGCTCAACATCGCAGAATGTGAACTCAGCACACTTGCGCGTCAATGTCTCGACCGCCGCATTCCTGATCGCAACACCTTGGCCAATGAAGCAAAGGCATGGGAAACCGAGCGAAACACCGCATCCGCAAAGGTGACATGGCGATTCTCAACTAAAGACGCACGCATCAAACTTGCTCACCTTTACCCGCAAATCGGATGAATCAAGGGACTAGGCGTATTATACCAAGGGTTATTCAATCTGACCGACTTTCGCCCAGTTGCGGCTTGCGATGGATGTGATGGTTTGCGGTCTTGCGATGAGGTTGTTCCAGGCCTCGCACCCCGCGTCGAGAATCGCGTCATATGTGTCGAACGTCCGGTTTGCGAGCCATGTCTGGCGGAGATATTGCCAAATGTTTTCGGTTGGATTCAGCTCTGGTGATTTGGGCGGCAGAAACATGAGCGACAGGTTTTGCGGGATTTCCAGAGCGGATGTCGTGTGCCAGCCGGCTTGGTCCATGAGGATGACGGCGTGGGCGCCATCGGAGACAATTTTGCTGATTTCTTCCAGGTGGCGCTGCATCGCATAGGTGTCGGCTGCTGGCATCATGATCGCCGCGCCGGTGCCGCGTTCGGGGCAGATGGCGCCAAAAAGATACGCATTTTGGTAACGCTGATCGGCGGGCTGGCGGGGCCGTGTGCCCTTGCGTGCCCACTGGCGGACGCGGGTGTTCTTCTGACCGAGACGCATCTCGTCCTGGAACCAGATTTCGACGGGTTTGTCCGGCGGCACCCCCTGAAGCGTCTCCTTCAGATTGTCGCCGAAGTTTTTTTGAAATCCTCAATGACCTGCACGTCCTGCCCCGGGTGCTGAGGGCGTGCGCTGATGTGGGAAAAGCCCAGATTGTGCAGAATCTGCCCCACATGGCGCTCGTGATAGTCGACGCCAAAACGCGCCTTGATCACATTCTTCAAATCGACCCGCCGCCAGCGGACGACACCGTCCTTTTCAGGATCAGGACCGGTCTCGACAAGAGCCGCCAGTTCATCCAGTTGCGCATTGTCAAGGCGGGATCGCGAGCCTCCTCGCTGCCGATCCAGCAGCCCCGCTGGACCATCAGCGTTGAAACGGAGCACCCAGTCCCTGAGCGTTTGCCGGTCCATCCCGCCAATGCGGGCCGCAGCCCCACGCGACATGCCATCGGCGATAGCGGCAAGCGACAAAAGCCGTCGGCTCTGCCGGGCATCAGAACTCTCTGCGGCAAGCTTGCGCAGATCATTGGCGGTAAAATCGGCTCGCATCGGTATCCTGGCTGGCATCGGTGGTCTCCTTTGCCAATCTTGAATCACCTCAGCACCTCAGGCGGTACCCAAAATCCATAGCTGAGTCATTTTGAAGCACCCTTGGTATTAGTCGTGTTTGTTCTTCTTTCGTAACTCCCAAGCACCCTGTCCGATAGGGTTGCGGGGTTTTGTTCCGTCAGAGCCGTGCGATGATCTGAGGTGGTGACAGGGTCAGGATTTCCAGGATGTTGAACCGGTGTTTTCTGGCCGTCGAGATGACGGACCTGATGTCGGCGAAGACCCGCGCGCCCTCGAGGGTGCGGAAGGTGCCCGAGATTTTCATGCGCAGCTTCATCATGCGCAGGTCCTGTTCGGCCTGATTGTTTGTGAATGGGACCGCGAAGTCGGCGATGAATCGCAAAACGTCATCGCGGTAGTCACGCAGGCGGAGGAGCAGGTTGTGGCCTGGCCGCCTGGCTTTTCGGCCGCGGGTGCCGGGGCTTTTGGCCAGCGGGGGCCGGCGTTCGTGGAAGGCGAGCCCCTTGGCGAGGATCGCCATGTATCTGGTGACTATACCCTGGCGAACCAGTTCCGGGAGTTCGGTCTCGCCTTGATCCTGAGCCGCGCATCTGAGCTGATTGGCGCTATGAAGCACTGCGCTCATCTCCGTCGCCCAAGGCTCTTTTTCGATCTCTTCGATGGCCTTGAGTTCGCGCAAGTGATGCGCCCCGCAGAGGGCGTGGGCGTCCACTCCGCTCATATGGGCGTAGTAGGGTTTCCAGTGATCATGAATGATCGTCCCGCCGGTCAGGAAGGTTGGAACAGCACCGCGTTTGGCGCTGATGCGGTAATGGGTGAAGGCGGTATCGCAGATCGTGTGCAGCCAGTGCAGCTTGCCGGCAACACGAAGTCCGGTCTCGTCCAGATGCCGAACGCCGCCTTCGGCAAGCCGGGCGAGAATGTGTTCAACCACGACACCCATCTTATTTGCCGCGCCGCGCGTCCAGTTGGTCACGCTGGCCGCGCACAAGCTGGTGGCCCCAAACAGGTCGCGCATAAGCTGGCAGACCCGATCCTCGGGTATCAGCTGCTGAACATTGCAATAGACCGCCACTGCCCGCATGCGCGTGCCATATTGCACATGCGCGGCCACGCCATCGGGAAAGCCAGCCGTCGTCGTGGCTCGACAATGGTCGCAACAATAAACCGCCGCCTGATGCTCGGTGACCTCCAGGCGTGGCGCAGGCAAGTCGAACACCTGACGCTTCTCGATCCCTTTCACCATCTCCGCCGTCAGGGCGCTCTGACAGGCGCTGCAATGCGTCGCCTCATGCCGTTCGACAAAGTCGGGTGTTGACGTCTGGCGCAGGGTGTCGCCCCGGTGGCCAACTTGGCCGCCACTTTTCTTTCCGGATTTGCCACGCAGGCTGCGCGGGGCTGGCTTCTTCAGGCCATCACTTGAAGGGGGCTTGCTGCTATTGCTGCTGTTCTTGGCCAACTGTCGGCGCAGGTCCGTGATCTCTTCCGCCATGCTCGCCAACGCAGCTTCAAGCTCAGCGATCCGACGCAGAGCCGTGGCGAGAAGTTGTTCAAGGGCGGCAACCTGATCCATCCCACCACTGATTCAGAGAAATCAACCCGGCGCCACAGAATTCAGACAAGAAAGAAAAAAACACGCGCAAAATGGCAAATTCGACTCACCATAAAACTGACAATAACACTCAAACGTGGGGGGTGCTTGGGAGTTACCTTCTTTCAAAAAAGGGGAAGCGGGCGCGCAGGACCTACATCCAACCAGTCAAACGCCGAAGAAAACCCTCAACACCCAAACAACCCAAGCCGTTTGACCACCAAACAGCCCATTCTGCGCCTGTTAGATCCGAATTGTCGGGGCCGGCCTATATCGTGGACGGCGACACGATTGTCATTTCCAAAACTCAAATCAGATTGTTCGGCATAGATGCCCCGGAAATGAACCACCCGTATGGAAAAAAGGCGAAATGGGCATTGGTCGCTCTTTGCAAGGGACAAAAGGTCCGGGCGGAAGTTCTGGAAAGAGATGAACACGGTCGCACGGTTGCCAAATGCTACCTGCCAGATGGGCGAGACTTGTCCGCAGAAATGGTGAAGATTGGTTTGGCAATTGACTGGCCAAAATTCTCGGGAGGCGTCTACACTCATTTGGAAGTTCCGGACATCCGAAGGAAGCTGTGGCTCGCAGACGCCCGCCAGAAAGGGCGCATGCATGTTTGGCAAAAATTCGAAGCGCGGCAGCGTTAGAATTCGAAATCTTATTCGACTATGCCACCCCCGCGCGGAATCAAGCCGAAGGCGCCGCGCGATCGCCTGCCCGTCCCATGGGCTGGCGATTTGGTGAGGCTGGGTTTGAGCTAGCGAAATTGTAAGGACTAGGCTGGCATAAAGTGCTGAGTTTAGAGGTCGCGTCGCCATCCCCCGGGCAGGAAATCGCGCGGCTTGCGCCAAGATCAGGCGGTTCCGCCTTTGACACACCCGACCAAGTTCAATGCGCCGATCACCCGCGTTGCGTTTGCTTTGGGTTCGGCTTAGACGACGAGCACCGAAGATCAAGGGAGCAACCCCATGCACGACATCCGTATGATCCGCGAGAATCCGGGCGTTTTTGACGCCGCGCTGGCGCGTGTTGGGGTGTCGGATGCGTCGTCGGGGATATTGGCGCTGGATGAGAAGCGGCGGGCGGCGATTGGGGCGGCGGAGGACGCTCAGGCGGAGCGGAATGCGGCCAGCAAGGATGTGGGGAAGGCCAAGGCATCGGGTGATGAGGCGGAGTTTGAGCGGTTGCGGGCGCTCGTCGCAGAGAAGAAGGACGAGGTGGCACGGCTGGAGGAAGAGGCGAAGCGTCTGGATGAGGCGTTGCGCGTGGAATTGATGTCGCTGCCGAACCTGCCGTTCGACGATGTGCCGGATGGGGCGGATGAGGCGGATAACCGCGAGGTGCGCCGCTGGGGCGATGTGCCGGCGTTTGGTTTCAAGCCGGTTGAGCATTTTGAGATCAAGGGCGTGCAGGCGGGCATGGATTTCGAGACGGCGGCGAAGCTCAGCGGGTCTCGGTTTGTGATCCTGAAGGGCGCGGTGGCGCGGGTACATCGGGCGTTGGCGCAGTTCATGCTGGATGTGCATACGAATGAAAACGGGCTTACGGAGGTGATCACACCGGTTCTGGTGCGCGAGGATGCAATGTATGGCACCAACCAGCTGCCAAAATTCGCCGAGGAAAGCTATCAGACGACCAACGGCTGGTGGCTGATCCCGACGTCCGAGGTGACGCTGACCAATACGGTGCGGGAATCGATTGTGGACGAGGGCGATTTGCCGATCCGCATGACCGCGCATTCGCAATGTTTCCGCAGCGAGGCCGGATCGGCGGGCAAGGACACGTCCGGCATGCTGCGCCAGCACCAGTTTGAGAAGGTCGAGATGGTGTCGATCACGCATCCTGACAACTCGCTGGACGAGCAGGAGCGGATGCGGCGTTGCGCGGAGGATATACTGGAGCGGCTGGGGCTGGCCTATCGCACGGTGGTGCTTTGCACCGGCGACATGGGGTTCGGCGCGCGGCGGACTTATGATCTGGAGGTCTGGCTGCCGGGCCAGGATGCGTATCGCGAGATTTCCAGCGTTTCCGTGTGCGGTGATTTTCAGGCGCGGCGGATGAATGCCCGGTTTAGGCCTAGTGGCGGCGGCAAGCCGGAGTTCGTGCATACGCTGAACGGAAGTGGGCTGGCCGTTGGCCGTGCACTGATCGCGGTGCTGGAAAACGGGCAGCAGGCGGATGGGTCGGTGGTTTTGCCGGATGTGCTGCATGGGTATCTTGGCGGGAAGTCGGGGATCACACCGGACGGCATACTGACCTAGAATTCCGCCAAAACCATAGTCGTGGACGTGGCGGTGGACTGCGCGGTAAGCACATAAACTTGCAAACGCTGTCACGTGGCCAAGAAATGGCTATGCTCGGCTCATCAAGGGAGCCCGTGCCATGATCGTCAGCAATCAAGAGCAAGTCACAGACGCCGTTCTGACGGTGATGTCGCGCACCGAAGATCCGCGTATGCGAGAGATTATGTTAAGCCTGATCAAGCATTTGCACGGGTTTGTCCGTGACGTTCGCCTGAGCGAGGCGGAATTTCAGGAGGCCTGTCAGATCATCAACGACATCGGAAAGGCAACGAGTGACAGCCATAACGAGGCGGTGCTGATGGCCGGTTCGCTGGGGGTTTCCTCGCTGGTGTGCCTGCTGAACAACGGCGATGACGGGCGCACCGAGACGACGCAAAATTTGCTGGGGCCGTTCTGGCGGATGAACGCACCGGCGACCGAGAATGGCGGCTCGCTGATCCGCTCGCCGACACCGGGTGATCCGATGTTCGTGGAGCTGACGTTTCTGGACCGGGCCGGCGATCCGGTGGCAGGTGGCGAGGTCGATATCTGGCATTGCTCTGCCGAGGGGCTTTACGAGAACCAGGACGCGGATCAGGCGGATATGAACCTGCGCGGCAAGTTCACGACTGACAATGATGGCCGCCTTTGGTTTCGCTCAATCAAGCAATCCGGCTATCCGATCCCCATCAACGCAGTGGTTGGAAGAATACTTGAGGTGCAGGGGCGGCATCCGAACCGGCCGGCGCATTTGCATGCGTTGGCCTTCAAGACAGGATATAAGACCCTGATTTCGCAGATCTATGCCGATGATGACGAGAATTTGGAAAGTGATGTGCAATTCGGCGTGACACGGGCACTGGTCGGCAAGTTTAGACGCCATCATGCGCCACATCCTGACGGCGACGCTGGGCCGGGTTGGTACAGCCTGTCGCACACGCTGGTCATGAAACCCGGCGAGGCAACATTGCCGCGGCCGCCTATTCGCTAGACTTCCGAAGTATTCCTTCACCGTGCGTATGGCTTGAGTGGGGCGGCGCTGGTGGCGCGCCGGCGATCGCACCGGTTTGACCTTGATCAAGGAAATTGCGCCGAATTTTTGTGACAATTGAGCGGGTCCAATAGTATTCCGGGAGCGTAAATTATGGCGGGCGCGCGCGACTCAAACATGCGGGACATCCCGACAATTGCCTTGTTGCCCTTTGTGATCCTCACATTTGCCATAACCTGGGGGTTGGTCGGCATCTACATTGTCTTCCCTGAGCGGGCCGCAGCTTGGTTTGGGGAAATAAGCGGCACGCATCCGTTCTTTTTCCTCGCGACTTGGGGGCCAGCCATTGCGGGGTTTGCTTTGGTATTGTTCTACGGTGGCATTGGTGGCCTGCGCACTTTCCTGACACGTTTGGCGCTGTGGCGATGTGCGCCCGCTTGGGTCGCGTTTGTGCTGGTCGGATTGCCGCTCGTCTTCATTGCCGGGTCGTTGATTAAAGGCGGCCCCATTTTGGAACCGCTGCCGCCCGAGGGCGTGGCGCCAGTAATCACCGTGATGTTCCTTCTGCTATTCCTTGGACCCATTGAAGAATTCGGCTGGCGCGGGGTTGCACAACCGCTACTGCAACGCCTTGTTGCGCCGATTTGGGCTGGGGCGATCATCGGCGCGGTCTGGGGTATCTGGCACCTGCCCGCGTTCTATCTGGCCGGAACTGTGCAAAGCGGCTGGAACTTTACGCCGTTTTTCATCGGCAATGTGGTTCTGGCCGTTCTTGTCACGGCGTTGTTCAACAGCACACGCGGCAGCCTGCTTTGGCCGATCCTGTTTCACTGGCTGTTGATCAATCCGTTCTGGCCGGATGCACGGCCCTATGACACGTGGCTGCTTGCCGCGATTGCCGTTGTCGTGATTGTCCTGAACCGGCGCACGATGTTGACACGAGATGGCGCGGCGACGGCGGTTATTCCATGAACTGGCTGCGGTAAGCTGGCCTGACACCGTTTCACGACATTGGCTTTGTCGCGTTCCGCCGGTTTTCTTCCGGCGGCGCGGGCTTTTGTCGTCGTTATGGAACAGAGCGCGACAACTTGGCCTGGGCATCGCATGGGGTTGTTCCTCGTCTTTATGGCGGGGGTGCTTTGGTCGACCGTGGGGTTGGGTATCCGGCTGATTGACGAGGCGGTTGTCTGGCAGATCCTGCTTTATCGCTCGTTCAGCCTGTCGGTGCTGCTGGCGGTCGTCATCACCATTCGCAGCAAGGGGCGGCTGTGGCGGACGGTCCGGGCGACGGGATGGGCCGGGGTGATCGGCGGGCTGGCCCTGATCGCGGCCTATGCGGGCGGGATTTATTCGTTGCAGAAGACGTCGGTGGCCAATGCTTTGCTGTTGTTTGCCACCGCGCCGTTCATGGCCGCCGTGTTGGGGCGGATTGTGTTGGGCGAGCGGGTGCGGGTTGCAACCTGGGTGGCGATCTTTGTCGCGATCCTGGGGATCGGGGCTTACCACCCTTCAATTTAGCCAGACATCCCAGAGCTTGGGGATTTTGGCATAACCTGCGAGGCATCGTCGGATAGCACGAAGGCCTGTCTTGAAGAGAGAGCATAAGGACCTTCGGGCTTTTCGAATCCCCTTTTTTCGCCGCGTATTGCGACGTGGTGCTCTTCGTTTGCTCCGGTTGAAACAGCCCAGTACATGGCGATTGCCAGCACCAAAATGAGGCGGGCCAATCGATCCGGCTTTTTGATCTGGCTTTGAGTAATTTCAAAGCCCCGGGTTTTGAAGTCGGAGAACATGGCTTCAATTCCCCAACGCATTCCATAATCGAGCACCTTGTACTCGGACGGTGCTGCATTCATGGCAATAATCCAAGGCTCTTTGTGCCCCTCTTCGTGAAGCACTCCAATGTTGCTAAAGACGCCCGTTCCGTAAAGCTCAGCGTTTACAAGCCCTTCGGGCATCAGTTGGGCAATTTCGCGCGTCATCATCTCGCCACCCTGATGTTGCAGTGTGATATTTCCCTTCATGCGCAGCCGGTAGTCCCATCCAGCCTCCTGGCACCATGCGACCAATCGGGCGGTTCCATAAAACCGATCTCCCGCCAGCAACACACGCGCATCCGCCGGGAGCCATGGGCGGACTGCTTCCAAAAGCTCATGTTGCACGCGCCATCCAATCGGCCCTTTGGTCTGGCGTACACGCCAGGCGACCGGGAGGGCCCGATCCCGCATCCGCACCGATAACATCAAAACCTCATGCCCTTCGTTGAGCTTGCTTTGATCAAGGGCCACCACAATCGTTTCTCCGGCCTCACACTGGCGGCGGAAAATTTCACCAACATAGGCCTGCATGATCTCATCAGTATCGATGTGAGGATTGCCCAGAACCCGCGAAATGTATTGATAGCGGTGGTCCACAGAGCCGATATCGCGGGGCAGAGCAGCCGCATTTTCCATCAGATTGACGCTGCGCGTGTTCAAAATCACGCTTGCTATGATGCACAATCCCTCCCGGCGCGACTTGTGATACCCGAGCAAGCGGTCCTGAAAATCCGCCTCAACCTTCGAATAAAGCTCTGAAAAACAAACATTTCCCAACAAACCAGCCTCCAATATCAGCAGTGGAGACTCCTTGAATCACACAGATCAGACAAACGTCAAATCAGATCCGGAAATTTTGAAGGGTGGTAAGGGATCGGGGTGATGTTTGCAGACAAATCCGGCGGCGGCGCGTTGATCGGGTCGCTGGCAGCGATTGGGTCGGCGTTCGGGTTTGCGGTGTTCACCGTCGCGTTGAGGTGGGGCAAGACGACCGAGATGCTGCCAGCCGTTTTGTTGTCGGGTGTGTTCGGAATGGTGCTGATGGGGGTGATTTGCCTGTCGTTGGGCCTGTCGTTCACCTTGAGCGCCAATGACGCCGGGATATCGCTGGCGATGGGGTTGTTTCAGGTCGGGGCGGGGTTGGTTTTGTATACTTTGGGGTCACGGGCGCTGCCCGCAGCGGAATTGACACTGTTGTCGATGGCAGAGGTGCTGCTGGGCCCCGTCTGGGTGTGGCTGTTTCTCGGCGAGACGGCGACGGTTTACACTCTGGTGGGCGGGCTGATCCTGTTGGTGGCGATTGCCGGGAATGCGGTGACGGCGCGGGGGCGTAATGTGCGGCGGGTTGGGGTTTAGTGTGGGCAATGGGTGGGCGCCTGGAGAACGGGCAGCAAGCGGATGAGTCGGTGGTGCTGCCGGAGGTGCTGAGTGGGTATCTTTGTGGTATAACGGCAATCTCGGTGGGCGGTACACTAGAGCGTCGTCCTTGAAATCTGAATCGATGGGATTCCCACGTGGCAGGTTTTGTGATTCACCATATGTGGAGGAGTTATGGCTGAATCTGGTGTTCGCGTGGTTTGAGTGTTGGCGGTGCATCTGTTTGGATTGTTTTTGCAAAAACCCAATCCGACCCAAGAAGGACGCACCACCATGGACGAGACTAACATCGTTGAATTTGCCGGTCGAGAGGTCAGCCTTGATCCGTTGACTGAGCTTTTGCGCACGGGCGCGCAGGCTCTGATCCAAGCCGCCGTTCAAACTGAGCTTGCGGAATTGATGGATCGCTTTGCTCACCTCAAAACACCAGACGGGCGCGCCGGGGTGGTACGTAATGGCAGTCATCCCGCCCGTGAAATCCAAACGGGTGTTGGACCTGTGACCGTAGAGATTCCAAAGATACGCTCGAAAACCGGCAAGCCAGTGAGTTTCCGCTCCGCGCTCGTACCGCCCTACGTGCGCAAGACCAAGACGCTGCAGGCTGCGATCCCCTGGCTCTACCTCAAAGGCATTTCCACTGGCGAAATGGGAACGGCGCTGAAGGGTTTGCTCGGGGCTAATGCCACCGGATTTTCGGCCAAAACAGTTGCCAGATTGAAGGCCGAATGGGCCGCTGAATACAGGGCGTGGCGCACCGCAGACCTGTCCCAAGACGAGTGGGTCTACATCTGGGCCGACGGTATTCACAGTGGCTTACGCGGCGAGGATCACAAGTTGTGCGCGCTGGTCGTGATCGGCGTAAATACCCGTGGTCAGAAACAATTTCTGGCAATCGAGGACGGCACTCGTGAAAGCACACAGAGCTGGAGGGAGGTTCTAATCGGCCTCAGAGAACGCGGTCTCAACACTCCAAAATTGGCCATCGGAGACGGTGCTCTGGGATTCTGGGCCGCTCTTGAAGAAACCTATCCGGGCACACCTCAACAACGCTGCTGGGTGCATAAGACGGGCAACGTCCTCAACTGTTTTCCCAAGTCCACCCAGCCAAAAGCCAAAACGATGCTGCACGATATCTGGCGCGCTGAAACGCGCAAGTCAGCTGAACAAGCGTTCGATCTCTTCGTGAAAACGTTTGAAGACAAGTACCCCAAAGCCACCGCCTCGCTTCAGAAAGATCGAACCGAACTGCTGGCATTCTACGATTTTCCCGCAATGCATTGGCAAAGCATCCGAACGACCAATCCAATTGAATCCGCCTTTGCCACGATCCGTCATCGCACCAAGCGCTCAAAGGGCTGTCTGGCCCGCGACGGCATGCTCCACATGATCTTCAAACTGGGGCAGTGCGCCGAACAAAACTGGCGCAAACTTCGCGGCTTCAATCATCTCGCCGACGTCATCCAAGGCGTCAATTTCAAAGACGGCATCAAGCAAACCCAGACCGAAACCGCCGCCGCATGAAAGATCCCGCAAACACCAGATTTGACAATAACTCTATGTGGAGGTGGATCATGGGCAAATCGCTATCACTGGATATTCGGGAACGTGTCGTCGCTTTGGTTGATGACGGCCTTTCCTGCCATGAGGCTGCGCGGCGTTTACGGATATCAGCTGCCAGCGCGGTGCGGATCATGCAACGTAAGAGGCGAACGGGTGGGGTGAGAGCTGCGCCTCAAGGCCGCCCTCGGCGCAGCAAGCTGGATGTGGTCTCAAACTGGCTTAAGACACGCGTGGAAGCCGAGCCGGATATCACTATGCCGGAACTGGCCGAGGTGCTGAAACAGGAACATGCCCTCACCGCGACACCGGCGATGCTCTCGCGTTATCTGATCCATCGTCTTGGGTTCACATATAAAAAAATCCCTGATCGCGACGGAGCGGCTGCGCAAACGGGTGCGCGCTGCCAGGTACGAGTGGCAGCACCGCCGGATGCCGAGGATGCGCCTTGAGCCGCACCGGCTGGTTTTTATCGACGAAACAGCTGTCACGACCAAGATGACACGGCTTCGTGGTCGATCCCCACGCGGCACCCGGCTGGAAGCCGACGCGCCCTTCGGCCACTGGCGCACCCAGACCTTCATCGCGGGCCTGCGGATCGACGAACTCAGCGCCCCCTGGGTGCTGGACGGCCCCATGAACCGCGCCGCGTTCGACCTCTACATCGAGACCCAGCTGGCTCCAACGTTGCAGCCGGGCGATGTGGTGATCGCCGACAACCTGTCATCGCACAAATCGGCCAATGCGCAGGAACTGCTGAAGTCGCAAGGCAGCTGGCTGCTCTTCCTGCCGCCGTATTCGCCCGATCTCAACCCGATCGAAATGGCGTACTCGAAACTCAAGGCACACCTGCGTCGGCTCAAGGCCCGCACCTTCGACGCCCTTTTCCAATCCGTCGCCCAAACCTGCGACCTCTTCCCGCCAACCGAGTGCCGAAACCTCTTCAAAGCTGCCGGATATGTTGCAGATTAGATGGACGACGCTCTAGTGTAGCTTGGGTTGTAGGCCCTCCATTGCGCCAGTCGATCTTAGAGTGTAGTGCGTTTTTAACCCACGCTACGCTCGCTCTCAGAAGTCAGATTTTGCATCCGGATCGGATCGTAATTCGTCAGCTCTCTTTCTCGCGAGTTGCATCAATTGGTTCGCGACGTCACCAGGATTTTTGGAGTACACTCCTGCGCCTGAATTGGCCTGATGATTTTGATGCCTGTGAATCACTTTGCCGCATGGTCACAGGCACGGAGGTTTCTATTTTGAGGGTATGAGCAAGCGAGACAAAACAGTCACCTTATCCGACGAGCAGCGCATAGCGCTTGAAGCGCTTTGCCGCCGCCGCAAAGTTGAGGCCCTTGTTTGGAAACGTGCGCGTGCGTTTCTTCTTCTGGACACAGGAGAAGACGCCGGAACGGTTTGCCGGATTTTGGATATCGGTCCAACGGTTCTGACGGAATGGCAGTTCGCGTTTGCCGGAGCGGGGTTGTCATTTTTTGGCTTGAAGGGCTACAGCCAGCGACAGGGGCATCTATCGGTGGAGCAGGAACGGGCTTTGAAAGCGCATTTCACCGAACATCCGGCACAGAACGTAGATGAGGTCTGTGCCTATGTTCTGGCCGGGTGCGACCGGAGCTACAGCCCCTCGGGAGCCGCCAGGCTGATGCGCCGCCTGGGGTTTGTGTATAGGAAACCACAATTGCTGCCTGCACAGGTCGATGAAGCCAAACAGGCTGCGTTTATTGCCCAATATGAGGCCATGATGAACGGGTTGGCCGCAGATGAGATGGTTGTCTTTTCGGACGCTGTTCACCCCGAGCATCAGAGCCGCCCCGCCCATGGCTGGTTCCCAAAGGGACAAAAGACGGCCCTGAAGGCGACATCCGGGCGCAAACGGCTCAATATTCAGGGAGCGCTTGACCTTGAGACCTTCCAGTTCACCTTTGTAGAAGGCGAAAAGATCAATGCCCGGACAACCCAACAAATGCTGGAAAAGTTGGAGCGCAACAACCCAACCATGACGACCATCCATGTCTTTGTCGACAATGCCCGCTATCATCATGCCAGGATACTTCAGCCATGGCTCAACAGCCCGGAACGCCGGGTGAAGTTGCATTTCCTGCCAGCATATGCCCCGCATCTCAACCCAATCGAGCGCCTTTGGGGCGTCATGCACGATTGGGTCACACACAATCGCCACTATGCAACGTTCAACCAGTTCACAGAGGCTATTTTCAACTTCTTCCGTACGACACTGCCAAAAAAATGTAAGCGGTGTCACCGCGCCCTGTCAAAGTTCCATGGCATGAGTTCGTCGATGCGGGCTGCTGGATGGCCGGCAGCGATGGCTTCGAGGGTTGCCTTGAGATAGGCATAGGGCTCGACGTCGTTAAGCTTACAGGTTTCGATCAGGGAATACAAAGTGATATAGATACCCACGGGCTTACACCCGTGGTTCTTTCAAAGGTCAAGCTCCGCTTGTCCATTATCTTCTCGGCCCTGCCATCGGACGTAATTCCGTATCGTTTGCTCGTCGACCCCAACGGTGGACACAAAAAATCCTTTGTAAACGCTGTGGGACGATTTTCGCAGCCGCATTCTGCAGACGATAGCCCGAAGACAATGGAAGGGCTATCATCCCCGCGCTTACACGCGGGGAGTTCCCGCTGGATTAAAATCATCATCGGGCTCGGGTGGCGTCTGGTTC
Organism: uncultured Paracoccaceae bacterium; assembly: GCA_951812305.1. Classification (GTDB taxonomy): domain Bacteria; phylum Pseudomonadota; class Alphaproteobacteria; order Rhodobacterales; family Rhodobacteraceae; genus Rhodobacter_B. The sequence continues at coordinate 157,827 of CATOSB010000017.1, forward strand.
TTGATGTATTCCAACCACACCTCGTCTGTCACGTTGCCGCTGCTGGCAACCCGGTAACCGCGGGCCCACAGGTGTTGCCCCCAATATCTTTTGCGCAATATCCCGAACTCGCTCAGCAGCTTGTGCGAACTGCGCCCTTTCAGATATTGCTCCGCACGGCTGACCGACAGGTTCGGCGGGGTCGACACCGGCATATGCTCGTGGTCACGGTTGATTGATCCGGCATGCACAACCATCCCATGCGCCCGCGCCGTCTCGCGCAGCAACTCACGGCAGCGGTTGCCGACATCGCCGCCCAACACCTGGTAGCGGTACTTCGTCACCCACACCAAGTGGTATTTGCAGTCCCAAACCGTATGGCTGCCACGCTTGTACGAATCCATAATCAACCTGAGTTCTGGATAAGCGCTATATCTGGTATTCGACCTGCCTGATTGTTTCCGGCACGGTTATGGGTCCCATTTTAACTTTGGTTTTCCCGAGCATATAGGCTGCGACACACGAGATGAGGTGTACGAATGCGTTGGCAGGCGATCTGTGTCGAGTGTGTTCCAGTCCCATGCTGGTTTTCAACTTATCGAACAGAGTTTCGATGATGAACCGCCTTCGCAACAGGATTTTGTTCAGGATTGGCAGGAGATAGTTTTTCATGTTGCGGCGAATGCCGGTGACGAGGTGGAGCCCACGCTGCCAGAGCCGTTGGAAGAGGGATTTGGAGATATAGCCCTTATCAGCAAATATTGTAACTCCCAAGCACCCTGTCCGATAGGGTTGCGGGGTTTTGTTCCGTCAGAGCCGTGCGATGATCTGAGGTGGTGACAGGGTCAGGATTTCCAGGATGTTGAACCGGTGTTTTCTGGCCGTCGAGATGACGGACCTGATGTCGGCGAAGACCCGCGCGCCCTCGAGGGTGCGGAAGGTGCCCGAGATTTTCATGCGCAGCTTCATCATGCGCAGGTCCTGTTCGGCCTGATTGTTTGTGAATGGGACCGCGAAGTCGGCGATGAATCGCAAAACGTCATCGCGGTAGTCACGCAGGCGGAGGAGCAGGTTGTGGCCTGGCCGCCTGGCTTTTCGGCCGCGGGTGCCGGGGCTTTTGGCCAGCGGGGGCTGGCGTTCGTGGAAGGCGAGCCCCTTGGCGAGGATCGCCATGTATCTGGTGACTATACCCTGGCGAACCAGTTCCGGGAGTTCGGTCTCGCCTTGATCCTGAGCCGCGCATCTGAGCTGATTGGCGCTATGAAGCACTGCGCTCATCTCCGTCGCCCAAGGCTCTTTTTCGATCTCTTCGATGGCCTTGAGTTCGCGCAAGTGATGCGCCCCGCAGAGGGCGTGGGCGTCCACTCCGCTCATATGGGCGTAGTAGGGTTTCCAGTGATCATGAATGATCGTCCCGCCGGTCAGGAAGGTTGGAACAGCACCGCGTTTGGCGCTGATGCGGTAATGGGTGAAGGCGGTATCGCAGATCGTGTGCAGCCAGTGCAGCTTGCCGGCAACACGAAGTCCGGTCTCGTCCAGATGCCGAACGCCGCCTTCGGCAAGCCGGGCGAGAATGTGTTCAACCACGACACCCATCTTATTTGCCGCGCCGCGCGTCCAGTTGGTCACGCTGGCCGCGCACAAGCTGGTGGCCCCAAACAGGTCGCGCATAAGCTGGCAGACCCGATCCTCGGGTATCAGCTGCTGAACATTGCAATAGACCGCCACTGCCCGCATGCGCGTGCCATATTGCACATGCGCGGCCACGCCATCGGGAAAGCCAGCCGTCGTCGTGGCTCGACAATGGTCGCAACAATAAACCGCCGCCTGATGCTCGGTGACCTCCAGGCGTGGCGCAGGCAAGTCGAACACCTGACGCTTCTCGATCCCTTTCACCATCTCCGCCGTCAGGGCGCCTCTGACAGGCGCTGCAATGCGTCGCCTCATGCCGTTCGACAAAGTCGGGTGTTGACGTCTGGCGCAGGGTGTCGCCCCGGTGGCCAACTTGGCCGCCACTTTTCTTTCCGGATTTGCCACGCAGGCTGCGCGGGGCTGGCTTCTTCAGGCCATCACTTGAAGGGGGCTTGCTGCTATTGCTGCTGTTCTTGGCCAACTGTCGGCGCAGGTCCGTGATCTCTTCCGCCATGCTCGCCAACGCAGCTTCAAGCTCAGCGATCCGACGCAGAGCCGTGGCGAGAAGTTGTTCAAGGGCGGCAACCTGATCCATCCCACCACTGATTCAGAGAAATCAACCCGGCGCCACAGAATTCAGACAAGAAAGAAAAAAACACGCGCAAAATGGCAAATTCGACTCACCATAAAACTGACAATAACACTCAAACGTGGGGGGTGCTTGGGAGTTACCAAATATTTTGCCTTCGGGGCCCGCGATCATGGCTTCAAACGGCTTTCGATCATCGACATTACCTGCCGTGATTTTGACGGCCATGATCTCCCCCTTGTTGTTGATGATTAGATGCAGTTTGAAGCCAAAGAACCAGCCCATTGTGCTGCGACCGCGCTTTGCCAGCCCCTTGAAGACCTTGTTTCGATTAATGCGGGCATTGTGGCAGACCGCGAGCTTAGTGCTGTCGGCAAAATAGACGCCGGTTTTTTCACCGCTGAAGCAGTGCAGCAGTATGCAAAACGGCACCATTAATCTTGGCATGAGGCTGACAAACCGACCATAGCTCGGGAGGGTGCCAAAGCAGTCACGGTATTTCTGCTCAACGCCATAAATCCAATGTAACTCCCAAGCACCCTGTCCGATAGGGTTGCGGGGTTTTGTTCCGTCAGAGCCGTGCGATGATCTGAGGTGGTGACAGGGTCAGGATTTCCAGGATGTTGAACCCGTGTTTTCTGGCCGTCGAGATGACGGACCTGATGTCGGCGAAGACCCGCGCGCCCTCGAGGGTGCGGAAGGTGCCCGAGATTTTCATGCGCAGCTTCATCATGCGCAGGTCCTGTTCGGCCTGATTGTTTGTGAATGGGACCGCGAAGTCGGCGATGAATCGCAAAACGTCATCGCGGTAGTCACGCAGGCGGAGGAGCAGGTTGTGGCCTGGCCGCCTGGCTTTTCGGCCGCGGGTGCCGGGGCTTTTGGCCAGCGGGGGCTGGCGTTCGTGGAAGGCGAGCCCCTTGGCGAGGATCGCCATGTATCTGGTGACTATACCCTGGCGAACCAGTTCCGGGAGTTCGGTCTCGCCTTGATCCTGAGCCGCGCATCTGAGCTGATTGGCGCTATGAAGCACTGCGCTCATCTCCGTCGCCCAAGGCTCTTTTTCGATCTCTTCGATGGCCTTGAGTTCGCGCAAGTGATGCGCCCCGCAGAGGGCGTGGGCGTCCACTCCGCTCATATGGGCGTAGTAGGGTTTCCAGTGATCATGAATGATCGTCCCGCCGGTCAGGAAGGTTGGAACAGCACCGCGTTTGGCGCTGATGCGGTAATGGGTGAAGGCGGTATCGCAGATCGTGTGCAGCCAGTGCAGCTTGCCGGCAACACGAAGTCCGGTCTCGTCCAGATGCCGAACGCCGCCTTCGGCAAGCCGGGCGAGAATGTGTTCAACCACGACACCCATCTTATTTGCCGCGCCGCGCGTCCAGTTGGTCACGCTGGCCGCGCACAAGCTGGTGGCCCCAAACAGGTCGCGCATAAGCTGGCAGACCCGATCCTCGGGTATCAGCTGCTGAACATTGCAATAGACCGCCACTGCCCGCATGCGCGTGCCATATTGCACATGCGCGGCCACGCCATCGGGAAAGCCAGCCGTCGTCGTGGCTCGACAATGGTCGCAACAATAAACCGCCGCCTGATGCTCGGTGACCTCCAGGCGTGGCGCAGGCAAGTCGAACACCTGACGCTTCTCGATCCCTTTCACCATCTCCGCCGTCAGGGCGCTCTGACAGGCGCTGCAATGCGTCGCCTCATGCCGTTCGACAAAGTCGGGTGTTGACGTCTGGCGCAGGGTGTCGCCCCGGTGGCCAACTTGGCCGCCACTTTTCTTTCCGGATTTGCCACGCAGGCTGCGCGGGGCTGGCTTCTTCAGGCCATCACTTGAAGGGGGCTTGCTGCTATTGCTGCTGTTCTTGGCCAACTGTCGGCGCAGGTCCGTGATCTCTTCCGCCATGCTCGCCAACGCAGCTTCAAGCTCAGCGATCCGACGCAGAGCCGTGGCGAGAAGTTGTTCAAGGGCGGCAACCTGATCCATCCCACCACTGATTCAGAGAAATCAACCCGGCGCCACAGAATTCAGACAAGAAAGAAAAAAAACACGCGCAAAATGGCAAATTCGACTCACCATAAAACTGACAATAACACTCAAACGTGGGGGGTGCTTGGGAGTTACAATCCAATAATGTTTGAAGTCCTTGAACGGCGACAAGTGAAACAAGACCATGATGAACAGGCTCTCCCCCAGGGTCAGCTTGCCGGCGCGAAGCCTCTGACGACCCGAGGGGATCAACCGGTGGCGCTCCCAGTCCTCGTAGGTTTTTGCAAAGTCATCGAGACAGACAAAAAGTGCGGTGTTAGTGATCGACATGAGTGGCGGTCCATATTGTGTCGCTTTTGAACCTTGAATCATGGGGCAACGTACCTGGAAACCCCTCTCACCCCATACTAATCACGGGGGCATTCAGGCTGGTCAACACGGGGCAAAAGGTGCGCGCCATGGAGAACAACTTCCCAATCAACGAAGATCTCGCTTATGAGAAGATCCGGGACCTCATGTTCGACATGATGGAAGAGGACCCCAACCGTCTCTACGCCCTCACGGATAAGCTCAATGAACTGGCTGCGCTCCCTAAAAGAACCATGACACTTGTGCTCGATCTGATGGCTGCCACTCCCTTTCAGGTGATCATCCCGAAACACGTACGGAAAAATGACCCTGATACATTCAAAGCAGATCACGAAACCGTTTCAAATGTTCTATTTCTTGGAGAGTTTGGCGGAATTGCCGTTGAACTGGAGCCAAATGAGGCTTTGAGAGAACCGAGGATCATTTCCATAACAATGGTGGAAATCCCTCATCGCAACCCTCTGCGAAAAAGGGTCAACGAGTATCGTAAAAAACGAATCAAAAAACGTAACTCCCAAGCACCCTGTCCGATAGGGTTGCGGGGTTTTGTTCCGTCAGAGCCGTGCGATGATCTGAGGTGGTGACAGGGTCAGGATTTCCAGGATGTTGAACCGGTGTTTTCTGGCCGTCGAGATGACGGACCTGATGTCGGCGAAGACCCGCGCGCCCTCGAGGGTGCGGAAGGTGCCCGAGATTTTCATGCGCAGCTTCATCATGCGCAGGTCCTGTTCGGCCTGATTGTTTGTGAATGGGACCGCGAAGTCGGCGATGAATCGCAAAACGTCATCGCGGTAGTCACGCAGGCGGAGGAGCAGGTTGTGGCCTGGCCGCCTGGCTTTTCGGCCGCGGGTGCCGGGGCTTTTGGCCAGCGGGGGCTGGCGTTCGTGGAAGGCGAGCCCCTTGGCGAGGATCGCCATGTATCTGGTGACTATACCCTGGCGAACCAGTTCCGGGAGTTCGGTCTCGCCTTGATCCTGAGCCGCGCATCTGAGCTGATTGGCGCTATGAAGCACTGCGCTCATCTCCGTCGCCCAAGGCTCTTTTTCGATCTCTTCGATGGCCTTGAGTTCGCGCAAGTGATGCGCCCCGCAGAGGGCGTGGGCGTCCACTCCGCTCATATGGGCGTAGTAGGGTTTCCAGTGATCATGAATGATCGTCCCGCCGGTCAGGAAGGTTGGAACAGCACCGCGTTTGGCGCTGATGCGGTAATGGGTGAAGGCGGTATCGCAGATCGTGTGCAGCCAGTGCAGCTTGCCGGCAACACGAAGTCCGGTCTCGTCCAGATGCCGAACGCCGCCTTCGGCAAGCCGGGCGAGAATGTGTTCAACCACGACACCCATCTTATTTGCCGCGCCGCGCGTCCAGTTGGTCACGCTGGCCGCGCACAAGCTGGTGGCCCCAAACAGGTCGCGCATAAGCTGGCAGACCCGATCCTCGGGTATCAGCTGCTGAACATTGCAATAGACCGCCACTGCCCGCATGCGCGTGCCATATTGCACATGCGCGGCCACGCCATCGGGAAAGCCAGCCGTCGTCGTGGCTCGACAATGGTCGCAACAATAAACCGCCGCCTGATGCTCGGTGACCTCCAGGCGTGGCGCAGGCAAGTCGAACACCTGACGCTTCTCGATCCCTTTCACCATCTCCGCCGTCAGGGCGCTCTGACAGGCGCTGCAATGCGTCGCCTCATGCCGTTCGACAAAGTCGGGTGTTGACGTCTGGCGCAGGGTGTCGCCCCGGTGGCCAACTTGGCCGCCACTTTTCTTTCCGGATTTGCCACGCAGGCTGCGCGGGGCTGGCTTCTTCAGGCCATCACTTGAAGGGGGCTTGCTGCTATTGCTGCTGTTCTTGGCCAACTGTCGGCGCAGGTCCGTGATCTCTTCCGCCATGCTCGCCAACGCAGCTTCAAGCTCAGCGATCCGACGCAGAGCCGTGGCGAGAAGTTGTTCAAGGGCGGCAACCTGATCCATCCCACCACTGATTCAGAGAAATCAACCCGGCGCCACAGAATTCAGACAAGAAAGGTAACTCCCAAGCACCCTGTCCGATAGGGTTGCGGGGTTTTGTTCCGTCAGAGCCGTGCGATGATCTGAGGTGGTGACAGGGTCAGGATTTCCAGGATGTTGAACCGGTGTTTTCTGGCCGTCGAGATGACGGACCTGATGTCGGCGAAGACCCGCGCGCCCTCGAGGGTGCGGAAGGTGCCCGAGATTTTCATGCGCAGCTTCATCATGCGCAGGTCCTGTTCGGCCTGATTGTTTGTGAATGGGACCGCGAAGTCGGCGATGAATCGCAAAACGTCATCGCGGTAGTCACGCAGGCGGAGGAGCAGGTTGTGGCCTGGCCGCCTGGCTTTTCGGCCGCGGGTGCCGGGGCTTTTGGCCAGCGGGGGCTGGCGTTCGTGGAAGGCGAGCCCCTTGGCGAGGATCGCCATGTATCTGGTGACTATACCCTGGCGAACCAGTTCCGGGAGTTCGGTCTCGCCTTGATCCTGAGCCGCGCATCTGAGCTGATTGGCGCTATGAAGCACTGCGCTCATCTCCGTCGCCCAAGGCTCTTTTTCGATCTCTTCGATGGCCTTGAGTTCGCGCAAGTGATGCGCCCCGCAGAGGGCGTGGGCGTCCACTCCGCTCATATGGGCGTAGTAGGGTTTCCAGTGATCATGAATGATCGTCCCGCCGGTCAGGAAGGTTGGAACAGCACCGCGTTTGGCGCTGATGCGGTAATGGGTGAAGGCGGTATCGCAGATCGTGTGCAGCCAGTGCAGCTTGCCGGCAACACGAAGTCCGGTCTCGTCCAGATGCCGAACGCCGCCTTCGGCAAGCCGGGCGAGAATGTGTTCAACCACGACACCCATCTTATTTGCCGCGCCGCGCGTCCAGTTGGTCACGCTGGCCGCGCACAAGCTGGTGGCCCCAAACAGGTCGCGCATAAGCTGGCAGACCCGATCCTCGGGTATCAGCTGCTGAACATTGCAATAGACCGCCACTGCCCGCATGCGCGTGCCATATTGCACATGCGCGGCCACGCCATCGGGAAAGCCAGCCGTCGTCGTGGCTCGACAATGGTCGCAACAATAAACCGCCGCCTGATGCTCGGTGACCTCCAGGCGTGGCGCAGGCAAGTCGAACACCTGACGCTTCTCGATCCCTTTCACCATCTCCGCCGTCAGGGCGCTCTGACAGGCGCTGCAATGCGTCGCCTCATGCCGTTCGACAAAGTCGGGTGTTGACGTCTGGCGCAGGGTGTCGCCCCGGTGGCCAACTTGGCCGCCACTTTTCTTTCCGGATTTGCCACGCAGGCTGCGCGGGGCTGGCTTCTTCAGGCCATCACTTGAAGGGGGCTTGCTGCTATTGCTGCTGTTCTTGGCCAACTGTCGGCGCAGGTCCGTGATCTCTTCCGCCATGCTCGCCAACGCAGCTTCAAGCTCAGCGATCCGACGCAGAGCCGTGGCGAGAAGTTGTTCAAGGGCGGCAACCTGATCCATCCCACCACTGATTCAGAGAAATCAACCCGGCGCCACAGAATTCAGACAAGAAAGAAAAAAAACACGCGCAAAATGGCAAATTCGACTCACCATAAAACTGACAATAACACTCAAACGTGGGGGGTGCTTGGGAGTTACCAAAAAACTACGAAAAAATTCTGTCGAGTAGTGCACTGGTGACGCCAACGTCTTATCCAGAATCGGGGTTGAATAATATCGCTCGGCAGTATCCCCACTGATACATCACAGCATCCAAAGCACGAATCTTCTTTGACGTTGGATCAACCGGTTTCGCAACCACCACGCGCCACGCGGCGATCAGGCCGAACCCGAATAGGTTAAGTTTCGCCAGATTCTGACGCTCGCTGCATCACCCGGTTGAAGACGGATTGAGGGTCGGCCGCCAGTTTTCACAGCTAAGCACCTTCAGTTAAGCAAGTCGTCGGTGCCGATCTCAGCGACGTGCCTAGTCCTTTACTCCCTGACATGATCGGGCAACTCCAGCCCGTCGACCTCCAGTTCATCCTGATTCCAATAAGCAATCAAGATACCCGGCGGTTCGCGTTCATCGGTCATACCCTCAATCTGTTCCGCGGTCAGGCTTATCCGCGCGTGATGCTGGCGCGTCCAGTCGAAATGCAGATCACGCAGACGGTCCACCTGATCCTGATATGCAGGGTCGCTACCAAGATCACTAAGTTCATCGGGGTCGGATTCCAGATCAAACAGCATGGGTCGCATGGTTTCGACGTGGATGTATTTCCAACGGCCATCGAAGATCATGCACATCCGCGCATCTGCCTGATCCACTCCGGTTGGCCTGCGCGCCAGCCGCGTGGCATAGTCATATTCCGACACGATGTAGTCGCGCCCATTCCCGGCTGTGCCATGCAGCATCGGCTGCAAGGACCGGCCCTCAAGAATATGCGGCTTGGCCTTTGCGTCATAGAAATCGAGGAATGTCGGAACCAGATCGATCGCTTCGACCAACTCACCTGACGCCGATCCCCGTGTGCCATCTGCTTCTGGGCGCGGATCATAAACGATCAGCGGCACGCGGGCAGAGCAATCGTAGAACAAATCTTTTTCGCCCAGCCAGTGATCGCCTATGTTGTCGCCGTGGTCCGAGCAGAATACGATCATCGTGTCGTCCATCCTGCCGTTCTCGCGCAGATATTCGAACAGGCGACCGAGTTGATCGTCCAATTCCTTGATCAGCCCCATATATGTCGGCCCGACCAGATCGCGCGCCTCGTCGCGTGAGAAACTTTCCGATATGCGTGTGCCCATCCATGACCGCAGAAGCGGGTGATCGGTTTGCCTCTCGGCATTCCCACGCACTGCGGGCGGCATGTCTTTGGCGTCATACATATCGTTATAGGGTGCAGGCGCGATATAGGGCCAATGCGGCTTGATATAGCTCAGATGCATCAGCCACGGGTCGTCGCCCTGTCCCTCGATAAACTCGATCCCGCGTGTGGTTAGCCACGCGGTTTCGGAATACTCTTTTGGAACCCGCGCCGGCAGTCGCGCGTTCTCCAACAGCCAGCCAGAGCGGTGTTTGCCATCGGCGTCGATGCCGGTGTTGGCCCATTCCTCCCACGGGTTGTCGCCGTCCATGCCGTTGTCGCGGAGGTATTTGTCGTAGTCTTCGGGTGATTTCCGACCGGGGTAATCGGTGTGGTTCGTACCATCGTCGCGCACGATTTCATCGAAACCACCGGCGGCAATTCGTCTGCCTTGAGCCGTTTTAGGGTCAATTCCCAGCCGCGTCATTCCGACACGATCCGGTACCATATGCGACTTGCCTACCAGAGAACAGGACACGCCAATTTCACGCATATGCTCACCCAATGTCGGCTGACCGACCGGCAGAGGAAACCCATTCCATGTCGCACCGTGAGAGCGCATGTAGCGACCAGTGTAGAAACTCGCTCGGCTTGGGCCGCAGACTGGCGACTGAACATAGGCTCTTTTGAACCGAACGCCTCGAGAGGCTAGCCGGTCGATGTTCGGTGTGTCGATGTGCTTGGCGCCATAGCAGCTTAGATAATTATACCGCAATTGATCCGACATGATCCAAAGGACGTTTTTGGTCATCTCCTAAGCGCTCGCAAAATGCGGGAAGGAACGAACGTCGGTGCCCTCGGTTCGGCGTTTGGCAGTGTAGTCCGCAAAAAGCCCTGGTACTTTTTCGGGCTGCCAATCAACAAGGCCCTTTTGGTAGCTTGGTCGTTCAGCGACGCGTTCGAACCAGGCCGTCAAGTTTGCAGTCTGCTCGAATGGCCAGCCCATCAGTTTCATCCGGTGAACGTTCGGCATCCACGCCACATCGGTGACAGAGAACGTATCGCCGCCAAGAAACTCCCGACCGTCAGCCAAACGCGCGTCAAGTATCCGGAATCCGTCATCGGTCCGAACGATCGAGGCGTTGATCCGATCCGGGTCAAATCCTGCAGCGAAGTCCAGTTTGAACTGCCGCAATACTGTGTTTTCGTGGGTTTCCTGAAATTTCGCTGCGGCTTCCGGAGGTGGTGGTGGGTTCATCTTGAACAGGAATTCGTGGGTCAGAAGTTTCAAATCCGCCTGCGCGTCATCCGCCATATTCAACAGTTCCGCATCTGCGGCTGCCATCAATTCGGGGCGGTCCCGCGCGATGTGCTGGATAATATCAACCGACTCGATCCACAGGCTTCCATCTTCGACAAGCGCGGGGACGACACCATTTGGATGGATCGCCTGGTATTCCCGCGTTGCATGTTCGTTCTTTCCCAGGTCCACGATGTGGCTTTCGAATTCCTCCCCCATCTCGGTCAGGGTGATCCGCACCCGTTGCGAACAGCTCGACATTGGCGCGTGCCAAAGGTGAAGTCCGTCGAGCGATTTTAGGGATTTATCTTTCGGTTCGATTTCAGGCATGGTTTTCGTCCTTTTCTAAAACGCGACCCTATCGCCGCCTTTGAGATCCAGCAATTCGCGTGCCTCATCCGGCGTGGCAACTTCCGACCCCAATTCTTCTATCACGCGACGGATTTTGGCGACCTGCTGAGCGTTTGAGTCTGCCAGAACACCGCGGGAGATAAACAGACTATCTTCCAGCCCAACTCGAACATTTCCGCCCATCTGGCTGGCCGTCGTGGCCATAGGAATCTGTGCCGCCCCCGCGGCCAGAACAGACCATTGATAGGCGTCCCCGAACAACTTGTCGGCGGTCTTTTTCATGAAAACGAGATTGTCGATGTCTGCCCCGATACCGCCCAGAATCCCCATCACGAACTGGATGAAGATCGGCGCCTTGAACAGACCGATATCCATACAGAATTTCAGATTATACAGGTGGCCGACGTCGTAACATTCATGCTCGAACTTGATTGCGTGCGGCGCCAACGTTGTTGCCGCCTCTTCAATGTCCTTGAAGGTGTTGCGAAAGATGTTGCCGTCGGAATTGGCGACATAGTCTTTCTCCCAATCGAACTTCCAATCGTCATCTCCGTAGCGTTTCGCGAGCGGATGGAACGAGAAATTCATCGACCCCATGTTCATGCTGCACATCTCGGCACTGAACGTGGCTGCCGGTTTGATCCGGTCCTGAATGGACAGCGTCAGCGACCCGCCGGTCGAGATATTCACCACCGCGTCGGTCGCCTGCTTGATCCGTGGCAGAAACGGCGAGAAGTCTTCCGGTTCAACCGATGGCGCACCGGTCTCTGGGTTGCGTGCGTGCAGATGTAAGATTGACGCCCCGGCCTCCGCAGCATCCACCGCCTGTTTGGCGATGTCATCATAGGTATACGGCAGTGCATCCGACATGGTCGGTGTGTGAATTGCGCCGGTCACTGCGCATGTGATCACAGTTTTCTTCTTTGCCATAGCTTACTCCTTTTCGCGCACGCGATAGCTTAGCGGGAACAATTCCAAATCATATCGGTCGCGGATCAGGCCCCAGACGCCTTTGGGCGCTTTCAGCATCACAACGATGGCAACGAGGCCCAGAACCATCAGGTAAATCGTGCCAAAGTCAGCCAAAAACTCTCGCAACGTGAAGAAAAGCAGGGTCCCGATGATCGGCCCCTCCAACGTGCCGATCCCGCCGATGACGACGATAAAGATAACGAACGCGGTCCAATCATTTACGCTGAATGCCGCATCAGGCGAGATACGCAGTTTCTGCAAAAATATCAGCCCGCCGATAACTGCGGTAAAGGCGCTTGTGACCACATAAACCTCCAGCTTGGTGCGCCAGATATCGATGCCAAGGCTACTTGCCGCGGTTTCGCTGTCACGGATCGCGGTTAGGGCCAGACCCCGACGCGACCGCAGAAAGAAGTAGACGGCGAGAAGAATGATCACGACCGCACCGAGCGCCAGCCAATAGGACGTCGCCTCGCGTGCCGCCTTTTTGGCACCAAGCTCTTTGACGATAGCGACTGGCAATGAAGACCCGGATCCGCCTCCCAGGGCCTGAATTTGGGCGAAAGAGAGTCGAAATACTTCTGCAATTACCCAGGTGCCAATGGCGAAATAGGCACCCCTCAGACGGAAAATTAGTGTTGCAATAGGCACCGAAAGCGCAGCGGCAAGGACTCCGCCGATAATTATTGCCAAAACCGGGTTCAGCCCGCCAAAGGTTGTCAGCGCGAACAACATGTATCCGCCAAAACCGACGAAGGCCTGCTGTCCGACAGATACTAACCCGGCGTAACCGGCCATCAGATTCCACAAACAGGCAAGTGAAAGATAGAGGAATATCTCACCCATCAACCGCATATCCGCGCGTCCCGCCCAATAGGGCGCGAGTACAAGCGCAACGAGTGCGATGATCCCCAAAATCATCGCAATACGCGACGTGCGCGTGGCGCGGGTGACTGTCATTGCGCTCAATGTTCCACCCTCGGGAAAAGGCCATTGGGCCTGACCGCCAACACGATCAGAAATGCGACATGCCCGGCGAGGATTTGATAGCCAGGGTCGATCTTGGCGCCAAGCGTTTGCGCGACTCCAAGGATGACGCCACCCGCCAGCGTACCCCACAAGTTTCCAAGCCCGCCGATGATCACTGCCTCAAAGCCGAAAATCAGCCGCCCACCGCCAATCGCCGGGTCAAAACTTGTTCGCATCCCCAGGAGCGTGCCCGCAATCGCAACAAAGGCCAGCGCCATCGCCATCGCAAGCCCGAACACATGGGCCTTGTTCAGACCCATCAGCTGCGCAATGTCCTGATTATCACTGACCGCACGAAAGCCACGGCCGAGAGCGGTGCGGTAGAATACGAACTGCAGACCAGCGATCACCGCAACCGCGATTGCGAATGTCAGGACTGGCAGCACACCGACCGTGATGCCGCCCAGATCGACGCTCGCCGTCTCAATCGCGCCGCCGGGTAACTTGCGCGGATCTGCCGTGTAGGTCTCTAACAATGCGTTTTGGATGATGACAGACAGGCCGAATGTCACGAGAAGTGGCGGCAGGATGTCTGGCCCAAGTGTGTGGTTCAGCACACCGCGCTGCAGCGCATAACCGATCCCCGCCATCAATGGCATGACGATCAGCAGCGCCAAAAACGGATGAATGCCGAGTATTATTGTGGTCGTAAGCCCCAGATATGCCGCCAGAACGATCAGGTCGCCATGCGCGATGTTCACCAGCCGCATGACCCCGAATATCAGAGACAAACCCGCCGCAAACAACGCATAAAGTCCGCCAAGCAACACGCCCTGAACGATGGTGCCGGTCCATTCAATCATGCGTCCACCCCAAAATAGGCGGCGGTGATTTGGTCGTGGGTTACGTCGCCGGTCGTGCCTTCCAGTGCGATGCGTCCTTCCATCAGGCAGATAACACGGGACGACATTTTCAACGCCTGCTGAATATCTTGTTCAACGATCATCGCCGTCATGCCCTCGCCAACAATCCCCGGCAGTGTTTCGTAGATCTGGCGGATCACCAGGGGCGCGAGGCCAAGCGAAATTTCATCAAACAGGATCAGATCCGGATTCGCCATCAACGCCCGGCCAATTGCCACCATCTGTTGCTGTCCGCCCGAAAGCGATGTCGACGGTTGCGACCGGCGTTCCGCCAGTATGGGAAACAGCTCATAGACTTTATTGAGATCCCATGCGCCACGCCGCCCAACCTTGCCGCCGATGATCAGGTTCTCTTCGACCGATAGCGAAGGAAACAGTTGTCGCCCTTCCGGCACTAGTGCAATGCCGAGTCCCGCCACCTGATCAGCCCTCAAAGCCCCGATGCTTTGTTCGCGATAGCGGATAGCGTCGGACTGGTTCTTCAGAAGGCCGGATATGGAGCGCATCAGGGTTGTCTTCCCGGCGCCATTCGCACCAATGATTGCGACAACTTCGCCGGCATTCACTCGCAAGTTCAGCTTATATAGAGCCTGAAAATCGCCATAATACGCATCCAGTTCAGTCAGGTGCAGGATCGGGTCAGACATTCGGGTCGACCCCCAGGTAAATCTCCTTCACTTCGGGGCTTTCCATGATCGTCTTGGGTGCGCCTTCGGCTATTTTCTTGCCGAAATCGATGACGATCAGACGCTCGACGACAGCCAGGAGGGCGTGAACCACATGCTCGATCCAGATGATCGTCGTGCCACGTGCGTGGATAGTCTTGATCGTATCGATCAACGAATGGCATTCCGCTTCGGTCAGACCACCAGCGATTTCATCAAGCAGCAAAAGCTTGGGTTTTGCCGAAAGCGCGCGGGTCAATTCCAATCTTTTGCGTTCAAGCAAGGTAAGCGTTCCCGCCCGCGCGTTGGCCTTGGGTAACAGCCCGGTTTCTTCCAGCACCGAAAGCGCATGAGCTTCTGCCTTGTCGCCCGTCAACCCGGCACCCTGCGTTGCGCCGACAAGCGCGTTTTCGAACACCGTCATCCCGCCGAACGGCTGCGGAATCTGAAACGACCGAGCGATGCCCATCTTGCACCGCGCGGCCGCTGAGTTTGTCGTTATGTCCGCTCCCGCAAAGCTAATCTTGCCGCCATCGGGGCGCAAAGTGCCCGTGATCAAGTTGAACAGAGACGTTTTGCCCGCGCCATTTGGCCCAAGGATGCCGATGGCCTCGCCCTCCGTCACATCAAAGGATGTGGCGTCCGCGACGACGACGGCACCGAAGGACTTTTGCAGCCCCGATACGGACAAAAGCGCGGACAAGCCCTATTCCTATCCCAACAGCTTAAGATCAGCGGTGATCGGAATTTCAGGTGCGGGACCATTGCCCACGATCTGTAACTCGTACCCTTCGCCCTGCTTTTGCCACTGGCCACCGACGAGCGGCGTTTTGGTAACGTTGTTGATTGGCCCGTTGTCCCAGTTCACCGGCCCGACGATCGTATTCAGATCAGTCGAAGTGATGGCCGCAACGATCGCTTCCGGATCGTCCAGATCTTCTGCCCGCCGCACAACATCGGCCACAACTTCGAACAACGCGTGTTTAAAGCCGATGGGCTGGGTCCAGGGGCGGCCTGATGCCTCAGAGTAGCCACCTGCCAGGTCTTTGGACGAAGTGCCGGTCAACGAAGAGGTGTACGGGTGGTGCGGCGACCACCAGACCTCTGTCGTTAGCCCATCGCCCCGCTCACCCAGGCCTTCAATCACCGACGGGAACAGCAACGCTTTGCCAATGGTTACGATTCGCGGGTTAAAGCCTTGCTGCGCGGCCTGGCCCCAGAAGGTCGTAAAATCCGGCGGAATCATATTGCCAGTGACGATTGTACATTCGGCCTCTTTGAAGGCCGCAATCTGGTTGGAAAAGTCATCCGACAGCACCTGATACCGGCCCGGATCGGTGACATTAAACCCTGCGGCTGTCATTGCGGGCGGTAAGCCGCGCTCTGGATCACCAAAGGCGTTTCCATCGGCGTCATTGGGGAACAGTCCGGCGACATTGGTGCCAATATCACCCTTGGACCACATGTCCAATGTGGCGGCAATCCAATCCTCGATGCCGAAGAAGAAGTGATAGGTGTATTGGAATCCTTCGCCCGGCACGCCGCTGCGACCAAAGAAATAGGGCTGCCACGGGCAATCGGTAGTTACGCAGGGGATTTCGTTGATCTCTGCCTGATCGGCCACCGGATTTACCGTGTCAGGGGTAGAGGCGGCAACGATTATGTCCACTTCGTCACCCAGGATCAGGTCTGCGGCCACTTCTGATGCTCGGTTGGAGTTGGATTGGCTGTCCTTCGAAATGATTTCGATGTCATAATGCTTTCCGTTATTTTCGATGCCTCCGGCAAAAGCCTCTTGGATGCCGGCAAGGATATACTCATCCGCCTCGGCAAATCCGGCGAGCGGTCCGGTGCGCGGGCTGACATGCCCGACCCTTAGAACGGGGTTGGCGGCATAGGCGCGGGTAGACCGCAATATCGCGGGTGCGGCAACGCCCGCGGCAAGTCCGGCTAACATGCGGCGTCGGTTGGTTAGATGTGTCACAGTATTCCTCCCTTGGTTCGTCTAGTTTTTGCGCAGTATCGTCTCTAGTTTTCTCAGATGTTCGGCCACGCGTGCCTTGGTTGTGTCAAGTTCGCCTTCGCCGTAATCGCGAAAACCACTGCCCGCGGCCATTCCTTTACGCCCTTCATCCAGCAACACTTGCAGATAGGGCGATGGTTTCTGACCATTTTCCAGGTCGAACAAAACCTGTGCGTGGATGTCTTGCGTCAACTCGATCCCTACCAGATCGGCATTCTCAAGCGGGCCAAGTACCGCCAGCCGACGACCAAAACTGGCCTTGACGACATCATCGACAGCTTCTGCCGTGCAGATACCGTTTTCGACAAGGCTGATCGCCTCGCGCCACAGAGCGTGCTGCAACCGGTTGCCAATAAAGCCGGGCACATCTTTTTCGACCATCACCGGGGTTTTACCCGCGTCGGCCAGCAGGTCATACATGGCCTGTGCTATGTCTGGATCAGTCCATTCGGTTTTGACCACCTCGACCAGCGGGATCATGTGCGGTGGGTTCCACCAATGGGTGCCGAGCGCTCGAAGGCGATTGTTCAATCCCTCCATGATCTTGGTGATCTGAATGACGGATGTGTTGGACGCCAAAATCGCGTTTTCTGGCGCGTTAGACTCGATATCGGCGAAAATCGACCGCTTGAGATCCAGTTTTTCGGGTGCAGCCTCAAACACTACATCAATTTCTCTGACTGCTTGACCGATGCCGTCGGCGAGAGACACATGTGCCACCGCGTTCGCGATCTCTGTTTTATTCGCGCCAAGCAGGCGCATACTTTCAGCGATGCGATCCGGGACAGTGGCCAAGGTGGCGGCAACCGGATCTGTCACGACCACATCGTGACCGGCCCGCGCGAATGTCAGCGCGATGCCGTGACCCATCAGGCCACCGCCTATTACAGCGATCCTAGTCATGACCTTCCAGGTTGGTGAATTCCGACACTGATCCGCGCGAAAATGTCATCCCGCCGTGTACCCCCCGTCAGCGTAAAGGATGTGTCCGGTGTAAAAATCCGATGCGCGCGACGACAGGAACAACAGCGGTCCGGCCAGATCCTCTGGTTCGCCTAGCCGTCCCTTTGGGACACGCGTCAGAAACCCGTTGCGTACGGCTGTCGCTTCGTCAGTCTCTTCGAACATCCACGCGGTCAATGGAGAGCGGAACACGGTTGGCGCAATTGCGTTGACTGTAATCCCAGTCGGCCCCAATTCGCAGCCTAAAGCCTTGGTAATGCCATCGACAGCCGCCTTGGAAGCGCAATAGGCGGTGTATCCCGCCGGATGCCCCAACAATCCGCGCGCTGACGACATCAGCACAACTTTTCCTCCATCGCCTTGGGCCTTCATTTGCGTGGTCGCAGCGCGGGCCATCAGCCAGCTTTGCGTGACATTCGCGTCCATAACGCCCTCGAATGTCGAAGGCTCCATTTCGTCGATCTTCGCGACTTTGTTCATGCCACTTGCCACGACAAGAATGTCGAGCCGCCCATATGTCGCGACGGCATCATCGACCATTGCCTTGCAGGCCGCTTCGCTGTCAGGTCGGGCGTTTATCTGGTGCGTTTCGCCTTTGCACCGGCCCGCAACTTCGGCCATCGCGTTAACGTTCCCGGCGGCCAAAACGACCTTGCAACCTGCGCCAGACAGACACTCTGCCGCCACCGCGCCAAACGCACCGGATGCGCCGGTTATCAGGGCTACTTTACCCTTCACATCAAAGAACGAAAGCGGGTCAGACAGGCTCATTTCGGACGTCCCCCTTCAGGATATGGAATGACAACCAGCATCTTGCAGATATGGTTCGACTTGTTTTCGATCCGGCGATCCTGACCGGGCGGAATGGTACAACTATCCATCGTGCGCAGAACCTCGGTCTTACCGTTCCATTCGATCGTCATCTCGCCTTCCAGCACGACATAAACCTTCTCGAACGGTGTCGAATCCGGCCCTGCGCCGCCGCCGGGAAGAAACTGACTAAACCCGATCCACTGGTTTTCCGGTCCGCCATCCTCGAACCCTTGCAGGCGCAGGCCCGCGACGCCCCAATGGTTCGGGGCCTCATAGGTTGGTGCATCCTCGAAACGGTTGATCTTCATCAGAACTCTTCCCCGGCTTCGATGCGATAGCCCTGTCCTTTATCCATCATTGCAACCAGACGAATGATGCAGCCATCGCCGCGATCCCAGTTCCAAGGAAAGAAGGCGAAAGTTACGCGCTTGCCGGTCACCGCATCTAGGTCGCCGCCGACATTTTCGATGCCGAGGATGCCATTGGAGAATAGTTTCTGATGAACCGGTTCCCACTCCGGGAAGGCCTCATCCCACGGCGTGCCGCCAGACCATTCCAGATATTCCTGCTCCAGATGCGGCAGGATCGGGCCATTACGCTGTGGGCCGATGGCGGTGGCCAGCGGGTGGTCGTTGGCTTGCGTGTCGTGGCCGACAACCTTGACGCCCTTTTCCACCATCCAGTCCGCCGCCGATGGCACCAAACCGGGGCAGTAGGCGAAATAGTCGCCGTCTTCATATTGCTTGTGCCAGCCGGTGTTGATGATCAGCACATCGTTCTTTCGGATCGCGTGGCCACAGGCTTTTTCAAGATCGTCACCGGTGATCTGCTCCCACTTTTTCTTCGGGATCGAGACGACAAGGCCGGAGCCGAAAAAGTGCGGCAGTGGCACCTCGTCAATGAAGGGCGTGCCCTGCACCACATGCGCCGGGGCGTCGATGTGTGTGGTGACGTGCATCGTCGTGGTGATCGTCTGGCTCAGAACGCCCGATTTTGCCATGTAATGCTTGCGGTCGATCTGCACATCCTTGAAATACGGCCAGTTTGGACATTGGAACCCATATCGATGGCTGAGGTTCACGAATTCCAGCCCCATGTCGTTATTGGTGTTTTCCTGAAAATCAATTCCACGGATCGTGACGGTCATCTGTTCCTCCCAAAGTAAGACTCACTTTTGTTTCGTATCATGGTGCAATTGTATCACAATTCGGTCAAGCCTTGATTTGTACCGCATTGCGGGTTATTCAGCCGAAAGACTGACGGCCAAACCAGCAGCGGACGGGATACACAGTGAAGGATCATGAAACCTATAAGAATCAAGGCATTCAAGTCATTTCCCGTGCCGCTGCCGTGCTGCGTTTGTTGGGGCGAGACACTGGCGGGTTAAGCCTTGGTCAGATCGCGACCGCCGTTGAGCTCCCCCGCTCTACGGTACAGCGCATCGTAGGCGCCTTGTCGGACGAGGGATTCGTTTCCACCAGTGGGGGAAGCGGCAGGATCAGGCTGGGACCCGAGATTCAAAACCTCGCAAACGCCACGGCAGTTGCACCGCGCGACAAGTTGCGACCCTTGATGCAAAGAATTGCGCGAGAGACCGGAGAAACCGTTGATCTGGCCGTGCTTCAACGCGGCCAAATGCTTTTCATAGACCAAATCGTCGGCAGCCAGCGCTTGCGCACAGTTTCCAGTATCGGAGAGTCCTTTCCTCTGACGACAACAGCGAATGGAAAGGCTGCGCTGGCCTGTCTGGATGAAATCGAAGCAACAAGCCTAATTCTGGCCGAACTGAAATCGACAAGACAGCATGATCGGAAACTGCCCGACCTACTCTTAGAAATTGAGACTATACGCGAAGGCGCGTTGGCCAGAGATGAGGATGAGCACACTGAAGGCGTTTCGGCGCTTGGTTTTGGTATTATAGATACAACGGGTGATATATTTGCAATTTCCGTGCCTGTCCCCAGCAGCCGCTATGAGCGTCAGAAAAGCAGGCTTTTGAGCGCATTGAACGCAGCCAGAAATGCGGCAAATGAATTGGCCTGACGTCGCTAAACAGGCCTAGTCGGGGAAAGTCCGCTTATACCCAGGTAGGCGGAATAAAGCGACGTCGTTCCGCAGATGAACAACCGGTTCAGTTTCGGCCCACCAAAGCACAAGTTGGCAACCGTTTCCGGGATCAGGATTTTACCTATCAAGTCGCCGCGGGTGTTGAAACAGTGCACCCCATCCGTAGCGGAGCTCCAAAGGCGACCCGCCTCATCAACCCGAAAGCCGTCGAAAACGCCACAGGTGCAGGTCGCAAACACCTCGCCCCCGGCAATCGAATTGTCTGCATTGACAATATGGCGACGAATGTGACGCGGTCCATCCGGGTCGTGGCTGGCACCAGTATCAGCGATGTAAAGGACACTTTCATCGGGTGAAAACGCCAGACCGTTGGGTTTCACATAGTCTTCCGCGACAATTGAAATTTCGCCGTCCGGATCAACGCGGAAGACGTGGCAACGATCATCAAGCTCGCTGTCCGCCTTATTGCCTTCGTAGTTTGTCAAAATGCCGTAGGTCGGATCGGTGAACCAGACGGAACCGTCCGATTTGACCACGACGTCGTTTGGCGAATTCAGCCGCTTGCCCAGATAGTTGTCGGCTATCACGGTGATTGATCCGTCATGTTCCGTTCGCGTCACCCTCCGTGACTGATGTTCACAGGTGACGAGCCGCCCTTTCCGATCCACGGTGTTACCGTTGGAATGGTTCGACGGTGCGCGAAATACAGATACTGATCCGTCCGTATCGTCAAATCGCATCATACGGTTATTGGGAATGTCCGACCAGATCAGATACTTGCCTGCAGCGAACCATGCCGGGCCTTCGGACCAACGCGCACCAGTCCAAAGACGTTCCACCCGTGCGTGCCCGATCAGACAATCGCCGAATTCCGGTTCGTAGATTTCAAAACCGGTACCTTCAACTTCTCCGTACATTACCGCCCTCTTCTTTTCCCCGATGCGCGGATACCTGGGTCTTTCCACTGTGCGCCAAAGGGTTTTTGCAATCTAGCCTTCAGATTTCGAGCCGTTTTGCAATTCTTCGAGACTGACAATTCCTTCGAGTTTTGGCATCAGCGACAAAAGGCTTTGTGTATAGGGATGTTGCGGTCGTTCGAAAAGCATTTTGGTTTCCTGCTCTTCCACAAGCTGGCCTGCGTGCATCACGGCGACCCGATCGCACATCTGACGCACAACGGGCAAGTCATGGCTGATAAAAAGCATCGTCAGGCTGAGGTGTTCCTGAAGGTCTTTTAGTATGTTCAGTATCTGGGCCTGAATTGAAACGTCCAGCGCCGATGTCGGTTCGTCGCAAATCAGAAATCTTGGCTGCGTTGCCAGCGCTCTGGCAATGGAAATCCGTTGCCTTTGCCCGCCGGAAAACTCGTGCGGATATTTCATTCCGGCTGCGGAACCGAGGCCTACACGCTCAAGCAACTCATCAACCCGGTCACGCAGTGCCTTTCCGTTCAAGATGCCGTGGTGTTTGGCAGGCTCGGCAACGATTGCATCCACGCGCATTCGCGGATTAAGCGATGAATAAGGGTCCTGAAAGATCATTTGGATTTGCCGCCGGTATGACGACAAATCTGATTTTCCGGTGATCTCTTCTTCATCAAAGGAAATCGTTCCGCCGTCGGCCCGGTAAAGTCCGGCAATGGTTCGGGCGATCGTCGACTTGCCTGAGCCACTTTCGCCGACGATGCCAAAAACCTCACCCTGCCGAATATCAAAGGACACATTGTCGACGGCGTTGAACCACTCGCGGTTTGCTCTTAGAAGCGCGCGTTTTTTGATGAAGCGTTTGGTCAAATTTCGAATTTGGAACAAAGGTGCTTCGCGATTGACCGCCGTTTCCTTCCAATTTCGCGCCAGATCCTGAATGTGAAACTCCGTCGTACGCCCGCCGTAGGAAATCAATGGGAAGCGATGAAGGCGCACGGTAGGCCTTGGGACAGCAGCAATCAGACTTTTGGTGTATTCGTGGCTTGGGTTTCCAAGCACCAGCTTGGTCGGCCCGGTTTCGACAACTTTGCCCCGATACATCACGGTCATTCGGTCGGTCGTGTCGGCGATAACCCCCATGTCATGTGTGATCAGGATCACCCCAACCTGCCGTTCCCGCGCCAATTCTTTGATGAGATCGAGAATTTGCGCCTGAATCGAGACATCCAGTGCGGTCGTCGGCTCGTCGGCGATGATCACGTCGGGTTCGCTGCACAGCGCCAGTGCGATAACAACGCGTTGTCGCATCCCACCGGAGAATTGATGCGGATATTGATCGATGCGCAGATTCGGTTCCGGAATGCCGACGCGATCCAACAGGTCAATCGCGCGGCCATCGGCCTCGCTTTGGCTGACGTCCAGATGCGCGGAAATCGTCTCGACCAGTTGTTGGCGGACCGTGAATAGCGGGTTAAGCGACGTTAGAGGATCTTGAAAGATCATGCTGATCTTCTTGCCGCGCAGCGCGCGCATGGCAGACCGATCAAGACCAGAAATCATTTCGCCGTTCAGATGAATCGTGCCACCGGCAATCTCACCGGGTCGTTCCAGCAGACCCATCACCGCGGCACCAATGGTGGATTTGCCAGCGCCGGATTCCCCGACCAGTCCGTGAATTTCACCAGCTTCGACCGACAGGTTGGCATTGTCGACAGCGACAAATAATTCGCGTCGCGTGGGAAAAACAACCGTCAGGTCGCGGATTTCAAGGAGGGTCGTCATTAACGCAACTTCGGGTTCAAGGCATCGCGCAGCCAGTCACCCAACAGGTTGACCGAGAGCGCCAGCGCAAGAAGTGTGCAGGCCGGGAAGAAAAGGATCCACCACTCGCCCGAGAACAGGAACCCCTGACCGATCCTGATCAACGTGCCGAGAGAGGGCTGCGTTGGCGGGGCGCCGACACCCAAAAACGACAGCGTGGCCTCTGCAATGATTGCAAGCGCCAGGCTGATGGTGGCGATGACAAGCACGGGCGACAGAACGTTGGGCAGTATGTGTTTCAGCATGATGCTCGGGCCCGATCGACCGATAAGCTGGGCAGCCTGCACATACTCTTTGCGCTTTTCGACCAGCGTTGCACCGCGAACAACGCGGGCGAATTGGACCCAGTCGGACAGCCCGATGGCAAGGATCAGGACCCAAATCGCCATCTCGTCGCGGTACTCGACAGGGGTGAAGCTTTTGGCGATGCCGAAGATCAGCATGGCCACCAGGATCGCGGGAAATGTCAGCTGGATGTCGGCGATACGCATGATGATCGTTTCAGTCCAGCCGCCGATGTATCCCGCGACCAAGCCAAGTGTGATGCCGATGATCATTGCGAGAAGAACGGCTGCAAACCCAACAAAAAGCGAAATCCGCATTCCATAAAGGATGGTCGAAAAGACATCACGCCCTTGATCATCCGTGCCAAGCCAGAAGGATTCGCCGGTAAAGGCATTGGGTTCCATCGGGGCGGTGAACCCGTTCATCAGGTTCAACGTTGCTGGGTCGAACGGATTGTGCGGCGCAATCAGAGGCGCGAATACCGCGCTGATGGTAAGTACCAGCACCACGAAGAACGACACCACGGCGACGGGCGAATGCCGGAATGACCAGGCCAAATCGCTTTGCCACATGGCATTCAGTCGGGGCAAAAACACTTTGCGCTTTGGAAGTGGCGCGTCAGTCATGTCGCCTCTCCATCACTGCGCAAACGTGGATCGATAAACACGTAAAGCAGATCCACGATCAGGTTGATGCCGACAAACATAACCGAAATGAGCATGAGATACGCCGCCATGACCGGTATATCGACGAATTGAAT
The DNA here is from genome assembly GCA_951812305.1 of uncultured Paracoccaceae bacterium. GTDB lineage: Bacteria > Pseudomonadota > Alphaproteobacteria > Rhodobacterales > Rhodobacteraceae > Rhodobacter_B. The sequence continues at coordinate 182,000 of CATOSB010000017.1, forward strand.
CGCGTTGATGAACAAAAGCCCTATGCCCGGCCATTGGAAGACCGTTTCGGTGATGATCGCGAACGCGATGATGCTGCCCAGTTGAAGCCCGGTGACGGTGATCACCGGCACAAGCGTGTTCTTCAGCGCATGGCGGAAATTGACGACGCGTTCGGACAACCCGCGCGCTCTGGCAAAATTGATATAGTCCTGACGCAGGACCTCAAGCATCTCTGCCCTAACCAGCCGCATGATCAGTGTCATCTGATAAAGTCCAAGCGTGATGGAGGGCAGGATCAAGGCCTTCAGCCCACTTATCGTTAGGAATCCTGTCGACCAGCCGCCAAGATCAACGACTTCGCCCCTCCCGAAACTTGGGAGCATGTCCAGTTCTACGCTGAATATGTAGATCAATAATATCCCGATCAAAAATGTGGGCAGACTCACCCCTATGAGCGAAACTGTCATAATCAGATGCGACGCCCATCCATCGCGTCGGATCGCCGTGAAGACGCCAAGACCTATACCGATCAGAATTGCGAGCGCACCGCTGACCGCTGCGAGTTCCAGTGTTGCCGGTGCACGTTCTGCAAGGATTGTCGCGACGGGGCGTCCCTGCCGGTAGCTAACGCCAAAATTACCCTGCGCGGCGCCACGAAGAAACCGCAAGTATTGAACCGGGAACGGTTGGTCCAGCCCAAGCTGCGTGCGCAACCGTTCAATGTCGAGTTGCGTTCGTTCCTGGCCCAGCATGTTGTCAATCGGATCCCCAACAAATCGGAACATCGAAAACGCAACCAGGCCGACGACCAAGAGGACGAGGATCGACTGAAAAATCCGCTTTATGGTGTAGCTGAGCACCGCCCCTCGCAATCGGTTGTTAACGAAGCTTGGCGTGGGGTGGGTTTTGGGTCAACCTGCATTCGGTCGGCGGGGCGGCCATTCGACCGCCCCGATTCCTTCGTCAGTTCACCGTCACCCAGCGCAGGATGAAGAAGTTGTCCGGGCGTTGTGTAAGTTCGATATTGCTTTGTGCACCCCAAACCAGCGGCTGAACGTAAAGCGGTACATAGGCGTGTTCAGACTGATAAAGCCCGGTGACCTCGTCGACCATCATCTGACGTTTGCCATCATCGATCTCGGCGACCAGCCGAGCATGTACATGTCGTAATTGTCGGCACGCAGCTCCGGCCAATAGTTTTGTACCGGCATGGCATTCAATTGTGCCTCTAAACCGATCTGTGCCAGCATTGAAACTGCAGCCTGACAGACAGACTCGTCGTTCAAATAGCGGTTGTTGGGGCACATCAGGCCGAAAGAGAACCCATCCGGGTAACCTGCGTCAGCCAAAAGCGCCTTGGCATCGTCGACATCGAATGCCGGGCGGGTATCGTTTGCTGCCGAAAAAGCGCGCATCGCTGGGCTGACCAGCTGGCTGGCTGGCTCTGCATTGCCGCGCATGATTGTTTGCAGGATTGCGGGGACATTGATTGCCTGAGCGACAGCCTGACGAACCCGAACATCCTGAAACGGGTTGTCCGCACCAGCGTCACCACCGTATTTCAGCTTATCCGCCTCGTGGCTGAACCCGAACATGATAACGCGCGCTTCGATCCCTTGAATGACCTGTACAGCGTCATTGCCTTTTAAACGTTCAGCATCCTGAATCGGTACCGGATTGATCAGGTCAACTTCGCCGGACAGCAATGCCGCAACGGCCGTGGCCGGGTTTTGAATCGGCGTGAATGTCGCCTCGGTGATGTTATGTTCGGCATCACCCCACCATCCCGCAAACGGGACAAGCGTTGTCGACAATCCGGGCTGACGGTCCGAGACCATGAATGCACCGGTGCCATTTGCATTCAACGTCGCGAAGTTGCCGTTCTCTTTGTCAGGAAGAGAAGCGCTGTTATCCGCCATCCAGTCTGCGTCCATGATCATCCAGTTTGCGATGCTGTCAGGGAAGATCGGATTTGGCGCTTTCGTCAGGATTTCGACCGTGAAGTCGTCGACCACTTTCAGATCGGCAACGGGTGCGAACCAGCCTTTGACGTCGGCAACCTCACTTGAGGCGCGCTGATACGAGGCCAAAACGTCGCTGGCATCAAACGCCGCGCCATCGTGAAACGTAATACCAAGGGTGCTTCAAAATGACTCAGCTATGGATTTTGGGTACCGCCTGAGGTGCTGAGGTGATTCAAGATTGGCAAAGGAGACCACCGATGCCAGCCAGGATACCGATGCGAGCCGATTTTACCGCCAATGATCTGCGCAAGCTTGCCGCAGAGAGTTCTGATGCCCGGCAGAGCCGACGGCTTTTGTCGCTTGCCGCTATCGCCGATGGCATGTCGCGTGGGGCTGCGGCCCGCATTGGCGGGATGGACCGGCAAACGCTCAGGGACTGGGTGCTCCGTTTCAACGCTGATGGTCCAGCGGGGCTGCTGGATCGGCAGCGAGGAGGCTCGCGATCCCGCCTTGACAATGCGCAACTGGATGAACTGGCGGCTCTTGTCGAGACCGGTCCTGATCCTGAAAAGGACGGTGTCGTCCGCTGGCGGCGGGTCGATTTGAAGAATGTGATCAAGGCGCGTTTTGGCGTCGACTATCACGAGCGCCATGTGGGGCAGATTCTGCACAATCTGGGCTTTTCCCACATCAGCGCACGCCCTCAGCACCCGGGGCAGGACGTGCAGGTCATTGAGGATTTCAAAAAAACTTCGGCGACAATCTGAAGGAGACGCTTCAGGGGGTGCCGCCGGACAAACCCGTCGAAATCTGGTTCCAGGACGAGATGCGTCTCGGTCAGAAGAACACCCGCGTCCGCCAGTGGGCACGCAAGGGCACACGGCCCCGCCAGCCCGCCGATCAGCGTTACCAAAATGCGTATCTTTTTGGCGCCATCTGCCCCGAACGCGGCACCGGCGCGGCGATCATGATGCCAGCAGCCGACACCTATGCGATGCAGCGCCACCTGGAAGAAATCAGCAAAATTGTCTCCGATGGCGCCCACGCCGTCATCCTCATGGACCAAGCCGGCTGGCACACGACATCCGCTCTGGAAATCCCGCAAAACCTGTCGCTCATGTTTCTGCCGCCCAAATCACCAGAGCTGAATCCAACCGAAAACATTTGGCAATATCTCCGCCAGACATGGCTCGCAAACCGGACGTTCGACACATATGACGCGATTCTCGACGCGGGGTGCGAGGCCTGGAACAACCTCATCGCAAGACCGCAAACCATCACATCCATCGCAAGCCGCAACTGGGCGAAAGTCGGTCAGATTGAATAACCCTTGGTATAACACCTTCGCGCAAGTGGAAACGCCAGCCTTCGCCCTCGCCGATGGGTTCCCAGCTGGTGGCCAAAGCGGGTTCAATCGCCATGTCCTTGCCACGACGAACGAGGCCTTCATAGACGTTGTTCAGAAACCCCAGAACCGGTGCCGAGTTCACGGCGTGCGGGTCCATTGTTTGTGGGTCGGTTGTCCCGGCCCATTTGAAACTTTCTGCCTGCGCCGACGTGCAAAGCGCGACCGTCGCGAGTGCGTATAGTGTTGATTTCATTATTTCCTCCCAGAAAAAGTTGGGGATTGCCCCCGGCGTAAACCATTACTCTAGCAGGTAACCAAAAGAAGTCTGCCCCATCATCACGAGACCGTGACAGCGCAATAATGCTGCGCGCCTCGGGGATCAAATGCACCGCCCGCACCGTGGCGCGGGCGGTTTTGTTTATTCAGTTGTAACTCCCAAGCACCCCCCACGTTTGAGTGTTATTGTCAGTTTTATGGTGAGTCGAATTTGCCATTTTGCGCGTGTTTTTTTTCTTTCTTGTCTGAATTCTGTGGCGCCGGGTTGATTTCTCTGAATCAGTGGTGGGATGGATCAGGTTGCCGCCCTTGAACAACTTCTCGCCACGGCTCTGCGTCGGATCGCTGAGCTTGAAGCTGCGTTGGCGAGCATGGCGGAAGAGATCACGGACCTGCGCCGACAGTTGGCCAAGAACAGCAGCAATAGCAGCAAGCCCCCTTCAAGTGATGGCCTGAAGAAGCCAGCCCCGCGCAGCCTGCGTGGCAAATCCGGAAAGAAAAGTGGCGGCCAAGTTGGCCACCGGGGCGACACCCTGCGCCAGACGTCAACACCCGACTTTGTCGAACGGCATGAGGCGACGCATTGCAGCGCCTGTCAGAGCGCCCTGACGGCGGAGATGGTGAAAGGGATCGAGAAGCGTCAGGTGTTCGACTTGCCTGCGCCACGCCTGGAGGTCACCGAGCATCAGGCGGCGGTTTATTGTTGCGACCATTGTCGAGCCACGACGACGGCTGGCTTTCCCGATGGCGTGGCCGCGCATGTGCAATATGGCACGCGCATGCGGGCAGTGGCGGTCTATTGCAATGTTCAGCAGCTGATACCCGAGGATCGGGTCTGCCAGCTTATGCGCGACCTGTTTGGGGCCACCAGCTTGTGCGCGGCCAGCGTGACCAACTGGACGCGCGGCGCGGCAAATAAGATGGGTGTCGTGGTTGAACACATTCTCGCCCGGCTTGCCGAAGGCGGCGTTCGGCATCTGGACGAGACCGGACTTCGTGTTGCCGGCAAGCTGCACTGGCTGCACACGATCTGCGATACCGCCTTCACCCATTACCGCATCAGCGCCAAACGCGGTGCTGTTCCAACCTTCCTGACCGGCGGGACGATCATTCATGATCACTGGAAACCCTACTACGCCCATATGAGCGGAGTGGACGCCCACGCCCTCTGCGGGGCGCATCACTTGCGCGAACTCAAGGCCATCGAAGAGATCGAAAAAGAGCCTTGGGCGACGGAGATGAGCGCAGTGCTTCATAGCGCCAATCAGCTCAGATGCGCGGCTCAGGATCAAGGCGAGACCGAACTCCCGGAACTGGTTCGCCAGGGTATAGTCACCAGATACATGGCGATCCTCGCCAAGGGGCTCGCCTTCCACGAACGCCGGCCCCCGCTGGCCAAAAGCCCCGGCACCCGCGGCCGAAAAGCCAGGCGGCCAGGCCACAACCTGCTCCTCCGCCTGCGTGACTACCGCGATGACGTTTTGCGATTCATCGCCGACTTCGCGGTCCCATTCACAAACAATCAGGCCGAACAGGACCTGCGCATGATGAAGCTGCGCATGAAAATCTCGGGCACCTTCCGCACCCTCGAGGGCGCGCGGGTCTTCGCCGACATCAGGTCCGTCATCTCGACGGCCAGAAAACACCGGTTCAACATCCTGGAAATCCTGACCCTGTCACCACCTCAGATCATCGCACGGCTCTGACGGAACAAAACCCCGCAACCCTATCGGACAGGGTGCTTGGGAGTTACATTCAGTTGAAGCTGAAATATTTGAACTTTGCCGCGTCGTCCGGGGCAACCACGGTCTGAACATTCGACCGCATACCCCAATTCAGCACTTGGTGGTGGATCGGGATATAAAGCTGTTCCGCCTGTACGACTTGCCAGATCTCGTTGATCATCGCATCGCGGTTGGGCAGGTTGGTTTCAGACGCAAGTGCTTCGATCTTTGCGTCGAGATCCGGGTTGGAGAACCGTGTACCGTTCCACGACCCGTATTTGTCGTCTCTGGTGTGAACCAGGAAGTTAAAGATGTACTCGGAATCATAGGTCGGAACACCCCAGCCCAGCATGTAGAAATCCGTTTCAAGAGTGTTGATGAGCGGGAAATGCTGCGCCTTCGGCTTTGCATCCAGATTTACCTCTACACCGATCTGCGCAAGCATGCCTACAGCCGCCTGACAGATCGCCTCGTCATTGATGTAGCGGTCGTTGGGACAGTTCAATGTAATCGAGAACCCGTCGCCGTGGCCAGCGTCGGCCATAAGCGCCTTTGCTTTGTCAACATCGGTGCCAGAGGACCCGTCCATGTCGGCATTCCAGCCATTCACAAATGGCGGTGATATCATGCCGGCGGGCGCAGATTGACCTCGCATCACGACCTGCTTGATTGCGTCGCGATTGATCGCCATCGACATGGCCTGACGAACGCGCAGATCAGCAAGTGGGTTGGAGCCATCGACATTGTCGTTCGCAAGGTCTGCATCACCCACGTTCATTCCAAAGAAGATTACGCGGTTTTGGGGTGCTGTTCGAACATCCAATCCTTCTGCAGAAGCAACGCGATCAAGGTCTTGAACCGGCACGTCCTGAATGAAATCGACTTCGCCGGACAACAACGCCGCAACGCGCGTCGCCTTGTTCTGGATCGGAGTATAAACGATTTCGGTCACTGCCATCGGGAACTCATCCGTGCCCCAATAGTTTTCGTTGATCGCCAGTACGGTTCTGACGTCAGGTTCGCGGCTTACCAGCTTGTAGGGACCGGTGCCCATCGCATTTGTTGCCGCAAATGTGGTCTCGCCACCTTCATAATCCTGCACTTTGACCGCATTGTTCGCTTCAGCCCAGCCTTTGTCCATGATGAACATGTTGGTCAGGTTGTTAGCCATGATCGGGTTCGGACCATTGGTTTCGATTTCGACCGTGTATTTGTCGGTTGCCCGCACATCGACGACCGAAGCCAAAAGCTCCTTGTAGTCTGAATCCGGTGTCATCGCCCGGTCGAGAGAGAACTTTACGTCTTCGCTGTCAAATTCGGAACCGTCGTGGAAGGTCACGCCTTCGCGCAGTTTAAACACCCAAACGTTCGGGTTGGCTTCGCTTGGCCCCCATTCTGTTGAAAGCGCCGGAACCATCGCGCCCGTCATATCCCGCATCACCAGCGGTTCCATGATCTGATGCGCAAGCGCCGAAGTTGGCCCTTCGTTTTGAGCGTGCGGATCGAGCGTAAGAGCATCGCCCGCGCGCGCCCACCGGATGGTTTCTGCGCTTGTGGCAACCGTCGATGCGGCAACCAACGCGGCAGCAACGCAAGTTATCTGAAATCTCATTTTATCCTCCCAAGTGTATTGGATTGGACGAGGGTATCGCAATTATGCCCTCGTGTTAACTGCTGCGTCGTTTGCTTCAGGCCATAGCAGATTAGAAAAGGTCGAGATCACAGCCATCAGAGAACCCAAAAGTTGCTGGGATCGTATCGAAACGGCTTTTGACACCCTATCCGTGGACAGTGTGCAATTCCCGGTGTTTAACTATCTGCATGGCACCTATTCCCGCGAGTATTGATGACACCATCACACTGCTGAAAACGCAGAATTATATAGCTGGTCGAGATTTGGCCACGGTCGCGTTTTTGTCGTTGAAGCTGGGCAAGCCGCTTTTTCTTGAAGGCGAGGCGGGCACGGGAAAAACCGAAATCGCGAAAGCAATTGCTTCGGCTCTTGGCCGTCGTCTGATCCGGCTGCAATGCTATGAGGGGCTCGATACGGCCAGCGCGCTTTACGACTGGAATTTTTCGGCCCAGATGATTGCAATCCGAACCGCCGAAGTGGCGCAGATCTCCGACCGCAAGGCTTTGCAGGATGAACTATTTTCTGACGACTTTCTGATCCGTCGCCCGCTGCTTGAAGCAATGGAACCCCATCCCGAGGGACCGCCGGTTCTTTTGATCGATGAGATTGACCGAACAGATGAACCCTTTGAGGCGTTTCTGCTGGAAGCGCTCAGCGACTTTCAGGTAACGATCCCGGAAGTCGGCACGATCCATGCCGAAAACCCGCCCATAGTGATCCTGACGTCGAACCGCACCCGCGAAGTTCATGATGCGCTGAAAAGGCGGTGTCTTTATCACTGGGTCAGCTATCCGGATTTCGCCACTGAACTGGCGATCCTGAATGCGCGCGTACCGGAATGCGCAGATCGCTTGTCGCGAGAGATCGTCGCATTTGTTGCGCACTTGCGTCAGGAGGACGTGTTCAAGAAACCCGGGTTGGCCGAAACGATCGACTGGGCCCGGTGTCTGATCGCGCTGGATGTCGTGACGCTGGACCCTGAGCTTGTTACCAACACGCTGGGCGCATTGCTGAAATATCAGGATGACCTTGCGCAAATGGCTGGTTCAGAGGCGGCGAGACTTCTGCAGGAAGCTAGGATGGATCTTGCCGCCGAGTGACACCAACCTCGGGCGACTGGCCGAGAATATCACGCATTTCGTCCATGCGTTGCGGCGCGCCGGGGTCGGCATCGGCACAACCCAAATTCACAGTGCACTTGAATCCGTTGTGGCCGCTGGCTTCACGCGACGTGACGATTTCTACGTCGTTTTGCGTGCGACGTTGATCACGCGGCCAGAACATTTCGAAACCTTTCATCAGGTCTTTCGACTGTTCTGGCGCACGCCGGACTATATCGAACGGCTCATGGAAGTCATGCTGCCCGCGCTTCAAACAATTGCCCCGGATCGCGGGCCGCCAAAGGCAGCGGAACGAAGAGCGGAAGAAGCATTTGATCCAGGGACGGATCGGCAGTCTCAATCCCAGGAGCACCAAAAACTTGAAATGGACGCGCGCATAAGCTGGTCAGACACCGAAGTAATCCGAGCTAAGGACTTTGAGCAGATGACTTCAGAGGAACTAAGGTTGGCAAGCCAAGAGATCAGAAAACTGACCCTTCCGGTCCCGCCAATCGCGACACGCAGGCTGATCCGGAGCCATCGCGGTGCGCGGCCCGACATGCGGGCGATGTTGCGTCGCGCACTTCGGCGAGGTGGAGAGATTGACCGGCTCGCCTTGCGCAAGCCGGGAAAACGCCCGCCAAATCTGGTCGTGCTTTGCGATGTCTCGGGCTCGATGGCTACCTATAGCCGCATGATGATGCATTTCCTCCACGGACTGACATGGACCACCAATTCGGGTTGGGCCAAGGTACATGTATTCACATTTGGGACGCGTCTGACAAATATTTCGCGCGCGCTGTCTCAGAAGGACCCTGACCTTGCTTTGGAAGCGCTGGGACGCGAGGTTTCAGACTGGGACGGCGGCACACGAATCGGTGCAGCATTGCGCGACTTCAACCTGCACTGGTCGCGCCGAGTCTTGGGGCAAGGGTCCGTCGTTTTGTTGATCACTGATGGATTGGAGCGAGGAAACGTTGGGATATTGGCGCGTGAGGCTGAGCGCCTGTCATTGTCCTGCCGCCAATTAGCTTGGTTAAATCCGCTTTTACGGTGGGATGAGTTCCAAGCAAAAGCTGGTGGCATCCGCGCGTTAATGCCTCATGTTGACAGCTTCCGCACCTGCCATTCGCTCGATTCGATTGCAGACCTTGCGAAGGCCCTGTCTTCCCCAGGCGTCAAACAACCTTTGCGGTAACTCCTTGTTGCATCGAATCGATTTGGCACGTCTTATCGGCCTTATGTCTGCAACAGATAAGCGGCATCTGTAATCCGAGTAAGCGGAAAGCCGTGAGAATTGTGGCCGTCGAACGACGTGCTAAAGGGAGGATTTACATGACCAATATTTCCATGACGGTTAACGGACGAAAGGTAAGTCGGGACGTTCCCGATGAAACCCTACTGTCCGATTTTCTGCGCGAGCATCTTCGCCTGACCGGTACGCATGTTGGGTGTGACACGACCCAATGCGGTGCCTGTGTGGTTCAGGTCGATGGCGCGGCGGTCAAATCATGTTCTGCCCTTGCGGTCGCGCTGGATGGTGCGGAAGTCACGACGATCGAGGGCCTTGCCAATGGCGGCGACCTGCATCCGATGCAGAAGGCATTTAACGACAATCACGGGCTGCAATGTGGCTTTTGTACGCCGGGCATGATCATGGCAGGGGTCGATCTGGTCGAACGGGCCAAGGCGGCCGGCGCAAGCCTGAGTGAAGCCGATATCCGCGCCGGGCTGGAAGGCAATATCTGCCGCTGCACCGGATACCACAACATCGTCAAATCGGTCCAACAGGCCGCACAAGAGATGTAAGCCGGAGGAAATGACATGAACGCAGGAATTGGCGCACGCGTAAAGCGCAGGGAAGACAAACGTTTCACCACTGGCAAAGGCAAATATACCGACGATGTTCGGATGGAAAACCAGACCTATGCCGCTTTTGTCCGCAGCCCACATGCCCACGCGAATGTGGGTGGTATCAACAAATCCGCCGCGTTGGCGATGGAGGGCGTGATCGATGTACTGGACGGCCAGCAACTGACCGGCGACGGTATTGGCAACCTCATTTGTGGCTGGGCGATTTCGTCGAAAGACGGCAGTCCGATGAACATGGGCGCGTGGTCGGCGCTGGCGACGGACAAGGTCCGTTATGTTGGGGACGCTGTAGCGGTCGTCATTGCAGAAAGCCAGTCTTTGGCGCGCGTCGCGGCGGAAGCGGTTGAAGTGGAATACGAAGTCTTGCCCGCCGTTGCATCCGCCACCAAGGCGCTGGACGGAGGGGCACCGCAGGTTCACGAAAACGCTCCTGGCAACCTGATCTACGACTGGGAAATCGGCGAAGAGGCTGCAACCGACGCGGCCATTGCAGGTGCCGCACATGTCACACAGATTAGTCTGACAAATAACCGACTGTCGCCAAATCCGATGGAACCTCGCTCGGCGGTTGCAACGTTCGATGAGGCAGAGGATCACTATACGCTCTACACCACGAGCCAGAATCCGCATGTCGCACGTCTGGTTCTTTCGGCTTTCTATCAGGTGGCTCCAGAACACAAACTTCGCGTCATCGCGCCAGATGTCGGCGGTGGGTTCGGGTCGAAGATCTATATTTATCCCGAGGAAATCGCCTGCCTGTGGGCTTCCATGAAAACCGGACATTCCGTGAAGTGGACGGCGGATCGCTCTGAGGCGTTTCTTACCGATGCGCATGGCCGCGACCATGTGACGACTGCGAAAATGGGCTTTGACAGTGACAACCGGATTGTTGGGTTCAAGGTCGACACGATTGCCAATTTCGGCGCCTACATGTCGCTCTTCTCGTCGGCGGTGCCAACATATCTCTATGCGACGCTGTTGTCGGGCCAGTACGACATCGCCAACATCCACTGCAATGTGCGGGCGGTTTACACCAACACCGCGCCAGTTGATGCCTATCGCGGAGCTGGACGACCGGAAGCCTGTTATCTTGTTGAAAGGATGATGGAGACCGCGGCACGTGAGTTGGGCGTCAGCCCGGTGGAATTGCGGCGTGCGAATTTCGTACAAGAATTCCCACACCAAACGCCTGTGATCATGAACTATGATGTCGGCGATTTCGAAACAAATCTTGATCAGGCGGTCGCTGCTGCAGATGTGGCTGGTTTCGAGTCCCGTAAAGCCGAGTCAGCCGCGAACGGAAAACTTCGCGGACTAGGTTTCAGTTCCTACATCGAAGCTTGCGGCATCGCCCCTTCGGCGGCCGTTGGTTCGTTGGGCGCGGGCGTTGGCCTTTGGGAATCGGCCGAGGTTCGGGTGAACCCGGTCGGAACCATCGAAGTCCTGACCGGCAGCCACAGCCACGGTCAAGGTCATGAAACCACATTTGCCCAGATTGTCGCTGAAAGGTTTGACCTGCCGATTGAGAATATTTCGATTGTGCATGGCGACACGGACAAGGTTCAGTTCGGCATGGGCACTTATGGCTCCCGTTCCGGCGCGGTCGGTATGTCGGCAATTGTCAAAGCGATGGACAAGGTCGAAGCCAAAGTCAAAAAGATCGCCGCGCATGTGCTGGAGGCCAGTGAGGATGACATCGTCATTGAGGGAGGCGAGGTCAAAGTGGCTGGCACCGATAAGGCGATGGGTTGGCACGAGGTCGGACTGTCTGCCTATACAGCGCATAACTTGCCACCTGATCTGGAACCGGGACTAAAAGAAAGCGCCTTCTATGACCCGGCGAATTTCACCTTCCCTGCGGGCACGTACATCTGCGAGGTCGAAGTTGACCCGGACACAGGCGAAGTGGACATCGTGCAATTCTCCGCGTCGGATGATTTCGGCACCATCATCAACCCGATGATCGTCGAAGGTCAGGTTCACGGCGGTATCGCCCAGGGGATCGGTCAGGCCATGCTGGAACAAGTTGTCTATGATGATGACGCCCAGCTGATTACCGGCAGTTACATGGACTATACCATGCCGCGCGCCGATGATTTGCCTTCCTACAATGTCAATCACGCAGGCACGCCTTGCCCGAACAATCCGTTGGGGATCAAGGGATGTGGAGAGGCGGGTGCCATCGGCTCTCCGCCAGCGGTAATCAACGCGATTACCGACGCCATCGGAACCAACAACCTTGCCATGCCCGCCACACCGCAAGCGGTGTGGAAGGCGTTGCAGGCAGCCGGATAGGGAGGAACCACAGATGTATCCGACAAATTACCACAAACCGGCTGATATCGACGCGGCAGTTGCGGCAATGAACGCGGGCGGGGATGCTATGCTGCTCGCCGGCGGCCAGACTTTGCTTGCAACGATGAAGCAACATCTCGCGGCGCCGAGTGACCTTGTAGATGTCCGTGGCCTTGGGCTTTCCGGTATAAATTCGTCAGGTGGTGGCGTTACGATTGGCGCGACCACGGTTCATGCTGACGTCGCGGCGAGCGGCGATGTTCCTGCCGCAGTTGCGAAGTTGGCATCGGGAATCGGTGACCCGATGGTGCGCAACATGGGCACAATCGGCGGCTCATTGGCCAACAACGATCCGGCGGCTGACTACCCTGCGGCTGTGCTTGGCATGGGGGCGACTATCGTGACCAACAACCGCGAGATCGCCGCCGATGAGTTCTTTCAAGGTCTGTTTACGACCACCTTGGACGAGGGTGAAATCATAACCGCTGTCAAACTTCCGGCGGTGGAACGGGCGGGATACGCCAAGTTCAAACAGCCCGCCTCGCGTTTCTGTCTGGTCGGTGTTTTCGTCGCCAAAACATCTGATGGCGCGCGCGTTGCCGTCACCGGCGCTGGCGAAGACGGTGTCTTCCGCCATGCAGGACTCGAGGCCGCGCTTGATGGCCATTGGGTTCCGGATGCGCTGGACGGAGTGGATATTTCGGCCGATGGATTGATGTCTGACATACACGGCGATGCCGAATACCGCGCCAATCTGATCAAGGTTATGGCCAAGCGGGCCGTCGCATCCAGCTAGCCCTGAACGAAACACCGCGCCCAAGAATTGTTGGGCGCGGTTTCATAATCCCTGATAGAGCTTATTTGGTAATCTACGCCGCGTTCGCGGATCGTATGTCTGCGACGATGCCTCGGAACTCGTCGTCAGTCAGCATGTCGCGCTTTTCGATGCCCATAGCCTTGACCTTTGACAAAATCTCGATCGCTTGTTCGTCGGACGCTTCCCCTAGTCCCAGCTCTTCCAATTTATAGATGATTGAGGCTTTGCCGCTTTTCTTGCCCAGAACGACCTCGCCAGACCGGCCCGTCAGAGCAGGGTGGGTGCCAAACATCACCAGCGGGTCATGCATGACGTACTGAATACCGATCCCACTTTCGCGGATGAAATTGCCGTGGCCCAACACCGGCTTATTTCGGGCAATTGGAACATTTGAAAGCTCTGACAACATCTCACCAAGTTCTGGTAATTTGTCCAGCTTATACCCCATCTCGTAGCCATAAAGCAGGTCAAGACCAAGGATCAGTTCTTCCAGTGCGGCATTACCCGTCCGCTCGCCCAGCCCGTTTCCACAGGAATGTACGCATTCCGCACCGGCGGTCACGGCGGCCAGTTCCGTGGCGACACCCATACCGAAATCGTTGTGAGTATGTATCTCAATTGGAAGGCCTGTCATGCCCTTGACCCAACGCACCATATATTTGATCGCCTCAGGCGTCGCACATCCCATTGTGTCGACTATGCCAATAGCATCGGGCGGAGATTCCGCCATTATGGCATTGCACAGATTGGTCAGGTCGTCCGGTCGAGCACGGGTCGTGTCATAGGGAAAGAACACTGCGTGCAAACCACATTCCTTGGCGTAATTGATCACATTCTTGGACTTGTTGAACACGTCCTCCCAAGTCCAGCCGAATTGGGTGACGAGTTTCGGGTAACCAATTGGTACCTCGATGATCACCCCTTGGGCACCGCATTCCAGCGCCATGTCGATGTCTGCTTTGAGCGCACGTGCGAAAGTGTAGATCTTCGATTTCAACCCGAGCTTTGAAATCTCTCTGATTGCTTCCGCATCCTGCGGTGACACCGCTGGCATTCCAGCTTCAATACGATCAACACCGATTTCGTCCATCTTGCTGGCAATGCGGATTTTGTCGTCGACAGAGAACACGACGCCGGGCGTTTGTTCTCCGTCGCGTAACGTCGCGTCATGAATTTCGACCTTTGGTGGTAGGTTCAGGCCCTCGCGAACTTCCGGGACGAAATTATATGGGCTGACCCACCATTTGCCGTCTTCGAAATGAGATTCGCGCATCGATTATCCCCCGGGATTGCAGTGCTAGATTAAATTGATGCATTATATCCATTTTTCTAACGCATCCAATGAAAAATCTACTTTTTCGATGGCCGCGAAACGATTTTGGATCACTGAACTATGATCCCGACACCCAATTCGTGCAAGCTTGTCAGCAAATAGGTCAAATTTTCGAATACGAGCGTTTCTTCCCTCTACTTTGGGCGTCGTAACCAGCAGTTCTACGTATCAAAAAACGATATTATTTGTTTTGTCCGGCAAAAGATGACAATTATTTTCTATGGACAAACCCGTTGAAGACACGACCTCGCCGCAATCCTCGACCCAGCGTGCTTATCTCACACTAAGAAGCAATATCATCACAGGAAAAATCCCCCCCGGCGAACGTTTGAAGATCGACACATTGAAAGACGCGCTGGAAACCGGGGCGTCTCCAATTCGCGAAGCTCTTAGCCTTCTGACGTCCGATCAACTGGTTGACCGGTTAGACCAACGGGGATTTCGAGTGGCGTCGACAAGCCGTGCGCAATTTCAGGAAATACTCGATTTACGCTGCAATCTCGAAGGGCTCGCGCTGCGCGACAGCCTCGCAAACACCGACGCCAAGTGGGAGGACGCGCTGGTCTTGGCGCATCATCACATGAACAAGGCGGACCGGAACGATATTGAAGCATTTGAGGCGCATCACAAAAATTTTCACATGGCGTTGCTCGCGGCCTGCAAGTCGCCAATCCTGCTTCGTTTTTGTAGTCAATTATACGATCTGAATGTGCGTTACCGTTACCGTGCGGGCCAGTCGAAATCTTATGCGCGCCGCGATGTCGAAGCCGAACATCGTGCCATACTTGATGCCGCAGTTCGTCGAGATGTTGATACGGCGAGTAGACACCTAATGGAGCATTACCGAAATACGGGTGCATTTCTTGCAGAGCAGATCGACTGAATAATAAGCGACCGTTGACTAGCCGCCCTCCTCAACGAGCTTCAAGTCAAAGTCGGCCATAAGATATTGTTCAGCTATATTGCCGGACAGTTCATATCCGTCCGGGAATGTCTCTGCCGCTTGTTCTACATATTTCATCACCAGATCCTCGCGCACACCAAACACCGTGTCTTGGTCAAGGTAAGGATCGTCGTCGGGAAATATCTCGGTCACAAGCTGGCGGTAACCCGGAGCGGTCACGATGTAATGAAGATGCGAGGGCCGCCAGGGATGCCGACCGGTAGCCGTCAGTATGTCGCCCACCGGGCCATCGGTCGGAACGGTGTAGCTAACAGGTTTGACGGTAGTGAAGCCATATTTACCATCGGCGCCCGTAGTCTGGATTCCGTGAAAACTATACGTGTCCTGATCGGGATCCTGACTTGAATAAAGCCCGTTCGGTGCGGTTTGCCAGATGTCGATTTTTGCACCTTCGATGGGTTCGCCCTCGGTGTCCGTGATCCGGCCGCAGGCCAAAAGAACCTCACCCTCATAATGCCGTTTCATATCATGCCCGAGCGGAATATCCGGCGCGCCGGTGATGTGGAACGGTCCAAGCACACTGGACGACGTGCCCTGGGGATTGGAATTGATCATGTCGACAAGGGACGACAAGCCAAGCACATCAGACAGCAAAACAAATTCATGCCGTTCCGCGTCTGTAAACTCGGTCATCCGCTCCAAGAATGCGATACCAGTCTGCCATTCGGCATGGGTTAGTTTTACTTCTTTGGCGAATTCGTGGAGATGGCGTGCCAGACTTTCCATGACCTCGCGCATTCTGGGGTCAGTTTCCTTGCCAAAATAACCGAGGAAGACGTCAGTGATATTGTCTTGGGTGACATTGCGCATATGCGCCTCCTTAGTTCAGGATAGCCAAACTCAAAGCCGGGAAGCGGATCAGTATAATCAGAACGATGAGCATGATGGCGGCAAATGGCAAGGCGCCAAGGAAGACATCTTTGAGTTTGATCCGGTCGTCGTTAAGCGTGGCCTTTATGACAAAGCAGGAAATTCCAAGGGGCGGCGTTAGCAATCCGATCTCGGCGCCGACAACAGTAATGATACCAAACCAAACGAGGCTCAGCCCCATTGGCTCGACCAGCGGCAGAAATAGCGGCACCATGATCAGGATGATCGAGGCGGTGTCCAAAAGCGTACCGAGAAAGATCATCAGAGCGACGTAGATCACCATGATCCAGAAAAAGCTCAGTTGGTTCTCGTTCAGAATATCGCCAAGCTCGTTTGGCAACCCAGCGAGACCCAACATTCTTGAATAGATCGACGCGGCGGTGATCAGAAAAAGGATCGCGGCGGTGATATGGCCGGTTTCCAAGAGCGCTTCCCAGAATCCTTTCAGTGTCATCTTGCGCCGAACCACGGCGATGATGAGGCCCAGTAGAGCGCCAGCGGCACCGGCTTCGACGGGCGTCAACCAGCCAGTGTAGATGCCGCCGAGGACAACCAGGATAAGAACGACGATTGGAATGGTCTTTTCAGCAATCTCGGGCCATGTCAGCGGATCAAGGTCTTCGCTAGATCGCCCACCGACGAAGTTTGGCGTGAACCGCCCCATTGCAAATATCGCGGCCACATAGGCCAGTGCGAGGATTAAGCCAGGAATTACGCCAGCGAGGAACATTTCGCCCACGGATTGTTCGGCCACGAACGAATAAATGATCAGCATCGCCGATGGCGGAATGATCATTCCCAAAACACTCGACCCCGCGACCACGCCGACGGCGAAACGCGGGTTGTAGTCATAGTGCAGCATTTGTGGCACGCTGACCTTGGCGAAAACCGAAGCGGACGCAATCGAAGACCCGGTAACCGCAGCAAATACTGCGTTCGCCCCGACCGTCGCCATGCCGATTCCGCCTTTTACACGGCGGAATCCCGAATTCATCACTTCATAGATATCAGCGCCTAACCCAGCCTTACTAACCACAAGCCCCATGAAGGTGAATAACGGCACGGTGGCGAAGGTATACTCCAACACCGAGTCCCCTATGGCGATTTTCAGTAAGTTCATTGCGAGCGTGAAGTTGTCGCGCATCAGCCAGATCGACACAAAGCTGACCACACCCAAAGCGATCGGGATATATAGTCCAAGATATACAAGAACTATGATTGCCAGTACCGAGGCAAGGCCAATTTCGACGGGGGTCATACGGCGTCTTCCTGGCTCGGGGTATGCTGTACCTCATCGGGCGATGTTCCGATGACTTTCAGGGCAAAGATCAATGCGGCGAGCACGGCGCTGGCAAAGATCGTCAGCTTCACTGGCCACCACGGTGCGGTGAAGACGCCGGGCACGCCAAAGAAATCATTGGTTTCCCACATTTTCAGAAATTCCGGGAAGATCGCGATGGCAACAAGCATCATGAAAATCGCGGACACAAGATTCAAGATTTTGCGCATCCAGCGGCCGAGTGCAGGATAACGCCCACCAACGACCACCAGAAACCCATCAGACCGGGTCAGTCGATTAACCCGCACCACGTCGGGCAATTGCAGGAAAACGATCAGGACCATCGAAAACTGTACAACTTCGACGGCCCCGTTGAATGGCGCGTTGAACAGGTTCCGTGCGGCCATGTCGTAGTTCACGACCATGACAAGTGCCAGAACCACCAAAGTGCCGACGGCATTGGCGGAAACCGCAATGCCGTTGGCAAGTCTCGTCAAGGCGG
This sequence comes from uncultured Paracoccaceae bacterium, assembly GCA_951812305.1. GTDB lineage: Bacteria > Pseudomonadota > Alphaproteobacteria > Rhodobacterales > Rhodobacteraceae > Rhodobacter_B. The sequence goes on from CATOSB010000017.1 coordinate 199,957, forward strand.
CCAGCGCCTGTTTCATAGCGCTGCCCGCCTCTGGATCAGTTGGTCATCGCGCCCGACCAGTCGCGCACGCCTTCAAAGCCAGCTTCTTTCAGCTTGCCGAGATAAGCGTTCAGCATGTCGGTGCCCGGTTCGCCTTTGGCATCGAGTCCTGCGGCCCACTCGCCCGCGATATCAGGAATGGCGGCGGCCCATGCGGCGCGCTCTTCGGCACTCATTTCGACGATTGTACCACCGGCAGCAACGTATGCTTCGCGGCTTTCTGCGGCGCGGTCCATAGCGATGCCTGCGACGTGATCACGATAAAGCACGGCCACTTCCTGCAATACACCCTGAACCTCCTCAGGAAGACCATCCCAATAGGCCTTGTTCACGGTGATGGTCTTGGAATTCACCGCCCCAAGGTCCGCCTTCAACATGTAAGGTGCCACTTCCGCGATCTTGAATGTTTTTGCGGCTTCTGGCCACAGCATCGCGTGATCCACAAGCCCGGTCTGCAGCATGTTGTAAAAGTCTGTCAATCCACCGCGCACACCGGCCGCACCGTCGATACCTTCAAGATAGCGCAGGTTCATACCAGCACCGGCAACCTTGCCGCCTTCGACGTCAGCGAGGCCATTGATCGGGTTCTTGGAAAACAGCTGATAGGTGTCAAGTACCACTCCTGTCGCCAGATAAACCTGGTTCTGGGCCGCGAACTCGTTCTGCATTGTCGGGAATTCCTTGGCGATCTCGTCAACAGCCTTGGCAACCGCGCGGCTGTCTGCAGCCACGAACGGCGTTACGGCCGAAATCGCTTGAGACGGCAGTTTCGAGTTATGGAAGATCGTCGTCACGATGCCGATGTCACCAAGACCAAGTTCGATACCTTCCAGCACGCCTTTTGGCTTCACGATCGAGCCGCCATAGCTTTCCTGCCAGTCCATGACATAGTTGCCGCCTTCCGCCAGACGCTTGTCCACTTCCGGAATGAAGAAATTCGTAAATTCCTTCACCCAAAGCGCGCGCGCCGGGTAGCCGTCAATTACCACAGCCTTAATCGTCTCTGCCGCCATCACAGGCGCAGCCATCACAGCCAGCGCAGTGGCCAGTGCGGTCCGTCTTGTCAGTTTTGCAATCATTTCCATTTCTCCCTTTTTTGTGGCGCTAGTCAGCTTTGCGCCAAGTCACGGTCAGGTCAGTGCCTGCCTGTTCGTACAGTTTCGCAATTGGACAGAATTTTTCGGTCTCGACCGCAACCTGATCAATGCCCGCCTGGCTGGCTGAGCCATGCGCGGTCACGGTCAGGCGGATCGCGGTAAACGGGACGTGGACTTCTTCCATCAACAACACGCCTCGGCGGTCGAAATCGACTTCCATATCGAAGGTCAGCGCCCCAATATCGACGCCCAGCTTTTCGGCGCATTTGGTGCCGATGACATTGGTACAGCCAATCAGCGCGGAATAGGCAGTCGCCGTGGGCGACGGCCCCTCGCCCGTGCCGCCCCGAACGACAGGTTCATCGATCACTGTAGTCAGACCATCGACGTCAATTTCGCTGCGCGCATGACTGGTGCCACGCCCGGAGAGCTTGATCGTCATTTCGGTTTTTTGTCGAATTGCCATCAGTCCTCACACAAAAGAGCATATATCATCGAAGGCGAACCGTGGCAGTTTTTGAAAAAGCGCGGATTCATCGGCATAGCCCAAATTGATCAGGAAATTCGATTTGAAAGTAGTTTCAGCAAAGAACTCCTCGTCAACCAGTTCATTTGAAAACCCGGACATTGCGCCGACGTCCAGGCCAAGGGCCCGGGCCGCGATCATGAAATAGCCACCCTGCAACGTCGCATTTCGGAATGCCGTGGCTTCGATATGCGCCGCCTTTCCTTCAAACATTGGGCGCCGGTCTTCGTGCGGAAAAAGAAACGGAAGATGCGTCCAGAATTCCAGGTCATGGGCGACGATCACGGTGACCGGCGCACCCATCACTTTAGGCAGGTTTGCGGGTTTCAGAGATTTGGCAAGTCTGTCTTTTCCGTCCTTTGACGTCACAAAAACAAACCGCGCCGGACACGAATTCATACTCGTAGGGCCTTGCGCCGTTATCTCATAAAGCTTCCGAAGTGTATCTTCGGCGACCGGACGATCTTGCCAGGCATAATGGGATCGCGCGTTGCCCAAAATCAAGTCGATGGAATCATCGTCCAACTCGGATATGCGCGCGCGCAACGAACGCACCGAGGCCTGGGCATGGTGCCGAATGGCATCGATGTTCTCAGGCGTAGCGGACATAATTGCCCCTTATTCGGAAAACGGGCGAAGATTGCCCAAATGTGCGCGCGACACACACGTTTGACACCTGCATCTAGGACGTCCCCAATTCAAACAGCAACCGTATCTGAAATTTTGCCCATGTTTTTTTCTCTTGTCAAATAAAATCGATATTTTAAGCTGACTGCAACGTCTTGGGAGACTAACATGGTTGCCTGGAAGGATTACAAAGCGATTGCCAAAGAACGCGGCGCGTTGGCTTTGGAACTATATGTGGTTGAATCCACGCCAAAAATGCCGCCCGACAGTATAAAGGAGAACTTGCCAGCACATTTGGAATATCAGCGCGACCTCGAGCAGCGCGAAGTTTTGGTGCTCGCAGGACCGACGTCGGACGCCACTGGTGAATTGATGGAGGGAGCAGGACTAATCGTATACCGAGCCAGTTCCATGGCAGAGGCTAAAAAGCTCGCGGACGGGGACCCAATGCATCAAAGTGGCGCCCGAAGCTATAAGCTTCGTAAGTGGTTGGTAAACGAAGGTAATATTTCGTTGAACGTTGGCTTATCAACTGGAATTGCGCAACTTTCATAGGGAAGCTTAGGTATGTTGACGAACAGCACATTAAGTGACCTGTTGACTACCCTATTCGACAGCCGAGCCTTTGGCGGACGTGTTGCAGACCGACGTGACATAAAGGAAATCTGTCGCGCACTCCTCTCTGAGACGGCTGAGACATCAGGACGCCAACTTGCCACAGTTATCTTGAGCCGGTTTCGCGACCTGGATGCCGACGGAAAACTATCGTTCTTCAATTTCCTGAACGACGATTTAGACCTTGATGCATCTGAAATTGTCAGAATGGCACAGGCATACAACGCCGACCGCTCGCCCGAAAACTTCTGCGCGCTCGCTGCAGCATCCGAACCTGCAAGGGGAGTTGTTGCATAGATCACCCGCCTTCTGATATCGATGCGTTTTGTTTCCTTGAGGATGTTGTAGATGCCGCACAAATTCAACGCAGATCGTCGAGACAAGATCCCGAAACAGAAGTATCGCGTGGCCAATTGGGCTGAATACAACGAAGCGCTTCGTCGGCGCGGTGATCTGACGATCTGGATTAGTGAGGATGCAATGAGTTCATGGGCTGCGCCGCGGCGTACTACCCGTGGCGGGCAGCGCAAATATTCGGATCTGGCGATTGAGATGTGCCTGACGCCGGGCATGGTATTCCGCCAACCATTACGCCAGACGCAAGGCTTGATGCGTGCGAGTGCAAAGCTGCTCTGTGTCGAAATCGCGGTACCTGATTTCTCCACCTTGTCGCGGCGGGGCAGCGGCCTGGCGTTACCTGCAAAGCCAGGGATCGATGGCCGGGCGGCGATCCATTTGGCAGTGGACAGTACAGGTCTTAAGATCTTCGGCGCGGGCGAGTGGCTTGAAGAAAAGCACAAAATCAAGCGTAAAAGGCGCTCCTGGCGCAAGCTCCACCTCGGTCTTGATCTTGTCAGCGGGGAGATCGTCTGTTCTGATCTCACCACGGATGACGTCGGCGATCCGACGGTGCTGCCAGATCTCCTGGATCAGGTCGATGGTCCGGTTGATTGGTTCCTCGCAGATGGAGCATACGACGGAGAACCAACATCCGATTTACTTGCCGCTCGGTTCGGACCGATGATCAAGGTGACGATCCCACCTCCCAAAAACGCGGTTGTGAGCCCCAATGCGGCCCACAATCTGACGGCACGAGACTGCCATATCGCCGAGATCGCAGCCCGCGGGCGGATGGCCTGGCAGAAAGCCACGGGCTACAATCAACGCAGCCGGGGTGAAACTCTCATGGGCCGCTGGAAGGCGGTTATTGGGCCCAGGCTAAAGTCGCGCGACTTCGAAAACCAGAAATCGGAAGCCAGGATTGGCGTGCAGATTCTCAACCGAATGACCGGGCTTGGCCAGCCACGTTTCGAACGCACCGCCTGAATTCCGTCTCGGGTAGGGCGCGTTCCGAGCTCCAGAGCTTCCGTGCAACAACGCCCATCCGGGGCGGTTCTGAAATTACTTGCCCTTGCTGAAATACCGCCATCGCCGACCGCCACGGCACCCCAACAGATTTCGGCACCGCATGAACCCGCATACGCGTTCCCGCCCACGGCCAATGCTCCGCAGACGACCGAAAGAATGGTCCGTACTGAACGTGCAACAAACATCGAAGAATCCCACCAACTGCCAAAAGTTAACGAGCTGCCCGACCATTTGGCAATGAAAAAGGGCCGAAACAATACGTTTCGGCCCAAAATTTCCGTAATAGCTGTAATGGGTTATGCGGATTCTACCCCCGGTTCACTACTTATCGGATGAGCCAGATGCGGAAGCATCTCTTTTGGACAAACCTGGACGAACCGCGCCTTTTCACGATCCCAATGCGTCAGCAACTCCATCGCTTTCATGCTTCCGGTCTCTTCAGCATGACGTTCGATCATCGATTCCAGCTCGGTCATCCAGTGATCAACCGTGACCGGACAAGTCACCAGCGTCTCCATATTCATCAACCCGCGCGCTGTGCCATCCGGGTCATAGACATAGGCCATGCCGCCGGTCATGCCGGCGCCGAAATTGGTGCCGATATCGCCCAAAATCACGGCAACTCCGCCGGTCATGTATTCACACCCATTGGAACCACAGCCCTCCACCACGACCTTCGCGCCCGAGTTCCGAACGCAGAACCGTTCGCCCGCGCGCCCCGCGGCAAACAAATACCCATCCGTCGCGCCATAAAGCACAGTGTTGCCGATGATGACGTTTTCCTCCGCCACCAGGGGCGACACTTTCGGTGGCCGCACAACAATCGTGCCGCCTGACAGGCCCTTGCCGACGTAATCGTTGGCGTCGCCTGCAACTTCGATGCGAAGCCCCGGCGCAGCGAAGGCGCCAAGCGATTGCCCGGCCGACCCCGCCAAGCGGATGCTCAAATGGTCGGGCTGCAACGAATTGCGCATCCCGAACCGTTTCACGATATGGCTGGACGTCCGTGCGCCAATCGAACGATGCGTATTCTGCACCGCATAGCCAAGCTGCATCTTCTCGCCCTCATCAAGGAATCGCGCCGCATCGCGAACGATTTCGGCGTCCAGCGTATCGGGCACCTCAACGCGATCCCGTTCGCGGTTGTAGACGATGCTGTCAGCGCCATCGACGGTGATCAACAGCGGGTTCAAATCCAGATCATCCAGATGCGCCGAGCCACGGCTGACCTGGCTCAACAAGTCGGCGCGCCCGATCACTTCATCCAGCGACCGCGCACCGATACTGGCAAGGATTTCACGCACTTCCTGTGCGTAATAGGTGATCAAATTCACCACCTTGTCCGCTGATCCGTTGAACTTATCGCGCAGGCGCGGGTCCTGCGTGCACACGCCAACCGGACAGGTGTTGGACTGGCACTGACGCACCATGATACAGCCCATCGCAATCAGTGCGGCCGTGCCAATTCCATATTCCTCGGCCCCCAGCATTGCAGCCATCACGATGTCACGCCCGGTGCGCAAACCACCATCGGTGCGCAGGGTCACGCGCCCGCGCAGGTTGTTCATGCTCAGAACCTGATGTGCCTCTGTGAGGCCCATTTCCCACGGCAAGCCTGCATATTTGATCGAAGTCGCAGGCGAGGCACCCGTGCCGCCGTTGTGGCCGGAAATCAGGATCACATCCGCCTTAGCCTTCGCGACCCCGGCGGCAATCGTGCCCACACCGGACGACGCCACCAGTTTCACGCATACCTTACAGCGCGGGTTGATCTGCTTCAGGTCATAGATCAGCTGCGCAAGGTCCTCGATGGAATAGATATCGTGATGTGGCGGCGGGGAAATCAGCGTGACCCCCGGCGTCGAATGCCGCAGCCGTGCGATCAGTTCCGTGACCTTCATTCCCGGCAACTGCCCGCCTTCGCCGGGCTTTGCGCCCTGCGCGACCTTGATTTCCAGTTCTTCACAGTGGTTCAGGTATTCGGCGGTCACGCCAAAGCGACCAGACGCCACCTGCTTGATCTTGGCGGAAGGGTTATCCCCGTTCGCCTCGGGCAAGAAATGCGCCGGATCCTCGCCGCCTTCGCCGCTGTCAGACTTGGCCCCGATCCGGTTCATAGCGACATTCAGAGTTTTGTGCGCTTCGGGCGACAACGCCCCCAGCGACATTCCCGGCGTCACGAATCGCTTACGGATAGAGGTGATGCTTTCCACTTCTTCAATCGCAATCGGCTTTCCGAGTTCTTTGAAATCCATCAGATCACGCAAATGGATTGGCGGGTTCGACCGCATCTTGGCCGAATATTGCTTCCACAGCTCATAAGACGCCCGCGTGCACGCGGCCTGCATCATATGCATGGTCTGCGCTTCCCAGGCGTGGGTCTCACCCGTCTTGCGCGCCTTGTAGAAACCGCCGATGGGTAACACATCCTGTTGCCCCAGCCAGCCGCGGCCATGCACCTCGATCAGTTTTTTCTCGATACCACCGATGCCGATCCCGCTGATCCGGCTGTGCATTCCGGGGAAGTATTCCGCCACCAAGGCGCGGCTCAGCCCGACAGCCTCGAAATTCAACCCGCCGCGATAGGATGACAGCACGCTGATCCCCATCTTCGACATGATTTTCAGCAAGCCCTGATCGATGGCCGTGCGGTACCGCTGCACCGCCTCGGTCAGCGACCCGTCGATCAACCCGCGCTCAATCCGGTCGGCGATGCTGTCTTCGGCCAAATAGGCGTTCACCACCGTCGCACCACAGCCGATCAAGACCGCAAAATAATGTGGGTCAATGCACTCCGCCGAACGCACATTCAGCGAACAGAAGGTGCGCAGCCCTTTGCGCGTCAGGCCTGAATGTACCGCGCTGGTCGCCAGTATCATCGGCATCGGGACGCGAGTCCCGCTTTGATGCTGATCGGTCAGCACCAAATGTCCCTTGCCGGAGCGTACGGCATCTTCAGCCTCGGCGCGAATGCGTCTCAACCCAGCTTGCAACCCGCCGTTCTCACCGGCTGCGAAGGTACAGTCGATCTCGACCATCGGCGCGTTGAAGCAGTTCACCAGCTCATCAAACTGCGCATTGCCGACAAACGGACTGTCGAGCACCAGAATTTCGGTCTGGCTACCGTCTTCATCCAGCACATTCTTGAGGTTGCCAAACCGCGTCTTCAGGCTCATCACCCGATACTCGCGAAGTGAGTCAATCGGCGGATTCGTCACTTGGCTAAAGTTCTGGCGGAAAAAGTGGCTGAGCGGACGGTATTTTTCCGACAATACGGCCGAGGGCGTGTCATCCCCCATGCTGGCCAGAACTTCCTTTCCATCCTCTGCCATAGGCGCAAGGACTTGCTCCAGCTCCTCAATTGAATACCCTGCCGCGATCTGTCGCTTGCGCAGTTCGCCGCCGTCAAACATCGCCTTCTCGGTCACACTCGCCAGCGCGTCGTCCAACTCCACGATCTTGCTGACCCATTCGCCAAACGGCAGGGCGCGCGAAAGCTTATCCTTGATCTCGGTGTCGTGGTACATTTCGCCCTTTTTCATATCCACGGCCAAAAGCTGACCCGGACCAAGTGCGCCCTTTTCCACCACAGTTGCTTCGTCAATCGGCACCATCCCGGCTTCGGATCCGGCAATCACCATCCCGTCGCCCGTCACCACATACCGCATGGGCCTGAGCCCATTCCGGTCAAGCCCCGCGCAAACCCAGCGACCATCGGTCATGGCCAGCGCCGCCGGCCCGTCCCACGGCTCCATGACAGAGTTGCAATAAGCGTACATGTCCCGCCACGCTTTCGGTAATTCCTGCGCCTGTTTCGACCATGTTTCAGGCACCAGCATCGTTTTCGCCATCGGCGCAGACCGCCCTGCGCGTACCAGAACCTCAAAGACCGAATCCAAAGCGGCAGAATCCGAGGACCCCGACGCGATGATCGGCTTGATGTCTTCCGCGTAATCGCCAAAAGACGAACTCGCCATGCGAATTTCATGGCTCTTCATCCAGTTGACGTTGCCTTTCAGCGTGTTGATCTCGCCGTTATGCGCCAGCATCCGGAACGGCTGTGCCAGCCACCATTGCGGGAAGGTGTTGGTGGAATATCGTTGGTGATACAGTGCAAACGCACTGGTGAAGCGTTCGTCCTGCAAGTCGGGATAGAAATCCGCCACCTGCTCGGCCAGCATCATGCCCTTGTAGATGATCGACCGGCACGACAGCGAGGCGATATACATGCTGCCCACCTGCGCGGCCAGCGCCGCCTTCTCGATCCTCCTGCGGATCACATACAGTTCCCGCTCAAACGTATCTTCATCCACACCCTTGGAATTGGAAATCAGAATTTGCTCGATCTCGGGCCGTGTCGCATTCGCCTTTTCGCCAAGGCATTCCACGTTCACCGGCACATGGCGCCAGCCATAAATGTAATAGCCCATGCGCAGAACTTCAGTTTCCACGATGGTCCGGCAGGTTTCCTGCGCACCGAAATCCGTGCGTGGCAGAAACACCTGACCGACAGCCACCAGCTCGTCCATCCGTGGCGTATGGCCCGTGCGTTCAATCTGGTCGTAGAAAAACATCACTGGAATCTGCACGTGGATGCCCGCGCCGTCGCCGGTTTTGCCGTCGGCGTCCACCGCACCCCGGTGCCACACCGCCTTTAGCGCATTGATGCCTTGTTCAACGACTTTCCGGCTGGCTTTACCGTCAATCGAAACGACAAGCCCTACGCCGCAAGACGCGTGTTCATCATCCGGGCGATAAAGCCCATGCTCGGCCATATAGGCGCGCTTGGTTTCTTCTTCGGCAACCCAGTTTGCATCGAACTTGGTCATTGCTGCTGCTCCCTCGTTTCGTGCGCCCTCACATAGCGATAGTGATGGATGATAAAGGCGGCGGTCGCGCCCAGAAAAAACAGCGAACCGATTACGCTAAATGCATCGCCCGCCCGCAATCCACCGACAACATAGACGACGGCGCAGGCGAAATAGCCCCACCAGCCAAGTGACAAAAGGTTCATTCCTGCTTCTCCACCAATTCTGCCGGGGCGTTCGTGACAAAATCGATTACCGACAGATGCGTGCTGAATTCGGTCATTCGTCGTCTCCGAACATGGCCATGCATTCGGCCTCTGTCAGTTCCTTTGCCTCACCCGCCAGACGCAGCCCCTTGGGGCGTTTGTCGACGAAAAACCGGATCGCATTTCGCAACTCGTCCGTGTTTTCCAAAGTACCCAACGCGACGCTTGGCGTGCCGTGTTCCGGCATGTGATAATAAATGTTTGAACCGCATTTGTTGCAGAACGCGCGGTTCGCCCAATCCGAGGATTTAAACACCGTCAGGTATTCTTCACCATCAGTGACTTCGAACGCCGTTGTGCCGACACCATTAAACATGCCAGACGCCCAGCGCTGACACATCTCACAGAAACACGCGGCAAATTTGTCGCCAATTTCTGCGCGAAATTTGACCGCGCCACACATGCATTGCCCATTCATTTCATCGACTCCAGAAATTCGTCCAGATTTGCCATTTCTTCGGCTTCCGTTGACTGTCTTGCGCCTTCAAAAACCGGCAGCCATCCAGGGCGGTGATCCACGAAGATTTCTTCCTTTACCGTCAGCCCGGATTGGTCTTCCAGCAAGCCAACTGGAAGGAATGCAGGCGGTTTACCCCGCATCGTCCAATAAAGCGTCGTGCCGCAGGTTTTGCAGAAACCGCGCTCGCCGTGTTCGCTGGCGTAGTATGTGCCGATATTGTCCGCGCCCTCAATAGTCACATCCTTCACCCGGACTGTGGTCAAAGGCCCACCGCCGGTCCAGCGCTGACACTGCTGGCAATGGCAAAGCAAAACGGCATCGTCGACCAACTGGCCGTCGAATCTCACTGCTCCACACAAGCACTGTGCCTTCATTTTTCCTTAACCCTCCGGGTCAGCTCTAATGACCAACCAAATTTCGCACCGTTCAAAAAAATACCGACGTGTTACAGCACGCTATTCCGCCGCAATTGCCGCCTCTTCGCCGAGGTATTCCAGAATGCTATCCGCCGCCTCACGCCCGTCACGAATGGCCCAGACAACCAACGAAGCACCGCGCACGATATCACCCACGGCATAGACACCTTCGAGGCTCGTTGCATGGGTGCCGAAATCGGCCTTCACGGTCCCCCAACGCGTGACCTCCAGCCCGTCCGTGCCCCAGAGTTTCGGCAAATCCTCCGGCTCAAAACCCAGTGCCATGATCGCCAGATCGGCCCCTTCCACGTAATCCGCACCCTCGATGATTTCCGGGGCACGGCGACCACTGGCATCAGGTGCCCCAAGGCGCATCTTCTGCACCATCACGCCCTCGACCGTGTCACCGGTGAACCCCTTCGGCGCGGTCTGCCAAACGAACTCGACGCCTTCTTCTTCGGCATTCTGCACCTCGCGCTGCGATCCCGGCATATTCTCGCGGTCGCGGCGATACAGGCACTTCACGCTTGTCGCGCCCTGCCGCACGGCCGTGCGCACGCAATCCATCGCCGTGTCGCCTCCGCCGATGACGACCACGCGCTTGCCCTCTGCGTTCAACTCGCCGGAATCGAATTCCTCGACATCATCACCAAAGCTCTTGCGGTTGCTCGCCGTCAGATAATCAATCGCCCGCACGATGCCTTCGGCACCCACCCCCGGCGCCTGCAAATCCCTTGATTTATAGACGCCTGTAGCGATCAGCACCGCCTCATGCTTGCCGCGAATGGCCTCGAAAGACAGGTCTTCACCGACGTTGCAGTTCATCACAAACTCGACCCCGCCATCGCGCAGCTGGTCGATGCGCTGCATCACCACGTCCTTCTCCAGTTTGAAGCCGGGGATGCCATAGGTCAGCAATCCGCCCGCGCGGTCATAGCGGTCATAAACCGTCACCTGCACGCCTTGCCGGCGCAGCACATCCGCCGCCGCCAGCCCGCCGGGACCAGCCCCAATGATGCCGACGCTTTCGCCGCGTTCCACACTTGGGCCAATCGGCTGCACCCAGCCTTTCTCCCATGCCGTGTCGGTAATGTATTTCTCAACCGCGCCAATGGTGACAGTTCCATGACCCGATTGCTCGATCACGCAATTGCCTTCGCAAAGCCTGTCCTGCGGGCAGATGCGGCCGCAAATCTCGGGGAATGTATTGGTCGCTTGAGAAATCTCATAAGCTTCCTGCAAGCGCCCTTCTGCCGTCAGCAGCAACCAATCAGGAATGTTGTTGTGCAACGGGCAATGGCTTTGGCAATAGGGCACGCCGCACTGGCTGCACCGACCGGCCTGCTCCGCTGCCTTCTCGGCGGCATATTCCGCGTAAATCTCACCAAAATCTTCGCGCCGCGCGTCGGCCGCACGCTTTTGTGGCATGACCCGCGCAACATCGACAAATTTCAGCATAGGCTGTTTAGCCATACGATTCTCCCCAACCGAGACTTTCCTGCCCATTTCCCGAACAGAGCCACCCGTATAGGCGACCAGTCATCGGATATCAATCAGATTAGTAAGTAGTTGTGACCTTTTTTGTTGAACTTAGCAGATACCCGCTCCGACTCTAAGAGATTTTTCAGATTATAGGTCATTATCTATTACCTAAATACCGGCTTTCCCACTTGCCTCAAGCGTTTAGGGTGCAATTCGATTCGGCAGGAGCCCGCCAATGCCCCTTTTTCACCTTCTCCTGATCGCCATCATTCAGGGCGTGACAGAGTTTTTGCCGGTATCCTCATCGGGCCATCTGATCCTTCTGCCGTCATTGACCGGCATGGACGATCAGGGGCAGGTCATCGACGTCGCGGTGCATGTAGGAACGCTCGGTGCAGTGGTTTTGTTCTTCTGGCAGGACGTGAAACTGGCGCTGCGTGGTGTGCCGTCTTTGTTGCGCGGACATCTCGACAACCCCGGCGCCACCCTTGCCTTCTGCCTGTTGATCGCAACAATTCCGGTCATCATTTTCGGCGTCTTTCTGGCTGCCACCGGCCTTGACGACGCGATGCGCAATATCAAGGTGATCGGCTGGGCCATGCTGGGTTTCGGGCTGGTGCTTTATTGGGCCGATAAGACCGGTACGAGTAACATAGAGGCGGAAGGCTGGACGGTCCGCGACGCCATCATCATGGGGCTCTGGCAGGCCATTGCGCTGATCCCCGGAACGTCACGGTCCGGCATCACGATCACTGCTGGCCGGTATCTCGGCTACTCCCGCCACGGCGCCGCCAAACTCGCCATGCTGATGTCAATCCCCACAATAATTGCCTCGGGCACATTCGTCGGCATCGACACCGCATCGCAGGCCAATTATCAGGCGCTGAAAGACGGCGCCATCGCTGCCGTTTTCGCGTTTCTTTCCGCGCTTCTTGCGCTGTCGCTGATGATGCGTTTACTACGGTCAGTGAGCTTTACGCCCTACGTGGTTTATCGAGTAATTCTCGGCGTGATATTGCTTTGGATTGCTTACAGTTAAATGGCCTGAGGCGGGCCTTTGGATTTGTGCCCTTCGCGCGGAATCAAGCCGCAGGCGCCGCGTGATCGCCTGCCCGTCCCGGCGGGCTGGCGATTATGTGAGGTCCGCGCAAGCCTGTGAATTCGCACGGACCCTGCAGGCATAAAGCGCATCATTAAGATGTTGCATCGCCATCCCACGGGCAGGCAATCGCGCGTCATGTCTCTAGCTAAAGGAAGTTCCGCTTTAGGCCAGAAGCACCAACTAAGCCCGCAGATTTTTCGCCGAATCTTTGATCGCCGCATACTGCCCCGATGGGCGGAACCGCCACAGGTATTCCGGCAGGATCGCTTCCATTGCAGTCGGCTCGATCCCCAACTCCGCAAATCCAATCGCATCCTCGCCAACGACATGGTCTTGCCGCAGCGATGTCACCTGATCGGGCGTGATCGGTTGTGGCAAAATGCCGAGGGATAGGAAATTGGCCAAGCCGGACATTTGCGCAAGCACGTTGCCCGCCCAAAATGGAACATCGACGATCATACGCTTTCGGTGAATAACGCCCAACATCTCTGCAATGATCTCGCGAAACGTGCCCTGTTCCGGCCCGCCGAGTTCAAATAGGGCATCCGCCTGACCCAACACACCAATGACAGCGGCCCGCGCGACATCGTCAACATAAACCGGTTGAAACCGCGTATTCGCGCCGACCAAGGGCAGCACCGGACCAAATCGCGTCATGCTGGCGAAGCGGTTGAAGAAGTTGTCTTCAGGCCCGAATACGACTGACGGTCGCAGGATCATTGCATCGGGCATATGCGCCAGCACACCGGCCTCGCCTTCCGCCTTGGTGCGCAGGTAATCGCTGTTGCTTTCCGCATCCGCGCCCACCGCGGAAATATGCACCATACGTACGACACCTTCGCTGGCCGCGATCCGCGCGATCCGCTCGGCCCCTTCGGCCTGAACCGCATCGAAATTGTTAGCACCACCGGCATCGAAAGTCCCAACGCAGTTCACAACCGCAACCGCACCGTGCGTCACGGCTTGCACGCTGGCGTCGTCACGTATGTTGCAGAACACCGGCTCCACTTGTCCGACAACGCCATAGGGTTTGACAAAAATCGCCTCGTTCGGGCGCCGACAGGCCACACGCACGCGCCAGCCCTCTTTCGCCATCCGCCGCGCGATATACCGCCCGACGAAGCCCGCGCCACCGAAGATGGTCACCAGTTGAGACATTGGTACGCTCCAATTTCCGCTGGTCGCCTGAATAGCCCCGCAATCAGGATGAGACAAGTTGGGAGTGTGTGGTTTTCGCATAAAAGACTGTGAGACCGGGCGAAATCTCCCACTGGGCGCCAAGGCCTAGAAATGGTATCAGAAAGCAGCGAATGTCCGGTAATATTGGGGACCTTTCCATCTCATTGTTTTGGGAAGAACTCACTGACAACTGAGGAGAGAATTAATGAGATTTCCAATGATTTCAGCTGCCGTCATCATACTCACATCTTTGGCCGCGATTATGCCCGCGTCGGCGCAAACCAACGAAGAAATCGCCTTCGCACGACAAATTCTGACAAGTATTCAGGACAACTCCTTTGCGGCCAATCGCGAATATTGCGGAATAATCGGAACCGACGGTGAGGGGCGGCTTGTCGCGTCCAATCCCCGCAAAGGCAGGCGCGATTCCTGCAGACCGCGTGATCCACGCGGCGCGGCAGATTTTATCGCCAGCTTCCACACACATGCCGGGTTCGACGAAGAGGCCGACAGCGAAGTTCCCTCGCCCAGTGACGTGATTGGCGACATGGAGGAAGGTCTTGACGGTTTCGTTGCCACGCCCGGCGGGCGGTTCTGGTTTATCGATGGTCAGACCGGCGTGGTTCGCCAGCTTTGCGGCCTCGGTTGCCTGCCGCAGGATCCGGATTTCGAGGCCGGTGTCTGGGGACCGATAGCCAAGCGCTATACGCTCGGCCAATTGGAAGATCGCGCGGAACAGTAACAGGGCAGAATGCACCAATGGCAGTCGGGTCATTTTCGCCCGAGTTCGACCGGTAACGCGCCATAGGCATAGATCGTATTGTTCAACGCAACACGCGGCGTGCCGAGCGTGAACGAGCCCCATTGTTCAATCATCGCATGGATCAGACACTCGATTTCCAGAATGGCCAGATGCAGCCCGGCGCACATGTGAATGCCCGCGCCAAATCCCAGATGCCGACGCGCATTGCGGCGCTCAACGTCAAACCGGTCCGGGTCGGGAAAGACTGCCCCGTCATGATTTGCTGAAGCGAAAATCATCATAACGCGCGCGCGTTTCGGGATTCGAACGTCGCCGATTTCCACATCACGTGATGTGTGACGGGCGAAAGAGCGCAGCGGCGATCCGATGCGCACCGCCTCATGCGCGGCATTGACGGCCAGCGACGGATTGGCGCGCAGCTTTTCCCATTGATCAGGGTTGTTGCCGAGCTGGAAGATCAGATGCCCCACCGCAGATATCGTCGTATCAAGGCTGGGATTGATGTAGTCCCGGATCGCAAAAGGCGCGAGTTCAGGATCGAGTTCGCCGCTGGCAGCCAACGCGCCGATCCGGTGCGTCCAGCTTCCGGGTTTAAGTTTGTCCGGCGTTGCCTCGCGCAGGATGAACGCGCGCATTTCCTTGATATTTTCGACCGCCTTTTTGCCGCGTTCATTCTGAATGCCCTGAACGTCAAATGCCGCACCGGCCCATTTCAACATGTTCTCGCGTCCAAGATCGGGCAGACCGACAAGATCACGCACGATGCGCAACGGCAGCGTTTGGGCAAAGTCAGACACCGCGTCAAACGCCCCCTTGGCCACGCAGTCGGCGGCAATTTCATCCGCGGCGGCTTGAATCTGAGGCTTGAGTTTGGAGATCTGGTCGGGCCGCAGCGGCTGAATGATTGCGTTTCGCAATGTCGTGTGGCGGGGTGGGTCGGATGCAATCGCATTACCACGCTGAAATTCGCACCCAAACTTGTCAGCGGCCGCACCGAGGCCGGATATGAAAGTCTCGTTGTCACGCAATCCGTCGCGAACGGCATCGTATTGCGTCAGGGCAAAGTTGCCCAGCGCCTCCATCCAAACGACCGGCCCCTTGTCGCGCAGCCGTGTATAATAGGGCCACGGTTCGCGAATGACATCATTGTCGTAAAGATTTGTGGCATCTGTTGGGCATTGCATGTGACGGTTTTAGACTGAATAGCCGCTTGATCCAAAACCGAATTTTGGCACCTGCACGATTTGTCCGGATCATGGTGCTGCCGCGGAGATTTGAACTCCGGACCTCTCCCTTACCAAGGGAGTGCTCTACCCCTGAGCTACGGCAGCCCTTTGCGGCGGGTGATTAGACGTTACAACCCTTTAGCGCAAGCGCAATCTGGACGCCCTCAACCGCCTGATATAGACAGCGCTCATGGGCGAAAATCGCGACAAATTTAAGGCTGGAGCGAAAGATCCCGAACGCAAAGACCGGCTGAAGTCGGCGCTGAAGGCAAACATGGCGAAACGCAAGGCGCAGGCAAGGGCGCGAACCGGCTCGGTGACAAACGCCGACAAGAACAAAGGTTAGAGCAGGCATGGATTCAATAGTTGTAACGGGCGGGGCCGAGCTTTCGGGCGAGATACCGATTGCGGGGGCGAAGAACACCTGCCTGAAACTGATGTGCGCGGCGCTTCTCAGCGAGGAACCGCTGACGCTGACCAACGTACCGCGACTTTCGGACGTGGAGACCCTGACGACGCTTCTGGAAAGTCTTGGGACGGAAGTTGCCTCGGTTCAGGGCGGCAATTCCCTGATGCTCTCGGCGGCGGACATCACAAATATGACCGCGCATTACGACATCGTGCGCAAACTGCGCGCCTCGTTCAACGTGCTGGGTCCCATGATGGGTCGGTGCGGCGAGGCGATCGTGTCGCTTCCGGGCGGTTGTGCCATCGGTGCGCGCAAGGTCGATCTGCACCTGACCTCTCTGGAAGCGATGGGCGCGAAGATCGACCTTGAAGAGGGCTATGTTCACGCCTCTGCCCCCACCGGTCTGAAAGGCACAGAAATCGAATTTCCGTTCGTCTCTGTGGGGGCCACGGAAAATACTTTGTGCGCGGCAGTTCTGGCCAAGGGCACGACGGTATTGAAAAACGTTGCTCGCGAGCCGGACACCGTGGCGCTGGCGCATTGCCTGATCGCGATGGGCGCCGATATCGAGGGCGCAGGCACCAGTGAGATGGTGATCCGGGGCGTCGACGCACTGCACGGCACGACACACCGGGTGATTTCCGACAGAATCGAACTTGGCACCTATATGATCGCCCCGGCGATTGCGGGTGGATCGGTGGAGCTGATCGGCGGCACGCGTGATCTGGTCGCCGCACTGGCCGACAAATTGGAAGAGGCCGGTGTCGAGATCACCGAAACCGACAAAGGCTTGAAAGTGAACCGCGCCAATGGCCGGGTAAAATCCGTCGACGTGACGACTGCGCCGTTCCCCGGTTTTCCGACCGATCTGCAGGCGCAGATGATGGCGTTGATGTGCACAGCCGACGGCGTGGCCAATCTGGAAGAAACGATCTTTGAAAACCGTTTCATGCACGCGCCGGAATTAATCCGCATGGGAGCCGATATTGACGTTCATGGCGGCACCGCGAAAGTCACCGGTGTCGAGCAACTGCGCGGCGCGCCGGTTATGGCGACCGATCTGCGGGCATCTGTTTCACTCATCCTTGCGGGGCTGGCCGCAGAAGGTGAAACAGTTGTCAGCCGGGTCTATCACCTTGATCGCGGCTATGAGCGGTTGGAGGCCAAGCTTCAGGGCGTGGGCGCAAAAGTGGAGCGTGTGGCCGCATGAGCGAAGACGCGCGATTCGAAGACGGGCGCGAACGGCCCCTGCGACTCAAGGCGCTTACGGCCGAGGACTTGCAGGTGATCTCTGCCTTGACGCAGGACGCCGTATTTCCCAGCAACGAAATGACCTTGTTGCGGTCCGAACGCCGCTTCGCCATACTGCTCAATCGGTTCAGATGGGAAGACGCCGGCGCGGGGCGCCACGCACCGGAACGTGTGCAATCCGTGCTGGCCGTCGAAGACGTGATGCGTGCGCAAAGCCAAGGCATTTCGCGGGATGCCGACACCATTTTGTCGTTGATGTCGATTGCGTTCACCGCTGGCGAGGACGGTTCCGGGCGTTTCGAATTCACGCTGGCGGGGGATGGTGCCATTGCACTGGATGTCGAGGCGCTTGAGGTAACGCTCAAGGATGTAACCAAGCCCTATGTCGCGCCGTCTGGTTCCGTGCCAGGCCACCCGGCCTGAGTTCAAAGGGCGGTTGCCTTTTCATGGCGTTTGGTGGCCTGAACCGGCCAATCAAGGAAAGCGGAGTGAAGACGCGCATCTTCGGGCCGAGGCGCGGCGAGCAGTCAGTGGTGGCAGCCACTTAATCTCGCGAAATCCGTAAAAGATCAAAACGTAGCGACGCCCTCACCAAACTGCCGGGCCAGGGGACGGCCCGTCGATGCGCGGCGGCCCGGGGGGCCTTGATTCTGCGCGGAAGTGAAAACCACGGAATTATTTGATTGCGAACGGCGCTGCGAGTTTGTCTCAGGTGATTTGCGTCTATTGCGGCCCCGCACCTGCGCAGAACCGACACAACGGCGTGGCAGGTAGAAGTTCCAACCGCTCCTTTGCAATCTCGTTACCGCATTTCACACAATCGCCATAGGTGCCGTCCTCGACCCGCTCCAGCGCCGCATCGATCTGGCGTAATTCGCCCAATTCCACCGTGCCCAATGCTTCCAGCACCTCATCGCCCTGACGCTCGGTGGCGCGGTCGTCCCAGTCTTTGGTCGCGGGCGCATCCAGATCATGCTCGATCTCGTCCAGATCGGCGACCAGTTCACGGCGACGTGCCAGCAGAATTTCGCGGGGAGATGACATTTCGGCCTCCTTCAGATTCGGCTCATGTTGCCATGTCCTGAAGCCACGGGAATTGATTCAGGTCAAAGTCACCGCAATTCCGGCCCACCCTTGAGGCTTGCGCGTGATTTGTCTATCGCGCTTGTCAAAGAACGGAGGCGCGCTGTGCCGCTTTTTCTGAATACGAACGATCCGGGGTTTGAAGATGGCTTCACCGCGCTTTTGTCGATGAAGCGCGAAGACAGCCCGGATGTCGACACCGCGGTGGCCGATATCATCGCCGATGTTCGCGCCCGCGGCGATACGGCGGTGATCGCGCTGACGGCGAAATTCGACCGGTTGGATCTGACGCCCGAGACGATGGCATTTTCCCCTGCAGAGATCGAAAAAGAAATCGCGCAGGTTCCGCAGACAGAGCGCGAGGCGCTGAACCTCGCCGCAGCGCGGATCACGGCCTATCACGAACGGCAGTTGCCTGAAGATGCGCATTGGCAGGACGAAACCGGCGCAACGCTTGGCTGGCGCTGGAGCGCGGTAGAAGCGGCGGGTCTTTATGTGCCGGGTGGGTTGGCGAGTTACCCCTCCAGCGTATTGATGAATGCGATCCCGGCACAGGTTGCTGGTGTCGAGAGGCTGTCGATCTGCTGTCCAACGCCGGATGGTGTTGTGAACCCGCTGGTGATTTACGCCGCGCAACTGGCAGGCGTCGACACGATCTACCGCGTGGGTGGCGCACAGGCGATTGCGGCGCTGGCATATGGCACTGAAACGATAAACCCGGTCGACAAGATCACCGGCCCAGGCAATGCCTTTGTCGCGGCTGCGAAACGTCGGGTGTTTGGCAAGGTCGGCATCGACATGATCGCCGGACCGTCCGAAATCCTTGTAGTCGCCGACAGGGATAACGACCCAGACTGGATTGCCATCGACCTTCTCAGTCAGGCCGAGCATGACGAAAGCGCGCAGTCGATCCTGATCACGGATGATGCGGAATTCGGGCGCGCGGTTTCGTCAGCTGTGGAGAATCAGCTTGAAACGTTGGAACGCCGCGACATAGCGGGCGCGAGCTGGCGTAACTTTGGCGCAGTGATCACGGTCAAGACACTCGATCAGGCGGCGGAATTGTCCAACCGCATCGCGCCAGAGCATCTGGAATTGTGCGTCGCTGACGCGCAGGAATTTTCGACAAAAATCCGCCACGCCGGCGCGATTTTTCTCGGTAGCTGGACGCCGGAGGCCATCGGCGACTATGTCGGTGGGCCGAACCACGTTTTGCCGACTGCGCGTACGGCGCGGTTTTCCAGCGGTTTGTCGGTCCTCGATTTCATGAAACGCACAACGATATCAGAAATGTCGCCTGACGCCTTACGCGCCATCGGACCTGCCGCCGAAACATTGGCACAATCCGAAAGCCTTGAAGCCCACGGCCTTAGCGTTTCCGCCCGCCTCAAAGCACTGAATTCCTGATGCGCGCCACGCTTCTGATCTGTGGTCTGGCGCTGGCGGTCGGTGCCGGGTTTTATTCCTTCGCCGATCCCACCGCGCCGCACCACGCTGCCCGCGCCGTTTTGATTGCAGGCCTCATCCCGATGGCCCGCGATCCGTTGGACAGTCTGCAGGTCGGCGCAGGGTCCTTCAGCCCGCTCAATCCGCGCCGCTGGGTCTTTGCATGGACGTTTGCTGCGCTGTTCTTCGCGATCCTGTCGATTATTCGGTGGCAGGGCCCAACGCCGGATATCAATGCCTATGTCTGGAACGCAATCGGTGCTGGCGTGTTCGGCGTGATCATGGTTTTCCTGCCGTTCCTGTCGCGCACAAATTCTGCATTCTCACCCCCGTTTCAGGAAAGCCGCCCGATTGATGCCGGACTGCTTGGGCGTATCGTGTTTTATGGCTTTCCGGTTCTGTCCATGGTCCTGATATTTGGCGCCGCGATCAGCCCTCCACCGGGTGGAATGAAAGGCGTCTACCCTTTGTTCCAGATGTGTTTCCTGCCATTTCTGGTGCAGTATTTTCCGATTCGCGCGGGTATCGGCAAACACTGGCCGCATTACCTTCCGCGCACGATCGGCCTCATCCTTTTGATCACGGCCCTTATTATCGCCTGAGCCGATTGCGAATCCTCCACGATCCGCGTTAGCCATGCCGCCAAGAAAGTTACGAATATGGCCAAGATTACCAAAATTGACATCGACGACAGCGCGCTGCCGCCGCCTACGCCTGAGATCGAGCAGGAACGGCGCGTCGCGGTGTTTGACTTGCTGGAGGATAACTCCTTCACATTGCCGCCGCGCGAGGATCGCGAGATTGACCCTGGCCCCTATCACCTGACACTGGCGATCCGGGATCGCCGGCTGGTGTTTGACGTGCGCACCGAGGCCGAGGATGCGGTGGCAGAATTTCACCTGTCTCTCGGCCCGTTCCGGCAAACGGTGAAGGATTACTTCCAGATCTGCGAAAGCTATTACGACGCGGTGAAACGCCTGCCGCCCAGCCAGATCGAGGCCATCGACATGGCGCGCCGCGGTATCCACAACGAGGGCGCACGGGTGCTGGAGGAACGGCTGGACGGCAAGGCCAAGGTCGATCTGGACACGTCACGTCGCCTGTTCACCTTGATCTGTGTGCTGCATTGGGGCGGATGAAGACTTGAGCGACCGCTTGCCCACCTCTGTCCTTTTTTGCTGCGATCACAACGCGGTCCGCTCTCCGATGGCCGAAGGGTTGATGAAAAAGCGCTATGGTCAGGAATTGTATGTTCAGTCCGCCGGTGTTCACAACGATCTGGAAATCGACGGATTTTCAGTCGCTGTCTGTCAGGAACTCGGCGTTGAACTGTCGCGCCACCGCTCTCGATCTTTCGACGAAATGCAGGACTGGGGCGATGACCTTTCGCAGTTTGACCTGATCGTCGCACTGTCGCCCGCCAGCCAGCGCCGTGCGCTGGAACTGACACGATATTTCCATCTGGATGTCGAATACTGGCCAATCATTGACCCAACCGATCTGGGAACGAAGCGCGACGAAAAGCTGGCAGTTTATCGTCAGGCCCGCGACCAGATCATTGCGCGGATGGACGACCGCTTTGGCCCGGCAACGAATACCGCCGACTGAAACGGGGATGCATATTGCAGGGTTTTGTGTTTGGCTGCGGTCAAGTCTCCGTTCCGACACACGCACGAGCACAACATGAAAATCGCGTCTGCCGCTTATCCCTTGGCGAAATTTCATTCTTGGGATGACTACGCCACAAACATAACCTCCTGGGTCGCAGATGCGGCGGATCAAGGCGCGGATCTGCTTGTCTTTCCCGAATACTCGGCGATGGAACTTGCCTCGCTAAATGGCGATGCGGCGTTGGAAATTGAGCCCGCGCTTGCCGCTACTGCAAGCCATCTGCCCGCCGCCGACGAACTGCACGACGCTTTGGCGCGTCGCTTTGGCGTTCACATTCTCGCCGGATCAGCCCCTGCATATGACCCCTGCCCGCGGCCGGTCAACCGCGCGCGATTGTTTGGCCCCGACGGTCCACTTGGCGCGCAGGACAAGCAGATCATGACAATGGTCGAACGTGACATGGATGTGCATCCCGGCGCGCCGCTGCAAGTGTTTGACACGCCGCTCGCTCGCCTTGGCGTGCTGATCTGCTACGACGTCGAATTCCCCGACTTGGGGCGCGCGCTGGTCGAGGCCGGTGTCGAAGTGATCCTCGCACCTTCTTACACCGAAGGTCCCTCGGGATATTGGCGCGTGCGCATCGGCGCGATGGCCCGCGCACTGGAAGGGCAATGTGTCAGCGTTCAAGCACCCTGCCTCAGTGACGGTGTTGCCTGCCCCGCAATGGGCACCGCCACCGGCGCGGCAGGGGTATTCGGCCCGCCCGATCTGGGATTCCCGGAAACCGGCATTTTGGCGCTTGGAAAGATGGGCGAACCCGGTTGGGTGATGGCGGATGTGCCCCGCGATGCGATTGCCCGTGTCCGCGCCGAGGGCCGCGTGCGCAATTTCACCTATTGGGAAGAGCAGGCCCTGCGGCTTAACGGCGCGGAAACGGCTGCGGCAGAGTGATCCATCCTTGAAAACCACACCGAAAACCGCCATTTAGGCGGCGCCTGCATCCCCGCAGGCGTCAAGAAGGAGTGAACATGGCCAAGGAAGAACTGCTCGAATTTCCCGGTGTCGTTAAGGAACTCCTGCCAAATGCGACATTTCGGGTCGAGCTGGAAAACGGCCATGAAATCATCGCTCATACGGCAGGAAAAATGCGCAAGAACCGCATTCGCGTTCTCGCAGGCGATAAGGTGCAGGTCGAAATGACCCCCTATGATCTGACCAAGGGTCGGATCAATTACCGCTTCAAATAGGCGCTGATTTGGCGACCACGTGCTTCGCAGTCCCGGACCTGATCCGGGACCTCTGCATTGGGTGCGCGCCTGACGAGCGGCGGTTGGAATGAGCAAGCCCCGCCTGATCCTCGGCTCTGGCAGCCCGCGCAGGCTGGAACTTTTGGCGCAGATTGGCGTCACGCCGGACGACGTACGCCCGCCCGATGTCGATGAATCCCCGCTCAAATCGGAACTGCCGCGCGATTACTGCCGCCGGATCACTCGCGTCAAGGTCGAGGCCACAAAGACAGGGGACGGTGAAATTGCCCTTTGCGCGGACACCACCGTCGCGCTTGGCCGCCGCATCATGGGCAACCCGGCTGACCGGGAAGAGGCAGATCAATTCCTGCGGCTGCTGATGGGTCGTCGCCACCGGGTCATCACGGCGATTGCGGTGAAATCTGGCACTCGTATTTGGGAACGCGACGTCGTTAACTCTGTCAAACTGAAGCGTTTGTCTGACGCAGAGATTGCCGCCTATCTCGACAGCAAAGACTGGCAGGGCAAGGCAGGCGGTTATGCCATTCAAGGCCCCGCTGGCGCGTTCATCCCCTGGATCGAGGGGTCTTTCACTGCCGTCATGGGTCTGCCGGTCCATGAGACCGCACAACTGCTGATCGCCGCCGGATATCCGGTTCTTGAGGGATGGTCGTGAAGGGGAGTGTTACCGCGATTGGCAAGTTGAACGGCGCGAAAGCCGCCGCGCGACTGGTTGATGGGAGGCTTGACGACCTGATCGTCGACCCGAAGGACCAAGTGCTGCCCGGGTCGATCTTTGTCGGTGTCGCCGACAGACCCATGAAAGGCATCGGCGGACAGTTCCTGCGCCTGCCCGACGGCGCGACCGGGTTCCTGCGCAACGGGCAAATCCCGGCCGGAAAACCCGCGCTTGTGCAGGTTTCACGTTTCGCCGAACCGGGCAAAGCACTGCCATTGACGACAAAGCTGTTGTTCAAGGGGCGCTATTTGATCGTGACCCCGAACGCGCCGGGCATCAACGTCTCACGTCGCATTCGGGACAACGATGCGCGCGATGCGCTGTCGATGTTGGTCCACGAAACCCGCCCGGATGCGAAAGGCGTGATCGTGCGATCCGCCGCAGACGGGGCCACAAGCGAAGAGATCGTCGCCGAACTTGCAGAGTTGCATGAAACCGCATTGCGCGTCACATCCCGCAATGGCGACCAGCCAGTGCAATTACTCGACGGACCGAACGCACATGAAACCGCATGGCTGGAATGGCCCTGTTCAGATGTCGAGGGTGCATCATTTGAGGATTTTGCAGTTCACGAGCTGATCGATGTTATGCGCAATCCGCAAATTTCCCTGCCAAATGGCGGTAGCGCATGGATCGAACCGACGCGCGCGCTGGTTGCGGTTGACGTGAACACTGGAAACGACACCTCCGCGGCGGCAGGGCTGAAGGCGAACATCGCCCTATCCCGCGACTTGCCAAGGCAATTGCGCTGTCGCGGGCTTGGTGGGCAGATCACCATCGACTTTGCCCCCTTCGCCAAGAAAGACCGTCGCCAGTTGGAACAGATACTGCGCGCCGCGCTTCGTGCGGATTCCGTTGAGACCTCGCTGATTGGCTGGACGCCGTCGGGCAACTACGAATTGCAGCGAAAGCGGGAACGCTCGCCTTTGTGACCTTGCGCGGAATCAAGGCCCCTCGGGCCGCTGCGCATTGGCGGGCCGTCCCCTGGCCCGGCGATCTCTTGCAGGTCTCACCACGTTTTGATCTAGAGCGTCGTCCATCTAATCTGCAACATATCCGGCAGCTTTGAAGAGGTTTCGGCACTCGGTTGGCGGGAAGAGGTCGCAGGTTTGGGCGACGGATTGGAAAAGGGCGTCGAAGGTGCGGGCCTTGAGCCGACGCAGGTGTGCCTTGAGTTTCGAGTACGCCATTTCGATCGGGTTGAGATCGGGCGAATACGGCGGCAGGAAGAGCAGCCAGCTGCCTTGCGACTTCAGCAGTTCCTGCGCATTGGCCGATTTGTGCGATGACAGGTTGTCGGCGATCACCACATCGCCCGGCTGCAACGTTGGAGCCAGCTGGGTCTCGATGTAGAGGTCGAACGCGGCGCGGTTCATGGGGCCGTCCAGCACCCAGGGGGCGCTGAGTTCGTCGATCCGCAGGCCCGCGATGAAGGTCTGGGTGCGCCAGTGGCCGAAGGGCGCGTCGGCTTCCAGCCGGGTGCCGCGTGGGGATCGACCACGAAGCCGTGTCATCTTGGTCGTGACAGCTGTTTCGTCGATAAAAACCAGCCGGTGCGGCTCAAGGCGCATCCTCGGCATCCGGCGGTGCTGCCACTCGTACCTGGCAGCGCGCACCCGTTTGCGCAGCCGCTCCGTCGCGATCAGGGATTTTTTTATATGTGAACCCAAGACGATGGATCAGATAACGCGAGAGCATCGCCGGTGTCGCGGTGAGGGCATGTTCCTGTTTCAGCACCTCGGCCAGTTCCGGCATAGTGATATCCGGCTCGGCTTCCACGCGTGTCTTAAGCCAGTTTGAGACCACATCCAGCTTGCTGCGCCGAGGGCGGCCTTGAGGCGCAGCTCTCACCCCACCCGTTCGCCTCTTACGTTGCATGATCCGCACCGCGCTGGCAGCTGATATCCGTAAACGCCGCGCAGCCTCATGGCAGGAAAGGCCGTCATCAACCAAAGCGACGACACGTTCCCGAATATCCAGTGATAGCGATTTGCCCATGATCCACCTCCACATATGGTGAATCACAAAACCTGCCACGTGGGAATCCCATCGATTCAGATTTCAAGGACGACGCTCTAGAGCGGGTTTCGTGGGATTAAGTATCATCGTAACTCCCAAGCACCCTGTCCGATAGGGTTGCGGGGTTTTGTTCCGTCAGAGCCGTGCGATGATCTGAGGTGGTGACAGGGTCAGGATTTCCAGGATGTTGAACCGGTGTTTTCTGGCCGTCGAGATGACGGACCTGATGTCGGCGAAGACCCGCGCGCCCTCGAGGGTGCGGAAGGTGCCCGAGATTTTCATGCGCAGCTTCATCATGCGCAGGTCCTGTTCGGCCTGATTGTTTGTGAATGGGACCGCGAAGTCGGCGATGAATCGCAAAACGTCATCGCGGTAGTCACGCAGGCGGAGGAGCAGGTTGTGGCCTGGCCGCCTGGCTTTTCGGCCGCGGGTGCCGGGGCTTTTGGCCAGCGGGGGCTGGCGTTCGTGGAAGGCGAGCCCCTTGGCGAGGATCGCCATGTATCTGGTGACTATACCCTGGCGAACCAGTTCCGGGAGTTCGGTCTCGCCTTGATCCTGAGCCGCGCATCTGAGCTGATTGGCGCTATGAAGCACTGCGCTCATCTCCGTCGCCCAAGGCTCTTTTTCGATCTCTTCGATGGCCTTGAGTTCGCGCAAGTGATGCGCCCCGCAGAGGGCGTGGGCGTCCACTCCGCTCATATGGGCATAGTAGGGTTTTCCAGTGATCATGAATGATCGTCCCGCCGGTCAGGAAGGTTGGAACAGCACCGCGTTTGGCGCTGATGCGGTAATGGGTGAAGGCGGTATCGCAGATCGTGTGCAGCCAGTGCAGCTTGCCGGCAACACGAAGTCCGGTCTCGTCCAGATGCCGAACGCCGCCTTCGGCAAGCCGGGCGAGAATGTGTTCAACCACGACACCCATCTTATTTGCCGCGCCGCGCGTCCAGTTGGTCACGCTGGCCGCGCACAAGCTGGTGGCCCCAAACAGGTCGCGCATAAGCTGGCAGACCCGATCCTCGGGTATCAGCTGCTGAACATTGCAATAGACCGCCACTGCCCGCATGCGCGTGCCATATTGCACATGCGCGGCCACGCCATCGGGAAAGCCAGCCGTCGTCGTGGCTCGACAATGGTCGCAACAATAAACCGCCGCCTGATGCTCGGTGACCTCCAGGCGTGGCGCAGGCAAGTCGAACACCTGACGCTTCTCGATCCCTTTCACCATCTCCGCCGTCAGGGCGCTCTGACAGGCGCTGCAATGCGTCGCCTCATGCCGTTCGACAAAGTCGGGTGTTGACGTCTGGCGCAGGGTGTCGCCCCGGTGGCCAACTTGGCCGCCACTTTTCTTTCCGGATTTGCCACGCAGGCTGCGCGGGGCTGGCTTCTTCAGGCCATCACTTGAAGGGGGCTTGCTGCTATTGCTGCTGTTCTTGGCCAACTGTCGGCGCAGGTCCGTGATCTCTTCCGCCATGCTCGCCAACGCAGCTTCAAGCTCAGCGATCCGACGCAGAGCCGTGGCGAGAAGTTGTTCAAGGGCGGCAACCTGATCCATCCCACCACTGATTCAGAGAAATCAACCCGGCGCCACAGAATTCAGACAAGAAAGAAAAAAAACACGCGCAAAATGGCAAATTCGACTCACCATAAAACTGACAATAACACTCAAACGTGGGGGGTGCTTGGGAGTTACGCCAAAATAACTAAAGAGGCAACGGATACGGCAATGCGTTCAGCGCAGCTGTTCAAAGACGCAATAGTAAACACCGTAGGTGATTTCGATGTGGATGAGGTGACTTTGTCTTTAGCCATAACGGCGGAAGGTGACATTGGTATCGCAACAGCAGGCGTGGAAGGGTCCATATCTGTCGTATTCAGGCGTAAGACGGGCTCGAGCTAGGAAATGGTTGTGGGAACAATTCCCGCCTCGGTTCTTATCCCAATTACGATGCCCGCATAAATCTTGGAAGCGATTGCACTCTTCTGGGCATCCTTGCAGCCCGACGACAGCCAATTCTAGCTTCAAACAATCCTCAGTTGATTTGATGCTCCAAAGCGGATACAGGCTCAAGGTTCGTAATGTCCGCGTCTTGATTGTTGCTACTGTCTGCAGCGAAAGGCGGCTATCGAGAAATAACGACGAAGACAAGCGGCGAAAATCGGGACGCGAGGCTTCCAAAATTTGAGTGAACCGAACGCACATTTTGTTACCCAGATCACCCCTATTTTGCCCTACGTAATTTTCTTTCGTGCCCCGATTTTGCACCGGTGAACTCGCAAATGTCTGATATCTATATGCTTTCCGTCCAGTCCATCACAGGGATGGAGTGGGCCGCAAGGGTAGCGCGAAGATGACAATGGAAGCGCCGCGCGAATGCGGCTATATGAGAGAAGAAGGAGAGACCCACCATGCCGATGGCAGCTTTTGATACGATGAGCGTTGCGAAGCGTCTTCAGGACGATTTCGAGATGCCGCAGAAACAGGCCGAAGGGGTGGCGCTGGTGCTGCACGAGAATTTCGTGGGCAATGTGGCGACGAAGGAAGACGTGAAGGGCCTGAAAGACGATACGAAGGCGCTGAAAAACGATGTGAAGGCGCTGAAAAACGATGTGAAGGCGCTGGACAAAAAGATCGACATCAGCGTGAAGGCGTTGAACGACAAGATCGACATCAGCGTGAAGGCGTTGAACGACAAGATCGACACCAGCGTGAAGGCGTTGAACGACAAGATCGTTGAGGTCAAGAACGATATGATAGAGGTCAAGAGCGATCTGCGCTGGATCAAGCTGATTGGCGGGGCAATCGTCGGGCTTCTGGTTTTGCCGTTGTTGGCCGACCTTGCAACCGCTGTGCTGAACTGACCCCCCTGACACCCTGTAGATCGTGCAATACGCCGTCCCTTCCGGGGCGGCGTTTTCGTCTGCGCATCGACCGGGTTGAGTTTCAGGATCACCGGAGGGGGCAGCGTCCGGTTGGCCCCTCCGGCTCAGGTCCGCTCCGGCCCGGTGCAATGATGATTATGTTCTTCGACCAGGGTTTTGAGATCGAGGCGTTTGAGCTTGGCGGTCTGGATGAGATCAAGGAGCGCCTTGAGTTCCTGGGTCTCGATGGAGGTGAGCCAGTGCAGATCGTTCTGACTGATGCGGTCCAACATCCGCCGCATCATCGGCAAGTGCCCGATCCCGACCTTGCGCTTGTACCGGGAAGGGGGGTCGGATGGTTTTGCTTTCGGCATGGGGTTGTTCCTTTCGCGTAGCCGGGGTGATGACCTGACGCGGGTTCCACCAGTCGCGCAGGAAGGCCACCGGGTTTGTGTTTTACCGCGCCGATTCAGTTTGGGCCTGACCCTGCCACAGCCTGCCGATTCTGCCAATCCTGCAAAATCTCTGAAACTTCATGATCCGGGAGACCTCGACACTCCCGCAGGATTGCGCCGGCTTACCGGTTCCGCCCTCCGAATCCGCCCCCCGGGCACCCCGCGATTCGACATGATCTGGACCTCCGGTGTCCAGTCCCCCTCATTTTCCCCCGATATCCCCGGTTTCCCCTCTTTCCCTCTTTCCCCTCGGGGGGGAACGGCGCTCCCCCCCGAAGCTAACCCTTTGTTCCCCTTGAGAGATTGCCGCTCCCCTCCCGGTTTCCCCTCTTTCCCCTCCACCCCCACACCATCCCCTGCGCCGGAAAATGGGCCTCCCGAGGGGAACCCCCGGGGGAAAGGCCCCAATCCGGGGCAACAGGGGAAGCGAAGCGAGCAGAAATCAGATAGGCACGGGTATACATCAAAATTTGTCAATTTTGATGTATACCCGTGCGCCTGAATTGGCCTGATGTTTTCCGGGTTAGAGTCCCCGATAGGGGATCTGTAAACCCCACGGCTTTAGCCGGACGGGATCGCGGCATTTGCGTTAAGATGCCTGATTATGGATTCGTACAAGCGTGGCAGCCATACGGTTTGGGACTGCAAATACCACTTGGTGTGGGTGACGAAGTACCGCTACCAGGTGTTGGGCGGCGATGTCGGCAACCGCTGCCGTGAGTTGCTGCGCGAGACGGCGCGGGCGCATGGGATGGTTGTGCATGCCGGATCAATCAACCGTGACCACGAGCATATGCCGGTGTCGACCCCGCCGAACCTGTCGGTCAGCCGTGCGGAGCAATATCTGAAAGGGCGCAGTTCGCACAAGCTGCTGAGCGGGTTCGGGATATTGCGCAAAAGATATTGGGGGCAACACCTGTGGGCCCGCGGTTACCGGGTTGCCGGCAGCGGCAACGTGACAGACGAGGTGTGGTTGGAATACATCAAGAACCAGACGCCACCCGAGCCCGATGACGATTTTAATCCAGCGGGAACTCCCCGCGTGTAAGCGCGGGGATGATAGCCCTTCCATTGTCTTCGGGCTATCGTCTGCAGAATGCGGCTGCGAAAATCGTCCCACAGCGTTTACAAAGGATTTTTTGTGTCCACCGTTGGGGTCGACGAGCAAACGATACGGAATTACGTCCGATGGCAGGGCCGAGAAGATAATGGACAAGCGGAGCTTGACCTTTGAAAGAACCACGGGTGTAAGCCCGTGGGTATCTATATCACTTTGTATTCCTTGAGCGATACAACGCGGAAGTTGTCGGTGACGGTGTCGCGGAACTCAGGCCATTTTTCTGGCAGTGTCGTACGGAAGAAGTTGAAAATAGCCTCTGTGAACTGGTTGAACGTTGCATAGTGATCGATGATTTTGCAAAAACCTACGAGGACTGGGAGCGCCACCGGTTGATCCCCTCGGGTCGTCAGAGGCTTCGCTCCGGCAAGCTGACCCTGGGGGAGAGCCTGTTCATTATGGTCTTGTTTCACTTGTCGCCGTTCAAGGACTTCAAACATTATTGGATTTATGGCGTTGAGCAGAAATACCGTGACTGCTTTGGCAACCTCCCGAGCTATGGTCGGTTTGTCAGCCTCATGCCAAGATTAATGGTGCCGTTTTGCATACTGCTGCACTGCTTCAGCGGTGAAAAAACCGGCGTCTATTTTGCCGACAGCACTAAGCTCGCGGTCTGCCACAATGCCCGCATTAATCGAAACAAGGTCTTCAAGGGGCTGGCAAAGCGCGGTCGCAGCACAATGGGCTGGTTCTTTGGCTTCAAACTGCATCTAATCATCAACAACAAGGGGGAGATCATGGCCGTCAAAATCACGGCAGGTAATGTCGATGATCGAAAGCCGTTTGAAGCCATGATCGCGGGCCTCGAAGGCAAAATATTTGCTGATAAGGGCTATATCTCCAAATCCCTCTTCCAACGGCTCTGGCAGCGTGGGCTCCACCTCGTCACCGGCATTCGCCGCAACATGAAAAACTATCTCCTGCCAATCCTGAACAAAATCCTGTTGCGAAGGCGGTTCATCATCGAAACTCTGTTCGATAAGTTGAAAACCAGCATGGGACTGGAACACACTCGACACAGATCGCCTGCCAACGCATTCGTACACCTCATCTCGTGTGTCGCAGCCTATATGCTCGGGAAAACCAAAGTTAAAATGGGACCCATAACCGTGCCGGAAACAATCAGGCAGGTCGAATACCAGATATAGCGCTTATCCAGAACTCAGGTTATATACGCGCCCTGCGATATACGCGCCGTGTTTGATGGATTGGAACTCGGTCCAACCTGACAGGATTACAATAGGCCCTGGTTTTCCATAGTATCCGGTCCAGCCGCCCAACCTTGCGCAGACCCACGAGGCGAAAGCGAGGCTGCCTTTGGGGTGGGGGTTTTTCTGTCGGTCTGTCTTGCCCTCGAGGTCTGCGCTGAGCGCCTCCAGCAGAGGTTGATCGGCGGCATCGAAGGCATCGGTCAGCGGACGCAGGCACCGGCCATCGCGTTCGGCGACCATCTGCATCACAACCGTCGCGGCGATCATGCAGGCCAGGATCAGGCGATTGCGCGGACCGGTGTCGTTGATGCGCAGGGCCTCGATGTCGAACCCTTTGCGCTTCATCGTGCGGAACAGTTCCTCGATCCTCCAGCGTTTGGCATAGCGCTCGGCGACGTCCAAAGCGTCGGTGACATTGATGATGTCGTAGCTCGTCAGCAAACGCCAGTGTACGGGTTTGACGCCGTCAGGCGGTGTTTCCTCGCGCAGGTCGATATAGGTGAGAGTGACCGGTGCAGATGTCGTTTTTTCCAATCTTTTCGGCGGCTTCATGGTTGCCTGGCCAAACCGGATCGACAGCCTGGCGTCGCGGGCGGCCCGCCCCGGGCTCTTGGGAAGAGTAAGCAGGGTCGTGCCCAGCCTCGGCATGGCGGCAATCCATTCGGCTATCTTATCACCGCCCTCAAGCGTGCGGTTGTGATTGGCCCTAACGATCAACTCCACATTTTGGGGCCTGCGCGCAAACAGGTCGAAAATATCGGCCTCGCGATCCGCCACCATCGTGATCCGCCCAGCCCCGGCGATCTCGCCCGCCCGCTCGGTGGCCGCCAGCCAGCGGTGGCTTTCTTTGTCTTCGAAGGCACGCGCATGCCGGGTCGCACGTTGGCCGGTGTCACGCTCGCAAAACGTTGCATCCAGCGCCCCCGGGACAGCGCCATCCCGCGCATCCACCGCGATCATCGCATGCAGGTAATCGCCACCGCCGCCACTCGACCGCGTTACCGTTGTGTCCTGCACTGCCAGAATATCACGCCCTTCGCAGGCCTCCCGGGTCCGAACAAAGGCCGCATCGCACATTGCCTCTAGCGTCACAGCCGGATTGCGTAGAAACCGCGTGAACCGGATCTCGCCCGCCCCCGAGCCGCCGGACCCGAACCCCGTCACCGCCTGTTGCAACCAGCCTATCCAGAAGCAAGGCCCCCCTTTTTCGAGGCGAGCATCCCCAAAGTTCCCAAGCGTTTGCTGCATCATTGCCTCCCTTTTCAACAAGAGAATCAGAAAAGCTGACTGACGGCAACCAAGATGTGTGAATGTCATAGCCTCCATAGGTGAGGAACGGATCTTCAAGACCCGTGCTGGAGGCTTGAATTGCGGGAACTGGCTCATCCAAACACCAACTCCGGAAGCACGACTTCCCACTCGTCCCGCCGCATCATTTCCTGAAACTCCTCACCGGAATCGCTCTTTCGCCAGCGAACAACCGCGCCGATAGCACCTAGTTGAAACGTGAGCCCCTTCGGCGGGGCAAAATTGCGGGACATCCGCCCAAGCGTTTGACCTTCGGCATCTTTCAACAACCAGGCTCCTTTCTCAAAGACAATCGAAACCGCTTCACCGACTTTGGCTGCTGCGATTGCGCCAAGGGAAGGATTTCTGTCTCCCAACCGCCCGGCGTAGGAAAGGTCCACGAGCTTGAGATCAGGCACTACATACTGTCGCGATCCACCGGGCACGGCTTTCGCGTTGGGCGCGACCTTGCGTACCAATACCGGGTCTGCCGCGAATCGCAAGAATGGATGGTCGCCCCGGGCCAATACTGCTAGGCTTCGCCGCGCCCGGGTCATTGCCACGTAGAACAGACGGCGGGGCGCGTCGGTGTCTTCGCCATTGGAAACCGCGTTCCACCCGCCATCTAGAATTGCGACATCCTCAAATTCCAGACCCTTGGCGCTGTGCGCAGTGACCAACAGAAGCCCGCGTTGTTCGCCACGGGTATCTCGTGCCCACTCGGCTAACCATTCAATCAGATCGGGCATGGGCATCGACTTGGACCCCAATTCGTCGGCAAGCGCAGCAATGCCTTCCGCGATGAGGTCGGTCCAACGGTTTCGTTCCTGGCGATTCAGGAGTGCTAGTAGCTCTTCAATGCCCAGGAGCTTGGCAGGATCGCGGCGTAGCTCGGCAATCAGAAATTGCATCTCGCGCAACCGCCAGACGCTTGGTAGCGTTTCGTTGGCCATTTCGACTGGAATGCCCTGAGCCTCGGCATAGGCTCGAGCTGGGGCGAGGCGTTTCCATTCGCGTGAGATGATGGCGGCCCGCGACCAACTCCAGTCTGGATCGAGCCGTGACAGGCGGATCAATTCGTCGACGGCGGCGATGGCCTGTGCCTGATCGCTGTTTGAAACCTGTAGGAGTTGAACGCGTCCGTGAGAGACTGGATCGAATGCTGCTAAAACGCCACCATCGTTCTCCTTCGCGCGGGCGGCGTTCACCGTGATATCGTGACCGGTTTTCATACGATCTGATGCATGTTCGATGACTGCGTTGGAGGCAGCTATTATGTGCTGGGTCGAACGATAGTTTTCCGTCAGGAAGACGGGCCGCGCTCGGTAATCTTCCTCAAACTGACGAATGAACCGGATCGAGGCCCCGGCAAATGCGTAGATGTTTTGGTCATCATCACCGACGGCAAAGAGGCTGAGCCGTAGGTCCGGGTCATCTAAAGACCGACCAGCAACGGCTGCGATGAGAGCATATTCTTCCGGGCCGATATCCTGGTATTCATCGACAAGAATCCAACGATAACCTTGGATCAATGTATCCCTCTGCGCCTCGGCGTCTGCCTTGTTCAATCCTTTGCCGTTCAGAAGATCGACCGCCTGCAGAACGATCTTGTCAAAATCCAGGTCCTCAGACTGTACCCCGGCAAAGCTCGCCCCAACCATCCGCATGGCCAGGGCATGGCAAGTTGAGATTGTTACGCCGTTTGCATCATCTCCGATCAACTGTCGCATTCGCACACGGATTTCAGCGGCAGCGTGGCGATTATAGGCAAGCACAAGAATACCGCGCGGGTCCTCCCTTCGAACGCGGATCAAAAAGGCTATGCGGTGAACGAGAACGCGTGTTTTTCCCGATCCCGGCCCAGCCAAGACCAAAACGCTGGTTTGTTCTCGATTGTCTGAAACGATCTTTTGCTGCACCGGGTTGCCGAGAGCATCAACTATGGATGCCCAGGACGGACCGGTTGTTTGGCGGTGCAGTTCTGTGCTTTTTCCCGGAAGCCACCGTTGAAGGAATTTTCCCTGCTCCATCATGAAGTAGTCTTCGGAAAGACGTTCGGCTTCTTCGATCTTGTCCAGGCCTTTCCCGGCATATGTCGCCATAACGTGTGTCTGGATCGTTTGTTCGGTGTAATGCTCATCGAGCGGCAGAAAGTTTTCTTGCGTGAAGTTTCCACCGTCCGGGTTCAGGTGCACAGTCATGGCCGGACGGAATACGGTCAAACCTTTACCGAGGGCCACCGTTTCCTGTTCATGCATCCAGAGCAGGGCACGATCCATCAACCGCGTCATATCCTGAACCGAATCGCGCAGCAAAGCATCACCGTTCAATGAGGCCAGGAGGCCGCCCATGGTGGTTTCGACCTGAAGGTCCTTGCCATGTGTACCCTTTGGAAGTTTGTCGTTCAGATGGGTCAACAGCAACTCGGCTGCCTGATGTCTAAGCTCAGCAGTCTTTGCCAAGACGTCCCAACTGCGTTGAAGGGTGACCATGATCGTGTTGCGGGATAACGTGCGCAGCCGAAGGTTTCCAAGGCCGCCCTCAAGGTCCCGGCCATCGCGGGCCATGCTGCGCAGAAGCTTGTCGATTATATCAGGGCGAACATCGGCGTGATCGTGATCCCGCAGCGATTGGCAGGCCTCCGAGAGATTGAGCGGCAAAGGCTCTTTCAGATTCGCCTCGGGCGCAGCCTCTCGCATCATTGCAATCAGGTCGCGCTCCAGCGATGACGCGGCTTCAATGCGCCGTTTAGAACTGTCTCTAACACCTGCATGGACGAATATCGTGACAGCAACGTCGTTCGTGGCAATTCCAAGCGTTTCAAGATCGGCCAGTGCTTTCTTGAGGTCGCCGCGATGCAAGCCACTGACGCCAGTCAATTCGTCCGTCGAAACCCCCTGATCAGGCGGTGCGTTGATTAGATGGCGCACTATATCCAGAAGCTGCGTTCTGCGGGTTCCTGTGATTTCCGCTCTTCCGAGAATGTGCTGCGCGTCCTCCATAGATCGGATGCGCAAGGAAGAAGGGAACACCGACACCCGGTTTTCCTCCCGTCGGACCAGGGTTGCTTCCTCCAGCCAGGAGACGGCAGTCTTGACCCGTGTGTCATCGGTCGCGCTGTCGCGTTCAAACTCCAGTTCTTTTTCTGCGCGGACGATTTCGCCAGATGTTGCGACGACTGAGCCCGACTTTTCGGTTCTCTCGTTGATCCGGCGGAGCGCTTTTAGGATTGCTCCAATCTCGTGCCGGGCCAATCGAGAACGCGCAGACAACGAAAACTGTTTCTCCACATCATCCGAAGAATAGAGTAGCACGCAATTGGCGTGGTCGCGATCCCGACCCGCGCGCCCCGCTTCTTGCAGGTAGTTCTCCAGCGAGCCAGGGATATCGCCGTGAACGACAAGGCGAATGTCCGGTTTGTCGATCCCCATACCAAAGGCGTTGGTGGCCGCGACGACGCGAAGGTTTCCAAGGCGGAACTGTTCCTGAATGTCGCGCTTTTCGTCCGGCGTCAGACCCGCGTGATAACGCTCAGCTGCCAGACCTTGGCCTTTAAGGAACTCGGCGACCCTTTCCGTGGTCTTTCGGGTGGCACAATAGACTACAGCGCCGGAAACGCCTTCGTGGGGGAGCTTTGCTTCGATCACATCAAGAATGTCGGAGAGCTTTGTGCTTTTGTGTGTGGCGCGAACCTCAAAACTGAGGTTTGTCCGCACGGCACCGCCGTCCAGCAAAATGAGTTTTGCACCCATCCGATCCAAAAAGTGGTCCTGAATGTCGCGCACAACTTCAGGCTTGGCCGTGGCGGTAAGGCACAGAACCGGGGCAGGGGGTTCATCGCCGGAGAACTCTTTGATGAACCGCCCGATGTAGCGGTAATCGGGTCGGAAATCATGGCCCCATTTCGAGACGCAATGCGCCTCATCCAACACCCAAAGGCCGATTTCCCGTTGTTCCAAAACCGATCGAACAGAAACGCTGCGAAGCTGTTCTGGTGAGATTAGTAAAATGGACGCGTCTCCCATGCGCACCTGGTCGAGCGCGTTCTGACGCTCTGGCATGGAGAGCATTCCGTTGATGGTCACGGCGGAGTTGATCCCGGCGCGTTCCATTCCTTGAATCTGATCCGCCATCAGCGCGACGAGCGGTGAAATGACCACCGATAGGGCACCGGTTTTGTCAAACTTCGACAGCGCCGGTATCTGGTAGCAGACAGATTTGCCCGTGCCAGTTGGCAGGATGCCAAGAAGGCTTTGTCCCTTCATGGCCTCATCAACGATCCGTTCTTGTAACGGGCGGCCCTCGTCGTCGACCGGCTCGGGGCGAAAACCATCAAAGCCGAACCAGCGTTTGAGTGCGGTTGCAGGGTTGTTGTTCTCGCGGCACCAGGCGCAGGCTCGGTCTTCGCAATCGAAATCCCGCAGATGTTTGACGATCAACGCGGCTTCCCTGAACTGCCTGCGAACCCAAGGCGGCATGACAGAGTCGCCGCCAGCTACGGTAATCCAGGACAGGGCGTAGGCCGTGGGCCAACCGTTTTTGGGATCGGAGAGGCGCGAGATGAGTTGGTCAACGCGTCGCTTGCAGGCGCGATCAATTAGCAATTTCCGGATCGCCTGATGGGCATCGTCGTCACTCGGTGGAGCCGAGCCTCGGACAGCTCTGAACACCGCATCAAACCCGCTTGAAATGTCCGTACGTGTGGTAAGGTGGTGGTATGCACTGATCGCTTCGGGCAAGTCCACGTTCAGAGCATCGAAGGCCTCCAACTGATTTCCGAGCACGTCAAATACTAAGCGCGCATCTTTCTCTGGGTCACTGATGTGGCCTGATTGCAATCGACCGTCATGGTAGTGTTTCACTAGGTGGTGGTAGGGGTTACGCGGAAAAGCGAGCGGGTTCAGCCAAAGCGTGTCAATCGGGGCCGCCGCAAGAGCGGCCAACTGCGCGCGGTTGGCGGCCAGATGGGGCAGGTCAAAGTTCAGGATGTTGTGCCCGATCAGATGATCGTAGCTGGAAAGCGCGCTTTCCAAGCGGTCGAGGGAATCTTCAGTTGCGCCATTTTGAGAGAGAATAGGCGGCTGGTCTCCAAACGGCACAGCCGCCATGGCAAAAACACGAGCGGTCTTGGGATCGACCTCAAGATCGACCGAAGCACATCGCTCAAGGAGCCCTCTCGCTGCTTCTGACGCCAATCTACTTGCCCAATTTCTGCCTTCTACCAAATGTTTATTCGATATTTGCTGCTTTTGAAATGAGGTCAAGTTGACGGATTTCATTTTCCACCTAATGGTTTGAAACCTCCGTCTTCCAGACGGACAAAAAAAATCAAAAGCGCGCCGGAGGCGCTCCTTTAAAAAGAACAGTTTCAACTGTTCCTGTTGATCCCACCAGCTTTAGCTGGTGGTGGTTCAGTGCGAATTTGTCAGGGAAGCGACGGTGTAATACTAAGGGTGGCATTGTCAAGTTGCGGGGCCACTCACTTGGCGGTAGGTAACCTTATGACCAAACCCAAGCAATCCGGCGCCTTTTCAGGTGTCAACGCCGGAGCAAATTTCGGTAGTGTCTCAGTTTGAATTGTCTTTTTTCTGACGTGGTTTGTACGGACCACGCTTTTTAGGTGCTGGTGCGTTTGCATCAATCAGACCAACAACCCATTCCATATCGTGAAGCGTGTCAGATACACCAGCAGCCATTGCAGGTGTCATTTTAAGGCTCTTGTGGATGCGCACGAAGTTGTAATGCACAAAATACAGGCTCAGCATGTGCAGGTGGTTTTCCAGCTTTTTTGAGAAAGCATTGGTCAGGCGTGTAAAGCGACGCATCCCCATGCGCATTGTAAGGTTCTGGCGCTCAACGTAGGATGTGCTGACCAGTTCCTCTACAGGTTGGCCCATGACAGGCTCTTTCCTGATGCCTGTGCACTCTGCGGGGCTGTACTTTTTTTCATGCCCTTTAGAGCCTGTGTTGTCGCCGTACATTTTCACCAGCATGGCATAGTCCACATCTGAGCCGAAAGCATCCTCAACAGCACTGAGATACGCCTTGTGGCCGTCTGTGGTAAGCTGGACGCGGTTTGACAGACGGTCGCGCAGGTCAAACATGAACTCGTGCGCGGTTTGCGCTGAGCGGTCGCCCACTTCATAGGACAGGATCATTTTGCTATCTGCGTCGATTGCAGTCCATGTCCACACATCACCTGATCCATCAGGAGCGGCTGCGGCTGTCTTTACGTTCTTGTCCTTTGCATAGACGAATGACCAGATTTCATCACACTCAACGCGGGTTGCGCCTACGTTGCGCACCGTCTCATCGTGGTACGCCGCGCAGACTTCACCAGCCTCAACAAGCAGCTTGGTCACGGTGTTGATCGAAACACCCACAACCCGACTGATTGAGCGCATGGAACTGCCCTCAACCATCATGTTCAGGATCATTGCGCGGGTTTTGGTGTCTAACTTGTTCATACCACTGATATAGTTAAGCTATCAGTGTTTGACAAGCAAAAAGTTCATTTTAAATACTAAGAATAAAATGGCCATCAAAGGAGAGTGTAAACGACCCCTCGCAGATGATGTCTCGCCCTAACAAAACATCAAATGCTAAACTACTGTTGTGAAACAAGCAGCCTTGGACGCTTCGAACAGCTAGATCCATGCGGGTCTCGCCGGTTGGTTGCTGCATCGGCGAAAGTATGAACCCAACACCAAACGTAAACTGATCCACGGGCGACTCGCCAGTTGCACCGACCATTATTGTCTTTCCTGATGGGATAAGACTGGCCATCGAGACAACCTTATCCGAAATGCATGTACTCGTCGCACCAGTATCGATCAAAGCATTGAAGATACTCATCTTCCCTGAATCTTGGGTGCCTGCACCCGTTGGCCCCAAGGCCGTCGCCGCATCGACAATTGCGACCTGAATTAGAGGACCAACTCGTGGATTATAGCTACCTGATATGCACGGCATGCGAAAAATAACCCAAGTCTACAGGTGTTTTAGTAACCTGCTGGATCGTAAAAATTCCATCTTCGTAGAATTTTGCTCCAGTTTTATACGCACTCTCCCAGTCATTATAGAATTCAACGACCTCCCCATCCCGCATCAGTGCATATTTATTTGCGTGAATGGGTAGATAGTCATTTATTTTTTGAGACATCGCCGCGAAGTTTTTTTCGAGTTGTGTGCGTGTTTTGTCAGAAAGATTGCTCATTCTTCCCACCGTTTCTGTGCTGCTGAAAATGCAATACTTCGCTTCTCTATCGTAGTAAGCTTTTCCGCCCGAGCCTTTGCCCCCGCCAAACCACTCTTGCGCTTGGCGGGTTGCTTCAATGTGGTCTCTTCGATTTCTCCGGTCGCAATTCGCGCAATATGTACCGCATTGCCGATTGCGTCCGCCGGGCGTCTCTGCCCTTGCGGTCCTTTTGGCATGTGTTTTCCCCTTGTTGATGTCGGTTGACGGTTTCCAACTCACTATGCACAATTTTTTTGCCTTTGTGCAAAATAGATGGCACTAA
Organism: uncultured Paracoccaceae bacterium; assembly: GCA_951812305.1. GTDB lineage: Bacteria > Pseudomonadota > Alphaproteobacteria > Rhodobacterales > Rhodobacteraceae > Rhodobacter_B. The sequence goes on from CATOSB010000017.1 coordinate 240,185, forward strand.
TCAAGACTCAACCCAACCAGAGAAAAGGATATCTCAATGAAGCGCCGCGCGTTGATTATAATAACACTACCTGAGTTCTGGATAAGCGCTATATCTGGTATTCGACCTGCCTGATTGTTTCCGGCACGGTTATGGGTCCCATTTTAACTTTGGTTTTCCCGAGCATATAGGCTGCGACACACGAGATGAGGTGTACGAATGCGTTGGCAGGCGATCTGTGTCGAGTGTGTTCCAGTCCCATGCTGGTTTTCAACTTATCGAACAGAGTTTCGATGATGAACCGCCTTCGCAACAGGATTTTGTTCAGGATTGGCAGGAGATAGTTTTTCATGTTGCGGCGAATGCCGGTGACGAGGTGGAGGCCACGCTGCCAGAGCCGTTGGAAGAGGGATTTGGAGATATAGCCCTTATCAGCAAATATTTTGCCTTCGGGGCCCGCGATCATGGCTTCAAACGGCTTTCGATCATCGACATTACCTGCCGTGATTTTGACGGCCATGATCTCCCCCTTGTTGTTGATGATTAGATGCAGTTTGAAGCCAAAGAACCAGCCCATTGTGCTGCGACCGCGCTTTGCCAGCCCCTTGAAGACCTTGTTTCGATTAATGCGGGCATTGTGGCAGACCGCGAGCTTAGTGCTGTCGGCAAAATAGACGCCGGTTTTTTCACCGCTGAAGCAGTGCAGCAGTATGCAAAACGGCACCATTAATCTTGGCATGAGGCTGACAAACCGACCATAGCTCGGGAGGGTGCCAAAGCAGTCACGGTATTTCTGCTCAACGCCATAAATCCAATAATGTTTGAAGTCCTTGAACGGCGACAAGTGAAACAAGACCATGATGAACAGGCTCTCCCCCAGGGTCAGCTTGCCGGAGCGAAGCCTCTGACGACCCGAGGGGATCAACCGGTGGCGCTCCCAGTCCTCGTAGGTTTTTGCAAAGTCATCGAGACAGACAAAAAGTGCGGTGTTAGTGATCGACATGAGTGGCGGTCCATATTGTGTCGCTTTTGAACCTTGAATCATGGGGCAACGTACCTGGAAACCCCTCTCACCCCATACTAAGGAGACACGCAACAATAAGTGAATCGCAAACCTTTGCCGCTGCGACGGTTTGACTCTGGTCCGCACGATTCCCATGCCGTTCTCAATATGGTAATCGATAATCATGGTAGAGCGAGAACAAATTCAGGAGCGATGGGAAGTTTTTGGTTCGAAGCTTGGCGAACGAGGTCGGCGTTTGTTTGCTGCCGCAGAAGCCCGAGCGGCGGGGCGTGGCGGTCTTGCGGCAGTTGCGGAGATCACTGGCCTCGCACGTTCCACCATCGGGCGAGGCATCAATGATCTTGATACTCCAGGTCCAGGCAATGGCCGCGTGCGCCGCAAGGGTGGAGGGCGACGCGAGGTCGCCGACCTTGATACGACGCTGGTGTCCGACTTGCAGCGTCTCGCCGAGCCAGCGACGATGGGTGATCCTATACGTCCGCTTAAATGGGTGTCGAAGAGCCCGGCAAAGCTGGCAGCGGCACTGTGTGCTGCAGGCCATACTATATGTGCCAATACTGTCGCCAGGTTGCTGGAAACAAAGTTGGAATATTCGCGGCAGGTCAATCGCAAAACGCACGATGGCACCAACCACCCTGATCGCGACGCGCAGTTTGAGCATATTAACGCCAGGGTATTGGACGCGCAGGCGGCTGGGCAGCCTGTCATCTCGGTCGACACCAAAAAGAAGGAGTTGATCGGAAACTACCGCAACGATGGCAGCGACTACCGGCCAAAAGGCGACCCCCGCTGCGTTAACATACATGATTTCCCCGACAAGGAGCTCGGCAAGGTGGTGCCCTACGGTGTCTACGACGTTGGCACCAATACTGGCTGGGTTAGCGTGGGCGTCACCGCTGACACTGCTTCATTCGCCGTCAACTCTATCCGTACCTGGCAGAAGCGCATGGGCCAGCAGCGCCATCCTGGCATGCGCGAGCTGACAATAACTGCTGACTGCGGCGGATCGAACGGTGCGCGCGTCCGGTTATGGAAGGTAGAACTGCAGAGGTTTGCTGACGAAACCGACCTTGTCTTGCACGTCCATCACTATCCGCCCGGCACATCCAAGTGGAACCTCATCGAGCATCGGATGTTTTGCCACATCACACAGAACTGGCGCGGACGGCCGCTGTCCAGCCGTATGGCAGTCGTCGAGTTGATCGGGGCGACGACGACGAACGCTGGGCTGAAAGTAGAATGCGCACTTGACAAAAGTATTTACGAGAAGGGTGTTAAGGTCACCAAAGCTGAAATGGATAGCCTCGTCATCGAAGGGAATGCATTCCACCCAGAATGGAACTACACAATCACACCACGCCGCCGCCACCAAACGTAGTACTTATTCTTGCGTGTCTCCTAATCACGGGGGCATTCAGGCTGGTCAACACGGGGCAAAAGGTGCGCGCCATGGAGAACAACTTCCCAATCAACGAAGATCTCGCTTATGAGAAGATCCGGGACCTCATGTTCGACATGATGGAAGAGGACCCCAACCGTTTCTACGCCCTCACGGATAAGCTCAATGAACTGGCTGCGCTCCCTAAAAGAACCATGACACTTGTGCTCGATCTGATGGCTGCCACTCCCTTTCAGGTGATCATCCCGAAACACGTACGGAAAAATGACCCTGATACATTCAAAGCAGATCACGAAACCGTTTCAAATGTTCTATTTCTTGGAGAGTTTGGCGGAATTGCCGTTGAACTGGAGCCAAATGAGGCTTTGAGAGAACCGAGGATCATTTCCATAACAATGGTGGAAATCCCTCATCGCAACCCTCTGCGAAAAAGGGTCAACGAGTATCGTAAAAAACGAATCAAAAAACTACGAAAAAATTCTGTCGAGTAGTGCACTGGTGACGCCAACGTCTTATCCAGAATCGGGGTTAACACTGGCTTGTTTTTCAACTCCATCTTTTGCAGACTGGTACGATGGCGGAACGCTTCACAGCGCTAACTTCGGGCTGTGGAACTCTGCGTCTGCATCGAATCGTCTTGCTACTGCCGGTGATTGGTCTGCTTATATTCTTGGTGAGGATGAAGTGCGCAGAATTGGCATGGACGGCCTCAGGAGACGCGCGCAGCAACTGTCAAATTGCGTGACCGAAGCGGCAAAAGGTACTCCACCGAACATTGCCGCCAATCAGGCTGCTGCCGCATGTGTATTTCTTCTGAACTGGTAGGTTGTGCGGTTTACATCTTGAAAAGAAAGTGGATCGGGCTGGGCTTGCACAGTTTAACGCGGGCCTTACAAAAAGAAGTCAAATTCAAACTGAGACACTACCCATCATTTACCTGGGCTAGACAAGTAATTGAATGCCTGATAGCCACCCTCATCCACGCCGCCTCGGATTCGTTCGGGGCGTGTTTGGTTTTGGAATTTGGGGACCTTCGGGGCCCTTTAACATAGCCCTCGGATACCGGGGGCGCTCAACGGAAGAGAGCAAGCATGGCACTTAAGTCGTACAAACCGACGACGCCGGGCCAGCGCGGGCTGGTGCTGATCGACCGTTCGGAGCTTTGGAAAGGCCGCCCTGTAAAGGCCCTCACTGAGGGACTTAACAAGAAAGCGGGCCGGAACAATACCGGACGGATCACGATGCGCCGCCGCGGCGGTGGGGCGAAACGTCTGTATCGGGTCGTGGATTTCAAACGTCGGAAATTCGACGTCACGGCCACAGTGGAACGGATCGAATACGACCCGAACCGCACTGCATTTATCGCACTGATCAGATATGACGATGGCGAGCAGGCCTATATCCTGGCCCCGCAGCGTCTGGCGATTGGTGACAAGGTCGTCTCGGCCCAGAAGGCCGACATCAAGCCGGGCAACGCGATGCCATTCTCTGGCATGCCCATCGGTACCATCATCCACAACATCGAGATGAAGCCCGGCAAGGGTGGTCAGATTGCACGCGCCGCTGGCACATATGCCCAGTTTGTTGGCCGCGACGGTGGATACGCTCAGATCCGGCTGTCCAGTGGCGAACTCCGCATGGTGCGTCAGGAATGCATGGCGACCGTCGGTGCCGTGTCGAACCCTGACAATTCGAACCAGAACCTCGGCAAGGCCGGTCGTGTCCGCCACATGGGCAAGCGCCCAAGCGTTCGTGGCGTGGTCATGAACCCGGTCGATCACCCCCATGGTGGTGGTGAAGGCCGGACATCCGGTGGCCGCCATCCGGTATCGCCCTGGGGCAAGCCGACAAAGGGTGCGCGCACCCGTGACAAGAACAAAGCGTCGTCCAAGCTGATCATCCGCTCGCGCCACGCCAAGAAGAAGGGGCGCTGATAGATGTCGCGTTCTGTATGGAAAGGGCCTTTCGTGGACTCTTATGTCCTCAAGAAGGCCGAAAAGTCCCGCGAGTCGGGCCGCAACGAGGTCATCAAGATCTGGTCGCGCCGCTCGACCATCCTGCCGCAATTCGTTGGCCTGACCTTTGGTGTCTATAACGGCCGCAAGCACATTCCGGTCAATGTCACCGAGGACATGATTGGCCAGAAGTTCGGCGAGTACAGCCCGACGCGCACCTATCACGGTCACGCGGCGGATAAACGCGCGAAGAGGAGCTAAGCCATGGGCAAGGACAAAAATCCGCGCCGCGTGGCGGAAAACGAGGCGATGGCGAAACTGCGAATGCTGAAGACCAGCCCACAGAAGCTGAACCTCGTGGCCGGCCTTATTCGCGGCAAGAAGGTGGACAAGGCTCTGAATGAGCTGACCTTCAGCAAGAAACGCATTGCAGGCGACGTGAAGAAATGCCTTCAGTCGGCAATTGCGAATGCAGAAAACAACCACAATCTGGATGTGGATGAACTGGTGGTGGCCGAGGCTTATGTCGGCAAGAACCTGACCATGAAGCGCGGTCGCCCGCGGGCGCGTGGCCGGTTCGGCAAGATCATGAAGCCGTTCGCAGAAATCACAATTCTGGTCCGCCAGGTTGAGGAGCAAGCCTAATGGGTAACAAAACAAATCCGATCGGTATGCGCCTGCAGGTGAACCGCACCTGGGACAGCCGCTGGTATGCAGACACCAAAGACTATGGCGATCTGCTGCTGGAAGATCTGAGGATGCGCGAATTCATCGAGAAAGAGTGCAAGCAGGCTGGAGTAAGCCGCGTGATCATCGAACGTCCGCACAAGAAGTGCCGGGTGACGGTTCACACGGCGCGCCCGGGCGTCATCATCGGCAAGAAAGGCGCGGACATCGAGTCGCTGCGCAAGAAACTTGCCAGCATGACCGACAGCGAGCTGCACCTGAACATCGTTGAGGTCCGCAAGCCGGAGCTTGATGCGGCACTGGTCGCCGAAAGCATTGCCCAGCAGTTGGAGCGTCGTGTTTCCTTCCGCCGCGCGATGAAGCGGGCGGTGCAGAATTCGATGCGCATGGGTGCCCTTGGTATTCGTGTGAATGTCGCGGGCCGCCTCGGCGGTGCCGAGATCGCGCGGACCGAATGGTATCGCGAAGGTCGCGTGCCGCTGCACACTCTGCGCGCGGATATCGATTATGCCACCGTCGAGGCGGTGACGCCCTATGGCATCATCGGCATCAAAGTCTGGATCTTCAAAGGCGAGATCATGGAGCACGACCCGTCGGCTCGTGATCGCAAGGCCCAGGAACTGCAAGACGGCCCGGCACCCCGTGGTGCTGGCGGCGGTCGGCGGAAGTAGGGAGCGTATAAATGCTACAGCCAAAGCGCACAAAATTCCGCAAGATGTTCAAGGGTCGGATCAAGGGTGAAGCCAAGGGCGGCTCTACCCTCAACTTCGGCTCCTACGGGCTGAAGGCGACCGAGCCGGAGCGCATCACCGCGCGCCAGATCGAAGCCGCCCGTCGTGCCATGACACGTCACATGAAACGTCAGGGCCGTGTTTGGATCCGCATCTTCCCCGACACCCCGATCACCGCCAAACCCATCGAAGTTCGTATGGGTAAAGGTAAGGGTTCGGTCGACCGCTGGGCCTGCAAGGTCAAGCCCGGCCGGATCATGTTCGAGATCGACGGCGTCAACGACGACGTCGCCCGCGAGGCCCTGCGTCTGGCGGCGATGAAGTTGCCAGTCAAGACACGGACAGTGGTAAGGGAAGACTGGTAAGCAATTCGCGCCAAGCGCGCGACTTGACGGTGCGATGAGCGTGTTTCCTTGGAAACGCGCGGTCGCACACCCCCCCGAAAGTAGCACCCCGTCAGGAAACTGGCGGGGGTATCTTTTTATGCAGCTATTGAAGCAGGGATTTCCCTCAGAAAGATCAACTTTACGGCAACTGGTCCATATGGCGTATCAATTGCAAACGGCACGTTAGAATTTGGGTCTACACTCACAACGGTATTGTAAGAATAATCAGCCGGTTGGGGTGGAATGCCTTGAACGATTGCGGTTCCCTTTAAAACCGTAATGTTCATGTCAAAGATCACTTGGCCGAAGTTCTCCGGGTCAGGGTAACAAACGCCATCATATTGAACGCCTCCATCGTGCCCAAAAATCCTACCTTTTTGCAATACTAGGATTGCGACGCCAGATTGGCCTGTTCGCCCTTGAAACTCGATCGCGTACATTCCGTCATACATATTATTTGCTCCTGATTTCGCGCGACTGATCTCCTTCGCTTGAAGTTCCGAGGGAAGAGAGAAAAGCAACCTGACGTATGCTGAGACCGTCCCAGGGACATCGGCGTTGGGAACGCACCAATTGTTGACCGCTCTCGAAGTCACGCCCAGAAGCGCACTCAGCGTTTTCCTGTCTATCCCAATCGCATCAAGCGACTTCACTAGATCTTCGCCTGTCATATTTTACCGATTAATGGAAAATTATGGTAATTACAAGAAAAGCTTTCTTAAAAAAAACCATTCTAAACCCCCTCCAAAAAAAACCCAATCGCCTCTGCCAACTCTGTCTCTTCATATCCGAAATGCGACCGCACGACCTCTTCCAGCGCGTTGAACACGCCGCGGCATTCGGTGAACCTGGCGTCGCTGGGGTCATTCACCAGATTGAAAGCTGCGGAATAGAGCCGCTCGATCAGGGCGTGGACGATTTTGTGTTCCTCGCGCAGCCGCGCCACGACCGCGACGATGCCCGGCGGGGCGGCGGATTCCAGCCCCGGAAACATCATGGTTTCCTCGGCATTGTGATGCATCGACAGAACCCGGCATTCGCGCCCGCACATGTTGCCGAAGGTGCGGAAGTTCTGGGTCATGTCCAGCGTTGCGATCTGGTTGGGCAGGGTGGATGGATCCTCTAGTCCGGCCTCGACAGCGTCCAGCACTTTGCGGATGCGGGCGATGTCCATCAGATGCATCCGGTGGATCGGGCGAGGTGTTTGCCTCTGCGTCGTTGCTCGTCTGTAACATCAGGCAAAATTGGCGCCTTGGGGCGCTCGGCCGGGTCGATTTTCAACTCTGAGAGGAGGCGTTCAGACATGGGTCGGTGGTATCGAGCGCGGGTCTGGTTGCCAAGGGATCAACGCGCGCGGTAAGACCCATCAATGACCAGCATCCGTAGCCTTTTTGTTACCCGCTTATATCAATCCCGTGTCGAGGGCGTTGATTACAGCGAGTTGGAAGCGTCATGTTTCTCGATTGCTGAGGATGACGAGGCGGGGCAGGAGTGGTGCGAGGCGGAAGGGTTTCCGGGATATACAAGCTATGCCAGCCTGACGGATTTGCCGTGGCGGTTTCCCATATTCGCCGATCTGGTAAAGCAACTGGACGTGCATGTGGCGGCATTTGCCCAGGATCTGGCTTTTGATCTGGATGGCAAGCCGTTGGTTTTAGAGGATATCTGGATCAACATCCTGCCAGAGGGCGGCATTCACGCCGGGCACTTGCATCCGCATTCCGTGATCTCTGGGACAACTTATGTGGCAATGCCGGACGGAGCATCGGCGATCAAGTTCGAGGACCCGCGCCATGCGATGATGATGGCCGCGCCCCCGCGCCGGAAGGAAGCCGAGGAGGCATTGCGGAACTTCGTCTATGTGGCGCCGAAGGTTAGGGACGTGCTGCTTTGGGAAAGCTGGCTGCGCCATGAGGTGCCGATGAACATGGCAGAGGAAGAGCGTGTCAGCGTCAGTTTCAACTATGCCTGGCGTTAGGAGCGTGTGAATATGGCCGACCCGAGACCCAGGAAATCGGATCTGAATGCCGCGATATTTGCGGGCTGCGTGATTGCGTTCCTGAGTTTCGGGTTCGCGGCGACGTTTGGTGTTTTCCTTAAACCAATGTCCACCGACCTGGGCTGGGGCCGTGAGGTCTTTTCCATGTCGGTGGCAGTGCAATTGCTGTTCTGGGGCATCGCACAACCGATCGCGGGCGCATTTGCCGACCGGTTTGGCACGGCGCGTGTTCTGGGTTTCGGCGCGGTTTGTGCCGGTGTCGGGTTTCTTCTGCGCGGTAATGTTACGGATCCGACTCTGTTTGTTTTGACGGGTGTTTTGACCGGCATTGGCACCGGCGCGGCATCATTCCCGATCGTGATCGGCGCGCTGGGCAAGATCGTGTCAATGGAACGCCGCAGTTTCATCATGGGCCTCGGCACGGCCGCCGCGTCGCTGGGGATGTTTGTCGGCGCACCGAGCGCGACAACCATGATTGGCAGCATCGGTTGGCAACCGGCACTTTGGGTCATCGGCGGCAGCTTTTTCCTGATCCTTCCGTTCCTCATCTTCATCGCCCGGGTGTCCAAACCGACGGCGGCGGGGTCTGCATTCGGGGATTTCGGCAAGGCACTGGGAACCGCATTTCGAGACCGTAGCTATCTTTGCCTGTTCTTTGGGTTCTTTGTGTGCGGATTTCACGTCGCGTTCATCCAAACGCACTTGCCCTCTTATGTTCAGGATCTGGGGCTTGCGGCCTGGGTCGGGGCCTGGTCGTTATCGCTAATCGGGTTGTTCAATATTGCAGGATCATTCGGCGCGGGTTGGGCGGGGCAGGCATTGTCATCCAAATGGGTGTTGAGCGGCATCTATTTCGCGCGCGCGGTGGTGATTGCGTGCTTCATACTGGTGCCGGTGTCGGAGACCAGCGTGTTGCTGTTTTCTTCCGTCATGGGCGTCTTGTGGCTTTCGACCGTTCCGCTGACGATGGGTTTGGTGGCGCTGACGCAGGGGTTGAAATTTTTGTCGACGCTGGCGGGGCTGGTGTTCCTCAGCCACCAGACCGGCAGCTTTATCGGAGCCTGGTTGGGCGGGCGAATCTATGACTTGAATCAGGATTACACGCCAATGTGGTGGGCAGCGGTGGCGTTGGGGCTATTGGCGGCACTTATTCACATACCGATAAAGGAAGCGCCGGGGCCGCTGGCATTGGCGGAAAAGTCGTAGTTTTCGTCGTAAGCTGATCGCTCTGTAAAATGCGGGCCGACCGCTGCTTTATTCCTTCAGCAAAGCTTCCGCTTCGATCTCTATCGCAAAATTCATCGGCAGTCCGTGTGTGCCAATGGCTGACCGTGCGTGAGCGCCGATCTCTGGCCCGAACGCCCCGATGATCAGATCACTGAAGCCGTTGATCGCAAGGTGCTGTTCTGAGTATCCGGGTGCGGAGTTGACCATGCCAAAGACCCTGACCCAACCGGCGATACGGGAAAGCTCGCCGATCTCTGCCTTCAGATTGGCGAGGATCGACAACCCGACCTCGCGGGCCTCGGCATAGGCTTCGTCTGTTGACAGGTCCTTGCCGACCTGACCATAGGGGCCAGCGATGGAGCCGTCAGGCGCGCTTTTGGGATGGCCGGAGATCAGCGCGCGGTTGCCGCGAATGTTGATGAAGCTGAAGGGGAGCTTGAGGTTTGGCGGCAACGTCGTCGGTTGAGGCAGTGACAGGCCGAGTTCGGCGAGCCGTGTTTCCGGTGTGGTCATGTGCGCCCCTTTTGTGGTTCAGCCGCCTTTGATGCGTTGCAATAGATAGATCTCGCTGTCTTCGTCGACCTTTTCTGTCAGCCCAAAGGCGTAGATCTTGCCGTCAATCGAGACCGAGACCCCCATTTCCACGGCATCTGACAGAGCTGGGTGTTCCTTGACCAGCGCGTCCAGCATCTGGCCGACGTTTGAGGCGTGGACCTCGACCACGTCCTGCCCAACCAGTGAGCGCAGGCCGGACCAGAGGTGGACTTTGACGAGAGGTTTGTACATTCAGTCCGGTGCCCCGGGTTTGATCCGGGGCCTCCACGGTTAATGAGGTCCCGGGTCAAACCCGGGACGGGCAGGCTTACCCTTCCAGCGCCTCCAGAATCCGGCTGGGCCGCATTGGTAGGTCCTTCATCCGCACGCCGGCAGCGTTGGACACCGCGTTAGCGATTGCGGCCAGGGGCGGGCAGATCGAGGTCTCACCGACGCCGCGCACGCCGTAGGGGTGGCCGGGATTCGGCACCTCGACGATTACCGTGTCGATCATCGGCAGGTCGCTGGCCACGGGAATCCGATAGTCAAGGAAGCCTGCGTTTTGCAGACGGCCATCCTCGCCATAGATATATTCCTCGTTCAGCGCCCAGCCGATGCCCTGTGCGGCACCACCCTGATACTGGCCCTCGACATAAGTCGGGTGGATCGCCTTCCCGGCGTCTTGAATGACCGTATAGCGGTCCACAGATGTCGCGCCGGTCTCGCGGTCGACATGGGCATCCACGATATGCACGGCAAACGACACGCCGGCGCCTTCTGGAGTTGCCTCGTAATGTCCGACAATCGGCCCGCCGGTTGCGCCCATCTTGCGGCAGATTTCGCCGATTGGCAGCGGGTCGAAATCACCTGCGTTTGGGCCGGACGGCACTGCTGCGCCATCACGCCAGACAACGGCGTCTTCGTCGATGCCCCATTTGGCGGCGGCGCGTGCGCAGAGCTTTTTCTTGGTGTCGCGCGCGGCTTCGATGGTCGCGAGACCGGAAGCGTAAGTGACACGAGAGCCGTGCGAGACCTCATTATACCCAAGCGTTGCAGTGTCAGCGACGGTGGCGCGGACATGCTCGTAGGGGATGCCCAGTTCTTCGGCAGCCATCATGGCCATCGAGGCGCGGCTACCGCCGATATCGGGCGTTCCGACCATCAATTGCACTGTACCGTCTTCAGACATCGCCAGTGTCACAGATGTCTCGCCGCCGTGGTTGAACCAGAAGCCGCAGGAAATGCCGCGCCCTTCGCCCTCGGCCAACGGGGCGGAATAATGCGGATGCACTTTCGCGGCTTCCAGACATTCCACCAACCCGATGCGATCCCATTTCGGGCCGAAATTCGCCTTCGTCCCCTCTTTGGATGCGTTCTTCAGGCGCACTTCCAAGGGATCAAGACCAAGTTCATTACAAAGCTGATCAACCACGCTTTCCACCGCGAATGCCGCCATCGGCGAACCAGGCGCGCGATACGCGGCCTGTTTCGGGCGGTTGGTGATAACGTCATAGCCAATCTGCTTAACGTTTTTCAGGTTGTAGGGCGCAAAACCGCACATGGCGGTAAAGTTGAAGGGCGAACCGGGGAACGCGCCTCCTTGTGAGCGGAACACACCAAGCGCCGCTGTGATCGTGCCATCCTTTTTCATCCCGATCTTGACATCCATCGAGGTGGAGGAGGTCGGGCCGGACGCGCGGAACACGTCTGAACGTGGCATGACGATTTTCACCGGCCGGTTCGTTTTGCGGCTGAGCGCCAGAGCTACGGGTTCGATGAACACGGTCGTCTTGCCGCCAAATCCACCGCCGATTTCTGATGCGGTGACGCGGAGCGCCGATTGTTCGATGCCTATCGCTGCCGCACAGAGCTTTTGCACATTCCAGTGCCCTTGGGTGCAACACCACAACTCGCCACGTCCGTCGCCACCCATATTGGCAAGGCAGGCGTGCGGCTCGATGTACCCCTGATGGGTCGCCTCCGTTGTGAAAGTGTTCTCGACCACAAGATCGGCTTCAGCGAATCCTTCGTCCACGTCGCCATGTCCGCTTTCGTGGTAGTCAACGACATTGGGGTGCAGAAGACCCGGCGGGACGGCTTTCGAAGCTGTACCTTCGCGGATTGCGGGCGCGCCATCGCCCATTGCCTTATCAACGTCGGTGACATGCGGGATCACTTCGTAGTCGACCTCGATCAACTTGGCCGCGTCCTTTGCAGCCAAAAGCGATGTCGCGGCAATCGCGGCAACTGCGTGCCCGTCATACAGCGCAGTGTCGCCAGCCATGCAGTTTTCAAGCACGTTCCAGTTTTCGCCCTTTAGCCCGGTCGCGAAGTCAGCGCGGGTAACAACGCCTTTCACGCCTTTTGCGGCCAACGCCTTGTCAGTCTTGATCGACTTGATCTTTGCGTGAGCGTGTGGCGAGCGCACGATGACCGCGTGCAGCATCCCCGGCAGATTTGCATCTGCGCCGTATTTGGCGCGTCCGGTGACCTTGTCGATCCCGTCGGGGCGATTAGGTCGCGTGCCAACGAGGTTGAATTCGGTTTTTTCTTCGTCAAAAGCCATTATGCGTTCTCCCGCATTTCAGCCGCCGTCTCCATGACGGCGCGAATGATCTTGTCGTATCCCGTGCAGCGGCACAGGTTGCCGGCCAGCCAATAGCGCACTTGTTCCTCGGACGGGTCCGGGTTTTCGGCGAGCAGCGCCTTCGTAGCGACCAGAATGCCCGGTGTGCAGATGCCGCACTGCAGAGCGGCGTGTTTGATAAAGTTGCGTTGTAACGGGTGCAGTTCCTCGCCCGTTGCGATGCCTTCGACGGTGCCGATGGATTTCCCCTCGGCCTCGGCGCCTAGCATAAGACAGGAACACACCGGGCGCCCGTCAATCTCGACGGTGCACGCCCCGCAGTCGCCGGTGCCGCAACCTTCCTTGGTGCCGGTCAGGCCGAGGCGGTCGCGAAGGACGTCGAGAAGCGTTTCGCGCGGGTCGCAGACAAAATCGACTTCGTCGCCGTTGATGGTCGTCGATACCTGGATCATTTCGCGGCCCTTTCATAGGCGATCTTCGCCGCTCGCCGCGCCAGCACACCCGCAACATGGATGCGGAATTTGACGGTGCCGCGCTTGTCGTCAATCGGGTTGCAGGCAGCACTTGCCGCCGAGGCCAACGCCTCCAACGCCGCGTCATCCAGTGCAGTGCCGATAATCGCGTCGGCCGCCTTTTTGACCAACAGTGCAGTCGGCGCGACAGCACCGAGCGAGACCCGCGCGGCCGTAATCTTGTCACCGTCGCGGGTGAGGCAGACGCCGCAACCCACGACCGCAATATCCATTTCCGTACGTGGGATGAACCGCAGATAGGCGTCGCCGGAATGCTTTGGTCTTGCACCAATGGAGATTGCGGTCACGACCTCGCCCTTTTCAAGCGACAGTTTGCCCGGGCCGATCGGAACATCCTCAACAGGAATATCGCGCGCTCCGTTCGGACCGACCACATTGGCCACTGCGCCAGCGGCGATCATCGCCGGAACGGAATCTGCGGCAGGTGACCCGTTGCAGAGATTGCCCACCATCGTGCAGCGCGACTGAACCTGTGTGGAACCGATCAGGTCGGTTGCCTCAACCACACCGGGCCAATCAGCCTTTAGTTCTGCGTGGGCCATCATTTGTGCGCCGCTGACGGCTGCACCAATGCGCCAGCCACCGTCGTCCGACCGCGCAATGTCATGAACGCCGGGTATATTTTTGATGTCGATCAGGTCATCTGGCTCGACCAGTTCGGAACGCAGCTGCACCAGAACGTCCGTACCACCGGCCAGAAAACGTGTTGTCCCACTGGCGGCGGCGGCAATTGATGAGGCATCCTCAAAACTCTCAGGAGTATGGTACCGCATGAAACCTCCCAATTTTGCGGAATTGTACGTGAATTCCCATTCACGCGCTGATTTTGACGTTTGCAAAACCAGCGCCAAGCCACAAGCCCGAAAGCGCGACTTTTTTCAGTTACGAAGATTTGGGGTAACTCCCAAGCACCCTGTCCGATAGGGTTGCGGGGTTTTGTTCCGTCAGAGCCGTGCGATGATCTGAGGTGGTGACAGGGTCAGGATTTCCAGGATGTTGAACCGGTGTTTTCTGGCCGTCGAGATGACGGACCTGATGTCGGCGAAGACCCGCGCGCCCTCGAGGGTGCGGAAGGTGCCCGAGATTTTCATGCGCAGCTTCATCATGCGCAGGTCCTGTTCGGCCTGATTGTTTGTGAATGGGACCGCGAAGTCGGCGATGAATCGCAAAACGTCATCGCGGTAGTCACGCAGGCGGAGGAGCAGGTTGTGGCCTGGCCGCCTGGCTTTTCGGCCGCGGGTGCCGGGGCTTTTGGCCAGCGGGGGCTGGCGTTCGTGGAAGGCGAGCCCCTTGGCGAGGATCGCCATGTATCTGGTGACTATACCCTGGCGAACCAGTTCCGGGAGTTCGGTCTCGCCTTGATCCTGAGCCGCGCATCTGAGCTGATTGGCGCTATGAAGCACTGCGCTCATCTCCGTCGCCCAAGGCTCTTTTTCGATCTCTTCGATGGCCTTGAGTTCGCGCAAGTGATGCGCCCCGCAGAGGGCGTGGGCGTCCACTCCGCTCATATGGGCGTAGTAGGGTTTCCAGTGATCATGAATGATCGTCCCGCCGGTCAGGAAGGTTGGAACAGCACCGCGTTTGGCGCTGATGCGGTAATGGGTGAAGGCGGTATCGCAGATCGTGTGCAGCCAGTGCAGCTTGCCGGCAACACGAAGTCCGGTCTCGTCCAGATGCCGAACGCCGCCTTCGGCAAGCCGGGCGAGAATGTGTTCAACCACGACACCCATCTTATTTGCCGCGCCGCGCGTCCAGTTGGTCACGCTGGCCGCGCACAAGCTGGTGGCCCCAAACAGGTCGCGCATAAGCTGGCAGACCCGATCCTCGGGTATCAGCTGCTGAACATTGCAATAGACCGCCACTGCCCGCATGCGCGTGCCATATTGCACATGCGCGGCCACGCCATCGGGAAAGCCAGCCGTCGTCGTGGCTCGACAATGGTCGCAACAATAAACCGCCGCCTGATGCTCGGTGACCTCCAGGCGTGGCGCAGGCAAGTCGAACACCTGACGCTTCTCGATCCCTTTCACCATCTCCGCCGTCAGGGCGCTCTGACAGGCGCTGCAATGCGTCGCCTCATGCCGTTCGACAAAGTCGGGTGTTGACGTCTGGCGCAGGGTGTCGCCCCGGTGGCCAACTTGGCCGCCACTTTTCTTTCCGGATTTGCCACGCAGGCTGCGCGGGGCTGGCTTCTTCAGGCCATCACTTGAAGGGGGCTTGCTGCTATTGCTGCTGTTCTTGGCCAACTGTCGGCGCAGGTCCGTGATCTCTTCCGCCATGCTCGCCAACGCAGCTTCAAGCTCAGCGATCCGACGCAGAGCCGTGGCGAGAAGTTGTTCAAGGGCGGCAACCTGATCCATCCCACCACTGATTCAGAGAAATCAACCCGGCGCCACAGAATTCAGACAAGAAAGAAAAAAAAACACGCGCAAAATGGCAAATTCGACTCACCATAAAACTGACAATAACACTCAAACGTGGGGGGTGCTTGGGAGTTACGATTTGGGATACACGGCATAACCGCACGAGGCAAAGCGGGAAACGAAAATGAACTCGATCGAGCGGGCAGATATTGCAAACGACGTCGCAAAAGAGGCCGGAAAACTGGCATATGAATATTTTTTGAACCGCGAGAAGCTGGTTGTGGATGACAAGGGCCATCAGGATTTCGTCAGCGAGGCGGACAAACTGGTTGAAATCCTGATCCGCGAGCGTCTGTCCGATAAATTGCCTGAAGATGCGATTGTCGGCGAGGAACACGCGCCGAAAGTTGGCAGCAGCGGATTCACCTGGGTCATCGACCCAATTGACGGAACCACGAATTTTCTGAACGGCGTGCCTTTCTGGTGTGTGGCCATCGCTGGTGTTGCCGATGGAAGGATCGAGGTGGGGGTGGTGCACGACCCGAACCACGATGAAACGTTCCATTCCGCGCGCCACAACGGCGCGTTCATGAATGGCAAAAGGCTGAAACTGCGGCATCAATCGATAAAACGCGGCACGGTTTGCATTGGCTCATCTCGGCGCTCGGCGCCAGCGCAGGTTGGGCGTTTGGTGCAGTCGATTATAGAAAGCGGAGGGATATTTGCGCGAACTGGATCGGGCGCGTTGGGGTTGGCCCATGTCGCGGCGGGGCGCTACATCGGGTATACCGAAAGCTATATGAATGCCTGGGATTGTCTGGCCGGCCAACTATTGGTGGACGAAGCTGGCGGTGTGATTGAAAAACAGGACGCCGATCTGATGATTGCCAATGGCGGTGCGGTTGTGGCCGCGGCTCTGGGCGTCTTCGATGATTTACTGGAAATTTCGCGAAATGCGTTCAGGGATTGAGGGTTTCACGAAATGGAATGTCATCGACGCCTGATTGGCGACATAATTGGTTGGCTGCACTTCGGTCCGACAATGCACATCTAAATACATACCATTATCGCGTTGCGATGCGTTCCCTGTGGAACGTGTAGACCCCAGTGGCCGCAATGAGCAGCGCGCCAATCCAGGTCCAGAAATCCGGAAGATCGGCAAACAGAAGATAGCCCCAAAGTGTGCCCCACAATATCAGCGTGTATTGTAAGGGTGCGACGATTACCGCTTGCGCCGTCTCAAGTGCGCGGATTACGAGAGTTTCAGCAATGGCTGCCAACAAAGCCAAACAAATCAGAATGGCTAGCTCGGTTCCGGTTGGCGTTGTCCAAACGAACGGCAACGGCAATGTCAGGATGGCAACGCTGACGATTGCCGTATAGGCAACTGTCGTTACCGTCGGATCGCCGGTTCCCAGAATGCGCGACAGGATCTGGCGCAATGCAAAGAAGACTGCCGCCAGAATGACCAGAAAGGCCGCTGGATGCACCACGCCCAAACCCGGACGAATGACGATCAACGTGGCCAGAAACCCGATTGACACGGCCACCCAGCGCCGCACGCCAACGGTTTCACCAAGGATCAGCGCGCCGAGGATCGTGACAACGAATGGTGCCACGAAACTGACGGCCACGGCATCGGCCAGCGAAACATAGCTTATCGCGACAATGAAAAGCGTGGCCGATCCCGCAGCCAGAATGCCGCGCGTGATCTGAAGGCCCGGGCGCACGCTTTTCAGGATCGAAAATCCGCGAAATGCCATTATGATCAAGACGCCTGCCAAAAGTCCAAGCTGGCGCGACCAGACGATCTGAATCGGGTCGAGTGTTTGGGTCAGGTACTTTGCCAGCGCGTCGACGATGGAAAACAGAAACATCCCCCCGGCCATCAACGATATGCCGCGCACGGCTTCGTTTCTGGTCGGCGCGGCTGGGTTCGTGACCGGTGAGGCGCGTGTCAGGGATATGGTGGTGGACCCGCAGGGTTATTCCCGTGCGATCAGCCGGAAATCTGTACCTGTCCCACGAGTTTTGCACCCTTTTCCGAAGACATGGTTTGCGCCGTCACTTTTGAATTCACTTCGGATGTTGATCCAAGCGAAAGCTCTTTGCACTTCACGCTGCCGGACTGGCGGCCCTGAACGGTCACTGAATCCGCAGCGACCGTGCCTTCCACCTGACCACCATGTGCGATGTCGACGCTTTTGGCGGAAATGTCGCCCTTTACCTTGCCTTTAACGCTTACAGTGCCTTCGGTTGAGGCAATGTTGCCGTCTACTGTCAGGTCTTCTTCAATGACGGTTCCGGTCATGGTCTCTCCTGTGGGTCAGGGTAAAACGGAAAGTTCAAGAATCGCCATAGGCTAGCACGGGAAAGTCGGTCGGGCGAGTGGGTTTGTCTCCGACAACCGAAATTGCGCCAGGCTGCGCGCTTTGCTCAACTTTCGGGCGCTTGTCCTGTCCGTTTCCCGCGCCTATAAGCGCGTTCAACATGCGATTTTCCGGTCTGATCATACGAATTATAGACCCGGCGCTCTGAGCCAGAGCCGCCGGGATCAAACGTCTTAAACAGCGCCGCGCCATCGCACTCGAAATTTTCCCTCAAGGACCGGACCAATGTGTGCCTACACTCCCGACTACAAAGACACCCTGAACCTGCCGGTCACGGATTTTCCGATGCGCGCGGGATTACCGAAACGTGAACCCGAGTGGCTCGCGCGGTGGGAGAAAATCGGCGTTTACGACCGCCTGCGCGAAACGGCCGGGGATCGCCCGTCCTTCGTGCTGCATGACGGACCGCCCTATGCCAACGGCCATCTGCACATCGGCCACGGGCTGAACAAGACAATCAAAGACATGATTGTGCGCAGCCATCAAATGATGGGGCATGACAGCCGTTATGTGCCGGGATGGGACTGTCACGGCCTGCCCATCGAATGGAAGATAGAGGAACAATACCGCCAGAAGGGCAAGGACAAGGATGAGGTCGATGTCGTCGATTTCCGTCGTGAATGCCGGGCCTTTGCCGATGAGTGGGTGGATATCCAACGAGAGGAATTCAAGCGCCTCGGGATCACCGGCAAATGGGACGATCCGTATCTGACGATGGCCTATCACGCCGAGGCCGTGATCGCCGATGAGTTCATGAAATTCCTGATGAACGGCACGCTTTATCAGGGGTCAAAGCCTGTGATGTGGTCGCCGGTTGAAAAGACCGCGCTGGCTGAGGCGGAGGTTGAATATCACGACCACCAAAGCCACACGATTTGGGTGAAATTTCCAGTTGTGGGCTTTTCCGGCGAGAACGACGTTTTCACCAACAAAGCGCAGGTTGTCATCTGGACGACCACGCCTTGGACCATCCCACAAAACCGCGCGGTCTGTTTCAGCGAGGAAATCGCCTATGGCCTTTACGAGGTCATCGGGCGGCCAGAGGAATGCTGGGCCTCTATTGGTGATCGCTATATTGTTGCTGACAATCTGGCGGATGAGATCTTTGCCAGTGCGCGGCTGGGCGAGAGCGATTGTATCCGGCGTTTGGCGGATGTGTCAGCGGATGATCTTGCCGCGATGACCTGCGCCCACCCGCTGCGCTGGGCCGAAGGCGCGGATGGCGAGTGGGATTTTGACGTGCCCATGTTGCCGGGTGATCACGTCACTGACGAGGCTGGCACCGGCTTCGTGCATACAGCGCCCAGCCACGGTGCGGACGACTATGAAATCGGCGTCAAGCACGGCTTGCCCATGACCTATAGCGTGCGGGAGGATTCCTCTTTCCGGGCCGATTTGCCGTTCTTTGGCGGCGCGATGATCTTTGACCACAAGGGCAAGGAAAAGGACGCGAACAAGCGGGTGATCGACAAGCTGGTCGAGGTCGGCGCGTTGCTGGCACGCGGGCGAGTGAAGCACAGCTATCCGCATTCTTGGCGCTCCAAGGCGCCCTTGATCTTCCGCAACACGCCGCAGTGGTTTGCCGCCATCGACAAGCCCGTGGGTGATGATCAGGACACGCACGGCACGACGATCCGCGAACGCGCACTGAATTCCATCGACAATCTGGTGAAATGGACGCCGCGCACAGGGCGCAACCGCCTGCATTCGATGATCGAGGCGCGGCCCGATTGGGTCTTGTCACGCCAGCGCGCCTGGGGTGTGCCGCTCACCTGCTTCACCAAGCAGGGCTCGCTGCCGACCGACGATGACTTCCTGTTGCGCGACGAAACCGTCAACGCCCGCATCGTCGCGGCGTTTGAGGCCGAGGGCGCGGATGTCTGGTACAAGGACGGGTTCAAGGAACAGATGCTCGACGGCATTGCCAACCCAGACGAGTATGCGCAGGTGTTCGACGTACTCGACGTCTGGTTCGATTCCGGATCCACCCATGCTTTCGTCTTGCGCGACCGAGAGGACGGCACCGAGGATGGCATTGCCGATGTCTATATGGAAGGCACCGACCAGCATCGCGGTTGGTTCCACTCTTCGCTGCTGCAGGCCTGTGGCACGTTGGGCCGTGCGCCTTATCGCAATGTGGTGACCCATGGCTTCACGCTGGACCAGAAGGGCATCAAGATGTCCAAGTCGCTCGGCAATACGATCCTGCCGGATCAGGTGGTCAAGCAATATGGTGCCGACATCCTGCGACTTTGGGTGGCACAGACGGATTACACAGCTGATCAGAGGATCGGGCCGGAAATCCTGAAAGGCGTTGCCGACAGCTATCGCCGGCTGCGTAACACGATGCGCTTTATCCTCGGCAATCTGAACGGGGTCGACAACGCGAAACGTCTTGATCCCGCCGATTTGCCGGAGCTCGAGCGTTGGGTCCTGCACCGCTTGGCCGAACTCGATACGCAGGTGCGCAAGGGCTATAAGAGCTTTGATTTCAATGCGGTCTGGCAAACGGTGTTCACATTCGCCACACTGGACCTTTCGTCGTTTTATTTCGACATCCGCAAGGACGCGCTTTACTGCGACGGCGAGGATGGGAACAGGGACGCGGCGCTGACAGTACTCGAGATCCTGTTCCACCGCCTGACCACTTGGCTGGCGCCGATCCTTGTATTCACGATGGAAGAGGTGTGGCTGGAACGCTTCCCGGGTGATGACAGCTCCATCCATCTGACAGACATCCCCGAAACACCCGCCGACTGGCTGGATGCAGACCTTGCCGCGCGCTGGGCCGATATCCGAAAAGTGCGCTCGGTTGTCACCGGTGCGCTGGAACTGAAACGTCAGGACAAAGTCATCGGCTCGTCGCTGGAAGCCGCCCCAATCGTGCATGTGGGCACCGATCTCGAAATGCTTTTGTCGGGCGTCAATTTTGCGGATATCTGCATCACGTCAGCCATCACCATTGATACCGGCATGCCAGCGGACGGGGCATTCACGCTGGAAGGCGTCGAGGGGATTTCCGTGACTTTTGCGCAAGCAAACGGCGAGAAATGCCAGCGTTGCTGGAAGATCCTGCCGGATGTCGGCAGCCACGCGCATCAGGGCGTTTGCGGGCGATGTAACGCGGCATTGGCATAGGTCGCCGCCGACTTGACCTGTCAGTGGCGGCGGGTCAGGTTGAGCTATGATCTACAAACCCACTGGATATAACGATGTCTCGCCATATCTGGTCGTGCCCGATCCCGAGGCGGTGCTGACATTCTGCGAGGACGTATTCGACGCGACGCGGTTGAGAGTTATCCAGCGCGAAGATGGTTCGATTATGCACGCTGAATGTCAGATTGGCGATTCTGTGCTGATGATGGGTGGTGAAACCGGGCATTCCGGCGTGATGGTTCACATTTATTTGGCCGATCCTGACGCCTGTTTCGACAAGGCCGTTGCCGCCGGTGCGACAGTTGTTCATCCGATGGGTGAAAAGGGCGACGGCGACCGGCGCGGTGGGTTCAGAACGGATTGCGGAACGTCATGGTTCGTATCGAAACAGATGTAACAAGCTGGCGTAACACGCCCATTGGCCCCATCAGCCTGACAGCGCGGCAGGGAGCCATTACAGGCGTCGATTGGGGTATGGCACCTGAGACGGGCGCGTCCGATCCGTTGTTGACAGAAGCCTTCGAGCAGCTTGCCGCTTATTTTGACGGATCCCTGCGAGAATTTGATTTGCCGCTTGCACCCGATGGCGGCCCCTTGCAGCAGGATGTTTGCGCGGCCATGTCCGCCATTCCATTTGGTGAAACACGCACCTACGGCGACATTGCAAAAGATCTGGGTGTTCCTGCGCAGGCCGTGGGGCAAGCGTGCGGCGGCAATTCGATCGCGATCATCATCCCTTGCCACCGCGTTTTGGGAGCCAACGGGCTTGGCGGGTTTTCGGCCCGTGGTGGTGTCGAAACCAAAGTCTGGTTGTTAAAGCACGAAGGTGCGGCGTCACTGTTGATCTGACGCCTCGCCGTTTGGTGATTAAACCGGGTCGCTCAAACCGGACTCGGGCCAATCCAGCACACCGGCCAGACGGGTGACAATCACATCAATCAGCAAACCGACAATAGTCGCATCGACAAGGAACCACCAGGGCGAACGGAATGCGGCCGGAAGCCAGGTGATTTCGGCAAACGCTGCGGATAGTGGTGCAAAGGCCAATAGGACCAGAACCAACCCCATCCAAAGCCCGATCCAGGCGCCGCGCGCCCATGCGGGCAACGGAAAGTCAAAGACGGGTACATGGTTCATGTATCCCACAAGTCCGATCATGGCGCCCATTGTCAGGAACCATCCCGCGACACCGATTGCCAAAGATACCGGCGCCGATGACATGGCGAGCAAGGACCACGCAGCGCCGATACCGATCAGCAGGCCGAGCATTTTGGCTGAGCCCACGCGACGAAGTACAGGAGTCGAAAACATGATACTCTCCTTCATTTCATTATGGGTATGTTAATAATGTGGGTATCTGTTCGGCGATTTTCATCGGAAATCGCTGAAATTTCGGACTTGTTCATACGAGCAAATTGTCGCGGGGAACGCAAAAAAGCTGTCCGATTACATCCAATTTGCGCGGGAAATTTAACAGCGAATGTATGCAAATACTCAGCATCGACGCGCACAGCGAATTCCAAATGCCATGCGTCCAATCATTTGGCTTTCTTGTAAATCTTTTTGTTTGCGCCGAATTTGACAGCATCATTCCACGTGAATTTTCGCAGGATGTCGTAATAGGATTTCGCCACCTGATCGTTTTCCAACCACTCATTTGTCATTCGCGCCCATTCCTCGGCGGCGGATTGGATGACGCTCTTGCTGGCAAAAGGCGGCGGATCGAATTCTGTACCCAATGCGGCGACAATTTCGTCTTCAACCGATGCCTGGTAGGAGGCCCAATTGACGTCTTTTATCTTTGTGTCGGAGTCACTTGTACCAAATTTTGTGTCGCTGGCATTGCCGACTGCAAGGATTAACGCGTCGGCACTCTTGTCGACCTTCAGGTTGCCCTTCTGGCTGCCTTTCCAAAAATTCCGTTTCTTTCCGGTTTGGTCGTCTTTCTTCTTCGGTGTCGTCCCCAGATTGCGAGAATCGTTTGCAGGGACAAGCAAAGCATTGCGATCACTATCCTTATAGGCGCCCTCGGGCGCTTTCTTGGCACCTTTCCCTTTGTTCAATTGTTGGTTTTCGTAAAGATAAACGTAACTCCCAAGCACCCCCCACGTTTGAGTGTTATTGTCAGTTTTATGGTGAGTCGAATTTGCCATTTTGCGCGTGTTTTTTTCTTTCTTGTCTGAATTCTGTGGCGCCGGGTTGATTTCTCTGAATCAGTGGTGGGATGGATCAGGTTGCCGCCCTTGAACAACTTCTCGCCACGGCTCTGCGTCGGATCGCTGAGCTTGAAGCTGCGTTGGCGAGCATGGCGGAAGAGATCACGGACCTGCGCCGACAGTTGGCCAAGAACAGCAGCAATAGCAGCAAGCCCCCTTCAAGTGATGGCCTGAAGAAGCCAGCCCCGCGCAGCCTGCGTGGCAAATCCGGAAAGAAAAGTGGCGGCCAAGTTGGCCACCGGGGCGACACCCTGCGCCAGACGTCAACACCCGACTTTGTCGAACGGCATGAGGCGACGCATTGCAGCGCCTGTCAGAGCGCCCTGACGGCGGAGATGGTGAAAGGGATCGAGAAGCGTCAGGTGTTCGACTTGCCTGCGCCACGCCTGGAGGTCACCGAGCATCAGGCGGCGGTTTATTGTTGCGACCATTGTCGAGCCACGACGACGGCTGGCTTTCCCGATGGCGTGGCCGCGCATGTGCAATATGGCACGCGCATGCGGGCAGTGGCGGTCTATTGCAATGTTCAGCAGCTGATACCCGAGGATCGGGTCTGCCAGCTTATGCGCGACCTGTTTGGGGCCACCAGCTTGTGCGCGGCCAGCGTGACCAACTGGACGCGCGGCGCGGCAAATAAGATGGGTGTCGTGGTTGAACACATTCTCGCCCGGCTTGCCGAAGGCGGCGTTCGGCATCTGGACGAGACCGGACTTCGTGTTGCCGGCAAGCTGCACTGGCTGCACACGATCTGCGATACCGCCTTCACCCATTACCGCATCAGCGCCAAACGCGGTGCTGTTCCAACCTTCCTGACCGGCGGGACGATCATTCATGATCACTGGAAACCCTACTACGCCCATATGAGCGGAGTGGACGCCCACGCCCTCTGCGGGGCGCATCACTTGCGCGAACTCAAGGCCATCGAAGAGATCGAAAAAGAGCCTTGGGCGACGGAGATGAGCGCAGTGCTTCATAGCGCCAATCAGCTCAGATGCGCGGCTCAGGATCAAGGCGAGACCGAACTCCCGGAACTGGTTCGCCAGGGTATAGTCACCAGATACATGGCGATCCTCGCCAAGGGGCTCGCCTTCCACGAACGCCAGCCCCCGCTGGCCAAAAGCCCCGGCACCCGCGGCCGAAAAGCCAGGCGGCCAGGCCACAACCTGCTCCTCCGCCTGCGTGACTACCGCGATGACGTTTTGCGATTCATCGCCGACTTCGCGGTCCCATTCACAAACAATCAGGCCGAACAGGACCTGCGCATGATGAAGCTGCGCATGAAAATCTCGGGCACCTTCCGCACCCTCGAGGGCGCGCGGGTCTTCGCCGACATCAGGTCCGTCATCTCGACGGCCAGAAAACACCGGTTCAACATCCTGGAAATCCTGACCCTGTCACCACCTCAGATCATCGCACGGCTCTGACGGAACAAAACCCCGCAACCCTATCGGACAGGGTGCTTGGGAGTTACAGA
>CATOSB010000018.1 GCA_951812305.1 uncultured Paracoccaceae bacterium
CGGCGTCCGGCTTTTTCGAGAGAACCGTGTCAATTATTCCAGTGATTCAGCTGCCTGCAAGGCGATAGCCCCGAAGCTGGGCTGTTCCCCTGACAGCCTGCGTGTCTGGTGCCGGCAGGCGGAGCGCGATGACGGCCAGCGCGCCGGGCTGACGACCGAAGAGAAGGATCGCATCAAAGACCCGGAGCGGGAGAACAAGGAACTGCGCCAGGCCAATGAGATCCTGAAGAAGGCGTCTGCGTATTTTGCCCAGGCGGAGCTCGACCGCCCGTTCCGCAAATGATTTCCTTCATTGAAGGTAACTCCCAAGCACCCCCCACGTTTGAGTGTTATTGTCAGTTTTATGGTGAGTCGAATTTGCCATTTTGCGCGTGTTTTTTTCTTTCTTGGTAACTCCCAAGCACCCCCCACGTTTGAGTGTTATTGTCAGTTTTATGGTGAGTCGAATTTGCCATTTTGCGCGTGTTTTTTTTCTTTCTTGTCTGAATTCTGTGGCGCCGGGTTGATTTCTCTGAATCAGTGGTGGGATGGATCAGGTTGCCGCCCTTGAACAACTTCTCGCCACGGCTCTGCGTCGGATCGCTGAGCTTGAAGCTGCGTTGGCGAGCATGGCGGAAGAGATCACGGACCTGCGCCGACAGTTGGCCAAGAACAGCAGCAATAGCAGCAAGCCCCCTTCAAGTGATGGCCTGAAGAAGCCAGCCCCGCGCAGCCTGCGTGGCAAATCCGGAAAGAAAAGTGGCGGCCAAGTTGGCCACCGGGGCGACACCCTGCGCCAGACGTCAACACCCGACTTTGTCGAACGGCATGAGGCGACGCATTGCAGCGCCTGTCAGAGCGCCCTGACGGCGGAGATGGTGAAAGGGATCGAGAAGCGTCAGGTGTTCGACTTGCCTGCGCCACGCCTGGAGGTCACCGAGCATCAGGCGGCGGTTTATTGTTGCGACCATTGTCGAGCCACGACGACGGCTGGCTTTCCCGATGGCGTGGCCGCGCATGTGCAATATGGCACGCGCATGCGGGCAGTGGCGGTCTATTGCAATGTTCAGCAGCTGATACCCGAGGATCGGGTCTGCCAGCTTATGCGCGACCTGTTTGGGGCCACCAGCTTGTGCGCGGCCAGCGTGACCAACTGGACGCGCGGCGCGGCAAATAAGATGGGTGTCGTGGTTGAACACATTCTCGCCCGGCTTGCCGAAGGCGGCGTTCGGCATCTGGACGAGACCGGACTTCGTGTTGCCGGCAAGCTGCACTGGCTGCACACGATCTGCGATACCGCCTTCACCCATTACCGCATCAGCGCCAAACGCGGTGCTGTTCCAACCTTCCTGACCGGCGGGACGATCATTCATGATCACTGGAAACCCTACTACGCCCATATGAGCGGAGTGGACGCCCACGCCCTCTGCGGGGCGCATCACTTGCGCGAACTCAAGGCCATCGAAGAGATCGAAAAAGAGCCTTGGGCGACGGAGATGAGCGCAGTGCTTCATAGCGCCAATCAGCTCAGATGCGCGGCTCAGGATCAAGGCGAGACCGAACTCCCGGAACTGGTTCGCCAGGGTATCGTCACCAGATACATGGCGATCCTCGCCAAGGGGCTCGCCTTCCACGAACGCCAGCCCCCGCTGGCCAAAAGCCCCGGCACCCGCGGCCGAAAAGCCAGGCGGCCAGGCCACAACCTGCTCCTCCGCCTGCGTGACTACCGCGATGACGTTTTGCGATTCATCGCCGACTTCGCGGTCCCATTCACAAACAATCAGGCCGAACAGGACCTGCGCATGATGAAGCTGCGCATGAAAATCTCGGGCACCTTCCGCACCCTCGAGGGCGCGCGGGTCTTCGCCGACATCAGGTCCGTCATCTCGACGGCCAGAAAACACCGGTTCAACATCCTGGAAATCCTGACCCTGTCACCACCTCAGATCATCGCACGGCTCTGACGGAACAAAACCCCGCAACCCTATCGGACAGGGTGCTTGGGAGTTACCTTTCTTGTCTGAATTCTGTGGCGCCGGGTTGATTTCTCTGAATCAGTGGTGGGATGGATCAGGTTGCCGCCCTTGAACAACTTCTCGCCACGGCTCTGCGTCGGATCGCTGAGCTTGAAGCTGCGTTGGCGAGCATGGCGGAAGAGATCACGGACCTGCGCCGACAGTTGGCCAAGAACAGCAGCAATAGCAGCAAGCCCCCTTCAAGTGATGGCCTGAAGAAGCCAGCCCCGCGCAGCCTGCGTGGCAAATCCGGAAAGAAAAGTGGCGGCCAAGTTGGCCACCGGGGCGACACCCTGCGCCAGACGTCAACACCCGACTTTGTCGAACGGCATGAGGCGACGCATTGCAGCGCCTGTCAGAGCGCCCTGACGGCGGAGATGGTGAAAGGGATCGAGAAGCGTCAGGTGTTCGACTTGCCTGCGCCACGCCTGGAGGTCACCGAGCATCAGGCGGCGGTTTATTGTTGCGACCATTGTCGAGCCACGACGACGGCTGGCTTTCCCGATGGCGTGGCCGCGCATGTGCAATATGGCACGCGCATGCGGGCAGTGGCGGTCTATTGCAATGTTCAGCAGCTGATACCCGAGGATCGGGTCTGCCAGCTTATGCGCGACCTGTTTGGGGCCACCAGCTTGTGCGCGGCCAGCGTGACCAACTGGACGCGCGGCGCGGCAAATAAGATGGGTGTCGTGGTTGAACACATTCTCGCCCGGCTTGCCGAAGGCGGCGTTCGGCATCTGGACGAGACCGGACTTCGTGTTGCCGGCAAGCTGCACTGGCTGCACACGATCTGCGATACCGCCTTCACCCATTACCGCATCAGCGCCAAACGCGGTGCTGTTCCAACCTTCCTGACCGGCGGGACGATCATTCATGATCACTGGAAACCCTACTACGCCCATATGAGCGGAGTGGACGCCCACGCCCTCTGCGGGGCGCATCACTTGCGCGAACTCAAGGCCATCGAAGAGATCGAAAAAGAGCCTTGGGCGACGGAGATGAGCGCAGTGCTTCATAGCGCCAATCAGCTCAGATGCGCGGCTCAGGATCAAGGCGAGACCGAACTCCCGGAACTGGTTCGCCAGGGTATAGTCACCAGATACATGGCGATCCTCGCCAAGGGGCTCGCCTTCCACGAACGCCGGCCCCCGCTGGCCAAAAGCCCCGGCACCCGCGGCCGAAAAGCCAGGCGGCCAGGCCACAACCTGCTCCTCCGCCTGCGTGACTACCGCGATGACGTTTTGCGATTCATCGCCGACTTCGCGGTCCCATTCACAAACAATCAGGCCGAACAGGACCTGCGCATGATGAAGCTGCGCATGAAAATCTCGGGCACCTTCCGCACCCTCGAGGGCGCGCGGGTCTTCGCCGACATCAGGTCCGTCATCTCGACGGCCAGAAAACACCGGTTCAACATCCTGGAAATCCTGACCCTGTCACCACCTCAGATCATCGCACGGCTCTGACGGAACAAAACCCCGCAACCCTATCGGACAGGGTGCTTGGGAGTTACCATTGAAGAGTACAGAGTGGCCCACGGGGTCGAGCCGATCTGCAAGGTGCTGCCGATTGCCCCATCCACATTCTATGCTCGTGCTGCCATTGCCCGTGATCCTGATCTGGCGTCAGACCGGTCCAAACAGGACGCAATAGATCGAAAGGAGATCAAGGATGCCTTTGATGGCAGCGGCAAGCGATATGGCGCGCGCAAGATCTGGCATGAACTTCGCCGGAACAACCACGACATTGCCCGCTGCACAGTGGAACGTCCCCCTCTCGGGATCATGCTTTGCATGACCCTGCCGGGCAGTGGATGAAAGCTATGGGACTACAGGGCGTTGTGCGGGGTCAAAAGCCGATCACGACCAATCCTGATACATCCCGGCCGTGCCCGGACGATAAGGTCAACCGAGACTTCACAGCAAGCATGCCCAACCAGCTCTGGGTCAGTGACTTCACCTATGTCTCAAGCTGGCAGGGCATGGTGTACGTAGCTTTTGTCATCGATGTCTTCGCTCGCTGCATTGTGGGCTGGCGCGTGTCCACGTCCATGACAACCGGCTTTGTGCTGGACGCTCTGAACCAGGCTATTTGCCAACGCGCGCCTTCCCAGGCTGACAACTTGATCCATCACAGCGACCGGGGCAGCCAATACCTGTCGATCAAATATACTGAACGCCTGATAGAAGCCGGTATCGATCCTTCCGTGGGAAGCGTTGGTGACAGTTACGACAATGCCCTGGCGGAAAGCACGATCGGCCTGTTCAAGACCGAAGTCATCGACTTCATAGGCCCCTGGAAATCCATCGGACAGATCGAATGGGAAACTCTGAAATGGGTGAACTGGTACAACACAAAACGCCTGCACAGCAAAATCGGGTACATCACGCCGCAAGAAGCAGAGGACCAATTCTATGAAGCCTTGAACACGCCAAGAAAGCAGCCTAACATTTGAACCAACAACCCTCCGGTAAACCCGGGGCGGTTCAGTCGTCAGTGCCGGCTTGTATATATATGGAGGTAGCGTCGGCAGAGCGGGCAGTTTGTTGTGGCTCCAAGCTGGATTCTGCCAAGGACGATCCATCAAGGTGGTCGGATATGGAGATTAAGGTGGAAAATTACTTTGTAGGTAACGGCGGCAATCAACCCGATGCCGACTCTGTGCTTCGGCAGGTGATGTCTGATATTCTCAACGCACCAGTGGCGAAGGGAGTGAACACCGGCTCCAAAAAAGTCCAGGAAGACACCAACGAAGGTTTGGGTTACTCGATATCGCTCGAAAACCCCGTCGCCCGAATCGTATCAAACGAAGCCTATCCGCTGGATCTTCCTATAGCGGTGGCAAGGTTCGTTTGGATGATTTCGGGCAACAACCGACTTGCCGACATTAAGTTTTACCACAAACCAGTCGAGAATTTCTCAGATGACGGCATCATAGTACCGGGTTCCTCTTACGGTGCTCGCATAAGGCAAGCGTTTCCGGGGATCGACCAACTTAAGGGCGTGATCGAAAAACTGAAAGCCGATCCAAACTCTCGGCGTGCGGCGATCTCCATCTACCAGCCCACCGATGCGACACGAGAATCCAAAGACGTGCCTTGCGCGTTTGGGATGTTTTTTCATATTAGAAACAAGAAATTGCACACACAAGTTGTGATGCGTTCCAACAACGCTACGCTCCTCCTTCCATTCAATATATTTGAGTTTTCACTATTGGGAGAAGTAATCGCCGCTGAGTGTGGTGTGCAGCTTGGCCCGCTCCAGCACTATGCGGCCTCGATGCATATATATGAAAGCGCCAAAGATGGGGCCAAAAGTATCGCCGGTGACGAAGGAACCAAGCAGTCCAGACCAATGATGGCTATGCCAAAAGAGCCAGCCCCTTTGGATCAAATTCGGACTTTGGTCGAATTTGAAGCCGAGTTGCGACATAAATCAGAGGCGATCAGTGATGACTCGATATCCGATTGGATCGAGCAAGTGCAGAACAAATTTGTTGTGTACTGGCAGCAGTTCGCATTCTTGTTGATGGTGACAGTAGCCCGCCGCAAGTGCTCTGCAGACGGTTTGGGTGAACTCCGCAGCGCAATGTCCAGTGATCTGGCTCGTGTGGTCGACTGGAAGCCTCAACATGGCGGAGATGTGCAGGAAGAAGCCTTCACCACGGCTTCTGCGATCCTAAAATCTGGAGTCGAAAACATCGTTCTGTTTCACGAGACCAAAACCAGCCAGTCGCTTCAAAGGCATGTGTTGCAACGCGAGCGCAGCACGGGTGAACAACTGCCAACAGCGACTGTGTTCAAGTTACAGGAACGCTTTGTTCAAGACATGGCCGCACGCGGCGGCGACGTTGAGATTTCGGCGGAAGAATTCGAAGCCGCCGTGTCTGATTTTGAAGGCACTAATTGAGGTTGCCGGAGACCCATAGCGGAGTAACCCCCGGCGACGCCATTCAAGTAATCAATGACGCGCTGGTCAGGAAATCCGGTGGAGCTGATGCAAAAAGCAGCATTCGCCGCCTATGCCACGCCGCTTTGAAAGAAACTGGCCAGCGCAAACCACCATTCAAGATAAGCCCCTTGCTGCGTCTTGCTGGTGTCGACTGGTCTTACGAAGATCGCCGTCGAGGCAACAAAGATGCGGCTATTGTCCTATCGGACGGCGGCCTTCGTTTAGCAATTTCCACAGATAGCTTTCCAAGGGAGGGCGTCAGTCGACGCTGGCGATTTACTGTTGCGCACGAGTTCGCACACGTAGTTCTTATCCGAGCCGTCGGTGCAAGGGTCGTGGATTTGGCAAACAGCAGCAAAAAGGCCTATCAATACGTAGAGCGATTATGTGACTACGGTGCATCCCAGATACTCGTTCCGCGAGCCAATCTCCGGAAAGCGCTCAGAGAGCGAAACTTTTCGCAAAAGTCGATTCTTGACCTAGCAGACTTATTTGATGTGTCGTTCACTGCTCTTATGTGGGGCTTGGCAGATCTCCTTCCGCAGGGCGGCCTCCTGCTTCTGAGGGAGTATCGCCGGAGCGCGCAGGAGAGCCGTGAGTTGCGGGTATGGTCATCTTACACGCGATACAGCTCTGGCTTGGAAGAGCCTTGGCTGCCCAAAGGTTGCACGATGAAGCACATTCGCGTAGGCGAGCGCCCCTTGGGTTTCAGCCATCTTGAAGTGCGCGACGGTTTGCCTATCAAGGTCGTCCTTGGAAAGCGCGCTCGTCAACTTGAAGCCGCGATGGTAGATTGGAAGAGTAGGGGCCGGACGGCCTCCTTTCTTAACGAAAGGCGATTAGGCTACATCCAAGGCGGTGAAGATGGCCTTCTACTGGCGTGTGCGGCACCGGGTAAGCTAGATCTTGAATTGTTCGGGGGGAATCAATGCAATTCTACATTTCTGGAGCGCTGCAAGGATCAGACAATCTGAGTGCGGCTCGTGAAGTGTATGAATTAGCTGGGCAAACTGTGCAACGCGCCGGAGCAATTGCCTACGTACCTCACATGAAAACCGACCCAGAGGCAAACGTAGCCTTAGACGGCCATTCAGTTTTCAGAACCGATCTAGACGAAATCAAGGGCTCGCATGGGCTGATTGTCTTTCTAAACGAGCACTCCTTGGGGGTCGGTGCTGAAATCGCAATCGCGCTTAGTCTAGGAAAGTCTCTACTGCCGCTTGTTGAGGACGGGAGAGACTATTCTCGTTTCGTTGACGGGCTTATTAAGGCCAATGGAATTGGCATACATCGGTATGGTTCGCGGCCAGAGCTTATCACCGTGATTAAGAACTACGTGGTCGCTCAGCTAAGCTCCGATAATTCTAACTACTTGCGCAGTGCGGTCTGAAACCGAGCCGGTTACAGTTGAAGGGTTAACACCAAACGTCACGTATAGCTCGTCGATCTTCTCGTCTATAGCTTTCTGGAAGTCCACGTCCGCCTCGCGGATCCCGTCGTCCTCGACCTGAAATTCGATTGGGACCTTGATAACTTTGTCATATGTTGAAAGCCATCGCTGGACGGCATTGGATATGACCTGATACTCTGACGTTCCGCCAAACTCTGGAAACAAGATTTCGGTGTAGGCTAGGTGATCAACCATAGTCCGGTCAGTTAGCGTTAGCGAAATATCGGATCGCGACTCCGCAGCAAATACATCCTCCATCACTTGGAATAAGAAGATGGCGCACTGCCTAAGTTCGGTATTTTTGCCCCTGCGAAAATACTCTTTGTCCCCCACAACTTCCCCAATAACCCTAGGGACTTCCCTACAAATTGCGATCTTTTGATCAGCCTTTAAGGAATCATACACGGCGTTCAACAGCGTTGTCTTGCCCGTACCGTGGGCGCCGGATAGCGCAAGTTTCAAAGTACTTCTCCTAGTTGTCTTTCAGGCTTAATGTAAGCGGTGTCACCGCTCCCTTTTGAAGTTCCATGGCATGAGTTCGTCGGTACGGGCTGCTGGATGGCCGGCAGCGATGGCTGGGACGTCGGGCTGAGCGGAACGGTGAGGTATCATAAGGGCTGATTTTATTCGAGGCAACGGTAGACTTCCATGAAGGGCTGCCACCATTGGTGCCAAAAACCGGTTCTCGAGGGAGAAAGCCGCGAAGGCCGGGGCATAATCTCCTCATTCGCTTGCGGGACTTCCGCGGCGACGTCTTGCGGTTCCTTACGGATTTTGACGTCCCCTTCACCAACAATCAGGCCGAACAGGACCTGCGCATGATGAAAGTGCGCATGAAGATCCCGGGGAGTTTCCGCACGATCGAGGGAGCCCGGGTCTTCGCCGACATCCGGTCCGTGATCTCCACAGCCAGAAAGCATGGGCTGAATATCCTTGAGATCATCACGGTCCCACCAGCTCAGATCATCGCGCGCCTATAACCGGACAGCACCCACCAAAGCCCCGCTCATCTTGCTCATCTTGCAGGGGGTGCTTGGGAGTTACGATATATTCAGCTATATCTGCGCACGGTGCGTGTTTTGGTGTCCCGAATTTCCCTCGGCCCCGGCCCTTGGCTCCACTTGCTCCGCAGGGCGTTGCCGCCCTTTGTTCGCCTGCTTCATAGCTACTATGGCCGGGTCTGACTTCTCCAAGCCGTTCGTCATTGGCTTTGGGTACCCCCTTCATTCCTTTGCGGCCCCGCACGACTGCGGGGCGACCTGGAGACCTCCCAGGTCCCGGTGAAGTGCTTCTGTACGTGCCATGGTTCTTCGACCCCGGGATGCCTTCCTTTGCCTCACCAAATCGGCGCGGAAGTGTTGCCTTCGACCCGTATGACAGCCTCGACACATCCAGTTCACAAATTTCGAGGCTCAATAGCCTGACCCATACATGCCGCTACCAACGCTTCGCCGGACACCTCACGATGGCCGGCGCATGGCACGCGGTGAAAGTTGGTGGTTAACCGTTCCTTTCTGCGGGACTTTCACCCGCTACACTCGCACCAGTTAGCCTGGCGCACCATACAATTTGTAAACTGAGCCTTGATCAAAGACTTGATGGCCCACTACAGCCTCTCAAAGGCCACCATGTATCGATATCTCGGAACGAAAAACGTCTGAGCGCCGCTTCTAGCCCCATAATTACGCTTAGAGCGCCTGCACAGGCTACAGATATTTTGACCATCCCGCACCAGCGGGGTAGATTAAGCGTGTCGAGAAAACCAAAAACGCTCATGAGAGCGCCCTATTCTGCACTCAGCCTCACTCGCCCCCAAAACGACCGTTTTTGAGGGGCGCAATCTTCCTTTCCTGAATATTTTCATGGTACCGGACATGGAACCGGACATATGAGCGGAAAGAATGGCGCTTCAAAAATTTGCAAACATATGATAGTGTTTATTTTTTAGCGCTACAATTGGCGGCCCAAGAAGCGGGCAGAAAGAAGGACAGATGACGATCCCAGACGATGGCGAGACCATAGGCTTGTTCGAGCCCCTCATGATCTCGGAAGGCTCACCTGCGCGCGCGGGCTTGAACGATCTCGTGCTTGAGCTCGCGGTGAAGTCTGCCGCCTTCCGCAGCGGCCTACCTACATCTATCGCCGAGGCGCTGGCCGATCTCGTGCGCGCGATGAACTGCTACTACAGCAACCTCATTGAAGGGCACGACACCCATCCCATCGACATCGAGCGCGCGATGCGGAACGACTACAGCGCTGATCCAAAGAAGCGAAATCATCAGCTCGAAGCCAAGGCGCATGTCGCCGTCCAGAAATGGATCGACGAAGACGGCATGGAGGAATCGCCAACCGCACCTGCGTCGATCATCGAGCTTCACCGCCGCTTCTGCGAGCTCCTGGCGCCAGAGCTTCTTTTCGTCGAGAATCCGAAGACGGGCGAAAAGATTCCCGTTGTGCCTGGCGAGCTGCGCTCGCGCTACGTCGAAGTCGGGCGGCACGTCGCCATCAGCCCTGGCGCGGTGACACGTTTTCTGGAACGGATGCACAAGGCTTACAGCCTGCCAGGCAGGATCGAACCGATCCTAGCTGCCGCTTGTGCCCATCACCGACTTCTTTGGGTTCACCCGTTCCTCGACGGGAACGGGCGTGTCGCTCGCCTCATGTCTTACGCCATGCTGCGCAGAACGCTCGATACACGCGGCCTCTGGTCAGTAGCACGTGGGCTTGCACGTCAGGAGGCAGCCTACAAGGAGCACCTTGCCGCCTGCGACGGTCTCCGCCATGGAGACCGCGACGGACGCGGTACACTCAGCGAAGCCGCACTCGCCTCCTTCGCGGGCTTCTTCCTTCGCGCCAGCATTGACCAGGTGGAGTTCATGGAAAGTCTCATGCGGTCTGATCGGCTGCGCGACCGCATCCTGATATGGGCTGAAGAGGAAATCCGCGCCGGTGCTCTACCGCCGAAATCCGATACTGTGCTGAAGGCCGTGCTCTATCAGGGGCAGATCGAGCGTGGGGAGGTTGAAGCCATCCTTGGAACCAGCGACCGAACCGCGCGGCGGGTGACATCTGCGCTCCTCGAAGCGGGCGCACTGTCCTCCGTATCGACCCGTGCGCCGCTAAAACTTGCGTTCCCTGCTAAATATGCAGGGCGGTGGATGCCTGGGCTGTTTCCCGAGCAAGATGGATAAGAGCACGAAGTGCGGCGACTAGCGATCAACAAGAAATTTGAGGTATAACATTGATTAATTTCAGAAAAGGAAACAAAGACGAGTTTGCGAAACTTCCCCCTGAAGCAGGGCTTGATGATCGCGCCGATATTATCCGGCGGCATCTGGCAGAAGTTTTTGGCTCCAAGAATCTGTCTTTTCTCATTGGCTCCGGTTGCTCATCCTACATGCACGAAGGAAATGAGCTTGGCATTCCGACTATGGGACCGCTCGCGACAGAGTTTCAGGCAACGCTTCAGGGTTTGCCTGGCCTCCCTGGTTTTGGTGCCTTTGTGACTCCTGAGCAACGAGATGCTCTCAAAGACCGGCTTGGTATCGACCTCACGCACGAAGACTTCCGAAAGAACCTAGTCCCTTGATTCATCCGATTTGCGGGTAAAGGTGAGCAAGTTTGATGCGTGCGTCTTTAGTTGAGAATCGCCATGTCACCTTTGCGGATGCGGTGTTTCGCTCGGTTTCCCATGCCTTTGCTTCATTGGCCAAGGTGTTGCGATCAGGAATGCGGCGGTCGAGACATTGACGCGCAAGTGTGCTGAGTTCACATTCTGCGATGTTGAGCCAGGAGCCGTGTTTGGGCGTGAAGTGCCACTCAAACCGTTCGACAATGCGACGGGCTTCATCAGGTGGAAAGGCCTTGTATAACGACGCCGGGTTGTGGGTGTTGAGATTGTCCTGAACCAGTGTAATCCGGTCAGCCTTGGGGAAGTGGGTGTCGGCGAGGTCCTTGAGAATGTGGGCAAAATCGATGGCGGTTCGGCGGTCTCGAACGGCAACATGGCGCCAGCCTTCAAGCGGGGCAAACAACATGAACAGGCTGGCCACACCCGCGCGCTCGTATTCATAGTCGAAACGGGCTTCGCGCCCCGGCCGGATTGGGATCGGCGTACGGGTCTCAAAGGTCAGCTGCTTGCTGGTCTCGTCAAGGCAAACCAGCGGGCGGGCCGGATCATAGGGGCGCGTGTAGACTTCCAGCACATCTTCCATCGCAGCAACAAAACCTGCATTGGCTTTCGGAGGGATCACCCAATAGCGGCTCTTGTGCGGTTTGAGCGCGTTTTTTTGAGCACCCGATGGATCGTGCTGTCGCTGGCTGCTTCAACGATGCCCAATTCGACCACGCGCGTTTCCAGAAGACGCAAAGACCAGCGCGCGTGACCCTCCGGTGGTTCCGAACAGGCCAACGCAATGAGCTTCGCCTCAGCGGTTCCATCAAAGATTGCTGGCGTGGACGGGGTCTTCTGCTTTTTGCGACCCAGAGCCGCCTCAAGGCCTTCTTCCACAACCTGGCGGCGGGTACGGAATACTGTGGAAACACTGGTCTCCAAAGCTTCTGCAATCCGCTCGTCATCCCAGCCGCCACTGTCTGAAGATACATCTGCCTTGAGCAATATCCGCGCCTTGAGCAGTCGATACGCCGCCTGCCGACCCGTGCGGATCATATCCTCAAGCTGCAACCGCTCACCAGCATTCAGTCGAACAACATACTTCACAGCACGACCACATTTTGACATCTCAATACCCTCCCAAAATCTATAGCAGAGTGATTCAGAAAAATATCACAACGTCAAATCATGCGAAGCGAGGGACTAGAGCGGATGATGGAAGTCCTGATGACGGCGCAGCAATTTTGCAAGACGAGCGCCAAGGAGGAGTTTCAGGAAGCACTAGAAACCGTAGATGCCGTCATCGCTGGCGTCAAAAAGTTCATCCTTCAGAAATGCACTGAAGGACAGTTTTCAAAAGACGACGAAACAGTCGTGACACTCTACCGGCGCTTTTTTCAGTCGCTGGCCACTCGATCCCGTGGCCTTGCGCCTCCTTGGGTTTTTACTACCAATTACGACCTCTTCAACGAGCGGGCGATGGACCGATCCGGCATCCCTTATTCCAACGGGTTCGCGGGCACGGTCGAGCGCCGTTTCAGCCCTTCCACATATCGTCGTGCCCTGGCTGAGCAGCTCGATATTTCTTCAAAGAGGTGGGCGGCCGTCGATGGATATGTGCATTTCTGCAAGCTCCACGGCTCCGTAAACTGGACAGAGGAGGAGGTTGGTCTTTTCCCGATCCGGGAGTCGGCCGACAGGCTCGATCCTGTGCAAGATCGCGTCATGATCTATCCGACGCCCTCGAAACAGACCGCGAGTTTTGGTTCGCCCTACTCAGATATGTTTCGTGAGTTTCAGCGACAGATCGTTCAAGACCAGAGCGTCCTCTTCGTGATGGGATTCAGCTTTGGGGACGAACACATCAACAACATCATTTTCCAAGGGCTGACCCTCCCAGGCTTCCGCTTGATCGCGTTCCTCAATCCTGAAGACGCCAACAATCCTGTGACGAAAGAGCTTGCTGCACTAGGAGACCCGAGGATTTGGTTCATCTGGGGCAGCGACGAGGAGACAGGCAAGAAGGCGCACTACTTCGATAGCATTGTTCAGGATTTAATGCCGACGAGTGCGGATCAGAAAGAAGAGCAAGCCATCGAAAAAGTTTTCAAGAAGCTACTTTCCAAGCAGCAAGGCGGCGAAAATGGCGAGGGATGAAGCGAGCCGTGCCATAGGTAAGATCGTCAGCGTTTCGGCAGACCGCCTGGTCGTCGAGTTGCATCGGGGCAGCGATAACTTCACAGTAGTTGGTTTCGATGATGTCCATTACGTCGCGACCTTGGGATCGTATCTGATGGTGCCGACCCAATCCGAGTATGTCGTCTTGGAGGTTATCGGCCTCCGAGAGAAAGATTTTTCGCCAGCCTACGGCAACGCAGCAGAGATGGACAAAGCCACAGCGGCAAAATTCCTCGATGTGGTTCCGGTCGGTTCCATGCCTGTCCAAGGAGGCTCTTTCAAGTTCGGTGTCTCGACCTTTCCCCCGCTTTATGCAGATGCCCTTTATGCGCGTGATGAAGACCTGGACCGCATCTTCAACGTGGAGCAACCGGCAGATCGGGAGACAAAGACGGATGCTGAGGGGGTTGCAAAGGAGGGAACGGTTCCCCATACAATCGAGATAGGCACGTCAGCGGTTTTCAAGGACTATCCTGTGATGGCGCAGCTTGACGCGCTTTTCGGTGGGCATGTCGCTGTTCTTGGCAATACCGGAAGCGGAAAATCTTGCACGGTAGCTTCGATTTTCCAGTCGGTTTTCATGAAGCCTGACGACTTCGGAGCGCTTGGCGCGGCCTTTGTGATATTTGATGTCAACGGCGAGTATCGGCAAGCACTCGACAACCTGCCATGGTCGATCAATTCGAGCTACCTCAAAGCCACCGATCCAGGTGCAGAGATCGAGGATTCAAGGAGGAGCATCTTAGGGACCGAAGAAATAAGCCGCTTCCGGCTGCCGCATTGGTTCATGACAGTCGATGAATGGGCGCTCCTGTTGCGCGCCAGCGAGAGATCACAGCAGCCCGCGCTTCGAACTGCACTCGGCCTAACCACGCTATTCGCAGAGCAGGAAGATGCTGTCGGCGAGGACAATGATGGGATCGCGACAATCCGAAACCATGTTCTTGCCAAAATTGTCCTGGCGATCCTGCAAAGTGATACCAGCGGTGCCAGTAAGTCGGACCGCGTTTTGTCGATTCTTGCGTCTTTCAATACGCAAGAAATCAGCGATGCGGCTATCAAGGACAGAGTTGGCGTGAAGTTTGGGAAACTCGCTGACGCAGAAGGACTGGCGGAGTTTTTGTCGAGTTTTGTCCAAGAGGAACCTGTCCTACCAACGTATGCGAACAAGCCCTTCACATTCGATAGGCTTCAGGCAGCGCTCGATCTCGCGCTTCACTACGAGGAAGCGAATGGAAACAAGCAGATACGAGATTACTGCTCGCAGATGGTGACGCGCTTAAAGTCAGTTTCCGATAACCCTGACTTTGAGTTTTTGCGGGCGTCGGTCGAGAATTTAGAAGATCACGATAGGGAGCCAACCCATTTCGTGGACCGACTCTTGGGCATTGCCAGAGACGGAGGGAACTACCAGAAACAGCGGCAGCTTTGCATCATCGACCTGAACGATGCTTCGGACGAGATAGTGGAACTTGCCTCCGCCGTTGTTGCGAGGCTGATCTTCGACCGGATGCGCCGAGCAATGCCCCGCAATACGATGCCTGTTCATCTGATCCTCGAAGAGGCGCACCGTTACATCTCCGAGCGTCCAAGCCGCTTCGCCATTGATGCAGGCATCACCTTTCAGCGGATTGCCAAAGAAGGCCGCAAGTATGGGGCTTTCTTGATTGTGGCTTCACAACGGCCGAGTGAGCTCTCGAAAACGGTGCTCTCGCAGTGCAACAACTTCATCATTCATCGCATCCAGAACCCCGATGACCTTTCGCAGATCAAGCAGATGACGCCATTCATCTCGGAAACGGTGTTGAAGCGCCTGCCGTCGCTACCAAAGCAGCACGCGCTGATTTTCGGAAGTGCTGTAAAAATTCCTACGACTTTCCGAGTCAGGGACGCCGTTCCCACACCAAACAGCGATGACACTCAGGTTCGCTATCTTTGGTATGTTCCGAAAAACCCAGAATTGGCGTGGAGCGCACAGTAATCAGTTTACAGGAAAACGCAGAGAGGCTGTCAAGCGCTGTCCTCGTCGCTGACGCTCCTGCGGGATCGCTTGACAGCCGTGTAGCTTTTTAAGCTTGTTTTACTCCCTTGACCCCATTCAAAGGAGTCGCCTAGTGGCGAGCTTATAAATATATGAAAATTAACAATTATATACTCCTGCGCCTGAATTGGCCTGATGATTTTGATACCTGTCGATTCACTTCGCCGCATGGTCACAGGCACTGGGGTTTCTATTTTGAGGGTATGAGCAAGCGAGACAAAACAGTCACCTTGGGGTCGTGTGTGGGTACCCCCGGTGCCGCGCGACAATCAAGATGAGAATCCAGCGTCAATCAGGCCTGGCTGGCCCGAAGCTGCATATTTGGGCTTTTGAAAGAACAAATGGTGTACGTTTCATGCGCCTGAACTCTGCAAGTACATGACGACATTGTCTGGGTGGAACTTGAAGCCCCGACCGTCTGAGACGCGTTCAGCGCTGATGGGGTATTTTGGTCTATTTGGATTGATGGCGACAATGCGGAAGACCTCATCTTTCGATCTGAAGGTCCGCCCATAGTCAGAGGGTTCCAGGCCAAAATGCGGCGCAAGGACCTCGAACATGGCTTTGTCTGGCGAATAGATTGCGCCGTCTGCCATCGGAATGCCGACGCGGAAACTGATGTCGAAGCCATGACGCAGATCGATGTCACTCAGTTCGCCACCTTCAACCGTCAGCCCATGCGTTTCCACCACGGCGAGGCAGGCCTTCGTCATGTCCCGGCGCAAGCGTTTGCATAGCTCGGGTGTCAGGTTGCGCGGCGGGGGCACCCTGGAATTGGCCTGGCCGACCTTCGCAGGTGGCTTGGCCGTCTGCACGCGCGCTTTCCGCTTGTTCTTTTTCATTATGGGCTCTGCCCTGTCGTTTGGCCATCCGAGGGCATCAAAGCCTTTGCTTTATAGACGGTGCCGCGCGAGACGCCCATCTCGCGGGCGATCTCGGTGGGCGTGGCACCGCCAGCCAATCGTTCACCAATGGCGACCATATCGATCTTCGGTTTGCGCCCGCGATATACGCCGCGTCGCTTCGCTGTGGCGATACCCTCTGACTGGCGCTCCCGGCGAAGATTGGTCTCGAATTCAGCAAAGACGCCCAGCATATCGAAGAACGCTTTACCCGCTGCGGTGGACGTATCCACGGGTTGCTCCGTGGCCGCGAGATGCGCGCCCTTGTCCTTCAGTCGGGTGACGATGGTCTGAAGATCGTGCATTGAGCGTGCCAGACGGTCGATCCGCGTGACAACCAAAGTTTCGCCCTTGTGAATGAAGTCGAGAATGTTGTTCAGCTCGGGGCGACCCTCAAGCGTCGTCCCGCTACGCTGTTCCTGACGGACCATCCCACATCCCGCCGCTGTCAGTGCCTCGATTTGAGCATCGAGGTTCTGATCCACGGTCGAGATGCGGGCATATCCGATTTTGGCCTGATAAGTGTTCATTTTGGGTGTGCCTCTGACATGATCTGTTCATTATCTCGAAACAGACCCAAAGTGAACATAAAAATGGCGGGTTTCAGTGTTCATGCGCATCGTCATCATGGGTATACTCATAGTGACGCGCTATCCCCAAAGTTTTGCATCATCCGCTTCGATTGTCGTATGCATGATGTCTTCCATCAGGGGGATACGCTTCAAAGCCCGTCCATTCATCAAGCCATATGCGGATGCGGTCAGGGTTTTCCACTCCCGGAGCCGGTCTCCATCTCTCAACATCACCGCTGTTTGCAAAAACCGTCGCGCCCAAATATCGCGCCGCGTCTCGAGGAATTTCCAGAGCTTGGTTTCGATACTGCGCGCTGTTTTTCCGGTGGCGACAATCTCACGGGTCTCCTGGCTGTCCTCGAACCAGCTGTCTGTAAGAGGCTCCAGGAAGTCCAACGCCATATCATCATTAATCCAGCGCCCGAGCGCCTGCGCTGAGGCATCTTGAATCTTTCGGTTGGGATCTGCCAAGTCGAGTAGTGCCTGAAGCCCCAATTCCTGAGGGCGCAGGTCGAACAGGTTACAGGATTCGACAACGTCCAGAAAACCCGGAGCGGGCAGGCATTCGTTTGCCAAGCCATCAGCCAATGCACCCTCCAGCAAGACACGCAAAGTGTCAGCGGAAATATCGTCGGCGCCAGTTTCTGCGCGGAGTTGTCCGATCATTTGTTCCGCATCGCCACTGCTTTCAAGGGGAACAAGGAAGCTGTCCCTGATCCCATGCCCTGCCTTGATCAGGATCATTGCCAATACGGTCTTTGAACTCTGTTTCACCCTGACTGCAATGCTCTGAGCGCCAACGCCGTCCGTTATACTCGCGCCGATCTCTTGAATTTCTGCTCCGGTTGACTGGCTCTGGCTTGGAATGGGTTTGCCGCGTGCTTTCTTGATCAGATCATCCAATGCCGCCTGTGCTGGTCC
The DNA here is from genome assembly GCA_951812305.1 of uncultured Paracoccaceae bacterium. Lineage (GTDB taxonomy): Bacteria > Pseudomonadota > Alphaproteobacteria > Rhodobacterales > Rhodobacteraceae > Rhodobacter_B. The sequence continues at coordinate 17,623 of CATOSB010000018.1, forward strand.
ACTGGAAAAAGCGTCAATGTTTCTGCATTCAAGGCAAAGCCATCAAGGCGTTCAAACAGACCGGCAATGGTGGCCTCCTGGACAAGCTGCGGGCCGGACAACAGCATGAACAAAGCGCAACGTTCGAAAAAAGGTCCATCCATCGTGGCAATGTGATTGGCCAGACCCGCCTGAATTTCCTCCGGTGCCGCTGCCATCATGGTGTCAATTGCATTGAATAGATCATAGGCCGAGCCTCCCTCGTCCATGATATCGCGCGCAACATTTTCCAGATTCTCGGAAAGATCGAAGCCCTCCATGTCCGACGGAGGCGCCATATTATCAGGATCGATCATAAATGATTGTGGCACCGGCAAGCCAACCCTTCGATAGAGGCCCGCAAATTCCATCATGTTTTCCTGCTTTACCGCGCCCGCAGCAACACCGGCTTGAACGGCCATTTCTACCGCTTCCAGGAAATCTTCCGCGTACTCATTATCATTTTACAGGCCCATCCGAGCTTCATCCAGAAGTAGGCTCAGTATTTGATGTGCCCCCCCGAGTGGTCATCCTCTTGTGCGGTGAGCACCACCAAACCACAGGCGACATCGCCGCTGGAGAGCAAGCGGGATTTTAGCCGCAAAAAATACGATTGGAATTCCGGTTCAAAACCATGGAGACCGAATTGCTCCATACATTCTGCGAGTAGTTGAGAGGACATACGGACTCCAATTACGCGGCCAAGAGCCCGAAATCGATCCGCTTATCCAGATCGACCTCGAAGCGGCCATAAGGGTTGATGTGTAGGTAGATGAGCGGGGACAGGCCGCGATAATCCTCAGGGGACAAGCGGGCGGCCACATCGGGGTTGCGCAGGACGGACTGCACCATCCGCGTGTTCACGTAGACCAGTGACGATTGTAGCAAGTGCAACGCGTGAGCAGCGGTCTCCTGATCCCGCACACGATTGGTGGCAATTTCACCGCCCTTGCCAAAGAACACGAAGCTGTTGGCGCTGTTCCAGTTCTCGACGACGTTCAATCCCTCATGAATTTCCCGACGGAAGGCCTCTGAGCGCAGATAGCGGCACAGAAAAATCGTCTTTATGGCGCGACCAAGCTCCGCCAGCGCCTTGTAGGTGGGGTGCATCACATCGGATCGGGCGAACCGGCGAAGGATGGCCTCGGGATCAGCCGTCCCGTGCTGCATGGCCGCTGCGTATTTGACCATCTCGTCATACTGGCGTTCGATCTCGCCCCAATCGACCACGCCCGACAGGATCGGAAGGAGATTGGGCAGTTGCCCTCGCATACCCGCACTAGGGAGGGCGAGTTTCTGCCGCGCAATTGCCTTGAGGCGCGGCGCAAGCTCAAAGCCCAGAAGATGGCAGAAAGCAAAGCCAACTGCGCTTTGGCCGTGGCTGTCCACATACTGCCGTTGGATTTCCATGTCCGTGCAATGCCGTAAGACACCCTCAATCATTGCGGCTACCTCAGAGGACGAACAACGCTTCAGCTGAGAATAAATGCAGGTCGCCTGACGCTCTACATGCCAATAAATCATGACGCCGCGCCCGCCATAGCGCGCATGCCACTCCGTCATCAGATTGCGATCCCAGGCCCCGAACTTGGTGGAATCCCCAGCACATGTTGTGCCCGGCGTGCCCCAGATTTCCGGTTCGCGAATTGCAAGCGTTGCATTGGCAACCTGCGCGCAAGCCGCCTTTAAGGAAGCCGGGTCAATATACCGTCTGCGAATGTGCAGAAGTTCGTCATAACTGACATCGGGTGAACCAGCGGCCACGCGTTTCAGGCCCGCGTTGGTTCCCAAGCCGTAAAGGCAGAGCAACAGGCGTTGATCTCGCACGGCAGGCGGCAGAGCCTCCCGACTGGCCGAGGTCTGAAAGCCGCTCAAAAACCCAGTATCGAGTGCTGTTTCTTTGAGAACATCCAAAAGCCCGGTCATCGGCCACGCCCGGGCAACCTCGCTTTTCAGCGTGGCCAAACCAGGCGGCTCTGGGGCTGGCGCAAAGGGCGTAATGGAAATCCGGTTCTCCCCACCCCGCCGCAAGCGCACCTTATCATTGTCAGGCAAGGTGGCGTTCAACAGCCGCAGTTCCTTCTCCAGCTCGGCTTTCACGCCCGCGACAAAGCCTCTTGCATCCTGCGATAGCCCCAGATCAGCGTAGTAGGAATCTCGACGCGTGTCGAAATCTCCCGGCAGGTCATCATCCGGGTTGCGGTAGCGGTCCGCACCTTCGATCCATATCTCTTTGGCGCGGATGCGTTCGCGAAGCTGTGTCAGCACACAGAGCTCGAAGGACACAACATTGACCCGACCATTCTCATCAATGACTGCGCTGCGCCATTTTCCGGGAATGATCCCTGCTGGAATATCATTTTCAGAAACAACCCGGCGACCGGCTTCCGCAAACCGGACAATCAGAACCAAGGCGGTCAATATCGGATGCCACATTGCATTGTTCGAGCGAAATCGCAAAGCCCGGAGCAACGGTGGCAGCATGCGGCGGTAGTGGCTGGCATATGAGTTGCGCATGGTCTGTTGGATGCGCGTGTCCAAGGTACCCTTGGCGCGATGTTCGTCAATGACTGCCCGGAGTTTAGCCGCCCCAGCGATAGGGAAGATAACGTCTTCAATCCGACCCTCGGGATGATCCAGCGCGGCCATGGCAATCTCGACAAGCAAACGCTCCTTGCCATGAACCGCGCCTATATCTGCCGCGATGCCCTGAATGACCTTTCGGCGTGACCGTGTTCCCAGGCGATGAACCACCTCCAAAAGCAGGTCAATGAGGCCGTCAATCAGCTGAGAGCGGCGATGCATCAGGTAGACCGCAAGAAGCCCGAAGCGCTTCTCGGGCGCATGGCGACGCATTTCCGAGGCGGTTTCGCCTTCTACCTGACATGCAATACGCATCACCCAACCGCGTTCGACATCACCAAGAATATCCAATGGAAGATTGAGCGCCTCGACAAAGGACACCTTTTGCGCCGTCAGCAGTACGCTGTCTAGCGTTGCAGCACCGACATCATCCTTCAGACGCTGAAACCCCGTTGTCGCCAAGGGCTCAGACAGCGTCCATTCTAACTGCGTAACCCTCTCGGTCGATAACCGCGATGCCACCTTCGTCAAATACCCCTCGCGGAAATCCCGACGGGCCGCGCGCGCAAGCCGCTCCATGATCTTCACTGAAGGAACAAACACGTTCATTTGACGGGCCTGTGCATAGCCCCGCTCAACCCAATCCGCCAAGTTCAGGTCACGCCCACCGAGCTGTTCAATCATCCATGCCTGGAGTCTGGCCCGATCACGATCAGAAGCCCGGCGAAACCCGAGAAAATCCAGAATACTCGCACGTTGCCGCCGCGCGGTGTCACTGGAAAAAGAGTAGGAAAGATCGTCTGTCGCCCCAATCTGGTCAGCAACGTACACGATCACATCAGGGTCAAGATCACCGCGCGTGGCAGGAAACCGGCCATGCTGGCGAAAAAAGAGGAGTTGGCATGCAATCGCGACCCGCGACTTCGCCCCAAACCGGTTTAGAAACTCAAAATCCGAATATGAAAGCCCCCACGTTGAGGCAAATGCTTGCTCTATCATGACCCCTCCAGACGCAAGCATCATCCAACATCAGCTCTGGCCGTCAATCAGCCTTTCGTTCCCTGTACGTTCTTTCAAAAGCCCAAATATGCAGCTTCGGGCCAGCTAGGCCTACCAGGTGTTGGGCGGCGATGTCGGCAACCGCTGCCGTGAGTTGCTGCGCGAGACGGCGCGGGCGCATGGGATGGTTGTGCATGCCGGATCAATCAACCGTGACCACGAGCATATGCCGGTGTCGACCCCGCCGAACCTGTCGGTCAGCCGTGCGGAGCAATATCTGAAAGGGCGCAGTTCGCACAAGCTGCTGAGCGAGTTCGGGATATTGCGCAAAAGATATTGGGGGCAACACCTGTGGGCCCGCGGTTACCGGGTTGCCAGCAGCGGCAACGTGACAGACGAGGTGTGGTTGGAATACATCAAGAACCAGACGCCACCCGAGCCCGATGATGATTTTAATCCAGCGGGAACTCCCCGCGTGTAAGCGCGGGGATGATAGCCCTTCCATTGTCTTCGGGCTATCGTCTGCAGAATGCGGCTGCGAAAATCGTCCCACAGCGTTTACAAAGGATTTTTTGTGTCCACCGTTGGGGTCGACGAGCAAACGATACGGAATTACGTCCGATGGCAGGGCCGAGAAGATAATGGACAAGCGGAGCTTGACCTTTGAAAGAACCACGGGTGTAAGCCCGTGGGTATCTATATCACTTTGTATTCCTTGAGCGATACAACGCGGAAGTTGTCGGTGACGGTGTCGCGGAACTCAGGCCATTTTTCTGGCAGTGTCGTACGGAAGAAGTTGAAAATAGCCTCTGTGAACTGGTTGAACGTTGCATAGTGGCGATTGTGTGTGACCCAATCGTGCATGACGCCCCAAAGGCGCTCGATTGGGTTGAGATGCGGGGCATATGCTGGCAGGAAATGCAACTTCACCCGGCGTTCCGGGCTGTTGAGCCATGGCTGAAGTATCCTGGCATGATGATAGCGGGCATTGTCGACAAAGACATGGATGGTCGTCATGGTTGGGTTGTTGCGCTCCAACTTTTCCAGCATTTGTTGGGTTGTCCGGGCATTGATCTTTTCGCCTTCTACAAAGGTGAACTGGAAGGTCTCAAGGTCAAGCGCTCCCTGAATATTGAGCCGTTTGCGCCCGGATGTCGCCTTCAGGGCCGTCTTTTGTCCCTTTGGGAACCAGCCATGGGCGGGGCGGCTCTGATGCTCGGGGTGAACAGCGTCCGAAAAGACAACCATCTCATCTGCGGCCAACCCGTTCATCATGGCCTCATATTGGGCAATAAACGCAGCCTGTTTGGCTTCATCGGCCTGTGCAGGCAGCAATTGTGGTTTCCTATACACAAACCCCAGGCGGCGCATCAGCCTGGCGGCTCCCGAGGGGCTGTAGCTCTGGTCGCACTCGGCCAGAACATAGGCACAGACCTCATCTACGTTCTGTGCCGGATGTTCGGTGAAATGCGCTTTCAAAGCCCGTTCCTGCTCCACCGATAGATGCCCCTGTCGCTGGCTGTAGCCCTTCAAGCCAAAAAATGACAACCCCGCTCCGGCAAACGCGAACTGCCATTCCGTCAGAACCGTTGGACCGATATCCAAAATCCGGCAAACCGTTCCGGCGTCTTCTCCTGTGTCCAGAAGAAGAAACGCACGCGCACGTTTCCAAACAAGGGCCTCAACTTTGCGGCGGCGGCAAAGCGCTTCAAGCGCTATGCGCTGCTCGTCGGATAAGGTGACTGTTTTGTCTCGCTTGCTCATACCCTCAAAATAGAAACCTCCGTGCCTGTGACCATGCGGCAAAGTGATTCACAGGCATCAAAATCATCAGGCCAATTCAGGCGCAGGAGTGTACCATGATTATCGATTACCATATTGAGAACGGCATGGGAATCGCGCGGACCAGAGTCAAACCGTCGCAGCGGCAAAGGTTTGCGATTCACTTATTGTTGCGTGTCTCCTTAGGTGGAAAATCATGCGTGCTTGCGCGGCCTGCCGCCCTTGCGGCCATTTTTGCGGGCGGCGGCAGCTTTCGCGGGTGATTTGGTCTGCCCTGCCCGCCGGGCCATATAGGCTTTGGTGCCGAACAGCCCCGCCAGCAAGCCGGGAATTGACAGGTCCACATCGAGGGCTTCCCAATGCAGGCCGTAACCAGCACCGAGGATTTTAACCGCGGCGAGGTCTTCGTCTGTTGCGGACCCCAACCCCTGCGCCATGCGGGGTGGAAAGGCGAAGGTGCAGCCGTTGGTCAGATCGACGATGATGCGGCTGTTTCGCTTGTCATAGCGCACTGCATCCGCGCGCGGCTCGGTCTGTCGCGCGATGTGGCCACGCTCAATGGCGGCATTGATTTCAGAATCTGTCAGTTCAGCCATGGATTTCCCTCCATCTGGCAAGAAACGCCTCTTGCTGGTCTTGGACGATCTGCACGGCTCGGCGCACATCGTTCCCCTTCATGCCCTGGGCCCAGACAAGAGATGGAGCCCCGTCAGGCCCGGTCAGATTGATCTTGACTTGCCCATCACCGAACACATGCACATGGGCGGGCTCGTGATCGTCCGTGAAGATGATGACGCGCAGACCATGCGCACGATGAATGGTGACCATGAGTGTATTTAACCTATCATGTTGGGTTTTCAAGGATTCTATGGGGCATGGGCTCCTCCAAGTCTATCAACTCGGTTGAATCACAACGGGGTCGTGTGTGGGTACCCCCGGTTTTGCAAGGCTTTTCTGAACTGAATGGAACAAGATTGAATGCGGTCGTGTGTAAGGCCTCATGTTTGCGGCTATTCACACGCCGCGGGCCGGTATGGTTCGTTCGCTGACCAGGTCCAATTCGAATCCACGGGCTTTTTTGCGCCCGACCCCTATCTGGTTTTCCCGATCAGTTTACCTTCAATCGACGCCCATATTTTCCAGAGCACTCCTCACTTACCGATACGTATTTCCAAACGTACCGGATTCTCATGTGGCAGTTACTTTCTGTGGTTTGCAGGCTTCTTCCTTTGTGGTCATCGCCCGGATCCGGCGTGCCATTTTGTTTGAACTTCGTCCCGGTTTCCGGACACTGGGGTACTTTACCCCTGTTCATGAAAGGGATACTGAATGGGACAACATCGACGGAACTACACGGACGAGTATAAGGCAACTGCGGTTGAGCGGCTTTATGAACCAGGCGCGACACAGGGCGGTGTTGCCATCCCGCGTGATGTCACGCGAATACCACAGCTATGTCACGCTGATACCGCCCATGGGTCAGCTGGGTATTGATTTGATATCAGCGCGATGTCATCAATATACCAGATCACCCATCACCCTTGGAGGCACCATGATCATTACCGTCGGCGGGATCAAAGGCGGTTCCGGCAAAACCACGATCGCCACCAACCTCGCAGTCTTCCGCGCCGCGGAAGGTCGTGACGTCCTGCTGGTCGACGCAGACGACCAGGAAACCGCCTCCGACTTCACCATGTTGCGCAATGAGCAGCTGGAAGGCGGTGCCGGGTTCACCTCAATCAAGCTTACCGGTCCGGCGGTGCGCACCGAGGTCAAGCGTCTCGCCGACAAGTATGACGACATCGTCATCGATACCGGCGGACGCGACACGACCAGCCAGCGTGCGGCGCTGACGGTCAGCCACACGCTGCTGGTGCCCTTCGTGCCCCGCAGCTTCGATGTCTGGACCCTCGAGAAGGTTAGCCAACTCGTCGCTGAGATGCGCGCTGCCAACCCGGAGTTGGCAGCCTATGCCTTCATCAACCGGGCTGACCCGCGCGGCCAAGACAACGCCGACGCGGAAGAGGTGATCCGCGACACCGAGGGCTTGGTGCTGATTGACACGCCTATCGGCGCACGCAAGGCCTTCGGCAACGCCGCCGCCCATGGGCTGGGCGTGGCCGAACTCAAGCCACAGGACACCAAGGCCACGGCCGAGTTCATGATGCTATACCGACATCTACATAATATCAAAAAGACATCACCAATCGCGGTGGGAGCGTAAAATATGGCCCTAGCCAGAAAACCCAAACCAAGCACCAAGAAGCCAAGCGCCAATGACGAGAGCGCCATCGAAGCGCTGATCGCCAAGGGCGGCAGCGTGGCCGAGGACGACCCGAAAGAAAAGAGCAGGGCAGGGGCCACGCCCACCAATGTAGTGTTGCGCCTGCCACCCGATATGCTCGCTCGCGTCGACGAGGCGGTCGAGGGCCGCAGCGTTCGGATACCAAGGCACACCTGGCTGCTCGAGGCCGTGCTTGAAAAACTAGATCGTGCGCAATCAATATGATATCATTTAGATTTCATTATAGTATCATCCCTATATAGGCCGCGATTACCCCGTTCATGAACCAGCGCCGCTCCATCGATAGCCAGTTCGACCTGTTCATCCTCAGCTTGACCGAGTTCAAGCTGAGGGAGGCCCCATCGGAAGGTTTCTTCGTAGAACCACGCTAAGAAAGAACTTTCAGCGAACACAGTCAAGTTCCCCGGTCTCTGGCTGGTCTGATGTTGAGTGGGCGCGCAATTTTGCGGTGAGCGGCACCGGAGTGCCAATCGAAGTCGCCAGATAGGTGTAGGCGCTTGCAAACATCCGGGTTTCGACCTGCAAACATCGTGTAATTTCTGCCGGGATTATCTGCGACTATCGGGGTGCTCAAACCGGGATTATCTGCGAACGAGCCGGGATTAGTTGCAACCAGCCTGCAAACATCGGGGTTTGCCGGGATTAGTTGCGACTATCGGCTGTCTGGGAAACGCTCGTTTGCTGGTTGGTCTGGACGAACATCCGCATGCGCGTGATCTTCTTGGAGTTTTTTGTTGATGAACCCTGTCCGCCTTTCATCAGATCGGAAGACCTGCCTGGCGCATGATGTCGCCGGGTTCGGTGGTACGATCAGTGTCAAGTTTGCCCTTCAGGAAGCGGCGAGCCTCAGCCTGCGTGAGGTCGAGCTGCTCGGCCAGTGATTTCGGCGAGTATCCGATGCGGGCGAGGCGGGCGTCGAGATCGTCAAACCCGGCAGAGATGGTTTCGCGAACAATATCGACGGTAACCTGATCACCGCCCATGCGGAACGTGTCGGTGAAGGCGCGGTTCAGGTGCTCGGCGATTTGCAGTGGCGTGTTCAGTTTCTCGGCTGGGAAGTTGCGCGCTTCCGAGGTGATCACGTCATCGACTTTGGTGCCGTCGGTCAGGCATTGCTTCAGCAACGCGGCAATAGCCAATAAGCATGGAGGATAGTCCAGAATTCCGTCAGTAAGCTAAAAACTCATACCTTGATACCTGGACAGGGTAAACAGGCAATATTATCGAGCGGAGCCAATGTCAGGCAATGACACCATGCTGGTGCCCGGCAAACGAGCGTTTCCAAGACAGCCGATAGTCGCAACTAATCCCGGCAAACACCGATGTTTGCAGGCTGGTTGCAACTAATCCCGGCTCGTTCGCAGATAATCCCGGCAGAAATTACACGATGTTTGCAGGTCGAAACCCGGATGTTTGCAAGCGCCTACAGATAGGATGACGTGCTCCCACCCGAGCGGCGAGGTGTGGGCAAGCAGCATGGCATCGTAGAGCGAACTGGTCTGCGCGAGGTGGTTGGCGGCGATGACGAGGTTGGGCGGGTTCAGCGCTTCCTGCATTTCACGGGCAAAAGAGTTCCTCTGCGCCATCTCTGTGGCAAGGCTATTCGCGGCAGCGAGCCGAGAGAGTATGCCGCCAGCCGGTACAGTTCGGGTGGCGCGCCGTTCGCGCCGCTCTTCGGCATAGCGTTCTTTCGCGGCCTCAAGGCGCTCATCTGCGGTCTTGTTCCACTTCCTGAGCAACCGGCGCTCAGCGGCTTCCCACTGGTGTTCGGGGAACGCCTTTTGTGCGATCTGCGAGATTGCGGGCGTTTTCTTCAGCTCTGATTGGCGCACAAGCAAATCTGCCACTGCGTCTAAGTGGTGATCATCTTTCTTACCTGTGCCCTTTGGGCGTCCACGGGATCGTTTGTCAGTCATATCAGATTTCCTCGATAGGTTGCGCCACTTGGTGGCTTGTGCCTCAAACATGCGGGGCCAGAGCGGGCGTTTCCACTGATAAGAAATGCTCGGGGCAGATTTCTTACGACACTAAATAGGTGCGCTACGACAAAAATTCACCAAACTACCGCTCGTTACGACAATAAATCATTTTTTGTCGCCAGCTATTGGCTTTGACCCGTTTCCCTCAACAGGACACCTCGAACACCCAAGACCCTCTGCCCTCCGGCTATAAGATTCACACATCTCACGATGCACGGTGATGTATACTCTCTGCGATATACGCGCCGTGTTTGATGGATTGGAACTCGGTCCAACCTGACAGGATTACAATAGGCCCGGGTTTTCCCGACCGTCATTCCCGCGAGGGCGGGAATCCGATGCCAAGCCAAACAGATACCCGCCCCCGGTCGGGCCAGAAGCAAGTGCTGCATGGGCAGGTCGACAGAAGGTAAGACTGAGATCCCCACCTTCATGGGGATTACACTTCTGAACCCCGTGGGATGTCGGTTCTGAAACCCATGGGAACGACGCTTCTGAACCCTCGTGGGGATATCGCATCTGAACCCCGGGGTGGTGCCGGTACTGAGACTCTTGTGGGGATGACGGTTCCAAGGCGCATGGTTTACGGTTGATAAGGCCATGGCCTGACCCGATCGACAACCAGACCACAACCGTCTTACAGGGATGGACTTGCGGACCCCACAAAGAGGGGCGGCGGTTAAAGAACGCGCCCTGCCCGCCCTATGCCGCGGGGCGGTGATGCGGTTTCAGCGTCTCCCGGTCCACCACGGAATCGTCGGTTGTGCAAGAGCCGTGCAGCTTCCTTCTTTGCCTTTGTTGCTTTGCGTGTGAAGGCCTGACGCAGCTTGATATTGTGGCGCTTGGCGACGCGGTTGAGCCACTCAATGGCGTGCAGGATCAAGTGGCTATCTTCGGGATAGCCGCCGGCCAGCAAGTCGGCTGACACCGCAGGCAAGTGGCGTGATGCCGATTGGCAAGTATCCGGCACCCAAAAGCCCGGTGGTCGACCATGTCCGGCCACATCGTGGCGACAGGGTCAAGCAAGGCATCGAGAAGCGCGGGCGGCACTGACCGCCCGTTCACCGACAACCATCAATCAAGGGGGGGGCGGTCAAAAGGCCGAGCGCCCCGAACGGCTGGACCCGCCTCCCCCGAATTCGGGGATTTTTTTCCCGTGAAACCTGAAAATTCCACCGCAGATCCGGAAACAGACCTCTTTGGAAATCCCTTGCTGCCGATGAAAAACCCGCACGGTCGGAAGGCATACGCAAAAAGCAAGGCAAATCAGGAGCTTGTCGTGGACCTGCGCGGCGGGGGCATGACACATGGCGAAATCGCCATCGTTCCGGGATGCGATGAAAAGACCTTGCGGAAGTATTATTCCCGTGAACTGCGTGAGAGTCCGATTCTGGTTCAGGCCGAAGCCACCTGCATCATGATGCGCACCGCCCTATACACCGGCAACATGGATAACCGCAGGTTTGGCACTCGGCGGTAATCGACCCCGGCCCCGGCACGCTGTCGAGCGCCCGCCCGGCATCTCCGTCCAGATCGAGCCGCTTCGGCAGCTTGACCTGCGGGACCAAGGGTCTATCCGCGCGTTTTTCATATGGTGCGTCGGTGCTGTCCAGGTCTGCCGGAAATGCCGTAAGCCGTTTCGAAGGCGTGGTTTTCGGTCAGTGCGGCCGGTCTTGTGCGAAGACGGTCGCGAGGTCGGGCGCGTCCAGAACGGCATCCAGCCAGGCCTCGATCCGATCGGGTTCCGCCGCGGCGATCCGCGTCTCGATATCCCGGGGCAGGGGGCCGAAACGGCGCTCCAACTGGCGTCCGAGGGTTTCCGCCTTGCCTTCCACTTTGCCTTCCGCCTTGCCTTTCGCTTCGCCCCTGGCCAATCCGCGCGCTTCGCCCGCTTTCAGGCCTTCCGCCTTGCCCTGTTCGAGCAGTGTTTCAGCAATGGTTCCCATAAGAGCCTCCAGTTCGTTATGTCCCCCGGTCCTGAGCGTGGCCCGCAGGGCGTCCAGATCCACATTATAGACCCGCAGCACATATTCAAGAACCTGTCGCCGCAGATCGGTCCCCTCGGGCAGGCTCCCGGCGATCTCCGCCAGAAAAGCAAGGGCCTGCCGCCGCAGCGTGATGAACCCCGCCTTCAACGCGGCGTTGCGCGACAGCGCATCGATCTCCATGGCCCGCAGGTTGCGCAGGATATACCCCGCTCCGGGCAGGAAAGCGAGATCGGGATCATCGGTGGCGATCATGTCGCGCAGGCTGTCGGGTACGGTCCAGGGCGGCGCGCCATGATAGACGACCACCGGAATGATCGGGGGCAGGGCGCGGAGCCGGGCTGTTCCGGTTCCGGCGCAGCGTTTCCAGATGCGCACCATGTAGGAGGCCAGCTGAAGCGGCAGCGCCGGATCGGGCGTGCTTTTGTGCTCCGCCAGAACATATACGAAGGCGTCGGTCCCCGAGGTCAACGCGACCTTCATCAGCAGATCGCTCTGGCTGCCGGCGAGCGCCTCATCAACGAAGCCGCCCTCGACGATCTCGGGTGGGGCCGGGGCGAGTTGTCCGGCGATGGTGTTGGGCAGGTGATCGCGCAGGAAGTCCCGCGCCCGCCCGGGATCGGACAGCAGCGCGCGGAACAGGGTGTCGTGCGGATTGTGCAACTCGGCCATCGGGTCCCCGTGCAAAGTGGTGTCCCCCCTGCTGCTATGACAGGGCGGGCCAACAGGCAAGCCCGGGGCGGCAGGAAACTCCGTATAGCCCCGGTGTTGTCATAGGCAATTCAGTGAATCTCCCTCGCCATGATGAACCACACTTCATCGGAACCGGGGATCCCTTCGATTCAACAGGTCCTGAACCCGGGTTGGCCACAAGGCTCTCCGCACGCCTTTTCACAGTCTTTACAAAGCCCGGGGTTTCTCAATCTTGGGGAATAATAATTTCCATCCTTTTTTGCGGGCATCATATTTTCTCCCTTCAAGGGGTAAGCAACAACTCTTGATCAAGGTTACGCTTGACCTGCATCAGGTCGTTCCCCTCGACCAATTTCATAAAGCTGCGCCCTGCCCCGACATTGCCGACCTCCGCTGCTTGCCAAACCCGCATGATCTGCGGGGCTGTCATGTGGTCCCGCGCAAACTCCCGTATTTTGAGCCCGGATCTAAAATGCCGTTTCTACGTTGGGGTCGAGATCGCTTTACCCGTGCGCGGAACGCGAATACCCCCGGCCATTCGATTGTTCGACCACCCCATGGCCAGCAACATACTGACTTTACGGGCATTTTCCCCGGTCCTCCCGAACGGCGGTCGCCCGCGCGTTCGAGGCTTGTCAAAAGTGACATTCCCGAAGAGGTCGACCGAGATCGAATTTTCACGATCCAGGAAAAAAAATCCCCGAATCCGGGGGAGGCGGGTCCAGCCGTTCGGGGTGCTCAGACTTTTGACCGCCCCCCCTTGATTGATCGTTGTTGGTGAACGGGCGGTCAGTGCCGCCCGCGCTTCCCGATGCCTTGCTTGACCCTGTCGTGGTATGCCTTCGACACGGCCTGCAGGTTGTCTTCATCCCAAAACAGGTCCGGGCCGCCACGATGTGGGCGCGTGTGGTCGACCACCGGGCTATTGGGTACTGCAGTCATGTTCGAGGCCCGGACAGTTGCCTCCCATGTCCGCTGCAGCGGCGCACAGGGCGCCATGAAGGGTTTCCGGTCACAGACGGACCAGCCATCATCTCGCATCGACGAACTGATGCCCTGGAGCTTTGACAGGGCGCGGTGATACCGCTTACGGTAAATTTGAATAAGGAATATCGCTCGGACGGGGGCGCAAAGCATATGGAGGTTTGCGCAATGATCGGACAGAAGCTGGCTTTTGCCGGGACGGTTTTGGCGATATCGGCAGGGTCTGCACTGGCCTGCAATGACATGGACATGAATGAAGCGATGGCGCCTTTCGAAGGTGTCAGGAATGCCTGTGTCGGAAAGTTGCCGACAATATCGCCGGAGATGTTTCCCGCCTGGACCGGTCATCCTGAAACGTCCGGCAAAAAGATGGGTGCCCTGGACTTCCCCGGGGCCTGGGCTTCCCATACAAACGTGACAAACGTGGCCTGGTACACGGACCGGGACAACTCCATGTCCGATGCTGAGCCAGAGATTCAAAAATCCATGGCCGTGGTGCTCGGCGGGCGTAGTGCTGTACTTCAAGGTATTCAAGTCTGCCCGGGAGTTTATCTCACCACAGCACATGGAGCCTTACAAGATCCAATCACAGCCAAAAAAAGGGTTAGCCCAGGAAATTTTCCTGCAAGAGTTGTTGCTTACCCCATAAAGAAAAAATATGATGGTCGCTGAAAAAGATGAAAATTATTATTCACCAAGATTGAGAGACCCCGAGCTTTGGAATGAAAGTCATCCTGAGCACAGGAATAGCGACTATGTTTTTATACGAGTTGACAAGCCTCTTCTTAGGTCCCACAACTTCATTAAAGTCATTTCCGCCTCTTCTGAACAGTTGAAAAGGCTGAAGGTTCATTTGTACCGCGGAAAATCAAGGTACAAAACACAGAGACGAGGTTTGAACTGGTCTGAGGATGAGGCCATTCCTGCACACTCTGATAAGCTTTTGACCCTATACCAATCCCCTCAAAAGGTGAATCAGGCGTGTAAATTCAATGGACAAAATGATTCTGGTTCTTATCTTTACCATAACTGCCCTACGGAACCCTCGGTGTCCGGCGCTCCTTATATTACAAAAATTCAAGGGAAGCACTATGTGGTGGGGATGAATCTTACCACCCTTCAATTTAGCCAGACATCCCAGAGCTTGGGGATTTTGGCATAACCTGCGAGGCATCGTCGGATAGCACGAAGGCCTGTCTTGAAGAGAGAGCATAAGGACCTTCGGGCTTTTCGAATCCCCTTTTTTCGCCGCGTATTGCGACGTGGTGCTCTTCGTTTGCTCCGGTTGAAACAGCCCAGTACATGGCGATTGCCAGCACCAAAATGAGGCGGGCCAATCGATCCGGCTTTTTGATCTGGCTTTGAGTAATTTCAAAGCCCCGGGTTTTGAAGTCGGAGAACATGGCTTCAATTCCCCAACGCATTCCATAATCGAGCACCTTGTACTCGGACGGTGCTGCATTCATGGCAATAATCCAAGGCTCTTTGTGCCCCTCTTCGTGAAGCACTCCAATGTTGCTAAAGACGCCCGTTCCGTAAAGCTCAGCGTTTACAAGCCCTTCGGGCATCAGTTGGGCAATTTCGCGCGTCATCATCTCGCCACCCTGATGTTGCAGTGTGATATTTCCCTTCATGCGCAGCCGGTAGTCCCATCCAGCCTCCTGGCACCATGCGACCAATCGGGCGGTTCCATAAAACCGATCTCCCGCCAGCAACACACGCGCATCCGCCGGGAGCCATGGGCGGACTGCTTCCAAAAGCTCATGTTGCACGCGCCATCCAATCGGCCCTTTGGTCTGGCGTACACGCCAGGCGACCGGGAGGGCCCGATCCCGCATCCGCACCGATAACATCAAAACCTCATGCCCTTCGTTGAGCTTGCTTTGATCAAGGGCCACCACAATCGTTTCTCCGGCCTCACACTGGCGGCGGAAAATTTCACCAACATAGGCCTGCATGATCTCATCAGTATCGATGTGAGGATTGCCCAGAACCCGCGAAATGTATTGATAGCGGTGGTCCACAGAGCCGATATCGCGGGGCAGAGCAGCCGCATTTTCCATCAGATTGACGCTGCGCGTGTTCAAAATCACGCTTGCTATGATGCACAATCCCTCCCGGCGCGACTTGTGATACCCGAGCAAGCGGTCCTGAAAATCCGCCTCAACCTTCGAATAAAGCTCTGAAAAACAAACATTTCCCAACAAACCAGCCTCCAATATCAGCAGTGGAGACTCCTTGAATCACACAGATCAGACAAACGTCAAATCAGATCCGGAAATTTTGAAGGGTGGTAAGGGGGATGAATGTTTCTGGATTTAATATAAATGCTTATACAGGTGTGATTGGTGGCTCCTCCATGCTCAAAGCCTCAGAGTTTTGTAAAGACTATGAAAAGGCATGCGGAGAGCCTTGTGGCCAACCCGGGTTCAGGACCTATTGAACCGAAGGAACCCGTAGAGCGACATTAGCCCGTTTCCGCACTCGGGGATGGTTTGTCCTCACGGAGCGTCCTGCCGCCCCGGGCTTGCCTGTTGGCCCGCCCTGCCATAGCAGCAGGGGTGACACCACCTTGCACGGGGATCCGATGGCCGAGTTGCACAATCCGCACGACACGCTCTTTCGCGCGCTGCTGTCCGATCCCGGGCGGGCGCGGGACTTCCTGCGCGATCACCTGCCCAACACCATCGCAGGACAACTCGCCGATGCCCCGCCCGGGATCGTCGAGGGCAGCTTCGTCGATGAAGCGCTCGTCGGCAGCCAGAGCGATCTGCTGATGAAGGTCGCGTTGGCCTCGGGGACCGACGCCTTCGTGTATGTTCTGGCGGAGCACAAAAGCGCCCCTGATCCGGCGCTGCCGCTTCAGTTGGCCTCCTATATGGTGCGCATCTGGAAGCGCTACGCCGGAACCGGTACAGCCCGGCTCCGCGCCCTGCCCCCGATCATTCCGGTGGTCGTCTATCATGGCGCGGAGCCCTGGACCGTACCCGACAGCCTGCGCGACATGATCGCCACCGATGATCCCGATCTCGCTTTCCTGCCCGGAGCGGGGTATATCCTGCGCAACCTGCGGGCCATGGAGATCGACGCGCTGTCGCGCAACGCCGCGCTGAGGGCTGGGTTCATCACGCTGCGGCGTGAGGCCCTTGCCTTTCTGGCGGAGATCGCCGGGAGCCTGCCCGAGGGGACCGATCTGCGGCGACAGGTTCTTGAATATGTGCTGCGGGTCTATAATGTGGACATGGACGCCCTGCGGGCCACGCTCAGGACCGGGGGCCATAACGAACTGGAGGCGCTTATGGGAACCATTGCAGAAACACTGCTCGAACAGGGCGAAGCGCGCGGATTGGCCAGGGGCGAAGAGATGGGCAAAGTCGAGGGCAGGGCGGAAGCCCTGGCCGAAACCCTCAGACGCCAGTTGGAGCGCCGTTTCGGCCCCCTGCCCCGGGACATCGGCGCGCGGATCGCCACAGTTGATCGGATCGAGGCCTGTCTGGATGCCGTTCTGGACGCGCCCGACCTCGCGACCGTCTTCGCACAGGACCGCCCGCACTGACCGAAAAGCACGTCTTTGAAACGCCTTACGGCATTTCCCGGAGACCTGGACAATGCCCTCCCACAACTTGACAATGCGGCTCTATGAGCTGACCAACGGCAAAAGGTCGGTTGGGCTGATCTACCATACCGAACAGGTGAAATCCATGATTACCGAGGGGTTTGATATCGAGATCACGCCGTCTGGCTCACACATTCACCCGCGAAGATCTGCAGCTTAACTACAGAAGGCCATCATGCCGTATTCCACCAATCCAAAAGCTCAGCATGTCTGGGAGAAAGCGCGCCGCGTCAAAGGGAAGAATCCAAACCTCTATCGACGGGATTCTCAGGGCAATGTACTTTACAAACCGGCTTATAACAGGGACAGCCCTATGGGTTGGCAAGTCGATCACATTTGGCCACGGTCAAAAGGTGGCTCGGATGATCGGCGGAACCTTCAAGCGCTTCAAACTGGCGCAAACAAGCGCAAGTCGAACAAGACGCCAAGAAGGGCGAGGGCTTCGTATCGCAAGCGCAGATGGTAGCCGACAAATGCTAGCTTCCGGGACTGCGAATGCCAAATACGATTTGAAAGGTAACTCCCAAGCACCCCCCACGTTTGAGTGTTATTGTCAGTTTTATGGTGAGTCGAATTTGCCATTTTGCGCGTGTTTTTTTTCTTTCTTGTCTGAATTCTGTGGCGCCGGGTTGATTTCTCTGAATCAGTGGTGGGATGGATCAGGTTGCCGCCCTTGAACAACTTCTCGCCACGGCTCTGCGTCGGATCGCTGAGCTTGAAGCTGCGTTGGCGAGCATGGCGGAAGAGATCACGGACCTGCGCCGACAGTTGGCCAAGAACAGCAGCAATAGCAGCAAGCCCCCTTCAAGTGATGGCCTGAAGAAGCCAGCCCCGCGCAGCCTGCGTGGCAAATCCGGAAAGAAAAGTGGCGGCCAAGTTGGCCACCGGGGCGACACCCTGCGCCAGACGTCAACACCCGACTTTGTCGAACGGCATGAGGCGACGCATTGCAGCGCCTGTCAGAGCGCCCTGACGGCGGAGATGGTGAAAGGGATCGAGAAGCGTCAGGTGTTCGACTTGCCTGCGCCACGCCTGGAGGTCACCGAGCATCAGGCGGCGGTTTATTGTTGCGACCATTGTCGAGCCACGACGACGGCTGGCTTTCCCGATGGCGTGGCCGCGCATGTGCAATATGGCACGCGCATGCGGGCAGTGGCGGTCTATTGCAATGTTCAGCAGCTGATACCCGAGGATCGGGTCTGCCAGCTTATGCGCGACCTGTTTGGGGCCACCAGCTTGTGCGCGGCCAGCG
This sequence comes from uncultured Paracoccaceae bacterium, assembly GCA_951812305.1. Lineage (GTDB taxonomy): Bacteria > Pseudomonadota > Alphaproteobacteria > Rhodobacterales > Rhodobacteraceae > Rhodobacter_B. Next base: position 35,819 of record CATOSB010000018.1, read on the forward strand.
TGACCAACTGGACGCGCGGCGCGGCAAATAATACCAAGGGTGCTTCAAAATGACTCAGCTATGGATTTTGGGTACCGCCTGAGGTGCTGAGGTGATTCAAGATTGGCAAAGGAGACCACCGATGCCAGCCAGGATACCGATGCGAGCCGATTTTACCGCCAATGATCTGCGCAAGCTTGCCGCAGAGAGTTCTGATGCCCGGCAGAGCCGACGGCTTTTGTCGCTTGCCGCTATCGCCGATGGCATGTCGCGTGGGGCTGCGGCCCGCATTGGCGGGATGGACCGGCAAACGCTCAGGGACTGGGTGCTCCGTTTCAACGCTGATGGTCCAGCGGGGCTGCTGGATCGGCAGCGAGGAGGCTCGCGATCCCGCCTTGACAATGCGCAACTGGATGAACTGGCGGCTCTTGTCGAGACCGGTCCTGATCCTGAAAAGGACGGTGTCGTCCGCTGGCGGCGGGTCGATTTGAAGAATGTGATCAAGGCGCGTTTTGGCGTCGACTATCACGAGCGCCATGTGGGGCAGATTCTGCACAATCTGGGCTTTTCCCACATCAGCGCACGCCCTCAGCACCCGGGGCAGGACGTGCAGGTCATTGAGGATTTCAAAAAAACTTCGGCGACAATCTGAAGGAGACGCTTCAGGGGGTGCCGCCGGACAAACCCGTCGAAATCTGGTTCCAGGACGAGATGCGTCTCGGTCAGAAGAACACCCGCGTCCGCCAGTGGGCACGCAAGGGCACACGGCCCCGCCAGCCCGCCGATCAGCGTTACCAAAATGCGTATCTTTTTGGCGCCATCTGCCCCGAACGCGGCACCGGCGCGGCGATCATGATGCCAGCAGCCGACACCTATGCGATGCAGCGCCACCTGGAAGAAATCAGCAAAATTGTCTCCGATGGCGCCCACGCCGTCATCCTCATGGACCAAGCCGGCTGGCACACGACATCCGCTCTGGAAATCCCGCAAAACCTGTCGCTCATGTTTCTGCCGCCCAAATCACCAGAGCTGAATCCAACCGAAAACATTTGGCAATATCTCCGCCAGACATGGCTCGCAAACCGGACGTTCGACACATATGACGCGATTCTCGACGCGGGGTGCGAGGCCTGGAACAACCTCATCGCAAGACCGCAAACCATCACATCCATCGCAAGCCGCAACTGGGCGAAAGTCGGTCAGATTGAATAACCCTTGGTATAAGATGGGTGTCGTGGTTGAACACATTCTCGCCCGGCTTGCCGAAGGCGGCGTTCGGCATCTGGACGAGACCGGACTTCGTGTTGCCGGCAAGCTGCACTGGCTGCACACGATCTGCGATACCGTCTTCACCCATTACCGCATCAGCGCCAAACGCGGTGCTGTTCCAACCTTCCTGACCGGCGGGACGATCATTCATGATCACTGGAAACCCTACTACGCCCATATGAGCGGAGTGGACGCCCACGCCCTCTGCGGGGCGCATCACTTGCGCGAACTCAAGGCCATCGAAGAGATCGAAAAAGAGCCTTGGGCGACGGAGATGAGCGCAGTGCTTCATAGCGCCAATCAGCTCAGATGCGCGGCTCAGGATCAAGGCGAGACCGAACTCCCGGAACTGGTTCGCCAGGGTATAGTCACCAGATACATGGCGATCCTCGCCAAGGGGCTCGCCTTCCACGAACGCCAGCCCCCGCTGGCCAAAAGCCCCGGCACCCGCGGCCGAAAAGCCAGGCGGCCAGGCCACAACCTGCTCCTCCGCCTGCGTGACTACCGCGATGACGTTTTGCGATTCATCGCCGACTTCGCGGTCCCATTCACAAACAATCAGGCCGAACAGGACCTGCGCATGATGAAGCTGCGCATGAAAATCTCGGGCACCTTCCGCACCCTCGAGGGCGCGCGGGTCTTCGCCGACATCAGGTCCGTCATCTCGACGGCCAGAAAACACCGGTTCAACATCCTGGAAATCCTGACCCTGTCACCACCTCAGATCATCGCACGGCTCTGACGGAACAAAACCCCGCAACCCTATCGGACAGGGTGCTTGGGAGTTACGAAAGGTGTTTCATTTTATCCCTGCATACCTGCATAATTGTCAGAACAATCGACTGGGCAACTCGAGCGTTTGTCTATCATGCCGTCATCTCCCGGGTATAGTCATTCCATAGCGCGAAGGCATCTGCCCGTGAGTAGCGACAGGCCGTGGCGGTGAGACGATAGCGGCGAGTTTTGAAGATGGTATTGATCCGGTCATGGGCGGCAAGGAAACGTTGGGCTTGCCCGGGCGACTTGAACCGGCCCATTATTTTCTCACGTCTGCGGGTCGGCCTGTGGCTGCCTTCGATCCGGTTGTTGAGGCCCTTATGGGCGCGGTGGTCGGTTTCGTGTAGCGGCGCCGCCTATCCGTGATGAGCACCCCCGGTTGGCCACATCGGGCGATCACCCGTTTCGGGAAGCGCTTGGCGGCTTTGGTATTGCGGCACGTCTGAACCAGGATATCGAGCGTGTCGCCATTGGCGTCCACGACCCGCCAGAGCCAGTGCTTCACACCATTGATCCGGATCCCGCCCTCATCCAGATGCCACTTGTCGTTTGGACACGGTTGATCCCGACGGATGCCGGTCGCAAAATGCGGACCAAACCGATTAACCCAAAGCCGGATCGCTTCGCGGCTGACGATCACGCCCCGCTCCGCCAGCAGATTCTCGACATCCGCCGTACTGAGCGCAAAACGATGGTGGACCCAAACCGCATAGGCCACAATCTCGCGGGGGAAACGAAAGCCCTTCAGGTTCGGCATTGACGATGGAATCTTCATGCCTGACCCTATAAACAGATTATTCCCGTTAAACAACTTGGCAATGCAGTTCACGGGAATAATACTTCCGCAAGGTCTTTTCATCGCATCCCGGAACGATGGCGATTTTGCCATGTGTCATGCCTCCGCCGCGCAGATCCACGACAAGCTTCTGATTTGCCTTGCTTTTTGCGTATGCCTTCCGACCGCGCGGGTCTTTCATCGGCAGCAAGGGATTTCCAAAGAGGTCTGTTTCCGGGTCTGCGGTGGAATTTTCAGGTTTCACGGGAAAAAACCTCCGAGTTTGGGGGAGGCGGGTCTGGCCGGTCGGAGCGCTCGGCCTTTTGACCGCCCCCCCTTGATTGATCGTTGTCGGTGAACGGGCGGTCAGTGCCGACCGCGCTTCCCGATGCCTTGCTTGACCCTGTCGTGGTATGCCTTCTCCCCGGTGCCGTTCCCATCGGCTGTGCTACGGTTTGCATCGGGTGCGGCTTCATAGCAAAAGGACGGGATGTGCCCGTTTTTCGTCAAGGTCTTGGTGAGTCGCAGCACCGCATCCGCTGAGTTGACGATGGCCCCATGGAACCTGATCTCGCCACTGCGGCCATCCTCTGCGACAGCTACCGCAATCGTATCCTTGTGGACATCCAGGCCCACATAAAGTGCTTTGTTCATTTGCGTTTCCTCCGTCGAACAATCTTCAGTTCGTCGAGAAAACCACAACGGCGGATGCCCCCGCAAAAAAAACGCTCATTCGGTCTAAGCAATTTCAGTCCTGATCTTGCCCCAGATGTACTGGCCGATGAGCAGGATATGCTCCCAACCGAGAGGTGAGATGTGCGCCAGCAGTTCGCCAGGCGTTTCCAGCCCCGCCCGTTTGCGCTGCATGACGGCTTTGCCCAATTGCTTCGTATTCCAGTGCACGATGATTGCCGTGAGCAGATTGAGGCCGGCAAGACGGAAATGCTGGCTTTCGGTTGTCCTATCCCGGATCTCGCCCTGACGACCGATCCGTAATGCGTTTTTCAGAGCGTGGTGCGATTCACCCTTGTTGAGTCCGATATTGGCCCGACGCTGCATGTCGATACTCAACGCCCACTCGATCATGAACAGCGTCCGTTCGATCCGTCCGATTTCCCGAAGAGCAATGGCAAGATCATGCTGGCGCGGACGGGCCGACAATTGCTTCAGCATCTGGCTCGGCGCCACCTTGCCGGAGAGCATCGTTGCGGTGCATCGCAACACATCGGGCCAATTGTCGAGGAACGTCTGTTCCCGAGCCTTGCCTCCGATCAGCCCTCTGAGTTCATTTGGGACGTTTTTGGGTTCGAAGACGTACAACCGCTTGGATTGCAGGTCGCGAATACGGGGAATGAAGAGATAACCCAGCAGCGAACTGGCGGCGAACACGAGATCGGTGAACCCGCCCGTATCGGCGTAGTGTTCCTTGATCCGCCTGCCGGTTTCGGTCAGACACAGGCCGTCCAGAATATATGGTGCTTCGCTCACTGTGGAAGGGATAGTGCCTATCCAGAAGGGTCCGAATTGATCGGACAAATGGGTATAGGCTTTGAGCCCCGTTTCTTGCCCATACCTGGCGTTGATGAGGTTCATGGCCTCACCTTGACGCGTTGTTGGAAAAAACTGTCCGTCGCTGGATGAAGTCTGCCCCGATCCCCAGTATTGGGCCATGGGGAGATTGGACTGCGCTTCGAGTACTGTGGCCAGCGCCTCGTTGATCGCTTCGCTTTCGACGTGCCAGCGCGACAGCCGGGACAGTTGAAAATAGTCATGGGTGCTGGTCGCCTCGGCCATCTTGCTCAGGCCAATATTCAACCCCTCCGCCAGGATCACGTTCAGCAAACCGATCCGATCCTTGCAGGGAACCCCCGTACGCAGATGCGTGAAGGCCTCGGTGAAGCCCGTGTCCCTGTCCACGTCCTGAAGAATATCCGTGATCCGGGTATTGGGCAGACGCCGATACAGATCGAGAACCAGTTCGGCGGCCTCTTCCGGCACATCCGCCTTCAATCGCTCGATGCGCAGTTCTCCATCTTCGATGATGCCGTTGGGAAGGGTGCCATTCCTGACCGCTGCTGCCAGTCGTTCCAGGCCATCCTCAAGGCGGCGCTTGCGATCCTTGATCCAGGCTTCCGGTTCCAGCGGGACCATAAGTCCCGGCATCGCCCTTGCAGCCTCTTCCGGCACGAGTATTTGCCTGGTGTCGGCATACCGGCGGGCATGTGCCAACCAGATGTCGTTGGATCGGAAGGCTTCACGCAAATGGCACATTACCGCCACAATCCAGAGCCGTTCCGTTTCGGTCTCCGGCTTTTGCAGGTGGCTCCGCCAGTTTGACCGGGGTGTCAGGAAGGCCAGAGAGCGGGATGGAATATCTCGCCCGTCGCGGATGATGGCTGCGGCGTCGAGCAAGGGCTGGGCCACGGCGGCCCCGCTGATGTCCAGTACGGCCAGCATGCGCTTGGCATAGAGCTTGAAGCTGTGGAACCCCTTCACGATATGGTCCAGAGGCTCGGCCTTGACGGTTTGTCCCGGTTGAGTGGCCATGGCGACAAGTGCGCCCGGATCGTCCCAACCGCAGGACGCGTCAACTGCGCCGACCAGGGCCGCATCATCGCCCCTTGCCAACAACAACGTAGCCCCCAGAGATCCAAGGCCGACCAGTGTGCTGGCGATATCCGCCTGTGCCTGTTGAACCCGAAGCTCACAGAGCTTCTTTGCCTCCCGCCAAATCTTGCCCGTGATCCGGTCGTGGGTTTCGACAACGACGTCCGCAATGGCAGCGTGCCATTCCACGACGCAGGTGGCCAGAATGGCAAGGCGGCGGTCGCTGGTGATCTCCTGAAGGCCGCCTGTGAAGTACCGCTCGCCCTGGCGGCGCAGGCGCGTGACCCGGTGGGGCGGAATGCCATCGAGGACGGCAGGCCCCAGCTCGATCACCTGCAGAAACTCCAGTCGGTCCAGTTGCCGGTTGAGATCGGCCGTATTCCGCCCCACCTCGAACTGGCGCAGCCAGATGAACCGGCTCAGTCTGCCATCCACATCCTCGCTGAGCAGGTTGTCAAGCCGATTGCGCATCCCGCTTTCCAGACGCGCCACGATCCGGGCGTCAATTCGGCGTTCGGCTGCAACCAGAGCATCGGCGCAGAGCCTCTCGATGGTCGATATGGCAGGCAGGATGATCTGCCGGCGCCGGCATTCCCCTACGAAGTCTTTCACAAGGCCCTCGCTGGATTGGGCCGCTTCGGCTTGTTGGTCGAGCCAGGACTTCATCTGCTTCACGCGCTTGCCCGTGAACATCTTGTACCCGTAAATCTTGCGCAACGTGCCGAGGTGTTCTCGACGGGTTTTTTTGCGGGCCGCATAGCACAGCAGATTCTCCACCTTTAGCCCCAGCTGAGCTGCGATGAAACGGGAGACGGCTTCCGGGATCACCTCGCCCGGCTTCAATAGCCGACCAGGATAGCGCAGGACGCAAAGCTGAAGCGCAAAGCCGATCTGGTTCTCCGGCCGCCTGCGCGTCCGGATGTGCTCGATATCATCATCCGCCAGGGTGTAGTGCTGTAGCAGGGCAGGTTCGCCCGTGGGCAGGTCGAAGAGAGCGGTCCGCTGACGATGCGTCAGAACATTGCGTCTTGGCATGAAATTTGTCCTTTTGAAGGAGTGTCTGTTCAGTGCAAAATCCACGTCAACAAAATCAACGAGTTGCAGGACGAAAATCCAGGGGGGTTCAATTGGGACAACGCGCCGCCATCTATGCCAGAGTGTCCACTTCGGACCAATCCTGTGATCGGCAGGTCGCGGATCTAAAGCGTTTCGCGATTAAGCTGAGACACAGCTTGATTGTGAAACGCATGCAAAATCAGTATGTTGCGGGCGTTTTAACATAATATTGTGATTCAACATCATGTCAAAACGCTTTAACCGCTTTTGCAAAGCGCAGCGATTACGATGTTATCGATATCTTCCGAGAAACAGCCTCAGGCTCCAAAGTGAGCCGAGCGGCGCGCAACCGGATCATGAAGCTTGCACAGGCCCATCAGATTGATGCCATTCTCGTCACGGAACTGTCCAGATGGGGTCGTTCAACACAAGACTTGCTGGGAACACTGGATCAACTGGCCGGCTGGAAGGTGTCGGTGGTTGCAATGAGCGGTATGACCTTCGAACTCGACACGCCGCACGGGCGCATGATGGCGACGATGCTGGCCGGGATCGCCCAATTCGAGCGCGACATGCTAAGCGAGCGTGTCAAGTCCGGGCTGGCCGCAGCCCGCGCCCGAGGCAAAAAGCTCGGTCGTCAGCCAGGTCAAAGACCGGTATCAGACAAGTTCGCTCCGAAGGTCATTCGGGCTGTCAGCGAAGGTCGTAGTTATCGCTGGATAGCCCGAGACCTCGGGATCAGCAAAAATACCGTCCTCAACATCATGAAAAGACACCGGGAGAATCCTTAGACCAAATGAGCGTTTTGCGGCGGGCGTCGTGCCTGTGATCTTCTCGGCGAATATTGGAGTGTTCGACGGAGGAAACGAGACTGAACAAAACACTTTATGTGGGGCTGGACGTCCACAAGGATACGATTGCGGTCGCAGTAGCCGAGGATGGGCGCGGAGGTGAGATCAGGTTTCACGGCACCATTGTCAATTCAGCGGATGCGGTTCTGCGACTTACAAAGACATTGACCAAGAATGGGCATAGGCCATCCTTTTGCTATGAAGCCGGGCCATGTGGCTACGGCCTCCACCGGCATTTGACGAAGCTTGGATTTGAATGCGCGGTTGTCGCGCCGACCATGATCCCACGCAAGGTTGGTGACCGGGTGAAGACGGATCGGCGTGATGCGGAGATGCTGGCACGGCTCTGGCGGGCCGGAGAACTGACCTCGATCTGGACGCCTGACGAGGAACAGGAGGCGATGCGCGATCTGATCCGCGCCCGCAAACAGGCGATGGATGCAGTGAAGACCGCCAAACAGCAACTCCTGAGCTTTTTGCTGCGTCACGGCCTGCGCTATGAAAACGGTCAGTACTGGACACAACGCCACCGACGATGGCTGGCAGAGATGCGCAAGTTTCCATTCCCGCATCAGCAATTGGTCTTCGAAGACCTCAAACGCACGATCACCCAGGCTGAGGACCGCGGCGGAACTCTCGATCAGGGGATCAACGATGCGATCCCACGTTGGCATTTTGCACCTGTCGTTGATGCATTGCGCGCGCTGCGTGGCGTCAACACGACCATCGCCGCGACCGTTGTGGCTGAGATCGGAGACATCACCCGGTTTGAGAACCCGCGCCAGCTTATGGCATGGCTGGGGTTGGTGCCAAGCGAACATTCCAGCGGCAACACGACCCGGCGCGGGCGGCTGACTAAAACCGGCAATGCCTTGGCGCGCACCATGCTGGTGGAGGCTGGCTGGTCATATAGACACCCGCCCAAGGAGGGGCATCCGTATCTGAAGCGTTCGGCGCACCTGCCCCAAGAGATCAAAGACATCGGGTGGAAGGCGCAGATCCGCCTCTACAAACGATATCGACACCTGTCGAATGCAGGCAAGCCTCAACCACGAGTGCTGGCCGCGATCGCCCGTGAACTGGCCGGCTTCATCTGGGACATCGCCCGAAAAACGCCTTTGGCGGCCTGATCGAAGCACACAAGCTGCCTGTGCAGCTCGCTGGAGATGGCGGCCAATGATAGGGAAATCCTCGGAGGGCGTTGGGACAAACATCCGTCCTTAGAGAGAGGCAATCCCGCATCGTATTCGGCAAGGCGGTATCCAATCCGCGGATAAGAGCATGATAACCATCGGTTCGGCCGACCGTCTCCAGCGCCTGTACAGGTTACAGACTTTGACCATTCCGCGCCAGCGGGGTAGTCTCATCGTGTCGGGAAACTCAAAAACGCTCATAAGAGCGCCCGATTCCGCCCCCTCCGGTAATCGACCCCCTTGGCCTAGCTGGCCCGAAGCTGCATATTTGGGCTTTTGAAAGAACGTACAGGGAACGAAAGGCTGATTGACGGCCAGAGCTGATGTTGGATGATGCTTGCGTCTGGAGGGGTCATGATAGAGCAAGCATTTGCCTCAACGTGGGGGCTTTCATATTCGGATTTTGAGTTTCTAAACCGGTTTGGGGCGAAGTCGCGGGTCGCGATTGCATGCCAACTCCTCTTTTTTCGCCAGCATGGCCGGTTTCCTGCCACGCGCGGTGATCTTGACCCTGATGTGATCGTGGGGTCGAGTGAGGCTGAGTGCAGAAAACCACGTTAAGAAATTTAAAATCATTTGAAAACAATGAATTAAGAGGCTTGCAAATGCGCACAAAATTCGCAGAAAGCACAGCTATAAAAATCATTTGATTACAACGGGTTACTTTTCTTAGAGGGGTATTTTGCACTGAGCCCTAATGGACCCCGTCTTCCCCGTCCCCGCATGGCCCTTCACCAGCGTCAGACGCGCATCGCCCAGCATCGCCTCCGCCGCTTCCCGCTGACCCGCAGTCAGCGTCGCCGGAAGCCAGCGCGCTACCTCCCGCGCCCCGGTAATCGCCGCGCGAACCGCCGCCGCCCCCGCCCGTTGATACGTATCGTTCAGATCCCGCTTCGAACCCGACGCCTCCGGGGCCAGCGCCACCTTCAGCCGACACCCCCGGCCCAGATGATGCGCCACCGCCGCGCGGAACGCCCGTCCCGCCGGGCTGTCCGGCGCATCCCGGTCCGGCGCGAGGATCACCTCGCGATCCACCGGGACCGGCGCGCTCTTCCATCCCGACACCCCGAACACCGCCCAGGTCTCGCAGCCCGTCGCCGCCCGGATCGACAGCGCGCTCTCGGGGCCTTCCGCTATGATCAGTGGGTCCGGTGCTGAACCGGGTTTGCCCGGCAAACCGTCCGGGGGACGGTTTGAAGCGCCGGACGGGCGGAGCCCCGGATCCTGCGCCCGCCAGCCCTCACCCTCCATGGCCGCGCGCGCCGGAAACCGCGCAGGCGCTCCGGCAATCGCGCCGAAGGACGGCTTTGCGATCTCCACTGCAGCCTTGCGCCCCTCCGCATCGAGCAGGATGCGCTGACCCCCCTGGATGCGACCGGCCCCGTCTTTCGCCCAGACCGCCAGCGCGCCGTGATCGGGGTGCAAAACACCCGCGCCGGGAACCGGCGGCAGATACCCGATCCCGTCCCCCGGCAGGTCGGTGATCCCGCGCGACGCCAGATAAGCCGCCGCCGCCGTGCCCTCTACCGGCAGGGACGCCTCCGCCAGCCTCCGGACCAGCGCGGCTCGCCGCGCCGCCTCCCGCGTCTCTTCGGCCGCGACCCGTTTCGCCGGCTCTGCGGCACGCGCCCGGAACGCAGCCGTCTCGCCGATCACCCCTACTCCGGTGAACCTTGCCGCCTCTTCCAGAACCTTCGGGAAATCGTCCCGCGCAGAGGACAGCCCGCACCACGTCACCGCAACCAGATCGAGAAGATCACCCCCCGCCCCGGCTGTGTGATCATGCCAGAGACCGCGTTTGGAACCCTGCATCTGCATCGCAAGACCCGCATTCTCCTTCGCCCGCCATTCCCGCGCGCCCGGCCGTGCCGGCTCCCCGAACGCCGAACGGAACAGATCCTCCGCCCGCGCGCTCAGCGCCTCCCGGACAACCGCTGCGGAGGGACCGCGCTCCCGGACCGAAGCTCCGCCCTTGAGCGCAACAGATCCACGATCCACGCCCGGTCCGTCTCGTCCAGAGGTGCCGCCTCTTCCTCCTGTATCTTTAAGGTCACCCGCTTCAGATCCGTCTCGCTCGTCATCATATCCCTCCCGTTCAATATCCACAAAAACCGGCCCGGTCCCCGTCTCGAACGGATCCTCGAAGACCGCACCGGCTTTGAGCCGACCTTCCGCCAGCGCCTTCGCATCCCGCGCCAGCTGACCCGCCATCTCCGCCTTCGCCCGGCTGATGTAAAGCTGATCGCCACCCTCCGTCCGTGCCGCCAGAGGAACCAGATCATCCGACCCCTCCACCGCCGCAACCATCGTCTGATCCAGACCCTCCACCTCAACCCCCAGCCGCGACGCCAGCGCGGCCAGAAGATCGTCCTTCGTGAACTGCGCACGCTGCGTCTGAACGACCGCGATGATATGCTCGGGATGCGCCACCAGATACGCCCGGTTGCGTTCCCGCACCTCCGCACACCGCATCTTCTCCCGCGCCACATCGCCAACCCGTTCCGCATGATCGGCCACATGCGGATTGTACCCCTCCGGTGCCAGATCAAGCCCCTGATCCTCCAGCGACCGCAAATCCACACGCTCGGCAAACCCCGCCCGTTCAAGCGCGAGATTGGCATGCGCCTGCCAGCCCTTTCGCCAACCCGCCAGAACATCCGCCCGGTTCCACGCCCGGTTCTTGCGCCCCCAGTCCCCGTCGCCAATATCCCGCAGGCTCAGCACCACATGCGCATGCGGATTGCCGTCCCCCTTGTCGTGAATAACCCAGTCCGCGACCATCCCCCGCGACGCGAACGCCGACGCCACATAGCCCCGCATCAGCTCGATCTGCGTCTCACGACCCAGCACCCGCGGCAGCGCGATCGTCAGGCTCCGGGCAAGCTGGGCTGTTGCTTGTTTGCGGTTCAGACGCTCCTCGGCTTCCTCGACCGAATTCCACAGATCTGCGCTCACACGCGCCCAGGCCAGACGCGCGGCAGCCGGGCCTTCTTAATGTCAGCCCCGAATTTATCGACCCGCCCAGGCCAGACGCGCGGCAGCCGGGGCCGAAACCTCCCGCCCCGCCGACGTCGCCTCCGCCAGAACCTCCGCAAGCGCCCGCTCGAAAGCAGCCTGACCAAATGCTTCACCGGCCCAGTCCGGCACTCCCTCCGGCAACGAAACCTCCGAATGCACAAGCTCCGCTGCCTTCCCCGAATAGTCACGCACCTCCCCCCGAAGAACCGACCGCATACGCGCCGCATGACGGTATGCGGCGGACGCAACCGCACTTCCCCCGGTGGCGCGGGACACGATGGAAACATTGAAATGCGGGCTCGGCATGCCGGTAGCATACAGATTACATCAAAATGAATTTCAATTTTGATGTATAATCGTGCCTTTCCCTGTTGTCCCGGATCAGGGGCCTTTTCCCCAGGGTTCCCCTCGGGAGGCCCGTTTTCCGGCGCAGGGGAAGATGTGAGGGGTGGGGAAACCGGGAGGGGAGCGGCAATCTCTCAAGGGGAACAACGGGTTAGGTCAGGAGGGAAAGGGGAGGGGATTGGGTTTCCCTCTTGGGCGAAGCGGGGGAAAGGGGGAACACCGGGGACGAGACGGCGGAAAGGAGGGAGATACGGGGGGTTCCCTCATGGACGGTTCGCCCCTCGGAAGGGGACGCCGGGGAACAGGGGGACGCCGGAGAATTTCCCCGGTTCCGCTCGGGGAAGATCGCAATACGGGGGATCGCAGGACGAATCGCGGAGGGACCGGGGGAGGGAAACACGGGCCGAAACTGGTCGAACGGTGCGATCCTGCGGGAGTGCCGGTCTCTCCCGGATCAGGTGCTTTCGGCGATTTTGCAGGATTGGCAAAAAAAGGGAAATGCGCTAAGGTCCGCGTCGATGGAGTTCAAGCCGAACCACCGAAGGGGGTGAACGCTCCGGGGGAGCGTTCAGGGCGCAGAACGGGTGCGGGCCTGATGCCGCAGATCATACACTCGGCACGAACCCGAAAGGACCGGATCAATGCCAAAGCCAAACAACCCGCTCTCTCCGTACAAGCGCAAGGTCGGCGTCGGTCATCTGCCCATGATGCAGAGGCTGCTTGCAAGGATCAGCGCCAACGATCTGCACTGGCTCACAGGCATCGAGACCCAGGAGTTGCGCGCGCTCCTCGATCTCGTCCAGACCGCCAAACGCAAACGCCTCGATATCGCAACCTTGCTGGAACAGCATAACCGGCATTGCACCGGACCGGAGTCGGCCTGAGCCAGGGGCCACAACTGGACGCTGTCCCCGCCCGGCAATCCTGAAACGCGACCGGCTCGGCGCGTAAACAAAAACGCCGCCCCCGGAGGGACGGCGTTTTGAATGTAGAAATGGGGGGAGCGTCAGTTCCCGACACCGAACAGCGGGATGATCCGATCAAGGACAAAAAGAATGCCCACAAGACCCCCCAGCGTGTAAATGGCCCGGTTCGCGGACTGCGCGATCTCCGTGCGGACCTCGGCAAGTTCAACCTTCGTCGCCATACCATCCAGCTTGTCGGCAACCGCCTGGACCTGACCCTTCACCTCGGCCACGTCGGCCTTCAACTCCGTCTTCACCTCGGCCAGATCGCCTTTGGTCGCCAGTTCGGAAGTGTCCGCTGCTGTCAGCCCCTCGACAATAGCTTCGGCAAGACCCTCGTCGGCCCCCGCCTCGCGCAGCTTCTTCGAAAACGCCAAAGTGTCTATTTGCAGTGCATGTGCCATCTCTCTTCCTTTCCTACATCCGTTTCCGATTCTGCGCCAGCCTCTCCGCACATCATCCTTGTGATGGAAGGGCGCGCCTGCGCGCCAACCGGCAAAGCCGGTCGGGGCGGCCCATGGCCGCCCCTGCTGTCCCGGGGCTCCTTTGGAGCCTCCGCCGGTTTTGCCGGATCGTCGATCACTCCGTGTCCCCGTTCTCGCCGTTCTCGCCGTTCTCCTTCGGCTTCGGCGGGAAGGCGACAAGCTCGGTCACGCCCACCGGGAAGTCGAGCTTGATCGTGTAGAACACCTCGCCGGTCTCCCGGTTGTGGTTCTCGAAGAGCGCTCCCACCCGGGGGTAGCGGGTCTTGCCGTCCTTCGACTTGACCGGTGCGGTGATTGTGTAGTGATTTGCCATGTTGTCCTCCGTGGCCCGGCACGGATCGTCACACACCCGTCACGACAGCGACCGGCCAGACGACACCCCTCGGGAATCATGCACGGCCGGACCACAACCGGGAGACCGGTGAAGGGTCCGCAAGAACAGCCGCACATTTCTCAAAGGGCCTGACCAGCGCAGGCCGGGAACAGCGGGACCACTGGCACAGGGTACGAGGGCCAGCCGGGGCATTGCCGCCGCCCCGCGTCAGTCGCGCCGACGGCGCAGCATTCACGCGGCAAGCGGCCCCGGTCCCGCAGGACCGGAGCCACAGTCCGAGCGCCTCAGCCGGCGCGCAATCCGGCCCCGCCAGCCGCCGCAGACCTGCTCGGCCCCCGCGCGGCCCGTCCCACCCCGCGCCAACGCCTGATCGGTGTCCGGGCATCGAGGCAGCAACCGTACCGGCCTCAATGGCCGGTACGGCTGCTCCGCAGGGCGTTCGGCGCTAGCCCGAATCCGCTGCGAGCGCGGCACCGCCGCGCTTCCCTCTCCGGCGAACCCGTTCCGTTCAGCAGCCCGCAAAAACCCTGCGGATCGCCCGCTCATTGCAGCGCGAACAGCGCACCGCCCCGAGCGCATCGCGCACCCGTACCGCGCGGCCATGGCGGCGGATCAACGGCGCGACCGGTACCTCCCCCACATGCCCGCAATCGCATACCAGTTGCAGGAAAGCGCAGTCGAGCGCATCGAGCCGCAACCCGTCAACCCGAAGCCGCGGCACATCGCTCGCCGGAGGCAGCGGGGCCTTCGTCCGCGCCCGCTCGTTCGGAGATCTGCGCCTGAGAAACGCCAAGGGACACGTCCTTTTCTGTTCGGGACTACCCCGACGACCATAGCGCGGGGTCGGCGCCACCGACAAGGACGCGCGGGACGGCGCGCCTTTTCTCCGGGCCACGCAAAACGCCGCCCCTGTTCCGGGGGCGGCGCGCGCCGGGAGTGTCGGATCGGGGTGTTTCAGGCCGCGTCCGGGAGCCCCGCCTTCCCGATCAGCCAGTCGGCCGCCTTCTGTGCCGCAGAGGCCGCCCGCACGATGGCCCGGGTATCGCTCTTCAGAATGTCGATCCAGTGCTGAAGGTAAGCGGCATTGGCCTCGAACTGCGGCGCGATGCCCAGCTGCGCTCCCACCATGGCGGATCCGAGCTCGGCCACCATCTCCTCGCGTGCATAGTCCACATCGCCAAAGCCCGTTCCGAACGGTCGGTCCAGCCGCGATTTCGCCCCTGTGGCATGACACGTCTCATGAAGAAGCGTTCCCGCGTGGGCCTCCCGGCTCTCGAACCGCCGTACCGGCGGCATCTCGATGCAGTCCGCGGCTATATCGTAACAGGCCCGCCCCGCATCGCGCGTCCGCAGCTTCAGCCCGGTGCGGCCGAACCACTCCGGAAACCCCGCATCCGCCTCTGTCCCGTAATCGCGCAGCGGCGGCGGAGCAGCAGACCACGCCGCATCCAGACCGTCGATCTGTGCCACGTTGAAGACAGCGTAAGACCGCAGATAGCCAAAGGTGGATCCATCCTCCGCCCCGTCCTCTCCCTCGGGAGCCGCCCGTCTCACCGTCCCGTATTTGACCACCCGCACGCTGGTCTCGCCCCGGCGCACCTGCCCGCCGAGCCTGATCGCCTGCGCATAGGTCATCCAGTTCGGCGAGACATAGCCCCGCGCCACCGCGGCCTGCCACAACAGCACCACGTTGATGCCACGATAGCACTCGCCCGTGACCCGCACGGGTAGCCGGGCCGGGACACCGCCGTCCCAGGGTTGGCGCCAGGGCACCACCCCCGCCTCGAGATGCGCAAGGATCGCATCTGTCACCTGGTCGTAAATGTCGGGTTTTGTCTTCGCCATTGGGTCTGTCCTCCCGGGCTGATCAGAATCACCCCTCCCGAAGATCCCTCCGGCTTTCGAAAACACCGTCCGGCCCGACCCCCGGCCCGACGCCCGTGACCCGCTTCCATGGAAAAACGCCGCCCCCGAATACGGGGACGGCGCGAGGATCAGGTCTTCGGCGGAGCGACGCGCTCAGGCCGCCAGGGAGGCCTCAATGGCCGTCTCCGCGCAATCACCCTCCCCGACCTCTTCCTGACCGCGCTCCGGCACTTCCGTCGCCATGCCCGGCGGGCACCAGCGGGCGATGGCCGCCCGCTGCTCGTCGCTCAGCGTGGCATCCGGTGCGGCAAAGAGCGCGGCCAGCTTCTCCACGATCTCCGACTTCTTCGCCTTGGCCAGCGTATCCGCCTTCTGGCCAAGCCCCAGATCGTCGCGCAGGATGCGCAGGAGGTCAGGCTTCGTCAGACGCCCGAAGAGCCGCGCATCCGGGGTCCAGAGCGTCCGGATGTCCGGCAGCACCGCCGCCTCCACCGCCGTACGGGCCGAGGGACGCACCGCATCGCCCGCCACAGGCTCCAGACTGCGCGACACCGCCCATGCCACCAGCATCTCCCGCTCCGCCGGATCGAGTACCGCGAAGCGATCAAAGGCGGTCCCGTCCGGACCATCCTCACCATCGACCCAGCCTGTCGGCAGCCCGGCCTCGTGCTCAAAAAGCATCCGTTCCACCACGCCGTGTTCACCCTCAATGGCCGCGCCCGGGTCCTCCACGCTTGCGCACTCATGGATAAGCCCCGGCGCATGGGTCGCCGCCTGAAACCGCAGGCTCGACTGTTCCGCACGGCGCACAAGCCCCTGCGCCACATTGCCCGGAAGCAGCCAGTCGCCATAGACCCGCGCGGTCGCCGGATCGCGCGCCAGCGCCAGACCCACCGCCCGCGTCCGCTCGCAGGCCATATCCGAAGCCAGCTTCGCGGAGATCTTCAGGCCACCCTCCTCTGCGGCGCGGTCCGCGGCACCGGTCCCGCCCGTCGCCGGGCCCCTGTCCGTCCGGTCCTCGGGACGCACCATGCCCGCCATCAGACGCAGACCCCCGTGCTGCCAGAGAGCGATCACACCGGCCCCTTGCGCCTCGTCAGCCTCGAACGCATGGGTCAGCGCCTCGATTTCGGCCTGCGCGGTCTCGTGCTCCTCACCCAGGCGGTCCTGTTCGGCCCGGTCCTCTGCCGCCTCATGGGCGTCCGACAGATCGTCGAGCCTTGCCGTCAGCGCCTCCACCCGCTCCTGCGTGGCCGCATCAAGGTCGACCGGCTGCGGCCAGATGCGCCCATAGGCCGAGAGCGCCTCCCGGTCGGGATCAATCCGGTGTTCGGCCCAGCCCATGCCGAGCCGCGCCCGCTCCTCCTCGGCCAGATCGTCGAGTTTCCGCGACAGCACAGACTGCACAAGACCGGGATCGCCGAGCACACTGTCCTCCTCGATCAGGTCCGGCGCGATCCCGCCCCCGGCCTTGCGGTAGTCCTCCAGCACAAAGGCCCCGAGCGCATCGCCCTGCCGCACGCCGCGATCACCGAGCGCCCGTTTCACCGTCCACGCCTCCACACGGCCCCCCTCGCCCGAAAGCGCGGCGAACACCTCCGCCTGCACCGCGCGGTCGGGATGCCCGGCAAAGGCCTTCAGCGTCTCCAGCGAAATCTCCCCGGCCCGGTGCGCGGAGCGGATGTCCTCATGCACCAGCCCGATCCGCAGGCTCTCGCGTACCGACCGTTCCGTCTGCCCGAAAAGACGCGCGATATCGGCAACTCCGAGACCGTCTTCGTCCCGGAGCGCCGCAAACGCCTCGTACCGGTCGAGCGCATCCATCGGGGCCTGCATCTCGTTCTCCGAGAACGACAGCGCCGCCGTCACCGGCGCATCCCCCGGCACCAGCTGGCAGGCCACCTTCATGCGTGGCCCGAAACCTTTCGCGCCCGTGTCCGCGGCCAGCAGGTTGAGTGCCGCCAGCCGGCGGCCTCCGGCCAGCACGCCGTACTGCGCCTTGCCGGTCTCCTGCACCAGCAAGGGCTGCAACAGCCCCACCTCCCGGATATTGGCCGCCAGCGCCTGAACGCCGGTCGCGCTGTAGGCCGCCGCGTTCTGTGCGCGCACATTGGCGGGATGAACCTCAAGGCGCGCCAGCGCCACCTCAAGAGCCGTATAGGTCTGTGTCTTCGTCATTGCATTGTCTCCATTTCATGACATCCGATCCGGACCATCCACGGGAACGCTTTCCCCCCGGACCCGGATCGCCCGGACAAAAAGCCGCCTCACCCTTTCGGGGCGAGACGGCCAAAGTTGGCAAAACGGTTTGAAGAGCGCCCGAACCGGGCGGCCGGGACCGCTGCCGGTCAGAACGACCGCAGGCGGGTGCGGTTCACGAGAAAACTGTAAAGCGCGCACTCCGCCCCGCCGGTGATCCCTGACGCGGCATGGTGCCAGCAGAACCCCGCAGGTCTGCAATCGACCGCCTCCCCCACCGTCAGACCCGCGTCCGCAAGGCAGGTCGCCAGATGCGCGCGGTCTTCGCCATCCAGGCCCAGGGGATCACAATTGATCAGCGCCGATGCCCAGTAAGCCGGGGCCAGAAGTTCTACCACCTCCCGCGCGCTCATGCCACAAGCGCGCCCCGGTCGCGCGCCAGAGAGGCGTAATCGCTCAGCGACATCTCCGCCTCGAAATACAGGTCCCGCTCCACCGGCAGGCCGAGCGCGCCGCGCACCGCCGCGATCTCCGAAAGCCGCACCGGCCCGATCTCGGGACATCCCAGCCCCGGATCGCAGCAGCCCCAGGCCACATCCCCGTCCTCCGGGTCCAGCCAGGCCAGAAGCCAGGTCGCCCCCGCATCCGGCGTAAAAAGCTTCACAACCGGCCGAGCCGCTGTCTGCCGCGCGATACAGGCTCACCGCCGTCGATGATGTGGATGCGTACTATACCGGATGACAGGAGGTCGCGCAGACAGTTGATTTTCCGGGCTAATATCGGCTGGATTCCCAAAGACTTTTGTCGTGCTACAGGAGGCGGGCGACCCGGTGGGGAGGGGACCGGACGGTACGGCACCCGACCGGGGCTTTCCGGTTCGCTGTCAGCCCTGCCGACGACAGGATGGGCCATGAAGGGCAAGCTCGGGCCACGCGGCCAGGCCCCGACCAGAGCACAGGCACCCTCTTCCATCGTGACCGCGTCTGCACCTGGTACGCCACAGACAAACGGGCCGCCCGGAAAGGCGGCCCGCTCGCGAGCGCGAGGGATGCCACGCCCCTCAGGTCACGCCGCGTCGGCGCGGACCATCTCCACACCCGGACGCTGCGCCTGCATGGAAAGCCAGTCGGCAAGGCCCAGAAGCGTCTGGCCCCCGGCCACGGCCCTGCGCCAGTCGGCTTGCGGATCGGCACCCACCGGCTCGGTATCGGGCAGGATCACCCCGTTGATCATCCACGGCACAATCGGGGTCCCGCGCAGCCAGTCCGATACTGACGGGATCCGGCGGCAATCCTCCCGCACATGCTGCTCGGCGATGAACCGCACCGGAATATCCCGGCCTGCGGAGTTCGGAACCGAAACGCCGAACACCGCCTCCGCCTCGAATATCCCGAAGCTGTGATGCCGGAGTGCCCGGTGTATCGGCAGCGCTTCATGGGCTTTGCCGGCGTCGAACCATGTATGTATGTCCAGATAGTCCTCCGCCGCCCCGCCGAATTTCCGGGCGGAACTTTCCGCGTGGTGTAACGCATGGGCCATAATCATACATCCTCGTGGCTGTAGTCGTTGCGCTCGGTGTAGAAATCGGCGTGATCCACATCGATGCGGTCTTCGGCCACATTCCAGGTGAAGCTGCCCTCTGCCCCGTCGTTGGTCTCGAAGCCCGGGTGCAGCCCATAGGCGACATCCCACACGAAATCCATCAGCCGGGTTTCGATATCCCCGATCCCGGCGCTCTCCGGGCGGCCCGCGACACTGTTCACGTTGCCGCTGTCGCCATAGCCGTCATAGAAGGCTTCCACCTCTTCAACCCCCCGCGCACGCAGTTCCGCCAGCAATGCGGCGCGCACCACCTTCAGGCGCTCCGCTTCCCCGGCGCGCTCCCGCGTCCAGCGGGCCTGAATCGCCGTCCGGTCAATCGCAGCGGCAGGGGTTAACGGTGTGGTCGCCACCCGGGTCTCTTTCTTCGTCGGCGTTGTCATCTCGGTCCTCCTCTTCTCCTGGGTCAATGACACCCCGACCCAAAGACACCTTCCCTCCCGGTCACGACCGCCGGACCTCCGGGGAGACGGACGCGGGGGTGGAGACCCGCGCATCCCGGGTGCCGGGCCAGACCGTGGATTGGCCCGCCGCCGGGGGACCGACCGCAGGCGCCATCCCGGGCGAACAGCAAGCACCCGGGCTTGACCTGACGCGCGTTTTCCCCGAAAGCCACGGCAACCACACCATCAGACCAGGAGAGCTGCTTATGCCCAAACCCTCACCCGTTCCCGCCGCAACGCTTCACGCCGCCATCGCCGAAGAGCTGGGCTGTTCGCGCGACGAAGCCAAACGTCTCTCCGGCGGCGTCCAGTCGGCAGTGCAGAAACTGGTGGCGGCCGGCCACCCGGTCCGCCTGCCCGGCCTTGCCACCTTCTCGGTGGTGGACGTGCCCGAGCGGCAGGTTCGCAATCCGGCCACCGGAGAGATGCAGACCGCCGCGCCCACACGGCAGGTGCGGGTCTCCGCCACAGGGCCCCTCAAGGCCGCCGTAAAGGGGAAGACATGATGTGCGATCAGCACATGGACACCGCGCCGGAAGCGGCCGGTAGAGAAACGCCGATACCGGGGGCAGGCAAGGCCGAACCGGCAGAGGTCACAGGCACCATCAAGACTTACCGGCCCGACAAGGGCTTCGGCTTCATCTCCCGATACGGCGCGGCGGATGTGTTTTTCCACGCCTCGAACCTTGCGCCGCCGGAAGCCCTGCCAGAGGTCGGCCAGCGGGTGCGCTTTGCACGCGTCCCGAGCAAGCGAAAACCCGGAACTCCGGCGGCGGTCAACGTCCGTCCTGAAGGCGCGCCGGCCGGGGATGCCGAAAGCCAGCGCGATGGCTGACAGGGCGAACGACGGCGCAGAGGCGTACGATGACCTCACGGTCGAGGCAACGATGTGTTTGTGTCTCTGCGGGCGGGATCCGCAGGACCCGGAGGTTCAGGGCGAATTCCAAAAAGTGATCGCCCTCGCCCTGCGATACGGTTTTCAGCTCAATGGATGCCTCCGCGAGGCCGCCGGAGCCTTCGATGATCTTCTCTGCGATCTGAAGCCCAACGCTGTCAGGGAACTCGAACGCGCGCGGCAAGCGGTCCAGCAGCAAATGGATGCAGATCGGCTCGAGACGCTGCTTACCACACATCCCGATGCCACAAGCCAGCGCCTGAATTGAGAAGCCGCCCCGGTTTTTGTCACCGCTTCGATCATGATGGCGATCACCGCATGTCTCAAGGCGCTCGCGGCACCCAACCCCCTCTCCCGGCGCTCACCGGCCCGCCATTCGACAACTCGACGAAGTCACGATCAGCCGCATCGCAGTTGGCGAAATCGGGGAACGCCCCGCCAGCGCGGTCCAGGAGATGGTGGAGAATGCGCTTGATGCGGGTACCAGGCCAGCACCGGGGGATCAGGGTCAAAGGTATCTGACACCCCCGGACAGACTGAAGCGGCCCGACACAACCGACCACACACAACCGGGCTTGCCTGTTGGACCGCCCTGCCATAGCAGCAGGGGTGACACCACTTTGCACAGGGATCCGATGGCCGAGTTGCACAATCCGCACGACACGCTCTTCCGCGCGCTGCTGTCCGATCCCGGGCGCGCACGGGACTTCCTGCGGGATCACCTCCCCAACACTATTGTGGGACAGCTCGCCCCTGCGCCCCCAGAGATCCTTGAAGGCAGTTTCGTCGATGAAGCGCTCGCCGGCAGCCAGAGCGATCTGCTGATGAAGGTCGCGTTGACCTCCGGGACCGACGCCTTCGTATATGTTCTGGCGGAGCACAAAAGCACGCCCGATCCGGCGCTGCCGCTTCAGTTGGCCTCCTATATGGTGCGCATCTGGAAGCGCTACGCCGGAACCGGTACAGCCCGGCTCCGCGCCCTGCCCCCGATCATTCCGGTGGTCGTCTATCATGGCGCGGAGCCCTGGACCGTACCCGACAGCCTGCGCGACATGATCGCCACCGATGATCCCGATCTCGCTTTCCTGCCCGGAGCGGGGTATATCCTGCGCAACCTGCGGGCCATGGAGATCGACGCGCTGTCGCGCAACGCCGCGTTGAGGGCGGGCTTCATCACGCTGCGGCGTGAGGCCCTTGCCTTTCTGGCGGAGATCGCCGGGAGCCTGCCCGAGGGGACCGATCTGCGGCGACAGGTTCTTGAATATGTGCTGCGGGTCTATAATGTGGACCTGGACGCCCTGCGGGCCACGCTCAGGACCGGGGGCCATAACGAACTGGAGGCGCTTATGGGAACCATTGCTGAAACACTGCTCGAACAGGGCGAAGCGCGCGGATTGGCCAGGGGCAAGGCGGAAGGCCTGAAAGCGGGCGAAGCGCGCGGATTGGCCAGGGGTGAAGCGCGCGGATTGGCCAGGGGCGAAGCGAAAGGCAAGGCGGAAGGTCTGGCCAGGGGCGAAGCGAAAGGCAAGGCGGAAACCCTCGGGCGCCTGTTGGAGCGCCGGTTCGGCCCCCTGCCCCGGGATATCGCCGCGCGGATCGCCGCGGCGGAACCTGATCGGATCGAGGCCTGGCTGGATGCCGTTCTGGACGCGCCCGACCTCGCGACCGTCTTCGCACAAGACCGGTCGCACTGACCGAAAACCACGCCTTCGAAACGGCTTACGGCCTTTCGCAAAGCCTCAGTCTGCGCCGCCGCACCGGCGGCACCATATGAAAAGCGCACGCATATCGGCCCGCGCCTGGCTGCAACGCTGCATGTCCGGCGTTCGCGCGCGGCGCTTTAATCCACAATACAGCACCTGAACCGCCCCACCTTGCTGGTCTCTCTCATGTCCGATAATGTTGCCTTATCGGACGTAAAAAGATAGGCTGCGGGAATGACGCGTAATCTCATAAATAGCGGTACCAAATCAGCCCCTGAGACTGAGATTTCGAACTCAGCGTCCCATGACGTGACGAGCGCGACGAGAGAGAGTCTGCAAGTGGCGATGGGATCGCCCTGCCCTCCCATGTCGCGGGCTCCGGCACGCTGGATCGCCTGGTCGACACCGCCCGCGACTATGCGAAGGCGTCGACGGCCGTGAACACCAACAAGGCCAATGCCGCCGACTGGAAGCACTTCGCACGCTGGTGCAGGCTGAAAGGCACGGACCCCCTGCCCCCCTCTCCCGAGATGATCGGCCTTTATCTGACTGACCTAGCCGCACCAACAGGTGGACCCCCTTCGCAGTCGCCTTCCCGACCCCTGTCGGTCTCGACGATCGAGCGCCGCCTGTCGGGCCTCGCCTGGAACTATGCGCAGCGGGGCTTCACCCTTGATCGCAAGAACCGCCATATCGCCACAGTGCTGGCCGGAATCAAGCGCAAGCACGCGCGACCGCCCGTGCAAAAGGAGGCGATCCTGGCTGAGGACATCCTCGCGATGGTGGCCACCCTGCCCTACGACCTGCGCGGACTGCGGGACCGGGCCATCCTGCTCCTGGGCTACGCCGGCGGGCTCCGCCGCTCCGAGATCGTCAGCCTCGACGTCCACAAGGACGACACGCCCGACAGTGGCGGCTGGATCGAGATCCTCGACGTGGGAGCCTTGCTAACTCTGAACGCCAAGACCGGTTGGCGCGAGGTCGAAATCGGCCGCGGCTCCTCCGACCAGACCTGCCCCGTGCATGCGTTGAACCAATGGCTGCATTTTTCCAGGGTCGACTTCGGTCCGGTCTTCGTTCGCACATCTCGCGACGGCAAACGCGCTCTGGAGACGCGCCTTTCGGACAAGCATGTGGCACGGCTGATCAAACAAACCGTGCTGCAAAGCAATATCCGCGCGGACTTGCCCGAAAAAGACCGTCTCGCGCTCTTCTCCGGCCACAGCTTGCGTGCGGGGCTCGCATCATCGGCAGAGGTCGACGAGCGTCACGTCCAGAAACAGCTCGGGCATGCCTCGGCCGAGATGACCCGCCGCTATCAGCGCCGACGCGACAGATTCCGGGTGAACCTGACCAAGGCCGCGGGGCTTTGAGCCCCTGTACCATCACGCCGCCTGCCCACTGAGCCTGCCGTAGAAGCTGCGCTCGAGATGCAGCTCCCTTGCAACCCGGTGAAGTTCGCCTCAAGCTGGTAAGGGACTGTGTGATGTGCCTTTCTGACATCGCTGACGACGGTCCCGTCCTCAATCGCTCCCGCCTTCTGCGGGCGATGGATTTCGCTTTCGCAAATTTACGTGACCATCAAATTGAAACGATTATCTGATTGAAATAATGCTCATATGGAGGCACCAGGACTTTCGTTTCAGCTCAACCGAAGCGACTTCTTGGTTAGTGAGAATCGGTCATTACGTAGCTTCGCGCTAAGCCTATTCCGAAGACAACCGTTCCAATGCGCCGATCAAAGGCATTGCTCGGACGCCGCCTTGACCAGGCACATCCTTTTCTTCCGCGTAAACGAGAATCCGCTCCGATACATCCAGCTCTTCAGCCGCGATATGGAACCCGCGCGTGACTTTTGGCGATGTCGTCCGCTTGATTTCGATGGCCCAAACGTGCCCACGAGGGAGTTTCAGAACCAGATCAATCTCTGCACCGGCAGACGAGCGGTAGAAACTTGCCTCGGTTCCGCGTGGCGCGGCAGCGATCAGGTTCTCGATGCAAAAGCCTTCCCAGCTTCCGCCAACAACCGGATGCCCCAGCAGGTCTTCCGGTGTCCCGATTCCAAGTAGCGCATGGCACAACCCGGGATCGCGGATATAGACCTTGGGCGATTTGACCAGCCGTTTGCCCGCGTTTGAATGCCAGGGCGGCAAGCGTCGCACCAGCATCAGGTCAACCAGAAGATCGAGATACCGGGCCACGCTCTGCCCGGAGACGCCAAGATTGCCTGCAAGTTTGGCGGCGTTCAGGAGCCCTCCTTGCTCGTGGGCAAGCATGGTCCAGAACCGGCGCAGCGTCTCAGCTGGGATGCGCAAACCGAATGAAGGAATGTCGCGCTCCAGATAGGTCCGGATGAAGTCTTCCCGCCATTTGAGGCTGGCCTGATCAGAGGCCGCAAGAAGACTGTCCGGAAAGCCCCCACGCAACCAGAGGGCGGACATCGCATCCACCCCAATCTCCGGCAATGTGAACGGGGTCAACTCGTGGTAACTGACCCGACCTGCCAGCGATTCCGCGCTTTGATGCAAGAGTGTATTTGACGCTGATCCCAACAACAAAAATTGCCCGGTCCGATGCCCTTGCCTGCGCCGACGGTCAATTTGCCCGCGCAAGGCTTTGAACAGATCAGGTAAGAGTTGAACCTCGTCGATGACCACCAACCGACCCACCTGCTCGTCAAGGTAAAGGTCCGGCTCCTCCAGCACCTGGCGATCCGCGACCCGTTCCATGTCGAGATAGACCGCGTCGCGGCCTTCTGCGATGTCCTGAGCGAGTGTGGTTTTGCCGACCTGCCTTGGCCCAAGCAGGACAACGCCCGCCTGGCTTTCCAATGCGTCTTCAACCAGATTTCTGTGACCGCGCTCGATCATACCTTGCATTTATTCCATGTGATAGAAGTTTTGCAAGGTTAAATCGCTCAACCACCGGAGTGCCGAGTGTCGACCACTGCGGACATTCAAGGGCCGCAATAAAACACCTTTGCCTGTGTCCCACAACGGAACACCAACATCAGATGTCCTTCGCCGCAGGGTTCTTGAACCGATTACCTTCGCCATAATCAACACCGCATCCTAGGCCCCTGCCCCGCTCAATCGGCCGTAAAAACTGCGATCAAGGTGCAGCTCACCAATTTGAGCACGTTCAACGAGCCCGCGGAGGTATCCGCCGGGCGATTTGACCTCACCGTCGGTCGATTTATCGAGGATCAGGGCAATCGAAGCGGCTGCTACAGCCGGCCCAAGCACCTTGTTGGCCACATTCCAGGCGTCCTCGGAGATACCGACGATCGGTCTCAGCGCGGCGGCAGCCCGGTGCACATCGTTCCAATCCCGCATAAAGCCCTGGGTGCTGCGCGCCATCTCCGCAAAATGCGGGCACGAAGCCATCAGCATAGGGATATCAACATCGGATCCGCGTTTTCGACCATGTGTGCTCCAGCTGATATCAAGATCGACCTCTTCAGGCTTTTCAACCGGCTCCCTCCCCTGCCCTTCTGGCGCAACGCCCGCCACGTGCTTTGTTTCAAAGCGATTACGTTTTACAGGATGAGGTTCATTTGTAGTTTGTATGTGGGTCTCACTATCGAGACTCGTGGGTATCATATTTTCAGTATCTCGTTGTTCATTTGCTGCTTTGGAGGCCTGCGTCGCGTCGGATCTGACCGGCCAATCGAAAGCCGCCTCGAATGTTTTCTCCACGGAAGCAAGGAGCGCCTTGATACGGGTCAGGAAGCTTTCCTGCCGCCCTGCCCCCTCAGAGCGCGCTGGAAGGCCCTCCAGGAGCCCGCTGTAGGCGTCCTGCAGGTTCTGCCAGGGCCCACGCAGGCCCGCCTCCAGCGCCTTCTCGATCTTTGCGCGGATCATACGCCGCGTCACGGTGATCGCGTTGCGCAAGGTCGCACAGGCAGCCCTCTCGGCCTGAATGTGCTTATAGAGCGCCTCAAACTCCTCTGCGCGGGCCGCGAGAGGCGCGAGATCGAAGCCGTAGGCCTCGACAATCACCCCGTCTGCGTCCCGGCGCCCCCAACGCTTGCCATTGGGGCTGTCTTTCATCGAGATGACCCCAACCTCACAAAGCCGCCGCACATGGCGTCTGAGTGTGGCGAGCGAGAATCCGGTCTGTTCCATCAGGAAATGGTTCGACGTCCAGACAATGGGCCGCCTGCCCGGCTCCCAATCCTGAGGCTGGGTGACCGCCCCAAAGGTATCGAGAAGAAGCAGGTCCTGGGATTTCAGACCAATGGCTGCCGCGACTTTCTTCACCGCGACGATAGCCTGAGATTTGGGTATAGATAACCGTTCGCCGGCTTCTGCAAACCGTTCGGCTTGTAGAAGTCCCGGCGTCGGCTTGCGCCAACCGCTCTGTGTCATGCCTGTATTTCACCTCCGTGGATTATGGAGGCAAAAGGATCCCGTTCGCCAAAACGACGTTCTTTCGTTGACAGTGATTCGCGGGAGCGGTATCCAGTAGGTGTCTAATCTAATCGGATAAGCTCTCGGGCCGGATCGGCTTGGGGGCTTTTCTTTTGCCTCAGGTCATGGTGTCGATGTCTCCTCAGATTGAGCGAGATAATCCGCGTAGAGCTGATCAAGGTTCTCCGAGAGAAACTCCCCAAACCCTGCGGAATCCTTGGACGTCAGCGAGATATTGTAGGCCCGGCCCGACCGGCCGATCACGCCCTTTATTCGACCTTCCCCGGCCGTCCAGGTGCGCTTGGCGGGAGCAGCCTTGGTGCTGCGCCGTTTGGGCGCCCTGCCCGCCTCTGCCACCTTGCTGTGCAAGATCTCGAACTTCGTGTCGCTGTCGAGCTGGTCAAACCCGGCCGTTGCGATGATGCGATCTGCAACTTTGATGTTGGCCTTTTCAACCATCAGCTTCTTCAGATCCTCCCAGCGATCGCGCCCGATCTGCTTCGCCGGACCAACCGCTTCGATCACGTGGCCTGGAATGGTGCTTGTGACAGAGAGCATGCGCGATAGAAGTGTTCCGTCGATCGTCAGCGCACGCTGGATGACCTCCTTGTCCTGGCCGACATCGCGCAGGTTCTTTGCGAAAAGCGCCTTCTCGATGAAGGACAGATCCGCGCGGGCGGTGTTCTCCTGACCCTGCGCAAGGACATGGGCGACATCGTCCATATCCTTGACCACGGCGCGCACCGGACGGCCCAGGGCGCGTGCAACACGCACGCGGCGATGGCCAAAGACGACCATGTAGCGGCCCAAGGCTTCCGGGTGCGGTCGAAGCAGAACCGGCGTGTCCTGCCCACCTGCCGCGATCGATCCCTTGAGCTCTTCAAACGCACCATCATCACCGCTCAGCCGATCATTGACGAAGGAGGCATCGATGAGCCCGGTATCGATCTCGACAATGGTCTCGCCTTCGAGGAGTCGCTTGGAGTTCTCGGCAAGACTGTCAATCGAGACCTTCATGGATTTCGAGGCGCCGCGCATGGCATAGCTCGAGCGGCCCCCGTCGACGGGTGTGTCGGTCGGTTGTCCGATCACGGATTTCAACAGGTCTTTTCTGGCCATGTCGCCCTCCTTTCCGAGGCTCTCATGTCCTCGTCTGCACGGCTGTCAAAACGCATCTGCACGGCTGTCAAACTCATGGCAATTCGCGCCCCCATGCCTGGTGCACGAGTCCAGCAATCTCGTCGTTCACAGCGTTCAGCGATGTGATCGCCCGGTCATAGGTCGACCGCACGAATTGCGCGCGCTCAACTTCATAGAGTGTCTGCTTGGTAATCCCTGCATCCGAGATAGCGGTGGATTTCACCATCTGGGCCTCAAGCATCTGATCGGGGAACATGGCCTGCAGGAACCCGACCATCTGCCTTTGCGGACCGTCGGTCGGCTCAAACCGCGTGACGAGGTAGCGGAACCATTTGAGTTTCATCTCGGCACCGGCTTCACGGATCGTCCGCAGGATGCCGCCGAGCATGAGGAGGAACTGGCTCATCGACATTACGTCAAGCATCTGCGGGTGCACCGTTAAAAGCACAGAAGAAGACGCTGTTAGAGCGGTTAGAGTCAAATATCCGAGCTGCGGAGGGCAGTCGATCACGACGATATCGTAGCGATCATCGACCTCCTCGAGCGCCTTGGAAATCCGCGTGAAGAACGCGCGACCTTCTGACGGATCGCGGCTGGTGAGCGCGACCGGCGTGTCATACTCGTATTCCTGCAGATCAAGACTTGCGGGGACGATATCGAGGATTGGAAAATTCGTGGGCCGGATCACGGAACTGATCGGCTGGCGCTCCTCGTCGTAGCGCAGGGTCTCATAGAGTGAGGAAACAGAGTCTAATTCAGGCTGAATGCCATGAAGCGCCGTCAGAGAGGCCTGCGGATCAAGATCGATCGCCAGGACGCGATGTCCCTTAAGCGCGAGGTGTTGGGCGAGATGCGCCGCCGTCGTCGTCTTACCGCTGCCACCCTTGAAGTTCACGACGGAAATCACGTGGAGATCATCGTCTTCGGTCCTGCGGGGCAGGTATCGACGCTTGCCGGGGCGGCCATGCTCATCGAGATAGGCCCGCAACTCCAGCATCTGTTCGGAAGAATAGGACCTGCGCCCAGAGGATGAAGTCTCCGGCTCAGGGCCTTTCCCTTCGAGATGGAGTTTCTTGATCGTGGATTGTGTGACGCCGAGATAGTAAGCGACTTCGGCCAGCGTGAACTGGCGCAAACCCTTTTGAGCGTCGGGTGGATATTGTTCCTGACGCAAGATATTGAGCCGGTCAGAGATCAGCTCACCCTGCTGGAGGATGATCTCATCGAAGGGAGTACCCCCTTGATCGCCCTGGAACGGTGCTGCCCTCATGCCGCCGCCTCGCCTAATATCGCTTTTTGCGCGATTTCTATCGTTAAACTGTGACTTAACCCGGAATCGGTTTATCCACAACGATTTTTTCCGCGCGGTACGGCGACCAAGGTCGCGAGAGGGCGTCATTGTGACTAACACAACAATGCGTGGAAGTCCCCAGGCTGACCACTAGATCTTGCGAACAGTGCCGAATTAGCTGGCTTTCTCAGCAGTGAAGCAACTACTAATTCGACATATCATATTGTTTTTATTCGCTACTTTCCATTCTGCACGGCTGTCAAACAAGTTCACTCAAGCATCAGCCGCCAACTATCTGATCGGATGATGCTCGCAGTTCTACGGAGACGCGACAGGCGCGTTGGACGACCTGCCGAGAAACAACGTGGTTTGTCCCACGAGCCAACCCAGCCCGCCCCATGTGACGATCACAGGCGTTCCGGGGGAGAATCGCCTGACCGATTCTACGCGGCCCTTGCGGCGCTGGCCGGTCTTGCCGGCCAGCGCCTGATATCAGGCTGCGTCTTTCGGACCCCAGGGGATCACCGCCTGCAGCGCGTCGTCGTCCTGGTTCGCAGATTTGCCAAGATTTGCGTTGAAACCATGATCTCGGATCGTCAGCGTGAAGTAGTCGGCGCCAGTATCGCGGTTCTGTTTTTTCCAGATGCCGCCGCATTCGACCAGTCGGCCCCGCGGTGGGCGACCGAGCACGCGGTGCGTTGGTGCCATTGGGTTGTCGCTGGCGACCAGCTCGACGGTGATGTCGATATCGAAGGTTAGGATGGAGATAGATCCGGTGCCTTTGGCAGTCTCGATATCCGCGCTTTCGAATTTGATGCAGTTGGTGGTCATTGCTGTGCTCCTTCATTTGGTGTTGCAATGATGGTCAGAGGGCAGGGGCTTGAGGCCCGAGCACACTGAAGGCGCAACGGGGCGGAGAAGGGCAGGGGGCAAGAATTTTGGCCCGCGAGGAATGACCGAAGGGCACGGGAAAATTCAGGCAACCGCCCTTTGTGATCGGGTCGGACCCTGCGACCAGCATGTCGTGCAACACCAAAAAGGACACGGAACCCCGCCAACCGGCTTTTTCGATGGCGACGTCCCATTTGAGGAAACTGAAAGGACGCGAACACCATTCTGTAATGCGCTGAGTGACACGAGGCCGGGGAGAGCGGTCAAGACGTCCCCTTGCAGCGATCGGGTTAGACCGTCACTCGGGCAAGAGCTGACCGAAGACGATTTCTCTGCCGTCTGGCGCAATGACAACGAATTCCCGACAACCGTAGTCTTTGGTCACCAGGCCGGACTTGATCTCTGCGCCGCGCGACCTGACCTCATCGAAAAACCCCGAAACGTTACCCGTCCAGAAATAGGCGGCCCAATCACGCTTTCGGAAGCCGAACGAAAAGCGGCAGTTCAGCACGATGGTTAGGCCATCTCTGTCGAGCGTGACGAACTTGGGACCCGGTCCGACTTCGGTGCCGACCGCGAACCCAAGCTGGTCCACGAAAAAGTCGCGCATTTTTCGCACACTTCGGCTGTTGACGTCCAGGACCGGCGCGACGCGCAAGACGCTTGCCGAGGGGGGGTCGTTCTTTGACATGCAGAGGTTATATCACGAACTCGAGCCAGTTGAGGACCACTGCGCCCGGCTTTGTTCCCTCCGCTTTTCAGGTCATCCCGCACCGCGCATACGGTGTTCCGGCGCGGATAACGCCGGTCCGGTGGCGGGGCAGGGTGCCTGCGATCGCCTCGATGTTCAGAACACCGACCTGCTCCGGTGCCTCGCTACGGAAGTGCACCAACGTGAACCACACGTTCCGCCCCTGGGGTACTCCTTTCAATGAATGCGGCGATCAGATCAGAAGCCGCAGCCACGGTCGCCCGGGCACGCACGTTTCCGGCGGCATTCACAACGCAGTTCGAAACTTCATTTTCGGAAACATCAAGTCCAACAAAATGGGACATGGTCGTTCTCCTCTACGGCTGGAAATGGTGAGGCCGATCTTATCGGACCTCGGGCGCCCAAGAAGAGCAATCGCCGGGTTCACACCATGTCATCCGAACAACGCGGAGAACACCGGTTGAGAGCCCAATCCGGAAGCGCTGAATTCTTGCCGCCTGGGCTTTCAGCAATTTGCTTCTCGATATGCGGTGATCATCAATTCTGCAGCGCAGCTCGAACAAAGGTCAATGGCGTATCCCGAGTCCTCCAGCCACGTCAGGTGGCCGTATCGCCGCTCAATGTACCCTGCTAGGTGCCACATGCATTCAGTTCACCCAATCAGAAGCAGGAATCCTCTGAATTCCGATGACGTTCCCGCATGGGTCTCGAATTCTGAAATTGCGTTGCGCAAATGAAATCGACCCCGCAACAACGCAATCAAGTGAACTCATATGGGCAAGAGCAGCGGAGAAATCACTGACCTGGAATGTGAGTCCAGTCACTTTCGATCGAATAGGAGTGTCTTTGAACCAGATCCGCAATACTTGCCCCGAGTTAACGAGCCACAACGGATTGTCAGACTTCCTGCCCTCGTCCACGATCCCAAATTCAAGCTCGCCGCAGTAGAATTCCAGCATCTCTTGTCGACGTGCATTGGTTGCGTAGAGTTCGATCAATTGAAATGGCATCGAATCTTGCCTCTACGTCGAGATGCAACAAATACGGGTCGAGTTTCCCGAGTTGGACTTCCGCGGGGAGCGGACATAGCCGACCTGCCTAGTATGTTGAACGCCCTCCAGACAGGTCGAACACACCGCCTGTGGTAAAAGAACACTCCTCACTGGCCATCCAGGCGACCATCGCGGCGAATTCTGCCGGGATTCCGAACCGGCCCATTGGAATCTTCGACTTCATGTAGGCGACATGTGCTGCCGAGACCTGTTCGAACAGCGGTGTTTCGATGGCGGCCGGTGTGATGCAATTTGCCCGAACGCCACTGTCGGCAAGCTCTTTGCCGAGGGACTTTGTAAAGGCGATGACTCCGCCCTTGCTAGCGCTGTACTGAGCGGCCTTGGGGTTGCCCTCCTTGCCGGCGACCGATGCCACATTGACGATGCGCCCGTAACCCGCGGCGATCATGCCGGGCACCACGGCGCGACAGCAGCGGTAGATGCCGTTGAGATTGATGTCGATCACCCTCTCCCAATCTTCGAGTGGTATTTCCCAGGATACCAAGTTCGCGCCGTTGATCCCCGCGGAATTAACCAACCCCGATTCTGGATAAGACGTTGGCGTCACCAGTGCACTACTCGACAGAATTTTTTCGTAGTTTTTTGATTCGTTTTTTACGATACTCGTTGACCCTTTTTCGCAGAGGGTTGCGATGAGGGATTTCCACCATTGTTATGGAAATGATCCTCGGTTCTCTCAAAGCCTCATTTGGCTCCAGTTCAACGGCAATTCCGCCAAACTCTCCAAGAAATAGAACATTTGAAACGGTTTCGTGATCCGCTTTGAATGTATCAGGGTCATTTTTCCGTACGTGTTTCGGGATGATCACCTGAAAGGGAGTGGCAGCCATCAGATCGAGCACAAGTGTCATGGTTCTTTTAGGGAGCGCAGCCAGTTCATTGAGCTTATCCGTGAGGGCGTAGAAACGGTTGGGGTCCTCTTCCATCATGTCGAACATGAGGTCCCGGATCTTCTCATAAGCGAGATCTTCGTTGATTGGGAAGTTGTTCTCCATGGCGCGCACCTTTTGCCCCGTGTTGACCAGCCTGAATGCCCCCGTGATTAGTATGGGGTGAGAGGGGTTTCCAGGTACGTTGCCCCATGATTCAAGGTTCAAAAGCGACACAATATGGACCGCCACTCATGTCGATCACTAACACCGCACTTTTTGTCTGTCTCGATGATTTTGCAAAAACCTACGAGGACTGGGAGCGCCACCGGTTGATCCCCTCGGGTCGTCAGAGGCTTCGCTCCGGCAAGCTGACCCTGGGGGAGAGCCTGTTCATCATGGTCTTGTTTCACTTGTCGCCGTTCAAGGACTTCAAACATTATTGGATTTATGGCGTTGAGCAGAAATACCGTGACTGCTTTGGCAACCTCCCGAGCTATGGTCGGTTTGTCAGCCTCATGCCAAGATTAATGGTGCCGTTTTGCATACTGCTGCACTGCTTCAGCGGTGAAAAAACCGGCGTCTATTTTGCCGACAGCACTAAGCTCGCGGTCTGCCACAATGCCCGCATTAATCGAAACAAGGTCTTCAAGGGGCTGGCAAAGCGCGGTCGCAGCACAATGGGCTGGTTCTTTGGCTTCAAACTGCATCTAATCATCAACAACAAGGGGGAGATCATGGCCGTCAAAATCACGGCAGGTAATGTCGATGATCGAAAGCCGTTTGAAGCCATGATCGCGGGCCTCGAAGGCAAAATATTTGCTGATAAGGGCTATATCTCCAAATCCCTCTTCCAACGGCTCTGGCAGCGTGGCCTCCACCTCGTCACCGGCATTCGCCGCAACATGAAAAACTATCTCCTGCCAATCCTGAACAAAATCCTGTTGCGAAGGCGGTTCATCATCGAAACTCTGTTCGATAAGTTGAAAACCAGCATGGGACTGGAACACACTCGACACAGATCGCCTGCCAACGCATTCGTACACCTCATCTCGTGTGTCGCAGCCTATATGCTCGGGAAAACCAAAGTTAAAATGGGACCCATAACCGTGCCGGAAACAATCAGGCAGGTCGAATACCAGATATAGCGCTTATCCAGAACTCAGGTTAACCAGGATGTCAATCGGACCCCCCCGGCGAGGGCCTCCGCGATGTTGTCCGCGTCGCGCACGTCGACCTCGCGGCCTTCGAGTCCGTCGACCTCGGCGAGGGCACGTTCCAGAGCCCTGGCGTCTGCGTCCCAAATCGTGACACGTGCGCCCGAGGCGCGCAGGCGCTCTGCGGCGGCACGGCCCAAGCCCGAGGCCCCGCCAGTTACCACCGCATGGCGGCCCTCCAGATCAATTCTGTTCATCTCGTCTCTCCGGCTCGGGACAATGTTGGAAGGAGTCCCGGATGAAAGCCGTGAACCATCTGCCGCTGACGTCCCAGCCCGACGATTTCCAGTTCCATGACGTCGCCGTCGCGTAAGTAGACCGGCTCGGGCTTAATCCCCATTCCGACGCCCGGCGGCGTGCCGGTGATAATGATGTCGCCCGGCATCAGCGTCATGCAGAGGCTGACATAGGCGATGATGTCGGCACAATCGAAGATCATCGTCGAAGTCGTGCCCTCCTGCATCCGCTTACCGTTCACGTCGAGCCACAGCCCGAGTGTTTGCGGGTCGCCCACTTCGTCGGTCGTCACGAGCCATGGCCCCAGCGGTAGGAAGGTGTCGAACCCCTTACCCTTGTCCCAGGTGCCGCCTCGCTCGATCTGCCATTCGCGCTCGGACACATCGTTGGCCACGGCATATCCCGCCACGTGATCGAGGGCATTTTCTCGCGCGACGTGGCGCGCCGCCGTGCCGATCACGATGGCGAGTTCTACCTCCCAGTCGCCCTTAGTCGAGCCTTCGGGCAGGACAACGTTATCGTCGGGGCCACTGAGTGCCGTGACGGCCTTGGAAAACACTACCGGCTCGGTCGGGATTGGCAGGTTTGCTTCCTTGGCGTGGTCAGAATAGTTCAGACCAATGGCCACGATCTTGCCGGGCGCAGATACAGGCGGGCCGAGGCGCTCTGGCTGGATCTCCGGCAGGCTCACAGGGTCGAGCGCGGCGAGGCGGGCGAGCGTCGTCGGGTTCAACTCGGGACCGGTCAGGTCGGGCACATGCGCCGACAGATCGCGCACCGTGCCATCCGTGGCTACTAGGCCTAGCTGGCCCGAAGCTGCATATTTGGGCTTTTGAAAGAACGTACAGGGAACGAAAGGCTGATTGACGGCCAGAGCTGATGTTGGATGATGCTTGCGTCTGGAGGGGTCATGATAGAGCAAGCATTTGCCTCAACGTGGGGGCTTTCATATTCGGATTTTGAGTTTCTAAACCGGTTTGGGGCGAAGTCGCGGGTCGCGATTGCATGCCAACTCCTCTTTTTTCGCCAGCATGGCCGGTTTCCTGCCACGCGCGGTGATCTTGACCCTGATGTGATCGTGTACGTTGCTGACCAGATTGGGGCGACAGACGATCTTTCCTACTCTTTTTCCAGTGACACCGCGCGGCGGCAACGTGCGAGTATTCTGGATTTTCTCGGGTTTCGCCGGGCTTCTGATCGTGATCGGGCCAGACTCCAGGCATGGATGATTGAACAGCTCGGTGGGCGTGACCTGAACTTGGCGGATTGGGTTGAGCGGGGCTATGCACAGGCCCGTCAAATGAACGTGTTTGTTCCTTCAGTGAAGATCATGGAGCGGCTTGCGCGCGCGGCCCGTCGGGATTTCCGCGAGGGGTATTTGACGAAGGTGGCATCGCGGTTATCGACCGAGAGGGTTACGCAGTTAGAATGGACGCTGTCTGAGCCCTTGGCGACAACGGGGTTTCAGCGTCTGAAGGATGATGTCGGTGCTGCAACGCTAGACAGCGTACTGCTGACGGCGCAAAAGGTGTCCTTTGTCGCGGCGCTCAATCTTCCATTGGATATTCTTGGTGATGTCGAACGCGGTTGGGTGATGCGTATTGCATGTCAGGTAGAAGGCGAAACCGCCTCGGAAATGCGTCGCCATGCGCCCGAGAAGCGCTTCGGGCTTCTTGCGGTCTACCTGATGCATCGCCGCTCTCAGCTGATTGACGGCCTCATTGACCTGCTTTTGGAGGTGGTTCATCGCCTGGGAACACGGTCACGCCGAAAGGTCATTCAGGGCATCGCGGCAGATATAGGCGCGGTTCATGGCAAGGAGCGTTTGCTTGTCGAGATTGCCATGGCCGCGCTGGATCATCCCGAGGGTCGGATTGAAGACGTTATCTTCCCTATCGCTGGGGCGGCTAAACTCCGGGCAGTCATTGACGAACATCGCGCCAAGGGTACCTTGGACACGCGCATCCAACAGACCATGCGCAACTCATATGCCAGCCACTACCGCCGCATGCTGCCACCGTTGCTCCGGGCTTTGCGATTTCGCTCGAACAATGCAATGTGGCATCCGATATTGACCGCCTTGGTTCTGATTGTCCGGTTTGCGGAAGCCGGTCGCCGGGTTGTTTCTGAAAATGATATTCCAGCAGGGATCATTCCCGGAAAATGGCGCAGCGCAGTCATTGATGAGAATGGTCGGGTCAATGTTGTGTCCTTCGAGCTCTGTGTGCTGACACAGCTTCGCGAACGCATCCGCGCCAAAGAGATATGGATCGAAGGTGCGGACCGCTACCGCAACCCGGATGATGACCTGCCGGGAGATTTCGACACGCGTCGAGATTCCTACTACGCTGATCTGGGGCTATCGCAGGATGCAAGAGGCTTTGTCGCGGGCGTGAAAGCCGAGCTGGAGAAGGAACTGCGGCTGTTGAACGCCACCTTGCCTGACAATGATAAGGTGCGCTTGCGGCGGGGTGGGGAGAACCGGATTTCCATTACGCCCTTTGCGCCAGCCCCAGAGCCGCCTGGTTTGGCCACGCTGAAAAGCGAGGTTGCCCGGGCGTGGCCGATGACCGGGCTTTTGGATGTTCTCAAAGAAACAGCACTCGATACTGGGTTTTTGAGCGGCTTTCAGACCTCGGCCAGTCGGGAGGCTCTGCCGCCTGCCGTGCGAGATCAACGCCTGTTGCTCTGCCTTTACGGCTTGGGAACCAACGCGGGCCTGAAACGCGTGGCCGCTGGTTCACCCGATGTCAGTTATGACGAACTTCTGCACATTCGCAGACGGTATATTGACCCGGCTTCCTTAAAGGCGGCTTGCGCGCAGGTTGCCAATGCAACGCTTGCAATTCGCGAACCGGAAATCTGGGGCACGCCGGGCACAACATGTGCTGGGGATTCCACCAAGTTCGGGGCCTGGGATCGCAATCTGATGACGGAGTGGCATGCGCGCTATGGCGGGCGCGGCGTCATGATTTATTGGCATGTAGAGCGTCAGGCGACCTGCATTTATTCTCAGCTGAAGCGTTGTTCGTCCTCTGAGGTAGCCGCAATGATTGAGGGTGTCTTACGGCATTGCACGGACATGGAAATCCAACGGCAGTATGTGGACAGCCACGGCCAAAGCGCAGTTGGCTTTGCTTTCTGCCATCTTCTGGGCTTTGAGCTTGCGCCGCGCCTCAAGGCAATTGCGCGGCAGAAACTCGCCCTCCCTAGTGCGGGTATGCGAGGGCAACTGCCCAATCTCCTTCCGATCCTGTCGGGCGTGGTCGATTGGGGCGAGATCGAACGCCAGTATGACGAGATGGTCAAATACGCAGCGGCCATGCAGCACGGGACGGCTGATCCCGAGGCCATCCTTCGCCGGTTCGCCCGATCCGATGTGATGCACCCCACCTACAAGGCGCTGGCGGAGCTTGGTCGCGCCATAAAGACGATTTTTCTGTGCCGCTATCTGCGCTCAGAGGCCTTCCGTCGGGAAATTCATGAGGGATTGAACGTCGTCGAGAACTGGAACAGCGCCAACAGCTTCGTGTTCTTTGGCAAGGGCGGTGAAATTGCCACCAATCGTGTGCGGGATCAGGAGACCGCTGCTCACGCGTTGCACTTGCTACAATCGTCACTGGTCTACGTGAACACGCGGATGGTGCAGTCCGTCCTGCGCAACCCCGATGTGGCCGCCCGCTTGTCCCCTGAGGATTATCGCGGCCTGTCCCCGCTCATCTACCTACACATCAACCCTTATGGCCGCTTCGAGGTCGATCTGGATAAGCGGATCGATTTCGGGCTCTTGGCCGCGTAATTGGAGTCCGTATGTCCTCTCAACTACTCGCAGAATGTATGGAGCAATTCGGTCTCCATGGTTTTGAACCGGAATTCCAATCGTATTTTTTGCGGCTAAAATCCCGCTTGCTCTCCAGCGGCGATGTCGCCTGTGGTTTGGTGGTGCTCACCGCACAAGAGGATGACCACTCGGGGGGGCACATCAAATACTGAGCCTACTTCTGGATGAAGCTCGGATGGGCCTGTAAAATGATAATGAGTACGCGGAAGATTTCCTGGAAGCGGTAGAAATGGCCGTTCAAGCCGGTGTTGCTGCGGGCGCGGTAAAGCAGGAAAACATGATGGAATTTGCGGGCCTCTATCGAAGGGTTGGCTTGCCGGTGCCACAATCATTTATGATCGATCCTGATAATATGGCGCCTCCGTCGGACATGGAGGGCTTCGATCTTTCCGAGAATCTGGAAAATGTTGCGCGCGATATCATGGACGAGGGAGGCTCGGCCTATGATCTATTCAATGCAATTGACACCATGATGGCAGCGGCACCGGAGGAAATTCAGGCGGGTCTGGCCAATCACATTGCCACGATGGATGGACCTTTTTTCGAACGTTGCGCTTTGTTCATGCTGTTGTCCGGCCCGCAGCTTGTCCAGGAGGCCACCATTGCCGGTCTGTTTGAACGCCTTGATGGCTTTGCCTTGAATGCAGAAACATTGACGCTTTTTCCAGTGGACCAGCACAGGCGGCATTGGATGATCTGATCAAGAAAGCACGCGGCAAACCCATTCCAAGCCAGAGCCAGTCAACCGGAGCAGAAATTCAAGAGATCGGCGCGAGTATAACGGACGGCGTTGGCGCTCAGAGCATTGCAGTCAGGGTGAAACAGAGTTCAAAGACCGTATTGGCAATGATCCTGATCAAGGCAGGGCATGGGATCAGGGACAGCTTCCTTGTTCCCCTTGAAAGCAGTGGCGATGCGGAACAAATGATCGGACAACTCCGCGCAGAAACTGGCGCCGACGATATTTCCGCTGACACTTTGCGTGTCTTGCTGGAGGGTGCATTGGCTGATGGCTTGGCAAACGAATGCCTGCCCGCTCCGGGTTTTCT
Organism: uncultured Paracoccaceae bacterium; assembly: GCA_951812305.1. Taxonomy (GTDB): domain Bacteria; phylum Pseudomonadota; class Alphaproteobacteria; order Rhodobacterales; family Rhodobacteraceae; genus Rhodobacter_B. Next base: position 74,910 of record CATOSB010000018.1, read on the forward strand.
GGACGTTGTCGAATCCTGTAACCTGTTCGACCTGCGCCCTCAGGAATTGGGGCTTCAGGCACTACTCGACTTGGCAGATCCCAACCGAAAGATTCAAGATGCCTCAGCGCAGGCGCTCGGGCGCTGGATTAATGATGATATGGCGTTGGACTTCCTGGAGCCTCTTACAGACAGCTGGTTCGAGGACAGCCAGGAGACCCGTGAGATTGTCGCCACCGGAAAAACAGCGCGCAGTATCGAAACCAAGCTCTGGAAATTCCTCGAGACGCGGCGCGATATTTGGGCGCGACGGTTTTTGCAAACAGCGGTGATGTTGAGAGATGGAGACCGGCTCCGGGAGTGGAAAACCCTGACCGCATCCGCATATGGCTTGATGAATGGACGGGCTTTGAAGCGTATCCCCCTGATGGAAGACATCATGCATACGACAATCGAAGCGGATGATGCAAAACTTTGGGGATAGCGCGTCACTATGAGTATACCCATGATGACGATGCGCATGAACACTGAAACCCGCCATTTTTATGTTCACTTTGGGTCTGTTTCGAGATAATGAACAGATCATGTCAGAGGCACACCCAAAATGAACACTTATCAGGCCAAAATCGGATATGCCCGCATCTCGACCGTGGATCAGAACCTCGATGCTCAAATCGAGGCACTGACAGCGGCGGGATGTGGGATGGTCCGTCAGGAACAGCGTAGCGGGACGACGCTTGAGGGTCGCCCCGAGCTGAACAACATTCTCGACTTCATTCACAAGGGCGAAACTTTGGTTGTCACGCGGATCGACCGTCTGGCACGCTCAATGCACGATCTTCAGACCATCGTCACCCGACTGAAGGACAAGGGCGCGCATCTCGCGGCCACGGAGCAACCCGTGGATACGTCCACCGCAGCGGGTAAAGCGTTCTTCGATATGCTGGGCGTCTTTGCTGAATTCGAGACCAATCTTCGCCGGGAGCGCCAGTCAGAGGGTATCGCCACAGCGAAGCGACGCGGCGTATATCGCGGGCGCAAACCGAAGATCGATATGGTCGCCATTGGTGAACGATTGGCTGGCGGTGCCACGCCCACCGAGATCGCCCGCGAGATGGGCGTCTCGCGCGGCACCGTCTATAAAGCAAAGGCTTTGATGCCCTCGGATGGCCAAACGACAGGGCAGAGCCCATAATGAAAAAGAACAAGCGGAAAGCGCGCGTGCAGACGGCCAAGCCACCTGCGAAGGTCGGCCAGGCCAATTCCAGGGTGCCCCCGCCGCGCAACCTGACACCCGAGCTATGCAAACGCTTGCGCCGGGACATGACGAAGGCCTGCCTCGCCGTGGTGGAAACGCATGGGCTGACGGTTGAAGGTGGCGAACTGAGTGACATCGATCTGCGTCATGGCTTCGACATCAGTTTCCGCGTCGGCATTCCGATGGCAGACGGCGCAATCTATTCGCCAGACAAAGCCATGTTCGAGGTCCTTGCGCCGCATTTTGGCCTGGAACCCTCTGACTATGGGCGGACCTTCAGATCGAAAGATGAGGTCTTCCGCATTGTCGCCATCAATCCAAATAGACCAAAATACCCCATCAGCGCTGAACGCGTCTCAGACGGTCGGGGCTTCAAGTTCCACCCAGACAATGTCGTCATGTACTTGCAGAGTTCAGGCGCATGAAACGTACACCATTTGTTCTTTCAAAAGCCCAAATATGCAGCTTCGGGCCAGCCAGGCCAAAATAGCACCCTCATGCAGTCCGCGGGAATAATACTTCCGCAAGGTCTTTTCATCGCATCCCGGAACGATGGTGATTGCGCCATGTGTCATGCCTCCACCGCGCAGATCCACGACAAGCTTCTGATTTGCCTTGCTTTTTGCGTATGCCTTCCGACCGCGCGGGTTTTTCATCGGCAGCAAGGGATTTCCAAAGAGGTCTGTTTCCGGGTCTGCGGTGGAATTTTCAGGTTTCACGGGAAAAAAAATCCCCGAATTCGGGGGAGGCGGGTCTGGCCGGTCGGAGCGCTCGGCCTTTTGACCGCCCCCCCCTTGATTGATGGTTGCTGGTGAACGGGCGGTCAGTGCCGCCCGCGCTTCCCGATGCCTTGCTTGACCCCGTCGTGGTATGCCTTCTCCCCGGTGCCGTTCCCATCGGCTGACCACCAACCAGAATTTCGAAGGCCTTGGAACACTTGTTCGTCATGGTTTCACCTCCCGTGTCGCGAAAAAAGCGGATGCTTTGTGCAAAATCTCCACTTCCTTTGTCAGGCGTTTGTTCTCTTTGCGAAGTCGGGCAAGTTCCGCCGCGTCCGCCTGCTGCCGCCGCTTGGCTTCTGCTGAACCAAACGCTTCGATCTCAAGCCGCCAGGTCTTCAACTGTGTGCCGGTGATTCCAAGCTCCTTGGCCACGCTGCCCTGTGTCGCGCCGGGCTCATAAAGCCGCTCAACCGCAGCTGCCTTGTACTCGTCGGTGTAGCTTCGTCGATGTTGTCCCATTCGATGCCCCTTTCATGGACAGGGGTAAAGTACCCCAGTGTCCGGAAACAGGGACGAAGTTCACTGTTCACAATATCAATTGAGAAAACAGAATTTGATCAAAATTAGGCGGCAACTATCAGTTTCCTAGGCCCAACATAGAGCCCCAACGTCAGAATATTATGGTGAAATGAAAACGTCTCGAAATTGAAAATATGATCATCACCATTGTCGTCGGTTAAGACGACATCCGATGAACCCAAAGGACCTCTGGCGCGCGCTTTACAGTACTCGACAATTTGATCGAAAACAGAAGTCTCCGAAACGCGTGCAAACCTACGTGCAAAAAGGTCTGACTGAATGAAATACCGGCAAGGATTTTCCGGATCAAACGAAGCTTTGCGGAGCGTCGGATGAGGATGACCTGTTATTAACCCGATAATGGGAGCGTTTTCTCCCCACGCCTCAACACAGCGCCAAAACGTAGAGGTAAATGTGTTGCCAAATGTGTATTTGAGGCTTTTAAGAGAGTCCATTCCCGGTGCCATACTCTGCGCTTCTTCATTGAATCGCCCTCTCAGAAACAGCAATCGAGCCGCGGCATAGTTTGCCTCGTTTTCAATTTTCTCATGACAGCTCGGGATTAGTGTTTGTTCGTCGTCTCCAAGCATTGCGCCCTCATGCCAGGGTATGATGCTATGCCCGATTTCATGAGCTTCGTTCCAGCGATGTTTTAGCTCTGGTTGCGATTTATCGAGAAGAATTCGTTTCTGATCAGGAATATAAAGCGCTTTGATATCCATTTTCCGCACCGCCTCGGCAAGTAGCCTTCAACGCGGCGTTGCGCGACAGCGCATCGATCTCCATGGCCCGCAGGTTGCGCAGGATATACCCCGCTCCGGGCAGGAAAGCGAGATCGGGATCATCGGTGGCGATCATGTCGCGCAGGCTGTCGGGCACGGTCCAGGGCTCCGCGCCATGATAGACGACCACCGGAATGATCGGGGGCAGGGCGCGGAGCCGGGCTGTTCCGGTTCCGGCGTAGCGTTTCCAGATGCGCACCATATAGGAGGCCAGCTGAAGCGGCAGCGCCGGATCGGGGGTGCTTTTGTGGCCTGCTTCCAACAAAGGTACAAACCGCGACATAGGGTTTCTGCTAATCTCTTGAATTAATGCATCAAGTTGTTTCTGTCGGCCCCGCGTTTAGCGGCGTATTTTCTCGTTTGAATTTCGCGGGTATGATGCCCACAGAGTCTTTCAGAGTTTCTTCTGGGAAATCGTAGAGGCCGAGCATGTTGATGTGGCCCCAGCTGATGAGGGAATGCGCTCTGATGGCAGCGATGAACTCAGCACGCTCGATTGGATTGGCGATGCGTTCGAGCCTTTTGGTTAGGTAGAGTGCGTTCCAGCAGATGATGCTGTTTTTTATCAGTCGATTGCAGGCTTCTGCGACTTCCTGATCTTCCTTGCTGGCGTGGGTAAATTCACGGGGGCTGCCAACGGCGACGGCACGGGTGAAACTGTTTGCCAATTCGACCTTGTTAAGCTGTTTCTCAATCTCCTGGCGCAGGGTGTCGCAGCGTCTGCGCCAGGTCGACCAGAATGCTCGAAAAATCAAAGGCTGATTGGCGTTCTCGATGATCAAAGGTGGGCGGGCTGTCGAACGCCTTTTGGGCCGTTGGATTGAGAACTTGCATACGGGCCATAGCGCCCCTCCCCGGGGTAGACGTTATTGTGGAAACGTCGTTATGACTGGCTGGTATGAGAGGTAAATATCGCTGATTAAAATGAACTATTCGATATCGTAATAAACGATCCAATGTGTTTTTATCGAACGATGACCAAAACCACCCAAAGCATCGGTTATCTCCGGGTTTCCACCGCCGATCAGGACCTCGAGAAAAACAAGGCCGATATCTTAGCCTTCGCCAACAGCCGAGACCTTGGCCGCGTCACGTTTGTTGAAGAAAGAGCATCAGGCAAAACGCCCTGGCGCAAACGTAAGGTCGCTGAGGTACTTGAAAACCTGACCCGGGGTGATACGCTTTTGGTAAGCGAACTTTCACGGCTCGGCCGTTCCATGCTTGAGTGCATGGAAATCCTGTCAATCGCCACGCACAAGGGTGTGCACGTCTATGCTCTCAAAGGTAATTGGCAACTGGATGACACCATCCAAAGCAAGATTATCGCAATGGCTTTTGCCATGGCTGCCGAGATTGAACGGGATCTGATTTCCTCACGCACCAGGGAGGCCCTACGTGCGCGGCGCGCGTCCGGAAAACCTCTTGGACGCCCCAAAGGTCCAGGGAAGTCCAGGCTGGACGCCTTCAGGCCTGAGATCGAAGCCCTACTCGCCAATGGCTCAACACAACGCTTCATTGCAAACCGCTACAGCACCACGCCCGCAAACCTGTCCAACTGGATCAAAAAAAACCGTATTAACCTGAGTTCTGGATAAGCGCTATATCTGGTATTCGACCTGCCTGATTGTTTCCGGCACGGTTATGGGTCCCATTTTAACTTTGGTTTTCCCGAGCCTATAGGCTGCGACACACGAGATGAGGTGTACGAATGCGTTGGCAGGCGATCTGTGTCGAGTGTGTTCCAGTCCCATGCTGGTTTTCAACTTATCGAACAGAGTTTCGATGATGAACCGCCTTCGCAACAGGATTTTGTTCAGGATTGGCAGGAGATAGTTTTTCATGTTGCGGCGAATGCCGGTGACGAGGTGGAGGCCACGCTGCCAGAGCCGTTGGAAGAGGGATTTGGAGATATAGCCCTTATCAGCAAATATTTTGCCTTCGAGGCCCGCGATCATGGCTTCAAACGGCTTTCGATCATCGACATTACCTGCCGTGATTTTGACGGCCATGATCTCCCCCTTGTTGTTGATGATTAGATGCAGTTTGAAGCCAAAGAACCAGCCCATTGTGCTGCGACCGCGCTTTGCCAGCCCCTTGAAGACCTTGTTTCGATTAATGCGGGCATTGTGGCAGACCGCGAGCTTAGTGCTGTCGGCAAAATAGACGCCGGTTTTTTCACCGCTGAAGCAGTGCAGCAGTATGCAAAACGGCACCATTAATCTTGGCATGAGGCTGACAAACCGACCATAGCTCGGGAGGGTGCCAAAGCAGTCACGGTATTTCTGCTCAACGCCATAAATCCAATAATGTTTGAAGTCCTTGAACGGCGACAAGTGAAACAAGACCATGATGAACAGGCTCTCCCCCAGGGTCAGCTTGCCGGCGCGAAGCCTCTGACGACCCGAGGGGATCAACCGGTGGCGCTCCCAGTCCTCGTAGGTTTTTGCAAAGTCATCGAGACAGACAAAAAGTGCGGTGTTAGTGATCGACATGAGTGGCGGTCCATATTGTGTCGCTTTTGAACCTTGAATCATGGGGCAACGTACCTGGAAACCCCTCTCACCCCATACTAATCACGGGGGCATTCAGGCTGGTCAACACGGGGCAAAAGGTGCGCGCCATGGAGAACAACTTCCCAATCAACGAAGATCTCGCTTATGAGAAGATCCGGGACCTCATGTTCGACATGATGGAAGAGGACCCCAACCGTTTCTACGCCCTCACGGATAAGCTCAATGAACTGGCTGCGCTCCCTAAAAGAACCATGACACTTGTGCTCGATCTGATGGCTGCCACTCCCTTTCAGGTGATCATCCCGAAACACGTACGGAAAAATGACCCTGATACATTCAAAGCAGATCACGAAACCGTTTCAAATGTTCTATTTCTTGGAGAGTTTGGCGGAATTGCCGTTGAACTGGAGCCAAATGAGGCTTTGAGAGAACCGAGGATCATTTCCATAACAATGGTGGAAATCCCTCATCGCAACCCTCTGCGAAAAAGGGTCAACGAGTATCGTAAAAAACGAATCAAAAAACGTAACTCCCAAGCACCCTGTCCGATAGGGTTGCGGGGTTTTGTTCCGTCAGAGCCGTGCGATGATCTGAGGTGGTGACAGGGTCAGGATTTCCAGGATGTTGAACCGGTGTTTTCTGGCCGTCGAGATGACGGACCTGATGTCGGCGAAGACCCGCGCGCCCTCGAGGGTGCGGAAGGTGCCCGAGATTTTCATGCGCAGCTTCATCATGCGCAGGTCCTGTTCGGCCTGATTGTTTGTGAATGGGACCGCGAAGTCGGCGATGAATCGCAAAACGTCATCGCGGTAGTCACGCAGGCGGAGGAGCAGGTTGTGGCCTGGCCGCCTGGCTTTTCGGCCGCGGGTGCCGGGGCTTTTGGCCAGCGGGGGCTGGCGTTCGTGGAAGGCGAGCCCCTTGGCGAGGATCGCCATGTATCTGGTGACTATACCCTGGCGAACCAGTTCCGGGAGTTCGGTCTCGCCTTGATCCTGAGCCGCGCATCTGAGCTGATTGGCGCTATGAAGCACTGCGCTCATCTCCGTCGCCCAAGGCTCTTTTTCGATCTCTTCGATGGCCTTGAGTTCGCGCAAGTGATGCGCCCCGCAGAGGGCGTGGGCGTCCACTCCGCTCATATGGGCGTAGTAGGGTTTCCAGTGATCATGAATGATCGTCCCGCCGGTCAGGAAGGTTGGAACAGCACCGCGTTTGGCGCTGATGCGGTAATGGGTGAAGGCGGTATCGCAGATCGTGTGCAGCCAGTGCAGCTTGCCGGCAACACGAAGTCCGGTCTCGTCCAGATGCCGAACGCCGCCTTCGGCAAGCCGGGCGAGAATGTGTTCAACCACGACACCCATCTTATTTGCCGCGCCGCGCGTCCAGTTGGTCACGCTGGCCGCGCACAAGCTGGTGGCCCCAAACAGGTCGCGCATAAGCTGGCAGACCCGATCCTCGGGTATCAGCTGCTGAACATTGCAATAGACCGCCACTGCCCGCATGCGCGTGCCATATTGCACATGCGCGGCCACGCCATCGGGAAAGCCAGCCGTCGTCGTGGCTCGACAATGGTCGCAACAATAAACCGCCGCCTGATGCTCGGTGACCTCCAGGCGTGGCGCAGGCAAGTCGAACACCTGACGCTTCTCGATCCCTTTCACCATCTCCGCCGTCAGGGCGCTCTGACAGGCGCTGCAATGCGTCGCCTCATGCCGTTCGACAAAGTCGGGTGTTGACGTCTGGCGCAGGGTGTCGCCCCGGTGGCCAACTTGGCCGCCACTTTTCTTTCCGGATTTGCCACGCAGGCTGCGCGGGGCTGGCTTCTTCAGGCCATCACTTGAAGGGGGCTTGCTGCTATTGCTGCTGTTCTTGGCCAACTGTCGGCGCAGGTCCGTGATCTCTTCCGCCATGCTCGCCAACGCAGCTTCAAGCTCAGCGATCCGACGCAGAGCCGTGGCGAGAAGTTGTTCAAGGGCGGCAACCTGATCCATCCCACCACTGATTCAGAGAAATCAACCCGGCGCCACAGAATTCAGACAAGAAAGAAAAAAAACACGCGCAAAATGGCAAATTCGACTCACCATAAAACTGACAATAACACTCAAACGTGGGGGGTGCTTGGGAGTTACCAAAAAACTACGAAAAAATTCTGTCGAGTAGTGCACTGGTGACGCCAACGTCTTATCCAGAATCGGGGTAACTTAGTGTATAGGCTGCGATAGAATGAGATCGACACAAGGTAATATTGGATGAAATTGAGCGTAATATGAGACCAATCGGGATCGATCTTTTTGCAGGAGCTGGCGGGCTCAGCCTTGGCTTTGAGCAAGCAGGGTTTGACGTTAAGGCTGCTATCGAGATCGACCCAGTGCATTGCGCTGTTCACAAATTCAATTTCCCAGACACCGCAATTCTACCCCAGTCCGTTGAGGGTTTAACTGGAAATGAAATCCGTGCAGCAGCGGGCATCGGCCGTCGCCAAGTCGCTTGTGTATTCGGTGGTGCGCCTTGCCAAGGCTTTTCGTTAATCGGACACCGTGTGCTCAACGATCCAAGGAATAGCCTTGTTCTAGATTTTGTGCGTATTGTCCGAGAGCTGGACGCACAGACATTTGTTTTTGAGAATGTGAAGGGTCTGACAGTAGGTAAGCACAAACGCTTCCTCGAAGAACTGGTCCAGGCCTTCGATCTTGCTGGTTATACCTGCCAGCTCCCTTGGATGGTCCTCAACGCCGGTCACTACGGCACGCCACAGTCGCGTGAGCGGCTGATCCTCATGGGTGCAAAGAAGGACCGCACCCTACCCCACTACCCAGGGGCCACAACTAACATTCCGGGCAAGAAGCAGCGGTTCCCAGCACTGCCCCTAGGGCCAACGTCTCAGGATGCGATCGGCGACCTCCCTGATGCTGAAGGCTTTGCTACACTCATGTCCTCAGACGCTGTGACAACGACTAGGTTTGGTGATCCATCTGCTTACGCGTCCGAACTCCGGTGTTTGAGCAACAATGCATGGCACTACGGCCATCCGAGAGATTGGGACCCGAGTGTTCTGACATCAAGTGCGAGAACGCAGCACACGGATATTACGCGTCGCCGTTTTACTGAGACGGAACCGGGGACAGTCGAGCCGATCAGCCGTCTCTTCCGGCTTCCTATGCATGGGGTTTCCAACACTCTGCGAGCTGGCACGGATGGCGCGCGAGGCGCATTTACCAGTCCACGGCCAGTTCATTATCAGCACGCCCGCTGCATCACGGTTCGTGAGATGGCGCGCCTTCATGGCTTTCCCGACTGGTTTCGCTTCAACGTCACCAAATGGCACGGGGCGCGACAGATCGGAAATGCTGTACCACCTCCCCTTGCCCGCGCTGTTGCCGCTCAGATCATCGCGTCGCTGGGGGTCAAACCTTCGCCCCCCCAAGAAACTATAGCGTTGGGCGATCCAGCACTTTTGAACTTCGATCTCTCAAATGCATCTTCGCATTTTGATGTCATTGCCCCTTCATCTAAACGGGACAGGAAAAGCGGAGCTACAAAGCGCCGACAGATCGATATTGAACGGGAAAGACTGGCGGAAGGGGTCCAAAACTATGGCTAAGGCCTTGAACCGCTACGGCTCGTTGATCGAGAAGGTATTTTTCGATCGCTATCAGAATGGAGCAAAATCTCTTGATTTCACGAGGCAAGACATTGAGACAGCAGCATCGACCCTCAATATCAAACTCCCGAAGAACCTCGGGGACGTGCTCTATTCCTTCCGCTTTCGTAACGCCCTGCCCGACCGGATCGTCGCCACCCAGCCCGAAGGTATGGAATGGGTGATCGAGCTTGCGGGACGCGCATTATACAAATTTAGTCTGGTCAAAGCGAACCGGGTTCTGCCTCGCGAGGATCTGGTCAGGATTGATATTCCAGACGCAACGCCGGAGCTGATCCGTGCATATGCCCTTGACGACGAACAGGCCCTCCTCGCGATCGTCCGCTACAATAGGTTGATCGACACCTTCCTTGGCCTCACCACCTATAGTCTGCAAAACCACTTGCGAACGACCGTGAAGGGCATTGGACAAATCGAGATTGACGAACTGTACGTCGGGCTCGACAAGCGCGGCTGTCATTATGTGATCCCGGTACAAGCGAAGGGTGGCAAAGATCAGATTGGTATTGTGCAAATTTCTCAAGACATCCGCTTTGTAGAGGATAAATTCCCTGGGATGCGTTGTCGTGCGATCGCCGCGCAATTCATGGAAAACCAAGTTATTGCGCTCTTCGAACTCACTTTGCAGGACGATGAAATGTAACCGGTGCGAGCGCCCCATGGTATCGGCTTGCGGTTTGATATGAGATGCTGGTCTCCAATGATCTGGAGGTGATTTGATGTTGGATGATGGGGCGGAGGTTTCGCGTCGCAAACCTGTACTGCGGACGGCGGCGGAGCGCGCGGCGATTGTGGCCGAGACGTATGCGCCAGGCGCGACGGTTGCGGGTGTGGCTCGCAAACACGGTATGTCGGCGACGCGGTTATCGACATGGCGCACGACGGCCAGGCGCAAGGTCGCGCGTGACGAGGGTCAGACGTCTGGTTTTGCAGAGATCGCAGTGCTTGCGACACCACCGCCTTCGCCCTTTGACGGTGTTGAGATCATCGCGGGATCTGTCACTGTCCGCCTGCCCAAAAGCACGGCCACAAAACGGATCAAGGATGTTGCGCGGCACCTGGCGCGACAGGGATGATTGTTCCGTCGCAATCGGTGCGGGTTGTGATTGCGACCAGGCCGGTGGATTTCAGGAAGGGCCATGACGGGCTGGCGGCGGTTGCCGAACGCGATCCGGGCCTTGATCCGCACTCGGGCGTAATCATCGTGTTCCGCGCCAAACGTGGAGATCGCATCAAGGTTCTGCTTTGGGATGGGTCCGGTCTGGTGATGACGTACAAGCGGCTGGAACAGGGCAAGTTCGCCTGGCCCAGGGTCCATGATGGCGTGATGCGGCTGTCCAAGGCACAATTTGAGGCCCTGTTTGAGGGTCTGGACTGGCGACGGGTGACGGCGCGGCGGACACGTCGACCGGGTGCGGCAGAGTGACTCTCAGCCTTATGTACAGGGTGTAAATCGTGGCCTGATCTGCTAAGAACACGCCATGCCTGACGCCCTTGAATCCCTTGATCTGGATGCCCTTCCCGCGGAGGTGCGGGCGGTTGTTTTGGCGGCACGGAAAGAGGCGTTTGGCGTGAGCCTGTTGAACAGCAACCTGACGTCGCGCAATTGTGCACTCGAAGAAAGCAACGCCGCTCTCGCCACGCAGAACGTGGAACTTGAGGCGATCAACGCGCGTCTGGAGCATTTTGTCAAAGAACTGCACCAGCTGGTCTATGGCAAACGCTCCGAGAAGCTCAGCCCGGATGAACGGCAACTGGCTTTTGAAGATCTGGAGGTCGCGACAGTCGAGGCCGAGGCGCAGTCAGAAACAATCGAGATGACCAAACCGCGCAAGAAGCGCAAACCTGTGCAGCGCAACCTTGGGAACCTGCCGGATCATCTGGAACGTATCGAACAGGTGATCGAGCCTGACAGCATTACATGCCCCTGCGGCTGTGGTGAGATGGTCAGGATCGGCGAAGATCGCACCGAACGACTGGATATTGTTCCGGCCCAGGCGCGGGTGATCGTGACCATCCGGCCCAAATACGCCTGCCCGAACAAGGACGCTGGCGTGGCCCAGGCACCTGCACCGGTTCATCTGATCGAGGGTGGCCTGCCTACCGAGGGGACATTGGCGCAGGTGGCGGTCTCCAAGTACGCCGACCACTGCCCCTTGTTCCGGCAGGCGCAGATTTATGCCCGATCCGGCCTTGATCTGCACCGCTCCACCCTTGCGGGCTGGATGGGCCGGATATCCTTCCATCTTGCTCCCGTGGTGGATCATCTGTTCAAAGATATCAAATCTTCCAGCAAGCTCTTTGCCGATGAGACGCGCTGTCCGGTGCTCGATCCGGGGCGCGGCAGAACCAAGACCGGGTATCTCTGGGCCATTGCCCGCGATGAGCGGCCCTTCGGGGGCACCGCCCCACCGGGTGTTGTGTTCTGTTACGCCGATGGGCGTGGCGGCAAACACGCAACGGAGTTCCTGACCGGCTTCAGCGGTACGCTGCAGGTGGATGGCTATACGGGTTATAATGCCCTGACCAAACCGGGCCGTAACTCAGGATCCGTCAAACTGGCCTATTGCTGGGCTCATGCGCGGCGCAAGCTCAAGGAAGTGCATGACCGCGATGGCTCGCCCATTGCAGGGGATGGGCTCAGGCGGATTGCCGAGTTCTACAAGATCGAGGCTGAGATTAGAGAAAAACCCGCCGCCGAGCGCAAAGCTGTTCGCCAGGAAAAGACCAAACCGCTGATCGAGGCATTCGAGATCTGGCTCAAAACCGTCCGCTCCCGCATCTCGACCAAATCACGCCTCGGCGATAAGCTCTCCTACATCGCCAAACACATGGACGGACTGAAGCTCTTTCTCGACGACGGCGCTATCGAGATGGACAGCAACGTGGTCGAGCGAACCATCCGCCCTATTGCCCTCAATCGTAAGAACGCGCTCTTTGCGGGCCATGACGAAGGTGGCAGAAACTGGGGGCGTATCGCCTCCCTGATCGAAACCTGCAAGCTCAATGACGTCGAGCCCTATGCCTATCTCAAGGCAACCCTCGAAGCCATCGCTGCCGGCCATCCAGCAGCCCGCATCGACGAACTCATGCCATGGAACTTTGACAGGGCGCGGTGACACCGCTTACGATGAAATCAAGGTTGTTGAAGAACGGCACTACAGGCTTGTTCCGGCAAAGAAGCTAAACAAAGATGCAATCCGCGACTACCGCGATTGAAAAGCCTAGCTGTCTTAGTCTTTACTGTACTGATCCCACATTTGTTCAATCAACTGCCCTTGAGTGATACCAAGGCGTTCCGCTTCAGAAGCAATCGCCTCCCCTACTCGCGGGAAGACTTTAGGATGTAGTTGATAGGTCCTTGGGCTAGGCTTTCGCCCTGGCTTCTTTCGTGGAGTGCGATCTACGAAGCCCCGAGCCTCGCCTACTTCGTCAACCTTACGCACCTCTGCTGGGCCTGTGTCTTTAGGCCGGGCCATGAGGCCTGCTAGTCTATTTGAGCCGCTCATACACTGCCTCCGTAAATGCTGTGGCGTTCAGTAAAGCCTTGTCCACCTTACCGCCGGTCACAATCTCTGAGTTGTTCAACATCGATGAAAGATCGCCGCCATAGGCGAAAAGCTCAGAGAATGCTGCGCGAGCCACAAGAGACGGCTCGATCATGTCGATCCCTGCCCCGCGCAATTGGTTTTCGAGCTCTTTTTGTACCCGACTCTTAACGGCTGCGCTTGTCTTGGTCAGAACCACGGCGTGCCTGATGGTTCGGCTCAGAGCTTCTTCCTCTTCGCGAACAAGCGCTAGAGCCTCCGATCCAATCTCAGCATCCAACGCGGTCGGCTGCATAGGTACGATTACCAAGTCAGCCTGGGAAATCGCGCGGCTCACCAATTGTGAGGCTACACCTTCAAGGTCGACAATCACGATCTTACCGTCCCCGTCCGCATTCTTGATCGTAGTCACGATCTCAGACCGGCCCACATCACTGTGAAGTGTGACACCCCTGGGCAGTCCGTGGGACGCCCAACGCGTGAGCGACTTGTTCGGGTCACAATCTAGGGCAGTTACATCAGCACCCATTCGAGCGAACTCTGACGCCAACAGTACTGCACAAGTAGACTTTCCAACTCCGCCCTTGGGACTCGCCATTACGATAACTGGCATTTAACTAACCTGCTTTATTTCTCTTACCGGAAACGTATCCATAACCGGAATTAAATTCAATACCTGTTATTTTTCTGATATCGGAAACATTTCCCTTACCGGAATTAAATATTGAACCGGTTTTATTTCTATAACCGGTATTAAACCCATTTACGGGCGACCCCTTTTCTCAAACCAGCTTTCACAAAACTTGATGTAGTGCTTAGTTGGGTGTTTCGGCTCAATTTCTTCTTTGCCGCACCAACGACGCCACTCATGCTCCAAATGCCGGGTATCCCAACCAGGAGCCGCTTCCCGCGCTGCATCATACGCATCTGGTTCAAGCCGCCCCTCAAACACGTCTTCTTGCGGGGTAGGGACCGAACCACGAGAATAAAACACGGCCTGTGAACCCTCAAGACGAAGGCTATAATCTGGGATGTGATCGTGAGCGACATCCTCCGCAACGATCTTAGAAATAAGGCGTTTAAACTCTTTGTCAGTGGAGTAGGAGCCGCATTTTTCCTTGAGCTTAGTCAGACCGATGGCCCAACGCTGCTTATATCCACAGTGCTTTCGTGCAATCTCATAAAGACGGCGTTCCAACGGCTTTCGAAGCCGGAAATAGTTTCGGCTGAGTGTGAGAACTTCACGAGCGTTGATGGCATTGAACACCCAGTCCGACAGCTTGACTTCTATTTCCTGCATCCGGCCATCTCGGGTTTCCCGAACGATACGGTAGCGGTCAATCAGGCCGAAGCCATCTAGCACTTCCGTGTCTGCCGTTGTGACGTTTGTGGCAATACGAGTCCCGGAAAGCCGCTCAAATGCGGCTCTGAGCTGCTCATAGCCGCGACCATCAGTGCCTCTGTTCGTTGAGGTAAGTAGGTCAAACGCCTTGAAACGTATCGTTTGATGGACCTCTCGACCATCATTCAAAGCCGCAATCACTTGAGAGATACAGAAGATCAGGATGTCTCGATCATAAACGGTTGCTAGTCCCTTTACCGAAGGAACAACTTCGACAAAAACATCACCATTCTCATATCGACGGATGTTCTTGTCAGGCTTTGTGGAGATCGAAAAAACGGGATGCTCCATTGAAGCCATATCGCCCTTGGGCGCAGCATCAAAGATATCGCAGACGAAAAAATCGCCTTGCTGCATTCTGTCCGGAAGAAGAGGAGACCGTGCTTTCGTGTTATTACCCACCATGTACTCTAAATTCGTGTTATTGCACACCGAGTCAAGTTATTTCGTGCTTACACACACCAGCAAGCAGAAACGTGCTACTACACACCAAGTATCGTGTTATCGCACACCTTCAAACGTGTTATCACACACCGAGACTTAAGCTAACACTTTGTTTAAAATTCCAAAATATGGCCTCAAAAGATGCGTAACGCATATATTAACTCATATTTAACACAAGAAGGTTGATCCCCAATCATCGCCAAGGTCAGCGCCAACTTTAACCGATCCGAGAATCATCCGATTCACTCAGCATAAAACACACAGGCATCAACACCTGTGGTTGTCGTTGTCCACGATGCTCCAAGGACAGCGCAAGTTGCAGCGTTGCTGGCTAAGAAACGCGGAAGCGCAACCGTCAGCACAAGAGCCAGAACGACACCGCCCAGACCAACCCATGGAAGCCAGCGCCTGTCGCTCTGCTGTTTTTCACGCAATTCCTGAATAAGACGAAGAGTGTTCGAATGTTGGGTCGTAGTTTCCTGAAACGATGCGCTTGATCTTTCAGCGCTGTTGAGCAGAACCCCAGCCGCTTTGTTCAAACGCTTGAGACTGTCGGCAATACCATCCTCAACGGTTTGGCCGATCAGCTCGCCATATTTTTTCGGGTTGGTCTGATCCCGTGCCGCGAAGGCTGCGATCCGCGCCTCAGTCGAGACTTCGAACTGTTTGTTTGCAACTGTCGTCAGGCCATCGATCCGATTGGACATGCTGGCGACCGCCGTGGCCATGAGATCAAGTGTTTCGCGCAGCTCTTTATCGGAAAGGGCAGGGAACTCGGGCTGGTCAGAGGAGGAGTTGTCAGACATCGGGCATCCTTCGCACTACTGGTCCTGCGGGACGAACTGCCCCTTGAACTCGGGATCGGCGTAGTACCGCAGCTTTTGGGCAACCGCTGTCGCCTGCCCTTGAACGCGCAGGAGCTGGTTTTCAGGGCGGAGCTGCATTATTTCATCGGAGGTCAGCAGATCGCGGCCAGTAAGATTGTTGCTGAAGCTGGGATTGTCACCCGGCTTGTAGCTGTCGGTCTGATAGCCAGTGGTTTCCTAGCCTATCATCTGGCTGAGCCATTTGGCCGTCTCAAAATCATTCACCCCAAAGACCTGTTGAACTCCAGCATTGGCAATGAAAGTTCCGGCCCGTTCGCCGTAGAGGTCCTTGAGCTGGCTCATGTCCTGCAAAATCGGCCAGAGCTGGAGACCATAGCCTGCCATTAGCCCCATGGCGCGTTCCACAGCCTCAAGACGGCCCAGAGCCGCAAATTCATCCAGCAGGAAGAGGGCAGGGGCCTTGAGGCGCTGAGAGGTCGCCTGAGCGCCCACAGGAGCTGCCAGTGTCGCTGACACCTCAGCGTCCCGTGCGATGTCCTGGAGGGCCTGAGAGACCAAAAGGCGCAGCCAGCGGCTGTAGGCGTCCATACGATTGGGCGGCAGCACTAGAAACACCGAGGTGATCCGGTGGCGCAGGTCCGAGAAGTGGAAATCCGACCGCGACAGAACCTTGGCAATGCGCGGACTGTCCAGAAAATGTGTGTGGCGCTGCGCGTTGGACAGGACCGAGGCGGCTTCCCGATCTGCTTTGCCCAAGAACCGATTGGCGGCGCGGGCAATTAACCCGCCCGCCGCATCGCTGTCCTGCATCAGTTCCAGCAATGCCTTTAGCCGATCCGGGGGCAAGGTGAGATATTCCCGGACGGTGGCAAGCGTGCGCCGGTCGCGATCCTCGTGGCAGACGCAGAACATGATCAACCCGCCGAGGATGGCTTTGGCTTCCTCGTTCCAGTGCGCTTCCGTCACTTGCCCCGGAGGGTCCATCACAAGCGCCTCAGTCAGAGAGGCGGCATCCTCGCCCAGATCGAGGCTGTCCGGTGTCAGCCGGTTGAGCGGGTTGTAGGCGGCAGAGGGCTGGCCGCTCACCTCAAAGGGATCGAGGACATGGGTTGTGCCAAGCCGCCGCCGCGCTTCCCCAGCAATTCGGGCATTCTCACCCTTGGGATCAATCACCAGAACCGAGCGGTCCACGCCCAGGAGGTTCGGGATGACGGTGCCGACGCCTTTCCCGGCCCGCGTCGGCGCAAGCGTGATCAGATGGGCTGGACCGTCATACCGCAACAGCCGCCCGGTGTGCGGATTGCGCCCGATCAGGAGGCCATCCGCGCGTTCCAGTTTCTTCAGCTCCTTGCGGTTGGCAAAGCGCGCCGAGCCGTGGCTGTCGCGGTTCACCCCGAAGAAGGCATCGGCCCCGGAGGCCATGCGCCAATACTGGAAACCGAAGACGGCACCGACAAACATGAACGGGCCGAAGACCAGCCACTGCCATGCGCTTTCACCTGGCTCCTGATCGAAGAAGGCAAAGATGAACGGGGTGGCAATGAGTGTCCCGATCATCGCGCCCAGGCACATGGCTCCGATCAGCCACCCCAACAGAATGGGCGTGAAGATCAGCCGACCGAAGAACTGGAACAGACCGCCGAAGACGCGCATCAAACCCTGCATCAGGATGTGCCGTCAGTGTCTGGGTCTGACGGGGCAGACGGCGGGGCAGGGGAGGGAGATGATCCCGGCCTTTCCCAACCCGCGAAAGCTTTCTGATCCTGTGCGCGAGGCAGGTTGCGCACCAACCGATCCAGCATCGTGGCAGCACCGGAATCCCGTTCCGCCAGATCGAGCAGCGCACCACCCAGGATCACCTTGCGCCGTGTATCCATCTTGCGCTGTTTGGTGGCTTCCCGATTGCGGATGCCCTGAAGCCGCGCCTTGGCCTGAGCAAATCGTTTTTCTGCGCGTTCGAGTTCTGTATCTGCCATCGTAAGCCTCCGCCTCTGCCGTGGTTCACGTTCTGGTTGAAGGATTCACCATCCGCCTCAGAAAACAAGCAACGTAACTCCCAAGCACCCTGTCCGATAGGGTTGCGGGGTTTTGTTCCGTCAGAGCCGTGCGATGATCTGAGGTGGTGACAGGGTCAGGATTTCCAGGATGTTGAACCGGTGTTTTCTGGCCGTCGAGATGACGGACCTGATGTCGGCGAAGACCCGCGCGCCCTCGAGGGTGCGGAAGGTGCCCGAGATTTTCATGCGCAGCTTCATCATGCGCAGGTCCTGTTCGGCCTGATTGTTTGTGAATGGGACCGCGAAGTCGGCGATGAATCGCAAAACGTCATCGCGGTAGTCACGCAGGCGGAGGAGCAGGTTGTGGCCTGGCCGCCTGGCTTTTCGGCCGCGGGTGCCGGGGCTTTTGGCCAGCGGGGGCTGGCGTTCGTGGAAGGCGAGCCCCTTGGCGAGGATCGCCATGTATCTGGTGACTATACCCTGGCGAACCAGTTCCGGGAGTTCGGTCTCGCCTTGATCCTGAGCCGCGCATCTGAGCTGATTGGCGCTATGAAGCACTGCGCTCATCTCCGTCGCCCAAGGCTCTTTTTCGATCTCTTCGATGGCCTTGAGTTCGCGCAAGTGATGCGCCCCGCAGAGGGCGTGGGCGTCCACTCCGCTCATATGGGCGTAGTAGGGTTTCCAGTGATCATGAATGATCGTCCCGCCGGTCAGGAAGGTTGGAACAGCACCGCGTTTGGCGCTGATGCGGTAATGGGTGAAGGCGGTATCGCAGATCGTGTGCAGCCAGTGCAGCTTGCCGGCAACACGAAGTCCGGTCTCGTCCAGATGCCGAACGCCGCCTTCGGCAAGCCGGGCGAGAATGTGTTCAACCACGACACCCATCTTATTTGCCGCGCCGCGCGTCCAGTTGGTCACGCTGGCCGCGCACAAGCTGGTGGCCCCAAACAGGTCGCGCATAAGCTGGCAGACCCGATCCTCGGGTATCAGCTGCTGAACATTGCAATAGACCGCCACTGCCCGCATGCGCGTGCCATATTGCACATGCGCGGCCACGCCATCGGGAAAGCCAGCCGTCGTCGTGGCTCGACAATGGTCGCAACAATAAACCGCCGCCTGATGCTCGGTGACCTCCAGGCGTGGCGCAGGCAAGTCGAACACCTGACGCTTCTCGATCCCTTTCACCATCTCCGCCGTCAGGGCGCTCTGACAGGCGCTGCAATGCGTCGCCTCATGCCGTTCGACAAAGTCGGGTGTTGACGTCTGGCGCAGGGTGTCGCCCCGGTGGCCAACTTGGCCGCCACTTTTCTTTCCGGATTTGCCACGCAGGCTGCGCGGGGCTGGCTTCTTCAGGCCATCACTTGAAGGGGGCTTGCTGCTATTGCTGCTGTTCTTGGCCAACTGTCGGCGCAGGTCCGTGATCTCTTCCGCCATGCTCGCCAACGCAGCTTCAAGCTCAGCGATCCGACGCAGAGCCGTGGCGAGAAGTTGTTCAAGGGCGGCAACCTGATCCATCCCACCACTGATTCAGAGAAATCAACCCGGCGCCACAGAATTCAGACAAGAAAGAAAAAAACACGCGCAAAATGGCAAATTCGACTCACCATAAAACTGACAATAACACTCAAACGTGGGGGGTGCTTGGGAGTTACCAAGCAACGCCAAATTGGGGCCTGTCTTTCGGCGAAACATGGCAAACGCAGCACTTACAGTCAGCGGTTGTTCGCAAGAAAGAGCAGGGAGAGAGGTCTGCACTTGAACGGATGCTGTTGTCTGCAAACCCTGAGCTGAGAAACAGTGAAGGGCGCACTTATGCAAACTCTCCACCTGCGGTTCCGAGGTTTGCGTGCGATCTCATTGAGGCTGCGCCCCAGCCGATGGCCAACCCCTTCGATGCCCCGGGCATCGACATGGAAGGGCGCGTTGCCCCTTCCAAACCTTCCCAGACCAACCTTGGCGGTTGGAGCGCATCCCAAAACCTCGCACCAACGTCTCGACCGATGCCCCACGCTGGGGGCCGGTCTAACGATGGCGTCTCCGTTTCGGGAGCCTCGTGTTGTCGGACCTATCGGTGCCAACACGAGCCGGGTTTGCTGGTCGCAAACCGCAGATAACACCCCACATCCTGCCGCCATCCATAAGGCTGGGCAGGTTGTGGGGTGTTATCTGCAAGTCCGGTTCTCAGAGGTCCGCTGGACCCCTTCGCACGGTCTGTCTTTTCCCCTCCGACCCCAGCGTTGTGGGGCGCGGGCCTGCGGGAAAAAGACGGCTGACCTTACCGCCAATGTCGGGGTATTGGCCGGGGCCAGCAGCCGCGCATATCAGCGGCGTGTCCGTCTCCGTCGAGGGGGGCGCTGATGGCCAGCTACCACCTCTCCGTGAAGACGATCAAACGCAGCGCCGGTCGCACCGCAACGGCGGCGGGGGCTTACCGTGCGGGCGAGCGCATCGAGTGCCAGCGTGAGGGGCGTGTCCATGACTACACTCGCAAGCAGGGCATTGAGGAGACGTTCATCGTCGCCCCCGAGACAGCCCCGGCCTGGGCGCAGGATCGTGCCGCGCTTTGGAATGCCGCCGAGGAAAGTGAAACCCGTCGCAATGCAGTCACCGCCCGCGAGTGGGAGCTGTCTTTGCCGTCAGAAATCAGTGCCGAGGACCGTTCACAGATTACCCGCGAGTTTGCTGAGCAACTCGTCAGCCGCTACGGCGTCGCGGTCGATGTGGCAATCCACGCCAAACGCCAAACCGCGAAGGCGATCAGCGCAACCACCACGCCCACGTTTTGACCACGACCCGACAGCTTGAGCCGGACGGGTTCACGACCAAAACCCGGGTTCTCGATTCCGCCAAAACCGGTGGTGCCGAGATCGAGCAGATGCGCGGTGTCTGGGCCGAGTTGCAAAACCGCGCATTGGAGCGGGCAGGGGAGGCGGAGCGCATCGATCACCGGTCCCTTGAGAAGCAGCGCGAGGCTGCGTTGGACAAGGGCGACGAATTGAAAGCGGAGGAACTTGACCGTGATCCAGAGCTGAAGCTGGGGCCAGCTGCAAACTCAATGGAGCGCCGCGAGAAGCAGGCCGCAGAACGTGAGGGGCGGGACTATGTGCCGGTCACGGAGCGCGGTGCTGTCGTGCATGCCGCCCGTCAGGCGCAGATGGCGTTCCAGGAAATGCGAGAACGGTTAGACATGGCGCGAGAGGCTTACGGCGCGGCGCGTGACGAAGGCCAGGGGCGTGTCTCTGCCGGTCTGGCGGCACTCAGAGCGGCGACAACGAAAGAGCGCGGCGCGGGGGCTTCGGACGATATCCGGGAGCGGCTGGCGCGGATCACTGGGCGGGGCGATCCAGACCGGGTAGAGCCGGAAAGTGGTGTGCAGAGTGACGAAGAACCGAAGCGTTCTGCGCAGGAGCGGCTACGCGAGGCGCTGGACAAGGATCAGGAGGCCGAGCGGGACGCGGGAGATGGCGAGAAGCCGTCGATCCGTGAGCGGCTGGACGATGTGTTGAACAAACCCCGCGAGCGGCTGGATATCGAGGACGAGCTGGAGAAAGATCAGGAGGTAGAGAACGAACGCGAGATTGACAGGGAGGTGGACCGCGGCCTCAGTCACTGACCCAAGTTGACAATAAGCATTGGAGATTGAAAGGTGGATAAAGTGATGAATGTCGGCGAGACAATATTGATTGCTGGACGGTGAGCCGCTGTCCCTTGTGACACGCTCAGGCGTCGATGCTCGTTGAAAACTGTGCGTTCTCGATTCTGCCAACGTAAGCGCGGCTGATACCCGCGCGCCTTGCCAGGGTTTCTTGGCTCAGGCCGATGCTTTTTGCGACGATTCATGATGTTCTTCGCGATACGTTCTCGAAGGTTCATCCCGTGGTCTTACCCTGCGGCCCGTCAACAGTGCCGCGCGATATATACTACATTCGATGAAGCCTGATCATGGGACTATATGCTGGTGACAAAGCGCGATTTTGGAAGCTTGAAGGTGTTAATTTTTCTTTACGTTGGTTTACAAGCTGTTAACGTAGGCGTGTTTTTGCTTATAGGATGACGAAATGCTTATTGTTCGAGTCGTTTACTACCTGCTTGTCTTACTTTGTATTGGAATTTCGCTTTTTCTCACTTACTTCGGCTTTGAAAAAACCTTTGGCCCGCTGACACCATATTTTACTGCGGTCATCGGGTTACTGTTATTTGCAGCAGATTATTTGATGCAGAGGAACAGGGAGCGGAGCTTACCCTGGGCACCGGCATTTTTTCTATTCCTGCTTGCCGCCACATTTTCGAGCGTAAGCAACTTCAACTATCTCTACACAAATTTCATGACAAGTGACGTACTTTCTACAACAGTACGTGAGCAATATCGTGTTTTTTCGAGCGATTTGACCAACACGCGGGCTCGGCTCAATGCAGTTGATGCAATAGGTGAGGAAACCGATAGACGCGCTCGGATCTCTACTGAGCTGGAACAAATGTGGCGGCAAATGAATGATCCGGGTCGCCCTGGGTGTTCTACACGTTGTGAAGGTCACATTAGAGCAATTAACGCTCTTTTGGGCGTACAGGTAACCGACCTTCGCAGGCCTGGCTCTTCATCCACACCAGAGGCGCGTAAAGAATTTTACGATACCTTTTCTGGCTTGGTCGCTGAGGCTCAAGAAAATTCCAGCGTAGCCGGTCCATATCAAAACATTCGTGCAGTGATAAGTGAGATTGATGAGCGGCTTACCTTCTATGGAGACCCTGACGATGCAATACGAGCAGGCGCTGATCTGAGTATTCTATCACAACTTTCAGATGACAGCGAAAAAATTGAGCGCAATGCTAACGCTGTTCTACCGACCGGCCCAGAGGTAGATCATACATTTATCGACCCAACGCTCGGGAGACTTGGCGAGATCGTATATAGTCTTAAGAACGGTTTCGTAGAGGTCCCAAATCTAAGTGCCACTATTATGGCACTCATCTTATCAATCGTAGTGGATTTTGTTCCGATCCTTTTTGCACTTGTTGCATTCCGTCCGGGAGAAGGCGGTATCACACCTGATATGTCCGAAGGTGAATTTGATGTTCTAGATGATGGATTTTGACAATGAGTGATGAAGACAAAAGTAACTCCCAAGCACCCCCCACGTTTGAGTGTTATTGTCAGTTTTATGGTGAGTCGAATTTGCCATTTTGCGCGTGTTTTTTTTCTTTCTTGGTAACTCCCAAGCACCCCCCACGTTTGAGTGTTATTGTCAGTTTTATGGTGAGTCGAATTTGCCATTTTGCGCGTGTTTTTTTTCTTTCTTGTCTGAATTCTGTGGCGCCGGGTTGATTTCTCTGAATCAGTGGTGGGATGGATCAGGTTGCCGCCCTTGAACAACTTCTCGCCACGGCTCTGCGTCGGATCGCTGAGCTTGAAGCTGCGTTGGCGAGCATGGCGGAAGAGATCACGGACCTGCGCCGACAGTTGGCCAAGAACAGCAGCAATAGCAGCAAGCCCCCTTCAAGTGATGGCCTGAAGAAGCCAGCCCCGCGCAGCCTGCGTGGCAAATCCGGAAAGAAAAGTGGCGGCCAAGTTGGCCACCGGGGCGACACCCTGCGCCAGACGTCAACACCCGACTTTGTCGAACGGCATGAGGCGACGCATTGCAGCGCCTGTCAGAGCGCCCTGACGGCGGAGATGGTGAAAGGGATCGAGAAGCGTCAGGTGTTCGACTTGCCTGCGCCACGCCTGGAGGTCACCGAGCATCAGGCGGCGGTTTATTGTTGCGACCATTGTCGAGCCACGACGACGGCTGGCTTTCCCGATGGCGTGGCCGCGCATGTGCAATATGGCACGCGCATGCGGGCAGTGGCGGTCTATTGCAATGTTCAGCAGCTGATACCCGAGGATCGGGTCTGCCAGCTTATGCGCGACCTGTTTGGGGCCACCAGCTTGTGCGCGGCCAGCGTGACCAACTGGACGCGCGGCGCGGCAAATAAGATGGGTGTCGTGGTTGAACACATTCTCGCCCGGCTTGCCGAAGGCGGCGTTCGGCATCTGGACGAGACCGGACTTCGTGTTGCCGGCAAGCTGCACTGGCTGCACACGATCTGCGATACCGCCTTCACCCATTACCGCATCAGCGCCAAACGCGGTGCTGTTCCAACCTTCCTGACCGGCGGGACGATCATTCATGATCACTGGAAACCCTACTACGCCCATATGAGCGGAGTGGACGCCCACGCCCTCTGCGGGGCGCATCACTTGCGCGAACTCAAGGCCATCGAAGAGATCGAAAAAGAGCCTTGGGCGACGGAGATGAGCGCAGTGCTTCATAGCGCCAATCAGCTCAGATGCGCGGCTCAGGATCAAGGCGAGACCGAACTCCCGGAACTGGTTCGCCAGGGTATCGTCACCAGATACATGGCGATCCTCGCCAAGGGGCTCGCCTTCCACGAACGCCAGCCCCCGCTGGCCAAAAGCCCCGGCACCCGCGGCCGAAAAGCCAGGCGGCCAGGCCACAACCTGCTCCTCCGCCTGCGTGACTACCGCGATGACGTTTTGCGATTCATCGCCGACTTCGCGGTCCCATTCACAAACAATCAGGCCGAACAGGACCTGCGCATGATGAAGCTGCGCATGAAAATCTCGGGCACCTTCCGCACCCTCGAGGGCGCGCGGGTCTTCGCCGACATCAGGTCCGTCATCTCGACGGCCAGAAAACACCGGTTCAACATCCTGGAAATCCTGACCCTGTCACCACCTCAGATCATCGCACGGCTCTGACGGAACAAAACCCCGCAACCCTATCGGACAGGGTGCTTGGGAGTTACAGACAAAAAGCCTAAATCGCAGGGATTCAGTGAGGCACAGTCGCCTTATGTGTTCGCGCCCTCTACTTACGATGAAGAACCTAATGAGATCGAAGAGCCAGTAGTGGAGCTTGAAACGGATCATGATCCGTTTGCTGAACTGGTTGGGAGCGGTGGAAGTGAGGCAGCCTTCACCGCAGAAGATGCTAGAAGTCGGCGGGGAAATTACATTGTACCATTTGGTGTAACTCCCAAGCACCCCCCACGTTTGAGTGTTATTGTCAGTTTTATGGTGAGTCGAATTTGCCATTTTGCGCGTGTTTTTTTTCTTTCTTGTCTGAATTCTGTGGCGCCGGGTTGATTTCTCTGAATCAGTGGTGGGATGGATCAGGTTGCCGCCCTTGAACAACTTCTCGCCACGGCTCTGCGTCGGATCGCTGAGCTTGAAGCTGCGTTGGCGATCTCGGTGGGCGTGGCACCGCCAGCCAATCGTTCACCAATGGCGACCATATCGATCTTCGGTTTGCGCCCGCGATATACGCCGCGTCGCTTCGCTGTGGCGATACCCTCTGACTGGCGCTCCCGGCGAAGATTGGTCTCGAATTCAGCAAAGACGCCCAGCATATCGAAGAACGCTTTACCCGCTGCGGTGGACGTATCCACGGGTTGCTCCGTGGCCGCGAGATGCGCGCCCTTGTCCTTCAGTCGGGTGACGATGGTCTGAAGATCGTGCATTGAGCGTGCCAGACGGTCGATCCGCGTGACAACCAAAGTTTCGCCCTTGTGAATGAAGTCGAGAATGTTGTTCAGCTCGGGGCGACCCTCAAGCGTCGTCCCGCTACGCTGTTCCTGACGGACCATCCCACATCCCGCCGCTGTCAGTGCCTCGATTTGAGCATCGAGGTTCTGATCCACGGTCGAGATGCGGGCATATCCGATTTTGGCCTGATAAGTGTTCATTTTGGGTGTGCCTCTGACATGATCTGTTCATTATCTCGAAACAGACCCAAAGTGAACATAAAAATGGCGGGTTTCAGTGTTCATGCGCATCGTCATCATGGGTATACTCATAGTGACGCGCTATCCCCAAAGTTTTGCATCATCCGCTTCGATTGTCGTATGCATGATGTCTTCCATCAGGGGGATACGCTTCAAAGCCCGTCCATTCATCAAGCCATATGCGGATGCGGTCAGGGTTTTCCACTCCCGGAGCCGGTCTCCATCTCTCAACATCACCGCTGTTTGCAAAAACCGTCGCGCCCAAATATCGCGCCGCGTCTCGAGGAATTTCCAGAGCTTGGTTTCGATACTGCGCGCTGTTTTTCCGGTGGCGACAATCTCACGGGTCTCCTGGCTGTCCTCGAACCAGCTGTCTGTAAGAGGCTCCAGGAAGTCCAACGCCATATCATCATTAATCCAGCGCCCGAGCGCCTGCGCTGAGGCATCTTGAATCTTTCGGTTGGGATCTGCCAAGTCGAGTAGTGCCTGAAGCCCCAATTCCTGAGGGCGCAGGTCGAACAGGTTACAGGATTCGACAACGTCCAGAAAACCCGGAGCGGGCAGGCATTCGTTTGCCAAGCCATCAGCCAATGCACCCTCCAGCAAGACACGCAAAGTGTCAGCGGAAATATCGTCGGCGCCAGTTTCTGCGCGGAGTTGTCCGATCATTTGTTCCGCATCGCCACTGCTTTCAAGGGGAACAAGGAAGCTGTCCCTGATCCCATGCCCTGCCTTGATCAGGATCATTGCCAATACGGTCTTTGAACTCTGTTTCACCCTGACTGCAATGCTCTGAGCGCCAACGCCGTCCGTTATACTCGCGCCGATCTCTTGAATTTCTGCTCCGGTTGACTGGCTCTGGCTTGGAATGGGTTTGCCGCGTGCTTTCTTGATCAGATCATCCAATGCCGCCTGTGCTGGTCCACTGGAAAAAGCGTCAATGTTTCTGCATTCAAGGCAAAGCCATCAAGGCGTTCAAACAGACCGGCAATGGTGGCCTCCTGGACAAGCTGCGGGCCGGACAACAGCATGAACAAAGCGCAACGTTCGAAAAAAGGTCCATCCATCGTGGCAATGTGATTGGCCAGACCCGCCTGAATTTCCTCCGGTGCCGCTGCCATCATGGTGTCAATTGCATTGAATAGATCATAGGCCGAGCCTCCCTCGTCCATGATATCGCGCGCAACATTTTCCAGATTCTCGGAAAGATCGAAGCCCTCCATGTCCGACGGAGGCGCCATATTATCAGGATCGATCATAAATGATTGTGGCACCGGCAAGCCAACCCTTCGATAGAGGCCCGCAAATTCCATCATGTTTTCCTGCTTTACCGCGCCCGCAGCAACACCGGCTTGAACGGCCATTTCTACCGCTTCCAGGAAATCTTCCGCGTACTCATTATCATTTTACAGGCCCATCCGAGCTTCATCCAGAAGTAGGCTCAGTATTTGATGTGCCCCCCCGAGTGGTCATCCTCTTGTGCGGTGAGCACCACCAAACCACAGGCGACATCGCCGCTGGAGAGCAAGCGGGATTTTAGCCGCAAAAAATACGATTGGAATTCCGGTTCAAAACCATGGAGACCGAATTGCTCCATACATTCTGCGAGTAGTTGAGAGGACATACGGACTCCAATTACGCGGCCAAGAGCCCGAAATCGATCCGCTTATCCAGATCGACCTCGAAGCGGCCATAAGGGTTGATGTGTAGGTAGATGAGCGGGGACAGGCCGCGATAATCCTCAGGGGACAAGCGGGCGGCCACATCGGGGTTGCGCAGGACGGACTGCACCATCCGCGTGTTCACGTAGACCAGTGACGATTGTAGCAAGTGCAACGCGTGAGCAGCGGTCTCCTGATCCCGCACACGATTGGTGGCAATTTCACCGCCCTTGCCAAAGAACACGAAGCTGTTGGCGCTGTTCCAGTTCTCGACGACGTTCAATCCCTCATGAATTTCCCGACGGAAGGCCTCTGAGCGCAGATAGCGGCACAGAAAAATCGTCTTTATGGCGCGACCAAGCTCCGCCAGCGCCTTGTAGGTGGGGTGCATCACATCGGATCGGGCGAACCGGCGAAGGATGGCCTCGGGATCAGCCGTCCCGTGCTGCATGGCCGCTGCGTATTTGACCATCTCGTCATACTGGCGTTCGATCTCGCCCCAATCGACCACGCCCGACAGGATCGGAAGGAGATTGGGCAGTTGCCCTCGCATACCCGCACTAGGGAGGGCGAGTTTCTGCCGCGCAATTGCCTTGAGGCGCGGCGCAAGCTCAAAGCCCAGAAGATGGCAGAAAGCAAAGCCAACTGCGCTTTGGCCGTGGCTGTCCACATACTGCCGTTGGATTTCCATGTCCGTGCAATGCCGTAAGACACCCTCAATCATTGCGGCTACCTCAGAGGACGAACAACGCTTCAGCTGAGAATAAATGCAGGTCGCCTGACGCTCTACATGCCAATAAATCATGACGCCGCGCCCGCCATAGCGCGCATGCCACTCCGTCATCAGATTGCGATCCCAGGCCCCGAACTTGGTGGAATCCCCAGCACATGTTGTGCCCGGCGTGCCCCAGATTTCCGGTTCGCGAATTGCAAGCGTTGCATTGGCAACCTGCGCGCAAGCCGCCTTTAAGGAAGCCGGGTCAATATACCGTCTGCGAATGTGCAGAAGTTCGTCATAACTGACATCGGGTGAACCAGCGGCCACGCGTTTCAGGCCCGCGTTGGTTCCCAAGCCGTAAAGGCAGAGCAACA
Organism: uncultured Paracoccaceae bacterium; assembly: GCA_951812305.1. Lineage (GTDB taxonomy): Bacteria > Pseudomonadota > Alphaproteobacteria > Rhodobacterales > Rhodobacteraceae > Rhodobacter_B. The sequence goes on from CATOSB010000018.1 coordinate 103,157, forward strand.
GGCGTTGATCTCGCACGGCAGGCGGCAGAGCCTCCCGACTGGCCGAGGTCTGAAAGCCGCTCAAAAACCCAGTATCGAGTGCTGTTTCTTTGAGAACATCCAAAAGCCCGGTCATCGGCCACGCCCGGGCAACCTCGCTTTTCAGCGTGGCCAAACCAGGCGGCTCTGGGGCTGGCGCAAAGGGCGTAATGGAAATCCGGTTCTCCCCACCCCGCCGCAAGCGCACCTTATCATTGTCAGGCAAGGTGGCGTTCAACAGCCGCAGTTCCTTCTCCAGCTCGGCTTTCACGCCCGCGACAAAGCCTCTTGCATCCTGCGATAGCCCCAGATCAGCGTAGTAGGAATCTCGACGCGTGTCGAAATCTCCCGGCAGGTCATCATCCGGGTTGCGGTAGCGGTCCGCACCTTCGATCCATATCTCTTTGGCGCGGATGCGTTCGCGAAGCTGTGTCAGCACACAGAGCTCGAAGGACACAACATTGACCCGACCATTCTCATCAATGACTGCGCTGCGCCATTTTCCGGGAATGATCCCTGCTGGAATATCATTTTCAGAAACAACCCGGCGACCGGCTTCCGCAAACCGGACAATCAGAACCAAGGCGGTCAATATCGGATGCCACATTGCATTGTTCGAGCGAAATCGCAAAGCCCGGAGCAACGGTGGCAGCATGCGGCGGTAGTGGCTGGCATATGAGTTGCGCATGGTCTGTTGGATGCGCGTGTCCAAGGTACCCTTGGCGCGATGTTCGTCAATGACTGCCCGGAGTTTAGCCGCCCCAGCGATAGGGAAGATAACGTCTTCAATCCGACCCTCGGGATGATCCAGCGCGGCCATGGCAATCTCGACAAGCAAACGCTCCTTGCCATGAACCGCGCCTATATCTGCCGCGATGCCCTGAATGACCTTTCGGCGTGACCGTGTTCCCAGGCGATGAACCACCTCCAAAAGCAGGTCAATGAGGCCGTCAATCAGCTGAGAGCGGCGATGCATCAGGTAGACCGCAAGAAGCCCGAAGCGCTTCTCGGGCGCATGGCGACGCATTTCCGAGGCGGTTTCGCCTTCTACCTGACATGCAATACGCATCACCCAACCGCGTTCGACATCACCAAGAATATCCAATGGAAGATTGAGCGCCGCGACAAAGGACACCTTTTGCGCCGTCAGCAGTACGCTGTCTAGCGTTGCAGCACCGACATCATCCTTCAGACGCTGAAACCCCGTTGTCGCCAAGGGCTCAGACAGCGTCCATTCTAACTGCGTAACCCTCTCGGTCGATAACCGCGATGCCACCTTCGTCAAATACCCCTCGCGGAAATCCCGACGGGCCGCGCGCGCAAGCCGCTCCATGATCTTCACTGAAGGAACAAACACGTTCATTTGACGGGCCTGTGCATAGCCCCGCTCAACCCAATCCGCCAAGTTCAGGTCACGCCCACCGAGCTGTTCAATCATCCATGCCTGGAGTCTGGCCCGATCACGATCAGAAGCCCGGCGAAACCCGAGAAAATCCAGAATACTCGCACGTTGCCGCCGCGCGGTGTCACTGGAAAAAGAGTAGGAAAGATCGTCTGTCGCCCCAATCTGGTCAGCAACGTACACGATCACATCAGGGTCAAGATCACCGCGCGTGGCAGGAAACCGGCCATGCTGGCGAAAAAAGAGGAGTTGGCATGCAATCGCGACCCGCGACTTCGCCCCAAACCGGTTTAGAAACTCAAAATCCGAATATGAAAGCCCCCACGTTGAGGCAAATGCTTGCTCTATCATGACCCCTCCAGACGCAAGCATCATCCAACATCAGCTCTGGCCGTCAATCAGCCTTTCGTTCCCTGTACGTTCTTTCAAAAGCCCAAATATGCAGCTTCGGGCCAGCTAGGCCTAGTAGCCACGGATGGCACGGTGCGCGATCTGTCGGCGCATGTGCCCGACCTGACCGGTCCCGAGTTGAACCCGACGACGCTCGCCCGCCTCGCCGCGCTCGACCCTGTGAGCCTGCCGGAGATCCAGCCAGAGCGCCTCGGCCCGCCTGTATCTGCGCCCGGCAAGATCGTGGCCATTGGTCTGAACTATTCTGACCACGCCAAGGAAGCAAACCTGCCAATCCCGACCGAGCCGGTAGTGTTTTCCAAGGCCGTCACGGCACTCAGTGGCCCCGACGATAACGTTGTCCTGCCCGAAGGCTCGACTAAGGGCGACTGGGAGGTAGAACTCGCCATCGTGATCGGCACGGCGGCGCGCCACGTCGCGCGAGAAAATGCCCTCGATCACGTGGCGGGATATGCCGTGGCCAACGATGTGTCCGAGCGCGAATGGCAGATCGAGCGAGGCGGCACCTGGGACAAGGGTAAGGGGTTCGACACCTTCCTACCGCTGGGGCCATGGCTCGTGACGACCGACGAAGTGGGCGACCCGCAAACACTCGGGCTGTGGCTCGACGTGAACGGTAAGCGGATGCAGGAGGGCACGACTTCGACGATGATCTTCGATTGTGCCGACATCATCGCCTATGTCAGCCTCTGCATGACGCTGATGCCGGGCGACATCATTATCACCGGCACGCCGCCGGGCGTCGGAATGGGGATTAAGCCCGAGCCGGTCTACTTACGCGACGGCGACGTCATGGAACTGGAAATCGTCGGGCTGGGACGTCAGCGGCAGATGGTTCACGGCTTTCATCCGGGACTCCTTCCAACATTGTCCCGAGCCGGAGAGACGAGATGAACAGAATTGATCTGGAGGGCCGCCATGCGGTGGTAACTGGCGGGGCCTCGGGCTTGGGCCGTGCCGCCGCAGAGCGCCTGCGCGCCTCGGGCGCACGTGTCACGATTTGGGACGCAGACGCCAGGGCTCTGGAACGTGCCCTCGCCGAGGTCGACGGACTCGAAGGCCGCGAGGTCGACGTGCGCGACGCGGACAACATCGCGGAGGCCCTCGCCGGGGGGGTCCGATTGACATCCTGGTTAACCTGAGTTCTGGATAAGCGCTATATCTGGTATTCGACCTGCCTGATTGTTTCCGGCACGGTTATGGGTCCCATTTTAACTTTGGTTTTCCCGAGCATATAGGCTGCGACACACGAGATGAGGTGTACGAATGCGTTGGCAGGCGATCTGTGTCGAGTGTGTTCCAGTCCCATGCTGGTTTTCAACTTATCGAACAGAGTTTCGATGATGAACCGCCTTCGCAACAGGATTTTGTTCAGGATTGGCAGGAGATAGTTTTTCATGTTGCGGCGAATGCCGGTGACGAGGTGGAGGCCACGCTGCCAGAGCCGTTGGAAGAGGGATTTGGAGATATAGCCCTTATCAGCAAATATTTTGCCTTCGAGGCCCGCGATCATGGCTTCAAACGGCTTTCGATCATCGACATTACCTGCCGTGATTTTGACGGCCATGATCTCCCCCTTGTTGTTGATGATTAGATGCAGTTTGAAGCCAAAGAACCAGCCCATTGTGCTGCGACCGCGCTTTGCCAGCCCCTTGAAGACCTTGTTTCGATTAATGCGGGCATTGTGGCAGACCGCGAGCTTAGTGCTGTCGGCAAAATAGACGCCGGTTTTTTCACCGCTGAAGCAGTGCAGCAGTATGCAAAACGGCACCATTAATCTTGGCATGAGGCTGACAAACCGACCATAGCTCGGGAGGTTGCCAAAGCAGTCACGGTATTTCTGCTCAACGCCATAAATCCAATAATGTTTGAAGTCCTTGAACGGCGACAAGTGAAACAAGACCATGATGAACAGGCTCTCCCCCAGGGTCAGCTTGCCGGAGCGAAGCCTCTGACGACCCGAGGGGATCAACCGGTGGCGCTCCCAGTCCTCGTAGGTTTTTGCAAAATCATCGAGACAGACAAAAAGTGCGGTGTTAGTGATCGACATGAGTGGCGGTCCATATTGTGTCGCTTTTGAACCTTGAATCATGGGGCAACGTACCTGGAAACCCCTCTCACCCCATACTAATCACGGGGGCATTCAGGCTGGTCAACACGGGGCAAAAGGTGCGCGCCATGGAGAACAACTTCCCAATCAACGAAGATCTCGCTTATGAGAAGATCCGGGACCTCATGTTCGACATGATGGAAGAGGACCCCAACCGTTTCTACGCCCTCACGGATAAGCTCAATGAACTGGCTGCGCTCCCTAAAAGAACCATGACACTTGTGCTCGATCTGATGGCTGCCACTCCCTTTCAGGTGATCATCCCGAAACACGTACGGAAAAATGACCCTGATACATTCAAAGCGGATCACGAAACCGTTTCAAATGTTCTATTTCTTGGAGAGTTTGGCGGAATTGCCGTTGAACTGGAGCCAAATGAGGCTTTGAGAGAACCGAGGATCATTTCCATAACAATGGTGGAAATCCCTCATCGCAACCCTCTGCGAAAAAGGGTCAACGAGTATCGTAAAAAACGAATCAAAAAACTACGAAAAAATTCTGTCGAGTAGTGCACTGGTGACGCCAACGTCTTATCCAGAATCGGGGTTGGTTAATTCCGCGGGGATCAACGGCGCGAACTTGGTATCCTGGGAAATACCACTCGAAGATTGGGAGAGGGTGATCGACATCAATCTCAACGGCATCTACCGCTGCTGTCGCGCCGTGGTGCCCGGCATGATCGCCGCGGGTTACGGGCGCATCGTCAATGTGGCATCGGTCGCCGGCAAGGAGGGCAACCCCAAGGCCGCTCAGTACAGCGCTAGCAAGGGCGGAGTCATCGCCTTTACAAAGTCCCTCGGCAAAGAGCTTGCCGACAGTGGCGTTCGGGCAAATTGCATCACACCGGCCGCCATCGAAACACCGCTGTTCGAACAGGTCTCGGCAGCACATGTCGCCTACATGAAGTCGAAGATTCCAATGGGCCGGTTCGGAATCCCGGCAGAATTCGCCGCGATGGTCGCCTGGATGGCCAGTGAGGAGTGTTCTTTTACCACAGGCGGTGTGTTCGACCTGTCTGGAGGGCGTTCAACATACTAGGCAGGTCGGCTATGTCCGCTCCCCGCGGAAGTCCAACTCGGGAAACTCGACCCGTATTTGTTGCATCTCGACGTAGAGGCAAGATTCGATGCCATTTCAATTGATCGAACTCTACGCAACCAATGCACGTCGACAAGAGATGCTGGAATTCTACTGCGGCGAGCTTGAATTTGGGATCGTGGACGAGGGCAGGAAGTCTGACAATCCGTTGTGGCTCGTTAACTCGGGGCAAGTATTGCGGATCTGGTTCAAAGACACTCCTATTCGATCGAAAGTGACTGGACTCACATTCCAGGTCAGTGATTTCTCCGCTGCTCTTGCCCATATGAGTTCACTTGATTGCGTTGTTGCGGGGTCGATTTCATTTGCGCAACGCAATTTCAGAATTCGAGACCCATGCGGGAACGTCATCGGAATTCAGAGGATTCCTGCTTCTGATTGGGTGAACTGAATGCATGTGGCACCTAGCAGGGTACATTGAGCGGCGATACGGCCACCTGACGTGGCTGGAGGACTCGGGATACGCCATTGACCTTTGTTCGAGCTGCGCTGCAGAATTGATGATCACCGCATATCGAGAAGCAAATTGCTGAAAGCCCAGGCGGCAAGAATTCAGCGCTTCCGGATTGGGCTCTCAACCGGTGTTCTCCGCGTTGTTCGGATGACATGGTGTGAACCCGGCGATTGCTCTTCTTGGGCGCCCGAGGTCCGATAAGATCGGCCTCACCATTTCCAGCCGTAGAGGAGAACGACCATGTCCCATTTTGTTGGACTTGATGTTTCCGAAAATGAAGTTTCGAACTGCGTTGTGAATGCCGCCGGAAACGTGCGTGCCCGGGCGACCGTGGCTGCGGCTTCTGATCTGATCGCCGCATTCATTGAAAGGAGTACCCCAGGGGCGGAACGTGTGGTTCACGTTGGTGCACTTCCGTAGCGAGGCACCGGAGCAGGTCGGTGTTCTGAACATCGAGGCGATCGCAGGCACCCTGCCCCGCCACCGGACCGGCGTTATCCGCGCCGGAACACCGTATGCGCGGTGCGGGATGACCTGAAAAGCGGAGGGAACAAAGCCGGGCGCAGTGGTCCTCAACTGGCTCGAGTTCGTGATATAACCTCTGCATGTCAAAGAACGACCCCCCCTCGGCAAGCGTCTTGCGCGTCGCGCCGGTCCTGGACGTCAACAGCCGAAGTGTGCGAAAAATGCGCGACTTTTTCGTGGACCAGCTTGGGTTCGCGGTCGGCACCGAAGTCGGACCGGGTCCCAAGTTCGTCACGCTCGACAGAGATGGCCTAACCATCGTGCTGAACTGCCGCTTTTCGTTCGGCTTCCGAAAGCGTGATTGGGCCGCCTATTTCTGGACGGGTAACGTTTCGGGGTTTTTCGATGAGGTCAGGTCGCGCGGCGCAGAGATCAAGTCCGGCCTGGTGACCAAAGACTACGGTTGTCGGGAATTCGTTGTCATTGCGCCAGACGGCAGAGAAATCGTCTTCGGTCAGCTCTTGCCCGAGTGACGGTCTAACCCGATCGCTGCAAGGGGACGTCTTGACCGCTCTCCCCGGCCTCGTGTCACTCAGCGCATTACAGAATGGTGTTCGCGTCCTTTCAGTTTCCTCAAATGGGACGTCGCCATCGAAAAAGCCGGTTGGCGGGGTTCCGTGTCCTTTTTGGTGTTGCACGACATGCTGGTCGCAGGGTCCGACCCGATCACAAAGGGCGGTTGCCTGAATTTTCCCGTGCCCTTCGGTCATTCCTCGCGGGCCAAAATTCTTGCCCCCTGCCCTTCTCCGCCCCGTTGCGCCTTCAGTGTGCTCGGGCCTCAAGCCCCTGCCCTCTGACCATCATTGCAACACCAAATGAAGGAGCACAGCAATGACCACCAACTGCATCAAATTCGAAAGCGCGGATATCGAGACTGCCAAAGGCACCGGATCTATCTCCATCCTAACCTTCGATATCGACATCACCGTCGAGCTGGTCGCCAGCGACAACCCAATGGCACCAACGCACCGCGTGCTCGGTCGCCCACCGCGGGGCCGACTGGTCGAATGCGGCGGCATCTGGAAAAAACAGAACCGCGATACTGGCGCCGACTACTTCACGCTGACGATCCGAGATCATGGTTTCAACGCAAATCTTGGCAAATCTGCGAACCAGGACGACGACGCGCTGCAGGCGGTGATCCCCTGGGGTCCGAAAGACGCAGCCTGATATCAGGCGCTGGCCGGCAAGACCGGCCAGCGCCGCAAGGGCCGCGTAGAATCGGTCAGGCGATTCTCCCCCGGAACGCCTGTGATCGTCACATGGGGCGGGCTGGGTTGGCTCGTGGGACAAACCACGTTGTTTCTCGGCAGGTCGTCCAACGCGCCTGTCGCGTCTCCGTAGAACTGCGAGCATCATCCGATCAGATAGTTGGCGGCTGATGCTTGAGTGAACTTGTTTGACAGCCGTGCAGAATGGAAAGTAGCGAATAAAAACAATATGATATGTCGAATTAGTAGTTGCTTCACTGCTGAGAAAGCCAGCTAATTCGGCACTGTTCGCAAGATCTAGTGGTCAGCCTGGGGACTTCCACGCATTGTTGTGTTAGTCACAATGACGCCCTCTCGCGACCTTGGTCGCCGTACCGCGCGGAAAAAATCGTTGTGGATAAACCGATTCCGGGTTAAGTCACAGTTTAACGATAGAAATCGCGCAAAAAGCGATATTAGGCGAGGCGGCGGCATGAGGGCAGCACCGTTCCAGGGCGATCAAGGGGGTACTCCCTTCGATGAGATCATCCTCCAGCAGGGTGAGCTGATCTCTGACCGGCTCAATATCTTGCGTCAGGAACAATATCCACCCGACGCTCAAAAGGGTTTGCGCCAGTTCACGCTGGCCGAAGTCGCTTACTATCTCGGCGTCACACAATCCACGATCAAGAAACTCCATCTCGAAGGGAAAGGCCCTGAGCCGGAGACTTCATCCTCTGGGCGCAGGTCCTATTCTTCCGAACAGATGCTGGAGTTGCGGGCCTATCTCGATGAGCATGGCCGCCCCGGCAAGCGTCGATACCTGCCCCGCAGGACCGAAG
>CATOSB010000019.1 GCA_951812305.1 uncultured Paracoccaceae bacterium
CCAATGCATTGCGGGAAAATCGTAGAATGCCAGCAGTTCGGTTCGATCTTTCTGAAGCGAGGCGGTGGCTTTGGGGTACTTGTCTTCAAACGTTTTCACGAAGAGATCGAACGCTTGTTCAGCTGACTTGCGCGTTTCAGCGCGCCAGATATCGTGCAGCATCGTTTTGGCTTTTGGCTGGGTGGACTTGGGAAAACAGTTGAGGACGTTGCCCGTCTTATGCACCCAGCAGCGTTGTTGAGGTGTGCCCGGATAGGTTTCTTCAAGAGCGGCCCAGAATCCCAGAGCACCGTCTCCGATGGCCAATTTTGGAGTGTTGAGACCGCGTTCTCTGAGGCCGATTAGAACCTCCCTCCAGCTCTGTGTGCTTTCACGAGTGCCGTCCTCGATTGCCAGAAATTGTTTCTGACCACGGGTATTTACGCCGATCACGACCAGCGCGCGCAACTTGTGATCCTCGCCGCGTAAGCCACTGTGAATACCGTCGGCCCAGATGTAGACCCACTCGTCTTGGGACAGGTCTGCGGTGCGCCACGCCCTGTATTCAGCGGCCCATTCGGCCTTCAATCTGGCAACTGTTTTGGCCGAAAATCCGGTGGCATTAGCCCCGAGCAAACCCTTCAGCGCCGTTCCCATTTCGCCAGTGGAAATGCCTTTGAGGTAGAGCCAGGGGATCGCAGCCTGCAGCGTCTTGGTCTTGCGCACGTAGGGCGGTACGAGCGCGGAGCGGAAACTCACTGGCTTGCCGGTTTTCGAGCGTATCTTTGGAATCTCTACGGTCACAGGTCCAACACCCGTTTGGATTTCACGGGCGGGATGACTGCCATTACGTACCACCCCGGCGCGCCCGTCTGGTGTTTTGAGGTGAGCAAAGCGATCCATCAATTCCGCAAGCTCAGTTTGAACGGCGGCTTGGATCAGAGCCTGCGCGCCCGTGCGCAAAAGCTCAGTCAACGGATCAAGGCTGACCTCTCGACCGGCAAATTCAACGATGTTAGTCTCGTCCATGGTGGTGCGTCCTTCTTGGGTCGGATTGGGTTTTTGCAAAAACAATCCAAACAGATGCACCGCCAACACTCAAACCACGCGAACACCAGATTCAGCCATAACTCACCTAGGGCCGGATCATCAGCAACGTTTCGGAAATAGCGCAGCGGTGTAACATTTCCGGAGACCTGCGAGGCATATCGCTCATTCTAAGCGAACTACCGCCGCGGCATATTTTCACCGAAATATCAAGAAGTTGAGCGCTCGGCTTGGTAGTGCCACCGAAAATGTGGAGGCTTAACGGACGAATTTGTTTGGTAACTCCCAAGCACCCCCCACGTTTGAGTGTTATTGTCAGTTTTATGGTGAGTCGAATTTGCCATTTTGCGCGTGTTTTTTTCTTTCTTGTCTGAATTCTGTGGCGCCGGGTTGATTTCTCTGAATCAGTGGTGGGATGGATCAGGTTGCCGCCCTTGAACAACTTCTCGCCACGGCTCTGCGTCGGATCGCTGAGCTTGAAGCTGCGTTGGCGAGCATGGCGGAAGAGATCACGGACCTGCGCCGACAGTTGGCCAAGAACAGCAGCAATAGCAGCAAGCCCCCTTCAAGTGATGGCCTGAAGAAGCCAGCCCCGCGCAGCCTGCGTGGCAAATCCGGAAAGAAAAGTGGCGGCCAAGTTGGCCACCGGGGCGACACCCTGCGCCAGACGTCAACACCCGACTTTGTCGAACGGCATGAGGCGACGCATTGCAGCGCCTGTCAGAGCGCCCTGACGGCGGAGATGGTGAAAGGGATCGAGAAGCGTCAGGTGTTCGACTTGCCTGCGCCACGCCTGGAGGTCACCGAGCATCAGGCGGCGGTTTATTGTTGCGACCATTGTCGAGCCACGACGACGGCTGGCTTTCCCGATGGCGTGGCCGCGCATGTGCAATATGGCACGCGCATGCGGGCAGTGGCGGTCTATTGCAATGTTCAGCAGCTGATACCCGAGGATCGGGTCTGCCAGCTTATGCGCGACCTGTTTGGGGCCACCAGCTTGTGCGCGGCCAGCGTGACCAACTGGACGCGCGGCGCGGCAAATAAGATGGGTGTCGTGGTTGAACACATTCTCGCCCGGCTTGCCGAAGGCGGCGTTCGGCATCTGGACGAGACCGGACTTCGTGTTGCCGGCAAGCTGCACTGGCTGCACACGATCTGCGATACCGCCTTCACCCATTACCGCATCAGCGCCAAACGCGGTGCTGTTCCAACCTTCCTGACCGGCGGGACGATCATTCATGATCACTGGAAACCCTACTACGCCCATATGAGCGGAGTGGACGCCCACGCCCTCTGCGGGGCGCATCACTTGCGCGAACTCAAGGCCATCGAAGAGATCGAAAAAGAGCCTTGGGCGACGGAGATGAGCGCAGTGCTTCATAGCGCCAATCAGCTCAGATGCGCGGCTCAGGATCAAGGCGAGACCGAACTCCCGGAACTGGTTCGCCAGGGTATAGTCACCAGATACATGGCGATCCTCGCCAAGGGGCTCGCCTTCCACGAACGCCGGCCCCCGCTGGCCAAAAGCCCCGGCACCCGCGGCCGAAAAGCCAGGCGGCCAGGCCACAACCTGCTCCTCCGCCTGCGTGACTACCGCGATGACGTTTTGCGATTCATCGCCGACTTCGCGGTCCCATTCACAAACAATCAGGCCGAACAGGACCTGCGCATGATGAAGCTGCGCATGAAAATCTCGGGCACCTTCCGCACCCTCGAGGGCGCGCGGGTCTTCGCCGACATCAGGTCCGTCATCTCGACGGCCAGAAAACACCGGTTCAACATCCTGGAAATCCTGACCCTGTCACCACCTCAGATCATCGCACGGCTCTGACGGAACAAAACCCCGCAACCCTATCGGACAGGGTGCTTGGGAGTTACTTTGTTTGTAACAATCGATAACACACGCGTGGCTCACGCTTCTGTTAATGGAAGCCATGCGAAAGCTTCTCTAACTCATCCATATCGCAAGAACGCGATTGTGTTTTATTCAACCCTTGGGGAGAAGCTAATGTCCACTACTGTAAAAACCCTCGCCGTTGCTGGTGCTGTTGCAGCTGCTGTTGCTGGTCACGCCACGATTGCAAACGCTCAGGCACAAGAAAAGTGCTATGGCGTATCGCTCGCTGGTGAAAACGACTGCGCCGCGGGTCCTGGCACCACATGCGCCGGCACCTCGACCGTTGACTATCAGGGTAACGCCTGGACTCTGGTCGAAAAAGGCACCTGTGAAACTGCGGAAATCCCCGCTATGGATGACGGCACCCCGCGTATGGGTTCGCTCGAAGCGCTGGAGCGTGACCTGCCGGCATAAATACGGTAGAATTTGCGGGGCGCAGGCAGAAATGCCTGCCCCCGTTTCTATTTGGGGTATCTGACAAATGCTGGATGCGACGCACAGATTTGAACGCCTGCCCGATGCGCCGGGCGTTGGTTACAAGCCGCAGCATTTTTCCGACATCCTTGAAAACCCGGGCAACGTAGCATGGCTGGAAGTCCACGCTGAGAATTACATGGGCGATGGCGGGCGGCCACTGGCGCAGCTGCGTCATTTATCTGAACGGTTTCCGATTTCGGTGCATGGCGTCGGTCTGTCGATTGGTGGCGAGGGTGCTCTCGATCAAGAGCACTTGGCGCGGCTCAAACATCTTGTCGGATGGCTGAATCCGGCAAGTTTTTCAGAACACTTGGCGTGGTCAACGCATGATGCGCATTTCCTGAACGACCTTTTGCCCCTACCATATACCGAGGCGACGCTGAAAACCGTCTGCGATCACATTGACGAGGTGCAGGAAGCGATCGGACGGCAGATGTTGTTGGAAAACCCATCAACGTATCTTTGGTTTGAAGAAACAACGATGCAGGAAGTCGACTTTCTGAACGAAATCGCCAGACGAACCGGCTGCGGCCTGCTTCTGGACGTGAACAACGTTTTCGTCAGCGCGACGAACCCGCAAACGGACCCGATTTCCTATATCGACGCCTTCCCGCTCGACAAAGTAGGCGAAATCCATCTGGGCGGCCACGATGAGGACGCCGACGAGACTGGCGCGCCATTGTTGATTGATAGCCACGCCCGCGAGGTGGTCTATCCGGTCTGGGCGCTTTATGAACACACGATCCAACGCGGTGGCGCAAAGCCGACGTTGATTGAATGGGATACAGATGTTCCCGATTGGCCGACGCTTTCGGCTGAAGCAGACCGCGCTGCGCCGATTCTGGCAACGGCTCTGGCATGAGCGTCAGTCAAACCGATTTCACGCGGGCCGTTCTGGACCCGTCACTTTCCGCACCTCCCGGTCTTTCCAATCCTGACGGCGCACAAGCAAGCAAGCGATTTGACGTATACCGCAACAACGTGACGGTCAGCCTGATCAACGCGCTGTCCACCGCCTTCCCGGCAATCGCGAAGATACTTGGTGAAGAAAACTTCAAGCGCGTTGCGAATGTATATCTGCGCCAGCATCCGCCGACCTCGCCCTTGCTGATGTTCTATGGCGCTGAAATGCCGGAATTCCTTGCCGATTTTGAGCCTGTGAAATCTCTTGGCTATCTGCCGGATCTTGCGCGTTTGGAACTCGCGCTTCGCCGTTCCTACCATGCCGAAGACGCCTCATCGGTCTCGCCGGAGACTTTTCAATCTTTACCCGCAGATCAACTGATGGCGTCGCGCCTGCGATTTGCGCCTTCGGTAATGCTGGAACGCTCGCGTTGGCCGGTCGAGGCAATTTGGCGGTTCCAGATGGAAGAAGGCGCACCCGAACCCTCGGCGGGCGGGCAGAACGTACTGGTCACCCGCCCTGAATTTGACCCGGTGGTAACTGCACTGCCGCCCGGTGGCGGGACTTTTGTGGCGACGTTGATGAAAAGTACGAAATTCGCCAACGCGGTGGATTCCGCCACGGAACAAGTGCCGGATTTCGATCTGACCCAGACTTTCGGCATTCTCATTGCGGGTGCCGCAATAACAGAACTGAACGAGGACTGACCAATGAACGCCCTGATTTCCTTACATAACGCGATTTTTGATCGGTTTGAGCGGTTGGAGCCTGTCCTCTTACCCACCCTAGCCCGCCTGATCTTTGCCGGCGTGTTGCTTGTATTCTTCTGGAAATCAGCGCTGACAAAACTGACGGGGCCATTTTCGCTCGACACCGGCGCGTTCATCCAGATCTTCCCACGCAAGTTCGAGGCGTTGGGCTATGACCCGTCCGGGTTTGGCGCGCTTGACAGGTTGATTGTCTATGCGGGCAGTTATGGCGAACTGATCCTGCCCCTGTTGATCGTGATTGGCTTGTTCACCCGGATTGCAGCGCTAGGCATGGTCGTATTCGTCGGGGTCATGACTTATGTCGACATCTATGCCGCGAAACATGCGGCATGGGGCCAGTGGTTTGACAACATTGCAGAATTCGATCCAGCATTAAAGGCGATTGGACTCGCGGATAGCCGTTTCTGGTGGGTGTTTCTGCTGCTTTACCTCGTGATGCGCGGTGCGGGGGCCCTATCGGTCGACCGGTTCCTGTTTGGTCCTCGCGATGAGTCTGAGGCGGCTTGAACTCTTAGAAACCCCGATTCTGGATAAGACGTTGGCGTCACCAGTGCACTACTCGACAGAATTTTTTCGTAGTTTTTTGGTAACTCCCAAGCACCCCCCACGTTTGAGTGTTATTGTCAGTTTTATGGTGAGTCGAATTTGCCATTTTGCGCGTGTTTTTTTTCTTTCTTGTCTGAATTCTGTGGCGCCGGGTTGATTTCTCTGAATCAGTGGTGGGATGGATCAGGTTGCCGCCCTTGAACAACTTCTCGCCACGGCTCTGCGTCGGATCGCTGAGCTTGAAGCTGCGTTGGCGAGCATGGCGGAAGAGATCACGGACCTGCGCCGACAGTTGGCCAAGAACAGCAGCAATAGCAGCAAGCCCCCTTCAAGTGATGGCCTGAAGAAGCCAGCCCCGCGCAGCCTGCGTGGCAAATCCGGAAAGAAAAGTGGCGGCCAAGTTGGCCACCGGGGCGACACCCTGCGCCAGACGTCAACACCCGACTTTGTCGAACGGCATGAGGCGACGCATTGCAGCGCCTGTCAGAGCGCCCTGACGGCGGAGATGGTGAAAGGGATCGAGAAGCGTCAGGTGTTCGACTTGCCTGCGCCACGCCTGGAGGTCACCGAGCATCAGGCGGCGGTTTATTGTTGCGACCATTGTCGAGCCACGACGACGGCTGGCTTTCCCGATGGCGTGGCCGCGCATGTGCAATATGGCACGCGCATGCGGGCAGTGGCGGTCTATTGCAATGTTCAGCAGCTGATACCCGAGGATCGGGTCTGCCAGCTTATGCGCGACCTGTTTGGGGCCACCAGCTTGTGCGCGGCCAGCGTGACCAACTGGACGCGCGGCGCGGCAAATAAGATGGGTGTCGTGGTTGAACACATTCTCGCCCGGCTTGCCGAAGGCGGCGTTCGGCATCTGGACGAGACCGGACTTCGTGTTGCCGGCAAGCTGCACTGGCTGCACACGATCTGCGATACCGCCTTCACCCATTACCGCATCAGCGCCAAACGCGGTGCTGTTCCAACCTTCCTGACCGGCGGGACGATCATTCATGATCACTGGAAACCCTACTACGCCCATATGAGCGGAGTGGACGCCCACGCCCTCTGCGGGGCGCATCACTTGCGCGAACTCAAGGCCATCGAAGAGATCGAAAAAGAGCCTTGGGCGACGGAGATGAGCGCAGTGCTTCATAGCGCCAATCAGCTCAGATGCGCGGCTCAGGATCAAGGCGAGACCGAACTCCCGGAACTGGTTCGCCAGGGTATAGTCACCAGATACATGGCGATCCTCGCCAAGGGGCTCGCCTTCCACGAACGCCAGCCCCCGCTGGCCAAAAGCCCCGGCACCCGCGGCCGAAAAGCCAGGCGGCCAGGCCACAACCTGCTCCTCCGCCTGCGTGACTACCGCGATGACGTTTTGCGATTCATCGCCGACTTCGCGGTCCCATTCACAAACAATCAGGCCGAACAGGACCTGCGCATGATGAAGCTGCGCATGAAAATCTCGGGCACCTTCCGCACCCTCGAGGGCGCGCGGGTCTTCGCCGACATCAGGTCCGTCATCTCGACGGCCAGAAAACACCGGTTCAACATCCTGGAAATCCTGACCCTGTCACCACCTCAGATCATCGCACGGCTCTGACGGAACAAAACCCCGCAACCCTATCGGACAGGGTGCTTGGGAGTTACGTTTTTTGATTCGTTTTTTACGATACTCGTTGACCCTTTTTCGCAGAGGGTTGCGATGAGGGATTTCCACCATTGTTATGGAAATGATCCTCGGTTCTCTCAAAGCCTCATTTGGCTCCAGTTCAACGGCAATTCCGCCAAACTCTCCAAGAAATAGAACATTTGAAACGGTTTCGTGATCTGCTTTGAATGTATCAGGGTCATTTTTCCGTACGTGTTTCGGGATGATCACCTGAAAGGGAGTGGCAGCCATCAGATCGAGCACAAGTGTCATGGTTCTTTTAGGGAGCGCAGCCAGTTCATTGAGCTTATCCGTGAGGGCGTAGAAACGGTTGGGGTCCTCTTCCATCATGTCGAACATGAGGTCCCGGATCTTCTCATAAGCGAGATCTTCGTTGATTGGGAAGTTGTTCTCCATGGCGCGCACCTTTTGCCCCGTGTTGACCAGCCTGAATGCCCCCGTGATTAGTATGGGGTGAGAGGGGTTTCCAGGTACGTTGCCCCATGATTCAAGGTTCAAAAGCGACACAATATGGACCGCCACTCATGTCGATCACTAACACCGCACTTTTTGTCTGTCTCGATGATTTTGCAAAAACCTACGAGGACTGGGAGCGCCACCGGTTGATCCCCTCGGGTCGTCAGAGGCTTCGCTCCGGCAAGCTGACCCTGGGGGAGAGCCTGTTCATCATGGTCTTGTTTCACTTGTCGCCGTTCAAGGACTTCAAACATTATTGGATTTATGGCGTTGAGCAGAAATACCGTGACTGCTTTGGCAACCTCCCGAGCTATGGTCGGTTTGTCAGCCTCATGCCAAGATTAATGGTGCCGTTTTGCATACTGCTGCACTGCTTCAGCGGTGAAAAAACCGGCGTCTATTTTGCCGACAGCACTAAGCTCGCGGTCTGCCACAATGCCCGCATTAATCGAAACAAGGTCTTCAAGGGGCTGGCAAAGCGCGGTCGCAGCACAATGGGCTGGTTCTTTGGCTTCAAACTGCATCTAATCATCAACAACAAGGGGGAGATCATGGCCGTCAAAATCACGGCAGGTAATGTCGATGATCGAAAGCCGTTTGAAGCCATGATCGCGGGCCTCGAAGGCAAAATATTTGCTGATAAGGGCTATATCTCCAAATCCCTCTTCCAACGGCTCTGGCAGCGTGGCCTCCACCTCGTCACCGGCATTCGCCGCAACATGAAAAACTATCTCCTGCCAATCCTGAACAAAATCCTGTTGCGAAGGCGGTTCATCATCGAAACTCTGTTCGATAAGTTGAAAACCAGCATGGGACTGGAACACACTCGACACAGATCGCCTGCCAACGCATTCGTACACCTCATCTCGTGTGTCGCAGCCTATATGCTCGGGAAAACCAAAGTTAAAATGGGACCCATAACCGTGCCGGAAACAATCAGGCAGGTCGAATACCAGATATAGCGCTTATCCAGAACTCAGGTTTAGAAATGCGCCTTCGGTTCATCGGGTTTGCCTGCGGCAACCGCCAGCAACCCGGCAAGGCCCGCAAATGCAATCGGGAACATGGTGAACACGCCAAATCCGAAAGCATAGTACATGCCCGCCGCGGAAATCAGCAACAGGATGCCACCCCATAACGCCCGTGCGCGAGACATGGCGCCGCCTGCTATCGCCAGTGCGGGTGCGGCAATCGACATGAAACGAATAAGTCCGGGATTTTCCGGCCCATCGGAGAGATTGATATTCTCTGATTCCGCCCAGTTCAGGAATTCCAGCCATCCATAGCTGAAAAACCCGACGATCATCCCAACGATTCCGGCGATGATACCCAGAACCAACGCGGCGTTACGCATGACTGCTCTCCTTCTTCTTCGCCTCACTTAAGGCGCAATGGCCTAGCTTCCAAGAAGGCTGGCCTGTACATCCTTGCCCCAACCAAGAAAAAGTCGCCCATCGGCATCAATGACCGGCCGCTTCATCACTGTCGGATGCACACTGATAAGTGTGACAGGATCAGAATTTCGATCCGTATCGCTTAGATTTCGCCATGTGGTTGAACGCCTGTTGAGCAATTCTTCGCCAAATTCAGACAGGAATCTTTGCAACGCATCTTCCGGGATCCCGTCTTCCCTTACGTCAACTTTGGTTAACTGCAACCCACTGTCGACAATTGCTTTTTCGGCTTTGCGGCACGTATCGCAAGTCTTCAACCCATAGAAAACCATCACTCTTTTTCCCTTTGCCTCGTGTTCACAATTAGTTTGGTAGTAACTCCCAAGCACCCCCCACGTTTGAGTGTTATTGTCAGTTTTATGGTGAGTCGAATTTGCCATTTTGCGCGTGTTTTTTTTCTTTCTTGTCTGAATTCTGTGGCGCCGGGTTGATTTCTCTGAATCAGTGGTGGGATGGATCAGGTTGCCGCCCTTGAACAACTTCTCGCCACGGCTCTGCGTCGGATCGCTGAGCTTGAAGCTGCGTTGGCGAGCATGGCGGAAGAGATCACGGACCTGCGCCGACAGTTGGCCAAGAACAGCAGCAATAGCAGCAAGCCCCCTTCAAGTGATGGCCTGAAGAAGCCAGCCCCGCGCAGCCTGCGTGGCAAATCCGGAAAGAAAAGTGGCGGCCAAGTTGGCCACCGGGGCGACACCCTGCGCCAGACGTCAACACCCGACTTTGTCGAACGGCATGAGGCGACGCATTGCAGCGCCTGTCAGAGCGCCCTGACGGCGGAGATGGTGAAAGGGATCGAGAAGCGTCAGGTGTTCGACTTGCCTGCGCCACGCCTGGAGGTCACCGAGCATCAGGCGGCGGTTTATTGTTGCGACCATTGTCGAGCCACGACGACGGCTGGCTTTCCCGATGGCGTGGCCGCGCATGTGCAATATGGCACGCGCATGCGGGCAGTGGCGGTCTATTGCAATGTTCAGCAGCTGATACCCGAGGATCGGGTCTGCCAGCTTATGCGCGACCTGTTTGGGGCCACCAGCTTGTGCGCGGCCAGCGTGACCAACTGGACGCGCGGCGCGGCAAATAAGATGGGTGTCGTGGTTGAACACATTCTCGCCCGGCTTGCCGAAGGCGGCGTTCGGCATCTGGACGAGACCGGACTTCGTGTTGCCGGCAAGCTGCACTGGCTGCACACGATCTGCGATACCGCCTTCACCCATTACCGCATCAGCGCCAAACGCGGTGCTGTTCCAACCTTCCTGACCGGCGGGACGATCATTCATGATCACTGGAAACCCTACTACGCCCATATGAGCGGAGTGGACGCCCACGCCCTCTGCGGGGCGCATCACTTGCGCGAACTCAAGGCCATCGAAGAGATCGAAAAAGAGCCTTGGGCGACGGAGATGAGCGCAGTGCTTCATAGCGCCAATCAGCTCAGATGCGCGGCTCAGGATCAAGGCGAGACCGAACTCCCGGAACTGGTTCGCCAGGGTATAGTCACCAGATACATGGCGATCCTCGCCAAGGGGCTCGCCTTCCACGAACGCCAGCCCCCGCTGGCCAAAAGCCCCGGCACCCGCGGCCGAAAAGCCAGGCGGCCAGGCCACAACCTGCTCCTCCGCCTGCGTGACTACCGCGATGACGTTTTGCGATTCATCGCCGACTTCGCGGTCCCATTCACAAACAATCAGGCCGAACAGGACCTGCGCATGATGAAGCTGCGCATGAAAATCTCGGGCACCTTCCGCACCCTCGAGGGCGCGCGGGTCTTCGCCGACATCAGGTCCGTCATCTCGACGGCCAGAAAACACGGGTTCAACATCCTGGAAATCCTGACCCTGTCACCACCTCAGATCATCGCACGGCTCTGACGGAACAAAACCCCGCAACCCTATCGGACAGGGTGCTTGGGAGTTACGTTTGGTACCACTAAACCTCTTGCCTTTTGACCGGAAAAACCCATGATTTTGCCCGTGACGACAGACTTCAATCGACGACTGCTCTCCTTGGGCTGCCTATCGAAGACGAAGACCTGACTGCACCGGCCCGCCGCATTTCCGTGGGCGGGACACCAAAGGGAGTGGTAAAATGGCTACCGGCACCGTGAAGTGGTTCAACACCACCAAGGGTTACGGATTTATCCAGCCTGATGATGGCGGCAAGGACGTGTTTGTTCATATCTCTGCCGTTGAACGATCGGGCCTTGAAGGACTGACAGACAACCAGAAGCTCGAGTTTGAAGTTATCGAGGGCCGCGATGGCCGCACGATGGCAGGCGAGCTAGAGCGTCGTCCTTGAAATCTGAATCGATGGGATTCCCACGTGGCAGGTTTTGTGATTCACCATATGTGGAGGTGGATCATGGGCAAATCGCTATCACTGGATATTCGGGAACGTGTCGTCGCTTTGGTTGATGACGGCCTTTCCTGCCATGAGGCTGCGCGGCGTTTACGGATATCAGCTGCCAGCGCGGTGCGGATCATGCAACGTAAGAGGCGAACGGGTGGGGTGAGAGCTGCGCCTCAAGGCCGCCCTCGGCGCAGCAAGCTGGATGTGGTCTCAAACTGGCTTAAGACACGCGTGGAAGCCGAGCCGGATATCATACCAACGGCTTGATCAATTGACCGTTGCCCATTCTCTGGTCGTTATTGAGGTTATGCGCTGCGGGTCATTTTCGAAGAAGTTCCAGGCGTCTGCGCATTTGTCGAGGATCTGCTCGTAGGTATCGAACACGGTGATGGCCAGCTTGTTGGAGCGCAGATAGGCCCAGACATTTTCCATCGGGTTGAGTTCGGGCGCATAGGGGGGCAGCTTCAGGAGCGTTATGTTGTCTGGCACCAAGAGCCCCTTGGCTCCGTGCCACCCCGCGCCATCTGTGACCAGGAGCGCATGAGAACCGGGTGCGATTGTTTTTGAGACCTCGTCGAGATGCAGGCCCATCGCCTCTGTGTTAACATAAGGCAGGATCAGCCCAGCTGCGGCACCACGTGCCGGACAGGCAGCGCCAAATACGTAGCTCCATTTGTAGCGGGTATCCCGGGGCGCACGTGGGCGGGTTCCCCGCTTCGCCCAGACACGGGTGAGTGTTCCCTGCTGGCCCACCCGTGCTTCGTCCTGGAACCATATTTCCAGTGGCTTTCCTTTCGCCCGTTCAGTCAAAATGTCGGCTACGATGCTGGCAAAGTTTTTTTAAATGCAGTCTGTGCCACTGGGTCGGCGTTGGGATGTTCGGGGCGGACCGACAGCCTGCGAAAGCCCAGTTGAACCAAATAACTACCTACTGTGCGTTCGTGGAGCTTGATCTCGAACTCCGCCTCAATGCGCCGGGCAAGATCGGCGCGACGCCAGCGAACCACACCATCGCGGGCCGGATCAGGGCCAGCCTCCACCCAGACCGCAAGCTGCGCTATCTGCTCCGGCGACAATCGAGGTTTCGCGCCGCCACCCCCACGATCTGACAGCCCGTCAGGACCTTCGACATTGTATCGATGGACCCAGTCTCGAAGGGTTTGGCGATCCATCCCGCAACTCTGGGCAGCAACCTTGCGCGACGACCCTTCAAGCACCAGAGCAATCGCCAAAAGCCGACGTGCTACTTTGCCGTTCGACGCGCGACCGGCTAAAGCGCGCAACTCGTGCACCGTGAAATCATCGCGCAAAACCGGAACCGCGGCACCCATATCTCCCTCCCTCTCTGGACAGAAACAGTGAGTCACATACCGAACAATTTGGGAATCCAAAAAGCGAGTCAAATCATCCCGCCGTTGGTATCACTATGCCGGAACTGGCCGAGGTGCTGAAACAGGAACATGCCCTCACCGCGACACCGGCGATGCTCTCGCGTTATCTGATCCATCGTCTTGGGTTCACATATAAAAAAATCCCTGATCGCGACGGAGCGGCTGCGCAAACGGGTGCGCGCTGCCAGGTACGAGTGGCAGCACCGCCGGATGCCGAGGATGCGCCTTGAGCCGCACCGGCTGGTTTTTATCGACGAAACAGCTGTCACGACCAAGATGACACGGCTTCGTGGTCGATCCCCACGCGGCACCCGGCTGGAAGCCGACGCGCCCTTCGGCCACTGGCGCACCCAGACCTTCATCGCGGGCCTGCGGATCGACGAACTCAGCGCCCCCTGGGTGCTGGACGGCCCCATGAACCGCGCCGCGTTCGACCTCTACATCGAGACCCAGCTGGCTCCAACGTTGCAGCCGGGCGATGTGGTGATCGCCGACAACCTGTCATCGCACAAATCGGCCAATGCGCAGGAACTGCTGAAGTCGCAAGGCAGCTGGCTGCTCTTCCTGCCGCCGTATTCGCCCGATCTCAACCCGATCGAAATGGCGTACTCGAAACTCAAGGCACACCTGCGTCGGCTCAAGGCCCGCACCTTCGACGCCCTTTTCCAATCCGTCGCCCAAACCTGCGACCTCTTCCCGCCAACCGAGTGCCGAAACCTCTTCAAAGCTGCCGGATATGTTGCAGATTAGATGGACGACGCTCTAAAGGCGGTTTAAGCGCTGAGTCCGGCGGCGGATCAAACTTGCCCGCCGCCGACTGGATTACTGTTTCTGCCAATGGAACGGCTGATGACCCGACCCTTGGCCGTGCAGTACGACTTTGACGTCGTAACCCAAATTGTTCCAGTTTTGGTACGTAGCGGCCTGCCCGACAGTCGGCAGGTTGCGCGACGTGTCTGTCAGATGCTTCGGTCCAGTGAAAGGAACGGGTTGCGGACATGTCAGCGAAACATCCGCCCAGTTATTGCTGCAAATGGCTTGAGCGCCCGTTGTTGATGCAAGAATCGTAAATGAAGCGGCGGCGATAGCCCCCAGTCTTGTGGTAAACATCTATTCCCCCTCAAGATGTTGTGAAAAAAGCAAATGCTTTTCAATAGCTTAACAGGTGATCGCGAGGGGTCAATTTTTGGGAAGTAAACAGATTGTTGAACACACAGAAACGCCCCGCATACGCGGGACGCCAATTGTCGAACAATGGATCGGAAAGTCGGGCCTTACTGGCCTTTTTCGTAAACGATCGTTTCGCTATAGCCTTTGCCGTACTGGACAACGGTCCGCTTGGGCTTGTGCGCGCGGCGACGGGGAGCATTATACTCTTTGTAACCTGTGTGCGTCGGGCTGCCACAGCAAATGACGCCGCCCACGACGACGGGTTGCAACCCGTCGGGGCAGTAATTGGTCTTCGACGGATAGGCCCAGATAGCGATGTCGTTGCTGGCTGGTTGGCTATCGTTCCATGCCAGCGCCGGTGCGGCGATCAGCACAGCCCCTGCCAGTGCGGTTGTGAAAATGGTCTTCATGGATCCCTCCAAGAAATGTTTCTGCTCGATCCCCCAAGCGCGATGGCGGTTGGTTAACATGGCTTGTGGATAACGCAAAAAGCCTGATTGGAAACAATGTGTTTCGCCGGGACAATGTGGCAGATATGTGCCGGTTCGCGGCGCCGGGAACCGGGCCGGATTGTAACAATTCTGACCCCTCGCCTACTTGCGTTCACACATCGGTGTGGCGGGGTGAAATCGGCGGCGGCGGGTGGCATGTTATCGGCAAGACAACGCGAAAATAGGAGATGACCCATGCCGCTTTCCCGCCGTGCCACGATTGGCCTTCTGGCCGCTGCGCCAGTCGCCAGCTTTGTCGGCCTGCCTGCCCATGCGATGGAGCCGGAGACGTTTCAGACCAACGGATTTGCGATCAACCAGATCGACCCTGTGGGGTATTTCGTCAACGGCGATGTGACGCCGGGCGATATGACCCATGCGGTCGACTACAAGGGCGCTACGTGGCTGTTTGCAAACGAAAATAACAAGGCAGCGTTTATCGCTGACCCGGAGAAATACGGAGCGAAATTCGGCGGCTATTGCGCCTATGCGGCATCGCTTGGGTATCTTGCGCCGACGGTGCCGGAGGCGTGGACGGTTTTCGAGGACCGCCTTTACATGAATGCCAATCTGCGGGCGCGTGAATTGTGGCTGCAGGACGTGCCCGGCAACATCGCCAAGGGCGAGGCGAACTGGCCCGGAATCCTCGGCTAATCGATTGACAAAACAAGAAAAAACCGCCCCGGAACCGGGGTTCGCGGGGCGGCATAGGACACAGACGACAATTATGGTCATCGTCCGAATGGAGGGGCCAAATCACCCGGAGCTTTCGCCCGAACCAGGGTTGGGGATGAAAGGCTTGCGCCTCTCGGGACGGTCGGGCGTCGGCAGCGTTACTCGTTAATATACCCCTTCACGACCTGTTAACTGTTGCCGGAATTGGGCGCGGGTTCACGGGGAGTTGGGGTGGCGAATTCCCCCCAATTTCGCTGTCTGTAACACGTCGGTATTACGTCGGTATTTTTGCCGATTGACCCGCCATCCCTATTGCGCGCCCTGATAGGCGCAGAAATGTTGCGCCGGGCCGGGGCCGAAGGGGTTGATGATCATCCACAGGCCGTTCTGCTGCCCATCAAGCACCCATTTCACCCGGAACCGGTTCAGGCTCGGGTATTCGGTGAAATCGGCGAACTCGTTGGTGCCGGTGAAGCCATAGGTGACGCCCTGCCCCTGTTGTATCTGCCCGGCGGTATAGACATTCACGCCGACGGGAAAGATGCCGGATATATGGCCGCGCTGATTTTGGCTGAGGCCAAAGGCCTGCTGGTAATGCACCTCCATAACCATCGGCGCGGCGACGCCGCCGAGATTGCAGGAAAGCGACAGGACGGCGTTCTGCGCGCTCGCCGGCGTGGCGAGAAGGGATAGGAGGAGAAGAAGGCGTTTCATGTCTGCTCCAGCGAGGAGATTTCGAAAAGATGCCCGTCGGGGTCGCGGAAAAACGCGCGGGTCTCGATGCCGTTTTTGACCGGCGGGGTGAGGAATTCGGCGCCGCGGGATTTCAGAACGGCGTATGAGTGATTGGCATCCTCGACGCGAAAGATCAGCTCGGTTGCGGGCCGGTCCGGGTCGGCGGGCGGGGCCATTGTGACGCTTGGCTTGTCCGCAGTCGGGCCGCCGGGCGTGACCAAAAGCAGCCAGTTGCCAAGCAGTTTCAGCACAATCGACGTGCCGCCATACTCCCCGGTGATCTCGGCGCCGAGGATCTGGCTGTACCAGTCGCGGGCCCTGTCGAGATCGGAGACGACGATCAGATGGGTCAGCGCAGAGGCATCGGCAGGAAAATCGGGCATGTAGCGGAGTTTAGCATGGATTGGGGGTTCGGCATAATTTGAGGCGTCGCAGTCCCGGGCTTGAACCGGGACCTCTTGGTGGCGTTGAGACCCCGGATCGGGGTCCGGGGCTGCGGCGCGCTTTTCACAATGTCATCCCGTGGCGTCAGCCACGGATCGCGTCCGCCCCGCCCCACGGGCGGGCGCGATGCGCCCACCCCGGGACGGACGCCATCCTTCTCGAGCGACGGTGAGGTGGGTGGGCGGTGGGCAGGATTGCCCACCCTACGCTTGCTGTTATTTGTACTGCTCACGAACTACCGGAATACAATATTCTCGGATTACGTCGCTATCGCTGCTGCATTGGTCGATTTGTCGGGTCACCGAATGCGCTTTCCGTTTGGTCATTCCTAATGCAGCGAGTTGGCTCCGATATTTTCTCATCATGTGAAGAAACGACGCCTTCGGCCCGCCAAAGTCGGCTTTACAAATGTCCTTTCTGAGCTTCTCGAAAGCGGTAATGGGAGACTCCATTTGCTGAATGTAACGAAGCATTTGAGTGTTGTTCAACGAATGAAGAAAGTCTCTGTTTTGATCGCCAATGTCGGATATAAATGCACGGTTGATTGTTGTGCGAGCGGGTGGGTGTCGATTCATGTAACCAATCATCGCGCGAAATACGGTATCCAATCTAAATTCAATACCGTTTGCGATATTTGACTTAACTTTCCTTAGCTCTCTTTGAACTTTTCGGTGATCAGATGAGGAAATCCCTTCGAGAATGTCCAGCGAACGATAACGCCTGAGCATCGATTTCGACATATACTTTGTCTTTGGCGCTTACCACCCTTCAAAATTTCCGGATCTGATTTGACGTTTGTCTGATCTGTGTGATTCAAGGAGTCTCCACTGCTGATATTGGAGGCTGGTTTGTTGGGAAATGTTTGTTTTTCAGAGCTTTATTCGAAGGTTGAGGCGGATTTTCAGGACCGCTTGCTCGGGTATCACAAGTCGCGCCGGGAGGGATTGTGCATCATAGCAAGCGTGATTTTGAACACGCGCAGCGTCAATCTGATGGAAAATGCGGCTGCTCTGCCCCGCGATATCGGCTCTGTGGACCACCGCTATCAATACATTTCGCGGGTTCTGGGCAATCCTCACATCGATACTGATGAGATCATGCAGGCCTATGTTGGTGAAATTTTCCGCCGCCAGTGTGAGGCCGGAGAAACGATTGTGGTGGCCCTTGATCAAAGCAAGCTCAACGAAGGGCATGAGGTTTTGATGTTATCGGTGCGGATGCGGGATCGGGCCCTCCCGGTCGCCTGGCGTGTACGCCAGACCAAAGGGCCGATTGGATGGCGCGTGCAACATGAGCTTTTGGAAGCAGTCCGCCCATGGCTCCCGGCGGATGCGCGTGTGTTGCTGGCGGGAGATCGGTTTTATGGAACCGCCCGATTGGTCGCATGGTGCCAGGAGGCTGGATGGGACTACCGGCTGCGCATGAAGGGAAATATCACACTGCAACATCAGGGTGGCGAGATGATGACGCGCGAAATTGCCCAACTGATGCCCGAAGGGCTTGTAAACGCTGAGCTTTACGGAACGGGCGTCTTTAGCAACATTGGAGTGCTTCACGAAGAGGGGCACAAAGAGCCTTGGATTATTGCCATGAATGCAGCACCGTCCGAGTACAAGGTGCTCGATTATGGAATGCGTTGGGGAATTGAAGCCATGTTCTCCGACTTCAAAACCCGGGGCTTTGAAATTACTCAAAGCCAGATCAAAAAGCCGGATCGATTGGCCCGCCTCATTTTGGTGCTGGCAATCGCCATGTACTGGGCTGTTTCAACCGGAGCAAACGAAGAGCACCACGTCGCAATACGCGGCGAAAAAAGGGGATTCGAAAAGCCCGAAGGTCCTTATGCTCTCTCTTCAAGACAGGCCTTCGTGCTATCCGACGATGCCTCGCAGGTTATGCCAAAATCCCCAAGCTCTGGGATGTCTGGCTAAATTGAAGGGTGGTAAGAGTATGGATCCATCAGTCTCGCTTGACTCGGAGGCCCTAAAGGTGAATTTCCCAATTTGGGAAACTCACTTGACTTTTCCCAATTTGGGAAATACGTTGGCTTCGTAGCGATGAATCAGCTAAGCGTGAAAGCTCAACGACAGGTACGCGCCCGGATGAATATCATTGCTGTAAGAACGCTCCGCGACTTTTGGAGGGAGCATCCGCAGGCTGAAAAGCCCCTGCGGGTTTTGTACAACCGGCTGACCTCTCAGGATTGGGGCGGGCCACAGGAAATAAAGGACGCGTTTGGTACAACCGTGGATTTCGTTGGAGACAATCGGGTTATCTTCGATGTCTCCGGAAATAAGTACCGCCTCATTATCGCATTCGCATATGCTTACAAACGTGGGATGATCAAGTTTGTCGGAACACACGCAGAGTACGACAAGATCGATGCCGAGAAGGTGTAGAAATGGATATCAAACCAATCAGAACCGAAGAAGATTATGACTGGGCTCTCGCTGAGATTGCACCCTATTTCGATGAGGTGCCTGCGAAGGGTACCGCTGAGGCAGACCGGTTTGATGTGCTTGCTGATCTGATCTCCGCCTATGAGGCCAAAAACCATCCAATGGAGGCGCTTAATCCCGTCGATTTTATCGCGACCTTTATGGAGGAAAAGGGATTACAGCAAGGAGACTTTGCTGTCGTGGTTGGGTCCGTCTCCAGGGCATCTGAATTCCTGAATCGGAAGCGTCCACTTACGCTAAGCGCGGTTCAGAAAATTCATCAGGAATGGCGATTACCGGCAAGCGTCCTCATACAACCTTACCATCTCGAGGAGGATAATGCGCCTCAGCAAGCGGTAGCAGGTTGAGAACGACACAGTAGAGACCTGCTTCGGGATCGAGACGTTCGCCGATTTTGTTCCCGCACCGACTGAATACGGGAACGAGAAGATATATGGTGCATGACGACAGCGACGATGTTCGCTTTTCCATTTGTGTGGCTTGCGCCAAGCATCAACAACTTGTCACGTTTGTGGAGTTCCCACGCCTCACCTGATACGCGATGCTCGCTCTGCTTGGAAACTGGCAATGCCTGTTGTTCGAGCATGGATACGCCAGATCTGGGAAACGTCGTCAAGGCATTGATCCGCATTCAATACAATGAAGAGGATTACAATCAACACTAGGGCGGCCACTACAGCCCCCTTACCACCCTTCAAAATTTCCGGATCTGATTTGACGTTTGTCTGATCTGTGTGATTCAAGGAGTCTCCACTGCTGATATTGGAGGCTGGTTTGTTGGGAAATGTTTGTTTTTCAGAGCTTTATTCGAAGGTTGAGGCGGATTTTCAGGACCGCTTGCTCGGGTATCACAAGTCGCGCCGGGAGGGATTGTGCATCATAGCAAGCGTGATTTTGAACACGCGCAGCGTCAATCTGATGGAAAATGCGGCTGCTCTGCCCCGCGATATCGGCTCTGTGGACCACCGCTATCAATACATTTCGCGGGTTCTGGGCAATCCTCACATCGATACTGATGAGATCATGCAGGCCTATGTTGGTGAAATTTTCCGCCGCCAGTGTGAGGCCGGAGAAACGATTGTGGTGGCCCTTGATCAAAGCAAGCTCAACGAAGGGCATGAGGTTTTGATGTTATCGGTGCGGATGCGGGATCGGGCCCTCCCGGTCGCCTGGCGTGTACGCCAGACCAAAGGGCCGATTGGATGGCGCGTGCAACATGAGCTTTTGGAAGCAGTCCGCCCATGGCTCCCGGCGGATGCGCGTGTGTTGCTGGCGGGAGATCGGTTTTATGGAACCGCCCGATTGGTCGCATGGTGCCAGGAGGCTGGATGGGACTACCGGCTGCGCATGAAGGGAAATATCACACTGCAACATCAGGGTGGCGAGATGATGACGCGCGAAATTGCCCAACTGATGCCCGAAGGGCTTGTAAACGCTGAGCTTTACGGAACGGGCGTCTTTAGCAACATTGGAGTGCTTCACGAAGAGGGGCACAAAGAGCCTTGGATTATTGCCATGAATGCAGCACCGTCCGAGTACAAGGTGCTCGATTATGGAATGCGTTGGGGAATTGAAGCCATGTTCTCCGACTTCAAAACCCGGGGCTTTGAAATTACTCAAAGCCAGATCAAAAAGCCGGATCGATTGGCCCGCCTCATTTTGGTGCTGGCAATCGCCATGTACTGGGCTGTTTCAACCGGAGCAAACGAAGAGCACCACGTCGCAATACGCGGCGAAAAAAGGGGATTCGAAAAGCCCGAAGGTCCTTATGCTCTCTCTTCAAGACAGGCCTTCGTGCTATCCGACGATGCCTCGCAGGTTATGCCAAAATCCCCAAGCTCTGGGATGTCTGGCTAAATTGAAGGGTGGTAAGCTACAGCCCCACAACTCTATTGATGGCCCCTAATGAAATCATAAACGCAGAACGGATTGTTGCCGAGCCAACTGAAACGGTACCAGGTCTAGAGCTTTTAGATCATGAATTGTCAGCAGTGCCCTATCCTGACATCGACAAAGGCATCGGTCTTTACGCCGGCTACAGCGATGGTGAGATGGGTCAGCATCGCTCTTCCGGACAAAGTCGGTCATTTACGAGCATGAGGAGCTCATGCGGCCAGACCGGGAAGGTGACTAGCGCTTCAATACTTCTCGAAGCTTGGATTGTAATCCTGACTGTAACTCCCAAGCACCCCCCACGTTTGAGTGTTATTGTCAGTTTTATGGTGAGTCGAATTTGCCATTTTGCGCGTGTTTTTTTTCTTTCTTGTCTGAATTCTGTGGCGCCGGGTTGATTTCTCTGAATCAGTGGTGGGATGGATCAGGTTGCCGCCCTTGAACAACTTCTCGCCACGGCTCTGCGTCGGATCGCTGAGCTTGAAGCTGCGTTGGCGAGCATGGCGGAAGAGATCACGGACCTGCGCCGACAGTTGGCCAAGAACAGCAGCAATAGCAGCAAGCCCCCTTCAAGTGATAGCCTGAAGAAGCCAGCCCCGCGCAGCCTGCGTGGCAAATCCGGAAAGAAAAGTGGCGGCCAAGTTGGCCACCGGGGCGACACCCTGCGCCAGACGTCAACACCCGACTTTGTCGAACGGCATGAGGCGACGCATTGCAGCGCCTGTCAGAGCGCCCTGACGGCGGAGATGGTGAAAGGGATCGAGAAGCGTCAGGTGTTCGACTTGCCTGCGCCACGCCTGGAGGTCACCGAGCATCAGGCGGCGGTTTATTGTTGCGACCATTGTCGAGCCACGACGACGGCTGGCTTTCCCGATGGCGTGGCCGCGCATGTGCAATATGGCACGCGCATGCGGGCAGTGGCGGTCTATTGCAATGTTCAGCAGCTGATACCCGAGGATCGGGTCTGCCAGCTTATGCGCGACCTGTTTGGGGCCACCAGCTTGTGCGCGGCCAGCGTGACCAACTGGACGCGCGGCGCGGCAAATAAGATGGGTGTCGTGGTTGAACACATTCTCGCCCGGCTTGCCGAAGGCGGCGTTCGGCATCTGGACGAGACCGGACTTCGTGTTGCCGGCAAGCTGCACTGGCTGCACACGATCTGCGATACCGCCTTCACCCATTACCGCATCAGCGCCAAACGCGGTGCTGTTCCAACCTTCCTGACCGGCGGGACGATCATTCATGATCACTGGAAACCCTACTACGCCCATATGAGCGGAGTGGACGCCCACGCCCTCTGCGGGGCGCATCACTTGCGCGAACTCAAGGCCATCGAAGAGATCGAAAAAGAGCCTTGGGCGACGGAGATGAGCGCAGTGCTTCATAGCGCCAATCAGCTCAGATGCGCGGCTCAGGATCAAGGCGAGACCGAACTCCCGGAACTGGTTCGCCAGGGTATAGTCACCAGATACATGGCGATCCTCGCCAAGGGGCTCGCCTTCCACGAACGCCGGCCCCCGCTGGCCAAAAGCCCCGGCACCCGCGGCCGAAAAGCCAGGCGGCCAGGCCACAACCTGCTCCTCCGCCTGCGTGACTACCGCGATGACGTTTTGCGATTCATCGCCGACTTCGCGGTCCCATTCACAAACAATCAGGCCGAACAGGACCTGCGCATGATGAAGCTGCGCATGAAAATCTCGGGCACCTTCCGCACCCTCGAGGGCGCGCGGGTCTTCGCCGACATCAGGTCCGTCATCTCGACGGCCAGAAAACACCGGTTCAACATCCTGGAAATCCTGACCCTGTCACCACCTCAGATCATCGCACGGCTCTGACGGAACAAAACCCCGCAACCCTATCGGACAGGGTGCTTGGGAGTTACCTTTCTTGTCTGAATTCTGTGGCGCCGGGTTGATTTCTCTGAATCAGTGGTGGGATGGATCAGGTTGCCGCCCTTGAACAACTTCTCGCCACGGCTCTGCGTCGGATCGCTGAGCTTGAAGCTGCGTTGGCGAGCATGGCGGAAGAGATCACGGACCTGCGCCGACAGTTGGCCAAGAACAGCAGCAATAGCAGCAAGCCCCCTTCAAGTGATGGCCTGAAGAAGCCAGCCCCGCGCAGCCTGCGTGGCAAATCCGGAAAGAAAAGTGGCGGCCAAGTTGGCCACCGGGGCGACACCCTGCGCCAGACGTCAACACCCGACTTTGTCGAACGGCATGAGGCGACGCATTGCAGCGCCTGTCAGAGCGCCCTGACGGCGGAGATGGTGAAAGGGATCGAGAAGCGTCAGGTGTTCGACTTGCCTGCGCCACGCCTGGAGGTCACCGAGCATCAGGCGGCGGTTTATTGTTGCGACCATTGTCGAGCCACGACGACGGCTGGCTTTCCCGATGGCGTGGCCGCGCATGTGCAATATGGCACGCGCATGCGGGCAGTGGCGGTCTATTGCAATGTTCAGCAGCTGATACCCGAGGATCGGGTCTGCCAGCTTATGCGCGACCTGTTTGGGGCCACCAGCTTGTGCGCGGCCAGCGTGACCAACTGGACGCGCGGCGCGGCAAATAAGATGGGTGTCGTGGTTGAACACATTCTCGCCCGGCTTGCCGAAGGCGGCGTTCGGCATCTGGACGAGACCGGACTTCGTGTTGCCGGCAAGCTGCACTGGCTGCACACGATCTGCGATACCGCCTTCACCCATTACCGCATCAGCGCCAAACGCGGTGCTGTTCCAACCTTCCTGACCGGCGGGACGATCATTCATGATCACTGGAAACCCTACTACGCCCATATGAGCGGAGTGGACGCCCACGTCCTCTGCGGGGCGCATCACTTGCGCGAACTCAAGGCCATCGAAGAGATCGAAAAAGAGCCTTGGGCGACGGAGATGAGCGCAGTGCTTCATAGCGCCAATCAGCTCAGATGCGCGGCTCAGGATCAAGGCGAGACCGAACTCCCGGAACTGGTTCGCCAGGGTATAGTCACCAGATACATGGCGATCCTCGCCAAGGGGCTCGCCTTCCACGAACGCCAGCCCCCGCTGGCCAAAAGCCCCGGCACCCGCGGCCGAAAAGCCAGGCGGCCAGGCCACAACCTGCTCCTCCGCCTGCGTGACTACCGCGATGACGTTTTGCGATTCATCGCCGACTTCGCGGTCCCATTCACAAACAATCAGGCCGAACAGGACCTGCGCATGATGAAGCTGCGCATGAAAATCTCGGGCACCTTCCGCACCCTCGAGGGCGCGCGGGTCTTCGCCGACATCAGGTCCGTCATCTCGACGGCCAGAAAACACGGGTTCAACATCCTGGAAATCCTGACCCTGTCACCACCTCAGATCATCGCACGGCTCTGACGGAACAAAACCCCGCAACCCTATCGGACAGGGTGCTTGGGAGTTACGAAATAAGTCAGGTCTGCCAACGCCACGAACGGCGCCATTGCCGCCGCAAACTTTGCGTCTCCTGCCCCGATGGCACCGATGATGTTCAGCGCAAAGCCGATGATCAGAATGACCAACAGATGAAGCCAACGCCAGCCCCAGTCCGGCCAGCCCAGCGCGATAAAGCCAACAACCGCAAACACCGCGACCAGCGCAAGCACTGCCTTATTCGGGATCTTCATGAATTTCAGATCGCTCCAGGCAACCCAAAGACAGATGGGAAGCGCAAAGGGCAGGAACCAGAGAGCCTGGGTATCGGTCAGAAACATAAACGCGGTCTTCTTTTCGTTGTTACTGCGTTTCGAGCCAAATTTGACCCGGAATTTTGCCTGGAAACTGGCGCAACTTGTTGAAGTTGTGTGCGTTTCGAAATCAAGATTCTACGTAACTCCCAAGCACCCCCCACGTTTGAGTGTTATTGTCAGTTTTATGGTGAGTCGAATTTGCCATTTTGCGCGTGTTTTTTTTCTTTCTTGTCTGAATTCTGTGGCGCCGGGTTGATTTCTCTGAATCAGTGGTGGGATGGATCAGGTTGCCGCCCTTGAACAACTTCTCGCCACGGCTCTGCGTCGGATCGCTGAGCTTGAAGCTGCGTTGGCGAGCATGGCGGAAGAGATCACGGACCTGCGCCGACAGTTGGCCAAGAACAGCAGCAATAGCAGCAAGCCCCCTTCAAGTGATGGCCTGAAGAAGCCAGCCCCGCGCAGCCTGCGTGGCAAATCCGGAAAGAAAAGTGGCGGCCAAGTTGGCCACCGGGGCGACACCCTGCGCCAGACGTCAACACCCGACTTTGTCGAACGGCATGAGGCGACGCATTGCAGCGCCTGTCAGAGCGCCCTGACGGCGGAGATGGTGAAAGGGATCGAGAAGCGTCAGGTGTTCGACTTGCCTGCGCCACGCCTGGAGGTCACCGAGCATCAGGCGGCGGTTTATTGTTGCGACCATTGTCGAGCCACGACGACGGCTGGCTTTCCCGATGGCGTGGCCGCGCATGTGCAATATGGCACGCGCATGCGGGCAGTGGCGGTCTATTGCAATGTTCAGCAGCTGATACCCGAGGATCGGGTCTGCCAGCTTATGCGCGACCTGTTTGGGGCCACCAGCTTGTGCGCGGCCAGCGTGACCAACTGGACGCGCGGCGCGGCAAATAAGA
Source organism: uncultured Paracoccaceae bacterium (assembly GCA_951812305.1). Classification (GTDB taxonomy): domain Bacteria; phylum Pseudomonadota; class Alphaproteobacteria; order Rhodobacterales; family Rhodobacteraceae; genus Rhodobacter_B. The sequence goes on from CATOSB010000019.1 coordinate 25,390, forward strand.
TGGGTGTCGTGGTTGAACACATTCTCGCCCGGCTTGCCGAAGGCGGCGTTCGGCATCTGGACGAGACCGGACTTCGTGTTGCCGGCAAGCTGCACTGGCTGCACACGATCTGCGATACCGCCTTCACCCATTACCGCATCAGCGCCAAACGCGGTGCTGTTCCAACCTTCCTGACCGGCGGGACGATCATTCATGATCACTGGAAACCCTACTACGCCCATATGAGCGGAGTGGACGCCCACGCCCTCTGCGGGGCGCATCACTTGCGCGAACTCAAGGCCATCGAAGAGATCGAAAAAGAGCCTTGGGCGACGGAGATGAGCGCAGTGCTTCATAGCGCCAATCAGCTCAGATGCGCGGCTCAGGATCAAGGCGAGACCGAACTCCCGGAACTGGTTCGCCAGGGTATAGTCACCAGATACATGGCGATCCTCGCCAAGGGGCTCGCCTTCCACGAACGCCAGCCCCCGCTGGCCAAAAGCCCCGGCACCCGCGGCCGAAAAGCCAGGCGGCCAGGCCACAACCTGCTCCTCCGCCTGCGTGACTACCGCGATGACGTTTTGCGATTCATCGCCGACTTCGCGGTCCCATTCACAAACAATCAGGCCGAACAGGACCTGCGCATGATGAAGCTGCGCATGAAAATCTCGGGCACCTTCCGCACCCTCGAGGGCGCGCGGGTCTTCGCCGACATCAGGTCCGTCATCTCGACGGCCAGAAAACACCGGTTCAACATCCTGGAAATCCTGACCCTGTCACCACCTCAGATCATCGCACGGCTCTGACGGAACAAAACCCCGCAACCCTATCGGACAGGGTGCTTGGGAGTTACGATTCTACACAACTGAATTTCGAAACGCTCAGTTTGTCACTTTATTTTCAAGCGCGCGAAGCGAACGCACAGCTGCCTCGAAATGTTGCGGATGAGTGTCAACGGCTTCTCTTAACAAACCCTTACCAATCGACACGTCGCCCTGTTTGACCGCTGCCAATCCAAGTGTGTGCAACAGTTGTGCACGTTCGACTTGCGTCATTGGCACGACTGGCAATTCATACTTCCGCTGCGCACCACGGGCCAGCGTCAGGTTATTTTTCGCCGTGAACAGCTTTTGGTCATACGTGATTGCTTCTGCGAAAAGACGTTCCGCATCGGCATAATCACCACGCGTCAGCTTGGAGTAGCCCCAATTGTTCAACACACCTGATGGCTTTGTGGTCAAGCCAACTGCCGTCTCATAAAACGAATCTGCGTTTTTCCATTCACGGTTGGAATCCGCGACCATCGCTTCAAGCCGATAGCGTTTGTAAGTCTCAAATGTCGGCGGGATCTGATCAAGCTCTGCTTCGGCTGCATCCCAATCGCCATTACGGATCAGAGCGTCAGCATAGTCGACGCGGTCGTCGCCCGTGGACTCTTCATGCGCCACAACCTTCTTCCAGGCCGGAACCGCCTCGCTTACGCGTTTTGCGCGAACCAGCGACTTTGCCAGACCACGCTGAAACTCGATCCGCTTCGGCTCACTCCTTGACGCCCGCTTAAAGTAATCGACCGCTTCATTCGGGTCGGCGACCGTCAGCATGATGTCATTCAAGTTAGTCTCGTCGATGACGTTTACGCCTTTCAGCGCGCGGTCAACATCCGCTGACCCGCCCTTTTCACATGCCGCAACGAACAAAGTGCTGCCGACACACAGCAATCCAATGATATGGCGCATTTTCCTGCGTCCCTTACTGCTCTGCCTCTCGCCCTTTGTTTTCATGGTGTGGCCAGCAGGCGGTATTCACCACCTCCACGCCGCACCAGGGCGAATGTGTTATTGTTATCCACATCATACGCAGGATTTTCGAGTTTTGCGAGGCTTAACCTCAAATTCTCGCGTATCTGTGGGCTATTTCCCCCATCCAAGGCGAAAGCCGTCTGGAAAATCCGGCTGGCTTCGCCAATTTCACCCTGCTCCATCAGCACAACACCAAGGTTGTTCCAGGCTGGCGCAAAGGTTTCGTCTTTCTTGACCGCGCGGCGCAACAGCTCTTCGGCCTGTCCCAGCCGCCCCAGCTTCAGGTTGGCCGAACCCAATGCCGACAACACATCGACGGTCAACCCCTGTGAACCAGCGGCACGGTAATACGATTTCAGCGCAAGTTCGTATTCGCCCGATGACATCAAACGATGCCCAACGGTCAAACCGTCCACAGAGTCCTGTCTGGTGTTATAGCCCGGCGCGTATTTTCGATCTGCATCGACAGACAAACCGCCCGAACACGCGGTCAGCGCAACCAATGCGCAAAAGGCGCAAACGCGCCTGATCTGCCCCAACATCGTCAACAAGTGTGAAACCTGCGTTTCTTTTTTTTCTGCTCGTTTTCAGGCACGCTAGGTGATTTTTGCGATTGCGCAAAGCCCTTTGTGGATAGTTTCAGGCCACAATGGCATTTTCAGCACGTTTGCTTGACAAGTCGCGGCAAGGGCGCAACAGACCCGCCCATGCTGTCGACCCTTCTCTCTGTCGCGCTTGGCGGTGCCATCGGTGCATCCGGCCGATTTCTGGTCGGACAAGCCGCGTTGCGTATTTTGGGGCCTACGTTTCCCTGGGGGACGCTTTTGGTGAATGCGGTGGGGTCCTTCGCAATGGGCGTTCTTGTCGTGCTTCTTACGCAATCCGGAAACGAACGGCTAAATCCGTTCCTGCTGACGGGGGTTCTTGGCGGGTTCACAACTTTTTCGGCCTTCTCGCTGGATGCCGTTACACTTTATGAGCGCGGACAGGCGACTTTGGCGGGTGGCTACGTTCTAGCGTCGGTTTTCCTTTCCATTGGCGGGCTGGTGCTCGGGTTCTGGCTGGCGAGATCGTTGGCGGCATGAGCGGCGTTCAGACAATAACGGTTTCAGAAGACGAACCGGAACAACGGCTTGATCGCTGGTTCCGTCGACAATTCCCGGACGTCGGTCAGGGTCGTATCGAAAAGATGTGCCGAAAGGGCGAAATCCGCGTTGACGGCGGCAGGGTAAAAGCAGCGACGCGTATTGTACCGGGTCAGTCCGTGCGGGTGCCGCCACTACAAGAATACCGACGTAATACCGACGTAATACCGACGCAATACAGCCCCCCGATCAGCGACGCTGATACCAAGTTGATTCAGGGTGCGGTTCTCTATCGCGACGACCACCTGATTGCGCTGAACAAACCTGCCGGAATCCCCTCCCAAGGCGGCAGCAAACAGACCCGCCACATCGATAGGCTTTCCGAAGCTTTGCGATTTGGGTTTGAAGACAAGCCCCGCCTCGTACACAGGCTCGACAAGGACACATCCGGCGTGCTTCTGCTCGCCCGTACCCGCGCCAGCGCCAGCGCGCTGACAAAGACATTTCGCGACCGCGACACGCGGAAAATCTATTGGGCGGCAGTCGCGGGCAGCCCGAATCCACCAATGGGAACAATCCGTTACGGCCTTGTGAAGGCGCTGGGTCACGGAAAAGGTGGCGAAGGCGAAAAGATGCTGTGCCTGCACCCGAAAGACGTCGATACGACCGATGGCGCAAAACACGCAACAACCGACTATGCAGTAATATCGACGCTCGCCAAACGGACCGCGTGGGTCGCCTTGGTGCCAATCACCGGGCGCACCCACCAGCTGCGCGCCCACATGGCCGAAATCGGGCATCCGATTGTCGGTGATGGAAAATATGGCGGGTCCGGGCAGGAAAACCATGGTGATGGCTGGGGCGCTCAGCTGGGCGGCGAGATCAGCCGCAAACTTCACCTGCATGCCCGCAGCCTGACGATCACCCACCCTGTCACGGGGGGTCGCATGACATTCACCGCGCCGCTGCCGGAACATATGGCAAATACGTGGTCCATATTTGACTGGCAGATCGTTGACGCCCCCGCAGACCCGTTTGAAGAAGTGCTATGAGCTGTTGGTCAACAAAACGGTTCTGGAAATCCGCCAAGGCAGAAGCGGTAGATGGCGGCTTCACCGTGTTGTTGGACAACCGGAAAGTAAAGACGCCCGCCAAGGCCGAGTTTCTTTTGCCATCCCTGGAACTGGCCAGCGCCGCCGCGTCGGAGTGGAACCGGCAAGAAGACGCGGTTGATCCCACGACGATGCCAATAACGCGCGCTGCCAACGCCGCAATCGACAAGGTCAGCGTCCAGTTCGACGAGGTCGCTGCAATGCTGGCCGAATACGGCGACAGCGATCTGACGTGCTATCGCGCCGAGACGCCAGAAGAGCTGGTCCAACTTCAGGCCCGGGCGTGGGATCCACTTCTCAATTGGGCCGACAAACAATTTTCTGCCCGACTGATTCCCGTGCAAGGTGTCGTGCACATTCCGCAACCTGAGGACGCATTAACCAAGCTTTCTGCGCCGCTAACGAAAATGTCGGTTTTCGAACTTACCGCAATGCATGACCTCGTCAGCCTAACCGGTTCGCTGGTAATCGGGTTGGCAACAGAAGCAGATGCTTTTGCTCCAGAGACCCTTTGGCAAAACTCAAGAATAGACGAAGATTGGCAGATATCGTTGTGGGGCGAAGATGAAGAGGCAAATCTAGCGGCCCAGGCCAAGAAGGCAGCCTTTTTTGACGCAGTCCGATTCTTGGAACTTACGCGGGGGAAAGCCAAATTCGTTAGCCAGTAAGACCGGCCCACGCAACCCTTTTTTTCCTGCGAAAACACATTGTTTATGACCTATCCGGGCTTGACCTTTTCAAACAGTTTTGCCCAGTATCTCCAATGTCGGGGGGCTAGAGCGTCGTCCATCTAATCTGCAACATATCCGGCAGCTTTGAAGAGGTTTCGGCACTCGGTTGGCGGGAAGAGGTCGCAGGTTTGGGCGACGGATTGGAAAAGGGCGTCGAAGGTGCGGGCCTTGAGCCGACGCAGGTGTGCCTTGAGTTTCGAGTACGCCATTTCGATCGGGTTGAGATCGGGCGAATACGGCGGCAGGAAGAGCAGCCAGCTGCCTTGCGACTTCAGCAGTTCCTGCGCATTGGCCGATTTGTGCGATGACAGGTTGTCGGCGATCACCACATCGCCCGGCTGCAACGTTGGAGCCAGCTGGGTCTCGATGTAGAGGTCGAACGCGGCGCGGTTCATGGGGCCGTCCAGCACCCAGGGGGCGCTGAGTTCGTCGATCCGCAGGCCCGCGATGAAGGTCTGGGTGCGCCAGTGGCCGAAGGGCGCGTCGGCTTCCAGCCGGGTGCCGCGTGGGGATCGACCACGAAGCCGTGTCATCTTGGTCGTGACAGCTGTTTCGTCGATAAAAACCAGCCGGTGCGGCTCAAGGCGCATCCTCGGCATCCGGCGGTGCTGCCACTCGTACCTGGCAGCGCGCACCCGTTTGCGCAGCCGCTCCGTCGCGATCAGGGATTTTTTTATATGTGAACCCAAGACGATGGATCAGATAACGCGAGAGCATCGCCGGTGTCGCGGTGAGGGCATGTTCCTGTTTCAGCACCTCGGCCAGTTCCGGCATAGTGATATCCGGCTCGGCTTCCACGCGTGTCTTAAGCCAGTTTGAGACCACATCCAGCTTGCTGCGCCGAGGGCGGCCTTGAGGCGCAGCTCTCACCCCACCCGTTCGCCTCTTACGTTGCATGATCCGCACCGCGCTGGCAGCTGATATCCGTAAACGCCGCGCAGCCTCATGGCAGGAAAGGCCGTCATCAACCAAAGCGACGACACGTTCCCGAATATCCAGTGATAGCGATTTGCCCATGATCCACCTCCACATATGGTGAATCACAAAACCTGCCACGTGGGAATCCCATCGATTCAGATTTCAAGGACGACGCTCTAGACCTTCACATAACACATGACTCTGCCAATCGGTTCGGCGGCAAGGCCAATTGAATCGTGCGGCACATCAGGAAGAGGTAATCCATGAAAAAATCCGTATTTATCGGCGCACTGACCGTTGCCGGTCTTGCCGCTGTGGCGGCAAGCGCTGGTACGCTGGACGATGTTAAGGCACGCGGCAAGTTGCTGTGTGGCGTGTCGACCGGTGTTCCAGGCTTCGAAGCGCCAAACGCAGAAGGCGAGTGGCAAGGTTTTGACGTTGACGTCTGCCGTGCCGTTGCAGCCGCTGTTCTGAGCGACAGCAAAGCCGTAGAGTTCATCCCAACCACCGGTAAGACGCGCTTTACCGCGCTGGCATCCGGCGAAGTTGACATGTTGAGCCGCGTCACCACCTGGACGTTCAGCCGTGACGTTGACCTGAAGTTCACCTTCCTTGGCGTGAACTACTATGACGGTCAGGGCTTTATGGTTCCAAAGGATCTTGGCGTTTCTTCGGCAACCGAACTTGATGGCGCAACAGTCTGCATCCAGACCGGTACCACCACCGAACTGAACCTTGCTGACTATTTCCGCGTCAACGGCATGAGCTATGAGCCTGTGCCGATTGAAACCCAATCGGAAGCGCAGCAGCAGTACCTTGCAGGTGCTTGCGACGTTTACACCACTGACTCTTCGGCTCTGGCATCGGTTCGTTCGTCGTTTTCTGACGCTTCGGCACACACCATCCTGCCCGAGATCATCTCGAAAGAGCCTCTCGGCCCGCTCGTGCGCCACGGCGACGACGAATGGGGTGATGTTGTTCGCTGGTCGCTCAACACGCTCATCGCGGCGGAAGAACTGGGTATCACTTCGGCAAACGTGGGCGATATGTCCGCTGCAGCCGGCGACAACCCGGAAGTCAACCGTATGCTCGGCACCGAGGGCAACCTGGGTGAGATGCTTGGCCTCGACAATGCGTTCGCGGTTCGCATCATTTCGGCCGTCGGCAACTACGGCGAAAGCTTTGAGCGTAACATCGGCGCATCCACACCGATCGGACTGGCCCGTGGCTTGAACGCTCAGTGGACCGAAGGTGGCCTCATCTACTCGCCGCCGTTCCGGTAAGAAAGACTTCAAAAGGGCGCGGACATTCCGCGCCCTTTTCCTATCCACCGCAGCGGATACCCGGGAGCCGTATGCGAAAACAATAAACCCGGGAAACGACAGGGAATAACATGACCACACTCACCGATCCTCCCAAGGAGACGTTTCGGCTGAGCATGTTGATCTACGACACCCGGTATCGTTCGATGACGATCCAGGTTGTCGCCTTGATGGGCTTCATGCTTGCCGCCGCGTGGTTGGTTAACAACACGCTGACCAACCTCGCCAATCTGGGGAAACCAATTGATTTTGGCTTTTTCCGTGACCCGGCAAGTTACGATATTAACCAGCGTCTGCTGGACTACACCAGCCGTGACACACATTTCCGTGCGTCGATCGTCGGGTTGCTGAATACGCTTGTTATCGCATTCCTTGGCTGCATAGCCGCGACCGTTATCGGCGTGATCGTCGGCGTATTGCGCCTGTCAAAGAACTGGCTGATCGCCCGTTTGATGACGATCTATGTCGAGATGTTCCGCAACGTTCCGGTCCTTTTGTGGATCGTACTCGCAATGGCGGTCCTGATCGAGAGCCTTCCCGCACCACGCGCGTTCAGAGGTGATGATGCGACGGCTTCGATGAAGGTCTTCGACACCGTTGCAATCACCAATCGCGGTGTGTTCATTCCCGAAGTGATCTTTGGGCGCGACATTCGCGACGACAAGGGTGGTTTTCTGGAAGAAGCGACAGGCTGGCGAACCGGGCTTGGCGATTTCGCCGTCGGCGCAAGCGCCGACAATCCAGCCTGTGAAAGCTATTTTGCCACCGACGGTATTGATGCCGGTGATCCTGCCACGGGATGTGGCATGTTCCAGATCAGCCTTGATCTGATCGTCATTCTGATCGTTTTATTTGCCGGTTTGTACGTCTCAGGTATCATCAAACGCCGTGCCGACAGAATACAGGAACAGACGGGCGATCGCCCGACTGTGTGGTATCTGCGTCTTGGCGTTGTACTTGTCCCATTGGCGATCACGCTTTGGGCCTTGGGAACATTCCTTGCCTATCCAGAGCTCAAGGGCTTCAACTTTACGGGCGGTACGCATCTGCGTAATTCGCTGATCGCACTATGGCTTGCCTTGTCGCTTTACACTGCGGCGTTCATCGCCGAGATCGTGCGTGGTGGCATCCTCGCCATCTCGAAGGGCCAGACGGAAGCCGCCGGGGCACTGGGTATTCGTCCTAACCGGATCATGTCGCTTGTGGTACTTCCACAAGCGCTGCGGGTCATCATCCCACCGCTGATCTCAAATTACCTGAACCTGACCAAGAACTCGTCGCTGGCGATTGCTGTGGGCTACATGGACATTACCGGCACACTTGGCGGGATCACCATGAACCAGACAGGCCGGGAACTGGAATGCATCCTGATCCTTATGCTGATCTACCTGGCGATCTCCTTAAGCATTTCGGCGGTGATGAACTGGTACAACAACCGCGTCAAATTGGTGGAGAGATAAGATGAGCGATACATCCTTTGTTGTCTGACGTCAGCACTCGTTGGAGAGAATTGGTGATTTGAGCAACGGAGGATTTCTGGTTCATCGGAACTGATATGGAGTGAAGATGAGACAGAAATCCGGACAGTCGAAAGCCGCCGCTGACAAGGTGGTGAAAGGCATTCGCCGCAAAACCCGCAAGCATTACTCTGCCGAGGAGAAGATTCGTGTCGTTCTGGCCGGGCTGCGCGGTGAGGAAAGCATCGCCTCGCTGTGCCGCCAGGAGGGTATTTCCGAGAGCCTGTATTACAGCTGGTCGAAGGAGTTCCTTGAAGCTGGGAAACGTCGTTTAGCGGGAGACACGGCCCGTCAAGCCACATCACCCGAGGTGAAGGATTTGCGGTCTGAGTCTGCCGCACTCAAAGAGGTCGTGGCTGAACTCACCCTGGAGAACCGTCTGCTCAAAAAAAGCATGATCGCGGATGGGGAGGACGAGGAATGAGATACCCAGCCTCTGAAAAACTGGAGATCATACCAACGGCTTGATCAATTGACCGTTGCCCATTCTCTGGTCGTTATTGAGGTTATGCGCTGCGGGTCATTTTCGAAGAAGTTCCAGGCGTCTGCGCATTTGTCGAGGATCTGCTCGTAGGTATCGAACACGGTGATGGCCAGCTTGTTGGAGCGCAGATAGGCCCAGACATTTTCCATCGGGTTGAGTTCGGGCGCATAGGGGGGCAGCTTCAGGAGCGTTATGTTGTCTGGCACCAAGAGCCCCTTGGCTCCGTGCCACCCCGCGCCATCTGTGACCAGGAGCGCATGAGAACCGGGTGCGATTGTTTTTGAGACCTCGTCGAGATGCAGGCCCATCGCCTCTGTGTTAACATAAGGCAGGATCAGCCCAGCTGCGGCACCACGTGCCGGACAGGCAGCGCCAAATACGTAGCTCCATTTGTAGCGGGTATCCCGGGGCGCACGTGGGCGGGTTCCCCGCTTCGCCCAGACACGGGTGAGTGTTCCCTGCTGGCCCACCCGTGCTTCGTCCTGGAACCATATTTCCAGTGGCTTTCCTTTCGCCCGTTCAGTCAAAATGTCGGCTACGATGCTGGCAAAGTTTTTTTTAAATGCAGTCTGTGCCACTGGGTCGGCGTTGGGATGTTCGGGGCGGACCGACAGCCTGCGAAAGCCCAGTTGAACCAAATAACTACCTACTGTGCGTTCGTGGAGCTTGATCTCGAACTCCGCCTCAATGCGCCGGGCAAGATCGGCGCGACGCCAGCGAACCACACCATCGCGGGCCGGATCAGGGCCAGCCTCCACCCAGACCGCAAGCTGCGCTATCTGCTCCGGCGACAATCGAGGTTTCGCGCCGCCACCCCCACGATCTGACAGCCCGTCAGGACCTTCGACATTGTATCGATGGACCCAGTCTCGAAGGGTTTGGCGATCCATCCCGCAACTCTGGGCAGCAACCTTGCGCGACGACCCTTCAAGCACCAGAGCAATCGCCAAAAGCCGACGTGCTACTTTGCCGTTCGACGCGCGACCGGCTAAAGCGCGCAACTCGTGCACCGTGAAATCATCGCGCAAAACCGGAACCGCGGCACCCATATCTCCCTCCTTCTCTGGACAGAAACAGTGAGTCACATACCGAACAATTTGGGAATCCAAAAAGCGAGTCAAATCATCCCGCCGTTGGTATCATTCGCACGGTTGAGGCATCGCATCTGCCGGCCAAGCAGACGTTGGCGATGCTGGGCATCCCCAGCTCGACCTTCTACCGCTGGTACGACCTTTTCCAGGAAGGTGGTGTCGAGGCTCTGCAGGACAGATCGCCCAACCCAAAATCGGTGTGGAACCGCGTTCCCGACGACAAACGGGATCAAATCATCGACTTTGCGCTGGAGAATGAGGACCTGACGCCACGAGAGTTGGCGGTGAAGTTCACGGACACCAAGCGTTACTTCGTGTCGGAATCGACGGTGTACAGGCTTTTGAAGGCGCAAGACCTGATTGCCAGCCCCGCTTTCGTGGTGATCAAGGCTGCCGAAGAGTTCAAAGACAAAACGACGGCCATCAACCAGCTCTGGCAGACCGACTTCACCTATCTGAAAGTTATCGGCTGGGGCTGGTTCTATCTCAGCACGATCCTGGACGATTACAGCCGCTACATCATCTCCTGGAAGCTCTGCTCAACGATGAAGGCCGGGGATGTCACCGATACGCTGGACCTGGCTTTGGCTGCGTCAGGCTGTGATCAGGCGACCGTCCTGCACAAACCACGCCTGCTCAGCGACAACGGTTCATCCTACGTTGCCGGTGATCTGGCCGCCTGGCTCGAAGACAAAGGCATGGATCACGTTCGAGGTGCTCCGTTCCATCCGCAAACCCAGGGCAAGATCGAACGTTGGCATCAGACGATGAAAAACCGGGTCTTGCTGGAGCACTACTATCTGCCCGGTGATCTGGAAAGGCAGATCGAAGCCTTCGTCGAACACTACAACAATCGTCGTTACCACGAGAGCCTGAACAACGTCACGCCAGCCGATGTCTACTTCGGCCGGGCGGAAACCATCCTCAGAGAAAGGGAGAAGATCAAGAAACTGACAATCCAGAAACGCCGCTTGCAGCACCAGAAAGCTGCCGCCTAATATGAAACCCTAGATGGACCAGAGCCTCGGTTAGCCAAAAACCATCAGCTCTCCTGAAAACCCTGACGACGGACAGGGTGACCGACCCGAACCCGGTGGCGGTGATCGAGAAGTCCCGCCGCATCGGCATCTCCTGGGCCGAGGCCTATCACGCGGTCATGCATGCCGCCGAGGGCCGCGGCGATATCTATTACCTGTCCTATAGCCGCGATATGACCCGCGGCTTCATCGACGATTGCGCGGGCTGGGCGAGCGACCTCGGCATCGCCGCCTCGGCCGCCGGTGAGGTGCTGATCAGCGACGAGGGGCGCGATATCCAGGCCTTCCGCATCGTGACGGCAAAGGGCAAACAGATCCTCGCCATGACCTCCAGCCCGCGGGGGTTTCGCGGCAAGGGCCGTCCGGGCGACGTCGCGGTCATTGACGAGGCCGCCTTCGTCGACGATCTCGAGGAGGTTCTGAAAGCCGCGCGCGCCTTCACCACCTGGGGCGGGCGTGTGCGCATCATCTCCACCCATAACGGTGAGGCCTCGCCATTCAACACGCTGGTTCGCGACATCCGCGAGAGGCGTCAGCCCGGAAGCCTGCACCGGGTGACGCTCAGCGACGCGCTCGATCAGGGGCTCTATTCCCGTATCGCCGCTGTGACCGGGCAGCCCGACACGGGCGCCGCGCAGGCGGCCTGGGAGGCGGCGATCCGCGCGCAATACGGACGCCACGCGGGCGAAGAGCTCGACTGTATCCCGTCCGCGGGGGGCGGGGCCTGGATCACATGGGATCTGATCCGCACAGCCGGGCGCGACGCGGCGGGCGATCCCGGCCTGCGCGGCTCCGGTCCGGTCTATATCGGCGTCGACGTGGCGCGGCGGCGCGATCTCTGGGTGGCGGCGGTGATCGAGGATGCCGGCGACGCGCTCTGGCTGCGCGAGCTGGTGACGCTGCGCGACGTCTCTTTCTCCGAACAGCGCGCCGAGGTGGCACGCCTGGTGCGTGCCCATCGCCCGCTCAGGATCGCCATCGACCAGACCGGCATGGGCGAGGCGGTGGTCGAGCAGCTGGCCGAGGATCACGGGGCCTTCACCGTCGAAGGCGTGCTGATGACTGCGCCGCGCCGGCTTGATGTGGCCACGCGGCTCAGAGAGTCCTTCGAGGACAAACGCATCCGTATCCCCGCCGATGATGCCCTGGCGGCCGACCTGCACAGCGTCCGTGCCGAGCCCGGCACCACCGGCGCGCCGCGGCTGGTGGCGGATCGCGCGGAGAGCGACGGCCATGCCGACCGGTTCTGGGCGCTGGCGCTCGCGGTCTCGGCCGCCCGCACTGCCATCGGACCCTTCGAGGCCTGGACCGACGCGCGCCGCCATGCGGCCTGGTCGGCGCCGGGCAATCCGTTCGGCATACCGGAGTATCATGCCGACAGCGATCTCGGCGTCCTGCACTCGCCGCTGGCCGCCCTGAGGGGCTGGTAGATGGCGAAGACCGACATCCCCGCCCGCGCCCCGACCGGCGAGATCGCCGCGCCGGAAGTCACCTTGGGCGGCGGCGGGGCCTGGGACCTCACCGAACGCTATCGCGATTTCGGGATCGGCTCCGATCCGCGCCATTGGCAGGCCGATCCCACCGGTGTCGTCGCCGCCACGGCAGCACTGGCCGACCCCCATGCCCGCGCCGTCCTCGACCAGCGCCTCGATGCGGTGGTGGCGGCCCCGCTTGAGATCACACCGGGCGGGGCGATGCGCCGGGACCGGATGGCGGCCGGGGATCTCGAAGAGCAGCTGGGCGCGCTGGAGATCGACCGGATCAGCCGCGAGCTTCTGCACGCCGCCTGGTATGGCTATGCCATCGCCGAATGCCTCTGGAAGATCGAGGGCACCGCCGTGCGACTCGCCGATCTCCGCGTGCGCAACCCCGCAAGATTCCGCTGGCACCGTGACGGCACACCGCGTCTGATTACGCGCAACCGCCCGAGCGGTGTCGTCCTGCCCCCGGCCAAGTTCTGCGTCCTGGTCCAGCCGCGCCAGCATGGCGGGCAGGCGCATGGTCCCGGTGCCGCCGAATGGTGTGTCTGGCCGGTCTGGCTCAAGCGCCACGTGGTCTCGATGTGGGCGGTCGCGCTCGAACGTTTTGGCACGCCAACGACCTATATGACGCTTGGCGGCGATCCCAGCGCTTCCGCAATCGAGAAGGCTCTGGCCCAGCAGGCGGCGCTGGTCGGCGGCGCGGGCCTGGTCCTGAAAGAGGGCCACAAGATCGAGCTGCTGGAAAGCGGTCGCCGGGCCGGTGGCGATTACGCAGAGTTCGTCAGGGCGATGGACGCGATGATCGCCGATGCGGTGCTGGGCGAGCGCGCCACCTCCGAGATCGGCCAGTGGCAGGCCACCGCCGAGGCCCATGCCGACGTGCTGCAACGGCTGGTGGCGGCGGATGCGCGCCGCCTCTCGGCCATGCTGCGCCACTCGGTCGCGACATGGCTGACCGCCTGGAACTTCCCCGGTGCCGCCGTCCCGCATCTGACCCGCAACACCGCCCCGCCCGAAGACCTCACCGCGCGCGCCGCGCGCGACGTGCAGATCGGCGCCGCCTCCGGCCTCAGGCCGACACACGCCTCTGTCGAGGAGATCTATGGTGGCGAATGGGAACCCGATCCCCGTCAGGCCACCCCCGCATCGCCCCGCCCGCCAATCGCCGGACCGGGTGCCGGGCCGGGCGCGACCGCCGCACTGGCCGCAGCACTGGCCGCCGCCCGCGAGCCTCCGGCGCGCGATGCCATCGATGCCGCCGTCGACCGCCTTGTCGGCGAGAGCGGCTGGGAGGCGCTGATGGAACCGGTGATCAAACCGCTCGGTGCCGCCGTGACGGAAGCCGACACCCCGGACGCGCTCGCCGCGGCACTGGACGCCCCCGATCTCTACGCGGCCATGGACACGAACCCCATGGCCGCACGGCTCGCCCGGGCCACCACCTCGGCGCGTCTCTCGGCAGAGGGGGATGACGGGGCCGACAGAAACGATGACGATGGCTGATCCCGCGCCTGTGATCATGGACGTGCCCCCCGAGGAAGCGATTGAATTCTTCCGCGCCAAGGGCATCCATGTCGGCTACGACTGGCGCGACACCTCCGCAGCCCAGCATGCACGCTCCTTCACGGTGGCCAAGGTCGCCCGTCTCGACATCCTGACCGATATCCGCGCGGCCATGGACCGGGTGCTGGCGGAAGGCGCCACCTTTGAGAGTTTCCAGGACGAGCTGGAGCCGATCCTGCGCGCCAAGGGCTGGTGGGGCCGCAAGACCATGACCGACCCCGCAACCGGCAAGACCCGCGTGGTCCGGATGGGCAGCCCGCGCCGGCTCAGAACCATCTTCGACACCAATCTGCGCATGGCCACCGCCGCCGGCAAGTGGGCGCAGATCACGCGCCTGGCCGACCGCCGCCCATGGATCCGATACATCGCCACGCTCGATGACCGCACCCGGCCCCTGCACCGGGTCTGGCACGGCACCATCCTGCGCTGGGACCACCCGTTCTGGCAGACGCATTTCCCGCCCTGCGGCTGGCATTGCCGCTGCACCGTGCAGACGCTCTCGGATGCCGATCTGGAGCGCTTCGGCCTCACACCCTCGCCCGGCCCGCCTGAAGGGTGGAACCGCACACGGCCATGGCTCAATCGCCGCACCGGGGAGACTGAGGAGGTGCCTGTCGGTATCGATCCCGGCTTTGCCCACAATCCCGGCACCGTCGATCCCGTGGCCGGCGCCCGCGATATCCTGAAGGACCGGCTCGCCAAAGCCCCGCCCGCGCTTGCGCGCGCGGCCACCTCCGATGTCACCGAATGGATTGCGCGTGGGCGCGAGAGGCGCAAGCAGCTTGTCGACGCCACCGGACTGGCGCCGGACCAGACAGGCTTTACCGATCGCCTGCGTGGCCTCGCCGCCCGGGGCCTCACAGCCAGCCGCGGGGCCGGAACCGTGGCGGCATCCGTCACGCCCCTGCGCGCAGGCGGACAGGACCGGGGCGCCGCCGACGCCGTCCATGCCGCCGCGCAGCGATTCCCGGCCAGTTGGGTGGCGCGCGCCAATACCGTGCCGCTCGGCGGCAGCTATGCCCCCGCCGCCACACGAGGGCCGGTACCCATCGGGCGCGACCGGCTGACCAAGGCCGACAACAGGGCCTGGGCCATCACCTCCCGCGACCCCTCCAACGCCACCCATGAATATGCCCATCACCTGCAAGCGGTGATGCCAGGGATCGACCGTCTCTTCCAGGACCTCCATATCCGCCGCACCACCCGGCCCGGCGGCGACCGTGAGCCTCTCATCCTGCTCGACCCCTACCGGGCCACCGGGCGGCGCGACCAGTATGTCGATGAGTATTTCGGGCGCGAATACGCAGGCGGCAATGCCGCCGAGGTCATGACCCGCGCCTTCCAGATCCTCTTCCACAGGCTGCCCGGTCGACGTGGCGCTGATCTGGACAAGCTCGTGCGCGACGATCCGGAGATGCTCGATCTGGTGCTGGGCCTCCTCTTCCATTACGATCCCGCATAGCGACGATAGCGAGAGCACCCCATGACCAGGAAGTGGGTCAGTTTGAATTGCAGCCCTTACAAGGAGCGAGGCTATGATCCAGCCGGGGGTTCCCACACGCGGTGCTGCGTGTTACCTTTCACTCAAGGCAAGAACCGGTGCAGGCATGGCAATCCTCGGGCGAAAAGAAATTAGCGACAAGGTCGCGGAGGGCAAGATTACGATTGAGCCCTTTGATGAGAATAAAATCGAACCGGCTAGCTATGATTGCCGAATAGGTGATGTCCTTGCGGCTGGTATTGGGCGTCACAAATGGGAAGAAGGCGACGAATTCGTCCTTGAAAGCAATTCCTGGGCATCCGCCTCCTCCGAAGAGGTTTTCGATCTACCCAATGACATTTGTGCTTCCTATGGCATTCGCTCTGGCCTGGCCAGGAGAGGTGTAATCGCATTCGGCGGCCCTCAAATAGATCCCGGCTATAAGGGAAAGATTTTCGTTTCTCTGTATAATCCGACGTTGGAACCTATTGTCCTAAAACATGGCCAGGTGATAATGTCGGTGATTTTCTATCAACTTATGTCCGCCGACGAACACGGATACTCCGGTCCACATCAAGGACAGAAGGACTTTCCATCCCAAGACGTCGAATTTATGATGCGAATGCGCAGCTTACCACCCTTCAAAATTTCCGGATCTGATTTGACGTTTGTCTGATCTGTGTGATTCAAGGAGTCTCCACTGCTGATATTGGAGGCTGGTTTGTTGGGAAATGTTTGTTTTTCAGAGCTTTATTCGAAGGTTGAGGCGGATTTTCAGGACCGCTTGCTCGGGTATCACAAGTCGCGCCGGGAGGGATTGTGCATCATAGCAAGCGTGATTTTGAACACGCGCAGCGTCAATCTGATGGAAAATGCGGCTGCTCTGCCCCGCGATATCGGCTCTGTGGACCACCGCTATCAATACATTTCGCGGGTTCTGGGCAATCCTCACATCGATACTGATGAGATCATGCAGGCCTATGTTGGTGAAATTTTCCGCCGCCAGTGTGAGGCCGGAGAAACGATTGTGGTGGCCCTTGATCAAAGCAAGCTCAACGAAGGGCATGAGGTTTTGATGTTATCGGTGCGGATGCGGGATCGGGCCCTCCCGGTCGCCTGGCGTGTACGCCAGACCAAAGGGCCGATTGGATGGCGCGTGCAACATGAGCTTTTGGAAGCAGTCCGCCCATGGCTCCCGGCGGATGCGCGTGTGTTGCTGGCGGGAGATCGGTTTTATGGAACCGCCCGATTGGTCGCATGGTGCCAGGAGGCTGGATGGGACTACCGGCTGCGCATGAAGGGAAATATCACACTGCAACATCAGGGTGGCGAGATGATGACGCGCGAAATTGCCCAACTGATGCCCGAAGGGCTTGTAAACGCTGAGCTTTACGGAACGGGCGTCTTTAGCAACATTGGAGTGCTTCACGAAGAGGGGCACAAAGAGCCTTGGATTATTGCCATGAATGCAGCACCGTCCGAGTACAAGGTGCTCGATTATGGAATGCGTTGGGGAATTGAAGCCATGTTCTCCGACTTCAAAACCCGGGGCTTTGAAATTACTCAAAGCCAGATCAAAAAGCCGGATCGATTGGCCCGCCTCATTTTGGTGCTGGCAATCGCCATGTACTGGGCTGTTTCAACCGGAGCAAACGAAGAGCACCACGTCGCAATACGCGGCGAAAAAAGGGGATTCGAAAAGCCCGAAGGTCCTTATGCTCTCTCTTCAAGACAGGCCTTCGTGCTATCCGACGATGCCTCGCAGGTTATGCCAAAATCCCCAAGCTCTGGGATGTCTGGCTAAATTGAAGGGTGGTAAGGAATGCGCAGTCGAAACCTTGCAGAAGTAATCGACAATGTTGAAACTCTCGACCACTCCGTCAAAAGCCTTGCTGAAAACCTGAAAACCCTCACCTCAGATGTGCATGAAATACGCCGCATTGTTGATGATGCGAAGCCGTGGCTAAAGGTAATCGTGTGGATACTGGGTACCGCCGGTGTCGCGGCCGTTGGGTGGATTGTTGTTGAGCTTATGCAAAGCTTCTTTGGCTCTGGTTCGAAGCCATAATTTCAAACTGACCCACTACCCATGGCCGTGCACACCATCAACCTTCCCGACATGCTCTACGGGCGCGAGATGCGCACCGTGATCTGGGACGACGTGGCGGGCACCGTTACCGGTACACATTCAGATATACCGGACATGCAACGGGACCTCGCCCTGCCCACGCCGGTGGATTGCTCATCCGAGGGACGTGTGCTCTACCTCCACAATCCCGCGCACGATCCGGCCGACTTCCTCTGGCTGCTCGGGTTCGCCTTCAGCGGGATACTCTACGAGCCGCTGCGTTCGACCCTGCCGCCCGTCTTCGACGGCGTCGACCTCAGCCCCATGGAACCCGCCCCGCGCGCCAGACGCGATGCGGAAGGCAACATTACCGACCGATACGAGGACGGCTCGTTCCTCGGCTACGACATGCCCTACAGCTGACACCCGCACATCCGTCGCAAGCGCCTTGCAGGGAGTGTGCAGGCCCCTTGCAAGGGCAGGATTATCGTGGCTGCGGAAGCACCGGGAAGCGCGAAAAAAGCCGCCCCCGAAACGCCCGGAAAATCCGGTGAAAAACGACCCCCCGAAAAACACCGTTTCCAGCGGGTTCGCACACCCCGAAACGCGCCGATTCTGAAAAACTTATGGCGCGGGCCGAATTTGACGTGGCCATCAGGTCCGCGCCGCACCAGGCGCTCAAAGCCCTGATCTGGCGGGAAATTTCAATTCTCATCCCACTTCATCCCGAATAGGCCCGGATAGTCCCGCTTCCCAAAGACTTTTGTCACCCCACATTGAAAATCCAGGATAGTCGTGGCGCAGGTTGGATAGTCGAAAAACCGCGGGTGATCCGGCGGGTTGGCACAGAGGTTCTCGGCAAATCCGGCGATGCCGGGGTTGTGACCCAGCATCATGACGCATTCGCCGGTGGCGCCTTGCAAAGTGGCAAGCATTGTTGCTGGCCCAGCATGGTATAGCGCAGAAAGCCATTGAAGGTCCTGCGCGTCTACATGATCTGACATCTGCACCCAGGTCTCGCGGGTCCGCACACTGTCGGACGACAATAGCTGATCGGGTTTATATCCCTTTTCGGCGAGCCATTTGCCAACGGCCTCGGCAGACCGTCGTCCCCGGCCGTTCAGTGGGCGGTCATGATCTGGCAAACCGGGATGATCCCAGCACGATTTCGCGTGGCGTGTCAGGATCAGACGCAGGCTCACTTGTGGAAATACCTCATATGGTGAGACGACTGTTCGGCCAACCTGCCATAGCTTTGCGACACCGGGCAAGCGCGCCGCGCTTTGCAACCGTTTGACATGCAGTCCAAACCAGCGGGCGTGCCGAGATAACCGTGGCAGGCGTTGACATCGTAACCATCGCGCCCAAGTGCACCAACCGGGCAGGCCGAAAGGCACGGCTGAGCAAGGCAATTGTCGCAGGGCTTTGTCGCTGCGGGCGGAAATGCCAACTTTCGTCGCAAGCGCAACGCACCGCGAAAGCTTACAAACAAACCTGCAACGTCGTGAACCAACATGCCCGCCGGGCTGTCCCACGTTCGGCCCGTCGCCTTCGCCCAAGCGATGAACGGGTGATAGGGTGGTCCAGCAAACGGAAAGCGGGGCTCGGCGCCAATCTCATTGGCGATCTGCGAAATTACGCGCATTGACCATCGGTCAATGGGATCTCTTTGCCCGTCCTGATACTCTGCCGAAGCCGTGAAATGCGCCCAGAATCCGGGCTCTTTCGGACCCAAAAGAATGATCGTGCCGCCCTCTTCCGGATGCAACGCTCCGAAAATGTCCAAGTGATCGAGCCCGACCCGGTCAGAGATCGCCGCCAATTCCACGCCTTATCCCTTGATCAGGGTGCCTGCCCCGTGTTCGGTATAAAGTTCCAGCAAGCAAGCATTCGGCGCACGGCCATCAAGTATCACCACCGCGCGCACGCCTTCATTCATCGCCTGAAGCGCGGTCTCTGTTTTCGGAATCATCCCGCCCGCAATCACACCGTCATCGGTCAGTTGGCGCGCTTCACCTGCGGTTATTTCGGTCAACACGGCCCCATCGGTGCCTTTGACTCCCGCGACATCGGTCAGCAAAAGCAGGCGATCCGCGCGCAGCGCAGAAGCAATCGCGCCGGCCGCCGTGTCGCCGTTGACGTTGAATGTTTCACCTTTGCTGCCTGCCCCAATGGGCGCAATGACCGGTATAACCTCTGATGCCGTCAGTTCGCGCAAAATTTCAGGATTGACGCTATCCGGTGTACCGACAAAGCCAAGTTTCGGATCCGTCTCTTTGCAGACCATCAGATTTGCGTCTTTTCCCGAAAGGCCGACCGCGCGACCGCCCTGAACATTGATCGCCTGAACGATCCGCTTGTTCACCTGACCTGACAGGACCATTTCGACCACTTCCATTGTGGCCGCATCCGTCACCCGCTTGCCATTCACGAAATCGGATTTCACATCCAGCCGCTCAAGCATCCGGTTGATCATCGGCCCGCCACCATGCACCACGACCGGATTTACTCCGACCTGCCGCATCAGCACGACGTCCCGGGCGAAGCTTTCCATCGCCTCATCTGACCCCATCGCGTGGCCGCCAAGCTTGATCACCACGGTCGCGCCGTCATAACGCTGCAAATATGGCAGCGCCTGATTGAGTGTGCGGGCAGTGGCAAACATTTCGTCGGTCATGGTCGCAAATCCGATTGTCGGGTTTCGCCTGATACCGGCAATGCGCCTTTTGCTCAAGGCTGTTGGATTTCCGGCTTATTCAATTCCGGCGATGATCGCGCGAAGCGTCGCAATCCCGACGCCTTTTTCCGAACTCGTCATGATCAATTCCGGATAGGCGGCGGGATGTTTGGAAAGCAACGCGCGAACCTGTGCCAGTATCTTCTCTTGATCCTTCGCTTTGATCTTGTCCGCTTTGGTCAAAACCACCTGAAATGTCACGGCAGAACTGTCCAGCAATACCATGATCTCTTCATCAGGCGGCTTGACCCCATGGCGGGCATCAATCAGCACGAATGCACGACGCAACGTTGCCCGCCCGGCCAGATAGGCTTTCAGCAAGCGTTGCCATTTCTCGACAACCGGCAAGGGCGCGTTGGCAAAGCCATATCCCGGCAGATCAACGAGATAGAAATCATCCGTCAACGTGAAATAATTGATTTCCTGCGTGCGTCCGGGCGTATTGGACGCCCGCGCCAAGCCCTTCCTCCCGGTCAGCGCGTTGATCAGGCTTGACTTCCCAACATTGGAACGGCCAGCAAAACACACCTCGGCCCGATCAGCCGGGGGCAGTCCGTCCATGGCAACCACGCCTTTCAGGAACTCGGCCGTCTGGGCAAATAGCTTTCGTCCCGCCTCGCGGTCCGGTGCATCGGGTTCCGGGGCAAGTGGAAACGCGATCATAGCAATCCAGCGCTGTCACCTAGCGAGATCTCTCCCCCCGCAACCACCTCGGCACGAATGCTGAAATCGCGGTGGCCCCAATGTTCCAGCGCGCCGAGCGTATCGGCATCACGTTTGCCGGTTTCCGGGTTTGCAGTCGTTGCCAAACAGCGATCGGTGCGTTCCCGACCGCGCAAGACCGCGTCACCGACGCGAAATTCACGGTCCATCCATTCCCATTCTTCCCATGGCGCCAAACCACCCAACCAGATGTTTCCGCGCCAGCGATGGATAGACAATTCGCGCCCAATTTGCTGTTCCACTGCTCTGTGTGACGCCATGTTGCAGATGGTCACGCTTGGAAAATCGCTATCGACAAATCCGGTTGTCTGGGCACGAACCACACGGTCCGACGCAGCGCGATTTTCAGGGATCAGTGGCCCCGCCCAGGCGATCAATGCGTCCGGTTCTTCGTCTGGCGAAAATTCCAGTACACCAAATTCGGGGTGACGAAGCGTCAATCGCTCGGTGGTCTCATCAACCTCCGCCGTTAAGGCCATCAGTTCTGGTGCTTTGGAGACCCGCGAAAAATGCTGGCAGCTCACCCATTTCGATCCATCCGCGTCGCTTTCAGTATGAGCCACCGCCCAGATGCGATCCCAGGGCATCGTCTGACCAGCACTTAAGGTCACCTTGTCCACCGCCTCGCGCCCATGCCCTTTGATCGGGTGGCGCCAAATGCTTTGAACCCTTGCGGTCACTTGCTTTCGCCATCCTGCTTGGGTTTGCGTTTAAAGCTTGATCGGATGTTTCCAAAGACGTCCGGTTTGTACCCCTGACTTCGCATGATCGTGTATTGCTGAATGAATGTGATGACGTTGTTGGAGATCCAGTAAACGATTAGGCCGCTGGCGAAGGTTCCCAGCATGAACATGAACACCCACGGCATCCAGGCGAATATCATCTGCTGGGTCGGGTCGGTCGGCGCAGGGTTCAGTTTCTGCTGCAACCACATCGAGATGCCAAGCAGAAGTGGCAGGATTCCAATGAAGATCAGCGCCATGATCGATTCCGGCTCAGGTGCGGCGAAGGGCAGCAATCCAAACAGGTTCATGATCGACGTTGGATCAGGCGCGCTCAGGTCCTGAAACGGGCCGAAAAACGGTGCGTGGCGCAGCTCGATGGTGACGAAGATCACTTTATAGAGGCTGAAGAAAATTGGAATTTGCAAAAGGATCGGCAGACAGCCCGAGGCGGGATTTACCTTTTCCTTCTTATAAAGCTCCATCATTTCCTTCTGCATTTTTTGGCGGTCGTCGCCGGCGCGTTCCTTCAGCTTTTCCATCTCGGGCTGAAGTTCCTTCATCTTCGCCATCGAGACATAGGATTTGTATGCCAGCGGAAAGAGAATTGCCTTTATCAAAAGAGTCAGGCCGATGATGGCCAGCCCCATGTTGCCGATCAAGTTGTTCAACCAATGCAGCATCGCGAAGATCGGCTTGGTCAGGAAAAAGAACCAGCCCCAGTCGATGGAATCGAGGAACTCGAAGATACCGTTCTCGCGTTCGTAACGACGGATCGTTCCCCATTTCTTCGCACCCGCAAACAGGTTTGATGTAACGGATTGCGTTGCGCCCGGCGCGACATCCAGTGTGTTGAGCCGCGCAATGGATTTATAGCTGTCACTGGCCGCTACATACTGAAATACAGACTCAAATGGCTGATCTGCAGCGGGGATCAACATCGACATCCAGTAGTGGTCAGTGAAGCCAAGCCAGCCATTGCCAGCGACAGAAACCGCATCCGCCCCGGTGCCCCAGCGATCATCGCTTTCCAGATCGGGAAAGTCATTCCAGTTAAATTCGGTTCGCTCTTCGCCAGTCTGGCGGATTGCGCCTTCGTGAATAATGAAGAAACCGGTCTGTTCCTCTGGCTGGCCGATACGGACAATCTGGTTGTGCGGGGCCAGTCTGACGGCTGCACCAGACGTGTTTTCGACGCTCTGCGTTACCGTAAATAGATATTCGTCATCGACCTCGATTTTCCGAGTGAAAGTCAACCCTTTGCCGTTTCGCCATTCAAGCGTGACGGGAGTGTCAGGCGTCAGCGATTCACCCTCGCTGATTGACCAGATTGTGTTGCCACCCGGTACATCGTCGAAGTTCAGATCGCCGCCGGGCGCCCAACCGAATAAAGCAAAATAAGGCTCAGTATCTCCGACCGGAGAGAAAAGGCGCACAGGCGGGCTGCCTTCGTCCTGCGTAACTTTATAGTCCTGCAGCAGCAGATCATCGATCCGCCCACCCTGCAGTGAAATAGAGCCTGAAAGCTGGGGCGTTTCAATTGGAACGCGCTGAACTTCCACCGCGGCGACGGTGACATCGCCGTTTTCGGACCCGGTGGCCGCTGTCTCGCCTGAATCGGCAACTGGCCCGGATGCAACAGGGGATTCAACGGTTGTGGGCGCCTCGACAGCCGGGTCGACCTCTGGTGGTGGAAACAGAATAGACCATCCAATGATGACCGCCGTGCTCAGCACGACCGCCAGTATCATATTCCGGTTCTGTTCGTCCATTTCGACCCCACCTCAATCGCCTGCGAAGATCAGCGCTGGTTCAACAGGTAGGGCCGCAAAAGGTCAAGTGCAAAGGGGCGTATTCCGCCTTTCGAAGTTATTAGGTAACTCCCAAGCACCCTGTCCGATAGGGTTGCGGGGTTTTGTTCCGTCAGAGCCGTGCGATGATCTGAGGTGGTGACAGGGTCAGGATTTCCAGGATGTTGAACCGGTGTTTTCTGGCCGTCGAGATGACGGACCTGATGTCGGCGAAGACCCGCGCGCCCTCGAGGGTGCGGAAGGTGCCCGAGATTTTCATGCGCAGCTTCATCATGCGCAGGTCCTGTTCGGCCTGATTGTTTGTGAATGGGACCGCGAAGTCGGCGATGAATCGCAAAACGTCATCGCGGTAGTCACGCAGGCGGAGGAGCAGGTTGTGGCCTGGCCGCCTGGCTTTTCGGCCGCGGGTGCCGGGGCTTTTGGCCAGCGGGGGCCGGCGTTCGTGGAAGGCGAGCCCCTTGGCGAGGATCGCCATGTATCTGGTGACTATACCCTGGCGAACCAGTTCCGGGAGTTCGGTCTCGCCTTGATCCTGAGCCGCGCATCTGAGCTGATTGGCGCTATGAAGCACTGCGCTCATCTCCGTCGCCCAAGGCTCTTTTTCGATCTCTTCGATGGCCTTGAGTTCGCGCAAGTGATGCGCCCCGCAGAGGGCGTGGGCGTCCACTCCGCTCATATGGGCGTAGTAGGGTTTCCAGTGATCATGAATGATCGTCCCGCCGGTCAGGAAGGTTGGAACAGCACCGCGTTTGGCGCTGATGCGGTAATGGGTGAAGGCGGTATCGCAGATCGTGTGCAGCCAGTGCAGCTTGCCGGCAACACGAAGTCCGGTCTCGTCCAGATGCCGAACGCCGCCTTCGGCAAGCCGGGCGAGAATGTGTTCAACCACGACACCCATCTTATTTGCCGCGCCGCGCGTCCAGTTGGTCACGCTGGCCGCGCACAAGCTGGTGGCCCCAAACAGGTCGCGCATAAGCTGGCAGACCCGATCCTCGGGTATCAGCTGCTGAACATTGCAATAGACCGCCACTGCCCGCATGCGCGTGCCATATTGCACATGCGCGGCCACGCCATCGGGAAAGCCAGCCGTCGTCGTGGCTCGACAATGGTCGCAACAATAAACCGCCGCCTGATGCTCGGTGACCTCCAGGCGTGGCGCAGGCAAGTCGAACACCTGACGCTTCTCGATCCCTTTCACCATCTCCGCCGTCAGGGCGCTCTGACAGGCGCTGCAATGCGTCGCCTCATGCCGTTCGACAAAGTCGGGTGTTGACGTCTGGCGCAGGGTGTCGCCCCGGTGGCCAACTTGGCCGCCACTTTTCTTTCCGGATTTGCCACGCAGGCTGCGCGGGGCTGGCTTCTTCAGGCCATCACTTGAAGGGGGCTTGCTGCTATTGCTGCTGTTCTTGGCCAACTGTCGGCGCAGGTCCGTGATCTCTTCCGCCATGCTCGCCAACGCAGCTTCAAGCTCAGCGATCCGACGCAGAGCCGTGGCGAGAAGTTGTTCAAGGGCGGCAACCTGATCCATCCCACCACTGATTCAGAGAAATCAACCCGGCGCCACAGAATTCAGACAAGAAAGAAAAAAACACGCGCAAAATGGCAAATTCGACTCACCATAAAACTGACAATAACACTCAAACGTGGGGGGTGCTTGGGAGTTACGTTATTAACCCCGATTCTGGATAAGACGTTGGCGTCACCAGTGCACTACTCGACAGAATTTTTTCGTAGTTTTTTGATTCGTTTTTTACGATACTCGTTGACCCTTTTTCGCAGAGGGTTGCGATGAGGGATTTCCACCATTGTTATGGAAATGATCCTCGGTTCTCTCAAAGCCTCATTTGGCTCCAGTTCAACGGCAATTCCGCCAAACTCTCCAAGAAATAGAACATTTGAAACGGTTTCGTGATCCGCTTTGAATGTATCAGGGTCATTTTTCCGTACGTGTTTCGGGATGATCACCTGAAAGGGAGTGGCAGCCATCAGATCGAGCACAAGTGTCATGGTTCTTTTAGGGAGCGCAGCCAGTTCATTGAGCTTATCCGTGAGGGCGTAGAAACGGTTGGGGTCCTCTTCCATCATGTCGAACATGAGGTCCCGGATCTTCTCATAAGCGAGATCTTCGTTGATTGGGAAGTTGTTCTCCATGGCGCGCACCTTTTGCCCCGTGTTGACCAGCCTGAATGCCCCCGTGATTAGTATGGGGTGAGAGGGGTTTCCAGGTACGTTGCCCCATGATTCAAGGTTCAAAAGCGACACAATATGGACCGCCACTCATGTCGATCACTAACACCGCACTTTTTGTCTGTCTCGATGATTTTGCAAAAACCTACGAGGACTGGGAGCGCCACCGGTTGATCCCCTCGGGTCGTCAGAGGCTTCGCTCCGGCAAGCTGACCCTGGGGGAGAGCCTGTTCATCATGGTCTTGTTTCACTTGTCGCCGTTCAAGGACTTCAAACATTATTGGATTTATGGCGTTGAGCAGAAATACCGTGACTGCTTTGGCACCCTCCCGAGCTATGGTCGGTTTGTCAGCCTCATGCCAAGATTAATGGTGCCGTTTTGCATACTGCTGCACTGCTTCAGCGGTGAAAAAACCGGCGTCTATTTTGCCGACAGCACTAAGCTCGCGGTCTGCCACAATGCCCGCATTAATCGAAACGTAACTCCCAAGCACCCTGTCCGATAGGGTTGCGGGGTTTTGTTCCGTCAGAGCCGTGCGATGATCTGAGGTGGTGACAGGGTCAGGATTTCCAGGATGTTGAACCGGTGTTTTCTGGCCGTCGAGATGACGGACCTGATGTCGGCGAAGACCCGCGCGCCCTCGAGGGTGCGGAAGGTGCCCGAGATTTTCATGCGCAGCTTCATCATGCGCAGGTCCTGTTCGGCCTGATTGTTTGTGAATGGGACCGCGAAGTCGGCGATGAATCGCAAAACGTCATCGCGGTAGTCACGCAGGCGGAGGAGCAGGTTGTGGCCTGGCCGCCTGGCTTTTCGGCCGCGGGTGCCGGGGCTTTTGGCCAGCGGGGGCTGGCGTTCGTGGAAGGCGAGCCCCTTGGCGAGGATCGCCATGTATCTGGTGACTATACCCTGGCGAACCAGTTCCGGGAGTTCGGTCTCGCCTTGATCCTGAGCCGCGCATCTGAGCTGATTGGCGCTATGAAGCACTGCGCTCATCTCCGTCGCCCAAGGCTCTTTTTCGATCTCTTCGATGGCCTTGAGTTCGCGCAAGTGATGCGCCCCGCAGAGGGCGTGGGCGTCCACTCCGCTCATATGGGCGTAGTAGGGTTTCCAGTGATCATGAATGATCGTCCCGCCGGTCAGGAAGGTTGGAACAGCACCGCGTTTGGCGCTGATGCGGTAATGGGTGAAGGCGGTATCGCAGATCGTGTGCAGCCAGTGCAGCTTGCCGGCAACACGAAGTCCGGTCTCGTCCAGATGCCGAACGCCGCCTTCGGCAAGCCGGGCGAGAATGTGTTCAACCACGACACCCATCTTATTTGCCGCGCCGCGCGTCCAGTTGGTCACGCTGGCCGCGCACAAGCTGGTGGCCCCAAACAGGTCGCGCATAAGCTGGCAGACCCGATCCTCGGGTATCAGCTGCTGAACATTGCAATAGACCGCCACTGCCCGCATGCGCGTGCCATATTGCACATGCGCGGCCACGCCATCGGGAAAGCCAGCCGTCGTCGTGGCTCGACAATGGTCGCAACAATAAACCGCCGCCTGATGCTCGGTGACCTCCAGGCGTGGCGCAGGCAAGTCGAACACCTGACGCTTCTCGATCCCTTTCACCATCTCCGCCGTCAGGGCGCTCTGACAGGCGCTGCAATGCGTCGCCTCATGCCGTTCGACAAAGTCGGGTGTTGACGTCTGGCGCAGGGTGTCGCCCCGGTGGCCAACTTGGCCGCCACTTTTCTTTCCGGATTTGCCACGCAGGCTGCGCGGGGCTGGCTTCTTCAGGCCATCACTTGAAGGGGGCTTGCTGCTATTGCTGCTGTTCTTGGCCAACTGTCGGCGCAGGTCCGTGATCTCTTCCGCCATGCTCGCCAACGCAGCTTCAAGCTCAGCGATCCGACGCAGAGCCGTGGCGAGAAGTTGTTCAAGGGCGGCAACCTGATCCATCCCACCACTGATTCAGAGAAATCAACCCGGCGCCACAGAATTCAGACAAGAAAGAAAAAAAACACGCGCAAAATGGCAAATTCGACTCACCATAAAACTGACAATAACACTCAAACGTGGGGGGTGCTTGGGAGTTACAGTTATTATTGGTCTGGATGACGCCGGGAAGCGGCGTTCGCGGTATTGCCTCAGGCCCGTTTTTCTCGCGAGACCCCGGCGGTCACCGACACCGCGTTACCGCGCGCATTCAGCCAGTTTGTCATATCGTCAAATGGCATGGGCTTCGCGATGCAAAATCCCTGCACGTGGCGGCAACCTAGTTGCGCAAGCATCGCGTGTTCGCCTTTTGCTTCAACACCTTCCCCCAACGTGTCCACGCCAAGCCGATCAGCCATTTCCAGAATCGCCATGATCATCTGCTGTTGCTGTCGATCTTGATCCACGCGGGTCACGAAAGAGCGGTCGATTTTTATCCGGTCCACCGAAAATCTCTTTAGATTTGCGATCGAGGCGTGTCCGGTCCCGAAGTCGTCAAGATCAACGCGGCAACCCAGATCCGCCAACAGACCGACATTACGCGCGACCGTCTCGTTTGAGGCACCGGCAATTACAGTCTCAAGGATTTCAATGGTCAACCGTTCAGGGCTCAACTCGAACCGGTCCAATTCCCATTGAATGCGCTCGCATAATTTTGGGTTGGCAAGATCTTCCATTTCGAAATTCACCCCGACACTTGGAACCATAAGGCCCGCCTTGTCCCAGTCCTGCATCGCGAGAAGTGAACGAAACAACATGACCTCGCTCAACCTGTCTCCCATCGACGCGGCAGATACGGCCGGCAAAAAGGCGCCGGGCAGTATTACACCGCGTTCCGGATGCTCCCACCGGGCCAACGCCTCAACGCCTGTTACGTCTCCTGTGTCGGTGGAAATCTGAGGTTGGAACCAAGGCTTGATCTGTCCGGAATCAAGCGCCTCTGACACTTCGCCAACCAAACCGGTGCGGGTAACGCGCTTGCGGCGCGCTTGGCTTGATGCCGCGCGGATTGAGGCGGTGCCGCAAGCTTGTGCCTCTGCCAACGCGGCCTCTGCCGCTTCAAGACAGGCGGTGCCAATCTTCTCGTTGGCGCGGCGCGGGCTGCAAAACCCGACCGACGCCGTTACGTAAATTCGTAACTCCCCCACCAGCATAGGTTCTGCGATGGCTGTTTGCAGTCTGGCAGCAATCTGGATCAGGGTTTCCAGATCACAGCGCCGCGCGGGCGCCAGTGCAATGGCAAAGACCGATCCCTCCAGCCGACTGACGACATCGCCACCGCGCATTACACCCCCGATCCTTTCGGCAAGAGTGTGTAGAATTCTGTCGGTCACGTCCGTGCCGAATTTTTGCGAAAATGCCGCAAACTCATCGACTTCAAGCACCACACACGCGGTTCGCAGGCCCGATTCCGCCTCTTCCGAAAAGGCGCGGTCCAGCGCGGCGACAACGGCATCGGGAAGCAGCAGGCCAGTGATCGGGTCCACGGCGCCGATCGCCTTTTCTGCAGGGCGCATCGGTGTAAACAAGCCGACAAGAGCGAAAAGAACCGGAAGAAAAATTGCGAGGAAAAGCAACAAGCCTTCGCCACCATACCAATATCCGCCAAGCATGATGGCGGGCGCGAAGGCCAGGATCTGTGGCCCAAGCAATGCGGTTTTTGCGGAGTTGAAAAAGTGACTGCCAAAGCGCCGAAGCGTCTGTTGCATGATTAATTGCCCCGATAGGTCGCCTGTTTGCGGCCAAGCTATCTTGGGTTTCTCAAATGACCGGTTAACCGGCCGTTGCTAGATATTTTCGATTTAGGTCAAATTCTTTGGGTCGCGCGCAATTCCGGCGAAGTCAAACATACCTGAATCCAATAGGTGGGAGGGACGGGCGTTCATCAATGCCCGGAACATCTTTTGACGACGACCCGGGTGATTTGTCTCCCACTGATCCAAAAGTGCTTTGACCTGCTGACGTGCAATCCGTCTCGCGAGCCGCACAGATCACACGGGATGATCGGATATCTCATCGCTCGTGCGAATCTGTCGCAATCCGCCTCCGCAACAAATGCCAGCGGGCGATAGACGAAGAGATCACCCTCTTCATTCACCAGTTTCGGCGGCATGGTTGCCAGTCGCGAACCATGAAACAGGTTCATGAAAAAGGTTTCCAGAATGTCGTCGCGATGATGGCCGAGCACCACTGCGCTGCATCCCTCCTCTCGCGCAATCCGATAAAGGTTTCCGCGCCGAAGCCGGGAACAAAGCGCACAATAGGTCCGGCCCCGTGGCACCTTGTCGACAACAATGGAATAGGTGTCCTGATACTCAATTCGATGCGGCACCTGCATTCGTTCCAGAAACCCCGGCAGAACGGTCGCCGGAAACCCCGGCTGTCCCTGATCCAGATTGCAGGCCAGAATATCCACCGGCAAAAGCCCGCGCCATTTCAGCTCATGAAGCACGGCTAACAAGGTGTAGCTGTCCTTGCCCCCTGACAGGCACACGAGCCATCGCGCACCACGCTCGATCATTCCGAAATGCTCAATCGCGTCACGCGTTTCCCGCACGACCCGTTTGCGCAGTTTCTTGAACTCCGTGGTCGACGGCGCGCCATCAAAAAGCGGGTGAATATCTGTGCCATCATCCCTTACCACCCTTCAAAATTTCCGGATCTGATTTGACGTTTGTCTGATCTGTGTGATTCAAGGAGTCTCCACTGCTGATATTGGAGGCTGGTTTGTTGGGAAATGTTTGTTTTTCAGAGCTTTATTCGAAGGTTGAGGCGGATTTTCAGGACCGCTTGCTCGGGTATCACAAGTCGCGCCGGGAGGGATTGTGCATCATAGCAAGCGTGATTTTGAACACGCGCAGCGTCAATCTGATGGAAAATGCGGCTGCTTTGCCCCGCGATATCGGCTCTGTGGACCACCGCTATCAATACATTTCGCGGGTTCTGGGCAATCCTCACATCGATACTGATGAGATCATGCAGGCCTATGTTGGTGAAATTTTCCGCCGCCAGTGTGAGGCCGGAGAAACGATTGTGGTGGCCCTTGATCAAAGCAAGCTCAACGAAGGGCATGAGGTTTTGATGTTATCGGTGCGGATGCGGGATCGGGCCCTCCCGGTCGCCTGGCGTGTACGCCAGACCAAAGGGCCGATTGGATGGCGCGTGCAACATGAGCTTTTGGAAGCAGTCCGCCCATGGCTCCCGGCGGATGCGCGTGTGTTGCTGGCGGGAGATCGGTTTTATGGAACCGCCCGATTGGTCGCATGGTGCCAGGAGGCTGGATGGGACTACCGGCTGCGCATGAAGGGAAATATCACACTGCAACATCAGGGTGGCGAGATGATGACGCGCGAAATTGCCCAACTGATGCCCGAAGGGCTTGTAAACGCTGAGCTTTACGGAACGGGCGTCTTTAGCAACATTGGAGTGCTTCACGAAGAGGGGCACAAAGAGCCTTGGATTATTGCCATGAATGCAGCACCGTCCGAGTACAAGGTGCTCGATTATGGAATGCGTTGGGGAATTGAAGCCATGTTCTCCGACTTCAAAACCCGGGGCTTTGAAATTACTCAAAGCCAGATCAAAAAGCCGGATCGATTGGCCCGCCTCATTTTGGTGCTGGCAATCGCCATGTACTGGGCTGTTTCAACCGGAGCAAACGAAGAGCACCACGTCGCAATACGCGGCGAAAAAAGGGGATTCGAAAAGCCCGAAGGTCCTTATGCTCTCTCTTCAAGACAGGCCTTCGTGCTATCCGACGATGCCTCGCAGGTTATGCCAAAATCCCCAAGCTCTGGGATGTCTGGCTAAATTGAAGGGTGGTAAGGCCATCATCCAGCATAACTTGCGCTTTACCGGTTGCCGCCGATCCCGGCAAGCAGCATGGACGGAGGCGAGTTGCTCTGCCATAGTTCGCCTATTGGAGGGCATATTCATGGATTATCTATTTTCAGTCAGGGGCCGCAAAGGCGACGGATACTCAAACAGCATCAGCGGTATCAAATTTCTCGCCGTGCCGGGAAACAAGAACAAGTTACGCCGGGATTGTGAGGTTTCAAAAACCGAGTGGTTCAAATCTGTCGAGGGGAACTGCGGTATCGGGCCGGACAATAAAGGCAATGTCGTGGTTTTCATCCACGGCTTTAACACCGAACAGTACTCGATGCTGGAGCGTCACCGGAAAATCCGCGCGGGGTTAGAGGCACACGGATATGATGGCGCAGTGGTGAGTTTCGACTGGCCTAGCGATGGTGTGGCACTCGGCTATTCGTCGGACCGGCGCGACGCTCGGGCGGCGGCCGATCGGTTATTCCATCACGCGATCCGCAAATTTTCTGCTGACCAAAAGCCGGACTGCAAAGTCAACGTCCACATCCTGGCTCACTCGATGGGTAACTATCTTCTGCGGGAGGCCTTTGATTATGCCGACGACGACCACGAGGTCGCCCAGAAAAGCTGGCTGGTCAGCCAGGTCGCGATGGTTGCGGCAGACGTCTCTTCGAACTCAATGGTCAATGGAAACCCGAAAAGCTCGTCCCTATTCCGCCATGCCGCCCGGGTGACGTGCTATTATTCGCCACTCGATGAAATCCTGAATATTTCAGAGGTGAAAAGGATCGGTGTGGCCCGGCGGCTTGGGCGCGTCGGTATGCCGAAAGATTGCCCCGAAAAGGCCGTGAACCTTTACTGCGGGGCCTATTACAAACAGCACAAAGACGATTTCGAATTCGATTCCGGTATCAGCCACAAGTGGTATTTCGACAGTCCCCGGTTTTACGAGGATCTTTATCACACGTTCATGGGTAAAATGGATCGAAACGAGCTAGCCACGCGCGCGCCGACCAGTTTGGGCAATCTCGCGTTGATCTAATGCGTCAGCTTGTGAACTGACAGCGCCGCCATTCCTCTTGGTTGTCTGGGTCGGTGCTGCGTTCAAGATACATTCGTGCGTCTGACTGCTGGACGATGCGAATATCCTGCCCTGTTTCGGGGTCGTCCGGTGGCCCGGAATACGTAAATACATGCCGTGCATAATTGCCGATGATTTTCTTCCCCGATGGAATCTGAATATTGGGACCGCTTATCATCAACTGCTTGCCATCATCGCTGCACCATTGACCATCCAGCGCATCTGCTGACGCGGGGGCAGCGAAAAACATCGCCACAATTGCCACCACCGTAATTCGACGCGCGCGTGAAACCCGGCCCAGATGATTTTGCGCATTTTTAGCAGGCGTCATAAGTGCACTTTGTGAGGCAAGAGTTCACTCCTTGATCTTCTCGAATTCCAGGATTTTACCATCTTTGACAACGAAGCTGCCGTTGGCGGTAACCTGGCGAAGCAAGTAATTCCGGTTTGAGTCACGCCCGTTGTTCAGGGTTTGGTTCATCTCAACCTTCTCTTCTGTCGCGCCGGTAACCTCGTAGTAGAATGTGCCGTCGACAACTTTTCCGAATTGCTGAAGGTCGATCCTCGGAATTTCGCGCCTGTCGTGCAGAACAGCGACGTATCCACGGGGGCCATTGACCGTCAGGCTGAAATTGTGGGCGCCTTTTGGCGATTTTGCTGCTTCGAAATAGACAATCTGTTTTTCAAAATTCGCCACGATCTCAAACGGCTGCTTGCTAGCAAGTTCGTTGGCGAAAACAGGGGGCGCGATTATGAAAGCCAGCGCCGAAATAGCGGTGAAAAGGCGAAGATTGTGTCGCATGAATTCCTCCTCTTAAAATAGTGCCAATGCGCCGAAACTCTGGCGCCGGTAGATAA
This sequence comes from uncultured Paracoccaceae bacterium, assembly GCA_951812305.1. Taxonomy (GTDB): domain Bacteria; phylum Pseudomonadota; class Alphaproteobacteria; order Rhodobacterales; family Rhodobacteraceae; genus Rhodobacter_B. The sequence goes on from CATOSB010000019.1 coordinate 58,982, forward strand.
AAGTTAACGAAATTGCGGCGGATTTGTAAATGCCGGTCAGATCTTCACGCCGCGACGGCCTGCCAGATCAACGAAATACTGCCAAGCCACGCGACCAGAACGCGCGCCGCGCGTGGCCTGCCACTCAATTGCTTCCGCCCACAACGTTTCTTCGTCAATCTCGATCCCGTGCGCCGCGCAATAGCCGCGGATCATGTCGAGATATTCGTCTTGGGTGCACGGATGAAAACCCAACCAGAGTCCGAAACGGTCCGAAAGGGAAACCTTTTCTTCGGTCGCCTCGCTGGGCTGATCGCAGTGCCGCGTTCGTTTTCGATCATGTCCCGCGGCATCAGGTGGCGCCGGTTCGATGTCGCGTAGAAGATCACGTTGTCGGGGCGGCCCTCGATCCCACCATCGAGCACAGCCTTTAGCGATTTGTAGTGCTGGTCGTCATGGCTGAAAGACAGATCATCGCAGAAAAGAAGAAAGCGGTCCATTGACCCCCTCAACAGGTTCAGCAGCCGCCCGATCGTGGGCAAATCCTCGCGCTGCACCTCGACGATTTTTAACGCCAGTTCTTCGGATACCACCTGCGCATGTGCGGCCTTCACCAAACTGGATTTACCCATTCCGCGCGCGCCCCACAAAAGCGCATTGTTGGCGGGATATCCGCGCGCGAACTGGCGCGTGTTGTCCAATAGCGTGTCGCGGGACCGGTCGATTGCAATCAATAGGGAAAGATAAGCGGCATTGGCCTCGAACTGCGGCGCGAGGCCCAGCTGCGCCCCCGCCATGGCGGATCCGAGCTCGGCCACCATCTCCTCGCGTGCATAGTCCACATCGCCAAAGCCCGTTCCGAACGGTCGGTCCAGCCGCGATTTCGCCCCTGTGGCATGACACGTCTCATGAAGAAGCGTTCCCGCGTGGGCCTCCCGGCTCTCGAACCGCCACACCGGCGGCATCTCGATGCAGTCCGCGGCTATATCGTAACAGGCCCGCACCGCATCGCGCGTCCGCAGCTTCAGCCCGGTGCGGCCGAACCACTCCGGAAACCCCGCATCCGCCTCTGTCCCGTAATCGCGCAGCGGCGGCGGAGCGGCAGACCACGCCGCATCCAGACCGTCGATCTGTGCCACGTTGAAGACAGCGTAAGACCGCAGATAGCCAAAGGTGGATCCATCCTCCGCCCCGTCCTCTCCCTCGGGAGCCGCCCGTCTCACCGTCCCGTATTTGACCACCCGCACGCTGGTCTCGCCCCGGCGCACCTGCCCGCCGAGCCTGATCGCCTGCGCATAGGTCATCCAGTTCGGCGAGACATAGCCCCGCGCCACCGCGGCCTGCCACAACAGCACCACGTTGATGCCACGATAGCACTCGCCCGTGACCCGCACGGGTAGCCGGGCCGGGACACCGCCGTCCCAGGGTTGGCGCCAGGGCACCACCCCCGCCTCGAGATGCGCAGGGATCGCATCTGTCACCTGGTCGTAAATGTCGGGTTTTGTCTTCGCCATTGGGTCTGTCCTTTCAGTCTGGCCGGAGTCACCCCTTCCAAAGACCCCCTTCCCCTCCAATGGCTCGCGGCCCGTGGAAAACGCCGTCCCCGGATCCGGGGACGGCGCAGGGAGCGATGCGCTCAGGCCGCCAGGGAGGCCTCAATGGCCGTCTCCGCGCAATCACCCTCCCCGACCTCTTCCTGACCGCGCTCCGGCACTTCCGTCGCCATGCCCGGCGGGCACCAGCGGGCGATGGCCGCCCGCTGCTCGTCGCTCAGCGTCGCGTCCGGTGCGGCAAAGAGCGCGGCCAGCTTCTCCACGATCTCCGACTTCTTCGCCTTGGCCAGCGTATCCGCCTTCTGGCCAAGCCCCAGATCGTCGCGCAGGATGCGCAGGAGGTCAGGCTTCGTCAGACGCCCGAAGAGCCGCGCATCCGGGGTCCAGAGCGTCCGGATGTCCGGCAGCACCGCCGCCTCCACCGCCGTACGGGCCGAGGGACGCACCGCATCGCCCGCCACAGGCTCCAGACTGCGCGACACCGCCCATGCCACCAGCATCTCCCGCTCCGCCGGATCGAGTACCGCGAAGCGATCAAAGGCGGTCCCGTCCGGACCATCCTCACCATCGACCCAGCCTGTCGGCAGCCCGGCCTCGTGCTCAAAAAGCATCCGTTCCACCACGCCGTGTTCACCCTCAATGGCCGCGCCCGGGTCCTCCACGCTTGCGCACTCATGGATAAGCCCCGGCGCATGGGTCGCCGCCTGAAACCGCAGGCTCGACTGTTCCGCACGGCGCACAAGCCCCTGCGCCACATTGCCCGGAAGCAGCCAGTCGCCATAGACCCGCGCGGTCGCCGGATCGCGCGCCAGCGCCAGACCCACCGCCCGCGTCCGCTCGCAGGCCATATCCGAAGCCAGCTTCGCGGAGATCTTCAGGCCACCCTCCTCTGCGGCGCGGTCCGCGGCACCGGTCCCGCCCGTCGCCGGGCCCCTGTCCGTCCGGTCCTCGGGACGCACCATGCCCGCCATCAGACGCAGACCCCCGTGCTGCCAGAGAGCGATCACACCGGCCCCTTGCGCCTCGTCAGCCTCGAACGCATGGGTCAGCGCCTCGATTTCGGCCTGCGCGGTCTCGTGCTCCTCACCCAGGCGGTCCTGTTCGGCCCGGTCCTCTGCCGCCTCATGGGCGTCCGACAGATCGTCGAGCCTTGCCGTCAGCGCCTCCACCCGCTCCTGCGTGGCCGCATCAAGGTCGACCGGCTGCGGCCAGATGCGCCCATAGGCCGAGAGCGCCTCCCGGTCGGGATCAATCCGGTGTTCGGCCCAGCCCATGCCGAGCCGCGCCCGCTCCTCCTCGGCCAGATCGTCGAGTTTCCGCGACAGCACAGACTGCACAAGACCGGGATCGCCGAGCACACTGTCCTCCTCGATCAGGTCCGGCGCGATCCCGCCCCCGGCCTTGCGGTAGTCCTCCAGCACAAAGGCCCCGAGCGCATCGCCCTGCCGCACGCCGCGATCACCGAGCGCCCGTTTCACCGTCCACGCCTCCACACGGCCCCCCTCGCCCGAAAGCGCGGCGAACACCTCCGCCTGCACCGCGCGGTCGGGATGCCCGGCAAAGGCCTTCAGCGTCTCCAGCGAAATCTCCCCGGCCCGGTGCGCGGAGCGGATGTCCTCATGCACCAGCCCGATCCGCAGGCTCTCGCGTACCGACCGTTCCGTCTGCCCGAAAAGACGCGCGATATCGGCAACTCCGAGACCGTCTTCGTCCCGGAGCGCCGCAAACGCCTCGTACCGGTCGAGCGCATCCATCGGGGCCTGCATCTCGTTCTCCGAGAACGACAGCGCCGCCGTCACCGGCGCATCCCCCGGCACCAGCTGGCAGGCCACCTTCATGCGTGGCCCGAAACCTTTCGCGCCCGTGTCCGCGGCCAGCAGGTTGAGTGCCGCCAGCCGGCGGCCTCCGGCCAGCACGCCGTACTGCGCCTTGCCGGTCTCCTGCACCAGCAAGGGCTGCAACAGCCCCACCTCCCGGATATTGGCCGCCAGCGCCTGAACGCCGGTCGCGCTGTAGGCCGCCGCGTTCTGTGCGCGCACATTGGCGGGATGAACCTCAAGGCGCGCCAGCGCCACCTCAAGAGCCGTATAGGTCTGTGTCTTCGTCATTGCATTGTCTCCATTTCATGACATCCGATCCGGACCATCCACGGGAACGCTTTCCCCCCGGACCCGGATCGCCCGGACAAAAAGCCGCCTCACCCTTTCGGGGCGAGACGGCCAAAGTTGGCAAAACGGTTTGAAGAGCGCCCGAACCGGGCGGCCGGGACCGCTGCCGGTCAGAACGACCGCAGGCGGGTGCGGTTCACGAGAAAACTGTAAAGCGCGCACTCCGCCCCGCCGGTGATCCCTGACGCGGCATGGTGCCAGCAGAACCCCGCAGGTCTGCAATCGACCGCCTCCCCCACCGTCAGACCCGCGTCCGCAAGGCAGGTCGCCAGATGCGCGCGGTCTTCGCCATCCAGGCCCAGGGGATCACAATTGATCAGCGCCGATGCCCAGTAAGCCGGGGCCAGAAGTTCTACCACCTCCCGCGCGCTCATGCCACAAGCGCGCCCCGGTCGCGCGCCAGAGAGGCGTAATCGCTCAGCGACATCTCCGCCTCGAAATACAGGTCCCGCTCCACCGGCAGGCCGAGCGCGCCGCGCACCGCCGCGATCTCCGAAAGCCGCACCGGCCCGATCTCGGGACATCCCAGCCCCGGATCGCAGCAGCCCCAGGCCACATCCCCGTCCTCCGGGTCCAGCCAGGCCAGAAGCCAGGTCGCCCCCGCATCCGGCGTAAAAAGCTTCACAACCGGCCACACCGCGCACGATATGTCCTCCTCCGCCATCCTGTGGCCGTTTTCGAGAAGCGTCTTGCGCTGTTCAGTCGTCAACAATTCCATGGGTCCAGTCCTTTCCAACTCCGATCCCCCATCGGGACCACCCGGACCCAAAGCCGACATTGCTCCTTTCGTGTGCCCCGCCGGAGGCGGGCGACCCGGTGGGGAGGGGACCGGACGGTACGGCACCCGACCGGGGCTTTCCGGTTCGCTGTCAGCCCTGCCGACAACAGGATGGGCCATGAAGGGCAAGCTCGGGCCACGCGGCCAGGCCCCGACCAGAGCACAGGCACCCTCTTCCATCGTGACCGCGTCTGCACCTGGTACGCCACAGACAAACGGGCCGCCCGGAAAGGCGGCCCGCTCGCGAGCGCGAGGGATGCCACGCCCCTCAGGTCACGCCGCGTCGGCGCGGACCATCTCCACACCCGGACGCTGCGCCTGCATGGAAAGCCAGTCGGCAAGGCCCAGAAGCGTCTGGCCCCCGGCCACGGCCCTGCGCCAGTCGGCTTGCGGATCGGCACCCACCGGCTCGGTATCGGGCAGGATCACCCCGTTGATCATCCACGGCACCATCGGGGTCCCGCGCAGCCAGTCCGATACTGACGGGATCCGGCGGCAATCCTCCCGCACATGCTGCTCGGCGATGAACCGCACCGGAATATCCCGGCCTGCGGAGTTCGGAACCGAAACGCCGAACACCGCCTCCGCCTCGAATATCCCGAAGCTGTGATGCCGGAGTGCCCGGTGTATCGGCAGCGCTTCATGGGCTTTGCCGGCGTCGAACCATGTATGTATGTCCAGATAGTCCTCCGCCGCCCCGCCGAATTTCCGGGCGGAACTTTCCGCGTGGTGTAACGCATGGGCCATAATCATACATCCTCGTGGCTGTAGTCGTTGCGCTCGGTGTAGAAATCGGCGTGATCCACATCGATGCGGTCTTCGGCCACATTCCAGGTGAAGCTGCCCTCTGCCCCGTCGTTGGTCTCGAAGCCCGGGTGCAGCCCATAGGCGACATCCCACACGAAATCCATCAGCCGGGTTTCGATATCCCCGATCCCGGCGCTCTCCGGGCGGCCCGCGACACTGTTCACGTTGCCGCTGTCGCCATAGCCGTCATAGAAGGCTTCCACCTCTTCAACCCCCCGCGCACGCAGTTCCGCCAGCAATGCGGCGCGCACCACCTTCAGGCGCTCCGCTTCCCCGGCGCGCTCCCGCGTCCAGCGGGCCTGAATCGCCGTCCGGTCAATCGCAGCGGCAGGGGTTAACGGTGTGGTCGCCACCCGGGTCTCTTTCTTCGTCGGCGTTGTCATCTCGGTCCTCCTCTTCTCCTGGGTCAATGACACCCCGACCCAAAGACACCTTCCCTCCCGGTCACGACCGCCGGACCTCCGGGGAGACGGACGCGGGGGTGGAGACCCGCGCATCCCGGGTGCCGGGCCAGACCGTGGATTGGCCCGCCGCCGGGGGACCGACCGCAGGCGCCATCCCGGGCGAACAGCAAGCACCCGGGCTTGACCTGACGCGCGTTTTCCCCGAAAGCCACGGCAACCACACCATCAGACCAGGAGAGCTGCTTATGCCCAAACCCTCACCCGTTCCCGCCGCAACGCTTCACGCCGCCATCGCCGAAGAGCTGGGCTGTTCGCGCGACGAAGCCAAACGTCTCTCCGGCGGCGTCCAGTCGGCAGTGCAGAAACTGGTGGCGGACGGCCACCCGGTCCGCCTGCCCGGCCTTGCCACCTTCTCGGTGGTGGACGTGCCCGAGCGGCAGGTTCGCAATCCGGCCACCGGAGAGATGCAGACCGCCGCGCCCACACGGCAGGTGCGGGTCTCCGCCACAGGGCCCCTCAAGGCCGCCGTAAAGGGGAAGACATGATGTGCGATCAGCACATGGACACCGCGCCGGAAGCGGCCGGTAGAGAAACGCCGATACCGGGGGCAGGCAAGGCCGAACCGGCAGAGGTCACAGGCACCATCAAGACTTACCGGCCCGACAAGGGCTTCGGCTTCATCTCCCGATACGGCGCGGCGGATGTGTTTTTCCACGCCTCGAACCTTGCGCCGCCGGAAGCCCTGCCAGAGGTCGGCCAGCGGGTGCGCTTTGCACGCGTCCCGAGCAAGCGAAAACCCGGAACTCCGGCGGCGGTCAACGTCCGTCCTGAAGGCGCGCCGGCCGGGGATGCCGAAAGCCAGCGCGATGGCTGACAGGGCGAACGACGGCGCAGAGGAGTACGATGACCTCACGGTCGAGGCAACGATGTGTTTGTGTCTCTGCGGGCGGGATCCGCAGGACCCGGAGGTTCAGGGCGAATTCCAAAAAGTGATCGCCCTCGCCCTGCGATACGGTTTTCAGCTCAATGGATGCCTCCGCGAGGCCGCCGGAGCCTTCGATGATCTTCTCTGCGATCTGAAGCCCAACGCTGTCAGGGAACTCGAACGCGCGCGGCAAGCGGTCCAGCAGCAAATGGATGCAGATCGGCTCGAGACGCAGCTTACCACACATCCCGATGCCACAAGCCAGCGCCTGAATTGAGAAGCCGCCCCGTTTTCGTCACCGCTTCGATCATGATGGCGATCACCGCATGTCTCAAGGCGCTCGCGGCACCCAACCCCCTCTCCCGGCGCTCACCGGCCCGCCATTCGACAACTCGACGAAGTCACGATCAGCCGCATCGCAGTTGGCGAAATCGGGGAACGCCCCGCCAGCGCGGTCCAGGAGATGGTGGAGAATGCGCTTGATGCGGGTACCAGGCCAGCACCGGGGGATCAGGGTCAAAGGTATCTGACACCCCCGGACAGACTGAAGCGGCCCGACACAACCGACCACACACAACCGGGCTTGCCTGTTGGACCGCCCTGCCATAGCAGCAGGGGTGACACCACTTTGCACAGGGATCCGATGGCCGAGTTGCACAATCCGCACGACACGCTCTTCCGCGCGCTGCTGTCCGATCCCGGGCGCGCACGGGACTTCCTGCGGGATCACCTCCCCAACACTATTGTGGGACAGCTCGCCCCTGCGCCCCCAGAGATCCTTGAAGGCAGTTTCGTCGATGAAGCGCTCGCCGGCAGCCAGAGCGATCTGCTGATGAAGGTCGCGTTGACCTCCGGGACCGACGCCTTCGTATATGTTCTGGCGGAGCACAAAAGCACCCCCGATCCGGCGCTGCCGCTTCAGCTGGCCTCCTATATGGTGCGCATCTGGAAACGCTGCGCCGGAACCGGAACAGCCCGGCTCCGCGCCCTGCCCCCGATCATTCCGGTGGTCGTCTATCATGGCGCGCCGCCCTGGACCGTGCCCGACAGCCTGCGCGACATGATCGCCACCGATGATCCCGATCTCGCTTTCGTGCCCGGAGCGGGGTATATCCTGCGCAACCTGCGGGCCATGGAGATCGACGCGCTGTCGCGCAACGCCGCGTTGAGGGCGGGCTTCATCACGCTGCGGCAGGAGGCCCTGGCCTTTCTGGCGGAGATCGCCGGGAGCCTGCCCGAGGGGACCGATCTGCGGCGACAGGTTCTTGAATATGTGCTGCGGGTCTATAATGTGGACCTGGACGCCCTGCGGGCCACGCTCAGGACCGGGGGCCATAACGAACTGGAGGCTCTTATGGGAACCATTGCTGAAACACTGCTCGAACAGGGCGAAGCGCGCGGATTGGCCAGGGGCAAGGCGGAAGGCCTGAAAGCGGGCGAAGCGCGCGGATTGGCCAGGGGCGAAGCGAAAGGCAAGGTGGAAGGAAAGGCGGAAGGAAAGGCGGAAACCCTCGGACGCCAGTTGGAGCGCCGTTTCGGCCCCCTGCCCCGGGATATCGAGACGCGGATCGCCGCGGCGGAACCCGATCGGATCGAGGCCTGGCTGGATGCCGTTCTGGACGCGCCCGACCTCGCGGCCGTCTTCGCACAGGACCGCCCGCACTGATCGAAAACCACGTCTTCGAAACGGCTTACGGCCTTTCGCAAAGACTCAGTCTGCGCCGCCGCACCGGCGGCACCATATGAAAAAGCGCACGCATATCGGCGCGCACCTGGCAGCAACGCTGCATGTCCGGCGTTCGCGCGCGGCGCTTTTGTCCACTATGTACGGGCTAAACCGCCCCACCTCGCTGGTCTCTGTCACGTCCAATAATTCGCCAAACTTATCGGACGCAAAGGAATAAGCTCAGCGATATGTTTATGTCGTTTTAGTGTAACTCCCAAGCACCCCCCACGTTTGAGTGTTATTGTCAGTTTTATGGTGAGTCGAATTTGCCATTTTGCGCGTGTTTTTTTTCTTTCTTGTCTGAATTCTGTGGCGCCGGGTTGATTTCTCTGAATCAGTGGTGGGATGGATCAGGTTGCCGCCCTTGAACAACTTCTCGCCACGGCTCTGCGTCGGATCGCTGAGCTTGAAGCTGCGTTGGCGAGCATGGCGGAAGAGATCACGGACCTGCGCCGACAGTTGGCCAAGAACAGCAGCAATAGCAGCAAGCCCCCTTCAAGTGATGGCCTGAAGAAGCCAGCCCCGCGCAGCCTGCGTGGCAAATCCGGAAAGAAAAGTGGCGGCCAAGTTGGCCACCGGGGCGACACCCTGCGCCAGACGTCAACACCCGACTTTGTCGAACGGCATGAGGCGACGCATTGCAGCGCCTGTCAGAGCGCCCTGACGGCGGAGATGGTGAAAGGGATCGAGAAGCGTCAGGTGTTCGACTTGCCTGCGCCACGCCTGGAGGTCACCGAGCATCAGGCGGCGGTTTATTGTTGCGACCATTGTCGAGCCACGACGACGGCTGGCTTTCCCGATGGCGTGGCCGCGCATGTGCAATATGGCACGCGCATGCGGGCAGTGGCGGTCTATTGCAATGTTCAGCAGCTGATACCCGAGGATCGGGTCTGCCAGCTTATGCGCGACCTGTTTGGGGCCACCAGCTTGTGCGCGGCCAGCGTGACCAACTGGACGCGCGGCGCGGCAAATAAGATGGGTGTCGTGGTTGAACACATTCTCGCCCGGCTTGCCGAAGGCGGCGTTCGGCATCTGGACGAGACCGGACTTCGTGTTGCCGGCAAGCTGCACTGGCTGCACACGATCTGCGATACCGCCTTCACCCATTACCGCATCAGCGCCAAACGCGGTGCTGTTCCAACCTTCCTGACCGGCGGGACGATCATTCATGATCACTGGAAACCCTACTACGCCCATATGAGCGGAGTGGACGCCCACGCCCTCTGCGGGGCGCATCACTTGCGCGAACTCAAGGCCATCGAAGAGATCGAAAAAGAGCCTTGGGCGACGGAGATGAGCGCAGTGCTTCATAGCGCCAATCAACTCAGATGCGCGGCTCAGGATCAAGGCGAGACCGAACTCCCGGAACTGGTTCGCCAGGGTATCGTCACCAGATACATGGCGATCCTCGCCAAGGGGCTCGCCTTCCACGAACGCCAGCCCCCGCTGGCCAAAAGCCCCGGCACCCGCGGCCGAAAAGCCAGGCGGCCAGGCCACAACCTGCTCCTCCGCCTGCGTGACTACCGCGATGACGTTTTGCGATTCATCGCCGACTTCGCGGTCCCATTCACAAACAATCAGGCCGAACAGGACCTGCGCATGATGAAGCTGCGCATGAAAATCTCGGGCACCTTCCGCACCCTCGAGGGCGCGCGGGTCTTCGCCGACATCAGGTCCGTCATCTCGACGGCCAGAAAACACGGGTTCAACATCCTGGAAATCCTGACCCTGTCACCACCTCAGATCATCGCACGGCTCTGACGGAACAAAACCCCGCAACCCTATCGGACAGGGTGCTTGGGAGTTACGTTTTAGTTTCATGGGTGGATTCGCCCGAATGTCGGATGACCGGAATTCATGAGATTCAAGCACTTCCGCGAAAAACCGACCGGGGTTCATGAGATTCTGTAGCGGTATTTGTGAGACTGGCGCTACCGCACGCCAACAAAACAAGGACCTGCCCATGTTTAACACGCCGCAGACGAAGCTGAGGCACTCGAAATATCACAATCCATGCGGCTGCAGCATAGTCTCACAAACCTCGGCGTGTTTTTCCGCCAGTCCCACAATTAGCGACTCATACCAAGGGTGCTTCAAAATGACTCAGCTATGGATTTTGGGTACCGCCTGAGGTGCTGAGGTGATTCAAGATTGGCAAAGGAGACCACCGATGCCAGCCAGGATACCGATGCGAGCCGATTTTACCGCCAATGATCTGCGCAAGCTTGCCGCAGAGAGTTCTGATGCCCGGCAGAGCCGACGGCTTTTGTCGCTTGCCGCTATCGCCGATGGCATGTCGCGTGGGGCTGCGGCCCGCATTGGCGGGATGGACCGGCAAACGCTCAGGGACTGGGTGCTCCGTTTCAACGCTGATGGTCCAGCGGGGCTGCTGGATCGGCAGCGAGGAGGCTCGCGATCCCGCCTTGACAATGCGCAACTGGATGAACTGGCGGCTCTTGTCGAGACCGGTCCTGATCCTGAAAAGGACGGTGTCGTCCGCTGGCGGCGGGTCGATTTGAAGAATGTGATCAAGGCGCGTTTTGGCGTCGACTATCACGAGCGCCATGTGGGGCAGATTCTGCACAATCTGGGCTTTTCCCACATCAGCGCACGCCCTCAGCACCCGGGGCAGGACGTGCAGGTCATTGAGGATTTCAAAAAAACTTCGGCGACAATCTGAAGGAGACGCTTCAGGGGGTGCCGCCGGACAAACCCGTCGAAATCTGGTTCCAGGACGAGATGCGTCTCGGTCAGAAGAACACCCGCGTCCGCCAGTGGGCACGCAAGGGCACACGGCCCCGCCAGCCCGCCGATCAGCGTTACCAAAATGCGTATCTTTTTGGCGCCATCTGCCCCGAACGCGGCACCGGCGCGGCGATCATGATGCCAGCAGCCGACACCTATGCGATGCAGCGCCACCTGGAAGAAATCAGCAAAATTGTCTCCGATGGCGCCCACGCCGTCATCCTCATGGACCAAGCCGGCTGGCACACGACATCCGCTCTGGAAATCCCGCAAAACCTGTCGCTCATGTTTCTGCCGCCCAAATCACCAGAGCTGAATCCAACCGAAAACATTTGGCAATATCTCCGCCAGACATGGCTCGCAAACCGGACGTTCGACACATATGACGCGATTCTCGACGCGGGGTGCGAGGCCTGGAACAACCTCATCGCAAGACCGCAAACCATCACATCCATCGCAAGCCGCAACTGGGCGAAAGTCGGTCAGATTGAATAACCCTTGGTATCAGTCTCAATATTACAGTTTGGATAAGGCATTGAAATCACATGATACGCAGTCTCAAAAACCCCGGCGTTTCGACAACAGTCTCAAAAATAGTAAATTTGTGGGGAAATTGTGGACTCTGAGCACGAGAAATCGACGTCCGCGCACCCTCTTGCGTCCAATGGTGCTGAGGTCGATGAGAGAGGTCAAGAACAAACTCATGCGATCGCCCTGCCCGCGCATGCCGAGGGCCACGCAGGCCTTGCGGGATTCGGCACGCTCGACCGGCTTGTGGACACCGCGCGGGACTATGCCAAGGCCTCAACGGCAGAGAATACCAACAAGGCCTATGCCGCCGATTGGAAGCACTTCGCGGGCTGGTGCCGCCGCCATGGGACGGACCCGCTCGGCGGGCAGGCCCCCTGTCCCGACCCGCAGCTCATTGGCCTCTATCTGACGGAGCTTGCTGCGCCGACGGACAAGGCCCCTGCCCTGTCCGTTTCGACCATCGAGCGCCGCCTCTCCGGCCTTGCCTGGAACTACGCGCAGCGGGGCTTTGCGCTCGACCGCAAGGACCGCCACATCGCCGCTGTGTTGGCGGGCATCAAGCGCAAGCACGCACGCCCGCCGGTGCAAAAAGCCGCCGTTGGAGCCGAGGATATCCTGGCGATGGTCGCCACCCTGCCCTTCGATCTGCGCGGCTTGCGCGACCGGGCCATCCTGCTGGTTGGCTATGCCGGCGGTCTAAGGCGTAGTGAAATCGTAAGCCTTGATGCGCATCGCGATGACACGATCGAGGCTGGAGGATGGGTCGAGATCACCGACGATGGCGCGCTTCTGACGCTGCGTGGCAAGACCGGCTGGCGCGAAGTTGCGATTGGCCGGGGATCCTCGGACGCAACCTGGACCACTGGCTGCACTTTGCCAGGATCGACTATGGTCCGATTTTTGTGCGCACCTCGCGGGACGGTAAAAAAGCCTTGGAGGCGCGGTTGAACGACAAACACGTCGCCCGCCTGATCGGCCTGGCTGGCCCGAAGCTGCATGTGTGGACGCCTCCTGGAACGCAAGCAGAATCTTTAAGTGATTTTGGGAAATGCGGTCGAGTTCCTACGTGTGTCCGGCCTCTGATTGCGACGCTCTTGTTCGCGGGCCCTTATGGATAGTTCGAAGATCGGGTCCAAATCATATTTGCGGGGTTTCAACTCCACACAGCTTCCCTGGTTTTCCCAATCCCGTCATTCTCGACTGTTCGCCCATAATCCTCCGCTAAGATCTACCGCATTCCGGCTGACAGCTGGCTTTCCTCAGGCCGCCAACTGAACTCGATATACATCCTCGTTTTTCATCACAGCCCAAGCCATCCGGGCCATCTTGTTTGCCAGCGCGATGGCCACCAGCAGTTTGGGTTTGCGTTTCAGCATCCGGTCGAGCCACGAACCATCGGGTGCGCCACCTTTTCGTTCATTGGATTGGATGACGGACATTGCTCCAGGGATGAGTAATCTTCTGATATCTTTCTGGCCCATCTTCGACGTTCGCCCCAGCCGGGTTTTCCCGCCTGTTGAATTCTGTTTTGGCGTCAGGCCTGCCCAAGCGGCAAAATCCCGCCCCTTGCGAAAACTCTCACGTGGGGGTGCGAGAGATGATATTGCCATGGCGCACATGGGCCCGATTCCAGGTATGGTCATCAACCGCTGCGCATTCTCATCCATTCGGGCCGCGGCTTCGATCCGGGATGTCAGGTCATCAATCTGCCAATCCAGAATGCTCAAGTGATCGAAGAGCCGGATGCACACATTGCGCATTATCAACGGGAGTTCGGTGGTTTCGTCGTCGATAACCATAGCTTCGAGTTTTCTGATGTGGGACGGGCCCTGAGCTGCCACAATCCCATACTCGCCTAGATGACCGCGTAGTGTATTGATGACCTGCGTGCGTTGACCGACAAACAATTCTCGCGTTTTCAATAGCATGGATCGGGATTGCTGTTCCGCCGATTTCACGGCGACAAATCTCATCCCGGCGCGCGCTGCGGCCTCCGCAATTGCTTCGGCATCAGCCATATCGTTCTTCTGTCGCTTCCTGAATGGCTTGACATATTGCGGAGGGATCAATCGAACCTCATGTCCGAGCCGTTCGATCTCGCGGCCCCAGTGATGGGAACTGGCGCAAGCCTCCATCGCAACAAGGCAACATGTTTGCGCCGACAGAAAATCCAGAACACACCCGCGCCGGATTTTGCGGCGGAATACGGTAGACCCATCTGCGGTAGCTCCATGAAACTGAAACACATTCTTGGCAATATCGATCCCGATTATGCTAACTTCCAAGCCACAGGCAAGGGGCGTTGTTGCACGGAAGCTCTGGAGCTCGGAACGCGCCCTACCCGAGACGGAATTCAGGCGGTGCGTTCGAAACGTGGCTGGCCAAGCCCGGTCATTCGGTTGAGAATCTGCACGCCAATCCTGGCTTGCGATTTCTGGTTTTCGAAGTCGCGCGACTTTAGCCTGGGCCCAATAACCGCCTTCCAGCGGCCCATGAGAGTTTCACCCCGGCTGCGTTGATTGTAGCCAGTGGCTTTCTGCCAGGCCATCCGCCCGCGGGCTGCGATCTCGGCGATATGGCAGTCTCGTGCCGTCAGATTGTGGGCCGCATTGGGGCTCACAACCGCGTTTTTGGGAGGTGGGATCGTCACCTTGATCATCGGTCCGAACCGAGCGGCAAGTAAATCAGATGTTGGTTCTCCGTCGTATGCTCCATCTGCGAGGAACCAATCAACCGGACCGTCGACCTGATCCAGGAGATCTGGCAGCACCGTCGGATCGCCGACGTCATCCGTGGTGAGATCAGAACAGACGATCTCCCCGCTGACAAGATCAAGACCGAGGTGGAGCTTGCGCCAGGAGCGCCTTTTACGCTTGATTTTGTGCTTTTCTTCAAGCCACTCGCCCGCGCCGAAGATCTTAAGACCTGTACTGTCCACTGCCAAATGGATCGCCGCCCGGCCATCGATCCCTGGCTTTGCAGGTAACGCCAGGCCGCTGCCCCGCCGCGACAAGGTGGAGAAATCAGGTACCGCGATTTCGACACAGAGCAGCTTTGCAATCGAACGCATCAAGCCTTGCGTCTGGCGTAATGGTTGGCGGAATACCATGCCCGGCGTCAGGCACATCTCAATCGCCAGATCCGAATATTTGCGCTGCCCGCCACGGGTAGTACGCCGAGGCGCAGCCCATGAACTCATTGCATCCTCACTAATCCAGATCGTCAGATCACCGCGCTGACGAAGCGCTTCGTTGTATTCAGCCCAATTGGCCACGCGATACTTCTGTTTCGGGATCTTATCTCGACGATCTGCGTTGAATTTGTGCGGCATCTACAACATCCTCAAGGAAATAAAACGCATCGATATCAGAAGGCGGGTGATCTATGCAACAACGCCAACTTTATGCAGCATTTGCAACTTGAAAAAAGCGACCATTGGATGAGAACGCACCAAGGCAGTTTAAGTCCGGCGGCTTCAACGGATGGCCGAGTATCATGTGTTTAAGGTGGCCCGCGAGACAGTGCTCCAATGAATGCAAGAAGACGGTATCTGGCTGTCCAACAAGCAACGGAGAACATCACACCATCCACGCTTGCGACAGGAATGTTTTGGCGAGTTGATCCAGACCACCGGCTCGAATCATCGTTGGTTCGAGGAACGCGGCGATGCCTGCACCCTGCTCGTTGTCTAACATCAGCACCTATCGGAGAAATTGCGGCGCACTACACGCAGACCTTTGTCGGCCCCTAGTCAGGTTCCCGGTTAGATGGCCACACTTTGATACAAGGCAATGTTTTTTGAGGAGCTGTGCGGCAATTATCAGACCGATCTCAGAGGCTTGATGTCGATCCGGCTTTGCGTCGAGATTTGCGTATGCATTTGTATTTACTACATTAAATGCGGCGTTACCCCTCGGGTAACTCGCCCAAGACACCGTTCACTCCACCCTTGGTTACCCACGGGTAACCGCTGCCCTCAACGAATGCGTGGGCCACCCCTTAAGGCGCCTTCAAAGGCCCGCACAGCCTCCTCCAGACGCTCCTTCGGAATCGTGGCAAAGTCCCTCTCGCTAACCAGCCGGCACTCACCCTGGCGCGCAGTGACCTTCGTCTTGCCCACAAAAAACTCAAACTTCTGCTTCGGCGTACGCGCCTTCGCGCCGGATGCTCGTGGCGCTTTCTCGGACTCGAGAAAACCAGCCAGTACCCGGTTCTGTGCCTCCGGCGAGATACACGCGCGCAGCTGATCCTGAAGCGCTTCCACTTGCTTGGCATCCTTGATCGCCCGAGCCACGTCGACGCCCAGGTTCCGCGCAACATCTTTTGGCCACTTCAGCGCATCGCTCAAGCTGACCAAGAGGAAGACAAAGTTGCGGATGTAGGACCGCTTGGTTTTGTGTAACGCACCATACAGTCGATTAACCAGTTCCGCCGGATCGACCTCTTCGATGGCTTCGTCCTCGGCTGCGGTGATCGCCACTTGCGCCATCTCGGCAAAGGTCAGGTCTTCGCGCACAACATTTTCTTCAACCATGTCGACATAACGCGAGATCCGGTCCCCCTGCCCTGCCTCAACCCTTGCAATGATCGTCGAGAAGTCTTCTTCGCCGGTCTCACTGTAAAGCTGGCTGAGCGCCGTGAACCGCCGCCAGCCCTTCTTCAACTGATAGCGACCATCTGAACCTTCATAGACCTCAACTGGCTCTTTCTGCCCACGCTCCCGGATCGAGGCTTTCAACTCCTCCATCTCATCCGAAGCTGCGACCGCCTCAAGCTCCAACCGATCACGCGGCAAGTCATCAATGGCAATCTCGGCCAGTGATATGCGCACAAGCACCCTGCCCTCGTCTCGTGCCAGTCGGAAATTCTTGGCATCCTCGGCATTCTGGCGACGCTGCGCAACTTTCGCCTCGGTCGTCTCGGCCAGATTGTCAGCCACATCGCGAACCGCGGCCCCCATAGGCCCTGGGGATCTCTCGCGCCGAGGTGTCGTGGGCTTCGTCTCCAGTGGCTCAAACCCGAATTTGTTGGAACGGCTCATTCGGCGGCCTCCTTAGCTTGGCTGTTGTTCTTCCAGGCAACTATAACTGTCGCAAGAAACTCGTGATAAGATCGATCAAAACTCTGCCGCGCCCGCTTCCAGGTTTCGCGAGTCATCTGCCGATAATCCTGCTCATAAACCGACATTTGAAAGCGGCCCGATTGCTCGACGGCACGCGTCATCTCGATCGGGTTGGCGCAGACGTCCGCCCCGAAAACATTTTGAAAGGCATCCATCATCGCCTGATGCAACGGATTGGCCCCCTCGAACCGGGTCATTAGCAATCGAATATCGGCGAATTGTTTGGGAAGAGTTATGCCAGCGTCCGTTGCCAGTGCGGCAAACCCATCCGAGATATCCGCCATCGCATCGCCCAACTGACCAAGATAGCTGGTCGTACTATCGTATTCCCAATAGCCCGGGCCCGACGGGATATAGAGGATATCAGCCGCAAATGCTGCGTTCAGGGACTGATAGCCAATAGCGGGCGGGCAGTCGAAAATGATGATATCGTATTGATCGTCAGGCAGCTCGTCGAGGTAACGCGCAACGCAGCCAAAAAAACTCCACGCCTTGTGGACTGAACGGTATTGCGCACTGGCGAACTCGACAAAGGCCGCGTTGGCGCAGGACGGGATAATGTCGATGGTTGGCCAACACGTGCGCTGAATGAAGTCATGAAATCTCTGTGCTCCAATTGAGCGCACATCCTCGGGCAGTTCGTCCGAGGCCGGGTAGGGACAATCGTCGGGGTCGTCATAGCTTTCCATGATGCGATCCGCCTCCCGGCATAAGTCGCGGCACATGATTCCCCATACCGTGTTCCACTCTTTCACTTCAGTGATGCCCATTGAATGGGTCAGCGTTGCCTGAGGATCAAAATCTACGCACAGTACGCGATATCCATCCAATGCCGCCGCATTCGCCAGATGCTGCGCAACGACCGTCTTGCCAACACCGCCTTTGAAGTTTGACACCGCGACGCGCATCGCGCGGCCCCTGGGACGTTCAGGCAAAAGGCTCTTGCCTCGAAACCGTATCCGTCGGCGCAGCTCATTGATCTCATCCAGCGTGAACCAGCGCTGTCGACCATCGGCTTCCGTCAGACCCTGGGGCAGGCTGGGATCCTCGGTCAGCTTCTTCCGCAGAGTGTCAGCTGGTACATCGAACATAAACTGGCTGATTTCCCAGATTGAGAACGGTCGCAGTTCCTTAACCTCTCCCGGTGAGAAGGTCGCCTTGCGCACAGCGGCTTGCTGAGCAAGGCTGCGTTCGTTCATGGTTAGAAGGTCGTTATGATCTCGCATCACATTTCTCGTGTTTTTCAGGAATGCTAGATGAATAACGGGATTTCAACAAATGCGCAAAAGGAAACTTTCGGATTCTCAGGAATCCGAATTTGCGTTTGGTTTCAAGAGAATCACCGGATACTCTACACGAGCTATCGAAGATATGGTGACAGCATTTTCTCGAAAGACACTTATATGGTGACAGCCAAGGTGAAATGTGGGGACACCCCGAGTGTCCCCATTAACCATTAAACCTAGAATATTTCCGGTTTTCACGAATAGCCACAAAATCCTGTTTTTAGGATGCAGTTGACAGAAGACGGGATTTCAGTGTCTTCTCGGGTCAAATGGAATCGGTGCACAGATGCTGATCCAAGAGGCAGATGTAACGGAAGAAACAGGGTGAAGTTCTCAAAATGAAACCACTACGGCTAACCGGCCAAGAGTCGGGGGTGTTGAAGTATGACGTACTGACCGCACTATCGGTTGGCGCATTGAACGGATCACCAACATTCCAAACTTCGGTCATGCGATTGATTGCTTTGGTCACGGCGCGGTACAATTGGCGCAAGGACGAGTTCTGCGTCGGCCAAAGGGATATGGCTCGGATGTGGTCAGTAAACGAACGCACCGTCAAGCGCGAGATAAAACGATTGGTCGAGTCCGGGATAATCATCTGCAAACGTCCTGGCGTGCGGGGAAGGGTAGGCGCCTATGGGTTGAACTACCATAAGATCAGCTCTTTGACCCAGGCCGTCTGGCCCTTGGTCGGGCCGGATTTTGATCGTCGAATGCGCGAACGCTATGAGCAACCCGAGACAGTTAAGGTTCTCCAAATCAGCGCATATACGCAAAAGGACGAACTCCCGACCAGACCGGGCACGTGGCAGAGCGTTTTGGTCTCGCTCAGCACCGAACATCCGAACCTTGTTGAGGCCTGGTTGTCGCAATTGGAATTTCTTGGTTTTGAGCGGGGACACCTGCGATTGAAAGCGCCCAGCTCCTTTTTTCAGCATTACCTTGAAACGCATCACATGGCGATCCTGACCGGCGCGGTGGAACGGGAAATGGGGCCTGTGGATCAGGTTCAATTCGAGTGACGGTTCAAAGCCCAGCCGCCCTAGTGAGATTCACCCGGAAGCGGTCTCGATTTCGCTGATACCGCCGCGTCATCTCGGCCGAGGAGTGGCCAAGTTGCTTTTGGACGTAGCGTTCATCGACTTGGGCAGAACTGGCGAGACCGGCCCGCAAGGAATGGCCGGAGAACAGCGCCAGACGTTCCGCCTCGGGCAGGTCAGAACGGATGCCGCTTTTCAGAACCGTCGCTTTGATCTAGCTGGCCCGAAGCTGCATATTTGGGCTTTTGAAAGAACGTACAGGGAACGAAAGGCTGATTGACGGCCAGAGCTGATGTTGGATGATGCTTGCGTCTGGAGGGGTCATGATAGAGCAAGCATTTGCCTCAACGTGGGGGCTTTCATATTCGGATTTTGAGTTTCTAAACCGGTTTGGGGCGAAGTCGCGGGTCGCGATTGCATGCCAACTCCTCTTTTTTCGCCAGCATGGCCGGTTTCCTGCCACGCGCGGTGATCTTGACCCTGATGTGATCGTGTACGTTGCTGACCAGATTGGGGCGACAGACGATCTTTCCTACTCTTTTTCCAGTGACACCGCGCGGCGGCAACGTGCGAGTATTCTGGATTTTCTCGGGTTTCGCCGGGCTTCTGATCGTGATCGGGCCAGACTCCAGGCATGGATGATTGAACAGCTCGGTGGGCGTGACCTGAACTTGGCGGATTGGGTTGAGCGGGGCTATGCACAGGCCCGTCAAATGAACGTGTTTGTTCCTTCAGTGAAGATCATGGAGCGGCTTGCGCGCGCGGCCCGTCGGGATTTCCGCGAGGGGTATTTGACGAAGGTGGCATCGCGGTTATCGACCGAGAGGGTTACGCAGTTAGAATGGACGCTGTCTGAGCCCTTGGCGACAACGGGGTTTCAGCGTCTGAAGGATGATGTCGGTGCTGCAACGCTAGACAGCGTACTGCTGACGGCGCAAAAGGTGTCCTTTGTCGCGGCGCTCAATCTTCCATTGGATATTCTTGGTGATGTCGAACGCGGTTGGGTGATGCGTATTGCATGTCAGGTAGAAGGCGAAACCGCCTCGGAAATGCGTCGCCATGCGCCCGAGAAGCGCTTCGGGCTTCTTGCGGTCTACCTGATGCATCGCCGCTCTCAGCTGATTGACGGCCTCATTGACCTGCTTTTGGAGGTGGTTCATCGCCTGGGAACACGGTCACGCCGAAAGGTCATTCAGGGCATCGCGGCAGATATAGGCGCGGTTCATGGCAAGGAGCGTTTGCTTGTCGAGATTGCCATGGCCGCGCTGGATCATCCCGAGGGTCGGATTGAAGACGTTATCTTCCCTATCGCTGGGGCGGCTAAACTCCGGGCAGTCATTGACGAACATCGCGCCAAGGGTACCTTGGACACGCGCATCCAACAGACCATGCGCAACTCATATGCCAGCCACTACCGCCGCATGCTGCCACCGTTGCTCCGGGCTTTGCGATTTCGCTCGAACAATGCAATGTGGCATCCGATATTGACCGCCTTGGTTCTGATTGTCCGGTTTGCGGAAGCCGGTCGCCGGGTTGTTTCTGAAAATGATATTCCAGCAGGGATCATTCCCGGAAAATGGCGCAGCGCAGTCATTGATGAGAATGGTCGGGTCAATGTTGTGTCCTTCGAGCTCTGTGTGCTGACACAGCTTCGCGAACGCATCCGCGCCAAAGAGATATGGATCGAAGGTGCGGACCGCTACCGCAACCCGGATGATGACCTGCCGGGAGATTTCGACACGCGTCGAGATTCCTACTACGCTGATCTGGGGCTATCGCAGGATGCAAGAGGCTTTGTCGCGGGCGTGAAAGCCGAGCTGGAGAAGGAACTGCGGCTGTTGAACGCCACCTTGCCTGACAATGATAAGGTGCGCTTGCGGCGGGGTGGGGAGAACCGGATTTCCATTACGCCCTTTGCGCCAGCCCCAGAGCCGCCTGGTTTGGCCACGCTGAAAAGCGAGGTTGCCCGGGCGTGGCCGATGACCGGGCTTTTGGATGTTCTCAAAGAAACAGCACTCGATACTGGGTTTTTGAGCGGCTTTCAGACCTCGGCCAGTCGGGAGGCTCTGCCGCCTGCCGTGCGAGATCAACGCCTGTTGCTCTGCCTTTACGGCTTGGGAACCAACGCGGGCCTGAAACGCGTGGCCGCTGGTTCACCCGATGTCAGTTATGACGAACTTCTGCACATTCGCAGACGGTATATTGACCCGGCTTCCTTAAAGGCGGCTTGCGCGCAGGTTGCCAATGCAACGCTTGCAATTCGCGAACCGGAAATCTGGGGCACGCCGGGCACAACATGTGCTGGGGATTCCACCAAGTTCGGGGCCTGGGATCGCAATCTGATGACGGAGTGGCATGCGCGCTATGGCGGGCGCGGCGTCATGATTTATTGGCATGTAGAGCGTCAGGCGACCTGCATTTATTCTCAGCTGAAGCGTTGTTCGTCCTCTGAGGTAGCCGCAATGATTGAGGGTGTCTTACGGCATTGCACGGACATGGAAATCCAACGGCAGTATGTGGACAGCCACGGCCAAAGCGCAGTTGGCTTTGCTTTCTGCCATCTTCTGGGCTTTGAGCTTGCGCCGCGCCTCAAGGCAATTGCGCGGCAGAAACTCGCCCTCCCTAGTGCGGGTATGCGAGGGCAACTGCCCAATCTCCTTCCGATCCTGTCGGGCGTGGTCGATTGGGGCGAGATCGAACGCCAGTATGACGAGATGGTCAAATACGCAGCGGCCATGCAGCACGGGACGGCTGATCCCGAGGCCATCCTTCGCCGGTTCGCCCGATCCGATGTGATGCACCCCACCTACAAGGCGCTGGCGGAGCTTGGTCGCGCCATAAAGACGATTTTTCTGTGCCGCTATCTGCGCTCAGAGGCCTTCCGTCGGGAAATTCATGAGGGATTGAACGTCGTCGAGAACTGGAACAGCGCCAACAGCTTCGTGTTCTTTGGCAAGGGCGGTGAAATTGCCACCAATCGTGTGCGGGATCAGGAGACCGCTGCTCACGCGTTGCACTTGCTACAATCGTCACTGGTCTACGTGAACACGCGGATGGTGCAGTCCGTCCTGCGCAACCCCGATGTGGCCGCCCGCTTGTCCCCTGAGGATTATCGCGGCCTGTCCCCGCTCATCTACCTACACATCAACCCTTATGGCCGCTTCGAGGTCGATCTGGATAAGCGGATCGATTTCGGGCTCTTGGCCGCGTAATTGGAGTCCGTATGTCCTCTCAACTACTCGCAGAATGTATGGAGCAATTCGGTCTCCATGGTTTTGAACCGGAATTCCAATCGTATTTTTTGCGGCTAAAATCCCGCTTGCTCTCCAGCGGCGATGTCGCCTGTGGTTTGGTGGTGCTCACCGCACAAGAGGATGACCACTCGGGGGGGCACATCAAATACTGAGCCTACTTCTGGATGAAGCTCGGATGGGCCTGTAAAATGATAATGAGTACGCGGAAGATTTCCTGGAAGCGGTAGAAATGGCCGTTCAAGCCGGTGTTGCTGCGGGCGCGGTAAAGCAGGAAAACATGATGGAATTTGCGGGCCTCTATCGAAGGGTTGGCTTGCCGGTGCCACAATCATTTATGATCGATCCTGATAATATGGCGCCTCCGTCGGACATGGAGGGCTTCGATCTTTCCGAGAATCTGGAAAATGTTGCGCGCGATATCATGGACGAGGGAGGCTCGGCCTATGATCTATTCAATGCAATTGACACCATGATGGCAGCGGCACCGGAGGAAATTCAGGCGGGTCTGGCCAATCACATTGCCACGATGGATGGACCTTTTTTCGAACGTTGCGCTTTGTTCATGCTGTTGTCCGGCCCGCAGCTTGTCCAGGAGGCCACCATTGCCGGTCTGTTTGAACGCCTTGATGGCTTTGCCTTGAATGCAGAAACATTGACGCTTTTTCCAGTGGACCAGCACAGGCGGCATTGGATGATCTGATCAAGAAAGCACGCGGCAAACCCATTCCAAGCCAGAGCCAGTCAACCGGAGCAGAAATTCAAGAGATCGGCGCGAGTATAACGGACGGCGTTGGCGCTCAGAGCATTGCAGTCAGGGTGAAACAGAGTTCAAAGACCGTATTGGCAATGATCCTGATCAAGGCAGGGCATGGGATCAGGGACAGCTTCCTTGTTCCCCTTGAAAGCAGTGGCGATGCGGAACAAATGATCGGACAACTCCGCGCAGAAACTGGCGCCGACGATATTTCCGCTGACACTTTGCGTGTCTTGCTGGAGGGTGCATTGGCTGATGGCTTGGCAAACGAATGCCTGCCCGCTCCGGGTTTTCTGGACGTTGTCGAATCCTGTAACCTGTTCGACCTGCGCCCTCAGGAATTGGGGCTTCAGGCACTACTCGACTTGGCAGATCCCAACCGAAAGATTCAAGATGCCTCAGCGCAGGCGCTCGGGCGCTGGATTAATGATGATATGGCGTTGGACTTCCTGGAGCCTCTTACAGACAGCTGGTTCGAGGACAGCCAGGAGACCCGTGAGATTGTCGCCACCGGAAAAACAGCGCGCAGTATCGAAACCAAGCTCTGGAAATTCCTCGAGACGCGGCGCGATATTTGGGCGCGACGGTTTTTGCAAACAGCGGTGATGTTGAGAGATGGAGACCGGCTCCGGGAGTGGAAAACCCTGACCGCATCCGCATATGGCTTGATGAATGGACGGGCTTTGAAGCGTATCCCCCTGATGGAAGACATCATGCATACGACAATCGAAGCGGATGATGCAAAACTTTGGGGATAGCGCGTCACTATGAGTATACCCATGATGACGATGCGCATGAACACTGAAACCCGCCATTTTTATGTTCACTTTGGGTCTGTTTCGAGATAATGAACAGATCATGTCAGAGGCACACCCAAAATGAACACTTATCAGGCCAAAATCGGATATGCCCGCATCTCGACCGTGGATCAGAACCTCGATGCTCAAATCGAGGCACTGACAGCGGCGGGATGTGGGATGGTCCGTCAGGAACAGCGTAGCGGGACGACGCTTGAGGGTCGCCCCGAGCTGAACAACATTCTCGACTTCATTCACAAGGGCGAAACTTTGGTTGTCACGCGGATCGACCGTCTGGCACGCTCAATGCACGATCTTCAGACCATCGTCACCCGACTGAAGGACAAGGGCGCGCATCTCGCGGCCACGGAGCAACCCGTGGATACGTCCACCGCAGCGGGTAAAGCGTTCTTCGATATGCTGGGCGTCTTTGCTGAATTCGAGACCAATCTTCGCCGGGAGCGCCAGTCAGAGGGTATCGCCACAGCGAAGCGACGCGGCGTATATCGCGGGCGCAAACCGAAGATCGATATGGTCGCCATTGGTGAACGATTGGCTGGCGGTGCCACGCCCACCGAGATCGCCCGCGAGATGGGCGTCTCGCGCGGCACCGTCTATAAAGCAAAGGCTTTGATGCCCTCGGATGGCCAAACGACAGGGCAGAGCCCATAATGAAAAAGAACAAGCGGAAAGCGCGCGTGCAGACGGCCAAGCCACCTGCGAAGGTCGGCCAGGCCAATTCCAGGGTGCCCCCGCCGCGCAACCTGACACCCGAGCTATGCAAACGCTTGCGCCGGGACATGACGAAGGCCTGCCTCGCCGTGGTGGAAACGCATGGGCTGACGGTTGAAGGTGGCGAACTGAGTGACATCGATCTGCGTCATGGCTTCGACATCAGTTTCCGCGTCGGCATTCCGATGGCAGACGGCGCAATCTATTCGCCAGACAAAGCCATGTTCGAGGTCCTTGCGCCGCATTTTGGCCTGGAACCCTCTGACTATGGGCGGACCTTCAGATCGAAAGATGAGGTCTTCCGCATTGTCGCCATCAATCCAAATAGACCAAAATACCCCATCAGCGCTGAACGCGTCTCAGACGGTCGGGGCTTCAAGTTCCACCCAGACAATGTCGTCATGTACTTGCAGAGTTCAGGCGCATGAAACGTACACCATTTGTTCTTTCAAAAGCCCAAATATGCAGCTTCGGGCCAGCCAGGCCGATCAACCGCGACGGCACAGTGTAGAACACCTTGCGCAAGGTGAAGCCCCCGGAGGACGTGACGCGCAGCGTAACCTCCTCATAATCTGTGGTCCGCCGCGCCGGCAGCGGCTTGAGGCTCATGCGTTCGGCGTCGATGCGCCTGGCATTGCGCGCATTGATCCGGCCTACGATCTCATCGATGAAGCGACGGTAGGTGACGAGATCCTCAAAGTCGCGCGAGCCTCGCATGATCAGCGCGTCCTCGATGGTGCGCTTCAGATGCCCATTGGGGCTCTCGATGGAACCGTTCTCATGCGCGACGCCCTTGTTATTGCGTGTCGGCGTCATGCCGTAGTGCTGACACAGGGCATCAAAACGGTCGGTAAGGTCGTCTTTGGCGGCCTGGTTCAGGTTTTTGAAGGCCGCCGGCAGGCTGTCGGTGCGATGGTCGTGAGGAGCGCCGCCGAGCGTCCAGAGGGCATTCTGCAATCCCTCGGCCAGTGCCACATAGCTCTCGCCACCCAGAACCACATGGGCGTGCTGGAACCCGCTATAGGCAAGCCGGAAGTGATACAGGCGATGATCCAGCGGCTCACCAGCGATGGTCACCCCCAATTTGCCCATGGCGGTAAAATCCGACAGGCCCATCTTGCCCGGTTCATGGACCTGCCGAAACATCACCTCCTGTTCGGGACCATGCTCAGCGTTCCAGGCCCGTATCCGCCGCTCCAGAGTGCGGCGAATGCCGTTGCCAGGCTCCGGATGTCGGCGCATAACCTCTTCGTAAACCGCCACAGGCCGGATGCCCGGCGACGTCTGCAACATCGGCACAACCACAGTGTCGAAAATATCGGCCAGCGGATCAGGACGACGCCGGCCGCGCGACTTCTTCTTCTGTGATGGTAAAGTTGGGTCGGCTTGCAGCCGATAGCCCGTGGATTGGCTGATGCCCGCCCTGGCGGCGGCCACGACAACGGCCGCGTTTCCCGAGGGCGTGAGCGCGCATGTGCAATATGGTCCGCGCATACGGGCCGCGGCGGTCTACTGCAATGTCCAGCAGCTGATCCCCGAAGATCGGGTCTGCCAACTCCTGCGGGATCTGTTCGGAGCCACCAGCCTGTGCGCGGCCAGCGTGACCAACCGGGTCAATGGCACAGCGCAGCGTCTGAGTGGCGTGGTCGAGCACATTCGTGATACCCTCACGGGAGGCGGTGTTCGGCATCTGGACGAGACCGGGCTGCGTGTCGCCGGCAAGCTGCACTGGTTGCATACGATCTGTGATGGCGCATTCACCCACTACCGGATCGATCCCGGGCGCGGTGCTGTTCCAACCTTCCTGAACGGTGGGACGATCGTCCATGATCACTGGAAATCGTATTACGCCCATATGGAGGGGGTGGACGCACACGCCCTCTGTGGGGCACATCACCTGCGCGAACCGAGGGCCGTCGCCGAGATCGAAAAAGAGCCATGGGCGACAGAGTTGAGCGCGCTGCTCACCAACGCCAATCAGCTGAAGTGTGCCGCGCAGGGGAGAGGCGACACCGAACTCCCGGCATCCGTTC
This sequence comes from uncultured Paracoccaceae bacterium, assembly GCA_951812305.1. Taxonomy (GTDB): domain Bacteria; phylum Pseudomonadota; class Alphaproteobacteria; order Rhodobacterales; family Rhodobacteraceae; genus Rhodobacter_B. Next base: position 85,616 of record CATOSB010000019.1, read on the forward strand.
ATGAGGATATACTCGCCGAGTACATGGCAATCCTTGCCAAGGGCACAGACTTCCATGAAGGGCTGCCACCATTGGTGCCAAAAACCGGTTCTCGAGGGAGAAAGCCGCGAAGGCCGGGGCATAATCTCCTCATTCGCTTGCGGGACTTCCGCGGCGACGTCTTGCGGTTCCTTACGGATTTTGACGTCCCCTTCACCAACAATCAGGCCGAACAGGACCTGCGCATGATGAAAGTGCGCATGAAGATCCCGGGGAGTTTCCGCACGATCGAGGGAGCCCGGGTCTTCGCCGACATCCGGTCCGTGATCTCCACAGCCAGAAAGCATGGGCTGAATATCCTTGAGATCATCACGGTCCCACCAGCTCAGATCATCGCGCGCCTATAACCGGACAGCACCCACCAAAGCCCCGCTCATCTTGCTCATCTTGCAGGGGGTGCTTGGGAGTTACATAAATGCTTCAAACAGAACCCTGAATTATGCAGAGGTCTTTTCCATCTGTCGAAGGATACAATCGACAGCGCGGTCGCCTGTGTTCCAATACAACATCACGACGCTTGCAGTCTGGTCAGCCCTTGGGTGATGTCGGCCTTGTGCGTCCGCACCTGAGCGAGATCATAGGCAGACTGCATCCGCAAATAGTGGTCCGCTGTGCCGCCGATGACCGTTTCTAGTCTGACGGCCATTTCGGCAGAGATTGCAGAATGCCCGTTCATCACGCGGCTGAGCTGAGACTTGTCAACGCCGAGCTGCCTTGCCGCCTCGGTGACGGTTACACCCAAAGCGTCTAGGTCTTCTTTTACGAGTAAGCCCGGATGGGCTGGGGTGTGCATCGCCATTTCGTCCTTCCTTTCAGTGGTAATCCACAAAGTCCAAATCAAACACGTCCCCATCTTCAAATCGGAAAATCAGTCGATAGTTCCCGCTCACATCTATGGCGTGAAATCCCTCCAGATCGCCTTTCAATGTATGCAAGCGCCATGCTGGCCGATTGATCGGTTCAAGGGTTTCTGCGGCATCCAGAGCGGTCATCATTAAAATGATCTTGTTGACGCGATCTGCAGGGAGTTTGCTCTGATCCCCTCGTTCGTAGAGCCGCTTCAGCCCCTTGTGTTTGATCGCTTTTATCATCTATTGATTGTTGCACACCATGCAACATTTGTCAAGAAAACGGATTGGCACGTGAGCACGCGCTTGTACCCCTTCCCCCAGCTTACATCTAGGCCCCATCGGAAGGTTTCTTCGTAAAACCACGCTAAGGAAGAACGAAGCCTGAACATGGCTTATGGCGTGGTGTTTCTGATGACTTTGTAAGCTGTTGATCTGCCTATTCCGAGATGTTTTGCGGCCTGGGCGACGGATTTACCTGCGCCGACGAGGTCTTGGAGGGCTGAGATTGTCTCGGGTTGCAATGGCGGCCGCCCAGGGGTGCGCCCTTGCTTCCGAGCGTTGATCAGGCCGTCTTTGGTGCGCTCTGAGATCAGGCGGCGCTCGAAATGCGCAATGGCCCCGAACACATGGAACACGAGCTCTCCGGCTGCGGATGTCGTGTCGATCCTCTCCTCGAGGCTGATGAGGTTGATCTCTCTGGCCTTGAGGTCGTCGACGGTTTCCAGGAGTTCCTTGAGCGAGCGCCCCAATCGATCAAGGCGTATCACGGCGAGGGTATCGTTGGGCCGAGCCTGATCAAGCAAGGCTGCCAGGCCGGGTCGGTCGAAGGTCTTGCCTGAGATCACGTCCTCGAACACGCGGATGGCGCCGTGCTGCAGCAACCGGTCTTTCTGGCCGGCCAGATCCTGGTCGGCGGTTGCGACCCTTGCGTATCCGAGGATGTCGCCAGTGCGTGGCATGAACACCATGCCCTCGCGATGCACCATCCGGGGCTTTCCCCTTTTGGACCTGAACATGTGCGGCAAGCGGAGGACATCGCCACGAAGGCGGCCTTTGCGACGGATCACGGCGTGAAGATTGTCGAGACGGTGATTACAGAACTGCGCAAGCACCATCTGGTGTTGCCGAGCGTGGACACGCTTGAGCGCCTCGCCTTAAAAGGCCGGGCGCGCGCGCGACGGGAGGCTGCCGCGGCGCTGTTTGATGCCCTGTCACCCGAGCAGCGTGACCAGTTGCAGGCGCTCTTGGTGAATGACCCGTCTGTTGGGCAAACGCGGCTCACGTGGTTGCGCGGCTTTCCGCATTCGACCAGCCCGGCCAGCATGGCCGCGCTTCTGGATCGCTTGAAATATCTGCGATCAGTGGACTTGCCGCCAAGCCCTGGGCATGGCTTGCATCCGGATCGGCTGCTCAAGTTCGCGCGCGAGGGCGCAGTGGCCCCCGTAAGCTTATTGAACGATTTTGGCGAACGGCGGCGGATCGCAACGCTCGCGGCGCAGATGGCGGATTTATCCATCACGATCACCGATGCGACGATCGCCATGTTCGAGCGGCTGACCGGCCAGCTCTTCTCACGATCCCGCAATCGCCAGGAGGAGGTCTGGCGTGTGGGCAAGACCAGGGTTGGCAAACTGATGCAGCTCTTTGGCGCGTCCATTGACGCCATGGCCCGCGCACGGGAATTGGGGCAAGATCCCTTTGCTGCGTTGGAGGCGGATGTCGGGTGGGAAACGCTCTTGGGAAAGCGAGACGAAATCGCCGGCTTCGGAGAGCTGGCAACCAGTGATCCGCTTTCTCTGGCGGCCGAGCGCTATGCCTATATGCGCAAGTTCGCCCCTGCCTTTTTGGAGGCCTTCCAATTCAATGCCACCGATGCGGGGGATGATCTCAAGGATGCAATCGCCTTGCTGCGCGACCAGAACCGCACCGGCAAACGCAAGTTGCCCGATGATCCGCCGATGCCGTTCGCTGCCAGGCATTGGCAGTCGCTGGTTATCCAGGATGGTGAGCCACAACGGCGCGTGTACGGGACCGCTGTTGTGTCCACCTTGCGAGACCGCCTGCGCGCCGGGGATGTCTGGGTCGACGGCAGTCGTGAGTATCGCCGGTTCGACAGCTACCTGAAGCCCCGGGACAAAGCCGAAATCATCATGCGGGATGCGGGCTTCGAAACCGATCCAGACGCATGGCTGTCTGACCGGCGGGCAACGATGGCGAAGCGTTTGGACCAGGTGGAGCGCGCCTTGAAGCGCAATGCGCGCCCTGGTGTCCGCATTGAACGCGGGCGGTTGAAGATTACGCCGCATGACGCGGTCACACCGCCCGCTGCTGTGCGCTTGGAACGGGCGATCGATGCCGTGATGCCGCGCATCCGCATCACGGAGTTGCTCTGGGAGGTGAACGCACAAACCGGGTTCCTTGATGCCTTCACCGACCTGCGGTCTGGCAAGCAGCATGGTGAACCCGCCGCCGTTCCGGCCACGATCCTGGCCGGGGCCACCAATCCTGGCCTGGAGCGGATGGCCCATGCCTCATCGCGTGTCAGCCATGCGCAACTGACCTGGGCGCAAACATGGTACCTTCGGCCGGAGACATTCGCGGATGCCTTGGGGCGCATTGTCGATGCCCATCATGGTCTACCCTTTGCGCAGCACCGGGGCGCGGCGGAACACAGCTCATCGGATGGTCAGTTCTTCTCTGCCAACCGCGGCAGTGGCATGGTCAACGCGAAATACGGACCCGATCCCGGGCTGAAGATCTATTCCTTCCTGTCGGGCCAGTACGGATCATTCCACTCCAGCGTCATCGGGGCGACCGCAGGCGAAGCCCCCTTCGTGCTCGATGGCCTCCTGAGCAACCCGGCCAGCTTCGATCCGCTCGTGCATTACACAGATACCGGCGGCGTATCGGACCACGTCTTCGCCCTGTTCCATCTCTTGGGGATGACATTTGCTCCGCGCTTGCGCGACTTTCCCGACCGGCGGTTGGCGTGCTTTGGCAGCGCAAAGGCGTGGCCCACCCTGTCACCTCTCATCGGCAAGCCCATCAACGAAGAGGTGATCCGGCAGCATTGGGGTGACATCATGCGGCTCGCGGCCAGCATCCGCGACAAGTCTCTGAAACCGTCTGAAATCCTGCGCAAGCTTGGGGCGTATCGCCAGCAAAACCGGCTCTACCTTGCCTTGGGGGAAATCGGCCGGATCGAACGCACGCTCTTCATGCTCGACTGGGTCGAAAACGCCGACCTGCGCATGGAATGCCACGCAGGCCTGAACAAGGGTGAAGCACGGCACTCGCTGGCCAGGGCCGTCTTTGCCCACTCACAAGGGCGCATTCATGATCGATCAAGCGCCGCCCAACAGAAGCGGGCCATGGCGCTCAACCTCGTCATCGCCGCCATCACGTTCTGGAACACGGTTTACATGGACAAGGCCGCCAACCACCTCGCGCAGACCAGTTCGCTCTACGATGCCAGGCTGCTTGCCCACACCTCGCCGCTCGGGTGGGAGCACGTCATCCTATCCGGCGACTTCGATTGGCACTCCGGGGCCGCTCACCGCAAAATTGCGCGCCCACTCAACATCAGACCAGCCAGAGACTGGGGAACTTGACTGTGTTCGCTGAAAGTTCTTCCTTAGCGTGGTTCTACGAAGAAACCTTCCGATGGGGCCTACCTGCAGAGGTTCAGGCTTTGTATCAGCCGCGTGTGGTTGTCGAGGACAAGTCCCCAATCCCAATCGAAGGCGCACCCGGATCTGAGGAAGACAGTCCGTCTTTGAAGGCAGGGCAGGCAGAGCCTGCCCAAAAATTTCGGGCGGTTACACCGATAGAGAAGGGGTAGCAAGAGTTGCAACGAATTCTCGCGAGATATACATTTGTACAAAAGGACATTTGATGTTATGGTGGATGCCCATGTTCCAAGTCAGGAGGTTGTATGATGAGTAGGCTGATTGTTGATGTGTCGAGTGAACAGCACCAGATTATCAAAACGCTGGCGGCGACTGAGGGGAAAAGTATCAAGGATTTTGTGCTCGAACGCATTTTGCCATCTTCAGACGCCGGTGAAGAAGCGGCCTGGGATGAGTTAAAGAAAGTTCTCAGTGACCGGCTGCGCAGTGTTTCGGAAAAAGGGGTTTCTTTAAAGTCAGTTTCTGACATTACCGAAGAGACTTTGCGGGAGCTTGGTAAAGCTTAGAAATGACTTCATTCGAAAAAGCCCCCGAAGCCTATGACGACCTACGTGACATCGTCGTCTATACGGCGGAACGCTGGGGGGCTGCTCAAGTTCGCAGATATATGTCGGGACTTGAGCAGAAGATGGAAGCGTTGGCTGTCGGTTCAACGCATTCCAAGTTGTTGGATCATGTGATGGACGGTTTGAAAGTCAGCAGGTACGAGCGTCACTATATTTTCGGATTGGAACGCCAAGGCAAGCCAATGCTTATTCTGGCCGTTTTCCATGAGAAAATGAGCGTGATCGAACGCCTTAGGAACCGGCTAGATACTCATGTCAATCCCGGCGCAAAAAGGGTCAATTTCCCGGTATAAAATTGGTCAGTTTGGTTGGGAGTTAGCTGCGCCCTGGCGCGTGTGCTTTTCATATAGCTGACGCGTGCCAGGGCGCGCTGGCCGCAGGCCAGCACCTATGCTTTTTCGGATTGGGTTTCAGTTTTTGGCTTTCCGGCTCTCGCGCAGTCGGAAGCTTTCTCCGTTCATTTCCAATATATGCACGTGGTGGGTGAGGCGGTCGAGAATGGCACCGGTCAGGCGTTCTGATCCGAAGATCTCGGTCCATTCGTCGAATGGCAGGTTGGACGTTATGATGATGGACCCGCGCTCGTAGCGTTGCGATATGATCTCGAAGAGCAACTCGGCACCGGATTTGCTGAGTGGAACGAAGCCGAGCTCGTCAATGATCAACAAATCCTGGCTGATCAGTTGCTTTTGCAGGCGTTGCAAGCGCCGCTCGTCAACCGCCTCTATCAGTTCGTGGACCAATGCGGCGGCCGTCGTGAACCGGACCTTGAGACCCTTTTGGCAGGCCGCCAGTCCCAGCCCCAGTGCGATGTGGGTTTTGCCGGTCCCGCTCAAGCCGGCGACACACTGCCCGTAATCCGGGTTCTGAGGCGCGGATCAACTATCCGTTCCATCCCCGATCGGGACAAATGGTGGAGGTCAGGGGGCGTTCCGTTCACAGTGGAATTGCGTATCTGACGATTGTTCAGGGCGATGGCACTCTGGCGAAGATCCCGGCCTGGATGACCGAAGAGGACGCCGGATCAGCGTCGATTGTCGAGACGCCCGCTCTGTCCGTCACGGCGCTCTCGGAAGTCCGCGTGCTTGTAGATTGGCTCTTAGGCTCGGGAGATCAGGAATCACCCCCAACCAGCGGAGACGAGCATGTCGGCGACCACCCCCCTGCAACTGCATCTGTTCGATGCCAACCCCAATCCTGCATCGATACCCCCCGAGCGTCGATTGCGCCTTCGGAGGCTGACCGGGGAGCTTTTGCAGGAAGCGGCGCGAAGCGAGACGCCGTCCGAAGACGAGACCAGCGAGACGGAGATGAGCGATGAGTAAGATTGGAGCGGATCACCTGACGCGTCCGGCCGTCGTCTATGTCCGTCAATCGACCGCCGATCAGGTTGTGCACAATCTCGAAAGTCAGCGTCGCCAGTATGCGCTGGTGGAGCGCGCGCGTCAGCGTGGCTGGGATGACGTGCAGGTCATTGACGACGACCTTGGCCGCTCGGGATCGGGGGTCGCACGGCCGGGCTTCGAGAAGCTTCTCGCCCGGATCTGCGAGGGCCGTGTTGGTGCGGTGGTGTCGATCGAAGCCTCTCGGTTGGCCAGAAACGGGCGAGATTGGCATACGCTTCTGGAGTTCTGCGGTTTGGTCTCGACACTGATCGTGGATGAGGATGGGGTCTACGATCCACGCCACCCAAACGATCGCTTGTTGTTGGGCATGAAAGGAACCATGAGCGAAATGGAGTTGTCGGTTCTACGACAGCGCTCCCACGAGGCGCTGCGCCAGAAAGCGCGCCGAGGCGAACTCTTCATGACCGTCGCCATTGGTTTTGTGCGTGTGGGCAAGGATCAGGTCGACAAGGACCCCGATCGGCGGGTGCAAGACGCCATTGCTCTCGTCTTTGCGAAGTTCGATGAGATGCGCTCCATACGCCAGGTGCATCTTTGGCTGCGTCAGGAGCAGATCGCTCTTCCAGCGGTTGCCTATGGCCCGGACGGTCGTCATGTCCAATGGAAGCCGCCGGTTTACAATACGGTGCTGCATATTCTGCAGAACCCGATCTACGCCGGCGCCTATGTGTTCGGCCGCACCGGCTCACGCACAGTGATCGAGGATGGGCGCAAGCGTGTGATCCAGGGGTTGCGAAAGCCGCAGGAAGACTGGGATGTTTTGATCCCCGATCATCATGATGGTTATATCAGCTGGGAAACCTACGAGAGGAACCAGCGGTTGATCGCGGATAACGTCACCGGAAAGTTTGGGCCCGGACGGGGCGCGATACGGCGAGGCGAGGCCCTCTTGGCCGGGCTTCTCAGGTGCGGCCATTGCGGGCGCAAGCTTCACGTCGCGTACTCGGGCAAAGGCGGCAACACCGGGCGATATCACTGCCGCGGCGGCAATGTGAACCATGGCAGCGCGCCCTGCATCTCGTTCGGCGGCATGCGGGTGGACCGGGCTGTCAGCGCTGAAATCATCGCTCGGCTGCAACCTTTGGGCATTGAGGCCGCCCTGGGCGCGGAAGCGGCCCAAGGGGAGGCTCATGCCGAGAAGCGGCGTCAGCTTGAACTGAACCTGGAGCAGGCGCGGTATGAAGCCGCCAGAGCACGGCGCCAATACGATGCCGTCGATCCAGATAATCGCCTGGTTGCCGGTGAGTTGGAGGCGCGCTGGGACGCACGGCTCGGAGATGTCGCAACACTCGAGGATCAGTTCGCAGCTCATGACGCGGCGGTCGCATCGCAAAGCACAGGCACCGCCGATCGCGCCCAATTGATGAGCCTTGGCGCTGATCTTGAACGCGCATGGGCTTGTCCGGGCGCGACGCCTGCCACCAAGAAACAAATCATTCGCACGCTGGTCGAAGAGATCGTCGCGCGTGTCGAAGGCGAGACGATCGAGCTTGTCGTTCACTGGCAGGGTGGCGCCCATTCGGCGCTGGCTGTGCGCAAGAACCTTTCCGGGCAGCATCGCTGGAGCACCGACACAGATGTCGTCGACCTCACGCGGGCCTTGGCGCGGCTGATGCCTGACAAACTCATCGCCTCGGCGCTTAATCGTGCTGGTAAAGTCACCGGACGCGGCAATGGCTGGACGCAGTCCAGGGTCTGCACCATGCGCAACCATCATCAGATTGATGTCTACCGCGAGGGCGAACGCGCGGAGCGGGGCGAATTGACCCTTGAAGAGGCGGCAGCAGTCTTGACGCTCAGCATCTCGAGCGTGCGCCGCTTGGTCCTGGATGGTGCCATACCAGCGTATCAATTCTGTAAAGGCGCGCCCTGGATCATCAAAATGGATGACCTGAGCACGGAAGATGTCGTAAAATCTGCGGATCGAAAGAGGCGGTATGCTCCGCCGTCCGGGAATCCTGATCAAAAATCATTGGCATTATAGGCACATAGCGAGGTGGGCATTATGAAGCAGGATCGGTTGGCCCGAACAATAGAATGTTGCTGCCTTTTGTGATCCAGCTGTCGCCCGCGGTGATGGCGCTGACATGGGCTTTGGACAACATGGGGACGGCTGTGAAGTCGAAGGCCTCAAGCGTCTTTCCCGGCAACAGCCTTGCCTGCGCCAGATGTCGCTCGATGCGGCGACGGTGGCGCTCGGCCAACTCATGTTCGACCAGTGTGCCGAGCAGTCGGGCGGTAGGCCAGCCTTCCTTGTCGGCCTGTTCTGCGAAGCGGGGCCAGAGGGCTTTGATGGCAGGCAAGCGCAACTCGCTCAGAGCCAGTGTCAGACGCGCGGTATCTGTCCGGGGCGATGTCATGCTGTCACCTCCTGAGCGGATACCGCATTGCAGAGCAACCGGTTGCAGGATGAGAGATCGGCGAGTTGTACCTCGACGTCCGGGAGCGCGTCTTCTGACGGGCTGAACAGCGCGTGTAGAGCCGCCATGTCAGGCGGGCGCGGAAAGAGCCGATCCCGGTAGACCAGCCCCATCAGTGCCATGGGCTTTTTACGCAACGAATGGATCACATGGTGGTAGTTGACCACGTGACCATGACTGCCGTCACGGAATGCACGCCCCCGCTGCAGTGTCATCAGAGGTGTGCCCCCCGGAAACAACTCGAGGCGATCATCGTAGAGCCGGATCCGCAGACGATGTCCGATCAACCGCGACGGCACAGTGTAGAACACCTTGCGCAAGGTGAAGCCCCCGGAGGACGTGACGCGTAGCGTAACCTCCTCATAATCTGTGGTCCGCCGCGCCGGCAGCGGCTTGAGGCTCATGCGTTCGGCGTCGATGCGCTTGGCATTGCGCGCATTGATCCGGCCTACGATCTCATCGATGAAGCGACGGTAGGTGACGAGATCCTCAAAGTCGCGCGAGCCTCGCATGATCAGCGCGTCCTCGATGGCGCGCTTCAGATGCCCATTGGGGCTCTCGATGGAACCGTTCTCATGCGCGACGCCCTTGTTATTGCGTGTCGGCGTCATGCCGTAGTGCTGACACAGGGCATCAAAACGGTCGGTAAGGTCGTCTTTGGCGGCCTGGTTCAGGTTTTTGAAGGCCGCCGACAGCCTGTCGGTGCGATGGTCGTGAGGAGCGCCGCCGAGCGTCCAGAGGGCATTGGGTCCGTCGGCATAAAGGAACGTCCGGTCCCACAGGATTTGGTACAGTCAGGCTTTCGCACTCGTCACGAAACTTTTTGAGATGGTTGAGGTCAAAGACCAGCAAAACCAACCCTGAGCGTCTTCACAGGCGGCTTGTCCGCCAAACGAACCTCTGACCGACGGCAGAAACTCTGTCCGAATTAACGCAAGATTACGGGAAAGTGGACATATTGAAAGGCGGACAGTCTGCCGGACAAAGGACTCCTGAAATCTGGAAGCTGGGGAGTGCTCACTTTCAGTGGTTTCCAAACAGTTTATTATCGTTAAGTTTCTAACAGTTATTCGACCCACTGTGGGACGCCACGTTCCTTTATGCCGACGAACCCGATTTGGCATTCGGCGGTAATCGACCCCGGCCCTGGCACGCTGTCGAGCGCCCGCCCGGCATCTCCGTCCAGATCGAGCCGCTTCGGCAGCTTGACCTGCGGGACCAGGGGTCTATCCGCGCGTTTTTCATATGGTGCGTCGGTGCTGTCCAGGTCTCCGGGAAATGCCGTAAGCCGTTTCGAAGACGTGGTTTTAGGTCAGTGGGGGCGGTCTTGTGCGAAGACCGTCGCGAGGTCGGGCGCGTCCAGAACGGCATCCAGGCAGGCCTCGATCCGATCGGGTTCCGCCGCGGCGATCCGCGCGGCGATATCCCGGGGCAAGGGGCCGAATCGGCGCTCCAACAGGCGTCCGAGGGTTTCCGCCTTTCCTTCCGCCTTTCCTTCCGCCTTTCCTTCCGCCTTTCCTTCCACCTTGCCTTTCGCTTCGCCCCTGGCCAATCCGCGCGCTTCGCCCCTGGCCAATCCGCGCGCTTCGCCAGCTTTCAGGCCTTCCGCCTTGCCCTGTTCGAGCAGTGTTTCAGCAATGGTTCCCATAAGCGCCTCCAGTTCGTTATGGCCCCCGGTCCTGAGCGTGGCCCGCAGGGAGTCCAAGTCCACATTATAGACCCGCAGCACATATTCAAGAACCTGTCGCCGCAGATCGGTCCCCTCGGGCAGGCTCCCGGCGATCTCCGCCAGAAAGGCAAGGGCCTCCTGCCGCAGCGTGATAAACCCCGCCCTCAGCGCGGCGTTGCGCGACAGCGCGTCGACCTCCATGGCCCGCAGGTTGCGCAGGATATACCTCGCTCCGGGCAGGAAAGCGAGATGGGGATCATCGGTGGCGATCATGTCGCGCAAGCTGTCGGGTACGGTCCAGGGCAGCGCGCCATGATAGACGACCACCGGAATGATCGGGGGCAGGGCGCGGAGCCGGGCTGTTTTGGTTCCGGCGTAGCGCTTCCAGATGCGCACCATATAGGAGGCCAACTGAAGCGGCAGCGCCGGATCGGGCGTACTTTTGTGCTCCGCCAGAACATATACGAAGGCGTCGGTCCCCGAGGTCAACGCGGTCTTCATCAGCAGATCGCTCTGGCTGCCGACGAGCGCTTCATCAACGAAGCTGCCCTCGACGATCTCGGGTGGTGCATCGGCGAGTTGTCCTGCGATGGTGTTGGGCAGGTGATCGCGCAGGAAGTCCCGCGCCCGCCCGGGATCGGACAGCAGCGCGCGGAACAGGGTGTCGTGCGGATTGTGCAACTCGGCCATCGGATCCCCGTGCAAAGTGGTGTCACCCGTTCTGCTATGACAGGGCGGTCCAACAGGCAAGCCCGGGGCGGCAGGAAACTCCGTATAGTCCCGGTGTTGTCATAGGCAATTCAGTGAATCTCCCTCGCCATGATGAACCACACTTCATCGGAACCGGGAATCCCTTCGATTCAACAGGTCCTGAACCCGGGTTGGCCACAAGGCATTGTCAAGTTGCGGTGCCACTCACTTGGCGATAGGTATCCTTATGACCAAACCTAGGCAATCCGGCGCCTTTTCAGGCCATCGCTTCCCACCCGGGATTATCTCATACGCCGTCTGGGCCTATCATCGGTTTCCCATGAGTTTGCGCGATGGCGAGGACTTGTTGGCCGCACGCGGTGTGGTGGTCAGTTACGAGACCATCCGCGCCTGGGTTGCGAAATTTGGATCGCAATATGCCAATGTGGTCCGTCGGGATCGCCCCGAAGTGGCGGACAAATGGCACGTCGACGAAGTCGTCCTTCCGATGGGCGTTGTTGCACGGAAGCTCTGGAGCTCGGAACGCGCCCTACCCGAGACGGAATTCAGGCGGTGCGTTCGAAACGTGGCTGGCCAAGCCCGGTCATTCGGTTGAGAATCTGCACGCCAATCCTGGCTTCCGATTTCTGGTTTTCGAAGTCGCGCGACTTTAGCCTGGGCCCAATAACCGCCTTCCAGCGGCCCATGAGAGTTTCACCCCGGCTGCGTTGATTGTAGCCAGTGGCTTTCTGCCAGGCCATCCGCCCGCGGGCTGCGATCTCGGCGATATGGCAGTCTCGTGCCGTCAGATTGTGGGGCGCATTGGGGCTCACAACCGCGTTTTTGGGAGGTGGGATCGTCACCTTGATCATCGGTCCGAACCGAGCGGCAAGTAAATCGGATGTTGGTTCTCCGTCGTATGCTCCATCTGCGAGGAACCAATCAACCGGACCGTCGACCTGATCCAGGAGATCTGGCAGCACCGTCGGATCGCCGACGTCATCCGTGGTGAGATCAGAACAGACGATCTCCCCGCTGACAAGATCAAGACCGAGGTGGAGCTTGCGCCAGGAGCGCCGTTTGCGCTTGATTTTGTGCTTTTCTTCCAGCCACTCGCCCGCGCCGAAGATCTTAAGACCTGTACTGTCCACTGCCAAATGGATCGCCGCCCGGCCATCGATCCCTGGCTTTGCAGGTAACGCCAGGCCGCTGCCCCGCCGCGACAAGGTGGAGAAATCAGGTACCGCGATTTCGACACAGAGCAGCTTTGCAATCGAACGCATCAAGCCTTGCGTCTGGCGTAATGGTTGGCGGAATACCATGCCCGGCGTCAGGCACATCTCAATCGCCAGATCCGAATATTTGCGCTGCCCGCCACGGGTAGTACGCCGAGGCGCAGCCCATGAACTCATTGCATCCTCACTAATCCAGATCGTCAGATCACCGCGCCGACGAAGCGCTTCGTTATATTCAGCCCAATTGGCCACGCGATACTTCTGTTTCGGGATCTTATCTCGACGATCTGCGTTGAATTTGTGCGGCATCTACAACATCCTCAAGGAAACAAAACGCGTCGATATCAGAAGGCGGGTGGTCTATGCAACAACGCCGCGATACAAAGACCTTCGCCATAACTACTACCTCAAATCTTCTTTTTTTCTGCAAGTCGCCGGAAATGCGCACCCGTTGCGGTCAGCCTGCAACCACCTGAGAAAACTGCTGAGTGCCACATGTGCTCATGTTCTGACGGGACAACCAGGCCATGCCGGTTGCACTGTTGAAGCTCCCGATAAATACGTTCGTTGTCGTCATCTACAGGAATACCCTTAAGCCGCTCTGCCTCCTCCCCTCGATCTGGCTCGAAAGACGGATCAAGGGCGAAAACGTGTGAGGCGGTGGGAAAATACTTCGGTAGACGACGCAAAACTTCTTTTGGAACCTTTGGGCTAACTTCACGAAGGGCCACAAAACTCTGAACATTCGCCTTATAAATAGGGCGCTGCTCCCACGCCCCAAGTGTTTGATCAACGTGTGCATAGAGTGATGCGGGCGTCACTCTACCAAGAATATCACTAGCAGCGCCTCCAAGGCCATCGAGCATAATGTCGGTAAACTTCCCATGACCACTTGCCTCTGCCGCAAAACCGTCTTTGTGGCATGCCGTGAGAATTGTCACCCCATTTCCGATTACGGACACGCCGCTTTTTCCTAAGCCAGAAACTTCGCCCGCAAACCCCGACTGGCAACTATCTAGTAAAATAACCGTGGACTTTATCTTTGGGTGCGCGTCATTGGCTTGCTGCAAAATTCCGCTTAAGCTCACCCCCCAGTTGGGATTTGAGCCATCTTGAGTAACCAAAAAACCATTGTTGGTCTCATCGTTCAGAATTCCGTGCCCGGCAAAATATAAAAGTGCTGTTTCAGCCTCTCCGCTAAAAAGCTCAGTAATAGCTTCGTGGAGACATTGGCTTGTAACTGCTCCCTCACTGCTGATCATCCGCCGAACGTCAAAGTTGGGGGAACCATCACCATTTGCCTCTAAAAGAGCAGCCAGTTCAATAGCATCATTCACGCATCCCCGTAGCTGGTTAGGTGGATCGTAGTCATTAATACCGACAACAAGAGCTTTTTTCATCTTGCGTTTCCTAAAGCCTATCCAAGAAAGAAACGATATTAGCCTCTGTCCAATTATAAATTCTCCTACCAGAAATCGGTGCCGGAAGCGTCTTACGACGCTTCGCAGCCTCTCCATGTCCATGGATGAGAAACAACGGTACACCTTCGTCGATCGCGCATTTCAACTCCCAAAGCTGACCATCCGCACCGGGTGTATTTTTTGTGATGATTCCGATCATGCCAGCACAGCCCTTGATCCTAGCTCGGCAGTTCGTTTTCCACTGAGAAGACCACGGCTCCTTCACAGAATAATCTGTAAAATCAATAAAGTTCGTAACTCCCAAGCACCCCCCACGTTTGAGTGTTATTGTCAGTTTTATGGTGAGTCGAATTTGCCATTTTGCGCGTGTTTTTTTTCTTTCTTGGTAACTCCCAAGCACCCCCCACGTTTGAGTGTTATTGTCAGTTTTATGGTGAGTCGAATTTGCCATTTTGCGCGTGTTTTTTTTCTTTCTTGTCTGAATTCTGTGGCGCCGGGTTGATTTCTCTGAATCAGTGGTGGGATGGATCAGGTTGCCGCCCTTGAACAACTTCTCGCCACGGCTCTGCGTCGGATCGCTGAGCTTGAAGCTGCGTTGGCGAGCATGGCGGAAGAGATCACGGACCTGCGCCGACAGTTGGCCAAGAACAGCAGCAATAGCAGCAAGCCCCCTTCAAGTGATGGCCTGAAGAAGCCAGCCCCGCGCAGCCTGCGTGGCAAATCCGGAAAGAAAAGTGGCGGCCAAGTTGGCCACCGGGGCGACACCCTGCGCCAGACGTCAACACCCGACTTTGTCGAACGGCATGAGGCGACGCATTGCAGCGCCTGTCAGAGCGCCCTGACGGCGGAGATGGTGAAAGGGATCGAGAAGCGTCAGGTGTTCGACTTGCCTGCGCCACGCCTGGAGGTCACCGAGCATCAGGCGGCGGTTTATTGTTGCGACCATTGTCGAGCCACGACGACGGCTGGCTTTCCCGATGGCGTGGCCGCGCATGTGCAATATGGCACGCGCATGCGGGCAGTGGCGGTCTATTGCAATGTTCAGCAGCTGATACCCGAGGATCGGGTCTGCCAGCTTATGCGCGACCTGTTTGGGGCCACCAGCTTGTGCGCGGCCAGCGTGACCAACTGGACGCGCGGCGCGGCAAATAAGATGGGTGTCGTGGTTGAACACATTCTCGCCCGGCTTGCCGAAGGCGGCGTTCGGCATCTGGACGAGACCGGACTTCGTGTTGCCGGCAAGCTGCACTGGCTGCACACGATCTGCGATACCGCCTTCACCCATTACCGCATCAGCGCCAAACGCGGTGCTGTTCCAACCTTCCTGACCGGCGGGACGATCATTCATGATCACTGGAAACCCTACTACGCCCATATGAGCGGAGTGGACGCCCACGCCCTCTGCGGGGCGCATCACTTGCGCGAACTCAAGGCCATCGAAGAGATCGAAAAAGAGCCTTGGGCGACGGAGATGAGCGCAGTGCTTCATAGCGCCAATCAGCTCAGATGCGCGGCTCAGGATCAAGGCGAGACCGAACTCCCGGAACTGGTTCGCCAGGGTATCGTCACCAGATACATGGCGATCCTCGCCAAGGGGCTCGCCTTCCACGAACGCCAGCCCCCGCTGGCCAAAAGCCCCGGCACCCGCGGCCGAAAAGCCAGGCGGCCAGGCCACAACCTGCTCCTCCGCCTGCGTGACTACCGCGATGACGTTTTGCGATTCATCGCCGACTTCGCGGTCCCATTCACAAACAATCAGGCCGAACAGGACCTGCGCATGATGAAGCTGCGCATGAAAATCTCGGGCACCTTCCGCACCCTCGAGGGCGCGCGGGTCTTCGCCGACATCAGGTCCGTCATCTCGACGGCCAGAAAACACCGGTTCAACATCCTGGAAATCCTGACCCTGTCACCACCTCAGATCATCGCACGGCTCTGACGGAACAAAACCCCGCAACCCTATCGGACAGGGTGCTTGGGAGTTACCTTTCTTGTCTGAATTCTGTGGCGCCGGGTTGATTTCTCTGAATCAGTGGTGGGATGGATCAGGTTGCCGCCCTTGAACAACTTCTCGCCACGGCTCTGCGTCGGATCGCTGAGCTTGAAGCTGCGTTGGCGAGCATGGCGGAAGAGATCACGGACCTGCGCCGACAGTTGGCCAAGAACAGCAGCAATAGCAGCAAGCCCCCTTCAAGTGATGGCCTGAAGAAGCCAGCCCCGCGCAGCCTGCGTGGCAAATCCGGAAAGAAAAGTGGCGGCCAAGTTGGCCACCGGGGCGACACCCTGCGCCAGACGTCAACACCCGACTTTGTCGAACGGCATGAGGCGACGCATTGCAGCGCCTGTCAGAGCGCCCTGACGGCGGAGATGGTGAAAGGGATCGAGAAGCGTCAGGTGTTCGACTTGCCTGCGCCACGCCTGGAGGTCACCGAGCATCAGGCGGCGGTTTATTGTTGCGACCATTGTCGAGCCACGACGACGGCTGGCTTTCCCGATGGCGTGGCCGCGCATGTGCAATATGGCACGCGCATGCGGGCAGTGGCGGTCTATTGCAATGTTCAGCAGCTGATACCCGAGGATCGGGTCTGCCAGCTTATGCGCGACCTGTTTGGGGCCACCAGCTTGTGCGCGGCCAGCGTGACCAACTGGACGCGCGGCGCGGCAAATAAGATGGGTGTCGTGGTTGAACACATTCTCGCCCGGCTTGCCGAAGGCGGCGTTCGGCATCTGGACGAGACCGGACTTCGTGTTGCCGGCAAGCTGCACTGGCTGCACACGATCTGCGATACCGCCTTCACCCATTACCGCATCAGCGCCAAACGCGGTGCTGTTCCAACCTTCCTGACCGGCGGGACGATCATTCATGATCACTGGAAACCCTACTACGCCCATATGAGCGGAGTGGACGCCCACGCCCTCTGCGGGGCGCATCACTTGCGCGAACTCAAGGCCATCGAAGAGATCGAAAAAGAGCCTTGGGCGACGGAGATGAGCGCAGTGCTTCATAGCGCCAATCAACTCAGATGCGCGGCTCAGGATCAAGGCGAGACCGAACTCCCGGAACTGGTTCGCCAGGGTATCGTCACCAGATACATGGCGATCCTCGCCAAGGGGCTCGCCTTCCACGAACGCCAGCCCCCGCTGGCCAAAAGCCCCGGCACCCGCGGCCGAAAAGCCAGGCGGCCAGGCCACAACCTGCTCCTCCGCCTGCGTGATACCAAGGGTTATTCAATCTGACCGACTTTCGCCCAGTTGCGGCTTGCGATGGATGTGATGGTTTGCGGTCTTGCGATGAGGTTGTTCCAGGCCTCGCACCCCGCGTCGAGAATCGCGTCATATGTGTCGAACGTCCGGTTTGCGAGCCATGTCTGGCGGAGATATTGCCAAATGTTTTCGGTTGGATTCAGCTCTGGTGATTTGGGCGGCAGAAACATGAGCGACAGGTTTTGCGGGATTTCCAGAGCGGATGTCGTGTGCCAGCCGGCTTGGTCCATGAGGATGACGGCGTGGGCGCCATCGGAGACAATTTTGCTGATTTCTTCCAGGTGGCGCTGCATCGCATAGGTGTCGGCTGCTGGCATCATGATCGCCGCGCCGGTGCCGCGTTCGGGGCAGATGGCGCCAAAAAGATACGCATTTTGGTAACGCTGATCGGCGGGCTGGCGGGGCCGTGTGCCCTTGCGTGCCCACTGGCGGACGCGGGTGTTCTTCTGACCGAGACGCATCTCGTCCTGGAACCAGATTTCGACGGGTTTGTCCGGCGGCACCCCCTGAAGCGTCTCCTTCAGATTGTCGCCGAAGTTTTTTTGAAATCCTCAATGACCTGCACGTCCTGCCCCGGGTGCTGAGGGCGTGCGCTGATGTGGGAAAAGCCCAGATTGTGCAGAATCTGCCCCACATGGCGCTCGTGATAGTCGACGCCAAAACGCGCCTTGATCACATTCTTCAAATCGACCCGCCGCCAGCGGACGACACCGTCCTTTTCAGGATCAGGACCGGTCTCGACAAGAGCCGCCAGTTCATCCAGTTGCGCATTGTCAAGGCGGGATCGCGAGCCTCCTCGCTGCCGATCCAGCAGCCCCGCTGGACCATCAGCGTTGAAACGGAGCACCCAGTCCCTGAGCGTTTGCCGGTCCATCCCGCCAATGCGGGCCGCAGCCCCACGCGACATGCCATCGGCGATAGCGGCAAGCGACAAAAGCCGTCGGCTCTGCCGGGCATCAGAACTCTCTGCGGCAAGCTTGCGCAGATCATTGGCGGTAAAATCGGCTCGCATCGGTATCCTGGCTGGCATCGGTGGTCTCCTTTGCCAATCTTGAATCACCTCAGCACCTCAGGCGGTACCCAAAATCCATAGCTGAGTCATTTTGAAGCACCCTTGGTATGACTACCGCGATGACGTTTTGCGATTCATCGCCGACTTCGCGGTCCCATTCACAAACAATCAGGCCGAACAGGACCTGCGCATGATGAAGCTGCGCATGAAAATCTCGGGCACCTTCCGCACCCTCGAGGGCGCGCGGGTCTTCGCCGACATCAGGTCCGTCATCTCGACGGCCAGAAAACACCGGTTCAACATCCTGGAAATCCTGACCCTGTCACCACCTCAGATCATCGCACGGCTCTGACGGAACAAAACCCCGCAACCCTATCGGACAGGGTGCTTGGGAGTTACTAAAGTTCTTAGAATTCTTTTTCTGACCAACAAGAAAATCTCGGAGCACCCGATCTTCCATTGCAAAGCTAATAAAAACGCGCGCCATATCAACATTCTCCACTATATATGGTGGTTTCATCGAATCGATACCACATGATAATCGAAGCACTCAACCTGAGAAAGGGGAATATCGCCCACACATGAATCGCCTGTCGAGATACCTTTCAGGTACAGCCAGGGGAGCAACTCTTCCACTGACTTCGACTTGCGCAAATAGGGCGGCACCAGCGCCGAGCGGAACTTGATCTTGCTTCCA
>CATOSB010000020.1 GCA_951812305.1 uncultured Paracoccaceae bacterium
AGGCCGCCCGAGCGGCGCTGAAGCTGGCCGTGTACCGTGATCGCGCGGCACGGGAGGCGCTGCGTGTGGCGCGGGCGGAGACCTCCGCGGTTATGGCCACCCAGCGCGCCGCGCGGACCGCATTGCAGGCCGCCACCGCGCAGGAGCGGCTCACCCGGGCCACCCGGGCCGGGGCTGCGGCGGGCCTGGCCCATCGCCAGGCTATGGGGGCCAGCCGGGCCTCCCTGATCAATGTCGGCTACCAGGTGCAGGACGTGGCGGTGCAGATGGCCTCCGGCACCGCGGCCTCCCGCGCGCTCAGCCAGCAGTTGCCGCAGTTGCTGTCGGGGTTCGGGCTTCTTGGTGTCGTCCTCGGCACCGCCTCGGCCGTGCTCATCCCCCTGGCCGGGCATCTCTTCGGCGCCGGCGAGGCGGCCGAAGAGGCTGGCAACGCCACCGACCGGCTGGCCGACAGCACCGACCGGCTGCGCGGCCTGCAAGATCTGCGCGGCGATCTCGACGCCATTCGCGAAAAATACGGCGAAGTGACGGCCGGGGTCTACGCGCTCATCGCCGCCGAGCGGGAGATTGAACGCCGCGCCAGCGCCCGTGCCGCCCGGCAGGCGGTCGAGGACATTCTGTCCGGCGATCTCGCCGCCAAGACGCTCGACAGGACCGCATATTCCGCCCGTGCCGCCGGGGAGAAAGCCGCGCTGGAGTTTGCAGAAGCGTTCCGGCAGCATGTTGCCCACGCCGGCGATGCGGAGGCTTTTGGCCGGAAGTATAATGCTGCGATCCAGCCATGGTCACGGGTCAACCCGCGCGATGTTCTCTACCAGTTCGGATTTGCGGATATTGCCGACGAGGCGAAAGCCGCCGGTGTCTCCGTAGAGGCGCTGGCGCTGGCCGTCTTTGACCTGCAAACGAATTCCGACTTTGTCGGGGATAAGATCGCAGAGCGCCTGAATCTGGCGGAGGCGGGCTTTGAGAAGCTGGCCGCGAAGACGGGTCTGAGCGTCGACGCCGTCAGAGAGGTCGGCGCGGCGCTTGAGGCGCTCCGCGACGCGGACGGGATCAAGGCCCAGCAGGAGGCCGCCACAAGGCTGCGCCATGCGCTCCGCGCCGCCGCCAATGCGGCCCCAGACCTTACGGATGATCAGCAAGCCCAGAACGATCAGCTGCTGGGTGACGTGGTGGATCTCGAGGGCCATCTGCGTGAATTGCTCGCAACCGATGGCCGCAACCCGGGCCTCGACACGATGTCCGAGCAGGCGCGCACGCTGGCCGAAGAATTCGAACGCGCCCTGGCCGCGCTCGATGGGCTCGCCGCCGGGGCAAGCCATGGCCTCGCGATCGCGCGCATCCGTGCCGCGACCGTAGGCCAGCCGGTGCAGAGGGCCCGCGCGGAGGCGCTGCATGACGCCGAGGGCAATATCGCCGCCGCGGAGGCCAGCCTCCGGGGCCAGGGCGTGGACAGCGGCATAATTCAACAGATATTGCGGGACCGGCGGCTTGCAGCGCAAACCACTGCCGACGAAGCCGCCGAGGAGGCCCGCCTCAATCAGCAAACCGCCGCCGCGGAGGCCGCACTGCGCAAGGCCCGGCGCGGCGGTGGCGGGCGCGGCGGTGGCGGGCGCGGCGGTGGCGGGCGCGGCGCCGATCCCACCGCGACGCTGGAGCGCCGGCTCGAGGGTTATGTCCGCACCGCCGAGCGCGCCCGGGTGTCGCTGCAGGGCCTGGGCGAGGTCGAGGAGGCCCGCGCCATTGCGGCGGCCGAGGCCGCACATCTCGCCGAGGCGGCCATCGCCAAAGTGGGCGACGCACCCGGCGCCGCCGCGCAGGTCGCCGGGATCCGCGCGCTTGAGACCGCGCTGATCGCGGCGGCAACCGAGGCCGCGGAACTCAATCGCGAGCTGCGCCTCGGCCCGCAGGGCGCCGCCGCCATGGCCGGGGCGTTGCGGGACTATGCCGAGGACGCGATCCACGCCGGCGACGAGATCGCCGAGGCCACCACGCGCGCCCTGAAGGGCATGGAGGACGCGCTGGTGGGCTTTGTCACCACCGGCAAGATTGAGTTTTCCGGGCTGGTCGATGCGATCCTGGCCGATCTCGCCCGCATTGTCATCCGCCAGGGCATCACCGGGCCGCTGGCGGATGCGCTCAGCGAGGTCCTTGGCGGGATATTCGGCGGCGGAGCCGCCCCGGCAACATCTCCGCGACCGACCGCGCGGCCGTGGCATGTGGGCGGCGTCGTCACCGATACGCCTGCACTCTATCATTCCGGCGGTGTGGCCGGGGCGACAGCGCTCACCCGCGCCCGCGAGATCGTGACTGCGTCTTCCCGCCATGGTCCCTCGTCCCGCGAGGTGCCGGCCCTTCTCACCGCCGGCGAGGCGGTGCTGACCGCGCCCCAGGCGGCCGCGATCGAGGCGGCGCTGGCCTCGCTGGACCGGCCGCGGTTTCATGCGGGCGGTGTTGCCATCGACCCCGCCACGATCCCGAAAATATACGAGCCCGCCGCCCCGACCGTCGGTGTGTCGGCGGCGGCGACCGGCCAGGACATCGCCGACCGGCTTGCGGCCTCCCTGACGCCCCTCATGGAACGGCTGGCCAGCGCGGCGGACGGCCCTCGCCAACTCCGCGTCCATATCGACAACCAGGGCTCCGGGCCGCCGCTGCGGCCACGCGAGGCGGCTATTGAACCCGACATCGAGGGGGCGGTCGTCCGGATCATCACCGAGGACGACGCGACCGGCGGGCCGATCAGCCAGACCATGTCCCGCGCGATCGGCAAACGCCGGGGGGATTTCTGGTGAGCGCGCCGCTGCCTCTCTGGCCCTTCGAGGCCCGGATCGACGCCGAGGCGTTCGAGATCGGCCGGGCGGAGGATGTGCTGCGCACGCCGTTTGAGGACGGCACGGTGCGCCAGGCCCGCCGGGGGCGGGGCCTGCGCACATGGGACATCCTCGCACATCTCGACAGCGATGCCGCGCTGGAGCGGTTTTCAGGCTGGGCCGACGCCCATGCCCATCGCTGGTTCGCCTTTCCCGATCCGCTGGGGCCGGGATCCCTGCGCGTCCGTGTCCGGGGCGGGGCCGGCGGCATCACCGCCCGGGCCCGTGTCGCCGGAGGTCAACGCCGCTGGGAGTTGCGCCTGACGCTGGAGGGGCCCGCCTGATGCCCGCCCCCGGCTTCGATATCGCCCTGCGCGCACTCGC
Source organism: uncultured Paracoccaceae bacterium (assembly GCA_951812305.1). GTDB lineage: Bacteria > Pseudomonadota > Alphaproteobacteria > Rhodobacterales > Rhodobacteraceae > Rhodobacter_B. The sequence continues at coordinate 3,198 of CATOSB010000020.1, forward strand.
GCCCGAGGACATCGTCCCGGCGCTGGAAATCTGTCACCCGGCACTTGACGATCCCCTGCGCCTGGCGGTGTCGCCGGGGGACCGCGACATCGCGGGGCAGACATATACCGCCATCGCGCTGCGGCTAAAGATGGCCGACGACCGGGCCGGGCGGGCACCGCGCGCGGAGCTGCGCATGGACAATGTCGGGCGCGAGGCGATGGCGTGGATCGCGCGGTCCGGCGGCGGTGCCGGGGCCAGCGTGCGGATCATGCTCTGCCTGGCCGACGGTGATTCCCGGGCCCATCCCCCCGACTGGGAACGTACGCTCGACGTGCTCGGCATCGAGGTTACCGCCGTCGAGATCGTCGCCACGCTCGGGTACGACCCCGGCCTCGACCGCGCCGCGGTGGCGCTGCGCTACGAGCCCGCAACCGCGCCGGGGCTGTTCTGATCTGAGGAGGAGAAACGACATGCCGGACAGAATATACATCAAGCGCGGCGACAGCCTCGCACTCGACTGCACCGCCTGGCTGACCCCACCAAAGGGGGCAGATGCTGGGGTATCTCGCGATCTGAGCGTCTGGGCCCCGGAATGCCAGATGCGCCACGCGCAAACCGGAATGAAAGTAAAAATGACTGTGATAGTTGGCGATCCGCTGATGAGCGGCCGCTTCGTCATTTCCGCGCGGGCGGACGAGACGAGCAAATGGCCTACCGGATGCTGGCACGCGGACATTCAATTTACGGACATGGATACAGTAAAGAGCACCGACACATTCATCATCCAGGTCTTGGAGGACATCACAACATGAGCACCATCATCTCCACGAGCCAGGGCAGCGTCTCGATCAACGATGCCGCACCCGTCAGCAGTGAAATTCGCTCTCAGGGCGCCTCCGCGACCGCCGCGGCCCGCCGCGCGATCAGCGCGGCGAGTAGGGCCGATACGTTCGTCGCCGGCGCAAAGGCATCGTTCCCGCTCGCCCCCAACCTGCTGGCCGACACCAGGAAATTCGCAACCCTTTGCGGCGGAAGCGTAAACACAGAATTCGACATATTCGAGGCTCATAACGGGTCCGCCTGGTCCACCCATCTCTACAACGGAACGAAGGCCACGGGCAAAATCGATGTGGTCACGCTGGAGAAGCTTTCCGACAAAGGCATCGCCTTCGGCGGCGATCTCGACAAGGCGACCAACGGGCCGGACGGCGATACTCCCTGGCACGGATCGGATTTCCGCGTCCTGCTGTTGGATGTCAACATCACAGCGGATCAGAGCGACGGCAAGCCGGCGCGATTTTATGTGCTGCGCCAGGGCTGCCCGCGCTTTACCGGCTGGAGGAAGGGCGAGTTCAAAACCCAGGCCGCCTGTTTTGTCAACGTCGTCACGCATGACGGGGCCACCACCTTCTATCCCTCCGACAACATGTCGGCCACCCTCACGGCGGGGGGCGATCTCGAGGGCGATGGCTGGACATATCTGCACAACACCCGGCCCGGCTGGGGCGGATGCCACCAGCCGCTCTTCGAGGGCACAGGCAGCATGACCGTGGCGCTGGCGCTGCCCTATATCGGCACCGGCGATCATGGCGGCGCGTTCATCTACGCCCAGTCGCTCGGGCGCTACACCCACGGCGATGACCGGCTGCCCGCCGGGGTCGCGTACTGATCCACAACAGGAGGACAAGACAATGGCACTTATCAAAAAAGGCCCGGAAACAATCGCCGCCATGGCGCTCGGGGACGTGGACCAGTGGCTCACGGAAGAGGGTCTCAGCAAGGAGGATGTCACCGTGGAGGCAAACGCCGCAGATATCAGGGCAGCGACCCGGCGCACAATACACAGCACGGTCGGCGATACGGAGACCCTGATCGGCACCTATGGCGACGGCGTGACCTTCCTGCTGGTGGAAATCGGCAAGCTCACCGCCGCGCTTAAGGTTGCGGCCAATATCGCCGCCATGAAAACCGCCGCCACTCCGCTGGCCGACGCGCTCGACCCGCTTGTGGCAGGCGTCGCCGACGGCACCATCAAATTGCCCTACAAGGTCAAGACCGGCGGGCAGGCCGCCGCGCTTATCGAGATCGGCACCCGGATCACGAGCGTCGCCGAGGCCTTCGAGGCGGATGACGCGTAAGGATCGCCCCCACACTCCCGACTGGGCCGACGCCTGGGTCGGCGCGCCGGCGGAGGATTGCGCCGATCTGGTCGCTCGGGTGCGCCACGCCGTGTTCGGGCATGCCCTTGACCTGCCACCCAGCCCCGGCAGCCTGCGCGCGCGGGACGGGGCCATCGCGGCGCTCGGTGGCGACTTTGCCCGACCGCTCGACACCGGTGAGGCGCCACAAGAGGGCGATGCGGTGCTGATGCGCGCCGCCGCCCGCACCCGCGCCCTTGGCCACCATATCGGGCTCTGGACCGGCGCCCCCGGCACCCCGCATGTCCTGCATCACATGGCCAGGCTCGGCACCTGCCTGCATCCGCTGGCGCGGCTCGAAGACCGGGGCCTGATCCTGGCCGGGCTCTACCGATGGCTGTGATCCTCCCCCAGGCGGCGACCGGAACCCCGGATGCGGCCCTCCACCGCCGCCGCACAGCCCTTGCAGAGCCCCTGCATGCCCCCTGCAGCGTCGAGATCTGGCCGCACCCCCTGACGGCAGAGGGGCGGACCACCATCATGCTGCCGCCCGGCACCCCCCTCGATACACTCGCCGCCGCCGCGCTCCCCGGCCTCGGTCCCGGTCTCATCCTTGTCAGCGTCGATGGCCGCGCCGTGCCACCGTCCGCCCGCGCCCGCACCCGGCTCCGCGCCGGCCAGCATGTGGCGCTGCGCCCCGCGCTCGCCGGCGGGGGCGACAGCAATCCGCTCCAGATCATCGGCACCATCGCGCTCCTCGCCCTCGGGGCCTGGCTGCCCGGCGCGTCTTTCCTTGCGGGCCTAACCTCCTTTCAGGCCTCGCTCGTCTCCGCCGGCATAATGGTCGCCGGCGGCCTCGTCCTCAACGCCCTCATTCCGCCCCCCGATCCCGCCGGTGCCGCCGCCGGGCCGGAGCCCGTCTATTCGCTCACCGGTGGCGCCAACCGGGCACGGCCCTATGCGCCCGTCCCGCTCATCCTCGGTGCGCACCGCATCTTCCCCGATCTCGCCGCCGCGCCCTGGGCGCGCTTCGACAACGACAATAACCAGGACCTCGTCCAGGTCTTCGGCCTCGGTGTAGGGGCCCCGGAGATCTCCGATACCCGCATCGAAAATACCCCGCTGGACAGTTTCGAGAACGTGTCGCGCCACATCCTGCGCGGCCGCGCAGGACCCGAACGCGCCGATATCCACACCGAAGCCGGACCCGCGCTCGACAACACCGACTGGCAGACCCGGCGGACAGCGGAGAAGAGCACCCATGTCGCCATCGATCTCGCCGCCCGCCAAACCGCCTATAACGACAAGGGCGAGGGATCGGGCCGCACCGTGACCCTCGATCTTGAGGCGCGCCCGGCCGACACCAGCGACCCATGGACCCGCCTCGGACCCGGTACGCTTAGCCTGGCCGGCGACGAGCGCGCCAGCGAGGTCCGGCGCTCGACCGTGATCCGCCTGCCGTCCCCCGGTACATGGGATGTCCGCATTCGCCGCACCGCCGCACCCGCCGACGGAAACCGCGACGTCGACATACTGCAGTGGACCGCGCTCCGCTCGATCCGTCCCGACACCGGCGACTACCGAGGACAGACAAGACTCTGGCTGCGCATCCGTGCCTCGGGCCAATTCTCAGGCTCCACCCCCCGGCTCTCCTGCATGGCGCGCCAGCCCGTGCCCGTCCCCGACGGCCAGGGCGGCTGGCAGACGAAGCCCAACTCCAACCCGGCATGGATATTCCTCTGGCTCGCAAAGGGCCTCCGCGTGGATGGCCGCCTGATCGCAGGTGCAGGGCTTCCCGACGCCCGCATCAACCTTGATGCCATCCGTGCATGGGCCGCCTTCTGCACCCGCCACGGGCTCCGCTGCGATGCCGTCATCTCCAGCGCCATGGTCGCCCGCGACCTGCTGACCATGGTCGCCCGCTGTGGCCGCGCCACCCCGACATGGGCCAGCGGCAGGCTCGGCGTCATATACGACGATCCCGACACCCCCGTCTCCTCCCTGATCACGCCGGGAAATATCATCCCCGGCAGCCTGCGTATCGCCTGGGCCAGCGGCGCCGCGGCGGAGGAAATCGCGCTCCGCTATATCGACAAGGATCGCGACTGGACATGGCAGACCGTGCGCCGTCTCATGCCCGGCCTCACCGGACCCCCCGCATCAACCACAACCGTGACATTCCCCGGTATCACCGATACCGCCCGCGCCGAAGAAGAATGCGCGCTGCAGGCCGCCCGCCAGATCTATCACCGCCGCCGCATCTCATGGGACATGGGACTCGAAGGTCTCGCCATCGCCCGCGGCGACGTCGTCGCCCTCAGTCACGGCCTGCTTGACGGCGGTATCGCCGGGCGCGCCACCGCAAACCCGCAACGCACTGTCCTGAGCATCGACCGTGCCGTGGAGATCGACGACGGCGACCGCATCCTGATCCGCAGCTCCGATGGCAGCATACATGACAGCGCCGTGGGCCGGCATCCGGGTGATGCAGCAACCGGCCCCGTCGACCGCCTCAAGCTCGCAAAGCCACTCCCCCAACCCCTCGACGCCGACGGGGCCGACCCCGCAGACACTCTCTGGCGGCTGCACTCCGCCACCGAGCCATACGCCCATCTGCGCATCATCGGAACCGAGCCGCGCGGCGAAGACCGCATCCGCCTCACCGCCATCGACGAGGTCGACGCCTATTACCAAGGCGCCGGTATCGAAACGCCCGACCGAACCGTGTCACGAACCCTCGATCTGACCGGGGTCGGCGATGCGCCGGAGCCACCTCCTCCACCCGATGACAGCAAAAATCCGGAAGAGTCACCAGCAGTCCCGGAGCGAGACACCTCCGACAGCGACCAACGGCGGGAGGAAGAACGGCAGCGGCAAGCAGAACGCGACAACTCCGACGCCGACCAGAGGCGGGAGGAAGAACGGCAGAGTGCCGCCCCGGTTACATCACCCAGACCAACCCCGCGCCCAACGCGAGGGTAAAGCTGGATCTTCAACACTTCGAGCGCCCTTTTCCAGCCCAAAACAGCCCCGAAAATTCAACCGATTTCCAGCCCAAAACAGCCCCAATTTCGAAGACTTTTGTCGCGGATTCTGAAAGACTTTTGTCGCGCTACAGCTCGGCGCCCGAATCACCCTGCCCTGCGCAGCAGGACCGGGGCAGGGCAGGGCCTCCGTTCCCCAACCCGCCCAAACCGGGCCAGCACAGATCGGCGCGGCCCCGACCGCCATCGTGCGCACCGCTCCCGCCCCGGAGGCGGCAGCGCCACCCCCACCTCCCCTGCCGGTCTGGACCGCACGGGCCGGCGAATATCTCGCCGATGTGCTCAAACGCTGGGGCGGGACCGCAGGCTGGACGGTGATTGTGGACAGTTCGGATGCCTGGCGCCTGCGCGTGCCCCTCCGCGTACAGGCCTCCTTCGACGACGCCGTGGGCGAGATCGTGCGCGGCCTTGCCCATGACGGGGTGCCGCCCCGCATCCGGCTCTATCCCAACAACGTTCTGCGTCTGGGAGGCCCTCTGTGATGCGCGGCGGTCTCATATGCGTCCTTCTCTGCGCCCTCATCATGGGGCTGGCCGCCTGTGATACCGGCATCCGCAACGATGCCGCCGAAGGGCTTGAACAGGGCCGCCGGTTGAGCGCCGCCGAGCGCGCGCGGCTCGCCGCCCAGATGCGCGGCGAGGTTCTGCGCGAGGACCGGCCCTTTTACGGTGCCGCCGTGGAGGTCGAGCGCGGACAGGTCTCCGGCGAGCCATTGCCCAAAGCTGTCGAGGGCGCACGGGGCATTTCTCTTGCTCTCAGGGGGCAGGCCGATGTCGAGACCATCGCCGCCGCGATCACCGCCGCCACGGAAATCCCGGTCAATATCCGCACCCGATACATCCTCGGGAGCGGCGAAGTGGTCTCTGTTCCCATCGGCACGACCATGGCGGCAAGTTACGAAGGGCCGCTCTCGGCGTTCCTTGACCGGCTTGGCGCGCGTATGGATATCGCCTGGTCCTATGACGGGCCGGGCGGCGGCGTCATCACCATCGACCGCATGACGCGCAAGACCTGGCGGCTGGCGCTGCCCACCGGCACGACAGAAATGACCGACGCCACCGACAGCGGTGTGACCGTCTCCACCACCCGCACGCTCGACCCCTGGGCCGAGCTTGAGCAGCACCTCACTCCACTGGCGCCATCCCCGGCCCGGCTGACGCTCTCCCCGCAATCGGGCCGGGTCGAGGTCTTCGGCCCGCCCTCGGTTCTCAAGGCCGTCGGCGAAGTGCTGGACGACGTGGCCGCAACAGCAGCGATGCGCATCGGGCTCGAGGTGGCGGTGTATTTCGTGGACACGGATCGCGCCGACACGTTCGGGATTGGGGTCGACTTCTCGACCGGGATCGGTGCAGGCATTGCAACGCTCACCGCCGCCGCCGGTGGTGATGCCCCGCGCGGGCTGGTGATTCGGCGTGGGGTAAACGAGATCAATTTCCGCGCACTGGCGCGCGACAGATCTGTCGTTGATTACCGGCTCGCCTCCACCGTGGCGCAATCGGGCGCGGTCTCCCCCATCGCGCTCACCGAAGAGCGCAGCTATCTCCGCAGCACCACCACCGAAACGGACAAGGACACCGGGGACGTAACGAAAAGCCACGAGATCGACGTGTTGGAAACCGGGCTCAGCCTGACCGTGCTGCCGCGGCTTGTCGGCCCGCGCCGGATTCAACTGGCCCTCACGCTGAGCCAACGGGCCTTTCGCGGCTTTGACCCGGAGGTCAAAGCTGACACCGGCGGTATCCAGGCCCCCACCGTCGACAGCCGCGCCATCCGCAACCAGACGGTGCTGGCCCCCGGCGAGACACTGGTGCTCTCGGGCTATGAGCAGGATGTCTCCGAAGCGGGCGACAGCGGCCTCGGGATCTTCCGCACCATCGGTCTCGGCGGGTCGAGCGAGGCCAACCGCCGCAAGATCCGCATGGTGATCCTCGTGCGCCCGACACTCATCCCATCGGGAGGGTGCGGATGATGGCCCCCCGGATCATAACGCTTGAAGACGGCACCCGGCTGGCTGCCGGGCTCGACTGGCAACCCGCGCGCTCCGGCGTTCTGACAGGCCTGTCGCTGCGCGGCAGCGCCGCCCTACTCCACCACGGCGACCGGGTGGCGGACGGTCCGGCCTCCGCTGTCGGGGCCGGTGCATTGCTCATTGCCCTCGGCGCGGGACTGGAAAAAGTCGATCCCGGGACCTGGCTGTTCGTCGCACACCTCCCCGACAGCGATCTCTGGTGGCTTGGGCAGGCCGAAATTTCAACAGGGGACAGCGCACCCGAACCCGCAGCCGACCAGGTCCGTCCGGTTCCGGCCTCCGAAGAGATCCACGACACCCCCGCCGCACTCATGGCCGCCATCCGCGAGATTGATGCCACCACACCCCTTACGGGCATCGCGGTCCATGACGGGCCTCTCGCAAAAGACATATCCCGCATCGGGACCACCGCGCCGGTTCTGACGGTTACGCCCGCAAGCACACCGGCCTTTGTTGCCCGCACCGGCGTGTCGCGCCGGACCATGGTCTTCGGGGGCACTGCCCTGGCCGGCGCGCTTGCGCTTGTGTTTGTCCTGCCGCCGGTTCTGGACCGTCTCGCCCGGTCCCCTCTGGCCCCGCCGCCCGCCATGATCCGCGCGGCCCCGGAACAGGGATCCTTTGCTGCCGCCTGCGTAAAAACACTTGCCGACTGGTGGCCCCGCATCGCGGGCTGGCAGGCCGGGGCGCGGGGCTGTGCGCTGGCCGGACATCTGCCCGAAACCGTTGACTTTGATCTCCCGGTTCCCGATGGCCCCCCGGCGGTGACGATGGTGCTCTGGCACCGGCTGACACCGGTCGGCGGGTCCAACCCGGTCCTGAGCGACCTCGCCTCCGACCGGATTCTGGCCGCATGGCCCCACGGGTTACGCCGATCCGAACAGGAACTCCTGCTCTGGCGAACCCGCACGCTGCCGCTGCGGCCGGGCGCTTCTGATCTCTCTCCCGACGCAGTTCCCGATGTTGGCCCTGTGCTGGCCGCCCTCTGGGCCGGGCAACCCGGCGCGGTCGAAGAGGAGGGGGACGGCTTTCTCATCACCGCCTCCGGCGATCTGGCCGCGCTCTTTGGCAAGGCCGCGCATATCGCGGGGCTTGAACCGGTTCGGCTCGACCTCGCCGCAGGGGAAAATGCGCGGCTGCTGCTCCGGCCCCGGTCAGGACGGGACATTCCGGCCACCCTCTTTGAGGCTGCGCGTCCGGCTGCGCACAATCCGGACGCCCCGCTCACCCTGTCCTTCGAGGCTTCGAAAGGATCTCCGCCATGATCTGCCCCCGCTCCGCCCTGGCCGGTCTGCTGCTCTCCACCGCGCTTGCCACTGGCGCGGCCAGCGCCGATCAGGCCCGCAACCCCCTGCTCGGCATCGACTGCCATCTGCCGCGCCGCGCAGATGATGGCCGGATCATTCCCGATTTCAGCGGCACAGCGCGGACCCTGTGCGAAGCCTACCGGGCGACGGCGCTGCATTATGACATGCTGCTGGTCACAACCCGGGACCGGGTGGCGCTGGCGCTCCGCACCCTGCCGCCGCCGCTGCTTGAAAGCCTTGTGAACGATCTGGACAATTACCAGGATCCTGCGCGCTGGAAACCCGGCCCAGGGGCCAGGCGTGATCTTGGCCGCTTTGCGGACGCCGTTCAAGCGCTTCACGACGCGGGCAGGGTCACCGACGACCAGCTCCGCCGGGCGAAGACGCTTGAGGGCACGGCAGACTACTGGAAGGACGGACTTTTCACAGGCACTGGGATCACCCCGGAGGACTGGGATATCCGGGCCTGGGCCTGTGGCGGCCGGGACTATGACGCCTCGGGACGCCGCAAGGTGCTGGTTTGGTTCGGACCGGGAACCTCCAGGCGGGCGGGTATACGCGACAGCTGGACCCCGGAGATGGTGCAGACCGCCATCACCGCCTGGCACCGGCTGCGGGACGATTTAGGGGTGGCCATCGAAAAAGCCCCGCGCGTGACCGGCGGGACAAATGGCGCGCCTGTCCTGTACAATGCGTTCGGTGAGAAAAAGAGGATCGATGCCTGTTTCGGATCCCGGTACGGGCCGTGGGATGCGTTGGATCCCGCACCCGCCCTGGCGTTTTTCGTCAATGTGGGCTGGTATCCGAAGCGCGAGACCCGGCTTTTGCCCTGCGCCGACAAGGGCGCGAAGGGCTATCGTACCAGCAAGCGGTATATGCTCAATGGCGTCTTCGTCGATGAGGAAGGTGCCCCGCTCCTGCCCGACCTGCATGGCCGGATCGACAATAACGGCTGGATTGATAGCGAGCACTGCTCCACGCCCTCCGTCGCGACTGTAGATGACACGGAGGTATCGGCCAAAACCTGCCGGGAGACCCACGGTTTCTGGTTCCCGCAGGGCGCCCGGACCGGATGGCAGCGCACGTTCACCTTCCCCGACGACTGGAAGCGCGACCCGATCATAGTCACCTGGGTGATCGATGACTGCCTCAGGGTCATGACAACCAGGGTTTCCGAAACGCGCACGCTGGCCTGCCCTGCCGGTCAGGAGGGCGAGATCATTGATCAGCGTGTCGAGACACGGACACGCCGGGTCTATTCCGACGCCTCGACCACCCCCGACACGCCCTGGACCGTGGCCGATCCCGGATACTGGCGCGCGATCAAAAACACCTGCCGCAGGCCGCCGTCCGGCGGTGGCCGCGAAGACAGTGAACATTCCTTTGACGTGGATGGCGACGGGCAGGGCGATGTCAAATCCTGGCGCGAGGCGCGGGAATATGTGGCCAAAAACCCCGGCAGCCACGCGGTCCAGGTCTCCAACGATTGCGGCGCCTGCAACGGGCCGGAAGACAGAGATCTCGCCTCAGAGAGAGGCGGCACCGACAGCGGACGGAGTGATGGCGGCGGTTTCGGCAACGCAGTGAGTGACCTCATCGAGAGTATCTTTGGCGGGGGGGACAGCGATAGCGGCGGCGGCAATTCCGGTGGCGGCGGTTGTTTCCTGACCACGGCGATTGTCGAGCGCCGGGGCGAGGCCGATGACGGGCCGACGCTCACAGCGCTCCGCGCCTTTCGCGACGGCTGGATGGCCGGGCATCCCGATGGCGCGCGCCTCATCGCCGAATACTACGCCCAGGCCCCGCGCATCGTGGCCGCAATCCCCGAGACCCATCCCGACTGGGACTGGATCGGCGGAGAGATAGACCGGGCGGTGAACGCGATCTACACCAACCGGCCCGAGGCCGCCTTCGAGATTTACGGCGCCATGGTGCGCCGCCTGATGGCCCGCTGGCTGGACGCCCCCGAGGGGCGTTCCGGTGCCGCGCGATCAACCCCCAGTCACCCGGAGCGCCGGCCCTTGCCGGGGCCCCATCCCATCGGCCCGCGGGCCGCAACGCTCTTTGGAGGATCCACAACATGAAGAGCCTTTTCCCCGCCGCGCTTATCGCGGCCCTCACCCTCACCGCATCGCCACCCGCCGCTGCGGAGCGCTGGCCCGTCCCCAGCACCGTGGCCGAGGCCAAAGCACAGATGGCCTCGGGCGTGCGCGGAACCGCCAATTGGCCAAGTTACAGGCCCGCAACACCGCCAGGCAATGTCCGCGCCGAGGATATGGCAGAGTTGTTCGGCAACCGCGTGATGATTGCCGGAGTGCCTGATACACGCGACCCCGCTTACGACGAGATCAAGCTGATCTTCATCTCCCGCGACGGGCGCTACATCTGGTGCAACGACCAGGAGGATATCGGGCGCGGCTGGGTCGAGGATCCCTGGGCGGCCGAGATACGCCGGATCCGGGGTAAGGTTCTTCCGATCTTCAACACGAATACTCTGAACCCAAGCAAGCCTGCGTTTTCTCCGCTCTATGACGGCGCCACCGGTGAAATCATCTGGTACACGCCCTATAACGGCCGCTGGTACGACTGGAACCGGGGGCATTTGCAGACCCGTCTGCCGGCGGGGACCTGGGATCTTTGCCCGGGCTTTCCCTCGGCCAAAGAGCTTGGCGTCGGCATCAACCCGCACCAGACCGCCAGTTCCTATCGCGAGTTGATCGCCCAGCATCCCGGCACCCGCGTGCTGCGCCCCGACCTGGTGACGCCCGATGTGCGCAACCACTACACGGAGAGCCTGGACTATTACCGCCAGCAGTTCAGCGAATGATCTGCCTGCGCGGCATACCCATGGCCGAGGCCGTGCGATCTGTCCGGAGCCGGATCTCCATCGCCGTGACGCTGGCTGTCGTCGTGATGGGGGCCGGTGCCGCGCTGGCCGAAGCGGCCCCAGAGGGCGCAGCGCTTGATGCGCTGGAAGCAAGGCTGGTGGCGCGGAGCGGCACGGCGCTCGATCTGATCGAAGATGGTGCCTCCGATCTTCCACCCTTCGTCTTCTACGCGCCCCTGGCCGCGCTGTGGTTTCTGGGCACGGACAGCCTTGAGACGGCGGACATTGCCCCGGTGACCGGCAGCGCCACGCTGCTGCGTGCGGCGGGCGAAGACGGCGATCTTATCCGCCTGCTCTGGCCCGACGGAGGCATCACCGATCTGGCCCCGCCAAAATCACCACCGGAACTGGCCGGGGCCGGAACCCCGCATCCACTGGCCCTGAAACATGACCGCCTGCTCGGGGAAGCCCTGGCCATCTCCGTAGCCGGTCTCCCGCCGGGCAGCCGGTTCGGGGCCGACGGGCTGGTGCGCGCGCCCGGCGCACCGGAGCGCGTCTCCCTCTGGTCGAGCCATGGCGACAGCGTGGTGATCGAACATCCCGACGGATCGCTGGTCGGCGTGGCGCTTGAGGATCTGATGGCCGCGCTCGGGCCACAGGGGGAGGGGAGACCGTGATGCAGAGACTGGCCCCCCAGAACACGCGGGCGCGAAATCGCTGCTTAAAGCGTTTCCATGGATTGTTGAGATCAAACTGTGATCGACTGCGCGTTCGACCGAAGGGAGAGGCAGCGCTGTTGATCACATTCGATCCTGGAAATGCTCTAGCTGGCGAACACGCGGTCGAGGAGCGTGAGCAGCACGAGACCGCCCACCATGAGACCCCCCAGGCGGATCGTCATGTCCTTGCCCAGAGCCTTCATGTCTTTCTGAAGGCTCTCGGCCACCGCGTCGATCTTGATATCCAGCGCCGTCATGTCCTTCTGAAGGGCCTCCGCCACCGCATCGATCTTCGTGTCCAGCGCCTTCATGTCTTTCGTGAGGGCCTCCGCCACCGCGTCGATCTTCGTGTCCAGCGCCTTGATGTCGGCCTTGGTGGCAAGATTTTCGGTGATGCCGTCGGCAAAGGTGGTGACCAGCGCCCCGGCCTGATCCTCGGTAAACCCGGCCTGGCCCAGGCGTTGGGCGGCTTTCAGCGTATCAAAGGCAACGGTGGGCATGGGCGGCGGTCTTTCCTCGGGCGCGGTGCAGGGCACCTGCGACACTCTTCGGGGTCCAGTAACCCGGACAGGGTCAAAATCATGTCTTCCTATATAGGTCTGTTCCTCCGCAAACGCCAGAGCGCACCGGCCCACATCCGATCGATCCCGCCGTCCGTCACTGTGCCGGTCTTCCGGCGCGCCGCGTCCTGCGTCGCCGCCCTGAGCCTTGCGCTGACAGCGCCATTGGCAACCGCCGAGGACAGCCGCCCCTTCGGGGTCACGCCCGAGGTCTCTGTCCGCCTCGGCGATTGCCCGGTGGCGGCGCTGCGGCGCGCCTGGGACGGTCTGGACACGCTGGAGGCGCTGGCGGTTGAGGAGGAGGTGCTGCGGCTCTGCACGGACCGTGCCGAGCGCATCGCCGCCTTCCTGGAGGCGCAGGGCGCCATCGATACGGCCATGACCGGTCTTCTGCCCCCGCCGCCCGATGGCGGACCCGGTCCCGACATGAGCTTCGATGCAGAACCGGTTGACCCCGTCCTGCGCCCGGCGCCGGACTCCGACCCTGCCGCACCAACCGATATCCGGACGGACCGGGAACCGGGCGCACCCGACCGCGAGACGATTGACAGCCCGACCCCGACACAGACCGTCTGGCAGGTTCTTTATACCGTCCGCGCGGGCGAGGGGGCCTGGACAGCATCGATCACCGGCACCCGCGAGGTGCCTGTGCCGCTTTTCCCCACCGCGCCGCCCGACGGCGCTCTGGACACGGCCTCCGGGATGCCCGCACCCGTCTTCGACTGGATCACAAAGACCGACGGTCCGCTGCTGCGCAAAGCGGGCGATACGCTGCCGGACGGGCGGCGCATCGCCCGGATCGATGCTGCGGGGGTGGCTGTGGGCGACCCCGGTCCCCTTGAGACGCTGCCCTGGGTCGGGAACACAGCCGACAGCAACAGGCCGGGCGCGGCCCATTGGGTGGTCTCGCCCGTAGGGGAGGACGATTGATGCGCGCGCTCGGGGAGATCACGACAGAATGGCGCAGTGGCCTTTCCGCCCGGATCGGCGCTCTGACGGGATCCGGGCCAAAGCCCCGCCCGCCGGTGGCGGCGAACGGCATACTGGAGGTGGGCAGCGCCCGCTTCCGCGCGGCCTGCGCCATCTCCCGGGACGGAACCTACTGGTTCGTGCCGGACCGCAACACCGTGGTGATCGCCGAAGAGGTGCAGGCGCTTGGGGAGCGCTATGACATGCCCCCCGTCAAATCCCGCCGCGTGGCCACACTTTCGGAGGTCGCCCATCTCAACGGCCGCGGCGCATCGGGGGAAGGGGGTGTGCCAACCATGCCCGGTGCCCGGCGCATGGCGGAGACCATCGCCCGGGCAGCAGCGCTGCGCGCCAGCGACCTCAAGCTTGTCATTCGCACCGACCACGCGGTCCTGCGCCTGCGCCTCGGGGCCGAGGAATACACCGACGGACCCTCCTGGCCGCCCGATGAGGCCGCCGAGGCCATCGCCTGGCTCTATGACCGGCGCGACTATGGCGACAAGACAGCCTCACAGCAGGCCGGTCAGCACCAGGCCTTCTCCATCGGGCAGGAACGCCGCATCCCCCTGCCGCCGGAGCTCGCCGCGCTGCGGGCGCAGAAAGCGCCGCACGGCGACGGGAAGGACTTCATGGTGCTCAGACTGATCTACACGGCTGACGACACGACAGCCGGAAAGATCGAGGATCTCGGGCTGGAAGCCGATGTGCTTGATGCGCTGGCCGTCGAGCGCGCCTCGGGCAGCGGGCTGGTGATCATCGGCGGCTCCACCGGGGACGGCAAGTCCACCACGCTGGTGCGCCAATTGGAGCGGCTTTACCGGGAGCGGCAGGGCCGCGTCTCCATCATGACGGTGGAAGACCCCATCGAATATCCGATCACCGGGGACGGGATCATCCAGATGCCGGTGGCGGGCGGCGCGGAAGGGGCGGCGCGCGGGGCCGCCTTCACCCGGGCGCTGAAAACCTTCGTGCGCTCCAACCCCGATATCGGCATGATCTCGGAAATCCGCACCGCCGACGATTGCCGCGAGATCATGCAGTTTGTGATCTCCGGTCACAAGGTCTTCACCACCATCCATTCCGACAGCGCCGCCGGCGTCCTCTTCCGGCTGATCTCGCTCGGGGTCGATCCGAAGGAACTGGCCCAGCCCGGGGTGGTCAGCCTGGTGATGCGCCAGACCCTGGTGCCCATCCTCTGCCCGGACTGCGCCCGGGGGGCCACAAAAGACGAGGCCGCGGTGATCGCCGACTGGACAGGGGATCCGGAGGGCCAACCCCGGGTCCGCAACCGGGAGGGCTGTCCGACCTGTCTTGCAGGGCGCGAGGATGCCACCGCGCGTCTGGCCTGGGGCGGGCTGGCCCGCAAGCGCGCCACGGCGGAGATCATCGTCGTGGACGACAGATTCCGCAAATTCCTTGAGGCCCGCGACGCCCATGGTGCCCGCGCCTACTGGCTGACACCCCGCGACAAGGGCGGGCTCGGCGGCATCGATGTCGCAACCCGCCTCCGCCGCCTCGTGGCCGCGGGCGAGGCCGATTACACCGATGTGACCCACCTGAAGCTGCCCGGGGCAGAGCAGCCTGCGGGGGAGGCGGACTGATGGCGGGAGAGCACACCCCGGCCACCGGGCTGACGCGGGTCTGGCGGCAGCTCATGTTCACCGCCCGGACCCGGGCCGAGGTCTGGCAGCTCATCGCTGACGTGCTGGAGGGCAGCGGCGAGGATCTGGGGCGCATGATGGAGGCGGTGGCCGAGGGCTACGCGCTCCAGGGACGCGGGACCATAGCCGCCGTGCTGATGGAAATCCGCGCCGGACTGGCCGAGGGGCGCATGGCCGGGCGTCTCGCTCCCTATTGCGGCACCGGGGAGCGCATTCTCTTCGATGGGCTGGGACGGCAGGCCCCCGGTGCGATATTCGGGGCCGCCGCACGGCTGCTGAGATGCCAGCTTGCCATGCGCCGCGCCATCGGCAACGCCATTGCACTCCCCATTGTGCTGCTCTTCGGCTTTCTGGGCCTTCTTCTCTTTTTCGGCCTCTCGCTTCTGCCCGCGCTCGCGGACGTGATCGTCTTCGACGACCTGCCGCCCTTCCAGGGCTGGATCGTGCGGGTCGCGCAGGGATTTGCCGCCAACCCTGCCGCGCTGGCCCTCTGGCTCGGCGGCGCCCTTGCCGGTCTCATCCTCCTGATGCGCTACTGGACCGGATTTGGACGCACATGGGCGGACCGTATACCGCCGTTCTCGATCATGCGGCTCTCCGCCGGTGCGGGGTTTCTCTTTGCCGTGGTGGAATACGGACGTTCGGGCCAGGCGGTGACCACCGACCTTCTCGAGCGTATGGGCCGCGCAGCACCGCCTTATGCACGCTCGCGCATCCGGGCGCTGGCCCGCAATTACATCCCGGCGCGCGGCAATCTCGGCGCGGCCGGGCTTCTGGCCGGGCAGGGCTTTCCGTCGCTGGAACTGTCGGCTGTGCTCAGAACACTCTGGAACAAGCCCGGCGGCATCGGGTGCATCGGCGAGGTGCTCGAACGCTGGCTGGCCCGCATCGAGGAGACCATGCGCGCGCGCATGGCCGTCCTGAACGGCGTTTTGCTGACGCTGATCGCCGCCGCGCTCGTGGCGCTCATGTCCATCGCCCTGCCCATCGTCGAGCAGATCAACCAGGGGGCCGGCCTGTGAGAGATACCTCCATAATACCGGGCCCCTCGCAGGGCAGAGCGCGGGCATTCCGCGCGCGCCGACGCTTCCCGGGTGTTTCCTCCCCCCAATCCAGAAAGGACCTCCTCCCATGACCGATATTATACCAAGGGTTATTCAATCTGACCGACTTTCGCCCAGTTGCGGCTTGCGATGGATGTGATGGTTTGCGGTCTTGCGATGAGGTTGTTCCAGGCCTCGCACCCCGCGTCGAGAATCGCGTCATATGTGTCGAACGTCCGGTTTGCGAGCCATGTCTGGCGGAGATATTGCCAAATGTTTTCGGTTGGATTCAGCTCTGGTGATTTGGGCGGCAGAAACATGAGCGACAGGTTTTGCGGGATTTCCAGAGCGGATGTCGTGTGCCAGCCGGCTTGGTCCATGAGGATGACGGCGTGGGCGCCATCGGAGACAATTTTGCTGATTTCTTCCAGGTGGCGCTGCATCGCATAGGTGTCGGCTGCTGGCATCATGATCGCCGCGCCGGTGCCGCGTTCGGGGCAGATGGCGCCAAAAAGATACGCATTTTGGTAACGCTGATCGGCGGGCTGGCGGGGCCGTGTGCCCTTGCGTGCCCACTGGCGGACGCGGGTGTTCTTCTGACCGAGACGCATCTCGTCCTGGAACCAGATTTCGACGGGTTTGTCCGGCGGCACCCCCTGAAGCGTCTCCTTCAGATTGTCGCCGAAGTTTTTTTGAAATCCTCAATGACCTGCACGTCCTGCCCCGGGTGCTGAGGGCGTGCGCTGATGTGGGAAAAGCCCAGATTGTGCAGAATCTGCCCCACATGGCGCTCGTGATAGTCGACGCCAAAACGCGCCTTGATCACATTCTTCAAATCGACCCGCCGCCAGCGGACGACACCGTCCTTTTCAGGATCAGGACCGGTCTCGACAAGAGCCGCCAGTTCATCCAGTTGCGCATTGTCAAGGCGGGATCGCGAGCCTCCTCGCTGCCGATCCAGCAGCCCCGCTGGACCATCAGCGTTGAAACGGAGCACCCAGTCCCTGAGCGTTTGCCGGTCCATCCCGCCAATGCGGGCCGCAGCCCCACGCGACATGCCATCGGCGATAGCGGCAAGCGACAAAAGCCGTCGGCTCTGCCGGGCATCAGAACTCTCTGCGGCAAGCTTGCGCAGATCATTGGCGGTAAAATCGGCTCGCATCGGTATCCTGGCTGGCATCGGTGGTCTCCTTTGCCAATCTTGAATCACCTCAGCACCTCAGGCGGTACCCAAAATCCATAGCTGAGTCATTTTGAAGCACCCTTGGTATTACCTCTCCCCGGCCTCCTGAAGCCACCCTGTCCCGACGATCGCCAGGGCAGCGCGCGATCCCCCGCCGGACCCGGCGCGGGCTTGTCAACGTGGTTCTGACCCTGGCGATCACCGCCGTGGTGATCGTCGCCATCCTGGCGATGTACGGCGGGCTCGCCGCCTCGTTGCGCACCCAGATCGTGCAAACCCATCTGGCCACGGCGGAGGGCCGGATCCGGCAAATCTATACAAACCTGCCACAGTACGAGGACAAGCTGACATCTCTGCTCTTCAGCGCCATGCCCAGCAACGCCATCCAGGGGACCGGCGGGAGCCGCAAGATCGTCACCCCCTGGGGTGGGCAGATCTTTGCCGGCGGCGGAGACGTGCCTGATGAAGACGGCACCGGGAAAGTCTCGAACAACCTGTTCTACATCACCGTTCTGGATCTGCCCGAGGCGGCCTGCGAGAATCTGGCCCAGTCCTATCTGAACCGCTCCGATGTGGCTGCGGTCTATGTCAAGGGAGCGGGCGCTTTTGGTTCGAACCCCAGAGCAAGCGCGACGCCCGCCGCCATTCAGACCCGATGTGACGGGGGTGACAACGACAAGATCGCCATCGTGTTCCGTGGCTGAGCGGACACCTCATATCCCGCGCCGGTCCCGCCGGGGGCTGCGCCGCTCTCGCTGGCACTTGCGGTGAGCGCACTGGTGAGCGTGCTCCTGCTCTTCTGGCAGATCGGCGCAGCGCGGGCGATGCGGGACGGCGAAGCCCGGCTGGTGGTCGCCGCCGCCGAGGCGCGGGCCTACGCGCTGCATCACTGGCTGCACGACGCGCGCGATGGTCCCGGCTTTGTGCCACCTGCCTCCGGCAAGGCCCGGCGTCTCACGGACGAGGAAGCGCGCCGCCTCGCCAACCACCCCGCCAGCCCGCCGGTGCTGACTGCGCCGCGCGGCTGGGAGGTCACGGAGATGATCGCGCTCCCGGAGGGCCCGGAGGGGCAGGGGGGTGACCCGCTGCCGCACGGGATCGTGGTTATCAAGGCCGAGATCGACGGGGAAATACAGCACCGGCAGATCAAGCTGATCCGAAACGCGCTGGCTGCCGGAAGGCCGGGAGAAACAGCAAAGCTCGCGGAGGCGGCATCGGATTTCGAACCCGCCGATGATATCGCGATCTTCGCCTGGCCCTACGGGCGCATCGACCCGCGCTTTGTGCTGCGGTCGCGCCGCGCCGGGCATCCGGCGCCGCATATGCTCTTTGATCTCAAGATGGGCGGCAACAATGTGACCGGTGTGGGCGCTCTCGAAGCCGCAGGCTCGGCGGCGCTGTCCGGCGAGACCCGTGCAGACGGGTCGCTCACGGTTGCCGGAACCGTCAACACGGGCCCCGGCACCGAAGCGGGTGCCGGATTGAGTGTCACCGGGCTCGCCCGGGCCGGGGATGTGGATGTGACCGGCGCATTGACTGTCGGGACCACCGCAGGACTGGAAAGGCTCACCGCAAAAGACCTCGAGGTCGAGGACAGCTTTAGATGTGGAGCCTGCCCATGAAGGGGCATCAATCATATCCGCGCCGCGCCCGCTGCGGGCTGGGGCTGTTCGAGGCCCTGCTGGCCGTGGCGGTGCTCACGGTGACGGCCAGCCTGCTGGCGCAGACATTCACCGCCTGGACGGAGCGCAGGACACTGACGGCGGAAGCCCGTGCGCTGGCCGGTCTCGCGGATACCGGACGGCAATGGCTTGAGCGGAATACGGGAGGGGCGCCGGCAATCGGTCCTCCAAAAGAGGTGGCATACGCCGACCTCGAGAGCGGGCGGGCAGGAGCGACGTACTTGCTGCCCAAACACACCGCGCGCCGACGCGAGATGACACTGTGGCTCTGGCAGACCGTTTCCGGCCCCACCCTCGTGCTCGCCCGCGCCCGGGGCCCCGAGAGCACCGAACAGGTGCCGGGACCCGGGATCGGGGTGTCCGGGGTCGGCACCATAGTGCAGGACGGCCGAGGCGGCATCAGAATGGCCGGCCCGGATATCAGCCTGGATATGAACGTCATCAACAGCGCGGCACCCCCGGACCCGCCCTTTGCCCGGAAAGGCGATCTCTTCGTGGCTCGGAGTTTCTGGACCGGGCAGGGGTGTACGCCCTATCTCTTCCGCGTGCCCAATCCCGACTGCACCGACGGCAACATTATGAAGAGCGATCTCGATCTCGGCGGGCACAATCTGACGGGGGTGCGAAATCTGGGGTCCATTAGGGCTCAGTGCAAAATACCCCTTTAAGCCCTCTGGTCCCTTTGCAGTGTGCGATAGACGGTCGCTCTTGAAACGGAGAATATCTCGGCAAGATCACTGATCGAATGGTCGCCGGTTTCGTGCATCTTCAAAAGCTCTTTCTGTTGTTTTTCAGTAAGTTTTGGCTTCTTTCCTCGCATTTTGCCCTTTGCCTTGGCGATGGCCATGCCTTCCCTGGTGCGCATTTTGAGCAGATCTGCTTCGAACTCCGCGAAGGTGGCGACGATGTTGAAGAACATCTTTCCCATCGGATCACTGGGATCGTAGACCGCTGTCCCCAAGGCAAGCCTCACGCCTTTGGTTTCGAGTTGGTCGCTGATGACCCGAACGTCTGGAACCGATCGTGCAAGGCGATCAAGCTTCGTTACGACCAGGATGTCGCCTTTGCGCACGGCGGCCAGCGCCTGTTCAAGTCCGGGCCGCTCCCGGTTGGTGCCAGTCAATCCGTGATCCGTATAAATGCGGTCGTCCTGAACCCCGAGATCACTCAACGCTTGCCGCTGCGCAGTCAAGTCCTGACTGTAGGTTGAGCAGCGTGCATATCCGATCTTTTCCATTGGCTCACTGTACGTTTGACCCACCTTCACTGCAACTTTTATCGGACCAGCTATTTGCGACGATCTGAGGCCTTGGTTTTATGGGAGGGGAAACTGGGATCTGACCTGTGCGCTGAAGGTACGTCTATCGGACGGGCGAAAACATGAACGAAGGCCTCGGATCTGCCCCTCAACGCTTCTCTGAAAAGGTAACGTATGGCCCACAGAACTGTTCTGACGAAACGTCAGCGTGATGCTCTCTTCACCCTGCCCACCGACAGGGCATCGCTGGAATACCACTACACGCTTGCGGATGATGACATCGCGTACATCAAAACGCGCAGGCGACCACAAAACCAGATCGGCTTTGCCCTTCAGCTTTGTGCCTTTCGCTATCCAGGACGGTTTCTGAAGTCAGGTGAGGTGATCCCGGAGGCCGTATCCGCTTACATTGCGGCCCAACTCGGGCTGAAGGCCAAGGATCTTTTGCCATACGCAAATCGCGCCAACACCAGACATGAACACCTCGGCGCGTTGCGTAAGATCTATGGCTACAAGACCTTCACCGGCAAACGTGTGAAGCAAATGACGGCATGGTTAGACCAGCAAGCCGAGGCAGCCGGATCTGGTGAAGGGCTGGTGCGGGATTTTGTTGAAGAATGCCGGGCGCGGCAGATCATCCTGCCGGGTGTCACGATGATTGAGAGGCTCTGTGCCGATGCTCTTGTGGCAGCCGAGCGGCGGATCGAGAACCGGATTGCCGCGCGTCTGGAGAGCCCATTGCGCCGTCGCCTCGACGACCTGCTCGGCGCGGCTGCAAACGGTTGGCAGAGCGTGTTTTTGTGGCTGCGCGGTTTTGAGGCCGGCAAGAACACGGCCGATATAAACCGCCTGCTTGACCGGGTGGAAACCCTCAAGGAAATTGAGCTGTCGCCAGACATACTCGATGACATCCCACCCCACCGGGTCAAGATGCTGCGCCGTCAGGGCGAGCGCTACTTCACGGGCGATTTGCAGGACATCAGCAGTAATCGCCGCCTTGCCATTCTGGCCACCTGTGTCGTCGAATGGGCCGCGTCCATTGCCGATACCGTTGTCGAAACCCACGATCGGATCGTGGGCAAGACCTGGCGGGAGGCGAAGAAAATCAGCGCGATGCACTTCGAACAGGCACAGGCTGATATTGCCAGCACACTGGTCGGGTTCCAATCTCTGGGCACGACATTGTTGATGGCCCGGGGCGATGAGGCCGCCCTGGGCGGTGCCGTCGATGCATCCAGCGGGTGGGATGGTTTGGAAACTCTTGTGGCGATGGCGACCCAGTTGATCAAACCTGCCATGGCCGAGCCGATGGATCACATCGAGAAGGCGTTTCACAGCTTCAAGCTCTATGGCAAACGCATGTTAAGGGCTCTGGATATCCGAGGTGCCACCGTGGCCCAACCGCTGCTCGACGCCGCGGCGGTCATCCGGGAGGGCGCAGACATCACAACCAAATCGCGGGCCTTTCTGCCCGCCCGATCAAAGTGGGACAAGCAACTGCGCAAGCCCGACACCAATGAGGAGCGGCTTTGGATCGTGGCGGTGATGTTCCGCCTTCAGGAGGCCTTTCGGTCCAATGATATCTGGCTGGATCACGCCCGCCGATATGCCGATGACAGGAAACTTCTGGTGCCGCTGGAAGCCGCAAAGACGATGCCGGGGCTTGATCTACCGCTGGATCCAGAGGTTTGGATTGAGGATCGAAAGCGCCGGTTGCAGGATGGCTTCGAGCGGCTTGCGGCAGCTGTCAGGACCGGCACTCTTCCCAATGGCATTATCGAAGACGGCCAGTTGCGTATCGAGCGTCTGAAAGCTGATGTCCCGGAGGAAGCGGGCCCACTGGTTCTCGATCTGTACCAGCGGATGCCACATGCGAAAGTCACTGAAATCCTGCAGGACGTGGCAGAAGCCACCGGCTTCACGGACGCGTTCATCCATTTACGCTCCGGCGCGCCTTGCAGGGATATCATCGGGCTGCTGACCGTGCTTCTCGCGGAAGGGCTGAACGTGGGTTTGAGCAAGATGGCCGAAGCCACCACCGGCTATAAGTATTCCCAGTTGGCCCGCCTGTCGCGCTGGCATGTCGAAAGCGATGCGATCAACGAGGCGCTGGCGATCGTGTTGGACGCGCAGTCCAAACTTCCCATGGCGCAATACTGGGGGTCGGGTCAAACCTCCTCCAGCGACGGGCAGTTCTTCCCGACCACGCGCCAGGGGGAGGCCATGAACCTCATCAACGCCAAGTACAACAACCAGGTGCCGGGGCTGAAAGCCTACGTACACGTTTCTGACCAATTTGGCCCATACTGGGTCAATTCGATCCCCGCCACGGTGAACGAGGCGCCGTACACTCTGGACGGATTGTGCCTGAGCGAGGTTGGCAAACGGATCAAAGAACACTACGCCGACACGGGTGGGTTCACCGATCTCGTATTCGCCGCCTTCGCGCTCCTGGGCTATCGCTTCATTCCCCGTATTCGCGACCTGAAATCCAAGCGGTTCTACGTCTTTGATCTCAAAAGCGTTCCGAAAGAGCTCAAGTCCCTGATCGGCGGCAAGGTCCGGGAACAGACCTTCATCGACAACTGGGGCGATGTGCTGAGATGCACGGCCACGATGCGGTCAGGCAAGGTGCCGCCAAGCCAGATCCTCAGGCGATTGTCAGCCCGCCCACGCAAAAACGATCTGGCCATCGTGATGCGGGAAATCGGACAGATCGAACGGACACTGTTCATCATCGAATGGGCGCTCGATATGGACATGCAGCGCCGCTCAACTGTCGGGCTGAACAAAGGCGAAGCACACCATGCGCTGAAGGATGCCTTGTGGATCGGTCGCCATGGTGAAATCCGGGATCGGACCACAGAAAGCCAGCACTTCCGCATGGCCGGCCTGAACCTGCTCACGGCAATTATCATCTACTGGAACACGGTCCATCTCGGCAAAGCCGTCATGCAGCGCAAGCGGGAGGGACTGGAAACGCCAGAACATCTGCTCCGGCATATCTCACCGCTCGGCTGGGAACACATTCTGCTCATTGGCCAATACATCTGGCGTAAAATGACGCCTGAAATCGCTTAAAGGGGTATTTTGCACTGAGCCCTAATGGACCCCATATAGCGCTTATCCAGAACTCAGGTTTTGAAGAGTGAACACAGGGATCGTCGGGCTTTTTGAATCCCCTTTTTTCGCCGCGTTGCGCGACGTGGTATTCTTCGTTTGCTCCGGTAGAAACAGCCCAGTACATGGCGATTGCCAGAACCAGGATGAGGCGCGCCAGTCGATCTGGTCTTCTGATCTGACTTTGGGTGATGCCGAAGCCTCGGGTTTTGAAGTCGGAGAACATGGCCTCAATACTCCATCGCATGCCGTAATCGAGTATCTTGTACTCGGATGGGGTCACGCTCATTGCGATGATCCACGGCTCTTTGTGTCCGTCTTCGTGGAGCACACCGATGTTGGTGAGGACGCCTGTTTCATTCAGCTCTGCCTTTGCAATGCCTTCGGGCATCAATTCTGCGATCTCACGGGTTGCCACCTCACCTCCCTGATGCTGCAGGGTAAGGTTGCTTTTCAAGCGGAGCCGATAGTCCCAGCCCGCCTTCTGGCACCATTTGATCAAGCGGGCGGTCCCATAGAACCGGTCTCGGGCCAGCAATACGCGCGCGTTTTCTGGAAGCCAGGGCCGCACAGCTTCCAGAAGCTCGTGTTGCACGTGCCATCCAATCGGCCCCTTGGTCTGGCGCACACGCCAGGCGACCGGAAGGGCTCGATCCCTCATCCGCACCGACAGCATCAAGACCTCGTGACCCTCGTTGAGCTTGCTTTGATCAAGGGCCAGTACAGTCGTTTCTCCGGCCTCAATCTGGCGGCGGAAAATCTCCCCTACATAGGCCTGCATGACCTCGTCAGTATCGATATGGGAATTGCCCAAAAGGCGCGAAATGTACTGATATCGGTGGTCCACCGACCCAATCTCACGCGGCAAAGCTGCTGCATTTTCCATCAGATTGACACTCCGCGTGTTCAAAACCACGCTTGCCAGCACCGACAGGCCCTCCCGCCGAGACTTGTGATACCCGGGAAGACGATCCCGAAAATCAGCCTCTATCGTAACTCCCAAGCACCCCCCACGTTTGAGTGTTATTGTCAGTTTTATGGTGAGTCGAATTTGCCATTTTGCGCGTGTTTTTTTCTTTCTTGTCTGAATTCTGTGGCGCCGGGTTGATTTCTCTGAATCAGTGGTGGGATGGATCAGGTT
>CATOSB010000021.1 GCA_951812305.1 uncultured Paracoccaceae bacterium
CCCCAATTGTCCATAACTGTGCAAATTTCCACAATTGATGCTGAAAACTACCTGTGATGTTGGAATTTGCAATGCCGACATCCCGACTGGTGAACGAAGCTGCCGGTGCCAACGGGTTGAGCGCACCGACCGCTGTCACGCCCATCACGAAATTAGTGATGTGCATTCAAACGTTTCGCGTTAAACTTGTGCCGTGGTCATTCGTGTTTTGCCATTTGCAATTTCAGATATTCGAAAGAGGAGGTTTATTCATGCGAGGACGCTACGTTCAGATGGTCATGGCCGCGACCGGCTATCACAAGGAAGGCATCGACGGCATCATTGGTCCGCAGTCGATGAAATCTGTCGCAAAGGTCGAAGCAGACTTAAATGGCCTTTACAAATTCGACCCTTCGGGTTCGTCGCAAAAACGTCGCCTTGTTGCAGCAACGCAAGCTTGCCTGCACAAACTTGGATATGACCCGGGCGATGTCGACGGCTACGAGGGCCCATTTACGACTGAAGGAATGAATGCGTTCCTTTTCAAAGCCGTGCACGGCAAAGAGGAGGAAGTTGGTAACTCCCAAGCACCCTGTCCGATAGGGTTGCGGGGTTTTGTTCCGTCAGAGCCGTGCGATGATCTGAGGTGGTGACAGGGTCAGGATTTCCAGGATGTTGAACCGGTGTTTTCTGGCCGTCGAGATGACGGACCTGATGTCGGCGAAGACCCGCGCGCCCTCGAGGGTGCGGAAGGTGCCCGAGATTTTCATGCGCAGCTTCATCATGCGCAGGTCCTGTTCGGCCTGATTGTTTGTGAATGGGACCGCGAAGTCGGCGATGAATCGCAAAACGTCATCGCGGTAGTCACGCAGGCGGAGGAGCAGGTTGTGGCCTGGCCGCCTGGCTTTTCGGCCGCGGGTGCCGGGGCTTTTGGCCAGCGGGGGCTGGCGTTCGTGGAAGGCGAGCCCCTTGGCGAGGATCGCCATGTATCTGGTGACTATACCCTGGCGAACCAGTTCCGGGAGTTCGGTCTCGCCTTGATCCTGAGCCGCGCATCTGAGCTGATTGGCGCTATGAAGCACTGCGCTCATCTCCGTCGCCCAAGGCTCTTTTTCGATCTCTTCGATGGCCTTGAGTTCGCGCAAGTGATGCGCCCCGCAGAGGGCGTGGGCGTCCACTCCGCTCATATGGGCGTAGTAGGGTTTCCAGTGATCATGAATGATCGTCCCGCCGGTCAGGAAGGTTGGAACAGCACCGCGTTTGGCGCTGATGCGGTAATGGGTGAAGGCGGTATCGCAGATCGTGTGCAGCCAGTGCAGCTTGCCGGCAACACGAAGTCCGGTCTCGTCCAGATGCCGAACGCCGCCTTCGGCAAGCCGGGCGAGAATGTGTTCAACCACGACACCCATCTTATTTGCCGCGCCGCGCGTCCAGTTGGTCACGCTGGCCGCGCACAAGCTGGTGGCCCCAAACAGGTCGCGCATAAGCTGGCAGACCCGATCCTCGGGTATCAGCTGCTGAACATTGCAATAGACCGCCACTGCCCGCATGCGCGTGCCATATTGCACATGCGCGGCCACGCCATCGGGAAAGCCAGCCGTCGTCGTGGCTCGACAATGGTCGCAACAATAAACCGCCGCCTGATGCTCGGTGACCTCCAGGCGTGGCGCAGGCAAGTCGAACACCTGACGCTTCTCGATCCCTTTCACCATCTCCGCCGTCAGGGCGCTCTGACAGGCGCTGCAATGCGTCGCCTCATGCCGTTCGACAAAGTCGGGTGTTGACGTCTGGCGCAGGGTGTCGCCCCGGTGGCCAACTTGGCCGCCACTTTTCTTTCCGGATTTGCCACGCAGGCTGCGCGGGGCTGGCTTCTTCAGGCCATCACTTGAAGGGGGCTTGCTGCTATTGCTGCTGTTCTTGGCCAACTGTCGGCGCAGGTCCGTGATCTCTTCCGCCATGCTCGCCAACGCAGCTTCAAGCTCAGCGATCCGACGCAGAGCCGTGGCGAGAAGTTGTTCAAGGGCGGCAACCTGATCCATCCCACCACTGATTCAGAGAAATCAACCCGGCGCCACAGAATTCAGACAAGAAAGAAAAAAAACACGCGCAAAATGGCAAATTCGACTCACCATAAAACTGACAATAACACTCAAACGTGGGGGGTGCTTGGGAGTTACGGAAGTTGAACGAAAACCACAGCCCGTGGCGAGCGTCAGCAGCGTAAGCTCATCAATTCCCAAGCAGTCTGAGGTTCAGGCAGTTTATGGCAAACCGGGCCCGGCTGTTGAAAACCAACTGGTCATGATCAATTTCCCCTTCAGCTTTCGCATCGACTGGAACCTGCGCCAGCGCACCAAACGAATTCGCGTGCACAAACTTGCCGCGCCGCAACTGGAAAAGGCTTTGAACGAAGTCTTCAACCATTACGGCGAGGAAAAGTGGCGCGAACTTGGAATTGACCGCTTCGCGGGATCCTATAACCACCGGAAAATGCGCGGCGGTAACAAATGGTCGATGTACGCCTATGGCTGCGCGGTCGATTTCTACGCTGGCCCGAACGGGTTGCGCACCAGATGCCCTGACGCATTGTTCTGCAAACCGGATTACAAGGCATTTCTTGACATCATGGAAGCAAACCAATGGCTGCCCGCGTTGCGACTTTGGGGTGCCGACGGGATGCATTTTCAGCGGGCTCGACTTGGCTGATCAAAGTCTAAGCCACTAATACCAAAGAGAAAACCCTAGTGCACATTACGGCACTAGTCCCCTGTTTCGCATGATTTGACACGGTTTGTTTTCTCTGAATCTCTGTCCTGGCAAAAGCTGGGAGGTGTGAGAGATGGGCAAACGTGGTCCTGATGCGAAGTTTGTGGTTCGACTATCGAGCGAAGAGCGCGCAGAGTTGGAGAAAATGATCTGCAAGGGTATCGGTGTTGCGTATCGGCTTTTGAAGGCGCGGATATTGCTTAAAGCGGATGTGTCGGCGGAAGGCCCTGGTTGGGCTGATGCGCGGATCGCCGAGGCTCTGGAGACAAGCTCCTCGACAGTTCTGCGGACCCGCCGACAACTCGTAGAGGAAGGGTTAGAGGCGGCCCTGTCGCGAAAGAAAAGGTCCACCGCACCTTCGCGCATATTTGATGGGGAAGCGGAGGCAAGGTTGATCGCCCTTGCCTGCTCTGAGCCTCCGCAAGGCTATGCCCGCTGGTCGCTGCGTTTGTTGGAAAAGCGCGTGGTTGAACTGGGGATTGTCGAAACCACCAGCGACACGACCATCCAGCGGGTGCTCAAAAAAACGCGCTCAAACCGCACCAAAGCCGCTATTGGGTGATCCCGCCCAAGGCCAATGCAGCCTTTGTCGCCGCGATGGAGGACGTGCTTGATGTCTACACCCGCCCGCAGGACCCGAACCGACCGCTGGTCTGTCTCGACGAAACATCCAGGCAACTGACCAAAGAAACACGCACCCCGATCCCTGCGCGGCCGGGGCAATCAGCGCGGTCTGACTATGAATACGAACGCAATGGGGTGGCCAGCTTGTTTATGCTGTTCGCACCGCTTGTCGGTTGGCGTCATCTCGCTGTCCGTGACCAGCGTACCGCCATTGATTACGCCCATGTGCTTCGTGATCTGGCTGATGTGTACTTCCCGAGCGCCGAAAAGATCACGCTTGTGCAAGATAACCTCAACACCCACAAGCCGGCCTCACTGTACGAGGCATTTCCTCCCACCGAAGCCCGCCGTATCGCGGAGCGTTTCGAGTGGCACTACACGCCGAAACACGGGTCTTGGCTGAACATTGCTGAATGCGAACTCAGCGTTTTGTCTCGGCAATGCCTCGACCGGCGTATTCCTGACAAGGCATCCTTGGAAACCGAAGTCTACGCTTGGACAGCAACGCGGAATGCCGAGAAAGCCAAGGTTAAATGGCACTTCACGGCTACGGATGCCAGAAACAAACTCTCACAGCTTTACCCGCAAATTGGGTGAATCAGGGGACTAGGGTTGCAGGCGTTCCGTGAGCTCATGGAGTCAAATACTGATCGATCCAAAGCCAAGTATTGTTGTTTTTCTTGGCATCGGCACCGTGTCAGAATTCTTTTCGCGCAACAAATTCAATTAGTTGACATTTAATGTGCAAAAACTGCACATTATGAAATGGTTCGTAAAATTCCCCCTCTGAATGCCCTTCGCGCCTTTGAGGCCGCCGCGCGGCATTCCAGTTTTTCCGAAGCTGGAAAAGAACTTAGCGTCGCACACACCTCGGTTGCGCGACATGTTCGAAACCTTGAAAACTGGCTTGGCGTGAAATTGTTTCGCAAAGCCGGACGCAACATAATCGTGACTGAGGCGGGTCAAAAGTATTTCGCCGAAACAAGCGAGATATTTGAACGTATCGAGGCCTCGGCTTCGAATCTCGAAAGTCGGACGAAATCAAAGGTAAAGTTAAGCCTTGAACCGGTTTTCGCACATCAATGGTTTGCCAAGCGGTACTATTCTCAGAATTGGGATGATCAATTGGAAGGCATTGAACTGGAAGTTATTTCTACGCCAAAGGTCAGTGACCTTTCCAAAGGCGAGGCGGATATCGCAATCCGCTTCATCCCGTCGCCGATCAAAGATGTTGATGGTGAGGTATTTGCCAAGCAAGTGGTTATTCCTCACATGTCGCCCAAAGGTATTTCCAACGCTGGCAAAAACGGAAAACTCGACGCATTGCTGAAAAAAAGACTTCTCTATTCTCATCACCCCAAACGCTGGCGGCAATGGTTCCAAATGGCCGGGTTTCCCGCCAACACGCCGCTTAATCTTCACAAGCAGGATGACCTGAGATTGGGAATTCTGGCCACGATATCCGGTCACGGCGCGATTTTGATTTCGCCAGAACTTGTTCAGGACGAGGTCGAAAAGGGTCAGTTGATCCCGGCGAGCGATGTCAGCATGGACCACGGAGCATATGTGCTGATGACATCTGGTGCGTCTCAGGGCCGGAAGGAAGTGCAAAAAGCCCGGCGTTTTCTGCTGGATCTGTTGCAAATGTTTGGCGCGTCCGGGATTTCTGCGGCTTAATAATTGGGTTGCGGAACCCAACGGGGCTTGACGCAAACCACCGCGTCCCTTAGATGCCACGCAATTCCGGAAGTCGAAAAGCTTCCGGTCCCGGGCGCGGTCCGGGATCGCCCTCCACCAGCGTGTTACGCCCGTGGGGGCGAAAGTCGTTTGGGTCGTGACTATGTCCTGACCTGAGGAAGCAACAAAGGGGGCCAGGCCCATGTTTGAAAATCTGTCCGAACGTCTTTCCGGCGTCTTCGACCGGCTGACCAAACAGGGTGCGCTTTCCGAAGACGACGTCAAAACCGCCCTGCGCGAGGTGCGCGTTGCCCTGCTTGAGGCTGACGTCTCGCTCTCCGTCGCCCGTGACTTTGTGAAGGCAGTCGCCGAAAAAGCTACCGGTCA
Source organism: uncultured Paracoccaceae bacterium (assembly GCA_951812305.1). Lineage (GTDB taxonomy): Bacteria > Pseudomonadota > Alphaproteobacteria > Rhodobacterales > Rhodobacteraceae > Rhodobacter_B. Next base: position 5,434 of record CATOSB010000021.1, read on the forward strand.
ATCAGTCACCAAATCCGTCACGCCCGGCCAGCAAGTCGTCAAGATCGTCCATGACGAACTGGTCCATGTGCTGGCGGGCGACAATGAAGATCCGGGTGAGTTGAAAATCGACAACCCGCCCGCGCCGATCCTGATGGTCGGCCTGCAGGGCGGCGGCAAGACCACGACGACGGCGAAGCTTGCCAAGCGCCTGACGGATGTGAACAAGAAACGCGTGCTGATGGCCTCGCTCGACACCTACCGCCCCGCCGCGCAGCACCAGTTGGAAGTGCTCGGCCTGCAGATTGGCGTCGACACCCTGCCGATTGTCGCTGGGGAAACCCCACCCCAGATCGCCAAACGTGCCAAACAACAAGCGACGCTGGGTGGCTACGACGTCTACATGCTCGACACTGCGGGCCGCCTGTCTATCAACGAAGAGCTGATGGCAGAAGTCGAGGCGGTGCGCGACGTCACCAACCCGCGCGAAACGCTCCTCGTCGTTGACGGCCTGACCGGTCAGGACGCAGTCCATACAGCGGAAAACTTCGACTCCCGCATCGGCATTTCCGGCGTTGTCCTGACCCGAATGGACGGCGACGGTCGCGGCGGCGCAGCCCTAAGTATGCGCGCCGTCACCGGCCAGCCGATCAAATTCGTCGGTCTTGGCGAAAAGATGGACGCGCTGGAAGAATTCCACCCAGAACGCATCGCGGGCCGCATCCTCGGCATGGGCGACATCGTTTCCCTAGTCGAAAAAGCCCAACAAACCATCGAACAGGAACAGGCCGAGCGCATGATGAAGCGCTTCCAAAAAGGCCAGTTCAACATGAACGACCTGAAAATGCAGCTGGAGCAGATGCAGAAAATGGGCGGCATGGAAGGCATGATTTCGATGCTGCCCGGGGTGGGCAAAATGAAGAACCAGATGGGCGAGGCCGGGATCGACGACAAAATGATCCGTCGCCAGATCGCGCTCATTCAGTCGATGACCAAACGCGAACGCGCCAACCCGCAGCTTTTGCAGGCCAGCCGCAAGAAACGCATTGCCAAAGGCTCCGGCCTCGAAGTTCCGGAATTGAACCGTCTTTTGAAAATGCACCGCCAAATGTCGGACATGATGAAGAAACTGGGCAAAGGCAAAGGCGGGATGCTGAAACAGGCAATGGGCGCGATGTTCGGCAAAGGCGGCCCTTCCCAGGCGGACATCGCCGCAGCAGCAAAGCAAATTGGCAGCCCCGGCGGCGGGCTTCCCCCCGGAATGCCCGCCGGCGGCCTTTCGCTCCCCCCCGGTCTCTCGGGTTTTGGCAAAAAGAAATGATCCGCATTCTTCTTGGTCATAAATACGGGATGCACACCGCATCCAAACGCGCGACACCCGCCGCGATGCGTCGCCTCGCAACGCGCAGAATAAAAGTGTGCGGAAGCACTCATTTTGGTCACGTTGCATGACCGGCACGACACTCCACATCCCCACGGTCGAAACCGACCGCCTGCGTCTGCGCGCCGCTAAGTGGAGCGATTATCCCGCCTATGCCGCCTTTCGCGGCGATGCCGGGCAAACCAGATTTCTCGGCGGGCCGTTCAGCGAAATTCAGGCTTTCGACCAACTTGGCGAAATTCTCGGCCACTGGCATTTGCGCGGCTATGGCCGCTGGATGGTCGCCGACAAAACCACCGATGAACCGCTGGGCATCGTTGGCCCCTATTTCCCGAAAGGCTGGCCGGAACCGGAAATCGCCTGGTCTCTTTTCGCCAGCGCACAAGGGCGCGGATTTGCCACCGAAGCAACCGTCGCCGCACGAAACTGGGCCTATGAAACCCTCGGCTGGTCCACCGCGATCAGCCTGATCACCGATGGCAACACCCGATCCGTTGCGCTGGCGGAACGCCTGGGATGCACGCGCGAAGACGATTTCAACCATGCGGAAATTGGGCGAATGCAGGTCTGGCGCCATCCGGGGCCGGAGGCCACGACGTGAATGCAGCCGTCGCCATACCGGTTCTGGAAACAGAGCGTCTGACCTTACGCGGAAATCAGATGTCTGATTTCGAAGGTTTCGCCGCATTTTGGGCCAGTGATCGCGCCGCCTACACTGGTGGCACAAAAAGCCGCAACGACGCTTGGGATGAATTCACTGCTCTTGCCGGACAATGGCTGTTGCGTGGGTACGGGTTCTGGATTGTCGAATCCAATTCCGAAAAACAATTTGCTGGCTGGGTCGGGTTTCACCACCCGGAACGGATGCGCGAGCCGGAACTGGGATGGATAATGCTTGAACATTACGAAGGCCAGGGTCTCGCCGCAGAAGCCGCAATCGCTGCGCGCAATTACGGTGTGCGGTCCTTCGGAATCAATACCCCGGTCAGCTTCATTACAGCCGACAATACGCGCTCGATCCGACTGGCGGAACGCCTTGGGGCGCAGCGCGAAGATACCCGCGATTTTGGGAATGGCCCGTTTCACGTCTATCGCCACCCGAACCCCAGAGTTTTGACATGATCGCATTCACCGGCATCCCGACGCTTGAGACCGAACGTCTGATCTTGCGCGGGCCAAAGGCCGAGGATTGGGGAGTCTGGCATCCATTCGCGATTTCCGACCGCGCGAAATTTATTGGCGGTCCATATGATCTGGGCACCGCGTGGCGCGCATTCGGGCACATTTGTGGTCACTGGCTGATGCGCGGTTACGGTTCGTTTGTCGTCAACTTGAAAGGCGACGATTCCGCCGTTGGGCTTACCGGGCCGTGGCATCCTGCCAACTGGCCGGAACGCGAGCTTGGCTGGACCATGTGGCGCGACGATCTGGAGGGTACAAGCGTGATGTTCGAGGCCGCCAGCGCCGCCCGCGATTTTGCCTTCAACGATCTTGGGTGGGATACCGCTGTCAGCTATATCGAGAAGGGCAACACACGGTCGATACGGCTGGCCGAGAGGTTGGGTGCGACGCTTGATGAAAACGCAAAAGGCCCTGACCCCAAAGATCTGGTCTATCGCCATCCCGGTGCGGGTGCCGTGCAATGATGCGCCCGTGGACACCCATCCCCGAAGGTATCGCCCTCCGCGACCGGTTGGCCGGAATCTTTCCGGTGTTGACGACCGAGCGGCTGACCCTGCGCGCACCGCGCTCCGAAGACTGGGCAACACTGGAACCCATCTGGCGGACCGACAGGGGCCGCTTCATCGGCGGGCCGTTCAACGAAGAAGACGCCTGGCTCGACTTTGCTCAAGCGGCAGGCGGCTGGGTATTGCGCGGCATAGGATTTTGGACGGTCACGCGAAATTCAGATGGTGGCGTTCTCGGCATTGTCGGCATGGGGCAGGAAGTATTCGACCCCGAACTGGAACTTGGCTGGATGCTGACCACGGAAGCCGAGGGGCAAGGATACGCCTACGAAGCCGCCGCAGCGGTTTTGAAATACGCCTTCAATGATCTGGGCCTTGAGACGCTGATCAGCTTCATCCACTGCGACAACCACCGCTCGATAGCGCTCGCCGAACGCCTTGGTGCCGCCCCCAATCAACGCAAACTGCCGATTGATCTCGCTCCGGAGGATTTGGTGTTCCGCCATCTTCCACGGAAAGAATACCGACGTGATACAGACAAGGGAAAACACCCATGACTGACGCCACAAGCCGCGCCGCAGAAATCCTGGCGGAACACCGCGACAGCATCGATCGCCTCGACGCGATCCTGATCTACACACTGGCAGAGCGCTTTTCGCACACCCAATCCGTTGGCAGGCTGAAGGCGGAACACGACCTGCCGCCCGCAGACCCGTCCCGAGAGGCGGCACAGGTCGCGCGGCTTGAACGCATGGCGCAAGAGGCAGGGCTCGACCCGGAATTCGCGCGAAAATTCCTGCGCTTCATCATCGATGAAGTGATCAGGCATCACGAGAAAATCAAAGGATAACAGAAATTTGCGGAAATTCCGCAAAACGCCATCAAAGGAGATATCACAATGGCAATGAAGATCAGACTGGCCCGTGGCGGGTCAAAAAAACGGCCCCATTATTCGATCGTGGCCGCCGACAGCCGGATGCCGCGCGACGGGCGGTTCATCGAAAAGCTCGGCACCTACAACCCGCTGCTTCCAAAAGACAGCGAAGAGCGGCTTAAGATGAACATGGAACGTATTCAGTACTGGCTGGATCAAGGCGCACAGCCAACCGACCGGATTAGCCGTTTCCTGGAAGCTGCTGGAACCATTGAGAAAAAAGCGCGAAACAACCCTCAAAAGGGTGAACCAGGCGAAAAGGCCAAGGACCTTGCCGAAGCGAAGGCCGAAAAAGCCGCTGCAGCGACTGAGGCCAAAGCTGAGCCGGTAGCAGAAGAAGCTGCTGCCGAGGAAGCACCTGCTGAAGAAGCGCCTGTTGAGGAGGCTGCCGCCGAAGAGGCACCAGTAGAAGAGGCCGCCGCCGAAGAAGCACCCGCGGAGGAAGCTGCCGCCGATAAAGCGCCTGCTGAAGACGCGGCAGAAGAAGTCCCTGCCGAAGAAGAGGCCAAGGCCGACAGCTAAGCCGTGCTGCGTCGCCTGATCTTCATGCCGATCCTCCTGATGGTGGCATTCGTTGCGGGTATGCTCGCCGAGCGCCGCCATCAGATGGATCTGTGTGAAAAATCCGGCGGCATCTGGCTGCGCGCTGGTATTTGCGGAGACCCGGATTGAGCAAGGATCGTATCTGCGTTGGCGCGATCGCCGGTTCCTTCGGTGTGAAGGGTGAGGTGCGGCTAAAAAGCTTTACGGCAGTGCCCGAAGCAGTCGCCGATTACGGCCCTTTGGAAAGTGAGGACGGCGAGGCCAGATACACAATCAATCTTACGCGCTCGGTCAAGGGCGGATTTGCTGCGCGCTTGTCTGGCATCGCCTCGAAGGAAGCCGCCGATGCGTTGCGCGGCACAAGGCTATACGCCGACCGCGGCGCTTTACCGGACCTGCCTGACGACGAATTCTACCACGCCGACCTGATCGGGTTGACAGTGTTTGACACCGGCGGGGTCGAAATCGGGCGCATCAACGCCGTGCTGAACCACGGCGCCAGCGATCTTTTGGAAATCGGCGTTAAAGGGGTCAACGAGCCCGTGCTATTGCCGTTCACACAAGAGGCGGTACCGACGGTAGATTTGGCATCCGGTCGCGTCATCGTAGATCCTCCGGACGGGATATTGCCGGATTGATGGTTACTTCAGCTTCAAAACAGACTTGGATGTAACGGCGCGACTGGTCCGAAGTGACCCTCCACACGTAAACCCCTCAAGCTCCTTCATCTGGCCACAAATACTTCGGGGGGTCTGGGGGGCCAGCCCCCCAGTTGGTCGAATTGCTAGAGCAATTCGAATGTCCTTTTCGGGCCATCAAATACCGTTTTCCCAACCCCTCAATCTCTGTAGAACGCCCAACATGACCCGCATCATCGTCCACGCAGGATTCCATAAGACCGGCACCTCCAGCCTGCAGGACTATATCCGCCAGAACCGTGCCGCGCTTGCGCCTTACGTGACAGCATATGTGAAGGAAGACTTCCTCGCCGCTGGCAACCGTGGCCGGATCTACGGGTTGAAACCTTATCCCTGGCGTCTGCGCCAGTTTCGCCGCGACTTTCGCGCCTTTGCTGAAAAGATTGATTCCGCGCCGGTCATTTTCCTGACATGGGAAGGGTTCTCCGGTGTCATGCCCGGTCATCGCCGCTTGTTTGGCCGCCGCATTCAGAATTATCGCCGCGCGGCCATCCCACTTGCTCGCTGCATTCGATCAGAGCTGCGCCGCCAGTTTGGAAACAGGGCAGAAATCGAGTTTCTCTATACGACCCGCGAAACCGATAGCTGGATCCGCAGCGTCTGGGGTCATCTTGTCCGGTCCATCCGCCTTACGGAAGATGCCGACACCTTCCGCGAGGGGTTTCAGCGATTGCCTGACTTGCCTGAAGAAGCCACGGCCATGGCGCGCGCGCTAAAACCGAGCGTCGTCCACAATGCGAAACTTGAGGACATCGGCGCTACCCCTCAAGGCCCGATAACCGCGCTTTTCGATCTTTTGAACCTAACAGCGGAACAGCGAGCGGACTTGCCCGAAGGCCGGCGGCGCAATATGGGGATGTCTTGCGAGGCAGAGGCCGAATTCCTGCGCCTCAATCGCAAAGAACCGGATGACTTCAAGCTGAAGTACCTGAAAGACCAGATTGCCAAAACTGAATGGCAGAAACAGGGGTAATGCGATGCGCTCGCCGACCAAATCCCACGGGCGACTGTCGATCAAACCGACGAAAAAACCATCGGAACTTATGGTTGACCGTCCGATATTGGCACAAGTCTGGACCGCCCGGGTTATCACTTTGTTCCCGCAATCATTCCCGGGCGTCCTTAGTGCATCGGTGACGGGCAAAGCGCTGGAAGAACGGCTCTGGCAGATCGAAACCACCGATTTGCGCCAGTTTGGCATCGGAAAACACCGCAATGTCGATGACACGCCTGCCGGTGGCGGCGCCGGAATGGTCCTGCGTGCCGATGTCATGGGTGCCGCAATCGATCACACAATGAAAGGTATCAACCGCGCAGACTGGCCGCTTGTCTATCTGTCCCCGCGCGGCGCCTCTTTCACACAATCAAAGGCACAGGAATGGTCGCAAAAACAAGGCATTACACTAATTTGCGGCCGATTTGAAGGGCTCGACCAACGCGTTATTGATCACTTCGACATTGAAAAGGTCAGCCTTGGGGACTTTGTCATGACCGGTGGTGAAATTGCGGCTCAAGCCATGATTGATGCGACTGTCCGATTGCTGCCCGGTGTCCTCGGCAATGCCGAAAGCGCTGAGGAGGAAAGTTTTGCTCACGGCCTTTTGGAACACCCGCAATACACCCGACCTACCGATTGGAATGACCACGAAATCCCCGAGGTATTGCTGTCCGGCAATCACAAGGCCATTGGCGATTGGCGCCGGGATCAATCCGAGGCTCTGACCAAATCCCGCCGCCCGGACCTTTGGCGGAAGCACAAGAAATCCTGATCCATCTGGTCGCCCCCAGTCATGGCGGGGCTGGCCAAACACTGATACGGCACGCCGAATTCAGTTGTTCTGGATTGTGCGACGCTTACTGGAACCCTCTACCGCGCCCGTGCTATCGAATTCACGATGCCGTTGGAACCACAAGGAACGTGCCGCAAGATGAAGACCGCAATGATCACCGGCATAACGGGGCAGGACGGCTCCTATCTGGCCGAATTGCTTCTGGCAAAAGGCTATGAGGTGCACGGCATCAAGCGCCGCGCCTCATCATTCAATACGCAGCGCATCGACCACATCTACCAAGACCCACACACTGGCAACGCGCGGTTCAAACTGCACTACGGCGACCTGACCGACAGTTCCGCCCTGACCCGCATACTGCAGGAAACGCAGCCAGATGAGGTCTATAACCTCGGCGCGCAATCCCATGTCGCTGTCAGTTTTGAAGCCCCGGAATACACCGCCGATGTCGACGGCATGGGAACGTTGCGCTTGTTGGAGGCGATCCGGTTTCTGGGGATGGAAAAGAAGACGCGGTTCTATCAGGCGTCCACATCTGAATTGTACGGTCTTGTGCACGAAACACCGCAGACTGAGACCACGCCATTTCACCCCCGCAGCCCCTATGCCGTCGCCAAGCTTTATGCTTACTGGATCACCGTGAACTATCGCGAGGCGTATGGAATCTATGCCTGCAACGGCATCCTTTTTAACCACGAAAGCGCGCGTCGCGGCGAAACATTTGTCACCCGAAAGATCACCCGCGGCCTCGCCAATGTCGCGCAAGGTCTGGAAGATTGCCTGTTTATGGGCAACGTCGACGCAAAGCGCGATTGGGGCCATGCAAAGGACTACGTGTCGATGCAGTGGCTGATGCTGCAACAGGAAATGCCGCAGGATTTCGTCATCGCCACCGGGCAGCAACACTCGGTGCGCGATTTCATTACATGGGCGGCCAATGATCTTGGCCTGGCACTGGAATTCGAGGGCGCGGGCGTGGATGAGATCGGGCGCGTCGCGGCCATCGAGGGCGACATGGCGCCAGCGCTCAATGTGGGCGACGTTGTTTTGCGCATCGATCCACGCTATTTCCGTCCGGCAGAGGTCGACACCCTTCTGGGCGACGCAACGAAGGCGCGCGAAGAACTTGGCTGGGAGCCCGAAATCACGGCACGCGAAATGTGCGCCGAAATGGTCGCCGAAGACCTCAGGATCGCGCGCCGCCATGCGCTCTTGAAGACCCACGGGTTGGATATGCCCGTTGCCCACGAAGATCAGCCGAAATGAAGATTTACGTCGCAGGACATCGCGGTATGGTCGGCAGCGCCATCATGCGTGCGCTGTTGAAACGACGGGACGCGGGCGCAAACCTGACTCTTGTCACGCGCACCCGCGCCGAACTTGATCTGACCGATCAGAAGGCGGTGCATGACTTTTTTCAAAACGAACAGCCCGATCAAGTGATTTTCGCCGCCGCCAAAGTCGGCGGCATCCAAGCCAACAACACCTATCCGGCGGATTTCATCTATGAAAACCTGATGATGGAATGCAATGTCATCCATCAGGCCTTCGCCGCGGGGGTCACTAAACTCCTGCAACTCGGATCATCCTGCATCTACCCTAAAGAGACCCCGCAGCCGATGGCCGAGGGCGCTTTGCTGACCGGCAAGCTGGAACCCACCAACGAACCTTATGCCATCGCCAAGATCGCGGGGATCAAACTGTGCGAAAGCTACAACCGCCAGCACGGTACCGATTTCCGGTCGGTCATGCCGACAAACCTTTATGGTCCCGGCGACAATTTTCACCCGGAAAACAGCCACGTTCTGCCCGCCCTGATCCGTCGCTTTCACGAGGCCGCGACGCAAGGCGCACAAGAGGTCGTCGTCTGGGGCAGCGGAAAGCCACGACGCGAATTTCTGCATGTCGACGACATGGCGAATGCCGCGCTCTTCGTGATGGATCTTTCGCCGACCAAATACCGACACAATACCGACGTGATGCAGACGCACTTTAATGTCGGCTCCGGCAGCGATATCTCTATCCGTGAACTGGCCGAAATGGTGGCGCGGGTGACGGGTTTCGAGGGCCAAATATCCTTCGATACAACCAAGCCCGACGGCACGATGCGCAAGCTGATGGATGTCTCGCGGCTGGAGCGCATGGGCTGGAAATCCAGCATAAAACTGGAAGACGGCATCCGAGAAACATACGCTTGGTATCTCGCGCAAGACACCGAAAACCTGCGCTCTGCCTGATGCAATCGGACCTTGAAACAAAGGCTTGCCAGACACTTCGACTGCGCCTATACACCGCCCGTCCGGTCGCTTTCACGAGTCGGTTGGGCTCGTCTGCCCTCGCCGCGCATTCTTCAGCGCACTGCGCGTAACAGGCGGAAAGAAAAGGAAAAACGACCTGAACCCTCTGGCGGGCGCTCCGTATCCGAAACGGCCCGACCCGGTGAAGACCCAGAGCTCTGCAGGCGCTCATCACCTCTTCGGGAAAACCGAAGGCAAGAATAGGAGACGGTCCAATGGACCTGATTGCAGAGCTCGAAGCGGAGCAAGTCGCTGCGCTTGGCAAAGACATCCCGGATTTCAAGGCCGGGGACACCATCCGTGTCGGATACAAGATCATCGAAGGTTCACGCTCGCGCGTTCAGAACTATGAAGGCGTATGCATCAGCCGCAAGAACGGCGACGGCATTGCCGGATCTTTCACCGTTCGCAAGATTTCATTTGGCGAAGGCGTGGAACGTGTGTTCCCGCTTTACTCGACCAACATCGACGGCATCACCGTTGTCCGCCGCGGCCGCGTGCGCCGCGCAAAACTTTACTATCTGCGCACCCGTCGTGGTAAATCGGCACGGATTGCGGAAGACACCCATTACAAGCCCAAGGCTCAGGCGTAAGGAGGCGTAGAGATGAAAAAGGATACCCATCCCGACTATCACGTCATCGACGTCAAGATGACCAATGGCGACATTGTTCAAATGCGCTCAACCTATGGCAAGGAAGGCGACACGCTGACCTTGGAAATTGACCCGACCGTGCACCCGGCCTGGACCGGGGGCGGCGCACGCCTGATGGACACGGGCGGCCGCGTGTCCAAGTTCAAGAAGAAATTCGAAGGTCTGGATTTCTAAGCAACCCGACCGGGACAGAATCGAGAAAAGTCGCCCAACCGGGCGGCTTTTCACTTTCTTAAGGTCAAATTTGCTTATGGCAAATCCGACCGTTGCGAGGGGGACCAGTCCCCCTCGCGCTCCCCTGGCATATTTCTGACGAGAAGAAGCAGGGTTTTCTTTTCGTTAACGCAACCTAAGTTGGAGTGGCACGCCAAATTCATCGAAAGGTTGTTTCCATGCCAAATACCGCCCTCATCACAGGTGCCTCTGCCGGGATCGGTAAGGAACTGGCCCGCTATCATGCCGCGCAGGGCGGCGACGTCATATTGACCGCCCGACGTGAAGAAAGCCTGAATGAACTGGCCGCTGAACTTGAGAACAATCACCGGATCAAAGCACATGTGATCGCGTCTGATCTGGCAGCATCGGGTGCGGGCGAGAAGCTGTACAACGACGTGAAGGCCGTGGGTCTGGATGTGGATATCCTGATCAACAATGCGGGCTTTGGCGGGCATGGCATCCATACCGAGCGCGACCTTTCAGCGGAACTTTCGATGATCGATCTGAACGTCAAGACACTGGCGGCTTTGACCCATCGTTTTGGCGGGGACATGGCCGCGCGCGGCGGCGGGAGAATTCTGAATGTGGGGTCCACAGCGGGGTTCATGCCGGGACCGCAACAGGCGGTCTATTTTGCGACGAAAGCTTTCGTGAATTCCTTTTCACAGGCGATAGATCACGAATTGCGCCCGAAAGGCGTGACCTGCACGGTTCTTGCTCCGGGCTATGTTGAAACCGAATTCGCCGAGGTTGCCAATCTGGAAGGCACCGATTTGACCAAAAGCGAACGTTCCGCCGCCAGCGTTGCCAAACACGGCTATGACGCCATGATGGCCGGCAAATTGGTCACGATCAACGAATTCGGCTTGGGCGTTTTGATGAACTGGGTTGTGCCGATGTTGCCGCGCCGGATGGCGCTGAAAATGGTCGACAGGATGCAATCGAAATAACTCTCCCCGCTTGACAGGGTTCACCACCACTGATTGGCTTTCCCCCGGGAGGATCACCAGATGTCGAAATTTGCAATTGCTCCACATATGCGGCTTCACGAATGGGTCGCCGTCGAAAAAGGGTATTTCGACGAGGTCGGGCTTGATTACACACTTTCCGAAGAATTGGTCGGCGCCGGTGGACAACGGCACGACCTGGGCGACCGCGTCGGCGCATATCAGACATTCGAAAAGGGTCGGTCCTGTGACATCTCGACCGCTTGTCACTGGACGGTGAATGTGGCCGCCGCCGCCGGGCACGGAAAACTTTTTGGTGGGGCCTACTCGGTTTCGCCCTGCGGCGTATTCGTGCCGGCGGACTCCGATGTCAAACGCCCCGAGGATCTTTCTAGCGTACCAATTTCTGTCGGATATCAATCGGGCAGCCATTACTCCACAATTCAGGCGCTGGAGCCGTTCTTACCACTGGATGAAATCAACCTGTCCTTTGCTGACGGGCTTTTGTTCAAGCGGATGGAAAACATCATTGATGGGAACATTCCCGCTGTAAGCCTGTTTAGCGGGCCGTATTACTTCATGGAGCAGTTGGGTTTCCGCAAGATTGTCGACACGACATTCATGATGGCGATCATGGTGGCCGAGGATGCGGCGCTGGAGGATGTCGAGAAATTCATGGCGGCCTTGAGAAAGGCGCAAGCCGACATTGATCTGCGGCCTGAACTCTATACGCACTACTATCGCGATGAATTCCCGGAACGCTTCCATGATCAGATGGACACGCGCCTGTTCGGCCCCGGAGAGCGGATCGTGTTCGAGCCCTACAGTCGCGCGATGTTTGAGGACAGCCAGAAATGGATCGGTGAGCGCGAAATTTTCGAGGACGGCAATCTCGGCCACTTGGGCTATGACGATGCGGTTATTGCGGCGCCCGAAATGGCGGATGCCTAACGATAAATGGGCGCATTCCTGGCTGCCTGCCTTCTGCTGATCAGCACGCCCGGACCGGGGGTCTTGTCAACTGCCGGTTTTGGTGCTGCCTATGGCTTCCGACCGGGTTTGAAATTTGTGACCGGGCTGTGCCTTGGGCAACTGATTGTCATTGCGATGGTGGTGTCGGGGTTGGCCGCCGCCATTTTGGCGGTGCCCTCAATCCGGCTAATTTTCGTTATTGCCTCAACATGTTATCTGATCTATCTGGCCGCCCGCATCGCACTGGCCGGTTCAAGGATACAATTCATCGAAGCCAACCAGCCCCCCGGCGTTATGGCCGGGCTGCTTTTGCAACCGATCAATCCCAAAGCCTATGCCGTCAACATCAACTTGTTTTCCGGCTTCATCATCTGGCCTGATGCTTATTGGTTCGAGGTCATCGTTAAGCTGATCATCCTGAACGCAGTCTGGATCCCGATCCATCTGGCCTGGCTTTATGCCGGCGTGGCGCTGGAACGGCTTAGCCTCCCGCCACGGACACAACGCGCGATCAACATCGCGATGGCGTTGTCGATGCTGGCTGTGGTGGCATTGGCACTTTATTCCAGCCTCTAAGAAACGCGCGCTTCCCAAAGCGTCGACAAATCCATATATAGTGGCGTCAGGCAAGATACGACGCAGATTAATGTAAGTCACAGGTAGCAAAAGGGGCAGGCGATGGCACATATCATCGTCGTGGGTAACGAAAAGGGCGGTGCCGGGAAATCCACGGTTTCGATGCATGTCTCCACCGCATTGGCGCGGATGGGGCACAAGGTCGGTGTGATCGACCTTGATTTGCGTCAGAAGACGCTCGCGCGTTACCTCGAAAATCGGCTGAGTTTCATGGCCAAGAAGGGCATTGACCTGCCCACGCCGGATTTCCGCGATCTGCCAGATGTGGAAAAGCGCGTTCTGAAGCCAGGCGAAAATGTCTATGATCGCCGATTGAGCCTCGCTGTGGCCGGGCTGGAGGCGAATTCCGATTTCATCCTGATCGATTGCCCCGGCTCGCACACACGGCTCAGCCAGGTCGCCCATTCGCTGGCGGATACGTTGATCACGCCATTAAACGACAGCTTCGTCGACTTCGATCTGTTGGCGAGGGTCGATCCCGACACGAACCAGATACTTGGCCCCTCAGTTTATGCAGAAATGGTCTGGAACGCGCGGCAGTTACGTTCTCAGGCAGGTTTACCTGCAACCGACTGGATTGTTGTGCGCAACCGTCTTGGCGCACAGGCTATGGTGAACAAGAAGAAGATGGCCGATGCGCTGGACGAGCTGGCCAAGCGGATTGGTTTCCGCCCTTACCACCCTTCAATTTAGCCAGACATCCCAGAGCTTGGGGATTTTGGCATAACCTGCGAGGCATCGTCGGATAGCACGAAGGCCTGTCTTGAAGAGAGAGCATAAGGACCTTCGGGCTTTTCGAATCCCCTTTTTTCGCCGCGTATTGCGACGTGGTGCTCTTCGTTTGCTCCGGTTGAAACAGCCCAGTACATGGCGATTGCCAGCACCAAAATGAGGCGGGCCAATCGATCCGGCTTTTTGATCTGGCTTTGAGTAATTTCAAAGCCCCGGGTTTTGAAGTCGGAGAACATGGCTTCAATTCCCCAACGCATTCCATAATCGAGCACCTTGTACTCGGACGGTGCTGCATTCATGGCAATAATCCAAGGCTCTTTGTGCCCCTCTTCGTGAAGCACTCCAATGTTGCTAAAGACGCCCGTTCCGTAAAGCTCAGCGTTTACAAGCCCTTCGGGCATCAGTTGGGCAATTTCGCGCGTCATCATCTCGCCACCCTGATGTTGCAGTGTGATATTTCCCTTCATGCGCAGCCGGTAGTCCCATCCAGCCTCCTGGCACCATGCGACCAATCGGGCGGTTCCATAAAACCGATCTCCCGCCAGCAACACACGCGCATCCGCCGGGAGCCATGGGCGGACTGCTTCCAAAAGCTCATGTTGCACGCGCCATCCAATCGGCCCTTTGGTCTGGCGTACACGCCAGGCGACCGGGAGGGCCCGATCCCGCATCCGCACCGATAACATCAAAACCTCATGCCCTTCGTTGAGCTTGCTTTGATCAAGGGCCACCACAATCGTTTCTCCGGCCTCACACTGGCGGCGGAAAATTTCACCAACATAGGCCTGCATGATCTCATCAGTATCGATGTGAGGATTGCCCAGAACCCGCGAAATGTATTGATAGCGGTGGTCCACAGAGCCGATATCGCGGGGCAGAGCAGCCGCATTTTCCATCAGATTGACGCTGCGCGTGTTCAAAATCACGCTTGCTATGATGCACAATCCCTCCCGGCGCGACTTGTGATACCCGAGCAAGCGGTCCTGAAAATCCGCCTCAACCTTCGAATAAAGCTCTGAAAAACAAACATTTCCCAACAAACCAGCCTCCAATATCAGCAGTGGAGACTCCTTGAATCACACAGATCAGACAAACGTCAAATCAGATCCGGAAATTTTGAAGGGTGGTAAGGTTTCCGCCACGCGGATGGCTTCAACGAACGGGTCACGTTCCGGGAGTTGTTTTCGCGCGGGCTGACATTGCTGGATCTGAAAGACATCGGGGTTCAGCGGTTCAACATCTCGATGGTCGCGGCACGACAGGAACTGCGTGACCTCGTCACATCGCTGGACCTGCCGGGTGTGAAGGTGGATTTCTAAGGCAGGCAAGACTGTCTGGAAATTGTCCGTTTTTGGCCTGTAGCAGCCATTCGCAAATCACGAGAAAAGACACGCGATTGCCTGCCCGTGGGATGGCGATCAAGCCTTGCAGTTGGTCCGTTTATCCAAGCCAAGCCCGTGCGTGTTCAACGGCTTGCACCCTGCCTCACCAAATCGCCAGCCCGCCGGGACGGGCAGGCGATCGCGCGGCGCCTGCGGCTTGATTCCGCGCGTGGGGCAAAAGTCTGAAAGGCAGCCTCAGGCCAATTGGCCAAATCCGAACATACAATACATCCTCGGGACGTAAACCGTAGCGCTCAATTCCGTCTACATATTCGGATAATTCGGCCCATCACCGCCCTGGGGGCACGTCCAATTGATGTTCTGACTCGGGTCCTTGATGTCACATGTCTTGCAGTGCACACAGTTCTGGAAGTTGATGACAAACTTGTCGTCGACAACTTCATAAACACCCGCCGGACAATACCGCTGCGCCGGTTCGGCGAATTTGGGCATGTTCACGGCCATAGGAACGCTGTCATCCAGCAGATGCAAATGTGCCGGCTGGCTTTCCTCATGATTGGTGAAACTGAAGGACACATTGGTCAGCCGGTCGAATGACAGCGTTCCATCCGGCTTGGGGTAATCGATCGCCTGGTGTTTGCTGGCCTCTTCGGTGCTTTGCGCGTCCGTTTTGCCGTGCTTAACCGTGCCAAACAGGCTGAATCCGCCAAAGAGTGTCTGGAACCACATATCAAACCCACCAAATGCCAGTCCGCCCAGCGGCCCGAATTTCGCGTTCAGCGGCGCGACGTTGCGTACGCGGCTCAAATCCTTGCCAACCGGGCCGGATTTCAGCGCGGAGTCGTATGTGTCAAGCGTATCGCCAGACCGCCCATCCTTGATTGCGGCAAACGCTGCTTCGGCGGCTTCGATGCCTGAATGCATCGCGTTGTGGTTGCCCTTGATGCGCGGCAGGTTCACCAGCCCCGCGGAACAACCCAACAGCGCGCCGCCGGGGAAGGCCACTTGTGGAATCGACTGGTAGCCGCCCTTGGTCACGGCACGCGCGCCGTAGGCAACGCGCTTACCACCTTCCAGAAGCCTGGCGATTTTCGGGTGATGTTTGAACCGCTGGAATTCCATATAGGGGAACAAGTGCGGGTTTTTATAATTCAAATCGACGATGTAGCCGACATAAACCTGATTGTTATCAAGGTGATATACAAATGATCCGCCAGAGTTTTTGAATCCCAGTGGCCAGCCCATCGTGTGGGTCACTTCGCCTTCATTGTGTTTGTCTGGATCAACTTCCCAAATCTCTTTCATGCCGATGCCAAATTTCGGCACGTCGCAATCATCGGCAAGCCCGTATTTGGAAATGACCTCTTTGGACAGCGACCCGCGCACGCCCTCGGACAGGAAAACGTATTTACCGTGCAATTCCATGCCGGGTTCAGTGTTCTCACCGATCGAGCCATCAGCCTCCAGCCCGAAGACACCCGCAACAACGCCTTTGACCTCGCCACCCTCGCCAAACACCAGTTCGGAACAGGCCATGCCGGGGAAAATCTCGACACCCATCTCTTCGGCCTGTTCGGCCATCCAGCGGCAGACATTGCCCATCGAAACGATGTAATTGCCGTGGTTGTTCATCAGCGGCGGCATGATGAAATTGGGCAGGCGAATTTGCCCCGCCTCACCCAGCACATAGAAGTTGTCCTCTTTCACCGGCACATTCAGCGGCGCGCCCTTTTCCTTCCAGTCCGGTATCAGCCTCGTCAGGCCACTTGGGTCCAGCACCGCGCCAGACAGAATATGCGCACCGACCTCGGACCCTTTCTCCAGCACCACGACGTTCAGTTCGGCATCAAGCTGTTTTAGCCGAATTGCCGCAGAAAGCCCCGCAGGCCCGGCACCCACGATGACCACGTCATATTCCATCGACTCGCGTTCGATATCGCTCATTCCGCCGCTCCCAGCTTGCGTGCAACTTCTTGAAACGCAGCGGTATCCGTCATGGCGTTTGTCGTCAATTCTTTGCGCCCTATCGTACATCTTGTCGCGGGTGTCGGCACCAGGAAATTCGGCGAAACGCCACTCAACTTATAGGGTAACGAATACCAGACTTGCGCCGATTGGTAATATGTTTAAGCTTTCAATTGCCGATGAAATACGCGGTGAATTTTAAAATACCAATTTCATTTTCGGCGGTCTGACCGCCGCCAAATCGCCGGAATATTGGCGCACCACCGTGAACAAAAGCTGTCGGCAAATTGCAGATGGGCCCGGATATTTCCGTGCGGGTTCAGATTTTGAATAAACATTAAAGGAGGCAACTATGCCCAGAGCACCTGCTAAAAAAATCGTCAATGAAGCCATCGCCGAATTGGATGGCGTCCGCCGCCAATGGCTGCGCCGCAAAGGCGTCAATGCGGTCGATGTCGGGTTTAAGATCAAGGACAACGAACTCACTGATGAAGTCGCGCTGCGCGTTCATGTCGGGCGCAAAATGCCTGCTGCCGAACTGGCGGGCAGTGAGGTGTTTAACGAAACCGGAAAGAAGACCAAGAAGGTCGGCAAATTTCCGGTCGATGTGATCGAGGCCAGCTATGGGCCGTCGGCTACTGCTGCTGTTGAATCTCCGCTGGCGCTTGATGACACCGACGAAGACGCCATCGCGGCGTTGGAACGGACCGGTATCTTTGATCCGATGATCGGCGGCATCAGTTGCGGCAACCCCCGTGTGACCGCTGGAACACTTGGCGCTATCGTCTTTGACCGCAAGACCTGCAAGCCCATGATCCTGTCGAACTGGCATGTTCTCGCGGGCGCATCTGCTGCCGCTGTCGGTGAAGATATCCTTCAACCGGGCAGAATCGATGGCGGCACGGATGTTGTGGCCAACCTGACGCGGATGAAGCTCGACAGCCGCATGGACGCCGCCGTCGCAACGCTTGACGGGTCGAGAAATCACTCCCGTGATATTCTCGGGCTTGGTGTAATCAGCGGCTCCGATACCGCCACGCTGGGTATGAATGTCATCAAATCCGGGCGGACGACTGGCATCACGAAAGGCGTGGTGGACGGGGTCAGCCTGAGCGTCTCGATCAATTATGGTGACCCCGGCGTTGTTGCCTTCAGCAACCAAATTCGTATCGTGCCGCGCCCGCCTTGGCCTTCGGTGAACTACGAGGTCAGCATGGGTGGCGATTCCGGCAGCGTCTGGTTGCGAGAATCCAACAACCGCGCGATTGGCCTGCACTTTGCCGGTGAAACCGATCCGGCACCGGCATCGGAGAACGCGATTGCCAACCCGATCGGGCCGGTTGTGTCAGAACTGAACTTCTCGTTCACCCCGGTTCTGTGCCCTTACAAGCCGCGCCCGCCAATCATCGACATCTGTCGTCGCTATCCGTGGATTTGCCGTGGTCTGATCCGGTGGCCATATTACCCAGGCCCGCGTCCCGGTCCATTCACCAACCCAACGCGCGGTGGATTCCGTACTTTCCGCCAGTCGGCGCTTGATGCCCAGAAGGGATCCGGCCATGATTGCGGTTGTGGCTGCGGTGGCGGCGAGAACCAGGAAGCTCAAGAGATGATGATGCAGCTTCTTGCCGCCCTGATGGAAGAAGAGTCCGACTATTAGGTGACAAAATGGCTGATCCCGATCTGACTCTTAAGGCGCAATTTGCTCTTGCTGATGTGGCTGATGACTGGATGTCGCGTTCCGGCGTGATTTCGGTGGAGGTTGCCCGACGGTGGATCGATGGCGCGCCCACTGATCAGGTCGGGATCAGGGTTACCGTCGAAAAAAAGCTTCCTGAAAACGAGGTGCCGCCGGGGGAGGTCTTTCCAGAAGATCTCGGCGGCATCGCGGTCGACCTCGTCGAAGGGCGCCGCCCACAGCTTGAAAATTAGTGCGCGGTAATTTGGGCGAAAAAATTCTCTTGTTGGCCTGAAGCGGACATTGGGGTCTTGCGCCCCTCGCGCGGAATCAAGCCGTAGGCGCCGCGCGATCGCCTGCCCGTCCCCACGGGCTGGCGATTTGGTGAGGCTGGGTGCAAGCCGTTGAAAACGCACGGACTTGGCTGGGATAAATTGGCAAATTGAAAGGTTGGATCGCCATCCCACGGGCAGGCAATCGCGCGTCTTTTCTCGTGATTTGCGAACGTCAGCTTAAGGCCAGATTCCAGTCTCCGCGAAGCAATCGCGCCCTCGTATTGACCGCTTGGCCATTTCCTATGCATTCGCCACCGGTTCAGGTCTGTCGCCCATCAGATATCTGGGACCCGCCCCTTTTCGTGCAGCGCGGTCTTTTGGATTGAAAAGGTGACAGCGTTCGAGACTAATACCAAGGGTTATTCAATCTGACCGACTTTCGCCCAGTTGCGGCTTGCGATGGATGTGATGGTTTGCGGTCTTGCGATGAGGTTGTTCCAGGCCTCGCACCCCGCGTCGAGAATCGCGTCATATGTGTCGAACGTCCGGTTTGCGAGCCATGTCTGGCGGAGATATTGCCAAATGTTTTCGGTTGGATTCAGCTCTGGTGATTTGGGCGGCAGAAACATGAGCGACAGGTTTTGCGGGATTTCCAGAGCGGATGTCGTGTGCCAGCCGGCTTGGTCCATGAGGATGACGGCGTGGGCGCCATCGGAGACAATTTTGCTGATTTCTTCCAGGTGGCGCTGCATCGCATAGGTGTCGGCTGCTGGCATCATGATCGCCGCGCCGGTGCCGCGTTCGGGGCAGATGGCGCCAAAAAGATACGCATTTTGGTAACGCTGATCGGCGGGCTGGCGGGGCCGTGTGCCCTTGCGTGCCCACTGGCGGACGCGGGTGTTCTTCTGACCGAGACGCATCTCGTCCTGGAACCAGATTTCGACGGGTTTGTCCGGCGGCACCCCCTGAAGCGTCTCCTTCAGATTGTCGCCGAAGTTTTTTTGAAATCCTCAATGACCTGCACGTCCTGCCCCGGGTGCTGAGGGCGTGCGCTGATGTGGGAAAAGCCCAGATTGTGCAGAATCTGCCCCACATGGCGCTCGTGATAGTCGACGCCAAAACGCGCCTTGATCACATTCTTCAAATCGACCCGCCGCCAGCGGACGACACCGTCCTTTTCAGGATCAGGACCGGTCTCGACAAGAGCCGCCAGTTCATCCAGTTGCGCATTGTCAAGGCGGGATCGCGAGCCTCCTCGCTGCCGATCCAGCAGCCCCGCTGGACCATCAGCGTTGAAACGGAGCACCCAGTCCCTGAGCGTTTGCCGGTCCATCCCGCCAATGCGGGCCGCAGCCCCACGCGACATGCCATCGGCGATAGCGGCAAGCGACAAAAGCCGTCGGCTCTGCCGGGCATCAGAACTCTCTGCGGCAAGCTTGCGCAGATCATTGGCGGTAAAATCGGCTCGCATCGGTATCCTGGCTGGCATCGGTGGTCTCCTTTGCCAATCTTGAATCACCTCAGCACCTCAGGCGGTACCCAAAATCCATAGCTGAGTCATTTTGAAGCACCCTTGGTATAAGACAACCACAGCCGATACATCCATCCAGATTGTCCCGAAGCCGCGTCAAAGTCCCGATCCGCGCATCCAGACTTGCCCGAAATTCACCGCCCAGCCGCTGCCAATCTGCTGGCGAAGGGACGCGGCCTTTGGGCAAAGTATCAAGAGCGGCCCGAATATCTGCCAACGAAAACCCCAATTGCTGCGCAATCAGAATGAACGAAGCGCGCCTGATTTCCGATTTCGGAAACCGCCGATGCCCGCCGCGATTGCGCGCGGCGACCAGCAAGCCTTCGGATTCGTAAAAGCGAATTGCAGACACCGCCAGCCCGGTTCGCTCCGCCAGTTTTCCAATGGAATTTTCAACCATCTGTAAATCCACAATTTTTTCACCTTGATCTAAAGTTTACGTAACTCCCAAGCACCCCCCACGTTTGAGTGTTATTGTCAGTTTTATGGTGAGTCGAATTTGCCATTTTGCGCGTGTTTTTTTTCTTTCTTGTCTGAATTCTGTGGCGCCGGGTTGATTTCTCTGAATCAGTGGTGGGATGGATCAGGTTGCCGCCCTTGAACAACTTCTCGCCACGGCTCTGCGTCGGATCGCTGAGCTTGAAGCTGCGTTGGCGAGCATGGCGGAAGAGATCACGGACCTGCGCCGACAGTTGGCCAAGAACAGCAGCAATAGCAGCAAGCCCCCTTCAAGTGATGGCCTGAAGAAGCCAGCCCCGCGCAGCCTGCGTGGCAAATCCGGAAAGAAAAGTGGCGGCCAAGTTGGCCACCGGGGCGACACCCTGCGCCAGACGTCAACACCCGACTTTGTCGAACGGCATGAGGCGACGCATTGCAGCGCCTGTCAGAGCGCCCTGACGGCGGAGATGGTGAAAGGGATCGAGAAGCGTCAGGTGTTCGACTTGCCTGCGCCACGCCTGGAGGTCACCGAGCATCAGGCGGCGGTTTATTGTTGCGACCATTGTCGAGCCACGACGACGGCTGGCTTTCCCGATGGCGTGGCCGCGCATGTGCAATATGGCACGCGCATGCGGGCAGTGGCGGTCTATTGCAATGTTCAGCAGCTGATACCCGAGGATCGGGTCTGCCAGCTTATGCGCGACCTGTTTGGGGCCACCAGCTTGTGCGCGGCCAGCGTGACCAACTGGACGCGCGGCGCGGCAAATAAGATGGGTGTCGTGGTTGAACACATTCTCGCCCGGCTTGCCGAAGGCGGCGTTCGGCATCTGGACGAGACCGGACTTCGTGTTGCCGGCAAGCTGCACTGGCTGCACACGATCTGCGATACCGCCTTCACCCATTACCGCATCAGCGCCAAACACGGTGCTGTTCCAACCTTCCTGACCGGCGGGACGATCATTCATGATCACTGGAAACCCTACTACGCCCATATGAGCGGAGTGGACGCCCACGCCCTCTGCGGGGCGCATCACTTGCGCGAACTCAAGGCCATCGAAGAGATCGAAAAAGAGCCTTGGGCGACGGAGATGAGCGCAGTGCTTCATAGCGCCAATCAGCTCAGATGCGCGGCTCAGGATCAAGGCGAGACCGAACTCCCGGAACTGGTTCGCCAGGGTATAGTCACCAGATACATGGCGATCCTCGCCAAGGGGCTCGCCTTCCACGAACGCCAGCCCCCGCTGGCCAAAAGCCCCGGCACCCGCGGCCGAAAAGCCAGGCGGCCAGGCCACAACCTGCTCCTCCGCCTGCGTGACTACCGCGATGACGTTTTGCGATTCATCGCCGACTTCGCGGTCCCATTCACAAACAATCAGGCCGAACAGGACCTGCGCATGATGAAGCTGCGCATGAAAATCTCGGGCACCTTCCGCACCCTCGAGGGCGCGCGGGTCTTCGCCGACATCAGGTCCGTCATCTCGACGGCCAGAAAACACCGGTTCAACATCCTGGAAATCCTGACCCTGTCACCACCTCAGATCATCGCACGGCTCTGACGGAACAAAACCCCGCAACCCTATCGGACAGGGTGCTTGGGAGTTACGAAATTACAAAGGAACCATCAGAACTTGAGGAGGCCGATATGGCACAAGCACAATTGGAACATGTCAATGTCACCGTCAGCGATCTGGACGCCACCGCGGCATGGATGAACCGCGTTTTCGGCTGGAACATCCGCTGGCATGGAGATGCAATAAGCGGCGGCGCGACCTATCATGTGGGAACCGTTGACCAGTATGTTGCGATTTATCGCCCGCCCGATGCGCTTAAGGATGCTGACAACACATACACACGCGCGGGCGGTCTGAACCACATTGCCGTGGTTGTTGACGATCTGGACGCGATCGAGTCACTGGTTGCGGCAGAGGGGTTCACGCCAAAAAGCCATGCCGACTATGAACCAGGGCGCCGTTTCTATTTCGATGCCGATGACGGGATCGAGTTTGAAGTGGTGCAGTACGACTAGGCGCTTTCCGCCTGTTCGCCCAATCAGGCTTGCATTTTCCCCCCTAGTTAGGTCAGGAATGATCAACCGCCCGGCGGCGTGTTCGCCGGGCGTATTTGTTGTTGGAAAGATGCTTGTAATGGACAAGATACCGCTGACCCGCGTTGGCTATGATGCGCTGAGCGCCGAATTGAAAAACCTTAAATCGGTGGAACGCCCCGCCGTGATCAAGGCGATTGCAGAGGCGCGCGAGCATGGCGATCTGAGTGAGAATGCCGAATACCACGCGGCGCGTGAAAAGCAGGGCTTTATTGAGGGCCGCGTGAAAGAGCTGGAAGCGATCATTGGTCTGGCGGATGTTTATGACCCGGCATCGCTGTCGGGTACTGTAAAATTCGGTGCAACGGTGCAGATCGTCGATGAAGACACCGATGAGGAAAAGACCTATCAGATCGTTGGCGAGCCAGAGGCCGATATCGAAGCGGCCAAGCTGAACATCAAATCACCGCTGGCCCGCGCGCTGATCGGCAAGGATGTCGGCGACAGCGTCGAAGTCCGTACACCGGGTGGCGAAAAAAGCTATGAAGTGCTGGCGATTGAATTTGTCTGATTGCGGGCGAAACCGGAAAAGGTGAGCCGAAAAAATGCAGGACGAAAACGAACAAACGCCAATGGATCTTGGCATTTATCAGCGGTTTGAAAAGCCGTCAAAGGTCACTGTCACCGAAGTGATCGCGATCAGCTTGTCTGCCGTTTGGCTTGTCGCGGTTGGCGCGTTTTTCTTGTTCGTCGACCGCACTGAAGAGCCGCTCGACAATCTGCGCTTCCTCATGACGATGCTCGCAATTTTCCTGCCGGTCGCAATGATCTGGGTTGCTGCAATGGCGGCGCGTTCAAGCCGCATCATGCGTGAGGAATCCTCGCGCCTTCAGGCGGCGATTGACGCGATGCGTCAAAGCTACGTCCAGAACGCGCAAGTCGCTGGCGGAATGAAACCTTCTGTCGAGCGAAAACTCAACGAAATTGCCATTGCTCAGCGAAAAACCGAAAGCGCAATTGCAACATTCACGACAACGCGCACGCCCATCGTGGACGCCCCCGCGATCGTTCCCGCGGTTACGGAAGACCGCACAGATGGCGAGGATCAGGGCAAGCTGGCACTTGGCACCTCCGCAGAAGAACTCGCGACGCCGATCAACATGCCCGATTTCATCCGCGCCATGCATTTCCCGGAAAACGCCGAGGATAAGGAGGGCTTCAAAGCGCTACGCCGTGCGCTGGAAGATCGCCGCATTGCGCAATTGATCCAGGCCAGTCAGGACGTTTTGACCATGCTCAGCCATGACGGCATATACATGGATGATCTGCGACCAGAACGTGCGCGACCAGAAATCTGGCGCAGGTTTGCAAAAGGCGAACGCGGGCGGACCATTGCCGGTCTGGGCGGGGTGCGCGACCGGTCATCTTTGGCGCTGGCGTCTGGTCGGATGCGGCAGGATGCTGTGTTCCGCGACGCCGTGCACCATTTCCTGCGCCTTTTCGACAAGACCTTCACGAACTTTGAGGACGCAGCCACCGACCAGGACATTGTCGCGTTGACCGACACACGCACCGCGCGGGCCTTCATGTTGCTGGGGCGCGTAACCGGGACGTTCACCTAAAGAAAAACGCCCAAGCACTGCCTGGGCGTTCTAATACCAAGGGTTATTCAATCTGACCGACTTTCGCCCAGTTGCGGCTTGCGATGGATGTGATGGTTTGCGGTCTTGCGATGAGGTTGTTCCAGGCCTCGCACCCCGCGTCGAGAATCGCGTCATATGTGTCGAACGTCCGGTTTGCGAGCCATGTCTGGCGGAGATATTGCCAAATGTTTTCGGTTGGATTCAGCTCTGGTGATTTGGGCGGCAGAAACATGAGCGACAGGTTTTGCGGGATTTCCAGAGCGGATGTCGTGTGCCAGCCGGCTTGGTCCATGAGGATGACGGCGTGGGCGCCATCGGAGACAATTTTGCTGATTTCTTCCAGGTGGCGCTGCATCGCATAGGTGTCGGCTGCTGGCATCATGATCGCCGCGCCGGTGCCGCGTTCGGGGCAGATGGCGCCAAAAAGATACGCATTTTGGTAACGCTGATCGGCGGGCTGGCGGGGCCGTGTGCCCTTGCGTGCCCACTGGCGGACGCGGGTGTTCTTCTGACCGAGACGCATCTCGTCCTGGAACCAGATTTCGACGGGTTTGTCCGGCGGCACCCCCTGAAGCGTCTCCTTCAGATTGTCGCCGAAGTTTTTTTGAAATCCTCAATGACCTGCACGTCCTGCCCCGGGTGCTGAGGGCGTGCGCTGATGTGGGAAAAGCCCAGATTGTGCAGAATCTGCCCCACATGGCGCTCGTGATAGTCGACGCCAAAACGCGCCTTGATCACATTCTTCAAATCGACCCGCCGCCAGCGGACGACACCGTCCTTTTCAGGATCAGGACCGGTCTCGACAAGAGCCGCCAGTTCATCCAGTTGCGCATTGTCAAGGCGGGATCGCGAGCCTCCTCGCTGCCGATCCAGCAGCCCCGCTGGACCATCAGCGTTGAAACGGAGCACCCAGTCCCTGAGCGTTTGCCGGTCCATCCCGCCAATGCGGGCCGCAGCCCCACGCGACATGCCATCGGCGATAGCGGCAAGCGACAAAAGCCGTCGGCTCTGCCGGGCATCAGAACTCTCTGCGGCAAGCTTGCGCAGATCATTGGCGGTAAAATCGGCTCGCATCGGTATCCTGGCTGGCATCGGTGGTCTCCTTTGCCAATCTTGAATCACCTCAGCACCTCAGGCGGTACCCAAAATCCATAGCTGAGTCATTTTGAAGCACCCTTGGTATAACACATTCGATCCGGCTGATTAGCCGAGGTTGCCGTCGATCCCTCTACAGACGTCAACGAGACCCTTCACCGCATCAACCGAATTGTCGAACATGACCTGTTCGTCCTTGTTCAGGTCGATGTCGATGACCTTTTCGATCCCGCCCGCACCAATGACCGTCGGCACGCCGACATAAAGGCCTTTGAGCCCGTAGGCTCCGTCAACATGTGCCGCACAGGGAAGAACACGTTTCTGATCTTTCAGATAGCTTTCCGCCATCTCAATTGCGCTGGTGGCAGGCGCATAAAACGCGCTGCCGGTCTTCAGCAGCCCGACGATCTCTGCCCCGCCGTCACGGGTACGTTGTACGATAGCGTCCAGTTTTTCCTGTGTGGTCCATCCCATCGAGACAAGATCGGGCAGCGGGATGCCGGCAACTGTGGAATAGCGTGCCAGCGGCACCATTGTGTCGCCGTGTCCGCCGAGAACGAACGCTGTGACATCTTTCATCGACACACCGAATTCCAAGCTTAGAAAGTGGCGGAACCGCGCGCTGTCCAGAACGCCCGCCATGCCGCAGACCTTTTCGACCGGTAGGCCGGAATATTCGCGCAAGGCCCAGACCATCGCATCAAGCGGGTTGGTGATGCAGATGACAAAGGCGTCGGGCGCGTGATCGCGGATCCCCTCGCCCACCGATTTCATGACCTTGAGGTTGATGCCCAGAAGATCGTCGCGGCTCATCCCCGGCTTGCGCGCGACACCGGCGGTCACGATACAGACATCGGCCCCGGCAATATCGGCATAATCCGTGGTGCCGGAGAGCGCGGCATCGAATTTCTCTGCCGGGCCGGATTCAGCGATGTCCAGCGCCTTGCCCTGCGGAATACCGTCGGCAATGTCGAACAGCACAACGTCCCCGAGTTCCTTCATTGCCGCAAGATGGGCGAGCGTGCCGCCGATCTGCCCTGCGCCGATCAATGCTATCTTAGGTCTGGCCATCGAAATGTTCCCCGGTCGGTTTCATATGCGCCGGGTGCCTAGTCGCATTGCGTGCCATGTGCAAGTGCAGCATAGGGTCGCAAAGGGGCGCATTGCTTGCAATCCGCTGGCCAAACCCCGCGAAAACCATATGTTTGCGCGAAGGATCACTGTTGAGGGTACTCGTGGAGCTCGACTTCTTTTTCTTCGCAATCGCGATCCCGACGGTGATTTATGCTGGCATCGACAAGGCGGGATTCGGATCATCGGCATCAGTCGCGGCAACGGCGTTTCTGACGCTGATCCTGGATCCGGCGGACGCAATTGCGATCATGCTGCCTCTGCTTTTGGTGATGGATTTCGTCGCGCTAAAACCCAACTGGCGCAGATGGGACGCCCGCATTTCGCGCATTCTGGTAATAGGCGCACTTATGGGTGGCCTTTTGGGGGCCGGACTGATTTTTGTGATAAGCGATGGCGTGTTCCGCCTGATCATCGGACTGATCGCACTGGGATTTGTGGCCTTTCAGATCATTCGACGCGCCGGACTCCTGCCCACACAAAAACCGTTCTCCGATACGCTTGGTTACCTGTTCGGAACTGGCGCCGGCATCACCAGCTTTGTCGCCCATGCGGGCGGGCCGGTGGCAACAATCTACCTATTGTCCCAAAACCTGACGAAAGAGGCTTATCAGGCCACAACCATCATCACATTCTGGATCAGCAACCTGTTCAAAGTTGTTCTCTACGCCGCGCTTGGCCTGTTCAGCTGGCAATCGTCCCTCGCCAGCCTCTACCTACTGCCATTCGCGATTATCGGCACGCTTCTTGGCGTCTATGTGAACCGAGTCGTGCCCGAGAAGGTCTATTTCACGCTGATCTACGTGTTTCTGACCATCGCGGGCACGAAACTCATACTCGACGCCTTAAGCAACCTGAGTTCTGGATAAGCGCTATATCTGGTATTCGACCTGCCTGATTGTTTCCGGCACGGTTATGGGTCCCATTTTAACTTTGGTTTTCCCGAGCATATAGGCTGCGACACACGAGATGAGGTGTACGAATGCGTTGGCAGGCGATCTGTGTCGAGTGTGTTCCAGTCCCATGCTGGTTTTCAACTTATCGAACAGAGTTTCGATGATGAACCGCCTTCGCAACAGGATTTTGTTCAGGATTGGCAGGAGATAGTTTTTCATGTTGCGGCGAATGCCGGTGACGAGGTGGAGCCCACGCTGCCAGAGCCGTTGGAAGAGGGATTTGGAGATATAGCCCTTATCAGCAAATATTTTGCCTTCGAGGCCCGCGATCATGGCTTCAAACGGCTTTCGATCATCGACATTACCTGCCGTGATTTTGACGGCCATGATCTCCCCCTTGTTGTTGATGATTAGATGCAGTTTGAAGCCAAAGAACCAGCCCATTGTGCTGCGACCGCGCTTTGCCAGCCCCTTGAAGACCTTGTTTCGATTAATGCGGGCATTGTGGCAGACCGCGAGCTTAGTGCTGTCGGCAAAATAGACGCCGGTTTTTTCACCGCTGAAGCAGTGCAGCAGTATGCAAAACGGCACCATTAATCTTGGCATGAGGCTGACAAACCGACCATAGCTCGGGAGGGTGCCAAAGCAGTCACGGTATTTCTGCTCAACGCCATAAATCCAATAATGTTTGAAGTCCTTGAACGGCGACAAGTGAAACAAGACCATGATGAACAGGCTCTCCCCCAGGGTCAGCTTGCCGGAGCGAAGCCTCTGACGACCCGAGGGGATCAACCGGTGGCGCTCCCAGTCCTCGTAGGTTTTTGCAAAATCATCGAGACAGACAAAAAGTGCGGTGTTAGTGATCGACATGAGTGGCGGTCCATATTGTGTCGCTTTTGAACCTTGAATCATGGGGCAACGTACCTGGAAACCCCTCTCACCCCATACTAATCACGGGGGCATTCAGGCTGGTCAACACGGGGCAAAAGGTGCGCGCCATGGAGAACAACTTCCCAATCAACGAAGATCTCGCTTATGAGAAGATCCGGGACCTCATGTTCGACATGATGGAAGAGGACCCCAACCGTTTCTACGCCCTCACGGATAAGCTCAATGAACTGGCTGCGCTCCCTAAAAGAACCATGACACTTGTGCTCGATCTGATGGCTGCCACTCCCTTTCAGGTGATCATCCCGAAACACGTACGGAAAAATGACCCTGATACATTCAAAGCAGATCACGAAACCGTTTCAAATGTTCTATTTCTTGGAGAGTTTGGCGGAATTGCCGTTGAACTGGAGCCAAATGAGGCTTTGAGAGAACCGAGGATCATTTCCATAACAATGGTGGAAATCCCTCATCGCAACCCTCTGCGAAAAAGGGTCAACGAGTATCGTAAAAAACGAATCAAAAAAGGTAACTCCCAAGCACCCTGTCCGATAGGGTTGCGGGGTTTTGTTCCGTCAGAGCCGTGCGATGATCTGAGGTGGTGACAGGGTCAGGATTTCCAGGATGTTGAACCGGTGTTTTCTGGCCGTCGAGATGACGGACCTGATGTCGGCGAAGACCCGCGCGCCCTCGAGGGTGCGGAAGGTGCCCGAGATTTTCATGCGCAGCTTCATCATGCGCAGGTCCTGTTCGGCCTGATTGTTTGTGAATGGGACCGCGAAGTCGGCGATGAATCGCAAAACGTCATCGCGGTAGTCACGCAGGCGGAGGAGCAGGTTGTGGCCTGGCCGCCTGGCTTTTCGGCCGCGGGTGCCGGGGCTTTTGGCCAGCGGGGGCCGGCGTTCGTGGAAGGCGAGCCCCTTGGCGAGGATCGCCATGTATCTGGTGACTATACCCTGGCGAACCAGTTCCGGGAGTTCGGTCTCGCCTTGATCCTGAGCCGCGCATCTGAGCTGATTGGCGCTATGAAGCACTGCGCTCATCTCCGTCGCCCAAGGCTCTTTTTCGATCTCTTCGATGGCCTTGAGTTCGCGCAAGTGATGCGCCCCGCAGAGGGCGTGGGCGTCCACTCCGCTCATATGGGCGTAGTAGGGTTTCCAGTGATCATGAATGATCGTCCCGCCGGTCAGGAAGGTTGGAACAGCACCGCGTTTGGCGCTGATGCGGTAATGGGTGAAGGCGGTATCGCAGATCGTGTGCAGCCAGTGCAGCTTGCCGGCAACACGAAGTCCGGTCTCGTCCAGATGCCGAACGCCGCCTTCGGCAAGCCGGGCGAGAATGTGTTCAACCACGACACCCATCTTATTTGCCGCGCCGCGCGTCCAGTTGGTCACGCTGGCCGCGCACAAGCTGGTGGCCCCAAACAGGTCGCGCATAAGCTGGCAGACCCGATCCTCGGGTATCAGCTGCTGAACATTGCAATAGACCGCCACTGCCCGCATGCGCGTGCCATATTGCACATGCGCGGCCACGCCATCGGGAAAGCCAGCCGTCGTCGTGGCTCGACAATGGTCGCAACAATAAACCGCCGCCTGATGCTCGGTGACCTCCAGGCGTGGCGCAGGCAAGTCGAACACCTGACGCTTCTCGATCCCTTTCACCATCTCCGCCGTCAGGGCGCTCTGACAGGCGCTGCAATGCGTCGCCTCATGCCGTTCGACAAAGTCGGGTGTTGACGTCTGGCGCAGGGTGTCGCCCCGGTGGCCAACTTGGCCGCCACTTTTCTTTCCGGATTTGCCACGCAGGCTGCGCGGGGCTGGCTTCTTCAGGCCATCACTTGAAGGGGGCTTGCTGCTATTGCTGCTGTTCTTGGCCAACTGTCGGCGCAGGTCCGTGATCTCTTCCGCCATGCTCGCCAACGCAGCTTCAAGCTCAGCGATCCGACGCAGAGCCGTGGCGAGAAGTTGTTCAAGGGCGGCAACCTGATCCATCCCACCACTGATTCAGAGAAATCAACCCGGCGCCACAGAATTCAGACAAGAAAGAAAAAAAACACGCGCAAAATGGCAAATTCGACTCACCATAAAACTGACAATAACACTCAAACGTGGGGGGTGCTTGGGAGTTACCAAAAAACTACGAAAAAATTCTGTCGAGTAGTGCACTGGTGACGCCAACGTCTTATCCAGAATCGGGGTTAAGCAGCTAAAGCGCTGTGCCCATTGCCGGGGTTACCTCGCCCGTCGTGTTTTCGAAATTCTGCCCCGATGCCACAAGGCAAGTCACGCCGCTTGGCATGGTCACCGTAATTGTCCAGGTCCCGGTTTCAAGCGAGGCGTAAACCTCAATTACAGAATTGTTCGGCGCCAACCCGATTGACTGTCGGCTTTCGCCATAGGTCGCCGACAGTCGTTCGACCACCTTTTCGCGATCCGCACAGTTGCGGTTGGCCTGCTGGGCAAAGGCGTGCTGCGTTGCAAGAATCATCGCGCCGACACCCAGGGAGAGTGCTAGAAACCTCTGTTTCATCGTTTCGTCCCATATGTTTTCAGGCTGCCCGCGTGGGCCTTCCGGTTCTCCGGCAGGCGGATCTTGCCCCATTTCTCTGCTGTCGGACCTTTCGCACCGTGGTTCCGCGGCGGCCTTCCGAAGTGGTTCTCCCTCGTCCGACGGTTTGAACAGATTGCCCGAATCGGTGCCAAAATTCCGTTAATCGACCGTTCGGTGGGGCGGGGCAGGGGAATCGCGCTTGAAGTTTGACAGTAACTCCCAAGCACCCTGTCCGATAGGGTTGCGGGGTTTTGTTCCGTCAGAGCCGTGCGATGATCTGAGGTGGTGACAGGGTCAGGATTTCCAGGATGTTGAACCGGTGTTTTCTGGCCGTCGAGATGACGGACCTGATGTCGGCGAAGACCCGCGCGCCCTCGAGGGTGCGGAAGGTGCCCGAGATTTTCATGCGCAGCTTCATCATGCGCAGGTCCTGTTCGGCCTGATTGTTTGTGAATGGGACCGCGAAGTCGGCGATGAATCGCAAAACGTCATCGCGGTAGTCACGCAGGCGGAGGAGCAGGTTGTGGCCTGGCCGCCTGGCTTTTCGGCCGCGGGTGCCGGGGCTTTTGGCCAGCGGGGGCTGGCGTTCGTGGAAGGCGAGCCCCTTGGCGAGGATCGCCATGTATCTGGTGACTATACCCTGGCGAACCAGTTCCGGGAGTTCGGTCTCGCCTTGATCCTGAGCCGCGCATCTGAGCTGATTGGCGCTATGAAGCACTGCGCTCATCTCCGTCGCCCAAGGCTCTTTTTCGATCTCTTCGATGGCCTTGAGTTCGCGCAAGTGATGCGCCCCGCAGAGGGCGTGGGCGTCCACTCCGCTCATATGGGCGTAGTAGGGTTTCCAGTGATCATGAATGATCGTCCCGCCGGTCAGGAAGGTTGGAACAGCACCGCGTTTGGCGCTGATGCGGTAATGGGTGAAGGCGGTATCGCAGATCGTGTGCAGCCAGTGCAGCTTGCCGGCAACACGAAGTCCGGTCTCGTCCAGATGCCGAACGCCGCCTTCGGCAAGCCGGGCGAGAATGTGTTCAACCACGACACCCATCTTATTTGCCGCGCCGCGCGTCCAGTTGGTCACGCTGGCCGCGCACAAGCTGGTGGCCCCAAACAGGTCGCGCATAAGCTGGCAGACCCGATCCTCGGGTATCAGCTGCTGAACATTGCAATAGACCGCCACTGCCCGCATGCGCGTGCCATATTGCACATGCGCGGCCACGCCATCGGGAAAGCCAGCCGTCGTCGTGGCTCGACAATGGTCGCAACAATAAACCGCCGCCTGATGCTCGGTGACCTCCAGGCGTGGCGCAGGCAAGTCGAACACCTGACGCTTCTCGATCCCTTTCACCATCTCCGCCGTCAGGGCGCTCTGACAGGCGCTGCAATGCGTCGCCTCATGCCGTTCGACAAAGTCGGGTGTTGACGTCTGGCGCAGGGTGTCGCCCCGGTGGCCAACTTGGCCGCCACTTTTCTTTCCGGATTTGCCACGCAGGCTGCGCGGGGCTGGCTTCTTCAGGCCATCACTTGAAGGGGGCTTGCTGCTATTGCTGCTGTTCTTGGCCAACTGTCGGCGCAGGTCCGTGATCTCTTCCGCCATGCTCGCCAACGCAGCTTCAAGCTCAGCGATCCGACGCAGAGCCGTGGCGAGAAGTTGTTCAAGGGCGGCAACCTGATCCATCCCACCACTGATTCAGAGAAATCAACCCGGCGCCACAGAATTCAGACAAGAAAGAAAAAAACACGCGCAAAATGGCAAATTCGACTCACCATAAAACTGACAATAACACTCAAACGTGGGGGGTGCTTGGGAGTTACGTTTGACTGTGGATTAGAATTGGATTCTTGAGGATTCATCACTTGATGGAGTTTTGAGATGCCTACATTGACCAGCTATTTCAACGACATGGACGATCCTCGGGGTGGCAATGCCCCGCGTCACAATTTCTGCGATCTCATGACGATCAGCCTTTTGTGCGCGCTGTGCGGCGGTGAGACGGCGGTCGACATGGAGCTTTTCGGGCATATGAAGGAGGATTTCCTGCGAGAGTTTCTCGAATTGCCCCACGGCATTCCCTGCCATGACGCGTATTCGCGGCTCTTCCGCCTTATGAAGCCGTCGAGCTTTCAGGCCTTTTTCGACAAGTTTCGCACTGACTTTGCGGTCAAGGCTGGAGATGAGCCGGCAATCGCTATCGATGGCAAAGAGATGCGGCGCAGCTTTGACAAGGCCGCCGGGCAGTCGAACATGAACATCGTGACCGCCTTTGCCCATGGCGCGCGCCTGAGCCTGGGCATCGCAGAAAGCGCCAGGGGCGGCGGCGAGATACTGGCGCTGCGCGACCTGATCGGGATGCTTGATATCCGTGGCATCACCATCACCGCTGATGCGCTGCACTGCCAGAGAGAGACCTGCGAATTGATCGTGCAGGCGGGCGGCGAATATTGCTTGCAGCTCAAGGGCAACCAGGGCGACATGCTGGCTGATGTACGGGCCTTTGTTGACGATCAGGGTACTGATTACATTGATAAATATGACACGGTCGACGCTGACCACGGCCGCATCGAGGAGCGGTCATATCGCGTCTATAATGTGCCGCAGTATCTCACGGACATCCATAACTGGCCGCATCTACAAGCCTTCGTCCACGTCGTTTCTGAGCGAGCAGCAGATGACAAAACAAACCGGTCAGAGCGGATTTACCTCCTCTCCAAATGTCCCTCGGCTCAAGTTGCCGCTTCTCTGATCCGTGGTCACTGGCAGATCGAGAACAGTTTGCATTGGTCTCTCGACGTGGTGATGAACGATGATCAGCACCGCGCACGAAAAGATCACGCGCCAGCCAACTTCGCCGCCTTGAGGCGCATCGCTTTGAACATCATCAAGGCAAATCCCGCAAAAGGCTCAAACCGTGGGAAGTTCAAAAAGGCAGGCTGGAGCAATGACTTCCTCAAAACCCTCATCCAAGGCTTCTGAAGCGCGATTGCCCTGTGGGGCGGGGTGTATCCCCTTGAAGTACGTAAGATCATGCCTATATGATAGGTATGGCTAAGAAAAAACGTAACTCCCAAGCACCCTGTCCGATAGGGTTGCGGGGTTTTGTTCCGTCAGAGCCGTGCGATGATCTGAGGTGGTGACAGGGTCAGGATTTCCAGGATGTTGAACCGGTGTTTTCTGGCCGTCGAGATGACGGACCTGATGTCGGCGAAGACCCGCGCGCCCTCGAGGGTGCGGAAGGTGCCCGAGATTTTCATGCGCAGCTTCATCATGCGCAGGTCCTGTTCGGCCTGATTGTTTGTGAATGGGACCGCGAAGTCGGCGATGAATCGCAAAACGTCATCGCGGTAGTCACGCAGGCGGAGGAGCAGGTTGTGGCCTGGCCGCCTGGCTTTTCGGCCGCGGGTGCCGGGGCTTTTGGCCAGCGGGGGCCGGCGTTCGTGGAAGGCGAGCCCCTTGGCGAGGATCGCCATGTATCTGGTGACTATACCCTGGCGAACCAGTTCCGGGAGTTCGGTCTCGCCTTGATCCTGAGCCGCGCATCTGAGCTGATTGGCGCTATGAAGCACTGCGCTCATCTCCGTCGCCCAAGGCTCTTTTTCGATCTCTTCGATGGCCTTGAGTTCGCGCAAGTGATGCGCCCCGCAGAGGGCGTGGGCGTCCACTCCGCTCATATGGGCGTAGTAGGGTTTCCAGTGATCATGAATGATCGTCCCGCCGGTCAGGAAGGTTGGAACAGCACCGCGTTTGCTCCGCAGGATAGGCGGGGGTATGTGGTCTCTTTGTCATAGGGCTCACCTTTGGAGTGTTTTACCCTCCGGTAAACCCGGGGCGGTTCAGCTTGCGGAATTGATGGATCGCTTTGCTCACCTCAAAACACCAGACGGGCGCGCCGGGGTGGTACGTAATGGCAGTCATCCCGCCCGTGAAATCCAAACGGGTGTTGGACCTGTGACCGTAGAGATTCCAAAGATACGCTCGAAAACCGGCAAGCCAGTGAGTTTCCGCTCCGCGCTCGTACCGCCCTACGTGCGCAAGACCAAGACGCTGCAGGCTGCGATCCCCTGGCTCTACCTCAAAGGCATTTCCACTGGCGAAATGGGAACGGCGCTGAAGGGTTTGCTCGGGGCTAATGCCACCGGATTTTCGGCCAAAACAGTTGCCAGATTGAAGGCCGAATGGGCCGCTGAATACAGGGCGTGGCGCACCGCAGACCTGTCCCAAGACGAGTGGGTCTACATCTGGGCCGACGGTATTCACAGTGGCTTACGCGGCGAGGATCACAAGTTGTGCGCGCTGGTCGTGATCGGCGTAAATACCCGTGGTCAGAAACAATTTCTGGCAATCGAGGACGGCACTCGTGAAAGCACACAGAGCTGGAGGGAGGTTCTAATCGGCCTCAGAGAACGCGGTCTCAACACTCCAAAATTGGCCATCGGAGACGGTGCTCTGGGATTCTGGGCCGCTCTTGAAGAAACCTATCCGGGCACACCTCAACAACGCTGCTGGGTGCATAAGACGGGCAACGTCCTCAACTGTTTTCCCAAGTCCACCCAGCCAAAAGCCAAAACGATGCTGCACGATATCTGGCGCGCTGAAACGCGCAAGTCAGCTGAACAAGCGTTCGATCTCTTCGTGAAAACGTTTGAAGACAAGTACCCCAAAGCCACCGCCTCGCTTCAGAAAGATCGAACCGAACTGCTGGCATTCTACGATTTTCCCGCAATGCATTGGCAAAGCATCCGAACGACCAATCCAATTGAATCCGCCTTTGCCACGATCCGTCATCGCACCAAGCGCTCAAAGGGCTGTCTGGCCCGCGACGGCATGCTCCACATGATCTTCAAACTGGGGCAGTGCGCCGAACAAAACTGGCACAAACTTCGCGGCTTCAATCATCTCGCCGACGTCATCCAAGGCGTCAATTTCAAAGACGGCATCAAGCAAACCCAGACCGAAACCGCCGCCGCATGAAAGATCCCGCAAACACCAGATTTGACAATAACTCCTGATATTCACCATCGGTGCGGATGCCCCGCAGGCCGTCGTTGATCATCGCCAGCATCTCACCCGCTTGTGGGTGCGACTTGTGAACGACGACGTGCAAGCCAGCGACCGAGAGTGGCTGCGGCAGGATGTGGATCTTGTCGCCGAGGTCGTGCTCTTTCAGCGCGGCGCGTCCGGTGAATTCGTTGATCGCGACCACGTCGGCCTCGCCAGCGAGTACCATGTCGAAGCAATCCTTGACCGCGCGCGGTTGCTTCAGCGTGATCTTGTTGTCGACCAGCCAACGGCGGCCATTCTGATCCAGATCGAAGGTGAAGTAACCGGCTGGGCGACAGAGCGTTTTACCGACGATGTCGGCTCCTGGTTGAACGCCATCGGGCGCGATTTGTCGGCGAACAGCAGGACCAGAAGTTCGAACATCGGATCAGAGAAGGCGAGGTTCTGGCAGCGGTAATTGTCAGGCATCGCATCACAGTCGGGCTTGAACCACGGGAAGCCGAGATCGAGAAGGGCGTTGGACAGAAGCGGCTCAAAATGGCTGCCCCAGTCATCAACCCAGTGAATAGCGAAGCCCTGACCGGGTTGGGCCCGGTCCATCGCGGAATTCACCACCTCGGTCAGAAGACCGCCATTGTGGCTTTCCTTATGCGTGAACGGGGCATAGTCGGACCCTGTCAGAAGATTAATCTTCTTGCGCGTCGCGGCATTGCCAAGCTGCACCTGAACCGGGGCGGATGTGAGTTGAACGTCGGTAACGGCAGACCCGCCTTCAAGGCCAACGGGGAGCCCTTCGAGACAGGCGAGGTTGAGCGTCATGCCCACCGCGATGCGGTCGGGTTTGCTACCGATGCGCGCAATGTTGTTGTTGTGGATTGCCGTCCACATACCGGCGTTCTTGTAAAGCCGGTCAGCGATGCCAGACAGTGTGTCACCGCGCCCGACAACATAGGTCCCGCCGCAGGTTTCCGCTACCGCCGCGCCGGCGCCAAGGCTGGCGAGCGCAAAGGCGGCTGCCGTGATCAGTTTTTTCATTGGTTCCCCCTGGATAGAAAAAGTTGCACCGCATTCTCTGATATCGTGCGGGTTGTTTTTGAACTGCTATGAGTTTCGAATTTACGCATCATCCGGCCTCATTCATGGCCGACAGAATGGCGGGCAGGTCGATGGTACCGCCGTCGGTGAGATATGCGGCGGGAATGTCGATTTCGCCATTCTTTCGGGCCGCATTCAGAAGGTCAGTGATTTCGGCTGTGCCTGCGCCCTTGCTTTGGGCGTCGCGCACAATCGTTGCGATGGCGGCGAACTCTGGATCCGGGGCGCGCAACGCTGCCAGCGTGCCGGAAACGATGTCGGTGACGAGGCCGGATTCCCAATCTGTTGTGTCGGGTGGTGCGTTAAGTGCGGTGGACTGAACCGTTTCAATTTCTGTGTCTTCCGGCGCTTGCACAGCGGCGGTGTCGGCTGTTGGCGTGACAACCGGCTCGGATTCCGCGGGTTCTTCGAGGGGCAGTGCGACGAAATCTTCCGCGGGCTTTGGTGAAGCTGGAGTGGCCACGGGATCGGGTGCGTCTGCGACGTCGATATCCATTTCCAACCCGGTATTTTCGGGCACCGGCACGGGGGAAACGACAGCGGCTTCAGGTTCCTCTGGCGCCGTATCCACAGGTGCAGTGTTCGGGGCAGGAGTTGCGACAACCGGCGGTTCATTCGCGGGATCGGGGTGGATCACTGGCGGTGCGACTGGTTGCGGCGCTTCTACGATTGTCGGTTTGGGATCTGTGACCGGGACGGTTTCGGGGGTCGTTGTGGCGCGGGTCGGGACCACGTCGGTGGGCTCAAATATGAACTCCGGAGAGCGGACGATGGGGCGCTTGGTTGGTTTGTCCTCCGCGGCTGCCGATTTGCTGCGATCCACGTCGGGGGCCGACGGGTAAAGAAGAAAGGCGAGAACGCCGCCCAATCCGGCAGCCATAAGCCCGAGCTTGGCCAGTCGTGATACGCGCCGGTTGGCAGGCGCTGGTCGGGCAATTTTCTGGTA
>CATOSB010000022.1 GCA_951812305.1 uncultured Paracoccaceae bacterium
TCGCATATTCGGTGGCTTCGAACTTGATGCGGATCTGATCGTCAAGATAAATCGCTGCAAGCTTGTTGGCGATCTCGGCGGACCTTGCCGGGCTTTCTGTTGTTGCGCGAATATCAAATAGATAAGTGTTGCGTTGCGAGCTGACACCAAGCGCTTCGCGTAGATTATCAACGACATTGTTCTGAATTTCTTCCCCACTCGGCGGCGGATCCTCTGGTAAAGTGATCGAGAGCCACGCAGCGAAGCGCTTGACGACCTCACCTAGCGAATACGGCGACGAAGTCCGTAAGGACGTATTAAACCTTACCACCCTTCAAAATTTCCGGATCTGATTTGACGTTTGTCTGATCTGTGTGATTCAAGGAGTCTCCACTGCTGATATTGGAGGCTGGTTTGTTGGGAAATGTTTGTTTTTCAGAGCTTTATTCGAAGGTTGAGGCGGATTTTCAGGACCGCTTGCTCGGGTATCACAAGTCGCGCCGGGAGGGATTGTGCATCATAGCAAGCGTGATTTTGAACACGCGCAGCGTCAATCTGATGGAAAATGCGGCTGCTCTGCCCCGCGATATCGGCTCTGTGGACCACCGCTATCAATACATTTCGCGGGTTCTGGGCAATCCTCACATCGATACTGATGAGATCATGCAGGCCTATGTTGGTGAAATTTTCCGCCGCCAGTGTGAGGCCGGAGAAACGATTGTGGTGGCCCTTGATCAAAGCAAGCTCAACGAAGGGCATGAGGTTTTGATGTTATCGGTGCGGATGCGGGATCGGGCCCTCCCGGTCGCCTGGCGTGTACGCCAGACCAAAGGGCCGATTGGATGGCGCGTGCAACATGAGCTTTTGGAAGCAGTCCGCCCATGGCTCCCGGCGGATGCGCGTGTGTTGCTGGCGGGAGATCGGTTTTATGGAACCGCCCGATTGGTCGCATGGTGCCAGGAGGCTGGATGGGACTACCGGCTGCGCATGAAGGGAAATATCACACTGCAACATCAGGGTGGCGAGATGATGACGCGCGAAATTGCCCAACTGATGCCCGAAGGGCTTGTAAACGCTGAGCTTTACGGAACGGGCGTCTTTAGCAACATTGGAGTGCTTCACGAAGAGGGGCACAAAGAGCCTTGGATTATTGCCATGAATGCAGCACCGTCCGAGTACAAGGTGCTCGATTATGGAATGCGTTGGGGAATTGAAGCCATGTTCTCCGACTTCAAAACCCGGGGCTTTGAAATTACTCAAAGCCAGATCAAAAAGCCGGATCGATTGGCCCGCCTCATTTTGGTGCTGGCAATCGCCATGTACTGGGCTGTTTCAACCGGAGCAAACGAAGAGCACCACGTCGCAATACGCGGCGAAAAAAGGGGATTCGAAAAGCCCGAAGGTCCTTATGCTCTCTCTTCAAGACAGGCCTTCGTGCTATCCGACGATGCCTCGCAGGTTATGCCAAAATCCCCAAGCTCTGGGATGTCTGGCTAAATTGAAGGGTGGTAAGCGTATTAAACTCTGGATCCTCGACAAGGTTTAATTCAGTCGCCAGGCGCTCAAGCAAACCCCGCGATCGGATGACTTCAAGCTCTGTATTAATTGCCGCCTGCTCCGTGGACACACCGGACATCACGCTTTCGAGGTCGACCACCTGCTGGTCCCTGGCCTGCAATGCAAGCCGTGCCGTCGCGGAATACTTCGGCACCGCAACTTCAAATGCATAATACCCGCCCAACGTCATGGCCAGGAGTGAGCATAACATGATGATCCATTTACCGCGCCAGAGAACACCGAAAAGCTGTAAGAGATCGATCTCGTCGTCCGCCTCTCCCCGTGGCTCGCGGAACTGCTGATCGGTTGGTATGCTGCCCTGAAACGCCTGCCCTGTCCCACGTTTTACGTCAAGATCGGCAGGTAGTATCACCGGCGTGAACCGGGGTTTGTTGGGCTCGTTCATAGGTATCCCGCTCGCACACAAAATGACGTCAGTACAGTGTCAGATTACT
The DNA here is from genome assembly GCA_951812305.1 of uncultured Paracoccaceae bacterium. Classification (GTDB taxonomy): domain Bacteria; phylum Pseudomonadota; class Alphaproteobacteria; order Rhodobacterales; family Rhodobacteraceae; genus Rhodobacter_B. The sequence goes on from CATOSB010000022.1 coordinate 1,992, forward strand.
GACATCCATTCAAGTTGTACGAAATCTCTCCTTAGGCGCCGGCTTTCGCAAATACGACTACTATCGTTCGCCAAATTAGCCAAAGCTCCAATCGCAGATTCGCATTCGTGATGTAGTAGAGATCGGCTTGAACCTTTTTTTTGGTCGCCTCAGAGCCTTCGACATAGCCGACCACAGTCTGCGCCAAACCGCTCATTCCGGGACGCACCACATGCCTCTCGCGATAACCCGGTACTTCCTTCAGAAAATAACAGGCATGCTCGTAATAGTCTGGTCTCGGTCCAATGAAGCTCATTTCGCCACGAATTACGTTGATGATCTGCGGCAACTCATCAATTCGCATCTTGCGCAGGATCCGACCAAGCTTTGTGATGCGGTTAATCTCAAGCGGGGCTTCAGCTGTTCGCGTCATCACCTCCGCCGGCTCCATTGTGCGGAACTTGATCGTCGGGAATGGTTTGCAGTCTCGTCCCATACGGTCTTGGATGAATAAAAGTGGGCCGGCATTTAGGAACGGGTTCAATACAAAAATTACGACGGAATTCACCGCTAACAAAACCCCGATTCTGGATAAGACGTTGGCGTCACCAGTGCACTACTCGACAGAATTTTTTCGTAGTTTTTTGATTCGTTTTTTACGATACTCGTTGACCCTTTTTCGCAGAGGGTTGCGATGAGGGATTTCCACCATTGTTATGGAAATGATCCTCGGTTCTCTCAAAGCCTCATTTGGCTCCAGTTCAACGGCAATTCCGCCAAACTCTCCAAGAAATAGAACATTTGAAACGGTTTCGTGATCCGCTTTGAATGTATCAGGGTCATTTTTCCGTACGTGTTTCGGGATGATCACCTGAAAGGGAGTGGCAGCCATCAGATCGAGCACAAGTGTCATGGTTCTTTTAGGGAGCGCAGCCAGTTCATTGAGCTTATCCGTGAGGGCGTAGAAACGGTTGGGGTCCTCTTCCATCATGTCGAACATGAGGTCCCGGATCTTCTCATAAGCGAGATCTTCGTTGATTGGGAAGTTGTTCTCCATGGCGCGCACCTTTTGCCCCGTGTTGACCAGCCTGAATGCCCCCGTGATTAGTATGGGGTGAGAGGGGTTTCCAGGTACGTTGCCCCATGATTCAAGGTTCAAAAGCGACACAATATGGACCGCCACTCATGTCGATCACTAACACCGCACTTTTTGTCTGTCTCGATGATTTTGCAAAAACCTACGAGGACTGGGAGCGCCACCGGTTGATCCCCTCGGGTCGTCAGAGGCTTCGCTCCGGCAAGCTGACCCTGGGGGAGAGCCTGTTCATCATGGTCTTGTTTCACTTGTCGCCGTTCAAGGACTTCAAACATTATTGGATTTATGGCGTTGAGCAGAAATACCGTGACTGCTTTGGCAACCTCCCGAGCTATGGTCGGTTTGTCAGCCTCATGCCAAGATTAATGGTGCCGTTTTGCATACTGCTGCACTGCTTCAGCGGTGAAAAAACCGGCGTCTATTTTGCCGACAGCACTAAGCTCGCGGTCTGCCACAATGCCCGCATTAATCGAAACAAGGTCTTCAAGGGGCTGGCAAAGCGCGGTCGCAGCACAATGGGCTGGTTCTTTGGCTTCAAACTGCATCTAATCATCAACAACAAGGGGGAGATCATGGCCGTCAAAATCACGGCAGGTAATGTCGATGATCGAAAGCCGTTTGAAGCCATGATCGCGGGCCTCGAAGGCAAAATATTTGCTGATAAGGGCTATATCTCCAAATCCCTCTTCCAACGGCTCTGGCAGCGTGGGCTCCACCTCGTCACCGGCATTCGCCGCAACATGAAAAACTATCTCCTGCCAATCCTGAACAAAATCCTGTTGCGAAGGCGGTTCATCATCGAAACTCTGTTCGATAAGTTGAAAACCAGCATGGGACTGGAACACACTCGACACAGATCGCCTGCCAACGCATTCGTACACCTCATCTCGTGTGTCGCAGCCTATAGGCTCGGGAAAACCAAAGTTAAAATGGGACCCATAACCGTGCCGGAAACAATCAGGCAGGTCGAATACCAGATATAGCGCTTATCCAGAACTCAGGTAAATTAGCATGACGATAGACAGCAGCGCCATGAAAATGGCGCCTGTCATCAACAGGCGATCAAGAAAAAGTCGCCAGGAAGTCATGCCTTACCCGTCACTGGACTGCGGTTTCGTCGCTATTGTACAACCAGTCTGTTCAATTGCCAGATAGAGCGAGAATAAGTAACTCCCAAGCACCCCCCACGTTTGAGTGTTATTGTCAGTTTTATGGTGAGTCGAATTTGCCATTTTGCGCGTGTTTTTTTCTTTCTTGTCTGAATTCTGTGGCGCCGGGTTGATTTCTCTGAATCAGTGGTGGGATGGATCAGGTTGCCGCCCTTGAACAACTTCTCGCCACGGCTCTGCGTCGGATCGCTGAGCTTGAAGCTGCGTTGGCGAGCATGGCGGAAGAGATCACGGACCTGCGCCGACAGTTGGCCAAGAACAGCAGCAATAGCAGCAAGCCCCCTTCAAGTGATGGCCTGAAGAAGCCAGCCCCGCGCAGCCTGCGTGGCAAATCCGGAAAGAAAAGTGGCGGCCAAGTTGGCCACCGGGGCGACACCCTGCGCCAGACGTCAACACCCGACTTTGTCGAACGGCATGAGGCGACGCATTGCAGCGCCTGTCAGAGCGCCCTGACGGCGGAGATGGTGAAAGGGATCGAGAAGCGTCAGGTGTTCGACTTGCCTGCGCCACGCCTGGAGGTCACCGAGCATCAGGCGGCGGTTTATTGTTGCGACCATTGTCGAGCCACGACGACGGCTGGCTTTCCCGATGGCGTGGCCGCGCATGTGCAATATGGCACGCGCATGCGGGCAGTGGCGGTCTATTGCAATGTTCAGCAGCTGATACCCGAGGATCGGGTCTGCCAGCTTATGCGCGACCTGTTTGGGGCCACCAGCTTGTGCGCGGCCAGCGTGACCAACTGGACGCGCGGCGCGGCAAATAAGATGGGTGTCGTGGTTGAACACATTCTCGCCCGGCTTGCCGAAGGCGGCGTTCGGCATCTGGACGAGACCGGACTTCGTGTTGCCGGCAAGCTGCACTGGCTGCACACGATCTGCGATACCGCCTTCACCCATTACCGCATCAGCGCCAAACGCGGTGCTGTTCCAACCTTCCTGACCGGCGGGACGATCATTCATGATCACTGGAAACCCTACTACGCCCATATGAGCGGAGTGGACGCCCACGCCCTCTGCGGGGCGCATCACTTGCGCGAACTCAAGGCCATCGAAGAGATCGAAAAAGAGCCTTGGGCGACGGAGATGAGCGCAGTGCTTCATAGCGCCAATCAGCTCAGATGCGCGGCTCAGGATCAAGGCGAGACCGAACTCCCGGAACTGGTTCGCCAGGGTATAGTCACCAGATACATGGCGATCCTCGCCAAGGGGCTCGCCTTCCACGAACGCCAGCCCCCGCTGGCCAAAAGCCCCGGCACCCGCGGCCGAAAAGCCAGGCGGCCAGGCCACAACCTGCTCCTCCGCCTGCGTGACTACCGCGATGACGTTTTGCGATTCATCGCCGACTTCGCGGTCCCATTCACAAACAATCAGGCCGAACAGGACCTGCGCATGATGAAGCTGCGCATGAAAATCTCGGGCACCTTCCGCACCCTCGAGGGCGCGCGGGTCTTCGCCGACATCAGGTCCGTCATCTCGACGGCCAGAAAACACCGGTTCAACATCCTGGAAATCCTGACCCTGTCACCACCTCAGATCATCGCACGGCTCTGACGGAACAAAACCCCGCAACCCTATCGGACAGGGTGCTTGGGAGTTACAAGAATAATACAATTCATTCTGTAGGGTGTTAACGTCGCTCCATGGGTAGATAATCCAGATCGGACCGCGATCACGAATTGTCAGGTATTGATCGTCCTTCTTGAGCGCGAGGATGACGTTGTAATCATCAAAATCGGACATCGGAATTTCGACGCTGTAATCGTTCAGCGCAAATGCTTGCACCGTCATGCCGCTCGCACCGACCTCATTCAGTAAATCGCGAACCAGCACACCTGAGAATGTGACAGGATTTTCCCACCACGGCGTATCTGTCACGATCACATGAGACCCGATCGACTCTAATTCGGCGCGGGTGAAGCTTTGGGTTTGGGTGCCGTCCGTTGTTTCAACATTGCCGCTGATTTCCAGTATCTTGGCACCGTTATCTTCTGCCATGCTTGCGACCGGCAGCCCGGCAATCAGCACCGATGCCAGAATTCCTAAAAGGTTTCGTCTGAGGTGAATTGCCGACATCGGACAAGTTCCCTTTCATTAAGTATTTGCGGTAGAGCCAGAATTCGCGGCTGCAGAACAATATTAGGTATTCCAAGCTTTCTTTTGAGTTGCTGTAGCCCATCGATCGGGCATTTTCGCGACTCAAAACGGGCAGAAATTTTACTGCCCAGTCGAAATTACTCTACTCCATTGTTTGTATGAAAGCCAATCACAGTTACTTACGGGTAAAGAACGCAAACAACTGAACACGTTAACCACGAAACAATTAACAACTCAACCATAGATAGAAATCAAGAAAAAAAACATAAACGAGCAACCCAACGATTTTATCGTGCTAATTGGAGATAATCGTAAGCTGTCGGACAACAGGTCCAGTGGCCGTAGAGTACAAGCGGTGGTCGTTGGTATTCAGAGAAATTTTGATCTGATATTCGCCGGGCGGCAGCGTTCCGATTTGAACCTCATTACCGAACACACGCTGAATTTTCAGGTCGTTCAGATACAGATGCCCATGTCCGGTTCCCGGCTTGTGTTCGGCATCCACAAGATCAGGCGCGAAAATGAAATTTTCGACGTGAAGAGATATGATCCAGCCATCATTGGTTTCACGGGCGTCAATGGAAAGGTCAGGCTGCTTTTGATCTGATGGTACTTGGACCCGTTCGCCATGCGCCATGTTGGCTGGCTCGGCGATGCGGGCGCGGGTCGTAACCGGACCGGCATCTTCAAACCACAACGTGACGGGAACCAACCGACCAGGTTCTGTTGAACCGTGCGGATTCGTCAACATACCATGCAGACCATCCATTGCGAGTTTGGGGGTGGAACCAGATGGAATTGGAAACCTGCTTTGGGATGGAGGCATCAAAGATGACTGCCCCGCAAATTCAGAGCCGATACCGATCAGCGTATCCGGCTTTCCCGGGTTGTTGATCGTTACTTCCAAGGCCAGCCCGCCCCCCATTTTTCGGAGTTGTGCATCTGAAAGGTACAGTTGAGTGGGCGAGTCCGTAAAAAAGAAGAATGCCAGGGCGGCGAAACCGAAAAAGCCGAATGCAATCACAATTCTGAGGGCTTCCATTCGTCAATCCCAAGGATTTAACTTGCCGGATGAACCGGGCGCGAAGATTGATCCCCTTTTATCTGATCCCAATTTCGGGAGCCAGCCGCGCGGAAGCTCATGCTTCCGAGCAGGGATTTGTTTTGTTGTTGCCAACAGAATTGTATTCTGGCGCAGGCGTGGTTACCGTTTTGTTAACGCTGCTCGTACTGGGGTTTGTGGGCCAGAGACGGACCGGCCTTGCTTTTTCCACGATCGGCTTGCCTGCACCGGGACTGAAGGCCGTCGCCGTTGCCGGGCGTTTGATGGCGCTCGCCATTCTCTTGCTTTTGTTAATGGCCGGAATTTTTGGTCCACGGGACCCGTTGAGCAATCCCCTGCCATTGATGGTGTGGACCGTATTCTGGATCGGGATCGTTTCGGTTCAGGGGCTGGTGGGTGATGTATGGCGGTTCGTCAATCCGTTTGCCGGGATATTGTGGTTGCTTCGCAGAGGCGGATATACCCCAAAAATTCGATTGCCGGGTAGAATCGGCATTTGGCCGGCGTTGGCGGGATTTTTGGTGTTTGCGGGGATCCTCTTGGCGGACCCGGCCCCTGCGGACCCGGGGCGACTGGCGCGGCTTTTGGCGGTTTATACTGGCCTTCACTCCGTGATGTTGTCGCTGTTCGGTGCGCGTTGGCTGGTACGGGGCGAAGTTTTTACAGTCTTGATGCGTATTTATGGCCGAGTCGGGCTGCTGGCGCGAAAGGCGGCCAAGCTGAACCTTGGCCTTTGGGGCTGGCAAATCTCGAGTTCTGCTGCCGTGCCGGTCGGGGCGGCGTTATTTTGCATTGTGCTACTGGCGGTCGGCAGTTTTGACGGGTTGAACGAGACTTTTTGGTGGTTGTCGGTTCTGGGCATCAACCCACTGGAGTTCCCCGGGCGTTCGGCAGTGATGTGGCAAAACCTCGCCGGGTTGATCGTGGCCATCGTGATGCTTTTGGTCGTGTTTACCGTAACGCTGGCATTAGGGCGCCGATTAGCAGGACAGGGCGCATCGTTCCCGGAGGTGTTCTGCCGTTTCGCGCCCACACTGTTGCCCATCGCGCTGGGCTATCACATCGCGCATTATCTTCCGAGTTTCCTTGTCGACAGCCAATATGCACTGGTTGCACTGTTGGACCCGTTTTTGAATGGGTCGGATTGGCTTGGGCTCGGAGAATTTTATGTTTCGACCGGGTTTTTCAATTCGAAAGCCAGTGTCCGGGTTATCTATCTGGCGCAGGCGGGCGCGGTGGTTTTGGGCCATATTATTGCGATTCTGACCGCTCATTCCGTCGCGACTGTCATGTATCAAAAAAGACGGGCAATCCTGTTGAGCCAGCTGCCATTGGCCGGTTTCATGCTGTTTTACACATGGTTTGGCCTTTGGCTGCTGGCTTCGCCCCGGTTCTGACAAAGAAAACCGTGGACAGGACGCTTAAGCGCCCGAATACTGGTGATTATGCCGCGCCAATTGGGCGAAACCTGACACATAGGGGGGTTAACTATGACCGCAACGTCGAAATTTTCACGCCGAGGAATGTTGAAATCTGTTGCTGCCGGTGGGGTGGCGGCATCGCTGCCCTTGTGGGCGCGGTACACCGACGCGCAGACGTCTGAGCCGATCAAGGTCGGTTTTCAAGTGCATCGCACCGGGATCGGCGCGGCCTATGGCCGGTGGTACGACCGCACGACCACCGCGGCAGCGGCATTGATCAACGAGAATGGCGGCATCAATGGCCGCTCTGTCGAAATCGTTGCCGAAGATGACGGGACCGATCCGAAACGCGGCGCTGAAGTGGTCGAGAAATTCGCCAATCAGCACGGCTGTGACATCGCGTTCGGGACGCTGTTTTCGCATGTTGTGATTGGCTCTGCGCCGCGCGCGGGGGAGTTAAAGATCCCGTATTTCGTGGTGTCAGAGGGGCATCACGTGGCGAGCGGGATGCTTAATCGCTATACGCTTCAACCCGGCATTACGGATGTAAAAAGTCAGGTGCAGGCCATGGCGCCCTACGTGCATTCGACGCTCGGCAAGAAAGTGACGATGATCTATCCGGATTTCGCCTTTGGCCATGATCACCGCGATTATTTCAGCGCGGCAATGGAAGCGCAGGGTGGCGAGATTTTGGAGAAGATCGCGATCCCGCCGACGGAGACGTCTTTCACCAAGTATTTTCCGAAAATCCCAAGGGATACCGATGTGCTGTACCACGTGATGGTCGGGCCCGCCGTTCTGACATTTGTGAAGGAGCTGGGCGAGTTCTTCGGGCCGTCTGCACCGGCGATCTTTGGGTTCATTGATTCGCTTGAGGCGGTTGATGTCACATCACCCGGTCTGGAATTCCTGGACGGAACGTATTTCTGGGAAGGCAATCCGCGTTACGCGCAGGCCGATCAGAGCGATGCCGACAAGTTCTATCGTGAACGGGTGGGCGTCGATGCCAATGGCGCGTCGGTTAGTGATCCGGCCGACGTGTCGACCTATGCCCATATGTTCGGCTGTTGGGAGACGCTTCATGTGGTCAAGGCCGGGATGGAGGCCGCCGGGTATGCGGGACCGGGTGATCGCGGCAAGCTGATCGAAGCGGTCGAGGCGATGACGGATATGGCTGAGGGGATTGAGCATCCCCAAGGCGCAAAAGTCTTTAACGGCAAGACCCATCAGGTGTTTGGGCACCAATACATCAGTCAGGTTCAGGGCGGGAAGTTGGTGCGGGTTCATACGACCAGCATTGAAGATACGTTCTATCCCGATGAGGTCGATTACACGGCGCAGGCGCTTTAAAGGAGGGATTGCGCCCGGCTTTTGCCGGTCGCCCAACCGGGGGGCCAGCCCCCCGGACCCCCCGCCGTATTTGAGACCAAGAAGAAGGGATAGTTATGGTGCGGGAGCTTTCACTGCGCGATCCGGGGTTTGAGGCTGACAGATACGGGTTAATTGAAGAACTGCGGGCGGAGGCACCGTTTTTCCGCACGCCTGAGGGGGCGGTGGTGTTTCTCAATCAGGATGATGTGAGTGAGGTTCTGGCCTGTCGCGATTTTCGGTTCACCTTTGACCTGATTGACGACACAAAAAGCCCCTATCTTGCTAATGCCATCGAGCATGAATTGTTGAATATGCACGGGCAGGCGCATGAGCGCCTGTCGCGGCTGCTGAAGATGGCACTCCGGGATCGGGTTTTCGAAGGCATGGCGGCGCGGGTGGATGAGATCGTCGCCGGGTTGATCAACGAAATGCCTGATGGGTCGTTTGAGTTCTGCTCGAGTTTCGCCGATCCACTACCGGCGCGGGTTTTGGGTCCGATGTTTGGCATCCCTTATGAGGACACTGACGGGTTGGGTGACTGGATCAGGGTTGGCGGGCGCAAAATTGATGCGCTGCAATCCGGAGTCGGGATTGAAGACGTCGAGGCGGCGAACCGGAAAATTCACGACTTCTTGCGCGGGCTGCTGGTGGAGCGGAGGGAGAATTTGGGGGATGACATATTCTCTGAACTGATGCGGGCAGAGATCGCTGGCGACCGGATGAGCGACGATGAACTGGTCTATCTGGCCGGCGAGTTGGCAAGTGCAGGGGTGGACACGACCAGCACGCAATTGCCGCTGATCCTGTTAGCCTTGCTGGAACATCCCGACGAAATGGCAAAGCTGCGCGCCGATCCGAAACTGGCATTGCGCGCGGTGGATGAAGGGATGCGTTTTGCGCCGCTGCCCTGGGCCATACCACACGCGGCGGTGCGGGATTTCGAATATCGCGGGATCGCGTTTAAAAAGGGTGATCTGGCCTTTGTTCTGATCCCGGCGGCGAACCGGGACCCAGCGGTGGTGCGGGATGGGGAACGGTTTGACATCACCCGTGACAGAGTGCGGCATTTCTCGTTCGGTGCGGGGATGCACGCTTGCTCGGGGGCACAGCTGGCGCGGATGGAGATGGCGGCCGCGTTGCAGCAATTGGTCACGCGGTTTTCTGACATCCGATTGGCGGGGAAACCGGAATGGGTGCCGGGGAATGTCGGGCGGACGTTGAAATCTTTGCAAATTCGCGCCGAACGCCAGCTGGATTTCGCCAGATAAAGCCCATCTGCTAATTTCGCGACATGACCATTCGGGGATTGGACAGAGAAGGCCGGTTGTGGTTATGCGCCGTGGCTATTTTATTGCTGATCGTGGTGAACCTGTTTTTCGGCGCGGCGATTGCCGCGAAATTGCAGGTTTGGAACGCGATTGGACCGGTCACCTTTTCTGCAGGGATGGTTTTGGTGGCCGCCGCTGTGATTGCACATGGGCTGGCCGGGGGGGCAAGGTTGGTCGCGATGGCGGTATCGCTTGCTGTTCTTTCCGTCGGCGTTCTGACGATTGCGCGAATGACGTCTCCGGCGGAGCGTACGCATCTGATTGAATATGGTGCCTTGGCACTGGTGGTATTTGCGGCGCTGTTGGCGCGGCGAGACAACGGGCGGACCGTACCCGCCCCTGCGATAATCGCAATCGCGATCGTTGTTTGTGTCGGTGTCGCTGATGAGTGTGTTCAGGCGTTCTTGCCCTCGCGGGTGTTCGATCCGGTCGACATCATGTTCAACGCTGCCGCGGCGACGGGTGCTGTTGTTGTCAGCACTGTCGTTCGTGTGGCGCGAGCATGGTTTAGTGCTGACCTATGACCGCAACTTCCGCAAATCGCTTGCCCCGGAGTGGTTCCGCTGGGTACTGCTAGCGGAGTATGGAATTCGGACCACATCTGATGCTTGCCTCGCTCGAAGGCGCGGTAACGGCGGCGGTATTGACGCTGACAGCATTGGGGCTGTCGTTGGTGTTTGGCGTGATGCGGGTCGTGAACGTGGCGCATGGCGAGTTTTACATGCTGGGCGCAGTCTTGGCGTGGTTTGTGGCGACCTCGCTGGGTGGGCATCCGGCGGTTGGATTTTTGGCGGCGCTGGTGGTGGCACCGGTGGTTGTTGGGCTGATCGCGGCAGCTGCCGATATGACCATTCTCAAACGCGTAGAATACGATCCGGAACGGACCATCGTTGTCACGATCGGACTGTTATACATCATTCAGCAAGTGACGCTGATGACATACGGGCCAGAGGCGCGGCCGGTTCAGGAACCGTTTAACAGCCGCATCCTTCTGCCGCTTCTGGACTGGAGCGGTGGCTGGCCGAAAGTGTATTTCCCAACCGGTTGGGGTGCGCCCTCAACCACATCCTACAAACTGTTCGTGATCGCGGCGGCGGCGGTCGTCGTCATTGGCGTCTGGCTGATGATGACGCGCACGAAAATCGGGCTGGTCATGCGTGCCACCCAGTTGGATGGCGAGATGGCGCAGGTGTTCGGGATTCCGGTTGAGCGGGTCTATGCGCTGGTCTTCGGGATTGGCGCGGCGCTGGCGGCGCTGGGCGCGGTGCTGGTCGTACCGATCCAGCAGGCGCATTACCTGATGGGACAGGATCCGCTTTTGCTGAGTTTTATTGTGGTGATCATCGGCGGGTTGGGGTCTTTGCCGGGGACGGTTGTTGCGGCGGTACTGATCGGGATGTCGGACGGGATCATTTCGGTCTTTTTTGACCCGACATTAGCGAAGATATTGGCCACGGTTCTGGTGGCGCTGGTTCTTGTGTTCCGCCCGCAAGGTCTGTTCGGGGCACGCGCGGCATGAGCGATGCGCGAAAGGGGCTGATCCTGCATCTGGGGCTTTTGGTGCTGTTGTTCGGGTTGCAATTCGTGCTGCCCGCCTATCACCACGGCAATCTGGCGCGGGTGATGGTTTTGGCGAGCTATGCCATCGGTTACAATCTTTTGTTTGGATACACCGGGCTTTTGAGCCTTGGTCATGCAATGTTCTTTGCTGCCGGTATGTATGGCATGGGGCTCGCCATTCGACATTTGGGCTGGTCGCCCGCACCGGCACTGATCGCAGGTATTGCGGCGGGGGCGGTGGTGTCGGCGGCGTTGGGCGCGCTGGCACTGCGCACAGCGGGAGTGGCATTCATGATCGTGACGTTGATGTTCAGCCAGGCGGTTTACCTGGCGGTGCTTTATTTCGGAGAATGGACGCGGGGCGACGAAGGGTTTGTCATCCAACAGGCGCAGCGGGTTTTATGGGGTGTCGATCTGAGCCAGCCCGAGGCGCGGTATTTCGCGGCGCTAATCCTGTTCGGGGTCTGTCTGTTGGTGTCGCTGGCGCTGATCCAGCGCCCGTTCGGCAAAGTGCTGATCGCCATTCGCGAAAACGAAGAACGCGCGCGAATGCTGGGTTATGACGTGTTCCGCTATAAGCTGGGCGCGGTCGTGCTTTCCGGCACATTCTCAGCCACATCAGGCGCGTTTTACGGGCTGCTGTTTGGCTATGTCGGGGCGACGTTTTCGACCGTGCAGTATTCGATACTGCCGCTGTTATGGGTCTTGCTGGGCGGGGCGGGGACCATTGTGGGGCCGTTTATCGGGGCGCTGTTCACGTTCTATCTGATCGATATATCGAGCGATCTGACGACGGCACATATGCTGATCGTTGGCGTTGTGCTGGTCGCAGTCACGTTGTTTGCCCGCCAAGGGATTGCGGGCGAATTGCGCGCACGGCTGTGGCGGTGGCTGCCGTGACGCTTTTGGCGACCTATGACCTGTCGAAGGATTTCGGCGGACTACACGCGGTGAGGGGCGTGAATTTCGACCTGCCGAAGGGGGAAATCCGCGCGCTGATCGGGCCGAATGGCGCGGGAAAGACGAGTTTTGTGAACCTTTTGTGCGGGCGGACAGAGCCAAGTTCGGGGCGCGTGGTTTTCGGCGGCAAGGATATCACCGCGAAACCGGCGCATGTGCGGATCGGACTGGGTATCGCCTATACTTTCCAGATCACCAGTATCTTCGTGAAACTAACCGTGCGCGAGAATGTGGCGCTGGCCGTCCGGCGGCGTGGCGGGGTTGTCGCGCGGGATGTGCCGGAAGCCTTGGAGCGCGTTGGATTGGCGGCGCGGATTGACGAGGTCGCGGGCGATTTGAGCTATGGACATCAGCGGTTGTTGGAAATCGCGATGGGTTTGGCGCAAAAGCCGAAGCTTCTTATTCTGGATGAGCCGACACAGGGATTGTCAGAGGGCGAAATCGTGGCGTTTTGCGATCTGGTCGAAGGGTTGGCGCCGGAAACGACCGTCCTGCTGATCGAGCACAATATGAACGTCGTTATGGATGTCGCCGAACGGATCACCGTATTGAATTTCGGCGCAGTTCTGGCGGAGGGGACACCGGAAGAAATACGTGGAAATGCCGAGGTTCAGGCCGCCTATCTGGGGGGTGGGTGATGCTGGACCTTCAGAATGTCGAAACAGGGTATGGCGCGGCACGTGTATTGCGGGGTGTGTCGCTGGACGTGCGGGCAGGAGAGATACATTGCCTGATGGGTCGGAACGGTGCGGGCAAGACTACGACGATGAAGGCGATCACTGGGCTGCTGACGCTTTGGTCCGGTGAGTTGCAGATTGATGGAGCAAGCGTGGGCAAGCTTCCCGCACATGAACGCGGAAAAGAAGGGATCAGCTATATTCCGCAAGGCAGGCGACTGTTTTCGGAATTGACGGTCGCACAGAATCTGGAGGTCGGGCTGATGACCCGTGCGTCGTCGCGTGCGGTGCGCGAGAAGGTGCTGGACCTGTTTCCGCGGTTGCGGGAGCGGTTGGGGCAGAGGGCGATGACTTTGTCGGGTGGTGAGCAACAGATGCTTGCGACAGCACGGGCATTGTGTACGGAGCCGAAAGTGTTGCTGTTGGATGAGCCGACGGAAGGCTTACAGCCAACCATGGTGACCGCAATTGAGGATGTTGTTTTGCAGATGCGCGAGGAAGGGGTCGCGATCCTGTTGGTGGAGCAGCATCTGGAGGCGGTATTGCGGCTGGCGGATAGAGTGACGTTTATCGAAAACGGGCAAAGCCGGAAGACGGTTGACGCAGGCGAATTGTCAGCAGGCGATCCCCTGGTCGGGAGATATTTGGGGGTTTAGATGGCATTGCGACGTTGGTTGGATTTGGCCTGAAGGGGACATTGCGCGATTGCGCCTCTCGCGCGGAATCAAGCCGCAGGCGCCGCGCGATCGCCTGCCCGTCCCGGCGGGCTGGCGATTTGGTGAGGCTGGGCGCAAGCCGTTGAAAGTCTACGGACTTGGCTTGGATAAACGGGCAAACTGCATGGTCGCATCGCCATCCCACGGGCAGGCAATCGCGCGTCTTTTCTCGTGATTTGCGAACGTCAGCTAAAGGCCAGATTGCGACATACGGCCTTCCAAGAGTGTCCTAACTACAAACGCTCATAAACACGCACGATCTTCTCGGCGATAATGTCCGCAGACGCCGCATCAAAATCCTTGAAATGAGCGGACGCCAAATGCGCGTCAAACGCGGCACGGTCATCATAAAGCTCATAAAGAAAAATCTCGCTGGGATTATCGGAGTGCTGGCATACATCGAACTGGCGGCAGCCCGGTTCGCTGGCCGTTGAAGTCGCGGCGTTGGCATTCATCATTGGCAGAAATGCGTCCAGGTGTTCGGGCTTCACCCGGAAAACAACAGTAACAACATACATAACCGGTTATCCTTCGTTGGCGCGCTGATATGCGGGGCGGTTGCGCAGGGAGGTGAAATAGGCGGCGAGTCGCTCTGATGGCTCAGGGAATTTCGCCACCTCGGCCCAGCGCGAGCAGTGCCCGGCGAGGATGTCGGGGATCGTCATGGTTTCGCCCATCAGGAACCGTCCATCGCCGAGCCGGTGTTCCAAACGTTCCAGAGACCGTTCATATTCCCATTTCAGGGTTTCTTTGATCTCTGGCACACGGCGTTCCTCTGGCAGGATGAAGGTATTGCGCGCGGCGGTCCACAGCAGCGATTCAAACTCATCGGAAAGGAACATAGTATGGCCATCCTGAACGGCGCGTTCTTTCGTACCCGCCGGGCGGGTCAGTTTCCCATGCTTGTCGGCGAGGTAGGTTATGATGGCAACGGAGTCGGTAATCACTGTATCCCCGTCCAGCATGACCGGAAGCTTGCCAGCAGGGTAGTGGCGCGTGACCTCTTCTGACCGGGGTTTGGTCGGGGTGATTTCGTAGGGTTCGCCGATTTCCTCCAGCATCCAGATCACGCGAAAACCTCGATTTCGGGCGCTGCCGATGACGTGGTACATTCTTGGCTCTCCGATGTCGTTTGCCGAATTGGTGACACGATGCGGTCTGATTGGCCAGAGGTTACCGGCGGGCGGCACCGAGCATGGCAAGGCGGATCAGTGCGCGTTCAACCAACGAGAGTTGCGGGGCGCGCTGGGCGGCGGAACGAAGTTGCAGATCGGTATCGACAAGGATGGAGATGGCGCTTTCAAGTTTTGGAACGCCCCAATTCTGCGCCTGTCGCACCATGCGGTCGCGGCGGGGGCCAAAAACGGGTGGGCGGGCTTTGCCGATCCCGCTGGCCGGACCGCCGGGATCGGATGCGGCGGCGTGAAGCGTTCGGAAATGCCGCATGGCCCCGATGCATAGCCCCACGGGTTGCACGCCCTGACCGGAAAGGCGCTGCATCAGTCCGCCGATGTCACTGACGCGTGCCTCGGAAACGGAATGCAGAATGTCGTCGAGATCGGCCTCAGTCGTCGCGGGGGCGCAATTGGCGACGTCGTTTGAGGATAATGGCGTGGCGTCGTTGCGTTTATAAAGCGCGAGTTTTTCAACTGTCTGCGCAAAATCGCCGGGATCCATGACCTGGGCGAGTGCGGCAAGGTCATTGAGGGCGTCAGGTGCGGGCGTCGCAAGGCCGGCTTTGGCAAGAATTGCCTCGACTTCGGCCCGGCTGACCGGATCGTTGTAGATGCCGATGGCAAAGGCGGATTTGTGTGCCTCAAACGCCTTGCGCAGGGAAGAGCGGGTGTTGAGGCCACCGGCGGTGGCAATGATCTGGGCGTCGCCGGGTTTCCATTCAGCCAGCGCGGCGGCGATGGTTTTGGTCAGCCCGTCGGTGGCGCCTTCGACCAGCACGACACGGGCGCCGGGAAAGAAGCCCGCAGATTTGATCGCGTCGCTGAGGCTGGCGGAATCCTTGCGCAAGTCGGCGGCAGCAATGCGCGTCAGACGCAATTCCTCTTCGCCATTTGGGCCAAGGAGAGCATTTACAACATCGGCGCGTTTGAGCGCGACGCGCGTGGCATCCTGCCCATACAGAAGTGCTCCGGCGGCGGACAAGTCGGGCGCGGTGAAGTAGCGCGTGGCATCGCGGCCGGTAAGTTTCATTGCGCCCAGTCGGGTGCGGTGGCCAGAAGGCGAGCGATGACCTGATCGGCAAGAACCGTCATCAGGCGCTGATTGGCGTCGCGCGTCGAAGATTGTGTGCCCACGATCAGTGCTGTGGCGGAATAGCCGGTGAAATTCTCGACCTGGCCTGTGTGGATCGGGGTTTTGCCGCCTTGAGGCGTGATCTGATATGCGACGGTGCCGAAGACGTTGTAGCGCGTGGTTTCCTGAGCCGGGGTAACGCCAACGCCTTCCTCTCGGATCGTGATTTTGTACGTGAAGAGATAAGGCGCGCCTGAATCATGGCCAAGGCGGTCCTCTATCCGGGCGGCGAAGTCGAAATCGTTTCGGCTGTCGGGCTCGGCGATGTTGATCATGCCGCGGAGTTGAGTGCCGCCGTCCCCCGGCGCGTGCACCGGAGTGAATCCGCAGGCAGCGATTAATGATAGGCCGCCGAAAATCGCAGTGCGGCGGGGAACGTCGAACCGGCTTTGCCGAGCCGACAAATCGGAGGGCGCTGCCCCCCGGACCCCCCGGAGTTTTTGAGTCAGGGTAATGATAGCTTTTGGTGCCTCAGATGACGACATTCACGATCCGGCCGGGGACGACGATGAGTTTCTTTGGGACGGCCCCGTCGAGCGCCCTGATCACAGCTTGGTCGGCGAGCGCCAGCTTTTCAAGCTCTTCCTTGGACAGATCCTTGGAGACGTTGATTTCAGAGCGGCGTTTGCCGTTGATTTGAATCGGCATGGTGACAGTGTCCTCGATCAGCATGGCTGGGTCTGCCCTGGGCCAGACGGCCCCGGTAATCAGACCTTTGTGGCCAAGAATTGACCAGAGCTCTTCGGAAAGATGCGGAGTCATGGGGGACATCAACTGCGCCAGCGCGGTGGCGGCCTGCTTCTTGGCGTCGGTTCCGGCCGTTGACTTGGACAACGTATTGCTGAATGCATAAAGCCGCGCAATGGCGGCGTTGAAGCCAAAAGACTCCACGCCCATCGTCACGTCATGGATGGCTTTGTGCATCTCCTTCAAAAGTGCATCGTCTGCTTCTGGCGTGGCCGCCTCTTCGTTGCTGGCGATTTCGGTGACGATCCGGTGGACGCGGGAGAGGTGTTTGTAAGCCGCCTCAGCACCGGAGGCTGTCCACTCAACATCGCGTTCGGGGGGGGAATCGGACAGGACGAACCAGCGGGCGGTATCGGCGCCATAACTCGAGATGATGTTGATCGGGTCGACGACATTTTTCTTTGACTTAGACATCTTGGCTGAAGGGATGACCTCGACCGGTTGACTGGTTTCGCCAAGCCGTGCACCGGATTCATGCCATTCGATGTGTTCGGGCAGATGATAGATGGGCCGGTCATTTTCGTCGCGCGTAACATAAATTTCATGCGTCACCATCCCTTGGGTGAAAAGCGCATCGAAGGGTTCGTGCGCGGATTTGGGCAAATGCCCGCAGATTTCCATCGCTCGGGCGAAGAAGCGGGAATAGAGCAGGTGCAGGATCGCGTGCTCAACGCCGCCGATATACTGGTCAACATTCATCCAGTATTCAGCCTCCTCCATAACGGTCGGCGTTTCAGCGCGTGGCGCGGTGAAGCGGGCGAAATACCATGACGAATCTACGAATGTGTCCATCGTGTCGGTTTCACGTTTGGCGGGCTTGCCGCAGGATGGGCAAGGTGTGTCGCGCCATGTCGGGTGGCGGTCGAGCGGGTTGCCGGGGATGTCAAAAGACACGTCGTCAGGCAGCTGGACTGGCAGGTTCTCTTTCTTTTCAGAGACCACACCGCAGTCGTCGCAATGAACAACTGGAATCGGGCAGCCCCAATAGCGTTGGCGAGACAGGCCCCAATCGCGCAGGCGGTATTTAGTTTGGCCGGTGCCCAGATCATTGGCCTCGAACCAGTCGATTGTGGCGTCGATGCCTTCCTGGCTTGTGCAATCCTTGATGCCAGCGAAGTGGTCGATGAAGACGACCTTTTCGGTTTTGGGCGGGACAAGCGCCTCGTTTTCGACTTCGACCTCGTTGCCGGGCATGTAGAAGGCGTTTCGGACGTCCAGTCCGTATTTGCGGGCGAAATCGAGGTCGCGTTGGTCATGCGCCGGGCAGCCAAATACCGCACCAGTTCCGTAATCCATCAAGACGAAATTGCCGACCCAGACTGGCAGGTCACGATCCTCAATGGGGTGACGGACTGTGATGCCGAGGTCGATGCCCTTCTTTTCAGCCTTTTCCATCGCCGCCTCTGTCGTGTCCATTTTTCGGGTTTCCGCGATGAAGTCGGCGAGTTCGGCGTTGGACTCAGCAAGCTCTCGACTGACCGGGTGTTCCGGCGATATCGCGATAAAGCTGGCACCGCGCATCGTGTCGGGGCGGGTGGAATAACACAGGATCGGTTCACCGCCATCCTTGCGCTGGAAGGGGATTTCGATGCCGCGCGACTTGCCGATCCAGTTTTCCTGCATCAGGCGGACCTTGGCGGGCCAATTGTCCAAACCATCCAGCGCTTCCAGCAACTCTTCGGCGAAATCGCTGATTTTGAAGAACCATTGCGTCAATTCGCGGCGCTCGACCTCGGCACCCGACCGCCAGCCTTTGCCGTCGATCACCTGTTCGTTGGCCAGAACGGTCATGTCGACCGGGTCCCAGTTCACCACTGCGTTTTTGCGATAGACAAGCCCTTTTCCCATGAAATCAAGGAACATCGCTTGCTGGTGGCGGTAATATTCCGGGTGGCAAGTGGCGATTTCACGAGACCAGTCAAGCGAGAGGCCCAGAGGCTGCATCTGCGCCTTCATGTCCGCAATGTTCTGGTAGGTCCAGACGCTGGGGTGGATGCCCTTGTCCATTGCGGCATTTTCGGCGGCGAGGCCGAAGGCGTCCCAGCCCATCGGGTGCAAAACGCTGAAACCGCAGGACATTTTATAGCGCGCGATGACATCACCCATCGTGTAGTTACGCACATGGCCCATATGGATACGTCCCGAGGGATAGGGGAACATTTCCAACACGTAGTATTTTGGCTTGGACAGATCGCGCACCGCGAGGAAGCTTTCGGCGGCGTCCCATTCGGCCTGCCATTTCTTTTCAATCTTTGATGCGTCGTAGCGGGACATTTGAGGTAGTCTTTCTTGCGGTGAAAAGGAAGACGCCGGGCGATTTGCCCGGCGTTGATACAAAGTGGCGATGCCGGGGTCTAGAGACGACTGTCAGCAACCCGTAGCTGGCGCGCGCGGGTTAGAATCGCATCTTCGATTGCCTGCACGGTTTCGCGGCTGACTGCGCCAGAGCGTGTTTGCAGTGCAAGATTTAGGGAACGCGCATTTAGGGCGGGGTCGCGTATCAGTATTGTTGCGCGATAAGCACGGCCACCCCCCGGTGGAGTTCCGTATCCTGTTACAATGATGCCGGAAAACGGGTCCGCCGCCTGAATTGGAAGGAAATTCAGAACATCAAGAGATGCATTCCAGATGTACTTGTTAACCTCAACTGTGGAGTTGGGATCATCCTGTATCCCGAACAGGTCCCAGATTGTCTCTCGTTCGGTTGGCCGACCCAACGCCTCTCTGCCAAGCTCATCAGGCGATTTACCGGTGCTATTGCGCGAAAATAAACCATCGCCACTACCAATGCCGCCGCCGCAGCCAACCAGCACAATCGACAGGATGCCCGCAAGCACCGGTTTGAAGATCGAATTCGCCATATAAAGACTGCCCCTCACCCTTTTGTGGCCATTACTAGCGGAGCATAATGTAAGCGACAAGATGATTTGCCGTTCAGCGGATTGCCGCGCAGCAACGGCACTGTGACATAGCTGCATCAATTTTCCAGTGTCTCGTTAGGTTGGGCGCGGGCTTTCTTGCATTATGAGGCGCGAGGGGCGACACAGCATCATACTCAATTCGGATACCGGGTTGAGGTACACCTTTTAACGAAATGAGGGAAAACCAATGAAAAAGGTTCTCTTTGCGACTACAGCCCTCGTGGCCTCCGCCGGTATCGCGTCCGCACAGGGCGTGGAAGTATCCGGTTACGCTGAGATGGGTATTTCTGGTGGCACGGGCGGCACTACTCAGTTCCATCAGGACATCGAAGTTACGTTCTCCATGTCCGGCGAAACCGACAACGGCTTGACGTTTGGCGCTTCTGTCCAGTTGGACGAAGGCGGCACAACCGGTGCTGGTACAGATGTTACGGATGACGATGGCTATGCTGTTTACATCAGAGGCGACTTCGGCAACCTGACCATGGGTGATACCGATGGCGGCTTTGACTGGGCAATGACCGAAGTTAACATCGGTGGCTCGATTCGTGATAACGAAACCACCCACGGTGGCTTCAACGGCAACGCCGGCTTTGACGGCGACTTTGACGGTCAAGTTGTACGCTACGACCATTCGGTCGGCGACTTCTCCTTCGCAGTGTCGGTCGAAGCTGACGAAACTGGTGTCGGCGACCCGATCTTCGGTGTTGGCGTTAAGTTCAACACGGATCTCGGCGGAACTGCCCTGGGTGTTGGTCTTGGTTACCAGTCCAACGGCACTTCGGACGTTATCGGTCTGAGCCTTGACGCAACCATGGACAATGGTCTGCAGGCACGCTTCAACTACGCATCTGGCGACTCTGACGCCAGTGGTGTTTCTGAAGAGCGCTTTGCGATTGGCCTTGGCTACTCGATGGACGCAATCACGGTTGGCCTGAACTATGGCCGCGCCGAAGAAGGCGCTTCCACGCAGGACGGCTTTGGTCTGGCTGCGAACTACGATCTGGGCGGCGGTGCTGTCGTTCAGTTCGGCTACGGTTCGACAAACAGCTGTGGCGTATACGCCAATTGTGCGGTTGGCGACACTTGGTCGCTTGGCGTAGCAATGAGCTTCTAATAATCCTTCTAAAGGATTACTGCTTACGGAAGAGCGGGCCTTTGAGCCCGCTCTTTCTTTTTTGGTGAACTGCGATTACGTCGGCAAGTGTGGCGAGCGTTAAAGACATAGATGCCCTAATCCGGCGCGGCGAGTTCGAGAAGGCGGTGAAATCCGCACAATCAGAAGCCCGCCGCAAGTCCAATGACCCGGCGATTCAGGACGCATTGGCCCGAGCATTCGCGGCGGCGCGGAAGTTCACGCAATGTCTGGCCGCCTATGATCGTCTGGCGCGGATGGTGCCAAAAAATCCAAAGCCGCTGGCCGACAAGGCACTTTTGTTACAGCAGCTTGGGCAGCTTGATGAAGCCGGCAATTTGCTTCGAAAAGCACTGAAACTCGCGCCGCTAAATGGCAGCCTGCTTCGGATGTTAAGTGCCGGATCTTTGCTGAAGCCAGACGATCCGGTGGTTGAAACGTTCGCCGAGGCTTGGGACGATGGGACCCTAAAGCCAATAGATAAAGTTCAGGCAGGCTTTGGGTTGTTCAACGCACTCGGCGCAAGAGGGTTCGACTATTTGCGCGAAGCAAACGATTTGCAGCGAGCGGCCAACCCGTGGTCAGCCGCCGACCGGCGTGATGAACACAAGGGTTTGAAGGCGGCGATGGAGGCCCGGCCCTGGCCAGCGGCCACCCCTTTGGATACGGGCGCGAGGCCGATTTTTGTGACCGGATTGCCAAGGTCCGGCACCACTCTTGTGGAGCAAATCCTAGCCTGTCATCCGCAGGTGGATGCCGCGGGCGAGACCGGCCTGCCGTTACGCGCGGCCTATTCTGTGATCATGAAAAATGGAAGGTTCCGCCAGATATCAAGCCTGACAGGCGACGAGGTTTCGCTGGTAGGTCAGCGGTACCTGAGCGGGATGTCGCACTTTCACAATGTTGGTGGGGTGTTCACCGATAAATCCATGCAAACCATTCTGGTTGCGGGGCTTTTGCGCCACGCCATTCCAAATGCCCGAATAATCTTTGTCCGCCGTGATCCTCGGGATGTAGGTTGGTCGATTTATCGCAACTATTTTGAGTCCGGCACACATGGATACTCAAACAATCTGGAAGACATCGCGACATTTGCGAAATTGACGGACGACATGTTGTCATTCTGGAAAGAACAGGCGCCGGATGTGTTGATTGAAGTGTCATACGAAAATCTGGTCAACGACCCCGGACCGGAAATCCGGCGTATTCTGGATTACTGTGATCTCGAGTGGGACGATGCGTGCCTGTCACCGGAAAAAAACGCAGGGTTGGTTAAGACATTGAGTATCGAACAAGTGCGCTCGCCAATCAGCCCGAAATCAGTTGGGGGTTGGCGAAAGTATGAAAGCGAGCTTCAACCGCTTTTATCGGCGCTGGGAGATTGGGCCAGGGAATGGGATTAGTTAAAGTTCACCAACGCATTGAAAACGCGTGTGAAAAGGCGGGCCGCGATAGGGATGGGGTGAAACTTGTCGCCGTATCCAAAGTGCAACCGATCGAGCGTGTCGTGGCAGTTCTGCAGGAAGGCCATCGCATTTTTGGCGAGAACCGTGTGCAGGAGGCGGCCGGAAAATGGCCGGAACTTCGGGAACGGTTTGATGGGATAGAACTGCATTTGATCGGACCGCTGCAAACGAACAAGGCGCGGCAGGCAATGGAGTTGTTCGATGTGATCGAGTCTGTTGACCGGCCCAAACTGGCGCGCACCCTTGCGCGTCTGATGGATGAAACCGGAAATTGCCCGCCGCTCTATATTCAGGTGAACACAGGCGAAGAGCCGCAGAAGGCCGGGATCGCACCGCAGGAAACAGACGCTTTTGTCGCCGAATGCCGGGAACTTGGGTTGCCTATTGTGGGGTTGATGTGCATCCCGCCGGCGGATGAAGCGCCGAGCCTGCATTTTGCCCTATTGGCCAAGATCGCCGCGCGCAACGGGTTGGAAAAGTTGTCGATGGGGATGAGCGGGGATTTTGAAAGCGCGATTGCGCAGGGGGCGACTTCGGTGCGTGTGGGTTCTGCGGTTTTTGGAGATCGGGTTTATTCGTGAATTGCGCCCGACCGCGCGGATGTGTGAATCCGCTATCGCACAATTAAACGCGTGCCGGGAATGATCTTCGAGGCAATCCAGCACAGATGTAGCGGGTTGAGCGCGATGCAACCTTCTGTGGGATGCCCGGGTTTGCGCCAGCGGTGGATGAAAATGGCAGAACCTCGACCGGGTGTCGCGCTGGACCAGTTCCAGTCCGTCACCAGCACCAGATCATAAAGCGGGTCGGCGCGGCGCATGTTTTCATGGCTGAATCGATACGGCGCGCGGACAAGGTGATTGTAGTCGGGCGCATTCGGATCATCGGACCACAGTTCACCCAGATTTATCGGCCGGGACCAGGCATTTGGAGCAAGCATTCTGTCGGGTCGGAAAAGGCAGGCGACAATTTGCATTTCACCGCGCGGCGTCGCGCTGTCACCTTCGCGTTTTGCGCTTGTCAATCCGTTGCGTCCAATGACGCATGGAATTGTAACCCCTTGAAATCGCAGGCCACGTGACGTCAGAACCAGATCGTCCTGCCTCACAAAATGTGCCCTGATTTTTTGGCTTTTGTGTCCAGGTAGGCGGCGTTTAGCGGGTTGCGACCAACTTGAAGCGGTACACGTTCCTCAACTTTGATTTCGCAACTTTCCATCATGGAAACTTTGGCGGGGTTGTTTGTCATCAGCCGCACGGCCGAGAAACCCAGCTTTATCAATATTTCCGCGCCAATGCGAAAGTCCCGCTCGTCGTCTTCAAAACCCAGCCGGTGATTGGCCTCTACCGTGTCGAACCCCTGATCCTGCAATGAATAAGCACGCATCTTGTTGGCAAGGCCGATTCCGCGGCCCTCCTGATTGAGATATAAGAGAACACCCGCGCCTTCCTCACCCATCTGGGCCAGAGCCCCGTAAAGCTGTGGGCCGCAATCACATTTCAGACTGCCGAGCAGATCGCCCGTGAAACAGGCAGAGTGAAGCCGCGATAACACAGGCTTGTCACGCGGCGGGTTACCGATTTCGACGGCATAATGCTCTTCGCCGCCGTCATCGGGGCGAAAGACATGCACGCGACCGGCCTTGGACACGGCCAAAGGCACCCGTGCACTGATCACGGCGTTTAGTGCGCCGTGTCCGGCCATATCGCTCGATACGGGGATGTGGGTCAGGTTGTTGAGAGAGACAGACGTTTCGACGACCACCACCGCAGGCAAAAGGCGCGCGGATTTCGACAATAGGATCGCGGCGCGATGCAGGGCCGCCGCTCCGTCGCGCTGAGTTTGCAATGGACCTTTCATTGGTGCCGAAAGGTCGGCTGCGGGGTCAGCGACCGCTTTGATCCAGCGGATATCGCCGCTGTCGGGGATCACAACCCGCGCCAGATCACCATCATATGCCCGCGCTTTCAGTGTTTCGGCCCGCCGCGTTGTGATGGCGAGAACCGGATCGCCGATTTCACGTAATGCACTAAATCGCTCTGCCGTTAGCGTTTCTGCCGGAATGAACAACCCTCGCGAGGCTCCGGAAACCAGAACAACCGGCACTCCCATACGCAAATCAGCCCGGGCGCGGGCCAAAAGCTCGGCAGATGTGGGGGCAAGAACCATGTTCGGTGTGCTTTGTTTCTGTAACGTAACGCCTGAGATATGAAACATTTGCCCGCAAGTCGACACGAGGCCGTGAATTCTTTGTCGCAAATCTTGCCGGATGGGTGAGGCTTATCCAAGTGTGGGCCAGACGCCGAAAAGGAATTTACGCAATGTCCAACGTGAAAAAGATTTTGCTGGTCGACGATGATGATGATCTGCGCGAGGCACTGAGCGAACAATTGATCATGACCGAAGATTTCGATGTCTTCGATGCCGCCGACGGCAGCGAAGCGATGATGAAGACAAAAGAGGGCCTGTTTGATCTGGTCATTCTTGATGTCGATTTGCCGGACACAGATGGCCGCGAACTTTGCAAATTGATGCGGAAACAAGGCGTTAAGTGCCCAATCGTTATGCTGACGGGCCATGACAGCGACAGCGACACGATCCTTGGGCTGGATGCTGGCGCGAATGACTACGTCACCAAGCCATTCAAGTTTCCGGTTCTGCTGGCCCGCATTCGCGCCCAGCTGCGGCAGCATGAGCAATCCGAGGATGCGATATTCCAACTTGGGCCATACACGTTCAAGCCAGCGATGAAGATGCTGATCACCGAAGAGGATCGCAAGATCCGACTGACGGAGAAAGAAACGAATATCCTGAAATTCCTATATCGCGCGACCGAAGGCGTTGTGGCCCGCGATGTGCTTTTGCATGAAGTCTGGGGGTATAACGCAGGTGTTACGACGCACACGTTGGAAACCCACATCTACCGTTTGCGCCAGAAAATCGAGCCTGATCCGGGCAATGCCCGCCTGTTGGTCACTGAATCCGGCGGTTATCGGCTGGTGGCGTAAGGAATACCTGACTGTCGGAAATGGCGGCGATTTGTTAACCTATTTCCGACGAAACCTTCCCGTCCATTGTCCGGGTAATGACATGGAACCTCCCTGTTGGACTGCCCCGGCCTCGCGCCGGGGCCTTTTTTAACCTTATCCTGGACGATCAAACCACGCTTGGATTTCTTTTCGCCGACCGCGTGACACCGGAATGACAGTTCCGTCGTTTAACTCCAGCACGATGCTTCCATTTTCCTTCGCAATTTGTACCACCGCGCCATAGGTTACCCAGTGTGATCTGTGTGGCTGCGCGCCGTCCAGACCGTCGAGTTGATCAATCAGATCCCGCAGCGCCGCGCGCACCATTTGTGTTCCGTCATCGGTGGTAATTTCGACGTAGTGTTCTACGGATTTCAGATGTCGAATTTTCCTTGTCGGAATTTCTAATCCGGAGGCCATCAGCACTGTTGGTGCAATCGGGATGCTACCATCTTTGTTGGTGGTTATTGCCATGATCCAGTCGAAGCGGGGCAGCAGAAAAACCACTACAAGAAACTCAAACGCGAGAATCAGGGCGGAATACCGCAACATCTCGATAACGAAAAATGTCACGTTGGGGTCGTAGGGTGCGCCAAAGACTTGGCCAAAAACCCATCGATTAATTCCAACCATGATGGACATCGTCAGCAGATGTAACAGCATTGTGGGAATTGGTAGGGTTCTGAAAAGGATGGACAATACCCAAGACAATAGGCCGAGGAGGGCAAGCCAAATAGTGACCGTCAGCACGCCGTTAACCAGCATGTAAATCAGCCTGATGTGCAGACCGACTGACACCGAATAAATTTCGGATTGGGCGATGCTGAGTGCGACAAGATAGGTGAAAAGGCTGACGCAAAACAACCGTGAGGATGCAATCTGCAAAACTTGCCCAAAATCGAGAGGGAATACCGTGCCATTCGTGGCAAAAACCGGCGTTTCATGCCAAAGAATTTTGTCGGAAGGCCCATTCATGTGATTCCCAATGAAGGCCGAGCAGTTCCGTGACGTCAATTGGTAACTCGTGGCATTGCGCCATGTTTTTTTGAGTTTTGAGTTACCGTGCCTTCGGCTCAGTGGCGCGGCCCGAAAGGTTGCCGCGCCACGCGCATTCTCTCTGGTGACTGATTTCATACACCGATAGTCTGAGCCGGAATCCGGTTATGAAAGTCTGCAATGTCCATTACAATCTGTACCTGGAACATCAACTCGGTCCGCCTTCGCGAACCGATTGTCTTGAAGCTTTTAGAGGAAGAAGCGCCGGACATTCTGTGCTTGCAGGAATGCAAAAGCCCGGTTGAAAAGATCCCAATAGAAGGGTTTGCCGCGCTTGGGTATCAACACATGATCGCGCGCGGGCAGAAGGGGTATAACGGCGTCGCGATACTGTCGAAGCTGCCGATTGAAGACGTGGGCGACAGGGATTTTGCTAACCTCAACCATGCGCGTCACGTCGTCGGGCGGTTGGAGAACGGGTTGGTCATACAGAATTTCTATATTCCCGCCGGTGGCGATGTACCGGATCGCGAGGTGAACGAGAAATTCGGGCAAAAGCTCGATTACCTGACTGAAATGCGCGACCACTGGCATTCGGAAAAGCCGCAGAAAACCATCATTGTCGGCGATTTCAACATTGCGCCGCGCGAAGATGATGTCTGGAGTCATAAGCAGCTGTTGAAGGTCGTGAGCCACACGCCGGTTGAAGTCGAGCACCTGAGCGAAATGCAGGATGCGGGCGGTTGGGTCGACATCACGCGCAAGGACATTCCTGACGGCAGTCTTTATAGCTGGTGGTCCTATCGCGCACGCGACTGGGATGCGGCGGACAAGGGTCGGAGGCTCGATCATGTTTGGGCCACACCCGACATAGCGAATGCAGGGCACTCAAGCCGGATCTTGCGTAATGCGCGCGGATGGGAAAAGCCTTCGGATCACGCGCCAGTATTTGCGACCTTTGATCTTTGACACCGTGAACGGCGGTCAACTTTTTGAAAAATCCGTATTCTTTTTGGCGCACTTTCCGCGTGTTGCATCAGACAGAAGTATGGAATTCCAGCCCTTTTCGTTGCACTGTGATCTAGGGCAATACGTTCCGATTAAAGAAGGAATTTATTGACATGGCCGGATTCACACGACGAAGCCTCGTGATCGGTGCAAGCGTGGCGGCAGGCGTTGCGGGCGCAAGATATCTTGGTTCACAGTTGCCGGTTCTGGACGGGACGCAAAACATTGAAGCGCCGGGCGGCGAGGGGTTTCTGAACGACGCGAGCGGTCTCAGCCGCACGCCAGTTTCGAAGCATATCATTCTGCGCGATGAACCCGCCGAGATGCTGGTGAAAGCCCTGCGGGCCGAGTTGAAAGAGGCGGCGGATGCCGGACGACCGGTCAATATCAGCGCCGCGCGGCATTCGATGGGGGCGCAGGCCATACCGCGCGACGGAACGGCCATAACATTTGCCAATAATTTTCTGGAGCCGGACACGCGCGGCGCGTCATACCGGGTTCATGCCGGGACCCGTTGGTCAGAGATCATCGGCGCGCTTGATCCTATCGGGTTCAGCCCGAAGGTCATGCAATCGAACAACGATTTCGGGGTTGCCGCGACCTTCTGCGTTAACGCGCATGGCTGGCCCGTGCCGTTCGGACCGATGGGGGCGACGGTGCGTGCCATCGAAATGGGAGTTATGGCTGAATCTGGTGTTCGCGTGGTTTGAGTGTTGGCGGTGCATCTGTTTGGATTGTTTTTGCAAAAACCCAATCCGACCCAAGAAGGACGCACCACCATGGACGAGACTAACATCGTTGAATTTGCCGGTCGAGAGGTCAGCCTTGATCCGTTGACTGAGCTTTTGCGCACGGGCGCGCAGGCTCTGATCCAAGCCGCCGTTCAAACTGAGCTTGCGGAATTGATGGATCGCTTTGCTCACCTCAAAACACCAGACGGGCGCGCCGGGGTGGTACGTAATGGCAGTCATCCCGCCCGTGAAATCCAAACGGGTGTTGGACCTGTGACCGTAGAGATTCCAAAGATACGCTCGAAAACCGGCAAGCCAGTGAGTTTCCGCTCCGCGCTCGTACCGCCCTACGTGCGCAAGACCAAGACGCTGCAGGCTGCGATCCCCTGGCTCTACCTCAAAGGCATTTCCACTGGCGAAATGGGAACGGCGCTGAAGGGTTTGCTCGGGGCTAATGCCACCGGATTTTCGGCCAAAACAGTTGCCAGATTGAAGGCCGAATGGGCCGCTGAATACAGGGCGTGGCGCACCGCAGACCTGTCCCAAGACGAGTGGGTCTACATCTGGGCCGACGGTATTCACAGTGGCTTACGCGGCGAGGATCACAAGTTGCGCGCGCTGGTCGTGATCGGCGTAAATACCCGTGGTCAGAAACAATTTCTGGCAATCGAGGACGGCACTCGTGAAAGCACACAGAGCTGGAGGGAGGTTCTAATCGGCCTCAGAGAACGCGGTCTCAACACTCCAAAATTGGCCATCGGAGACGGTGCTCTGGGATTCTGGGCCGCTCTTGAAGAAACCTATCCGGGCACACCTCAACAACGCTGCTGGGTGCATAAGACGGGCAACGTCCTCAACTGTTTTCCCAAGTCCACCCAGCCAAAAGCCAAAACGATGCTGCACGATATCTGGCGCGCTGAAACGCGCAAGTCAGCTGAACAAGCGTTCGATCTCTTCGTGAAAACGTTTGAAGACAAGTACCCCAAAGCCACCGCCTCGCTTCAGAAAGATCGAACCGAACTGCTGGCATTCTACGATTTTCCCGCAATGCATTGGCAAAGCATCCGAACGACCAATCCAATTGAATCCGCCTTTGCCACGATCCGTCATCGCACCAAGCGCTCAAAGGGCTGTCTGGCCCGCGACGGCATGCTCCACATGATCTTCAAACTGGGGCAGTGCGCCGAACAAAACTGGCGCAAACTTCGCGGCTTCAATCATCTCGCCGACGTCATCCAAGGCGTCAATTTCAAAGACGGCATCAAGCAAACCCAGACCGAAACCGCCGCCGCATGAAAGATCCCGCAAACACCAGATTTGACAATAACTCTCGAAATGGTGCTGCCTGACGGAGAATTTGTGCGTGCCAGTCGGGAGGAGAACGCCGAGTTGTTCACGCACGCGATGGGCGGTTATGGCCTGACCGGGCTGATCACCGCGCTTGAGGTTGACATGGTACCCAACCAGCGGTTGGAGCCGACATTCGATGAATTGCCCGCCAAAGAGTTTGCCGGGGCGTTTCAGGCAGCTTTGGAAGACCCGGATATTCCGATGGCCTATGGCCGGTTGAACGTTGCCCGTTCCCGGTTCTTTGAAGAGGCATTGTTGATCACCTACCGGCCAAGCGTGGATCAGGCCAACCTGCCTCCCGCGTCCGGCTCTGGCTGGATGAGCCATGTATCGCGTTATGTCTATCGCGCCCAGCTTGGGAACGAACGGATGAAGCGGTTCCGCTGGTGGAATGAAACGGTTGTTGGGCCAAGCATTGGCGGCGGGCCGGTGACGCGCAATTCGTTGATCAATGAACCGGTGGTGACACTGGATGATCGCGATCCAACCCGCACAGATATCCTACACGAGTATTTCGTGGGTTTAGATCGGTTCAACGATTTTCTTGATGTCTGCCGTCGTGTAATCCCCGCGAGTTATCAGGAATTCTTGAACGTCACATTGCGGTATGTGGCGCAGGACGATGAGGCATGGCTGAGTTATGCGCCTGTGCCGCGGATCGCCGCCGTGATGTCGTTCAGTCAGGAAATGACGGAACGGGGCGAGGCGGATATGCATCGCATGACCGAGGCGTTGATCGAAGGAATTCTCGGGATCGGCGGCAGCTATTATCTGCCTTATCGGCCCCACGCGACGCTGGATCAGTATCAACGGTGTTATCCGAGGGCTGCGGAATTTGCGGCAAAGAAGCGCGAGCTTGACCCGCAGTTGTTGCTTCGAAACGGGCTTTGGGACAATTACGCGGGGCGCCTATGACATTGCTTCGAAAGATCGCTCTTGGGTATTTCGTCGTACTGACCGGCGCGGCGGCACTGAATTACATTCCGGGGTTGACGGATGAAGAAGGTCTGGCGTTTGGCATATTCGCGCTTGATATCTTCGACGATGCTTTGCATTTGGTTTCGGCGTTTTGGGCGCTGGCGGCGGCGTTGATTTCGCATCGGGCGGCGAAGATTTTCCTTGTGGTTTTCGGCGCGCTTTATCTGGCCGATGGCGCGATGGGTTTGGCCGTTGGGTCTGGGTATCTGGACATGGGGATTTTCACCAACGGCGTTCTGGATCTTGATTTCACGTTCAAGATATATGCCAATACGCCGCACATCGGATTGGGTGGTTTTGCTTTGCTTTCGGGTTTGTTTCTGGACCGAGGCCCCGCGTGATGCGGCTTCTCTGGCGCTGGTTTCGGCGAGCGCTGCTGGCCGTTCTGGTGTTGGTTTTGTTGCTTCTGGCACCGGTCGGTTACAATGAACTGGCGTGCCGGGGATCAGGTGAAACACTTCCGTACGAACCCCTGATCGCCGATCCGGATTGGCAGCGCGCCGAAGGGCGAACGCTGATGACTTATCCCGAATGGCATATCGTTCACGCTTACGACGACTATGCGGCCGTGATCCGCGACGGGGACCCTCATGAGTTTGGATATTTCCGCGCCATCGGCGGGTTTTGGGGATCGCTTTGTGCGCTGACGCAAGCGTCTGCAGAACACGGCGGGTTCAGCGGGGATATTAAACCGACGATCTATGTAATCGGGGTGAGTTTCACATTCGAATTGCTGTTGAAAGCGGCCTACGAAGAAACGCTGGGACGGTTATTCGCGGTGCTTCGGGGGGCGGAGCGCGCGCCACTGGACGACCTGTCAGCGCGCCAAGCAACGGATTACGCAGCGTTTTTACAGCAAGTGCCTTGGTATCGGTGGGATTTCGCATCGGACGTCACCGCGTTGAAGCAAGCCAATACCAGCGTGTTGCGCGATACCGAACGACGCATCGCGCTTGGCATCGAATTTGGGGCCAAGGCGATTTACGCACGCGCGATTGCAGCGGCAGTGGCGAGCGCAGGCTTTGATGAGTTGCGCCTGCGCGTGGTCGTGTCGGGCTTTCCCGCAGCCAAGCTTGCCAATATCAAGGACGTGGCTGTGATTGATGAGATTGCTGAAGGCATCGTCATTGAAACACCCCGTTATAGAGAACTCACGCATCTGATCGTGGACATGGCGGAAGATGGCGCGAATTTTGTCGAGATCGCCGGGAATGACGACATTATGTTGACTGCGATTTCACCGCGTGGCGAGGATCATGGTGGGTTGTTCGCCTTTGACCGGCAGGGTTACGGTGATGCCCGGCATCTGATCCTGTTGAAAGTCACGGAACTCGGCGATTGGTTGCGCCGAAGTGATCGGCCATCGCTGGAACATATCCATGACTATTAGGCGTGTGGCCTTCGGATTTGTCGCGCTGTTCTGCGGCTGGATTCTGATTATGGCACTGGTCATGCGGTTTAGTGATGCTGCGCCCGCCGCCGTGGTAATCTTGCCGGGCGAACGGTTTCTTGCGCAAATGCCGGAGGCAGCAATCCTTTCGCACAATTCGGTTTCAATCACTTTGAAAGACGATGCACCTGGCTTCGCGGCTCGTCTTTATGCCGCTGGCGCCCTTCTGGTACTTCCGGCGGGCCTGACCGGATGTCTGCCGCTGCCGAAATTGGCGCGACAAACCGGCTGATCCCCTTGCAACCATTGGGTCGGTACGCCACATACACGGCAACCGATTTATATGGAGGCTCTGATGCTGGAGCTTGGACAAAACACTGCCGCCGAGGGCGGCGATCTGATCAAGGACGCAACCGAAGATAGCTTTGTCGCGGACGTGATCGAAGGCTCTGCCGAAACCCCTGTGATCGTTGACTTTTGGGCGACATGGTGCGGCCCTTGCAAGACGCTTGGCCCAATGCTGGAAGAGGCTGTCAAACGCGCCAATGGTAAGGTCAAGATGGTCAAAGTCGACGTCGACGCCAACCAGCGGCTGGCGCAGATGTTGGCGCAACAGGGGCTGCCGTTGCAATCGATCCCGACTGTGGTTGCGTTTCATCAGGGGCGACCGGTGGACATGTTTCAGGGCGCCGTGCCGCAATCGGAACTCGACGCGTTTATTTCCAAGGCCGCAGCACTTGCTGGCGACAGTGGATTGGGCGAGGCCGTGGAGGCGGCGGAAGAAATGCTGGAACAAGGTGCCGCGGTTGACGCTGCACAGACTTTTTCCGCAATTCTGTCGGAAGAGCCGACCAATGCGGCGGCGTTTTCGGGTCTGGCACGGGCGCAGATCGCAATGGGCGATCTGGATCAGGCCGAAGCGATTTTGAACGGCGCACCTGCAGAAATCAGCGACGCGCCTGAGATTGAGGCCGCCCACGCACAGATCGAACTGGCGCGACAGGCGGCCAATGCAGGGCCCTTGGGTGAATTGCGCGCGGCTGTTGAAGCCAACGAAAGTGACCATCAGGCGCGATTTGACCTTGCGCAGGCGCTTCATGCCGGTGGAGAGGTCGAAGCGGCAGTGAACGAGTTGCTGGAACTATTCCGACGTGACCGGGAATGGAACGACGGCGCAGCAAAGGCGCAGCTATTCACGATTTTCGATGCGCTAAAGCCCGAGGATCCGATTGTTCTGAACGGGCGTCGCAAATTATCGTCAATGATATTTGCCTGATCGGATTGGCCGGGTAGTGTAGCGGTCATGTTTTCTGCCGCCGACCTGCCTGACACGATTCCGGTCTTTCCCCTGCCCGGCGCGCTTTTGCTGCCGCGCGCGCGGTTGCCACTACATATCTTTGAGCCTCGTTATCTGACGATGCTGGATGATACGTTGAAAACATCGCACCGATTGATCGGTATGATTCAGCCCTTCGATGCGCATGATGGTAACGAAGCGTTGCACAAGATCGGATGCGCGGGGCGACTAGTTTCATTCTCGGAAACTGACGACGGCCGGTACATGATTACTCTCGCCGGTGTCTCGCGCTACCGGATCCTCTCCGAAGTTGAAGGATTCACGCCATACCGCAAATTTGCGGTGTCCTGGAAAGACTTTGTCCGTGATCTGGGCCCGGCAGAGAGGGACGCCGATTTTGATCGCGACGTGTTTTTGTCAAGCCTTCGGCGGTTCCTTGGAGAACGCGACCTGAAAACGGATTGGGATGCGCTGCAGGGCGCAGAGGATGAAATGCTGATTAACTCGCTATCGATGCTGTGCCCGTTTGAACCGGAAGACAAACAGGCCTTGCTGGAGGCGCCGACGCTTTCCACGCGCCGTGAGACATTGCTGGCGTTGATTGAATTCGCGCTGCGCGGCGGTTCTGGTGAGGAGGTTATGCAATGACCGAAAAGACCGAGGTCGCGGCCTATGACCGCAAAATGCTCGAGGCTCTGGTTTGTCCCAAATCGCACGGTGTGCTGAGTTACGATCCCGAGCGGCAGGAATTGATTTCTAAATCCGCCAATCTGGCCTATCCGATCCGTAATGGCATACCTGTCCTGCTGATCGACGAAGCACGGACACTGGAATAGGCACTTCACCGCGCCGGTTTGCCGCTGGCAATAGCCCGACACCCCCGCTAGAACCGCCCCCGAAGGGAACGGGACATGAGCACACCAAGTCCACAACCGGGGATTATGGACATCTCGCTTTACGTCGGCGGGCAATCCGCGCTGCCGGGGCGCGATGATGTGGTCAAGCTGTCGTCCAACGAGAACCCATTTGGTGCCTCGCCTAAAGCCATCGCGGCATTTGAGTCTTCGTCACGGCAATTGCATCGCTATCCCTCAACCGATCATGCCAGCTTGCGCGGCGCGATTGGCGACGTGCACGGGCTGGACTCGGATCGCATTATTTGTGGCGTCGGTTCAGACGAGATTTTGCACCTGTTATGTCAGGCCTATGCGGGACCGGGCGACGAGGTGCTGCACACCGAACATGGCTTTGCCATCTATAAGATAACCGCCCTTGCTGCGGGCGCGACGCCTGTGGAAGCGAAGGAACGAGAGCGGGTTACGGATGTCGACACGCTCTTGTCTGCCGCGACCGAGCGCACGAAAATCTGCTTTATCGCCAATCCGAACAATCCAACGGGAACGATGATCGGTGGCAACGATCTGGCGCGGCTTGCGGATGGGCTGCCAAAGGGATGCCTGTTGGTTCTGGACGGCGCCTATGTGGAATTCGCCGAAGACTATGACGGTGGCCTGTCGCTGATCGAGAGCCGCGAAAACGTGTTCATGACACGCACATTTTCCAAGCTTTATGGGTTGGGTGGGTTGCGGATCGGTTGGGGCTATGGCCCGCGTGAAATCATCGGTGTGCTGAACAGGATCAGGGGGCCTTTCAACTTGAGCCACGCGCAATTAGCGGCAGCGGAGGCTGCTGTACGCGACCGCGAATTCGCGGCGCGTTGCGTGGCTGAAAACACCCGAATGCGGGCCTGGATGGCGAATGCACTCGCCGAATTGGGTGTACCGTCGGACACCTCCTGCGCCAACTTCATTCTGGCGCGGTTTGCCAATGTTGACGAGGCAGCAGCCTGCGATGCCTGGCTGAAAGAAGACGGTATCATCGTTCGCCAAGTTGCCAGTTATAAGCTGCCGCATTGCTTGCGCGTTACTGTCGGTGACGAGGCATCCTGTCGCCGAGTGGTCGCGGCAGTGCGATCATTCAAGGAGCAGACCCAGTGATCTATGAACGCGTCGCCTTGATAGGATTGGGACTGATCGCCGGGTCGATGAGCCTTGCCGCGCGGCGTGCGGAGCTGGCAGGCGAGATCGTCGGGACGGCAAGATCAGCCGAGACGCGCGCGATTGCAAAAGAGATCAATCTTGTCGACCGCATCGTCGGTACCGCAGCAGAGGCCGTTAAGGACGCGGACCTGATCGTTCTGGCGGTCCCGGTCGGGGCGATGGGGATGGTTGCTGAAGAAATCGGTCCACATCTGAAGCGCGGCGCGACCGTCACGGATGTTGGATCGGTAAAACGCCACGTGATCGAGACTGTAACGCCGCACTTGCCTGATGGCGTGCATTTCATACCCGGCCACCCGATCGCCGGTACAGAACACTCTGGCCCGCGTTCAGGCTTTGCTGAGCTGTTCGATAACCGCTGGACCTTGCTGATCGAGGGCGACGAAACCGACCAAGATGCATTGGCGCGCTTACGAAAGTTCTGGGAGAAGATGGGCGCGAATGTCGGCATCATGGAAAAGGACCGTCACGATCTGGTTCTGGCCGTGACCAGCCATGCACCACACCTGATCGCCTATACGATGGTTGGTGTGGCCGATGATCTGCAACGTGTCACCGACAGCGAGGTTATCAACTATTCGGCGGCGGGTTTTCGCGACTTTACGCGGATTGCCGCCAGTGATCCCACCATGTGGCGGGACGTGTTCTTGACGAACCGCGATGCGACGCTAGAGATATTGGGGCGCTTTACCGAAGAGCTTTTTGCGTTGCAGCGGGCAATCCGCACCGGCGATGGAGAGCATCTTCACGACTATTTCACCCGCACCCGCGCGGTCCGACGCGGGATCATCGAGGCGGGTCAGGACACCGAAGCGCCGAATTTCGGACGAGGGCAGAAGAAAGTATGATGTTCGGCAGGCATTGGTTGGTTTTGGCGGCGCTGCTGGCGCTGCCAGAAGTTGGATTTGCCAACGCACCGTCCACGTCAGTTTTATCGACTTTGAGGCCTGGCACGCAGACCCAGGTTGCAGACAGGCGTATCGGCGTGTTTGCAGTAATCGCGTCGGCCCTTCCAAAAGCACGGCCTCGAGGTTCTGCAGCAGCTGCGCCCGCGACGACCGTTGCGGTCGCGCCCAATGCGCCGCGTGTCGAATTGCCCAGCGCATCCGGTAACGCGGTTCTGGCATCAGCGCGGCCAAAAAAGCGACCGCGGTCGGTGCTGCGCCGTGCGGCACGAGCGGCCAAATTGCGCCCGCAACCCGCAGCCGTCGTTGTCGGCACCAAGCGGGGCTCGGTATGTGGCGACAGATCGATCCGCGGGCAGGCGATCAGCCCGATAGCGGGAAGACTGCGCGGATGTGGCGTATCAAACCCGGTGCGCGTGACGGCGGTGGATGGCGTGACGCTTACTTCCCCGGCGACGATCAACTGCACCGCCGCGAAAGCCCTGAAAAAGTGGGTTACACAATCGGTGAAGTCCACGGTCGGGCGTAGCGGCGGCGGGGTCAAATCGCTAAAGGTCGTCGCGCATTACGCCTGCCGCACCCGCAACAATCGGTCAGGCGCGAAGATATCCGAGCATGGCAAGGGCAATGCCATCGACATCGCAGCGATCAATCTGGTCGATGGCACCTCGATCACCGTGTTGCACGGATGGCGCAACAGGTCGCAAAGCAAGATCCTGAAACGTGTTCATCGCGACGCTTGCGGCACCTTTGGCACGGTATTGGGGCCGAACGCCGACCGCTATCATCAGGATCACTTCCATTTTGATGTCGCGCGGCACCGTGGCGGCGCCTATTGCCGATAAGCCTGGCAAATCATCTGATCTTAATGCGTGGTGCCTGTCCCAGCGGTATGGGGCCAAGCGAAACCTGACCATTCGTGATGGTCAACGGAACATCCAGCGTTGATGGTGATCCCGCCAGTGTAGCGACCAAACTTAGCCCGGATTCAAGCGTGTCTGCGAAGCTTTCCGGTACCCAGCCGATCGCCTGCGCCAGTGCCAGCATCTCGCGCCAGTTCTTGGCTTTCACCGTAACTTCGCCCGAAAGCACACCGGCGCTGTCGACATTCAAATCACCGGCGAGCCACAGTTCAAGCTCTCCCCATTTGCTTTGAAATTTCGTCAGTTTCAGGCGCGTTGGGTTCGGCCGCGCATCCTCGATTGCAGACCGGTCCCAAGTGCCGTCAAAGCCCAATGACGCGTCAAGCGTGATGAATTCCAGCGTTCCGGGGACAACTCCCGCATCAGCCAGCGCCGCCAGAGCGGCGTTCGCCGGGCGGATGTTTCTGGCTTCCAACGCGATGTCGATCAAACCTTCGATACGCTCTGAGGGGCGGGTCGCAAGGCGCGCTTCTTCGAACGTGGCCTGCCAACCGGCATCAGAAGACAAGGCAACGGATTTCGTGGCGACCGACAACCGGTCAAGCGTCAAATTCGTGCCGGGCAAAAAGACGAAGCTTCCCCGTGCGTCCGAAGTCGAGACGGTCACGCGTTGATGCGGCGAGGCGATGGTTTGGGTGTCAGGCCAGACAACAATGTAGTGGTTTGGCTCATAGCTGAGGCGGAACAGCTGCAAAAACGGCGCGGTCCATGCGACACCGGTCGCCGGGTCTGCCAGTTCCAGCGCAGTCAGAGTGGTATCAATCCTGTTTGGAAAGCCTTTGGTTTCAACGCTTTCGGCTTCTGCAACCCACCCTTCAGCCGCACGATCCTCCAACCATTTCTCGATACCGGCTTCCTCGCGCCCCGCGACGATCCACCAGAAAGCCGACCACCCGACAGCGGCCAGCACCACAACGGCCAGAAGAATACGCATAACACCCCCTTTGACCCGGGCAACGCGGTGGTGTTTATAGCGCGGGCGATGAAAGGACCAGCGTGATGAACAACCGCCCGCTTTGGGTTTTTGGCTATGCCTCCTTGATCTGGGACCCCGGTTTTCCTGTGGCCGAACAGGCGTTGGCGAAGCTGTCGGGTTATGCAAGGTCGTTTTGTATGCGCTCAATCCATCACCGCGGAACCAGCGAAATTCCCGGATTGGTGCTAGCTCTGGACGAGATGCCGGGCGCAGCCTGTCAGGGTGTTGCGTTTCGCGTGGAAGATGGTGCGGAAGACCACACGCTTGAGTATCTGCGGGAAAGAGAACTGATTTCGTCGGCATATCTTGAAAAGAACCTGCCGATCAGTCTGAAGGACGGTCGCGAGGCCGAGGCAGTG
Source organism: uncultured Paracoccaceae bacterium (assembly GCA_951812305.1). Lineage (GTDB taxonomy): Bacteria > Pseudomonadota > Alphaproteobacteria > Rhodobacterales > Rhodobacteraceae > Rhodobacter_B. Next base: position 40,003 of record CATOSB010000022.1, read on the forward strand.
GTTTACGTTATCGACACCGATCACGTGCAATATTGCGGTCTTGAACTGGATGAGCAGGCGCGGATTATCGCCCAAGCCGTCGGCGGCCGTGGCCCAAATACCGAATACCTTTATAACACAGCCGAACATCTGGCCGAACTGGGCATTGCCGACCCGGATCTGAACTGGCTGGCCGAAAGGGTCCGAACACTCACGAGTTAGCGATTTTTCCAAGGGATATTGGCACTTCCGCATTCTCAAAGTATCTTATCCACAACAATTCAAGGTCAGGACATGTCCATGACGGACCAGCCGGATCGCGAGGCCGAGCCAAACTTCACACAACCCTGGCGCCAGTTCATTATCATGGGGCTGGTTTTGGGGCTCGTGGCCGTTGGCGGTTACATCCTGTTTCCCAATGTTTCCGGCGTGTTCTTGGCCAATCCCTACCTGAATGGCTTCATCTTTTTCGTGTTCCTGATTGGGGTGGCGGCCTGTTTCTGGCAGGTGCTGCAGCTCTATTCTTCGGTCAACTGGATCCTGGGTTATGCAACCGGGCGTGAGGGTGCGGCGGAGGCAAAGCCGACGCGGTTGCTGGCGCCATTAGCATCACTGATGAAATCGCGCGGTGCGCGAATGCAGATTTCATCCACGTCTTCCCGGTCCATTCTGGATTCCGTGGCGACGCGTATCGACGAAATTCGCGATATCACGCGGTATATCGTCAACCTTCTGATCTTCCTTGGCCTGCTGGGCACGTTTTACGGCCTTGCCACAACGGTTCCGGCCATTGTGGAAACCATCGGCAATCTCGAACCGCGCGAGGGCGAAACTGGCACGGATGTGTTCCGCCGCCTGCAAACCGGCCTACAATCGCAGATGAGCGGGATGGGCGTTGCCTTTGCGTCATCACTTTTGGGCTTGGCCGGGTCTTTGGTTGTTGGGCTTCTCGAATTGTTCGCAGGCCACGGCCAAAACCGGTTCTACCGCGAGTTGGAAGAGTGGCTGTCGACCATTACGCGGCTTGGCTTTGCCGGCGGCGATGGCGATACGCAGACCGATCAAGGCGCGGTCAACGCGGTTCTCGACCACATGGCAGAGCAGATGGAATCGCTGCAAACGATGTTCACACAGTCAGATGTCAGCCGATCAATGGTCGATGAACGACTTGGGTCATTGGCCGACAGCCTCGATAAGATGACCGCGCGCATGGATGAGCAAGACACCGGATCCAGCGCGCTGGTTCAGATTGCCGAAGGTCAGACAAAACTTGTGCAGCTGTTGGAAAATCAGGCAGCATTGGGCGGTGGCGGCGTGGATGCGGAAAGCCGAATGCGCCTGCGATCGATTGATGTTCAGTTGCTGCGCATTCTGGAAGAAATGGCCGCGGGTCGGCAGGAAACGACGACAGACCTGCGCTCTGACATAGCGTCACTGACGAAAGCGGTGCGCCAAGTGACCCGCGAAACAACGCCCGCCGGCGGGCGGAGAGGATAAGTCATGGCACTCGGCCGACGCGCCAGCCAGCGCATGTCGGGAAATATCTGGCCCGGTTTCGTCGATGCGATGACCGGCCTTTTGCTGGTGCTGATGTTTGTGCTGACAATCTTCATGGTCGTGCAATACGTGCTGCGCGACCAGATTTCCGGGCAGCAGGATGAACTGGACACATTAGGCGTCGAACTGAACGCACTTGCCGAGGCGCTGGGTGTCGAGCAACAGCGGGCATTTCAGCTTGAACAGACAGTCGAAGGCCTGAATGAAAGCCTCGCGGATTCTCGCGCAACGGAAACGGCGCAGGCAGCGCTGATTGCATCGCTGCAGGCGGAATCTACGGCACAGCAGGAAGAACTGGCGGCGCAGGGTACGCGAATTGCGAGTTTCGAAGAACAAGTTGCCTCCCTGCTGGCGCAACGGGACGCGGCGCAGGCCGAAGGCACGGCGCTGGCCGCAAATCTCGCCGACCTTCAAGGCCAGAACGCCGAACTAATTTCTGAACAAGAGGCGCTGCAACTGGCGCTTGCGGCGGCGCGTTCAGAGATCGATGAACAAACTGAAGCTGCGCGGCTGGCTGCGGCGCGGCGCGAAGCGCTGGGCGCGTTGATCGCGGATTTGCGCAGCCGCGTGGCGGATCGGGACAGTTCGCTGGCAGATGCCTTGGCCCGCCTTGAGGGGTCGGCAAGCGAGAATGAGGCGCTGAACACTCGGTTGGCTCGTCTGGAGGCTGTACTTTCCGATGAAACTGCCGCCCGTCAGGTCGCGTTGACCGAAGGCGAGGAATTACGCGCGCAGATACTTTCCTTGCAGGCCTCGTTGGCAGAGGAGAGTGCCGAGAAAACCTCGCTCGAAGACACGCTTGCGCGACTACGCGACAGCCTTGCGGCGCGGGACGCTGACCTGACCGCCGCCGCAGCGCAAAATGACACGCTGGCCACGCGGCTGGCCGGTCTGCAATCTTCGCTGGACGATACCACGGCGGCAGAAGCGGCGTTGAAATTACTCGTCGCACAGCGTGAAGAAGAGATCACCGCCGGGCAGGATTCGTCGGCTGCCCTGCAACTGGCGATGAAGCAGGTTGAGGAACGCCTGAGCACTGAACTGGCAAACGTATTGGCGCTGCGGTCGCGCGTTCGCGAAATCGAGGCGGAACTTGCGTCTTCGCAGGCAGGTCGCTCGACCGCGGATACCACCATCGCCGCGTTGCGCGACGAACTGGACGCGGCACGTATCGCGCTTGCTGGTGAAGAGGCCGCGCGGACGATCGGAGAAGACTCCATCACCGCCCTTCGTGGTGAATTGGAAAGCGCGCTGACCAAGGTAGAAGCGGAACAGGCAATCGCGGCAGCATTGCGCGCCGACCTTGCCACCGCCAACGACGCCCTCAGCCGCGAACAGGCTGCGTTGTTGAGTGAACAAGCCGCGCTGGCCGCGTTGCGCGATGAGTTGCTGGCGACGCAAAGCGCGCTGAGTGAGGCGGAACGCGCGCGTCTGCAGGAGCAGGCCGAATTAGCCGCACTGCAATCGCTGCTTGATGAAAACTCTCAGGCGCTGACGCAGGAAGAGCGGCAGCGGATTGAAAGTCAGGGGATTATCGCGGCCCTTCGCAATGAAATCCAGTCGGTGGAAACTGCCGTTTCGGAGGAGGAGCAGCGGCGATTGGCAGAGCAGGCGGCAGCCGAAGAACTGCGTCGCAAACTGGCGGAACTGGATACGACACTGACCGAGGCAGAGGCCCGCGATCTGGAACAAAAGGCACTGATCGAAGATTTGCGCCAGCGTCTGGCGCAGGTTGAACAGGAACTGACCGACGAAGAGGCCCTGCGTCTTGCAGAAGCCGCAGCGGCGCAGGAATTGCGAAACAGGCTGGCATCAGTCGAGCAAGCCTTGACCGATGCAGAAGCCGCGCGGCTGGCAGAGGAAGCCGCCGCACAACGGTTGCGTCAGGAATTGGCCGGGTTGCAGGAGACAATTTCGGACGAAGAGGCTGCGCGGCTGGCCGATGCAGCCGCCGCAGAGGCCCTGCGCGATCGGTTGCGCAACGCTGATGCCGAACTGACGGCGATGCAGTTGGCGTTGGAGGAACAACGCAAGAAGGCAGAGGACACCCTAACCCTGCTCGCGGCGGCAACGGCGAACGAGCGGTTGAGTGAAGAAGAGGCAAAGTCCGCCGACAGCCTGCGCAAGGTGGAAGTTCTGAATCAAAGCGTCGCGAGGCTGCGCAATCAGCTCGCCAATCTACAGGCATTGCTCGACGGTTCCGAGGCGGCTGAAGAAGCCAGTCAGGTGGAATTACAGGCGCTCGGGTCTCGCCTGAACGCAGCACTGGCCCGCGTTGCCGCAGAAGAGCGCAAACGCGCGGCGCTGGAGGAAGCAGAGCGGATCCGGCTGGAAGAAGAGAAGCGTCAGCTTGAAAATTACCGGTCCGAGTTCTTCGGTCAGATGCGAGAGCTTCTGGAAGATCGCGAAGGCGTGCGGATCGTGGGCGACCGGTTCGTGTTCTCCTCAGAGGTTCTGTTCAACCCCGGATCGGTCAATCTGGCACCCGAGGGGCGCGAGCAGATCGCGCGTGTTGCCGGAATTTTGGCGGAAGTGGCCGGCGACATTCCACCGGAAATCGACTGGGTGATCCGGGTTGACGGGCATACCGACGACGTGCGGTTTTTCAGCTCTGGCAAGTATTCCGACAACTGGGAACTCAGTCAGGGGCGTGCGCTGGCTGTGGTTCGGTTCATGACGGAACAGTTGGGTTTCGCGCCGGATCGATTGGTCGCCGCCGGATTTGGGGAATACCAGCCGGTCAACCCGGATACGACGCCAGCCGCGCGGGCGCAAAACCGCCGGATTGAATTGAAGCTGACCGAAAAGTAGGGGGGCTCAATTGCAGGATCGTGGTAATCCAAAATACCCCGATCTGAAAATTCCAATTGGCGGATTAGCCACTAACCACGACCATAATAAATACCGACCACATGCTCTGCCTCTGCAAAGAACAGCCAGCGAGACACCAGCACTCCAGCAAGGTGGCAAAGTATGGCCAGCACAATCCACGCAACGCTGTATGGCAGGATCACAAGCGCGATCGGAAACGCATATCCAACTGCAACTGCGATCATCCGCAGCGTCATCGCGTGTTTACGCGCAACTTTGAACACCATTTCATTGGTCAGATAGTTTCCGCCCGTATGCGGGGCTTCAAAGGCGCGGACGCTGCCCCGCTCACCCAGACCTGTTGCCGTTCCGGCGGTTGAGCCCGTCGCAGCAAGCGCGCCGTCGCCGATACGCCACGCATATGCCTGAAACAGGCCCATCACCGCAAGAAGCCCGATGGCCCCCATTTGCGATCCGCTGAACAGTGCACCACCCGTCAGCGCGAGGCCCAGGAACAGAACATTCGTTGTCCAATGATGCCAGCGTGGCACTGTCTTCAACTGCGCGTATATCATCGATGTCGCGTAAACTGTCGCAATGCACAGCAAGCTGGCCAACACGCCAAGCGGGACGATCCGGTTGTCAAAGAAGATCAAAGATAGGGCGTAAAGGCCAGCAGCGGCAATCGCCGCATTGGCGAGCCACCCCTCGCGGCTAAGCCATGAAGACCGCCATTGCGTGAAAGCTTTAAGCGCACGTTCCGGATGGCCAAGGTGGAAGAATGAAAACAGCAATCCGCCGCCCGCAAGACCAAGGGCAAGTGCGAACAATGCAAATGCTTCCCAACCGGTTACCGGCGGGATGCCCAAACACAGGTAGATGAGGATCCCATTTCCAAGACCTGAAAGTGTGGTAAACAGAATGATGGATTTGGCCGGATGCATTAAATTCTCTCCAGCGCTTTGTCGAGCCAGCCGAGGAATCCTGTGGGCTCTTCGGCGACGGGCGTCAGCAGCGGAGCGAGAATGTCGACATCGTCATCTTTCGGGCGCGGAGGCAGGTAACGGTTGACCGGCTTGGTTTCTTGTTCGGGCATCAGCTCTATCCCGCCGCGTTCGGCGACCAATTGGCTGACATTGCTTTTCGGGTCGGCGAAGTCGCCGAAGTGGCGCGCGCCTGCGGGGCAGGTGCGCACGCAGGCGGGTTCGCGGTCGATCTCGGGAAGGTTCTCGTTATAGATCCGGTCCACGCAAAGCGTGCATTTCTTCATCACTTTCTCGACCGGATCCATTTCCCGCGCACCATAGGGGCAGGCCCAGGCGCAGAGGCCACAACCGATGCAATCGCTTTCGTTGACCAGAACGATGCCGTCCTCGACGCGCTTGTAACTGGCGCCGGTCGGGCAAACGGTGACACAAGGCGCGTCCTCGCAATGCAAACACGACTTGGGGAAGTGGATCAGTTGCGCAGGGCCTTGGTCAGGCTGAACCTCGTAAGAATGTATGCGGTTAAGGAAGCTGCCGACGGGTTCGGCGCCATAGGCGTCCTTGTCCGCCAGCGGCGCGCCGTAATTCTCGGTATTCCATCCCTTGCAGGCGATCACGCAGGCGTGGCAGCCGACGCAGGTGTCGAGGTCGATGACTAGGCCGAGTTTTTTCTCGGTATGGGTGGGCAGATCGGTCATGCGGTACACCTTGCGGCAAAGTCGCCGAGAATTCGGTCGAATTTCTCGGGATATTCCCAGAACGGAGAGTGGCCGCAGTCTTTGAATTCATGCGGTTCGGGATGGGCAAAGCTGGCCACGCTTTCGTCGAACAGGGCACGCGGCATGGGGCGGTCCTTGTCGCCCCAGATGATCAGCGCGGGCACATTCGTGTTCGCGGCGATCTGTTTGTAATCGTCATTGCGCAGGCGGGATGCGGCGCGGATTTGCGGCGGGACCATCATGTTATAGCCGACCATGAAGGCGAATTCGTCCTCATCCACCGGGTTGCCCTTGCAGGCTTTCACGAAGGCCATAGTGGCGCGCAGGTTGGTGGCGATGTCGTCGCTATAAAGCCCCTTGCCGGTAACGTCGGGGTCATCGCCGCGCTGCCTCGCGGCCTCTGGCGGTTGCGATTTCCCGGATGTGACAGCAGAGCCAACCAGCGCGACCCCGGCGAGTTTCTTATCGCCGTGAACGGCGAGGTAGTCGAGCATGACCTTGCCACCCATGGACCAGCCAACAAGTATTGGCCTCCTAAGGTCCAGCTGGTTGATGATCGCAGCAATGTCGCCCGCCCATGGGGTAGAGTTGTTGTAGGCTTCCGGCTCGGTTGGCTTGTCGGACGAGCCATGTCCGCGCGTGTCGGGTGCGACGAGGTAGTAGTTGTCCGCCAGCGGACCGTCGAGTTGTTTGGTCCATGACAAATGGCATTGCGACCAGCCGTGGATCAGCAGGATTGCCGGGTTGGCAGGCTCACCCGCTGTGCGCACCGCCAGCTTCACGCCATTATGTCCTATGACCCAACTCACAAATGCCACACCCTGCATTCACCCTGTTGCAAATATCCTCGCGGGAGCGTGTGGGTGCCGACTGCCCCCTCGCATGGGTCGGATTTGCGCCGTAAATTCGAACCTACCATCACGCGCCGACCTTTTGGGCGCGGTTTTCGGGTGCGCCCGGCACGGGAGATTTCTGTGGCGGGAAAGAGGGCCTGGCCTCCGCCGGGGCTTTGACCTTCTCGATCTTCACCCGCAAATCAAACCATGCCGCTTGTCCCGTCACCGGGTCGGAATTGGCCCATCGCATTCCGTCGCCCCTGGGCGGCAGCAATTCGTCAATCAGGTGGTTCAGTAGAAACCCCTCCTTCGTCTCTGGCGCGTCCTTGTCCAGCGCCCATGCGCCTTTGCGCTTACCGATCGCGTTCCATGTCCAGACTGTATTTTCGTTCAGCGCCGCCATGTGGACGACGGGCACGGTGATCTCACCCGATGGCGAAGTGACGCGGGCCCAGTCGCCTTCGCGGAAATCATTTGCGACCCAGATTTTTGTCGGCACATACAACGGGTTCGTGCCGTGGATCTGCCGCAGCCAAGCGTTCTGCGACCCCCATGAATGGTACATGGCCATCGGTCGCTGAGTCAGAGCCTGAACTGGGTATTCGGTGGGGTCCGCATGGTCATCAAGGAATGGCGGGTACCAGATCGGCAGCGGGTCCAGCGTTTCCTTGATCCGCTCGCGCAGGTGATCCGGTGGCTGTCGCGATCCGTGGCCTTCTGCGGCCAGTTGGAATTTGCGCATCGGCTCGACATAAAGCTGGAAGAGATAGGGAAGCGCGACATCGTACAGCCCGGTCTCGACGGCCCATTCCTGATATTTCATATTCCAAGGCTTATAGAACGACGCCTCTTCCGGAATATGTTTCAGCCAGAAGCTGCCATTTTCGATATATTTGTCAAGCTGTTCCGGATTCACATCGCCGCGGCCCGTGTCTGCCTCGCTGCGCCAGCCCGAAAGCGGCCCGACGCCCGGGCGGCGTTCGTGGTTAACGATGTAATCGGCGTAATCGGCGTATTTCTGGCTGCCGTCTTCGTTCACGAAGCCCGGCAGGTTCAGACGTGCGCCTAGGTCGCATAGCACCGACTGGAACCCGCGCACATCACGGTCGGGTTCGATCACCGGCCAGCGGATCGCGTCCGCAGCGCCGTCGGCCTCGCAGATCGGGCGGTCGAGCAGCGAAATGCAGTCGTGTCGCTCCAGGTAAGTCGTGTCGGGCAGGATCAGGTCTGCGTAAGCTACCATCTCGGATGAATAGGCATCCGAATAAATGATGTGCGGAATGACGTGGTCACCATTTTCGTCTTTGTCCGACAGCATCCGCATCACTTCAGATGTGTTCATCGTCGAGTTCCACGACATGTTCGCCATGTACATGAACAGCGTGTCGATCTTGTAAGGATCGCCCGCATGGGCGTTCGAGATGACCATGTGCATCATCCCGTGGCTCGACATCGGATTTTCCCATGTGAACGCCTTGTCAATCCGAAGTGGGCTGTCGTCTTCTTTCAGTGCAAGATGCTCGGGGCCTTGCGGGAAGCCGAGATGCGGGCCGTTCAGCGGCGAATTCGCCGTCGGTTTCGCGTGGGGGACCGGGTGCGCCCAACTGGGTTTAGGATAGGGCGGTTTGAAACGGAAACCGCCGGGAACCTCGACCGAGCCGAGCAGGATCTGAAGGATATGCAGCGCGCGGCAGGTCTGGAAGCCGTTTGAATGGGCGGAGATTCCGCGCATGGAATGGAAGCTGACCGGGCGACCCTTCATGGTTTTGTGGGTCTTCCCTCGGAAATCGGTCCATTCCCGCACGATCTCGATTTCTTCTTCGAACGCGACATGGGCCAGTTCGGCGGCGATGCGACGGATACGGTCGGCGTCGATACCGACTTTGGAGGCGACCGAATCCGGGCTGTATTGCTCATCCAGATACCGTTCTGCCATGAGATGCAAAACCGGGCGATGGGTAACGCCAGCATGACGATAGCTGCCAGATAGATCAGGCTCTACGCCTTCCGCCGTGGCAGGGGCAGGCTTGCCGGTTTGGCGGTCAATAACTAGCGGATTTCCATCGTCGTCTCGCAGGAACAGGCCATGTTCGGGGCTTTTCTTGTCACGATTCACCAAAACCGGCGCGTTGGTGTAGCGGGCGAGGTATTCAAGATCGATCTTGCCCGCTTTTAGAAGTTCATGCACCAGCGCGAGGATGAAAAGCCCATCAGTGCCGGGCGTGATACCGATCCATTCGTCGGCAATGGCGTTGTAACCAGTGCGTATCGGGTTGACGCCGATCACCTTGGCGCCGCGCGCTTTGAGTTTGCCAAGACCGATCTTGATTGGGTTGCTGTCATGATCCTCCGCCACGCCGAACAGCATGAACAGTTTGGTGCGGTCCCAGTCAGGCTGGCCGAATTCCCAGAACGCGCCGCCCATCGTATAGATGCCTGCGGCGGCCATGTTGACCGAGCAGAACCCGCCGTGGGCGGCGTAATTCGGCGTGCCAAAGGCCTGCGCCCAATAGCTGGTAAAGCTTTGCGACTGATCGCGCCCGGTAAAGAAGGCCAGTTTAGACTGATCCGTTTCGCGTATCGGGGCCAGCCATTTGGTCGCCAGTTCCAGCGCCTCATTCCAGCTGATTTCCTCGAACTTCCCTTCACCGCGTTCACCAACACGTTTCAGGGGCGCGCGCAGGCGTGACGGTGCGGTGACCTGCATGATCCCCGCCGACCCCTTGGCACATAGGACACCCTTGTTCACCGGATGATCGCGATTACCCTCGATATAGGCGACCTTCCCATCCTTCATATGCACATTGATCCCGCAACGGCAGGCGCACATGTAGCATGTGGTCTGGCGGACCTCGTCGGACACTTTAGGGGACGTTTCAAGCACCGGTTGTCGGGACATCAAATTCTCTTCGCCGTTTATTCCGGGCGAGCGTATTCAATTATGACCAATCAAAACAAGCACCGAACCGTCTTGCGTTGGGATTCAGGCGTCTGGCGACACAATTGCCCGGAGTCTGGCCATACCAGAATTCGTCGCCCTTCAGAGGTTTTGAGCAGACCTTGCAAGCCCGAATACGCTGCCGATCAACTGAAAAATTGTCTGCGCTTTTGTAATGGGCGATTCAGTCACCAACACGACGTCTTCGGCGTGAATATCAAACCGCTGCGCACTGAAAAGCCCGTCCGCCGTGGTCAGGTCAATTGTAAAGACAACTTCCCGACGCGACGGGCCTTTCCCGTCGGAACGGACTTGCCGCTTGTTATATTCTCGCAGGATAAGAACCCCCTTGGGGTCGGCGCGTACGTCGTTGATGCCGCCAACAAGCGAAACCGCCTCAAGCGCGTCGATCCGGTCCTTGGTGAAATAGACCAACTCTTCGCGACCGGTCGACCCAAGTGCCTGAAAATACCGGTCATCTTGCTCGACGATCACCTTATCGCCACCACGCAGAACGACGTCTAGACTTGCGTTGTCATAAAGGCGCGAGAGCGATGTTTTATAAGTGCGCCCATCCCTGACGAGGCTGACCTGTGGATTGCGCATTGTGGGTGCCACGCCACCGCCTTGCGAAATCAGTTTCAGGATTGAAAAGTTCCGGTCCGGCAACGGGACAATCCCGGCCTGACCGACACCGCCCACAAGGCTGACAGACGACCCGCTGCCTGCCGTGTACGCCAGTTGGACCTGAGATGAGGGCAGGATTTCGCCCATACGTTCCTGAATAAGTTGTCGGGCTCCTTCGGGGTTTTTCCCCGAAAGATAAATTTTGTCGAGATACGGAATGAAAACCGCGCCATCAGGCGCAACCTGAATACCCTGCATGTCCACAACCTTTGCCCCCGGCGCCAGAAGCAGCGAGTTCTCGGAATTGTCCCAGATTACAAGATCAATGAAGTCGCCCGAACGAATGACCGGGCTGGACGGCCCACGCGTGCTTCCGAGCCATGAAAGGTGACCGTGCCACTTTGGCCAGGATTGAAAATTTTCAACCGTGTTGCGCGAGACAGGGTAGACCGCGAACGGTGCGTCCTCTGCGTCGGATGCCGCAACAACTTCGGATTGGATGGCGGCGCCGCGAGGCAAGGAACAGGCGGAAAGCATGAATAATGCCAGTATCAGTAATGCAGCAATTCGACCTAGCACCAAAGCCCCCCGGCGTTCGTTGAGATATATATATTGTGGAGATTGACAGCGCGATAGGGAAATCGGGTACTTGCGGGGATGGATGCGGCCAGACTAGAGGTTTGTCGGCAACAGATAGGACCGCTTTTTGAGCAATAAATCGCTAATCATCGGCAGCGGAAGTCGCGTGGGCCAAATGTTGCGGGCCGTTATGCGCGATCTGGAGAATATCGATTGGCTGCCAAGCGCGACCTGGCGGGTCGAGAACGGCCCGGAATTGTTGAAACCGCATATCCAGACATACGATTCCGTGTTTTGCTTGATTGGGGCTACGCCCGGGGCAGGAGTTGACTTTGGCCTGAATGTCGAAGTTGCAAATGCAGTTTGTGCGGCGGCCCAAGGCGCACACGTGTTTCTTGCGTCTTCGATGGCGGTTTATGGACACATGGAGCAACCCGCTTGCGAATCCTCAGAGCCCCAGTCACCCAACGCCTACGGCGCGTCCAAATTCGAGATGGAACAGGTGGCGGGTAGCTTTGGTGCACGGGTGACATCGCTGCGACTTGGCAATGTGATGGGTGCCGACATGCTGGCGGGCAATCTGGCCTCTGGCGCGGAAATGAAGCTCCACATTTTCCCCGATGGGCGGGGACCGCGGCGGTCTTACATCGATCCGGAAAAGTTGGCCGATTGCCTGCAACGCTTGTTTGAGCTGGCGGCAAGTGATCAACCGCTTCCAGCGGTGTTAAACGTTTCGTCAAATCCGGCACTGGATATGGGTGACATTCTGCGCGCCATGGGTATCGGTTTTCAAGAGATTGAGGCTCCGGAGCAGGCACTTCAGAGTGCCGAGATGGACATATCTCGCCTGACTGCATTGATCCCCGAAATGGCCAATCCCGTTCCGGTCAAAGATGCGGTTGCGGCTTGGCGACGTACCGAGGCACTGTTGTGAATCCGATCAAGCGCTTTTTGGATATTCTGGTTCTCGTCCTATTGTTGCCCATTCTTCTGCCGATCGGCTTGTTCGTTACGATCCTGATTCTGCTGATTGACGGCAGACCCCTGTTCTTTGGTCAGGAAAGGATGCACAGCCCGGATCGCCCGTTCCGGTTATGGAAATTTCGCACCATGCAGGTGGCGAAACATGACATTGGTGTTTCCGGTGGAGACAAGACCTCCCGGATCACGCCGCTCGGCCGCTTTCTGCGGCGGCTGCATCTGGATGAGATTCCGCAGATGATCAACGTGTTTCGCGGCGACATCTCGCTTGTCGGGCCGCGCCCGCCTCTAAAGGTGTATGTTGAAGCCTATCCCGAAATTTATGCTGAGGTTTTGAAATCCCGGCCCGGACTGACCGGTCTGGCGAGTTTCTTTTTCGGCCATCGCGAGGCTGGGTTGCTGAGACACTGTAAGACCCCAAAAGAAACTGAAGCGGTGTACACCCGTCGGTGTATTCCGCGCAAAGCGCACCTTGACCTGATATATCAGAAGAACTGGCGCGTGACGTTGGATGTCTGGATATTCTGGATCACTGCCATGCGGGTTTTGCATCTGCCAATCGGGCGCAAGCCAAAGCTGTTCAACAAGGAGACGCGGATATGAGCGAAACAGCATTGGTGACCGGCTCTGCCGGGTTTATCGGGTTACACACAGCGGAACGCCTTTTGCAGGCGGGCGTGAAGGTTGTGGGTGTGGATGCAATGACAGATTATTACGACCCGGCCCTGAAACACGCGCGTCAGGAAATTCTGAAACAGTCTCCGGGTTATACCAGCGTGGAGGCGCGTATCGAAGAGCCGGGTCTGCTGGCCGGTCTGATGAAAAAACATCGTCCCGGTACGGTCATTCACCTCGCCGCGCAGGCCGGGGTCCGATATTCGATCGATGAGCCGCGATCCTATGTCGAGGCGAACCTGATTGGAACATTCGAGTTGCTGGAGGCCGCGCGCGCCAATCCGCCCGGCCATCTGATGCTGGCATCTACGTCTTCCGTTTATGGCGCAAACGCCAATTTGCCATATGCAGAGACCGACAAGGCGGACAGCCAGATGTCGTTTTATGCCGCAACCAAGAAAGCGACCGAGGCGATGGCGCATTCCTATGCGCATCTCTATGGATTGCCTGTCACAATGTTCCGCTTTTTCACTGTTTACGGGCCATGGGGGCGGCCCGATATGGCACTGTTCAAATTCGTGAAAGCCATTGAGGCGGGCGAGGCGATAGACGTCTACAACCACGGTGATATGAGTCGCGACTTTACCTTTGTGGAAGACCTGGTCGAGGGATTGGCGCGCTTGCGCGAGGTTGTGCCGGGAGATGAGAGAGTAGGAGAAATGGACAGCCTGTCACCAGTGGCGCCGTTTCGCGTTGTGAATATCGGCAATTCGAAGCCAACGCCACTGATGGATTTCGTGCGTGCGGTTGAACATGCGGTGGGTCAGAAAGCCAAAATCAATTTCATGGATATGCAGCCCGGCGACGTTTCCGCAACCTGGGCCGATGCTTCGCTATTGGAGGCACTGGTTGGGGCTTTACCTCAGACGCCGCTTGCGGAAGGCGTGGAACGATTTGTCGATTGGTATCGGGGGCACTACGGTTAGTGGCTGTAGCCAAATTGTGCGCTTCCGCGCGCTTTTTATTCAGCCAGGCGCGAGGCGAAGCGAAATATCTGGTCGGTCGGGAAACTTGGGCGGCGGGAGCCTCTGGCGGGCATATTTACCAACAAGAAGAAGCCTGAAAGGCGCGGCGCTGCGTCGGGCGGGTGTGACGAAAATTGCTCTGGGCTTGCAACGGTGAGAGTTGTTCAAGTTACGTTTGCGGTGTTTTCTGCGCTTAAAGGAGCCTGCGATGAACCTCGCCCATTGGCTGGAACGGACCGCAAAACGGCATGGAAACCACGTTGCCCTGTTGCGTGGGGAAAATATGGTTGCGGATTATGCCGAATTCTGGCGGCGCGCTGCCGGACTCGCGACGGCGCTTCGCGACCTGGGGATTGCGCCAAATGACCGGGTAGCTGTTTTCGCGCGCAATTGTAACCTGAGTTCTGGATAAGCGCTATATCTGGTATTCGACCTGCCTGATTGTTTCCGGCACGGTTATGGGTCCCATTTTAACTTTGGTTTTCCCGAGCATATAGGCTGCGACACACGAGATGAGGTGTACGAATGCGTTGGCAGGCGATCTGTGTCGAGTGTGTTCCAGTCCCATGCTGGTTTTCAACTTATCGAACAGAGTTTCGATGATGAACCGCCTTCGCAACAGGATTTTGTTCAGGATTGGCAGGAGATAGTTTTTCATGTTGCGGCGAATGCCGGTGACGAGGTGGAGCCCACGCTGCCAGAGCCGTTGGAAGAGGGATTTGGAGATATAGCCCTTATCAGCAAATATTTTGCCTTCGGGGCCCGCGATCATGGCTTCAAACGGCTTTCGATCATCGACATTACCTGCCGTGATTTTGACGGCCATGATCTCCCCCTTGTTGTTGATGATTAGATGCAGTTTGAAGCCAAAGAACCAGCCCATTGTGCTGCGACCGCGCTTTGCCAGCCCCTTGAAGACCTTGTTTCGATGTAACTCCCAAGCACCCCCCACGTTTGAGTGTTATTGTCAGTTTTATGGTGAGTCGAATTTGCCATTTTGCGCGTGTTTTTTTTCTTTCTTGTCTGAATTCTGTGGCGCCGGGTTGATTTCTCTGAATCAGTGGTGGGATGGATCAGGTTGCCGCCCTTGAACAACTTCTCGCCACGGCTCTGCGTCGGATCGCTGAGCTTGAAGCTGCGTTGGCGAGCATGGCGGAAGAGATCACGGACCTGCGCCGACAGTTGGCCAAGAACAGCAGCAATAGCAGCAAGCCCCCTTCAAGTGATGGCCTGAAGAAGCCAGCCCCGCGCAGCCTGCGTGGCAAATCCGGAAAGAAAAGTGGCGGCCAAGTTGGCCACCGGGGCGACACCCTGCGCCAGACGTCAACACCCGACTTTGTCGAACGGCATGAGGCGACGCATTGCAGCGCCTGTCAGAGCGCCCTGACGGCGGAGATGGTGAAAGGGATCGAGAAGCGTCAGGTGTTCGACTTGCCTGCGCCACGCCTGGAGGTCACCGAGCATCAGGCGGCGGTTTATTGTTGCGACCATTGTCGAGCCACGACGACGGCTGGCTTTCCCGATGGCGTGGCCGCGCATGTGCAATATGGCACGCGCATGCGGGCAGTGGCGGTCTATTGCAATGTTCAGCAGCTGATACCCGAGGATCGGGTCTGCCAGCTTATGCGCGACCTGTTTGGGGCCACCAGCTTGTGCGCGGCCAGCGTGACCAACTGGACGCGCGGCGCGGCAAATAAGATGGGTGTCGTGGTTGAACACATTCTCGCCCGGCTTGCCGAAGGCGGCGTTCGGCATCTGGACGAGACCGGACTTCGTGTTGCCGGCAAGCTGCACTGGCTGCACACGATCTGCGATACCGCCTTCACCCATTACCGCATCAGCGCCAAACGCGGTGCTGTTCCAACCTTCCTGACCGGCGGGACGATCATTCATGATCACTGGAAAACCCTACTACGCCCATATGAGCGGAGTGGACGCCCACGCCCTCTGCGGGGCGCATCACTTGCGCGAACTCAAGGCCATCGAAGAGATCGAAAAAGAGCCTTGGGCGACGGAGATGAGCGCAGTGCTTCATAGCGCCAATCAGCTCAGATGCGCGGCTCAGGATCAAGGCGAGACCGAACTCCCGGAACTGGTTCGCCAGGGTATCGTCACCAGATACATGGCGATCCTCGCCAAGGGGCTCGCCTTCCACGAACGCCAGCCCCCGCTGGCCAAAAGCCCCGGCACCCGCGGCCGAAAAGCCAGGCGGCCAGGCCACAACCTGCTCCTCCGCCTGCGTGACTACCGCGATGACGTTTTGCGATTCATCGCCGACTTCGCGGTCCCATTCACAAACAATCAGGCCGAACAGGACCTGCGCATGATGAAGCTGCGCATGAAAATCTCGGGCACCTTCCGCACCCTCGAGGGCGCGCGGGTCTTCGCCGACATCAGGTCCGTCATCTCGACGGCCAGAAAACACCGGTTCAACATCCTGGAAATCCTGACCCTGTCACCACCTCAGATCATCGCACGGCTCTGACGGAACAAAACCCCGCAACCCTATCGGACAGGGTGCTTGGGAGTTACGTTTCGATTAATGCGGGCATTGTGGCAGACCGCGAGCTTAGTGCTGTCGGCAAAATAGACGCCGGTTTTTTCACCGCTGAAGCAGTGCAGCAGTATGCAAAACGGCACCATTAATCTTGGCATGAGGCTGACAAACCGACCATAGCTCGGGAGGGTGCCAAAGCAGTCACGGTATTTCTGCTCAACGCCATAAATCCAATAATGTTTGAAGTCCTTGAACGGCGACAAGTGAAACAAGACCATGATGAACAGGCTCTCCCCCAGGGTCAGCTTGCCGGAGCGAAGCCTCTGACGACCCGAGGGGATCAACCGGTGGCGCTCCCAGTCCTCGTAGGTTTTTGCAAAATCATCGAGACAGACAAAAAGTGCGGTGTTAGTGATCGACATGAGTGGCGGTCCATATTGTGTCGCTTTTGAACCTTGAATCATGGGGCAACGTACTTGGAAACCCCTCTCACCCCATACTAATCACGGGGGCATTCAGGCTGGTCAACACGGGGCAAAAGGTGCGCGCCATGGAGAACAACTTCCCAATCAACGAAGATCTCGCTTATGAGAAGATCCGGGACCTCATGTTCGACATGATGGAAGAGGACCCCAACCGTTTCTACGCCCTCACGGATAAGCTCAATGAACTGGCTGCGCTCCCTAAAAGAACCATGACACTTGTGCTCGATCTGATGGCTGCCACTCCCTTTCAGGTGATCATCCCGAAACACGTACGGAAAAATGACCCTGATACATTCAAAGCAGATCACGAAACCGTTTCAAATGTTCTATTTCTTGGAGAGTTTGGCGGAATTGCCGTTGAACTGGAGCCAAATGAGGCTTTGAGAGAACCGAGGATCATTTCCATAACAATGGTGGAAATCCCTCATCGCAACCCTCTGCGAAAAAGGGTCAACGAGTATCGTAAAAAACGAATCAAAAAACTACGAAAAAATTCTGTCGAGTAGTGCACTGGTGACGCCAACGTCTTATCCAGAATCGGGGTAATTGTACCGAATATCTGATCGCTTTTTATGGCATCTGGGCTGCGGGCGCCGTGGTTGTTCCGATAAACGCGAAGCTGCACGGGAAAGAGGCAGCGTGGATTGTTGAGAATTCAGGTGCGAAATTGGGGTTTGCGTCTTCGGATCTGATGGAAGGGTTGTCAGAGGCAACCAATATTGACCTCCTAGATCTGCAGGGCCCAAAATTTGTCGCGCTTTGCGCCGACATCCCACTAATACCAAGGGTTATTCAATCTGACCGACTTTCGCCCAGTTGCGGCTTGCGATGGATGTGATGGTTTGCGGTCTTGCGATGAGGTTGTTCCAGGCCTCGCACCCCGCGTCGAGAATCGCGTCATATGTGTCGAACGTCCGGTTTGCGAGCCATGTCTGGCGGAGATATTGCCAAATGTTTTCGGTTGGATTCAGCTCTGGTGATTTGGGCGGCAGAAACATGAGCGACAGGTTTTGCGGGATTTCCAGAGCGGATGTCGTGTGCCAGCCGGCTTGGTCCATGAGGATGACGGCGTGGGCGCCATCGGAGACAATTTTGCTGATTTCTTCCAGGTGGCGCTGCATCGCATAGGTGTCGGCTGCTGGCATCATGATCGCCGCGCCGGTGCCGCGTTCGGGGCAGATGGCGCCAAAAAGATACGCATTTTGGTAACGCTGATCGGCGGGCTGGCGGGGCCGTGTGCCCTTGCGTGCCCACTGGCGGACGCGGGTGTTCTTCTGACCGAGACGCATCTCGTCCTGGAACCAGATTTCGACGGGTTTGTCCGGCGGCACCCCCTGAAGCGTCTCCTTCAGATTGTCGCCGAAGTTTTTTTGAAATCCTCAATGACCTGCACGTCCTGCCCCGGGTGCTGAGGGCGTGCGCTGATGTGGGAAAAGCCCAGATTGTGCAGAATCTGCCCCACATGGCGCTCGTGATAGTCGACGCCAAAACGCGCCTTGATCACATTCTTCAAATCGACCCGCCGCCAGCGGACGACACCGTCCTTTTCAGGATCAGGACCGGTCTCGACAAGAGCCGCCAGTTCATCCAGTTGCGCATTGTCAAGGCGGGATCGCGAGCCTCCTCGCTGCCGATCCAGCAGCCCCGCTGGACCATCAGCGTTGAAACGGAGCACCCAGTCCCTGAGCGTTTGCCGGTCCATCCCGCCAATGCGGGCCGCAGCCCCACGCGACATGCCATCGGCGATAGCGGCAAGCGACAAAAGCCGTCGGCTCTGCCGGGCATCAGAACTCTCTGCGGCAAGCTTGCGCAGATCATTGGCGGTAAAATCGGCTCGCATCGGTATCCTGGCTGGCATCGGTGGTCTCCTTTGCCAATCTTGAATCACCTCAGCACCTCAGGCGGTACCCAAAATCCATAGCTGAGTCATTTTGAAGCACCCTTGGTATAAACCCGGTCGAACGGAAACCAGACGACCTGTGTTGGTTGTTTTACACCAGCGGAACGACCGGCCGGCCCAAGGGGGTACGGATCACGCATGACATGGTGATGTCAGCGTCTTTGGCCTACCCGGTGGATGTCGACGATGTTTCACCCGAAGATGCCGCTCTTTATGCGGCACCAATGAGCCATGGTGCTGGGCTTTACACATCTGTTCACGTCGCGCGTGGTGCGGCGCATCTGGTGCCGGCCTCGGGCGGGTTCGACCCAAGTGAAGTCTTTGAATTGGCACAGGCGCAGGGGCGTGTTTCGATGTTTCTTGCTCCGACGATGGTGCGGCGCTTGCTGGATGCCGCAAAACAGCGCGGGGTAACGGGTGAGGGGATCAAAACCATCGTTTACGGCGGTGGCCCGATGTACGAAGCGGATATCGTCGAAGCCGTGGACTGGTTCGGCCCGAAGTTCGTTCAGATTTATGGTCAGGGCGAATGTCCGATGTGCATCACTGCACTGTCGCGGGCTGAGGTTGCCAATCGTACCCATCCGCGGTGGCGGGAACGGCTCGAGTCCGTTGGGCGGGCGCAATCAGTAGTTGAAGTCAGAATTGATGGCGCAGACGGGCCCGATCAGGATGGCGAAATAATGGTTCGTGGCGCGCCGGTGATGGGTGGGTATTGGGAGAACTCCGATGCCAGCGCCAGGGCTTTGCGCGATGGATGGTTAATGACGGGGGATATCGGGCGGATGGATGCGGATGGGTATCTGACGCTGGTGGATCGCTCCAAGGATCTGATCATATCGGGTGGAACCAACATCTATCCTCGTGAAGTGGAAGAGGTGTTGTTGCGGCATGACGGCGTGCGCGAAGTGTCCGTTGTGGGTCGGCCATCGGTGGAATGGGGCGAGGATGTCGTTGCATTCGTGGTCGGTGATGTAACAACGGAAGTGTTGGATGCCCATTGCCTTGAAAACATGGCGCGGTTCAAACGACCCAAAACATATACGTTCGTCGATGAACTGCCGAAGAACAATTATGGCAAGGTTCTGAAAACGAAGTTGCGAAAGCGGTTGATGGGTGGCTGAAGACGAGTAAAGATTTGCACGGCCTTGGTTGGAACAAGACGCCTTGAAATTGCAGCGCAAAGTTGTTCAGACGCTGAGGTTTTTTGCGCGCGGTGTTTCTTCCTCGGGATTTGGCCGAGGTTAATTTCTGTCAACTCCCGCGCGAGGAATCGAAAATTGGCGTTGCGCCCTGCGGCGTCGCATTCTGACCGTCCTCACGGTCACCAACATCGGTTCCATCCGCTGCGGGCGTCGTCTCTGTGTTGACTTGCGGCGCGGGCACTGGCTCGGAACTGGCATTTTCATTAACGCTGTCCATGTCGCTGGTTTTGCTTTCCAACAGGTTCGGCACAAGTTGTTCACTGAATCCCGCGAGGATAGAAACAAACGACAGCCAGTAGATGTCGAATGGCTGTGCAGTTGCGTCGGCGGCACCTTCAACAGTTGTTTCGGCCAGTGGTGGGGCCGTTTCCGCCAGAGGTTGAAACAAGCCGGTCACGATGCCAGAGCGAAAGCCGAAATAAAGGATAAGAGCGCCTAGGGCACCAACAAGTACGCGCTGAATGCTGTAGACGATATGCATCCAGAGGCTGACGGTCGGATCGACCTCCATAGATCGCAATCGCACAGACGTTGAAAACAACGCGCCTACGGACCCCATCATGACGGCGACCGCCAGCTCCTTGATATTATAACCGAATTCGAAATCTGAATCGCTCCACACTACGATCAGGCTGCAAATGATGACGAGAGTAACCAACGCCGTGTTGACGACAAGATGGGTGATCCGCCCTCGGTTTGAAACGCGCGCACCTAGTCGATCATGCAGTCTCGCCAACGCGCTGCGCGCTTCTTCGATTTTACCGGAAAGTGCTTGTGCGATGCAGCGCGCTAGTTCGCGTTCATAGTGATTGCGGGCGCGCGCCGCCGGACTGTCCGATTGCCCCGCCAGCAAAACCCGGACCGGCCAAATTGGCCGCATCGCGTGGATCAGGTGATTGAACTCGGCAATCCCGTCACCCATCGCGAAATAGGCGTCTTTTTGTCCTGCGGCCACTTCGCTTTCGTCAGAAAAGATCGGGCTAATGCCGACATCGGTTTTGAAAATCTTGAAATCCGGCATACTCCAGAGAATATCGCGCACGATGCGACCGCGCGGATCAGGCTTTCCCGGTTGCAGGTTTTCCAGCTTAAACGGATGCGGGATGTCGTGTGTCTGTGCAGAATCGGTCAAATCAAATCCCCAGATGCGAATTCGCGCTATCCTAGCATAAAGATTGGCGATTCCCGCAAGTTGAAATCCGGTATGCCAAAGGCTATTGGGCAAAATCGGGGTTTTGAACGGCGCCCTCCCGTGGCAGTCTTTCGCGCATGACCGACTTGACTACGACTGACGGCACCCCGATTTCGCGTTTCTGTTTTGGCACCATGCAATGGGGCGGCAAGGCGGATGCAGTTGACAGTCGTGCAATGTATGAGGCTTGCCGTAAGCAGGGGATCAACTTTTTTGATACCGCGCATGGATACACAGGTGGCGCGTCGGAAACGCTGCTCGGTCAGTTTATCGCCGAAGAGCGTGACGAAATATTCGTAGCCACCAAATGTGCGTCCACCGGGGATTGCCGACCGGAAGCCATCCGGCGTGATTTCGACGAGAGCCTGACACGGCTTGGAATGGATCAGGTCGATCTGATTTACATGCATCGCTGGAGCGACGAGGTGCCGCTGGAGGCGGTTTACGAGGTTCTGGCCGAATGGGTTCAGGCAGGCAAGGTACGCCATATTGGTGTTTCGAATTATG
Source organism: uncultured Paracoccaceae bacterium (assembly GCA_951812305.1). Taxonomy (GTDB): domain Bacteria; phylum Pseudomonadota; class Alphaproteobacteria; order Rhodobacterales; family Rhodobacteraceae; genus Rhodobacter_B. The sequence continues at coordinate 61,442 of CATOSB010000022.1, forward strand.
CCGCCTGGCAAGTGATGAAGGCGCAGGCCGTCGCCGAAACGTTGGGTCTGACCATCGCCATGCTGCAGCCGATGTATTCGCTTGTGAAACGTCAGGTTGAGGTCGAGATCTTGCCGATGGCCGTTAGCGAGGGCATGGCGGTTGTGCCCTATTCCCCTCTTGGTGGTGGACTCCTGACAGGTAAATACGCGGGCAAGGCAGAAGGGCGGCTGACCCACGATCCGATGTATAAAGAACGTTATGGCGTTGAATGGATGCACAAGGCTGCAACGGAAATAAGCAGTATAGCGACAGAACTTGGAACGTCGCCGATCACTTTAGCTGTGGCTTGGGTGGCGGTAAACCTGGGTATCACTGCGCCGATCATCAGTGCAAGTTCCGCTACGCAGCTCCAGCCATCGCTGGACGCGATGAATTTCGAGCTAAGTGACACGCTTTATGCGCGTTTGTCAGCGCTGACACCAAGACCCGCGCCCGCAACGGACCGGCTGGAGGAACAGTGAAAGACTTTCTGGTGATTGGCGGCGGTATGGCCGGTCTGTCGACCGCTGCGCGATTGTCCGAATTGGGTTCGGTCACAGTACTGGAAGCGGAAGACGCGCTGGGCTACCACGCCTCGGGGCGTTCGGCGGCAATGTTCGAGGAAAACTACGGTCTGCCGTCGACCGTTGCGCTGAACCGCGCAAGCCGGACGTATCTTGAAGAGGCTGGGGTATTGAGCCCGCGAGGATTCCTGATGGTGGGCGACACCGGCGAGACCAAGGCCGCGCGCGAAACGATCGCGGAATTAGCGATGGAGGAGATTTCTGTCGCAGAGGCCGTCGCGATGGTGCCAATTGTTGATACCAAGCGGATTGTGCTGGCGGGGTATCACGCCGCCGCGCAGGACATCGATACTGATCGGCTTTTGCAAGGATACGCGCGGTTGGTGCGCGCTGACGGCGGCGAAGTTGTGCCAAACGCACGGGTGACCAGCATTCGCCGCACAAAAGCCGGTTGGGTTGTAAGCGCCGGGGGAAACGAGTTCCCGGCAAAAATTCTGGTGAACGCGACCGGAGCCTGGGTGGATCAGGTCGCAGTGATGGCGGGCATCGCGCCTTTGGGGTTCACACCCTGTCGACGGTCAATGGCTCGCGTTCCGGCACCCGGAGGGTTCGACGTATCTCACTGGCCGATGCTCTTTGGGCCGGGCGAGACATGGTACGCGAAACCCGATGCGGGCAAGTGGCTGGTGTCTCCCGCCGATGAAGACCCTGTCGAGCCACATGACGCGTGGGCCGATGACATGGTGTTGGCGGAAGGGGTTGCACGCTATGAGGCGCATGTAACGGAACCCGTGACACGCGTTGAACATACCTGGGCAGGCCTCAGGACGTTTTCACCGGACCGGGCGCTGGTCATCGGGTATGACCCTGCGGACGATGCATTTCTCTGGGTTGCCGGACAGGGCGGGTACGGTATTCAGTCCTCGCCCGCTTACAGCCGTTTGGCCGCGGATTTGGTTGCGGGGCGGGGGTCGGAACTCGATCCGGGAGTCGTTGCGGCACTCAGCCCCGCACGATTTCAGGACTAGAGCGGTTCAGAGTTTGGCGGAAACGGCATTGGGCCTTTGCGGACGGCGCCGAGCGCCCGGGGTAATCTTTTAAATAATCCGCTGATCAGCAGAAATTTCTAGAAATTTCTGACCCTACGAGATCTTCTAGAAGATCTCGCCAACGTCTGTTCTGGCCCAAAATCAGACTCAATTCAATGAAAGACTGATCAGCTTTAGCGATTCAAGACATCCGCCCAATCCGGGTTTTGGCGAAACTGCGACGCCGCGAAGGGGCAAAGCGGCACAATTTTTTTGCCGCTTGCGCGCGCATCCTTAACCGCGCGCTCGACCAGTTTGTTACCCAGTCCAGTTCCGCGATAGGCATCTGGAACGTCGGTGTGATCGATGATGATCAGCGACTCCCCGGCTTTTGAATACGTCAGTTCCGCCACCGGACCGTTTTGATCGGGCTGCACCTTGTAGCGGCCCTTAGTGTCGCCCTCGTCCAGAGTGATATTTGCCTCACCCATCGACGCGGATCACAGCGTTGGTTGGGTCATAGGGACTGTCTTCAGTAACCTCGGCATCCCAAAGCTGATTTTGCATCCTGACGGTTAGTTTCTGGCCCGTTTTCCCGAGGTTCGGAGAAACATAACCCATGCCGATCTGTTTTCCAAAATGCACCGAATACCCGCCGGACGTCACGCGGCCAACCTTGGTGTCACCATCATAAAGCGCCTCGCGGCCCCAGGGATCGGCGTCGGTTGGGCCGTCGATTAGGACCGTCACACATTTTGCACGGATGCCGGTTTCTTCCATCGCCGCTTTGCCCCGGAAGTCCTTGGTCAAGTCGACAAAACGGTCCAGACCAGCCTCCAGCGGGGTGGCATCCCGACCGAGTTCCGTGCCAAACGCGCGATAGGATTTCTCCTGCCGAAGCCAGTTCTGTGCGCGGGCACCGACGAGTTTCAAATCGTGTGCACCACCGGCTTCGATGAGTTGATCCCAAAGGTAATTTTGCATCTCTATTGGATGGTGAAGCTCCCACCCTAATTCGCCGGTATAGGCGACGCGCACGGCCAGGGTTGGGCACATCTTCAAATCGATGTCGCGGGCGGTAAGCCAGGGAAAGCGCTTGTTGGACAAGGCTGTGGATGGGTCGGCGTCGCGAATGAGAGTATTCAGCACATCGCGGGATTTCGGGCCGGCGATGGCGAAGACGCCCCATTGGTTTGTGACGTCGTGGATCAGGACCATCTCGCCACCATTGCCCATGAAGTCCTCGGCGGATTTCTGAAGATAATCCGCGTCATAGGCCGTCCACGCCCCGGCGGAGACGAGGTAATACCCGTTCTCGGACCGCCGCACGATCGTGTATTCGGTGCGGGTGGTGCCGGCGTCCGTTAGGGCGTAGGTCAAGTTGATGCGGCCCACGCGGGGCAGCTTGTTGCAGGTGAACCAGTCGAGGAAAGCGGTCGCGCCGGGGCCGGAAACCCAGTGTTTTGTAAAAGCGGTGGCGTCGATCAGGCCGACGCCCTCGCGGATCGCCTTGGCCTCGTCATGGGCGAATTGCCACCAGCCGCCGCGACGGAATGAGCGGCTGTCGTGGTCAAAATTCGATGGCGCGTCAGTGGGGCCGAAGTAGTTCGGGCGTTCCCAGCCGTTGACCTGCCCGAACTGCGCGCCGGCCGCTTTCTGGCGGTCATAGGCGGGTGCCGTGCGCAAGGGACGGGCGGCTTCGCGCTCTTCGTCCGGGTGATGCAGGATGTAGACGTGTTCGTAGCATTCCTCATTTTTGCGGGCGGCGTATTCGGTGGTCATCCAGTTGCCGTAACGCTTGGGATCGAGGCTCGCCATGTCGATCTCTGCCTCGCCTTCCACCATCATCTGCGCCATGTAGTGGCCAACGCCACCCGCCGCTGTGATGCCAAACGAAAAGCCTTCGGCCAACCACATGTTGCGCAGGCCCGGCGCGGGACCAACCAGCGGGTTGCCGTCGGGCGTGTAGCAGATCGGGCCGTTGAAATCGTCTTTCAGGCCGATCTCTTCGGTGGATGGCATCCGGTGAATCATCGCCATGTATTGTTCTTCGATCCGTTCAAGATCGAGCTGAAACAGGTCGGCGCGGAAGCTGTCGGGGACGCCATACTCGAACCGCGCGGGGGCATTGCGTTCATAGGTGCCAAGGATCCAACCGCCGCGTTCCTCGCGGACGTAGGATTGCGCGTCGGCGTCGCGGATGACGGGATGTTCTGGGTTGGTCTTGCGGAATTCTTGCAGCGCGGGGTCAGCGTCGGTAACGATGAATGTATGTTCCACCGGGATGGCGGGGATCTTGATGCCAAGAAGGCGCGCGGTGCGCTGGGCGTGGTTGCCCGTGGCGGTGACGACGTGTTCGGCGTGAACCACGGTTTGTTCGTCTGAAGGGACAAGGTTGCCGCCCTTTTCGATCATCTTGGTGAGAGTCACGTCCCAATGATCGCCGGTCCAGTGATAGTTATCGACCTGCCATTTTCTTTCAATGATTACACCGCGTTGGCGGGCCCCCTTGGCCATCGCCATCGTCACGTCGGCGGGGTTTATGTATCCGTCGGTCGGGTGATAGAGCGCGCCTTCCAGATCCTCGGTCTTGATCAGCGGCCAGCGGTCTTTGATTTGCGCCGGGCTTAGAAATTCGTATGGGATTCCAACGGTTTCGGCGGTAGAGGCGTAGAGTTCGTACTCATCCATCCGGTCGCGGGTCTGTGCCATGCGCAGGTTACCTACGACAGAGAATCCGGCATTCAGCCCGGTCTCTTCCTCTAACGTTTTGTAAAACCTGACGGAATAGTCGTGGATGTGGCTGGTTGCGTAACCCATGTTGAACAAAGGCAGAAGGCCCGCGGCGTGCCAGGTAGAGCCGGATGTCAGTTCGTCGCGTTCAACCAACATCACGTCTTTCCAGCCAAACTTCGCCAGATGGTAGGCAATTCCGGCCCCAACGGCGCCGCCGCCAACAACGAGGGCTTTGACATGAGTTTTCATGGAACCGACTCCTTTGATCCGTCCGGGTCTATTGACCAAATTACCGGCAATTCCGGGGTGGGCAAGCCGACGGATTCAGGGCGAAAACCGACGTCGGTATCACGTCGGTATTTTTTGGTCAGAGCGGAATTGGCATTTTCGCCTTCGCATTAGGGTAGATATTATCGACAACCTTCAAAGACAAAGGGCGGCAACTTCCGTCGCCGCCCGAAGTGAGTTCACCAAGTTTCTCAGTCGCGTTCAAAGCCGGTCCAGTCGCCTGTGAATATTGCGCCCATGTTCATCTGATACCAACGGCGGGATGATTTGACTCGCTTTTTGGATTCCCAAATTGTTCGGTATGTGACTCACTGTTTCTGTCCAGAGAAGGAGGGAGATATGGGTGCCGCGGTTCCGGTTTTGCGCGATGATTTCACGGTGCACGAGTTGCGCGCTTTAGCCGGTCGCGCGTCGAACGGCAAAGTAGCACGTCGGCTTTTGGCGATTGCTCTGGTGCTTGAAGGGTCGTCGCGCAAGGTTGCTGCCCAGAGTTGCGGGATGGATCGCCAAACCCTTCGAGACTGGGTCCATCGATACAATGTCGAAGGTCCTGACGGGCTGTCAGATCGTGGGGGTGGCGGCGCGAAACCTCGATTGTCGCCGGAGCAGATAGCGCAGCTTGCGGTCTGGGTGGAGGCTGGCCCTGATCCGGCCCGCGATGGTGTGGTTCGCTGGCGTCGCGCCGATCTTGCCCGGCGCATTGAGGCGGAGTTCGAGATCAAGCTCCACGAACGCACAGTAGGTAGTTATTTGGTTCAACTGGGCTTTCGCAGGCTGTCGGTCCGCCCCGAACATCCCAACGCCGACCCAGTGGCACAGACTGCATTTAAAAAAAACTTTGCCAGCATCGTAGCCGACATTTTGACTGAACGGGCGAAAGGAAAGCCACTGGAAATATGGTTCCAGGACGAAGCACGGGTGGGCCAGCAGGGAACACTCACCCGTGTCTGGGCGAAGCGGGGAACCCGCCCACGTGCGCCCCGGGATACCCGCTACAAATGGAGCTACGTATTTGGCGCTGCCTGTCCGGCACGTGGTGCCGCAGCTGGGCTGATCCTGCCTTATGTTAACACAGAGGCGATGGGCCTGCATCTCGACGAGGTCTCAAAAACAATCGCACCCGGTTCTCATGCGCTCCTGGTCACAGATGGCGCGGGGTGGCACGGAGCCAAGGGGCTCTTGGTGCCAGACAACATAACGCTCCTGAAGCTGCCCCCCTATGCGCCCGAACTCAACCCGATGGAAAATGTCTGGGCCTATCTGCGCTCCAACAAGCTGGCCATCACCGTGTTCGATACCTACGAGCAGATCCTCGACAAATGCGCAGACGCCTGGAACTTCTTCGAAAATGACCCGCAGCGCATAACCTCAATAACGACCAGAGAATGGGCAACGGTCAATTGATCAAGCCGTTGGTATGATATGCAGCGGCTTTCAGTTCTTCGGGTACGTCACCGCGGAAGATGAACGGGCCCGGGTTTGCGAATTCGACAAGCTGTGGGAAGAACTGCGCGGCGGTTTCAGACAGATGAAATGCCAGGGCGTCACCATCTTCGAATATCTCATGAATGACGATCTGGTTGCCGGTTTCCGAAACCGAGATTTCGTAGAACAGCAATCCCGGTTCATTGGCTTCAAGCATGTCGCCGACGGCTTGGTAGGTTCCGACCAGTTTTTCTTCCATGCCCGGATGTGCCGTCCAGACATAGGTCAGGTCGATTTCGGTTCCCATCGTTTCGGCATATGCGGCGGCGACGGTGGTCGTAGCCAGCAACGCGGCTGCAGCGGTCGTTTTCAGAAATTGGAAAGTCATGGCGTGGTCTCCTTTGTTGTCGAGGATCGATCGGTTTCTTTAGGTAACTGATCGATTACCTTGACATGGGTAATTGATCAGTTACCTTATTGTCAACACAAAATTACGGGGACACGATGCCAAGCGAAAAAGGATATAAGCGAGAGGTGCTTCTGGATCGGGCGATAGAGCTCTTTCGCCGGCAGGGGTATTCCGGCACCAGCACCGCCGAACTCGTGGCGGAACTGGGCGTGAACCGCAAAAGCATGTATTCGGAATTCGGCTCCAAACAGGAGTTGTTCGAGGCGGCGCTGGAACGATACAGCCAGGTGCACCTGTCGCGCGTTCTAGCTCCGATTGAGGACCCCGGCGCGGATGCCGGGTCGATCCGCAGGGCGTTCGGCATTTACGCCTCGGCGATCGACGGCAATTTCGCCGGGCTGGGGTGCCTGATGGCCAATACTGCAGTTGAACGGGCGGCGCTGGACGAAGGCAGCGCGCGATTTGTTGATGCATATCTTGACCGGCTTAACGTCGGGTTCAGAAACGCATTGGAAAATGCGCACACGGCTGGGGACATTGCCGATGATGTCGACCTAGACGATCAGGCGGCATTTCTGGCGATGTCGGTGGTCGGCATCTCGGCCCTGATCCGCGCAAACGCATCCGCAGAGACCGTTCATGCGGCGGGGCGGGCGGTGACACGGCAAGTTAGTGCGTGATTGCTAAGCCGTCACCGAACTTTTTTGTTATTCCTTCGACGGAAACCGCGGGGCAGTCCGTTGAAGGCATAACGAGCTTACTGAGGACCCTTGTCATGTTTCGAAAACTGATTGACCACCCGGTCACGTTCTGGGTGTTGCTGGCGCTGCCATCGGTGCCGATGGTGATGGCACTTTTGTCCGGCGAGCCGGGCGCGGATGGCGAGCCGGTGACGCATTCGCTGTTGCACCCGACCGGGGAATTCTCTGCACGGTTCATGATCATTGCGATGATCCTGACGCCGTTGGTTATGCTATTCCCCCGGTCAGGATTTCTGCGCTGGCTTATAAAGCGGCGGCGCCATTTGGGCGTGGCGGCGTTTTTCTATGCGTTGCTGCACACGATTTTGTACGTGATCGACATGGGTGCCATTACCGCAATCCTGAAGGATTTCACGAATTTTGGGATTTGGACGGGCTGGCTGGCCTTCGTGGTCTTCGTGCCGCTGGCCGTCACCTCGAACGATTTCTATCTGCGGCGTTTGGGGCCAAAACGGTGGAAGGCATTGCAGCGCTGGGTTTATCTGGCGGCGATTGCGACGCTGTTGCACTGGATGTTTGTGCACAACGAAATCGGCCCGGCGCTGGTGCATTTCGTGCCGTTGGCGGCGCTAGAGCTTTATCGGATCGTTGCAAATCAACGCGTGGCAAGGCCCGCGTAAACCTCAAGGAGAGAAACTTCATGCGTAGCATAGTTCTAGTGGCGGCGTTGTGTCTGCCAAACACAGGCCTGGCGACCGGATTGATGACCTGTGACAGTGGCGATCGGGCTGGCTGGCTGACGAAGGAGGCGATGGCGGACATGCTGACCGCCGAGGGTTGGGAGGTTCGGTTCATCAAGGAAGACGGTGGGTGTTGGGAAGTGTATGGCACCACGCCCGAGGGCGAACGGGTCGAGGGATATTTCGATCCGGTGACAGGTGAAAAGCTGCTGGTGGCGCAGCGGGGAAGCATTCTGTTCCGAAAGTCCGAAGACGGTTAGACCGGCTGGCCAATCACTTGTAGGTCGCAGCTGTAATGAATTCGCCGAAGGCTTCGCACCAGATCAGGATGCTGCCATAGGCGTTCACATCGATCCCGGCAGGGATGTCGAGAATGAAGCCGGAGAACGATTTCACGTCGCCAACGCGCACGGCATTGGCGCGATCGAACGTGTCTTCATGATCGACGAGGCCCTTGGTCAGGTACAATTTGTAATCCGGGCCGGGGGCGAGTTTGCCCTGATGTGTAATCTGGTCGGCGGAAACGCTGATCGTGCCTTCGCCCCAGTGGACGAAATCACTGCCACGAAGGTCTCGGGTCAGTTCGCCGGAATAGAGGGCACCTGCGGCCATTTCTTCGAGCTTGGCGGCTTCGGGCGCGGGTGGAGCGGTCAGGATCGGCAGGAAATAGACGCCAAGGGCAAAGCCGATGATGATCGCGATGCCATGCGTGATGATCCAGCGGATGAATTTGCCCATGTTGCGCTCCCTAACCCAAGTTGTCTGGTAACTCCCAAGCACCCCCCACGTTTGAGTGTTATTGTCAGTTTTATGGTGAGTCGAATTTGCCATTTTGCGCGTGTTTTTTTTCTTTCTTGTCTGAATTCTGTGGCGCCGGGTTGATTTCTCTGAATCAGTGGTGGGATGGATCAGGTTGCCGCCCTTGAACAACTTCTCGCCACGGCTCTGCGTCGGATCGCTGAGCTTGAAGCTGCGTTGGCGAGCATGGCGGAAGAGATCACGGACCTGCGCCGACAGTTGGCCAAGAACAGCAGCAATAGCAGCAAGCCCCCTTCAAGTGATGGCCTGAAGAAGCCAGCCCCGCGCAGCCTGCGTGGCAAATCCGGAAAGAAAAGTGGCGGCCAAGTTGGCCACCGGGGCGACACCCTGCGCCAGACGTCAACACCCGACTTTGTCGAACGGCATGAGGCGACGCATTGCAGCGCCTGTCAGAGCGCCCTGACGGCGGAGATGGTGAAAGGGATCGAGAAGCGTCAGGTGTTCGACTTGCCTGCGCCACGCCTGGAGGTCACCGAGCATCAGGCGGCGGTTTATTGTTGCGACCATTGTCGAGCCACGACGACGGCTGGCTTTCCCGATGGCGTGGCCGCGCATGTGCAATATGGCACGCGCATGCGGGCAGTGGCGGTCTATTGCAATGTTCAGCAGCTGATACCCGAGGATCGGGTCTGCCAGCTTATGCGCGACCTGTTTGGGGCCACCAGCTTGTGCGCGGCCAGCGTGACCAACTGGACGCGCGGCGCGGCAAATAAGATGGGTGTCGTGGTTGAACACATTCTCGCCCGGCTTGCCGAAGGCGGCGTTCGGCATCTGGACGAGACCGGACTTCGTGTTGCCGGCAAGCTGCACTGGCTGCACACGATCTGCGATACCGCCTTCACCCATTACCGCATCAGCGCCAAACGCGGTGCTGTTCCAACCTTCCTGACCGGCGGGACGATCATTCATGATCACTGGAAACCCTACTACGCCCATATGAGCGGAGTGGACGCCCACGCCCTCTGCGGGGCGCATCACTTGCGCGAACTCAAGGCCATCGAAGAGATCGAAAAAGAGCCTTGGGCGACGGAGATGAGCGCAGTGCTTCATAGCGCCAATCAGCTCAGATGCGCGGCTCAGGATCAAGGCGAGACCGAACTCCCGGAACTGGTTCGCCAGGGTATAGTCACCAGATACATGGCGATCCTCGCCAAGGGGCTCGCCTTCCACGAACGCCAGCCCCCGCTGGCCAAAAGCCCCGGCACCCGCGGCCGAAAAGCCAGGCGGCCAGGCCACAACCTGCTCCTCCGCCTGCGTGACTACCGCGATGACGTTTTGCGATTCATCGCCGACTTCGCGGTCCCATTCACAAACAATCAGGCCGAACAGGACCTGCGCATGATGAAGCTGCGCATGAAAATCTCGGGCACCTTCCGCACCCTCGAGGGCGCGCGGGTCTTCGCCGACATCAGGTCCGTCATCTCGACGGCCAGAAAACACCGGTTCAACATCCTGGAAATCCTGACCCTGTCACCACCTCAGATCATCGCACGGCTCTGACGGAACAAAACCCCGCAACCCTATCGGACAGGGTGCTTGGGAGTTACGTTGTCTGTTAAAACTGAATGGGTTCAGAATGCGCCAGAGCAGTTGATTGTTCAACAATATGAGATGCGGGCAAGTCGTGTTTTGTGCGGCGGGTCAAAGCAGGTTTAACCTGAGTTCTGGATAAGCGCTATATCTGGTATTCGACCTGCCTGATTGTTTCCGGCACGGTTATGGGTCCCATTTTAACTTTGGTTTTCCCGAGCCTATAGGCTGCGACACACGAGATGAGGTGTACGAATGCGTTGGCAGGCGATCTGTGTCGAGTGTGTTCCAGTCCCATGCTGGTTTTCAACTTATCGAACAGAGTTTCGATGATGAACCGCCTTCGCAACAGGATTTTGTTCAGGATTGGCAGGAGATAGTTTTTCATGTTGCGGCGAATGCCGGTGACGAGGTGGAGCCCACGCTGCCAGAGCCGTTGGAAGAGGGATTTGGAGATATAGCCCTTATCAGCAAATATTTTGCCTTCGAGGCCCGCGATCATGGCTTCAAACGGCTTTCGATCATCGACATTACCTGCCGTGATTTTGACGGCCATGATCTCCCCCTTGTTGTTGATGATTAGATGCAGTTTGAAGCCAAAGAACCAGCCCATTGTGCTGCGACCGCGCTTTGCCAGCCCCTTGAAGACCTTGTTTCGATTAATGCGGGCATTGTGGCAGACCGCGAGCTTAGTGCTGTCGGCAAAATAGACGCCGGTTTTTTCACCGCTGAAGCAGTGCAGCAGTATGCAAAACGGCACCATTAATCTTGGCATGAGGCTGACAAACCGACCATAGCTCGGGAGGGTGCCAAAGCAGTCACGGTATTTCTGCTCAACGCCATAAATCCAATAATGTTTGAAGTCCTTGAACGGCGACAAGTGAAACAAGACCATGATGAACAGGCTCTCCCCCAGGGTCAGCTTGCCGGAGCGAAGCCTCTGACGACCCGAGGGGATCAACCGGTGGCGCTCCCAGTCCTCGTAGGTTTTTGCAAAATCATCGAGACAGACAAAAAGTGCGGTGTTAGTGATCGACATGAGTGGCGGTCCATATTGTGTCGCTTTTGAACCTTGAATCATGGGGCAACGTACTTGGAAACCCCTCTCACCCCATACTAATCACGGGGGCATTCAGGCTGGTCAACACGGGGCAAAAGGTGCGCGCCATGGAGAACAACTTCCCAATCAACGAAGATCTCGCTTATGAGAAGATCCGGGACCTCATGTTCGACATGATGGAAGAGGACCCCAACCGTTTCTACGCCCTCACGGATAAGCTCAATGAACTGGCTGCGCTCCCTAAAAGAACCATGACACTTGTGCTCGATCTGATGGCTGCCACTCCCTTTCAGGTGATCATCCCGAAACACGTACGGAAAAATGACCCTGATACATTCAAAGCAGATCACGAAACCGTTTCAAATGTTCTATTTCTTGGAGAGTTTGGCGGAATTGCCGTTGAACTGGAGCCAAATGAGGCTTTGAGAGAACCGAGGATCATTTCCATAACAATGGTGGAAATCCCTCATCGCAACCCTCTGCGAAAAAGGGT
>CATOSB010000023.1 GCA_951812305.1 uncultured Paracoccaceae bacterium
ACATAACCTGAAGCGGCTGGTTGTGCTTGGCGTGGATAAAATCCCGATCGTAACAGCGTGATCCCCGGGGCGAGTCCGCCCAAAAACCGGATTTTCGGCCAAAACAAGGACAAAATTCCAACCCAAAAGGCAAAACCTGAAATCCAGAAGGCTGAAACAGCGCCAGTGGCCCCTCGGAAGACTTTCCCGACGGCGCCAAGACGGCCCGGAGCCATGCCCCGTCGAAGGCGGGTCGTGTGACGGAGATCGAACCGGCGGATGCGGCTGCGCGACCGGAGGCGAGCCGGATCGCGCTGGCGGCGACCAATGCCGATGTGCGGGCGCTGAACGATGCGATCCGGGCGCGGCTGCGGGAGACGGAGGTGGCGGGTGGAGACGGCCCGGTCGCTGATCCCCCCGACGGGATGCGGATAGAGATCGCGCGGGTGGACCGGTCCGGGGCGGGTTCGCGGGAGCGGGTGACAGTCATGCTTGCGCCGGGGGACCGGGTGATGCTGACGCGGCCTTTGCCGGAGATGGATCTGCCGCGTTCGGGGTTCGGGACGGTTCTGGAGGTGGGTCCGGGACGGTTCTGGAGGTGGGTCCGGGGCGGCTGCGGCTGGCGATGGACGGGCGGGCGGACCCGGTGGAGATTGATCCGGTCGCGTTTGTGCATCTCGATTACGGCTTTGCGGCGACAGTGCACAAGGCGCAGGGCATGACGGTGGACGAGAGCTATGTGCTGGCGCACCGGCGCATGGACTGTCACAGCGTCTATGTGACGCTCAGCCGGCACCGGAAGCGGGTGCGGGTGTTCGCGCGGGCGGGTCATCTGGATCGGGCGGAGCAGCTTGTCGATCTTGGCCAGCGCTCTCCGGACGCGGTTGTCGAGGCCCCGCGGCGGCGGGGGACGGGGTCGATGGTGCCGCTTCCGGCGAAGGATATCCTCGAGCGGCGTCCGGACTGGACGGGACCGGGGCATGTCGTGCGGGCGGGTGATTTTGCAGGGGACCGGCAGTGCATGTCGGTCGCCACGCGGGTCGCGGGGCTGCTGGCGGCCGATCACACCGGGGATGATCCGCTGCTGACGCGGGATGTGGAGGATCCGGGAGACTATACGCGCGAGCCGACACGTGTGATCGACGATCTGGTCCGGCGGAACGGGGTGATCCGTGCGGAGGAAGTGGCGGGGGCGATTGCGCGCCAGGTGTCGGACCCGGAGACCTTCCTGCGGCTCTTCCACGCGGCGATGACGCATCCGGGCCTCGTGGCATTGCCGGCGGAGGGCGGCGCGGCGCGCGATGAGCCCTGGGTCTACACGACGGGGCGGCAACTCGAGGCGGAGCTTGCGGCGCTGGACCGGGGGATGCGGCTGGCGGCGGTGGGCGGTGAGGCCGGTGATGTTCTGACGGATGCCGCGCCGGAGCCTGAACCACAGATGCCTGACACCCCCGATCTTTCCGACGAGCAGCTTCGGGCGGTGGTCCATGCGCAGGGGTCCGGTGGGCTGAAGATCATCGCGGGGCCTGCGGGAAGTGGCAAGACGCGGGCTGCGGCGGCGCTGGCGCGGGCCGAACGGGCGTCGGGGCGGGTCGTTACGGTGCTCGCGCCGACGCAGGCCGGATGCGCGGCACTTGCGGCGGAAGGGATAGAAGCGCTCACGCCGGGTGCATTCTTCTCCGATCCGGTTTTGCCGAAAGAGGTCGGCAGTCCTGAACGCGTGGTTATTCTCGATGATGCGCAGGGTCCCGGGATCGATCATGCCGAGGTTGTGCTGGCGCGGTGCGCGGGGCTTTCGGCGAAGCTGGTGGCGTTTGTCAATCCCGAACGGCGGGGCACCCCGGTGTTCCGGACGCTTGCGGACCGGCTCGGGACGGTCCGGCTGGAGGGCCTTCATGGCGTGGAGGGGGAGTATCGGGAGATCGCGCGGGACCTGCGGACGGGCGGCGAGGACGCGGAACGGGCACTGCGTTCGCTTGTGGAGCGCAGTCAGTTGATAGCGACGGGCACGGCGGAGGCGGCGCTTGAGGCGGTGGCGAAGGCCTATGTCTCGGATCGGAGCGCCGACCGGCTGGCGCTGGCCTGGAGCCGGGCGGAAGCGGAGGCGCTGACCGCGGCGATCCGGGCGCGGCTCGATGCGACCGATCCGTCGCGCGCGGCGTTCGTGGCGGCGGAGCATGGCGGGCTCAAGGGTCTGAAGCCGGGGGATATCATCCGGTTCCCGGCCGCAGGGGCTTATGGCCGGCCCTCGGTGGCGGGCAAGGCCGGGGACAATTTGCCAGCGGAGCAGGGGGATCCGATCCGTCGGGGCGATGTGGGTGAGGTTCTGGGCGCTGCGGTGGAGGGGGGTCTTCGGCTGCGGGTTACGGGACAGGACGGGACGCGGGAGATCGCGGTTGCGCCGGAGGGCCCGGGCGTGGCCTCACGCTCCCTGCCGCCCTGGCGGTTTGCGTTTGCCTCGACCATCGCGGCGGCCTCGGGGCGGCGTCACGGGAGTGTGCATGTGCTGGCAAACCCGGGCATGGACCGCGAGGTGGTGAGCACGGCGGCGCTGGTGGCGCGGGAGAGGCTCACCATGGCGCTGCCCGTCGCTCCCGCCCGTCTTGATGCGGCGCTGGTGCGGCTTGCGTCACGGGAGCGTTTACCACGCTCCCCGCTCGATCACGGCTTTGATCCGGGCCGGGCTGCGGAGGCGGCGGGCCGGGCAGGGGACCAGGTGGATCCGCCCGCAGTTGAGCCTGCGGCGCTCTCCCTGGAAGATCCCGAGGGTCTTTCTCCGCCGGAGGTCGCGGCCCTGACCACGGTGCCGACGGTCTCGCGATCGCGGACGGAGGCGGGGCGTGCGAACAGGGCGTTCCTGAAGGATCATCCCGATCACGCGGTGGTGATCGTGGCGGCTGATCGCCCGGTCTTCACGCAAGCAGATGTGCGGCAATGCCTGCGCGAGCGCCTCGGGCAGGAGGTGAGCGAGACAGCGCTGCGCCGCCTCGGGGACCGGGCGATGCGCTCGAAGTCGCTTTTGCGTCTGGAGCGTTCGGCCCCGGACGGGTCGCCGCAATACATGACGACGGCGCGGGCGGCGCTGGCGAAAGAGGCGGAGCGGGATGCGCGGGCGCTGGCGGGCGGGCGGTTTGCGCCGGGAGAAACCCCGGTGATGCGACCGGATGCTCTGGACGCCCTGAACCACGCGCAACGGCTGGCGGCGGAGGCGATGCTGGACGATGCGCGTCTCACGCTGGTGCAGGGCCATGCGGGGACGGGCAAGACCTTCGCGCTGCGGGCGGTGGCGGAGGCCTGGAAAGAGCGCGGGGTTCGGGTGCTGGCCGGGGCACCCTCGGGCCGGGCGGTGTCGGAGCTTGAGGGGATCGCGGGCGTGGAGGCGGCGACGCTGGCGGCCTGGGAGGCGCGGTGGGCGCGCGGCGAGGTCCCGGCGGAGGGTGGGTTCGTGTTCATCATGGACGAGGCGGGCATGGTGGGGGCCGGGGCGTGGTCCCGGATCCAGGCCCGCATCCGCGATCCGGGGGGCAAGCTGATCGCGGTGGGCGATCCCGACCAGTTGCAGCCGGTCTCGGATATTCCGGGCTGGGCGATTGCGGAGCGGGCCTCGGGCGCGGGCGCGGTGGTTATCGATACGGTGCGGCGGCAGTCGGAGATGATGGATGCCCAGGCCACGGAGGCGCTGGCGCGCGGCGGTGACAATGTGGCGAGTGCGATCGGCTATTACGACGGGAAGGGCGCGCTGCGGCTGAGCCCGGAGGTTCTGGCCGATCCCGTCGGCGCCATCGCGCGGGATTATTACGAGCCGAAGACCGGGAGCCGTATCGCGCTGGCCTATACCAACCGGGACGTGCATGCGCTGAATGACCGGATCCGGGCCGAGGCGCTGGCGCGCGGTATCGTGGACCCGGCGAGCCTGCGGCATTACGACATGATCACCCGGGATATGCGCGAGGGGGCGGGGGTGAAGACCGTGCGGGTGCCGCTGGAGATCGGGGTGGGCGAGCGGATCATGCTGAGAGCGTCGCATCCTGAGTTGGGGCTGGCGCGGTCGTCCTTCGGGACGGTGACGCGGACGGGCGCGCGGGAGGTCGGCGTCCGGTTCGACGGGCGGGACGGGGAGGTGACGCTCGATCCCTGGACGTTCCGGGGTATCGACTACGGCTATGCGGCGACGGTGCACAAGTCGCAGGGCATGACGGCGGATGCGGTCTTCGTGCTGCCGCATCGCCAGATGCACCGGCATGCGGCTTACGTGGCGCTCTCGCGCCACCGGGATCATCTGGCGGTCTACGGACGTGTAGGTCACATGGACTGTGCGGCCGATCTGGTGGGGCTGGCCCAGGCGGCGGGTCATCTCGACATGGATATGCCGGCGGATGCGGAGCGGCCCCCGGGCGGCATGGTACCGGGCGCGGAGGGTCTGGGTCTCTCGGGCCGCGCCGACTGGCGCGCCTCGGGGGTGGAGATGACGCGGGTCGGATTTGCGGGGGATGCGGAACTGATGGGGATCGCGGAGCGGCGCGCGGGGTTGATGGCGGCGACCTGGCGCAAGGGGGGCGATCCGGTGGTGGGCGAGGATCCGCGCGGCTATGCGCGCCATCCGCGGCGGGTGATCGACGATCTGATCCAGCGCCGCTCGGTGATCCGGGCCGAGGATGTGGCCGATCGCCTGGCGCGGGCTGTCTGCGAACCGGAGACCTTCCTGCGGCTCTTTCGCGCGGCCATGTCGCATTCCGACCTGGTCGTGCCCGGAGGGCGGTCCCCGGGACCGGGGCGCGGGGATGATGAAGGGCCCGGCCCGCAGAGCGGTGCGACCCCCTCCCGGGATCGGGTCTACACGACGAAGACGCAACTCGCGGCGGAACTGGACGCGGTGGACCGCGGGGTGCGGCTGGCGCTGGCCCCGGCACCGGAGCGGGCCCCGCGAGCCAGGCATGTGGACCGGGTTCTGAAGGCGGCGGGCGCGACGCTGGATCCCGATCAGATCGCTGCGCTCGGCCATGCGCTGGCCCCGGGGCGGCTGAGGCTGGTGCGCGGCGCGGCGGGGAGCGGCAAGACGCGTCTGGCGGGCGGGATCGCGGGGAGCCATGAGGATGCGGGCTGGCAGGTGCTGGCGACAGCTCCCGGCGGGGCGGGGCTTGATGCGCTGCGCGCGGCCGGTGTGGCGCGGCCCCGGACGCTGGCGCGGTTTCTGGGGGAGACGGAGGGCGATGCGCCCGATGTCACGCTCGATCCCGCCACTGTGGTGATCCTCGACGATGCCGGACGGCTGGGGGGCCGGGAGGCGACAGAGCTTCTTCGGCGGATCGAGGACAGCGGGGCGAAGCTTGTGGCCTGTCTTGACGAGGGGATGCATGTGCCGCTGGAGGCGGGTCCGGTGTTCCGGGCGCTGGAAACCCGGGTGGGGGCGGCGCGTCTGGTGCGCAACCGTCGGCATGTCGGCTATATCACCGAGGTTCTGGAAGGTCTGGAGGCCGGCGGCGGGAAGGCCGAGGCGGCGGCGGTGGATCTCGACGAGATCGGGCTTGTCCAGTCCGTGGGCACGGCGCGGGAAGCGCTGCGGCAGGTGGCGCGGGATTATGTGGAGGACGGGATCGATGATCGGATCGCGCTGGCCTGGAGCCGGGCGGATGCTGACCGGCTGACGTGCGCCATCCGCGCCGAATATGACCGGGCGGTGCCGGAGCGGGCGGCGTTCGCGGCGGACGAAGCGGGTCCGCTTGAGGGTCTCAGGCCGCAGGACCGGATCCGGTTCATGGGCTCGACGCCCTGGGCACGGGGGGCACGGGAGGCGGGTGAGCGTGCCGTGCCGCCCCTCGGCGCCGGGGAGACGGCGGTGGTGCGGGGTCGTGACGAGGAGACGGGCGGTCTCGTGCTCGCCGTGTGCGAAGACCCCGGGGAGGCCCGCGAGGTGGTTTTGACGCGGGATATGGAGGGCATTCCGGCGTGGCGCTTTGGCTTTGCGGGCACGATCCATGGCGAACTCGGGCGGGTGCGCGAAAGTGTCCACCTGCTGGCCGCCCCGGGGATGAACCGGCAGGTGCTGGCGAGCGCCATCGCGCTGCACGAGCGTGAGTTCCATATCGTGGCGCCGTGCGCACAGGGGCGCGTGCAGGAGATGCTGTTGCGGATCGCGCGGCGGGACGCGGGGGCGACCAGCGTTCTGGATTACGGCTTCGATCCGGCCATGGGCGCGCGTGAGGCGCTCAGGGGTCATTCGACAGAGACGGAGGAGCGGGAGGATGGTGACATCGCCAAAGCGATGCGCCGGTTCGGCGAGATGACGGGTCTGGGCTTTGCGCCGGGCAGCGCGCCGCTGTCTCCGGGTGTCGGGGCGGAGGTTCTGGCGGAGGTGATCGGTGCGGCGGCGCTGCGGGAGGGGGAGGCCCCTGTGGGCGAGGATCGCGATGCGGTGGAGGAGATGGTGCGCAGCCTGTCCGATCCGCGCGCCTGGCGAAAGGTGCTGCGGCAGCTGCCGGGGGACATTCCGGTCGTCGCGGACCGGGAGGCAGACCGGATCGCGGGAACGGACCATGAGGGGCGTCTTCTGACTGTGGGACGCATGCTGGCGCGGGGGGCGGTCGTGGCCGAAGCGCTCGGCGCGGCGCGGCTGGCCGGTCTCTTCCGGGACGGGCTGACGCTTTATGGCAGGCGTGCGGAGATGGCGCGTGCGGAGATGGCGCGGGCGGAGGGGCGCCTTGCGGAGTTGGTGCCCGGGCCGGGTGCGCCGGAGCGCTTTCCCGATCCGCGTGTACGCGCGGAGGCAGAGAGGGCGAAAGAGATGCGGCGGTCCCGGCCGCGCCCGCAACGTTCAGGGGGGCGGGGGCTGTTGGGAGGCCTGCATGCGTCGGACGAGCAGGTCGCGCGGGATGCGCTGGCGCTCTGGGGGCTGGGTCCGTCTGTGCGGGCGGGAACCAGGCCGCGCGCCTATGCTGCTGCGGTGGCGGAAAGAAGAGAGGTCCGAAGTAAAGAGAGGGCGGGGATGCGCGGCGTGGATGTGAGCCGTGCGACGTCTGTGTCTGCGGAGACGGCACGCGGGCGGGATATCCCCGGCTCGGAGCGGATCGAGGGCGATGTGGTGGCACCGGATTATGTTCGGGCAGCGGTGGAGGGGCCGGGCGGCCCATGGGGCGGGGGTGCAGAGCCGGCCCCCCGCAAGGCGACCGAAGATCTTGCGCTTGTTCTGGCCGTGGCGATCAGCCGTCATGTGCCCCTGGGCGACGCGGTGCACAAGGATCCGGATCTTGCGAAGTCCATTGCCCGGATGCTCGAAGCGGCAGGGCATGAGCAGGGCGAGGTGTCCGAGGCGTGGGCCGCGCGGGCCGCAGCGGCGGCGAAAGACAGAGTCCCGGAACTTGCGACAGCGATCGGGCAGGCTCTGGGCGCGGGGCCGTTGCCGTCGGCGGCGGAGCTTCGAAAGGAGCGGGCCGATATTCTTGGTCATCTGACCGGGGCTGGTGACGGGTTGCCTGAGGATATGGTCGAGCGCATGGGCGCGCGCTTCACGCAGTCCGAGATATGGGCGCTTTATGAGGCTGCCGAAGAGATGCCGTCCAGCCTGCCCGCGCTCGATGCGGCGGCGCGGGCGAACGCGGCCCGGCATCTGGGGCGCGAGGCCGCGCGGCGGCAGGGTCCGGAAGACGGACATCACACACGGCGACAGGAGAGAGAGGACATGGTTCAGACAGAGACGCGCGATGCACGGCCCCGCGACGAAATCCGAAATGGGGTGCTGGGGGCGATGCTGGTCAATGACGCGACACGGGAAACCTTTGATGATCTCAAGGCAGCCTTCACGTTTGATGAAATCCGGGTGCTGAAGGATCCGGCGAAAGCCCTGCCACAGAGCCTGCCGGAACTCGACCCCGAAGAACGCCGCGCCATCGCCGCTGCCCTTGATGCGGGTCCGCCGGCGCAGGGTGCTCCGGCAGAGCCGCCGTTTGTCCCCGACCCGAAACACTATGACATGGCCCTGCAACTGGCGGTGGCGATCACCGAGCGGGTGGATGCGGAGAACCCGGTTCACCGGCGCGATCTCGTGCGTGACATCCAGACGTTGCTCAAGGTGGCGGACCGGACGGACGGCCTGCCGCAGGAGCGCGTGAGTGAGGTGGCGACCGCGCTCGCGCAGGATCGCATCACGTTCGATGCCAGGCTGGCCCTGGGCAAGGAGCTTACAGCCGGGCTGTTCAATGAAACCGTGTTCAGAAACAATCTCAGCGAAAGAAATACGCAAGGCAATCATCCGCTTCAGTTCGACTCATACCCACTCCAGAAGGACTACGACGGGACCGTCCAGCCCAGAGTTGACACAGCGCTTGGCCGAGGGCTTGAGCCAGCTCCGGGCGAAATGGCGGTCGCGCGGATTGCATCACTGCCGAATCTACCGGACGGGGCAGGTGGTCTTGTGGAGGCGATGAAGCAGGTCTTTCGGGACGGGTCGCCGAGAAAGGCCGAGGATATTCTGACAGACCGGACGGTGTTGCTCGACGCCCTGACTTCAGCGCAAGACATCCCGGGCCAACACTATCTCTTCATGGCACGGCTTTATCGAAACTTCACGCATCGGGAAGTGCTGGCCCTGGCCCGTCCCGATGCGGACTTGCCCGCGACACTGCCGGAGATGGACACCGGGCGGCACGCTGAAATCGCCCGGGGGCTGAAGCAAGTCACCAACGAGGAAGGTATCCAATACGCCTGGTACGCCTGGTCCAACGCGGCCAGGTCGCTCGGTACGGGTCTCAATCCGGAACGCTCGCGCGGGCGCGGCATGGGCAGGGGGATGTGAGGGATGTATGGAAAACCTGCGCGGGGCCATGCCACAGCCTGGTTGAACTCCCTCCGGGATCACGACCGCATCGTGGGTTGGCCGGATGGGCCAAAAGGCCGGAAGGCCCTGGATGTCTTCGACCGTTCCAGTTGCTCCAAAAAACCCGGGCGGGTGCTCAAGCGCCTGCGGCCGCTCATGCGCCCGGTCTTCGACGATCCCGAGATTCCGGTCTGGACGAAACGGGAGACGCTGGTCGTTGCCTCCGGGCTTTCGAAGGTCTCCGAGAACCGCATCTTCCACCTGCCGCAGGACGCGGAGCCGCTCTATGCCGAACGCGCGGTGTTCCTCTCCGATGCTATACTGGCGACGGATGACTTCGAAATAGAGTTCGGTGTCAGCACCCGGGCGAGCATGAGCCACCATGCGCTCGCGCGGCTCCTGGAACGGGGCGGCGCATCTCCGGAGGACATTTCTTTCGAGGTGGAGCTGGCCTTGCGGCTGGCAGCCAAGCTTGCGGATGTTGCCCGTCAGATGGGGATCGGGCCGGAGGGAATGCAGAGCTTCATGATCCCGCATCCGCGCGGCGCGTTTGTCGCGGTCAGCATGGACATGGATCCGGGCAAGACAGGCAGCGGTGAGGAGCGGCAGCGCATTCTCTCGATCCGGACCTGGCTCGACGCGGACATGCTGTCGGAAGAAGATCATGAACGGATGGGATCCCGGTCGAGCGCCCTGCTTGCCGGCCTGTATGATCTCAGGGACAGACATCGGCTCTTCGAGCTATGGGTCAAAGGCAATGCCCGGCCCTGGAGTTTTGCCGATACAACGCTTGATAATGCCGGCAGGATATCCGGTACGGATTGTCTGGAGCGCAGATTGTGAACATTGTGCTGACAGAATTCAGCTACGGCTTTTTTGTCACAGGGACAGAAGGCGGGCTCAATTCGATTGCGGCGACATTTTCGCCACCCGATCTGGCACCGATGCCACCGAGGCTGCCACATCAGCGATGCAGGGCTTGATGGATCGCTGTATAGATGTCCTGGACCGGCTTTTTGATGCCGGTGTTCCCACAGGCAAAAAACAGCCCCCAATGACTGACTTTCCAGGCTCGGTCGATGTCGGCTACCGCTACAAGGGATCTTATCGAAAGCAATCTTCGTTTGGGCGGGCGCCGGATATGCGCGGTGATCACAATCCGCACAGCACGCATTCTGTGGACATCACATTTTCGGCTCGTAAAAACGGCACGACATTACACAACCCCAGGGTCATCCTGAAATCCAGTCTGGATCACAAGCTGAACGCCTGTCTCTTTCGATTTACCCAATCGCTCGATGCGGTGGATGTTGCTGAAAGTGCCGCTGTGGATATGGCCATGCTCGACCGACGTTGGCGCTTGATTGGGACAGGACGGGACGCGACCATTACAAAGCGCATGGATACCCACGGTGGACACAAAAAATCCTTTGTAAACGCTGTGGGACGATTTTCGCAGCCGCATTCTGCAGACGATAGCCCGAAGACAATGGAAGGGCTATCATCCCCGCGCTTACACGCAGGGAGTTCCCGCTGGATTAAAGGGGTGCCGCAACGGATTTGAGTGGCTTGACGCCCTGGATTGTGCAATCTGACCTGAGGTATGGAAATTCGGCATCTGGCACCCGGAAAGGTATATCGCGCGTGCAGGACGAGGCGGGACACAATGTTTTCAAAAGGCAAGATTAAGGGCGCAGGGGACGGGCCATCTCCCGGCACGCCACTGGAACCGGCGGGAAAACACGAGGCGGCTTTGACACCGGATGTTTCTTCGGCGTCTTTGGCTCCGGCAAAACCGAAATCCAAACCCTCAAGGCTGTCGCCCGATCTCACGATTGTCGGCACTCTCGGGACGCCCGGTGATATCCTGGTTGAAGGCACCGTGGAAGGTGATATCCGCGCCCATTGCGTCGACGTCAGTGAGGGCGCTCTCGTCAAGGGTGAGATAATCGGTGATGATGTCGTGGTGGAGGGACGCGTCACTGGCCGTATTTGCGCCCTGAAACTGCGCCTGACATCAACGGCCCGCGTTGAGGGCGACATCCAGCACAGGATAATCGCCATCGAATCCGGCGCGATTTTCGAAGGCACCGTGCAGCGGCGGGACGACCCCCTCGACACTGCCTCCGGCAAGGAACAGTTGGAAGATGCATGTCTTTCGGAAGGCTGAGCTCCCGCCTGAGCCTTCCGAAAGACATGCTTTACCCGCACCCGGGGATATCATCAAACGCGCCGCCTTGTAACGCTTCGGACATGCTGTCCAGAAGTCGTGCAAAATGGCCACAAGCAGGATGCCCGATGCTGGTCTCGTCCAGTTGCCCCGGCTTTGCATCATCAAGAGTGGGTCAGTTTTAAACGTAACTCCCAAGCACCCTGTCCGATAGGGTTGCGGGGTTTTGTTCCGTCAGAGCCGTGCGATGATCTGAGGTGGTGACAGGGTCAGGATTTCCAGGATGTTGAACCGGTGTTTTCTGGCCGTCGAGATGACGGACCTGATGTCGGCGAAGACCCGCGCGCCCTCGAGGGTGCGGAAGGTGCCCGAGATTTTCATGCGCAGCTTCATCATGCGCAGGTCCTGTTCGGCCTGATTGTTTGTGAATGGGACCGCGAAGTCGGCGATGAATCGCAAAACGTCATCGCGGTAGTCACGCAGGCGGAGGAGCAGGTTGTGGCCTGGCCGCCTGGCTTTTCGGCCGCGGGTGCCGGGGCTTTTGGCCAGCGGGGGCTGGCGTTCGTGGAAGGCGAGCCCCTTGGCGAGGATCGCCATGTATCTGGTGACTATACCCTGGCGAACCAGTTCCGGGAGTTCGGTCTCGCCTTGATCCTGAGCCGCGCATCTGAGCTGATTGGCGCTATGAAGCACTGCGCTCATCTCCGTCGCCCAAGGCTCTTTTTCGATCTCTTCGATGGCCTTGAGTTCGCGCAAGTGATGCGCCCCGCAGAGGGCGTGGGCGTCCACTCCGCTCATATGGGCGTAGTAGGGTTTCCAGTGATCATGAATGATCGTCCCGCCGGTCAGGAAGGTTGGAACAGCACCGCGTTTGGCGCTGATGCGGTAATGGGTGAAGGCGGTATCGCAGATCGTGTGCAGCCAGTGCAGCTTGCCGGCAACACGAAGTCCGGTCTCGTCCAGATGCCGAACGCCGCCTTCGGCAAGCCGGGCGAGAATGTGTTCAACCACGACACCCATCTTATTTGCCGCGCCGCGCGTCCAGTTGGTCACGCTGGCCGCGCACAAGCTGGTGGCCCCAAACAGGTCGCGCATAAGCTGGCAGACCCGATCCTCGGGTATCAGCTGCTGAACATTGCAATAGACCGCCACTGCCCGCATGCGCGTGCCATATTGCACATGCGCGGCCACGCCATCGGGAAAGCCAGCCGTCGTCGTGGCTCGACAATGGTCGCAACAATAAACCGCCGCCTGATGCTCGGTGACCTCCAGGCGTGGCGCAGGCAAGTCGAACACCTGACGCTTCTCGATCCCTTTCACCATCTCCGCCGTCAGGGCGCTCTGACAGGCGCTGCAATGCGTCGCCTCATGCCGTTCGACAAAGTCGGGTGTTGACGTCTGGCGCAGGGTGTCGCCCCGGTGGCCAACTTGGCCGCCACTTTTCTTTCCGGATTTGCCACGCAGGCTGCGCGGGGCTGGCTTCTTCAGGCCATCACTTGAAGGGGGCTTGCTGCTATTGCTGCTGTTCTTGGCCAACTGTCGGCGCAGGTCCGTGATCTCTTCCGCCATGCTCGCCAACGCAGCTTCAAGCTCAGCGATCCGACGCAGAGCCGTGGCGAGAAGTTGTTCAAGGGCGGCAACCTGATCCATCCCACCACTGATTCAGAGAAATCAACCCGGCGCCACAGAATTCAGACAAGAAAGAAAAAAACACGCGCAAAATGGCAAATTCGACTCACCATAAAACTGACAATAACACTCAAACGTGGGGGGTGCTTGGGAGTTACGATTTTTCAAGCATTCTGGTCGACCTGGCGCAGACGCTGCGACACCCTGCGCCAGGAGATTGAGAAACAGCTTAACAAGGTCGAATTGGCAAACAGTTTCACCCGTGCCGTCGCCGTTGGCAGCCCCCGTGAATTTACCCACGCCAGCAAGGAAGATCAGGAAGTCGCAGAAGCCTGCAATCGACTGATAAAAAACAGCATCATCTGCTGGAACGCACTCTACCTAACCAAAAGGCTCGAACGCATCGCCAATCCAATCGAGCGTGCTGAGTTCATCGCTGCCATCAGAGCGCATTCCCTCATCAGCTGGGGCCACATCAACATGCTCGGCCTCTACGACTTCTCAGAAGAAACTCTGAAAGACTCTGTGGGCATCATACCCGCGAAATTCAAACGAGAAAATACGCCGCTAAACGCGGGGCCGACAGAAACAACTTGATGCATTAATTCAAGAGATTAGCAGAAACCCTATGTCGCGGTTTGTACCTTTGTTGGAAGCAGGCCTTGTCGAGCTGAGGCAGAAGGTGGCGGGGTGAATATGAGCATGAAATTTTGGTTGTTAATCTCTCCCCGCAAGGCTATGTCGCATTGCGCACCTTTATGCTCAGGGAACCCGATACTCTCCTAATAGCTGATTGCTATTTCGACGGATTGCGTGGCGTCGGTGAAGTTAATGGCGCTGTCTTTGAAGCTGGGGGCTCCACGACTTGAATCCGGGTTATTGGAAAACCCAAAACCTTCCACTGGGATGTCGAACGCG
Organism: uncultured Paracoccaceae bacterium; assembly: GCA_951812305.1. Classification (GTDB taxonomy): domain Bacteria; phylum Pseudomonadota; class Alphaproteobacteria; order Rhodobacterales; family Rhodobacteraceae; genus Rhodobacter_B. The sequence continues at coordinate 13,506 of CATOSB010000023.1, forward strand.
CCAAGATCCAATCTCCCGTTTGAATTCTGGTCATGAACAAGCGCAATCGCGTAGCGGCCTGGTTTTAATGGGATATGGAGCGTCAGATCATTCGCGCGGGCTAACTCAACATATCCGCTGGTTACCGCTCGCTCGACTTTTGCGGGAAAGGCCTTCGCTTCGTCAAACACGGCATAAAGTACGGCTCCTTCAGTGTTTTCGAGACCAACCATTTGGACTGTCAATTCCGATGCATAAACCGGCGCAATCACAACGGGCGCAAAGAGCGCTGCCAAGCAATAAAAAACTGTTTTCATAGATCTATCCTTATTTCTAAAAAGCCGGATGTTCCAGTCGTGTTGAACTCGTCAGAGGCGTCACCAAAGGACCGATCAAGCCCCACATCCACCGAGAGCCTGTTACGTTTATATTTGGCTCCGGCACGCAGGATGGTTGATCCATCGTCTACGCTGTGAATCGCACTTAATAGACCGTCAACAGGTCCAAAGCTGCGTTGAGCCGACACAGCGACATAGTTTTGCCTTAGATAGGGAAAGGGGCCAAACCCGCGCCCGACCGCATCCCATTCAGTAGAATTGAGCCCCGTGCCATCGTGAAAGGCTTCGAAGGTTACCGACAAGCTGGGATCAAAGGGTGGATTAATAATGACCCCCAGTGCGGCTTGCGGGAACCATGTCTGGTTTGCATCTTGCAGGCTTCCGTTGACGGACATGGCAAGCACTTTGTCTAAGCGGCGCACATTTTTTTGTAGAGCCAGCGACCCGTAAAGCAGCATGAAATCGTTGATTGGAACTGTTGCAGAGGCTCCAAAGCTCAGTGTTTCTCGTGTCCCAGACGCGTAGCGGAATGTGAGGGCATAATCGAAGCTGCCTGCTAAGGCTTCGCGGCTGAGGACCAGTTGCTCCAGCCCTAGGTTCGCCCCGTCCGGCTCGTTCTCGAAATCCCGGCTTACAACCAGACGCGTGGTCGCCTTCTCGCCAAAATGCACTAATGAGGCCAAAGGTAATCCGGCCAACCTGCCGGAATTGTCCCGGATGTCGAAGTTCAGTCGACCCGACTGCACCACATCTAGCGGACGGAAAAACTGCGATTTATCGTAGGCTACAATCGCTTTACCAAAGGTTAATGAGGTGCTGTTCGAAAGATTCGCGTTAAAAAAGGCTTCTTGCAGATCAAAATTGTAGGCCTCCTCTTCGGAAGAGACACGGAATTTTAAAGTGAACTGCTCGCACTGCACGCGGCCCAAAAGAAAGGAGGTAAATCTGTCTTGGACAGTGTCGCCAACCTCGTATTCTGCTCCGAGTGTCGCGGAAAAGCAATCATCGGCAAACGCCTGCGTTGAGAAAACCACGATACATGCACAGATAAAAAGACGCATTTGTACGATCATTTTTGAAGCGCATTGGGTGAAAAATACCCGTTTGGGAATCTGCGGCTTACGATTTTATCGATCCGAAGGCGCGTTTTTTCACCTCTGGGGGAAGAGAAAGTGATATCTGCGAGACCATTGATGCTTGCGCCATCATAGGCGATGCTCTTTATCTTTCCGAAATCCGCCGTACGGAAAAGTTTGCCGCTGGTAAGGTAATACTCGGCGAAAACGGGCACCAGATTGCCCGAGTTTACATAGAGGTTGATGGTACGAAACGTACTAGCGCGGCTTTTTGCTGTTAGCACGAGTTTTGTGACATTTTTGCCTTTCAGTGTAGCGCTGGACTGATTTGCGATGCGGTAATCGTCATCGAAGCGAAGCTGCGTGATATCTCCGACCACCGTTTCACCCCGCAAGCTTTGGATCTTGGGAATACGGATTGTTCGCCGCGATCCAGGTGCGAAGAGCCACAGTCCTTGGGGTGTATAAAGATACTTCTCACCACGATTCCCCTTCGACACAATTGTTGCTAGAGAGCTACCTTTGCCATTCTGGTCGGACTTAAACTTGGTCGTTTCTCCGTTGCTCGTCCTAATCGAGAAATCAACCGTGACTTGGCCAGAGGGGAGCCGGAATGTTTCAATTCTTTCAAGCGTATCGGCAAAGCCTATTCCAGAAGATAGAAAAAAACGCTCAAACTGGCAGATACGGTGTTTCGAAATCTCCTGAATGCGCCTATGTCCTGCCACGCTCTTGGCGTTTGAGGCTTTGATAGGAAAGCAATGCGTGACAGTAAGTTCAGATTCTTTAGTTTCAGAAATGTGCGATGCATATTTCTTATCCTTCTACTAAATCGGTGATTTTTTGCTTTGACAAGCGCGAAACGGTTACCATCAGGGCAATCGCGCTTCAGAAGCCCTGGATGAGGGTTTTGAGGAAGTCATTGCTCCAGCCTGCCTTTTTGAACTTCCCACGGTTTGAGCCTTTTGCGGGATTTGCCTTGATGATGTTCAAAGCGATGCGCCTCAAGGCGGCGAAGTTGGCTGGCGCGTGATCTTTTCGTGCGCGGTGCTGATCATCGTTCATCACCACGTCGAGAGACCAATGCAAACTGTTCTCGATCTGCCAGTGACCACGGATCAGAGAAGCGGCAACTTGAGCCGAGGGACATTTGGAGAGGAGGTAAATCCGCTCTGACCGGTTTGTTTTGTCATCTGCTGCTCGCTCAGAAACGACGTGGACGAAGGCTTGTAGATGCGGCCAGTTATGGATGTCCGTGAGATACTGCGGCACATTATAGACGCGATATGACCGCTCCTCGATGCGGCCGTGGTCAGCGTCGACCGTGTCATATTTATCAATGTAATCAGTACCCTGATCGTCAACAAAGGCCCGTACATCAGCCAGCATGTCGCCCTGGTTGCCCTTGAGCTGCAAGCAATATTCGCCGCCCGCCTGCACGATCAATTCGCAGGTCTCTCTCTGGCAGTGCAGCGCATCAGCGGTGATGGTGATGCCACGGATATCAAGCATCCCGATCAGGTCGCGCAGCGCCAGTATCTCGCCGCCGCCCCTGGCGCTTTCTGCGATGCCCAGGCTCAGGCGCGCGCCATGGGCAAAGGCGGTCACGATGTTCATGTTCGACTGCCCGGCGGCCTTGTCAAAGCTGCGCCGCATCTCTTTGCCATCGATAGCGATTGCCGGCTCATCTCCAGCCTTGACCGCAAAGTCAGTGCGAAACTTGTCGAAAAAGGCCTGAAAGCTCGACGGCTTCATAAGGCGGAAGAGCCGCGAATACGCGTCATGGCAGGGAATGCCGTGGGGCAATTCGAGAAACTCTCGCAGGAAATCCTCCTTCATATGCCCGAAAAGCTCCATGTCGACCGCCGTCTCACCGCCGCACAGCGCGCACAAAAGGCTGATCGTCATGAGATCGCAGAAATTGTGACGCGGGGCATTGCCACCCCGAGGATCGTCCATGTCGTTGAAATAGCTGGTCAATGTAGGCATCTCAAAACTCCATCAAGTGATGAATCCTCAAGAATCCAATTCTAATCCACAGTCAAACTTCAAGCGCGATTCCCCTGCGGTTACCATTGCCGCAGATGACGCGATAACCATAACAGCAAGGCTGATCCAGACGGCGAAGCTTGCATTCCAAAATACGATCAGTGGCACGCCAACGTTTTGACTTGGTGGCGGGGGTAACATGATGCTGGCGTTGTCAAGATAGATGGACACCAACAGCGATAACAAGAGGCCAATCCCTGCCCCAATAACGCTCAAAAGCAGACCTTCACACAAAAACATCCCAGAGATGGCACGCCTGCGCATCCCTAAAGCGCGGAGGACACCGATCTGACTCTTGCGCTCCAGAATAGAGGCACTGATGGCACTTAGCAGAGAGATGAACACAACCAGCGACAAGATCCCGCTGAGCACGCCAAATTGCGACATGTTCGAGCGGCGAAGTTGGTCATAGATGGGTTCTACCTCTCGCCATGTACGGGCCACCATAGGCGCATTCAAACGTGCGTTCAGATCGACTGCAAATGCTGTGATATCATTGATGCTGTCATCATATAGCACCAGCCGCGAGACATCGTCGGTGTCCAGAAGATACTGCATATTCGCAAGTGGCATTTCCACAAATACAGCATCGCTAAAGCGGTTTCCAGTGGACACAATACCAACTATTGTTAGGTCTATCGCATTGATAGCGTTCTGTTTTGTGGTGGTGAGTAACGTGATTGTGTCACCTACATCAAACGATAATTGCTCGGCTAGCGTCTGACCAATTGTTGCGCGAAATTCTTCCGTGTCGCTATTTCGCAAACCTTTCCCAGCTACAATGGGCGCAATTGTTCGCCGCAGCCGCGTGTCGGCACTGACATCTAATCCTAGCCCGGAAAACGGCACAGTCTTATAACCGTTGGAGGCAAGTCCACCTACATTTATCTCGGCAAAGACCTGTGAAGACGACCCCTCCAGAAGCTTTAAGACCTCGGCATACTGCGTAGGGTTGATGGTGTTATCGATGCCCCCATCAGTGTACCCTTTGAACTGTTCGGGTTGACCAATTTGAACATGCCCCGTGCCACCATGCACGATTCCAAACTGCAGACCGTATAGACTACCTTGGATAAATCCAATCACCAAATGTGCCGAGAAAACAGCCGTCGCAATGATTAGGATCACCGGTATTGAGCGGGCTTTGCGGCGCAAGATGCCTTTGGCTGCGAGAATGACAACACTAAGCATGCTGATCCAGACTTAAGACGTGGTCAGCCCGGTTAACATATGGGTATCGTGTGAGGACATAACGATGGTCAAGCCGCGTTTTTCGATTAGTCCCCGAAAAATCGCGATCATATGATCGCGATTGTCGTCATCCAGGCTGGAAGTCGGTTCATCCGCCAATAGTAATTTCTTATTCCCTGCAATGGCCCGTGCCACAGCCACTCGCTGACGTTGCCCGCCAGAGAGCTGTTCGGGACGGTGTTTGGCGCGATCACCCAAATTGAAATCTGCTAGAAGCTCCATTGCCACGTCCCGTTTCATCTGAAATGACATAGATGGGTCGTGCATCGACAACGTAATATTTTCCAATGCATTCAGTTCTGGCAACAAATGCGTGCGCTGAAATACAAACCCAATATCTGTACGACGCAGCTTTTCCTGAAGTGTTTTGGGCGCGGAAGAAACGATCTGCTCCCCAAAAGTAATTTCACCATTGTCAACATCATCAAATCCGGCTGCCAGATTGAGGATTGTGCTTTTCCCCGATCCAGACCGGCCAGATAGCGCGAAAAGCGTTGCCTGAGGAACCTCGAAAGACAATTCGAAGAGCACCGACAAATCAAACCCGCCGTCGCGGTAGGATTTGCTGACGTTCCGATATGATAATAAAGTCGTCACTGTATTGTATAATCCTGTCGTGCTACATTGCCGTAGAAGAGGGAGTGGAGCGAAAATAATGAACCTGTATTTTAGCCAATGGTCGACATCACTTGTCTGGTAATGCGAAAAGGTCATGAATCGAGCAGTTCAATCGAGCAGCAAGGGATAACGCCAAAACGGTAGACGGGATAAACACACCATTTTCGACCGTATTGATCGTTTTCCGAGACACCCCCACCTCTTCGGCAAGTTCCGCTTGGGTCAGCCCTGCTTGTTGGCGATGCCCCTTCAAGCGCACGATCAAGCGGTGTGTCATTCTGCTCTCCCACGTGCAACGGAGACCAAGTAATGAACCGACGGACCAATACCTAGGACGGGCCCCAACCAGAAGAACGCGACACTGCCATCAATCTGTTTCGTCAAGACGGCGACAAGAAGAAGTAGGAACACCGTAAGCGTGGCCCAGTAGCCAAAAACAAGACTGGTGCGCTGTGCCGCTGTGTTCTGCTCATCCCAAGCGGCTTCAACTTTGTCAGGGTGACGCAAGTGCGAAACGAACGATAGGGCGGCGTAACCAAGCGCGACAGAGCCGACGAGCCAAGGTGAACTCTCCCAGTACGTCTGTGTTAACATCATACCACCGAACGTGAAAACAACTACTGCTATGAGAACAGCATTTCCCCAAAGACGGATGCGTGCGACTGGATTTGTAGACATTACTAACCTCGGTTTCATTGATTACCTTGAGGTTACATATAGGATGCTACGTATAACGTCAAGGTTACATTTTACCGCGTGGTCTTATTGATCAACATGGATGTCAACATCGTCTACCTATCAGTAGAAATGTCGCCTTTGGGCAGCCCTTTTATCCATTCGTGGAAGGACGCTGATTGTTCTTCGCTGTCCAAAAAAACCGGGCTTTCTTGCGGGAAGCGACTGCGGCCCACGTGCAGTCGCGTGACAAGCTCAATGTCTTGCAGCATAGTGTTTTCCCAAAGCCATATGGCTTCGTCCTCTGTGGATGTGCTGTTTTTATGAGCCATCCAGCAACAGTCTATGCGCGTTTCACTTGGCCCGATCGGGTGAAAATTAGTCAGGAAAAGATGATCGGAATATAGGCTGAAATGAAAAAAGGGACCAACGGCACCGTAGTAGAAAACATGACTGTGTTGATTAAAAGCAATTGGTGGACCTAGGGGTTCACCTGACTGGGTCGCAGCACCGTGCTCTTTCACCAATGTGTTGAAATCAATGAAGGCAGGCACAGCACTGTCGGGATCCCAATCAGTGGTCAGAGGTCTGTGCGCTCCCATGGACGCCAACTCTCTACCGGCCGCGTTATAGAAATCCCCTAAAGCCGAGAAATTTCCACCAGAGGACGCTGCAATATGGTTTTCCACGGTACACAGTTGCGGATGGTTGAAACTGCAATGATAGCATTCCAGAAAGTTTTCGACCCAATAAGACCAATGAGACGGCACCGAATAGGTCCGCCGCGCCAATGGTTTGATGTCAGCCCAACGAAATTGATCAAATACGGCGACCAGATCCTCCATTTCGTCCGGATCAAGCCGCGCGGCATCCGCTGTCAACAGTGTTAATCCGCCCAAAGGCACGTGATCCACGGGACTTAATACGCCGTTTGGACAACTGTCGTCTTCCCCGAAGGTCCAGCCATGGTATGGGCAACGCAGACGTGCGCGGTCTTGGCTCGCTCCGTTGAGAATGGCAGCTTTACGATGCGCACACATGTCATAAAACACGCGTCCACTGTCGCGATTTATGACCACGGGTGCCATATCGGACAAGACGGAAGACGACCAAATTGGTCTGTCCGGAACCAATGAGGCAAAGTCCACCACAGGGAAGGTGCGCAGAAGTTCGCGGTCATGAAGGATCATGAAGGAACCATGATCCGGCGTGTGCTGGAGGTATAGGCAACACCGCATCCAATCAAAGCCAGCAGCACCTGTGTTCCCCAGAATTCGACACCCTGCCCCGCTACAAAGGCTTTTTGCAGTCCTGTGTTCAGGTAGTAGAACGGAGAAGTTGTGATAAAGCCCATCGCCCAATCCGGCAAAACCTGCACAGGCACAAATACACCCGAAGAGATCAATGCGTAGATATTCAGGATATTGGCCAGCGCAATGATCGTTGTTGCGTTTTTGGACAAGCCCACTAAAGGCAGCACGATGGCGAAACAGAACAGGGAAGTTACAAGGATCGATACCACAACTTGCACAATTGTTATCGGAAAAAGAGGGTAACTCCCAAGCACCCCCCACGTTTGAGTGTTATTGTCAGTTTTATGGTGAGTCGAATTTGCCATTTTGCGCGTGTTTTTTTTCTTTCTTGTCTGAATTCTGTGGCGCCGGGTTGATTTCTCTGAATCAGTGGTGGGATGGATCAGGTTGCCGCCCTTGAACAACTTCTCGCCACGGCTCTGCGTCGGATCGCTGAGCTTGAAGCTGCGTTGGCGAGCATGGCGGAAGAGATCACGGACCTGCGCCGACAGTTGGCCAAGAACAGCAGCAATAGCAGCAAGCCCCCTTCAAGTGATGGCCTGAAGAAGCCAGCCCCGCGCAGCCTGCGTGGCAAATCCGGAAAGAAAAGTGGCGGCCAAGTTGGCCACCGGGGCGACACCCTGCGCCAGACGTCAACACCCGACTTTGTCGAACGGCATGAGGCGACGCATTGCAGCGCCTGTCAGAGCGCCCTGACGGCGGAGATGGTGAAAGGGATCGAGAAGCGTCAGGTGTTCGACTTGCCTGCGCCACGCCTGGAGGTCACCGAGCATCAGGCGGCGGTTTATTGTTGCGACCATTGTCGAGCCACGACGACGGCTGGCTTTCCCGATGGCGTGGCCGCGCATGTGCAATATGGCACGCGCATGCGGGCAGTGGCGGTCTATTGCAATGTTCAGCAGCTGATACCCGAGGATCGGGTCTGCCAGCTTATGCGCGACCTGTTTGGGGCCACCAGCTTGTGCGCGGCCAGCGTGACCAACTGGACGCGCGGCGCGGCAAATAAGATGGGTGTCGTGGTTGAACACATTCTCGCCCGGCTTGCCGAAGGCGGCGTTCGGCATCTGGACGAGACCGGACTTCGTGTTGCCGGCAAGCTGCACTGGCTGCACACGATCTGCGATACCGCCTTCACCCATTACCGCATCAGCGCCAAACGCGGTGCTGTTCCAACCTTCCTGACCGGCGGGACGATCATTCATGATCACTGGAAACCCTACTACGCCCATATGAGCGGAGTGGACGCCCACGCCCTCTGCGGGGCGCATCACTTGCGCGAACTCAAGGCCATCGAAGAGATCGAAAAAGAGCCTTGGGCGACGGAGATGAGCGCAGTGCTTCATAGCGCCAATCAGCTCAGATGCGCGGCTCAGGATCAAGGCGAGACCGAACTCCCGGAACTGGTTCGCCAGGGTATAGTCACCAGATACATGGCGATCCTCGCCAAGGGGCTCGCCTTCCACGAACGCCAGCCCCCGCTGGCCAAAAGCCCCGGCACCCGCGGCCGAAAAGCCAGGCGGCCAGGCCACAACCTGCTCCTCCGCCTGCGTGACTACCGCGATGACGTTTTGCGATTCATCGCCGACTTCGCGGTCCCATTCACAAACAATCAGGCCGAACAGGACCTGCGCATGATGAAGCTGCGCATGAAAATCTCGGGCACCTTCCGCACCCTCGAGGGCGCGCGGGTCTTCGCCGACATCAGGTCCGTCATCTCGACGGCCAGAAAACACCGGTTCAACATCCTGGAAATCCTGACCCTGTCACCACCTCAGATCATCGCACGGCTCTGACGGAACAAAACCCCGCAACCCTATCGGACAGGGTGCTTGGGAGTTACAAAAGAGGTGCATAAATATCTAGAATTGCAAAAGATCCGATGATGAACAGGAGGCTGAAGGCAAAAGTCACGATGATCCGCGACGCTAGGATGGCCCACATCACACCAAAGATAGAGATGGGCAAAAACATGTATGGGATCAACGCGCGGTGCGTGCGCATGTCACTCATGGCTTGCCCCATGCCAAACAGCGCCGTGGAGGCTATGGTCAGCGACACAAGACCCACGGTGGTTTGAAAGCGATAGCTCTGGGTGAAGTCCGAAACCGGTGCGTTGGTATCGAACACCATGACCAAAAAGGCCAGCATGGCGATTGGATAAGCGACGGTCCAGAACATGGCCATGCGATTTGAGAGATAGGATTTAAGTTCGAAGAAGATTAGGGCGCGCATTTCGTGGCCGCCCTGTTGTTGATCCATGTCAGCAAGTCGGTGGATTTGGTCTTCCGCAAAATAGAGCGCCTTTCGATGTCAAAGTTGGCAAAATTTTTCGGATCCGCAAAAATATTCTCACAGCCGAAAACAAGAAGTTTATCTTTACTCAAGCCGTCAAAACAATTTGCTTTGCCAACGGCCAATATCCGCTCGATATCTTGTGGTAACAGCCCATCTGTATTTACTTCCAAAACGGTATCACCGAAGAAATCGTCGATAAATTGCACCTTGGCACCTGAAAATACCACCTCACCTGCATTCAGAAGCATCACATCTCCTGCGTGCTCGGTGGTAAGGTCGTGATGGGTTGCTGCAATTGTTGTCAATCCCGTATCAGACCGAGCGCGAATTTGCGCCAAGAGCGCCTCTAGCCCTTGCACATCGAGCCCTGCCTCGGGTTCATCCAGGAAAACGACCTCTGGATTATGAGCAAGCGCGAAATACAACGAAAGACGCTTTTTCTGGCCACCTGAGATCTTAGCATAGTCACTGCCGAGCACATCCCCAAGGTCAAATGTTTCAAGCAATTCATTGTTTTGTGCGACCCTATAGGCTCCGGCATGCAATCGGACCACATCCCGCACCTTTACACCTTCCGAATAGCTATGGATCTGTGTGCTGACACCGATGCGGCGTTTGATATCATTAGGCAGATCAATATGACTGCTGCCCAAAATTGATCGATCAACCGCGTAATCAGGCCGGATGCCCAAAATCGCCTCCAAGAAGGACGTTTTGCCACTGCCGTTTTGCCCCAATAGAACTGCAAAACGTCCCTGACTAAATTCAAGGTTCTGGTCAGCAGGTAATTCAAAGGACACGCCTGACCCAGAAATACGAGTGACCGTTCTGATTGACGCCGACGATATATCCTGCATCACGTGTATCCTTGCTGCAAACCATCACAAAGCTCCTGTCCTACGCTTTGCATTCCTGGCAACCCAGCCAGTTCAGAGGCAAAGCCAAACGCCTTGGCCGGTTGGCCACCTGCTATTTCAGGAACGTATTTATGGAATTGCACCAATTGCAAAAGCACATCTGCTTTTATCGCGTGGGTTTCCAACGCTTCCATCAAATTACGTTCCAGTCTACGGGCATTCTTCTTCAACGCTATCCGTGATTGGCTGCATCTTGTGCGAAAAACAGCGCGCGCCAGCCTCAGCAATTGCGCCGCCTCATGTGAAACCGAGCCATCGCTCTCGGTTTGGAGAAGGTGCATAATAGGGACCGGGATTTCTTCGGTCTCCAGCGTGGCGAGGTAGTTGACATAGCGACCAAATGTGAGCTGTTCCGCAACAGGCAAACTGCTGGGGTCAGCCTGGACAAAAAGTGCATCCGCACCAGACTTGAACGCCCTTAAATCACCCTTGAAATAGAGACCATCCAAAAGCGTTGTAGTAACTTCACCGTCCAAATTCATAGTATCTTGCGACCGGACCGCGATTAACTGCACGCGCATATGCTCACGCACATTCTCTGCCGTTCCAAACCTGCGCAGCCTGTCGCGTTCTGCCAGCAACTCTTTCTCACCCGCATCTTTGACAACAGACGCAAAATAACTCGCACCAAACGTGTAAATATTGGCCGCTGAAACCTGTCGCCGTGCCAAGTCTGTGCGCCAATCCCGGTCAAACTTGCAGGAGGACGACCATTCAATTGCACCACCCGCAGCCCCTTCGTCAAAGAGCATTGCGAGCCCTTCGTCTATCTCCGCAATGCCCGTAAGACCCAAAGCATGAGTAAATTCGTGCACGAAGCCTGCAAATGGATCCTGCAGGGATTCTGAATGGACAAAGGCAAGGGCTAGACCGGATTCGAACTGGAAGCTTCTTTCATTTTCCAACACGGTAGTTTCACATACGCAAATGGAATGCTCTGGTTCAAATAGCAAATTCATGCCACGCACGACATCTTGCAATGCTGACACATTAAGATCAGAAGGGTCTTTGAGCAACAATGACACACCCGGAGCAAGCTCTACACTTGCAGTTGCCCCTTCCATATCCCCAATATGGCCCGGTGACAGGGCGTTGCGGGCATCTGTGGTCCAAAGCCCATTACGTTGTAGTCCGAGGCGATTCAGGTCATCGGACGGATCAAACATCGCAAATTCCGTACCACAACAGGTGTCCGACCGCCTCACTGCGAGGATCAATGCCAACAATCTCACCCACCAGATCCTCGAAGCCGCCACCCCAATGGAGATTGTCAACACCCAGTGCCGTCAGGCACAGGCTGAGATGATGTGCAACAATTCCAAGCTCCATGACCGAGAAACGGTAACCTTGACGCCCATATTTCACGATAGAGCGTTCCCAAACCGCTGACAGGATTAACACGCCTTGAGCTGTGTCTATCAGGTCATGCTTTCCATCACACAGCGCACGGCGCAACATAGCGTGATGTTCGGCCTCAAATGTCTTGACCTCGTACAAGCGCAGGCTTCTTGGGTTTAAGTACCGCAAGATGTACTCGGAGCCTGAACGTTCCAAGACATAGATATCCACGGGAAAGAGCCCGCCCGCAGAAGCATAACCTCGGAAACCGAGCTCTGCTGTCTCAGAATGAGGCGTGATACCAACCCGGGTGTCACAACAAGCCTTTAAAGCCGAGAGAATTTTCTTGCGATCAAACGCAGCCGCACCATCAAACTGACGTGTTGAACTACGATGCGTGTTGATATCGTCAAATCCTGTTGAAGGAAGGTTTGCGTCGTTAATATCTTCGTAGGGCGCATTGTAGTTGCGATAGTTGCGGCTGGTCTCGTCAACACCACGAGCAGAATCCACATATTGCGAAGATCGTAAGAAGGTTTTCACTGAAGAGTACGGTTTGATCTTAGTCGTGTCATGGAAGGCAATACACTCTTCCAACTCATCTGGTTCAAACCCATTGACGGTTACGTATTTTTGAAATTGCATTATCGGACCTAAGGAAAAGCATGGGGTGGATCGAGTTCGATGCGACCGCTCCAGGCGACACCGCGATATTGAGCAAACTTTGCAATGCGGCGTGGATCGGTCTGTGGACTCAAATATCCTGCGGACAGCGGATGGAGCCCGGCCACAAAGGCTTTGACCACGACGAACCCAAGATCAGCAGTGTCTGGACTGGTCAAATCTACCCAAGCAGGCTCGAACCCAGCCTTGACAACTTGTTGAACCAGTACGTCCATTTTTTGTTGTGGCGTGCCCGTGCTGATAGCCCATTCCGGCGGTAGCTCGTCCAATATAACCGGATCAACCGCCCACCATAGATAAGTCTCAGACCGCTCGGGCTTGAGATAGTAGGACACGTGATGCGGAAAATCATCAATCTCGAATTTGGTTTCGACTGGAGCATTCAGGCGCTTCATATCGAGACACCAATTGTAGGTGTGCATGGATTCCACGATCGCCTTGGTTACCGCATCAGAGACATCGAGATTACATGACGCCCCGGTGGCAATGCCGCCATCCTCAATTTTGACACAGCTGATAATGATCGGAACTTCGACATCCGTACGCATTGCAAAGACCCGTATGTCTAGTCCCAATCGATCCAGTTCTTCAGAGAGCCTTGCAGAGATTAAGCTCTTGACCAAATCCGCAGATAATACTTCTGGCACCGTCTTAGAGAGCCAATAGCTGGTATAGCCGTCCCGCTCTATGACCTCGCACAATCCAGAATGGATTGCCGCCTCATAAGACGTGTGAGATGCAAGCCCTGTCGAATAGCTTCGGTCAAGAATTTCATGTTGATACTGCGCTTCGAAATTCATGCACGCACACGAGGCCGGGACATGATAGGGTTGACTGGATTTCAGCGAAATACCTTCGAGCCAGTGCCGCAACTTAGTGAGATCTGGGCGGGCGAACTCAAAATCCGGGTCACTGTAGTCTTCGTCACTGAAATAGATCGCATTGTTCAGGAAATGTGCGGCTCCCGGAAGGTCTTCCGCTGTTCCTTCGATCTGCTCAAGATGCATCCAGTTTGACGCTGCATACCGTTCTACTGCCTCGCCAAGGGTGGACCACAACGCCTCGTCTCGGTCTAAACCAGCACCTGACGCTTGTCGTGAGGTCGGCGGCATACGCTCTACAGCAGTTTTACATAAAACCGTCGGATCCTGAAATTCGGCGATATAGATATGAACCGGTGCTTCACTAACCTGTGTGGGCACTTCCGACAAATATGTGATCAAACCAGCCTCAAACGAAACAGTCCGATCCAAAAGCTGTGTCAATTCCATCAGATGATATCCCGCACAGCGCGTGAGGGCTTGACTGATGCCGGCACGCATTCGCAATAAGGATTGCGTAGCACCGGCAAGATTTCCTTAGCCCCACTGAGCAATGACCACGATTCCACCTGACCTGGCACGATCTGATCAAACTGGCCATTTTGTATCAAACGCAGGTACCGCTCCGCTGCAAATAGCGCCAGATTGCGCTCCATACGACCAAGCGGCTTTTCGTTCACGCTCAGATAAGTTTTGTTGTGAAAGGCCACAGCCTCTTCAAAGAAATGCGCCGTCGCTTCACAGCGGGTGACAAAACACTCCAAACAGGCGGATTCATCACGCACATGAAGTGGACCCAATCGGAAACTCCCGTCATCAAACCATACACAAGACTTGAATTGCGCATTGCCCACCGCGCGATAGGACTGACGCAAGGCCGGAAAGTCCGGACTATCTGCTGTCAAGATTTTAAAATCCGCCTCATCTGTACTGACCTGTGGAACGGACATGATTTCCAAAACTTCGGAGAGGACATCAGCCAGAATGCCCTCCCCGGTGATGGAAGCTGTTTCAAAAGTAGGTACGGTGAAACTGCCCTTAGCAGCGCGGGTCACAAGGTGTTCATGCATAAAAATCGCTTGGCCTTTCGTGTCTGACTGAAATGAATTAGGGATAAGTGCACAGATTTGTGTAAGGGTACCAAAGAGCGCCTCAACGACATCTGTACCCAAGGTATCAGGCAAGTTTTGTAACTTGTGCAGCCACTCGGACTCCGATGCAGGTCCAGGTTCATTCAAAACTGTTGCTATGTCCTGTGCGGGACACTCAATCGTCACATGACGCGAATCAGGAAAACGAAATTGAAGGATATCGTCTGCAGAGACGTTCAATTTCATCGCAGGGTTAATATAATAGATTGTATCCACTTTGTTTCTGAACCAACGCGTTTGAATTGAAATTTGTATATGATTACAGCATTGAATGTGTGACCCATGTAATATGGGTCACACAAGCAGAAGGCTTAACGGCTGCAGCAGCAGCAGCATGTACTGGAACTGCTGGTGCTGCGACCTGCAGAAATAGCCGCTCCAAGCTGCCAGTGGCCCCGAACGCGGTCACTGCTGGAGTACATAACGACTTTGGTCATTTCCTGTAACTCCCAAGCACCCCCCACGTTTGAGTGTTATTGTCAGTTTTATGGTGAGTCGAATTTGCCATTTTGCGCGTGTTTTTTTTCTTTCTTGTCTGAATTCTGTGGCGCCGGGTTGATTTCTCTGAATCAGTGGTGGGATGGATCAGGTTGCCGCCCTTGAACAACTTCTCGCCACGGCTCTGCGTCGGATCGCTGAGCTTGAAGCTGCGTTGGCGAGCATGGCGGAAGAGATCACGGACCTGCGCCGACAGTTGGCCAAGAACAGCAGCAATAGCAGCAAGCCCCCTTCAAGTGATGGCCTGAAGAAGCCAGCCCCGCGCAGCCTGCGTGGCAAATCCGGAAAGAAAAGTGGCGGCCAAGTTGGCCACCGGGGCGACACCCTGCGCCAGACGTCAACACCCGACTTTGTCGAACGGCATGAGGCGACGCATTGCAGCGCCTGTCAGAGCGCCCTGACGGCGGAGATGGTGAAAGGGATCGAGAAGCGTCAGGTGTTCGACTTGCCTGCGCCACGCCTGGAGGTCACCGAGCATCAGGCGGCGGTTTATTGTTGCGACCATTGTCGAGCCACGACGACGGCTGGCTTTCCCGATGGCGTGGCCGCGCATGTGCAATATGGCACGCGCATGCGGGCAGTGGCGGTCTATTGCAATGTTCAGCAGCTGATACCCGAGGATCGGGTCTGCCAGCTTATGCGCGACCTGTTTGGGGCCACCAGCTTGTGCGCGGCCAGCGTGACCAACTGGACGCGCGGCGCGGCAAATAAGATGGGTGTCGTGGTTGAACACATTCTCGCCCGGCTTGCCGAAGGCGGCGTTCGGCATCTGGACGAGACCGGACTTCGTGTTGCCGGCAAGCTGCACTGGCTGCACACGATCTGCGATACCGCCTTCACCCATTACCGCATCAGCGCCAAACGCGGTGCTGTTCCAACCTTCCTGACCGGCGGGACGATCATTCATGATCACTGGAAACCCTACTACGCCCATATGAGCGGAGTGGACGCCCACGCCCTCTGCGGGGCGCATCACTTGCGCGAACTCAAGGCCATCGAAGAGATCGAAAAAGAGCCTTGGGCGACGGAGATGAGCGCAGTGCTTCATAGCGCCAATCAGCTCAGATGCGCGGCTCAGGATCAAGGCGAGACCGAACTCCCGGAACTGGTTCGCCAGGGTATAGTCACCAGATACATGGCGATCCTCGCCAAGGGGCTCGCCTTCCACGAACGCCAGCCCCCGCTGGCCAAAAGCCCCGGCACCCGCGGCCGAAAAGCCAGGCGGCCAGGCCACAACCTGCTCCTCCGCCTGCGTGACTACCGCGATGACGTTTTGCGATTCATCGCCGACTTCGCGGTCCCATTCACAAACAATCAGGCCGAACAGGACCTGCGCATGATGAAGCTGCGCATGAAAATCTCGGGCACCTTCCGCACCCTCGAGGGCGCGCGGGTCTTCGCCGACATCAGGTCCGTCATCTCGACGGCCAGAAAACACCGGTTCAACATCCTGGAAATCCTGACCCTGTCACCACCTCAGATCATCGCACGGCTCTGACGGAACAAAACCCCGCAACCCTATCGGACAGGGTGCTTGGGAGTTACGATATATGTTCATTATCTCGAAACAGACCCAAAGTGAACATAAAAATGGCGGGTTTCAGTGTTCATGCGCATCGTCATCATGGGTATACTCATAGTGACGCGCTATCCCCAAAGTTTTGCATCATCCGCTTCGATTGTCGTATGCATGATGTCTTCCATCAGGGGGATACGCTTCAAAGCCCGTCCATTCATCAAGCCATATGCGGATGCGGTCAGGGTTTTCCACTCCCGGAGCCGGTCTCCATCTCTCAACATCACCGCTGTTTGCAAAAACCGTCGCGCCCAAATATCGCGCCGCGTCTCGAGGAATTTCCAGAGCTTGGTTTCGATACTGCGCGCTGTTTTTCCGGTGGCGACAATCTCACGGGTCTCCTGGCTGTCCTCGAACCAGCTGTCTGTAAGAGGCTCCAGGAAGTCCAACGCCATATCATCATTAATCCAGCGCCCGAGCGC
Organism: uncultured Paracoccaceae bacterium; assembly: GCA_951812305.1. Classification (GTDB taxonomy): domain Bacteria; phylum Pseudomonadota; class Alphaproteobacteria; order Rhodobacterales; family Rhodobacteraceae; genus Rhodobacter_B. Next base: position 30,507 of record CATOSB010000023.1, read on the forward strand.
CTGCGCTGAGGCATCTTGAATCTTTCGGTTGGGATCTGCCAAGTCGAGTAGTGCCTGAAGCCCCAATTCCTGAGGGCGCAGGTCGAACAGGTTACAGGATTCGACAACGTCCAGAAAACCCGGAGCGGGCAGGCATTCGTTTGCCAAGCCATCAGCCAATGCACCCTCCAGCAAGACACGCAAAGTGTCAGCGGAAATATCGTCGGCGCCAGTTTCTGCGCGGAGTTGTCCGATCATTTGTTCCGCATCGCCACTGCTTTCAAGGGGAACAAGGAAGCTGTCCCTGATCCCATGCCCTGCCTTGATCAGGATCATTGCCAATACGGTCTTTGAACTCTGTTTCACCCTGACTGCAATGCTCTGAGCGCCAACGCCGTCCGTTATACTCGCGCCGATCTCTTGAATTTCTGCTCCGGTTGACTGGCTCTGGCTTGGAATGGGTTTGCCGCGTGCTTTCTTGATCAGATCATCCAATGCCGCCTGTGCTGGTCCACTGGAAAAAGCGTCAATGTTTCTGCATTCAAGGCAAAGCCATCAAGGCGTTCAAACAGACCGGCAATGGTGGCCTCCTGGACAAGCTGCGGGCCGGACAACAGCATGAACAAAGCGCAACGTTCGAAAAAAGGTCCATCCATCGTGGCAATGTGATTGGCCAGACCCGCCTGAATTTCCTCCGGTGCCGCTGCCATCATGGTGTCAATTGCATTGAATAGATCATAGGCCGAGCCTCCCTCGTCCATGATATCGCGCGCAACATTTTCCAGATTCTCGGAAAGATCGAAGCCCTCCATGTCCGACGGAGGCGCCATATTATCAGGATCGATCATAAATGATTGTGGCACCGGCAAGCCAACCCTTCGATAGAGGCCCGCAAATTCCATCATGTTTTCCTGCTTTACCGCGCCCGCAGCAACACCGGCTTGAACGGCCATTTCTACCGCTTCCAGGAAATCTTCCGCGTACTCATTATCATTTTACAGGCCCATCCGAGCTTCATCCAGAAGTAGGCTCAGTATTTGATGTGCCCCCCCCGAGTGGTCATCCTCTTGTGCGGTGAGCACCACCAAACCACAGGCGACATCGCCGCTGGAGAGCAAGCGGGATTTTAGCCGCAAAAAATACGATTGGAATTCCGGTTCAAAACCATGGAGACCGAATTGCTCCATACATTCTGCGAGTAGTTGAGAGGACATACGGACTCCAATTACGCGGCCAAGAGCCCGAAATCGATCCGCTTATCCAGATCGACCTCGAAGCGGCCATAAGGGTTGATGTGTAGGTAGATGAGCGGGGACAGGCCGCGATAATCCTCAGGGGACAAGCGGGCGGCCACATCGGGGTTGCGCAGGACGGACTGCACCATCCGCGTGTTCACGTAGACCAGTGACGATTGTAGCAAGTGCAACGCGTGAGCAGCGGTCTCCTGATCCCGCACACGATTGGTGGCAATTTCACCGCCCTTGCCAAAGAACACGAAGCTGTTGGCGCTGTTCCAGTTCTCGACGACGTTCAATCCCTCATGAATTTCCCGACGGAAGGCCTCTGAGCGCAGATAGCGGCACAGAAAAATCGTCTTTATGGCGCGACCAAGCTCCGCCAGCGCCTTGTAGGTGGGGTGCATCACATCGGATCGGGCGAACCGGCGAAGGATGGCCTCGGGATCAGCCGTCCCGTGCTGCATGGCCGCTGCGTATTTGACCATCTCGTCATACTGGCGTTCGATCTCGCCCCAATCGACCACGCCCGACAGGATCGGAAGGAGATTGGGCAGTTGCCCTCGCATACCCGCACTAGGGAGGGCGAGTTTCTGCCGCGCAATTGCCTTGAGGCGCGGCGCAAGCTCAAAGCCCAGAAGATGGCAGAAAGCAAAGCCAACTGCGCTTTGGCCGTGGCTGTCCACATACTGCCGTTGGATTTCCATGTCCGTGCAATGCCGTAAGACACCCTCAATCATTGCGGCTACCTCAGAGGACGAACAACGCTTCAGCTGAGAATAAATGCAGGTCGCCTGACGCTCTACATGCCAATAAATCATGACGCCGCGCCCGCCATAGCGCGCATGCCACTCCGTCATCAGATTGCGATCCCAGGCCCCGAACTTGGTGGAATCCCCAGCACATGTTGTGCCCGGCGTGCCCCAGATTTCCGGTTCGCGAATTGCAAGCGTTGCATTGGCAACCTGCGCGCAAGCCGCCTTTAAGGAAGCCGGGTCAATATACCGTCTGCGAATGTGCAGAAGTTCGTCATAACTGACATCGGGTGAACCAGCGGCCACGCGTTTCAGGCCCGCGTTGGTTCCCAAGCCGTAAAGGCAGAGCAACAGGCGTTGATCTCGCACGGCAGGCGGCAGAGCCTCCCGACTGGCCGAGGTCTGAAAGCCGCTCAAAAACCCAGTATCGAGTGCTGTTTCTTTGAGAACATCCAAAAGCCCGGTCATCGGCCACGCCCGGGCAACCTCGCTTTTCAGCGTGGCCAAACCAGGCGGCTCTGGGGCTGGCGCAAAGGGCGTAATGGAAATCCGGTTCTCCCCACCCCGCCGCAAGCGCACCTTATCATTGTCAGGCAAGGTGGCGTTCAACAGCCGCAGTTCCTTCTCCAGCTCGGCTTTCACGCCCGCGACAAAGCCTCTTGCATCCTGCGATAGCCCCAGATCAGCGTAGTAGGAATCTCGACGCGTGTCGAAATCTCCCGGCAGGTCATCATCCGGGTTGCGGTAGCGGTCCGCACCTTCGATCCATATCTCTTTGGCGCGGATGCGTTCGCGAAGCTGTGTCAGCACACAGAGCTCGAAGGACACAACATTGACCCGACCATTCTCATCAATGACTGCGCTGCGCCATTTTCCGGGAATGATCCCTGCTGGAATATCATTTTCAGAAACAACCCGGCGACCGGCTTCCGCAAACCGGACAATCAGAACCAAGGCGGTCAATATCGGATGCCACATTGCATTGTTCGAGCGAAATCGCAAAGCCCGGAGCAACGGTGGCAGCATGCGGCGGTAGTGGCTGGCATATGAGTTGCGCATGGTCTGTTGGATGCGCGTGTCCAAGGTACCCTTGGCGCGATGTTCGTCAATGACTGCCCGGAGTTTAGCCGCCCCAGCGATAGGGAAGATAACGTCTTCAATCCGACCCTCGGGATGATCCAGCGCGGCCATGGCAATCTCGACAAGCAAACGCTCCTTGCCATGAACCGCGCCTATATCTGCCGCGATGCCCTGAATGACCTTTCGGCGTGACCGTGTTCCCAGGCGATGAACCACCTCCAAAAGCAGGTCAATGAGGCCGTCAATCAGCTGAGAGCGGCGATGCATCAGGTAGACCGCAAGAAGCCCGAAGCGCTTCTCGGGCGCATGGCGACGCATTTCCGAGGCGGTTTCGCCTTCTACCTGACATGCAATACGCATCACCCAACCGCGTTCGACATCACCAAGAATATCCAATGGAAGATTGAGCGCCGCGACAAAGGACACCTTTTGCGCCGTCAGCAGTACGCTGTCTAGCGTTGCAGCACCGACATCATCCTTCAGACGCTGAAACCCCGTTGTCGCCAAGGGCTCAGACAGCGTCCATTCTAACTGCGTAACCCTCTCGGTCGATAACCGCGATGCCACCTTCGTCAAATACCCCTCGCGGAAATCCCGACGGGCCGCGCGCGCAAGCCGCTCCATGATCTTCACTGAAGGAACAAACACGTTCATTTGACGGGCCTGTGCATAGCCCCGCTCAACCCAATCCGCCAAGTTCAGGTCACGCCCACCGAGCTGTTCAATCATCCATGCCTGGAGTCTGGCCCGATCACGATCAGAAGCCCGGCGAAACCCGAGAAAATCCAGAATACTCGCACGTTGCCGCCGCGCGGTGTCACTGGAAAAAGAGTAGGAAAGATCGTCTGTCGCCCCAATCTGGTCAGCAACGTACACGATCACATCAGGGTCAAGATCACCGCGCGTGGCAGGAAACCGGCCATGCTGGCGAAAAAAGAGGAGTTGGCATGCAATCGCGACCCGCGACTTCGCCCCAAACCGGTTTAGAAACTCAAAATCCGAATATGAAAGCCCCCACGTTGAGGCAAATGCTTGCTCTATCATGACCCCTCCAGACGCAAGCATCATCCAACATCAGCTCTGGCCGTCAATCAGCCTTTCGTTCCCTGTACGTTCTTTCAAAAGCCCAAATATGCAGCTTCGGGCCAGCTAGGCCTCGATTGAACGGCAAGGATTGGCATCGCGGCCTTGAGGACCGCATTGGTCCAAACTTTGCAGACGATGTTTTGGGCTGGATAGGAGCAGGGGCAGATCGTGCCCTAAACCATGCGCCGATTGCCGGATGCGTCTCGGTGATGCGCGCGGTCTTGGAAATGGATGATCGGACAGAGCGGGTCGCATGCTTTCTCTCTGACATTGTGTTGGCCCGCGCGCTGAACTGGAAAACGATCTTGCCCGTCACGGCGCAGCGGCTCACAAAAGTGATGTTGCGGGACCTCGTCACAGAGGGGCAGGGGACGGAGTTGAAGGTTCAGCAGCGCATTCTGGAATCCATCGAAGGCACGATCAGACTTTCACGGGACCTCTCGACCCGAGCAGCCGCGCTTCGGAGTATTGCTCCGAAACTGCGGGCTAAGGGATCGGAGGCGGCGGTCGCCCTATTCCTGTCTGAAGACGCCGTCGCGCCGTCGGCCATGCTGTCACCGATGATTCAGGGCACGACCATTCCCATGACGGATCGCGCCGCGCGGCGGTTTTGTGAGCGGCTGGTGGAATTGGACGCCGCGCGGGAACTGACCGGACGCCCAACCTTCCGGCAGTATGGGATCGTACCATGACCGGTACCGCCATGAACGTTGTGGCAAAACGAAAGCCTGCAAAAGGGCAGGAGGGCTCGTTTGGTGACGGTGTGTTTGACCGAGAGCTCGAACACTTGCCGCAGGAATTGCGGTGGCACGAGTGGATGGGGCGGATCGAGGCGGTGCTCTTCGCCAGCGCTTCGCCCGTTGGGCGCGAAGACCTGGCGCGCGTCGTGGGGCAGGGGGCGTCCGTCGACATGCTTATTGAAGATATCGCAGCTGAGCTCACCGGACGCCCATACGAGATTGCCTGCGTCGCTGACGCTTGGATGATGCGGACCAGGACGCAGTTTGCCGAGGCGATCAAGGCGGCGGCCGACCTTGGCGAGCAGTCCCTCGCTTTCACCGAAATGGAGATGGGTGTGCTCTGTGCCATCGCCTATCACCAGCCGATCGACCGGGCGGGTCTGAGGGATATTTTTGGCAAGGAGGTCAGCCGCGATTTGCTGGCGCGGTTGCGATACGAGGATCTGATTGCGTCAGGCCCAAGATCACCGCGGCCGGGCGCGCCGCATACGTTCGTGACGACTGCGACGTTTCTGGCGACGTTTGATCTGCAGACGCTGAGGGATTTGCCGGAGCTCGAATTGGCCAGTCATGACGCCGCAGAAGCGCACCAGCCGGAGCAAGTCTAAAGCGGCCCGCTTTCAATTGGTCGGGCTTTGACTTTCAATCAGTCGGAGGTGGGTGCAGACCTGAAGTCTGAGATTGTGGGAGCTGTCACGCGGATTTTCAGGTTTTGAGGTATAGAATTGACTTCTATAGCTCATTAATGATCTATTCATGAGTTATAGGGAGGAGTTCTATAACTCATGGTCTGGAATTGGCAAATTTCTGGTTGGCCGGATTTTCGGTATGACGAAGCTGCACTAGCACCGCTCGAACAACGCTTCTTGCTGTCGTCAGGCGAAATCCTTGGTGCTGTCCACCATGTCAGCCCGTCAGAGCGCGATCAACTCCGCATTGATCTTCTAAGTGATGAAGCCATGAAGACGAGTGCCATTGAGGGCGAGATGCTGGACCGGCGCAGCGTGCAATCCTCACTACGCCGACAACTCGGACTGGAACCGGACAGCTATCCGAACAAACCTCGAGAACAGGGCGTAGCCGAGATGATGGTCGACGTTTACTCGACCTACGCCGAGCTCCTCACGCATGACACGCTCTTTAGTTGGCATGAAATGCTCCTGTCTTTCGACAAACGGTTGGAGGCAACCGGGTCATACCGGCGGCACGAAGATGCGATGCAGATCGTCTCTGGCCGTCTTGATCGACCTGCCGTGCATTTTGAGGCACCGCCCTCCGCGCAAGTTCAAGAAGAGATGGATCGGTATGTCGCGTGGTTCAATAGGACGGCGCCGGATACCAGTGACCCATTGCCAGCACTGACACGGGCTGGGCTGAGCCACCTCTATTTCGAAAGCATCCATCCGTTCGAAGACGGGAACGGTCGCCTGGGCCGAGCTTTGGCCGAGAAGTCCCTGGCTCAGAATATCGGCCAGCCAAGCCTGATCGCACTTGCCTTCACAATCGAGCGGCAACGGAAGGCTTACTATGATCAGCTCGAGCGGCATCAGAAGACGCTGGACGTCACGCCCTGGCTCGAATGGTTTGCCGAAACGGTGCTGGCAGCGCAGCAGGTCACTCTTAATCGCGTAGGGTTTTTCATAGCCAAGGTGCATTTCTACGACCGACATCGCGAAGCGTTGAATGATCGGCAGGCCAAGGCGATTGAGCGGATGTTCCGGGAAGGGCCAGATGGCTTCCAGGGTGGCTTGAGTGCCGAGAATTATATTTCGATCACCGCTACATCGCGTGCAACCGCGACGAGGGACCTGCAGGAATTGGTTGAAATGGGTGCCCTTACCCGCACGGGAGAGCGGAGGTATACACGTTACTGGCTTAAGCTTGAGGGGCCGGTTGACTAGTGCATCGTCGGCGGGGACGGCGGATTCCAGACATTCGCTGCAGCCGTGAGATTTCGATCGCGCCGATTGAGTGCGGACATTCGTCGTCCGTCCCAATACAATCGACTATACACTAGAACAGGCCGACATCATAATTCACGTCCGGCATGACGACCCAACGGCAAGCCGCTGGAGGTTGCCGAACTGGCAAATACTATTCGGGGCTTGCCCGCGGATTTCGACATGCAAACCACTTGGGTCCATGATCTGGTGATCAAATTCGTCGGCACCGCGCAGCGCGACAAACCGGATCACTGGGATGGGACCCCGAGAGAAACAGAGTAGGGGGTGCGCGGTGGAACGCAGAACCAGAACAATGATCGCGGACAAGATGTGGATCGGCGGTTTGCTGATTTGGTTCGTGGTTTCTGTTTGGGCAGCTTGGGTTGGAAACGGCTGTGTTTTCCCGCGGTTGGGAGCATGTCTGGTGGCCATCGCCGCGTTGTATTTCGCCGTGCTTCCTAAGCTTGATCCCATGTCCGTGGGATCAAGCCAAAGATACGAAATTTTCTCCCACAGCATTAATCTGAACTCTCGCAACGCCCATCTCGCCTTACAAAACGTCTCGGTGTTAGCGGCAGCTATCTCAAAGGCACTAGCCGACAACAAGATTGCGGTGCCGGAATCGGTTCGCACATTGGAAAAGCCAGCGCTTGACGAAACGATGCCGAAGAACCACGAAATTGACTGGGAACTAAATGACGGCAAGATCTCGGCGGCAGCACGAAAGATCGAACGTGCGAACGAAGAGATACTTAGCGTGAGGAGCAAGCTCCAAAAGCAACAAGCCATCGCTGTCTTTGTCGGAACTCTGCAATGGGGATTTGGTGACCTTGTCGGAAAATGCTGACGGGTGATCAACAATAAAGAGAGGCGTGTCGTGACCAGAATGTTGACCATCCGTGTTCGGAGAAAGTACCGAGTTATCTCTGAGTTCGAAATTCCTGCATATCGCTTTGAGGGCGATAAATTGTCCAACTTTGTGCGCGCAATTTATGTGGCCAACATTACAAAGGACGCCGAAGAAATGATCCCTTTCTACGTGAACAGCAGAAAAGGCGAACCTGTTCGGAACATTGATTCTGATCTGCGGCCAGCCTATCACCCTGAAAGACGTGAGGTCGGTAGCTACTGTGGTACCCCGGACCTGCTGGTCGAGGTCATGCAAACTCTTAGCGAGGTGCAGTACGAGGCATTCGACAATATTAACCTGAGTTCTGGATAAGCGCTATATCTGGTATTCGACCTGCCTGATTGTTTCCGGCACGGTTATGGGTCCCATTTTAACTTTGGTTTTCCCGAGCCTATAGGCTGCGACACACGAGATGAGGTGTACGAATGCGTTGGCAGGCGATCTGTGTCGAGTGTGTTCCAGTCCCATGCTGGTTTTCAACTTATCGAACAGAGTTTCGATGATGAACCGCCTTCGCAACAGGATTTTGTTCAGGATTGGCAGGAGATAGTTTTTCATGTTGCGGCGAATGCCGGTGACGAGGTGGAGCCCACGCTGCCAGAGCCGTTGGAAGAGGGATTTGGAGATATAGCCCTTATCAGCAAATATTTTGCCTTCGAGGCCCGCGATCATGGCTTCAAACGGCTTTCGATCATCGACATTACCTGCCGTGATTTTGACGGCCATGATCTCCCCCTTGTTGTTGATGATTAGATGCAGTTTGAAGCCAAAGAACCAGCCCATTGTGCTGCGACCGCGCTTTGCCAGCCCCTTGAAGACCTTGTTTCGATTAATGCGGGCATTGTGGCAGACCGCGAGCTTAGTGCTGTCGGCAAAATAGACGCCGGTTTTTTCACCGCTGAAGCAGTGCAGCAGTATGCAAAACGGCACCATTAATCTTGGCATGAGGCTGACAAACCGACCATAGCTCGGGAGGGTGCCAAAGCAGTCACGGTATTTCTGCTCAACG
>CATOSB010000024.1 GCA_951812305.1 uncultured Paracoccaceae bacterium
GCGCGGATCCGCAGGGCGAGGTCCAGATCGCCACTCATGCCGGCGTCACCGTGTCAGCAGGCCTGCCGCCAGCGCCGTGGCAAGGGTCTGCGCCTCGCGGGCGCGCCGGGTCTCGCCGGCCTGCCACAGGAGCATGATCTGCCGCCATGTCAATGTGTCCGGGAGGGATCGGATGTCTCCGTGCCCCTCGGCGGCAAGGGTTGCGAGGATGTCTGCGAGGCCGACAGGCGTGCCATCCATCCCGGCCCGGCCTCGGCCACGATGTGGCGCACGAAAAAACCCATGTTCGCCTGCCAGAGCGCGCCCGAAACCTTTGCCGCATCCGCGTCCCGGAGCCGGGCCAGCCAGTCCACCTCGCGCCCGCAAGCGCGGGCCGCAATCTCCAGCCAGAGATCGCCATGAGCGGCAAGCGCCGCCTCTACCACGCCGCCCGAAGGCTCGGCCTCGTCGCCCACTTGTGCCGCCAGGTCGGCAATCAGCGGCCCGGCCAGCGCGCGGATCTCGAGCCCCTCGCGGAACCGGAACTCGCGCACCGTGATCTGCACCGGTTTCCCGGTGTCCGGATCGGCCACCTCGAGCGCGATATCGGGATCGAGGATCTCGAGCGCCTTGGCATCGGATGCCGGGGCGGGCTTTGGTGTGATGTTTCGTGCTTTTCGGGGTTTTCGGGGTTTTGCGGGTTTACGTGCCAAGGGGCTCTCCATCGACGATGAGGGCGGCGCCGCAATCCGCCGGCTGGAGGATGAGCGCGGCGATCTGCAGTCCCTGGATATCCTGACCGATGAGCGACAGATCGCCGGCGGGGCGCAGCGAGACGAGCGGCGCGTAGTAATGCCGCCCATGGCTGTCAGGGACGATATCGGGCGAGAGCTCGATATAGCGCAGCGCGCCGCGCACCGGTTGCGGGTGGTCGATCGCCAGGCGCTCGCCTTTGGTCACGGTGTAGCTGGCATAGAGCGTATCGCCGTTTGCGGCACCGCCGTCGGATTGCAGGAGCCGGAGGCGGCCGTGACTCTCCTCGGCGCGGTAATGGGTGCCGACCGCCAGCTTGGTGCCGGCCTTGTTTTTCGCCTTGTAGACCACCAGATCCTTGACCTTGCGTCCGCGCGCGCCTGGCAGGCCGTAGCAGGGCCCGGTCTCGATCGCGGCCACGGCGATCTCGTCATCCTTGACCGCCTCCTCCGGGCGCGGCAGGGCGGCGTCCGAGCCGAGAAAGGCGGCAAGGTTGGCGAGCGACATGTCGTTCAAGGTCATCGTGATGGTGCGGGTGACCGAGCGGACGGCATCGACCAGCGTGCGCGGCGGGCCCGAGGAGGATTGCACCGTGACGCGCTCCTCCTGAATGGCGAGCGTGGCCTGGCTGACATGGCCGAGATGGCGCTCCGCGCCCAGGGCCCCGCCGGGTTCAAGGGGCGCGAAATATAAATCTCCCGCCCCGACGATGATGTTGTCTCGATGATTGCTGATCATAATGTATCCTCTGGTGGCTGGGCATGTATCCAGTATTTGGCCGCCCATTCGTCCTGCCAGACCACGCGTCCGGCCTCGATCTCCAGCAAACGCCCGGAGACCAGCGCCAGCGGGGCCGGGCGGCCCGGAACACCGGCGCAGGGGTCGGGGCACCAGCCGAGAAGCCGCCTGCGCACCGGGCCCAGAAGCTCCGCCAGGCGGCCCCGGGATCGGGTCTTCCTGCCGCGCGGATCGTCCGGGGCGGCGATCAGGATCGTGGTGGCGATGGTCAGCGTGACCTCTTGCAGCGCGCCGGCCCGGCCGGTGCGGTTGGGTCCGGCGGAAAACGCCGCCGGCACCACCGCCAGGACGGGTGGTTTGAGCGTGGTCTCGGCCGCCGCATCCAGCAAGCCGATCACGCGGCGAAACGGACGGCCGGGACCGGCGAGCGGTGCCAGATGCTCGGTCAGCGCATCGCAGATCAGCAGGCCCGGATCGGGTGCGGTGTGGGGTGTCTCCAGCCGGGTCATGACGTGGCTCCTGCGGCCCGGCTGATCGCACGCGCCGCAATCTCCAGCACCGCATCGCGATCAGACGCATCAAGCCCCAGGAAGGGCCGGGCCGGCATGGCGATCTCGCGGGCGCCGATTTCGGCGAATGCCACACGTACCGTGCCCGCCTTGCGCGCCCGGGTACTCTTGCGCGAGGCAAAGCGCATCACATAGGCACCCGAGGCGGTCTTCACGCGGCGGAAGGCCAGCGTCTGGCGGCGGGCCTTCTGTTTGATGGTGCCGCCGAACTGGTGGATCGCGGCATAGATGACATTGGTGCCGACATCGACGCCGGTCGCGTCGACGCGGTGGGTGACCGACGATCCCAGACGCCCGGATTTGACAAGTGTCTGCCCGCCGTCCCGACCGGCGCGTTTCGAGGGTGGCCATTTTTTGCCATCCGGGCCGGTCCCGGTCTCAAAGCGCCGCGCGACCGTCGCCACGAGCATGGCGCCGATCTCGTCAAAGACCGCGCGCGGGTCCTCCGCGACGCGCTCCATCCGCGTGAGCGCCCCCCGGACCTCCGCATCGTCCCACTCCAGATCGATCCTGACGCCGGCACCGGCCATGTCAGCACTCCCCCGGTGCGCCACGGCCCAGGGCGACGGCGATCACCGCAGACGGCCCCCGCACAGAGATCAGCGTCTCCTCGCGGCGCGCCACGATGGAACTGGCGGCGTCAAGCAGCGCGCTCTTGCCATCGACCAACCCGCGCAGCGCCGAGCGCGCCGCGCGGGCGCGGGCGATCACGCCTTCGGGCGGTGCCTCGTCATAGAGCCTGAGCCGCGCCAGATCGCAGGCCGCCGCGGTCAGCGCCGGCCAGGGGCCGGGGCCTTCCAGCGGCAGATCCCAGGCCCGCGCCAGGGCCGCGTCGATCTCGGCGGAGACATCCGCCAGGACCGCGTCAATGCGGCCCGGATCGTCGCGCCCGTCCATGTCCTCGTCAGCCAGATCGCCGATCTCGCAAGACCCGAAGCGCGCCACCAGATCGGCGCGGGTCGCGTAACGGGTCGGCCTCATACCTCATCCTCTGCCTCGGCGGGAACCGCCGCGCCGTCGGCGATCAGGCCGTCGGCGATGCCCGGCACCATGTCCAGAATGGCTCCGGTCTCATGGCGGACCCGGTCGATCTGCACCGGCGTGGTCAGCCGGACGCGGACCGTTTTGTCAGTCCCGGCACCCGGAGGATCCTTCGCGGGGGTCGTCGTCTGTTTGGCCGGTTTCCGCTGCGTCATCTCTCACCCCACCCGTTACGCCACGGCGTCTTTGATAAGATAGCCGGCCGCAGGGGCCAGAATCCGCTCCTCGCAGCTGTCGACCACGCGGATGCGGTGCAGCCCGCGTGCGCCGCGCGCACCCTCGAATCGGGAATAGACCTCAAGACCACGATAGCCCGCGGTCACACCCAGTTGCGGTGCGCCCATGGGATCAGGCGCGGGCGACCGGCGATAGAGCAGCGCCGACTTGCCCCAGATGCGGGCGAGCGTTGGCGGCTGGCCTTGCGCGGCGGTGTTGATCCGGCTCTGTCCGACGACGATGTCCTCAAGTTCGAAGAGATCGGCAATGGCGCGCCGCGCGGCGATGGCGACATCGCCCGAGGTCGCGTTGACCGCCTTGGCGATCTTCTTGTGCGATCTGAGCTTCAGCCAGACCGAAGAACCCATGGCAAGATGCGTGGGCGCCACGATCATCGCGTCGATCGCCTTGAGAATATCATCGACCGGATCGGAATGGGCGTGGTCAGCCGACCACTGGTCGTTGACCCCCAGCGTCACCTTGTTGGTGTCGGCATATGTGGCGGCGTTCAGGACGAGATCGGCCACGCGCTTCTCGCGCCCGATGGCCAGAAGGTCGGTCAGTGTCATCACCGAGCGGTCGCGCGGGTCGGAGACGCCGGGGGGTATGTTGCGGATGTCATCGTCCGGAATGAGGTCCTGCAGACCGTAATCGGTGACCATGCCGGCCATCTCGGTCGCACTCAGGTGTACGGTCGTGGGGTCCGAGCGCCGCCCGATCCGCGTGTCGGGAAGCGTGTAGCTTTCGGCCAGCGGATAAGCGGTGTAGCGGTAGGTCCGCAAGGGCACCGTGACACGCGGCAGCACCAGATCGGCGATGTAGGCCGGGTTGCGGTACCCTATCGCAATGCCGGTGCGCGTCTCGTCGACCGGATAGGCCGAGCCGGGATGGGGGATTGGGTCGGGCATCTGCTGTCTCCTCAGATCCGTTGCGGTGCGACCAGCACCTGGATGATGGCACCGTCCGCGCCCGCGGTGAGGGCGATGCCGACAACGAAGTCTTTCGCGGTTGTGGTTGCGACCGCCTTGCCGTCGGCATCGGCCTTTAGGCTGGCACCGCGCGCGACCGCACCGCCCGCCTCGCAGAGGGCGGTCCCGGCGAGGTGGACATCCACCGTCGCGCCGGACGCTGTGTTGACCTCGGAGGAGATGCCGATCGGGCGCTCGGCGATCGTGGTATCGCTGCTGGCGTCGGCCTGGATCACCGCACCATCGGCGGTGCCGATCTGCACGATGCGTCGCGCCGCGATGGGCCCGCCGGCCGTAAACGCGCGCGCCATCATGTAGATGCGCTGCGGTGCGATCAGCACCGGGATGATGTCGCCGTCCGCCGCGGCGGAGGTCAGGGCAATGCCGACCACAAAATCGTTCCCGGTTTCGGTTGCGACCGCCTTGCCGCTGGCATCGGCCTTGACCGACGCGCCGCGCGTGACCGCACCGCCCGCCACGCAGAGGGCAATGCCGGCGAGGTGGACATCCACCGTCGCGCCGGACGCTGTGTTGACCTCGGAGGAGATGCCGATCGGGCGCTCGGCGATCGTGGTATCGCTGTCGGCGTCGGCCTGGATCACAGCGCCGTCGGCGGTACCGATCTGCACGATGCGTCGTGCCTTGATGGTGCCGCCCGCCAGAAAGGCGCGGGTAAGTGTTGGGTTATGCATGCGCCGCCTCCCCTGCGAGAACCTGGCGCACCGCCAGATCCAGCGTCAGCGTGCCGGTGGTGTCCGCGGCCAGAAGCGCATTGGCGCGGCGCGCCAGCACATTCCGGTCAACCCCGGCGGGATCGGCTGCCTGGGTGTAAATATCCACGCCTGGCGCCTCGCCCGAGAGTTCGCGCAGCTCCGGCCCGCGCCGGGGCAGACCCTTGAGGAACGCCTCCAGCACATCCGCCGGGCTGGCGCGCGTCGCGGTGCCGTCCTCAGCGCTCAGCGCGATGGTGTCGCCCTCACCGGTTCCCGCCAGACTTGCGCAAAGCGCCGTCAGTGGTTCCGCCTCGGCGGGCAGCACACGGCCGGCCTGGACATGGGCGGCGATCCGGGTGCGCGCCGCGGCCTGCTGTTCGGCGGCCAGGCGGGCCACGCGCTCGCCTGTCAGCGCCGCGGTAAGTTCGGCGACCTGCACCGCCAGTTCCCCGCCCGCGGCGGGCGGCTCTGCGGCTGGCGCGGTTGCGCCGGGGATGGGAATGTCGTCGGGCATCGGGGGTTCCTTTTCAGTGACCGCCGGCGCGCGGCGGGAGGTGAAGTGAGGGGCGGGTGCGCCGCCGGGGTCTGTGCCGGGGTCTGTGCCGGTGGCGAGGGTCGCGCCGAGCCTGCCGACCAGCGCCACCATATCCTCGGGCTCTGCCAGCTCGCGCAGCGTATCGAGCGACCATGCCGGCATCACCCGGTCGGCCGTCGTGATCGTCGAGCGCTCGATCACCCATTCGCGCAGCGAGCGCAGCATGCTCTCGACCGCATACCAGCCCAGACGCTCCTCGGCCCCTCCGAGCGGGGCGGCCAGCGCGGTATCGATCGGCGCGGACAGCGCGATCGTCATGCCCTTCGGGTGGCGCGAGAAATGTGATGGTGCCAGCCCGTCAACGGCGGGCGATGCCGCGCCCAGAAACGCCAGGTGGTCAAGCACCCAGCCTGCGTGGTCATTGACTGCACCGATCGAGCGGGGGGCATACCGGCCCGCCTGACAGGCCGCCCGGAAGCCCTCGTCGAGCCGCGTGAGCCGCGCCTGAAGGCGGTCGCCGACACGGCGCAGCCGATCCACCCAGCCCTGCGCGGGAACATCGTCGCTCGTCGGATGGCCGAGCACGACAGGGGCCGGGTCGGCGCGCTCGAAATTGGCCACCATCTCGTCGAGATCGGCCTCGTCAAGCGTCACAGGCCCGGTCGAGGCTGTAAAGCTTCCCGTGCGGCAGATGTCGATCCAGCCGTCAAGGGCGGAGAGCGTAGCGGGTCCGCCCGGCGTAGAGGGCGAAGGGGCGGGATTGTGGAGCATGGGATCGGGCATATCACCGCCCGGTATAGCCGATCCCGGCGCGCGGGTGCAGCGGACCATGGTCCGCTAACAACGACCCGGCGTGCGCGCTAGGATGGGCCTGATCCCACCGCAACCTCTATGGAAGCCCCATGTCCCGCCGGATCGACGAGATCATCATCCACTGCACCGCCACTCGGGCCGATTGGTGGAAAAGCCGAAACGCCAACCAGAAAGTCGCCGAGGTCCGCCGATGGCACGTCGAGGATCGCGGCTGGTCCGATATCGGCTACCACTTTCTGATTGATCGGGACGGCGCGGTGAGCGAGGGGCGTCCGCTTGAGCGCGCTGGCGCACACGCCAAGGGACACAATAAGCGCAGCATCGGCATTGCGCTGTTCGGCGGTCATGGCGGCTCGGAGAACGACTTGTTCAGCGATCATTTCACGCCCGAGCAGGAGAGGGCTCTGCGGGGGCTGATCGAGCGGCTAGGGTCGCGGTTCGGCGACCTCAAGGTCTCCGGCCACAACCAGTATGCCGCGAAGGCCTGTCCCTGTTTCAGTGTGCCGGAGTGGCGCGCGGGCAAGCCCGTGCGCACGAGCCCCGTGCAATCCACTACGCTGCAGGCCTCAGCGACCCAGATCGCCGCCGCCACAGGCACCGGTGCAACAGCACTCGCCGCACTCGACGGCACCGCGCAGGCAATTGCCCTGACCCTCGCCGGAACAATCGCCCTCGCCGCCCTCTGGATCATGCGCGAGCGGCTCAGGAAGTGGGCCGGGGGAGACCGCTGATATGCGAACTGCCGTCGTCGCACTCGCCCTGACCGCAACACTGCAGGCTACCTCCGCCACCGCCAACGGGTCCGCCTGCTTTGATACCGATACCCTCAGAGCCCGGCTGGAGGCGCGCTATGGCGAGACCTCCCAGAGCCTTGGCCTGACCGCGAAAGGGGCGCTTATGGTGCTCGTGGCCAACCCGGAGACCGGCACATGGACCGCGATCATCATCCGCCCCGACGGGGTGGCCTGCGTCGCCGCCAGCGGAACGAACTGGCAGGCCGCCGCGACAAAGATCGGCGAACCTACCTGATACACCAGTCCCTGAAAGGACCTCAAAATGCACGTCACGACCCACTCCGCCCTGAACAATGGAACGCAAACAGCGGTCTCGGAGAGCGCCCGCGATCTCGTGCGCCAGGGGTTCAATCCATCCGAAAGCGTCCAGGTGGACCGGATCAAGATGCTCGCCGCAGCGCTGATCAGCGAATGCGAAGCGACCCGGCAGGACAATCCCGCCGCCGCGCGCCACGCCTCGCTGGCGATCACCGCCGTCGAGGAAGCCGCCATGTGGGCCGTCAAGGCCGCCACCACAGGCACCTGATGTTCGCCGTCCTCGCCCGCCTGATCCCCTCCAAAGCCGCGCTCTATGCGGGCCTCGCCGCCCTTGGTGCCGTGGTCATGGCCATGATCCGCAGGGACGCCCGCCGGGACGAGAGACGCGACGCACAACTGAAGGACCACGAACATGCGGAAGACATCGAAGATGACGTTGCTCGCAGCCGCGCTGATCCTGAGCGGCTGCGCAAATACGAGGGCGCCGGGTGGCGCGACTGAGGCCACCCTCTGCCGCGTCTGGGGGACAAGCCTGCCGACGCGGTCCCGGAGCGATACCAGTGAGACGCAGCGCGAGATCGCCGAAGCCTATGCCGACTTCGCCGCCGCCTGTCCCGGGCATGGGCATCTGGTGCCGTGATCGCGGAGGCGCGCAGCGGACCATGGTCCGCTACAAACCAGGGTCCGAATGTGGTGGGATCGCTGCCACCCACAACCCCGACACCCCATGGAGACCGACATGTGCAAAAAACGCCAACACGCCAAGGGAAAGATCGACACTCTGATCCAGGCCATCGACAGGCTCTCGGAGCGGCTGGAAGTCCTGGTCGCCACGCCGGATGATCGACGCAAAATCGTGAATTAGGAAGACGGCTCAACAGAACCTGAAAAGGCGTAGGCGACCGCCACCGATCATTTGCATAACGAGGGCGGCGTCAAGTATACTCCAGGAGCGTGCTCGATAATCAGGGGAATGCAAAATGCAGGCAGACATGCACTACTACGGAACCTATGTCATGGCCCGGGCCGCGGGTATTCCGGCCCGAGACGCCCAAATCGTCGCCTATGCGGCCCAATTTGTCGATGACTCAACACAAACAGATACGGAAGTGCATGGCGATGGTGGTCGGCTGGTTGGAACGGCGACCGTGCACACGCTTGGGCAAGCGGTTGCAAACTCGAAAATTGATCCAGATGAGCAGCGGCGCGTTTGGGTGCCGTTTCACTTTTTGCCGGGCGGAAAGGGAACCGCGCTGGAAGAAAGACTTCTGTGCGTCAAGGACAGCGACACCGCAAACGAAATGATGGACCATCACGTCGCCAAGGCCGTCGATTCCCGTTTTGGGCTGGAACTTCTCGGGCTGTCAGCGCACGTGTACATGGATACTTTTGCGCATTACGGATTTTCCGGAATTGGTTCGGAATTCAATCTCGTCAAGGGCGATACCTGTGTGCCAATTGATGTAGAGAACGCCGAAATGGAACGCTATATCATTGGTAAAAAGCAATCTTTCATGACAAGATACGCACCGTTCAAGGTTGCCAGCTGGTTCTCTGAAACGGTGAGTGCGGCGCTCGGCCATGGGGGCGTTGCGACATTCCCTGATCGGCCATTTCTCCATTGGGGGGTTGAATTCGAGAAGCCGAGGCCAGAAAACGGGCGCTTTGCAGACAGAGACAACCCCAAGGACTACATGGATGCCTGCGAGCGTACACATGGGTACTTTATGTCATTCGCAAAAAAGCGATACGCATCGACAAATCCAGTCACATTCAACTCCATCAAAGACGAGGTCATGGCGGTTGTTTGCTTCGAGGGCGCGAAGGAAGATCGAAGCTCAATGTGGCTCAAAATGATCAAAGAAAACAAAAATGTCGGGTTCAAGCCGGATGAGGCAAAAATTCAGTATAACGAAGCGGATTGGGCCGATCAAATAACGCGATTTCCGTCCCTTGAGTCCTCTGAAAAAGCGATTGATAGCAATGCTTACCGATTCCAACAGGCTGCGAGCTGGCATCGGCACTTCGTACTCAAAGAACTCCTGCCCGCACATAAAATCGCGGTTTATTGAAGCGGGCCAGGCGCGAAGCAGGTCATCCGTTCATTCCTCCCATTCCGGTACACCGGCGGACCATGGTCCGCTGCCCGAACCCCTTGCGGCATGTTATGCCGCCGCAACGCCGCCACCGCGCCAATGATGGCCAGGACGGGGGCCGGGGTGGTTAGAACACCCCGAACCGGGAGATGATCCTCCCACGACCAGAACCGGCCAGCCCTGGCCGTCCCGCCACCGCAGCTGCGGCAGGATCATGATCGTGGGAGGCAGCCCCCTTGTCCATGCCCGATGACATCCCGGCAGAGCCCGGCGCGCTCACGCCGGCCCCGCCCGCCGAGCCGCTCGCGCCCTGGTTCGGCGGCAAGAAATATCTCGCAAAGACCATCGCCGCGCGCATCGGGGCGATCCCGCATACCTGCTACGCCGAGCCGTTTGCCGGCATGGGCGGGGTGTTCCTGCGGCGCGCCTCTCGCCCGAAGTCCGAAATCCTCAACGATATCAATGGCGAGATCGTCGATCTCTTCCGCGTCCTGCGCCATCACGCGGACGCGCTGGCCGCCGAGTTCGACCTCTGTCTGGCCGCGCGCGCCGAGTTCGCCCGACTGCTCGCAACCCCGCCGGAGACGCTCACAGATATCCGCCGTGCCGCCCGCTGGGCTTCACTCCAGCGCATGAGTTTCGGCGGAAAACCCGCCCATCTCGCCACGCCGGGCCAGATGGGGTCATCGGTCCATCATCCTGCGCGCCTCTCCGCCGGCCGTATGGGCGCACTGATTCGCAGCGCCCATGACCGCTTGCAGGGCGTCCATATCGAATGCCTCGACTGGGCCACCTTCATCCCGCGCTATGACCGGGCCTTCACGCTCTTCTATATCGACCCGCCCTATATGGGCCACGAGGCCGACTACGGACAGGACGTGTTCGACCGGGGCGACTTCGCCCGGCTGGCGGAGATGCTCAAGGGGCTGAAGGGCCGGTTCATCCTGTCGATCAACGACCGACCCGAAATCCGCGAGATGTTCGCATGGGCGACCATCGAAGAGGTCCAGACGCGCTATTCGGTCAATGCGAAAACAACCCGCCGGGTCGGCGAGTTGCTGATCTCAGGGGCTGGTTTCCGCTAGCTTTCGAAGTTCGGTTAAATCGTTTCCAGTGTAGTGAAAATTCTCAATATTGACGCTTGGGTCGTTTCTTGTTCCCGGCTCGTCATCCGACTTTTTTATGGCCATTTTGATCTACAATCGATTCAGCCGCGTTCCTGCCCTTTGGGCTGGGCTTTTTGGAGCATGCACCACTCCGCGTAAGCAAGTTATGCGCAATCTTACGCAGCGGACGAAGAGTTAGCGTATCGTCAACACCGCGATTGAAGGCACCTGGGTTCAGCTTTACTGTCTCGCTCATTTGGAAGTCCCCATCTCTTGCTATGTTCCAAATATGGGATACTTGGTGTTTTTTGACAACCAGATTCACCCCCCAACCACAATCGCACCCTCCGGTCCGAACCAGACGACCCGACCGACAATGCGGTCGCCCTCCGCGACCGGGCGCGGGTCCCGGTCGCCAGCGTCGCTGACCATGGTCCAGGCGTCGCCATCCTGTTGCAGCCGTTTTACGACAAGGCCCGTGTCGGTCCTGACCACGAAAATCGCGCCCTCCCGTGGCTCGGTTTCGTCGAGGTTAAGGACCAGTATATCGTCGGTGCGGATGGTCGGCTCCATCGAGCACCCCAAAGCGCGGATCGCGACGGTACGCTCAAAGTCCAGGTTCGGAGGCAGATCGTCGGCGGCGATCATGACCGTGCCTGTCGCCTCCTGAAGTATTTCCTCGCCAATTCCGCCCGCTGCATGCACGTCACGCGCAATCCGCATGAAGAGCCTATGGATGCCCGATGCCTCGGCCGGGGACTGCAGGCGCTCGGCAAGCGCGTCCAGCTTTTTTGCCAGCTTGGCTTCCAGCGCACGGGTCTCTGACTTGAGCTTGCTGTCGAGCAACTGCCCCATGCTGCGCTTGTCCAGCGCAGCGACGGGACTGGCATGGGCTGTGCCCCGGCCCGTTAGCCGCGTCTGGATCGCCGCCACAACCGCGTCGGCGCTCGCCCCCTCGGGCAGGGCCAGCATGTCGGTGACAGGTTTCGGGATGCGCTCCAGTGGCGCGATACTGGAAGGCTCCGGGGGCCGGTCATGCTCGGGCGGGTGCGCGGCGGGCGGTGGCTCCCCGGGTGATTCGGCAGCAGCGCCGTCACGTGGCGGTCCGATGTAGAATTCCAAGCCGAGGGCACGGCAGATCTCGGCGAGGCGTCCCGATTTGGGCTCGTGACCATCAAGTAAATGGCGCACCGCATTTCCTGGCAGCCCCGCATCCACAGCCAGCCTCCAAGGATTTGTACCTTGATCTGCAAGTGCTTTGCGCACAACCGTATGAATTTCAGCAGCGTCCATCTCGCTAGAGATAGCGAAGACGCCGCTTCTCGCCAAGCGTGGCAAATTGTATTTGACAGTTTTCGCCAAAATTGGCAAAGTAATTGCCATGAATGGCGAATGTATCACTCGATTGATCCGAATTTATGCCGAGGCGCTCGGTCTCACCCACCGCACTGCGTCAACGTACATGGCGGGTTCAGGTGACTTCTGTGACCGTCTTGAGCGCGGCTGCGACGTCACCACCCGCCGCGCGGCTCGCGTCGCCCAAAAACTCTCCGACCACTGGCCCACCGACCTCCCCTGGCCCTCCGACATTCCGCGCCCTGCGCCGACACCGGGGTCGCCTGCGGCACTGGCATTGGCCGAGGCCTCCCCGGAGGATGCTGCATGAAGACCGTGCCTCCCCGGACCCCGGCCGATCTGCCGCTTGCGCAGCGGGACTGCGATGCGGACGGGGCCACGTATTTCAGCGTCGATCCGGTCTGCCGCGACCTGGGCCACCCGCAGGGCGGCTGGGTGCTCTGCGGCGAGGCGGACGCGGAGCGGTTCGGGCTTTACCGGGTTCAGGCCGACGGGAGGTCCGAGTGGGTTTCGGATCATCCCACACGCGCCGGGGCGGAGGCCGCAGCGCATCTCGCCGAGCGGGAGGCCACCCCATGAGCGGGCGTTGCGACAGATGCGGCGCGGGGCCTGCCGGGATTTACGAACTGGCGCTGATCCGGGTCGATGACGGGGTCATGGACGCCGACGCGGTGGCCTGCGCCCGCATGACCGAATTGTGCCCGGTCTGCCGGGACCGCCTCGCCGGCCGGGTGGCCGCGCTGGTGCCGGTCCGGGAGGGCGACGGCAGAGGTCACGACGCGGGCGCGGAGGGGGTGACATGAGATTCAACACCCCGCAGCGGATCGACCAGTTCATCAGTTTTGCCGACGGCAGCACGGCTCGCTTTTTCCCGGGCGTCGGCTGGACCGCCATGCCGCCCGAATGGGATCCCGATCCGGGTGCGTGCATCGCGACCGAGTGGTGTGCCGTCATGAAAGAGCGCTTTCCAGGCATGCTCGGACTGACAGTCGAGTTCAGGGAGGGGGTATAGTACCTTGCGAAATCGCCTTTTCGACATTCGCCGTGACATCCATGAGTACGACTTCCAGATCGCAGGTCTCGGTTTGCACGTCGCCGGCCTTGGTCATGGTTTGGCTGCAGACGGATGGCGGCGGGCCAATCCGGGCATAGGCAGGTGTTCCGGTCTCCGGCCAGATCATCACAAAAAAGCATCGAGCGTGATTCAGGAAAAAGTCCTGAAGCCGGTCGCGCTGTTGGGCCGTAACCGAAACCCGTCCCCGAAACATCGGCTGCGCCGGCTGGCGTGTGTGGCGCACATGGCCATCCTCAAAGGGCGTCTCTTTTATGATCTGGTGCTCCGTTTTGCACAGGCTTGGCAGAAGATAGTCAAATTCGGCGGGCCATTGGATGATTTCGAGGCTCGGGCCTGTCATGGTTCTTTCTCCATCGGGTGTGTTGCAACGCCGATGGTAGCGGCGGACGGATCGGGTGTCACGATGCCCGCCCCGGCCGCCGCGTCTGACCCGGCCCCCACGCCGTCTGATCCGCCGTCTGAGGCGGACGGGTTCATCACCGTCCATCCCGACGTGCATGCGCCCCGGCGTGACGAGGCCCCGTCGCACCCGGCCTGCAGCCTCTGCGACGGCCCCGGCGCGCATCCGCGCACGGTGTCGCTTATGGACATCCCCGATCTGGCGGCGGGTGACCTGCCGGGCGGGGCGGCGCATATGTGGACCCTCACGCTTTGCCCGGCCTGCGAGGGGTATCTCGCCCATCTGATTTCCGACCTGCTGGGCACGCGCGCCCGGGTGGTCGCATGAGCCCGCACCTGTCCCGATCTCCCTGTCCACCGCCTGCGCTGACTGCTCGCGCGGCGGCACCTGCCCCGGCCCTGCGCACAAGTTCCCGCTGGCGGGAAGTTCTGTCCCCCATCGCGCGCAGGGCCGGGGCCTTTTTCCGGTGGCTGGGCCAGGTTCTTGCGGCGCTGGAGGATCACTGGATCGGCGATCTGATCGGGGTGGCGGCGATATTCGGGATGCTGTGGCTGGGGCTCCTGTTTGCCCACGCGTTGGGGGTAGCCCCGTGAGCGCAGCGACAGACATGCAGGCCCTGCGCCGGGCGCTGACGGAGGCGGGGCCTCTGCTGACGCGGGGGAGCGTTGCCTTCGACAGGTCCGCGGCACGGGCGCTGCTGCGCCAGATGCGCATCGCGGTCGCCGCCACGAAGCGACTTGAGGATACAGGGGCCTGGGAGCGCTGTCTCGCCGCGCACTCCAAGGTCACAATCCCGTCTAGGGCCTCGCTGCGCGCGGCGCTGGACGGGCTGGGATCGCTACCGGATATGGCGGGCGGTGATAACCGGGCCCTGGCGCGGATCGTATGCACGACAGCGCATGTGGCGGGTCTGGACGCGGAGACCTTGCGCGGTCCGCGCCCGGCGCAGCACATCGTCCAACCGCGCCAATTGGCAATACTGCTGGCGGCGGCGCTGACCGGAGCGAGTTACGCGCGCATCGGCGCCGCACTCGGGGGTCGCCATCACACCACGGTGACCCATGGGCTGCGCCGGGCGCGGGAGCGGCTGGAGACATCCGACACAGCAGCGCTGATGGCGACCGAGGTGCTGGACCGGCTGGAAAGCGGCCGGGCCGGGAGGGCGGAGAGATGCAAGAGGAGAACGGATCAATGAACCCACACAGGAATGTAATCGAGACAGAGGACGTGGAACGGCTCGCCCTTGTCATCCTGAACGCGCTCGACGGACTGCCGGTCATTCAGGCGAAGGCTGTCCTCCGCGAGGCGCGGGACCTTTTGGTGTTCGGATCCACCTTCGATGCCCGACATCTGGACTTTATTCGTCAGACAGGATCTGACGGATCACCTCCTTCCGTCTCTCCCGAATGAGAGAGACGGCCTCATGAACGTAATCGCCTCCGATCCGACGCATTCCGGCTTTTCTTTTCTGCCGGGCGATAGATTCTGCGAGAAGCAGGATCTCCGCCGTCAGAATGGATTCGAACAGTGTCCTTTCGGGTTCGGTGGCCATGCCCTTCCCTCCATCGGTTGTGTGGCAGCACCGATGATCGCGGCGGCGGGCCTGGGCGTCAATGCCCTGCGCTCCGCCGCCGCACCAGCGTGCGGGAGGGCGGCGTGATGGAGGTCGGGATGAGCATCCGAACGCGGCGGGACGTTGTTTGTTTCGCCCGCCGGGCGGGCGATCTGATCTCAGTCCTGACTGTCGATGCGGATGACGTTGTCATCGTCAGGGATCGCGGGATCGACATCGTCCATGATGATGCGGGGCAGCGTCGTGGCGGGCTTGAACCGGAACTTGCCGCCGGGCGGGACGACGAACATGATTGATCCAAAGGGGCCACACTCGAATGTATACCGTTTGGCGTCGCGGCTGCCATTGGTGAGTTCCAGCGTAGCTCCGGCGGGGACATCAAACGACAGTCGTTGCATCTCTTTCTCCATCGGTTGTGTGGCAGCACCGATGATCGCGGCGGCGGGCCCGGGCGTCAATGCCCTGCGCTCCGCCGCCGCACCAGAGTGCGGGAGGGCGGCGTGATGCATGCGGCAAGGCTCTCCCGGTCGCCCCGGCTCAAGCGGGTGCATGCATGTCTCGCCGACGGTGCCGAGCGCTCGACACTTGAGATCATCACGGGCGCGCGGGTCTGCGCGGTCAATGCCTGCATCGCGGAGTTGCGCGCCAACGGGGCCCAGATCGCCTGCCGCCAGATCCGCGACCCCGCCACGGGCGGACGGCTCTGGCTTTACCGGATGGTGAGGCCCGCCCCGCCATCGGTTCAAGGGGAGGGCCGAACGCCCGCCCCGCCATCGGTTCCGGGGGAGGATATGTCATGACGGACCGTGCCGACCTGAGGATCGTGGAGAATCCGGGCACCCCCGGGCTCGTGTTCGCCGGCGAACTTTCGCACGCCGATTGGCGCGATATCGGTCTTGGGCTGGCGCGGGAGCGATGTGACAGTGCGTTCGAATGGCGCATCGGTGACTGGGCGGTCGCCGCCTCAGGGGTCATCTCGACCCTGGCGGAGGCGGCGGGGATCGTTGGCGAGAGCGAGGGCAATATCCGCAAGTTCGTCTCGGTCGCCAGGGTTTTCCAGCCTGTTCGCCGGCGAACAAATGTTTCATTCCACCTGCATCTTGAAGTGGTGGCTTTGCCCGAGGTCGAGCAGGAGCGCCTGCTTGATCTGGCCAGCGCCGAACACTGGACGCGTGCGCTTATGCGGGAAGAGGCACGGGATGTTCGCCGGCGAACAAACGTCAGTGATCTGGCGGGTGAGAACGCGCGGCTCAAGCGCGATCTGGCCGCAGCGCGCGCGGACCGGGACACTGCGCGCGCGGCGCTCAGGGCGACGGAGGCGCGCACGAAGGACGCGATCGGCGAGATCGGGCGGGTCTGGCACGAGATTGACCAGGTGACGGCGGCCTTCTTTGATCCGGACAACCCCGCCGGGGCAGCCGCCCTGCACGGCAACGCGCGGGCGAAAGCCGCGACGCGGCTCAAAAAACGGCTCGAAGCCCGTGTGGCGGAGATCAACACCATTGCGGCGCGCATCGAGGCCCGGCTGGTGGCCTCTGGCGCAGCGGACACCGGCGCGGACACCCGGGGGGATCGGTAATGGGCGCTCTGGCACTCAGATCGCTGCGCGGGCAGGTCCCCGATTTGCAAGCCCCCTGCGCAGCGGCTGCACCCTGCGTACAAGCCCCCTGCACCCCCGGTGTACCGCCGTCCCCGCCACATCCATCCCTGCCGCCCGAGGGTGCGGCGCTCGACCGCGCCCGGGTGCGGCTGGCGGCGGTGGCAGAGGCCGGGCGGCTGGCGTCCGACGGGATGGCGCATGCCGAGGCTGACAGGATCGCAGCTGAGGGGGCAGGTGTTTCACCGGCCTCGGTGGCGTCCTGGCGCGCCCGGGTGCGCGGCCTCGGCCCCGAAGCGCGTCTGGCGGCCCTGATGGATGCACCCCGCCGGGGCCGGCCCAAAGGCGGAGGCGGCGGCCCCGGCGCGCCGGAGGAGGCACTTGACGATCTTCTGGCGGCCCTGGCCTTCGAGCACGGCGCGCATCTCACCGCCTCCCATGTGGCCCGCGTGGCAAGCGTGCGCCTGCGTGTGGATCTCTCACTCAGATCGATCCAGCGCCGCCTGGCGGCGTTTCGTGAAGAGCACGCCCGCGATCTCTCTGCGGTCTCGGACCCCGACAGGCACCGCTCCCGCCGTGCCCCGGCTTTCGGGCGGCGCTCGGAGGATATCTCAGGCGTAATCACGGAGCCGAACGCGCTCTGGGAACTCGACAGCACGCCTGCGGACGTGATGTGCAGCGACGGGCGGCAGACCATCGTGGGCGCCATCGACGTGGGTACGCGGCGGGGTCGGCTTCTGGTGGTGCCGGTCAGCCGGGCCACGGCGATCTGCGCGCTTCTGAGGCGCTGCCTGATCGACTGGGGTGTGCCGGAGGTTGTGCGCACCGATGGGGGTGCGGACTATACCTCGGCACATCTCGTGCGCGTACTGGCCGATCTGGCCATCGGCCATGACATCTGCCCGCCCTACACGCCCGAGGCCAAGCCCTTCATCGAGCGGTTCTTCGGTACCGTGACGCGGGATCTCTTCGCCTACCTGCCGGGCTTTGTCGGCCACAGCGTGGCGGACCGCAAAAAGATCGAGGCGAAGACGTCGATGGCGGCACGGCGTGGCAAGAAGGCGCGTGAGACCTTCGCCGTGGCGCTGAGCGCGGGTGAGCTGCAGGCCCGCTGCGATGCGTGGACCGAGACCGTCTATCACACAAGGCCCCATGCGGGGCTGGGCGGCGAGACCCCGGCGGCACGGGCGCGGGCCTCGGCGGAGCCGCTGGCCCGGATCACGGATACCCGCGCGCTCGACCCGCTGCTGGCCGAACCGGTCAAGGGCGGCGGCACAAGAGTGGTGCAGAAGGACGGCCTCGAGATCGGCGGGCACTGGTATATCGCGCCGGAGTTGGGCGAGCACGTGAAGACGCGGCTCCAGGTCCGGCTCGATCCCGCCGATCCGGGACAGGTCTTCGTCTTCACGGGTGACGGGCGGTTTCTCTGCCTGGCCGGGGAGGCGACCGGGCAGGCACGGGCGGAAGTGGCAGCCAGGGCGAAGGCCCGGGCGAAGGCAGCCGACAGCGCGGCGCGCGCCCGGGCGCGCGAACTCAAGTCCACCCACAGGCCGGACCGGGCGATGGACGACGTCCTGGATGCCGGATCGCGCGCGGCCGGCAATGTGGTCGATCTCCCGCGCCCCGCCGATCCCCATCAGACGCCGGCACTCGCGCAGGCCGGCAAGGCCGCCCGCGCTGCGGACGCCATGGCGACCGGGGACCACCCCGATGCGGTCCGGGTCAATGGTGCTCCGGGCGGCGATCCGTTCAAGGCCGCGCTCAAAAAGCTTTATCTCAAGGAGGAACAGACATGACCGATCCCGTCACCCGGCTGCATCCCGATCTTCCCGACCCCGCGCCTGCCGGCGCCCCTGAAACGCCCCCGGGTCCCGACCCCGATACGGCGGCCACGATGCGCGCGGTGGCCGCCGAGATGGCGGCCTGCGGGCTAAGCCAGGCCGTGACGGCGCGCGGTTTGGGGGTGAGTTCCACCACGCTCCATCGCTGGCTCAAGGGCGACTATGAGGGCGATGTGGCCCGCGTGAGCGCGAAAGCGCGCGCCTGGCTGGAGACCCGGTCCGAGGCGCGCGCGCTGACGCTGACGCCCGCCGGTCTCGACACCCATGCAGGGTTAAGCCTGACCGAAGAGGTGATGGCCGCGCTCGCCCATGCCCAGGCCACCGGTGATGTGGTGTTGATCCATGGCCGCTCGGGCGCGGGCAAGTCCTGGGCCCTGAAGAGCTACGCGGCGGCGCGCGCCCAGGTCACCGTGCTGACCGTGACCTGCGGCATCACCTCGCTGCATGGTCTTTACGGGCGCATCGCGCGCGGCCTCGGGGCGGGCGGGCGCTTCGTTTCCGCGCTGGAGGCCGAGGATGCGATTCTCGCGCGCCTTGAGGGTCGCCACGCGCTTCTGGCCATCGACGAGGCGCAGCATCTCTCCGCCCGGCTCATCGACGCGCTGCGTGGCCTGCGCGATCTCTCCGGCTGCGGGCTGGCGCTTCTGGGCGACGAGACCTTGCGCATGACGCTCGGGCGCTGCCCGCAGGTCACGGGCCGGATCGGTGTGCGCGTCGGCCTCGGCGTGCCGGGTGAGGCCGATGTGACGACGCTGCTGGAAACCGTGCTGGGGCGGACGCCTTCGGGGGCCGAGCGCAGGTGCGCGCAAGCCGCTGTCGCCGCGCCCGGGGGGATGCACGCGCTGCGCCGGCTCATGGCGCGCGCCTTCATGATCGCCCGCGCCGATGAGCGGACGGCGATCACACCCGACGATATCGCCGCCGCTGCGGCCGGCATGGAGGCCTGAGCTCCCCGTCCCGCCCGCGAAATCAACCGACCCACCAACCCGGAGGACATGATATGACCCGACCACAGACCGGCCCCGCACCCCGTGACGCGGGCGGAAACCAGATTATCCCGGATGCGCCCGCGGGCTGGATCCACGAGGCAACCGTCCTGATCGACGGGCAGCGCTACATGCGGGATGCACAAGGTCGCCTCACGCCGGTCGATCTGGTGCGGCCCCAGGACCAGCTGCAGGACGAGATGGTCAGGACGGTGATCGGCCATGCTGAGGATCTCTCGGCGCAGATTGCCCGGTTTCGCGGCCACAGCTTCGACGACATCGCCGCCTTTGATGCGCTGTTGCAGGACGAATATGGCGGCCATGCCCGCCGCTCGGTGAAGGGCAACCGCACCTATATGAGCTATGACGGCTGCCGCAAGGTGCAGGTGCAGATCGCCGAGCGTGTGGCCTTCGGGCCGGAACTGCAGGTGGCGCGCGATCTGGTTGAGGAATGCCTCGCCGAATGGGCCGAGGGCAGCCGCGACGAGATCCGCGCGATCGTGGCCCATGCGTTTCAGGTGGACCGGGAGGGCGAGATCAGCCGGGGGGCGATCTACAGTCTCCTGCGGCTCGATATCGACGATGCGCGCTGGCAAAAGGCCATGGCGGCGATCCGCGACGCGATGCGGGTGGTGGGCTCGAAAACCTATATCCGCTGCTACCGCCGCGAGAGCCCCGAAGGTGCCTGGGAGCCCATCACCATCGATCTGGCAAAGGCGGGCTGAGCGATGTCAGACTTCGTGAACCGGCGCCTCGGACGCGTGGGCCTGGACGAGGCCGATGGAATGCAGACATGCATCCTTGCGGACATATCCCTCTCCCGCAACCGCGACAATCTTGTTGTTTGTGCCACGAAACCGCCAGCGCCATTGCCCCGATACGTCCTGAAATATCTGAAAGTACATGATTATGTCTGAGCCTTCCTATCATGATTACCTGTTCGATTATCACTTCGAGGGCTGTACCTGGTCAATCACCATCCGCGCAACCTCGCCGAAAGAAGCACGGCAGCGCATTGAGGCAATGGCCCGGGGAGTTGTTTATGTCGGCGAGCTTTACGCGGAAATCCCCGTTCCGCTCGGCGGACCTCTTCGCCGCCTCTGGCGGGGCGTGCGAGGACGAGGCTGAGATGCCCCGCCGCTCCACATCCCCCGGACCCTCGGACCGCCGCGCCACGCTGATGCGCGCGGCCCATGCCGCCTGCCGCCGGCTGGGGCTGGACAACGATGCCCGCCACGATGTGCAGCTTGCCGTCACCGGCAAGGCGTCGATGCGGGATATGGGCTCGACCGATCTGGCGCGGCTTCTGGACCACCTGAACGCCCGTGGCGGCGGACGCAGGGGCCGCAGGAACGGCGCGCGTGGACGATACCATCCCAAAGCGCCGCGCGCCGATCTCAGGCTCATTCACGCGCTCTGGGGCGAGTTGGCCCGCCGCGGGCTGCTGACCCGCCCCGGACGCCACGGGCTCAACACGTTCATCCGCGCCCGCTTCGGGCCACATTGGTCCTTCGTGCCGATGGATGTGGATGCGCTCACCGAGACCGCGCATATCACCGCCGTGATCCAGGCGCTGAAAGCCTGGCTGGCGCGCGACGGCGGCGGCGATGACAGGTCGGGCGGCGGGGCGGCATGACCGTGCGGGTCCATATCACCGACCATGCGGTGTTGCGCTATCTTGAGCGCGGGCTCGGTGTCGATGTTGCCGGGCTCCGGCGGCGCATCGCCCGCTCCCCGTCGCCCGCCCTGGCGCTTGCGGACCGCCCGGGCGACGGGGCCGCGCTGATCTGTAACGGGCTGCGCTACTGCCTGCGGCGCGGCGCGGATGGCACGCTGACGGTCACCGGAACCCGCGCACGGGCCAGCCGTGCCAGTTTGATACGGACCAGCAGGTTTGGCCGGTCGATCTCGCACATGTATTCGAGACGGATGTCCGGTCGCTGCTCTTCAAGGACGTCCCGCTGACACCTGAGGGTGGCGCCATTGAGGTAAATCTCGGCCTGAGCCGTACACTTCAGGAGGCGCTTCGCCTCGGCGCAGCGGATCTCCTTGAGACCAATCCACGCGATCTGCGTGCCCTCGGCCAGCGGCTTAATGGCCACCAGGTTGTGGTGCTCTATGATTCGGTGTCGGGCGGTGCAGGGTATGCCACGAGGCTGACGCAGGAAGAAGGGTTCCGCGCTTGCGATCTCCTGAAAGCGGCGCACAAGATTCTCTTCTGCAAGAACCCAAATTGCGTATCAAGTTGCACACAGTGTCTCAACGACTATTCAAACCAGCGCTTCTGGCCGGATTTCGAGCGCCGCCCGGCGCTTGCCTGGATTGAGACGATACTGGGCTCGAACGTAGGCCCCAATCCAACATAACCCCACTCTTCAAATCAATCCGAAAATACCATGGAACCATGATATCATGATTGCCAGATACCCGGTTTAATGGTACCGGTGGTACACAGCAACAGTCAGGGTACTAGCATGACCTACGTAATTGGGATGGTTTCTCAGAAAGGCGGCGCGGGTAAGAGCACCCTCGCACGTCTCTTTGCGCGCGAGCTGGCAGCGGATGATTTTGCTGTCAAGATTGCCGATCTCGACACACAGCAAACGACCTGTACGGATTGGGCGGCCGACCGGGCGGAAACCGGGGTCGAACCTGAAATTCAGGTACAAGCTTTTGCCAAGATTGATACGGCGCTGCGAGAGGCCTCCAGGTTTGACGCTTTTATTCTCGATGGTCGCCCACATTCGTCGGAGCAAACCTTGCAAATTGCCAAGGCGGCGGATTTGGTGGTTATCCCTACTGGGCAAACAAAAGACGATCTGAAACCGGCGGTGAAGCTCGCACATAGTCTCGCGGATGCCGGTATTGCCGAAGCCAAGATAGCCTTTGCATTGGTGAAGACAACCAACAGCCAGAGCGAACTGACGGCGGCCCGCGACTACCTCACCCAGACCGACTACACCGTACTGGGCGGGCACCTGCCGGTGTCCACTGCCTATGGTA
Organism: uncultured Paracoccaceae bacterium; assembly: GCA_951812305.1. Taxonomy (GTDB): domain Bacteria; phylum Pseudomonadota; class Alphaproteobacteria; order Rhodobacterales; family Rhodobacteraceae; genus Rhodobacter_B. The sequence goes on from CATOSB010000024.1 coordinate 22,411, forward strand.
TGGCGCATGACTTGGGCAAGGCGGTGACGGAAACCCGACATAAGAGCCTCAACACGAAAGCGGAAACGCTGGCACAGGCGATCATCGACCGTCTTTCCACTGTGGCCGAGGCGAAAAAGGTGGCGTGATGGCAAAGACAAGTAGGCTGGCAAGGAAAGGTACGCCACCAAAGCGCGAAACAACCATAAATGTGATTGCTGCCGACCCCCGCGAAACGGAAGGCAAAACCTATCCGCTGCAAGTGCAGCTCCCGGCGGACGTGCTGTCGGCCTTCAACCGCGAAGCAAACGAGCGGTTCGATCACAAAAAAGGGGCCAAATCACGTTTCTTCTTGGAAATGTGGGACTTATACCGACAACACAAAACATGATACCATGGCTTCATGGCTTCATGGCTTCATGGCTTCATGGCTTCATATAACATGTCATATATCCTGTGACTGGTAGCGGCGGATATCTGGTGCGCCAAATCTGAGTAGGGTGGGTGCCGCCCTTACGGGAGCTATGCCCGAAAGTTGGTGATGGGCTGAAGCGGGCGGCATATCATGGCGGTGTTGAAAGCGCCGTCAGTCTCACAAGAGAAAGGATATGCCACCATGGCCAAATCTACTGTTGTACCGTTCGAAATTCCATCGGAGTTTTCGCCTGATCCGCTGACCGAGGTGATCCAGGCTGGAGCGAAGGAACTGCTGCGAACGGCGGTTCAAGCCGAAGTGTCGGCGTTCATCGCCGAGCATGCACATTTGCTGGACGCGGAGGGCCGCCAGCGTCTGGTGCGCCACGGATTTCTGCCCGAGCGCGAGATGATGACCGGGATCGGGACCGTTCCTGTGCAAGTGCCGCGGGTCCGAGACCGCGGACAGAATGCGGACGGCAGCAAGATCAAGTTTCGTTCTTCGCTGGTTCCGCCGTATTTGCGCAAGGCGAAGTCCGTTGAGGAGCTATTGCCCTGGCTGTATCTGAAGGGCATCTCGACAGGCGACTTTAGCGAGGCGCTGGCGGCGCTTCTGGGGCCGGATGCCGAGGGGTTGTCGTCTTCGACCATCACGCGGCTGAAGGCGGCCTGGTGGGAGGAGTACGAGGTCTGGCGCAAGCGCGATCTCTCAGGAAAGCGCTATGTCTACATCTGGGCCGATGGTGTCTATTTCACGCCGCGCCTGGACGATAATCGTCAATGTATGTTGGTGATTATTGGTGCTGACGAGTATGGCGAGAAGGACGTGCTGGCCATCATGGACGGGTTCCGCGAGAACGCCGATAGCTGGCGCGACTTGCTGAAAGGGCTGAAGAAACGGGGCCTGACGGTGCCGCCGGAACTGGCCACTGGCGATGGGGCTCTTGGCTTCTGGAGCGCTTTGAGGGATGTCTTTCCCGAGACCCGCGAGCAGCGGTGTTGGGTTCACAAGACATCGAACGTGCTGGGCGCGATGCCCAAATCCCTGCACGAGAAAGCAAAGGCCGATCTGCAGGACATCTGGATGGCTGAGACGAAGAAGGAGGCGAATGCCGCCTTCGACCTCTTCGTCGAAACTTACGGCGTGAAATACGAGAAGGCCGTTGGCAAGCTGGTCAAAGACCGTGACGAACTGCTCGCCTTCTACGACTTCCCAGCCGAGCATTGGAAGCACATCAGGACCACAAACCCCATCGAAAGCGTCTTTGCCACGGTGCGCAACCGCACCAAGAAAACCAAAGGCTGCCTGAACCGCAAAACTGCCCTCGCAATGGTCTTCAGGCTGATGATCTCAGCGAAGAAAAAGTGGCGGAAGATCTCCGGACCGAACCGTCTACCCGAAGTCATTCAGGGGGTTGAGTTCAAAGACGGTATCAAGCAAGTTCAAATCGCCGCCTGACGAGGGCCGTCACCAACTTTCGGGCATAGCTCCCTTACGGGGCGGGTTGGCGCGGTCCCGAAAGCGTTGGCGGCTGCGGCGTGGTTTCGGGGGGATTGTCTGCCACTCTTGCCGATCATCGAAGCCTGCCCGCTGATTGCGGCTTGGCGAATGCCTAAATTAAGACCTAAGATGCAGATACCAAGCACGAAACAGAATATGACCATCAATGTGAACCCTGACATACTCGTGTGGGCGCGCGAGACCGCCGGCCTCAGCGTGGATGATGCGGCTAACAAGCTGCAACTCACGACCAGTGTCAGGAGCACGGCGGCTGAGAAGCTAGAGGTGCTAGAGAGCGGCGAAAAGCAGCCGACCCGGAATCAGCTGAACAGCATGTCCAACGTCTACAGGCGACCGCTACTGGCCTTCTACATGGCCGAGCCGCCACGCACGGGGCCGCGTGGGACAGACTTCCGCCAGTCCCCGGATACGCGTAGTGCCCGGGCCAATGCCATGCTGGATGCCCTCCTGCGGGACGTCCGTTCCCGGCAAGAGACGGTACGCGACATGCTTGAGGATGAAGACGACTTCGAGCCGCTCGCCTTCGTCGGATCCATCACTATCGCGCGGGGCGTCGACCATGCCGTGGCGGCTATCTCCCGCGTTTTGGAATTCGACCCTCTGGCACCAAGACGGGGTGACGCCGACGTACTCTTCAAGCGGCTCAGGGCCGCAGCAGAGGCCGCCGGGGTTTTCGTGCTGGTCCTCGGCGATCTTGGTTCCCACCATTCCACGATCCCGGCCAGCGTGTTCCGGGGCTTCGCGATTGCCAATCACGCCGCGCCCTTCGTTGTGATCAATGCCAAGGATGCCCGGCCCGCCCGTGCCTTCACCCTGATCCATGAGCTGACACACGTATTCCTAGGGCAAACCGGGGTCAGCGGCTCGATCTCCACCGACAACCCGACGACCGACAAGGCCCGAGTGGAAAGATTCTGCAATGACGTCGCTGGCGAGCTCCTGTTGCCCGGGCAAAGGTTCAGGCAGGGCGCGGCGGACTTCGACGGCAGCGATGCCGATGCCGCCCGGATCGCTGTCGAGGTGATTGCCGCCAGATGGTCCGTCAGCGAGCCGATGGTGGCCTACCGGCTAAACCGAACCGGCGATCTCGGTGACGCAACCTACAACACGTTCCGGGCAGAGTATGACGCGCGCTGGCAAGCGAAGCTGGCGAAGGATCGTGAAGCCGGCGATACGCCGATTAATCCGCGCGTTATGAAGCAGTTCTATCTCGGCAACGCGCTCATCAACGTAGTCCACCGATACGTCCGCGACAACGCGCTATCTCACACCAAGGCCGCCGCCCTTCTGGGGTCTAAGCCGGGCGCGGTCGAGCCGCTGCTGCGGCAGTTCGAGACCAAGCGCGGCTCCTTCGTCTCCAAGGCGGATGCGTGATGCACCTCCTTGACGCCAATGTCCTGATCCGTGCGGATGCGGACTTCTACCCTCTTGATCGGATACCGCAGTTCTGGGACTGGCTGATTGAGAAGGGTGGCGATGGCGACGTAAAAATCCCGGCGGAAATCCACGCCGAGATCGCAGCGGGCAACGATCCGCTGGCAGACCGGGTCGCAGACAGCGACGTGAAGTCCGCGCTTCTTCTCGATGGTTCACCAGACCCGGCTCTGGTGCAGCGGGCGCTCGACAACGGCTATCAAGCCCAACACCCGGGCTTCAACGACGGTGAGTTGATCAAGATCGGGCGCGACGCCTTTCTAGTGGCTTACGGCCTCGCCGATGCCGAGCGGGTGATCGTAACTCGCGAGGTGTCAAAACGAACTAAGCGGTTGGGTGCAAGCAAGTTGCCAGATGCCTGCGACGACTGCGGCGTCAGTTGGACAACCGACTACGAGATGTATCGCTTGCTCGACTTCAACCTTACAGGCAGGTGACAGCTCACGGGGTCCATTAGGGCTCAGTGCAAAATACCCCTTTAAGCCCTCTGGTCCCTTTGCAGTGTGCGATAGACGGTCGCTCTTGAAACGGAGAATATCTCGGCAAGATCACTGATCGAATGGTCGCCGGTTTCGTGCATCTTCAAAAGCTCTTTCTGTTGTTTTTCAGTAAGTTTTGGCTTCTTTCCTCGCATTTTTGTGGGGTGACAAAAGTCTTTGGGAAGCGGGACTATCCGGGCCTATTCGGGATGAAGTGGGATGAGAATTGAAATTTCCCGCCAGATCAGGGCTTTGAGCGCCTGGTGCGGCGCGGACCTGATGGCCACGTCAAATTCGGCCCGCGCCATAAGTTTTTCAGAATCGGCGCGTTTCGGGGTGTGCGAACCCGCTGGAAACGGTGTTTTTCGGGGGGTCGTTTTTCACCGGATTTTCCGGGCGTTTCGGGGGCGGCTTTTTTCGCGCTTCCCGGTGCTTCCGCAGCCACGATAATCCTGCCCTTGCAAGGGGCCTGCACACTCCCTGCAAGGCGCTTGCGACGGATGTGCGGGTGTCAGCTGTAGGGCATGTCGTAGCCGAGGAACGAGCCGTCCTCGTATCGGTCGGTAATGTTGCCTTCCGCATCGCGTCTGGCGCGCGGGGCGGGTTCCATGGGGCTGAGGTCGACGCCGTCGAAGACGGGCGGCAGGGTCGAACGCAGCGGCTCGTAGAGTATCCCGCTGAAGGCGAACCCGAGCAGCCAGAGGAAGTCGGCCGGATCGTGCGCGGGATTGTGGAGGTAGAGCACACGTCCCTCGGATGAGCAATCCACCGGCGTGGGCAGGGCGAGGTCCCGTTGCATGTCCGGTATATCTGAATGTGTACCGGTAACGGTGCCCGCCACGTCGTCCCAGATCACGGTGCGCATCTCGCGCCCGTAGAGCATGTCGGGAAGGTTGATGGTGTGCACGGCCATGGGTAGTGGGTCAGTTTGAAATTATGGCTTCGAACCAGAGCCAAAGAAGCTTTGCATAAGCTCAACAACAATCCACCCAACGGCCGCGACACCGGCGGTACCCAGTATCCACACGATTACCTTTAGCCACGGCTTCGCATCATCAACAATGCGGCGTATTTCATGCACATCTGAGGTGAGGGTTTTCAGGTTTTCAGCAAGGCTTTTGACGGAGTGGTCGAGAGTTTCAACATTGTCGATTACTTCTGCAAGGTTTCGACTGCGCATTCGCATCATAAATTCGACGTCTTGGGATGGAAAGTCCTTCTGTCCTTGATGTGGACCGGAGTATCCGTGTTCGTCGGCGGACATAAGTTGATAGAAAATCACCGACATTATCACCTGGCCATGTTTTAGGACAATAGGTTCCAACGTCGGATTATACAGAGAAACGAAAATCTTTCCCTTATAGCCGGGATCTATTTGAGGGCCGCCGAATGCGATTACACCTCTCCTGGCCAGGCCAGAGCGAATGCCATAGGAAGCACAAATGTCATTGGGTAGATCGAAAACCTCTTCGGAGGAGGCGGATGCCCAGGAATTGCTTTCAAGGACGAATTCGTCGCCTTCTTCCCATTTGTGACGCCCAATACCAGCCGCAAGGACATCACCTATTCGGCAATCATAGCTAGCCGGTTCGATTTTATTCTCATCAAAGGGCTCAATCGTAATCTTGCCCTCCGCGACCTTGTCGCTAATTTCTTTTCGCCCGAGGATTGCCATGCCTGCACCGGTTCTTGCCTTGAGTGAAAGGTAACACGCAGCACCGCGTGTGGGAACCCCCGGCTGGATCATAGCCTCGCTCCTTGTAAGGGCTGCAATTCAAACTGACCCACTTCCTGGTCATGGGGTGCTCTCGCTATCGTCGCTATGCGGGATCGTAATGGAAGAGAAGGCCCAGCACCAGATCGAGCATTTCCGGGTCGTCGCGCACGAGCTTGTCCAGATCAGCGCCACGTCGACCGGGCAGCCTGTGGAAGAGTATCTGGAAGGCACGGGTCATGACCTCGGCGGCGTGGCCGCCTGGGTATTCCCGCCCGAAATACTCATCGACATACTGGTCTCGCCGTCCGGGGACCCGGTAGGGGCTGAGCAGGATGCGAGGCTCACGGTTGCCGCCGGGCAGAGTTGTGCGGCGGATATGGAGGGTCTGGAACAGCCGGTCGATCTCCGGCATCGCCGCTTGCAGGTGGTGGGCATATTCATGTGTGGCGTTGCCGGGGTCGCGGGAGGTGATGGCCCAGGCGGTGTTATCGGCCTTGGTCAGCCGGTCGGGACCGATGCGGACCGGCCCACGTGCGGCGGCGGGGATATAGCTGCCCCCGGTCGGTTGTCCGCCCGCTGCAACGCTGAGCGGGCTGGCATTGGCGCGCGCCACCCAGTTTGCCGGAAAGCGCAGCGAGGCGGCATGGATGGCGTCGGCGGCGGCCCGGTCCTGTCCGCCTGCGCGCAGGGGCGTGACGGATGCCGCCACGGTTCCGGCGCCGCGGCCGGTTGTGAGGCCCCGGGCGGCGAGGCCACGCAGGCGATCGGTAAAGCCTGTCTGGTCCGGCGCCAGTCCGGTGGCGTCGACAAGCTGCTTGCGCCTCTCGCGCCCACGCGCAATCCATTCGGTGACATCGGAGGTGGCCGCGCGCGCAAGCGCGGGCGGGGCTTTGGCGAGCCGGTCCTTCAGGATATCGCGGGCGCCGGCCACGGGATCGACGGTGCCGGGATTGTGGGCAAAGCCGGGATCGATACCGACAGGCACCTCCTCAGTCTCCCCGGTGCGGCGATTGAGCCATGGCCGTGTGCGGTTCCACCCTTCAGGCGGGCCGGGCGAGGGTGTGAGGCCGAAGCGCTCCAGATCGGCATCCGAGAGCGTCTGCACGGTGCAGCGGCAATGCCAGCCGCAGGGCGGGAAATGCGTCTGCCAGAACGGGTGGTCCCAGCGCAGGATGGTGCCGTGCCAGACCCGGTGCAGGGGCCGGGTGCGGTCATCGAGCGTGGCGATGTATCGGATCCATGGGCGGCGGTCGGCCAGGCGCGTGATCTGCGCCCACTTGCCGGCGGCGGTGGCCATGCGCAGATTGGTGTCGAAGATGGTTCTGAGCCGGCGCGGGCTGCCCATCCGGACCACGCGGGTCTTGCCGGTTGCGGGGTCGGTCATGGTCTTGCGGCCCCACCAGCCCTTGGCGCGCAGGATCGGCTCCAGCTCGTCCTGGAAACTCTCAAAGGTGGCGCCTTCCGCCAGCACCCGGTCCATGGCCGCGCGGATATCGGTCAGGATGTCGAGACGGGCGACCTTGGCCACCGTGAAGGAGCGTGCATGCTGGGCTGCGGAGGTGTCGCGCCAGTCGTAGCCGACATGGATGCCCTTGGCGCGGAAGAATTCAATCGCTTCCTCGGGGGGCACGTCCATGATCACAGGCGCGGGATCAGCCATCGTCATCGTTTCTGTCGGCCCCGTCATCCCCCTCTGCCGAGAGACGCGCCGAGGTGGTGGCCCGGGCGAGCCGTGCGGCCATGGGGTTCGTGTCCATGGCCGCGTAGAGATCGGGGGCGTCCAGTGCCGCGGCGAGCGCGTCCGGGGTGTCGGCTTCCGTCACGGCGGCACCGAGCGGTTTGATCACCGGTTCCATCAGCGCCTCCCAGCCGCTCTCGCCGACAAGGCGGTCGACGGCGGCATCGATGGCATCGCGCGCCGGAGGCTCGCGGGCGGCGGCCAGTGCTGCGGCCAGTGCGGCGGTCGCGCCCGGCCCGGCACCCGGTCCGGCGATTGGCGGGCGGGGCGATGCGGGGGTGGCCTGACGGGGATCGGGTTCCCATTCGCCACCATAGATCTCCTCGACAGAGGCGTGTGTCGGCCTGAGGCCGGAGGCGGCGCCGATCTGCACGTCGCGCGCGGCGCGCGCGGTGAGGTCTTCGGGCGGGGCGGTGTTGCGGGTCAGATGCGGGACGGCGGCACCGGGGAAGTTCCAGGCGGTCAGCCATGTCGCGACCGAGTGGCGCAGCATGGCCGAGAGGCGGCGCGCATCCGCCGCCACCAGCCGTTGCAGCACGTCGGCATGGGCCTCGGCGGTGGCCTGCCACTGGCCGATCTCGGAGGTGGCGCGCTCGCCCAGCACCGCATCGGCGATCATCGCGTCCATCGCCCTGACGAACTCTGCGTAATCGCCACCGGCCCGGCGACCGCTTTCCAGCAGCTCGATCTTGTGGCCCTCTTTCAGGACCAGGCCCGCGCCGCCGACCAGCGCCGCCTGCTGGGCCAGAGCCTTCTCGATTGCGGAAGCGCTGGGATCGCCGCCAAGCGTCATATAGGTCGTTGGCGTGCCAAAACGTTCGAGCGCGACCGCCCACATCGAGACCACGTGGCGCTTGAGCCAGACCGGCCAGACACACCATTCGGCGGCACCGGGACCATGCGCCTGCCCGCCATGCTGGCGCGGCTGGACCAGGACGCAGAACTTGGCCGGGGGCAGGACGACACCGCTCGGGCGGTTGCGCGTAATCAGACGCGGTGTGCCGTCACGGTGCCAGCGGAATCTTGCGGGGTTGCGCACGCGGAGATCGGCGAGTCGCACGGCGGTGCCCTCGATCTTCCAGAGGCATTCGGCGATGGCATAGCCATACCAGGCGGCGTGCAGAAGCTCGCGGCTGATCCGGTCGATCTCCAGCGCGCCCAGCTGCTCTTCGAGATCCCCGGCCGCCATCCGGTCCCGGCGCATCGCCCCGCCCGGTGTGATCTCAAGCGGGGCCGCCACCACCGCATCGAGGCGCTGGTCGAGGACGGCGCGGGCATGGGGGTCGGCCAGTGCTGCCGTGGCGGCGACGACACCGGTGGGATCGGCCTGCCAATGGCGCGGATCGGAGCCGATCCCGAAATCGCGATAGCGTTCGGTGAGGTCCCAGGCCCCGCCGCCGCCCAAGGTGACTTCCGGCGCGGCGATCTCGCCGGTCGGGGCGCGGGCGGGGATGTCGGTCTTCGCCATCTACCAGCCCCTCAGGGCGGCCAGCGGCGAGTGCAGGACGCCGAGATCGCTGTCGGCATGATACTCCGGTATGCCGAACGGATTGCCCGGCGCCGACCAGGCCGCATGGCGGCGCGCGTCGGTCCAGGCCTCGAAGGGTCCGATGGCAGTGCGGGCGGCCGAGACCGCGAGCGCCAGCGCCCAGAACCGGTCGGCATGGCCGTCGCTCTCCGCGCGATCCGCCACCAGCCGCGGCGCGCCGGTGGTGCCGGGCTCGGCACGGACGCTGTGCAGGTCGGCCGCCAGGGCATCATCGGCGGGGATACGGATGCGTTTGTCCTCGAAGGACTCTCTGAGCCGCGTGGCCACATCAAGCCGGCGCGGCGCAGTCATCAGCACGCCTTCGACGGTGAAGGCCCCGTGATCCTCGGCCAGCTGCTCGACCACCGCCTCGCCCATGCCGGTCTGGTCGATGGCGATCCTGAGCGGGCGATGGGCACGCACCAGGCGTGCCACCTCGGCGCGCTGTTCGGAGAAAGAGACGTCGCGCAGCGTCACCAGCTCGCGCAGCCAGAGCGCGTCGCCGGCATCCTCGATCACCGCCGCCACCCAGAGATCGCGCCGCCGCGCCACGTCGACGCCGATATAGACCGGACCGGAGCCGCGCAGGCCGGGATCGCCCGCCGCGTCGCGCCCGGCTGTGCGGATCAGATCCCATGTGATCCAGGCCCCGCCCCCCGCGGACGGGATACAGTCGAGCTCTTCGCCCGCGTGGCGTCCGTATTGCGCGCGGATCGCCGCCTCCCAGGCCGCCTGCGCGGCGCCCGTGTCGGGCTGCCCGGTCACAGCGGCGATACGGGAATAGAGCCCCTGATCGAGCGCGTCGCTGAGCGTCACCCGGTGCAGGCTTCCGGGCTGACGCCTCTCGCGGATGTCGCGAACCAGCGTGTTGAATGGCGAGGCCTCACCGTTATGGGTGGAGATGATGCGCACACGCCCGCCCCAGGTGGTGAAGGCGCGCGCGGCTTTCAGAACCTCCTCGAGATCGTCGACGAAGGCGGCCTCGTCAATGACCGCGACGTCGCCCGGACGGCCCTTGCCGCGAAACCCCCGCGGGCTGGAGGTCATGGCGAGGATCTGTTTGCCCTTTGCCGTCACGATGCGGAAGGCCTGGATATCGCGCCCCTCGTCGCTGATCAGCACCTCACCGGCGGCCGAGGCGGCGATGCCGAGGTCGCTCGCCCAGCCCGCGCAATCGTCGATGAAGCCGCGGGTCATATCGCGGCTATAGGACAGGTAATAGATATCGCCGCGGCCCTCGGCGGCATGCATGACCGCGTGATAGGCCTCGGCCCAGGAGATGCCGATGCGGCGGGACTTCTCGATCACCGCCACCGGGTTCGGGTCGGTCACCCAGGCAATCTGGTAAGGCAGTAGATCGCGGTTGCTCATGTGGCACCCTCCGCCTGTGCGCCGCCCTCGACGGCAGCGCGGATCGCGGCGGCGACCTCCGGGGAGAGCCCGGCCCCGCGCGCGGCGGACACCGCCCGGTCTGCGCCGGCCTTGCGCTCGGCCTCCGCCAGGCGCCGACGCTCCTTCTCGCCGATCGCCTCACGGATGCCGGAGGAGGTCATCAGGTCTTTCAGCATCCGGCCCAGGAAGTGCAGGTCACGGGCGTCGAAGTCGAGCTCCTCTTTCTCGTCCCCCTCGGTCAGGCCGTTGGCCATGGTGAGGAAGGCATGGTGGGATAACATCGAAAACAGCACCCGGTGCCGATGCGCCTCGGCATCCACGCCCTCTTCACTCAGGAAGCTCTGCGCCCATCCGTCAGCCTCGCGCTGGATATCGGCGTATTTCTTCTGCGCCTGGCTCCAGCGCCCAAGGCCGGTCCGGCTGATTACAAGATCGAGACCCGCCTCGGCCATCCGCTCGTTCAGCGCGGCGGTCACACCATCGTAATCGCTGTAGCCCCGGGCGTTGAGTTCGGCACGCAGCCACGTCTTCAGCGCGTCGGGCAGCCGATCGATCTTGCTGCGCGACGGCATTACCGGGCCTTCGGCGCGGTGCGGCGCACGCCCGGCACCCGGGCGCGGCCTTCGGCCACATCCACGCCCCGCGCCGTTGCCTCGACCAGCAGGAAGCCCTCGTGGTCCTCGATCGAGACCAGATCCTGCTCGCGCAGCCAGGCCAGCGTGCCCACCAGCCGGTCGCGCCCGGTCGCGATCCTCAGCCCGTTCAGAACATCCAGCAGGATCTCCGAGTTGGAGGCATAATCCAGGCAGGCCGCCAGATGGGTGAGCAGGGCCAGGCGGCGGTGTTCCTCAAGCGTGGAGGCATAGCTCATCAGCGGCCCTCTCCCATCAGGTGATCCTCGATCCGGGTGATCGCGGCATCAAGCCGCCCGACGGCCTCCGCGTCGCGCGCCATGAAGGCGCGGATCTCGCGCACGGCCCCGGCCTGCTGCTCGATCGCCATCTGCAGGTGATGAATATCCTCGCGGCTCGCCAGCCCCGCCACCGCACCCTCAAGTCGCGCCAGACGCTCGGCATGCCGGTCCAGGCGCTCGGAGACCGCGCCTTGCGCATCGGGGGGCCGGGCGGGCGGACGCAGAAAGCCCAGACGCCGGAGCGAGACCACGGCCCCGCTCAAAAGCGCCAGAATGGCAACCATGGCGGCAAAGGTCTGCCAGTGTTCGGGCGTGATGGTCATGGCGTGCGCGGGCTCCGAGCGTCGGGATCGGTTCGGCCCCACACTACCCGGCCTTGCCGCACGAGGGCAGCGGACCATGGTCCGCAAGAGGGCCGCTATCCGGGACCGGCAGCACAACCCCGCCCGGATGGTTTAATACGTGCCATCAAGCCGTGGCGGTCGCCAGGCGGATATTTCCGCGCTCGAGCGGGTGCTGCCATTGCTCTCGGGAGTGTCATACATCCTGGCCTCTTCGCGCGATGGGAAGATCACAAGGACGCGGCCATCCTCAAGACCGATGTAGCCGGGCATTTCGCCATGCCCACAGCAGCAATCGGTGGTCAGGACATGTCCGGCATTCAGCGCCGCGACGATGTGGTGGATGCAATGATCGATGCACCGGACCCTACCGTTCAACGGCATGAGAACCTGGTTCGCGTAGGTCACTTCCCCGCCGGGCCCATCGCAATTCGCGCAAGCAATATCCGGCATCATCCACCCCTTCATTGCAGACGGGACATGGCAGGCCCCGGTTGATCTCGCTCATGGTCATGTCAAAGAGCCAGCCCGCGTTATGACCGCACCGCGCGCAGGCAAATTCTCCACCCTTTGCACTCCGCCAGCCCGGCATCATACCGGGGGCCTGTCCGACATCGACGGCATGCATGATCACCCTACACGGGGCACTGGCGGGGGCGCAAGGCCCGGCAGGAGGGGCTGGCGGCGTTCAGCCATCACGAGCGCTGCGCGCCGCCATTGCCCAGGCGAGACAGGCGGCTTCCAGGTCGGTGCCATGGGCCACAATCCCGTGAAGCTGTATCTCCACCACGCCGCAGGCGGCCTGCGGCACATCCATAGCCCCGCCGGCCTCCAGAAGCTCCGTGGTGACGGCTTCGGCGATGTCTTCCGGGTCGGTCATGGTCGCAAGCCGGTCCAGCAGTTCCGCGCGCGTCACCGCCATGTGATCATCCATCGCCATCCCTCCGCCCCTTGATATAGCGCCGCGCGGTGCGCTCCGAGATACGCAGTCGGGCCGCGATCTGCCTTGATCCGAGCCCCTGACCGGCCAGCCAGCGCGTCACCGCGCGGCGCGCCAGCGGGATATCCAGTACATGACCGCCGAGAGCCGTGACCAGCGCTGCTGCCGCCGACGGCCCCACCGCCTCCGCAAGCGCGCGGGCCGCCGGACTGTCCTGGCGCGCGGGCACACGCCAGTCCCGGCCGCCATACGTGGCGGCGACCGCCAGCGCGGCCTCGCGACCGGCGTGATCGGCGATCTCGCGCAGGCCGGCCGGCAGGGCCGGGATATCGGCGGGGGAACGGGTCACGACAGATCCATCGCTGCCTGCACGGGCCGCGGCCGAAGCGGCAGGGCCGGAGCCCGGCGCGCACGGGCAAGGCGCGCATCGGCACCGAGGAATGTCTGCGCGTCGATCTCGATGCCTGTAAAGCCGCGCCCGGCCTCCATCGCCGCCACACCGGTAGTGCCCGAGCCCATGAACGGATCGCAGATCGCCTCACCCCGGCGCGTGAACAGGTCCACCAGCGCCTGCATCAGTGGCAGGGGCTTGGTGCCCGGCACCGCGCCGCCCTTCGCGGTCAGGCAGGTCAACACACCGCGCCCACCGCCGCCGTTCCACCGCCGCCGCCCCGCCCCGGCCCAGGCCAGCGCGATACACTCAAAGCCCCTTGCAGGGCCGGTCCCGGCAAACATCGGGGCTGCGTCCGGCTTGACCCAGGCCATGGTGCCATGCCATCTGCCCCCCGCGGCAACGAGCGCGTCGTGCCAGGGCCGCACTCCCTCGGCCAGACAGAACACCGCCACCCAGCCCCGGCTCGCCGACACCATCGCGGCGGCCGCCGGGCACCGGATATCGTCGATACCCGAATAGGCCACGCCGCGCGGCGATGGCCGCCCGTCTGTCCGTGTGATCGCGCGGCGCGCGTGATGGGCATGGTGGATATTCTCGTAGGGCGGATCGGCAATTATGTGATCGAAGGGTCCGCCCCGGTCCGCCACCAGCCGGGGCAGGAGATCGAGACAATCGCCGCAGTGCAGATCAAGCGGCGGACCGGCGGGCACGCTCACTGCACAGGCCCCCGCGTCACGGTCAAGAGGGCCGACCGGTTGCCTTCTTCTACATTCGCCTTGATCAGGCGTATGGCGTCAGTTGTATTGATCTCGCGCGGATCCTGCAACGTCAGGATTTGCCCAACCGGTTGCGCCCCGATCGCCAGTATCTGCGCCGGGGGCAGGTCTCCGGCATGGCGCTCGATGATGTCGATGAGCTCCTGATGGAGCGACCGGTCAGCGGGCGTGACCTCAATCCGTTTCATAGCACCGTCCTCCGCCGCCTGAGCCGCCGGGCCCGGTTTGAGAGCGCGCCCGCCTGCGCCGAGGTGATGGTGACGACCGTCAGCGTGCCATCCGCGCCGCGCCGCAGGCAGTAGCGCAGCCCGTTACAGATCAGCGCGGCCCCGTCGCCCGGGCGGTCCGCAAGCGCCAGGGCGGGCGACGGGGAGCGGGCGATGCGCCGCCGGAGCCCGGCAACATCGACACCGAGCCCGCGCTCAAGATAGCGCAACACCGCATGGTCGGTGATATGGACCCGCACGGTCATGCCGCCCCGCCGCCCGACCTGTCATCGCCGCCGCCGTCGCGCGCCAGCCAGGCTTTCAGCGCCTGGATCACGGCGGTGATATGCGCGGTCTCGGTGAGCGCATCCACATCCATCGGCACGAAGGACCAATGTGGCCCGAAGCGGGCGCGGATGAACGTGTTGAGCCCGTGGCGTCCGGGGCGGGTCAGCAGCCCGCGGCGGGCCAACTCGCCCCAGAGCGCGTGAATGAGCCTGAGATCGGCGCGCGGCGCTTTGGGATGGTATCGTCCACGCGCGCCGTTCCTGCGGCCCCTGCGTCCGCCGCCACGGGCGTTCAGGTGGTCCAGAAGCCGCGCCAGATCGGTCGAGCCCATATCCCGCATCGACGCCTTGCCGGTGACGGCAAGCTGCACATCGTGGCGGGCATCGTTGTCCAGCCCCAGCCGGCGGCAGGCGGCATGGGCCGCGCGCATCAGCGTGGCGCGGCGGTCCGAGGGTCCGGGGGATGTGGAGCGGCGGGGCATCTCAGCCTCGTCCTCGCACGCCCCGCCAGAGGCGGCGAAGAGGTCCGCCGAGCGGAACGGGGATTTCCGCGTAAAGCTCGCCGACATAAACAACTCCCCGGGCCATTGCCTCAATGCGCTGCCGTGCTTCTTTCGGCGAGGTTGCGCGGATGGTGATTGACCAGGTACAGCCCTCGAAGTGATAATCGAACAGGTAATCATGATAGGAAGGCTCAGACATAATCATGTACTTTCAGATATTTCAGGACGTATCGGGGCAATGGCGCTGGCGGTTTCGTGGCACAAACAACAAGATTGTCGCGGTTGCGGGAGAGGGATATGTCCGCAAGGATGCATGTCTGCATTCCATCGGCCTCGTCCAGGCCCACGCGTCCGAGGCGCCGGTTCACGAAGTCTGACATCGCTCAGCCCGCCTTTGCCAGATCGATGGTGATGGGCTCCCAGGCACCTTCGGGGCTCTCGCGGCGGTAGCAGCGGATATAGGTTTTCGAGCCCACCACCCGCATCGCGTCGCGGATCGCCGCCATGGCCTTTTGCCAGCGCGCATCGTCGATATCGAGCCGCAGGAGACTGTAGATCGCCCCCCGGCTGATCTCGCCCTCCCGGTCCACCTGAAACGCATGGGCCACGATCGCGCGGATCTCGTCGCGGCTGCCCTCGGCCCATTCGGCGAGGCATTCCTCAACCAGATCGCGCGCCACCTGCAGTTCCGGCCCGAAGGCCACACGCTCGGCGATCTGCACCTGCACCTTGCGGCAGCCGTCATAGCTCATATAGGTGCGGTTGCCCTTCACCGAGCGGCGGGCATGGCCGCCATATTCGTCCTGCAACAGCGCATCAAAGGCGGCGATGTCGTCGAAGCTGTGGCCGCGAAACCGGGCAATCTGCGCCGAGAGATCCTCAGCATG
>CATOSB010000025.1 GCA_951812305.1 uncultured Paracoccaceae bacterium
CTGCACTGGCTGCACACGATCTGCGATACCGCCTTCACCCATTACCGCATCAGCGCCAAACGCGGTGCTGTTCCAACCTTCCTGACCGGCGGGACGATCATTCATGATCACTGGAAACCCTACTACGCCCATATGAGCGGAGTGGACGCCCACGCCCTCTGCGGGGCGCATCACTTGCGCGAACTCAAGGCCATCGAAGAGATCGAAAAAGAGCCTTGGGCGACGGAGATGAGCGCAGTGCTTCATAGCGCCAATCAGCTCAGATGCGCGGCTCAGGATCAAGGCGAGACCGAACTCCCGGAACTGGTTCGCCAGGGTATAGTCACCAGATACATGGCGATCCTCGCCAAGGGGCTCGCCTTCCACGAACGCCAGCCCCCGCTGGCCAAAAGCCCCGGCACCCGCGGCCGAAAAGCCAGGCGGCCAGGCCACAACCTGCTCCTCCGCCTGCGTGACTACCGCGATGACGTTTTGCGATTCATCGCCGACTTCGCGGTCCCATTCACAAACAATCAGGCCGAACAGGACCTGCGCATGATGAAGCTGCGCATGAAAATCTCGGGCACCTTCCGCACCCTCGAGGGCGCGCGGGTCTTCGCCGACATCAGGTCCGTCATCTCGACGGCCAGAAAACACCGGTTCAACATCCTGGAAATCCTGACCCTGTCACCACCTCAGATCATCGCACGGCTCTGACGGAACAAAACCCCGCAACCCTATCGGACAGGGTGCTTGGGAGTTACGATATTTCCCTTCATGCGCAGCCGGTAGTCCCATCCAGCCTCCTGGCACCATGCGACCAATCGGGCGGTTCCATAAAACCGATCTCCCGCCAGCAACACACGCGCATCCGCCGGGAGCCATGGGCGGACTGCTTCCAAAAGCTCATGTTGCACGCGCCATCCAATCGGCCCTTTGGTCTGGCGTACACGCCAGGCGACCGGGAGGGCCCGATCCCGCATCCGCACCGATAACATCAAAACCTCATGCCCTTCGTTGAGCTTGCTTTGATCAAGGGCCACCACAATCGTTTCTCCGGCCTCACACTGGCGGCGGAAAATTTCACCAACATAGGCCTGCATGATCTCATCAGTATCGATGTGAGGATTGCCCAGAACCCGCGAAATGTATTGATAGCGGTGGTCCACAGAGCCGATATCGCGGGGCAGAGCAGCCGCATTTTCCATCAGATTGACGCTGCGCGTGTTCAAAATCACGCTTGCTATGATGCACAATCCCTCCCGGCGCGACTTGTGATACCCGAGCAAGCGGTCCTGAAAATCCGCCTCAACCTTCGAATAAAGCTCTGAAAAACAAACATTTCCCAACAAACCAGCCTCCAATATCAGCAGTGGAGACTCCTTGAATCACACAGATCAGACAAACGTCAAATCAGATCCGGAAATTTTGAAGGGTGGTAAGCTTCCAGCCCCAAAATCCGCTACGCCCGCACCTCGACCGTCGACCAAAACCTCGACGCGCAGATCGTGGCACTGAAAGCGGCGGGATGTGGGATGGTCCGTCAGGAACAGCGCAACGGGGCCACGCTTGAAGGCCGTCCCGAGCTGAACAACATTCTCGACTTCATCCATCCCGGTGAAACGTTGGTCGTCACGCGCATCGACCGCCTGGCCCGTTCGGTGCAAGATCTTCAAACCATCGTCGCCAGGCTGAAGGAAAAAGGGGCCTATCTGGCCGCGACGGAACAGCCCGTGGACACCTCCACCGCGGCAGTCAAAGCCTTCTTCGATATGTTGGGCGTGTTCGCCGAGTTCGAAACCAACCTACGCCGCGAACGCCAGGCCGAAGGGATTGCCGCCGCTAAATCCAAAGGCGTGTACAAGGGTCGCCCACCCAAGATCGACATGCCAGAGATCAAACGTCGTCTGACGGAAGGCCAAACTCCAACCCAAATCGCTCGTGACATGAGCATTTCACGTGGCACCGTCTACAAAACAAAACTGTCCATTAAATCGGCCGAATAGCCGCGCCACGGTCGCTCAAATGATCAAATATGCACCTTCGGGCCTGTTGGGCCGATCGAGGTGACCCATTGGCCGTTTATGTAGTGTTTGGTTGCGTCTTGCATGGATGGTGATTCTTTCGTCATCGGCGCGCGCTTCAATCAGAGGTGACGCAGATTGCCTGTTTCAGATGGTCGGTCGTGCCAAGTTGGTCGACCAGAAAGCCAGCCAAGTCCTCGCGGGGAATGGTTTTGGTGGTAGCTGTGTTGGACGCCAGAACCCGGCCAGTACCCGGTTTTTCGGTCAGCACGGCGGCACGCACGGCGGTCCAATCTAGTCTCTCTTCGGCAAAGATTTCCTCTTCGCGTGCATGTTCCACCAGAATGGTATTCAATATCGTGCTGAAAAGGACCTTCGAATACCAAGGTATCCGCGTCCAACTGTCACCGACGCCTGCTGCCGAGACAAAGACCAGCAGCTTGACCCCATGCGCCAGCATCGCGTCGCGAATGTTCGCGGCGCCCGTGGATAGGGTGACGCGGTCTTTCAATCCCACCGGACCCAGACAGACCAGAACGGCCTCTTGCCCAGCCACAGCCTGAGAAACAGCCTGGGCGTCAAGCACGTCGCCTTTTAACCTTTTGATACTTTCCTGCGCATAGCGCCGCTCGACCGAGCGACCGAAAACCGTAACGTCGTGGTTTGCGGCCACCGCCTTGCGCCAGCAATGATCGCCGGTCTTGCCGGTCGCGCCGAATACAACAACCTTCATTTCTCTCACCTCAACTGTTGATATTCCCCGGCGACGAAACCATCGCGGAGAACGAATTTCTGGATTTTGCCCGAGCCGGTCAGGGGGGAAGTCTTCAGATTTAAGCCATACATCGCTGTAATCGCCCCCACGGCCATGACCATCTGAGCATGAGTTTTGGCCACCCCCCTTGTACACGACAGTAGGGGTGGTTGAGGGCGCTGATCTGTGGTTTTCGTTGGGCTTCTTCAGTTTATGATGGAGCATCCCATGATCCGAAAAGCGATCAACACCCTCTCAGCGAAGCTATCTGATGGCCTGTTGCTGAGCAATAGCCGCCTCGAAACACTCTGCCTTGTGGTGATTGGCATGGCCAGCGCGCGAACGGTGAACCTGAGCCATATCAGCGGCGAGATGCCGACACAGGCGAAGGTTGAAAGCACCTGCCGTCGATTGCAGCGGTTCTTTCAGCACGTCAGCCTCGGACAAGACTGGTCCGCCCGCCTGGCGACCCGGATGCTCGGGGTTTCCGAGAGCTGGAACCTGTGCCTGGATCGTACGAACTGGAAGATTGGGCGCAAAGAGATCAATCTGTTGGTTCTTGCCATTGCCACGCGCCGTTATCGCGTGCCTTTGATCTGGACGGTTTCAGGCAAAGCAGGCAACAGCAACACCGGCGAGCGCATTGCTTTGATGAAGCGCTATCTGGATCTGTTTGGCTCCAGGAGCATCAAGTGTCTTCTGGCTGATCGGGAGTTCATCGGCCTTGATTGGCTGACTTTCCTGCATGAACAGGACATTCCTTTCATCATCCGCGTGAAGTCGAACCAATACGTGATCTGCGAAGATGGCACCCGGCAAAGCCTGCGCAGGTTGTTGCGCACATGCCGCGGAAAGCGAACATTTACCGCTCATTTCGGAGCCCCGGGAGACGCCGCGCCAATCTGGCTGAACTTCGCCGCCAAGCGCATCAAGGGGAAAGAGTTGCTCATCGTCGCCAGCAATCGACCCGCCCACCACGCTCTGACCACCTATCGCATACGGTGGGCCATCGAATGCATGTTTGCAGAGGCGAAAACCAAGGGCTTCAACCTCGAGGACACGCGCCTCTCAATCGAGAAAAAGTGTAACTCCCAAGCCCCCTGCTGACTTGTCTGGTTTTGTAGTGTTTGGTGTGAGTCTAATTTACCATAGGGTGAATGAAACTTCCGTTCTGCTCAGGGTTCCATTGCGCTCGGGTTGATTTTCTGAATCACTGCTGGAATGGATAATGTTGCCTCCCTTGAACAAAGCCTCGCTATGGCTCTGCGCCGGAACTCGGAGTTGGAAGAATTTGTAGCATTCCAGGCGCAAGAGATTGATGAACTGCGCAGGCAGCTTGGCAAAAACAGCCGTAACAGCAGCAAGCCTCCCTCGAGTGATGGGCTGAAGAAGCCGGCACCACGCAGCCTGCGTGGAAAGTCCGGCAAGAAAAGCGGCGGCCAGACTGGCCACCGAGGCGACACCCTGCGCCAGACGCCAACGCCAGACTTTGTGCAACGCCATGAAGCAGCGCAGTGTCGTACCTGTCAGCAGCGCCTGAGGCCAGAGATGATCGAGGGGGTGAAGAACCGTCAGGTGTTCGACGTGCCCCCGCCGCAGCTGGAAGTCACCGAGCATCAGGCAATGATTTACGGCTGCGCGCATTGCCGAGCCACGACAACGGCCGCGTTTCCCGAGGGCGTGAGCGCGCATGTGCAATATGGTCCGCGCATACGGGCCGCGGCGGTCTACTGCAATGTCCAGCAGCTGATCCCCGAAGATCGGGTCTGCCAACTCCTGCGGGATCTGTTCGGAGCCACCAGCCTGTGCGCGGCCAGCGTGACCAACCGGGTCAATGGCACAGCGCAGCGTCTGAGTGGCGTGGTCGAGCACATTCGTGATACCCTCACGGGAGGCGGTGTTCGGCATCTGGACGAGACCGGGCTGCGTGTCGCCGGCAAGCTGCACTGGTTGCATACGATCTGTGATGGCGCATTCACCCACTACCGGATCGATCCCGGGCGCGGTGCTGTTCCAACCTTCCTGAACGGTGGGACGATCGTCCATGATCACTGGAAATCGTATTACGCCCATATGGAGGGGGTGGACGCACACGCCCTCTGTGGGGCACATCACCTGCGCGAACCGAGGGCCGTCGCCGAGTGTAGCACGACAAAAGTCTTTCAGAATCCGCGACAAAAGTCTTTGGGAATCCAGCCGATATTAGCCTGGAAAATCGCCGCGATTTCCGGGGCAAAGCGCCCTGGAAAATCAACTGTCTGCGCGACCTCCTGTCATCCGGTATAGTACGCATCCACATCATCGACGGCGGTGAGCCTGTATCGCGCGGCAGACAGCGGCTCCACGCTGACGACGCGAGCACGTATCGGAGGCTTGGCGGCGGCATAGAGCCGCCAGATCACGTTCTCCGGCGCTCCGGCGGCCCAGGCGTTTGCGGGAACCGGCGGCGTGATCGTCAGGGTGTCGGTCTTGCCTGCGGCGGTTGCGACCGCCGCGTCGTGCAGTGTGCCATCAGCGAGGCGCAGGAGGATGCGGTCCCCGGCCCTGGTCTCGACCGGTTCGCGGAGTATGCTGCTCGGGCTCGCCTTCAACGGGATACTCTACGAGCCGCTGCGTTCGACCCTGCCGCCCGTCTTCGACGGCGTCGAGTTCAGCCCCATGGAACCCGCGCCGCGCGCGATGCGCAAGGCAACATTACCGACCGATACGAGGACGGCTCGTTCCTCGGCTACGACATGCCCTACAGCTGACACCCGCACATCCCTTGCAAGCGTCTTGCAGGGGGCCTGCACACCCCTTGCAAGGGCAGATCATCGCGGCTGCGGATGCCCCCGTAAGCCTGAAAAACACCACCCCTGAAATGCCCGGAAAATCCGGCGGGTTCGTGCCCCCCGAAATCAGCGGCAAAATCACCGTTTCCAGCGGGTTCGCACCCCCGAAACGCTCCGATTCTGAAAGACTTATGGCGCGGGCAGTTCCGGGACGGCGGTCACGGCCGCGCTGCACGAGGCACCTAAAGCCCTGATTTCATGGCCGTTCGGCAATCCCAGCCGGGATAGGCCGGGTTCAGCTGGGATAGGCCGGATACCCAAAGACTTTTGTCACCCTACAGCAGAGTTCGAGCGCGAGATGATCCGCGAGCGCACGCGCGCCGGACTTGAGCGCGCGTGCAAGAAGGGACGACTGGACTTCGTCCCTATTACCGGACAGTTTGATTATTGACCCTATGCGGCCATTTTCCAAGTCATATTGTTGAACGCCTGTTGCGGCGTTTGGTATCCGACCGCAGAGTGGCGGCGCTGGCGGTTGTAGAAGATCTCGATGTATTCGAAGATGGCGGCCTTTGCCTGCGCGCGCGTTTTGAACCGCTGACGATGAACCAACTCTTTTTCAATGATGCAAAGAAGCTTTCCATTGGCGCATTGTCCAGGCACTCGCCCTTGCGGCTCATGGATTGCGTTAGCCCTGCCTTTTTGATCAGCTTGCGGTAATCGCCACTGGCGTATTGGGCGGATTCAAGCGGTCGTCGCAACGGTTCCGGATTGGAGGTTGCGATGACGACACACAAACGAGCTTCAGACCGAAGCACCCGAGACAAGATGTGTTCGCCTGGACGGCCCAAAGTGGCAGATAGAGCCAGCCTTCATCCGTATCGATATAGGTAATATCGGCTAACCAAACCGTATTGGGAGTGAGGCAGTGGAACTCCTGTTCCAACAGGTCTGGCGACGGTCTCATCTTGTGATTGCTATCCGTTGTCACAGGCTTGCGGCGCTTGTTCAGGCGTGGGGATACCTTGTTTTCCTTCATGATACGGGCGACTCGCCGCTCAGAAACAGTTTCGCCGTCAGCCAGGAGATCCTGATGGATCCGCTTTGATCCGTAGCATTTCTTGCTGGCTTTGAAGAAGGTCTTGATCTTGGGCAGCAACTCCAGATCCCGGGCGCTTCGGTCTGCTTTGCGCTGATCCCTCGCGGGTTGGCTGGCCCGGAAGCCATATAACCAGCCCCGGGAAATCTCCATAACTCTGCAAAGCGTCGAAACCGCATATTGAGCTTTATGGGCAGTGACGAATATGCGCTTGTTCGTCATGGTTTCACCGCCCGTGTCGCGAAAAAAGCGGATGCTTTGTGCAAAATCTCCACTTCCTCTGTCAGGCGTTTGTTCTCTTTGCGAAGTCGGGCAAGTTCCGCCGCGTCCGCCTGCTGCCGCCGCTTGGCTTCTGCTGAACCAAACGCTTCGATCTCAAGCCGCCAGGTCTTCAACTGTGTGCCGGTGATTCCAAGCTCCCTGGCAACGCTGCCCTGTGTCGCGCCGGGCTCATAAAGCCGCTCAACCGCAGCTGCCTTGTACTCGT
Source organism: uncultured Paracoccaceae bacterium (assembly GCA_951812305.1). Lineage (GTDB taxonomy): Bacteria > Pseudomonadota > Alphaproteobacteria > Rhodobacterales > Rhodobacteraceae > Rhodobacter_B. Next base: position 7,115 of record CATOSB010000025.1, read on the forward strand.
CGGTGTAGCTTCGTCGATGTTGTCCCATTCGATGCCCCTTTCATGGACAGGGGTAAAGTACCCCAGTGTCCGGAAACAGGGACGAAGTTCACCCAAGGGAGGCACAGGATTGATTGTTTCAAGGATGCAGGTAGCGCAGCCGACGCGATGGTGGCTCTCTACCGGGCAAAGCAGAGACGGGGCTATCGGCTCGCGGGGTGAGGCTTGCTGCGCGGACGTTCAAGTCTCCTGTCCCGTCGAGTGTAAAAATCTGATGTGAGAGTCCTTACCACCCTTCAATTTAGCCAGACATCCCAGAGCTTGGGGATTTTGGCATAACCTGCGAGGCATCGTCGGATAGCACGAAGGCCTGTCTTGAAGAGAGAGCATAAGGACCTTCGGGCTTTTCGAATCCCCTTTTTTCGCCGCGTATTGCGACGTGGTGCTCTTCGTTTGCTCCGGTTGAAACAGCCCAGTACATGGCGATTGCCAGCACCAAAATGAGGCGGGCCAATCGATCCGGCTTTTTGATCTGGCTTTGAGTAATTTCAAAGCCCCGGGTTTTGAAGTCGGAGAACATGGCTTCAATTCCCCAACGCATTCCATAATCGAGCACCTTGTACTCGGACGGTGCTGCATTCATGGCAATAATCCAAGGCTCTTTGTGCCCCTCTTCGTGAAGCACTCCAATGTTGCTAAAGACGCCCGTTCCGTAAAGCTCAGCGTTTACAAGCCCTTCGGGCATCAGTTGGGCAATTTCGCGCGTCATCATCTCGCCACCCTGATGTTGCAGTGTGATATTTCCCTTCATGCGCAGCCGGTAGTCCCATCCAGCCTCCTGGCACCATGCGACCAATCGGGCGGTTCCATAAAACCGATCTCCCGCCAGCAACACACGCGCATCCGCCGGGAGCCATGGGCGGACTGCTTCCAAAAGCTCATGTTGCACGCGCCATCCAATCGGCCCTTTGGTCTGGCGTACACGCCAGGCGACCGGGAGGGCCCGATCCCGCATCCGCACCGATAACATCAAAACCTCATGCCCTTCGTTGAGCTTGCTTTGATCAAGGGCCACCACAATCGTTTCTCCGGCCTCACACTGGCGGCGGAAAATTTCACCAACATAGGCCTGCATGATCTCATCAGTATCGATGTGAGGATTGCCCAGAACCCGCGAAATGTATTGATAGCGGTGGTCCACAGAGCCGATATCGCGGGGCAGAGCAGCCGCATTTTCCATCAGATTGACGCTGCGCGTGTTCAAAATCACGCTTGCTATGATGCACAATCCCTCCCGGCGCGACTTGTGATACCCGAGCAAGCGGTCCTGAAAATCCGCCTCAACCTTCGAATAAAGCTCTGAAAAACAAACATTTCCCAACAAACCAGCCTCCAATATCAGCAGTGGAGACTCCTTGAATCACACAGATCAGACAAACGTCAAATCAGATCCGGAAATTTTGAAGGGTGGTAAGGTGAGAGTCAGTTGTCGCGTGCAATGAGGTCGTTTTTGGTGTAATATTGCACCAATCCATAGGAGGCCATCATGCCCAGGCAGACCATTACACTCAGCGGTCCAAACCATGCGTGGTTGCAGGCGCGGGTTGATAGCGGCGAGTTCAAGACGCAGACTGAAGCTGTTAACGATGCATTGCGCCGCACCCGAGAGATCGAAACCGGTGTGGAACAGATCAGAGCGAAACTTATCCGTGCAGAGCAGCGCGGCTTCACGGATTTGACGCCAGATCAGATTCTTGAGCAGTCGAAGAAAGAATTGCGCGCTAATGGCGACTTATAGGCTTTCTGAAGAAGCAAAGGATGATCTGACAGGTATACACCAGTATGGCGTCCGCGAGTTTGGCGAAACACAGGCCGATGATTATTTCTGGAAGATCATTCAAAAACTGGATGTGGTGGCTGAGACCCCCCTGCTCTATCAGGAAGTGCCTGAAATTCGTGAAGGATACCGGAGAAGCGTTTGCGGCGTGCACTCGATCTACTACCGCTTCGACGGCACCAACGTTGATATCATGGCCATCCTGAGATCGCAGGATACGACTTTGCGATTTGGGAGGTAGGCCCCATGACTTTCGATCCGAAAAGGCACGGCTTTCTGAAGCTCGGCTTCGCGTTCCCTAAGACCTCTGCATTATGGCGTAGATTTTTGGTAACTCCCAAGCACCCCCCACGTTTGAGTGTTATTGTCAGTTTTATGGTGAGTCGAATTTGCCATTTTGCGCGTGTTTTTTTTCTTTCTTGTCTGAATTCTGTGGCGCCGGGTTGATTTCTCTGAATCAGTGGTGGGATGGATCAGGTTGCCGCCCTTGAACAACTTCTCGCCACGGCTCTGCGTCGGATCGCTGAGCTTGAAGCTGCGTTGGCGAGCATGGCGGAAGAGATCACGGACCTGCGCCGACAGTTGGCCAAGAACAGCAGCAATAGCAGCAAGCCCCCTTCAAGTGATGGCCTGAAGAAGCCAGCCCCGCGCAGCCTGCGTGGCAAATCCGGAAAGAAAAGTGGCGGCCAAGTTGGCCACCGGGGCGACACCCTGCGCCAGACGTCAACACCCGACTTTGTCGAACGGCATGAGGCGACGCATTGCAGCGCCTGTCAGAGCGCCCTGACGGCGGAGATGGTGAAAGGGATCGAGAAGCGTCAGGTGTTCGACTTGCCTGCGCCACGCCTGGAGGTCACCGAGCATCAGGCGGCGGTTTATTGTTGCGACCATTGTCGAGCCACGACGACGGCTGGCTTTCCCGATGGCGTGGCCGCGCATGTGCAATATGGCACGCGCATGCGGGCAGTGGCGGTCTATTGCAATGTTCAGCAGCTGATACCCGAGGATCGGGTCTGCCAGCTTATGCGCGACCTGTTTGGGGCCACCAGCTTGTGCGCGGCCAGCGTGACCAACTGGACGCGCGGCGCGGCAAATAAGATGGGTGTCGTGGTTGAACACATTCTCGCCCGGCTTGCCGAAGGCGGCGTTCGGCATCTGGACGAGACCGGACTTCGTGTTGCCGGCAAGCTGCACTGGCTGCACACGATCTGCGATACCGCCTTCACCCATTACCGCATCAGCGCCAAACGCGGTGCTGTTCCAACCTTCCTGACCGGCGGGACGATCATTCATGATCACTGGAAACCCTACTACGCCCATATGAGCGGAGTGGACGCCCACGCCCTCTGCGGGGCGCATCACTTGCGCGAACTCAAGGCCATCGAAGAGATCGAAAAAGAGCCTTGGGCGACGGAGATGAGCGCAGTGCTTCATAGCGCCAATCAGCTCAGATGCGCGGCTCAGGATCAAGGCGAGACCGAACTCCCGGAACTGGTTCGCCAGGGTATCGTCACCAGATACATGGCGATCCTCGCCAAGGGGCTCGCCTTCCACGAACGCCAGCCCCCGCTGGCCAAAAGCCCCGGCACCCGCGGCCGAAAAGCCAGGCGGCCAGGCCACAACCTGCTCCTCCGCCTGCGTGACTACCGCGATGACGTTTTGCGATTCATCGCCGACTTCGCGGTCCCATTCACAAACAATCAGGCCGAACAGGACCTGCGCATGATGAAGCTGCGCATGAAAATCTCGGGCACCTTCCGCACCCTCGAGGGCGCGCGGGTCTTCGCCGACATCAGGTCCGTCATCTCGACGGCCAGAAAACACCGGTTCAACATCCTGGAAATCCTGACCCTGTCACCACCTCAGATCATCGCACGGCTCTGACGGAACAAAACCCCGCAACCCTATCGGACAGGGTGCTTGGGAGTTACGATTTTTGTTGGATTTGTGATTTGGCGGTTTTTATGGGGCCGCTGAGGTTTCAGCGGATACAGTGAGTGCGTTGGTTTGGTTTATGCGATTGCCGGTGTTTGCAGGTTGAGTGTGATCTTGTTTGCGGCCTTTAAAGCGGTTTTCGTTAAACCTGAATCAGGTTTGGCGAAAAACGTCCCGCCAATGCATTGATGTTGCTGCGTTTCCCAAAAACCTAATGCCTCAGGTTTATTGCGAAACGCTTTAGGCCCAATGCGGGCCGCATCCCCACGCGACATGCCATCGGCGATAGCGGCAAGCGACAAAAGCCGTCGGCTCTGCCGGGCATCAGAACTCTCTGCGGCAAGCTTGCGCAGATCATTGGCGGTAAAATCGGCTCGCATCGGTATCCTGGCTGGCATCGGTGGTCTCCTTTGCCAATCTTGAATCACCTCAGCACCTCAGGCGGTACCCACAAATCCATAGCTGAGTCATTTTGAAGCACCCTTGGTATTATCACTGAGCGGTAGTCGATCCCAATTTGCCAGAAAACGTCCGAATGACGAAAGAACAAAAGAATTGTCCTTCTTGCGCCGACCGGAGACGATTCCAGTCGCTCGTAAATCCGGCCCAATCGTTTCGAAATCCCTGCTAGTTTCAGAGCGAAGCATCTCGTCCATATCGACGTATGGGCCTTCGATATCCAAGATCATTAGGGCAGATTGAATGACCTCATCAAGGAAGTTGACTGGCAAGGAGGCGCTGACGATCCAGTTGGCAGCAGTTTCAGCAGGGTCTTCAGACTGGATCATCCCCGTGATGAGTTTCTGAACTTCCGACGGAATACCGCCAGTTGCGTCCAGAATGGCTTGGCGGAGCTCCTTGTTATCGAGATCGGTCTTCTCCAACTCGTCGAGATGCACGCGGATCATTTCCGCGCTCCAAGGCATAAGAAACTGGGACTGATCGAGTCTGCGATTTGCCAGACTTCGGAGATCTGCGTTGGCAGCGCTGAGTATGATTAGCGGCCGTACAGCACGCGACAGGACTAATTGTTGTTTTTCAAGCCAATCAATCTTGCGCTGAGCGTCGCGAATCTCAGTGGGTTGATAAATCAGAATGGTCACATGATCCTTGCTGGGACGCTTACGGTCGACAATCCGCCGTAAATCGGAAGCACTGGCAACTTCTTCGACGGATATCTTATCTGTCTCACGAATGCCTGGGAAATTTCCGACTTCGGAGATGCGCTTGAGGGATGATGCAACCTTGTTCAAGCCCAGGATTTCGAGGCCGCAGATGATTTGAAGCGGGCTGTTTTCCGGTAGTGTCAGTTGCTCGATCTGATGATCCGTCAATGGCGCATACGACCACTCAGAGCGCTCCTGGTTCGGTTTCGCAGGATACCGGCGACGATGTGTTACGCGATCGTAGGCTGAGGACGGCTCGGTTTTCTGGATGCGATCAAGGGCCTGTGAAATGTCGGCACCGGTACCGAGCATCGCAGCGACTTCGCGCGTGCGAAGCAGGTAGGTGAAACGGTTTCGCGTATCCGGAACAGCGCGTCGGCCGAGAACCCCGAGATCGAAAAGCTCTTCGAGAAGAACCTCGAAAGCCGGAATGTTCGGCTCTTCACTGGTTTCCGGCCAATAGGGTGCCGCCTCGGACAGCAGTTTCTCAGGCGGAAGACCCGTGATGAGCGCGCTCCGTTCTTCACCGTCTGCGATCAGGCGTGCCAGCGTGTAAGCAATCAACGCATACCTCGGGTCGAGATCAAGCGTCATGTGAAACTTCTTGCGAATCCTATTTTCGATTTCTTCAAAACCGCGGTGATTAAAGAGTTCATCCGATTTAATCTTCCAAAGCGGCCCGTCGTCCGAGAGCTTGTAGGGTTTTCCACTCCCGCTGCCATGCAGGGTCGAGAGCAGTCCTTTCATGTATTCTTGGACCAGAGACGGATAATAGTTTGCCCAAGCGAGAATCTCTTCGACGGATTCGCGCTTTTTGAAACCGAAGCCGGCGGCGCGCATCGGAGAGACGACAAGGTCAAAAGCCGCGCGCTTGTCGTCTATCGTTCTATTCAACGGGCCGATGCAGATTGGCTCACCGAGGTGCCAAAGCGGCGAGTTCGGCTGATTGTGCATGCGTTGCACGTTGTGCAAGCCAGCGAAGACAACCTTGAAGGACCGATGTGTCTTCTCCATGAGGTCTTTCAACTTCGTGAGTTCACGGTATCCATCGCGCGTATCTTTGGCCATGAAGTTGTCTGCCTCGTCAAACAGACAAATAATTTGACCGCCAGGATGCCGGTTTAGCCAGGCAATGATGTCTCTCGAGATTTCTTCTGCGCCCAAGCGTCCGGGCCTTACGATTTCATCAGGCAATATCCCGGCGATATCACGCCAGATCTTAGATGTTTTCTCGGAGTCTCCGAGAGGTTTAATCACCATATTGAAGATGTAGCGACCTTGGTCGGGATCATGATGTGTATTGGACACGTGTGACAGAAGAACCGACTTGCCGAGTTGCCGCCCGCCGTAAACGAGACAACCATCCGCTGTTTTAGCGATGATCTTCCTAATTTCTTCTTCACGCCCGAAGAACATGTCCCTGGGCAGGTTTCCGGCATCTGTCGTGTAATACCAAGGGTGCTTCAAAATGACTCAGCTATGGATTTTGGGTACCGCCTGAGGTGCTGAGGTGATTCAAGATTGGCAAAGGAGACCACCGATGCCAGCCAGGATACCGATGCGAGCCGATTTTACCGCCAATGATCTGCGCAAGCTTGCCGCAGAGAGTTCTGATGCCCGGCAGAGCCGACGGCTTTTGTCGCTTGCCGCTATCGCCGATGGCATGTCGCGTGGGGCTGCGGCCCGCATTGGCGGGATGGACCGGCAAACGCTCAGGGACTGGGTGCTCCGTTTCAACGCTGATGGTCCAGCGGGGCTGCTGGATCGGCAGCGAGGAGGCTCGCGATCCCGCCTTGACAATGCGCAACTGGATGAACTGGCGGCTCTTGTCGAGACCGGTCCTGATCCTGAAAAGGACGGTGTCGTCCGCTGGCGGCGGGTCGATTTGAAGAATGTGATCAAGGCGCGTTTTGGCGTCGACTATCACGAGCGCCATGTGGGGCAGATTCTGCACAATCTGGGCTTTTCCCACATCAGCGCACGCCCTCAGCACCCGGGGCAGGACGTGCAGGTCATTGAGGATTTCAAAAAAACTTCGGCGACAATCTGAAGGAGACGCTTCAGGGGGTGCCGCCGGACAAACCCGTCGAAATCTGGTTCCAGGACGAGATGCGTCTCGGTCAGAAGAACACCCGCGTCCGCCAGTGGGCACGCAAGGGCACACGGCCCCGCCAGCCCGCCGATCAGCGTTACCAAAATGCGTATCTTTTTGGCGCCATCTGCCCCGAACGCGGCACCGGCGCGGCGATCATGATGCCAGCAGCCGACACCTATGCGATGCAGCGCCACCTGGAAGAAATCAGCAAAATTGTCTCCGATGGCGCCCACGCCGTCATCCTCATGGACCAAGCCGGCTGGCACACGACATCCGCTCTGGAAATCCCGCAAAACCTGTCGCTCATGTTTCTGCCGCCCAAATCACCAGAGCTGAATCCAACCGAAAACATTTGGCAATATCTCCGCCAGACATGGCTCGCAAACCGGACGTTCGACACATATGACGCGATTCTCGACGCGGGGTGCGAGGCCTGGAACAACCTCATCGCAAGACCGCAAACCATCACATCCATCGCAAGCCGCAACTGGGCGAAAGTCGGTCAGATTGAATAACCCTTGGTATAAGGCTCTACGCGACCGTACGGCAAGCCGCATTCAAACACCGTGCGCGCCCTGGTCACTCGCTTGGTCGCGGTAAAGGCAATAAGGGCTTCGTCAATCAAGAGAGCCGGTTTCGCGTTTGCGCGAAGCCGTTCGGCAAATTCTATGCGGCGACTGGATTCTACGACCCCAGCCAACATGATAATAGAAGGCCTCCCCGATGGAATGGATTTAACAACAGTCTCTGGAAGAGTTTCCGGAGAAATGAGGTAGATCATGTAGCCGGCAGAAGCATTCGATCCGAAAACCGGCGGTAGGAACCATCCATCCGTCTCGATTTTCCCGGTCATCGTAGCAGTCCAAGAGCCTTTCTTGCGCCCAATTCCAACGTAACCGGTGCGAGCGCCCCATGGTATCGGCTTGCGGTTTGATATGAGATGCTGGTCTCCAATGATCTGGAGGTGATTTGATGTTGGATGATGGGGCGGAGCGTGCGGCGATTGTGGCGGAGACGTATGCGCCAGGCGCGACGGTTGCGGGTGTGGCTCGCAAACACGGTATGTCGGCGACGCGGTTATCGACATGGCGCACGACGGCCAGGCGCAAGGTCGCGCGTGACGAGGGTCAGACGTCTGGTTTTGCAGAGATCGCAGTGCTTGCGACACCACCGCCTTCGCCCTTTGACGGTGTTGAGATCATCGCGGGATCTGTCACTGTCCGCCTGCCCAAAAGCACGGCCACAAAACGGATCAAGGATGTTGCGCGGCACCTGGCGCGACAGGGATGATTGTTCCGTCGCAATCGGTGCGGGTTGTGATTGCGACCAGGCCGGTGGATTTCAGGAAGGGCCATGACGGGCTGGCGGCGGTTGCCGAACGCGATCCGGGCCTTGATCCGCACTCGGGCGTAATCATCGTGTTCCGCGCCAAACGTGGAGATCGCATCAAGGTTCTGCTTTGGGATGGGTCCGGTCTGGTGATGACGTACAAGCGGCTGGAACAGGGCAAGTTCGCCTGGCCCAGGGTCCATGATGGCGTGATGCGGCTGTCCAAGGCGCAATTTGAGACTCTGTTTGAGGGTCTGGACTGGCGACGGGTGACGGCGCGGCGGACACGTCGACCGGGTGCGGCAGAGTGACTCTCAGCCTTATGTACAGGGTGTAAATCGTGGCCTGATCTGCTAAGAACACGCCATGCCTGACGCCCTTGAATCCCTTGATCTGGATGCCCTTCCCGCGGAGGTGCGGGCGGTTGTTTTGGCGGCACGGAAAGAGGCGTTTGGCGTGAGCCTGTTGAACAGCAACCTGACGTCGCGCAATTGTGCACTCGAAGAAAGCAACGCCGCTCTCGCCACGCAGAACGTGGAACTTGAGGCGATCAACGCGCGTCTGGAGCATTTTGTCAAAGAACTGCACCAGCTGGTCTATGGCAAACGCTCCGAGAAGCTCAGCCCGGATGAACGGCAACTGGCTTTTGAAGATCTGGAGGTCGCGACAGCGGAGGCCGAGGCGCAGTCAGAAACAATCGAGATGACCAAACCGCGCAAGAAGCGCAAACCTGTGCAGCGCAACCTTGGGAACCTGCCGGATCATCTGGAACGTATCGAACAGGTGATCGAGCCTGACAGCATTACATGCCCCTGCGGCTGTGGTGAGATGGTCAGGATCGGCGAAGATCGCACCGAACGACTGGATATTGTTCCGGCCCAGGCGCGGGTGATCGTGACCATCCGGCCCAAATACGCCTGCCCGAACAAGGACGCTGGCGTGGCCCAGGCACCTGCACCGGTTCATCTGATCGAGGGTGGCCTGCCTACCGAGGGGACATTGGCGCAGGTGGCGGTCTCCAAGTACGCCGACCACTGCCCCTTGTTCCGGCAGGCGCAGATTTATGCCCGATCCGGCCTTGATCTGCACCGCTCCACCCTTGCGGGCTGGATGGGCCGGATATCCTTCCATCTTGCTCCCGTGGTGGATCATCTGTTCAAAGATCTCAAATCTTCCAGCAAGCTCTTTGCCGATGAGACGCGCTGTCCGGTGCTCGATCCGGGGCGCGGCAGAACCAAGACCGGGTATCTCTGGGCCATTGCCCGCGATGAGCGGCCCTTCGGGGGCACCGCGCCACCGGGTGTTGTGTTCTGTTACGCCGATGGGCGTGGCGGCAAACACGCAACGGAGTTCCTGACCGGCTTCGGCGGTACGCTGCAGGTGGATGGCTATACGGGTTATAATGCCCTGACCAAACCGGGCCGTAACTCAGGATCCGTCAAACTGGCCTATTGCTGGGCTCATGCGCGGCGCAAGCTCAAGGAAGTGCATGACCGCGATGGCTCGCCCATTGCAGGGGATGGGCTCAGGCGGATTGCCGAGTTCTACAAGATCGAGGCTGAGATTAGAGGAAAACCCGCCGCCGAGCGCAAAGCTGTTCGCCAGGAAAAGACCAAGCCGCTGATCGAGGCATTCGAGATCTGGCTCAAAACCGTCCGCTCCCGCATCTCGACCAAATCACGCCTCGGCGATAAGCTCTCCTACATCGCCAAACACATGGACGGACTGAAGCTCTTTCTCGATGACGGCGCTATCGAGATGGACAGCAACGTGGTCGAGCGAACCATCCGCCCTATTGCCCTCAATCGTAAGAACGCGCTCTTTGCGGGCCATGACGAAGGTGGCAGAAACTGGGGGCGTATCGCCTCCCTGATCGAAACCTGCAAGCTCAATGACGTCGAGCCCTATGCCTATCTCAAGGCAACCCTCGAAGCCATCGCAGCAGGTCACCCGGCTGCCCGCATCGACGAACTGATGCCCTGGAGCTTTAACAGGGCGCGGTGACACCGCTTACATTCCAACAAGATTGTTGATTTTAACATTCTCAAAGCCGATCTCTTCGAACAGTTCTCGGATTTGGGGGACAGCGGGCTTCTTGCTCCGCATCGTTACCATAATGTTTTGGTATAGATCGATGAACTCGATTCCGGAGCCCCGGCGATCTTCTTCGATGAAAAGGGGATTTGTGACTTCGGAGGTAGCAGCCTTGAAGCCATTTAGGTTGTTCGGCCAAGACTTGGAAGCTGCGAAGGTGATGAATTCAGGAACAAAACCTGCAATCATGCCATCGAGATCCGTATCAAAAACGGCAGCCGAACGACCATCACGCAGCTGCGCAATACGGTCTTCGATCGCTTCAATCGTCAGGTCACCTAAAGCCTCAAGCAGGCCTTGAACGTCCTCCTTGTTATCGGCTCTACGGTATTCCTCGATCCGATCCTTTTGGTCGTCCCGGATCGACTTTTCGAAGTGATCTGCCCTCTCGTCAACAAGTTCGAGACGCCCGTGCAAACCGATGACATCGTGTAATTTAGTGTCCGAAGCGAGGTCATCGAGTTGGCTCAGCGTCAGCTTGCACCATGTGACTTGGCGATAGATTTCTTCATGGTTCTTGTAATCGACCTTTTCGAGCGCCGTGAGGCGCCGATCCCGCTTCAAGATTTCAGAACGCCATGCTGCGACAAAGTCAGAAATTGCGGCGCTAATGTCTTCGTCGGCAGCGATGTTGAAGACGCTGACCATACGCATAGCCGTATCAAAAGCACCTTTAGTGATAGCTCGTTTCAAAGCCTCTTCCGGCCCGTGGATGATACTTTTCTCGAGGACCCGCAGATAGCCCTGGGTAGGGTTTGCGCTTTCTAAAATTTTTTCCCGCTCACCAGGCGGAAGAAGATATCTCTCGGCGGTAAGGGCTTCATCGAGAGAGGAAAAAGCACCGGTATCTTTGCCAATCAGAGCAGAATCGCAGTAGCCGAGTTGATCTACGATCCATTGGTAAATGGCTGCATCTACCGGCGTGTCTGTCTTGTCCACCTCACTTGTCAACCCTTCGAGTGCTTTCCCAATTTGAGTGCGCAGCGTGTTGACGGTTACCCGGACTTTGTCCGCGGTTTGCTGCGGTGTAGCCCCTTCATATGTCACAGCGGAGAGCCAACTCTTTAGAAGATCTATCGGCTCATCGAATTGGCGGACAAGGTATTCCACGGTAACCGGTGCGAGCGCCCCATGGTATCGGCTTGCGGTTTGATATGAGATGCTGGTCTCCAATGATCTGGAGGTAATTTGATGTTGGATGATGGGGCGGAGGTTTCGCGTCGCAGGCCTGTACTGCGGACGGCGGCGGAGCGTGCGGCGATTGTGGCGGAGACGTATGCGCCAGGCGCGACGGTTGCGGGTGTGGCTCGCAAACACGGTATGTCGGCGACGCGGTTATCGACATGGCGCACGACGGCCCGGCGCAAGGTCGCGCGTGACGAGGGTCAGACGTCTGGTTTTGCAGAGATCGCAGTGCTTGCGACACCACCGCCTTCGCCCTTTGACGGTATTGAGATCATCGCGGGATCTGTCTCTATCCGGTTGCCCAAAAGCACGGCATCAAAACGGATCGCGAATGTTGCGCGGCACCTGGCGCGACAGGGATGATTGTTCCGTCTCAATCGGTGCGGGTTGTGATTGCGACCAGGCCGGTGGATTTCAGGAAGGGCCATGACGGGCTGGCGGCGGTTGCTGAACGCGATCCGGGCCTTGATCCGCACTCGGGCGTAATTATCGTGTTCCGCGCCAAACGTGGAGACCGCATCAAGGTTCTGCTTTGGGATGGGTCCGGTCTGGTGATGACGTACAAGCGGCTGGAACAGGGCAAGTTCGCCTGGCCCAGGGTCCATGATGGCGTGATGCGGCTGTCCAAGGCACAATTTGAGGCCCTGTTTGAGGGCCTGGACTGGCGACGGGTGACGGCGCGGCGGACACGTCGACCGGGTGCGGCAGAGTGACTCTCAGCCTTATGTACAGGGTGTAAATCGTGGCCTGATCTGCTAAGAACACGCCATGCCTGACGCCCTTGAATCCCTTGATCTGGATGCCCTTCCCGCGGAGGTGCGGGCGGTTGTTTTGGCGGCCCGGCAGGACGCTTCAAACCTAACATCTCAGTTTGCCGAACTCGAAGAAAGCAACGCCGCTCTCGCCACGCAGAACGCGGAACTTGAGGCGATCAACGCGCGTCTGGAGCATTTTGTCAAAGAACTGCACCAACTGGTCTATGGCAAACGCTCCGAGAAGCTCAGCCCGGATGAACGGCAACTGGCTTTTGAAGATCTGGAGGTCGCGACAGTCGAGGCCGAGGCGCAGTCAGAAACAATCGAGATGACCAAACCGCGCAAGAAGCGCAAACCTGCGCAGCGCAACCTTGGGAACCTGCCGGATCATCTGGAACGTATCGAACAGGTGATCGAGCCTGCCAGCATTACATGCCCCTGCGGCTGTGGTGAGATGGTCAGGATCGGCGAAGATCGCACCGAACGACTGGATATTGTTCCGGCCCAGGCGCGGGTGATCGTGACCATCCGGCCCAAATACGCCTGCCCGAACAAGGACGCTGGCGTGGCCCAGGCACCTGCACCGGTTCATCTGATCGAGGGTGGCCTGCCTACCGAGGGGACATTGGCGCAGGTGGCGGTCTCCAAGTACGCCGATCACTGCCCCTTGTTCCGGCAGGCGCAGATTTATGCCCGATCCGGCCTTGATCTGCACCGCTCCACCCTTGCGGGCTGGATGGGCCGGATATCCTTCCATCTTGCTCCCGTGGTGGATCATCTGTTCAAAGATATCAAATCTTCCAGCAAGCTCTTTGCTGATGAGACGCGCTGTCCGGTGCTCGATCCGGGGCGCGGCAGAACCAAGACCGGGTATCTCTGGGCCATTGCCCGCGATGAGCGGCCCTTCGGGGGCACCGGCCCACCGGGTGTTGTGTTCTGTTACGCCGATGGGCGTGGCGGCAAACACGCAACGGAGTTCCTGACCGGCTTCAGCGGTACGCTGCAGGTGGATGGCTATACGGGTTATAATGCCCTGACCAAACCGGGCCGTAACTCAGGATCCGTCAAACTGGCCTATTGCTGGGCTCATGCGCGGCGCAAGCTCAAGGAAGTGCATGACCGCGATGGCTCGCCCATTGCAGGGGATGGGCTCAGGCGGATTGCCGAGTTCTACAAGATCGAGGCTGAGATCAGAGGAAAACCCGCCGCCGAGCGCAAAGCTGTTCGCCAGGAAAAGACCAAACCGCTGATCGAGGCATTCGAGATCTGGCTCAAAACCGTCCGCTCCCGCATCTCGACCAAATCACGCCTCGGCGATAAGCTCTCCTACATCGCCAAACACATGGACGGACTGAAGCTCTTTCTCGACGACGGCGCTATCGAGATGGACAGCAACGTGGTCGAGCGAACCATCCGCCCGATTGCCCTCAATCGTAAGAACGCGCTCTTTGCGGGCCATGACGAAGGTGGCAGAAACTGGGGGCGTATCGCCTCCCTGATCGAAACCTGTAAGCTTAACGACGTCGAGCCCTATGCCTATCTCAAGGCAACCCTCGAAGCCATCGCTGCCGGCCATCCAGCAGCCCGCATCGACGAACTCATGCCATGGAACTTTGACAGGGCGCGGTGACACCGCTTACGCTGGTCTCCAATGATCTGGAGGTGATTTGATGTTGGATGATGGGGCGGAGGTTTCGCGTCGCAAACCTGTACTGCGGACGGCGGCGGAGCGCGCGGCGATTGTGGCCGAGACGTATGCGCCAGGCGCGACGGTTGCGGGTGTGGCTCGCAAACACGGTATGTCGGCGACGCGGTTATCGACATGGCGCACGACGGCCAGGCGCAAGGTCGCGCGTGACGAGGGTCAGACGTCTGGTTTTGCAGAGGTCGCAGTGCTTGCGACACCACCGCCTTCGCCCTTTGACGGTATTGAGATCATCGCGGGATCTGTCTCTATCCGGTTGCCCAAAAGCACGGCATCAAAACGGATCGCGAATGTTGCGCGGCACCTGGCGCGACAGGGATGATTGTTCCGTCTCAATCGGTGCGGGTTGTGATTGCGACCAGGCCGGTGGATTTCAGGAAGGGCCATGACGGGCTGGCGGCGGTTGCCGAACGCGATCCGGGCCTTGATCCGCACTCGGGCGTAATCATCGTGTTCCGCGCCAAACGTGGAGATCGCATCAAGGTTCTGCTTTGGGATGGGTCCGGTCTGGTGATGACGTACAAGCGGCTGGAACAGGGCAAGTTCGCCTGGCCCAGGGTCCATGATGGCGTGATGCGGCTGTCCAAGGCGCAATTTGAGACTCTGTTTGAGGGTCTGGACTGGCGACGGGTGACGGCGCGGCGGACACGTCGACCGGGTGCGGCAGAGTGACTCTCAGCCTTATGTACAGGGTGTAAATCGTGGCCTGATCTGCTAAGAACACGCCATGCCTGACGCCCTTGAATCCCTTGATCTGGATGCCCTTCCCGCGGAGGTGCGGGCGGTTGTTTTGGCGGCACGGAAAGAGGCGTTTGGCGTGAGCCTGTTGAACAGCAACCTGACGTCGCGCAATTGTGCACTCGAAGAAAGCAACGCCGCTCTCGCCACGCAGAACGCGGAACTTGAGGCGATCAACGCGCGTCTGGAGCATTTTGTCAAAGAACTGCACCAGCTGGTCTATGGCAAACGCTCCGAGAAGCTCAGCCCGGATGAACGGCAACTGGCTTTTGAAGATCTGGAGGTCGCGACAGCGGAGGCCGAGGCGCAGTCAGAAACAATCGAGATGACCAAACCGCGCAAGAAGCGCAAACCTGCGCAGCGCAACCTTGGGAACCTGCCGGATCATCTGGAACGTATCGAACAGGTGATCGAGCCTGACAGCATTACATGCCCCTGCGGCTGTGGTGAGATGGTCAGGATCGGCGAAGATCGCACCGAACGACTGGATATTGTTCCGGCCCAGGCGCGGGTGATCGTGACCATCCGACCCAAATACGCCTGCACGAACAAGGACGCTGGCGTGGCCCAGGCGCCTGCACCGGTGCATCTGATCGAGGGTGGCCTGCCTACCGAGGGGACATTGGCGCAGGTGGCCGTGTCCAAGTACGCCGATCACTGCCCCTTGTTCCGGCAGGCGCAGATTTATGCCCGATCCGGCCTTGATCTGCACCGCTCCACCCTTGCGGGCTGGATGGGCCGGATATCCTTCCATCTTGCTCCCGTGGTGGATCATCTGTTCAAAGATATCAAATCTTCCAGCAAGCTCTTTGCCGATGAGACGCGCTGTCCGGTGCTCGATCCGGGGCGCGGCAGAACCAAGACCGGGTATCTCTGGGCCATTGCCCGCGATGAGCGGCCCTTCGGGGGCACCGCCCCACCGGGTGTTGTGTTCTGTTACGCCGATGGGCGTGGCGGCAAACACGCAACGGAGTTCCTGACCGGCTTCAGCGGTACGCTGCAGGTGGATGGCTATACGGGTTATAATGCCCTGACCAAACCGGGCCGTAACTCAGGATCCGTCAAACTGGCCTATTGCTGGGCTCATGCGCGGCGCAAGCTCAAGGAAGTGCATGACCGCGATGGCTCGCCCATTGCAGGGGATGGGCTCAGGCGGATTGCCGAGTTCTACAAGATCGAGGCTGAGATTAGAGGAAAACCCGCCGCCGAGCGCAAAGCTGTTCGCCAGGAAAAGACCAAACCGCTGATCGAGGCATTCGAGATCTGGCTCAAAACCGTCCGCTCCCGCATCTCGGCCAAATCACGCCTCGGCAATAAGCTCTCCTACATCGCCAAACACATGGACGGACTGAAGCTCTTTCTCGATGACGGCGCTATCGAGATGGACAGCAACGTGGTCGAGCGAACCATCCGCCCGATTGCCCTCAATCGTAAGAACGCGCTCTTTGCGGGCCATGACGAAGGTGGCAGAAACTGGGGGCGTATCGCCTCCCTGATCGAAACCTGCAAGCTTAACGACGTCGAGCCCTATGCCTATCTCAAGGCAACCCTCGAAGCCATCGCTGCCGGCCATCCAGCAGCCCGCATCGACGAACTCATGCCATGGAACTTTGACAGGGCGCGGTGACACCGCTTACGCTGCGTCTGACATCTGGCCCGATGATCCGGCCAGGGCAGCGCAGAAAGACACCGATGCGCGCTGGACGGTCAAGTATTCAAAGGCCAAAACGACCAGGGAGGGCGAGAAGGACGCGGGCCTTGTCGATATCTCTATCCCGGCGTTGTTGCATAGATCACCCGCCTTCTGATATCGACGCGTTTTGTTTCCTTGAGGATGTTGTAGATGCCGCACAAATTCAACGCAGATCGTCGAGATAAGATCCCGAAACAGAAGTATCGCGTGGCCAATTGGGCTGAATACAACGAAGCGCTTCGTCGGCGCGGTGATCTGACGATCTGGATTAGTGAGGATGCAATGAGTTCATGGGCTGCGCCACGGCGTACTACCCGTGGCGGGCAGCGCAAATATTCGGATCTGGCGATTGAGATGTGCCTGACGCCGGGCATGGTATTCCGCCAACCATTACGCCAGACGCAAGGCTTGATGCGTTCGATTGCAAAGCTGCTCTGTGTCGAAATCGCGGTACCTGATTTCTCCACCTTGTCGCGGCGGGGCAGCGGCCTGGCGTTACCTGCAAAGCCAGGGATCGATGGCCGGGCGGCGATCCATTTGGCAGTGGACAGTACAGGTCTTAAGATCTTCGGCGCGGGCGAGTGGCTTGAAGAAAAGCACAAAATCAAGCGTAAAAGGCGCTCCTGGCGCAAGCTCCACCTCGGTCTTGATCTTGTCAGTGGCCAGATCGTCTGTTCTGATCTCACCACGGATGCCAGAGGTAAGAAATTGGGCCGCCAACCAGGACAGCGCCCAAAATCCGATAAGCTCGCACCGAAGGTTATTCAGGCCGTGGCAGACGGCCGATCATATCGCTGGATTGCCCGTGATCTAGGCATCAACAAGAACACAGTGCTCGAAATCATGAAACGGCACCGCGAAAAACCCTTATGATAGGGACGTGCGGCTGAGCGGGACGATATACCCTCATAAGGATTTTGGCAATCACATCGCTAATTGAGCTTACCACCCTTCAAAATTTCCGGATCTGATTTGACGTTTGTCTGATCTGTGTGATTCAAGGAGTCTCCACTGCTGATATTGGAGGCTGGTTTGTTGGGAAATGTTTGTTTTTCAGAGCTTTATTCGAAGGTTGAGGCGGATTTTCAGGACCGCTTGCTCGGGTATCACAAGTCGCGCCGGGAGGGATTGTGCATCATAGCAAGCGTGATTTTGAACACGCGCAGCGTCAATCTGATGGAAAATGCGGCTGCTCTGCCCCGCGATATCGGCTCTGTGGACCACCGCTATCAATACATTTCGCGGGTTCTGGGCAATCCTCACATCGATACTGATGAGATCATGCAGGCCTATGTTGGTGAAATTTTCCGCCGCCAGTGTGAGGCCGGAGAAACGATTGTGGTGGCCCTTGATCAAAGCAAGCTCAACGAAGGGCATGAGGTTTTGATGTTATCGGTGCGGATGCGGGATCGGGCCCTCCCGGTCGCCTGGCGTGTACGCCAGACCAAAGGGCCGATTGGATGGCGCGTGCAACATGAGCTTTTGGAAGCAGTCCGCCCATGGCTCCCGGCGGATGCGCGTGTGTTGCTGGCGGGAGATCGGTTTTATGGAACCGCCCGATTGGTCGCATGGTGCCAGGAGGCTGGATGGGACTACCGGCTGCGCATGAAGGGAAATATCACACTGCAACATCAGGGTGGCGAGATGATGACGCGCGAAATTGCCCAACTGATGCCCGAAGGGCTTGTAAACGCTGAGCTTTACGGAACGGGCGTCTTTAGCAACATTGGAGTGCTTCACGAAGAGGGGCACAAAGAGCCTTGGATTATTGCCATGAATGCAGCACCGTCCGAGTACAAGGTGCTCGATTATGGAATGCGTTGGGGAATTGAAGCCATGTTCTCCGACTTCAAAACCCGGGGCTTTGAAATTACTCAAAGCCAGATCAAAAAGCCGGATCGATTGGCCCGCCTCATTTTGGTGCTGGCAATCGCCATGTACTGGGCTGTTTCAACCGGAGCAAACGAAGAGCACCACGTCGCAATACGCGGCGAAAAAAGGGGATTCGAAAAGCCCGAAGGTCCTTATGCTCTCTCTTCAAGACAGGCCTTCGTGCTATCCGACGATGCCTCGCAGGTTATGCCAAAATCCCCAAGCTCTGGGATGTCTGGCTAAATTGAAGGGTGGTAAGCTAATTGAGAACACCTCAATAAACATGTTTTATATCAAGGCATTGCCCTACTTTTTGCTTTTCACCACGATTTTCAGATCAGACATCGACTACCCCGTTGTGGGGCGCGCGAAACATAGTGCAAAACACATCAAGTTTCGCATATGACTTTTGCCACCAATTTTCCTTTTAGTTTCAGTAATAATTACAGGCCATGCGGAACTTACAACATTTGCGAAGCCAGACTTACGCACAGGTAGGGGTCGTGTGTGGGTACCCCCGGTTTTGCAAGGCTTTTCTGAACTGAATGGAACAAGATTAAATGCGGTCACGGTGGCGGGACCGCTCAGCCTCTGTCTTCGGTGCGTCACCCAATCTGGATGGCACGGAGCCAAGGCGCGGCCTAAGGAGACACGCAAGAATAATTGCTACGTTTGGTGGCGGCGGCGTGGTGTGATTGTGTAGTTCCATTCTGGGTGGAATGCATTCCCTTCGATGACGAGGCTATCCATTTCAGCTTTGGTGACCTTAACACCCTTCTCGTAAATACTTTCGTCAAGTGCGCATTCTACTTTCAGCCCAGCGTTCGTCGTCGTCGCCCCGATCAACTCGACGACTGCCATACGGCTGGACAGCGGCCGTCCGCGCCAGTTCTGTGTGATGTGGCAAAACATCCGATGCTCGATGAGGTTCCACTTGGATGTGCCGGGCGGATAGTGATGGACGTGCAAGACAAGGTCGGTTTCGTCAGCAAACCTCTGCAGTTCTACCTTCCATAACCGGACGCGCGCACCGTTCGATCCGCCGCAGTCAGCAGTTATTGTCAGCTCGCGCATGCCAGGATGGCGCTGCTGGCCCATGCGCTTCTGCCAGGTACGGATAGAGTTGACGGCGAATGAAGCAGTGTCAGCGGTGACGCCCACGCTAACCCAGCCAGTATTGGTGCCAACGTCGTAGACACCGTAGGGCACCACCTTGCCGAGCTCCTTGTCGGGGAAATCATGTATGTTAATGCAGCGGGGGTCGCCTTTTGGCCGGTAGTCGCTGCCATCGTTGCGGTAGTTTCCGATCAACTCCTTCTTTTTGGTGTCGACCGAGATGACAGGCTGCCCAGCCGCCTGCGCGTCCAATACCCTGGCGTTAATATACCCCGATTCTGGATAAGACGTTGGCGTCACCAGTGCACTACTCGACAGAATTTTTTCGTAGTTTTTTGATTCGTTTTTTACGATACTCGTTGACCCTTTTTCGCAGAGGGTTGCGATGAGGGATTTCCACCATTGTTATGGAAATGATCCTCGGTTCTCTCAAAGCCTCATTTGGCTCCAGTTCAACGGCAATTCCGCCAAACTCTCCAAGAAATAGAACATTTGAAACGGTTTCGTGATCTGCTTTGAATGTATCAGGGTCATTTTTCCGTACGTGTTTCGGGATGATCACCTGAAAGGGAGTGGCAGCCATCAGATCGAGCACAAGTGTCATGGTTCTTTTAGGGAGCGCAGCCAGTTCATTGAGCTTATCCGTGAGGGCGTAGAGACGGTTGGGGTCCTCTTCCATCATGTCGAACATGAGGTCCCGGATCTTCTCATAAGCGAGATCTTCGTTGATTGGGAAGTTGTTCTCCATGGCGCGCACCTTTTGCCCCGTGTTGACCAGCCTGAATGCCCCCGTGATTAGTATGGGGTGAGAGGGGTTTCCAGGTACGTTGCCCCATGATTCAAGGTTCAAAAGCGACACAATATGGACCGCCACTCATGTCGATCACTAACACCGCACTTTTTGTCTGTCTCGATGATTTTGCAAAAACCTACGAGGACTGGGAGCGCCACCGGTTGATCCCCTCGGGTCGTCAGAGGCTTCGCGCCGGCAAGCTGACCCTGGGGGAGAGCCTGTTCATCATGGTCTTGTTTCACTTGTCGCCGTTCAAGGACTTCAAACATTATTGGATTTATGGCGTTGAGCAGAAATACCGTGACTGCTTTGGCACCCTCCCGAGCTATGGTCGGTTTGTCAGCCTCATGCCAAGATTAATGGTGCCGTTTTGCATACTGCTGCACTGCTTCAGCGGTGAAAAAACCGGCGTCTATTTTGCCGACAGCACTAAGCTCGCGGTCTGCCACAATGCCCGCATTAATCGAAACAAGGTCTTCAAGGGGCTGGCAAAGCGCGGTCGCAGCACAATGGGCTGGTTCTTTGGCTTCAAACTGCATCTAATCATCAACAACAAGGGGGAGATCATGGCCGTCAAAATCACGGCAGGTAATGTCGATGATCGAAAGCCGTTTGAAGCCATGATCGCGGGCCTCGAAGGCAAAATATTTGCTGATAAGGGCTATATCTCCAAATCCCTCTTCCAACGGCTCTGGCAGCGTGGCCTCCACCTCGTCACCGGCATTCGCCGCAACATGAAAAACTATCTCCTGCCAATCCTGAACAAAATCCTGTTGCGAAGGCGGTTCATCATCGAAACTCTGTTCGATAAGTTGAAAACCAGCATGGGACTGGAACACACTCGACACAGATCGCCTGCCAACGCATTCGTACACCTCATCTCGTGTGTCGCAGCCTATAGGCTCGGGAAAACCAAAGTTAAAATGGGACCCATAACCGTGCCGGAAACAATCAGGCAGGTCGAATACCAGATATAGCGCTTATCCAGAACTCAGGTTAATATGCTCAAACTGCGCGTCGCGATCAGGGTGGTTGGTGCCATCGTGCGTTTTGCGATTGACCTGCCGCGAATATTCCAACTTTGTTTCCAGCAACCTGGCGACAGTATTGGCACATATAGTATGGCCTGCAGCACACAGTGCCGCTGCCAGCTTTGCCGGGCTCTTCGACACCCATTTAAGCGGACGTATAGGATCACCCATCGTCGCTGGCTCGGCGAGACGCTGCAAGTCGGACACCAGCGTCGTATCAAGGTCGGCGACCTCGCGTCGCCCTCCACCCTTGCGGCGCACGCGGCCATTGCCTGGACCTGGAGTATCAAGATCATTGATGCCTCGCCCGATGGTGGAACGTGCGAGGCCAGTGATCTCCGCAACTGCCGCAAGACCGCCACGCCCCGCCGCTCGGGCTTCTGCGGCAGCAAACAAACGCCGACCTCGTTCGCCAAGCTTCGAACCAAAAACTTCCCATCGCTCCTGAATTTGTTCTCGCTCTACCATGATTATCGATTACCATATTGAGAACGGCATGGGAATCGCGCGGACCAGAGTCAAACCGTCGCAGCGGCAAAGGTTTGCGATTCACTTATTGTTGCGTGTCTCCTAAAGCGTTTCGCGATTAAGCTGAGACACAGCTTGATTGTGAAACGCATGCAAAATCGGTATGTTGCGGGCGTTTTATAGCGTTTCGACTTTAACTTGATACATCACTTATCGCTTAGCGCGTTGAATTCTTTGATTTCAGGCAGCGTTAAGTGATTCCGGATTAAGTTGAAACGCTCTAACATAATATTGTGATTCAACATCATGTCAAAACGCTTTAGCCTTACCACCCTTCAAAATTTCCGGATCTGATTTGACGTTTGTCTGATCTGTGTGATTCAAGGAGTCTCCACTGCTGATATTGGAGGCTGGTTTGTTGGGAAATGTTTGTTTTTCAGAGCTTTATTCGAAGGTTGAGGCGGATTTTCAGGACCGCTTGCTCGGGTATCACAAGTCGCGCCGGGAGGGATTGTGCATCATAGCAAGCGTGATTTTGAACACGCGCAGCGTCAATCTGATGGAAAATGCGGCTGCTCTGCCCCGCGATATCGGCTCTGTGGACCACCGCTATCAATACATTTCGCGGGTTCTGGGCAATCCTCACATCGATACTGATGAGATCATGCAGGCCTATGTTGGTGAAATTTTCCGCCGCCAGTGTGAGGCCGGAGAAACGATTGTGGTGGCCCTTGATCAAAGCAAGCTCAACGAAGGGCATGAGGTTTTGATGTTATCGGTGCGGATGCGGGATCGGGCCCTCCCGGTCGCCTGGCGTGTACGCCAGACCAAAGGGCCGATTGGATGGCGCGTGCAACATGAGCTTTTGGAAGCAGTCCGCCCATGGCTCCCGGCGGATGCGCGTGTGTTGCTGGCGGGAGATCGGTTTTATGGAACCGCCCGATTGGTCGCATGGTGCCAGGAGGCTGGATGGGACTACCGGCTGCGCATGAAGGGAAATATCACACTGCAACATCAGGGTGGCGAGATGATGACGCGCGAAATTGCCCAACTGATGCCCGAAGGGCTTGTAAACGCTGAGCTTTACGGAACGGGCGTCTTTAGCAACATTGGAGTGCTTCACGAGGAGGGGCACAAAGAGCCTTGGATTATTGCCATGAATGCAGCACCGTCCGAGTACAAGGTGCTCGATTATGGAATGCGTTGGGGAATTGAAGCCATGTTCTCCGACTTCAAAACCCGGGGCTTTGAAATTACTCAAAGCCAGATCAAAAAGCCGGATCGATTGGCCCGCCTCATTTTGGTGCTGGCAATCGCCATGTACTGGGCTGTTTCAACCGGAACAAACGAAGAGCACCACGTCGCAATACGCGGCGAAAAAAGGGGATTCGAAAAGCCCGAAGGTCCTTATGCTCTCTCTTCAAGACAGGCCTTCGTGCTATCCGACGATGCCTCGCAGGTTATGCCAAAATCCCCAAGCTCTGGGATGTCTGGCTAAATTGAAGGGTGGTAAGCGCTTTAGCGGCGGACCTTACCACCCTTCAAAATTTCCGGATCTGATTTGACGTTTGTCTGATCTGTGTGATTCAAGGAGTCTCCACTGCTGATATTGGAGGCTGGTTTGTTGGGAAATGTTTGTTTTTCAGAGCTTTATTCGAAGGTTGAGGCGGATTTTCAGGACCGCTTGCTCGGGTATCACAAGTCGCGCCGGGAGGGATTGTGCATCATAGCAAGCGTGATTTTGAACACGCGCAGCGTCAATCTGATGGAAAATGCGGCTGCTTTGCCCCGCGATATCGGCTCTGTGGACCACCGCTATCAATACATTTCGCGGGTTCTGGGCAATCCTCACATCGATACTGATGAGATCATGCAGGCCTATGTTGGTGAAATTTTCCGCCGCCAGTGTGAGGCCGGAGAAACGATTGTGGTGGCCCTTGATCAAAGCAAGCTCAACGAAGGGCATGAGGTTTTGATGTTATCGGTGCGGATGCGGGATCGGGCCCTCCCGGTCGCTTGGCGTGTACGCCAGACCAAAGGGCCGATTGGATGGCGCGTGCAACATGGAGATATGCCCAAAAGTTGGTGACGGCCTTCATCAGGCGGCGATTTGAACTTGCTTGATGCCGTCCTTGAATTCAACCCCCTGAATGACTTCGGGTAGACGGTTTGGTCCGGAGATCTTCCGCCACTTTTTCTTGGCTGACCATTGTCTGACAGGGTATTGCGCAGCAATGTCCCGAGAAGGATCATCAGCCTGTACACCATAGCGAGGGCGGTTTTGCGGTTCAGGCAGCCCTTGGTTTTCCGGGTGCGGTTCCTGACAGTGGCAAAAACGCTTTCAATTGGGTTCGTGGTTCGGATGTGCTTCCAGTGTTCGGCAGGGAAGTCATAGAAAGCCAACAATTCACTGCGGTCTTTCACCAACTTGGCGACGGCCTTCTCGTATTTCACGCCGTAGGTTTCCACGAAAAGATCGAAAGCCGCGTTCGCCTCCTTCCTGGTCTCGGCCATCTGTTACCTGACAGGTGAATGCATGCATTCACCGAGAGGGCAGATGTCCTGAAGATCGGACTTGGCCTTTTCGTGTAAAGATTTTGGCATCGCGCCCAACACGTTGGCTGTTTTGTGGACCCAGCATCGCTGTTCGCGCGTCTCGGGGAAGACATCGCGCAGAGCGGTCCAAAACCCAAGTGCGCCGTCGCCGATGGCCAGTTCCGGGGGCACCGCCAGACCACGTTTCTTTAGCCCCTTCAACAGGTCGCGCCAACTGTCGGCATTCTCTCGGAACCCGTCCATAATCGCCAAAACATCCTTCTGACCATACTCATCTGCGCCTATAATGACCAACATACATTGACGATCCCCGTCCAGACGCGGCGTGAAGTAAACCCCGTCCGCCCAGATGTAGACATAGCGCTTGCCAGTGAGATCGCGCTTGCGCCAGGTCTCATATTCCTCCCACCACGCAGCCTTCAGACGCGTGATGGTCGAAGACGACAGCCCCTCGGCATCCGGCCCAAGAAGTGCTGCCAGTGCTTCGCTGAAGTCGCCTGTCGAGATACCTTTCAGGTACAGCCAGGGGAGCAACTCTTCCACTGACTTCGACTTGCGCAAATAGGGCGGCACCAGCGCCGAGCGGAACTTGATCTTGCTTCCATCTTCATTGCTGCCGCGGTCCCGAACGCGCGGCACCTGTACAGGAACCGTGCCGATCCCCGTCATCATCTCGCGCTCCGGCAAGAAACCGTGACGGACAAGGCGTTGGCGGCCTTCTTCGTCCAAAAGATGCGCGTACTCGGCGATGAATGCGGAAACTTCAGCTTGAACCGCCGTGCGCAGAAGCTCCTTCGCACCGGACTGGATCACTTCGGTCAGCGGATCAGGTGAAAATTCCGATGGAAGTTCGAATGGTACAATAGTAGATTTGGCCATGGTGGCATATCCTTTCTCATTGAGATTGACGGCGCGATTGCACCGCCATGATATGCCGCCCGCTTCAGGCCATCACCAACTTTCGGGCATAACTCTGCAACATGAGCTTTTGGAAGCAGTCCGCCCATGGCTCCCGGCGGATGCGCGTGTGTTGCTGGCGGGAGATCGGTTTTATGGAACCGCCCGATTGGTCGCGTGGTGCCAGGAGGCTGGATGGGACTACCGGCTGCGCATGAAGGGAAATATCACACTGCAACATCAGGGTGGCGAGATGATGACGCGCGAAATTGCCCAACTGATGCCCGAAGGGCTTGTAAACGCTGAGCTTTACGGAACGGGCGTCTTTAGCAACATTGGAGTGCTTCACGAAGAGGGGCACAAAGAGCCTTGGATTATTGCCATGAATGCAGCACCGTCCGAGTACAAGGTGCTCGATTATGGAATGCGTTGGGGAATTGAAGCCATGTTCTCCGACTTCAAAACCCGGGGCTTTGAAATTACTCAAAGCCAGATCAAAAAGCCGGATCGATTGGCCCGCCTCATTTTGGTGCTGGCAATCGCCATGTACTGGGCTGTTTCAACCGGAGCAAACGAAGAGCACCACGTCGCAATACGCGGCGAAAAAAGGGGATTCGAAAAGCCCGAAGGTCCTTATGCTCTCTCTTCAAGACAGGCCTTCGTGCTATCCGACGATGCCTCGCAGGTTATGCCAAAATCCCCAAGCTCTGGGATGTCTGGCTAAATTGAAGGGTGGTAAGGCGGCGGACAGACGACCCATGGTCAGACAGGGTCAGGCTCCGGGCCTACGCCCACCATGATGGGCGGATGCGACTGCCCCAGCAGCTGGACATAGATCGGTGCGCCTTTCATCAGCCCTCCCAGTTCATCCGGTGTCCGATGCCACGTTGTCATCATCGCTGGTGTCTCTTCACCATTGACCTAACAGTTGATGGATACGTCACGGATGGGCAGGCCAGGGTATCCCTGTGTGTAGCGCCCGCTCGTACTTCTTCGGAAAAACGGTTTCCGGGGTTTCCTTTGCTCATGGCTTGTCTTCCAGGCTTTATGCTCTCCGATAAACCCGGTTCGGTTCAATGAGACCCCCCCCCTTAAACTTTCACGCGCAAAAATCTGATTGCCGCCGCCGGTCCCCTGCGCTCAGGCTGTGGACTTTTGATCCCCCCTGCCTGCGCGCCGTTCGGCCCGCTGTTTCTTGATGTCGTGGCAGGATTTGCACAGCGACTGCAGTTCACCGAACCAGAACAAGCCATGATCACCATTGTGCGGGACAACATGGTCCGCGATGGTGGCCAACTGCTTTGAATGTTCCGGGCACAGCGCACACAAAGGTTCCGCCGCAAGCTGCCGGGCGCGCCGTCCATCCGGGCCGCACCATGCTTTGCGCTTGTACCATTTGCGATAAGGAAGGCTGGCCCGCTTTGCGGCCGCTGGCCGGTCCCTCTTGTCTTGCGCCGCGTGGACTTCACAGTATGCCGAGCCAAGATCGACCAGCCGGGAACAGCCCGGATGTGCGCAGGGTTTCTTCGGCACTGCAAATCCTTCGATGTAAAGATAGCGGGCCGGGACCACAAAGCCACATGCTGGCCGCGGTCGAAAAGCTGACCGCAGACGTCGCGCGACTGTCTCACATATTGTCGCGGCATATCAACTTTCTCGTGCGGTATGATATCATCCGGCGAGAAAGCGGCGCGCAGGGCGGCTTGCGACCGCCTGGAAAGCATCCTTCCGAATGGGAATTTTGAAAAGAAATTCAGACCCTATGACGGGATATCGTTCCGCTCAGCCCTACGTCCCAACCCGAAGATACTCTCGTTTGCCAGGGGGGGGCGATCAAAAGGCCGAGCGCATCGACCGGCTGGACCCGCCTCCCCCGAATTCGGGGATTTTTTTTCCCGTGAAACCTGAAAATTCCACCGCAGATCCGGAAAGAGATCTCTTTGGAAATCCCTTGCTGCCGATGAAAGACCCGCGCGGTCGCAAGGCATACGCAAAAAGCAAGACAAATCAGAAGCTTGTCGTGGATCTGCGCGGTGGAGGCATGACACATGGCGAAATCGCCACCGTTCCGGGATGCGATGAAAAGACCTTGCGGAAGTATTATTCCCGCGAACCGCGTGAGGGTGCTATTTTGGTTGAGGCCGAAGCCACCTGCATCATGATGCGCAAAATGCGCACCGCCCTAAAGCGTTTCGCGATTAAGCTGAGACCTTACCACCCTTCAATTTAGCCAGACATCCCAGAGCTTGGGGATTTTGGCATAACCTGCGAGGCATCGTCGGATAGCACGAAGGCCTGTCTTGAAGAGAGAGCATAAGGACCTTCGGGCTTTTCGAATCCCCTTTTTTCGCCGCGTATTGCGACGTGGTGCTCTTCGTTTGCTCCGGTTGAAACAGCCCAGTACATGGCGATTGCCAGCACCAAAATGAGGCGGGCCAATCGATCCGGCTTTTTGATCTGGCTTTGAGTAATTTCAAAGCCCCGGGTTTTGAAGTCGGAGAACATGGCTTCAATTCCCCAACGCATTCCATAATCGAGCACCTTGTACTCGGACGGTGCTGCATTCATGGCAATAATCCAAGGCTCTTTGTGCCCCTCTTCGTGAAGCACTCCAATGTTGCTAAAGACGCCCGTTCCGTAAAGCTCAGCGTTTACAAGCCCTTCGGGCATCAGTTGGGCAATTTCGCGCGTCATCATCTCGCCACCCTGATGTTGCAGTGTGATATTTCCCTTCATGCGCAGCCGGTAGTCCCATCCAGCCTCCTGGCACCATGCGACCAATCGGGCGGTTCCATAAAACCGATCTCCCGCCAGCAACACACGCGCATCCGCCGGGAGCCATGGGCGGACTGCTTCCAAAAGCTCATGTTGCACGCGCCATCCAATCGGCCCTTTGGTCTGGCGTACACGCCAGGCGACCGGGAGGGCCCGATCCCGCATCCGCACCGATAACATCAAAACCTCATGCCCTTCGTTGAGCTTGCTTTGATCAAGGGCCACCACAATCGTTTCTCCGGCCTCACACTGGCGGCGGAAAATTTCACCAACATAGGCCTGCATGATCTCATCAGTATCGATGTGAGGATTGCCCAGAACCCGCGAAATGTATTGATAGCGGTGGTCCACAGAGCCGATATCGCGGGGCAGAGCAGCCGCATTTTCCATCAGATTGACGCTGCGCGTGTTCAAAATCACGCTTGCTATGATGCACAATCCCTCCCGGCGCGACTTGTGATACCCGAGCAAGCGGTCCTGAAAATCCGCCTCAACCTTCGAATAAAGCTCTGAAAAACAAACATTTCCCAACAAACCAGCCTCCAATATCAGCAGTGGAGACTCCTTGAATCACACAGATCAGACAAACGTCAAATCAGATCCGGAAATTTTGAAGGGTGGTAAGAAGCTGAGACACAGCTTGATTGTGAAACGCATGCAAAATCGGTATGTTGCGGGCGTTTTAACATAATATTGTGATTCAACATCATGTCAAAACGCTTTATACACCGGCAACATGGATAACCGCAGGATTTGGCACTCGGCGGTAATCGACCCCAGTCCTCGCACGCTGTCGAGCGCCCGCCCGGCATCTCCGTCCAGATCGAGCCGCTTCGACAGCTTGACCTGCGGGACCAGGGGTCTATCCGCGCGTTTTTCATATGGTGCGTCGGTGCTGTCCAGGTCTGCCGGAAATGCCGTAAGCCGTTTCAAAGACGTGCTTTCCGGTCAGTGCGGGCGGTCCTGTGCGAAGACGGCCTCGAGGTCGGGCGCGTCCAGAACGGCATCCAGACAGGCCTCGATCCGATCGGGTTCGGCGGCGGCGATCCGCGCGGCGATATCCCGGGGCAGGGGGCCGAAACGGCGCTCCAACTGGCGTCCGAGGGTTTCCGCCTTGCCTTCCACCTTGCCTTTAGCTTCGCCCTTGGCCAGACCCTCCGCCTTGCCCCTAGCCAATCCGCGCGCTTCGCCCCTGGCCAATCCGCGCGCTTCGCCCTGTTCGAGCAGTGTTTCTGCAATGGTTCCCATAAGAGCCTCCAGTTCGTTATGTCCCCCGGTCCTGAGCGTGGTCCGCAGGGCGTCCATGTCCACATTATAGACCCGCAGCACATATTCAAGAACCTGTCGCCGCAGATCGGTCCCCTCGGGCAGGCTCCCGGCGATCTCCGCCAGAAAGGCAAGGGCCTCCTGCCGCAGCGTGATGAACCCCGCCCTCAACGCGGCGTTGCGCGACAGCGCGTCGATCTCCATGGCCCGCAGGTTGCGCAGGATATACCCCGCTCCGGGCAGGAAAGCGAGATCGGGATCATCGGTGGCGATCATGTCGCGCAGGCTGTCGGGTACGGTCCAGGGCTCCGCGCCATGATAGACGACCACCGGAATGATCGGGGGCAGGGTGCGGAGCCGGGCTGTACCGGTTCCGGCGTAGCGTTTCCAGATGCGCACCATATAGGAGGCCAGCTGAAGCGGCAGCGCCGGATCGGGCGTGCTTTTGTGCTCCGCCAGAACATATACGAAGGCGTCGGTCCCCGAGGTCAATGCGACCTTCATCAGCAGATCGCTCTGGCTGCCGGCGAGCGCTTCATCAACGAAGCCGCCCTCGACGATCCCGGGTGGTGCATCGGCGAGTTGTCCGGCGATGGTGTTGGGCAGGTGATCGCGCAGGAAGTCCCGCGCCCGCCCGGGATCGGACAGCAGCGCGCGGAACAGGGTGTCGTGCGGATTGTGCAACTCGGCCATCGGATCCCCGTGCAAAGTGATGTCACCCCTGCTGCTATGACAGGGTGGGCCAACAGGCAAGCCCGGGGCGGCAGGAAACTCCGTATAGTCCCGGTGTTGTCATAGACCCTTGTACACGACGGTAGGGATGGTTGAGGGCGTTGATCTGTGATTTTCGTTGGGATTCTTCAGTTACCGATGGAGCATCCCATGATCCGAAAAGCGCTCGACACCCTCTCGGAGAAGCGATCCGATGGCTTGTCTCCGAGCAATAGCCGCCTTGAAACACTGTGCCTTGTGGTGATTGGCATTGCCAGTGCACGGACGGTCAATTTGAGCCATGTCAGCGGCGAGATGCCAACACAGGCCAAGGTTGAAAACATCTACCGTCGCTTGCAGCGGTTTTTCCAGCACGTCTGCCCTGGGCAAGATTGGTCTGCCCGTCCTGTCGTCCGGATGCCTGTTTGCCGAAACCAGGAGCAAAGGCTTCAACCTTGAGGACACCCGGCTCACCCTCGGTGAATACTCCACCGGCTGAAAGCCGGATCGGTCCGCCATTCGGCGGACTCACGTCACATTAAAATCATCATCGGGCTCGGGTGGCGTCTGGTTCTTGATGTATTCCACCCACACCTCGTCTGTCACGTTGCCGCTGCTGGCAACCCAGTAACCGCGGGCCCACAGGTGTTGCCCCCAATATCTTTTGCGCAATATCCCGAACTCGCTCAGCAGCTGGACACCTCGAAGAACACTGATTTCCGGGCCTCGCGGAGGCGCGTTCGGACCCTTATCGCTCGCATAGCAGGTATGGAGGGCAAGATCGGTGGTATCTGAGGCTGTGTCGTGCTGTTTGGATCCGCCAGGGCGGGTATTTCCGGAATTCAGGCGGAGTCAGGCTGCGGTCTGTCGTCGTTCGTGGAAAATGAGGCGGCGAAAGTTGTAACTGGCCCCATCGGAAGGTTTCTTCGTAGAACCACGCTAAGGAAGAACTTTCAGCGAACACAGTCAAGTTCCCCAGTCTCTGGCTGGTCTGATGTTGAGTGGGCGCGCAATTTTGCGGTGAGCGGCACCGGAGTGCCAATCGAAGTCGCCGGATAGGATGACGTGCTCCCACCCGAGCGGCGAGGTGTGGGCAAGCAGCTTGGCATCGTAGAGCGAACTGGTCTGCGCGAGGTGGTTGGCGGCCTTGTCCATGTAAACCGTGTTCCAGAACGTGATGGCGGCGATGACGAGGTTGAGCGCCATGGCCCGCTTCTGTTGGGCGGCGCTTGATCGATCATGAATGCGCCCTTGTGAGTGGGCAAAGACGGCCCTGGCCAGCGAGTGTCGTGCTTCACCCTTGTTCAGGCCTGCGTGGCATTCCATGCGCAGGTCGGCGTTTTCGACCCAGTCGAGCATGAAGAGCGTGCGTTCGATCCGGCCGATTTCCCGTTGCTTCCGCCAAACTCGGAAACCAAAAGAGACCCAGAAGATCTCACGGAAGATACGCCAAATCCATCTTCCGCATCGGTCTCGATGAAATCACAAGGCTGCTACGAACAAGGTAAGCGGTGTCACCGCGCCCTGTCAAAGTTCCATGGCATCAGTTCGTCGATGCGGGCAGCCGGGTGACCTGCTGCGATGGCTTCGAGGGTTGCCTTGAGATAGGCATAGGGCTCGACGTCGTTAAGCTTACAGGTTTCGATCAGGGAGGCGATACGCCCCCAGTTTCTGCCACCTTCGCACAAGCCAGCGACACACTGCCCGTAATCCGGGATCTGAGGCGCGGATCAACTATCCGTTCCATCCCCGATCGGGACAAATGGTGGAGGTCAGGGGGCGTTCCGTTCACAGTGGAATTGCGTATCTGACGATTGTTCAGGGCGATGGCACTCTGGCGAAGATCCCGGCCTGGATGACCGAAGAGGACGCCGGATCAGCGTCGATTGTCGAGACGCCCGCTCTGTCCGTCACGGCGCTCTCGGAAGTCCGCGTGCTTGTAGATTGGCTCTTAGGCTCGGGAGATCAGGAATCACCCCCAACCAGCGGAGACGAGCATGTCGGCGACCACCCCCCTGCAACTGCATCTGTTCGATGCCAACCCCAATCCTGCATCGATACCCCCCGAGCGTCGATTGCGCCTTCGGAGGCTGACCGGGGAGCTTTTGCAGGAAGCGGCGCGAAGCGAGACGCCGTCCGAAGACGAGACCAGCGAGACGGAGATGAGCGATGAGTAAGATTGGAGCGGATCACCTGACGCGTCCGGCCGTCGTCTATGTCCGTCAATCGACCGCCGATCAGGTTGTGCACAATCTCGAAAGTCAGCGTCGCCAGTATGCGCTGGTGGAGCGCGCGCGTCAGCGTGGCTGGGATGACGTGCAGGTCATTGACGACGACCTTGGCCGCTCGGGATCGGGGGTCGCACGGCCGGGCTTCGAGAAGCTTCTCGCCCGGATCTGCGAGGGCCGTGTTGGTGCGGTGGTGTCGATCGAAGCCTCTCGGTTGGCCAGAAACGGGCGAGATTGGCATACGCTTCTGGAGTTCTGCGGTTTGGTCTCGACACTGATCGTGGATGAGGATGGGGTCTACGATCCACGCCACCCAAACGATCGCTTGTTGTTGGGCATGAAAGGAACCATGAGCGAAATGGAGTTGTCGGTTCTACGACAGCGCTCCCACGAGGCGCTGCGCCAGAAAGCGCGCCGAGGCGAACTCTTCATGACCGTCGCCATTGGTTTTGTGCGTGTGGGCAAGGATCAGGTCGACAAGGACCCCGATCGGCGGGTGCAAGACGCCATTGCTCTCGTCTTTGCGAAGTTCGATGAGATGCGCTCCATACGCCAGGTGCATCTTTGGCTGCGTCAGGAGCAGATCGCTCTTCCAGCGGTTGCCTATGGCCCGGACGGTCGTCATGTCCAATGGAAGCCGCCGGTTTACAATACGGTGCTGCATATTCTGCAGAACCCGATCTACGCCGGCGCCTATGTGTTCGGCCGCACCGGCTCACGCACAGTGATCGAGGGTGGGCGCAAGCGTGTGATCCAGGGGTTGCGAAAGCCGCAGGAAGACTGGGATGTTTTGATCCCCGATCATCATGATGGTTATATCAGCTGGGAAACCTACGAGAGGAACCAGCGGTTGATCGCGGATAACGTCACCGGAAAGTTTGGGCCCGGACGGGGCGCGATACGGCGAGGCGAGGCCCTCTTGGCCGGGCTTCTCAGGTGCGGCCATTGCGGGCGCAAGCTTCACGTCGCGTACTCGGGCAAAGGCGGCAACACCGGGCGATATCACTGCCGCGGCGGCAATGTGAACCATGGCAGCGCGCCCTGCATCTCGTTCGGCGGCATGCGGGTGGACCGGGCTGTCAGCGCTGAAATCATCGCTCGGCTGCAACCTTTGGGCATTGAGGCCGCCCTGGGCGCGGAAGCGGCCCAAGGGGAGGCTCATGCCGAGAAGCGGCGTCAGCTTGAACTGAACCTGGAGCAGGCGCGGTATGAAGCCGCCAGAGCACGGCGCCAATACGATGCCGTCGATCCAGATAATCGCCTGGTTGCCGGTGAGTTGGAGGCGCGCTGGGACGCACGGCTCGGAGATGTCGCAACACTCGAGGATCAGTTCGCAGCTCATGACGCGGCGGTCGCATCGCAAAGCACAGGCACCGCCGATCGCGCCCAATTGATGAGCCTTGGCGCTGATCTTGAACGCGCATGGGCTTGTCCGGGCGCGACGCCTGCCACCAAGAAACAAATCATTCGCACGCTGGTCGAAGAGATCGTCGCGCGTGTCGAAGGCGAGACGATCGAGCTTGTCGTTCACTGGCAGGGTGGCGCCCATTCGGCGCTGGCTGTGCGCAAGAACCTTTCCGGGCAGCATCGCTGGAGCACCGACACAGATGTCGTCGACCTCACGCGGGCCTTGGCGCGGCTGATGCCTGACAAACTCATCGCCTCGGCGCTTAATCGTGCTGGTAAAGTCACCGGACGCGGCAATGGCTGGACGCAGTCCAGGGTCTGCACCATGCGCAACCATCATCAGATTGATGTCTACCGCGAGGGCGAACGCGCGGAGCGGGGCGAATTGACCCTTGAAGAGGCGGCAGCAGTCTTGACGCTCAGCATCTCGAGCGTGCGCCGCTTGGTCCTGGATGGTGCCATACCAGCGTATCAATTCTGTAAAGGCGCGCCCTGGATCATCAAAATGGATGACCTGAGCACGGAAGATGTCGTAAAATCTGCGGATCGAAAGAGGCGGTATGCTCCGCCGTCCGGGAATCCTGATCAAAAATCATTGGCATTATAGGCACATAGCGAGGTGGGTATTATGAAGCAGGATCGTCATGGCCCGCAAAGAGCGCGTTCTTACGATTGAGGGCAATCGGGCGGATGGTTCGCTCGACCACGTTGCTGTCCATCTCGATAGCGCCGTCGTCGAGAAAGAGCTTCAGTCCGTCCATGTGTTTGGCGATGTAGGAGAGCTTATCGCCGAGGCGTGATTTGGTCGAGAGGCGGGAGCGGACGGTTTTGAGCCAGATCTCGAATGCCTCGATCAGCGGTTTGGTCTTTTCCTGGCGAACAGCTTTGCGCTCGGCGGCGGGTTTTCCTCTGATCTCAGCCTCGATCTTGTAGAACTCGGCAATCCGCCTGAGCCCATCCCCTGCAATGGGCGAGCCATCGCGGTCATGCACTTCCTTGAGCTTGCGCCGCGCATGAGCCCAGCAATAGGCCAGTTTGACGGATCCTGAGTTACGGCCCGGTTTGGTCAGGGCATTATAACCCGTATAGCCATCCACCTGCAGCGTACCGCTGAAGCCGGTCAGGAACTCCGTTGCGTGTTTGCCGCCACGCCCATCGGCGTAACAGAACACAACACCCGGTGGCGCGGTGCCCCCGAAGGGCCGCTCATCGCGGGCAATGGCCCAGAGATACCCGGTCTTGGTTCTGCCGCGCCCCGGATCGAGCACCGGACAGCGCGTCTCATCGGCAAAGAGCTTGCTGGAAGATTTGATATCTTTGAACAGATGATCCACCACGGGAGCAAGATGGAAGGATATCCGGCCCATCCAGCCCGCAAGGGTGGAGCGGTGCAGATCAAGGCCGGATCGGGCATAAATCTGCGCCTGCCGGAACAAGGGGCAGTGGTCGGCGTACTTGGAGACCGCCACCTGCGCCAATGTCCCCTCGGTAGGCAGGCCACCCTCGATCAGATGAACCGGTGCAGGTGCCTGGGCCACGCCAGCGTCCTTGTTCGGGCAGGCGTATTTGGGCCGGATGGTCACGATCACCCGCGCCTGGGCCGGAACAATATCCAGTCGTTCGGTGCGATCTTCGCCGATCCTGACCATCTCACCACAGCCGCAGGGGCATGTAATGCTGTCAGGCTCGATCACCTGTTCGATACGTTCCAGATGATCCGGCAGGTTCCCAAGGTTGCGCTGCGCAGGTTTGCGCTTCTTGCGCGGTTTGGTCATCTCGATTGTTTCTGACTGCGCCTCGGCCTCCGCTGTCGCGACCTCCAGATCTTCAAAAGCCAGTTGCCGTTCATCCGGGCTGAGCTTCTCGGAGCGTTTGCCATAGACCAGCTGGTGCAGTTCTTTGACAAAATGCTCCAGACGCGCGTTGATCGCCTCAAGTTCCACGTTCTGCGTGGCGAGAGCGGCGTTGCTTTCT
Source organism: uncultured Paracoccaceae bacterium (assembly GCA_951812305.1). Classification (GTDB taxonomy): domain Bacteria; phylum Pseudomonadota; class Alphaproteobacteria; order Rhodobacterales; family Rhodobacteraceae; genus Rhodobacter_B. The sequence continues at coordinate 42,720 of CATOSB010000025.1, forward strand.
TCGAGTGCACAATTGCGCGACGTCAGGTTGCTGTTCAACAGGCTCACGCCAAACGCCTCTTTCCGTGCCGCCAAAACAACCGCCCGCACCTCCGCGGGAAGGGCATCCAGATCAAGGGATTCAAGGGCGTCAGGCATGGCGTGTTCTTAGCAGATCAGGCCACGATTTACACCCTGTACATAAGGCTGAGAGTCACTCTGCCGCACCCGGTCGACGTGTCCGCCGCGCCGTCACCCGTCGCCAGTCCAGACCCTCAAACAGAGTCTCAAATTGCGCCTTGGACAGCCGCATCACGCCATCATGGACCCTGGGCCAGGCGAACTTGCCCTGTTCCAGCCGCTTGTACGTCATCACCAGACCGGACCCATCCCAAAGCAGAACCTTGATGCGATCTCCACGTTTGGCGCGGAACACGATGATTACGCCCGAGTGCGGATCAAGGCCCGGATCGCGTTCGGCAACCGCCGCCAGCCCGTCATGGCCCTTCCTGAAATCCACCGGCCTGGTCGCAATCACAACCCGCACCGATTGAGACGGAACAATCATCCCTGTCGCGCCAGGTGCCGCGCAACATTCGCGATCCGTTTTGATGCCGTGCTTTTGGGCAACCGGATAGAGACAGATCCCGCGATGATCTCAATACCGTCAAAGGGCGAAGGCGGTGGTGTCGCAAGCACTGCGACCTCTGCAAAACCAGACGTCTGACCCTCGTCACGCGCGACCTTGCGCCGGGCCGTCGTGCGCCATGTCGATAACCGCGTCGCCGACATACCGTGTTTGCGAGCCACACCCGCAACCGTCGCGCCTGGCGCATACGTCTCGGCCACAATCGCCGCACGCTCCGCCGCCGTCCGTAGTACAGGCCTGCGACGCGAAACCTCCGCCCCATCATCCAACATCAAATTACCTCCAGATCATTGGAGACCAGCATCTCATATCAAACCGCAAGCCGATACCATGGGGCGCTCGCACCGGTTACGGAACATCATCGTCAACTTGATGCTGTTTGTCGCCGTCGTGATCTCGAGTTTTCGAGAACCCGCTCCGCATCAAGTCGAGGTCGAGCGGGAAAGTTTCGGGATCGAAATCCTCTCCGAAAGCACTTGCATGGTCCGCAGGGTCATAGGATTCAATGCGCCCCATGAGGAGGTCGGAAGCGTTGTCCCGAATAGCTTCCAAAAGTGCCTGGCTTTCTGCGAAGCACTCCTCCATTCGCAGAATAGATTGCGCCTTCGATTCGGCGTCCCGGGCCAATTCTCCGAGGCTCGCGTAGTTCTTTTCCAATGAGGCTTTACCAATGTCGGCCTCGACTTCCTCCAGGGCCATTTTCTCTCGGGAAATCTTCTCCTTGTGTTTTGCAAGCAGAGAAAAAAGATCTTCAGTCATAACGAGGTTGGCGAAGGTCAGAGCGGCCGGCGCGATGCAGTCGATATCCACGCCGAGAGTTTTGAAACGGGCCTTTGTGTGCCGGAATGCTCCTCAGAGAGGGAACCGTGCATCTTGTCGGCATAGTATGAGAGCTTGCTGATCAGTCGTACATGTTCAGCTGAGGCGGGCATCCCAGGAATTAGTTGGCTTGCGAGATGCTGGATGGACAAATGGACTTGGTAGAGAATGACCTCCGATGCAGCCTCTTCCTCGTCGTAGAGAAGGTCGAGAATCTCATAGCTGTATTTGAACCAATCCTCGACAAGTTGGGGGTCCTGGAGGTGCGTCACTACATGATGGGTGGGCCCTTGGTAGGAGAGAATGGCGACGGCACGCTCGTAGATGTTTTCGAACGGCTCGGTATCCTCAGTGATGTGATAATAGTTCATCACTGCGTATTCACAAAAGGCCGCAACGGCGACAATGGGATCGACGTGGGCTTCGGTGAGTTCATCGACGCGATCTGTCAGTTCACAGTGTGAGTCCAGACGCAGTTTGATCAGGGGCATGCGCATTATGGCCCCTGTTTTTTTTGCGTTGGGCTTGCGAGTGCGAGGCCCCTTCCTATTTCCGCGGCGTTGCGTCACGATCGTTTCAACGATCGGGAATACCCAGGGTGTGTCCTGGATGCGCTCGAGAAGCGTTTCATATACATCTTCCGGGAAATTGGGATTGAAATCGTTCCCCAGATAGCCGGCGATGACGCGCAAGTCCTGGTTCGTGAAGTACCCAGCCTCTGCGAAGTAAGCCGGCGCCTCTGGGCAAATTTCCAAGATAGGAAACCCGCCGAATTCTTTGGGGGATTCCCAATGCTCGGGCTTCCAAGTGCTCATGGTTTGAAAGGCAGCCGCAACCCCTGCAAAGGAGACTTCGTCCGAACCAAGATTAGTTAGACCCACCACGGGATGTGAGGCCTGGTTTGAATCATCGGGCATCACCTGCTCCCTCTTTTATTCCGGTTCGGCGTGATCTTCATCCCGGCATCAAGCAGGATTGCATCAATCCATGCAAGAGCAGGCGCACGCTCGAAATCAGACCAGAGTCTTTGGTTGGAATAATCATTCAGGCACCGGGTGCAACTCGTGGTACAATCTGGGTTCTCGCAATCGAGAATACTTCGCGCTGCCATTAAAAGGTCGAAAGCCTTGTATCCTTCTTCTTGCGTAAGGCGCGTAGAATAACCAGCGCCACCTGAAACAGTATAGTAGAGTACAATCACGAGGTGTCCATCAAGCCTTTGGACTATCGCCGTAACTCCCAAGCACCCTGTCCGATAGGGTTGCGGGGTTTTGTTCCGTCAGAGCCGTGCGATGATCTGAGGTGGTGACAGGGTCAGGATTTCCAGGATGTTGAACCGGTGTTTTCTGGCCGTCGAGATGACGGACCTGATGTCGGCGAAGACCCGCGCGCCCTCGAGGGTGCGGAAGGTGCCCGAGATTTTCATGCGCAGCTTCATCATGCGCAGGTCCTGTTCGGCCTGATTGTTTGTGAATGGGACCGCGAAGTCGGCGATGAATCGCAAAACGTCATCGCGGTAGTCACGCAGGCGGAGGAGCAGGTTGTGGCCTGGCCGCCTGGCTTTTCGGCCGCGGGTGCCGGGGCTTTTGGCCAGCGGGGGCTGGCGTTCGTGGAAGGCGAGCCCCTTGGCGAGGATCGCCATGTATCTGGTGACTATACCCTGGCGAACCAGTTCCGGGAGTTCGGTCTCGCCTTGATCCTGAGCCGCGCATCTGAGCTGATTGGCGCTATGAAGCACTGCGCTCATCTCCGTCGCCCAAGGCTCTTTTTCGATCTCTTCGATGGCCTTGAGTTCGCGCAAGTGATGCGCCCCGCAGAGGGCGTGGGCGTCCACTCCGCTCATATGGGCGTAGTAGGGTTTCCAGTGATCATGAATGATCGTCCCGCCGGTCAGGAAGGTTGGAACAGCACCGCGTTTGGCGCTGATGCGGTAATGGGTGAAGGCGGTATCGCAGATCGTGTGCAGCCAGTGCAGCTTGCCGGCAACACGAAGTCCGGTCTCGTCCAGATGCCGAACGCCGCCTTCGGCAAGCCGGGCGAGAATGTGTTCAACCACGACACCCATCTTATTTGCCGCGCCGCGCGTCCAGTTGGTCACGCTGGCCGCGCACAAGCTGGTGGCCCCAAACAGGTCGCGCATAAGCTGGCAGACCCGATCCTCGGGTATCAGCTGCTGAACATTGCAATAGACCGCCACTGCCCGCATGCGCGTGCCATATTGCACATGCGCGGCCACGCCATCGGGAAAGCCAGCCGTCGTCGTGGCTCGACAATGGTCGCAACAATAAACCGCCGCCTGATGCTCGGTGACCTCCAGGCGTGGCGCAGGCAAGTCGAACACCTGACGCTTCTCGATCCCTTTCACCATCTCCGCCGTCAGGGCGCTCTGACAGGCGCTGCAATGCGTCGCCTCATGCCGTTCGACAAAGTCGGGTGTTGACGTCTGGCGCAGGGTGTCGCCCCGGTGGCCAACTTGGCCGCCACTTTTCTTTCCGGATTTGCCACGCAGGCTGCGCGGGGCTGGCTTCTTCAGGCCATCACTTGAAGGGGGCTTGCTGCTATTGCTGCTGTTCTTGGCCAACTGTCGGCGCAGGTCCGTGATCTCTTCCGCCATGCTCGCCAACGCAGCTTCAAGCTCAGCGATCCGACGCAGAGCCGTGGCGAGAAGTTGTTCAAGGGCGGCAACCTGATCCATCCCACCACTGATTCAGAGAAATCAACCCGGCGCCACAGAATTCAGACAAGAAAGAAAAAAAACACGCGCAAAATGGCAAATTCGACTCACCATAAAACTGACAATAACACTCAAACGTGGGGGGTGCTTGGGAGTTACCTATCGCCTTTAAATCGCGTGCATCTGTTTCGAGAAGCTCAGCTGCACCGAGACGGAGAGCTTCCTGCAAAGTTCGATCGAGTTTGTGAGAGGGCGTGATCAAGCTTCCATGTCGGTCATGCGGAAGACTTTCGAACAAGAGCGCACGCACGTCGGTCTCGAACACATGTGCAAGGTCGATGGGCCAGACATCAAATGACGGATCGTACCGACAATCCCGCCCTGTGCGAGGATTCGTGTGTGGTTCGAGTTGCGTTTTCTGTAAGCGGTGTCACCGCGCCCTGTCAAAGTTCCAGGGCATCAGTTCGTCGATGCGGGCTGCTGGATGGCCGGCAGCGATGGCTTCGAGGGTTGCCTTGAGATAGGCATAGGGCTCGACGTCATTGAGCTTGCAGGTTTCGATCAGGGAGGCGATACGCCCCCAGTTTCTGCCACCTTCGTCATGGCCCGCAAAGAGCGCGTTCTTACGATTGAGGGCAATAGGGCGGATGGTTCGCTCGACCACGTTGCTGTCCATCTCGATAGCGCCGTCGTCGAGAAAGAGCTTCAGTCCGTCCATGTGTTTGGCGATGTAGGAGAGCTTATCGCCGAGGCGTGATTTGGTCGAGATGCGGGAGCGGACGGTTTTGAGCCAGATCTCGAATGCCTCGATCAGCGGTTTGGTCTTTTCCTGGCGAACAGCTTTGCGCTCGGCGGCGGGTTTTCCTCTGATCTCAGCCTCGATCTTGTAGAACTCGGCAATCCGCCTGAGCCCATCCCCTGCAATGGGCGAGCCATCGCGGTCATGCACTTCCTTGAGCTTGCGCCGCGCATGAGCCCAGCAATAGGCCAGTTTGACGGATCCTGAGTTACGGCCCGGTTTGGTCAGGGCAATTATAACCCGTATAGCCATCCACCTGCAGCGTACCGCTGAAGCCGGTCAGGAACTCCGTTGCGTGTTTGCCGCCACGCCCATCGGCGTAACAGAACACAACACCCGGTGGGGCGGTGCCCCCGAAGGGCCGCTCATCGCGGGCAATGGCCCAGAGATACCCGGTCTTGGTTCTGCCGCGCCCCGGATCGAGCACCGGACAGCGCGTCTCATCGGCAAAGAGCTTGCTGGAAGATTTGATATCTTTGAACAGATGATCCACCACGGGAGCAAGATGGAAGGATATCCGGCCCATCCAGCCCGCAAGGGTGGAGCGGTGCAGATCAAGGCCGGATCGGGCATAAATCTGCGCCTGCCGGAACAAGGGGCAGTGATCGGCGTACTTGGACACGGCCACCTGCGCCAATGTCCCCTCGGTAGGCAGGCCACCCTCGATCAGATGAACCGGTGCAGGCGCCTGGGCCACGCCAGCGTCCTTGTTCGGGCAGGCGTATTTGGGCCGGATGGTCACGATCACCCGCGCCTGGGCCGGAACAATATCCAGTCGTTCGGTGCGATCTTCGCCGATCCTGACCATCTCACCACAGCCGCAGGGGCATGTAATGCTGGCAGGCTCGATCACCTGTTCGATACGTTCCAGATGATCCGGCAGGTTCCCAAGGTTGCGCTGCACAGGTTTGCGCTTCTTGCGCGGTTTGGTCATCTCGATTGTTTCTGACTGCGCCTCGGCCTCCGCTGTCGCGACCTCCAGATCTTCAAAAGCCAGTTGCCGTTCATCCGGGCTGAGCTTCTCGGAGCGTTTGCCATAGACCAGCTGGTGCAGTTCTTTGACAAAATGCTCCAGACGCGCGTTGATCGCCTCAAGTTCCACGTTCTGCGTGGCGAGAGCGGCGTTGCTTTCTTCGAGTGCACAATTGCGCGACGTCAGGTTGCTGTTCAACAGGCTCACGCCAAACGCCTCTTTCCGTGCCGCCAAAACAACCGCCCGCACCTCCGCGGGAAGGGCATCCAGATCAAGGGATTCAAGGGCGTCAGGCATGGCGTGTTCTTAGCAGATCAGGCCACAATTTACACCCTGTACATAAGGCTGAGAGTCACTCTGCCGCACCCGGTCGACGTGTCCGCCGCGCCGTCACCCGTCGCCAGTCCAGACCCTCAAACAGAGTCTCAAATTGCGCCTTGGACAGCCGCATCACGCCATCATGGACCCTGGGCCAGGCGAACTTGCCCTGTTCCAGCCGCTTGTACGTCATCACCAGACCGGACCCATCCCAAAGCAGAACCTTGATGCGATCTCCACGTTTGGCGCGGAACACGATGATTACGCCCGAGTGCGGATCAAGGCCCGGATCGCGTTCGGCAACCGCCGCCAGCCCGTCATGGCCCTTCCTGAAATCCACCGGCCTGGTCGCAATCACAACCCGCACCGATTGAGACGGAACAATCATCCCTGTCGCGCCAGGTGCCGCGCAACATCCTTGATCCGTTTTGTGGCCGTGCTTTTGGGCAGGCGGACAGTGACAGATCCCGCGATGATCTCAACACCGTCAAAGGGCGAAGGCGGTGGTGTCGCAAGCACTGCGATCTCTGCAAAACCAGACGTCTGACCCTCGTCACGCGCGACCTTGCGCCTGGCCGTCGTGCGCCATGTCGATAACCGCGTCGCCGACATACCGTGTTTGCGAGCCACACCCGCAACCGTCGCGCCTGGCGCATACGTCTCGGCCACAATCGCCGCGCGCTCCGCCGCCGTCCGCAGTACAGGTTTGCGACGCGAAACCTCCGCCCCATCATCCAACATCAAATCACCTCCAGATCATTGGAGACCAGCATCTCATATCAAACCGCAAGCCGATACCATGGGGCGCTCGCACCGGTTACCGTTTTCTGTTGCCAGGCGTTCCCGGGCCCAAATGCGTGAGCTGGAGTTATGCCCGAAAGTTGGTGATGGCCTGAAGCGGGCGGCATATCATGGCGGTGCAATCGCGCCGTCAATCTCAATGAGAAAGGATATGCCACCATGGCCAAATCTACTATTGTACCATTCGAACTTCCATCGGAATTTTCACCTGATCCGCTGACCGAAGTGATCCAGTCCGGTGCGAAGGAGCTTCTGCGCACGGCGGTTCAAGCTGAAGTTTCCGCATTCATCGCCGAGTACGCGCATCTTTTGGACGAAGAAGGCCGCCAACGCCTTGTCCGTCACGGTTTCTTGCCGGAGCGCGAGATGATGACGGGGATCGGCACGGTTCCTGTACAGGTGCCGCGCGTTCGGGACCGCGGCAGCAATGAAGATGGAAGCAAGATCAAGTTCCGCTCGGCGCTGGTGCCGCCCTATTTGCGCAAGTCGAAGTCAGTGGAAGAGTTGCTCCCCTGGCTGTACCTGAAAGGTATCTCGACAGGCGACTTCAGCGAAGCACTGGCAGCACTTCTTGGGCCGGATGCCGAGGGGCTGTCGTCTTCGACCATCACGCGTCTGAAGGCTGCGTGGTGGGAGGAATATGAGACCTGGCGCAAGCGCGATCTCACTGGCAAGCGCTATGTCTACATCTGGGCGGACGGGGTTTACTTCACGCCGCGTCTGGACGGGGATCGTCAATGTATGTTGGTCATTATAGGCGCAGATGAGTATGGTCAGAAGGATGTTTTGGCGATTATGGACGGGTTCCGAGAGAATGCCGACAGTTGGCGCGACCTGTTGAAGGGGCTAAAGAAACGTGGTCTGGCGGTGCCCCCGGAACTGGCCATCGGCGACGGCGCACTTGGGTTTTGGACCGCTCTGCGCGATGTCTTCCCCGAGACGCGCGAACAGCGATGCTGGGTCCACAAAACAGCCAACGTGTTGGGCGCGATGCCAAAATCTTTACACGAAAAGGCCAAGTCCGATCTTCAGGACATCTGCCCTCTCGGTGAATGCATGCATTCACCTGTCAGGTAACAGATGGCCGAGACCAGGAAGGAGGCGAACGCGGCTTTCGATCTTTTCGTGGAAACCTACGGCGTGAAATACGAGAAGGCCGTCGCCAAGTTGGTGAAAGACCGCAGTGAATTGTTGGCTTTCTATGACTTCCCTGCCGAACACTGGAAGCACATCCGAACCACGAACCCAATTGAAAGCGTTTTTGCCACTGTCAGGAACCGCACCCGGAAAACCAAGGGCTGCCTGAACCGCAAAACCGCCCTCGCTATGGTGTACAGGCTGATGATCCTTCTCGGGACATTGCTGCGCAATACCCTGTCAGACAATGGTCAGCCAAGAAAAAGTGGCGGAAGATCTCCGGACCAAACCGTCTACCCGAAGTCATTCAGGGGGTTGAATTCAAGGACGGCATCAAGCAAGTTCAAATCGCCGCCTGATGAAGGCCGTCACCAACTTTTGGGCATATCTCGTGAGCTGGAACGGCGTGCTCACAGCTGGGACACCAAGCAAACCCTCCGCCGTGCCGTCCACGGTTGACGGTGATGATCCGGCCGAGCTCTGCATCCGGCCGATTTGACCCGGGCGCATGGAAAGTAATGATGCCTAGGATATCCGTAGCAGAATACCTAGGGTGTCATTTGGTTTTTAATACGGTTTTTTTTGATCCAGTTGGACAGGTTTGCGGGCGTGGTGCTGTAGCGGTTTGCAATGAAGCGTTGTGTTGAGCCATTGGCGAGTAGGGCTTTGATCTCAGGCCTGAAGGCGTCCAGCCTGGACTTCCCTGGACCTTTGGGGCGTCCAAGAGGTTTTCCGGACGCGCGCCGCGCACGTAGGGCCTCCCTGGTGCGTGAGGAAATCAGATCCCGTTCAATCTCGGCAGCCATGGCAAAAGCCATTGCGATAATCTTGCTTTGGATGGTGTCATCCAGTTGCCAATTACCTTTGAGAGCATAGACGTGCACACCCTTGTGCGTGGCGATTGACAGGATTTCCATGCACTCAAGCATGGAACGGCCGAGCCGTGAAAGTTCGCTTACCAAAAGCGTATCACCCCGGGTCAGGTTTTCAAGTACCTCAGCGACCTTACGTTTGCGCCAGGGCGTTTTGCCTGATGCTCTTTCTTCAACAAACGTGACGCGGCCAGGGTCTCGGCTGTTGGCGAAGGCTAAGATATCGGCCTTGTTTTTCTCGAGGTCCTGATCGGCGGTGGAAACCCGGAGATAACCGATGCTTTGGGTGGTTTTGGTCATCGTTCGATAAAAACACATTGGATCGTTTATTACGATATCGAATAGTTCATTTTAATCAGCGATATTTACCTCTCATACCAGCCAGTCATAACGAACGTTTCCACAATAACGTCTACCCCGGGGAGGGGCGCTATGGCCCGTATGCAAGTTCTCAATCCAACGGCCCAAAAGGCGTTCGACAGCCCGCCCACCTTTGATCATCGAGAACGCCAATCAGCCTTTGATTTTTCGAGCATTCTGGTCGACCTGGCGCAGACGCTGCGACACCCGGCTTACCAAGTCATGTTTCTGGTCGGGTGCGGATATTTCAAAGCCTGCAAGCGCTTCTTTCCATCAAACAGCTTCCATCAGCGCGATCTGGAATACGTCGCGCATAAACTATCCGTCACAGATGTGACAGGCTGGAATTATCCCGACCGTGCTCGTCAACGTCATCAAAAGATGATCCTCGAATTCTATGGTTTTCGCCCCTTCGATACTGATGCGGCCAATTCTGTGGAAGTCGAGATTGCTACTATGGCGCGGCAGCATTTGAAACCGCGCCTGATCTTTGAACGCTGCACCGATTTTCTCTTGCAGCAGAAGTATCAGTTACCCAAAGCCAGGACACTCATCGAGTTGATCCGCATAGGGCTCCAGGCACGCAAGGCCGAACTGGTCGAAGGGATGAATGAGCAGCTTGGCGATAATGCGCGCGCCTTGCTCGATGGGCTTTTCACCATCGAACAGGAAAGCAGTCGCTATCGGTTGACCCTGCTCAAGCGTATTTCGCAATCGATCAAACCAACGCAAATCAAAGAAACGGTCGCAGATTTCGAAACAGTATCCGAGATATTCAAACAGTTAGAGCCATCAATTGATGTGCTGGACCTGAGCCCAGCAGGCATCCAATACTTTGCACAGGGCGTGCTCAAATCAGAGATTTTTCAACTGCAACGCCGCTCAGACGGGGACCGCTATATTCACGCTACGGCTTTCATCAACCATCAGCTGTTTCGTTTGGGTGATACACTTATCGATCAACTGCTCAGCGCCATGGCGAGCTTTCAGACGACCGCAGCGCGTCAGTACAAAGAACGGATGTTTGAACAGCGAAATGAACAGACGGCGCGGCTCAAAACCGTAGTGGTGGAATTGGATCAATCTGCGTTCGTTTTTCGCAATCAGGTACAGGCCCTGACTGACGATGCCGATCTCACAGACAGTCAGAAAGTTAAGCAGATCAGAGGGTTGCTCGAAATTGATGTGTCATCAAATTTCGAGCAACTGAAGGCAGATATGTTTGAGAGCGGGGATGAACCTGAATGGCATGATCTTCTTGAACGCCAATCACGACGTCTGCAGAACAAGATCAGTCCAATCCTGAGAGCGCTTGACTTTGAGGCGAACGCGCGGTCGCATCCTCTGGCCAAGGCCATCACCCAATTCAAAGATGACCTTGCTCCTTGCCTGGATTTTTTGAGTGATCAGGAGCGCACCGCTCTGACGCCCATCGGCGGCCAGTTTCGATTATCACTCTATAAGGTATTTCTGTTTCAGCACGTCGCAGCAGCCGTCAAGGCTGGAAATCTCAATCTGCGCCGGTCTTACAAATACCGTCCGATGGACAGCTATTTGATCGACCCAGGACGCTGGCAAGATCAACGTGAACAACTGCTTGAGCGGGCCGGGCTCACAGAATTCTCGGATCCCGGGCCAATATTGGCATCGTTAAAGTCGGCATTGCACGCCCAATATCAGCAAACAAACGTGGAAGCAGATGCCAATTCGCATTTGCGGTTTCGCACTGATGGTAAGTTTGTGCTGGATACGCCTGCGAATGATGATGGCCCGGAAACAGGAGGAGGCCTCTTCCCTCAGCGGCAATACTTGCCGCTGGCACAGATCCTCGAAGTTATCAATTCTACCACGGGTATGCTGTCATCCTTCGAGCATTGGCAGCAAAGCCACGTCCAATCCGCAGCCTCTCGACCCGCGCTGCTGGCGGGCATCATCGGCCTTGGTTGCGGGATCGGAGTGCGCAAGATGGCGCGCATCTCCTCATTTGTCACAGAGAAGGAGCTCGAGCATATGGTCAACTGGAGATTCCATTTGGAAAACATCCGTGCGGCCAATGATAAAGTGCTGCAGCTCATGGGAAATTTGGAGATACCAAAACTCTACCAAGCAGGCGAACATCTTCACACCGCCAGTGACGGACAGAAATTCGAAGTGCGCGGCGAAAGTCTGCATTCCAGTCGTTCTTTTAAATATTTCGGCCAAGGCCGGGTGTCAGTGCCTACACCTTTATTGATGAACGTCACCGGCTTTGGCACTCACTGGTCATCAGCGCTTCAGATCGTGAAAGCGCCTATGTCATTGATGGGCTGATGCACAATGACGTGGTCAAAAGCGATCTCCATTCGACGGATACACACGGATATACCGAAGCGATCTTCGGGCTGACCTACCTGCTGGGGTTCTCATTCGCGCCAAGGATCAAAGCGCTCACCAAGCAGAGCCTCTATCACTTTCGCGATCAGGGCCGAGACGAGCACAATGGCTGGAAGATTGGCCCGGACAAATACGTCAACGAGGCGATCATCATCGAAAATTGGGATCAACTGCTCCGGCTGGTTGTGACTATCAAACTCAAGGAGAACACCGCGTCTGACATCTTCCGACGGCTCAATTCCTACTCGCGTCAGCACGCGCTCTATCAAACCACCAAAGCCTTCGGACAGATCATCAAATCATTGTTTATCCGTAACTCCCAAGCACCCTGTCCGATAGGGTTGCGGGGTTTTGTTCCGTCAGAGCCGTGCGATGATCTGAGGTGGTGACAGGGTCAGGATTTCCAGGATGTTGAACCGGTGTTTTCTGGCCGTCGAGATGACGGACCTGATGTCGGCGAAGACCCGCGCGCCCTCGAGGGTGCGGAAGGTGCCCGAGATTTTCATGCGCAGCTTCATCATGCGCAGGTCCTGTTCGGCCTGATTGTTTGTGAATGGGACCGCGAAGTCGGCGATGAATCGCAAAACGTCATCGCGGTAGTCACGCAGGCGGAGGAGCAGGTTGTGGCCTGGCCGCCTGGCTTTTCGGCCGCGGGTGCCGGGGCTTTTGGCCAGCGGGGGCTGGCGTTCGTGGAAGGCGAGCCCCTTGGCGAGGATCGCCATGTATCTGGTGACTATACCCTGGCGAACCAGTTCCGGGAGTTCGGTCTCGCCTTGATCCTGAGCCGCGCATCTGAGCTGATTGGCGCTATGAAGCACTGCGCTCATCTCCGTCGCCCAAGGCTCTTTTTCGATCTCTTCGATGGCCTTGAGTTCGCGCAAGTGATGCGCCCCGCAGAGGGCGTGGGCGTCCACTCCGCTCATATGGGCGTAGTAGGGTTTCCAGTGATCATGAATGATCGTCCCGCCGGTCAGGAAGGTTGGAACAGCACCGCGTTTGGCGCTGATGCGGTAATGGGTGAAGGCGGTATCGCAGATCGTGTGCAGCCAGTGCAGCTTGCCGGCAACACGAAGTCCGGTCTCGTCCAGATGCCGAACGCCGCCTTCGGCAAGCCGGGCGAGAATGTGTTCAACCACGACACCCATCTTATTTGCCGCGCCGCGCGTCCAGTTGGTCACGCTGGCCGCGCACAAGCTGGTGGCCCCAAACAGGTCGCGCATAAGCTGGCAGACCCGATCCTCGGGTATCAGCTGCTGAACATTGCAATAGACCGCCACTGCCCGCATGCGCGTGCCATATTGCACATGCGCGGCCACGCCATCGGGAAAGCCAGCCGTCGTCGTGGCTCGACAATGGTCGCAACAATAAACCGCCGCCTGATGCTCGGTGACCTCCAGGCGTGGCGCAGGCAAGTCGAACACCTGACGCTTCTCGATCCCTTTCACCATCTCCGCCGTCAGGGCGCTCTGACAGGCGCTGCAATGCGTCGCCTCATGCCGTTCGACAAAGTCGGGTGTTGACGTCTGGCGCAGGGTGTCGCCCCGGTGGCCAACTTGGCCGCCACTTTTCTTTCCGGATTTGCCACGCAGGCTGCGCGGGGCTGGCTTCTTCAGGCCATCACTTGAAGGGGGCTTGCTGCTATTGCTGCTGTTCTTGGCCAACTGTCGGCGCAGGTCCGTGATCTCTTCCGCCATGCTCGCCAACGCAGCTTCAAGCTCAGCGATCCGACGCAGAGCCGTGGCGAGAAGTTGTTCAAGGGCGGCAACCTGATCCATCCCACCACTGATTCAGAGAAATCAACCCGGCGCCACAGAATTCAGACAAGAAAGAAAAAAAAACACGCGCAAAATGGCAAATTCGACTCACCATAAAACTGACAATAACACTCAAACGTGGGGGGTGCTTGGGAGTTACGTTTATCCTACGCTACATCGCCGACGTCACCCTGCGCCAGGAGATTGAGAAACAGCTTAACAAGGTCGAATTGGCAAACAGTTTCACCCGTGCCGTCGCCGTTGGCAGCCCCCGTGAATTTACCCACGCCAGCAAGGAAGATCAGGAAGTCGCAGAAGCCTGCAATCGACTGATAAAAAACAGCATCATCTGCTGGAACGCACTCTACCTAACCAAAAGGCTCGAACGCATCGCCAATCCAATCGAGCGTGCTGAGTTCATCGCTGCCATCAGAGCGCATTCCCTCATCAGCTGGGGCCACATCAACATGCTCGGCCTCTACGATTTCCCAGAAGAAACTCTGAAAGACTCTGTGGGCATCATACCCGCGAAATTCAAACGAGAAAATACGCCGCTAAACGCGGGGCCGACAGAAACAACTTGATGCATTAATTCAAGAGATTAGCAGAAACCCTATGTCGCGGTTTGTACCTTTGTTGGAAGCAGGCCTACGTTTTACCCTTGGCATATGCGCCCGACCGTCATTCCCGCGAGGGCGGTAATCCGATGCCAAGCCAAACAGATACCCGCCCCCGGTCGGGCCAGGAGCAAGTGCTGCATGGGCAGGTCGACAGAAGGTAAGACTGAGATCCCCACCTTCATGGGGATTACACTTCTGAACCCCGTGGGATGTCGGTTCTGAAACCCATGGGAACGACGCTTCTGAACCCTCGTGGGGATATCGCATCTGAACCCCGGGGTGGTGCCGGTACTGAGACTCTTGTGGGGATGACGGTTCCAAGGCGCATGGTTTACGGTTGATAAGGCCATGGCCTGACCCGATCGACAACCAGACCACAACCGTCTTACAGGGATGGACTTGCGGACCCCACAAAGAGGGGCGGCGGTTAAAGAACGCGCCCTGCCCGCCCTATGCCGCGGGGCGGTGATGCGGTTTCAGCGTCTCCCGGTCCACCACGGAATCGTCGGTTGTGCAAGAGCCGTGCAGCTTCCTTCTTTGCCTTTGTTGCTTTGCGTGTGAAGGCCTGACGCAGCTTGATATTGTGGCGCTTGGCGACGCGGTTGAGCCACTCAATGGCGTGCAGGATCAAGTGGCTATCTTCGGGATAGCCGCCGGCCAGCAAGTCGGCTGACACCGCAGGCAAGTGGCGTGATGCCGATTGGCAAGTATCCGGCACCCAAAAGCCCGGTGGTCGACCATGTCCGGCCACATCGTGGCGACAGGGTCAAGCACAGGTATTGGGAAGCGCGGGCGGCACTGACCGCCCGTGAGAACGCCCGCTCACCAACAACGATCAATAAAGGGGGGGCGGTCAAAAGGCCGAGCGCCCCGAACGGCTGGACCCGCCTCCCCCGAATTCGGGGATTTTTTTCATGGATCGTGAAAATTCGACCTCGGTCGACCTCTTCGGGAATGTCACTTTTGACAAGCCTCGAACGCGCGGGCGACCGCCGTTCGGAAGGACCGGGGAAAATGCCCGTAAAATCATCATGTTGCTGGCCATGGGGTGGTCGAATAATCGAATGGCCGGGGGTATTCGCGTTCCGCGCACGGGTAAAGCGATCTCGACCCCAACGTAGAAACGGCATTTTAGATACGGGCACCTGTACACGACTCATGCAATTTTCTGTCTGATTTTGGCCAATGCCGGAAGGCGCGGTCTGGTTCTGTTCGTAGCAACCTCCTGATTTCGTCGAGGCCAATGCGGAAGATAGACCTTGCATAGCGGCCATGGGATTTTCGCGGGCGCTTTCGGTTGCCGAGCCTGGCGGATGCCGTTTTGGCCGCCCAGGTCATGGCAAGGGCAACGAGGCCGACCGGCAAGCTCAACTTTTTGGCGAGGGTGAGCCGGGTGTCCTCAAGGTTGAAGCCTTTGCTCCTGGTTTCGGCAAACAGGCATCCGGACGACAGGACGGGCAGACCAATCTTGCCCAGGGCAGACGTGCTGGAAAAACCGCTGCAAGCGACGGTAGATGCTTTCAACCTTGGCCTGTGTTGGCATCTCGCCGCTGACATGGCTCAAATTGACCGTCCGTGCACTGGCAATGCCAATCACCACAAGGCACAGTGTTTCAAGGCGGCTATTGCTCGGAGACAAGCTATCGGATAGCTTCTCCAAGAGGGTGTCGATCGCTTTTTGGATCATGGGATGCTCCATCGGTAACTGAAGAATCCCAACGAAAATCACAGATCAACGCCCTCAACCATCCCTACCGTCGTGTACAAGGGCCTATGACAACACCGGGACTATACGAAGTTTCCTGCCGCCCCGGGCTTGCCTGTTGGACCGCCCTGCCATAGCAGCAGGGGTGACACCAATTTACACCGGGATCAGATGGCCGAGTTGCACAATCCGCACGACACGCTCTTCCGCGCGCTGCTGTCCGATCCCGGGCGGGCGCGGGACTTCCTGCGCGATCACCTGCCCAACACCATAGCAGGGCAACTCGCCGATACACCACCCGAGATCGTCGAGGGCAGCTTCGTTGATGAAGCGCTCGCCGGCAGCCAGAGCGATCTGCTGATGAAGGTCGCGTTGACCTCCGGGACCGACGCCTTCGTATATGTTCTGGCGGAGCACAAAAGCACCCCTGATCCGGCGCTGCCGCTTCAGCTGGCCTCCTATATGGTGCGCATCTGGAAACGCTACGCCGGAACCGGAACAGCCCGGCTCCGCGCCCTGCCCCCGATCATTCCGGTGGTCGTCTATCATGGCGCGGAGCCCTGGACCGTACCCGACAGCCTGCGCGACATGATCGCCACCGATGATCCCGATCTCGCTTTCCTGCCCGGAGCGGGGTATATCCTGCGCAACCTGCGGGCCATGGAGATCGACGCGCTGTCGCGCAACGCCGCGTTGAGGGCGGGGTTCATCACGCTGCGGCAGGAGGCCCTGGCCTTTCTGGCGGAGATCGCCGGGAGCCTGCCCGAGGGGACCGATCTGCGGCGACAGGTTCTTGAATATGTGCTGCGGGTCTATAATGTGGACATGGACGCCCTGCGGGCCACGCTCAGGACCGGGGGCCATAACGAACTGGAGGCGCTTGTGGGAACCATTGCAGAAACACTGCTCGAACAGGGCAAGGCGGAAGGCCTGAAAGCGGGCGAAGCGAAAGGCAAGGCCGAAGGCAAGGTGGAAGGCAAGGCCGAAGGCAAGGTGGAAGGCAAGGTGGAAGGCAAGGCGGAAACCCTCGGACGCCAGTTGGAGCGCCGTTTCGGTCCCCTGCCCCGGGACATCGAGACGCGGATCGCCGCGGCCGCACCCGATCGGATCGAGGCCTGGCTGGATGCCGTTCTGGACGCGCCCGACCTCGAGGCCGTCTTCGCACAGGACCGCCCGTACTGACCGAAAACCACGTCTTTGAAACGGCTTACGGCATTTCCGGCAGACCTGGACAGCACCGACGCACCATATGAAAAACGCGCGGATAGACCCCTGGTCCCGCAGGTCAAGCTGCCGAAGCGGCTCGATCTGGACGGAGATGCCGGGCGGGCGCTCGACAGCGTGCGAGGACCGGGGTCGATTACCGCCGAGTGCCAAATCCTGCGGTTATCCATGTTGCCGGTGTAGGGACGTGCGGCTGAGCGGGACAGTATACCCTCATAAGAACCCCAAAACTACCTCAAAATACCTGTGCGTAAGTCTGGCTTCGCAAATGTTGTAAGTTCCGCATAGCCTGTAATTATACTCCTGCGCCTGAATGGCCCCATCGGAAGGTTTCTTCGTAACCTGAGTTCTGGATAAGCGCTATATCTGGTATTCGACCTGCCTGATTGTTTCCGGCACGGTTATGGGTCCCATTTTAACTTTGGTTTTCCCGAGCATATAGGCTGCGACACACGAGATGAGGTGTACGAATGCGTTGGCAGGCGATCTGTGTCGAGTGTGTTCCAGTCCCATGCTGGTTTTCAACTTATCGAACAGAGTTTCGATGATGAACCGCCTTCGCAACAGGATTTTGTTCAGGATTGGCAGGAGATAGTTTTTCATGTTGCGGCGAATGCCGGTGACGAGGTGGAGCCCACGCTGCCAGAGCCGTTGGAAGAGGGATTTGGAGATATAGCCCTTATCAGCAAATATTTTGCCTTCGGGGCCCGCGATCATGGCTTCAAACGGCTTTCGATCATCGACATTACCTGCCGTGATTTTGACGGCCATGATCTCCCCCTTGTTGTTGATGATTAGATGCAGTTTGAAGCCAAAGAACCAGCCCATTGTGCTGCGACCGCGCTTTGCCAGCCCCTTGAAGACCTTGTTTCGATTAATGCGGGCATTGTGGCAGACCGCGAGCTTAGTGCTGTCGGCAAAATAGACGCCGGTTTTTTCACCGCTGAAGCAGTGCAGCAGTATGCAAAACGGCACCATTAATCTTGGCATGAGGCTGACAAACCGACCATAGCTCGGGAGGGTGCCAAAGCAGTCACGGTATTTCTGCTCAACGCCATAAATCCAATAATGTTTGAAGTCCTTGAACGGCGACAAGTGAAACAAGACCATGATGAACAGGCTCTCCCCCAGGGTCAGCTTGCCGGAGCGAAGCCTCTGACGACCCGAGGGGATCAACCGGTGGCGCTCCCAGTCCTCGTAGGTTTTTGCAAAATCATCGAGACAGACAAAAAGTGCGGTGTTAGTGATCGACATGAGTGGCGGTCCATATTGTGTCGCTTTTGAACCTTGAATCATGGGGCAACGTACCTGGAAACCCCTCTCACCCCATACTAATCACGGGGGCATTCAGGCTGGTCAACACGGGGCAAAAGGTGCGCGCCATGGAGAACAACTTCCCAATCAACGAAGATCTCGCTTATGAGAAGATCCGGGACCTCATGTTCGACATGATGGAAGAGGACCCCAACCGTTTCTACGCCCTCACGGATAAGCTCAATGAACTGGCTGCGCTCCCTAAAAGAACCATGACACTTGTGCTCGATCTGATGGCCGCCACTCCCTTTCAGGTGATCATCCCGAAACACGTACGGAAAAATGACCCTGATACATTCAAAGCAGATCACGAAACCGTTTCAAATGTTCTATTTCTTGGAGAGTTTGGCGGAATTGCCGTTGAACTGGAGCCAAATGAGGCTTTGAGAGAACCGAGGATCATTTCCATAACAATGGTGGAAATCCCTCATCGCAACCCTCTGCGAAAAAGGGTCAACGAGTATCGTAAAAAACGAATCAAAAAACTACGAAAAAATTCTGTCGAGTAGTGCACTGGTGACGCCAACGTCTTATCCAGAATCGGGGTTTCGTAGAACCACGCTAAGGAAGAACTTTCAGCGAACACAGTCAAGTTCCCCAGTCTCTGGCTGGTCTGATGTTGAGTGGGCGCGCAATTTTGCGGTGAGCGGCCCCGGAGTGCCAATCGAAGTCGCCGGATAGGATGACGTGCTCCCACCCGAGCGGCGAGGTGTGGGCAAGCAGCCTGGCATCGTAGAGCGAACTGGTCTGCGCGAGGTGGTTGGCGGCCTTGTCCATGTAAACCGTGTTCCAGAACGTGATGGCGGCGATGACGAGGTTGAGCGCCATGGCCCGCTTCTGTTGGGCGGCGCTTGATCGATCATGAATGCGCCCTTGTGAGTGGGCAAAGACGGCCCTGGCCAGCGAGTGCCGTGCTTCACCCTTGTTCAGGCCTGCGTGGCATTCCATGCGCAGGTCGGCGTTTTCGACCCAGTCGAGCATGAAGAGCGTGCGTTCGATCCGGCCGATTTCCCCCAAGGCAAGGTAGAGCCGGTTTTGCTGGCGATACGCCCCAAGCTTGCGCAGGATTTCAGACGGTTTCAGAGACTTGTCGCGGATGCTGGCCGCGAGCCGCATGATGTCACCCCAATGCTGCCGGATCACCTCTTCGTTGATGGGCTTGCCGATGAGAGGTGACAGGGTGGGCCACGCCTTTGCGCTGCCAAAGCACGCCAACCGCCGGTCGGGAAAGTCGCGCAAGCGCGGAGCAAATGTCATCCCCAAGAGATGGAACAGGGCGAAGACGTGGTCCGATACGCCGCCGGTATCTGTGTAATGCACGAGCGGATCGAAGCTGGCCGGGTTGCTCAGGAGGCCATCGAGCACGAAGGGGGCTTCGCCTGCGGTCGCCCCGATGACGCTGGAGTGGAATGATCCGTACTGGCCCGACAGGAAGGAATAGATCTTCAGCCCGGGATCGGGTCCGTATTTCGCGTTGACCATGCCACTGCCGCGGTTGGCAGAGAAGAACTGACCATCCGATGAGCTGTGTTCCGCCGCGCCCCGGTGCTGCGCAAAGGGTAGACCATGATGGGCATCGACAATGCGCCCCAAGGCATCCGCGAATGTCTCCGGCCGAAGGTACCATGTTTGCGCCCAGGTCAGTTGCGCATGGCTGACACGCGATGAGGCATGGGCCATCCGCTCCAGGCCAGGATTGGTGGCCCCGGCCAGGATCGTGGCCGGAACGGCGGCGGGTTCACCATGCTGCTTGCCAGACCGCAGGTCGGTGAAGGCATCAAGGAACCCGGTTTGTGCGTTCACCTCCCAGAGCAACTCCGTGATGCGGATGCGCGGCATCACGGCATCGATCGCCCGTTCCAAGCGCACAGCAGCGGGCGGTGTGACCGCGTCATGCGGCGTAATCTTCAACCGCCCGCGTTCAATGCGGACACCAGGGCGCGCATTGCGCTTCAAGGCGCGCTCCACCTGGTCCAAACGCTTCGCCATCGTTGCCCGCCGGTCAGACAGCCATGCGTCTGGATCGGTTTCGAAGCCCGCATCCCGCATGATGATTTCGGCTTTGTCCCGGGGCTTCAGGTAGCTGTCGAACCGGCGATACTCACGACTGCCGTCGACCCAGACATCCCCGGCGCGCAGGCGGTCTCGCAAGGTGGACACAACAGCGGTCCCGTACACGCGCCGTTGTGGCTCACCATCCTGGATAACCAGCGACTGCCAATGCCTGGCAGCGAACGGCATCGGCGGATCATCGGGCAACTTGCGTTTGCCGGTGCGGTTCTGGTCGCGCAGCAAGGCGATTGCATCCTTGAGATCATCCCCCGCATCGGTGGCATTGAATTGGAAGGCCTCCAAAAAGGCAGGGGCGAACTTGCGCATATAGGCATAGCGCTCGGCCGCCAGAGAAAGCGGATCACTGGTTGCCAGCTCTCCGAAGCCGGCGATTTCGTCTCGCTTTCCCAAGAGCGTTTCCCACCCGACATCCGCCTCCAACGCAGCAAAGGGATCTTGCCCCAATTCCCGTGCGCGGGCCATGGCGTCAATGGACGCGCCAAAGAGCTGCATCAGTTTGCCAACCCTGGTCTTGCCCACACGCCAGACCTCCTCCTGGCGATTGCGGGATCGTGAGAAGAGCTGGCCGGTCAGCCGCTCGAACATGGCGATCGTCGCATCGGTGATCGTGATGGATAAATCCGCCATCTGCGCCGCGAGCGTTGCGATCCGCCGCCGTTCGCCAAAATCGTTCAATAAGCTTACGGGGGCCACTGCGCCCTCGCGCGCGAACTTGAGCAGCCGATCCGGATGCAAGCCATGCCCAGGGCTTGGCGGCAAGTCCACTGATCGCAGATATTTCAAGCGATCCAGAAGCGCGGCCATGCTGGCCGGGCTGGTCGAATGCGGAAAGCCGCGCAACCACGTGAGCCGCGTTTGCCCAACAGACGGGTCATTCACCAAGAGCGCCTGCAACTGGTCACGCTGCTCGGGTGACAGGGCATCAAACAGCGCCGCGGCAGCCTCCCGTCGCGCGCGCGCCCGGCCTTTTAAGGCGAGGCGCTCAAGCGTGTCCACGCTCGGCAACACCAGATGGTGCTTGCGCAGTTCTGTAATCACCGTCTCGACAATCTTCACGCCGTGATCCGTCGCAAAGGCCGCCTTCGTGGCGATGTCCTCCGCTTGCCGCACATGTTCAGGTCCAAAAGGGGAAAGCCCCGGATGGTGCATCGCGAGGGCATGGTGTTCATGCCGCGTATTTCGCCTGACGGCATAGCCGTCGAGAGTACAGGTGCCGACCTGAAGTTGTTCTGCAAGCCAGGCGATCAGTTCAACTGGTGGCATGATGCCGTCGCGCCACCCCAGGCCAGGGTGGCGCAGCAGACAAATATGCACCGCAACACCAGGGAGGTTCTCGGCACGACGCCGGGTACGGATCAGATCAATATCATCTCCGCTCAGCAAATAGTGGCGGATCAAAGCATCAGAATCCGTCGGTACCCCGAAGAATTCTGCATGCGCGCGGGAGGAAAGAAGTCTGCGGCCCATAAGGTGTCCTCAAAACGTTGTTGCAAGTTTGAAGACACCGAATATTATAGCGACTGATAAAAAGACATATTTGGCGCGTCGATCCAGGATTAAAACGGTCACGTCAAATCAGGTCATAAAACGGCCGTTTTGGGGACACCATGCCACGCACTGGCGACATCCTCGGATACGCAAGGGTCTCAACCGCCGACCAGGATCTGGCCGGCCAGAAAGACCGGTTGCTGCAGCACGGCGCCATCCGCGTGTTCGAGGACGTGATCTCAGGCAAGACCTTCGACCGACCCGGCCTGGCAGCCTTGCTTGATCAGGCTCGGCCCAACGATACCCTCGCCGTGATACGCCTTGATCGATTGGGGCGCTCGCTCAAGGAACTCCTGGAAACCGTCGACGACCTCAAGGCCAGAGAGCTCAACCTCATCAGCCTCGAGGAGAGGGTCGACACGACATCCGCAGCCGGAGAGCTCGTGTTCCATGTGTTCGGGGCCATTGCGCATTTCGAGCGCCGCCTGATCTCAGAGCGCACCAAAGACGGCCTGATCAACGCTCGGAAGCAAGGGCGCACCCCTGGGCGGCCGCCATTGCAACCCGAGACAATCTCAGCCCTCCAAGACCTCGTCGGCGCAGGTAAATCCGTCGCCCAGGCCGCAAAACATCTCGGAATAGGCAGATCAACAGCTTACAAAGTCATCAGAAACACCACGCCATAAGCCATGTTCAGGCTTCGTTCTTCCTTAGCGTGGTTTTACGAAGAAACCTTCCGATGGGGCCTAATAGGCGTCGACCTCGTCGATGGCGGTGAGGCGGATGCGGTCCTCGCCGCGCGGGTCGGTGCCGATGATGCGCAAATGGGCGCGGGGCGCGGTGACGGAGTGCAGTCGCCAGAGCGTGTCGGTGGGGTCGGCATCGTCGGCGTCGAGGGGTTCGGGGAGCGGCGGTGTGAGCCGGATGCGGTCGACGGGGCCGGTTGCCGTGTCATCGGGGTGCCGGTCGACGGCGCAGTCATGGATTGTGCCTTTCGGGGAGCGGATCAGGATGCGGTCGCCGTCTTCGATCTCGACCGCGTGGTCGAGGTTCAGCACAGTGCGGCGCGGGCTTGCTGCGGCGCGCCCGGCGGTGCCGCCGTCGAGCAGACCGTGGGTGAACCGCCCCGGGTTTACCGTAAGCGGTGTCACCGCGCCCTGTCAAAGTTCCAGGGCATCAGTTCGTCGATGCGGGCAGCCGGGTGACCTGCTGCGATGGCTTCGAGGGTTGCCTTGAGATAGGCATAGGGCTCGACGTCATTGAGCTTGCAGGTTTCGATCAGGGAGGCGATACGCCCCCAGTTTCTGCCACCTTCGTCATGGCCCGCAAAGAGCGCGTTCTTACGATTGAGGGCAATCGGGCGGATGGTTCGCTCGACCACGTTGCTGTCCATCTCGATAGCGCCGTCATCGAGAAAGAGCTTCAGTCCGTCCATGTGTTTGGCGATGTAGGAGAGCTTATCGCCGAGGCGTGATTTGGCCGAGAGGCGGGAGCGGACGGTTTTGAGCCAGATCTCGAATGCCTCGATCAGCGGCTTGGTCTTTTCCTGGCGAACAGCTTTGCGCTCGGCGGCGGGTTTTCCTCTGATCTCAGCCTCGATCTTGTAGAACTCGGCAATCCGCCTGAGCCCATCCCCTGCAATGGGCGAGCCATCGCGGTCATGCACTTCCTTGAGCTTGCGCCGCGCATGAGCCCAGCAATAGGCCAGTTTGACGGATCCTGAGTTACGGCCCGGTTTGGTCAGGGCAATTATAACCCGTATAGCCATCCACCTGCAGCGTACCGCTGAAGCCGGTCAGGAACTCCGTTGCGTGTTTGCCGCCACGCCCATCGGCGTAACAGAACACAACACCCGGTGGGGCGGTGCCCCCGAAGGGCCGCTCATCGCGGGCAATGGCCCAGAGATACCCGGTCTTGGTTCTGCCGCGCCCCGGATCGAGCACCGGACAGCGCGTCTCATCGGCAAAGAGCTTGCTGGAAGATTTGATATCTTTGAACAGATGATCCACCACGGGAGCAAGATGGAAGGATATCCGGCCCATCCAGCCCGCAAGGGTGGAGCGGTGCAGATCAAGGCCGGATCGGGCATAAATCTGCGCCTGCCGGAACAAGGGGCAGTGATCGGCGTACTTGGACACGGCCACCTGCGCCAATGTCCCCTCGGTAGGCAGGCCACCCTCGATCAGATGCACCGGTGCAGGCGCCTGGGCCACGCCAGCGTCCTTGTTCGGACAGGCGTATTTGGGCCGGATGGTCACGATCACCCGCGCCTGGGCCGGAACAATATCCAGTCGTTCGGTGCGATCTTCGCCGATCCTGACCATCTCACCACAGCCGCAGGGGCATGTAATGCTGTCAGGCTCGATCACCTGTTCGATACGTTCCAGATGATCCGGCAGGTTCCCAAGGTTGCGCTGCGCAGGTTTGCGCTTCTTGCGCGGTTTGGTCATCTCGATTGTTTCTGACTGCGCCTCGGCCTCCGCTGTCGCGACCTCCAGATCTTCAAAAGCCAGTTGCCGTTCATCCGGGCTGAGCTTCTCGGAGCGTTTGCCATAGACCAGCTGGTGCAGTTCTTTGACAAAATGCTCCAGACGCGCGTTGATCGCCTCAAGTTCCACGTTCTGCGTGGCGAGAGCGGCGTTGCTTTCTTCGAGTGCACAATTGCGCGACGTCAGGTTGCTGTTCAACAGGCTCACGCCAAACGCCTCTTTCCGTGCCGCCAAAACAACCGCCCGCACCTCCGCGGGAAGGGCATCCAGATCAAGGGATTCAAGGGCGTCAGGCATGGCGTGTTCTTAGCAGATCAGGCCACGATTTACACCCTGTACATAAGGCTGAGAGTCACTCTGCCGCACCCGGTCGACGTGTCCGCCGCGCCGTCACCCGTCGCCAGTCCAGACCCTCAAACAGAGTCTCAAATTGCGCCTTGGACAGCCGCATCACGCCATCATGGACCCTGGGCCAGGCGAACTTGCCCTGTTCCAGCCGCTTGTACGTCATCACCAGACCGGACCCATCCCAAAGCAGAACCTTGATGCGGTCTCCACGTTTGGCGCGGAACACGATGATTACGCCCGAGTGCGGATCAAGGCCCGGATCGCGTTCGGCAACCGCCGCCAGCCCGTCATGGCCCTTCCTGAAATCCACCGGCCTGGTCGCAATCACAACCCGCACCGATTGAGACGGAACAATCATCCCTGTCGCGCCAGGTGCCGCGCAACATTCGCGATCCGTTTTGATGCCGTGCTTTTGGGCAACCGGATAGAGACAGATCCCGCGATGATCTCAATACCGTCAAAGGGCGAAGGCGGTGGTGTCGCAAGCACTGCGATCTCTGCAAAACCAGACGTCTGACCCTCGTCACGCGCGACCTTGCGCCGGGCCGTCGTGCGCCATGTCGATAACCGCGTCGCCGACATACCGTGTTTGCGAGCCACACCCGCAACCGTCGCGCCTGGCGCATACGTCTCGGCCACAATCGCCGCACGCTCCGCCGCCGTCCGTAGTACAGGCCTGCGACGCGAAACCTCCGCCCCATCATCCAACATCAAATGTAACTCCCAAGCACCCTGTCCGATAGGGTTGCGGGGTTTTGTTCCGTCAGAGCCGTGCGATGATCTGAGGTGGTGACAGGGTCAGGATTTCCAGGATGTTGAACCGGTGTTTTCTGGCCGTCGAGATGACGGACCTGATGTCGGCGAAGACCCGCGCGCCCTCGAGGGTGCGGAAGGTGCCCGAGATTTTCATGCGCAGCTTCATCATGCGCAGGTCCTGTTCGGCCTGATTGTTTGTGAATGGGACCGCGAAGTCGGCGATGAATCGCAAAACGTCATCGCGGTAGTCACGCAGGCGGAGGAGCAGGTTGTGGCCTGGCCGCCTGGCTTTTCGGCCGCGGGTGCCGGGGCTTTTGGCCAGCGGGGGCTGGCGTTCGTGGAAGGCGAGCCCCTTGGCGAGGATCGCCATGTATCTGGTGACTATACCCTGGCGAACCAGTTCCGGGAGTTCGGTCTCGCCTTGATCCTGAGCCGCGCATCTGAGCTGATTGGCGCTATGAAGCACTGCGCTCATCTCCGTCGCCCAAGGCTCTTTTTCGATCTCTTCGATGGCCTTGAGTTCGCGCAAGTGATGCGCCCCGCAGAGGGCGTGGGCGTCCACTCCGCTCATATGGGCGTAGTAGGGTTTCCAGTGATCATGAATGATCGTCCCGCCGGTCAGGAAGGTTGGAACAGCACCGCGTTTGGCGCTGATGCGGTAATGGGTGAAGGCGGTATCGCAGATCGTGTGCAGCCAGTGCAGCTTGCCGGCAACACGAAGTCCGGTCTCGTCCAGATGCCGAACGCCGCCTTCGGCAAGCCGGGCGAGAATGTGTTCAACCACGACACCCATCTTATTTGCCGCGCCGCGCGTCCAGTTGGTCACGCTGGCCGCGCACAAGCTGGTGGCCCCAAACAGGTCGCGCATAAGCTGGCAGACCCGATCCTCGGGTATCAGCTGCTGAACATTGCAATAGACCGCCACTGCCCGCATGCGCGTGCCATATTGCACATGCGCGGCCACGCCATCGGGAAAGCCAGCCGTCGTCGTGGCTCGACAATGGTCGCAACAATAAACCGCCGCCTGATGCTCGGTGACCTCCAGGCGTGGCGCAGGCAAGTCGAACACCTGACGCTTCTCGATCCCTTTCACCATCTCCGCCGTCAGGGCGCTCTGACAGGCGCTGCAATGCGTCGCCTCATGCCGTTCGACAAAGTCGGGTGTTGACGTCTGGCGCAGGGTGTCGCCCCGGTGGCCAACTTGGCCGCCACTTTTCTTTCCGGATTTGCCACGCAGGCTGCGCGGGGCTGGCTTCTTCAGGCCATCACTTGAAGGGGGCTTGCTGCTATTGCTGCTGTTCTTGGCCAACTGTCGGCGCAGGTCCGTGATCTCTTCCGCCATGCTCGCCAACGCAGCTTCAAGCTCAGCGATCCGACGCAGAGCCGTGGCGAGAAGTTGTTCAAGGGCGGCAACCTGATCCATCCCACCACTGATTCAGAGAAATCAACCCGGCGCCACAGAATTCAGACAAGAAAGAAAAAAAACACGCGCAAAATGGCAAATTCGACTCACCATAAAACTGACAATAACACTCAAACGTGGGGGGTGCTTGGGAGTTACCATCAAATTACCTCCAGATCATTGGAGACCAGCATCTCATATCAAACCGCAAGCCGATACCATGGGGCGCTCGCACCGGTTACGGTTTACCGGAGGGTAAAACACTCCAAAGGTG
>CATOSB010000026.1 GCA_951812305.1 uncultured Paracoccaceae bacterium
TCTCGCTTATGAGAAGATCCGGGACCTCATGTTCGACATGATGGAAGAGGACCCCAACCGTTTCTACGCCCTCACGGATAAGCTCAATGAACTGGCTGCGCTCCCCTTACCACCCTTCAATTTAGCCAGACATCCCAGAGCTTGGGGATTTTGGCATAACCTGCGAGGCATCGTCGGATAGCACGAAGGCCTGTCTTGAAGAGAGAGCATAAGGACCTTCGGGCTTTTCGAATCCCCTTTTTTCGCCGCGTATTGCGACGTGGTGCTCTTCGTTTGCTCCGGTTGAAACAGCCCAGTACATGGCGATTGCCAGCACCAAAATGAGGCGGGCCAATCGATCCGGCTTTTTGATCTGGCTTTGAGTAATTTCAAAGCCCCGGGTTTTGAAGTCGGAGAACATGGCTTCAATTCCCCAACGCATTCCATAATCGAGCACCTTGTACTCGGACGGTGCTGCATTCATGGCAATAATCCAAGGCTCTTTGTGCCCCTCCTCGTGAAGCACTCCAATGTTGCTAAAGACGCCCGTTCCGTAAAGCTCAGCGTTTACAAGCCCTTCGGGCATCAGTTGGGCAATTTCGCGCGTCATCATCTCGCCACCCTGATGTTGCAGTGTGATATTTCCCTTCATGCGCAGCCGGTAGTCCCATCCAGCCTCCTGGCACCATGCGACCAATCGGGCGGTTCCATAAAACCGATCTCCCGCCAGCAACACACGCGCATCCGCCGGGAGCCATGGGCGGACTGCTTCCAAAAGCTCATGTTGCACGCGCCATCCAATCGGCCCTTTGGTCTGGCGTACACGCCAGGCGACCGGGAGGGCCCGATCCCGCATCCGCACCGATAACATCAAAACCTCATGCCCTTCGTTGAGCTTGCTTTGATCAAGGGCCACCACAATCGTTTCTCCGGCCTCACACTGGCGGCGGAAAATTTCACCAACATAGGCCTGCATGATCTCATCAGTATCGATGTGAGGATTGCCCAGAACCCGCGAAATGTATTGATAGCGGTGGTCCACAGAGCCGATATCGCGGGGCAGAGCAGCCGCATTTTCCATCAGATTGACGCTGCGCGTGTTCAAAATCACGCTTGCTATGATACCCCGATTCTGGATAAGACGTTGGCGTCACCAGTGCACTACTCGACAGAATTTTTTCGTAGTTTTTTGATTCGTTTTTTACGATACTCGTTGACCCTTTTTCGCAGAGGGTTGCGATGAGGGATTTCCACCATTGTTATGGAAATGATCCTCGGTTCTCTCAAAGCCTCATTTGGCTCCAGTTCAACGGCAATTCCGCCAAACTCTCCAAGAAATAGAACATTTGAAACGGTTTCGTGATCTGCTTTGAATGTATCAGGGTCATTTTTCCGTACGTGTTTCGGGATGATCACCTGAAAGGGAGTGGCAGCCATCAGATCGAGCACAAGTGTCATGGTTCTTTTAGGGAGCGCAGCCAGTTCATTGAGCTTATCCGTGAGGGCGTAGAAACGGTTGGGGTCCTCTTCCATCATGTCGAACATGAGGTCCCGGATCTTCTCATAAGCGAGATCTTCGTTGATTGGGAAGTTGTTCTCCATGGCGCGCACCTTTTGCCCCGTGTTGACCAGCCTGAATGCCCCCGTGATTAGTATGGGGTGAGAGGGGTTCCAAGTACGTTGCCCCATGATTCAAGGTTCAAAAGCGACACAATATGGACCGCCACTCATGTCGATCACTAACACCGCACTTTTTGTCTGTCTCGATGATTTTGCAAAAACCTACGAGGACTGGGAGCGCCACCGGTTGATCCCCTCGGGTCGTCAGAGGCTTCGCTCCGGCAAGCTGACCCTGGGGGAGAGCCTGTTCATCATGGTCTTGTTTCACTTGTCGCCGTTCAAGGACTTCAAACATTATTGGATTTATGGCGTTGAGCAGAAATACCGTGACTGCTTTGGCACCCTCCCGAGCTATGGTCGGTTTGTCAGCCTCATGCCAAGATTAATGGTGCCGTTTTGCATACTGCTGCACTGCTTCAGCGGTGAAAAAACCGGCGTCTATTTTGCCGACAGCACTAAGCTCGCGGTCTGCCACAATGCCCGCATTAATCGAAACAAGGTCTTCAAGGGGCTGGCAAAGCGCGGTCGCAGCACAATGGGCTGGTTCTTTGGCTTCAAACTGCATCTAATCATCAACAACAAGGGGGAGATCATGGCCGTCAAAATCACGGCAGGTAATGTCGATGATCGAAAGCCGTTTGAAGCCATGATCGCGGGCCTCGAAGGCAAAATATTTGCTGATAAGGGCTATATCTCCAAATCCCTCTTCCAACGGCTCTGGCAGCGTGGCCTCCACCTCGTCACCGGCATTCGCCGCAACATGAAAAACTATCTCCTGCCAATCCTGAACAAAATCCTGTTGCGAAGGCGGTTCATCATCGAAACTCTGTTCGATAAGTTGAAAACCAGCATGGGACTGGAACACACTCGACACAGATCGCCTGCCAACGCATTCGTACACCTCATCTCGTGTGTCGCAGCCTATAGGCTCGGGAAAACCAAAGTTAAAATGGGACCCATAACCGTGCCGGAAACAATCAGGCAGGTCGAATACCAGATATAGCGCTTATCCAGAACTCAGGTTATGATGCACAATCCCTCCCGGCGCGACTTGTGATACCCGAGCAAGCGGTCCTGAAAATCCGCCTCAACCTTCGAATAAAGCTCTGAAAAACAAACATTTCCCAACAAACCAGCCTCCAATATCAGCAGTGGAGACTCCTTGAATCACACAGATCAGACAAACGTCAAATCAGATCCGGAAATTTTGAAGGGTGGTAAGGTCGAACGGCAGATGTTTTGGAGACATAGTTCGGCCCCGCGCAGGTGTTGTAAACTTGAATTGCTTCCCGCGTCCGACCGCCAAGCAGATCGCAAAGCGGCATGTTCGCCGCCTTTCCCGCGATATCCCAAAGCGCCACGTCGACAGCAGACAGTGCCCTGACTTCGGCGCCACTGCCGGTGAACCCCGTGTAGGGTTGCATTTTCATGTTCAGGTGCTCAATCCGCCGCGCGTTTTCGCCGAGGATCATCGGCGGATGCGGTCATGAACATCCGTCTCGCAGGCCGCCGCGCCAAAATACGTTTCGCCAAGTCCGGTGAGCCCAGCATCAGTTGCGACACGCACCCACAAAAGATTTGGGTGCTCCTCCAGACGAAGGGTTTCGACGGCTTCAATCTTCATGGCTCACCGGCATTTGGACATTGGCGCACTTGACCATTGAGGCCGACCCAACGCAAGGCAAACGAGTACCCACTGTTTTCGAGAGGGTCACGGGCGACAGTATTCCAGAAACGTCCCGGCGTTACGCTCCCCCAATGCACGCGAGCTAAGGCATTGCCGCAACCAGCCGTTTTGCATGAATTTGGCGGAAAGCATTGTGCTAATTCTTTGTGGTATCCCACATGCCGATCGAGGAAGTTCGAAAAAATTCGATACCCCAAGCAACGCGACCAGATGTGGTCCAGCGGCTTCCATACATGAAATTTAACGGATTTTTCAGGAAAAACGCACAGGTGTCCGCGATGCCCATTGCCGAATTCCATAAACAGGTCTACGGTGTACCAGAGGATTGAGAACCTGCAAAAAGAGAACATGAAGCTACAGCCGATCACCTCAAACCTTACCTTGAAAGACCGTGTTTATGACCGGCTTCGCGAGGCGATTGTCGAGATGAATATCTATCAGGCCGACGCCGATCTTCGCCTTGATGAACGATCGATGGCCGAACAGCTTAAGGTGTCCCGCACGCCGCTTCGCGAGGCTCTGACGCGGCTGGAAAATGACGGGTTGATCGAGATTCGGGCGCGCAAGGGCGTATATGTCGTGCGTCGGACTTTGGAAGAAATCCTGGAAATGATCGTGGCCTGGGCCGCGCTTGAGAGCATGGCGGCGCGGCTGGCAACAGATGTCGCAAGCGTTGCCCAGTTGCGCGAATTGCGCAAGCATGCGTTGCGCCACTCTGAAAGTTCAGCCCATGCTGATCTGAGTGAATATTCGGATGCCAATATCAAGTTTCATCAGATGATTTTGGACATGTCTGGATGTGCCCTGCTGGCAGAAATGGCCGACGGGCTTTTCGTTCACATGCATGCCGTACGCCGCCGTGCGTTAGAGGAAAATGACCGGGCGACGCGGTCGGTGGTGGACCACATGGGCATCATCGAAGCACTGGAGGCGCGCAACGCCGATCTGGCGGCGCAACTGGTGCGAGAACACACGATGCGGCTGCACAATCACGTGCGGCGGGTCTGGAGCAAGTTTGAAAACGGACAAGAAAGTATCGCCGGGTAACTGGCTGTAATTTGGGGGAAAAATGGCAGACGGAACCACCGAAACGCAAGCCGATCAGAATGTGACAGACGGGTTTCACCTGTTGATCGACGCGTTAAAGCTGAACCGGGTCGAGACGATCTATAACGTCCCCGGTATCCCGATCACTGATCTGGGGCGATATGCGCAGGCGCAAGGTTTACGGGTTCTGTCGTTTCGACATGAACAGCACGCTGGGTATGCCGCCGCTGCGGCCGGGTTCCTGACCAAGCGTCCAGGCATTTGTATGACGGTTTCGGCACCGGGGTTTCTGAATGGTCTGACCGCGCTGGCACATGCGACGACGAATTGCTGGCCAATGATCCTGATTTCCGGATCGTCAGAACGTGAGATTGTCGATCTGCAGCGCGGCGATTATGAAGAGATGGACCAGCTGGCCGTCGCACGGCCTCATGCCAAGGCGGCGTACCGCATCCTTGAGGCGCAAGACATTGGGCTGGGTGTTGCACGCGCCTTCCGCGCCGCCACGACCGGGCGTCCGGGGGGTGTATATCTCGACATTCCCGGCGCGTTGCTTGGCCAAGTCATGGACGAGGTCGAAGGCAAGAATTCGCTGCGGCAGGTGGTGGATTTGAATGCGGCATCGGTGCCCGCGCCCACCGCCGTGGACCGGGCTTTGGATGTTCTAGAAGCGGCCAAGAAACCGTTGATGATCATCGGCAAAGGCGCAGCCTATGCGCAATGTGACGACACGGTGCGGGCATTGGTGGAAACGCTGGGTTTCCCATATCTGCCGATGTCGATGGCCAAGGGGCTGCTGCCCGACACCCACCCGCAATGCGCCAGCGCCGCGCGGTCGCTGGTGCTGAAGGAAAGCGATTGTGTGTTCCTTGTCGGCGCGCGTTTGAACTGGCTGTTGTCGCACGGTCAAGGCAAGGGCTGGGGCGAACCGGGGCAGAAAAGCTTTGTCCAGATCGACATCGAACCGACCGAGATGGACAGCAACCAAGCGATTTCCGCCCCGCTGATCGGTGACATCGAAAGCTGTGCCAGCGCGCTATTGGAAAAGATCGGCGGCAACTGGACCAAACCGTCCGAGAACTGGACCGGCGCAGTGCGCGAAAAGGTCGAAACCAATGTTGCCCGCATGGCGCCCCGTCTGCGCAACAACAACTCGCCGATGGATTATCAGGGCGCGTTGGGCGTCATCAAGGAAGTGATGGCCGAACATCAGGATACTATTCTGGTGAATGAGGGCGCAAACGCGCTGGACCAATGCCGCTCTATCGTCGACATCCACAAACCCCGCAAACGGCTGGATGTCGGCACATGGGGGATCATGGGCATCGGCATGGGGTCTGCCGTGGCCGCCGCCGTGGAAACCGGCAATCAAGTGTTGTGCGTCGAGGGCGACAGCGCGTTCGGGTTTAGCGGGATGGAGGTCGAAACCATCTGCCGCTATGACCTGCCGGTCTGCATCGTGATCTTCAACAACAACGGAATCTATCGGGGTGACGGCGAAAACTGGGGCGGGGGGGAAGATCCGTCGACCACCGTTTTCGTGAAGGATGCAAAGTATGAATTGATGATGCAGGCCTTTGGCGGCGCCGGCGTCGTGGCGACCAACCCGGACGAACTGCGCCGAACCATTGCGGACGCCTTCGCAACCCGCAAACCGACCCTGATCAATGCAGTGATCGCCGAGGATGCGGGCCGTGAAAGCGGCAATATCGGCAACCTGAACCCAAGCTCTGTGGTGGCCCAGCGGCTGTACCCACAGGCGAAGAAATAGTGCGGTGTGGAGACGACAATGAAAGCACTTGAAGGCGTTAAAATTCTGGACTTCACCCATGTGCAATCCGGGCCGACCTGCACACAGCTTTTGGCGTGGTTCGGGGCGGATGTGATCAAGGTGGAGCGCCCCGGTGTGGGCGACGCGACGCGCAAGCAACTGGTCGATGTGCCGGGCGCGGACTCGCTTTATTTCACCATGCTGAACCACAACAAACGGTCGATCGAGCTGAATTCCAAGAACGAGACCGGCAAGGAGGTTCTGACCCGTCTGATCGAAACCTGCGACGTAATGGTGGAAAACTTCGCCCCCGGCGCGCTGGATCGGATGGGGTTTACGTGGGAACGGATTCAGGAAATCAATCCCGCGATGATCCTCGCCTCGATCAAAGGGTTTGGGCCGGGCAAGTACGAAGACTGCAAAGTCTATGAAAACGTCGCGCAATGTGCGGGCGGGTCGGCGTCGACCACGGGTTTCCGAGACGGACCACCCTTGGTGACAGGGGCGCAGATTGGTGATTCCGGCACCGGCCTGCACCTGTGTCTCGGCATCGTCACCGCGCTTTATCACCGTGAGAAATCGGGCAAGGGCCAGAAGGTCAGCGCCGCAATGCAGGACGGCGTTCTGAACTTGACGCGTGTGAAACTGCGCGACCAGCAACGCCTGAATGCGGGTCCGCTGAATGAATACAGCCAGTTTGGCGAAGGCGTGCCGTTTGGCGAGGCGACTCCACGGGCGGGCAATGATTCCGGTGGCGGTCAGCCGGGACGGATTTTGAAATGCAAAGGTTGGGAGGACGATCCCGACGCCTACACCTACTTCATCACCCAGGCCGCCGTCTGGGGTAATGTCTGTGACGTGATCGGGCGACCGGAATGGAAAGAAGCGGAAGGCTACGCCACCGCGCCCGAACGGCTCGACAAGCTGAACGAAATCTTCGACGCCATTGAGCAATGGACCATGACCAAAACCAAGTTCGAAGTGATGGACATCTGCAATCCGCTGAACATCCCCGTCGGCCCGATCCTGTCGATGAAAGAGTTGATGGAAGACGAAGGCCTGCGCGCCACCGGCACCATCGTCGACGTCGACCACCCAGAGCGTGGGCGCTATGTCTCGGTCGGTTGTCCGATCAAATTGTCGGAGTCTCCTGTCGAGGTCGTGCGTTCCCCGCTTCTTGGGGAGCACACTGCGGAGATCCTGACCGAGGTGCTAGGCTATGACGGAGACGCCCTCGCCGCGGTAATCGACAGCGGCGCAGTGGGTGACGTTAGAAAGGCAGCGGCGGAATGAAGACAACCTCCCCCTCGGTCCCCCTCCCCAAGGGCTATGACATTCACACATCTTGGTTGCCGTCAGTCAGCTTTTCTGATTCTCTTGTTGAAAAGGGAGGCAATGATGCAGCAAACGCTTGGGAACTTTGGGGATGCTCGCCTCGAAAAAGGGGGGCCTTGCTTCTGGATAGGCTGGTTGCAACAGGCGGTGACGGGGTTCGGGTCCGGCGGCTCGGGGGCACGCGGGCGGGCGAGATCCGGTTCACGCGGTTTCTACGCAATCCGGCTGTGACGCTAGAGGCAATGTGCGATGCGGCCTTTGTTCGGACCCGGGAGGCCTGCGAAGGGCGTGATATTCTGGCAGTGCAGGACACAACGGTAACGCGGTCGAGTGGCGGCGGTGGCGATTACCTGCATGCGATGATCGCGGTGGATGCGCGGGATGGCGCTGTCCCGGGGGCGCTGGATGCAACGTTTTGCGAGCGTGACACCGGCCAACGTGCGACCCGGCATGCGCGTGCCTTCGAAGACAAAGAAAGCCACCGCTGGCTGGCGGCCACCGAGCGTGCGGGCGAGATCGCCGGGGCTGGGCGGATCACGATGGTGGCGGATCGCGAGGCCGATATTTTCGACCTGTTTGCGCGCAGGCCCCAAAATGTGGAGTTGATCGTTAGGGCCAATCACAACCGCACGCTTGAGGGCGGTGATAAGATAGCCGAATGGATTGCCGCCATGCCGAGGCTGGGCACGACCCTGCTTACTCTTCCCAAGAGCCCGGGGCGGGCCGCCCGCGACGCCAGGCTGTCGATCCGGTTTGGCCAGGCAACCATGAAGCCGCCGAAAAGATTGGAAAAAACGACATCTGCACCGGTCACTCTCACCTATATCGACCTGCGCGAGGAAACACCGCCTGACGGCGTCAAACCCGTACACTGGCGTTTGCTGACGAGCTACGACATCATCAATGTCACCGACGCTTTGGACGTCGCCGAGCGCTATGCCAAACGCTGGAGGATCGAGGAACTGTTCCGCACGATGAAGCGCAAAGGGTTCGACATCGAGGCCCTGCGCATCAACGACACCGGTCCGCGCAATCGCCTGATCCTGGCCTGCATGATCGCCGCGACGGTTGTGATGCAGATGGTCGCCGAACGCGATGGCCGGTGCCTGCGTCCGCTGACCGATGCCTTCGATGCCGCCGATCAACCTCTGCTGGAGGCGCTCAGCGCAGACCTCGAGGGCAAGACAGACCGACAGAAAAACCCCCACCCCAAAGGCAGCCTCGCTTTCGCCTCGTGGGTCTGCGCAAGGTTGGGCGGCTGGACCGGATACTATGGAAAACCAGGGCCTATTGTAATCCTGTCAGGTTGGACCGAGTTCCAATCCATCAAACACGGCGCGTATATCGCAGAGAGTATACATCACCGTGCATCGTGAGATGTGTGAATCTTATAGCCCCAAGGGAGGGGGAGGCGCAAACCGCGAGACCCGCGCGCAATTCCCCCCTCCTCTTAGGAGGGGGGCCAGGGGGGAGGCTTCCGCCGCAAAGGAGACCACAACATGCGCTTAGTCGTTATGGGCCAGCAGGCCTTCGGCAAGGACTGCCTGGAAAAGCTGATCACCAGCGAGGATGAGGTTGTTGCGGTCTATTGCGAGCCGGACCGTGAGGGGCGGCCGAGCGACCCGATCAAGGAATATGCGCTTGAACAGGGCCTGCCCGTCGAACAGCCTGCCGATTTCAAGGATCAGGCGGCGCTCGACACGCTGGCTGGATACAGCGCCGACCTGATGGTCATGGCCTTTGTCAATGTCTTTGTACCAGAGGCCGCGCGCGATGCGCCGAAGATGGGATCGATCTGTTTCCACCCCTCCCTTCTGCCGAAATACCGTGGGCCGTCTGCCGTCAACTGGCCGATCATCATGGGTGACACCAAGTCAGGGTATAGCTGGTTTTATCCGTCTGACGACCTCGATGAAGGCGACAGCCTGTTGCAGTGGGAATGTGATCTTGGGCCGGACGACACAGTCATCGACCTCTATTTCAAGAAGATCTACCCAAGCGCCGTCGAAAGCGTGTTGGAAGTCGTGAACCTATTCCGTTCCGGCAACCCGCCCCACATCGTGCCGGACGAGGCGCAGGCGAGTTACGAACGCCGCTGCGTCAAGAAACACGCCCGCATCGATTGGAACAAGCCGGTGGCGCAGGTTTACAACCTGATCCGCGGCACCAACCCGGCGCCGGGGGCATGGATGACCCACAATGGCGCCGAGCTTGGCATATTCGACTGTGCTCGCACACCCGGCGACGGCATTTCTTCGCGAGTGATGGACGTGTCCGAAGACGGTGTGACGGTGCAATGCGTGGGCGGCCGGATCCTGATCAAACGCGTGCGACCGGCGGGGGCCGGCAAGATCGCCGCAGCAGAGTGGGCAGCGGATGCGGGCATTGAAAAGGGCATGACCCTCGGGGAGTGAGATGAAAAATGGCCTATAAGTCAGACATCGAAATTGCCCGCGAGGCGAAGAAGCGCCCGATCCAGGAAATCGGCGAAAATATCGGTATCGGGTCGGACGATCTGCTGCCGTTTGGCCATGACAAAGGCAAGGTGTCGCAATCTTTCATCAACTCTGTTCAGGACCGCCCGGATGGCAAGCTGATCCTTGTGACTGCGATCAACCCGACCCCGGCGGGCGAGGGCAAGACAACGACAACCGTTGGCTTGGGCGATGGTCTGAACCACATCGGCAAGAAGGCGATGATTTGTATTCGCGAGGCGTCGTTGGGGCCGAACTTTGGCATGAAGGGCGGTGCCGCAGGTGGCGGCTATGCACAAGTCGTGCCGATGGAGGATATGAACCTCCACTTCACGGGTGACTTCCACGCGATCACCAGCGCCCATTCGCTGCTCTCCGCGATGATCGACAACCACATTTACTGGGGCAATGCGCTGGAAATTGATACCCGCCGCGTCACGTGGCGCCGGGTGGTGGACATGAACGACCGCGCGCTGCGTCAGATCACGGCCAGCCTCGGCGGCGTTGCCAATGGTTTCCCGCGCGAGGCCGGGTTCGACATCACGGTCGCGTCCGAGGTCATGGCGATCCTGTGTCTGGCGCGAAATCTGGACGATCTGCAAAAGCGCCTCGGCGACATGATCGTTGCCTATCGCCGTGACCGCAGCCCCGTTTATTGCCGCGATATCAAGGCCGACGGCGCGATGACGGTGCTGCTGAAAGACGCGATGCAGCCCAATCTTGTTCAGACGCTGGAAAACAATCCGGCCTTCGTGCATGGTGGTCCGTTTGCAAATATCGCGCATGGCTGTAATTCTGTGATTGCGACGACAACGGCGTTGAAGCTCGCCGATTTTGTCGTGACCGAGGCCGGGTTTGGTGCCGACCTTTGCGCCGAGAAATTCCTGAACATCAAATGCCGCAAGGCGGGTCTTTCACCTGCTGCTGTCGTCTGCGTGGCAACGATCCGCGCGATGAAGATGAATGGCGGCGTTGCCAAGGCTGATCTGGGTGCGGAAAACGTGGACGCCGTGAAGAACGGCTGTCCAAACCTTGGTCGCCACATCGAAAACCTGAAGTCATTCGGCGTGCCGGTTGTTGTCGCGATAAACCATTTCGTCACCGACACCGATGCCGAGGTGCAGGCAGTAAAGGACTACGTCGCTGAACAGGGAGCCGAGGCCATACTCAGCCGCCATTGGGAATTGGGCTCTGAAGGCTCCGCTGATCTGGCGCGCAAAGTGGCCGAGGTCGCCGAAGCGGGTCAGGCCGATTTCGCGCCGATCTATCCCGACAACATGCCGCTGGCCGAGAAGATCCAAACGATCTGCAAGCAAATTTACCGCGCGGATGGTGCCGTGATGGACAAGAAGATCCTCGATCAATTGAAGCTCTGGGAAGATCAGGGATATGGCGCATTGCCCGTATGCATGGCCAAGACGCAGTACAGTTTTTCTACCGATCCGACACAACGCGGTGCGCCGACTGGGTTTGACGTGCCCGTGCGCGAAGTGCGGCTGTCCGCCGGTGCCGGATTTGTCGTCGCGGTCTGCGGCGAGATCATGACCATGCCGGGCCTGCCGCGCGTGCCGTCGGCAGAGAACATCCACCTGAACACCGACGGTCAGATCGAGGGGCTGTTCTGACATGATGACAGGCATCAAGAAAATCGTTGTGCCGGTGCGCGGCGACGGCAAGGGCGACAACGTCCTGCGCCATGCCGCCGTTCTGGCGCATCGATTTGATGCCCATATCGACGTGACCCATGTCCGTGCCGGGGCTGAGGATATGATCCCCTTCGGCGTGGCCGTTCCCGAAATCCTCAAACGGCAGATACTGGAAAGCGCGCACTCGCAGGCGGACGTTCAGGAACAGAAGTTGAAGGACGAATTGCACGCGCTGGCAAGCGAACTGATTCTGATGGAAACTGATGCACCCGATGGCAGCGCCGCAACGGTCTGTTTCACAGAAGAAAGCGGGCGTCAGGTCGACATGATCAGCAACCTCGGGCGCCTCGCTGACCTGATTGTCGTGCCGCAACCGGATCAAAAGGCGCGGCTTGGTGCAAACACATTGCGGGCGGCGATATTCAACAGCGGGCGCCCGGTGATGATGTGCCCTGATAAGCCCGCCCCTGCAACGATCGGCTGCAGGATCGCGATCGGCTGGAATGGTTCGATCGAGGCATCGCGCGCGATGCGCATGTCGATGCCGCTTATCCGAACGGCGGACAATGTATTCATACTGACGACGGGCGAAAACGGCGTACAGCGGGCCGACGCGCCCGATCTGCAGCGGCTTTTGAACATGCACAGTGTCGCCAGCGAGATTGTTCAGATCGAAAACCGCGGCGTCGTCGGCGAACGTCTTCTGGAGGCGGCCGGGAGCGGCGATGCAGATCTGCTGGTTATGGGGGCCTATCACGAAGGCTACACCAGGCAGGGATTGTTTGGTGGAAATGCACAATCTGTGGTTGATAAAGCGCAGATCCCGGTCATCATGGCCCATTAGAGAATAAAAGGACAAAGACACTGAATTCGACGGAAAAATAATAGGCCGCAGGCAAACTTTACGGCCAAGAAAGCAACCCGTCCACAGAGCTTGAGTGACCGAAATTGCGACAGAGGAAACAAATTCCCGGATCGTAACGGTTCACATCAGGGCCGCTTTTCGCGGCATAAGGTCCGAAAGGACGAACCATTTTGGGAGGAGTTGAATATGAAACTTTTGACATCAATGTTGGCCGGTACGGCTGCACTTGCCGTGACGGCGACGGCCACGTTGGCCGCAGACTGGCAGCCGCGTAAACCGGTTGAATTCATTATCATGGCCGGCACCGGCGGTGGTGCGGACCAGATCACGCGTCTTCTGCAGGGTCTGATCGAGCAGAAGGGGCTGTCGTCTCGCCCGTTCATTCCTATCAACAAACCCGGCGGATCTGGCGCAGAAGCGCTGCGTTACCTGCAGGACAAAGCGGGCGATGATCACACAGTAATGATGACGCTGAACTCGTTCTACACCACGCCGATCATTCAGGAAGACCTGGGCGTTGATCCGCGTGAATTTACACCCATCGGGTTGATGGCGATGGATACGTTCCTGCTGTGGGTCCATGAAAACATGGGCGACATCACCGATCTCGACAGCTATGTCGCGGCGGTGAAATCCAAAGGGCTGGACTGGAAAGTCGGCGGCACCGGGTCGGGTCAGGAAGACAGTGTTCTGACCGCGATGATGGAGGCCGCATTTGACTATGAGGTCACCTATATCCCCTTCCCGGGCGGCGGCACCGTGGCCAAGAACCTGATCGGTGGTCAGATCGATTCAACCGTCAACAACCCGTCCGAGCAGATGGCGTTCTATGAAGCCGGCGACAGCAAGCCGCTGGTGCAGTTCACCGGTGAACGCATGGCCGCTTTCCCGGACGTTCCAACCGCGAAAGAGCTGGGTGTAGACATTGAGTATTACATGCAGCGTTCGGTCAACGGTCCGCCGGGCATGTCGGCGGAAGCGGTCGAGTTCTACACGGAGCTGTTTGGCGAGTTGTTTGCATCCCAGGAATGGCAGGACTTCTGCATTTCAGACGGTTTGACTTGCGATGATTTCCTGAACGGCGCTGAACTGGGTGAGTTCCACGCCACGCAGTATGTCGCCCACCAGGCTCTGATCGAGCAGGTTGGCGCAACCGCGATCACCGGCGAATAATACCGACACCGCCCCGGGCTGGCCTGTCTGGCCTGGGGTTTGACGACGGCATCTGACCAGCAGCACCGATTTTGAAACGGTGAACGAAAAACTGTGGTCAGCGATTGGGGGGAACCATGTCCACACGCAGCGCAGAATTTCTGATGGGAATAGGTATGTTCCTGTTTTCGCTGTCCCTTATGTGGAGCGTCTGGGCAGATGGATTGAACATCGGCTGGGTCGAGGAACGCGGACCCGGTGCCGGGGTCTGGCCGTTTTGGTTAAGCTTTGGAATGGCGCTGGCATCGCTTTGGACGTTGTTTCGTTGGTTCAAGGGATCAACGCCGGAAAGCCGCGATGGGAGCGCCTATATTGATCCTGAAAGTTTTGGGCTGGTGCTGACGTCCTTCGTCGCACTGACAGTGATGATCTTTCTGGTGAACATCGTCGGCACCTATATCGCCGTCTTCCTGTTTCTTGGTTTCTACATGCGGTTTTTGGGCGGCCACACGTGGCGCACGACGATCATCATGTGTTTCGGCGCGGTGTTCTTCATCTATTTCTTATTCGAATGGCAATTGACGAAATACCTGCCCAAGGGGTGGCCGATCTTTGAGGATGGGTTCCTCTGGCTCGACAACTATCGGTGGGAGTACCTGATGTGATCGGGGCGAGGGATTAGGGCATGGGCGAGATTCTCACACTTCTCGGGGCCGGTCTGTTGCAGGCGTTTGAGCCGCTGAACCTGTTCATGATCTTCGCCGGTTGTCTGGCGGGCCTGTTCATTGGCGCGATGCCGGGGCTTGGGTCGGTCAATGGTGTCGCAATCCTGTTGCCGATCACGTTTCTGGTGCCTCCGACGGCGGCGATCATCTTTCTAGCCGCGCTTTACTACGGCGCGATGTATGGCGGAGCTATTTCGTCGATCACGCTGGGTATCCCCGGCGCGTCGACCGCTGTGGCGACGGTGTTTGACGGACGCCCGATGGCGCAATCCGGCAGGGCGGATCAGGCGCTGACCGCTGCGGCAATTGCGAGTTTCATTGGCGGCACGATTTCAATCGTACTCTTCACGCTCTTCGCGCCGCCACTGGCGGAATTCGCGCTGAAATTCGGCAGCCATGAAGAATTCGCATTGATGCTGTTGGCCTTTGCCACCTTCATCGGGCTGGGCGGGGATGACATACCCAAGACGATATTCTCGATCCTGATTGGACTGGTCATGGCTTCAGTCGGGTTTGACATCATCACCGGCCAGCCGCGCCTTGTGTTCTTCGATCTCGTCGAGTTCCAACGCGGCATCGGGTTCCTCGTTCTTGCGATCGGTATTTATGGCATCGGAGAGATGCTTTGGACGCTGGAACACACCAAGGGCAAGGTGCAGATCGAGGTCGTCAACGTTACCTGGGCGCGTTTCAAGAAGAACCTTGGCTATGTGAAAGAATACCTGCCGACAACGACGCTTGGCTCGGGCCTTGGGTTCTTCGTTGGAACGTTGCCAGCGGCGGGGGCGACGCCTGCCTCCCTGATGAGCTACGGTCTGGCCAAGACGTTCAGCAAGGACCCCGACAGCTTCGGCAAAGGCAACGTCTCTGGCGTCGCCGCGCCAGAAGCCGCCAACAATGCGGCCTCAACCGGGTCGATGTTGCCCATGATAACGCTTGGCATACCCGGCTCGCCGACCACTGCGATCCTGCTTGGCGGTATGATCATTTGGGGCCTGCGTCCGGGGCCGCTGTTGTTCCAGAACGAGGCGGATTTTGTCTGGGGCCTGATCGGGTCGATGTATGTGGCGAATTTCGTCACCGTAGCGCTGAACCTCGCACTGATCCCGATCTTTGTGCGGGTGCTGGCTATGCCGTTCACTGTGCTGACCCCGATCATCTTCATCCTCTGTTTCGTGGGCGTCTTCGCCACGACAGACCGGATGTTCGACGTTTGGCTGATGCTGGTCCTTGGCCTTGGCGGATACCTAATGCGCAAGCTGAACTATCCGGTCGCACCGGCAGTTCTGGCCATCGTGTTGGGGCCGTTGGCTGAGCGATCCTTGCGCCAGTCGCTGATTTCCAGCAGGGGCGATGTCACATCCTTCGTCAACCCGGCGGAGCACCCTATCGCATTGGTCTGCATTCTGATTGCAATCGCACTGATCGCCTATCCCGTCTATCTGGGCATGCGCCGCCGACGCGCGAATTCGACAGATGCCAGCAACGGCTGAGGAAGAATTCGGGCCGTGGAATCCCGGCCTGGATTCCACCATTCCCGACCGCCTGATGGGCCGGGTCACATTATTTGACCCGGCCAATTCCTTTGTCGGTTGGGAACAGGCGAAAGAGCTTGCCGACGCCACCGGGTTAAAGCCGCAAGACCTTGCAATAACACGCCCCGAACGTTTGGCGCTGCATTCCGTTTTGATCCGGGTGACCAGTCAGTTGAATGTGCCCGATGGTCCGAACTATGCCGATCTTGGTATCAGCCTGCGTGACATGGCGCGTGCGATTTTTGATCAATTCGTTCTGCCGGATATGGACGCCATCCGCGCTGATTATGAAGCGGTTCGACGCGAAGCCGAGCGGGCTGTGGCCAATCTGTTGAAATCGGAAATCTATTTACCCGCCGCGCCTGCCGCCCAAACAAATCCCGGAGTTCTGTCCCGGGTTTTCGGCAAGCGGCAGGTCCCCGGCAACCCTGCACCGCCTGACCCTACCGAGCGGGCACGCGTGATCGCCGTGGAATGGAAAGACGAGCGCAACGAAGACGTGACCACCGCCAGCCGCCGCGCCATCGCCCGCATCCTTGGCGCAATTCTTAACATGCGTGGCGCACTGGTGTTGGACCGTGAAATCATAGCCCGCGTAGCCGTGGGTCTGGTGATGAACCGCATTGGGTCTGCCGCCGTGGGTCAGGCCGTAAACAAATTGTTTGCCTCTGCCGTGGATGCGCTGGGATACCGCTGGCTGCCGCCACAAAGCGAGCCGCTGATCCTGAATGCCAAGGGTGCATCTGCTTCTGGCAAAAGCTCGATCCGCCCGGCCCAACGCGAAATCGCCGAGCGACTGGGATACGATTGGCAGAACTTTGCCATTATCTCCCCCGATTACTGGCGCAAGGCATTGATCGACTATGATTCACTCGGTGAAGACTACAAATATGCCGCGATGCTGACGGGTCACGAATTGGAGGTGATTGACGGCAAGCTCGACATCCTGATGGCGGTCAAGGGGCGCGAGGGCAAAGTGCCCCACATGCTGATCGACCGCTTTCGCTTCGACAGTTTTCAACCGGGGCGCGTGCGCGACGAAGACAGCACCCTGCTGACGCGTTTCGGATCAAAGGTGTATCTGTTCTTTCTTGTGACCCCGCCAGAGGCGACAGTTGAACGCGCTTGGACACGGGGTGTCGAGACAGGGCGCTATAAGGCCGTCGATGACCTTCTTTTCCACAATATCGAGGCCTACACGGGCATGCCTGACCTTTTTCTGAGCTGGGCCAAGGGGCGCGGCAAATGGGTCCACTATGAGTTTCTGGACAATTCCGTCGACCGAGGCGAGCGCCCGCGAACAATCGCATATGGTCAAAACGGTGTCCTTGTGGTTCTGGACTACAAAAAGTTAAACGACATCGTCATATTCCAACATGTCAATGTCAACGCCGATGGCCCGGGTGCGGTTTTTGAAAATGATCTTTCAGATCATGACGCATCGACATTCTTGCGGCGCGCAATGAAAGAAATGGCGCGTGTGGATCTGATTGTTCCCGAGGGGGATGTTGTTTTTGCGCGA
Source organism: uncultured Paracoccaceae bacterium (assembly GCA_951812305.1). Taxonomy (GTDB): domain Bacteria; phylum Pseudomonadota; class Alphaproteobacteria; order Rhodobacterales; family Rhodobacteraceae; genus Rhodobacter_B. Next base: position 17,359 of record CATOSB010000026.1, read on the forward strand.
TCCATCGAAGGGCGAATTTCTATAGACATTGCGCGAATTCCCAATGGGTTTGACCCCTCAATCTTGGGAGTGTTTGAAGAAGCTAGCTGCCAAATCGGAGTGCATGTAACCAAGAGCGGCATGGACATCATTGGAACTTGAGTGACGCTCATCCACGGCACGGGCATGCGGAAGTTCGCAATTTTCGAAATTCGTCATTTTCGTCTCTCCTCACACACGAAAGTCCATTGATTTGCTGATCTGAGCGAACGTCTAACCTCAATATCTATCAAGTGTGTACTCGAAATTCTAATCAGCCTCCGGCCCGAGAAGTTGGCGTATCGCAACATAGGATACGCACTGCAAGACAAGTGGGTATGTTCGGCGTAAATACAATACGCTCGGGCGGGTGTTTTCAGGATCATCGCGGTCGGTAAGCAACAACTGACCAAGCGAAATCATTGCCGATTTTTTTGGTCCGGTTTGGGTCCGCGAAAAGCCCATTTGATACCAGGGTTGCCTGGAAACTTTGAGAGCCCAAAGCGGACTGGTGCTGCACGAAATTCGAATGACCGAATTGTACACGGCGGCGACGACGACTTGATGTGGTATGCAACCAACTCAACATTCCGGTCCGCATAGTAATGAGTTTCAATCCAAACCCTAGAAATTATGTTTGAGGCAATAGGTCTGGAAGCTTCAACCGCTGGATCTTACCTGATGGGCCCTTGGGCAACTCTTGGAGAAAGTGGATCGCGTCTGGTGCTTTGAAGTCACCAAGTCTTTGTCGGCAAATCTCTAATAGTTCGGCGGCCTCGATGGCCGAACCGGTTCGTACGCGCACTGCCGCTTCAACGGTCTCTCCGTATCGTGCGCAACTCCGCGCGAATGCAGCAGCCTCGATCACATCTGGGTGGGTGTAAAGTACTTCGTCAATTTCACGCGGCGCGATGTTCTCGCCGCCTTTGATAATCAGCTCTTTCAGGCGTCCACTCACGAAGACAAAGCCATCCTTATCCATCCGCGCGAGGTCGCCGGTGCGCAGCCAACCATTGCGGAAACTCGCAGCGGTGGCATCGGAGTTCCTGAGGTATTCCAGCATGACATTGGGGCCGCGGACAACAATTTCGCCTTCGGATCCCGGCGCGACTTTCGCACCGTCGCTCGATTGAATTTCAACCTCGCAGCCAAAGGCGATGCCAGGCGAGCCGATCTTTCGTGGCGCAGGCGGCAGCGGGTTTGACAGGATCTGGGCGGCGGTTTCGGTCAGGCCCATCGTCTCGATGATCGGTACAGAGAATCTGGCCTCGAAGGCAGATTGGGTGTCCACGGCCAGGGCCGAGGAGGCAGAGCGGCCAAATCGCAGACGCGCGCGGCAGGAGTCGTCTGGCGCGGTGCCGCCATGCAGTAAGTGAGAGATGATCGTGGGGACGACAGAGAACCATGTGGCACCCGTGTCGCCGACCTGTTTCCAGAAGCGCGAGGCAGAGAAACGCGCGGTCATCGCGAGTGATCCGCCGGACACGAGGCTGCCGATCACCGTCACGCAGAGGCCGTTAATGTGAAAGATTGGCAGGACGCAAAAACCCCGGTCGCTCGGTGACAATTCATGCGCGATTGCGGTGGTCCAGCCACCGGCGAGCAGGCTTGCGTGGGTGTGGACCACTCCCTTGGGTCGGCCAGTGGTGCCGGAGGTATACATCAGCAGGGCGTGATCATCGGCTGAGACATCGTGCAGCGCGACATCGGCTGGCCCAGTCAGAGATACCGCTGATACTTCTGATCCGTTGGCCTCGTAAAAAAGCACGTGGCAGTCGGGGTGAACATAGGCGAAACGCGCCTCGGAGTGTTCCAGTGCATAGGAAATTGCGTCGCGTCCGGCTGCGAGGTTGATCATCGTTGCGCGGAAACCGCCCACCAGCGCGCCATACAGCGCCACGATGCTGTCACGGGTATTGGGCGCGACGATGGCGACGCTTTCGCCCTTGGCGGCGCCGCGCGCGGTCAGATTGGCGGCGAAGGCGCGGGCCTGTGCCAGCAGGGTTTCCCAGTCGAGTGCCTCGCCGGTGTCAGCGAATACGATCGCGGTGCCGCCGGAATCAGCGCGCGCGGTCAGCCAGTCGCGCACGGTGCCGGATGGCGGTGTGTCGCGGGTCAGCTTCATTTCCCGGCCTTGGCCCAGTACGTGTCGAAAATGTCTTCCAGCGCGGGCTCGCGGGCTGGGATTTCGCGAACGATCTTTGTGCTTTGCAGGAAATGCCGCCAATGCAGATTGTCGTCGATTGCGTTGCCGCCCCAGGTGCCGCAGCCCATCGACAGGGAAAACGGCATGCCGTTGTTGAAGGCACCGCCTGTTGCGAAACAATGCGCCTGATTGACGATCACGCGGCAGGTGGGGATCGCGGTGGCCAGTGTCATCGCGCGGGTGTCGTCGTTGGAATGCAGGCCAACAGAATGGCCCGCGCCCTGGTGCAGTTGAATTTTACGAGCGGTTGCCACCGCGTCGTTAAAGTCACGCGCGCGGTAGAAGGCCAAGACCCGAGACAGTTTCTCGCCCGACAACGGGTGATCAGGGCCGATGCCACTGGTGGGCACGGCGACATATTCAGTGCCTTCCGGTACATCCAGACCCAAAGCGGCGATCATCTTGTCGGCGTCCTGAGCGATGACGGCGCGATTCAGATGGCCGTCAGGCCAAAGTCTCGCGACGATCCCGGCCTCATCGTCGACCACAGCACCGCCCGCCTGCGCCATTGCGGCGACAAACGCGTCATAGACCGCATCGACCACCACCACAGCGTTTTCCGAGGAGCACGAGGTCGCATTGTCGAATGTTTTTGAGGCGCGAATTTTCTCTGCAGCTGCTGCCAGATCGGCGGTTTCATCGGCGATGACAGTGACATTGCCCGCACCGACAGCGACGGCGGGGGTGCCAGCGGTCTGGGCGCGGTGTACGTTGTTCTGGCTGCCGGTGCAGATGATCTTGTCGCAGGTCTCCATCAGCGCTTGGGTCTTTTCCTTGCTGCCCGGCGCCGGGACCATCTGGACGAGGTCGGGGTCTTCGCCAATCTTGGAGAATTCGGCGTGGATAAATTCCAGCAGGCGTTCGCAGCTGGCGACACCTTTGGGCGAGGGTGCAACGACGATGGCGTTGCCGCATTTCACTGCGTTGATGATGTTGTTGGCGGGTGTTGCGGCAGGGTTGGTCGACGGCACGATGGCACCGATGACACCCATCGGCTGGGCGATCTCTGTGATGCCGGTTTCCGCGTCATCGCGGATGATGCCATGAGTTGTCACGCCCTTGATATCGCGCATCAGGCCCAAAGTCTTGCGGTGGTTCTTGGTGATCTTGTCGGCGACGTTGCCAAGGCCGGTGGTTGCCACGGCCAGTTCGGCCAACTCACGGTTGCGCGACGGTTCCATGATCGCCCATGCGACGGCCTGAGCTGCGCGGTCGTATCGCTCCTGACTGCCCTCTGCCTCATACTCTTTTTGCGCTGTGCGGGCGCGGGCCATGACGGCGTCAAGTTCGGCAATGGGATCGTGCGAGTTCATGGGAGAATTCCGAATGTCAGGGGTAGGGTGGGCAAATTTGCCCACCCTGTTTTCATATCAAAGACCGGACAGAAGTTCTGTCAGGGTGGCTTTGCGGGCCTCCCACATGGCCAGAACTTCGTCGCGCGTCATGATGTGCATCGGCGAACCGCCGGCCTTCATCTTGCCGGCAACGCGGCCATTGGCGAACATTTCCGGCACGGTTGCGGCCAGCTTATCGATGATCGGCTGCGGGGTCCCTTTGGGCACCATCACACCGCGAAAGTTGACCGATGCGTTGTCGATTTCAAAGCCCTGCTCCATCAAGGTTGGCACGTCTTCCATGAATGCATTGCGTTCCAGATCGAACACACCAAGGATTTTGACGTTGCCAGCCTCACGCGCGCGGAACGCGTCGGACAGGTTGTTGACACCGCCCAGAACCTCGCCCGCGATCACGGCCTTCATCGCACCTGCACCGCCCTTGTTGTTGGGAATATAGGCCAGTTTCACGCCAGCGGCTTTTTCAAGCTGCAACGCGGCGATGTGGTGGCCCACAAACAGGCCCGCGCCGGAGAAGGTCAGCCCACCGGGGTTGGCCTTGGCATAATCGATAACGTCAGCCATCGAATTGAAGTCGCTGTCGGCGGCAACCACAAACACGGCAGGGTCAGCACCCCAGTTTGCGATCGGCTCAAAGCTGTCGGGGCCATATTCCACGCCGCCCTCGATGGACTGGGCGATGAAATGCGGAATGTTATAGGCACCCAGCGTATATCCGTCAGCATCGGCTTGGGTCGCAAACCAGTTCCAGCCAACACGTCCACCAGCACCGGGCTTGTTGATGATTGCAATCGGCATGCCAAGTGCGTCGTCATTACCAGCCGTCATGGTCACGATGCGCGCCTGAAAGTCGGTTGCACCACCCGCGCCATAGCTGACCATCAGCATGATCGGGCGTTCCGGAAAGTCACCATGACCATCGGCCACTGCGCCCCCGGTCATCGCCATCAGCGCCATTGAGGCAGCTGCGATTAGTCTTTTCATATTTAGTCCTCCCTTGGGGTTTGCTCTGCCGCGTTTGCGGTTCAGAAAAATATCTCTCGCGGTGTGAAGACGCTTAGAAGCATTGCGAAGAGACCGTACATGACCGCCAGGAATCCGGCGGTGATGATAATGCGCTTGATCCAGCTTTTCGCCTCATTATGCGGCGCGGGATCATAGAGCGTGAGCAGAATGAAAAAGGCGATTGTGGTCGCGGTGTAAAAGCCAAGGCCCTTGGCGGCCCAGAAGACATAGATCAACAGGATGACCAGACCGGGCAGGATGTTCTTCATCGCCGTGTTGGACAGCCCATTGCCGACCTTGGTTCGCCCCATCAGCGCCTTGCCAAAGGTCCATAGCGCCAGCACGACAAAGACGGTCGAAATCATACGCGGGAACAGGAAGGCCGCGGCGGGTTCCTGAGTATAGCTGACGTAAGCCACAGTGACGCCGACGGCGGCGACATGCCCGCTGGCGACGATGTGCTGGCTTCGGGGCAGGGCGGTCATGACAGCGCCTCTTCCTTTTCCACCGCGTCATCCTTGGTGGTGTGGCGACGATTGCGAAGCTCCATCCAGACTGAATAACCGACCGAGGCGACCACAATCGCGATCAGCAGCAGGTTCAGGCCTCCGGTGAAGAAATATTGCCCGACGCTGGATGTGGCGTTGGCGATCATGCTGCCTTGGATAAAGTTCGCCTCTGCAATGGGCCCGAGGATCAGGCCCAACACCAACGGCGCGGCGGAAAAGCCGAACCGTTCGAGGAAATACATCCCCGTGCCGAGTGCCGCCATCACATAGACATCGCCCATTGAATGCTGGACCGAATAGCTGCCAAACACCGCCAGCCCAAGAACAACGGCGGCCATGACGGCATTGGGCACCTGCGCCACACGCGCGGCAAGCCCGGCCACATAGAGGCCGAAGATGCACATCAGCACCTGACCGATCAGCATAGAGTTGATGAAGGTCCAGGCGACCTGCGGGTGGTTGTCGAACAGGTCGCTGCCGGGGAAAATACCGTGGATCAACAAGCCGCCCAGCAGCACGGCCGCGGTGGGCGAGCCGGGGATCGACAGGGTCAGCAAAGGCACGAGACTTGGCCCGACCATGGCGTTATTGGCGGATTCCGCGGCGATCACACCCTCTGGATGGCCGGTGCCGAACTTGTCACGCTCGGGGCTCATTTTCTTGGACTGGTCATAGGCGACAAGCCCGGCGATCTGACCGCCCACGCCGGGGATCAGCCCGATGATTGACCCGGTCAACGTACCGATTGTCAAAGCACGCAGGCGGCCAAAGACTTCGCTGAACGCTTTCGAGATTGGGTGTTTTTCGACCGTCAAAACTTCTGCATCAAGGCTCGCGCGGCCTTTGGCGAACATCGTGATCACCTGCGGAATGGCGAACAACCCGATCAGCGCCGGGATCACGTTGATGCCGCCCGATACGCTGGAATGAAAAATAAACCGCTGGGCGCCCATGATGTCGTCAAAGCCGATGGTGGCCAGCCACAACCCGATGCAGCCCGACAATAGCCCTTTCACCACCGAGCTTGAATCAAGCGACCCGATGACGGTGACACCAAGGATCGCAAGCCAGAACAGGTGGCTTGGCCCAAAGGCCAGCGCCCATTGCGCCAGCACAGGCGTCAGAAAGATCAGCAGTAATACACCGAACACCCCGCCGACGGCGGAGGCGAGGAAGGACAATTGCAGTGCCCGCGCACCCTGGCCCTTCTTGGCCATCGTGTGACCGTCCAGCGTGGTCGCGATATTCGCCGGCGCTCCGGGAATTTTCAGCAAAATTGCGCTGACCGCACCGCCGGCTACCGTCGAAGTATAGGCCGCCCCCAGCAGGATAAGCCCCTGCGCCGGTTCCAGACGGAAGGTAAACGGGATCAGCAAAGCCACGGCCATCGTCGGCGACAAACCCGGTGTCGCCCCAAGGATCAGCCCGCCAATCGTTCCGATCAGCAACAGGCCGAAATTGATCGGCGTGAACACGTCCCCGAAATAGGCCAGAAATTCCAAGCAGAAATCCTCCGATGGCACTGCGCTGTTGACGGATCATGCTATGTAATGAAAATAGTTTTGCAAATGTTTTCATTTTTCATGCCAAATCGGAGTTTAGTTGTCTGTTATGAAAGATAAAAAAGCAGATATTGTTGCTGTGGCAAAGGCCGCGCGCGTCTCGCCTTCGACGGTGTCCCGCAGCTTCAATCACCCAAAACTTGTCAAACCTACGACCCGGAAAAAGATCGATTCTGCGGTGCGTCGGTTGGGCTATATCCGCAATCGCGCCGCGCAAACCATTCACGGGATCCGCAGCGGAACCATCGGGCTAATCGTGCCAACAGTTGATCAGGCAATATTCGCAGAACTCATCCAGAGTTTTTCAGAAGCCGTTGAAAATCTGGGATTTACGATTCTGCTTGCCTCACATGGCTACAGTCTTGATCGCGAATATGCATTGACGCGAAAAATGCTGGAACACCGTGTCGATGGTGTCGCGTTGATCGGCATAGATCATTCCGGCGACACATACGAATTGCTCACCCAACAAAGCACCCCGACAATTCTGCTTTGGAGCTATGCCGAGGATGCGCCCTTTCCCTGTGTCGGGTCAGACAACTATCGTGCCGGGTGGTTGATCGGAGAGCACATAGTAAGTTTGGGCCACCGCCTCGTCGCCGCCGTGTTCCCGCCCTTTAATGGTAACGACCGCGCATCACAAAGGTTTGCGGGGGTCACGGATGCGTTGCGGGCAGGCGGTTGCGAAATCCCCGAATACTGGAGATTGGAGACCCGTTACAGTGTTGGGGCGGCAAAGAATGCCGTTATCGAATTGGTCTCGTCGCGCCACCCCCCGACGGCAATTGTTTGCGGCAATGACGTGCTTGCGTGGGGCGCGTTACACGCATTGGGCAGACTTGGGGTCAATGTTCCGGACGATATGACTGTGACAGGCATTGGCGATTTCCATGGCTCGAAAGATTTTGAGCCCAGCCTGACCACGGTGCGTATCCCCGCGCGTGCAATTGGGGCCAAAGCGGCAGAGTCAATCACATCGATCATCATGCGCGAAGATTCTGCGCCTGTCGGGGAGCTCTTTCCACCCGTTCTGACTACCCGAGCGACCAGTGCGTCCCTTTCACGAAATGAACATCGGGAAAAGTCGGACTAGTGCTTGATCCAACGGTCCGTCCCGCGCTGCAGACGCTCGTCGGCCGCTCGACTAAACGACCGGGCGAACATCCCGGGAAAGGCTACAAGAATAGACAGTTTCCCATTCTGAGACTGGCTTTACAGGATGCGCAATCTCGTAGTGCGGTTCTTTAACGTGACCAAACAGTTCCGGGGCCTTGCCACGCGCTATGACCGAGACCCCAAGAACTTTCGGGTCGTGCTCAAGCTCGTTTCAATCCTATTCCGGATCGCAGATCAATGAGTCCACTCCCCAGTCTCGCGAACTCACGCCTCGCCGGATTGTTTCCTGAGGAAACGACACAACAATTTCGTGCGAAAAAACGACAATCAGCAATCGAGAGTTTGGTCACGTTCCCATTGAGTAAGGTGTTTCGTGAATTGGTTCCATTCGCGCGTGCGAAGTTTGATGTAAGCTGCCGAAAACGCATCTCCCATCGCGGTTTTCAGATACTTATCCTTCTGGAATTCGCGGATTGCGTCGAGCATGTTCAAAGGCAGTTTCTTCGCCCCGCGTGCCTTGTGCCCCTCGGTATACATATCGATATCCAGCCGTTTGCCGGGGTCCAACTTGCGCTGGATTCCGTCCAAACCCGCAGCAAGCAGGACGGCCTGCAATAGATATGGATTGGCGGCGCCATCTGCGAGGCGGAATTCCAGACGACCGCCGTCTGGGATGCGGACCATATGCGTACGATTGTTACCGCCATAGGTCACGGACGATGGCGACCACGTCGCGCCTGACAATGTCGCGGGCGCGTTGATCCGCTTGTAACTGTTCACTGTTGGATTGGTGATTGCGCACATCGCAGCCCCATGAGTCATAAGGCCGCCAAGGAAATGATAGGCCGTGTCAGACAAACCCATTTCGTCATCACCATCAAAAACGCAAGTCTTTCCGTCAGGCGTCCAGATCGAGTGGTGCACATGGCACCCGTTGCCTGTGAGATGCGAGAATGGTTTCGGCATGAACGTGGCCCGCAGCCCGTGCTTTTCAGCGATCGCTTTCACCATAAACTTAAAGAACGCATGGCGATCCGCGGTTTCCAGACAATCCCCGAAGTCCCAGTTTATCTCGAACTGGCCATTCGCGTCTTCGTGGTCGTTCTGATAGGGGCCCCAGCCCAGTTCGATCATCGTTGAGCAGATTTCAGAGATCACATCATAGCGGCGCAAAAGGGCGCTTTGGTCGTAGCAAGGTTTCTCCTGGATATCGCGTTCATCCGAAATCTCAGTGCCATCTGCATTGATCAGGTGAAATTCCGGTTCCACGCCGGATTTCATCACCAGAGATGCGCTCGCTGCGCGCGTTACGAGGGATTGAAGCACATTGCGGGGCGCCTGCGCGACAGGTTCGCCGTCCATCCACGGATCGCCGGCAACCCAAGCGATCTCGGGCTTCCAGGGAAGTTGGATGACCGTATTCGCGTCGGGCATGACGAACATGTCCGGATGCGCAGGCGTCATATCCAACCAACTTGCGAAACCGGCGAAACCTGCACCAGAATTCTGCATTCCGCCAACCGCCTGCGCCGGAACCAGCTTGGCCCGTTGCACCCCAAAGAGGTCTGTGAAGTTGAAGAGAAAAAACTTTACGCCTTTGTCAGCGGCAAATTTTGCAAGATCAGTCACGCTTCGGCTCCCGTTGGTTTGGCGCCCAATTCGCAAATCTCAAAGGCCACCAAATCGTCCCAACTGGACATCCATTCGGCGAACCGCGCGGGCTCATTGGTTTTCATGAGTTGGTAGCATGTCTGGCCGTCTGCTGTCAGCCAACTGTCGATGTATATAAGCCCGTCGGGCAGCATCCGGCCTTGAGAGCGAAACCGAGCGTATACCGGTTCCGGGCCATGCAGACAGGTCTCGATTATCATGTATTCGGCCATATTGCTGGTATCCACTTGTTCCGAAACAAAGGCAACGCGGGTCAATAATTCCTTCAACTGTTGCCCTTGATCAACCAACGACCCATCCATCGCCTGAAGGGTTCACGATTAGTCAGCACAGAATTGATTCTCTCAGTTAAGCCGAAGAATGCAGCAAAAAAACCGGAACAGGCATCTGATTGCGAATTTCGAACAAATTGTTTTAGTTTGTCGTGGGCATGTCTGGCGACACCGAAATCTGGCTGAACGACGGCGCCGCGACTTCTTTTAACAGTTTTCGCTGCATTGCTTGCGCGTAGTCGCTGTATCCCCTTGCCGCCAGTGCAAATGAATTCGGCCCGCGGATCACATTCTTACTGAAATAGACTTTCAGATCGGCGGTTTTGCTTTCGCGTGCGGTTGTGTTTTCCGTATCCGGTGCTGTTTTGATCACCGCCAGAGCGTTGACAGTGATACCTTGGAAAACATCAAGCGCGTAAACATTCGACATGGTCGGTCCAATATTATTCATGCCATCGCCTGAAACATCGACCGTTCGTTGCCAGCAATCGGACCTATCCCGGAGCATCTCGGCAGCAAACAACATTGCTGTGCTGAGTGCCGTTTTCAATCCTGCGCGCTGCTTCTTGTAGTTTCGGATGCGGCTGGCAGCCAATGAAATGTCGTCATTTGTGCGCAGCGCCGTCCACGGTAGAACCAAGAACTGGTGATTGCGCGAGCTCCATTCAAAGGCGGCAATTTCAACAGTAGATCCAAGCAGCAAAATTGCTTCGCGAACCACCTCGCTCTCAAGCGCGAATGCGAGGCCATCAAGTTGCTGTCGGTACTCTTCTTCGTCTACCGAGCCTGAAACATCGAGCGCCAGAACAAGGGCAAGGCGGCACGGCTCTGCAAGGGCTGCCGTCGTGAGCAGGCAGAAAGAAAGAGCCGTGAGGACAAGGCGCATGCCGCAGTGTTGCTCTAGCATGAGAACATGTCGAGCGAATAAATCCTGCAAATCGCAAGGGCGGCGGTACGAAACTTGTTGGCGTGTGAAATCGAGTGTTCCCGGGAAAAGCGCCCGACGGATTTTCGACAATTAGCGTCGTTACAGCGTTTCGAAATTAACTTGAGACACATGTTTATTTCGAAGCGCTCGCAACGCTTAAATGTTGCGCGCGTTTCGCGAAAATCCCTGATTCAGGTTTTTTCGATACGCAATGGGGTTTGGCGTGGCTGGGAATACTACCAATTCTGTACTTTTCCGAAACAGACGGATATTTGCCGGATATGGCCGCTGAAGAATTCGAACAACCAGTACAGATTGGCATTCTGCCAGTGCCGGGGTTTGCTCTGATGTCATACGCATGCGTGGTCGAACCGCTTCGTGCTGCAAATCACCTAAGTCGTCGCAGGCTGTATGACGTTGTTCACGTTGAGGGTGCTGAAAGCTCTGTTGGGGCCGTGGCCCCAAAAGTCGCGCGGGTTGGGGATGATCTGCGCTTGCGCATGTTATTTGTGGTGGCAGGTGGTGAACCCAACCAATATCAAAATCCTGCGCTGATCGCCTGGCTCAGACGCTTAAGTCGGCAAGGCGTGATACTGTGCGGTATATCCGGCGGTCCGGTCATTTTGGCTCATGCCGGATTGATGGACGGGCGTCGGATGACCGTGCATTGGGAACACGCCTCTGCGTTGTCGGAATACGATGAGCGGTTACTCATTGAACGGTCGCTGTATGTTATCGACCGGGATCGGGTGACGTGTGCTGGTGGCACCGCGCCATTGGATCTGATGCATGCTATCATTGCACAAGACCACGGCTCTGTTTTGGCCCAGCTGGTCAGCGATTGGTTTCTGCACACGGATATCAGGCCATCGTCGGGTGCCCAGCGTGCCGGATTGGTGGAGCGGGTTGGTACGACCTCAGCACCGATCCTTGCGGCGGTTGAAGCCATGGAAAACCATGTCGCCGACCCACTGGGCTTATCGGATCTCGGGATGATCGCCGGTGTTTCGGCCCGACAATTGGGGCGGTTGTTTCAAGATCGTTTGGGCATCCCACCGATGGGATATTATCGAAATCTTCGACTGGCCGTTGCAGAGCGCCTTTTGACCGGCTCTGCCATGCCACTGACGGAAATTGCGCTGGCGACCGGATTTGCCAGTTCTTCGCATTTTGCCCGCGTTTATGCGGGACAATTTGGCAGGCCGCCATCTCAGGCGCGCCGGTGACTTGTGGATTTGCAGTGCCGCGCTAGTGTGCGGGCAACAGGCGGAGGGCGGTGATGCGAATTCTAGTATTGCAACATGCGGCGGTCGAACATCCAGGAATATTCAGGGAATTTCTATCAGAACCTGAGTTCTGGATAAGCGCTATATCTGGTATTCGACCTGCCTGATTGTTTCCGGCACGGTTATGGGTCCCATTTTAACTTTGGTTTTCCCGAGCATATAGGCTGCGACACACGAGATGAGGTGTACGAATGCGTTGGCAGGCGATCTGTGTCGAGTGTGTTCCAGTCCCATGCTGGTTTTCAACTTATACCAACGGCGGGATGATTTGACTCGCTTTTTGGATTCCCAAATTGTTCGGTATGTGACTCACTGTTTCTGTCCAGAGAGGGAGGGAGATATGGGTGCCGCGGTTCCGGTTTTGCGCGATGATTTCACGGTGCACGAGTTGCGCGCTTTAGCCGGTCGCGCGTCGAACGGCAAAGTAGCACGTCGGCTTTTGGCGATTGCTCTGGTGCTTGAAGGGTCGTCGCGCAAGGTTGCTGCCCAGAGTTGCGGGATGGATCGCCAAACCCTTCGAGACTGGGTCCATCGATACAATGTCGAAGGTCCTGACGGGCTGTCAGATCGTGGGGGTGGCGGCGCGAAACCTCGATTGTCGCCGGAGCAGATAGCGCAGCTTGCGGTCTGGGTGGAGGCTGGCCCTGATCCGGCCCGCGATGGTGTGGTTCGCTGGCGTCGCGCCGATCTTGCCCGGCGCATTGAGGCGGAGTTCGAGATCAAGCTCCACGAACGCACAGTAGGTAGTTATTTGGTTCAACTGGGCTTTCGCAGGCTGTCGGTCCGCCCCGAACATCCCAACGCCGACCCAGTGGCACAGACTGCATTTAAAAAAAACTTTGCCAGCATCGTAGCCGACATTTTGACTGAACGGGCGAAAGGAAAGCCACTGGAAATATGGTTCCAGGACGAAGCACGGGTGGGCCAGCAGGGAACACTCACCCGTGTCTGGGCGAAGCGGGGAACCCGCCCACGTGCGCCCCGGGATACCCGCTACAAATGGAGCTACGTATTTGGCGCTGCCTGTCCGGCACGTGGTGCCGCAGCTGGGCTGATCCTGCCTTATGTTAACACAGAGGCGATGGGCCTGCATCTCGACGAGGTCTCAAAAACAATCGCACCCGGTTCTCATGCGCTCCTGGTCACAGATGGCGCGGGGTGGCACGGAGCCAAGGGGCTCTTGGTGCCAGACAACATAACGCTCCTGAAGCTGCCCCCCTATGCGCCCGAACTCAACCCGATGGAAAATGTCTGGGCCTATCTGCGCTCCAACAAGCTGGCCATCACCGTGTTCGATACCTACGAGCAGATCCTCGACAAATGCGCAGACGCCTGGAACTTCTTCGAAAATGACCCGCAGCGCATAACCTCAATAACGACCAGAGAATGGGCAACGGTCAATTGATCAAGCCGTTGGTATTATCGAACAGAGTTTCGATGATGAACCGCCTTCGCAACAGGATTTTGTTCAGGATTGGCAGGAGATAGTTTTTCATGTTGCGGCGAATGCCGGTGACGAGGTGGAGCCCACGCTGCCAGAGCCGTTGGAAGAGGGATTTGGAGATATAGCCCTTATCGTAACTCCCAAGCACCCCCCACGTTTGAGTGTTATTGTCAGTTTTATGGTGAGTCGAATTTGCCATTTTGCGCGTGTTTTTTTTCTTTCTTGTCTGAATTCTGTGGCGCCGGGTTGATTTCTCTGAATCAGTGGTGGGATGGATCAGGTTGCCGCCCTTGAACAACTTCTCGCCACGGCTCTGCGTCGGATCGCTGAGCTTGAAGCTGCGTTGGCGAGCATGGCGGAAGAGATCACGGACCTGCGCCGACAGTTGGCCAAGAACAGCAGCAATAGCAGCAAGCCCCCTTCAAGTGATGGCCTGAAGAAGCCAGCCCCGCGCAGCCTGCGTGGCAAATCCGGAAAGAAAAGTGGCGGCCAAGTTGGCCACCGGGGCGACACCCTGCGCCAGACGTCAACACCCGACTTTGTCGAACGGCATGAGGCGACGCATTGCAGCGCCTGTCAGAGCGCCCTGACGGCGGAGATGGTGAAAGGGATCGAGAAGCGTCAGGTGTTCGACTTGCCTGCGCCACGCCTGGAGGTCACCGAGCATCAGGCGGCGGTTTATTGTTGCGACCATTGTCGAGCCACGACGACGGCTGGCTTTCCCGATGGCGTGGCCGCGCATGTGCAATATGGCACGCGCATGCGGGCAGTGGCGGTCTATTGCAATGTTCAGCAGCTGATACCCGAGGATCGGGTCTGCCAGCTTATGCGCGACCTGTTTGGGGCCACCAGCTTGTGCGCGGCCAGCGTGACCAACTGGACGCGCGGCGCGGCAAATAAGATGGGTGTCGTGGTTGAACACATTCTCGCCCGGCTTGCCGAAGGCGGCGTTCGGCATCTGGACGAGACCGGACTTCGTGTTGCCGGCAAGCTGCACTGGCTGCACACGATCTGCGATACCGCCTTCACCCATTACCGCATCAGCGCCAAACGCGGTGCTGTTCCAACCTTCCTGACCGGCGGGACGATCATTCATGATCACTGGAAACCCTACTACGCCCATATGAGCGGAGTGGACGCCCACGCCCTCTGCGGGGCGCATCACTTGCGCGAACTCAAGGCCATCGAAGAGATCGAAAAAGAGCCTTGGGCGACGGAGATGAGCGCAGTGCTTCATAGCGCCAATCAGCTCAGATGCGCGGCTCAGGATCAAGGCGAGACCGAACTCCCGGAACTGGTTCGCCAGGGTATAGTCACCAGATACATGGCGATCCTCGCCAAGGGGCTCGCCTTCCACGAACGCCAGCCCCCGCTGGCCAAAAGCCCCGGCACCCGCGGCCGAAAAGCCAGGCGGCCAGGCCACAACCTGCTCCTCCGCCTGCGTGACTACCGCGATGACGTTTTGCGATTCATCGCCGACTTCGCGGTCCCATTCACAAACAATCAGGCCGAACAGGACCTGCGCATGATGAAGCTGCGCATGAAAATCTCGGGCACCTTCCGCACCCTCGAGGGCGCGCGGGTCTTCGCCGACATCAGGTCCGTCATCTCGACGGCCAGAAAACACCGGTTCAACATCCTGGAAATCCTGACCCTGTCACCACCTCAGATCATCGCACGGCTCTGACGGAACAAAACCCCGCAACCCTATCGGACAGGGTGCTTGGGAGTTACCCCTTATCAGCAAATATTTTGCCTTCGAGGCCCGCGATCATGGCTTCAAACGGCTTTCGATCATCGACATTACCTGCCGTGATTTTGACGGCCATGATCTCCCCCTTGTTGTTGATGATTAGATGCAGTTTGAAGCCAAAGAACCAGCCCATTGTGCTGCGACCGCGCTTTGCCAGCCCCTTGAAGACCTTGTTTCGATTAATGCGGGCATTGTGGCAGACCGCGAGCTTAGTGCTGTCGGCAAAATAGACGCCGGTTTTTTCACCGCTGAAGCAGTGCAGCAGTATGCAAAACGGCACCATTAATCTTGGCATGAGGCTGACAAACCGACCATAGCTCGGGAGGGTGCCAAAGCAGTCACGGTATTTCTGCTCAACGCCATAAATCCAATAATGTTTGAAGTCCTTGAACGGCGACAAGTGAAACAAGACCATGATGAACAGGCTCTCCCCCAGGGTCAGCTTGCCGGAGCGAAGCCTCTGACGACCCGAGGGGATCAACCGGTGGCGCTCCCAGTCCTCGTAGGTTTTTGCAAAATCATCGAGACAGACAAAAAGTGCGGTGTTAGTGATCGACATGAGTGGCGGTCCATATTGTGTCGCTTTTGAACCTTGAATCATGGGGCAACGTACCTGGAACCCCTCTCACCCCATACTAATCACGGGGGCATTCAGGCTGGTCAACACGGGGCAAAAGGTGCGCGCCATGGAGAACAACTTCCCAATCAACGAAGATCTCGCTTATGAGAAGATCCGGGACCTCATGTTCGACATGATGGAAGAGGACCCCAACCGTTTCTACGCCCTCACGGATAAGCTCAATGAACTGGCTGCGCTCCCTAAAAGAACCATGACACTTGTGCTCGATCTGATGGCTGCCACTCCCTTTCAGGTGATCATCCCGAAACACGTACGGAAAAATGACCCTGATACATTCAAAGCAGATCACGAAACCGTTTCAAATGTTCTATTTCTTGGAGAGTTTGGCGGAATTGCCGTTGAACTGGAGCCAAATGAGGCTTTGAGAGAACCGAGGATCATTTCCATAACAATGGTGGAAATCCCTCATCGCAACCCTCTGCGAAAAAGGGTCAACGAGTATCGTAAAAAACGAATCAAAAAACTACGAAAAAATTCTGTCGAGTAGTGCACTGGTGACGCCAACGTCTTATCCAGAATCGGGGTTATCAGAGGATGGCCACAGCTGGGATGCGGTGGAATTGGACGAGGGCGAGCCATTGCCCGCGTTAGATGGCTATGACGCGCTTTGGGCTATGGGTGGCCCGATGGATGTCTGGCAAGAGGATGCCCATCCTTGGTTGGTCAAGGAAAAGCAGTTCATTCGCGAGGCGGTAGAAGGGCGCGGGTTGCCCTTTCTAACCTGAGTTCTGGATAAGCGCTATATCTGGTATTCGACCTGCCTGATTGTTTCCGGCACGGTTATGGGTCCCATTTTAACTTTGGTTTTCCCGAGCATATAGGCTGCGACACACGAGATGAGGTGTACGAATGCGTTGGCAGGCGATCTGTGTCGAGTGTGTTCCAGTCCCATGCTGGTTTTCAACTTATCGAACAGAGTTTCGATGATGAACCGCCTTCGCAACAGGATTTTGTTCAGGATTGGCAGGAGATAGTTTTTCATGTTGCGGCGAATGCCGGTGACGAGGTGGAGGCCACGCTGCCAGAGCCGTTGGAAGAGGGATTTGGAGATATAGCCCTTATCAGCAAATATTTTGCCTTCGAGGCCCGCGATCATGGCTTCAAACGGCTTTCGATCATCGACATTACCTGCCGTGATTTTGACGGCCATGATCTCCCCCTTGTTGTTGATGATTAGATGCAGTTTGAAGCCAAAGAACCAGCCCATTGTGCTGCGACCGCGCTTTGCCAGCCCCTTGAAGACCTTGTTTCGATTAATGCGGGCATTGTGGCAGACCGCGAGCTTAGTGCTGTCGGCAAAATAGACGCCGGTTTTTTCACCGCTGAAGCAGTGCAGCAGTATGCAAAACGGCACCATTAATCTTGGCATGAGGCTGACAAACCGACCATAGCTCGGGAGGGTGCCAAAGCAGTCACGGTATTTCTGCTCAACGCCATAAATCCAATAATGTTTGAAGTCCTTGAACGGCGACAAGTGAAACAAGACCATGATGAACAGGCTCTCCCCCAGGGTCAGCTTGCCGGCGCGAAGCCTCTGACGACCCGAGGGGATCAACCGGTGGCGCTCCCAGTCCTCGTAGGTTTTTGCAAAATCATCGAGACAGACAAAAAGTGCGGTGTTAGTGATCGACATGAGTGGCGGTCCATATTGTGTCGCTTTTGAACCTTGAATCATGGGGCAACGTACTTGGAAACCCCTCTCACCCCATACTAATCACGGGGGCATTCAGGCTGGTCAACACGGGGCAAAAGGTGCGCGCCATGGAGAACAACTTCCCAATCAACGAAGATCTCGCTTATGAGAAGATCCGGGACCTCATGTTCGACATGATGGAAGAGGACCCCAACCGTTTCTACGCCCTCACGGATAAGCTCAATGAACTGGCTGCGCTCCCTAAAAGAACCATGACACTTGTGCTCGATCTGATGGCTGCCACTCCCTTTCAGGTGATCATCCCGAAACACGTACGGAAAAATGACCCTGATACATTCAAAGCGGATCACGAAACCGTTTCAAATGTTCTATTTCTTGGAGAGTTTGGCGGAATTGCCGTTGAACTGGAGCCAAATGAGGCTTTGAGAGAACCGAGGATCATTTCCATAACAATGGTGGAAATCCCTCATCGCAACCCTCTGCGAAAAAGGGTCAACGAGTATCGTAAAAAACGAATCAAAAAACGTAACTCCCAAGCACCCCCCACGTTTGAGTGTTATTGTCAGTTTTATGGTGAGTCGAATTTGCCATTTTGCGCGTGTTTTTTTTCTTTCTTGTCTGAATTCTGTGGCGCCGGGTTGATTTCTCTGAATCAGTGGTGGGATGGATCAGGTTGCCGCCCTTGAACAACTTCTCGCCACGGCTCTGCGTCGGATCGCTGAGCTTGAAGCTGCGTTGGCGAGCATGGCGGAAGAGATCACGGACCTGCGCCGACAGTTGGCCAAGAACAGCAGCAATAGCAGCAAGCCCCCTTCAAGTGATGGCCTGAAGAAGCCAGCCCCGCGCAGCCTGCGTGGCAAATCCGGAAAGAAAAGTGGCGGCCAAGTTGGCCACCGGGGCGACACCCTGCGCCAGACGTCAACACCCGACTTTGTCGAACGGCATGAGGCGACGCATTGCAGCGCCTGTCAGAGCGCCCTGACGGCGGAGATGGTGAAAGGGATCGAGAAGCGTCAGGTGTTCGACTTGCCTGCGCCACGCCTGGAGGTCACCGAGCATCAGGCGGCGGTTTATTGTTGCGACCATTGTCGAGCCACGACGACGGCTGGCTTTCCCGATGGCGTGGCCGCGCATGTGCAATATGGCACGCGCATGCGGGCAGTGGCGGTCTATTGCAATGTTCAGCAGCTGATACCCGAGGATCGGGTCTGCCAGCTTATACCAAGGGTTATTCAATCTGACCGACTTTCGCCCAGTTGCGGCTTGCGATGGATGTGATGGTTTGCGGTCTTGCGATGAGGTTGTTCCAGGCCTCGCACCCCGCGTCGAGAATCGCGTCATATGTGTCGAACGTCCGGTTTGCGAGCCATGTCTGGCGGAGATATTGCCAAATGTTTTCGGTTGGATTCAGCTCTGGTGATTTGGGCGGCAGAAACATGAGCGACAGGTTTTGCGGGATTTCCAGAGCGGATGTCGTGTGCCAGCCGGCTTGGTCCATGAGGATGACGGCGTGGGCGCCATCGGAGACAATTTTGCTGATTTCTTCCAGGTGGCGCTGCATCGCATAGGTGTCGGCTGCTGGCATCATGATCGCCGCGCCGGTGCCGCGTTCGGGGCAGATGGCGCCAAAAAGATACGCATTTTGGTAACGCTGATCGGCGGGCTGGCGGGGCCGTGTGCCCTTGCGTGCCCACTGGCGGACGCGGGTGTTCTTCTGACCGAGACGCATCTCGTCCTGGAACCAGATTTCGACGGGTTTGTCCGGCGGCACCCCCTGAAGCGTCTCCTTCAGATTGTCGCCGAAGTTTTTTTGAAATCCTCAATGACCTGCACGTCCTGCCCCGGGTGCTGAGGGCGTGCGCTGATGTGGGAAAAGCCCAGATTGTGCAGAATCTGCCCCACATGGCGCTCGTGATAGTCGACGCCAAAACGCGCCTTGATCACATTCTTCAAATCGACCCGCCGCCAGCGGACGACACCGTCCTTTTCAGGATCAGGACCGGTCTCGACAAGAGCCGCCAGTTCATCCAGTTGCGCATTGTCAAGGCGGGATCGCGAGCCTCCTCGCTGCCGATCCAGCAGCCCCGCTGGACCATCAGCGTTGAAACGGAGCACCCAGTCCCTGAGCGTTTGCCGGTCCATCCCGCCAATGCGGGCCGCAGCCCCACGCGACATGCCATCGGCGATAGCGGCAAGCGACAAAAGCCGTCGGCTCTGCCGGGCATCAGAACTCTCTGCGGCAAGCTTGCGCAGATCATTGGCGGTAAAATCGGCTCGCATCGGTATCCTGGCTGGCATCGGTGGTCTCCTTTGCCAATCTTGAATCACCTCAGCACCTCAGGCGGTACCCAAAATCCATAGCTGAGTCATTTTGAAGCACCCTTGGTATTATGCGCGACCTGTTTGGGGCCACCAGCTTGTGCGCGGCCAGCGTGACCAACTGGACGCGCGGCGCGGCAAATAAGATGGGTGTCGTGGTTGAACACATTCTCGCCCGGCTTGCCGAAGGCGGCGTTCGGCATCTGGACGAGACCGGACTTCGTGTTGCCGGCAAGCTGCACTGGCTGCACACGATCTGCGATACCGCCTTCACCCATTACCGCATCAGCGCCAAACGCGGTGCTGTTCCAACCTTCCTGACCGGCGGGACGATCATTCATGATCACTGGAAACCCTACTACGCCCATATGAGCGGAGTGGACGCCCACGCCCTCTGCGGGGCGCATCACTTGCGCGAACTCAAGGCCATCGAAGAGATCGAAAAAGAGCCTTGGGCGACGGAGATGAGCGCAGTGCTTCATAGCGCCAATCAGCTCAGATGCGCGGCTCAGGATCAAGGCGAGACCGAACTCCCGGAACTGGTTCGCCAGGGTATCGTCACCAGATACATGGCGATCCTCGCCAAGGGGCTCGCCTTCCACGAACGCCAGCCCCCGCTGGCCAAAAGCCCCGGCACCCGCGGCCGAAAAGCCAGGCGGCCAGGCCACAACCTGCTCCTCCGCCTGCGTGACTACCGCGATGACGTTTTGCGATTCATCGCCGACTTCGCGGTCCCATTCACAAACAATCAGGCCGAACAGGACCTGCGCATGATGAAGCTGCG
>CATOSB010000027.1 GCA_951812305.1 uncultured Paracoccaceae bacterium
CAATTGATGCTGAAAACTACCTGTGATGTTGGAATTTGCAATGCCGACATCCCGACTGGTGAACGAAGCTGCCGGTGCCAACGGGTTGAGCGCACCGACCGCTGTCACGCCCATCACGAAATTAGTGATGTGCATTCAAACGTTTCGCGTTAAACTTGTGCCGTGGTCATTCGTGTTTTGCCATTTGCAATTTCAGATATTCGAAAGAGGAGGTTTATTCATGCGAGGACGCTACGTTCAGATGGTCATGGCCGCGACCGGCTATCACAAGGAAGGCATCGACGGCATCATTGGTCCGCAGTCGATGAAATCTGTCGCAAAGGTCGAAGCAGACTTAAATGGCCTTTACAAATTCGACCCTTCGGGTTCGTCGCAAAAACGTCGCCTTGTTGCAGCAACGCAAGCTTGCCTGCACAAACTTGGATATGACCCGGGCGATGTCGACGGCTACGAGGGCCCATTTACGACTGAAGGAATGAATGCGTTCCTTTTCAAAGCCGTGCACGGCAAAGAGGAGGAAGTTGGTAACTCCCAAGCACCCTGTCCGATAGGGTTGCGGGGTTTTGTTCCGTCAGAGCCGTGCGATGATCTGAGGTGGTGACAGGGTCAGGATTTCCAGGATGTTGAACCGGTGTTTTCTGGCCGTCGAGATGACGGACCTGATGTCGGCGAAGACCCGCGCGCCCTCGAGGGTGCGGAAGGTGCCCGAGATTTTCATGCGCAGCTTCATCATGCGCAGGTCCTGTTCGGCCTGATTGTTTGTGAATGGGACCGCGAAGTCGGCGATGAATCGCAAAACGTCATCGCGGTAGTCACGCAGGCGGAGGAGCAGGTTGTGGCCTGGCCGCCTGGCTTTTCGGCCGCGGGTGCCGGGGCTTTTGGCCAGCGGGGGCCGGCGTTCGTGGAAGGCGAGCCCCTTGGCGAGGATCGCCATGTATCTGGTGACTATACCCTGGCGAACCAGTTCCGGGAGTTCGGTCTCGCCTTGATCCTGAGCCGCGCATCTGAGCTGATTGGCGCTATGAAGCACTGCGCTCATCTCCGTCGCCCAAGGCTCTTTTTCGATCTCTTCGATGGCCTTGAGTTCGCGCAAGTGATGCGCCCCGCAGAGGGCGTGGGCGTCCACTCCGCTCATATGGGCGTAGTAGGGTTTCCAGTGATCATGAATGATCGTCCCGCCGGTCAGGAAGGTTGGAACAGCACCGCGTTTGGCGCTGATGCGGTAATGGGTGAAGGCGGTATCGCAGATCGTGTGCAGCCAGTGCAGCTTGCCGGCAACACGAAGTCCGGTCTCGTCCAGATGCCGAACGCCGCCTTCGGCAAGCCGGGCGAGAATGTGTTCAACCACGACACCCATCTTATTTGCCGCGCCGCGCGTCCAGTTGGTCACGCTGGCCGCGCACAAGCTGGTGGCCCCAAACAGGTCGCGCATAAGCTGGCAGACCCGATCCTCGGGTATCAGCTGCTGAACATTGCAATAGACCGCCACTGCCCGCATGCGCGTGCCATATTGCACATGCGCGGCCACGCCATCGGGAAAGCCAGCCGTCGTCGTGGCTCGACAATGGTCGCAACAATAAACCGCCGCCTGATGCTCGGTGACCTCCAGGCGTGGCGCAGGCAAGTCGAACACCTGACGCTTCTCGATCCCTTTCACCATCTCCGCCGTCAGGGCGCTCTGACAGGCGCTGCAATGCGTCGCCTCATGCCGTTCGACAAAGTCGGGTGTTGACGTCTGGCGCAGGGTGTCGCCCCGGTGGCCAACTTGGCCGCCACTTTTCTTTCCGGATTTGCCACGCAGGCTGCGCGGGGCTGGCTTCTTCAGGCCATCACTTGAAGGGGGCTTGCTGCTATTGCTGCTGTTCTTGGCCAACTGTCGGCGCAGGTCCGTGATCTCTTCCGCCATGCTCGCCAACGCAGCTTCAAGCTCAGCGATCCGACGCAGAGCCGTGGCGAGAAGTTGTTCAAGGGCGGCAACCTGATCCATCCCACCACTGATTCAGAGAAATCAACCCGGCGCCACAGAATTCAGACAAGAAAGAAAAAAAACACGCGCAAAATGGCAAATTCGACTCACCATAAAACTGACAATAACACTCAAACGTGGGGGGTGCTTGGGAGTTACGATTTTAGAAGAAAAAGAATAAGATCCACGCAGTCTAAAACACACGTAAACATTGCGGAATTACGTAAATACGCATATACTTGCACACGTATGAAACAGCCAAAGGGCAAGAGCATGACACCGCAAATATTAGACGTGCTGACAGTTTCTCAGTTCTGTGATGCAGTTGGGATTAGCCGCAGCACATGGCACAAGCTGAAACGCCAGGGCAAAGCACCCGCTATCGTGAATATCGGTGGCATTCAGCGGATACGCCGGGAAGCTATCGAAACATGGCTTTCTGAGAATGAAGCACGGGCAACGGCGGACGCTGCGCACAATGCCGTCGAAGGCGCTGAGCCGTTGCATGTCTAACTAAGAAAAACCCCCACCGGCAAAACGCACGGCAGGGGCAAGATTGATCGAGTAGGAACATATGGCCAAGAAAGCCAAGAGCAAAGGCTTCTTTGCACTGGACGTTCACCAGTTCGAACGCATCCGCCAGAACAACTTGGGCGTCGAAGAAGCCGCCACGTATCTCTCGCTCCTGAAAAGCACGGATCAGAGCAACGTAGTCTCAAGTGGCGGTGTTCGATCCGTCATGGATTATTCGGGCTTGTCGCGGGCTGAGGTGAAGCGGGCTATCCGCCATCTCGATAATCGGGGCTTGATTGAGTGCCTTGAGGTGGAAAGGAAACGCGCGCGGAAAGCTGAGCGGTATAATCTGCCGATCCATGATAGTCGTCGGTCTCTTAGCCCAAAGGAACGGGGGATTGTTGACGCCATCGAAGCCGGTCAACAACCTGCCGGGAACAGCGATATTCAGGCCGCACATCGCGCCGCGTCCAAGGGTTGGGTCGAAAAACGGTCTGACGGCTGGCAGATGATCGAACATTCCAACACGGTCGCTTTCATCCCGAACAGCTTTGTGCAGGTCAGCGAAGGACATTCCCCGCTCTATCGCCTTATGAATGGTGGTGAATTGGGGCCGATCATGCTGGCGGCTGAATTGTATCAGCTTCAAAACCTCATGGATGAACGCGGCGTGCCGCTAGACGTGATCCGGGGATATTTTCATGCTTCAGACGATTTCAGCGTCAGGCTTCAGAATCATCGGCTGCACTATCTTTGCCGTGGCCGAAACTATGAGGATAGCGAAACAGGTGAGGCCCGCAGCTTCACGGAAGCCCACCACGGTTGCCGCTGGTGGTCGGGTAGCGGACAGGAGGTTTGGGATAATCTTCGCGCACTGGACGCGGCGCATGTGACGGAATGGTCGGTTTACAGTGCGAACGGCAAAACGCCGGAACACGACGAATATGCTTACAACCGCCCCCAGAGGCCGCTTGGCGTTCTCAGAAACGGTCGGCAGGTTCTCAACACGCCAGAAAGTCGCCCCGCCTTCATGGCCTTCCTTGTCTATAAGTTGAAACAGTCGAAGGGACAGATCACCGAAAGTCTGCCTCAGTTGATCGAGGAATGGCAAAGCAGCGGTTGGGTGTTTGCCTTTGAAAATGCCTCAGTCTCGCATGTCGAAGGCGTCAGTGTTCTGCGCCTGACACACCGCGCCGCAACCGACAACGCGAAGGTTTGGTATCGTGATTTATGCGAAGAATGCGATAAGGCGTTTTTTTTCGTAGAGATGGCGGCGCGGTCGTATTTCCCGCAAATATCTGGTATCGTTCAGGAAATTCAGAACACGCCAGATTTCCAGGAAGCTATCTCAAAGAAGATCAACGATAGTTCAATGTCGGTTCAATGACCGATCAAACTTAGAAGAAGAAGGCAAGGGAACCCCCTATCCCCCTTTTCTCAGAAAGGATCACCAATGGGACTATCTGAATCCGTTTCTCTCCTACGCCAAGCGACAACGCTAGCTGAGGTGTTGGATTGCTTAGAAGATAAGAAGGCTTCGCCTGAGGCAACGTCACGCCCTACCCCAAACGTGGTTTGCCTTTGCCAGTATCGCGACCAGAGGCGACGGGAAGCGCTCTGAGTGTCGATTTAAGCGGCATGAGGGGCTGAGATATGGTCAGGGTGCCAAAAGCGAGAAGGGCGCTCAGCGGCGCTCTCTGCGCCTCTCAGGCATCTTCTGAGCCATTGAAAAGCAATCAAGTTATTCAAGCGTGAAGGCGGGCATCCGATTAAACGGGCAAGTTTCCAAATGATTTCGGCAAAATCCTGAGGTGAGGCATGGGCGGAATAGGTAGCGGGCGGCACTGGCAGTTCGGGGCAGACACAACAGACGACTACCGTTCGATTGATATTCGGTGGCTGAAACGTGAGGGGATTCTGGAATCTGGCGTCAGTCGCAGCATTACCTGGTCCCGTGGTGGCGAAGTTACAGGCTCCATCAATGTCAGGTCTGAACCGGGCCGCGTTATTCTGGCCTATCGCCAGCGGGATCATGGCGGAGAATGGCAGGACGAAAGCTATCCAGTCCATCTCGATACCACGCCCTGCCACATGGGCGGTGAGCGGCATTGGTTCCTCTGCCCAGCCCGTGGGTGCGGTCGTCGCGTTGCTGTCCTCTACGGCGGCGCAATCTTCGCGTGCCGCCATTGCTACCAGCTGGCCTATCCTTCGCAGCGTGAAAAGCCGGGGGATCGAGCGGCCCGCAAGGCTGACAGGATCAGGGAAAAGCTGGGCTGGGAAGGTGGCGTGCTGAACGGTCCAGAGCCGTGGAACAAGCCCAAGGGAATGCACCAGGACACCTTTGACCGTCTGTGCTGGAAACACGACCGTTTTGCAGGCCGTGTGCAGGCCGGTTTCGCTGAACAGTTCGGGTTCGATCTGCCAGACAAATACCGTTTCTAAAATAGGCTGATTTAAACAAGCAGTCGGACCATGTGTCCGCTGACAGGAATGGCGTTTTGTATGACAAGTTGTGGACGGCCCAACTCATGCGGTTTCAAAGCTATGCGAAGTTGGACGCCTCTAAAAACCGTGCATTTTGGGATGTAATCTGATTCACTTGAAGTGGGAGGATTTTGGTTATGCATGCACCTGGATTGTTTGATTTGACGGATCATCTTGCCCGGCTTTCGGTGACGGGGGACCCCTTGGAGGCATTAAAGCGTTTCGCGATTAAGCTGAGACACAGCTTGATTGTGAAACGCATGCAATCAGTATGTTGCGGGCGTTTTAACATAATATTGTGATTCAACATCATGTTAAAACGCTTTAGAGCGGCACGTTGATTTCGAAGCCTTCCGTTCAGTTCTGACAGAAGCCCTGGGATACGGTGAGCGTCCCAAGGGTGGCCGGCCTCCATATGACCCGGTTGTGATGTTCAAGGTGCTGGTGTTGGCCTCGATGCACAATCTGAGCGATGAGCGGATGGAGTTTCTGATACGGGACCGCTTCAGCTGGCTGCGTTTCCTGGGATTTCAGATCGGGGAGCCGACACCTGACCAGAAGACGATATGGCTGTTTCGGGAGAAGCTGACGCAAACAGGCGCTTTCAAGCGCCTGTTTGCTGCGTTTGAAGATCAGCTCCGCGCGCGGGGCTACAGACCCACCGGAGGCCAGATTGTGGATGCGACCCTTGTCTGTGCACCGTCTGTGCACCGCGCCAGCGGATGACGAAAGAAGAAAAGGAGCGCGCCAGGGCAGGTGAGGCTGCGTCCGACATCTGGCCCGATGATCCGGCCAGGGCAGCGCAGAAAGACACCGATGCGCGCTGGACGGTCAAGTATTCAAAGGCCAGGACGACCAGGGAGGGCGAGAAGGACGCGGGCCTTGTCGATATCTCTGTCCCCCACTTTGGTTACAAGAACCACGTGTCCATCGACCGCAAATGGCGCTTCATCCGCGGCGAGACCGGCACGAATGCGGCTCGGTATGACGGGCATGAGCTCTCCTCGGTTCTGGATGAGGCAAACAGCTCGAAGTCCGTTTGGGCCGATATGCTACAAGCGGCTCAATGTCCGATACATCGACAGTCTTGCGGGCTGAGGCCATGTCAAAATTCGCCTGCATGTTGATCCAAAATTCCGGGGTTGTCCCAAGAGCCTTGGACAGACGCAGCGCCGTGTCAGGGGTCACGGCGGTCTGTTCCTTCGCCAGCCCCTCGACGCGGGTGCGCGGCACGCCGATCACCTTGGCCAGGCCAATCGCAGAAACGCCAAGCGGCTCAAGAAATTCATGCTTGAGGATTTCGCCGGGGTGGCAGGGGTCGATCATCAGTCCCATAGCATTTCCTTTCAGTGGTAGTCCGTAAACTCAACATCAGCAGGACCGCTTTCGGTCCAGACGAAACAGAAGCGCCATTGGTCATTCACCCGGATCGAGTTCTGCCCTTTTCGGTCGCCTTGCAGTGCCTCAAGCCGGTTGGCCGGTGGCACGCGCAAATCCTCAAGTTTGTTTGCCGCATCGAGCATGGTCAGCTTTCGGCGGGGAAGCGTTTACCGGCCTTGTTCGCCAGTATGTCCTGGACCAGCTTGCCCTTGGTGCTTTGAATCATTCGGAGCATGTATCATGATAGGATACGTGCATCAACGCGTGATACATAAAACTATCCCTGAAAGCAGTGAAAGAGCTTTCCTGAATGCAGGAAAAAATCAGAGGGGGATTAAAACCTGTTTGCCCTTATCAGGGAAAGGCTTGGCGGATTAGGACGTAGGCTTGCGCCGCCGCTTCTTAGCAGGCTTGGCCAAAAGCGGGTCCGTCATTTTTTCATAGAGTTGAAACAGATGTTCCACGCGGTCTCGCTCAGACTTGAACGCGGCTTTGCGATAGAGCCGGTCTACCGCCTTGTCATTGGCCTGGTGCGCCCGGCGCAGACCGGCAGGCATGATGTCGGGATCATAGAGATCGGCCACGCTGGCGTCTGGATAGTTGGCGCGAGCGTCAAGGATCGCCTGGGCATGTGGGTCGAGCTTGCTCAGGTCGTTCGTTGGGGGCATGGGAAAAGCGTTGTAGACCATTCCTATGGAATACCTGTAGCGGCTTTCCAAGCGCCCCCCGAAAGAGCGAAGCCATGCCATGTGCATTGCCGACATTAGCAACGAAAAACCCCCCTTTCCTGCGTTGGCGAACACAAACAATAGATCGCTGGCGACAGTTGGAGGTTCAATGAAGCCGATGGGTGCATATTCGCGGCGTTCAGAGTATCCGTCGTGGTCAAGGGCATTTTTCAACCCAGCTCCGGTTCGCTTTCGCCAACGCGTTTGCCATTTTGATGAGCTTGCGCATGATGGCCACAATAGCGACCTTTGCGGGCTTTCCGGCGGCGCGCAGGTTTTCGTATTTTGCCTTGAGATCGGAATTGTAACGCATGGCGACAAGGGCTGGCATGTAGAAGGCGTCCCGCAGGGGTTTGCGACCGCCACTGATGAACGATCTGCCTTTCCACTGGCCGGATTCGCGCGTGTGAGGGACGAGGCCGGCGAGGCTGCCGACCTGTCGTCGGCCTCGATGAGGTTTGCGATCTCCGTGTCCAACTCAGCTATCTGTTTTTCGATCAGCGTGAGGCGGACCCTGGTTTGGCGCTTGAGTACGGTGCTTGTCTGAACGTGGCCGCGATTGCGCAGCCGGGTGCGCTCCTTGATCAGGGCCGTTCTGGCAACCTGGAAGTCCCTGAGTATACGTACATGCCCGGGTTCTGTCGCAAACTTTTTGTAACATGGGCCTGCTTGCCAATCTGTGATAGACGTCGGCCTTTGAATTGGCGGGTGAGTATCAGAACGTGACGATTGACTTCAAAGGCAGCCACCATCCAAAAGATGTCATCCTGTACGCGGTGTTCTTTTATGTGCGCTATGCCGTTTCGTATCGAGATCTGGAAAAAATCATGGAGGAACGGGGCGTTGATGTCGACCATGCGACCCTGAACCGCCGGGTCGTGAAATATGCTCCATTGATCGCCGCAAACGCGCAGACCAGGAAACGACCTACAGGCAATTCCTGGCGCATGGATGAGACTTACATCAAGGTCAAAGGCAAGTGGACATACTATTACCGAGCCATCGACAAATTCGGCAAAACCCTTGATTTCATGCTGTCGGAGCATCGTGATGAAGCTGCCGTAACCGCATTCTTCACTCGCGCAATCGGAAACAACGGCTTCCCCGATAGAGTGGTCATCGACAAGAGCGGCGCAAACCTCGCCGGGCTACAGAACATGAATTGCCTGCTGCTGTTGAACGGTTGGTTCTGGTTGATCGAAATCCTGCAGGTCAAGTATCTGAACAACATCATTGAACAAGACCACAGGTTCATCAAGAAGCTGACCAGGCAAATGAAAGGCTTCAAGTCCTTCCGCTCGGCCTCGGCAACACTGGAAGGCATCGAAGTCGCGCATATGATCCACAAGCGACAATTCGAGGCGTCAGGACAATCCGCATTCCAACAATTCGCAGCGCTTGCTGGATAACTGTGTCCAGCGACAAGAGGCATTCTGTCGTGCCGAAAAGTTTGCGACAGAACCTCAAATGCGATGCGCTAGCAATAGTCTGTAGACTGAAAGTCATCAAGTGTTTCAGATGGCTTGATGACGGAATCAGCCAAAGACATTTCGCATTTACAAGAGGTTATCGCTGCGAATGTGCGCAAGCGCCGCCTTCGCATGGGGCTGTCTCAGGAAGAATTTGCAGACCTGTGCGGTTATCATCGCACCTACATTGGTTCAATCGAACGCTCGGAACGAAACATCACCGTTTCGACCTTGGAAGCTCTAGCCAAAAGCCTTGGCGTAGACCCTACAGATTTGTTGAGGGAAGATGGCTGACCTCGACAAAATCAAACGCACTCCGCGCTCTACACTCGACCCTGCGTTGCTGGCGCTGTGCCTTAGCATCGAGGCGAAGCGTGCGCGAACGGTGATCGACCACATCTTAGAACACGGCATCATTACCAATGAAGAATTGAGCGACCTTTATGGGTATGACCACCCGCCTCGTGCAATCCGCGATGTGCGGGAGAACGGTATTCCTCTAGTCACCCATAACGTCACCAGCCCAAAGACAGGGCGTAGAATGGGCGCTTACACTTTCGATGATGTGTCGAAGATCAAGCGAGGCCGCATAGGTGGCCCCAAGGCTTTCTCGAAGAAATTCAAGCAGGATTTGCTTGAGATGTATGGCGCAAAAGACGCCTTCACAGGCGAGCTTTTGAATGAACGATACTTACAGATCGACCACCGTATTCCCTATGAAGTGATTGGTGACGAGAACGGAGGTGCGGCGCTCGATCCGAAAGAGTTTATGTTGCTCGACGCTTCGTCCAATCGGGCAAAAAGCTGGTCATGCGAACATTGTGACAATCTGCTCAAGAAACGCGATTTAAACATATGTCGGCGGTGTTTCTGGGCTTCGCCAGAGGACTACGATCACATAGCCGAAACACAATCACGCCGCGTTGAAGTGGTTTGGACTGGTGATGAAACTGGACAGTTCGATAGGCTCAAGACCGAAGCCGACGCCCAATCAATAGAGATCGCAGCACTAATCAAGAAAAAGCTATGCGAATAGGCGCTTTTGCGGCTGTTCTTGCGGTATAGCCATGTCAAAAAGCTCAAGCCCGTGAGAGACATAAAGGCTCTCGACTGTTTCGGCGGCGCTTCCGTTCAAAGTGGCCTGCGATGACCTGCCAGCAGAGATTTCGAGCAGATGTGCATTGACGGAATCTGGCAAGGGGTCGCCATAGGTTTTGTCGCCCGTGCGACCGTCATAAGACAGGACATAAGGCACGTCTCTGGTATCAAGGCGGTTTAGCGCCTTAATCAAAGTGTCCCGTTCTAGTTGGGCAGCATAGCGTTTGTCGGGACCGTAAGACGTGCCTTGATAGGGCGGGTCCATGTAAACAAAATCAGAGGGGCGAGCATTGCGAATGCAAGCCTCAAAGTCGCCCTTGTATAGTTCTACTCGCCCTTTCAATAGGTTGCTGACGTTGTGGACGGTGCGTGTGACTTTATCGGGCTTCATACCTGTGCGGCGCTTGTCTGCGGATTGTGTGAAGTGGCCGTGTTTGTTGAATCGCACCGCGTTTTTCACGCATCGGGCAACCAAATATAGAAGCTGAACAGGGTCGGCATTGTCGTTATAGGCTGCACGAACCTCGTTGAAGTGGTGGGGGTTATCGAGTTGTGCATGCCAGACGTCGCTATACCTCTCGGAAAGTTCGCTCGGTCTCTCGATGATCATTTCCCAAAGGTCGATTAGGACGCCGAAGCTATCACCAATAACGAATCTTTCAGTTTGGTTGTGTGTGGCTGCATAGATCGTGATCGCTGCCGACCCTGCGAACGGTTCGTAAAGTGTCTCAACCCCATCGGGGATAAGCTGGCAAATCCTTGGAGCAAGTGAACGCTTGCTGCCTTGGTATGGAATAGGCTGGATGGATAGGGGCTTCATGTTTCTCATAGTGCGGCATGCTACTGGAAGTCATCATCTTTGAATAGTGCTCAACTTACCACCCCTCAAAAAATCCACACTTTCCACAGTTTGGGGATATTCTCGTAACCTATGAAGCATCTTCGCAGGAAGCGAAGGCCTTGTTTGAAGAGGGAGCAGAGTGGCGTTGTTGCATAGATCACCCGCCTTCTGATATCGACGCGTTTTGTTTCCTTCAGGATGTTGTAGATGCCGCACAAATTCAACGCAGATCGTCGAGATAGAGCGTTTCAACTTAATTCGGAATCACTTAACGCTGCCTGAAATCAAAGATTTCAACGCGCTAAGCGATAAGTGATGTATCAAGTTAAAGTCGAAACGCTATATGTAGGCGCTTGCAAACATCCGGGTTTCGACCTGCAAACATCGTGTAATTTCTGCCGGGATTATCTGCGACTATCGGGGTGCTCAAACCGGGATTATCTGCGAACGAGCCGGGATTAGTTGCAACCAGCCTGCAAACATCGGGGTTTGCCGGGATTAGTTGCGACTATCGGCTGTCGTGGAAACGCTCGTTTGCCGGGCACCAGCATGGTGTCATTGCCTGACATTGGCTCCGCTCGATAATATTGCCTGTTTACCCTGTCCAGGTATCACGGTATGAGTTTTTAGCTTACTGAACCTGAGTTCTGGATAAGCGCTATATCTGGTATTCGACCTGCCTGATTGTTTCCGGCACGGTTATGGGTCCCATTTTAACTTTGGTTTTCCCGAGCATATAGGCTGCGACACACGAGATGAGGTGTACGAATGCGTTGGCAGGCGATCTGTGTCGAGTGTGTTCCAGTCCCATGCTGGTTTTCAACTTATCGAACAGAGTTTCGATGATGAACCGCCTTCGCAACAGGATTTTGTTCAGGATTGGCAGGAGATAGTTTTTCATGTTGCGGCGAATGCCGGTGACGAGGTGGAGGCCACGCTGCCAGAGCCGTTGGAAGAGGGATTTGGAGATATAGCCCTTATCAGCAAATATTTTGCCTTCGAGGCCCGCGATCATGGCTTCAAACGGCTTTCGATCATCGACATTACCTGCCGTGATTTTGACGGCCATGATCTCCCCCTTGTTGTTGATGATTAGATGCAGTTTGAAGCCAAAGAACCAGCCCATTGTGCTGCGACCGCGCTTTGCCAGCCCCTTGAAGACCTTGTTTCGATTAATGCGGGCATTGTGGCAGACCGCGAGCTTAGTGCTGTCGGCAAAATAGACGCCGGTTTTTTCACCGCTGAAGCAGTGCAGCAGTATGCAAAACGGCACCATTAATCTTGGCATGAGGCTGACAAACCGACCATAGCTCGGGAGGGTGCCAAAGCAGTCACGGTATTTCTGCTCAACGCCATAAATCCAATAATGTTTGAAGTCCTTGAACGGCGACAAGTGAAACAAGACCATGATGAACAGGCTCTCCCCCAGGGTCAGCTTGCCGGAGCGAAGCCTCTGACGACCCGAGGGGATCAACCGGTGGCGCTCCCAGTCCTCGTAGGTTTTTGCAAAATCATCGAGACAGACAAAAAGTGCGGTGTTAGTGATCGACATGAGTGGCGGTCCATATTGTGTCGCTTTTGAACCTTGAATCATGGGGCAACGTACTTGGAAACCCCTCTCACCCCATACTAATCACGGGGGCATTCAGGCTGGTCAACACGGGGCAAAAGGTGCGCGCCATGGAGAACAACTTCCCAATCAACGAAGATCTCGCTTATGAGAAGATCCGGGACCTCATGTTCGACATGATGGAAGAGGACCCCAACCGTTTCTACGCCCTCACGGATAAGCTCAATGAACTGGCTGCGCTCCCTAAAAGAACCATGACACTTGTGCTCGATCTGATGGCTGCCACTCCCTTTCAGGTGATCATCCCGAAACACGTACGGAAAAATGACCCTGATACATTCAAAGCAGATCACGAAACCGTTTCAAATGTTCTATTTCTTGGAGAGTTTGGCGGAATTGCCGTTGAACTGGAGCCAAATGAGGCTTTGAGAGAACCGAGGATCATTTCCATAACAATGGTGGAAATCCCTCATCGCAACCCTCTGCGAAAAAGGGTCAACGAGTATCGTAAAAAACGAATCAAAAAACTACGAAAAAATTCTGTCGAGTAGTGCACTGGTGACGCCAACGTCTTATCCAGAATCGGGGTATCATAGCAAGCGTGATTTTGAACACGCGCAGCGTCAATCTGATGGAAAATGCGGCTGCTCTGCCCCGCGATATCGGCTCTGTGGACCACCGCTATCAATACATTTCGCGGGTTCTGGGCAATCCTCACATCGATACTGATGAGATCATGCAGGCCTATGTTGGTGAAATTTTCCGCCGCCAGTGTGAGGCCGGAGAAACGATTGTGGTGGCCCTTGATCAAAGCAAGCTCAACGAAGGGCATGAGGTTTTGATGTTATCGGTGCGGATGCGGGATCGGGCCCTCCCGGTCGCCTGGCGTGTACGCCAGACCAAAGGGCCGATTGGATGGCGCGTGCAACATGAGCTTTTGGAAGCAGTCCGCCCATGGCTCCCGGCGGATGCGCGTGTGTTGCTGGCGGGAGATCGGTTTTATGGAACCGCCCGATTGGTCGCATGGTGCCAGGAGGCTGGATGGGACTACCGGCTGCGCATGAAGGGAAATATCACACTGCAACATCAGGGTGGCGAGATGATGACGCGCGAAATTGCCCAACTGATGCCCGAAGGGCTTGTAAACGCTGAGCTTTACGGAACGGGCGTCTTTAGCAACATTGGAGTGCTTCACGAGGAGGGGCACAAAGAGCCTTGGATTATTGCCATGAATGCAGCACCGTCCGAGTACAAGGTGCTCGATTATGGAATGCGTTGGGGAATTGAAGCCATGTTCTCCGACTTCAAAACCCGGGGCTTTGAAATTACTCAAAGCCAGATCAAAAAGCCGGATCGATTGGCCCGCCTCATTTTGGTGCTGGCAATCGCCATGTACTGGGCTGTTTCAACCGGAGCAAACGAAGAGCACCACGTCGCAATACGCGGCGAAAAAAGGGGATTCGAAAAGCCCGAAGGTCCTTATGCTCTCTCTTCAAGACAGGCCTTCGTGCTATCCGACGATGCCTCGCAGGTTATGCCAAAATCCCCAAGCTCTGGGATGTCTGGCTAAATTGAAGGGTGGTAAGGGGAGCGCAGCCAGTTCATTGAGCTTATC
>CATOSB010000028.1 GCA_951812305.1 uncultured Paracoccaceae bacterium
GTTCCGTCTGCCCGAAAAGACGCGCGATATCGGCAACTCCGAGACCGTCTTCGTCCCGGAGCGCCGCAAACGCCTCGTACCGGTCGAGCGCATCCATCGGGGCCTGCATCTCGTTCTCCGAGAACGACAGCGCCGCCGTCACCGGCGCATCCCCCGGCACCAGCTGGCAGGCCACCTTCATGCGTGGCCCGAAACCTTTCGCGCCCGTGTCCGCGGCCAGCAGGTTGAGTGCCGCCAGCCGGCGGCCTCCGGCCAGCACGCCGTACTGCGCCTTGCCGGTCTCCTGCACCAGCAAGGGCTGCAACAGCCCCACCTCCCGGATATTGGCCGCCAGCGCCTGAACGCCGGTCGCGCTGTAGGCCGCCGCGTTCTGTGCGCGCACATTGGCGGGATGAACCTCAAGGCGCGCCAGCGCCACCTCAAGAGCCGTATAGGTCTGTGTCTTCGTCATTGCATTGTCTCCATTTCATGACATCCGATCCGGACCATCCACGGGAACGCTTTCCCCCCGGACCCGGATCGCCCGGACAAAAAGCCGCCTCACCCTTTCGGGGCGAGACGGCCAAAGTTGGCAAAACGGTTTGAAGAGCGCCCGAACCGGGCGGCCGGGACCGCTGCCGGTCAGAACGACCGCAGGCGGGTGCGGTTCACGAGAAAACTGTAAAGCGCGCACTCCGCCCCGCCGGTGATCCCTGACGCGGCATGGTGCCAGCAGAACCCCGCAGGTCTGCAATCGACCGCCTCCCCCACCGTCAGACCCGCGTCCGCAAGGCAGGTCGCCAGATGCGCGCGGTCTTCGCCATCCAGGCCCAGGGGATCACAATTGATCAGCGCCGATGCCCAGTAAGCCGGGGCCAGAAGTTCTACCACCTCCCGCGCGCTCATGCCACAAGCGCGCCCCGGTCGCGCGCCAGAGAGGCGTAATCGCTCAGCGACATCTCCGCCTCGAAATACAGGTCCCGCTCCACCGGCAGGCCGAGCGCGCCGCGCACCGCCGCGATCTCCGAAAGCCGCACCGGCCCGATCTCGGGACATCCCAGCCCCGGATCGCAGCAGCCCCAGGCCACATCCCCGTCCTCCGGGTCCAGCCAGGCCAGAAGCCAGGTCGCCCCCGCATCCGGCGTAAAAAGCTTCACAACCGGCCACACCGCGCACGATATGTCCTCCTCCGCCATCCTGTGGCCGTTTTCGAGAAGCGTCTTGCGCTGTTCAGTCGTCAACAATTCCATGGGTCCAGTCCTTTCCAACTCCGATCCCCCATCGGGACCACCCGGACCCAAAGCCGACATTGCTCCTTTCGTGTGCCCCGCC
Source organism: uncultured Paracoccaceae bacterium (assembly GCA_951812305.1). Taxonomy (GTDB): domain Bacteria; phylum Pseudomonadota; class Alphaproteobacteria; order Rhodobacterales; family Rhodobacteraceae; genus Rhodobacter_B. The sequence continues at coordinate 1,312 of CATOSB010000028.1, forward strand.
GGAGGCGGGCGACCCGGTGGGGAGGGGACCGGACGGTACGGCACCCGACCGGGGCTTTCCGGTTCGCTGTCAGCCCTGCCGACAACAGGATGGGCCATGAAGGGCAAGCTCGGGCCACGCGGCCAGGCCCCGACCAGAGCACAGGCACCCTCTTCCATCGTGACCGCGTCTGCACCTGGTACGCCACAGACAAACGGGCCGCCCGGAAAGGCGGCCCGCTCGCGAGCGCGAGGGATGCCACGCCCCTCAGGTCACGCCGCGTCGGCGCGGACCATCTCCACACCCGGACGCTGCGCCTGCATGGAAAGCCAGTCGGCAAGGCCCAGAAGCGTCTGGCCCCCGGCCACGGCCCTGCGCCAGTCGGCTTGCGGATCGGCACCCACCGGCTCGGTATCGGGCAGGATCACCCCGTTGATCATCCACGGCACCATCGGGGTCCCGCGCAGCCAGTCCGATACTGACGGGATCCGGCGGCAATCCTCCCGCACATGCTGCTCGGCGATGAACCGCACCGGAATATCCCGGCCTGCGGAGTTCGGAACCGAAACGCCGAACACCGCCTCCGCCTCGAATATCCCGAAGCTGTGATGCCGGAGTGCCCGGTGTATCGGCAGCGCTTCATGGGCTTTGCCGGCGTCGAACCATGTATGTATGTCCAGATAGTCCTCCGCCGCCCCGCCGAATTTCCGGGCGGAACTTTCCGCGTGGTGTAACGCATGGGCCATAATCATACATCCTCGTGGCTGTAGTCGTTGCGCTCGGTGTAGAAATCGGCGTGATCCACATCGATGCGGTCTTCGGCCACATTCCAGGTGAAGCTGCCCTCTGCCCCGTCGTTGGTCTCGAAGCCCGGGTGCAGCCCATAGGCGACATCCCACACGAAATCCATCAGCCGGGTTTCGATATCCCCGATCCCGGCGCTCTCCGGGCGGCCCGCGACACTGTTCACGTTGCCGCTGTCGCCATAGCCGTCATAGAAGGCTTCCACCTCTTCAACCCCCCGCGCACGCAGTTCCGCCAGCAATGCGGCGCGCACCACCTTCAGGCGCTCCGCTTCCCCGGCGCGCTCCCGCGTCCAGCGGGCCTGAATCGCCGTCCGGTCAATCGCAGCGGCAGGGGTTAACGGTGTGGTCGCCACCCGGGTCTCTTTCTTCGTCGGCGTTGTCATCTCGGTCCTCCTCTTCTCCTGGGTCAATGACACCCCGACCCAAAGACACCTTCCCTCCCGGTCACGACCGCCGGACCTCCGGGGAGACGGACGCGGGGGTGGAGACCCGCGCATCCCGGGTGCCGGGCCAGACCGTGGATTGGCCCGCCGCCGGGGGACCGACCGCAGGCGCCATCCCGGGCGAACAGCAAGCACCCGGGCTTGACCTGACGCGCGTTTTCCCCGAAAGCCACGGCAACCACACCATCAGACCAGGAGAGCTGCTTATGCCCAAACCCTCACCCGTTCCCGCCGCAACGCTTCACGCCGCCATCGCCGAAGAGCTGGGCTGTTCGCGCGACGAAGCCAAACGTCTCTCCGGCGGCGTCCAGTCGGCAGTGCAGAAACTGGTGGCGGACGGCCACCCGGTCCGCCTGCCCGGCCTTGCCACCTTCTCGGTGGTGGACGTGCCCGAGCGGCAGGTTCGCAATCCGGCCACCGGAGAGATGCAGACCGCCGCGCCCACACGGCAGGTGCGGGTCTCCGCCACAGGGCCCCTCAAGGCCGCCGTAAAGGGGAAGACATGATGTGCGATCAGCACATGGACACCGCGCCGGAAGCGGCCGGTAGAGAAACGCCGATACCGGGGGCAGGCAAGGCCGAACCGGCAGAGGTCACAGGCACCATCAAGACTTACCGGCCCGACAAGGGCTTCGGCTTCATCTCCCGATACGGCGCGGCGGATGTGTTTTTCCACGCCTCGAACCTTGCGCCGCCGGAAGCCCTGCCAGAGGTCGGCCAGCGGGTGCGCTTTGCACGCGTCCCGAGCAAGCGAAAACCCGGAACTCCGGCGGCGGTCAACGTCCGTCCTGAAGGCGCGCCGGCCGGGGATGCCGAAAGCCAGCGCGATGGCTGACAGGGCGAACGACGGCGCAGAGGAGTACGATGACCTCACGGTCGAGGCAACGATGTGTTTGTGTCTCTGCGGGCGGGATCCGCAGGACCCGGAGGTTCAGGGCGAATTCCAAAAAGTGATCGCCCTCGCCCTGCGATACGGTTTTCAGCTCAATGGATGCCTCCGCGAGGCCGCCGGAGCCTTCGATGATCTTCTCTGCGATCTGAAGCCCAACGCTGTCAGGGAACTCGAACGCGCGCGGCAAGCGGTCCAGCAGCAAATGGATGCAGATCGGCTCGAGACGCAGCTTACCACACATCCCGATGCCACAAGCCAGCGCCTGAATTGAGAAGCCGCCCCGTTTTCGTCACCGCTTCGATCATGATGGCGATCACCGCATGTCTCAAGGCGCTCGCGGCACCCAACCCCCTCTCCCGGCGCTCACCGGCCCGCCATTCGACAACTCGACGAAGTCACGATCAGCCGCATCGCAGTTGGCGAAATCGGGGAACGCCCCGCCAGCGCGGTCCAGGAGATGGTGGAGAATGCGCTTGATGCGGGTACCAGGCCAGCACCGGGGGATCAGGGTCAAAGGTATCTGACACCCCCGGACAGACTGAAGCGGCCCGACACAACCGACCACACACAACCGGGCTTGCCTGTTGGACCGCCCTGCCATAGCAGCAGGGGTGACACCACTTTGCACAGGGATCCGATGGCCGAGTTGCACAATCCGCACGACACGCTCTTCCGCGCGCTGCTGTCCGATCCCGGGCGCGCACGGGACTTCCTGCGGGATCACCTCCCCAACACTATTGTGGGACAGCTCGCCCCTGCGCCCCCAGAGATCCTTGAAGGCAGTTTCGTCGATGAAGCGCTCGCCGGCAGCCAGAGCGATCTGCTGATGAAGGTCGCGTTGACCTCCGGGACCGACGCCTTCGTATATGTTCTGGCGGAGCACAAAAGCACCCCCGATCCGGCGCTGCCGCTTCAGCTGGCCTCCTATATGGTGCGCATCTGGAAACGCTGCGCCGGAACCGGAACAGCCCGGCTCCGCGCCCTGCCCCCGATCATTCCGGTGGTCGTCTATCATGGCGCGCCGCCCTGGACCGTGCCCGACAGCCTGCGCGACATGATCGCCACCGATGATCCCGATCTCGCTTTCGTGCCCGGAGCGGGGTATATCCTGCGCAACCTGCGGGCCATGGAGATCGACGCGCTGTCGCGCAACGCCGCGTTGAGGGCGGGCTTCATCACGCTGCGGCAGGAGGCCCTGGCCTTTCTGGCGGAGATCGCCGGGAGCCTGCCCGAGGGGACCGATCTGCGGCGACAGGTTCTTGAATATGTGCTGCGGGTCTATAATGTGGACCTGGACGCCCTGCGGGCCACGCTCAGGACCGGGGGCCATAACGAACTGGAGGCTCTTATGGGAACCATTGCTGAAACACTGCTCGAACAGGGCGAAGCGCGCGGATTGGCCAGGGGCAAGGCGGAAGGCCTGAAAGCGGGCGAAGCGCGCGGATTGGCCAGGGGCGAAGCGAAAGGCAAGGTGGAAGGAAAGGCGGAAGGAAAGGCGGAAACCCTCGGACGCCAGTTGGAGCGCCGTTTCGGCCCCCTGCCCCGGGATATCGAGACGCGGATCGCCGCGGCGGAACCCGATCGGATCGAGGCCTGGCTGGATGCCGTTCTGGACGCGCCCGACCTCGCGGCCGTCTTCGCACAGGACCGCCCGCACTGATCGAAAACCACGTCTTCGAAACGGCTTACGGCCTTTCGCAAAGACTCAGTCTGCGCCGCCGCACCGGCGGCACCATATGAAAAAGCGCACGCATATCGGCGCGCACCTGGCAGCAACGCTGCATGTCCGGCGTTCGCGCGCGGCGCTTTTGTCCACTATGTACGGGCTAAACCGCCCCACCTCGCTGGTCTCTGTCACGTCCAATAATTCGCCAAACTTATCGGACGCAAAGGAATAAGCTCAGCGATATGTTTATGTCGTTTTAGTGTAACTCCCAAGCACCCCCCACGTTTGAGTGTTATTGTCAGTTTTATGGTGAGTCGAATTTGCCATTTTGCGCGTGTTTTTTTTCTTTCTTGTCTGAATTCTGTGGCGCCGGGTTGATTTCTCTGAATCAGTGGTGGGATGGATCAGGTTGCCGCCCTTGAACAACTTCTCGCCACGGCTCTGCGTCGGATCGCTGAGCTTGAAGCTGCGTTGGCGAGCATGGCGGAAGAGATCACGGACCTGCGCCGACAGTTGGCCAAGAACAGCAGCAATAGCAGCAAGCCCCCTTCAAGTGATGGCCTGAAGAAGCCAGCCCCGCGCAGCCTGCGTGGCAAATCCGGAAAGAAAAGTGGCGGCCAAGTTGGCCACCGGGGCGACACCCTGCGCCAGACGTCAACACCCGACTTTGTCGAACGGCATGAGGCGACGCATTGCAGCGCCTGTCAGAGCGCCCTGACGGCGGAGATGGTGAAAGGGATCGAGAAGCGTCAGGTGTTCGACTTGCCTGCGCCACGCCTGGAGGTCACCGAGCATCAGGCGGCGGTTTATTGTTGCGACCATTGTCGAGCCACGACGACGGCTGGCTTTCCCGATGGCGTGGCCGCGCATGTGCAATATGGCACGCGCATGCGGGCAGTGGCGGTCTATTGCAATGTTCAGCAGCTGATACCCGAGGATCGGGTCTGCCAGCTTATGCGCGACCTGTTTGGGGCCACCAGCTTGTGCGCGGCCAGCGTGACCAACTGGACGCGCGGCGCGGCAAATAAGATGGGTGTCGTGGTTGAACACATTCTCGCCCGGCTTGCCGAAGGCGGCGTTCGGCATCTGGACGAGACCGGACTTCGTGTTGCCGGCAAGCTGCACTGGCTGCACACGATCTGCGATACCGCCTTCACCCATTACCGCATCAGCGCCAAACGCGGTGCTGTTCCAACCTTCCTGACCGGCGGGACGATCATTCATGATCACTGGAAACCCTACTACGCCCATATGAGCGGAGTGGACGCCCACGCCCTCTGCGGGGCGCATCACTTGCGCGAACTCAAGGCCATCGAAGAGATCGAAAAAGAGCCTTGGGCGACGGAGATGAGCGCAGTGCTTCATAGCGCCAATCAACTCAGATGCGCGGCTCAGGATCAAGGCGAGACCGAACTCCCGGAACTGGTTCGCCAGGGTATCGTCACCAGATACATGGCGATCCTCGCCAAGGGGCTCGCCTTCCACGAACGCCAGCCCCCGCTGGCCAAAAGCCCCGGCACCCGCGGCCGAAAAGCCAGGCGGCCAGGCCACAACCTGCTCCTCCGCCTGCGTGACTACCGCGATGACGTTTTGCGATTCATCGCCGACTTCGCGGTCCCATTCACAAACAATCAGGCCGAACAGGACCTGCGCATGATGAAGCTGCGCATGAAAATCTCGGGCACCTTCCGCACCCTCGAGGGCGCGCGGGTCTTCGCCGACATCAGGTCCGTCATCTCGACGGCCAGAAAACACGGGTTCAACATCCTGGAAATCCTGACCCTGTCACCACCTCAGATCATCGCACGGCTCTGACGGAACAAAACCCCGCAACCCTATCGGACAGGGTGCTTGGGAGTTACGTTTTAGTTTCATGGGTGGATTCGCCCGAATGTCGGATGACCGGAATTCATGAGATTCAAGCACTTCCGCGAAAAACCGACCGGGGTTCATGAGATTCTGTAGCGGTATTTGTGAGACTGGCGCTACCGCACGCCAACAAAACAAGGACCTGCCCATGTTTAACACGCCGCAGACGAAGCTGAGGCACTCGAAATATCACAATCCATGCGGCTGCAGCATAGTCTCACAAACCTCGGCGTGTTTTTCCGCCAGTCCCACAATTAGCGACTCATACCAAGGGTGCTTCAAAATGACTCAGCTATGGATTTTGGGTACCGCCTGAGGTGCTGAGGTGATTCAAGATTGGCAAAGGAGACCACCGATGCCAGCCAGGATACCGATGCGAGCCGATTTTACCGCCAATGATCTGCGCAAGCTTGCCGCAGAGAGTTCTGATGCCCGGCAGAGCCGACGGCTTTTGTCGCTTGCCGCTATCGCCGATGGCATGTCGCGTGGGGCTGCGGCCCGCATTGGCGGGATGGACCGGCAAACGCTCAGGGACTGGGTGCTCCGTTTCAACGCTGATGGTCCAGCGGGGCTGCTGGATCGGCAGCGAGGAGGCTCGCGATCCCGCCTTGACAATGCGCAACTGGATGAACTGGCGGCTCTTGTCGAGACCGGTCCTGATCCTGAAAAGGACGGTGTCGTCCGCTGGCGGCGGGTCGATTTGAAGAATGTGATCAAGGCGCGTTTTGGCGTCGACTATCACGAGCGCCATGTGGGGCAGATTCTGCACAATCTGGGCTTTTCCCACATCAGCGCACGCCCTCAGCACCCGGGGCAGGACGTGCAGGTCATTGAGGATTTCAAAAAAACTTCGGCGACAATCTGAAGGAGACGCTTCAGGGGGTGCCGCCGGACAAACCCGTCGAAATCTGGTTCCAGGACGAGATGCGTCTCGGTCAGAAGAACACCCGCGTCCGCCAGTGGGCACGCAAGGGCACACGGCCCCGCCAGCCCGCCGATCAGCGTTACCAAAATGCGTATCTTTTTGGCGCCATCTGCCCCGAACGCGGCACCGGCGCGGCGATCATGATGCCAGCAGCCGACACCTATGCGATGCAGCGCCACCTGGAAGAAATCAGCAAAATTGTCTCCGATGGCGCCCACGCCGTCATCCTCATGGACCAAGCCGGCTGGCACACGACATCCGCTCTGGAAATCCCGCAAAACCTGTCGCTCATGTTTCTGCCGCCCAAATCACCAGAGCTGAATCCAACCGAAAACATTTGGCAATATCTCCGCCAGACATGGCTCGCAAACCGGACGTTCGACACATATGACGCGATTCTCGACGCGGGGTGCGAGGCCTGGAACAACCTCATCGCAAGACCGCAAACCATCACATCCATCGCAAGCCGCAACTGGGCGAAAGTCGGTCAGATTGAATAACCCTTGGTATCAGTCTCAATATTACAGTTTGGATAAGGCATTGAAATCACATGATACGCAGTCTCAAAAACCCCGGCGTTTCGACAACAGTCTCAAAAATAGTAAATTTGTGGGGAAATTGTGGACTCTGAGCACGAGAAATCGACGTCCGCGCACCCTCTTGCGTCCAATGGTGCTGAGGTCGATGAGAGAGGTCAAGAACAAACTCATGCGATCGCCCTGCCCGCGCATGCCGAGGGCCACGCAGGCCTTGCGGGATTCGGCACGCTCGACCGGCTTGTGGACACCGCGCGGGACTATGCCAAGGCCTCAACGGCAGAGAATACCAACAAGGCCTATGCCGCCGATTGGAAGCACTTCGCGGGCTGGTGCCGCCGCCATGGGACGGACCCGCTCGGCGGGCAGGCCCCCTGTCCCGACCCGCAGCTCATTGGCCTCTATCTGACGGAGCTTGCTGCGCCGACGGACAAGGCCCCTGCCCTGTCCGTTTCGACCATCGAGCGCCGCCTCTCCGGCCTTGCCTGGAACTACGCGCAGCGGGGCTTTGCGCTCGACCGCAAGGACCGCCACATCGCCGCTGTGTTGGCGGGCATCAAGCGCAAGCACGCACGCCCGCCGGTGCAAAAAGCCGCCGTTGGAGCCGAGGATATCCTGGCGATGGTCGCCACCCTGCCCTTCGATCTGCGCGGCTTGCGCGACCGGGCCATCCTGCTGGTTGGCTATGCCGGCGGTCTAAGGCGTAGTGAAATCGTAAGCCTTGATGCGCATCGCGATGACACGATCGAGGCTGGAGGATGGGTCGAGATCACCGACGATGGCGCGCTTCTGACGCTGCGTGGCAAGACCGGCTGGCGCGAAGTTGCGATTGGCCGGGGATCCTCGGACGCAACCTGGACCACTGGCTGCACTTTGCCAGGATCGACTATGGTCCGATTTTTGTGCGCACCTCGCGGGACGGTAAAAAAGCCTTGGAGGCGCGGTTGAACGACAAACACGTCGCCCGCCTGATCGGCCTGGCTGGCCCGAAGCTGCATGTGTGGACGCCTCCTGGAACGCAAGCAGAATCTTTAAGTGATTTTGGGAAATGCGGTCGAGTTCCTACGTGTGTCCGGCCTCTGATTGCGACGCTCTTGTTCGCGGGCCCTTATGGATAGTTCGAAGATCGGGTCCAAATCATATTTGCGGGGTTTCAACTCCACACAGCTTCCCTGGTTTTCCCAATCCCGTCATTCTCGACTGTTCGCCCATAATCCTCCGCTAAGATCTACCGCATTCCGGCTGACAGCTGGCTTTCCTCAGGCCGCCAACTGAACTCGATATACATCCTCGTTTTTCATCACAGCCCAAGCCATCCGGGCCATCTTGTTTGCCAGCGCGATGGCCACCAGCAGTTTGGGTTTGCGTTTCAGCATCCGGTCGAGCCACGAACCATCGGGTGCGCCACCTTTTCGTTCATTGGATTGGATGACGGACATTGCTCCAGGGATGAGTAATCTTCTGATATCTTTCTGGCCCATCTTCGACGTTCGCCCCAGCCGGGTTTTCCCGCCTGTTGAATTCTGTTTTGGCGTCAGGCCTGCCCAAGCGGCAAAATCCCGCCCCTTGCGAAAACTCTCACGTGGGGGTGCGAGAGATGATATTGCCATGGCGCACATGGGCCCGATTCCAGGTATGGTCATCAACCGCTGCGCATTCTCATCCATTCGGGCCGCGGCTTCGATCCGGGATGTCAGGTCATCAATCTGCCAATCCAGAATGCTCAAGTGATCGAAGAGCCGGATGCACACATTGCGCATTATCAACGGGAGTTCGGTGGTTTCGTCGTCGATAACCATAGCTTCGAGTTTTCTGATGTGGGACGGGCCCTGAGCTGCCACAATCCCATACTCGCCTAGATGACCGCGTAGTGTATTGATGACCTGCGTGCGTTGACCGACAAACAATTCTCGCGTTTTCAATAGCATGGATCGGGATTGCTGTTCCGCCGATTTCACGGCGACAAATCTCATCCCGGCGCGCGCTGCGGCCTCCGCAATTGCTTCGGCATCAGCCATATCGTTCTTCTGTCGCTTCCTGAATGGCTTGACATATTGCGGAGGGATCAATCGAACCTCATGTCCGAGCCGTTCGATCTCGCGGCCCCAGTGATGGGAACTGGCGCAAGCCTCCATCGCAACAAGGCAACATGTTTGCGCCGACAGAAAATCCAGAACACACCCGCGCCGGATTTTGCGGCGGAATACGGTAGACCCATCTGCGGTAGCTCCATGAAACTGAAACACATTCTTGGCAATATCGATCCCGATTATGCTAACTTCCATCTTGGACGTCTCCGGCGTTGTTGCACGGAAGCTCTGGAGCTCGGAACGCGCCCTACCCGAGACGGAATTCAGGCGGTGCGTTCGAAACGTGGCTGGCCAAGCCCGGTCATTCGGTTGAGAATCTGCACGCCAATCCTGGCTTCCGATTTCTGGTTTTCGAAGTCGCGCGACTTTAGCCTGGGCCCAATAACCGCCTTCCAGCGGCCCATGAGAGTTTCACCCCGGCTGCGTTGATTGTAGCCAGTGGCTTTCTGCCAGGCCATCCGCCCGCGGGCTGCGATCTCGGCGATATGGCAGTCTCGTGCCGTCAGATTGTGGGGCGCATTGGGGCTCACAACCGCGTTTTTGGGAGGTGGGATCGTCACCTTGATCATCGGTCCGAACCGAGCGGCAAGTAAATCGGATGTTGGTTCTCCGTCGTATGCTCCATCTGCGAGGAACCAATCAACCGGACCGTCGACCTGATCCAGGAGATCTGGCAGCACCGTCGGATCGCCGACGTCATCCGTGGTGAGATCAGAACAGACGATCTCCCCGCTGACAAGATCAAGACCGAGGTGGAGCTTGCGCCAGGAGCGCCTTTTACGCTTGATTTTGTGCTTTTCTTCAAGCCACTCGCCCGCGCCGAAGATCTTAAGACCTGTACTGTCCACTGCCAAATGGATCGCCGCCCGGCCATCGATCCCTGGCTTTGCAGGTAACGTCAGGCCGCTGCCCCGCCGCGACAAGGTGGAGAAATCAGGTACCGCGATTTCGACACAGAGCAGCTTTGCAATCGAACGCATCAAGCCTTGCGTCTGGCGTAATGGTTGGCGGAATACCATGCCCGGCGTCAGGCACATCTCAATCGCCAGATCCGAATATTTGCGCTGCCCGCCACGGGTAGTACGCCGAGGCGCAGCCCATGAACTCATTGCATCCTCACTAATCCAGATCGTCAGATCACCGCGCTGACGAAGCGCTTCGTTGTATTCAGCCCAATTGGCCACGCGATACTTCTGTTTCGGGATCTTATCTCGACGATCTGCGTTGAATTTGTGCGGCATCTACAACATCCTCAAGGAAACAAAACGCATCGATATCAGAAGGCGGGTGATCTATGCAACAACGCCCCTGAAAAGCTTACCACCCTTCAAAATTTCCGGATCTGATTTGACGTTTGTCTGATCTGTGTGATTCAAGGAGTCTCCACTGCTGACATTGGAGGCTGGTTTGTTGGGAAATGTTTGTTTTTCAGAGCTTTATTCGAAGGTTGAGGCGGATTTTCAGGACCGCTTGCTCGGGTATCACAAGTCGCGCCGGGAGGGATTGTGCATCATAGCAAGCGTGATTTTGAACACGCGCAGCGTCAATCTGATGGAAAATGCGGCTGCTCTGCCCCGCGATATCGGCTCTGTGGACCACCGCTATCAATACATTTCGCGGGTTCTGGGCAATCCTCACATCGATACTGATGAGATCATGCAGGCCTATGTTGGTGAAATTTTCCGCCGCCAGTGTGAGGCCGGAGAAACGATTGTGGTGGCCCTTGATCAAAGCAAGCTCAACGAAGGGCATGAGGTTTTGATGTTATCGGTGCGGATGCGGGATCGGGCCCTCCCGGTCGCCTGGCGTGTACGCCAGACCAAAGGGCCGATTGGATGGCGCGTGCAACATGAGCTTTTGGAAGCAGTCCGCCCATGGCTCCCGGCGGATGCGCGTGTGTTGCTGGCGGGAGATCGGTTTTATGGAACCGCCCGATTGGTCGCATGGTGCCAGGAGGCTGGATGGGACTACCGGCTGCGCATGAAGGGAAATATCACACTGCAACATCAGGGTGGCGAGATGATGACGCGCGAAATTGCCCAACTGATGCCCGAAGGGCTTGTAAACGCTGAGCTTTACGGAACGGGCGTCTTTAGCAACATTGGAGTGCTTCACGAAGAGGGGCACAAAGAGCCTTGGATTATTGCCATGAATGCAGCACCGTCCGAGTACAAGGTGCTCGATTATGGAATGCGTTGGGGAATTGAAGCCATGTTCTCCGACTTCAAAACCCGGGGCTTTGAAATTACTCAAAGCCAGATCAAAAAGCCGGATCGATTGGCCCGCCTCATTTTGGTGCTGGCAATCGCCATGTACTGGGCTGTTTCAACCGGAGCAAACGAAGAGCACCACGTCGCAACACGCGGCGAAAAAAGGGGATTCGAAAAGCCCGAAGGTCCTTATGCTCTCTCTTCAAGACAGGCCTTCGTGCTATCCGACGATGCCTCGCAGGTTATGCCAAAATCCCCAAGCTCTGGGATGTCTGGCTAAATTGAAGGGTGGTAAGCCTGAAAAGAGAGAATTTTGGAACACCTTTATGTTGCCGACACCAATCTGTTCTTTGAGGCCAAGCGGTTAGAAGACCTGCCTTGGGATGAACTCGGCGTAGATCCCATTGTCGTTGCGCTTACCAAGCCTGTGCAGGCGGAGATTGACCGCCACAAAAAAGGCGGCGGTCGCACCCGTAAGCGCGCCCTAGTCCCCTGATTCACCCAATTTGCGGGTAAAGCTGTGAGAGTTTGTTTCTGGCATCCGTAGCCGTGAAGTGCCATTTAACCTTGGCTTTCTCGGCATTCCGCGTTGCTGTCCAAGCGTAGACTTCGGTTTCCAAGGATGCCTTGTCAGGAATACGCCGGTCGAGGCATTGCCGAGACAAAACGCTGAGTTCGCATTCAGCAATGTTCAGCCAAGACCCGTGTTTCGGCGTGTAGTGCCACTCGAAACGCTCCGCGATACGGCGGGCTTCGGTGGGAGGAAATGCCTCGTACAGTGAGGCCGGCTTGTGGGTGTTGAGGTTATCTTGCACAAGCGTGATCTTTTCGGCGCTCGGGAAGTACACATCAGCCAGATCACGAAGCACATGGGCGTAATCAATGGCGGTACGCTGGTCACGGACAGCGAGATGACGCCAACCGACAAGCGGTGCGAACAGCATAAACAAGCTGGCCACCCCATTGCGTTCGTATTCATAGTCAGACCGCGCTGATTGCCCCGGCCGCGCAGGGATCGGGGTGCGTGTTTCTTTGGTCAGTTGCCTGGATGTTTCGTCGAGACAGACCAGCGGTCGGTTCGGGTCCTGCGGGCGGGTGTAGACATCAAGCACGTCCTCCATCGCGGCGACAAAGGCTGCATTGGCCTTGGGCGGGATCACCCAATAGCGGCTTTGGTGCGGTTTGAGCGCGTTTTTTTGAGCACCCGCTGGATGGTCGTGTCGCTGGTGGTTTCGACAATCCCCAGTTCAACCACGCGCTTTTCCAACAAACGCAGCGACCAGCGGGCATAGCCTTGCGGAGGCTCAGAGCAGGCAAGGGCGATCAACCTTGCCTCCGCTTCCCCATCAAATATGCGCGAAGGTGCGGTGGACCTTTTCTTTCGCGACAGGGCCGCCTCTAACCCTTCCTCTACGAGTTGTCGGCGGGTCCGCAGAACTGTCGAGGAGCTTGTCTCCAGAGCCTCGGCGATCCGCGCATCAGCCCAACCAGGGCCTTCCGCCGACACATCCGCTTTAAGCAATATCCGCGCCTTCAAAAGCCGATACGCAACACCGATACCCTTGCAGATCATTTTCTCCAACTCTGCGCGCTCTTCGCTCGATAGTCGAACCACAAACTTCGCATCAGGACCACGTTTGCCCATCTCTCACACCTCCCAGCTTTTGCCAGGACAGAGATTCAGAGAAAACAAACCGTGTCAAATCATGCGAAACAGGGGACTAGATATGTTTGGACGAGTACGCGCCATGCTGGAAAACGGATTGACGGAGACGATTATCCGAGAAGCCGGACCGCGTGTCATACTGCGAACGATGGTCCACGCGCGTCCTGACCCCGATCAGGCAGATATGCTGGACTACGACTTGGCAGATGATCGGATCGTCGGCGTCGTCTCTGCGCTTTCTAATTCAGACGGTTATGCGTCAGTTTCCGTGATGACCGACGACGGCGGAGTGGCGATGACGGCGTCCGGTTTAGGTCTCCGCTTTCAACTCATTAATGAGAGCTGGAAACGCGAAGCTGTTTTGTCCGACAAAGACAAACAGATTGCTGACCTAAAAAAGGATATTGCCGCTTATCGGGCGCATGAACCGATCATCGAAGTCGACGACGCCACAGATGCCGAGGTATCTGCACACGTAGTTAGACGAGTCCCAACCGCACTCACGCGGAAAGACATCGACGCGATTATTCAACGCCTTGAGTTGACACATCCGAAGGTGACCAACTTTTCCGCGCCGGAGTCATCGGTCGATGAGGACGGAACTCAGATATCCTACATCGCCCCCAATTCAGAAGATGTAAGCACCTACACAGATAGTGCCTATCCTGACTGGATCGCGAAATGTCGAACAGACCTTGAGCGGCTTCATGTAGGACGAGAGCAAAACGAAAAACCCGTGACAGTTACGTTTGCATTGAAAAACGCGGGGACCCGCCCAGCTTCCAAGCTGCGTATTTCATTTGAGGCACTGGGTGAAATCTTGTTGCTTCGACGGGCTAGTGCTGACGAAGACTTGGATCGGTCTGAGGATGGCCCTGCGGTGACACGACTGCCAAAGCCGCCAGCGGCACCTCAGGTGCAAAGAATCGTAAAACCGCCACCCAAACCGCAAACGTCACGCACTACTGACATCGCTGAATTGGCAAGGTCCACTGGCTCCAGGCTACGTGTCGGTGACCTCGGCCTGACGATTCCGGGATCAGCTCTAGGCAGTCTAGCGGGTGCCAACTCTGTGTTGGGCGACCTTCACCAATCAGGAGTCTTTGGTGAATTGGCGCGTAGTCAATCTGCGATCCAAGAAGCGCTCGGTTTTCACCGACAGCATGAGAATCTGCGGGACCAGATGGGACTGAGCCATCTCGACGCGATAGTCCCTCATACGACGCACGACTTTTCTGATATTTTGGTGAAGCGCCCATTTGTCCCACCAAAGCACGATCCGGAAGGCTTTTACTTCGACGATTGGGAGCCTGAAATAGCGGTGAAGTCTGGCGCTTTGACTTGTGATTTGTTTCGGCATCAAGGAACCGAAGAGTTTTTTGTCGTCGAAGTCGTGTTACCACACGAAGGTGACGTCAGCGGAGCCATTTTCTGCCGGGTGCAAGCCGAGAACTTAACCAAACCCCGATTCTGGATAAGACGTTGGCGTCACCAGTGCACTACTCGACAGAATTTTTTCGTAGTTTTTTGATTCGTTTTTTACGATACTCGTTGACCCTTTTTCGCAGAGGGTTGCGATGAGGGATTTCCACCATTGTTATGGAAATGATCCTCGGTTCTCTCAAAGCCTCATTTGGCTCCAGTTCAACGGCAATTCCGCCAAACTCTCCAAGAAATAGAACATTTGAAACGGTTTCGTGATCTGCTTTGAATGTATCAGGGTCATTTTTCCGTACGTGTTTCGGGATGATCACCTGAAAGGGAGTGGCAGCCATCAGATCGAGCACAAGTGTCATGGTTCTTTTAGGGAGCGCAGCCAGTTCATTGAGCTTATCCGTGAGGGCGTAGAAACGGTTGGGGTCCTCTTCCATCATGTCGAACATGAGGTCCCGGATCTTCTCATAAGCGAGATCTTCGTTGATTGGGAAGTTGTTCTCCATGGCGCGCACCTTTTGCCCCGTGTTGACCAGCCTGAATGCCCCCGTGATTAGTATGGGGTGAGAGGGGTTTCCAGGTACGTTGCCCCATGATTCAAGGTTCAAAAGCGACACAATATGGACCGCCACTCATGTCGATCACTAACACCGCACTTTTTGTCTGTCTCGATGATTTTGCAAAAACCTACGAGGACTGGGAGCGCCACCGGTTGATCCCCTCGGGTCGTCAGAGGCTTCGCTCCGGCAAGCTGACCCTGGGGGAGAGCCTGTTCATCATGGTCTTGTTTCACTTGTCGCCGTTCAAGGACTTCAAACATTATTGGATTTATGGCGTTGAGCAGAAATACCGTGACTGCTTTGGCACCCTCCCGAGCTATGGTCGGTTTGTCAGCCTCATGCCAAGATTAATGGTGCCGTTTTGCATACTGCTGCACTGCTTCAGCGGTGAAAAAACCGGCGTCTATTTTGCCGACAGCACTAAGCTCGCGGTCTGCCACAATGCCCGCATTAATCGAAACAAGGTCTTCAAGGGGCTGGCAAAGCGCGGTCGCAGCACAATGGGCTGGTTCTTTGGCTTCAAACTGCATCTAATCATCAACAACAAGGGGGAGATCATGGCCGTCAAAATCACGGCAGGTAATGTCGATGATCGAAAGCCGTTTGAAGCCATGATCGCGGGCCTCGAAGGCAAAATATTTGCTGATAAGGGCTATATCTCCAAATCCCTCTTCCAACGGCTCTGGCAGCGTGGGCTCCACCTCGTCACCGGCATTCGCCGCAACATGAAAAACTATCTCCTGCCAATCCTGAACAAAATCCTGTTGCGAAGGCGGTTCATCATCGAAACTCTGTTCGATAAGTTGAAAACCAGCATGGGACTGGAACACACTCGACACAGATCGCCTGCCAACGCATTCGTACACCTCATCTCGTGTGTCGCAGCCTATATGCTCGGGAAAACCAAAGTTAAAATGGGACCCATAACCGTGCCGGAAACAATCAGGCAGGTCGAATACCAGATATAGCGCTTATCCAGAACTCAGGTTAACCAAGCCGATTGAGGTGCGAATTCCCGTGAGCCGAAAGGTGGAACACTTCGATCTGTGCAAACTCGCCGATGAGCTGGTGGATGCTATCAACGATTGAGTGTAGTCTGGGCAACCCGACCTCCTTCTTCACTTTGCCACCTTCAAAACTTCTAACGTTCTTGAGGAAATCAGCCATAGGCACAGCCGCAGCGAAACCACACTTTGTCCCGACACTACCAGTTAGCCACATCCGAGATTTTGCATATGCAGCGAATAGCCTGTCTGACGGGCCGCGCCGCAGCATGGAAACCCGCAGATCAACGGCGGCTCTGGGCCGCAATTAGCATCGAAGCAACCCGGCGATGCACCGTCTGTTCTGATACGCAGTGGTTGATCAACCGGCATAACTGGCCAGGCCTGAAAGCCGTGGTCATGACCGAATACACGCGCGAGATCAGAGGGAAGATTGAAACGGTCCGGCGCTTTTATACTCCCGCGCCTGAATTGGCCTGATGTTTTCCGGGTTAGAGTCCCCGATAGGGGATCTGTAAACCCCACGGCTTTAGCCGGACGGGATCGCGGCATTTGCGTTAAGATGCCTGATTATGGATTCGTACAAGCGTGGCAGCCATACGGTTTGGGACTGCAAATACCACTTGGTGTGGGTGACGAAGTACCGCTACCAGGTGTTGGGCGGCGATGTCGGCAACCGCTGCCGTGAGTTGCTGCGCGAGACGGCGCGGGCGCATGGGATGGTTGTGCATGCCGGATCAATCAACCGTGACCACGAGCATATGCCGGTGTCGACCCCGCCGAACCTGTCGGTCAGCCGTGCGGAGCAATATCTGAAAGGGCGCAGTTCGCACAAGCTGCTGAGCGAGTTCGGGATATTGCGCAAAAGATATTGGGGGCAACACCTGTGGGCCCGCGGTTACCGGGTTGCCAGCAGCGGCAACGTGACAGACGAGGTGTGGTTGGAATACATCAAGAACCAGACGCCACCCGAGCCCGATGATGATTTTAATCCAGCGGGAACTCCCCGCGTGTAAGCGCGGGGATGATAGCCCTTCCATTGTCTTCGGGCTATCGTCTGCAGAATGCGGCTGCGAAAATCGTCCCACAGCGTTTACAAAGGATTTTTTGTGTCCACCGTTGGGGTCGACGAGCAAACGATACGGAATTACGTCCGATGGCAGGGCCGAGAAGATAATGGACAAGCGGAGCTTGACCTTTGAAAGAACCACGGGTGTAAGCCCGTGGGTATCTATATCACTTTGTATTCCTTGAGCGATACAACGCGGAAGTTGTCGGTGACGGTGTCGCGGAACTCAGGCCATTTTTCTGGCAGTGTCGTACGGAAGAAGTTGAAAATAGCCTCTGTGAACTGGTTGAACGTTGCATAGTGGCGATTGTGTGTGACCCAATCGTGCATGACGCCCCAAAGGCGCTCGATTGGGTTGAGATGCGGGGCATATGCTGGCAGGAAATGCAACTTCACCCGGCGTTCCGGGCTGTTGAGCCATGGCTGAAGTATCCTGGCATGATGATAGCGGGCATTGTCGACAAAGACATGGATGGTCGTCATGGTTGGGTTGTTGCGCTCCAACTTTTCCAGCATTTGTTGGGTTGTCCGGGCATTGATCTTTTCGCCTTCTACAAAGGTGAACTGGAAGGTCTCAAGGTCAAGCGCTCCCTGAATATTGAGCCGTTTGCGCCCGGATGTCGCCTTCAGGGCCGTCTTTTGTCCCTTTGGGAACCAGCCATGGGCGGGGCGGCTCTGATGCTCGGGGTGAACAGCGTCCGAAAAGACAACCATCTCATCTGCGGCCAACCCGTTCATCATGGCCTCATATTGGGCAATAAACGCAGCCTGTTTGGCTTCATCGGCCTGTGCAGGCAGCAATTGTGGTTTCCTATACACAAACCCCAGGCGGCGCATCAGCCTGGCGGCTCCCGAGGGGCTGTAGCTCTGGTCGCACTCGGCCAGAACATAGGCACAGACCTCATCTACGTTCTGTGCCGGATGTTCGGTGAAATGCGCTTTCAAAGCCCGTTCCTGCTCCACCGATAGATGCCCCTGTCGCTGGCTGTAGCCCTTCAAGCCAAAAAATGACAACCCCGCTCCGGCAAACGCGAACTGCCATTCCGTCAGAACCGTTGGACCGATATCCAAAATCCGGCAAACCGTTCCGGCGTCTTCTCCTGTGTCCAGAAGAAGAAACGCACGCGCACGTTTCCAAACAAGGGCCTCAACTTTGCGGCGGCGGCAAAGCGCTTCAAGCGCTATGCGCTGCTCGTCGGATAAGGTGACTGTTTTGTCTCGCTTGCTCATACCCTCAAAATAGAAACCTCCGTGCCTGTGACCATGCGGCAAAGTGATTCACAGGCATCAAAATCATCAGGCCAATTCAGGCGCAGGAGTATACATCTCATCATTGGTGGACTGCCCCGAGAAAATGGCGCGACATATCCGCAGCCATTGGCAAGTGGAAAACAGTCTGCACTGGGTGCTCGACGTCACGTTCCGGCAAGACGAGTGCCGAATAAGGCAAGGCAATGCTGCGGCCAACTTTGCCACCATCAATCACGCCGCAACAAACTTACTGCGAGGAAACCCAGGCAAAATAAGCATGCCTCAAAAACGACGCTCTGCCGCATGGGACGATGACTATATGGAAGCACTCATCCGGCAATAACCTTCAATCGATTCCCCTGGTCTGATAGGGGAATCGCGCTTAAAGTTTGACTGGGGTTGAAAATTGGATTCTTGAGGCTTCATCACTTGATGGAGTTTTGAGATGCCTATATTGACCAGCTATTTCAACGACATGGACGATCCTCGGGGTGGCAATGCCCCGCGTCACAATTTCTGCGATCTCATGACGATCAGCCTTTTGTGCGCGCTGTGCGGCGGTGAGACGGCGGTCGACATGGAGCTTTTCGGGCATATGAAGGAGGATTTCCTGCGAGAGTTTCTCGAATTGCCCCACGGCATTCCCTGCCATGACGCGTATTCGCGGCTCTTCCGCCTTATGAAGCCGTCGAGCTTTCAGGCCTTTTTCGACAAGTTTCGCACCGATTTTGCGGTCAAGGCTGGAGATGAGCCGGCAATCGCTATCGATGGCAAAGAGATGCGGCGCAGCTTTGACAAGGCCGCCGGGCAGTCGAACATGAACATCGTGACCGCCTTTGCCCATGGCGCGCGCCTGAGCCTGGGCATCGCAGAAAGCGCCAGGGGCGGCGGCGAGATACTGGCGCTGCGCGACCTGATCGGGATGCTTGATATCCGTGGCATCACCATCACCGCTGATGCGCTGCACTGCCAGAGAGAGACCTGCGAATTGATCGTGCAGGCGGGCGGCGAATATTGCTTGCAGCTCAAGGGCAACCAGGGCGACATGCTGGCTGATGTACGGGCCTTTGTTGACGATCAGGGTACTGATTACATTGATAAATATGACACGGTCGACGCTGACCACGGCCGCATCGAGGAGCGGTCATATCGCGTCTATAATGTGCCGCAGTATCTCACGGACATCCATAACTGGCCGCATCTACAAGCCTTCGTCCACGTCGTTTCTGAGCGAGCAGCAGATGACAAAACAAACCGGTCAGAGCGGATTTACCTCCTCTCCAAATGTCCCTCGGCTCAAGTTGCCGCTTCTCTGATCCGTGGTCACTGGCAGATCGAGAACAGTTTGCATTGGTCTCTCGACGTGGTGATGAACGATGATCAGCACCGCGCACGAAAAGATCACGCGCCAGCCAACTTCGCCGCCTTGAGGCGCATCGCTTTAAACATCATCAAGGCAAATCCCGCAAAAGGCTCAAACCGTGGGAAGTTCAAAAAGGCAGGCTGGAGCAATGACTTCCTCAAAACGCTCATCAAGGGGCTTTGAAGCGCGATTGCCCTGCCTGGTCTGATCTCAGGCTTGACTTGGCGGCACCGCTTACTTTAGTTGAGAACTCACAACCCCTGCAAGGAGGACGATCATGAGTATTGGCAACCGTTTCCTCCCGATTGGCACCCCTATGGGGCCCGTCGGCACCTGATAGAATTTGGCCAGACCGGCCCAACTGTCAGCTGTTTTTGTTCCACCTTTGGACACTTCTATTTTGCAGGGCGCGGTGCGTGAAATCGCGAAAATACCATGTCTTATTTTGCTACCGACAGCGCGTTTGCGCGCGTCCTTTCATTCACATTTCGCTTATGGCTGCGCCTTCGCGGTCTCGCAGTTGCGATTTTGGGGCTCATGCTGACCTCGATCGCGGCTGATATCGCGATCCCTGTCATCACAGGCCGTCTGGTTGCCGCCGTTGCCGAAGGCAGCACACCGTGGGCTGCATTTGCGACCCTTTTGGGCTTAGGTATCGTCTCGATCACCGCAAAAATACTGAGTTATTTTTGCATTATCGATTGTAACTCCCAAGCACCCCCCACGTTTGAGTGTTATTGTCAGTTTTATGGTGAGTCGAATTTGCCATTTTGCGCGTGTTTTTTTTCTTTCTTGTCTGAATTCTGTGGCGCCGGGTTGATTTCTCTGAATCAGTGGTGGGATGGATCAGGTTGCCGCCCTTGAACAACTTCTCGCCACGGCTCTGCGTCGGATCGCTGAGCTTGAAGCTGCGTTGGCGAGCATGGCGGAAGAGATCACGGACCTGCGCCGACAGTTGGCCAAGAACAGCAGCAATAGCAGCAAGCCCCCTTCAAGTGATGGCCTGAAGAAGCCAGCCCCGCGCAGCCTGCGTGGCAAATCCGGAAAGAAAAGTGGCGGCCAAGTTGGCCACCGGGGCGACACCCTGCGCCAGACGTCAACACCCGACTTTGTCGAACGGCATGAGGCGACGCATTGCAGCGCCTGTCAGAGCGCCCTGACGGCGGAGATGGTGAAAGGGATCGAGAAGCGTCAGGTGTTCGACTTGCCTGCGCCACGCCTGGAGGTCACCGAGCATCAGGCGGCGGTTTATTGTTGCGACCATTGTCGAGCCACGACGACGGCTGGCTTTCCCGATGGCGTGGCCGCGCATGTGCAATATGGCACGCGCATGCGGGCAGTGGCGGTCTATTGCAATGTTCAGCAGCTGATACCCGAGGATCGGGTCTGCCAGCTTATGCGCGACCTGTTTGGGGCCACCAGCTTGTGCGCGGCCAGCGTGACCAACTGGACGCGCGGCGCGGCAAATAAGATGGGTGTCGTGGTTGAACACATTCTCGCCCGGCTTGCCGAAGGCGGCGTTCGGCATCTGGACGAGACCGGACTTCGTGTTGCCGGCAAGCTGCACTGGCTGCACACGATCTGCGATACCGCCTTCACCCATTACCGCATCAGCGCCAAACGCGGTGCTGTTCCAACCTTCCTGACCGGCGGGACGATCATTCATGATCACTGGAAACCCTACTACGCCCATATGAGCGGAGTGGACGCCCACGCCCTCTGCGGGGCGCATCACTTGCGCGAACTCAAGGCCATCGAAGAGATCGAAAAAGAGCCTTGGGCGACGGAGATGAGCGCAGTGCTTCATAGCGCCAATCAGCTCAGATGCGCGGCTCAGGATCAAGGCGAGACCGAACTCCCGGAACTGGTTCGCCAGGGTATAGTCACCAGATACATGGCGATCCTCGCCAAGGGGCTCGCCTTCCACGAACGCCGGCCCCCGCTGGCCAAAAGCCCCGGCACCCGCGGCCGAAAAGCCAGGCGGCCAGGCCACAACCTGCTCCTCCGCCTGCGTGACTACCGCGATGACGTTTTGCGATTCATCGCCGACTTCGCGGTCCCATTCACAAACAATCAGGCCGAACAGGACCTGCGCATGATGAAGCTGCGCATGAAAATCTCGGGCACCTTCCGCACCCTCGAGGGCGCGCGGGTCTTCGCCGACATCAGGTCCGTCATCTCGACGGCCAGAAAACACCGGTTCAACATCCTGGAAATCCTGACCCTGTCACCACCTCAGATCATCGCACGGCTCTGACGGAACAAAACCCCGCAACCCTATCGGACAGGGTGCTTGGGAGTTACTATCGATTTAACTATACTCCTGCGCCTGAATTGGCCTGATGATTTTGATGCCTGTGAGTCACTTTGCCGCATGGTCACAGGCACGCACTTGGGGAGGGCATAGATCCGGCTTCGATCTATGCAATCGACGGTGACACACTGGCCTATGGCAATGAAAGGGTGCGGCTGATGGGTTATGACACGCCAGAAACCTATCAAGCGCGGTGTGACTTTGAAAAAGCCCTGGGCGATGCCGCAACGATGCGGCTGCGAGATCTGATAACGTCCGGCGGATTGGTGGATTTGACGATTTTGCCCGGGCGGGATCGGTTCGGACGGCTTCTAGGGCGCCTGTCAGTGAATGGGAGAGATGTCGGCAACGTGTTGGTGTCTGAAGGGCTCGCACGTCCTTACAGCGGCGGGGCTGGTGCTAGAACCGGTACAAAACAGAGCATTTCCGCGTTAGCGGTTCCGCGCGAACAGCGCAGGCCCGTGGCGGCAGGGCGCTGCCCTGACGCCACGGGCAATTTTACACCGCTTGGGTGGGGCTTGAAACGCCCGCTTTGTTGCCAATATGGGAGGGCTTTTGTTGCAAACGACCGGACAAAAATCATCCAGCCGCAAGAGTTTCGGCAACACCTTCGGGGTTGCGTGAGATAATCGAAAGAAGAACAACCGCCGCTCGATCTGGGGAACGCCGATGTTGTTCCCAATCCCGAACCGTGCCCACTGGGAGGCAATAGCGTTCGGCAAATGCGGCCTGTGATAGCTTCAACCTCTTGCGGATCGCGGCAACGTCAACGGTTTCGGGAACAAACACTGCGGCAGGTTCCATTTCACCCTTCGCAATGGCGAGGGCTTCGTCTGCGCCTTTGATCAGGCTCTTAGCAACACTCATTTACGGCTCCTTTCTCATTGCGGCGGCTGAACCAAGGGTCAATCCTCGGAATCCTTCCAAGGGTTGATGACATCGAGGCGGAACGCTTCGAAGGGGGCCGTATCGCGCGACGCGACAGGGGCCACATTGTTCGCGACCGCTATTGAGGCAATTTGCCCGTCTGCAAACCCTACAGCGATCCCCTCCTTGCGGACTTGGGCCATTCGCATTCCATAGTAGTGCGCGGCGGTAGCATCGAACGGCAAGATTCGGCCCCTGAATTGATCTTCAATGATGTGGGCAACGGTGTCTTGCAGTTCTGTCGCGCGCTTTCCATCAGGCAGACTATGCGCCCCATACATAAGCTCTGCGGCAGTGATTGACGTCAAATACAGGTTTGTCGGCTCCTGCTGGTCCAACCAATCAACGACATTCGTATTTGGCTGAGGCTTTTGGAGTTCGGAAATTACGTTCGTGTCGAGAATGATCATCCTAGCTCCAACGGCTGTGCAGGGGCTTTGTCTCTGACTATTTCCAATTCGTCGCCTTCGACTCCTGCGAAGCAAGCCCGCAAACGGGTGCCAAACCCGCCCTTCTTTTCTGCCACGACGGATTCGACCAATAGCGCTCTCACTTCAGCTTCGGCACTTCGGTTGTTCTTTGCAGCCCTGACTTTCAAGGCTTGATGGATTTCGTCTGGTACATTTCTGATCGACATATTTCCCATAGGTTCGCTCCTTGCTATCAGTTGGGATACTGCTATCAGATATGGGGGTTGATAGCAAGAACTAAAGTGCTATCAAGCATTCTATTTGATCGAAAAATACCAATGGAGATCGATCGATCTGGACAAGAAAAAAAGCCCCGCCGGAGCGGGGCCAGTTGGTCCTCACCACAAGGAGACTCTAACCGGTGAACAGGGCTTCCCGTCCGTCAGGAAAAGCGACGGCCCTGCCCACGGGCAGGGCAGGGCGCGAATGCGCCCTGCCATTGTTTTTAGGCCATACCTTCGGGCAACCATGCGTCGATATTGGCGGCTTGTTCGTCAGTAACGTTATGGGCTTTGCGCATGTCGGCATCGCCAAACAGCTTTTCCATCTTCGCGGCCTTCTCGCCCTTTTTGGCCTAGCTGGCCCGAAGCTGCATGTGTGGACGCCTCCTGGAACGCAAGCAGAATCTTTAAGTGATTTTGGGAAATGCGGTCGAGTTCCTACGTGTGTCCGGCCTCTGATTGCGACGCTCTTGTTCGCGGGCCCTTATGGATAGTTCGAAGATCGGGTCCAAATCATATTTGCGGGGTTTCAACTCCACGCAGCTTCCCTGGTTTTCCCAATCCCGTCATTCTCGACTGTTCGCCCATAATCCTCCGCTAATACCAACGGCTTGATCAATTGACCGTTGCCCATTCTCTGGTCGTTATTGAGGTTATGCGCTGCGGGTCATTTTCGAAGAAGTTCCAGGCGTCTGCGCATTTGTCGAGGATCTGCTCGTAGGTATCGAACACGGTGATGGCCAGCTTGTTGGAGCGCAGATAGGCCCAGACATTTTCCATCGGGTTGAGTTCGGGCGCATAGGGGGGCAGCTTCAGGAGCGTTATGTTGTCTGGCACCAAGAGCCCCTTGGCTCCGTGCCACCCCGCGCCATCTGTGACCAGGAGCGCATGAGAACCGGGTGCGATTGTTTTTGAGACCTCGTCGAGATGCAGGCCCATCGCCTCTGTGTTAACATAAGGCAGGATCAGCCCAGCTGCGGCACCACGTGCCGGACAGGCAGCGCCAAATACGTAGCTCCATTTGTAGCGGGTATCCCGGGGCGCACGTGGGCGGGTTCCCCGCTTCGCCCAGACACGGGTGAGTGTTCCCTGCTGGCCCACCCGTGCTTCGTCCTGGAACCATATTTCCAGTGGCTTTCCTTTCGCCCGTTCAGTCAAAATGTCGGCTACGATGCTGGCAAAGTTTTTTTTAAATGCAGTCTGTGCCACTGGGTCGGCGTTGGGATGTTCGGGGCGGACCGACAGCCTGCGAAAGCCCAGTTGAACCAAATAACTACCTACTGTGCGTTCGTGGAGCTTGATCTCGAACTCCGCCTCAATGCGCCGGGCAAGATCGGCGCGACGCCAGCGAACCACACCATCGCGGGCCGGATCAGGGCCAGCCTCCACCCAGACCGCAAGCTGCGCTATCTGCTCCGGCGACAATCGAGGTTTCGCGCCGCCACCCCCACGATCTGACAGCCCGTCAGGACCTTCGACATTGTATCGATGGACCCAGTCTCGAAGGGTTTGGCGATCCATCCCGCAACTCTGGGCAGCAACCTTGCGCGACGACCCTTCAAGCACCAGAGCAATCGCCAAAAGCCGACGTGCTACTTTGCCGTTCGACGCGCGACCGGCTAAAGCGCGCAACTCGTGCACCGTGAAATCATCGCGCAAAACCGGAACCGCGGCACCCATATCTCCCTCCCTCTCTGGACAGAAACAGTGAGTCACATACCGAACAATTTGGGAATCCAAAAAGCGAGTCAAATCATCCCGCCGTTGGTATAAGATCTACCGCATTCCGGCTGACAGCTGGCTTTCCTCAGGCCGCCAACTGAACTCGATATACATCCTCGTTTTTCATCACAGCCCAAGCCATCCGGGCCATCTTGTTTGCCAGCGCGATGGCCACCAGCAGTTTGGGTTTGCGTTTCAGCATCCGGTCGAGCCACGAACCATCGGGTGCACCACCTTTTCGTTCATTGGATTGGATGACGGACATTGCTCCAGGGATGAGTAATCTTCTGGTATCTTTCTGGCCCATCTTCGACGTTCGCCCCAGCCGGGTTTTCCCGCCTGTAGAGTTCTGTTTTGGCGTCAGGCCTGCCCAGGCGGCAAAATCCCGCCCCTTGCGAAAACTCTCACGTGGGGGTGCGAGAGATGATATTGCCATGGCGCACATGGGCCCGATTCCAGGTATGGTCATCAACCGCTGCGCATTCTCATCCATTCGGGCCGCGGCTTCGATCCGGGATGTCAGGTCATCAATCTGCCAATCCAGAATGCTCAAGTGATCGAAGAGCCGGATGCACATATTGCGCATTATCAACGGGAGTTCGGTGGTTTCGTCGTCGATAACCATAGCTTCGAGTTTTCTGATGTGGGACGGGCCCTGAGCTGCCACAATCCCATACTCGCCTAGATGACCGCGTAGTGTATTGATGACCTGCGTGCGTTGACCGACAAACAATTCTCGCGTTTTCAATAGCATGGATCGGGATTGCTGTTCCGCCGATTTCACGGCGACAAATCTCATCCCGGCGCGCGCTGCGGCCTCCGCAATTGCTTCGGCATCAGCCATATCGTTCTTCTGTCGCTTCCTGAATGGCTTGACATATTGCGGAGGGATCAATCGAACCTCATGTCCGAGCCGTTCGATCTCGCGGCCCCAGTGATGGGAACTGGCGCAAGCCTCCATCGCAACAAGGCAACATGTTTGCGCCGACAGAAAATCCAGAACACACCCGCGCCGGATTTTGCGGCGGAATACGGTAGACCCATCTGCGGTAGCTCCATGAAACTGAAACACATTCTTGGCAATATCGATCCCGATTATGCTAACTTCCATCTTGGACGTCTCCTCTTGTAGCTGTTTTGACACCGCCACCTTGGCACAATGCGATGCCCTTGGGGGAAGAGGCGTCCACTCCATCATATTTGGGCTTTTGAAAGAACGTACAGGGAACGAAAGGCTGATTGACGGCCAGAGCTGATGTTGGATGATGCTTGCGTCTGGAGGGGTCATGATAGAGCAAGCATTTGCCTCAACGTGGGGGCTTTCATATTCGGATTTTGAGTTTCTAAACCGGTTTGGGGCGAAGTCGCGGGTCGCGATTGCATGCCAACTCCTCTTTTTTCGCCAGCATGGCCGGTTTCCTGCCACGCGCGGTGATCTTGACCCTGATGTGATCGTGTACGTTGCTGACCAGATTGGGGCGACAGACGATCTTTCCTACTCTTTTTCCAGTGACACCGCGCGGCGGCAACGTGCGAGTATTCTGGATTTTCTCGGGTTTCGCCGGGCTTCTGATCGTGATCGGGCCAGACTCCAGGCATGGATGATTGAACAGCTCGGTGGGCGTGACCTGAACTTGGCGGATTGGGTTGAGCGGGGCTATGCACAGGCCCGTCAAATGAACGTGTTTGTTCCTTCAGTGAAGATCATGGAGCGGCTTGCGCGCGCGGCCCGTCGGGATTTCCGCGAGGGGTATTTGACGAAGGTGGCATCGCGGTTATCGACCGAGAGGGTTACGCAGTTAGAATGGACGCTGTCTGAGCCCTTGGCGACAACGGGGTTTCAGCGTCTGAAGGATGATGTCGGTGCTGCAACGCTAGACAGCGTACTGCTGACGGCGCAAAAGGTGTCCTTTGTCGCGGCGCTCAATCTTCCATTGGATATTCTTGGTGATGTCGAACGCGGTTGGGTGATGCGTATTGCATGTCAGGTAGAAGGCGAAACCGCCTCGGAAATGCGTCGCCATGCGCCCGAGAAGCGCTTCGGGCTTCTTGCGGTCTACCTGATGCATCGCCGCTCTCAGCTGATTGACGGCCTCATTGACCTGCTTTTGGAGGTGGTTCATCGCCTGGGAACACGGTCACGCCGAAAGGTCATTCAGGGCATCGCGGCAGATATAGGCGCGGTTCATGGCAAGGAGCGTTTGCTTGTCGAGATTGCCATGGCCGCGCTGGATCATCCCGAGGGTCGGATTGAAGACGTTATCTTCCCTATCGCTGGGGCGGCTAAACTCCGGGCAGTCATTGACGAACATCGCGCCAAGGGTACCTTGGACACGCGCATCCAACAGACCATGCGCAACTCATATGCCAGCCACTACCGCCGCATGCTGCCACCGTTGCTCCGGGCTTTGCGATTTCGCTCGAACAATGCAATGTGGCATCCGATATTGACCGCCTTGGTTCTGATTGTCCGGTTTGCGGAAGCCGGTCGCCGGGTTGTTTCTGAAAATGATATTCCAGCAGGGATCATTCCCGGAAAATGGCGCAGCGCAGTCATTGATGAGAATGGTCGGGTCAATGTTGTGTCCTTCGAGCTCTGTGTGCTGACACAGCTTCGCGAACGCATCCGCGCCAAAGAGATATGGATCGAAGGTGCGGACCGCTACCGCAACCCGGA
Organism: uncultured Paracoccaceae bacterium; assembly: GCA_951812305.1. Classification (GTDB taxonomy): domain Bacteria; phylum Pseudomonadota; class Alphaproteobacteria; order Rhodobacterales; family Rhodobacteraceae; genus Rhodobacter_B. Next base: position 29,406 of record CATOSB010000028.1, read on the forward strand.
TGATGACCTGCCGGGAGATTTCGACACGCGTCGAGATTCCTACTACGCTGATCTGGGGCTATCGCAGGATGCAAGAGGCTTTGTCGCGGGCGTGAAAGCCGAGCTGGAGAAGGAACTGCGGCTGTTGAACGCCACCTTGCCTGACAATGATAAGGTGCGCTTGCGGCGGGGTGGGGAGAACCGGATTTCCATTACGCCCTTTGCGCCAGCCCCAGAGCCGCCTGGTTTGGCCACGCTGAAAAGCGAGGTTGCCCGGGCGTGGCCGATGACCGGGCTTTTGGATGTTCTCAAAGAAACAGCACTCGATACTGGGTTTTTGAGCGGCTTTCAGACCTCGGCCAGTCGGGAGGCTCTGCCGCCTGCCGTGCGAGATCAACGCCTGTTGCTCTGCCTTTACGGCTTGGGAACCAACGCGGGCCTGAAACGCGTGGCCGCTGGTTCACCCGATGTCAGTTATGACGAACTTCTGCACATTCGCAGACGGTATATTGACCCGGCTTCCTTAAAGGCGGCTTGCGCGCAGGTTGCCAATGCAACGCTTGCAATTCGCGAACCGGAAATCTGGGGCACGCCGGGCACAACATGTGCTGGGGATTCCACCAAGTTCGGGGCCTGGGATCGCAATCTGATGACGGAGTGGCATGCGCGCTATGGCGGGCGCGGCGTCATGATTTATTGGCATGTAGAGCGTCAGGCGACCTGCATTTATTCTCAGCTGAAGCGTTGTTCGTCCTCTGAGGTAGCCGCAATGATTGAGGGTGTCTTACGGCATTGCACGGACATGGAAATCCAACGGCAGTATGTGGACAGCCACGGCCAAAGCGCAGTTGGCTTTGCTTTCTGCCATCTTCTGGGCTTTGAGCTTGCGCCGCGCCTCAAGGCAATTGCGCGGCAGAAACTCGCCCTCCCTAGTGCGGGTATGCGAGGGCAACTGCCCAATCTCCTTCCGATCCTGTCGGGCGTGGTCGATTGGGGCGAGATCGAACGCCAGTATGACGAGATGGTCAAATACGCAGCGGCCATGCAGCACGGGACGGCTGATCCCGAGGCCATCCTTCGCCGGTTCGCCCGATCCGATGTGATGCACCCCACCTACAAGGCGCTGGCGGAGCTTGGTCGCGCCATAAAGACGATTTTTCTGTGCCGCTATCTGCGCTCAGAGGCCTTCCGTCGGGAAATTCATGAGGGATTGAACGTCGTCGAGAACTGGAACAGCGCCAACAGCTTCGTGTTCTTTGGCAAGGGCGGTGAAATTGCCACCAATCGTGTGCGGGATCAGGAGACCGCTGCTCACGCGTTGCACTTGCTACAATCGTCACTGGTCTACGTGAACACGCGGATGGTGCAGTCCGTCCTGCGCAACCCCGATGTGGCCGCCCGCTTGTCCCCTGAGGATTATCGCGGCCTGTCCCCGCTCATCTACCTACACATCAACCCTTATGGCCGCTTCGAGGTCGATCTGGATAAGCGGATCGATTTCGGGCTCTTGGCCGCGTAATTGGAGTCCGTATGTCCTCTCAACTACTCGCAGAATGTATGGAGCAATTCGGTCTCCATGGTTTTGAACCGGAATTCCAATCGTATTTTTTGCGTAACTCCCAAGCACCCCCCCACGTTTGAGTGTTATTGTCAGTTTTATGGTGAGTCGAATTTGCCATTTTGCGCGTGTTTTTTTTCTTTCTTACCCCGATTCTGGATAAGACGTTGGCGTCACCAGTGCACTACTCGACAGAATTTTTTCGTAGTTTTTTGGTAACTCCCAAGCACCCCCCACGTTTGAGTGTTATTGTCAGTTTTATGGTGAGTCGAATTTGCCATTTTGCGCGTGTTTTTTTTCTTTCTTGTCTGAATTCTGTGGCGCCGGGTTGATTTCTCTGAATCAGTGGTGGGATGGATCAGGTTGCCGCCCTTGAACAACTTCTCGCCACGGCTCTGCGTCGGATCGCTGAGCTTGAAGCTGCGTTGGCGAGCATGGCGGAAGAGATCACGGACCTGCGCCGACAGTTGGCCAAGAACAGCAGCAATAGCAGCAAGCCCCCTTCAAGTGATGGCCTGAAGAAGCCAGCCCCGCGCAGCCTGCGTGGCAAATCCGGAAAGAAAAGTGGCGGCCAAGTTGGCCACCGGGGCGACACCCTGCGCCAGACGTCAACACCCGACTTTGTCGAACGGCATGAGGCGACGCATTGCAGCGCCTGTCAGAGCGCCCTGACGGCGGAGATGGTGAAAGGGATCGAGAAGCGTCAGGTGTTCGACTTGCCTGCGCCACGCCTGGAGGTCACCGAGCATCAGGCGGCGGTTTATTGTTGCGACCATTGTCGAGCCACGACGACGGCTGGCTTTCCCGATGGCGTGGCCGCGCATGTGCAATATGGCACGCGCATGCGGGCAGTGGCGGTCTATTGCAATGTTCAGCAGCTGATACCCGAGGATCGGGTCTGCCAGCTTATGCGCGACCTGTTTGGGGCCACCAGCTTGTGCGCGGCCAGCGTGACCAACTGGACGCGCGGCGCGGCAAATAAGATGGGTGTCGTGGTTGAACACATTCTCGCCCGGCTTGCCGAAGGCGGCGTTCGGCATCTGGACGAGACCGGACTTCGTGTTGCCGGCAAGCTGCACTGGCTGCACACGATCTGCGATACCGCCTTCACCCATTACCGCATCAGCGCCAAACGCGGTGCTGTTCCAACCTTCCTGACCGGCGGGACGATCATTCATGATCACTGGAAACCCTACTACGCCCATATGAGCGGAGTGGACGCCCACGCCCTCTGCGGGGCGCATCACTTGCGCGAACTCAAGGCCATCGAAGAGATCGAAAAAGAGCCTTGGGCGACGGAGATGAGCGCAGTGCTTCATAGCGCCAATCAGCTCAGATGCGCGGCTCAGGATCAAGGCGAGACCGAACTCCCGGAACTGGTTCGCCAGGGTATAGTCACCAGATACATGGCGATCCTCGCCAAGGGGCTCGCCTTCCACGAACGCCAGCCCCCGCTGGCCAAAAGCCCCGGCACCCGCGGCCGAAAAGCCAGGCGGCCAGGCCACAACCTGCTCCTCCGCCTGCGTGACTACCGCGATGACGTTTTGCGATTCATCGCCGACTTCGCGGTCCCATTCACAAACAATCAGGCCGAACAGGACCTGCGCATGATGAAGCTGCGCATGAAAATCTCGGGCACCTTCCGCACCCTCGAGGGCGCGCGGGTCTTCGCCGACATCAGGTCCGTCATCTCGACGGCCAGAAAACACCGGTTCAACATCCTGGAAATCCTGACCCTGTCACCACCTCAGATCATCGCACGGCTCTGACGGAACAAAACCCCGCAACCCTATCGGACAGGGTGCTTGGGAGTTACGTTTTTTGATTCGTTTTTTACGATACTCGTTGACCCTTTTTCGCAGAGGGTTGCGATGAGGGATTTCCACCATTGTTATGGAAATGATCCTCGGTTCTCTCAAAGCCTCATTTGGCTCCAGTTCAACGGCAATTCCGCCAAACTCTCCAAGAAATAGAACATTTGAAACGGTTTCGTGATCCGCTTTGAATGTATCAGGGTCATTTTTCCGTACGTGTTTCGGGATGATCACCTGAAAGGGAGTGGCGGCCATCAGATCGAGCACAAGTGTCATGGTTCTTTTAGGGAGCGCAGCCAGTTCATTGAGCTTATCCGTGAGGGCGTAGAGACGGTTGGGGTCCTCTTCCATCATGTCGAACATGAGGTCCCGGATCTTCTCATAAGCGAGATCTTCGTTGATTGGGAAGTTGTTCTCCATGGCGCGCACCTTTTGCCCCGTGTTGACCAGCCTGAATGCCCCCGTGATTAGTATGGGGTGAGAGGGGTTTCCAGGTACGTTGCCCCATGATTCAAGGTTCAAAAGCGACACAATATGGACCGCCACTCATGTCGATCACTAACACCGCACTTTTTGTCTGTCTCGATGATTTTGCAAAAACCTACGAGGACTGGGAGCGCCACCGGTTGATCCCCTCGGGTCGTCAGAGGCTTCGCGCCGGCAAGCTGACCCTGGGGGAGAGCCTGTTCATCATGGTCTTGTTTCACTTGTCGCCGTTCAAGGACTTCAAACATTATTGGATTTATGGCGTTGAGCAGAAATACCGTGACTGCTTTGGCACCCTCCCGAGCTATGGTCGGTTTGTCAGCCTCATGCCAAGATTAATGGTGCCGTTTTGCATACTGCTGCACTGCTTCAGCGGTGAAAAAACCGGCGTCTATTTTGCCGACAGCACTAAGCTCGCGGTCTGCCACAATGCCCGCATTAATCGAAACAAGGTCTTCAAGGGGCTGGCAAAGCGCGGTCGCAGCACAATGGGCTGGTTCTTTGGCTTCAAACTGCATCTAATCATCAACAACAAGGGGGAGATCATGGCCGTCAAAATCACGGCAGGTAATGTCGATGATCGAAAGCCGTTTGAAGCCATGATCGCGGGCCTCGAAGGCAAAATATTTGCTGATAAGGGCTATATCTCCAAATCCCTCTTCCAACGGCTCTGGCAGCGTGGGCTCCACCTCGTCACCGGCATTCGCCGCAACATGAAAAACTATCTCCTGCCAATCCTGAACAAAATCCTGTTGCGAAGGCGGTTCATCATCGAAACTCTGTTCGATAAGTTGAAAACCAGCATGGGACTGGAACACACTCGACACAGATCGCCTGCCAACGCATTCGTACACCTCATCTCGTGTGTCGCAGCCTATATGCTCGGGAAAACCAAAGTTAAAATGGGACCCATAACCGTGCCGGAAACAATCAGGCAGGTCGAATACCAGATATAGCGCTTATCCAGAACTCAGGTTTTCTTGTCTGAATTCTGTGGCGCCGGGTTGATTTCTCTGAATCAGTGGTGGGATGGATCAGGTTGCCGCCCTTGAACAACTTCTCGCCACGGCTCTGCGTCGGATCGCTGAGCTTGAAGCTGCGTTGGCGAGCATGGCGGAAGAGATCACGGACCTGCGCCGACAGTTGGCCAAGAACAGCAGCAATAGCAGCAAGCCCCCTTCAAGTGATGGCCTGAAGAAGCCAGCCCCGCGCAGCCTGCGTGGCAAATCCGGAAAGAAAAGTGGCGGCCAAGTTGGCCACCGGGGCGACACCCTGCGCCAGACGTCAACACCCGACTTTGTCGAACGGCATGAGGCGACGCATTGCAGCGCCTGTCAGAGCGCCCTGACGGCGGAGATGGTGAAAGGGATCGAGAAGCGTCAGGTGTTCGACTTGCCTGCGCCACGCCTGGAGGTCACCGAGCATCAGGCGGCGGTTTATTGTTGCGACCATTGTCGAGCCACGACGACGGCTGGCTTTCCCGATGGCGTGGCCGCGCATGTGCAATATGGCACGCGCATGCGGGCAGTGGCGGTCTATTGCAATGTTCAGCAGCTGATACCCGAGGATCGGGTCTGCCAGCTTATGCGCGACCTGTTTGGGGCCACCAGCTTGTGCGCGGCCAGCGTGACCAACTGGACGCGCGGCGCGGCAAATAAGATGGGTGTCGTGGTTGAACACATTCTCGCCCGGCTTGCCGAAGGCGGCGTTCGGCATCTGGACGAGACCGGACTTCGTGTTGCCGGCAAGCTGCACTGGCTGCACACGATCTGCGATACCGCCTTCACCCATTACCGCATCAGCGCCAAACGCGGTGCTGTTCCAACCTTCCTGACCGGCGGGACGATCATTCATGATCACTGGAAACCCTACTACGCCCATATGAGCGGAGTGGACGCCCACGCCCTCTGCGGGGCGCATCACTTGCGCGAACTCAAGGCCATCGAAGAGATCGAAAAAGAGCCTTGGGCGACGGAGATGAGCGCAGTGCTTCATAGCGCCAATCAGCTCAGATGCGCGGCTCAGGATCAAGGCGAGACCGAACTCCCGGAACTGGTTCGCCAGGGTATAGTCACCAGATACATGGCGATCCTCGCCAAGGGGCTCGCCTTCCACGAACGCCAGCCCCCGCTGGCCAAAAGCCCCGGCACCCGCGGCCGAAAAGCCAGGCGGCCAGGCCACAACCTGCTCCTCCGCCTGCGTGACTACCGCGATGACGTTTTGCGATTCATCGCCGACTTCGCGGTCCCATTCACAAACAATCAGGCCGAACAGGACCTGCGCATGATGAAGCTGCGCATGAAAATCTCGGGCACCTTCCGCACCCTCGAGGGCGCGCGGGTCTTCGCCGACATCAGGTCCGTCATCTCGACGGCCAGAAAACACCGGTTCAACATCCTGGAAATCCTGACCCTGTCACCACCTCAGATCATCGCACGGCTCTGACGGAACAAAACCCCGCAACCCTATCGGACAGGGTGCTTGGGAGTTACCCCAATTGTCCATAACTGTGCAAATTTCCACAATTGATGCTGAAAACTACCTGTGATGTTGGAATTTGCAATGCCGACATCCCGACTGGTGAACGAAGCTGCCGGTGCCAACGGGTTGAGCGCACCGACCGCTGTCACGCCCATCACGAAATTAGTGATGTGCATTCAAACGTTTCGCGTTAAACTTGTGCCGTGGTCATTCGTGTTTTGCCATTTGCAATTTCAGATATTCGAAAGAGGAGGTTTATTCATGCGAGGACGCTACGTTCAGATGGTCATGGCCGCGACCGGCTATCACAAGGAAGGCATCGACGGCATCATTGGTCCGCAGTCGATGAAATCTGTCGCAAAGGTCGAAGCAGACTTAAATGGCCTTTACAAATTCGACCCTTCGGGTTCGTCGCAAAAACGTCGCCTTGTT
>CATOSB010000029.1 GCA_951812305.1 uncultured Paracoccaceae bacterium
GGATTTGGTCGCGCTTGGCCACACCAAAGACGATGTTGCAGAGACGTTCCTGATGCGGCTTGCGCGTTCTTCAGGGGTGGATGGTCTGGCAAAGATGGAGCAACTATTTGAGCGCAATGGCGCGTCTTGGGTTCGGCCATTGTTGGATACTGGGCGCGCAGAGTTGCGAAGCTACCTCAAGCGGCAAGGAATCAAGTGGGCTGATGATCCCTCAAATGAAGATGAGGGTTTCGAGCGGGTCCGTGCAAGGCGGGTACTTACCACACTTGAGCCATTGGACATTGATGCCGAAACTATTTTGGCGGTTGCCCAAAACATGTTCAGTGCAAAATCCGCATTGAAAATGTACACGTTTTGCGAGGCTACCAAGCACGCGGAAACTCTGTCAGGCGACGTAATCCTGCCCGCAGCGATGGGCAGCAATCAAAGTTCGATCCCACCGGAGATCCTGATGCGTCTACGCCGCACTGCATTGCAGTTTGTATCCGGTTCGAAATTTCCACCACGCGGAGAAGCCTTGACTGACATGCGAACCGCGATGACTGAGGGTGGCACTTACACGTTGCACGGCTGCGTAATTACAGAAATTAAAGGCGAAAATCAGCATCAGGACCGCTGGCGCATTAGCCGGGAGTATAACGCCGTCAAAGACTTGTCTTGCGCGAGTGATCAACTGTGGGACGGGCGTTGGCAACTCGACGGGCGCCACGCGCCCGACCTCGAAATCCGTGCGCTGGGGGATGCCGTCAAGGACACCGAATGGCGAGAATCCGGGCTTCCTAGAGAAACCTTAAGGTCTTCTCCCGCAATATGGCGCGGAAATGACCTTGTTGCCGCCCCAATCGCCGGTTACGGCGACGAATGGCAGGCAAAACTGGCGGGTCACCGCGACGATTTCGCCAGCTGGCTGTTACGCCGTTGAACCTGACGGCAAAGGGCTTATCTTAGGGGAGACCCGGCAAAACCTACGCCGGACGCAAAAACGTGAGGAGATTGCCTTGGGCAACGCACGCAACATCGCCTTCTGGGTCGTGCTTTTTCTGCTGATCCTGGCGCTATTCAATCTGTTTTCCGGAGGACAATCGAGCCTGTCCAACAGCGAAGTCGCCTATTCCGACTTTGTTGCTCAGGTGGAAGGCGGTCAGGTTCGCTCTGCTGAAGTGGATGGTGAACGCATCGTCTTCCGTGGAAATGATGGCTCAACCGCTTACACAATCGTTCCTGACGGTGCCGACATCACCGATAAAATGATCGCCGCTGACGTGCCCTTCAAGGCCAAGCCGCAGGAACAATCAGGCTTGACGACGGTTATCATGACATTCCTGCCATTCCTGATCCTGATCGGCGTTTGGATATACTTCATGAACCGGATGCAGGGCGGCGGTCGTGGCGGTGCGATGGGCTTTGGCAAATCGCGCGCGAAACTGCTGACCGAAAAACAAGGTCGCGTGACATTTGACGACGTGGCGGGCATCGATGAGGCCAAGGAAGAGCTGGAAGAGATCGTCGAATTCCTGCGCAACCCGCAGAAATTCTCGCGATTGGGCGGTAAGATTCCGAAAGGCGCATTGCTGGTTGGCCCGCCGGGTACAGGTAAAACGCTGCTGGCCCGCGCCATTGCCGGTGAGGCGGGTGTGCCGTTCTTCACCATCTCGGGTTCGGATTTCGTCGAGATGTTTGTTGGTGTTGGCGCAAGCCGTGTCCGCGACATGTTCGAGCAAGCCAAGAAAAACGCGCCTTGCATTGTGTTCGTCGACGAAATTGACGCTGTTGGCCGCAGCCGGGGCGTTGGCTATGGCGGTGGCAATGACGAACGCGAACAGACGCTGAACCAGTTGCTGGTCGAAATGGATGGTTTCGAGGCGAATGAAGGCGTGATCCTGATCGCGGCCACAAACCGCCCCGACGTTCTGGACCCTGCGCTGTTGCGCCCGGGCCGTTTCGACCGTCAGGTTCAGGTGCCAAACCCGGATATCAAAGGCCGGGAAAAGATCCTTGTCGTTCACGCGCGCAAAGTGCCGCTTGGCCCGGATGTGGATCTGCGCATAATCGCGCGCGGTACGCCGGGCTTTTCTGGCGCGGACCTTGCAAATCTGGTGAACGAGGCCGCGTTAATGGCCGCACGCATCGGGCGTCGGTTCGTCACGATGGAAGATTTCGAAATGGCCAAGGACAAGGTCATGATGGGGCCGGAACGCCGCAGCATGGTCATGACCGAGGACGAGAAAAAGCTGACCGCTTATCACGAGGCTGGGCACGCCATTGTGGGAATTCACGTTCCCCAACACGATCCGGTACACAAAGTCACAATCATCCCGCGGGGTCGCGCGCTGGGCGTGACATTCTATCTGCCAGAGCGCGACAAACTGTCGATGACACGCGAGGCGGCGCTGTCGCGGCTGGCCTCGGTCATGGGCGGCAAAGCGGCGGAAGAACTGGTGTTTGGAGATGAGAATGTCACCAACGGTGCGTTCTCTGACATTCAACATGTCACCAATCTGGCCACGGCGATGGTCAGTCAGTGGGGCATGTCCGACAAGCTCGGCAACATCAACTATGTCTCGACGCAGGAAAGCTTCCTTGGCTCGCAGTCACAATGGAATGCAAGTGCAGAGACCCGCAAGATCATCGATCAGGAAGTCCGCAAGCTGTCGGACGAGGCGTTTGATCGCGCCAAGAAGATCCTGAAGGACAATTGGGACGAGATGGAAAACCTAGCCCAGGGCCTGCTGGAATATGAAACGCTGACCGGCGAGGACATGATGCGGGTGATCCGCGGCGAAGAACCTGTGCTTGACGGTGATGACGACGGTCCGGACGACAAGGACGGAACGCCAAGCGTTACTGCGATTCCGAAAACCAAAAAGCCAAAGGCAAAGCCTTCGGGCGACATGGAGCCCGATCCGGCATAAACAAACGAAACCCCGCCCAAGTTGGCGGGGTTTTTTGTTGCGGACGGCGAGTTTTCGGCGGAGATTTGTGCCGATGGCTAAATGGGATATCTGCAGTGCCTTGTCTTGAGAAATCCAACTTCACCGGTAAAATTACATGGCTTGGACGCGTTCCGCCTGAAGGGAAACCGATCAGATCAAGGGCCGTTGACGAAATCGCCGTTGCGATGGGCGGGATCGAAGATGAGCTTCACTCCGGCGCGACCCGATCCTCTTGCGTGCGGGTAACTATGTTGCACACCAAAGGCACCGAAATCCGCAACACGCGTCAAATTTCGATTCTTTCGGCGGAAGAGAACGCAGAGATCGCGAGTGAGATCGATGTCGCCGTGTTGATGCCCGAATGGCTGGGAGCATCGATTGTCATTATGGGCATCCCGGACTGGAGCCACGTGCCACCGGGAAGCCGCCTTCAGTGTAGCGCGACAAAAGTCTTTCAGAATCCGCGACAAAAGTCTTCGAAATTGGGGCTGTTTTGGGCTGGAAATCGGTTGAATTTTCGGGGCTGTTTTGGGCTGGAAAAGGGCGCTCGAAGTGTTGAAGATCCAGCTTTACCCTCGCGTTGGGCGCGGGGTTGGTCTGGGTGATGTAACCGGGGCGGCACTCTGCCGTTCTTCCTCCCGCCTCTGGTCGGCGTCGGAGTTGTCGCGTTCTGCTTGCCGCTGCCGTTCTTCCTCCCGCCGTTGGTCGCTGTCGGAGGTGTCTCGCTCCGGGACTGCTGGTGACTCTTCCGGATTTTTGCTGTCATCGGGTGGAGGAGGTGGCTCCGGCGCATCGCCGACCCCGGTCAGATCGAGGGTTCGTGACACGGTTCGGTCGGGCGTTTCGATACCGGCGCCTTGGTAATAGGCGTCGACCTCGTCGATGGCGGTGAGGCGGATGCGGTCTTCGCCGCGCGGCTCGGTTCCGATGATGCGCAGATGGGCGTATGGCTCGGTGGCGGAGTGCAGCCGCCAGAGAGTGTCTGCGGGGTCGGCCCCGTCGGCGTCGAGGGGTTGGGGGAGTGGCTTTGCGAGCTTGAGGCGGTCGACGGGGCCGGTTGCTGCATCACCCGGATGCCGGCCCACGGCGCTGTCATGTATGCTGCCATCGGAGCTGCGGATCAGGATGCGGTCGCCGTCGTCGATCTCCACGGCACGGTCGATGCTCAGGACAGTGCGTTGCGGGTTTGCGGTGGCGCGCCCGGCGATACCGCCGTCAAGCAGGCCGTGACTGAGGGCGACGACGTCGCCGCGGGCGATGGCGAGACCTTCGAGTCCCATGTCCCATGAGATGCGGCGGCGGTGATAGATCTGGCGGGCGGCCTGCAGCGCGCATTCTTCTTCGGCGCGGGCGGTATCGGTGATACCGGGGAATGTCACGGTTGTGGTTGATGCGGGGGGTCCGGTGAGGCCGGGCATGAGACGGCGCACGGTCTGCCATGTCCAGTCGCGATCCTTGTCGATATAGCGGAGCGCGATTTCCTCCGCCGCGGCGCCGCTGGCCCAGGCGATACGCAGGCTGCCGGGGATGATATTTCCCGGCGTGATCAGGGAGGAGACGGGGGTGTCGGGATCGTCGTATATGACGCCGAGCCTGCCGCTGGCCCATGTCGGGGTGGCGCGGCCACAGCGGGCGACCATGGTCAGCAGGTCGCGGGCGACCATGGCGCTGGAGATGACGGCATCGCAGCGGAGCCCGTGGCGGGTGCAGAAGGCGGCCCATGCACGGATGGCATCAAGGTTGATGCGGGCGTCGGGAAGCCCTGCACCTGCGATCAGGCGGCCATCCACGCGGAGGCCCTTTGCGAGCCAGAGGAATATCCATGCCGGGTTGGAGTTGGGCTTCGTCTGCCAGCCGCCCTGGCCGTCGGGGACGGGCACGGGCTGGCGCGCCATGCAGGAGAGCCGGGGGGTGGAGCCTGAGAATTGGCCCGAGGCACGGATGCGCAGCCAGAGTCTTGTCTGTCCTCGGTAGTCGCCGGTGTCGGGACGGATCGAGCGGAGCGCGGTCCACTGCAGTATGTCGACGTCGCGGTTTCCGTCGGCGGGTGCGGCGGTGCGGCGAATGCGGACATCCCATGTACCGGGGGACGGCAGGCGGATCACGGTCGAGCGCCGGACCTCGCTGGCGCGCTCGTCGCCGGCCAGGCTAAGCGTACCGGGTCCGAGGCGGGTCCATGGGTCGCTGGTGTCGGCCGGGCGCGCCTCAAGATCGAGGGTCACGGTGCGGCCCGATCCCTCGCCCTTGTCGTTATAGGCGGTTTGGCGGGCGGCGAGATCGATGGCGACATGGGTGCTCTTCTCCGCTGTCCGCCGGGTCTGCCAGTCGGTGTTGTCGAGCGCGGGTCCGGCTTCGGTGTGGATATCGGCGCGTTCGGGTCCTGCGCGGCCGCGCAGGATGTGGCGCGACACGTTCTCGAAACTGTCCAGCGGGGTATTTTCGATGCGGGTATCGGAGATCTCCGGGGCCCCTACACCGAGGCCGAAGACCTGGACGAGGTCCTGGTTATTGTCGTTGTCGAAGCGCGCCCAGGGCGCGGCGGCGAGATCGGGGAAGATGCGGTGCGCACCGAGGATGAGCGGGACGGGCGCATAGGGCCGTGCCCGGTTGGCGCCACCGGTGAGCGAATAGACGGGCTCCGGCCCGGCGGCGGCACCGGCGGGATCGGGGGGCGGAATGAGGGCGTTGAGGACGAGGCCGCCGGCGACCATTATGCCGGCGGAGACGAGCGAGGCCTGAAAGGAGGTTAGGCCCGCAAGGAAAGACGCGCCGGGCAGCCAGGCCCCGAGGGCGAGGAGCGCGATGGTGCCGATGATCTGGAGCGGATTGCTGTCGCCCCCGCCGGCGAGCGCGGGGCGCAGCGCCACATGCTGGCCGGCGCGGAGCCGGGTGCGGGCGCGGGCGGACGGTGGCACGGCGCGGCCATCGACGCTGACAAGGATGAGACCGGGACCGAGGCCGGGGAGCGCGGCGGCGGCGAGTGTATCGAGGGGGGTGCCGGGCGGCAGCATGATGGTGGTCCGCCCCTCTGCCGTCAGGGGGTGCGGCCAGATCTCGACGCTGCAGGGGGCATGCAGGGGCTCTGCAAGGGCTGTGCGGCGGCGGTGGAGGGCCGCATCCGGGGTTCCGGTCGCCGCCTGGGGGAGGATCACAGCCATCGGTAGAGCCCGGCCAGGATCAGGCCCCGGTCTTCGAGCCGCGCCAGCGGATGCAGGCAGGTGCCGAGCCTGGCCATGTGATGCAGGACATGCGGGGTGCCGGGGGCGCCGGTCCAGAGCCCGATATGGTGGCCAAGGGCGCGGGTGCGGGCGGCGGCGCGCATCAGCACCGCATCGCCCTCTTGTGGCGCCTCACCGGTGTCGAGCGGTCGGGCAAAGTCGCCACCGAGCGCCGCGATGGCCCCGTCCCGCGCGCGCAGGCTGCCGGGGCTGGGTGGCAGGTCAAGGGCATGCCCGAACACGGCGTGGCGCACCCGAGCGACCAGATCGGCGCAATCCTCCGCCGGCGCGCCGACCCAGGCGTCGGCCCAGTCGGGAGTGTGGGGGCGATCCTTACGCGTCATCCGCCTCGAAGGCCTCGGCGACGCTCGTGATCCGGGTGCCGATCTCGATAAGCGCGGCGGCCTGCCCGCCGGTCTTGACCTTGTAGGGCAATTTGATGGTGCCGTCGGCGACGCCTGCCACAAGCGGGTCGAGCGCGTCGGCCAGCGGAGTGGCGGCGGTTTTCATGGCGGCGATATTGGCCGCAACCTTAAGCGCGGCGGTGAGCTTGCCGATTTCCACCAGCAGGAAGGTCACGCCGTCGCCATAGGTGCCGATCAGGGTCTCCGTATCGCCGACCGTGCTGTGTATTGTGCGCCGGGTCGCTGCCCTGATATCTGCGGCGTTTGCCTCCACGGTGACATCCTCCTTGCTGAGACCCTCTTCCGTGAGCCACTGGTCCACGTCCCCGAGCGCCATGGCGGCGATTGTTTCCGGGCCTTTTTTGATAAGTGCCATTGTCTTGTCCTCCTGTTGTGGATCAGTACGCGACCCCGGCGGGCAGCCGGTCATCGCCGTGGGTGTAGCGCCCGAGCGACTGGGCGTAGATGAACGCGCCGCCATGATCGCCGGTGCCGATATAGGGCAGCGCCAGCGCCACGGTCATGCTGCCTGTGCCCTCGAAGAGCGGCTGGTGGCATCCGCCCCAGCCGGGCCGGGTGTTGTGCAGATATGTCCAGCCATCGCCCTCGAGATCGCCCCCCGCCGTGAGGGTGGCCGACATGTTGTCGGAGGGATAGAAGGTGGTGGCCCCGTCATGCGTGACGACGTTGACAAAACAGGCGGCCTGGGTTTTGAACTCGCCCTTCCTCCAGCCGGTAAAGCGCGGGCAGCCCTGGCGCAGCACATAAAATCGCGCCGGCTTGCCGTCGCTCTGATCCGCTGTGATTTTGACATCCAACAGCAGGACGCGGAAATCCGATCCGTGCCAGGGAGTATCGCCGTCCGGCCCGTTGGTCGCCTTGTCGAGATCGCCGCCGAAGGCGATGCCTTTGTCGGAAAGCTTCTCCAGCGTGACCACATCGATTTTGCCCGTGGCCTTCGTTCCGTTGTAGAGATGGGTGGACCAGGCGGACCCGTTATGAGCCTCGAATATGTCGAATTCTGTGTTTACGCTTCCGCCGCAAAGGGTTGCGAACTTCCTGGTGTCGGCCAGCAGGTTGGGGGCGAGCGGGAACGATGCCTTTGCGCCGGCGACGAACGTATCGGCCCTACTCGCCGCGCTGATCGCGCGGCGGGCCGCGGCGGTCGCGGAGGCGCCCTGAGAGCGAATTTCACTGCTGACGGGTGCGGCATCGTTGATCGAGACGCTGCCCTGGCTCGTGGAGATGATGGTGCTCATGTTGTGATGTCCTCCAAGACCTGGATGATGAATGTGTCGGTGCTCTTTACTGTATCCATGTCCGTAAATTGAATGTCCGCGTGCCAGCATCCGGTAGGCCATTTGCTCGTCTCGTCCGCCCGCGCGGAAATGACGAAGCGGCCGCTCATCAGCGGATCGCCAACTATCACAGTCATTTTTACTTTCATTCCGGTTTGCGCGTGGCGCATCTGGCATTCCGGGGCCCAGACGCTCAGATCGCGAGATACCCCAGCATCTGCCCCCTTTGGTGGGGTCAGCCAGGCGGTGCAGTCGAGTGCGAGGCTGTCGCCGCGCTTGATGTATATTCTGTCCGGCATGTCGTTTCTCCTCCTCAGATCAGAACAGCCCCGGCGCGGTTGCGGGCTCGTAGCGCAGCGCCACCGCGGCGCGGTCGAGGCCGGGGTCGTACCCGAGCGTGGCGACGATCTCGACGGCGGTAACCTCGATGCCGAGCACGTCGAGCGTACGTTCCCAGTCGGGGGGATGGGCCCGGGAATCACCGTCGGCCAGGCAGAGCATGATCCGCACGCTGGCCCCGGCACCGCCGCCGGACCGCGCGATCCACGCCATCGCCTCGCGCCCGACATTGTCCATGCGCAGCTCCGCGCGCGGTGCCCGCCCGGCCCGGTCGTCGGCCATCTTTAGCCGCAGCGCGATGGCGGTATATGTCTGCCCCGCGATGTCGCGGTCCCCCGGCGACACCGCCAGGCGCAGGGGATCGTCAAGTGCCGGGTGACAGATTTCCAGCGCCGGGACGATGTCCTCGGGCGCGAGTGCGCGCAGGGCGATATCGAAGCCGGGGGCGGGCATCAGGCGGGCCCCTCCAGCGTCAGGCGCAACTCCCAGCGGCGTTGACCTCCGGCGACACGGGCCCGGGCGGTGATGCCGCCGGCCCCGCCCCGGACACGGACGCGCAGGGATCCCGGCCCCAGCGGATCGGGAAAGGCGAACCAGCGATGGGCATGGGCGTCGGCCCAGCCTGAAAACCGCTCCAGCGCGGCATCGCTGTCGAGATGTGCGAGGATGTCCCATGTGCGCAGGCCCCGCCCCCGGCGGGCCTGGCGCACCGTGCCGTCCTCAAACGGCGTGCGCAGCACATCCTCCGCCCGGCCGATCTCGAACGCCTCGGCGTCGATCCGGGCCTCGAAGGGCCAGAGAGGCAGCGGCGCGCTCACCAGAAATCCCCCCGGCGTTTGCCGATCGCGCGGGACATGGTCTGGCTGATCGGCCCGCCGATCTCGAACGCCTCGGCGTCGATCCGGGCCTCGAAGGGCCAGAGAGGCAGCGGCGCGCTCACCAGAAATCCCCCCGGCGTTTGCCGATCGCGCGGGACATGGTCTGGCTGATCGGCCCGCCGGTCGCGTCGTCCTCGGTGATGATCCGGACGACCGCCCCCTCGATGTCGGGTTCAATAGCCGCCTCGCGTGGCCGCAGCGGCGGCCCGGAGCCCTGGTTGTCGATATGGACGCGGAGTTGGCGAGGGCCGTCCGCCGCGCTGGCCAGCCGTTCCATGAGGGGCGTCAGGGAGGCCGCAAGCCGGTCGGCGATGTCCTGGCCGGTCGCCGCCGCCGACACACCGACGGTCGGGGCGGCGGGCTCGTATATTTTCGGGATCGTGGCGGGGTCGATGGCAACACCGCCCGCATGAAACCGCGGCCGGTCCAGCGAGGCCAGCGCCGCCTCGATCGCGGCCGCCTGGGGCGCGGTCAGCACCGCCTCGCCGGCGGTGAGAAGGGCCGGCACCTCGCGGGACGAGGGACCATGGCGGGAAGACGCAGTCACGATCTCGCGGGCGCGGGTGAGCGCTGTCGCCCCGGCCACACCGCCGGAATGATAGAGTGCAGGCGTATCGGTGACGACGCCGCCCACATGCCACGGCCGCGCGGTCGGTCGCGGAGATGTTGCCGGGGCGGCTCCGCCGCCGAATATCCCGCCAAGGACCTCGCTGAGCGCATCCGCCAGCGGCCCGGTGATGCCCTGGCGGATGACAATGCGGGCGAGATCGGCCAGGATCGCATCGACCAGCCCGGAAAACTCAATCTTGCCGGTGGTGACAAAGCCCACCAGCGCGTCCTCCATGCCCTTCAGGGCGCGCGTGGTGGCCTCGGCGATCTCGTCGCCGGCGTGGATCGCGTCCTCGGCATAGTCCCGCAACGCCCCGGCCATGGCGGCGGCGCCCTGCGGGCCGAGGCGCAGCTCGCGATTGAGTTCCGCGGCCTCGGTTGCCGCCGCGATCAGCGCGGTCTCAAGCGCGCGGATCCCGGCGACCTGCGCGGCGGCGCCGGGTGCGTCGCCCACTTTGGCGATGGCCGCCTCGGCGAGATGTGCGGCCTCGGCCGCCGCAATGGCGCGGGCCTCCTCGACCTCGCCCAGGCCCTGCAGCGACACCCGGGCGCGCTCGGCGGTGCGGACATAACCCTCGAGCCGGCGCTCCAGCGTCGCGGTGGGATCGGCGCCGCGCCCGCCACCGCCGCGCCCGCCACCGCCGCGCCCGCCACCGCCGCGCCGGGCCTTGCGCAGTGCGGCCTCCGCGGCGGCGGTTTGCTGATTGAGGCGGGCCTCCTCGGCGGCTTCGTCGGCAGTGGTTTGCGCTGCAAGCCGCCGGTCCCGCAATATCTGTTGAATTATGCCGCTGTCCACGCCCTGGCCCCGGAGGCTGGCCTCCGCGGCGGCGATATTGCCCTCGGCGTCATGCAGCGCCTCCGCGCGGGCCCTCTGCACCGGCTGGCCTACGGTCGCGGCACGGATGCGCGCGATCGCGAGGCCATGGCTTGCCCCGGCGGCGAGCCCATCGAGCGCGGCCAGGGCGCGTTCGAATTCTTCGGCCAGCGTGCGCGCCTGCTCGGACATCGTGTCGAGGCCCGGGTTGCGGCCATCGGTTGCGAGCAATTCACGCAGATGGCCCTCGAGATCCACCACGTCACCCAGCAGCTGATCGTTCTGGGCTTGCTGATCATCCGTAAGGTCTGGGGCCGCATTGGCGGCGGCGCGGAGCGCATGGCGCAGCCTTGTGGCGGCCTCCTGCTGGGCCTTGATCCCGTCCGCGTCGCGGAGCGCCTCAAGCGCCGCGCCGACCTCTCTGACGGCGTCGACGCTCAGACCCGTCTTCGCGGCCAGCTTCTCAAAGCCCGCCTCCGCCAGATTCAGGCGCTCTGCGATCTTATCCCCGACAAAGTCGGAATTCGTTTGCAGGTCAAAGACGGCCAGCGCCAGCGCCTCTACGGAGACACCGGCGGCTTTCGCCTCGTCGGCAATATCCGCAAATCCGAACTGGTAGAGAACATCGCGCGGGTTGACCCGTGACCATGGCTGGATCGCAGCATTATACTTCCGGCCAAAAGCCTCCGCATCGCCGGCGTGGGCAACATGCTGCCGGAACGCTTCTGCAAACTCCAGCGCGGCTTTCTCCCCGGCGGCACGGGCGGAATATGCGGTCCTGTCGAGCGTCTTGGCGGCGAGATCGCCGGACAGAATGTCCTCGACCGCCTGCCGGGCGGCACGGGCGCTGGCGCGGCGTTCAATCTCCCGCTCGGCGGCGATGAGCGCGTAGACCCCGGCCGTCACTTCGCCGTATTTTTCGCGAATGGCGTCGAGATCGCCGCGCAGATCTTGCAGGCCGCGCAGCCGGTCGGTGCTGTCGGCCAGCCGGTCGGTGGCGTTGCCAGCCTCTTCGGCCGCCTCGCCGGCGCCGAAGAGATGCCCGGCCAGGGGGATGAGCACGGCCGAGGCGGTGCCGAGGACGACACCAAGAAGCCCGAACCCCGACAGCAACTGCGGCAACTGCTGGCTGAGCGCGCGGGAGGCCGCGGTGCCGGAGGCCATCTGCACCGCCACGTCCTGCACCTGGTAGCCGACATTGATCAGGGAGGCCCGGCTGGCCCCCATAGCCTGGCGATGGGCCAGGCCCGCCGCAGCCCCGGCCCGGGTGGCCCGGGTGAGCCGCTCCTGCGCGGTGGCGGCCTGCAATGCGGTCCGCGCGGCGCGCTGGGTGGCCATAACCGCGGAGGTCTCCGCCCGCGCCACACGCAGCGCCTCCCGTGCCGCGCGATCACGGTACACGGCCAGCTTCAGCGCCGCTCGGGCGGCCTTGGTATCCGCCGCACTTACGCGCTCCCGCACTGCGCTCAACTCCCGCGCGGCGCGCGCCGCATGCTGCGCGGCTGTCGCCTGTCCGGCAGTGGCCGCCGCCCCGGCCCGGGTGGCCCGGGTGAGCCGCTCCTGTGCGGTGGCGGCGCCGCGGGCGGCGGTGGTGCTGCGGGCGATGCCCGAGGCAGCCTGCTCATAGCCCCGCCCCGCGGTTCGCGCGGTGGTGCCGGCCTGCCCGGTCTCCGCGCGCAAGCGGCGCAATTCGGCGCGTGCCTGATCCAGATCGGCGCGGATCCGCAGGGCGAGGTCCAGATCGCCACTCATGCCGGCGTCACCGTGTCAGCAGGCCTGCCGCCAGCGCCGTGGCAAGGGTCTGCGCCTCGCGGGCGCGCCGGGTCTCGCCGGCCTGCCACAGGAGCATGATCTGCCGCCATGTCAATGTGTCCGGGAGGGATCGGATGTCTCCGTGCCCCTCGGCGGCAAGGGTTGCGAGGATGTCTGCGAGGCCGACAGGCGTGCCATCCATCCCGGCCCGGCCTCGGCCACGATGTGGCGCACGAAAAAACCCATGTTCGCCTGCCAGAGCGCGCCCGAAACCTTTGCCGCATCCGCGTCCCGGAGCCGGGCCAGCCAGTCCACCTCGCGCCCGCAAGCGCGGGCCGCAATCTCCAGCCAGAGATCGCCATGAGCGGCAAGCGCCGCCTCTACCACGCCGCCCGAAGGCTCGGCCTCGTCGCCCACTTGTGCCGCCAGGTCGGCAATCAGCGGCCCGGCCAGCGCGCGGATCTCGAGCCCCTCGCGGAACCGGAACTCGCGCACCGTGATCTGCACCGGTTTCCCGGTGTCCGGATCGGCCACCTCGAGCGCGATATCGGGATCGAGGATCTCGAGCGCCTTGGCATCGGATGCCGGGGCGGGCTTTGGTGTGATGTTTCGTGCTTTTCGGGGTTTTCGGGGTTTTGCGGGTTTACGTGCCAAGGGGCTCTCCATCGACGATGAGGGCGGCGCCGCAATCCGCCGGCTGGAGGATGAGCGCGGCGATCTGCAGTCCCTGGATATCCTGACCGATGAGCGACAGATCGCCGGCGGGGCGCAGCGAGACGAGCGGCGCGTAGTAATGCCGCCCATGGCTGTCAGGGACGATATCGGGCGAGAGCTCGATATAGCGCAGCGCGCCGCGCACCGGTTGCGGGTGGTCGATCGCCAGGCGCTCGCCTTTGGTCACGGTGTAGCTGGCATAGAGCGTATCGCCGTTTGCGGCACCGCCGTCGGATTGCAGGAGCCGGAGGCGGCCGTGACTCTCCTCGGCGCGGTAATGGGTGCCGACCGCCAGCTTGGTGCCGGCCTTGTTTTTCGCCTTGTAGACCACCAGATCCTTGACCTTGCGTCCGCGCGCGCCTGGCAGGCCGTAGCAGGGCCCGGTCTCGATCGCGGCCACGGCGATCTCGTCATCCTTGACCGCCTCCTCCGGGCGCGGCAGGGCGGCGTCCGAGCCGAGAAAGGCGGCAAGGTTGGCGAGCGACATGTCGTTCAAGGTCATCGTGATGGTGCGGGTGACCGAGCGGACGGCATCGACCAGCGTGCGCGGCGGGCCCGAGGAGGATTGCACCGTGACGCGCTCCTCCTGAATGGCGAGCGTGGCCTGGCTGACATGGCCGAGATGGCGCTCCGCGCCCAGGGCCCCGCCGGGTTCAAGGGGCGCGAAATATAAATCTCCCGCCCCGACGATGATGTTGTCTCGATGATTGCTGATCATAATGTATCCTCTGGTGGCTGGGCATGTATCCAGTATTTGGCCGCCCATTCGTCCTGCCAGACCACGCGTCCGGCCTCGATCTCCAGCAAACGCCCGGAGACCAGCGCCAGCGGGGCCGGGCGGCCCGGAACACCGGCGCAGGGGTCGGGGCACCAGCCGAGAAGCCGCCTGCGCACCGGGCCCAGAAGCTCCGCCAGGCGGCCCCGGGATCGGGTCTTCCTGCCGCGCGGATCGTCCGGGGCGGCGATCAGGATCGTGGTGGCGATGGTCAGCGTGACCTCTTGCAGCGCGCCGGCCCGGCCGGTGCGGTTGGGTCCGGCGGAAAACGCCGCCGGCACCACCGCCAGGACGGGTGGTTTGAGCGTGGTCTCGGCCGCCGCATCCAGCAAGCCGATCACGCGGCGAAACGGACGGCCGGGACCGGCGAGCGGTGCCAGATGCTCGGTCAGCGCATCGCAGATCAGCAGGCCCGGATCGGGTGCGGTGTGGGGTGTCTCCAGCCGGGTCATGACGTGGCTCCTGCGGCCCGGCTGATCGCACGCGCCGCAATCTCCAGCACCGCATCGCGATCAGACGCATCAAGCCCCAGGAAGGGCCGGGCCGGCATGGCGATCTCGCGGGCGCCGATTTCGGCGAATGCCACACGTACCGTGCCCGCCTTGCGCGCCCGGGTACTCTTGCGCGAGGCAAAGCGCATCACATAGGCACCCGAGGCGGTCTTCACGCGGCGGAAGGCCAGCGTCTGGCGGCGGGCCTTCTGTTTGATGGTGCCGCCGAACTGGTGGATCGCGGCATAGATGACATTGGTGCCGACATCGACGCCGGTCGCGTCGACGCGGTGGGTGACCGACGATCCCAGACGCCCGGATTTGACAAGTGTCTGCCCGCCGTCCCGACCGGCGCGTTTCGAGGGTGGCCATTTTTTGCCATCCGGGCCGGTCCCGGTCTCAAAGCGCCGCGCGACCGTCGCCACGAGCATGGCGCCGATCTCGTCAAAGACCGCGCGCGGGTCCTCCGCGACGCGCTCCATCCGCGTGAGCGCCCCCCGGACCTCCGCATCGTCCCACTCCAGATCGATCCTGACGCCGGCACCGGCCATGTCAGCACTCCCCCGGTGCGCCACGGCCCAGGGCGACGGCGATCACCGCAGACGGCCCCCGCACAGAGATCAGCGTCTCCTCGCGGCGCGCCACGATGGAACTGGCGGCGTCAAGCAGCGCGCTCTTGCCATCGACCAACCCGCGCAGCGCCGAGCGCGCCGCGCGGGCGCGGGCGATCACGCCTTCGGGCGGTGCCTCGTCATAGAGCCTGAGCCGCGCCAGATCGCAGGCCGCCGCGGTCAGCGCCGGCCAGGGGCCGGGGCCTTCCAGCGGCAGATCCCAGGCCCGCGCCAGGGCCGCGTCGATCTCGGCGGAGACATCCGCCAGGACCGCGTCAATGCGGCCCGGATCGTCGCGCCCGTCCATGTCCTCGTCAGCCAGATCGCCGATCTCGCAAGACCCGAAGCGCGCCACCAGATCGGCGCGGGTCGCGTAACGGGTCGGCCTCATACCTCATCCTCTGCCTCGGCGGGAACCGCCGCGCCGTCGGCGATCAGGCCGTCGGCGATGCCCGGCACCATGTCCAGAATGGCTCCGGTCTCATGGCGGACCCGGTCGATCTGCACCGGCGTGGTCAGCCGGACGCGGACCGTTTTGTCAGTCCCGGCACCCGGAGGATCCTTCGCGGGGGTCGTCGTCTGTTTGGCCGGTTTCCGCTGCGTCATCTCTCACCCCACCCGTTACGCCACGGCGTCTTTGATAAGATAGCCGGCCGCAGGGGCCAGAATCCGCTCCTCGCAGCTGTCGACCACGCGGATGCGGTGCAGCCCGCGTGCGCCGCGCGCACCCTCGAATCGGGAATAGACCTCAAGACCACGATAGCCCGCGGTCACACCCAGTTGCGGTGCGCCCATGGGATCAGGCGCGGGCGACCGGCGATAGAGCAGCGCCGACTTGCCCCAGATGCGGGCGAGCGTTGGCGGCTGGCCTTGCGCGGCGGTGTTGATCCGGCTCTGTCCGACGACGATGTCCTCAAGTTCGAAGAGATCGGCAATGGCGCGCCGCGCGGCGATGGCGACATCGCCCGAGGTCGCGTTGACCGCCTTGGCGATCTTCTTGTGCGATCTGAGCTTCAGCCAGACCGAAGAACCCATGGCAAGATGCGTGGGCGCCACGATCATCGCGTCGATCGCCTTGAGAATATCATCGACCGGATCGGAATGGGCGTGGTCAGCCGACCACTGGTCGTTGACCCCCAGCGTCACCTTGTTGGTGTCGGCATATGTGGCGGCGTTCAGGACGAGATCGGCCACGCGCTTCTCGCGCCCGATGGCCAGAAGGTCGGTCAGTGTCATCACCGAGCGGTCGCGCGGGTCGGAGACGCCGGGGGGTATGTTGCGGATGTCATCGTCCGGAATGAGGTCCTGCAGACCGTAATCGGTGACCATGCCGGCCATCTCGGTCGCACTCAGGTGTACGGTCGTGGGGTCCGAGCGCCGCCCGATCCGCGTGTCGGGAAGCGTGTAGCTTTCGGCCAGCGGATAAGCGGTGTAGCGGTAGGTCCGCAAGGGCACCGTGACACGCGGCAGCACCAGATCGGCGATGTAGGCCGGGTTGCGGTACCCTATCGCAATGCCGGTGCGCGTCTCGTCGACCGGATAGGCCGAGCCGGGATGGGGGATTGGGTCGGGCATCTGCTGTCTCCTCAGATCCGTTGCGGTGCGACCAGCACCTGGATGATGGCACCGTCCGCGCCCGCGGTGAGGGCGATGCCGACAACGAAGTCTTTCGCGGTTGTGGTTGCGACCGCCTTGCCGTCGGCATCGGCCTTTAGGCTGGCACCGCGCGCGACCGCACCGCCCGCCTCGCAGAGGGCGGTCCCGGCGAGGTGGACATCCACCGTCGCGCCGGACGCTGTGTTGACCTCGGAGGAGATGCCGATCGGGCGCTCGGCGATCGTGGTATCGCTGCTGGCGTCGGCCTGGATCACCGCACCATCGGCGGTGCCGATCTGCACGATGCGTCGCGCCGCGATGGGCCCGCCGGCCGTAAACGCGCGCGCCATCATGTAGATGCGCTGCGGTGCGATCAGCACCGGGATGATGTCGCCGTCCGCCGCGGCGGAGGTCAGGGCAATGCCGACCACAAAATCGTTCCCGGTTTCGGTTGCGACCGCCTTGCCGCTGGCATCGGCCTTGACCGACGCGCCGCGCGTGACCGCACCGCCCGCCACGCAGAGGGCAATGCCGGCGAGGTGGACATCCACCGTCGCGCCGGACGCTGTGTTGACCTCGGAGGAGATGCCGATCGGGCGCTCGGCGATCGTGGTATCGCTGTCGGCGTCGGCCTGGATCACAGCGCCGTCGGCGGTACCGATCTGCACGATGCGTCGTGCCTTGATGGTGCCGCCCGCCAGAAAGGCGCGGGTAAGTGTTGGGTTATGCATGCGCCGCCTCCCCTGCGAGAACCTGGCGCACCGCCAGATCCAGCGTCAGCGTGCCGGTGGTGTCCGCGGCCAGAAGCGCATTGGCGCGGCGCGCCAGCACATTCCGGTCAACCCCGGCGGGATCGGCTGCCTGGGTGTAAATATCCACGCCTGGCGCCTCGCCCGAGAGTTCGCGCAGCTCCGGCCCGCGCCGGGGCAGACCCTTGAGGAACGCCTCCAGCACATCCGCCGGGCTGGCGCGCGTCGCGGTGCCGTCCTCAGCGCTCAGCGCGATGGTGTCGCCCTCACCGGTTCCCGCCAGACTTGCGCAAAGCGCCGTCAGTGGTTCCGCCTCGGCGGGCAGCACACGGCCGGCCTGGACATGGGCGGCGATCCGGGTGCGCGCCGCGGCCTGCTGTTCGGCGGCCAGGCGGGCCACGCGCTCGCCTGTCAGCGCCGCGGTAAGTTCGGCGACCTGCACCGCCAGTTCCCCGCCCGCGGCGGGCGGCTCTGCGGCTGGCGCGGTTGCGCCGGGGATGGGAATGTCGTCGGGCATCGGGGGTTCCTTTTCAGTGACCGCCGGCGCGCGGCGGGAGGTGAAGTGAGGGGCGGGTGCGCCGCCGGGGTCTGTGCCGGGGTCTGTGCCGGTGGCGAGGGTCGCGCCGAGCCTGCCGACCAGCGCCACCATATCCTCGGGCTCTGCCAGCTCGCGCAGCGTATCGAGCGACCATGCCGGCATCACCCGGTCGGCCGTCGTGATCGTCGAGCGCTCGATCACCCATTCGCGCAGCGAGCGCAGCATGCTCTCGACCGCATACCAGCCCAGACGCTCCTCGGCCCCTCCGAGCGGGGCGGCCAGCGCGGTATCGATCGGCGCGGACAGCGCGATCGTCATGCCCTTCGGGTGGCGCGAGAAATGTGATGGTGCCAGCCCGTCAACGGCGGGCGATGCCGCGCCCAGAAACGCCAGGTGGTCAAGCACCCAGCCTGCGTGGTCATTGACTGCACCGATCGAGCGGGGGGCATACCGGCCCGCCTGACAGGCCGCCCGGAAGCCCTCGTCGAGCCGCGTGAGCCGCGCCTGAAGGCGGTCGCCGACACGGCGCAGCCGATCCACCCAGCCCTGCGCGGGAACATCGTCGCTCGTCGGATGGCCGAGCACGACAGGGGCCGGGTCGGCGCGCTCGAAATTGGCCACCATCTCGTCGAGATCGGCCTCGTCAAGCGTCACAGGCCCGGTCGAGGCTGTAAAGCTTCCCGTGCGGCAGATGTCGATCCAGCCGTCAAGGGCGGAGAGCGTAGCGGGTCCGCCCGGCGTAGAGGGCGAAGGGGCGGGATTGTGGAGCATGGGATCGGGCATATCACCGCCCGGTATAGCCGATCCCGGCGCGCGGGTGCAGCGGACCATGGTCCGCTAACAACGACCCGGCGTGCGCGCTAGGATGGGCCTGATCCCACCGCAACCTCTATGGAAGCCCCATGTCCCGCCGGATCGACGAGATCATCATCCACTGCACCGCCACTCGGGCCGATTGGTGGAAAAGCCGAAACGCCAACCAGAAAGTCGCCGAGGTCCGCCGATGGCACGTCGAGGATCGCGGCTGGTCCGATATCGGCTACCACTTTCTGATTGATCGGGACGGCGCGGTGAGCGAGGGGCGTCCGCTTGAGCGCGCTGGCGCACACGCCAAGGGACACAATAAGCGCAGCATCGGCATTGCGCTGTTCGGCGGTCATGGCGGCTCGGAGAACGACTTGTTCAGCGATCATTTCACGCCCGAGCAGGAGAGGGCTCTGCGGGGGCTGATCGAGCGGCTAGGGTCGCGGTTCGGCGACCTCAAGGTCTCCGGCCACAACCAGTATGCCGCGAAGGCCTGTCCCTGTTTCAGTGTGCCGGAGTGGCGCGCGGGCAAGCCCGTGCGCACGAGCCCCGTGCAATCCACTACGCTGCAGGCCTCAGCGACCCAGATCGCCGCCGCCACAGGCACCGGTGCAACAGCACTCGCCGCACTCGACGGCACCGCGCAGGCAATTGCCCTGACCCTCGCCGGAACAATCGCCCTCGCCGCCCTCTGGATCATGCGCGAGCGGCTCAGGAAGTGGGCCGGGGGAGACCGCTGATATGCGAACTGCCGTCGTCGCACTCGCCCTGACCGCAACACTGCAGGCTACCTCCGCCACCGCCAACGGGTCCGCCTGCTTTGATACCGATACCCTCAGAGCCCGGCTGGAGGCGCGCTATGGCGAGACCTCCCAGAGCCTTGGCCTGACCGCGAAAGGGGCGCTTATGGTGCTCGTGGCCAACCCGGAGACCGGCACATGGACCGCGATCATCATCCGCCCCGACGGGGTGGCCTGCGTCGCCGCCAGCGGAACGAACTGGCAGGCCGCCGCGACAAAGATCGGCGAACCTACCTGATACACCAGTCCCTGAAAGGACCTCAAAATGCACGTCACGACCCACTCCGCCCTGAACAATGGAACGCAAACAGCGGTCTCGGAGAGCGCCCGCGATCTCGTGCGCCAGGGGTTCAATCCATCCGAAAGCGTCCAGGTGGACCGGATCAAGATGCTCGCCGCAGCGCTGATCAGCGAATGCGAAGCGACCCGGCAGGACAATCCCGCCGCCGCGCGCCACGCCTCGCTGGCGATCACCGCCGTCGAGGAAGCCGCCATGTGGGCCGTCAAGGCCGCCACCACAGGCACCTGATGTTCGCCGTCCTCGCCCGCCTGATCCCCTCCAAAGCCGCGCTCTATGCGGGCCTCGCCGCCCTTGGTGCCGTGGTCATGGCCATGATCCGCAGGGACGCCCGCCGGGACGAGAGACGCGACGCACAACTGAAGGACCACGAACATGCGGAAGACATCGAAGATGACGTTGCTCGCAGCCGCGCTGATCCTGAGCGGCTGCGCAAATACGAGGGCGCCGGGTGGCGCGACTGAGGCCACCCTCTGCCGCGTCTGGGGGACAAGCCTGCCGACGCGGTCCCGGAGCGATACCAGTGAGACGCAGCGCGAGATCGCCGAAGCCTATGCCGACTTCGCCGCCGCCTGTCCCGGGCATGGGCATCTGGTGCCGTGATCGCGGAGGCGCGCAGCGGACCATGGTCCGCTACAAACCAGGGTCCGAATGTGGTGGGATCGCTGCCACCCACAACCCCGACACCCCATGGAGACCGACATGTGCAAAAAACGCCAACACGCCAAGGGAAAGATCGACACTCTGATCCAGGCCATCGACAGGCTCTCGGAGCGGCTGGAAGTCCTGGTCGCCACGCCGGATGATCGACGCAAAATCGTGAATTAGGAAGACGGCTCAACAGAACCTGAAAAGGCGTAGGCGACCGCCACCGATCATTTGCATAACGAGGGCGGCGTCAAGTATACTCCAGGAGCGTGCTCGATAATCAGGGGAATGCAAAATGCAGGCAGACATGCACTACTACGGAACCTATGTCATGGCCCGGGCCGCGGGTATTCCGGCCCGAGACGCCCAAATCGTCGCCTATGCGGCCCAATTTGTCGATGACTCAACACAAACAGATACGGAAGTGCATGGCGATGGTGGTCGGCTGGTTGGAACGGCGACCGTGCACACGCTTGGGCAAGCGGTTGCAAACTCGAAAATTGATCCAGATGAGCAGCGGCGCGTTTGGGTGCCGTTTCACTTTTTGCCGGGCGGAAAGGGAACCGCGCTGGAAGAAAGACTTCTGTGCGTCAAGGACAGCGACACCGCAAACGAAATGATGGACCATCACGTCGCCAAGGCCGTCGATTCCCGTTTTGGGCTGGAACTTCTCGGGCTGTCAGCGCACGTGTACATGGATACTTTTGCGCATTACGGATTTTCCGGAATTGGTTCGGAATTCAATCTCGTCAAGGGCGATACCTGTGTGCCAATTGATGTAGAGAACGCCGAAATGGAACGCTATATCATTGGTAAAAAGCAATCTTTCATGACAAGATACGCACCGTTCAAGGTTGCCAGCTGGTTCTCTGAAACGGTGAGTGCGGCGCTCGGCCATGGGGGCGTTGCGACATTCCCTGATCGGCCATTTCTCCATTGGGGGGTTGAATTCGAGAAGCCGAGGCCAGAAAACGGGCGCTTTGCAGACAGAGACAACCCCAAGGACTACATGGATGCCTGCGAGCGTACACATGGGTACTTTATGTCATTCGCAAAAAAGCGATACGCATCGACAAATCCAGTCACATTCAACTCCATCAAAGACGAGGTCATGGCGGTTGTTTGCTTCGAGGGCGCGAAGGAAGATCGAAGCTCAATGTGGCTCAAAATGATCAAAGAAAACAAAAATGTCGGGTTCAAGCCGGATGAGGCAAAAATTCAGTATAACGAAGCGGATTGGGCCGATCAAATAACGCGATTTCCGTCCCTTGAGTCCTCTGAAAAAGCGATTGATAGCAATGCTTACCGATTCCAACAGGCTGCGAGCTGGCATCGGCACTTCGTACTCAAAGAACTCCTGCCCGCACATAAAATCGCGGTTTATTGAAGCGGGCCAGGCGCGAAGCAGGTCATCCGTTCATTCCTCCCATTCCGGTACACCGGCGGACCATGGTCCGCTGCCCGAACCCCTTGCGGCATGTTATGCCGCCGCAACGCCGCCACCGCGCCAATGATGGCCAGGACGGGGGCCGGGGTGGTTAGAACACCCCGAACCGGGAGATGATCCTCCCACGACCAGAACCGGCCAGCCCTGGCCGTCCCGCCACCGCAGCTGCGGCAGGATCATGATCGTGGGAGGCAGCCCCCTTGTCCATGCCCGATGACATCCCGGCAGAGCCCGGCGCGCTCACGCCGGCCCCGCCCGCCGAGCCGCTCGCGCCCTGGTTCGGCGGCAAGAAATATCTCGCGAAGACCATCGCCGCGCGCATCGGGGCGATCCCGCATACCTGCTACGCGGTGATCTTCTATGAACTGGATCATCGTTTGAACGGGCGGTCGAGCTCCGCCTGGGCAAAATAGGCTGACGCTTTGCGCAAGATCTCATTGGCTTGTTTGAGCTCGCGGTTCTCGCGTTCAAGGGCCTTCATCTTCTCGGCCATCTCGGTCGTGATGCCGCCCCGTTGACCCGTATCGACCTCGGCTTTCTTGACCCACTCGTTCAGCGTTTGTGGTGCGCAGCCGATCTTTGCCGAAATCGAAAGGATCGCAGACCACCTGCTTTCATGCTGGTTTTCGTTGCTCAAAACCATCCGTACAGCACGTTCGTGAACTTCTGGGGAATACTTGTTCGTTGTTTTGCTCATGATGCTCCATCCTACTCAGGTGTTGGAGCCTCCGGCAAACCCAGCGCGGTTCAGTTCAGCTTTACTGTCTCGCTCATTTGGAAGTCCCCATCTCTTGCTATGTTCCAAATATGGGATACTTGGTGTTTTTTGACAACCAGATTCACCCCCCAACCACAATCGCACCCTCCGGTCCGAACCAGACGACCCGACCGACAATGCGGTCCTCTTCCGCGACCGGGCGCGGGTCCCGGTCGCCAGCGTCGCTGACCATGGTCCAGGCGTCGCCATCCTGTTGCAGCCGTTTTACGACAAGGCCCGTGCCGGTCCTGACCACGAAGAGCGCCCCCTCCCGCGGCTCGGTTTGGTCGAGATCGAGGACCAGTATATCGTCGGTGCGGATCGTCGGCTCCATCGAGCACCCCAGGGCGCGGATCGCGACGACCCGTTCCACATCGAGATTCCGGGGCAGATCATCGGCAGCGATCATGACCCTGTCCGTCGCCTCTTGAAGTATTTCCTCGCCAGTTCCGCCCTCCGCATGCACGTCACGCGCAATCCGCATGAAGAGCCTATGGATGCCTGCCGCCTCGGTCGCGGCCTCCGCCTCCGCCGGAGCGGGCGGCAGGCGGGCCGAAAGGTCTTCCCGCATCGCCGCCAGTTCGTCCTTCAGCGCCCGGGTCTCTGACTTGAGCTTGCTGTCGAGCATCTGCCCCATGCTGCGGCTCAGGCGCTTCTCGTCCAGCGCAGCGGCGGGGCCGGCATGGGCCGTGCCCCGGCCCGTTAGCCGCGCCTGCATCGCCGCCACAACCGCGTCGGCGCTCGCCCCCTCGGGCAGGCCCAGAAGATCGGTGACAGGTTTCGGGATGCGCTCCAGTGGCGCGATATTGGGCGGCTCCGGGGGCCGGTCATGCTCGGGCGGGTGCGCGGCGGGCAGCGGCTCCCCCGAGGATTCTGTGTCAGCACCGCCGCGCGGCGGGCCGATGTAGAACTCAAGGCCGAGCGCGCGGCAGATCTCGGCGGCTCGGTTGATAGTTGGCACCTGCCCATCTGATAGAATTCCATAGAAACTCCTGACGGGTACGCCAAGCTCAAGCGCCGCCGCGCGAACCGAAAGATCGCGACGGGCTAGTTCGGACTTAACTCCCGCAATGAATTCAGTGTGAGCATGCATCAAGTGCAAGTTATTGCACTTTTGCGTAATAAAGCACAAATAGCTTGACGAAGTTTGCGTCATAGCGCAAATTTGGCGTTATGACGCAAACTGCACAAATAATCAGACTCATTCATGTCTACGGGAAAGCCACGGGCTTAAGTACAGGGACGGTGAGTCGCTACGTGGCGGGAAATGGTGACTTCTGTGGCCGCCTTGAGCGCGGCTGCGACGTCACCACCCGCCGCGCGTCTCGTGTTGCCCAGAAGCTCTCCGACCACTGGCCCGCCGACCTCCCCTGGCCCGCCGACATCCCGCGCCCTGCGCCTACACCGAAATCACCTGCGGCACTGGCATTGACCGAGGCACCGCCGGAGGATGCTGCATGAAGACCGTGTGCCCCCGGAGCCCGGCTGACCTGCCGCTCGCGCAGCGGGATTGCGAGGCGGACGGGGCCACGTATTTCAGCGTTGATCCGGTCTGCCGCGACCTGGGCCACCCGCAGGGCGGCTGGGTGCTCTGCGGCGAGGCGGACGCGGAGCGGTTCGGGCTTTACCGGGTTCAGGCCGACGGGAGGTCCGAGTGGGTTTCGGATCATCCCACACGCGCCGGGGCGGAGGCCGCAGCGCATCTCGCTGAGCGGGAGGATGCGGTGTGAGCGCGCGCTGCGACAGATGCGGGCGGCGTTCCGCCGGGATTTACGAACTGGCGCTGATCCGGGTCGATGACGGGGCCATGGAGACCGACGCGGTGGCCTGCGCGCGGATGATTGAGCTGTGCCCGGTCTGCCGGGACCGCCTCGCCGACCGGGTGGCCGCGCTGGTGCCGGTCCGGGAGGGCGACGGCAGAGGTCACGACGCGGGCGCGGAGGGGGTGACATGAGATTCAACACCCCGCAGCGGATCGACCAGTTCATCAGTTTTGCCGA
The DNA here is from genome assembly GCA_951812305.1 of uncultured Paracoccaceae bacterium. GTDB lineage: Bacteria > Pseudomonadota > Alphaproteobacteria > Rhodobacterales > Rhodobacteraceae > Rhodobacter_B. The sequence continues at coordinate 24,474 of CATOSB010000029.1, forward strand.
CGGCAGCACGGCTCGCTTTTTCCCGGGCGTCGGCTGGACCGCCATGCCGCCCGAATGGGATCCCGATCCGGGTGCGTGCATCGCGACCGAGTGGTGTGCCGTCATGAAAGAGCGCTTTCCAGGCATGCTCGGACTGACAGTCGAGTTCAGGGAGGGGGTATAGTACCTTGCGAAATCGCCTCTTCGACATTCGCCGTGACATCCATGAGTACGACTTCCAGATCGCAGGTCTCGGTTTGCACGTCGCCGGTCTTGGTCATGGTTTGGCTGCAGACGGATGGCGGCGGGCCAATCCGGGCATAGGCAGGTGTTCCGGTCTCCGGCCAGATCATCACAAAAAAGCATCGAGCGTGATTCAGGAAAAAGTCCTGAAGCCGGTCGCGCTGTTGGGCCGTAACCGAAACCCGTCCCCGAAACATCGGCTGCGCCGGCTGGCGTGTGTGGCGCACATGGCCATCCTCAAAGGGCGTCTCTTTTATGATCTGGTGCTCCGTTTTGCACAGGCTTGGCAGAAGATAGTCAAATTCGGCGGGCCATTGGATGATTTCGAGGCTCGGGCCTGTCATGGTTCTTTCTCCATCGGGTGTGTTGCAACGCCGATGGTAGCGGCGGACGGATCGGGTGTCACGATGCCCGCCCCGGCCGCCGCGTCTGACCCGGCCCCCACGCCGTCTGATCCGCCGTCTGAGGCGGACGGGTTCATCACCGTCCATCCCGACGTGCATGCGCCCCGGCGTGACGAGGCCCCGTCGCACCCGGCCTGCAGCCTCTGCGACGGCCCCGGCGCGCATCCGCGCACGGTGTCGCTTATGGACATCCCCGATCTGGCGGCGGGTGACCTGCCGGGCGGGGCGGCGCATATGTGGACCCTCACGCTTTGCCCGGCCTGCGAGGGGTATCTCGCCCATCTGATCTCCGACCTGCTGGGCGCCCGCCCCGGGAGGGTCGCATGAGCCCGCACCTGTCCCGATCTCCCTGTCCACCGCCTGCGCTGACTGCTCGCGCGGCGGCACCTGCCCCGGCCCTGCGCACAAGTTCCCGCTGGCGGGAAGTTCTGTCCCCCATCGCGCGCAGGGCCGGGGCCTTTTTCCGGTGACTGGGCCAGGTTCTTGCGGCGCTGGAGGATCACTGGATCGGCGATCTGATCGGGGTGGCGGCGATATTCGGGATGCTGTGGCTGGGGCTCCTGTTTGCCCACGCGTTGGGGGTAGCCCCGTGAGCGCAGCGACAGACATGCAGGCCCTGCGCCGGGCGCTGACGGAGACGGGGCCTCTGCTGACGCGGGGGAGCGTTGCCTTCGACAGGTCCGCGGCACGGGCGCTGCTGCGCCAGATGCGCATCGCGGTCGCCGCCACGAAGCGACTTGAGGATACAGGGGCCTGGGAGCGCTGTCTCGCCGCGCACTCCAAGGTCACAATCCCGTCTAGGGCCTCGCTGCGCGCGGCGCTGGACGGGCTGGGATCGCTACCGGATATGGCGGGCGGTGATAACCGGGCCCTGGCGCGGATCGTATGCACGACAGCGCATGTGGCGGGTCTGGACGCGGAGACCTTGCGCGGTCCGCGCCCGGCGCAGCACATCGTCCAACCGCGCCAATTGGCAATACTGCTGGCGGCGGCGCTGACCGGAGCGAGTTACGCGCGCATCGGCGCCGCACTCGGGGGTCGCCATCACACCACGGTGACCCATGGGCTGCGCCGGGCGCGGGAGCGGCTGGAGACATCCGACACAGCAGCGCTGATGGCGACCGAGGTGCTGGACCGGCTGGAAAGCGGCCGGGCCGGGAGGGCGGAGAGATGCAAGAGGAGAACGGATCAATGAACCCACACAGGAATGTAATCGAGACAGAGGACGTGGAACGGCTCGCCCTTGTCATCCTGAACGCGCTCGACGGACTGCCGGTCATTCAGGCGAAGGCTGTCCTCCGCGAGGCGCGGGACCTTTTGGTGTTCGGATCCACCTTCGATGCCCGACATCTGGACTTTATTCGTCAGACAGGATCTGACGGATCACCTCCTTCCGTCTCTCCCGAATGAGAGAGACGGCCTCATGAACGTAATCGCCTCCGATCCGACGCATTCCGGCTTTTCTTTTCTGCCGGGCGATAGATTCTGCGAGAAGCAGGATCTCCGCCGTCAGAATGGATTCGAACAGTGTCCTTTCGGGTTCGGTGGCCATGCCCTTCCCTCCATCGGTTGTGTGGCAGCACCGATGATCGCGGCGGCGGGCCTGGGCGTCAATGCCCTGCGCTCCGCCGCCGCACCAGCGTGCGGGAGGGCGGCGTGATGGAGGTCGGGATGAGCATCCGAACGCGGCGGGACGTTGTTTGTTTCGCCCGCCGGGCGGGCGATCTGATCTCAGTCCTGACTGTCGATGCGGATGACGTTGTCATCGTCAGGGATCGCGGGATCGACATCGTCCATGATGATGCGGGGCAGCGTCGTGGCGGGCTTGAACCGGAACTTGCCGCCGGGCGGGACGACGAACATGATTGATCCAAAGGGGCCACACTCGAATGTATACCGTTTGGCGTCGCGGCTGCCATTGGTGAGTTCCAGCGTAGCTCCGGCGGGGACATCAAACGACAGTCGTTGCATCTCTTTCTCCATCGGTTGTGTGGCAGCACCGATGATCGCGGCGGCGGGCCCGGGCGTCAATGCCCTGCGCTCCGCCGCCGCACCAGAGTGCGGGAGGGCGGCGTGATGCATGCGGCAAGGCTCTCCCGGTCGCCCCGGCTCAAGCGGGTGCATGCATGTCTCGCCGACGGTGCCGAGCGCTCGACACTTGAGATCATCACGGGCGCGCGGGTCTGCGCGGTCAATGCCTGCATCGCGGAGTTGCGCGCCAACGGGGCCCAGATCGCCTGCCGCCAGATCCGCGACCCCGCCACGGGCGGACGGCTCTGGCTTTACCGGATGGTGAGGCCCGCCCCGCCATCGGTTCAAGGGGAGGGCCGAACGCCCGCCCCGCCATCGGTTCCGGGGGAGGATATGTCATGACGGACCGTGCCGACCTGAGGATCGTGGAGAATCCGGGCACCCCCGGGCTCGTGTTCGCCGGCGAACTTTCGCACGCCGATTGGCGCGATATCGGTCTTGGGCTGGCGCGGGAGCGATGTGACAGTGCGTTCGAATGGCGCATCGGTGACTGGGCGGTCGCCGCCTCAGGGGTCATCTCGACCCTGGCGGAGGCGGCGGGGATCGTTGGCGAGAGCGAGGGCAATATCCGCAAGTTCGTCTCGGTCGCCAGGGTTTTCCAGCCTGTTCGCCGGCGAACAAATGTTTCATTCCACCTGCATCTTGAAGTGGTGGCTTTGCCCGAGGTCGAGCAGGAGCGCCTGCTTGATCTGGCCAGCGCCGAACACTGGACGCGTGCGCTTATGCGGGAAGAGGCACGGGATGTTCGCCGGCGAACAAACGTCAGTGATCTGGCGGGTGAGAACGCGCGGCTCAAGCGCGATCTGGCCGCAGCGCGCGCGGACCGGGACACTGCGCGCGCGGCGCTCAGGGCGACGGAGGCGCGCACGAAGGACGCGATCGGCGAGATCGGGCGGGTCTGGCACGAGATTGACCAGGTGACGGCGGCCTTCTTTGATCCGGACAACCCCGCCGGGGCAGCCGCCCTGCACGGCAACGCGCGGGCGAAAGCCGCGACGCGGCTCAAAAAACGGCTCGAAGCCCGTGTGGCGGAGATCAACACCATTGCGGCGCGCATCGAGGCCCGGCTGGTGGCCTCTGGCGCAGCGGACACCGGCGCGGACACCCGGGGGGATCGGTAATGGGCGCTCTGGCACTCAGATCGCTGCGCGGGCAGGTCCCCGATTTGCAAGCCCCCTGCGCAGCGGCTGCACCCTGCGTACAAGCCCCCTGCACCCCCGGTGTACCGCCGTCCCCGCCACATCCATCCCTGCCGCCCGAGGGTGCGGCGCTCGACCGCGTCCGGGTGCGGCTGGCGGCGGTGGCAGAGGCCGGGCGGCTGGCGTCCGACGGGATGGCGCATGCCGAGGCTGACAGGATCGCAGCTGAGGGGGCAGGTGTTTCACCGGCCTCGGTGGCGTCCTGGCGCGCCCGGGTGCGCGGCCTCGGCCCCGAAGCGCGTCTGGCGGCCCTGATGGATGCACCCCGCCGGGGCCGGCCCAAAGGCGGAGGCGGCGGCCCCGGCGCGCCGGAGGAGGCACTTGACGATCTTCTGGCGGCCCTGGCCTTCGAGCACGGCGCGCATCTCACCGCCTCCCATGTGGCCCGCGTGGCAAGCGTGCGCCTGCGTGTGGATCTCTCACTCAGATCGATCCAGCGCCGCCTGGCGGCGTTTCGTGAAGAGCACGCCCGCGATCTCTCTGCGGTCTCGGACCCCGACAGGCACCGCTCCCGCCGTGCCCCGGCTTTCGGGCGGCGCTCGGAGGATATCTCAGGCGTAATCACGGAGCCGAACGCGCTCTGGGAACTCGACAGCACGCCTGCGGACGTGATGTGCAGCGACGGGCGGCAGACCATCGTGGGCGCCATCGACGTGGGTACGCGGCGGGGTCGGCTTCTGGTGGTGCCGGTCAGCCGGGCCACGGCGATCTGCGCGCTTCTGAGGCGCTGCCTGATCGACTGGGGTGTGCCGGAGGTTGTGCGCACCGATGGGGGTGCGGACTATACCTCGGCACATCTCGTGCGCGTACTGGCCGATCTGGCCATCGGCCATGACATCTGCCCGCCCTACACGCCCGAGGCCAAGCCCTTCATCGAGCGGTTCTTCGGTACCGTGACGCGGGATCTCTTCGCCTACCTGCCGGGCTTTGTCGGCCACAGCGTGGCGGACCGCAAAAAGATCGAGGCGAAGACGTCGATGGCGGCACGGCGTGGCAAGAAGGCGCGTGAGACCTTCGCCGTGGCGCTGAGCGCGGGTGAGCTGCAGGCCCGCTGCGATGCGTGGACCGAGACCGTCTATCACACAAGGCCCCATGCGGGGCTGGGCGGCGAGACCCCGGCGGCACGGGCGCGGGCCTCGGCGGAGCCGCTGGCCCGGATCACGGATACCCGCGCGCTCGACCCGCTGCTGGCCGAACCGGTCAAGGGCGGCGGCACAAGAGTGGTGCAGAAGGACGGCCTCGAGATCGGCGGGCACTGGTATATCGCGCCGGAGTTGGGCGAGCACGTGAAGACGCGGCTCCAGGTCCGGCTCGATCCCGCCGATCCGGGACAGGTCTTCGTCTTCACGGGTGACGGGCGGTTTCTCTGCCTGGCCGGGGAGGCGACCGGGCAGGCACGGGCGGAAGTGGCAGCCAGGGCGAAGGCCCGGGCGAAGGCAGCCGACAGCGCGGCGCGCGCCCGGGCGCGCGAACTCAAGTCCACCCACAGGCCGGACCGGGCGATGGACGACGTCCTGGATGCCGGATCGCGCGCGGCCGGCAATGTGGTCGATCTCCCGCGCCCCGCCGATCCCCATCAGACGCCGGCACTCGCGCAGGCCGGCAAGGCCGCCCGCGCGGCCGGGGATGCCAACGCGGCGGTCCCGGAGCGGAGCGGTGTGGCCCGGGCTGCGGGTGATCCGTTCAAGGCCGCGCTCAGACAGCTTTATCTCAAGGAGGACCAGACATGACCGAAACGGTAACCCGACTGCCCGTGCCCGCCGATACGGCCCCGGATACGGCGGCCACGATGCGCGCGGTGTCCGCCGAGATGGCGGCCTGCGGGCTAAGCCAGGCCGTGACGGCGCGCGGTTTGGGGGTGAGTTCCACCACGCTCCATCGCTGGCTCAAGGGCGACTATGAGGGCGATGTGGCCCGCGTGAGCGCGAAAGCGCGCGCCTGGCTGGAGACCCGGTCCGAGGCGCGCGCGCTGACGCTGACGCCCGCCGGTCTCGACACCCATGCAGGGTTAAGCCTGACCGAAGAGGTGATGGCCGCGCTCGCCCATGCCCAGGCCACCGGTGATGTGGTGTTGATCCATGGCCGCTCGGGCGCGGGCAAGTCCTGGGCCCTGAAGAGCTACGCGGCGGCGCGCGCCCAGGTCACCGTGCTGACCGTGACCTGCGGCATCACCTCGCTCCATGGTCTTTACGGGCGCATCGCGCGCGGCCTCGGGGCGGGCGGGCGCTTCGTTTCCGCGCTGGAGGCCGAGGATGCGATTCTCGCGCGGCTTGAGGGCCGCCACGCGCTTCTGGCCATCGACGAGGCGCAGCATCTCTCCGCCCGGCATCTCGATGCGCTGCGTGGCCTGCGCGATCTCTCCGGCTGCGGGCTGGCGCTTCTGGGCGACGAGACCTTGCGCATGACGCTCGGGCGCTGCCCGCAGGTCACGGGCCGGATCGGTGTGCGCGTCGGCCTCGGCGTGCCGGGTGAGGCCGATGTGACGACGCTGCTGGAAACCGTGCTGGGGCGGACGCCTTCGGGGGCCGAGCGCAGGTGCGCGCAAGCCGCTGTCGCCGCGCCCGGGGGGATGCACGCGCTGCGCCGGCTCATGGCGCGCGCCTTCATGATCGCCCGCGCCGATGAGCGGACGGCGATCACACCCGACGATATCGCCGCCGCTGCGGCCGGCATGGAGGCCTGAGCTCCCCGTCCCGCCCGCGAAATCAACCGACCCACCAACCCGGAGGACATGATATGACCCGACCACAGACCGGCCCCGCACCCCGTGACGCGGGCGGAAACCAGATTATCCCGGATGCGCCCGCGGGCTGGATCCACGAGGCAACCGTCCTGATCGACGGGCAGCGCTACATGCGGGATGCACAAGGTCGCCTCACGCCGGTCGATCTGGTGCGGCCCCAGGACCAGCTGCAGGACGAGATGGTCAGGACGGTGATCGGCCATGCTGAGGATCTCTCGGCGCAGATTGCCCGGTTTCGCGGCCACAGCTTCGACGACATCGCCGCCTTTGATGCGCTGTTGCAGGACGAATATGGCGGCCATGCCCGCCGCTCGGTGAAGGGCAACCGCACCTATATGAGCTATGACGGCTGCCGCAAGGTGCAGGTGCAGATCGCCGAGCGTGTGGCCTTCGGGCCGGAACTGCAGGTGGCGCGCGATCTGGTTGAGGAATGCCTCGCCGAATGGGCCGAGGGCAGCCGCGACGAGATCCGCGCGATCGTGGCCCATGCGTTTCAGGTGGACCGGGAGGGCGAGATCAGCCGGGGGGCGATCTACAGTCTCCTGCGGCTCGATATCGACGATGCGCGCTGGCAAAAGGCCATGGCGGCGATCCGCGACGCGATGCGGGTGGTGGGCTCGAAAACCTATATCCGCTGCTACCGCCGCGAGAGCCCCGAAGGTGCCTGGGAGCCCATCACCATCGATCTGGCAAAGGCGGGCTGAGCGATGTCAGACTTCGTGAACCGGCGCCTCGGACGCGTGGGCCTGGACGAGGCCGATGGAATGCAGACATGCATCCTTGCGGACATATCCCTCTCCCGCAACCGCGACAATCTTGTTGTTTGTGCCACGAAACCGCCAGCGCCATTGCCCCGATACGTCCTGAAATATCTGAAAGTACATGATTATGTCTGAGCCTTCCTATCATGATTACCTGTTCGATTATCACTTCGAGGGCTGTACCTGGTCAATCACCATCCGCGCAACCTCGCCGAAAGAAGCACGGCAGCGCATTGAGGCAATGGCCCGGGGAGTTGTTTATGTCGGCGAGCTTTACGCGGAAATCCCCGTTCCGCTCGGCGGACCTCTTCGCCGCCTCTGGCGGGGCGTGCGAGGACGAGGCTGAGATGCCCCGCCGCTCCACATCCCCCGGACCCTCGGACCGCCGCGCCACGCTGATGCGCGCGGCCCATGCCGCCTGCCGCCGGCTGGGGCTGGACAACGATGCCCGCCACGATGTGCAGCTTGCCGTCACCGGCAAGGCGTCGATGCGGGATATGGGCTCGACCGATCTGGCGCGGCTTCTGGACCACCTGAACGCCCGTGGCGGCGGACGCAGGGGCCGCAGGAACGGCGCGCGTGGACGATACCATCCCAAAGCGCCGCGCGCCGATCTCAGGCTCATTCACGCGCTCTGGGGCGAGTTGGCCCGCCGCGGGCTGCTGACCCGCCCCGGACGCCACGGGCTCAACACGTTCATCCGCGCCCGCTTCGGGCCACATTGGTCCTTCGTGCCGATGGATGTGGATGCGCTCACCGAGACCGCGCATATCACCGCCGTGATCCAGGCGCTGAAAGCCTGGCTGGCGCGCGACGGCGGCGGCGATGACAGGTCGGGCGGCGGGGCGGCATGACCGTGCGGGTCCATATCACCGACCATGCGGTGTTGCGCTATCTTGAGCGCGGGCTCGGTGTCGATGTTGCCGGGCTCCGGCGGCGCATCGCCCGCTCCCCGTCGCCCGCCCTGGCGCTTGCGGACCGCCCGGGCGACGGGGCCGCGCTGATCTGTAACGGGCTGCGCTACTGCCTGCGGCGCGGCGCGGATGGCACGCTGACGGTCGTCACCATCACCTCGGCGCAGGCGGGCGCGCTCTCAAACCGGGCCCGGCGGCTCAGGCGGCGGAGGACGGTGCTATGAAACGGATTGAGGTCACGCCCGCTGACCGGTCGCTCCATCAGGAGCTCATCGACATCATCGAGCGCCATGCCGGAGACCTGCCCCCGGCGCAGATACTGGCGATCGGGGCGCAACCGGTTGGGCAAATCCTGACGTTGCAGGATCCGCGCGAGATCAATACAACTGACGCCATACGCCTGATCAAGGCGAATGTAGAAGAAGGCAACCGGTCGGCCCTCTTGACCGTGACGCGGGGGCCTGTGCAGTGAGCGTGCCCGCCGGTCCGCCGCTTGATCTGCACTGCGGCGATTGTCTCGATCTCCTGCCCCGGCTGGTGGCGGACCGGGGCGGACCCTTCGATCACATAATTGCCGATCCGCCCTACGAGAATATCCACCATGCCCATCACGCGCGCCGCGCGATCACACGGACAGACGGGCGGCCATCGCCGCGCGGCGTGGCCTATTCGGGTATCGACGATATCCGGTGCCCGGCGGCCGCCGCGATGGTGTCGGCGAGCCGGGGCTGGGTGGCGGTGTTCTGTCTGGCCGAGGGAGTGCGGCCCTGGCACGACGCGCTCGTTGCCGCGGGGGGCAGATGGCATGGCACCATGGCCTGGGTCAAGCCGGACGCAGCCCCGATGTTTGCCGGGACCGGCCCTGCAAGGGGCTTTGAGTGTATCGCGCTGGCCTGGGCCGGGGCGGGGCGGCGGCGGTGGAACGGCGGCGGTGGGCGCGGTGTGTTGACCTGCCTGACCGCGAAGGGCGGCGCGGTGCCGGGCACCAAGCCCCTGCCACTGATGCAGGCGCTGGTGGACCTGTTCACGCGCCGGGGTGAGGCGATCTGCGATCCGTTCATGGGCTCGGGCACTACCGGTGTGGCGGCGATGGAGGCCGGGCGCGGCTTTACAGGCATCGAGATCGACGCGCAGACATTCCTCGGTGCCGATGCGCGCCTTGCCCGTGCGCGCCGGGCTCCGGCCCTGCCGCTTCGGCCGCGGCCCGTGCAGGCAGCGATGGATCTGTCGTGACCCGTTCCCCCGCCGATATCCCGGCCCTGCCGGCCGGCCTGCGCGAGATCGCCGATCACGCCGGTCGCGAGGCCGCGCTGGCGGTCGCCGCCACGTATGGCGGCCGGGACTGGCGTGTGCCCGCGCGCCAGGACAGTCCGGCGGCCCGCGCGCTTGCGGAGGCGGTGGGGCCGTCGGCGGCAGCAGCGCTGGTCACGGCTCTCGGCGGTCATGTACTGGATATCCCGCTGGCGCGCCGCGCGGTGACGCGCTGGCTGGCCGGTCAGGGGCTCGGATCAAGGCAGATCGCGGCCCGACTGCGTATCTCGGAGCGCACCGCGCGGCGCTATATCAAGGGGCGGAGGGATGGCGATGGATGATCACATGGCGGTGACGCGCGCGGAACTGCTGGACCGGCTTGCGACCATGACCGACCCGGAAGACATCGCCGAAGCCGTCACCACGGAGCTTCTGGAGGCCGGCGGGGCTATGGATGTGCCGCAGGCCGCCTGCGGCGTGGTGGAGATACAGCTTCACGGGATTGTGGCCCATGGCACCGACCTGGAAGCCGCCTGTCTCGCCTGGGCAATGGCGGCGCGCAGCGCTCGTGATGGCTGAACGCCGCCAGCCCCTCCTGCCGGGCCTTGCGCCCCCGCCAGTGCCCCGTGTAGGGTGATCATGCATGCCGTCGATGTCGGACAGGCCCCCGGTATGATGCCGGGCTGGCGGAGTGCAAAGGGTGGAGAATTTGCCTGCGCGCGGTGCGGTCATAACGCGGGCTGGCTCTTTGACATGACCATGAGCGAGATCAACCGGGGCCTGCCATGTCCCGTCTGCAATGAAGGGGTGGATGATGCCGGATATTGCTTGCGCGAATTGCGATGGGCCCGGCGGGGAAGTGACCTACGCGAACCAGGTTCTCATGCCGTTGAACGGTAGGGTCCGGTGCATCGATCATTGCATCCACCACATCGTCGCGGCGCTGAATGCCGGACATGTCCTGACCACCGATTGCTGCTGTGGGCATGGCGAAATGCCCGGCTACATCGGTCTTGAGGATGGCCGCGTCCTTGTGATCTTCCCATCGCGCGAAGAGGCCAGGATGTATGACACTCCCGAGAGCAATGGCAGCACCCGCTCGAGCGCGGAAATATCCGCCTGGCGACCGCCACGGCTTGATGGCACGTATTAAACCATCCGGGCGGGGTTGTGCTGCCGGTCCCGGATAGCGGCCCTCTTGCGGACCATGGTCCGCTGCCCTCGTGCGGCAAGGCCGGGTAGTGTGGGGCCGAACCGATCCCGACGCTCGGAGCCCGCGCACGCCATGACCATCACGCCCGAACACTGGCAGACCTTTGCCGCCATGGTTGCCATTCTGGCGCTTTTGAGCGGGGCCGTGGTCTCGCTCCGGCGTCTGGGCTTTCTGCGTCCGCCCGCCCGGCCCCCCGATGCGCAAGGCGCGGTCTCCGAGCGCCTGGACCGGCATGCCGAGCGTCTGGCGCGACTTGAGGGTGCGGTGGCGGGGCTGGCGAGCCGCGAGGATATTCATCACCTGCAGATGGCGATCGAGCAGCAGGCCGGGGCCGTGCGCGAGATCCGCGCCTTCATGGCGCGCGACGCGGAGGCCGTCGGGCGGCTTGATGCCGCGATCACCCGGATCGAGGATCACCTGATGGGAGAGGGCCGCTGATGAGCTATGCCTCCACGCTTGAGGAACACCGCCGCCTGGCCCTGCTCACCCATCTGGCGGCCTGCCTGGATTATGCCTCCAACTCGGAGATCCTGCTGGATGTTCTGAACGGGCTGAGGATCGCGACCGGGCGCGACCGGCTGGTGGGCACGCTGGCCTGGCTGCGCGAGCAGGATCTGGTCTCGATCGAGGACCACGAGGGCTTCCTGCTGGTCGAGGCAACGGCGCGGGGCGTGGATGTGGCCGAAGGCCGCGCCCGGGTGCCGGGCGTGCGCCGCACCGCGCCGAAGGCCCGGTAATGCCGTCGCGCAGCAAGATCGATCGGCTGCCCGACGCGCTGAAGACGTGGCTGCGTGCCGAACTCAACGCCCGGGGCTACAGCGATTACGATGGTGTGACCGCCGCGCTGAACGAGCGGATGGCCGAGGCGGGTCTCGATCTTGTAATCAGCCGGACCGGCCTTGGGCGCTGGAGCCAGGCGCAGAAGAAATACGCCGATATCCAGCGCGAGGCTGACGGATGGGCGCAGAGCTTCCTGAGTGAAGAGGGCGTGGATGCCGAGGCGCATCGGCACCGGGTGCTGTTTTCGATGTTATCCCACCATGCCTTCCTCACCATGGCCAACGGCCTGACCGAGGGGGACGAGAAAGAGGAGCTCGACTTCGACGCCCGTGACCTGCACTTCCTGGGCCGGATGCTGAAAGACCTGATGACCTCCTCCGGCATCCGTGAGGCGATCGGCGAGAAGGAGCGTCGGCGCCTGGCGGAGGCCGAGCGCAAGGCCGGCGCAGACCGGGCGGTGTCCGCCGCGCGCGGGGCCGGGCTCTCCCCGGAGGTCGCCGCCGCGATCCGCGCTGCCGTCGAGGGCGGCGCACAGGCGGAGGGTGCCACATGAGCAACCGCGATCTACTGCCTTACCAGATTGCCTGGGTGACCGACCCGAACCCGGTGGCGGTGATCGAGAAGTCCCGCCGCATCGGCATCTCCTGGGCCGAGGCCTATCACGCGGTCATGCATGCCGCCGAGGGCCGCGGCGATATCTATTACCTGTCCTATAGCCGCGATATGACCCGCGGCTTCATCGACGATTGCGCGGGCTGGGCGAGCGACCTCGGCATCGCCGCCTCGGCCGCCGGTGAGGTGCTGATCAGCGACGAGGGGCGCGATATCCAGGCCTTCCGCATCGTGACGGCAAAGGGCAAACAGATCCTCGCCATGACCTCCAGCCCGCGGGGGTTTCGCGGCAAGGGCCGTCCGGGCGACGTCGCGGTCATTGACGAGGCCGCCTTCGTCGACGATCTCGAGGAGGTTCTGAAAGCCGCGCGCGCCTTCACCACCTGGGGCGGGCGTGTGCGCATCATCTCCACCCATAACGGTGAGGCCTCGCCATTCAACACGCTGGTTCGCGACATCCGCGAGAGGCGTCAGCCCGGAAGCCTGCACCGGGTGACGCTCAGCGACGCGCTCGATCAGGGGCTCTATTCCCGTATCGCCGCTGTGACCGGGCAGCCCGACACGGGCGCCGCGCAGGCGGCCTGGGAGGCGGCGATCCGCGCGCAATACGGACGCCACGCGGGCGAAGAGCTCGACTGTATCCCGTCCGCGGGGGGCGGGGCCTGGATCACATGGGATCTGATCCGCACAGCCGGGCGCGACGCGGCGGGCGATCCCGGCCTGCGCGGCTCCGGTCCGGTCTATATCGGCGTCGACGTGGCGCGGCGGCGCGATCTCTGGGTGGCGGCGGTGATCGAGGATGCCGGCGACGCGCTCTGGCTGCGCGAGCTGGTGACGCTGCGCGACGTCTCTTTCTCCGAACAGCGCGCCGAGGTGGCACGCCTGGTGCGTGCCCATCGCCCGCTCAGGATCGCCATCGACCAGACCGGCATGGGCGAGGCGGTGGTCGAGCAGCTGGCCGAGGATCACGGGGCCTTCACCGTCGAAGGCGTGCTGATGACTGCGCCGCGCCGGCTTGATGTGGCCACGCGGCTCAGAGAGTCCTTCGAGGACAAACGCATCCGTATCCCCGCCGATGATGCCCTGGCGGCCGACCTGCACAGCGTCCGTGCCGAGCCCGGCACCACCGGCGCGCCGCGGCTGGTGGCGGATCGCGCGGAGAGCGACGGCCATGCCGACCGGTTCTGGGCGCTGGCGCTCGCGGTCTCGGCCGCCCGCACTGCCATCGGACCCTTCGAGGCCTGGACCGACGCGCGCCGCCATGCGGCCTGGTCGGCGCCGGGCAATCCGTTCGGCATACCGGAGTATCATGCCGACAGCGATCTCGGCGTCCTGCACTCGCCGCTGGCCGCCCTGAGGGGCTGGTAGATGGCGAAGACCGACATCCCCGCCCGCGCCCCGACCGGCGAGATCGCCGCGCCGGAAGTCACCTTGGGCGGCGGCGGGGCCTGGGACCTCACCGAACGCTATCGCGATTTCGGGATCGGCTCCGATCCGCGCCATTGGCAGGCCGATCCCACCGGTGTCGTCGCCGCCACGGCAGCACTGGCCGACCCCCATGCCCGCGCCGTCCTCGACCAGCGCCTCGATGCGGTGGTGGCGGCCCCGCTTGAGATCACACCGGGCGGGGCGATGCGCCGGGACCGGATGGCGGCCGGGGATCTCGAAGAGCAGCTGGGCGCGCTGGAGATCGACCGGATCAGCCGCGAGCTTCTGCACGCCGCCTGGTATGGCTATGCCATCGCCGAATGCCTCTGGAAGATCGAGGGCACCGCCGTGCGACTCGCCGATCTCCGCGTGCGCAACCCCGCAAGATTCCGCTGGCACCGTGACGGCACACCGCGTCTGATTACGCGCAACCGCCCGAGCGGTGTCGTCCTGCCCCCGGCCAAGTTCTGCGTCCTGGTCCAGCCGCGCCAGCATGGCGGGCAGGCGCATGGTCCCGGTGCCGCCGAATGGTGTGTCTGGCCGGTCTGGCTCAAGCGCCACGTGGTCTCGATGTGGGCGGTCGCGCTCGAACGTTTTGGCACGCCAACGACCTATATGACGCTTGGCGGCGATCCCAGCGCTTCCGCAATCGAGAAGGCTCTGGCCCAGCAGGCGGCGCTGGTCGGCGGCGCGGGCCTGGTCCTGAAAGAGGGCCACAAGATCGAGCTGCTGGAAAGCGGTCGCCGGGCCGGTGGCGATTACGCAGAGTTCGTCAGGGCGATGGACGCGATGATCGCCGATGCGGTGCTGGGCGAGCGCGCCACCTCCGAGATCGGCCAGTGGCAGGCCACCGCCGAGGCCCATGCCGACGTGCTGCAACGGCTGGTGGCGGCGGATGCGCGCCGCCTCTCGGCCATGCTGCGCCACTCGGTCGCGACATGGCTGACCGCCTGGAACTTCCCCGGTGCCGCCGTCCCGCATCTGACCCGCAACACCGCCCCGCCCGAAGACCTCACCGCGCGCGCCGCGCGCGACGTGCAGATCGGCGCCGCCTCCGGCCTCAGGCCGACACACGCCTCTGTCGAGGAGATCTATGGTGGCGAATGGGAACCCGATCCCCGTCAGGCCACCCCCGCATCGCCCCGCCCGCCAATCGCCGGACCGGGTGCCGGGCCGGGCGCGACCGCCGCACTGGCCGCAGCACTGGCCGCCGCCCGCGAGCCTCCGGCGCGCGATGCCATCGATGCCGCCGTCGACCGCCTTGTCGGCGAGAGCGGCTGGGAGGCGCTGATGGAACCGGTGATCAAACCGCTCGGTGCCGCCGTGACGGAAGCCGACACCCCGGACGCGCTCGCCGCGGCACTGGACGCCCCCGATCTCTACGCGGCCATGGACACGAACCCCATGGCCGCACGGCTCGCCCGGGCCACCACCTCGGCGCGTCTCTCGGCAGAGGGGGATGACGGGGCCGACAGAAACGATGACGATGGCTGATCCCGCGCCTGTGATCATGGACGTGCCCCCCGAGGAAGCGATTGAATTCTTCCGCGCCAAGGGCATCCATGTCGGCTACGACTGGCGCGACACCTCCGCAGCCCAGCATGCACGCTCCTTCACGGTGGCCAAGGTCGCCCGTCTCGACATCCTGACCGATATCCGCGCGGCCATGGACCGGGTGCTGGCGGAAGGCGCCACCTTTGAGAGTTTCCAGGACGAGCTGGAGCCGATCCTGCGCGCCAAGGGCTGGTGGGGCCGCAAGACCATGACCGACCCCGCAACCGGCAAGACCCGCGTGGTCCGGATGGGCAGCCCGCGCCGGCTCAGAACCATCTTCGACACCAATCTGCGCATGGCCACCGCCGCCGGCAAGTGGGCGCAGATCACGCGCCTGGCCGACCGCCGCCCATGGATCCGATACATCGCCACGCTCGATGACCGCACCCGGCCCCTGCACCGGGTCTGGCACGGCACCATCCTGCGCTGGGACCACCCGTTCTGGCAGACGCATTTCCCGCCCTGCGGCTGGCATTGCCGCTGCACCGTGCAGACGCTCTCGGATGCCGATCTGGAGCGCTTCGGCCTCACACCCTCGCCCGGCCCGCCTGAAGGGTGGAACCGCACACGGCCATGGCTCAATCGCCGCACCGGGGAGACTGAGGAGGTGCCTGTCGGTATCGATCCCGGCTTTGCCCACAATCCCGGCACCGTCGATCCCGTGGCCGGCGCCCGCGATATCCTGAAGGACCGGCTCGCCAAAGCCCCGCCCGCGCTTGCGCGCGCGGCCACCTCCGATGTCACCGAATGGATTGCGCGTGGGCGCGAGAGGCGCAAGCAGCTTGTCGACGCCACCGGACTGGCGCCGGACCAGACAGGCTTTACCGATCGCCTGCGTGGCCTCGCCGCCCGGGGCCTCACAACCGGCCGCGGCGCCGGAACCGTGGCGGCATCCGTCACGCCCCTGCGCGCAGGCGGACAGGACCGGGCCGCCGCCGACGCCATCCATGCCGCCTCGCTGCGCTTTCCGGCAAACTGGGTGGCGCGCGCCAATGCCAGCCCGCTCAGCGTTGCAGCGGGCGGACAACCGACCGGGGGCAGCTATATCCCCGCCGCCGCACGTGGGCCGGTCCGCATCGGTCCCGACCGGCTGACCAAGGCCGATAACACCGCCTGGGCCATCACCTCCCGCGACCCCGGCAACGCCACACATGAATATGCCCACCACCTGCAAGCGGCGATGCCGGAGATCGACCGGCTGTTCCAGACCCTCCATATCCGCCGCACAACTCTGCCCGGCGGCAACCGTGAGCCTCGCATCCTGCTCAGCCCCTACCGGGTCCCCGGACGGCGAGACCAGTATGTCGATGAGTATTTCGGGCGGGAATACCCAGGCGGCCACGCCGCCGAGGTCATGACCCGTGCCTTCCAGATACTCTTCCACAGGCTGCCCGGTCGACGTGGCGCTGATCTGGACAAGCTCGTGCGCGACGACCCGGAAATGCTCGATCTGGTGCTGGGCCTTCTCTTCCATTACGATCCCGCATAGCGACGATAGCGAGAGCACCCCATGACCAGGAAGTGGGTCAGTTTGAATTGCAGCCCTTACAAGGAGCGAGGCTATGATCCAGCCGGGGGTTCCCACACGCGGTGCTGCGTGTTACCTTTCACTCAAGGCAAGAACCGGTGCAGGCATGGCAATCCTCGGGCGAAAAGAAATTAGCGACAAGGTCGCGGAGGGCAAGATTACGATTGAGCCCTTTGATGAGAATAAAATCGAACCGGCTAGCTATGATTGCCGAATAGGTGATGTCCTTGCGGCTGGTATTGGGCGTCACAAATGGGAAGAAGGCGACGAATTCGTCCTTGAAAGCAATTCCTGGGCATCCGCCTCCTCCGAAGAGGTTTTCGATCTACCCAATGACATTTGTGCTTCCTATGGCATTCGCTCTGGCCTGGCCAGGAGAGGTGTAATCGCATTCGGCGGCCCTCAAATAGATCCCGGCTATAAGGGAAAGATTTTCGTTTCTCTGTATAATCCGACGTTGGAACCTATTGTCCTAAAACATGGCCAGGTGATAATGTCGGTGATTTTCTATCAACTTATGTCCGCCGACGAACACGGATACTCCGGTCCACATCAAGGACAGAAGGACTTTCCATCCCAAGACGTCGAATTTATGATGCGAATGCGCAGTCGAAACCTTGCAGAAGTAATCGACAATGTTGAAACTCTCGACCACTCCGTCAAAAGCCTTGCTGAAAACCTGAAAACCCTCACCTCAGATGTGCATGAAATACGCCGCATTGTTGATGATGCGAAGCCGTGGCTAAAGGTAATCGTGTGGATACTGGGTACCGCCGGTGTCGCGGCCGTTGGGTGGATTGTTGTTGAGCTTATGCAAAGCTTCTTTGGCTCTGGTTCGAAGCCATAATTTCAAACTGACCCACTACCCATGGCCGTGCACACCATCAACCTTCCCGACATGCTCTACGGGCGCGAGATGCGCACCGTGATCTGGGACGACGTGGCGGGCACCGTTACCGGTACACATTCAGATATACCGGACATGCAACGGGACCTCGCCCTGCCCACGCCGGTGGATTGCTCATCCGAGGGACGTGTGCTCTACCTCCACAATCCCGCGCACGATCCGGCCGACTTCCTCTGGCTGCTCGGGTTCGCCTTCAGCGGGATACTCTACGAGCCGCTGCGTTCGACCCTGCCGCCCGTCTTCGACGGCGTCGACCTCAGCCCCATGGAACCCGCCCCGCGCGCCAGACGCGATGCGGAAGGCAACATTACCGACCGATACGAGGACGGCTCGTTCCTCGGCTACGACATGCCCTACAGCTGACACCCGCACATCCGTCGCAAGCGCCTTGCAGGGAGTGTGCAGGCCCCTTGCAAGGGCAGGATTATCGTGGCTGCGGAAGCACCGGGAAGCGCGAAAAAAGCCGCCCCCGAAACGCCCGGAAAATCCGGTGAAAAACGACCCCCCGAAAAACACCGTTTCCAGCGGGTTCGCACACCCCGAAACGCGCCGATTCTGAAAAACTTATGGCGCGGGCCGAATTTGACGTGGCCATCAGGTCCGCGCCGCACCAGGCGCTCAAAGCCCTGATCTGGCGGGAAATTTCAATTCTCATCCCACTTCATCCCGAATAGGCCCGGATAGTCCCGCTTCCCAAAGACTTTTGTCACCCCACAGCGCGGGCGGAGGATCTCTTCCGCATGGCGTTCGGGGAGCCGGTGCGCCCCGGCGCCGCTGACTGGCGGGCGCGGGAGAACGACGCGGTGTCGATGGCGATGAGAGGCCACAAGCGCGGGCTCTGGTGCGATCATTCCGCCGGGGAAGGCGGCGACCTTCTCGATCTCGCCGCGATGGTGCTCTGTGGCCTCACGAGCGCGCGGAGCGACTTTCCGCGTGTGCTCGAAGAGGCTGCGTGCTGGCTGGGCGACGCCCCAATGCCGGACAGAAGAAAGCCCAAAGCCAAAGATACCAATGAGCGCTCCTATCTCCGCGCGCTGGTCCGCTCGACAGAG
>CATOSB010000030.1 GCA_951812305.1 uncultured Paracoccaceae bacterium
CCGAGCGCCCCCCTGCGCTTCAACCGCTTCAGCGACGGCGCCCATTATGCCCTGATCGCCAGCGCCATAGACCAAACGCCAACCTTCAGAGGCGAGCCCTTCGCCCACTTGTTTCGCGGCAGTTGTATATTCGGGCTTTGTCCCTGTCCGGGCACCACAAAAGACACAGATTGATCGTGTGAATGCCCGCATTATTTGTCTATCACGCCCTTACCACCCTTCAATTTAGCCAGACATCCCAGAGCTTGGGGATTTTGGCATAACCTGCGAGGCATCGTCGGATAGCACGAAGGCCTGTCTTGAAGAGAGAGCATAAGGACCTTCGGGCTTTTCGAATCCCCTTTTTTCGCCGCGTATTGCGACGTGGTGCTCTTCGTTTGCTCCGGTTGAAACAGCCCAGTACATGGCGATTGCCAGCACCAAAATGAGGCGGGCCAATCGATCCGGCTTTTTGATCTGGCTTTGAGTAATTTCAAAGCCCCGGGTTTTGAAGTCGGAGAACATGGCTTCAATTCCCCAACGCATTCCATAATCGAGCACCTTGTACTCGGACGGTGCTGCATTCATGGCAATAATCCAAGGCTCTTTGTGCCCCTCTTCGTGAAGCACTCCAATGTTGCTAAAGACGCCCGTTCCGTAAAGCTCAGCGTTTACAAGCCCTTCGGGCATCAGTTGGGCAATTTCGCGCGTCATCATCTCGCCACCCTGATGTTGCAGTGTGATATTTCCCTTCATGCGCAGCCGGTAGTCCCATCCAGCCTCCTGGCACCATGCGACCAATCGGGCGGTTCCATAAAACCGATCTCCCGCCAGCAACACACGCGCATCCGCCGGGAGCCATGGGCGGACTGCTTCCAAAAGCTCATGTTGCACGCGCCATCCAATCGGCCCTTTGGTCTGGCGTACACGCCAGGCGACCGGGAGGGCCCGATCCCGCATCCGCACCGATAACATCAAAACCTCATGCCCTTCGTTGAGCTTGCTTTGATCAAGGGCCACCACAATCGTTTCTCCGGCCTCACACTGGCGGCGGAAAATTTCACCAACATAGGCCTGCATGATCTCATCAGTATCGATGTGAGGATTGCCCAGAACCCGCGAAATGTAGTAACTCCCAAGCACCCCCCACGTTTGAGTGTTATTGTCAGTTTTATGGTGAGTCGAATTTGCCATTTTGCGCGTGTTTTTTTTCTTTCTTGTCTGAATTCTGTGGCGCCGGGTTGATTTCTCTGAATCAGTGGTGGGATGGATCAGGTTGCCGCCCTTGAACAACTTCTCGCCACGGCTCTGCGTCGGATCGCTGAGCTTGAAGCTGCGTTGGCGAGCATGGCGGAAGAGATCACGGACCTGCGCCGACAGTTGGCCAAGAACAGCAGCAATAGCAGCAAGCCCCCTTCAAGTGATGGCCTGAAGAAGCCAGCCCCGCGCAGCCTGCGTGGCAAATCCGGAAAGAAAAGTGGCGGCCAAGTTGGCCACCGGGGCGACACCCTGCGCCAGACGTCAACACCCGACTTTGTCGAACGGCATGAGGCGACGCATTGCAGCGCCTGTCAGAGCGCCCTGACGGCGGAGATGGTGAAAGGGATCGAGAAGCGTCAGGTGTTCGACTTGCCTGCGCCACGCCTGGAGGTCACCGAGCATCAGGCGGCGGTTTATTGTTGCGACCATTGTCGAGCCACGACGACGGCTGGCTTTCCCGATGGCGTGGCCGCGCATGTGCAATATGGCACGCGCATGCGGGCAGTGGCGGTCTATTGCAATGTTCAGCAGCTGATACCCGAGGATCGGGTCTGCCAGCTTATGCGCGACCTGTTTGGGGCCACCAGCTTGTGCGCGGCCAGCGTGACCAACTGGACGCGCGGCGCGGCAAATAAGATGGGTGTCGTGGTTGAACACATTCTCGCCCGGCTTGCCGAAGGCGGCGTTCGGCATCTGGACGAGACCGGACTTCGTGTTGCCGGCAAGCTGCACTGGCTGCACACGATCTGCGATACCGCCTTCACCCATTACCGCATCAGCGCCAAACGCGGTGCTGTTCCAACCTTCCTGACCGGCGGGACGATCATTCATGATCACTGGAAACCCTACTACGCCCATATGAGCGGAGTGGACGCCCACGCCCTCTGCGGGGCGCATCACTTGCGCGAACTCAAGGCCATCGAAGAGATCGAAAAAGAGCCTTGGGCGACGGAGATGAGCGCAGTGCTTCATAGCGCCAATCAGCTCAGATGCGCGGCTCAGGATCAAGGCGAGACCGAACTCCCGGAACTGGTTCGCCAGGGTATAGTCACCAGATACATGGCGATCCTCGCCAAGGGGCTCGCCTTCCACGAACGCCGGCCCCCGCTGGCCAAAAGCCCCGGCACCCGCGGCCGAAAAGCCAGGCGGCCAGGCCACAACCTGCTCCTCCGCCTGCGTGACTACCGCGATGACGTTTTGCGATTCATCGCCGACTTCGCGGTCCCATTCACAAACAATCAGGCCGAACAGGACCTGCGCATGATGAAGCTGCGCATGAAAATCTCGGGCACCTTCCGCACCCTCGAGGGCGCGCGGGTCTTCGCCGACATCAGGTCCGTCATCTCGACGGCCAGAAAACACCGGTTCAACATCCTGGAAATCCTGACCCTGTCACCACCTCAGATCATCGCACGGCTCTGACGGAACAAAACCCCGCAACCCTATCGGACAGGGTGCTTGGGAGTTACGAAATGTATTGATAGCGGTGGTCCACAGAGCCGATATCGCGGGGCAGAGCAGCCGCATTTTCCATCAGATTGACGCTGCGCGTGTTCAAAATCACGCTTGCTATGATGCACAATCCCTCCCGGCGCGACTTGTGATACCCGAGCAAGCGGTCCTGAAAATCCGCCTCAACCTTCGAATAAAGCTCTGAAAAACAAACATTTCCCAACAAACCAGCCTCCAATATCAGCAGTGGAGACTCCTTGAATCACACAGATCAGACAAACGTCAAATCAGATCCGGAAATTTTGAAGGGTGGTAAGTGCCGACACCACTCAGTACTGGACGCTCTATGAGTTGGCAGAAAAGCTGGTCGATCTGGAGGACTATTTTCGCCGCTGGCGGTTCAACCATGTCACGACGGTCGAAAGGGTGATCGGCTTCAAACGCGGTACCGGCGGGACGAGCGGCGTGGATTACCTGAAACGGATGTTGGAGGTCGAGTTGTTCCCCGAACTCTGGCGGGTGCGCACCGTGCTTTAGGACGGCGTCCGAACAACAAAAAATCTGAACAATCAATGTTAACCCCGTGATCGCGGATTGCGCGAATCTACGCATTAATGCTCTCTTCAATGCGGCAATAACGCCAACGTGACGGACACGATTCATCAAAAAAAAGGACATCAGATCATGCAAATACGTTACAAAGTCGGAACATTTCTGTTCGCACTGGCTGCTTTTGTGGCGGGCAACGAGGCCGGCGCACAAACCATTCAAAACGGTTTCAATGGGGTAGTTACTTTCCAGCCTCAGATATTTGGCACACGCACGGGTGACGCGACATCCAACTTCGGCGGAAACGCAGTGCCTGGCCGTGTTCAGGGCCTTAGCCTCCTTCCGCAGATTTTCCCGACATTTGGATCTGCAAATGGAGCCATGGGTTTTGGTCAACCAATAGTATTCGGAAATCCCTTCGCAGCACAAACGCAAAACCTACCGCTGCTTGGATCGGCAATTGCGTCAGCCACGCCCGCATTCGGCGCAGGCAGTGGCGGTACAACGAACCGGCAAGCGCGACGGGCCAGCGTGGATTCGGCCTATCCGCCCGCAGTTCCCAGTCTGAACAATGTGACCGCTACAAGCGAACGTTTGACGGTAATCGCGTTCAAGGACAAAGGCGTGTCCGTCCCGGTGGGTTTCGAGACGGTCGCAGCTTTATGCGGAGATCTGGACGGATGCGAGGTGCGGCTTGGAAGACAAAGTGACAATGCCGAAGGGCGTATTCTGTTCGTCAGCACCATGCTTCACGTCAATGCCACGACCGGGGGCTGGCTGAGCAATACGGCATTCTCTGATCAGTACAAACCAAAGGACAAGGACAGTCAGCCGACTAACATCATCTCCAACGGAAGGTGCTTTCTCAGCGATGGTGAATTCAAACTCAACAACGCAAATCCGCCTGTGCCTGTTGGCACCGATACCGATTGGGGATTTGGATTGGTATCCCTGACACAGGCAAACACGAACGCAGCACCGGATGCGGATTGCGTGCTGACCATCCTGGATTGATTGGAAGCGATCTGGCGATCGGCGACGACCAACTCCAAAATGTCGAGTTAACCCACGATCAGGTTCAGACCGGTGCGGATCAGGAAATCGACAAAGAAGAAGAAGATCGCGAACAGTGTGGCCATCACTAACACCATCGCCGAGGTCATCAGAACCTCACGCCGGGTCGGCCATACGACTTTCGAGACTTCGGCGCGAACCTGCTGAATAAACTGCAAGGGGTTGGTGCGGGTGGCCATGTTCGTTCCTTCGCAACTGACAGCGGGTCAGATACGGGCAATCGTCAGCGGTTTCAAGGCAAAGCACGTTCAATTGATTTGGCTTTGCTCAGGGCCGCTGCGCACATTTCTCTGTCTGGATGCTCGGTTGGCGCTTGATATAGAAGGCGGCGCCGCCGATTGACGATGACCCCGGGGGCTTTACCCCCCGCACATACCTGCAAACACGCGCAGGTTTGTCGATCTGATGTGGCCCTTTTGGGGGCCGGATCTGTTGTCGGTTGCGCAGGCTGCCACCCCCGCGCGTCGAAGCGCTTCGGCGTCGAGTTCTATGCCGGCGGAGTTAGGATTGCGTTAACCATGCGTACGGTGGTCGATGTGGATCGTGATGTGATGAAATTGGTTTGACGTGGCCTTGAGCCGCCTCTCGCAAGTCACGAGACAAGACGCGCGATTGCCCGCCCGCGGGATGGCGATGTTACCTCTCAGGATCGCGCATTATCCCAGCCAAGTCCGTAGAAGCTCAAAAGCTCGCACCCTGCCTCACCAAATCGCCTGCCCGTGGGGGCGGGCAGGCGATCGCGCGGCGCCTGCGGCTTGATTCCGCGCGAGGGGCGTAAGTCAGCAACGCCCGCTGTAGGCCCAACTTGGTCCAACACCGCCGCCCCGAATGACGTCACCGACCTGTCAGGCGGTTCCCCAGTTGCGCCAGTCGCGAAGGCCCGCGGCCCTTCGCCTCCCGCGCATCCGCCAGGGCATAAAGACCGTACATAACCTGAGTTCTGGATAAGCGCTATATCTGGTATTCGACCTGCCTGATTGTTTCCGGCACGGTTATGGGTCCCATTTTAACTTTGGTTTTCCCGAGCATATAGGCTGCGACACACGAGATGAGGTGTACGAATGCGTTGGCAGGCGATCTGTGTCGAGTGTGTTCCAGTCCCATGCTGGTTTTCAACTTATCGAACAGAGTTTCGATGATGAACCGCCTTCGCAACAGGATTTTGTTCAGGATTGGCAGGAGATAGTTTTTCATGTTGCGGCGAATGCCGGTGACGAGGTGGAGCCCACGCTGCCAGAGCCGTTGGAAGAGGGATTTGGAGATATAGCCCTTATCAGCAAATATTTTGCCTTCGAGGCCCGCGATCATGGCTTCAAACGGCTTTCGATCATCGACATTACCTGCCGTGATTTTGACGGCCATGATCTCCCCCTTGTTGTTGATGATTAGATGCAGTTTGAAGCCAAAGAACCAGCCCATTGTGCTGCGACCGCGCTTTGCCAGCCCCTTGAAGACCTTGTTTCGATTAATGCGGGCATTGTGGCAGACCGCGAGCTTAGTGCTGTCGGCAAAATAGACGCCGGTTTTTTCACCGCTGAAGCAGTGCAGCAGTATGCAAAACGGCACCATTAATCTTGGCATGAGGCTGACAAACCGACCATAGCTCGGGAGGTTGCCAAAGCAGTCACGGTATTTCTGCTCAACGCCATAAATCCAATAATGTTTGAAGTCCTTGAACGGCGACAAGTGAAACAAGACCATGATGAACAGGCTCTCCCCCAGGGTCAGCTTGCCGGAGCGAAGCCTCTGACGACCCGAGGGGATCAACCGGTGGCGCTCCCAGTCCTCGTAGGTTTTTGCAAAATCATCGAGACAGACAAAAAGTGCGGTGTTAGTGATCGACATGAGTGGCGGTCCATATTGTGTCGCTTTTGAACCTTGAATCATGGGGCAACGTACCTGGAAACCCCTCTCACCCCATACTAATCACGGGGGCATTCAGGCTGGTCAACACGGGGCAAAAGGTGCGCGCCATGGAGAACAACTTCCCAATCAACGAAGATCTCGCTTATGAGAAGATCCGGGACCTCATGTTCGACATGATGGAAGAGGACCCCAACCGTTTCTACGCCCTCACGGATAAGCTCAATGAACTGGCTGCGCTCCCTAAAAGAACCATGACACTTGTGCTCGATCTGATGGCTGCCACTCCCTTTCAGGTGATCATCCCGAAACACGTACGGAAAAATGACCCTGATACATTCAAAGCAGATCACGAAACCGTTTCAAATGTTCTATTTCTTGGAGAGTTTGGCGGAATTGCCGTTGAACTGGAGCCAAATGAGGCTTTGAGAGAACCGAGGATCATTTCCATAACAATGGTGGAAATCCCTCATCGCAACCCTCTGCGAAAAAGGGTCAACGAGTATCGTAAAAAACGAATCAAAAAACTACGAAAAAATTCTGTCGAGTAGTGCACTGGTGACGCCAACGTCTTATCCAGAATCGGGGTTACATACCCCGCACGCCCAGCCAGCGAAGCGGCTCGCGCTCCCACTCACGCACCCGGCGGTTGACCCAGGGCAATTCCGTCAGTTCGGTTTTGCGACCAAGCGTCAGATCAGCCAATGTCCGTCCGACGAGATTGGATGTGGATACCCCCACGCCGACATATCCCCCGGCCCAGCCGATACGCGATTCCGCATCCATCCCGACCGTCGCGCACCAATCGCGCGGAACACCAAGAACGCCGCACCAAGCGTGATCAATTTCGAGTTTCGACGCGCTGGGGAAATATTGCCGCAGAATGTTCTTCAGTCGGTCAATGGTCACGCCATCTGGCGCGCCGTCGCTGTCGGTACGTGATCCATAAAGATAGGGAACACCGCGTGAACCAATCGTCAGGCGACCTTCGCGCGTGCACTGGCAGTAGCAATAGACATTGGCGAAATCACCGATCAATTCGCGACCGTTCCATCCGATCTCTTGCCAGATGGCATCCGAAAGCGGCGCGGTCACGATTTGCGCAGAATTCAGCGGCAGCCATTCGCGCGGCGATTGCTGTAAATCTGCGGTATATCCTTCCGTTGCGCGTATGATCGCACCGGCACCGACCCTGCCTTTATCGGTATGCACATATCCCTTTGTCAGCGATACGGCGGTGGTTCCTTCGACGATCCGAACGCCAGCGCGCTCGACACACGCGGCAAGCCCGGTAACCAGCTTCGCCGGCTGAATGCGGGCAACGCCAGGGGTCACCATCGCGCCCATCAGGTTGGGGATATTCACCCGCTGCCGTGCCTGTGATGCATTCAGTTCATAAATGTCGGTTTCGCCAAATTTCTGACGTTCCTTTATTTCATCGCGCATTCGCGAGATCTGGGCGTCATTTACCGCAATTGTCAGCTCTTCGGTGCGAAGGATGTCGGCGTCGATACTCTCTTCAGACGCGACACGCAGGATCTCGTCGACGGTGCCTTTCAGCGCGCGCACAAGATCGCCTACATTTTGGCCGTAGCGTTGGAATTTCCATGAAAATCCACCCGTCAGCCAGCCGCCGTTTCGCCCCGACGCGCCATACCCGGCGAATTCCTTTTCAACGATCAGGATGTTCAAACCGGGATCGAGTTTTTTCAGGTAATAGGCCGTCCAAAGCCCGGTATATCCCGCGCCGACAATGCAAACATCAACAGATGTATCGCCGTCAAGTGGCGCACGCTGCGGCGGCAGCCCGCCCAAATCCCGATACCAGAATGAAACCTCGCCCAAACGCATGGGCCGCATTCTCCTCTACCGCTTGGCAGCCCGCCAGTCTAAAACGCGAAATATGACGGATGCACCCAAGGAAATCGACGCGCTGATCGACATGATGGCCCGCCTTCCGGGCCTGGGGCCGCGTTCTGCCCGGCGCGCGGTTCTGCACCTGATCAAGAAACGCGGGATATTGATGCAGCCATTGGCCGAAGCGATGCAGGCGGTGTCGCAAACGGCGCGTGAATGCCTGAATTGCGGGAACATTTCGACGACGGATATCTGTTCGATCTGCGCCTCCGAGAAACGCGCCAATGGCGAGATCTGTGTGGTCGAGGATGTGGCCGATCTTTGGGCGATGGAACGCGCGGCGGTGTTCAAAGGGCGCTATCACGTTCTTGGCGGGACGCTTTCGGCTCTGGACGCCATCGGCCCGCATGAGTTGCGGATCCCGAAACTGGTCGACCGGGTAAAGGCCGAACGGGTGAGCGAGGTGATCCTTGCCTTGAACGCCACAATCGATGGCCAGACCACGGCGCATTACATCGCCGAGAATCTCGAAGACCGGGTGCGGGTGACGTCACTGGCGCAAGGCGTGCCGATTGGTGGCGAGCTGGACTACCTCGACGATGGGACAATCACTGCCGCGCTGAAGGCGCGGAAGCAGGTTTAAGAGACCGTTGTTGGATCCGGCGAGATATGCATGGCCGTATTTGGCCTGAAGCGGCCTTGCACTCATTTCCCAACTACACTGCCCTGTAGGCGATGGCCGGGGCGCTGCGCGCTGTTAACCCGGCTTGGGTGGTATGTTTGAAAGGCCACTTCCAGCCAAATACCGCCTTTCCGGTTCGGGCAACGATCGGCGAAACTTGCGAAGACATGGCAAACACCCGCGACCCCCGGATCATGCCATTTTCCGCGCCGCGCCAATCATCGCTACGCCGCCTAGACGCTGATCACGTTGTGCTCAGGACCATAAGGAAATCCGGTGATATTCTCTGGCCCGCCCTCGGTGATCACCACGATGTCATGTTCCCGATAGCCGCCGGCACCCGGTGTCCCGTCGGGCAGTGTCAGCATCGGCTCCATCGACACCACCATGCCGGGCGTCAGGACCGTGTCGATATCCTCGCGCAATTCCAGCCCCGCCTCGCGGCCATAATAATGCGACAGCACGCCGAATGAATGGCCGTAACCGAAGCTGCGATATTTCAGCAGGTCACGCTCTGCAAAATAGGCGTTGATCTCGGCGCAAATGCCGGAACAGGTGGCGCCCTCGTGGATAAGCGACAAACCCAACTCATGGGCGCCGATATTCGCCTCCCAGATCGCCAGTGACGCCGCATCCGGTTCGCCCAGAAACAGAGTGCGTTCCAGCGCGGTGTAATAGGCAGAGATCATCGGGAATGTGTTGAGGCTGAGAATATCGCCCATTTGCAATACGCGTGTCGTGACCGGGTTATGCGCGCCATCCGTGTTCAGCCCGGATTGAAACCAGACCCAGGTGTCGCGCAATTCGCTGTCGGGATGCGCGCGTGCAATTTCACGTTCCATTGCATCGCGTCCCGCCATGGCCACGTCAATTTCGCGAATGCCCGGGCGGATCGTGTCGCGGATCGCCGCGCCGCCAAGGTCGGCGATCCGCGCACCTTCGCGGATCAATGCGATTTCTTCGTCGGATTTGATCATCCGGTCGGTCATGGCGTCGGTCGCGATATCAAACGTTTCGCAGGACAGGAATTCGCCAAGCTTCGCCGCGGTGGCGAGCGTCAGGTGATCGCCCTCGACCCCGATGCGCCCGGCATTCCCGATCACGTCGCGCACCGCGCGCCAGTAATTGTCGCGCCGCCAATCAGTATAGACAATATTCTCGTCGACCGAGCGCCGCCACGGCTGACCACCGTCGATATTGGCGGAGATGGTCACTACACGGTCGCGGGTAACAACACAGGCATAGGGCCGCCCGAACGCGCAGTAGAGAAACCCCGAGTAATAGGCGACGCCATGCATCGAAGTGATGAGCGTAGCGTCAAGGTCGCGGGCGTTCAGAATGCGGCGAAGTGCTGTGACGCGACGCTGATATTCGTCGTCGCTGATATTCGTCGTCGCTGAATGGCTTCTTGGCCTTGTCGCCGTTGTGAAAGGTGAAGACATCAGGCCGATCAGCCTGAGCCGCCAATTTGCGATCAGAGTAAGTCATATGGTGACCTCCAACTCTTGGGGAGCGGAGGCGGGCCTCCAATCTCCCGATTGAAAGTCCCGGCGTTCAGGAACGAAAATGGGCAAAAGCGCGTTGCTTTCTGACGACGCCATCGTCTGGTGCCCGATAGTGCGGTAGCATGGATGCCGGTTTTGTCAAAGAAAAAGGTAACTCCCAAGCACCCTGTCCGATAGGGTTGCGGGGTTTTGTTCCGTCAGAGCCGTGCGATGATCTGAGGTGGTGACAGGGTCAGGATTTCCAGGATGTTGAACCGGTGTTTTCTGGCCGTCGAGATGACGGACCTGATGTCGGCGAAGACCCGCGCGCCCTCGAGGGTGCGGAAGGTGCCCGAGATTTTCATGCGCAGCTTCATCATGCGCAGGTCCTGTTCGGCCTGATTGTTTGTGAATGGGACCGCGAAGTCGGCGATGAATCGCAAAACGTCATCGCGGTAGTCACGCAGGCGGAGGAGCAGGTTGTGGCCTGGCCGCCTGGCTTTTCGGCCGCGGGTGCCGGGGCTTTTGGCCAGCGGGGGCTGGCGTTCGTGGAAGGCGAGCCCCTTGGCGAGGATCGCCATGTATCTGGTGACTATACCCTGGCGAACCAGTTCCGGGAGTTCGGTCTCGCCTTGATCCTGAGCCGCGCATCTGAGCTGATTGGCGCTATGAAGCACTGCGCTCATCTCCGTCGCCCAAGGCTCTTTTTCGATCTCTTCGATGGCCTTGAGTTCGCGCAAGTGATGCGCCCCGCAGAGGGCGTGGGCGTCCACTCCGCTCATATGGGCGTAGTAGGGTTTCCAGTGATCATGAATGATCGTCCCGCCGGTCAGGAAGGTTGGAACAGCACCGCGTTTGGCGCTGATGCGGTAATGGGTGAAGGCGGTATCGCAGATCGTGTGCAGCCAGTGCAGCTTGCCGGCAACACGAAGTCCGGTCTCGTCCAGATGCCGAACGCCGCCTTCGGCAAGCCGGGCGAGAATGTGTTCAACCACGACACCCATCTTATTTGCCGCGCCGCGCGTCCAGTTGGTCACGCTGGCCGCGCACAAGCTGGTGGCCCCAAACAGGTCGCGCATAAGCTGGCAGACCCGATCCTCGGGTATCAGCTGCTGAACATTGCAATAGACCGCCACTGCCCGCATGCGCGTGCCATATTGCACATGCGCGGCCACGCCATCGGGAAAGCCAGCCGTCGTCGTGGCTCGACAATGGTCGCAACAATAAACCGCCGCCTGATGCTCGGTGACCTCCAGGCGTGGCGCAGGCAAGTCGAACACCTGACGCTTCTCGATCCCTTTCACCATCTCCGCCGTCAGGGCGCTCTGACAGGCGCTGCAATGCGTCGCCTCATGCCGTTCGACAAAGTCGGGTGTTGACGTCTGGCGCAGGGTGTCGCCCCGGTGGCCAACTTGGCCGCCACTTTTCTTTCCGGATTTGCCACGCAGGCTGCGCGGGGCTGGCTTCTTCAGGCCATCACTTGAAGGGGGCTTGCTGCTATTGCTGCTGTTCTTGGCCAACTGTCGGCGCAGGTCCGTGATCTCTTCCGCCATGCTCGCCAACGCAGCTTCAAGCTCAGCGATCCGACGCAGAGCCGTGGCGAGAAGTTGTTCAAGGGCGGCAACCTGATCCATCCCACCACTGATTCAGAGAAATCAACCCGGCGCCACAGAATTCAGACAAGAAAGAAAAAAAACACGCGCAAAATGGCAAATTCGACTCACCATAAAACTGACAATAACACTCAAACGTGGGGGGTGCTTGGGAGTTACAGAAAAAGAGCATTGACGTCTGGGGCGGTGGCGTGAAGTGGACTTTGCGGGCTTGCACACCGCGCGCGGAATCAAGGCCCGTCGGGCCACCGCGCGATCGCCTGCCCGTCCCCACGGGCTGGCGATTTGGTGAGGCTGGGCGCAAGCATTTTGAACTTCCTCGGACTTGGCTGGGATAAACGGGCAAACTGCAAGGTTGTCTCGCCATCCCACGGGCAGGCGATTGCGCGTCTTGTCCATTGATTTGTGATTGGCAGCTAAAGGCGATTTTGAGTGTTCGCCTTTCGACAAACCGGAACCGCCGCGATCAATTCAGGAACAGCAGCTCTCTCCGGCCTGGATCGGCGGGCACGGGACTGTGCCATAGGAACAGAATACGCAGCAATCCCCTTGCTTCGGGCGCAAAACCGTGTGGCATGATGTGCATTCATAAAACCACTGGCAGGCATCCGTTGGCATGGTTTCCACTGCCGAATGTCCGCATTCCGGACAGGTTAATTCGGATTTGAGAATGGTATTCCCCGTACCGTCCATCCTAAACGACCGAGCGGTTTTTTTGCTCAATATCCTGAGCGAATTGCCAGACCCGGTTCGAGAACCGCTTGGAAATATTGCTCTTGGCGAATTTGAGCGACTGGATCAACAACCGCGCACTAAGCGTGCCTGGTTTGAGATCGACCGCCACTTGCATCCGCGTGCGGCGCGGTGACAACGAGACAAATTCGACCGATACCAGCCCCGCCAGCCCACCGGCCTGCGTTTCGGCCTGAAAACCGTTGGGCGCGTCGAATTCAGAGATACGCGCGTGAACCCGGCGATCCTTGCCGCGAAACGCGAATTTCAGATCCCATTCCGATCCGATACCGGGCTTGCCATAGGAATCCGTGCGCTGCACGTCGGCGCCGCGCCGTAAGGCTTGTCGCTCAAACCCGTCAAAATCCGTTGCAGCGGCAAAAACCGCTTCAATCGGGGCTTCAATGTCTTCGCGTGTCGAAAATCGCATGGCGTCTGCGCTCGCTCTTGTTTTTGTGCGGTCACTCTAGCCGCTCGGCCATCCAGTTCCAAATGATGAAATGGGCAATCGCCCCTTTTCGCGCCGGTTTTATCGAATTGTTGCGACCGGCGAACACATCCATCATGTCCTCGCGCGTGATCCAGCGGGCGTCTTCCAGTTCTTCGGGGTCAACGGTGATCTCGTCGCTTGTCGCCTCGCCCCGGCATCCGAACATAAGTGACGCCGGGAAGGGCCAGGGTTGCGAGGCGAGGTATTCAACCGCGCCGACCCTGATACCCGCTTCTTCCAGCACCTCACGGCGCACTGCGGCTTCCAGCGTTTCGCCGGGCTCGACGAAACCCGCCAGCAGTGAATACATGCCTTCGGGCCATTCCGGCGACCGACCGATCAACACCTTGTTGCCACGTGTGATCAGCATAATGACGACAGGATCGGTGCGCGGGAAATGATGCCCGCCACAGGTGGCGCAATCACGCTGCCAGCCGCCCATGACGATGACCGACTTGCCACCACAGCGGGCGCAGTAACTGTGCGTTGTGTGCCAGCCCAGAATCGCCTTGGCGGTAGCCACAAGCTCGGCGTCGCGCGCGGTTAAAAGCGTCATCACGCCGCGCAACTCGCCAAAGGC
Organism: uncultured Paracoccaceae bacterium; assembly: GCA_951812305.1. Taxonomy (GTDB): domain Bacteria; phylum Pseudomonadota; class Alphaproteobacteria; order Rhodobacterales; family Rhodobacteraceae; genus Rhodobacter_B. Next base: position 13,616 of record CATOSB010000030.1, read on the forward strand.
GAATTCATTCGGCAGTTCGGGGTGCAATTGTTGTGACGGGTCAAAAAACGCACCCAGCGTGTCGGGCAATTCTTCCGGCTCCCATGCGGAAATGTCGGAGGCGAACCGTGGTCCGCCATCGTCCAGACCAAGGAAAACCGGCGCCTCGCTGGCCGAGGTAAGGACCGGATGGCCGGGTTTGATCCAGCCAACCTGACCGTCATTCATGAACAATGGTTTCCCGCGCCAGATCGGCAGGATCCGTGCCGCCGGATCGGCGCGCATTTCTTTCAAAGCCGCCGTATCGGCACGCAGGTGAGCGGCCCGGTCGAGTCCTGACCCGCCAAAGGTGACTGTTTCAGCCAACTGCATGAACGCCCTCCTGCGATACGATTGTTTCTCTGACATGAACGCGCACGCTTGGCAAACGCCTAGAATTTGCGAAATCGCGACCGACCTGCTGTGAACGCAAGCGGGTCTCAAAAAACTTGGTTAACCCATGTTCGCGATGCCCGACGGACCAAACTGTTTCAAGGGGCGGTCGTGGGAAAAGAACACCAAGCAATACTGCGCCTGATCGAGACGACGGACTTGCATGGCCACATCCGGTCATTTGATTATCTGCGCGAAAAACCTGCCCCGGGGACGGGGTTGCAGCATGTTGCCGGATTGATCGAAGCCGCTCGCGCGGAGGTTGAGCAGTCGCTGGTGTTCGACAATGGCGACACCATACAAGGCACGCCGCTGGCGGATTTGCTCGCACAGGATCACGACTGGGCCGATGCCCACCCGGTGATGAAAGCGATGAACGAAATCGGGTATGATGGCGCGGCGGTTGGTAACCACGACCTCAATTTCGGGCTGGATTTCGCGGCAAATTCGTTCCGGCAGCTGGATTGCCCAATTGTTCTGACCAATTTCGAGGTTCTGGGCGGGGGTGAAGACGACTGGTTTGCCCGTTACGAAATTCTGGAGCACGCCGTAGAGATTGGCGCAACATTGGTGCCGCTGAAAATCGGGCTGCTCGGGTTCATCCCGCCGCAGGTGATGCGTTGGGATCATGGGCATCTGAATGGCCGCGTTGAAGTCCACGATATCGTGGACAGTGCTCGCAAATGGACGCCGAAACTGAAAACATCGGGCGCGGATCTGATTGTGGCGCTTGCGCATACCGGCATTGGCCCCAAGCAGGCAGAGCCGGGTATGGAAAATGCGGTGCTTCCGCTTGGCGCGGTGGCTGGAATCGATGTGATCTTTGCCGGGCATCAGCATCTGCGCTTTCCAAACCCGGACACAGAGGACGCAGGCAAAACTACCGGCAAGCCAGTGGTCATGGCGGGATCACGGGGTGCCTGTATCGGGATCGTCGATCTGACCTTGGAGCATGACGAGGACGGTTGGCGCATTGCCGATCACGTTGCCGAACTGCGCGACAAATTCGTGGAACCATCACTCAGTTCGCAAAAGATCGCAGAAAGCGCTGAAAAGCCTCACCGGGCGACAATCGAATTGCTGAACCGGCGTGTCGGTCAGACGGATCGACCGCTGCACAGCTTCTTTTCCGTTCTGGGGCGGGATCGTGGCCTTGATCTCGTTGCGACGGCACAATTCCACGCGGCGCAGCGCGTGTTGGAGAATTCCGGTCAGTTGGATCGTCCCTTGTTGTCCGCAGTATCACCCTTTCGCAACGGTGGGCGCGGCGGGCCGGAGCATTTTACGGATATTGCGGCTGGTGCGCTGACGATGCGCTCGGTTGCGGATCTTTATTCCTTTCCCAATGCGCTTGCCGCCGTGCGGATAAACGGCAAAACGCTGCGCCTGTGGCTGGAGCGTTCGGCGAGTGTATTTGAACAGATTGCGCCCGGGCAAACGGGGCAGCAGCTGATTTGCAGCGACGCGCCGGTCTTCAACCTTGAATCGATTTACGGTCTTGAATACCGGGTTGATCTGTCGTGATCGGCTGCGTTCACGCCCGACGGCGAAGTTATCGGCCAACCTGCCGGACGAATTCACGATTTGACCTTTGATGGAGCCGAGGTCGCCGACGAACAGGAATTTCTTGTGGCGACCAACAGCTATCGCGCGCGCGGCGGTGGATTCAGTTTGATGCCCAAGGACACCGTAGTATTTACCAATACCCATCAGTTTCTGTTTGATCTTGCAGAGTTCTTTGGCGACGGCAGGCAGAAGGCCGCGCGGCCACTCAAATGTCCGTGGCGGTTTTCTGATCTGAGGCGCACTCGGGCGGTGTTTCAGACTTCGACCAAGGCACGGCAGCATTTGGCGGAAATCGTAGATTTCGATCCCATCGATCTGGGCGATAATGCCGACGGGTTTGCGAATATCGAAATCGGGTTTTAGGGAATGGCGCCATTGAACCCTTGCGTTCAAGGCGCTATGTATCCCATCGAGAGGTTGGCGCGGGCAGGCGCCTCGCCAACCCGGTCAGGTCCGGAAGGAAGCAGCCGTAACGAGCCCCGCTTGGGTCGTTGTCCAGCCTCTCACCTTTCCTAATTCAGTGAAATCTCGAGTTGGCGCGTTGGCAACGAATTGTTAACCACCGTTTCACAAATATTTCGAACACGGCCGGTTGATTAAAACCGGAGTGTTTTAATTAGACCAGATGAGCGTTTTGCGGCGGGCACAATGCCTGTGGTTTTCTCGACGAACATGGACTTGTTCGAAGGAGGAAACACGAATGAACAAAACGGCTTACGTTGGTCTTGACGTTCACAAGGACACGATTGCGGTGGCCATTGCAGATGAAGGGCGGCGGGGCGAGATGCGCTTTTTCGGGACCATCACCAGTTCCGCTGATTCTGTTTTGCGCCTAACCAAACAGCTGACGGCGGCGGGCAACACGCCGAGCTTCTGTTATGAAGCAGGACCTTGTGGTTACGGACTGTACCGCCATCTCACCAAGCTCGGATTTGAGTGTGCCGTTGTCGCGCCCGCACTGATCCCGCGCAAGGCTGGCGACAAGGTCAAGACCGACCGGCGCGACGCTGAAATGCTGGCGCGGCTCTGGCGGGCCGGTGAACTCACCCCCATCTGGACACCGGACGAGGAGCAGGAGGCCATGCGCGATCTGATCCGCACGCGCAAGCAGGCGACGGATGCCGTGAAGGTCGCCAAGCAGCAATTGCTCAGCTTTCTCTTGCGTCATGGACTCCGATACGAGAATGGCAGCTATTGGACGAAGCGGCATCGCCGATGGCTGGCAGAATTGCGCCGCTTCCGCTTTTCTCACCAGCAGCTGGCCTTCGAGGAACTGAAGCGCGCTGTTGATCAAGCCGAAGCCCGAGTGGCCACCCTGGACCAGGCGATTGAAGAGGCAATTCAGACCTGGCGCTTCGCTCCTGTCGTCGATGCCTTGCGTGCGCTGCGTGGGGTGAACACGATCATCGCGAGCACTGTGGTGGCCGAGATCGGCGACATCACGCGATTTGAAAATCCACGCCAACTCATGGCATGGCTTGGACTGGTGCCAACCGAACATTCCAGTGGTAACACAACGCGGCGGGGGCGTCTGACCAAGACCGGCAATGCCCTGGCCCGGACGATGCTGGTGGAGGCGAGCTGGTCCTACCGGCATCCGCCGAAGGAGGGGCATCTCTACCTGAAACGCTCCGAGCACCTGCCACAGGAGATCCGCGACATCGGCTGGAAAGCGCAGACCCGTCTGTGCAAGCGGTTCCGGTATCTGTCGAACACCGGCAAACCTCAGCCGCGCGTGCTCGCCGCAATCGCCCGCGAACTGGCTGGCTTCGTCTGGGACATCGCACGGAAAGCGCCGCTCCCGGCCTGAGTTGGCAGGCATCACAGCCTGCCTGTGTAGCACGCTGGAGATGGCGGCCATTGATAGGGAAACCCTCGGAACACTTTGGGAAAAACATCCGGTCTTAGAGAGAGGTAACCCCGTATCGAACTTGGTCAGGCGGTATCCAATCCGCGGATGAGAGAATGATAACCATCGGTTCGGCCCACCGTCTCCAGCGCCTGCACAGGCTACAACTTTTGACCATCCCGCACCAGCGGGGTAGATAAAGCGTGTCGAGAAAACCAAAAACGCTCATGAGAGGTGTTCATTCACACCTTCTTGCCAAGTTGGTCGCGGGTCGGGGCTGCCACAGCGCAGAAAGTGGGACATGAACGAACAGCCACCAGCCCGCAACCTTGGATATCACCCCTGCCGATACGGCGCATCGAAAATCCTGTTTCGCGGTCCGCCGCGGCGATTGCGAGGCGACTACGTCACATTTGTGGGTGGCAGCGATACGTTCGGCCCAATGATTGCCCACCCATACCCAGACATGCTTGAGGATGATCTCGGCGTCTCTGCGATCAATTTGGGCTGTCGCAGCGCCGGGATTGATTTGTTCAACTCTTCGCCGGCGTTATTGGATATCTGTTCCATGTCCTGTGCCACGGTGGTTCAGGTGCTTGGCGCGGCGAATATGTCGAACCGGTTCTATACAGTGGACCCCCGCCACAACGAGCGGTTTGTGCGCGCGTCAAAAACGCTCAAGTCCCTCTATCCGGAAGTCGAATTTGCCCGTTTCACAACAACGGCGGAATTGCTTTTGCACCTTGCACAAATTGGACCGGAGCGGTTGCACAAAGTACGATACGAACTTCAAACCGCGTGGGTTGCGCGAATGCGCACGATGCTGGGTCGGATTGAAGGACCGAAAATCTTGCTTTGGCTTGCCGATCACATCCCCTTTTCTACCGCAACGGGCGGCACGATCTGCCGTGATCCGTTGTTCGTAGACCGTGCGATGCTGAATGCGGTGAAAAATTATGCCGATTGTCTGGTCGAAGTGATCGCCAGGCCGAGCGAGATCAACGAGGGGCTGGTTCAGATTGAAAGTGAGCAACCCACCCATGAAGTCGAAGACCGGATTCTGGGACTTCGGGTTCACGAACGGGTACGAACGACGTTAGAGCCGGTTCTTGGCGAAATGATTGGTATCGGCCGCAATATCTTCCTGCCCGCGCCGCAACTGGCCTGCGCTTAACGTCGTTTCATGCGGCCCGTGCGTCTGATTGCACAGGGAAGTTTTGTGCCTCCAGCAACCGCCAGAGACGGGCGGCATCCTGGGTCAATCGCAGGTAAAGCGCTTTGAAATCCTCTCCCCGTCGGGCCGGGACGCTGGTGACGACTTTAACGCGCGATTCCGAATTTTCCGGTGATGCAACATACAGGACCACATCGGCCTCTACGCGACCGAAATCCTGTAGATAGCGTGGCTGGCGCACCAGCGCGCGGGTGATCTTTGGGGTGGGCGCAAGTTTGGTCATATTTTCACCGCTCGATTGCTCATGAGCGGCATATGGGAATCGCGCAGCCCGGTTTTGAGGGGAGGTTCAGCGCCAGATTCCCCGATTCACGGGGATTTGAGCGGATGTCAGCCCAATTCGTGCGGTTTACTTCAACAATTCGGCCACACGGCGCAGCGCCAGGTCATACCCCTGTACACCGCAGCCGATAATGATCGAATCCGCGCAAAGCGATACCAGCGACTTGTGGCGGAACTCTTCGCGGGCGTGGATGTTGGACACATGGACCTCGACAATCGGGCCATCAAACGCCCGCAGGGCATCGTGGATCGCAACCGACGTGTGGGAATAGCCGCCGGGATTGATCACGATGGCGGCGGCATTCTCGCGCGCCTCCTGTATCCAATCCACGATCCGGCCTTCAGAATTCGACTGCATCCAACGGGTATCAATACCGTCGATCTTGGCCCTGGCCTCGACATCGGCCAGCGTGTCGGCGCCATAAATCTCTGGCTCCCGCTTGCCCAGCAGGTTCAGGTTCGGCCCGTTGATGACATAGACGACTTTGCCCATTTCGCGCATCCTTGACGTTTGACGCCCTGATACGCGCAGAAATTGCCGCTGTCGAACCCCTAGAATTTCTTGTGGCGAGGCCGTAATGCAAAGGCCACAGCAAGGATGCATGCCGATGACCTTTGATCGTTCCATCAAAATCGCCCCGTCGATCCTGTCTGCCGATTTCGCCGATTTCGGGCGGGAAATTCAGGCGATCGAGGCGGAGGGCGCGGATTGGGTGCATGTCGACGTGATGGACGGGCATTTCGTGCCCAACATCACATTTGGTCCGCCAGCTGTTGCGGCCTTTCGCAAACACGTCAAGACGGTGATGGACGTACATCTGATGATTGCGCCTGTTGATCCTTATATCGAGGCATTCGCCGATGCGGGCAGCGACATCATTACCGCGCATATCGAGGCTGGTCCGCATATTCACCGCACTTTGCAGGCCATTCGCGGGGCCGGGTGCAAGGCCGGTGTCGCGCTGAACCCCGGGACCCCGGCGGATGCGGTGGCGGAACTGTTGGATGTTGCCGATCTGGTCTGTGTGATGGGGGTGAATCCCGGTTTCGGCGGGCAGAAGTTTATCGACATCACGGGCAAGGTGCGTCGGTTGCGTGAATTGATCGGGGATCGCCCGATTCACATCGAGATCGACGGCGGGGTGGACCAAACGACAGCACCTCTGGTTGCGGATGCCGGGGCGGATGTGCTGGTTGCAGGCTCGGCGGTGTTTCGGGGCGGCTCGGTGGAAAAGCCGGGCGTCTATGGCGATAACATACGGGTGATCCGGGCGGCGGCTGAAGCTTAGGAAAGCGATACAGATGCCGGACAGGCGTGGCTTTGTGTGGGCGTTGCGGTTGTCCGGCTAGAGCGTCCACTATGGGCAAGAGGCAGATCCAATTCCACTGAACCACGAGCGGCACCGGGATAGGCTCGGATAAATTATTTGGAGGATTGACGTGGGGCATTCGATCGAGGTGCTGAAGCAGGAGATCATTTCGTCTTTTGGGACGCCAAGCGCAGTGATCGATCTGGATGTGGTGGAGCGCAATATCGCGCGGGTGCAGGAGATCTGTGACCGGGCAGGTGTGGCGAACCGCCCGCATATCAAGACGCATAAGTCTCCGGTTCTGGCGAGGATGCAGATCGATGCGGGCGCGAAAGGAATCTGCTGTCAGAAACTGGGCGAGGCCGAGGTGATGGCGGATGCGGGGATCGAGGACATCATCGTCGCGACGAATATTCTCGGCGCAGCGGCGTCGGGGCGATTGGCGGCGTTGCAGGCACGCGTCGGGTTGAAGGTTTGTGCCGATAGCACAGTGACATTGGCAGCTTATGCAAAGGCAGCGGAGGATGCCGGGCGGGTGATGGACGTATTGGTGGAATGCGACACGGGACGAAAGCGGGCTGGCGTCGAAACGACGCAAGAGGCGCTGGAACTGGCGAAGGTCATCCGGGATGATCCGTGGCTGGATTTCGCGGGGTTGCTTTACTATCCGCCCAATGACGGCTGGGACAAGACACAAGGCTTTCACGATGTAGTGGTCGCGGGGCTGGACGCGTTGGGTTTGGAGGCCGGAATCGTTTCCACTGGCGGGACGCCGAATTTGGTCAATCTGGGAAAACTGACCGGTGCGACAGAACATCGGGCGGGGACGTGCATATTTAATGACAGGATGATGATGGCGGCGGGTGCCGCGACGCTGGAGGATTGTGCGTTTCAAGTGTTCACCAGTGTGGTCAGTCGTGGTGGGCCGGACCGGGGGATCCTGGATGCGGGTTCGAAAACGCTGACTTCAGATCAGGGCGGGCTGGAAGGATATGGGTTGATCCCGGAGCATCCGGACGCGGGGATCGTGGGTTTCGCCGAGGAGCACGGGTTTCTGGATCTGGCAAAATGCAATGCGAAGCCGGCGGTCGGGGATGTGGTGCGGGTCATTCCAAACCACGTTTGCGTGGCGGTCAATATGGTGGATCAACTGGTGGTGGTGCGGGGAAATGAGGTCGTCGATGTGATTGATGTAGCCGCGCGGGGGCGGTTGGTTTAGGGCGTTGAGCCTGACTGTCAGTGGCGCGTTTCAGGCCGGAAGCTCGGGTTCGAAAACTACAAAGCAAAGACGCGCGATTGCCTGCCCGTGGGGTGGCGACGCGACCTTGCAGTCCGCCCTTTTATCCCAGCCAAGTCCGTAGAAGTTCTTAGGATAGCACCCAGCATCACCAAATCGCCAGCCCGTCGGGACGGGCAGGCGATCGCGCGGCGCCTGCGGCTTGATTCCGCGCGAGAGGCGCAAACGTGCAATGTCCGCTTCTGGCCAAAATCCGCAATGCCAAAACCGCCAAAAGGCGGGAAAAGAAGCCAAGCCCAACGCTTGGCTCAATCATCCTGCGCGATGCGTGCCTCCAGCACGTCAAAAGGGATGCCCGGTTCATCCTTGGCGCCGCGGATCACCAGCGAGGTCTTGACGCTGCCGACATTGTCCGCCGCTGTCAGCTCCCCGGTCAGAAAGGACTGAAACGTCGACAGATCGGGGGCCACGCATTTCAGGATAAAATCCACCTCGCCATTCAGCATGTGGCACTCGCGCACCAGCGGCCAGTCGATGCAGCGCTGCTCAAACGCCGACAGATCCGCCTCTGCCTGACTGACCAGCCCGACCATCGCATAGACCTGTACCTCGAAATCAAGCGCACGGGGATCGACCTGAGCGTGATAGCCTTTGATATACCCGGCTTCTTCCAGCGCCCGCACCCGGCGCAGACAGGGCGGCGCGGAAATACCGACGCGCTTGGCCAGTTCGACATTGGTCATCCGGCCATCCGCCTGCAGTTCCGCCAGTATCTGGCGGTCAATCGGATCGAGTTTGCTTCCCGGCATGGTCCCCCCAAGGTTGTTGCAAAAGCTTACGTAATCGCCCGCGGGCGCGCAATATTATTTCAAGATTGAGTAATTTTATTTTCCAAGCTGTCGCGGGATGTGGAATCCGCGCTATGTTGGCGCGAACTGAGGGGAATTGATTTGCCGATCATCGACCATGACGTGCTGCGCGACTTTGCGGTGAAATGCAACCTGACGTTCGGGCTAGCGGAACCGACGGCGCGGTTGATTGCGGACAGCCTTGTTCAGGCCGATCTGTGGGGCCATCCCTCTCACGGGGTGATGCGGCTTTTCTGGTATGGCGCACGGCTGCATTCGGGAGCGACAAATGTGGACGCCGATCCGCAAATCGAAGCGCCGCGCATGGCGATTGCGACGCTGGATGGACAGGCGGGTCCGGGCCAGCTGGCGGCACAACGCGCGATGGATCAGGCGATCGCGGCCGCCAAAGCGCACGGCATCGGGGCGGTTGCTGTGCGCAATTCGGGGCATTTCGGCACTGCGATGTATTTCACGCGTCAGGCGGCACAGCGGGGTTGCATCGGGTTTCTTTGCACCAATGCAAGCCCGGCAATGGCGCCGTGGGGCGGGCTCGACAAACGACTAGTCCCTTGATTCATCCGATTTGCGGGTAAAGGTGAGCAAGTTTGATGCGTGCGTCTTTAGTTGAGAATCGCCATGTCACCTTTGCGGATGCGGTGTTTCGCTCGGTTTCCCATGCCTTTGCTTCATTGGCCAAGGTGTTGCGATCAGGAATGCGGCGGTCGAGACATTGACGCGCAAGTGTGCTGAGTTCACATTCTGCGATGTTGAGCCAGGAGCCGTGTTTGGGCGTGAAGTGCCACTCAAACCGTTCGACAATGCGACGGGCTTCATCAGGTGGAAAGGCCTTGTATAACGACGCCGGGTTGTGGGTGTTGAGATTGTCCTGAACCAGTGTAATCCGGTCAGCCTTGGGGAAGTGGGTGTCGGCGAGGTCCTTGAGAATGTGGGCAAAATCGATGGCGGTTCGGCGGTCTCGAACGGCAACATGGCGCCAGCCTTCAAGCGGGGCAAACAACATGAACAGGCTGGCCACACCCGCGCGCTCGTATTCATAGTCGAAACGGGCTTCGCGCCCCGGCCGGATTGGGATCGGCGTACGGGTCTCAAAGGTCAGCTGCTTGCTGGTCTCGTCAAGGCAAACCAGCGGGCGGGCCGGATCATAGGGGCGCGTGTAGACTTCCAGCACATCTTCCATCGCAGCAACAAAACCTGCATTGGCTTTCGGAGGGATCACCCAATAGCGGCTCTTGTGCGGTTTGAGCGCGTTTTTTTGAGCACCCGATGGATCGTGCTGTCGCTGGCTGCTTCAACGATGCCCAATTCGACCACGCGCGTTTCCAGAAGACGCAAAGACCAGCGCGCGTGACCCTCCGGTGGTTCCGAACAGGCCAACGCAATGAGCTTCGCCTCAGCGGTTCCATCAAAGATTGCTGGCGTGGACGGGGTCTTCTGCTTTTTGCGACCCAGAGCCGCCTCAAGGCCTTCTTCCACAACCTGGCGGCGGGTACGGAATACTGTGGAAACACTGGTCTCCAAAGCTTCTGCAATCCGCTCGTCATCCCAGCCGCCACTGTCTGAAGATACATCTGCCTTGAGCAATATCCGCGCCTTGAGCAGTCGATACGCCGCCTGCCGACCCGTGCGGATCATATCCTCAAGCTGCAACCGCTCACCAGCATTCAGTCGAACAACATACTTCACAGCACGACCACATTTTGACATCTCAATACCCTCCCAAAATCTATAGCAGAGTGATTCAGAAAAATATCACAACGTCAAATCATGCGAAGCGAGGGACTAGGCACGAACCCGTGGTCATGGGCGGCACCAGCGGGACGGCATGCACCCATGATGCTGGATATTGCGAACACGGCCGTTGCGCGGGGCAAATTGTATGTCGCCGAAAAGCGGTGCGAACCGATCCCAGATACATGGGCGATGGATACCGACGGCCACCCGACCACCGACCCGAGGGCGGGCATCGCGGGAACGATCCTGCCGATGGCCGGACACAAGGGTTATGCCATCGCGGCGATCATCGATATGTTGTCGGGTGTGTTGTCGGGGTCGCGGTTTGGCGCATCGATTACCGGGCCTTATGTGTCCGAGGGCATCAGTGGTGCGGGTCATCTTGCGCTTGTCATCGATTTTGCCGCCTGTCGGCCATTGGAAAACTTCAATGCGGACATGGAGGCGTTGATCGCCGAGTTGCGGGCAACGTCCAAGGCGCCGGGCACGGACCAAATCCACTATCCCGGCGAAATCGAGGCTGAGTCGGACGCAAGACTGCGCAAGGCGGGCATCGAATTGCCCGAGGCGACGGCGCAAGAGCTGCACGATAACGCCTCTAAAATCGGCGTTGTCGCACCTTTCTGAATGGGGGTTTTCGCCGGACGTGTCCGGGCCTATATCCCTGTCTGAGCGCAAGCACAGCGGGGGCAACATGGCCGAGACACGTCACACCAAAGTTCTGATCATCGGTTCCGGTCCCGCCGGATATACGGCCGCCGTCTACGCCAGCCGCGCCATGCTGGAACCCGTTCTGGTTCAGGGGATCCAGCCCGGCGGGCAGTTGACGATCACAACCGAGGTGGAAAACTGGCCCGGAGACAAAGAAGTGCAAGGCCCCGACCTTATGGTGCGGATGGAAGAACATGCGCGCGCCGTTGGCACGGAAATCATTGGCGACCACATCAACTCGATTGACCTGAACGCGAAACCGATTGTTGCCGTCGGCGACAGCGGCACCACCTATACCTGCAACGCCGTGATCCTTGCTACCGGTGCTCAGGCGAAGTGGCTGGGACTGGAAAGTGAGGAAGAATTCAAGGGCTTCGGGGTTTCCGCCTGTGCCACGTGTGATGGGTTCTTTTATCGAGGCATGGATGTCGTCGTGATTGGGGGCGGAAATACCGCCGTGGAAGAGGCGCTGTTCCTGACGAATTTCGCCAGCAAGGTCACGCTTGTCCACCGTCGCGATGAGCTGCGCGCGGAAAAGATTCTGCAGCACCGTCTTTTGAACCATGACAAGGTTGAAGTCCTTTGGGACCATGAGCTTGACGCAGTTCTTGGTGCCGACAGCCCGAAATCGGTGGAAGGCGTGCGGGTGAAACACGCGCGTACCGGTGAGGCGAAAGAACTGGCCTGCAAGGGCGTGTTCATCGCCATCGGTCATGCGCCCGCCAATGAGCTGGTCAAAGACCAGCTTGAAACTCATATGGGCGGGTATGTGATTACCAAACCCGATTCAACGGCCACATCGATCCCGGGCGTTTTTGCGGCGGGTGATCTGACCGATTACATCTATCGTCAGGCGGTGACGTCAGCCGGTATGGGTTGCATGGCCGCGCTGGAGGCGGAGAAGTACCTGGCGGAGTTGAACATGGATGCCGAGGTTCAGGCGGCGGAGTAGATTGCGACCAGCCTGAGGTTCGTCAGTTTGAAACAAGTGAGTTTGGCCTGAAGCAGACGTCGAATTAATCTACCCTGCGCGGAATCAAGGCCGCTAGGCCGCCGCGCATTCGACGTCACGCGCCCAAGCGGCGGCGATTTGACTGAGGTAAGTGGCAACGTCGAATGTTCTTCGGCCTTGGCGGGGATAAACCGCGTTATACTATGGCCGGATCGCCACCACTCGCGTCGTCGATTGCACGGCTTGTGCATTTGTCGGCGAACGCCCGCTTCAAGGCATAGCAGCGTGACCTGTCAGTAGCCTTCAAGCCGCGACAACGTTTTCGTATTCCTCAACGCTTAAGCGTTGCGCCACCAGCGGGCCGAAATCGGCGAGGTTTTCCACATGCGGGAACAGCGACAGGAACTGACGCAAGGATTCGCCACCGATCTGTTTGGTGACTTCGAAACCGGGGTGGAAGCTTTCGATCTCCAGCCCGTTTGCACGCAGGATGTGATGATCCTTGAATGCGATGTGATAGACGTTCACAGGCGAAACAGGTGCCACGCGGATCACGGAATACCCGTCCTCAAACGCGGTGACAGGCGTAACGGCGGAATCCTCGTTAACCTGAGTTCTGGATAAGCGCTATATCTGGTATTCGACCTGCCTGATTGTTTCCGGCACGGTTATGGGTCCCATTTTAACTTTGGTTTTCCCGAGCATATAGGCTGCGACACACGAGATGAGGTGTACGAATGCGTTGGCAGGCGATCTGTGTCGAGTGTGTTCCAGTCCCATGCTGGTTTTCAACTTATCGAACAGAGTTTCGATGATGAACCGCCTTCGCAACAGGATTTTGTTCAGGATTGGCAGGAGATAGTTTTTCATGTTGCGGCGAATGCCGGTGACGAGGTGGAGCCCACGCTGCCAGAGCCGTTGGAAGAGGGATTTGGAGATATAGCCCTTATCAGCAAATATTTTGCCTTCGAGGCCCGCGATCATGGCTTCAAACGGCTTTCGATCATCGACATTACCTGCCGTGATTTTGACGGCCATGATCTCCCCCTTGTTGTTGATGATTAGATGCAGTTTGAAGCCAAAGAACCAGCCCATTGTGCTGCGACCGCGCTTTGCCAGCCCCTTGAAGACCTTGTTTCGATTAATGCGGGCATTGTGGCAGACCGCGAGCTTAGTGCTGTCGGCAAAATAGACGCCGGTTTTTTCACCGCTGAAGCAGTGCAGCAGTATGCAAAACGGCACCATTAATCTTGGCATGAGGCTGACAAACCGACCATAGCTCGGGAGGGTGCCAAAGCAGTCACGGTATTTCTGCTCAACGCCATAAATCCAATAATGGTAACTCCCAAGCACCCCCCACGTTTGAGTGTTATTGTCAGTTTTATGGTGAGTCGAATTTGCCATTTTGCGCGTGTTTTTTTCTTTCTTGTCTGAATTCTGTGGCGCCGGGTTGATTTCTCTGAATCAGTGGTGGGATGGATCAGGTTGCCGCCCTTGAACAACTTCTCGCCACGGCTCTGCGTCGGATCGCTGAGCTTGAAGCTGCGTTGGCGAGCATGGCGGAAGAGATCACGGACCTGCGCCGACAGTTGGCCAAGAACAGCAGCAATAGCAGCAAGCCCCCTTCAAGTGATGGCCTGAAGAAGCCAGCCCCGCGCAGCCTGCGTGGCAAATCCGGAAAGAAAAGTGGCGGCCAAGTTGGCCACCGGGGCGACACCCTGCGCCAGACGTCAACACCCGACTTTGTCGAACGGCATGAGGCGACGCATTGCAGCGCCTGTCAGAGCGCCCTGACGGCGGAGATGGTGAAAGGGATCGAGAAGCGTCAGGTGTTCGACTTGCCTGCGCCACGCCTGGAGGTCACCGAGCATCAGGCGGCGGTTTATTGTTGCGACCATTGTCGAGCCACGACGACGGCTGGCTTTCCCGATGGCGTGGCCGCGCATGTGCAATATGGCACGCGCATGCGGGCAGTGGCGGTCTATTGCAATGTTCAGCAGCTGATACCCGAGGATCGGGTCTGCCAGCTTATGCGCGACCTGTTTGGGGCCACCAGCTTGTGCGCGGCCAGCGTGACCAACTGGACGCGCGGCGCGGCAAATAAGATGGGTGTCGTGGTTGAACACATTCTCGCCCGGCTTGCCGAAGGCGGCGTTCGGCATCTGGACGAGACCGGACTTCGTGTTGCCGGCAAGCTGCACTGGCTGCACACGATCTGCGATACCGCCTTCACCCATTACCGCATCAGCGCCAAACGCGGTGCTGTTCCAACCTTCCTGACCGGCGGGACGATCATTCATGATCACTGGAAACCCTACTACGCCCATATGAGCGGAGTGGACGCCCACGCCCTCTGCGGGGCGCATCACTTGCGCGAACTCAAGGCCATCGAAGAGATCGAAAAAGAGCCTTGGGCGACGGAGATGAGCGCAGTGCTTCATAGCGCCAATCAGCTCAGATGCGCGGCTCAGGATCAAGGCGAGACCGAACTCCCGGAACTGGTTCGCCAGGGTATCGTCACCAGATACATGGCGATCCTCGCCAAGGGGCTCGCCTTCCACGAACGCCGGCCCCCGCTGGCCAAAAGCCCCGGCACCCGCGGCCGAAAAGCCAGGCGGCCAGGCCACAACCTGCTCCTCCGCCTGCGTGACTACCGCGATGACGTTTTGCGATTCATCGCCGACTTCGCGGTCCCATTCACAAACAATCAGGCCGAACAGGACCTGCGCATGATGAAGCTGCGCATGAAAATCTCGGGCACCTTCCGCACCCTCGAGGGCGCGCGGGTCTTCGCCGACATCAGGTCCGTCATCTCGACGGCCAGAAAACACCGGTTCAACATCCTGGAAATCCTGACCCTGTCACCACCTCAGATCATCGCACGGCTCTGACGGAACAAAACCCCGCAACCCTATCGGACAGGGTGCTTGGGAGTTACCAATAATGTTTGAAGTCCTTGAACGGCG
>CATOSB010000031.1 GCA_951812305.1 uncultured Paracoccaceae bacterium
GGAGATGAGCGCAGTGCTTCATAGCGCCAATCAGCTCAGATGCGCGGCTCAGGATCAAGGCGAGACCGAACTCCCGGAACTGGTTCGCCAGGGTATAGTCACCAGATACATGGCGATCCTCGCCAAGGGGCTCGCCTTCCACGAACGCCAGCCCCCGCTGGCCAAAAGCCCCGGCACCCGCGGCCGAAAAGCCAGGCGGCCAGGCCACAACCTGCTCCTCCGCCTGCGTGACTACCGCGATGACGTTTTGCGATTCATCGCCGACTTCGCGGTCCCATTCACAAACAATCAGGCCGAACAGGACCTGCGCATGATGAAGCTGCGCATGAAAATCTCGGGCACCTTCCGCACCCTCGAGGGCGCGCGGGTCTTCGCCGACATCAGGTCCGTCATCTCGACGGCCAGAAAACACCGGTTCAACATCCTGGAAATCCTGACCCTGTCACCACCTCAGATCATCGCACGGCTCTGACGGAACAAAACCCCGCAACCCTATCGGACAGGGTGCTTGGGAGTTACGTTCGATCAACCAAATTAATTTCGAGGTTTCCTCGCGTTAGGCTTGCAATTGAATTGGAATTGGACTGACATTCGCTTCATGCGTCCACAAATGGACGTGGGGAATCTATGCCGCAAACAAAATTCGCCCGGTTATCAATCGTGTACAGCAATGTGCACCGACCGAATTTGGCATGTGCCCGCGCCATGGACCTGAAAATCAAAAAACTATGGGAGAAGACGATGAAATATACCGCTGCACTTTTGGGTGCCGTGTCTACACTCGCACTTGGCTCAATGGCTGTTGCCGATGGCCATGAGGGCGAGCGTGGAAGAGACGGTGACGTCAAAATCATCTATTGGCAGGCGCCATCCATCCTGAACCCGTTTCTTTCGGGCGGTACGAAGGATGTGGAATCCTCGTCGATGATCATTGAACCACTTGCCCGCTATGACCAAGACGGCGTTCTGACGCCCTGGCTGGTGGATGAGGTTCCGACCGTCGGTAATGGCGGCGTCAGCGAAGACCTGACCACCATTACATGGAAAATCACCGAAGGCATCACATGGTCGGATGGCACGCCGTTTTCCTCGGCGGATGTGAAATTCACCTATGAATATTGCACCCATCCCGAAGGCGGCTGCGCACAGCTGCCAAAGTTTGACGGTGTGACATCGGTTGAAACGCCCGACAGTCAAACCGTTGTCGTCACATTTGGCGGCCCGACGCCGAACCCCTACGGCCCGTTCGTCGGTGGTGAAAGCCCGATTCTGCAAGCGGCACAGTTTGCGGACTGCCTTGGCGCCAAAGCACCAGAGTGTACGGCTGAAAACTTTGGTCCGATCGGCACCGGCCCGTTCAAGGTTGTCGAGTTCAAGCCCAACGACGTGATCACGATGGAGGCCAACGAAAACTATCGTTTCGATGGCAAGCCTGCCTTTGCATCGGTAACTTTTAAAGGCGGCGGTGATGCGACGGCGGCTGGCCGTGCGGTCATGGAAACCGGCGAATTCGACTATGCCTGGAATCTGCAGCTTGCACCTGACGTGATCGCGCAGATGCAGGAAGGCGGCAAAGGCACACCAATCGCTGGCTTCGGCCCGCTGGTGGAACGCCTGATGCTGAACTGGACCAACCCTGATCCGGCACTTGGCCCGGATGAGCGTTCGGTCAAGTCCGACACCATGGCCGGGTCAGAGCACCCGTTCCTTGGCGATCCTGCCGTTTACAAAGCCATGTCGATGGCCATCGACCGGCCACTCTTGGTTGAGGTTGGATACGGTCAGGCCGGTAAGGTGACGTGTAACCTCGTGCCCGCACCGGCGCTTTACAATTCAGAGTCCATGACCTGTGACACGCAGGACATCGCTGGTGCAAACGCGATGCTCGATGACGCCGGTATCGTTGATACCGACGGCGACGGCATCCGCGAAAAGGACGGCGTACCGCTGAAGGTTCTTTACCAGACTTCGACAAACGCTGTGCGTCAGGACTTCCAGGCGCTGATCAAGGCGTGGTGGGCGGAAATCGGCATCGAAGCCGAATTGCGCAACCTTTCCGCTTCGGTCTTCTTTGGTGGCGACCCGGGTTCCCCGGATACGTTCCAGAAGTTCTATGCCGATATCGAGATGTATGCGAACACGTTCAACGGCACGGACCCGCAAGCCTATCTGGCCAACCAGTTATGTGACGCGGCGCCGCGTCCGGACAGCCAGTGGCAGGGATCGAACATCTCGCGCTTCTGTATCCCGGCGTATGATGAGCTGCACGCCAAGCTGACAAGCACGGCGGACATCGAAGAGCGCGGCAAAATCGGTCGTGAACTGAACGACATGATCGTTGAAAACGGTGGTCTGATCCCGCTGGTGCACCGCGGTCGTCTGTCGGCTCATGCCAACAGCCTTGGTGGTGTTGTCCTGAACGTTTGGGACAGCGAGCTTTGGAATGTTGCTGACTGGTACCGGATCGGCAACTGATCCTTAGACTTAGGGTGGGCCCAACGGCCCACCCTTACACTCTCAAAGCCATGAACCGAGCCGTCGTATGCTGAACTTCGCCATCCGCAGACTTATCTTCGCTGTGCCGACGCTTCTGTTCATTTCTTTGGTCATTTTCCTCCTCCTCGAACTCGCGCCGGGCGATCCGATGGCGCAGGTCCCGCTGACCGTACCGCCGGAAGTGAAAGAGAAGATGCGCGAGGCCTTGGGCCTCGGCGAACCCGTGCCCATCCGCTTCTGGAAGTGGATGGTCCAGTTTTTCTGGATCGAGCCGCTGGTGCTGATCGACAATCTTTTCGGCACCGGTTTCACCGAAGGCAAACTGCGCGTGATCTCTTGGCAGACCCGTTCGCCGGTGATGGAACTGGTCGGCCAGCGGCTGCCACAAACTCTGTGGGTCGTTGGCACCGCGTATGCCGTCGCCATCGCAATCGCCATCCCGATCGGCGTTTATTCCGCCTATCGCCAATATTCGATGTTCGACAACGCCGGGACATTCATCACGATGGTCGGCTTTTCGATCCCGCCGTTTTTCTCCGGTGTTTTGGTGATCGTGATCTTCTCGGTGCAACTGGGATGGTTCCCGTCGATCTATGACACCACGCATAAGGTTACGAATTGGGAAAGCTTTGTCTTTCAGTTGAAACAGATGATCATGCCGGTGATGGTGCTGGCCTTGCAGATCACCAGCCAATTGTCGCGGTTCATGCGCGCCTCGGTGCTGGACAATCTCGGTCAGGATTACGTGCGCACCGCCCGCGCCAAAGGCCTGCGCGAATCCACCGTTGTTCTGATCCACGTCCTGCGCAACTCACTTTTCCCCGTCGTTGCAGTTCTCGGCGTCGGCATTCCGGCGATCTTCGGCGGCGCGATCATTACGGAACAGGTGTTCAAGGTGAACGGGATCGGCCAGCTTCTGATCGGTGCCATTCAGGCCAATGACCTGCCGATGGTGCAAACTTTGACCTTTATCTTTGCCGTGCTGATCGTCGTCTTCAACCTGATTGCCGATGTGCTTTACGGCGTGATCGACCCGAGGATTCGCTATGACTGATCAAACGGTTGATCGCCTTGACGGTGAACCAGAATCCCGCAGTCAGTGGGGCGATGTCTGGCAACAGTTCAAGAAACACCGTGGCGCATTGGTGGGCGCCATCGTGTTTGCCTTCATCACGCTCTCCGTGGTCGTCGGCCCGTTCATCTATAAGCACGATGCGCAATTCGTGCCGCCGGTGGTCGAAATGATCAAACTGCGCGATCACCGCCCGGTCTACAGCCTTTTGTGGGATGCGGACGCCAAGGTGAACTGGGCGCATCCGCTGGGGACAGACAATCTTGCCCGGGACACTCTGGCGCGTTTGATGGCCGGTGGTCGCGTGTCGCTGGCGGTCGGATTTGTCGCCATGATGTTGTCGCTGCTTGTCGGAACGCTAATCGGCGTTCTGGCGGGGTATTTCCGACGATTGGACGGCCCTTTGATGCGGTTTACCGATTTGTTTCTGGCATTGCCGATTCTGCCCTTGTTGCTGGTCGCGGTTCTGTTGTTCCGCGAGCCATTGAAAACCGCCTTCGGGGTTGAAGGCGGAACATTCATGCTGATCGTGGTAATCGTGGGCATCACCAGTTGGATGCAGACCGCACGGATCGTGCGCGGTGATGTGCTGGCGTTGAAGGAACGCGAATTTGTCCTCGCCGCCCGATCAATCGGTACGTCTGACCGCAACCTGATCACGCGCCACATTCTGCCCAACGTGATGTCACCGATTATGGTGTCGGCGACCCTGGGCATCGCGTCGGCTATCATCACCGAAAGCGCGCTGTCCTTCCTCGGCTTCGGCTTCCCGCCAGACTTCCCAACTTGGGGCCGCTTGCTGTTTGACGCCGTCGACCGCATGACGCTTTACCCCGAGCGGGTGATCTGGCCCGGTGTGGCAATCTCGATCACGGTTCTAAGTGTGAACTATATCGGCGACGGATTGCGCGACGCGCTCGATCCACGGATCAGGGGGCGGTAAGCCGCGCAATTGACGACGCGCGCGGTGGCGATCCAACGACAGTGTGGCGCGATTTATCCCGGCCAAGTCCGTAGAACATTCGACGCTGCCGCCATCGTCAGTCAAATCGCCGCCGCGTAGGGGCGCGTCGGCGATTGCGCGGCGGCCCAAGGGCCTTGATTCCGCGCATCAGGTGCATTTACTCCAGCCCTTGCCTGATCCTGCGCACGACCAGAAACACCGCAATCACCACAATTGGCACCAACCCGGCAATCATATAGGGTTTCTCCAATCCGACCCGCTCGGCCACCGGCGTCAGCAAATACCCCAACAAATTCACCGCGTAATAGCTGATTGCCACAACGCTAAACCCCTCAACCGTGCGCTGCAGTCGCAATTGCAGATCCGCGCGGCGGTTCATCGATTCCAGCAATTTCTGGTTCTGCGCCGCGCGTTCCACATCGACCCGGGTGCGCAGCAATTCACCGGCCCGTGCTGCCCGCGCAGCCAGTGTCGCCAATTGCTGTTCCGTCGCCTCGACCGTGCGAATGGCCGGATCGAACCGGCGCATCATGAAATCACGAAAACTTTGCCGCCCGTTGAACGGCTCTTCACGCAGAATCTCGATCCGCTGCTGAACAATCGCCGCATAGGCACGTGTCGCGCTGAACCGGAAACTGGTATCCGACGCCAGCTTTTCCAGCACCGAGGAGATATCCAACAGCGACATCAATGCATTTTCGTCACGTTCCGCCGCACTGGACAAATCGCCCGTCAGATCAGCGAGCCGCGAACCTTGCGCGCCCAGCTGCCCCGATATCTCGCGCGCCCGCATCAGCCCCAGCATCGACATCGTCTTGTAAGTCTCAATCTCGCACAACCGTTGCACGATCCGACCCACGCGGCGCGGGTGTGTGCCGTCTGCCACGAATACCGCAAACCGGATATGCCCACCGCTGTCGATGCGGAAATCTCCGGCAATCGTCGCCCGCCCGTCCACCACCCGGCTGACCGCGAGGCTTTCGGGTACGAACCACCCGGCCAGCTTGTCGGCAATCTGCTCATCCTGCGGCATCAATTCGACGCGGATCAGGGCAGAGGTCAGGCGCTTGCCCGGCGCCGATGACAACCAGTCTTGCGGAAACACTTCGAAAGAGCGGGCATCAAACGGTTGTTGCGCCACGCCCTTGGAAAACAGCGTATAGGTCACGAATTCTGTATGCTGCTCCCACTTCAGGTGAAACCGTCCCAGATCGCCGGAATAATGCGTGGCATCGGGTTGCGGATGCGTGGCCCCGAAGCGGTCAAGCAGTTTGATCAGGTGGTTCAGATCATCTGATCGGTTGCGGGTCGCCGCCCCCTCCACCCGTTTGATCGCCAGAAATGCGGCCCTTGCGGGCGGTTCAAGTGCGGGAAAGGGCCGTGCGTGCAGCTCGTTGGCCAGCACATACCGTTTCGGGTGATCTTCGATTTCCACCATCTCGGCCCTCGCCGCTCTTTCCAAATTCAGGCACCGCAAAATGCGGTCGAATACGACATTTCTTCTGCCGTATTCGGATAGGTTTCACCGCGCAAGTCTTTGTAATAAAGAATACATCCGCATACCGGGAGGACAGATATGCGCATCGGTTTCATCGGCCTTGGCAATGTCGGCGGCAAACTTGCCGGAAGTCTTTTGCGAAACGGTTTCGATCTGACGGTTCGTGATCTGGACAAGGACGCGGCACAGCCCTTCTTCGATCAGGGCGCGCATTGGGCGCAAAGCCCCGCAGACATGGCTGCTTCCTGTGATATCGTCATCACCTGCCTGCCCTCGCCAACGGCTTGTGCCGCCGTGATGGAGGGCGAAGACGGGCTTTTGCAGGCGCTCGGCCCCGGCAAGATCTGGGCCGAGATGTCCACCACTGACGCCGAAGAGGTGCGCCGCATGGCCGCACTCGTGACGGCGAAAGGGGCGGAGGCCATCGACTGCCCGGTTTCCGGCGGCTGTCACCGGGCCGCCACCGGCAATATCTCGATCTTTGCCGGCTGCACCCGCGAGACCTTTGAGCGCGCCCTGCCGATCCTCACCACCCTTGGCCGCCGCGTGCTGCACACCGGCGGTATCGGCACGGCCTCGATCCTGAAGGTGATGACCAACTATCTCGCCACGATCAACCTCGTCTCGATTGCCGAGGCGCTGACCACGATGAAGGCGGCAGGGCTGGACCTCAACACCACGTATGAGGCGATCCGCATTTCCTCGGGCAACTCCTTTGTTCATGAAACCGAAAGTAAGGTGATCCTGAACGGGTCGCGCGACATCAATTTCACGATGGATCTGGTGCTGAAGGATATCGGCCTGTTCGATCAGATCGCCCAAACCAACAACGTGCCGCTTGAACTCTCGCCCCTCCTCGTCGACATCTTCGCCCGCGCGGTCGAAGATTACGGCCCGCGAGAGCTCTCGCCCAACATCATCAGACGCTATGAGGAACCGACGGGCTTGGACATCCGCGCGCCCGGATTCCCGGCGGAAATGACGGACGACGAGCCGGAAGAACCCGGATATGAAGTTCGCCCCAAAACCGACCAGGCTAGGTAATCCTTCTTCTCTTGTAACTCCCAAGCACCCCCCACGTTTGAGTGTTATTGTCAGTTTTATGGTGAGTCGAATTTGCCATTTTGCGCGTGTTTTTTTTCTTTCTTGTCTGAATTCTGTGGCGCCGGGTTGATTTCTCTGAATCAGTGGTGGGATGGATCAGGTTGCCGCCCTTGAACAACTTCTCGCCACGGCTCTGCGTCGGATCGCTGAGCTTGAAGCTGCGTTGGCGAGCATGGCGGAAGAGATCACGGACCTGCGCCGACAGTTGGCCAAGAACAGCAGCAATAGCAGCAAGCCCCCTTCAAGTGATGGCCTGAAGAAGCCAGCCCCGCGCAGCCTGCGTGGCAAATCCGGAAAGAAAAGTGGCGGCCAAGTTGGCCACCGGGGCGACACCCTGCGCCAGACGTCAACACCCGACTTTGTCGAACGGCATGAGGCGACGCATTGCAGCGCCTGTCAGAGCGCCCTGACGGCGGAGATGGTGAAAGGGATCGAGAAGCGTCAGGTGTTCGACTTGCCTGCGCCACGCCTGGAGGTCACCGAGCATCAGGCGGCGGTTTATTGTTGCGACCATTGTCGAGCCACGACGACGGCTGGCTTTCCCGATGGCGTGGCCGCGCATGTGCAATATGGCACGCGCATGCGGGCAGTGGCGGTCTATTGCAATGTTCAGCAGCTGATACCCGAGGATCGGGTCTGCCAGCTTATGCGCGACCTGTTTGGGGCCACCAGCTTGTGCGCGGCCAGCGTGACCAACTGGACGCGCGGCGCGGCAAATAAGATGGGTGTCGTGGTTGAACACATTCTCGCCCGGCTTGCCGAAGGCGGCGTTCGGCATCTGGACGAGACCGGACTTCGTGTTGCCGGCAAGCTGCACTGGCTGCACACGATCTGCGATACCGCCTTCACCCATTACCGCATCAGCGCCAAACGCGGTGCTGTTCCAACCTTCCTGACCGGCGGGACGATCATTCATGATCACTGGAAACCCTACTACGCCCATATGAGCGGAGTGGACGCCCACGCCCTCTGCGGGGCGCATCACTTGCGCGAACTCAAGGCCATCGAAGAGATCGAAAAAGAGCCTTGGGCGACGGAGATGAGCGCAGTGCTTCATAGCGCCAATCAGCTCAGATGCGCGGCTCAGGATCAAGGCGAGACCGAACTCCCGGAACTGGTTCGCCAGGGTATAGTCACCAGATACATGGCGATCCTCGCCAAGGGGCTCGCCTTCCACGAACGCCAGCCCCCGCTGGCCAAAAGCCCCGGCACCCGCGGCCGAAAAGCCAGGCGGCCAGGCCACAACCTGCTCCTCCGCCTGCGTGACTACCGCGATGACGTTTTGCGATTCATCGCCGACTTCGCGGTCCCATTCACAAACAATCAGGCCGAACAGGACCTGCGCATGATGAAGCTGCGCATGAAAATCTCGGGCACCTTCCGCACCCTCGAGGGCGCGCGGGTCTTCGCCGACATCAGGTCCGTCATCTCGACGGCCAGAAAACACCGGTTCAACATCCTGGAAATCCTGACCCTGTCACCACCTCAGATCATCGCACGGCTCTGACGGAACAAAACCCCGCAACCCTATCGGACAGGGTGCTTGGGAGTTACCTTCTCTTTACAAATACCTCGGGGGAGCGCGAGGGGGCAGCGCCCCCTCGCATCAGTCGGATTTTGCCATGCAAAATTCGATACCAAAGAAAACCCCGCCATCCTGTGAAGGAGGCGGGGCAAGTTTGTGCCGTGGTGTCAGGCCACAGGCACCGGCGGTAAACCTGAAATACCGTCCTTATTTTGAGTCTTCGCGCAATTTTTTCCGAGAACCGGTTCCCACTTTTCGGATTACGCTCTAGTTCATCTCCGATCTGATCTGCTGGCGCAGCGCGTCGATCGGGACATGCCTGCCGTCGCGTTTATACTGCCAGTATGTCCAGCCATTGCAGCTTGGCGCGCCTTCCAGTGCCGCGCCGACTTGGTGGATTGATCCGGTCACGTCCGCCGCGACCAGCGTGCCGTCAGCGCGCACTTTGGCGGTCTTTCCGTTCATCGAGGTCAGCACCTCGCCGGGGCGCAGCATCCCGCGCTCAACCAGCTGACCAAATGGCACACGCGGCTCCGCGCGTTTGCTTGTGGAGACCTGCAGCGACGTACGATCCAGCCGCCGTACCCGCGAAATCCGTTTCTCGGCCACCTTGCGATATGCCTCTTCGCGCTCAATCCCGATGAAATCCCGCCCCAACATCTTTGCCACAGCGCCGGTCGTGCCGGTGCCAAAGAATGGGTCAAGGATGACATCGCCGGGGTTCGTCGTGCCGATCAGCACCCGGTGCAACAGGCTTTCGGGTTTCTGCGTCGGATGCGCCTTGTCACCCTGTTCATTCTTCAGCCGCTCATGGCCTGTGCAGATCGGCAGCACCCAGTCAGAACGCATCTGTATGCCTTCGTTCAGCGCCTTAAGCGCCTCGTAATTGAACGTGTATTTCGCGCCTTCTTCTTTTGACGCCCAAATGAGCGTCTCATGCGCATTTGTCAGCCGCTTACCGCGGAAATTCGGCATCGGGTTGGATTTGCGCCAGATCACATCGTTCAGGATCCAGAACCCCTGGTTCTGCAATTCTGTCCCCATGCGAAAAACGTTGTGATAGCTGCCGATCACCCAGATCGCGCCGTGAGGTTTCAACAACCGCCGCGCAGCCGACAACCAGTCACGGGTGAATTTGTCATAAACCTTGAAACTGTCGAATTGATCCCAGTGATCATCGACGGCATCCACCATCGAATTGTCGGGACGATGCAGATCCCCCTTCAGCTGCAGATTATAGGGCGGGTCGGCAAAGATCAGATCTATCGACGCGGCAGGCAATTCCCGCATCGCGTCGATACAATCATCGGCGATAATCGTGTTAAGCGGCAGATTAACCACTTCTGTTTTAACTTTAGCCATCGCTGACTCTGACGCCTCTGTCCCATGCGCCTTTTGCGGCGCTTACTTTGGGGACAACATGAGTCATCCGCGAATTCCGGTCAAATTTTTTATTTGAATCAGGTGGTTAGATTTTATCTTGATACAAGATGTTGTGGACAGGTTTAAACGACCGCCTATGATGTGGGGTCACGCCCAGTTTTTGCAACGCCGCGCGGTGTTCTTGGGTGGGGTATCCGGCGTTTCGCTCCCAGCCATAACCGGGAAATTGTTGCGCCAAAGACTCCATAATTTCGTCGCGACAGATTTTCGCCACAATTGACGCCGCCGAAATCGACAAAATGCGTGCGTCACCTCCAACAAATGTCTGCGCTTGAATGTCGAGATCGGGAGGGATCCTGTTGCCGTCAATCAGCGCCAGTTCGGCATCGCCCAACCCGATCACCGCGCGCGTCATGGCGAGCAGACTGGCCTGCAGAATGTTCATCCGGTCGATCTCTTCAACGCTGGCATGAGCAATCGACACGCGCGCATGGGCGTGGATTTCGCCAGCCAGCCGCACGCGCTTGGGCGCGGAGAGCGTTTTGGAATCGGCAAGCCCGTCTGGAATATTGTTTGGATCCAGCACCACCGCTCCGGCCGTCACTGGTCCGGCCAATGGCCCCCGCCCGACCTCATCCACCCCGCAGACAACAGAAAAGCCGCGCTGAAAGGCGGCTTCTTCGTGCGAGAAATCAGGGCTTGGCGTCTTCATCGCCCTTCCATCCCGTGAAGGTGATGAAGAGTCAAATCCGGGGCAGGAGACCCGCGAAGAACCCTGCCCCGGAAAGCGGCCTGACCAGTTGGGGATATCAGGCCACTGCTCGACGACTTAAGTCCTAGCCAAAGGTCCAGCCGTGGTTACGCAGGCAGCGCGCACCAAAGACGTTGCGGCGACCATTGTTGGTATAGACTTTCCGTTTGCAGGCGGATGGCAGGCGGTGCGCATTGTGCATATGACGGTTGAGACAACGCTGGCCAAGGAACCGACGCGGCCCGTTGTTGAAGTGGCTGTGCCTGACGCACCGTGCTGGCGCAATTTTGCGGTGATGGCGTCGTGGACGGTCGGCATCGCCGCCACGGCGGGTGACCACGGCGCCGTTGTTATTGTTATTGTTCCTGTTGGCCAGCGCCGAACCAATGATGATGAGCGCGCCAGTGCCAAAGATCAAACGACCAAGTTCACCGTTATCAAGTGCACGGGCGGGCGCGGCGGTCATACCGGTTATTGCGATGGACGCGGCGAGTACGGAAGCGATCAGTTTCTTTGTCATGTCAGGGTCCTTTCCGGGACGTTTACCGCCCGGTGTGTCGGGCACGGCGTGTTGCAGATGTCGATGATTTGGGCCGGTCGCGGAAAGCTATGCAATAACGGCCCGATGCTATTGGATATCATCGGGTTTTGAGCATGTTGTTATTGAATAACAACGCTGCACGGCCCTATATCGTGGCCATGAAACAGCACCTGATCATCAGCGCATTCGCGCTTCTTCTGACCGCGTCCACGGCCTCGGCGTCCTGTCTTGTTGAATTTAAAGCAAAGCGCGACAACCCGACCGAATACCGCCATGACATCATGGAAGTTCCCGATCAGCATTGCACCGCACCGGCTGCAAAACGCTATGTGCGTATGCAGCTAGCGGCGCGCGGCTGGACCCTTTTGGCAATCGTCAAAAAGGCGTCCTGAACGCCTGAAGCCTGCCGCACCCGCGAATATCATTTCAAATCGTGATTGATGGGCGATACTGTCCGCCCATGAGTTTAACTGACAAAGACCCTGACCCCGCCGCCACCCGCCGGTCTGGCACCCGCGTGGTTGCGCTTGGGATCGCTGCGATTGTTGCGATTCTGACGCTGGCGGCGGTGCTGTTATTCGTGAACCTGCCCAGCGGGAATGCGTTCACCAAACGGGTGGACGACATCTTCGTCAGTTACGACCTGACCAACGCCGGGCCGGAGGCCGAAACGACCGGGCGGCTTTTGGGGATTTTGGCCGATAGCGGCGCAGCATTCAGCGATGTGCTGGTATCCTATCGCGTGGTCATCTTCGTCTTGATGATATTTGCGACCGCACTGTTAATTGCCTCGCTGGTTTTTCTGGTGACCATCATCGCGCTCAACCGGCGGATCGGCGAGATTCAGAAGGCGGGGATCGAAGTCTCGTCGCTGGTCATCAGCCGGGACGAACGCAAGGTTTATATCAATGACATGGCATTCGATCTGACCCCCGCAGCGATTGAAACGCTGGGCGTGCTGGCAGAAGCGCGGATGGATGACGATGTGCTGTCAGGTGCCGAGATCGAAGCCGTAATTTCAGGCAAGTCGGCAGCAGATTCCGATGAAGCCGCCGGTGCCACCCGGATCAAGCGGCTGCGCGACGCGTTAGGAAACCAGATGGTAAGTGAGCTTCTGATCCGCAACATTGCGCGCAAGGGCTATGTCCTGTCGATCGACAAGGATGTGATCCGGATGATCTAGAGAACTGCTGCAGGGGTTTTTGAACGTCTCCTGGCCTGAAGCCGCCAATGAAGTGCACATCCTGCTCTCCTCACCCTGATTCAATTGCTCCAGGATGTCCGGGGGCTGTCCCCCGGTTCGTCGGATTGTTTTCAACGATTTTCGGGCAACGCCCAAAAGGACTTGAAAGCAATCCGAATGGCAGCGTCAGGCCAGGAACCCAACGATTTTGTTGGTCGTTGAAGTGTAACCCCGAGCCCTGTTATCCTCGGCCCTATCGACATCGTCTGGTTTCTCGGATTACCTCGCGCGTAACCTGCCATCCGCACGCTAAATGCGAGAAATTCGTGACGACAACCCCGGCATATTTCGACGAAGGTGAACTGGTCGGCGTTCTGACCACGCAACCGCTTGACCGCGTACTGGACTACAAGGCGCCCGAAGGCGGGTGTTTCGTGGGCGCATTTGTCGAGGTGCCCCTCGGCCCGCGTAAGGTGATGGGCGTGATCTGGGGGCCGGGGCGCGGCGATTGGGACATTAACAAGGTGCGCAGCGTGATGCGCGTGCTGGATGTCGTGCCAATGCGCGAAGAGATGCAGGATTTCCTGCAACGGGTTTCTGAATACACGATCACACCGATGTCGCAGATGTTGCGGCTGGCCACCCGCTCGCCGGGTTTGGGCGACCCGCCGTCAATGCGCAAAGTGTACCGGCTGGGCGACAAGCTGCCGGATCGCGAAACGGATGCGCGCAAGCGGGTGCTGGCGACGTTGCGCGACTATGGCGGGCTGGCGTTCACGCTGGGCGAGTTGGCGGAGATGGCAGGGGTGTCCACATCCGTCGTCAAAGGGTTGGTGAAACTGGGCGCGGTGCATGAAGAGGAATCGCCGCGTGATACGCCCTATCCACGACTGGATCCGACCTTGCCATCGGTTGAACTGGCCGAAGATCAGGCGGCCGCTGCTGAGAACCTGCGAGCGAAGGTTCGGGCAAAGGAATATGCGACCGTATTGCTCAAGGGCGTGACCGGGTCAGGCAAGACCGAAGTTTATCTTGAAGCTGTGGCGGAATGTCTGGCGCAGGGGCGGCAGGCGCTGGTGTTGTTGCCGGAAATCGCACTGACAGCAGAATTCCTTACCCGTGTCGAAGCGCGGTTCGGTGCCCGACCAGCGGAATGGCATTCCGGCGTGACAATGACCGAACGCCGCCGCGCGTGGCGGATGGTTGGCGAGGGCGGCGCGCAACTTGTCGTCGGCGCGCGTTCGGCGCTTTACCTGCCGTTTCAGGATCTGGGGTTGGTGGTCGTCGATGAAGAGCACGACACGTCCTACAAACAAGAAGACGGCGTTCTTTATAACGCGCGCGATATGGCCGTGCTGCGCGCCTCGATTTCTGGCGGACAGGTTGTGCTCGCCTCTGCGACGCCATCGCTTGAAAGCTGGGCGAATGTCGAGGCGGGGAAGTACGAAAAGCTGGAACTGACGTCGCGGTTCGGGGTTGCGGAACTGCCTAAGCTGAGCGCGATTGACATGCGCGATGAGAACCTGCCCGCGACCCGGTGGATATCCGAGCAGCTGAGGCGGAAGATCGAGACGCGGCTGGAGGCCGGTGAGCAATCGCTGATCTTCCTCAATCGCCGCGGCTATGCGCCGGTGACCGTGTGCCGGGCCTGTGGGCATCAGGTTGGCTGTGATCAATGTGATGCGCGCATGGTGGAACACCGGTTTCTGAAGCGACTGATGTGCCATCAATGCGGCGAGACGAAACCGATGCCGGTGAAGTGCCCAAGCTGTGAAGCGGAAGATCGCCTTGCGCCGGTCGGTCCGGGGGTTGAGCGGATTTCGGAAGAAACTGCCGCCCTGTTCCCGGATACCCGCATCGCCGTGTTGTCATCCGACTTGTTCGGATCGGCGCGGGCGCTGAAGGCGCAGATTGAGGCGATTGCCAACGGTGAAGCAGATATCATCATCGGCACGCAATTGGTGGCGAAAGGGCATAATTTTCCTCTGCTGACGCTGGTTGGCGTGATTGATGCGGATTTGGGCCTACAAGGGTCCGATCTGCGCGCTGCGGAGCGAACATTCCAGTTGATGCGGCAGGTATCAGGCCGGGCCGGGCGGGCCGAACGACAAGGCGAGGCGGTGTTGCAGACGTTTCAGCCAGAGCACCCGGTCATTCGGGCCATTCTTTCCGGCGATGAAGAGGCATTCTGGACCTCGGAAGCGGCAGAAAGACGACATGCCGGTGTTCCGCCATACGGGCGGTTGGCGGGTATTGTCCTGTCATCGCCCGATGTGCAGGAGGTGTTCGACATCGGTGGCATTCTGGCGCGCAATGACGAACCCTTGCGCCGGATCGGTGCGCAAGTCTACGGCCCCGCGCCTGCGCCAATTGCGCGGATCCGGGGGCGGCATCGCGTCCGCCTGTTGGTCAAGGCGGCAAAAACCGCGCCGTTGCAGGGCGCGCTCGCTCAATGGGTTGGTCAGGTGAAGCTGCCCAACAACTTGCGCCTGTCCATCGATATCGATCCGCAGACATTTTATTGATGGCTGCCCCGCGAAGAAACATTGCCGTCGCAGGGGCCGGGATCGGCGGGCTGGCTTTTGCAGCGCTGGCGGCGCGCAACGGAAACAACGTTGTGGTCTTCGATCAGTTCGACCAACCGCGTCCGGTCGGATCCGGATTGGTCATTCAGCCGGTTGGGCAGGCGGTCCTGTCCGAAATCGAAGCCGAGGATGCTGCCGTTACTTTGGGGCAGAACATCGCCCGAATGCTGGGGCATGAGGTGGATCGTGGCCGCAAGGTTCTGGATGTGCACTATGATCGCGGCAACAATGGTCGGTTCGGTCTCGCCATCCATCGCGCGAGCTTGTTCCAATGCCTGCTTGATGCGGCACTTTCTGCGGGCGCAGAGCTGGAACAAAACCACGAAATCGCGGTGCAGGACGGGCAATACTTGTGCTTCGCCGATGGGCGCAGAGCCGGATCGTTTGATCTGATCGTTGATGCATTGGGGGCAGGTTCGCCCATGTCGCCGCTGAAGGCACGGGCATTGGATTTCGGGGCGATCTGGGGAACCGTGCCCTGGGTAGATGATACAACCCTGCCGCAAGACCAACTGACCCAGAAGTATCGCCGGGCAGACAAAATGGCGGGCATTCTTCCGATTGGCTATTTACCGGGTGAAACCAACCCACTGACTGCAGTGTTCTGGTCATTGCCACGGGGTGCATTTGACGACTGGCGGAATGCACCGCTGGAGGCGTGGAAAGTAGAGGCCGCGACGCTGTGGCCGGAATTCGCGCCGTTCCTGCAAACGATAGAAACACACGATGACATGACAATGGCGGTCTATTCTCACGGCCAGCTTTGGCGACCGGCAGAGCCGGGTTTGGCGCGTATCGGCGATGCGGCACACCGCGCCAGCCCGCAATTGGGGCAAGGCGCGAATATGGCCTTGTTGGACGCATATGCGCTGGCCATCGCGCTGGGGCGTCACGATTTAGGCGATGCACTTTCGGCCTATGTCAAAGCGCGGCGCTGGCATGTATTGGCCTATCAATGGATGAGCGCGGCGTTCACGCCGCAATATCAATCTGATAGCCGAATTTTGCCCGGCATCCGCGATGTCATATTGGGGCCGCTTTCGGTGACACCGCCGTTTCCCCGCATCTTGACCCGGCTGGTCTGTGGCAACCTGTTGCCCCCGTACGGGTCACTGTCCTAGTCGCTTTCCCGGCGCCTGCCCCATCTCGACAATGATCTTCCCGGTCGATTTCCGGGCGCGCAGGGTTTCGAGCGCCTCTGTTGCATGTTCCAGCGGGAATCGGTGGCTGACATGCGGCTTGATGGCGCCTTCGGCATACCATTCCAGAATCTCCGCGATGCTTTCGGTCAAAGCCGCGGGGTTGAAATCGAGATAACCGCCGAAATTCAAACCGATCACATCCACATTCTTCACCAAAAGATGGTTGGCGGGGATCTGCGGGATGTCACCACTGGCAAACCCGATTGTCAGAATGCGCCCTTCTGGCCGGACGCAACGAAGCGCGGTGCGAAAAAGGTCGCCACCGACAGGTTCATAAACCACATCCGCGCCGCCGAACGCTTTGACCTCATCGCGCAAGTCACCGCTTTCACTGTCAATCAGATGCCTGGCCCCGGCCCTTTTGGCGACCTCCAGTTTTTCTGCGCCGCGCGCGACGGCGATGACTTTGGCGCCCAACTGTTTGCCGATCTCAACCGCCGTCAGGCCAACGCCACCCGCGGCCCCAAGAACAAGAAGGGTTTCACC
>CATOSB010000032.1 GCA_951812305.1 uncultured Paracoccaceae bacterium
AAAGAAAAAAACACGCGCAAAATGGCAAATTCGACTCACCATAAAACTGACAATAACACTCAAACGTGGGGGGTGCTTGGGAGTTACCAAGAAAGAAAAAAAACACGCGCAAAATGGCAAATTCGACTCACCATAAAACTGACAATAACACTCAAACGTGGGGGGTGCTTGGGAGTTACGATTTGAGATCTTTGAACAGATGATCCACCACGGGAGCAAGATGGAAGGATATCCGGCCCATCCAGCCCGCAAGGGTGGAGCGGTGCAGATCAAGGCCGGATCGGGCATAAATCTGCGCCTGCCGGAACAAGGGGCAGTGATCGGCGTACTTGGAGACCGCCACCTGCGCCAATGTCCCCTCGGTAGGCAGGCCACCCTCGATCAGATGCACCGGTGCAGGCGCCTGGGCCACGCCAGCGTCCTTGTTCGGGCAGGCGTATTTGGGCCGGATGGTCACGATCACCCGCGCCTGGGCAGGAACAATATCCAGTCGTTCGGTGCGATCTTCGCCGATCCTGACCATCTCACCACAGCCGCAGGGGCATGTAATGCTGGCAGGCTCGATCACCTGTTCGATACGTTCCAGATGATCCGGCAGGTTCCCAAGGTTGCGCTGCACAGGTTTGCGCTTCTTGCGCGGTTTGGTCATCTCGATTGTTTCTGACTGCGCCTCGGCCTCGACTGTCGCGACCTCCAGATCTTCAAAAGCCAGTTGCCGTTCATCCGGGCTGAGCTTCTCGGAGCGTTTGCCATAGACCAGCTGGTGCAGTTCTTTGACAAAATGCTCCAGACGCGCGTTGATCGCCTCAAGTTCCGCGTTCTGCGTGGCGAGAGCGGCGTTGCTTTCTTCGAGTTCGGCAAACTGAGATGTTAGGTTTGAAGCGTCCTGCCGGGCCGCCAAAACAACCGCCCGCACCTCCGCGGGAAGGGCATCCAGATCAAGGGATTCAAGAGCGTCAGGCATGGCGTGTTCTTAGCAGATCAGGCCACGATTTACACCCTGTACATAAGGCTGAGAGTCACTCTGCCGCACCCGGTCGACGTGTCCGCCGCGCCGTCACCCGTCGCCAGTCCAGGCCCTCAAACAGGGCCTCAAATTGTGCCTTGGACAGCCGCATCACGCCATCATGGACCCTGGGCCAGGCGAACTTGCCCTGTTCCAGCCGCTTGTACGTCATCACCAGACCGGACCCATCCCAAAGCAGAACCTTGATGCGATCTCCACGTTTGGCGCGGAACACGATGATTACGCCCGAGTGCGGATCAAGGCCCGGATCGCGTTCGGCAACCGCCGCCAGCCCGTCATGGCCCTTCCTGAAATCCACCGGCCTGGTCGCAATCACAACCCGCACCGATTGAGACGGAACAATCATCCCTGTCGCGCCAGGTGCCGCGCAACATCCTTGATCCGTTTTGTGGCCGTGCTTTTGGGCAGGCGGACAGTGACAGATCCCGCGATGATCTCAACACCGTCAAAGGGCGAAGGCGGTGGCGTCGCAAGCACTGCGATCTCTGCAAAACCAGACGTCTGACCCTCGTCACGCGCGACCTTGCGCCGGGCCGTCGTGCGCCATGTCGATAACCGCGTCGCCGACATACCGTGTTTGCGAGCCACACCCGCAACCGTCGCGCCTGGCGCATACGTCTCGGCCACAATCGCCGCGCGCTCCGCCGCCGTCCGTAGTACAGGCCTGCGGCGCGAAACCTCCGCCCCATCATCCAACATCAAATGTAACTCCCAAGCACCCCCCACGTTTGAGTGTTATTGTCAGTTTTATGGTGAGTCGAATTTGCCATTTTGCGCGTGTTTTTTTTCTTTCTTGTCTGAATTCTGTGGCGCCGGGTTGATTTCTCTGAATCAGTGGCGGGATGGATCAGGTTGCCGCCCTTGAACAACTTCTCGCCACGGCTCTGCGTCGGATCGCTGAGCTTGAAGCTGCGTTGGCGAGCATGGCGGAAGAGATCACGGACCTGCGCCGACAGTTGGCCAAGAACAGCAGCAATAGCAGCAAGCCCCCTTCAAGTGATGGCCTGAAGAAGCCAGCCCCGCGCAGCCTGCGTGGCAAATCCGGAAAGAAAAGTGGCGGCCAAGTTGGCCACCGGGGCGACACCCTGCGCCAGACGTCAACACCCGACTTTGTCGAACGGCATGAGGCGACGCATTGCAGCGCCTGTCAGAGCGCCCTGACGGCGGAGATGGTGAAAGGGATCGAGAAGCGTCAGGTGTTCGACTTGCCTGCGCCACGCCTGGAGGTCACCGAGCATCAGGCGGCGGTTTATTGTTGCGACCATTGTCGAGCCACGACGACGGCTGGCTTTCCCGATGGCGTGGCCGCGCATGTGCAATATGGCACGCGCATGCGGGCAGTGGCGGTCTATTGCAATGTTCAGCAGCTGATACCCGAGGATCGGGTCTGCCAGCTTATGCGCGACCTGTTTGGGGCCACCAGCTTGTGCGCGGCCAGCGTGACCAACTGGACGCGCGGCGCGGCAAATAAGATGGGTGTCGTGGTTGAACACATTCTCGCCCGGCTTGCCGAAGGCGGCGTTCGGCATCTGGACGAGACCGGACTTCGTGTTGCCGGCAAGCTGCACTGGCTGCACACGATCTGCGATACCGCCTTCACCCATTACCGCATCAGCGCCAAACGCGGTGCTGTTCCAACCTTCCTGACCGGCGGGACGATCATTCATGATCACTGGAAACCCTACTACGCCCATATGAGCGGAGTGGACGCCCACGCCCTCTGCGGGGCGCATCACTTGCGCGAACTCAAGGCCATCGAAGAGATCGAAAAAGAGCCTTGGGCGACGGAGATGAGCGCAGTGCTTCATAGCGCCAATCAGCTCAGATGCGCGGCTCAGGATCAAGGCGAGACCGAACTCCCGGAACTGGTTCGCCAGGGTATAGTCACCAGATACATGGCGATCCTCGCCAAGGGGCTCGCCTTCCACGAACGCCAGCCCCCGCTGGCCAAAAGCCCCGGCACCCGCGGCCGAAAAGCCAGGCGGCCAGGCCACAACCTGCTCCTCCGCCTGCGTGACTACCGCGATGACGTTTTGCGATTCATCGCCGACTTCGCGGTCCCATTCACAAACAATCAGGCCGAACAGGACCTGCGCATGATGAAGCTGCGCATGAAAATCTCGGGCACCTTCCGCACCCTCGAGGGCGCGCGGGTCTTCGCCGACATCAGGTCCGTCATCTCGACGGCCAGAAAACACCGGTTCAACATCCTGGAAATCCTGACCCTGTCACCACCTCAGATCATCGCACGGCTCTGACGGAACAAAACCCCGCAACCCTATCGGACAGGGTGCTTGGGAGTTACAAAACTCTCTTCTTTGAAGCCCGTTTTCAGCTCATTCGTACCCGAGCTTCCAGCGTCGAATGCAGCTCGCGCGGCTGTGGCAACTTGCTCCGTGAGAACGTCCACATTCTCTTCTCCGAGGTTAACCTCTGGCGTATCGGTGCTGCTGAATATAAGAAGCGTGGATGTGTCATCGGGCGACGCCTTCGCCCGAATCTGGCTTGAAGAAAAGTCATAGGGGGCGAGTGTTGAATAGTAGTCCTCCGCAAGGTTATCGATCATTTTGTGCCAACGCCAAAACACCGGATCTTGTAGAGACGTGTGTGGGTTAGTCATGACGCCCGCACCCTCTTCACCGGCACTGGCGATAGCGCCGTGCCCAAAATTGTGCAGTTGGAGGTTGCCGACCAACGTTCGCGCTTGTCTCCATTCTTCATTGGAATTGAATGATGTGGAAAGCAAAGCGCTGTTTGATTCCAATGCAGTGCCTATCGTTGAAGGATTTATCGGAATATCTTGACCAGCAACCCTGCCAGTCTGAAGAAAGATCCGATATGCTTCTCGGCGGTTTTCTAAATCAAGCTGAGACGGTCTTGCAATCATAACGTCCGCTGCTCGGGCTGCATAACCCAGAGACCTCGGTTCGCGCGCATCAGGGTCATAACCTTCACCCAGCGATTGTTCGAAGTCATTAAAAGGATCAGTCAGTGCAAGCCCTGCAGTGAGACGTTCGGTTTCATACCGGGCTAGCATTTGCCTATGCATGTAGACAAAGACTTCGCCCTGTCGGCTCTTCATGCGCACCGGAAAAGTTGGGGCTGTCGGTGTTCCGGATGGAATTCCAGTGGTGGTGTAAACCATGTGCCAATGTCGATGATGCTCGTTGAGATGAATGTCTTCCCGAAACCAATGCAGAAGACCTTCTCCGGATGGTGCCACACTGACACTATCGCCATCTTCTTCGTCTTCGTCGGCAAAGAGTGTCGGTCCTTCGTCTTCCGATACCCCAAAAAGGCCTGGCTGGCCCGAAGCTGCATATTTGGGCTTTTGAAAGAACAAATGGTGTACGTTTCATGCGCCTGAACTCTGCAAGTACATGACGACATTGTCTGGGTGGAACTTGAAGCCCCGACCGTCTGAGACGCGTTCAGCGCTGATGGGGTATTTTGGTCTATTTGGATTGATGGCGACAATGCGGAAGACCTCATCTTTCGATCTGAAGGTCCGCCCATAGTCAGAGGGTTCCAGGCCAAAATGCGGCGCAAGGACCTCGAACATGGCTTTGTCTGGCGAATAGATTGCGCCGTCTGCCATCGGAATGCCGACGCGGAAACTGATGTCGAAGCCATGACGCAGATCGATGTCACTCAGTTCGCCACCTTCAACCGTCAGCCCATGCGTTTCCACCACGGCGAGGCAGGCCTTCGTCATGTCCCGGCGCAAGCGTTTGCATAGCTCGGGTGTCAGGTTGCGCGGCGGGGGCACCCTGGAATTGGCCTGGCCGACCTTCGCAGGTGGCTTGGCCGTCTGCACGCGCGCTTTCCGCTTGTTCTTTTTCATTATGGGCTCTGCCCTGTCGTTTGGCCATCCGAGGGCATCAAAGCCTTTGCTTTATAGACGGTGCCGCGCGAGACGCCCATCTCGCGGGCGATCTCGGTGGGCGTGGCACCGCCAGCCAATCGTTCACCAATGGCGACCATATCGATCTTCGGTTTGCGCCCGCGATATACGCCGCGTCGCTTCGCTGTGGCGATACCCTCTGACTGGCGCTCCCGGCGAAGATTGGTCTCGAATTCAGCAAAGACGCCCAGCATATCGAAGAACGCTTTACCCGCTGCGGTGGACGTATCCACGGGTTGCTCCGTGGCCGCGAGATGCGCGCCCTTGTCCTTCAGTCGGGTGACGATGGTCTGAAGATCGTGCATTGAGCGTGCCAGACGGTCGATCCGCGTGACAACCAAAGTTTCGCCCTTGTGAATGAAGTCGAGAATGTTGTTCAGCTCGGGGCGACCCTCAAGCGTCGTCCCGCTACGCTGTTCCTGACGGACCATCCCACATCCCGCCGCTGTCAGTGCCTCGATTTGAGCATCGAGGTTCTGATCCACGGTCGAGATGCGGGCATATCCGATTTTGGCCTGATAAGTGTTCATTTTGGGTGTGCCTCTGACATGATCTGTTCATTATCTCGAAACAGACCCAAAGTGAACATAAAAATGGCGGGTTTCAGTGTTCATGCGCATCGTCATCATGGGTATACCCTACATGACGCCAAGCAACAACGGCTTTGAGCAAGAAACGGGTCGCCAGACTGCACCTAATTTGCTTGAGATAGCCTTCCAGCACTCAAGGTTTAGATGCCTTTGGCTCCTGTTCATCACGGGTATGGTTTTCATACGTTCACGTTGTTGCCGAACGCCTTGCAGAACCGCCTTTGTAAAATTCGGCGGTAGTTGGCCGTAAGCCCATGAATCTTTCCCTGTGCGGCGAATGTCACTTGACGGCCAACGGAAAACATTTGCTTCATTGGCGATTATCCATGACGGCTTATCGCCTAAGCCTAACTGCTTGCCGATAGATGCAGGCAACTCAAGGGCTGGTGTGTCCTGTGAAGGCTTTGCAGTCGTGATAGGTACAACACCTACACGACCGTCCTGTGAAGCCACGACGATGGCACAGGGACGATCTTTCCGGCCTTCTTCCTGTCCGGAAGTCGCCTCTCTGTGCCAAAGGTAGCTATAGCGGATTACAAGGCCGCTTCTTGGCTCTGGTATCTTTACCACGGGCCGTGAGGCTTCATCTCTGCGGCTTCAACGTCCTTCATTTCCTCAAGCGTTGAACCTAACTCTGCGGCCAGATCATCGGGTAAATCTCCCATGCTCAACGAAACACGATCATCCATTGATTTATAACGCTCGTAATCTTCCACTGAGATTAGCACCACACTATCGCGGCCATGGCTTGTTACCCTGATCGGTTGGCGCTGTGCCTGAGCCTGATATTTGCCGAAGTTTTTTTGCAATTCCGAGGCTGTTACTGTGCTCATATCATCACCTCCTTTTTACACATATTACGTAATTTACGGAAATAATGCAAGCTTTATCTTGTTCTGTTCATGTCGCGGGATGGGCTGGGGTATATCGTTCCGCTCAGCCGCACGTCCCGTCGTCTGCGCACAAACCGAACGCTTCTCATCATCCGACCAGAACCGCTTCTTCTGACCCTTCTTCCCCGCCATAGCCGCCCTCAAGATGTCCACTATCAATGGTGGACACTATCAACCACTCTATCGCGCCGTTAGAGCGGTCAGACCAGACGGTTACACCAGATTTGACAATAGCTCTATCTCGAAGCAATCCGGCCATAGAGCCGATCTCGGTAGGTGCATCAGAACTCGCGGATGACGCGGTGGACAATGCCGCCAATGCCGCCGTGCAAACCGGCGCTATCGACAGCCGGGCCGTTCTCGATAATTCCCTGACGGCAAGGGAGAAGCACATCATGCGCTGAAAGGTGCTTTGCGGATCGGGCGACAAGGCGAAATCCGAGATCGCACCACGGAAGGCCAACATTTCCGCATCGCGGGTCTCAACTTGCTGGCCGCCATCATCATTTATTGGCCCCATCGGAAGGTTTGTGCGTACGGTCCCGCTAATGCCGAACAAAAGTGGAACCATGATCTCCACTTGATATCTTTTAAAAGCCAATCCTCAATTTTGGGACGGTGAGGATAAAAAGACGGGTTAAGAGACACGATAATGATTGATTTTGATGTTTGGCAAGGCTCGGCGACTTCTGCCTTTAAAACGGCCGTTTTGGAGACACCATGCCACGCACTGGCGACATCCTCGGATACGCAAGGGTCTCAACCGCCGACCAGGATCTGGCCGGCCAGAAAGACCGGTTGCTGCAGCACGGCGCCATCCGCGTGTTCGAGGACGTGATCTCAGGCAAGACCTTCGACCGACCCGGCCTGGCAGCCTTGCTTGATCAGGCTCGGCCCGACGATACCCTCGCCGTGATACGCCTTGATCGATTGGGGCGCTCGCTCAAGGAACTCCTGGAAACCGTCGACGACCTCAAGGCCAGAGAGATCAACCTCATCAGCCTCGAGGAGAGGATCGACACGACATCCGCAGCCGGAGAGCTCGTGTTCCATGTGTTCGGGGCCATTGCGCATTTCGAGCGCCGCCTGATCTCAGAGCGCACCAAAGACGGCCTGATCAACGCTCGGAAGCAAGGGCGCACCCCTGGGCGGCCGCCATTGCAACCCGAGACAATCTCAGCCCTCCAAGACCTCGTCGGCGCAGGTAAATCCGTCGCCCAGGCCGCAAAACATCTCGGAATAGGCAGATCAACAGCTTACAAAGTCATCAGAAACACCACGCCATAAGCCATGTTCAGGCTTCGTTCTTCCTTAGCGTGGTTTTACGAAGAAACCTTCCGATGGGGCCTGTTTTGTACCTTTGTTGGATTTAGGCGATGAGCCCGTCTGAACGCCGCGAGATGATCCGTAAAGAGAACACAGACTTGAGCCTGACGCGTCAGTGCAAGCTGCTCAAGATCAGCCGTTCCTCTATCTATTACACGCCGGTCGGCTTTGATCAGGCGACGATTGATCTGATGCATGAGATTGACCGGATATTTACGAAGTATCCGTTCTTTGGCAGCCGTCAGATTGCGGCCTATCTTCCCCAGTCAGGGTTCTTGGCAGGGCGACACCGTGTGCGTCGCCTGATGGGCATTATGGGATTACAGGCCATCTACAAAGGGCCAAACACGAGCAAGAAGCACCCTGAGCACCGCATTTATCCATACCTACTGAGAAAGCTGCCAATCACGCGGCCCAATCAGGTTTGGTGCAGCGACATCACCTACATCCCAGTCAAAAACGGCTTTCTGTATCTGGTGGCGATCATGGATTGGGCGACGCGAAAAGTGCTGACTTGGCGGTTCTCAAATACGCTGGATGCTAGTTTCTGTGTTGAGGCGCTGGAGGAGGCTATTTCCAAATACGGCAAGCCAGAGATCATGAACACCGATCAGGGCAGCCAATATACAGGCTCCGGCTGGATCACAACTTTGACTGAAGCCAAAATCAAAATCTCAATGGATGGCAGGGGTCGCTATCTGGACAACATCTTTATCGAACGCCTGTGGCGGTCGTTGAAACAGGAGGCCATCTATCTGCATGAAATCACCAACGGTTTCCAAGCAAAACGGATCATCGATGACTGGGTTGGATTTTACAACTCCGCTTCATTGCGCCCATCTTTCTATGTTGTTGAAGAGAATAGGTTTTGCTGATCCGGGTGCGATACCGCGGGGTATTTTGGGTTCTGTCGGGCCCGTTTCTTGAGTTGTTGTGCCTTCGTTTTTGACAGTTCCTTGCGCTCAAATACCCATGGTCCGTCGGCAAGCGGGTGGTCTGCTTTGATATCACCTGCTTCTGCTGCCAACCGCAATGTTTTTGGCGCTACGCCGATCAGTTTTGCTGCGCCAGAGAGATTGAGCCACGGGTCAAGACCATTGGGTTCGGGCTTGAATACGGGAATCTTGCGGTAGGACCGCAGTGCTGTGACTCGCTCCCTGGTCCATCGGTTGCCGTTTCCGGTGACGAGACCGTTCCGGTTCAGAACGCCGGCGATGACATCGTCGCTGGCGATCCGCGCAAGCTGGCGCACGGCTTCGACAATATCCGGCGGCGTCGCGTTGCGCTGTCCTCTGCGGCGCTTTGGCAGGCGGATTTCCGTATGTGCGCCACCCACCCAATGAACCATCAAAACGATCTCGGAGGCATCATCGTCAAGATCTGCCACCACTTCCCGGATCACCGTGCGAACGATGCGCTTCTTCAACCTGGCATCGGTGGCCGGCGCGAACCAGACGCGTTCGAGATCGGCCCCCAGGGCCGCCAGGTCTTCCACCGGCGGCGTGGTCCCGTTCGGGCTGACCGCGTCATGGTGAACGATCTTGTTCTCGATCTCCTGAACCTGCTGAAGTGCCCGGTTCCACCGGGCTTCCAGTTCGGCGGTCACGAGGCGGTTCTCGGGATCGGATGCATCATACTGCCGGAATGCCCGATCAGTCGCGTATTGAGCCGCTTCCAGATCACGGCAGAGCGCATCGCGAACCTGATCCCGCTGGCGCACTGCTTGCCTGGCGGCCACCTCTGCGGCGGCAAGGGCGCCGGGTCCGACTACCTTCAAAAGCGCCTGTTCAATGGCATCGTCGACCCGCAATCCGCCGAAAGCGATGCAGCGCGCTTCGCCGTTGTCCAAAAGGCCGCGCCAGCAGGAGTAACGCGGGATGTCATGCTTCTTGCCGGTATAGCGAACCGTAAGCTTGCGGCCGCAGCGCCGACAACGCAGCAGCCCGGCCAGGAGCGCGGAACCATGTTTGGCCGCGCCATGATGCCTGCTCTGAGGGACGTTATTGCTTACCATCTTGCGGATCGCCTCTGCCCGTTCCCAACTCACATAGCCTTCATGCGCGCCCGGCTTCAATGCCAGCCAGTCGTTGCGGTCTTTCCTGCGAATGGCGGTTGCCCCGAACCCCGCCGCTGCCCGGGTCTTGCCATAGGCATAGGCCCCGCCATAGGCCGGATTGACGATCATGCGATGGATGGTGGCATATGTCGGCCGCCGCCAGAGCACTTCACCCTGTTTGCGCAAACTGGGCAATTCAAGGTCATGTTCGAGAAACCACATGAGGGCCTGCCGCGCGCTCCCCAGCTCGGCGACCTTGTCGAAAACCAGGGATATGGCCTCTTGCACGCGGCGGTCCGGGTCCTTCTCAAGCCGGTCCCCAGCTTTTACGAATCCGACTGGGGCAGCGACGACAAGTTCGCCGCGCCGTGCTTTCTCGTGGCGCGCGGCGAGAGATCGTTGTCTGAGAAGATCGAGTTCGTATTCGTTCAAGCTGCCCTTCAGGCCCAAAAGCAGCCGGTCATTGCCATCGCGCGGTGCATAAACCGTTTCCTGGTCGATCAGTACTGTGTCGACGACGCGACACATCTCTACGAGGTGCTGCCAATCCCTGCTGTTGCGCGCAAAGCGGGACACCTCGCGCGCCGCGACGGCGCCGGCCTTGCCCAAACAAACATCCGCGATCATCCGGTCAAAGCCTTCTCGCGCAACACCACCCGCCGCAGAACGGCCGAGATCGTCATCCACGGTCTCGATCCGGCTCCAACCCAAATCCGACAGCCGCTCCCGCATGGCATATTGCAGGGTGCTGCTTTCCCGGTTGTGCAGGACCTGGTGGGCCGATGACTGACGGACGTAAAGGATCGCCTTGCGCTCCAGATGCTGCGGGCCAATCTTCTCATGCTTCATGATCATTCTCCCCGTCTGCCGCGCCTGCATATTCCGCCATCAGGCGTGCCATCAACCGTGTCAGCGTTTGCCGCGTGTCGTCGGGGAGGCTCTGCCAAAGCGGAGTCTGCGTCGCGGTCGCGGACCGAGCGTCCGGGAACAGTTCGAGTTGCGTCGTCGTCATTTTGCGCGGCATTGGCCAACCTCCGATTCTCGTGTTCAGAGTCCAATGCTGCGTCAACGCGGGATGGGGAGTCGGGTTTATTGAACGACTCATAGTCGATATCGCAAACAAGCCCCGCAA
Source organism: uncultured Paracoccaceae bacterium (assembly GCA_951812305.1). Lineage (GTDB taxonomy): Bacteria > Pseudomonadota > Alphaproteobacteria > Rhodobacterales > Rhodobacteraceae > Rhodobacter_B. Next base: position 10,929 of record CATOSB010000032.1, read on the forward strand.
GAGCCTTCAGAGCGCCCAGGTCCACATGCGCCGTATCGACCCGACGACAGGCCGCACATGAGGCCCGGTCAAACATCCATATAGGGACTTCCAGAAGCCGGTCCGACCGGCGGCCGGTGAGATTGCACCGAAACACGGCTTCGCCGGATTTATCGATCACCTCATGGACATAAACCGACCGGCCAAACCAGGGGTGCCATCGATAATGAACCTCGCGCAGGTCGGTAACGTGGGTGTTCTGGCGTTCTGTTGTACAATTCTGAGCGCCCTCACACCGCCCTTGATAAACGGACACCGGACATCGCATACTTCACCCACGCGCAGATACGAAAAGCGGCATGAACACAAACCTGGTACATCTTATACCAAGGGTGCTTCAAAATGACTCAGCTATGGATTTTGGGTACCGCCTGAGGTGCTGAGGTGATTCAAGATTGGCAAAGGAGACCACCGATGCCAGCCAGGATACCGATGCGAGCCGATTTTACCGCCAATGATCTGCGCAAGCTTGCCGCAGAGAGTTCTGATGCCCGGCAGAGCCGACGGCTTTTGTCGCTTGCCGCTATCGCCGATGGCATGTCGCGTGGGGCTGCGGCCCGCATTGGCGGGATGGACCGGCAAACGCTCAGGGACTGGGTGCTCCGTTTCAACGCTGATGGTCCAGCGGGGCTGCTGGATCGGCAGCGAGGAGGCTCGCGATCCCGCCTTGACAATGCGCAACTGGATGAACTGGCGGCTCTTGTCGAGACCGGTCCTGATCCTGAAAAGGACGGTGTCGTCCGCTGGCGGCGGGTCGATTTGAAGAATGTGATCAAGGCGCGTTTTGGCGTCGACTATCACGAGCGCCATGTGGGGCAGATTCTGCACAATCTGGGCTTTTCCCACATCAGCGCACGCCCTCAGCACCCGGGGCAGGACGTGCAGGTCATTGAGGATTTCAAAAAAACTTCGGCGACAATCTGAAGGAGACGCTTCAGGGGGTGCCGCCGGACAAACCCGTCGAAATCTGGTTCCAGGACGAGATGCGTCTCGGTCAGAAGAACACCCGCGTCCGCCAGTGGGCACGCAAGGGCACACGGCCCCGCCAGCCCGCCGATCAGCGTTACCAAAATGCGTATCTTTTTGGCGCCATCTGCCCCGAACGCGGCACCGGCGCGGCGATCATGATGCCAGCAGCCGACACCTATGCGATGCAGCGCCACCTGGAAGAAATCAGCAAAATTGTCTCCGATGGCGCCCACGCCGTCATCCTCATGGACCAAGCCGGCTGGCACACGACATCCGCTCTGGAAATCCCGCAAAACCTGTCGCTCATGTTTCTGCCGCCCAAATCACCAGAGCTGAATCCAACCGAAAACATTTGGCAATATCTCCGCCAGACATGGCTCGCAAACCGGACGTTCGACACATATGACGCGATTCTCGACGCGGGGTGCGAGGCCTGGAACAACCTCATCGCAAGACCGCAAACCATCACATCCATCGCAAGCCGCAACTGGGCGAAAGTCGGTCAGATTGAATAACCCTTGGTATTAGCCAAGCCGCAAGCCTGTCCTAAAAAGCAGGACCACTTCGCACTGTCCGGAAACAGGGACGAAGTCCATGCAAGATCAAGTATTCGAAGTAGTGAAGTCTGTTGAAGCTGCGTTCGAGCACCGAGCCACGGTATTTTTTTTACGTAACTCCCAAGCACCCTGTCCGATAGGGTTGCGGGGTTTTGTTCCGTCAGAGCCGTGCGATGATCTGAGGTGGTGACAGGGTCAGGATTTCCAGGATGTTGAACCGGTGTTTTCTGGCCGTCGAGATGACGGACCTGATGTCGGCGAAGACCCGCGCGCCCTCGAGGGTGCGGAAGGTGCCCGAGATTTTCATGCGCAGCTTCATCATGCGCAGGTCCTGTTCGGCCTGATTGTTTGTGAATGGGACCGCGAAGTCGGCGATGAATCGCAAAACGTCATCGCGGTAGTCACGCAGGCGGAGGAGCAGGTTGTGGCCTGGCCGCCTGGCTTTTCGGCCGCGGGTGCCGGGGCTTTTGGCCAGCGGGGGCTGGCGTTCGTGGAAGGCGAGCCCCTTGGCGAGGATCGCCATGTATCTGGTGACGATACCCTGGCGAACCAGTTCCGGGAGTTCGGTCTCGCCTTGATCCTGAGCCGCGCATCTGAGTTGATTGGCGCTATGAAGCACTGCGCTCATCTCCGTCGCCCAAGGCTCTTTTTCGATCTCTTCGATGGCCTTGAGTTCGCGCAAGTGATGCGCCCCGCAGAGGGCGTGGGCGTCCACTCCGCTCATATGGGCGTAGTAGGGTTTCCAGTGATCATGAATGATCGTCCCGCCGGTCAGGAAGGTTGGAACAGCACCGCGTTTGGCGCTGATGCGGTAATGGGTGAAGGCGGTATCGCAGATCGTGTGCAGCCAGTGCAGCTTGCCGGCAACACGAAGTCCGGTCTCGTCCAGATGCCGAACGCCGCCTTCGGCAAGCCGGGCGAGAATGTGTTCAACCACGACACCCATCTTATTTGCCGCGCCGCGCGTCCAGTTGGTCACGCTGGCCGCGCACAAGCTGGTGGCCCCAAACAGGTCGCGCATAAGCTGGCAGACCCGATCCTCGGGTATCAGCTGCTGAACATTGCAATAGACCGCCACCGCCCGCATGCGCGTGCCATATTGCACATGCGCGGCCACGCCATCGGGAAAGCCAGCCGTCGTCGTGGCTCGACAATGGTCGCAACAATAAACCGCCGCCTGATGCTCGGTGACCTCCAGGCGTGGCGCAGGCAAGTCGAACACCTGACGCTTCTCGATCCCTTTCACCATCTCCGCCGTCAGGGCGCTCTGACAGGCGCTGCAATGCGTCGCCTCATGCCGTTCGACAAAGTCGGGTGTTGACGTCTGGCGCAGGGTGTCGCCCCGGTGGCCAACTTGGCCGCCACTTTTCTTTCCGGATTTGCCACGCAGGCTGCGCGGGGCTGGCTTCTTCAGGCCATCACTTGAAGGGGGCTTGCTGCTATTGCTGCTGTTCTTGGCCAACTGTCGGCGCAGGTCCGTGATCTCTTCCGCCATGCTCGCCAACGCAGCTTCAAGCTCAGCGATCCGACGCAGAGCCGTGGCGAGAAGTTGTTCAAGGGCGGCAACCTGATCCATCCCACCACTGATTCAGAGAAATCAACCCGGCGCCACAGAATTCAGACAAGAAAGAAAAAAAACACGCGCAAAATGGCAAATTCGACTCACCATAAAACTGACAATAACACTCAAACGTGGGGGGTGCTTGGGAGTTACGTTTAAACATACTAAGGAAAATATTGACCGGCGCTTTGAATCTATTGTCAAGTTGTTGAAATGCGTCTTTAAAGACGCGAAAGCTCTGGATGATCGGGTTAAGTGGCATGTTCAACCGCAGGATCCCCGTGTCGGAATTGGCCATTGCGTAATGAGTTTCTTAGCAACTTTCTTGAGTCTGATATTTCTCCCAGCGGCCATTGTCATTGCTGGCAGCATGACGAATTTGGATCCACACCCAACAAGGGGATTTTTTGTAGAAAAGTCGACGTTAGCCTGGTTTGTTGTCGTGCTTACCGCTCTTCCTGCGGCTGTAATCTCTTATTTTGGCAGGAAAAAATCTGTTATTTTTCAAATGATCGTGGGTGTGTTAGTCTCATCTTTGTTTGTTGGACTTATCTTCCTTGTAGCTAATGGAAACTGACATGAAGCGCATTATGGATAAAGTAGCTAGAAACCTAACTATTGTAGGAGTTGCAGCTGGCCTACTAGCATTTGGTCTAGTGAGTTCTCCAAGCTCTAGCCTTGCTCAAGAAGTTGATATTTCAACTGCAGAGTGGAATTCGTTTAGGGCAGGCGTAGACAATACGAAATTGCTCAATGAGGCTGGCTGCGGTAAAGCGCGTAAACAACCAGAAGTCTCTCCGGTACAAATTGGTGTTAGTTACAGCTTTACAGAAGAAAAACTTGGTTTTTTAGGCTGGACATCCAACTTAATAGTCAACCCTTCGGAAACAGTTGCCAAACGGGATGTGTATGCTGTTAATTTGGATCAGATATCGTTAGAACTATGGAATCAGGTTGTTGCCCAGGCATCTTCCTCGCCTAATGGTGAAATACGCTTATCGGTGATATTAGCTAATGGAGATGGTTACGTCGGGACGCCTATTAAATGGGTGAGCTACTCCCCATTTCTTGGACAAGATCTGGCGTAAATTAAGCTACTCTTTGTACCTGCTGATCGGGTTGGGTTGTGTCATTTCGCTGCCAGTAGATCACAGCGGGTGGTTTGCCGCCAAGGGCGGAATGAGGGCGCTTGTGGTTGTAGAACGCGATCCACTTTCTGACGCCAGCTTTGGCCTCTGATCCAGTTTCCCAGGCGTGCAGGTAGACGCATTCATACTTCAGCGACCGCCACAGCCGTTCAACAAAGATGTTATCGAGGAATCGGCCTTTGCCATCCATCGAGATGCGCACGTTTGAGCGCCGCAATCTGTCCGTCCAAACAAACGACGTGAACTGGCTGCCTTGGTCGGTGTTCATAATGCCTGGCGTGCCGAACTTGTGGATCGCCTCGTTCAGCGCATCGACACAGAACTCAGCCTCCAGCGTGTTCGAGATGCGCCACGCCAGAACTTTGCGCGTGTGCCAGTCCATGATGGCGACCAGATACAGAAAGCCACGCCGCATGGGCAGATATGTGATGTCAGCACACCAAACCTGATTGGGCCGATCCACACGCAGGCCACGCAGCAGGTATGGATAAATCTTGTGGCCTTTAGCGGCCTTGCTGGTGTTGGGTTTCTGGTAAATCGGCATAAGGCCCATCAACCGCATCAGGCGTCTGATCCGCTTCTCATTGACCACGTGGCCATCATTGCGCAGATGCCACGTCATCTGGCGCACCCCGTAAAACGGGGTCTCAAGGAACTGCTTATCAATCATGCGCATCAGGTCGAGGTTCATCTCACTCTCGCCCTTCGGCTCATAGTAAAACGACGACCGCGAGATCGACAGCAACGCGCATTGCTTGCCAACCGAAAGACCTGGCAGGTTTGGCTCAATCATCTTGCGCCTCACTTGCCGTTCCAGGGTTTGAGCTTTCTGGCCAAAAAATCATTGGCGACGGCCAACTCCCCGATTTTGGCATGCAAGTCTTTCACTTGCTCTTCATCGACTTCCGGTGCCTTCCGGCCACCGCGCTCAAAAACGCCAGACGCGCCTTCAAGCAGGGCACGCTTCCATTGATGGATCATCGTGGGATGCACGCCAAACCGGCTAGCCAGCTCGCTGACCGTTTCTTCACCTTTCAGCGCCTCTAACGCCACCTTGGCTTTGAATTCTGGATGATGTTGCTTCCGTTTCGACATTTCTGATCTCCTTCGCGTTGAAGATCAGCAGACAACAAATCGCAGCTTACGTCAGTGTCCGAATTTCGGGGGGTAGCTCAGGGATACGAGCGCAATCGAAGCTATTTCGGCACGGATCGAACTTTCTGTTTGTAGTGGACTTCAGCATAATGAGTTGGCAAAAACATATGCTTCATCTCTTATGGCTGAATCCTTTAGGCACTTCGGTGTGTGCGATGAAAGAACTGAGTCTGACGTTACTGGGATTGCTGCAGCCGCAGTACATTTTTGCGAGACTTTGGACGATGCTGAAAAGCGGCTCGAAGGTACGAAAATGTATCTAGGATTCTCATTTCTCCCTGAGGTTGATGGTTTATTTCCTATTCGCTCTCTGACGACTGCCAGCGGAGCTGGAGGTGAGAAGTTGGGAGTAGAGGTTCCCAGCTGGCCATATGTTGAAAGAGTCGGTGGTTAAGCACTTATGGTTCTGTCGCAAATTTTTTGTAACATGGGGCTGCTTGCCAATCTGTGATAGACGTCGGCCTTTGAATTGGCGGGTGAGTATCAGAACGTGACGATTGGGGTCCATTAGGGCTCAGTGCAAAATACCCCTCTAAGAAAAGTAACCCGTTGTAATCAAATGATTTTTATAGCTGTGCTTTCTGCGAATTTTGTGCGCATTTGCAAGCCTCTTAATTCATTGTTTTTAAGTAACTCCCAAGCACCCTGTCCGATAGGGTTGCGGGGTTTTGTTCCGTCAGAGCCGTGCGATGATCTGAGGTGGTGACAGGGTCAGGATTTCCAGGATGTTGAACCGGTGTTTTCTGGCCGTCGAGATGACGGACCTGATGTCGGCGAAGACCCGCGCGCCCTCGAGGGTGCGGAAGGTGCCCGAGATTTTCATGCGCAGCTTCATCATGCGCAGGTCCTGTTCGGCCTGATTGTTTGTGAATGGGACCGCGAAGTCGGCGATGAATCGCAAAACGTCATCGCGGTAGTCACGCAGGCGGAGGAGCAGGTTGTGGCCTGGCCGCCTGGCTTTTCGGCCGCGGGTGCCGGGGCTTTTGGCCAGCGGGGGCCGGCGTTCGTGGAAGGCGAGCCCCTTGGCGAGGATCGCCATGTATCTGGTGACGATACCCTGGCGAACCAGTTCCGGGAGTTCGGTCTCGCCTTGATCCTGAGCCGCGCATCTGAGTTGATTGGCGCTATGAAGCACTGCGCTCATCTCCGTCGCCCAAGGCTCTTTTTCGATCTCTTCGATGGCCTTGAGTTCGCGCAAGTGATGCGCCCCGCAGAGGACGTGGGCGTCCACTCCGCTCATATGGGCGTAGTAGGGTTTCCAGTGATCATGAATGATCGTCCCGCCGGTCAGGAAGGTTGGAACAGCACCGCGTTTGGCGCTGATGCGGTAATGGGTGAAGGCGGTATCGCAGATCGTGTGCAGCCAGTGCAGCTTGCCGGCAACACGAAGTCCGGTCTCGTCCAGATGCCGAACGCCGCCTTCGGCAAGCCGGGCGAGAATGTGTTCAACCACGACACCCATCTTATTTGCCGCGCCGCGCGTCCAGTTGGTCACGCTGGCCGCGCACAAGCTGGTGGCCCCAAACAGGTCGCGCATAAGCTGGCAGACCCGATCCTCGGGTATCAGCTGCTGAACATTGCAATAGACCGCCACCGCCCGCATGCGCGTGCCATATTGCACATGCGCGGCCACGCCATCGGGAAAGCCAGCCGTCGTCGTGGCTCGACAATGGTCGCAACAATAAACCGCCGCCTGATGCTCGGTGACCTCCAGGCGTGGCGCAGGCAAGTCGAACACCTGACGCTTCTCGATCCCTTTCACCATCTCCGCCGTCAGGGCGCTCTGACAGGCGCTGCAATGCGTCGCCTCATGCCGTTCGACAAAGTCGGGTGTTGACGTCTGGCGCAGGGTGTCGCCCCGGTGGCCAACTTGGCCGCCACTTTTCTTTCCGGATTTGCCACGCAGGCTGCGCGGGGCTGGCTTCTTCAGGCCATCACTTGAAGGGGGCTTGCTGCTATTGCTGCTGTTCTTGGCCAACTGTCGGCGCAGGTCCGTGATCTCTTCCGCCATGCTCGCCAACGCAGCTTCAAGCTCAGCGATCCGACGCAGAGCCGTGGCGAGAAGTTGTTCAAGGGCGGCAACCTGATCCATCCCACCACTGATTCAGAGAAATCAACCCGGCGCCACAGAATTCAGACAAGAAAGAAAAAAAACACGTAACTCCCAAGCACCCTGTCCGATAGGGTTGCGGGGTTTTGTTCCGTCAGAGCCGTGCGATGATCTGAGGTGGTGACAGGGTCAGGATTTCCAGGATGTTGAACCGGTGTTTTCTGGCCGTCGAGATGACGGACCTGATGTCGGCGAAGACCCGCGCGCCCTCGAGGGTGCGGAAGGTGCCCGAGATTTTCATGCGCAGCTTCATCATGCGCAGGTCCTGTTCGGCCTGATTGTTTGTGAATGGGACCGCGAAGTCGGCGATGAATCGCAAAACGTCATCGCGGTAGTCACGCAGGCGGAGGAGCAGGTTGTGGCCTGGCCGCCTGGCTTTTCGGCCGCGGGTGCCGGGGCTTTTGGCCAGCGGGGGCTGGCGTTCGTGGAAGGCGAGCCCCTTGGCGAGGATCGCCATGTATCTGGTGACTATACCCTGGCGAACCAGTTCCGGGAGTTCGGTCTCGCCTTGATCCTGAGCCGCGCATCTGAGCTGATTGGCGCTATGAAGCACTGCGCTCATCTCCGTCGCCCAAGGCTCTTTTTCGATCTCTTCGATGGCCTTGAGTTCGCGCAAGTGATGCGCCCCGCAGAGGGCGTGGGCGTCCACTCCGCTCATATGGGCGTAGTAGGGTTTCCAGTGATCATGAATGATCGTCCCGCCGGTCAGGAAGGTTGGAACAGCACCGCGTTTGGCGCTGATGCGGTAATGGGTGAAGGCGGTATCGCAGATCGTGTGCAGCCAGTGCAGCTTGCCGGCAACACGAAGTCCGGTCTCGTCCAGATGCCGAACGCCGCCTTCGGCAAGCCGGGCGAGAATGTGTTCAACCACGACACCCATCTTATTTGCCGCGCCGCGCGTCCAGTTGGTCACGCTGGCCGCGCACAAGCTGGTGGCCCCAAACAGGTCGCGCATAAGCTGGCAGACCCGATCCTCGGGTATCAGCTGCTGAACATTGCAATAGACCGCCACTGCCCGCATGCGCGTGCCATATTGCACATGCGCGGCCACGCCATCGGGAAAGCCAGCCGTCGTCGTGGCTCGACAATGGTCGCAACAATAAACCGCCGCCTGATGCTCGGTGACCTCCAGGCGTGGCGCAGGCAAGTCGAACACCTGACGCTTCTCGATCCCTTTCACCATCTCCGCCGTCAGGGCGCTCTGACAGGCGCTGCAATGCGTCGCCTCATGCCGTTCGACAAAGTCGGGTGTTGACGTCTGGCGCAGGGTGTCGCCCCGGTGGCCAACTTGGCCGCCACTTTTCTTTCCGGATTTGCCACGCAGGCTGCGCGGGGCTGGCTTCTTCAGGCCATCACTTGAAGGGGGCTTGCTGCTATTGCTGCTGTTCTTGGCCAACTGTCGGCGCAGGTCCGTGATCTCTTCCGCCATGCTCGCCAACGCAGCTTCAAGCTCAGCGATCCGACGCAGAGCCGTGGCGAGAAGTTGTTCAAGGGCGGCAACCTGATCCATCCCACCACTGATTCAGAGAAATCAACCCGGCGCCACAGAATTCAGACAAGAAAGAAAAAAAACACGCGCAAAATGGCAAATTCGACTCACCATAAAACTGACAATAACACTCAAACGTGGGGGGTGCTTGGGAGTTACAAAAACACGCGCAAAATGGCAAATTCGACTCACCATAAAACTGACAATAACACTCAAACGTGGGGGGTGCTTGGGAGTTACGTTTTTAAATGATTTTAAATTTCTTAGAACGTGGTTTTCTGCACTCAGCCTCACTCGACCCCACCTGTGCCAGATTGCCGAGACGCTCCGTGAAAAGCGCGTCGGTCCGGTGGTCGACCACGCGCGCCCACATCGTGGCGGCCCGGACCTGTTTTGGGATGAAGACAACCTGCAGGCCGTGTTGAAGGAATACCACGACAGGGTCAAGCAAGGCATCGGGAAGCGCGGGCGGCACTGACCGCCCGTTCACCAACAACGATCAATCAAGGGGGGGGCGGTCAAAAGGCCGAGCGCATCGAACGGCCAGACCCGCCTCCCCCGAATTCGGGGATTTTTTTTCCTGTGAAACCTGAAAATTCCACCGCAGATCCGGAAACAGACCTCTTTGGAAATCCCTTGCTGCCGATGAAAGATCCGCGCGGTCGGAAGGCATACGCAAAAAGCAAGGCAAATCAGAAGCTTGTCGTGGACCTGCGCGGCGGAGGCATGACACATGGCGAAATCGCCACCGTTCCGGGATGCGATGAAAAGACCTTGCGGAAGTATTATTCCCGTGAACCGCGTGAGGGTGCGATTCTGGTTCAGGCCGAAGCCACCTGCGTCATGATGCGCAAAATGCGCACCGCCCTATACACCGGCAACATGGATAACCGCAGGATTTGGCACTCGGCGGTAAACGACCCCGGCCCTGGCACGCTGTCGAGCACCCGCCCGGCATCTCCGTCCAGATCGAGACGCTTCGGTAGCTTGACCTGCGGGACCAGGGGTCTATCCGCGCGTTTTTCATATGGTGCGTCGGTGCTGTCCAGGTCTGCCGGAAATGCCGTAAGCCGTTTCAAAGACGTGGTTTTCGGTCAGTGCGGGCGGTCCTGTGCGAAGACGGCCGCGAGGTCGGGCGCGTCCAGAACGGCATCCAGCCAGGCCTCGATCCGATCAGGTTCGGCGGCGGCGATCCGCGCGGCGATATCCCGGGGCAGGGGGCCGAAACGGCGCTCCAACTGGCGTCCGAGGGTTTCCGCCTTGCCTTCCGCCTTGCCTTCCACCTTGCCTTCCGCCTTGCCTTCCACCTTGCCTTTCGCTTCGCCCCTGGCCAATCCGCGCGCTTCGCCCTTGGCCAATCCGCGCGCTTCGCCCTGTTCGAGCAGTGTTTCTGCAATGGTTCCCATAAGCGCCTCCAGTTCGTTATGGCCCCCGGTCCTGAGCGTGGCCCGCAGGGCGTCCAGGTCCACATTATAGACCCGCAGCACATATTCAAGAACCTGTCGCCGCAGATCGGTCCCCTCGGGCAGGCTCCCGGCAATCTCCGCCAGAAAGGCAAGGGCCTCCTGCCGCAGCGTGATGAACCCCGCCCTCAGCGCGGCGTTGCGCGACAGCGCATCGATCTCCATGGCCCGCAGGTTGCGCAGGATATACCCCGCTCCGGGCAGGAAAGCGAGATCAGGATCATCGGTGGCGATCATGTCGCGCAGGCTGTCGGGCACGGTCCAGGGCTCCGCGCCATGATAGACGACCACCGGAATGATCGGGGGCAGGGCGCGGAGCCGGGCTGTACCGGTTCCGGCGTAGCGCTTCCAGATGCGCACCATGTAGGAGGCCAGCTGAAGCGGCAGCGCCGGATCGGGCGTACTTTTGTGCTCCGCCAAAACATATACGAAGGCGTCGGTCCCGGAGGTCAACGCGACCTTCATCAGCAGATCGCTCTGGCTGCCGGCGAGCGCTTCATCGACGAAGCCGCCCTCGACGATCTCGGGTGGTGCATCGGCGAGTTGTCCTGCGATGGTGTTGGGCAGGTGATCGCGCAGGAAGTCCCGCGCCCGCCCGGGATCGGACAGCAGCGCGCGGAACAGGGTGTCGTGCGGATTGTGCAACTCGGCCATCTGATCCCTGTGCAAAGTGGTGTCACCCCTGCTGCTATGACAGGGCGGTCCAACAGGCAAGCCCGGGGCGGCAGGAAACTCCGTATAGTCCCGGTGTTGATGCGCTGCTAAAGCTGATCCACGCGACCGACTGGCTCAATATCAAAGGTAAGGCGGGCAAGGACGCGCTCAAAATCTTCTTCGATGGTCAGTTTGGCGATCCGCTCGATATTGCCATGGGCAAGAAGGAACCCAAGACCAAGCGCGAAGAGGGGCAGCGCTTTGCCGAGATTCTTGATCAGGCACGCATGCTGATTGCAGAGGAAAACTTCCTGAACTGGCAAGTCACCTTCCCAGGCATTTGGTCGGATTGGGAAGAAGACGATCTGACGGGCGGGTTTCACGCCGTGATCGGCAACCCGCCATGGGATAGGATGAAGCTTCAGCAGGTCGAGTGGTTTGCGGAGCGCCGCCCCGAGATCGCGATGGCCGCGCGCGCGGCTGATCGAAAGAAGATGATCGACGCTCTGGAGAAAGCAGATGATCCCTTAGCCCAGGACTATGCCAAGGCGTCCGAGCGGGCCGAGGCTGGAACGCGTATGGCGCGCAAAGGTGGGGACTACCCCTTGCTATCTGGCGGGGACGTGAACCTCTATTCGCTCTTCGTTGAACGCGCGATGACCGTGGTCAAGCAAGAGGGGCTGATCGGCTTACTTGTCCCGTCCGGTATCGCCTCAGACAAGACCGCTGCGAAGTTCTTCAAGGGCGTGGCGACAGAAGGACGGCTGAAGGCGCTGTATGATTTCGAGAACCGGCGAACGCGCTACGATCTGAAACCCTTCTTCGAGGACGTGGACAGCCGTTTCAAGTTCAGCGCATTCGTAGCCAGCCCAACACCAACAGAAGAGGCCGCGCGCTGCGCGTTTTTCCTTCAAGCGGTGAGCGAGCTTACCAATCCAGAGGTTTGCTTTTCTCTCAGTGCCGAGGACTTCGCGCGTGTAAGCCCGAACACAGGCACTGCGCCGATTTTCCGATCGAAGCGTGATGCTGATCTGACAACGGTTATCTATGGCAATGCGGTGCCCTTGGTCGATCGGTCTTCCGGCACGGAAGTGAAGACATGGCCAGTGAAATACTCGACCATGTTCCACATGACCAACGACTCTGGTTTGTTTAGCACTCGCAAGGAGCTCGATGATCAAGAGGGCGCGTATCCTCTCGGGGGCAACACGTTTGGAAGCGCTTCAGGAAATTGGCTACCTCTCTATGTCGGGCGAATGATCCATCAATTTGATCATCGTGCGGCATCGGTTGAAGTGAACGAGGCTAATCTGCACAACGCAGCGTTGAGCGGAGCGGTAACGGAGGAGCAAAAGGCTGATCCAAACTTCGTGCCCACCCCTCAATATTGGGTGCCGGAAAGCGAGGTTGATCTGCCTTCAGGCATCGAATGGACGATTGCCTTTCGAGACATCGCCAGGGCGACCGATGCACGCACGATGATTGCAACGCTTGCTCCGAAGGCAGGGTTTGGTAACAAAGCGCCGCTGCTACTGCCTGAAGATGTTGATACTTATCGTTCATGCGCTGATCTGATCGTGGCGGCGTTGTTGCACGGAAGCTCTGGAGCTCGGAACGCGCCCTACCCGAGACGGAATTCAGGCGGTGCGTTCGAAACGTGGCTGGCCAAGCCCGGTCATTCGGTTGAGAATCTGCACGCCAATCCTGGCTTCCGATTTCTGGTTTTCGAAGTCGCGCGACTTCAGCCTGGGCCCAATAACCGCCTTCCAGCGGCCCATGAGAGTTTCACCCCGGCTGCGTTGATTGTAGCCAGTGGCTTTCTGCCAGGCCATCCGCCCGCGGGCTGCGATCTCGGCGATATGGCAGTCTCGTGCCGTCAGATTGTGGGCCGCATTGGGGCTCACAACCGCGTTTTTGGGAGGTGGGATCGTCACCTTGATCATCGGTCCGAACCGAGCGGCAAGTAAATCGGATGTTGGTTCTCCGTCGTATGCTCCATCTGCGAGGAACCAATCAACCGGACCATCGACCTGATCCAGGAGATCTGGCAGCACCGTCGGATCGCCGACGTCATCCGTGGTGAGATCAGAACAGACGATCTGGCCACTGACAAGATCAAGACCGAGGTGGAGCTTGCGCCAGGAGCGCCTTTTACGCTTGATTTTGTGCTTTTCTTCAAGCCACTCGCCCGCGCCGAAGATCTTAAGACCTGTACTGTCCACTGCCAAATGGATCGCCGCCCGGCCATCGATCCCTGGCTTTGCAGGTAACGTCAGGCCGCTGCCCCGCCGCGACAAGGTGGAGAAATCAGGTACCGCGATTTCGACACAGAGCAGCTTTGCAATCGAACGCATCAAGCCTTGCGTCTGGCGTAATGGTTGGCGGAATACCATGCCCGGCGTCAGGCACATCTCAATCGCCAGATCACCGCGCTGACGAAGCGCTTCGTTGTATTCAGCCCAATTGGCCACGCGATACTTCTGTTTCGGGATCTTATCTCGACGATCTGCGTTGAATTTGTGCGGCATCTACAACATCCTCAAGGAAACAAAATGCGTCGATATCAGAAGGCGGGTGATCTATGCAACAACGCCCTTTACAAGGAAATCGGTGATCTGGCCGAAGACATCGCCCCCAACCTCGGGTGTTTCTGTCAGCACGTCATGCTTAGCATTGCGGATCATCGAAAACTCACCGTTAGGCCAATTGGCCATCCGGCGTTTGATAAGAAGCGTTGTCCACCAGCTGGTCGAGTTCACCGCAGAAGGTAATACATGGCGTATCGGGTGACGAAACCTTTGAGAGACTTCGGCACTCGGATAGCGCCTCATAGAGCCAAGCCATTGTTGGTCCACCTATTTGTAGCTCCGGGGCCTGCTTTGCTTGGTCAACCCAATAGTCGTACATTGCGCTGTTGTGCGTCAGATTGTTTTTCTCAAACGGTGTTTCCAGGTAACTCCCAAGCACCCTGTCCGATAGGGTTGCGGGGTTTTGTTCCGTCAGAGCCGTGCGATGATCTGAGGTGGTGACAGGGTCAGGATTTCCAGGATGTTGAACCGGTGTTTTCTGGCCGTCGAGATGACGGACCTGATGTCGGCGAAGACCCGCGCGCCCTCGAGGGTGCGGAAGGTGCCCGAGATTTTCATGCGCAGCTTCATCATGCGCAGGTCCTGTTCGGCCTGATTGTTTGTGAATGGGACCGCGAAGTCGGCGATGAATCGCAAAACGTCATCGCGGTAGTCACGCAGGCGGAGGAGCAGGTTGTGGCCTGGCCGCCTGGCTTTTCGGCCGCGGGTGCCGGGGCTTTTGGCCAGCGGGGGCTGGCGTTCGTGGAAGGCGAGCCCCTTGGCGAGGATCGCCATGTATCTGGTGACGATACCCTGGCGAACCAGTTCCGGGAGTTCGGTCTCGCCTTGATCCTGAGCCGCGCATCTGAGCTGATTGGCGCTATGAAGCACTGCGCTCATCTCCGTCGCCCAAGGCTCTTTTTCGATCTCTTCGATGGCCTTGAGTTCGCGCAAGTGATGCGCCCCGCAGAGGGCGTGGGCGTCCACTCCGCTCATATGGGCGTAGTAGGGTTTCCAGTGATCATGAATGATCGTCCCGCCGGTCAGGAAGGTTGGAACAGCACCGCGTTTGGCGCTGATGCGGTAATGGGTGAAGGCGGTATCGCAGATCGTGTGCAGCCAGTGCAGCTTGCCGGCAACACGAAGTCCGGTCTCGTCCAGATGCCGAACGCCGCCTTCGGCAAGCCGGGCGAGAATGTGTTCAACCACGACACCCATCTTATTTGCCGCGCCGCGCGTCCAGTTGGTCACGCTGGCCGCGCACAAGCTGGTGGCCCCAAACAGGTCGCGCATAAGCTGGCAGACCCGATCCTCGGGTATCAGCTGCTGAACATTGCAATAGACCGCCACTGCCCGCATGCGCGTGCCATATTGCACATGCGCGGCCACGCCATCGGGAAAGCCAGCCGTCGTCGTGGCTCGACAATGGTCGCAACAATAAACCGCCGCCTGATGCTCGGTGACCTCCAGGCGTGGCGCAGGCAAGTCGAACACCTGACGCTTCTCGATCCCTTTCACCATCTCCGCCGTCAGGGCGCTCTGACAGGCGCTGCAATGCGTCGCCTCATGCCGTTCGACAAAGTCGGGTGTTGACGTCTGGCGCAGGGTGTCGCCCCGGTGGCCAACTTGGCCGCCACTTTTCTTTCCGGATTTGCCACGCAGGCTGCGCGGGGCTGGCTTCTTCAGGCCATCACTTGAAGGGGGCTTGCTGCTATTGCTGCTGTTCTTGGCCAACTGTCGGCGCAGGTCCGTGATCTCTTCCGCCATGCTCGCCAACGCAGCTTCAAGCTCAGCGATCCGACGCAGAGCCGTGGCGAGAAGTTGTTCAAGGGCGGCAACCTGATCCATCCCACCACTGATTCAGAGAAATCAACCCGGCGCCACAGAATTCAGACAAGAAAGAAAAAAAACACGCGCAAAATGGCAAATTCGACTCACCATAAAACTGACAATAACACTCAAACGTGGGGGGTGCTTGGGAGTTACGTTTCCAGTACGTATATCGCGCTGCTTTCGCCCGGAACGAACTTTTCTCCCATCCCAAGGTGTTTGAATGCCCATGAAAGAGGCCAAGCAGCAACACGCTGAACTGTGGACATTTTTATGCCCCACATTGGAGATATGAATGCGGCAGCTTGCCGCGCGACAAACAAGATGAGAGTCCAGCGTCAATCAGGATGGGAACGCGGGAGTTGGGGCTCGTAGGGAGTACGTATGTCTTTTGTCATCCGCTGCCGCCTAACCGTTGTTGGTAGTTTCTGAGCGGAGCCCGTGAGGGCCTCGTCTCGGAAATCTGCCAAGTGGCGAACGCGGATGGGGGCGAGGCAATGTCATTCGACAGCAGTGGTGCGGCCCGCAGGCGTAGCCGAGGACACGGGGCTGTCTAATGGGGTTGCCCGAGGGGGAAGGCGGCGTCTTCCCCCTGATGCAGCGCGGTGGCGTTCGGCTTGCCCGAACCCCAAGCTGCCGGGATCAGTGTCGGATCCAGTGGATCCGGCCGCAGACCCCTAAGGTGCTGAAAAGGAGAGATGATTCAGTTCTGCCGAGCCCCGAGCTACACTGGTGCCATCAAATTGGGCACCAAAATGAGGAGGTTGAGGAATGGAGCAGAAATTATTTGTCGGTTTGGACGTTCACAAACGAAACGTTTCGGTTGGACTGGCGGAAGATGGGCGCACCGGCGAGGTGCGCTTTCTTGGGGACATTGAGAACACGCCGGTTGCGGTGGAAACCTTGCTGCGGCGATTGTCGCAACGTGATCGCGTATTGGACTTCTGCTATGAGGCCGGTCCCTGCGGCTATGGCATCTATCGGCAGATCACGGGCGCAGGGCATGAGTGCAGTGTCATCGCACCGACCAAAATCGCGATAGCACCAGGCGACAGGGTCAAAACGGATCGCCGTGATGCGCAACGACTGGCCGTCTTGCACAGGGCGGGCGAACTGACGCCAGTTTGGGTGCCAGACAACCGCCATGAGGCCATGCGCGATCTGATCCGGGCCAGGATGGATGCCGTCAAGCAGGTGACCACATCGCGCCATCAGCTCAGCTCATTCCTTTTGCGGCACGGTCGGAGCTATCCTCCCAACCGCAAGCCCTGGACTAAAATCCACAGCCGATGGCTGGGGACCCAAAGCTTTGACGAACCTGCGCAACAAATTGTGTTCCAGGATTATGTCCAAACGGTCTGGACCACCGCGGAACGCCGCGACAACATGGTGAAGAGGATAGAAGAGCTGGTGCCTGACTGGTCACTTTGCGAGTTTGTCTATGCGCTCCGATGCTTCCGGGGCCTCGACCTCGTCTCGGCAGCGACGCTCGCAGCCAGCATCGGCGATATCACCCGGTTCGACAAACCTCGTCAGCTGATGAGCTATCTCGGGCTGACGCCGTCTGAATACTCGAGTGGTGGCACCATCCGCCGCGGCGGCATCACCAAAACTGGGAACCGTGAAGCTCGGAGGATGTTGATCGAAGCGGCTTGGTCCTATCGGTTCCCGGCAAAGGTCGCTCAGCACAAGGCACGGGTTCTTGAAACCCAGCCCAAGTGCGTTCGCGACCTGGCTTGGAAAACACAGGAACGGCTGTGCAAGCGATACCGATCGCTTCAGGCCCGTGGAAAGAAATCGACAGTTATTGTTGCCGCCATCGCGCGCGAACTCGCCGGGTTCGTCTGGGCCTTGGGGCAAGAGATGCAGCCCAGCTCTGGCCAGGCTGCGGGTCAGGCCGGGTGAAACCTGCGGTTAAGGCAACTCTCGCTTCGCCCTTTGGGCAGGATCTGCCGACGCCCGCGAGGGAGTAAAGAGAAAGGCCTGCGACGTAGCACGTTCATGCGGTTCCAATCCGCGAATGCAAGACTGATAGACCGTCGCCATCCGAATGGCTCATCCGACCTGACCCACCCAATCTTATGGCAGACTTCCCTCCATCGGCAAGGTGGAGCAATCTCCCCTGCGCAACTGGTGTTGACAAAAGACATGCAAGGGCGTAGCCCGACTGGAGAGGTCCAACTCCCGCGTTTTGCCCCAATTGGGCGGGTCTGACGGTCGTGGCCGGCTCGGATATGAAGAGATTTTCTGCCAGGAGGATCGTTCATGCCGGGCCGCCATGTCACCGACCAACAGATGAGGCTCTTCATGACGCTCAGACAGACCCACACCGTCCCCGTGGCCGCCGCCAGGGCGGGCATCAGCCAATCCACGGGCTATCGGCTGCAAGCCGACCCAACTTTACCATCACAGAAGAAGAAGTCGCGCGGCCGGCGTCGCCCTGATCCGCTGGCCGATATTTTCGACACTGTGGTTGTGCCGATGTTGCAGACGTCGCCGGGCATCCGGCCTGTGGCGGTTTACGAAGAGGTTATGCGCCGACATCCGGAGCCTGGCACCGGCATTCGCCGCACTCTGGAGCGGCGGATACGGGCCTGGAACGCTGAGCATGGTCCCGAACAGGAGGTGATGTTTCGGCAGGTCCATGAGCCGGGCAAGATGGGCCTGTCGGATTTTACCGCCATGGGCAAATTGGGGGTGACCATCGCTGGTGAGCCGCTGGATCATCGCCTGTATCACTTCCGGCTTGCCTATAGCGGGTTCCAGCACGCCCATGTGGTTCTGGGTGGCGAGAGCTATGTGGCACTGGCCGAGGGATTGCAGAATGCCCTCTGGACGCTCGGCGGCGCTCCTCACGACCATCGCACCGACAGCCTGCCGGCGGCCTTCAAAAACCTGAACCAGGCCGCCAAAGACGACCTTACCGACCGTTTTGATGCCCTGTGTCAGCACTACGGCATGACGCCGACACGCAATAACAAGGGCGTCGCGCATGAGAACGGTTCCATCGAGAGCCCCAATGGGCATCTGAAGCGCACCATCGAGGACGCGCTGATCATGCGAGGCTCGCGCGACTTTGAGGATCTCGTCACCTACCGTCGCTTCATCGATGAGATCGTAGGCCGGATCAATGCGCGCAATGCCAGGCGCATCGACGCCGAACGCATGAGCCTCAAGCCGCTGCCGGCGCGGCGGACCACAGATTATGAGGAGGTTAGCCTTGCTCGACAAGGGAAAGACCGATGGCCGAGCCGAGATGCGACTTGCCCACACCTGGTGGCCCGAACAATAGAATGTTGCTGCCTTTTGTGATCCAGCTGTCGCCTGCGGTGATGGCGCTGACATGGGCTTTGGACAACATGGGGACGGCTGTGAAGTCGAAGGCCTCAAGCGTCTTTCCCGGCAACAGCCTTGCCTGCGCCAGATGTCGCTCGATGCGGCGACGGTGGCGCTCGGCCAACTCATGTTCGACCAGTGTGCCGAGCAGTCGGGCGGCAGGCCAGCCTTCCTTGTCGGCCTGTTCTGCGAAGCGGGGCCAGAGGGCTTTGATGGCAGGCAAGCGCAACTCGGTCAGAGCCAGTGTCAGACGCGCGGTATCTGTCCGGGGCGATGTCATGCTGTCACCTCCTGAGCGGATACCGCATTGCAGAGCAACCGATTGTAGGATGAGAGATCGGCGAGTTGTACCTCGACGTCCGGGAGCGCGTCTTCTGACGGGCTGAACAGCGCGTGTGCCTGCGTTAAACAATCCCGCGTTTCTTGAATCACTGCCGGGGGACCAGCCTGAAGAGAGGACGAAAGCGTCATCGAATACCACCACACTTTCGGACGAATTGGCGCAAACGCTATCAGCGCGCTTGATCGGCCTATTTGAACACGCGCCCCAGCAGCGCGGCTATGAATATGAGCGTTTCCTCAACGAACTTTTTGCCGCTTACGGTCTGAAGCCGCGAGCACCTTTCAAGCTGACAGGGGAACAGATAGATGGAAGCTTCAAGCTGCATGGGGAGACTTATACCAAGGGTGCTTCAAAATGACTCAGCTATGGATTTTGGGTACCGCCTGAGGTGCTGAGGTGATTCAAGATTGGCAAAGGAGACCACCGATGCCAGCCAGGATACCGATGCGAGCCGATTTTACCGCCAATGATCTGCGCAAGCTTGCCGCAGAGAGTTCTGATGCCCGGCAGAGCCGACGGCTTTTGTCGCTTGCCGCTATCGCCGATGGCATGTCGCGTGGGGCTGCGGCCCGCATTGGCGGGATGGACCGGCAAACGCTCAGGGACTGGGTGCTCCGTTTCAACGCTGATGGTCCAGCGGGGCTGCTGGATCGGCAGCGAGGAGGCTCGCGATCCCGCCTTGACAATGCGCAACTGGATGAACTGGCGGCTCTTGTCGAGACCGGTCCTGATCCTGAAAAGGACGGTGTCGTCCGCTGGCGGCGGGTCGATTTGAAGAATGTGATCAAGGCGCGTTTTGGCGTCGACTATCACGAGCGCCATGTGGGGCAGATTCTGCACAATCTGGGCTTTTCCCACATCAGCGCACGCCCTCAGCACCCGGGGCAGGACGTGCAGGTCATTGAGGATTTCAAAAAAACTTCGGCGACAATCTGAAGGAGACGCTTCAGGGGGTGCCGCCGGACAAACCCGTCGAAATCTGGTTCCAGGACGAGATGCGTCTCGGTCAGAAGAACACCCGCGTCCGCCAGTGGGCACGCAAGGGCACACGGCCCCGCCAGCCCGCCGATCAGCGTTACCAAAATGCGTATCTTTTTGGCGCCATCTGCCCCGAACGCGGCACCGGCGCGGCGATCATGATGCCAGCAGCCGACACCTATGCGATGCAGCGCCACCTGGAAGAAATCAGCAAAATTGTCTCCGATGGCGCCCACGCCGTCATCCTCATGGACCAAGCCGGCTGGCACACGACATCCGCTCTGGAAATCCCGCAAAACCTGTCGCTCATGTTTCTGCCGCCCAAATCACCAGAGCTGAATCCAACCGAAAACATTTGGCAATATCTCCGCCAGACATGGCTCGCAAACCGGACGTTCGACACATATGACGCGATTCTCGACGCGGGGTGCGAGGCCTGGAACAACCTCATCGCAAGACCGCAAACCATCACATCCATCGCAAGCCGCAACTGGGCGAAAGTCGGTCAGATTGAATAACCCTTGGTATTACCTCGTCGAAGCCAAATGGCAGGCAGGCCGTACAGGGCAATCCGATCTGCTGACCTTTTCGGGAAAGGTCTCGGGCAAGGCGACGTGGACGCGCGGGCTCTTCATCAGTAATTCGGGTTTTTCCGTGGACGGCCTTAAGGCATTCGGGACGGGTAGGCGCACAAACATCATCTGTGCCGATGGGCTCGATCTGCATCAGGTCGTAATTAACCGTCTCTCCTTGATCGACGTGCTTGATGAAAAGCTGCGCCGGGCTGCCGAAACCAATTTGGCATTCGTCCCAGTTCGAGATTTGCTAGGATGAAATATGAACGCGTAACTACGTTCTGCGATCAGGAAGACTTGCTGGAAAACGACTTGGGGAGCTGATGGCAAGCCCTTTGTCTCTTATGATTATAGTGACGAACTCGCAAACAATCATCAAAAGCTTGAATGTTGGATATACCCACATTATGTTGCGGGAAAGATAGTTATTCGGACATCAATCATGAACACCATCACCAAGACAAAGACAGGCGTGTTTCCAAAACTCGCTCTCGAAATGTTACTTCGGGACGAGCTGATCATGGCTGCGGAAGTTGAAGCTATTACCCAAGGTAACACGTTGCCGGTATTACCTGCGGCAGCGGCGGTCGCACCTGTCCCAATGGATTCACTTGTTGTTGTAGAGCTGCTCTGCGCTGTTGAACCTGTCTTGGGTTTTGCACCATCTGACGCAACTGTGCGCAGTGGTGGCTACAACTCGGTTCAGGATGCGATTGATCATTAGATGCCACGTCTAGAGAAGCAGTGGCACAAAAAACAAGGAGTTTCGAAATGAGTGTAGCGAAGCGGGCTGGTGATGACGATCAAGAAGCACGGCGCGAGCTAGGTGAGCGTCTGCGCGAGGCGCGGCGGTATCTCGGGCTAAAGCAGGATGAAGTTGCGCAGTATCTTAAGATACAACGAACTGCACTGTCTGAGATTGAGGCCGGAAACCGTCGTGTTGAAGCATTGGAGCTAAATCGGCTTGCAAAGCTCTACCGACAGCCCGTCGCATACTTCATTGACGATGATGATGCTGCTGCTGCGAGCCTGCCTGTGGACGTTGCGCACTTGGCCCGTAGGGCCGCCGATCTATCCAGGAAAGATCGGGACGAGCTAGGCAAGTTTGCCGACTATTTGCGTTCTCGATCAACGGCTGCACAGGAATAAATTATGGTCAATGAATACGCGAAAGCGGTTCGACATGGAGCGGCGGAAGCCAGTCGACTCCATCGGAAATTGGGCGTCCGCGAACGATTAGAAACTGCGGGCGGGGCAGTAAACGTATTTGCGATGATTCATGAGCTAAATGTGCCCCTGCTGCTTCGGCCACTTGAGGGGCTGTTAGGAGCCTATCTAAACTTTCCTTCACCGGGCATCCTAGTCACCACGCAGCGTCCCCTTAGTATCCAGCGTTTCACGGCTGCGCATGAACTTGGTCATTGCATGCTGGATCATCAGCCAAGTTTAGATGATGAGGATAGCATCCTTCGTCGTATGCCCGTTAACCTGGAGCCTGGCCTTAATCACCAAGAGGTAGAAGCGGATGCATTTGCTGTCGGTTTTATGATGCCTAAATGGCTACTGGCCCTTCACATGCGTCGGCAAAACTGGACAACCCACGACTTCCGCCGCCCAAGTGTCGTTTATCAACTGAGTTTACGACTTGGCTCCAGTTTTGAAGCGCTATGCTGGACGCTCGTGCGTTATCGAATGATCACCTTTAAACAGGCTCGTGAACTGCTGTTGACCAGCCCCAAGGCCCTTAAAGAGATTTTGTTGGCTGATCATAGACCTGACAACTATCGTAGTGATGTTTGGCTTCTGACCGAGCGTGATGCTGGTATGCTGATTGATGGAAGCCGTCATGACCTCTTCGTTCTGAAATTGACCGAGCATAGTAACGGTGGGTATCTCTGGAACCTTGATGAGTTGCGAGCCAGCGGCTTTGCCATCGTGAATAATGAAGTTGAAGCGGTGGAACCTGACAGTATCGGTGATGTTGGTGTCCGCCGCGTAACTGCGCAACCACCTGACGAATATCGTGGACGACTGGTTCTGGACGAAGCGCGCCCGTGGGATCGTAGTCAAAGCCTGTCTCGATTGGAATTTGATCTTGATCTTACGGGTCCAGAGCAAGCGGGCCTCTCACGAGCTGAGCGGCGACAGATGCTGGAGGCCGCTTGAGTGACTGTTAAAATAGCTGTTGATTTACGGGCAGAGTTTGGCCCTGTACGTGACCAAGGTCAGCGTCCTACTTGTCTAGCATTCGCAGCAAGTGATGCACATGCAGGTATGCGGGCAGATTGGGACGCTTTGTCATGTGAATACGCGTTTTATCATGCACAGAAGCTAAGAGGCCGGTCGCCTGCTCAAGGTTCCTATCTTGAGGATATGTTGGCCGCTCTGCGCGATAAAGGACAACCGGTCGAAAAGGGCTGGCCATATTTGACGCAGACACCGACAGACCTCTCAATTTATCATCCACCTACCTCCGTTGGCCCTCTATTTGCGCGAGACGGGCACCAGCCCAACTACAATGTGCAACGTGTTTATCAGTCGCTGGACGCCGGTGATCCAGCTATCGTTCTCTCGGTTCTTACAAGCACATTTTTCAACCCACCTGCCGATGGTATCATTGATCACTTCGACAACGATGCCGTCTTCCCGATCCCCAGACACGCACTTGTAGCAGTTGGCTATGGAGATGCACCACAGGGCCGGGCTGTGCTGCTTCGGAATAGTTGGGGACCAACATGGGGACTCGGCGGCTACGGATGGGTCACCGAAAACTATTTGACCCGGCACATGTATAACTTAGCGATTTTAAAGGATAACCGCGATGTATCTCAGCATTCCGCCGCAGCCTGACTGCATAACAACTTGGCGTGAAGCAGTACGTCTGGTTGACGCTTCAAAAGGCCATGAGGCGCACAATGTCTTGATGTCTGTCCAAAACCCAACGCTGGGCGCACAGCTTGGCGATCCACGCGTCAGTGCCGTGAATGATTTTTTGCTGTCTCACGACAAATCACTCCAAACGATAGCAAACACGATTTTCCCAACAGCCTTGTACCGGCGATACGGCGCACCAGAATTCTTTGATCGATTGTAACTCCCAAGCACCCTGTCCGATAGGGTTGCGGGGTTTTGTTCCGTCAGAGCCGTGCGATGATCTGAGGTGGTGACAGGGTCAGGATTTCCAGGATGTTGAACCGGTGTTTTCTGGCCGTCGAGATGACGGACCTGATGTCGGCGAAGACCCGCGCGCCCTCGAGGGTGCGGAAGGTGCCCGAGATTTTCATGCGCAGCTTCATCATGCGCAGGTCCTGTTCGGCCTGATTGTTTGTGAATGGGACCGCGAAGTCGGCGATGAATCGCAAAACGTCATCGCGGTAGTCACGCAGGCGGAGGAGCAGGTTGTGGCCTGGCCGCCTGGCTTTTCGGCCGCGGGTGCCGGGGCTTTTGGCCAGCGGGGGCTGGCGTTCGTGGAAGGCGAGCCCCTTGGCGAGGATCGCCATGTATCTGGTGACTATACCCTGGCGAACCAGTTCCGGGAGTTCGGTCTCGCCTTGATCCTGAGCCGCGCATCTGAGCTGATTGGCGCTATGAAGCACTGCGCTCATCTCCGTCGCCCAAGGCTCTTTTTCGATCTCTTCGATGGCCTTGAGTTCGCGCAAGTGATGCGCCCCGCAGAGGGCGTGGGCGTCCACTCCGCTCATATGGGCGTAGTAGGGTTTCCAGTGATCATGAATGATCGTCCCGCCGGTCAGGAAGGTTGGAACAGCACCGCGTTTGGCGCTGATGCGGTAATGGGTGAAGGCGGTATCGCAGATCGTGTGCAGCCAGTGCAGCTTGCCGGCAACACGAAGTCCGGTCTCGTCCAGATGCCGAACGCCGCCTTCGGCAAGCCGGGCGAGAATGTGTTCAACCACGACACCCATCTTATTTGCCGCGCCGCGCGTCCAGTTGGTCACGCTGGCCGCGCACAAGCTGGTGGCCCCAAACAGGTCGCGCATAAGCTGGCAGACCCGATCCTCGGGTATCAGCTGCTGAACATTGCAATAGACCGCCACTGCCCGCATGCGCGTGCCATATTGCACATGCGCGGCCACGCCATCGGGAAAGCCAGCCGTCGTCGTGGCTCGACAATGGTCGCAACAATAAACCGCCGCCTGATGCTCGGTGACCTCCAGGCGTGGCGCAGGCAAGTCGAACACCTGACGCTTCTCGATCCCTTTCACCATCTCCGCCGTCAGGGCGCTCTGACAGGCGCTGCAATGCGTCGCCTCATGCCGTTCGACAAAGTCGGGTGTTGACGTCTGGCGCAGGGTGTCGCCCCGGTGGCCAACTTGGCCGCCACTTTTCTTTCCGGATTTGCCACGCAGGCTGCGCGGGGCTGGCTTCTTCAGGCCATCACTTGAAGGGGGCTTGCTGCTATTGCTGCTGTTCTTGGCCAACTGTCGGCGCAGGTCCGTGATCTCTTCCGCCATGCTCGCCAACGCAGCTTCAAGCTCAGCGATCCGACGCAGAGCCGTGGCGAGAAGTTGTTCAAGGGCGGCAACCTGATCCATCCCACCACTGATTCAGAGAAATCAACCCGGCGCCACAGAATTCAGACAAGAAAGAAAAAAAACACGCGCAAAATGGCAAATTCGACTCACCATAAAACTGACAATAACACTCAAACGTGGGGGGTGCTTGGGAGTTACGATCGATTTCACAAAAATATCCTGCCGACAGTTCGTAGAAATGAGCGGTGGTCAGGCTATTATTTTGAACGCATGACAGACTGGCCTGATGCTCCTTCTGGCAATCCATTGTGGGACATCGTGACCCGAATGCGTGACCCTTCTGTCCGCGCGCGCAATAAATTCGAGTTAGCCCTATTTGACCCAGCACGCGACGTAGATAGGTCACCGTATGGTGGCCAGTGCCTGAGTTTCTTGAGCTTTAAATTGCTTGCGGGTTCGCCCGAAACTCTCACGCTGACAGCCTTCTATCGGAACCACTACTATGTTGAAAAACTGCTAGGCAATCTAATTGGTCTTGGACAACTCATGTCCTTTGTTGCAGAGGAGGCGGGGCTATCTTTGGGGTCCCTGACAGTCCTATCCTCGCATGCCACGATTGATCTGCCAAAATCATGTGCTGGTGGAAAAACTACGCGCCACGACCTTCAAATTCTTCTTGCTGAGTAACTCCCAAGCCCCCTGCTGACTTGTCTGGTTTTGTAGTGTTTGGTGTGAGTCTAATTTACCATAGGGTGAATGAAACTTCCGTTCTGCTCAGGGTTCCATTGCGCTCGGGTTGATTTTCTGAATCACTGCTGGAATGGATAAGGTTGCCTCCCTTGAACAAAGCCCCGCTATGGCTCTGCGCCGGATCTCGGAGTTGGAAGAATTTGTAGCATTCCAGGCGCAAGAGATTGATGAACTGCGCAGGCAGCTTGGCAAAAACAGCCGTAACAGCAGCAAGCCTCCCTCGAGTGATGGGCTGAAGAAGCCGGCACCACGCAGCCTGCGTGGAAAGTCCGGCAGGAAAAGCGGCGGCCAGACTGGCCACCGGGGCGACACCCTGCGCCAGACGCCAACGCCAGACTTTGTGCAACGCCATGAAGCAGCGCAGTGTCCTACCTGTCAGCAGCGCCTGACGCCAGAGATGATCGAGGGGGTGAAGACCCGTCAGGTGTTCGACGTGCCCCCGCCGCAGTTGGAAGTCACCGAGCATCAGGCAATGATTTACGGCTGCGCGCATTGCCGAGCCACGACAACGGCCGCGTTTCCCGAGGGCGTGAGCGCGCATGTGCAATATGGTCCGCGCATACGGGCCGCGGCGGTCTACTGCAATGTCCAGCAGCTGATCCCCGAAGATCGGGTCTGCCAACTCCTGCGGGATCTGTTCGGAGCCACCAGCCTGTGCGCGGCCAGCGTGACCAACCGGGTCAGTGGCACAGCGCAGCGTCTGAGTGGCGTGGTCGAGCACATTCGTGATACCCTCACGGGAGGCGGTGTTCGGCATCTGGACGAGACCGGGCTGCGTGTCGCCGGCAAGCTGCACTGGTTGCATACGATCTGTGATGGCGCATTCACCCACTACCGGATCGATCCCGGGCGCGGTGCTGTTCCAACCTTCCTGAACGGTGGGACGATCGTCCATGATCACTGGAAATCGTATTACGCCCATATGGAGGGGGTGGACGCACACGCCCTCTGTGGGGCACATCACCTGCGCGAACCGAGGGCCGTCGCCGAGATCGAAAAAGAGCCATGGGCGACAGAGTTGAGCGCGCTGCTCACCAACGCCAATCAGCTGAAGTGTGCCGCGCAGGGGAGAGGCGACACCGAACTCCCGGCATCCGTTCATGAGGATATACTCGCCGAGTACATGGCAATCCTTGCCAAGGGCACAGACTTCCATGAAGGGCTGCCACCATTGGTGCCAAAAACCGGTTCTCGAGGGAGAAAGCCGCGAAGGCCGGGGCATAATCTCCTCATTCGCTTGCGAGACTTCCGCGACGACGTCTTGCGGTTCCTTACGGATTTTGACGTCCCCTTCACCAACAATCAGGCCGAACAGGACCTGCGCATGATGAAAGTGCGCATGAAGATCCCGGGGAGTTTCCGCACGATCGAGGGAGCCCGGGTCTTCGCCGACATCCGGTCCGTGATCTCCACAGCCAGAAAGCATGGGCTGAATATCCTTGAGATCATCACGGTCCCACCAGCTCAGATCATCGCGCGCCTATAACCGGACAGCACCCACCAAAGCCCCGCTCATCTTGCTCATCTTGCAGGGGGTGCTTGGGAGTTACCTTGATGATATCGATGATAACGAAGTCTTGGAAGCTTGGGCAAATTCTGCGAACGGCAAGGTCGCGGTTTCTGGCGGGCGTGGTGTCTCCGCAAGACTGTAAATCCGCTGGATACCGGAAATGAATTCTGATTGGCCGCCATAGCTCGGGTGGCGCACTGTCTCTACAGGAAATTCCAATCCTTCGAGCGCAGCCCCAGCATCGCACCCGATTGCGACCAACTGTTTTGGATTGATCATATCCAGCAACGCCAACATAAACGGCCAGGTCTCAACACGTTCAAATTTCTTATGGCAGCGATTTGTCATCGGCTCATCTGGCGCATGTGGGTGCAGTGGAAAAACATTCCAAAGAACGACAGGTCGCCCGATGTCTGACACCCGGTCTCGTCACCCCGAACGCGCGGCTGACTTACGAATGACAGATTGGGACATCATAGATGCGGGACACTTCGGATCCCGGCCCGAAGCGGGGCCGAACGCCTGTGGCGGGCCTGCCGGGGCGTCCTCACGGGCTGGGCAGGGTTGCGCCGATCAGCGCTGCCAGCCACGGCAGAACCAGGACCAGGAGGATCGTACCACCAATAATCCTGATCCATTTCAGTTCCGTTCTTACCTCCACCCCGAGAGTTTCGATCTCCTGTCGAACAAGCATAATATCCGCTTTCGTCTCGGTTCTGAGGCGATCCACGTCGGCCTTGATCTCGGTTCTGAGAGTTTCGACATCCTGTCGAACAAGCGCCACATCCGCCTTCGTCTCGGTCCCGAGATGATCCACGTCGGCCTTGCTGGCGACACCGCCGGTCACACCGGCATGGATGGAGAGCGTGATGGCTTCGGCCTGCGTCTGTTCAAAGCCCGCATCGCGCAGGCGCTGGATCTCGGCAATCGTGTTAAAGGCGGTCTCGGCCATGGGGGGTTCCGGCTTCAGGGTCTCCGGGGCAGACTAGGGGGTCTTTGCCCTGATTTCCAGCCCGCACAACGATGGTTGCGCGGATCCATAGCGGTCGTGACGGCCGCCGTCCTTGCAACCGCCTCTTTTGCGCGTGAGCCACAGGCCTGGCTCGACGCAGTGGAAACCTGCCTGGTTGAGGCCAGCGGACACGCCATTGCGATTCCGGGTGATCCGCCCGTTGTCTTCGTCTTCCATGGGGCCCTTTCGACGCTCTGGATGCTGGATACGGGCGATCTGACGGAGGCCGACGACGCCCGCGTGATCGCTACCGGCACCGTGCTGCGCGACGATGGATCCGGCGCGAAGGGCGATCGGGACACAGACTCCGGGGAGACGGCCGGTGCGCCGGGATTTCGTGTTCTCTGGCGGGACGGGTCCGTGACCGGGATTGCCCGGCCCGCGGTCGAACGCGCTTCAATGCATGCCGAAACCTCAGTTATTGCCGGACGTGTTGTGACCATCGCGCCCGGACGCCATCCGCTGGCACGGGCCTATGACCGGCTCATATCGGAACCGCTCGCGCGGCCCGTGGCCGGGCTTGCTGCGGGCAGCCGCTTCGGGACCGACGGTCTGGTGCGCCCGCCGGACCTGCCTCACCAACCCCACGGTGCGATCTTCTGGCAGAGCCACGGGGAGCGGATCACGCTGGAGATGAAGGACGGCACCCTTGTCGGCGTGACGCTTGAGGCGCTGGTTCAGGCGCTCCATGGGTCGGCCCCGACAATCGGCGAGCAGACGCGGGGGAGCGGCCAATGACAGATGTGCGCCGGACCCACGCGCGGGGGAGCATCCCGGGCCTCGTGCTGTCCGGATTTCTCGGGATCGCTCTCCTGTCGGCCTTTGCGCCGACGCTCACAGCCCAGACCCGCCCGATCGGGGTCTCCCCGGACGCAGGCACGGACCCGGCCTCCCGCCTGGGCGATTGCCCGGTGGAGGCGCTGCGGCGCGCCTGGGACGGTCTGGACACGCTGGAAGCGGTGGCGGTCGAGGAAGAGGTGCTGCGGCTCTGCACGGAACGCGCCGCGCGCATCGCCGCCTTCCTGGAGGCGCAGGAAGCGATCAATATGGCCATGAGCGGACTTCTGCCCCCGCCGCCCGATGGCGGACCCGGTCCCGACATGAGCTTCGATGCAGAACCGGTTGACCCCGTCCTGCGCCCGGCGCCGGACTCCGACCCTGCCGCACCAACCGATATCCGGACGGACCGGGAACCGGGCGCACCCGACCGCGAGACGATTGACAGCCCGACCCCGACACAGACCGTCTGGCAGGTTCTTTATACCGTCCGCGCGGGCGAGGGGGCCTGGACAGCATCGATCACCGGCACCCGCGAGGTGCCTGTGCCGCTTTTCCCCACCGCGCCGCCCGAGGGTGTTCCGGACACGGCCTCCGGGATGCCCGCACCCGTCTTCGACTGGATCACAAAGACCGACGGTCCGCTGCTGCGCAAAGCGGGCGATACGCTGCCGGACGGGCGGCGCATCGCCCGGATCGATGCTGCGGGGGTGGCTGTGGGCGACCCCGGTCCCCTTGAGACGCTGCCCTGGGCCGGGAACACAGCCGACAGCAACAGGCCGGGCGCGGCCCATTGGGTGGTCTCGCCCGTAGGGGAGGACGATTGATGCGCGCGCTCGGGGAGATCACGACAGAATGGCGCAGTGGCCTTTCCGCCCGGATCGGCGCTCTGACGGGATCCGGGCCAAAGCCCCGCCCGCCGGTGGCGGCGAACGGCATACTGGAGGTGGGCAGCGCCCGCTTCCGCGCGGCCTGCGCCATCTCCCGGGACGGAACCTACTGGTTCGTGCCGGACCGCAACACCGTGGTGATCGCCGAAGAGGTGCAGGCGCTTGGGGAGCGCTATGACATGCCCCCCGTCAAATCCCGCCGCGTGGCCACACTTTCGGAGGTCGCCCATCTCAACGGCCGCGGCGCATCGGGGGAAGGGGGTGTGCCAACCATGCCCGGTGCCCGGCGCATGGCGGAGACCATCGCCCGGGCAGCAGCGCTGCGCGCCAGCGACCTCAAGCTTGTCATTCGCACCGACCACGCGGTCCTGCGCCTGCGCCTCGGGGCCGAGGAATACACCGACGGACCCTCCTGGCCGCCCGATGAGGCCGCCGAGGCCATCGCCTGGCTCTATGACCGGCGCGACTATGGCGACAAGACAGCCTCACAGCAGGCCGGTCAGCACCAGGCCTTCTCCATCGGGCAGGAACGCCGCATCCCCCTGCCGCCGGAGCTCGCCGCGCTGCGGGCGCAGAAAGCGCCGCACGGCGACGGGAAGGACTTCATGGTGCTCAGACTGATCTACACGGCTGACGACACGACAGCCGGAAAGATCGAGGATCTCGGGCTGGAAGCCGATGTGCTTGATGCGCTGGCCGTCGAGCGCGCCTCGGGCAGCGGGCTGGTGATCATCGGCGGCTCCACAGGCGATGGCAAGTCCACCACGCTTGTGCGCCAGCTCGAGCGACTCTATCAGGAGCGGGAGGGCCGGGTGTCCATCATGACGGTGGAAGACCCCATCGAATATCCCATCACCGGGGACGGGATCATCCAGATGCCGGTGGCGGGCAGCGCGGAAGGGGCGGCGCGCGGCGCAGCCTTCACCCGGGCGCTGAAAACCTTCGTGCGCTCCAACCCCGACATCGGCATGATCTCGGAAATCCGCACCGCCGACGATTGCCGCGAGATCATGCAGTTTGTGATCTCCGGTCACAAGGTCTTCACCACCATCCATTCCGACAGCGCCGCCGGCGTCCTCTTCCGGCTGATCTCGCTCGGGGTCGATCCGAAGGAACTGGCCCAGCCCGGCGTGGTCAGCCTGGTGATGCGCCAGACCCTGGTGCCCATCCTCTGCCCGGACTGCGCCCGGGCGCCCACAAAAGACGAGGCCGCGGTGATCGCCGATTGGACAGGCGACCCGGAGGGCCGACCCCGGATCCGCAACCGGGACGGCTGTCCGACCTGTCTTGAAGGGCGCGAGGATGCCACCGCGCGTCTGGCCTGGGCCGGGCTGTCCCGCAAGCGCGCCACGGCGGAATTCATCCAGGTCGACGACAGATTCCGCAAATTCCTTGAGGCCCGCGACGCCCATGGCGCCCGCGCCTACTGGCTCACGCCGCGCGACAAGGGCGGGCTCGGCGGCATTGATGTCGAAACCCGCCTCAAGCGCCTCGTGGCCACGGGCGAGGCCGATTACACCGATGTGACCCACCGCAGGCAGCCCGCGCCCGCAGAGGATGTCTCCTGATGACGGACCTGTCCATCCATGCCACCCGCCGACCGGCCACCGGGCTGACCCGGGCCTGGCGGCAACTCATGTTCAACGCCCGCACGCGGGCGGAGGTCTGGCAACTCATCGCCGATGTGCTGGAGGGCAGCGGCGAGGATCTCGGGCGCATGATGGAGGCGGTGGCCGAGGGCTACGCGCTCCAGGGACGCGGGACCATAGCCGCCGTGCTGATGGAAATCCGCGCCGGACTGGCCGAGGGGCGCATGGCCGGGCGTCTCGCTCCCTATTGCGGCACCGGGGAGCGCATTCTCTTCGATGGGCTGGGACGGCAGGCCCCCGGTGCGATATTCGGGGCCGCCGCACGGCTGCTGAGATGCCAGCTTGCCATGCGCCGCGCCATCGGCAACGCCATTGCACTCCCCATTGTGCTGCTCTTCGGCTTTCTGGGCCTTCTTCTCTTCTACGGCCTCTCGCTTCTGCCCGCGCTCGCGGACGTGATCGTCTTCGACGACCTGCCGCCCTTCCAGGGCTGGATCGTGCGGGTCGCGCAGGGATTTGCCGCCAACCCTGCCGCGCTGGCCCTCTGGCTCGGCGGCGCCCTTGCCGGTCTCATCCTCCTGATGCGCTGCTGGACCGGATTTGGACGCACATGGGCGGACCGTATACCGCCGTTCTCGATCATGCGGCTCTCCGCCGGTGCGGGGTTTCTCTTTGCCGTGGTGGAATACGGACGTTCGGGCCAGGCAGTGACCACCGAACTTCTCGAGCGCATGGCCCGCGCAGCACCGCCTTATGCCCGGTCGCGCATCCGGGCGCTGGCGCGCAATTACATCCCGGCGCGCGGCAATCTCGGCGCGGCCGGGCTTCTGGCCGGGCAGGGCTTTCCGTCGCTGGAACTGTCCGCCGTGCTCAGAACACTCTGGAACAAACCCGGAGGCATCGGGTGCATCGGCGAGGTGCTCGAACGCTGGCTGGCCCGCATCGAGGAGACCATGCGCGCGCGCATGGCCGTCCTGAACGGCGTTTTGCTGACGCTGATCGCCGCCGCGCTCGTGGCACTCATGTCCATCGCCCTGCCCATCGTCGAGCAGATCAACCAGGGGGCCGGCCTGTGAGAGATACCTCCATGATACCGGGCCTCTCGCATTGCAGGGCGACCTGTCCGGACCTTCCCGACCCGAGGGGGCGTTGATGCTTCCGAAGTCGTTCCCCCCGATCCAGAAAGGACTTACTCCCATGATCGATGTTTCCGCGTCCCGGCCCTTTGAAGCCACCCTGTCCCGACAGCCGCAAGTGCGAGGCCGAACACGGCCCCGGCCGATCCCCCGCCGGACCCGCCGAGGGCTTGTCAACGTGGTTCTGACCCTGGCCATCACCGCCGTGGTGATCGTCGCCATCCTGGCGATGTACGGCGGGCTTGCCACCTCGTTGCGCACCCAGGTCGTGCAAACCCATCTGGCCACGGCGGAAGCCCGGATCCGGGAAGTCTATACAAACCAGCCGCAGTATGAGGCCAAACTGACGTCGATTCTCTGGAGCGTCATGCCATCCAACGCCATTCAGGGAACGGACACCAGCCGCAAGATTGTCACCCCCTGGGGTGGAGAAATCTTTGCCGGTGGCGGTGCGACACCCGATAATGACGGCACCGGAGCAGCCTCAAACAACCTGTTCTACATCACTGTGCTGGACCTTCCCGAGAAGGCCTGCGAGACTCTGGCCCAGTCCTATCTGGGCCGTTCGGATGTGGTCGGGATCGATGTCGAAAAGACCAAAACCACCGCGTTTTCCGATCTGTCGAAGCCCGCGGAAGTCGCCAAATTCGACACTGCCTCGGAGATTCAAGCTGGCTGCGACGGCGGGGACAATGACAAGATCGCCATCGTGTTCCGTGGCTGAGCGGACACCTCATATCCCGCGCCGGTCCCGCCGGGGGCTGGCGACGCTCTCGCTGGCACTTGCGGTGAGCGCGCTCGTGAGCGTGGTCCTGCTTTTCTGGCAGATCGGCGAGGCGCGGGCGATGCGGGACGGCGAAGCCCGTCTTGTGGCCACCGCCGCAGAGGCGCGCGCCTACGCGCTGCATCATTGGCTGCACGAAGAGCGCGATGATCCCGGCTTTGTGCCACCTGCCTCCGGCAAGGCCCGGCGTCTCACAGACGCGGATGAGGACGGGCTCGACAACCACCCCGCCAGCACGCCGGGGCTGACCGACCCGCGCGGCTGGACGCTCACGGAGATGATTGCGCTGCCGGAGGGGCAGGGGACAGGGGAGCCGCTGCCGCACGGGATCGTGGTTATCAAGGCCCCGAAAGATGCGGCACTGCAGAATATCCGAGACCGGCAGATCAAGCTGATCCGGAACGCGCTGGCCGCCGGAAGGCCGGAGGAGGCCGCAAGTCTCGCGGCGACAGCACCGGATACGAGCTTCGATCCTGATCGTGACATCGCGATCTTCGCCTGGCCCTACGGACGCATCGACCCGCGCCTTGTGCTGCGGTCGCACCGCGCCGGGCATCCCCCGCCGCATATGACCTCCGATCTCAAGATGGGCGGCAACAATGTGACCGGTGTGGGCGCTCTCGAAGCCGCAGGCTCGGCGGCGCTGTCCGGCGAGACCCGTGCAGACGGGTCGCTCACGGTTGCCGGAACCGTCAACACGGGCCCCGGCACCGAAGCGGGTGCCGGATTGAGTGTCACCGGGCTCGCCCGGGCCGGGGATGTGGATGTGACCGGCGCATTGACTGTCGGGACCACCGCAGGACTGGAAAGGCTCACCGCAAAAGACCTCGAGGTCGAGGACAGCTTTAGATGTGGAGCCTGCCCATGAAGGGGCATCAATCATATCCGCGCCGCGCCCGCTGCGGGCTGGGGCTGTTCGAGGCCCTGCTGGCCGTGGCGGTGCTCACGGTGACGGCCAGCCTGCTGGCGCAGACATTCACCGCCTGGACGGAGCGCAGGACACTGACGGCGGAAGCCCGTGCGCTGGCCGGTCTCGCGGATACCGGACGGCAATGGCTTGAGCGGAATACGGGAGGGGCGCCGGCAATCGGTCCTCCAAAAGAGGTGGCATACGCCGACCTCGAGAGCGGGCGGGCAGGAGCGACGTACTTGCTGCCCAAACACACCGCGCGCCGACGCGAGATGACACTGTGGCTCTGGCAGACCGTTTCCGGCCCCACCCTCGTGCTCGCCCGCGCCCGGGGCCCCGAGAGCACCGAACAGGTGCCGGGACCCGGGATCGGGGTGTCCGGGGTCGGCACCATAGTGCAGGACGGCCGAGGCGGCATCAGAATGGCCGGCCCGGATATCAGCCTGGATATGAACGTCATCAACAGCGCGGCACCCCCGGACCCGCCCTTTGCCCGGAAAGGCGATCTCTTCGTGGCTCGGAGTTTCTGGACCGGGCAGGGGTGTACGCCCTATCTCTTCCGCGTGCCCAATCCCGACTGCACCGACGGCAACATTATGAAGAGCGATCTCGATCTCGGCGGGCACAATCTGACGGGGGTGCGAAATCTCAACGTTACCGGCGCGGCCACTTTCGAAGGCAATGTCACTGTCGGGGGCGACCTGACAGTGACAGGCGCGGCTGGATTTGCAAGTGAGGTGACAACCCCTGACCTGACCGTCACGGGCAAGCTCACCGTCGAGGGATCCATGGAGGTTAAGGACACACTGGCCGCAGAGAGTGGCGCGCTCGATGGACACCTCATCGTCAGGGATCTCACGGTTCAGACCTGCACGGGATGTACCCCGTGATCCGCCGCGCCGCATATCCTCTCGTACTCTGGACCGTCCTCGCCGGATCCGGTTCGGCCCAGGATGCGCCGCCCGACCCCGGTGTCCCGACGGAGACATCCCGGACGACAGAGCGTGCGGCTCCGGGCGACGGGGTTCGCGCCACGCTCGCTGCCGAAATCGCCCGGCTCGAACGCGATATCGCGACCCTTGACGAATTTCTCGCCTGGCAGGCGCGCATGGCTGCGGCGTCCGGGCGCGATCCCCGCGCCACGCTGCGCCAGCGCAGGGCGATGTCACAATGTCTGGCCTCGCCGCTCGCGCCGGTCTGCCATCATCTCTCCGCGCTCTTTGCGCCGGGTACTGAAACGGCCCGGACAGACGCGCCCGCTGAACCGAAAGGGGGGACGCAATGACAGAGCATCCCGCGACCTCCCCCGGGCGCATCCCCTGCCACCGCGCTGGCTTGCCCGCGCACCGGCCCGCAGTCTACGGCGTTACATTTGTGCTGACGTTTTCCGCATCCGGCGCGAACATCCCTGTGAGGTGCTGGCAGACGGGAGCCAGCGAGCTTGCGAGACACTCATACATTGGCAGGCGTTGCCGCAGGGCGTCTTCCCGGTCGTCCATCGCCATGCGCAAAAGACTGGCCTGCCGGTCAATAAACCGATCCATCGTCGCGATATCTTCTTTCAACGCCGCGCCCTCGCGGGCGATTTCCGCACGGATCATGTCCGCTTCACTGATTTGCAGTGCATTCTCCGGGCGCTCCTGCGCCGCCGCAGTTGTGCAGAACGCCAGCGCCATCGCAATGCCGAGACCATATGTGCGCAGACAGGACAGGGCTGCGGTCATGAGCCAGCCCGCCCATTCATTGGAGCGTTTCCAGGATCGAATGAGATCGACAACGCTGCCTATCTCTTCGGTCGAACGCGCAGTCGATCACAGTTTTATCTCAACAATCCATGGAAACGCTTTAATAAAACCGGACATCGATTTTCTCCTATGATTGTTTTTGTTCAACTTCAGTATGGGGGAAGGCGGGGCGTTCCGCGAACGCGGGGCGTCCTGCCACATATTCACGCGGGGGTCGGCCATGGCTGATGATTTTCCCCGCAAAAAGGCGTCCACCCGCATTCCCCTGCCACAGCGCCGCCCGAGCGAGACGCGCAAGCTCGACCGGGTCGGCCAGAGCGTCTTTATCACCATCGGCTACGGGGCGGATCATCTGACACCACGGGAGATATTTTATGACGCCGGCTATCGGTCAGGTTCCGACATGGAGGCGCTGGTCTCCAACCTCTGTATCGCGCTCTCGGTCATGCTC
Organism: uncultured Paracoccaceae bacterium; assembly: GCA_951812305.1. Taxonomy (GTDB): domain Bacteria; phylum Pseudomonadota; class Alphaproteobacteria; order Rhodobacterales; family Rhodobacteraceae; genus Rhodobacter_B. The sequence continues at coordinate 47,750 of CATOSB010000032.1, forward strand.
CAGCACGAGGGCGTGGCTGCTGCGGCCCTGCGCAAGTCGATGAGCCAGGCCTTCGAACTCAGAACCGGGAGGGTAAGGCCCGCCTCCATTCCCGGGCTGCTGCTTGACGAGATTTCAAAGCCACCGGAATGGGCAGAGACCCTCGAGCAGCGGATACGGGACGGCGCCCCGCAACTCGACATCTTCGCAGAGCAGCCGGACGGCAGGGAGGACAGATCATGACAGATCATCGATCTCCCCACCCCGCCGCAAGAGGCAGACGCGGACCAGGTGTGATTCCCGGTGCGGTTTCCCGCGCGACTAACAGGCGACACTCCGGGGGCGGAGATGTGGATCCCTCGACCCCCGGAGCGGCGGGCCGTCCAGCCCATCCTCCCTGGTATCTCCGGGCGGCCCGCCATCTGAGTGTAGCACAGCCCGCACCCGGGGGGAGGATGCGCGCATGACGATCCGGTTCACACCGTCCCCTTCACGCCCGCATATCGATCAGCTGGGCTGCCGCGATCTCTGGCGGGCGGTGCTGCTGACGGCGGTGCGCGATCTCTGTTCCGGCCCGGCGCAGTGGCGGGAACGTGAGGCAGCCGAACTCTGGGTCGGCGCGTATCCGAGGCGGGCGTTCCGCGAGACCTGCGATCTGGCCGGGTTCGATCCGAACCGGGTTCACAGGGTGCTCAAGGCGCTGCTGGCACTTGCCCCGGAGGACCGGAACGCCCTGTTCAGCCTCGACGCGCACCCGGGACCGGGACAATGGCAGGTCCGGCGGCGGGTCAAACCAAACCACCGTGCCAGCGTGCGGGAGGACAGCCATGACCCCTTTTGACATCCCGATCATATGGTCGATCCTCTGGCTTCCCGCTGTCGCCGCGCTCTGCGCCATGGTGATGGTCGCCCGCATCGACTGCCGGTGCTTCGAGATCAATCCCCTGTGGCTCGGGATACTGGCGCTCTCCGGGACGAGCGCAATCCTGCTTGCGGAGGGCCTGCGCGCGTTCCCCGGCAGCCTGGCCTCCGCCGCGCTGGCGGGCGGGGTGACCGCCCTTGTCAGGTATCTCCGGCCCGGACGGATCGGGCAGGGCGATATCGGGCTCCTGGCCGCGATGGGCCTGCTTGCGGGACCGGACCTTCTGCCCCTCGTGCTGGGTCTCTTTGTCATCTTCGTGCTCCTGACCTCCGCCGCGTGGTCCCGCGCCCGTGGCAAGCGGCTCTTCGGCTCCATGATCCCCGCCGCACTCCCCGCCATGGCGGCACTGGCACCGGTGTTTCTCTGGCGCATCCTCTGGTCGCTGCAGGGCCGGGTGGTGGACCTGCATCCGACCGAAACTTTCCTCCTCGCCGGGCTCGTGGCCACTCTCGTCCCGGGCCTCTTTATGGCAGGGGTCTGGACCGGCCGGGCAGCCTCCCGACGGAGGATCACCCGATGACAGGGCTTCTCGAACCTACCGAAAGCGAACACGGCAACCTCGTGGGGCGCGATCCCCGCAAGATCACCACCGGGGAATGGCTTGCCTCGGACCTGCCGCTTGATGTCGGCCTTCGGGCCATCCGCGCCAAATGTCTCGACTGCGCCCTGACGGCCAGGGAAGCACGGCTCTGCGTGGTCACCGCCTGTCCGCTCTGGCCGCTGCGCATGGGAACGAAACCAAAGGGCTTCCGTGAAGCGCGCGCGCAGCGGGACGCAACCCGTGAACGGCAGCCGCAACCGCCCGCCCTGCGCAAGGTGAAGCTCGCACGAAAAAGGGAACCAGAGTGATGAACCCGGACCCGACACAGAAAAAACCCGCAACCCGAAGAAGGGCAGGCCGCGCCGGAACATGCGTCCTCGCCATTGTGACCAGCCTTGGGGTCGCCCTGGATCCCGCCCGCGCCAGCTTCTCGACCGGCACCATCTTCAGGCTATCCGAGCGGGAGCCTGTTGCCGCCATTCAGGCAGCCCTGACGTTCACCTTCTGATGAAAAGGACAAACCCCATGACCCACTACACCGTGACCGTGCCAATCAAGGGCAAGGACGAGCGCACCCATTACCGCCGGGTGGGGGCGATGTTCGAGAACCACAACCGCAACACCGGCGAGGTCTACTACAGCATCAAACTCGACTTCCCCGTGGGGGCCACTGAGATGCTGGCGTTTCCGCCACGGGCCGAAGGCGGCGAAGCGCCGGAGCCGGAGGACAGCGAAGGGGCGGGGCAGGAGGAGCAGAACGATGGGCAGAGTTAAGGTGACCCCATTCCTGTCACACCGGTTCGTTCAATTTTCCTCAGTCCTACCGGGTTTTTTGCACCAGAACATCAGATCGAGAAAGGATCGTGATCATACAATCGGAAATACAGAACAGCCGCCTGACGCTGTGGCTTCTGGTCACGCTGGTTTTTATCTCGGTCTTTCTCGGAATATCGGTCCTTGGGGCGTCATTCAGACTGACGCTCAATTACATCGTCTGCGGCGAGGCCCTCACCTTTCCCGGAACCGAAGCCTGTCCCCGAAAGAACAGGCCCGACCCATGAACCCGGGGAGGTCGGCCTCTATGAAACTCCTCGCCCGGGCGCGCTGCGGATGCAGGAGACGGCCATTTCCGGCGGCCGGACAGGGATCGTGTGAAGCATGAGACTGTCACCACAACATACTGATATTACGATGTTTCTTAACATAACCTCTCTTATATGACAGAACTGTTGAACTATAAACAACCGCCGAGCACACCCCGAAGGACACCGCCCATGCACAACCCTGATCATCCCCCCGGTCCCCGCAGAATGGCGGCGGAGATGGCCCGGCTGCGCACGAAACGCCGCGATCTGGCGCTGATCGGCATGGCCTTGGTGTGCTGGTCATTCCCGACCGACGCGGTCGCCCATTCCGGGGCATTGAACGCACAGGGCTGTCACGCAGGGTCACAACCCTACCATTGCCACAGGGCGCGAGGGAATGCCCGGCCGTCCGCTCGGCCCGAAACCTCTGCCCTCACCGGCACGGCTTCGGTGATCGATGGCGACACGCTGGCGATCCATGGGCACCGCATCCGGCTGCACGGGATCGATGCGCCGGAAAGCGGCCAGACCTGCGAGGATGCGGGCGGGCGGTCTTATCGCTGTGGCCAGGTGGCCGCGCTGGCGCTCGCCGACCGGATCGGGCGGAGACCTGTGACCTGCATCGCGCGGGACACGGATCGCTACGGGCGGCGGATCGCGGTCTGCGAAGAAGGCGGGCGCGATCTGAATGCCTGGATGGTGGCCGGGGGCCATGCCCTGGCCTATCGCCGCTACAGCCGGGATTATGTCGGGGAAGAAGCCGCCGCGCGCGACGCCGGACGCGGGCTGTGGCAGGGCCGCTTCGTGGCCCCCTGGGACTGGCGGAGGGGCTTAAGATGACTCCCCCCGCAACACACACCCTGTCGAAGACGGCGCGCATCCGGCTGGCGCTGACCGGCCGGATCGTGGGCGGCATCGTTGCCGGGCGTCACGCCGGCGGCGAGGTGACAATCCTCTGGGGCGGTCTCCGGCGGCGGGGAAAAGCGATTTCGCTGGAAAAGATGCTGATGATCGAGTCCGGGGAGGAGGGCCGATGAACGCGGCCCTCACATATGGCGCGTCATGGCGCCCCGGTCAGGCTCATGCGAATGGCGGGCGCAAAGGTGCTCCAGACCGCCGCAAGCGCCAGCGCGATGCCAAGGTAAATTGCCAGGGTGCGCACCATCCTGTTCGTGCTGTCGGCAATCTCCGTGCGGACCTCGGCGATCTTTATGTCTTGAGCCGCAAAGCGCTCCACCATTTCGGCGCGCTGCTCGGCGATCTCCGTACGAATCTCGGCGAATTTGACGTCCTGCTTGTCAATTCTCTTCTCAAGCGCGGCACCCTGCGCATCAATCTTCTTTTCCAGCGCCGCACTCTGCGCATCAAACTTCTTTTCCAGCGCGTTGGTCTTTTCGACGATCACAGCTTTCAGCCGACTCTCGACCTCGCGCAGATCGCCCGCTGTCGCGGCGGTGGAGGTGACGGATTCATTGATCACCGAGACCACGGCGCGGGCCGATTTGTTGTCGAGCCCGGCGGCCACCAGCTCGTCGGTGGCCTTGGCGGTGTCGATGGCAACGGGTTGCGGCATGGTCGGGATCCTCTCTTCCTCCGATATAACCCGGATCGAACGGGTTCGCCAGTGGCTGCAATACTGTTTGCCGGCGGCCCTGTCTCAGCTGTCCGGCTCCCCGGTGAGAAGCGACGTCGCCACCGGGATCACCGCCTCGCGCAGGTCGGGAATGGCCAGCACCACCAGCGCGATCACAAGACAGGTCAGGAGCATGGTTATCAGAGCGATCCAAATCGGCCGGCGGCGAAGGGCTCTGTCGATCTTGCGCAAGGCGGCCGCCTGCGCGTCCATCTGGTCGGAGAGCCTGTAGCATTCGGCGCGGATGCCCGCGAGGTCGCCAAAGATGTGTTCGGTAATCGCCTCGCTCCCGCCCTGCAACCCGTTGAGCCGCTTTTCCAGCCACGCGACCATGTCAAAGAGATCGCCGGTCGTGGCCGGAGAGCCGGACACCCGGCTTTGATCCTCGCCCCCGTCCGGCTCCCCGGACGTCGGATCGTTCTGTCTCAGCTTGTCCATGCCCTGCGGTATATCGCGGAATCGTCGCCGGGGCTATTCCGCTTCGGTTCCCTCCTGCCGCCACGGATCGTCGGCGGGGTCTTTCGGCATGGTGAAGACCCGGAGACAGACAAGCGCCACCAGAACGGCTTGAGCGATCACGCCCGCCATGAGCCCGAAGACCGCCCAGACGATGCCTGCGGGCAGCAACATGGCACCGGTGACCCCGGCCCAGGCGAGAATGACACTCTCTCGGGCGGGCGGATCGTTATAGCCCACGAAGGGCAAATGCCCGGGCAGGCTCGGATCGGGCAGCACATCGGGCATGTGGCGGGGATATTTCATCGCCTCCCAGCGCACGGCGAACCAGAGCGGGTCCCGGGCGGCGGCACGGCGCAGCGCGATAAAGCCGGCGACAAACAGCCCCACCCCACCGATCAGGCCGAAGATGTCCAGCCCGAATATGACCACTGTGATGAAGCCGACCGCACCGATGAGAATCAGAAACGGCAAACGCTCGCAGCCGAAGAGCTGCGGCGGGCGCATCAGGTCCATGTCGATCCGGCCGTAGGGTTTGGTATCGTCTGTCATGTGTCTCTCCATGTCAGCAGATCCCTCACCTGCCCGATGGAGAGCCTCGGTGCCATATTGGGCTCCGCCCGTTCACACCTCAATCGCTCCCCCGGAGCGATTGCCGCCTTCGGCGGTCCGGTGCTCACTGCGCATCACTTTGTGCATCTCTCAATCTCCCGTGAGTGTTTGGTGATTCTCACAATGGGAGAGGCGGGGGTCCGGGTCAACGATCCGGCCCCCCGCCGCCTTTCGCCCCACCCGGCGCATCCCGTCCCGGAGGCCCGCCCATGAGCAGCGCCCCCCTGCCTGGCCCCATCGGACGGCTTCTTGAGGCCCCCGATGTGGTCGAGATCAGCTGCAATCCCGACGGGCGGGTCTTCGTGGAGCGTTTCGGGGCCGATCCCTGCCCCCACGGGCATATGGACGCGCGGGACGCGGACCGCTTCATCCGCTGGTGCGCCACCCTCTCGAAGACGCGGGTGGCAGCGGACACCCCGATTTTCTCGGGGCGCATTCCCGGCACCGCCCACCGGATCGAGGCGCTGGTGCCGCCCGTGGTCGACGCTCCCGCCTTCTCGATCCGGCGCCACAGCACCCGGCCGATCACCCTTGCCGGTTTCGTTCCCGACGAGACCCCGAGACGCCTCATCGAGACTGCCATCGCCACACGCCAGAACATCCTCATCGCGGGGGCCACGGGCTCCGGCAAGACCACGCTTCTCAATGCCTGCCTCCACCATCTGAACGATCTCGCCCCCGAGACCCGGCTGGTGGTGATCGAGGACACGCCCGAGATCCGCGCACCATTCGCCAATTCCATGGCGATCCGGACCGCGGACCGCGTCACGATGGACCGCCTGCTGGTCTCGGCACTCCGGCTGGCACCGCAGCGCATTATCGTCGGCGAGGTCCGCGAGGGCGCGGTCCTGATGACCCTGCTCAAGGCCTGGAACACCGGCCATCCCGGCGGCCTCGTGACGCTGCATGCCAACGGCGCCGATGAGGTGATGGCGCGGCTGGCCATGCTGGCCACCGAGGTCACACCCACCGACCAGACCCCCTTCATCAGGAACACGACAGACATGATCGTCTTTGTCCGGCGCGGGCGGGGCCGCCCCGAAGTGGCCACGATCACCTGCCGGACAGGATCAGAACTGGAGACGACCTATGCGATATAACCTCCTTTTCGGGGCCGGGCTCACGAGCCTCCCGGGCGCAGCATTTGCCACCGACCAGATATTCACCGGGCGCAGCCCGATCATGGCCTTTACCGATTTCATCCTGGGGCCGTTCGCCTACATGCTGATCATTCTCGGCCTCGTGGCCACGCTCGGCGGGTTGATCCTGGGCAGCGATATGGGCGGCTTTGCCCGCCGCGCGCCGCTCGCGGTGCTGGCCGGCGCGGTGCTGGCCGGGGCCAATATCATGGCCTCGACGCTCTTCGGTGAGAGCCGCGCCTATACCATCCCGGAGGTCTGGCGCACCGAATACACCCAGGACCTGCCCGTCTCCGCCCCCGAGCCTCCCGACCCGTCCACCGTCAGGGAGGTTTTGAAGTGATCCGCGCCGTCAGCCTTGCCCTGCTGGTTCTCGCCGCCAGCCCCGGCGCGTTCGCGCAGGAAACCCCCGATGTGCCGCTCCCCCCGGGCATCGGCAGCAATCTTCTGGATGGGGCCGGGCATCCGCCTGCCCCGGACGGGACCACCATCACGCCGGAGGCCGCAGAGCCCCCCGGGCCAGAGACGCCGGCACCCGTCGACGAGAGACCCGCGCCGGTCCCGGCATCCGATATCGATCCCGCTCCGCCGGAACGCGACGCGGACAAGGCCTTCACACCGGGACCCTTACCACCGGCCCCCGCACCCGCCTCCTCCGACCCGGGCAGCGCACATTCCGTGCGCGCGCTGCTTCGGGGTCTCTGGCGGGCGGACGTGGCGGAGGGGTTGACCGATCTCGGCTTCGACGTCTGGCTGGCCGGCGAGATCGGATCAGAAGCCCCTGCCCCTGCAACGCCTGACACCCAGCCGGACCGCATCCGCGCGGTTTCCGAACGCTGGGAGAGCCGCACCGGCCCGGTGGCGCTCGGGCAGGCAGGCCGTGTGGTCACCACCTTCGGTGCGGCAATCCCCACGGCCTTCTGCGCCCCGCTCACCGTCTGTTACATCGAACTGGAACCGGGCGAGGTTCTGACCGACACCCCCTCCTGGGGCGATACCGCCCGCTGGCAGGTGGTGGCCAAGGTCCAGGGCCGTGACCCGGAAACGGTCGTGCTCGAGATCAAGCCGGCGGGGGATGCAGAGACCACCAACCTGGTCATTCCCACCGACCGACGCCTCTATTCGATCACGCTTGTCAACGACGCGGAGGTCCACACCCCGATCCTGGCCTTTCGCTATCCGGGCAGCGAGGCCCGCGCCATCGCCGCCGGGATCGCCGCGCGGAAAGAGGCGGAAGCAGCAGCGGAGCGCCGCCGCGCGCAAGCCACAGCCGCCACCGCAGCGGCACGCGCCGCCACCCTGGAACGCAGCGGGGTCGAGACATCCACCGGCGCGCGCGCCGCCGGGGATCTCGACTTTGCCTTCCGGATCACCGGCGAGGCCCGCTTCCGCCCGGTCCGCGTCTTCGCCGATGGCACGCGCACCTATATCGATCTGCACCCCCGCTACCGGGGTATGCTGCCCGCGATCCTGCCCGGGCCGGGCGAGGCGAACAAGGCGCTCAACACCCGCGTGAGCGAAGGCGGCACCCGGCTGGTGGCCGACCGCGTGATCACCGACATCTGGTTGCAGGCGGGCCGTGAGCGGGTGCGCATCCGAAAGGCCGGGCCATGACCTGGGGGCCGCTTGATCCCATACCAATGGCGGTGCTTTTTGTTCTCGGCCTCGGTCTCTTCGTCGTGGCTGTCGGGCTGCTCCGGGCCGTGCGGGACCGGCCCGATGAACCGGCGTTTCGCCCCAAGGCGCTTCTCAACCGCCCGGAAGCGAAGCTTTACCGGATGATCGCCCACCGGCTGCCAAAGGGTTATCACCTGATGGCGCAGGCTTCCTATGGCGAGATGGTACGCTGTGCGAGCACCGCCAAATTCCTCACCGTCAATACCCGCCGCGCCGATATCGCAATAACCGACCGCGCCTTCAACGTGATCGCCGTCTTCGAATACCAGGGTCCCGGCCATTACGGACGCAGCGTGCAGAGTGCCCTGCGCGCGCGGCGCGGCGACACCGCAAAACGCCGCGCTCTCGAAGAGGCCGGTATCCCGCTCATCGACATCCCGAAAGACTTCGATGCACCCACGGTGGACGCGGCCCTCGCCGTGATCTTTCCCGCAGAAACCCCCGAGCGCCCGCCCGGCGCAATCCGGAGGACCACCCCATGAGGATGCCCCTTCTCGCCGCCCTCACCTGCCTTCTTCTCGCCGGCTGCGGCGCGGGGTTTGGCCCGGGTCTGACCCCGCTCGGCCTGACCCTGCCCGGCGGCGGCGCGGACACCGCCCGGGTCAGCGCGGCGCAGGCCTGCGCCATCGGCTATGATCTGGCGCGCAGCATCCATGACCGGGTGTCGCTCAGACGCACCGTCATCGTGGCCCCGAAGCGGGAAACCGCCTGCGAGCGCCATGCCCTTGAATACCTCCGCCGCGCGGGCTTCCGCATCGACCGCACCGGCCAGGGCGGGGTCGCGCTCGACATCCGCCTTGATCGCCTCGACCCCGATACCGTTTCGGCCGTGGCGGAAATCGGCGGAACGCTCAGGATCGCGCGGCTCTACCGCCCGGTGCGCACCGGCGTTCTTCCCGCCGGGCCGGTGAGCGTGCAGCACCTCGACCCCGATACCTACAGCGCGCGGGAGGGTGCCCGATGAAAGGCCCGCGGCGCTTCATGGATCTCCTGAACTGGGGCGCCCTCATCGCCCCGGGCGTGATCCTCGGAAAGGACGGCTCCTGTCTCGCGGGCTGGCGGATGCGCGGGCTCGATACCGAAAGCATGGAACCCGACGTGTTTGAGAGCTGGATGGCCACGCTGGCGCTCAGGCTGTCGGAGTTCGGCGATGACCATGTGCTCTGGGTGGTTTTTCACCGCCGGGCGCTGCAACCCGTCCCCGACCTCGAACCGACCGGCCAACAGGCGCTGGACGTGCTCGCCATCGAGATGAACGAACTCCTTGCCGCGCCGGGCACGCTCTGGGCCGACGAACTGACGCTGTTTTTCTCCTGGACGCCCGAAGTGGAGATGGCACCGGAGGAGAAACCCGCCGCCTTCGCCGATGAATGCGCCCTCCTGGAAACCCGGCTCGATCACATCCTCGGGCTGACCCGGCTGGACCGGACAGAGGAGGACGGGGGTCTGCGCTCCGAACTTTGCGCCCATCTGTCCGCACTGGCCGGCACACCCCGCCCCGCGCCCCGGATCGATCCCGACACGCTGCCGGTGGGGCTTGACGCACTCTTCCCCGATTGCGTGCAGGAGCGTCTCTCCGGCCCGCTCCGGGTCTCGGGCCGCCCGCTGGCCTGCCTCACCATCGAAGGCTTGCGGGAGACCTATCCGCTCGCGCCGCTCGCAGCACTTCAGGACGTGCCGATGCCCTTCGCCTGGGTGACCCGCTTCGCGGCGATGTCGCCCCAGACCGCGCGGGCGAGCGCGCTCTGGAACCGCAAGCTCTGGCACCAGTCCGGTGCGGACATGATCGGCAACATCACCGGCCATGCCGGCGGCAGGCCCAAGCTCTATGAGGCCTCCATGGCCGCGAGCGCCGATCAGACGGTCGCGGTTGCCACACGCGGCGACGAGGGCTTCGGGACCTTCGTGCCGGTCCTGCTGGTCTATGGCGACCCCGGGCAGCCCCATGACGCGCTCGCCCCGCGCCTGCGCATCCTGCGCGAGGCCCTCGGTGCCGGCACGCTCAGCCTGCGCGAGGAGCGCGCCAACGCGGTCCCGGCCTTCCTTTCCGCCCTCCCCGGCCATGTCGCCCCGAACCCAAGGGCGCGGATGACGCGCGCCCGCGTTATGGCCGATTTCATGCCGGTCAGGGGCATCGACCGGGGCCGATCCGCCTGCCCCTCCGCATTGATGCCCAAACACAGCCCCGCGCTTCTGCCCGCGCGTGCGCGCACCGGCGAGATGTTTCATTTCAACCTGCATGTGGGCGATGTCGGCCATACGCTCATGTTCGGTCCCACCGGCGGCGGCAAGTCGGTGCTCCTCGGCCTCATCGCCTCGGCCTGGCTCCGGTATCCGGACGCCCGGGTGATCTTCTTTGACCGGCATCGTTCGGTCCGCCACGCCTGCAACGCGCTCGGCGGCACCTTTCTCGAACCCGGCACCGGCGAGGAGCAGGGCCTCGCGCCCATGGCCCATGTGCATGATCTCGGGGCACCCTGGGCGGTGGACTGGCTCTGTGAACTGGTCCGCCAGGGCACCGGCACCCGGCCAAACCCCGAACAGGCCGAAGAACTCGGACGCGCCGCCCTGGCGTTGATGCGCACGCCGGAACCGGGGCTCCGGCAGGTCCAGGAATATGTCCAGGACGCCACGCTGCGCCAGTGCCTGGAAGAATGGCTCACGGGACCGCTGGCGGGAACCTTCGACCGCGACGGGATCGATCTGGATGCCGGCCTTGACGGCGCACGCCTGACCGTCTTCGAGACCGCCGCGCTTCTCGATGCCCGCGAGGCCGTCACAGTGCTCTCGCTTGACTATATATTCGCGCAGGTCGCGCGGCGTTTCGAACGGACGCCCCACCCTCGTCATCCTCGACGAGGCCTGGAGCTTTCTCGGCCACGACATCTTCGCCGCGCGAATCCGCTCCTGGCTGAAAGAGGGCCGCAAGATGAATGTGGCGGTCCTGATGGCAACCCAGTCGATCTCGGATGCGGTGAACTCCGCCATGATCACCGATCTGCTCGACGGCTGTCCAACCCGGATCTTCCTGCCCAACCCGCAGGCGCAGACCTCCGTGCAGGCGCCGCACTATCGCGCCCTGCAACTCGATCCCGCGCAGATCGCCCTCATCGCGGCGGCCCGGCCAAAAAACGAACTCTACCTCATGCAGGCGGGCACAAGACGGCTCATCAGCTTCGCGCTCGGTCCCGCCGCCCTCTCGATCCTCGGCCAGACCAGCCAGACCGCAAGCCGGCGCGCCGGGGCGGAGGGCAAAACCCATCCCGACTACTGGAAGGAGGACCTTATCCGTGACACAGAAATCACTTGAAACCGCGCTGCTTCTCATCGCGCTTGCCATGACCCCCCTGCCCGCCGCTGGCGGTGGCGTCACCGGTCATGCCACCGAATGGACGCAGCTTCTCAACAACAGCCAGCTCGCGAAGATCGTCACCACCGAGGGGGCCATTCTCTCGACCGAAACCCAAAGTCTCGCGGCGCAGGCGGAACAGCTCGCAACCGAGCTTGCCGCCTATGAGGTCATGCTGCGTGATATCAAAAGCCTGCCGGAGCGACACCTGCGCGAGGCCATGACCGCAGTGACCCGGCTGCGCGGGATCGGCCAGGCGGCCGGCGCCCTGGCGCAGTCGGGCCGCGCGCTCGACAGCTTCCTGCGCTCCGATCTGATCACCGATCCCCTCTTCGAGCGCCGCGACCTCGACCGGGCGCGCCTCGGCGAGGATTATGACACCTGGCAGGACCGCTGGCAGGCCGCGCTGGAAACCGGGCTCAGGGGTGCCGGCGCGACGCTCGGGGATGTCGGGAGCGAGGCCCGGCTGATCGATCTTGTCACCGCGCGGTTTGGCTCCGAGGCGGGTCAGATGCAGGTGCTTCAGGGCGCCAGCCAGATCGCGGCCTCCATGGCGCGGCAAATGAATGATCTGCGTGCCCTGACCGCAACCCAGGGCGAGACCGTCGCCGTGGCCTGGGGCCGGGTACTGGCGGATATGGACCGCCGGGAGGTCGCCGAACGCCGCTTCGAGACCGAGGTCCACGAAACCCTTGAACGTCTCGACACCCGGTCGCGCGGCCGCAGCATGCAGGACATGTTCGGCCTGGGCAGACCGTGATGCGCCGAATCTGTTCATACAGTGCGCCCACGCTCGCCCTGACCGCAGGTCTGCTCTTGCTGCTGTCCGGTCCGGCTGAGGCCCAGGCCGTGGGAGATGCGCTCGAGGACATGATTGTCACCATGAAGGGCCAGCTCGATGCCGTGGGCACGCGGCTTGGCGATCTCGTGCGCCAGGCGATGATCACGCTTCTGGTGGTGGATTTCACACTGCGCGCCGGACGGGCAATCCTCGGCGACAGCGATGTCACCGGGCTGGTCAAGGGCTTCGCCTTCCAGCTCGGCTTTGTCAGCTGTGTCTGGCTCCTGGCCGGAATGGTGCCGGTCTTCGTCCACTGGCTCGCCCGCACGGCGCTTGATATTGCCGGGACCGCCGGCGGCGCCAACATCGAACCCGGCGCCATGGTCGGCCAGGGTCTCTCCCGCGCCTGGGGCTGGATGCAGGCGATGGAGCTCTGGAGCCCGGGCACCTGGTTCTACATCTTTGCCGCCGTCATCTCGATCATCGTGCTGGCCATGTCCGTGGCGATGCTGGTGGTGATCTGGGCCGAGCTGTATCTCGTCGGCCTCGCCGGCATCGCCGCCCTCCTCTTCGCCGGTCTCACCGAAACCCGCGACATCGCGCTTGGCTATGTCAACGCCCTCATCGGCAAGGCCTTCAAACTCATGGGGCTGATGATCGTCATCTCCTCGATGGGGGCGATGACCGACGCGCTGGCCACAAGCGCAGGCGCGGGGCTCCTGAACGCCATGGGCATCGTGCTGTTGCAGATCGTCAGCGGGGTCATGATCCTGACCCTGCCCCAGACAATCGAGGCGCTGGTCGCCGGGGCGAAGATCGGCAGTCGCAGCGCCGAGATGGTGGGCAGGATGGCGGGATCGGCCGGAAAGACCATGGCCGTGACCGGGGCGGGCACGGCAGTGGGGGCCGCTGTCGGGACCGTGGCGGGTGCAAAAGCCGGGGCCGGGGCGAGCGGGATTGGCAAGGCCGCGCTGACCGGCGCGCGCAACACAGGCATGGACTGGGGCAGCGCCGCCGCCCGGGGAGACATTCGCGGCTCGATCGCGCGGAAAATCAGCGAGAAGATCGGACGCACCGGGGGCGAGGACACATGAGCCCGGCCCCCGATCCCTTCGCCCGGGCGCGCGCCGCCTGGGAGGACCGCCACGCCGCGCTGGCCGTCGAGCGCGAACACTGGCGCCGTGCCTTTCTCGCCGCCATGGGGTTCGCCGCGCTGGCCATGGGCTTCGGCATCTGGGCCGCGGTGCGCTCCGAATATATCCCCTATATTGTCGCCATAGATGAGATCGGACAGGCCCAGCCGGTCATTGCGCCCCGCGAGATCGCCGACTGGCCCGATACCGCCATCCGCCACGAGATCACTGCCTTCCTGCGCGACTGGCGCTCGGTCTCCATCGACGAGGCGGTCATGCGGGGTCGCCTCAGACGCATCCAGTATTTTCTGGAAGCCAATTCGACCGCCGACCGCAAGGTCGTGGCCTGGGTGCGCAGTCCCGACACCTCGCCCTTCCGGCTCGCCGAAACCCGCACCGTGGATGTTGCAGTGGCTTCGGTTGTGCTCGTGGGCGGGCGCAGCTGGCTCGCAACATGGGAAGAGATCCGACGCAGCCGGGGATCGGGGATCGAGGAAGAGCGCCGCCGCTTCCGGGGCACCTTCGTGCTCGGACGCCGCCGCATCACCGACGACGCGGTTCTCATGCAGAACCCCATGGGGATGGTGGTCGAGGATTTCGACATCGTGAGGCTGCAATGAGCAGGACAGAACAACCGGTCGTCTCCGCCACCGTGCTCGGGATCGTTCTCTTTGCCGTCCTGGTCGGCATCGGCGGCGGCTTTCTCTTCGGCTACGCGCTTCAGGGCGATGGGACACAGCCACCCTCGGAGTTCCAGCCGTCCGCCGGAGACCGCATCGCCCTGCCGGAACAGGCCGAAGGGGCGGGCAGCCCCGTCACACCGGACAGGACCGCCCTTCCCGCTGGCGGCGCAGAGGCACCGCCGGAAGACCCCGCGCTGCGGGCCTTGCGCGAACGCCTCGCCACCGAACATGATCGCCTTGAGGAACGTCAGCGCCTCGCCTGGGACAGCCCGCTCACTCCGGGCGTGGAGGATGCCACCACGCTTGTGATGCGGCGTGACCCGGAGCCGGAGGCCGCGCCGCTGCCGGGGGGCACGGTGCCGCCGGACATCGCAGACGCAGGCGTACCCGGCCCCGTCGCGCCGGACCCTGTCGCGGAAGACAGCGAATATCTTCTCGCCCGCGGCAATGTCATTCCCGCCGTGCTGGAGACCCCGCTCGACTCGGATCTGCCGGGCCTGGTGCGCGCCCGCGTCGCCGAAGACGTTCTGGACAGCGACACCGGAACGCGCGTGCTCATCCCGCGCGGCGCGGCGCTTGTCGGCACCTATGGCTCGGACACCCGCGCCGGGCAGCGCCGGCTCTTTGTTGCCTGGACCGATCTCCGAATGCCCGACGGGACGCGCCATGATCTGGACCAGTTTGCCACCCTCGGGGCCGACGGGGCCTCGGGCGTGCGCGCCCGCCGCGCGACCGGCCTGCTGACCGCGCTCGGCGCCGCCGTGCTTCTCGATCTCGCGGGCAACGCAACACAGATCCTCACCGGAACCACCCCGCAACAGGACAGTGATCTCGGGGCACTCATCGCGCAGGCCACCGGCAGCGCCACGGGGCGCGTGGCCGAAGACTATCTCGGGCAGTTGCTTGAGCGCGGCCCCCGCTTCCGCGTCAGGGCCGGCACCCTCATGAACGTCCTCGTCGAAGACGACATAACCCTTCCCGAGATACGCCCGTGAGACCCTACAGGCCCAATGCCTCGCGCAACAGCGCGTTGGCCCGCGTCTGCCAGCCGCGCCCCTCCGCCTTCAGACGCGCCAGAATGTCGGGGTCCAGCATCATCGTCACCCGATGCTTGCGATCTGATGGAGGAAGCGGCGGACGGCCGCGTTTAAAGAATTGGGCATCTTCCTCGGTAATTTCGCGAACCTCGCCATCGTCATCAATCAGAGGCGCTCTTGACACGGTCATAGATTTTCCTTTCACGACGGTTTGCCCTGCGCAGCGATATGACGCGCAGGGTATCGTTTCGAATGGTGTAGGCGAGGCTGACGAAAACAGCATCCATGAACCCGAACGCAACGAAACGCTCCTCACCATACTCTCGCCGTTGATCCACCGCGTAAATTGCCGCTTCCCAATCAAATTGAACGACATCGGCAAAGTCCAGGCCACGCTCCTTCAGCGTTCTCGTGCGTTTCGCAGGATCCCATTCCAGCTTCATCTATTTTATATATGCATATTATTTCCGGCGGTCAATCCGGCACGACCATGGGGACACGCCCATGGGGCATGACGTATATCCTCTGCGGTCCAGGCTGCTTTCGGCCCTGCTGTGTCTCGCCTGTCTCTTTATGGCCCTGCCTGCGCCTGCCTGCACCGAGGACACGGTGCTTGATCTGGTCGGGCGGCTGGAAGCGGGCGGAAACCATGACACCGTCTATTATGGGGTGAAGGTACGGCCACCGCGCGCGATCACCACGATGAGCGTGGGCGAGGTGCTGGCCTGGCAGCGCAACACGGTACGCGGTGGCTCGGTCTCCTCTGCCGCCGGAAAGTACCAGATCATCCGCCCCACCCTCCAGGGTCTTGTCGACCAGGGTGTGGTGCAGCCCTCGGAGACCTTCGACGCGGCGACCCAGGACCGGCTCGGACGGCACCTGTTGCGCGCCACCGGGTATCGGGCGGGCGACACCTCGCCGGAGACCGCCAACAGGGTCGCCGGGGTCTGGGCCGCGCTGCCGCGCGTCAGCGGCGCAGGCGCCGGACACTCGGTCTATGAAGGGGTGGCCGCCAACCACGCGCTTATCACCGCCCCGAGCTACAGGGCGGTTCTCGCCTGCGAGCGCACTGTGGCCTCTCTCGGTTCCGAGATTGCCGCCGTGCGTGGCGGTCAGACCTTCGGGTTCCATTGGGACCAGGTGCTGGAAGAGATCGCCGGGGCCTCGCAGAAGGTGCTCGCCGGTATCGGCACCTCGGCCATCGGCCTGTTGCTCGGCCTCTTCGTTGTCGATCTCGTTCTCAGGGCGGGGAGCTGGATCTTCTCCGGCAACCCCGAAGCCCTCTACGCCGGTCTGGCCTTCCGGCTTCTGACCGTCTGCCTCTGTCTGGCGCTGCTTACCATGCCGGGCGCGTTTATCGACTTCATCGGTGCGGTTGTACGCCAGTTGGCCGGAAGCCCGGGCACCGGCACGGCGTTTTCGCTCAACGCCTTCGTGTCGGGCCGCATGGCGCTCATCTTCTCGCTCTTCGAAGGGTTGGGAATCTGGCCCATAGCGATACAGGTCGGCGTGATCGTAATCGCCGCGCTGAACCTTTTACCCTTCGCCCTTCTTCCGGGACTTATCGTCTACTGGAGCGCCCGGCTGCTTCTGGCCGCCGCCGCCGGCCTCTTCGCCCTTGGCTTCGGCGGGCTGAAGGAGACCACCGCAAAGGCGCGCAGTGCCGCGCTGCTGCCGGTCTCCGCAGGGCTCTCCCTGTTCGTGGTCATGCTCCTGACCGGGATCACGCTCGAGATGGCCTGGTCGGTCCGCTCAGAGACCAACCCGCTTTTTGCCGCCATGTCGTTTCTGCTGCTGGAGATCACCGCCGCCGCGCTCGCATGGTTCCTGCCCCCCGCCATCGGAAAGATCATTAAATGAACGGAGACATAATTCTCATGCGCGCAGGCGTCTGCGGTGTGGGGTGGGCCTTCATCCTCCTGCTTCTTCTTTGCCTTTACCCCCTCCACGCGGCGCGGGCAGAGACCCGCACCACCACCGATCTTCTGGGCTTCATCCGCGCGCTCGAGGCCCCGCGCGGCTATGACGATTACGAACGCCGCATCCCGCGCGCCCCTCCAAAACCGCTCACCGCCATGTCTGTGGGCGAGGTGCTCGACTGGCAGACCCGGGTCCGGGCCGCAGGGGCACCCTCCACCGCTGCCGGGGGATACCAGTTCATCCGCGACACGCTCGCCCGCCTGGTCAGAACCCACGGAATCGCGCGCACCACACGGTTTGATGCAGCACTTCAGGATCGTCTCGCAGGGCTTCTGATCGCGGAATGCGGCACCCCCGGTCCGCCCGCCAACCATCCCCGCTATGGCAATTGCCTCGCGGGCATCTGGGCCGCCCTGCCGCTGACCTATGGGCCGCAGCGGGGACACTCCGCCTATCGCGGGGTGGCCGGCAACCGGGCGCTCACAACCCCCGCCACCGTGCTCGCGGTTCTGGCCGGACAGCCGGTCTCTCTGGCCCTCCACAACCCCCGGCCTGCCGCGCCCATCCCCGACACAAGCGTTCTCGCCTTCGGCGCGGTCAGGCTGCGCGATGTCGGTGCTGCCATGCGCGGCGCGGAACGCGCCGGAACGCTGTCCCCCTCTGTCCGCAACTGGAGCCTTGATCCCTATGCCGTCGAGTGAGACCCATACCGGCACGGGCAAGCCGGCAGGCCCGGATGCGGCGAAGGTCAGGGCCGCGCTCGAGGCCCGGGCGGAAGATCTCTTTCGCAGGGCCTTCGGCGAGCCGGTCCGTCCCGGAGCCTCTGACTGGCGGGCGAAGGAAAACGACGCGCTCTCGATGAGGATGAAGGGTGATCGGCGCGGGCTCTGGTGCGATCATTCCGCCGGGGAAGGCGGCGACCTTCTCGATCTCGCCGCGATCGTGTTCTGTGGCCTCACAAGCGCGCGAAGCGACTTTCCGCGTGTGCTCGCAGAGGCCGCGCGCTGGCTGGGCAACGCCCCAATGCCGGACAGACGGAAGCCCGCAGACAGAGATACCGGGGACCGCGCCTACCTCCGGGCGCTGGTGCAGACGATAGAGGGATGGACCCGTCCGGTGCGGGGCAGTCCGGCAGAGGTCTATCTCGCCGGGCGTGGCATTCGGGACCTGCCCGAAACCGGCCTGGCCTGGCTGCCGCCGATCCCGCGCCTGCGCGTCCGCGATCCCGACCGGCCCGCGCTTGTGGTCTGGGCCATGGATGGGAACGGGCATGCGGTCGGCGGCCAGCGCATCCTGATCGATGCGGACGGGCGCAAGGCCGCCGTGGAAATCCCCAAGCCCGCCTTCGGCACAATCGGCGGGGCACCGGCCCGGTTTCCGGCGGCGGGCAGTGTTGAGAAGGACGCGCCACTGGTGATCGCCGAAGGCCCCGAGACCGCCCTGACACTCCGATCCGTAACGGGGCTTGAGACCTGGGCGGTGTTCGGGGTCTCGGGATGGAAGCGCGCGCCGGTCCCGGTGGACCGCGTGGTGATCCTTGCGCCCGACCGGGATGCGCCGGGCAGCCCGGCGGGGCGTGCGTTTCGGGCGGCGCTGGCCCCTCATCTCGACCGGGGCTGCCGACTCCGCATCGCCGAGGCCCCCGAACCGGAAGGCTCGAAACGCGATCTCAACGACACGCTGATGACCCGGGGGGCTTTCGCCCTGCTCGGCGCCATCGCCTCGGCCCGGAGGGCGGGCGCATGAGACACCTGAAGGCAGGCGGGTGGCACAGGTTTCTCTTCGTCCCCGGCAGCGCGGCGCTCGCCTTTGCGGCCTTCTTTCTGCCGCCCGTGCCCTTCGCGCTGGCGCTGCTGCCATTGCTCGTCGCGGCCTGGTCCGGACTGGCCGCGCTGCGTGCCGCCGCCATGGCCGGCTTCATGCTCTGGCCCGCCATCGCTTCGGCCACTGGTCTTGTCGGGGTTGGCATGGGGCCGGGAGTTGCCTGGGCCGGAGCCGCAGGGATCGTGGTCGCGCTCTCGCTGCTTGCCGCAGGGATTGGCATCCTGCCCGTGACCCTGGCGCTTCTGGCACTCCCGGTCTTCCCCGCCTCGCCGCTCCTGCCGCTGGCCGCCCTTCTGCCAGGCGCGGGATTTGCCGGCCTGATCGTCACCGCGCTGGCGCTGACCGTCGCGGAGACCCTGCGGAGCCGAAGGATCCGGACGGTGCTCTTTACCGGCATTGCCGCGACACTTGCGGTCTGGAATATCTTACCCGGTGCGCCCGGCGCAGGGGCCACGTCCCTGTGGCGGGAGATCCCCGAACCCGTCACCATCACCGAACGCGCCCGCTGGATCGCGCTCAGGGACAGCCTTCCCGAGGGCGGCACAGCAAGCTTGGGCGAAAACATCTTCCGGGCCGAAGACGCCGACGCACGCGCCTTCTGGTGCCGCGCTGCAAAGACCCGGAACCTCACCCTCTTTATCGGCGTCTCCGAACCATATGAGGGCGTCCGCCGCAGTGCGCTCCGGCGGCTGGACCCGGAAACATGCGCGCGCACAGGCGATGCCACGATCACCCGCGCAGGCTTCGGTATTCCCGGCGTCACCGGCACCTGGACGCTGATGGAGGGCGACGGGACCTCCGCTGCCCATGACCCGGGCTTCGATGTGCTGATCTGTCTCGAAGCCTTCCTGCCCTGGGCCTGGGTGTCTCTCCTTACCGAAGATCCCCGGCCCGTGGTCGTGCTCTCCAACGATGGGGCCTTCGGGCCGGTCGTCGCATCGCTGCCCGTGCTCGGATCGCTGCCCGTTTCCGTTCTGCGCCGGAAAGCCGCCCGCGCCATGGCCGGACTCTCCGGACGGCAGGTCCACCACGCCGAAACCGGTCGGACGGCGCTCCTTCTGTCCACACCCGCCCGACCCATCACAAAAGGCCAGTCCCAATGACCGACCGAAACATCTCCCGCAGACAAAGGACAGCTGCCGCCATCCGGCGGGGACTGACCCGTGCGCGGGACACGCTCGTCTCGCCTGTCGGCCTCCTGCCGCTCGCCCTGCTCCTTGCCACATGGCTCGGGTTTATCGTCAACGTCGCGCTCTATATGCGCGCCACCACACCCGCCTGGTCCTACGATCCCGGCCTCCTGCTCGCCGCGCTCCTGCCCGCCATGATCTGCCACGGGATCGCCCTCGGTCTCGGGCGCAGGTCCCCGCTCTGGTGGTGTCTCTGGTTTCCCGGCATCGCGCTCTATGCCACCCGGCCCTGGAAGATCGACGGCGCCTGGCAGGCCACATGGGTCTTCGACAATACATGGCCCTGGTTCCGGACCATCCTCTTCAACTATTCCACAGCAGAAACAGCGGTCCTCTTTGCCTTCGCCGGGTTTGTGATCATGGCGACCATCACCGCAGGCGTGGGCTACCGGCTCTGGAAAGGGCTGATCAGGGCCATTGACGACGCCACCCGCGACGGCCCGGCGGGGAGCGGACATAAAGACGGTCTGCCTCAGGCCACATGGGCCAGTCGCGGCGAGATCCGGCAGCGATTTACCCATCCCGGCGGCATCGTGCTCGGCGAACATTCCGATCCCATCGGAGAGACTCCCGGCTTCGATCCGGGACGGCCCCGCAGCTGGGGGCGGCAGGGGACCGGCCATCTCGTCACCATCGACCCGGGCGCGGGCAACGGCCATGCCCTGGTGCTGGCCCCCTCGGCCGGGTACAAGACCGCCGGCATCGTCATTCCCAACATTCTCACCTATGACGGCCCGCTCGTCGTCGTAGATCCCAAAGGCGACCTCTACGCGCGCACCCGCGAGGCACGCGAAGCCATGGGGTATCGGGCCATCGTCATCGATGCCGAAACCGGGTTCGATCCCTTCAAGGCCATCGCGCCGCTCGCACCCGACACCCCTTCGGTCTACTACACCATGGCCAAAACGCTGATGCCCGCCCATGCGCGGTCCTCCGAGAACAGCGAATATTTCCACGATATGTCCGTCAGCCTCTTCGCCGCGCTCATGGCCTATTACGTCGAGAGAAAGAACAACAATGTCGCGGGGGAGATTTCGAGATTCATCAACCGCAAGCGGGAGGACGTGATTGAAGAGGCGCAGGACATCGCGGCCACCTACCCCGATCTGCCCTATATCAATGACGAGATGACCGGGATCGCGGCGCTCGACGACCGCACCTTCCCGGGCGTGGTCAAGGGCATTTCCAACAAGCTCGCCTTCGTTCGCTTCCCCGATATCCAGGCCTTCGGTCAGTCGCGGAAGTCCCCGACCGACCATATCGCCGCGCTCGGCCCAAAGTCCGACATCTTCATCAACCTGCCCGAACTTGCGGCCCGGGACTTCTCCTCCTTCCCGCGCCTCTTGTTCGGCGCGATGTTCGTCATCGCCGGGCTCACCGAGCAACCCGACCGCCCGAAAGCCCGCCGCCTCTTTCTCATCGATGAGGCCCGCGTACTCGGTGGCATGGACATACTGACCAATGTCCGCGATGCCGGGCGCTCCATCGGCATGCATCTCATGCTGATCTATCAGAACTACGGGCAGCTCGTGGAGGCCTGGGGCGGCGATGCCGGGGCCTCCGCCTGGTTCGACAGCTGCGAGGCCAGGGTGGTCAGTGCCGTCGGCTCATCGCGCACCGCCAGCGATATCGTCACCATGCTCGGTAAACACACCATCCGCACCCGGACGCAGGGATCGTCGAGTTCGGCCGCGCCGCTCGCCCCCATGACCGGCACGCTCGGAACCAGCGAGCAGGAACAACTCCGCGAGGTGCCGCTCATGTCGGCCGCAACGCTGGGCCAGCTGCCCGTGCATGGCGCGCTGATATTCACCCGCAAGTCCAAACCGATCCTCGCCACGAAAGCCATCTGGTTCACCCGGACGGACATGAAGGACCGGGTCAGATCGCCCGAAGACGTGGCAGAGCATCTCGCCGCTACGAAACGGCATGCGCAGGTCATGAAACGGATCGGGGAGGCAGAGGCCGCCGATGGCGTGAAAGACAAAACAAACCCGGAAGTCGCCACGTCGGCAACCGGGGCGGTGAAGGGCGCGAAGGCAGCGGAGGCCGGAGCGCAGAGTCATGGCCCGGCCGATCAGGCGCAGGGGCCAGAAAAAGAGGGCACACAATCCCCGGGCGAGAGCGCCCCCGAGGACGGCTTCCCCGAGGTGGAGCCGGATATCGACTATGACCTGGAGACCCGCAGGGCGGACGAAGGGCAAGGCCCCGGTGGCAAGGACACCACAGCGGTCGGGCCATATCCCGGGGTTGAGGGACAGAAAGGGCGAGACGATGCCACCCCCCTTCCCGGTGAGGCAGGGGAGAGTCTCGCACTGTCCGGGGACGAGGCGCGTATCATCGCCCGGCTGCGCTCCGGCGAACCCTGGGTGATCGAGGCCGTTCCGGGATTGCTGGACACGGGCCGGGATACCGCCGCCGCACAGGAGACCGGCGCAACTGAGGGGCGCGGCCGCAAAACGCCGATACCGGACGAAACCTCCGATACCGGTCCGTCGGACATCGAACCAAACCCGGATGTGACGCCACCCGTCGCGCCCGATGAAGAGACACAGGCAATCGACGCGCCCGGACAAGGGCCTCCGCCCGTTACCGGGTCCGACGAGCCGGGCGATGCCGCAGACACCCCCCGGAGCCTGTGACCCCCGCGCCGGACCATGGGCGACCGGACGATACGGGCGAGACCGGCGCGCCCGCCGGCAGCGACCCGGACCGGGCGGACGAAGAGGATATCTCCGGGTCCGCCGGAAACACGTCGGACCCGCCGCCGGCGGACAAACCGGGCAAACCCGACCGCCACGGCCAAAACTGGTCCGACGACGAGGACGACCGCATGTTCAGCATGCTCAAGGCCGAACAATCCCATGAAGAGGTCGGCAGGACACTCGGCCGCAGCGCCGCGGCCATACGCCGACGGCTCGAAAAACTGGAGAAAGATCGCAATGCGAAACCCGCTGAAAAGACTGACGCCAGGGCTGGCGACGAGGCGTGAAACACCCGTCAATGCGCCCGCGCCGGGATCCGAAACAATCCCGTCGCAAGGCCTGGAGTTTCGTGATGCGGAGGGCGCGGCAGCGCAAACGGCTGAGGAAGAAGCGTTGCCTGCGCTGAAGTCTGCACCGGACAACATCGACGTCCGATGCATCTGGGACGCATTGCCGGGGATCGCATTCGAGGCGCTCGACTTCGGACCGGAGCCCTGCCGCACCAACCGCTGGTCCGGGTTCCTGGCGCCGCACCGCGCAGCGGGATTGCCGGTGCCCCGTAATCTCCGGCCATGGAGCATTGATCTCCTGCCCCGGCCCCACATGCGCCGGGGCAGTCTTATGCGCACGCTCGATCTGATCGACTGGTGTCTCACCTCACCGCACTGCCGCCATGAGGTTCATGTCTGGAGGCTGCGGGCGCGGCTCGAAAGTCCGCTCCGCTGGCATCTTCATCGTCTGCGCGCCGTGATGCGGGACCGCCCGCCCGGGACCCCGCGCTGGCTGTCCGGCGCCGACAGGACTGTTCAGACCCCGATTGAAGAAAAAGGACAAAGCCTTTGACCTTGCGAAAGGAAATCATCCGGTCTCTTGTGTTCGGCGCACCGGTCATGGCGGTTTTGCTGCTCGTCTGGGCCGCAAGTGCCGCCGGGCTTCTGATCGGCAATGCCACCAGTTCCGTCCCGCGCGGTCTCTATATCCGGTCAGGACCGGAAGTGGCGAGCCATGTCACCTTCTGCCTCGACCCCCGCCACCGGGGCGCACCATGGTATTCCCGTCTCTGCTCGCCCGATGCCCCGGACGGCGTGCGCATCCTCAAGCGCATCGCGGAGCGCCGACCCGACGGATCGCTCATCGTCGAGGGCGACACGCCCGGGGCGCTGGACAGCCGCGTCCTCGGCGCGGTCCGGCGCGAGAACGTGAGGGGCTGGTGGAAGCCACTTCTTCTCATCGATCCGTCGCCCGCATCCAAAGCACCGGGCTGACAGCCGCAAACATCGAAAGGACGACCATGACCGGAAAGACAGATCCTGCGACCGGGGAGAAAAAGACCGAAAACCCGCTCACAAAGGAATACTGGTTTAATGAAGAGGCCGACAGGGATATCCGCCCAGGCCTCCAACCGAAGGGAGTAACTTATGACAAAACGCCCCAAATCCAAAAGACGCATGACCAGAACGCCCAGGGCAATCGATTGAATGGAAAAAATGCTGCAAAAGAGCCATATGACGTTCGCGCATCCTGCACTCGGGGCATCAAAAGGCGTATTCAGGGCAATTCCGGGAGGAAACGTGCAACTTTGTAGGGTTGTTACGAGTCGCGTTGAACGCTTGAGTTGTTCAGTCGATTGCCCTGCCAGAACGCCCCGCAAAATAGCAAGGGCCCGGCCTATCGAGACAGAATACCCATCAGCCTCGGACCGCCTTGTAGATTTGTCGCCTGATACGACGAAGATCGTGTCCGAAGACAGCCCGGACCCCGGGCCGGAGGACGCCGACATGACCGCGCCCAAACCACGATCAAACAACCCATTCAGCAAAGAGTTCCGGGAAGCGGGCCATGTGGCCGGGGCCACTTTGCTCGATATGATGTGCTGATGTGCATCTCATGTTCCATGCAAATCTGCCGCAACAGGTCCCGCGCACGTTCTGCTGCTTGTCCCGTCAAAACCCTCTTGCGGTCCTTCGGTATCCAAATCAGGTGTACTTTCAAATCGTATTTGCTGTGCGCATTCGTCCTGTATGACCGCAAGGGCTTCTCCGTCGCCGGGGCGACGTCGATAATAGCTTCCCTTCGCCTGAAGGCGAGGGATTATATGACCCCGATGGGGGACATTTATTTGAATATCTCACCGTCATACCCCCCCTTCACCCGACATTATTGGAGCGATCAAGCCGCCACACGCAAGACCTGCAAAACAACAGTGGCGCGTAGAACGCCGAGGATGCCAAATGACCCAACCACCCCAAAAGGCCGCTTCAAAATCCGGCAACAAGCGCCGGAAGCCGGATCCCGGAGAGCAGACCGCCGCGCTTGAGGCCGAGGCCGAGCGGGTCCGCGCCCGGGAGGAACAGCGCCTGCTCGTGGCGGCCGGAAAGGCGGGGTATTTCCGGCACCGGCTGACAACGCCCCGGCTCGTCGAGATGTTCAGGGACATCATCGAGCGCGACACGCCGCCGCTCTCGTCCCTTGCCAGACTCACCGACCAGGTCCGGAGGATCAGGCACCGCGCAAGCAAGTCCGGGCGCACCGATGACGCCCGGCGCAAGGCCATCCTCGGAGGGTTTCTCGTGGCGCAGTTTCGCCACAAGCCCGATCTTTGCGATGAATTCAAATCCGATATCGAGGCCCATATCGCCGGGCACCCCTCAGCGGCAACGGCGGCGCGCAACAGCGCCTTCATGAAGGGCTTTCTCCATAACCCCGATTCTGGATAAGACGTTGGCGTCACCAGTGCACTACTCGACAGAATTTTTTCGTAGTTTTTTGATTCGTTTTTTACGATACTCGTTGACCCTTTTTCGCAGAGGGTTGCGATGAGGGATTTCCACCATTGTTATGGAAATGATCCTCGGTTCTCTCAAAGCCTCATTTGGCTCCAGTTCAACGGCAATTCCGCCAAACTCTCCAAGAAATAGAACATTTGAAACGGTTTCGTGATCCGCTTTGAATGTATCAGGGTCATTTTTCCGTACGTGTTTCGGGATGATCACCTGAAAGGGAGTGGCGGCCATCAGATCGAGCACAAGTGTCATGGTTCTTTTAGGGAGCGCAGCCAGTTCATTGAGCTTATCCGTGAGGGCGTAGAGACGGTTGGGGTCCTCTTCCATCATGTCGAACATGAGGTCCCGGATCTTCTCATAAGCGAGATCTTCGTTGATTGGGAAGTTGTTCTCCATGGCGCGCACCTTTTGCCCCGTGTTGACCAGCCTGAATGCCCCCGTGATTAGTATGGGGTGAGAGGGGTTTCCAGGTACGTTGCCCCATGATTCAAGGTTCAAAAGCGACACAATATGGACCGCCACTCATGTCGATCACTAACACCGCACTTTTTGTCTGTCTCGATGATTTTGCAAAAACCTACGAGGACTGGGAGCGCCACCGGTTGATCCCCTCGGGTCGTCAGAGGCTTCGCGCCGGCAAGCTGACCCTGGGGGAGAGCCTGTTCATCATGGTCTTGTTTCACTTGTCGCCGTTCAAGGACTTCAAACATTATTGGATTTATGGCGTTGAGCAGAAATACCGTGACTGCTTTGGCACCCTCCCGAGCTATGGTCGGTTTGTCAGCCTCATGCCAAGATTAATGGTGCCGTTTTGCATACTGCTGCACTGCTTCAGCGGTGAAAAAACCGGCGTCTATTTTGCCGACAGCACTAAGCTCGCGGTCTGCCACAATGCCCGCATTAATCGAAACAAGGTCTTCAAGGGGCTGGCAAAGCGCGGTCGCAGCACAATGGGCTGGTTCTTTGGCTTCAAACTGCATCTAATCATCAACAACAAGGGGGAGATCATGGCCGTCAAAATCACGGCAGGTAATGTCGATGATCGAAAGCCGTTTGAAGCCATGATCGCGGGCCTCGAAGGCAAAATATTTGCTGATAAGGGCTATATCTCCAAATCCCTCTTCCAACGGCTCTGGCAGCGTGGGCTCCACCTCGTCACCGGCATTCGCCGCAACATGAAAAACTATCTCCTGCCAATCCTGAACAAAATCCTGTTGCGAAGGCGGTTCATCATCGAAACTCTGTTCGATAAGTTGAAAACCAGCATGGGACTGGAACACACTCGACACAGATCGCCTGCCAACGCATTCGTACACCTCATCTCGTGTGTCGCAGCCTATATGCTCGGGAAAACCAAAGTTAAAATGGGACCCATAACCGTGCCGGAAACAATCAGGCAGGTCGAATACCAGATATAGCGCTTATCCAGAACTCAGGTTCCATACGCTTGCATCGGATACCGCCCTGCCCGCCGACGGCCACATCACACCCGGGCAGGCCCGGCGCGACCGCACAAGACGGCAGATCATGCTCGGCGCATGGGGCCTCGACCGCCGCGCCGCCCTCCCCCGTCTCGACGCGCTCATCCGGGACGAACTCGACGGGTTTCTGGCCACCGAAACCGATCCCGGATCCAAACGCGCGTTGCTTGCCGATCTGTTGAAATCGTAAGACGGATTTTGAACAACAGGCCGGGGACAGGGCAACTGTATCACCTGGCTGGTTTCAAAGGACAATACTGCGCTATGATAAAGCGCAGGGAGAGCAGTCGGAATGGCCACCGGAAACAATGCGCGCAGGACGCGGCGAAAAAAGCGTCCAGGGTCAGGCACCCCCGATCCCACCCCGGAACTGTCGCCTGCAATCGAAGCGCGGCCGGTACGGATTGGGGAACACTGGTATGTCACGGTACCGGCTGACACCGCGGAGATGGCCGAAGCCCTGGAGGGCAAAATCGCCACCGTGCGCGGACACACAAATGTCTTCAGCGCAACGCTGGCGCAATGCCGTGCGTGGTGCATGGTGGACCACCTCGGCTATTACACAACGTCCAGGGTGCGGCGGGGCGCCCTTTCCAGCTTTCGACAGCAGGCTTATCTTTACGATCGCGCTCACCAATACCCCGTCGATGCCGCCCGGCTCGGCCTAACGGCTCCCTTCACAAAGACAGGCGCAACCGGGATCCTGCGTGGCATGATCGCTGATCTTCTCGACCTTGCATCAGACGAGACACTGCCCCTGCCCCCGAAGAGCCATTTACCGGAGACGCCCGCCAGCTTTCGGCAGGCAGCCCATATCTTCCGACTGTGCGAAGCCGGCAAGAAGCTCGCGGTGGATCATGGCATTGAACCCGTCATGGATTTCGACACCGCCTGCACCCTGATCAATGCGCTTCTGGAGGCCGGGAATGCAAAAGGGGCCGCCGCCCGGCCCGGAACCCCCGACTTCATTGACGACAGTTCCGGCATCCCGTTTGCAGACTGACAAGCGCGCATCGAAGGGTCTTCCGTGGTTTCCCAGGGCAATCGATTGAATGGAAAAAATGCTGCAAAAGAGCCATATGACGTTTGCGCATCCTGCACTCGGGGCATCAAAAGGCGTATTCAGGGCAATTCCGGGACGAAACGTGCAGCTTTGTAGGGTTTTTACGAGTCGCGTTGAATGCTTGGGTTGTTCAGTCGATTGCCCTGCGTGGTTTCCCGCGCCGCCTTGTCCCAGAGGGTGATGTCTGCGAAGCTCCAGGCCGATTCACACGCCAAAACCTGCGAAGTCTGGGAAAGGGGCAGTCCATGACCCTTACCCCTGTCAATGAGCGTTTAAAACTGACCCACTCTTGATGATGCAAAGCCGGGCCAACTGGACGAGACCAGCATCGGGTATCCTGCTTGTGGCCATTTTGCACGACTTCTGGACAGCATGTCCGAAGCGTTACAAGGCGGCGCGTTTGATGATATTCCCGGGTGCGGGTAAAGCATGTCTTTCGGAAGGCTCAGGCGGGAGCTCAGCCTTCCGAAAGACATGCATCTTCCAACTGTTCCTTGCCGGAGGCAGTGTCGAGGGGGTCGTCCCGCCGCTGCACGGTGCCTTCGAAAATCGCGCCGGATTCGATGGCGATTATCCTGTGCAGGATGTCGCCCTCAACGCGGGCCGTTGATGTCAGGCGCAGTTTCAGGGCGCAAATACGGCCAGTGACGCGTCCCTCCACCACGACATCATCACCGACTATCTCACCCTTGACGAGAGCGCCCTCACTGACGTCGACGCAATGGGCGCGGATATCACCTTCCACGGTGCCTTCAACCAGGATATCACCGGGCGTCCCGAGAGTGCCGACAATCGTGAGATCGGGCGACAGCCTTGAGGGTTTGGATTTCGGTTTTGCCGGAGCCAAAGACGCCGAAGAAACATCCGGTGTCAAAGCCGCCTCGTGTTTTCCCGCCGGTTCCAGTGGCGTGCCGGGAGATGGCCCGTCCCCTGCGCCCTTAATCTTGCCTTTTGAAAACATTGTGTCCCGCCTCGTCCTGCACGCGCGATATACCTTTCCGGGTGCCAGATGCCGAATTTCCATACCTCAGGTCAGATTGCACAATCCAGGGCGTCAAGCCACTCAAATCCGTTGCGGCACCCCTTTAATCCAGCGGGAACTCCCTGCGTGTAAGCGCGGGGATGATAGCCCTTCCATTGTCTTCGGGCTATCGTCTGCAGAATGCGGCTGCGAAAATCGTCCCACAGCGTTTACAAAGGATTTTTTGTGTCCACCGTGGGTATCCATGCGCTTTGTAATGGTCGCGTCCCGTCCTGTCCCAATCAAGCGCCAACGTCGGTCGAGCATGGCCATATCCACAGCGGCACTTTCAGCAACATCCACCGCATCGAGCGATTGGGTAAATCGAAAGAGACAGGCGTTCAGCTTGTGATCCAGACTGGATTTCAGGATGACCCTGGGGTTGTGTAATGTCGTGCCGTTTTTACGAGCCGAAAATGTGATGTCCACAGAATGCGTGCTGTGCGGATTGTGATCACCGCGCATATCCGGCGCCCGCCCAAACGAAGATTGCTTTCGATAAGATCCCTT
>CATOSB010000033.1 GCA_951812305.1 uncultured Paracoccaceae bacterium
TGCTGGCATCATGATCGCCGCGCCGGTGCCGCGTTCGGGGCAGATGGCGCCAAAAAGATACGCATTTTGGTAACGCTGATCGGCGGGCTGGCGGGGCCGTGTGCCCTTGCGTGCCCACTGGCGGACGCGGGTGTTCTTCTGACCGAGACGCATCTCGTCCTGGAACCAGATTTCGACGGGTTTGTCCGGCGGCACCCCCTGAAGCGTCTCCTTCAGATTGTCGCCGAAGTTTTTTTGAAATCCTCAATGACCTGCACGTCCTGCCCCGGGTGCTGAGGGCGTGCGCTGATGTGGGAAAAGCCCAGATTGTGCAGAATCTGCCCCACATGGCGCTCGTGATAGTCGACGCCAAAACGCGCCTTGATCACATTCTTCAAATCGACCCGCCGCCAGCGGACGACACCGTCCTTTTCAGGATCAGGACCGGTCTCGACAAGAGCCGCCAGTTCATCCAGTTGCGCATTGTCAAGGCGGGATCGCGAGCCTCCTCGCTGCCGATCCAGCAGCCCCGCTGGACCATCAGCGTTGAAACGGAGCACCCAGTCCCTGAGCGTTTGCCGGTCCATCCCGCCAATGCGGGCCGCAGCCCCACGCGACATGCCATCGGCGATAGCGGCAAGCGACAAAAGCCGTCGGCTCTGCCGGGCATCAGAACTCTCTGCGGCAAGCTTGCGCAGATCATTGGCGGTAAAATCGGCTCGCATCGGTATCCTGGCTGGCATCGGTGGTCTCCTTTGCCAATCTTGAATCACCTCAGCACCTCAGGCGGTACCCAAAATCCATAGCTGAGTCATTTTGAAGCACCCTTGGTATAAGACAACCACAGCCGATACATCCATCCAGATTGTCCCGAAGCCGCGTCAAAGTCCCGATCCGCGCATCCAGACTTGCCCGAAATTCACCGCCCAGCCGCTGCCAATCTGCTGGCGAAGGGACGCGGCCTTTGGGCAAAGTATCAAGAGCGGCCCGAATATCTGCCAACGAAAACCCCAATTGCTGCGCAATCAGAATGAACGAAGCGCGCCTGATTTCCGATTTCGGAAACCGCCGATGCCCGCCGCGATTGCGCGCGGCGACCAGCAAGCCTTCGGATTCGTAAAAGCGAATTGCAGACACCGCCAGCCCGGTTCGCTCCGCCAGTTTTCCAATGGAATTTTCAACCATCTGTAAATCCACAATTTTTTCACCTTGATCTAAAGTTTACGTAACTCCCAAGCACCCCCCACGTTTGAGTGTTATTGTCAGTTTTATGGTGAGTCGAATTTGCCATTTTGCGCGTGTTTTTTTTCTTTCTTGTCTGAATTCTGTGGCGCCGGGTTGATTTCTCTGAATCAGTGGTGGGATGGATCAGGTTGCCGCCCTTGAACAACTTCTCGCCACGGCTCTGCGTCGGATCGCTGAGCTTGAAGCTGCGTTGGCGAGCATGGCGGAAGAGATCACGGACCTGCGCCGACAGTTGGCCAAGAACAGCAGCAATAGCAGCAAGCCCCCTTCAAGTGATGGCCTGAAGAAGCCAGCCCCGCGCAGCCTGCGTGGCAAATCCGGAAAGAAAAGTGGCGGCCAAGTTGGCCACCGGGGCGACACCCTGCGCCAGACGTCAACACCCGACTTTGTCGAACGGCATGAGGCGACGCATTGCAGCGCCTGTCAGAGCGCCCTGACGGCGGAGATGGTGAAAGGGATCGAGAAGCGTCAGGTGTTCGACTTGCCTGCGCCACGCCTGGAGGTCACCGAGCATCAGGCGGCGGTTTATTGTTGCGACCATTGTCGAGCCACGACGACGGCTGGCTTTCCCGATGGCGTGGCCGCGCATGTGCAATATGGCACGCGCATGCGGGCAGTGGCGGTCTATTGCAATGTTCAGCAGCTGATACCCGAGGATCGGGTCTGCCAGCTTATGCGCGACCTGTTTGGGGCCACCAGCTTGTGCGCGGCCAGCGTGACCAACTGGACGCGCGGCGCGGCAAATAAGATGGGTGTCGTGGTTGAACACATTCTCGCCCGGCTTGCCGAAGGCGGCGTTCGGCATCTGGACGAGACCGGACTTCGTGTTGCCGGCAAGCTGCACTGGCTGCACACGATCTGCGATACCGCCTTCACCCATTACCGCATCAGCGCCAAACGCGGTGCTGTTCCAACCTTCCTGACCGGCGGGACGATCATTCATGATCACTGGAAACCCTACTACGCCCATATGAGCGGAGTGGACGCCCACGCCCTCTGCGGGGCGCATCACTTGCGCGAACTCAAGGCCATCGAAGAGATCGAAAAAGAGCCTTGGGCGACGGAGATGAGCGCAGTGCTTCATAGCGCCAATCAGCTCAGATGCGCGGCTCAGGATCAAGGCGAGACCGAACTCCCGGAACTGGTTCGCCAGGGTATAGTCACCAGATACATGGCGATCCTCGCCAAGGGGCTCGCCTTCCACGAACGCCAGCCCCCGCTGGCCAAAAGCCCCGGCACCCGCGGCCGAAAAGCCAGGCGGCCAGGCCACAACCTGCTCCTCCGCCTGCGTGACTACCGCGATGACGTTTTGCGATTCATCGCCGACTTCGCGGTCCCATTCACAAACAATCAGGCCGAACAGGACCTGCGCATGATGAAGCTGCGCATGAAAATCTCGGGCACCTTCCGCACCCTCGAGGGCGCGCGGGTCTTCGCCGACATCAGGTCCGTCATCTCGACGGCCAGAAAACACCGGTTCAACATCCTGGAAATCCTGACCCTGTCACCACCTCAGATCATCGCACGGCTCTGACGGAACAAAACCCCGCAACCCTATCGGACAGGGTGCTTGGGAGTTACGAAATTACAAAGGAACCATCAGAACTTGAGGAGGCCGATATGGCACAAGCACAATTGGAACATGTCAATGTCACCGTCAGCGATCTGGACGCCACCGCGGCATGGATGAACCGCGTTTTCGGCTGGAACATCCGCTGGCATGGAGATGCAATAAGCGGCGGCGCGACCTATCATGTGGGAACCGTTGACCAGTATGTTGCGATTTATCGCCCGCCCGATGCGCTTAAGGATGCTGACAACACATACACACGCGCGGGCGGTCTGAACCACATTGCCGTGGTTGTTGACGATCTGGACGCGATCGAGTCACTGGTTGCGGCAGAGGGGTTCACGCCAAAAAGCCATGCCGACTATGAACCAGGGCGCCGTTTCTATTTCGATGCCGATGACGGGATCGAGTTTGAAGTGGTGCAGTACGACTAGGCGCTTTCCGCCTGTTCGCCCAATCAGGCTTGCATTTTCCCCCCTAGTTAACCTGAGTTCTGGATAAGCGCTATATCTGGTATTCGACCTGCCTGATTGTTTCCGGCACGGTTATGGGTCCCATTTTAACTTTGGTTTTCCCGAGCATATAGGCTGCGACACACGAGATGAGGTGTACGAATGCGTTGGCAGGCGATCTGTGTCGAGTGTGTTCCAGTCCCATGCTGGTTTTCAACTTATCGAACAGAGTTTCGATGATGAACCGCCTTCGCAACAGGATTTTGTTCAGGATTGGCAGGAGATAGTTTTTCATGTTGCGGCGAATGCCGGTGACGAGGTGGAGCCCACGCTGCCAGAGCCGTTGGAAGAGGGATTTGGAGATATAGCCCTTATCAGCAAATATTTTGCCTTCGGGGCCCGCGATCATGGCTTCAAACGGCTTTCGATCATCGACATTACCTGCCGTGATTTTGACGGCCATGATCTCCCCCTTGTTGTTGATGATTAGATGCAGTTTGAAGCCAAAGAACCAGCCCATTGTGCTGCGACCGCGCTTTGCCAGCCCCTTGAAGACCTTGTTTCGATTAATGCGGGCATTGTGGCAGACCGCGAGCTTAGTGCTGTCGGCAAAATAGACGCCGGTTTTTTCACCGCTGAAGCAGTGCAGCAGTATGCAAAACGGCACCATTAATCTTGGCATGAGGCTGACAAACCGACCATAGCTCGGGAGGGTGCCAAAGCAGTCACGGTATTTCTGCTCAACGCCATAAATCCAATAATGTTTGAAGTCCTTGAACGGCGACAAGTGAAACAAGACCATGATGAACAGGCTCTCCCCCAGGGTCAGCTTGCCGGCGCGAAGCCTCTGACGACCCGAGGGGATCAACCGGTGGCGCTCCCAGTCCTCGTAGGTTTTTGCAAAGTCATCGAGACAGACAAAAAGTGCGGTGTTAGTGATCGACATGAGTGGCGGTCCATATTGTGTCGCTTTTGAACCTTGAATCATGGGGCAACGTACTTGGAAACCCCTCTCACCCCATACTAATCACGGGGGCATTCAGGCTGGTCAACACGGGGCAAAAGGTGCGCGCCATGGAGAACAACTTCCCAATCAACGAAGATCTCGCTTATGAGAAGATCCGGGACCTCATGTTCGACATGATGGAAGAGGACCCCAACCGTTTCTACGCCCTCACGGATAAGCTCAATGAACTGGCTGCGCTCCCTAAAAGAACCATGACACTTGTGCTCGATCTGATGGCTGCCACTCCCTTTCAGGTGATCATCCCGAAACACGTACGGAAAAATGACCCTGATACATTCAAAGCAGATCACGAAACCGTTTCAAATGTTCTATTTCTTGGAGAGTTTGGCGGAATTGCCGTTGAACTGGAGCCAAATGAGGCTTTGAGAGAACCGAGGATCATTTCCATAACAATGGTGGAAATCCCTCATCGCAACCCTCTGCGAAAAAGGGTCAACGAGTATCGTAAAAAACGAATCAAAAAACTACGAAAAAATTCTGTCGAGTAGTGCACTGGTGACGCCAACGTCTTATCCAGTATCGGGGTTAGTTAGGTCAGGAATGATCAACCGCCCGGCGGCGTGTTCGCCGGGCGTATTTGTTGTTGGAAAGATGCTTGTAATGGACAAGATACCGCTGACCCGCGTTGGCTATGATGCGCTGAGCGCCGAATTGAAAAACCTTAAATCGGTGGAACGCCCCGCCGTGATCAAGGCGATTGCAGAGGCGCGCGAGCATGGCGATCTGAGTGAGAATGCCGAATACCACGCGGCGCGTGAAAAGCAGGGCTTTATTGAGGGCCGCGTGAAAGAGCTGGAAGCGATCATTGGTCTGGCGGATGTTTATGACCCGGCATCGCTGTCGGGTACTGTAAAATTCGGTGCAACGGTGCAGATCGTCGATGAAGACACCGATGAGGAAAAGACCTATCAGATCGTTGGCGAGCCAGAGGCCGATATCGAAGCGGCCAAGCTGAACATCAAATCACCGCTGGCCCGCGCGCTGATCGGCAAGGATGTCGGCGACAGCGTCGAAGTCCGTACACCGGGTGGCGAAAAAAGCTATGAAGTGCTGGCGATTGAATTTGTCTGATTGCGGGCGAAACCGGAAAAGGTGAGCCGAAAAAATGCAGGACGAAAACGAACAAACGCCAATGGATCTTGGCATTTATCAGCGGTTTGAAAAGCCGTCAAAGGTCACTGTCACCGAAGTGATCGCGATCAGCTTGTCTGCCGTTTGGCTTGTCGCGGTTGGCGCGTTTTTCTTGTTCGTCGACCGCACTGAAGAGCCGCTCGACAATCTGCGCTTCCTCATGACGATGCTCGCAATTTTCCTGCCGGTCGCAATGATCTGGGTTGCTGCAATGGCGGCGCGTTCAAGCCGCATCATGCGTGAGGAATCCTCGCGCCTTCAGGCGGCGATTGACGCGATGCGTCAAAGCTACGTCCAGAACGCGCAAGTCGCTGGCGGAATGAAACCTTCTGTCGAGCGAAAACTCAACGAAATTGCCATTGCTCAGCGAAAAACCGAAAGCGCAATTGCAACATTCACGACAACGCGCACGCCCATCGTGGACGCCCCCGCGATCGTTCCCGCGGTTACGGAAGACCGCACAGATGGCGAGGATCAGGGCAAGCTGGCACTTGGCACCTCCGCAGAAGAACTCGCGACGCCGATCAACATGCCCGATTTCATCCGCGCCATGCATTTCCCGGAAAACGCCGAGGATAAGGAGGGCTTCAAAGCGCTACGCCGTGCGCTGGAAGATCGCCGCATTGCGCAATTGATCCAGGCCAGTCAGGACGTTTTGACCATGCTCAGCCATGACGGCATATACATGGATGATCTGCGACCAGAACGTGCGCGACCAGAAATCTGGCGCAGGTTTGCAAAAGGCGAACGCGGGCGGACCATTGCCGGTCTGGGCGGGGTGCGCGACCGGTCATCTTTGGCGCTGGCGTCTGGTCGGATGCGGCAGGATGCTGTGTTCCGCGACGCCGTGCACCATTTCCTGCGCCTTTTCGACAAGACCTTCACGAACTTTGAGGACGCAGCCACCGACCAGGACATTGTCGCGTTGACCGACACACGCACCGCGCGGGCCTTCATGTTGCTGGGGCGCGTAACCGGGACGTTCACCTAAAGAAAAACGCCCAAGCACTGCCTGGGCGTTCTAACACATTCGATCCGGCTGATTAGCCGAGGTTGCCGTCGATCCCTCTACAGACGTCAACGAGACCCTTCACCGCATCAACCGAATTGTCGAACATGACCTGTTCGTCCTTGTTCAGGTCGATGTCGATGACCTTTTCGATCCCGCCCGCACCAATGACCGTCGGCACGCCGACATAAAGGCCTTTGAGCCCGTAGGCTCCGTCAACATGTGCCGCACAGGGAAGAACACGTTTCTGATCTTTCAGATAGCTTTCCGCCATCTCAATTGCGCTGGTGGCAGGCGCATAAAACGCGCTGCCGGTCTTCAGCAGCCCGACGATCTCTGCCCCGCCGTCACGGGTACGTTGTACGATAGCGTCCAGTTTTTCCTGTGTGGTCCATCCCATCGAGACAAGATCGGGCAGCGGGATGCCGGCAACTGTGGAATAGCGTGCCAGCGGCACCATTGTGTCGCCGTGTCCGCCGAGAACGAACGCTGTGACATCTTTCATCGACACACCGAATTCCAAGCTTAGAAAGTGGCGGAACCGCGCGCTGTCCAGAACGCCCGCCATGCCGCAGACCTTTTCGACCGGTAGGCCGGAATATTCGCGCAAGGCCCAGACCATCGCATCAAGCGGGTTGGTGATGCAGATGACAAAGGCGTCGGGCGCGTGATCGCGGATCCCCTCGCCCACCGATTTCATGACCTTGAGGTTGATGCCCAGAAGATCGTCGCGGCTCATCCCCGGCTTGCGCGCGACACCGGCGGTCACGATACAGACATCGGCCCCGGCAATATCGGCATAATCCGTGGTGCCGGAGAGCGCGGCATCGAATTTCTCTGCCGGGCCGGATTCAGCGATGTCCAGCGCCTTGCCCTGCGGAATACCGTCGGCAATGTCGAACAGCACAACGTCCCCGAGTTCCTTCATTGCCGCAAGATGGGCGAGCGTGCCGCCGATCTGCCCTGCGCCGATCAATGCTATCTTAGGTCTGGCCATCGAAATGTTCCCCGGTCGGTTTCATATGCGCCGGGTGCCTAGTCGCATTGCGTGCCATGTGCAAGTGCAGCATAGGGTCGCAAAGGGGCGCATTGCTTGCAATCCGCTGGCCAAACCCCGCGAAAACCATATGTTTGCGCGAAGGATCACTGTTGAGGGTACTCGTGGAGCTCGACTTCTTTTTCTTCGCAATCGCGATCCCGACGGTGATTTATGCTGGCATCGACAAGGCGGGATTCGGATCATCGGCATCAGTCGCGGCAACGGCGTTTCTGACGCTGATCCTGGATCCGGCGGACGCAATTGCGATCATGCTGCCTCTGCTTTTGGTGATGGATTTCGTCGCGCTAAAACCCAACTGGCGCAGATGGGACGCCCGCATTTCGCGCATTCTGGTAATAGGCGCACTTATGGGTGGCCTTTTGGGGGCCGGACTGATTTTTGTGATAAGCGATGGCGTGTTCCGCCTGATCATCGGACTGATCGCACTGGGATTTGTGGCCTTTCAGATCATTCGACGCGCCGGACTCCTGCCCACACAAAAACCGTTCTCCGATACGCTTGGTTACCTGTTCGGAACTGGCGCCGGCATCACCAGCTTTGTCGCCCATGCGGGCGGGCCGGTGGCAACAATCTACCTATTGTCCCAAAACCTGACGAAAGAGGCTTATCAGGCCACAACCATCATCACATTCTGGATCAGCAACCTGTTCAAAGTTGTTCTCTACGCCGCGCTTGGCCTGTTCAGCTGGCAATCGTCCCTCGCCAGCCTCTACCTACTGCCATTCGCGATTATCGGCACGCTTCTTGGCGTCTATGTGAACCGAGTCGTGCCCGAGAAGGTCTATTTCACGCTGATCTACGTGTTTCTGACCATCGCGGGCACGAAACTCATACTCGACGCCTTAAGCAACCTGAGTTCTGGATAAGCGCTATATCTGGTATTCGACCTGCCTGATTGTTTCCGGCACGGTTATGGGTCCCATTTTAACTTTGGTTTTCCCGAGCATATAGGCTGCGACACACGAGATGAGGTGTACGAATGCGTTGGCAGGCGATCTGTGTCGAGTGTGTTCCAGTCCCATGCTGGTTTTCAACTTATCGAACAGAGTTTCGATGATGAACCGCCTTCGCAACAGGATTTTGTTCAGGATTGGCAGGAGATAGTTTTTCATGTTGCGGCGAATGCCGGTGACGAGGTGGAGCCCACGCTGCCAGAGCCGTTGGAAGAGGGATTTGGAGATATAGCCCTTATCAGCAAATATTTTGCCTTCGAGGCCCGCGATCATGGCTTCAAACGGCTTTCGATCATCGACATTACCTGCCGTGATTTTGACGGCCATGATCTCCCCCTTGTTGTTGATGATTAGATGCAGTTTGAAGCCAAAGAACCAGCCCATTGTGCTGCGACCGCGCTTTGCCAGCCCCTTGAAGACCTTGTTTCGATTAATGCGGGCATTGTGGCAGACCGCGAGCTTAGTGCTGTCGGCAAAATAGACGCCGGTTTTTTCACCGCTGAAGCAGTGCAGCAGTATGCAAAACGGCACCATTAATCTTGGCATGAGGCTGACAAACCGACCATAGCTCGGGAGGGTGCCAAAGCAGTCACGGTATTTCTGCTCAACGCCATAAATCCAATAATGTTTGAAGTCCTTGAACGGCGACAAGTGAAACAAGACCATGATGAACAGGCTCTCCCCCAGGGTCAGCTTGCCGGAGCGAAGCCTCTGACGACCCGAGGGGATCAACCGGTGGCGCTCCCAGTCCTCGTAGGTTTTTGCAAAATCATCGAGACAGACAAAAAGTGCGGTGTTAGTGATCGACATGAGTGGCGGTCCATATTGTGTCGCTTTTGAACCTTGAATCATGGGGCAACGTACTTGGAAACCCCTCTCACCCCATACTAATCACGGGGGCATTCAGGCTGGTCAACACGGGGCAAAAGGTGCGCGCCATGGAGAACAACTTCCCAATCAACGAAGATCTCGCTTATGAGAAGATCCGGGACCTCATGTTCGACATGATGGAAGAGGACCCCAACCGTTTCTACGCCCTCACGGATAAGCTCAATGAACTGGCTGCGCTCCCTAAAAGAACCATGACACTTGTGCTCGATCTGATGGCTGCCACTCCCTTTCAGGTGATCATCCCGAAACACGTACGGAAAAATGACCCTGATACATTCAAAGCAGATCACGAAACCGTTTCAAATGTTCTATTTCTTGGAGAGTTTGGCGGAATTGCCGTTGAACTGGAGCCAAATGAGGCTTTGAGAGAACCGAGGATCATTTCCATAACAATGGTGGAAATCCCTCATCGCAACCCTCTGCGAAAAAGGGTCAACGAGTATCGTAAAAAACGAATCAAAAAACGTAACTCCCAAGCACCCTGTCCGATAGGGTTGCGGGGTTTTGTTCCGTCAGAGCCGTGCGATGATCTGAGGTGGTGACAGGGTCAGGATTTCCAGGATGTTGAACCGGTGTTTTCTGGCCGTCGAGATGACGGACCTGATGTCGGCGAAGACCCGCGCGCCCTCGAGGGTGCGGAAGGTGCCCGAGATTTTCATGCGCAGCTTCATCATGCGCAGGTCCTGTTCGGCCTGATTGTTTGTGAATGGGACCGCGAAGTCGGCGATGAATCGCAAAACGTCATCGCGGTAGTCACGCAGGCGGAGGAGCAGGTTGTGGCCTGGCCGCCTGGCTTTTCGGCCGCGGGTGCCGGGGCTTTTGGCCAGCGGGGGCCGGCGTTCGTGGAAGGCGAGCCCCTTGGCGAGGATCGCCATGTATCTGGTGACTATACCCTGGCGAACCAGTTCCGGGAGTTCGGTCTCGCCTTGATCCTGAGCCGCGCATCTGAGCTGATTGGCGCTATGAAGCACTGCGCTCATCTCCGTCGCCCAAGGCTCTTTTTCGATCTCTTCGATGGCCTTGAGTTCGCGCAAGTGATGCGCCCCGCAGAGGGCGTGGGCGTCCACTCCGCTCATATGGGCGTAGTAGGGTTTCCAGTGATCATGAATGATCGTCCCGCCGGTCAGGAAGGTTGGAACAGCACCGCGTTTGGCGCTGATGCGGTAATGGGTGAAGGCGGTATCGCAGATCGTGTGCAGCCAGTGCAGCTTGCCGGCAACACGAAGTCCGGTCTCGTCCAGATGCCGAACGCCGCCTTCGGCAAGCCGGGCGAGAATGTGTTCAACCACGACACCCATCTTATTTGCCGCGCCGCGCGTCCAGTTGGTCACGCTGGCCGCGCACAAGCTGGTGGCCCCAAACAGGTCGCGCATAAGCTGGCAGACCCGATCCTCGGGTATCAGCTGCTGAACATTGCAATAGACCGCCACTGCCCGCATGCGCGTGCCATATTGCACATGCGCGGCCACGCCATCGGGAAAGCCAGCCGTCGTCGTGGCTCGACAATGGTCGCAACAATAAACCGCCGCCTGATGCTCGGTGACCTCCAGGCGTGGCGCAGGCAAGTCGAACACCTGACGCTTCTCGATCCCTTTCACCATCTCCGCCGTCAGGGCGCTCTGACAGGCGCTGCAATGCGTCGCCTCATGCCGTTCGACAAAGTCGGGTGTTGACGTCTGGCGCAGGGTGTCGCCCCGGTGGCCAACTTGGCCGCCACTTTTCTTTCCGGATTTGCCACGCAGGCTGCGCGGGGCTGGCTTCTTCAGGCCATCACTTGAAGGGGGCTTGCTGCTATTGCTGCTGTTCTTGGCCAACTGTCGGCGCAGGTCCGTGATCTCTTCCGCCATGCTCGCCAACGCAGCTTCAAGCTCAGCGATCCGACGCAGAGCCGTGGCGAGAAGTTGTTCAAGGGCGGCAACCTGATCCATCCCACCACTGATTCAGAGAAATCAACCCGGCGCCACAGAATTCAGACAAGAAAGAAAAAAAACACGCGCAAAATGGCAAATTCGACTCACCATAAAACTGACAATAACACTCAAACGTGGGGGGTGCTTGGGAGTTACCAAAAAACTACGAAAAAATTCTGTCGAGTAGTGCACTGGTGACGCCAACGTCTTATCCAGAATCGGGGTTAAGCAGCTAAAGCGCTGTGCCCATTGCCGGGGTTACCTCGCCCGTCGTGTTTTCGAAATTCTGCCCCGATGCCACAAGGCAAGTCACGCCGCTTGGCATGGTCACCGTAATTGTCCAGGTCCCGGTTTCAAGCGAGGCGTAAACCTCAATTACAGAATTGTTCGGCGCCAACCCGATTGACTGTCGGCTTTCGCCATAGGTCGCCGACAGTCGTTCGACCACCTTTTCGCGATCCGCACAGTTGCGGTTGGCCTGCTGGGCAAAGGCGTGCTGCGTTGCAAGAATCATCGCGCCGACACCCAGGGAGAGTGCTAGAAACCTCTGTTTCATCGTTTCGTCCCATATGTTTTCAGGCTGCCCGCGTGGGCCTTCCGGTTCTCCGGCAGGCGGATCTTGCCCCATTTCTCTGCTGTCGGACCTTTCGCACCGTGGTTCCGCGGCGGCCTTCCGAAGTGGTTCTCCCTCGTCCGACGGTTTGAACAGATTGCCCGAATCGGTGCCAAAATTCCGTTAATCGACCGTTCGGTGGGGCGGGGCAGGGGAATCGCGCTTGAAGTTTGACTGTGGATTAGAATTGGATTCTTGAGGATTCATCACTTGATGGAGTTTTGAGATGCCTACATTGACCAGCTATTTCAACGACATGGACGATCCTCGGGGTGGCAATGCCCCGCGTCACAATTTCTGCGATCTCATGACGATCAGCCTTTTGTGCGCGCTGTGCGGCGGTGAGACGGCGGTCGACATGGAGCTTTTCGGGCATATGAAGGAGGATTTCCTGCGAGAGTTTCTCGAATTGCCCCACGGCATTCCCTGCCATGACGCGTATTCGCGGCTCTTCCGCCTTATGAAGCCGTCGAGCTTTCAGGCCTTTTTCGACAAGTTTCGCACTGACTTTGCGGTCAAGGCTGGAGATGAGCCGGCAATCGCTATCGATGGCAAAGAGATGCGGCGCAGCTTTGACAAGGCCGCCGGGCAGTCGAACATGAACATCGTGACCGCCTTTGCCCATGGCGCGCGCCTGAGCCTGGGCATCGCAGAAAGCGCCAGGGGCGGCGGCGAGATACTGGCGCTGCGCGACCTGATCGGGATGCTTGATATCCGTGGCATCACCATCACCGCTGATGCGCTGCACTGCCAGAGAGAGACCTGCGAATTGATCGTGCAGGCGGGCGGCGAATATTGCTTGCAGCTCAAGGGCAACCAGGGCGACATGCTGGCTGATGTACGGGCCTTTGTTGACGATCAGGGTACTGATTACATTGATAAATATGACACGGTCGACGCTGACCACGGCCGCATCGAGGAGCGGTCATATCGCGTCTATAATGTGCCGCAGTATCTCACGGACATCCATAACTGGCCGCATCTACAAGCCTTCGTCCACGTCGTTTCTGAGCGAGCAGCAGATGACAAAACAAACCGGTCAGAGCGGATTTACCTCCTCTCCAAATGTCCCTCGGCTCAAGTTGCCGCTTCTCTGATCCGTGGTCACTGGCAGATCGAGAACAGTTTGCATTGGTCTCTCGACGTGGTGATGAACGATGATCAGCACCGCGCACGAAAAGATCACGCGCCAGCCAACTTCGCCGCCTTGAGGCGCATCGCTTTGAACATCATCAAGGCAAATCCCGCAAAAGGCTCAAACCGTGGGAAGTTCAAAAAGGCAGGCTGGAGCAATGACTTCCTCAAAACCCTCATCCAAGGCTTCTGAAGCGCGATTGCCCTGTGGGGCGGGGTGTATCCCCTTGAAGTACGTAAGATCATGCCTATATGATAGGTATGGCTAAGAAAAAACGTAACTCCCAAGCACCCTGTCCGATAGGGTTGCGGGGTTTTGTTCCGTCAGAGCCGTGCGATGATCTGAGGTGGTGACAGGGTCAGGATTTCCAGGATGTTGAACCGGTGTTTTCTGGCCGTCGAGATGACGGACCTGATGTCGGCGAAGACCCGCGCGCCCTCGAGGGTGCGGAAGGTGCC
Organism: uncultured Paracoccaceae bacterium; assembly: GCA_951812305.1. GTDB lineage: Bacteria > Pseudomonadota > Alphaproteobacteria > Rhodobacterales > Rhodobacteraceae > Rhodobacter_B. The sequence continues at coordinate 13,434 of CATOSB010000033.1, forward strand.
CGAGATTTTCATGCGCAGCTTCATCATGCGCAGGTCCTGTTCGGCCTGATTGTTTGTGAATGGGACCGCGAAGTCGGCGATGAATCGCAAAACGTCATCGCGGTAGTCACGCAGGCGGAGGAGCAGGTTGTGGCCTGGCCGCCTGGCTTTTCGGCCGCGGGTGCCGGGGCTTTTGGCCAGCGGGGGCCGGCGTTCGTGGAAGGCGAGCCCCTTGGCGAGGATCGCCATGTATCTGGTGACTATACCCTGGCGAACCAGTTCCGGGAGTTCGGTCTCGCCTTGATCCTGAGCCGCGCATCTGAGCTGATTGGCGCTATGAAGCACTGCGCTCATCTCCGTCGCCCAAGGCTCTTTTTCGATCTCTTCGATGGCCTTGAGTTCGCGCAAGTGATGCGCCCCGCAGAGGGCGTGGGCGTCCACTCCGCTCATATGGGCGTAGTAGGGTTTCCAGTGATCATGAATGATCGTCCCGCCGGTCAGGAAGGTTGGAACAGCACCGCGTTTGCTCCGCAGGATAGGCGGGGGTATGTGGTCTCTTTGTCATAGGGCTCACCTTTGGAGTGTTTTACCCTCCGGTAAACCCGGGGCGGTTCAGCTTGCGGAATTGATGGATCGCTTTGCTCACCTCAAAACACCAGACGGGCGCGCCGGGGTGGTACGTAATGGCAGTCATCCCGCCCGTGAAATCCAAACGGGTGTTGGACCTGTGACCGTAGAGATTCCAAAGATACGCTCGAAAACCGGCAAGCCAGTGAGTTTCCGCTCCGCGCTCGTACCGCCCTACGTGCGCAAGACCAAGACGCTGCAGGCTGCGATCCCCTGGCTCTACCTCAAAGGCATTTCCACTGGCGAAATGGGAACGGCGCTGAAGGGTTTGCTCGGGGCTAATGCCACCGGATTTTCGGCCAAAACAGTTGCCAGATTGAAGGCCGAATGGGCCGCTGAATACAGGGCGTGGCGCACCGCAGACCTGTCCCAAGACGAGTGGGTCTACATCTGGGCCGACGGTATTCACAGTGGCTTACGCGGCGAGGATCACAAGTTGTGCGCGCTGGTCGTGATCGGCGTAAATACCCGTGGTCAGAAACAATTTCTGGCAATCGAGGACGGCACTCGTGAAAGCACACAGAGCTGGAGGGAGGTTCTAATCGGCCTCAGAGAACGCGGTCTCAACACTCCAAAATTGGCCATCGGAGACGGTGCTCTGGGATTCTGGGCCGCTCTTGAAGAAACCTATCCGGGCACACCTCAACAACGCTGCTGGGTGCATAATACCAAGGGTTATTCAATCTGACCGACTTTCGCCCAGTTGCGGCTTGCGATGGATGTGATGGTTTGCGGTCTTGCGATGAGGTTGTTCCAGGCCTCGCACCCCGCGTCGAGAATCGCGTCATATGTGTCGAACGTCCGGTTTGCGAGCCATGTCTGGCGGAGATATTGCCAAATGTTTTCGGTTGGATTCAGCTCTGGTGATTTGGGCGGCAGAAACATGAGCGACAGGTTTTGCGGGATTTCCAGAGCGGATGTCGTGTGCCAGCCGGCTTGGTCCATGAGGATGACGGCGTGGGCGCCATCGGAGACAATTTTGCTGATTTCTTCCAGGTGGCGCTGCATCGCATAGGTGTCGGCTGCTGGCATCATGATCGCCGCGCCGGTGCCGCGTTCGGGGCAGATGGCGCCAAAAAGATACGCATTTTGGTAACGCTGATCGGCGGGCTGGCGGGGCCGTGTGCCCTTGCGTGCCCACTGGCGGACGCGGGTGTTCTTCTGACCGAGACGCATCTCGTCCTGGAACCAGATTTCGACGGGTTTGTCCGGCGGCACCCCCTGAAGCGTCTCCTTCAGATTGTCGCCGAAGTTTTTTTGAAATCCTCAATGACCTGCACGTCCTGCCCCGGGTGCTGAGGGCGTGCGCTGATGTGGGAAAAGCCCAGATTGTGCAGAATCTGCCCCACATGGCGCTCGTGATAGTCGACGCCAAAACGCGCCTTGATCACATTCTTCAAATCGACCCGCCGCCAGCGGACGACACCGTCCTTTTCAGGATCAGGACCGGTCTCGACAAGAGCCGCCAGTTCATCCAGTTGCGCATTGTCAAGGCGGGATCGCGAGCCTCCTCGCTGCCGATCCAGCAGCCCCGCTGGACCATCAGCGTTGAAACGGAGCACCCAGTCCCTGAGCGTTTGCCGGTCCATCCCGCCAATGCGGGCCGCAGCCCCACGCGACATGCCATCGGCGATAGCGGCAAGCGACAAAAGCCGTCGGCTCTGCCGGGCATCAGAACTCTCTGCGGCAAGCTTGCGCAGATCATTGGCGGTAAAATCGGCTCGCATCGGTATCCTGGCTGGCATCGGTGGTCTCCTTTGCCAATCTTGAATCACCTCAGCACCTCAGGCGGTACCCAAAATCCATAGCTGAGTCATTTTGAAGCACCCTTGGTATAAGACGGGCAACGTCCTCAACTGTTTTCCCAAGTCCACCCAGCCAAAAGCCAAAACGATGCTGCACGATATCTGGCGCGCTGAAACGCGCAAGTCAGCTGAACAAGCGTTCGATCTCTTCGTGAAAACGTTTGAAGACAAGTACCCCAAAGCCACCGCCTCGCTTCAGAAAGATCGAACCGAACTGCTGGCATTCTACGATTTTCCCGCAATGCATTGGCAAAGCATCCGAACGACCAATCCAATTGAATCCGCCTTTGCCACGATCCGTCATCGCACCAAGCGCTCAAAGGGCTGTCTGGCCCGCGACGGCATGCTCCACATGATCTTCAAACTGGGGCAGTGCGCCGAACAAAACTGGCACAAACTTCGCGGCTTCAATCATCTCGCCGACGTCATCCAAGGCGTCAATTTCAAAGACGGCATCAAGCAAACCCAGACCGAAACCGCCGCCGCATGAAAGATCCCGCAAACACCAGATTTGACAATAACTCCTGATATTCACCATCGGTGCGGATGCCCCGCAGGCCGTCGTTGATCATCGCCAGCATCTCACCCGCTTGTGGGTGCGACTTGTGAACGACGACGTGCAAGCCAGCGACCGAGAGTGGCTGCGGCAGGATGTGGATCTTGTCGCCGAGGTCGTGCTCTTTCAGCGCGGCGCGTCCGGTGAATTCGTTGATCGCGACCACGTCGGCCTCGCCAGCGAGTACCATGTCGAAGCAATCCTTGACCGCGCGCGGTTGCTTCAGCGTGATCTTGTTGTCGACCAGCCAACGGCGGCCATTCTGATCCAGATCGAAGGTGAAGTAACCGGCTGGGCGACAGAGCGTTTTACCGACGATGTCGGCTCCTGGTTGAACGCCATCGGGCGCGATTTGTCGGCGAACAGCAGGACCAGAAGTTCGAACATCGGATCAGAGAAGGCGAGGTTCTGGCAGCGGTAATTGTCAGGCATCGCATCACAGTCGGGCTTGAACCACGGGAAGCCGAGATCGAGAAGGGCGTTGGACAGAAGCGGCTCAAAATGGCTGCCCCAGTCATCAACCCAGTGAATAGCGAAGCCCTGACCGGGTTGGGCCCGGTCCATCGCGGAATTCACCACCTCGGTCAGAAGACCGCCATTGTGGCTTTCCTTATGCGTGAACGGGGCATAGTCGGACCCTGTCAGAAGATTAATCTTCTTGCGCGTCGCGGCATTGCCAAGCTGCACCTGAACCGGGGCGGATGTGAGTTGAACGTCGGTAACGGCAGACCCGCCTTCAAGGCCAACGGGGAGCCCTTCGAGACAGGCGAGGTTGAGCGTCATGCCCACCGCGATGCGGTCGGGTTTGCTACCGATGCGCGCAATGTTGTTGTTGTGGATTGCCGTCCACATACCGGCGTTCTTGTAAAGCCGGTCAGCGATGCCAGACAGTGTGTCACCGCGCCCGACAACATAGGTCCCGCCGCAGGTTTCCGCTACCGCCGCGCCGGCGCCAAGGCTGGCGAGCGCAAAGGCGGCTGCCGTGATCAGTTTTTTCATTGGTTCCCCCTGGATAGAAAAAGTTGCACCGCATTCTCTGATATCGTGCGGGTTGTTTTTGAACTGCTATGAGTTTCGAATTTACGCATCATCCGGCCTCATTCATGGCCGACAGAATGGCGGGCAGGTCGATGGTACCGCCGTCGGTGAGATATGCGGCGGGAATGTCGATTTCGCCATTCTTTCGGGCCGCATTCAGAAGGTCAGTGATTTCGGCTGTGCCTGCGCCCTTGCTTTGGGCGTCGCGCACAATCGTTGCGATGGCGGCGAACTCTGGATCCGGGGCGCGCAACGCTGCCAGCGTGCCGGAAACGATGTCGGTGACGAGGCCGGATTCCCAATCTGTTGTGTCGGGTGGTGCGTTAAGTGCGGTGGACTGAACCGTTTCAATTTCTGTGTCTTCCGGCGCTTGCACAGCGGCGGTGTCGGCTGTTGGCGTGACAACCGGCTCGGATTCCGCGGGTTCTTCGAGGGGCAGTGCGACGAAATCTTCCGCGGGCTTTGGTGAAGCTGGAGTGGCCACGGGATCGGGTGCGTCTGCGACGTCGATATCCATTTCCAACCCGGTATTTTCGGGCACCGGCACGGGGGAAACGACAGCGGCTTCAGGTTCCTCTGGCGCCGTATCCACAGGTGCAGTGTTCGGGGCAGGAGTTGCGACAACCGGCGGTTCATTCGCGGGATCGGGGTGGATCACTGGCGGTGCGACTGGTTGCGGCGCTTCTACGATTGTCGGTTTGGGATCTGTGACCGGGACGGTTTCGGGGGTCGTTGTGGCGCGGGTCGGGACCACGTCGGTGGGCTCAAATATGAACTCCGGAGAGCGGACGATGGGGCGCTTGGTTGGTTTGTCCTCCGCGGCTGCCGATTTGCTGCGATCCACGTCGGGGGCCGACGGGTAAAGAAGAAAGGCGAGAACGCCGCCCAATCCGGCAGCCATAAGCCCGAGCTTGGCCAGTCGTGATACGCGCCGGTTGGCAGGCGCTGGTCGGGCAATTTTCTGGTACTTGCTAAGCGCATCATCTTCGTGGGCCGGAAGTTCTGTCGGCTGCGCGGCGGGTGTTATTGTGATGGTTTCCCGCCCGAGCGGAACGATGCGGATTTTTGAAGGTGCCTCGATCCGATTGATGCGCACAACGTTATCGGCCGCGTCAGGCGCGGACGTGCTAGACTTGTCCTGATCCGATGGCCTGTGCATCTGACCCAACCACTTCTGTTGTCAGGTGCTTGGCAGCGCACATAATCAACAGACTTCCCCGATGCGCGAAGTGTAAACAAATTGTAGCACGATGGTCAATATGAAGTGGACGCTGTGGATAAGTCTACCAGATGTTGTGGTTGTGTAGGAATGTCCTGAATTAGCATGAAATTACAATGAGTTGATGAAAGGACTGGATTGGGCGATGGAGTGGTCGCTTCCGGTGCATCGCGAGGACAGCAACAAAACCGCGCACGGACTTTCATTCGGATCAATGGAATACAGGATCGTGATTCACCCCGGAGTGACAGAATCGAGAGATTGGGCGAATTGAATGGGAGTTTGGCCTGAGGCGAACGCCACAGACCTGCGCCCTTCGCGCGGACTCAAGCCGCAGGCGCCGCGCGATCGCCTGCCCGCTTCTCGTGCAATGCATCACCATGCAATGCACTGCTGGCAAAACATTGCTTTGGCAATGTGTGAGAGGCCCCACGGGCTGGCGAGCGCTTAAGACCAAAAGTGATTTTCACAATGCCGACCTCGCGTCCTTTCAGATGTCGTAAACGTCGAGATCCTCGACGATCCGGGCATCGCCACGGAAATGGCGGGCCATCGCCGCCAGCGCGCCGGAATGCGCGTCGTCGGTGTCCATATGGGCGCGGAAATGGGTGATCAGCAGACGTTTGACACCGGAATTTGCTGCGACCCGCGCGATGTCTCCGGGGGTGGGTGACAACTCATCGACGGCGGGGTGCACCTGTTCGCCATCAAGGCGATAGCACCAATGCAAAAGCAGGTCTGCGCCCTGCTGTGCCTCAGTCAGCGCGTCGCAGATGCCAGCATCACCGGAATAGACGAAGGTCTTGCCGCCCGCGGTAATCTTGAACCCCATGCACATCAGCGCAGGTTGCATATGCGGCACTTCGAACGCTTCCAGTGTCCAACCGTCGCCGGCATAGGTGAACCCCGGCGCGATGTTGGTTACATTCGGGTTCGGCCACGGTCGGGGCAGTGTGCCGCCGCGGTCGACCCAGATCTGCTGGCTTGGCGGGAATTCCGTGCGCGCACGAAGGTCGTGGGCGAAGACGCCGTCGTCGCCGAACAGCCGGTTGGTGATATGCTCGATGGGATCGGGGCCAAAGACAGCGAAGTCATGAACGGCCTCGTCCCATGCCGCGTGCACGAGGCGCCCGTAATCGGCAAAATGGTCGGAATGCAGGTGGCTGAAGAAGATCAGATCGATGTCCGATAGCTTGTAGCCCGCCTGCACCAGCCGGTCGAACACGCCGCCGCCGCAATCAAACAGGACGCGCTGGTTGCCGATTTCGAGGAGATAGCCGGAGGACGCGCGGCGCACATGTGCTTCGGGAGAGCCGCTGCCCAGAATGGTGAGTTTCATGGGGATACCGATGGTGGCGGCGTGGCGCCCGGCGTGCCAAGTTTGAATGCAGCCTCGCGCCCGCCGAAGCTTTCGATCAACGCATCCTGATCGGCGAAGGCGCGGGCGTTAACTTCTTCCGGATCGCAGATTTCACGCATGGCGGATTTCATGTCGGAGAGTGTGGCGGCATGGGCCGGGTCGGCGGAAAGGTCGTTGGTTTCCTCGGGGTCGGATTGCAGGTCGAAAAGTTCGGGTTCAAAGCCGACATATTCGATCAGTTTCCAGCGCCCCTTGCGCAGCATGAAACCGCCGGAGACAGCGCCAACGGCGTGGTATTCGGAGAATATCGGGCGTTCGGCATCTTCCGGCGCGGCGGCGATCTCGGTTAAAGGCTTACCCTGGGTGTCGATTTCGGTGCCGAAATGGTCCACGATGGTGGCGGACAGGTCGAGGAGGTCGACGGGTGTGTCGACCGTTCCCGTGTCGACCCCGGGCCCGGCCATGATCATTGGAACCGCGACGCTTTCCTCGTAAAAGTTGGATTTTCCCCAAAGACCACGAGCGCCGACATTGTCACCGTGATCGGATGTGTAGACGATTGTGGTGGTGTCGGTCAGCCCGTTGGCGTCGAGAGCCGCGAGGATCTGCCCGACATTTTGATCCATCCAGCTGCACAAGCCGTAATAGGCGGATAGGGCAGCCAGCCGTTCTTCGGGACTTTCAAAATTGCCTTCGGAATCCATCAACGCATTTTGCTTTTCGAGCCAGGGGTGGCGCTCATATCCACTGGCAAGCGTCAATTTAGGCTCGAGCAACGAGCCGGGCGGGTACAGGTCAAAGAATTCCTGCGGCACGACAAGTGGGAAATGTGGGGCGACGAGGCCGACAAACAGGCACCAGGGCTTTTCATGTTTGGCGTGATCCTTCAGCCAAGCGGCACAGCGCTCTGTCACCGCTGCGTCATAGTCGGTGTATTTACTTGTGCCGGGACCGACATGGCCGCCCAGCATCCGACCGTCACGGGACATGCGCTCATCTTCGCGCCGGATCGAGCCCCAGACCATGCCAATGCCGTCAACCACATGCATCGGGAGGTGTTGGCGGTCAAACCCCGAAGGATCGTCATCGCGCCTGTAATGTAGCTTGCCGATAGATTCGACGCAGACACCCGCATCCTGCAGCGCGTGGCCCCAGCCGGGCGTTTCGCCGGTATAGGGCATGGCATTGTCCCAGTTGCCGATCTGGTGTGGGTATTTGCCGGTGGCAAAGGCAGCGCGGGCGGGGACGCAAATCGGGCTTGGCGTATAGGCGTTGGTGAAACGGGTGCCGCGTGCCGCCAGCGCGTCGAGGTTCGGGGTCTGCACAAACGGATGCCCGGCGCAGCCCATTGCACGCGATTGGTGCTCATCGGACATGATAACCAGAAGATTAGGGTGGGTCATGTGCCGGGCTCCGTATCCAGGGCGGATTCCAGTTTGTTGAGCGCGGTTTGGAAAGTCGTCAGCTCCTGTTCTGTCAGCGCCGTGCGCAAGCCGGCCTGCCGCTTTTGCATGTGGGGCAACGTTTCTTCGAACAGGCGGCGGCCCTCATCGGTCAGCGTCAGATTATGGGCGCGGTGGTCGGTTTCGTCTGTGCGGGATTTGATGAGTCCGTCTGCAATCAGGGTCTTCAGGTTGCGGCTGAGCAGGCCCTTGTCGATTTCAAACGCACGGGTGATTTCCGAAGAGCGCGTGTCATCCGCCCGCGCGACCAGAAAGATGATGCGCCATTGGGTCAGAGTCAGGCCCGCGACTTCCCGCAGCAACCGCGCGCCTTGGGCGTTCAGCTTCGCCTGCACGCGCGCCATTCGATAGGTCAGGAAGTTTGCAAGCTGCAATGCCTCTGGTGTGGTTGTGTTTTCCAATGGATCAGACATGAAAGGCAGCTTTTCCCAAAACGCTTGACCCGTCAACTAAAATGTGGCTCATTGGTGCGGATCTTTGATCCAGGGAGGATGTTATGAAAAAGATTCTGACCGGCGCGGTTGCGGCGCATGGTATAGCGTTGTCGGCAAGTGTTGCCGGTGCGATGGACTGGAAACCTTCGGGGCCAATCAAATTGATCATCGCTTTTGCCGCCGGTGGCGGTGCCGACACGCAGGCGCGGATGATTGCGGAGGATCTGCAGGCCAACAACGGCTGGGAAGTGATTCCAGAGCAGGTGACGGGCAAGGGCGGTGTCAACGCGCTGATGGCATTGAAGGACATGCCAGCGGACGGCACGGCGATTGCAATGGTTGTGACGGAAACACTGGGCTATAATTCTGCCGCGGCGAAAGACGCCGGGCTGTCGCCTGCTGATTTCACGCCACTGACCACCACCGCCGGATTCCAAATGGGTATTGTCGCCAAAGCCGATAAAGGCTGGAACACGATGGAAGACGTGATTGCGGCCGCCAAGGCGGGTGAAGACATCCGGTTCGGCACGATGAGCCCGAAGCTGTCCGATCTGGCGTTTCTGTTAGGCGAAGCTCAGGGTGTGGAATTCAACATCGTTCAGGTTCGCGGCGGCAAGGCCGTGATGAACGGCGTGACGGCGGGTGACATGGATGTTGGTTTTATGGCCGGTATTCAGGCCAAAGGTGTCGAGGCAGGTGATCTGGTCAATCTGGCATCAGCCCTGTCTGTGCCGCTGAACCAGACCCCGGACGCGCCGACGCTGGCCGATCTGGGTGTCGAATTCAATTCCGACGGGTATTTCGTGCTGGTCGCCCCGGCGAGCCTGCCCGACAATGCGCGCGCGGCACTGGCGGATGCGATTGGCGAATCGGCGTTGAGCGGCAAGCCATCCGGCCTGTTGATAAAGGCCTTTGGCGGGGCAACCGTCATCCAGGGTGAATCGCTGGATATGCTGGTGCAGATGGGCTTTGACGACGCAGGTGCGTTGATGGAAGCCGCGCAGTAAACTGAAACGATGACGACAGGGGCCGGGCCGATGGGGCGTTTTATGACAAGCGACCGTTGGCTCGGCCTCTTCTTTTTGGCTCTGGCACTGGTGATCATTTTCATCTGGGCGCCGCTGGATACCGGCAGCGGGATTGCCGAGAAGGTGCGGCGGCGCTGGTCGATAGGCGATGCGCTGGGGCCGACGGTGGCCGGGGTGGTGTTGCTGATCGGGGCGGTTCTGGCGGGGTGGAAGCCCGGCAAAGATGCGCCGCGATTAAGCCAGAAGAACGTGATCTGGGTTGTCGGGCTGATCGCTTTGTTCGCGGTGTCGATTGCCGTGATGCGTTGGGCGGGACCGCTAGCGGCATCGGTTACAGAAGAGGGTTACCGCCCGTTACGCGCGACGATCCCGTGGAAGTATCTGGGGTATCTTATCGGCGGCACGCTGATGGTGGGCGGTTTGACCTCGCTTGTGCGGGGGCAGTTCAGGGCAAGCGACTGGGTGGTGGCGTTGTTGGCGACGCTGTTCATCGCGTTAATCTATGACCTGCCATTTGACGATTTGTTGCTGCCGCCCAATGGGGACGTCTGATGGGGATGCTTGATCATCTCTGGTTGGGTGTGCAGGCGGTGTTTCTCGCCGATCCGGCGTTTACAGTTCTGGGCGTGGGCATCCCGATTACGATCCTGATGATCCTGTTCGGGTTCTTGTTGGGGATCGTCGTCGGAGCCACACCGGGGCTGGCGGGGCCGATGGCGATGGCGATCTCGCTGCCGATCCTGATCTCGATCTTCGGGTTCAACGATGATGCGTTTCTACCGGTTCTGGGCTGCCTGATCGGCATCATGAAGGGCGCGACCGTGGGCGGGGCGGTGCCCGCGATTTTGTTCAACACGCCGGGGACTCCGGATGCGTATATGACAGCGTTGGATGGATTCCCGATGGCGGAACGGGGCGAGGCGCGCAAGGCACTGCGCGTGGCGCATTTCTCCTCTGCGTCGGGTGATACGTTTTCAGACATTGTGCTGGTGGTGTGTGCGCCGTTTCTGGCGATCCTCGTCGAGGCGTATCTGGACTTGCCGGAAAAGACCGGGCTGTTGATTCTGTCGCTGGCTTTCATCGCAAGCGTGATCGGCGGATCGGTGGGCAAGGGGATCATCTCGATGGGGCTGGGGCTTTTGGCGGCGATGATCGCGACGGGGGAGGATTTCTATCCGCGCCTGACGATGGGCAATCAGGCGCTGGCAGAAGGTATTCCGATTGCTGCCGCCGTGCTGGGGGTTTTGATCCTTGGAGAAGTGTTCCGGTCGCTGGAGGACCTCCGCCGCAACAGGGGTTCAGGCGCATCGGCCACACATTCCGCGAGTGAAGGCAGTGGGCGTCTCGGTTGGCCGCTGATCAAAGGCCTGTCGCCAATCATTGCACGTTCTGCCATGATCGGGACGGCCATCGGAGCGTTGCCGGGGGTGGGCAGCACGCTTGCGGCGACCATTGGCTACACGTCCGCCAAGGCGCGGGCGCAGCGACGCGGGGAGGCGCCGCTTGGCTCAGGCGTACCCGAAGGCATCGCGGCGACGGAGGCGGCGAACTCGTCCGTGTCGGGCGCGAACCTGATCCCGGTCTTGAGCCTGGGCATTCCGGGCAATGCCGCAGCGGTGTTCCTGATCCTTGCGATGGATTCCATCGGCGGGTTCAATCCGGGGCCGGCAGTGTTTCGGTTGGAAGGCGGGGTAGAGGGCGAGGGCGTCAACCTTGAACTGGTTCTGGCATTCGGCCTTTTCGTGTCGATGTTCGTCGCAAATGCCCTGAACTGGACCATCGGCGGCGTGTTCATGCGCACGGTCGGCATCATGGCGCGGGTGCCGAAAGAACGGCTGCTGCCCATCGTTCTGCTGCTGACGCTGACGGCGATTTACGTGCAGGAGACCGCGCTGGTCGCTGTCTGGATCACCATCGCCTTCGGGTTTCTGGGCTATTTCATGCGCCGTGTGGGCATGTCGCCCTTGCCGTTTGTCATCGCCTTCATCCTTGGCGGCAATCTGGAAGCCACCGCGCGGCAGGCCTTTGCCGCAACCGGCGCCGACCCGTTTTTCCTGATCAACTCGCCCATCGCGCTGACATTCATTTTGCTGGCGATCGCGATCGTCACCTATAACTTGTGGAAGACCAAATGAGCCGACCGAATATCCTTCTGATTTCCGCTGACCAGCATCGCGCCGACTGCTTTGGGTTCGAGGGGCGCAAGATCAAAACACCGCATCTGGACCAACTGGCGGCAGACGGTACGCGGTTTTCCAACTGCATCACGCCCACGGTGGTGTGCCAGCCCGCGCGCGCCTCGATACTGACCGGGCAGTTGTGCCGAACGCATGGCGTGCATGACAACGGCATCGATCTGGACCCGGAGATTGGCGAAAAGGGGTTTGCCGGGGCGATGGCATCTGCCGATTATGACACCGCCTATTTCGGCAAGGCGCATTTTTCAACTTATCACACGTTTGAACCCACCGGAACGCCGGAATGCGTGAAGTCGTCGGATCAATATGGCGCGGATTGGTTCGGGCCTTACATGGGGTTCAACCACGTCGAGATGATGTTGATCGGTCATAACTGGTGGGCGCCGGAAAAGCCGCCCTTTGGGCAACATTATGAGCGCTGGTTTCACGCTGATGGGCGCGGCGATGAGAAAATCAAAGCCATGTGGGAGAATGGCGGCGACACCAAGGGCGCGGCGCAGACATGGCATTCGAAGCTGCCGGTGGCGTGGCACAATTCGACATGGACGGCAGATCGCACAATTGAGTGGCTCAAGCATTCCGATCACGACGATCCGTTCTGTGCCTGGGTGTCCTTCCCCGACCCGCATCACCCGTTTGACGCGCCAGAACCATGGTCGCGCTTGCATCCGCCCGAGGAGGTGGATCTGCCGGAGGATCGCAAGCGGTCGTTCGAAGGGCGGCCGTGGTGGCATAAACCCGTGCTGACCAATGAACCATCAGGGCCAAAGGAAGGCGCGGAGATCCGGAAGGCCTACAGCCGGATCCCGGAGCAAACGGATGAGAAATTGCGCGAGATCATCGCCAACACCTATGGGCAAATCGCACTGATTGACCACAATGTAGGTCGCATCCTGATTGCGTTGGAGGAGGCGGGATTGGATGAGAATACGATTGTGATCTACATCAGCGATCATGGCGATTGGCTCGGCGATCACGGGCTGATCCTGAAAGGCCCGATGCACTATGAGGGTCTGCTCAGGGTGCCGATGATCGTGCGCGGCCCCGGTGTGCCGGTCGGCAAGGTGGTGGAGGAGCCTGTCTCGACGATTGATCTGGGCCCAACGTTTTTTGACTACGGCGGCGCGGAGGCGCAGCTTGACCAGCATGGCGAAAGTTTGCGGCCATTGATCGAGGGCGAAGCCACCCGGGATTTCGCGATGAATGAATGGGATTTGCTGTCTGGGCGGACGGGTGTTCGGCTGTCGCTCAGAACGGTGCGGACGAAGGATGCAAAGCTTACGGTCGATCTGATCTCTGGAGCGGGCGAGATGTATAATCTGGCCGAAGACCCGAACGAGATGCAGAACTTGTTTGATCTGCCTGAAGCCGCCGGGATGCAGGCGGAGCTTACGGAATTTATTCATCGACGGCCTGACGATATCGGACCGGAGCGTGTGCCGGTGGGGATGGCGTAGCGTTGGGATTGGCCTGAAGCTGCCTTTCCAGCGCTCCTTTGATGAGCAACCTCATTGGCGGCCAACGCCTGCCCGTGGGATGGCGATGCAACATCTCAATGATGCGCTTTATGCCAGCAAAGTCCGAACGAACTCAAAGGATTGCACTGCCCTCATCAAATCGCCAGCCCGCCGGGACGGGCAGGCGATGGCCGGGGCACCTGCGGTGCTGTTAACCCGGCTGGGGTGGTATGCCTGAAGGGCAGCATTAGCCCAAATCTGAACGTCAGCACTCTTCGACTTATACCAACGGCTTGATCAATTGACCGTTGCCCATTCTCTGGTCGTTATTGAGGTTATGCGCTGCGGGTCATTTTCGAAGAAGTTCCAGGCGTCTGCGCATTTGTCGAGGATCTGCTCGTAGGTATCGAACACGGTGATGGCCAGCTTGTTGGAGCGCAGATAGGCCCAGACATTTTCCATCGGGTTGAGTTCGGGCGCATAGGGGGGCAGCTTCAGGAGCGTTATGTTGTCTGGCACCAAGAGCCCCTTGGCTCCGTGCCACCCCGCGCCATCTGTGACCAGGAGCGCATGAGAACCGGGTGCGATTGTTTTTGAGACCTCGTCGAGATGCAGGCCCATCGCCTCTGTGTTAACATAAGGCAGGATCAGCCCAGCTGCGGCACCACGTGCCGGACAGGCAGCGCCAAATACGTAGCTCCATTTGTAGCGGGTATCCCGGGGCGCACGTGGGCGGGTTCCCCGCTTCGCCCAGACACGGGTGAGTGTTCCCTGCTGGCCCACCCGTGCTTCGTCCTGGAACCATATTTCCAGTGGCTTTCCTTTCGCCCGTTCAGTCAAAATGTCGGCTACGATGCTGGCAAAGTTTTTTTTAAATGCAGTCTGTGCCACTGGGTCGGCGTTGGGATGTTCGGGGCGGACCGACAGCCTGCGAAAGCCCAGTTGAACCAAATAACTACCTACTGTGCGTTCGTGGAGCTTGATCTCGAACTCCGCCTCAATGCGCCGGGCAAGATCGGCGCGACGCCAGCGAACCACACCATCGCGGGCCGGATCAGGGCCAGCCTCCACCCAGACCGCAAGCTGCGCTATCTGCTCCGGCGACAATCGAGGTTTCGCGCCGCCACCCCCACGATCTGACAGCCCGTCAGGACCTTCGACATTGTATCGATGGACCCAGTCTCGAAGGGTTTGGCGATCCATCCCGCAACTCTGGGCAGCAACCTTGCGCGACGACCCTTCAAGCACCAGAGCAATCGCCAAAAGCCGACGTGCTACTTTGCCGTTCGACGCGCGACCGGCTAAAGCGCGCAACTCGTGCACCGTGAAATCATCGCGCAAAACCGGAACCGCGGCACCCATATCTCCCTCCCTCTCTGGACAGAAACAGTGAGTCACATACCGAACAATTTGGGAATCCAAAAAGCGAGTCAAATCATCCCGCCGTTGGTATTAGTTGATCTTAGGTTCTGATCCGGCCCTCAGGCGGGCGATGTTTTCCCGGTGCTTGAAGATCACCAAAGCGCCGATCAGCGCGATCAAAACTGCGCCGTGCCAGTGATAGAAGATCAACGCATAAACCGGCGCGAGAGAGGCCGCGACGAGAGCAGACAGAGAAGAGTAGCGAAACAGCACGGCGACCAGCAGCCATGTCGCACAGGCCAGCGCGCCGACGGGAAAGCTCAAAGCCAGCAGCGTGCCGAGCATCGTTGCGACGCCCTTGCCGCCGCGGAATTTCAGAAAAACCGGGTAAAGATGGCCAATCATCGCGAACAGCGCGGCCACTCCTGCCGCATCTTCTCCGGCAAGCCAGCGGGCAATCAGAACCGCCAGCGCGCCTTTGCCCGCATCGCCGATCAGCGTGAACAGCGCGGCAAACCTGTTGCCGGTGCGCAAGACGTTTGTGGCGCCGATATTGCCCGAACCGATCTGGCGCAAATCGCCCAATCCGAACAGATGCGCCGCGACGATGCCAAAGGGGATCGAGCCGAGGAGATAGGCGAATACCGCTGTTAGGATCACCTCTGTCAAGGCGCCCCCCCGCCGTAGACCTGACGCCCGCCGACCCAGGTCGCAAGAACCCTGCCCTGCATACGGGCGCCATCAAAGGGTGTATTCTTCGACTTTGACCGAAGTGCGAAACGATCCAGAACAAAAGGCGCATCCGGGTCGAATAGTACCAGATCGGCGGGCGCGCCAACGGATATGCGCCCTGAATCCAGTCCAAGCCTTTCCGCCGGGTTCAGAGACATGGCCCGGAACAATTGCGCAAGCGTAAGCTGCCCGGAATGGTGAAGGCGCAAAGCGGCGGGCAGCAATGTCTCCAAGGCCACCGCACCCGATGCCGCCTCTTCAAACGGGCGGCGTTTTGATTCCTCGTCCTGCGGCGTGTGCATTGAGGAAATCACGTCGATCACGCCGCTGGCGACGGCCTCGATCATCGCTTGCCGGTCGTCTTCAGTGCGTAAGGGCGGCTTGATCTTGAAGAAGGTGCGGTAATCGCCGACGTCGAATTCATTCAGCGTCAGGTGGTGGATGTTCACCCCGGCGCTGACATCCATCCCCGCCTTCCTGGCGCGTTCCAGTGCGGGCAGAGCGGCGGCGGTGGAAATATTGTCAGCGTGGTATTTCGCCCCCGTCATTTCCACCAGTGCAAGGTCGCGCTCCAGCCCCAGACGCTCTGCCATTGGGGAGACGGACGGCAGGCCGCGAAGGGCGGCGAATTTGCCCGATGTTGCTGCGGACCCGGCGGACAAGACCGGTTCCTGCGGATGCGCGATCACCAGCGCGTCAAGTGACCTTGCATAGGTCAGACAGCGCGAGAAGACTTTGGTGTCGGCGGTGACATGATCGCAATCGCTGAACGCCACGGCGCCGGCGTCTTTCAGAAACCCGATTTCAACCATCTCGCGCCCGCCGAACCCTTTGGTCAGCGCCGCCATGGGCAACACGTTAACAGGCGCGGCCTCGCTCGCGCGGCGGGTGACGAATTCCAGCTGTTCGGGGCTGTCGATTACCGGCATCGTGTCGGGCCGGGTGATCATCGTGGTCACACCGCCAGCCGCCGCCGCAAGGCCCGCGGTGCGAAAGCTTTCCTTATGCCGCTCTCCCGGTTCGCAAACCTTTACCCCAATATCGACGATGCCGGGGGCTAGGCACCTACCGCCTGCGTCCAGAACTTCCTTTCCGCCCTCTTCGTTCACAGCGGCAATGCGCCCGTTTTCGATCAGGACCGAGCTGACATCTTCCGTCCCGGATTCGGGGTCGATCAGGCGTGCGTTGGTGATCAGGAGGCTCATGTGGGTTTCTCCTCTAACATCACCAGCGCGGTTTCGATCAGCTCTTTCACGTGCTGCCCGTCGTAAATGCAGAAGAACCCCAGCCGGTAGTGATTGGTCCCATACCGACCACGTGAAGAGAAGCGGTGGAAAACCACATCACCCGGTGTTCGCCCGTTCCATATGACGGCGCGCCCGGGGCGCAACCGATACCGCCGGACCCAGAAGCGCCCGAGCGCGCGAATGGCGGTCAGTGCCCTCAGATTTGTCAGCGCATACCAGGTGCGGGCGCGCCAGAACGCGTCGATCCGGGGCTTCCACCAGAGGAAATAGCCGAGCGCGCCCAGAAGCGTGGCAACAAAAAGAAGCATCACCGCCACGTAGAAAGGGTGGCCCCATAGGGTCGGGCCGATAGTGACAACGAGGAGCAGACAGATGCCGACGATCAACACCGTAAGCCCGACGCGCCGCCACGGTTCCAGATCGGCGCGCTGACCGGGCTGGACTGCCGGGTCGGGTCTGCCATGCCAGAGGACATCCTCGCCCGCGCGCAATTCACCTGCCCAGTTCATGCGTCGTCTTTCTGGATTTGCCGGACGAGGCGATAGACCTCTTCGCCACCCTCGACCCTCTCAAATCCGATCCGCACAAGACGGGAGCCGTTCTTGGTGCGACGGTATTCTTCAGCGAAATAGAGGCTGGCAGGGTTGCCGGGCTCGAATGTGATGCGCGTCTTGCGGTCGATCTGATAGCTTTTCAGTTTCCGGCCCATCATCGGAATGTCGGTCGCGATGAAGGCATGTTCATTGGTCAGCGTGTACCAGGTGTGCCGCCGTGACCATGCCGACCAGATTGGCGGCCCGATGGCGAGGCTGAGGCCGACGAAGAAGTGGATCAGACCGAAAGCCCAGAAAAACCCGCCCGCCTGTGACGCCATAATCATCCAGAACAGCGCGAAACCAGCGAAAGCGAGACCGAAGAGGAAGGTGAAAGCGTGGGTGACTTTGAAGACGAAGCGACCGTCAGGGCGCCCTTGCCACAGGATTTCCTCTCCCTCATCGAGGATGCCTTCCCAGCCCGCCGCGGCGTTCATGCGGCTCTCCGGTTCTGCACAAGCAAATCCATCGCCGCCATGCGCACGGCGACGCCCATTTCGACCTGTTCCTGAATGACCGAGCGGTGGATGTCGTCGGCAATGGTGCCGTCGATTTCAACGCCCCGATTCATCGGGCCGGGATGCATGACGATGGCGTCGGGTTTGGCGTGGCTGAGTTTTCCGGCATCGAGCCCGTAGCGGTGGAAGTACTCGCGTTCGGACGGGATAAAGCCGCCGTCCATGCGCTCGCGTTGCAGGCGCAGCATCATCACGACGTCGGCATCCGCCAGCCCCTCGGCCATGTCGTCAAAGACCTCGACACCCCAGTCGGCTGCACCCGATGGCATCAGCGTCGGCGGGCCGATCAGGCGGATGCGGCTTTCCATCTTGCCGAGCAGGTGGATGTTGGAACGCGCGACGCGGGAATGGGCAATGTCGCCGCAGATTGCCACACTCAGGCGGTGCAGACGGCCCTTGGCACGGCGGATCGTGAGCGCGTCGAGCAGGGCTTGCGTGGGGTGTTCATGCCGCCCGTCGCCTGCATTCAGGACCGCGCAGTTTACCTTTTCGGCCAGCAGGTTGACCGCGCCCGAATGCGGGTGCCGCACGATCAGAAGATCGGGGTGCATCGCATTCAGCGTCAGCGCGGTGTCGATCAGGGTTTCGCCCTTTTTGACGCTGGATGTTTGCATCGCCATGTTCATGACATCCGCGCCAAGGCGCTTGCCCGCAATTTCAAAACTCGCCTGTGTGCGGGTCGAGTTTTCGAAAAACATGTTGATCTGGGTCAGGCCCTGAAGCGCGTCTGAATGTTTCGCGCCCTGCCGGTTTTTCTCGGCATATTGATCAGCGAGATCGAGAATGGTGGTGATATCTGCAGGCTGCAGCGGTTCAATGCCCAGAAGATGCTGGTGCGGGAACGTCATGTGCGCCCTTTGTTCAAACTCGCGCGCTTATAGGCACCGGCGCGGGGTTGGGCAAGCTTTCGAATTGGCATGTTGCCAATCCGACTGATGCGAGGGGGACGCTGTCCCCCTCGCGCTCCCCCTGCCGTATTTGTGACCAAGAAGAATGGGGTGGAGGCGGGGTGGATTGAGGGGTAGTTTTGCGCCGTGGCGGATGAACTTTCATATCACGCGGCCCTTGCGGCGCTGGACTGGCAGGTAGAACTGGGGGCGGACGAGGCCATTCAGGATACGACGGTCAACCGGTATGATACCAAGGGTGCTTCAAAATGACTCAGCTATGGATTTTGGGTACCGCCTGAGGTGCTGAGGTGATTCAAGATTGGCAAAGGAGACCACCGATGCCAGCCAGGATACCGATGCGAGCCGATTTTACCGCCAATGATCTGCGCAAGCTTGCCGCAGAGAGTTCTGATGCCCGGCAGAGCCGACGGCTTTTGTCGCTTGCCGCTATCGCCGATGGCATGTCGCGTGGGGCTGCGGCCCGCATTGGCGGGATGGACCGGCAAACGCTCAGGGACTGGGTGCTCCGTTTCAACGCTGATGGTCCAGCGGGGCTGCTGGATCGGCAGCGAGGAGGCTCGCGATCCCGCCTTGACAATGCGCAACTGGATGAACTGGCGGCTCTTGTCGAGACCGGTCCTGATCCTGAAAAGGACGGTGTCGTCCGCTGGCGGCGGGTCGATTTGAAGAATGTGATCAAGGCGCGTTTTGGCGTCGACTATCACGAGCGCCATGTGGGGCAGATTCTGCACAATCTGGGCTTTTCCCACATCAGCGCACGCCCTCAGCACCCGGGGCAGGACGTGCAGGTCATTGAGGATTTCAAAAAAACTTCGGCGACAATCTGAAGGAGACGCTTCAGGGGGTGCCGCCGGACAAACCCGTCGAAATCTGGTTCCAGGACGAGATGCGTCTCGGTCAGAAGAACACCCGCGTCCGCCAGTGGGCACGCAAGGGCACACGGCCCCGCCAGCCCGCCGATCAGCGTTACCAAAATGCGTATCTTTTTGGCGCCATCTGCCCCGAACGCGGCACCGGCGCGGCGATCATGATGCCAGCAGCCGACACCTATGCGATGCAGCGCCACCTGGAAGAAATCAGCAAAATTGTCTCCGATGGCGCCCACGCCGTCATCCTCATGGACCAAGCCGGCTGGCACACGACATCCGCTCTGGAAATCCCGCAAAACCTGTCGCTCATGTTTCTGCCGCCCAAATCACCAGAGCTGAATCCAACCGAAAACATTTGGCAATATCTCCGCCAGACATGGCTCGCAAACCGGACGTTCGACACATATGACGCGATTCTCGACGCGGGGTGCGAGGCCTGGAACAACCTCATCGCAAGACCGCAAACCATCACATCCATCGCAAGCCGCAACTGGGCGAAAGTCGGTCAGATTGAATAACCCTTGGTATGAGGTGGTGGTACAGCCGAAACCGGCGGCCAAGCCTGTCGCCAAGGCAGAATCGGCACCGGGCGCGAAGCCCGCCGAGATTGACGGCGCGATGGTTGCAAGGGATGTGGCCAGTGCAGCCGGTGATCTGGCCGCTTTGCAGAGCGCGCTGGAAGCGTTTGAACTTTGTGAATTGAAGCGCGGCGCGCGCAACACGGTGTTTGCCGATGGCAACCCGGCGGCGCGGGTCATGGTGATTGGCGAAGCACCGGGGCGGGATGAGGATATTCAGGGCAAGCCGTTTGTTGGCCGCGCCGGGCAGTTGCTGGACCGGATGCTGGCGGCGATAGATATGGGCCGGAACGAGCCGGACGCGGACAGGTCTGTTTATATCACCAACATCCTGCCTTGGCGTCCGCCCCAGAACCGTGATCCGCGCCCCGAAGAGATGGGCATGATGCTGCCTTTTGTGCATCGCCATATTGAATTGGCCGAACCACAGATGATTGTTCTTATGGGCAATATTGCCTGCCAGGCGTTGCTGGGGAAACGCGGGATCACGCGGTTGCGCGGGAATTGGGGTGAGGTTCTGGGGCGTCCGGCGCTGCCAATGTTTCACCCGGCCTATCTGCTGCGTAACCCCCATGCGAAGCGCGAGGCATGGGCCGACCTGCTGGCGCTGCAGGCGCGGTTGCGGGCGCTGTGATGCGGGTTCTGGCGTTCTCTGATCTGCACCACTCCCGCGCTCGCGCCGAGGCGCTCGTGGCCGCGAGCGAAGAGGCGGATCTGGTGATCGGGGCCGGCGATTTTGCCAATCATCGGCAGCATGTGCCCGAAGCGATGAACCTGATGGCGGGTATCGCCATGCCCTTTGTTGTCGTCCCCGGCAACAATGAAAGCGATGTAGAGTTGCGCGACGCTGCCCATGCCGGGACCACGATGTTGCATGGACAAGAAGTTGTTCAGGGCGGGATCAGGATCGTGGGCATCGGCGCGGGCGTGCCCGTGACGCCGTGGGACTGGTCCTTTGATCTGACCGACGATGATGCAGAGAAAATGCTGTCCCCCTTCAAAAGCGCGGACATCTTGATCACGCACTCGCCGCCAAAAGGTGTGGCAGACAAGAATTCGGCCGGTATGTCGCTTGGCTCGCAAGCGATTTTCGACGCGATAGAACGGCTGCAGCCCTCCCTTGTTCTTTGTGGTCATATCCATGAAAGCTGGGGGCAGGAGGGGCGGATCGGGCCATCGCGCATCTGCAACCTTGGACCCACACCGAACTGGTTTGAGATATGAGCGGTATCGACGACGGCAAAGACTTTATCCCCGTGCGCATCGCGGTTCTGACCGTGTCGGATACACGCACGTTGGCGGATGACAAAAGCGGACAGGTGCTGGTCGACCGGATAACGGGCGCGGGTCATTCGGTGGCCGCGCGCACGATTCTGCCCGATGAGCGCGCGGAGATCGCCGGCCAGTTGCGCGATTGGTGCGCGGATCCCGACATTGATGTGGTCATTTCTACCGGCGGTACGGGGTTGACGGGCCGCGATGTCACTGTCGAAGCGCATCGCGATGTCTATGAAAAGGAAATCGAGGCTTTTGGACCTGTGTTCACATTGGTTTCGATGCAAAAGATCGGCACCAGCGCGGTGCAAAGCCGCGCCACCGGCGGCGTGGCGAATGGTACCTATCTGTTCGCCCTGCCCGGTTCGCCGGGCGCCTGCAAAGATGCATGGGACGAGATATTGGCCCGTCAGCTCGACTATCGTCACCGTCCGTGCAACTTTGTCGAGATTTTTCCGCGATTGGACGAAAAACAGCGACGGAAATAAGCGATCAGCCCGTTTAACAAAACGTGACAGTGCGTGCGGTTGGTAATAAGGGCCGTTTCGCGCTATTTCATGCGTTGTGGATTGATCATCGAAAGGTCCGGTATCCATGCGGTTTCTGATACGCTCGATGTCAGGCGTGTTCCTTCTGGCCGTGACGCTGGGGGTTTTGGCCTATGCGGGGCTGACAATCCGCGGTGCCGTTCAGGAACGGATGGCGCAGGAAGACCGGGTCAGACCGGCGCGGGAACGGGTGTTTGCGGTCAATGTGATCCCATTTGAACCCGGTGACATCACGCCCGTCATGGCCACATTCGGCGAGGTGCGCAGCCGCCGCACGCTTGAACTGCGTGCCACGGCGGGTGGCACGGTGGTGACGCTGGCGGATGCGTTTGAAGAAGGCGGGCAGGTCGAAGAGGGGCAGCTTTTGCTGGCCGTGGATGCCACGGACGCCAAATCGACCTATGAAATTGCCGAAACAGATCTTGCAGAGGCGCAGGCGGATGCGGTTGATGCCGTGGCCGCGCTGGCGCTGGCGCGGGAGGATTTGTCGGCGGCGGAAGAACAGGTTGCGTTGCGTGAATTTGCACGGGTTCGGGCGGAGGAACTGTTCGAACGCCGCATCGGAACAGAGGCCGCGCTGGAATCCGCGATATTGGCTGAAGCCTCGGCCAAGCAATCGGTGATTTCGCGCAAACAGGCCGTGGCGCAGGCCGAAGCGCGCATTGCGCAGACTGAAAACGCGGTCGCTCGGCGTGAAATCGCACTGGCCGATTCCAAACGGCGGCTGGAGGAAACAGAGCTTTACGCAGAGTTTTCTGGAACTTTGTCGGGCGTGTCCGCCGTCAAGGGTGGGCTGATCCAGAACAACGAACGCCTGGCGGAACTGGTCGATCCGGCAGCGCTGGAGGTGTCGTTTCGCGTCTCAACCGCTCAATATGCGCGGCTTTTGGATGACGGCGGCGCACTGATCCCGGCAGATGTCGATGTGGTTCTGGATGTTCTGGGTACTGATCTGACCGCAAAGGGAAAGATCAGCCGGGAAAGTGCAAGCGTGGGCGAGGGTCAGACCGGGCGCTTGATCTTCGCGCGGCTGGAAGGTGCCAAAGGATTTCGCCCCGGAGACTTTGTGACGGTTCTGGTGGCAGAGCCGACTTTGCGGTTCGCGTTTGAATTGCCCGCGGCGGCGGTGGATGCAGCAGGAGAAGTTCTGGTTCTGGGCGAGGAAGACAGGCTGGAGGTGGCACAGGTCAATATTCAGCGCCGACAGGGTGACAATGTCATCGTGCGCAGCCGTGATCTGCGCGGGCGTGAAATCGTGGCGGCGCGGTCGCCTTTGTTGGGGGCAGGTATCAAGGTGCGCCCGATCCGCCAGGGTGACAGCACAGAACCGGAAGCGCCGGAAATGGTTGAGTTGAGTGAAGAACGCCGCGCCAAGCTGGTTGCCTTCGTAGAGGGCAATAAAAGAATGCCGGCGGACGCAAAGAAACGTGTTCTCGCGGCGCTGCAGGAACCGAAAGTCCCAGCACAGATGGTGCAGCGTATCGAAGCGCGGATGGGGGGCTGACCGGTGGCAGAAAGGTTTAGCCGCGTTGGCGGTATCCTCAGCTATTTCACCCGCCATCGCACCGCGGCGAACCTGTTGCTGGTCATCCTGATTGCCGCTGGTCTGACCGCCTTCCCGCGTATGCGGGCGCAGTTTTTTCCAGATGTCATCATCGACAATGTACGCGTGAACGTCGCCTGGGACGGTGCCGGTGCAGAAGACGTTGATCGCGCGATTGTTCAGCTATTGGAACCGGCCCTTCTGGCCGTGGAAGGCGTGGAAAGCACGGCGGCAACCAGTCGCGAGGGGTCAGCACGGATCGTGCTGGACTTCGAGCCCAACTGGGATATGGCCCGCGCGGCGGAGGACGTTCAGGCGGCGGTCGATACGGTAAGCGACCTGCCGGTCGACGCCGAAGACCCGGTTGTGCGCCGCGGCGCTTGGCGCGATCGGGTGACGGATGTGGTGATTACCGGGCCGGTTGGCGTGGATCAGCTGGGGCGGTTTGCCGACGAATTCGTCACGCGGTTGTTCGCTGCGGGTGTGACGCGGTCCACGATAAGAGGCGTAGCCGCAACAGAAACTGTGGTGGAAATCCCCTCGATGGCGCTGGTGCGCCACGACATTACGATGGCGGAAATCGCCGAAGCCATCGCAGCGGAAGCGGAGGCCGACCCGGCGGGAGATGTTGACAGCGCCAATGCCCGCGTGCGCACCGGCATTGCGAAACGCGATGCCGACCAGATTGGCGCAATCGTCCTGCGGTCAAACGCGGATGGATCAAAGCTGCTTATTTCCGACATCGCGCGGATCAATGTCGGCGGTGTGGACCGCGAACGCGCCTATTTCGTGGGCGAGAACCCGGCAATTTCGGTACGCGTGGATCGGTCGAACAAGGGCGATGCCATCGACATTCAGCGTCAGGTTCAGGAGGTTGCGGAAGAACTGCAATCCACCCTGCCCGCCGGTGTCACTGTTGAACTTATCCGCACGCGCGCCGAGGCGATCACCACCCGCCTCGATATCCTGTTCGACAACGGCATGATGGGGCTTGGTCTTGTCGTCGCGCTGTTGTTCCTGTTTCTGAATGCGCGCACGGCCTTTTGGGTGGCGGCGGGCATTCCGGTGGCCATGACCGCGACCATCGCGCTGATGTATCTGGGCGGGCTGACGATCAACATGATCTCTCTCTTCGCGCTGATCATCACGCTGGGGATTGTGGTAGATGACGCCATCGTCGTGGGAGAACACGCCGATGCCCGGGCGCGCAAATTTGGCGAAGGCCCGGTCGAGGCGGCAGAAAACGCCGCGCGGCGGATGTTTCCGCCGGTGTTTTCGGCCACGCTGACCACGATTATCGCGTTCTTCGGCCTTGTCGCCATTGGCGGACGTTTCGGGGATTTGATCATCGCCATCCCGTTCACGGTGATCGCCGTATTGGCGGCGTCGCTGGTGGAATGCTTTCTGATCCTGCCCAATCACATGGCGCATTCACTGAAACATTCAGCGAAAGAGCATTGGTATGACTGGCCATCACGCGTCGTGAACCGTGGCTTCGTCTGGTTCCGCGAAACGCTGTTCCGCCGGTTCATCAAAGTCGTGATCTGGGCGCGTTATCCGGTTTTTGCCGGTGCGGTGCTGATCCTGTCGCTGCAAGTCGCGCCATTCATTACCGGCGACCTGCAATGGCGGTTCTTCAACGCGCCTGAACGTGGCTCTGTCAGCGGCAATTTCGCGATGGCGCCAGGGGCGACCCGCGAAGATACGATGGACATGATGCGCGAGATGCAGCGCGCGGTCGAGGCGACGGCAAAGAAATACGCCGACGAAAATGATGGTGTCGACATCATCGACTATGTCGTTGCCGAGGTGGGCGGAAATACTGGTCGCGGGTTGTCTGGCGTCGAAACGAAAGAGACGTTCCAGCTTGGGTCCATCGCGATTGAACTGATCGATGCCGATTTGCGGGTTGGGTACTCAAGTTTTGCGTTTGTGGCTGATCTGCAGGACGAAGTCAGGAAACATCCGCTGGTCGAAACTGTCAGTTTCCGTGGCTGGCGGTCTGGCCCGGGCGGTGATGCGCTGGATGTGGAACTTTATGGCGCGGATTCCGAGACGCTGAAGGCTGCCGCGGAAGAGTTGAAAACACAACTTACGCAGTTCGCCGAGGTTTCGGCGTTGGAAGACAGCCTTGCCTATGACAAGGAGGAGTTGGTTCTTGACCTTACCCCGCAAGGTCAGGCGCTGGGCTTCAACATTGACACGCTGGGCCGCGTGTTGCGCAACCGGTTGAACGGGATCGAGGCGGCAAGTTACCCCGATGGCCCGCGTTCGGCGACCATTCGGGTTGAGTTGCCCGCTGGCGAGTTGACTGCCGACTTCCTTGAACGCACCCGGATGCGGACCAATGCGGGGCAATATGTGGCACTGGCCGATCTGGTGAGTGTTGACACCATCGCCGGGTTCTCGACCGTGCGGCGGGAGAACGGTCTGCGGCTGGTGTCTGTCAATGGCGACATTTCAGAAGATGATCCGGCGCGGGCGACAGCCGTTTTGGAGGCGTTGGAGGCGACGATCCTGCCCGAGATCGAGGAGCGATTTGGTGTCGTCTCCGAATTGAGCGGGCTCGCGGAGCAGGAAGCCGACTTCCTGAATGACGCGCGCACCGGGTTCATACTGTGTCTGCTTGGAATTTTCCTGTGTCTGGCGTGGATTTTTTCAAGCTGGACACGGCCCATTGTCGTGATGGCGGTGATCCCCTTCGGGCTTGTCGGTGCATTTTACGGCCATGTTCAGTGGGAGGTACCCTTGTCGATGTTCTCGGTCGTTGGCCTGATCGGCATGACGGGTATTATCATTAACGACAGCATCGTTCTGGTGACGACGGTTGATGAATATGCCGATGAACGCGGGCTGGCCCCGGCGATCATCGATGGCGTGTGCGACCGTTTGCGGGCGGTGATCCTGACCACTGCGACGACGGTTCTTGGGCTTATGCCACTGCTCTTTGAGCAATCCCAGCAGGCGCAGTTCCTGAAACCGACGGTGATCACGCTGGTCTATGGGTTGGGCTTTGGGATGTTCCTGGTGCTGTTGATCGTGCCCTCGGTGCTGGCAATGCAGATGGATGTGGCGCGGATGTTTGCCGCCTTGCGCCGCGCCCTGCGGTTCCGCTGGTCGGGGCGGTTCGTCACCTCGCTGGTGGTCGTTGCTCTGATCGGGGTGGCTTTGCTGTTCGCGGGGACATTCGGGGCGTTGGTGCTGGAGGGATCGATGGCGCCGTTGATACTGTCAGCTCTGCCCGAAAACCTGACGGCGGGCAGCTTGCAAGCCGTGTTCGGCGTGTTTCTTACTGGCGCATTGGTTTGGGTGTTGATTGTTGCGATCATTGGGATCATCGCGGCGGCGGTTGCTTCTAGGGCTTACAAAGAAGCCGCGTGAGGCAAATCCCAATTTTGATCGTTTCCTCTTTGCGCAGTGATAATTCGAACAATTGAACCACCCCGCGCGGAATCAAGTCCTTTGGTCCGCCGCGCAATCGACGACGCGCCCCAACGCGGCGGCGATTTGGCTGAGGTTGGTGGCAACGTCGAAGGTTCTACGGACTTGTCGAGATTAACTGGACCGCGCTGTTGTTGGATCGCCACCACGCGCGTCGTCGATCGCGCAGCTCGGGTCAAAAATGGAAACTGAAATGGGTTGATGCCCCTGCACAGCTATATCAATCCACCAAATCCTCCAGCAACACATCCGCCGCCTTTTCCGCGATCATGTAGACCGAACTGCAGATGAAATATCCCGGTATCTTCGGGAAGACCGAGGCATCGACGACCCGCAATCCTTCAACCCCGTGCACGCGAAACCTGCTGTCAACGACGCCACC
The DNA here is from genome assembly GCA_951812305.1 of uncultured Paracoccaceae bacterium. Classification (GTDB taxonomy): domain Bacteria; phylum Pseudomonadota; class Alphaproteobacteria; order Rhodobacterales; family Rhodobacteraceae; genus Rhodobacter_B. The sequence goes on from CATOSB010000033.1 coordinate 40,597, forward strand.
CATACTTTTGGGCATCATCGCGCAGGTTCCGCAGGCATGGTGTCCCCAGGCATTGTCCTTCACATGTTGCGCAATATCGGCATCCGATGACACGCCGCGCCCCGGCGTCGTCTCTTGCTTGACGTTATCGCCAAGCGCCTCGGACACTTTGCGCACGAATTTCACACCAGTGACCATTGCGTCTAGATCCGCCTGCCAGTCGCCGTTGCCGGTATCGAAATAGTTGAACTGCACGTCGGGCGGGTCGGCGGGGTTGCCGGACCGCAGGCTGACGGTACCGGCGGTGTTGTGGGTATAGGCCTTGAGGATCGCCCAGGTCAGATAGTTCGGCTTTTTGATCAGCTCCGAATAGCCTTTGAAATAGCCGTGAAAATCCACAAGCACGGAGAAGCAAAACAAATCCGGCACCGCCAGCGTTGGATTGGATTTCAGCTCAACCGCAAAGATCGTGCCATTGGACATGTAGATGCCCTTGCGGCGGCGTTTCCACCGGCGGAAGTTGCGGTCATTGGTCGTGAACGTCGCGCCCTTCAGCGCCTCCCACGGTTCCTTCATCTCGTGGACGACACCGATTTCATAGCGGTCCTGCATGTTCTTGCCGACGCCGGGCAGGTCGATTTCCGGTGTGATGGCGTGGCGGCGCAGTTCATTTGGGTCGCCGATACCGGACAGCATCAGGATCTTGGGGGTGTGGAAAGAGCCACCGGCGATCACGATCTCTTTGGCGGTGGCCGCGTGTTCACTGCCGTCATGGGTGTATATAACGCCGGTTGCCCGACCGTTTTTGATAACGACGCGCTGAACCTCTGCCTCAAGTTTCAGCCGTATCCGGTGGCAGGGGCGATTCATCGCCTCGATCAGACGTTCGCGCGCGCCGTGGCGGGTGTGATTTCGCGTCGACATAGGTGCGATGCGCACGCCGGATCCGTGCATATGCCAAAGCCGTCGCTCGTTGGGGTCGGGATAGGATGTGTCAAAATCGGCGGCGTTATAGGGATAGGCCGCCGCGGCGGCGCCGACGGATTTGACGATGTCGCGGCGCAAAAGGCGGTCTTTCAGAATCTTCAGCGGCATCGCAATTTCGGTCTGCAGCCACCCCCACCAGCCGTGACCGGTGGGGTTCCATCCCGTCAATCGCTCCAGCCAGCGCCACAGGAAGATGCGGTGGCGGCAGCGCTCGATCCGCTCCCAGTATTTCTGCATCTTCGGCGCCTTCCACGACGCATCGCCGGTGACATGCGCCATGTGGTTCCAGTCAACATCGTTGGGCTTGACGATGATCATCGCGTGATGCGCCGAACAGCCGCCCAGACCCCGGTTTCGGGGATAAAGGATGGCGTTGTGGTCCGCGTCGTATTTCGTGTCACGTTTCTGGCGCGTGTCGTCGGCGTAGTGGCGACACCAGATGTCTTCGGCCATGCCGGGGTTTTCAGAGGCGAAGGGGTGGAAGGCCGGAACCTGCAGGTCGGCCTGCAGGTCGCGTTCACCACTGATCTGTGCAGATGGGTCCAGCGGATCCGGCCCCGCCTCCAGAACCAGCACTTTCTTTCCTTCATCCCCCAGACGCGCGGCAAGGACGGCACCTGCGGCACCGCCCCCAACGACAATCACGTCATATTCCGGAGTGGAATTCATGCCCGGCGTTTACATCCGTTTCAGGAAAGCGATCAGGGCGTCCTTGTCCTCTGCAGAAAGGTCGGCACCAAAATAGTGGCCCTTGTTGACAACGTAATCGGGGCATTTCGACAGGCCGACCAGTGTGTCGATCATGCCGGTGTCCTTGATCACGTCTTCGGCGTGGACCTGAATGGCCGGATCAGCCAGTTGTTCGGGCGAACACTGTCCGCCCAATTGCTTGACCGTTTTGATCAGCGTCGGGCCAGCCTTGGCCAGTTTCCAGCCATGCTTCAACAACGTGGTGTCCGGGTCGTCATTGTCCGGCAGAAGCTCTGTGTTCACCAGCGCATTGATCGGGAAATCCGCCGGGAACGGACCGACCGCGACCGCGCCGTCCTTGGTGATCGCCCATGGTGCCAGCCTGTTCAACAGGCCTTTCCAGTTCTTGACGATATCGGGCGCGAAACCTTTCGGGACCATCAGGCAAGCCGGGGCGGACAGGCGATAGATTTGCCCCGGCACCGGGCTTTCGGTCATCGCATCCATGTTGCGCGTTTCGGGGTTCAGCATCTTGCGGATGGAACGTTCAAAGTTGCGGACCCGGTTTTCGGTGCAGGGCATGTAAGGGTCGTCGGGATGCGCCGACGGGCAGGACACGTGGGCGGGATATTCGTAGCCCTGGCTGTATGTGTCTTCAGCCGGATTATAGACGTAACCGGTTGGTTCCGGCGCCGCCCCCTCGTCGGCCTCTGACGTGGCCGTCTCGGTGCTCGTGTCCTCCGTCGCGGGCTCCTCGGTCGCCATCGCCTCCATCGGCGTAGGCTCCGCCGCCGCGTAATAGTCCGGAGAATAGTAGTGGCGTTCAAACCCAACCGAGTTGTTCAGGAGATAAGGCGCGGAGGTCCAGAGAGAGACCAGAGCGGCGGGCCGCAGATAGCCGCGCCCGTTGCCCAACGCCTGGAAGCTGGAGGTGCCGCCGGAGACGGGATGCTCAACTGTCACTTCGCCCACCGCTGGCAGGTTCTTGTAGGTGTCGGATGAGAAATTGTCCCAGATGTCGCCCCGGACAGCATTGGTTGCTATCGGCGAACAGGCGTTCACTTTCAGCAGATCCATTGGCACGCGGCGTTCGGTTGACAGGTAATTTCCGGTCAGGAAGTCGGGCTGTTTCACCAGATTGACCATCTGGTTCTTGAAGCCGTCTGAATTGGCCCATTTCCAATACCGATCCCAGCATTCCAGATAATCCGGGCCAGCCCCGCCGCCTTCGCAGATGCCCTCATCCACACCGAAACTTGGGTCGGGATCAGGCTGATGCGCGCGGTCAGAATGGCAGGCGGCGCAGTTTTCGGCAAAGACCTCCATGCCGCGATCCACCAGCGGTTCGTCGGCAGTCAGAAGTTCGGCACCACCGCTGGCATCTTCCAGACGGTCCGCGCGGGTGGTGACGAGGAAGAAGATGGCAAGGTCGATGGATTGCTCTTCCGTGGCGCGCCAATAGACAGAATTATTCTGCGCGTTTTCGATCTCGATGGGCGAAATCAATTGCCCGCCAATGAAGGGGCGGAAGTGCAACAGCCATTCTTCAGAAAAGAGGCCGATGTTGAGATAGACGCGGTTCAGCGCGCCAAGCGCGCCGACGCTGTCGGCGCCGTCCTTCAGGACGCGCATCGAGGCGACCCGACCGGAATCGGGTTTGAACGCGAAGGCGAGTTCCTTGCCTTCCTCGAAATCCTGAAACTGGACGTTGTCCAATTCGCCGCCATCCAGCGTTTCCCAACCCGTAACGGCCGATTGCTTGAACCGCGCGAGCGTTTCGTAAACCGCGTTCATGGTGCGCGGGTTGTTCATGTAGTCGGTGGAGACCAACGACGTATCCAGCACGCCCATCGGGTTGGTG
>CATOSB010000034.1 GCA_951812305.1 uncultured Paracoccaceae bacterium
GGCCTCCGAAGAGATCCACGACACCCCCGCCGCACTCATGGCCGCCATCCGCGAGATTGATGCCACCACACCCCTTACGGGCATCGCGGTCCATGACGGGCCTCTCGCAAAAGACATATCCCGCATCGGGACCACCGCGCCGGTTCTGACGGTTACGCCCGCAAGCACACCGGCCTTTGTTGCCCGCACCGGCGTGTCGCGCCGGACCATGGTCTTCGGGGGCACTGCCCTGGCCGGCGCGCTTGCGCTTGTGTTTGTCCTGCCGCCGGTTCTGGACCGTCTCGCCCGGTCCCCTCTGGCCCCGCCGCCCGCCATGATCCGCGCGGCCCCGGAACAGGGATCCTTTGCTGCCGCCTGCGTAAAAACACTTGCCGACTGGTGGCCCCGCATCGCGGGCTGGCAGGCCGGGGCGCGGGGCTGTGCGCTGGCCGGGCATCTGCCAGAAACGGTTGACCTCGATCTCCCGGTTCCCGATGGCCCCCCGGCGGTGACGATGGTGCTCTGGCACCGTCTGACACCGGTCGGCGGGTCCAACCCGGTTCTGAGCGACCTCGCCTCCGACCGGGTTCTGGCCTCCTGGCCCCACGGTCAACGCCGATCCGATCAGGCGCTCCTGCTCTGGCGAACACGCACCCTGCCGCTGCGGCCGGGCGCTTCTGATCTCTCTCCCGACGCAGTTCCCGATGTTGGCCCTGTGCTGGCCGCCCTCTGGGCCGGGCAGCCCGGCGCTGTCACAGAGGAGGGGAGCGGCTTTGCCATCACCGCCTCCGGCGATCCGGCCGCGCTTTTTGGCAAGGCCGCGCGCATCGCGGCGCTTGAACCGGTCCGGCTCGACCTCTTCGCAGGGGGCAGCGCGCGGCTGCTGCTCCGGCCCCGGTCAGGACGGGACATTCCGGCGACCCTCTTCGAGGCCGGGCGCAATCCGGACGCCCCGCTCACCCTGTCGTCGAAAGGATCTCCGCCATGATCTGCCCCCGCTCCGCCCTGGCCGGTCTGCTGCTCTCCACCGCGCTTGCCACTGGCGCGGCCAGCGCCGATCAGGCCCGCAACCCCCTGCTCGGCATCGACTGCCATCTGCCGCGCCGCGCAGATGATGGCCGGATCATTCCCGATTTCAGCGGCACAGCGCGGACCCTGTGCGAAGCCTACCGGGCGACGGCGCTGCATTATGACATGCTGCTGGTCACAACCCGGGACCGGGTGGCGCTGGCGCTCCGCACCCTGCCGCCGCCGCTGCTTGAAAGCCTTGTGAACGATCTGGACAATTACCAGGATCCTGCGCGCTGGAAACCCGGCCCAGGGGCCAGGCGTGATCTTGGCCGCTTTGCGGACGCCGTTCAAGCGCTTCACGACGCGGGCAGGGTCACCGACGACCAGCTCCGCCGGGCGAAGACGCTTGAGGGCACGGCAGACTACTGGAAGGACGGACTTTTCACAGGCACTGGGATCACCCCGGAGGACTGGGATATCCGGGCCTGGGCCTGTGGCGGCCGGGACTATGACGCCTCGGGACGCCGCAAGGTGCTGGTTTGGTTCGGACCGGGAACCTCCAGGCGGGCGGGTATACGCGACAGCTGGACCCCGGAGATGGTGCAGACCGCCATCACCGCCTGGCACCGGCTGCGGGACGATTTAGGGGTGGCCATCGAAAAAGCCCCGCGCGTGACCGGCGGGACAAATGGCGCGCCTGTCCTGTACAATGCGTTCGGTGAGAAAAAGAGGATCGATGCCTGTTTCGGATCCCGGTACGGGCCGTGGGATGCGTTGGATCCCGCACCCGCCCTGGCGTTTTTCGTCAATGTGGGCTGGTATCCGAAGCGCGAGACCCGGCTTTTGCCCTGCGCCGACAAGGGCGCGAAGGGCTATCGTACCAGCAAGCGGTATATGCTCAATGGCGTCTTCGTCGATGAGGAAGGTGCCCCGCTCCTGCCCGACCTGCATGGCCGGATCGACAATAACGGCTGGATTGATAGCGAGCACTGCTCCACGCCCTCCGTCGCGACTGTAGATGACACGGAGGTATCGGCCAAAACCTGCCGGGAGACCCACGGTTTCTGGTTCCCGCAGGGCGCCCGGACCGGATGGCAGCGCACGTTCACCTTCCCCGACGACTGGAAGCGCGACCCGATCATAGTCACCTGGGTGATCGATGACTGCCTCAGGGTCATGACAACCAGGGTTTCCGAAACGCGCACGCTGGCCTGCCCTGCCGGTCAGGAGGGCGAGATCATTGATCAGCGTGTCGAGACACGGACACGCCGGGTCTATTCCGACGCCTCGACCACCCCCGACACGCCCTGGACCGTGGCCGATCCCGGATACTGGCGCGCGATCAAAAACACCTGCCGCAGGCCGCCGTCCGGCGGTGGCCGCGAAGACAGTGAACATTCCTTTGACGTGGATGGCGACGGGCAGGGCGATGTCAAATCCTGGCGCGAGGCGCGGGAATATGTGGCCAAAAACCCCGGCAGCCACGCGGTCCAGGTCTCCAACGATTGCGGCGCCTGCAACGGGCCGGAAGACAGAGATCTCGCCTCAGAGAGAGGCGGCACCGACAGCGGACGGAGTGATGGCGGCGGTTTCGGCAACGCAGTGAGTGACCTCATCGAGAGTATCTTTGGCGGGGGGGACAGCGATAGCGGCGGCGGCAATTCCGGTGGCGGCGGTTGTTTCCTGACCACGGCGATTGTCGAGCGCCGGGGCGAGGCCGATGACGGGCCGACGCTCACAGCGCTCCGCGCCTTTCGCGACGGCTGGATGGCCGGGCATCCCGATGGCGCGCGCCTCATCGCCGAATACTACGCCCAGGCCCCGCGCATCGTGGCCGCAATCCCCGAGACCCATCCCGACTGGGACTGGATCGGCGGAGAGATAGACCGGGCGGTGAACGCGATCTACACCAACCGGCCCGAGGCCGCCTTCGAGATTTACGGCGCCATGGTGCGCCGCCTGATGGCCCGCTGGCTGGACGCCCCCGAGGGGCGTTCCGGTGCCGCGCGATCAACCCCCAGTCACCCGGAGCGCCGGCCCTTGCCGGGGCCCCATCCCATCGGCCCGCGGGCCGCAACGCTCTTTGGAGGATCCACAACATGAAGAGCCTTTTCCCCGCCGCGCTTATCGCGGCCCTCACCCTCACCGCATCGCCACCCGCCGCTGCGGAGCGCTGGCCCGTCCCCAGCACCGTGGCCGAGGCCAAAGCACAGATGGCCTCGGGCGTGCGCGGAACCGCCAATTGGCCAAGTTACAGGCCCGCAACACCGCCAGGCAATGTCCGCGCCGAGGATATGGCAGAGTTGTTCGGCAACCGCGTGATGATTGCCGGAGTGCCTGATACACGCGACCCCGCTTACGACGAGATCAAGCTGATCTTCATCTCCCGCGACGGGCGCTACATCTGGTGCAACGACCAGGAGGATATCGGGCGCGGCTGGGTCGAGGATCCCTGGGCGGCCGAGATACGCCGGATCCGGGGTAAGGTTCTTCCGATCTTCAACACGAATACTCTGAACCCAAGCAAGCCTGCGTTTTCTCCGCTCTATGACGGCGCCACCGGTGAAATCATCTGGTACACGCCCTATAACGGCCGCTGGTACGACTGGAACCGGGGGCATTTGCAGACCCGTCTGCCGGCGGGGACCTGGGATCTTTGCCCGGGCTTTCCCTCGGCCAAAGAGCTTGGCGTCGGTATCAACCCGCACCAGACCGCCAGTTCCTATCGCGAGTTGATCGCCCAGCATCCCGGCACCCGCGTGCTGCGGCCCGATCTGGTGACGCCCGATGTGCGCAACCACTATACGGAGAGCCTGGACTATTATCGCCAGCAATTTGGCAAATGATCTGCCTGCGCGGCATATCCATGGCCGGGGCCGTGCGATCTGTCCGGAGCCGGGCCTCCATCGCCGTGACGCTGGCTGTCGCCGTGATGGGGGCCGGTGCCGCGCTGTCCGAAGCGGCCCCTGAGGGCGCGGCGCTTGATGCGCTGGAAGCAAGGCTGGTGGCGCGGAGCGGCACGGCACTCGACCTGATGGAAGAGGGGGCCTCCGATCTTCCACCCTTCGTTTTCTACGCGCCCCTGGCCGCGCTGTGGTTTCTGGGCACGGACAGCCTTGAGACGGCGGACATTGCCCCGGTGACCGGCAGCGCCAGGCTGCTGCGCGTGGCGGGCGAAGACGGCGATCTTATCCGCCTGCTCTGGCCCGACGGAGGCATCACCGATCTGGCCGCGCCAAAATCACCACCGGAACTGGCCGGGGCCGGAACCCCGCATCCGCTGGCCCTGAAACATGACCGCCTGCTCAAGGAAGCCCTGGCCCGCTCCGTCGCCGGTCTCCCGCCGGGCAGCCGGTTCGGGGCCGACGGGCTGGTGCGCCCGCCCGGCGCACCGGAGCGCGTCTCCCTCTGGTCGAGCCATGGCGACAGCGTGGTGATCGAACATCCCGACGGATCGCTGGTCGGCGTGGCGCTTGAGGATCTGGTGACAGCGCTCGGGCCACAGGGGGAGAGGAGACCGTGATGCAGAGACAGGCCCCCCAGAACACGCGGGCGCGAAATCCCCGCTTAAAGCATTTCCATGGATTATTGAGATCAAACTGTGATCGACTGCGCGTTCAACCGAAGGGAGAGGCAGCGCTGTTGATCACATTCGATCCTGGAAATGCTCTAGCCGGCGAACACGCGGTCGAGGAGCGTGAGCAGCACGAGACCGCCCACCATGAGACCCCCCAGGCGGATCGTCATGTCCTTGCCCAGAGCCTTCATGTCTTTCTCCAGCCCTTTCATGTCTTTCTGAAGGCTCTCCGCCACCGCGTCGATCTTCGTGTCCAGCGCCTTGATGTCTTTCTGAAGGGCCTCGGCCACCGCGTCGATCTTGATATCCAGCGCCTTCATGTCTTTCGTGAGGGCCTCCGCCACCGCGTCGATCTTCGTGTCCAGCGCCTTGATGTCGGCCTTGGTGGCAAGATTTTCGGTGATGCCGTCGGCAAAGGTGGTGACCAGCGCCCCGGCCTGATCCTCGGTAAACCCGGCCTGGCCCAGGCGTTGGGCGGCTTTCAGCGTATCAAAGGCAACGGTGGGCATGGGCGGCGGTCTTTCCTCGGGCGCGGTGCAGGGCACCTGCGACACTCTTCGGGGTCCAGTAACCCGGACAGGGTCAAAATCATGTCTTCCTATATAACCCCGATTCTGGATAAGACGTTGGCGTCACCAGTGCACTACTCGACAGAATTTTTTCGTAGTTTTTTGATTCGTTTTTTACGATACTCGTTGACCCTTTTTCGCAGAGGGTTGCGATGAGGGATTTCCACCATTGTTATGGAAATGATCCTCGGTTCTCTCAAAGCCTCATTTGGCTCCAGTTCAACGGCAATTCCGCCAAACTCTCCAAGAAATAGAACATTTGAAACGGTTTCGTGATCCGCTTTGAATGTATCAGGGTCATTTTTCCGTACGTGTTTCGGGATGATCACCTGAAAGGGAGTGGCAGCCATCAGATCGAGCACAAGTGTCATGGTTCTTTTAGGGAGCGCAGCCAGTTCATTGAGCTTATCCGTGAGGGCGTAGAAACGGTTGGGGTCCTCTTCCATCATGTCGAACATGAGGTCCCGGATCTTCTCATAAGCGAGATCTTCGTTGATTGGGAAGTTGTTCTCCATGGCGCGCACCTTTTGCCCCGTGTTGACCAGCCTGAATGCCCCCGTGATTAGTATGGGGTGAGAGGGGTTTCCAAGTACGTTGCCCCATGATTCAAGGTTCAAAAGCGACACAATATGGACCGCCACTCATGTCGATCACTAACACCGCACTTTTTGTCTGTCTCGATGATTTTGCAAAAACCTACGAGGACTGGGAGCGCCACCGGTTGATCCCCTCGGGTCGTCAGAGGCTTCGCTCCGGCAAGCTGACCCTGGGGGAGAGCCTGTTCATCATGGTCTTGTTTCACTTGTCGCCGTTCAAGGACTTCAAACATTATTGGATTTATGGCGTTGAGCAGAAATACCGTGACTGCTTTGGCAACCTCCCGAGCTATGGTCGGTTTGTCAGCCTCATGCCAAGATTAATGGTGCCGTTTTGCATACTGCTGCACTGCTTCAGCGGTGAAAAAACCGGCGTCTATTTTGCCGACAGCACTAAGCTCGCGGTCTGCCACAATGCCCGCATTAATCGAAACAAGGTCTTCAAGGGGCTGGCAAAGCGCGGTCGCAGCACAATGGGCTGGTTCTTTGGCTTCAAACTGCATCTAATCATCAACAACAAGGGGGAGATCATGGCCGTCAAAATCACGGCAGGTAATGTCGATGATCGAAAGCCGTTTGAAGCCATGATCGCGGGCCCCGAAGGCAAAATATTTGCTGATAAGGGCTATATCTCCAAATCCCTCTTCCAACGGCTCTGGCAGCGTGGGCTCCACCTCGTCACCGGCATTCGCCGCAACATGAAAAACTATCTCCTGCCAATCCTGAACAAAATCCTGTTGCGAAGGCGGTTCATCATCGAAACTCTGTTCGATAAGTTGAAAACCAGCATGGGACTGGAACACACTCGACACAGATCGCCTGCCAACGCATTCGTACACCTCATCTCGTGTGTCGCAGCCTATATGCTCGGGAAAACCAAAGTTAAAATGGGACCCATAACCGTGCCGGAAACAATCAGGCAGGTCGAATACCAGATATAGCGCTTATCCAGAACTCAGGTTATATAGGTCTGTTCCTCCGCAAACGCCAGAGCGCACCGGCCCACATCCGATCGATCCCGCCGTCCGTCACTGCGCCGGTCTTCCGGCGCGCCGCGTCCTGCGTCGCCGCCCTGAGCCTTGCGCTGACAGCGCCATTGGCAACCGCCGAGGACAGCCGCCCCTTCGGGGTCACGCCCGAGGTCTCTGTCCGCCTCGGCGACTGCCCGGTCGAGGCGCTGCGGCGCGCCTGGGACGGTCTGGACACGCTGGAGGCGGTGGCGGTTGAGGAGGAGGTGCTGCGGCTCTGCACGGACCGTGCCGAGCGCATCGCCGCCTTCCTGGAGGCGCAGGGCGCCATCGATACGGCCATGACCGGTCTTCTGCCCCCGCCGCCCGATGGCGGACCCGGTCCCGACATGAGCTTCGATGCAGAACCGGTTGACCCCGTCCTGCGCCCGGCGCCGGACTCCGACCCTGCCGCACCAACCGATATCCGGACGGACCGGGAACCGGGCGCACCCGACCGCGAGACGATTGACAGCCCGGCCCCGACACAGACCGTCTGGCAGGTTCTTTATACCGTCCGCGCGGGCGAGGGGGCCTGGACAGCATCGATCACCGGCACCCGCGAGGTGCCTGTGCCGCTTTTCCCCACCGCGCCGCCCGACGGCGCTCTGGACACGGCCTCCGGGATGCCCGCACCCGTCTTCGACTGGATCACAAAGACCGACGGTCCGCTGCTGCGCAAAGCGGGCGATACGCTGCCGGACGGGCGGCGCATCGCCCGGATCGATGCTGCGGGGGTGGCTGTGGGCGACCCCGGTCCCCTTGAGACGCTGCCCTGGGTCGGGAACACAGCCGACAGCAACAGGCCGGGCGCGGCCCATTGGGTGGTCTCGCCCGTAGGGGAGGACGATTGATGCGCGCGCTCGGGGAGATCACGACAGAATGGCGCAGTGGCCTTTCCGCCCGGATCGGCGCTCTGACGGGATCCGGGCCAAAGCCCCGCCCGCCGGTGGCGGCGAACGGCATACTGGAGGTGGGCAGCGCCCGCTTCCGCGCGGCCTGCGCCATCTCCCGGGACGGAACCTACTGGTTCGTGCCGGACCGCAACACCGTGGTGATCGCCGAAGAGGTGCAGGCGCTTGGGGAGCGCTATGACATGCCCCCCGTCAAATCCCGCCGCGTGGCCACACTTTCGGAGGTCGCCCATCTCAACGGCCGCGGCGCATCGGGGGAAGGGGGTGTGCCAACCATGCCCGGTGCCCGGCGCATGGCGGAGACCATCGCCCGGGCAGCAGCGCTGCGCGCCAGCGACCTCAAGCTTGTCATTCGCACCGACCACGCGGTCCTGCGCCTGCGCCTCGGGGCCGAGGAATACACCGACGGACCCTCCTGGCCGCCCGATGAGGCCGCCGAGGCCATCGCCTGGCTCTATGACCGGCGCGACTATGGCGACAAGACAGCCTCACAGCAGGCCGGTCAGCACCAGGCCTTCTCCATCGGGCAGGAACGCCGCATCCCCCTGCCGCCGGAGCTCGCCGCGCTGCGGGCGCAGAAAGCGCCGCACGGCGACGGGAAGGACTTCATGGTGCTCAGACTGATCTACACGGCTGACGACACGACAGCCGGAAAGATCGAGGATCTCGGGCTGGAAGCCGATGTGCTTGATGCGCTCACCGCCGAGCGCGCCTCGGGCAGCGGGCTGGTGATCGTCGGCGGCTCCACCGGGGACGGAAAGTCCACCACGCTGGTACGCCAGCTCGAGCGGCTTTACCGGGAGCGGCAGGGCCGCGTCTCCATCATGACGGTGGAAGACCCCATCGAATATCCGATCACCGGGGACGGGATCATCCAGATGCCGGTGGCGGGCGGCGCGGAAGGGGCGGCGCGCGGGGCCGCCTTCACCCGGGCGCTGAAAACCTTCGTGCGCTCCAACCCCGATATCGGCATGATCTCGGAAATCCGCACCGCCGACGATTGCCGCGAGATCATGCAGTTCGTGATCTCCGGCCACAAGGTCTTCACCACCATCCATTCCGACAGCGCCGCCGGCGTTCTCTTCCGGCTCATTTCTCTCGGGGTCGATCCGAAGGAACTGGCCCAGCCCGGTGTGGTCAGCCTGGTGATGCGCCAGCAGCTTGTCCCCATCCTCTGCCCCGACTGCGCCCGGAGGGCCACGGACGAAGAAGCGTCCCATATCGCCAACTGGACAGGGGATCCGGAGGGCCAACCCCGGGTCCGCAACCGGGAGGGCTGTCCGACCTGTCTTGCAGGGCGCGAGGATGCCACCGCGCGTCTGGCCTGGGGCGGGCTGGCCCGCAAGCGCGCCACGGCGGAGATCATCGTCGTGGACGACAGATTCCGCAAATTCCTTGAGGCCCGCGACGCCCATGGTGCCCGCGCCTACTGGCTGACACCCCGCGACAAGGGCGGGCTCGGCGGCATCGATGTCGCAACCCGCCTCCGCCGCCTCGTGGCCGCGGGCGAGGCCGATTACACCGATGTGACCCACCTGAAGCTGCCCGGGGCAGAGCAGCCTGCGGGGGAGGCGGACTGATGGCGGGAGAGCACACCCCGGCCACCGGGCTGACGCGGGTCTGGCGGCAGCTCATGTTCACCGCCCGGACCCGGGCCGAGGTCTGGCAGCTCATCGCTGACGTGCTGGAGGGCAGCGGCGAGGATCTGGGGCGCATGATGGAGGCGGTGGCCGAGGGCTACGCGCTCCAGGGACGCGGGACCATAGCCGCCGTGCTGATGGAAATCCGCGCCGGACTGGCCGAGGGGCGCATGGCCGGGCGTCTCGCTCCCTATTGCGGCACCGGGGAGCGCATTCTCTTCGATGGGCTGGGACGGCAGGCCCCCGGTGCGATATTCGGGGCCGCCGCACGGCTGCTGAGATGCCAGCTTGCCATGCGCCGCGCCATCGGCAACGCCATTGCACTCCCCATTGTGCTGCTCTTCGGCTTTCTGGGCCTTCTTCTCTTTTTCGGCCTCTCGCTTCTGCCCGCGCTCGCGGACGTGATCGTCTTCGACGACCTGCCGCCCTTCCAGGGCTGGATCGTGCGGGTCGCGCAGGGATTTGCCGCCAACCCTGCCGCGCTGGCCCTCTGGCTCGGCGGCGCCCTTGCCGGTCTCATCCTCCTGATGCGCTACTGGACCGGATTTGGACGCACATGGGCGGACCGTATACCGCCGTTCTCGATCATGCGGCTCTCCGCCGGTGCGGGGTTTCTCTTTGCCGTGGTGGAATACGGACGTTCGGGCCAGGCGGTGACCACCGACCTTCTCGAGCGTATGGGCCGCGCAGCACCGCCTTATGCACGCTCGCGCATCCGGGCGCTGGCCCGCAATTACATCCCGGCGCGCGGCAATCTCGGCGCGGCCGGGCTTCTGGCCGGGCAGGGCTTTCCGTCGCTGGAACTGTCGGCTGTGCTCAGAACACTCTGGAACAAGCCCGGCGGCATCGGGTGCATCGGCGAGGTGCTCGAACGCTGGCTGGCCCGCATCGAGGAGACCATGCGCGCGCGCATGGCCGTCCTGAACGGCGTTTTGCTGACGCTGATCGCCGCCGCGCTCGTGGCGCTCATGTCCATCGCCCTGCCCATCGTCGAGCAGATCAACCAGGGGGCCGGCCTGTGAGAGATACCTCCATAATACCGGGCCCCTCGCAGGGCAGAGCGCGGGCATTCCGCGCGCGCCGACGCTTCCCGGGTGTTTCCTCCCCCCAATCCAGAAAGGACCTCCTCCCATGACCGATATTACCTCTCCCCGGCCTCCTGAAGCCACCCTGTCCCGACGATCGCCAGGGCAGCGCGCGATCCCCCGCCGGACCCGGCGCGGGCTTGTCAACGTGGTTCTGACCCTGGCGATCACCGCCGTGGTGATCGTCGCCATCCTGGCGATGTACGGCGGGCTCGCCGCCTCGTTGCGCACCCAGATCGTGCAAACCCATCTGGCCACGGCGGAGGGCCGGATCCGGCAAATCTATACAAACCTGCCACAGTACGAGGACAAGCTGACATCTCTGCTCTTCAGCGCCATGCCCAGCAACGCCATCCAGGGGACCGGCGGGAGCCGCAAGATCGTCACCCCCTGGGGTGGGCAGATCTTTGCCGGCGGCGGAGACGTGCCTGATGAAGACGGCACCGGGAAAGTCTCGAACAACCTGTTCTACATCACCGTTCTGGATCTGCCCGAGGCGGCCTGCGAGAATCTGGCCCAGTCCTATCTGAACCGCTCCGATGTGGCTGCGGTCTATGTCAAGGGAGCGGGCGCTTTTGGTTCGAACCCCAGAGCAAGCACGACCGCCTCCGACATTCGGAGCGGCTGCGACGGGGGTGACAACGACAAGATCGCCATCGTGTTCCGTGGCTGAGCGGATATCTCATATCCCGCGCCGGTCCCGCCGGGGGCTGGCGACGCTCTCGCTGGCACTTGCGGTGAGCGCAGTTTCGGGCACGCTCCTGCTCTTCTGGCAGATAAGCGAGGCGCGCGCGATGCGGGACGGTGAAGCCCGGCTGGTGGCCACTGCCGCAGAGGCGCTCGCCTACGCGCTGCATCATTGGCTGCATGAAGAAGGCGATGCTTCCGGCATTGTGCCACCTGCCTCCGGCAAGGCCCGGCCTCTCACGGACGAGGAAGCGGACGGCCTCGCCAACCACCCCGCCAGCGCGCGGGAGCTGACTGCGCCGCGCGGCTGGGAGATCACGGAGATGATTACGCTCCCGGAGGGGCAGGAAGGTGACCCGCTGCCGCACGGGATCGTGGTTATCAAGGCCCCGAAAGATGCGGCACTGCAGAATATCCGAGACCGGCAGATCGACCTGATCCGGATCGCGCTGGCCGCCGGAAGGCCGGACGAGGCTGCAAACCTCGTGAAGACGACACCGGAGATAAGCTTCGATCCCGACCATAACATCGCGATCTTCGCCTGGCTCTACGGGCGGATAGATCCGCGCTTTGTGCTGCGGTCGCGCCGCGCCGGGCATCCCCCGCCGCATATGCTCTTTGATCTCAAGATGGGCGGCAAGAATGTGACCGGTGTGGGCGCTCTCGAAGCCGCAGGCTCGGCGGCGCTGTCCGGCGAGACCCGTGCAGACGGGTCGCTCACGGTTGCCGGAACCGTCAACACGGGCCCCGGCACCGAAGCGGGTGCCGGATTGAGTGTCACCGGGCTCGCCCGGGCCGGGGATGTGGATGTGACCGGCGCATTGACTGTCAGGACCACCGCAGAACTGGAAAGGCTCACCGCAAAAGACCTCGAGGTCGAGGACAGCTTTAGATGTGGAGCCTGCCCATGAAGGGGCATCAATCATATCCGCGCCGCGCCCGCCGGGGGCTGGGGCTGTTCGAGGCCCTGGTGGCCGTGGCGGTGTTCACGGTGACGGCCAGCCTGCTGGCGCAGACATTCACCGCCTGGACGGAGCGCAGGGCACTGACGGCGGAAGCCCGTGCGCTGGCCGATCTCGCAGATACCGGACGGCAATGGCTTGAGCGGAATACGGGAGGGGCGCCGGCAATCGGTCCTCCAAAAGAGGTGGCATACGCCGACCTCGAGAGCGGGCGGGCAGGAACGACGTACTTGCTGCCCAAACGCACCGCGCGCCGCCGCGAGATGACACTGTGGCTCTGGCGGGCCGGAAGCGGGCGCACCCTCGTACTGGCCCGCGCGCGGGATCCGGATGGCAGCGCACGGACACTGGTGCCGGGATCCGGGACCGGGGTGTCCGGGATTGGCACCATAGTGCCGGACGACCGAGGCGGCATCAGAATGGCCGGCCCGGATATCAGCGCGGATATAAACGCCATCAACCGCGATTACGCGCGGGCACATCCGCGCCTGCCTCTCTTTGCCCGGGAAGGCGATCTCTTCGTGGTTCGGAGTTTCTGGACCGGGCCGGGGTGTCAGGTCTACCTCGCCCGCGATGCCGATCTCTGCCGCGGTGACAACAAAATGGAGACCGATCTCAATCTCGGCGGGCACAATCTGACGGGGGTGCGAAATCTCAGGGTCACCGGCGCGGCCACTTTCGAAGGCAATGCCACTGTAGAGGGTGACCTGACAGTGAAAGGCGAGGTGACAACCCCTGACCTGACCGTCACGGGCGATCTCACCATCGAAGGCTCCATGGAGGTTGAGAAGACGCTGGCCGCAGAGGAGGGGTCCATCGCAGGGGATCTCGTTGTCAGGGTTCTCAGGGCCCAGACCTGCACGGGATGTACCCCGTGATCCGCCGCGCGCCATATCCTCTCGTGCTCTGGGCCGTCCTGGCCGGATCCGGTCTGGCCCAGGATGCACCACCCGACCCCGGTGTCCCGACGGAGACATCCCGGACGACAGAGGATGCGACGGATAAGGGCAACGATCTGCGCGCCGCGCTCGCCGCTGAAATCGCCCGGCTCGAACGCGATATTGCCACACTGGACGAGCTGATCGCCTGGCAGGCCCGCATGTCTGCGGCCGCCGCGCGCGATCCCGGCGCCACGCTGCGCCAGCGCAGGCCGATGTCGCAATGCCTGGCCTCGCCGCTCGCCCCCGTCTGCCATCACCTCACCGCGCTCTTTGCGCCGGACACTGAACCGGCCCGGACAGACGCGCCCGCTGAACCGGAAGGGGGGATGGAATGACAGATCATCCCGCAACCTTCCCCGGCCTCGTTGACCATATCGGTTCCTCTGTATTGTGTTTGCAACGTAACTCCCAAGCACCCCCCACGTTTGAGTGTTATTGTCAGTTTTATGGTGAGTCGAATTTGCCATTTTGCGCGTGTTTTTTTTCTTTCTTGTCTGAATTCTGTGGCGCCGGGTTGATTTCTCTGAATCAGTGGTGGGATGGATCAGGTTGCCGCCCTTGAACAACTTCTCGCCACGGCTCTGCGTCGGATCGCTGAGCTTGAAGCTGCGTTGGCGAGCATGGCGGAAGAGATCACGGACCTGCGCCGACAGTTGGCCAAGAACAGCAGCAATAGCAGCAAGCCCCCTTCAAGTGATGGCCTGAAGAAGCCAGCCCCGCGCAGCCTGCGTGGCAAATCCGGAAAGAAAAGTGGCGGCCAAGTTGGCCACCGGGGCGACACCCTGCGCCAGACGTCAACACCCGACTTTGTCGAACGGCATGAGGCGACGCATTGCAGCGCCTGTCAGAGCGCCCTGACGGCGGAGATGGTGAAAGGGATCGAGAAGCGTCAGGTGTTCGACTTGCCTGCGCCACGCCTGGAGGTCACCGAGCATCAGGCGGCGGTTTATTGTTGCGACCATTGTCGAGCCACGACGACGGCTGGCTTTCCCGATGGCGTGGCCGCGCATGTGCAATATGGCACGCGCATGCGGGCAGTGGCGGTCTATTGCAATGTTCAGCAGCTGATACCCGAGGATCGGGTCTGCCAGCTTATGCGCGACCTGTTTGGGGCCACCAGCTTGTGCGCGGCCAGCGTGACCAACTGGACGCGCGGCGCGGCAAATAAGATGGGTGTCGTGGTTGAACACATTCTCGCCCGGCTTGCCGAAGGCGGCGTTCGGCATCTGGACGAGACCGGACTTCGTGTTGCCGGCAAGCTGCACTGGCTGCACACGATCTGCGATACCGCCTTCACCCATTACCGCATCAGCGCCAAACGCGGTGCTGTTCCAACCTTCCTGACCGGCGGGACGATCATTCATGATCACTGGAAACCCTACTACGCCCATATGAGCGGAGTGGACGCCCACGCCCTCTGCGGGGCGCATCACTTGCGCGAACTCAAGGCCATCGAAGAGATCGAAAAAGAGCCTTGGGCGACGGAGATGAGCGCAGTGCTTCATAGCGCCAATCAGCTCAGATGCGCGGCTCAGGATCAAGGCGAGACCGAACTCCCGGAACTGGTTCGCCAGGGTATAGTCACCAGATACATGGCGATCCTCGCCAAGGGGCTCGCCTTCCACGAACGCCGGCCCCCGCTGGCCAAAAGCCCCGGCACCCGCGGCCGAAAAGCCAGGCGGCCAGGCCACAACCTGCTCCTCCGCCTGCGTGACTACCGCGATGACGTTTTGCGATTCATCGCCGACTTCGCGGTCCCATTCACAAACAATCAGGCCGAACAGGACCTGCGCATGATGAAGCTGCGCATGAAAATCTCGGGCACCTTCCGCACCCTCGAGGGCGCGCGGGTCTTCGCCGACATCAGGTCCGTCATCTCGACGGCCAGAAAACACCGGTTCAACATCCTGGAAATCCTGACCCTGTCACCACCTCAGATCATCGCACGGCTCTGACGGAACAAAACCCCGCAACCCTATCGGACAGGGTGCTTGGGAGTTACTTTGCAACTTCAATATGGGGAAAAGTGGGGCGTTCCGCAAACGCGGGGCGTCCTGCCACATAGTCACGCGGGGGCCGGCCATGGCTGATGATTTTCCCCGCAAAAAGGCGTCCACCCGCATCCCCCTGCCACCGCGCCGCCCGAGTGAGACGCGCAAGCTCGACTGGGCGGGCCAGAGCGTCTTTATCACCATCGGCTACGGGGCGGATCACCTGACGCCCTGCGAGATCTTTTATAACAGCGGCTATCGCTCGGGCTCGGATATGGCAGCGCTGGTCTCCGACCTCTGCATCGCGCTGTCGGTCATGCTCCAGCACGAGGGTGTGACCTCTGGCAGCCTGCGCAAGTCCATGAGCCAGGCCTTCGACCTCAGAACCGGGAGGGTAATGCCCGCCTCCATTCTCGGCCTCTTGCTCGACGAGATTTCAAAACCACCGGATTGGGCCGAGACCCTCGAGCAGCGGATGCGGGACGGCGCGCCGCAACTCGACATCTTCGCAGAGCAGCCGGACGGCAGGGAGGACAAATCATGACAGGGCATCTATCTCCCCGCCCCGCCGCAAGAGGCAGACGCGGACCAGGTGTGATTCCCGGTGCGGTTTCCGGCGCGACTTACAGGCGACACTCCGGGGGCGGAGATGTGGATCCCTCGCCCCCCGGAGCGGCGGGCCGTCCAGCCCATCCTCCCTGGTATCTCCGGGCGGCCCGCCATCTGAGTGTAGCACAGCCCGCACCCGGGGGGAGGGTGTGCGCATGACGACCCGGGTCACACCGTCCCCTTCACGCCCGCATATCGACCCGCTGGGCTGCCGCGATCTCTGGCGCTCGGTCCTGCTGACGGCGGTGCGCGATCTCTGTTCCGGCCCGGCCCAGTGGCGGGAACGGCAGGCGGCCGAGCTTTGGGTCGGTGCATATCCGCGGCGGGCGTTCCGCGAGGTCTGCGATCTGGCCGAGATCGATCCGTTCCGGGTTCACAGGGTTCTCAGGGCGCTGCGGGCGCTGGCCCCGGAGGACCAGAACGCCCTCTTCAGCCTCGAGGCGCGCGCAGGTCCGCAGATATGGACCGGCCGGCGGCGGGACAGGGCAGAAGTCCGGGCAAGCGTACAGGGGGACAGCTATGGCGCTTTTTGACATCCCATGGTTCGCCGTACCGCCTGCCGTCGCCGCGCTCTGCGCTATGGCGATGGTCGCCCGCATCGACTGCCAGCGTTTCGAGATCGACCCCCTGTGGCTCGGGATACTGACGCTCTCCGGGACGGGCGCGATCCTGCTTGCGGAGGGCGCGCGCGCATTCCCTGGCAGTCTGGCCGCCGCCGCGCTGGCGGGCGGCGTGACCGTCTTTGTCCGGTATCTCCGGCCCGGACGCATCGGGCAGGGCGATATTGGGCTCCTGGCCGTGATGGGCCTGCTTGCGGGGCCGCACTTCCTGCCGCTCGTGCTGGGGCTGTTTCTCATCTTCGCGCTCCTGACCTCCGCCGCCTGGTCCCGCGCCCGCGGCAAGCGGCTCTTCCGCTCGATGATCCCTGCGGCACTCCCGGCCATGGCCGCGCTGGCACCGGTGTTTCTCTGGCGCATCGCCACCGGGGTCTGGCCGGCGCTTTCGGCGCAGGGCCGGGCACCAGACCTGCTTTCCGCCGAAACCCTCGTGCTCGTGGTCTCTCTCGCCCTTGGCCTCTTTACGGCAGGGGTCTGGACCGGTTGGACAGCCTGCCAACGGAGGGCCACGCAATGACAGGGTTTCTCGAACGCGAACACGGCAACCTCGTGGGCCGCGATCCCCGCGAGATCACCACCGGAGAATGGCTTGCCTCGGACCTGCCGCTCGATGTCGGCCTTCGGGCCATCCGGGCCAAATGTCTCGACTGCGCCGTGACGGCCAGGGCGGTGCGGCCCTGCGTGCTCACCACCTGCCCGCTCTGGCCGCTGCGCATGGGAACGAAGCCAAAGGGTTTCCGTGAAGCGCGCGCGCAGCGGGATGCAGCCCGCGAACGGCAGCCGCAACCGCCCCATCTGCGCAAGGCGCAGGCCGGGCAAGAGAAGGAAACAGACCGATGACCCACTACACCGTGACCGTGCCGATCAAGGGCAAGGACGAGCGCACCCATTACCGCCGGGTGGGGGCGATGTTTGAGAACCACAACCGCAACACCGGCGAGGTCTACTACAGCATCAAACTCGACTTCCCCGTGGGGGCCACCGAGATGCTGGCGTTTCCGCCACGGGCCGAAGGCGGCGAAGCGCCGGAGCCCGAGGCGGGCGGGGAACAGGGGGCCGAGGACGCGCCGACCGGCGGAGGGGAGGACGGATGATGTCCCAAAATACCAGATCGAGAAAGGATCGGGACCATGTCATCGGAAATACAGAACAAGCGCCTGACGCCGCTGTGGCCTCTGGTCATGGTTTTCTTCTTGCTCTTTCTCGCAACATCGGTCCTTGGGGTGTCATTATTCAGACTGACGCTCAATTCCATCGTCTGCGGCGACGCCCTCACCTTTCCCGGAACCGAAGCCTGTCCCCGAAAGAACAGGGCCGAACCATGAACCCGGGGAGGGCGGCTCCTATGAAACGGCCCGCGGCCCGCCGGTCCGGCTTTCGGGCCATCTCCGGCCGCCGGACAGGGGTCGCGTGAACCATGAGACTGTCATCGCAACATACTGATATTGTGATGTTTCTTAACATAATCTACCTTATGGGGCAAAACTATTGACCTATAAACAGCCCCCGAAGGACACCGCCCATGCACAACCCTGATCTACCCCCACGTCCCCGCAGACTGGCTTCTGCGATGACCCGGCTGCCCGCAAAACGCCGCGATCTGGCGCTGATCGGCATGGTCCTGGTGTGCTGGTCATTCCCAACCGGCGCGGTCGCCCATACCGGGGGAGTGAACGCACAGGGCTGTCACGCAGGGTCACAGCCCTACCATTGCCACAGAGCGCAAGGGGATTCCCGGACGTCCGCTCCGCCCGAAACCTCTGGCCTCACCGGCACGGCTTCGGTGATCGATGGTGACACGCTGGCGATCCATGGGCACCGCATCCGGCTGCACGGGATCGATGCGCCGGAAAGCGGCCAGATCTGCGAGGATGCGGGAGGCCGGTCTTATCGCTGTGGCCAGGTGGCCGCGCTGGCGCTTGCCGACCGGATCGGGCGGAGACCTGTGACCTGCATCGCGCAGGACACGGATCGCTACGGGCGGCGGATCGCGGTCTGCGAACAAGGCGACGTTGATCTGAATGCCTGGATGGTGGCCGGGGGCCATGCCCTGGCCTATCGCCGCTACAGTCGGGATTACGTTGGCGAAGAAGCCGCCGCGCGCGACGCCGGACGCGGGCTCTGGCAGGGCCGGTTCGTGGCCCCCTGGGACTGGCGGAGGGGCGCAAGATGACGGCCCCCGCAACACCCCCGCCCAAAACCGCGCGCATCCGGCTGGCGCTGACCGGCCGGATCGTGGGCGGCATCGTTGCCGAACGTCACGCCGGTGGCGAGGTGACAATCCTCTGGGGCGGTCTCCGCAGGCGGGGAAAGGCGATTTCGTTGGAAAAGATGCTGGTGATCGAGGCCGGGGAGGAGAGCCAATGAGCGCGGTCCTCACATATGGCGCGTCATGGCGCCCCGGTAAGGCTCATGCGAATGGCGGGCGCAAAGGTGCTCCAGACCGCCGCAAGCGCCAGCGCGACGCCAAGATAAATCGCCAGGGAACGCACCATCCTGTTCGTGCTGTCGGCAATCTCCGTGCGGACTTCGGAAATCTCGGTTTTGACCTCGGCGATCTTTACGTCTTGAGCCGCAAAGCGCTCCACTATTTCGGCGCGCTGCTCGGCAATCTCCGTGCGAATCTCGGCGAATTTGACATCCTGCCTGTCAATTCTCTTCTCAAGCGCGTTGGTCTTTTCGACGATCACAGCTTTCAGCCGGCTCTCGGTCTCGCGCAGATCGCCCGCGGTGGCGGCTGTGGAAGTGACAGATTCATTGATCACCGCGACCACGGCGCGGGCCGACTTGTTGTCGAGCCCGGCGGCCACGAGCTCGTCGGTGGCCTTGGCGGTGTCGATGGCAACGGGTTGCGGCATGGTCGGGTTCCTCTCTTCCTCCGATATAGCCGGGATCGGGCACCTTTGCCAGTGGCCACGACACCGCCAGGTCTTCCGGCGGAACTATTCCCGGCTCTCGCCCTCCTGCCGCCACGGATCGTCGGCGGGGTCTTTCGGCATGGTGAAGACCCGGAGACAGACAAGCGCCACCAGAACGACTTGAGCGATCACGCCCGCCATGAGCCCGAAGACCGCCCAGACGATGCCTGCGGGCAGCAACATGGCACCGATGACCCCGGCCCAGGCCAGAATGACGCTCTCGCGGGCGGGCGGATCATTGTAGCCCACGAAGGGCAAATGCCTGGGCAGGCTCGGGTCGGGCAGCACATCGGGCATGTGGCGGGGGTATTTCATCGCCTCCCAACGCACGGCGAACCAGAGCGGGTCCTGGGCGGCGGCACGGCGCAGCGCGATAAAGCCGGCGACAAACAGCCCCACCCCACCGATCAGGCCGAAGATGTCCAGCCCGAATATGACCACCGTGATGAAGCCGACCGCGCCGATGAGGATCAGAAACGGCAAGCGTTCGCAGCCGAAGAGTTGCGGCGGGCGCATCAGGTCCATATCGATCCGGCCGTAGGGTTTAGTGTCGTCTGTCATAGGTCTCTCCATGTCAGCAGGCTCCGGATGGAGAGCCTCGGTGCCATATTGGGCTCCGCCCGTTCACACCTCAATCGCTCCCCCGGAGCGATTGCCGCCGTCGGCGGTCCGGTGCTCACTGCGCAGCACTTTGTGCATCTCTCAATCTCCCGTGAGTGTTTGGTGATTCTCACAATGGGAGAGGCGGGGGTCCGGGTCAACGATCCGGCCCCCCGCCGCCTTTCGCCCCACCCGGCGCATCCCGTCCCGGAGGCCCGCCCATGAGCAGCGCCCCCCTGCCTGGCCCCATCGGACGGCTTCTTGAGGCCCCCGATGTGGTCGAGATCAGCTGCAATCCCGACGGGCGGGTCTTCGTGGAGCGTTTCGGGGCCGATCCCTGCCCCCACGGGCATATGGACGCGCGGGACGCGGACCGCTTCATCCTGTAGCGCGACAAAAGTCTTTCAGAATCCGCGACAAAAGTCTTCGAAATTGGGGCTGTTTTGGGCTGGAAATCGGTTGAATTTTCGGGGCTGTTTTGGGCTGGAAAAGGGCGCTCGAAGTGTTGAAGATCCAGCTTTACCCTCGCGTTGGGCGCGGGGTTGGTCTGGGTGATGTAACCGGGGCGGCACTCTGCCGTTCTTCCTCCCGCCTCTGGTCGGCGTCGGAGTTGTCGCGTTCTGCTTGCCGCTGCCGTTCTTCCTCCCGCCGTTGGTCGCTGTCGGAGGTGTCTCGCTCCGGGACTGCTGGTGACTCTTCCGGATTTTTGCTGTCATCGGGTGGAGGAGGTGGCTCCGGCGCATCGCCGACCCCGGTCAGATCGAGGGTTCGTGACACGGTTCGGTCGGGCGTTTCGATACCGGCGCCTTGGTAATAGGCGTCGACCTCGTCGATGGCGGTGAGGCGGATGCGGTCTTCGCCGCGCGGCTCGGTTCCGATGATGCGCAGATGGGCGTATGGCTCGGTGGCGGAGTGCAGCCGCCAGAGAGTGTCTGCGGGGTCGGCCCCGTCGGCGTCGAGGGGTTGGGGGAGTGGCTTTGCGAGCTTGAGGCGGTCGACGGGGCCGGTTGCTGCATCACCCGGATGCCGGCCCACGGCGCTGTCATGTATGCTGCCATCGGAGCTGCGGATCAGGATGCGGTCGCCGTCGTCGATCTCCACGGCACGGTCGATGCTCAGGACAGTGCGTTGCGGGTTTGCGGTGGCGCGCCCGGCGATACCGCCGTCAAGCAGGCCGTGACTGAGGGCGACGACGTCGCCGCGGGCGATGGCGAGACCTTCGAGTCCCATGTCCCATGAGATGCGGCGGCGGTGATAGATCTGGCGGGCGGCCTGCAGCGCGCATTCTTCTTCGGCGCGGGCGGTATCGGTGATACCGGGGAATGTCACGGTTGTGGTTGATGCGGGGGGTCCGGTGAGGCCGGGCATGAGACGGCGCACGGTCTGCCATGTCCAGTCGCGATCCTTGTCGATATAGCGGAGCGCGATTTCCTCCGCCGCGGCGCCGCTGGCCCAGGCGATACGCAGGCTGCCGGGGATGATATTTCCCGGCGTGATCAGGGAGGAGACGGGGGTGTCGGGATCGTCGTATATGACGCCGAGCCTGCCGCTGGCCCATGTCGGGGTGGCGCGGCCACAGCGGGCGACCATGGTCAGCAGGTCGCGGGCGACCATGGCGCTGGAGATGACGGCATCGCAGCGGAGCCCGTGGCGGGTGCAGAAGGCGGCCCATGCACGGATGGCATCAAGGTTGATGCGGGCGTCGGGAAGCCCTGCACCTGCGATCAGGCGGCCATCCACGCGGAGGCCCTTTGCGAGCCAGAGGAATATCCATGCCGGGTTGGAGTTGGGCTTCGTCTGCCAGCCGCCCTGGCCGTCGGGGACGGGCACGGGCTGGCGCGCCATGCAGGAGAGCCGGGGGGTGGAGCCTGAGAATTGGCCCGAGGCACGGATGCGCAGCCAGAGTCTTGTCTGTCCTCGGTAGTCGCCGGTGTCGGGACGGATCGAGCGGAGCGCGGTCCACTGCAGTATGTCGACGTCGCGGTTTCCGTCGGCGGGTGCGGCGGTGCGGCGAATGCGGACATCCCATGTACCGGGGGACGGCAGGCGGATCACGGTCGAGCGCCGGACCTCGCTGGCGCGCTCGTCGCCGGCCAGGCTAAGCGTACCGGGTCCGAGGCGGGTCCATGGGTCGCTGGTGTCGGCCGGGCGCGCCTCAAGATCGAGGGTCACGGTGCGGCCCGATCCCTCGCCCTTGTCGTTATAGGCGGTTTGGCGGGCGGCGAGATCGATGGCGACATGGGTGCTCTTCTCCGCTGTCCGCCGGGTCTGCCAGTCGGTGTTGTCGAGCGCGGGTCCGGCTTCGGTGTGGATATCGGCGCGTTCGGGTCCTGCGCGGCCGCGCAGGATGTGGCGCGACACGTTCTCGAAACTGTCCAGCGGGGTATTTTCGATGCGGGTATCGGAGATCTCCGGGGCCCCTACACCGAGGCCGAAGACCTGGACGAGGTCCTGGTTATTGTCGTTGTCGAAGCGCGCCCAGGGCGCGGCGGCGAGATCGGGGAAGATGCGGTGCGCACCGAGGATGAGCGGGACGGGCGCATAGGGCCGTGCCCGGTTGGCGCCACCGGTGAGCGAATAGACGGGCTCCGGCCCGGCGGCGGCACCGGCGGGATCGGGGGGCGGAATGAGGGCGTTGAGGACGAGGCCGCCGGCGACCATTATGCCGGCGGAGACGAGCGAGGCCTGAAAGGAGGTTAGGCCCGCAAGGAAAGACGCGCCGGGCAGCCAGGCCCCGAGGGCGAGGAGCGCGATGGTGCCGATGATCTGGAGCGGATTGCTGTCGCCCCCGCCGGCGAGCGCGGGGCGCAGCGCCACATGCTGGCCGGCGCGGAGCCGGGTGCGGGCGCGGGCGGACGGTGGCACGGCGCGGCCATCGACGCTGACAAGGATGAGACCGGGACCGAGGCCGGGGAGCGCGGCGGCGGCGAGTGTATCGAGGGGGGTGCCGGGCGGCAGCATGATGGTGGTCCGCCCCTCTGCCGTCAGGGGGTGCGGCCAGATCTCGACGCTGCAGGGGGCATGCAGGGGCTCTGCAAGGGCTGTGCGGCGGCGGTGGAGGGCCGCATCCGGGGTTCCGGTCGCCGCCTGGGGGAGGATCACAGCCATCGGTAGAGCCCGGCCAGGATCAGGCCCCGGTCTTCGAGCCGCGCCAGCGGATGCAGGCAGGTGCCGAGCCTGGCCATGTGATGCAGGACATGCGGGGTGCCGGGGGCGCCGGTCCAGAGCCCGATATGGTGGCCAAGGGCGCGGGTGCGGGCGGCGGCGCGCATCAGCACCGCATCGCCCTCTTGTGGCGCCTCACCGGTGTCGAGCGGTCGGGCAAAGTCGCCACCGAGCGCCGCGATGGCCCCGTCCCGCGCGCGCAGGCTGCCGGGGCTGGGTGGCAGGTCAAGGGCATGCCCGAACACGGCGTGGCGCACCCGAGCGACCAGATCGGCGCAATCCTCCGCCGGCGCGCCGACCCAGGCGTCGGCCCAGTCGGGAGTGTGGGGGCGATCCTTACGCGTCATCCGCCTCGAAGGCCTCGGCGACGCTCGTGATCCGGGTGCCGATCTCGATAAGCGCGGCGGCCTGCCCGCCGGTCTTGACCTTGTAGGGCAATTTGATGGTGCCGTCGGCGACGCCTGCCACAAGCGGGTCGAGCGCGTCGGCCAGCGGAGTGGCGGCGGTTTTCATGGCGGCGATATTGGCCGCAACCTTAAGCGCGGCGGTGAGCTTGCCGATTTCCACCAGCAGGAAGGTCACGCCGTCGCCATAGGTGCCGATCAGGGTCTCCGTATCGCCGACCGTGCTGTGTATTGTGCGCCGGGTCGCTGCCCTGATATCTGCGGCGTTTGCCTCCACGGTGACATCCTCCTTGCTGAGACCCTCTTCCGTGAGCCACTGGTCCACGTCCCCGAGCGCCATGGCGGCGATTGTTTCCGGGCCTTTTTTGATAAGTGCCATTGTCTTGTCCTCCTGTTGTGGATCAGTACGCGACCCCGGCGGGCAGCCGGTCATCGCCGTGGGTGTAGCGCCCGAGCGACTGGGCGTAGATGAACGCGCCGCCATGATCGCCGGTGCCGATATAGGGCAGCGCCAGCGCCACGGTCATGCTGCCTGTGCCCTCGAAGAGCGGCTGGTGGCATCCGCCCCAGCCGGGCCGGGTGTTGTGCAGATATGTCCAGCCATCGCCCTCGAGATCGCCCCCCGCCGTGAGGGTGGCCGACATGTTGTCGGAGGGATAGAAGGTGGTGGCCCCGTCATGCGTGACGACGTTGACAAAACAGGCGGCCTGGGTTTTGAACTCGCCCTTCCTCCAGCCGGTAAAGCGCGGGCAGCCCTGGCGCAGCACATAAAATCGCGCCGGCTTGCCGTCGCTCTGATCCGCTGTGATGTTGACATCCAACAGCAGGACGCGGAAATCCGATCCGTGCCAGGGAGTATCGCCGTCCGGCCCGTTGGTCGCCTTGTCGAGATCGCCGCCGAAGGCGATGCCTTTGTCGGAAAGCTTCTCCAGCGTGACCACATCGATTTTGCCCGTGGCCTTCGTTCCGTTGTAGAGATGGGTGGACCAGGCGGACCCGTTATGAGCCTCGAATATGTCGAATTCTGTGTTTACGCTTCCGCCGCAAAGGGTTGCGAATTTCCTGGTGTCGGCCAGCAGGTTGGGGGCGAGCGGGAACGATGCCTTTGCGCCGGCGACGAACGTATCGGCCCTACTCGCCGCGCTGATCGCGCGGCGGGCCGCGGCGGTCGCGGAGGCGCCCTGAGAGCGAATTTCACTGCTGACGGGTGCGGCATCGTTGATCGAGACGCTGCCCTGGCTCGTGGAGATGATGGTGCTCATGTTGTGATGTCCTCCAAGACCTGGATGATGAATGTGTCGGTGCTCTTTACTGTATCCATGTCCGTAAATTGAATGTCCGCGTGCCAGCATCCGGTAGGCCATTTGCTCGTCTCGTCCGCCCGCGCGGAAATGACGAAGCGGCCGCTCATCAGCGGATCGCCAACTATCACAGTCATTTTTACTTTCATTCCGGTTTGCGCGTGGCGCATCTGGCATTCCGGGGCCCAGACGCTCAGATCGCGAGATACCCCAGCATCTGCCCCCTTTGGTGGGGTCAGCCAGGCGGTGCAGTCGAGTGCGAGGCTGTCGCCGCGCTTGATGTATATTCTGTCCGGCATGTCGTTTCTCCTCCTCAGATCAGAACAGCCCCGGCGCGGTTGCGGGCTCGTAGCGCAGCGCCACCGCGGCGCGGTCGAGGCCGGGGTCGTACCCGAGCGTGGCGACGATCTCGACGGCGGTAACCTCGATGCCGAGCACGTCGAGCGTACGTTCCCAGTCGGGGGGATGGGCCCGGGAATCACCGTCGGCCAGGCAGAGCATGATCCGCACGCTGGCCCCGGCACCGCCGCCGGACCGCGCGATCCACGCCATCGCCTCGCGCCCGACATTGTCCATGCGCAGCTCCGCGCGCGGTGCCCGCCCGGCCCGGTCGTCGGCCATCTTTAGCCGCAGCGCGATGGCGGTATATGTCTGCCCCGCGATGTCGCGGTCCCCCGGCGACACCGCCAGGCGCAGGGGATCGTCAAGTGCCGGGTGACAGATTTCCAGCGCCGGGACGATGTCCTCGGGCGCGAGTGCGCGCAGGGCGATATCGAAGCCGGGGGCGGGCATCAGGCGGGCCCCTCCAGCGTCAGGCGCAACTCCCAGCGGCGTTGACCTCCGGCGACACGGGCCCGGGCGGTGATGCCGCCGGCCCCGCCCCGGACACGGACGCGCAGGGATCCCGGCCCCAGCGGATCGGGAAAGGCGAACCAGCGATGGGCATGGGCGTCGGCCCAGCCTGAAAACCGCTCCAGCGCGGCATCGCTGTCGAGATGTGCGAGGATGTCCCATGTGCGCAGGCCCCGCCCCCGGCGGGCCTGGCGCACCGTGCCGTCCTCAAACGGCGTGCGCAGCACATCCTCCGCCCGGCCGATCTCGAACGCCTCGGCGTCGATCCGGGCCTCGAAGGGCCAGAGAGGCAGCGGCGCGCTCACCAGAAATCCCCCCGGCGTTTGCCGATCGCGCGGGACATGGTCTGGCTGATCGGCCCGCCGGTCGCGTCGTCCTCGGTGATGATCCGGACGACCGCCCCCTCGATGTCGGGTTCAATAGCCGCCTCGCGTGGCCGCAGCGGCGGCCCGGAGCCCTGGTTGTCGATATGGACGCGGAGTTGGCGAGGGCCGTCCGCCGCGCTGGCCAGCCGTTCCATGAGGGGCGTCAGGGAGGCCGCAAGCCGGTCGGCGATGTCCTGGCCGGTCGCCGCCGCCGACACACCGACGGTCGGGGCGGCGGGCTCGTATATTTTCGGGATCGTGGCGGGGTCGATGGCAACACCGCCCGCATGAAACCGCGGCCGGTCCAGCGAGGCCAGCGCCGCCTCGATCGCGGCCGCCTGGGGCGCGGTCAGCACCGCCTCGCCGGCGGTGAGAAGGGCCGGCACCTCGCGGGACGAGGGACCATGGCGGGAAGACGCAGTCACGATCTCGCGGGCGCGGGTGAGCGCTGTCGCCCCGGCCACACCGCCGGAATGATAGAGTGCAGGCGTATCGGTGACGACGCCGCCCACATGCCACGGCCGCGCGGTCGGTCGCGGAGATGTTGCCGGGGCGGCTCCGCCGCCGAATATCCCGCCAAGGACCTCGCTGAGCGCATCCGCCAGCGGCCCGGTGATGCCCTGGCGGATGACAATGCGGGCGAGATCGGCCAGGATCGCATCGACCAGCCCGGAAAACTCAATCTTGCCGGTGGTGACAAAGCCCACCAGCGCGTCCTCCATGCCCTTCAGGGCGCGCGTGGTGGCCTCGGCGATCTCGTCGCCGGCGTGGATCGCGTCCTCGGCATAGTCCCGCAACGCCCCGGCCATGGCGGCGGCGCCCTGCGGGCCGAGGCGCAGCTCGCGATTGAGTTCCGCGGCCTCGGTTGCCGCCGCGATCAGCGCGGTCTCAAGCGCGCGGATCCCGGCGACCTGCGCGGCGGCGCCGGGTGCGTCGCCCACTTTGGCGATGGCCGCCTCGGCGAGATGTGCGGCCTCGGCCGCCGCAATGGCGCGGGCCTCCTCGACCTCGCCCAGGCCCTGCAGCGACACCCGGGCGCGCTCGGCGGTGCGGACATAACCCTCGAGCCGGCGCTCCAGCGTCGCGGTGGGATCGGCGCCGCGCCCGCCACCGCCGCGCCCGCCACCGCCGCGCCCGCCACCGCCGCGCCGGGCCTTGCGCAGTGCGGCCTCCGCGGCGGCGGTTTGCTGATTGAGGCGGGCCTCCTCGGCGGCTTCGTCGGCAGTGGTTTGCGCTGCAAGCCGCCGGTCCCGCAATATCTGTTGAATTATGCCGCTGTCCACGCCCTGGCCCCGGAGGCTGGCCTCCGCGGCGGCGATATTGCCCTCGGCGTCATGCAGCGCCTCCGCGCGGGCCCTCTGCACCGGCTGGCCTACGGTCGCGGCACGGATGCGCGCGATCGCGAGGCCATGGCTTGCCCCGGCGGCGAGCCCATCGAGCGCGGCCAGGGCGCGTTCGAATTCTTCGGCCAGCGTGCGCGCCTGCTCGGACATCGTGTCGAGGCCCGGGTTGCGGCCATCGGTTGCGAGCAATTCACGCAGATGGCCCTCGAGATCCACCACGTCACCCAGCAGCTGATCGTTCTGGGCTTGCTGATCATCCGTAAGGTCTGGGGCCGCATTGGCGGCGGCGCGGAGCGCATGGCGCAGCCTTGTGGCGGCCTCCTGCTGGGCCTTGATCCCGTCCGCGTCGCGGAGCGCCTCAAGCGCCGCGCCGACCTCTCTGACGGCGTCGACGCTCAGACCCGTCTTCGCGGCCAGCTTCTCAAAGCCCGCCTCCGCCAGATTCAGGCGCTCTGCGATCTTATCCCCGACAAAGTCGGAATTCGTTTGCAGGTCAAAGACGGCCAGCGCCAGCGCCTCTACGGAGACACCGGCGGCTTTCGCCTCGTCGGCAATATCCGCAAATCCGAACTGGTAGAGAACATCGCGCGGGTTGACCCGTGACCATGGCTGGATCGCAGCATTATACTTCCGGCCAAAAGCCTCCGCATCGCCGGCGTGGGCAACATGCTGCCGGAACGCTTCTGCAAACTCCAGCGCGGCTTTCTCCCCGGCGGCACGGGCGGAATATGCGGTCCTGTCGAGCGTCTTGGCGGCGAGATCGCCGGACAGAATGTCCTCGACCGCCTGCCGGGCGGCACGGGCGCTGGCGCGGCGTTCAATCTCCCGCTCGGCGGCGATGAGCGCGTAGACCCCGGCCGTCACTTCGCCGTATTTTTCGCGAATGGCGTCGAGATCGCCGCGCAGATCTTGCAGGCCGCGCAGCCGGTCGGTGCTGTCGGCCAGCCGGTCGGTGGCGTTGCCAGCCTCTTCGGCCGCCTCGCCGGCGCCGAAGAGATGCCCGGCCAGGGGGATGAGCACGGCCGAGGCGGTGCCGAGGACGACACCAAGAAGCCCGAACCCCGACAGCAACTGCGGCAACTGCTGGCTGAGCGCGCGGGAGGCCGCGGTGCCGGAGGCCATCTGCACCGCCACGTCCTGCACCTGGTAGCCGACATTGATCAGGGAGGCCCGGCTGGCCCCCATAGCCTGGCGATGGGCCAGGCCCGCCGCAGCCCCGGCCCGGGTGGCCCGGGTGAGCCGCTCCTGCGCGGTGGCGGCCTGCAATGCGGTCCGCGCGGCGCGCTGGGTGGCCATAACCGCGGAGGTCTCCGCCCGCGCCACACGCAGCGCCTCCCGTGCCGCGCGATCACGGTACACGGCCAGCTTCAGCGCCGCTCGGGCGGCCTTGGTATCCGCCGCACTTACGCGCTCCCGCACTGCGCTCAACTCCCGCGCGGCGCGCGCCGCATGCTGCGCGGCTGTCGCCTGTCCGGCAGTGGCCGCCGCCCCGGCCCGGGTGGCCCGGGTGAGCCGCTCCTGTGCGGTGGCGGCGCCGCGGGCGGCGGTGGTGCTGCGGGCGATGCCCGAGGCAGCCTGCTCATAGCCCCGCCCCGCGGTTCGCGCGGTGGTGCCGGCCTGCCCGGTCTCCGCGCGCAAGCGGCGCAATTCGGCGCGTGCCTGATCCAGATCGGCGCGGATCCGCAGGGCGAGGTCCAGATCGCCACTCATGCCGGCGTCACCGTGTCAGCAGGCCTGCCGCCAGCGCCGTGGCAAGGGTCTGCGCCTCGCGGGCGCGCCGGGTCTCGCCGGCCTGCCACAGGAGCATGATCTGCCGCCATGTCAATGTGTCCGGGAGGGATCGGATGTCTCCGTGCCCCTCGGCGGCAAGGGTTGCGAGGATGTCTGCGAGGCCGACAGGCGTGCCATCCATCCCGGCCCGGCCTCGGCCACGATGTGGCGCACGAAAAAACCCATGTTCGCCTGCCAGAGCGCGCCCGAAACCTTTGCCGCATCCGCGTCCCGGAGCCGGGCCAGCCAGTCCACCTCGCGCCCGCAAGCGCGGGCCGCAATCTCCAGCCAGAGATCGCCATGAGCGGCAAGCGCCGCCTCTACCACGCCGCCCGAAGGCTCGGCCTCGTCGCCCACTTGTGCCGCCAGGTCGGCAATCAGCGGCCCGGCCAGCGCGCGGATCTCGAGCCCCTCGCGGAACCGGAACTCGCGCACCGTGATCTGCACCGGTTTCCCGGTGTCCGGATCGGCCACCTCGAGCGCGATATCGGGATCGAGGATCTCGAGCGCCTTGGCATCGGATGCCGGGGCGGGCTTTGGTGTGATGTTTCGTGCTTTTCGGGGTTTTCGGGGTTTTGCGGGTTTACGTGCCAAGGGGCTCTCCATCGACGATGAGGGCGGCGCCGCAATCCGCCGGCTGGAGGATGAGCGCGGCGATCTGCAGTCCCTGGATATCCTGACCGATGAGCGACAGATCGCCGGCGGGGCGCAGCGAGACGAGCGGCGCGTAGTAATGCCGCCCATGGCTGTCAGGGACGATATCGGGCGAGAGCTCGATATAGCGCAGCGCGCCGCGCACCGGTTGCGGGTGGTCGATCGCCAGGCGCTCGCCTTTGGTCACGGTGTAGCTGGCATAGAGCGTATCGCCGTTTGCGGCACCGCCGTCGGATTGCAGGAGCCGGAGGCGGCCGTGACTCTCCTCGGCGCGGTAATGGGTGCCGACCGCCAGCTTGGTGCCGGCCTTGTTTTTCGCCTTGTAGACCACCAGATCCTTGACCTTGCGTCCGCGCGCGCCTGGCAGGCCGTAGCAGGGCCCGGTCTCGATCGCGGCCACGGCGATCTCGTCATCCTTGACCGCCTCCTCCGGGCGCGGCAGGGCGGCGTCCGAGCCGAGAAAGGCGGCAAGGTTGGCGAGCGACATGTCGTTCAAGGTCATCGTGATGGTGCGGGTGACCGAGCGGACGGCATCGACCAGCGTGCGCGGCGGGCCCGAGGAGGATTGCACCGTGACGCGCTCCTCCTGAATGGCGAGCGTGGCCTGGCTGACATGGCCGAGATGGCGCTCCGCGCCCAGGGCCCCGCCGGGTTCAAGGGGCGCGAAATATAAATCTCCCGCCCCGACGATGATGTTGTCTCGATGATTGCTGATCATAATGTATCCTCTGGTGGCTGGGCATGTATCCAGTATTTGGCCGCCCATTCGTCCTGCCAGACCACGCGTCCGGCCTCGATCTCCAGCAAACGCCCGGAGACCAGCGCCAGCGGGGCCGGGCGGCCCGGAACACCGGCGCAGGGGTCGGGGCACCAGCCGAGAAGCCGCCTGCGCACCGGGCCCAGAAGCTCCGCCAGGCGGCCCCGGGATCGGGTCTTCCTGCCGCGCGGATCGTCCGGGGCGGCGATCAGGATCGTGGTGGCGATGGTCAGCGTGACCTCTTGCAGCGCGCCGGCCCGGCCGGTGCGGTTGGGTCCGGCGGAAAACGCCGCCGGCACCACCGCCAGGACGGGTGGTTTGAGCGTGGTCTCGGCCGCCGCATCCAGCAAGCCGATCACGCGGCGAAACGGACGGCCGGGACCGGCGAGCGGTGCCAGATGCTCGGTCAGCGCATCGCAGATCAGCAGGCCCGGATCGGGTGCGGTGTGGGGTGTCTCCAGCCGGGTCATGACGTGGCTCCTGCGGCCCGGCTGATCGCACGCGCCGCAATCTCCAGCACCGCATCGCGATCAGACGCATCAAGCCCCAGGAAGGGCCGGGCCGGCATGGCGATCTCGCGGGCGCCGATTTCGGCGAATGCCACACGTACCGTGCCCGCCTTGCGCGCCCGGGTACTCTTGCGCGAGGCAAAGCGCATCACATAGGCACCCGAGGCGGTCTTCACGCGGCGGAAGGCCAGCGTCTGGCGGCGGGCCTTCTGTTTGATGGTGCCGCCGAACTGGTGGATCGCGGCATAGATGACATTGGTGCCGACATCGACGCCGGTCGCGTCGACGCGGTGGGTGACCGACGATCCCAGACGCCCGGATTTGACAAGTGTCTGCCCGCCGTCCCGACCGGCGCGTTTCGAGGGTGGCCATTTTTTGCCATCCGGGCCGGTCCCGGTCTCAAAGCGCCGCGCGACCGTCGCCACGAGCATGGCGCCGA
>CATOSB010000035.1 GCA_951812305.1 uncultured Paracoccaceae bacterium
AAAGAGCCTTGGATTATTGCCATGAATGCAGCACCGTCCGAGTACAAGGTGCTCGATTATGGAATGCGTTGGGGAATTGAAGCCATGTTCTCCGACTTCAAAACCCGGGGCTTTGAAATTACTCAAAGCCAGATCAAAAAGCCGGATCGATTGGCCCGCCTCATTTTGGTGCTGGCAATCGCCATGTACTGGGCTGTTTCAACCGGAGCAAACGAAGAGCACCACGTCGCAATACGCGGCGAAAAAAGGGGATTCGAAAAGCCCGAAGGTCCTTATGCTCTCTCTTCAAGACAGGCCTTCGTGCTATCCGACGATGCCTCGCAGGTTATGCCAAAATCCCCAAGCTCTGGGATGTCTGGCTAAATTGAAGGGTGGTAAGCGAAAAAGGTAACTCCCAAGCACCCCCCACGTTTGAGTGTTATTGTCAGTTTTATGGTGAGTCGAATTTGCCATTTTGCGCGTGTTTTTTTCTTTCTTGTCTGAATTCTGTGGCGCCGGGTTGATTTCTCTGAATCAGTGGTGGGATGGATCAGGTTGCCGCCCTTGAACAACTTCTCGCCACGGCTCTGCGTCGGATCGCTGAGCTTGAAGCTGCGTTGGCGAGCATGGCGGAAGAGATCACGGACCTGCGCCGACAGTTGGCCAAGAACAGCAGCAATAGCAGCAAGCCCCCTTCAAGT
Source organism: uncultured Paracoccaceae bacterium (assembly GCA_951812305.1). Classification (GTDB taxonomy): domain Bacteria; phylum Pseudomonadota; class Alphaproteobacteria; order Rhodobacterales; family Rhodobacteraceae; genus Rhodobacter_B. The sequence continues at coordinate 681 of CATOSB010000035.1, forward strand.
GATGGCCTGAAGAAGCCAGCCCCGCGCAGCCTGCGTGGCAAATCCGGAAAGAAAAGTGGCGGCCAAGTTGGCCACCGGGGCGACACCCTGCGCCAGACGTCAACACCCGACTTTGTCGAACGGCATGAGGCGACGCATTGCAGCGCCTGTCAGAGCGCCCTGACGGCGGAGATGGTGAAAGGGATCGAGAAGCGTCAGGTGTTCGACTTGCCTGCGCCACGCCTGGAGGTCACCGAGCATCAGGCGGCGGTTTATTGTTGCGACCATTGTCGAGCCACGACGACGGCTGGCTTTCCCGATGGCGTGGCCGCGCATGTGCAATATGGCACGCGCATGCGGGCAGTGGCGGTCTATTGCAATGTTCAGCAGCTGATACCCGAGGATCGGGTCTGCCAGCTTATGCGCGACCTGTTTGGGGCCACCAGCTTGTGCGCGGCCAGCGTGACCAACTGGACGCGCGGCGCGGCAAATAAGATGGGTGTCGTGGTTGAACACATTCTCGCCCGGCTTGCCGAAGGCGGCGTTCGGCATCTGGACGAGACCGGACTTCGTGTTGCCGGCAAGCTGCACTGGCTGCACACGATCTGCGATACCGCCTTCACCCATTACCGCATCAGCGCCAAACGCGGTGCTGTTCCAACCTTCCTGACCGGCGGGACGATCATTCATGATCACTGGAAACCCTACTACGCCCATATGAGCGGAGTGGACGCCCACGCCCTCTGCGGGGCGCATCACTTGCGCGAACTCAAGGCCATCGAAGAGATCGAAAAAGAGCCTTGGGCGACGGAGATGAGCGCAGTGCTTCATAGCGCCAATCAGCTCAGATGCGCGGCTCAGGATCAAGGCGAGACCGAACTCCCGGAACTGGTTCGCCAGGGTATAGTCACCAGATACATGGCGATCCTCGCCAAGGGGCTCGCCTTCCACGAACGCCAGCCCCCGCTGGCCAAAAGCCCCGGCACCCGCGGCCGAAAAGCCAGGCGGCCAGGCCACAACCTGCTCCTCCGCCTGCGTGACTACCGCGATGACGTTTTGCGATTCATCGCCGACTTCGCGGTCCCATTCACAAACAATCAGGCCGAACAGGACCTGCGCATGATGAAGCTGCGCATGAAAATCTCGGGCACCTTCCGCACCCTCGAGGGCGCGCGGGTCTTCGCCGACATCAGGTCCGTCATCTCGACGGCCAGAAAACACCGGTTCAACATCCTGGAAATCCTGACCCTGTCACCACCTCAGATCATCGCACGGCTCTGACGGAACAAAACCCCGCAACCCTATCGGACAGGGTGCTTGGGAGTTACCGAAAAAGAGCCTTGGGCGACGGAGATGAGCGCAGTGCTTCATAGCGCCAATCAGCTCAGATGCGCGGCTCAGGATCAAGGCGAGACCGAACTCCCGGAACTGGTTCGCCAGGGTATAGTCACCAGATACATGGCGATCCTCGCCAAGGGGCTCGCCTTCCACGAACGCCGGCCCCCGCTGGCCAAAAGCCCCGGCACCCGCGGCCGAAAAGCCAGGCGGCCAGGCCACAACCTGCTCCTCCGCCTGCGTGACTACCGCGATGACGTTTTGCGATTCATCGCCGACTTCGCGGTCCCATTCACAAACAATCAGGCCGAACAGGACCTGCGCATGATGAAGCTGCGCATGAAAATCTCGGGCACCTTCCGCACCCTCGAGGGCGCGCGGGTCTTCGCCGACATCAGGTCCGTCATCTCGACGGCCAGAAAACACCGGTTCAACATCCTGGAAATCCTGACCCTGTCACCACCTCAGATCATCGCACGGCTCTGACGGAACAAAACCCCGCAACCCTATCGGACAGGGTGCTTGGGAGTTACCTATTAAGAAGGAATTGGATGTGAGGAACATGATTTTACGTGTCGCCGGCGTTGCCACGGCAGGGGTATTAGTCGCCGGGACAGCATTGGCTGAGGCATATGTCTACGACTATATGGGTTATGGTGCGGCTGATGAGGACATCCGGATAATCATATCGGATAAAGGCGTGGTCATAAATCCGGGGACAGAGGACCAGATGGTCACGAATTTCGAATCCAATGACATTTATGTGCTTGGGCCCGACGGAAAGCCGATGAGTATGCGGCAGATGGTTGCGCAATTTGCGCCCTCCGGCGGTGCCTCTGGTGGGGCCAGTTCAGGCGGCGGCGGAGATGAGGAGCTCGAAGCTTTGAAAAAGGGTTTGCCCGCGCAACTTCTACCGATGATCGAACAGCAGTTGGGATCGCTTTCTCGCCAACAACAGATACTGGCGCTGAAGACGCTGCGCGGTGAGCTTGGGCTTGGCGATGTCGGCGCTTCAGTTGGCGCGATGCCGAAACCGGAAAAGGAATTGGTCGTCGATACTGGAAGAACCGAAAACCGGGGTGGCCATGAGTTGCGTGAAAAGATGGTCGCTGGCGACACGATCTGGGTCACGGATGCAGACAATGTCGATTATGGAGAAGAATTCATCGATGGAATGGTCAAGGTCAGCGTCGTATTCAATGACATCGCGGAAGGGTTGCCCGTGCCGGACAGCAGTTTTTTCAGAATGGGCGAATTGGGTGGATTTCCATATCAAGTCATCACTGGCGATGGTGAAGAGTACCGCTACGAAGGTACATCGATGATGTCCCTTGGTGAGGTCGAACCCTACTTTGTCATGAATTGACCGTGCATATATTGCCGAAATGATAGTCTCGGGTGGGAAATCGGTTTACGGCGCAAGAATAGGCATATTGATGCTTCAGGCGCGATTTCCGCGCATTCCCGGTGATATGGGCAACGCTTTGACCTGGCCATTTCCGGTGCTTTACAAGGTTGTCCCGGACGCTTCGCCAGACCGTGTTGTGCGCAAAGGTGCCGAAGGCTTGTTGGAGAATTTCATCGACGCCGCTTGCGAGCTTGTCGCCGACGGGGCCGACGGGATCACCACCAATTGCGGGTTTCTGTCGCTATATCAGGACGAATTGGCCGAGGCTGTCGGTGTGCCGGTTGCCAGTTCGTCATTGATGCAGGTCGCGATGGTGAACGCAACATTGCCGAAAGATCGTGTGGCGGGCGTCTTAACGATTTCGGGGTCCACGTTGACCGACGCGCATTTGCAAAAGGCAGGGGTGCCGATTGATACGCCAATTGGCTCTACCGAAGGATTGCGAGAGTTCACGCGCGCAATTCTCGACAACGAACCGGAACTGGACGTCGATGCTGCACGGCAAGACAACGTCGATGCGGCTGTGGCGATGGTTGCGGATCACCCGAACATCGGCGCGTTGGTGCTGGAATGCACAAACATGATCCCCTATGCCGCCGACATCCGCGCTGCGACAAAACTGCCGATCTACACAATGGAAAGTTTTGTAAGTTGGTTCCATTCCAGCCTTGCTCCGCGTCGGTATCCAAGCCCGCTTTGACACACCGATCACTGGGCGCACGTCTTTCGTCTTTCACTTGCGCAACCGGCGTGAATGCCCTGTAAAATACGCGCGACAGTTGGAGGCGCGCGATGAAAGTTGGTGGCAGGGCATATCGTTCAATTTGGGTTGAGAACGAAGAAGTACACATTATCGACCAGCGTTGGCTTCCGCACGAGTTTCGAGTTGCCACTTTGTCGACGCTTGAGGATTTTCAAACCGCCATCCGCGACATGTGGGTCCGTGGGGCACCGTTGATTGGTGCGACGGCGGCATGGGGTGTCGCGCAGGCGATGATGAGGGACGCATCAGATAGTCACCTGAATGAAGTGAGCGAGGCGCTGTTGGAAACCCGCCCGACAGCTGTGAACCTGCGCTGGGCGCTTGACGAAATGCAAACGACGCTGAAAGCCCTTCCCGAATCCGAGCGTGCGGATTCTGCGCGGCGAAAGGCAGCCGCGATTTGTGACGAAGACGTCGAGATCAACCGAATGATCGGAGAGCACGGGCTGGCGCTGATAAAGGAAATTGCGGCGGATAAAGGCGACGAGCCCGTGAACGTGCTGACCCACTGCAACGCTGGCTGGATCGCGACCGTCGACTGGGGAACCGCAACAAGCCCGATCTATCAGGCACACGATGCTGGTATTCCGGTTCATGTCTTTGTCGATGAAACCCGACCACGAAATCAGGGCGCGCAACTAACGGCTTGGGAGTTGGGTGAACACGGCGTGAGCCATGATCTGATCGTCGACAACGCGGGCGGGCATTTGATGCAGCATGGCGAGGTCGACCTCGTGATCACCGGAACCGACCGCACAACCGCCGCAGGCGATGTCTGCAACAAGATCGGCACGTATCTTAAGGCGCTGGCGGCACATGATAACGGCGTTCCGTTTTATGTCGCGCTGCCTTCGCCAACAATCGACTGGACGCTACAGGACGGATTGTCGGGCGTGCCAATCGAGGAACGCAATGAACGTGAAGTGACGCATGTGCAGGGCCGGTTGCCGGATGGGTCCATCGGCGACATTCTGATTTCCCCGAACAGAACAGGCGCGCGAAACCCAGCATTCGATGTCACCCCAGCGCGGCTGGTGACAGGGTTGATTACCGAGCGCGGCGTATCTGAAGCCAGCGCCAAAGGATTGGCAGCGATGTTTCCAGACAGGGTCTGCGCATAGTTGGGTCAGCCGTCCACACTTTGCAATCCCCAGGCGGCAAGCAGCTTTGGAAATACGACACTCCAGTCGAGAACGCCCGCCTGATCGGCCCAAGCCTGCCACTGTCCCTGCAATTCGCGCTCCAACGGAGCATTTTGTCCGGCAAGGTCCGAAAGTTCGGTGCGGTCTGCCTCTATGTCGTAAAGTTCCCACGGTCGGCCATGCAGCCGGACCAATTTGAACTGCCCCAACCTGACTGCGGCGTTACCTTCATGTTCAAAAAAGATCGGTTGTTCGCGGTGCCAGGATTGGCCCACCAACAGCGAAAGGAAATTCTCGCCCTGAATTGATTGCGCGGGTTTGCCGTTCAGCTCTGACAGTGCACTTGAACCTGTTGCTGCCAGAACCGTTGGCAAAATATCGGCCACATGCGCGGGTTCGTGATGAACGCCTTTTTCAATATGACCCGGCCAATGTGCAATCAGTGGTGTCGAAATTCCGCCTTCGTGCACAAAGTGTTTGAACAGTCGAAACGGCGCGTTTGAAACATTCGCCCACGGCCGGTCATAACTTTGGAATGTCTGCGCGTCGCCGGGCGCAACATCCGGCCTGTTGCCCAGTGTAATTCGGCGTCCATCATGTGTTCGATCGGGATAGAACCGGGCCCAGCCATCTTCGGCCATGAACTCTGCACAGCCCCCATTGTCAGACAAGAACAGGATCAGCGTGTTATCAAACTGCCCGGTTGCCTTCAGGTGGTCAATCAAGCGCCCGATGGACTGATCCATCCGGTCGACCATCGCCGCGTATGTGGCCATTTTGGCAGCTTCCCAATCGGGTTCCGGCTCATTCGTCCAAGCGTGAACATCGCCATCACGCGGAGAAATCTGCCAGGGACATTGCAATACGCCGTTTGCGTTCATCTGTTCATGTCGCGCGGTGCGGATCGCGTCCCAGCCTTTCGCGTAAACACCGTCGTAACGGGCAATGTCATCTGGCGGTGCGTGAAGCGGCCAATGCGGTGCGATATGGGCGAGATACAGAAAGAAGGGTGCTTCGCCCTCGTCGATCATCTCGATGGCCTTATCGGTGATCGCGTCGGTGAAATAGAAATCATCCGGAATGTCGGTGACACGCGTATCGTCTTCCATCAAAAAATGCGGCCAAAAGTAATGCGCGGCGCCGTCGAGAATGCCAAAAAACCGGTCAAATCCGCGCTGTCTCGGGGTGGGATAACCCGGTTCTCCAAGCCGCCAGCTTTCTGGCCGCAGCGCATCATTCTCACGCATCACATGCCATTTCCCTGACATCAAAGTGCGATAGCCGTCAGCCTTCAGATGTTCGGCAATCGTGGCCGCATCCTCGCGCAGAAATCCTTGATATGCGGGTGTTCCAAGGTCAGCACCCATATGCCCGATGCCCGCGTCATGCGGGTAAAGCCCTGTAAGAAGTGATGCGCGCGTCGGACAGCACCGTGCGCAGTTATACATCGAGGTCAGAACCGCGCCATCCTGCGCCAGCGCATCCAAATGAGGCGTGCGGATTTCCGACCCCATGCACCCGAGGTCGGCAAAGCCCATATCATCGGCGAGTATCAGGATGACATTCGGGCGTTCGGTCATTTCTGGCTAAAATGGCAGTTTGAAATCTGCCGGCAGCCCGAGCCCCTCGGTAACTTTCTGCATCTCGTCATGGCTGCGCTGTTGCGCCTTGGCTTGCGCATCCTTGATTGCGGCGAGGATCAGATCTTCGACGACTTCTTTTTCATCGGGGTTGAAGATCGTTGGGTCGATATCAAGCGCCGTCAATTCACCTTTGGCGGTTGCAGTGGCCTTTACCAGACCTGCGCCGCTTTCACCGACTACGGATATGTTCTTCAGGTTTTCCTGCATGTCGGCCATTTCCGACTGCATCTGTTGGGCTTTCTTCATCATCCCGGCCATATCGCCGAGGTTTCCCAATCCTTTGAACATGTTTATCCGCGTCCTCTGCGATATTTGTTGCTGGCGGCTTAGATAGGCGGCTTGTCCGCCGTGGGCAAGAGCGCGCCTATCAGCTTTCCGGCTCAGGTGCCGGAAACCGCTGATTCAGCCGCCACATGCCCCAGGCCAACGGTATCGCGGCCAATCCGCCGATAACATAGGCCAATGGCTCGTCGCCAAAGCTTTCAAACAGCTGCGTATAGGCGTGAATGGCCGCAAAAGTCAGCGCGCCGTTGAATAGCCCGCGAAGATTGCGCCGCGCCGCCCAGAAGATCATCACCGCCAGCGCCACAGCCCAGAGAATTGAATAGACGCCTTCGGAAATCTGCGTGGCGCTGGCGCGGAACTGATCGCGCGCTGCGCGGAACGCCTCCCAGTCGCCACCGAAGTCGCCACGTCGATCCGGCCCCCAGATCGTTTCGCCGACGACATCCCCCCACAACGATCCGACCAGTGCACAAAGATTGGCGACGACAAAGGCCAGCATCACAGCGACGCGGGCATGGCGGGCGGTTCGCTCCGGCGTGCGCAACGCGAGCCATAGGCCAGCCGCGATCAGCACAGTCATCTGAATGATCGAAATGGTTGGTTCTGGCGAGTAGAACACATACGCCGCATGGAAATAGCCAGTCCCAGTTTCCAGTGCCTGTGCGAACGGCACGATCGCAAGCGCTGTGACGACCCGCACATCCGTGAACCATCCGGCCAATGCCAGTCCGCTTGCCGCATAAAGGAAGATCAACGACTTTGCGATGCCGGTCACATCATTCTGTTCCGCTAGGATGCCAATGCCAACCAGATGCATCGCCAGCCCCACTAACAGGATCGAACCAAGCACAAAGCCGTTGGCCAGCGCACCAGTTCGCATCCGCAACCAGATCACTGCGACGACAATCGCGCCGACAGGCAACATGACCCAGCCCGCAATATCTTCATATTTGTCGATCAGCTCAAAAGACGCGCCACCCAACAGCATCCCAGCGCCGATCAGAACCGCGGCATTACCGAACATGCCATAGACCTCTTTGCCTTTGGTCAGGGTCAACACGCCGCCCACAAGCATCAAAAGCCCTACAACGGCGACCGAAACCGGATCAGCCAGCCAGAATATGAACCCCAATGTCGCGGCGATGATACCGAAACACAGCACAGCATTGATCGCCAAGGTGACCATCGCCTCGCGTGCGCGCGCCTCAATGATCCGGGCCTGATCGGCGCTAATCACATTGTCCGCGACCAGCTGGTCGGTGTCGGCAAGTGCCTGCATTTTCGTGCTCCAAGGCGGTGATTTCGCGCCATACTTACCGGAATCCGGCAATCTTCGAAACGGTGGAATTCCCGACCGTTCAAACGCGCGGTTAAACTAGCTCTTCGGTTTCGGCGAGGTGTAGAGGATCAGACCGACGCAAATTGCTGCGACCGTCACGATGAAAAGCGCGGGCGAACCAACACAACCTTCCACCAAAGCAGGTGCACGCAGACCGGTTGGGTCAAACATCGTCAACGCGCTGGCATATACGGTCCAAAGCACAACGACGGCCAACGCACCCCACTGGTGCCTGAACCGGATGACGAGCGCTGAGACGACCAGCAACAGCAAAGCCGGCGGAGTTGCGGCAAGATTGAAGAGTTCCTGAAACGCCGAGACTGGCCCACCGCTCCAGTCTGGCCGCAGCTTGTCGCACACTTCCGCGAATGCTGCACCGGGGACCAAAACGCCGGGAAGGAAGGCGCGAAGAAAATTCACGGCCAGACCTGTGTGGCGATCGTCTTAAACTGCGCGACGCCCATTGAGCGGCGCTGGTTACGTGCCTTGGACCCGGGCGCGTCGAGTCGTGCCCTGACAGCTTCCCGGTTTGCTTCCCAAATCTCGACCACCTCGTAGTCGCCAGACAGAAGGACCAGCATTACAAAATCAAAAGGCTTGTCGGTATTGATCGACGGAACCCGCCCCCAATTCGCGCCGTCGCGTTTCCAGCGGCCCTTGATCTGAATGGTTTCCATTTGCCCGGCTCGTCGGCGGATCGCGTCGTAGCCGGGGCTGCGTGCCTCGGCCAGTTCAAGGCCCAAAAGGCGCGCCGCCTCCATCTCGGCAATTTCGCCAGTCACGCCCAATGGTTTGCCAGTGGTTTGGTGATACTCAACAGCCAGTGCCTTCACATCGCCGATGATCGCTGCTGCGTCGCGCTTCACGTCAGTCCTCTTCGAAGGGGTCCCATTCACCCTCAACCTCGTCCAGCGCCTCTTCGGCGGCGGCTTGTGCGATGTCATCCAGACTGCGAATGTCAAGGATTTTCGCCGCTGGGAACGCGTCAAACACCGCCTGCACCAGCGGATGGCCCTTGGCTTCATCTTCTAGTGCGCGAATGTCGGCATCACGAACCTCGGCGATGGTGTCCCCGCCGCCTTCGTTCACAACTGTCACTGCCCAGCGAACCCCGGTCCACATCTGCAGCTTTCCGGCCAGCCGTGCGGCGAGGTCTTTGGGAGCGTTTACGGTCGGCTCGAACTCGATGCGACCCGGTTGATAGCGGGCGAGGCGCAAGGTCGTTTCAACCTCGACCAACAGCTTCATGTCGCGGTTGGACCTGATCAGGTTAACCACGTTGGTGAAAGTCGGGAAGCGTACCAACGCCTCTTCAGTGTTCAGCGCCTGCGCCGTCGCGCCGCCGCCTGCGGTCGCTCCAGCAGACACGGCCTGCGCACGCGCCTCTACGCTTGCCCGCCCCGGGCTTGAACCGCCGCCACCACCGCCGGGTTCCGGCGGGGGCGGTGTGGCATCCTTCAGTTTCGCGACCAGATCGCCGGGCGGCGGCAACTCTGCCACATGGGTCAGCCGGATGACGGCCATTTCGGCAGCCATCATGGCGTTGGGGGCCAGCGCCACTTCATCGAGCGCCTTCAGCAACATTTGCCACATCCGCGACAAAACCCGCATCGGCAATCGGCCTGCCATATCTGCGCCGCGCGTGCGCTCGTCCGGGTTGATGGTAGGGTCGTCGACCGCATCTGGCGTGATCTTGATGACGCTGACCCAATGGGTGACTTCCGCCAGATCGCGCAGCACGGCAAGCGGGTCGGCCCCGTCGGCATATTGCGCCGAAAGTTCCGCCAGCGCACCCGCCGCGTCGCCGGACATGATCATGTCAAACAGGTCCATCACCCGGCCCCGATCGGCCAGCCCCAGCATCGCGCGGACCTGATCGACCGTCGTTTCACCGGCGCCATGCGACAGGGCCTGATCCAGCAGCGACTGCGCATCCCGCGCGGACCCTTCGGAGGCCCGCGTGATCAGTGCCAGCGCATCGTTGCTGATCTCTCCACCCTCGGCATCAGCAATCCGGCGCAGCATTGCCATCATGTCCTCGGGCTCGATCCGGCGTAGATCAAACCGTTGGCAGCGTGACAGAACTGTGACCGGAACTTTGCGAATCTCGGTCGTCGCCATGATGAATTTCGTGTGTGGTCGCGGTTCTTCCAGCGTCTTCAACAGCGCATTGAACGCGCTGGTCGACAGCATGTGAACCTCGTCGATGATGAAGATTTTGTAGCGACCCTCAGAGGGGCGCGTATTGGCCATCTGATTGATTTCGCGGATGTTATCGACGCCAGTGGACGAAGCTGCATCGATTTCCAGAACGTCGATGAACCGCCCCTCGGCGATCCTCTTGCATGGTTCACACTGTCCGCAGGGCTGGACAGTTGGCCCGCCCTTACCGTCTGGCCCAATACAATTCATACCTTTGGCGATGATCCGGGCAGTGGTGGTCTTGCCGGTGCCGCGAATACCGGTCATCACGAACGCTTGGGCGATCCTGTCCGCTTCAAACGCATTTTTCAGAACGCGCACCATCGCATCCTGACCTACGAGGTCGGCGAAAGTCTCTGGCCGGTACTTTCGGGCGAGAACCTGGTATTTTGAGGTTTGATCGGAATCGGACATCAGGGCAAGATTAGGGGGACGTTTGAATAAGGTCCAGCGAACTTACCGCGTTCGCCCGAAACGAAAGGTCACAGTATGAATGCCCAACACGACCGCGCAGAACGGCTGAAGATCGCTCTGTTTTTCGGGCAGCACCACGTGGTTGAATCCCTGCTGGCAGAGACCCCTGAATTGGGCCGCGCGAATTTGGGATTGGCGATTGCGCTTTACGATATCGAACATTTGGCTGTTGTTTTGGCTGACCACCCGGATCGCGCCAAGCAGGTTGTTGGTGTTCGATCTCCAATATGCCATCTGGCATTTTCTCAGCATATCCACGGCCAAGGTTCGCAAAGTGATATGTTGGCGGTCGCCGAGGCATTGGTGGCTGCTGGAGCTGACGTGAACGATTTCTACAATTACAACGGTGATCCGAATTCGCCGCTGTCAATTCTTTACGGCGCGCTTGGGCACGCGAACAATCTTGTTCTTGCCAAGTGGTTGTTGGAACGCGGTGCAAACCCCAATGACGGCGAGTCGCTGTATCATTCAACCGAGTTGGGTCATCGCGATGGATTGCGGCTTCTCCTTGATTCTGGTGCAAACCCGAAAGGCACAAACGCGTTGCCGCGCGCGCTCGACTTCAACGATCACAAGGCAGTGCAAATGTTGCTGGAGGCGGGCGCCGATCCGAATGAGGGCATCGAAGAACATCCTTCTGGTGAACCGCCTTGGGTCATTCCTGCCCTGCATCAGGCTGCGCGGCGTATGTGCGATGAACGTATGATCAACTTGTTGCTGGACGCAGGCGCAGATCCATCCAAGCGATACAAGGGCATGACACCTTACGCCGTGGCGATGGTTTATGGAAACAAGACTGCCGCCAGTTTGATCAAGAGCGCTGGAGGTGACACAAATCTGAGCGGTGATGAGAAATTGCTTGCTGCGGCGGCGGACGGCACCAGTTTGCAGGGCAAAACTGTCACTGAGGATCAATTGCCTGACGAGTACCGCGATCTGATCCGGGCTGTATTGGGATTTCCCAATGGCCTTAGCCACGTGAGACGTCTCATCGAGATTGGCCTGGATCCAAATCGTCCCGACAATATGGGACTTACGCCGCTGCAAATCGCGGGGTGGGAGGGGCTGCCCGAAGCACTGGAATATTTTCTGGGCCTGAATCCTGACCTCGATCATGTCAACGATTACGGCGGCAATTTGCTTTCAACGATCATTCACGGATCCGAAAACTGTCCGTCACGCGATGATCGGGACCATGTCGCCTGTGCCCGGCTGGCCCTGAATGCTGGTGTCGGTTTGCCACGCCGCGCAATTGAGCTGGCCGGTGTGCCGGAAATGGCAAATTTCCTTGCGGGTTGGGCAAAGCAGAACCCGGATCGGGTTGCCGACGGCGGTCCGGCATGATCACGAATTGCCAGCCTTTGTATAACGGGCTAGTCCCCTGATTCACCCAATTTGCGGGTAAAGCTGTGAGAGTTTGTTTCTGGCATCCGTAGCCGTGAAGTGCCATTTAACCTTGGCTTTCTCGGCATTCCGCGTTGCTGTCCAAGCGTAGACTTCGGTTTCCAAGGATGCCTTGTCAGGAATACGCCGGTCGAGGCATTGCCGAGACAAAACGCTGAGTTCGCATTCAGCAATGTTCAGCCAAGACCCGTGTTTCGGCGTGTAGTGCCACTCGAAACGCTCCGCGATACGGCGGGCTTCGGTGGGAGGAAATGCCTCGTACAGTGAGGCCGGCTTGTGGGTGTTGAGGTTATCTTGCACAAGCGTGATCTTTTCGGCGCTCGGGAAGTACACATCAGCCAGATCACGAAGCACATGGGCGTAATCAATGGCGGTACGCTGGTCACGGACAGCGAGATGACGCCAACCGACAAGCGGTGCGAACAGCATAAACAAGCTGGCCACCCCATTGCGTTCGTATTCATAGTCAGACCGCGCTGATTGCCCCGGCCGCGCAGGGATCGGGGTGCGTGTTTCTTTGGTCAGTTGCCTGGATGTTTCGTCGAGACAGACCAGCGGTCGGTTCGGGTCCTGCGGGCGGGTGTAGACATCAAGCACGTCCTCCATCGCGGCGACAAAGGCTGCATTGGCCTTGGGCGGGATCACCCAATAGCGGCTTTGGTGCGGTTTGAGCGCGTTTTTTTGAGCACCCGCTGGATGGTCGTGTCGCTGGTGGTTTCGACAATCCCCAGTTCAACCACGCGCTTTTCCAACAAACGCAGCGACCAGCGGGCATAGCCTTGCGGAGGCTCAGAGCAGGCAAGGGCGATCAACCTTGCCTCCGCTTCCCCATCAAATATGCGCGAAGGTGCGGTGGACCTTTTCTTTCGCGACAGGGCCGCCTCTAACCCTTCCTCTACGAGTTGTCGGCGGGTCCGCAGAACTGTCGAGGAGCTTGTCTCCAGAGCCTCGGCGATCCGCGCATCAGCCCAACCAGGGCCTTCCGCCGACACATCCGCTTTAAGCAATATCCGCGCCTTCAAAAGCCGATACGCAACACCGATACCCTTGCAGATCATTTTCTCCAACTCTGCGCGCTCTTCGCTCGATAGTCGAACCACAAACTTCGCATCAGGACCACGTTTGCCCATCTCTCACACCTCCCAGCTTTTGCCAGGACAGAGATTCAGAGAAAACAAACCGTGTCAAATCATGCGAAACAGGGGACTAGGGCTTGTCTTGCTTTACGTTGAAGGACATCCTGCAAAGATGCCGCGATAGGGGGGCGTAACATTGCGATCTTCGATATTGATAGTGGTCGGTCTATGGGCGGTGGCATTCTTCGGCTCTTTCGTCGTCTTATACACTCCTGCGCCTGAATTGGCCTGATGATTTTGATGCCTGTGAATCACTTTGCCGCATGGTCACAGGCACGGAGGTTTCTATTTTGAGGGTATGAGCAAGCGAGACAAAACAGTCACCTTATCCGACGAGCAGCGCATAGCGCTTGAAGCGCTTTGCCGCCGCCGCAAAGTTGAGGCCCTTGTTTGGAAACGTGCGCGTGCGTTTCTTCTTCTGGACACAGGAGAAGACGCCGGAACGGTTTGCCGGATTTTGGATATCGGTCCAACGGTTCTGACGGAATGGCAGTTCGCGTTTGCCGGAGCGGGGTTGTCATTTTTTGGCTTGAAGGGCTACAGCCAGCGACAGGGGCATCTATCGGTGGAGCAGGAACGGGCTTTGAAAGCGCATTTCACCGAACATCCGGCACAGAACGTAGATGAGGTCTGTGCCTATGTTCTGGCCGAGTGCGACCAGAGCTACAGCCCCTCGGGAGCCGCCAGGCTGATGCGCCGCCTGGGGTTTGTGTATAGGAAACCACAATTGCTGCCTGCACAGGCCGATGAAGCCAAACAGGCTGCGTTTATTGCCCAATATGAGGCCATGATGAACGGGTTGGCCGCAGATGAGATGGTTGTCTTTTCGGACGCTGTTCACCCCGAGCATCAGAGCCGCCCCGCCCATGGCTGGTTCCCAAAGGGACAAAAGACGGCCCTGAAGGCGACATCCGGGCGCAAACGGCTCAATATTCAGGGAGCGCTTGACCTTGAGACCTTCCAGTTCACCTTTGTAGAAGGCGAAAAGATCAATGCCCGGACAACCCAACAAATGCTGGAAAAGTTGGAGCGCAACAACCCAACCATGACGACCATCCATGTCTTTGTCGACAATGCCCGCTATCATCATGCCAGGATACTTCAGCCATGGCTCAACAGCCCGGAACGCCGGGTGAAGTTGCATTTCCTGCCAGCATATGCCCCGCATCTCAACCCAATCGAGCGCCTTTGGGGCGTCATGCACGATTGGGTCACACACAATCGCCACTATGCAACGTTCAACCAGTTCACAGAGGCTATTTTCAACTTCTTCCGTACGACACTGCCAGAAAAATGGCCTGAGTTCCGCGACACCGTCACCGACAACTTCCGCGTTGTATCGCTCAAGGAATACAAAGTGATATAGATACCCACGGGCTTACACCCGTGGTTCTTTCAAAGGTCAAGCTCCGCTTGTCCATTATCTTCTCGGCCCTGCCATCGGACGTAATTCCGTATCGTTTGCTCGTCGACCCCAACGGTGGACACAAAAAATCCTTTGTAAACGCTGTGGGACGATTTTCGCAGCCGCATTCTGCAGACGATAGCCCGAAGACAATGGAAGGGCTATCATCCCCGCGCTTACACGCGGGGAGTTCCCGCTGGATTAAAATCATCATCGGGCTCGGGTGGCGTCTGGTTCTTGATGTATTCCAACCACACCTCGTCTGTCACGTTGCCGCTGCTGGCAACCCGGTAACCGCGGGCCCACAGGTGTTGCCCCCAATATCTTTTGCGCAATATCCCGAACTCGCTCAGCAGCTTGTGCGAACTGCGCCCTTTCAGATATTGCTCCGCACGGCTGACCGACAGGTTCGGCGGGGTCGACACCGGCATATGCTCGTGGTCACGGTTGATTGATCCGGCATGCACAACCATCCCATGCGCCCGCGCCGTCTCGCGCAGCAACTCACGGCAGCGGTTGCCGACATCGCCGCCCAACACCTGGTAGCGGTACTTCGTCACCCACACCAAGTGGTATTTGCAGTCCCAAACCGTATGGCTGCCACGCTTGTACGAATCCATAATCAGGCATCTTAACGCAAATGCCGCGATCCCGTCCGGCTAAAGCCGTGGGGTTTACAGATCCCCTATCGGGGACTCTAACCCGGAAAACATCAGGCCAATTCAGGCGCACGGGTATACATGACGCCAGCCACTGATTTCGGTTTCACCAAGGGCACGAACAAGGTGGGCGCATTCCTGATCTGGCAGGCAATCGCTTTTGCATTGGCGGCGGTCTGCCTGTTCCTGAGATGGTCAACGTCTGATGAGCGGCTTCGCCGGATTGCCGCAGTGCCATCAATATTTATTGGCATCATGATCCTGGTGGTTGCGGGTCTTTTCCTTTGGGCAGGTTTTTCGACGGCTTAATTTCGATCTGCGAAGATATCCACAAGACATGCCCCGAAAATTCAAAGACTCCGCAATATATTGAACGGTTTTGATTGCGGTTTGCGAAGTTCGCTAGGTTTGCGGCGCCATACATGTTACAATCATTGCGAAAGCAAACTCGAACCAGTGCAACGGAAGATAATTTGACACGGTCCAGATTAAACAAGCCAGTGCAGCGCGCACAGCCATACGCACCCAACAAAAATGCTCAGGCAGGGGCAGGGGCCACGGCAAACCATTCACTGGCTGAAAGAAGCGAAGAACTGCACCAATTGAAATCGGTCCTTAACAGCGGCGCATCCGTTCAACGGCTTTCTGCGCTGCAAAGGGTTGCCAATACCGGCGCGGCGCAACGCGCCGACGATGAAGAGGCCCAGCTTAAGGCTATTCCCGCACAGCGCGCGGAAGATGAAGAGGCACAATTGAAAACTGCGACCGTGCAACGCGCCGATGACGAAGAAGCGCAGTTGAAATCAAACGCGGAATCAAATGGCGCGACCGTTCAGGCCAAATTTGAACGTGGCGGCTTGCCGGGGGATTTGAAAGCCGGAATTGAAACCATATCCGGGATGTCGATGGACGGCGTGAAAGTTCACCGAAACTCTTCCAAACCTGCGGCTGTTCAGGCCCACGCCTACGCGCAAGGCAGTGACATTCATCTTGGCCCGGGACAGGAAAAGCATCTGCCGCACGAGGCTTGGCACATCGTACAACAGGCGCAAGGTCGGGTGAAACCGACAATGCAGATGGCGGGCGTCTCTATCAACGACGACACCGGATTGGAACGGGAAGCCGACGTAATGGGCGCGAAAGCGAATTCCGCCGGCAGCGCGGCAATTCAACAAAGAAGTTTTGGGACCCATTCGACAAAATATAATTGACTGCTTTGATTTACTGGCAGAGATTGGTCGATTGCTTCTTCCTCCATCAATAAGCAGCGCTGAACGAGCACCGGGTACTTGGCGATATCCTTTGACATGACGGTACAATTTTTAACGTTACAGCGACGCGTTCGGATTGTTGCAGCCGCGGCAATCGCGATCATGTCACTAGCGGCGTGTGAGCCTGCCCCTGCGGCTGACCCATGCGTGCAATCGGATCCCGGCAAGCGCGCGCTGGCCGGTGCTTACGTCCGGCAAAATACTGGAACGCCCAAGCTGGAACTGATCCCGATCACGGGCTCTCTGCGACGGAACGGACGCCTGCACAAAATATTCATCGGCGATGATGATTTTGACGCGCGTCGCGACCGGGACAGCGAGATCGATGGCGCGCTTAAAGGATTCCGAGGCGCTCGTGCGGTGCCGGTCGAGGCGATGCGTGATGCGGCAGAGGGTGTTTTCGTTTACGATTTCAACTATCACCCGTTGCGGCAGCCGATGTTTGACGGTCTGGCGGTTTTGGGAACGCCGACCGCACCATCATCAATTCCAGACAGCGGCAATTCCGTTTTGCGCGGTCGCGCATTTCTCCGAATCATCAGCCTCGCGGAGGGCGCAGAATCCAAGGTGCAGGAGCTGACCGGGAAGGCCGAGCTGCGGGTTTCTCATGGTTCAAAGATCGCAAACCTAACAATTGATCAATTCGACACGGATGCCCCATTTGAATCAATAACTTGGAGGCGAGTAAAATTATGCGGCGCACGTCTTGCCAGTTCAGGAGGAGGCGGATTTCAACTTTTAGACGATCAAGGTGAACCCGTTTTGTTTGCCGGCGCAAGTGATGCATCACCTGCTGGGACCGCGATTTTTGACGGGCGATTCTACGGCGCCGATTCCGGTGGCAAATCTACCAGCATCGGCGGTGGTATTCTGATCCAGGGAGACTTGGGCCTGATTTCCGCTGTATTTGTGGTCAGTCCTGGGGGTTAATCTGGGGATAACTCTCTGAATTCGTTTCCTCCTTGAATTTGCTTTTGGATTTCGCAAACTGGTTGTGTCGCGGCCAATGATTTCGCCGTGCCGCTGTACCAATTTGGTGCAGTCCAGCTGGGGGAAGTGGTCTCCGAATGGGGCTTGAATTTTGCGCCACCGAAGCAATGCGTTTCGGGGGGTGGACATGAATTTGAAAGGGTCACAATTCCGGGTGACCGATGGCGTCGCGCAGGTTGATCGCCTGCCGGTTGCGCTTTCAGATGGGTATTTCAGACCGCAAGAACGCGAATTGCACGATCATCTCGCGATCGCTGCGCGATTGGCCGATGCCTCAGACTTTTCTACAACAACAAGGAATTCCGCCCAAAACTGGTTGCCGCTGTTTCAGGCAGAACCGGCCGTGGCCTTGGCAGAGCTGCTGTCAATTCAACTGGATGCCAGACGCCTGGATTTTGAGGCGGCGCTGGACAGCAACCCGGACAAAGCCGTCGCGATGTTGTACCGTCGCGCCAAGCAGATTGAGCGACTGCGCGATGTGCTGGTCAAGCATAAGTATCAGGCGCTTGTGGATATCATCGACAATGTCGGCGACGAAATGCGCACGCCAGAACTTCTGGAGCTGGCTGATCGCGCGCTTGGTATGAAGCCCGGCCAAGTTGCGCTTGAGCTGGCGAAACTAACCCGCGATGGGCTGTCGGACGACCTGATCGAAAAGGCACGGCTGGCGCGGCGGTTACTGGGTCACGCACATGAGCATTTTGTCACAGTGATAAACGCCGTGCGACCGCGCGCAAAAAAGGCATTTAGCGAAAGAATAAACTCTGGCGGTAACTCCCAAGCACCCCCCACGTTTGAGTGTTATTGTCAGTTTTATGGTGAGTCGAATTTGCCATTTTGCGCGTGTTTTTTTTCTTTCTTGTCTGAATTCTGTGGCGCCGGGTTGATTTCTCTGAATCAGTGGTGGGATGGATCAGGTTGCCGCCCTTGAACAACTTCTCGCCACGGCTCTGCGTCGGATCGCTGAGCTTGAAGCTGCGTTGGCGAGCATGGCGGAAGAGATCACGGACCTGCGCCGACAGTTGGCCAAGAACAGCAGCAATAGCAGCAAGCCCCCTTCAAGTGATGGCCTGAAGAAGCCAGCCCCGCGCAGCCTGCGTGGCAAATCCGGAAAGAAAAGTGGCGGCCAAGTTGGCCACCGGGGCGACACCCTGCGCCAGACGTCAACACCCGACTTTGTCGAACGGCATGAGGCGACGCATTGCAGCGCCTGTCAGAGCGCCCTGACGGCGGAGATGGTGAAAGGGATCGAGAAGCGTCAGGTGTTCGACTTGCCTGCGCCACGCCTGGAGGTCACCGAGCATCAGGCGGCGGTTTATTGTTGCGACCATTGTCGAGCCACGACGACGGCTGGCTTTCCCGATGGCGTGGCCGCGCATGTGCAATATGGCACGCGCATGCGGGCAGTGGCGGTCTATTGCAATGTTCAGCAGCTGATACCCGAGGATCGGGTCTGCCAGCTTATGCGCGACCTGTTTGGGGCCACCAGCTTGTGCGCGGCCAGCGTGACCAACTGGACGCGCGGCGCGGCAAATAAGATGGGTGTCGTGGTTGAACACATTCTCGCCCGGCTTGCCGAAGGCGGCGTTCGGCATCTGGACGAGACCGGACTTCGTGTTGCCGGCAAGCTGCACTGGCTGCACACGATCTGCGATACCGCCTTCACCCATTACCGCATCAGCGCCAAACGCGGTGCTGTTCCAACCTTCCTGACCGGCGGGACGATCATTCATGATCACTGGAAACCCTACTACGCCCATATGAGCGGAGTGGACGCCCACGCCCTCTGCGGGGCGCATCACTTGCGCGAACTCAAGGCCATCGAAGAGATCGAAAAAGAGCCTTGGGCGACGGAGATGAGCGCAGTGCTTCATAGCGCCAATCAGCTCAGATGCGCGGCTCAGGATCAAGGCGAGACCGAACTCCCGGAACTGGTTCGCCAGGGTATAGTCACCAGATACATGGCGATCCTCGCCAAGGGGCTCGCCTTCCACGAACGCCGGCCCCCGCTGGCCAAAAGCCCCGGCACCCGCGGCCGAAAAGCCAGGCGGCCAGGCCACAACCTGCTCCTCCGCCTGCGTGACTACCGCGATGACGTTTTGCGATTCATCGCCGACTTCGCGGTCCCATTCACAAACAATCAGGCCGAACAGGACCTGCGCATGATGAAGCTGCGCATGAAAATCTCGGGCACCTTCCGCACCCTCGAGGGCGCGCGGGTCTTCGCCGACATCAGGTCCGTCATCTCGACGGCCAGAAAACACCGGTTCAACATCCTGGAAATCCTGACCCTGTCACCACCTCAGATCATCGCACGGCTCTGACGGAACAAAACCCCGCAACCCTATCGGACAGGGTGCTTGGGAGTTACCTCTGGCGAAGTTGATCCATCCATCGGGTTGTTGATCAGCCATTTCAGGTTGCTGGAAAAAGCGGAAACCAAGGCCAACACATTCCCTGATCGGCACATCGATTTCTACTATCGCGACGTTTTAGGACAGAAACCAAACAAAGCAACGGCAGAGACGGTTCTTCTTCGGTTTCAGCCATCGACGGCGCAAACGGTTCTGAACAAAGATCGCATGATTTTGGGCAGTGTCGCGGGCACAGAAATCTCAAAACGCTACCGCCTTCTTGATTCAGTGCGCGTTGTCCCGGCAAAAGTTGAAGAAAGCCGGATCCTTGTCTTCGACCGTGACCCGGCGATTTCAAACCAGCGCACACTTGGCTTCGTAACTGGGGTCCGCGCGGACCGCCGCGCGGTCGACGGCACCGAGAAAAGTGAACGCGCATTCGCGCCATCGGACGCGGAAAAGGTTGCGCTGGGGCTGGATATTCAAAGCCAGGTCTTAAGCCTGTCCGAGGGACGCAGAGAGATCACTGTTACCATTGAAATGAAGCCGCGAAACCCGGTGGAATTTCCTGAAATACTTGGGGTCGAAGAAGGCCAGAGAAAAGCCGATGGCGGCGGCAAAGGGACGTCGGAGTTTAAATCCAGACGGAAGCTCCCCAGCCAGAAATACCGGGAACGTTTGCGCGAAGCGGTGTATGCAATTTTGCGCGAAAATCACGAAACAAATGTCGCCTTCACCGCGACGCAGCCATCAAAAACCGTCGACAATATTTTCGAGCGCGTCTTTGAAATGTTCAATTCAAGCCCGATTCCGGCTGACCCGAGGCGCAGATTTTATCGGGCGTGCCTTGAAAAAGCGAAGACGTCTCAGCAGGTCAGCTCAATTTACGGCCGGATTGTCACCGAGACGCTGGTTGAGAGCAAGGAATGGCCCAAAGGTACCTTTCGGAAACTGATAGTTGCAAAATTTCGCGACATTGGTTTGGCTGATCCGACCTTAGAGATTGCATCAGGACTGCGTAAACCCACTCAGTCCGAACAGAAAGATCAGGACGCGGCGGCCGACGTTCTTGAATGGTTCGATCGTGCACCGTCAGACATCCTGCAGGAATTTCTGAACGGCGCCTTTAGGGTGTCTCTGTCCACGGCGGAGGGGCCGTTGGTCGTAGACACGGCGCGCGCAATTCCGATCCCGCATGAGCCAAAAAAGGGAGAAAAAAGAAAGATTGGTTTTGCTTTGCGACTGGTGCTGGATGAATCGGTTCCGGCTATTGTCGGCAATGGCGACGGTGAAGCACCCGCTTTGCACATCCGAATGGATGATGGTTCGTTTTTCTGCCCGTTTTCGTTGTTTGAACCCTATGCCATCGATCAGGTGACAACCAAAGTAAGGGTCAAGGGACTGACGCGATTGACGGGGTATTCCGACGAAGGCGCGCTGGATTTGTCCCAGCCCTTCATGCCTTTCGGCGCGGCACCCAAAGACAAATCCACCTTTATTGCCGGATCGCGTGAAATGGCGATTAAACCCGTCACACATGTAACCGCAAATTTGCAATGGGCGAACCTGCCGGCAGGACCAGCAGGATTCCTCGATTATTATGAAGGATACGGCGAAGATTTCGAGGTCCCAAATCCCCAGCTCGCGATTTCGTACCTGCAGCCGGATGGTTGGAAGCCGTTGGCAAACCACTCGGTCCCACTGACGCAATCCAAGTTGGGTCTCGTCGGCCTTAATCCTGAACGATCAATCGAAGGCGCAATTCCCGGGCGCCCGGTTGCGGCCCGTTCAGGCACGACCGACTTGGATTTCCTGCAACGGAATCGAATTCGCGCGGGGATGATAAAGATCGAACTTGACTGTCCGGGCGACGCCTTTGGTCATGCGGAATACCCGGCGGCAATGTCGCGCGCCTTGCGCCCAACATTGATTCCATTTTGGCGGCGGACAGTGCCCAGCGTTCCATTTACGCCTGAAATTGCCAGTATCACGATGGACTACACGGCGGTCGAAGTCATCGACCTGGATGCTCCGCAGGCGGCAAGACCCGATCAGCGTTTGACGCAGATCACCCCATTTGGAAAAGCAGAGGTATTTCCGAACCGGTATTTGCCCGGCGCAGGGCTGTTTGCCCGCCGTTTGGCCAATGGTTGTCTGTTTTTTCGCATCGATGGCGATGGCATTTCGAACACGCTCTCAATCCTGTTTGAAATGGAAAGATCCAGCCACAAACGTATTTCCTTCACACCGCCCAGCCTGAAATGGTTCTACATGACCGCGCAAGGCTGGAGCGCATTGCCTGAGTGGAGCGTTGCGTCGGATTCGACTGACGGATTGATGCGATCCGGTGTGGTCCGGCTGCGATTGCCTGATGATGCTGCGACCCAGTCGAGCCTGATGCCGGGGCAGGGCGCCTGGGTTGCGATATGCATCGATAAATACCTTGGCGCGTTTCCAAAGCTTCGGTCCGTAACCGTCAACGGAGCCAGAGCAATCCGCGAGGACGAAACCGACGACCCCGCAGACAAGTCCCACCAGCCAACCGACTGGTTTCTGGAAGATGCCGAACCGGGCGTCGCCGCGATAGAGCGGATTGGAAATACCATCGAAGGTTGCCCTGCCGAGAAAAAATCCGAGTTTCGGGTCCGGGTCAGCGAACGTCTTCGCCACCGTAACAGGGGCATTATGGCCTGGGATATCGAACGCCTCGCCCTTTCAAGATTTCCCGAAATCTGGAAGGCGAAATGCTTTCCAACGCTGGACCGCAACAGCGAAAAAGCCGAACCTGGTGCGGTTACGCTGATTGCAGTTCCATATGCCCCGGAAGATGCAGGCGACAATCCCGCACAACAGCGCATGTTCGATGTCCTTACTTTGCGACGCATTCAGGCGGAGTTGAAGGAACACTGCTCGCCCTTCACCAAGCTTGACGTCGCCAATCCCAGTTTTGAACGTCTGCAGGTTCGGGCCCGCGTCGGCTTCAAGGAAGAGCGCGACGACGGTTCACTGATGCAGCAGCTGAAACTGGATATTTCCCGCTACCTCAGTGTCTGGACAGCCGACGCACCAATGAACGGTTTCGGCTGGAGCACGCATCTGAATGATGTCGGAGCCTTCATGGCAAACCGTGACTATGTCGAATTCTTTTCGGAACTTTCATTGCTGCAACTCGTGGGAGGTGATGACGAAAGGTACACATTGTACGACACTGCCCACCCGACACCCGACAACTCTGGAACGAAGCCGAACCTGACATGGTCGGTGCCTTGGGCACTTCCGCTGCCAATGGAAGAACACTGGATCGTTCCTACCCGCGAAAAGGCAATTGAACGTGCTGGTCCGACCGGAATCGGCGGATTGGTCGTCGGCCAGAACCTTGTCATCGACCGAGATCAAAAATGAGCCAGCAAGACCGCAAGACTCTGAAGAACTATTTCAGCGAAGGGTCGCTGCCCACGTCGCATCACTACAGCGACCTCGTGGATTCGATGGTGACGTGGAAGGATGATGGTTTCGATAAGGACCCCGATGAAGGCTGGCGCATAGCGGCCACTGATACCGGCGCGCTAATGAGCTATTACACTGGAATTGGCGAATCCGAACCCAAATGGACATTGGGCATGGGTCGCACCGAGGGGTCGCTGCACTATTCCAGCCAAACTGAAGGCGAACAGACGCCCGGGTTTTCTATGCTGCCCGATGGCCGGTTTGGTGTTGTGAATGCCAAACCGAAATGGAGGCTGGACGTGAACGGCGTCGTCCGCATGAAAGGACGTATCGGTTATCCCCGGCGTGATGGAGAGCAGGTGATTCCAGCCGACGGCGAATGGCACAATATCTCCGAAGTTCTGGATGGGTGTCACGCGATCGAGGTGATCGCAGGTGTGGGCGGTGAAAAATACAAAGGCCACTATGCGTTGATCCACGCAATCGCGCTGAATGCTTATAACCCGCGGAACTGGTTTCTGAATTGGCTGTTCGGGCGAAAACGTATCCGCAAACAGCAAGCCGTTTTTGGTTCTTATGCCGACCGCCTGCGGCTTCGTTGGGTGAACGTTACGAACAAGGCACAAGTTGCCAATGCGCGCGAAAACGCAAAAAGCAGCGGACGCCGTTACACCCGGCCCTATCAGCTTCAGATCCGGACCAGCACGAATTACGGCGATAAATACTCGGTTCGTTATTACACAACGCGCCTTTGGTTTGACAGTTCAATGGAAGGGTCGCGTCAGGCCGACGTGGACCGGGACGAGGATCTGTTGTGATGGGTTGCTGCCATGTCTGATCAGCTCGATTTCACGGCACTTCGTCAGGAGGCCATCGCCCACGCCCAGGCTGCATCGGGAAATCTTTGGACTGATTTCAACATCCATGATCCCGGCGTCACGTTGATGGAGCAATATTGCTTTGCCCTGACGGAACTTGGCTATCGCGCAGAATTTCCTGCCGGCGATTACCTCGCAGAAATCGATGGGTCGATTGACCTGAAAAAGCTGGGTCTTCACCAGCCGGATGGAGTTCTGCCAAGCCGGCCGGTTACCGCCGCCGATCTGGGCCTTGCACTTACCGATGCGGCGCCCGCGGCGCGTCGCGTGATGGTTGAACCGGTCTGCGCGGAAATGGCGGAACCCGGGCGCCCCGACGCCAAGCGGTGTGACAGACGGGGGCTTTATGACATTTACGTTGTACCGACACGGTCGCACGGTGACGAAGAAAAGCGGAATGCAGAAGCGCTTGAACAGGTCCGGCGGGCATTCCATGCAAATCGCAATCTTTGCGAAGACATCGCCACTTTGCAGACGGCAAAGGCAGTGCCTTGCATCCTAGAGGCGGAAATCGAGGTGCGCCGCCGTTACTCACCCGAACGTGTTGCCGCGCTGATCTTTGAGTGCTGCGGGCGATTGTTGACGGATGGCGATCACACGGGCGTGGTGGATCGCGTCAGCTTGCGCGATGCGTTCGAGGCGCCCGAAAAGCTTTTCGGTCACGATGGAACAATGCCGGAAGGGTGCCAATTCCTTGATCATTTCTTCGCGGCACTTTCTGACATCGACGAAATTCTGAACGTCATTTCGCTGAAATTTGTTCATATCGACAAGAAGACCGGGGATCAAAGGGACCCGTTCTTCGACCCTCTGCCCAAAGGGCATTACCGCCATTTGGAATTTCCAAAAACCCAAGGCGCGTGCAAGCTGACGCTTCGCAGTCGCGGGCTGCCGGTTCATTTCGACGTTGTCCAAATGGGCAAGGAACTTGTGCGGACCCGCGCAGATCGCCTTGGCAACGATGTGGTTCACACGGACAAATCTGAATGGCAACGCAAACCGGCTGGCCGTTACCGTCATTTCGACCACCTAAGGATCGGTGAAACGCTTCCAGCGGCTTATCGGGTCGGGTACGACGTGCCGCCCTATGGCCTGAGCGCGGATGAATTGAGCGCCGCCGCGCAATTGCGCAGTTACCTTGGGTTTTCCGATACGCCGCTATCTGGTCAGAACGCCGATTACTCCGCTTTGAAAGAGCTGTTCGCTGCCGATTCCGGAACCGGTCGCAGTTATCAGGCGACGGTGCCGGATTACGGTGCTGCGCCGTCGAAATCACTGACAAATCTGGATGAGGTCACCAAAAAAATTGCCGAATTCGATCCCTGGCGCGACCGCAAGGGCCGTGTTCTTGACCATCTTCTGGGCCTTTACGGTCAGGCATTTTACCAGAACTCCTTACGCAATCACGATATTTATCGCGGGCCATCTGAACGCCAGGATAGGGTTCTGAAAAACCGCGCCCGGTTCCTTCACGCTATCCCTGAACTGGATACCAACCGATCCGGCGCGGTCGATTACATGCGCGCCAGCAGTTGCCAAACGTCTGGATTTGGCCGGAAACTATCGATGCTTCTGGCGTTTCGGGATCGGCCGCAAACGACACTGACTGCCGCGCTTGACGGTGTGAAATTGAGCATCTTGCGCGATCGGTCGAACGATGTTTCCGAATTTGCGTTCGTCAATCGGGAAGACATTGCAGCGCCAGATGATTTGCTGTCCATGCTGGTGCCCAGGCGCGAAAGCTTTCCCGCCATTGATCAATCCGAGCTGCTTTCAAATGTCCTGTTCGTCAAGAATGGAACCGCACCCGCGCGGGTCTTCCGGGCAGCGGCCAATCTGGACTCCTATATCCTCAATAGAAAGGCAGATAACCACTGGGACGTCTGCCTCGACATTGGCGACAAAAAACGCCTGCCTTTGGTAGATATCTGTCGAACCCGTGACGAAGCTGTCGATTGCGCCAACAACGTCGCCGGTATGTTCGCGGATCTGAACATTGAATCATGGGGCAACGTACTTGGAAACCCCTCTCACCCCATACTAATCACGGGGGCATTCAGGCTGGTCAACACGGGGCAAAAGGTGCGCGCCATGGAGAACAACTTCCCAATCAACGAAGATCTCGCTTATGAGAAGATCCGGGACCTCATGTTCGACATGATGGAAGAGGACCCCAACCGTTTCTACGCCCTCACGGATAAGCTCAATGAACTGGCTGCGCTCCCTAAAAGAACCATGACACTTGTGCTCGATCTGATGGCTGCCACTCCCTTTCAGGTGATCATCCCGAAACACGTACGGAAAAATGACCCTGATACATTCAAAGCAGATCACGAAACCGTTTCAAATGTTCTATTTCTTGGAGAGTTTGGCGGAATTGCCGTTGAACTGGAGCCAAATGAGGCTTTGAGAGAACCGAGGATCATTTCCATAACAATGGTGGAAATCCCTCATCGCAACCCTCTGCGAAAAAGGGTCAACGAGTATCGTAAAAAACGAATCAAAAAACTACGAAAAAATTCTGTCGAGTAGTGCACTGGTGACGCCAACGTCTTATCCAGTATCGGGGTTACTGATGGTCGGATCAGGTGACCGCCAGGACGGGCTCGATATCTCTGGCTACCCCGAAGAGATGGCGGTGCATCTCATTCTGTCCGACTGCGCCGCGCGCGCGGACGGCGCGCCGCAGGGGTACAAGTTCGCCTCGATGTGATCAGCCGCGGGTCGAGGCGATCGCGCTGATTTCGGTCGTTTGCGGCGGGTTGGCGAATGTCGGACCGACTGTTGATTTGTATTTGTCAAACGCGGCGCTTTGAAGAAATGCATTCTTTCCCGCGTCATCACCGAATTCTAACACACCCACAAACTCTGTTGGGTCACCAGTCGTAAAACACGAATAGTTTACGCCGTTGACGCCCTCGGATTTCAATCCGGCGACAAGCGCATCCATCGCCTTGACCTGATGATCGTGGTCGTCGGCGGATTTGAGCGTATAGCGAACGAGGAGGGACATGGCAGCTTCCTTTTCTGTGTGGCTCCAAGTTATTTAGGCATTTGGTTAAATGCAAGTGATTAGCCGTGCAATGAATACAACTAAAAATTGTCTCCTCTCCTGCAACTTCTGAACCAATTTTAGTCAAACTCTCGCGTTAGAAGGTGCGCAGGGTTGTACGGATGGATCGTCCGCACAGGAGTTGGAAGACAATGGATATCAAATACGCGACATTCGGACTTCGCGAGAGATTGGCGCAGTTTTGCGCCGACGAACGCGGCACGGCTACGGTCGACTTCGTTGTTTTCACGTCATCTTTTGCTGCTTTGGCGGTTGCAACCGCGATTGACGCGATGGAGGCGGTCGATGGCCACGCCGACGATCTGACATTATGCATCAAGCGCCAGAAAAAC
>CATOSB010000036.1 GCA_951812305.1 uncultured Paracoccaceae bacterium
GTTGTTTTGGCGGCCCGGCAGGACGCTTCAAACCTAACATCTCAGTTTGCCGAACTCGAAGAAAGCAACGCCGCTCTCGCCACGCAGAACGCGGAACTTGAGGCGATCAACGCGCGTCTGGAGCATTTTGTCAAAGAACTGCACCAGCTGGTCTATGGCAAACGCTCCGAGAAGCTCAGCCCGGATGAACGGCAACTGGCTTTTGAAGATCTGGAGGTCGCGACAGTCGAGGCCGAGGCGCAGTCAGAAACAATCGAGATGACCAAACCGCGCAAGAAGCGCAAACCTGTGCAGCGCAACCTTGGGAACCTGCCGGATCATCTGGAACGTATCGAACAGGTGATCGAGCCTGCCAGCATTACATGCCCCTGCGGCTGTGGTGAGATGGTCAGGATCGGCGAAGATCGCACCGAACGACTGGATATTGTTCCTGCCCAGGCGCGGGTGATCGTGACCATCCGGCCCAAATACGCCTGCCCGAACAAGGACGCTGGCGTGGCCCAGGCGCCTGCACCGGTGCATCTGATCGAGGGTGGCCTGCCTACCGAGGGGACATTGGCGCAGGTGGCGGTCTCCAAGTACGCCGATCACTGCCCCTTGTTCCGGCAGGCGCAGATTTATGCCCGATCCGGCCTTGATCTGCACCGCTCCACCCTTGCGGGCTGGATGGGCCGGATATCCTTCCATCTTGCTCCCGTGGTGGATCATCTGTTCAAAGATATCAAATCTTCCAGCAAGCTCTTTGCCGATGAGACGCGCTGTCCGGTGCTCGATCCGGGGCGCGGCAGAACCAAGACCGGGTATCTCTGGGCCATTGCCCGCGATGAGCGGCCCTTCGGGGGCACCGCCCCACCGGGTGTTGTGTTCTGTTACGCCGATGGGCGTGGCGGCAAACACGCAACGGAGTTCCTGACCGGCTTCGGCGGTACGCTGCAGGTGGATGGCTATACGGGTTATAATGCCCTGACCAAACCGGGCCGTAACTCAGGATCCGTCAAACTGGCCTATTGCTGGGCTCATGCGCGGCGCAAGCTCAAGGAAGTGCATGACCGCGATGGCTCGCCCATTGCAGGGGATGGGCTCAGGCGGATTGCCGAGTTCTACAAGATCGAGGCTGAGATTAGAGAAAAACCCGCCGCCGAGCGCAAAGCTGTTCGCCAGGAAAAGACCAAGCCGCTGATCGAGGCATTCGAGATCTGGCTCAAAACCGTCCGCTCCCGCATCTCGACCAAATCACGCCTCGGCGATAAGCTCTCCTACATCGCCAAACACATGGACGGACTGAAGCTCTTTCTCGATGACGGCGCTATCGAGATGGACAGCAACGTGGTCGAGCGAACCATCCGCCCTATTGCCCTCAATCGTAAGAACGCGCTCTTTGCGGGCCATGACGAAGGTGGCAGAAACTGGGGGCGTATCGCCTCCCTGATCGAAACCTGCAAGCTCAATGACGTCGAGCCCTATGCCTATCTCAAGGCAACCCTCGAAGCCATCGCAGCAGGTCACCCGGCTGCCCGCATCGACGAACTGATGCCCTGGAACTTTGACAGGGCGCGGTGACACCGCTTACGTTCTTGCCAGCGCAACCGGGATTGCTTTTTCGACCCCTCCTGGGATCACAAATCAGAAAGCTCGCTTTCCTTTCTTCCCAACCTTCAGTTCAGCGCTGGCGCCTGAGAGACTGTGCCACCTTCCCGCCGGGTACGACGCCCCTCCCCTGCCCGTCTGGCCTCGGATGGCCGTCCTGGGTATTCTCGTCGCCACCCTCCGGTCCTGCGATAAAGAACTCTGCTTCCTCCCCGTTCAGCCGCTGCTCGCTCATGCCGGTCAGCCCGATGGTGCTACCGTTCGGCTCAAACGTGATCAGGTACTGACCGAGTCTGTCCTTGTGCACGCGGTAGCCGGTGTTGGCCCAATGTACGGTCTGACCTGCATCGATGGCGGCTTTGATCTCTTCGAGTGTCATGATCGCCCCCTCGCTATTCTGCTGCCACTGAAGTTACGTCCCGCGTGGCGTCTGGTCCGGTTCCAACAATCCGGGAGAGGATGCCCAATGTGTCGACACCGTCCCCATGCGGCAGGAACACACGAAGCTGGAAGGCGATGATCTCCGTGAAACACCCCATTGCCTTGAGGCCATCGATCATGCCCCTGTCGGCGCCGCCCAGCTCGAGGCGCATTTCGCCCGCGACACGGCGGCGGGTCAGGGTCAGGCCGCGGCCCAGATCGACAGGCGCGGTGGTGCCGAGGGCGACGGTCAGCATTTCTTCTGGGGTTTGTGGGTTGGAAACGAGGAAGCGTGCGCGCAGCGCCGCCGCGCCTTCCTCGCTCAGCGTGCGGCCGATCATGCTGGTTCCGCCGTCGGGCGTGACCCGGTAGATGCGTTCATTCGTGGTCGGAATGTCCTTCCAAATCGGCAGCAACAGCCCGGTCAGCAGGTAGAGCTTCGTCATGCTGGTTTTTGGTAAGGACGCGGCTTCGTCATCCCAGAGCCGGGTGAACTCTGCCCTCCCGATCTTTTCCCAGGCCGAAGCCTCAAACCGGGTCTCCTCGAGATAGCTGGACCCATTGGGCCGCACCGCCTTGCGCATGCACGTGACAATGTCCTCGTCATACATCTGCATGGGCCGCGCCGAGATGAACGCCGCGCGGCCGGAAGCACGGTTGACCATCGGTCGTTTGTCGGGATTGCGCGAAATGGCCTCCTCGGCGCTAAGGACGTCGACCGGGTCCGTGACCTGAAGCCCAATGATCCGCGTCACCGCGCCGGATTTCGGGCAGGTCCAGAGGTCCTCCGCCACGACCTGCTCGATCTTTTGGCCACGCAGGGCTTCGACGCCGAGATCAAGCGTCCCTGCCGCCCGCGCACGTTCAGTCTGATCCGCGATCCGCCTCATGAACTCCGCAAAAAGGCGCAAGGGGAGGAGAGGCGTTCGATCCGGTTTCGTAATATCACCCACCATGTCTGCACTATTCGTAATATCACACACCAAGGCAAGGGCTTCGTAGTATCACACACCATCTTTCGTAATATCACACACCCCTTATCGTAATATCACACACCGGGCACCCAAAATGAGGCTAATTCAGATAACATTTTCAATGACATGTAGAACATGGCGATTCGCGTAACACAGACTCTAACACATATATAATACCAACGGCTTGATCAATTGACCGTTGCCCATTCTCTGGTCGTTATTGAGGTTATGCGCTGCGGGTCATTTTCGAAGAAGTTCCAGGCGTCTGCGCATTTGTCGAGGATCTGCTCGTAGGTATCGAACACGGTGATGGCCAGCTTGTTGGAGCGCAGATAGGCCCAGACATTTTCCATCGGGTTGAGTTCGGGCGCATAGGGGGGCAGCTTCAGGAGCGTTATGTTGTCTGGCACCAAGAGCCCCTTGGCTCCGTGCCACCCCGCGCCATCTGTGACCAGGAGCGCATGAGAACCGGGTGCGATTGTTTTTGAGACCTCGTCGAGATGCAGGCCCATCGCCTCTGTGTTAACATAAGGCAGGATCAGCCCAGCTGCGGCACCACGTGCCGGACAGGCAGCGCCAAATACGTAGCTCCATTTGTAGCGGGTATCCCGGGGCGCACGTGGGCGGGTTCCCCGCTTCGCCCAGACACGGGTGAGTGTTCCCTGCTGGCCCACCCGTGCTTCGTCCTGGAACCATATTTCCAGTGGCTTTCCTTTCGCCCGTTCAGTCAAAATGTCGGCTACGATGCTGGCAAAGTTTTTTTTAAATGCAGTCTGTGCCACTGGGTCGGCGTTGGGATGTTCGGGGCGGACCGACAGCCTGCGAAAGCCCAGTTGAACCAAATAACTACCTACTGTGCGTTCGTGGAGCTTGATCTCGAACTCCGCCTCAATGCGCCGGGCAAGATCGGCGCGACGCCAGCGAACCACACCATCGCGGGCCGGATCAGGGCCAGCCTCCACCCAGACCGCAAGCTGCGCTATCTGCTCCGGCGACAATCGAGGTTTCGCGCCGCCACCCCCACGATCTGACAGCCCGTCAGGACCTTCGACATTGTATCGATGGACCCAGTCTCGAAGGGTTTGGCGATCCATCCCGCAACTCTGGGCAGCAACCTTGCGCGACGACCCTTCAAGCACCAGAGCAATCGCCAAAAGCCGACGTGCTACTTTGCCGTTCGACGCGCGACCGGCTAAAGCGCGCAACTCGTGCACCGTGAAATCATCGCGCAAAACCGGAACCGCGGCACCCATATCTCCCTCCCTCTCTGGACAGAAACAGTGAGTCACATACCGAACAATTTGGGAATCCTTACCACCCTTCAAAATTTCCGGATCTGATTTGACGTTTGTCTGATCTGTGTGATTCAAGGAGTCTCCACTGCTGATATTGGAGGCTGGTTTGTTGGGAAATGTTTGTTTTTCAGAGCTTTATTCGAAGGTTGAGGCGGATTTTCAGGACCGCTTGCTCGGGTATCACAAGTCGCGCCGGGAGGGATTGTGCATCATAGCAAGCGTGATTTTGAACACGCGCAGCGTCAATCTGATGGAAAATGCGGCTGCTTTGCCCCGCGATATCGGCTCTGTGGACCACCGCTATCAATACATTTCGCGGGTTCTGGGCAATCCTCACATCGATACTGATGAGATCATGCAGGCCTATGTTGGTGAAATTTTCCGCCGCCAGTGTGAGGCCGGAGAAACGATTGTGGTGGCCCTTGATCAAAGCAAGCTCAACGAAGGGCATGAGGTTTTGATGTTATCGGTGCGGATGCGGGATCGGGCCCTCCCGGTCGCCTGGCGTGTACGCCAGACCAAAGGGCCGATTGGATGGCGCGTGCAACATGAGCTTTTGGAAGCAGTCCGCCCATGGCTCCCGGCGGATGCGCGTGTGTTGCTGGCGGGAGATCGGTTTTATGGAACCGCCCGATTGGTCGCATGGTGCCAGGAGGCTGGATGGGACTACCGGCTGCGCATGAAGGGAAATATCACACTGCAACATCAGGGTGGCGAGATGATGACGCGCGAAATTGCCCAACTGATGCCCGAAGGGCTTGTAAACGCTGAGCTTTACGGAACGGGCGTCTTTAGCAACATTGGAGTGCTTCACGAGGAGGGGCACAAAGAGCCTTGGATTATTGCCATGAATGCAGCACCGTCCGAGTACAAGGTGCTCGATTATGGAATGCGTTGGGGAATTGAAGCCATGTTCTCCGACTTCAAAACCCGGGGCTTTGAAATTACTCAAAGCCAGATCAAAAAGCCGGATCGATTGGCCCGCCTCATTTTGGTGCTGGCAATCGCCATGTACTGGGCTGTTTCAACCGGAGCAAACGAAGAGCACCACGTCGCAATACGCGGCGAAAAAAGGGGATTCGAAAAGCCCGAAGGTCCTTATGCTCTCTCTTCAAGACAGGCCTTCGTGCTATCCGACGATGCCTCGCAGGTTATGCCAAAATCCCCAAGCTCTGGGATGTCTGGCTAAATTGAAGGGTGGTAAGTTGGGAATCCAAAAAGCGAGTCAAATCATCCCGCCGTTGGTATAATACCCAGCTTGCGGTTCAGCTGCCACAGACAGCTCACATCAGACAACGGGCGTTAGCTGACACAGACATCGACACCGGTTGTAGTCTGTGTCCAGGTCCCACCCAGAACCATGCATCCCGCTTCAAAATCTGCTAAAAAACGAGAGAGCAGCAGCGTCAGGACCACGACCAAAACGACAGCACCAGGGACCAACCAACGCAGACGGCTTTTGAACTGATCCAGCTTCCGTTCACGTTCCCAAAGCTGGCGCTGTGCATCCGTCCGGTCTTGATCCGCTTTGCTGAGAACGTCCCGTGTGTAGTTGGAAGCCCGAAGCAGACCTGCTGATGGGTGCAAATGTTCTGGCTGAAGTTGATGTTGCCCCTGACGGTCTGACCGGCGCTGCCATTATGGCGGTGCAGGCTGCATCCCTGACGGAACCGCTGGCAACGCGCGGCGCTGCATCCAGCACGATGGTTGATGATGCAATGTGTCTTTGGCGCGTCCGCACCGTTGATTCTTTCACCACATCGCCTGACCTGCTGATTTAGGTCCTTACCACCCTTCAAAATTTCCGGATCTGATTTGACGTTTGTCTGATCTGTGTGATTCAAGGAGTCTCCACTGCTGATATTGGAGGCTGGTTTGTTGGGAAATGTTTGTTTTTCAGAGCTTTATTCGAAGGTTGAGGCGGATTTTCAGGACCGCTTGCTCGGGTATCACAAGTCGCGCCGGGAGGGATTGTGCATCATAGCAAGCGTGATTTTGAACACGCGCAGCGTCAATCTGATGGAAAATGCGGCTGCTCTGCCCCGCGATATCGGCTCTGTGGACCACCGCTATCAATACATTTCGCGGGTTCTGGGCAATCCTCACATCGATACTGATGAGATCATGCAGGCCTATGTTGGTGAAATTTTCCGCCGCCAGTGTGAGGCCGGAGAAACGATTGTGGTGGCCCTTGATCAAAGCAAGCTCAACGAAGGGCATGAGGTTTTGATGTTATCGGTGCGGATGCGGGATCGGGCCCTCCCGGTCGCCTGGCGTGTACGCCAGACCAAAGGGCCGATTGGATGGCGCGTGCAACATGAGCTTTTGGAAGCAGTCCGCCCATGGCTCCCGGCGGATGCGCGTGTGTTGCTGGCGGGAGATCGGTTTTATGGAACCGCCCGATTGGTCGCATGGTGCCAGGAGGCTGGATGGGACTACCGGCTGCGCATGAAGGGAAATATCACACTGCAACATCAGGGTGGCGAGATGATGACGCGCGAAATTGCCCAACTGATGCCCGAAGGGCTTGTAAACGCTGAGCTTTACGGAACGGGCGTCTTTAGCAACATTGGAGTGCTTCACGAAGAGGGGCACAAAGAGCCTTGGATTATTGCCATGAATGCAGCACCGTCCGAGTACAAGGTGCTCGATTATGGAATGCGTTGGGGAATTGAAGCCATGTTCTCCGACTTCAAAACCCGGGGCTTTGAAATTACTCAAAGCCAGATCAAAAAGCCGGATCGATTGGCCCGCCTCATTTTGGTGCTGGCAATCGCCATGTACTGGGCTGTTTCAACCGGAGCAAACGAAGAGCACCACGTCGCAATACGCGGCGAAAAAAGGGGATTCGAAAAGCCCGAAGGTCCTTATGCTCTCTCTTCAAGACAGGCCTTCGTGCTATCCGACGATGCCTCGCAGGTTATGCCAAAATCCCCAAGCTCTGGGATGTCTGGCTAAATTGAAGGGTGGTAAGGATTTAGGTCTGAACTGTTTGACGATACCAAGCCTGTAAGCTACAACTCCTGATCGAGGTTACGCTTGACCTGCATCAGGTCGTTCTCCGCGACCAATTTCATAAAGCTGCGCCCTGCCCCGACATTGCCGACCTCCGCTGCTTGCCAAACCCGCATGATCTGCCGGGCTGTCATGTGATCCCGCGCAAACTCCCGTATTTTGAGCCCGGATCTAAAATGCCGTTTCTACGTTGGGGTCGAGATCGCTTTACCCGTGCGCGGAACGCGAATACCCCCGGCCATTCGATTGTTCGACCACCCCATGGCCAGCAACATGATGATTTTACGGGCATTTTCCCCGGTCCTCCCGAACGGCGGTCGCCCGCGCGTTCGAGGCTTGTCAAAAGTGACATTCCCGAAGAGGTCGACCGAGATCGAATTTTCACGATCCAGGAAAAAAAATCCCCGAATTCGGGGGAGGCGGGTCTGGCCGTTCGGGGCGCTCAGACTTTTGACCGCCCCCCTTGATTGATCGGTGTCGGTGAACGGGTGGTCAGTGTCGCCCGCGCTTCCCGATGCCTTGCTTGACCCCGTCGTGGTATGCCTTCTCCCCGGTGCCGTTCCCATCGGCTGTGCTACGGTTCGCATCGGGTGCGGCTTCATAAAGCGTTTCGCGATTAAGCTGAGACACAGCTTGATTGTGAAACGCACGCAAAATCAGTATGTTGCGGGCGTTTTAACATAATATTGTGATTCAACATCATGTCAAAACGCTTTAGGTTTCGCCGCCATTAAATGCCCTGCATACGCCCTGGAGCGGCGCACAGGGCGTATGCAGGGTTTGCGGTCACAGACGGCCATGCGCGTCCGGAACGTCGCTCAGGGCGTGTTCCTTGATGCAGACATCATCCACCAGCGTTCGCACAGTGATGATGCGCCTGTCGGCCTGGACAAGGGTGTGTCATCCGTGATGATGACGCGCTGTGCTTTGTCAGGGCCGACCCGCTTCATATCTTTGGCAATTACACTGCCGATAGCCTCATGGAACATGGCCAGCCGTTCCGTGTCACACATATAGGCGGTCATGAAGTCGGTGTCGCCTTGACCACCCATCTGGACATCGAAGGCTTTGGAACACTTCACGCCCGCAGACTGCACCCGCTCATGCAGGGCGCGATAGTCACGACCCGCACCGACCT
This sequence comes from uncultured Paracoccaceae bacterium, assembly GCA_951812305.1. GTDB lineage: Bacteria > Pseudomonadota > Alphaproteobacteria > Rhodobacterales > Rhodobacteraceae > Rhodobacter_B. The sequence goes on from CATOSB010000036.1 coordinate 8,430, forward strand.
GTGCCGCAGTGAAAGGGACATCACCGCCGCGCCGCGTGGCCTGGTCGGTCATGGTGTCGAAGATGTCGCGGACCTGACCGGGACAGCCCGACCGATAAGGGACATGCCGCCATTCGCCGCCGCTGTCCGTATCGTGCCAATAGCCTTCGCGGAATGGGTCCATAGAACCACGCGCAGGCGCGGGAGTGATCTCAGGGCTACATCCATCGGGGGCCGTCCCGAGATCCATCAGCCGCGTGCGTTCCTCTTGTGACATTTCCTTGCGGCAGTCCCGGCAACACAGATGAAAGGCCACCCTGGCCCCTGTTTCATCCACACAGCACGTCTTTTCGACCCTTTTTAACTTCATATCTAACCTCAATTTACCAGATGTTGTTGTTTCGATTGAATTAAATACAAGATGTTGAATTCGAATGTGAGAGACAGGGTTCGACGGGTCCGAAACGGTTCAGACAGGGTCCGAAACTCAGAAGAACACCCAAAACCCAAGTCACTGAAAACAATGGGGAATGATGGTGGGTCACGGCCCGAACGGCCCGAACGGCCTGAGATGCCAACTAACGCATGGAACAACTCCATTCCCCTAAACCCCCATCCTTGCGCGCGCATGCAAAGGCCCCATTTCGGGCCGTTCGGGCCGTTCGGGCCGATATTGGGCGGCAACATATTGTTTTGAATGGATTTCCCCCAAACCCCGCATTCCGGCTTTCGGACCCTGACAGGCAGTTTCAGACCGGTCGGACCGGCCTGATTTCCGAAGGAAGGTGTAGGGGTGCGGGGTGCGGGCGGCGGCGCGCTGACGATATGCCGCCCGGGCGGTCACCCGGGTCGCCTCGAACGCCACGCCCTACAGCATGGCAGCGCAATATGCGCCCGTATGTCAGTGGTGAAAGTCACAGGTCATACTCATCAGCGTCGCCAGCGGACCTGGCGAAAGTCATATAAAAGATTCCTTACAAAAAGCAACCATGTTAGCGACAGGATGCAGGGCAATCGATTGAATAAATAGCTGACATTGTTGATGATTTCTGAATCAGTGTTGTGAATTGCACCCATTTTGGAGTTTTTCATGGCCGATGTCACTGTTTCAGGAGCTTCCCCTGACTTTTTATCCCACTTCGGGGGTATAGACGACCCTCGCCAGACGGCAAAAATTACCTGCCCACTGAACGAGATATTCCTTCTCGTGGTATGTGCCGTAATATCAGGTGCGCAGGATTGGGTTTCAATAGCTTTATATGGTCAAAGGAAGCTTGATCTTCTGCGGCGTTTTCTACCGTTTGGGGATGGCACCCCAAGTCATGACCAATTGGGGATTTTATTTTCCAGACTTGATATGGATCAATTTCAACGTTGTTTTGTGAAGTGGGTTGCAGATCTCCACGGCACGCTTGAAGGTGTCGTCGCCATCGACGGAAAAACTCTGCGTCGTTCGTTCGACACTGCCTCAAACAAGGCCGCAATTCATATGGTGTCCGCTTGGGCTTGTGAGCAGAAACCCGTTCCGGGGCAGCGCAAAGTAGATGACAAATCCAACGAGATAACAGCCATACCAGAGCTACTGGAACTCCTGGCGATCAAGGGTGCGATTGTGACCATCGATGCGATGGGCTGCCAACGCAGGATTTGCCAACAAATTATAGACCAGGAGGCCGATTATGTGATTGGTCTCAAGGGTAATCAGGGACGTTTACATGAAGATGTTGAACTCTTTTTTGACGAATACTGTGAACGCGGAGTAGCTCAAAACTTCATGAAACAATGTCAGACGATTGATGGGGCGCATGGACGCATTGAGACACGCAGTTACGTGGTCTGCAGCGATACGAGCTGGCTCGAAGAACGCCACCATTGGTCTGGGATGAAAGCCATAATAATGGTTCAGTCCACGCGTGAAATTAAAGGTGATGTCAAAACGACACGACAGTTTTACATCGCGTCTCTCGATAGAGGGGCTGAGGAGATGGCGACGTTTATTCGCAATCACTGGCAGATCGAAAATAGTCTGCACTGGGTTATGGATGTAACATTCAGACAAGATGACTGTCGGATCAGAACGGGGAATGCTGCCGCAAATTTTGCCACGATCAAGCACGCTGCCATCAACCTGTTACGCAACGATCCTGCCAAAATGAGCATACCTCAAAAACGGCATTCCGCGGCCTGGGACGATGAATACATGTACAAAATTATCGCTCAATGACCTTCAGTCGATTGCCCTGTCTGGATGTGTTCTTGACATTGTCGGACGCGTCGCTTATGTACCGGTAACGTTACCGGAGATTGTGTAGTGGCTCAATCAAACTCAACAGATCAGGTCAGCGCGCGCGTGGCACTGCATCGAACGAAAGTCGCAGCCAGTGGGTCGCGGCGTGTCGAGGTCACTGTGCCTAATAAGGACGCGGCATTGGTAAAATCGATTGCTGAGTCGCTACGCACTGGTGGTAAGCGCGCAGAACTTATTCGAGAGTCGTTGAAACCCATCGTTGCTACAACCAAGGCCCGCAATGGGGCGGAGCTAGTCGCGTTTTTTCGATCTTCACCTCTGGTCGAAGAGCAGTTGGATATTTCTCGTGATCGCTCTTCGGGCCGGACGGTTGAACTGCCCTGATGGCATTCTTGCTTGATACAAACATTGTGAGTGAAACCGTTCGACCCAAGCCGGAACCGAATGTGCTGTCTTGGCTTGAGGGCCAGAACCCGTCGGAATTGTTTCTGGCTTCCATGACGATCGGTGAACTCATGCGGGGTGCGAGAAAGATAAAGGAGGTGCCGCGCAGGGAAGTATACGAACGCTGGATCGAAGATGATCTCACGCAGCAATTTGATGGACACATCCTATCCTTTGACGACAAGGCGGCACGTACCTGGGGTCGCCTGATGGGTGACGGTGATCGGAAAGGGCTTACACCTGCATCTGCCGATGCGCAGATAGCAGCAGTCGCAATCGACCACAGCATGGTGCTCGTCACCAGAAACGTCAAAGACTTCCAGCAATTCGATATCGAGATAAAAAACCCGTGGGAGGGCGAAAGCGATGTCTGACACCCTCCCGATGCTTAAAGACTTGGACAAGCCGTCAAAATGGCCCTCAGCGAATGCACGGTTACTGGGTTTGGGCGCTGGATTGCCGGTGCAGCCTTTAGACAGGCTCGCGGATTTCAGTGCGGATGACTTTGAGCGCTTCGCCTTGGAATGGGCCGATGGCTACCTTCGTGAAAAACTGCCTAACGTCACTGAAATCCAGCAACGCGGTGGAGCAGGTGACAAAGGTCGTGACATCGTCGTTTGGTTTGGCAAGCCCGGTACGGCGTCCCGCCACTGGCACCTCTACCAGTGCAAACGATACGCCTCGGCGCTTGGCGCAGGCAAAGGGATAGCGGAAATTGCAAAAGTGCTGTTCTACAGCTTTCGAGGCGACTTCTCCCTGCCGTCAGAATACTGGTTCGTAACACGTAAAGGTGTCACGGGCGAGTTCCAGGACCTCATCGATGATCCGATCAAGCTGCGAGCCTACATTGTCGACAATTGGAATGCCCATTGCGCCAATGCGATTGCGTCCAAGAAGACGGTTGCGCTCGAAGGCGCGATCGCCTATCACCAACCTATCGATCGCGCCGGATTAGCCGAAATCTTTGGCAAAGAGATCGGCCGCGATTTGATCTCAAGACTGAGGGTAACTCCCAAGCACCCCCCACGTTTGAGTGTTATTGTCAGTTTTATGGTGAGTCGAATTTGCCATTTTGCGCGTGTTTTTTTTCTTTCTTGTCTGAATTCTGTGGCGCCGGGTTGATTTCTCTGAATCAGTGGTGGGATGGATCAGGTTGCCGCCCTTGAACAACTTCTCGCCACGGCTCTGCGTCGGATCGCTGAGCTTGAAGCTGCGTTGGCGAGCATGGCGGAAGAGATCACGGACCTGCGCCGACAGTTGGCCAAGAACAGCAGCAATAGCAGCAAGCCCCCTTCAAGTGATGGCCTGAAGAAGCCAGCCCCGCGCAGCCTGCGTGGCAAATCCGGAAAGAAAAGTGGCGGCCAAGTTGGCCACCGGGGCGACACCCTGCGCCAGACGTCAACACCCGACTTTGTCGAACGGCATGAGGCGACGCATTGCAGCGCCTGTCAGAGCGCCCTGACGGCGGAGATGGTGAAAGGGATCGAGAAGCGTCAGGTGTTCGACTTGCCTGCGCCACGCCTGGAGGTCACCGAGCATCAGGCGGCGGTTTATTGTTGCGACCATTGTCGAGCCACGACGACGGCTGGCTTTCCCGATGGCGTGGCCGCGCATGTGCAATATGGCACGCGCATGCGGGCAGTGGCGGTCTATTGCAATGTTCAGCAGCTGATACCCGAGGATCGGGTCTGCCAGCTTATGCGCGACCTGTTTGGGGCCACCAGCTTGTGCGCGGCCAGCGTGACCAACTGGACGCGCGGCGCGGCAAATAAGATGGGTGTCGTGGTTGAACACATTCTCGCCCGGCTTGCCGAAGGCGGCGTTCGGCATCTGGACGAGACCGGACTTCGTGTTGCCGGCAAGCTGCACTGGCTGCACACGATCTGCGATACCGCCTTCACCCATTACCGCATCAGCGCCAAACGCGGTGCTGTTCCAACCTTCCTGACCGGCGGGACGATCATTCATGATCACTGGAAACCCTACTACGCCCATATGAGCGGAGTGGACGCCCACGCCCTCTGCGGGGCGCATCACTTGCGCGAACTCAAGGCCATCGAAGAGATCGAAAAAGAGCCTTGGGCGACGGAGATGAGCGCAGTGCTTCATAGCGCCAATCAGCTCAGATGCGCGGCTCAGGATCAAGGCGAGACCGAACTCCCGGAACTGGTTCGCCAGGGTATAGTCACCAGATCTTACCACCCTTCAAAATTTCCGGATCTGATTTGACGTTTGTCTGATCTGTGTGATTCAAGGAGTCTCCACTGCTGATATTGGAGGCTGGTTTGTTGGGAAATGTTTGTTTTTCAGAGCTTTATTCGAAGGTTGAGGCGGATTTTCAGGACCGCTTGCTCGGGTATCACAAGTCGCGCCGGGAGGGATTGTGCATCATAGCAAGCGTGATTTTGAACACGCGCAGCGTCAATCTGATGGAAAATGCGGCTGCTCTGCCCCGCGATATCGGCTCTGTGGACCACCGCTATCAATACATTTCGCGGGTTCTGGGCAATCCTCACATCGATACTGATGAGATCATGCAGGCCTATGTTGGTGAAATTTTCCGCCGCCAGTGTGAGGCCGGAGAAACGATTGTGGTGGCCCTTGATCAAAGCAAGCTCAACGAAGGGCATGAGGTTTTGATGTTATCGGTGCGGATGCGGGATCGGGCCCTCCCGGTCGCCTGGCGTGTACGCCAGACCAAAGGGCCGATTGGATGGCGCGTGCAACATGAGCTTTTGGAAGCAGTCCGCCCATGGCTCCCGGCGGATGCGCGTGTGTTGCTGGCGGGAGATCGGTTTTATGGAACCGCCCGATTGGTCGCATGGTGCCAGGAGGCTGGATGGGACTACCGGCTGCGCATGAAGGGAAATATCACACTGCAACATCAGGGTGGCGAGATGATGACGCGCGAAATTGCCCAACTGATGCCCGAAGGGCTTGTAAACGCTGAGCTTTACGGAACGGGCGTCTTTAGCAACATTGGAGTGCTTCACGAGGAGGGGCACAAAGAGCCTTGGATTATTGCCATGAATGCAGCACCGTCCGAGTACAAGGTGCTCGATTATGGAATGCGTTGGGGAATTGAAGCCATGTTCTCCGACTTCAAAACCCGGGGCTTTGAAATTACTCAAAGCCAGATCAAAAAGCCGGATCGATTGGCCCGCCTCATTTTGGTGCTGGCAATCGCCATGTACTGGGCTGTTTCAACCGGAGCAAACGAAGAGCACCACGTCGCAATACGCGGCGAAAAAAGGGGATTCGAAAAGCCCGAAGGTCCTTATGCTCTCTCTTCAAGACAGGCCTTCGTGCTATCCGACGATGCCTCGCAGGTTATGCCAAAATCCCCAAGCTCTGGGATGTCTGGCTAAATTGAAGGGTGGTAAGGTCACCAGATACATGGCGATCCTCGCCAAGGGGCTCGCCTTCCACGAACGCCAGCCCCCGCTGGCCAAAAGCCCCGGCACCCGCGGCCGAAAAGCCAGGCGGCCAGGCCACAACCTGCTCCTCCGCCTGCGTGACTACCGCGATGACGTTTTGCGATTCATCGCCGACTTCGCGGTCCCATTCACAAACAATCAGGCCGAACAGGACCTGCGCATGATGAAGCTGCGCATGAAAATCTCGGGCACCTTCCGCACCCTCGAGGGCGCGCGGGTCTTCGCCGACATCAGGTCCGTCATCTCGACGGCCAGAAAACACCGGTTCAACATCCTGGAAATCCTGACCCTGTCACCACCTCAGATCATCGCACGGCTCTGACGGAACAAAACCCCGCAACCCTATCGGACAGGGTGCTTGGGAGTTACGACTGAGGTATCAAAAACTGATCGCAAACGGTCTCCGAGCGCCGCGGCCAGGCGCGCCTCATACCTTCGTGACGACGCCCGACTTCCTGGCGATGTTCGGGCTGCAGTCCTTACGAGATCTTCCTGATTTGGACCAGGTGGTGCCGGAACCGGTAGCAAGGACGATTCATGTTTGATCAGAACAACCTAAAAGGTCGGCTGCTCGAAGAGATCGTCAAACAACTTTACACCGACATAGGATTGCATGCCGAGAAGAACGCGCAACTGCCCGTCATAAATGGAAGCGGACGAACACGGGAGATCGATGTCTTGTTGCGTGCCGACGATAAGTTGCTCGATGACTGTTCGGTCTTGATTCCAATCGAATGCAAAAACTACGGTAACAAGGTAGGCGTTGGGCTCATTGACGCATTTGTGGGCAAACTTGTTGACTTGGGTATTCCACCTGCATTTGGCATTTTCGTTTCAACAATTGGATTCACTAAGGGCGCCTCGGAAAGAGCCAAAAAGGCGGGTATTTCAACTCTTGTTCTTGATGGCCTGGCTGACGACCGGTTGTCCATGAAAGTGCGTAACTCCCAAGCACCCCCCACGTTTGAGTGTTATTGTCAGTTTTATGGTGAGTCGAATTTGCCATTTTGCGCGTGTTTTTTTTCTTTCTTGTCTGAATTCTGTGGCGCCGGGTTGATTTCTCTGAATCAGTGGTGGGATGGATCAGGTTGCCGCCCTTGAACAACTTCTCGCCACGGCTCTGCGTCGGATCGCTGAGCTTGAAGCTGCGTTGGCGAGCATGGCGGAAGAGATCACGGACCTGCGCCGACAGTTGGCCAAGAACAGCAGCAATAGCAGCAAGCCCCCTTCAAGTGATGGCCTGAAGAAGCCAGCCCCGCGCAGCCTGCGTGGCAAATCCGGAAAGAAAAGTGGCGGCCAAGTTGGCCACCGGGGCGACACCCTGCGCCAGACGTCAACACCCGACTTTGTCGAACGGCATGAGGCGACGCATTGCAGCGCCTGTCAGAGCGCCCTGACGGCGGAGATGGTGAAAGGGATCGAGAAGCGTCAGGTGTTCGACTTGCCTGCGCCACGCCTGGAGGTCACCGAGCATCAGGCGGCGGTTTATTGTTGCGACCATTGTCGAGCCACGACGACGGCTGGCTTTCCCGATGGCGTGGCCGCGCATGTGCAATATGGCACGCGCATGCGGGCAGTGGCGGTCTATTGCAATGTTCAGCAGCTGATACCCGAGGATCGGGTCTGCCAGCTTATGCGCGACCTGTTTGGGGCCACCAGCTTGTGCGCGGCCAGCGTGACCAACTGGACGCGCGGCGCGGCAAATAAGATGGGTGTCGTGGTTGAACACATTCTCGCCCGGCTTGCCGAAGGCGGCGTTCGGCATCTGGACGAGACCGGACTTCGTGTTGCCGGCAAGCTGCACTGGCTGCACACGATCTGCGATACCGCCTTCACCCATTACCGCATCAGCGCCAAACGCGGTGCTGTTCCAACCTTCCTGACCGGCGGGACGATCATTCATGATCACTGGAAACCCTACTACGCCCATATGAGCGGAGTGGACGCCCACGCCCTCTGCGGGGCGCATCACTTGCGCGAACTCAAGGCCATCGAAGAGATCGAAAAAGAGCCTTGGGCGACGGAGATGAGCGCAGTGCTTCATAGCGCCAATCAGCTCAGATGCGCGGCTCAGGATCAAGGCGAGACCGAACTCCCGGAACTGGTTCGCCAGGGTATAGTCACCAGATACATGGCGATCCTCGCCAAGGGGCTCGCCTTCCACGAACGCCAGCCCCCGCTGGCCAAAAGCCCCGGCACCCGCGGCCGAAAAGCCAGGCGGCCAGGCCACAACCTGCTCCTCCGCCTGCGTGACTACCGCGATGACGTTTTGCGATTCATCGCCGACTTCGCGGTCCCATTCACAAACAATCAGGCCGAACAGGACCTGCGCATGATGAAGCTGCGCATGAAAATCTCGGGCACCTTCCGCACCCTCGAGGGCGCGCGGGTCTTCGCCGACATCAGGTCCGTCATCTCGACGGCCAGAAAACACCGGTTCAACATCCTGGAAATCCTGACCCTGTCACCACCTCAGATCATCGCACGGCTCTGACGGAACAAAACCCCGCAACCCTATCGGACAGGGTGCTTGGGAGTTACGAAAGTGCAGGAAATCTTGGGTGCGCTGGTATTCTGGGTCGCGACCTGGGCGACGACCAGCCATTTTCCGTTCCTTCCAGACGCCGCAAAGAAATGGGTTGTTGCAGAGATGGCCCCGGGTCGGCAGTGGCAAGAAGCCTCACTCGATACGATATGGCAGCTCTGGTTGATCGACGAGATTCCGATGACCGTAGGACAGCACATAGTCCACCTCTCGGGAGAAACACACGCCGTTGCTGTGTGTGAAGTGATCGTTACCGCACATTCGTTTGTTGGCCTGGGCAAGTTAAGTACAGCCACGCTACGAAACTTTGAGAACGACAAGACCGTTCTTCGTCGGACGGAGACCGCAGCACCAGATATGCCGACATCAGCCACACTGAAAACTCATGCCACAGGGGAAAATCTAAACGCAGTCACCTCAAAAGCTCACACAACTATCAATATCCGCGTTCCCCGAATTGTAGGCCAATACATGTATTGGCCACCGTCAGGCAAAAGTGTCAAAAGACTGAGAAAGCTCCATGAGGAAGGCAAACCTGTCAGTTTCGAGAACGTTGAGGGTTCGAACATCTTGAGAGCATGGACGCAGTCCTAGGGCGGATCTCTGTGTCGTCTGTGTACCGGCCAAGAGCTTTCATTCAGAGACAGGCGCCCGCCTGCAAAGATCACTCATAAACCAGACACCATCAGTGATATTCGAACAACTGGTCGAGCCGAAAAAAACCTGGACAGGCCCAACCGGCCCGAACGTGTGTGTGTGGACGTTTGAAAGAACAAATGGTGTACGTTTCATGTGCCTGAACTCTGCAAGTACATCACGACGTTGTCTGGGTGGAACTTGAAGCCCCGACCGTCTGAGACGCGTTCAGCGCTGATGGGGTATTTTGGTCTATTTGGATTGATGGCGACAATGCGGAAGACCTCATCTTTTGATCTGAAGGTCCGCCCATAGTCAGAGGGTTCCAGGCCAAAATGCGGCGCAAGGACCTCGAACATGGCTTCGTTTTGCGCCGAGGGCCTAAATCCAACAAAGGTACAAAACGCGACATAGGATTTAGGGTGTCATTTGGTTTTTAATACCAACGGCTTGATCAATTGACCGTTGCCCATTCTCTGGTCGTTATTGAGGTTATGCGCTGCGGGTCATTTTCGAAGAAGTTCCAGGCGTCTGCGCATTTGTCGAGGATCTGCTCGTAGGTATCGAACACGGTGATGGCCAGCTTGTTGGAGCGCAGATAGGCCCAGACATTTTCCATCGGGTTGAGTTCGGGCGCATAGGGGGGCAGCTTCAGGAGCGTTATGTTGTCTGGCACCAAGAGCCCCTTGGCTCCGTGCCACCCCGCGCCATCTGTGACCAGGAGCGCATGAGAACCGGGTGCGATTGTTTTTGAGACCTCGTCGAGATGCAGGCCCATCGCCTCTGTGTTAACATAAGGCAGGATCAGCCCAGCTGCGGCACCACGTGCCGGACAGGCAGCGCCAAATACGTAGCTCCATTTGTAGCGGGTATCCCGGGGCGCACGTGGGCGGGTTCCCCGCTTCGCCCAGACACGGGTGAGTGTTCCCTGCTGGCCCACCCGTGCTTCGTCCTGGAACCATATTTCCAGTGGCTTTCCTTTCGCCCGTTCAGTCAAAATGTCGGCTACGATGCTGGCAAAGTTTTTTTTAAATGCAGTCTGTGCCACTGGGTCGGCGTTGGGATGTTCGGGGCGGACCGACAGCCTGCGAAAGCCCAGTTGAACCAAATAACTACCTACTGTGCGTTCGTGGAGCTTGATCTCGAACTCCGCCTCAATGCGCCGGGCAAGATCGGCGCGACGCCAGCGAACCACACCATCGCGGGCCGGATCAGGGCCAGCCTCCACCCAGACCGCAAGCTGCGCTATCTGCTCCGGCGACAATCGAGGTTTCGCGCCGCCACCCCCACGATCTGACAGCCCGTCAGGACCTTCGACATTGTATCGATGGACCCAGTCTCGAAGGGTTTGGCGATCCATCCCGCAACTCTGGGCAGCAACCTTGCGCGACGACCCTTCAAGCACCAGAGCAATCGCCAAAAGCCGACGTGCTACTTTGCCGTTCGACGCGCGACCGGCTAAAGCGCGCAACTCGTGCACCGTGAAATCATCGCGCAAAACCGGAACCGCGGCACCCATATCTCCCTCCCTCTCTGGACAGAAACAGTGAGTCACATACCGAACAATTTGGGAATCCAAAAAGCGAGTCAAATCATCCCGCCGTTGGTATAATACGGTTTTTTTTGATCCAGTTGGACAGGTTTGCGGGCGTGGTGCTGTAGCGGTTTGCAATGAAGCGTTGTGTTGAGCCATTGGCGAGTAGGGCTTTGATCTCAGGCCTGAAGGCGTCCAGCCTGGACTTCCCTGGACCTTTGGGGCGTCCAAGAGGTTTTCCGGACGCGCGCCGCGCACGTAGGGCCTCCCTGGTGCGTGAGGAAATCAGATCCCGTTCAATCTCGGCAGCCATGGCAAAAGCCATTGCGATAATCTTGCTTTGGATGGTGTCATCCAGTTGCCAATTACCTTTGAGAGCATAGACGTGCACACCCTTGTGCGTGGCGATTGACAGGATTTCCATGCACTCAAGCATGGAACGGCCGAGCCGTGAAAGTTCGCTTACCAAAAGCGTATCACCCCGGGTCAGGTTTTCAAGTACCTCAGCGACCTTACGTTTGCGCCAGGGCGTTTTGCCTGATGCTCTTTCTTCAACAAACGTGACGCGGCCAGGGTCTCGGCTGTTGGCGAAGGCTAAGATATCGGCCTTGTTTTTCTCGAGGTCCTGATCGGCGGTGGAAACCCGGAGATAACCGATGCTTTGGGTGGTTTTGGTCATCGTTCGATAAAAACACATTGGATCGTTTATTACGATATCGAATAGTTCATTTTAATCAGCGATATTTACCTCTCATACCAGCCAGTCATAACGAACGTTTCCACAATAACGTCTACCCCGGGGAGGGGCGCTATGGCCCGTATGCAAGTTCTCAATCCAACGGCCCAAAAGGCGTTCGACAGCCCGCCCACCTTTGATCATCGAGAACGCCAATCAGCCTTTGATTTTTCGAGCATTCTGGTCGACCTGGCGCAGACGCTGCGACACCCGGCTTACCAAGTCATGTTTCTGGTCGGGTGCGGATATTTCAAAGCCTGCAAGCGCTTCTTTCCATCAAACAGCTTCCATCAGCGCGATCTGGAATACGTCGCGCATAAACTATCCGTCACAGATGTGACAGGCTGGAATTATCCCGACCGTGCTCGTCAACGTCATCAAAAGATGATCCTCGAATTCTATGGTTTTCGCCCCTTCGATACTGATGCGGCCAATTCTGTGGAAGTCGAGATTGCTACTATGGCGCGGCAGCATTTGAAACCGCGCCTGATCTTTGAACGCTGCACCGATTTTCTCTTGCAGCAGAAGTATCAGTTACCCAAAGCCAGGACACTCATCGAGTTGATCCGCATAGGGCTCCAGGCACGCAAGGCCGAACTGGTCGAAGGGATGAATGAGCAGCTTGGCGATAATGCGCGCGCCTTGCTCGATGGGCTTTTCACCATCGAACAGGAAAGCAGTCGCTATCGGTTGACCCTGCTCAAGCGTATTTCGCAATCGATCAAACCAACGCAAATCAAAGAAACGGTCGCAGATTTCGAAACAGTATCCGAGATATTCAAACAGTTAGAGCCATCAATTGATGTGCTGGACCTGAGCCCAGCAGGCATCCAATACTTTGCACAGGGCGTGCTCAAATCAGAGATTTTTCAACTGCAACGCCGCTCAGACGGGGACCGCTATATTCACGCTACGGCTTTCATCAACCATCAGCTGTTTCGTTTGGGTGATACACTTATCGATCAACTGCTCAGCGCCATGGCGAGCTTTCAGACGACCGCAGCGCGTCAGTACAAAGAACGGATGTTTGAACAGCGAAATGAACAGACGGCGCGGCTCAAAACCGTAGTGGTGGAATTGGATCAATCTGCGTTCGTTTTTCGCAATCAGGTACAGGCCCTGACTGACGATGCCGATCTCACAGACAGTCAGAAAGTTAAGCAGATCAGAGGGTTGCTCGAAATTGATGTGTCATCAAATTTCGAGCAACTGAAGGCAGATATGTTTGAGAGCGGGGATGAACCTGAATGGCATGATCTTCTTGAACGCCAATCACGACGTCTGCAGAACAAGATCAGTCCAATCCTGAGAGCGCTTGACTTTGAGGCGAACGCGCGGTCGCATCCTCTGGCCAAGGCCATCACCCAATTCAAAGATGACCTTGCTCCTTGCCTGGATTTTTTGAGTGATCAGGAGCGCACCGCTCTGACGCCCATCGGCGGCCAGTTTCGATTATCACTCTATAAGGTATTTCTGTTTCAGCACGTCGCAGCAGCCGTCAAGGCTGGAAATCTCAATCTGGCCTGGCTGGCCCGAAGCTGCATATTTGGGCTTTTGAAAGAACAAATGGTGTACGTTTCATGCGCCTGAACTCTGCAAGTACATGACGACATTGTCTGGGTGGAACTTGAAGCCCCGACCGTCTGAGACGCGTTCAGCGCTGATGGGGTATTTTGGTCTATTTGGATTGATGGCGACAATGCGGAAGACCTCATCTTTCGATCTGAAGGTCCGCCCATAGTCAGAGGGTTCCAGGCCAAAATGCGGCGCAAGGACCTCGAACATGGCTTTGTCTGGCGAATAGATTGCGCCGTCTGCCATCGGAATGCCGACGCGGAAACTGATGTCGAAGCCATGACGCAGATCGATGTCACTCAGTTCGCCACCTTCAACCGTCAGCCCATGCGTTTCCACCACGGCGAGGCAGGCCTTCGTCATGTCCCGGCGCAAGCGTTTGCATAGCTCGGGTGTCAGGTTGCGCGGCGGGGGCACCCTGGAATTGGCCTGGCCGACCTTCGCAGGTGGCTTGGCCGTCTGCACGCGCGCTTTCCGCTTGTTCTTTTTCATTATGGGCTCTGCCCTGTCGTTTGGCCATCCGAGGGCATCAAAGCCTTTGCTTTATAGACGGTGCCGCGCGAGACGCCCATCTCGCGGGCGATCTCGGTGGGCGTGGCACCGCCAGCCAATCGTTCACCAATGGCGACCATATCGATCTTCGGTTTGCGCCCGCGATATACGCCGCGTCGCTTCGCTGTGGCGATACCCTCTGACTGGCGCTCCCGGCGAAGATTGGTCTCGAATTCAGCAAAGACGCCCAGCATATCGAAGAACGCTTTACCCGCTGCGGTGGACGTATCCACGGGTTGCTCCGTGGCCGCGAGATGCGCGCCCTTGTCCTTCAGTCGGGTGACGATGGTCTGAAGATCGTGCATTGAGCGTGCCAGACGGTCGATCCGCGTGACAACCAAAGTTTCGCCCTTGTGAATGAAGTCGAGAATGTTGTTCAGCTCGGGGCGACCCTCAAGCGTCGTCCCGCTACGCTGTTCCTGACGGACCATCCCACATCCCGCCGCTGTCAGTGCCTCGATTTGAGCATCGAGGTTCTGATCCACGGTCGAGATGCGGGCATATCCGATTTTGGCCTGATAAGTGTTCATTTTGGGTGTGCCTCTGACATGATCTGTTCATTATCTCGAAACAGACCCAAAGTGAACATAAAAATGGCGGGTTTCAGTGTTCATGCGCATCGTCATCATGGGTATACCCATGATGGCATGACTGGCCGCTGTCTCCCTTGCCTTCACTGGTTTTCAGCCTTTCAGTGCTGCTGGAATGATCATCTTTTGTTCTTTCAAAAGCCCAAATATGATGGAGTGGACGCCTCTTCCCCCAAGGGCATCGCATTGTGCCAAGGTGGCGGTGTCAAAACAGCTACAAGAGGAGACGTCCAAGATGGAAGTTAGCATAATCGGGATCGATATTGCCAAGAATGTGTTTCAGTTTCATGGAGCTACCGCAGATGGGTCTACCGTATTCCGCCGCAAAATCCGGCGCGGGTGTGTTCTGGATTTTCTGTCGGCGCAAACATGTTGCCTTGTTGCGATGGAGGCTTGCGCCAGTTCCCATCACTGGGGCCGCGAGATCGAACGGCTCGGACATGAGGTTCGATTGATCCCTCCGCAATATGTCAAGCCATTCAGGAAGCGACAGAAGAACGATATGGCTGATGCCGAAGCAATTGCGGAGGCCGCAGCGCGCGCCGGGATGAGATTTGTCGCCGTGAAATCGGCGGAACAGCAATCCCGATCCATGCTATTGAAAACGCGAGAATTGTTTGTCGGTCAACGCACGCAGGTCATCAATACACTACGCGGTCATCTAGGCGAGTATGGGATTGTGGCAGCTCAGGGCCCGTCCCACATCAGAAAACTCGAAGCTATGGTTATCGACGACGAAACCACCGAACTCCCGTTGATAATGCGCAATATGTGCATCCGGCTCTTCGATCACTTGAGCATTCTGGATTGGCAGATTGATGACCTGACATCCCGGATCGAAGCCGCGGCCCGAATGGATGAGAATGCGCAGCGGTTGATGACCATACCTGGAATCGGGCCCATGTGCGCCATGGCAATATCATCTCTCGCACCCCCACGTGAGAGTTTTCGCAAGGGGCGGGATTTTGCCGCCTGGGCAGGCCTGACGCCAAAACAGAATTCAACAGGCGGGAAAACCCGGCTGGGGCGAACGTCGAAGATGGGCCAGAAAGATATCAGAAGATTACTCATCCCTGGAGCAATGTCCGTCATCCAATCCAATGAACGAAAAGGTGGCGCGCCCAATGGCTCCTGGCTTGATCGGATGTTGAAGTGCAAACCCAAACTGCTCGTCGCAGTCGCACTGGCAAACAAGATGGCCAGAATGGCTTGGGCTGTGATGAAAAACGAGGATGTATATCGAGTTCAGCTGGCTGCGTAACGACAGCCAGTTGTCAGCCGGAATGCGGTAGATCTTAGCGGAGGATTATGGGCGAACAGTCGAGAATGACGGGATTGGGAAAACCAGGGAAGCTGTGTGGAGTTGAAACCCCGCAAATATGATTTGGACCCGATCTTCGAACTATCCATAAGGGCCCGCGAACAAGAGCGTCGCAATCAGAGGCCGGACACACGTAGGAACTCGACCGCATTTCCCAAAATCACCTAAAGATTCTGCTTGCGTTCCAGGAGGCGTCCACACACAGCTTCGGGCCCCTTAGGCCATCTCCCGATCGGAAATGTCCTCAAGGAATTGAAGCACCAGCATGCGAAACGCACGCCCGGCACCCAATTCAGGGCGCCCGCGATCAGAATAAAGCGCTGCCAGAGGCTTTGCCAAAGCACACAGGTCAACAACCGCTTCAAACTTGCGGTGCGGATGATCAGCCAACACAAGCCCATCCAACGTTGCAAACATTTCAATCTGATCACGCTTCATAGCCAGCCACCCCAAAAAATACTCACGCAGACTGAATCAAATCATCACAATCCTGTCCAGAGACTTTTCCGACAGGGCCATCATTGAAAAAGGAGCTGGTTCACCGTCAACGGTTCAAAACCCGCGCGCAGGCCAAGGTCGCCATCTTCGAATACATTGAGGTCTTCTACAACCGCCAGCGCCGCCATTCCGCCATCGGATACCAAACGCCGCAACAGGCGTTCAACAATATGACTTGGAAAATGACCGCACAGGGTCAATAATCGAACTGTCCGGAAACAGGGGCGAAGTCTAGGGAAACGCAATGATACAGGAAAGGGCAGAGACGGCGTTCAGCGTGCTGATGGCGGGATTCGTCGTGTTCCTGGTGCTGACGAATATCATCGGTGTGAAACTCTTTCTGGCGTTTCCGGAAACCTTGCCCTGCGGGTTTTTCGGCGAGCCGATCACACTCACCACCGGTATCCTGACCTATCCGTTCACCTTCCTGATCACCGATGTGGTCTGTGAGGTGTATGGCCGCAAGCGTGCCAGTCTGATGGTCGCGACCGGGTTTGTGATGAGCGCCCTCTCATTGGTGCTCATCCAGACCGCCCTGGTGGTGCCGGGCTCTCCGGTCTGGCCAGCAGGCAATCCCCACTACGGGACGGTAGCGGCCATGCAACAGGCCTACGATTCCGTCTTTATCCTGCCGGGTATCCTCGTTGTCGCGTCAATGTCTGCCTATCTGGTTGCCCAGTTGATGGATGTCCGGCTGTTCCATTTCTGGAAGCGCGTGACCGACGGTCGACATCTGTGGCTGCGCAACAATGCATCGACGATGATCTCCCAATTTGTCGACACAATCATCGTGAACAGCATCTTTCTCGGGTTCGGTCTCGGCCTGCCGCAGGTGATTGTCGGCAAGATTATTGTCGCGGCCTATGTCTTCAAGCTGTTGATGGCGGCGCTCGACACACCCTTTATCTATCTGGGCGTGGCCTTGTTGCGTCGGTATATCGGCGCCGATGCCGTGGATGAGGAACTCTCCTGAGCTACCAGCTGAAGCTGTAAGTTTTCGGAGCCTCAAACGCACGAGTGTCCGGGACCGCGAGGCGGCTCGGGCAGCTGGCGAGATCGGTGTAGATGTGGGGCAGTGGCTATTTGATGAGTTCAATCTGCCAGAGCCAGCTCTGCCGGATATGGGGTACGAGCCGGACCCAGCGACGGCGGCGCGCGCCCTTCGACAGGCATGGGGACTAGTCCCCTGATTCATGTAACTCCCAAGCACCCTGTCCGATAGGGTTGCGGGGTTTTGTTCCGTCAGAGCCGTGCGATGATCTGAGGTGGTGACAGGGTCAGGATTTCCAGGATGTTGAACCGGTGTTTTCTGGCCGTCGAGATGACGGACCTGATGTCGGCGAAGACCCGCGCGCCCTCGAGGGTGCGGAAGGTGCCCGAGATTTTCATGCGCAGCTTCATCATGCGCAGGTCCTGTTCGGCCT
>CATOSB010000037.1 GCA_951812305.1 uncultured Paracoccaceae bacterium
CGCCAACGTCTTATCCAGAATCGGGGTTTGATTGATCGGTGTTGGTGAACGGGCGGTCAGTGCCGCCCGCGCTTCCCGATGCTTTGCTTCACCCTGTCGTGGTATTCCTTCAACATGGCCTGCAGGTTGTCTTCATCCCAAAACAGGTCCGGGTCGCCACGATGTGGGCGCGTGTGGTCGACCACTGGGCTATTGGGTACTGCAGTCATGTTCGAGGCCCGGACAGTTGCCTCCCATGTCCGCTGCAGCGGCGCACAGGGCGTCACGAAGGGTTTCCGGTCACAGAGGGACCAGCCATCATCTCGCATCGACGAACTGATGCCCTGGAGCTTTGACAGGGCGCGGTGACATCGCTTACTGTTCTGCCGTGCGCGCGGCAGGATCGCGGTAAATTTGAATAAGGAATATCGCTCGGACGGGGGCGGAAAGCATATGGAGGTTTGCGCAATGATCGGACAGAAGCTGGCTTTTGCCGGGACGGTTCTGGCGATGTCGGCAGGGGCTGCACTGGCCTGGCCTAAATCCAACAAAGGTACAAAACGCGACATAGGATTTAGGGTGTCATTTGGTTTTTAATACGGTTTTTTTTGATCCAGTTGGACAGGTTTGCGGGCGTGGTGCTGTAGCGGTTTGCAATGAAGCGTTGTGTTGAGCCATTGGCGAGTAGGGCTTCGATCTCAGGCCTGAAGGCGTCCAGCCTGGACTTCCCTGGACCTTTGGGGCGTCCAAGAGGTTTTCCGGACGCGCGCCGCGCACGTAGGGCCTCCCTGGTGCGTGAGGAAATCAGATCCCGTTCAATCTCGGCAGCCATGGCAAAAGCCATTGCGATAATCTTGCTTTGGATGGTGTCATCCAGTTGCCAATTACCTTTGAGAGCATAGACGTGCACACCCTTGTGCGTGGCGATTGACAGGATTTCCATGCACTCAAGCATGGAACGGCCGAGCCGTGAAAGTTCGCTTACCAAAAGCGTATCACCCCGGGTCAAGTTTTCAAGTACCTCAGCTTATCACCCTTCAATTTATTAAAATAAGTTTGCCATTCACTCAAAAGCTGTGATTCAAGGAGTCTCCAGTCATAGAATTGGAGATGCATATGGTTGTTTTATCGGGCTTTTCCGGGGTGAACGAGGCTATCAAAGCTGATTTTATGCAGCGGCTTCCAGGGTTCCATAAGTCTCGCTGTGAAGGGTTGGCATTGCTCTCAACCCTCCTTCTTGACGGGCGAAGCGCCAATTTGATGGAGTTATCGGCGGCTTTGCCGCGTGATATCGGCACAAAGGACCATAGATACCAGTATGTTTCCCGTGTTTTGGCCAATCCCCACATTGATTGCGCAGAAATCATGCAGGCCTATGCTGGCGATGTATTTACCCGTTTGGCCTCCAACGGAGAGACCATCGTTTTGATGATGGATCAAAGCCATATTAATGACGGGCATGAAGTCTTGATGATCTCGGTGCGCATGCGAGATCGTGCCTTGCCTGTGGCTTGGCGCGTTCGCAAAACGAAAGGCAACATTGGGTTTGCTGTCCAAAAAGAGGTGCTGGACAGTATGCAGGACTGGGTGCCCGAAGGGGCTGATGTTTTGCTAACGGCTGATCGCTTTTATGGTACAGAAAAGTTAATACAACCCCGATTCTGGATAAGACGTTGGCGTCACCAGTGCACTACTCGACAGAATTTTTTCGTAGTTTTTTGATTCGTTTTTTACGATACTCGTTGACCCTTTTTCGCAGAGGGTTGCGATGAGGGATTTCCACCATTGTTATGGAAATGATCCTCGGTTCTCTCAAAGCCTCATTTGGCTCCAGTTCAACGGCAATTCCGCCAAACTCTCCAAGAAATAGAACATTTGAAACGGTTTCGTGATCTGCTTTGAATGTATCAGGGTCATTTTTCCGTACGTGTTTCGGGATGATCACCTGAAAGGGAGTGGCAGCCATCAGATCGAGCACAAGTGTCATGGTTCTTTTAGGGAGCGCAGCCAGTTCATTGAGCTTATCCGTGAGGGCGTAGAAACGGTTGGGGTCCTCTTCCATCATGTCGAACATGAGGTCCCGGATCTTCTCATAAGCGAGATCTTCGTTGATTGGGAAGTTGTTCTCCATGGCGCGCACCTTTTGCCCCGTGTTGACCAGCCTGAATGCCCCCGTGATTAGTATGGGGTGAGAGGGGTTTCCAAGTACGTTGCCCCATGATTCAAGGTTCAAAAGCGACACAATATGGACCGCCACTCATGTCGATCACTAACACCGCACTTTTTGTCTGTCTCGATGACTTTGCAAAAACCTACGAGGACTGGGAGCGCCACCGGTTGATCCCCTCGGGTCGTCAGAGGCTTCGCGCCGGCAAGCTGACCCTGGGGGAGAGCCTGTTCATCATGGTCTTGTTTCACTTGTCGCCGTTCAAGGACTTCAAACATTATTGGATTTATGGCGTTGAGCAGAAATACCGTGACTGCTTTGGCAACCTCCCGAGCTATGGTCGGTTTGTCAGCCTCATGCCAAGATTAATGGTGCCGTTTTGCATACTGCTGCACTGCTTCAGCGGTGAAAAAACCGGCGTCTATTTTGCCGACAGCACTAAGCTCGCGGTCTGCCACAATGCCCGCATTAATCGAAACAAGGTCTTCAAGGGGCTGGCAAAGCGCGGTCGCAGCACAATGGGCTGGTTCTTTGGCTTCAAACTGCATCTAATCATCAACAACAAGGGGGAGATCATGGCCGTCAAAATCACGGCAGGTAATGTCGATGATCGAAAGCCGTTTGAAGCCATGATCGCGGGCCTCGAAGGCAAAATATTTGCTGATAAGGGCTATATCTCCAAATCCCTCTTCCAACGGCTCTGGCAGCGTGGGCTCCACCTCGTCACCGGCATTCGCCGCAACATGAAAAACTATCTCCTGCCAATCCTGAACAAAATCCTGTTGCGAAGGCGGTTCATCATCGAAACTCTGTTCGATAAGTTGAAAACCAGCATGGGACTGGAACACACTCGACACAGATCGCCTGCCAACGCATTCGTACACCTCATCTCGTGTGTCGCAGCCTATATGCTCGGGAAAACCAAAGTTAAAATGGGACCCATAACCGTGCCGGAAACAATCAGGCAGGTCGAATACCAGATATAGCGCTTATCCAGAACTCAGGTTATCTAACCCCGATTCTGGATAAGACGTTGGCGTCACCAGTGCACTACTCGACAGAATTTTTTCGTAGTTTTTTGATTCGTTTTTTACGATACTCGTTGACCCTTTTTCGCAGAGGGTTGCGATGAGGGATTTCCACCATTGTTATGGAAATGATCCTCGGTTCTCTCAAAGCCTCATTTGGCTCCAGTTCAACGGCAATTCCGCCAAACTCTCCAAGAAATAGAACATTTGAAACGGTTTCGTGATCTGCTTTGAATGTATCAGGGTCATTTTTCCGTACGTGTTTCGGGATGATCACCTGAAAGGGAGTGGCAGCCATCAGATCGAGCACAAGTGTCATGGTTCTTTTAGGGAGCGCAGCCAGTTCATTGAGCTTATCCGTGAGGGCGTAGAAACGGTTGGGGTCCTCTTCCATCATGTCGAACATGAGGTCCCGGATCTTCTCATAAGCGAGATCTTCGTTGATTGGGAAGTTGTTCTCCATGGCGCGCACCTTTTGCCCCGTGTTGACCAGCCTGAATGCCCCCGTGATTAGTATGGGGTGAGAGGGGTTTCCAGGTACGTTGCCCCATGATTCAAGGTTCAAAAGCGACACAATATGGACCGCCACTCATGTCGATCACTAACACCGCACTTTTTGTCTGTCTCGATGATTTTGCAAAAACCTACGAGGACTGGGAGCGCCACCGGTTGATCCCCTCGGGTCGTCAGAGGCTTCGCTCCGGCAAGCTGACCCTGGGGGAGAGCCTGTTCATCATGGTCTTGTTTCACTTGTCGCCGTTCAAGGACTTCAAACATTATTGGATTTATGGCGTTGAGCAGAAATACCGTGACTGCTTTGGCAACCTCCCGAGCTATGGTCGGTTTGTCAGCCTCATGCCAAGATTAATGGTGCCGTTTTGCATACTGCTGCACTGCTTCAGCGGTGAAAAAACCGGCGTCTATTTTGCCGACAGCACTAAGCTCGCGGTCTGCCACAATGCCCGCATTAATCGAAACAAGGTCTTCAAGGGGCTGGCAAAGCGCGGTCGCAGCACAATGGGCTGGTTCTTTGGCTTCAAACTGCATCTAATCATCAACAACAAGGGGGAGATCATGGCCGTCAAAATCACGGCAGGTAATGTCGATGATCGAAAGCCGTTTGAAGCCATGATCGCGGGCCTCGAAGGCAAAATATTTGCTGATAAGGGCTATATCTCCAAATCCCTCTTCCAACGGCTCTGGCAGCGTGGGCTCCACCTCGTCACCGGCATTCGCCGCAACATGAAAAACTATCTCCTGCCAATCCTGAACAAAATCCTGTTGCGAAGGCGGTTCATCATCGAAACTCTGTTCGATAAGTTGAAAACCAGCATGGGACTGGAACACACTCGACACAGATCGCCTGCCAACGCATTCGTACACCTCATCTCGTGTGTCGCAGCCTATAGGCTCGGGAAAACCAAAGTTAAAATGGGACCCATAACCGTGCCGGAAACAATCAGGCAGGTCGAATACCAGATATAGCGCTTATCCAGAACTCAGGTTATCTAAGAAAATATACCCGTGACGATGGTACACTGATTTTTGCAGACACCTGGTCAGAGGGACGTGATGGGTTGGATGACCTTTATGAAGCGTTCTACAACTTACCGCTGCTCTACATGCTTGGTGGCGACGAGCGGTTTCTGAGGCTAGCGCATTTTCATTGGGACGCTGTCAACCGACAGGCGCAACAATACGGCCTTGTCAAAGATGAGTATGAGCTTGGATACGATCAGTTCCATCAAAGCGAGGGCAATCTGTATTTCTGCCTCCTTTGTTCCGCTGATCCCGAGAACCCGGTTCTATTCGAACGTGCGCGACGCTTTGCGGATCTCTTCCTTGGAATGCCGAATTACGACCCAGACCTAAACATCATCCGCGCTGTCCATACAGGCGCTGGTGGCCCGCGTTGGGGATATCTGGACGAAGGCAAACATATCTGGTCGCGGTTTATGGAGCCTTTTGCACTTCCTTTTGAAGATATTGAGGGCATTCAATCGTACGAAGACCTGGGCGATTGGAACGAAAGTGCCGTCCACACAGACAACCGCCAACGGATGATGTCGGCGATGAACACGCGGATGGGGCAAGGCGACAGCGTCTGTAATCTGCTGGCGACCAGCCTCGTCACAAACGCCTTTCTAATGACAGGTGATCACGCCTATAGCGATTGGGTTTTGAAATACACCCAAGGCTGGTGGGACCGCGCAGCCGAAAATCAGGGCGTGATCCCCGACAATGTCCGATTAGACGGACGGGTCGGTGCTATGTTCGACGGCGCCTGGTATGGTGCTGCCTATGGCTGGACCTGGCCGCTGGGCTACGACTACGTGGACGATTCTCTCACCGTTGCCGCAATGAATGCTACTCTAGTCTCTGGCAGCACGGACTGGTTGAAGCTTCCTGGGCAACATTTTGACCTGATCTTCTCGAAGGGTCACGTCGTTGATGACTATCAGGCGTTGGCACCGCCGCGCCCAGACCCTTGGATTGTAAACCTGACGAAACAGGCCGGCAGCAACAAAGCCTTCGTTGCCCCGAAGAAGCGCGGCCAAAATGGTTGGTTTGCTGAGTTCCCATTCATTGTTGGGCCCTTGGCAAGCCGCTGGTGCACGAGTTTCGATTCAAAGGACGCAGAGCGTTTGGCCAAGCTTGAAGAAGCCGAACCACAGGATTGGAGTGTCAGCTACTCCTTCCGGGCCAAAGGCGACGACGGTCATGAACGTCCCTGGTTTACCTATGTTTCTGGTCGAAATGATTCCTATCCAGAGGAAATTTTGAACCAGAGCCTCGATCAAGTCGCGGCAAGGCTTGCAATGGTTGAGGCGGATACAGCTGATCTGACCTGTGTTCATATACACCACTGGCAGAATCATAATCCAATAACGACAGAAGCCTTGGTCCAACTAACTCTTGGGGCGCCGCAGCAGCGCTACAATGGTGGCTTCCATCGCGCATGTTTCCGGTACTTTGACCGGACAAACAACCGGCTGGGCTTGCCACCGAATGTAAGCGCGCTCGTTCGGCGTATCGACAATACAGGCGCTGAACTAACTTTGGTCAACCTCCATCAATCAAGCTCGCGCCAAGTGAGTATTCAGGGCGGTTTTTTTGGCGAACACGAAATCGTGGATGTCACAATTGCAAACGCGAGCAGCAGCATATCGGTCAATGGCCATTGTTTCGACGTTTTGCTATCAGCAGCGACGCAAATAACCTTACGTATCCAACTAAAACGCTTCGCGCGCTCACCCAGCAATGTCTGGCCAACCCAACCGCGGGAACATACATTGTCAAAGTAACAATGCTGCCAGACAAGGTGCTTTTTCTCTTGGTTGCCGCCGTTCGCGGATGCAGCAGCCGAGGTTCGCCCTGAGCCCAAATCAACAGATGCTACAAACTGTTCGAACGGGCGAAATTCGGTGTCTGATCTACGCCGCGACCTGCCCGAATGGCCGCAACGTTCGCTGCAAGGCGGCATCGAATTTTTCGCTTCCGCCGCAATTTTTATGCTGCGAGCGCGCGCAGAAAGAAAACCGAATTCACAGAATGGGCTCAAAGCAGACCTCGGATGCAGCACGGTATCGACTCGTTCTATGCCCCATGTGTCGTCAGGGACGGCCCAGTGCTGTCTCTCAAGCGGGGGGCCAATGCTGTGACGCAGCACGTCGAAGAAGACATTCGCCGCGTGCGCAATTACTACTGTGACTAGGAAGTCGGCTGCGCGCGAGAATTTTTCGTTGGAGTAGGCTCTTTCGTGTTAAGTGCCGCTTCCGCGTTTTGCATTCTAATATACCCCGATTCTGGATAAGACGTTGGCGTCACCAGTGCACTACTCGACAGAATTTTTTCGTAGTTTTTTGATTCGTTTTTTACGATACTCGTTGACCCTTTTTCGCAGAGGGTTGCGATGAGGGATTTCCACCATTGTTATGGAAATGATCCTCGGTTCTCTCAAAGCCTCATTTGGCTCCAGTTCAACGGCAATTCCGCCAAACTCTCCAAGAAATAGAACATTTGAAACGGTTTCGTGATCCGCTTTGAATGTATCAGGGTCATTTTTCCGTACGTGTTTCGGGATGATCACCTGAAAGGGAGTGGCAGCCATCAGATCGAGCACAAGTGTCATGGTTCTTTTAGGGAGCGCAGCCAGTTCATTGAGCTTATCCGTGAGGGCGTAGAAACGGTTGGGGTCCTCTTCCATCATGTCGAACATGAGGTCCCGGATCTTCTCATAAGCGAGATCTTCGTTGATTGGGAAGTTGTTCTCCATGGCGCGCACCTTTTGCCCCGTGTTGACCAGCCTGAATGCCCCCGTGATTAGTATGGGGTGAGAGGGGTTTCCAGGTACGTTGCCCCATGATTCAAGGTTCAAAAGCGACACAATATGGACCGCCACTCATGTCGATCACTAACACCGCACTTTTTGTCTGTCTCGATGATTTTGCAAAAACCTACGAGGACTGGGAGCGCCACCGGTTGATCCCCTCGGGTCGTCAGAGGCTTCGCGCCGGCAAGCTGACCCTGGGGGAGAGCCTGTTCATCATGGTCTTGTTTCACTTGTCGCCGTTCAAGGACTTCAAACATTATTGGATTTATGGCGTTGAGCAGAAATACCGTGACTGCTTTGGCACCCTCCCGAGCTATGGTCGGTTTGTCAGCCTCATGCCAAGATTAATGGTGCCGTTTTGCATACTGCTGCACTGCTTCAGCGGTGAAAAAACCGGCGTCTATTTTGCCGACAGCACTAAGCTCGCGGTCTGCCACAATGCCCGCATTAATCGAAACAAGGTCTTCAAGGGGCTGGCAAAGCGCGGTCGCAGCACAATGGGCTGGTTCTTTGGCTTCAAACTGCATCTAATCATCAACAACAAGGGGGAGATCATGGCCGTCAAAATCACGGCAGGTAATGTCGATGATCGAAAGCCGTTTGAAGCCATGATCGCGGGCCTCGAAGGCAAAATATTTGCTGATAAGGGCTATATCTCCAAATCCCTCTTCCAACGGCTCTGGCAGCGTGGGCTCCACCTCGTCACCGGCATTCGCCGCAACATGAAAAACTATCTCCTGCCAATCCTGAACAAAATCCTGTTGCGAAGGCGGTTCATCATCGAAACTCTGTTCGATAAGTTGAAAACCAGCATGGGACTGGAACACACTCGACACAGATCGCCTGCCAACGCATTCGTACACCTCATCTCGTGTGTCGCAGCCTATAGGCTCGGGAAAACCAAAGTTAAAATGGGACCCATAACCGTGCCGGAAACAATCAGGCAGGTCGAATACCAGATATAGCGCTTATCCAGAACTCAGGTTAATATTGTCGAATGCCTCGTACTGCACCTCGCTAAGAGTTTGCATGACCTCGACCAGCAGGTCCGGGGTACCACAGTAGCTACCGACCTCACGTCTTTCAGGGTGATAGGCTGGCCGCAGATCAGAATCAATGTTCCGAACAGGTTCGCCTTTTCTGCTGTTCACGTAGAAAGGGATCATTTCTTCGGCGTCCTTTGTAATGTTGGCCACATAAATTGCGCGCACAAAGTTGGACAATTTATCGCCCTCAAAGCGATATGCAGGAATTTCGAACTCAGAGATAACTCGGTACTTTCTCCGAACACGGATGGTCAACATTCTGGTCACGACACGCCTCTCTTTATTGTTGATCACCCGTCAGCATTTTCCGACAAGGTCACCAAATCCCCATTGCAGAGTTCCGACAAAGACAGCGATGGCTTGTTGCTTTTGGAGCTTGCTCCTCACGCTAAGTATCTCTTCGTTCGCACGTTCGATCTTTCGTGCTGCCGCCGAGATCTTGCCGTCATTTAGTTCCCAGTCAATTTCGTGGTTCTTCGGCATCGTTTCGTCAAGCGCTGGCTTTTCCAATGTGCGAACCGATTCCGGCACCGCAATCTTGTTGTCGGCTAGTGCCTTTGAGATAGCTGCCGCTAACACCGAGACGTTTTGTAAGGCGAGATGGGCGTTGCGAGAGTTCAGATTAATGCTGTGGGAGAAAATTTCGTATCTTTGGCTTGATCCCACGGACATGGGATCAAGCTTAGGAAGCACGGCGAAATACAACGCGGCGATGGCCACCAGACATGCTCCCAACCGCGGGAAAACACAGCCGTTTCCAACCCAAGCTGCCCAAACAGAAACCACGAACCAAATCAGCAAACCGCCGATCCACATCTTGTCCGCGATCATTGTTCTGGTTCTGCGTTCCACCGCGCACCCCCTACTCTGTTTCTCTCGGGGTCCCATCCCAGTGATCCGGTTTGTCGCGCTGCGCGGTGCCGACGAATTTGATCACCAGATCATGGACCCAAGTGGTTTGCATGTCGAAATCCGCGGGCAAGCCCCGAATAGTATTTGCCAGTTCGGCAACCTCCAGCGGCTTGCCGTTGGGTCGTCATGCCGGACGTGAATTATGATGTCGGCCTGTTCTAGTGTATAGTCGATTGTATTGGGACGGACGACGAATGTCCGCACTCAATCGGCGCGATCGAAATCTCACGGCTGCAGCGAATGTCTGGAATCCGCCGTCCCCGCCGACGATGCACTAGTCAACCGGCCCCTCAAGCTTAAGCCAGTAACGTGTATACCTCCGCTCTCCCGTGCGGGTAAGGGCACCCATTTCAACCAATTCCTGCAGGTCCCTCGTCGCGGTTGCACGCGATGTAGCGGTGATCGAAATATAATTCTCGGCACTCAAGCCACCCTGGAAGCCATCTGGCCCTTCCCGGAACATCCGCTCAATCGCCTTGGCCTGCCGATCATTCAACGCTTCGCGATGTCGGTCGTAGAAATGCACCTTGGCTATGAAAAACCCTACGCGATTAAGAGTGACCTGCTGCGCTGCCAGCACCGTTTCGGCAAACCATTCGAGCCAGGGCGTGACGTCCAGCGTCTTCTGATGCCGCTCGAGCTGATCATAGTAAGCCTTCCGTTGCCGCTCGATTGTGAAGGCAAGTGCGATCAGGCTTGGCTGGCCGATATTCTGAGCCAGGGACTTCTCGGCCAAAGCTCGGCCCAGGCGACCGTTCCCGTCTTCGAACGGATGGATGCTTTCGAAATAGAGGTGGCTCAGCCCAGCCCGTGTCAGTGCTGGCAATGGGTCACTGGTATCCGGCGCCGTCCTATTGAACCACGCGACATACCGATCCATCTCTTCTTGAACTTGCGCGGAGGGCGGTGCCTCAAAATGCACGGCAGGTCGATCAAGACGGCCAGAGACGATCTGCATCGCATCTTCGTGCCGCCGGTATGACCCGGTTGCCTCCAACCGTTTGTCGAAAGACAGGAGCATTTCATGCCAACTAAAGAGCGTGTCATGCGTGAGGAGCTCGGCGTAGGTCGAGTAAACGTCGACCATCATCTCGGCTACGCCCTGTTCTCGAGGTTTGTTCGGATAGCTGTCCGGTTCCAGTCCGAGTTGTCGGCGTAGTGAGGATTGCACGCTGCGCCGGTCCAGCATCTCGCCCTCAATGGCACTCGTCTTCATGGCTTCATCACTTAGAAGATCAATGCGGAGTTGATCGCGCTCTGACGGGCTGACATGGTGGACAGCACCAAGGATTTCGCCTGACGACAGCAAGAAGCGTTGTTCGAGCGGTGCTAGTGCAGCTTCGTCATACCGAAAATCCGGCCAACCAGAAATTTGCCAATTCCAGACCATGAGTTATAGAACTCCTCCCTATAACTCATGAATAGATCATTAATGAGCTATAGAAGTCAATTCTATACCTCAAAACCTGAAAATCCGCGTGACAGCTCCCACAATCTCAGACTTCAGGTCTGCACCCACCTCCGACTGATTGAAAGTCAAAGCCCGACCAATTGAAAGCGGGCCGCTTTAGACTTGCTCCGGCTGGTGCGCTTCTGCGGCGTCATGACTGGCCAATTCGAGCTCCGGCAAATCCC
This sequence comes from uncultured Paracoccaceae bacterium, assembly GCA_951812305.1. GTDB lineage: Bacteria > Pseudomonadota > Alphaproteobacteria > Rhodobacterales > Rhodobacteraceae > Rhodobacter_B. Next base: position 11,101 of record CATOSB010000037.1, read on the forward strand.
TCAGCGTCTGCAGATCAAACGTCGCCAGAAACGTCGCAGTCGTCACGAACGTATGCGGCGCGCCCGGCCGCGGTGATCTTGGGCCTGACGCAATCAGATCCTCGTATCGCAACCGCGCCAGCAAATCGCGGCTGACCTCCTTGCCAAAAATATCCCTCAGACCCGCCCGGTCGATCGGCTGGTGATAGGCGATGGCACAGAGCACACCCATCTCCATTTCGGTGAAAGCGAGGGACTGCTCGCCAAGGTCGGCCGCCGCCTTGATCGCCTCGGCAAACTGCGTCCTGGTCCGCATCATCCAAGCGTCAGCGACGCAGGCAATCTCGTATGGGCGTCCGGTGAGCTCAGCTGCGATATCTTCAATAAGCATGTCGACGGACGCCCCCTGCCCCACGACGCGCGCCAGGTCTTCGCGCCCAACGGGCGAAGCGCTGGCGAAGAGCACCGCCTCGATCCGCCCCATCCACTCGTGCCACCGCAATTCCTGCGGCAAGTGTTCGAGCTCTCGGTCAAACACACCGTCACCAAACGAGCCCTCCTGCCCTTTTGCAGGCTTTCGTTTTGCCACAACGTTCATGGCGGTACCGGTCATGGTACGATCCCATACTGCCGGAAGGTTGGGCGTCCGGTCAGTTCCCGCGCGGCGTCCAATTCCACCAGCCGCTCACAAAACCGCCGCGCGGCGCGATCCGTCATGGGAATGGTCGTGCCCTGAATCATCGGTGACAGCATGGCCGACGGCGCGACGGCGTCTTCAGACAGGAATAGGGCGACCGCCGCCTCCGATCCCTTAGCCCGCAGTTTCGGAGCAATACTCCGAAGCGCGGCTGCTCGGGTCGAGAGGTCCCGTGAAAGTCTGATCGTGCCTTCGATGGATTCCAGAATGCGCTGCTGAACCTTCAACTCCGTCCCCTGCCCCTCTGTGACGAGGTCCCGCAACATCACTTTTGTGAGCCGCTGCGCCGTGACGGGCAAGATCGTTTTCCAGTTCAGCGCGCGGGCCAACACAATGTCAGAGAGAAAGCATGCGACCCGCTCTGTCCGATCATCCATTTCCAAGACCGCGCGCATCACCGAGACGCATCCGGCAATCGGCGCATGGTTTAGGGCACGATCTGCCCCTGCTCCTATCCAGCCCAAAACATCGTCTGCAAAGTTTGGACCAATGCGGTCCTCAAGGCCGCGATGCCAATCCTTGCCGTTCAATCGAGGCCTAGCTGGCCCGAAGCTGCATATTTGGGCTTTTGAAAGAACGTACAGGGAACGAAAGGCTGATTGACGGCCAGAGCTGATGTTGGATGATGCTTGCGTCTGGAGGGGTCATGATAGAGCAAGCATTTGCCTCAACGTGGGGGCTTTCATATTCGGATTTTGAGTTTCTAAACCGGTTTGGGGCGAAGTCGCGGGTCGCGATTGCATGCCAACTCCTCTTTTTTCGCCAGCATGGCCGGTTTCCTGCCACGCGCGGTGATCTTGACCCTGATGTGATCGTGTACGTTGCTGACCAGATTGGGGCGACAGACGATCTTTCCTACTCTTTTTCCAGTGACACCGCGCGGCGGCAACGTGCGAGTATTCTGGATTTTCTCGGGTTTCGCCGGGCTTCTGATCGTGATCGGGCCAGACTCCAGGCATGGATGATTGAACAGCTCGGTGGGCGTGACCTGAACTTGGCGGATTGGGTTGAGCGGGGCTATGCACAGGCCCGTCAAATGAACGTGTTTGTTCCTTCAGTGAAGATCATGGAGCGGCTTGCGCGCGCGGCCCGTCGGGATTTCCGCGAGGGGTATTTGACGAAGGTGGCATCGCGGTTATCGACCGAGAGGGTTACGCAGTTAGAATGGACGCTGTCTGAGCCCTTGGCGACAACGGGGTTTCAGCGTCTGAAGGATGATGTCGGTGCTGCAACGCTAGACAGCGTACTGCTGACGGCGCAAAAGGTGTCCTTTGTCGCGGCGCTCAATCTTCCATTGGATATTCTTGGTGATGTCGAACGCGGTTGGGTGATGCGTATTGCATGTCAGGTAGAAGGCGAAACCGCCTCGGAAATGCGTCGCCATGCGCCCGAGAAGCGCTTCGGGCTTCTTGCGGTCTACCTGATGCATCGCCGCTCTCAGCTGATTGACGGCCTCATTGACCTGCTTTTGGAGGTGGTTCATCGCCTGGGAACACGGTCACGCCGAAAGGTCATTCAGGGCATCGCGGCAGATATAGGCGCGGTTCATGGCAAGGAGCGTTTGCTTGTCGAGATTGCCATGGCCGCGCTGGATCATCCCGAGGGTCGGATTGAAGACGTTATCTTCCCTATCGCTGGGGCGGCTAAACTCCGGGCAGTCATTGACGAACATCGCGCCAAGGGTACCTTGGACACGCGCATCCAACAGACCATGCGCAACTCATATGCCAGCCACTACCGCCGCATGCTGCCACCGTTGCTCCGGGCTTTGCGATTTCGCTCGAACAATGCAATGTGGCATCCGATATTGACCGCCTTGGTTCTGATTGTCCGGTTTGCGGAAGCCGGTCGCCGGGTTGTTTCTGAAAATGATATTCCAGCAGGGATCATTCCCGGAAAATGGCGCAGCGCAGTCATTGATGAGAATGGTCGGGTCAATGTTGTGTCCTTCGAGCTCTGTGTGCTGACACAGCTTCGCGAACGCATCCGCGCCAAAGAGATATGGATCGAAGGTGCGGACCGCTACCGCAACCCGGATGATGACCTGCCGGGAGATTTCGACACGCGTCGAGATTCCTACTACGCTGATCTGGGGCTATCGCAGGATGCAAGAGGCTTTGTCGCGGGCGTGAAAGCCGAGCTGGAGAAGGAACTGCGGCTGTTGAACGCCACCTTGCCTGACAATGATAAGGTGCGCTTGCGGCGGGGTGGGGAGAACCGGATTTCCATTACGCCCTTTGCGCCAGCCCCAGAGCCGCCTGGTTTGGCCACGCTGAAAAGCGAGGTTGCCCGGGCGTGGCCGATGACCGGGCTTTTGGATGTTCTCAAAGAAACAGCACTCGATACTGGGTTTTTGAGCGGCTTTCAGACCTCGGCCAGTCGGGAGGCTCTGCCGCCTGCCGTGCGAGATCAACGCCTGTTGCTCTGCCTTTACGGCTTGGGAACCAACGCGGGCCTGAAACGCGTGGCCGCTGGTTCACCCGATGTCAGTTATGACGAACTTCTGCACATTCGCAGACGGTATATTGACCCGGCTTCCTTAAAGGCGGCTTGCGCGCAGGTTGCCAATGCAACGCTTGCAATTCGCGAACCGGAAATCTGGGGCACGCCGGGCACAACATGTGCTGGGGATTCCACCAAGTTCGGGGCCTGGGATCGCAATCTGATGACGGAGTGGCATGCGCGCTATGGCGGGCGCGGCGTCATGATTTATTGGCATGTAGAGCGTCAGGCGACCTGCATTTATTCTCAGCTGAAGCGTTGTTCGTCCTCTGAGGTAGCCGCAATGATTGAGGGTGTCTTACGGCATTGCACGGACATGGAAATCCAACGGCAGTATGTGGACAGCCACGGCCAAAGCGCAGTTGGCTTTGCTTTCTGCCATCTTCTGGGCTTTGAGCTTGCGCCGCGCCTCAAGGCAATTGCGCGGCAGAAACTCGCCCTCCCTAGTGCGGGTATGCGAGGGCAACTGCCCAATCTCCTTCCGATCCTGTCGGGCGTGGTCGATTGGGGCGAGATCGAACGCCAGTATGACGAGATGGTCAAATACGCAGCGGCCATGCAGCACGGGACGGCTGATCCCGAGGCCATCCTTCGCCGGTTCGCCCGATCCGATGTGATGCACCCCACCTACAAGGCGCTGGCGGAGCTTGGTCGCGCCATAAAGACGATTTTTCTGTGCCGCTATCTGCGCTCAGAGGCCTTCCGTCGGGAAATTCATGAGGGATTGAACGTCGTCGAGAACTGGAACAGCGCCAACAGCTTCGTGTTCTTTGGCAAGGGCGGTGAAATTGCCACCAATCGTGTGCGGGATCAGGAGACCGCTGCTCACGCGTTGCACTTGCTACAATCGTCACTGGTCTACGTGAACACGCGGATGGTGCAGTCCGTCCTGCGCAACCCCGATGTGGCCGCCCGCTTGTCCCCTGAGGATTATCGCGGCCTGTCCCCGCTCATCTACCTACACATCAACCCTTATGGCCGCTTCGAGGTCGATCTGGATAAGCGGATCGATTTCGGGCTCTTGGCCGCGTAATTGGAGTCCGTATGTCCTCTCAACTACTCGCAGAATGTATGGAGCAATTCGGTCTCCATGGTTTTGAACCGGAATTCCAATCGTATTTTTTGCGGCTAAAATCCCGCTTGCTCTCCAGCGGCGATGTCGCCTGTGGTTTGGTGGTGCTCACCGCACAAGAGGATGACCACTCGGGGGGGGCACATCAAATACTGAGCCTACTTCTGGATGAAGCTCGGATGGGCCTGTAAAATGATAATGAGTACGCGGAAGATTTCCTGGAAGCGGTAGAAATGGCCGTTCAAGCCGGTGTTGCTGCGGGCGCGGTAAAGCAGGAAAACATGATGGAATTTGCGGGCCTCTATCGAAGGGTTGGCTTGCCGGTGCCACAATCATTTATGATCGATCCTGATAATATGGCGCCTCCGTCGGACATGGAGGGCTTCGATCTTTCCGAGAATCTGGAAAATGTTGCGCGCGATATCATGGACGAGGGAGGCTCGGCCTATGATCTATTCAATGCAATTGACACCATGATGGCAGCGGCACCGGAGGAAATTCAGGCGGGTCTGGCCAATCACATTGCCACGATGGATGGACCTTTTTTCGAACGTTGCGCTTTGTTCATGCTGTTGTCCGGCCCGCAGCTTGTCCAGGAGGCCACCATTGCCGGTCTGTTTGAACGCCTTGATGGCTTTGCCTTGAATGCAGAAACATTGACGCTTTTTCCAGTGGACCAGCACAGGCGGCATTGGATGATCTGATCAAGAAAGCACGCGGCAAACCCATTCCAAGCCAGAGCCAGTCAACCGGAGCAGAAATTCAAGAGATCGGCGCGAGTATAACGGACGGCGTTGGCGCTCAGAGCATTGCAGTCAGGGTGAAACAGAGTTCAAAGACCGTATTGGCAATGATCCTGATCAAGGCAGGGCATGGGATCAGGGACAGCTTCCTTGTTCCCCTTGAAAGCAGTGGCGATGCGGAACAAATGATCGGACAACTCCGCGCAGAAACTGGCGCCGACGATATTTCCGCTGACACTTTGCGTGTCTTGCTGGAGGGTGCATTGGCTGATGGCTTGGCAAACGAATGCCTGCCCGCTCCGGGTTTTCTGGACGTTGTCGAATCCTGTAACCTGTTCGACCTGCGCCCTCAGGAATTGGGGCTTCAGGCACTACTCGACTTGGCAGATCCCAACCGAAAGATTCAAGATGCCTCAGCGCAGGCGCTCGGGCGCTGGATTAATGATGATATGGCGTTGGACTTCCTGGAGCCTCTTACAGACAGCTGGTTCGAGGACAGCCAGGAGACCCGTGAGATTGTCGCCACCGGAAAAACAGCGCGCAGTATCGAAACCAAGCTCTGGAAATTCCTCGAGACGCGGCGCGATATTTGGGCGCGACGGTTTTTGCAAACAGCGGTGATGTTGAGAGATGGAGACCGGCTCCGGGAGTGGAAAACCCTGACCGCATCCGCATATGGCTTGATGAATGGACGGGCTTTGAAGCGTATCCCCCTGATGGAAGACATCATGCATACGACAATCGAAGCGGATGATGCAAAACTTTGGGGATAGCGCGTCACTATGAGTATACCCATGATGACGATGCGCATGAACACTGAAACCCGCCATTTTTATGTTCACTTTGGGTCTGTTTCGAGATAATGAACATATATCGTAACTCCCAAGCACCCTGTCCGATAGGGTTGCGGGGTTTTGTTCCGTCAGAGCCGTGCGATGATCTGAGGTGGTGACAGGGTCAGGATTTCCAGGATGTTGAACCGGTGTTTTCTGGCCGTCGAGATGACGGACCTGATGTCGGCGAAGACCCGCGCGCCCTCGAGGGTGCGGAAGGTGCCCGAGATTTTCATGCGCAGCTTCATCATGCGCAGGTCCTGTTCGGCCTGATTGTTTGTGAATGGGACCGCGAAGTCGGCGATGAATCGCAAAACGTCATCGCGGTAGTCACGCAGGCGGAGGAGCAGGTTGTGGCCTGGCCGCCTGGCTTTTCGGCCGCGGGTGCCGGGGCTTTTGGCCAGCGGGGGCTGGCGTTCGTGGAAGGCGAGCCCCTTGGCGAGGATCGCCATGTATCTGGTGACTATACCCTGGCGAACCAGTTCCGGGAGTTCGGTCTCGCCTTGATCCTGAGCCGCGCATCTGAGCTGATTGGCGCTATGAAGCACTGCGCTCATCTCCGTCGCCCAAGGCTCTTTTTCGATCTCTTCGATGGCCTTGAGTTCGCGCAAGTGATGCGCCCCGCAGAGGGCGTGGGCGTCCACTCCGCTCATATGGGCGTAGTAGGGTTTCCAGTGATCATGAATGATCGTCCCG
>CATOSB010000038.1 GCA_951812305.1 uncultured Paracoccaceae bacterium
GCCTTGGCTCGTGCCGTAGCGGCGCTCACCTACAATGTAGACAAGATCGAAGCATGAGAGAAGAACGGCACATTCTCGGGATCTCGGGCGGCCGCGATAGCGCGGCCTTGGCCGTCTACATGCGCCAGAACCATCCTGACATCGACATGGAATATTTCTTCACCGATACAGGAAAAGAACTGCCAGAGGTCTACGATTTCCTCAACAGGCTCGAAGGCTTCCTTGGCAAGCGTATTAACCGACTGAACCCGGACCGGGATTTCGATTTCTGGCTAGCCGAGTACGGACACTTTCTGCCATCGGCCAAGACGCGTTGGTGCACGCGGCAGCTCAAACTGAGACCGCTCAATCTGTGGCTGCGCGACGACCTAGAGAAGGGTGTCACGGTCCACTCCTACGTCGCGATCCGCGCGGATGAACCAAACCGAGCCGGCTACAAGTCACAGCACCCGAACATGATGGTGCATTTCCCGCTTCGGGAAGCCGGCATCGATAAGGCTGGGGTCATCGACCTCTTGAAAGACACTGACATCGGTGAGCCCGAATACTATCGCTGGCGCTCCAGGTCCGGGTGCACCTTCTGTTTTTTCCAGCAGAAGATCGAGTGGGTGCGGTTGATGGAGGAGCACCCCGAGGCGTTCGAAGAAGCGCGGGCATATGAGAAGACAGCCGAAATATACGGTTCGCCATTTACCTGGAGCGACGGGGAAAGCCTTGACGACCTGGCTAAGCCCGAACGTATCGCAGCGATCAAAGCGGACTATGAGATGCGCCGAGTCCGCGCCATGCGCGCCGTGCGGCCAAACCCTCTGGCTGCGCGTGCAGAACCGTCGATCGACGAGATATTTGGGGTATTTGAGGGAAACTCTTGTGTTGTTTGCCACAAATGATTGAACATGACACTAGCCTCGAAACTGACTTTCTATTGAGCCCATTCTGATTATGGTAGTTGATTTGAAGCTCCCCGACTGCGTTATTTGATGTCTATCCGTCGGCCTTTAACAAAAACTTCTTGCTGTACCTCAATGCGATAGTCCTCTGGAAAGAAATGCATCATCCATCGCTTGAGGATCTTCCAGGCGTCACCGGCATCAATCATTGACAAGGGGTCAATGTAGTCTGCAATCAGGTCGGCCGCCTGAACATCCGACAGACCAGCGGTGCTCGCGCCCACTACTTCCTGGATGACCTCAAGTTTTTGGAGGCGATCGGCAATATAACTCAGGAAGTCTTCGTCAGAGTAACCTTTGGGGGGGCCGAGTGTTCTTAGATCATGCTGAGCGAACTCAAATGCCGACCGGACCATTTTAGCTTCGTCGAGCTCGCCGGTGTACACCTTAAAGAGTCTCTCCGGCGAGGGGCAGAGGGGTATCCACCGGAAACTCGGATCATCATCGTGTTCGACATCCATCGACGGCAATTTTGGACGCTGTGCCGCCAATTTTTCGGCCTCCTTCGCAACTTGGTCTCGCAGTTCGGCCGTCACCAGAATGCAATTGCTCATCACTGAAGCTTCCCACGCTTGTAACCCGAGCGAGCTTACATCCAAATCGACGAGAAGCTCGAGGTTGGTCGGGAGACGCCAACCCAGAGCGCGCCCGGTCAAGTTTGCCGACCCGACGAGACAGGATTGATCGCCCCTGAAAAATTTAGCATGCAGGTTTGGATGCTTCCAGAGATGGGCGTTGGTGCGATCGGCAATGAGTTCGAATATCTCCAAGTCACAGACGCCGTCCACAATGTCTTCAGGCTGCCATCGCGTCACGCAGTCGATTTGCGGTCCTGGGTTTGGGATGGCGTCCAACACGCGGCTGAGTGTTTCCGCCTTGATAAAGGGCGCAACCAACACGACATTTTCCTCCGCCGACGACACAAGTTTCAGTAGCTGGTTGCCCAACATCTCATTCGCCATCAATCGTCCTCGCCATCTTCGAGGAAAAATCGTGCCATCTTGCCCCACTCCTGGCGCATGTCTGATAGGCGCTGTTTGTGCCTGACTTCTTCCATTTCGTAGCGGGCCCAGGCTGAAAACACGATGCGGAGCGTGTCCGATGCCATATGTACTCGATCGAGCAGTTCCTTCTCTGTGTCCTCTTCGGTATCCGGGTTCAGCGCCTTGACCAGAGTGTCGTAAAATGGATGGGTTGAGTTAAAGACAACGTTTGTCACACCGCCTTGAACGCTCTCCACGTTGAAAAAAGCGTAACCTTCCATGGCTTTTTCAAGGAAAGCGACTTTCCGTTTTCTTGTTAGGATAGCGTCAGCAATGGCTTTGGCGACATCGTCGGGATAGTGCTTGTCATCCTTCAGGTCGTCTTCATAGGCATCCCGGTCCTCGGTACCGAAATTTTCCGTATCTTGGGGTGTCTCGTGTCCTTCATCAGCGCGCTGGCGAAACTTCGAAGTAACCGTGTCCTCAACACCTGGCTTTTCGTGACGTTTGCGACCACCAGTACCTCGCGTGCCTTTCGTTTGTTGCTCAGTTCTTTTTCTCAACTGGGTGATCTGTTCCCGAATGTGCTCGACGATGGGGATTAAGAGCGCCCGCGGATCACCTTCACCACTCGCCCTCTCGATGAAAGAGGAGCGGCTTTCGTTGTCTTCTGCGTCGGCCTTCCAGTCGTATTGGGCCAATTGAGAGAATATCGTCGCGCTCTGTTTGTTGTTCGTCACACCGAAAATCTCGTCCAATGTCGCGGGGAATTCGACCTCGGCTCCCCACCATCGCTCTGTTGGGTCATAGCTGTTGGTCCAAGACGTATCCAAGTCGAGCTCGCGGCCCTCTCGAACGATCGAGAGGCCGAGATTCTTCATGGCATGTTTGCCGTAGGGCTTTGAACCGCGGTTCAATCCGTCATCGGGGACGGTTTCCGGCTTGGCCCAACTGAACCTTACGAAGACCTTGTGCGGTTTCCCAGCGAACTCGATCGTGAACTCTTCGTCGTTCTCGCCCCAAGGCTGAAACATCGGCTCTTTGCTGAATGGCTCTGGGGTCGAGGAGTTCGGCATGAGGTATAGAGGATCGTTGACGACCGCCAGCCTCCGGCTGCTTTCTCCGCCATCCTCGACCCGCACGAGGTGAATGGCCACATGATCGTCGTTGATGAACTTGCGATACATCCGGCCGATGATGGCCTCAGTGTTTCGCAGTGTCGCCTCTGCACCCCGCCATGTAAGGCGATATTCTTCAAAATGTGACCAGACAACGAGAGTCCCTGACGTCCCCAAGATCTCGGAACGCTCGCGCCATTTAGCGGGAACCGGGGAAGGGGAAGGAGGGGGCACCCTATCTTTACCCCAATTCTGGATAAGACGTTGGCGTCACCAGTGCACTACTCGACAGAATTTTTTCGTAGTTTTTTGATTCGTTTTTTACGATACTCGTTGACCCTTTTTCGCAGAGGGTTGCGATGAGGGATTTCCACCATTGTTATGGAAATGATCCTCGGTTCTCTCAAAGCCTCATTTGGCTCCAGTTCAACGGCAATTCCGCCAAACTCTCCAAGAAATAGAACATTTGAAACGGTTTCGTGATCCGCTTTGAATGTATCAGGGTCATTTTTCCGTACGTGTTTCGGGATGATCACCTGAAAGGGAGTGGCAGCCATCAGATCGAGCACAAGTGTCATGGTTCTTTTAGGGAGCGCAGCCAGTTCATTGAGCTTATCCGTGAGGGCGTAGAAACGGTTGGGGTCCTCTTCCATCATGTCGAACATGAGGTCCCGGATCTTCTCATAAGCGAGATCTTCGTTGATTGGGAAGTTGTTCTCCATGGCGCGCACCTTTTGCCCCGTGTTGACCAGCCTGAATGCCCCCGTGATTAGTATGGGGTGAGAGGGGTTTCCAGGTACGTTGCCCCATGATTCAAGGTTCAAAAGCGACACAATATGGACCGCCACTCATGTCGATCACTAACACCGCACTTTTTGTCTGTCTCGATGATTTTGCAAAAACCTACGAGGACTGGGAGCGCCACCGGTTGATCCCCTCGGGTCGTCAGAGGCTTCGCTCCGGCAAGCTGACCCTGGGGGAGAGCCTGTTCATCATGGTCTTGTTTCACTTGTCGCCGTTCAAGGACTTCAAACATTATTGGATTTATGGCGTTGAGCAGAAATACCGTGACTGCTTTGGCAACCTCCCGAGCTATGGTCGGTTTGTCAGCCTCATGCCAAGATTAATGGTGCCGTTTTGCATACTGCTGCACTGCTTCAGCGGTGAAAAAACCGGCGTCTATTTTGCCGACAGCACTAAGCTCGCGGTCTGCCACAATGCCCGCATTAATCGAAACAAGGTCTTCAAGGGGCTGGCAAAGCGCGGTCGCAGCACAATGGGCTGGTTCTTTGGCTTCAAACTGCATCTAATCATCAACAACAAGGGGGAGATCATGGCCGTCAAAATCACGGCAGGTAATGTCGATGATCGAAAGCCGTTTGAAGCCATGATCGCGGGCCTCGAAGGCAAAATATTTGCTGATAAGGGCTATATCTCCAAATCCCTCTTCCAACGGCTCTGGCAGCGTGGGCTCCACCTCGTCACCGGCATTCGCCGCAACATGAAAAACTATCTCCTGCCAATCCTGAACAAAATCCTGTTGCGAAGGCGGTTCATCATCGAAACTCTGTTCGATAAGTTGAAAACCAGCATGGGACTGGAACACACTCGACACAGATCGCCTGCCAACGCATTCGTACACCTCATCTCGTGTGTCGCAGCCTATATGCTCGGGAAAACCAAAGTTAAAATGGGACCCATAACCGTGCCGGAAACAATCAGGCAGGTCGAATACCAGATATAGCGCTTATCCAGAACTCAGGTTATCTTTCACTCCGCTCTGTATGTCCCCGACATCCAGATAGGAGTGATTGGCGTTGTCCGGTCCGTTCGTCCATGTCCAGACATCCAGGCGACGGCATTGGGAGATCGACGAGTTGGGAAGTCCCATGCCGAACCGCCCAATCCCGGCTCGATCCTCTAAATGAGTGCCATTTCCAAACTGCAGGGCGATAGCCAATGTTTGCGCGGACATGCCATTGCCATTGTCGATCGAACCGATCTCCTGCAAGCGAAGCCGCTGCTGGGAATTTACCTGCTCGTATTTTTCGACACAGATGAGCTCGACTTCACTAGCATCCGCCTGAACTGAATTGTCGATAAGTTCAGCCAGAGCAAAGGCGGTGTTTCGATATCCGCTATCGCGCATCGCTTTGACGGCAAGTTCCGGTGGAATAATGAACCCGGACACGGCATCTCGACTTTCAACTATTTCGTTCATTCCAAACATCTTCCCAATTGCAGAAGGCATCGGCGACATCTCCGAACCCATGCATTTCAGTATCCGTCACCGTGACGATCTCTGAGGTCTCATTTCCACCAGCTTTTACGCCACGCGTAGCCCGACCCACCATTTGGCTGTAAAGAACCAAGGACTTGGTTGGACGGGCGATGATGGCCGCGCTCGTTTGCGGTGCATCAAAGCCAGTTGTGAGAACGCCATAGTTGAACATCACGATAGGTTCTGGCGCTTGACTCTTAAAGCGCCGAATGGCCCGCTCGCGAGCCGCCGGAGCGGATTCGCCTGTAGCGCGACAATCTAGATGAGAAGTGCGCGTCAATCAGGATGAGAATCCTTGGTCGCGACGTTTGTGATGGTGGCGGGCTTTTTGTCCGCGATCAAGGGTTTTGTTGTTTTTGATTGTCGCGGCGCGTCAATCAGGTTTGATGTTTGCGCATGTTGCTTTTTGAGCCGGGCGTCCAGGACCCTTTGCTTGTTCGGCCGCTTTGCGCCGGTAGCTTTCCACGTTCATCTCGAAGATGGTGGCGTGGTGCACGAGCCTGTCGACGGCGGCCAGTGTCATGGCTGGATCCGGGAAGATTGTATTCCATTCTCCGAAGGGCTGGTTGGCCGTGATCAGCATGGAGCGGCGTTCGTATCTCGCGCTGATCAGTTCGAACAGCACACTGGTCTCAGCCTGATCCTTGGTGACGTAGGTGATGTCGTCGAGGATCAGAAGGTGGAATTTTTCGAGCTTTGCGATGGCGCTTTCGAGGACGAGGTCGCGCCGCGCCTGCTGCAACTTCTGCACCAGGTCCGTGGTGCGGCTGAAGAGGACGCGGTAGCCTTGCTCGACAAGGGAAAGACCGATGGCCGAGCCGAGATGCGACTTGCCCACACCTGGTGGCCCGAACAATAGAATGTTGCTGCCTTTTGTGATCCAGCTGTCGCCCGCGGTGATGGCGCTGACATGGGCTTTGGACAACATGGGGACGGCTGTGAAGTCGAAGGCCTCAAGCGTCTTTCCCGGCAACAGCCTTGCCTGCGCCAGATGTCGCTCGATGCGGCGACGGTGGCGCTCGGCCAACTCATGTTCGACCAGTGTGCTGAGCAGTCGGGCGGCAGGCCAGCCTTCCTTGTCGGCCTGTTCTGCGAAGCGGGGCCAGAGGGCTTTGATGGCAGGCAAGCGCAACTCGGTCAGAGCCAGTGTCAGACGCGCGGTATCTGTCTGGGGTGATGTCATGCTGTCACCTCCTGAGCGGATACCGCATTGCAGAGCAACCGGTTGTAGGATGAGAGATCGGCGAGTTGTACCTCGACGTCCGGGAGCGCGTCTTCTGACGGGCTGAACAGCGCGTGTAGAGCCGCCATGTCAGGCGGGCGCTTCTGGCGAAGGTCCTCCTCAAGCTGCGCTGCCAATTCAGCCTCGCAGCCCCGATCATGGGCAAGTGCCAGAAGATCGACAGCCATGCGGCACGCCGCCTTCTCACTGGTCTGCTCCAGCAGGAATGTGAACATGTCGCGGAACGCCCGGTGCGGAAAGAGCCGATCCCGGTAGACCAGCCCCATCAGTGCCATGGGCTTTTTACGCAACGAATGGATCACATGGTGGTAGTTGACCACGTGACCATGACTGCCGTCACGGAATGCACGCCCCCGCTGCAGTGTCATCAGAGGCGTGCCCCCCAGAAACAACTCGAGGCGATCGTCGTAGAGCCGGATCCGCAGACGATGTCCGATCAACCGCGACGGCACAGTGTAGAACACCTTGCGCAAGGTGAAGCCCCCGGAGGACGTGACGCGCAGCGTAACCTCCTCATAATCTGTGGTCCGCCGCGCCGGCAGCGGCTTGAGGCTCATGCGTTCGGCGTCGATGCGCCTGGCATTGCGCGCATTGATCCGGCCTGCGATCTCATCGATGAAGCGACGGTAGGTGACGAGATCCTCAAAGTCGCGCGAGCCTCGCATGATCAGCGCGTCCTCGATGGCGCGCTTCAGATGCCCATTGGGGCTCTCGATGGAACCGTTCTCATGCGCGACGCCCTTGTTATTGCGTGTCGGCGTCATGCCGTAGTGCTGACACAGGGCATCAAAACGGTCGGTAAGGTCGTCTTTGGCGGCCTGGTCCAGGTTTTTGAAGGCCGCCGACAGGCTGTCGGTGCGATGGTCGTGAGGAGCGCCTCCGAGCGTCCAGAGGGCATTCTGCAATCCCTCGGCCAGTGCAACATAGCTCTCGCCACCCAGAACCACATGGGCGTGCTGGAACCCGCTATAGGCAAGCCGGAAGTGATACAGGCGATGATCCAGCGGCTCACCAGTGATGGTCACCCCCAATTTGCCCATGGCGGTAAAATCCGACAGGCCCATCTTGCCCGGCTCATGGACCTGCCGAAACATCACCTCCTGTTCGGGACCATGCTCAGCGTTCCAGGCCCGTATCCGCCGCTCCAGAGTGCGGCGAATGCCGGTGCCAGGCTCCGGATGTCGGCGCATAACCTCTTCGTAAACCGCCACAGGCCGGATGCCCGGCGACGTCTGCAACATCGGCACAACCACAGTGTCGAAAATATCGGCCAGCGGATCAGGGCGACGCCGGCCGCGCGACTTCTTCTTCTGTGATGGTAAAGTTGGGTCGGCTTGCAGCCGATAGCCCGTGGATTGGCTGATGCCCGCCCTGGCGGCGGCCACGGGGACGGTGTGGGTCTGTCTGAGCGTCATGAAGAGCCTCATCTGTTGGTCGGTGACATGGCGGCCCGGCATGAACGATCCTCCTGGCAGAAAATCTCTTCATATCCGAGCCGGCCACGACCGTCAGACCCGCCCAATTGGGGCAAAACGCGGGAGTTGGACCTCTCCAGTCGGGCTACGCCCTTGCATGTCTTTTGTCAACACCAGTTGCGCAGGGGAGATTGCTCCACCTTGCCGATGGAGGGAAGTCTGCCATAAGATTGGGTGGGTCAGGTCGGATGAGCCATTCGGATGGCGACGGTCTATCAGTCTTGCATTCGCGGATTGGAACCGCATGAACGTGCTACGTCGCAGGCCTTTCTCTTTACTCCCTCGCGGGCGTCGGCAGATCCTGCCCAAAGGGCGAAGCGAGAGTTGCCTTAACCGCAGGTTTCACCCGGCCTGACCCGCAGCCTGGCCAGAGCTGGGCTGCATCTCTTGCCCCAAGGCCCAGACGAACCCGGCGAGTTCGCGCGCGATGGCGGCAACAATAACTGTCGATTTCTTTCCACGGGCCTGAAGCGATCGGTATCGCTTGCACAGCCGTTCCTGTGTTTTCCAAGCCAGGTCGCGAACGCACTTGGGCTGGGTTTCAAGAACCCGTGCCTTGTGCTGAGCGACCTTTGCCGGGAACCGATAGGACCAAGCCGCTTCGATCAACATCCTCCGAGCTTCACGGTTCCCAGTTTTGGTGATGCCGCCGCGGCGGATGGTGCCACCACTCGAGTATTCAGACGGCGTCAGCCCGAGATAGCTCATCAGCTGACGAGGTTTGTCGAACCGGGTGATATCGCCGATGCTGGCTGCGAGCGTCGCTGCCGAGACGAGGTCGAGGCCCCGGAAGCATCGGAGCGCATAGACAAACTCGCAAAGTGACCAGTCAGGCACCAGCTCTTCTATCCTCTTCACCATGTTGTCGCGGCGTTCCGCGGTGGTCCAGACCGTTTGGACATAATCCTGGAACACAATTTGTTGCGCAGGTTCGTCAAAGCTTTGGGTCCCCAGCCATCGGCTGTGGATTTTAGTCCAGGGCTTGCGGTTGGGAGGATAGCTCCGACCGTGCCGCAAAAGGAATGAGCTGAGCTGATGGCGCGATGTGGTCACCTGCTTGACGGCATCCATCCTGGCCCGGATCAGATCGCGCATGGCCTCATGGCGGTTGTCTGGCACCCAAACTGGCGTCAGTTCGCCCGCCCTGTGCAAGACGGCCAGTCGTTGCGCATCACGGCGATCCGTTTTGACCCTGTCGCCTGGTGCTATCGCGATTTTGGTCGGTGCGATGACACTGCACTCATGCCCTGCGCCCGTGATCTGCCGATAGATGCCATAGCCGCAGGGACCGGCCTCATAGCAGAAGTCCAATACGCGATCACGTTGCGACAATCGCCGCAGCAAGGTTTCCACCGCAACCGGCGTGTTCTCAATGTCCCCAAGAAAGCGCACCTCGCCGGTGCGCCCATCTTCCGCCAGTCCAACCGAAACGTTTCGTTTGTGAACGTCCAAACCGACAAATAATTTCTGCTCCATTCCTCAACCTCCTCATTTTGGTGCCCAATTTGATGGCACCAGTGTAGCTCGGGGCTCGGCAGAACTGAATCATCTCTCCTTTTCAGCACCTTAGGGGTCTGCGGCCGGATCCACTGGATCCGACACTGATCCCGGCAGCTTGGGGTTCGGGCAAGCCGAACGCCACCGCGCTGCATCAGGGGGAAGACGCCGCCTTCCCCCTCGGGCAACCCCATTAGACAGCCCCGTGTCCTCGGCTACGCCTGCGGGCCGCACCACTGCTGTCGAATGACATTGCCTCGCCCCCATCCGCGTTCGCCACTTGGCAGATTTCCGAGACGAGGCCCTCACGGGCTCCGCTCAGAAACTACCAACAACGGTTAGGCGGCAGCGGATGACAAAAGACATACGTACTCCCTACGAGGTCCAACTCCCGCGTTCTCATCCTGATTGACGCTGGATTCTCATCTTGATTGTCGCGCTGCATTCCAGAACCCGCTGGGGGCGCTCAGCCGCCGGCAAACCGTTTATCAGTCACTGGAAGAGCCGCTGTTGATCCATGGTGTTCCGCGTCGTGAACGCGAAGAGCGCATCACCCGGCTGATGGATCTGACAGGTTTGCCCGGAAGCGCACGCGACCGTCTGCCGCGCTCGCTTTCAGGCGGTCAGCGCCAAAGGGTTGCGATTGCCCGCGCGCTGATGCTCGACACGGGTATTCTGATTTGCGACGAACCGCTTTCGGCGCTGGATGTGTCGATCCAGGCGCAGATCGTGAAGCTGTTTGTGTCGCTGCAAAAGGAACTGGGGCTGACGGTGGTGATGATCTCGCATGATCTGGCGGTTGTCCGCGAGATGTGCAGCGATGTGACCGTGATGTACCTTGGCGGGACCATGGAAGCGGGAGAAACCGAAACCCTGTTCGAACACCCGCAGCATCCCTACACGCAGGCGCTTTTGTCGTCGGTGCCGTCTCCGGATCCGCAGATCGAGGCGGAGAGAAGTCGCATCATTCTGGAAGGCGATCCGCCCAGCCCGATGGACCCGCCACCGGGGTGCAGTTTCCACACCCGCTGTCAGCGCACGCAGGACCGGTGTCGCGTCGAGACGCCGCTGTTGAAAAAGGACAGCAAGGGGAACACGGTGGCATGTCATTTTGCCGGATAAGGCCGCGAGACCTTCATGTCGAAAACCAGGCATAATTGGCCATGAAACCGTTCGAGCGGATGTTTTCCCACCCGCATTGACATGTTCACCGCGATGAATGCCGGCAAGCTTATTCTGATCAACACCGCAAAAAGCCTGCTCAAGGAACAGAGCACCGAGGTCTTCGGGCGCTTCTTCATCGCGCTGATCGCACAGGCGGCCCAGGAACGCGCGACATTGCATGCGCGCGATCGTCTGCCTGCGATGGTCTATGTCGATGAGGCGCAGGACTACTTCGATCAGAACGTCGGCCTGATCCTGAGCCAGGCGCGCAAGTACAAGGTTGGCATGGTGATGGCGCATCAGTATCTGGGGCAGCTTTCAAACGGCCTGCAGGAAGCCTTTGAAGCCAACACCTCGATCAAGCTGGCGGGCGGTGTTTCCGCCCGGGATGCCCGAACCATGGCCGTTCAGATGTCCGCCGACCCGCAGGCGATCCAGCAGCACCCCAAAGGCACATTCGCCACTTACATCCGCGGATTGACCGAACGCGCGGTGTTTATGGTATTTCTGTTCTCCATCTGAGGCGACAGATTATGAAGAGAAGCCATTTCAGCGAAGAACAGATTATTGGGATATTGAAAGAGCATCAGGCCGGGCTTGGCACGAAGGAGCTGTGCCGAAAACAAGGTGTCAGCGATGCGACGTTTCACAAATGGCGGTGCAAGTATGGTGGCATGTAAGTGCCGGATGCCAAGAAGCCTAAAGGCTTTGAGGCAGAAAATGCCAAGCTGAAGAAGTTGCTTGCGGAACAGATGATGGACGTCGCGACTTTGAAAGAGATGCTGGAAAAAAACTTTTGAGCATGTGGCTGTTTCCGCCATTGGTCCGAGGACAATAGACGCATGATCGCGACGCAACGCAGCGGCCTGGGCCATGAAGGAGAAGCGATACAATCAGAAGCGTGCCTGTGCTTTGGCTGGTATCGATCCGCGTTTGTATCGCCGACCATCCAATCGTCCTGCGGATACTGATCTGCGGGATCGTTTGAATGAACTCTCGTCCGAGCGGCGGCGTTTTGGGTATCGACGACCACATATCCTTCTGAAGCGTGAAGGTTAACAGGAGAACTGGAAGAAGCTGTATCGGTGACCTGCCCCCCGAACCTTCCCTCGTTGTAATTTAGAGTTTGCTCTACCTTTTGAAGGAGCAAACAGATGCGAAAGAGCCGTTTCACCGAGGCGCAGATCATCGGGATGATTAAGGAACAGGAAGCCGGGATGCCGACTGCGGAGGTGTGCCGCAAGCACGGCCTCAGTCAGGGCACGTTCTACAAATACAAATCGAAATACGGCGGCATGGAGGTGTCGGACGTCGCGAAGCTGAGGGCGATGGAAGACGAGAACGCGAGGCTCAAGCGCCTTCTGGCGGACACGATGCTGGACAATGCTGTTTTGAAGGATTTGCTGGGAAAGAGCTGACGACGCCAACCGAACGGCGGGATGCAGCGCTGAAGGCGATGCGGGATCACGACATCTCGCAACGCCGAGCGTGCAGGCTCGTTGGTGTCGATCCCAAAACCGTCAGGCGTGAACGCCCGCCTGACAATCCTGAGATACGCAAGGAGATGAAGGACGTCGCTGCCAAGCGGCGCAGGTTCGGTTATCGGCGGATCGGCGTGATGCTGGAGCGCAAGGGGATGATCATGAACCACAAGAAGCTCTATCGACTGTACACTGAGGAGAAGCTGGGCGTCAGGCGAAGACGGGGCCGGAAACGGGCGCGGGGATCGCGGACGCCGATGCCAGAGGCTCTGCGGCCGGGTGATCGCTGGTCGCTGGACTTCCTGTCCGACACGTTCGGAGCCTCACGCAGGTTCCGTATCCTGGCAGTGAACGATGATTGCTGCCGCGAGAACCTGTGCCTGATGGCCGACACGAGCATCTCAGGGGCCAGAGTCGCGCGGGAGCTGGATGCGCTTGTCCGGGTCTATGGCAGACCGGCCAGCATTGTTAGCGACAACGGGACCGAGTTCACTAGCCGGGCAATCCTGAAGTGGGCGGGCGACAACGGCGTCGACTGGCATTACATTGATCCAGGCAAGCCGCAGCAGAACGCCTTCATCGAGAGCTTCAACGGCCGCCTGCGCGACGAACTCCTGAACGAGGAGATGTTCGACAGCCTGGACGATGCCCGCCGAAAGCTGGCGCTCTGGCGCTACGACTACAACAATGTCAGGCCGCACTCATCGCTCGGAAATAAAACGCCCGCAGAGGCGCGCCGGACGCTTGAGCAATTTGAGGGCTCCGCGCCCGGCGCGCTTGCCCAAAACAACGACGACGAATATGAAAACCAAACCTGCAGACTCTCGTTATGAATGAGGGAGCCTCGGGGCGCAGGTCATCGGGTCTACCCTGAAGAAGTATCAACAGTCGGTAATCGGGGCGGTCGTAAACGCGCAGTGGGCACCGGAACACCGATAGGGATCCCAAAAGGGGCGGAATCAGCGCTCGAAACTAGATTTCGTATCTGACAACCTGTCTTGCGTTCGTCGGTTCCGCATCCTGAACGTGATTATGACTTCAGCCGAGAATGTCTTGCGACTGTTGTCGATACGTAAATGTCAGGCGAACGCGTAGCCCGTGAGCTCGATAGGAGCGCTGAGATACGAGGATGCGCGCGCTGGCAGCGTCACAGATGCTGAATGAGCGAGAAATTTGATGGAACGGCGAGGCGAGGCAACCGGTAGTTCATGCATGTGCAAGAAAAGCTAGGATACGGTCAACTAATTTGATTGGCCGCTCTTGACTAGATCTCGGGCGACTTCCTTTTGATCCTGTCGTAACTTTGAGGGGCGACCGAAGGCGACGCCCCGGGCCTGAGCGGCTTCGCGACCTTCCTGTGTTCTGGTTAGGATCAGCGATCGTTCGAACTCGGCAATACCCCCAAAGACGGTCATGATCATCTTACCTGTAGGGCTGGTGGTATCTGCCCAAGGCTCGTCAAGGGATTGTAATCCTGCGTTTTTATCGTTCAACGCCTCTGCAATGCGAAGGAGTTCGGCTGTCGACCGCGCCAACCGGTCCAGCTTGGTAACGACCACCACATCCTCTTTGCGCAGTTGGCTCAGAAGCTTTTCGAGTTCAGGGCGTTTTTTGGCCGCACCAGAGACCTTCTCTTCGAAGAAGAACTCACAGCCAGCTTTGGTGAGCCTGTCTCTCTGGATTTCGAGCGTCTGATCCTTTGTTGAAACGTAATTACTCATACCAAGGGTGCTTCAAAATGACTCAGCTATGGATTTTGGGTACCGCCTGAGGTGCTGAGGTGATTCAAGATTGGCAAAGGAGACCACCGATGCCAGCCAGGATACCGATGCGAGCCGATTTTACCGCCAATGATCTGCGCAAGCTTGCCGCAGAGAGTTCTGATGCCCGGCAGAGCCGACGGCTTTTGTCGCTTGCCGCTATCGCCGATGGCATGTCGCGTGGGGCTGCGGCCCGCATTGGCGGGATGGACCGGCAAACGCTCAGGGACTGGGTGCTCCGTTTCAACGCTGATGGTCCAGCGGGGCTGCTGGATCGGCAGCGAGGAGGCTCGCGATCCCGCCTTGACAATGCGCAACTGGATGAACTGGCGGCTCTTGTCGAGACCGGTCCTGATCCTGAAAAGGACGGTGTCGTCCGCTGGCGGCGGGTCGATTTGAAGAATGTGATCAAGGCGCGTTTTGGCGTCGACTATCACGAGCGCCATGTGGGGCAGATTCTGCACAATCTGGGCTTTTCCCACATCAGCGCACGCCCTCAGCACCCGGGGCAGGACGTGCAGGTCATTGAGGATTTCAAAAAAACTTCGGCGACAATCTGAAGGAGACGCTTCAGGGGGTGCCGCCGGACAAACCCGTCGAAATCTGGTTCCAGGACGAGATGCGTCTCGGTCAGAAGAACACCCGCGTCCGCCAGTGGGCACGCAAGGGCACACGGCCCCGCCAGCCCGCCGATCAGCGTTACCAAAATGCGTATCTTTTTGGCGCCATCTGCCCCGAACGCGGCACCGGCGCGGCGATCATGATGCCAGCAGCCGACACCTATGCGATGCAGCGCCACCTGGAAGAAATCAGCAAAATTGTCTCCGATGGCGCCCACGCCGTCATCCTCATGGACCAAGCCGGCTGGCACACGACATCCGCTCTGGAAATCCCGCAAAACCTGTCGCTCATGTTTCTGCCGCCCAAATCACCAGAGCTGAATCCAACCGAAAACATTTGGCAATATCTCCGCCAGACATGGCTCGCAAACCGGACGTTCGACACATATGACGCGATTCTCGACGCGGGGTGCGAGGCCTGGAACAACCTCATCGCAAGACCGCAAACCATCACATCCATCGCAAGCCGCAACTGGGCGAAAGTCGGTCAGATTGAATAACCCTTGGTATCACCCCCTGTTTACCGCAGATTTCAAGCGAGGGTGAGGTTGATGGTTTCCCAGGGGGTTTGACCGCGTATTTTGGCTGTATCGGCGACGGTTCTGACCATGCAGTCACCTCTCGCGGCCCACATTGACCGGAAGCCGTTGGTGACTTTGCGCTGTGTCACCGAAGGGCGCAAAGCGCGCTCGCAACCGTTGTTGGTGACCTCGACCTCGCCGGGAAAGTCCAGGAACGTGAGCATCTTTGGGCTGGCTCGTGCCAATTTGCCCCGCAAGTCCTCGGCAAATAGGCAGTTTGACGGGGCGCTGAGAAGCTCTGCCAGATTGCGCTCCAACTCGCGTTTCTTGCGCTTGATCGTGCTGGCGGCATAGCTCGTAACGTCATGTGCCAGCGCGAACACCCGGTCCATCCAGAGCTTCAGCTGAAACGGAAGCCGGTCCTGACTGGCGTCAACCCCATAAGCGATGTCACGCGCCAGGTGGGCCAGGCAGGTCTGATGCTGCTGCCCATGGTTTTGCTGTGCCGAATACCCATCGGAAAGCCATATCTTCGGGCGATGCCCGCCCATGACATCGCGCACGACCTGGGCGGCCCGGCTGAGGTGAACCTCATGTACGACGGCGTGTTCGCTCATAAACACCCAGTGATGGGCTGTACGCATGAATGGAACGGTGGGGGGTCATAAGGCCGGTTTTTCGTCCAGGCACCGATAGATGGTCGCGGGGTGGACGTTGAAGGTTCTGGCGACGGAGGCGATTGATTGGCCGCTCTTGACTAGATCTCGGGCGACTTCCTTTTGATCCTGTCGTAACTTTGAGGGGCGACCGAAGGCGACGCCCCGGGCCTGAGCGGCTTCGCGACCTTCCTGTGTTCTGGTTAGGATCAGCGATCGTTCGAACTCGGCAATACCCCCAAAGACGGTCATGATCATCTTACCTGTAGGGCTGGTGGTATCTGCCCAAGGCTCGTCAAGGGATTGTAATCCTGCGTTTTTATCGTTCAACGCCTCTGCAATGCGAAGGAGTTCGGCTGTCGACCGCGCCAACCGGTCCAGCTTGGTAACGACCACCACATCCTCTTTGCGCAGTTGGCTCAGAAGCTTTTCGAGTTCAGGGCGTTTTTTGGCCGCACCAGAGACCTTCTCTTCGAAGAAGAACTCACAGCCAGCTTTGGTGAGCCTGTCTCTCTGGATTTCGAGCGTCTGATCCTTTGTTGAAACCCTCGCGTAGCCAATTTTCATTTGGCCATCTCCCTTGATGTGCGATTCTTATTGCAAAAGTGATTTGTTTCGCGCATATGTTTTGCGAGGGATTTTTCCTTTGGAATCAGAGCGACCGATCTGCGTCGCAAATGTTGTGAGTTTCGCACAGCATGCCCACCCGGTTTCTCAGTGATGCGCAACGGGAGCGATACGGGCGCTACGATGGATCGCCCAGCCGAGACCAGATTGCGCGGCATTTTCACCTTGATGCGGCCGACCGCGAAATCATCGCTCGCTTGCGCGGCGCCCACAATCGTCTGGGCTTCGCCCTTCAGCTTGGAACCGTTCGTTTTCTTGGCGTCCTTCCGAGTAGGTTCGACGAGGTTCCCGACATCGTGGTCGACGCACTTGCTGCGCAGCTCGACCTGACCACGGCACCTTCTCTGGCTGCATACAGAACTGGCCGGCCAAAAAAGCACCATGCTGCGATCATTCGAAAGACCTATGGGTTTCGAGAGCTGGCCGATGATGCTTGCGCCCGGTTTCGCCTGACGCGTTGGCTTAATGCGCTGTGCTGGTCTGGTGATGATCGACCGAGCCTGCTGATTGATCGGGCCACAGCGTGGATGTTGGCAAACAAGATTCTGCTGCCTGGGATCAGCACCCTGGAACGCCTCGTTGCCCGCATTCGTGATCGTGCGCATCGGCGGCTGTGGCAAAACTTGTCTGATGTGTTGTCGGACGAACAGCGTAGAAAGATTAGCGTCCTGCTCGACGGGGAAGGTGGATCGTTTCGCACGCTTGATGCCTTGCGCGCGGCACCGACAAAACGGGCTATGATAGAGTTGATACGCCACTTTGATCGCATTGATGCCATTCGCGCTTACGAGTTGGCGCTGCCACCGCCAGCAACAGTTCCGAATGCGCTCGTCCAGCGCCTGGCAAAGGTGGCCAGAACGATGCGGCCATCTGCTATTGCTGCCGCTAGGGAGCCGCGTCGCACCGCAATTGTTGCTGCCTTGTTTCACACGCTGGAAGCAGTTGCCATTGACGACGCGGTGGAGCTGTTTGACGCTTTGATGGCGGATATTTTCCGAAACGCCAAGGCTACAAGTAAGCGAAAAAGGATGCGCAACCTGGGAGATCTGGACGCTGCTGCCCTCACGCTGCGCGATCTTGCACGGCGCGTTATGACCGATGATGACAACACAGACCTTACTTTCCCAGCCTGGCGCAATGCCCTCTATGCCGACTTGAATTTCGGAGCCCTCACTGAGGCCGCCGACCGCATCGACGCTCTGGCCCAACCACCCGAAGATAAACCGCTGGAGGAATTGCTTGCAAAATGGCGCACAACGCAGGCTCTTTTTCGTAACCTCCTTATGCGCATCACGTTTGACGCTTCGCCCAAGGGTCAACCTGTCAAAGAGGTGCTCGACTATCTTCGTGGCCTTGAGAATTGGGGAAAGGCCAATATGCGTGATGCGCCGACTGACATCCTGCGTGGGGGGTGGTGCAAATACGCTCTTGATAGCGAGGGGAATGTCAAAGACAACAAGGCTTTCGTTTTTGCGGCGTGCGAGGCTTGGCAAAACGCTCTCAAAACCCGCGATATTTTCGTGCGTGGTGGTGTGCGGTTCGATGACCCCCGGAGGGGCTTGTTGAGTGGCGAAGCCTGGCGTGCAGCGAAGCCAACCGTATGCCGCGCCCTTGAACGCTCTCCTGACGGACAAGCCGAACTGGCTACGCTCGCTGGTCAACTCGATCAGGCTTACCGCCGAACTGCAAAGAATTTCGACACCAATCCAGCGGCAAGGATTGAAATTACAGGTGGGAAAGCCCGCCTCGCCGTTTCGCCACTTGATCGTATCGAAGAGCCAGACAGCCTGAGGGCACTGAAATCCTCCATGCGGAAAAGACTTCCCAAAGTCGATCTCTCGGACGTGCTCCTGGAGGTTGCCACCCGCACCGGATTTGCAGAGGATTTTACCCATGTCACGGAACGACAGGCGCGGGTCGGTGGGTTCCAGACCAGCCTGTGCGCCGTGCTGCTTGCTGAAGCCTGCAATATTGGTTTCGAACCGATCGCACAGCCAACCCTTGAGCCACTCAAGCGCGACCGGCTTTCCTGGGTCAGCCAGAACTTCATTCGAGCTGAAACAATCACCGCGGCCACCGCGCGTCTTGTCGCCGCTCATAATGAATTGCCAATCGTTCATCATTGGGGAGCCGGTGATGTCGCCTCCGCCGATGGTGTGAGGTTCTCCGCTCCGCCAACCGTCATCCATGCCGGGCCAAACCCGAAGTATTTTCAGACCGGGCGAGGCATCACGCTCTACAACTTGGTCTCCGATCAGTTCACCGGTCTCAATGCCCTCGTTGTGCCCGGAACCTTGCGCGACAGCATGTTCATCCTCGCGCTTCTGCTCGAACAGGAAACCGACCTTGATCCCGTGGAAATCATGACCGACACTGCAGCCTATTCCGATATCGTCTTCGGACTCTTTTGGTTGCTCGGCTATCAGTTCAGCCCGCGCCTCGCCGATATTGGTCAAACCCGACTTTGGCGCATCAATCCGAAAGCCGACTATGGCCCACTTGATCCGCTTGCCCGTAACAGGGTCAATATCCGGGTGATCATTGAGAACTGGGAGGATTTGCTGCGCTTGGCCGGATCGCTGAAGCTTGGATACATCCATGCCGGTGCAGTCATGCGCACGCTGCAGGTGCGTGAGCGCGCTACCGCACTCGCCAAGGCTCTTGGAGAACTGGGTAAGATCATAAAATCCCTGCACGTCCTCAGCTTCATTAACGATGAGAAAAAGCGGCGGCGCATCTTGATCCAACTCAACCGACAGGAACTTCGCCATGGTCTCGCACGTCGCGTTTGTCACGGTGAACGTGGCGAAATCCGCAAACCTTATCGGCAAGGCCAAGAGGAACAACTCGGAGCGCTCGGATTCACCCTCAACGCCATCGCTTATTGGAATGCAACCTACATGCAGACTGTGCTCGACCAACTCGAAGCAGAAGATCAGGCAAGTGACCCCGCCGACGTTGCTCGAATATCGCCGCTCACACACAAACATATCAATTTCCTCGGCAGACACGCATTCACCCTGCCGGAAAACATCGCCGCCGGGGAACTGCGTCCTCTCCGACAAGCTAATTCCGAATGGTAATTTTGCAAAGCCTTATGACCCCCCACCGTTCCATTCATGCGTACAGCCCAAGAAGGAGGCGAATGCCGCCTTCGACCTCTTCGTCGAAACTTACGGCGTGAAATACGAGACGGCCGTTGGCAAGCTGGTCAAAGACCGTGACGAACTGCTCGCCTTCTACGACTTCCCAGCCGAACACTGGAAGCACATCAGGACCACGAACCCCATCGAAAGCGTCTTTGCCACGGTGCGCAACCGTACCAGGAAAACCAAAGGCTGCCTGAACCGCAAAACTGCCCTCGCAATGGTCTTCAGGCTGATGATGTCAGCGAAGAAAAAGTGGCGGAAGATCTCCGGACCGAACCGTCTACCCGAAGTCATTCAGGGGGTTGCGTTCAAAGACGGTATAAAGCAAGTTCAAATAGCCGCCTGACGAGGGCCATCACCAACTTTCGGGCATAGCTCGCTGACGCGGCCCGTGACGCTAGGAACCAGGGAGATATTAGATGAACCGTTTGGCTCAGTTTACAATAACGGCCCCCTATATGGTTGCGGTACTGGGATTGTCAGCCTGTGGTAGTAGCAGTGATCGCATTAACGCAGAAAAGGCACAAGAACTGACCGGCGGAAGCAAGCCGGCAGAAACGGTTACACGGGGGCTGCAGACTCCGGCGGATTGGGGCCGGCACACTATATTTTATGGCGAAGGTTTGCTTAACGGTGAGAGGGTTAATTTTGAATTTTCAAGTGTATGCACGGCCAACGAATGTACATTCATCAATGAAAATCCCAACCTCAAATTCACGCATACTTATTCCGATACTATCCAGCCCATTATTGACGATGATGAGACCGTTGATTTGGATCAATTCCGCGCCATTCTCACAAAAAATGGCATCACGATCCTTGAAGAAACGTGGTTATCCACTAATCTTGAGTATAGTTTGCGCACGTATGGCGCATGGATGGAGTATGCCGCGTTTGGGGTGACAAAGTACACCATCATTGATGAGCCAGATGAGTTCAGCTTTTATGGCAGATTAGGCTGGGCTGGTGGTACGCGCACGGGAACCCGCCCGAGTGCTGATGCAACCTGGAAAGGCCTGATGGTCGGTACACCCCGAGAAGGAACGTATCGTGGCAACATCCTGCAAGGGGATGCGCTGTTGGTCTACGATTTAAGTAATACAAATTTGGATGTCACTTTCAGCGATATCAAGGATCTTACCCGCGAGAAGGATTACGAGACGCCTAGGGTCTTTTTTGAAGATGTACCGGTTGAGGAAGACGGTCGCTATGGGGCCGATGGGATCAGCGGTGATTTTGCCGGGCCTAACCATGAGGAAACTGCCGGTGTGTTCGATAAAGACGGTATCGTCGGTGCTTATGGCGCCAGGATTACAGAGTGATCTTTTCGCTGTTCCGTGACCGGCGTCGTCACAGTTGGATATTCTGTGCAGCGCTGTGGGTGATTGGCGCCGGGTGTTTCGTGCCCGGCGCAACAGCCCAAACCACGCCTCCGGTGCCGGAACAGCATGAGGTGAATACCGAGCATCGGTTCCGGCTTGGGCTGTCGCTTGTGGCGGCTGATCGTCCACGGGAGGCGGCGAAGGTCTTTTCGGATATTCTGGCCCGGGACCCCAACCTTGACCGGGTGCGGCTTGAATTGGCCCGCGCCTGGTTTCTTTCCGAACAATGGGGCAAGGCACGGAGTGAATTCCTGTCGGTGCTTTCGGGAAGATTACCTGAGCCGGTTCGGGACAATGTGCTGGGCTTTTTGCGGGCTATTGACGCGCGCCGGGGCGTCGATTGGGATGTGGATTTTGCCCTTGTTCGACTGGGGAATACCCGCCGCTACGAAAGCGATACAATTATGGTGAACGGGTTGCCGTTCACACTTAACGGCCGTGACGGCGAAACGGCCCTGGGCTTGCGATACAGGCTGGGCGGGGTTGTAAAGCAGGGTTTTCCGGGACTGTCCGGCTCGAATGTTCAGGCACTGGGTTTTGGCGGTTTCTCCCTGTCGGGCGAAGAAGGTCCCGGCTCCCGGTTTGATGACCTGACGGTGAGGGGGGAAGCGGGTATCCGCTTTGTATGGCCACGTGCCACCCTGTCGTTTTCGCCCTCCGTTTCCCGACAGTTTCTGGCCGGGACAGCAACGGAAGATCGTCTGGGCTTTCAGGCTGAAGCAAGAATACGCTCACGTCAGGGCGCGGCCTATGCGATCCGGGTCGGCTGGCAGGATATCGACCACCTGCGGTCAGACGGCCGGGACGGTCATGTTGCAACCCTGGGCCTCAGTGGCACATGGTCGCTCACCCCCAGAGCTTCGCTGGGCCTGTCCCTGTCGCTTGTGGACCGAGAGGCAGCAATCTCGCTCGCCGATAATCACCGCCTGGCGCGGTTGACGGCCTCTGGAACCTTTGGTGTGGGAAGAGGGATCACCCTGCGGCCCAGTCTCTACTTTGAGCACAAGAAGGTAGACAAGTCCGGTCCTGCGGCGGCGGATGAAACCGGTACGGGCGTGTCCCTGACAATCGAGACCAGCCGCCTTGTTCTGGGCAATGGCTTTACACCTTATGCCACACTGTCGGCCAGCCAGGTGAAATCGGACATCAAGGCGTTTTCCTGGCGGACCCATTCCGTGGCTCTCGGATTGGAGCGGCGCTTTTGAAAACCTTGCATCACAGGAGTTGACATGGATGTTATGACCTACTCAAACGCACGCGCTCAGCTGAAGGGCGTCATGGACAGGGCGACCCATGACAAGCAGGAAGTTGTCGTGACGCGCAAGAAAGGCGAGTCCGTCGTGGTTGTGTCCCTGGAAACCTGGAACGCCGTCAACGAGACGTTGCACCTCTTGTCCACACCAAAAAACGCATCCCGCTTGCGGTAAAAATGGCGGTCACGTGGTGGCACGGGCTGACGAACGCAGAGCGCGACAACTGGGCCGATCACTTGGGCCGCACCTTCGAGGCAGGCGGCAGGACATACCCCCGCCGCGAGGCCGACATGGCCCAAGCGGCTTACGAGGAGATTTCAACCGATGCCTAATACCGTCACAAACGAACTACTGCTTGAGCACCTGAAAGCCATTCAAGGGCGGTTGACTAACATCGAAGACGAAGTGCGCATTATGCGAACGGAGATAGCGGGAATGTCGCAAACCATCGCGGCCCATGCTCTCCGACTGGACCGGATGGAACGCCGCTTAGATCGCATCGAGCGACGCCTCGACCTGGCGGACGCACCCGCCGAATAGCCCTACCTCATCTCGCCCTGACGACCGATCCGTAATGCGTTTTTCAGAGCGTGGTGCGATTCACCCTTGTTGAGCCCGATATTGGCCCGACGCTGCATGTCGATACTCAACGCCCACTCGATCATGAACAGCGTCCGTTCGATCCGTCCGATTTCCCGAAGAGCAATGGCAAGATCATGCTGGCGCGGACGGGCCGACAATTGCTTCAGCATCTGGCTCGGCGCCACCTTGCCGGAGAGCATCGTTGCGGTGCATCGCAACACATCGGGCCAATTGTCGAGGAACGTCTGTTCCCGAGCCTTGCCTCCGATCAGCCCTCTGATACCAGCGGCTTGATCACTTGACCGTTGCCCAGTCGCGGCTTGTTATTGATGATATGCGCTCGGGATCGTTTTCGAAGAAGTTCCATGCGTCTTGGCACTTGTCGAGAATATCCTCGTGGCTATCGAAGACCGTAATGGCGAGTTTGTTTGCCCGCAGGTAGGCCCAGACATTTTCCATCGGGTTGAGTTCTGGCGCGTAGGCTGGAAGCTTCAGGAGTGTGATGCTTTCAGGCACTTCGAGTGCTTTGGCCTGATGCCATCCCGCACCATCCATGATCAGGAGCGCATGTGCGCCTGTCGCAACCGTTTTGGCGATTTCTTGAAGGTGCAGGCACATTGCCTCTGCATCGACGCGGGGCAGGATCATCCCCTTGCGCTCCAGCATCACGCCGATCCGCCGATAACCGAACCTGCGCCGCTTGGCAGCGACGTCCTTCATGGGGTCGATTACCGGAGGGGGCGGAATCGGGCTAAGGATTCTCCCGGTGTCTTTTCATGATGTTGAGGACGGTATTTTTGCTGATCCCGAGGTCTCGGGCTATCCAGCGATAACTACGACCTTCGCTGACAGCCCGAATGACCTTCGGAGCGAGCGTGTCTGATACCGGTCTTTGACCTGGCTGACGACCGAGCTTTTT
The DNA here is from genome assembly GCA_951812305.1 of uncultured Paracoccaceae bacterium. Lineage (GTDB taxonomy): Bacteria > Pseudomonadota > Alphaproteobacteria > Rhodobacterales > Rhodobacteraceae > Rhodobacter_B. Next base: position 23,662 of record CATOSB010000038.1, read on the forward strand.
GCCTCGGGCGCGGGCTGCGGCCAGCCCGGACTTGACACGCTCGCTTAGCATGTCGCGCTCGAATTGGGCGATCCCGGCCAGCATCGTCGCCATCATGCGCCCGTGCGGCGTGTCGAGTTCGAAGGTCATACCGCTCATCGCAACCACCGGCACCTTCCAGCCGGCCAGTTGATCCAGTGTTCCCAGCAAGTCTTGTGTTGAACGACCCCATCTGGACAGTTCCGTGACGAGAATGGCATCAATCTGATGGGCCTGTGCAAGCTTCATGATCCGGTTGCGCGCCGCTCGGCTCACTTTGGAGCCTGAGGCTGTTTCTCGGAAGATATCGATAACATCGTAATCGCTGCGCTTTGCAAAAGCGGTTAAAGCGTTTTGACATGATGTTGAATCACAATATTATGTTAAAACGCCCGCAACATACTGATTTTGCATGCGTTTCACAATCAAGCTGTGTCTCAGCTTAATCGCGAAACGCTTTAGATCCGCGACCTGCCGATCACAGGATTGGTCCGAAGTGGACACTCTGGCATAGATGGCGGCGCGTTGTCCCAATTGAACCGCCCTGGATTTTCGTCCTGCAACTCGTTGATTTTGTTGACGTGGATTTTGCACTGAACAGACACTCCTTCAAAAGGACAAATTTCATGCCAAGACGCAATGTTCTGACGCATCGTCAGCGGACCGCTCTCTTCGACCTGCCCACGGGCGAACCTGCCCTGCTACAGCACTACACCTTGGCGGATGATGATATCGAGCACATCCGGACGCGCAGGCGGCCGGAGAACCAGATCGGCTTTGCGCTTCAGCTTTGCGTCCTGCGCTATCCTGGTCGGCTATTGAAGCCGGGCGAGGTGATCCCGGAAGCCGTCTCCCGTTTCATCGCAGCTCAGCTGGGGCTAAAGGTGGAGAATCTGCTGTGCTATGCGGCCCGCAAAAAAACCCGTCGAGAACACCTCGTGCAGCGCGACAATCAAGATGAGAAGTGCGCGTCAATCAGGATGAGAATCCTTGGTCGCGACGTTTGTGATGGTGGCGGGCTTTTTGTCCGCGATCAAGGGTTTTGTTGTTTTTGATTGTCGCGGCGCGTCAATCAGGTTTGATGTTTGCGCATGTTGCTTTTTGAGCCGGGCGTCCAGGACCCTTTGCTTGTTTGGCCGCTTTGCGCCGGTAGCTTTCCACGTTCATCTCGAAGATGGTGGCGTGGTGCACGAGCCTGTCGACGGCGGCCAGTGTCATGGCTGGATCCGGGAAGATTGTATTCCATTCTCCGAAGGGCTGGTTGGCCGTGATCAGCATGGAGCGGCGTTCGTATCTCGCGCTGATCAGTTCGAACAGCACACTGGTCTCAGCCTGATCCTTGGTGACGTAGGTGATGTCGTCGAGGATCAGAAGGTGGAATTTTTCGAGCTTTGCGATGGCGCTTTCGAGGACGAGGTCGCGCCGCGCCTGCTGCAACTTCTGCACCAGGTCCGTGGTGCGGCTGAAGAGGACGCGGTAGCCTTGCTCGACAAGGGAAAGACCGATGGCCGAGCCGAGATG
>CATOSB010000039.1 GCA_951812305.1 uncultured Paracoccaceae bacterium
CTCGTCATACTGGCGTTCGATCTCGCCCCAATCGACCACGCCCGACAGGATCGGAAGGAGATTGGGCAGTTGCCCTCGCATACCCGCACTAGGGAGGGCGAGTTTCTGCCGCGCAATTGCCTTGAGGCGCGGCGCAAGCTCAAAGCCCAGAAGATGGCAGAAAGCAAAGCCAACTGCGCTTTGGCCGTGGCTGTCCACATACTGCCGTTGGATTTCCATGTCCGTGCAATGCCGTAAGACACCCTCAATCATTGCGGCTACCTCAGAGGACGAACAACGCTTCAGCTGAGAATAAATGCAGGTCGCCTGACGCTCTACATGCCAATAAATCATGACGCCGCGCCCGCCATAGCGCGCATGCCACTCCGTCATCAGATTGCGATCCCAGGCCCCGAACTTGGTGGAATCCCCAGCACATGTTGTGCCCGGCGTGCCCCAGATTTCCGGTTCGCGAATTGCAAGCGTTGCATTGGCAACCTGCGCGCAAGCCGCCTTTAAGGAAGCCGGGTCAATATACCGTCTGCGAATGTGCAGAAGTTCGTCATAACTGACATCGGGTGAACCAGCGGCCACGCGTTTCAGGCCCGCGTTGGTTCCCAAGCCGTAAAGGCAGAGCAACAGGCGTTGATCTCGCACGGCAGGCGGCAGAGCCTCCCGACTGGCCGAGGTCTGAAAGCCGCTCAAAAACCCAGTATCGAGTGCTGTTTCTTTGAGAACATCCAAAAGCCCGGTCATCGGCCACGCCCGGGCAACCTCGCTTTTCAGCGTGGCCAAACCAGGCGGCTCTGGGGCTGGCGCAAAGGGCGTAATGGAAATCCGGTTCTCCCCACCCCGCCGCAAGCGCACCTTATCATTGTCAGGCAAGGTGGCGTTCAACAGCCGCAGTTCCTTCTCCAGCTCGGCTTTCACGCCCGCGACAAAGCCTCTTGCATCCTGCGATAGCCCCAGATCAGCGTAGTAGGAATCTCGACGCGTGTCGAAATCTCCCGGCAGGTCATCATCCGGGTTGCGGTAGCGGTCCGCACCTTCGATCCATATCTCTTTGGCGCGGATGCGTTCGCGAAGCTGTGTCAGCACACAGAGCTCGAAGGACACAACATTGACCCGACCATTCTCATCAATGACTGCGCTGCGCCATTTTCCGGGAATGATCCCTGCTGGAATATCATTTTCAGAAACAACCCGGCGACCGGCTTCCGCAAACCGGACAATCAGAACCAAGGCGGTCAATATCGGATGCCACATTGCATTGTTCGAGCGAAATCGCAAAGCCCGGAGCAACGGTGGCAGCATGCGGCGGTAGTGGCTGGCATATGAGTTGCGCATGGTCTGTTGGATGCGCGTGTCCAAGGTACCCTTGGCGCGATGTTCGTCAATGACTGCCCGGAGTTTAGCCGCCCCAGCGATAGGGAAGATAACGTCTTCAATCCGACCCTCGGGATGATCCAGCGCGGCCATGGCAATCTCGACAAGCAAACGCTCCTTGCCATGAACCGCGCCTATATCTGCCGCGATGCCCTGAATGACCTTTCGGCGTGACCGTGTTCCCAGGCGATGAACCACCTCCAAAAGCAGGTCAATGAGGCCGTCAATCAGCTGAGAGCGGCGATGCATCAGGTAGACCGCAAGAAGCCCGAAGCGCTTCTCGGGCGCATGGCGACGCATTTCCGAGGCGGTTTCGCCTTCTACCTGACATGCAATACGCATCACCCAACCGCGTTCGACATCACCAAGAATATCCAATGGAAGATTGAGCGCCGCGACAAAGGACACCTTTTGCGCCGTCAGCAGTACGCTGTCTAGCGTTGCAGCACCGACATCATCCTTCAGACGCTGAAACCCCGTTGTCGCCAAGGGCTCAGACAGCGTCCATTCTAACTGCGTAACCCTCTCGGTCGATAACCGCGATGCCACCTTCGTCAAATACCCCTCGCGGAAATCCCGACGGGCCGCGCGCGCAAGCCGCTCCATGATCTTCACTGAAGGAACAAACACGTTCATTTGACGGGCCTGTGCATAGCCCCGCTCAACCCAATCCGCCAAGTTCAGGTCACGCCCACCGAGCTGTTCAATCATCCATGCCTGGAGTCTGGCCCGATCACGATCAGAAGCCCGGCGAAACCCGAGAAAATCCAGAATACTCGCACGTTGCCGCCGCGCGGTGTCACTGGAAAAAGAGTAGGAAAGATCGTCTGTCGCCCCAATCTGGTCAGCAACGTACACGATCACATCAGGGTCAAGATCACCGCGCGTGGCAGGAAACCGGCCATGCTGGCGAAAAAAGAGGAGTTGGCATGCAATCGCGACCCGCGACTTCGCCCCAAACCGGTTTAGAAACTCAAAATCCGAATATGAAAGCCCCCACGTTGAGGCAAATGCTTGCTCTATCATGACCCCTCCAGACGCAAGCATCATCCAACATCAGCTCTGGCCGTCAATCAGCCTTTCGTTCCCTGTACGTTCTTTCAAAAGCCCAAATATGCAGCTTCGGGCCAGCTAGATCAAAGCGACGGTTCTGAAAAGCGGCATCCGTTCTGACCTGCCCGAGGCGGAACGTCTGGCGCTGTTCTCCGGCCATTCCTTGCGGGCCGGTCTCGCCAGTTCTGCCCAAGTCGATGAACGCTACGTCCAAAAGCAACTTGGCCACTCCTCGGCCGAGATGACGCGGCGGTATCAGCGAAATCGAGACCGCTTCCGGGTGAATCTCACTAGGGCGGCTGGGCTTTGAACCGTCACTCGAATTGAACCTGATCCACAGGCCCCATTTCCCGTTCCACCGCGCCGGTCAGGATCGCCATGTGATGCGTTTCAAGGTAATGCTGAAAAAAGGAGCTGGGCGCTTTCAATCGCAGGTGTCCCCGCTCAAAACCAAGAAATTCCAATTGCGACAACCAGGCCTCAACAAGGTTCGGATGTTCGGTGCTGAGCGAGACCAAAACGCTCTGCCACGTGCCCGGTCTGGTCGGGAGTTCGTCCTTTTGCGTATATGCGCTGATTTGGAGAACCTTAACTGTCTCGGGTTGCTCATAGCGTTCGCGCATTCGACGATCAAAATCCGGCCCGACCAAGGGCCAGACGGCCTGGGTCAAAGAGCTGATCTTATGGTAGTTCAACCCATAGGCGCCTACCCTTCCCCGCACGCCAGGACGTTTGCAGATGATTATCCCGGACTCGACCAATCGTTTTATCTCGCGCTTGACGGTGCGTTCGTTTACTGACCACATCCGAGCCATATCCCTTTGGCCGACGCAGAACTCGTCCTTGCGCCAATTGTACCGCGCCGTGACCAAAGCAATCAATCGCATGACCGAAGTTTGGAATGTTGGTGATCCGTTCAATGCGCCAACCGATAGTGCGGTCAGTACGTCATACTTCAACACCCCCGACTCTTGGCCGGTTAGCCGTAGTGGTTTCATTTTGAGAACTTCACCCTGTTTCTTCCGTTACATCTGCCTCTTGGATCAGCATCTGTGCACCGATTCCATTTGACCCGAGAAGACACTGAAATCCCGTCTTCTGTCAACTGCATCCTAAAAACAGGATTTTGTGGCTATTCGTGAAAACCGGAAATATTCTAGGTTTAATGGTTAATGGGGACACTCGGGGTGTCCCCACATTTCACCTTGGCTGTCACCATATAAGTGTCTTTCGAGAAAATGCTGTCACCATATCTTCGATAGCTCGTGTAGAGTATCCGGTGATTCTCTTGAAACCAAACGCAAATTCGGATTCCTGAGAATCCGAAAGTTTCCTTTTGCGCATTTGTTGAAATCCCGTTATTCATCTAGCATTCCTGAAAAACACGAGAAATGTGATGCGAGATCATAACGACCTTCTAACCATGAACGAACGCAGCCTTGCTCAGCAAGCCGCTGTGCGCAAGGCGACCTTCTCACCGGGAGAGGTTAAGGAACTGCGACCGTTCTCAATCTGGGAAATCAGCCAGTTTATGTTCGATGTACCAGCTGACACTCTGCGGAAGAAGCTGACCGAGGATCCCAGCCTGCCCCAGGGTCTGACGGAAGCCGATGGTCGACAGCGCTGGTTCACGCTGGATGAGATCAATGAGCTGCGCCGACGGATACGGTTTCGAGGCAAGAGCCTTTTGCCTGAACGTCCCAGGGGCCGCGCGATGCGCGTCGCGGTGTCAAACTTCAAAGGCGGTGTTGGCAAGACGGTCGTTGCGCAGCATCTGGCGAATGCGGCGGCATTGGATGGATATCGCGTACTGTGCGTAGATTTTGATCCTCAGGCAACGCTGACCCATTCAATGGGCATCACTGAAGTGAAAGAGTGGAACACGGTATGGGGAATCATGTGCCGCGACTTATGCCGGGAGGCGGATCGCATCATGGAAAGCTATGACGACCCCGACGATTGTCCCTACCCGGCCTCGGACGAACTGCCCGAGGATGTGCGCTCAATTGGAGCACAGAGATTTCATGACTTCATTCAGCGCACGTGTTGGCCAACCATCGACATTATCCCGTCCTGCGCCAACGCGGCCTTTGTCGAGTTCGCCAGTGCGCAATACCGTTCAGTCCACAAGGCGTGGAGTTTTTTTGGCTGCGTTGCGCGTTACCTCGACGAGCTGCCTGACGATCAATACGATATCATCATTTTCGACTGCCCGCCCGCTATTGGCTATCAGTCCCTGAACGCAGCATTTGCGGCTGATATCCTCTATATCCCGTCGGGCCCGGGCTATTGGGAATACGATAGTACGACCAGCTATCTTGGTCAGTTGGGCGATGCGATGGCGGATATCTCGGATGGGTTTGCCGCACTGGCAACGGACGCTGGCATAACTCTTCCCAAACAATTCGCCGATATTCGATTGCTAATGACCCGGTTCGAGGGGGCCAATCCGTTGCATCAGGCGATGATGGATGCCTTTCAAAATGTTTTCGGGGCGGACGTCTGCGCCAACCCGATCGAGATGACGCGTGCCGTCGAGCAATCGGGCCGCTTTCAAATGTCGGTTTATGAGCAGGATTATCGGCAGATGACTCGCGAAACCTGGAAGCGGGCGCGGCAGAGTTTTGATCGATCTTATCACGAGTTTCTTGCGACAGTTATAGTTGCCTGGAAGAACAACAGCCAAGCTAAGGAGGCCGCCGAATGAGCCGTTCCAACAAATTCGGGTTTGAGCCACTGGAGACGAAGCCCACGACACCTCGGCGCGAGAGATCCCCAGGGCCTATGGGGGCCGCGGTTCGCGATGTGGCTGACAATCTGGCCGAGACGACCGAGGCGAAAGTTGCGCAGCGTCGCCAGAATGCCGAGGATGCCAAGAATTTCCGACTGGCACGAGACGAGGGCAGGGTGCTTGTGCGCATATCACTGGCCGAGATTGCCATTGATGACTTGCCGCGTGATCGGTTGGAGCTTGAGGCGGTCGCAGCTTCGGATGAGATGGAGGAGTTGAAAGCCTCGATCCGGGAGCGTGGGCAGAAAGAGCCAGTTGAGGTCTATGAAGGTTCAGATGGTCGCTATCAGTTGAAGAAGGGCTGGCGGCGGTTCACGGCGCTCAGCCAGCTTTACAGTGAGACCGGCGAAGAAGACTTCTCGACGATCATTGCAAGGGTTGAGGCAGGGCAGGGGGACCGGATCTCGCGTTATGTCGACATGGTTGAAGAAAATGTTGTGCGCGAAGACCTGACCTTTGCCGAGATGGCGCAAGTGGCGATCACCGCAGCCGAGGACGAAGCCATCGAAGAGGTCGATCCGGCGGAACTGGTTAATCGACTGTATGGTGCGTTACACAAAACCAAGCGGTCCTACATCCGCAACTTTGTCTTCCTCTTGGTCAGCTTGAGCGATGCGCTGAAGTGGCCAAAAGATGTTGCGCGGAACCTGGGCGTCGACGTGGCTCGGGCGATCAAGGATGCCAAGCAAGTGGAAGCGCTTCAGGATCAGCTGCGCGCGTGTATCTCGCCGGAGGCACAGAACCGGGTACTGGCTGGTTTTCTCGAGTCCGAGAAAGCGCCACGAGCATCCGGCGCGAAGGCGCGTACGCCGAAGCAGAAGTTTGAGTTTTTTGTGGGCAAGACGAAGGTCACTGCGCGCCAGGGTGAGTGCCGGCTGGTTAGCGAGAGGGACTTTGCCACGATTCCGAAGGAGCGTCTGGAGGAGGCTGTGCGGGCCTTTGAAGGCGCCTTAAGGGGTGGCCCACGCATTCGTTGAGGGCAGCGGTTACCCGTGGGTAACCAAGGGTGGAGTGAACGGTGTCTTGGGCGAGTTACCCGAGGGGTAACGCCGCATTTAATGTAGTAAATACAAATGCATACGCAAATCTCGACGCAAAGCCGGATCGACATCAAGCCTCTGAGATCGGTCTGATAATTGCCGCACAGCTCCTCAAAAAACATTGCCTTGTATCAAAGTGTGGCCATCTAACCGGGAACCTGACTAGGGGCCGACAAAGGTCTGCGTGTAGTGCGCCGCAATTTCTCCGATAGGTGCTGATGTTAGACAACGAGCAGGGTGCAGGCATCGCCGCGTTCCTCGAACCAACGATGATTCGAGCCGGTGGTCTGGATCAACTCGCCAAAACATTCCTGTCGCAAGCGTGGATGGTGTGATGTTCTCCGTTGCTTGTTGGACAGCCAGATACCGTCTTCTTGCATTCATTGGAGCACTGTCTCGCGGGCCACCTTAAACACATGATACTCGGCCATCCGTTGAAGCCGCCGGACTTAAACTGCCTTGGTGCGTTCTCATCCAATGGTCGCTTTTTTCAAGTTGCAAATGCTGCATAAAGTTGGCGTTGTTGCATAGATCACCCGCCTTCTGATATCGATGCGTTTTATTTCCTTGAGGATGTTGTAGATGCCGCACAAATTCAACGCAGATCGTCGAGATAAGATCCCGAAACAGAAGTATCGCGTGGCCAATTGGGCTGAATACAACGAAGCGCTTCGTCAGCGCGGTGATCTGACGATCTGGATTAGTGAGGATGCAATGAGTTCATGGGCTGCGCCTCGGCGTACTACCCGTGGCGGGCAGCGCAAATATTCGGATCTGGCGATTGAGATGTGCCTGACGCCGGGCATGGTATTCCGCCAACCATTACGCCAGACGCAAGGCTTGATGCGTTCGATTGCAAAGCTGCTCTGTGTCGAAATCGCGGTACCTGATTTCTCCACCTTGTCGCGGCGGGGCAGCGGCCTGGCGTTACCTGCAAAGCCAGGGATCGATGGCCGGGCGGCGATCCATTTGGCAGTGGACAGTACAGGTCTTAAGATCTTCGGCGCGGGCGAGTGGCTTGAAGAAAAGCACAAAATCAAGCGTAAAAGGCGCTCCTGGCGCAAGCTCCACCTCGGTCTTGATCTTGTCAGCGGGGAGATCGTCTGTTCTGATCTCACCACGGATGACGTCGGCGATCCGACGGTGCTGCCAGATCTCCTGGATCAGGTCGACGGTCCGGTTGATTGGTTCCTCGCAGATGGAGCATACGACGGAGAACCAACATCTGATTTACTTGCCGCTCGGTTCGGACCGATGATCAAGGTGACGATCCCACCTCCCAAAAACGCGGTTGTGAGCCCCAATGCGGCCCACAATCTGACGGCACGAGACTGCCATATCGCCGAGATCGCAGCCCGCGGGCGGATGGCCTGGCAGAAAGCCACTGGCTACAATCAACGCAGCCGGGGTGAAACTCTCATGGGCCGCTGGAAGGCGGTTATTGGGCCCAGGCTAAAGTCGCGCGACTTCGAAAACCAGAAATCGCAAGCCAGGATTGGCGTGCAGATTCTCAACCGAATGACCGGGCTTGGCCAGCCACGTTTCGAACGCACCGCCTGAATTCCGTCTCGGGTAGGGCGCGTTCCGAGCTCCAGAGCTTCCGTGCAACAACGCCCCTTGCCTGTGGCTTGGCGCGTTCGCAAAACGAAAGGCAACATTGGGTTTGCTGTCCAAAAAGAGGTGCTGGACAGTATGCAGGACTGGGTGCCCGAAGGGGCTGATGTTTTGCTGACGGCTGATCGCTTTTATGGCACAGAAAAGTTAATACACTATTGCCAAAAAGCGGGATGGGGATATCGAATTCGCTTGAAAGGCAACCTGACCTTACAGCACCAAGGTGGAGAGTTGTCTTGTGGTGAGATCAAGGACCTGATGCCCCAGGGCCTTATAAACGCAGAGCTTTATGGGTCGGGTGTGTTTACGAATATCGGCGTACTGCATGATGAAGGCCACCCTGAACCATGGATTAT